>CAVTWD010000001.1:0-930000 GCA_963738325.1 uncultured Acidimicrobiales bacterium
ATGCGTCCAGCAGTTCGGGCGCCAGGACATCAAAGGAGATGGCCATGACGTAACCGAGCGGCAAGTTCAGGGCAGCCAGCCGGTGGAAGTCCGGTCCGGGGAGACGCCAGGGTCCCTGGTAGCGCGGCTCCCGGCGTTGGGCGAAATCCCGGCGTCGAAGCGGAGCAACGACACCCCATGGAGGGGGTGGCAACTGGCCGGTCCGCAGCATGAAGCGAAGTCTGCGGCGTCGTAAGAGAAACCCGTGTGAGCGGGCCAAGGAGGAGCCGAGCCGGCACTTTGACGGCGAAGGCCACGGACGGCACCAGAGACCCTGGAGCGGGTGCCCACGAACCTCCCGGCGTATGGGACGTGGAACGGTCAGACGGTTGTCCTGGGAACTGGAGAGAGCCTCCTCGGCCCCACTCGGTGCGGGTGGGAAGCGATGTCCGTCTATAACCGGTGAACCCGGGAAGTGGCGTGGCGGCTGAGAGGCAGTCGGAGGGGGTCGTAGTAGTCCGAGGGCGGGAAAGCCGTCCGCATGGCGAAGGACCCCTGCTTCATCGATGCGTCACGCTCGCAGGAGAGGTTCTGATGAGTGCCCGAACGGCTAGGTCCATCAGGCAAGCCGACGGCTTGGACAAGACCCGAGCCTTGCAGCGTGTGCTGTACCGCAGCGCCAAGGAGGAACCCACCCGCCGTTTCCACGCCCTGTATGGCCACGTCGCCCGCAGCGACGTGCTGGCCAGAGCGTGGGACGACGTACGTGCCAACCGTGGGGCGCCCGGTGTCGACGGTGTGAGCATCGCCGACGTCGAAGCGTTGGGAGTGGCCGTCTTCCTTCATGAACTCGCCGCGGCGTTGCAGGCGCGAACCTATCGACCTGCCCCGCTGCGACGGTGTACATCCCCAAGGCGGGGGAGACGACGCGCACCGCGTCGCGGCCCTTGTCCATCCCGACGGTGCGCGACCGCGTAGCAATGGCGGCCGCCAAGATCATCCTCGAACCACTGTTCGAAGCTGATTTCCTCTCGGTGAGCTTCGGGTTCCGACCGAAGCGGTCGGCCCACATGGCCTGTGAGGCCATCCGGGTCGAGGCCAACCGGGGCGCCGACTGGGTGCTCGACGCCGATCTGAGCAACTGCTTCGGCAGCATCTCCCATGACGCCCTCATAGCGCTCGTCGAGCGGAGGGTGGCCGACCGGGACATGCTCAAGCTGCTGCGATCGTGGTTGCGGGTCGGGGTGCTGGAAGACGGGACGGTCACCGACACGGTGGCGGGGACCCCGCAGGGGTCCCCGATCTCCCCGCTGCTCGCCAACATCGCCTTGCACGCCCTCGACGAGGACTTCACGCATGGCGTCGGGAAGCGACTCGGGGTGCTGGTGCGTTACGCCGATGATCTCGTGGTGATCTGCCCGACCCGTCAACGGGCCGAACAAGCCCGCTGGCGAGTGAGCGTCATCCTGGCCCCGCTCGGGTTGCGGTTGAACCCGGACAAGACTCGGATCGCTTGCTTGACCCGAGGAGCCGAAGGTTTCGACTTCTTGGGGTTCCACCACCACAAGGTGGAGTCGTTCAGATGGCGGGGTCATTGGTATCTGCAACGCTGGCCGTCGAAACGAGCGATGGCGTCGATACGGGCCAAAGTCCGCGCCGCCACCGACCGTCGTTTCGGAGGCACATCATGGGCGATCGTGGTCGCCAACTTGAACCACGTGCTGCGAGGCTGGACGGCGTACTTCCGCTACGGCAACTCGGCACGCAAGTTCGAGGACATCGACGTGTATGTCCATGAGCGCCTGGCCATCCTCGCCAGCCGCAAGCACGGGCTACCCGGATGGAACCTGGGCCGCTTCAACTGGGAGTGGCTCAGGGCCCTTCGGGTCTACAGGCTGCAAGGCACCACGAGGTGGGGGACACCGCATACCTGGCGGTGAACGATGTCGGCAAGCCGTGTGCGGGAGAACCGCACGCACGGTTTGAAAGGGGGCCGCTGGCGAAGCGAGACCGACCCGGCCGAGATGGGTGAGAAAGCCAAGGCCCAGCACCCGACGCCAAGGCACGGACGACCAGCCAGCGGCCTACCTCACAGCTAGGCGGGAGGGGGAGGGAGACCCTCCCCCTCCCGGCCACCCCCACCTCGTGGAGCCGTCCCCGGCGGCCACCCAGGACCCTCGGCGGCCGAGCCGCCTGCGGGCCACCTGTGGGGGCAAGGCCCCACGCCGCAGGCGGCTCAGACCAGGAGCACCGTGTGGGTCTCGCCATAGCCGTTCGGCTCGACGCCGTCGCCGTCGGGGTCGTCGAAGTAGTCCCCGTCCTCGGTCAGGTACCGGAAGCGGGTCGTGGCTCCTTCAGGCAGTTCGACGGCCACCGACCGTGTGCCGTTCGAGCGCCGTCGCATGGGGTGCAGGTTCGGGTCCCAGCCGTTGAAGTCGGCGACGATCGACACCGGCTCGCCCTCGTCGGGGATGGCGAAGGTGACGACCGTCGAGCCGGCGTTGTTCTTGCGCTTGCGGATCACAGCATTCCTCCTGGGGTCTGACGGCGAGGAGTGTTCCGGACCTGAGGGCGCGAGTGGGGGAACGATGGTGAGGTCGGCGAGCGCGGTCTCGGCACGAGGCGGACTGTGAGCCCCGCGCCCGTCGCCAGTACTGTCTGTCCCATGAGGGGCATCATCAGCTACGGCGTGTACGTCCCGTACTGGCGCCTCGACCGCAAGGCGATCTCCGCGACGCTCGGCTCCGGAGGAGGCGGTGGCACTCGATCGGTGGCGTCGTACGACGAGGACACCACCTCGCTCGGCGTCGAGGCGGCTCGCGTGGCGTTGCGCAACGCGCCCGCGGGATACACGCCGTCGTCACTGTGGTTCTCGACCACCCTTCCCGCCTACCTCGACAAGACGAACGCGGCGGCCATCCACGCCGCCCTCGATCTCCCGATCTCGGTCTCGGCCGTCGATGCCCTGGGCTCGGTCCGATCGGGCACGGGCGCCTCGTTCGCGGCCTGGGCCAGCGGCGGCATCGCCGTGCTGTCCGACATCCGCACCGGCCTGCCCGGGGGGGCCGACGAGGCCGGCGGCGGCGACGCCGCGGTGGCGTTGGCCTACGGCGAGGGCGCCGACGTGCTGGCCGTGCCCATCGCCAACGCCAGCGCCACCGGAGAGTTCCTCGATCGCTGGCGGATTCCCGGGGACCTCTACTCGAAGCAGTGGGAGGAGCGCTTCGGCGAGCACACCTACCTGCCCCTCGTCGAGCAGGCCGTCACCGACGCGTTGAAATCCGCTGGGCTCACCGCGACCGACCTCGACCACGTCGTGCTGTCCGGCCTGCCCAGCCGGGCGGTGCGGGCGGCCACCAAGGCCGTCGGGGCCCGACCCGAGACCTACGTCGACGACCTGACCCCCCGGATGGGGAACACGGGCGTGGCGCAGTGGGGGATCATGCTGGCCGACGTCCTCGACCGCGCCCATCCGGACCAGACGATCGCCGTAGTAGTGCTGGCCGACGGCTGCCACGTGGTGCTCTGGCGCACGACGGCGGCGCTGGCCCAGCGCCGTTCGACGCCGTCCCTGCGTGACCAGTTGGCCAACACCCGCGACGACCTGACGTACGCCTCGTTCCTCACGTGGCGCGGCTTCATGCGCCGGGAGCCGCCCCGCCGCCCCGAGCCCGACCGCCCGGCCGCTCCTCCCTCGAAGCGCAACGTCCGCTGGAAGTTCGGTTTCGTCGGATCGAGGGACGAGAACGGGTTCGTCCACTTGCCTCCCTCGCGGGTGAGCATGGACTCAGGGGCCATCGACCAGATGACGCCCGTGCGGATGGCCGACGTGCCCGCCACCATCGCCACCTACACCGTCGACCGGCTGGCGTATTCGCTCAGCCCGCCAGTGGTCGCCGCGGTCATCGACTTCGACGGCGGAGGCCGCTTCCAGTGCGAGCTCACCGACGTCGACCCGAGCCAGGTCAAGATCGGCGACCGCGTCGAGATGACCTTCCGCCGCCTCTACACGCAGGACGGCGTGCACGATTACTTCTGGAAAGCGCGACCCCGAAGGGGGAGCGCGTCATGAGAACGTCGCGACCCCGAAGGGGGAGCGCGTCATGAGAACGTCGCGACCCCGAAGGGGGAGCGTCGTCACGAGCACCGGCAAGGAGAGCTGACCAATGTCCTCACACGGAATCAGGGACCAAGTGGCGGTCATCGGCATGGGCTGCACGCCCTTCGGCGAGCATTGGGACCGCAGCACCGACGATCTCCTCATCGACTCGTCGTCGGCCGCGCTCGCCTCGGCGGGCGTGTCCCTCGATGACATCGACGCCTTCTGGTTGGGGACCATGGGGTCCGGGCTGTCGGGCCTCACCCTCAGCCGGCCGCTGAAGATCGACTACAAGCCGGTGACCCACGTCGAGAACTTCTGCGCCACCGGCTCGGAGGCGTTCCGCAACGCGTGCTACGCGGTGGCGAGCGGCGCCTACGACGTGGTGATGGCCATCGGCGTCGAGAAGCTCAAGGACTCCGGCTACTCCGGCCTCGTGAGCAGCGTGCCGGCCCACGACGGCACCATGGCCAGCATCACCGCCCCGGCCAGCTTCAGCCTGCTCGCCCCGGCCTACGCCAAGAAGTACGGCGTCGACGACGCCGAGATGAAGGACGTCCTCACCCGCATCGCGTGGAAGAACCATCGCAACGGTGCCCTCAACCCGCGGGCGCAGTTCCGCAAGGAGGTCCCCAAGGACATCATCGCCTGCTCGCCGCTCGTGGCAGGGCCGCTCGGCATCTTCGACTGCTCGGGCGTGAGCGACGGCTCGGCCGCGGCGATCATCGTGCGGGCCGAGGATGCCGAGCGTTACTGCGCCGACCCGCTCTACGTGAAGGCGCTGTCGTTCGTGGCCGGTCCCGCCGCCGGCCCCATCGACCCGAGCTACGACTACACGAGCTTCCGCGAGGTCGTTCGTTCCGCCGAGGACGCCTACCAGCAGGCCGGCATCAGCAACCCGCGTGCCGAGCTGGCCATGGCCGAGGTGCACGACTGCTTCACGCCAACCGAGCTCGTGCTCATGGAGGACCTCGGCTTCGCCGAGCGGGGCATGGCTTGGAAGGAGGTCCTCGCCGGCACGTTCGACCTCGAGGGCGAGCTGCCGGTGAACCCGGACGGCGGCTTGAAGTCCTTCGGCCATCCGATCGGGGCCTCGGGACTGCGGATGCT
This sequence comes from uncultured Acidimicrobiales bacterium, assembly GCA_963738325.1. Lineage (GTDB taxonomy): Bacteria > Actinomycetota > Acidimicrobiia > Acidimicrobiales > Ilumatobacteraceae > CAVTWD01. The sequence continues at coordinate 5,189 of CAVTWD010000001.1, forward strand.
GTTCGAGTGCTGGATGCAGTTGCGCGGCGAGGCAGGGGAGCGGCAGATCAAGAGCGTCGACGCGGGCAAGTCCAAGGCGCTGACCCACAACCTGGGCGGGGCCCCCGGAGCCTGCGTCAGCTTCGTGGCGGTGGTCGGCTCCGAGCGTGGCTGAGACGGCCCGGCTGTATCGCGACGCCCGCCAGCGCATCACTGCGCTCCCGATCACATCGAGGACGAGCAATGGCATGCCCCGGTCCCCGCCTGCCCGGGGTGGCAGGTCCATGACGTGGTGGCCCACCTCGGGGCGTCGTCGACGACGTGCTGAACGGCAGGACCGACGGTCTCGCCACCGACGCGTGGACGAGTCGCCAGGTGGAGGCGCGCAAGGGGCGCTCGGGCCCAGCCCTGCTCGCCGAGTGGAACGAGGCCGCGCGAGGCTTCGAAGCCCTCGCGCTCCCGACGCAGGCGCTGGCCGACGTCGAGTGAGGCGGCTAGTTGAAGTCGCCCTGGCAGGCGACCCGCCCGCCGGGCGTCACAACGCGAAGGGCGTGCACGTCGATGTCGCCGCGTAGGGGCCCACTCCAGCGCCACTGCCCGTCACGCTCTTTCATGTGACCAAGGGTCACGACCTGACCCTCGTCGCCCACTCCTTGGAGGTCGTAGGCGGAGCCCGGGAAGGCGTAGGAGAGGGAGACGACTACGAAGCGAGGCGACGCATCCAGGAGGTAGGCGTCTCCGACGGTCTGGCCTCCCTCGCCCACCATCGCCGCCGACTTCACACCGCTCGAGCCGGCGTCGGTGTCGTGGACCACGCCGAAGCTCAATACCAGGGCCAAGATGGCCGCGGCCGCGGCGACGAGCACGGAGCCCAGCCGGGGCCGCCGCTTGGTGTGGAGCGCGACGACGGCCGTCGGGCTCATGGCGGCGAGGACGCGGTCGTGGAAACCCGGGGAAGGCTCGAGGCTTGGCGCCAGCTGACCGATGGCGTCGACGGTCTCGGTGAGCCGCGACACGTCCTCGCGACATCCCGGGCACTCGTCGAGGTGCGCGAGCACCTGCGCTCGCTCGACGCCGTCCAGGGTGCCGAGGACGAGCTCCGGGCCCCGCTCGCGCACCTGCTGGCAGGAGATCATGGCGCCGGCTCCTCGGAAGTGACGTCACCGAGGTAGGCATGGCGAAGCCGGCGCAGCCCCGCGCGTATGCCGCGTCTTCGCCGTGCCCACCGGGATCCCTTCTGCGGCCGCGACCTCGGTCGAGGTGAGCCCGGCGTAGGCGAGCACGAGGGCCCGGCGCTGGTCGACGGGGACCTGGCGTAGAGCGGCGCGCAGCCGGTCGGCGTCGTCGTGTCCTTCGGCGACCTGGTCGGCCGAGGTGACGGCCGTCTCGCCGAGCCGGCTGATCGGGAGCGCGGTGGGATCGAATGGCTCCGGGCGGCGCAGGCGCAAGGCGTCGATGGCAAGGTGCCGCACGATCGACAGGACCCAGGTGTTCACCGAGCCCCGACGAGGGTCGAAGGTGCTCGCGTGGCGCCACGCGGCGAAGGAGCGCCTCCTGGGCGACGTCCTCGGCCGCGGCCCGGTCACCGAGGAGCTGGTGGGCCAGGCCGATGGCACGGGGGGAGTAGCGGACCACGAAGGCGCGCGCCGCGTCGGCGTCACCAGCCGCAAGGCCGGCCAGCAGCACTTCGTCGGGCGCGTCCACCATCACCTCCTACGAATGAAGCCTGCCAGGAGATTGCCGGCAATCCGCGTGCCGCATTCGGACGTACTGAGGAACATGATCCCGCGCACCCTGTTCCGTCCAGCCCTGGCCGTGGGAGCCCTCGCCCTCCTCGCGGCCTGCGGTTCGAGCTCGAACACGACCAACGCCGCCGGCTCCGCCACCACCGCGGTGGCCACGACCGCCGCGGCCGCCACCACCACCGCGGCGGGCGGTGCCAACCCGTACGTGCCGCCCACGAGTGGGGCGGCCGCGGCATCCACCGGGATGTCGCTCTCGGTCGCCACCGACGCCAAGTTCGGCCAGATCCTCGTCGACAGCACCGGCATGAGCCTGTACCTGTTCGAGAAGGACCAGGGGACCACCACGGCCTGCACCGGCAAGTGCGTCGCCGCGTGGCCGGCGGCCACCGTGTCAGGGAGCCCCACGGTTGGCACCGGGGTCGACCAGTCCAAGGTCAGCACGGTCAAGCGCTCCGACGGAGCCGAGCAGCTCGCCTACAACGGCCACCTGCTCTACCGGTTCGCGGGCGACCACACCGCCGGCGAAACGAACGGCCAGGACTTCGGAGGCATCTGGTACCTCGTGAACCCCGCGGGCAGCAGCGTCGAGAGTTGAGCGGCCCGCCGCCGCTCACCGGGGCGTGGCGTTCGTTCAGCGCGCCAGGGCGGCCAGGACCTCCTCATGGAGCCGGCCGTTCGTGCTCACCGCGGATCCGCCGTCGGGCCGGGGCCGCCCTTCGAGGTCGGTGAAGCGACCGCCGGCCTCCTCGACGATGACCTCCAGCGCGGCCAGGTCCCAGAGGGAGACGACGGGCTCGCAGGCGATGTCGAAGGCGCCTTCGGCCACGAGGCAGTGCATCCAGAAGTCGCCCAACCCCCGCCCGCGCCACACGGCGCGAGTGAGGCGCACGAAGGCCTCTCCCCGCCCGTAGTCGAACCACGTGCCGACCCCGGCATGGGCGAGGTGCGCATCCTCGATGCGGTCGACTGCGGACACGCGGATGGGGTGGCCGTCGGCACGGGCCCCGAGGCCTCGAGCGGCCCACCAGCGCCGCCCGAGGGCCGGCGCCGACGCCACGCCGGCGACCACCGTGTCGTCGTGTTGCAACGCGATGAGCGTCGCCCAGATCGGCACGCCCTTCACGTAGTTCGAGGTGCCGTCGATCGGGTCGATCATCCAGCGGGCCGGCGCGTCCTCGGCGCCGGCGAGGCCTTCCTCCTCGCCCAGCACCGCGTCGCGGGGTCGGGCCTCGGCCAGCCGGCGCCGGATGACGGCCTCGGCCGCGGTGTCGGCCTCGGTGACCTCGGACGCGTCCGGTTTGTGGCTCACGGCGAGGTCGGCGGCGCGAAAGCGCGGCAGGGTGACGGCGTCGGCCAGATCCGCCAGCTCGAGGGCAAGGGCCAGTTCGGCGGCCAGATCGGACGCCACCCGGCGAGGCTAATGGCCGCGCCGACGACTCGGTTCGGGCTCCATCTCACGAACCGGGCCAGCTATCCGTGCCGAATTCGCACGTTTGGCGGCCTCGTTCGTGGGACGGACGCTCGCCGCGCAGGACGAGTCGGCCGGGCCGACGACGCGGGCTCAGCCCGGTGTCCGTTCCAAAGCCTGGGTGACCGATTGGGCGATGCCGTCGGCGTCGAGGCCGAGTTTGGCCAGGATGCGGTCGGGCTTGCCGTGCGGGATGAACTGCGGTGGCACGCCCAGGATCTCGACCCGGGGGCCGTCGCGGCCGGCGCAGCAGTCGGTGAGCTGATCAGCGATCAGCGCGCCCACGCCGCCCTCGCGGATCCCGTCCTCCATCGTCACCACCAAGCGGTGCCGGGCCGCGTCGCGGATCATGTCCTGATCGAGGGGCCGGGCCACCCGCACGTCCCAGAGAGAGGCGGCGACGCCGCGCTCGGCCAGCATCGCGGCCGCCCGCTCGGCGTTGGCCACCAGCTTCCCCACCGCGAGCAGGCACACCGTGCCGTCGCCCTCGATCACGCGCCGGGCATGGAGGCCGTGGCCCACCTCGTCGTCGGGCACCTGGCGGGCCTGACCCTTCGGGTAGCGGATGCTCACCGGCCCCTCTTCGAGCTCGAGCGCGTCGTGGAGCATCACTTGGAGCTCCTGCGCCGAGGAGGGCGCGAACACCGTCATCCCCGGCACCTTCGTGAGCAGCGCCAGGTCGAAGATGCCGTGGTGCGACGGCCCGTCGTCGCCCGTGATGCCGGCGCGGTCGAGGCAGAACACCACGTGCAGCCGGTGGAGGGCCACGTCGTAGACGACCTGGTCCCAAGCCCGGTTGAGGAAGGTCGAGTAGATGGCGAGGACAGGTCGCAGCCCGCCCATGGCCATGCCGGCGGAGGCGGTGACCGCGTGCTGCTCGGCGATGCCGACGTCGAAGAAGCGGTCGGGGAAGCGGTCCTGGAACGGGATCAAGCCTGTGGGCCCCGGCATGGCGGCCGTGATGGCGACGAGGCGCGGGTCGTGCTCGGCCTCTTTGATCACGGCCTCGGCGAAGGCCTGCGTGTACCCGCTCGGCACCGCCTTCGGGGGACCGGTGCGCGGGTCGAAGACCTGTGTGTCGTGAAGGTGCTTCTCGTCGTCGTCCTCCGCCGGCGGGTACCCGCGCCCTTTCTGGGTCAACACGTGCACGACGATCGGCTCGTCGAACTCGGTGGCGTTGCGGAAGGCCCGCTCCATCTCTTCGATGTTGTGGCCGTCGACCGGACCGACGTAACGGACGCCGAGCGATTCGAAGAACACGGGCGGGTTCACGTACTCGCGCACCGCCGCCTTCACCGCCTCGACGCCTTTCTCCGCTTGGCGCCCTACGATCGGCAGGCCCCGCAGGACCTCTTCCAGGCGGCGCTGCCGGCGCATGTACACCGGGTTCAGGCGGATGCGAGTGAGGCTCTCGGAGAGGTTGGACACGGTCGGGGCGTACGAGCGGCCGTTGTCGTTCAGCACGATGATCACGTTGCGGCCACTGTGCCCGAGGTTGTTGAGGGCCTCGTAGGCCATCCCTCCCGTCATCGAGCCATCGCCGATCACCGCGACGATGTGGCGATGGTCGTCGATGCCGGCGTCGCGCGCGCAGGCGAGCCCGTACGCGTAGGAGAGGACGGTCGAAGCGTGGGAGTTCTCGATGAAGTCGTGGCGCGATTCCTCGCGGCTGGGGTAGCCGGAGAGGCCGCCGGACTGACGCAGTTCGGCGAAACCGGTTTGCCGGCCGGTGACGATCTTGTGGACGTAGGCCTGATGGCCGGTGTCCCAGAGGATGGCGTCGTCGGGTGAGTCGAAGACGCGGTGAAGGGCGAGGGTGAGCTCGACGGCGCCGAGGTTGGAGCCGAGGTGGCCGCCGTGCTCGGCGACGGCTTGCACGATGAAGTCGCGGATCTCCCCGGCCAGCTCCTCGAGTTCCGCAGGCGAGAGGCGGCGCACATCGGCCGGCTCGTGGATGGTGTCGATGATCATGGGTGGCGACTCCCTCGGGCCGCCGACGACCTTACTGCTCGCCGCTGGCCAGGGTGACACAGCGCGACGAAGATCCCACGCGGAGCACGGGAGGCCGAGGAATGGGGCTGTTCGATCTGTCGGGGAAGGTGGCGCTCGTGACGGGCGGCAACGGTGGGATCGGCCTCGGCATGGCCGAGGGCCTCGCCGCGCAAGGAGCTGACGTCGCCATCTGGGGGACGAACCCGGAGAAGAACGCGACCGTGCGGGCGCGTCTGGCTCGCCACGGCCACCGCGTGCTCGACCTCGTCTGCGATGTCGGGGAGCAGTCGCAGGTCGACGCGGCGTTCGCGGCCACGGTCGGCGAGCTGGGTCGGGTCGATTCCTGCTTCGCCAACGCGGGCGTACCCGGCCGGGCACCGAGCTTCCTCGAGATGACCGACGACGAGTGGCACCGCGTCCTGCGGGTGAACTTGGACGGCGCCTTCTACACCCTCCAAGCCGCCGTCCGGCACATGGTCGGGCGCCCGGGTGGGGGCAGCCTGGTGGTGACGACGTCGGGGTCGGTCGTGCAGGGCCAGCCGCGCGGCGAGCACTATGGCGCGTCGAAGGCCGGGTTGGTGGGCCTCATGAAGGGCATCGCCATCGAGCACGCCCGCCACGGGATCCGGGCCAACGCCGTGCTGGCCCTGTGGACCGAGAGCGAGATGACGGCACCCGTGCTCAACTGGGACACCTTCGTGGCCAAGGTGATGCCGCGGATCCCCATGCGCCGTTGGGGGACGCCCGAGGACTTCGCCGGCATCGCCGTGTACCTGGCCAGCGACGCGTCGTCGTGGCACACCGGCGACATCATCACCCTCGACGGTGGCTATCTCAGCTTCTAGCTTCCGGGGGATGACACAGCGGATGACCGGTCATGCCGGCGAGCAGGCGCTGGCCGCCCTGCGCCCGTTCGGGGTCGACGTCATGTTCACCTTGAACGGCGGCCATGTCTGGCCGCTGTACGAGGCCGCTCGCAACCAAGGGGTCCGGATCGTCGACACACGCCACGAGCAGACGGCCACGTTCGCGGCCGAGGCCTACGCCAAGCTCACCCGCACCCCCGGCCTCGCGGTGCTCACGGCGGGCCCGGGCGTGACCAACGGCGTGTCCGCCATCACGACCGCGTGGTTCAACGGCTCGCCCCTCGTGGTGCTCGGCGGGCGCGCCCCACAACGGCGGTGGGGTGCCGGTTCGCTGCAGGAGCTGGACCACGTGCCGATCGTCGGCTCCATCACGAAGTCGGCCGCCACGATCTTCTCCCCGGATGCGGCAGCCAAGCAGGTGCACGAAGCGGCGGTCACGGCCCTCACCCCGCATCGCGGTCCCGGTCTTCTTGGACTTCCCCCTGGACGTGTTCTCGCCCGCGGAGGTGGATGTCCCCGATGCCGAGACGGTCCGTGGTCCCGAGCCCGATCCCGAGGCCGTCGACCTCCTCGCCGCTCGCATCGCCGCCGCGGAGCGTCCCGCCTTCGTCATCGGCAGCGACGTCTACTGGGCCGGCGCGTGGGAGAACTGGCAGCGCGCCGCCGAGCACCTGCGCGTCCCGTGCTGGTTCAACGGGCTCGGGCGTGGCTGCCTCCCGGCCGACCACGAGCTGGCCTTCACCCGGACGCGCGGCCTCCTCAAGACCGACGCCGACCTCGTGGTGGTGGTGGGCACCAAGCTCGACTTCCGGCTCGGCTTCGGACGTTTCGGCTCGGCCGCGGTGGCCCACGTCGCCGACGCGCCCGAGAGCGCGTCGCCGCCGGCCAACCTTGCCCAGGTCCTCATCGGCGAGCTCGCCGCCGTGGCCGACCTGCTCGCGCGAGTACCAGGACGAGATCGCGCACGACGCTTGGATCGCCACGGTTCGCGGGAGGGAAGCCGCCGCGGCCGCCCTCGACGCGCCGCTGCTGACCTCGGACGCCGACCCGATCAAGCCGACCCGCGTCTACGGCGAGTTGGCCCGCCGGCTCGAGCGTGACGCCGTGGTGATCTGCGACGGTGGCGACTTCGCCTCGTACGCGGGCAAGTACGTCGAGGTCTACCAGGCGGGCTGCTGGCTCGACACCGGGCCGTACGGCTGCCTCGGCAACGGCCCCGGCTATGCCATCGCGGCGCGGGTGGCGAGACCCGCGGCGCAGATCGTCGCCCTCCTCGGCGACGGGGCGGCTGGCTTCAGCCTCATGGATGCCGATTCGCTCGTGCGCCATGGCCTGCCCGTGGTGATGATCGTCGGCAACAACGGCATGTGGGGCCTCGAGAAGCATCCGATGCAGGCGGTGTACGGCTGGGACGTGGCCTGCGATCTGCAGCCGGGCTGCCGCTACGACCAGGTGGTGCGTGCTCTCGGGGGCGCGGGTGAGACGGTCACGCGGCCGGACGAGATCGGACCCGCCCTCCACCGCGCCTTCGCCGCCGGCGTTCCCTATCTCGTCAACGTCGTGACCGACCCCAGCGACGTGTATCCCCGTTCCTCCAACCTCGGCTGAGTCGGGCGGCGCGACCGGCGTTCGACGCAGAGCGCGCCCCGAGCCCGGCCGGTTCGGCTCAGCCGCCCTCCCAGAGCGCGCACCCGAGCGCGCCGTACAGGGCGGGGGGAACCTTGGCGTCGCTGCAGACCCCGGAGGTCCCGAAGTTCGCCAGGCTCCAGGTGTCGCCCCTGGCCTGGAAGACGGCGAAGGCGCGGTCCTCGCCCGGGGCACCGACCACCATCGAAGCCCATCCCCCTGCGCACGAGGGACGCTCGGCTCCCGTGCCCGGAGGCAAGCCTCCCTGGGCCGCTTGGAGGATGCCGAAGAGCTCCGTGGAGCTGCAGGGCGGGCCAACCGGCGCCACGGTGGGCGTCGAGGTGACGGCGGTGGCCCGGGCGCCTGTCGAGGAACGCGTGTCGAGGAACCGCGCGGTCGAGGAACCGCGCGTCGAGGAACCCGTCCTCGAGGAAGCGTGCGTCGAGGTCGGGGCCTCGGCGGTTGGGGCCGCCGTCGACGTAGCCGGCGTCGTCGCGCCTGGCGTGGCCGCCGTCGTCGCCGCGGAGCCTGAGGTCGAGGCCGCGCCGCCGGCAGTGCCACTCGACGAGCAGGCGGCGACGCCGAACGCGGTGGCGACGATGACCATGGCCGAGAGCCCGGGCCGCCGCGTCGCGACCCCGTGTCACCGGCTCTTCTCGAGGAACCGCGCCCGATCGACGATCACCCGGGTGACCTTGCCGGCGGCCACGAGGCCGCAGTCGTCGGTGACCGTCACGGTGAACGTGAGCCGGCGGCCCTCCACCTTCTCGAGGGTGGCTTCGGCGGCGACGACGCTGCCCACGGCGGTCGGCTGCAGGTGGTCGAGCTGGATGCGCATCCCGACCGACGTCTGGCCGGGCTCGAGCGCGGCGCCGAGGGCACGCACGGCCGCTTCCTCGCAAAGGGCGACGATCCGGGGAGTGGCCAGCACCGGGACGTCGCCGGACGCGAACGCCACGGCGGTGTCCGCGTCCTTCACGCTCAGCTCGAGCTTGGCCGACAACCCGGGTTCCAAGGGCACCAACTGGAGGTTAGGAGCGCGACATCGACCGCGGCCAACGCGCCCCTCGCCTGGCGGAGGGCGCTTCCGCCAGGCTGGTCCCGGGCGCCGGTCGGTAGCCTGACCCGGTCGCGAGAGGAGCTCGTCCATGACTGACACGGCGATGATCGATCCGGCTGTCCTCCAACGGGTCCTGGGTGCGGCCGTGCGCACCGGCGGTGAGTTCGCCGAGATCTACGTGGAGGACAAGCGTTCCTCCTCCGCTGCCCTCGACGACGGCAAGGTCGAACAGGTCACCTCGGGTCGCGATCGCGGCGCCGGGGTGCGGGTCGTGGCCGGGGAGACGACGGGCTACGCCCACACCGCGGATTTGACGGAGGCCGGGCTGTTGGCCGCGGCGGAAGCCGCTTCCGCGGCGGCTCGATCGGGCGGTGGCGGGGCCAAGGTCGTCGACCTGTCCCGCCGGATCGTGCGGCCGGTCAACACGGTGGCGACGTACCCGGAGACCGTGGAGAAGGCGGTCAAGGTCGAGCTGCTGCAACGCGCCGACCATGCGGCGCGGGCCGCGGGCTCGTCGATCGTGCAGGTGTCGGCGGGCTACGGGGACAGTCGCAAGCACATCCTGGTGGTCAACACCGATGGCCTCCTGGCCGACGACGACCAGGTGCGCACGCTGTTCCGCGTCTCGGTCGTGGCCCAGGGCGACGCCGGCATGCAGACCGGCTACCAGAGCCTCGGTCACACCATCGGCTTCGAGCTGTTCGACCGCTACGACGTGGAGGAGGTGGCGCGGCTGGCCGCCGCGCAGGCGCTCACCAAGCTCGACGCCCGACCGGCCCCGTCGGGCACGTTGCCGGTCGTGATCAAAGCCGGCAGTGGTGGTGTCCTCTTCCACGAGGCGTGCGGCCACGGCCTCGAGGCTGATCTCATCGCCAAGGGGGCGTCGGTGTTCAAGGGCCGGGTGGGCGAGCGGGTGGCCTCCCCGCTCGTGACCCTCGTCGACGACGGGACCATGGCCGGCGAGTGGGGCGCGCATCGAGCATCGACGACGAGGGCCATCCGGCGCAGCGCAACGTGCTCATCCACGACGGCGTCCTCACCGACTACATGTGGGACTTCCTGCGCTCGCGCAAGGAGGGCCGCCCCCAGTCGGGGAACGGCCGGCGGCAGAGCTACCAGTACCTGCCGATGGTGCGCATGACCAACACCTTCGTCCTGAACGGCGCCGACGATCCCGATGAGATCATGCGAGCCACCGATCACGGCGTCTATGTGGCGCAACTCGGGGGCGGGCAGGTGAACACCGCCTCAGGCGACTTCGTCTTCGGCATGACCGAGGCCTACATGATCGAAGGCGGCGAGCTGACGGAGCCGATCCGGGAGGGCAACCTCATCGGAAACGGGCCGCAGGTGTTGCAGGAGATCGACCTCTTGGGCAACGACTTCGCCATGGGCATGCCGGGCACGTGCGGCAAGGATGGCCAGGGGGTGCCGGTTGGCGACGGCCAGCCGACGCTGCGGGTGCGGGCCCTGACGGTCGGGGGGACTGCGGCGTGAGCGGCTGGGAGAGCGGGCTCTTGCCGATCGCCGAGCGGGTGGCCGCTCAGGCGCGCCCGGGCGAGGAGGTGGAGGCGTACGTGGCCCGCTCGCTCGGCACGAGCGTGCGGGTCTACGAGGGCGAGATCGAGCAGCTGCAGTCGGCGCAGAGCGAGGGGATCGGCATCCGCGTGGTCGTTGAAGGGCGCACTGGCTTCGCCTACGGCGGCGCTGCTCGACGAGGCGTCGGTGGCCGAGGTGCTGGCCGAGGCGCGTGACAACGTCGCCTTCGGCACACCCGACGAGTGGGCCGGCGTCGCGAGACCCGACGGGGTGGCGGTGGCCCCGCTCGACCTCTGGCGCGACGACCTCGCCGAGTTCCCGACCGACGAGAAGGTCTCGCTGGCGATGGAGCTCGAGCGCTTGACGCTGGCTCAGGACGTGAGGGTGCGGGTCGAGCAGGCGGAGTACTCCGACAGCTTGGGCGAAGCGGCGGTCGCCACCTCCACGGGGATCGCCACCGCGGGTCGGGAGAGTGGCTGCTACCTCGTCGTGTCGACGCTCGCGTCGGAGGGCGACGAGACACAGACCGGGTTCGCCTTCTCCGTCGGTCGAGGCCCCGACGAGCTCGACCTCGCCAAGGCCGCTTCGGAAGGCGCCGAGCGGGCGACGCGGCTGCTCGGGGCGACCAAGCCACGCAGCCGCCGCGCCACGTTGGTCTTCGATCCCTACGTCACGGCCCAGTTCCTGTCGGTGCTCTCCGCCACGCTGAACGGGGAAGCCGTCCTCAAGGGGCGGTCGCTCTTCGCCAACCGGATCGGTGAGGAGGTGGCGTCGCCGGTCTTCACGTTGGCCGACGATCCGACCAACCCACTCGCGTTCTCGGCGACGGAGGTCGACGGCGAGGGCCTGGCCTGCCGCCCGACGTCGCTCATCGAGGCCGGAGTGCTCAAGGGCTTCGTGCAGTCCTCGTACAGCGGGCGCAGGAGCGGGACGGCATCCACCGCCAACGCCGTCCGGGGGTTCAAGTCGACGCCGTCGTGCGCCGCCATTGCGTTGGCACTGCAACCGGGAGCGCCGCCTGCAGCCCGAGCTCATCGCCGGCATCGACGACGGTGTGGTGATCCAGGAGGTCTCCGGTCTCCACTCGGGTGTGAACCCGATCTCCGGCGACTTCTCGACCGGCGCCTCCGGTCTCGTGATCGCCAACGGATCGCTCGGTGGCCCGGTGCGCGAGTTCACCATCGCCTCCACCATCCAGAAGATGCTGAAGGACGTCGTCGAGGTCGGGGGCCGACCTCGAATGGCTGCCGATGCGAGCCGCCGGGGTCAGCCTCGTCGTGCACGACGTGATGGTCAGCGGGGCCTGAGCGCGCCCGACGGTCGCGGTTCGGGCCGCGCTCTAACCTGCCGCGGTGGACTCCTCGCCCGGGGTGACGAGAGTGATTCGGTTGTCAGCGACGAACGACCGGATCCCTCTCAAGGCGTTGGGTGTGAGGAAGGGGCAACCGGTCATCGCCTTTGCCGGGACGACGGCGGATCTGGATCCGGAGTCGATGGCGCGCTTCTACCCGTTCATTCGCACCTTGGCCGCGACGGCCGCCGACAACGGCGCCGTTGTCGTCACGGGCGGAACCGACGCCGGGGTGATCCGCCTGCTCGGGCTGTCGCTCCAGTCGCTGCCGGAACCGCCGAGGCTCATCGGCGTCGCGCCGGCTGGGCTCATCGCCAGCGACGGCCAGGCGAGCGCGCTCGACGGCGCCGATGCCGAACCCGTCGCCGGTGCCGGTCAGGCGGACTCATCCGAGCGCGTCCAACCCGACCCGAACCATGACGCCCTCCTGTTGGTTCCGGGCGCCCATTGGGGTGACGAGACCCCCGTGCTCTCACGCCTGGTGAAGGAGATCTCGGACGGACAACCTGCCGTGCTCGTCGTGGTCGGTGGAGGAGCGGGCGCGCTCGTCGAGGTCGTCGAGCACGCGCGCCAGAAGCGACCCATCGTCGTGCTCGGACGCTCCGGACGGCTGGCCGACGACCTCGCCAATCTACGGCTCGAGGCAGGCGGGGCCGCCTCGGCGCCGATCAGCATTCGCGAGGTCCACGTGGTCGATTTGTCAGAGTCGCCGTCGCGGCTCAGAGCATTGCTCGCGCTGCTGCTCAGCCAATCCCGCTCGCCCGGGTTGAGGCGACGGTTTCCCGTCTTGTCGGTCTGGCCCCGTCTGCGCCGGCCGAAGGTCACTTCGCCACTGCCGTTCGGCCTCGACGCGGGCCAGGTGTATCCGGAGCTCCATGACGCGATCGTCGAGGGTTACCGGGAGGTGTACCCGTTCTTCGCGGAATGTGACCAGACTGCCCTGGCGGAGCAGCAGCGGTATCGTCGTTTTGTGGTGGTGGCCATATTCGGCGGCCTCCTCACCACATTCTTCGCTGCCATCCAAGCCGGGCTGCCCGCCGAATGGTGGCCGGGCGTCGCCGTGGCGACCCTGGGTGCGTCCACGACAGCGGTGACCACCGTGGCACGGCGACAAGGGGCACTCGACAGCTACCTCCTGGCTCGCATCCGCGGAGCGGCTGCGCTCACGCTATGTCCTCTACGTCGCCAGCATGCCGGACGTCGACGCCGCGGCCCACCGCGCTCAGCTCCGTGCCCTACAAGAGGACGTCGCTCGGATCCGCTTCGGGCAGGTGAAGGGATGAGCGAGCCGCGGCAAGAGGAATTCCTTCTCGCGTACCGTTCCCATCGCGTCGATGACCAGATGGCTTTCTACGCGCGACGCGCGCGCGAGAACGAGAGGGCTCGCAGAGAGGCGCTCTGGATCTCGGCCGTCTGCCTGGTCCTCGCGGCGCTGTTCGGGGCGTTGGCGACCGCCGACGAGGCCCGCCGCCAGATGTGGGCGGTGCTCGCGGCGGGCTTCGGCGCGCTGGCGACGGCGGTAGGAGCCTTCGAGGCCGCCTTCGGCTTCGAGCGGTTGTCCCGCCAGTACGAGGACACCCGCGGCGCACTGCACATCGCGGACGTGGACGGCCCCCAGACGACGGCCGATGGCGGAGCGGTCGATTCGAAGGACCTGTTCGAGTTCGTCGAGAGGGTGGAAGACATCCTCCGGAGCGAGGTGGACACGTGGTCGCAAGTCACGGCGATGTCGGGGCGTGAGGGGACGGCGCCGGCGGACGATGCCCAGAGATCACCGCTCGCCCCGCCCAAGGCCGGGACGTGACGAGCGCGGCGACGACGGCGGCCGCGATCGCGGGCCTGTTGACCGCTCTGCTCGGCATCTTCCGCTACTTCAACTACAAGACGAACAAGGATCGCATGGCCGCGGTGGGCGAGGCGTTTGCCGGCGTGGTCGAAGGCCTGAGCTCGAAGGACGACGTTCTCCGGTTGGCCAACGCCATCTTGCTGCGGAGGTTCCTCGACCAGCGGTCGGAGTTCGCGGTCCGATCGCTGGTCCGCCGGAAGGTGCCGTACGCGAGCGACGCCGTCAACGTCATCGCCGCCGTGTTGCGGAGCGAGCCCACCGGCAACGTGCAGAAGGTGCTCGCTGACGGGCTCGCGTACGCACCGACGCTCGCCAGCGTCGATCTCCAGCGGACGAACGTGCGTCATGCCTATCTCGGTGCGAAGGGCGACAAGCAAACCGAGCGCGACCACGAGCTGCCGAGCATGGAGCGAACCGACTTCTTTCGTGCCGACCTCACCGGCGCGTCGTTCCGCCAGGCCAACCTGCAGCGAGCCGTGTTCTACGAGGGCGTCGTCGTGGGCACGGTGTTCACGGATGCCGATCTGCGCGGTGCCGACTTCCGCTCGGCGGACTTGAAGGGAGCGCAATTCGTCGGAGCCCGCCTGGCCGGCGCTCGCTTTGCCGGCGCGCAGCACCTGCCCGAGGGGCTCAGGGCCCGTTTGGACGAGAACGAGACCTACACGACGCCGGACGATGGGGAACGCTTCCGCCCAGGGCACGCCAGTGCCAAAGACGGATCCCCGCCGCCTGCGCCCAGGATCTTCATCAGCACGCCAAGCGTGGCCCAGGCGTCTTCTTCGCCGGTGGGACAAGTCGTCGTCGATCTGCTGCGCGTCGAGGGCGCGGCGATCGAGCGCGTGCAGCGCTCCGACTACAGCCCCAGCTCGCCCCTCCGCGTCGTGACGACGGCCATGCGGCCCTGCTGGGGAGTCGTCATCCTCGGACTGCGCCAGATGGAGGTCGAGAAGGCTCAGTTCCGCCCGGGAACCCCGGAACAGGAGGAGATGAAGAACCTCCACCTGCCCACGCCATGGAACCAACTCGAGGCGGGGATGGCGGCCGCGTTCGGCCTCCCACTGCTCGTCGTCAGCGATTGTTCGCCCGGGGGCGTGTTCGGTCTCGGGAGTCAGGGCGACGACGTGCGCTGTCTCGAGCTCGCCGAGAGCTGGGATGTCCTCGACGTGCAACAGGCCCTGCGGGACTGGGTGCATGCCCTCCGTCCACCGGCGGCGTAGCGACCGGCTGGCGACGGCGAGCTCGGCGAGCCGGCGGGGTTTGAGCCGGCCGGGGCCGCCGCTCGCCTACCACGACCGTCCCGTCGACCATCAGCCCGGCCGGCACGCGGGACACGTGCAGGAGCAGGAACGCGCCATCGCCGGGGGTGAGCGGCTTTGGGCGGTCATTCCACCGCTCTACCCCCGACGTTTCCACTTCGTAGATGTACGGGAGGGCGGGTTTGTGACCGCCGGAGTTAGGAATTCAGCGTCGTCCCTGCTCAGCCGGGGACGGCCAGCAGGTCGATCGGCGAGCCGAGCACGAGACCCAGGCGCACGGCCCGCCGGCTGTCGATGACGACGTGGCCCGGGCGGGGGTGGCCGTGGTCGGCGCCGCGGCCGGGATGCAGCAGGTCAGGAGAGCGGCCGGCCCAGCGTGCGGTCAGCGCGGCGAACTCGTACCGGCTGAGGGCCACCGGGCCGCCGAGGTGGAGCGGGCCGCGCGACTCCGGACCGCGGGGCTGCGCAAAGCGCCACGATGGCGGCCGCAACGCCCACCGCATGCGACGGGCAGCGCACCTCGTCGGTGAAGAAGCTCATGGGTCGGCGCCCGTCGAGAGCGTCGATGACGTCCTGCTGGGCCGGGCTCGGCCGTTCGTCGCCGAAGAGCACCGACGGTCGAGCGAGGATGGCCTCGGGGCACGCGGCGAGCACGGCGGCCTCGGCCGCCGCCTTCCATCGACCGTAGTCGTCGAACGGATCGGGCGGGTCGGCCTCGGTGTACGGCTGGGGGCGGCCACCGTGGACGAGGTCGCTCGAGACGTGCACGAGGCGGGCGCCGGCGGCGGCGGCCGCCTCGGCCAGGATGCGTGAACCTTCGACGATCACCGACTCGGCCTCGGGGCCTGTGCGCTGGTAGGCCGCATGGACCATGGCCCCGGCCGCGGCACTCCGCGGACAATGCTCGAATGGCTTCTTCGTCGCGCACGTCGACAACCGCCCATCGGGCGGCCCCGCCGACGCGCCGCGAGCGACTGAGCCCCAGCACGTCCCAGCCTGCGGCGGTGGCGAGACGCACGACCTCGCGGCCGAGATAGCCCGCGGCCCCGGTGACCACCATGACCCCCACCGTCGCCGACGGTACCCTCGGCCGGGTGGCGCTCGTCCCCGCGGCAGCCTCCCGCCATCCGCACCTCGCGGAACCCCGGCGCCCCGGGCACGTGCGCGTCGACCTCCACTCGCACACCATGTGGTCCGGGGATTCCACCACGACGCCCGAAGAGCTCGAGCAGGCGGTCGCGGAGTCGGGTCTCGACGTGTTGTGCATCACCGACCACAACGCCATCCGGGGCGCGCGAGGAGCTGATCGGGCGCTTGCCGTGCCGGGTGATCATCGGCGAGGAGCTGCGCACGCATGCCGGGGAGATCATCGGGCTGTTCCTCCGCGAGCGGGTGCCCTTCGGGGTGAGCCCGGCCGAAGCGGCGACACGCATCCGAGAGCAGGGCGGTGTCGTCTACATCCCTCATCCCTTCGACCCGATGCGGCGCAACCTCGCCCGGCCGGCCCTGGTCGAGCTGGTCACCGCAGGGCAGGTCGACGCGCTCGAGGTGTTCAACGCCAAGACGTCGCTCGGCCACCTCAACGACCAGGCGGCGGCATTCGCCGTCGCCCACGATCTTGCCGCCGGCGCCGGATCCGACGCCCACGTCCCCGACGCGCTCGGCGCGGCCTACGTCGAGATGCCCGACTTCGACGGACCGGCGGACTTCCTCGAACGGCTCTGCGAGGGCGTCGTCGTCGGCCACCACTTCGACCACCCTCGCCCGTGGCGCGCCCGCATCATCCCCTCCACCACCACCGGCTGAGCGCCGGATCCCATCATCTCCTCCACCAGCACCGGCTGAGCGCCGGATCCCATCATGTCGATCTTCCACGCCATCGTCCTCGGCATCACGCAGGGTCTTTCGGAGTTCCTGCCGATCTCCTCCAGCGGTCATCTGCTCCTCGTTCCCTGGCTGTTCGGCTGGAACGACTTCCACGGCGACAGGAGCTTCGAGAAGGCCTTCGACGTCGCGTTGCACCTCGGCACGCTCATCGCCGTCGTCGGCTACTTCTGGTCCGACCTCGTCGTCTACGTGCGTGACGGAGTGAAGGCGGTCGTGGACCGCGAGCACCGCCCGACCCCCGCCGGCCGTCTCGCGTGGCTGCTGCTGGCCTCCTCGATCCCCGCCGCCATCATCGGCGCCCTGTTCAGCAGCGCCATCGACGAGCACCTCGGCCAGGTGCCGCTCATCGCGGTGTCGCTGATCGTGTTCGGGCTCGTGCTCTACTGGGCCGACAACCTGCCGGCCAAGCGGGGCATCGACGAGTACTCGCTGCGCGACACGCTGTTGATGGGCGGCGGCCAGGCCCTCGCTCTGAACCCGGGCATCTCGCGTTCGGGGGTGACGATCACCGTCGGCCGGATGCTGACCTTCGACCGTGACGCTGCGGCCCGCCTTTCCTTCCTGATGGCCGTGCCGGTGACCCTCGGCGCGGTGATCTTCAAGATGGGGGGCCTCGCCAAGGACGGGATCCCGCCGGGCTTCCTGGCCCCGATGGTGTCGGGGCACCATCGCCGCGGCGCTGTCGGGTTGGTTGGCGGTGTGGGGCCTGCTCAAGCTCGTCCGCACCCACAGCTTCACCCCCTTCGTCATCTACCGCGTCGTGCTCGGGCTGGCCATCCTGGGCATCTACGTCACGGGTCTGCGCTGAGGGCCAACAGCACCCGCCCGGAGCTCAGGGCCTGGGCGACCTCCCCGAGGGCGGCCACCGGCACCCCGATCACGACCTCTCGCGTGCCGACCTGGGCGACCGTGGCCGAACGGGCCACGACCCGGCCGCTCGCTCCGGTGACGTCGGCGGCGGCGGCGACCACGTCGACCACGTCGCCGATGCGCAACGGCAGAGCGGCCTCGTCCACCGGGACCGCCACGCCGCGCGTACCCGGCGGAAGCACGGCCGCCACGGGGCTCTGGCCGCTTCGCCCGACCCGAACCCGGTGAATGGGTTCGCCCGGTGCGATCGCCTCGCGCCGCGACGGCCAGCCGCGGCAGGGCGCTGAGCGTGCCCGGGGCCACCACCGCAGCCGGCAGGAGCCGGACTGCGGTGTCTGAGGCGTCCAGCGCATCGCCGGCGACGATGGATCGCGTCGCCACCAGCGTCGGGACGAGGGTGCCGTACTGCTGTCGCAACGCTTCCGCTCCCGCGAGCACGCCCGCCACGACGTAGCCGACGGCGGCCGCCATCGCGCCGGTGGCCAACCAGTACAGGAGCGGGCGGGTGGTGAGCGCCAACCGCAGCCGATGCGGCAGCCGCCGCATGAGCGCGGGAAGTCGAGGTGAGAACGAAAGCATGGCTTCCTCCGTGAGATCGAGGCCTCGGGGGAAGCGCCGGCAGGCTAGCCCGGCCGCCGCGGCGCGGCGTTCGAGCGGCGTGAGGCCCTCTTCGTGGCGCGGCGCCCGAGCGTGCTCTTCGTGGCGCGACGGCCAAGCGTGCTCTTCGTAGCGCGGCGCCCGAGGCCCGAGCCGCTCGTCAAGCGAGGCGGGGAATGGCGCCCGCCAGCAGGGCGCGCACGTTGTCGACGTTGCGTTGCATGGTGGCGAACACCATCTCCTGGGTGACCGGCTCGACTCCGTCCACACCGGCGTCGTAGTCCGTCACCAGCGCGATCGCCCCGTACGGCACGCCCGCCTCCGCGGCCAGCACGGCTTCGGGGTACCCGGTCATGTTCACGACTGTCCAGCCCATCGCTCGGAACCAACGAGACTCGGCGACGGTCGAGAATCGTGGACCCTGGATCACGACGAGAGTGCCACCGTCGTGCACCGTCAGCCCGAGGGCCCGGCCCGTCTCGACGAGCACGCGCCGCAGGTCTTCTGCGTACGGCAGTGCGAAGCCGACATGGACGACGCCGGTGGCGAAGTCGTCGTGGAAGGTGTCGGCCCGGCCCCAGGTCCTGTCGACGAGCTGGTCGACGACAACGAGCTCGCCGGGATGGATACCGGGTTGCAGTGATCCCACCGCGCCGGGCGCGGCCAGGGCCCGCACCCCGAGCTCGGGCCATCGCCCACACGTTGGCCCGGTAGGGGATGGCGTGGGGCGCCAACTCGTGGTGCAGGCCGTGGCGAGGGAGGAACGCCACCGTCCGGTCGGCTAGGGTCCCCAGGGTGAGCGGGGCCGAGGGTTTCCCGTAGGGCGTGTCGAGGTCGAGCTGCTCCGCGTCGTCCAGGTAGCGGTAGAAGCCCGAGCCGCCGATGACACCGACGTCCGCGGCCGGCGTCCACCTCAGTGGCTGTGGGTGTGGCCGCCGTGGCTGTGCTGATGAGCGCCGCTCGCGCCCTTGCCGTCCGCGGAGGACGAGCTGGAGGAACCGGAGGAGCTGGTCGAGCCAGAGCTCGAGCCGCTGTCGGAGGAGGTCTTCGCGGTGGAGGTGCTGTCCGACGACGAGGAGCTGTCGCTGCCGGACGAGCTCGACGTCGATCGGGCCGAGCCCCGGCTGTCGGTCTTGTAGAAGCCATTGCCCTTGAACGTGATGCCGACCGGCGTGAAGACCTTCCTGACCGGCGCGAGCTGGCCTGAGCGGGGGTTCACCGCTTCGGTGAGCGGGTGGTCCGTGAAGGCCTGCTGGACCTCGATCGTGTCATCGGAGTCGAGGAAGCGGTAGACGTAGGTAGGCATCGGGTCTCCGGTCAATCGCCGCTCGTGCCGCCGTTAGCACTCGCGCCGTTCGACTGCTAATCGTAGCGGAGCCCACTCCGGACGCACCGACAGCACCCGAGGTGGTTCCCCTTGCCTGCACCGCCGATTCGGTACCGAATCGGCGATCCACGGCCGAGCAGGGCCGCCTCGGTACTGTCCGGGGATGCGCGTGCGCAAGGCAGTGATCCCCGCGGCAGGTCTCGGCACCAGGTTCCTCCCGGCCACCAAGTCGACGCCGAAGGAGATGCTCCCGCTGGTCGACAAGCCGGGCATCCAGTACGTCGTGGAGGAGGCCGTGCGGGCCGGCATCACCGACATCCTCATCGTCAGCGGGCGCACGAAGAAGACGATCGAGGATCACTTCGACCGCTCGCCCGAGCTCGAAGCCTCGCTCATCGCCAGCGGCAAGGAGAGCGGCGGCCGGCAGATGCGGGCGATCGCCGAGCTGGCCAATGTCCATTTCGTTCGCCAGCAGGAGCCCCGTGGGCTCGGCCATGCCGTGGGCATCGCCCGCCAGCACGTCGGCGACGAGCCGTTCGCCGTGCTCCTCCCGGACGACTTGATGGCGGAGGACTCGACGGTGCTGCCGGATATGGTCGCGGCACACGAGGCGCAGCGGCGCGTCGGTCCTGGCGCTGCGGCGCTTCGGCCCCGAGGAGATCTCGCGCGTACGGGGTCGTCGACGCCGGGTGGTGAACCGACGCCGGACGGGCTCGTCCCGATCGCGGGCATGGTCGAGAAGCCCCCGGCGGCCGAGGCCCCGAGCGACCTCGCCATCATGGGTCGCTACGTGCTGGCCCCGGGGATCTTCGACTGCATCGACCGGGTGACGCCCGGCGCGGGCGGCGAGCTGCAGCTCACCGACGCCATGCTCCTCCTGCTCGAGTCCGGAGGGTCGTTCCTGGGCCTCCCCTTCACGAGTGGGCGTTACGACACGGGCAACAAGCTCGACTGGCTGCGGGCCACCGTCGAGGTGGCGCTGCGCCATCCCGAGCTCGGCAAGGACTTCCGCGGGGCCCTGGCCGAGATCGTCCGTCGCGAGGGCATCGGCTGACCCGGCGCCGCCCCGGGAAGCGGGCGAGGGCACTGCCGAGTCGGGCTGAGCACTCGGGGGGCGGCATTCCCGAACCAAGCGGCAAATCGAGCGACTTCCGAAGGCACGTTCAACTGCCCCCATTCACCCCGGCGCCCGGCAACGAATCGGTGCCGAATCGGCGCCGCCCGCTGAGCGAACAAATGTTCGATCGGGCGCGCTAGGCTCGTGGCATGGAGCGACGGCTGCGTTGGCGCCTGGCTGAGGAAGAGCCCGAGGCAAGCCCGGCTGTTCCCGGACGAGGTCATCGGCCGTCACGTCGGCCGTGGCGAGTACCGCGGCCTCGAGTTCCTCCACGTGAACTGCCGCACCATCGTTAACCGCGTGCCGGGAACGAGCCGGATGCCCTTCACCTTCACGGTCAACTCCTACCGCGGCTGCAGCCATGCCTGCTCGTACTGCTTCGCCCGCCCGACGCACGCCTATCTCGACCTGGGGACGGGACCCGACTTCGAGCGCGTGATCGTGGTGAAGGTCAATGCCGTCGAGCGCCTGCGGGCCGAGCTCAGCTCCCCGCGATGGCGAGGGGAGCCCATCGCCATGGGCACCAACACCGATCCTTACCAACGGGCGGAGGGCAAGTACCACCTCACCCAGGGCATCGTCGAGGTGCTCGGCGACCGGGCGAACCCCTTCTCCATCCTCACCAAATCGACGCTCGTGCTCCGTGATCTGGATCTGCTCGCGCACGCCGCCCGTCGAACCCGGGTGCGGGTCGACTTCTCGATCGCCACCCTCGACGAGGAGGTGTGGCGGCGCACCGAGCCCGGGGCTCCGCACCCGCGCCGACGGGTCGAGGCCGTCGCTCGCCTCAACGAGGCGGGGGTGGCGAGTGGCGTGCTCCTCGGGGCCGTCCTCCCCGGGATCTCCGACGGCGAGGACCAGCTGCGCGAGGTGGTCGACGCCTGCGTCGCGGCCGGCGCCGTCTCGGTCGGGGTGGTCGCCCTCCACCTCCGACCGGGCGTGCGCGAGCACTTCCTCGCCGACCTCGGCCACCAGTTCCCGGAGCAGGTCGAGGCCTATGAACGGCGCTATCGGCGCCGCGCCTATCTCCCCCAGGCCGAGCAGCGGCAACTGGGCGAACGAGTCAGGAGCATGGTGGCGGAGGCCCGCCGTCGGCACGGGTGGCCGAGGGCGGGCGGGCCCGAGGAGTTCCGGCTCCGGCCGGCGGCGGCGGTGCAGGCCGGGCGCAACTCGAAGCGCGCCCATCGATCGCCGCCCCGCCAGCTCGAGCTGGGCCTGTAGAGGCCCGACCAGCGGTACCTTCGACGCCGTGATCCCCATCGAGGACGCCCAGGCCGCGGTGCTCGCGAGTTGCCATCCCTTGGCGCCACGTGCCCTGCCCTTCCGCGAGGCGCTCGGCTGCGTGCTGGCCCGTGACGTGGTGGCCCCCGAGATGGTGCCCCCCTTCGACAACACGGCAGTCGACGGCTACGCGGTCCGGGCCGCGGACACCCAAGGCGCGCCGGTCGAGCTCTCGGTGATCGGCGTCCTCGCCGCGGGGGCCGCGCCGACTGCGGCAGTGGGACCCGGGCAGGCGCTGCGGATCATGACGGGTGCGCCGCTGCCGGAGGGAGCCGACGCCGTGGTCATGGTGGAGGACACCGCTCCGGCCGTTGACGGCAAGGTCCGCATCCGGCGTTCGGTGGCCACCGGTGACGCGCTGCGTCCGGCCGGCGACGACGTCGTGAGCGGCGAGACCGTTCTGACGGCCGGCACCGAGCTACGCCCGGCCCACCTCGGCGTGCTCGCCAGCCTCGGGACGCTCGAGCCCTGGGTGGTGCCGCGGGCCCGGGTCGGGGTGCTCAGCACCGGTGACGAGCTGGTCGAGGGGGGCGGCCCGCTTCGCCCCGGCCAGATCCGGGAGTCGAACCGGCCGATGCTGTTGGCACTCGTCGCGCAGGCCGGCGCCGAACCCGTCGACCTCGGGCTGGTACGCGACGACGAGGACGCGCTCGCCGCCGCGCTGCGTGAAGCGGCCGCCCACTGCGATGCCGTGATCACGAGCGGCGGCGTGAGCATGGGCGACTACGACGTGGTGAAGGTCGTGCTCGATCGGGTGGGGCGGATGCAGTGGATGCAGATCGCCATCCGTCCTGCCAAGCCGTTCGCCTTCGGGCTGCTCGGTGACGACGACGTGCCGATCTTCGGGCTGCCGGGCAATCCCGTCTCGTCGCTCGTCAGCTTCGAGCTGCTGGCTCGCCCGGCGCTGCGCAAGATGATGGGTGACACGCGGTTGGGGCGCCCCGAGGTCATCGGCATCGCGGACACCGGGCTCCCCCGCCGCCCCGACGGCAAGGTCCACTTCGCCCGCGTCACGGCCGCCATGGGTGAAGATGGCCGCGTGCACGTGCGCGGCGTCGGTGCGCAGGGCAGCCACCAGCTGGCGGCCACCGCCGGCGCGAACGGGCTCGCCGTGCTGCCAGACGGCGACGGGGTGGCGCCCGGAGGTGAGGTGCCCGTGCTCCTCATCGGGCCGCTCTGAGCCACCCGGCACGTCGGACGAGGTCGTGTTCGCCGGCTCCTGCCCCTACGCTGCCGGGGTGATGGCGCCGCACGACCTCGTCGACCCGTTCGGGCGCACGATTCGCGATCTACGCATCTCCGTCACCGACCGCTGCAACTTCCGCTGCACCTACTGCATGCCGGCCGAGGGCATGGAATGGCTGCCCAGGGAAGACCTCCTCACGTTCGAGGAGCTCGTTCGGGTGGCGGGCGTCTTCGTCGAGCGCTTCGCCGTCGATGGCATCCGCCTCACCGGCGGGGAGCCCACCGTGCGGGCCCATCTGCCCGTGCTCGTGTCCAAGCTGGCCGCCCTGCGCGTCCCGGCCGGGTCGGCGAGCCCGTTGGCCGGGGGGAAGCCAGATCTGTCCGTGACGACCAACGGCGCCAGCTTCCGCCTCCTTGCCCACGAGCTGCGAGACGTCGGCCTCGACCGGGTCAACGTGTCACTCGACACGTTGCGGCGCGATCGGTTCCTCGCCATCACGCGCCGAGACGACCTCGACAAGGTGCTCGATGGCATCGCCGCCGCCCAGGAGGCCGGGTTCGACCCCGTCAAGGTGAACTGCGTGGTCGAGCGCGGCGTGAACGACGACGAGGTCGTCGAGCTCGCCGAGTGGGGTCGCGACGTCGGCGTGGCCGTGCGCTTCATCGAGTTCATGCCGCTCGACGCCTCGGGGGCATGGGACCGTTCAAGGGTCGTCAGCCAGGACGAGATCTTGGCCGCGATCGCCGACGTCCACCCGCTCGAGCCGGTGCGGCAGCGTGGCACCGCGCCGGCCGACCGCTGGCGTTACCTCGACGGGCGCGGCGAGGTTGGTGTGATCCCCAGTGTCACCAAGCCCTTCTGCGGCGACTGCGACCGTGTTCGTCTCACCGCCGAGGGGCAGTTCCGCACGTGCCTGTTCGAGACGCGGGAGTTCGACGTGCGCGCCATCCTGCGGCGCGGGGGCGGCGACGACGAGCTCGCCGCGGAGATCGAACGAGCGGTCGGGACGAAATGGGCGGGTCATTCGATCGGCCAGGTCCACTTCATCCGCCCGAATCGCTCGATGAGCCAGATCGGCGGCTGAACCCCGGCCGTCCTGAGGGCGGATGAGTGACCCGGCCGGGCCGCTACGGTGAGGGCGCGGGCGACGGAGGCAACACAGCTTGAGCACCACTCGCACCCGCGCCCGATTCGTCGCGCTCCTGGGCGGTGTCGCCCTCGTCGTCGTCGCCTGTGGGCGAGCGGTGACGGTCGCGCCGGCGGCATGGACCGGTGGTCCGATCAGTGCGTCGTCGAGGGCGGTGCGCGGGCCCTGCACCGTCGGCTCGGGGGCGACCCCCTGCCCGACTGACGGGCCGAGGATCGGTGACTGCCCCGTGTTCCCCGGTGACAACTGGTGGAACACCGACATCTCGAACTACCCCGTGGATCCCAACTCCTCCCGCTACCTCGCGCGCATCGCCCAGATCGGAGGGAGCTTCGTCCATCCGGACTTCGGCTCGAACCCGTCCTACGGCATTCCCTACACCGTCGTCGGCGCGACCCAGCCGCTCGTTCCGATCACCTACAACCCCTACGGGAGCGAGAGCGACCCTGGCCCCTTCCCGATTCCCCTGAACGCCCGCGTGGAAGCCGGCAGCGATCGGCACGTGCTCGTGGTCCAGCAGGGGGCCTGCCAGCTCTTCGAGCTCTTCGCCGCGCAGCGTTCGGGCAACGGATGGACCGCGGGCTCCGGGCGCGCTTCTCGCTGACCTCGAACGCGCTCCGGCCGGCCGGGTGGACGTCGGCCGACGCGGCGGGCCTGCCGATCTTCGCCGGGCTGGCGCGGTACGACGAGGTGGCGGCCGGGCGCATCCCGCACGCGTTGCGGGTCACCTTCGCCCAGACGCAGGCGGGCTACATCACGCCGGCTCGCCATTTCGCCTCGTCGAGCACCGACTCGAGCCTCCCGCCGATGGGACTGCGGCTGCGCCTCCGCGCCGGCTACGACATCTCCGGCTTCCGGGGTGAGTCGAGGGTCGTGCTCGACGCCCTCGGCCGCTACGGGATGATCGTGGCCGACAACGGCTCGAACTGGTTGATCTCCGGCGCCACGGACTCGCGCTGGAACGACGATGACCTGGACCAGCTCAAACGGGTCCCGGCCAGCGCCTTCGAGGTGGTGGCGACCGGTCCGATCCAGCGCTGAGGGCCAACCTGAGGTCCCACCAGCCCCGCGCCGCGAGGCCGCGTAGACTCCGTGGTCGTGTCGGACCGTGCCTTCACCCACCTCGACCCCCTCGGCCGGGCCCGGATGGTCGATGTCGCCCTGAAGGAGCCCACCCACCGGCGTGCCGTGGCCCGGTGCAAGGTCTCCATGAAGCCCGAGACGACCATGGCCGTCGCCAACCGCGAGGTGAAGAAGGGCGACGTGCTCGCGGTGGCCCGCGTTGCTGGGATCCAGGCGGCCAAACGCACCGCCGACACCATCCCGCTCTGCCATCCGCTGCTCGTCGGCTCGGTCTCGGTCAACTTCGAGATCGGAGACGACTACATCGCGGTCGAGAGCCAAGTGGAAACCATCGACCGCACCGGGGTCGAGATGGAAGCGCTGCACGCCTGCTCGGTCGCGGCGCTGACGATCTACGACATGTGCAAGTCCGCCGACCGCGGGATGACCATCGGTGAGCTGGCCCTCTGGGAGAAGACGGGGGGCAGGACGGGGCACTGGCGACGCTCCGACGGCGCCTCCTGAGGAAGCGCCGACTCGCCAACGCGCGGTTTTCGTAGTAGAAACGCAATGTCCGTTGGGTCGCTCCGGCCCGCGGCGTGAACCGAATTGAACGTCACGACCATCCACCACGCCGGAGGTCGAGCGCGGTACGGTCGCCGAGCAAGAAGGTAGGCACGGAGCGTGACGCCCTTGGTGTTGGTCATCCTCGCGGTGATGTGGGTGCTGGTCCTGGTACCACCCCTTCTCCGGTCTAGGACCGACGGCCGACCCAACCACTCCATCTCGAGCTTCCAGCGCCAGTTGCGGACGCTTCAGCGCACCGGTCATCCGACCCGTGGCACGGTGACCTACCTGCGCACCCCGCCGCCGCCCGCGCCGAGGCGCCCGTTCGGTTATGCCTACAGCGCCGAGGTGGCCAGCCAGCGAGCCGACGCCGCCACCGGCTACGAGGAGTCCCACGACGCGTACTCCGCCGACTACGGAATGTGGCCGGAGGGGCGGGGCGAGCGCCGCGCCACGCCCGTGCGGTCGAGGCGGTACGCGGCGACGCAGCGCGAAGCCCTGCGGCGGCGCCAGACCGTCCTGTTGTGGTTGATCGGGGTTGTCTTCTTCAGCGCGGTGCTCGCCTTCGGCATGGGCCTCTCGTCGCTCGTGTGGGTGTTCTTCGCCTGCCTGGGCGCGCTCGTGCTCTACGTGCTGGCGCTCATCCATCTCCGCCGCGCCGCTGAGCTGCGCGCGGCCCGGTTGGGCCGGTCGAGGATGGCCGCCTGAGCCAGCCAGCCGAACCGCCTGATCTGGCGGGCGTGGTGGGTCCGGTCGCCAGCCGCCTGCACGAGGCCAACAGCGCGCGAGAAGAGGCGCTCAGTGCCTGCCGCGCGGTCATCCGCAACTCCGCGAGCGCGATCCGCGCTGTTCATCTGCGCCGCGAACCGCAGGTGGCCGAGAAGCTGGCCGCGGCCGAGTTGGCCCTGCGCCTCGCGCAAGCCGCGCTCGGGCCGTATCCCGCGGTCGCTCACGCCGGCTTCCTCCACGACGCGGCCAAGGAGTACGTCGAGGCCCGGGCCACCAAGGCCCTCGTCGAGGGGGAGGCCGTCCCGGGGGCGGAGGAGCTCGGCGTCGAGGACGCGGCCTGGCTGATCGGCGTGGCCGAGGCGGCCAGCGAGCTGCGCCGCCATGCCCTCGACCGCCTTCGCGCCGGTGAGCTCGAGCAGGCCGAGGCATTGCTGGCCTCCATGGACGCGGTGTTCGGCACCCTGGTCACCCTCGACCTGCCGGACGCGCTGACCGGCGGGCTGCGCCGCACGCTGGACGCGCTCCGAGCCGTCACGGAGCGCACCCGCGGCGACGTGACAACGGCTGTGCTGCAGGAGCGTCTGCGGGCGGCGATGGAGGGTCGGCTAACCTGAACCCGCCCTGCGGGGGTGTAGCTCAGTTGGTAGAGCGCAACAATCGCACTGTTGAGGCCAGGGGTTCGATTCCCCTCACCTCCACCGCATCCTCAGTTCGATCGAGAGCCCGTGCCGGCGCGCCTGGAGACCGCCCCAGCCCCGTGCGTGCGGGGCACATCGCGCGCATCTCCGCGAAATTGACCCGCATGCGCGCATGATCCTGCGTCTCTCGGGTGGCGGGGAGACCTCTTGGGAACGCGGCGCGCGAGACGGGTACAGTGCGGCTTCGAACGGGCGCCCCACGTTCGCGAAGCATCGTCCACGTCGGCACCTGTCTCCGGAAGAGCACGCTTCCACCATCATCCCTGGGGGGATCAATGCAGGAGTTCGTTGACACCTACGGCGGCAAGCCCGTAAGGGACCTCGGCGCGTCGGAGTTCCTCGTCTACCTGATCCACAAGAACTTCGGGGCCACGCACCTCGTCCGGCTGATCGAGTTCGACGGCACCGTCGACCCCGAGTTGATGGAGCGGGCCTTCCGCCAGATGGTGGCGCGCCGAGCCATCCTCAACGCCCGGATCCCCGCCTCCGAAGAGGGGCAATGGCCCTACTACGTCATCGACACCTCCAAGCCGCCCTCGTTCACGGTGCGCGAGCGGCGGGGCCCCGAGGATTGGGTGGGCGTGTTCAACGAGGAGCTCAACATGCGCTGCGGGGTGGACGGCGATCCGCCCATCCGCATGCAGCTCCTCACGTCCGGTGAGCCCGGCGGTGAGATGGTGCTCTCGTGCGCCCACCCGTTCTGCGACGGCCGCTCGCTCGTGAGGTTCTGCGAGCAGATGCTCAACGAGTACGAGGCCCTCGTGCGGGGGGAAGAGTGTGATGCGAGCATCGGGGTGAGCACGATCAGCCCGAAGTTGGAGGATCTGCTCCCCGAATGGGCCACGCCCGAGGTCGGCAAGAAGCTCGTGGCCGACAGCCTCGAACGGCAGGCGAAGCTGCCCATACCGATCCCGTGGCCGTCGCAGCGCGGCGGCTCGACCGAACCGAAGACCAGCCGCGTGGTGCCCATGGACCTCGGGGCCGACGACCTGGCGGCGATGCGGGGCAACGCCCGGGCCAACGGAACGACGGTGTTGGGTGCGCTCGGGGCGGCGATGATCCTGGCCACCGACGACGTGCTCCATCTGGACCCTGACGACGAGGTCGTGGTCACCTCGACACTCGACATCCGCGACCGCCTGCGGGTCGACGTGCCGGTCGAGAACATGGGGATCTACGCGGCCGTGCTGAACAGCCGGCACTCGAACCTGGCGAAGCAGTCCGAGTGGGACCACGCCCGGGACTTCAAGACCCAGGTCACCGAGGGCATGGACCGCTTCGACCACTACACGTGGGTCTTCATCGGTGAGGAGTTCGTCAAGCAGGTCACCGCCACCGTCCGGCAACCCGATGTTCACCGACACCCTCGCCAACCTCGGGGCGATGGAGCTGCCGAGCGAGGGCACGTCCTTGCGGCCGCGAACCATCCGGGGCGCCATCGGTTGCCATCACGCCACGTTTCCCTATGTGTCCTTCAACGGTGTCGGCATCAACGGGCACCTGGCGATGACCTTGACCTACATGCATCCGGAGATCAGCGACGAGCGCGCCGCCGAGTTCGCCGCCGAGATGTCGAACCGCATCCGCTGGTTCGCCACGAACGACTAGTCGCGACCGGGGGACGGTCTGCCTCCCCCGGCACGGAGGAAGGAGGCGGCCATGGCCAGGACGTGGCGCCGTGCGCTCATCACCGGGGCGTCCAGCGGGATCGGTGAGGGGTTCGCCCGCAAGCTGGCGGCGCGCCACACCGATCTCGTGATCGTGGCTCGTCGCACCGAGCGACTCGAGGCGCTCGCCCGCGAGCTGCATGCGAGCCATGGCGTCGACGTGGAGGTGATGACCGCAGACCTCACGGATCGCGACGCCCTCCGTCGGGTCGAGGAGCGAGCCGCTTCGTCGGAGGCGCCGGTCGAGCTGCTGATCAACAACGCCGGCGCCATCAGCCGGGGCAAGTTCGCCGAGCTCGACGTCGACCGCAAGACCGATGAGATCATCATCGATGTCGTCGCCGTGGCTCGCCTCACCCGGGCCGTGCTGCCGGGCATGATCGCCCGCCACCACGGCGGGATCGTCAACGTCTCGTCGATCACGTCGTTCTTCCCGGTGCCCTCGATGGCCACGTACGCGGCGTCGAAGGCGTTCGTCACCTCGTTCACCGAGTCGCTCTCGGAGGAGCTCCGGGGGACGAACGTGGTCGTGAGCGCGTTGTGCCCGGGGGTGACGCCGACCGAGTTCGGTGGTCAAGCCGAGCTCGACCTCGGGCGCACAGGGGTGCCGACGACGTCGGTTGACGTGGTGGTCGATGCCGGCTTGCGGGGCATCGACCGCGGGCAGGTCCTGGTCGTCCCCGGGGTGTTCAACGACTTCACCGTGCGTGCCATGCGTCTGTTCCCCCGCTCGTTCGTCCGCCGCGGGGCGGCCATGTCCACCCAACGGGCGACCGACCGGGGCGGTACGTAGCGGCCGGGCAAGGAGCACCGGCGCTCTTACGGCTCTCGGTTCGATTCGCGAGCTATGGACCTTCGGCCCTGGGGCGGAGGCGAGCCACCCCATTACAGTGGCGTAGGAGGCCGTCCCCAAACGTTCTCGAGGCTCACGTCCAGATCCAACATCCCGCTTCGCGGCAACACCACTACGTCCATCCTGGGGGGATCATGCTGCAGGAAGTCGCTGACACCTCTGGCGGCAAGACGGTGCGACAGCTCGGCGCCTCCGAGTACCTGCTCCACTTGCTCGATCAGCATCTCGTCCGCCTGATCCAGTTCGACGGCCCGGTCGACCCCTCGCTCATGGAGCGGGCCTTCCGCCAAATGGTGGACCGTCGCCCGATCCTCGGGCTGCGCATCCCGGCCGTGGAATCGGGGGAACGGCCGTGGTTCGTCTCTCTCGACGACGCTCCGGCCCCGTCCTTCTCGGTGAGAGCGCGGAAGGGGCCCGATGACTGGATGGGCGTCTTCAACGACGAGCTCAACACGAAGATCGGCCTGAATGGCGAGCCCACGATCCGAGCGCAGCTCCTCATGTCCGACGAGCCCGGCGGTGAGCTGGTGCTGACCTGCCTGCACACCGTGTGCGACGGCAGGTCGCTCTTCTGGTTCTGCCGCCAGCTTCTCGCCGAGTACGAGGCGTTGCGGCGAGGCGAGCCCGGTGACGCGAACCTGTCGGCCAGCAGCATCAGCCCGCCGGTCGAGGAGCTCCTCCCCGAATGGGCTACGCCCGAACGCGGCAAGCAACTCGTGGCCGACAACCTCGAGCGAACCTCCAAGCTGCCCACGCCGATGGCGTGGCCGTCGGAGCGAGCAGAGTCGACGGAACCCAGCGGGAGTCACGTGCTGGCGATGGATCTCACCGCCGACGAGGTGAGCGCGATGCGGGCCAATGCCCGGGCCAACGGAACGACCGTGTTGGGGGCGCTCGGGGCGGCCATGGTGTTGGCCACCGATGATGTGCTGCAGCCCGAGCCTGACGACGAGATCGTCACCTCGAACACGCTCGACATCCGTGACCGGCTCCGGGTGCCCGTGGCGGTGGAGGACATGGGCTGCTATGCGGCCGTCCTTCACAGCCGAGAGCACAACGTTCGGAAGCTGGCCGAGTGGGAGCTCGCCCGGGACTACAAGGACCAGGTCACCGAAGGCATGGACCGCTTCGACCACTACACCTTCGTCTTCATCGGAGAGCTGTTCGTCCAGAACTTCACGGCTGCCTCGGGAGACCCACTCTTTACCAACGCCCTGGCCAATCTCGGCGCCATGGAGCTGCCGACCGACGGCACGTCGCTGAAGCCGCGGGCGCTGCGCGGTGCCCTCGACGTCCACGCCGCCTCCTGGCCGTTCGTGTCGTTCAACGGGGTGGGGATCAACGGCCGCTTGGCGATGACCCTGGCCTACGAGTACCCCGAGATGAGTGACGAGCGCGCGGGCGAGCTCGCCGGGGCGATGTCAGAACGCATGCGGTGGTTCACGAAGAACGCGTGATTCAGTTGGCGGCGAGAAGGCCATCGACGAGGGGGGACCCACGATGATGTCGATCGAAGAGGCGAACAGCGCTCTCATCGTTCCGGGCGGGGTGTTCGAGCTGATCGAGGCGGAGGTCGACGGGAGGCCCTACCGCGTGTGGAAGCTCGCCCCGCCCACGCTCCGGGCCGTGCTCGACGCCAGCGCCGCCCACAAGGACAAGACCTACATCGTCTTCGAGGGCGAGCGTCTCACCTTCGCGGACAACATCCGCCAAGCATCCAACCTCGCCCGCTGGCTGGTCGAGGAGCAAGGCATCAACAAGGGCGACCGGGTGGCGATCGCGATGCGCAACCTGCCCGAGTTCGCCGTCGCCTTCTGGGCGACGATCGCCTCTGGCGCCGTGGCCGTGCTCCTGAACGGCTGGTGGACAGGCCCCGAGCTGGCCTACGGGCTGTCGGACTCGGGCGCTCGACTGCTGTTCGCAGACGGCGAGCGAGCGCGGCGCGTGGCGCCTCATCTACCGGAGCTCGGGCTGAAGACCGTCGTCGTGGCTCGGGAGGAGCCGTTCAGCCCGGAGCAGGTGAGCTTCGCCGAGCTCGTCAAAGGTGACGCCGTGGCCTTGCCGGACGTGGCGCTGCTGCCGGAGGACCCGGCCACGATCCTCTACACGGGGGGCACGACCGCCAAGCCCAAGGGAGCGCTGGGCTCGCATCGCAACGCGACCGTGAACATCCTCGGGCTCGCCTTCATGTCGGCGCACGCGGCGCTCCGCCACACCGGATCGGTGCCAGTGCCCGAGCCGGGGTCGCAGGAGGCGATGCTCGTCGTCATGCCGATGTTCCACGTGAGCGGGGCGTACTCGGTCATCATCACCGCCGCCTTCGGGTCGAAGATGGTGATGATGCCGAAGTGGGACGCCGACAAGTCGTTGGTGCTCGTCGAGCAGGAGCGCATCACGATGACCGGTGGGGTGCCGACCATGGTGTGGCAGATGCTCGAGTCGCCCCAGTTGAACAAACGCGATCTGTCCAGCCTCCACAGCGTCGGCATGACGGGTTCGGCGGTCCTGCCGGATCTCCTGCGGCGGCTCGACGAGCACATCCCGGGGCGAACGCTCACCAACGGCTACGGCCTCACGGAGACGTGGGGCCTCGTCACGGTCAACACGGGAGGGGACTACACGGCGCGCCCGGACAGCGTCGGCCGCCCGCTACCCACGAACGACATCAAGCTCGTCGCGGAGGACGGCACGGACGTCACCGGGACGGGACGGGTGGGCGAGCTGTGGGTGAGGGGCCCCGGGGTCATCACGGGGTACTGGAACCTGCCCGAGGCGACGGCCGAGGCGATCACGGACGGCTGGTTCCACACGGGTGACGTCGCCCGGCTCGACGACGACGGCTTCATCTACATCGTGGATCGCATCAAGGACATGGTGATCCGGGGCGGGGAGAACATCTACTGCGTCGAGGTCGAGACCGCGTTGACCGAGCATCCAGCGGTCGCCGAGGCCGCCGTCATCGGCATCCCCCACGAGGTCCTCGGTGAGGAGGTCGGGGCCGTCGTCTACCTGGAGCCCGGTGAGACGGCCACGGAGGAGGAGCTCCGGACCTTCGTCGCCGGGCAGCTCGCCTCCTTCAAGGTCCCGACGCGGGTCTGGATCCGGCCCGAGCCCCTGCCGGTGAGCGCCATCGGGAAGATCTTGAAGCAGCAGCTACGTGAGGACTACGTGCAGGCGCCGACGACGTCCTCCTGAAGGATCAGCGGCGCAGGGAGCCAAGCGAGAACCCGAGTCCAGTCTGGAGGCGAGCGCCCGGTGCAGCAGTTGAGCGGTCAAGACGCGATGTTCGTCTACATGGAGAGCAAGCAGACCCCGTTCCACGTCGGCGGGTTCGCGACGTATGACCCGTCGACGGCACCGGACGGGCAAGTCAGCTTCCAGGACATCTACGACCAGATCGAGTCCCGGCTGCATCTCCTGCCCCAGCTCCGGCGCCGGCTCGTGCGGGTCCCCCTCGACCTCGACCACCCCTATTGGGTCGACGACCCGGACTTCGACCTCGAGTACCACGTGCGCCAGATCGCGCTCCCGCGGCCGGGTGACTGGCGCCAGCTCCGGGTTCAGGCGGCGCGGCTGCTCGCCCGTCCACTCGATCCCAGCCGGCCGCTCTGGGAGATCTACGTCGTGGAGGGCCTCGAGGAGATCCCCGGCTTGCCGGAAGGCAGCTTCGCCGTCGTCACCAAGCTGCACCACGCCGCGGTGGACGGTGTGGCGGGCCGGGAGCTCAACAGCGTGCTGCACACGTCCAGCCCCGACCTCGTCGAGCACTACGTCGAGCCCTGGGCCCCGGAGGATCAGCCCACGCAGACGGATCTCCTCGGGAGGACCGCGCGGAACTACCTCGTCCGACCAGCGCGCCTCGTGTCCGCGGTCGGCCACACCGTCCCCGTCCTCGGCCGGCTGCAGCAAGGAGTCCGCGCCGGCGAGCTCCAGCGGCAGCGGTTCCGGGCCCCGCGCACTCGCTTCAACGGCCCGCTCGATGCCCGCCGTGTCGTCGACGGCTGCGAGTTCGAGCTGGCCGAGATGAAGCGGATCCGCACCGCGGTTCCGGGCGCGACCGTCAACGACGTCGTCCTCGCCCTTCTGGGCGGCGCCCTCCGCATCTATCTCGGTGGGAAGAACGAGCTCCCGGACGAACCGCTGGTGGCCCTCATACCGATCTCGGTGCGCGGCGATGACGACCGGGGCGCGGCCGGCAACCAAGTGGCGACGATGCGGGCCACGCTCGCCACCGACGTCGCCGACCCACTCGAACGACTGGCGAAGATCCACGAATCGACCGCGCAGTCGAAGCTGCTCGGTCAGGCCATCGGGGCCCGCACCCTGGTGGAGTACTCGGAGTTCCTGCCCGGAGGGCTGCTCGGCCTCGGTACGCGCGCCCTGCTGGCGTCGGGCCTCACCCATCGCGCCGGGCCGTTTGCGAACGTCCCGGTCACGAACATCCCCGGCCCCCAGACGCCCTGGTACCTGGCCGGTGCCCGCATGGTGTCGAGCTACGGGACACCTCCCGTCTTCGAGGGGACCGGCCTCATCCACCTCGTGTTCAGCTACTGCGGCAAGGTCTCCGTAAGCACCTGGTCCTGCCCCACGGTGCTGCCGGACATCGAGGTCTACACCGACGCCATCAGGTCCGGTTTCTCGGAGCTGGCCAAGGCAGCCGCGTAGCGAGGGCTGACCGCAGCCCGTTCATGCGTGTCACTTCGCGCCGATACGCCGCGAATCGAGCCGCATGAACGAGGTGGAACGGCCCGAGGGGGGAAGGAGAACCTTCCCCCCTCGGAGCCGAGTCGAGCTTGCGTCTCAGGTGGTGGTCGGTGCTGCCGTGGTGGCCGTCGAGCCCGAGAGGCCCCACAGCTGCTTGAACAGGTCGAGAGAGTTCTCGACCACCGGGAAGAACTTCGTGGTGCTCGGCAGGTTGTCCTTGTTCAGGATCCAGTTCGGCGGCGGGAATCCCGGCACCACCGGCACGCCGGCGAGCTTGCGGGCGATGGCGTCGACGGCGCCGAACATGATCTCGTAGACGGCGAAGGCCATGCTGCCGGCCTGCTCGCCGGTGGAGATGTTCTTCAGGTTGGCGTAGCCGGGGCCCTCCCCGAAGATCTTCACGTCGTTGAGGCCGGCCGCCTTGAGGGCCGCCGGCAGCCCCACGAACGGTGAGTCGGTGGACGTGATGACGTACTTCGTGTCGGGATGGGAGCGCAGGAACGACACGATGTTGTCGTTGGCGGTCTGGAGGCCCGACAAACCGATGGGGAGCTTGTTGTAAGGGCAGTCGGGGCAGAGGTCCTTGAGGTTCTGCTGGAAGGAGGTGGCGAGGGCCGACAGGATCGGGAAGTCGGGCAGGTCGACGTAGACCACACCGGGCTTGGAGTTGCCGTTCGTGGCGGCGTCGTTGACCACCCAGGCCGCCATCGGCTGGCCGAGCGCACCCTGCTGCTCGGGGGTCGACGTCGTCCAGATGATGCCGTTCTCGGGCTTGTCGGTGATGCAGCAGGAGGCGATGGCGGTGCCGTTGGCCGCGAGCTGGCTGATGTACTGCTCGATCTGCGACCGTGGTGTCGCCGTGTAGATCACCCCGTCCGGCTTGGCCCGCACCACCTGCTCCCAGGCGTTCTGGATCTGCTGGGCGCTCCCGTCGGTGGTCAGCGCGGTGAGCTTCCAGCCGAGCAGGTCAGTGGCCTGCTTGATGACGTCGGGCTCGGCCGCGCAGTACTCGGCGCCGCAGCTGATGAAGTAGATGCTCTTCCCGGTCGGGATGGGCTTGCCGATGGGCGTGTTGAGGTCGATGCTCGTGGGCCGTTGCAGGTACTGGTCGACGATCTGCTTGGCCAACGCCGCCCCCGTGGCGCCGCTCGTCGTCGTGGCGCCTGCCGCGGTGGTGGCGCTCGCCGCGGTGGTGGCGCCGCCCGCGGCCGTGGTCGCGGCCCCCGCCGTGGTGGCCGACGAGCTCTTGCTGCTGCTCCCGCAGGCGGCGGCGCTCAAGGCGCCGACTACCAGGATCGCCGGCAACAGGAGCTTCCTCCGCCGCCCTCCCCTCGTCTGGTTCTGCATGCTGCGTGTGTTCCTCCTCGTGATCCGATCAGGCCGACGGCCTGACGGCTTGCTCGGTCGCGCCAGTTGGCGCGCTCTCCCCACCGGGACTCCCGGAGGCCTCGTGGCGGGCCCGTCCCCGCCGCTCTGAACCGGTTCGCCGCACCTGGTACCCCGTGAGGGCGAGGGCCGCGATGAGCACGACACCGGTCGCGAACTGCTGTACCCACTGATCGGCTCCTGCCAGCCCGAGGCCGGTCGTCAGCGTCCCCAGCAAGAGGACGGCGATGATGGTCCCCCACGCGTTGAAACGGCCGTTCTTGAGCTGGGTGGCGCCGAGGAAGACGGCGGCGAAGGCGGGTAGAAGGTACGCGCCGCCTGCCGTCGGGGAGCCGGAACCGATGTTCGAGGCAAGGGCTATCCCGGTGAGGCCCGCGAAGAAGGCGGACCCGATCAGGCAGCCGAAGCGCAGCCGCTCGGTGCGGACGCTGGCGAGACGAGTGGCGTCGAGGTTGAACCCGGTGGCGTAGATCCGCCGTCCCGTCGCCGTGTGCTCGAGCACGTACCAGATGGCGAAGGCCATGATGAGGGCGTAGAACACGGGCAGGGTGAGGTTGCCGACCCAGCGGGTCTGGGCGATGTTCTGGAAGGTATCCAGCTGGGGCCCGGTGACGTTCCGGCTGCCGGTACGCCAGATGACGAGGGCCTGGATCAGGAAGCCCGTAGCCAGCGTGGCGATGAGCGAGTCGATCTTGAACGTCACGACGACGACGCCGTTCATGATGCCGACCAGCACGGACACCCCCACACCGATCAGGAGTGCGACGCCCAGCGGCAGGCCCGAGTAGACGATGGCATACGTGCACATGACCCCGGACAACGACATGGTGTAGGGCACGGAGATGTCGAACACGCCGGCCGACAGCGGGATCACGAGGGTGAGGGCGGCCATGGCGCCCACCGCGTTCGAGTTGAGGATCTGCCGCGCCGTGTCCCACTGCGGGAACGTGTCGGGCACCCAGATCGAGAACACGATGATGAGGCCGAGCAGCACGTAGATGCCGCCGATCCTCCCCGGCGACAGCGCCTGCATCAGCCGTCGCGACAGCTCGCCTCGCTCGCGCCCCCGACGACGTCCGTCGTGGCCGACGCGGCCTGGGTCGATGTGGTCATGACGCCTCGCTCTCCAGTCCTTCCATCGCGCGGACGAGCTTGTGCTCGGTGAGCCCAGCCCCCTGGAGCTCCTGGGCGACGACGCCGCGGTGAAGCACGAGCACCCGCGTGCACAGCGCCAGCAGGTCGCCGACGTCGGACGACACGACGAGCACGCTGAGGCCCTGGCGCACCTGGGCGGCGATGAGGTCGTAGATGGCATGCCGGGCGCCGATGTCCACCCCGGCCGTCGGCTCGCACAGGACGAGCACCTTGGGATCGCGGGCCAAGGTGCGACCGAACAGCACCTTCTGCTGGTTGCCACCGCTCAGCGTCTGGACGGGGCTGGTGGCCCCGCCGGCCATGACGTCGAGCTTGCCCATCCAGTTGTTCACCAAACGACGCTCGCGGCGGTGGCTGAGCTTGAAGGGCGGGCCGAACTGGTCGAGCACCGAGAGCGACATGTTCTCCTCGACCGTCATGGCCCCGACGATGCCTTCCCGGCCCCGGTCGGGGGGCAGGAGGGCGACGGTGCGGGCCTTCCAGCGCTCGATGTCGGTCCAGCCGGCAGCTGGCGCCAGGCGGATGGAACCAGCGGAGGCGTGGGTCCGCCGATCCGTGAGGAGGCGGGGAAGCTCGTCGCGTCCCGAGTCGGGGAGACCCGCGATGCCGAGCAC
Organism: uncultured Acidimicrobiales bacterium; assembly: GCA_963738325.1. Lineage (GTDB taxonomy): Bacteria > Actinomycetota > Acidimicrobiia > Acidimicrobiales > Ilumatobacteraceae > CAVTWD01. The sequence goes on from CAVTWD010000001.1 coordinate 42,764, forward strand.
CTCGCCCTGGTAGACGGTGAAGGTGGTGTCGCGCAAGTAGACGCCCGCCAGGCCCTTGACCTCGAGGAGGGGGACGTCGTGGGGCTGCTCGGGGACCGCTGCCCGATAGTCGGGCGCCATCTCGACGCCCAGCATCAGATGGACGAGCTGGCCCTTGGTGAGCTCCGACACCTTCCGCGTGGCCACCTGGCGGCCGTTGCGGAGCACGGTCACACGGTCGCAGAGGCCGAAGACGTCGTCGAGGCGGTGCGAGACGTACAGGATGCCGGCGCCCCTCGCTCGCAGGTCGCGCACCAGCACGAAGAGCCGATCCACCTCACCCGGCGGCAGCACCGCCGTGGGCTCGTCGAGGACGAGCACGCCGCCTCGGCTGTCCCAGCCCTGGAGGGCGCCCGCGATGGCCACGATCGTGCGCTCGACGGGGGTCGCCTTCGAGAGCGGTTGGTTGATGTCGATCTTGAGCCCGAACGGCGCGATGAGCGCCTTGGCCACGCGTGCCTGCTCACGCCAACGCACTCGGCCGAAGCGGCCGCGGCTGAAGCCGCCGCGCAGCGCCAAGTTGTCCATCGTGTTCAGCTCGTGCACCAGCCCGAGGTCCTGGTGCACGAAGCTCAGCTCAATGGCACCACCACCTGCCCTGGCGTGGCCGAGGGACGCGACGTCGACCGGCTCGCCGTTCAGCCACGCCTCGGCGCCGGGGTCGGGCTGGTGGTAGCCGGACAGCACCTTGATCAAGGTGGACTTCCCCGAGCCGTTGTGTCCCACGAGCGCGTGGACCTCGCCCGGCATGATCTCCAGCGTGACCTCGCTGAGCGCCTTCGTGCCCGGGAACGTCTTGGACAGGCGCGCGACCTTCAGGATGGCGCCGTCGGGGCCGTCCGGGGTCGGGCTGGCCGCGAGTTCGGTCAGGTCCTGGTCAGCCATCGAACGCCATACGGGCTGTCCTCGTGCACGGTATCCATCGCTCTCCCCCGAAAGTGGCGAGCTTCCCCATCACGCTCTGACCGGTCTGGACCTCCGCGGTCGTGATCGCCACCGAACCTATCATCGCTCGCTCCGTAGCGGCCCATGGGGTCACGTCGCCGGTTCACCCCGGCCAGCGCGAGCCCGGTCGGGCTGAGCCCGTCGTCGCCGAGCAAAGAATCCCCGCGCTCCGTTCGGCCCGGCCGCGGGTGCTCGCTTATGCTCGCGCCCAAGGGGCAATGCCATAACGAGTCCGCTGTTCGACTGAGGGGACAAGCATGAGCGAACTGGACAGGCGAAGCTTCCTCAAGAACACCTGCGTGGCGGCGGCGGCCGCCGGGGTGGCGGGAGCTGTCCCACTGACTGCTGACCGAGCCCGGGTGGCACGGCCGAGAGATCGAAGCGGTGCCGGTTGGTCGTGACGCGCATCGCACCCACGTCGCCGTCCGCCGCCGGTTGAGCCCCGGAGGGGACGCCTATGCCGCCATCTTCCCCGCCTTGCGGGCGGGGGAGTACGGCCTACGGCCGGTCGGCGGCGACGTCCTCACGGCGACGACGATCATCGGCGGGGAGGTGACCCAACTGGACTGGTGAGCGGCGAGCCCCCTCGCGGCTCGCGCCTGCCGGGCCGGGACCAGTCTCGTGCCGGAGCCACTCGCACACGACGAGGTACGCCAGCAAGGACACCGCGATCCACGCGCTCGTGGCCGCGAGCAGCGCGACCGCGCCTGGGGGGGCAGCGCGCGAACCCGACGGTGCCGACGACGGCGAAGGCGACCATGCCCAGGGCACCGAGCACCGCGCCGCGCAAGTCGTGCACGGCCTCCTCGGTGCCGTGCTTCTTCTCGAGCAGCGTGAGTGTCGCCGGCAAGATGGCGGGGAAGGCGAGGAACATGCCGCCGAACGCGGGGCTGATGGCCACGCCCGCGAGCCGCGGCGACGATCGAGACACCGGCCCCGAAGAGGAAGCGCAGCCCCAGCTCCGAGCCCTTGACGTCGCGCAGCTTGCCGGGATCCACGCCGGCGACCGGGTCGCCGGGGCACGGCTCCAGCGGCTCCGTCATCGCAAGACGAGTCCGTAGCCCATCGCGGCGCACGCCAACCAGGCGCTGCAGATGGCGAGCGACCCGCGAAACGCGTGCCACCGTTTGAGGAGCGGCACGCCGGCCGCGCAGACCAGGATCAAGACGACCGCCCCGACGATCATGCCCCAGCTCTGCTGTTGGGCCTCCGAGGACCCCTTGGAGACCAGGACGACGACGAGGTTGGCCAGGGCCACCGACGGCGCAGCTGAGAAGATCCCCGCGAAGCGTTTGGGGATGGCCACCTCGCCGACGAGGGCGAACGCGACGACGAACAGACCGCCGTTCACCGCTCTGATACCGAGCGTCAAGACCTCGTTCATCTCGGGTGTTTCCGTACCTCGGAGGGGTCCTCCCGAAACAAGGCCGCCCTCCGGGGCGACGCTGTCGTCGGACGGCGGGGCTGGCGCCGGCGGGGTTGACGGGCGCCACCGCTGGCCCGATCAGCCGTAGCGCGTCATGCTGATGTCCGATACCCAGGAGGTGGCCGATGCGTGAGGGGCCTGTCACGAGCGGGACCACGGTGATCCGGGGTGGCACCGTCGTGGACGGAACCGGTGCGCCTGCCCACCCGGCCGACGTCGCGCTCCAGGCCGGACACGTCACCGAGGTGGGCACCAACCTCCACGGTGACCGGGAGCTCGACGCCTCGGGCCACGTGGTGGCGCCAGGCTTCATCGACATCCACACGCACTACGACGCGGAGGTCTTCTGGGACCCGGCGCTCACCCCGTCGTGCTTCCACGGCGTCACGACCGTGGTGGCGGGCAACTGCGGCTTCTCGATCGCGCCGACGCGGCCCGGGGACCGGGAGCTGATCGCCAACACGTTGCAGAAGGTCGAGGACATGGACCCCGCCTCGCTCATGGCGGGCATCCCGTGGGACTTCGAATCCTTCCCCGAGTACCTGGCCTCGGTCGAGCAGCGAGGCACGGTCATCAACTACGCCGCCTTCCTCGGGCACACCCCCCTGCGGCTCTACGTGATGGGGCCCGACGCCTCGAGCCGGGCCGCGTCCGACCACGAGGTCGCCGAGATGACCGCGCTCGTGCGCGACGCGATGGACGCGGGCGCGGCGGGCTTCGCCACCAGCTTCGCCATCACCCACCTCGGGGCCGACGGTCGTCCCATCCCGAGCCGCTTCGCAGACAAGAACGAGCTCGTCGCGCTGTTCGCGGCCGTCGGCGAGTCGGGCCGCGGCACCATCGAGATCAACGGGGGCAGGGGCCTGACGCTGCGGGACGTGTACGACATGCAGCCCGGGATGGGAGCGCCGGTGACCTACACCGCCCTCCTCACCATGGCCGACGGCGCGCACCTGAAGGCGCTCGACATCCACCGCGCCGGGCTGCGCCGCGGGGCCGACGTGTGGCCTCAGGTGTCGTGCCGGCCACTGTCGTTCTCGATGGAGATGACCGAGCCGTTCACGCTCAACACCAACCCCGTGTTCGCCGAGCTCATGCCGCGTTCGCTCGACGAGCGCCGCCACGCCTACGCCGATCCGGCGTGGCGGAGCCGGGTGCAGGCAGCCTGGGCCGCCGGGGAAGGTCTGGTGCCGAGGTGGGACACCTTCGACGTTCTGATGTCCGCAGCCCACCCCGTCCTCGCGGGCCGCAAGCTGAGCGCGCTCGCCGCGGCCCGGGGCCTCGACCCATTCGACCTGCTCCTCGACCTGACCCTCGACGAACCGGACCTTCAGCTCCGGGTGCGGGCCATCCTCGCCAACGACGATGTGGAAGGCATCGAGCTGCTGCTCAACGAGGGCCACTGCACGCTCGGGCTCTCCGATGCCGGCGCCCACGTGGGCCAGTTGTGCGACGCCTGCCTGTCCACCGACCTCCTCGGCCACTGGGTGCGCGATCGCGGCGTGCTCAGCCTCGAGCAGGCGGTCAACAAGCTCACCAAGGTCCAGGCCGACCTGTTCGGCTTCGCCGACCGGGGCGTGCTCCGCCCGGGTGCCTGGGGGGATGTCGTCGTGTTCGACCCCGAGACCGTCGCCCCGGGGCCGCTGCGCCGAGTGGCGGACTTCCCGGCCGGAGCCGAGCGGATCACCGCCGACCGCCCCGTCGGCATGCGCCATCTGCTCGTCAACGGCGAGGTCGTCCAACTCGACGGCGAGCTCTCCGGCGCGGCCCTGGAGCGCCGGCCCGGCCAGGTCGTGCGCCCCGCACCCCGGCCGCGCTGACTGCGGCGGCCCGGGCGAGACGCTCACCCCGCCCTCGTTGACTGCGGCGGCCCAGGCGGGGTCGCGATGCAAACCGGTCGGGGCGCCGGGCCGTATCCCTGGGCATGGTGGGGTCGCGCGCGGTCCGGTCCAGGGGCCACGAGCGCGCTGGTCCCGTCCCGGGCATAGGCCCGGCCGATGCGTGATTCGGTCCTCGTGGGCTCGGCGGGCGGCTCGAGCGGTGTGGCCGCGGGCACCCTCGCCGTTGGCGACCTCGACCTGCTGGGAGCCGGCATCCTCGAGGCCCTCGCCTACGCCGACGTGTTCGGGTGGCCGCTGTCGCTTGCCGAGCTCCATCAGTTCTCACCGTTCGCCGCAACCCGGGCCGAGGTCAAGGGGGCCCTCGGCTCGGGCCGGCTCACGCCGCTCGTCGCGTCACACGGCGGGCTCCACCACCCCAGGAGAGGCGACGAGCTCGTCGGGGAGCGCCATCCCAAGGCGGCCGCGTCGGCCCGGCTGTGGCCGCAGGCGGTGCGGTACGGGCGGCCCGTGGCCCGCGTGCCGTGGGTGCGCCTCGTCGCCGTGACCGGATCACTGGCGGTGGGGGCGGCCACGGATGATGCCGACATCGACCTGCTGACCGTGACGGACGATCGGCGGCTCTGGCTGACGCGGGCTTTGACCATCGCGGTGGCGAGATCGGGGCCGCGGCTGGCTTCCTCGGGCGAGCTGCAGCTCTGCCCCAACTTCCTGTTGACCGGCTCGGCGTTGAGCCTGCCCGAGCGTGACGTCTACACCGCCCACGAGCTGGCCCAGCTCGTGCCCCTCTTCGGGCCCGACACCTACCGCGCCCTCATGGAGGCCAACGGCTGGTACCGGGAGCTCTTGCCGAACCATCCCGGCTGGACCCGACCGATCGGCCAGCTGCCGGGTCCGTCGCTCCGGCGAGTGGCTCGACCCGTGTTGCGGAACCGGCTCGTGGACCGAGCCGAGCGCTGGGAGATGCAGCGCAAAGTGTCCCGACTGGGCCACGGCGGACCCGGCGGGGAAGCCCGTTTCGACGCCACCACGTGCAAGGGCCACTTCGGCGGCCACCGGGCTTCACCTCCTCGTCGCCCTCGACGCGACGTTGCGGTGCATCGAGGACCGCTGATGGCGCGGGTGCTGATCGGCCAGTCCTACTACTTGCGCTTCGAGGCCAAGCTCTGGCGGGCGATGCAGCCCTATCCGCCCCTGGGCAGCCTCTATGCCGCGGCCGACCTGCGGCGGCGTGGGCACGAGGTGGCGCTGTTCGACGCCATGCTGGCCGGCTCGGAGGAGGAGTGGGCCGAGGCCCTCGACCGGGAGCAGCCCGACGTGGCGGTGCTCTTCGAGGACAACTTCATCTACCTGTCGAAGATGTGCCTGCTGCGGATGCGCACGGCCGCCTTCCGCATGCTCGAGATGGCCCGCGCCGCTCGCTGCCGGGTGGTGGTGTGCGGCAGCGATGCGACGGACAACCCCGAGCGCTACCTCGATCACGGGGCGGACGTGGCCATCGTCGGTGAGGGCGAGGTGACCCTGGCCGAGGGGCTCGAGCGCGGGACGCGTGGCGGCGAGCCCGAGCCCGTCGGCGTGGTGCTCCGCCGCGGTGACGTCACCGTGTCAACGGGCGGGCGCCAGAACCTGAAGGATCTCGATGCGCTCGCCTTCCCCGCTTGGGATCTCGTCGACGTCGAGCGCTACCGGCGGGCCTGGGCCCGCCACGGCCGGTTCTCCATGAACATGGTCACGACCCGCGGGTGCCCGTTCCACTGCAACTGGTGCGCGAAGCCCATCTGGGGGCAGCGCTATGCCGTCCGCAGCCCCGAGTACGTGGTCGCGGAGCTCGAGTGGCTGCGGGCCCGGTACGCGCCCGATCACATCAACTTCGCCGACGACATCTTCGGGCTCCGGCCGGGCTGGCTGCGCGCCTACGCGGACCTCGTCGCGCGCCCGCGATGCCGTCACCCCCTTCAAGTGCCTGAGCCGCGCCGACCTCCTGCTGCGCGACGGGGAGGTCGCGGCGCTGCGGGATGCCGGGTGCGAGACGGTGTGGATGGGCGCCGAATCGGGCGCGCAGAAGGTGCTCGACGCGATGGAGAAGGGCACGAGGGTCGAGCAGATCGTCGAAGCCGCCGCGCCGGCTGCGGGCGGCGGGCATCCGCTGTGGCTTCTTCCTGCAGTTCGGCTACCCGGGCGGGGGGCGCCACGAGATCGAGGCGACCCGGCGGCTCGTGCGCGAATGCCAGCCCGACGACATCGGCATCTCGGTCTCGTATCCCTTGCCGGGGACGCGCTTCTACGAGCGGGTGCGCGACGAGCTCGGGCCGCAGCGGAACTGGGTCGACTCCGACGACCTGTCGATGCTGTACCGGGGGCCGTACTCGACGCGCTACTACCAGCGGCTGCATCGCGTGGTCCACAAGGAGTTCCGGCGGTCGTCGTCGCCCCGCGGATCTTCGCCCTCAGCCTGGTGCCGGCCGCCCTCTTCAGCGTGCGTACGGCCGTGCTCCGAGGCGTGGGGATGATGCGGACCTACGCAGTGCTCGGCGTGCTGGCCGCCGCCGTGCAGCTCGGCGCCGTCGCCTTCTTCGTGCGGACAGGCGCCGGGATCGCACGAGCCATGAGCGTGCTCCTCGCCGTTCAAGTCGTGACCGCGCTGGTGGCGTGGGCCGCCTGCGCATGGCGGGTGGGCGAGGTGCGCGCCCTGCGTGCGCCTGGGCGCGGCGACGTCGCCGACATGGCCCGCACGAGCGCGTCGGTGGGCGTGCTCGGGCTCCTCGGTGTCTTGTACCAACGCCTCGGGGCCATCGCGGTGTCGCTGTTCGTGGGCCCGGCCGCCACCGGATCGTTCGCGGGGGCATCACGGGTGGTCGATGCCCCGAAGACCGGTCATCTCGGTTGTTCAGCGCTGTCTACCCGGCCATGGCCGAGGCAGGCGCAAACAGCGACGGGGGGAAGGGAACCTTCCCCCCGTCGGAACCCCCCATCCGGGGAACTTCGGTCGACCCGCCAAGCCGGATCGACCTATGTACGAGAACTCGTCACAAGGTCTCGACTTCGGGTGCACGGGGTGTTGCGAACAACCGACGCGATCCGCTCGCGTGGTCGTGGCGGGCCTGCGTCGTGTTGGGCGGCCTCGTCACCATCGGCCTTCTCGCCCTCGGCCCGTTCGTGATCGAGCGTCTCTACGGCCCCGCCTTCGCCCTTCGAAGTTGGCGCTGGCCGTCCTCGCGTTCACAGTGGTGCCGTCGACGGTGGCCACCTACCAGTCGCTCTGGCTCCTCGCCACCCATCGCGAGGCCGAGACGCTCAAGGTGCTCGGGGCCAGCGTCTGCGTGCTGGCCGGGTTGCTCGCTGCCATCTTCGGGACGGGACTCGCCGCGGCGGCGATCGCCACGCTGCGCCAGACCCTCCGCACCGACCGCGTCAAGCGGCGCCAGGCCGCGGCGGCGGTCAGCATCGGATGAGCGTTCGGGTCACGTCGGTGCGGGCCGGCCGTCGATGCAGGTGCTGCCGACCAGGCCGGCGACGGCCTCGTCGTCGTAGCCGAGCTCGTGGAGGATCTCCACGGTGTGCTGGCCCAGCCTCGGGGCGGCGCCTTTGATGATGCCCGGCGTGTCGGACAGGCGCACGGTGAGGCCCATCTCGCGGATGAACCCGACGCTGTAGTGCTCGTGCTCGACCACCCGTTGGGTCTCGTGGGCCCACTCGTCCCAGAGGAACTCGGGCATGTAGGGGTCGGCGAGGGCCACCTCGCAGGGCACCCCGTTGCCGTCGAGCAGCGCGAACGCCTCCTCGGAGGTCAAGCTCCCCAGCCGCTCACCGATGGCGTCGGCCAGCTTCACGGGGTCGCCGCCCGGTGCGTCCGGATGGGCGAAGCCGTCGAGGGCGAGGGCGGCGGTGAGTCGGGCGAAGCAGGCGTCGCCGAGACACGCGAGGACCAACCAGCCGTCGGCGGTGGCATAGAGCCGCCAGAGCGGGCCGAAGCCGCGCTGGTCGTGGTCGAGCTGCCAGGGGCTGACGGCCTGTCCGTCGGGGCCGAGACACTGCTCGGTGGTGACGAACAGGCTCGAGTGGAGGTGCGGGCTCTCCAGGTACTGGCCCTGGCCCGTCCGGTTGCGGTGCTCGAGGGCCAAGAGGACGGCGACCGCGCCGAGGAAGCCGTTGTAGTAGTCCTCGTTCCCGATCACCCGCCGGATGGGCGGGTTGCCTTCCCCGGAACCTTCGTAGAGCAGACCGGTGAACCCCGAGACGAGCGGGGCGAAGCTCTTCAGGTGCGCCTTCGGGCCCGCCGAACCGAACCCGGGCAGGTAGCAGTAGATGAGATCGGGGCGGATGCCGGCCAGCTCGTCGTAGCCGATACCCAGCTTCTCGGCCTTGCCCGGACGGAGGTTGTGCATGACCACGTCGCTGGTAGCCACGAGGCGGGCCACCACCTCGCGCCCGGCGGGCGACTTCAGGTCGACGGCGAGGTTGCGCTTGCCGCGATTGCTGGCCTCGAACAAGTCGGGCATCGGTCGCATCTGGTCGCCGCCGAGGGTCTCCACCTTGATGACGTCGGCCCCGAGGTCGGCCAGCAGCTTGGCGCCGTAGGCGGTGGCGAAGAAGCTGCTGAAGTCGAGCACCCGGAGCCCGTCGAGGGCGTGGGCGAGCGGGCGGGGCGCGGCGGTGTCCTCGCGCTGGGGGCTCATGCCCGCGAGCAGCTCGTCGAACTGGCCGTCGTCGGCGCCCACCAGTGGCGCCGCTGTCGGGCGGTCGGGTGGTGAGGCACGGAACTTGATCACCGGGCCCACTTGACGCAGCGGCCGACCGGCGTGATCGGGCAGCTCCACCACCACGTCGGCGAAGCGCACCTGCTCGTCGAGCAGCACCTCGGTCGGGTGGAGGACGGGCAGTGCGGCGAGGTCGGCGGCGTGGAACAACTTCACCCACTCCTCGCGGGGGCGGGCGGCGAAGGCCGCTGGCGCCAGGTGCCGGGCGGCGTGGTACTCGTCGTCGTCGAGGGGCACGGCCATCTCGGGCCCGTCAATGCTGCGCACCACGTCGCCCACCCCGAGGATGTCCATCGTGCGCTTGAACCCGCCCTCGCCCCCGGTGTGGATCATGAGGTACTCGCCGTCGCCGCACAGGAACAGGTCGGTGATGATGCGGTTGCGGCCGAAGCCGAGCTCGGTGCCGCTGCGGGCGAGGTAGGAGACGTCGTACGCGTTCCACCACCAGTTCATGGCGCTCTGGGCCACCACGCTGTCGAGCAGCGAGGCGTCGACGAATTGGCCGGCGCCGGTCAGGTGCCGGGCGCGCAACGCGCCGAGGATGCCGATGGTGGCCAGGAAGGCGGTGCCGTAGCCGATGCTCGGATGGCCGAGGAAGGTCGGGCCGGGTTGGTGGCCCGTCTGCTCGGCCATCACCCCGAGCCGCGCCGCCACGAGGGAGTCGAAGCCGGGCCGGTCACGCCACGGTCCGTCCTGGCCGTAACCGGTGATCGAGCAGTACACCACGCGGGGATGGTCGCGGTGCACGAGGTCGTAGCCGAACCCACGCTCGGTGGCGGCGCCGGGCCGGAACGACTCGATGAACACGTCGGCTGCGCCGATCAGCTCGAGCAGCCGCGCCACGCCCTCCGCGGAGGCCAGGTCCAGCGTGACGGAGCGCTTGCCCCGCTCCCACGCGGCCCGGGCCGGGCTCTCCCGGTCGGGCCCTCCGCCCGGGCGCTCGACCTTCACGACGGTGGCGCCGTAGTCGGCGAGGAGCATGCCGGTAACCGCGCCGGGCATGCCCCAGCTGGCGTCGACGACCACGAGTCCTTCCAGCGGTCCTGGCATCGAACGACCTCCGCGAGGGTCCGGGGTCCCGGGCCGGGCCTCAGCCCGAGGTCTCGGGAACGAAGAAGGGATGCAACCGATGGCCGACGGTCTCGAAGGTGGCCCGCACCCGGTCGCCGATCCCGATGCTCTCGTCGGCCAGGTTGGCCACCAATCGCACGCCGTCGACCCCGTCGAGCTCGATGAAGCCGACCACGAAGGGCGGGTCCGCTGCGCCGCCGGGCAGGAAGCCGCGCCGCACGGTGGTGCGGGTGTGGACGGCGCCGGTGGTGGCCACGCGCTCCCAGACGAGCTCGGCGCCAGGGCAGTCGGGCCCGGCGGCGTCCGGGTACCACTGCCAGCGTCCGCAGGCCGAGCAGCGAGGCAGGGCCAGCTCACGCCGTTCCACGGCCTCCCAGAACGGCCGGGCCATGTCGCTGTCGGCCGGCGGATCGAAGTGGGGGAGGCGAGTCACCGGTCGACCGTCAGGAGGAGGGTGGAGTGCTCGGGCGCGCCCAGCCCGGCTACGAGGGCCACCTCTACGTCGGGTACCTGGGCCTCGCCCCGCTCGCCCCGCAGTTGGCGGACGGCTTCCACCACGTGGTTGCCGCCGACGAGGTACGACTGCGACAGCAGCCCGCCATGGGTGTTGACGGGCAGGCGGCCGCCAGGCCCGAGGGCGCCGCTCGCGGCGAAGGCGGCGCCTTCGCCTTTCGGGGCGAACCCGAGGTCCTCCAGCTGGATGAGCATCGAGATGGTGAAGCAGTCGTAGATCTCGGCCACGTCCACGTCGGCGGGGGTCAGCCCCGCCTTCTTGAAAGCAAGCGGCCCGCTGATCGTGGCGGCCGTGGTCACGAGGCTGGCGCTCTGGCTGAAGTACTGCGACTGGGTCACCGGCTTCGAGCCGAAGCCAGCGCCTGCGACCACCACCGGGGGCTTGGCGAGGTTGCGGGCCCGCTCCAAGCTGGTCATCACGAAGGCGACCCCGCCGTCGTTCACGAGGCAGCAGTCGAGCTTGCGCAACGGGTCGGCCACGACGGCATCGGCGAGGTACTGGTCCATGGTGAGCGGCTGGCGGCGCAAGGCGTTGGGTGTCCGCGTCCGCGTGCTCACGGGTGGCGATGGCCACCGCGCCGAGCTGCTCGCTGGTGAGTCCGTACTCGTGTTGGTAGCGAGCGGCCGCGGCGGCGAAGTAGACGGCTTGGCCGTAGTAGCCGAACGGCATCTCGAAGCAGGCCTTGGCCTCGTCGCCGGCGTGGTAGGCGTAGGCGCCGCCCGGGCCGCGCCGGCTGAGGTTGATGCCGTAGTAGCTCACCACGACGTCGGCCAGGCCGGCCTCGATGGCGAGCTCGGCCACGATGGGTGCCCCGACCGTGCCGGAGCCGGCGATGCCGAGCTGGGCGCTGAAGGCTCGGTTGCGGACCCCGATGCGGTGCGCGATCTCATCGATGGGCGCCCGTTCGCCCAGGGTCGTGCCTTCGATGACGAAGCCGTCGACGTCGGCACCGGTGAGGCCGGCATCGGCGAGCGCCCGGCGGGTGGCGTCGAGGGCTAGGGCGGCGACGGGCCGCTCGTCTTTCCACTGGTAGTCGGTCTCGCCGACGCCGACGATGGCGATGGTCATGGCACCGCCTCCTTCTGCGACGCAGGGCGCGCCGGGCGGAGCCCGGCCGCCTCCAGGTGGGGGAGCACCTCGGCCTCGAAGCGCTGGAGGCTGGCCCAGCCGATGGCCGACGGGAGCCCGCCCATCAGCGGTTGGAAGACCAGCTCGGCGTCTTCGCCGAGGGCCATGGCCAGCTCGACGCACTCCTCGGGCGTGACCACGGCGAAGGCCGGGCTGCGCTTCAGGCCGGCGACATCCTCGACCAAGGGATACGGGGTGGCCCCGACGCCTCGTTCGAGCGCCCACGTGGCGTTGGAGTTGCTCGTGTAGAGGACGTGAGGCCCCACGACCTCCCAGTCGCGTTCGGGGTCATCGCTCACGAAGAGGAACAGGGGCCCGCGTCTCGGCGGCGGCGGCGGCAGGGGGAGGCCCAGCCGGCGCCGCTCGGCTTGGTAGATCTCGAGCAGTCCCGGCGTGGCCGGGAAGTAGTTGTCGCCGAGGCGGGCGGCGCGGTAGGCGGAGGCCTCGCTCGATCCGCCCATGTAGAGCGGCGGACGCGGCCTGCGGGCAGGCCTGGGCCGCACCACCACCGTCTGGCCGCGGAACTCGAAGGGCTCGCCGGTCCACGCCTGTTCGAGGACCCGGATGGTCTCTTCCATGATGCCCACCCGCTCGGCCTTGTCGACGCCGAGCATCTGGTACTCGTGGGGTCGGTACCCGAGCCCGAGGGTCACCGCGACGCGCCCGCCGCTGATGAGGTCGAGCACCGCGAGGTCCTCGGCCAGTCGCAGTGGATGGTGGAGCACGGCGATCAGCGCCGAGAAGTGCAACTCGATGCCGGTCGTGCGCGCCGCCATGGCCGCGGCCTGCACGATCGGGGACGGGCAGTAGCCGTCGTCAGCGCCGTGGTGCTCGGCGAGGTACACCGTCTCGAACCCGAGGCGGTCGGCCCATTCGACTTGGTCGATGGAAGCCGGGTACAGCTCGGAGGCCGGAGCGCCGATGGCCGGGGCCCGCATGTCGTAGCGCAGGGCCAGTCTCATCGACGGAGGACCTCGACGGATGGGGGCATGCGACCGGTCTCACCCCAGTCTCGCGGCGTGCTGCGACGTGGCGTTCCACTATGCGACAGTGTGTTGCGCAATCCTAGCAGACCGGGGCGGCCGGCTGCCCGGCTATCCCGACGGCTCGGCCCGAACCGTCAGCCGCCTGACTCCCCGCGGGGGCCGCGCCCACCGGGCTCGGCCCGACCGTCAGCCGCCTGATTCGCCGCGGGGCCGCGCCCACCAGCCTCGCGGATCACCGTTCCCGTGAAGTCGTTCTGAGCCATGCGCGACCGTCCCGGTGCCATCGTGAGGCCACCGTCCACCCGCAGCACGGTGGCCGTCACGAAGGCGGCGTCGTCGCTGGCCAGGTACACGACCGCGGCGGCGATGTCCTCGGGCAGGCCCGGTCGGGTCGTGAGCGCGGACTGCCCGAGTGCCGCAGTGGCCCCGGCGAGATCCGTAACGTCGCCCACGCTCAGGTCCGCGGTCATGGCTGTCACCATGGCGCCCGGCATGATCGCGTTGACCCGGATGCCCTTCGGGCGCAACTCGGCGGCGACCGACAGCGTGAGGCCGATCACCCCCGCCTTCGCTGCGCTGTAGACGTGAGGACCCAGGCCGCCGGCGACGGCGGCCGGGCTCGTCGTCGAGAGGATGACGCCCGAGCGCTCGGGTTCCATCACCCTGGCGGCGTGCTTCATCCCGAAGACGGTGCCTCGAAGGTTGACGGCCAACGTGAACTCGTAGTCGGCGGCGTCGAGCGCCGAGATGGGGCCGACCGCACCGATGACACCGGCGTTGTTGAACATGATGTCGAGGCGCCCGAATCGCTCCACGGCGGCGTCGATGGCGCCGGCGACCGAGGCTTCGTCGGTCACGTCCGTTCGTACGAACCGGGCCGCGGGTCCGAGCTCCTCGGCCAAGCTCGTGCCCGGATCGACCTGGAGGTCGGCCAGCACCACGCGGGCCCCTTCGGTGACGAGCCGGCGGGCGGTTGCCGCGCCGAGCCCGCTCGCCGCCCCGGTCACGACTGCGACCCGGCCCGCGAGGCGCTCGGTCACGGCCGGGCCCGCGGCACGCGCGAGCCGGCGACCGTCATCGCGGCGCCGGCCGGGACATGAGCTCGGCCCAGCCTTGCCGGGCGTCGACCTGCAGCTCGAGCTCGATCCACTTGGTCACGAACACGAGGCGCCCGTCGCGCTCGGCGAAGGTGTCGCGGTAGTGGCCCCAGCCGACGAGCGGTCGGTCGCCGTCGGCACTGACGACGATGAAGTAGGCGCGCCCGACGAGCTGCGGGCCGCTCCGGTCGACGATGACGTTCGTCACGAAGTGACGCTTCGAGCTCGCGCCGGTCGCGAAGGCTTCGCGGTAGAAGTCGAGGACGGCCTCGCGTCCCTCACACCTCCGGTGTGGTGTCTCGAGCACCATGTCCGGGGCGAAGATCGCGCTGAGGGCGAGGACGTCCTCGGCATCACAAGCTGTGGCGTACGCGGCCATGAGGTTGCGGGCGTCCTCGGCCGCCTCGAGCCGGGCCAAGCGGTGAACGATGTCGCTCACGGACTCATCCTGCCCGGTACTGGCGGACGGCGAGAGAGGTGAAGACCACTACGATCCCGAACCACCAGAGGGCGAAGTGCAACGCGGAGCTGGGGAGGTGGGGCGACCCCAGCGCCAGTCCGCGAGCGGTGTCGATGGCCGAGGTCACCGGGTTGACGCGGGCGAGCGGTTGCATCCAGCCGGGCAGCCGGTCGACGGGGGCGAACGCCGAGCTGGTGAAGATGAGCGGCAGCATCGGGATGAAGACCGCCGCTTGCACCGTCTCCGGATCGCCGACGGAGAGCCCGACCCATCCGGAGAACGACGTGAGGGCGATGCCGAAGAGCACCACGACGAGGACCATCCCGACTCCCGCAGGGAAGCCGTTGTGGAAGCGGAAGCCGATGACCGTGCCGGCGGCGACGAGGAGCAGCGCTTGGATCCCCAGACGAGTGCTGTCGGCCACCGTGCGCCCCACGAGGAAGGCCGAGCGCGCGATCGGCAGGGAGCGGAGCCGTTCCACCATCCCCGTGTGCAGGTCGTTGGCGATGCCCACTCCGGACGTCATCCCGGCGAAGGTCATTGTCTGCACCAGCACGGCGGGGATCACGAAGCTGCGATAGTCGACGCCGGGCACCGTGGCGACGGCGTTGAAGACGTAGGCGAACAGGATCAGCTGCATCAGCGGCTGGATCGTCGTGAAGACGATGAGGCGCGGGTTGCGGAGGATGCGCCGCAGGTTGCGCTGCGCGACCAGCGCGATGTCCGCCACCACCCGGGAGAATGGCAGTGCGGCGCGCTCCTCGGCCGTGCCGGCGACGCGTTCGGTGGTGATGGCAGTGGTGACGGCGCTCATGCCCGTGGGCTCCTGCGACTCTGGGTCGGTTGTCGGTTCTGATCCTCCGCGGTGTGGCCGGTCAGGGTGAGGAACACATCGTCGAGCGAGGGCCGCCGAAGAGCCAGATCGCCGATGGCGATGCCCTCGGCGTCGAGGATGCGCATGGCGTCCACCAGCGCGCCGGGACCCGAGGGGACGGGTACCTGGACCCGCCCGAGGTCGGGGTCGATGACGGTGTCGCCCTCGCCGAGGAGGAAGGCGCGCTGCAGGGCGGCGAGCGCCGGTTGCAACTGGGCGCGCTCGGCCAGCGTGAGGTCCAAGACGTCGCCGCCCACCTTGGCCTTCAGCTCGTCCGCAGTGCCCTCGGCGATGATGTGGCCGCCGTCGATGACGCTGATCGAGCTGGCCAGCTGATCCGCCTCCTCCAGGTACTGCGTCGTGAGCACGATCGTGGTGCCCTGGTCGCGAAGCTCCGTGATGACCTCCCAGAGCTCAAGCCGGCTGCGCGGATCCAATCCGGTCGTGGGCTCGTCGAGGAACAGCACCGGGGGCGAGACGATGAGGCTGGCGGCCAGGTCGAGGCGCCGGCGCATGCCTCCGGAGTACGTGCGGACGGGGCGATCGGCGGCGTCGCTCAACGAGAAGGCCGACAGCAGTTGTGCAGCTCGCTGCTTGGCGCGACCTTTCGGTACTCGAGACAGCCGGCCGATGAACACGAGGTTCTCCCGGCCGCTGAGATCCTCGTCGACGGCCGCGTACTGGCCCGTCAGCCCGATCACCGCTCGGACGAGCTGGGGCTGGTGCACGACGTCGTACCCGGCGACGGCGGCCCACCCTCCGTCCGGTTGGAGCAGGGTGGTGAGGATGCGGATGGTGGTCGTCTTCCCGGCGCCGTTCGGCCCGAGCAGGCCCGTCACCGTGCCCGCAGGCGCGGCGAAGTCGACCCCGTCGAGGGCGGTGAACGTCCCGAAGCGCTTGACGAGCCCTTCGGCGACGACGCCGCCCACTTGAACGTGGCTGCCCGTTCCCTGAGTTGCGCCCACCGGTTCAGGACGTCGCGGCAGGTGGGTGGCGCTCGGCCAGCTCCGGCCGGAGGACTCGGCGAAGGACCTTCCCCGTCTCGTTGTAGGGCAGCTCGGTCCGCACGTCGACGACGGCCGGGGCGCGCGACGAGCGGAGGTGCTGGGTGACCCAGGTTCGGATGTCGTCCTCGTCGACCACGGCGCCCTCTTCGGGCACGATGACGGCGGCGACCACCTCGCCCCACTCGACGTCGGGCAGGCCGAGCACGACCGCGTCCTGGATGGCCGGGTGGAGGAGGAGCACGTCTTCGATCTCCCCGGGCGAGAGGTTCTCGCCGCCGCGGATGATCACGTCGTCGATACGCCCGTCGAGGAACAGGAAGCCTTCCTCGTCGATGTAGCCGGCGTCCTTCGTGGGGAACCAGCCCTCGGCGTCGAGCAACGAGCTGCCCTTGTACTCGCCCGACACCTGGTCACCGCGCACCCACACTTCTCCGCGCTGGCCCAAGGCGACGACCTCACCTTCCGCGTCCCGGATCGAGACCTCGACCGAGGGCAACGGACGCCCGACCGACGCCAGCCGGGCTCGCACGGCCGGCTCGTCGCTGCTGAGGGCCTCGCGATGTTCCTCGGGGCCGAGGACGGCGATCGACGAGCTCGTCTCCGTCAAGCCGTAGGCGTTCACGAAGTCCACTCCCGGCAGCAGCCGCATCGCCTTCTCGATCGTCGGTACGGGCATGCGCCCGCCGCCGTAGGAGAGGTGGCGGAGGCTGGGAAGGCTCTCCTCTTCGCGCTCCAGGACCTCGAGGATCCGGCCCAGCATCGTGGGCACGACCATGGCGTGGGTGATGTGCTCCGCGTGGGCCAGATGCACCCACTCGTCCGGTTCGAAGCTCGGCAGCTGCACGAGGCGTCGGCCGCCATAGGAGGCCGTGAGGATGCCCGCCATCCCGGCGATGTGGTATGGCGGGACGGACGCGAGCGTCGCCTCGTCCTCCCCCGCGCCGAGGAGCTCGACGGAGCCGAACACGTACGACACGAGATGCCGCTGGCGCAGGATGGCCACCTTCGGCAGCCCGGAAGTGCCCGACGTGTGGAGCAGGATGGCGATGTCCTCTCCGTCGTAGGACCAGTCCGGCTCGGCGGGCTCCTCCGCCTCGATGGCCCGTAGGAAGTCACCGGACGAGAGCTGCTCGACGCCTTCGATGCCCGCGGTCCGGTCCGCGTCCGAATCGGCGTGCAGCAGGAAAGCCGGGGCCTGACCGCCGACGAGGGCCTGCAGCCGGTCGTCCGCGAGCCGGTAGCTGAGCGGGACGAACGGTTGGCCTGCCCACGATGCCGCGAACAACGCCACCGGCAGGGCGGGCGAGGACTCGTCCGTGTAGAGGAGCCGCTCGCCCGGTCGGGCGCGGAGGAAGGTGGCGCCACGAGCAGCGAGGTCGTAGAGGCGTTCATAGGTCATCCCGCCGTCCATCGGGCCGAACGCCACCCGATCCGGCGCGGTCTGCGACGCCATCTCCAACAGCATCATGAGGTTCACGGTTCCGACCTCTTCGCTCGAGGCAGGGACGCGCCAGCGTCCTGCGCGACGCGGCTCCAGCCGCCCGCGCCATCATGCTCCATGCAGGCGTGGGGTTGCGGGCCGCGCCCACGCTGGAGTACGGAGGAGAACATGGGCAGCGTGATCGTCGGGCACCGGTGAAACCGGCGGCTTTCGGGTACCACGCACCGAGCGAGGTGGGCGAGGCGATTTCGCTGCTGGCCGAGCACGGTGACGAGGCCAAGCCGCTGGCCGGAGGCCAGAGCCTGGTGCCGATGCTCTCGTTGCGTCTGGCCCGCTACGCCCACCTGGTCGATCTCAACCGGGTGGCGGCGCTGCAGGGCATCGCGCGAGTCGACGGGCACCTCCGCATCGCGGCGATGACTCGTCAGGCCCGAGCCGAGCACGATCCGCTGGTGGCCGAGGCGGCCCCGCTCGTCGCCCGGGCGCTGCCCCACATCGGGCACTTCCAGATCCGCAACCGAGGCACGGTTGGGGGCTCGATCGCCCATGCCGACCCGGCGAGCGAGCTGCCCGCTGTGGCGCTCGCGCTCGATGCAGTGATCGAGGCTCTCGGGCCGTCCGGGATACGGCGCATCGCCGCCCAGGATTTCTTCGAGGGAACTTGGTCCACCTCGCTCCGCGACGACGAGCTCGTCACCGCGGTCGAGTTCCCTGTGTGGACGGGGCAGTGCGGTTTCGCCGTCGAGGAAGTGGCGCGCCGCCACGGCGACTTCGCCCTCGTCGGCACGGCGTGTGCCGTCGAGGTCGACGATGGTCGTGTGCGCCGCGTGGCCATCGCCCTCTTCGGCGTGGCCTCGACACCCGTCCGGGTGGCCGAGGCCGAGGCGGCCGTGATCGCAGGCGGTCCGCGCGTCGACCTCGAGGGGGTCGGCAAGATCGTGTCGAGCGCCATCGACGCTCGTGACGACCTCCACGCTTCGGGGGTCTACCGGCGAGTCGTGGCGGGGAGGATCGTCCGGCGCGCCCTCGGTCGTGCGCTCGAGGAGGCGGTCGCGTGATCGACGACGAGGTGCCGATCACCTTGCGCGTGAACGATCGCTCCTACCGCGTCCGCGTCGAGCCGAGGAAGCTGCTGTCGGATGTGCTCCGGGAGGACTGCGGCCTCACCGGTACCCACCTCGGTTGCGAGCACGGCGTATGTGGAGCGTGCACGGTGTTGTGCGATGGCGACGCGGTTCGTTCGTGCCTGCTCTTCGCGGTGCAGGTGGAGGGGAGCGAGATCGTCACTGTCGAGGGCCTGACACCACCAGGCGGCGGGCTGAGCGCGGTCCAAGAGGCGATGCGGGCCTGCCACGGGCTCCAGTGCGGCTTCTGCACGCCCGGATTCGTGGTGAGCATCACCGCCCTGTTGCGCGCCAATCCCGACCCGACCGAGGCCGACATCGTCGAGGGTCTGTCCGGCAACCTCTGCCGGTGCACCGGCTACCAAGGCATCATCCGGGCGGTGCAGATGGCGGCGCGGGTGGCTCCATGAGCGAGCGGATCGATTACGACGAGCTCGGGTTGTTCCACGAGAACGCGGCCGAGTTCGGGCTGCCGTTCGCCGTGCCGCCCGTCGTTCGCCGTGAAGCGGTGGAGGTGGAGCCCGGCCGCCGCCTGAGCGCCCTGGTCTGGGGCGATCGTCCGGCGGAGCTGGCCTTCCTGCACGGAGGCGCCCAGAACGCGCACACATGGGACACGGTGGCGATGGCTCTCGATCGTCCACTCGTCGCGATCGATCTCCCCGGGCACGGGCACTCGGACGACCCGGGGACCCGCCCGCACGGACAGCTGTCCGCCTCGGGGAACGCGGCCGATGTCGCCGCGGCGCTGGCGGTGCTCGCACCGGACGCGGCCACGGTCGTCGGGATGTCCCTCGGGGGCCTCACCTCGATCGCGCTCGCAGGCGAGTTCCCCGCCTTGGTCCGCGCCCTCGTCCTCGTTGATGTGACCCCCGGTGTCACGGCCGCGAAGTCGGAGGCCATCACCGCGTTCGTGAACGGTCCGCGGACGTTCCCCAGCTTCGACGACATCCTCGCCCGGACCGTCGAGCACAATCCGGGCCGGAGCGTGTCTTCCCTCCGCCGTGGCATCCTCCACAACGCGGTGCAGTTGGACGACGGGAGCTGGATGTGGCGATACCGCCGCTTCGACAGCCTCGGCGACGGATCGCGCCCCGGAGAATCCGACTGGGCCGCCCTGTGGGATGTACTTGGCTCAGTTCGCGTGCCGGTCATGCTCGTGCGAGGCATGCGGCCGCAGTCCGTGGTCGACGACGCCGACGAAGCCGAGTTGCTCCGCCGGCTGCCCGACGCTCGCGTGGAGCACGTCCACGCTGCCGGCCACAGCGTGCAAGGAGACACCCCACTCGAGTTGGCCGCCCTCATCGAGGACTTCGTCTTCGGCGGCGCGGCGTAGCACTCAGTTCGGGACACGCGGCCGGTCGCGGCCCGCCGCAGTTCGCGACCCCGGCCGCGGCCCCCAACCGGCCACGGGCGCCTCCGCCGCCATGGGACATCGATTCGGTACCGATTCGGTGATCCACGGAGTGGAAGACGGGAGGCGGATGGGGATTTGTGTGACAGGGGGGTGGCATGCTGGCGGCTGGTTTCGTGTCGAGCCTCGAATCGGCGCCGGTTGAGTCGTGCGGTTCTGACGCGGTGTGGGAGGCCGACATGGGGTCTGATCGTCCGGACGGGTCGCTGCCGGCGTCGCCGTGGCGGCTGTTCGATGATCCCTTTGCCCGTTTGCGGCGCCGTTCAGGTTTGGCGCCGGCCGAGCGGCGATTGGTCGACCGCCGCCGGGCGCGGCTCGTGGCAGACCTCAACGCCCTCGACGCCGCGGCGGTGGGCCTCGTGCGGCGGCGGCGGGAGCTGTTGACCGAGGCCCGCCAGGTGCACGAGGTGTTGTGGCCGCGGTTGTCGTGGTGCCGGGGGCGCCGCCCGCCGCCGCCGGACCGTCCTCCGCTGCCGCCCTTGCCGGCGAACGCGGAGGTTCTGGTGGGCTACGACCTGCGTCGTACGGCCCGGGCGTTGCTGGCCGCGCACGGCGAGTTGAGCCTGTACGAGCTGCATGTCGCTTTGCACTTGGCCGGCTATGCCGTGGGAAGCCGCCATCCCGTAAAGGCCTTGTCCGACGCGCTGCGGTTGGAGACCGACCAGGGGCGCACCGTCCGGGTGCGGCGAGGCACGTACCGACTGGCGCACCCCCCACCCGCCGGCGAGTCCATCGACCCGTTCCTGGCCGCCAGCCCCGAATCGTGCTGGCCTGGCATCCCCTCCGTCGCCCGGGAAGCATGGGCCGATGCATCCGGACGATCCGCCGGCAGGCGCGACGTGCTCGCGACCGATTGCGCCGACGCGGCTCCCAGCTCCTTCCCAGGGGGGTCCAAGCCTGCGGGAGTGTCGCCCGTCGATGATCGGCTCATGACCGCTGACCTTTCGTTGACCTCACCGAAGGTGGCGGTGGTCACCGCCCCCGGGTGGGCCGAGCTCACCGATGGCAGCCTGGTGCGGCTCCACGAGCACTTGCGGGCGCGTCTCGATGGCGGATGGGAGCTCGTTCTCGCCGTCGACAGCGAAGTTGGGTCGGCGATGTCCGACACCGCGTCGCGGCTCGCCACCGCCCTCGGCTGGACTCGGGTCGTCTTCCTGCCTCCCGGCTGCCGCGCCTGCGATCTCCCAACGTGGTGGGCGGATCGGGGGCCGGAGGTCGTCGCCTTCGTCTCGCCCGGCGAGGGCCGTGATCTCGAGGCGGCCCTTGCGCCCTTGGCCCAACATGTGGGCGCCGCTGACGCGACGTCAAGTCCGCGGTCGCTGACGCGGCGGGCCGTCCTGGTCGGGATGGGTAGCGTCGCCCTCACGGCCGCGCTGGCCGCGTGTGGCGGCTCCTCATCGGCCACGAGTGGGGTGGCCACGAACGGCACCACCGCGACTACGGGCGGGACCGGGGGCAACGGTGGGACAGCAACGACCGGGGCGACGGCGACCACCGCGGCCACGGCGACCACCGCGGCCACGGCGACCACCAGCGGGGCCGTCGTGCTGGCCCCGGAGATGACCGAGGGTCCGTACTACCTCGACTTGGACCTGGTGCGCGCCGACATCGTCGAAGACCGACAGGGCGAGCCCTTGTCGCTCGGCTTCGTCGTCGTCGATGCCTCGACTGGCCAGCCCGTCAAAGGCGCCGCGATCGACCTCTGGCACTGCGACGCCAACGGTCTCTATTCGGGGTTTGTCGGCGCGAGCCAACAGGCCAACGGCGGCTCGTCCGCGGCCGACGACGGCACGTTCCTCCGAGGGACGCAGGTCACCGATGCCAACGGGAAGGCGACCTTCACCACCATCTACCCGGGGTGGTACACGGGTCGAACCGTGCACATCCATGTGAAGGTTCACGTCGGGGGCAGGTCGTCCACACCGGGCAGCTCTTCTTCGACGACGACCTCACCGACACCGTGTTTGCCAGCCAGCCTCCGTATTCGGCCCGAGGCGCCCGGTCGACGCGCAATGCGACCGACAACATCTGCGCGGGCGGGGGGTCGGCCTCCACGTTGACGCTGGTTCCGAACAGCTCTGGCTACGTCACCACCATGACCATGGGCATCAAGACAGCCTGACCGCCGCCCCGGGGCCGTTACCCTCCGGCGCGTGGAGCTGCGCTACCTCTACGTGGGGACATCGGATACTTCCTCCGACCTCGCCGCGTGGCTCGGCGTCGACGGGGCGAAGGCGCGCTGGCGCTTCCGCGCCTTCGGCGCCGACGTGGCTGCCGTCGATCTCGGGTCACCGCCGGTGGTCCTTGTCGCGGACCACCGCCCACCGGGCTCCATCCTGCCGATCTACGCCGTCGTCGACCTCGAGGGGACAGTCGCCACGCTCGCCGAGGCAGGATGGGTGGTGGAGGCGAGCGGTTTCGGCACGCCCGAAGGCCCCGCGGCGGTGCTCCAGCGCCCGGGAGGGGCCACGATCGCGCTCCTCCGCGTCGAGCGGCCGGATGCCATGCCCGGCTCGTACGCCGACCCCTCCAACACGCACGCCGTCCATCCGGCGTCGAGCTGACAGCCCCGCGTCAGCGGAACATCATCACCCGGTCGCCGGCGGCCACGATGACGGCACTCTGTACGACGGTGGGCGTCGGGAACCCGGGGATGCGGTCACCAAGGTCGACATCAGCCTGTGACGCGCCGGTGGCCGTGTCGAGGGCGAGGAGGTGGCCCTCGTTGGTGACGAGCCATGCCATCGGCCCGGCGAGGATCGGGGCCCCGGAGCGGCCGCCGTCGGCGTGCCAGGCCACGGAGATCTTCCCGTCGCCTCCGACACGGACCCCGACGGGGCCGCCGCTGCAGCCGACCACCACGATCTGCCCGTCGGTGCCGCTCCCGCCGAAACCACCCCCGTCACACACTTGCGCGTTCGCCACCTCACCGCCGATGCCGCCCAGGTGGTCCTGCTCCAGCACATAGCCGGTCCCGCCTTTCCCCGCGATGAAGAGACGCTCGGCGTCGAGGAGCAGCGGGTTCTGCGAGCCGAGGTCGGCATCCGTGGCGCTGAGCGACGCCCAGTCCTGCGGCGCCCACACGTCGGTGGCGGTGAGGTCCGGGTGCAACCGCACTACGGCGTTGCCGTCGTCGAAGTTGGCGGGATCGGACGAGGCGGCGTTGCCTGTGGCGAGGAAGGGGTCTCCGCTGGCGGCAACGGTCACGCCTGCAGGCGCCCAGATCCCGCCTTCGCGCTGTGTCGGGACGATCCAGGACTGCTGCTCGCCGCTACCCTCCGCCGGGTAGGAGACGACGGCGCCCTTGTAGGGCCCGCAGTCACCGAAGAGGCCGCCGTACGCGATGTACACCCGCCCACCCACCAGCGTCAGCGCCGAGCGCTGCTGCTCGTGCAGCGGATCGAGCCCCGGGGGATCAGCCGCCCGCCGCCACCGGACGGCGCCGGTGGCGGCGTCGAGGGCCACGAGGTCGTGGCGGCCAGGCAACACGAAGGCGACGACGTAGATCGTGTTCGACGTCGCGTCGATCACCGGTGTGCCGGTTATCCCGGTCGGGTCGATGTTGCCGCACTCGAGGGCGGAGCGGGGCACGGGCTGGCCCAGGTTGACCGACCACGTCGTCGAGCCGGACGCGGCGTCGAGGGAGACGACCGAGTCACCTTCGGTGGCGACGATGACGTGGCCACCGAAGACGAGCGGTTCCCCGTAGACGTCGCCGTCCAGCGCGGACGTCACCCAGGCTTGCTTCAGACTCCCCGGATCTGGCCCCGCGCCCACGGCGCCGGTTCGGGCCGGCGACGCCTGGAAGGTCAGCCATTCCGTGGTGGCCGGGGCCGTAGTGGCCGGGGCCGTGGTGGCGGGAGCCGCCGTGGCGGCGGCCGCGGTCGTCGTCGAGTCCGCCGACCGGACCGTGGTCGTCGCACCCGAGGAGGACCCGCTCGCGGGCGGCGTGGAGGCGGACGAGGAGTCGCTGCCGGAGCTGGTGCACCCGCCCCCGAGAACCACGGCGACGAGCGCGGCGCAGAGCGCGGAGACGGGAAGCGGTGCACGTCGCACCCGCGAAGTCCTAGTCGACCTGCGCTCCTCGCAGGACGCGCTGGCCCCATCGACGATGATGGCGTCATGACGGTGCTGCCGGTGCCTCTCGTGGGCGACGACCTCTTCGTGCCGTGTGTCGACGGCACGAGCCGCCCGTACCTGAACCTCGACGCGGCGGCTTCCACGAGCGCCCTACCCTCGGTGGCGCGCGCGGTCGACGCCTTCCTGCCGTGGTACTCGAGCGTCCACCGCGGGGCGGGCTTCAAGTCGAGGCGGGCGACGCTCGCCTACGAGCGCGCCCGCGCCAGCGCCCTGGCCTTCGCGGGCCGCCCGATGGACGGGTCGCACCTCGCCATCCTCTGCCGCAACACCACCGAGGCCGTCAACATGCTCGCCTACCGGATACCGCTCGCCCGCGACGACGTGGTCGTCACGACCGTCGTCGAACATCACGCCAACCTCCTCCCCTGGGTGCGGCGAGGGGCGCGGCGCTTCGTCGAGTGCGGGCGCGACGGCACCTTCGAGCTCGACGCGGTGGAGGCGGCGCTCGACGCCGAGCCCCGCCCGAGGCTGCTGGCCCTGACGGGTGCTTCGAACGTGACGGGATGGCTCCCTCCGCTCGACGCGCTCGTCGCCGCCGCCCACGCGCGGAGCATCCCCGTGATGGTCGACGCCGCGCAGCTCGCCCCGCATCGCCCGCTCCCGGCGGACGCCGACTTCGTGGCGTGGAGCGGCCACAAGATGTACGCGCCCTTCGGCGCCGGCGTGCTCGTGGCGCCGCGTGAGGCCTTCACCGAGGGCGATCCGTTCCTCGTCGGAGGAGGCGCGGTCGACCTGGTCGACCTCGACGAGGTGGCCTGGACCGACCCGCCCGAGCGGGAAGAGGCGGGATCCCCGAACGTGGTCGGAGCGGTGGCGCTCGACGCGGCGATCGGCGAGCTCGTCGACCTTGGCTGGGACGAGATCGAGGCCCACGACGACGAGCTGGCCGCGCCGTTGCGCCAGGGCTTGTCGGCCATCGATGGCGTCACCATCCTCGGGCCTGGACTCGAGCAGCCGACCTTGCCGATCGCCACGTTCACGGTCGAAGGGGTGAACCACGCCCTCGTGGCGGCACGGCTCAGTGCCGAGTACGGCATCGGCGTCCGCCACGGATGCTTCTGCGCGCACCCCTATCTCCTGCGCCTGCTCCAGCTCAGCCCGCAAGAGGTCGACACCTATCGGGCCGCGGTCCGCCGGGGCGACCGGCGGGAGATACCAGGAGCGGTGCGCGCCAGCGCCGGGCTGTCCACGGCCCCGGCCGACGTGGCCCGATTCCTCGCCGCGGTGCGGGCCATCGCCTCCGGGGAGCCCGCCCCCGTGCGCTACGTGCAGGACCCTCACACCGGGGACTACTGGCCCGAGGGCGAGGTCCCGGGCTGGACGAGCGACGAGCGTTCCTTCGGGGCGTCCTGCGCCCGCGGCTGAGCCACTCCCGAGACCTTCAGGACACCATCCAGGACCCCAACCGACTGCGCTCGTGGACGAGGTTCACGTCCAGCAGGAGCGGGCGGTTCTCCAGGATCTGCTCGGGGGTCCCTTCCGCCGCCACCCGATGGTCCTCGGAGAACACGACGCAGCGGTCGGCGAGCAGGTCGAGGGTGTCGAGCTCGTGGGTGGCGAGCACGACGGTCTTGCCCGCTCCGTTCAACTCCACGATCAGCTCGATGAGCCACTGTTGGGTACGCGGGTCGAGCGCGGCCGTCGGCTCGTCGAACAGCAGCACCTCGGGATTCATGACGAGCACCGAGGCGATCGCCACCCGTTTCTTCTCGCCGCCCGAGAGCTGATACGGCGCCCGCTCGGCGAGATCGGCGATGTCCAGCATGCCGAGGGTGTCCTCGACGCGCTGTCGGACGGTGTCGACGTCGAGGCCCATGTTCAGCGGGCCGAAGGCGATCTCCTCGCGCACGGTCGGCGAGAAGACCTGCGCGTCGGAGTTCTGGAAGATGAACCCGACGCGGGAGCGGAACCCACGAGAGAACTGGTCGTCCTCGAGATGGTCCTCGGTGACGGCCTGCCCGAAGGCCGAGTAGGTCCCGGCGTCGGGGAAGAGCAGGCCGTCGAGCACCTTGAGCAAGGTCGACTTCCCGCAGCCATTGGCGCCGAGGAGCGCGACTCGTTCCCCCTCGGCGACGCGCAGCGACACATCGTCCAAGGCGGGGAATCGCCCCAGGTAGCGGAAGGTGAGCCCGGTCGCCTCGAGCAGCACCGGCGCCGCGCCGGCGCCGTCAGCCCGCGCTTCAACCGACGACACGGTCAGCTCCGAGGACGAGCGCGACGGCGAGCGCGCAGCCGGAGATCCAGATGACGTCGACGGCCCGGACGCGGTCCGGGTGCAACGCCCGGGGGTTGCCCGTGTACCCGCGGGCCACCATGGCCTGGTACACCTCCTCGGACAGCACATGCGCCTTGGCGAAGAGCGCCCCGGCGGAGGCGGCGACGAACTTCCGCCCGTTGGCCACCTCCCCCGTGGTCCTGACGGTGCGGGCGCGCCGCGCCGTGTACATGTCGGTCACCGTGCCGAGGAGGTGGAACACGTAGCGGTACGCCATCCCGAGGACGAGGATGAACATCTTCGGCACGAAGAGGGCGCGCAGGGCGGCCAGGAGACGGTTCCAGGGCGTGGTGAGGGTCAGCAGCACGACCAGCGAGATCGACGTGGCCACCCGGATCACGATGGTGGCCGCGCCGATCAGCCCTTCGGAGGTGACGCCGACGCGGTGGCCGAACCACGTCCCCAGTGGGATCACCATGGTCCCGGGCGTGATCAGGTTCAGCGTGGCCGGCAGCACGACGATGCCCGTGAAGACCGGGACGAAGAGCCACACCCGCCGGACGAACGACGAAAGGGACAGCCGGCTGGCCACGGCCAGCACGAGCGTCGCCGCGTAGACGGCGACCAGCACCGGGAGGCTGTGCACGAAGGCGGCCGCCACGAGCAGGCCGGCGAGCGTCACCAGCTTGACCCGAGCGTCGAGTGCCTGCAGCAGGCCCCCCTGACCGGCGACGTCCTCGGAGAAGAGGGCTTGACGGAGCACCCCCGACGCGCCGGTCAGGGTCTTCTCGACGAAGCCGACCTTCTTGCGCTTGCCGATGCACCCGCAGGCGCACAGCCCAACCTCGCGCTGCAGTAGCCAATGCGGGGCGACGCGATCGCGAGGAGCGACGCGATCGCGAGGAGCGACGCGGCTCACGTCCTGACCCTCGCTTCGACCCTGCCCGCCGTGCGCTTCCTTCGGAAGCGGATCAGCGCGAAGGCACCGAGCACCACGAGCCCGATCAGCAGCGTGCCGAGAAAGGCCGACACGTAGTAGCCGACGGTGGGATGGTCGCCGCTGCCGAAGTCGTAGCCCGGCAACAACGCGTGGCTCCAGAAGTCGCTGTACTTGGCCAACCCGGTCGGCACCGCGCTCAGCCCGTACTCCCTCAGATCGAGCGAGCCCGGGCCGTCCTCGCCGAAGGCCGTCCCGGACGCGAGCAGCCCGAGCGGCACGAGGGCGGCCATGCCCACCAGACCGGCGGAGATCCATTTCAGGCTGAGCCGGCGCGGCGGGAGCTGGGCGTCGGATTCGGGAATGGCCCCGTGGTTGATCCGTAGGAGCGGCAGGTTGGCCCGCTGCAGGTAGGTGACGACGCCCGCGGTGAGCACGAGCTCGACGACCCCGGCCACTGCCAAGTCCGCGAGCAGCATGGCGGGGACCGTCTGCGAGAGGTGGAACGGGGCGTAGAGGGGGATCTTCGCCCCGCTGGCGCTCGTCTTGTAGAAGAGCTCGGGTTGGAGCCCGAATTCGATGGCGGCGGCCAGGGCGGCGGCGTTGATGCCGACGTAGCCGCCCAGACCCGCCGCCAGCGCCCGCCTCGGCGAGGTCAACGAGAGCCGGCGGGCGAGCGTCTTGTACACCGCGTAGCCGACGAACGGCATGACCACCGCCATGTTGACCACGTTGAAGCCGAAGGCGAGCACGCCGCCGTCGCCGAAGAAGAGGCACTGGATCAACAAGGCGACGCTCACCGCGACGGTCGCCGCCCACGGCCCGAGCAGCACCGCGATGAGCACTCCACCGACGGCATGGGCCGTCGTCCCGTCAGGGATCGGGATGTTGAACATCATCACCAAGAAGCAATAGGCGGCTCCGAGGGCCACGAGGGGGACGTAGCGGTTCTTCACCACTCGCTTCACGTTGCGGCCCGCCGCCATCCAGACGGGCACGGCCACCGCGTAGCCGACGGCGCAGGTCTGCGGACTCAGGTAGCCGTCCGGGATGTGCATCGACGTCCCCCTCGGTTTCCTTTGCAGGGCCGTGCGGCCCGCACGTCAGCTGCGACCAGCTCGCATCAAGCAGTGTGGCATGCCGGTCCGGTTGATGCGAGCGGTTCGCAGCTACGGGGAGACTTGGATGGCGCGGCTGGGGCTCTCGAGAAGGCTCGGATCCAACGGCCCGGGCGCCGCCGCGGTGGCCTGGGGCCCCGCTGACCAGGGCTGGAACCGGAAGAGCCGGAGGCTGTTGGTCACGACGAACACCGAGGAGCAGGCCATGGCCAGCCCCGCCAGCATCGGGTTGAGGAGACCGGCCATCGCCACCGGGATGGCGGCCACGTTGTAGGCGAAGGCCCACCCGAGGTTCTGCTCGATGGTGCGCAAGGTGCGCCGGCTCAGGTCGATGGCATCGACGACGGCGCTCAGGTTGGCGCGCACGACGGTGATGTCGGCCGCGTCCCGCGCCACGTCGCTACCGGTGCCCATGGCGAGGCCGAGGTCGGCGCGGGCCAGGGCGGGCGCGTCGTTCACCCCGTCCCCCACCATCGCCACGGTCCGGTCGGCTTCTTGGAGCCTGGCGACGACGTCGACCTTGCCGGCCGGCAACACGCTCGCCACTACCTCGTCGATGCCGGCCGCCGCGGCCACCGACCGCGCCGCCGCTTCGTGGTCGCCGGTGAGCAGGACCACCGAGAGGCCCCGATCGCGCAACGCGGCGACTGCGGCGGGCGAATCTGGTCGCATCGTGTCGGCCACGGTGGCCAGACCGACGGCTCGGCCGTCGATGGCCACGGCCACCACCGTCTGGCCGCTGGCCTCCGCCTCCTCGCGTCGGGCTTCGAGCGCAGGCGGGAGACCAGCCCCGGCTTCCGCGAGGAAGGCCGTCCGCCCGGCGACGATCGTGTGCCCTCCGACGAGGCCGCGCACGCCCAGACCGGGTGTGGCCTGGAAGTCCTCGACAGGCAGTCGGTCCTCGCCGCTCACCGCCGCCGCGATCGCTCGGCCAACGGGATGCTCGCTGGCCGCCTCGAGGCTGGCCAACGCGTGGAGCGTGGCCCGGGCTTCGACGCCCTCGATCACCTCGAGCCGGCGGAACGACATCCGCCCGGCCGTGACCGTGCCGGTCTTGTCGAGCACCATCGTGTCGACGCGACGAGTGGATTCGAGCACCTCGGGCCCCCGGATGAGCACGCCCAGCTGCGCGCCGCGTCCGGTGCCGACAAGCAGGGCGGTCGGCGTCGCTAGGCCCAGCGCACACGGGCAGGCGACGATGAGCACCGCGACCGCAGGCGCCAGCGCGGCGGCGACGTCGTCGCCCCGGGCCAGCCAGAAGACGAATGTGGCCAGGGCCAGCCCGATGACGACAGGCACGAAGACGGCGGACACCCGGTCGGCGAGGCGTTGGACCTCCGCCTTGCCCGACTGCGCTTCGGCGACCAAGCGGGTCATCCGGGCGAGGGTGGTCGTGGACCCGACCCGCGTCGCCTGAACGACGAGTCGGCCGCCCGCGTTCACGGTGGCCCCGATCACCTCGTCGCCGGGCCCCACCTCGACGGGCACCGATTCCCCGGTGACGAGGGAATTGTCGACAGCGGAGCTGCCCTCGGCCACGACACCATCGGTGGCCACCTTCTCGCCGGGCCGCACCACGAAGCGATCGCCCACTCGCAGCGAGTCGGTGGCCACCCGCTCCTCGGTGCCGTCCTCCCGGAGACGGCTGACCTCGCGAGCGCCGAGATCGGCCAGGGCGCGGATGGCGTCGCCACCGCGGCGCCGGGCGCTGCGCCTCGAACCATCGCCCGGCCAGCAGGAAGAGCGTGGTGGCCGCGACGACTTCGAAGTAGAGCGCAGACGACGCGTCGCCGGCGTCGGCCGTCAGCGAGAAGCCATGGCGCATGCCGAGCTCCCCGGCGTCACCGAGGACGAGGGCGCCGAGCGACCAGAGGAAGGCCGTGAGCACACCGCCCGAGACGAGGGTGTCCATGGTGGTGGAGCGATGGCGGAGATTCGCCCACGCGGCGCGGTGGAACGGCCACGCCCCCCACGTCACGATGGGAATGGTGAGGACGAGGCTCACCCACTGCCAACCCTGGAACTGAAGGGCCGGCACCATGCCGAGGGCGATCACCGGCACCGCGAGGATGGCCACGATGCCAACCCGCCGGCCGAGGGCGGCGGTGCGGCTCGTCGCCTCGTCGTCACCGAGCAAGGCTGCCGTGGGGCGCAGCTCGGCGCGATACCCGACGGCCGCCACCGCGTCGAGGAGCGCGCTGGACTCGAGCCCAGGGGGGCCCACTACGTGGGCCTGTTCGAGGGCGTAGTTGACCGACGCCTGCACGCCGTCCAGCGCGTTGAGGCTGCGCTCGATATGGGCCGCGCACGACGCACACGTCATTCCCTGGAGGTCGAGATCGACGGTCGTGCCGGGGCTCACGGCATCAGTGTATACCCTAGGGGGGTGTTTGTGCCAAGAACCCCTGGGGGGTACCCGGACCGTGCTCCGGACGCCGGCCTCTACGCTTCGATCTGGTGATCGAAGGAGCTCCTCCTCACCGGGCGGGCCGGCCGTACGACGCAGTGGCCTTCGACTTCGGGGGCGTGCTCATCCACGCGCTCGTGCCGGCCATCCATCGGCTGGCCGAGCGCATGGCGCTGCCGGCTTCCACGCTGTTGCACGTCTTGATGGGTGATCCCCATCGGGACAGCGACCATCCCTGGCACCGAGCCGAGCGGGGGGAGCTGGCCGTCGCCGAGATCCAGTCGCTGCTGGCGCCTCACGCCGCGGCGCGGGGCGTGGTGCTCGGCGGCACCGAGATCGACGACATCCTCTCGCCGGCGATCGACGTCAACGACCGCGTCGTCGCCCGTGTCATCGCGCTGCGAGCCGAGGGCTACCAGACGGCGCTCGTGACCAACAGCTTCCGCGAGTTCCGCCCGACGCTCGAGGACATGTTCGATCTGGGGGCGCTCTTCGATGTCGTGGTCGACTCCTCCGAGATCGGCGCGCGGAAGCCCTCTCCCGACGTGTACCGGATCCTGATCGAGCGGCTGGGTCGGCCCCGGCCCGAACGCGTCGTGTTCCTCGACGACTTCGCCGGCAACGTCGCCGGGCGCGCGCCGCCGGGCTTGTCGCGATCCACGTGACGGATGTGGACGCCGCCCTCGCCGAGCTCGACGCTCTGCTGACGAGCGGCCCTCAGCCCGAGCGGGCCGGTGGAGCGGCGGGGGCCACGGGGCCATTGGGCGGTCGCAGCGGTGGTGACGCGGCGGCCGCCCCGTCGGCCGGCACGGCGCCGATCACCGACCGCAAGGCCTGAGCGGCACCGAGCAGCCCGGCGCTCTCGTACGGCACCACGATCTTGGTGTTGTCGCTGTCGGCGAACTTGGCGAGGGTGTCGAGCTGCAGGATGGCGACCAACGTGGGGTCGGGCTCGGCCTTCATGATCGCCTCGTAGACGGTGGCGATGGCCTGGACTGCGGCCCTCGGCCTCGAGGATCGCCGCCTGCCGGTCGCCCTCGGCCCGCAGGATAGCCGCCTGCTTCTGCCCTTGGCGCCGACCGCACCGCGGCCTGGGCGTCGCCCTCGGCCACGTTGATGGCGTACTGTTGCTGGCCCTCGGACTGCAGGATCCTGGCCCGCTTCTCCTGGTCGGCCTGCTTCTGGAGCGCCAGCGCCTGGAGGATCTGCGGCGGCGGGGCGATCTCGACGATCTCGATGCGGCTGATGCGGATGCCCCACTTGTCGGTGACGACCTCCATCTGCTCTTGGACGTCGGTGTTGATGCGCTCGCGCTCGGACAGGGCCTCGTCGAGCGTCATCGTGCCGATCACCGAGCGCAGCGCGGTGCGGGCGAGGGCGTCGATGGCGATGTCGAAGTCGGCAACGCTGAACAGCGCCTGCTTCGCGTCGACGATCTGCGTGAAGATGGTGGCGTTGACCGTGACCACCACGTTGTCCTTGGTGATGACGTCCTGGCGGTCGCCGGGGCGAGGCACCTCGCGCATGTCGACGCGCTGGAGGGAGTCGACGAACGGGGTGATGAGCACCAGACCGGGGTCGTGGGTCTTGCGGTACTCGCCGAGCCGCTTGACCACGCCGACTTGGCCCTGCTGCACGATGTTCACCGACGAGCGCAGCGCGGCCAGCAGGAAGATGACGACGATGACGAGGACGCAGATCCCCACCACCGCCGCCGAGTTGAGGGCGAGAATCATGTGTCCTCCGGAGTCTGTTCTCGGGCCGGGTCCGGCCTCTCGAGCGCGATGTCGGAAACGCCGTCCACCGGCCAGACGGTCAACGTCGTGCCCTTCACCTCGGTGACGAGCACCTTGGTTCCTGGCGGGATGGCGCGGTCGCTGCCGCTCACGGCCAGCCAGCGTTCACCGGCGAGGCGGACGTGGCCCATGCGGGAGCCGTCGCCCACCTCGTCGAGCGTGAACACCTCCTGGCCGACGAGACCGCCGTGCACGCCGGGGCCCATCAGCGCCCCGGGATGGCGGCGCTCGACCACCCGGCTCACGGCGGGTCGTACCCAGACGATGCCGGCCGCCGCCGCGACCACTGCGGCGACCACTTGGAGGGCGATGAGATCGGGGGCGATGGCGGCCACGACGGCGGCGGCGAGCGCGCCGATGCCCGCGAAGAGCAGGTAGAACGCGCGGTGGTGCAACTCGAGACCGAGGAGCACGACGCCCACAACGATCCAGATGACGGCCACCGTCAACCTCCGCAGACCACTGTAGGGCCGAGAGCGCCTCCCGCGGCACCGCGGAGTAGGAGCCTGACGCTGCCGTCTGGTCGAATGGGCGGCCGTGGAGAGCATGCCGCCGCCGGAGGCCGGCGGCCCGCTGCTCACACCGAGGATGCTCGGCATCATCCTGTCGGGTCTGTTCTTCTTCCTCTCCGCGGGGACGGTCATCCCCGTGCTGCCCCACTTCATCGAGGACGAGCTCGGCGGGGGCAGCTTGGCGGTGGGCGTGGTGGTCGGCGCCTTCTCGTTCTCCGCGGTGCTCACGCGCCCGACCGCGGGACGGATGGGGAACCGGGTCGGGCGGCGGCGGTTGATGATCGTGGGCGGGTTGGTCGCCGGCGCGTCGCTGGCCGCGTACGGCCTCGCCCCCAGCGTCGCCGTGCTGGTGCTGCTCCGGCTCGTCACGGGCGTGGGCGAGGGCCTGTTCTTCACGGGTTCGGCCACCTTGGTCGCCGATCTCGCCCCACCGGCACGCCGGGGCGAAGCCCTCAGCTACTACTCCGTGGCCGTCTATCTCGGGCTCGGGCTCGGGCCGTCGCTCGGCCAAGGCGTGTCCGACAGTGCGGGCTCGGCCTGGGCGTTCGCGGTCGCCGGCGGGGCGGCGGCGGTGGCGGCACTCGTGGCCGTGCTGCTCCCCGACCTCCGGCCCACGCTCACGGAACCCGAGGCGCGCCAGCCGCTGGTGCACCGCAAGGCCCTCGGCCCGGGGGCCGTGCTCGCCCTCGGCCTGATGGGTTTCACGGCCTTCCAGGCCTTCGTGCCGTTGTACGCGGACACCATCGGCCTCGCCACGTCCCAGTACGTCTTCCTGCTCTACGCCGCAGTCGTGCTGTGCGTGCGCGTGTTCGGAGCGCGGATCCCAGACCACTTCGGCGCGCCCCGCACGGGCACGGCAGCGACGCTCGGCATCGCCGCGGGGCTCACGATCATGGCGGCCGTGGCGACGGCGGGCGGGCTCTATCTGGGTGCAGCCGTGCTCGGCCTTGGCATGGCGCTGCAGTACCCGGCGCTCATGGCCATGGCCGTGAACCGGGCCGAGGATCACGAGCGGGCCGCGGTCGTGGGCACGTTCACCGCCTTCTTCGACCTTGCCCAAGGCGCGGGCGGCCTGATCCTCGGCGGCGTCGCCGCGCTCGGGGGCTACCGGGCCAGCTTCGCGGGCGGCGCCGTCTGCGCGCTCGGCGCGCTCGCCCTGCTCCGGCTGCGAGTGGCGCCGACGCGCACCATCACGGCGGTGCCGGCCGAGAAGTTGCTCGCCGAGCCGGAGGCCTGGGTGCCGCCCGGAGCCGAGTGACGCGTGCCGCGTAGGCCCCTTCGCTTCATTCGAGCGTCTGCTCCTTCGCCACCACGACCACACCTGAGCTCGAGAGGGCGAAGCGATCGCCGTCTCGGCCCGCGTCCAGCCCGATCTCGTAGCCGGCCGGCACGACCACGTTCTTGTCGATCACGCAACGGTGCAGCCGCGCCCCGGCTCCAACCCGCACCCCCGAGAAGAGGATGGCATCGGTGATCTCGGCCCCGGTCTCGATGAAGACGTCCGGCCCGAGGATGGAGTGGTTCACCCGCCCTCCCGAGACGATCGAGCCGGCGCACAACAGGGTGTTGGTCACGTGGGCGGGGGCCCAGTCCCTGCCGCTGGCGAGCTTGGCCGGCGGGAGCGGCAGTTGCAGGCTGTAGACGGGCCACTCGGGGTTGTACAGGTTGAACCGAGGGAGCGGCGCGAGCAGCTCCATGTTGGCGTCGTAGTAGGCGTCGATCGTGCCGACGTCACGCCAGTACCCCTGTTCGCGCTCCTCCTGGCCCGGGATCACGTTGGTGGAGAAGTCGTACACGTGGGCGACGCCCGCGTCGGTCAGCGCGGGGATCACGTCGCCGCCGACATCGGTCGTCGCCGGCCTGGACTCGTCGGGGGTCACGACGTCGCACAGGACGTCGGTGTCGAACACGTAGTTGCCCATCGACGCGAGGGCCAGCGACGGATGGCCGGGCATGGCCGGTGGGTCCGCCGGCTTCTCCAAGAACTGCTGGATCCTGCCCGAGTCGGAGGCGTCGATGATCCCGAAGCCGCTCGCCTCCTCGATGGGCACGGGGATGGCGGCCACGGTCACCCCGGCGCCCGTCTCGAGGTGATGGGCCACCATCTGGCGCGGGTCCATGTGGTAGATGTGATCCGCGCCGAAGACGCAGACGATGTCGGGGCGCTCGTCGCTGATCAGGTTCAGGTTCTGGTAGATCGCGTCGGCCGATCCCGAGAACCAGTAGGGGCCTCTTCGCATCTGCGCCGGCACGGGCGTCACGTAGCTGCCGAGCATGTGGGAGAACCGCCACGTCTGGGTGATGTGCCGGTCGAGGCTGTGGCTCTTGTACTGGGTGAGCACGACGATCTTCAGGTAGCCCGCGTTGGCGAAGTTCGACAGCACGAAGTCGATGAGGCGGTAGGAGCCGCCGAAGGGTACGGCCGGCTTGGCCCGGTCAGCGGTGAGCGGGGCCAGGCGGCGCCCCTCTCCGCCCGCGAGCACGAGGGTGAGGACCTTCGGCTCGCGCCGCGGGGGTGAGCCTGTCGTCATCGCGGCTCCTCGCGCCGGAGGGATGAACCGGTCGTCATCGTGCCTCCCCGACCAGGCGTCGGTAATGGTCCGCATGGCGCCGGGCTGGCTCCCGCCACGACCAGTCCTCGGTCATGCCCCGGAGGCGGGAGGCGGCGTGGCGTTCGGCATGGTCGAGGTGGCGCACGGCGCGGTGGAGCGCGTCCAGCACGCCCAGCTGGCTCACCTCGAGCGCCACGATGCCCGTGCCCTCGGACGGATGGCGGTCGACGTCGACGACCGTGTCGTGCAGACCACCGACATCGGTCACGACGGGCATCGCCCCGTAACGCATCGCTTGCATCTGGGCCAGCCCGCAGGGCTCGAAGCGGCTGGGCATCAACAACAAGTCGGCCCCGCCGAAGAGGCGGTGAGCAAGCGCTTCGTCGTATCCCTGACGAAAGGCCACGACGCCCGGGTTGGCCGCCGCCGCGGCGTGGAGGCCACTGGCCAGGCCCGGGTCGCCTTCGCCCAGCACCGCGAGCCCCGAGCAGAGCGGCGCGAGGAACGGTACGCACGCCGCCGCGAGGTCGACGCCCTTCTGCTCGGCGAGCCGAGTCACCATGGCCGCGATCGGGCGGTCCGGATGGAGCCCGAGCTCTGCGGCGAGGGCCAGCCGGCAGGCGTGCTTGGGTTGCGGGTCAGCCGGGGTGAAGCGGCGCACCAAGAGGGCGTCGGTGCCCGGATCCCATCGCGTCGTGTCGATCCCGTTCAAGATCCCGACGACGCGGTCGCCGGCCTCGCGCAGGAGCCCGTCGAGACCGACGCCGGCCTCGGGAGTGCGGATCTCCTCCGCGTAGGTGGGGCTGACCGCGACGACGAGGTCGGCCAACCGAATGGCCCCGGCCATCGGGTTGCAATCCCAGCCGTGGCGGAACGCCTCGCGGTGATGCGGGAAGGCCTCGAGCCAGCCAGCGTTGGCCCACCCTTGGAACCCGATCGTGTGGATGGTGAGCACGGTGGGCGGTGGCGCGGGAAGGAAGGCGAGGGTGGCGGCGGTGTGCCAGTCGTTCAGGTGGATGACGTCGGGCCGCGTGGCGGTGGCGATGGCGGCGACCGCGGCCGAGAAGCCGAAGAAGCGGACATCGTTGTCGGGCCATCCCCCCCCCTCGTTCGTGACATACGGGTGCGGCCGGGCGATGCCCGCCGTCGAGACGAGGGTGACAGGGCCGCTTCCCTCGACAAGGCCGCGACGGACGGACGCGGGGGAGGCCCACAGCGGCACGTCGAGCTCGGCGCGCGTCTCGCCCGACAAGGGTGTCCTCGCGTAGTCGGGGAGCACGACTTCGAGCTCGACGTCGTCGGCGATGCCCGGTTCACGGAGGGCGGCGACGAGGCCGGCCGCGGCCTGGCCGAGCCCGCCGACGCGGGCCACGGGGGCGAACTCCGCTGTAGCGAACAGCACACGGATCACGGTTGCATCCTTGCCGAAGCGTCGGGCGCGCGGCGCGATCCCGATCCCGTCGCCAAGACCTCCGCCTGTCGGGCCAGGCCGCCGAACGTGCGGACTTCGCACGATCAGCTGCCTCGTTCGCCGCCACCGGAGGAGGCGCCGCGCGAGGAGACTGCCAATCGGACGCCCTCTTCACCGCGGCGGCCAGAGGTGGGTGAAGCACCGATCGTCCAGGCGGCCGGGGGACCACCGACCCCACATCGTCAGCGCCGTCCGAGCGGTGCGCTCAGTCCAGGCGATGGTGGCCGGGTCGGCGATGCGGCGCACGGTCTGGATCACGCCCGTCTCGTAGATCGAGTAGCCGGTCCACGTGCCCGGATGGTCCTTCGGCGACCCCACCTCGGTGATCACGACCGGGCCATGGTGCCGGCGGCGATGGCGGTGGCTGTGCCCCGTGGTCACGAGGGTGGCCGGATTCGCGGCGGCGACGGCAGCGAGCACTGCCTTCGCCTCGGCGCCGAGAAGCCCGGGCGGGAGGTAGGTCGGCACGGGGGTCCGCATGATCTGGTGATGGGTGGCGAGGAGCACCGGCCCCGGCGCCTCCCGTAGCGCCTGGGTGATGGCGGGGAGGCGGGGCGTCAGGCGGCCCCGGTCCCGCAGCGGCCACACCGAGTTGGCCGCGACCACGCGGATGCCGGGCAGGTCGACATGGGCGACGTCGCGGACGAGGTCGAGCCCGTAGTGGGCGATCGCCGCGTCCGCCCCGCGATGGTGGTGATTACCGCCGTCGTGGTTGCCCGGGAGCAGCACCAGTGGCACCGGGAAGCCGGTCAGGGCCTCGGCGACGAGCGCGTACTGGCCCGGACGGTTGTCGTCGGCCAGGTCTCCCTTGATGACGACGAGATCGGGGTCCCAGTCCCGGATCTCGGCGAGGGCGGCGCGCAGGCACCACACCGGGTGGGCGCGGGCTGGATCAGGGTGAGAGCGGTAGCGGGGCAGGATGCCGAAGGCGACCTCGCCCAGGTGCAGGTCGTTGAGGGTTGCGATCCTGGCGAGCACCGGGCCTGGGGGTGGGACGAGGGTCGAGGCGCTCCCGACCCGCGCCCCGTCGAGCACGACGGGGTAGGAGCGCCCGGGCTCGAGCCCGTCGAGGCGCACCGCTCCCGGTCGCGTCCCGCCGCGCACCCGGGCGCACGGTGCGCCGACGGCGAGCTCGTGATCGCCCTCGGCCAGCGCGTGCCAGTCCAGCTGCACCGCCGTGGGTTCGACCGCGAAGACCCGCAAGGGTGGCAAGCAGGAAGCTCCAATGTCAGGATGGCGATGCGGTGGCCTTGGCGAGCGATTCGGTCGCCCGCTCCCGGAGCCCGACGTTCACCCGCTGGCGTTCCAGGATCTGCTCGAGGGTCTTGGTCGCCTGCGGGATGTCGTGCTCGGCGAAGAAGGCGGCCACGTCGGCCTGCTCCTCGGGCCGGGTGAGCGTCTTCACCCCGTCGACCATGCGCGGGATGGCGTTGCGGGGGAAGCGGGTGTTCGCCTCGTCCCACCGCTCGCGGACGAAGCGCCATGCCATCGAGCCGTGGTCACGGTTGGCGATGCAGCCACGAAGGAGGAAGGGGGCATCCTGCGTGCGCACGTCCTCCGACATCGCGAACGCGAGCGTGCGGGCCATCAGCTCGGGGCTCGGGAACTCGGCCAGGGCATTGAGGTAGCGGAGTTGCTCCTGTGGGTCCGAGCTCGTGCGGTACGCCTCGACGAACGCGTCGTGATCCGCGGCCTCGCCGGTGCCGGCGATGACGGCGATGGCCGCAGCGGCCAACTCGGGGTCGACCGCGGCCGGATCGGCGAGGGCCTCGGCGTGCACGGCCCGCGCCCGCGGCACGGTCTCGGCGTCCGCGCCTTGGAGAGCCAAGGCCCGGATCAGCAGGCCTCGCAGCGGCGGCGTCAGGTCGTCATCGGTGGGGCGCGGCTCCCAGCCCAGATCGGCGAGGGCGGGCGCGATGAGGTCTCGCACATGGCGTTGGAGCCGGGCGCGGGCCTCGCCGTCGAGGAACCGGTCGAGCCACCGCAGGCCGGCGAGCAGGATCTGCCACACGGGCAGGTCGCGCTCCTCCTGGAACCCCGACGTGAAGCGGACGAAGGCATCGGCCCCCAGCTCGCCGGCCACCACTGCGGCCCAGGCGTCGTCGACGAGGCTGTAGCGCTCGGCGGTCGTCAGCTCGGCGAGCGCGGGCCCGGTCAGGCGATCACGCAACGCGTCCTCGTACGCCACCCGATAGAAGCCGTGGCTACCGGCGTTGGCGACGACCACCGCATCGGGGGCGAGCAGCGCGACCTGCGCGTCGTCGCCGTCGAGGAGGAGGCGGTCCTCCTTCGTGAGCTCACCTGCCCGCTGGCGCACGATGACGGGGATCGACCAGCGGGTGCCGTCGTCCTCACCCTCGAAGAGGAACCGCCGTTGCGAGAGCACGAGGCAGTGCCCGTCCGCGCGGCGCCGGACACTCACCAGCGGGAAGCCGCCCTGCCAGATCCAGGTGTCCATGATCCGCCGGACGGGCTCGCCGGTCGACTGCTCCAACGCGTCCCAGAGGTCGCTCGTCTCGGCGTTGCGATACGCGTAGAGCGCGAGGTAGTGGCGGATACCGTCACGGAAGCGCTCCTCGCCGAGGTACTGCTCGAGCATGCGCAGGAGGGCCCCGCCCTTCTGGTAGGTGAGGACGTCGAACATGCCCTCGGCATCGGCCGGTGACCGCACTTCGTACTCGACGGGTCGCGTGGAGGTGAGCGAGTCGGCCTCGAAGGCGACGGTGCGCTCGAGGCTGAAGTTCTCCCAACGCTTCCATGGTGGGCGGAAGGCGTCGCAGGCGGCCACCTCCATGAACGTGGCGAAGGCCTCGTTCAACCAGATGCCGTTCCACCACTTCATCGTCACCAGGTCGCCGAACCACATGTGGGCCAGCTCGTGAGCGACGACGTCGGCCACGCGTTGCTCTTCGGACTGGGTGGCCTTGACCGGATCGACGAGCAGCGCGGTCTCGCGGAAGGTGATGCACCCGAGGTTCTCCATGGCGCCCGCGGCGAAGTCGGGCAGCGCGACGAGGTCGACCTTGTCGCCCGGGTACGGGATGGCGTAGTAGTCCTGGAACCAGCGCAGCGCGAAGGCGCCGATGTCGAGCGCGAAGCTGGTGAGCCCTTCCTTGCCCGGCACGTGCACGACCCGCAACGGGATGCCGTCGACGTCGATCGTCGCACCGGCGACCAGAGGTCCGACGATGAACGCGACGAGGTAGGTCGACATCAACATCGTGTCGTCGAAGCGAACGCGAACCTTCCCGTCCCCGGCCGCCACGCGCTCGACCTCCCGCCCGTTCGAGAACACCACGAGGTCGTCGTGGACCACGAAGGTGACGGAGAAGACGGCCTTCAGATCCGGCTCGTCCCAACAGGGGAACGCCCTCCGGCAGTCCGTCGACTCCATCTGGCTGGTGGCGATGACCCGCTCGACGCCGTCGTCGTCGCGATAGGTCGAGCGGTACCAGCCCCGAAGCTGGTCGTTGAGGACGCCTCGGAAGGCCACGTGGAGCCGAGCGGGGCCGGGCTCGAGCTTCACGGGCAGATGAGCGACGAAGCGTTCGCTTTCGGCGTCGAGCGTGACCGCGGCCTCGACGCGATCACCGCCCTCGAGCACCACCCACGCCTCGTCGATGGCGAGGTCGGCGGCGTTGCCCACGAGCTCGGCGGTGGTCTCCTTCACGTCGAGGCTGATGTCGACCACCCCCCGGAAGGTGGCCGCGTCGAGATCGGGTTCGAGAACGAGGTCGTAGCGGCTGGGGGTCGCCGTGCGCGGCAGCCGGTAGGCGTCGGTGGTCACCGTGTGAGGGTAGCGACATCGTTGATCTGCCCGCGACCCGTCGCGTCGCTTAGCGTCGTCACTCGTGCACGACCTCGACGTCGTCGGCATCGGGAACGCGCTGGTCGACGTGATCGCCCACGACGACGACCAGTTCCTCCGCGCTCACGGGCTGGCGAAAGGGGCCATGACCCTGATCGACAGCGACCGGGCCTACACCCTGTATGCGTCCATGCCGGCCGCCATCGAGATGTCGGGCGGCTCGGCGGCCAACACGATGACCGGCGTCGCCAGCTTCGGTGGCCGCGT
The DNA here is from genome assembly GCA_963738325.1 of uncultured Acidimicrobiales bacterium. Lineage (GTDB taxonomy): Bacteria > Actinomycetota > Acidimicrobiia > Acidimicrobiales > Ilumatobacteraceae > CAVTWD01. The sequence continues at coordinate 84,105 of CAVTWD010000001.1, forward strand.
CGCCTACGTGGGCAAAGTGGCTGATGACCAGCTGGGCGAGGTCTTCGGCCACGACCTCCGGGCGGTCGGCGTCGCGTTCGAGAACGCGCCCTCGCTCATCGGGGTGCCGACGGGCCGCTGCCTGATCGTGGTGACACCAGACGCCCAGCGCACCATGAACACCTATCTCGGGGTGTCGTCACTCCTCGGGCCAGACGACGTCGACGACGAGGTCGTGGCCAGAGGTCGCGTGGTGTACCTCGAGGGATATCTCTTCGACCGGCCCCGAGCCATGGAGGCCTACTTCAAGGCGGCTCGCGTCGCGCACGCCGCGGGCGGGAAGGTGTCCCTCACGTTGTCGGACAGCTTCTGCGTCGAGCGCCATCGCGAGGCCTTCTTCCGCCTCGTCGAGTCCGAGGTCGACCTGCTCTTCGCCAACGAGCACGAGCTGATGGCCCTCTACCAGGTCGACGACTTCGACGACGCGCTGCAGGCCGTTGGTGGGCACTGCGAGGTGGCCGCCGTCACCCGGGGTGGGTCGGGCTCGGTGGTCGTGGGCGATGGCGGCGTCCACGTGATCGACGCCCACTCGGTCGCCGAGGTGGTGGACACGACCGGCGCGGGCGATCTGTACGCCTCGGGTTTCCTCTTCGGCTACACCCACGGGCACTCGCTGGCCGACTGCGGGCGGCTCGGCTCCCTGGCGGCCGCCGAGGTCATCTCCCATGTGGGAGCGAGGCCGCTCGTGTCGCTGCGCGTCATCGCCGGTCTCGTCGGCGAGGACCCGGGGGGCCGCAGCCTGCCGTGAGCCTCCTGTCGTGAGCCGCCAGGTCATGAGCCGCCACGCCATGAGTCGCCACGTCATGAGTCGCCAGGCCATGAGTCGCCACGTCATGAGTCGCCACGCCATGAGTCGCCACGGCCGGCGGCCCCGTCCGCACCGGGCAGGATGACCCGGTGAGCCGAGGCGACGCACCGGGCCGCGCTCAGCCGCCGAATATCCCTGAGCGCTCCGTCGACCCGCGGCCCGCGGCTGAGGCATGGCTGGCCGAAGACCCTGATCCCGATACCCGGTCCGAGCTGGAGGGGCTGCTGGCGGGCGACCCGGCGGCTCTGGCCGAGCGGTTCTCCGGGCGGCTCCAGTTCGGGACGGCAGGGCTGCGGGGCGAGATCGGGGCGGGGCCGACCCGCATGAACCGCGTCATCGTGCGCCGGGCCGCGGCGGGTCTGGTGGCCTATTTGAAGCGCACAGTGCCTGACGCGGCGGAGCGCGGGGTCATCATCGGCTTCGACGCGCGCCGGAAGAGCGACATCTTCGCCGAGGACACCACGCGCGTCGTCGCCGGCGCCGGCGTCACGGCCTATCTGCTGCCGCGACCGCTGCCGACGCCCGTCCTCGCCTTCGGCATCACGGCCTGGGGTGCCTGTTCCGGGGTCATGGTCACGGCCAGCCACAACCCCCCGAAGGACAACGGCTACAAGGTGTACCTGGGCCAAGGCGCGCAGATCGTGCCGCCGGTCGACGCGGACATCTCCGCCTGCATCGACGCGGTCGGCCCGCTGGCCGACGTGGCGATGGCCGCGGCCGACGACGCGCGGATCGTCCGCCTGGGTGAAGAGGTGGTCGAGCGGTACCTCGCCCACGTGCCGGCGGCCCGCCTCGTGCCGAGCGCGAGTGACGTACGTGTCGCGTACACGCCGATGCACGGCGTCGGCGGCGAGGTGCTCCTCGCCGCCTTCGAGCGCGCCGGCTTCCCCGCCCCGGCGGGCGTCGCCGCCCAGTTCGAGCCCGATCCTGCCTTCCCCACCGTCGCCTTCCCGAACCCGGAAGAGCCGGGCGCCATGGATCTGCTCTTCGAGCTCGCCCGGGTCTCGGGCGCGGACATCGCCCTCGCCAACGATCCCGACGCCGACCGGCTCGGTGCCGCCATCCCGAGCGGTGGAGGCTGGCGCCGCCTCACGGGCGACGAGATCGGCTGGCTGCTGGCCGACCACGTGTTGCGGCACACGGAAGGTCACGACCGCCTCGTGATCACGACCGTCGTCTCGTCGACCTTGCTGCGCCAGATGGCCGAGGCCGCCGGCGTGCACCATCTCGAGACCTACACCGGGTTCAAGTGGATCGCCCGGGCCGTCCTCGACCATCCGGAATGGCATTTGGTGCTCGGCTACGAGCAGGCGCTCGGCTACCTGGTCGTCGACCGCCCCCTCGACAAGGACGGGATCACCGCGGCGGTCATGCTGGCCGAGGTGACCGCGGTGGCCAAGGCCGAGGGGGTGAGCATCGAGGACCGGCTGGCCGGCATCGAGGAGCGCTTCGGCCGCCATGTGACGGCGGAACGCTCGGTGCCGATGAGACCGGTGGTGATGCCCGGCTTGATGGACGCGCTCCGCCGTTCGCCGCCGACCGCGCTGGCGGGCACCGCCGTCGTCGGCCTCGAGGACTTCTCCGACGCCGGCCTCCTCCGGTACCACCTGAGCGACGGGAGCCGTGTCCAGGTGCGCCCGAGTGGCACCGAGCCCAAGGTGAAGTTGTACGCCGAGGCGGTCGGCGCCGACCCCGGGCCCGCGCTCGACGCGCTCGCCGCCTATCTCGGCGAGCTCTCCTGAGCGGCCGCCGAAGCGGTGTTCGACGTGCCTACCAGAGCCCGAACTGGCGGTCGCCGGCGTCGCCCAGCCCCGGGACGATGTAGGCCTGCTCGTTCAGGTGGCTGTCCACCGCCGCCGTCACCACCCGCAGGTCGATGCCCGCGGCCCTGGCCCGCTCCAGCCCCTCCGGCGCGGCGAGCACGCACACGACGGTGATCGGGGCGGGCGCCCCGCCGCGCGATCAACAGTTCGCAGGTGTATGCCAACGACCCACCGGTGGCGAGCATCGGGTCGAGGACGAACACCTCGCGGCCATCGAGGCGGTCCGGCAACTTGGCCAGGTAGGGCATCGGTAGGAAGGTTTCCTCGTTGCGGGCCAGGCCGACGAACCCCACCTCGGCCTGAGGGATGAGCCGGAGCGCGGCGCTGACCATGCCTACGCCGGCGCGGAGGATCGGCACGAGCATCGGGGCGACGCCCAACCGGCGCCCGTTCGCCGGGCCGAGGGGCGTGGACACCTCGACGACCTCCATCGCCAGGTGTCGCGTCGCCTCGTAGAGCAGCATGCCGGACAGGCCGTCGAGCGCCTGGCGGAACTCGGCGTTGGTGGTCGACGTGCTGCGCAGGATCGTGAGGCGTTCGGCGGCGAGGGGATGGTCGATGACGGTGATCTCCATCGGCCCTGAATCCTCGCAGGCCCCGCCCCTCGCCGCCTCTCTCCGTGATCTGACGCGGTTGGATGGCGTGAAGCACCGCTGCGCCGCGCGAGAACCAGGTGAGGGCGGAGAGACGGTACGGGCCCGAGGCGGTCGCGCGCTGCCCGCCTAAGCTTCACCGGTGGCTCTGTCCGAGGTGGCCCGACCCGCCATCGATCCCGTCCTCGCCGACGCCACGGTCTCCGAGTCCGCGCTACGCCGGTTCCTCTACGGGCTCCCCGGGGTGGACCAGGTCGGAGCCGAAGCCCGCGTCGCCGACCTCAGCACCCGCTCGATCAAGCGTGAGGCCAAGCGCTTCGCCCTCGACCTCGCCATCGCCATGACGGATCTCACGACGCTCGAGGGCTCCGACACCCCGGGCAAGGTGCGGGCCATGTGCGCGAAGGGGGTGCGTCCCGATCCCGGCGACGGCTCCGTCCCCGCCGTGGCGGCCGTATGCGTCTACCCCGACATGGTGCCGACCGCGGTCGAGGCCGTCTCCGGGACGGGCGTGCGGGTGGCCAGCGTGGCGACGGCCTTCCCGTCCGGCCGGGCGCCCCTCGACGCCAAGCTGGCCGACGTGCGCTTCGCCGTCGACGCCGGCGCCGACGAGGTCGACATGGTCATCGACCGGGGGGCGTTCTTCGTCGGGCGCGTCGGGGTCGTGTTCGAGGAGATCCAGATCGTCAAGGCCGCCTGCGCGCCCGCCCATCTGAAGGTCATCCTCGAGACGGGCGAGCTCGGACCGCTCGACAACGTCCGCCGCGCCTCGTGGCTGGCCCTCCTCGCGGGCGGCGACTTCATCAAGACGTCCACCGGAAAGGTGCAACCCTCGGCCACGCTGCCCGTCACGATGGTGATGCTGCAGGCCGTTCGGGACTTCCGCGACCTCAGCGGCTTCACGGCCGGGGTGAAGCCGGCGGGCGGCATCCGCACCGCCAAGGACGCGATCAGGTACCTGGTCACGGTGAACGAGGTCGCGGGGCCAGACTGGCTCAGCCCTCGGTTCTTCCGCTTTGGGGCATCGTCGCTGCTCAACGATCTCCTGATGCAGCGGCACAAGCAGCTCACCGGCCGCTACGACGGTCACGACTACGTGACAAATGACTAGCGCGGTCCCCGACCTCGTCTCGCCGACGTGGGAGTACGCCCCGGCGCCCGAAGCGCGCGACCTCGTCACGATCCGGGAGAGCTACGGGCTCTACATCGGCGGTCGGTTCGTCTCGCCTCGCAGTGGCGCGTTCTTCAAGACCGTCGACCCTTCGAGCGAGGAGGTCCTCGCGGAGGTGGCCGAGGCGGGGGCGGCCGACGTCGACGCGGCCGTCTCGGCGGCGCGGCGGGCCGCGACCCGCTGGAGCCGCCTGCCCGGACGGGAGCGGGCGAAGTACCTCTTCCGGATCGCGAGGATCATCCAGGAGCGCGCCCGCGAGCTCGCCGTGTTGGAGACGATCGACAACGGCAAGCCGATCAAGGAGACCGCGCGACGTGGATCTCCCGCTCGTCGCCGCCCACTTCTTCTACTACGCGGGTTGGGCCGACAAGCTCGAGTGGGCGGGTTTCGGCCCTGACCCCCAACCGGTCGGGGTGGCCGGCCAGGTCATCCCCTGGAACTTCCCGCTGCTCATGCTGGCCTGGAAGGTGGCCCCGGCCCTCGCCTGCGGCAACACGATCGTGCTCAAGCCGGCCGAGACCACACCGCTCACGCGCGCTGGCCTTCGCCGAGATCTGCGAGCAGGCCGAGCTGCCCGCCGGGCGTCGTGAACATCCTCACCGGCGGCGGCGAGACCGGGCGCCTGCTCGTCGAGCACCGAGGCATCGACAAGGTCGCGTTCACCGGGTCGACCGAAGTGGGCAAGCAGATCGCCCGCAGTGTGGCGGGCACCCCGAAGCGGGTCACCCTCGAGTTGGGGGGCAAGGCGGCCAACATCGTGTTCGACGACGCCCCGATCGACCAGGCGGTCGAGGGCATCGTCAACGGGATCTTCTTCAACCAGGGACACGTGTGCTGCGCCGGCTCCCGGCTGCTCGTCCAGGAGAGCGTGCACGACGCCGTGCTCGAGCGGCTGAAACGCCGCCTCGGCACGTTGCGACTCGGCGACCCCTTGGACAAGAACACCGACATCGGGGCCATCAACTCCGCCGCGCAGCTCGCCCGCATCACCGAACTGGTGGCGTCAGGAGAAGCGGAGGGGGCGCTGCGGTGGCAGGCCGGTTGCGCGCTGCCGCAACGGGGCTATTGGTTCGCACCGACCGTCTTCACCAACGTCGCGCTCAGCCACCGCATCGCGCGCGAGGAGATCTTCGGCCCTGTGCTGTCGGTGCTGACCTTCCGCACCCCGGAAGAGGCCCTGTCGAAGGCCAACAACACGCCGTACGGGCTGTCGGCGGGGGTGTGGACCGAGAAGGGCTCGAGGATCCTCTGGATGGCACAGCGGCTGCGAGCCGGCGTGGTGTGGGCCAACACCTTCAATCGCTTCGACCCGGCCTCGCCCTTCGGCGGCTACAAGGAATCGGGCTTCGGCCGCGAGGGTGGCCGCCACGGCCTGGGCCCGTACCTGCGGGAGGCGTGATGGCGGAGCGGCTCGACGTCCGCAAGACCTACAAGCTCTACGTGGGCGGGGCCTTCCCGCGCTCGGAGAGCGGGCGGTCGTACGAGGTGCGTGACCGACGCGGACGGTTGCTCGCCAACGCGGCGTGGGCGTCGCGCAAGGACGCCCGCGACGCTGTCGTGGCGGCTCGCGCCGCCTTCGGCGCGTGGTCGGGCGCCACCGCGTACAACCGGGGACAGGTGCTGTACCGGGTGGCGGAGATGCTGCAGGGAAGACGGGATCAGGTCGTCGCCGAGGTCGCCGCCGCGGAGGGAATCCAGGCGCGTGCCGCGGGCCGATGGGTCGACGACGCCGTCGACCGTTGGGTGTGGTACGCGGGCTGGGCCGACAAGATCTCCCAGATCGACGGGGCCGCCAATCCCGTGGCCGGGCCGTACTTCAACTTCTCGGTGCCGGAGCCCACGGGTGTGGTCGTGGTGGTCGCGCCGCCGGCGTCGTCCCTACTCGGGCTGGTCTCGGTGGTGGCGCCGGTCATCGTGAGTGGCAACGCCTCGGTGGTGGTGGCCGCGCCGCGCGCCCGTTGCCGGCGATCACCCTGAGCGAGGTGCTGGCGACATCGGATCTTCCCGGCGGCGTCGTCAACGTCCTCACCGGGCCGACGGCCGAGCTGGCCACGCCGCTCGCCTCTCATCTCGACGTCAACGCCATCGACCTCTGCGGGGTGGAAGATGCCGAGCTCGCCGTCGCGCTCGAGCAGGAGGCGGCCGAGAACCTGAAGCGCGTGCTCCGACCGGTCGACCCCGGCTACGACTGGTCGGCGCCGCCTGATCCCCGCCGGATCCTCGCCTTCTGTGAGGTCAAGACGGTGTGGCATCCGGCCGGGACCTAGCGGAGCGAAGGGGGAAGCAGACCTTCCCCCGTTGGCTCTTTCACATGACGGCCACGCCGAGGGCGTCTACCTTCATGAGCGCGTACTGGGGCTTGATGCGTTCGTTGATGAGCCGCAGCCGTTCGTCGAAGGGCGCGAATGCGCTCTTGACGGCGTTGACCGTGAGCCACTCGAAATCGTCCCAGCCGTAGCCGAAGGCGTCGCGGAGCTGGCTGAACTCTTTGGTCATCGACGTGTCGCTCATCAGCCGGTTGTCGGTGTTGACGGTGACCCGGAAGCGGAGCCGGCGCAGCAGCCCGATGGGGTGGTCGACGACAGCCTCCACCACGCCCGTGTGCACGTTCGACGTCGGGCACATCTCCAGCGGGATGCGGCGGTCGCGCACGTAGGCGGCAAGACGACCGAGGCGGTACTGCCCGGCGACGGCGCTGACGTCGTCGGCGATCCGCACGCCGTGGCCCAGCCGCTCCGCTCCGCACCACTGCAACGCCTCCCAGATCGACGGCAAGCCGAAGGCCTCGCCCGGCGTGGATGGTGGCGTGGAAGTTCTCGCGCTGCACGTACTGGAAGGCGTCGAGGTGGCGGGTCGGGGGATGACCGGCCTCGGCGCCGGCGATGTCGAAGCCGACCACGCCGGCATCCCGCCAACGCACGGCCAGCTCCGCGATCTCGAGGCTACGAGCAGCCGTCCGCATCGCCGACAGCAACGCGTAGATGGTGAGGCTCGTGCCGGCCGCGACCCGCCGGAAACCCTCGAGGACGGCGTCGACGACTTCGTCGAGTGTCAACCCGGCATCGAGATGCTGCTCGGGCGCGAAGCGCACCTCCGCGTAGACCACACCGTCGGCGGCGAGATCTTCCGCGCACTCGGCCGCCACTCGCACGATGGCGTCGCGCTCCTGCATCACGCCCACCGTGTGGGCGAAGGTCTCGAGGTACAGGACGAGGTCGTTGCGCCGGGCGCCCCGATGGAACCAGCGTGACAGCTCGGCGACGTCGGTGGTGGGGAGATGGGTGTAGCCGTACTCCGAAGCCAGCTCGATGACCGTCGCCGCCCGCACGCCCCCATCGAGATGATCGTGGAGGAGGGCCTTGGGTGCCCGTCGCAGGGCGTCATCCGACGGGCGGTCGCTCACGAGCTCCGACCCTACCGGCCCGGTCCTCGGCACCACCGACCGGGATCTCGCCGCCGTCCCCGCGAGCATTCCGCGCGGCTGAGCGGCGTCCTACGACGTCCAACCGCGTCAGATCACGCAGGGTAACTTCGCCCGCCGTGGCCGCGCTTTACCACCTCGGGTTCGGGCGGGCCGACGTGCCCGAGAGCCCGACGATGGCGCTGCTGTCGGGCGACCCCGACCGCTAGCGACTCATCGCCGAGGACTACTTGGAGACCGCGCGGCCCCTCGGTGCGAACCGTGGCCTCGACTCCTACCTCGCCCACGTCCCGGAGGGCGCGCCGGTCGTGTGCGCCACGAGCGGGATGGGCGCCCCGTCTCTGAGCATCGTCGTCAACGAGCTGGCCCAGGTGGGGATCACGACGATCATCCGCATCGGCACGAGCGGTTCGATCCAACCCCGGGTGAGGGTCGGCGAGGTGGTGATCAGCTCGTCGTCGCTCTGTCGCCAAGGCGCGGCCGACGACATCGCCCCGCCCGAGTTCCCGGCCGCGGCGGATCCATTTCTCACCGTCGAGCTGGCCGAGGGCCGCTCGAGAGCAAGGAGTCCCGTATCACGTGGGGGTCACGGCCTCCACCGACACCTTCTTCGAGGGCCAGGAGCGCAGCGCGTCGTCGGCCAACCCCTCACTCCTGCGCCGGTTGGAGGGGATCACCGACGAGTATCGCCGCCTCGGCGTCCTCAACTACGAGATGGAGGCCGGGACCCTCTTCAAGATGGGTCTCGTGTACGGCTTCGCCGCCGGCTGTGTGTGCGCCATCATCGCCCAGCGCGACGAGGACGAGGAGCCGCGTCTCGAGGCCAAGGCGGTGGCCCTGGACCGTGCCATCGACGGTGGCCGTGGCCGCGGCCGCGGCCTGGGCGCGCTGGCGCGAGACGTGAGCAGTTGCCCCGTCCGTGCTTCGCTCAACCCTCGGTGCGCCCGGCCATCGAGCTCTCGTCGAAGGCACCGGGTAGCAGGTCGGCCAGGGGCCGGACGGTGCCGTCGCCGTCGACGAGGCAACCGGGCCCTCCGTGCTCCCACAGGAGTTGGCGGCAGCGCCCGCACGGCATCACCGGCGCGCCGTCCCCCGCGACCGTCACGACGGCCACGAGACGCCCCCCTCCTCCCGCCGCCAGCTCCGACACGAGCCCGCACTCGGCGCACAGGGTGAGCCCGTAGGACGCGTTCTCCACGTTGCAGGCGGCGATGGTGCGGCCGTCGTCGACCAATCCGGCGGCGCCGACATGGAAGTGCGAGTACGGGGCGTAGGCCCGTTGCGCGGTGGCCGTGGCGAGGGCCCGGAGGGCGAACCAGTCGACGGCTGGGCCTGGCGGCTCGCTCACTCGGTCTCGCTCACTCGGTCTCGCTCACTCGGTCTGGCCCTTGAACCACGGGCGACCCTCGGCGGCCGGCGGCCGGAGCCGTTGCGAGGCGAAGGCCAACACGATCAACGTGACGACGTAGGGCGTGACGTACACGATCTTGTTGTCGACCGTCGTGGTCCTCTCGTAGTACATCAGAGCCCCGGCGGCCAGGATCATGAGGGCGAACGCCTGCGGGATCTTCTTGCGCACGAGCAGCACCACGCCCACGCCGGAGAACAGAATGCCCCCGATGAGGAACAGCGCGCCGACCGCTTCGTTGCTCACGAGGGTGAGGGACTGCGCGTAGGCGAAGAGCCCGGCGCCGCTGGCGATGCCGAGGGGCCGCCAGTTGCCGAAGATGAGCGCGGCCAGGCCTTGGAAGCCACGACCGGCCACCTGATCCTGGTTGTACGCCTGGATGTCGATGGCCAGCCAGGCCCCCCCGAGGCCGGCGAGGGCGCCGGAGATGAGCGTCCCGAGGTATCGCATCCGGTACACCGAGACGCCGAGCGAGTCGGCCGCGGACGGCTTCTCGCCGGCCGAGCGCAGCCGGAGCCCGAAGACGGTGCGCCAGAGGACGAAGAAGGAGATCGGCACGAGGAGGAGGGCGATCAACGTGTCGTACGACATGTCCTTGGTGAAGCCCTCGAGGAAGCCGGCGAGGTCGGAGATCCAGAACCAGCCCTGGTCGTTGAGCCAGCCGAGGAAGTCGGGGTCTTCCAGCCGAACAGCGTGCCCCCGGCGAGGAAGGGGACGGAGAAGTGACCGATGGTGGAAGCCATGGTGGGCGAGTTGGTGACCGACCCGTCGGCCTGGCCCACGAAGATCTCGCTCGACAGGAAACGCGTGACGCCGGGGGCGATGAGGTTGATGGCGATGCCGGCGACGATCTGGTCGACGCCGAAGGTGACGGTGGCGATGCCGAGGACGAGGCCGCCGAGCATGCCGCCGATGGCGCCGAACAACAGCGCGGCCCAGGGCCCGTACTGCCAACCGGCCCAGCCCGCGAACCACGTGCCCATCACCATCATGCCGTCGAGGCCGATGTTCACGATCCCGGAGCGCTCCGAGTACAGGCCGCCGAGACCGGCGAACAGGATGGGAGCCATCGCTGCCACCGCGGCGATGAACGTGGAGCCCGCGGTGAGCCCGGGTACGTCGGCGATGATGCGCACCGCGGAGAACAGGGCGATGGTGAGCGCCCCGAGCACCGCCAGGCGGCTCCAGCGGTTGGTGGGCAGGCTGATCGGCAGGCGACCGTTCAGGGCGGGGGGCGGCGCCTCGGTGGTCGGCAAGGTGGCGGTCACGACGCCGCCGCCTGGGGCACGACGATGCCGGTCGCCTCGCCGCCGGTGCGGGCCGCCGCCTCACGGACCACGAGCCGCAGGCGGTAGCGGCGGACGACCTCGAAGGCGATGACCGCGGTGAGGAGCAGGGTGCCTTGGAGGATGCGCCCGATCTCCTGGGGCACTCCGACCGAGTTGAGGTTCTGCGAGGCGCGTTCGAGCCCGGCCCACACGAACGCGGCGACGGCGATGCCCGCGGGGTTGTTCCGCCCGAGCAGTGCGACGGCGATGCCGGTGAACCCGATGCCGGTCGGGAAGGTGTCGCCGAACTTGTGGATGTCCGACAGGAGCGGGCCCATGCCCGCCAGCCCGGCCACTGCCCCCGAGAGGAGCATCGTCTTCAGGATCATGGCCTTCGGGTTGATGCCAGACGCTCGCGCCGCGTTCGGGGTTGCCGCCCGATGTCCGCAGGTCGAAACCGAAGCGGGTGCGCCAGATGACGACGTAGAACAGCACCCCGATCGCGGCGGCGAACAGCACCATGCTCTGCAACGTGGTGCCCTTGGGCAGGTCGATCCCGATCTTGGACAAGAGCTCGTTGAGCGAGGGGAGCCAGCCCGAGTGGGGCAGCTGGTCGGTCTCGGCTTGCAGATTCACCGAGGGGTTGCGGAAGTAGTTGGCGAGCAGGTAGGCGCTCAAGCCGGTGGCGATGAAGTTCAACATGATCGTCGAGACGACCTCGTTGACACCCCGGGTGACCTTCAAGATCCCGGCGATGCTGGCGTAGGCCGCCCCCGTGGTCATCGCCACCACGAGGAGCAGGCTGATCTCCATGAAGGCAGGCAGGTGGACGGCGGCGCCGACGGCGGCGGCCATCAGCGCGGCGAGGCGGTACTGGCCGTCGACGCCGATGTTGAACAGGTTCATCTTGAAGCCGATGGCCACGGCGCAGCCCGCGATGTAGTAGGGGACGGCCCGGTTGATGATCGCCACGATCGAATCGGCGGTGGTGGCGTAGTCCCACATGGCCTGGAAGGCGTCGATCGCGCTGTGGCCGCTGAGCACCAGGGCGATGGACGAGATCAGCAGGGCGGAGACGCCGGCGATGACGGGGGCGGCCAACCAGAGCAGGACGCCGCGGAGCTTCACGCCGCGCCCTGCTCCGCGCCGCCCCGGTCATGTACGACCCGAGATCAGCGGGCGTGACCGTCCGCGGGTCGACCTTGGCCACCAGTTGCCCGCGGTAGATGACGTAGAGCGTGTCGGACAAACCGATCAGCTCCTCGAGGTCGGCCGAGAGCAGCAGCATGGCGAGGTTGGCGGCGCGTGCCTCGCGGAGGTCGTCCCAGATGGCGGCCTGGGCGCCGACGTCGACCCCACGCGTCGGCTGCGCGGCGATGAGCACCACCGGCTCGGCCATCATCTCCCGGCCGACGATCAGCTTCTGCTGGTTGCCCCCCGACAGCGCCAGCGCGGCGACGTCGGGCCCGGGGGTGCGCACGTCGAAGCTCGTCGATGATCTCCTGTGTGCGCCGCCGGGCGTCAGACCGGTTGATGATCACGCCGCGGACGAAAGGCGGCATCGTCTGGTGACCGAGTACGACGTTCTCCCACAAGGGGGCGGTGAGGACCAGCCCGTCTCGCTGGCGGTCCTGGGGGATGTAGCCGAGGCCGGCCTCCCGCCGGTGCCGGGTGCTCAGCCTCGTCACGTCGCGCCCCTCGAGCACGACCGTGCCGACGTCGGGCGTCTGCGATGCCCAGGATCACGTCGATCAGGTCGTCCTGGCCGTTGCCCTCCACGCCGGCGATGCCGACGATCTCGCCCCGGTGCACCTGGAGATCGACGTCGGAGAGCAAGGGTCGCCCGTCCTCGGTCACCGTCACACCGCGCAGCTCGAGGGCGACCTCCTCGCCCGGCTCGCCCGTTCTCGTCGCGGGTGACGGCAGCTCGCTGCCCACCATGAGCTCGGCCAGCTGGCGGGCGGTGACCTCGCTGGGCAAGACGTCGGCGACCGTGCGCCCCGCCCGGATGACGGTGATGGCATCGGCGACGGCCAGCACCTCGTTCAGCTTGTGCGAGATGAAGATGATGGTGACGCCGCCGGCCACGAGCTCCCGGAGCGAGGCGAACAGCTCGTCGACCTCCTGTGGCACCAGCACCGCGGTCGGCTCGTCGAGGATGATGATGCGGGCCCCGCGGTACAGCACCTTCAGGATCTCGACGCGCTGGCGCTCGCCCACGCCGAGATCGGCGGTGAGCTCGTCGGGGTCGACCTCCAGGCCGTACTGGCGGGCCAGCTCTTTGAGCCTGGCCCTCGCTTCGGAGATGCGGATCTTGAACCGGCCTGGTTCGTCGCCCAGGACGACGTTCTCCCACACGGTGAGGTTGTCGGCCAGCATGAAGTGCTGGAAGACCATGCCGATCCCGACATTGATGGCGTCCTTCGGCGACGGAAGTGCTGCTCGACGCCGTTGACGACGACGGACCCCTCGTCGGGCGTGAGGGAGCCGTAGAGCACCTTCATGAGCGTCGACTTGCCGGCGCCGTTCTCACCCACGATGGCGTGGATGCTGCTCGGCCGGACCTTCAGCTCGACGTGGTCGTTGGCGACGACTCCGGGGAAGCGCTTGACGATGCCGCGGAGCTCGATGGCGAGCGGGCCGCTCGACGCCCCGTCCCTCTCGCTCACGCCGTGCCGCCGGGTCGAGCGCCCGATCCCCTCCCCGGAGCGCGCCACGAGGTGCCGACGCTCGCTGCCGGCACCTCGGGACGCACGTAGGTCAGGCCCTTCGGATCAGGATGACGGCTTGGTGGGCACCTTGATCTTGCCGCTGATGATGTCGGCCTTCATCTGCTCGATGGTGCCGGCGTACTTGTTGATGTCGGGGTTGCTCGCCGCGTACCCGACGCCGTTGTTCTCGAGGTCGTAGTTCTTGACCTCGCCCTTGAACTTGCCGTTCAGCGTGTCGGCGATGGCCTCGTACGTCGCCACGTCGACCCGCTTCAACGCCGACGTGAGGACATAGGGCTTCTCGTCGGCCGAGACCGTCTGGTACTGGTCGCTGTCCACGCCGATCGCATAGATGTCGCCGGGCTTCTTGCCGCTCTCGCGCGGCCGCCTGGAACAAGCCGTTGCCCGAGCTGCCGGCGGCGGCGTAGATCACGTCGATGCCGCCGTCGAACATGGCCTTGGCCGACCGCCTTGCCCTTGGCCGGGTCGGTGAAGCCGGTGAAGTCGGGCGGCTGCGTCAGGTACTGGTCCTTGATGATGGCATCCGGGTTGACGGCCTTGACCCCGGCGTCGAAGCCGGCCTGGAAGTCCTTGATGAGGTCGTTCTCGACGCCTCCGATGAAGCCGACCTTGCCGCTCTTGGAGGCGCACGCCGCGGCGACGCCGACGAGGAAGCTCGACTGCTCGGCGGCGAACACCATCGACCGCGCGTTGGGCGCAAGAGTCGTGGTGGGCTTCCCATCCGAGCCAAGCGTGTAGACGATGCCGTCGATCTGGGCGTACTTCTGGTTCGGGTTCTGGGTGGCCGAGGCGTTGGTGTAGTCGTTCCACAAGAAGCCGACCGCGACGATCAGGTCGTTCTTGCCGACCATGGCCTTGATGCGGTCGGGCCGGTCACTGCCGTCGGGTGCGGTCGGCGTCGACTCGTTGCCGGTGATCCCGAAGTCGGCTTTGGCCTTGTCGAGGCCGGCGGCGGCGCCGTCGTTGAACGACTTGTCGCCGCGGCCGGTGAGGTCGAACAGCAGCCCGACGCTCTTCCCCGTCCCGTCGGCCGTCTGGGTGGGGATGGGGTTGTTGGTGGCCGTGCCAGGCTGGCACTTGCCGGAGCCTCCGCCGGTCGTGGTGGCCGCGCCGCCGGAAGTCGCGGCGGAGGCCGTCGTGCTCGCGCCCGCGGTGGTGGCGGCCGAACTGCTGTTCGAGCTGCTGCCGCAGGCCGCGGCCGCGAGCCCGAGCACCGACAGCAGCGCGATGGCGCTGACGTGCTTACGCCTTGAGCGCATCAAACTTTTCCTCCCCCGTCGTCAGGTAACGGCTAGACCATAGGCGAGGGCCGGACGGCGGGCAACGACCGGCGCGGCGGCGCCACATGGTCGCAACCACGGCGAAATAGTGTGATCGCCACTGTGCTTTTTCCGACCGTCGGCTTCGGGATCTTCCTGCCGCTCGTCTTCCTCGGGGCTTGGCTCCTGCATGCGTGGCCGGACCGTTGGCGGGCGTTCCTGCTGCTGGCCAGCCTCGTGTTCTTCGGATGGGCCGACTGGCGGGCCTGCGCCGCGCTCGCCGCCATCATCGCCGTCACCCACCTGGCGGCGCACCGGGTCAACCAGGGGGGCCAGGCCTCGGCCACCGGTTGGCTCGCGCTGCTCGCGGTCGTCCTCGTGGGCACGTTCGCGATCGTGGGACGGGCCGACATCGGCCGCTCGGCGTTCGGCGTGATGGTGCCCCTCGCCCTCGGCCTGCTCGTGCTGCGTTGCCTTGGCTACGTGCTCGACGTGCACCGCGGCGCCGTCGCTCCTGCACCCCTCGTCCACGCCGCGCTCGCCCTCTGCTTCTTCCCGCTCGTCCTCGCCGGGCCGCTCCCGCGCATGGACGAACTGTTGCCCCAGTTCGCGGCCGCCCCCGACCCTCGCCGCATCGAGGCGGTCCGCGCCTTTCGCGGCCTGGTCGTCGGTCTGTTCCTCTTGGTCGTGATCGGCCCGTACCTGAGCGCGCACCTGGTGACGCCCGTGATCGCCTCCCCGAGCGATCACAGCGCGCTCGAGGTGCTCTTCGCGATGTACGGGGCCAGCGTCGAGCTGTTCGCTGAGCTGGCGGGCTACGCGGTCATGGCCATCGGGGTGGGGCTGTTGCTGGGCATCGAGCTGCCCGACAACTTCGATGCGCCCTTCGCGGCCGGCACCCTGCGCGCGTTCTGGCGGCGCTGGACGACGACGTTCTCGGCTTGGTTCCGCGACTACGTCTACGGGCCCCTGGGCGGCGGGCGGGGAGCGGTGGCAGTGCGGAACGTCATGATCACCTTCGTGCTCGCCGGCTTCTGGTTCATCGGCGGCTGGACGGGGTTGGTGTGGGGTCTCGGTATGGGCATCGCCCTGGCCGTCGAGCGGGCCGTCGTGGGCGATCGCGCTCGCTCCACCGCGAGTGCCGTCGTGGGGTGGATCGTGACGTTCAACGTGGTCGCCTTCGGCTGGCTCGTCGTGCGCGCGGGCGACCTCTCGACGGTGGGGGAGCTCCTCGGGCGGCTGGCCCACTGGGGACCGTCGCCGCTCGTGACCCCGCTGGTCGTGATCGTGATCGCGGGCATGGTGGCGGTGCAGTTCCTGCCCGAGCGGCTCGGGACGCTCGCCGACGCGGCCGTGTCACGGCTGCCGCTCGCCGGCCAGGCGGTCGCCGTGGCTGCCGCTCTCCTGTTGATCGACTCGCTCGGTCAGGGCCTGCTGGCCCCCGCCGTGCCGGCGAGGTTCTGATGGCGCTGCAGGAGCTGCATCGTCCGGAGCCGCCGGCGCACGGACCTCCGGGCAAACCGCCTGGCCGCAGGATGCCGGCGGCGCGGGTGCTGATCATCGGCTCGGTCGCCCTCCTCCTCGCCGCCCTCCTCAACTCTTCGAGCCTCCTCGATCTGGCCAAGTCACAGCCCGCGGGATCCCGCTTGCGCTCCGTCGCCGTCGACCTCGCCAATCCGCTCCACAGCTTCGCCGAGACCGTCGGTCTCACGAAGCCTCGTGAAGCCCTCGATCGGCTCTTCGGGCGCGACGACAAGGCCGCGGCCTCCGCGCCAACTACGACCGCGAGCGCCGCCTCCCCGACCACCGTCGCAGCGGCGGCGGCGCCCACCACGACCGCCCAATCGGGCACCTCGGCCGCTAGCGCGCCGGCCGCCTCCCCGGGCAGCACGCCGGCCGCATCCCCGGCCAGCACGGCGGCTGCCGCGCCCACCGGCACCGTCAGCCTGTTCGTCGCCGGCGACTCGATGGCGCAGGGCCTCGCCGTCACCCTCGGCCAGGACGCGGAGGACGCAGGCGGCTTCGACACCCACGTCCACGCGAAGGCCTCGACCGGGTTGACCCGACCCGACTACTACGACTGGCCGGCGGCGCTGGCGGCGGACATGTCCACGTACTCGCCGAAGATCGTCGTCCTCATGTTCGGGGGTAACGACGGCCAACCCATCCAGGCAGCCGACGGGCAGTACTACCAAGTGAGTGATCCCGGTTGGTCCGCGGAGTACGGCGCCCGGGTGGGCGCGGTCATGGACCAACTCGGAAAGGGGGGCCGCAAGGTGGTGTGGGTGGGCGTCCCCGAGGCCAAGTCCGCCAACTTCACCGCCAGGCTGAAGGTGATCAACCAGGTGTTGCAGGCACAAGCCGCCACCCGACCTTGGGTCCGCTACGTCGACGCCTGGTCGCTGTTCTCAGCACCGGGGGGTGGCTACTCGGCGACGCTCGTCGACAGCGACGGCAAGGTCAAGCGCATGCGGACCAAGGACGGCTACCACCTCACGATCGACGGGTACCGGCGCCTCGGCCGCGCCGTCTTCACCGCCGTCGAAGCGGCCCGGGCGTCCTGAGCTTGCGCCCGCGCCGCGGGTTGCGGCACTCGCCGACGGCGGATCGGCCCTCAGGTCTGCGATCGGCCCTCAGGTCTGCGACCGGCCCCGCTCCTGGATGGTCCGCCGCCTGCGCTCCACCTCGGAAGGGTCGACGCCCTGGGTCATCCAGGCCTGCGCGTGGGTCGCCTCCACCACCCATCCCTGCTCGAGCGTCCCGCCCGCGGCCTCGGCGTAGGTGGCGCGGATCTGGCGCACGCCCCGTTGGTCGTTCGAGACGATGTCGAGGGCGAGGCGGCGCGTGAAGGGGATCAGGTCCTCGTGGTCGACGACATGGTTCACAAGGCGCCACTCGAGGGCCTCGCCCGCAGTGAGGAAGTTGCCCGTGTAGCTCATCTCGCGCGCCCGGCGCAGGCCGATCGCCTGGGGCAACAGCACGGTGAGGCCCCAACCGGGCATCACGCCGACGCGGGCGTGGGTGTCACCGAAGCGGGCCCGCTCGGACGCGACCAGGAAGTCGCAGGCGAGGGCCAACTCGAAGCCCCCGGTGATCGCCGGACCGTTCACGGCTCCGATCACCGGCTTGGTCATGGTCGGGAACGGCCCTCGGCGACCGTCGCCGACGCCGCCCAGGTTCCCGCCCGTGCTGCCCAGCTCCCTGAGGTCGAGGCCGGCGCAGAAGGCGGGGTCGGTCCCGGTGAGGACGACGACGTCGACGTCGTCGCGCTCGTCGGCTTCTCGCATCCGGGCGGGGAAGCGCCGCAACACCTCGCTCGACAACGCGTTGCGGGCCTCGGGCCGGTTGAGGGTGACGGTGGCGATGCGCTCGCTCACATCGAACAGCACGACGTCGTCCATGCTCACTCCGTCTCGTCGGGCGGCAGGTAGTCCAGCCGCAGATCTCCCAGCCGTACGAGCGTCGAGGAGATCCACCCCCCAGGGCCCCGAAGTGCTCGTCGAGCAGTTGGCTCGACCCGTCGGCGAGGGTCTCCTCGGCCAGCTCGTACAGCCCTTCATAGGTGATCTCGATGGCGTACTCGGGCGGGTCGTCGGCATCGTCACGGTAGGCGATCTCCACCGTCGGAGCCGTGCGTTCGAGGCACTCCTTGCCGATCGGGGGGCTGGTGGCCGGGAGGATGGCGAGGAACGTGGCCGGATCGGGCTGCGCCGCCAGCCGTTGCACGCTGAGCGCGATCTCGATCCCGATGTTCGGGGGCACGTCGAAGACCTCCTCGACGTACCAGCGGCGGTAGGCCGTCTGGCTCCACGTCGGCCAATCGAAGGTGATGTGGGCCACCACCCGGGGCGGGAGGCCCTCGCCAGGCAGGCCGTAGCTCGTCTCCCAGGTCACGTCGCCGAGCAGCACATCGACCTGGAAGTGCTCCTCGAAGGCCTGGCGTTCGAGGAACGCCGCTTCGAAGGCCTCGCGGAGCGCGGTGATGGCGTCGGTGAAGACGTGGTCGAGCATCGGTGGCCGCAGGGTACCCGAGCCCGTCCGGAGCCGGATCGCCGCCCCGGTCGACGCGAGAAGGCCACGGTTCACGGCCGGGGCCTCGGCCCGCGGCCTTTCGCGACCGGCCGATCAGTCCCGCTCGTAGCGCCAGCCGTCCGCGTTCAGCCAGAGCCGGTGGCGGTGGCCGGGAGCGTCCTCGCCGGACTCGTACGCGGCGTCGCCCTGCCAGGCCAGCACCACCACCCCACCGACGTCCAGGGGGCGGGTGAGGAAGCGCTCCGGCGTGCGGCGGGCCGCGGCCGCGAGCACGTCGCTGACGCGATCGAACGGCAGCAGGTGCTGCAAGGTGACCCAGGTCGGCGGGGCCAGCTGCAGCTCCCCGCGCCGCTGGAGGGCCAACGCCTCGGCCGGCCCCAGCCAGGCGTGCTCGTCCACCTCGGCCCCGTCGACGGTCACTGCGGTGGTCGGGGCCGACGCGACGAAGAACCACGTCGCGAAGCGCCTCGGGGCCGAAGCCGGCGGCGTCCAATGGGAGAACGGCACCAGGCAGCCAGGGTCGAGGACGAGACCGGCCTCCTCCAGGGCTTCGCGCGCCGCTGCTCTGCGGGCCGCGGCCAGCTCGTCTTGCGGGGCGGCCGGGTCGGCGTCCTGCGGGTCGACCCGCCCGCCTGGGAACACCCACATCCCGCCGAACGCGCCGGTGGCGGCGCGGCGGAGCAGGAGCGTGCGCAACCCTTCCTCCCCGTCCCGCAGCGCGACGACGGTGGCCGCGGCCACCGGTTCGTTCGAGGGACTGGCCGTCACGAGCAGCCTCCTAAGGCCGTTGGCCGTGGGCGCTGCGGCCGGGCGTCCGCAGGGGGGCGGCGAGGTGGGCGAACTCGCACAGCCGGGGCCGGGTGTCACGGGGGTCGATGATGTCTTCGATGAGGAAGGCCTCGGCCGTTCGGAACGGGGAGCGGACCAGCTCGAGGCGGGCCTCGATCTCGCGGTGCAGGGCCTCGGGATCCTCCGCCGCTTCGAGCTGCGCCTTGTAGGCCGCCTCGATCCCGCCTTCGACCGGCAAGCTGCCCCAGTCCCCCGACGGCCACACGTACCGGTAGAGGAGCTTCGAGGCGTTCATGTCCGCGGCGCCGGCGACCCCGAAGGCCTTGCGGAGGATGACCGCGCAGAACGGCACCGTGGCCTGGTAGACGGCAGCCAGCGCCCGCACCCCCTTGCGGATGGTCGAGGCGCGCTCTGCATCCGCCCCGATGACGAAGCCCGGCTGGTCGACGAGGTGCACGACGGGCAGATGGAAGGTCTGGGCCAGGTCGACGAAGCGGGTGACCTTCTCGGAGGCGTCGGCGGTCCAGCCGGCCCCGTAGACGTACGGGTCGGTGGCCAACACGCCCACAGGCCAACCGTCGAGGCGAGCGAGCCCCGTCACCGCCGAGCGTCCCCAGCCCGCGCCGATCTCGAACCACGAGCCGCGATCGACGACGGCTTCGATGATCGGGCGGATGCGGTAGACGCGCCGGCGGTCGCGAGGGATCGCATCGATGAGCCATGGCTCCCTGCGTTCGGGATCGTCGTCCGGCTCCGCCCGCGGGGCCACCTCGAACACGCTCGACGGCAGGTAGGAGAGGAAGCGGCGGGCGCGGGCGAAGGCGTCGGGCTCGGAGGCGACGACGTCGTCGACGGTGCCGTTGCGGCCGTGGATGTGCGCGCCCCCGAGCTCCTCCTTCGTCACGTGCTCGCCGAGGCGCGCCACCACCGGGGGCCCGGCCACGAAGACCTGTGAGGTATCACGCACCATCAACGCGTAGTGGGAGGTGGCGACGCGGGCCGCGCCCAGGCCCGCGACGGAGCCGAGCGCCAGCGCCACGGTGGGCACGGTGGCGAGGTTGTCGACCACGAACTCCCATCCGGGGTTGGCGGGGACGTACGTGCGGCGCTCGGCATCGAGGCTCTTCACACTGCCGCCGCCCCCCGTCCCGTCGACCAGGCGGATGATCGGCAGCCGCAGCTCGTTGGCCATCTGCTCGGCGTGCACCTGCTTCTTGGCGATCGATGCGTCGGCGGCACCGCCGCGCACGGTGAAATCGTCGCCCCCCACGACGACGGGCCGGCCGTCGATGCGGCCCCGCCCCATCACGAAGTTCGTGGGCGTGACGTCGACCAGCTCGCCCTCCTCGTAGGTGGCCCGCCCGGCGAGGGCTCCCACTTCGCAGAACGAGCCTGGGTCGAGCAGTGCCTCGATGCGCTCGCGCACGGTGAGCTTGCCGCCCCCGTGTTGGCGATCGATCTTCTCGGGCCCACCCATCCGCTGCGCGAACGCCTCGCGCCGACGCAGCTCGGACACCTCGGGCTCCCAGCCGGGCCCCGCGCGCTCAGCGGCGCGGTTCCCCGCTTCCTCCTCACCGCGCCGCGCTGCCACGGACGACCGATGGTACCCGGGAACCAGCCGCAGCGGGCTGCCGTCCAACGCGGGCGGAACCGGGGAGAGGAGCTCACCATGATCGCTCGACGATGGCCCGCCGCCTTCGCCGCCGCAGCCGCGCTCACGGCCTGCACCGGGGGACCCTTTCGCGTCGACCACACCAGCACGACCACGGCCATCGGGGGCCTCGGGCGCTCCGCCCGCTTCTACTCGGCCTTCACCGATTGCACCGACTTCCTCGCCTACGTACGCCAGCAAGCCCTCGCCCGGGTGAATGCCTACGGGCTCGACTACGGGCGGGTGGCCTCCGGCGAGGCGACCGCTGGCCCGCCGACGACTGTGGCCTCGGCGGTCGTCCCCCGGGCCAGTGACGCGGCAGCTCCCCCCGCTGGTGCGAGCAGCTCGTCGACCAACACGCAGGAAGCCGGAGTCGACGAGGGTGACCAGGTCGAGACCGATGGCCGGATCGTGTACGCGGTGACCGCGGGCTCGGTGCTGCGCGTCGTGGACACGGCGGCCGGTGCCCAACTGGCGCAGGTGGCCCTTGGCATCGGGAACCATCAGCTGCTGCTCGATGGGCACCGCTTGACGGTCGTCACCTCGGTCGGGCCGGGCGGGTACGTCGTGCCGGTCGGCCCCGCCGTCGACGCCACCGTCGGCGCCGGCATGGCCGCCGCGGCCCCCGCCCCCGACAACCCGACCGTCGACAAGCCGATCGTCAGCGGCCCGATCGTGCCGCCCGTCCAGGACGGCCATTCGGAGGTGCGGGTGTTCGACGTGACGAACCCGGCCCGTCCACGCGAGGTCGGCAGCACCGAGCTCGAAGGCGATGTCCTCGCCGCCCGTGCCGCCGACGGGCTCGTTCGTCTGGTCGTCCACACCCGCTTCGCCGAGCGCCTCCCCCTCGTGCACCCGACCAGCGACGACCCTGAGGCCGCGCAACGGGCGCTCGCGGCAGAACAGAGCCGTGATCACGACGGCCGATGCGGCCGCATGGCTACCCCGGCTGATCGCCGAGAGCCCGGACGGCACGCGAGGCGCTGCCCACCAGGCCCTCGCCTGCGCCGAGGTGGGGCGGCCGAGCGAGTTCTCCGGTCTCGGCGTCACATGGGTGGCGACACTCGACCCTCGGGCCCCGCAACCCGTGGCGACCGGCAGCGCCGGGGTCGTGGCCGACGGCGACACCGTCTACGCGTCACCAACCGCGCTCTTCGTCGCGACGGTGAGGTGGCCCGGCGACGAGGGCGATGTGGCCGCCAACCATCCCGAACCCGTGCACACCCTCGTCCACGGGTTCTCCCTCGACGGCCGCGGCGGAGCCGCCTACCTCGCCAGCGGCTCGGTGCCGGGGACGTTGCTCGACCAGTTCTCGCTGTCCGCGGAAGGCGACTTCCTCCGCGTCGCCACGACCGCGGAGGACGCCGGCTTCGGGGCGCC
This sequence comes from uncultured Acidimicrobiales bacterium, assembly GCA_963738325.1. Taxonomy (GTDB): domain Bacteria; phylum Actinomycetota; class Acidimicrobiia; order Acidimicrobiales; family Ilumatobacteraceae; genus CAVTWD01. The sequence goes on from CAVTWD010000001.1 coordinate 106,479, forward strand.
GAGCCAGTCGTCAGTCCGGGTTCTCCGGCGCGAGGGGGACCATCTGGTCGAAGTTGGCTCGGTCGCGGGCCTCGGGCGCGGCGAGCAGATCTACGCCGTGCGCTTCGTCGGAGACCTCGCCTACGTCGTCACCTTCCACCAGACCGATCCGCTCCACGTCATCGACCTGCGCAACCCGAGTGCGCCGCACCTGGCCGGTGAGCTGCAGATCCCGGGATACTCGGCGTACTTGCACCCCCTGGGCGACGGGCTCGTCCTGGGCGTCGGTGAGGACGCCGGGGGCATCGACCGCGGCAGCCCGGGCCAGCTCTCGCTGTTCGACGTGGCCGACCCGGCCATGCCCCGCCGGCTGGCCGTGCTGCGCCTCGGCGGCATCACCAGCGCCGAACGCGACCACCACGCCTTCCTGTGGTGGCCGGCCACGAGCCAGGTCGTGGTGCCGGTGCAGCGCTTCGACGCCCCGAGCGCGGCCGCCTCGGTGATGGTGGCCAAGATGTCGGCCGGCCACCTCGTGGCCCAGGGCACGGTGAGCCAGCGCACCAATGCCGGCGCGATCGATCGGGCTCTCGTCGTGGCCGGGCGGCTCGTCACCGTGTCCGACGCCGGCCTCCAGGTGAACGACCTCACCACCCTCGCGACGCGCTCCTGGGTACCCTTCACCTGAGCCTCGGGATCCGTCTCTTCCGTCCATGCGTGTCACAACGCGCGCATCTGCGCGGATCGACCCGCATGAACGAGGGAACGGGGTCGCGGGACGAGGGGAGGCCGCGTCAGGGACCGGTTCTGGGGCGACCTGCAAGACTCGCCCCATGAGCCTCGTCCTCCTCGAGCGAGCCGACGGAGTTGCCACCGTGACCCTCAACAACCCAGCCGAACGGAACACGCTCACCCATCCGATGGTCGAGGAGATCGTCGCGGCCTTCGACGATCTCGAGCCCGACGAGTCGGTGGGTGCGGTGGTGCTCACCGGCGCGCCGCCTGCCTTCTGCGCCGGTGCCAACCTCGGCAACCTCGGATCATCGGCGGGGCCGGGCTTCCGGTCGATCTACGAGGGCTTCCTCCGGGTGAGCCGCTGCCCACTGCCCACCCTCGCCGCGGTCAACGGCGCCGCGGTCGGCGCGGGGATGAACCTGGCGTTGTGCTGCGACGTGCGCCTCGCGGCCCGCAGGGCCAAGTTCGACTCGCGCTTCCTGCAGCTCGGCATCCACCCCGGCGGCGGCCACACGTGGATGTTCCGCCGCGCCGCCGGACCGCAGGCCGCGGCGGCGGCCGTGCTGTTCGGCGAGGTGCTCGACGGCGAGGAGGCCGAACGGATCGGCCTGGCGTGGCGCTGCGTCGACGACGACGCGCTCCTCGACGCAGCGCGGCAGATGGCGAAGAAGGCGGCGGAGGCCCCTCGGCCGCTGAGCATCGCGGCCAAGGAGACCCTGCGCGACGTGGCCACGATCGCGGACCACGACGCCGCGGTCGACCGCGAGCTCACACCCCAGTTGTGGTCCACGCAGCAGCCCTGGTTCAAGGAGCGTGTGGCCGCGCTGCAGGCCCGGATCTCCTCGAGGTCGAAGCCGTCAGGCGGGTCCTGACGTGGGTGCCATCCGCGAGCTGGCCGACCGCTACACGAAGGCCACCTGGGTGCTCGATCCCTGCGGAGCGACCTTCTCGGGCGTGCTCGGGCACGATGACGCGCTCACCGACCATTCGCCCGAGGGGGAGGACGCGCGCGCCGCCCTGGCGTGCGCCACGCTTCGCGACCTGGACGCCGCAGAAGCCGCCCTCCCCGGCGACGAGGGCGATCGTCGCTGCGGGGTGCTGCTGCGCGAGCGCCTCGACGCCGCCATCTCCCTCAGCGAGAGCGACGAGGCGCTGCGCTCCCTCAACAACATCGGATCGCCGGCGCAGGAGTTGCGCGAGGTGTTCGACGTCACCCCGGCGGACACGCCCGAGGCTCGGGAGGCGCTGGCCGCCCGTCTTGCCGCCGCCCCCGAGGCTTGGTCCCAGTACCGGCGGGCGTTGGAGGCCGGCATGGCCAAAGGCGTCTTCGCCGCGCCGTGCCAAGTGCAGACGGCCGCCGAGCAGCTCGCCGTCTGGAGTGGCCAGCGCGAGCCCCCCGCCTATTTCGACGAGCTGGTGCGCAGCCTCCCGGAGGCGGAGCAGGCGCGCTTCGCCCCGCTCGCGACGGCGGCCACCGCCGCGATGGCGGAGTTCCGGCGCTTCCTGGTCGAGCGTTACGGGTCCGGCGCGGAGGGCACGCCCGACGCCGTCGGCGAAGCCCGCTATCGAGTCTGGTCGCGGTACTGGAACGGCACGGACCTCGAACTGTCCGACGCGTACGCCTACGGCTGGAGCGAGTTCGACCGCCTCGACCGGGAGTTGCACGAGGAGGCCGAGCGCGTCCTGCCCGGCGCCACCCCCCTCGAGGCCATGCGCCACCTGGATGCCCACGGCCCCGCCATCGAGGGAGCCGAGGAGATGCAAGCCTGGCTCCAGGGCCTGATCGACGGTGCCATCGCCGCGCTCGACGGGAAGCAGTTCGACTTCGACGCGCGGCTCCGCGCGCGTCGAGGCCCGCATCGCGCCCCTTGGGGGCGCCTCGGCCGCCTACTACAACTCGCCCTCGGAGGACTTCAGCCGGCCGGGCACGACATGGTTCCCCACCCTCGGCCGCGATCGCTTCCCGTGCTGGGAGCAGGTCTCGACCTGGTACCACGAAGGAGTCCCCGGCCACCATCTGCAGCTCGCGCAATGGCTGATCGAAGCCCCTCGCCTGTCGAAGTACCAGACGACGCTCGGCGCGGTGAGCGCCAACGTCGAGGGATGGGCGCTGTACGCCGAGCGGCTCATGGACGAGCTGGGCCTGTTCCGCGATTCGGGGGAGCGGCTCGGCTTCCTCGTCGGGCAGCAGCTACGCGCGGTTCGAGTCGTGATCGACATCGGCATGCACCTCGAGCTCGAGATCCCGAGCGACCAGTCGTTCCAGCCGGGCGAGCGGTGGACCCCCGAGCTCGGGCGCGAGTTCCTCCTCGCCCACGGCGGCAGCGACGTCGCCGCCCTCGAGAGTGAGGTGATCCGCTACCTGGGCATGCCCGGCCAGGCCATCGGCTACAAGCTCGGCGAGCGGGCGTGGTTGGCGGGGCGGGACGAGGCCCGCCGGCGCAGGGGCGACGGCTTCGACCTCAAGGCGTGGCACATGGATGCCCTCAGCCTGGGCAGCCTCGGCCTCGACGATCTCTACGACGAGCTCGCCGCGCTCTGACGTCAAGCGAAGGGGGAAGGAGACCTTCCCCCTTCGATGACGGACTCCGGTCCACCGGTTGCCAAGCCGGATCGACCTCCGCACGACAGACTCGTCAGAACCTGCCAAGACTGGGTGCCCGAGCACTCCTAACCCACGAAGCTGATCAGCCGGTCGCCGGGGCCACAGGAGACGGGCCCGTCGACCGCCCCGACCACGAGGGTGTGGTCGGGCTTCACCACGAACATCGGGATCCCGTGCAACGCGTGGCGAGCTCGCAGCGCGCCCTTGTCGAGGTGCACGTCGACCGCCTCCGTGACGAAGCTCCCACCCGCCTTCAACCGCTCCGTCAGGTCCGTGAACCCGAGCCCCTCGGTCTCTAGCGGGCGGGCATGGAGTTCGCGGGCCACCTCCTGGTGGCCCGCCAGGGCTTGCGTGACCGGGACCTCGTAGACGTCGCGGCGCCCGAAGATCGGCGAGAAGCGCAGCGCGGCGAGAGCGGTGGCCTCCGGGTTGGCCGTCACGGCGAGCAGGCGACCGATCCCGCGCAGGTCGATCTCGCTGACGGCCAGATCGGACAGGAGGCTGCCCAGGTGGGCCTCGAGGCCGGCGTCACGGGCCGCGGCGATGGCGTCGGCATCGGTGTCGACCAGCAGCACGCGGAAGCCCTCGCGGTGCAGCGCGCCACTCATGGCCACCGCGAGCGGGTTGGCGCCGAGCACGAGCGTGCCTTGCGGGTGGGCTTCGGCCAGCCCGAGCCGGCGGGCGAGGGGGCCCGAGGTCATGCCGTAGACCGAGATGGTGACCACGATCGTGACGAATACAACCGGCACGATGTCGTCGGCGCCTGGGACCCGGGCGTGCTGCAGGTTGATGGCGAACAGAGAGGCCGTCGACGCGGCCACGATGCCGCGTGGGGCCATCCACGCGAGGAAGATGCGTTGCTGGCGGCGGAGTTCGCTGCCCGCGGTGGAGAGCGCCACCACCACGGGCCGGATGACGACGATGAGCAGCGTCACGAACACGATCTCTTGCCAGCCGATGCTGGCGAGTTGATCGCGCGTCGTGACCTCGGCGCCGAGCACGACGAAGAGCGACGCGATGAGCAGCACGCGCACGGTCTCGTTGAACTCGAGCAGGGTGCGCACGTCGCCCCGCTGTTGCGATCCGATCACCATGCCCATGACCGTCACCGCGAGCAGTCCGGAGTCGTCGACGAGCTCGTCGGCGCCGGCGATGACGAGCACCGCGAGGGCGAGGGCGAAGGCGGTGGTGAGGCCGTCGGGGATCAGGTAACGCTTGAGCACCGCGACCGCGATTACGGCGCCGAGGAGCCCGATCCCGAGCCCGACCACCAAGAAGCGGCCAACGCCACCGGCGAGATCGGTGACCTCGCTGGCCGAATGACGCGTGATCACGACCTTCGCGATGATGCTGCCGAGCAGCGCGCCGATGGGATCGACGAGGATGCCCTCGGCTTTCAGGATCGGGCCCACGGCGCCGTGCGGCCGGATCGAGGCCAGCAGCGGTCCCACCACCGTCGGGCCGGTGACGACGAGGAGGGCGCCCACCACCGCGGCGACCCCGAAGGGAATGCCGACGATGGAAGCGGCCAGCAAGGTCCCCGCCACGAACGTGATCGTGACCCCGAGCGTGAGCAACCGCGTCAGCACGCGTCCACCCGCGTGCAGCTCGGCCCGCTTCAGGCTGAGGCCCCCCTCGAACAGCACAAGCCCCACCGCCAGCGCGATGGCCGGCTGCCAGACCTCGCCGAACAGCTCATGAGGGTGGAGGACGCCGAAGCCCGCGCCGAGCACGAGCCCGGAGGCGAGCAGCACGAGGATGCTCGGCAGGCCCAGGCGCAAGGCGAGCCACTGCGCGCCGATGCCGACGGCGGGAATGAGGGCGAGCGACGTCAGAGGGTCGGTCACCGCTCAGAGCCAGTTCTGCTCGAGCTCCGCCCGCCGGTCGTCCCACTCCTCGCTCGTGATGGCGTAACGGACGTGGTCTTCCCAGATGCCGTTGATCTCCAAGTAGCGACGGGCGACCCCTTCCTCGCGTAGCCCGAGCTTCTCCATCACTCGTCGGCTGTTCGTGTTGCGGGGGATGATGGCGATCTGCAGCCGATGGAGCCGCAGATCTTCGAAGGCGAAGCGGGCGACGGTCGCCACGCACTCGGACATGTAGCTCGTGGCCGGCCCTGGCCTGGTCGATCCAGTAGCCGACGTAGCGCGTTCTGGAACGGGCCTCGTTGCACCGCGTTGAGGTTGATCTCGCCGGCGAAGGCGCCGTCGATGAAGATGCCGAAGCCATAGCCCGTCCCCAGTTGCCGTTCCCGCTCGCGGGCGCTGCAACGAGCGTCGAACGCATCGCGGTCGCGGGTCGGGTCGGGCTGCCCGGCGGATGCGCTTGGGCTCCCACTTCAGCAGCCACTCCTCGTTGCGCACCCGCACCTCGGACCACTGCGGGAAGTCAGCGGCGGCGAGGGGCCGGAGCACGACCCGGCGGCCGAAGAGGCGGAGCACCGGCGGCGATGCTACCGAGGGGTGCGCAGAAGTCGCTCACGGCCCGCGGACACGCGGCGAGGGCATCGAGCAGGTCGCTCTCGGACACGAGCAGCTCCGGCGCCCGCAGGCGGCGGAGGACGGCGACGAGGATGCAGCAGCCGCCGACGATGATGTCGGCTCGCTCCTTGGGAGCCCGGGGTTGTGGGCGCGATCGGCCAACGGCTCGGTGGCCAGCGTGCGGAACACGTCCTCGGCGGCGTCGCGGGTGAGCACGAAGTGGTGCGGAGGCGGCCCGGTCGTAGCCTCCGAGCTCGACCGCGGCGATGCAGACGATGGTGCCGGCGACGCCGACGATGGCGGCCGCCTCGCCGACGCCGGCACGTCGCGGAGCGCGTCGTCGAGGAGGTCCTCACGAGCCCGATGGCATTGGCCAGCTCCTCGGGCTGCGGTGGGTCGTGGAGGAGCACGGACTCGGTGAGGCGCCACGCTGCCGACCGGTGATGGACAGGAGCCCATCCGGCTCGTCCGTCGCCGACGCAGAACTCGGTCGAGCCGCCGCCGATGTCGAGCACGAGAAGGGCCCGCCGCCGGCGTCGAGCCCGGCCGTGGCGCCGGGAAGCCGAGCCGGGCCTCCTCGTCGCCGGCGAGCACCTCGACCGGGACGCCGAGCACGTCCTCCGCGGCGGCGAGGAACGACGGCCCGTCCGCCGGGTCGCGGGCCACCGCGGTGGCGACGGCCCGGACGCGGTCGGCACCGTGACCGTCCAAGCTCTCGCGCAGCTCGCCGAGCAGCTCGACGGTGCGGGCGACGGCGGCGGGATCGAGGCGGCCGGCCTCGGCCACCCCGGCGCCGAGGCGGGTGACGACCGCCCGACGCTCCACCTCACGTTCGCCGTCGACCACGAGCAGCCGGACGGAGTTCGTGCCGATGTCGACGGCGCCGGCGATCACGACCGCTCCGTCGCGACCTGCGGAGAGCCGAGCGGCCACCCAGCGGCCGATCGGGTCGTCGCCGCCGGCGAGGTACCACGCGTAGTGGGCGTGGAGGCACTTGACTCCGCTGGCGGTCCCGCCCACCCCGCCGCGGGCGGGGTCCGCGATGCCCGGCGGGCACGGCGCGCTCGCGTTCCTCGGCGTAGCGACGGTGCGCGGCCGCGAGGGCCTGCGGATCGACCTCGGCCTCGGCACGGCGCACCCCGCCGCCCGCCTCCAGCCGGGAGACCGCGGCCACGACGCTTCGGCCGACCAGCCAGTAGCGCGTCGGCATGGGACTCCCGTCGTCGAGCAGGGGGGCGTTGCGGATCACGACGGGCGCGCCGGCGCCGTCCCGCACTACGACGTCGAAGGCGCAAGCGGGGGCGCGGCCGAGCAGCGCGGTCACGGCCACTCGGTCCTCGGCGGCCGTCAGCGGCGCCGCCGGCGGATGGCGAGGATGACGAAGACGACCAACCCGATGACCAGGATGGGAGCCAGCCGCTTGAGGATGGCGCCCCCGGCCACGTCCATCAGGTCGACGGGCTCGGCATCCATCTCGACCTTCCGGGCGCCGCTCTGGCCATTCGGTGACGACGCCGTCGACGAGCCCGAACCCGAGGGCACGGCGGACCTCTCGGGCGAGGCCGCGCCGGACTCGGCGGCGCCCACCACGGCGTGGACGTCCAGCTCGGGATTCAGGACGGTCCGTTCCAGGTCGTGGACGAACTGCCCCAACAGCTTGGTGCTGACGTCGGCCAGCGCCCCGCGCCCGAACTGCGCCACCTTCCCCGTGATGGTCAGATCGGTGGTGACCGTGACCTTCGTCGACGCATCGGCGACCGGCTCGAGCTCGGCGGTGATGAGCGCCGATGCATTGCCCTTGCCCGCGGTGTCGCGGCCTTCGGCCTTCAGCACCGCCCGGTGCTTCGCCTCGTCGCGTTCGAGGAAGGTCGCTTGCCCTTTGAACTGGGCCAGGATCGGCCCGACCTTGACCTTTACCACGCCTCGGTAGACGTCCCCGTCGATCTCTTGGAGCTGAGCCCCCGGTAGGCACGGCGCGATCCGCTCCACGTCGGTGAGCGTGTGCCACGCCTCGTCGACGGGGACGCTCACGGTGAAGTCGTTCACGAGTTCCATCGACGCAAGTCCTCCAGCGTGTCGACATCGGCGGGGTCGCCTGGGCACGCTACTTCTGCCACGAGCTCGGGGCGATCCCGCATGAGGCGGCGCGCCCCTTCGTCACCGGTGATCTCGATGAGCGGCCAGACCTCGGCGGCGAGGCGCACCGGGTTGCGCCGGCGGCCGTCATAGGTGGCGACGCAGATGGGCGCGACACGGCACGCGGCCGACCGCTCGCCACGCTTCGGGCGGGATGAGCGGCTGATCGGCGAGACCCACGACAACGGCATCGTGCCCCCGATCGCCGGCCCATGCCAGGGCCACGCCGAGGGAGGTGGCTTGACCCTCGGCCCACGACGGATTCGTCGCGGTCTCGACGGCGCCGGGGACGGTGAGCTCGACCGCGCCGATGACCAAGAGAGTCTCGTCGAACCCTGCACCGAGAGCCGCGGTCACGGCCCATTGGTAGAGGCACCGGCCCCTGAAGGGGGCGAGGAGCTTGTGGCTGTCGCCCTCGAACCGGGAGCCCGACCCTGCCGCCAGGACCACCGCGGCCGTCTTCATCGGTCGGCCTTCGTGTGACCGAGGTCATACCGGATTGCCGCGATCTCGCGCCGCGCCTCGACTAGACCGTTACCGAACCGCAACACGAGGAATGCGCGGCCCCGATGCTCGCCGGCCCAGGACGGTCCGAGCTCGGCGCCGCGGGGATCGGCGGCGATCCGACCCCGAAGCTCTGGAGGAGCTCCGTGCCACTCAACCCCCGTGCGCTGACGCGCGCGCTCATGATCCTGCTCGCACTCGCACTGGGCGTCGGCGCCGCGCCACGGGCCGCGGGGGCGGCCACGTCCCGCGACCCACTGCCGGCCGCCGCGGCCCATGCGCTGGGGGCACTCTGGCAGCGGGCCAGGGTCCACCAAGCCGAGGTCGCCCGGCTGCTGCCTGCGGACGATCCGGGCGCGCGCGAGGCCGTCATGGCATGGAAACAGGCACGCTCGGCTGTCGCCGCACTGGCCGCGCCCCGCGCGCAGGTCGATCCGGTCGCCCTCGACGCCACGTGGGCGGCGGCTTCCGATCAGCGCATGACGGCCGTGCTCGCCGCGCTGGGTCAGGTCGGCGTCCCCTACCGGGGGTATCGCTCGCAGCCCGGGGTCGGCTTCGACTGCTCCGGCCTCACGATGTACGCCTGGGGCGTGGCGGGCGTGGCCCTTCCTCACCAGTCGAGCGCCCAGATCGGGTTGGCCGCGCCCGTCACCGCGGCCGGGGCCAGGCCAGGCGATCTCGTCCAGTTCCCCGGCCACGTCATGCTCTACCTCGGGGTGGGCGCGGCCATCGTGCACGCGCCGCACACGGGAACCGTCGTGCAAGTGGGGACCTAGCCCCGCGCTCGCCGCTTCGGCAGCCCGGTGGGCTAGTGCCGGCCGCGGGACTCGCGCGGAGGAGGTCGCCTTCTCGCGTTCTCGGCCGCGCCTCACGCGTGGATGGGCCCGGCACCGTCGCGCAACGAGGGTGCCTTGCGTCCCGTGCGGTTGGGCGATGATCTCGGCGCAGATCGAGACCGCCGTCTCCTCGGGTGAGCGGGCGCCGATGTCGATGCCGATCGGGGCCATGATCCGCGCCGAGCTCCACCGGATCGTTCACGCCTTCTTCGGCGAGGCGCTCGATGCGCTTGCGTGTGGGTCTTGCGCGAGCCCATCACCCCGAGGTAGCCGGCCCGGCTGGCCAGCGCGCCCTCGATGGCCGGCACGTCGAACTTCGGATCATGGGTGAGGACGCATACCGCGTCTCGCGGCCCGAGGGTCGGCCCGACGCGATCGAGCAGCCGGTTGGGCCAATCGACGACGACCTCGTCGGCCATGGGGAAGCCGCTTCCGGGTGGCGAAGATCTCCCGGGCGTCGCAGACGGTGACCCGGTAGCCGAGGACCTTCGCCACGCGGGCGAGCGCGGCGGTGAAGTCGACCGCGCCGAAGATCACCATGTGCGGGGGAGGGGCGAAGCTCTCGACGAACACGTGCACGGTCTCTTCGTTGGCCTGGCCCTCGGCGCCGTAGTGGCGTACGCCCGTGCGGCCGGCTTCGAGCTCGGCCAGGGCGTCGCGGCTGACGACCCGGTCGAGATCGGCGTTGCCCAGGGAGCCTTGCGGCCTCGGCGTCGGGTTCGACGAGCAGCTTGGCAGCCGATGCCGCGGACCGTCGGATGACGGTGGCCAGCGCCGACCGGTTGCTGCTCGCGCAGCTCGATCGCGCAGGGTCTCGTAGAGCGTCATCGGCTCTACCAGTCGAGTGGCTCGATGAAGAGATGGATGGTGCCACCGCAGGTGAGCCCGACGGCGAAGGCCTCGTCGTCGGAGTAGCCGAACGTCACCATCCTCCGCTCGCCCGTCTCCAGCACCTTCAGCGCCTCGGTGACCACGGCGCCCTCGACGCAACCGCCGGATACGCTGCCGACCACCTCACCATCCTCGCTCACTGCCATCGCCGCGCCCGGGTCGCGCGGGCCCGAGCCTTCGAGATCGACCACGCGGGCGACGGCGACGCGGTGCCCGCTGGCCCTCCAACGATCGATGTCGTCCAGGATTTCCCTCATCGTGAGATCACCTCTGCCAGGCGTTCCATGGCGGCCAGCGAATGACCCTCCACGAAGTCGTCAACATAGGGGAGGGCGGCGGCCATTCCTCGGGCCAGCGGCGCGTAACCGGGTGTGACCTTCAGCGGATTGACCCACACCACCCGAAAGGCCACCCGCGACAGCCGGCGCATCTGCTCGGCGAGGGCGTCGGGCTCACCGCGATCCCAGCCGTCGGAGAGGATCACGACGACCGCGCCGCTGCGCCATGCCCGCGCACGCCCCAGTGGTCGTTGAAGCTCCGCAGGCCCTCCCCGAGGCGGGTGCCACCCGACCAGTCGTGCACCGAGCGAGAGGCCTTCCGCAGCGCGATGTCGGGATCGCGGTTCGACAGCTCGCGGGTCAACCGGGTGAGCCGGGTGCCGAGGGCGAAGGCCTCCACCCGCTGCCGGCCCGACCACTGCGGCGTGGACGAAGCGCAGGAGGGCGCGGGCGTAGGGCTCCATCGACCCCGAGATGTCGAGGAGCAGGATCAGGCGCCGGGACCGCTGGCTGGCCTCCAGGTGATGGCGGCGGACGGGCTCTCCCCCGGCGCGTAGCGCCGAGCGCACCGTACGGCGGAGGTCGGGGCGGCCCCGCAGCCGGCGCGACGGAACGAGGCGTCTCGAGGGCCGGCGGGCGCCCGCCAGGCGCAGCTCGGCCATCAGCTGGTGGGCCTCGGCCAGCTCGGCGCGGGTGTAGGCGGCGAAGTCCTTGTCGCGGAGCACCTCGTGGGCCGAGAACCGCAGCGTGATGGTCGGCTCGTCGCCGCGGTCGGCGGCGGCGCCCGGCTGCTCTTCCTCCTCGGTGTCGACCGCCAAGGTCACGGTGACCGAGGGGGGTTCTTCGTCCCGGCCGGCCACCGGTCGGCGACCCTCCCAGAACACGGCGAAGGCGCGGTCGAACACGGGTTGGTCCTCCGGCCGCTGCACGAGCGTGGCCCGCCCGGCCCAGTAGACGGCGTCGCGCTCGGCCGCCCCGACCTCGCCGAGCGCGTCGGCGAAGGTCAGCACCGAGCCCACCGGCGCGGCCAACCCTGCCGCCCGGAGCAGCCGGGCGAAGGCGACGGCCATCCTGGTGGGATCGGACCGCGGGGCGACGAGGGGGGTTTCAGCCATGCGTTCCGCCGCGCTGCAAAGCTTCGCGCACGAGCTCGGCGATCCCCTGCTGCTGGACGCGATCCTGATCCTCGCGGTACTTGAGCACCGAGCCGAGCGTGGCCGTCACCGTGGCATCGCTCAGGTGCTGCTCGCCGAGCAGCGCGAGCGACGTGGCCCAGTCGATCGTCTCGGCCACGCCTGGCGGCTTGTAGAGGCCCATCGACCGGATGGCTTGGACCGCGCCGGCCACCTCCCGGGCGAGGGTCTCGGACACCTCCGAGGCGCGGAGGCGCACGATGGCGACCTCGCGCTCGAAGTCCGGATGCTCGACCCAGTGGTAGAGGCAGCGGCGCTTCAACGCGTCGTGGACGTCGCGCGTGCGGTTCGAGGTGATCACCACCACCGGCGGCATGGCCGCCCGGAAGGGACCGAGCTCGGGCACCGTGATCTGGTAGTCGGACAACACCTCGAGGAGGAAGGCCTCGAACTCGTCGTCGGCCCGGTCGACCTCGTCGATGAGCAACACCGGTGGGGGGCCCTCGCGGTGGTCGATGGCCTGCAGCAGGGGGCGGCGCACCAGGAAGCGCTCCGAGTAGAGCTCGTCCTCGAGCTTGTCGACGCTGATCCCGCTCACCTCTCCGGCCGCTTCCGCGGCCCGGAGGTGGAGCAGCTGGCGGGAGTAGTCCCACTCGTAGACGGCCTGGCCCACGTCGATGCCCTCGTAGCACTGGAGGCGGATCAGCTCGCCCCCCGTCCACCGGCTGAGGACCTTCGCGACCTCGGTCTTGCCCACCCCCGCCTCACCCTCGAGCAGCAGGGGCCGGTGGAGCCGGAGCGCGAGGAAGATGGCGGTGGCCAGCCCCTCATCGGGAAGGTAGGCGTGCGCCGTGAGCGCGTCGGTGACCTCGCTGACCGACGAGGGGCGGGCCGAGGCCGGCTGGGCAGGCATGTTCCCAGGGTAGAGGCGAGACGAGCCCGGGAAGGGGGTCGGCGAGCGGCCGAGCCGATCGGGCAGGATGGCCTGATGGACCTTGGGCTGGCGGGGAAGCGGGCCGCGGTGGCGGCGGCATCAGCGGCATCAGCGGGACTCGGCTTCGGGGCGGCGGAGGTGGCGGCCGACGGTGTCACGGTCAACTCGGTGCAACCCGGGCTCCACGCCACGGAACGCCTGAAGGCGTTGTACGGGGGAGACCCGGCCTCACTCAGTGCCGGGATCCCCGCCGGCGTGCTCGGCGACCCCGGCGACTTCGGCAAGGTCGTGGCCTTCCTGTGCTCCGAACGGGCCAGGTACGTCACCGGCGCCCATCTCCAAGTCGATGGCGGCGCCTACGCCGGATTGCTCTAGCGAAGGGGGGAAGGAGACCTTCCCCCCTTCGGAACCCCCCATCTGGGGAGCTCCGGTCGACCGGCAGAGCCGGATCGACCTCCGCACGAAAACTGGTCACAACGTCTCAAGTTCGGGCGTCCGAGTACCACGAGACGAGAGGCGCCTTCCTGAGCGCCCCCGAGCGGTGACGCACATAGGCCTCCGACCTTCCGTACCCTTCCCGGCGTGAGCCCCCACGTCGGGCGGGGACCATTGCCGGCTTCCGTCGCGCCCGACGAGCAAAGTCCTGCGCGGACCCGCCGATGAGCCCGGGCCCCTGGTTGCCGCCTCCCGCGCCGCGCGGTTCGTGGTCGCCGTGGGCGCCGCCTCCCGCCCGGGCGTCGTGGCCACCACCGATGGCGCCACTCCCCGCCGAGGTCGCCTCGACGAGTGCGACCATGCCCTCCGAGGACGACCTGGCGGTCCTCGCGCCGCTCCTCGTGCCGGCGGAGCCACCGCGGCCCCGTCGCACGCTGCCCCGCGCCCTCGGCTGCGCGCTCTTGTCCGCGGTGGTCCCCGGGACCGGTCAGCTCCTGCAGCGGAGGTGGCTGGCCGCCTTCCTCTTCGGTGTCCCGACCCTCGCGGCCGTTGTCTTCGGGCTGTGGACGCTCACGCGCGATCGAGCCACCCTGCTCACCTGGACGGTGGATGAGGCAACGCTGCGCAACCTGGCCGTGGCCGCCTGCGCCTGGGCCATCGTGTGCCTCCTCGCCGCGGTGGACGCGGCGCCGCGCCGGCTGGCCGCCGTCGCGGCGACGTTCCCGCGTGGTCGTGTGCGCGATGGGCATGACGGGGGTCGTCCTCCTCGCTCTTCTGCCGGGGGCCGCCGGGGCCTTCGCCGCCATCCGCCAGAACCTCGTGCTGTCGACCGTGTTCTCCGGTTCGGGGACGGCCAAGGTCGCGCGACCCAGCCCTCTCAGCGACCTCGGCGACGAGGCGACGACCGCACCGACCCGCGTTCCGGCCGCGCGGCGCGACGTAGCGCGGCCGACCACGCCGAGCACGGCGGCGTCGACCACCGCCGCGCCCACGACCGCCGCGCGCTCCGGCGCCGCGACCTCCCAGCAGGGCCGCTGGAACATCGTGCTGCTCGGAGGCGACGCCGGTCCGCGCCGCTGGGGCCTGCGCACCGACACGATGATCGTGGTGAGCATCGATCGGGCCACCGGCGATCTCGCCAGCATCTCGGTGCCACGGAACCTGCGCGATCTGCCGATGCCGCCGGGCCCGTTGCGAGCCCGCTTCCCCAACGGCTTCGACGATCTGGCCAACGCGGTGTACCCCTACGTCTTCACCCATCCCGAGCTCGGTCTCGACCCGTCCGAGGCGATCAAGGGCGGCCTCGCCGAGCTGCTCGGCATCCCGATCCACAACTACGTGCTCGTCGACATGGCCGGCTTCGTGAAGATCATCGACGCCCTCGGCGGCGTGACCGTCGATCTGTCCGAGAGAGTGCCCCTGGTGCCGAACATGGACGGCCGGACGAAGGTGGCGCCGTTCGCCGGTCCGGGCCGTCGTGGCGATGAACGGGACGATGGCCTTGTCGTTCGTCAGGACTCGGCAGGCCGACTCCGACTACTCCCGGATGAAGCGCCAGCGCTGCCTGCTCGCCGCCGTGGCCCGGAAGACCTCCCCTGCCGAGTTGGCCCGGAACTTCCCCAGCCTCGCCAGCGCGGTGGAGGACGCGTTCCGCTCAGACATCCCTCGGAACCAGCTCGCGACGCTGGTGCAGCTGTTCGCCGCGATCGACATGGCCAAGGGCCGCACGCTCGTGCTCGTGCCGCCCCTGATCCAGCCGTCGCATCCCAACATCGCCCAGATCCGCCAACTCGTGGCGGCCACCCTCGCGAACGTGCCGGCCAACAAGGCCGACGTGGTCGGCAGCATGACCTGCTGAGGGCTCCCTGCGCCGGCCGGTGATGCGGCACGTAGGGTCGCCCGCATGTTGCGCCATGTCGTGCTGTTCCGTTGGGTGCCGGGGACGACGGCCGAGCAGGTTGCCGCGGTGGGCGAGGCCCTCGACCGGCTCCCGAAGCTGATCCCCGCCGTCCATGCCTATTCGCACGGGCCCGATCTCGCGCTCGGCGAAGGCCGTCTCGACTACGGCATCGTCGCCGACTTCGAGGATGTCGACGCCTATCGCGTCTACGACGCCGATCCCGAGCACGAACGGTCGCGCGCTCGAGATCATCAGGCCGCTCGTCGCGGAACGAGTCTCCGTCCAGTTCGACCTGGGCTGAGCCGCCCCGCGACCCGCCCGATCTCGTTCATGCGTGTCACGTCGCGCGCATCTGCGCGATTCGACCCGCACGAAGGCAAGGAGGAACGGGCGTGGGCCACGCGAAAGCGAGGCCGGCGCACCCCCCGGGCGCCGGCCTCGCTGAGGCGAACGGTACCGCACTCGTGGTGGGGAGTCAGGCTCCGGCTTCCACCAGCGCCGCGGCGGACGAGCACCTTGGCCAGATGCACCCGGTACTCGACCGAGGCATTGAGGTCGGCCTGTGGCTGCGCGTCGTCGGCCGCTTTCTCCGCCGCCTCGGCTGCGGAGGCGCCCGAGCGCAACGCCTCGACCACGGACTGGGCCAGGATCGGGGTGGAGCCCATGTTCACGAGGGCCACACCCGTCGTTCCGTTGTGCACGGCCGCCACGCCGACGATGGCCCAGTCCTGCGCCCTGCGGGTGAACTTCTGGAACGACCAGCCCGCTCCGGCCACCTTCGGGACGCGGACCTCGGTGAGCAGCTCGTCGGGCGCGAGGGCCGATTCGAGGAAGCCTTGGAAGAAGTCCGTGGCCGCGACCTCACGCTCGCCGTTGGGCCCCTTGGCCACCATCGTGCCGCCGAGGGCCAGCACGGTGGCCGGTAGATCCGACGCCGGGTCCGCTGTGGGCGATGGAGCCGCCGATCGTGCCGCGGTGACGGACCTGTGGGTCGCCGACGTAGGTGGCGGCGTTGGCGAGCAGGGGCACCTGGGCCTTCAGGACCTCCGAGGTGAGGAGGTCGTGATGGCGGGTGAGGGCGCCGATGGCGATGTGATCGCCGGCGTCGCGAACGTAGGAGAGATCGGTCAATCGGCCGATGTCCACGAGGACCGCGGGCTGGGCCAGCCGCAGCCGCATGAGGGGCAGCAGGGAGTGGCCGCCCGCCAGGAACTTGGCCTCGTCGCCGTACTCGCCGACGAGGCTGATCGCTTCCTCGGCCGAGCCGGCGCGCTTGTAGTCGAAGGCGGCGGGGATCACTGCGAACCTCCCTGGGCTGACGCGGACTGGATCGCCTGCCACACCCGCTCGGGTGAGGCCGGCATGGGAACGTCGCGCACACCGAGGTGCGACAGGGCGTCGACGACGGCATTGATCACCGCGGGAGCGGCCCCGATCGTGCCCGCCTCGCCGATGCCCTTCACGCCGAGGGCGTTGGTGGGCGACGGGGTGGTGGTGTGCGCGGTGGTGATGGGTGGCACTTCGGAGGCCGCCGGCACGAGGTACTCGGCCAGCGTCGAGGTCTTCAGGATGCCGTCAGAGTCGTACACGGCTTCCTCGAAGAGGGCCTGCGCGAGGCCCTGCACGACCCCGCCGTGCACCTGGCCGTCGACGATCAACGGGTTGATCTGCACACCGCAGTCGTCGACGGCGACGTACTTGAGCACGTCGACGGCACCTGTCTCCTCGTCCACCTCGACGACGCACATGTGGGTGCCGAACGGCCACGAGAAGTTGGGCGGGTCGTAGCACACCGTCGCCTCGAGGTTCGGTTCCATCCCGTCGGGGAGGTTGTGGGCCGTGAAGGCGGCGAACGCGATGGCGGCGAGGGGCAACGCCTTGTCGGGCGTACCCGAGACGGTGAACGTGCCGTCCGCGAACTCGAGGTCGGACTCGGCCGCCTCGAGTTGGTGGGCGGCGATGGCGCGTGCCTTGTCGACCACCTTGTCGAGGGCCTTGTCGATGGCGATGCCGCCGACGGCGAGCGAGCGCGAGCCGTAGGTGTCGAGGCCGACCGGGCTCTGGGCGGTGTCGGAATGGAGCACGTCCACGTCCTCGGGCGCCACGCCGAGCTTGTCGGCCACGATCATCGACCAGCAGGTCTCGTGCCCCTGCCCGTGCGGTGAGGCCCCGGTGACGACCTGCACCTTGTTGGTCGGGAGCACGCGCACGGTGGCCTGCTCCCAGCCACCGGCCCCGTAGTTGAGCGACGCCAGCACCCGTGAGGGGGCGAGACCGCACATCTCGAAGTAGCTCGAGATGCCGATACCGAGATGCTTCTTCTCGCCGGCCGCTCGGCGGCGGGCCTGCTCGGCCCGCACCCCGTCGTAATCGGCGAGCTCTTTGGCCTTCGTCGCCGCGCCGAGGTGGTTGCCGGAGTCGTAGACGAGGCCCGTCATCGCCGTGTAGGGGAACTGCTCGGCCTGGATGAAGTTGCGGGCGCGCAGCTCGAAGGGATCGATCCCCATCTCGGCGGCCAACGCGTCCATGGCCCGCTCGATGGCGTAGGTGGCTTCGGGCCGCCCAGCGCCGCGGTAGGCGTCGGTGGGCGTCAGCGTCGTGAACACCGAGCGGCACGTGAACGAGTAGGCCTGGGGCAGGTCGTACACGCCGCCGTAGAGGAAGGCGCCGAGCAGAGGGATGCCGGGCGTGACCAGTTGGAGGTACGCGCCCATGTCGGCGATGAGGTTCACCCGAACCGCGGTGACCTTGCCGTCGGCGTCGGCGGCGAGCTCGATCTCCTGGATCTGCCCGCGGCCCTGGATGGTGGCCACCGAATTCTCGGTGCGCTCCTCGACCCAGCGCACGGGGAGTCCGTGCTTGCGGGCCAGCGCCACGCACAGCAGCTCCTCGGCGTAGACGTCGAGCTTGGAGCCGAACCCGCCTCCCACGCTGGGGGCGACGACGCGCATGGAGTGCTCGGGCAAACCGAGGGTGAGGGCGACCATGATCTTCAAGATGTGCGGGATCTGCGTGGCCGAGTAGAGGGTCATGTCCCCGGCGAAGGGCTCGGGCACGGCGACACAGGCCCGCGGCTCCATCGCCATGGGGATGAGGCGTTGCTGGACATAGCGCCCCTTCACCTTGTGGGCGGCGGTGTCGAACGCCTTCTGAACAGCCCCGTCGGGATCGATGTGCAGCTCCCAGACGTAGGAGGTGTTCGTGCCGATGTCCTCGTGCACCAGCACGTCGTCGCGCAGGGCGTCCTCGACATCGACGACCGCGGGAAGCGGTTCGTAGTCCACCTCGATGGCGTCGAGGGCGTCACGGGCCTCGGCGTCGGAGTGCGCCAGCACGGCGGCGACGCCGTCGCCGACGTAGCGAGCCTTGTCCGCGGTGAGCGGGTAGTGCGGCGGGTTCTTCATGTCCGCGGTGACGGGCCACGCGCAGGGCATCGGAGCCGCCCACGCGTCCTGCAGGTCGGCCCCGGAGTACGCGGCCACGATCCCGGGCATGGCCTGGGCCGCGCTCACGTCGACGCCGCGGATGCGGGCATGGGCGTACGGACTGCGCAACACAGCCAGGTGGAGCGCGCCCGGCACCTGCAGGTCGTCGGTGAACCGCGCCTCACCGGTGAGGAGGCGGGGGTCCTCACGGCGCAGCATGGGCGTGCCGATGACACGCGTCGGTGGAGTCTCGACGGCCGTCATCGGCGGTCCCTCCCCATCGCACGCGGCTGGGCGGGCCGGGCCACGAGCTGGCCGGTCATGCCTCCACCCCCGCCTCGGCGCAGGCCAGCACCGACTTCACGATGTTGTGGTAGCCGGTGCAACGGCACAGGTTCCCCTCGAGGCCGTAGCGGACCTCGGTCTCGGTCGGGTGGGGGATCTCCTTCAGGAGGCTCACCGCCGCCATCACCATGCCCGGCGTGCAGTAGCCGCACTGGAGACCGTGGTTCTGGCGGAACGCCTCTTGCATCGGGTGCAGCCGGCCGTCTGTCGCCAGGCCCTCGATGGTCGTGATGTCGGTGCCGTCGGCCTGCACGGCGAGCATCGTGCAGCTCTTGACCGACTCGCCGTTGACGTGGACCGTGCAGGCGCCGCACGACGACGTGTCACATCCGATGTTCGTGCCCGTGAGGCCGAGGTTCTCCCGGATGTAGTGCACGAGGAGCACCCTGGGCTCGACCTCGCTCTCGTGCTCGGTGCCGTTGACCGTGACCTTGATCCGCAACTGGGATCACCCCCGATGTCCGTCGCTGATTGGGACGAGCCGTATCTTGCCCCAATCTTGGGCGAGGAGGGGAAGCCGCCCGCGCTCCGTCACCCTCCGGAATCCAGACCGGCCGTCCGATCACCGACCGAGACGACCCCGACCGGACACGACCGTCGAACGAGGCGGCGACCCGTGCGAAGTTCGCACCGTTGGCGCCTGATCCGCTGGGGGCGGGGAAGAGCGTCGCGCCGGAGGGATGTCGCGTGGGTGGACGATCTCCCGTTCAGTAGGCCGGGCGGAGGGGGAAGCCGCTGCGGCCGTGGTCGGGGCGCGTGGCCAGGACCTGGTGCACCTGGATCCTCCCCGCCTCGAACCCCACCGCCGAGGCGGCCATGTACAGCAGCCACACCCGGGCCCGCCCCTGGCCCACGAGGTCGACGGCCTCGGCCCAGGCGCCCTGCAGGTTGGCGACCCAGGCCCGCAGCGTGAGGCCGTAGTGCTCGCGCAGGCTCTCGACGTGGCGGACCTCCAGCCCCTGCTGGTGCACTGCCGACACCACGGCGCCCAGCTCGTGGAGCTCGCCGTCGGGGAAGACGAAGCGGTCGAGGAACGTCCGCTTGCGCCACGGGGCCCGGGGAGCCGTCACCGGCCACGAATCCTGAGGTTGAGCGGGACGGCTGATGCCGTGGTTCACGAGGCGGCCTTCGGGTCGCAGCAGCGTGGCGAGGCGCCCGAGATACTCCCCCAGGCGCTTGCGGCCGACGTGCTCGAACATGCCGATCGAGCTGATGCCGTCGAAGGGCCCGTCGGTCACGTCCCGGTAGTCCTGCAGGCGGATCTCGACGCGGTCCTCGAGCCCTGCTTCCTTGACCCGCTGGCCGCCCAGCTCGGCTTGGCGCTCGGAGATCGTGACCCCCACGGCCTGGACGTCGTGGTGCTGGGCGGCGTGCAGCACCATGCCCCCCCAGCCGCAGCCCACGTCGAGCAGCCGCTGGCCGGGTTGGAGGGCGAGCTTCTGGCAGAGCAGCTCGTGCTTGGCCGCCTGGGCGGCGTCAAGGCCGACCGAGGGGTCGTCCCACAGCGCGGACGAGTAGGTCATCGTCGGGCCCAGCACGATGCGGTAGAACTCGTTCGAGACGTCGTAGTGATGGGCGATGGCAGACGCATCACGACGCTTCGAATGGAGCGCGCCGTGGAGGCGTGACTCCTCCGGAGGCGGCGGCAGCGGCGTGAGTCCGCCCACGCCGACCGAGCGGACGAACTCGGCCAGCAGCGTGGGGTCGATGCTCGGTGGCCGCTCCGCGATCGCGCTCAGCGCTGCGAAGATGTCGCCCTGGAAGTCGATGTCGCCGGCGACGTAGGCCCGGCCGAGGCCGAGCTCGCCCGGGGCGGTGACGAAGCGCCTCAAGGCGTCGACGGAGCGGATCTCGATGGTGCCGGCCGCGTCGGGCGGCCCGGCCGAGCTCCCGTCGTAGGCGGTCACGGCGATCGGCACGTCGGTGCCGATCGCCCGGTGGACGAGGGTGGCGATGCCCATTCCTCGACTCATTAGCACGCGCCGGGACGTCGGCCGGCGGCGGGCTACGGGTGCGTGGTCGGTGGCGCGACGGTCGGGGCCGTGGTGGGCGCGGCCCGATGCTTCGTCGAGGACTTCTTGGTCGAGGATCTCTCGGTCGACGACCTGTTGTGGGTGGCCGCCCCGGGCGTCGCGGTGTGGGTGGCCGTCGCCGCGGTGGCGCGCCCCGGCGTGGTCGTTGCCGTCGGCACCGACACGCCTCGCGAGGCCAAGATGCCCGCCAGCACGGTGTAAGGCCAGCCGGCCGGGAGCTGGGCGAGTGGCCCGGCGGGGATGACGGCGTAGGCGTGCTCGCCTGGCCGGATCATGGCGTACTGCTGGCGGGCCAGGCGCTCGATCTCGGCCGGATCCTGGAGGGCATTGATCCGGTTCTGCATCGCCGCGTTCTCCTGCTGGAGCACCGAGAGCCGGTGAGATGTGTCGGCGAGCGCGGACCGTTGGGAGAGCCATGTACGCGTCGGCAGCACGAGGAAGAGGATGAGCCCGAGGGCGACGACGACGACGATCGACACCCACACCCCGAACAGGATGCGGTGGCGCCGCCGAGGCGGGCGCACGGTGAGGCCGGCCTCGGCCGCGCTCACCATCAACGGCCGCCCCGAGCCGTCTTGCGGGGGGCGAGCGCGTGCCGCGTCCCCGGAAAGCCGCGCTCTCGCCGAGCTCGGCTTCGATGCGCAGCAGCTGGTTGTACTTCGCCACTCGGTCCGAGCGCGCCGGTGCGCCGGTCTTGATCTGCCCGCAGTTGGTGGCGACGGCGAGGTCGGCGATGGTGGTGTCCTCGGTCTCGCCCGACCGGTGCGAGATCACGCTGGTGTATCCCTCACGCGTGGCCAGCTCGACCGTCTCCAGCGTCTCGGTGAGCGATCCGATCTGATTGACCTTGATCAAGATGCTGTTGGCCACGCCACGTTCGATCCCCAGCTCGAGCCGCTCGCTGTTCGTCACGAAGTTGTCGTCGCCGACGAGCTGGATCCGGGACCCGAGGGCCTCGGTGAGCGCGGCCCAGCCGTCCCAGTCGTCCTCGGCCATGCCGTCCTCGATCGAGACGATGGGGTAGCGCTCGCACATCGTGGCCCAGTAGCCGGCGAGCTCGGCCGAGGTCAGGACCCGGCCTTCGCCCTCGAGGTGGTAGGCGCCGTCACGGAAGAGCTCGCTGGTGGCCGGGTCGAGCGCGAGCGCGATGTCGGTGCCCGGGCGGAACCCGGCAGCCTCGATGGCTTCGACCAGCGCGCGCAACGGGTCCTCGTTGGTGGCCAGGTTGGGCGCGAACCCGCCCTCGTCGCCCACCCCCGTGGAGAGGCCCCGCTGCTTCAGCACCGATTTGAGGGCGTGGTAGGTCTCGATCCCCCAGCGCAGCGCCTCGCTGAAGCTCGCCGCGCCGACGGGCATCACCATGAACTCCTGGAAGTCGACGGTGTTGTCGGCGTGCACGCCGCCGTTCAGCACGTTCATCATGGGCACCGGCAGCACGTGGGCGTTGGCTCCGCCGACGTACCGGTAGAGGGGGAGGTCCAACTCCGCCGCCGCCGCCTTCGCGGTGGCGAGGGAGATCCCGAGCACGGCGTTGGCCCCGAGGCGCCCTTTGTTGTCGGTGCCGTCGAGCTCGATCAGTTGGCGGTCGAGCTCGCGCTGATCGAGCGCGTCGAGGCCCCGGATGGCGTCGGCCATCTCGCCGTTCACATGGCCCACGGCCTGCAGCACGCCCTTGCCGCCGTAGCGCTCGTCGCCATCGCGCAGCTCGACGGCCTCGTGCTCCCCGGTGGAGGCGCCCGACGGGACGATGGCCCGTCCCGACGCACCGCTGTCCAGCAGTACTTCGACTTCCACGGTCGGATTCCCGCGGGAATCGATGACCTCGCGAGCCACGACGTCGGCGATCTCGCTCACGGGCGCGCACCTCCGGGGGTTCGAGTCTCTCCGCTCGCGCTCACCGTAGCTTGGGGTGTCCCCCGCAAGGGGCATGGCGAGGATCAGCCGCTGACGTCGGGCCCGGCTCGCTCGATAGGGAAGCGGATCACGACCCGCCGGTCGCGTTCCATGACGGCGCGGTAGTCGTCCCAATCGGGGTGTTCGCCCGATGCTCGCCGGTAGTAGTCGACGAGCAGCTCCATCGCCTCGGGCAGCGAGATCACCTCCGCGGTCCCGTCGACCTGCACCCACGAGCCGAAGAACTCGTCGACGAAGCCGCAGTAGGAGACGGCCGGCTCGCGGCGCACGTTGCGCACCTTCATGGCGGTCGCCCGGCTGGAGATCACCACGCGCCCGTCGCCGTCGATCGTCGCGGTCACGGGAGAGAGTTGGAGGCGCCCGTCCTTGCGGCGCGTGGCCAGCACGCCTCGGTGGTGCTCGCGCACGAACGCCATCGCATCATCGAGTTCCATGGCACCGACGGTAGCGGCGCCATGCGGCTCAGCGGGTCTTGGCCTCGTTCCACAAGGCGTCGAGGGCGGCGAGGTCGAGCGCGCCCAGATCGACACCGCGTTCGGCGGCGCGGCGCTCGACGTCCTCGAAACGGTCGCGGAACTTGCCGCGTCGCGGCGCGCAAGGCTGCTTCGGCGTCGACGCCCAAGTGGCGGGCGACGTTCACGACCGCGAAGAGGAGATCGCCGAGCTCGTCGCGAACGGCCTCGGGCTCATGTCCCCGGGCAGCAACGGCGGCGTCGAGCTCGGCCAGCTCCTCTTCGATCTTGGGCCGCGCACCGGCCACGTCGGCCCAGTCGAAGCCCACGATGGCCGCCTTCTTCTGGACCTTCGCCGCGTAGGCCAACGCGGGAAGGCTGCTCGGGATGCCCTCCATCAACGAGGCCCGCCCCTTCTCCACCACCTTGCGCCGTTCCCAGTCGCTCCATCACCGCGGCGGCGTCGGTCGCCTCAGTGCCGCCGAAGACGTGGGGGTGGCGCTCCACCAGCTTGTCGTGGATGCCGCGGGCGACGTCGGCCAGCGCGAACTGGCCCTGCTCGGCGGCCAGCACGGCATGGAAGAACACCTGGAAGAGGAGATCGCCGAGCTCTTCCTCCAGCGCGCCGTAGCCCTCTCCCTGCTCCTCGTCGAGGGCTTCGATCGCATCGAGCACCTCGTAGGTCTCCTCCAGGAGGTGACGCGTGAGGCTGGCGTGGTTCTGCGCGCGGTCCCACGGGCAGCGCTCGCGCAGGGTGCGGACGAGCTCGTGGAACCGCACCAGCTCGGCACCGACCGGTTCGGCCAGGGTGGGGATCCAGAGCGTCGTCAGGTGGTCGGGAGTGAACGAGCGGTCGAGGTCGGCCCATGCCACGGTGGAGACGTCCTCGTCAGGCAGGCCCAGGTGGCGGAGCACGACGATCTCAGGCCCCTGGTCGAGGGCGAGCTTGATGTCCGACAGCACCGACCGATGGTCACACTGGGCGACGAGCAAGGGGCCCCGGTCGCCGGCCGCCTCCGCCGCGAACCGGTGGCCGTCCACGATCCGCACTCCTTCGGCCAGGGGATCGACGCCGAGTGCTCGCCACGCCAGGTCGAGGAACGAGACGGCCGGTTCGATGAGCAGGCTGTGCCGACCCGATCCGGCGCGTTCGCGCAGGAGCTCGACGCTGCGCTCGGCCACCAAGGGCGAGCCGGGCACGGCGTACAAGATCTCCTGGTGGCGCCCGGCCTCGTCGACGAGCACCTCGGCGATCCGCTCGTAGACGTCGTCGAGGCGCTCGGCGGTGTCGTACAACTCGTCGAAGGAGATGGCCTCGCCGACGAGGGACGCAGCTGGATGGCGCACGGTGCGGACGAAGCGGCGATCGATGCGCTCGATGGCGGCGATCGCCGACGCCGTCACGAGGTCCGGCCCCGCCGGCCCGAGCCCGATCACGGTGATCTGGCCCACGTCAGCCGCCCGCGTCAGTCACCCGAGGCCGAGGTGGAGCTGCTCGGGGCGGTCGTCGTCGCGGGCGCGGTGGTCGTGGTCGTCGCGCCGGGGGCGACCACGTTGACCTCCACAGGGTCCCAGCTGCCGTACTTGGGATCGACGCTGATGTGGCCCTTCGCCTCCTGACGCAGCACGTCGCTGATGGCGTTGTTGGCGGCGTTGCTCGCGTACGTGGCCACCTGGTCCTTCACCTGATCGAACGACTGTGGCGTCAGCTTGTCCACCAGGATCAGGTGCCAGCCGAACTGCGTGTGCACGGGCTCGGTCAGCTGGCCCGTGGGCACCGACAGCGCGCCGTCGACGAAGGCGGGGTCGTAGGTCGACGCCGAGGGGCAGGGCTGGCCGTCGGTGTAGAGCTTGCCGCCGTCAGCCGCGCTCGAGTCCGTGCTGTTCTGCTGCGCGACCGTGGCGAAGTCGGCGCCGGCGACGAGTTGCGTGTGCAGGGCGTCGGCTTGCTCCTCGGTGGGCACCAGGATGTGGCGCGCGCACATCAACCCGAACCGTTCCGGCTTCTGGTCGTAGATGGCCTGCAGCTGGGCATCGGTGAGCGTGCCGCCGCCCAGCGCATCGGACAGGGCCATGAAGTCCGCGGTCTGGTCGACGAACTGCTTCTGCAACGAAGCCGGGAAGGCGGCCCACACCTTGTCGGCCGAGGCGGCGTCGGCGAAGCGGAGCTTGGCTTGCGCTTCGGCTCGCTGGCGCTCGTCGGGCGTGATGGTCAGCCCGCGTTGCACGACCTGCTGGTGGATGAGCTCGTAGAGGATGTCGCTCTGCAGGCGGCCGCCCGCGAAGGCCTGGGTGACACTGCCCTCGCCCCCCGAGCCGATGATCGGGGGCTGTTGCACGCTCGTCAGGTACTCCTGGTAGGGGCCGTTGGCGACGTAAGCCCGGAGCTCGTCCTCGAAGTCGGACCGCTTGATGGCGGTGCCGTTCACCGTGGCCGCGTCGGGCCCGATTGACGAGCAGGCCGACGCGGTGATGGCGAGCGCGAGCGCGCCGGCACCAAGGAGGAGAACGCGATTCACGCGGGCGAATGTACTGGCTCGGTCACGACGAGCTCCTGCAGGAAACCCACCAAGAACGGGGCCGGGTCGGCGCCGCGGGGGAGCGGGACGACCACCTGGCCCGTGTCTTCCTTGTAGATGGCCTGACGGGCGAGGCGGCGCAGCCGCATCACCTCGCTGGTACGCAAGGCGAGCGGTGCGACGCGAGCTTGCGTGCCCGTGATCGTCACGTCGCGGATGCCGGTGCGATGACACTCGGCCCGGAGCCGGGCCACCCCGAGGAGCGCCTCGGCCGGCGGCGGTACGGGCCCGTAGCGGTCGACCCACTCGGCGCGGATGTCGTCGACCTCGTCGTGGTTGGTCACGGCCGCGAGTCGCCGGTAGGCCTCCAGGCGCAGCTCCTCCTTAGCCACGTAGGCGACGGGGAGGTGGGCGTCGACGGGCACGTCGAGACGCACCTCGGCCGGCTCTCGCACGGCTTCGCCCTTCATCTCGGCGACTGCTTCGTTCACCATCTGGCAGTACAGGTCGTACCCGACGGCCGCGATGTGACCGCTCTGGTTCTCGCCGAGCAAGTTCCCCGCGCCGCGGATCTCGAGGTCGCGCAACGCGATCTTGAAGCCCGAGCCGAGCTCGGTGGCCTCACCGATCGTCCGCAACCGCTCGTACGCCTCCTCGGTGAGGGCTCGGTCATGCGGATGGAAGAGGTACGCGTACGCCCGCTGCCCGGCGCGCCCCACCCGCCCTCGGAGCTGGTGCAGCTGGCCGAGGCCGAGCAGATCGGCCCGGTCGACGACGAGCGTGTTCACCGTCGGCATGTCGATGCCGCTCTCGATGATCGTCGTGCAGACGAGCACGTCGTATCCGCCCTTCCAGAAGTCGACGACCACCTGCTCGAGGCTGCCCTCGTCCATCTGCCCGTGGGCGACGGCGATCCGGGCCTCCGGCACGAGGTCGCGCAGCTCGGCGGCGACCCTCTCGATGTCCTGCACCCGGTTGTGCACGTAGAACACCTGGCCTTCGCGGAGGAGCTCGCGGCGGATCGCCTCGGCCGCGGCGCGCTCGTCGTACTCGCCGACGTAGGTGAGGATCGGCTGGCGGGCGGCGGGCGGCGTGTTGAGCAGCGTGAGGTCGCGGATCCCGGTGAGGCTCATCTCGAGCGTGCGGGGGATCGGGGTGGCTGTGAGGGTGAGCACGTCGACGGCCTTCGCCAGCTGCTTGATGGCCTCCTTGTGTTGCACCCCGAAGCGCTGCTCCTCGTCGACGACGAGCAGGCCGAGGTCCTTGAAGCGCACGTCGTCGGAGAGCAGGCGATGGGTGCCGATCACGCAGTCGACCTCGCCGCGGCCGAGCCCCTCCACCACCGCCTTGGCCTGCCCGGGGGTGAGGAAGCGGGACAGCACCTCGACCGTGACCGGATAGCCGGCGAAGCGATCGCTGAACGTCGCATGGTGCTGCTGGGCGAGGAGGGTGGTGGGCACGAGCACGGCCGCCTGCTTGCCGTCCTGGATGGCCTTGAACGCGGCGCGTATCGCCACCTCGGTCTTACCGAACCCGACATCGCCGCAGACGAGGCGGTCCATCGGGCGGTCGGCTTCCATGTCGAGCTTCACGTCGTTGATGGCCTTCGCCTGGTCCGGCGTCTCCACATAGGGGAAGGCGTCTTCCAGTTCACGCTGCCAAGGAGTGTCGGGACGGAACGCGAAGCCCGGCGTGTGCACGCGGGTCTGGTAGAGGACGACGAGCTCCTGGGCGATCTCACGGACGGCGTGGCGGACGCGGCTCTTGGCGCGGGCGAAGTCACTGCCGCCGAGACGGTGGAGCGTGGGCGCTTCCCCGCCGACGTAGTGGCGCACCGCGTCGATCTGGTCGGACGGCACGTAGAGCTTGTCGCCACCCTTGTACTCGAGCAGCAGGTAGTCGCGCTCGACACCGCCGATCGCTCGGGTGACCATGCCCCCGTAGCGGCCGACCCCGTGGTGGTAGTGGACGATGTAGTCGCCGGGCTTGAGATCCTCGAAGAAGCGGCCGGCGTCTCGGGCCCGGGGACGGGGCGGGCGATGAGCCCGCCGGCGGCCGATCAGATCGGCCTCGGTCAGCACCGCCAACTTGGCGTGAGGGAGGACGAACCCCGACTCGAGCGGGGCGACCACGATCCGGCCGCCCGGGCGGGTGAGCTCGGCCAGGCGGCGCTCGTCGACGTGCTCGTGGAAGGGGATCTCCAGTCCGGCCTCGCGCAGGAGGGAGGCAACGCGCGCGCCGGAGCCCGCCCCGTCGGCGGCCACCACCACCCGGTAACGGTCGTCCAGGAGGCGGCGGAGGCGGCCGATCACGGCCTCCCCGTCGCCCACGGCCGGCGACCAGGGGCTGGCCTCGACGGCGGGAGTGTCCGGCGACTCGGGCACGTTCACGACCGACCAGGTCGCCGCCTCGATCCCCTTGAGGAGTCGATCGGGCTCGAGATGGAGGCGAGGGAACCCGTCCGCCAACCCGGCGCCCCACGTGACAGCCAGGGTCCGGGCGAGGTCGTCTTCCTCGGCCACGACGTCTTCGGCTCGGTCGCGAAGGCGCTTCGGCTCGACCACGAGCACGAGGGCGTCGCGAGGCAACAGGTCCGTGAGCAGCCGCTCCTCGGGCGCCAGCCAGGGCAGCCAGCTCTCCATCCCGTCGAACACAAGGCCCTCGGCCAGGCGCTCCCACTGCTCGCGACCCCAGGGTTCGGCGGCCACGAGCTCGGCCGGCCCGGGATCTCACCTCGGACGTGGGCAGCACCTCGCGGGCCGGGAACACGACGGCCTCTTCGAGGTCGCCGACCGACCGCTGGTCGTTGACCCCGAAGGTGGTCAGGCGGTCGACCTCGTCGCCCCACAAGTCGATGCGCACCGGGGCGTCACCGATGGACGGGAAGACGTCGACGATCGAGCCCCGCCGGGCCACCTCGCCGCGATGCTCCACCAGCTCCTCGCGCCGGTAGCCGGCGGCGACGAGCCGGGCCAGCAGCTCGTCGGGGTCGAGGTGGCCGGCGGGGCGGACGACGACCGGCTCGACGCCCTCGACATGCGGTCCGAGGCGCTGCAGCAGCGCCCGACCGGACGCGACGACCACCCGCGGGTGACGTTCGGGGCTCCCGAGCCGCCACAGCACACGGAGGCGGCGGCCCATCGTCTCGACCGCGGGGCTCACCCGTTCGAACGGCAGCGTCTCCCAGGCCGGGAACAGCTCGACCTCGTCGGGGCCGAGGAACTGCGCGAGGTCGGAGGCGAGGCGCTCCGCGGCGGTACCCGTCGGCGTGGCCACGAGGATCGGATGGCGGGCGCTGCGGTGGGCCACCCCGGCCACGGCAATGGCCCTCGCGGCCTCGGGGACGGCCAGCACGCGCGTTGGCCCTCCCGACCACCCGACCGAGGCCGGGCTCGTCGCGGAGCAGCTCCGGGAGCGCGCGGCAGCGCGCTCGATCGGGCGCGCCCGAAGGCCCCGGCGGGCCGATGGCTGGGGGTCACGGGACGAGGCTACCGGCGGCTCGGATCACCGCCGCCTCCGCCCTTCTCGCCGTCTCCGCCGTCTCGCGATTCGCGCGCCGGCGCGCGCCCGCGTTCCTCGTTCGTCCGGGTCGATGCGCGCGTCTGTGCGCGCTGTGACACGCCTGAACGGGGGGGAGGGGCGTCAGGGTTGAAATGAGGGGATTGGCGTCAGGGTTCGGTGCGGTCGGCGTCGCGCCGGTTGTATCGGTTCATCGCGACCGCCACGCCTTCGGTGACGATCAGCTCGACGGCGTCGGCCGCCTCCTGCACGGCCACGGCGAACTCCTCGCGCTCGCGTCTGGCCGGTTTGCGCAGCACGTGGTCGGCGCCGCGCTCCTTGCCGCCGGGCGGCTTGCCGACCCCGAGCCGCACCCGGAGGAACGCGTCCGTCTTCAGGTGCTGCTTGATGGAGCGGAGGCCGTTGTGGCCCGCCAACCCGCCTCCGGCCTTGACCTTCATCACGGTCGGTGGCAGGTCGAGCTCGTCGTGGACGACGACGACCTGCTGTGGCCGCTCGATCCCGTAGCGGCGCACGAGCGCGGCGACGGCCTCGCCGGAGAGATTGACGTAGGTGAGGGGGATAGCGAGGGCGACCCGATGGCCGCCGATCACCACCTCGCCGGTGGTGGCGCGCGCCTTGGACCGCTTGAGGGTCGCTCCGTGACGGCGGGCGAGCTCGTTCACGGTCGCCGCGCCGAGGTTGTGGCGGCTGCCCTCGAACTCGGCTCCCGGGTTGCCGAGCCCCACCACGAGCACGTCCGCGGGGGTGCCCCGCCGTTCCGGGCGCTCCGCCCGGCCGAACAGGGCCACGGGGGCGGCTTACTCGGCCGGCGCGGAGGGCTCGCCGGCCGTCCCGGCCGCTTCGCCAGCTTCGGCGACGCCCTCAGCCTCGGCCTCGGCCGCCTCGGCTTCCTCCTCGGCGGAGACTGCGGCGCGGGTGGCCACGCCGGTGACGACCGTGGTGTCCGGATCGAGATGGCTCACCACACCGGCCGGCAGCGTGATGTCGCCCACCCGGATCGAGTCGCCGAGGGCGAGACCGCTCACGTCGATGGTGATCTCGTTCGGGATCGTCCTCGGGGTCGTCGTCACGGGCAGCGTGGTGAGGTGGTGTTCGAGCAGGCCGCTGGCGTCGAGCACCTCCTTGGCCTCTCCCGCGAGCACGATCGGCACTTCGACGGTGATCTCCTCGTTGAGGTTCACCACGAGGAAGTCGACGTGGTTCACGCTCCGGCGCACCGGGTCGCGCTGGAGCGCCTTGACCACGGTGGGATGGGTGGCCCCGTCGACGCTGAGGGTGATCACCGCGTTGACCCCCGCCGGACCCGAGAGGGCGAGGCGCAGTTCGCGCCGGTCGACGTCGACCGAGACCGGGTCGATGCCCTGGCCGTAGACGATGCCGGGCACGCGGCTGGCGGCCCGCAGCCGCTTCGACGGGCGAGTGCCGGGGGCGCGGCCGGTTTCCGCGACGAGGCTGATCTCGGGCATTGGGGGTGCTCCTCGGGTTCGGGCCGGTCGGTCAGTCTAGGGCGGTCTGCCCCGCCAGCGCAGGGCGGCGGGAGACGGCCGAACCCGCTACCGGAGCGAGCGGCCCGCCCGTCAGGCCTGGTTCTCGCCGCCGAAGATCTCCGAGACCGACGTGTCCTCGAAGACCGCGTCGAGGGCGGCCGCCACGATCGGCGCCACCGAGAGGACCTCGATGCCAGGGAACTGCTTCTCCGGCGGCAACGGCAAGGTGTTGGTGATCACGACGCGCCGGATGTCGGAGTTCTTCAGCCAGTCGATGGCCGCGCCCGACAGCACGCCATGGGTGGCCATGGCCCAGACATCGGAGGCCCCTTTCCGGTAGAGGATGTCGGCCGCGGCGACGATGGTGCCACCCGTGTCGATCATGTCGTCGATCAGGATGCACTGCCGGCCCTCGACCTCGCCGATCACGTCACGGGCCTGTGCCACGTTGGTGGTGCCCTTGGGCCGGCGCTTGTAGACGAAGGCGAGGTCCGCGTCGAGATGCTGGGTCATGCGCTCGGCCACCTTGATGCGGCCCGCGTCGGGCGAGACGATCACCGGGTCGGTCGCGTGGCGGCGGAGATAGTCCTCGAGGATCGGCATCGCGGTCAGGTGGTCGACCGGCCCGTCGAAGAACCCCTGGATCTGGCCCGAGTGGAGGTCGACCGAGATCATCCGCTTCGCCCCGCGGCGCGGAAGAGGTCGGCCACCAACCGGGCGGTGATCGGTTCACGGCCTTCGGCCTTGCGGTCCTGGCGGCCGTAGCCATAGAAGGGGCAGACGGCCGTGATGCGCTTGGCCGAGGCCCGGTGGGCGGCATCGATCATGATCAGCTGCTCCATGAGGGAGTCGTTGATCGAGCGCTCCTCGGTGCCGGCGTGACTTTGGATGATGAAGACGTCGGTGCCTCGCACGCTGTCGGCGAACCGTGCCCGTATCTCGCCGTTGGCGAAATCGACCAGCTGCGGGTCGGCCAGCTCCACGTCGAGGTGATCGGCGATCTCCTCGGCCAGCGCGAGATGGGTGCGGCCCGACATCAACGTCAGCCGCTTCGTGGTGACCCGCTCCATGCGTGGCGCCCTTCTCCTGTCGGATGGATCCGCGTTCGGCGGACTACTCCGGAAGCCCAGTGTAGAAGGCGCCGGTCACCCCACCTTCGGCGACGCGGCTACCCGGGGTGAGCACGGCGAACGGCCCGACCCGGGCGCCGTCGCCGACCTCGCTCTGGCGGCCGACGGTGTTCTCGATGACCGCGCCCGGGCCCACGGAGCAGTCGACCAGCCTCGTGTTCGGTCCGATCTCGCAGCCGGGGGCGATGAACGTGCTTCCCTGGAGGATGGTGCCCGGGAAGAGCGTGACGTCGCGGGAGAGCGACACGGTGACGTCGATGAACGTCTGAGCCGGATCGAGCATGGTCACGCCGTTCAGCAGCCATCGCCGGTTCGTGCGGCGGCGCAGCTCCGCTTCGGCCACGGCCAGCTGGTCCCGGTCGTTGACGCCCATGGTCTCGATCGGGTCGCCTTCGACCGCGCCCACCGGGTAGCCGGCGTCGGCCAGCACGCCGATGACGTCGGTGAGGTAGTACTCGCCCTGGGCGTTGTCGGGGGAGAGCCGTCGCAGGGCCGGCCCCAGGAGGTCGCGCCGGAAGCAGTAGATGCTCGTGCAGACCTCGTCGACCGCGAGCTCGTCAGTAGTGGCGTCGCGCTGCTCGACGACCCGCAGCACCCGTCCATCGCGACTGCGGATGATCCGCCCGTAACCGGTCGGCTCGGCCATGCGCGAGGACAGCAGCGTCGCCGCGTTGTCGGCCTGCTCGTGATGGTCGATGAGTGCGGCGACGGAGTCCGGCTGCAGGAGCGGGGTGTCACCCGGGAGCACCACGACGGTGGACGACTCGTCGAAGTCGTCGTCGGGAAGCGCCGTCATGCCGACCATCACCGCGTCGGCCGTGCCGCGCTGGACGCGCTGCTCGACGAACGCGATGTCGAGCTCGGGCGGCGCCTCCTCCTGGACCCGTTTGGCGACTTGATCGGCGCCATGGCCGATGACCATGACCGTCCGGGCGACTTCGAGGCCTACCAACGCGTCGAGGACGCACACGACCATCGGCCGCCCACACACGAGGTGAAGAGGCTTGGGCCGGTGCGAGCGCATGCCGCGTCCCCTCACCGGCCGCCAGCACGAGGGCGCTGATCGGGCGATCACGCATGCGCTCGTTGTACCAGAGGTCGACCCTGCTGCTGCATCATCCGGCTCCGTCGCGGTGTTCGGCCCAGGTACGGGGGCCGTAACCTTGGGCGCACCCATGGCGGGTAGTTCAACTGGCAGAACGCCTGACTTTGGATCAGGAGGTTCCAGGTTCGAGCCCTGGCCCGCCAGCGATCGAGGGCCTTGGCCCTGGTCACGAACCTGACGAGAGGGTCTCCCCGAGCAGCACGAGAGAGAAGCGAGGAGCCGCCCCGAAAGGCGGCTCCCTCGGGTGCCGGGCGGTGTGTGCAGCACAGCGGGCGAGCACGATCGGTGTCGGAGGTAGGCAGCGAGTCAGCCATCAGCGGTCAGCGCCGGATGGCTCCGACGATCCAACCGATGAGGCCAACGATCAGGCCGATGACGGCGACCACGGCGACGAGGCCAAACGA
This sequence comes from uncultured Acidimicrobiales bacterium, assembly GCA_963738325.1. Lineage (GTDB taxonomy): Bacteria > Actinomycetota > Acidimicrobiia > Acidimicrobiales > Ilumatobacteraceae > CAVTWD01. The sequence goes on from CAVTWD010000001.1 coordinate 139,658, forward strand.
AGACGTAGGCCGCTTCCGGTGATGAGGTGTAGGTGTCGCTACCGGCGTTGTTGTTCACGAAGGCAGCGACGATGATGCTCGCCAGGAGGACGCCGCTGGTGATGGTGACGCGCTTTCAGGGCGCCACGAACGCGAGACGCCGCTTCATTCGCATGCCACACCGTCACCGTCGCGGTCCAACTTACGGGAGTAGCCCGGGTCGCCAGCGTGGAGCGGGGCAACACGGGCAGCGCGCGCCGCAGCGCAGTTGGCGTAGTAGGTACCCGAGGGGGCAGCGGGATTGGTGGGAGCGGGCGCCTTCGTCGGCGTGGCACAGATCGAGGCCGAGGCAGCATCGGCGGCGACGTAGGTGCCCTCTCGGGGATGGCTCCCGTAGCCGTCGCGGCTGTCACCGGAACCTTCGGTGCCCGGGAGAAGGGCCCGAACGACCTAAGCGCACACTCACGCCTGCGGCGTTGAAGACACGAACCCGACAACGGCGAGCGAACGAACCAACCCACGGACCGCTCCATGGCCGCAACCGACCGAAGCCCTGTCTGTCAGGCTGACGTGAGACACCTGCGGTAGCCGACCATCCCTGCAGGGCGAGTCTGGAAGACGTAGACCCGATGACCATGACGACTGCATCTCTGCTTGCGCGCGCCCATGATGGCGTGGTGGACGAGCCCGACCCGGCTGCCCGGCCTCGGCGGCGATCGTTCACCGCCGAGTACAAGGCCGAGATCCTCGACGGGTACGACGCGTTGCCGGTCGGCTCGAGCGAGCGCGGGGCGTTGCTGCGCCGCGAGGCCCTCTACAGCTCGCATCTGGCGGAGTGGCGCAAGGCTCGCGATGCCGGCGCCCAGCAGGGGCTGGCGCCGAAGGCGAAGCCGCGTCGTTCCCCTGAGCAGGTCGAGCTGGAGCGGCTGCGCCGCCGCAACGAACGGTTGGAGACGGAGCTGGCCAAGACGAGATCGGCGCTCGATGTCATGGGAAAACTGCACGCGCTCTTGGAAGGGCTCTCCGAGAGCGCGGACACCGATCCGAAGTCGACGCGATGATCGAGGCGCACTTCGGTGAGCTCGAAGCGATGACATCGACCAGCGCCGCCTGCGACCTGCTCGGCGTCTCGCGGGCGACGCGCTATCGGCGGCAGCGACCGCCAGTGGCGGGTCCGCCGGCACCCCGGCCGGCCCCACCGAACAAGCTCACCGAGCAGGAGCGCCAGCGGGTGCTGACGGTGCTGCGCTCGGCGGAGTACTGCGACCTGGCCCCGGCCCAGGTGTGGGCCCGGCTGCTCGATGACGGCATCTACCTGTGCTCGATCTCCACCATGTACCGGCTGCTCGCGGTCGCCGGCGAGAACCGCGAACGGCGACGGCAGCGCACCCACCCGGCGACCAAGAAGCCCGAGCTCATCGCCCGTCGACCGAACGAGGTCTGGTCGTGGGATATCACGAAGCTGCAGGGCCCGCAGCGGGGCGTCTACTACGAGCTGTTCGTGGTCATCGACATCTTCTCCCGCTACGTCGTCGGCTGGATGGTGTCGCCGGCCGAGACCGGAGAGCTCGCCGAAGCCTTCATCGCCGACACCCTGCAGCGACACGGCATCGGCCGCGGCCAGCTCTCCTTGCACGCCGACCGGGGCACCTCGATGACATCGAAGCCCGTCGCCCAGCTGCTCGTCGATCTCGGTGTCGCCCGCAGCCACAGCCGGCCGCATGTGAGCAACGACAACCCGTACTCGGAGGCGAACTTCAAGACCCTCAAGTACTGCCCGGCCTTCCCTGGCCGGTTCGGCTCGATCGAAGACGCCCGGGCGTTCTGCGCCGCGTTCTTCGATCACTACAACCACGTCCACCGCCACGCCGGCATCGGGCTGCACACCCCGGCGTCGGTCCACTACGGCACCGCCGACGAGATCCGCGCCCAGCGGGCCGTCACTCTCGACGCCGCCTACGCCGCCAACCCGGCACGGTTCGGGCACCGCCCGCCCCAGCCGCCGAAGCTGCCCACCATCGCCTGGATCAACGAACCCAGCCCCGAAGCACTCATCACATCCGCATGACAAGTTGTCTCACCGGGCTTGACAGGTTCCGAAGGCGAGGCAAGTGAAGAGTTACCCGCCTGTCCCGGAGGCTTTGGTCGCCATCGTTCTCCCTCTGGCTGCCTGCGACTCCAACCTTGGCCCCAACTCCGCTACCTGTCAGGCGGAGCAGGCCGAGTGGGACATGCTTTTGCTGTCAGACCCGGATATTGCGGCCGGTGGGGGCTGATGGCTGGATTGACGCGACAAGTGCCCCGCTGCCTGGGACGATGACGGTTGCGAAGCCACATCGAGTCCAGCCAGAGGAGCACCTGACGGGTGAACGCTACCGCGACGTTGTTCGATGCCGGGGAGATCATCTCGAGGCCCCGCCGAGAGGCGGCACCGGTCAAGGTGTCGGTGACCGATGAGGATGTGACGGGCGTGGCCGGGGTCGCCTTGTGGGGCCCGATGCTGGATCGTCTCAACCTTGTGGATGTGGCTGACGCCCGCCGGCTGCGCCCGGTCGGGCCGGGTGGCTACACCGGCGGGGAGTGCTACCGGACCCTGGTGGAGGTGGTCCTGGCCGGGGGTGAGTTCCTGGCGGACCGGTCGCTGCTGGAGGGCGCCACCGAGGCGCTGCGTGGGCAGCAGGCGTTCCCGTCGCATACGACCCTGTTCCGGTTCTGTGCCGGCGCCGACTTCGGTCGAGCCCAGAAGGCGGCGGCGGTGAACCGCACGATGCTCGCTCGGGCGTGGGCGATGGGTGCCGGCCCCACTGGTGGGGTGATCACGATCGACCCGGACGCCACCCTGGTCGACACCTACGGTCCGGGCAAGGAAGGCTCGACGTTCACGTACCGGGGCGAGGTCGGTCTGTCGCCGTTGATCGGGGTGTGCGGCGAGACCGGCGACGTGCTGGCCCTGCGGGCCCGGGGCGGCAACGCCCATCCGGGCCGGGCCAACGCCGGGTTCATCCGCGAATGCGTCGCCGCCATCCCCGCCCCGGTGCGGGAACGGGCGAACCTGTGGGTGCGGGTCGACTCGGCGGGCTACCAGCACGACGTGTTCGCGGCCTGCGAGTCCCTCGGCGCCGTGTTCACTGTCACCGCGCCGAACAAGTCCAACGTGCGGGCCGCCATCGTCGCCCTCGCCGCTGATCCGGCCACGGTGTGGCGCCCGGCGCTGACAGCCGAAGCCGAACGGGGATCGGAGATCGCCGAGACGGTCATCGAGATCGGCCGCCGCAACAAGGACCAGCGAGAGCTGCGCCTCATCGTGCGCCGCCAACGAACCCGCGCCGGGGACCAGCTGTCCCTTGATGATCTCGACGGGTGGCGGTTCCATGCGATCGTCACCAATCTCCCCGCCCTGTTCGCACCCGCCGACATGGTCGAGGCCCATCACCGTCTGCGGGGCGGGATCCCCGAAGACACCATCCGCCAACTCAAGGAAGACTTCGGGCTGATCCACGCGCCGGTGCAGAACTTCTTCGGGAACTGGCTGTGGTGGCACGCCGCCGCCCTGGCCCACAACGTCGCCCGCTGGATCCGGGTGCTCGCCCTGCCCCGCGAGTTCCGCCGCTGCCGCGGCAAACGCCTGCGACTGGCGTTCTTCAACGTCGCCGCCCGGGTCGTGCGCCACGCCCGCCAGCTCTGGCTGCGCCTGCCCCGCTCCCACGCCTGGGCCGACGCCTTCATCGAAGCCCTCACCCGCATCCGGCAGCTGCCCGCGTTCGCCTGAACCGGCCAGGCCCACCCTCCCCGCCGGAGACAACCCGATCGACCACGACCCCTGCATCACCGCGCCCCGACGAGCCCGACACCTCGTCTCGACCGCTCGACACGATCATCACGCCACCGAACTCGCCGATCGCGCCCCAGTCACAAGCCTCACTGCAATATCCGGGTCAGAAGGCCGCCCACCCTGACGACCCGAACGCCGGCTCGGGCAATCCTGAGTTCACCAAGTGCATGACTTCGGCTGAGCGGGCTGCCCACGACCCCGCGACGGCTACGGCGCGATGTTCTGGTTGATGTGGAAGAGGTTGTCCGGGTCGTACGCCCGCTTGACCTGTACCAAGCGGTCGTAGTTCTGCCGATAGCTGTCCTTCACTCGGTCCTGATCGTCGTCGGCCATGAAGTTGACGTAGCCGCCTGCTTCGGAGTACGGCCGGGTGGCCTCGTAGTAGTCCCGAACCCACTGGATGCGTGACGCGTCGTTCGCCGGGTCGCTCCACGCGGCAACGAAGACCGGGGCGAAATTGGCGTCCCGGTATGCGAACGCCGACTCGTCGAGCCCCACCCGCTGGCACGCCCCACTTATCGGGTACAGGTGCATGGTCGCCGATACCTCGGGAACCTTCGGACCGTATTCCAAGTGCGCTTCGATCGCGGCATCGCTGAGCTCATTCACGAAGCTGCCCTTCCAGTAGCTCCGAATCCCCTTCGGGAACAGCACGTCGAAGGCGGCGTTGAGCGCTGGGTACGGCAGCGGCCCGACGTGCTCGGCGACGATGGGTGCAACGTCGCGGAAGGGCTTGATGACGCGCTCGGCCTCGTCGATTGGCCCAGCCCAGTGCACGACCGCTGCGCAGAAGGTGTCGCCATGGCGGTCCTCGGGGATGAACGGGAGCGGCGGGGCGATCTGCCACGCCGGGAAGCCGCCAAACTGCTCCGGGGCATCCTTGATGAAGTCGCGGAACATGTGGAACACATCCCGCGCGCTGTCGAGCTCGTAGAAGATCGGTCCGGCGTAGACGGTGTCGACGGGGTGGAGCTGGTACTCGAACGATGTCACGACGCCGAAATTCCCACCTCCCCCGCGGAGAGCCCAGAACAGGTCGGCGTTCTCGTCCCTGCTCGCCACCACCATCTTGCCGGTGGCGGTCACCACGTCGGCCGAGACCAGGTTGTCGCACGTCAGTCCGAACGCGCGTGCGAGGTAACCGATGCCGCCACCCAGCGTCAGACCGGCGATGCCGGTCGTCGAGATGACCCCGCCCGTCGTCGCCAGACCGAACGCGTGGGTCGCGGTGTTGAAGTCACCCCACGTGGTGCCGCCACCTGCCCGAGCAGTGCTGTCCTGAGGATTCACGCGGACGGTGCGCATGGGCGAGAGATCGATGACGAGGCCACCGTCGACGGTACCGAACCCCGGTGCGCTGTGGCCACCGCCTCGGATCGCTACGTCCAGGTCGTTCTCGCGCCCGTAGTTGACGGCCGCGATCACGTCCGAGACCTGCTCGGCGCTGACGATCAACGCTGGTCGACGGTCGAACATCCCGTTGTGAACCGAGCGCGCCTCGTCGTAACCGATGTCCTGCTCGGTGATCACCCTGCCCCGGCACTGTTCGCGAAGTTCGTCGAGCGTCGGCTTCGTCATGTGAGACCCCCCTCGTTGGGCTTCGTCGCGGGCAACAACTCATGCGGGAGGAGAAGGCCAGCCCCGATCCTCCCTGGGTGCTCAAATCAAACGTGACGCGCGGTGTCCCGTCAAGGTGCACAGCGCGGGCACCGCGATTGCCGACTCGAGGGCGTACTCCGCGATGCAGTTGATCGGCGTGGCAGTCCCCTCGACCCGTCGAGCGTCCGTCGCGGACACAAAAGACGAGACCCCCGGCGGGGGAGGAGCCGGAGGTCTCGGTGCCACGGACGGCGGCCGAATGGGCTGCTCGATCGCCGCCACATGCTGCACATCCGGGTTCCCCGGCGCCCGCTTCGCCAAACTCTCGGGCGCGGTGACTATCGCGTTCCGACGGCGGCCTCGCCTCAGACCTCGCGTGCCTCCGGCCCGTGGACGACGAGGGCGTAGATGACGAGCACGTCCAGGGCGATGATCAGGATCGACCAGGCCGGGTAGGCGGCGATGAAGGCGAGGTTCACGACCGCGCTCAGGACGGCGAAGATCACGCCCACCACCCGTCCGTAGATCGACCCTCTGAACAGACTGAGCCCGGCCAGGAGCACCGCGATCCCGACGATCAGGTGGATCCAGCCCCAAGCCGTGTAATCGAGCTCGATCACGTTCCCGTTCTTGCCCACGAGGAAGACCTCGTCGTGGAAGATCGCCGTCAGACCCTGGATCGCCTGGAACAGCCCGGAGACCGCGAGGATGATGCCCGCGAAGTAGACCCAGCCGACCCAGCCGGTGCGTTGGGTGGGTTGCATGGACGTGTCACTCCTCTTGGTGGCGGCGAAGGGGAGGACCCTCCGTTACGAGCCGAGGATCTTCGCCTTCTGGGCGGCGAACTCCTCTTCGCTCAGGATCCCCTGGTCCTTCAGCGCCGCTAGTTGCTGCAGCTGCGCGATGGCTTCTTCGGACATGCCCCCGGCGGGGGCGGGCGCCGGCGGCGGGGGAGCGGCCGCGGCCTGCTGAGCTTGCATCGCCTGCTGCTGCTCCGAGGCCTGGGCCTCGGCCGCTTGTTGGGCCTTGGCCTCTTGCTTGTTCCTCACGTGGCCGGAGACTGCGGTCGCGGTGCCGGCCACGACCGCAGTCGTGGCCACCGTGCCGATCACGCCGCGGCGCCCAACGCGTGCCACTGGTCGTCTCAACATTTGACTGCTCCTTCTGGTTCGAGTGTCAGGTTGCGGCGGGCAGGTCCTCGAAGGCGGCCTCGACGACCTCGTGGGGGATGCGCTCGCCGGCGAGGAGTACGCCGCCGGCGTTGCGCAGGGCCTGGGCGAGCGGGGCCGCCCAGGTGTCCTCCCACACGAGGAGGGCGGCGGAGCTGTCGGGCTCGAGCGCCTCAGCCGCCAGCTCGATGTCGTCCTCGCTGAGCAGGCCGCCCGCTTCGCCATCGACCTCGGCGAAGGCGGCGGTGTCCTCCAGGCCGTCGTACTCGAAGCTCGTTATCGATCCGTCGGCGTCCTTCTTGATGATCACAAGATCGAGGATCCGGACGGTGCCCGCCTCCACGAGGTCGGCCAGCGCCGGAATGACCTCACCTTTGAACTGGTTGCCGGGGAACCCGATGATGAGGTACTCGACGGGGCCGATGGGCATGGGGTCTCCTTGTAGAGCTCGGACCGCTGCGGCGCGCGAACAAGGTTGTAGCAGAAGGTGGCCTTCCTCGGTGCAGCCAACCGGCCGCATGCGTGACGGGGCATCCCGTCACCTTGGGTGATCAGAAGAGCGAGAGCTCGTGGGCGCGCCGCACGGCGTCGGCGCGGGTGTTGACGCCGAGCTTGCGGTAGATGGCCTTGACGTGGGAGCGCACGGTGTTCACGGAGAGGTAGAGGGCGCCCGCGATCTCGGTGCTGTCGAGGCGGCTGCCGAGGTGGCGCAGCACGGTGAGCTCCCGCTCGCTCAAGGGCTCCACGAGGCCCTGGTGAGGCACGGCACGAGGGGCCGGGACGAGGCGGTAGGCCATCTCGAGGAGCTCGGCCACGTACCGCTCCAGGGCGCCATGGGCGGCCAACGCCTCGAGGAGCTTCCAGAGGTAGGGGCCTTCGGCGACCAGCGACATGCGGAAGCCGACGGGCTGTGCCAGCACCAGCGCTCGGTGCAACTCACCGAGCGCGCCATCGAGGTCCACGTCGGCCCGGGCAAGGGCGCTCGAGGTCGCGTGCTCGATCTCGAGACGACGGGTCGGTCGGGGCGGCATCGCGTCGAGCACTTGGCGGGCCGCCGCCGGTTCGTGGCGGGCCAGATGGAGGCGCGCGCCGAGGAGGTCGGCGGACTGCGACGGCGGCAGGCCTTTCCAGAGCGCCGCGGCCGCCTCCACGTCGCCATGGTCGACGAGGACGCGGGCGTGTCCACGGTCGATCCGCGCCACCATCTCGGCGCCAGCCGTCGGGATGACGGCTCGGGCCGCCTCGACGCTCTCCATGGCGGCGGCGTCCTCACCGCCGGCCGAGGCGACCTCTGCCACCGCGAGGTGCGCGAGAACCTCGAGGGGGCGCCGCCGGCCGTCCTCCACGATGCGCATCAGCCGTTCGAGGCGGGCCCGAGCGGGGTCGAGGTGGCCGTGCTCGACGTCGAGGAGCGCCAGCGTGAGCTCCGCCTCGGCCCGGCCGAAGTTGAACGGGGACAACGCCAAGTCATCAGCCGACGCGAGCGCGTGCCGGGCGAGGCGCTCGGCCTCGGGCAACTCGCCGCGGGCCAGCTCGACCTGCGACATGAACGACGGGAGACGGACGTCGGTGGCCACCCGGGTCGGGTCCGGCCGGGCGGCGGCCCGCGCCAAGGTCTCCGCCGCGGCAGCGAGGTCATCGAGCCAGATCTGGGGCTGGACGAGCACGTGGGCCAGGGCGGGGACCCACGGTGAGTCGATGGGATGCTCGTGCCACATCTCCTCGGCACACCTGGCGCGGTGCAGGGCGCCGAGCAGGTCGCCGCTGTGGAGCAGCTGGAAGCTCCACACGCCGTGGAGCAGGAAGCGAGACCCCACGTCGAGCTCGCCTTCGAGGGCTTCGACACGGTGCAGCCACGCCTTGGTCTCGACATCGGACCCGGGGCAGGCGACGAGGACCATGACGCACTCGAGGACGCCCGCGGGGTCGATGTGCAGACCGGCCATGCCATTCTCGTGGAGCCACGCCCGAGCGACGGCACCGGCGGTGGTCCGGTCGTCCAAGGACGCGGCCTGGGACGTGTACAACCGCAGTTGGCTGAAGGCCCCCGCCGTGTCACCGGCCAGCATGCGGTGGCGCACCGTCGCCAGGGCCTCCCCGCGGGCGGCATGGACATCGGCCGCGGCCTGGTGGATGAGCGGGATCCGCTCGGGCGAGATCCGGCGCAGCCGGGCGCGGAGGAACAGCCCGAACAAGGGTTGGTAGCGGTACACCTCGCGGCTCGCATCGAGCTCGGTGAGGAAGAGGTTCCCGCGGTGGGCGCAGCGCAACCTCTCCGCGCTGTTCGTCCATCCGCCGACCGCATCGCACAAGGCGGCATCGAACGTGTCGAGCTCGGCGGTCACCGTGAGGAACTCGGCCATGTGCGGCGGCTGGAGGTCGATGACCTCGTTGATGAGGAAGTCGCTCAGGCTGCGGTCGGTCTCGGCCAGGTCGCGGAGGAAGGCGCCGGGGTTGTCCCGCCCCCGCAGCGAGAGCCCGGCGAGCTGCACGCCGGCCGGCCATCCCTCGGTCAGCGCGTCGAGCCGTCGGATCTCGGTGTCGTCGAGCTCGACGCCGAGCCCGGCCAGCACGCGCCGGGTCTCGTCGGCGGAGAGGCGCAGGTCGTCCTGGCGGAGCTCGAGCAAGCGGCCCTGCACGCGCAGGCGGCCCAGCGGGAAAACGGGATCGGAGCGGCTGGCCAGCACGAGACGCACCCGCGGCGGCAGCGCAGCGATCAGCGCCGACATCACCGCCGGCTCCGCCCCGGCCAGGTGGAAGTCGTCGACGACGATCAAGCCGGGCTCGCCGAGCACGGCGAGCTCGTTGGCCATGGTGACGGCCAGTTGCCGGGTCGGCTCGCGCCCGAACAGGTCGGCTCCCATGGGGCCGGTGGCGCTCCACGCCTCGCGCACCGCCGTATAGACGTTCTGCCAGAACAGGCGAGGGTCCGCATCGTCGGCGTCACACGAGAGCCAGGCCACGGGACCTTCACGGCGGGCCACCCACTCGGCCAGGAGAGCGGTCTTGCCCGAGCCGGGCGCGGCGGCGAGGAGCGTGAGGACACAGGCCCCGCCCGCCTCGAGCCGCGCCACCAAGGCGGGTCGGGTGAGACTCGCGTGCGGGATGCGGGGCACTTCGAACTTCGCGCGCGCGACCACGGTCTCGCTTCTGCTCACCTGGTCGTTCCTTCCGTGGCGGCTGGTACCAGCGCTCGGCCGCCAGAGGGTAACCGGCTTCGTCGCGGCGCGCGACAGCCCGAAGCGTCACCAACCAGGACCACTCGGTTCACCCACGGTTGGGTGGCGACCAGTCACCCCGCGCCGCGTCACGCTCGCCATCGTCACGGCCTTTCGACCAACGGGACGCTCATGGCCCAGCTCGTCTACGAACTGACGTTCAAGGGTGCCGCCAGCGCCACCCTGGCCAGTGCCTTCGAGGGCTGCGAGGTCTCCCGACGAAACGGCATCACGTGCCTCCGCAGCAAGGTCGCCGACCAAGCCGCGCTCCAGGGTCTGATCGCCCGGATCCACGCCCTCGCGCTCGAGCTGCTCGAGGTGCGGCTCGTGGCCGAACCCAACGGCAACGACGAGGGCTGGATCTCGTTGTGAGCGGCAGCGGGCGCGCGTCATGAACGATGGCGCGACGTCGCCTTCCTCCCCGGTCGCCTTCGATCTCGTGATGGTGCCCGCCCAGGTCTTCGCCATGGGCTCCGACCAACGCGTCGCCTACCCCGAGGACGGGGAGGCGCCCGTCCACGACGTCGAGCTCCCCGGCTTCGCCATTGGTCGAACGGCCGTGACCAACGCAGACTTCCACGCGTTCGTGACCGCCACCGGCTACGTCACCGAAGCCGAGGCGTTCGGATGGTCCTTCGTGTTCGCCGGTCTCCTCCCCGACGACTTCCCGGACACCCGGGCGGCGGCGGCGGCGCCGTGGTGGCGGCAGGTCTTCGGCGCCGACTGGCGCCATCCGGAAGGGCCGCAGTCGGACCTCCACGACCGTGTCGATCATCCGGTCGTCCACGTCACGTGGAATGACGCCGACCGCCTCTGCCAGTGGGCCGGCCTGCGGCTGCCAACCGAGGCCGAGTGGGAGTGCGCCGCCCGGGGCGGAGCGCCAGGACGCACGTTCCCGTGGGGCGACGAGCTCGAGCCGAATGGTGAACACCGCATGAACGTGTGGCAGGGCCAGTTCCCCACGCAGAACCTCGCCCTCGACGGCTTCGTCGGCACCGCGCCGGCCGACGCCTTCCCGCCGAACGGCTACGGGCTCCACAACGTGACCGGCAACGTGTGGGAGTGGTGCAGGGACTGGTTCGACCCCGGTTACTACGCCAAGTCACCGCGCTTCGGCCCTGGCGGCCCGAGCGGCGGCACCCACCGAGTCATGCGGGGCGGCTCCTACCTCTGCCATGCGTCGTACTGCCGTCGCTACCGGGTCTCGGCGCGGAGTTCCAACACTCCCGACAGCTCAACCGGCAATCTCGGCTTCCGTGTGGCACGAGACGGGTGACAGGCACGGGATGGGGCGGGCGCCAAGCTCTCCGGTGAGGCGAGGGGCGAACTCTGCGCGGGCGCGCTCGGCGGAGGGCGGCCGCCCATGACGTCACAGGTCTTCGTCCTCGCCTTCATCGCCGCGCTCTACCCGCTCGGCCTGCTCGCCATCACCGTCCTGCTCCACTCCGCCCGGCCCAAGGCCCTCGGCTCTGCATTCTTCGCGGGAGCGGCCGTGTGCCTGCTCAGCGTCGGCGTGCTCGTGCTCGTCGTGCTGCGCAACCTCGACCTCGACAGCTCGAGCAGCTCGAACACCCGCAACGGCTTACGCCTCGGCGTCGGCATCGCTCTGGTCCTGCTCGGCCTGATCGTGGCCCGACGGCCGAAGCGACCGCAGCAGGACTCCAGCTGGAAGCGCCGGCTCGAGTCGCCGAAGCTGCGCAGCGTGTTCGTGGCGGGGGTGCTCCTCTACGGGCCGTCGGCGACCTACGTCGCCGCCGTGGAGCAGCTGGGGACGACACAGGAGAGCGGGGCTGCCACCGCGCTCGCCCTGGTCCTGATCGTCGTCATCGTGCTGCTGACGGTCGAGCTCCCGCTCCTCGCCTACCTCGTCTGGCCGGAGCGAACGGCGGCGCGCATCGCCGTCATCGAGCACTGGCTCGACGAGCACGGGCAGGCCGTCTTCGCCGCGGTCCTCGTCATCCTCGGGGCCATCATCGCCGTGGAATCTCTCGTCGCCATCATCGACTGAGGGCCGTCCATGAGCGAGCGGCGGCCGCCGTCTTGCAGCGATCCGAGGCATTCACCCCGCAACGGGTGAGGCGTACTCACCCAGGCGGCGCCCAGGCTGGCGTGGTGAACGGCGAACCGGTCACCGAGACGGACGAAACGGCCCCCACCAGCGCGGCGACTGGCGATTCCGCGCGGCCGCGCCGGCGCCGACGCGCGCTCGTGATCGGCCTCATCATCTTCACCGCGATCCTCATGCTGGCTACTGCGCTCGGCACCTGGGTGCGCCGCCAGACACTGGACACTGACACGTGGGTGGCCACGAGCACCCGGGTGCTCGATGACCCGACGGTCCGCACGGCGCTGTCTCAGTTCCTGGTCAACCAGCTGTACCAGTCGGTGGACGTCGGCGCGCAGCTGCAGGCCAAGCTGCCGCCCGATCTCCAAGGCCTCGCAGGACCGCTGGCCGGAGCCCTCCGGGAGCCGGCGACCCAAGCGGTCGACTACCTCCTCGGCACGTCGCAGTTCCGGACGGTATGGGAGGAGATCAATCGACGGGCCCATGCCACCGTCGTCCGCATCCTCGAGAACAAGACCCGGGCCGGGCTCTCGACCGCCAACGGGAACGTGACGCTCGACGTGAGCCAGTTGCTGCATCAGCTCGGCACCCAGCTCGGGTTGCCGAGCGGGGTGCTCGACAAGATCCCGGCGAGCGCGGGCCAGCTGACGATCGCGAAGTCCGACCAGCTGCAAGCGGCGCAGAAGGCCGTGGAGGTCCTCAAGTTCCTCACGGTCTTCCTCTTCCTCGCCGTCTTCGCCCTCTTCGCGTTGGCGGTGTACCTCGCGGAGGGCTGGCGCCGAGTCGCCCTGCGGGACGTCGCCATCGCCATCATCGTCGTCGGGCTGGTCCTGGCCATCGTCCAGCGCGTGGTCGGCAACTACATCGTCAACTCGGTGGTGTCGCAACCGGCGAACCGACCACCGGTGCGCGCCATCTGGCTCATCGGCACCGAGCTGCTCCGCGACATGTCCCGCAACATCGCGGCCGTGGGCATCGCCATCCTGCTCTACGCGATCCTGACCGGACCGAGCCGCGCTGCGGTGCGCGTGCGGCATTTCATCGCTCCCGCCCTGGTCGGGCGCCCGGTCATCCTCTGGGTGGGCGCCGCCGTCGTCTTCCTCCTGCTCGTGCTCTGGGGGCCGCTCCCCGTCCTCGAGACCTGGTACGGCTTCCTCGTCGGCGCTGTGTTCTTCGCCCTCGGCGTCGAGATGCTGCGGCGCAAGTGCGTGCAGGACCTCGCCGCCGAGCCACCGCGAGAGGCGCCCACCCCTCGCTCACCGTGGCGCTGGCGTCCGAGCTCGACGGACCCCGGGACGGCGGGGGTGGCACGCACCGACGTCGATCAACTCGAGCGTCTCCAGCAGCTGCACGTCTCGGGTGCCCTCACGGACGAGGAGTTCGAGGCGGCCAAGCGCTCGGCGCTCGGTCTCGCGACGGGAGCGGGCGCGTAACCATCGGGCTCTCGTGCACGCTCACCTCGTCCCTGACGCGGCTCGCATCGCTCGCGGGGGCCGTCTAGCCTGCGACACTCCATGGGTTCGCTCATCAAGAAGCGCCGCAAGCGGATGCGCAAGAAGAAGCACAAGAAGATGCTGCGCCGCACGCGCTTCCAACGCCGCAACAAGTAGCTCGCCCGCCCTCTCGACGGGTTGCCACCGGCCGCTCCGTCAGGGGCGGTCGGTCCGCGTCACGACGACGGTGGCTGGTTGCAGCGCGTTTTCGAGACCGTCCACCGCCCCTTCCACGAACCAGGTCGAGCCGCTGCCGGCGAGCACGGGCGCCCTTCCTGCGGCCTCCCGGATGCGATCCCGCCAACGGGCGAGGTCCGGCGCGACGGCCAGCGCGGCCGGTTCGAGATCGTTCAAGCCCTCGCTGCGGGGCCCGCCGAGATCGTCCCACGCGCGGTAGACGGCCACCGTCGACACCGGCCGTGGTGGGATCACGAGGGTGATGTCGCGGTCCTCCCATGGGAGCGGTTCGACCTCTTCGCCGATGCCGCGCACCAGGGCGCGGCCACCCACGAGGCAGAAGGGCACGTCGGCCCCGAGCGACGCGGCGAGATCGAGATCGTCGTTCCCTGCCCACCGCAGCACGGCCGCCGCGTCGGCCGAGCCCCCACCGAGGCCCGCGCCGGCAGGGATGTGCTTGTCGACGTGCACGAGCGCCCGGCGGCCGAGGGCGACGAGGGCGCGGCGAACAAGGTTCGTGTCATCCGTCGGAACGCCATCGGCGGCCGGGCCCGACACGCGCAAGCCTTCGCCATCGGAGATGGTCACGTCGTCGTGGAACGCCAACGTGACCATCTCGGCTTCGAGCAGGTGGTAGCCGTCGCCGCGGCGCCCGACCACGCGGAACGAGCGGGTGAGCTTGGCGCGCGCGGTCAGGCGCCCGGGCGGTGGATTCACCCTGCGTCGACGGCCCGGGTGAGGGCTACCCAGTCCTCCACGGCGAGCTCTTCGGCACGCGCCTCGGGTCGCAGTCCCGCCGCGGCGAAGGCCTCTGGGCGCACCAGCCCGGCCAGCGATCGGCGCAGCATCTTCCGGCGCTGGCCGAACCCCGCGCGCACCAAGGTGAAGAGCGCGTCCCGGTCGACGTCGGGTGGGATCGCCGGTTCGGCGAGACGAGTGACGGCCACCAGCGCGGACTCCACCTTCGGGCGGGGAAGGAACACCGTCGGCGGCACGCGCCCGACGGCCGCGGCCACGGCCCACGAAGCCACCTTCACGCTGACGGCGCCGTAGGCCGCCGAGCCGGGCCCCGCCGTCAACCGATCGGCGACCTCGCGTTGCACCATGACGAGCATCCGCCTGATGGCGGGCACCTCGTCGAGCAGATCGGCCACGAGCGGGGTGGCGAGGTTGTAGGGCAGGTTGGCCACGAGCGTCCACGACTCGTGCCCGGCCAGCACCTGCGCCCAGTCGAGCGTCCGGGCGTCGCCCTCCACCACGTCGACACCGAGGCGCGACACCCGCTCGCGCAGCACCGCGGCGAGGCCGGTGTCCACCTCGACGGCGCGCACGAAGGCGCCGGTCTCCGCCAGCGCTTCTGTCAGCGAGCCGAGGCCCGCGCCGATCTCGACGACGGCGTCGGCGGGCCCGACGCCGGCCAGCCGGGCGATGCGTCGCACCGTGTTCGGGTCGACGACGAAGTTCTGGCCCAGAGCTCGCCGAGGCGCGAGGCCGTGCCGATCGAGCAGCTCGCCGGCCTGGCGGCGCGACAGCGTCACCAGTCGATGGTGACAGGGATCGGTGAGTCCAGGGGGTCGGCCAGGGCGAGGAAGGCGCTGGCGTCGATGGCGATGAGCTCGCCCTGGGCCGGTGGATCGTTGCTCACCACGACACACCGCAGCTCGTGGCCGTTGTCGACGTCGGTGACCTTCACCTCGGTGCCGACGGGCAGCACCGGGGTGGCGCAGGCCGCCCTGGTGCGGGGTCCGGTGGAGAAGCGGCGGTAGACGGCCGTGCCCGTGGCGGTGCTCGGGGAGGTCGACGCGGGGACGGCGATGTCGAGCACGGGCGGCTGCGTGGGCACGGGGGCGAGGGGCAGCTGGCTGCGTTGCTCGGGCACCGGGGTGCGCGCCGGGTTCGACGACGCCGCGTTGCGCAGCGAGTGGGCCAGGTCGGCGCCGCCCGGAACGGCGGCCACCGGAGCGTCGTTCGACCGCCGCGCCACCAGCCCGTGGACGAGCACGGGCAGAGCAACCACCGTGGCCACGGTCGCCACGGCGATGCGGACTCGGTCTGTTCCTTCGAGCCTCAGAGGGGCCGTCCCTGATTCACGCGGTAGGGCGCGACGAGCAGAGGTGGCTCCGCCCGCTGCGAGCGATGAAGCTAGGTCGGCGGTACCCGGAACGCAACCCGAGTGTTGCTGAGCGTGGCCGACGCGACCGCCTCTGTGGTCGTTTCGCGGAGCCTGGCCAGTGCCTCGCCGACCAGCGCGACGTACGCCGGCTGGTTGCGGCGGCCGCGGTGGGGCACCGGGGTCAGGTAGGGGCTGTCCGTCTCGACGAGGAGCCGGTCCGAGGGGCAGAGCCGGGCCGCGGCGTGCACGTCGGTGGCCTTCGGGAACGTGACGATGCCCGAGAACGACAGCCGCGCCCCGATCGCGAGGCAGCGTTCGGCCTCCTCCGGGCCGCCCGTGAAGCAATGGAAGATGGTGCGGGCGGGCGGGCTCTCGGTGGCGAGGATGGCGAAGGTGTCCGCCCAGGCTTCGCGGGTGTGGATGACGAGGGCGAGGTCACGCTCATGAGCCAGGCCGACCTGGGCGGCGAAGACGGCCCGCTGCACGTCACGGGGGGAGTGGTCGTAGTGGTAGTCGAGGCCGGCCTCGCCCACCGCCAGGACCCGCTCGTCGTCGAGCAGCTCGACGAGGCCGTCCACCCCTTGGGACGCCTCGTGCGGGTGGACGCCGACCGTGGCCCAGACGTCGGGGTGGCGGGTGGCGAGCTCGATGGCGGCGGCCGACGTCGTCGCGTCCGTGCCCACGGTCACGAACAGCTCCACCCCGGCACCCCGGGCCTCGGCGAGGACGGTGGCCGCGGCCGGGTCGCCGTCGAGGTGGCAGTGGCTGTCGGCCCAGGTCACGCCCCGGACGGATCCTGCTTGCGGGGGAACAGCGGCGTTCCCTTGACCACGGCCGTCCCCCCGGGGTACCCGCCCCAGCGGGCGGCGGCGGGAAGGCGTTGCTCGGCGACGGCTCCGCTGAGCCCGAGGCGCTCCCAGATGATCTGCGCCGCCTCCGGGATGGCGGGCGACGCCAGCAGGGCGACGATGCGCAGCGCCTCGAGGGCGTCGCCCAGCACTCCGTCGACGCCCGGCCCGGGCGGCGCCTTCCAGGGTTCGGTGGCCTCGAGGAGGGCGTTGGTGGCCCGGATGAGGCGCCAGGTGGCGGCCAGCGCCTCGGCTGGCTGCACCGCGTCCCAGGCGGCGGCCGCCTCCTGGTAGGCGGTCGCGGCGTCGGCGGAGAGCGGGCTGTCGGGGCGCGGGCGCGGGCCCGTGCCGCCACATTTGCGCGCCACGACCGTCGCCACGCGCGACAGCAGGTTGCCCAGGTTGTTGGCGAGATCCGCGTTGTAGCGGGCCACCATGCCCTCGTAGGAGAAGTCGCCGTCGGCGCCGAAGGTCAGGTCGGCCAGGAAGTGGTAGCGGAACCCGTCGACACCGAAGTCGGCGACCAAGTCGCCCGGCGCGATCTGGTTGAGGCTCGTCTTCGACATCTTCTCGCCGCCGACGAGCAGGAACCCGTGGACATACACCTGCGCGGGCGGCGCGAGCCCGGCCGAGAGCAGCATCGCCGGCCAGTACACGCAATGGAAGCGGAGGATGTCCTTGCCGATCATGTGCCGGCCCGGCCACCAGGCCTCGAAGCGTGCCGGATCGCGGCCGTAGCCGACCGCGGTGATGTAGTTGGTGAGGGCGTCGAACCAGACGTACGTGACGTGACGATCGTCCCAGGGGATGGGGATGCCCCAGTCCAGGGAGGTGCGGCTGATCGAGAAATCCTGAAGCCCGGAACGGATGAAGCCCAGGGCCTCATTTCGCTTGGCCTCCGGGCGTACGAAATCTGGATGCTGCTCGTACCATTCGAGGAGGCGGCCTTCGTAGCGGGAGAGCTTGAAGAAGTAGTTCTGCTCCTCCAGCTCGATGACGCTGCGACCGTGGGCCGTGTAGGCCTCGACCTGGTCGGCGGCGATGTACTCCTCGTCGGCGACGGAGTAGAACCCGCGATAGGTGCCGAGCTCGATGTCGCCCTTCTCGTAGCAGGCCCGGAGGAGCTGCTCGACCGCGCCGTAGTGGCGCGGTTCGGTGGTGCGGATGAAGTCGTCGTTCGTGATGTCGAGGAGCTTCCACGCGTCCCGGAAGCGCTCGACGGTCTGGTCGGCCCACTCACGCGGCGGCACGTCGTTGGCTTCCGCGGCGCGTTGGACCTTGAGGCCGTGCTCGTCGGTGCCAGTGAGGAACCACACCTCGTCACCGATGAGGCGGTGCCAGCGAGCCACCGCGTCGGCCGTCACCGTCGTGTACGTGTGCCCGATGTGCGGCGCGTCGTTCACGTAGTAGATCGGCGTGGTGAGGTAGAAGCGGCTCACGGCCGCAGGCTACCGGCGCGCCGGTGGCGCTCCCGGCGGCATTACGGGCGGGCAAGCCATCACGATGCCGCCCGCCGCTGCCCGAGGGCCACGCCACCGGCGAAGGCCCCCGCCGCCACCGCGGTCGCCCCGACGGCCGTCGTCACCCGCTTCACCACCCGCCGGGTCTTGCGCCTGAACAGCACGATGGGCCATCCCCGTTCGTGGGCCACCCGGGCGAGGGCCTTGTCGGGGTTGACCGCCACCGGGTGGCCGACGGCCTCGAGCATGGGCAGATCGCTGGCGGAGTCGCTGTAGGCGTAGCACCGGCCGAGGTCGTAGCCCTCCCAGCCGGCCGCCTCCACGATGGCGTCGACCTTGCCCTGCCCGTAGCAGAAGGGTCCGGCCAGCCCGCCCGTGTACACGCCGTCGACCACCTCGCTGACCGTGCCGATCCCGCCCGTCATGCCCAGCGCCTCGGCCAGCGGCCCGACCATCTCCTGCGGCGAGGCCGACACGATGAACGTCTCTCGCCCTGCCCGACGATGCATGTCGAGCAGCAGTCGCGCCTCGGGCCGGACCTTGTCGAGCAACCGCGGCAGCACGTCGGGGTTGAGGGCGACCAGGTCGGCCTGGCGGTTGCCGGCCACCGCGCCGAGGATCCGATCGCGCACCCTGTCGACCTTGGTGTCGCTCGCCCCGGTGAGGCGGAACGTGACCGCGCCGCTGCCGTCACGCAGCAGCCGCCGGCGCGTCATGAGCCCGCGGCGGCGGGCGGCCAGCGCGAACGCGAACGTGGACGAGCCGCTGATCAAGGTGCGGTCGAGGTCGAAGAAGGCGGCCCCGCCCCCCGGCACCGGCTGCCGGTCGCTCATGTCACCAACCCCGCACGACCGCTACGGATCGCGGCGGGACGGGGTGCCAGTGGAAGTGCACCCGGGCCGAGGGACTCCCGCCCTCGATCCACGGGTCGATGGCCTCGATCTCGACGTGCCGAGGTGGCTCGAACACGTCCCTCACACCGAGGGCAACGGCGGCGGCCAACGCGACCGCGCCCCCGCCGGTGCGGGCGCGACCGACCGTCGTGTGCGGCGTGCGAGAGCCAGCACGATCGATGCGGGCCATGGTGTCGTCGTCGTACACGTCGTCGAGCTCGATGCGTGCAAGCTACCGGCGGCGCGAGGGCGCGCTCGGGCAAGATGAGAGCGATGGTCAGGAGGAGGCGACTTGTGGACGACGCACTCGAACTGCTGGGCCGGTTCAACCAGGCCTGGAACGACCACGATCTGGATGCCGCCATGGCCCTGTGCACGGCCGACGTCGTGTTCGAGTCGACCGGGCCGGCTCCTGACGGCGCGCGCGCCGAAGGTCAGCTCGCCGTCAGGGAGGCCTGGACGGCGATCTTCTCGGACTCGCAGTCGCGCTTCGATCAGGAAGACGTCTTCCATGCCGGCGACCGGATCGCGGAGTGCTGGCGCTACTCGTGGGGTGGGGGCCACATCCGCGGTGTCGACGTGTTCACGATCCGCGACGGGCTCGTCGCGGCCAAGCTCGCCTACGTCAAAGGCTGACCCAGCCGGCGCTCGCCCGGCCCGTCCCTCCCGCCCGCCCGTCGTACACTCCGCCCACCAAGCGGGAGAGGATCGACCGTGACGGACGGGGCGCGCTACACGGGCCGTTGGATCGAGGGGAACCAGCCGAGCTCGCGCGTACGCGTTCTGGACGCGGGCCAACGTGAGCGAGGTGCTGCCCGAGCCGCCCTCGCCTCTGGGCTGGGATCTCGTGTGGGAGGGGTCGTGCGTACAGGGCTGGCGCGACCTCTTCGTCCAAGGCTTCGGCATGGACGAGGACGAGCTCGACCGCCGGCGGGCCGAGGCCATCGGCATCTTCGGCGGCTACGCCTACCTCGGGGCGGCCCTCTTCCGGGTGTGGGCCGGTCGCACCCCCGGCATGAAGCCGACGACCATCGACGAGCTCTACTTCGGCGACCATCCCGACGTCCCGCCGTACGTCGCCGAGGCGTGGCACACGAACCCGCGGACGACCGAGCGGATGGCCGCATGGCTGCAGTGGGCCACCCTCGAGCTCGATCAGTCAGCGCTCGAAGCCGACCGCGAGGAATCCCTCCGTGTGCGCCTGGCCCGTCCCGACTTCTCGGGCTTCTCCGACGACGCCGTCCTCGGCTATCTCCTGTCGTTCCGGCCCTTGTTCCGGAGGATGTTCCACCAGCACATCAACCAGTCCGCGGCCGCCTCGATCGGCCCGGGGATCCTCGGCCAGATCTGCACCGCGCTCGGGCATCCGGAGTGGGCGATGCGGCTGATCAGCGGGTTGGGCGGCGTCGACTCGGCCAACGCCGTGTACGCGATGTGGGACCTGTCTCGCGACGTGCGCCGGTCGGCCGCGGTCTCGGCGCTGTTCGACACCGGCGTCGACGGGCTGCTGGAGCGTGCTCGTGCCAGCGACGAGGCGGAGGTGGCGGCCTTCGTCGACGCGTTCGACGTCGTGCTGGCCGCCTACGGATCACGCGGCCCCAACGAATGGGAGCTGGCCAGCCCGGTGTGGGAGGTCAACCCGGCCGGCGCCCTCGCCGCGATCGACCGGATGCGCCTTGCCGGCGACGCCGCCTCGCCCACCGACGAGAACGAGGCGCGCCAAGCCCAGCGGCTCGCGCTGGCGGCCGAGGTCCACGATCTGCTCTCGTCCGCCCCGGACACGCTCGCCGCGTTCGAGGTGGGGCGGCGCAGCGCGGCCACCTTCATCCCCGGGCGGGAGCGGTCGAAGACGACGATCATCCGCGTCCTTCACGAAGCCCGGTTGGCGGCGATCGAGCTCGGGCGGCGGTTCTCGACGCTGCGGACGTCTGCGGCAGCCCGAAGACGTGTTCATGCTGTTCGTAGACGAGCTCGGCGACCTCGTGGCGGGCAACCTGCTCGACGCCACGGAGCTCACGCCGCCGCGCGCCGCGTACCGTGGGTGGCTCGCCTCGCTCGAGCCTCCGTTCATCATCAACGGCACGCCGCCGCCGCCTTCGCAATGGCCGGTGCGGGGTGACCGACCGGTCGAGAGCCTGGACGTCGGCCAGACGTTGACGGGCACCCCCGGCTGCCCGGGGGTCGCCCAAGGCCGGGCAAGAGTCGTCACCGATCCAACCCGGCCGGCCGACCTCCGTCCCGGCGACATCCTTGTGGCCCCCGCCACCGACCCTTCGTGGACGCCGTTGTTCGTTCCCGCCGCGGGCGTCGTGGTGGAAGTCGGCGCCGCGTTGAGCCACGCCATCATCGTCAGCCGCGAGCTCGGCATCCCGTGCGTCACCTCCGCGGTGGACGCCACCCGCCGCATCGGTGACGGAACGCTCATCTCGGTCGACGGCGACGCCGGCCTCGTCACCGTGCTGGCCGACTCGGCCTGAGCGACTCCGAGCGGCCGGCGTGCTCAGCCGAGGGCGCCGGCGAGGGCGTCGACGATGCGGTCGAGGTGGGCGTCTTCGATCACGAGCGGCGGGCAGAAGGTGAGGGTGTCGGGCGCGACGGCGTGGGCGATGACGCCGCGCTCCATCATGGCGTCGCGGACCACCATCGGGTCCCGGCCCTGGGCCAGCGCGACCGCCCACACGGCGCCGTCGCCTCGCACTTCGGCTACCGCCCCGTCCGCGACGAGCGACCGCAGCCCGTCGGCGAGACGTTTGCCCACGTGTGGCGCCCGCGCCACCAGGCCTTCCCGCTCGGTGATGGCCAGCGCCTCGACGCCCGCCGCACACGCCGTGGGATGCCCGGAGTAGGTGTGGCCGTGGCGCAGCAGGAAGGAGGGATCGGCCTCCAGGGGCTGACGCACCGCTGGGCCCACGACCACGCCACCGAGGGGGACGTAGCCGGAAGTGACACCCTTCGCGAACGTGATGAGATCGGGTTGGAGACCGTAGCGGTCCGCCGCGAACCAGTGCCCCAGGCGCCCGAACGCGGAGATGACCTCGTCGAGGATCAGGTAGGCCCCGTGCTGGCGGCAGAGCCGCTGGAGGCCCTCCAAGTAGCCGTCGAGGGGAGGCCGGACCCCGCCGGCGCCCTGGACCGGCTCGGTGATCACCGCCGCGATGCGCTCGCCCTTCTCGGCGAACAACGTGGCCACGGCTTCCAGGTCCTGGTTCGGGAGGTTGACGAAGTCCGGGAGCAGCGGACCGAACCCGGCCTGGTTGGGGAGAAGGCCCTGCGCGGAGAGGCCGCCGTAGGTCACGCCGTGGTAGCCGAAGGTGCGGCTCACCACGATCGTCCGGTCGGGGTGGCCGGCCTCCACCTGCGCGAGGCGAGCCAGCTTGATGGCCGAGTCGACGGCCTCCGAGCCCGAGCTGGTGAAGAAGATCCGGGATCGAGCGATCGGCGCTTGAGCGGCGAGGACCTCGGCCAGCTCGTCGGCCGGCGGATTCGTGAACGGGTCGAAGCAGGAGTAGGCCTCCAGCGTGCGGATCTGCGTCGCAACGGCCTCGGCCATCTCGGCGCGGCCATGGCCGATGTTCGAGTACCAGAGACTGGCCATCCCGTCGACGTACTCGCGTCCGCCGCCGTCGTAGACGAGGGCGCCCTGCCCGCGGACGATCGAGATGAAGTCGTCCTTGGCCGGGCGGGCGAAGGGATGGAGGAAGGCGCCAGGGGCCATGACGCCATTCGAGCAGGCGGGTCAGCCCTCCGCCAGGACCCGCAACGCCGTCTCGTAGACGAGGCGCCGGGGCGCGCCGAGGGCGGCGGAGACCTCCGCCACGGCCTCGCGTCGATCGAGGCCGGCGGCCAGGCTCGCCCGGAGCGCGGCTTCGACGACCGCAGGCGTGGCCGGGGCAGGGGCTGCCGCGCCGGCCAGCACGATCACGTACTCCCCTCGGGGATGCGCGGCCTGGGTGATGGCGTCGGCGAGGGTGCCCCGCCAGATCTCCTCGTGGCGCTTGGTGAGCTCACGGGCGAGCACGACCCGGCGCTCGCCGCCGGCCACCTCGCGGAGCTCGGCCAACGTGCGGGCCAGGCGATGCGGCGCCTCGTAGAGCACGACCGTGCGGCGCTCGGCCGCGATCTCGGCCAGGCGGGCTCGCCGAGAAGGGCCCTGGCGGGGCAGGAAGCCTTCCATGGCCCAACGGTCGGTGGGCAGCCCGCTCACCACCAGCGCGGCGACCGCGGCCGAGGGGCCGGGGACCACGCTCACGTCGTGACCGCCGGCGAGGGCAGCGGCCACGAGTCGGCCCCCAGGGTCGGAGATGGCCGGCGTCCCGGCGTCGGAGACGACGGCCACGGTTGCGCCCCGGCCGAGGAGCTGGGCGACCTCGGCGGCCGCCGTTGCTTCCCGGTGCTCGTTGGCGACGATGAAGCGCTTGGGCGAGATGGCCGCGTGCTCGAAGAGGCGGCCGGTGCGCCGCGAGTCCTCGCACACCACCGCGTCCGCGCCCGCCAGGGCTTCGATCGCCCGCGGTGCCAGGTCGGCCAGGTTGCCGATGGGCGTGGCGACCAGCACCAGTCGCCCGGTCACGCGGTGCGCACCTCCACCAGGTCGCCGACGTGGAGGCCCCAGCGGGCGAAGGCACCGGCCTGCGCTTCGATGACCCGGTCGGCTTTGAGCATGGGGACGCCGATGCGGTTCGGGGCCATGCGCACCGTCTTCAGGACAGCACCTTGGGGATCGAGATAGGCGGCGTCGATGGCGAAGCGCATCCCGATCGTGTGGACCCAGCGGCAGCGCTCGACGAGCAGCGCTCCTTCGACGGTGTCTCGTCCCAGCAGGCCGGTGCGCCGGTCGCGCCGGGAGGTGGCCACTTCCAGGGAGGCCAGCACTCGCCCCTCGCACAGCAACCACGCCATGGGTGCCAACGATGCCACGACCGGCCAGGCCACAGCCGTTCTCACCCGCGTCTAACCGAGGTGAAGCCACTGCCTTACTCCGGGGCGACAAGCTGGAGGTCGTAGCCACCTACGGGCGGGTGGACGCGGCCCGCCCTGACGCCTTCCGCACGCGAAAGAGACGATCCCATGCCGCCGCAGCCGAAGACACCGCCCAACCGGGACCGATCCGGGGTGAGGCGTCGCCATCCGACCGCGAGGACGCGAGAGGAAGGCTCGGCGCGGGTCGCCTCGGCCACGGCATGGCTTGCAGCCGGCAGCGTCGTCGGCCTGGTTGGCTTCGGGGCGCTCGCCGCCGCCAGCACTCATCCGGCGAGTGGCAAGGTGGTCACGTCGGACTCGAGCGATCCGACCACCCCCGTGACGGAGGCGCCGGCCGCTCCCCGGACGCCGGCGACCAATGGCCCGGCGACCAATGGTTCCGCGACGAATGGCTCGGCGACCGATGGCTCGGCGACGAATGGTTCTGCGACGAATGGTTCCGCGACCTCCGACGCGCCGGCGACCACGAGCCCCGCCCCCCAAGCGCCGGACCAGCTTCCCCAGCCTTCGCACGGCCGGCACTCCCACGTCGTCAGCGGCGGCTCGTGAGCCTGCCCGCCACCGTCAGCTTTCGAGCCCTGGGCACCACCGCGGTCGTGGTGACGGGTGACCCGAGTGAGCTCGACGCCGCCCGCGCCGCGGTGGCCACGGTCATCGCGGACGTCGATCTGGCCTGCAGCCGGTTCCGTGACGACAGCGAGCTGATGGCGGTGAACCGGGCCGATGGGCGCCGGGTGCGGGTGTCTTCCACCCTGCTGGGAGCCCTCGAGGCGGCCTGCTGGGGGGCGCGCGCCAGTGACGGGCTCGTCGATCCCACGATCGGCTCGGCGCTGCGGCTGCTCGGCTACGACCGCGACTTCGCCGGCATCGAGCGCCACGGCCCCCCGCTGAGAATGCGCGTTGCCGAAGTCCCGGGCTGGCGCACCTTGGAGATCGACGAGGTGGCGGGCTCGGTGCGAGTGCCGGTCGGCGTCGAGCTGGACCTGGGGGCCACCGCCAAGGCGTGGTGCGCCGATCGTGCTGCGGCCGCGGCCGCCGAGGTGACCTCGGGCGGCGTGCTCGTGGGCCTCGGCGGTGACATCGCCTGCGGCGGCCCGGCCCCGGAGGGTGGCTGGCTCGTGGCCCTGGCCGACCGCCATGACGAGCCGGCCGACGAGGCACCCGTCGTCGCCATCGAGTCGGGCGGGCTCGCCACCTCGGGCACCGCCGCCCGCCACTGGTGGCGGGGGGACCAGTCGATGCACCACATCGTCGACCCCGCGACCGGCCTCCCCGCCCGCTCCTGCTGGCGGACGGTCAGCGTGGCCGCGGTGAACTGCCTGGCCGCCAACGTGGCCTCGACGGCGGCCATGATCCTCGGCCCGGGCGCCGTGGCCTGGCTGATCGACCGGCGGCTGCCGGCCCGTCTCGTGGCCACGGACGGCGCGGTCACGACCGCGGCGGGTTGGCCCGACGACGCCATTCGGGACTGCCCCGCCGACGAAGCAGTCGGCCGCCGTGGCGCCGGCGAATCGCCGGCGAATCGCCGGCGCCAGGAGAACGCGGTGAGGCTGCCGGAGGAGTGGCGGGCGTGATCCTCGCTTCCAGTCTCACGACCTGGTACGCGGTGCGGGGCAGCGGGCTCGTCGCCCTCGTGCTCCTCACAGCCAGCGTCGTCCTCGGCGTCATCAGCCTCGGACGGTGGCAGTCACCGGTCTGGCCCCGCTTCGCCACGCAGCACCTCCACCGCAACGTCTCGCTGCTCGCCGTCGTGTTCCTCGCCCTTCACATCGCCACCACCGTGATCGACGGGTTCGCCCCGATCGGCTGGCTGGACGCCGTGATTCCCTTCCTGTCGCCCTACCGGCCGCTGTGGCTCGGGCTCGGGGCGGTGGCGTTCGACCTCGTCCTCGCCGTCATCATCACCAGCATGCTGCGCCGCCGGATGAGTTACTCGGTCTGGCGCACGGTCCACCTCACGTCGTGGGCCTCGTGGCCGATCGCCATGATCCATGGTCTGGGCACGGGCTCCGACTCGATGACCCGCTGGGCGCAGCTCGTCTACGTCGCCTGCGGGCTGGCCGTGCTGGCCGCCTGCTGGTTCCGTCTCGCCGTCGGGAGCGGAGTGGGACCGCGGGCGAGGTTGGTGGCGGGCATCCTCTCGATCGTCCTCCCGATCGCCGTGCTGGCCTGGGCCGCCAACGGCCCGCTCAAGCCGAACTGGGCCCGCCGGGCGGGGACGCCGCCCAGCCCGCTGTCGTCGACCAGCTCCGACGCCACCGGCTCGCCATGACCGCCGTCTCGGGGGCCAGCTTGGCCGACCTACCGCTCGCCCCTGCCCCCGCCGGGCTGCCGCGCCTGCTGCCGTCCCCGGTGGCGACGGCCTGGCCCGACCACGTGGCGCGGCTCGGGCGCCTCCGCACCAGGCGGTCGATCCTGGGCTCGGCGCTGGTCAGCGAGGTCGAGCGAGCCGCGCTTCGCGGGCGGGGCGGCGCAGGCTTCCCCACGGCGGTGAAGTTGGCCGCCGTGCGCTCGTCGCGCGCCGCAAGAGCCGCCCGCCAGCCCGTCGTCGTGGCCAACGGCACCGAAGGCGAGCCCGCCAGCGCCAAGGACGCGGTCCTGCTCTGGTATGCGCCGCATCTCGTCCTCGACGGGATGGTCGCGGCGGCGTCGGCAGTCGGTGCCGACGAAGCCGTGATGTGCGTCGACCGGGCCTCGACCCGGGTGATCGAGGGCTTGCAGCGGGCGCTGGCCGAGCGCCAGGCGGAGGGAACGGACCCGATCGCCCTCTCGCTCGTCGCCACGCCGTCGAGATACGTCGCCGGGGAGGAGACGGCGCTCGTCCACTGGCTCAACGGGGGTGACGCAAAGCCCACCTTCGTACCGCCGCGGCCCTTCGAGCGGGGGGTCGACGCTCGTCCCACCCTGGTCGACAACGTCGAGACGTTGGCCGGCCTCGCCCTCATCGCCCGCTTCGGCGCCGAGTGGTGGCGCCGCGTGGGAACGGCCGACGACCCGGGATCGTTGCTCGTCACCCTTGGTGGTGCCTTCGGTCGCACGGGCGTGCGGGAGGTGGCCTTCGGCACCTCGCTGGGCGACGTCATGCAACGGGCCGGGGTCGAACCGCACCGCGGCGTGCTGCTCGGCGGATACTTCGGCACCTGGGTGGACCCGGGCACCGCCCGATCGCTCCGCCTGACCACCGCCGACCTCCACGCCGTGGGGGGCGGCTTCGGCTGTGGGGCGATCTTCGCCCTCCCGGCCTCCGCCTGTCCGCTGGCCGAGACGGCCCGCGTCGCCGCGCTGGCTCGCCGGGGAATCGGCGGGCCAGTGTGGTCCGTGCGCGTTCGGCCTACCCGCGATCGCCCACGCGCTCGAGGTGATGGTCGAGGGTGACCGGGACGGCCGGGCCGAGGCGGCGGTGCGGCGCTGGCTCGGCATGGTCGAGGGTCGGGGGGCCTGCAAGCTGCCCGACGGCGCCGTGCGCTTCGTGCGCAGCGCGCTCGCCGTCTTCGCCGACCATGTCGCCGACCATCGCCGTGGCGCCTGCCGGGCCGATCCCACGCCGGTACTCCCCGTCCCCGCGCTGGCCAAGGTGTGGCGATGAGGCCGACCGAGGGCACGGCCAGAGAGGGCACGACGGCGAGCCGGCGCGCCTTCGGCCGGCGCACCACGCTCGAGCTGAAGGTGAACCCGATCGACTGCGTCGGCCACGGGATGTGCGCCGAGCTCTTCCCGGAGCGGATCACCCTCGACGACTGGGGCTACCCGATCATCGACTCGCGACCGATCCCAGCCCACCTCCACCGGCATGCCAAGCGGGCCGCCGACGCCTGCCCGACCCTCGCCTTGATCCTCCGCCGCGTCGAGCGCCGCTGACGGGCGGCTCCCGCGTGTACGCCCTCTTCGGCCTGCCCAGCCACCCCCTGCTCGTCCACATCCCCGTCGTACTCGTGCCCCTCGGCGCGCTCGGCGCCATTGCCATCGTGGCTCGCCCGGGCTGGCGGGTGCGTTACGGGGCTCTGGTTGCGATCGTGATCCTGATCGGTGCCGCGGGCGCTGTCCTCGCCGCGCACACCGGCGAGGAGCTCCAACGCCAGGTTCCCCGCAGTGCCACCCTCCACGACCATGTGCAGGCTGGCGACCTGGCCCGCCTCGCCGCGGTGCTCTTCGCCGGCGCCGCAGTGGCCCACGTGGGATTCGACTGGTGGCTACGGACCAAAGCCGCCCGCGACGGCGGCGCCGCGGTGGCGCCCCACCCACTCGTCGCCCATCGGCGGATCATCTCTGCGGTGCTGGGCACCGCGCTGCTCTTGACCGCCGTCGCGGCCGCAGGGGCCATGGTGTGGGCCGGCCACCTCGGCGCCAAGGCGACGTGGGGGACGCTGCCGCGCCGCTGACGGCGCGCGCTCAGATGTCGACGTCGGCCGCCTCGGATCGCGCTGCGGGCGTGCCCGCCTCGGGCAACTGGTCGAAGATGCCCGGTGGCTCCCGCCAGAGCGGGGGCAGCGTACCCGCCGCCGCGTCACGGATGGCCCGCCAGACCCGCTCGGGCGCGCACGGCGGATCGAGATGGCGCACCCCGAGGTGGCTCAGGGCATCGACGACCGCGTTCTGCACGGCCGGCATCGAACCGATCGTCCCGGACTCGCCGATGCCCTTGGCGCCGAGCGGGTTCAGGTGGGTGGGAGTCTCGGTGTTCGTCGCCTCGAACGAGGGGAGCTCCGCCGCCGACGGCATGGCGTAGTCGGCGAGCGTCGAGGTGAGGGGGGTCCCGTCGCCGTCGAACACGACTTGCTCCCACAACGCCTGGGCGACGCCCTGGGCGATGCCACCGTGCTGCTGCCCCGTGACGATCAGCGGGTTGAGGATGCGCCCGCAGTCGTCGACGGCGACGTGGCGGAGGAGAGTGACCCTGCCGGTCTCCATGTCGACCTCGACCACGGCGACGTGAGCGCCGAAGGGGAAGGTCGGCCCCGCCTGCTCGAAGTCGAGCTCGGCCCCCAGCCGATCGCCGTCCGCGGCCGCCGCCGTGGCCAGCTCCGACCAGGAGAGCGCGCTCGCCGGCACCCCCGCCACCCCGAGCCCGCCTTCGGTCACGACGATGTCGTCGGCCGAGGCCTCCAGCAAGCCCGCGGCGAGCTGGCGCGCCCGGGTGAGCACCTCCTCGGCCGCTTCCCGCACGGCGCTCCCGGCGAGTTGCAGCGAGCGCGACCCGCCCGTGCCCGAGCCCCGGGGCACGAGTGCGGTGTCGGACTGCACGAAATGGATGTCCGCGAGCGGCAGCCCGAGCTGGTCGGCCACGATCATGGCGAAGGACGTCGGATGACCCTGACCATGGCCCGACGTCCCCACCGCGATCGTGGCCGTGCCGTCCTCGTGCACCTCGACCGACCCGTACTCGCTCGTCATGCCTCCCGCGGTCACCTCCACGTACGCGGACACCCCGATGCCGAGCTGGACGCGGTCGCCGCGCCGGCGCCGCTCCGCCTGCTCGGCTCGGAGCTCGTCGTAGCCGGCTCGGCGGAGGGCTTCGGTGAGGGCCGCGTCGTAGTCGCCGGTGTCGTACGTGGTGCCCATCACGGTCGTGAAGGGGAAGTGGTCGCGAGGGAGGAAGTTGCGGCGCCGGATCTCGACGGGGTCGAGCCCGAGCTCGTCGGCGGCCACGTCGAGGATGCGTTCGAGCATGGCCGCGGCCTCGGGCCGCCCGGCCCCGCGGAACGCGCCCATCGGGGTGGTGTTGGTGAGGGCCACCGCGGCGCTGTAGTCGATCCGGGGGATGCGGTACACGCCCTGCGCCATGCTTCGCGTGGGACCGAGCGCCAGCCCGCCTCCGAAGCCTCCGTACGCGCCAGCGTCCGAGATGATCCGAGCGCGCAGGCCCACGATCGTGCCGTCGCCACGGAGACCGAGCTCGACGTACTGCACCTGGCCCCGCCCCTGGGGCATGGCCTGGAGGTTCTCGCTGCGGGTCTCGACCCACTTAATCGGCCGGCCGAGACGGCGGGCGACGGCCACCGCGACGGAATGCTCGGCGGCGAGGCCGGCCTTGCCGCCGAAGGCGCCGCCGACGTTGGGGGTGATTACCCGGATGGCCGACCGTTCGATGCCGAAGACGGCGCCGGCCATGCGGGCGAAGGCGTGGGGCATCTGCGTGGAGACGTGGACCGTGAGCTCGTAGTCGTCGCCGTCCGGGTGGGGCACGACCGCGATCGCGTTGCCTTCCATGGGCACGACGGCGATGCGCTGGTTCTCGAACCGGGCTCGCACGATGGTGTCGGCACCCTCGAAGGGGTCGCCGGAGCCGCCGGCCCGCAGGCCCGCGGCCAGGTTCGATTCCAGCGCGTCCGACTGGCGGGGCGCGCCAGGCGCGAGCGCCGCTTCCATGTCGGTGACGGCCGGTCGCGGCTCGTAGTCGACGACGACGGCGTCGACGCCGTCGGCGGCGGCCGCCTTCGACTCGGCGACGACGACCGCGACCGGGTCGCCGACGAAGCAGACTCGTCCGTCGGCCAGGGGCGGGCGGACCACCGCCGGGTTGAGCGGGAAGAACTGATGGTGGGGCGGGATGGCGAGGTCGCCCGCCGTGTAGACGGCCACCACCCCAGGGCAGGCGAGGGCGGCGTCGACGCTGACGCCGAGCACGTCTCCGTGGGCGAGCGGAGAGCGGACGAAGGCGAGGTGGAGCGGAGCATCGAGGGGCAGGTCGTCGACGTAGGTGGCTCGCCCGACGAGCAGGTCAGGGTCCTCCAGGCGCACCACGGACGTACCGAGGATCGATCCGGGCATCGGGCGGACGATACCGGCGTGCGCCTGCGAGCCACCCGGTGACCGGGCGGCGAATCGCTACCATCCGCCGCCGTGCTCGACCATCTGTCCATCCAGTGCTCTGATGCGGCCGCCAGCGCCGCGTTCTACGACGCAGTGCTCGCCACCCTCGGCGGTACCCGCTGCATGGAGTTCGGCGCAGTGGTCGGCTACGGCGTCGCGGGCAAGCCGACCTTCTGGATCGGCCCGCTCGTTGACGGCGTCACCAACCGGGAGGCCCACATCGCCTTCCACGCGCCGGACCGGGCGGCGGTCGATGCCTTCTTCGAGGCCGCCGTGGGGACCGGTGCGCCCGTCCTGCACCGGCCACGCGTCTGGACCGAGTACCACCCCAACTACTACGGCGCCTTCGTCCGCGATCCTGACGGCAACAACGTCGAGGCCGTCTGCCACGAGCCGCCGACCTGACGGCCGGGTTCAGTCCAGGCGCGACCAGAACTCGTCGAGCACCCGGGCGCCGCCTTCAGGGTCCTGCAGCATCCACCAGTGCCCCTGCCCTTCGAGCAGCACGAAACGGGCCTGCATGCGCTCGCTCATGCGCTTCGCCGCCTCCGTGCCCCCCGTGAAGGGATCGGCCTCCGGCGCGATCACGAGGCCGGGCCGAGCGGCGGCGGCCTCCGTGTCTCGGGTCCACTCGGCCAAGGCCGGCGCCGCGGCCGAGCGGTAGAGGGCGAGGATGCAACGGCCCATCTCCGCGTCGAGGGCGTCGGTGAACGCGCCGGCGGCGTCCGGGGTTACACCGACCGACTCGAGCAGCGCGACCCGGTCGGCTCGGGGCTGGGCGAGCGTGTCGGTCACCCAATGCTCACCGGCGCCGGGCGTCTGCCAGATCTGCGCGAAGTCGTGCCACACGTAGCCGGGGTCGAGAAGGCCGGCGACATCGCTCACCCACGACCGCAGCAGATCGGGACGGGTCGACGCCACCCGGAGGGCGAAGCCTCCTCCCCAGTCATGGCCGCACAGGTCGACAGGCTCGCCGAGCTTCACGAGCTCGTCGACGAGCCACGCGACGTACTCCTCCTTCGTGGCTCCGAAGCCGGCGGGGGCGGGCACGCCGAACCCAGGGAGCTGCAGGGCGATGACGTCGTCGCGCTGGAGATGGGCCCGGAGCGGATCCCACAACACGGGCGTCTCGGGATTGCCGTGGACGAGGACAGCGGGCATGGGCCGACGGTACCGCGCCGGCGTCTACGAGCGGTCAGGCCCTGCGGATGCGATCGAGGAGACCGGGGTCGAGCACCTCGTCGGGTATCGACTCCGGGCCGGCGAAGGCGCCGACGAGGAGGGGGAACACCTCAGGGTCCATCGCGGCCAGCTTGGCGGCAAGGAATTGCCGGCGGGCGGAGTGGTTGTCGGCGTCCTCGGCTTGGGTGACCGCCAGCACGTCGGCCACGAACCGCAGGCGGGCCATCCTCGCCGCTCGTTCGGCGCCGTAGGGGGCGAAGGCCTCTGGCGTGCGAGCCCCGTCGAGCACGAGATCCCGGATCAGCCGAGCATCCCGCAACGCGATCGACAGACCTTGGCCGATGATCGGATCGTTGTGCCCGGCGGCGTCACCGATGAGGACCACCCCCGGCACGTAGGGCGTGTCGGTCCACGTGTCGTCGCCCGGGTACGTGGCGCAGGGGCCGGCGGGGACCGCCTTCGCCACCTGCTCGCTCCACGGGTAGCAGGACCCCTCCCAGGCGGCGAGGAACTGCTCGGTGCCTTTCGGGCCGGAGAAGCGGTGTTGACCGGACAACCCTGGACAGAGGTATAGACGGGCTCGACCTTCACGTCCTCCACGCCGCGCACCACGGTGGCGCCCGCACCGGCCGCCGCGTCGACCAACGCCTGGCAGGCCACCGGGTGTCGCAGGTTCAACGTGCCCGGGATGTCCGGGATCATCATGCTCACGGGTAGGTCAGCGGGATCATCGAGCCCCTCGGTGTACTGCTTCCACAGGGACGAGATGTGGGCGCCGGCGCCCATGAGCACGTCCTCGACATCGAGCCGCCGGGCCTCCTGACGGCCCCACGCCTGCATGCTCTCGCCTCGGACGCGATCGGGGTACTCCGTCGTGGCCTCGAGCACCGTGACCCCGAGCCCGTGCTCCGCGAGCGCGTAGCCGAGCGACGCTCCTCCGATTCCACCGCCCACCACCGCTACATCGACAACGTTCATCGTCGCCCTTTCGCATCACGTGTGATTGCGGATCACTGTGGCACCTGCCGTTGCGCGGTGCGTGCAACGGCGACGCAGCGCGCTCGGGCCTTTCCCGCCGTGAACACCGCTCACTTCTGCGATGACTGGCCGATCACTTCGCCGTTGCGGAGGACCGACACCGGGCCGTCCTCGCTCACCGCGATCACGGTGGCCGTCGGGTCGTCGTAGGAGTAGCGCCGGCCAGAGGTATGGCGTGTGCCGCCGAGGCGGTCAACGGCTTCCTCGGCCGTCGGACTCGGCACGACGCGTACGCCGAGTTGCCGCAGCACGCCGTCGTGATCGAAGACGGCGGCACCGTCGATCTGCGCGAGGGCATGACGGAGCGGCGCGAGGTGGAACGGCTTTCGGATCTTGAGCGGCGGGGGAGCGGGCAGGAACTCCTCCACCACGGGTCCGGGGTCGGACCCGGGCCGGTAGATGAGGAGGGCGCCGATGCCGAAGGATCCTAGGTCGTGCACCGCGAACTCGAGGAGGGCGGTGAGCACCTCGGGGTCACCGGCCTCGCCGCAGGGCGTGACCGCGTTGATCCATGTCCGCAGCGGCGGCTCGTGGCGCCACAGGAGCCCGTCCCACCGCAGCACCCCGAAGTGGCCGACGATGCGAACCGTGCGGGACGGATGCCGTTGCACGAGGGTGGCGTCAAAGGCCTCGGCGAGCACGACGAGGTCACGTTCGGATCCTGCGGGCCGGTCGAACATCACCCAGTCGTCGTCGCCACTCGTGCGGCGGATCAGCCAGCTCGAGAGTCCGTCCGCGAAGCGACGGGAGGCCTCGGTGGTCTGGTGGCCGATGGGGGAGCGGATGATCTCGAGGTTGCTCGCGCGCCCCAGGTGTCCGGGCTGGACTCGGGATCGAGGATGGTGCCGCTGCTCGGGACGCGGCGTTCGTGCACCTCGGGCCGCAAGGCGCGGTCGACCTCGTCCAGCAACAGCTCGCGCGCGGGATCGGCGCCCGCGGTCGGGAGCCCGCTGTCCTCGAGCTCCTCGGCGAGGCGGAGGAGTCGCCTGGCACGCGGGCTCGTCACACCCGAACGTTAGGGGTCGTCGGGCTTCGGATCACTCGCGTCGCTTCGGGTCGGCTGCTCGGCTCTCGCGATCAGCCGACCTCCGTCAACGGGATCTGCAGCACCTCGATGCCGCGCACGTCGAGCCAGCCCCGCTCGGCGGAACGCACGAAGCGGAGCTGGACGGCTTGGCATGACGCGCAGCGCAGTACGAGTCCAGGGGCGTCGAGGTAGGCGTGCAGCGCGCCGACGGGGTGCAGGCGGTGACAGCTCGCGGATTTCGTGATGGCCGCGGTGACGTCAAAGGCGAAGACCTCGGCGAGGTAGCCCGCCGCGGCGTTCGCATCGAGCGGGGCTGAGGTCATGTCACTCTCCTGTGGGTCCGAATCGTTCGGTCTTGACCAGCGTCGGCTCGTGGCCGAGCCCCACGAGGGCACTGGCGACGGCTTCGACGAAGGAGGTGGGGCCACAGACGTAGCAACGGGGCCGGGCCCGTGGCCGCCACGCCACCTGGTCCAGGAGCTCCGCGTCCACCCGACCCCGATGGCCTGTCCACTGCGACGATGGCTCACGGGTGAGGGTGAGGGTGAGGGCCCGGTGGCCGCCGGCGGCGAGCGATTGGAGCTCGTCGCGGTAGAGGACGTCGTCGATGCTGCGGGCCGAGTAGACGAGGTGCATCGCCGCCACGCTGGCCTGTCGGGCGTGGTGGCGCATCATGGCCATGAGGGGGACGACACCGGAGCCGCCCCCCACCAAGAGCACGGGGGTCGAATCGTCGGCGTCCCACACGAACCAACCGCCGATGGGCCCGCGCAGCTCGAGCTGGTCGCCCACGTCGGCAACATCGGCGAGATACGGCGACACTTCGCCGTCATCGAAGCGAACCACGGTCAGCTCGAGCCGATCGGTGCCCGGTGCCGATGCGATCGAGTAGCTGCGTTGCGCCGAGTACCCGTCCTCCGCGGTCACCCGCACATCCACGTGCTGGCCGGCGCGATGGCCGGGCCAGTCCGCCACGTCGAGGCGCAACGTCGTGGCGCGAGCCGTCTCCGCGATCGTCTCAGCGACTGTCGCGACCAGCCACCGCACGCCCGTCAATCACCCCAGTAGCGCTGCTCGCGCCACGGATCCCCGTAGTTGTGGTAGCCGACGCTCTCCCAGAAGCCGGCTTCGTCCTCCTCACTCAACCGCAGGCCACGAACCCATTTGGCGCTCTTCCAGAAGTAGAGGTGAGGAACCAGGAGCCGAGCCGGGCCGCCGTGTTGCGCTTCCAGCGGCGCGCCATCGAAGCCGTACACGACCCACGCCTGACCGTCCTGGACGTCGGCCAGTGGCAGGTTCGTGGTGTACCCGCCGTCGGAGAAGGCGATCACGAACTCGGCGCTCGTCTCGATCCCCTCCAGCAGGATGTCGACCGAGACGCCCTCCCAGCGGGTCGCGAGCTTGGACCACTTGGTGACGCAATGGATGTCCGCCGTGGGTGTCTCGGCCGGCAAGCCGCGGAACTCCTCCCACGTCCACCGCGCCGCCACTGCGCCCGTCGCATCGATGATCGTGAAGTCCCATGCTTCCAATGGGGTGAAGGGGGTTGGACCCGCCGTTAGCACCGGGAAGTCCTCGACGACGTACTGGCCCGGGGGGATCAGACCGGCGCCCGGCTGGCGGCGCCGTCCCCTGAAGCCCCGGCTCACGATCCCCATGGCGGCACCTCCTGAACAGGCGACTGGGCGAATCTACGTCGCCGGATCACCCACCCGAGACGGATCCCGCATCGTTGCCTCGTACGGCCGACAATCCGCTGCTGCTCGCCGCCTCGATCTCAGCGACTCGATCGCATGCATGATTGCCACGTGTCGCGTGACGCTGGCCCGCTGCGGATGGGCGCCAACTCAGGCCTCGATGGCAGTGAGTGATCCCTTGGCCGGCCGCGCTCGCGTCGGGCTGGGCGAGCTGATCGTCCAGTGGGGCCGTATCGGCTGTGTCGGCTTCGGCGGACCGCCGGCGCACATCGCGCTCCTTCGTGACTTGTGCGTCACGCGAAGAGCTTGGCTCGGGCCGGCCGAGTTCGAGGACGCCGTCGCGTCGTGCAACCTCTTACCGGGGCCGGCCTCGACGCAGCTGGCGATCTTGTGCGCATGGACGGTCGGCGGCCCGTTGGGCGCGGTGATCGGCGGAGCGGCTTTCATCCTCCCCGGCTTGGTCGTGATCCTGGCGCTCGCCGCGCTCTTCCTCGCCGCATCGCCACCCGCTTGGGTTCTCGGAGCGGGAGCGGCCGCGGGGGCGGCCGTCGCCGCGGTCGCGTTACGGGCCGGCACGAGCCTCGTTCCGCCGAGCTGGGCCCGGGCCCGTGCGCACTCGCGATGGGTGCTGTACGCGCTGGCGGGGGGCGCCGCGGCCGCGACCGCCGGACCATGGCTCGTCTTGGTACTGCTGGGCTGCGGCGCGGTCGAGCTGGCGATTCGCCACCACGGGGCAACCGACCGCCTCCGCACCACGGCGAGCCCCTTGCTGCTGCAGGGGGCGGCGGTAGCGACGAGCGGCGGGCTGATCGCGCTTGCGTGGGTGGCGCTCAAGGTCGGAGCACTCTCCTACGGCGGCGGCTTCGTCATCGTCCCCCTCATGCAACACGACGCCGTCCAGCGCTATCACTGGATGACCGACGGACAGTTCCTCGACGCCGTCGCCCTCGGCCAGATCACGCCTGGCCCGGTCACCCACACCGTCGCCGTCGTGGGCTACGCCGCGGCCGGCATCGGGGGCGGACTCCTCGCCGCCGCCGTCGCCTTCGCCCCTTCGTTCGTCTTCGTGCTCATGGGCGCTCGACACTTCCAAGCGCTCCGCCGCAACCGGGCTGCGCACGCGTTTCTCGACGGTGCCGGGCCCGCCGCCATCGGCGCCATCATCGGTGTCACCGTGCCGCTCGCGCTGGCGCTGGGCGAGAGCTGGCAGCTCGCCGTCCTCGCCGGCGCGGCGGTCTGCCTGTTCGTCCTCCGGCGAGGTGTCGTTCTCACGATGCTGGTTGCCGCCACCGTCGGCGTCGTCGTCGCCCTGCTCGGTGGACCCCTGCCCTGACGCGTTCGCTGAGCGCAGGAGGGCGGCGCTCAGCCAGTCATCGGCGGCTTGGCGTACATGCGTCAGATCGGTTCGATCACCTGCTGACTACACGAACCTCCTCACGAAGTCGAGTGCGGTGTCCGCGACTTCTTGCCAGCCGTGGTCGATGGTGAGCGAGTGACCACGACCCTTGATCTCCACGATCTCGGTGACGCCGGGGTTCTGCTTCTCGCGCTTGTAGGAGGCGTTGGCGATGGCCCAGGGGACCGTGTGGTCGAGCTCGCCGGAGATGATGAGCTGGGGACCGCGCTCCGGGTTCTTGGTGTTGACCTTGGCCTCGGTCCATGGGTTGAGGTTGGCCGCGGCCGCTTGGAACAGGGGCTCGCCGGATCCCGGAACCGCGAACTCCTCGTAGAGCGCCTTGGCTTCGTCTTCACTCACGGCGTTGGTGAACGCGTAGTGGAACTGGTCGAAGGTGAGCGGTACGGCTCGGTGGCGGTTGGCGGGGTTCTTCAGCACCGGTGATCCCGACCGCAACGCGGAGATGGGGAGCGGGAGCACACCGCGGAACGGCGCTGGGTCGATGGCGACGGATACCGCGGCGAGGCCGCGGCCAGCAAGGATCTGCGTCAGGAGACCGCCGAAGCTGTGCCCGACGATGGCGGGCTTGCGCTCGAGCAGGCGGATGATCACCTCGTAGTGGTCGGCGATGTCGCCGATGGACTTGCGTGCGAACAACTCAGGGTGCGCTCTCGCCTCCGCTACGGTGTCGGGGTCGTCGGGCCAACCTGGGCTCAAGGCGCAGTAGCCGGCCGCCTCGAAGCGCTCGGCCCATCGATCCCAGCTCGCCGGCAGCAGCCAGAGCCCATGGACGAACACCACGGGGGCCTTGCCGGAGCTGTTCGCCCGTGCCACTTGGGCCCGTTCCTCGGTGGTCACGGTGCGATCATCGGGCGATGCAGTTCTCTTGGCCATGAGCTCACCCCTTTCGACGCGGGAGGGCAGCCTCTCCCATCGACGGCGACATTTGCAGGGCTCGCGACCTCGACGGTGTGCTCGTCGACTCCGAGCGGGTGTGGGACCGACCTCGTGCACGAGTTGTTCACCGGCCGTTCCGGTGGGAGACAGCGAACGGGCCGCTCACCGTCATCGACCCTGGTCAGGATGGTGTTCATGCCGAGTGCTTCGAGCCTCGGGCCGCCGGGAGTCGCCGGGTGATGGGGTTCCTGGCCCTGGCGTTGCTGGGGATGGCGGGACTTATCGGTGCGGTGGCCCCGTTTGTCGTCGCCGCGACCGAGCGGCAGCCCTGGCCACGACGCGTGCGTGCCATGCCAGCCGCGTACGACGCGGAACTCATGACACCCACCGCCGGAGTCGTCAGCCTGATCGAGGCGACGATCACCGCGCTCGACCGGCAGAGGGCGTCCATCGCCTCGTCCTCCACAGCAGGGCCTGGGGACCCGGGGAGCTGGCGCTCGGCGGCGTCACCGCCAGCGCCGATGAGCGCCGCCTCAGGCATTGGATGGCCGAGGCCATCCCCGTCCTGGTCGCTCACCACCACGATGACACCGTCCAGGTCCACGGTCCGACGGGCGTGGTCGAAGGACGCATCATCGGCGGGTAGTCGCACCGACCCGCCTGTTCCTCTGACCAGACCTCAGCGGCGAGCTGCGGCGCGGGCAGAGCATCATCAGCCCGCTCGGCTGACTCCGACGATTCACGGGTGGAGCCTGGGCGACGTTGTCGTGAGCGCAGGCTCGGTCGTCGTAGTCAGCTGCGAATCTCGCCGATGGGCCGTCGCGTGCGGCTGACCCAGCTCGGTTTCGTCTGCCGCTTGGAGAGGAGCCGTTGCCAGGTGAGCACCCCTACGCCCGCTACGAGGAGTCCAGGCAGAGAGAACGCACCGATCATCGGGCCCGTCCCTGTTGAGATGAGCTGAGCGCCCCGCCAGCACGGACGCCGCCGTCACAAGGCCGTCGACGAGCCGGTCGACGGCGTGGTAGGCGTCGTGGATCCGGAAGTCGACGCCCACATCTCCCATCCCGGATCTGTTCGAGGATCGCCTGCAACTCGTCCGGCAGTCCGGCCACGAAGTGGTCCCAGCTGCGAACAGATCGGCCGATCTGGCCGGCAATGCGCCTCGGGTCGAATCGCTCGGCCATCATCCGACGGACAGAAGGCTCGAGGAGGTCGGTGACCCGCACCTCCGTGCCGACACCTCTGCCGAGCCCTTGGAGCCTGAGGAGGACTCGGGACAGCAGCGCGAGATCGGCGGGGAGCACGAGCCTGTGCAGGCCCAACGTCCCGTACCCGCGAACGGTCGTCAGGCGACGGAGCAGGCGGCTGTTCGTCGAGGGCGGCGCCGTCGCCCAGCGCTCAAGGATGGGCGAACGACCGTGCGCCGTCGACGAGGAACATGAGGTCCTCGATGTAGCAGTACCACCAATCCTCACCCGGTTCGTAGGACTGGATGATCGGGTGGTGCCGAGAGTTGAAGTGGCCTGTGGCGTGCCGATGCGGAGAGTTGTCGCAGCAGCCGACGTGGCCGCACGACATGCACATGCGCAAGTGCACCCACCAGCCCCCGAAGCGCAGGCATTCTTCGCAGCCGTCGCCGCTGGGCGTGACGTCCGCGACCTGGTCGAGGTGATGGCACGATTCGGTCATCGCGTACCCCTGTCTAGCCTGTCGAGTCCGTCATTGTGCTCACGGGTTGCCCCATCCTCCGACCCTCAGGCGGCGCGGTGGCTCCCTGACCGGCACGAGTTGCCACCCTCGACGCTTCTTTCGGGCGAGTGTCACGCTCGTCAGGTTGCCCGCAGGGCATCCGTGGGTGCGAGGCGGGCCGCGCGCGACGCCGGGTAGACGCCGGCCACGGCGCCGACCGCCGTGGCGGCGAGGAAGCTGGCAACGACAGCCAGGAGGGGCAGCGCGACCTGCCACCCTTGGTGGCCCGCCCACCCGACGGTGATGACGGCGCCGGCGGCTACACCGAGGAGGCCCCCCATGGCCGCGAGGAGCATGGACTCGACGAGGAACTGGGAGGCGACCTGGCGTCGTGTGGCGCCGAGGGCGCGGCGCAGCCCGATCTCGGGCCGGCGTTCGAGGACGGCGATGACCATCACGTTGGCGATGCCGAGCCCGCCCACAAGGAGGGCAACGGCTCCGAGGCCGATGAGCAGCGTGGTGAGTGCACTGTCGGCTGCGGCGCGCGCGGCGAGGGCATCGGAGGGTCGGCTCACGCTGATGTGGCCGGGGTCGGCCGGGTTCGCGGTGCGAGCGATGACGGACTGGACCGCGGTCGTGTCAGCAGGGTCCGTGCGCACATAGACGGTCACGATCGAAGCGGTGCCGCCCGGACCGATCAGTTCGGCGGCGACCGGGAAGCCGATGAGCGCGGTCCGGTCGAGTTCGGACGCGAGCCCCACGGGCCGCAGGATGCCGGCGACGGTGAACCGCTCTTCTCCGATGGTGATCAACGTCGGTGCGACGTCCATGTCGATGCCGAGTTGGATGGCGGCGTCGTGGCCCAGCACGGCGACCGGGTACCGGTCGGGGACGCTGTCGAGGAAGCGTCCCCGTTCGAGCTGCGCGCCAACCGTCTCGAGGAGGTCGGGCTGCGCGGCGAGCACACTGAGCCCGCCCGTGTCGACCGCGGGGATGAGGTCGCTGCGTCGCACGCTCTCGGGTTGACCGTCGACGGTGACGCTCCCGATCGCGGAGGCGTCCTGGATGGGGCCGATGGGTCTGATCATGGCCGGCGCCGAGGCCGGGATCGCGGAGGGGTCGGTCTCGAAGCCGCGGGCGGGTGAAACGGTCAGCAGGTTGGTTCCGAGCGCGTCGATGCGGGCGAGCAGCTCGGCGCGAGAGGACTCGGAGACGCCGACGACGGCCATCATGGCGGCGATGCCGATCGCGACCCCTAGGATCGACAGTGCGGCGCGCAGTGGCCGCCCCGCGATGCCTTGGACGGCTACGGATCCGAGGTCACGGGGTGAGAGGCGGTTATTCACGTCGGGCGCCGTCGTTGGTGATCCGACCGTCGCGCACTTCGACGTGGCGGGGGACTGACTCTGCGATCTGACGGTCGTGGGTGACGATGACGACGGCCGTTCCGTCACGCTGGAGTTCCCTGAGGAGGTCCAGCACGACTTGGCCCGAGACGCTGTCGAGATTCCCGGTCGGCTCGTCTGCCAGCACCAGGGTGGGTTGCCCGACAATCGCTCGTGCAACCGCGACGCGTTGTTGCTCGCCGCCGGAGAGTGCGCCCGGGCGGTGGCGAGCCCGGTGGGCGAGGCCGACGCGCTCGAGCGCGTTGGTGGCGCGGGCGCGCCGAGCCCTCGCGGGGATTCCTCGATAGAGAAGTGCCGTGGCCACGTTGTCGAGGGCGTCGAGGCCGTCGAGTAGGTGGAACTGTTGGAAGACGAAGCCGATGTGGGCGGCGCGGTGGGCTGACACGTCGCGATCGGTGAGGCGTGTCAGGTCGGCGCCTTCGAGGCGAACCGTGCCGGAGCTCGGTCGGTCGAGCGTGCCCATGACGTGGAGCAGGGTGGACTTTCCTGAGCCCGACGGGCCGATGACGGCGAGCAGCTCACCCCGCTCGACCTGGAGCGACACCGCGCAAAGGGCCTCGACGGGGGGAGCGCCCGGGTACGTCTTGTTCACGTGGTTGAGTTCGATCACGGGCGAGCGGCTCAACGGGCGACCACCACGACCGTCCCGGCGGTCACGGCGCCATTCGTGATCTCGACGAGCCCTGACGCGAACAGGCCGGTGGTCACGGCCACGATGGCGTTGGACCCGCTCCGAGGCACGACCTCGACGCCGTACCCTCCCTCGGCCAGGGCGAGCAACGCGGTGATCGGTACCGCGAGAACGTTGGTCCGTGAGTCGGTGACGAGTTCGATCTGAACGGGTTGCTGGTCGAGGGAACCTGCTGCGGCGGGATCGTCGAGTGCGACGGTGAGCAGAACGGTCGGTCGCGCGTCGGGGCCGCTGTTGGCCGCCACGGTGGCGACGGTGCCGAGGGAGGCGATCGTGCCGCGTGTGCGAACGCCGCCAGGCAGATCGACCGTCACCGCCGAG
This sequence comes from uncultured Acidimicrobiales bacterium, assembly GCA_963738325.1. Classification (GTDB taxonomy): domain Bacteria; phylum Actinomycetota; class Acidimicrobiia; order Acidimicrobiales; family Ilumatobacteraceae; genus CAVTWD01. The sequence continues at coordinate 181,638 of CAVTWD010000001.1, forward strand.
CCCGCTCGGACACCCAGCTGGCGGGCGGCGTCGAGGTTGGCTTGGACGACCCTCGTCGTCGTGGTCGCGGCGTAGGGCGCCTCACCTGGTTGCGTGGGAGCACCGACGGCGGCCGAAGCCGTGCCGACGCGTATCGGTGCCGGCAGGAACACGACGTCGCCGTCCTCGACGACACCGGTGGCGCGCTCTCCCAGACTTATTTGCCAGCGCCGGACCGCGGCGCGTGCGGCCGCGCTGAAGTGGCGGTCCACTGTCACGCCGCTCCCGAACCCGAGGGCCCCCAGGTTCCGTTCGAGTTGGGCGACGTCATCGCCGTCGGTCATGCCGACACCTAGCGGGCGCCACGCGCCGATGGCGCCGAGCAGCAGCATCACCGGGCGCCCGTCGACCGCCGCGACGGCCTGGCCTGGCTCGACGAGGGATCCTTCCGCCGGCAGCCAGGTGCACGTGCCCGTGCGCCGCACGATCACCGGCGGCGAGGGCGCGAAGCCCAGGGTGGCGTCGATCAGCTGGGTGGCGGTGAGGTTGGTGCGTTTGACGGTTGCCGTCGCGACGTTCGAGTCCGCGGCAGGTGCCGGCTGGTCGGGTCGGCTCCCGTTGATGGCGAACGCCGTGCCCCCACCGATGAGCGCGAGAATGAGCACCGCGACGGGGGCGCGCCCGCTCATGGCGGGCCGGTGCCGTCGTCTGCTACGCCCGCGGGCAGCCGAGTGCGACATGTCGCGTCCGCGGTGTGGAACTCGGGATCGTAGCGTCCGACGCGACTCGAGATACCCGGGACGTCACCGAGCGACAGGTGCCCGTCGCTCGGGTCAGGGTCGAGCATCGGGATCTGGTGGTCGCGCATGCAGCGGGCGTAGTTGGTGAGGCCCTGGAGGCGATCCGGTGTCAGTTGGTCATGAGCGTTGCGTTCTTTCATGTCGATGATGGGTTGGATGAAGTGCCGGCAGGCGGCGTCGGCCCGCTGGAACGAGGGGGCTCTGATGTCCCCGTCGTATTGCAGCGACAGCCCACTGTGACCGGGACGCTGGACCGGATCGGGGTAGTCGGTCACCCCGTGGTCCCGCATGCAATGTGCGTAATCGACGACGGCTTGGTTCCCGTCGATGGTTGTGCTCGCGGTTGCGCCGTTCGATCGGCCCGCGGCGGTGGCGATGCGGGCCTGGGAACCGCTGGAGCACGCCGCGGACGCGGATGCGGCGAGGAGAGCGAGACCGGCGAGGGCGGTTCGTGGGGATCGCATGAAGAATTCGTACCGACTGACCTGTCACCACACGGTCAGCAAAGAAGTGACACGGAGGTGACAGCACGACTGGCACGATGGCGTCGTGCGCGTGCTGGTCGCCGAGGACGAGGACGTCTTGGCGGAGACCATCGCCCGCGGTCTGCGCTGGGAGGGCATGGCTGTGGATGTGGCTCTCGACGGCGCCGTCGCCCTCGACAAGGCTGCCATCACGCCCTATGACGTGATTGTTCTGGATCGTGACTTGCCCGTCATCCACGGCGACGAGGTGTGCCGCCGTCTGGCCGAGGAGCCGGCGCGCATCCTGATGCTCACCGCGGCGCGGTCGGTCCCCGACCGCATCGCAGGACTGGCCATGGGCGCCGACGACTATCTCCCCAAGCCGTTCGCGTTCGGTGAGCTCGTTGCCCGGGTGAGGGCGCTGGCCCGTCGCGTCGGTGCACCGTCCCCGCCGTTGCTGGTGGCTGGCGAGGTCGTCGTCGATCCGGGCCGACGCCTCGCTACCCGCAACGGGCAACGGCTGGCGTTGGCGCGCAAGGAGTTGGCGGTTCTCGAGATCCTCATGGCCGCCGAGGGGGCGGTCGTGTCCGCCGAGGAGTTGCTGGAGCGGGCGTGGGACGACCAGGTGGACCCCTTCACCGGGGTCGTCCGCATGACCATGATGAAGCTGCGGCGCAAGCTCGGCGACCCTCCCATCATCGAGACGGTCGTCGGGGAGGGTTACCGCATCTCATGACGGTCCGGATCAAGCTGGCCCTGCTCTACGGGATCATGTTCCTCGCGGGTGCGGTCGCACTCGTTGGCCTGAGCTACCAACTCGTGGCCCGCAATCTGCCGGAGCGCACGGTGGTCGCCGCGTCCGGCAACGACGTCGTGTTGCGCGCGGGCAAGCTGTTGAAGGCCCCCGACCTGTCGCCCTCGGACCGGGCTGTGCTGAGCCAGATCGCGGCGCTCCAGCCAGACAAGGCCCTCGCCGTCGCCAAGAGTGGGGCGGGCGATTTGTCGCCGGCCACGGCGCGAGCCCTGCTCTCGTCGCTTCCCACGGAGGTCCGTGGCGCCGCTCTGCATCAACTCCTCCTGCAGTCCTCGATCGCCCTCGGTGTGCTAGCCGTGGTCTCTTTCGTCGTCGGTTGGTTCGTGGCCGGACGGGTGTTGCGGCCTCTCGCTCGCATCACCGACACCGCCCGGCGACTGTCGGCTTCCAACCTCGATGAGCGCATCGATCTTCACGGACCCGACGACGAGCTCACCCGCCTGGCGGCCACGTTCGACGCGATGCTCGACCGGCTCGCCGTCGGCTTCGAGGGGCAGCGCCGCTTCGTCGCCAACGCCTCCCACGAGCTGCGCACGCCGCTGACGATCATGGCCGCGGAGCTGGACGTCACCCTGGCCCGGCGCGACGCTTCTGTCGCCGAACTGCGCCAGATGGGAGCGACCGTGAGGTCCGCCGTCGGGCGCAGCGACCGGCTCATCACCAGCCTGCTCGCCCTCGCCCGCGTCGAACAGGGTCTGGAGGTCGTGGAGCCGACCGATCTTGGCGCGGTTGCCGTCGAGGCGCTCGAACGGCGAGAGGCCGAGTTGACCACGGCGGGTCTGGAGGTGCGCACCCAGCTCGAGCCGGCGGTGGTGGTTGGCGACCCAGGGCTCCTCGACCGTCTCGTCGACAACCTGCTGGACAACGCCATCCGCTACAACATCGCGAACGGATGGGTCGAAATCACCACTGCGACGGCGGACGACAGCGTTCGGCTCCAGGTCGCTTCGAGCGGTGCACGCCTGGCTCCGGACGCGGTCGACGGTCTCTTCACACCGTTTCGGCGACTCGACGCGCGGACGGGCAGCCAGCGCGGTTTCGGCCTCGGCCTGTCGATCGTGCAGGCCATCGCCCACGCTCACCGCGGATCGGCGTCCGCCGAAGCCCTCGACTCCGGTGGACTACAGGTGACCGTGCGCCTGGCCCGCAGCACTGAGCCCGCAGCCGCTCACTACACGTTGAAGCGGCACGTGCAGCCTTGCTGCGAAATTTGGCTCTGACCTGGTGCGACGTCTAGCGCAGGGCGGGAGAAGTCCGCGAAGAGTCCGCGGTTGGTCGGAAGACCCGCCCGGTCGCGTCGCGTACGCGCTCCTCCTCGCCGGGCCAGAGGTGCCCGTAAACGTCCAGGGTGACGCGGGCGGACTTGTGCCCGACTGTCAGTTGGACCTGCTTCACGCGGCATCCCGCGTTGATCAAGGCGCTGGCGGATGTGCGCGGGGTGCGCGCACCGGCACGATGCTCACGCTCGATCGCCCGGCTTCTTGATCTGCGTCTCGCCGGTGCCGAGGGCGGCGCAGCGCACCTCATCATGGCGCGGGCATCGCGATGAAGGTCGTCGAGGTGTCCGCCGAAGGCTGCGGCCCGTTTCACCGACGGAGCGCCGAGTTGACACTCTCGATCCCGACAACACTCGTGGGGGTGCCGAGGTCCCGGTCATCGGGATTGTCCTCCTCATTTCCACCCCCGGTCGTCCAGCGGGTAGCATCGCTGTCGGTCATCGCAAGTGGTGAAGGTCCCTGGACCCCGGTCCGCTGCTACCTCCGGTGAGAACTCCGATGGAGGGACGGTCGTCATGGGTGTCCGGTCACCGCTGCTCAAGTCTTATGGCAACGACTTCGCCTGGTCGCTGCTGGACGCCACCCCGGACGCCACGTTGATCGTCGCCGGCACGGGAGAGATCGTGTTCGTGAACGACCACGCCGGGGAGCTGTTCGGGTTCGAGCTCGCAGAGCTGTTGGGTCGGGTGGTCGATGACCTGCTGCCTGAGGCGCTGCGGGCGGTGCATCGGGCGCACCGCACCCGTTTCCGGGCCGAGCCGACGGTGCGGGCCATGGGAGCCGGGTTGGAGCTGTGGGCGCGGCGATCGGACGGCTCGGAGTTCCCGGTCGAGATCAGCCTCAGCCCGCTGCACCTCGATGATGACGTGTTCGCGGTGGCCGCGGTGCGTGACGTCTCCGAGCGAGTGGCCGCCGAGGATCAGCTGCACCGGGTGCTGCGAACGTTGGACGCCACCGACGACGCGGTGTTCATCTTCGACGCCACAACGCTTCGGTTCTCGTTCGTCAACGCCGGGGCGGTGCGGCTGGTGGGCTACCAGCGCGACGAGCTGTTGACGATGACCCCGGTGCATCTCAACCCGTACACGACCGATTCCGAGTACCGCCGTCTCGTCGACGACTTGTTCGCTGGCGGCTCATCAGCGATGGTCAGGAGGTCGACCCTGCTCGCCAAGAACGGCTCGGAAGTACGCGTCGAGAAGACGCTGCATTCGGCGACTGGCGGCAGCGATGGCCGCCCCTCGGTGATCACCATGGCCCGGGACATCACGGCCCGCCTGGCCACCGAAGCGGAGCTGCGCCACAGCCAGGACGCGCTGCGCGACGCCGAACAGGTGCTGGCCGTGGCTGAGGACCGGGAACGGATCGCCCGCGACCTGCACGACACCGTGATCCAACGGCTGTTCGCCGAGGGTTTGAGCCTGCAGGCCGCGATGGCCGGTGTCGGTGATCCGCAGCGGACCCGGGCCCGGCTGGAATCGGCCGTCGATGGTCTCGATGAGACGATCAAAGAGTTGCGGATGGCGGTGTTCTCCCTCCAAGGGGCAGCGTCGGCGCCGGATGGGCTGCGAGGCCGCCTGCTCCAGGTGGTCACCGAGGCAAGCGACGGACTGGGGTTCGAGCCCCGCCTGCAGTTCGACGGCCCCATCGAAACGATGGACGTCCACATCGCCGACCACCTGACACCGGTGCTGCGCGAAGCGCTGTCCAACATCGCCCGCCACGCCCAGGCCGGCCACGTCCGCGTCGCCGTGAGCGTGGCCGACGACGTCACCCTCACGGTCGCCGACGACGGCATCGGCGTACCCGAGGAGGTGCTCGGAGGTCGAGGGCTCATCAATATGGCCGAACGGGCCCGAGACCTCGGAGGCGACTTCACCATCAGCCGCGAACCCTCGGGCGGTTCTCTCCTCGTGTGGCAGGTGCCGGCCCAATGGTCCACCACGGCCGGCATGACCGACGCCACCGGACCGCCGGTGCGACGTGTGCTTCTCCGCGGACGCTGACATCGTCGGCGGGACACTGGTCACCGCGATCGGGGTCGACGCCTACCGCCACCGGCGGGGGCCGCAGCAAGTCACTCCTTGCTGGCGAGCCTGCCGGTGTTGCTCGGCGTCCCCAGCTGGTCGACGCGTTCGCCAGGTGGGCGTCGAAGGCCACGTGCTGAATCGTCTCCGCGCTCGAGCTGGTACGTCCGGTTACGGTTCGTCCACGTAGCGTGGGCTCTTCCCGAGGCGCCGCAAGTGCCACCGTGCCGGTCCGCACGCTCATTCCCGGCACTGGCCGCAAGGGGGGAACGTGAGGCGATGCGGTCGTGAGACGGCTGGCGGGGTTGTTTCTCGCTGTGCACGGCCTCGTTCATCTTGCGGTGTGGGTCGCGCCGTTCGATCCCACCAAGGCGCCGTTCAACCCTGCCCAATCGTGGCTGCTCGCCCGATTCGGCCTCGAGTCGCGGGCTCGGCTGGTCGCAGTGGCGTGCGATCGCATGAGCGGTCGCGTTCGGCGTCGCCGGCGTTGCCGTCGTGGCGAGGCGGGCTGGGCGCCCAGCTTGCATCGCCGTCGCCGTGGTGTCACTGCTGTTGACGACCGCCTACTTCCATCGGTGGTTGTCGATCAACATCGCGATCAACGCCGCCATCGTCCGTATCGCCTTGTCGACGATGAGCTGACCGTCGGTCGGCCGGCCAACAGGCGCTCGATGTGGGCTGTGGCATCGTTGGTGCGCGGCAGCATCACACGCGGCGACACCTGACCGCACCCGAAGGTGCAGGGTCGCCCGTTCACCGTTCACCGTTCGCAGCACGCCGCCGACCTGGTCGCGGCCCCCCCATCTGAAGCGATGGGGTGAAGCGACGACAACGGCGGGACTCGGTCTGGGACGACGGCCGGCTCGTGTTGACCGGGTCCTGCCAGTTTGTGCGGTCGAGATCGTCGACCGGCCGGAAGCGGTGAGCGCCTGCCGGGCGTGCAACGTCACCATCTCGTTGGGCCCGAGCGGCCCCCGCTCGACGACTCTTCGCCGCCGCGCCACCATGGACGGTCGGCGCGCCACCTTACATTCCGGGAGCCGACGTCGCGGCCGCCGCTGACATCGCGTGGAGTGACGAACCTGGCCTGCATTCACGCGGTCCACGGCCGTGCGTCAGGAGCTCTGGCAGGCCAACGGTGCCGCGCAGGGTCCTGTGAGGCTCACCGCTCGGCCGGGGTCAGCACTTGCCTGCCGTCTTGTTCGCGCCGTCGTGGCACGGGTGTGTTTGTGCAGTGCGTCGGCGGCGAGCAGTGCCGGCGCGGCGAGGACGGCGACGGCGAAGCCGGCGGCGGGCGGTGGTGCTTGGTCGAGGAGGTCGGCCACTGGGGGGATGAGGAGGAACCCGGCGAGCATGACCAGCTCGACGGCGACGGCGCCGAGCAGGAGCCGGTTGCTGGTCCATCCGAGGGCGCCGGGCCAGCGGGTGGCGCTGCGGCAGGCGAAGGCGTTGGCGGCTTGGCCGATGACCACCGCGGCGAAGGCGGCGCCGGACGCGGCCATGAGGGCGTTCCCGGTCGGGAAGCTGTCACCGGGGCGCCAGCCGGCGGCTACGAGGGCGACGATGAAGGCGGTCATCTCCATCACGGCCTCGGTGGGGCCGAGCACGCCGAAGACCCGGCGCAGCAGCGCACCGTCGATGAGGTGGCGCCCGATGGGTGGGCGGGCCAGGGCGCGGGTGTTGGGTGGCTCGGCGCCGAGGGCGAGGGCGGGGAGCAGGTCGGTGCCGATGTCGAGGCAGAGGATCTGGAGCACGCCGAGGGCGAGCGGGAACCGTCCACCCGACAGGGCCCACACCACGAACGGGGTGAGCTCGGCGACGTTGTCGGTGAGGTGGTAGGTCAAGAAGCGGTGGACGTTGGAGAACGTCGCTCGGCCTTGCTCGACGGCGGCGACGATGGTGGCGAAGTCGTCGTCGAGCAGTACCAGGTCGGCGGCCTCGCGGGCGACGTCGGTGCCGGAGCGGCCCATGGCGATGCCGATGTCGGCGGCGTGGAGGGCGGGGCCGTCGTTGACGCCGTCGCCGGTCATGGCCACGACGTGGCCTCTGGCCTGCAGGGCCCGGGCGATGCGCAGCTTGTCCTCGGGTACGACCCGGGCCAGGACCACGCCTTCTCGGTCGAGCAGGGCGCCGAGCACCTGTTCGTCTTGGGGGAGATCCTTTCCTTCGAGCAGGAGGCCATCGACATCCAACAGGCCGACCTCGGCGGCGATCGCTCGCGCCGTCGCCGGGTGGTCGCCGGTGACCATCGCGACGCGGATGCCGGCCTGCCGGCAGGCGGCGATCGCCGCGGCCGCGCTGGGACGGGGCGGGTCCTCCAGCCCGACCAGGCCCAACAGTTCGAGCTGGTCTTCGGCCATGTCGGCTGGGGTGTCGTCGGTGATGCCGGCGGCGGGGCGGGTGGCGACGGCCAGCACCCGCAGGCCGCGACTCGCCATCGCTTCCAGCGCCTGCTGTGCGCCGGCTGTGTGGTCGCAGCGGGCCAGGAGGGCGTCGGTCGCACCCTTGACGAAGAGTCGGTCGTCGACGATCAGCGACATTCGCCGGCGTCGCGGGTCGAACGGGTAGCGGCGCAGGACGGGATGGGCGGCTTCGTCGGCGGCGACGTCGATGCCGAGCCGGCGGGCGAAGGTGTTGATCGCCGCCTCCATCGGGTCGCCGAGAGCGATCCAGCGACCCTCGCGCTCCACGGCCCGACCGGTCGAGCACCGAGCGGCGGCCCGGGCCAGCAGTCGCAGCGAGGGCACGACCGCGGGGTCAGCGACGAGCGCCGCGGTGGGGTCGTAGCCGGAGCCGGCGATGCGGGCCGTTCCTGCTGGTGTCCACACCTCGATCACGGCCATCTCGTTGCGGGTGAGGGTGCCGGTCTTGTCGGTGCAGATGAACGTGGTCGAACCGAGCGTCTCGACCGACTCCAAACGTCGAACGAGGGCGTGGCGGCCGGCCATGCGCTGGGCGCCCATCGCCAACGACAGCGTGACCGTCGGCAGCAGACCCTCGGGGACGAGCGCCACCGTCACGCCGATGGCGAACAGGAAGCCTTCCGATGCTGGCGAACCGATCGCCAAGGACACTCCGAAGAAGGCGACGCCGACCCCGACCGCGATCACGGCCACGGTTCGCACCACGCGGTCGAGCTCGTGGGCGAGCGGGCTGCGAGGCCGGTGACCGATCTGGGTCAGCTGGGCGATGGCGGCCAGACGCGTCGTTGCGCCGACGGCTTCCACCGCCGCCCGGCCTTCGCCTTCGACCACGAACGTGCCGGCGAACAGCTCGTCGCGCTCAGCCGCCGGGACCGGGACGCTCTCCCCGGTGAGCAGGGACGTGTCCATCCGCAGGGCGTGCGACTCGATCACTCGCAGATCGGCCGAGACCCGGTCGCCGGCGGCCAGCAGGACGAGGTCGTCGACGACCAGCTCGGCCGCGTCGATCTCCACCGGAACCCCGTCACGCACGACGATGGCGCGGCGAGGCAACAGATCGCGCAGACGCTCGGCGGCGTGCTCGGCCCGGCTCTCCTGGACGAACGCGAACACGCCGTTCACCACCACGACGACGAAGATCGCCACACCGAGCTGCGGCAGGTCGGCGATGAAGGCGAGGATGCCGGCCACCCACAGCATGAGCGCGAAGAAGTGAGTCATCTGGGCCGCGAGCTGACGCCAAGCCGGCGGCGGCCGAGGAGAGGGCAAGACGTTGGGACCGTCGCGAGCCAGGCGAGCCCGCGCATCAGCAGCGCGCAACCCCCCAGTCCCATCAGCGGCGCAACCGGGCACCGCGCTCAGCTCAGCTCCGCTCACGTGCCACGGGCGATCGCAGAACCACCGGGCCATGTTGCCAGGCACGCTCGTCTTGCCGACCGACACAACGCCGTCGCACACACGCTCGCCCGGAGCGCCCTTGCCAACACTCCTCTTGTGACGGCCCCCACCCGCCCGCGTGCCGTCTTTGTCGAAGGGAGGGCCGCGGGTGGGGGCGTTCAGGAGCGATGAGCAGGGCTCTGGGGATGGAGCAACTCGGACGACAGTGATCCGTCGATGACCGCTTGAGCAACGTCGGCGAGCCGAAGGTTGTGGCTGCGGGCATGGTTGCGCAGCCGTGCGAAGGCCTGCTCCATGTCGAGGTCCGCCCGCTCTGCGAGCACTGGGCTTCCCCCAAACCGTGGAGGGTTGCTTATAGGTCAAGGTAGTCGTTGAGGTCATGGCCGCCGGCGGGCGGGAGCGAGTTGGTCCTCGCTGATGATGTCTTGAAGGGCCACGAGTTCGTCGCAGTGGGGGCACGGGCCTCCGGGCCCGACCCGGCGCATGAACGTGCGGCAGTCCTCGCAGTACTGCTCGCCGAGGGCGCGTTCTCCACAGCTGTCGCATTCGTACACGGTGGTCGGCTTGGCCGGGACCGGCGGCATGGGCGCCTGTCGTCGGCGTCGCCACGCCTGCTGTCGGCAGACGGTCGAGCAGTACCTCTGACGGCCCTCGGGTGAGAACGACCCGCCACATGCCGGGCAGACGTTCGTCGCGGTATCGTCGCGCACGGGGTTCATGCTGCCACCTCCCCGGGGTCGTGTTGGGCAGCGCGTTCGGCGAGCACCTGCTCGTAGGCGACCGGGGCCATCATCTCGGCCGAGCTGTGACGGCGCCGATGGTTGTAGGCGTCGATGTAGGCGGCAACCTCGCGACGGGCTTGGTCCTTGGTGGCGAACCGCCGGCGGGAGAGCAGCTCGTGCTCGAGGGTGGAGTTGAAGCTTTCGGCCGCCGCGTTGTCGAGCGCTCGCCGAGCCGACCCGCCCCATCGACTGGATCGCCCCCAGCCCGGCGCAGGCTTGGGCGAACACGTCGCCGGTGTACTCGCCGCCCTTGTCGGAGTGGAACACGACGCCGGCGACCCGGCCGCCGCGCACGGCGGCGGCCATGCACAGCGCGGCCCGTGCCAGCGCGGCGTCGTGATGCTCGCCCAGCGCGAAGCCGGGCAGCCGGCGGCTCGCCAGGTCCAGCACGGTGGCGAAATACAGCTTGCCCTCGTCGGTGGGGATCTCGGTCAGGTCCCCGCACCAGCGCTGGTCGATCACCGCCGCGTCGAAGTCCCGCTTCACCAGGTCCGGGATCGGCGCGGCCGCCTTGTCGGGGCGGGTCAGGGAACGCCGCTTGCGTTTCGGGCTGCGCCCCTGCAGGCCCTGGCGGGCCATCGAGGCCGCCACCGTCTTCTTCGACACCCGCCAACCGTCGGCGATCAGGTCCTCCCACACCCGGGGCGACCCGTAGGTGCCCGGCGTGCCCCCCGAGTCCTCGAAGGACTCCTTCACCGCCGCGTCAAGCGCGGCCCGACAGGCCTGGCGGGGCGCCGGGGACCGGTCGCGCCACTTGTAGAACGTCGACTCGGGCACCTCCAGCGCCCGACAGGACAGCGCGTGGGGGACACCGTGCTCGGTCCTTTGGGCGGCGATGAACGATGCCACGGTCACCGCGTCCGCCTCCTTTACCCACAGGACCACGGATCGCTTGAGGACATCACGCTCCATCCGCAGCTCAGCGTTCTCACGCTCGAGCTGGACCAGACGAGCACGCTCGTCGACGCTCAGGCCCTCCTTCTCGCCCCGCTCGACCCGGTCCCGATCAACCCAGTTGCCCAGCGTCCCCGGGTTGATCCCGATATCCCTGGCCACCTGGGCGATCGACTTGCCGGTCTCGCGCACGATCCGCACGGCCCCCTCACGAAACTCAGGGTCGTACTTCCGTCGTGTCTCTGGCATCTCTCCTCCTCATAGAGGATGCCTCCACGAAACGGGGGGAAGCCCACACACCCTTGGCCTGTTCGATCACAATGCGGCTGTTGAGCGCGAGGTTCAGCTGCTCGTTCAAGGCTTGGCCCTCGCTCGCGGCGCGGTGCTGGAGGATGGCGATCGTCGCGACGTCGGCCATCGCTTGCGCGGTGAGTACAGCGGAGTCGTCCATCGCACCCGCCTCGGACCGGGACTGGTTCAGGCCGCCGATGATGCGCCCTCGCGGGCGCATCGGCACGGCGTGCACCGATCGGAAGCCGGCGGCCATGGCGACGGGTGCGAAGCGGGGCCAGCGGCCGTCAAGGTGACCAGGTCCTGATGCACCACCGGCTCGCCAGTACGGAAGGCGTCCAGGCAGGGCCCCTCTTGGGACTGCAGCTCGAACAACTCGACCACACGCATCGCTTCACTCGAGGAGGCAGCCACCCGCAGGTCACCCTCGGGAGCGAACCCGACACCGGACCAACTCGGCCGTCAGGACGGAGGCCCAGGCGTGTCGCGAATCGGCTGATCGAGGTCATCCTCGCCCCGTGCAACAACACCACGACCGGGCCTTCTCCCTCCGTGTCGGAGAACCAGATCTGGGTGCCGTCGAAGGAGACGACGGACGACTCGATCACGGCTAGAACGGAGCGGCCGAGCGGACATCGATCGATCGACAGCGTGAGCACCGAATGCCAGCGTTGGGGGCGGTGCGTCGATCGAGGGTCAGGCGCATTCGGCCACGACAAGGACTCGGCGAGTCGTGTCGTTGATCGTGGCTGCCATCTCTCAAGCTCGGCCGGGACTTCGACGGGATCGTCACCAGTCCCAGCCGCCAGCTCCTCGACCGCAGCAAGCAGCAATTGGGTGGTGCGTTCCTCGCGGTCTCGCCACCGATCCGTCTCGGTATAGCTCCGCACGACGAAACCCGCGGCCTCCAGCAACGGACGATGGTCATCGACCTGCGGAGGACGGCCCTTGGCTGACGCCAGTAGTCCCACGACGTGAATACCAGCACGCCGCCAGCACGAGTGACACGGCCGAGTTCCGCGATCGCTGCCGGCTTGTCAGGGGCGAAGAGCAAGGCGTCGATGCTCATGATGGCGTCGGCCTCACCAGTGGTGAGCGGCAGATCGGCGAACGAGCCGACCATGAACCGCGTTCGCTCGGCGAGACCAAGTGCCTCCGCTCTCGCCGTCGCCTCCTCAACGGCTTGCGGCGAGATGTCGACCCCCGTGAGCACCGTGCCGGTCGTCGCCGCAACCCACAGTCCTGGACCTCCCCGACCGCACCCGACGTCGACGGGGTGCCCGGCGCCGGCCTGCACGACCACGTCACAGAACGTGGACAGTTCGCGGCGAGACACGAAGCTGTGAGGGTCAAGACGGCTCGGGTACTCTCCGGCGAAGACCTCCCGCCAGACGCGCACAGCGACCGCCGAAACAGGCGCGGAGAACTCTCGTTCGAAGATCGCCCCCCAATCCGTGTCGGCCACACGCCCGCCCTACCACGCCAGCCCGACTCAGCCCGCGAGCAGTCCGTCGGCCACCAATACCTCACGATGGCCACCCCGACCGTCGGACGCTGAGCTCGCCCGACGTCAAGCGGGCCGTGACGCTTGGTCCAACGTGATTCCTACGACCTTCGCGACCCGAGCGAGGTCGGCGTCCCGGGCAAGCACGGCGGCTCCGGATCGGTGTGCCACCGAGGCGATCATGCAGTCGATGATTCCTCGTGGGGTGACGCCGACGCGCCGGCATGCCCGGTAGATGCGGGTCGCCGCATCGAAGTCGATCGTGGCCTCGAAGTGCACGAGCTCGAACCGGCGGAGCATCCGGCGGAGATCTGCTGCTCGTTCATCGCTCCGCGCCCCGGCGACCACTTCCATCACGACTGGCTCCGTGACCGCGACCTCGGCATCGTGGATGATGAGCTGGGTGAGGCGTCGATCGACGGGGCTGCCCGTCGCGCGGTCGTACTCCACCCACGCCGACGTGTCGACCAGGATCACGCCGCGCCCGTCGGGGTCACATCGTTCGGGATGCCGTCGATCGCGTGGGCTCCGCGCATCGCCAGCGCCTCCTCGCGGGTCATGGGCTGACCCGCAAGGTGTCGGAGCGCGAGGTCGACCGCCTCCGTCTTCGTGTGGACACCGAAGCGGTCCATGATCGCCCGGACGTAGGTGTCCTCGATCTCGATGTTCGTGCGGACCCTGCTCATACACGTATGATACACGTAACGTGTGCAAGGCGTGTACCGGCTGGCTCTCCGAGGTGGCGCTCGTGAGACCAGCCATTACTAGATGACTAATTCCCGGGGGTCAGTGGTCGTAGGCGATGAGGGAGCGCAGTGCGGGTTGGCCGCTGCGGTGGTTGTGCCAGATGGCGGCGGTGAGGGCGAGGAGTCGCTGGGCGATTCGCACGACCACACCGGTTGCAGTGCGGCCGCCGTGGCGTTCGACATCGAGTTGGCCCTTGAGCGTGTCGTTCACCGATTCGATGAGTTGACGCAACGGCTTGAGCAGCGGCGTACCTGGGCGTCGCTTCTCGTCGGTGCGGGCCGGGCGTAGGAGGGTGATGCCGTGGTCGGCGAGGAACCGTTCGAACTCGGCGCTGGCGTAGCCCTTGTCGGCGAGGATCGTCTGGCCTGGGCGGGTGGCGATCAGGTCGGGTTCGGTTTCCAACAGGTCGCGGGCGACTTCGCGTTCGTCAACTTTGGGATTGGTCAACGCGAACGTGACGGGCAGCCCGGCGGGGGTGCACACCAGGTGCAGTCGCAGCCCCCAGAAGTAGCGGGAGTGGCTGGCGCAGTAGCCGTAGCCGGCCCATCCGGCCAGATCAGACCGTCGGGCGGTGGGCCGAGACCGACCGCACTCGATGGGGGTGGAGTCGATCACCCAGGTGTCGTCGCCCCACAGATCGGTATCGGTCGCCAACAGCCGGATGAACGCCAGCAGCTGGTCCGACGCCCGCCGCAGCCGCTTGTTGTAGCCGGACTGGCGGGGCAGATAAGGGAACAGATGTCGGAGGTGCTGACGGGCGTGGCGCAGCCAGCGGGTCTCCGACGTGTACCCGAGCAGCGCCTGCATCACGGCCAAGGTGATCAACTCGCTATCAGCCAGCTTCGTGCTGAAGCCCTCCCTGGGCCGCGCCGGCGCCAGGCTCGGATCGTCCGCCAAGGCGTCGTCCACCTTCACGTACAGTGCGGTAGCGAGAGTGTCCAGATCGGCGTCCATCGGTCCTCCCAGATCGATCGGGTAAGCAACGCCGATCGTGGACGCTCTCGCCTCGTCAGCGGCGGATACCCCCGGGAATCACTCGTCCTAGATATTGAAGCGGATCTCCAGGACGTCGCCGTCCTGCACCTCGTAGTCCTTGCCTTCCACGCGCAGGCGGCCGAGCTCCTTGGCCTTCGTCCATGAACCGATGTCGAGCAGATCGTCCCAGCGGATGACCTCGGCGCGGATGAAGCCGCGTTGAAGGTCCGAGTGGATCACACCGGCGGCGTCGGGCGCCTTCGCCCCTGCCCGAACCGTCCATGCCCTGCTCTCCTTCTCGCCCGTCGTGAGGAACGTGCGCAGACCGAGCACGTGGTATGCGGAGTGCACCAACCTCGGAAGGGCGCCCTCGCCGAGGCCGAGGGCGTCGAGCATCTCGGCACGATCCGACTCGTCGAGCTGGGCGGCTTCTGCTTCGAGCTGGACGCACATGCCCAGGACCTCGACGTCAGGATGCTCGCCGGCCGCCGCGGCGCCGAGCTCCTCGCGGACGGCGCCGGTGAGCGCGGGGACCTCGTCGAGGTCGGGCTCGCCGACGTTCACGACGACCAGAGCCGGCTTGTTGGTGAGCAGGAACGAAGGCTTGAGGAAGGCGCGCTCGGCCTCGTCGAGCCCGGCCCGGTACACCGGTGTCCCCGCCCCGAGGGCGTCGTGAGCCTTGTCCAGTGCGGCGACCCCTGCCGAGAGGCTCCGGTCGGCCTTGGCCGCCTTCTGTCGTTTCGCCAACTGCGCCTCGACCGTCTCGAGGTCGGCGAGGGCCAACTCGATCTCCAGGACGCGCAGTTGCTCGAGGGGGTCCTCGTCACCGGGCACATCGTCGTCGTGGAAGGCACGGAGGACGAAGACGATCGCTTCGACTTCCCGGATGCCGCCCAGGAAGCGGTTGCCGAGGCCCTCGCCCCTGCTGGCGCCCTCGGCAAGGCCGCCGATGTCCACCACCTGCACCGCGGCGTGGACCACGTTGCGGCTCTTCGACATGACCGCGAGGGCGTCGAGGCGACCGTCGGGCACCTTCGCCACGCCGACGATCGACTCCTTGGTGGCGAAGGCGTACGGCGCGACGAGGGCGCCGCCCCCGGTGAGCGCGTTGTAGAGGGAGGACTTCCCGGCGTTGGGCAACCCGACGAGGCCGAAACGTTCCATGAGCCTGGCCGAGGCTACGCCGAGGCGACGGCGGCGAGGGCGTCCCCGCTCAAGCGGTTGACGGTCCACTCGTTCATCGCGACGGCGCCGAGGCGACGGTAGAAGTCAATAGCCGGTTCGTTCCAGTCGAGCACGGCCCATTCGAGGCGTCCGTAGCCGCGCTCGACGCAGAGCGTGGCGAGGGCGCGCAGCAGGGCGAGGCCGTGGCCTCGGTGCTCGGGGCGGACATAGAGGTCTTCCAGCCAGATGCCGTGACGCCCGGCCCACGTCGAGAAGTTCACGTACCACAGGGCGTGGCCGATGACGCTGCCGTCCACCTCGGCCACGTGGGACCACAGCTTCGGGTCGGCGCCGAAGAGGGCCGTGTGCAGGCCGGTCTCGGTGAGCTGCACCGCGCCGGGCTCCCGCTCGTAGGTCGCCAGGTCGTGGACGAGGGCGAGGATCGAGGGGACGTCGTCGGGCCGGGCCGGGCGGATCATCCGCAGAGTCTGGCCTCGGCCCGCCGACGTCATGCGGCACCGAATCGGTACCGATTCGGTGCCGCCGGGGCCGTCTTCTTGCCGCTCCTCCATTTCGCGCGTTTCAGTGGCGTAGGGCACCCCTACGCCGCGCGAGAACGTGCTCGGGCGCGGCGCCGATTCGGTACCGATTCGCCGACGGTGGCGATTTCGTTGCCGCAGCGTCCGTAACCTGTCGGCCGTGACCCCTGAGGAGGCCCTGGCCCGTGTCGTCCATTGCCTCGATCGGGCCCATGACGGCGGTCACCGCACGCGCGCCTTCGTCCGGGCCCTGGCCGTCGTGCGGGAGACCGGGCCCGACGAGATCGAGGAACGGGCACAGGCGGGCACGCTCA
The DNA here is from genome assembly GCA_963738325.1 of uncultured Acidimicrobiales bacterium. Lineage (GTDB taxonomy): Bacteria > Actinomycetota > Acidimicrobiia > Acidimicrobiales > Ilumatobacteraceae > CAVTWD01. The sequence continues at coordinate 198,030 of CAVTWD010000001.1, forward strand.
CCGACCTCGACGGCATCGGCGACGTCTCCGCTCGTGTCATCAACGAAGCGCTCGCCGGCGGCGTTCCCACCTACCTCGCCAAGCTCGAGGGCGAGACCCAAGTCCCGGTCACGGCGGCGGGCGCCGAGTACCGCGCCCGGCTCCGGGGTGACTGCCACAGCCATTCCACGTGGAGTGATGGGGGCGCGTCGATCGAGGCGATGGCCACCACAGCGCGTGACCTCGGCCACGAGTACCTCTGCCTCACCGACCACTCCCCGCGGCTCACCGTGGCCCACGGCCTGAACCGGGAACGCCTGGAGGCCCAGCTCGTCGACGTCGCGCGACTCAATCGGGACCTGGCTCCCTTCCGCATCCTCACGGGCATGGAGGTCGACATCCTCGAGGACGGGTCGCTCGACCTCGACGACGATCTCCTAACCCGCTTGGACGTCGTCGTGGCGAGCGTCCACTCCAAGCTCCGCATGGCCCGCCAGCCGATGACCGAACGCATGGTCCTCGCCGCCGCCAGCCCGCACGTCGACATCCTCGGACACTGCACGGGTCGCCTCATCGGCAAACGACCCCCGTCGACCTTCGACGCCGACTACGTCTTCGCCGCCTGCGCCCAGTTCGACACGGCTGTGGAGATCAACTGCCGCCCCGAGCGCCTCGACCCCCCTGACGACCTGCTCGCGCTGGCGGTCCGTTACGGCTGTTGGTTCTCGATCGATACCGATGCGCACGCCACCGGCCAGCTCGAGTGGCTGCCTCACGGGTGCGACAAGGCCGCGGCCAACGGAGTGGACCCCGATCGTGTCATCAACACGTGGGCGGCCGATGACCTCGTGAGCTGGACGTCGGCGCACGCGGCGTGAGGGGGGCGTGGAGGGCTTGGCGGGAGGCCGGTCGAGTCGGCAAGCCATGTCGAATGAGTCGGCGACGGCGCCGATCGAGCGACGGGCACCGATCTCGTCGAGGCGCTCGGTGAACCGCACCGACGTGAACTGGGCGCAATCAACCGGTTGTGCAGGACGAGGAACCAAGGCTGGCAATCGTCGCAGGCTAGGGCGTCAACGAGGAGTTGGTCCGCGTCGGACGACAGGCTGAACACCTTGATCGCGGGGGAGGCGGGTCTGCCAGCGCACCTTGCCCGGGTTGGCGTCGTGGGCCGACACCGTCGCAGGTTCGTCGGTTGGGTACCATGCACGAGCGCCGTTGGGGCCAGCACGGCCAGCACCAACCCGCGTGAGCCCACGAGGCCGCAGAATCGCATCGAGTGCCGGTCGCCTCTCAGCAAGGCAAGCCAGAGGGCGTAGACGCCCACGGCGGCCGCGGCCATCGCGACCCCCGGAATGAATCGCGGCCCCCGGAGCCGCCGGCGACTTAACGCCGTTTGAGTCGCTGACCACGTAGGCCGCGTCGACCGAGACAACGGTGATGTCGGCGAGAACGGCCACGACCCCTACGCAGGCGAGGGCGAGGCGCTGCCCTCACGCCGTTGCTGATGTGCCGGGTGCGGTGCCGACCTCGGGTCAGAGGCCGCGTTGGGCGGTGATGCGGCCGTTCTTTTCGGCTTGAACGAGGGCGTCGTAGTCGCGCTCGTTTTGGTCGGCGTAGGCCTCGGAGAACTCGACAAGGGCTCGGTCGAAGGCGTCACTGGCGCCGAGGTAGGAGGCGATGGCGATACGGTCGCCGGAGCGGGCGTGGGCCCGGACCAGCGCGCTGGCACAGATGCGGGCGTAGACGGCCATGGTGGCGGGGTTCATGGTCTCGACGAGCGCGGCGCCCTTCCAGTCACGGAGTTGGCGGACGTAGAAGTCCCGTTCGACACCGTCGTAGCCCTGGGCGTGGTCCCAGCCGAGGAAGATGTCGCTACTGGCTTGCATCAGGTGCTGGCCGTGCACGACCCGTTGGCCATGGGATCGTCGGTCGCTGCGCCCGACGAACTCCTCGAGCACCGAGACCTCGGCCTGCTTCGCTTGGAGGAACAACGGGTCGCTGTCGTCGCGACCGAGCATCAAGACGATCCACGCCCGAGTCCCGACACTGCCGACACCGACAACCTTGCGGGCCACGTCGGCCAGGCGGAAGTCCTCGAGCAGGTGGCGGCGGTCGCTCGGCAACGTCCGACGGTAGCTGCGGATCACCGCTCGCACGAAGTCGTGGATCTGGTCTCGCTCCATCCCTTCGAAAAGCTCCTCGATCGGCTGGACGAGAGGCGGGTCGCTGATGATGCGTCGCTGCCCGTCCACGACGCGGGTGAGCTTTTCGAAGGCCTGCAGGCTGTCGCGGGTGCGAGCCTTGGCCACGTTGGCCTCGGCCCGCTTGAGCGCGGCCGGGTCAACCTGGGTCTGAAGCTCCTTGATGCCATCCTCGACGTCGATGTGGGAGTACCACACGGCCAGGTTGGTCATGGCCGCGAACTGGTGCATGCCCGACGCGGTACTCGCCGAGCAGGGCGAGCAGCACCTTGGCGCGCTCCTTGGCCGAGAACCCGTTGTCACGCCCGGCGATGGCGAAGCTGGCCGCGAGCCGCTTGACGTCCCACTCCCATGGCCCCGGGCAGGTCTCGTCGAAGTCGTTGATGCCGAACTCCAGGCGGCGCTCCGGTGACGCGAACACGCCGAAGTTCATCAGGTGGGCATCTCCACAGACCTGCGTGGTGATCCCCGACCTCGGCGTCCCGGCCAGGTCGGAGGCCATGATGAGCGCCGCACCCCGATAGAAGGTGAACGCCGACACCAGCATCCGGCCATAGCGGATCGGCACCAGCTCCGGCACCCGGGTCACCGCCTGCTTTTCCAGCAGCGCCATCGGGTCCGGCCGGAACGTGCCCGGCGTGAACCCAGCATGGCTCGACCGCGGCACCTCCCGCCGCGCTGCCTTGCCCCTAGCCACCCGCTCCTCGACGGTCAGGTGGGGGACCACCTTGCCGTGCTCGTAACGCATGCCGACCGGAATCGGCTGCGATTCATCCTCGTCATCGGCCATCGTCTGAGCTTCCATACCGACCTCCTCCTAGTCGTGAACGAAGACGGGCGGCTCATATACCGACCGACCAGCCCAGTCCAGTCGGCCGACGAGAGCCTTACGCCCCCGCTGAGACGCCACGGCACGCCAAAGCGGGCGAGACGCCTAATGCCCGTTCTAGTGCTCGCGGGCACGTGTCGGCTGGGACGCCACCGAGGAGCCAACCGGGTACGTCGTGTCCATCGAACCCACCTCATTGATTGGGCGGCACACCATAAGCGTCGCCGGTGGATGCGCGCCGGCCGCAGCGCGGCGTGAGCGCCAGGGTGCTTGGTGGCCCCGGCTGACGTGGTGGTCGTCTCGTGGTCTTACGACGCCCACAACGCTCGCTGTCCCGCCTGGTAGCAGGCACGTTGCTCAGCGTAAGCTTGGGACTCCATGTCGAAGAAGACCAAGAAGCGAAAGGCGCGCATGCGCCGCTCGAAGGCCAATCACGGCAAACGCCCGAACACGGGGCGTTGACCGCCCTCCGCACGGGGTGAGCACGCTCCTCCCGGGCCGATGAAACCGCCCTCCACGCCACGGGAGCCCCTCGTCGAGACGCGGCACGGCCACGCCGTCGCCGATCCCTACCGATGGCTCGAGGATGGTGACGACCCCGCGGTCCGCGGCGTGGGTCGGCGCGCAGAACGCCGTCACCCGTCGCGGTGCTCGACGCCCTCCCAGCTCGGCCGGCTTGGCACGAGCGCGTCGTCGCCCTGCTCTCGCTCCCGGTCTCCCGGTCGTGTCGGGTCGCCGGCGGCTTGGTCTTCAGCCTGGAGCGTTCCGGGGGCGCACCTCAACAGACCCTCGTGGTGCGACCGAGCGACGACGTCACCGCCCCGCCACGTGTCCTCGTCGATCCCGGCCGGCGAGCGGGCGACACCACCGCGGCCATCGACTGGTTCCACCCCTCACCGGATGCACGTCTCGTTGCCTACGGGATCTCGGAGGGCGGCGATGAGCGCAGCGTGCTCCGGGTCCTCGACGTCGCCACCACCGCGGACCTCCCCGACGAGATCCCCGAGACCAGAGCGGCTTCGGTGGCGTGGCGGCCCGACGGCACCGGGTTCCTCTACACCCGCTACCCGCCGGGCGACGAATACGGACGGAAGGTCTACGAGCACGACCTCGGCGCGCCGTTCACCGACGACGCGGCTCGTCTGGGACGACCTCCCGGTCCCCGAGGCGTGGACCGATCTCAGCGACCTCTCGCCCGACGGCCGCTTCGTCCTGCTGCACGTGTCCGTGGGATGGAGCCGCACCGACGTCCACCTCCTCGACCGCCACGCGGGTAGGACGACCGTGGTGATCGCCGACGTCGACGCCCGGACCTCGTTCGAGGTGGACGGCGACCGCCTCCTTGGAACCACGACCCTCGACTCCCCACGCGGGCGGGTCGTGGCGGCCGAGCTCGAGTATCCCGGCCCCGCGGGGTGGTTGACGCTCGTCCCCGAGGGCGAGGCCGTCATCGACGCCGTGGTGCGCACCGCCTCCGGATTCGTGGTCGCCTCCACCGCCCACGGCGTGGCCCGGCTCGCTCGCCGTGGTCGCGACGGGCGGCTCGTGGAGGACGTGCCGCTGCCGGCCCCCGGCACGCTCGCCGGCCTCGACGCCGACCCGACGGGCGACGTGGTCCACTTCCAGCTCGAGTCCTTCACCCGGCCGCCCACCTTGAGCCGTCACCATCCGACCGAAGGCGAGTCGGGCGTCGAGGCGGCGGCGGATCTCGATCCCGCCCGCTTCACCGTGGCGCAGTTCACCTACCCGTCGCTCGACGGCACTCTGGTCGGGCTCTTTCTGATCCATCGCCGCGATCTCACGCCGACGCCCGACACCCCGTGCATCCTCAGCGGCTACGGCGGGTTCGCCATCGCGTCGACGCCGCTGTTCGCTCCCCTGGTGACGGCGTGGTGCGAACGTGGCGGGATCTACGTCGTGGCTGGGCTGCGAGGAGGAGCCGAGGAAGGCGAGGCGTGGCACGAGGCCGGCATGCGGGCGAACAAGCAGAACGTCTTCGACGACTTCGCCGCCGCGGCCGACTTCCTCGTGGCCCAGGGGTGGACGAGTCACGAGCGGCTGGCGTTGCGCGGCGGCTCGAACGGCGGTCTCCTCGTCGCCGCCACGCTCACGCAGCGGCCGGACCTGGCTCGCGCCGTCCATTGCGCCGTTCCGCTCACGGACATGGTGCGGTATCCACGGTTCCTGATCGCCCGCTTGTGGATCCCAGAGTATGGCGACCCTGAGATCGCCGCCGAGCTGTCGTGGCTTCTCGCCTACTCGCCCTACCACCACGTCGTGGCCGGCACTCGCTATCCCGCGGTGCTGTTCACGACCGCGGAAGGCGACACCCGCGTCGACCCGGCCCACGCCCGGAAGATGGCGGCCGAGCTCCAGTGGGCGTCCTCGGCGCAGGCCGAACGGCCGATCCTGTTCCACCAAGAGGGCCGCGCCGGTCACGGCGTAGGAAAACCGCTCGAGAAGCAAGCTGCCGAGGCGGCCGACGTCCTCGCCTTCTTGGGCTGGCAAGTCGGTCTCGATGCGCCGGCCGCCTACGCCGCGACGCGCCGACGGAGGCGCCGGCATGACGGTGATCGCGCAGCTCGTGCTCGACGACGACCCGAAGGCCTGGGAGGCCCTCGGCTTCGTCGTCGACGACGCGGGCCGTTCGAGGGTCGGCACGGTCGAGCTGCGCTTCGAAAGCGGCGGCGCCACCGGGATCCAGCGCTGGACGCTGGCCGGTGCGCCCGAAGCACTCGGCGTCGATGTCGACGGCTTGGCGACCTCGGCGGGCGAGGCGCCGAGCGGCCCACGGCCGCCGCATCCCATCGGCGCCGAGCGGATCGACCATGTCGTCGTGACCACGCCTGATCTCGATCGCACGATCGACGCGGTGACGGACGTGCTCGCCCTGCCGCTGCGGCGCGTTCGCGAGGCGAACGCGGACCGAGGCTCGATCCGCCAAGCCTTTTTCCGGATGGGCGAGGTGATCCTCGAAGTCGTCGGCCCGGCCGAGCCCGACGCCACCGCCTGCCCGGCGCGCTTCTACGGCCTCGCCATCATCGTCGCCGACCTCGATGCGGTCTGCCAGCGCCTCGGCACGACGATGATCAGCGAGCAACGCGCCGCGGTGCAACCAGGGCGGCGCATCGCCACCGTGCGCCCCGCGGCCGGTCTGCGGACCGCGCTCGCCTTGATGACGCCTTGAGGGCCGCCGCTAGGAGGGGACCGGCGACGGCGTGCGGATCACCGCGGGGGACCGGCGGAAGAAGTCCTCGACGTCTTGCTGGTAGCGGTACCCGGCCCCGGCCCGCCCCACGGACCGCCGCAGCCGCGCGGCCTCGACGTGGCTCGTCAAGGCCCCGGCGCTGTCGTAGCGGTACGCGAAGCCGGCCTCCTTGAGACGGCGGTTGTCGACGCCGCGGCCGTAACGCAAAAGGTCGAGGAGCTCGGGCGTGAGCCGGAAGGCGCCGACCTGGCCGAAGAATCGAGCCGCCTCTGCGGTGCTCACGGGCGGCAATGGCCAGCGCCGTTTGCCGGCGATGGCGACGACCTCGCTCCACGGGAGCACGCCGTCGCCCGCCACGTTGTAGGCGCCCTGCAGGCGGTGGTCCATGGCGAAGCGCAACGAGCGCACGACGTCCTCTTCGTGCACGAATTGCAGGCGGGGGTCGAAGCCGAGGATCGAGGGGACCATGGGAAGGTCGAGCGCACGGCTGAGCGTCGTCTGGATGTCGCCGCCGAGGAAGTTGCAGTAGCGCAGGATGCTGACCGCCGTGTCCGGGTTGTCGAGGGCGAAGTCCTTGACGTAGCCCTCCACTTCGAGCAACGAGCGCTCGAGCCGGTGGATCGGCGGATGCGAGCGGCCCACCTCTTCGGCGAAGAACGAGGGATCCTCGCGTGACGCGCCGTAGACGAGCGTCGACGACTTCACGACGACCGTAGCGACGCTCGTCCCGGGCGCGCTCGCCGCCGCGCAGAGGTTCATGGTGGCGATGACGTTGGTCTCGTGCATCGACCGCGCCCCAGGGTCGCCGCCGTCGACCACGAGGAAGGTGTGCAAGATGGTGTCGACCCGGGTGGCGAGCACGAGGCGGGCGAGGATCGAGTAGGTGGGATCGGCCCGGATGAACTCGCTGCGCTCGAGGGCGACGTGTGGGTCGCGGGTGTCGAGGCCGATGACGACCTCGACCGAGGGATCGGCTTCCAGTGCCTGGGCCAAGCGGCCGCCCCAGAACGTGGCCAGGCCGGTGACGAGGACGCGCCGACCCATCAGCCGAACCAGATGCTGCGCCGGTCGCGCAACATGTCGAAGAGAGCGTCCTGGATCTGGAGCCGGATCGCCTCGGACATCTCCATCACCCGGCTGCGGGAATAGCGCGACAGCCCGGGCGGCACGTCGAAGAAGACTGGCGGGAGCACCTGGAGGCGGAACTTGGCCGGCAACCACACGTTCGCGCCGAGCGGCCCGAAGGCGAGGGCGTTGACCGTGAGCGGCAGATAGGGCAACCCCAGCCACCGGGCCAGGCGCGGGAAGATGGCCAAGGACGGGTTCGCCTCCTCGGCGCCGACGACCGCGATGGGCACGATGGGCGCGCCGGCGCGCATGGCGATCTCGACATAGCCGCCGCGGCCGAAGCGCCGCAGTTGGTAGCGGTTGCGCACGGTCTTCCCCGGCCCGCGAGCTCCCTCCGGGAAGACGAGCACGAGTTGGCCGTTGTCACGGAGCAAGCGCTCCGCGTTGTCAGGGTGGCCGACCACGCCGCCCATGCGCGACCACACGGTGCCGACGAAGGGGACGTCGCGGAAGAAGTGGTCGCCGAGCCCGTAAACGGCCCGGTCGAGCTCCCTCTCGATCCCGTGGATGATGACGGGCGCGTCCGGAGGCAACGCCCCGGCGTGGTTTGCCACCAGGAGGGCGCCGCCGGTGGCCGGGATGTTCTCCAGCCCCTCCCATTCCGTGCGGAACCAGTAGCGGTACACCGGGTCGAACAGCTGTCGGGCCAGCTCACGGGCGCGTTCCGATCGTCCGAAACTGTCGACGTCGGACCGGCGGGGGCCGGGCGGGGCGGGTTCGACCGACTCGGGCAGCGTCGTTGAAGGGTGGGTGCCCGGCCGGCGAAGGGGGGTAACTCGGCCTGCCATGGCCGGAGAGCCTAGGAGGCGGCCGGAGGCGAGCGATGTGCGGGCCCCGCTCCAGCCGGCTCCGATGAAGGCGCCCGCCCGGCTGGGGATCGTCGGTGTGACCGTCACGGAGCGACATCGCGGTCGTCCTCGTTGGACCACAACCAGGCCTGGCCCTCCACACAGCCGTCGGCGGCGGGGCACCACCGACAGGCGGGCCCGGGGTGCAACGCCGCCGCCCTCCCCGCTGCGAGCTCGGCAAGCTTGATGACGCCCTCGACCGTGCGCACCAGGGCGGATCGCAGCAGCGCCGGTGTGACCTCCTCGGGCTGGGCGCGGCCGGCGTCGAGGTAGTAGCTGGCCAGCTTGCGGGGCGGGGTGCCGAGCTTGAGCGTCTCCAGGAGCGCGTAGAAGCGAAGATCGTCGCGATGGTGGGCTGAGGGCAGCCCTGATTTCAGGTCGATCAGGACCTTCGTGGCCCGGCCGGGCTCCGGCCGCCCGAGGGTGAGGTCGACCTTGCCGGACAGCACCACCCTTCCTCCGAGGGTCTCCACGTACGCCCGGCTCTCGGTGACCGGCCACCATGCCGCCTTGAGCGGTGGGAAGCATTCCTGGAACTTCGAGACCAACGCGGCCGACTCGCCCCGCAGTTGCGCCCGTTCGGCCTCCGGCAGGCCCGTGAGGTAGCGGCTGGCACTTCGATCGCTGTCGGCCAGGCGGGCGATGGCGTCGTCGACGAGGTCACCGGGAGTGGGGGAGCCTCGCCAGTTGACGGCGAGCTCGATGGCCTTGTGGGTCACCTGCCCCCGGACGCGCGGCACCGTCCAGGAGAAGTCCTGTGCGGTCGCCAGGTGGTGGCCTTCGCACCCGTGGACCGAGGCGAGGGCGTGCTTGCTCACCCACAATGGCTCGTCGCCAAGCAAGTTCTCGACCCGGGCGACGCCCGCCTGCAACTCCTCGGCCAGCTCGTCGGCCAGACCCGCGGGGAAGCACGGCTCTGTCTCACTGCGGCCGAGCAGATCGATGACCCGCTGTTGCGCCGGATTGTAGGCAGGCACGCTCACGATGGTTCGACCCTACGCAGGGGGTGCGCGGGAGTCGTGGACCACGGCCGCCGGCCTCGGGCGACCCGGCCCCCGGCCGCTCGACCACCCGTTCTTCGCGGCGTCAGGATCTCTCGCGCACCCCCGCGCTTGGATGTGAGCGATGGAGCGCGCCACGACCTATCAGTTCGCCCGGGCGGTCCGGGCGCTCGCGGGGGAGGCCCGCCGCCACGGTTTGGTCGTGCCCAGCTTCCGCAGCCCGCCCCGCCTCCCCGGGGTGAACCGCACGCTGCGCCGGCGAGCCGGGCCGCCCCTGGTCGCGGTCCGGGTGCGGGGGCGGCCGTGGGAAGCGGTGCTCGGCGATCTGATCGAGGGGATCGTGGTCGCCAACGGGCTCGGCGGCGCCGCGGCCGACCAGGTCCGGGCCGTGCTGTGGGAGGCGATGGCACCAGGGCTCGGCACTAGCGTGGGAGAGGAGGCCCGGGTGGCGTAACGGCAGGCGCGGAGGGCTTAAACCCCTCAGACTCGCAAGGGTCGTGTGGGTTCGAATCCCACCCCGGGCACTAGTTGAACAGCCTAAACGTGATCTCGTCACCACCGGGGCAGGTGCCGCAACTGCCCGGTGTGCACAAGATGTGCACAGACTCGTTAGAGTACGTCCGTGGCGAGGGGGTCGGTCTTCCGGCGCAGCGGCGCGTGGGCCTTTCGCGTTGACGCCGGCTTCCACCCGGGCACGGGCAAGCGTCGTCAGGTCCTCCGACAGGGCTTTGCGACCAAGAAGGCCGCCGAGGCCGCGCTGGCCGAGGTGGTGCACGCCGCCCAGAGCAACACGGTCGTCGCGAAGTCCACGATCAGCGTCGGCGGGTACCTCGAGGGCTGGCTGGCTGGCCAGCGATCGCGCCTGCGGGAGACGACGTTCCACAGCTACGAGATTGCGGCGCAGCGCGTAGTCCAGCGGATCGGTCGGGTCCAGCTCCAAGCCCTCACGCCGTTGCAGGTCGAGAACCTGTACAGCGACCTCCTCGCCGACGGCGCCAGGGGCGGCCAGCCGCTGGCGGCCAAGACCGTCCGCAACACGCACGTCGTGCTCCGCAAGGCGCTGGCCGACGCCGAGCGGCTCGGACTCGTGCCTCGGAACGCCGCAGCCGCAGCGCGGGCGCCCACCGTGCGGCGGCCCGAGTTCGACACGTGGTCCTCCGAGGAGCTGAGGACCTTCCTCGAGTCGACCAGAGACCATCGGCTGACTGCGGCGTTCATGGTGCTGGCGACCACCGGCATGCGCCGCGGCGAGGTGCTCGGCCTCCGATGGCGAGACGTCGATGTAGATGCAGCGCGGCTGGCCGTCGTGCAGACGCTCACCACGGTCGAGGGGGCGCCGATCATCACGCAGACCAAGACGCAGCGCAGCCGGCGGACCATCTATCTCGATACCTTCACCGTCGCTGCCTTCAGGGACCACCGGCGCCGACAACGCGAGGAGCAGCTGGCGATCGGCGCAGGGTGGGACAAGTCACATGACATGGTGTTCCGTGACGAGCTGGGCCGGCCCGTTCACCCCGACTGGTTCTCGCGGGAGTTCAACTTGCTCGCGCAGGAGGCCGGCGTGCCGCGCATCCGGCTGCATGATCTCCGCCACACGCACGCCACGCTCGCGCTCAAGACCGGGGTCCATCCGAAGGTCGTGTCGGAACGGCTCGGACACGCGACCGTCGGCGTCACGCTTGACCTGTACTCGCACGTCACGCCGGGCATCGCGCGCGATGCCGCCGAGGCTGTCGCTGCAACGATCTTCTCGTAGGTACGCCGGCGGCAGCGGACGCCACGGCCACCGGCAACGTTCGACGTAGACCATGACAGGGCCATCGCCCGACTTGGCCGTTGCGGTGTGCCCGAAATGTTGGGACACGGGATCGTCGTCGTCGCGTCAGCGCTGCTCATGAAGTGAGTGGGTGAGTGGGTGGTCGTGTGAGCGGTCTCGCAGATGCTTCGCGCCAGTCGCGAACTGCTCTGTATCGGGGTGAGTTCCCGTTCCCGCGAGTGGGTGATGTCGATGATCGCTGAGCACGGTCCATTCCTCAGAGTTGAGGAGGCGGCGCAGGTCCTGCAGATCAGCCGCACCTCCGCGTACGAGCTGGCGCGTCGCTGGCTCGAGTCCGGTGGTCGAGATGGACTCCCGGCGGTGCGTCTCGGGCGCTCGATCCGCATCCCGGCCGCAGCGTTGGACCGCTTGGCGAACGCGGACATCAAGCCAGAGCCGTGACCGGCGGCGAGGTGATCCTTGGTGCGGGCGCGCTGGACGTCGTCGTGCAGCTCGGCCCGGTCGCCTGGGTCGTGCTGGAACGTATGGCCCAGCAGTCGACGGTCGACGGAGACGACGTCGTCGTGTGGGCGTCCTTGCGCTCACTGGCGCGGGATCTCGGCTTGGCGAAGGACACCGTGGCTCAGGGGGTGAGTCGCCTGCTAAGAGCCGGCCTGGTCGAGTTCGTCGGCGAGCGCTTCGAACGGGGCGCCTACCGGCTGACCATCCCGCGTGACGTTCTCCACGTTGATGGCTCCGCACCAGCGACCCGTTCGTCACGATCTCGACAGCGGCCCGGCGTGGCGTCGTGGTCGCAGCTCTCGCTGCTGGACAGGGACTGACCGGACCCATCATTCCGATGACTCCTCGCCCGACGCTCAACTCGATCTACAGACAGGTGCCCGCAGGCGGCGGTGGGCGCTGATGTTGCGGGTGACGACTCTCTACGCGTCGTCGGCGACGGCGACCGCGGCGTACTACACGCGCTACCTGGTGGCGCCGGGTGAGCAGCCGGGCGTGTGGTCAGGCGAGCAAGCAACCGCCCTCGGCCTGACCGGTCGCGTTACCCCCGACGAGCTGCAGGCCCTGTTAGAGGGCCGCGACCCGACATCTGGGATGTCGTTGGGCAACCTGCTGGTCGATCGCACGTTGGCGGACGGGAGGGTGATCCGAGCGGTGGCCGGGTTTGATGCCACGTTCTCGGCTCCGAAGTCGGTGAGCGTGTGGTGGGCGCTGACCGGTGATCCAGGTTTGCTGGAAGCCCACGACACCGCGGTGCGTGCCGCTCTCGAGCATCTGGAGCGGTACGGGGCGACGACCCGGATCCGGGTGAACGGGCGACGAGTGCACCCAGACAGCGGCGGGTTGTCGGTGGCCACGTCCCGGCAGACGACGTCGCGGGCCGATGATCCGCAGCTGCACACCCACGCGGTGATCTCGGCCAAGGTGCAAACGGAAGATGGACGTTGGTGGGCGTTGGACGCCCGCTACCTGAAGCGCCACCAGCGGATGCTCGGCGGCCTGTACCAGTCGGTGCTGCGCGCCGAGCTCACCCACCGCTACGGGGTCGGGTGGGAGCCGATCGTCAACGGCCAAGCCGAGCTCGCCCGCACACCGGTCGAGCTGGTCGAGGTGTTCTCGAAACGTGCCGCCCAGGTCGACGCCGCCCTCGCGGTCAAGGTGGAGGAGTTCCGAGCCCGGCAAGGTCGGGACCCGACCCGCTGGGAACGCGCCGCCCTGGGCCGGGAAGCATCGGCCGACACCCGCAACCGCAAGAGCGGAGCCGCTGTCCCGGATCTGCGGACACGATGGCAGAGCGAGGCCGCGGCTGTCGGTTGGACGGCGGACCGCCTCGTCGCTGAATTCACGGCCGCCGGTCGAATGCACGGGGAGGTGCCGGGGCCGACGGTGGAGCAGGTCGTCGACCATCTCTCGGCCTCGGGATCGACCTGGACGCGGGCCGACGTCCTGCGCGCCATCTGCGACCTCCAACCCGCCGTGTCCTCGATGCCGGGACTGCATTGGGCCGCCGCGCTGGAACGAGCCGCCGATCAGGTGATCGAACGTTGCGTCGATCTCGACCCGCCCGACGAACGCGCCCGCCGGCGGGTGTCGGATGGTCGCTCGGTGTGGCTGGAGCCGACCGCGGCGCACATCACCAGCGACGCCATCCTCGCCGAGGAAGAGACCGTCCTGGCCTGGGCCATGGAGGCGCAAGCCGACGATCCCCGCCCGTCAACGACCGTCGATCGCGACGCGCTGGACGTGTTGCAGGCCGACGCCGCCGCCGCGGTCGCCGGCTCGGATCTGCTTGTGGTCGTGGTCGGTCCCGCCGGCGCCGGGAAGACGACCATGCTGCAGGCCGCCGTCGACGACCTGATCGGACAGGGACGACCGGTGTTCGGTGTGGCCCCGACCGCGAAGGCGGCCTGCGTGTTGAGATGCGAGACCGGTCTTGCGTCCGACACGCTCGCCAAGCTGCTCCACGAATGGCACCACCCCGACCGGCCACCGCTCGGCCGGTATCGCCTGCCGGCGGGGACGACGGTCATCGTCGACGAGGCGGGCACGATCGGCACCTCCACCGTCCACCAGCTCGTCCGCCTCGCCCACGCCGAGGGCTGGCGACTGGTGCTGGTCGGTGATCCCCGCCAACTGCAAGCCGTCGGGCGGGGTGGGCTGTTCAACGAGCTGTGCGCCACCAGTCGGGTGCACGCGCTGACCCGGATCCATCGCTTCACCCAACCGTGGGAAGCGGCCGCCTCGCTACAGCTGCGCGCCGGCGACCCGGTCGCGTTCGACGCCTACGAGGCGCACGGTCGGATCGTCGCCGGCCCCTTCGCCGACCATCTCGAGCGGATCGCATGCGACTGGCTCGCCCACCACACCGACGCCAGGACCGTCGCCATTGTCGCCTCCACCAACGACCACGTCGACGCGCTCAACGACGCCGTCCAACGCGTCCGGCTCACCGTCGGCGACCTCGACTCGTCGACCGCGGTGGGGATCGGTGACGGTGAGCACGCCTATGTCGGCGATGTCGTCGCCAGCCGCCGCAACCACCGCCGCCTGTGCACCGAGCGGGGAGAGCCGGTCCGCAACCGCGACCTGTGGACCGTCGTCGCCACCCACGGCGACGGTGGCCTGACCGTGTCCCACCTCGGCGGACACGGCACCGTCACGCTGCCCGCCGACTACACCCGCCAACACGTCCGGTTGGGGTACGCGGCAACCGAGCACGGCCACCAAGGCGACACGGTCGACGTCTCCCTCGCCCTCGTCACCGGCGCGACCACCCGTCGCGGGTTGTACGTCGGGGTGACCCGCGGGCGCGACGAGAACCGGATCCACGTCATCACCGACACCACCGACGTCGGCGAAGCCCGGGACATCCTCGACGGAGTCCTCGCCTATGACCGCGCCGACATCCCCGCCGTCACCCAACGCCGCCACCTCGCCCACGCCGACCGTCCGGAACCGTCCAGGGAGCCAGCACAGGTCGTCCCGGCACGGCTCACCGCCTACCGGGACCAGCTCGACCAGCGCCGCCGCGATCTCACCGCCGGTCTCACCGAACGAGCCCACCGACGTAGCGAGGCGGTCGCCGAGCTGGCCGACCTCCAACCGGCGCTCACCGCTGCGAATGCGGCGTGGCAGCCCTACGCCGACCGCATCAACCAGATCGAGCACGAACACGACACGGTGCTGCGCCCGGCGATGTGGCGAGCCAATCACGACGCCCGCACCGCCGGGTTCGGGCACCGTCACGGCGCCGCCCGCCGAGCCAAGATCGCCAGCTGGCGAGTCGACGACGCCCAACACCGCATCGCCGGCGTCCACGCTGCCGGCGCTCACATCAAAGAGCCACTCGACGCCGTCGAAGCCGAAGCACGCCGCCTCGCCGATCTCGCGAACCCGCAGTCCGATCACGTCGGCCTCGACCAACTTGACCACGCGGAGCTCAACCGGCTCCACCAACTGATCGACGCGATCGACACCTGGACCAGCGGACGTCGAGTCCCGACCGACGAGCTTGCCAACGCCGTGTCGCTGCTCCACGACGTGGCTCGACACGCGGCACCGCTCCCGACCCGGGCCGGCGAGATCGACCGAACAGGCTGGTTTGAGCTTCTCAAACCTGTCTCCGCGGTGCTGGAGCAGCGAGGTCTACCGATCCGCGACTGCGTCGGTCACGATCTCGAGCACGTCGGAGACGACCTAGCGATCGACCTGTGACCAGCTCATGCGCTATTGCGCACCTGAGCCACGCGACTTCGGCCCTTACGGGGTGCTCGGTAACCACGGGTGGCTTGCGGAGCCTTCGTCCCGCCCTGTGGAGGGTCGGGTTGGTGTCAGGAGGACGCCGCCATGGCCACCACATCAGCGCTCGTTCGCTACGAAGGTTCCCGAAGAGGTGGGCGAGCGCGCCGCGTAGCCTTCGCAGCGGATGGCGGCGTTCGGCACGATGGCGCGGTACTGGTCGGCACTGTGGGCGCACTGGAAGGTGCTCCTGACTGGAGTGCTCGCCCTCGTCATCGCGAGCATCGGGGCCAGCCTGTCGATGGGGCCGTGGCAGGTCGTGCTCGTCCTCGCCGCCATCACGCTCGTGGCCGCGCAGTTCTTTGCGTGGCGCGATGCCGACGGCGAGCGGTGGGCTCTGCAGCGCAGGATGCACGAGACGCGCTACGGCCTCGGCCTAGCGACGGTCAACTGCAACCTGGCGCTTCACCCGACTGAGCCGTTCGGGGAGTTGCAGGTTGACCTGATACTCGAGAACCGCACGGATGTGGCACTCGCCTATCAGGTGGAACGGGCGACAGTTGCGATGGACGGCGGACCTCCCCTCTCGTGGTCGGAACGACCGGGCGTGCTCGCGCCCCACGCGCAGGCCGGCTTCCACTGCAGGCCTGTGCGGACCACACCGCCGCCGAAGAAGACATACTCCGGACTGGTGGACTTCGTCGCGGTCGATAGGCACCCCGACATCGATCAGGCTGCGGAACCCCACCTGCCCGAGCGGGGCGCCGAGTTCGAGGCCATTCACGAGTAGCGCGATCCCGAAGCGGGTACAGCAAACCACGACGGGTTCGGCGACTCGTCGATCGAGCCCGATGGCTGCCGGAAGGAGTCGCGATGAGCAAGCAGAACCCGCCCGATGTCCGGACGACCTCGGACGTGCACGCCCAGACCTTGCCCTTGCAAGGCGCCGTCAACCGGATGGTCCGCGGTCTCCTGCACATGCCGCTGCTCTCCCGGCTCGTGGGCAAGCGCCTGCTCACCGTTCAGGTGGTGGGTCGCAAGTCTGGGCGACGCTACGAGATCCCCGTCGCCTATGCCCGCCACGACGGCGCTCTGCTGATCAGCACGCAGTTCGCCTGGGCACGCAACCTGCGCACGGGTGAGCCCGTGGAGATCTGTATCGCGGGCAAGCGTCGAACCGCCGGTGTCGAAGTCCTGATCGACGAGGCCGATGTCGTCGAACATCTCGCGCTGCTGGCTCGCGACAACCAACCGTTCGCCAAGTTCAACAAGATCGGCCTCGACCAGCGCGGCGAACCTCTCCCCGAGGACCTTCGCGTTGCCTGGGCAGCCGGGCCCGAGTCGTCCTGCTGACACCCCGTTGATCCACGCCCGCGCTGACCAGGCCGCGCAGGGAGCGCCTACTAGTTGAGTCGAGCGAACTGCTTCTTGTAGGCCCCGAGCCGAGGCGCGCAGCTTTTGGTCCGCGGCGAACTGCGGCTCGATGTACACGAGTCCGCCCCATGGTGCTTCCACGCCTACGGGAAGGCGGTAAACCTCGACTCGCTCAGCGGCGGCGATCGAGGTAATCCTCGAGGACCGAGGTTTCTCGCGAGCGTGCCATAACGCCCAATACACGGGTGATGTGCGCCACGAACGCAAAGGAGGCGTCGATGTAGAAGGTCGAAGCTCTGATGCGGTGCTGTGTCAGAGATGGAGGTAGGTCCTCCGGGATCGCCCTGCAGGGGGAGGTCTCAAACCACCGCAAGCTGCGCCGGTCAAGAGCCGGGGTGGTAAGCGTTGCGGAAGAGGCGCGCCAACGAGTGCGTCAGGTGTGAGCTGAGAAGGCGAGCGGAAGCGAACCGCTGATGACGTGTCGAAAGTGTATAGATGGCATCGAAACCGGGAGATGATCACCTGTCCCGGGATGAGCCTGGGGGCAACCTGCTTACTGCCCAGGTGGTGTCCGGCATGGAGGCGGCGCGAGCTCAGCTCGGGCTCTGGCATGGAACGTGGGAACCTGTCGCCCCGCTACGACGGCCGTTCACTGGGCTGCCGGATTTGGCCCCCCGGTCGCGAGAGGGAGGACTCCAAGCAGCGGGAACTGCGAGGAGCAGAGTACCGATGCGGGGCACAGGGACGGACCGGCTCGTAGTAGTGGTGATGCCCGGTAACGCGGGCGGAGCGAAGGGGCCGGGTCATCCGGGCATGTCTGGTGGTCAACCGTGATCGTGCGGGAGGAGCCGGTGGACGTGTCGAAGCCGACGACGGTGAAGTCGTTTGAGATTTCCAAGTGGGTTGTGTGGGAGGCCTACGAGAAGGTCAAGGCCAATCAGGGGGCTGCGGGTGTCGACGGGGAGTCGATCGCAGAGTTCGAGAGGGATCTGAAAGGGAACCTCTACAAGCTCTGGAATCGGATGTCCTCGGGGACGTACTTCCCGCCGCCGGTGCGTGCGGTGGAGATACCGAAAGCAGGAGGCAAGGGGGTCCGCCTTCTCGGGGTGCCCACGGTGTCGGACAGGATCGCCCAGACGGTCGTTCGGTCGTATCTGGAGCCGGAGGTGGAGCCGCTGTTCCATCCTGACTCCTACGGCTATCGGCCGGGGCGGTCCGCTCTCGATGCGGTGGCGACATGCCGGCAACGGTGCTGGAAGAAGGACTGGGTGATCGATCTCGACATCCGAGCCTTCTTCGACAGCTTGGATCACGACCTTGTGATGCGGACAGTGTCTAAGCACACGGACTTGCGGTGGGTTCTTCTCTATGTGGAGCGGTGGCTCAAAGCTCCCCTCCAGATGGGAGACGGCACCTTGGTGCAACGGGATCGTGGGACCCCGCAGGGTTCGGCGATCTCGCCCCTGCTGGCGAACCTCTTCCTCCACTACGCGTTCGACAGGTGGCTGGCCCGGGAGTTCCCGACGGTCGGTTTCGAACGCTACGCGGACGATGCGGTGGTTCACTGCGCGACCGAAGCCCAGGCACAACATGTGCTTGGGGCCATCGCCGAGCGTATGGCGCAAGTCGGTCTGGAACTTCACCCCGACAAGACGCGGATCGTGTACTGCAAGGACGCCAGCCGCCCGGGCTCACATGAGCACGAACGATTCAGCTTCTTGGGGTACACGTTTCGTCCCCGACTGGCGAAGAGCAGGCACGGGAACTTCTTCGTGAGCTTCTTGCCGGCGGTCAGCGACGACGCCAAGAAGGCGATCGGACGGGAGATCCGCTCCTGGCGGATCAACCGGCGCAGCGACCTGGCCCTCAAGGACCTTGCGCGCATCATCAACCCCATCGTGCACGGGTGGATCAGCTACTACGGGCGCTTCTACAAGTCCATGCTGTATCCGCTGTTGCGTCGACTCAACGCGCATCTCGCGCGTTGGGCGGCACGGAAATACAAACGGCTGCACCATCACTTCGCCAGGGCAGTTCGGTGGTTGCGGAGCGTCGCAAGGCGCGACCCGACTCTCTTTGCCCACTGGCGGCTGGGCGTCACGCCCTGACGGCTGGATGATGGGAGCCGGATGAGTCGAGAGGCTCACGTCCGGTTCTGAGAGAGCCGGGGGGTGCGATTCCCCCCGGCCACTCGCCCTTCGGGCCATCCGCGGCGGGGCGCGACTCGGGGTGCACGCCCGCTTATGTGAACGAGGTGAGGAAAAGGCTGTCGTATGCGAGTCCCCAAGGGGGCCGGAGGAAGCCGAGGGCACGAACGTCCTCGAACCACGAGGCGAAGGGGGACCTCCGCGAGAAGGTTCCTCGCCGATAACGCGTGTGAGGCGGCCGAGCGACGATTCGGCCAGCTCGGCGACAGCCTCCTTGGCTCGAAGCGTTGCGTGCAGGGATCGTGGGTGGTCGCCGGACTCCACGGCCCGCAACGCACCCTCGTAGGCCTGCACCGCGAGCCAATGGTCGAGTTCGGCGCGCGACCATTCGACCTGCTCATACGCCCGCAGCGCGTCGGCCTTCGGCTCCAGCTGCACCTTGGCGGTACGGATCGCCTCGTCGACGACGCCGAGGATCACGGCGGTGAACAGGCTCGAGATGAGCGGCGCGGCTGCAAGCGTGATCTCCTCGAGCGGTCCGTCCCACGCGAGCCGGACCGCCGGGCACGCCTCAAGCCGCATCGCGTGGCTCTGGGTTGCGGCCATACCCATCCCGTCCCACTCCGCCGTCAGCCGCAGCCCGGTAGATCCGTCCCAAGGGCGCTCCCGGACATCGAGCACGAAGACGGTCGGGGCGTCCTCGCCCTCCGGCACCGCCGTCGTCATCATGAACGCGGTCACGCCCGAGCCGCTGCCAAAGTGCTTGTCGCCACTGACGCGGTAGGCAGCACCGGGCAAGCGTTCGGAGGATCCATCCTCGGGCCGCGCCTGCGCTCTGGTCCGAAGAATGTCGCCACCGCTGCCCGGCTCGGACGTGATCGTGCCCCATTGGTCGCCCCTAGCTGCAGAGGCAAACACCGCCTCGCGCTGTTGAGTCCACTGGGGTCGCGCCTGGTCTGGTCGCGCAAGCCAGAAACCGAGGACCGCCGGATGCATGGAGGCGACCAGCGCAACCGAAGGATCTGCAGCGGCAAGGGTTCGCAGTACCTCACAGAGCGGGCGCGTTGATTCGGCCAGGCTACGCCAAAGCCCTCCCTGCTCTTCAGGAACCGCGACACGAAGGAATCCAGCCTTCACGAGTCGCTCGAAGTCCGCTGCGTCAAGACTGCGTCTCGCCTGCCGTTCGGGACGATCTGACCGCCACTCGGTCGCCAGTTCCGCTATGTCACGGGCCAACACCGGCCAAGAGGCGCTCATGTCAGCCAACGCTATGTCGCGCCCGCCTGGTCGTACAGAACGACGTACCTGTCTGGTGGGCGTGCACCGGCTCTCGATCAGGACCAGCCGGGACGCTTCCGCCTATCTCAATCGTTCCGCCTCGTCTTCGCTGAGGTCGCCAACTCGCCCGGCGACTACCGCTGGCGTTCGGAGGACATCCAGTCACCGCGCCATGACCCGGTCTGACACGCCGCGTCGCGCCTGGCGCCTGGAGGCAGGCCGGAGTGCGGCCGACGCTTCGTTGAGCCTCGCGCTGACTGCCTGACCCCTGTCGGTTCGCGCGAACGTAGGTGAAACCACGGCACTCCGCAGCGCGGTGTCGTGTCCGACGGCCATGGCGAACACCCTCAAGCGTGGCCACGTCCCGGAGCACCTCGCCCAACTCTCGACGGTCGCCTGACAACCTGGCGGCGACCGCTCCGAAGCCGATGAGGAACGCGACTGCGACGCTGAGCGCGGGCACGACGACCACCGCTGGACTCTGCTCCCCACCTGATAGCGGCGCACCTCCGGCGGTTGCTCCGAAGCGAGGTCGATCGTCGCTGCCGTGGTGCGCTGGTCGTGACGGCACGAGAATCCGTCGAGGCTGAGGAGGTGGTCGCCGGCTTCGGGGACGCCACCGAACCGGCCCTGCACTAGGCGGTCGCCAACACCCGACACAAGATCTCAGCTCTGGGAAGTGCCGGGAACTGACATTTGTCAGCCAAGGGCTTGCTCGGCCCCATGGCGAGGGGTCTCCGAAGTCACGCGGTAGGGGCCGATCCCCCATGCCGATGTGGCGGCGGGGCGCGGCTCTATATCGACGCTCGGACCGTCGATCCTCACGACGGTTCGCGGAGGCGTCTATCACCAACGAGCGACCGGGCATGGTGGGCCGGACTATGCGCGCTCTGTTCGGCTCTCACGGCTCGCCTGCCGCATCGGCCGGTACTTGATCTGGCTGAGTGATGCCTCGCCAGATCTCGGCGAGTGCCGGCTCCATCCGGTAGTACGAGTTCTCCTCACCACCCGCGGCCCACTCCGCGGCAAATGGCCAATTCGACCTGCCGAACCGCCGCTTGACCATCATCGTCAGACCTGCGAGATCGTCACGTGCCTCGCCAGGTGTACGACCCGCCTTGGCCTCGACATCTCGAAGCGAGATCCACTCATCGGGACGCGTGGAGCACAACTCCATCGCTGCTCGGACAGTGGGGTTGACAACGACATCGGCGAAACGCGAGAGGCTGTCTCTGTCCCACGGGACCTCCGGATAGTCATCACCGCGCGCCCTCCGAGTGCTGGCCCGCACCGGCGCCACGGTGAACTCTTCGACGGCAGGGATGGGGTACAACCGCGAAGCGGTTACCACGACGTCATGCTGCGTGCGGTACGCCTGCACCCGCACGAGGGACACGTCGAGACCCATCTCACTGAGCCATACCACGGTAGCCGTCACAGTTGAGGGGAAAGCCGATGCGATCAGAACGATGCGTGGCTGACGAAGCAGCTCCGGGTCAAGGTCGCCACCGATGTGCTCGAGCAGCAGCGACGTAGCGTCGTCGTCCGAAAGGATCCTCCCGCGGCGTCGGTTGAACTCGACGTAGTGCGATGCGACGACCTCAGGCGTGAGCCTGCTCGCCATCGCCGCGTACTTCACTGCCTGCATCTCGACGGTGTCGGGCGCTCGGTCACGCTTGAGTTCCGCCACGACGAGCCGGCCACCTCGATCGATCCCCAGGATGTCCAGCCGATCGCGCTCCGCTCCCGAGGCCGAGCGCCAAGCGTCGAACTCCGACGTGACGACCAGGATCCCATCGCCGATGATCTCGGGATGAGCGAGTACCCACTCTTGGAGGTGAGCGCGCTCGGTGAAGCCGGCCTCGGCGAGCGTGATCGGCACCGCCGCGCGTGCATCAACGCCGTCGACACTGAAGACGAGCTCGTCAGCCACACTCGCAGCGTAGGACGAGCAGGCCGGCGCGGACGCGTTGCTCGTCGTCGTCACGTGCTGGCCGATCTCGGGTGAGGGACAGCCGCCCCAACTGAACACAGGTCTGCGCCGCCCGGACCGGAGCCGTATCGCTACTCGGGTGAGGTTCGCGCGCCAAGTGAAGGTAGCGGCGCCTGTTCGCTGGTCCCATGGATGCGCCGAAGGCTCGCCTCCTCCAGCGTGGGACCGACCGTTGATGAACGATGCCGTTGGGCAGGCGTTGGGTCAGCTGCCCGGGTCGGCTTCGCATGCCGGCGAGCGACCAATGACTGCTCGCGGGGAAGCGGTCGGACGCATCGGTGCGGCGGTGAGGTCACTCGACCTCAGACAGTCAGCCCGATCGATGTTCCATGGCTGGGCCTCCCCTGAAGTAGTCCCACTACCCACCAGCCTCCCGACCTCCGACGCCGACGGAGCATGCGGGCGCGGTCGTCGGCCGAGCTGAGGCCGATGGCTCGAGCGTGACGCGACTCCGGGCAGCCGCGCCGGCCGGGTGAGCTCTCCTCTCCTGCGACGCGGTTGGGGCCGGCGTGCGACCTCAGCGGGATCGGTGAGCTGCTCGTGAGCGCTTCGTGAGAGGCACATGCCACCGTGAGCCACCACGAGTACGAAGAACGGTAGCGGTACGCCGAGTTGCGCGCGACGGGTGTTGGTCGGCGTGTATCACGTCGCGTTGGCTGACGCTCCTACCAGTGAGGCGATGGCCTCCGTCGGCATTGTGGTGTCGGCGCCAACGTGCTTGAGGGAGCCGCGTGACCGACAACCGAGCGTTCTCGTTGCAAGTCCCTATCAGAAGGCGCAGCGAAGTGAGCACCCTCACCCCATCGGCTTCATTGCTCGAGCGGGCGCTCCGCGCCCTCAGGGGCTGAGTGCCATGGGGAAGATCCGGTCGGGTGTCCGCCACCGGACAGTGCTCTACCTCGAACCGAGGCGCGCCGTGGCCACGGTGGGCTACATCTTCCTCGCGCTCGTTGCCGTGGCGCTCGCCGTGACCGCGCTCGCCTATCGCACCGACCTGTGGCCGGCCGCGTCGCGCGTCCATGACCTCGAGCCATCGGACACCCGTCTTTTGATCGTGGCGGGTGCGGCCGCCGCCCTGGCGCTGGTGTTCCTCGTTGGCGCTGTTGTCAATGGCCGCCGCTGGCGCACGGGGCGGACGGTAGAGCGGCTGTCCAACGATCCCAGACTGGCAGCCTTCTTGCCTGATACCAGGGTCCCGCCGACGCACGGCTCGGGCGTGATCCCGACGCTGGAGGTCCAGTTCCGGGCACCGAGGGACTCTCCACGGCCACGAGCACTCCGACGAGTTACCTCCACCGAGAACATCATCGGCCGCCCACCGCTGCGCATCGCCTACCTGAGGCTGTTCGAGAACCAGCCGCGCACGCGCACGTTCATTCAAAGTGCGTGGCGAGAGTTCGGCTACGTGCACTTCCTGCGAAGCGCCGCCGCAGTGACACCAGCCGAGCTTCGATCGACCAAGCAGAGCGGCAACATCGCCAGCCTCTTCGTCAGCTCCCGCGATCAACTCATCACCGAGCTCAACCGCCAGATCGACCGACCGTGTCCCAAGGGACGAGGCAAGTTCACCCAGATCTCGGCGACCTCGATACGAGTCCGGGATCGCTTCGGGAGCTACCCCATTCGACCCGTCCTCTGCCACGGCAGCTTCTGGCAATCGGCAGTGGACGAGCTCTTGGAACGGGTCGACCTCGTCGTGCTCGACGTGTCCGGCTACACCGACAAGAATGCCGGAACCCGCTACGAGCTCCAGCGAGTCATCGATCGGGTACCGATCGAGCGGGTGAGCTTCCTCGCCGACCCATACAGCAAGAAGCGATTCCTGACCAGTGAACTCCACGCCGCATGGTCGCAAATGGCACCTGGATCCCCCAACGCCGGGCACCAACCCAAGATCGCCGTCGTCACCGTGACCGACCTCCTGCGCAGGACCGAGACGCGCAACGAGCACGGCCAAGTCACCCGGGTGGACATGCGTCTGGTCGCCCGACGTCGCCAGAGCCGACGAGTGGTAGCTGCGGCGCAACGCCGAGCCGAGGGCTACGCCATGGCACCCCCAGAACCGGCTCCCGTAGCGGCCCACTGGCCGCCTCCCGGGGAGAGGAGGGTCTCCAGGTGAGCCCGGTTCGGGCGTGGATGATCGTGACCACGCCGACCACCACCCGCTCCGACTGCCCGCCACCGAGGCTCGGTCAGGTCAGGGGCCGTCGCAGCGGGCCCGGCAGCGGCGCCTATCCGACACGCCAGTGCGTCTGCCTCGCTGGCCGTTATCAGGTGGCGGAAGGTCGATGGCGGCGAATGGAACGTGGGTGCACTCGTCTCGCGGCTCGGCGCAGCCCATCATCGAGTTCATCACCGCTTGGTCGATGGCATGGATCGTGGAGCAGCCTGGGTAGTGCCCGGACCCGAGCGCGCAGAGTCGGCTCGTAAAGGCTGCATACGCGTCCGCTCGATGCCAGCGTGTCCCGACGTTGGCCCCAAAGACTGCGCGGATCGTCCATCGGTCCATCACCGGGCACGCCCGCGGCGCGAGGAACGAGATCAGCGCGGTGGCCATCGGGTACTGGACACCTTGGAGTGCCAGGAGGCCTGAGCGATTGACCTTCGATCCGATTGCGGTACGCACGATCTCAGTCCAGCGTGACCAGTCAACGTTGTTGTCCAGGACATCCACCGAGCGCAGTGGAGCCAGCACGTCGACACTCCCTCTTGAGCGGCTTCGGATCGCGTCCTCCGTGTTGAGCGTAAGGGGCGCCAGCCCTCGCGCGGACTTCCAGGCCGCGATCTGGAACAACTCCAACGGAGCGAGCTCGCCCGCAGACCAGATCGCCTGGCGGAGCGAGTCAGGGGGCTCGCTCTGGTAGGCGGGCTTCGAGCGCGACATCGTGGTCACACTGCATGATCCCGCATGTGCGCACGATCGACTGACGAACGGCAACGAAGGAGTAGATAGCGGCGCATGTCCTCCATCGGCGGTGACTCGGCGAAGCAGAACGCACTCAAGAACCAGCGACCGGATGCGCTCACGACGGTGAGCACCCACAGGGCCAGACGGTCCGGTCCTGTGTCCGGGAGCTGGCTTAGGAATCCGACCGCCGTGCCTCGCGCTCCGGATCGTCGAGCCGCGCGCCCGCTTCCCTGAGCTCCTCCACGTCGACGTCGCCGTCACCTTCCTCCACGCCGCTGTAGGCGAGGCGCGTCTCGTCGAAACGCGTTTCATCCTGCTCGGCGGTGATGTCGGCCAGCTCCGCCGCGTCAGCCAACGCCAGCTCGCTTTCGAGCTCATCCTCCCGCGCCTCGGCCCGCTCGGCGCCCTCCTCGTAGTCGTCCAGTTCGTCGGACATCGCGCACCACCTCCAACCACGAGCCTCGCGCCGACGGCGAGGGGCCGTTAGCGGCGCATGTTCACCGAGCCAGTTGGCTGCTCGTGCGGCCCGTCGGGCCGCCGCCTACCAGTCCCTGCGCGCTCGCGAGAGCAGTGACTCAGGGAGCCAACGCTGCCGTGAGGCGTTGCTCGAGTCGTGGGTCGAGCTGAGGCGCGCAGCGCTCTCGGGCCACGCTTCGTCGAGATGAGAAACTCGGTCATGGCCCCGACGGTCACGACCCGCCGAGCGGTGAGTGGCGACGCTCAGGCGATCGCCGACGTTTGGCTCTCGGCGCGGAACGCGGCGGTGCCAGACGTGCCGCCGTCGGTCCACGACGACGCCGACGTGCACCAGTGGTTCCGCCACGACGTGCTCGCACATCGCGAGGTGTGGGTGGCCGAGGTCGAGGGTGCCATCGCTGGTGTGCTTGTGCTTGAGCCGGGTTGGGTCGACCAGCCGTACGTAGCACCCGAGCACCAGGGCATCGGACTCGGCGGGACGCTGCTCGATCTCGCCAAGGAGCGGCACCCCGGCGGCCTGGAGCTGTGGACGTTCAAAACGAACCGCAGAGCTCACCGCTTCTACGAACGTCACGGGTTCACGCTGGCCGAGCAGGCCAACGGGTGCGGCAACGAAGAGCGCACTGCCGATCGTCGGTACCGCTGGACAACCTGAACCTCGCCGGAGTCGCGGGCAACGACGACTCTCCAACCCCCGGCGTGGTCGCAGGTAGCGGCGCCTCATCGCAGTTCTGGTCTCGGGGCCCCGATTCGGCTCGCCGCCCTGGAGGCGGGACGGTCGTTCGATCCGACCGTGTGGTATGACCTCGGTGTCCCCTGCGGCCTCGTCAGGTCTTGACAGCGTCAGAGCCGCAGTGGTCCGCTGCTCTGCGCCTCGACTGACGCCGAGTGGGCCCGATCTCAGCATCGCTCCTCCATCATGGTGGCGATGGGCAACGACACCGAGGAGCAAGGTCACGACCGGAGGCAACGCTGGTTCGATCTCGGCGTCCGAGCAATCAGAGCCGTACGACCTGCAGTCGGCGACTTCTATGTATGTCCGTGCTGCCTAGCCCTCTTCGGGCACGACGCCATTTCAGATCGCAAGGTCACCCTCGAGCACGTACCGCCAGAATCACTCGGCGGGAAGCCTCTCGTGCTGACCTGCAATCGCTGCAACTCAACCGCTGGCCATCAACTTGACGCCCACGCCGAACGTGCTGAGGCCCACATCGCCCTCGTCAGCGGGACATCGTCGCGACCCCTACGTGGGACGATCACAACCGTGGGCGGGCCTCTCGAAGGAGAACTGCTGGCGACACCCGGCGGGCTGCACCTTCGTGGCGTTCCCATAGCCAACCACCCTGACCGCGCCAATGAGGTCGTCGATGCGCTCAGAGACCTCTCGGACACCGACCTGACTCGGCTCGCGATCGGCTTCACGTCGCGCGAGCGATGGAACCACCGCTCGGCGCTGACGTCGTGGGTGCGAGCCGCCTACCTGGTCGGGTTCGCGCTCCTCGGCTACTCGTACATACTCCAGCCAGAGTTCGACGTGCTCCGCGCGGGATTCGCCGCATCAGCGAGCTCGCTGGATCGCTTCCCAGTGGCGATCGAACCGGCACAACCGCCAGACCGACGGGCGGCGTTCGTCATCGCGCAACCCGAATGGCTGTACAGCCTCGCAGTCCGCATGGGACGGCACACGGTCTTCCTGCCAGCCGCCTTCCCCGCCCCGGCCTTCTTCGACCGGCTCTCCGGCGGACTCGCCGCGAGATGCCAAGGGCTCGACGGGCCATGGGAGGTCATCCAGCTCGGTTGGCCGACCCAGCCCGAGTTCCGGATGGATACGGACCAGGTGTGAGTCGACGTTCGCCGGCTTCCAACGCTTCAGGACCGCCGGTAAGCGGCGCCTATCACCCGCTGCTGCCAACGGGCGCGAGGTAGAGCGGGTCCCGCGTGACGGAAGACCTGATCTGGCGTGCACGCAGTGCGCGTGACACGCAGCAGCGAGCGCGCCAACGCCGACCATCACTTCCGAGGCCCCGGAACCGGCGGCTACGGGCGGTCCATGCGAGTCGTGCGGGGCACCTGAGGAGCGCACGACGTGCCGCTCGGCGTCCTCGTCGCAGTGCCGAGTGGCATCGTTCGGGGCGGCGATCTGTGTGGCGGCTCGCTGGAAACCATCGCTCGGGATCGGCCAATATCTGGCGGCCATGCCACCCTCACGGTCTGCACGGACGGGACACCGCGCCCACGAACGGCGACGATCACCGGCTACCGCGGCGGTTCGGCGCCGTCTTCGTCGTTATGAGCGTGGTCCTCGCGTGTATGGCCACGCCATCGCCGTCGATCTGCTCGACTCGGCGGCGGAGCGGTCGAGCTATCGGCTCAGGTCGGAGACATGACGGCGGTGAGTGTGTCGACGAATGCTTCGGGTTGTTCGATGTGGGGGGCGTGGGCGGCGCGGTCGATGACGTGGAGGGGCCAGCCATGGCGTGATGCGGCGGCTTCGCCGATCGAGAGCGGGACCATGCGGTCGTGGCGGCCCCACAGCAGGGTGGTGGGAACGTCGATGCGGTCGAGCTCGGCGTCCGGGATGGCTTTGGTCTGGGCGGCGATGAGCCGGCGCATGGTCTTCTTGACGTCGGGATCGCGGGCCGGGATCGCGTGTAGGTCTCGAAGGCGTCGTACCAGTCCGGATCGCGTTGGCGGGTGGCGTCGAGGTCGAGTAGGGCGAAGCGATCGAAGCGTTCGGCGTTGCGGGGGGTGGGGCGGATCGTGAACCGGATGGCGACGTAGCGGAGACGCAGGGGCATGCGATAGGGGCCGACGCCGGGGGCTGCATAGACGATGAGCCGTCCGATGGCGGGGCTGCCGCGGGTGGCGAGGTGGGCGGTGAGGCCACCGACGAGTGAGTGGGCGACGACGGTGGGCCGCTCGAGGCTGGTGTGCTCGGCAACGCCGGTGAGCCAGTGGCCGAAGGTGTCGACATCGAGACGGGGGAGCGGAGCGGACTGGCCGAGGCCGGGGACGTCGGGCACCACGACCCGGTGGCGCTGCGCCAGCCGGGTGATGACCGGGGCCCACATGGGGCCGCCGCATTCGATGCCGCCGTGGAGCAGCAGGAGAGGTGGGCCGTCGCCGGCCTCGATGAGGGAGGTGGATATGCCGTCGACGTCGACGGTGCGCGTGGCGGCCGGCAGCCCGGCGAGCATTTGTTCCCTGGGCGTGGTGGTGGTCATCGCGGGCTCAGGGTCGGATGAGCTGGGTCTCGGCGGCGTGTCGGGCTCGGAGCTCGGCGTTCCAGTCGCCGCTGCAGTAGATGGTGAGCTCGGTGATGCGGCCGGCGCGGACCTCGGCGAGGAGGATTTTGCGGTCGGTGATGTCTTCGCCGTTGTCGTGGTGGTGGCCGGTGAACTCGGTGACGAAGCCGGTCACGGTGGGGATGGTGCGGACGACGGTGGTGTCGGCGCCGTCGGGCATGAAGCCCTTGATCCAGGCATCGAAGGCGTCGCGGCCTTGGAGTTGGAAACGCCACAGGGGCGGGTGGCCGTCGAGGAAGACGTCGTCGGCGAGGACGGCGCCGGCGTCGGCGGTGCGGAACACGTCGGCGAGACGTTCGCTGAGCTCCTGGGCGAGAGCGTCATCGAGGACGGTCGATGCGAAGTGGCTCATGTCGGCACTCTCCTCTGGTTGGTCGGCCTGGTGTGACGGTATGAAGCGACCGGCGGTCCGCGCATCGGGCAAAGCATGGAAACCCTTCGACGCCGCCATCGGTAGAACGTCTGAGTCCAGTCCTCCCGAAGATCGTCGATTCGCCCGATGTGCGCGCACCCTCGTCGTTCGTACGGTCGCCAGGTCAACAGGCACACAACTCTGGAGGACCGATGAGCGACCATCCCAACGTCAAGACCGTGAACGAGATGACGACGGCCATCTTCGAACAGGACCACGATGCCCTGGCGAAGATCTTCAGCGACGACCTCGTCTTCCATCTCCGTGGCCCGGATCCGATGGCGGGCGACCATGCGGGTGTGGGCGGGCTGCTCGGCGTGGTCGGTTCGTGGTTCGAGGCCACCAACGGCCAGATCGAGCTCGACCAGCAGTTCTGCATCGGCGCCGACGGCTGGGCCGCCGAGTGGGAACACGCCGCGCTGCGTCGCAACGGCAACACCCTCGAGTCCCGCAACGCGTTCGTGTACCGGTTCGACGGCGATCGCATCGCCGAGATGTGGATGTTCCTCGGCGCACAGCGCGACGAGGCCGAGGCGTTCTTCGCCTGATCGGCGCCGGCACCTTGGGCGAGACTGGCCGCATGGTGAACGCCGTCGAAGACGCTCGAGCGGCGAACGACGACTGCCGGTGGGGGGATGCCTGGCGGCTGTGGTCGACGCTCGCCCCCGAGAGCCTGGACGTCGACGATCTCGACCGGGCCGCAACGGCGGGCTACCTGACTGGCCACGACGACGAGGGCTTCGCCCGTTGGGTGCGAGCCCACCAGGTGTGCTTGGCCGACGGGGCGGTGCATCGGGCGGCGTACTTCGGGGGGAAGCTCGCCCAGGGCCTCGGGTTCAAAGGTGACCTCGGCCGCTGCCGAGGTTGGGTCGATCGCACCGCCCGGCTCCTGGAAGAGGCGAACATCGACTGCGTCGAGCAGGGCTATCTCCAATGGGGGCTCGGGATGCTTCGCATCTTCGAGGCCGGTGACGTGGGCGGGGCGCGCGCCCACTTCGTCCATGCCGGCAAGATCGGGGCCCGCTTCGCCCACCGCGATCTCATCACTTCGGCGCGGATCGGCGAGGGACGCATGCTGATCTACCTGGGCGACATCGCCGAAGGGCTGGCCCTGCTCGACGAGGCCATCGTGGCCATCGAAGCCGGCGAGCTGTCACCCCTCGCGTCCGGTGATGCCTACTGCTCGGTGATCGACGCCTGCTCGGAGCTGTTCGACCTCGGCCGCTGCCGAGCGTGGACGGAGTCGTTCGTCCGATGGTGCGACACCCAACAAGAGCTCGTGCTCTACCGGGGCCACTGCTTCTTGCACCGCGCCGAGGTCCTCGGGCTGCTCGGGGCGTGGCGTGAAGCCCTCGTCGAGGCTCGACACGCCTGCGATCGGCTCGCCGCGCCCGTCAACCCCGCCGCCCTCGCCGGCGCCTGCGCCATCGAGGGCGACCTTCTCCGCCTCGTCAGCGACTTCGACGGCGCTGAGGCCGCCTACCAGCGCGCCAGCGAGCACGGCCGCGACCCCCAGCCCGGCCTGGCCCTGCTGCGACTCGCCCAGGGACGGCCCACCGCCGCCGATGCCATGATCCGCCGCGCCCTCGACGAAGCCCAGGACCCGATCTCGCGGGCCCGTCTGCTCGCCCCCTACGCAGAGATCGTGCTCTGCACCGGCGACACCACCGCCGCCCGCGACGCCGCCGAGGAACTCCGTGAAGTGGCGGCCACGCTCGGCACTCCGCTCCTGCGAGCGCGCGCCGCCCGCGCCGCCGGCGCCGTGCTCGGAGCTGAGGGCGAACCCAAGGCAGCCCTCGTCGAGCTACGCACCGCCTTCAATGAGTTCCACGCCCTCGGCGTGCGCTACGACGCCGCCCGCACCCGCCTTCTCATCGCCCAAGCCTGTGCAGCGGTCGGCGACCACGACGCAGCCGCCATGGAGTCGGGCGCGGCGCGCCTCGTGCTCGACTCGCTCGCGACAGCGGAAGACCTCAACGCGACCATCGAGCCAGGCACCACCCCGTCATTCGCGGGTCTCACCCAACGCGAGCTGGAGATCCTTCGGCTCCTCGCCCGAGGCAAAACCAACCGGGGAATCGCGCAGGACCTCGTCATCAGCGAAAAGACGGTGGCGAGCCACGTGAGCCATATCTTCACCAAGCTCGGCGTCACGTCGCGAAGCGCTGCCACCGCCTACGCCTACGACCACGACCTCGTCGAATAGTCCGCGCCAGCACGTCGTCCTGGCGCGGCACGCCGACGGGCGACCGTGCCACACGTGGGAGGGCGGACGGCCGGCTGCAGCTGCGGTAGTCGGAGACCACCGACGCGCGGAGCGTGGCGACGCGACCGTTGCCAACGCGACCAAACGGTGCGCGAGATCCACCGCTCCGTGACAGGCGCCAGGTCGACGAGGGCCACCCATATCGCCCGGCTCCGACAGCCAACTAGAGCGTGTCGAACCGGCGATCGGCTCGCCCGCCAAGTGCCCTCGTACGCGCCTTGGGCCGAACCGGCCGCGCGCTCTCACAGTGGCGTCGCCGGCCGCTCGCGATCGCGAGCACCCCGCGACTCGGCGGTCGATGATGCCCGCGACGCCCCGGGCCGCTTGCGCCACCTCTCCGGAGGTAAGTGCCGGTTGTCCGCGGTTCGCGGCGCTCGCCGACTGAGGCAGAACCGTGATCTGCACCTGCGCTGGCAGGGCGTCCGCCCGTCACCGGGGCTGCGTCATCGGGGATCTGGCCGCGCGAGCTCGCGAAACCATTCCGCTCGGGCACCTTTGCACCGTGCCATCGGCCGGCACGATGGCGGTAGGGCGGCCAGACTGGGCGCCATGGCGGGGGTCGAGGCGGTAGAGGCGGTTGATCACGTTCCCGGCCGGCCTGATGTGACCGCATGGCGGCGGGCCGCGGGGCGGCATCAGGTGCAGTGGCGTGAGCGATACGGGTGGCCAGCGGGGACCCAGACGTTGCCCAGCGGTGAGGGCGCGCGACCGATCGGGAGTCGAGTCGAGGAGGGCTACGCCCGCGAGCACGGCGTCAACTTTGTCCATGAGACGGCATGGCGCGCTGCGGTCGATCGCGTGGCGAAGCCCGAGAAGCATCAGACCCTTAACTCCAGGCGGCTGTACTGCGACCTGCTGTCGTCGATGCCGCTGTGCTTCAACCTCTTCGGGCCGTTGTGGAACGACTCGGACCTCGCGGCCGCGGTCGTTCTCCGTTGGTTCTCGACGATGTGTCCTGAAGACGGGAAGGTCACGGTGTCGTTCGAGTGGTCACCCGGCCGAACGGATGGCCGCTGGCTTGGCGACCGAACCGCATTCGATGCCGTTATCCACGTGCGCGCGAACGATGGGCTGCGGCTGATCGGCGTCGAGACGAAGTATCACGAGTACCCCGTGAGAGAGCCGGTTCTCCGACGAAAGCGTGGCATCGAGCGGCAGCAGAACCCGCGCTACCGAGAGGTGACCGAGGCAGCCGGTCTGTTCGCCGAGCCGGACTGGTTCGAGCAGGTCTGGGGCCACGACATCGAGCAGATCTGGCGAGATCATCTTCTGGCCTTTGCTTGCCAGCAGGCATCGTCCGAGATCGCCGACGTGCGCTACGTCCTCCTTGCTCCAGCCGGTAACCCGGCATGGTCAGCGGTGAGCGAGAAGTACGCGGCGCTGCTGTCACCGGCGGGCCGGGCGACCTTCGAGTTCATCACCTTGAGGAACTGCTCGACCAGGCCAGCGACCTCCTGCCCCACTGCCAGGAGTTCCGTGCCCGCTACCTGGACGTGGTCGTCGACGAGCAGGACGCCGACACATCAGCGTGGCGACGCGATGTCGCGTTGCGGGATGACCTCCTTCATCTGTACGTGTTCGGCGAGGTCGGTCACGACACGGCCGTGAAGATCGGCATCGCCCGCCGCACGGGGGGGCCGATTGGCCGCACTCAACGCCGGCAACCCCAGGCGGCTCGAGCTCCTCTACGAGTCATTCGTGCCCCACGCCCGCTGGGTGGAGCACCAACTCCACCAGGTTCTCGAGCCATGGCGCGTGCGCACGAACGGCGAGTGGTTCAACGTTCGGCCCCTCCTCGGAGATGGCGGCGACTGGGGAGGCTTGATCGATCGGGCCTTGCATGGAGACATCCCAGGCGCCGCGCCCTCGCCCGTTCCTGCGCCGGTGGGCGAACATGGCCTGCTGCACGTCGAAGGTCTGCCGAGGGCTCTGACGGCTTGCTGTACTTGCGGCTGGCGGAGCGAGGTGGGTGATGGTTCACGCCCTCAGCGCCTTTCGACTCCACACGCAGCGGGTCGACCAGTAAGCCGCCGTTGCTCCCCGGTTGCTCCCAGTTCCGGGCCGCTCACGAGCCAGTCGACCACTCCGACCAGGCACAACAGTAGTCCGAGCACCCCAGCAGGCGAATCGCTCCCGTTCCGCGGTGTGTTGTCGCGAGACATCACAATCGGTCGGATCAGGGTCCCGATGGATTCGCCTAGACGAGGCAGAACGACTCGTGAGAGGGAGGAACCCAGCGAGGTCGCGACACACCTCGGGCTGGTGGGAGACCGACTCAGACAGATTCGACGGGCAAATTGGCTTGGACGGCGCCGGCGATGGCGCGGATGTGGGCCGCGTCGGACGTGATGATGGCGTCGCCGCGGCGGATGGCGCCTTCGACGACGGTGACGTCGACGATGTCGTCATGTGCAGCGCGCCCGGCCAACACGCCGACAGCCTTGGCTTGGCCGAACGTCAGGTTCTCGACGTCGCAGAGCGCGAGAAATCGTGACAGGTTCGCCTGCCGACTTCCTCCCCGCCATGCTTCGGCGATTACTGGTGACGGCACGGTGGGTGTGACCTCCTCGGCGAGGAACCCGGCGTGCAGCGCCCACATGGCGCGATCGTTGCGATCTGCCGCGATGAGGGCGCCGGTGTCGTAGGTGACGCCCATGAGGACGCTTGGCGCTTGGCCGGTGTGCGTCGGCTGAGGATGGCTCGGGCCCGGGCGAGCCCGTCAGCGAGCTCCTCAGGGGTGAGGGCGCCGTGCTGGCGTTCCCACTCGGCGATCCCGCGCCGTCCGGCGTCCAGACGGAGTCGACGGTCCGCGGTGTCGGCGATCCAGGCACTCACCGTCGTGCCTTCGGCCGCGGCGGCCTGGTCGATCGCCGCGGCGAGGTCGGGTGGGAGGGAGATCGAACGCTTCTCGCGCTTCGCCATGACCTCACAGTAGTACAGGTGGTAGGACAGCTGTGCACAAGATGTACACAGGACTCGCCGATACGGGCCACGTCGGAATCGCACCCGACGCACGGCACCATCGCAGGCGCCCAGATAAGGCGGCACGTGGCGGACCACAGGGCACCACCCGGACGATCTCGACCAGGCTTAAACCCCTCTGCTGGCGACAGCGTGTGGGTTCGACTCCCACCCCGGGCACATCCTGTGACCTGCGATTATGTGCGATCTCCTTGATCGACAACATCATCGAGGAGTGGCGTTAGTCGCGAAATAGTCGCGTATAGTCGCGGCCACTGGACGCCGGAGGGAGGTGCAGATGCGAGGCACGATCGAGCGCTACGGGAGCGGCTGGCGGTATCGCGTCGAGCTCGCCCGCGATCCGGCAACCGGCCGTCGTCGCTACACAACCAAAGGGGGCTTTCACACCGAGCGCGACGCCCGACGAGCGCTCAACCGCCGTTCTCGTTTCCATCGACGACGGCATGCATGTGGCGCGCACGAAGATCGTCGCCTCCGACTACCTCACTGACTGGTTGGCTCGAGCCAGAGCCTGCCTGAAGCCGACGACCGCCGCCGGCTACGGCCACGCCGTCCAGACCCTCGCCCGAGCGTTCGGCGCAGTCCGAGTCCACGAGCTGACGCCCCTGATGATCGAGGACCTCTAGAGCGAGCTCCTCGAGCGAGGTTTCGCGCCCAAGACCGTCCGGAACATCCACTCCGTCCTGCACCGGGCGCTGGCCGCCGAACGGCTCGGGCTCGTCGCTAGAAATCCTGCGCGCTCGGTGCGCGGGCCGTCGGTGTCGCGCAAGGAACGGGGAACGTGGTCGCCCGAACAGCTCAGCCAGTTTCTTGCGGCCACGGCGAGCGACCCGCTCCATGGAGTCTTCGTCCTGCTGGCCACAACCGGTATGCGCCGCGGTGAGGTCGTCGGGCTTCGCTGGGTCGACGTCGACCTGGACCGCGGCGTGGCGTCGGTCGTGCACACGGTCACCACGGTCCACGGCCGCCCCGTCGAGTCGACGACCAAGACCGCCAAGAGCCGTCGACGCGTCTCCCTCGACGCGGCCAGCCTGGCGGTGTTGCGGGCCCACCGAGCGGCGCAGCGAAAGGAACGACTGCTGGTCGGAGGGGGCTGGATGGACCACGGACTCGTCTTCTGTCGGTACGACGGATCGCCCCTTCATCCCGACTTTGTCACTCGTCGCTTCCGAACGCTCGTCGAGCAGGCCGGCCTGCCAGGGATCAGGCTGCACGACGTCCGACACACCTACGTGACCCTGGCCTTGCGAGCTGGCATACATCCGAAGGTGGTGTCCGAACGGCTCGGTCACGCCACCGTCGGGATCACCCTCGACCTCTACTCGCACGTCGCACCAAGCCTCGATCAGCAGGCCGCTGAAACCGTCGCCGGGCTGTTGCGGTTCGGGCCGCCGACACCTGGGCCGGCCATGAGTGTTGACTCATGATGAGTGATAAGTAATAGCGGCGGTAGGGTGGGAGGTCGAAGTAACCGACGAGTTCGTCGTTTGGTGGCGCACATTGACCTCCGACCAGCAAGAAGCACTCACGGACCGTATCGCAATCATGGCCGTCGGGCCTCCGCCGACCCGTCCGAGTCCCGTCCAGGCGAGCCGACGCACGCGTCCACTCTGCGACTGTCGGGATGATCGCGGATATCGAGCACGTCGTGGTACATGTCGACCGCACCGTGCGGCCATATCGGGCACGGTGACATCGCCTCACTTCGGTCGGATATCGCTCGGGCATCGAGCTCCTGGCGGGCGGGTTATACCGGATGCCTCCAAGCCGGCGGTCAGGGGCGTACGGGTTCGATTCGTTCCGTGTGTCGTTCGGGCCACTCTCGGAGTGCCTGATTGGCCCCTGTCGCGGTTTGCTCTGTCTCGGCAGAAACAGCTGGATTCGCCTGGTGGTCCCAACTGAACGGTCATATGGGCTCGCGGGGGTCGCGTCGCATCGGCCACATGGGCGGCGAGCTACCAGCCTGGATCATTCCAAGTTGGTCGAATCCGTGGCGCTCGTACAGCCGCTTGTTCTGCGAGCTCGTCGCCTCCAGGTAGGCGGGCAGTCGATCCCGGTCGCAGCGGTCGAGCCCGCGCCGCAGCAGCGCCGAGCCGAATCCCTGAGCCTGCCTGGTGACGTCGACACCGATAAGCGGCAGGTACCAGTGCGGCTCGGTGGGGTGGAAGTCGCCCATCTGGCCCATGAAGCCGAAGACCTCGTCCTGGTCGGCGGCCGGGACGGCCTCGGCCGTGAGCACGCCCAACGTCTCTTCGTCCGGGGCGACACCGGGTGGGAGCCACAGGGCCACAGCCGCGACGTCCTCGGTCGCATCGGCGGTGCCGCTTGCGAACGCGGCTCCGCCGAATGCCCTCACGACCCTTGGCCAGTAGGTCAGGTAGAGATCGGCATAGCGAAAGACCCAACGCGCCACAGGGTCGTCACTGAAGGCGATCGTGATGGTGGCGATGGCGCGATCTTCGTCGACGGCCGGTGAGACGTCGATCTGCTGTCGGGTCGCCATCGTCAGCTCCGAACCCGATCAGGACTGTCGGGTCCGCACGAGGCCAGTGAGTCCCCAAGTCGGCGCGGTCGATCGTAGCTGAGGCGTCGGGAGCGACACACCACTGTGGCCGGGCTGTCTCGATCGGTGCTGGTCCGATCGCGACTGAGCCGACCGGAACTGGTACACACCAACGCCTCCACAAGAACCTCGGGGTTCGTCGTCGTGGTCAACGTGTGGTTCTGACCCGAGCCCTGATCCCGCTGCCACCTCGCCCCGGGGTCAAGGGCCACCGATGGCGCCACCCTGGAACCGGTCATCGTGCTCGTGACCAGCCAGGCGATGTCCCGCTCAACCTGCCGTTGTGAGCTGTTCCCCACCGCCCGATGACGGCACCGACGCCGATCATGATCCCAATCCTGGTGAGCAACGCGGGCAGCTTGTTGGCGCCAATACCCACGCATCGCGATGCGAACCGACCGGGTGATCATGACGCCACCACCTCGATCGCCGAACCGAAGCGTGGTGGCTGGCCGTCGACGTACGCCTGGCGCTCATCACACCTCGTCGCCGTCCAGGAGGCGGACGACCCAGCCATCCAGCCCGTGCACCGCACAATCGACCCGTGAGCGCGACGCGTCGGCAGCCGGCCATGCGATAGCCGAGCGGGAAAGTGCCATCCAGCTCGCCCGTCGCCACTCGCGACAGGCGGTCGGTCACGCTCGGCATCGTAAGCACGCTATGCCTCTCGGCCATGGCACCGAGCGCATATCGGCCGAGAGCGCGCACCTCCGCATCGCTTGCCACGCATCCGAACGCGTGCTCCGGCGCGGGCGAAGAGCTCGCACGCGTCGCCCAGGCGACGAGTAGGAACATGACGTCCGGTCGCAGTGCAAGCGTTTCTGGGACGCTCACCACGCCGCCGACCGGCGGTCCCGGGTGGTTTGCACCTCACCCTTTTCAGTGTGCTCGCTGGAGTTGGCCGCCCGAGCACAGCACCTCCCGGTCCTGCGGGCTATCTGGGTTGGACGCGTGATGCAGGCCGATGTCATCGCCTCGCGTCTTGGCCGGGCCATGGCGCGTCGACCCACCGAGCCAGTTACGCGATCGCCGCATCTCCCAGACGTTGCCCAGCCACATCCTGGCCAACTACTCCGCCAGCCACCCTCCCGCGGCGGGCGAACCGGCAGCCCTCCCCGTGGTCGGCCCGTCCGGGTCGCCGTGCTGCTCCCAGTAGGTGACGGTGCGGGCGAACGGCTCGAATCGCAGCAACGGGCCTTGTCCACCAGCTGTTGGTCGTCGCGGGCCAACGCCTCGGCGGTCTCGTCCCCCCGGCGCACCGTGGCGGTCGCCACGTGGGCGGCGCTGATCTCGCCCGACTGCCATGCCTCAACGCACACCAGCAGATGCTCGAGCTTGCGGGCCGGATCCACCCGCCGGCGGGCGTCCCCGGCGGGCCGCGGCAGGCCCGACCTACGCCGCCACGGTGTCCTCACCCCACGAGCCCCCACCCTGGGTGCGGCCGAGCCGTCCCGTCGCCGTCGTCACCAAGCGAGCCAACTGGCTGCGCAGCGCGACGATCGAGTCGCCAGCGCCGAGCGCTTCCAGGCCCGGCCCACCAACCCGTCGATCACCCCGGCCAACGCGGCAACGCCCAGACCCACCGTTGACACCCTCCCTGACAACGATCCCGGCCGGCTGAGGCCTGGGGCTCTCCGGGAGGCGCGATCTCAGGTCGTGGCGGCGGACATCAGCCCGACCTGGCGGAGAAGGGTAGCGAGATCCCAGTAGTCGTGGACGGCGCGGATCCTGTCCCCGCCGACCTCGAACACCGTCGCACCGCGGACCGAAAACGCCTTCCCAGTCGCCGGCAGCCCCGGCAGATCGCCGTCGTGCGTGCCGGTCATCGTCCATTCGAAGGCAGCGGGCTGGGCATTCACGATCGGCCCGGTCAGCGTGAAGTGCAAGTCCGGGAACGCGCCATATGCGCCCTGGAAGAACCGCCGTGTCTCTGCTGCGCCGCGGTTGATCACGCCGAAGGTGACGTCCTCGTACACGTGGTCGTCCGTGAGCAACTCGACCACGCGCTCGGGGTCGAAGCTGTTCCAGGCTTCCATCAATCGGTGGCCAAGCGCCGCCGTCTTGGCTGCACCGGCGTACTGGGTCTTTTCCTCGACGATGATGAGTCCGGTCTTGTCCATGTCCAGGAACTGCTTGGCGTCGTCGACGGCAGCTGCCATCTCCGGAGACTCGAGGGCTGCTTGCATCGCCTGGTCGCTCTCGAACCACAACTCGCCGACGCCGTCACAGACCGGCTCTCCGGGAGCAGAGATGACGTGGTTCTGGACCCAGCCGACCAGGCCGGGGATCGTGCCGACGATCGAGGTGTGCTGCTCCCCCGCCCATTGTTCGGAGCACTCCTCCGGCGTGGTGTCGACCTTCCGTTGCACGACGAAAATCACCTTGGGCATGGCCACCTCCACTGGGAACGCGAGGTCACTGATCGCTGACCGCTGCCTCCCGCCTCCGTGTCACTCGAGGCCACCATACGCCTGGCGTCTGCCGCCTGGATGAGGAGACGATGAGAAGTTCGTGAGGTCTCGGCCGCCACGTACGAGCAGGTGGCATAGCCTTGAGCCGGTACGTGGTGCGCTGGTCCGGGGAGGCAGTCGTGGGTGCAGCTCGGAAAGTGCGGGCCGATGGCCTCTTCGTGGGCCGCCGCGTCGAGTTGGAGCGTCTCGGGACACTGCTCACGGCCGGGGCCCCACGAGTGATGTTCGTGCATGGACTGGCCGGATCAGGTAAGTCCACGCTCCTGCACCGGTTCGCCAGGTGCACAGACCAGCAGGCCTGCGTCGTGACGCTGGACTGCCGGGCGGTCGAGCCGACCGAGCAGGGGTTCTTCTCGGCGCTCGCGTCAGCCACCGGCACCAGTGCGCGCCTCGACGGTGCTCCGACCAGCGTCCGGATCGGTGCGCTTGGGGGCGTGGCCGGGCGCGTCGTGATCAGCCTCGACCAGTACGAGGTGTTCCGTCTGCTCGACACGTGGCTGCGGCAGGTGCTCGCGCCGTCTCTGCCGGACAACGTGCGGCTGCTCCTGTCCGGGCGGGAGCGGCCGCATCCGGCTTGGAGCCGGCTGCCGGCGGGGACGTTCGAGATGCTGCTGGTCGGGCGGCTGAGCCTGGACGAGAGCACCGAGCTGTTGCGGAAGGTGGGGGTCGCCGAGGCGAGCGTGCCACTGATCACCCGCTTCGCCGGCGGACACGCGCTGACCCTCATGCTCGCCGCCCTGGCCGCCAAGGAGGGGTCGCGGATACCAGTGCAGGATGTCACGTTGGAACGCCTGCTCGACGAATTCACGCTTGCCTACCTCGATGACGTGGATGAAGAGACACGGAGTCTGGTCGAGGCGGCCGCGGTCGTCCGTCGGGTCTCGCGGCCGTTGATCGAAGCGATGCTGCCCGAAGTCGACCCGTGGAAGGGGTTCGAGCGCCTTCGCGAGCTGCCATTCGTGGATAGCACCAGGGAAGGCTTGGCGTTGCACGAGTCTCTTCAACAGGCCGTCGCGACACGATTGCGGGTCGCCGATCCGAGACGGCATCGGATCCTTCGCCAGCGGGCCTGGACGCACCTGCGAGCCGAGCTGCGCCAGGCACCGAACGCCGACCTCTGGCGCCACACGGCCGACATGATCTACATGGTCGAGAACCCAGAGGTCCGGGAGGCCCATTTCCCGAGCGGGAGCCACCAGTTCGCCATCGAGCCCGCGGGCCCCGCCGACGCCGCACCCATCGACACGATAATCGCCGAACACGAGACGCCCGCAGCCGCAGCGTTGCTGCGGAGGTGGTGGGCGCGCTGGCCGGACGCCTTCCGCGTCGCCCGCGACCCGTACGGCGAGGTGGCGGGATTCATCATCATGACGAGTAGCGGGCGACACGATCCTCGCCAGTTCGCCGACGACCCGGTGGTCGCCAACTGGCTCGACCATCTGCGCTCCGACCCGATCCCTCCCACCCAGGAAGTCCTCCTGATCCGCCGGTGGCTGACTCGAGACGCCGGCGACGGACCGTGCCCCGCCCAGGCGGCGTGCTGGCGCGACCTCAAGCGGATGTACATGGAACTTCGGCCCAGCCTGCGCCGCAACTACTCCACGACCAACCACCCGGAGGTCTACGGGCCCGTCCTCGGCCCGCTCGGCGGTGGCGAAATCCCCGGTGGTGAGATCGAGCTCGACGGGCGCATCTACTACGGGGTGTACCTGGAGTTCGGACCGTCGTCGGTCGACGGCTGGCTCACCCGCATCGCCGCCGACGAACTCGGACTTCACGAGGATGATGTGCTCGACGTGCGCCAACGGCGACTGCTTGTCGGCGGCAAGCAGGTCGACCTGACCAAACTCGAGTTCGAACTGCTCAACTACCTCACCCAGCATGCAGGCGAAGCCGTCTCCCGCTACACCCTCCTCGCCGACGTCTGGGGATACGAGGCCAACGTCGGATCCAACGTCGTCGACGCGGTCGTGCACTCACTTCGCAAGAAGCTCGGCGCCCGATCGGCGATGATCCAGACCGTACGCGGATTCGGCTACCGGTTCCACGACGGTAGTTCCAGGTGTTGAGTCCCCGCAGCGACGTCCTGGCGTCATTCCAGCCGGGGAAATGAGCCGGCGAGTCGGCCCGGTAAGTACGGCGGCTTCGGTCAGCCGATCACGAAGTTGAACTCCACCGCCGATTCCAGCGTCCAACTCAACTGACGCCGGGCTCGGTTCGTCAGCATGGTCTGCAGACTGCAAACGAGGTCGCTCGTCGTTCACGGGATCTCTCGCGCCGAGACCAGGACGCTGGTCCGGCGGTTTGAACACGTAGCCGGGTTTGTTGTGGACGGGATCGTCGCGATGGATCTCCGAAGTGTCCCCTACCGCGCGAGTCGACGGTCTCAGGAACTGAGCCGACGGATAGCCCGAGGTGCCGTTCTGGCATGCCCGATATCGCGCACGCCAGATGCACGGAGCGACGCGTTCCGGCCACTGCACTGTGGCCCTTCCCGGGCACTCCATAACACCACCAGGTCCCGACGATCGCGCTCGTCGCCTGCCACCGCCGCACGGCCGGGACGAGAAGCGCCCCCGAATCGAATCGGCGTGCGAGTTCACCAGCGCGTCGGCGATCTGTCGTGCCAGAACGGCGCACGCATCCGTCGATACGGGCGGTCCGGCGCAGTGAGCTCAGTCGACGCCGCCACTCCCGAGGGGATTCGGAGCGATCGCGGCAACAAGCGACCACACTCTCGGGCAGCCACAACTCACACGACGGCCGATCGCCCGTTGCTTGACTCGGACCAGATGGAACGGGCCGATACCGAGCGTCCTCGACGCGCATCTCGGGGACGAGAGGATCAGCCATGCTCTACGTGTCCAGGCCGGCGGCGCCGAGCTCGGTCATCGGGTGACGAGAGAAGAATTCGCGGAGCCCCTGCGCCACCGCGGCCGGATTCTCCACCATGAGGAGATGGCCAGCCCGTGGCACTGAGAGGCGTTCGGCACGCGGGAACCAGGACTGAACCAGGTGGTGCACTTCGATGAAACGCCCAACACTGTCGGACCCTCCCACATTGAGCACTGGCGGGCTGATGCGTTGTGCGTCGTCGGGGCCGAAGCTGAACTGCTGCACGGCGGACATCTCGGCTTGGAAGAATTGGTCGGCGTCCGCGACAGCAGTGTCGAACGCCTCCGGGAGTGCCTGGTCCAGGGTGGAGCGGTAGCCGTCGCCGCAGACCGTCCGCAGGAACCCATCAATCGCGCCGACCTTGTCGCCGGCACGGTACGCGGCCAACACCGGCTGCAGCGCCGCCGCCGCCTGCTCACCGCTCGACACACCGCGAGCAGCGGGCTCGAGCAGTACGAGCGACTGGACGAGATCGGAGCTGCC
Organism: uncultured Acidimicrobiales bacterium; assembly: GCA_963738325.1. Taxonomy (GTDB): domain Bacteria; phylum Actinomycetota; class Acidimicrobiia; order Acidimicrobiales; family Ilumatobacteraceae; genus CAVTWD01. Next base: position 240,800 of record CAVTWD010000001.1, read on the forward strand.
CACCGCCAGTTGCAGTGCTACCAGCGCGCCGTACGAATGGCCCACGACGTGCGCCTTGGGCCAGCCGAGGTGCGCCATGAGACGCGTGCAGATCGCCGCGTCCTCGGCAACGGTCAGCGAACGGAATCCGGCCGGCGAGGTAGTTCGAAGCGTGCGCCGGTACGTCAATGTCGAGAAGTCCGAGAGCCGCTCCACCAGGGGCTCGTACCAGGCGACGAACGGACAAGCATGGATGAGAACGACCGGTTCGCCCCGCCCGCGGATCTCATAGGTCAACACGACATCGTCGAACGCGAATTCCGGCATCGCCCCTACCTCCGCGGCTTCGCCCCATGGCCATCTCAGCACACTCGGGCGACGTGCCGTTCATGCGATACAACGGCGCTGGCCGAGTTCTCGATGCAACATCTCGGACCCAACGCAGGGAGTCGAGGTCTTGCCCGACACACCCATGTCCGGCGACGCGGTACGCCCTCGACGCCGGCGTCCCTTGGTCGGCCGCTCAACATCGGGCGCCCGAGCCGTCGGACAGTCTGCGCGCACGTCATCGGCGTTACGCGCTCCGCCATCACGCACAGAATCGCGCTCAGAACGACGTTCGTCCTGAGGAGCCAGCCGCTCCCCACCACACGACGGAGCTCGGCCGGCTGGACGCCTACGCGGTCATGAGGCAAGAGTGGCGCGCTGCCCGTGGTGACCCTCCGGTGCCCTGGATCCACCGCTCGGTTGTGGTCGCGCCGGCTTGTGGGAGGCGCCCGGTATCGCCCTCGATTGACAGTGCCCGGTCGAGCCGGTCGTGCTGGTCCTCCGGCTCGGTGGTCGAGCCGGAGGGAGGCATTCCTGTGAGCGACTCTTCACCGTCGGCGACGATCGTCACAATCCGGTCCGACGAGACGATGTTGGAACGGTTGGCGCTGGTCGGGTTCCTGGCCGGCTACTCCGGACCGACCCGCGATTCCTACCGGACCGACCTACGCATGTTCGCCGGCTGGCTCATCGAACGTGAGGTTCGGCTGCTGGAGGTGCAGCGCACCCACATCGAGCTGTACGGCCGCTGGCTCGAAGAGCAAGGCCGAGCCCGCTCGACGATTGGACGGCGCTTGTCGACGTTGGCCGGCTTCTACCGGTACTGCGAACAGGAACAGATCTTGGAGCGGTCCCCGGCGGCGCGTGTGAGGCGACCCAAGCAGGACTACGAGTCTCGAACCCTGGGGTTGGACCGCAACGAACTCGGCGCCTTCTTGGTCGCCGCCGGGCTGTCATCGAACCGGGACCACGCGTTGGCGTCGCTGCTGGCGTTGAACGGGCTGCGGATATCCGAGGCGCTGGGCGCCGACATCGGCCATCTCAATGTCGAACGCGGTCATCGAACACTCCGGATCGTGCGCAAGGGCGGCAAGCAGGCGACCATCCCCCTCGCCCCCCGCACGGCCAGGGCGATCGATCTGGCCATCGGTGAACGCGAGCACGGACCGATCCTGATCGGCGCTTCCGGGCAACGCCTCGACCGGTACGCCGCCACCCGCATCGTCAAACGGCTCGCCCGAGCAGCCGGGATCACCAAGCGGATCTCGCCCCACAGCCTGCGCCACAGCTTCATCACCGCCGCGCTAGACGTGGGCGTGCCGCTGCGGGACGTCAAGGACGCCGCCTCTCACGCCGACCCTCGCACCACCATGCGCTACGACCGGGCCCGCCACAGCCTCGACCGCCACGCCACCTACATCGTGTCCACCTTCGCGGCCGGTGCGGCCAGATAACCCACCTCATCGGTGTCCCGCCCGGGGCGGCAATCCCGGGCGGGCGGCGAGCACCGCGGGCATGGAAGGAGCGGCCATTCCGTGACAGTCGTCCGGGCCGAAGGATCGGCCGACCGGCTGTCGTGGTCACGCTCGGTGACGATCGGGTTGATCCCCATGACGCCCTCGACCCCCGGTCATGCAGTCACGCCGACACCGTCGACTCGCGTCATTACGTACGCCTGGCACGGCCTCTCGCGCCCGGCAATATCCGTCGATCGGTACGCCTTCGGCGGCGAGCACGACCGCTCCAGATCAGGGCAATCTGTGCGGGTCGACGTGTGGCCTCGACCCGGCAGCGAGGATGAGGGGGCCGGTGCGACAGCCGGCCGCGATCGGCCGGTCACGGCTCGGCTGAGCCGCGTCCGTTCGCCGGGGTTCGCCTGGCGGGCTCCGACGATCGGGCGTCGCTGTCGAGAATCGGCCGAGGCTTTCCCGGCGCGACGGTCCTGGCCAGGATCCCAAGCGTCGCTCGCAGCGCCGACGCGGGAACGAGCGGGAACGGGATCGACTCGCGGTACTGCTCGTGGATGCCCGGCCAGTCGTCGTAGAACTCGGTCACCACGGGTATTGGTGATATGCTTTAAGCAGATGGTCAAGACCCCTTCTCCGAGTGAGTCCGGTGGCGGTGAGAGTTCGACGCGCGCGCGGATCCTGGACGCCACCGTCGAGCTGATGGCCGAGGTCGGCGTCGATCGGGTACGGGGAAGAGCGGTCGCGGACCGGGCGGGTGTCAACCCCGCGCTCGTGCACTACTACTACGGCACCATGGCCGCGCTCGTGGTCGAGGCCGCGCAGCGTGCGCTGCTCAACGAGCTCGGACCTTCGATCGACGCGTTCGCCTCCGGCGCCACCGTCCAGGAGGGAGTTGCCGCCATCCTCGACTGGATCGTGGAGCACGGGCGGACACCCGGTGCGACGATCCTCGCCGAAGCGATGGTGAAGGGGACCCGCGACCCGAAGTTCCGGTCGTGGAGCCGCAACGCGGCGCGGCGGTTCCGAGGGCTCATCCTCGAGCGCCTGGAGCAGGGACGTGACGCGGGAGAGATCGACCCCGGCCTCGACCTCGAGGCGACGGCAATGTTGCTCGCCGCCGCGCTCGACGGCTTGCTGTTCCATCACCTCGTCGATCCGAAATTGGCGGTCACCCGCGCCGCAGCGCCGATCGCAGCCATGCTCCACGAGTCCGACAGAGAGAGGAGCTCAGCATCGTGAGCGCGGCGGTGATCGAGACCCATCAGCTGACGAAGCGCTATGGCAGCGCTCGTGGCATCGAGGACGTCGACCTCCACGTTGAACCAGGCGAGGTGTTCGGCTTCTTGGGGCCCAACGGCGCCGGGAAGTCGACGACGATCCGGACGCTGCTCGACTTCCAACGCCCGACGTCGGGATCGGCCGAGCTCTTCGGTCTCGACTCGCGCCGGGACAGCGTGGCGATCCGCGCCAGGGTCGGATATCTGCCGGGCGACCTGAAGCTCTTCGAGCGCATGACCGGTGCGCAGCACCTCGCGTGGTTCAGTCGTGCTCGCGGTGCGCACAACGCGGCGGTGACCGACGACCTGGTCGCTCGGTTCGACGTCGAGATGGATCGCCCCGTCGGGGAGCTGTCGAAGGGCAACCGGCAGAAGGTCGGCTTGCTGCTCGCCTTCGCACAGGCCCCCGAGTTGCTGATCCTCGACGAGCCGACTTCGGGACTCGATCCCCTGATGCAAGTGGAGTTCGAGCGCCTCGTGCGCGAGACCGCGGCGGCCGTCCGCACGGTGCTGCTCTCATCCCATTCGCTCGCCGAGGTCCAACGCGTCGCCGACCGAGTCGCCATCATCCGTGACGGCCGCTTGGTGGTGACCGACACCGTCGAGCACCTCCGGGCGCGCGCGCCTCGGGTGATGGGCTTCCGGTTCCCGGGCACACCCGATCCGGTGCCCTTCCGGCGACTCGACGGGGTGGGCAACGTCGAGGTCCACGACAACGACCTCGACCTCCAGGTCACGGGCGGCGTGGCCCCGGTGCTGGAGGCGGCGCTGGCGCAGGGCGTGGTCGACGTGACCGCGCACCACGCGGATCTCGACGAGCTCTTCCTCGCTTACTACCGCGACACGGAGGTCTCGCCGTGAAGGCGAATCTCGAGATCACCACGCTGGACCTCTCGTTCCGGCGCAAGGCGCGCATCGGATTCACTGTCGGCTTGGTGCTCTACGTCGTGGTGATCGTCGCCCTGTATCCGTCGTTCAAGAACTCGTCCGAGCTCGACAACCTGACCAAGAACAGCCCCGGCGTCGCGGCGCTCTTCGGCATCTCGGGCTCGCTGACGTCACCCGTGGGGTGGATGAACGCCAACGTCTGGGCGAACTTCTTCCCGCTGATCATCCTGCTGATGACCATCGGGTACGGGGCGAGTGCCATCGCCGGACAGGAGAAGGACGGCCACCTCGAGCTCGTGTTGTCGTTGCCGTTCTCGCGACGCCGCGTCGTCGCGCAGAAGATCGGCGCGCTCACGCTCCAAGCGCTGATCCTGTGCTTCTTCACCTTCCTCGCCGTGCTCACCGGCCGCTGGTTCGAGCTCGACTTCGGCATCTGGGAGCTGACCACCGCGACTGTCGGGGTGCTCCTGCTGGGGATCGACTTCGGTCTGCTCACGCTCGCGATCGGGGCCGGCACGGGCAACCGCGGCATGGCCCTCGGGGTCGCGTCGACGGTTGCAGCGGCGTCGTATCTCGTCAGCTCGATGGCGCCGGTCGTCTCGTGGCTCGACCCGGCCAAGTACCTGTCGCTCTTCTATTGGTCGGTCGGTGACAACCAGCTCCAGGACGGGCTCTCGGCCGGGGGCCTCGCCGTCCTCGTCGGCGTCGGGCTCGTGCTCGCGGTCGTGGCGGACCGCCTGTTCGAGTCGCACGACCTCGTAGCCTGAGCCACTCGTCGCCGAGCTCCGAACCGCGCTGTAGTACCTATGCGCGAGTCGCGACACGACGAGCGGCAACATTGGCTGACGCGATGGTCGAGGCAATCGAAGTCGCGGATGGGTGCCTACACGGACAAGAACGCCAAGGGTCGGGCCATCACGATGAAGGCCGTCAGGGCCACGGAGTTGCGTGCGGCCGGGTGCGGCCGGCAGGAGGTAGCGGTCGAGGTCGGGTACAGCAACGGGGCGTCGGCGTACAACCTCGTAAAGCGTGAACTGGAATGCTTGCCTGCGGAGGGGGCGCGCCAGATGCGCTTGGCGCAGCATGCGCGCCCGCCCGCTACTGGCAGGGACGGAGGCGCTTCTACTGGCGGGCGAGGGCGGCGGCGATCACCTTCCGGTGCCTCTCCTCCTCGCCGCGTGGCGTGCCCTTCCTCAATAAGCGTGTCCACGACGGCGCGCAGGCTCGCTCCGTTGATGCGGAGCTGACACATTCGGGAAATCGCGACCTGCTCCGCCTCGCCTGATTGAGGTTGAGGTCACGGTCGCAGCGCACGCATAACTGCCGTCTGGACGCGTCCCCCGCATTGGCTGGGCCGAGCCGAATCGCGACTGAGCCGCACCGCAGCCGACCATCTCGCCGCGCACATCACCGATGTCATTGCCCCCAACGGGACCATAGAACGATGAGTCCCCGGCGATTCATCTCGAGCGGTTGCCACCGCCCGAACACTTGGGTGTTGACAAACGTAGGAGCATCGTTACACGCTCCGCCATCACACACAGAATCCCGCCCAGAATGACGTCTGCACTGAGAAGCCAGCCGCTCGTCCGCACCGCACGACGGCGCTCGGCCGGCGGGACGCCTACGCGGTCATGAGGCAAGAGGGCGCGCTGACCGTGGTGATCCTCCGGTGCCCGGGATCCACCGATCTGTGCGCGGCCGCGAAGCCATCACGGCGCCCACTATCGGCGACCCGCTCGGGGCGCCCGCGCTCGACTTCCGGCGAAGTCGCGCTGCTCAAGTGCCCGATAGCGCGCCGAACGTTCATAGGTCGATCCCGAGGTCGGGCCCGGCCCGCTCGAGCTCGTGACCGACGCCGTCGCGGATCGGAAGACCGAGCTGGTCGAGGATCGCGGTGACGGGTTGGAGCAGTTCGAGCCAGCGTGACCTGTCGATCTCGCCGGCCCGGGTCGCGAGCAGCGGTGTGTGTCGGGTGACGTCGTGCAGCAGGGACACGGCGTCAGCCAGTTCGGCTGTCGTGACCGGGTGGCCGTCTGCCCAGCTGGTCCAGGTGTCGATGGCGTCGACTATCTGGCCGAGAGCGTGAAGCTGATCACGGTCGGGTTGGTCGACGCCGAAGCGACCACCTTGCGGGCTCGCGACATTGGCGAGGCGTCGCGCTTTGGTCTCGAGCGAATCGAGACGCTGTTCGATCTCCGAACCGTCGACGTGGACGGCGGCGATGCGCGCTTGGGCAGTGTCCACCTGCCTGGGGGCCGTCTTGGCTTGCCGGGTGGCGCGGTGGCGGTGCCCAAACCCGGCGCGGTAGGCGTCGTGGTTGGCTTGCCACATCGCTGGGCGCAGCACGGTGCGCAGGTCGTGGTCGATGTCGTCGATGCGCTCGGCGTAGGGCTGCCACTCCGCCCGTGCAGCATCGAGCGCCGGCTGCAGCTCGGGCAGCTCCGCGGCGGCTTGGGCCCGTCGGTGTGCTCGTTCGGTGAGACCAGCGGTGAGCTCGTCGCGCAGCTGTTCGAGCTGGGCTCGGTAGCCGGTCAGCCAGTCGGGGATGACGGCATGCCGCTGGCGATCGCGCTGCGCACAGCTGTTCTGCTGGTCGAGGTGGCGGCGTTGACGGCGGGGATGTCGGCACGGTCGTAGGCGAGGACCGCGTCGAGGACGTCACGGGCTTCGGCAACATCAGTCGTGTCGGTGATGACGTGGATGCGGTTGTCGTCGCGCCCGCGTCACCGCGACGTACAAGCCGCGATGCGTAGTGGCCGGGGAGACGAGGGCGATGGCGACGTCGACAGTGTCGCTTTGGTGGCCGTGCTCGGTCGCCGCGTACCCCAACCGGACATGGTCCCGGATGTAGTCGCCGGGGAGGGTGACGGTGCCGTGTCCACCGAGATGGGACGCGGTCAGCGCGCCGTCGGGGTGGGTGACGACGACCCACAGGTCGCGGTTGCGCACCGGCTCGCCCCGCTCGGTGCACAGGCTGCGGTGGTTGCGGCGGGTGGCGACGATGTCGCCAGGGTGGGCGTGTTCGCCGCCGGCGATCGGCACGGCGGCGTGCGGGTCGAGGTCACCGACGGTGAGCCGGACGCGTTGGATGGCGTCGTTGAGGGCGTCGACATGGTCGTTTGTCGAGGCGACGATGGCGACGCTCTTGCCGTCGGTGTGGTGGCCGAGCCAGTCGCGAGCGATCCGCTCGAGCTGGTCGGCGAAGGCTCCGGCGACGATCCGAACGTGGGCTTCGTAGGCATCGAGTGCGGCCGGGTCGCCGGCCCGCAGCTGCAACGAGGCGGCGGCTTCCCACGAGTGAGCGAAGCGGTGGATTCGGGTCACCTCGTGGACGCGGCCGGTGACGCACAGCTCGTTGAACAGCCCGCCTCGGCCGACGGCCTGCAACTGACGGGGATCACCGACCAACACGACCCGCCAGTCCTCGTGGTGGGCGAGGTGGACAAGCTGGTGGAGTGTGGAGGTGCCGATCGTGCCGGCCTCGTCGACGATGACCGTCGTCCCGGCGGGCAACCGGTAGCGGTCGAGGGGTGGACGGTCGGCGCGATGCCAGTCGTGGAGCAGCTTGGCGACGGTGTCGGCGGCGATGCCGCTCTCGCGTCCCAACACGCGGGCCGCCTTGGCCGTCGGCGCCAATCCGAACACCGGCCGCTGCTGTGCGACGAGGTCGTCGACGGCGCGCTGCAGCATCGTCGTCTTGCCCGCCCCGGCCGGACCGACGACGATCACCAGCGCATCGGTGCCGGCCACCGCCGCGGCGGCAGCGGCCTGCAACGGGTCGAGGCCGTCCCGATCGACGCCGGTCGACGAGTTCGGGTCGTCGGCTTGAGCGTCGATCGCCCACGCAAGGACGCTCTCTTCTTCGGCGAGGATGGCGTTGCTGGTGGTGTGCGCGGCGGTCGGTTCGAGCCACACCGAGCGGCGATCCGACCCGCGCCGGCGGGTTTGCTCATTGGGCGGGTCGAGATCGAGGCAGCGTTCGATGACCTGATCGGCGGCTCGTTCCAGAGCCCCGGCCCACCGCTGTCCCGACATCGAGGACATGGCGGGTTGGAGGTCGCAGATGGCGCGTAGCACTTCGGCACGGGTCCACGTCGAACCCGAGGCCGAGAGGTGATCGACCACCCGCTCCACCGTCACCGGCGGCGCCCCGCTACGCCTTCGACCGACGGAGGTCAGCTCGGCGACGAGGCGATCGGCCGTCCAGCCGAGCTCGGCTGCCTCGGTCTGCCACCGTGTCCGCAGATCCGGGACGGCCTCTCCGGTCTTGTGGCTGCGCGTGTCAGCGGACGCCTCCCGGCACAGCGCGGCCCGTTCCCAACGGGTCGGGTCCCGACCCTGACGAGCACGGAACTCCTCGACCTTCGCGGCGAGCGCGGCGTCGACCTCGGCTCCAGTCGGCGACCGACGGCACCGCTAGCGGGCGCCTCGCCGCCCCCCAAGCTCGACGTCGGCGGCCTCCATCGCCGCGTCCGTGTTCGGGCGGGCGGCGCTAGTTCAGGACCGCCAGGATCTCGTCGCCGTAGCGTTCGAGCTTGGTGGGCCCCATCCCTTTGACCCTCCCGAGCTCGAACAGCGACCGAGGGGCTTTGGCCGCGATCTCGGCCAGCGTGCTGTCGTGCATCACGACGTAGGCGGGCACGCCGTCGGCCTGGGCGCGCTGGCGGCGCCATGCCTTGAGGGCATCGACGACGGGACCGTTCGCCGGGTGTGAGGCGGCGCTCGGCGCGCTGGGCTTGTCCCGCTGACGACCGCGTACCACTGGCGAGTCGCCGTGCAGCTCGGCGACGAAGGGCGACGGCTCGGCGGCCGGCGTGATGATGGTGCAACGGGAGGAGCAGCGCGTGATGGCGACGTGGAAGACCCGCCGCTCTTCCTCCACGTCCTCGGCCAGGCGGTGCGGGAACTGGTGGGCGCCGGCATCGTGCACCACGATGTGAGGCCATTCCCGGCCCTTGACTCGATGCACAGTGGCCAGGCGGACACCGGCGTCGTCGCCAGCCCGGTCGAGCTCGGTCCGGAGCCACGACGGGAAGCGGACCGGCTCGGGGCAGAGCGGCGCGAGCTCGATGAGGGCGTCGAGATCGTCGAGGTGGCCCGACTGCTTCGGCGTGCGTTGGAAGCCGTCGAGGGCGGCCATCGAGTCGTCGAGCCCGTAGCTCCGCACTGCCCGCAACAACGCACCGGTGTCGGCACGGGCTCCGACGCACATCAGATGTTCGAGATCGGCGACGAACTGGTCCACCTTGTCGCCGTCGCGCCCAGCGAGCCGGCGGGCGAGGCGCTGGAGAGCGGCGATGGACCGCTGTTCGGCCATCCAGTCGACGAGCTTCGCCGACCGCCCCCGCGCCGGCCGGCGGGCGGCTTCCCGGATGTCGCCGGCGTGGAGCTGGGTCGGTGTCGTGGCCAGCCGTAGCCAGGCCAGCGCCGCCCGCACCCCCGTGCGCTCGAGCCACCGTGCGTCGGTGGCGCGCTCGACGGGCACGCCGCGGTCTCGCAACGCCAGCTGTGGACCGACGAGGGTGGCGTTCACGCGGGTCAGCACGGCGACCTGCGCAGGCTCCACACCGGTACTGAGCGCGGCGGCCACGGCGTCGGCGGTCGCCGCCAGTGTGTCGTCGGTGCTGACGACGCGCAGCGTGTCCGGGTGGTCGTCGCGTCGCGGGTCGGGCCGGATCACCTTCGGCACCCGTCGCCGGTTGTGGACCAGCATCGTGGCGGCGGCGCGAACCACCGCCGGCGGGCAGCGGTAGTTGACCTCGAGCGGATGGTCGCCCGCGCCGGGGAACAGGTCGTGGTAGCCGATCAGCCAATCCGGGGTGGCGCCGGCGAAGCCGTAGATCGTCTGGTCGTCGTCGCCGACACCGAAGACGGCCAGATCGGGCGAGGCCAGCAAACGGACGAGGAGGAGGTGCGCGGGTGCGAGATCCTGGAACTCGTCGACGAGCATCAGCCGGCAGGCGTGCTGGGCCGCGGCCCGTACGTGGGGCTCGGCAAGCAGGACCTCGATGGCGGTGGCGATCTGCTCGTTGAAATCGAGGGCGTGGCGGTCCGCCAGGATGGCGCGATAGCGATGGAGAACGGCCGCCAGACCGTCGACGTCACCGTTGTAGCTGGCTTCGACGGCAGTCGGCGACCGCAGGCCGAGGCGCACTTCGGCGAGAGCGTCGAGCCACGGTGCCAGCGGGTCGGTGTTCAACCGCTTCGGAACCTCGACGAGGCCGCTCAGTATCTGGCGCACCGCCCGTTCGTCGAGCACCCCGTAGCGGCCGCCGCGGGGCGCGAACGGTGCCCGGCCGTCGAGCACGGCCAACCCCAAGGCGTTCAGCGTGCGTACCTGGAGACCGTTGAGGTCGCTCGTGCGATCGCGCATCTCGGCCGCGGCCCGCTCATTGAAGGCGACCAGCGTCACGGCCGACGGTGGCACACCCCACCCGTGCAAGAGCAGGCGGGCTCGCTCAGTCAGCACCCGTGTCTTGCCCGAGCCGGCCGGCGCGATGATCCGGGCGGCGCTGCTCCCGTGGAGCACGGCCGCCAGCTGATCAGGCCCCAGCTCCGCCGAGCACGCATTGATCCCGAGCGGTACCAGCTGGCCGCGCTCCAGGGCGACGCGGTGCACGACGGGAACGCCGCCCGTCTCGACGACGGACAGCGGCCCGCCGTCACACCATGCCGGCGTGCCATCGGGGAGCGCGACGTCGGCGCGGCCGTCAACGGTCGCTGCGGCCCGGACCGCGGCGTCCGCCCACCGCCAGCGGGGGGAACCCGGAGCCCGGCCGTCGACCGAGTTGGCCCACACGAGATGGTGGAGCAGATCCGGCTCGACCAGACGAGTCGGTTCGTGCGACCACACCGGGCCGTCGACGACGAGTGGGACCGCCTCCCAGTCGTCGGCCATCTCGAACACGGTCCGCGCCCGGGCATGCCAACGCTCCAGCAACAGCGGCACCTGGGCGACGGCAACGGCGTCGACGCGGACCCGCTCGGCACCGTTCCACGGAGCGGGCGCGACCTGCCCGACACGCACGACAAGATTGCGCCCGAGCGCATCTGGCCCGGCGAACCAGCCGCTCAACTCGTGACCTCTTCGGCAGAGAAGCCGGCCCACGCGCCAGCGCGCAACGCGACGACGTCGACCCGCGGCTTCGACACGCCTCGTTCCCCTCCCTCTGTAGTCGCTCCCGTCGTGCACCTTAGGACCGAAGCCGCCGAGGCCGCCGGGCCGCGGTGGAGCAGCTCGCAACACGATGAGTTCCCGGCTCTTTGCCCGTCCAACCCTTGAACGTTGTCTTGCGGCGGGAGGCGGAATCGGCCACGTAAAGGGAGGCGAGGTGGCTGAGCGGATGATCGAGGCGCACGGCGTCGAGCTCTGCACGGAGCGCTTCGGGGACCCGGCCGATCCCCCGATCCTCCTCGGGATGGGCATTGGCGCCTCGATGCTCTGGTGGGACGAGGACTTCTGCCGGATGCTCGCTGTTGGAGGACGGTTTGTGATCCGCTACGACCACCGGGACACCGGCAGATCGGTGACCTACGAACCGGGACGTCCTGGCTACACCGGAGCTGACCTGGTCCGCGATGCCGCCGGGGTGCTCGACGCCTATGGGCTGGCCGCGGCCAACGTGGTTGGCGTCTCGGCGGGCGGCGCATTCGCGCAGTTGCTTGCGCTGGACCACGCCGATCGAGTCCTCTCCCTGGTCCTCATCAGCACATCACCGGCAACGCCCGGTCACCGCGAGCTACCACCAGCGACGGAGGAGTTCCGGCGTTTCGTTGCGAATGCGGAAGTCGACTGTTCGAGCGCCGAGTCGGTGATCGACTACGTGGTGGGCTACTCGCGGGTGCTGGTGGGACGCGAGCGACCGTTCGACGAACCGGCGATGCGCCAGCTCGTCCGGCGTGACGTCGAGCGCGCCCGCAACATCGCGTCATTGCGGAACCACGACATCATCCCGAACGACGAGCCGACACGCGAGTCGCTCGCGTCGATCGCGGCGCCGACACTGGTCATCCACGGCACCGCGGATCCGATGTTTCCCCTCGCCCACGGCGAAGCGCTGGCCGACGAGATTCGCGGGGCAACACGCTTGGTACTCGAGGGAGGCGGGCACGGCATCCATCGAGCTGACTGGGAAACCATCGCCGACGCCATCCTCCACCACACGGCCACCGCCGCTTAGGTTCGGTCACTCGACGCGAAGGACCTTGGCCGTGTCCAGCCGGGCGGCGCCGCGGGCTGGCCACACCGCGAGGAGCGCCAGCATGCCGACGGCGATCGCTATGAGGGCCAGCAGGAGGAGACCCGCCAGCGGACCGACGTACACGAACGACAGCGAATCGGCCACCAGCCGCCAGATCTGCCGGCCCACCGCCGTGCCGAGCGGAATGCCCACGACCAGCGCCACTGCGCCTATGACGGCGGCCTGCCAGCCCACGCACGACGCTGCCTGTCGCGGCGTCAGCCCGAGTGCTCGCAGCACGGCCACGTCTCGCCGGCGCGACGGCACTCCCGTCAACAGTGCGTGGGCCACGGCACCGATGGCCAGCAGCACGAGGAAGGCGGCCAGCCACAGCGGCAGGCTCGAACGTGGGCGAGGTTGGCGACGTCCGGCGGCTGGATCGGGGGTGACGCGCCGAAGCCCTTCGTGGCGAGGTCGGCGACGACCGGGTCGATGGGCAGCCCGGGCCGGATACGGATCAGCGCTTCGTCCTCGCTCAACGCACTGGTCGGGGCCACGGCACTCGCCGTACCGAACGCGCTCGCGCGCGGTAACGGGGGCCGCCGGATCGAACGCCCTCGCGCGGCTGAACAGGCGCCAGACCGAGCGCGCCCTTGCAGGCAGCGAGGAGTTCGACGCGAGACCGCGCGGCTCGGTCGGTAGCCGATGTGGGTAGGTTGCCGTGGTCGGCGAACGTGAGGAGGGTGCGGTGTCCGAGCCCATCTACTTCGACGAGCCGCCCGCCGCGCGGCGACTCTTTGCCTCGACGAGCTTCGCATGGTTATGGCTGCTGTTGCGCCTCTATCTCGGCTGGGAATGGCTGGTCTCCGGCTGGGGGAAGACCTTCGGTGGCGCGATCACCTGGAAGTTCTGGGACTGGGGCAGTGACCAGTACTCGCTCACCGGCACGGCCAACTGCGGCTGGATCCGCTCCTGCGTGGTGAATGGCCAGACCGTGGCGCGGGGTAGCGCCGTCCAAGGCTTTGCCTCGTCGGCGGTGCAGAACGCGAAAGGCCCGCATCCTGACGTGGCGTACTCGTGGTACGTCGACTTCCTGGAATGGGTGCGCGACCACGGCTACAAGTTCCTCGGCCCCGCTGTGGCCATCGCTGAGCTCGTGGTCGGCGTGTGCCTCATCATCGGCCTGCTCACGGGGATCGCGGCCTTCGTCGGGGCGGTGATGAACTTCAGCTACGTCTTCGCCGGGTCAGCCGGTGTCAACCCGCTGTTCATCATCATCTCGCTGCTCCTGATCATGGCCTGGCGAGTGGCCGGGTGGTACGGGCTCGACCGGGTCGTGCTGCCGAAGCTCGGCACGCCGTGGCAGCCGGGCACGCTCTTCCGCAGCAAGAAGCCCGCCTCGGTGCCCGTGGAAGGGACCTGAGACCTCCAGTTCGGCGCCGTGGTGGCGGTGACCCGGGATGGCCCACCAACCCAGGGCCGCGATCGCCAGGGTTGCCAGACCGGCGCGACCCACGATGGCCAAGGCGGCTGCCAACCGGCGCGGCCGGCGCAACGAGGAGCGAGCAAGCTTCAGCCTCGAGGGGCGCGGCTGCGGTTCCCGCTCAGGGAACGCGCCTTCAGCTCGGGGCCCGGCCCGTGCTCGGGCCGTAGGGGATGGAGGGCGGCGGCCGCCGCTCCGTAGCGGGCGGCGAACGGCGATGCGGTGATGCCATGGGCCACCACGCTCGCCACGACCGTGATCATCACGGCGGCGAGCACGCGATAGGCATCGGGCGCGTCCAGGGTGTCGACGGCGAGCAACGCGAAGATGACCGATGCGAGTCCACGCGGCCCGAACCAGCCGATGAAGGCCACGGTGCGACGATCGAGGCCGAGCCCCAGGCAGGCGATCGCGACCGGAACCATGCGGATGACGGTGAGGGCCAGCACGGCGAACACCACGTCCTGCCACCGCGCGTGCTCGAACGCGGGCACCAGCATGGCCGCGCCGACCAGGAACCACATGAGGAGGGACAGCACCTCGCCGGCCACATCGGTGAACCCGATGGTCGGCTCGAGATCGGAAGGGAGCAGACTCCCGAAGGCGATACCGGCCACGAAGGCGGCGATGAAGCCGTTGGCGCCCACCTGGACCGTGCCGGCGTAGGCGAGCAAGGCCAACGCGAGCGGGGTCAACGGACGGAAGGCCGGGGCGCTGAGCCCTCGGGCCACGGCCACTCGCACGAGCACCGCGCCGCCCACACCGATGGCGATCCCCATGCCGGCGCCGGCGAGCAGGTCGACGACGGCGGCGGCGACGCTTTGGGCTCCGTGGATCGACTCCGCCGCCGCCGCGCCGGCGAGGAAGACACCGACGAAGGGTGTGGCGATGCCGTCGTTGAGCCCGCTCTCGACGTTGAGCACCCGGCGGATCCGTTTGGGCACTCGCGTGTCCTGCAGGATGACTGCTCCGAGGGCGGCATCCGTCGGCGCCACCGCCGCCGCGATCACGGCCGCCACCCACAAGTCGGTGCCGTGGTACAGGCCCGCCGCGGCGAGGAAGCCGAAACCGATCGTCAGCGGCAGGCCGACGCCGAGGAGCCGGAGGGGCAGCGCGGCGTCGGCCCGGAGCTCCTTGACGTTGACCCGCGACGCGTCGACGAACAACACCAATGCCAGCGTGATCTCGGCGATGCTTCGGGCGCTCGACGACCGGAGTTGGACGTCGATCAGCGACAGCGGCCCGTAAGTGAAGACGAGGCCGAGCGCCACGAAGGCCGTCGGTGCACTGATGTCGAGCCGCTCGAGCCGCGCGGAGAGAAGGCTCCACAGGATCGCGCTCACGGCCACCACGGCCACGGCGGCTGGGTCGAGCCCGTGTTCCATCGTGAGGCCAGCTACTCGCGGCCCGCTAGCCCGCGGTCCTCATCCTCAACCGCACCCGAGCGTCCGAGCCCGTCGACAGAGTGACCGCAAGATCGGCAACAGGGCTCGACCTCGGTGCGGGCGGCGGCCGGCAGGGCTATGAGGCCCACATGGGGTTCCGTTGCCGTGCGACAGCACGAGCTGATGCTGCGCGGCGAGCGGGGCCAAGGCCTCGCCGCGGCACGGACGTTGGCCCGCCGGACGTCGACGTTCATGGCCTCGCCTCGCTTCCGCAACGCGTTCCTGCCTAGCGCCACCAGGATTCGCACGGTGCCCTTTCAGGTGCCCGACGGTGTGACGAGCAGCGCCTCGGTGATGTGCAGTCGGGGAGGAAGGAAGCCGCGGTGACCCACGTTGTGCCTCGTCGTTCGTAGTTGGCGCTCGACGGTTCCTGACAGCATGATCATGGCCGACATTCGGGAGGCGAGATGAGCGGCATGAGCCCGGGCGACGTTCAGGCGTCGCCGGCACCCGGGGCGACGGCGCGCTTCTACAGCCAGGAGGCAGCGGCGGTGGTGGCCGGGCTCGGCTCGGACGAGACGTCGGGGCTGACCGCGGCCGAGGCCGCGGCTCGCCAGGCGAAGTACGGACCGAACCAGATCACCAGCGAGAAGCCCCCGTCGGCATGGGCAATCGCCCTGCACCAGCTTCGCGACCCGATGAACATCATGCTGCTCGCGGTCGCAGTGGTGAGCTTGGTCATCGACGAGGTGCCGACTGCCATTCTCGTGGCCATCCTCGTCGTGTTCAACGTCGTCCTGGGCGCCCGCCAAGAGCTGCAGGCGCAAGCCAGCGTCGATGCACTGTCGAAGATGCAGGTACCGCAGAGTCGTGTCGTGCGCGGGGGCGGGGTCATGCTGATCCCGGCGGTCGAGGTGGTGCCGGGCGACATCGTCAACGTCGAGGCCGGCGACATCGTGCCGGCCGACGGCCGGCTCATCCGGTCGGCCACGTTGGAGACACAGGAAGCCGCGCTGACGGGGGAGAGCGCGCCGATCGCGAAGCAAGCCGACGTGCTCCCCGACGGCGAGATCGGCGTCGGCGACCGGTCGAACATGCTGTTCCAGAACACGTCGGTGACGCGGGGCTCGGCCGCGATGGTCGTCACCGCCACCGGGATGGACACCCAGATGGGGCAGATCGCCACCATGTTGACCTCGGTGTCCCGCACCCGCTCGCCGCTCCAGAAGGAGCTCGACACGCTCACGAAGGTGCTCGGCGTCATCGCGTGGACCGCGGTCGTGATCATCGTGGTGGTCGGGCTGGCCCGAGGCCTGTCGGGAAGCGATGTGCTGCTCCTCGGTACGGCTATGGCGATCTCGGCGATCCCCACCGGCCTGCCCACGTTCGTGTCGGCGATGCTATCGTACGGCGCGAAGCAGCTCGCTGAGGCCAAGGCGGTCGTGAAGAACCTGACCGACGTCGAGACGCTCGGCGCCACCAGCGCCATCAACACCGACAAGACGGGCACGCTCACCATGAACCAGATGATGGTGTCGACGCTCTACGCGGGCGGCTCATGGTTCACGGTCGAGGGCGAGGGCTACCGGAAGACGGGCCGCATCCGCTCGGCCGCCGGGGTGCCGGCACCGGATTTCACGCGCCTTGCCTACGGGCTGGCGCTCGACAGCGACGCCACCGTCTCCGACGCCGGCGCGGTCGTCGGCGACCCCACCGAGGCCGCGCTGGTCGTGCTGGCCGCCAAGATCGGCGTCGACGCCGAGGAGACCCGCCGGGCCTACCCGCGCCTGGCCGAGGTGCCCTTCGACTCCGAGTACAAGTTCATGGCCACGTTCCACCGCGTGCCCGTTGATGGCGTCGACCACCTGATCGAACTGGTCAAGGGCGCGCCCGACGTGATCCTCGTCCGCTGCAGCGCCGAGGGCGGCCCGTTCAGCGGCTCCCAGACCCCGATCGACCGGGCGCGCGCCGGCATCGAGGCCGCCAACGAGCAGATGGGCGAGAAGGGGCTCCGCGTGCTCGCCTTCGCGGCCCGCGTCATTGACGACGCCGATCTTCCCGCTGTCACCGCGAACCCGATGGCCTTCGCCACCGACCTCGCCTTCGTGGGCATGGTCGGCATCATCGACCCGCTGCGGGTCGAGGCGAAGGGCGCTGTCGAGGTGGCGCTCCACGCCGGCATCGACGTGCGGATGATCACCGGCGACCACGCGGTGACCGCGAAGGCGATCGGCGAGAACCTCGGGCTGGGCTCCGGCGCTATCAGCGGCGCCGAGCTCCAGGCACTCTCCGACGACGAGCTGGCCCGCCAGCTCCCGCAGCTGCACGTGTTCGGCCGGGTCTCGCCAGAGGACAAGCTGCGCCTCGCCCGCCTCATGCAGCAGCAGGGCCTCATCGTGGCCATGACCGGTGACGCCGTGAACGACGCCGCCGCCCTCAAGCAGGCCGACATCGGCGTGGCCATGGGCAGTGGCAGCGAGGTGTCGAAGCAGGCCGCCCGGATGATCCTCACCGACGACAACTTCGGCACGCTGGTCCACGCAGTCGAGCTGGGCCGCACCATCTACGCGAAGGTCGTGTCGTACATCCGCTACCAGATGACCCAGCTCCTCGCGCTCGTGCTCCTTTTCCTGGCCGCCACCGCCTTCGACATCAACAGCGGCGTGGCCATGACCCCGCTGATGGTCCTGTTCCTCAACTTCTTCATCTCGGTGTTCCCGGTCATCGTGATCGCGGTCGACCCCGGCGACCCCGACGTGATGAAGCGGCCACCCCGCGATCCGCAGGTCCCGATCACCAACCGCCCCGCGGTGACACGTTGGGTGCTCTACGGCGCAGTGCTCTTCCTGGCCGCTCTCGTGCCCTTGGTGTTCGGGCCCGACACGCTCTCCATCGACAAGCCGAGTGCCTCGATGACGATGTGCTTCGTCGTCGTGGGTCTCGGCACGGTGTTCAGCGGCCTCGTGATGCGCCGCGACCCTTCGAGTGGGCTCGTCCCGCCCGTGCTCGGTGCCATCAAGGTCCTCGTGATCCCGGCGGCCCTGGTCGTGCTGGCCACCGAGCTCAACTTCCTGCAACGAGGCTTGCTCACCCAGCCGCTCAACGGGCCTCAGTGGTTGGCCTGCCTCGGCCTCGCGTTGATCCTGCCCATCGTCGTCGAGGTCGACAAATGGATCAGGCGCCGGAGCTTGCCGGCGCCGGCCGCGCCCAACGCGACGGAGGTCGTCAATCCGGGGCGGGCCGTCGCCGTGGCCGCGTGAGCGAATCCTGTTCCTCGGCGGCCGAGGGCGACCACCGCCGACCTGGCCCGGGCGGACGCCCGCTGACGCGAATCCCGTGCGGGTGCGAGCCGCGCGACCTGAATTTCGCCGTTGCCCGATGGCCGTAACGCTCGCCCTTCTGGCCGCCCTTGCCTTTTGCGCTCGGGACGGTGCTGCAGCAGCGAGGCACGCTGCAGACATCCGCCGGCGACGAGGATGCCCGATTCCTCGTCCAGATCCTCCATGAGCCCGTGTGGTTGGCCGGTGGCCTGCTCCAGGCCGCCGGCTGGTTCCTGCAGGCGGCCGCCCTCGATCGTGGGCCGCTCGTGCTCGTGCAGTCGATCACCACGCTCAGCCTGGTGATGGCCCTTCCGCTTGGCGTTCGGCTGACGAATCAACACGTCGGGCGCACGGAGATAGTCGGCGCGCTCGCCGTCATCGCCGGCATCATCGTGTTCCTCTCCGCGGGGACGCCGACCGGCGGCGTCGAGCATCCTTCGGCCGTAGCCTGGTGGACGGCAGGACTTGTCGCCGGGGTCCTCGTCGTCGCCGTGGCGGCGTATGCCCGCACCCGACGAGGACCAGTCCGCGCCGCGCTGTTCGGCGTGGCGGCCGGCATCGGGTTCGCGTTGCAAGCGGCGGTGACGAAGGTGTTCGTCACCGATCTCGGGCAGGGCATCACCGCCCTGCTCAGCAGCTGGGCGACGTACGCGCTGATCGTCTCGGCGCTGGTTGGCTTCGTGCTCCAGCAGTCCGCGCTCAAGACGGGCGCGCTCGCCTCGGCGATGGCCTCGAGCAACGCGTCGACCCTCGTGTTCAGCGTCATCTTCGGCATGGCGGTCTTCCAGGAGACCCTCTCAGAGGGTGGCGGGCTCGTTCCCGCCTGGGTCGGCCTCGTCATAGCTGTCGTCGGCGTGATCGCGCTGGCAGGTAGCCCGCCCCCGGCGACGGCGCCAGCGGATGGTTCCCCGACGCCCGGAGTTGGTTCGCGCACGGACAAGTAGCCTGGCGGCGGGAGTCAGGACGCGGTCGTTCGTGCGCCGCGCCGAGACTCGGTCACACCGCCACGACGACCAAGGAGTGGCCGATGGCCGAGGCCGAGATCGCCGAAGCCGACCTGGCCCGGACGCGACGCGAGGTGGGCGCGTGGCTCGACGCGACCTGGGACCCGGACCTGCGCAACCGTGAGTGGATGGCGACGGTGGTCGGCTCGGGGTGGGCGGCACCGAGCTGGCCGCCGGAGTGGTACGGCAAGGGCCTGTCGATCACCGAGTCGCGAGCCGTGGTGGCGGAGTTCGCGGCGCGGGGGATCCCCGGGGCCGGCCACGACATCGCCAACCTGGCGGGCAACGTGATCATGGCGCACGGGCACGACGAGACGAAGCGGCGGTTCCTGTACAGCGCGCTCACCAGCCAGGACCACTTCTGCCTCCTCTACAGCGAACCCGGAGCCGGCTCGGACCTGGCCGGCGTCCAGACCCGCGCCGAGCGCGACGGCGACGAGTGGATCGTCAACGGCCAGAAGGTGTGGACCTCCGGGGCCCACACGGCCGAGTACGGCCTGCTGCTGGCCCGCACGGACTGGGACGTCCCGAAGCACCGCGGGGTCAGCTACTTCGTCTTCCCGATGCGCCAGCCTGGCGTCGAGATCCGGCCGATCAAGATGGCGACGGGGGAGTCGCACTTCAACGAAGTGTTCCTGGACGACGCCCGCACTCCGCACGTCGGGCTGCTCGGCGACCCGGGCGGCGGATGGAAGGTTATGCAGACCGCGCTCGCGTACGAGCGGGCCATGATGGGCGGCGCCGCGCCCCAGATGTTCCCCAAGCCACGCCCTCCGGCGCTGGACGACGGTGGCACGGCCCAGCCGATGTCCGACGCCGTAGTGCCGCGACCGGCACTCGGCGTGCCGGACGTCGACCTCGTAGCGCTCGCTCGGCGGCAGGGGAAGATCGACGACCCGCTCATCCGCCAGCATCTCGTGCGGCTGCACATCTTGAAGGCGTTGAGCCGTTGGAACGCGGTGCGCGCCCGCGCCGACATGACGCGCGGGTACTCGTCGCCCGCCGCCTCGATCGGCAAGCTGGCGATGTCCGAGCAGTTGCACTTCGGTGGCTCGGTGTTCGCGGAGCTGCTCGGCGCGGAAGCGACCCTCGGCGGGGCCGACTCAGCCATGGCTCGCGACTGCATGCTGGCGATGCTCAACGCCTACGTGAACTCGATCGGCGGCGGCACCGACCAGATCCAGCGCAACATCCTGGGCGAGCGGGTGCTCGGCCTCCCCAAGGAACCCGAGGCCGACCGCGACATCGCCTTCCGCGAGGTGCTCAAGCCGCCCTCGCCGCGTTGACGGCAAGCCGCGCCGGGACGCGGCGGGTCAGCCCTCGGGGTCGGGAAGATCGAGCGTCCCTCGATCGCCCGGACGCAGCACCCGTTGCCGGCCGTCAGAGAGGTCGTATTCGGCTCGTTCGTAGCGGAGCTGGCTGTCCCCGAGGACGATCAGGGTGTACGGCCAGTCGCCTGACCCTCGCACGTGGCCATGGCTGTGCACGTCGAGCGGAGGGACCAACGCGACCACCTCGCCGCGGCCGCCGTGGAGGCGACGTTCCTCGGCCAGCACGAGATCGGCGCGGTCGTCGCCGAGGGGCTGGACGTCGTAGCGGCGGTGGGTCTCGACGCCCACGACGGCCGAGAGCGCCACCCACACGTTGTGGGAGTGGACGTAGCTCATGGTGCCGTCGGTGCGACGGCCGAGGAGAACCTGCACCCCCCGCTCGGGCCGATGGACGGCCAGGCTCGACCCGCCGGCGCGCCTGATCTGGTAGCTCCAGTAGTCGGCATCGAGCGAGAACGCGCTCACCAGCGCGGCGAGACCGGCGGGGTCGGGCGCGGAACCGAGCTCGTCGACGTCGGCCAGGAAGCGCCGCAGGTCGTCGTCCATGCCGTCAGCCTCGCGCGCCTCAGGAGCGTCCCGCCGCGCTCTCAATCGTGCGGGCGCGCAGGCGTGGGACCACCTCGTGGACGAAGCGCTCGATGGAACCGCACGCCTCCGCGAACGGCAGCCCCCCTTGGTCCGACTGGATGAGGAGGTGATCGATGCCGCCCATGCCGTCGATGCGCGCCGCGAGCTCCTCGGTGACGTCCTCGACGTCGCCGCACACCGCCTGGGCCGCCGGCGTGCCGAGCTCGTCGAGGAAGGGGGGGAGCGGCGTGCCCGGCCCGCGGACCTCGCCCAGCACCCAGCGGAGGTAGCTGCGCTGGTGTGGTGCCCACCGCTCGCGCGCGGCGGCCGAGGTCGCGTCGCCGACATACATGTGCACGTGCAGGGCGACGGCGGCCTCGTCAGGGTGTCGAGCGGCCGCCGTCCATCCCTCGCGGTACGCCGCAGCCAGGCTGGGCGGTAGCTCGACGCCCGTGGACACCGTGGGCACCACGATGGGGCAGCCGACCGAGACCGCTCGCGCCACCGAGTCGAGGGAGCTGGCCGAGAGCCAGATCGGCGGATGCGGGCGCTGGAGGGGCCGGGGGTGGATGGTGACCGCATCGAGCGGCGGCCGCAGCGTGCCGCACCAGGTGACGGAGCGCTCGGTCCAGAGCCGGCGCACCAGCTCGACCGCCTCGACCAGGAGGGCCTCGGAATCCTCCCAGCGCTGCCCGAACTGCCGGTAGTGGCCGTGGTACACGCCGCGGCCGGCGACGATCTCGACCCGCCCACCGGACAGCACGTCGAGGCTGGCGTAGTCCTCGGCCAGGTGCACCGGATCGTGGTGGGGGAGGAGGCTGGCCGCGGTGGAGAGGCGGATCCGGGAGGTCCGCTCGGCCACGGCGGCCAGCACGGGGACAGGCGAGGAGACGACGTACTCGCTGAAGTGGTGCTCGCCGACGTGGTAGGTGTCGAACCCGAGCGCCTCGGCCAGCACCCCGAGCTCGACGAACTGGCGAAAGCGTTCGGCCTCACTGATGCGCTGTCCCGTGGCGGGGTCGGGCAACCAGTCCCCGAGGGTGGCGAGGCCGAGGCGGAAGTCGCCGGCGGCCCGGGGCGGAGGCATCCGTGGATGCTGTCACGCCGGCCGCGCTGCTCACCACTGGACGCCGATCCGCCGCAGAGTGGGCCTGGCGAGGCAGGATCGGAGGGTGGCAGATGGCCCTGGTGGCCGGTGGCCGCGGCTGGTTGGTTTCATGGCCGCGGTCTCGGGGTATGGCGACCGCCGTCCGGGTTGTCCGGCGCGGCCGGGACACGGGGAGGAAGCAGGAGTGCCTGTCACCGCCCGGCGCCCGCCGCGGGCGACGAGGTCGAGGGTCGCGGCCGCAACACGCCGGTCGCGTCACGCCATGAGAATGGCGCGCCCCCGGTCCTCATCGAGCCGGTCCGTGTTTGGCCTCGCGGTCGGGCTGGGCGTGCTGGCGGCGGTGATCATCGCCAACCACATCTGGGGCACGAGCGCGGCGCCGCTCGCGGCGGTGGCGCTGGCCCCGGCGGTCACGGCCATCCTCGGCCCGCCCCGGCCGACCGCCGTCGTGGCCGTAGCCGCGGCCGTGGCTGGCTTCTTCATCGCGCTGGCGGCCCCCACCATCGACCTCGGTGGGGCGGTGCTGCGCTTCGCCCTCCTCCTGGCGGTGGGCGTGGGCGCCACGCTCCTCGCCCAACAGCGCGAGAGCCGGGAGGCGAAGCTGGAAGAGGGTCGCACGCTGGCCCAGCTCCGGCGGGTCATGACGGCGCTGGCCGGAGCGCCCAAGGTGGCCGACGTCGCCGACGTGGTCGCCACAGAAGGCGCCACCGTGCTCGGCGCAGGCTGCGCCGCCCTCTTCACGGTCGACGACGACTCGCTCGAGCTGCTGGCGCGAGCGGGCCGGGGAGCCGAGGAGTTGGTCACGGCCGAGCGGATCCCCCTCGACGCGGCTCTGCCGGCCGCCGAGGTAGCCCGCCGGCGCGCCCTCCTGAGCCTCGACCGGCGGGCCCTGCTGGCCGATTTCCCCCTG
This sequence comes from uncultured Acidimicrobiales bacterium, assembly GCA_963738325.1. Classification (GTDB taxonomy): domain Bacteria; phylum Actinomycetota; class Acidimicrobiia; order Acidimicrobiales; family Ilumatobacteraceae; genus CAVTWD01. The sequence goes on from CAVTWD010000001.1 coordinate 264,031, forward strand.
CTGACGGCATCTCGCATGGGCATCAACCGCCGCGTGATGGGCCTGCCCTTGCTCGTCGAGCAGAACCTGCTTGGCGTGGCCCTCTTCGGGTTCTCGAGGGCGGCTATCCCGACGGTGAGGGAACGGGCTCTGGCCCGCGCCCTGGCCGAACGTTGCGCCGAGTCACTCGAGCGGGCCCGCCTCTACGAGGCTTCCCTCCAGTCCGAGGCGCACCTCCGCATCCTCCAAGAGGTGACTGCCGCGCTGGCCCGTGCCCTGACGACCGAAGACATCGCCGCCGTGGTGTTGCGGGAGAGCGCGAGCCGCCTCGGCGCCGTCGCCGGAGCGGTCACCCTCGTCCGGCCCGAAGATCCTTCGCCGCTGTCCCTCGCCGCGTCCGACGGCTTCCTCCCCGGAGTCGAGGATCGCTGGAAGGACTTCCCGATCGACGCCGACATCCCCGTGGGCGAGTGCCTGCGCACCAACGACATCCTCCACTACGACGACCGCGAGGAGCTTCTGGCGCGCTACCCGGACCTGGCCGGCGACCCGTCCAGCCGGGACGCCCGGGCCGCGGTGTGGGTGCCCGTTCCGAGCGGGGCTCGTCCGGCGGGGGCCCTCAACTACTTCTTCGCCGAGCCCCAACGCTTCGACAAGCCGATGCGGGAGCTGCTGGCGGCCATCGCCGCCCAGTGCGGGCAAGCCCTCGAGCGGGCTCGGCTCCTCGAGGAACAGAACATCCAGACCGAGCGGGCCCGGCACGCCGCGCGGCGACTCGAGCAGCTCGGGCGGCTCACCGCGGTGCTGTCCAACGCGTTGACCGAGGCCGATGTCGTCCGCATCTTCATGGCCCACGCCGTCCCCTCGGTCGGGGCGCGCTTCTGGGCGCTGTACGACCTCGATCCCGATGCCGGTGTCCTCACCCTGGCGAGGGCCGAGACCGCGCATGACGCGTCCCTGCCGGGGGAGTTGTCCCTCGACGATCCGAGCGGCCTCAGCGAAGCAGCGCGCACGTTGCGTCCCGTCCTGTGGAGCTCCGAGCGGTCGAGCGCGGGCGGGGACGGCGCTGACCCTTCCCTTGGTGTCGCGGCGGACGCGACCGCCGAGCCGGTGGCATGGGCCGCCGTTCCGCTGGTCGCCTATGGGCGGGGCGTGGCCGTGCTCGGTCTGCGCTACGACGAGCCCCCCGCCGCCACCGCCGAGGAGCGTCCGCACCTCGCCGTCGTCGGCATGCGTTGCGGAGAGGCGCTCGAGCGAGCGCGGCTCTACTCGGGCGAGCGGGCCAGCCGCTTCGAGGCGCAGAAGGCGGCGCGCTACCTCGCCGAGTTGCAGGCGACCACCGCCGCGCTCACCGGCTCGCTGACGGCGCGCGAAGTGGGCGAGACGGTGCTGAAGGCCGCCCTGCCCGCACTCGGAGCCGTCCGAGGGGCGGTGCTCGTGAGCCGCGGTGACGACGTGGAGGTCGTGGCCGGTCATGGCCGCCGTCCGACGAGCGCGGAGAGCCGTCGCAGCCCCACATCCGTGACGTCGACTGCCATCGCCTCCGGCCGCGTGCTGCTCATCGAGGACGTCACCGTCCACCCGAGCGACTCCGAGAACGCGCAGATCCTGTGGGGCCCAGGCACCGCGGGCTCGCTCGCCGTCCATCCCCTTCAGGGCCGCACCGGGGTCGTCGGCGTCCTCGCCGTTGGCTGGGAGCGACCCGGTCACCCGGGTGAGGACCGGCTCGGGGTCCTGGCGACGTTGGCGGTACTGTGCGGTCAGGCGGTCGAGCGCGCGGACCTGTTCGACCGTGACCACGCCATCGCCGACACCCTGCAGCGCAGCCTGCTGCCGCTCCTGCCCCGCCGGGTCGGGCGCCTCGAGCTCGAGAGCCACTACCGGCCGGGCGCCTTGGGCAGCCAGGTGGGCGGCGACTGGTTCGACGCGCTCGTGCTGCCCGACGATCGGGTGTGCCTGATCGTCGGCGACGTCGAAGGTCGCGGCGTGCTGGCGGCCTCCGCCATGGGTCAGCTCCGCGCTGCCTTTCGCACCCTCTCGACGACGATCCACGACCCTGCCGCGTTGCTCACCACACTGAACCAGGCGCTCGTGGCCGAGCAGAGTCGCATGGCCACGATGGCGGTTGCGCTGCTGGAGCCGGGCGGCACGCTCACCTATGCCTACGCCGGCCATCCGCCGATCCTCGTTCGTCGCGCCGACGGCCGTGTCGAGGTGCTGGAGGGCGGCCGGTCGGTGCCGCTCGGCGTCATCGCGCACGCGCGCTACTCCGACGCGTCGACCGAGTTGGCCGACGGATCGATCCTCGCGATGTTCACCGACGGGCTCGTCGAGCGGCGCGGTGCGTCCATCGACGACGGGATCCGGCGCGCCGAGCAGGCGCTCGCCGGGCCCGCCGAATCGCTCGCCGCCGTGGCCGATCGCGTGCTCGCGCTCATCGGCGAAGGCGGGCAGCTCGACGACGCGGCCTTCCTCATCGCCCGCATGGTCTCGGACCGCGACCATCTCGTCTTCAACCCCCTCCGCAGCCTCAGTGATGTGCGGGGCCTGCGCGCCACCTTGGGTCGGTGGCTCACCAACAACGGCGTGGGCGACGACGACGTCCTCGCCATCACCCTCGCCGTGGCCGAGGCGGCTGTGAACTCACTCCAGCATGCCTACGGGTTACGCGGGGGTACGGCCGAGGTCGAGGTGCACAAGACGGCGACCGACATCGTCGCCACGGTTCGCGATTCCGGCACGTGGCGCCACGAGGGGGCGACGACGGGCGGCAAGCGCGGGCTCGCCCTGGTGCGCGGCCTCACCGACGCGGTGATTCAGCCCGGGCCGGAGGGCACCACGGTTACGATGACGCGACGCCTGGGCAGGAAGTCGTGACCACCGTGCGTGTTGACCACGACGGGGAGGCGCCCGTGCTCTGGGTGAGTGGTGACGTGGACTTCGCGGCTGTCGACGTCGTCCGGCAGGCGGCGCTCGGGGCAGTATCACCCGATGACCCCGGCCTCGTGCTCGAGCTCGGAGGGGTGACCTTCCTGGACAGTGCGGGCATCCATCTCCTCGTGCAGCTGGCGGAAGGGTTGTGGTCGCACCGGCAGCGGTTGGGCGTCGTCGTGCCTGCGAACTCGGCGGTGCGGGGCGCGCTCGCCGTGGCCGGGGTGGGGCAGATCGTGGGGCTCGTCGCGGATCTGCCAAGCGCGCTGGACACGCTGCGCTGATGCGGGTCGCGCCGGCGTGATCCCATGTCTACGATGCCGCCGTGACCGAGCACCCCGTCGAGCCGTTGGCAGTGAGCGTCGCCTCTGAAGGCGACCGCGTCGTCGTCACCGTCGTCGGCGAGGTGGACACCGCGAGCGCAGGGCGGCTCGAGGCCGAGCTGGGTGACGCCTTGGCCCACTCGGATGGAGACCTGGCCCTCGACTTGTCAGGCGTGCGGTTCCTCGACTCGGCGGGGCTCCGCACGCTGATCGTCACCCAGCAGGCGATCACCCGCGAGGTGCGTCGGTGCAGTTGATCGGTTCGAGCCCCCTGGTCGATCGATTGCTGGAGATGACCGGGCTGCAGGAGCTGTTCCCGAGGGCCTGAGCGTTTGCCTGCCAGCGCACTCGGGGAATGCTGGCCCGACCAGACGGGATCGGAGATCCAGGGGTCGCGGCCGGGGGCGAGAGCCAGCCACGGCGAGAGGAGCGAACGGCGTGTCCGACAGCGGCGACCCGACGGTGGTGAAGGTGGAGTTTCCCGCCGACACGCGCGTGGTGCGCGTCGTGCGGCTGGCGGTCAGCGGCCTGGCCAGCCTCGCCGGCACCGACATCGACACGATCGACGACGTCAAGATCGCCGTCGACGAGATCTGCGCCGCGCTCATCGAAGCCGGTGACGGCACCGCGCTCTCGCTCGTGCTCACCCTCGCCGGCGATCGGCTCGACATCCTCGGGGAGACCGCGTCAGCCGGCCCGGCCGAGCTCGACCCGGATCGCTTCGCGTTGAGCCGCCAGATCCTCCGGGCCGTGGCCGACCGCCACGAGCTCGCCCTCCGGGACGGGCGGCTGCGGTTCTCGGTCAGCTGTACGTTGGCGGGAGCACTGGGTGGAGCGTGACGATGCGGAGCTGGCCGAGGGCTTCCGCCGCTTCCGGCGAGAGCGTCGCGCCGCGGACCGCGATCACCTGGTCGAGATGCACGTCGGCCTCGCCCACCACTGCGCCCGCCGCTTCGCCGATCGCGGAGAGTCGCTCGACGACCTGAACCAGGTGGCCCTCATGGGTCTGGTGAAGGCGGTTGACCGCTTCGACCCCGAGCAGGGCACCCCCTTCGCCGGCTTCGCGGTGCCGACGATCCTCGGGGAGCTCCGGCGCTACTTCCGAGACGCCACGTGGGCCGTGCACGTGCCGAGGCGGGCCAAGGACCTCCACGTACGGATGGGGCCGGCGGCGGAGGCGTTGCAGCAACGCCTCGGGCGCTCGCCGACGCCGGATGAGCTCGCGCAAGAGCTCGGCGTCGGGGTTGACGACGTGCTCGAGGCGGCGGAAGCGGGCGCCGCGTACCGGCCGCATCGCCTCGACGCCCCGGCGGGGCCTGACGGTCCCGGGCTCGGCGAGCGGTTGGCCTCGCCGGGCACACCCGAGGAGGTGGTGGAGGCCCGGGTGCTGCTCGGCCGGGTCATGGGTCACCTCCCCGAGCGCGAGCAGCGGATCCTGGAACTGCGCTTCGTCCACGAGATGTCGCAGTCGGAGATCGCCGAGCAAGTGGGCATCAGCCAGATGCACGTCTCGCGCCTGCTGCGCCGAGCCCTGGAGACGATGAAGGATCAGCTCATCTCGCCCGAAACGTCCTGACGGGCGCTTCGCCCGCGGCTCTCAGCAAACTCCCAGGTTCCGCCGACCGGTGGCCCAGGTCGGTCGAGGACAATGGCCTCGTGGCCATGGTCCTCTCCGATACCGCTTCCCGGGTCCTCGTCGTCGATGACGAGCCCTCCATCACCGAGCTGGTCGCCACCGTCTTGCGGTACGAAGGCTTCGAGGTGGCCACGGCCGGCTCCGGTCGCGTGGCCCTCGAACAGGTCGAGCAGTTCCGCCCCCACGTCATCCTGCTCGACGTGATGCTGCCCGACGTCGACGGCTTCGACGTGCAACGCCGCCTCAACCTCGCCGGCACCCGCACGCCCGTGCTCTTCCTCACCGCGCGTGACGCCACCGAGGACAAGGTGCGCGGCCTCACCCTCGGGGCCGACGATTACGTCACGAAGCCCTTCAGCCTCGAAGAGCTCGTCGCCAGAGTGCGCGCCGTGCTGCGCCGCACGGGAACAACGTCGAACGGAACGGTGCTGCGCTTCGCCGACCTCGAGCTCGACGAGGAGACCTACGAAGTTCGTCGCGACGGCCGACACCTCGAGCTGACGCCGACCGAGTTCAAGCTGCTGCGCTACTTCCTTCGCAACCCACGACCGCGTGCTCTCCAAGGCGCAGATCCTCGATCACGTCTGGGAATACGACTTCGGGGGTGACGCCGGCATCGTCGAGACCTATGTGTCCTATCTCCGGCGCAAGGTCGACGCCGACGGCATCCCGCTGATCCACACCGTGCGGGGCGTGGGGTACAGCCTCAGACTCCCGCCCGACTGATGTCGCTGCGGGGCCGCCTGGCGCTGGTGACCGTGGCCGTCGCCGCGGTGGGCTTGGTGGCCGTGAGCATCGTGGTGCCGCGGCTCGTGCGCGGCTTCCTCGTCGATCGCCTCGATCAGCAGATCCGGGCGATGCAGGCCCCCGCCACCGGCGCCCTCCTCGGCGACCAGCGCGCTGGCGGGGGCTTCGGGCGAGGCCTCGTCGACTTCAGCGGGGTCTACGCCGTGTTGCTGGACGCGTCAGGGAAGACGGTGGCCCAGGGCTTCCTCCGCACGCCGGCCAACCCGGTGCAACCGCCGCGGCTGCCCGACGCTTCACAGTGGACGATGGGATCACGCTTCGATGTCGGCAGCCGCGGCACGGGCCGCGCCGTCGCCTACCGCGTGCGGGTGGATAGCGCCCCCGGGGGCGGCACCCTCGCGGTGGCCGTCCCCCTCACCGACGTGAACGACACCATCGGTCGCCTGATCTTCGTGGAGGTGATCGTCGGCGCGGTCGCGCTCGCCGCGGTCGCCGCGCTGGCGTGGTGGCTCACCGGCCTGGGGCTGCGGCCATTGCGGAGGATCGAGGACACCGCCGAGTCGATCGCGGCGACCGGTCTCGGCCAGCGGATCCAGGAGACCTCACCGAGGACGGAGGTCGGGCGCCTCGGTCGGTCGCTCAACACGATGCTCGGGCGCATCGAGGATGCCTTCGCCCGCCAAGCGGCCACGGAGGCGACGCTGCGGCGCTTCGTGGCCGACGCCAGCCACGAGCTGCGCACGCCGCTCACCTCGATCCGCGGGTACGCCGAGCTCTACCACCGAGGCGGCGGCGCCCAGGCCGAGCAGGTGGAGCGAAGCATGACGAGGATCGAGGAAGAGGCGCTGCGCATGTCCGACCTCGTCGGCGACCTGTTGCTCCTGGCCCGCCTCGACGAAGGTCGCCCCCTCGACCGCGAGGCCGTCGACCTCGCCGACGTGGCCGCGAAGGTCGTCGCCGACGCGCCGCGCCGTCGAGCCCGGAAGGGACATCTCCCTCGCTGCGCCTGCGCCGGTCGTGGTCGAAGGCGATCAGGCCCGGCTCATCCAGGTGGCGGCGAACCTGGTCGGCAACGCGCGGGTCCACACACCGCCCGGCTCGGCCATCCAGGTGCGGGTGAAGGCCGGCGCTGAGGCCGGGTGGCTCGAGGTGGAGGACCACGGGCCCGGGCTCACCAAGGACCAGGCCGAGCAGGTGTTCTCCCGCTTCTACCGGGTCGACCCGGCTCGCACCCGCGACCACGGAGGGGCCGGGCTCGGGCTCTCCATCGTCGCCGCCATCACCCGCGCCCACGGCGGCCACGCTTCCGTCACCACCCAGCCCGGCCGGGGCGCCACCTTCTCGGTGACGTTCCCGCTCCTGCGGCGAGGCGCGCTCGCCCCCTCAGGCGCGGGCGTCGATCCAGTCGGTTGAGCGCGCCCCGGGCTGGTAGGCGGAGGCGCGGCGTTTGGCCACCACCCCGGTCAGCCCCTGCGCGGGCGCGGCGGCGAGCAGATCGCGCCCTCCTTCGAGGAAGGCGGCCGGGGTCGCCCACGCGGGGCCGGTCAAGGCGAGCCCGTCCAGGACCTCCCGGCGGTTGTCCCACGGGCGATCGGTCAACGGGTGGCCGTCGAGCCACAGCGCATCGAACAGCACCAGGGTCACGGGCTCGACCCGGGCCAATCGGCGGCGGGTGCTGTCGCTCTTCGCGGCCGATCGGCGCCCGACGAGATCGTCGGCGCCGGATAGCGCGGTGATCACCCCGTCGAGCACGACCTCGGTGCTGCCGGTGGCGCGCCCGATCGGGCGGAGCTCGGGGAAGCTCGCCGTGCGCTCGACGCCGCCCTCGTCGACCATCGCCACGCGCCCGGGCTCGCAGAAGGCCAGCACGCGCAGGCCCCGCCACCTCGGCTCGTAGGCCCAGCCCCGTCCCGTCGGCAACGGCGCTGTCGTGGCGGTCATGGGGCGGAGGTCCTCCGGGACCGGCCGTCGCTCCGGGTCGACGGGCGGATCCATGCGATGGATCATCCAGTCCCGCCCTCGCGTCGAGAACGACCGCGTAGCGGCCCGCCACCCGCTTCCCGTGGAAGACGGCGACGACCTTCTTCGGCGTGAGCTCCTCCGGTTCGTACCATCCCTCGTCCCAGATGGTCATGGTGCCGGCGCCGTACTCGCCCTCGGGGATGTCGCCGTGGAAGTCGAGGTACTCCATGGGATGGTCCTCGGTCGACACCGCCAGGTGGTTCACGGCCGGGGTCCACGGGATGCCGCGCGGCAGGGCCCATGACAGCAGCACGCCGTCGTGCTCGAGGCGCAGGTCCCAGTGCAGCCGGGTGGCACTGTGCTGCTGGACGACGAAGCGGGGGTGGCTGTCCGGGGCGGCGGCGATCTCACCGGCGGGCTCGGGGGTAGCGGTGAAGTCGCGCTTGTCCCGGTAGGTCGCCAGCCGATCACGCGCGGGCACGCGAGGATTCTTCCCGATTCCTGTCGATTTCGAATCCCGCCGTTCGTCGTGAGGGCGGAGGGATCGTCCCTCCGCCGGAGAAGGGAGATCGACGTGCGCTACATGTTCCTCATCTATGGCGATCCGAGCAACCTGCCGTCGGAGAGCCTGCGAGAAGACGAGACGAAGCGATACTTCGCGTTCACCCAGGATGCTCTCGACCAGAACGTGATGCAGGCCGGAGACCCCCTCGAGCCCGCCGACGTGGCCACCACGGTGCGGGTGCGCGACGGCAAGGTGCTCACCACCGACGGCCCCTTCGCCGAGACCAAGGAGGTGCTCGGCGGGTACTACATCCTCGATCTGCCCAACCTCGACGAGGCGTTGGCATGGGCGGCGAAGATCCCTGGGGCCAGGTACGGGTCCGTCGAGGTGCGTCCCATCCGGGTGATCCCTGGCATGTGATGACGGCGCCTGCGGAGCTCGAACGCCTCGTGCGCCACGAGTGGGGCCAGGTCGTCGGGGTTCTCGTGCGGGACCTCGGCGACCTGGCGCTGGCCGAGGACGCCGTGCAGGACGCCGTCACCGCTGCCCTCGCCACCTGGCCGAGCAGCGGGGTGCCCGAGCGGCCGGGTGCCTGGATCACGGTGACGGCTCGGCGCAAGGCGCTCGACCGGCTGCGGCGGGAGACCCGCTTCACCGAGCAGGCCGCGTTGTTGGCCCGGGAGATCGAAGAAGCCGAAGGCGCTGGGGCCGACGACACCGAGGAGCGGCTCGGGGACGAGCAGCTCGAGCTGCTCTTCGCCTGCTGCCATCCCGCGCTCAGCATGGAGGCACGGGTGGCGCTCACCTTGCGAGCCGTCGCCGGCCTCACCACCGTCGAGATCGCGCGTGGCTTCGTCGTGCCCGAGGCCACGATGGCGCAGCGGCTGGTGCGGGCCAAGCGCAAGCTGCGCCGCGCTGGGGTGCCCTTCGTCGTGCCTCCCCCCGAGCAGCTGCACGATCGGGTGGCGGACGTGCTCGCCGTGGTCTACCTCGTCTTCAACGAGGGCTACCTCGCCACGGCGGGCGAAGCCCTCGTGCGGGTCGAGCTGTGTGACGAGGCCATCCGCCTCGCTCGGCTGCTGCATCGCCTTCTGCCCGACGACGCCGAGGTCGCCGGGCTCCTCGCGTTGCTCCTCTTGACCGATGCCCGGTGCCCGGCGCGGCTGGAGGACGGAGAGCTCGTCCTGCTCGAACAACAAGACCGCGGTCGATGGGACAGGTCGAAGATCGCCGAAGGGACCATGTTGCTCGACGAGGCGTGGGCGGCCGGCCCGGCCGGTCCCTACACCGTGCAAGCGGCCATCGCCTTCGAGCACGACCGTGCGCCGGTGGCGGCGGCCACCGACTGGACCCGCATCGCCGACCTCTATGCCCTCCTGGGTGGGCTCACGGGCTCGGCGGTCGTCGAGTTGAACCGGGCTGTCGCCGTGGCCATGGCCGACGGGCCGGCCGCCGGGCTGGCCCTGACCGAGCCGCTGAGCAGGGTGCTCGACGACTACCTGCCCTACCACGCCGCCCGGGCGGATCTCCTTCGCCGGGTGGGCCGGCGAGAGGAGGCTCGGCAGGCCTATCGACGGGCGCTCGGCTTGGCCGCCACCGAGCCCGAACGGCGCTACTTCGCGGGGCGGCTGGCCGAAGTGTGAGCCGCGCCGCTTCGCCGCGGCGGGCTACTCGAGTCTGCGACGCTGACGGGCGTGGCTGCGGACCCGAAGGTGCTCCTCGCCGGCCTCGCCGATCGACCGCGCGCCGGTCTTGCCACCCTTCCGACACCACTCGAGCGCGGGCCCCGCCTGCCTGGCGGGGCTCGGCTCTGGGTGAAGCGCGACGACCTCACCGGCCTCGGCCTCGGTGGAAACAAGGCCCGGAAGCTCGAGTTCCTGTGTGGCCAGGCGATGGCCGGCAGAGCCGACACGCTCGTCACCGTGGGCGCGGCCCAGTCCAACCACTGCCGGATGACCGCGGCCGCGGGCGCGGTGCTCGGCTTGGACACCCACCTGGTGCTCGGGGGTAGGGCGCCAGAGAGCCGCGAAGGCAATCAGCTCCTCTCCGCGATGTTCGGCGCGACCTTGCACTTCGCCGGGGTCACCGACTGGCCGGCCTTGGAGGAAGCGAAGGATGCGCTCGCCACGCACCTGCGCGAGGAGGGCCGGCGGCCTGCGACCATCCCCATCGGGGGCAGCACCGCGGTGGGCGCGCTCGGGTTCCTCGCCGCCTTCGCCGAGTTGGCCGACCAGGCGAGCGCGGTAGGGGTGGCTCCAGCCGCCATCGTGTTCGCCACCTCGAGCGGCGGCACTCACGCCGGGCTCCTGGCCGGCCAGGCGCTGTGGCGCGCCGCCGGTCTGCCCGTTGCCGAGGTCATCGCGGTCGCGGTAGCGCCGGCCGTCGCCTCTTTCCCCGGCCATGCCGCGGACCTGGCCGTTGCCGCGTTGGACCTCGCCGGATGCGGCGGGCCCGTCGGCGGCGATCTCGCGGACCCGGTGGTGGTGCCCGACTGGATCGGCGCCGGCTACGGCGTGCCCACGCCGGAGGGGGACGCGGCCGCGGCCTGGGCCGCCCGCCACGGAGCCTGGGTGCTCGACCGCACCTACACGGCCAAGGGCTTCGCCGGGCTCCTCGCCATGGCCGGGGCCGGTCGCTTCGGCTCAGGGGACGACGTGGTGTTCTGGCACACCGGCGGTCACCCCGCGGTGTTCGCGAGGGGCGGCTGGTCGGGAGCGGACTGATCCAACGGGTGGGGGTCGACCGCCCAGGCCGCGGTCGTCACACCGATGGCGGCCAGCGCCACCGGTACCTCCACGACGCCGACCGGTGTCGAGACCACCAGGTCCACCGTGGCCAGCACCCCGTACCACGCCGTCGCGAGCACGGCGATGATCACCACGTTGCGCCAGCCCATGGCCGCGCCGATGACGACAACCACGGCCGGGGCGATGGCCGCCGGCCACCAGAGGTACCAGACCGGGGTGCTGTCGAGGAGCCATCCGGTGTAGGCGACCATGCCGAGGCCGGCCGTCACGAGCACGTAGCCGACGCAGAGGATGAGCCGTTGCGCGACCGTGCGGCGGCGGTGGTCCTGGTCCTCCTGGGTCGGCCAGGCCGTGTCGGCGCGAGGGGCGGGAGGCGGACCCAGGGCGCCCCGGTGGTGCCGATGGTGGTGATGGCCCGCGTCGCCGTAGGGGTGTGGGTCTCGGCGGCGTCGGGCGCGGGCGCCTCGGCGGCCACCGGCGGCTCAGTCGGATCGGGCAACGCCGGGAGAGCCAGAGGCGGTCGCGGCCGCGAGGTGCCAGGCGGCGGCAAGGGCCGGGGCAGGGGGGAGGTCATCGCTGGGCTGGAAGCTACCCGTTCGGTCCGGGTGGGGAAGCGCACCGGGCTGAGAGTTCGCCGAGAGCGGTGGCGGCCCGCGGGCGCTCAGGCGTGCCCGTGCCGGTCTTCAGCGGTGGCGGCCCGCGGGCGCTCAGGCGTGCCCGTGCCGGTCTTCAGCGGTGGCGGCCCGCGGGCGCTCAGGCGTGCCCGCGGCGCACGGCGAGGCCGTCGGCCTCCAGGGCGGCGATGATGCGCTCGGTGTGGGCCTGGTCGCGCGACTCGACGGCCAGCTCGATCACGGTGCTCTTGGCGGACAGGTCGCTGAACATTCGCTGGTGGGCCACCTCGACGATGTTGCCGCCCTCGGTGCCCACGACGGTGGCGAGGCGGGCCAGCGAGCCCGGCACGTCGGCGACGACCACGGAGAACCGCGTGAGCCGACCGGTGCGCACCAGCCCGTGCATGATGACCGAGGCCAGCACGCGCGGATCCGACGTTCCCCCCCGTCAGCACCAGACCGACGCGCCGTCCGGCGTAGCGCTCGGGCTGGTCGAGGATGGCGGCCAGCCCGGTGGCCCCGGCTCCCTCCGTCACCGTCTTCTCGATGTCGAGCAGAAGGTTCATGGCATCTTCGATCCGCTCCTCCGACACGAGCACCACGTCGTCGACCAAGGCATCGATGATCGGCATCGTGAGACGCCCCGCCTCGGGCACGGCGATGCCTTCGGCGATGGTGGTCCGCACGCCGCTCCGGCTCCCCGTCGCCGAAGACTCGCGCGAGCCGCCGGGGCCCCGCCGGCGGGTGGCTTCGGCCACCGAGGGGAACAGCTCGCTCTGGACCCCGATCAACTCGATGTCGGGCCGGCGCCGCCGGGCCACGAGGGCCATGCCGGCCAGGAGCCCTCCGCCGCCCACCGGAACCACGAGCACGTCGAGGTCGGGGGCGTCGTCGAGCAGCTCGATGGCCACGGTGCCCTGCGCCGCGATCACGAACGGGTCGTCGAAGGGGGCCACCCACACCAACCCTTCGCGCTGTTGGAGCGCCTCGGCGACCGCCATGGCGTCGCGGAGGTCCTCGCCTTGCAGCACCACGGTCGCGCCGAGGGCCTCGGTGTTGCGCACCTTCACGTTGGGGGTGAAGCGCGGCATCACGATGGTGGCCGGGATGCCGAGGCGCGTGGCGTGGTAGGCGACGCCCTGGGCGTGGTTGCCGGCGGACATCGCCACGACGCCGCGGCGGCGTTCCTCCGGCGTGAGCTGCTGGAGCCGGTAGAGCGCGCCGCGGTCCTTGAACGACGACGTGAACTGGAGGTTCTCGAACTTGAGCCACAGCTCCGCACCGGTGATCGCCGAGAGGGTGGCCGAGTACAGGGTCGGTGTGCGCACGACCTGGCCGGCGATGGCGGCCGCGGCCTTGTCGACGTCCTCGGCGGTGACGGCCAGGCCCGAGGTCGCGCTCGCTGATGGCCATCGGCGGCGACTGTACCGGTACCCTGCGCGGGCGTGCCCGAGCCGCACTTCGCCTCGCTCACGGTGTTCTTCCCCATGTGGAACGAGGAGGAGTACATCGGCCGGGCGGTGGGCGCGGCCCGGGAGGCCTGCGAGGGGCTGATCAGGCAGGGCGAGATTCGCGACTACGAGCTGCTGATCATCGACGACGCCTCGACCGACGCCACCGGTCGCTTGGCCGACGAGTTGGCGGCGGCGGATCGCCGGATCCGCGTCGTCCACCACGCGAGGAACCGCAAGCTCGGCGGCTCGCTGAAGACCGGGTACGCAGAGGCCCGGGGCGAGCTCGTGCTGTACTCCGACGCCGACCTCCCCTTCGACATGGACGAGCTGGCCAAGGCGTGCCGCCTGATGCGCAGCTACGAGGCCGACGTCGTTTCGGCCTATCGCTTCGACCGCACGGGCGAGGGGTACGTGCGGGTGATCTACTCGACCATCTACAACGCCCTCGTGCGGGTCCTGTTCGGTGTCCGCATGCGGGACATCAACTTCGCCTGCAAGCTCACCCACCGGCGCATCTTCGACGTGATCCACCTCGAGAGCGAGGGATCGTTCATCGACGCGGAGCTGATCGTCCGCGCCGTCGGCGCGGGCTTCAAGGTGGTGCAGTTCGGGGTCGACTACTTCCCGCGAACCCGTGGGGTCTCGACCCTCAGCTCCCCCGCCGTGATCGTCAAGCTGCTCCGGGAGATGTTCGCGCTGCGGCGGGAGCTGCGAGGCATCCAACCGCCCTCCGTGGCCGGCGAGCCACCGGTCTGACTGCGTGGTGGCGCGACGCCCTTGGTAGTCTGCCGGGACGTTCGCCGTGCCCATCCACCACGTCGGGGGCGCGCAACCCCCCGAGGAGTGGATGGCATGCAGCTCAGGCGTTGGGCGCCGGTCGGCATCGCGGCCGCTTGCGTCCTCCTCGTCGGCTGCCTCGAGGGCTCGGCCCGCACCAGCGACCCTTCTACCGCGCCGGCGTCGGTGGCCGCGTTGACCGCCTCCGTCACGTCACGCGCGCCGGCCGTTTCCGCTTCCACCACGATCACCGCGCCTGCGACGGTGGCCAAGGTGCCCCTCACCCGCACGTTGCACCAGGGCTCGAAGGGCGATGACGTCGGGCGGCTCCAGCAGCGCCTGATCGAGCTGAAGTTCGACCCGGGCGCCGTCGATGGCATCTACGGTCCGGCGACCACGTCGGCCATCTGGGCGTACCAGTCCTACGGGCTGGGGCTCACCGGTCGCGCGGTCAACGGAGTCGTGACGCCCGCCATGTGGGACCACCTGCAGGACCCGATCACCTTCCCCGATCCTCGGCCAAAGGCGACCTCGACCCATTTCGAGGTGTTCCTGCCGCAGCAGACCGGGTTGCTCTTCGTGCAGGGCCAGCTGCACCTGATCACCCACGTCTCCACCGGCAGCGGGAAGGACTACTGCGCCACCCGCACCGACGGCACTCCGGTCTGCGGCAAGGCCATCACCCCGGGCGGCATCTACCGCTTCAACCGCCGCCAGTCCGGCTGGTACGAGGGCGATCTGGGACGGATGTACAACCCGGTCTACTTCAACTTCGGCATCGCAGTGCACGGGATGACCTCCGTGCCCAAGTACCCCGCCTCGCACGGCTGCGTGCGCATCCCGATGCACATCGCCGAGTACTTCCCGACCCTCGTCCACAACGGCGACCAGGTCTTCGTGTTCGACGGCGTCAAGGATCCCGAGGCCTACGGCGCGCAGCCCCCGCCGTTCGACCATCTCGACCCGAGCGCGACGACCACCACCGCGGCGCCGAGCACCACGGCCTCGTCGACGACCGTCCCGGTCGCCACCACGAAGCCGACGGCGCAGACCACGGCGCCAAGGCCCACGACGACTGCGCCGAGGCCGACGACGACCGTGCCCAAGCCCACCACCACGGTGGCCAAGCCCGCTGCGCCGACGACCGCCGCGCCCTGAGTCTGGCCGATCTCGGCCTCATGGGCCGGAGGCGAGCTTCGATCAGCCGTTGAGCACCGTGTCGACGCGCCCCGCGGCGCGATCCTCGGCGTACTGACCGACGAACTCGCGGATCGTGGCGTCGCCGGAGTCGTCGGCGAGCTGGCGGATGTACGCCTTGAACGAGTAGTCGCCGATGTCCCGCTCGACCCGCTCCTTCCGCGCCATGACCTGCTCGATGACCGGCGCCAGGCGGGCCGCCTTGGCCGCGGTCTGCTGCTCGTCGCGCTCGGCGAACTCGGGAAGCACCTCGTGGCCGAACAGCTCGATCGATTCCATGATGTCCTCGTGGCGGTTGCGGCCGGCCTGCAGCACGAAGATCACCTGGTCGACGCCGGCCTCCTCGTAGCGGCGCAGGTAGCGCGCGAACCTGCTCGGGCGTGCCGATCGCGCCGCGTAAGCCGGCACTGGAATCGCCCGACAGCGAGCTTGGCCCCGAGCGTCTCCTCCTCAGGGCCCGCGCCGCGACCTCGGGGTCGTAGCCGACCTCTGCCCGCTTGTCCAGGAACTCCTCCCACACGTTGGTGCGTCGCCGGGCGGTGCTCGCCGAAGACGTAGAAGTGGCCGAGCGAGTAGCCGAAGAAGTTGGCGCCCTCGATGCCGCGGCGGATGGCCGTCTCCTCGTCGTGGTGCAGCATCATCGTGCGTCGACGCAGGCGACCTGCGGGTTGACGGCGAGGCCCACCGGGACGCCCCGCTCGGCGAGGGTCCGTTCGTAGTCGGTCACCCAGTGGCGCGCCTCCTCGGGGTCGATGAAGGCGAACGTGAACGCGCCGATGCCCTTCTCGGCGGCCAGGAGGATCGTGTCGCGGCGCGAGCAGGCCACCCACAGCGGCGGGTGGGGCTTCTGCACCGGCTTGGGCACGACGTTGCGCGGCGGCATCGACACGAACCGGCCCTCGACGCCGGTGAAAGGGCTGCTCGGTCATGCACCGGACGGCGACCTCGAGCCCCTCGAGCCACGCGTCCCGCTTCTCCTCGAAGGTGCTGGCCGAAGCCGCCGAGCTCGGCGGTGCTCGAGGATTCGCCCGAGCCGA
Source organism: uncultured Acidimicrobiales bacterium (assembly GCA_963738325.1). Taxonomy (GTDB): domain Bacteria; phylum Actinomycetota; class Acidimicrobiia; order Acidimicrobiales; family Ilumatobacteraceae; genus CAVTWD01. The sequence goes on from CAVTWD010000001.1 coordinate 279,940, forward strand.
ACTCGACGCGGCCGTTCGAGACGAGGTCGAGCATGGCCACCCGCTCGGCGGTGCGGGCCGGATGGTTGAACCGCGGCGAGGTGAGGATGATCCCGTGGCCGAGACGGATGTTCTTGGTGCGCTGGCTGCACGCGGCCAGGAAGACCTCGGGGGCCGAGGAGTGGCTGTACTCCTCGAGGAAGTGGTGCTCGACCTCCCACACGTACTGGATGCCGAGCTGAGTCGGCCAGCTCGACCTGGTCGAGCGCGTCCTGGATCAGCCGGCGCTCGGTGTCCTCGTCCCACGGCCGCCCGATCTGGTGCTCGTAGAAGATCCCGAACTTCATGCCACCCCCAGGGCGCCCGCGTGCCGGGCATCATCCCATCCCGTCCGGCTCGGGCGGCAATCGCGCCGCGTCCGTCAGGCGAGGATGCCGTCCAGCAGCAATCCGACGCCGAAGGCGACGAACAGCACCGCGGCACCGACGTGAATGGCCCGCTCGGGCAGCCGCTGGCCGAGTTGCTGGCCGACGAGGATGGCGAGCGCGTCGGCCAGCACCATGCCCAGTGTCGATCCCAGCCACACCCCGAAGGCTTGGTACTTGGTCGCCAGGGTGATGGTGGCCAGCATCGTCTTGTCGCCGAGCTCGGCGAGGAAGAAGGCGATGCTGGCCGTAACGACGGCCGAGTGCTCCGAGCGGCCTTCCGCTCGCTCGAGCTCTCCTTCGCTGAGCGTGTCGCCGCGCAGGGTCCACACCGCGAACCCGAGGAAGAGCACGCCGGCGGCGATGGTGATGGCCCGGGTCGGGAGGCTGACGCTGAGCACCGCGCCCAGCCCGACGGAGACGGCGTGGACGACCGCGGTAGCGATGGTGATGCCCATCAAGATCGAGAGGGCCCGGAAGCGCGTGGCGAAGGCGAGCGCCATGAGTTGGCTCTTGTCCCCGAGCTCGGCCACGAAGATGGCGCCCAGGCTCACGCCGAACGCCACCACGAAGCCATCCATGGTCGTCTCCTCCGTCGAGCCGGGCCGAGGCACTTGATGACGCGACCTCGGCGCGGCGGGTGGGCCGGTGCCGAAGGTCTCGTCCGCCCGGAGGACCGGACCCGAACGGCCGGGCCCGGAGGCCAGCATGTCGACCGAACGGCGGAGGACTACTCCCCTTCGCCGTGCACGCTACCAGCGCCGCTGGTCAACAGGACCGTGGTGCGGGCTGACCGGCGAGGCGGGCTCCGATGTACGCGGAGATGTCGCCCAACGCGGCGGGGATGACGGTCGTGTGCGTGGCGCCGGGATAGACCTTGCGCACCACGGTCACGCCCAGCCGGCAGTACTTCGCGGCGACCGTGGCGCTGGTGGCCACCGGGATCTGCTCGTCGTTGGTGCCCTGGTAGATGAAGATCGGCACCGAAGTCGCCGTCCCGCCAGGGCTCTCACGGTCGAACGCCGCTCTCCACGCCGGGTTGGTGAGCGCTGCCGGCGTGAAGTAGCGGTTCGGATCCTGCCCCCGTAGCTCGGTGAGGGTCTGATCGGCGCATTGGCCGGCGACACGCGCCACCTCCGCTCGGCCCGCGGGCGTCAGGATGGCTGCGAGCGGCAACGCGGGGAAGGCGGCGTGGAACCCGGCCACCGCCATCAACTGGTAGCCGAAGAACGGGCTCGTGCGCAGGTCGTTGCCGAGCGTGACCAGCTCGGCGGCCGGCGCTCCGGCCACGACGCCGGTCACGTGGGCGTCCGGCGCGTAGGTGGGGGCGAGTTGGGCCGCCCAGAGTGCGGCGCCGCCTCCCTGGGAGTGGCCCCACACCACCGAGGGCGACGCGCTGGTGGTGCCGGCGCCGGGGAAGCGGGCGGCGGCGAGGATGCTGTCCAGGACGGTGCGGCCTTCGCTCTCGCCCACCACATAGGTGTGCACTCCCGGCGTCCCGAGTCCCTCGTAGTCCGTGTAGACGAAGGCGTAGCCCATGGACAGCACCGCCCCGGCGAGCAGGCGCTCGGTGCCAGTACCGCGAATGGCGGCTTTCGAGGGGGCGCAGCGAGCGGCCAGCCCGGTCGTTCCGTGGGCCCACGCCACGATGGGTCTCGGGCCGCTGCTCGGCGAGATCGGGGCGTACAGAACGCCCGTCACCGCGATGTCGTGGCCGGCCGCGTCCTGGGACCGGTACATGAGCAGCCAACCCCGTGCGCCGGGGGGCGCCGCGATCTCGGCCGATCGGATGATGTCGCCGTGGCGGCCGGCTGGCAGCGGGTCCGGCGGGCGGTAGAAGGCCTCGCCGGCCGTCGCGGTCGGGGCGGTGGAGCGCGGCGCTCGTGACCGACGTGGGGGCGCCAGTCGTGACCGAAGCAGTCGTGCGCGAGCCCGGAACGGATGCGGACCCTCGGCTCGAGCTCGCGGACGCGGCGACGAGGAGCGCGCCGGCGACGAGCAGGAAGCGCGGTGCCGCTCGACGCCAACGAGAATCGAGCGGTTCCACTGCGACCTCCGCTGCATTGGGCAGAGTCCGATGGTAGGGCCGGTGCCGGCCTAGTAGTGCCGCGACCAGCAACGTTCGCCCCGTTGCGCCGGCCAGTGCCGGCGCCGACTGCGTTGCTTCTCGTCGCAATAGCGCTGCGACTATTGCTTCCTCGTCGCGCCTTGTCGGCACCAACCCTGGCTCGGCGGACCGGGCCTCAGTTACCGGTCACGGCATTAGCGGGAGGGGGGCGGGCCCCCCTCCCGGCCTCCCCCCAGCGCGGCCGTCGTGGCAGTGAACCTGTCGGGCGGGCCAAGCCCGCCCTCGTGCGACCACGCTGGTGCGGTGGCGAGCGTGACGAACATCAACGAGGTCCTGGACGGACATGTGGGCTTGGAAGTGGAGTGCGTTGATCGTCTCTATCTGAACGCCTACGTCCAGAAGCTGCAGGTCGGGCCGCAAGTGCGTCGGTTCCTGGAGGACCACCTGGGCAACAGGATCGCCTCGCCTGCCCTGTTGGAGAAGATCGGGAACCGGTTCCGTCGCGACGTGTCGGCGTTCGCTTCGGCCAACGACATCCCGGTCTTGAAACTGAAGAAGCCCGACCGGTCTCGTTGGGATGACCGCAAGCTCGACCATGTCCGCCCTCATTTCGATCGGGCTGAACGCGACGGCCGGTTCGGCGTGGTCGCCATCGTGTCGGCCCAAGAGTTCCAGTGGGTCTACAGCGCTGCTCGCCGCACCGGCGGGGGCGGCGGCGTGTACTTCGAGTTCGCCAAGACCGAGCGCCGCGTCGGGAGCTACTACTTCTACGTGCTCGATCCCGACTTCGGGCCCGGCTTCATCAAGATCTGCACCTACTTCCCCTATCCGGCAAAGGTGTGGGTCAACGGCCACGAGTGGGCCAAACGCCAAGCCAAACGGGACGGTGTCACGTTCACGGCGCTGGCCAACGGCTTCGCTACCTGCGCGCAGCCGACGGCGCTGCAAACCATCTGCGACCGGTTCGGCCCTGACGACGTCCAGTCGTTCTTCGACCGCTGGATCACCCACATCCCCACGCCCTTCACCGCCGCTGACCGGGCTGCGGGCTACTGGTGGGAGCTGTCCATGCGCCAGGTCGAGGTGAGCCGCACGCTGGTGTTCGACGATCCTCGCCGAGCACGTGGCTTCTTCGAGTCCCTGGTCGCCGACAACATCGGCATCGGCCGACCCCACGAGATGGCCGCCGTGTTCGCCCGCCAGGTCCGCAAGACCACCAAAGAGCCCTTCGCCACCCGAGTGTTCTGCCCGGGCACCGAGGTGAAGATCGACTTTCGCTACAAGCACTCCCGGATCAAGCAGTACTTGAAGGAGGGAAGAGCCCTTCGCATCGAGACCGTCATCAACAAGCCGTCCAAAGCGCACACGTTCCCGCCGACGTGTGCAAGGTCGCGCCTGAAGTTCACAGGTTCGACAGACGAGCGTCTTGGACCTGGTCGGCGGCATAGGGCAGGACGCCCGCCGGGGCCATCCCAGTGGCCTCACACACCAGCTTCGGGTCGAGGCTGGCGACCAGACCGACCAGACGTGTGGCCCGCAGGGGGCGCGGGGTGATGCCCGCGGGGCCGAGCACTCGCCACAGGTACTGATCCGACGCGGCTGTCCGACGCGTCCTGGTGATGGCGGTGACGATGACGTGCGGGTTGTGGGTGGCGAGTTCGTCGCGGTGATCGAGACAGCGCTGAAGCGCGTCCCATGTGGCGGAGTCGAGCGGAACGGGATGCGGCCGCCGACCGAGCCGGATGGTGCGTCGCCCGACGTCGATCTGGGACACCTTCAGGTTTCGCAGCTCCGAAGACGAGGCGGCGTGCAGCAGGGCGAACAGACCGACGAGGCGTTCATGGGGATGGGCGTCGCGGCCGGTGGTCCAACGGCGGAACAAGCGGCGCTGCTCGGCCAGGCTGAGGATCGCCGAGCGTGGTGCTCGGTGGCGATGGCTGGAGATGGTCTTGGTCGGGTCGACCAGCACGACCCGGTTGCCCCGCGCCCAGCGGAAGAAGACGCGGCAGGGTGCTCAGCCGGCGGGCCCGGCTGAGGGTCCGTTCGGCCAGGAATGCCTCGATGTCGCCCCGCTCGATGCTCGCCCAGTCCGGTTTGGCCCGCTCGGCGATCAAGAACCGGGCGAGGTCGCGAACGATGGCAAGATCGTCCACGACGGTGCGCTCGCCCCGGGGTCGGGTGCCGGCCTGGCGGGCACGTTGCTGGCTGGCCACGAGTGTGTCGGCGAAGCGGGCCAGCGCCGGGCGCAGCGGCTCGGGTGCCTCCGCGATCCGGCGTCGCCGCCGCGCCGACCAGCGTTGGGCGGTGCGGTCGATCGGAAAGGCGAGTCCGGCATCGACGAAGAAGTCCTCCAGGGTGCGGGCCAGCGCCCCCGAGCCTCCTGTTTGATGGGCCTGCTCGAGGAGGGCCTGGGGGTTGGTCGGTCCCGGCTCGGCGAGCAGGCGTCCCAGTCGACCAAGCATGAGCGACGTGCGGCCGACGCAGTTTCGGGCCGCGGCGTGGTCGACGAAGGCAGCCAGCCACGCCGGTGGCTGTTCGAGTCGGGTGGCGATCCGCTCAGCTTGGCGGAGCAGCCGGTCGGGGTCGTGCTGCCAGCACGAGTCGCACAGACCGCATCCCACGATGCGCCGCTGCTGCCCGCAGCCGTGGCAGGTCTGGTCGGGTTCTGCGGTGCGATGACATCGGCTGCAGCGAACCCGATCCCGAGGCCGGACCGGAGCGCCGCAGTCCACACACGCCCGAGCGGTCACCGCGGCGGCATGGAACGCCCGCGGGCCACCTTCGGAGGCTGACGGGAAGACCTCGCCGGCTTGGTTTTCGGCGTCACCGGGGTGGTGTCGACGTCGAACAGATCGTTGGGACTGCACTCGAGGGCCGTGCACAGAGCGGCGAGCGTCGTCAGTTTCACCTGAACCGGGTTCTTGGTGAACAGGGCGGACACCGACGCCGACGACAACTCCAGCCCAGCCCGCTCGGCCAGCAACCGGCGCAGCTGGGCGCCGGTCCACACCTCGTGCTGAGCGGCCGTCATCCGCAGCCTCCACCCTAATGTCCATCGTCGCCCTCCTCGAGCTTGCCCAACGTGTCGGACACCGCCCGGCGATAGGCGTCCTCGATGAACGTCGCCGATGGTGTGACATACCGCATCGTGGTGCCGACCTGCCAATGCCCGAGCATCTGCTGAATAGCGACCAGGTCGACGCCTCGTTCGTAGTTGTGGGTGGCACAGGCGTGGCGCAAGCCGTGGGGGGTGAAGCGCTCCTCCTCCGGTCGTCCTTCACACGCCAGGAGGTGACGGAGACGATTGCGGATTGTCCCCCGGTGCAGTCGGCCTCCCCCTTCGTCACAGAACAGGGCCTTGGAGTCGGGGAAACGGGTGCGGACGTCGTCGACGAACCAGCGCAAGATCAAATCCAACCCGTCGAGCATCGGCACCCACCGCGGTCGAGGGCCCGACGTCTTGGCGCCCTTGCCGAAGCGCACGTGAAGCTTGCCGAAGGGACCGCGCCCGAAGTGCAGATCGCCCAGTTCGAGCGCGGCCGCCTCCTCGGCGCGCACGCCGGCGTGATAGAGGGTGCGGAACAGCGCGTAGTCCCGTCCCGCCGAGCCGAACTTGCGGGCGGTGGCGACCCGGTCGCGGAGGAAGTCGAAGAACTCCTCCATCCGCTCAGCCGTCGGTGGAGCCTCGGCGGACGCCGACTCGTTCCCCACGTGGCGGGCGGCGTTGAACTCATCCAGCGGGCTCTCCAGGCGAACCCCGAACGCGGCCTCGATGCTGTTCGCCTTCCGGGCGGCGAGGAACTCGTGGAAGCCCTTGAAGGCTTGCACGTAGCCGCGGCGGGTGGAGGGCGCGATGCCAGCCGCCGCCCACGTCCCCACCACCCGGTCCATGTCCTCGCGCGTCACCTCCCAAGCAGGCTTGGCGACGGCGGCCAGCACACGCTCCAGTCGAGCCGTGGCGCTGTCAACGGTCGCCTGGCTGAAGCCTCGGGCGACCCACGAGGCCACATACCCGTCGACGCAGTCGGTCTGGAAGCGATCCGGATCCAGGGACTCGCTGATGGCAACCTGCCCGCTGCCGTGAACGACCCGCAGCCCGGCCCGTCTTCCGTGCACGCCTTCCTCCTACCTCGATCTGCTAGGTGCCGCCTAACGATCGCAGACTTCACCTCGAAGAACGCGGACCCTCGACGAAGCCGGAGAAGCCCTGCTCGCAGCACGAATCTGCCGAAACGAACGTGTGCGGGTTTCGGTTGACATCGGGATCCTCGCCCGGCTCGAGCATCTGCCCGAACTCATCGCCAAGGCGAGCGCGGTCAACCGTCGTCTGCTTATGATCGAACGTGCCGGTCAGGGCTGTGCCATCGGCTCTGCGCTCTTCGAGCGCATCCACCAGCCCTACATACGGGAGGGCCAACGAACCGGAGCCCTGCGCTTCGGAGACCCACGCGCCATGGCCCTGACCGGCGCCCTCTGCGTGTTCGTCCACGCCGTCGCCGGCTTCACCAACAAGAGCCTTCGCGGGCTGGTCGCCGGACTCCTCGGAACGGACTACACCCGATCGCAGATGACCTACGACCTGCGCCGCCTCCGCCTGCACGGGCTCATCCAACGCATCCCCCACACCAACACCTACACCCTCACCAACGACGGCATCCGAGTCGCCGTCTTCTACAACAAGGTCCACGACCGCGTCCTCAGACCACTCGTCGCCGCTGGCCACCAGCCACCCGCACCACCCGAGCTTCGCCGCGCCCTGACCACCATCGACCGAGTCATCACCGACTACGTCGACCACGCGCGCCTCACCCCCGCCGCATGAAACATGCCGACATGCTCAACGTTCTGACCCCAGAGCACAGCTAGGTTGCCGCCACGACCTCGACGCGGACGCCGAGCGCCTCGGCGAGGAGGTCCTTGCGTTCGTTGGCCGAGTACAGCTCGAGCGACAGGTCCGCCTCAGCGCCCGGGACGGCTTCGATCAGGACGAGATCGCCGCGGCGACGGGCGCGAACGGAGGCGATCCGCATCTCGTGGCTGCGGTCGAGGGCGATGGCGACGCGCAGCAATCCGGCCAGGATCCGCACGACGTCCTGGTCCTCGCGGCGCATCCTCGTGAACTCCGCGTGGGTCGCTTTCGGAGCGCTCTTGCGGTGGTAGCGGGCGACCAGCGCGATCACCTCGATCTCCCGATCGGTGAACCCCACCAAGCGCTCGGAGTTGCGGATCACGTAATAGGAGTGGAGATGGTGCTGGCTGTGGGAGATGAACAACCCGACGTTGGCCAGCAAGGCCGCCGCTTCGAGGTACTCCCGGCAACCCTCGTCGAGCCCGTGGAGCATCGAGGTGGCGTCGAAGAGCTGGAGGGCGAGCCCCGCGACGTGGGCCGAGTGCTCGGGCTCCTCGTCGTAGACGGCGGCGAGGTCGCGGACGCTGCGCCGCGACACGTCTCGCAGATGGTGGACCGAGCCTCCGAGGGTGCGCTGGACGGTGTCGAGCAGCACTCCTTCTCGTAGCGCGTAGTCGCTGTAGGTCATCTCTTCGATGCCGCAGACGTCGAAGACACCTTCGAGCACGAGCGCGCCGGCCACGATGATGTCGGCCCGCTTCGGATCCAGGCCGGGCAGCCGGGCCCGTTGCCGTGCCGTGCGCGCCGAGAGGAGCGCGTCGACGATGGTGGCGAGCTGTCCCCGGCTGAAGGAGAAGCGGTTGTACGTCCGCAGCGGCTCCTCGCCCGTTCCGACCTGGACCATCTGTGCCAGCGCTTCGATCGTGCCCGACGATCCGACGGCTACGTCGAAACCATGGGCCTCGAGCTCGCGATGGAACACCGTGACGAGCGAGCGCACGTAGGAGCGGCAGGTCGCCACCTCGCTCGCTCGCGTCCGCTCCGCGGCGAAGAAGCGGTCGGTGAGGCGCACGGCGCCGAGCTTGAAGCTCCGCGCTGCGAGCACCTCGCCGTGGTAGCCGAGGAGGAGCTCCGTGCTGCCCCCGCCGATGTCGCACAAGAGCAGGCGCTCCTCGAACACGGGCACTGCCTGCAGCACCCCGAGGTGGATCAGACGGGCCTCCTCGATCCCGGAGATCACTTCGACGTCGACCGCGGCTTCCTCGCGGGCCCGCTCGAGGAAGGTGGCGTGGTTGGCCGCCTCCCGCACCCGCTCGTGGCCACGGCCCGGACGGGCGCGTCGTGGATGTCGGCGATCTTGCGGAACCGGGCACAGCGCGGCCACCCCCCGCTCGATCGCCGTGGGCGAGAGCTCCTTCATGTCCCCGCCGCCCGAACCGAGGCGGACCATCTCCTTCTCCCGTTCGAGGACCTCGAAGCGCTCCTGGCCGGTCAGCCGGGCCACCACCAGGTGGAGTGAGTTCGTGCCGACGTCGATCGCCGCGAGCGTGTCGCCCATCGCCCCATCGACGGTAGCCGCACCCGTGCTCGTGCTCGTGGCGCCGTCGCCGTCCGTTCACCCGCCGGCTTTTCCTCGTTCATGCGTGTCACTTCGCGCCGGTGCGCGCGGATCGACCCGCACGAACGGGAAGAACCGATGTGAACGATCAGGCGGCGCCGAGGCGGACGAGGTTGTTGTGCAGCTCGACGAGCTCGGATTGTTGCCCGGTGAGGATCGAGGCGGCGAGTTGGCGGACGATGGTGGCGTGCCCGCTCGCCTCGGCGTAGCTGGCCATGTGGAGCCCGCCCTCGTGATGGGCGGCCATGAGCTTGAGGAACAAGACGTCGGCGGCCCGGCCACTCGCGTCCTTCAGCTGCTGGATCTCGGCTTCGCTGGCCATCCCCGGCATGCGGTCGATCGGAAAGGGCGTGCCCATCCAGGCCATGCCGGTGCCGCTCTCGTTCGCCTCCGGCTGCCCCCACGCCCGCAGCTGCCCGGCCATCACGCCTGTCTCGAACTGTTGCGACTGGACGATGTCACTGGCGAGCTGGCGCACGATCGGGTCCTGCGCGCTGGCCGGCTTGTCGAGCATGATCAGGCCCATCCGCACGGCCTGATCGTGGTGCCAGCGCATGTCCTGCAGGAAGCCGACATCCACGGACCCCGCCCCCGGAGGGCTCGACGAACGGCTCGTCAGGGCCCAGCCGGCGATCCCTCCGAGCAGGAGCAGGGCGGCGCCGAGCACGAGCAGCCGCCACGGCTGGTGCCACCACGGCTCGCGGGGCTCGTCGCCGCCAGTGTCGTCACTGGCGGTGGGAGGTCCCGGCTCGTCCACGTTCGGATCGGCCACGACTGACATCTCTCCCACGCTACCGAGCACCCTGCTCCTTCGGGGCTCGGCCGATCCTTGCTAGACATCCCGTCGTGGCGACACCCATCAACATTCCCAAGCTCGGCGTCTCGATGTCGGAAGGGACCCTCGTCGAATGGCTGGTCCGCGACGGCGACACCGTGAAGGCGGGAGACGTGATCTACCGGATCGAGACCGACAAGGTCGAGAACGACGTGGAGTCACCGACCGACGGTCTCATCCGCATCACCGGCGAGGAGGGCGAGACCTACGAGGTTGGCGAGCAGATCGCCACCATCGAGTAGCCGTGGAGATCGACGGCGCCGTCGCCCTCGTCACTGGAGCCGCGAGTGGCATCGGGCGGGCCACCGCGAAAGCGCTCGCCGCCCTGGGGGCGAAGGTGTTGGTGGTCGACGTCGACGACGTGGGCGGCACCGAGACGGCCCGGTCGATCGACGAGCACGGCGGGTCGGCGCGCTTCGTGCAAGCCGACGTGGCCAGCCCACATGGGATCCGCACGATGGTCGAAGCCGTCCACGAGGTCTTCGGCGGGGTCGACATCGTCCACAACAACGCGGGGATCGTGTCGGGCGAGCCCCATTGGCCCGACATGGGTCTCGACCGCATCAGGCTCATGGTCGACATCAATCTGGCCGCGGTGTGCATGGGCACCCAGGCCGCCATCCAGGCGATGCGGGCCCGCGGTGGCGGCGCGATCGTCAACACCGCATCCGCCGCTGCGCTCCGGCCCTTCTCTCAGGATCCCGTCTACGGGGCAACGAAGGCCGGCGTCGTGCACTTCACCCAGTCGTGCGCGCCCTTCGCCGCGGAGGGCATCCGGGTCAATGCGGTGCTCCCGGGCCTCACCGACACGGCGATCGTCAACAAGACAGGCGACGGCACCCGCCCGGCGCGGTGGCTCCAGCCGCGGCTCCAGAACCGGAAGAGGATCGCCCCGGAGGCGATCGCGGCCGTCGTGATCCAGCTCGTGCTCGACGAGAGCAAGGCCGGGGAGACCGTGGTCGTGACCGAGCCGATCAGCTGAGGCCCGGCGGGTGAGCCGTGCCCGTGGTTTGAGAGCGCCCGAGCCGAGCGAGCCCAGCCGCGGCCTCAGCGCGCCCGGGCCGCCTTCTGGGCGATGCTGAAGGCGACGTCCTTGTCGACCCTCGGCTCGAGTGGGAGCCCGAGCACCCGCTCGCCGATGATGTTGCGCTGGATCTCGTCGGAGCCGCCCGCGATGCGATAGCCGGGCGCTCCGAGCACGTGCTCGCCCCAGGCCCACGTGCCCCACTCGCCGGTGTCGGCCACCAGACGGGGCCCGAGGATGGTGGAGATGGCGTCGCTGACGCGGGTCATGTTGGCCGTCCACATCAGCTTGCCGAGCGAGCCTTCCGGGCCTGGCGTCTGCCCTGCCTTCAGCGCGGCGGCCGTGCGGTGGTTCGTGTACTGCGCGACCCGGTGGGCGATGTAGAGATCGGCCAGCACCTGGCGGACGCGCGGGTCGCCGGTGAGTTGGAAGCGCTGGGCGGTGAGGAGGGCCCGTTTGAAGCCGCCGCCGACGTGGCCACCGCCGGCGGTTCCGCCCGAGTGGTCACGTTCGAAGCCGAGGCAGGTCAGTGCCACTCGCCAGCCGTCGCCGACCGGCCCGAGGCGAAGCTCATCGCCGAGACGCACATCGGTGAGGAACACCTCGTTGAAGCTGGTGCCGCCAGACATCTGGCGGATGGGGCGCACGTCGACACCTGGGGCGTCGAGGGCGACGAGGAAGGCCGTCGAGCCCCGGTGCTTGGGGACCTCGAAGTCGTGGCGGGTGATGGCGAGACCCCAGTCGGAAAAACGGGCGCCGGACGTCCAGACCTTCTGGCCGTTCAGCACCCACTCGTCGCCGTCGCGCTCGGCCCTCGTGGTGACGGAGGCGAGGTCCGAGCCGGCCGAGGGCTCGCTGAACAGCTGACAGCCCAGCTCGTCCATGCGCATGAGCGGCTCGATGAAGCGCTTCTTCTGCTCGGGGGTGCCCCAGGCCGCGATCGTCGGCGCGATCAACCGCATGGAGGTGGGTGGGAGCTCGCCGGCGCTCGGCAGCTCGAACCTCGACTCCTCGCTGTTGTACGCCCGCACGAAACTCGTCGGGAGGCCGCGGCCGCCGAGCTCGACCGGCCAGTTGATCATGGCGTAGCCGGCGTCGAACTTCTTGCGCTGCCACGCGCGCGTCGTCGTCCAAACGGGCGCGCTCGGCGGCCTCGTCGAGGTTGTGGAACACGGCGACGTCGTCCGAGCCGACCCCCCACTCGATCTCGTCGTCCTCTCCGTCTGACGGATTGGTGACACGCGGTGTCGCGTTGGCCTCCAACCAGGCGCGTGCGTCGGCCTGGAACCGATCGAGGTCGAGGGAAGCGTCGGTCACCACTCTTCTCCTGTCGCCACGCCGCGCTCGCAGTCGCGAACCCTATGTCACCGGTGGATCAATTTCCGCATGCCGTCGCGCCCGTGCAGGCGTTCCAAAGCGGGGAGGAGGGTGCTACGGTCCCTCGGACACAGCGGGTCGAAGAGCAGCACACCATCGCCGGTCCGGGAACTTTTCCAGCGAGGGGGGGAACGTACGTGGCGTTGCTCGATGTCGATCAGGTGTCGGTCCGCTTCGGAGGGATCGTCGCCCTCGACAGCTTGTCGTTCTCGATCGAGGAGGGGCAGATCTGCGGGTTGATCGGTCCGAACGGCGCGGGGAAGACGACGCATGTTCAACGTCGTCAGCCGCATCTACGAACCCACCACCGGCCGAGTGACCTTCGACGGTCGCGACCTGCTCGACGGTCCCGGCGCACGGCGATCCTCGAAGATCGGTGTCGCCCGCACGTTCCAGAACCTCGCGCTGTTCCCGACCATGACCGTGCTCGAGAACGTCATGGTCGGAGCGACGCCGAGCTCCAAGATCAACTGGGTCACGGCTGCGCTCCGCATCGGCGCCCACCGCGAGGACAAGCGCACTGCAGGAACAGGCCATGCAGATCCTCACCGACGCTCGGTCTCGCGCAGCACGCCCTCCATCCCGCCTCGGGCCTGCCCTACGGCACGCTCAAGCGGATCGAGATCGCCCGCGCCATGGCCGCCTCGACCCCGCTTGCTGCTGCTCGACGAGCCGGCCAGTGGGCTGACGCACCCCGAGGTCGACGAGCTCGGCCGAAGACCATCCGCTGCGCTGCGCGACCGCTACGGCCTCACCGTCCTGCTCGTCGAGCACCACATGCAGATGGTCATGGGCATCTCCGACAAGGTCGTCGTGCTGAACTTCGGCCGCAAGATCGCCGACGGCACACCGGCCGAGGCGTCGAACGACCCAGGGGTGATCGAGGCGTACCTGGGGACCGCGGCGTGAGCGCGGCCGGCTTGCTCGACCGTCGAGGGGCTCAAGGCCTCCTACGGGCCCGGTGGCCGTGCTGCACGGGCTCGACTTCGTGGTCCACGAAGGCGAGGTCGTCGTGCTCCTCGGGGCCAACGGCGCGGGCAAGACCACCACGATCCGGGCGTTGTGCGCCATGGTCGACACCGAGGGCTCCGTCCACTTCGACGGTCATGAGCTCGTCGGTCGCAGCACGGAGTGGATCGTGCGGCAGGGCATCGCCCACGTGCCGCAGGGCCGGGGCACGTTCCCCGAGCTGACCGTCGAGGAGAACCTCGAGGTCGGCGCCTACATCCGGCGCGACCGGGCTGCGGTGCGGGAGGACATCGAGCCGGTGGCTCGGACGCGTTCCCACGCCTCGCGCGAGCGCCGGGCGCAGCAAGCCGGCAGCTCTCAGCGGGGGCGAGCAGCAGATGCTGGCCGTCGCCCGCGCGCTGATGTTGCGGCCCCGGATGCTGTTGCTCGACGAGCCCTCGCTCGGCCTCGCCCCGCTGATCACCCAGGACCTCTTCCGACAGCCTCGCCGAGTCTGAACCGCGAGCACGGCACGACCATGTTCGTGGTCGAGCAGAACGCCAACCTCGCCCTCTCGGTCGCGGCACGGGCCTATGTCCTCGAAGCGGGTCGAGATCGTGCTGTCCGGCCCATCCGACGAGCTTCGTCACGATGACGACGTCCGCAAGGCGTACTTGGGGTTCTGATGATGCTACCTCGACTCGATCCCCTTCATCAACGACCGCTTCTTCAACTGGACGCTGATCGGGCAGCTGTTCGTCAACGGCCTGAAGAACGGGGCCATCTACGCCGCCATGGCCCTCACCGTCGTCATCATCTACAAGACCACGGGGAATCTGAACTTCGCGCAGGGCGAGATGGGGGCACTGGGTGCCTTCCTCGTCTACGTCATGGCGCTCGAGCACGGCTGGCCCTACCCGATCGCCATCGTGATCGCCGTGTTCTTGTCGATGGCCCTCGGCGCCGGCATCGAACGGACGCTGGTGCGGCCGATCGAGCGCCGTAGCGCGCTGGGGGTGGTGATCGTCACCCTTGGCGTCTTCTTGATCATCAACTCCCTCAACGCAGCCATCTGGGGCACCCAGGAGCTCACACCCGTGACCCCCTTCCCCCACGCCCCCGGGGACCAGGTCATCATCGCCGACGGTCCGCCGCGGTTCTCGATCAGCTATGCCACCATCGGCATCTGGATCGTGCTCGCCCTTGTCGTCGTCGTGCTGCTGTTCTTCTTCCAACGCACGAAGCTCGGGCTCGGATACCGGGCGGTGGCCGCGAACCGGGAGTCGAGCCTAGCTCGTGGGCATCTCCGTGGGCCGCATGCTCATGCTCGGCTGGGCCATCTCGGCCGGGTTGGGCACGCTGGCCGCCGTCATGGTGTCGCAGTCCACCAACACACTCGACTTCAACCTGATGCTCACCGTGTTGCTCTACGGGTTCGCGGCGGCCGCCCTTGGAGGCTTCGACAGCATCGCGGGCGCGGTCGTCGGCGGCCTCATCGTGGGGCTAGCAGAAGCGTTCATCCCGTCGATCTTCAGCTTCGTCGGGTCCGAGCTCAGCCTGGCCGTCGCGCTGCTCGTCATCGTGGCCGTGCTCCTGGTGCGGCCCCAAGGGCTGTTCGGGACGAAGCGAGTGGAGCGCGTATGACGCCCGATCACCCTTCCCAAGGGGTCGCCCGCCCACCGGCTCTGGCAGGTGGTGGGCTACGCCCTCGTCGCCGCGGCCATCTTCTGGATCGCCACGAGCTTCGCGGACTACCAGATCCTCAAATTCTGCGAGCGTGGCCGCCGACTCGCGTGGCCATCCTCGGGCTGATGGTCATCATCGGCTACAGCGGCCAGGTCAACGATCGGTCAGAGCTTCTTCGTCGGAATCGGCGCCTACACCTCCGCCTACCTCGCGTCAGGACCACGGCTGGTCGTTCCTCGCCACGTTGCCGGTCTCGGCCGCGGTCGGCTTGATCGATCGGCTTCGTCATCGGCATCCCGGCCCTGCGCATCCGGGGGCTGTACCTCGCCCTCGTCACGCTCGCCCTCGCCGCCGTCTTCCCCGTGCTCGCCAAGCTCCACGCGCTCGAGAGCATCACCGCCGGCGCGAACGGGAAGCCCGCGGCCCGGCTGACGTGGACGGCGCCCGACTGGCTGCCGTTCTCGGTGACCAACAACGGATGGCCTTCCTCGTGCTCAGTGCCGTCGGCGGCGGTCGTGTTCCTGGTGGCGTCGAACATGATGAAGAGCCGTCCTGGCCGTTCGCTCGACCGCGCTGCGCGACAGCGAGGTCGGCGCGGCCGTGAGCGGGGTCTGGCCGGCCGGTTGGAAGACGGGCGCGTTCGCCGTCAGCGCCGCCTACGGCTGCCTGGGCGGTTCGATGCTCGTGTTCTTCACCCACATCGCCGCCCCCGAGACGGGCGGCTTCGCCACCGCCATCACGCTGCTCACGGGGGCCGTGCTCGGCGGGCTCGGGACCATCTCGGGGGCAGTCATCGGGGCGATCGCGGTGGTGTGCGGTGCCCTACTTCTCCACGGAGTTCATGAAGCACCGTGGCTCGTTCCTGTTCTTCGACGCGAGCGACGGTCCGATCCTTTCCGGCGCGCTTTATGGCGTGCTGCTCATCGCGGTCGTGTTCGTGATGCCGGGCGGCATCGCGTACGGCATCCGGCTGGTGCGCTCGAAGCTCATCCGCTTCGTGCCCAAACTGCCCCGGCCGAGCCGTCCGTCCCCGCTTCGCGGGGACCGTCAAGCCCCCGATGCACTCCAGCCGGCGGGGGCCTCGTACCAGCCCAAGGGGGAGAGCCCGAATGAAGATGAGATCAACGACGTCCGGAGTCGCGGCAGTGACCGTGCTCCTCGGAATCGTGGCTGCGGCCTGTGGCAGCAGCAGCAACAACGCTGGCGCCGGAGCCACCACCGCGGCGCCCACCACCGCCGCCACGACGGCCGCGGCCTCGACCACCGCGGCCGCTGGGGAGACGACGACCTCCGCGGGCGGTGGCGCCACCGGCAACACGCTGAAGGTCGACACCAGCAAGTGCCCGGCCGACGCCACCACGGCGCTGCCTGCGGGCGCCGACATCAAGATCGGCTTCCCCGGGCCGCAGACCGGCCCGCTGGCCGCGTTCGGCGCCATCGGCCAGGGCATCCAGCTCTACTTCGACAAGGTCGCCGCCGAGCAGGGCGGCATCGACGGCCACAAGGCGCAGGTGATCGCCAAGGACGACGCCTACGACCCGAACAAGTCGCCGGCGGCGGTCACCGAGCTCATCGAGAAGGACAAGATCATGGCGTCGGCCATCCAGATCGGGACGCCGAACGTGGCGGCGACGCAGAAGCTCTACGAGGACTCGTGCACGCCGCAGGCCTTCGTGGGCACGGGCTTCCCCGACTGGGGTGACCCGGCCCACCACCCGTGGACGGTCGGCGGCATCCTCGCCTACAACACCGAGGCGAAGATGTGGGGCGAGTTCATCGCCAAGAAGAAGCCCGGCGCCAAGGTCGCGCGAGCTCGTCTACAACAACGACTTCGGGAAGTCGTACCAGACCGCCTTCGAGCAGGTGGCCAAGGACAAGGGCTTGCACGGTCGTCGAGACCAAGCTGCACGAGGGCACCGCCACCAGCATCGACAACGAGGTGACGGCCATCCTGGCCGCCAACCCCGACGTCGTGATCGGTGAGACGACGGGCGCCTTCTGCCCCAAGCTCATGGCCGGGCTGGCCCAGGGCGGCTACAAGGGGATCACCATCATCTCGTCCACCTGCGCGGCGGTGTCGTCGTTCTTCAAGCCGGTCGACCCGGCCGGCAACGGTGTGTACATCCTCGGCCAGCAGAAGGACCCGAGCGACCCCCGCTTCGCCGACGACGCCGCCATGAAGCAGTACAACGACGACGTGGCCAAGTACGGCAAGGGCGTGCAAGCCACCAACGGCAACATCGTCACGGGCTACAACATCGGCGCCGTGATGAGCGACGTGCTCACGCGGGCCGCGAAGATGGACGGAGGCCTCACCCGCGCCAACATCATGAACGCGGTCTGGTCCACGGATTACCCCACGCCGTTGGTCGTCGGCGGCAAGGCCCACCTCGACGGGATCAAGGACGCGTACTCGCTCGAGTTCGCCGAGATGCTCCAGTACGACGCGGCGAAGCACTCCCAGGTGCCTACGGGCGACACCTTCGACGTCGAAGGCCAGACGGGGGTGTACCAGCCGAGCTGACCTCATCGGGATCGGGGGCCGCCGCAGGCGACCCCCGATCCGGAGGGGCCGCCGCCCGAGGGACGGTCCCTCCCCGAGCCCATCGTGTCCTTGTTTCGTCGTTCATGCGGGTCGATCCGCGCGCATCTGCGCGAATCGACCCGCATGAACGGTCCGCGGCGGCTCACGGGTAGATTCCCGCGGAGTCGACACGAGGGGGACGCATGGCACTGGTGGCGTCACGCCTGGCCCGGGAGCGGCCGGACGAGGTGGCCCTCCGCGACGACCACGTGACGCTCGGTTGGGCCGAGGTCGACGACGCCCTGAATCGCGTGGCCAACGGCCTCGACGTGCTCGACCTGGGCCCGGATCGCCGGGTGGCCGTGTTCGCCGAGAACGCCGCCGAGACCGTGCTCGCCCACCTCGGCGGTCTCCTCGCCGGCGCGTCGAGCGTCCCCGGTAACTTCCACCTCAACGCCGACGAGCTCGCGTACATCCTGGAGGACTCGGGGGCGAGGGTGCTGTTCGTCGGGCCCGAGACCGTGGAGCGCGGGCTGGAAGCGGCGCGGCGCGTGGGCGTGTCGCCCGTGATCGGATGGCGCTGCGATCCGGCGCCCGGACTCACCGACTGGTCGGTGTGGCTGGCCGCGGCCTCGCCGGCCGAGCCGCCGACCAACCGCCCGCCCCGGCCGAACCTCATGTACACGTCGGGCACCACCGGCCGTCCGAAGGGCGTCGACCTGCCGCCCACGATGTTCGCGGGCGGCGCCACCATCGAGGAGCACATCGAGGCCTTGACCCAGAACGCCTTCGCCCGCTACCGCACCCATCTCGTGGTCGGGCCGATGTACCACACGGGCCCGCTGTCGGGCGTGCGGCTGCTGGCGGCGGGCATCCCGGTGGTGGTGCTCGGCCGGTTCGACGCCGAGGGCGTGTTGCGGGCCGTCGACGCCTACAAGACCGAGACCAGCGTGATGGTGCCCACGCACTTCGTGCGGCTCCTGGCGCTGCCTGAGGAGGTGCGCGCTCGCTACGACGTGAGCTCGATGAAGTGGGTGGGCCACACCGGCGCGGCGTGCCCGATCGACGTGAAGCGCAAGATGATCGAATGGTGGGGGCCGATCTTCTTCGACGCGTACGGCGCCACCGAAGTCGGCACCACGTGTGTGATCACCTCGCCGGAATGGCTGGAACATCCTGGCTCGGTCGGCCGCGCCATCCCGCCCTTCACCGCGCTGATCGTCGACGACGACGGCAACGAAGTGCCGCGCGGCACCGAGGGCCGGCTCTTCTTCGCCGACGCCACCGGCCGCGGCATCGTCTACCCCAACGACCCCGAGAAGACGGCAGCGGCGCACCTCCGCCCGGGCGTGTTCACCCTCGGCGAGATCGCCTACATGGACGACGACGGCTACGTCTTCATCACCGACCGCTTCAGCGACATGATCGTCTCGGGCGGCGTGAACATCTACCCGGCCGAGGCCGAGCAGGTGTTGATCGAGCACCCCGCGGTGGCCGACGTGGCCATCATCGGCGTGCCCAACCGGGACATGGGCGAAGAGGTCAAGGCCCTGGTCGTGGCGCAGGACCCCGCTCACCCACCGAGTGCCGAGGAGCTCATCGCCTACTGCAAGCAGCACCTCGCCGGCTACAAGTGCCCCCGCTCGGTCGACATCGTCGAGTCGGTCGGGCGCACGGCCATGGGCAAGCTGAACAAGCGGGCCCTCCGCGCCCCGTACTGGGCCTCGGCTCGGACGATTGGTGGCTGAGCCATGACCGAGCCGCTCGTGATGGTCGACGATCCCCGGCCCGCCGTGCGCCGGCTCACCTTGAACCGTCCCGACAAGCGCAACGCCCTGTCCAATGCGCTGCGAGGTGAGCTGTTCGCCGCCCTGCGGGCGGGCGACGCCGATTCGGCCGTGAGGGTGATGGTGATCCGGGGGGCGGGGCCCTGCTTCTCGGCCGGCTACGACCTCGCCCAGGACCCCAGCGAGCCGCTGCCCTGGCCCCTGACCGCGCGCCGACGGGGCGTGGGCCCGCCACGTGCTGCAGGGGTGGTTCGAGATGATGGACATGGCCACGCCCATCGTGGCCCAGGTGCACGGCTACTGCCTCGCCGGCGGAACGGAGCTGGCGACGGCCTGCGACCTCGTCTACGTGGCCGATGACGCGCAGATCGGGTATCCCCCGGTGCGGCTGATGTCCTCACCCGACATGGCCTGGCACGCGTGGCTGCTCGGTTACCGGCGGGCCATGGAGGCCATGTTGACCGGCGACTCGATGACGGGGGTCGAGGCGGTGGCCGCCGGGTTCGCCAACCGTTCTTTCCCCGCCGATCGGCTGGACGAGGAGGTGTTGGGCCGCGCCGAGCGGGTGGCCAAGGTCCCTCCCGACCTCCAGGCGCTGAACAAGCGGGTCGTGCACCGGGCCATGGAGGTCATGGGGATGCGCGACGGGCTGCGGGCCACGGCCGACCTCAACGCCATGGGCTTCCACCAGCGCTCGTCACGCGAGTACTTCGCCCGCCTGCGGCAGGACGTCACGACCGCCCTCGACGCCCGCGACGGCCAGTTCGGCGACTACCGCACCGAAGCCCGCGACACGGCGGAGCCCTGAGTGGCGCCGCCGGCCGTGCGACCGGCGCGCCAGGACGACCTCGTCGAGCTCTACCGCCTCTGGTACGAGACCGAGACCGTCGGTTGGCACGACCCGCCCGCTCCGGGTTGGAACCCGTGGCTGCAGTTCGTGTTCGATCGCGGCCGAGTCGTCGTGGCCGACGACGGCGACGGCACTCCGCTGGGGTTCGCGGCGTGCCTCGACCACGGCGCCTTCGTCTCGCTGAGCGACTGCTACGTGCACGTGGGCACGCAAGGCCAGGGCGTCGGGCGGGCCCTGCTCGCGGAGATCCTCCCGGCGGAACGCCCGCTCGCCACGTTGGCCTCGAGCGATCCCCGGGCCGTGCCGAGCTACCTGCGCCACGGCATGGTGCCCCGTTGGCCGGCGTACTACGTGGAGGTGCCGGTCGATGCCGTCAGGGAGACCGGGGCCACGCTGCGGGTGTCCGAAGGGGGGGCGCACCGGCTCGTGGAGATCTATGTCGTGGGGATCGGGGGCGAGATCCTCGACGTCGTCGCGCCCGACGGCCGAGTGCTCGGCACGGCCACCATCACCAGGACGACGCCGCACCTGTTGTGGGCTCCGGGCGCGGCTGTCGTCTGGTCGACGGTGGCCGACGATGCGTCGACGGCCGTCGACGTCGTCGAAGCCGCCCTGGCCTGGGCCGCGGGTGGAGGCGCCGCCCTGGTGAGCCTGCAACTGGCGGGCCACCATCCGGCCCTGCGCCGGGTGCTGTCGCGAGGCGGCCGCATCATCGAGCGCGACACCGCCTGCGCCACCGCGGCCGGCCTGCTGGACGGCTCGCGCTGCACCTTCTACGGCGAGGCCTATCCGCCCTGAAGGAGCGAGGGGACAAGGAAAAGCGTCCCCTCCGGCACACGTGGACGGGCCCGTCGACGGCACAAGTGGAGGCGGCCTGCCCAGAGTTGTTACTGTACGGTCAGTTAGTTCCCGCGGTCCGTGGGTTCGGCCGGGTCGGGTGGTCCACCACGGCGCCGGGAGCCACGGCGGCGTCCGGAGGAGCCGGGGGAAGTTGTGCCGGTGGATGAGCTGAAGACGATCCGCTACGAGGTCCTCGATCCCGGCGAGCGCGGCATCGCGCGCGTCACCCTCAACCGGCCGGACAGCCGCAACGCGCAGAACAAGCGCATGACCTACGAGCTGAACGGCGCCTTCGACGACGCGTCCCGGCGCAGCGACGTCAAGGTCATCGTGCTCGACGCCGACGGCCCCCACTTCTCCTCGGGTCACGACGTCCGCGACACCGAGAGCATGCGCGGCTTCCAGCTCGTGACCCAGAACGGTGGCTTCAGTCGACCGGGCCAGGAGGGTCACCTCGCCTGGGAGGACGAGGTCTACTTCCAGATGTGCTGGCGGTGGCGGAACATCCCCAAGCCCGTCATCGCGGCCGCGCAAGGCAAGACGATCGCGGGCGGTTTGATGCTCCTGTGGGTGGCCGACGTGATCATCGCCAGCGAGGACGCGCTGTTCATCGACCCGACGGTGGGCATGGGCGTCAACGGCGTCGAGTACTTCGCCCACCCGTGGGAGCTCGGCGCCCGCAAGGCGAAGGAGCTCCTGTTCACCGGAGACTGGTTCTCCGCGCAAGACGCCTTGGCCGCAGGCATGATCAACCATGTCGTACCGCGTGAGGAGCTGCACGACTTCACGATGGCTCTGGCGGCCCGCATCGCCGCCAAGCCGTCCTTCGCCCTCCGGCTGGCCAAGGAGAGCGTCAACGAAGCGCTCGAGGCCCAAGGCCAGTGGGGGGCGCTGCGCGCCGCCTTCACGAAGCAGCACTTGGGCCACGCGCACAACCGCATCCGCTTCGGGGTTCCCGTCGATCCGGGGCCGCAAGGAGAGGGACAGTGACCGAGGGTCGGAAGCGACTGGGCCGCCCGCCGGCGATCGACTCGGCCGAGACGCGCCAGAGGATCCTCGAGGCAGCCCGTCGCTCGTTTGCCCGGCGCGGCTACGACGCCACGACCAACAAGGACATCGCCGATGAGGTCGGCATCACCACCGGGGCGATCTACCACTACTTCGCCTCGAAAGCCGATCTCTACGTGTCGGTGTACGAAGAGGTGCAGGGGCTCGTCTACGACGCCTTCGAGAAAGCGATCGTCGACCATGTCAGCTTTGCACAACGCCTCGATGCCGCACTGGACGCGGCGGTGCTGGTCAATCGTCACGACTCCTCGATCGCGGGGTTCGTCGTCGGCGTTCCCGATGAGCGGGCTCGCCACGAGGAGCTGCGCGAGCGGCTCACCGAGCTGCAAGGACGGGGCCGCGCCTTCTTCAAGCGGATCGTGGAGGACGCCGTGCGCCACGGCGAGCTGTCGGCCGAGGTCGAGCGCGCGAAGCCGTGGCCGACATGATCACGGCGATCACGGCCGGGCTCGCTCGGTTCTCGACCATGGTCGACAGCACCGAACGGCATCGCATGGCCACCGACGCCCTCAAACGGCTGATCGACGGGACGTTGGTGCTCACGCCAGGAAGGCCAGGAACCAGAGCAGTCCCGTGAGGGACATGCCGTCGGGCACCTGGCCCCCGACGACGGCCGCTCGGACGTCGTCGACGGCGAGCCACTCCACTCGTTCGACCTCGGCCCAGTCCTGAGGCGGTCCGACCGGTTCGGCGCCGTCGGCGAGGAAGAGGTGGAAGCGCAAGTCGGAGCGGCCGTTGTTCGGGTGGTAGGTGAACAACGAGGTGAGCGGCCCCGGCCGCCAGCCGGTCTCCTCGAGCGTCTCGCGGGCGGCGGCCTGCTCGGGAGACTCGCCCGCGTCGATGTACCCGGCCGGTACCTCCCAGCCCCAGGTGTCCGTGGTGAACCGGTGACGCCAGAGCAGGAGCACGCCCCGATCGCGATCGGCCACGACCGTGCCGCTGGCGTGCGCGGGGGCCCGGATCACGTGGTGCTCGTAGCGGGCCCCACCGGGGATCTCGACATCGACGAGAGCGAGATTCACCCATGGGCTCTCGTAGAGCATCCGCTCGCCGTGCACGGTCCATTTCATCGCGGGCGAGGCTAGGT
Source organism: uncultured Acidimicrobiales bacterium (assembly GCA_963738325.1). Classification (GTDB taxonomy): domain Bacteria; phylum Actinomycetota; class Acidimicrobiia; order Acidimicrobiales; family Ilumatobacteraceae; genus CAVTWD01. The sequence goes on from CAVTWD010000001.1 coordinate 302,905, forward strand.
GGCACGATCGTCGACGTGAGCGCCGAGACCGTCCCGATCGCCCCCGGGCTGTTCACGTGGCCGTCGGACGCGCCCCAACTCATCGGAGGCAAGTGCGCCTCCTGCGGGGTCGTGACGTTTCCGAAGCAGGATTCCTGCCCGCGCTGCAACGGACAGGACATCGTCGAAGAGCGCCTGGCGCGGCGAGGCACGCTGTGGACCTGGACCATCCAGGGCTTCCTGCCCAAGCCGCCGTACCTGGGACGGGAGACGGCGCAGACCTTCCGACCGTACGGCGTCGGCTACGTCGAGCTGCCGGGACAGGTGAGAGTCGAGTCCCGCCTCACCGAGAACGACCCGGCCAAGCTGAAGATCGGTATGGAGATGGAGCTCGTGGTCGTGCCCTTCACCACCGACGACGACGGCCGTGAGGTCGTGACCTTCGCCTTCGCACCCGCGCCATCCACACCGGCCAAGGAGGTATGATGGACGATGTTGCCATCGTCGGCATCGGGATGCACCCGTTCGGCCGGCACGACAGCACCGGGCTCCAGCAGGGTGCGTACGCGGTGCGCGCCGCGCTCGCGGATGCCGGCATCGATTGGAGCGATGTCGAGTTCGCCTTCGGTGGCTCGGCCGCGGCCGGCGGGGCCGACACCATGGTGAGCCAGCTCGGGCTTACGGGCCTGCCCTTCGTCAACGTCGCCAACGGCTGCGCCACCGGTGGGAGCGCGCTGATCTCCGCGTACAACGCCATCCGCTCCGGGGCGGCCGACGTGGTGATGGCCATCGGCTTCGACAAGCATCCTCGGGGCGCTTTCAACGCCGACCCGGCCGACTACGGCATCGGCGACTGGTACGGCGAGACGGGCCTCATGCTGACGACGCAGTTCTTCGGCATGAAGATCCAGCGCTACATGCACGAGTACGGGATCACGGCCAACACGCTCGCCAGGGTGGCGGCCAAGGCCTTTCGCAACGGGTCGAAGAACGACAACGCGTGGCGCCGCCAGCCGATGACCGAAGAGGAGATCGAGGCCGCGCCCATGCTCTCCTACCCCCTCACCCAGTACATGTTCTGCTCCCCGGGGGAAGGCGGTGTCGCCCTCGTGCTCTGCCGAGCGGACCGAGCGAGCGGCTTCCCCGCCGCTGCCGTGTACCTGCGTTCGGCGGTGCTGAGATCCCGGCCCTTCGGCTCCTTCGAGGTGTTCAGCCCCTGGCTGCCGACCGAGCGGGGCGACTCGCCGACGGTCGCCGCGGCCACGGGCGCGTTCGAGATGGCCGGCGTCGAACCTCGCGACATCGACGTCATCCAAGTGCAGGACACCGAGTCGGGGGCCGAGGTGATGCACATGGCCGAGTGCGGCCTGTGTGAGCACGGTGAGCAGGAGGACCTCATCCAGCTGGGGGAGACCGAGATCGGCGGGCGGATGCCGGTCAACACCGACGGCGGCTGCCTCGCCAACGGCGAACCGATCGGGGCCTCGGGCCTCCGCCAGGTCTACGAATGCGTCCTCCAGTTGCGAGGCGGCGCCGGGGCGCGGCAGGTGCCGAACGAGCCCCGCACCGCCTTCACGCACGTGTACGGCGCGCCGGGCATCAGCGCCTGCACCGTGCTCACCCGCTGAACGGCGACTCCCACTCGGAAGGCTGTGGCGAGCTACGGAGGTCGATCCGGCTTCGCCGTTCGACCGGAGATCGTATCTCGAAGGGGGGAAGGTCTCCTTTCCCCCTCCGCCTCGGCTCAGCCCGACGGCTCCGGCCCGCGAACACCGCCACGAAATCACGGGTGTCCTCGCTCAGCCACCGGTCCGCGGGATGGCCCTTGCCCATCCCGTTCAACAGCTTGGTGCCGTGCACACGCCCGTCGGGGCCGACGCCGTAGGTGTTGAACTGCGCCCATTCCTGGTTGATGTCGAGCTGCATGGCCTCGACCGCACCGGCGCGCTGCAACGTCTGGGCCAGGTTCACGATGGTCAGGTCGGGACCACCGACCCACACGACGGCGCCGTCGGCGCGCACCCCGATGCCCGTGCGCCACACCGCTTGACGATTGGCGGGGCCGGTGAAGCCCCACTTGCGGTTGGGGTCGGTGCTGAGGTCGGGCACGAGCTGGCCGCGGTCGACGATCAACGAAAGGTTCTGGCGGGCCGAGTCGAGCCCTGCGGTCGAGGTGAAGTCACGTCCCCACTCGCCGATCAACGGCACTCCGTTCGAGCTGATGGCGAGGGTGGCCGCGCCGTCGCGCAAACGCACCAGGGTCTTGCCGCCGAGGAAGAAGCCGCCGTGAGAGGGGGTCATGCGGAACCCGCCGGGGAAGGCGGCCAGGACGCTCGAGCGGAGCTCGACGGGGATGTCGGGGGGTCGATCCCAGGGGGCGCCGGGGATGGTGAGGCCGGGATACTGCCGGAACGACATGACGCTCGGGTCGAACCACACGACCGCGTCGAGCGCCGAGGTGTAGACGGCGTCGGGCCGGATCACGGTGACGTAGGCGCCCGGCTTCCCGTCGATCAGCGGGCCCATGGGGCGCCAGACGCCTTCGCCCGGCACCGGCCTCGCCACCGGCGTGGGCAGCGGCGTGGGCGGCGCGAGGCGATGCGGATGCGGTTCGCGGGCCGGGGTCGAACCCGTCGCCCACGCGCTCCTCACGTCGCCTCCGCCGGCCCCGGCCGCGCGTGCAGAGGCGCCAGGGGCGAGTGCGCCAGGGGCGGCCGGAACGGCCAGCCTCGGGACGTCCTTGGCGACGTCGGGTGTGCCGCCCTTCTTCGCCGGGTGGAGGTTGTTCCACGTGCGCTCGGCCCAGTCGACGACGCCGCCGAGATGGTTGTCCCGCAGCCATTCGACGCTGCGCGCCGTCCACGGATCGGTACCCGGCCCGGTGAGAGCCTGGCCGTAGGAGTAGACGACGGGCAGCATGAGCACGACGACGACGGCCAGGATCATGCGTCGCACCCGGCGGCGCCTGCGGCGGCGGCTCAGGCTGGCCGGCGGGGCGAGGCAGGTCGGATCGGGAGGAGGCCAGTCGGGGGACGAGGTGGAGGGCGAACCGCTGTCGGTGGCAAGGTCGGCGTCGGGGTCGTCCGACGCGGCGTCGGTCGGCATGGATCTCCCGGGATGGAGACGATCGAGGCCTGAGCAAGCCTCGATCAGCAGCGCTGGCGGGCCAACCGTAGGCCGCAGGACCGCCTCGCCGGTGTCATGCGGCGGCGTCCTTACCGAGATTTAGCCTCGGGGTCAGCCGCTCTGCTTCCACTGGTTCCAGTAGATCACTTCTTCGGCAGGGCGGCGGGTGCCCGGCTTGAAGTCGTCGCCCGTGTAGTAGGCCAGGGGGAGCAGGGCGACCTGGCTCACCGTGCGGGGGATGCCGAGCGCGTCGGCCACCTCGTCCTCGTACTCCAGATGCAGCGTCGTCCAGGCCGAGCCGAGGCCGCGCGAGCGCAGGGCGAGCTGGAACGACCAGACCGAAGGCAGGATCGACCCGTAGAAGCCCGCCATCGTCCCTTGCCTCGCGGTCGGCGGGATGCGGTCGAGGGCGCAGGGGATGACGTGGACGGGGACCTCGGCGAGGTGATCGGCGAGGTAGGTGGAGGAGTCGATGATGTTGAGGGTCGATACGTCGGTGCGGCCCACCTTCTCGACCGCCTGCTTCTGCACCTGGATGTACGGCTGGTAGGCGCGCTGGTAGAAGCCGGCCACCGTGGCCCGCAGGTGAGGGTCGTCGACGATGACCCACCGCCACCGCTGGATGTTGGCCCCGGCGGGCGCCTGAATGGCGATGCGGATGCACTCGAGGATCACGTCGCGAGGCACTGGGCGGGTGAGATCGAGGCGCTTGCGAACGGCCCGCGTGGTGGTCAGGAGGTGGTCGGTCTGGGCCAGGTCGAAGGAAACGGCCACGGCTCCGTAGACTAACTGGACGACCAAAACCGACAAGGGCGTCCACGGCAACGTCCCGGACGCCAGACCTGGAGCAGGGAAGGGGACGACGGTGGGGACTCCTCGCCAGGAATGGGAGCAGGCGTACGCAGCGAGCTCGCTGCGTGATGCCGACTTCGCCACGATGTCGGGCATCCCGGTCGAGCCGACCTACGGGCCGCCGCCGGGGGACGGGCGCAACGACACCGCCGAGTACCCGGGCGTCTATCCCTACACCCGCGGGCCCTATGCCTCGATGTACCGCTCGAAGCTGTGGACCATGCGGATGTTCGCCGGCTTCGGGACGGCGGACGACACGAACTGGCGCTTCAAGGAGATCATCCGCGCCGGGGGCGACGGCCTGTCGACCGCCTTCGACATGCCCACGCTGCTCGGCATCGACTCCGACGACGAGATGGCCGAAGGGGAGGTGGGTCGCTGCGGCGTGGCCGTCGACACCTTGGCCGACATGGAGGATCTCTACCGCGACATCGATCTGGCCTCGATCACCACGTCGATGACCATCAACTCACCGGCGGCGGTGATCTTCGCGATGTATGTCGCCCAGGCCGAGCGGGCAGGGGTGCGGCGCGCCCTGCTGGGCGGCACGCTGCAGAACGACATCCTGAAGGAGTACCAGGCCCAGAAGGAGTTCGTGTTCCCGCCCCGCCAGAGCATGCGCCTCGTGCGTGACACGATTGCGTTCACCGCGGCCGAGATGCCGCGCTGGCATTCGGTCTCGATCTCCGGCTACCACATCCGGGAAGCGGGCTCGACGGCGGCCGAGGAGCTCGCCTTCACGCTCGCCAACGGCTTCGCGTACGTCGAGTTGGCCCGCCAGGCCGGCCTCCCGCTCGATTCCTTCGCGCCGAGGCTCTCGTTCTTCTTCAACGCCCACATCGACTTCTTCGAGGAGATCGCCAAGTACCGGGCCGCCCGCCGCATCTGGGGCCGCTGGATGCGCGAGCGCTATGGCGCCCAGGCCGAGCGCAGCCGGCAGTTGCGCTTCCACACCCAGACGGCCGGGGTCAGCCTCACTGCGCAGCAGCCCGAGGTGAACATCGTGCGCACGGCCATCGAGGCACTGGCCGGAGTGCTCGGCGGTACGCAGAGCCTCCACACCAACTCGATGGACGAGGCCTTGGCGCTGCCCACCGAGAAGGCGGCTCGTATCGCGTTGCGCACCCAGCAGGTGCTGGCCTACGAGACCAACGTGGCCAACGTGGCCGATCCCCTCGGGGGCTCCTACTACGTCGAAGCCCTCACCGACGAGGTCGAGCGCGAGGCCGAGGAGATCTTCGGCTACCTCGACGAGCTCGGATCGGGCAGCATCCTCGAAGGCGTCATCAAGGGCATCGAGGAGAACTGGTTCCAGGGCAAGATCGCCGACTCCGCCTACGAGCTCGAGCGCAAGTTCAACGCCGGTCGGCGGATCATCGTCGGCGTGAATCGCTTCACCGAGGGTAACGACGAGACGAACCTCGACATCCTCCAGATCACCCACGAGGACGAAGCGCGCCAGATCAAGCGACTCGAATCCGTGCGTGACCGCCGCGACCAGGCGGCCGTCGAGGCCGCGCTCGCCCACTTGGCCAAGGAGGCGGCTGACCCCGAGGTGAACCTGATGCCCACGCTCATCGAGACCGTGGAGACCTACGCCAGCCTCGGCGAGATCATGTCGACGCTCGCCGGAGTCTTCGGCCGCCACGTCGAGACGCCGACGATTTGAGCGAAGGGGGGGGAAGGACACCTTCTCCCCTTCGAGACGCGTACTCCGGTCGACCGGCAGCAGGAGGAGGCTGATCCAGTGAGCGTCGCCATCGGCCTCATGATCTTCCCGACCGACACCACGATCGGCCCGGTCGAGCTGGCCCGGGAGGTGGAGGAGCGCGGCTTCGAATCCCTCTGGTTCCCCGAGCACACCCACATCCCGACGAGCCGAGCCACCCCCTTCCCGGGCGGCACGCCCCTGCCCGAGCACTACCGGCGCACGCTCGATCCCTTTGTCGGGCTGGCCATGGCGGCGGCGGCCACCGAGCGGCTGAAGGTGGCCACCGGAGTCTGCCTCGTGGCCCAACGCGACCCGATCGGGCTGGCCAAGGAGGTGGCCACGCTCGACCATCTTTCCGGAGGCCGCTTCCTCTTCGGCATCGGGGTCGGCTGGAACCTCGAGGAGATGGCCGACCACGGCGTGGACCCGCCGCGCCGGCGCGCCCTCGTGCGCGAGAAGGTGCTGGCCATGAAGCGGCTCTGGACCGACGACGAGGCCAGTTACGACGGCGAGCTCGTCCGCCTCTCCCCGTCGTGGGCCTGGCCGAAGCCGGTCCAGCGACCGCATCCGCCCGTGATCATGGGTGGCGCGGGCGGCCGCGTGACCTTCCGCCACGTCATCGAGTACTGCGACGGATGGATGCCCATCCATGGCCGCAAGGCGATCTTCCCCAGGCTCGCTGAGCTGCAGGCGGCGGCCGAGGCGGCCGGCCGCGACCCGGCCACCATCCAGCTCGGGGTGTTCGGTGCCCCGCCGAAGCCGGACATCCTCGACGACTACATCGCGCACGGCATGGCCCGGATCGTGCTCGCGCTCCCGCAGGGCGGGGCGGAAACCGTCATGCCGGCGCTCGACGTCCTCGCGCCACTCGTGGGGCGCTACGCCTGAGCGGCGAGCCCTGGGCCGAGCGGTGAGTGGGTGCCGCGGTCGGTCGAGCCTTGGCGGAACAGCTCGGTGGCGATCGGCATGGTCTGCAAGATCGGGTCCGTGCGGGTCCACTCGTGGACGCAGACGCGTGCCGCGATGCGCCAGTCACCATCGCGCTGCTCGTAGTGGTCGAGGTAGCGGCCGCACCACGTGTCGACGACGTCGGCGCCCGCACCATCGGTGCGCAACAGGAAGGAGAGGTTGTAGATCTCGCCCTCCGCGCTGCGCCCGTCGTCGGCCACTTCGATGGCGTGGTTGAGGAGGCAGTGCATGGTGGAGCGGAAGCGACGATGGCTCTCGACGACGTGGTCACAGAAGGCCATGGCGCCACCCACGTAGGTGCCGTGGTCGTCGGTGGCGTCGGGCCAGTACGCGCTCTTCATGAGGTCGACGTCGAGGCGGTCGACACCGCGCGAGTAGCGGGCCGCGACCTGCCGGATGGCTTCGATGGCAGCGAGTCGGTGGAGGGGGTCCATGCCGTCCAGCGTGTCAGACCCGCCGTCGCACTCTGAAGTTCCAAACGCGAGGACGTGCTCGATTCCCTGCTGGCGAAGGGCAGTGGGATGCACGAGCTCGTTGAACACTGGCCTCGTCGAGGCGGTGGCCTGGTGCGGTGCTGGCTCGGCGTGATCAGGCGGGGGAGGTGGGCGCGACGAGTTGAGTGGGAGGGACCACAAATGGGCAGGTGAGGGACGAGGCCCGGAGGCGCGCCTGCCTCGGCGTGGTGGCGCGCCTGGCGGACGCCACTTCCGGGGGGAACCGTCTGAGTCAATCGACGAGATCGACGAGGCGGCGCAGGAAGACCTGGTGCAGCGTGGTGCCGACCTGGAGCATGTTCGGGGCGGGGTTGGAGCCGTCGGCGAAGACGCGCAGCGCGGTGAGGTTGGCACAGGCCCCCTTGAACAGGCTGAAGGCCTCCCAGTAGCGCCAGCCGGCCTCGTCCATCTCGAAGCCGAGGACCTCGCGGTAGGTCTGGATCCAGGCGTCGCGTTCCATCGTCCGCCGGCCCCGCATCGTGGCGCAGAACCCCCAGTCCTCGGCCGGGTCGCCGAGGTGACAGAACTCGAAGTCGGTGACGGCCACGATCCTGCCATCGCGGTGGACGAAGTTGCCCGGGCCGGCGTCACCGTGCACCACCCGGACCCGATCGAGGGGCGGAGCGCGCTCCGTGAGCCAGGCCGCGGCCTCCTCGAGGAGCGGCACGGGCACCGCGCTCGGCGGCGCGGTACACATCCCGCCACCGCTCGACCTGCATTGGGGTTGCGTCGGCGGGCTCCGGCGGCACGAGGTCGAACTCGATACCCGCGGCCCGCCAGTCGAGGTCGTGCATGCGGGCGAGCAGCTCGACGAAGGCCCGGCCCGTCGAGGGCTCCGGACTGGCTCCGCGGTCGGCGTCGACGAAGTCCATGAGGAAGAAGGGCTGGCCGAGCACGGACGGGTCCGGTTCGTGCCAGCGCACCCGGGCGACCGGGAAGCCGGCGTCGTGGAGGGCGCGCATGACGCGGAACTCCTCGGCCGACGAGGTGCCGAACACGCCCCCTTGCTCCATCCGCAGGACGTACCGGGTGCCCCCTACCAACGTCACCGAGAACATGGCGCGGGAGTGCCCCTCGGCCATCCGTTGGATGGCGGCAATGCCGACGGGACGACCCAGGCGCTGCTCGAGCCACGCGGCCAGGATCGTGGCCGCGGGGCCGAGCGGCGGCGGCGGGCCCTCACCGACTGTCACGGGCTGGTGGAAGGCTGGCGTGTGCGCCGGCGGTGCGTCCTCCGGCAGGATGCCGCGGAAGGCCCCGAGCATGATCTCGGTGGTGGCCATGTCATCGTCGAGTTGACGGATGAGGACGGGCCTGACCTTCGGGCGCTGCCTGGGATCGAGCAGCGCCGCGCTCGCGGCGGTCAACACCTCGCCGGGGGGCGTCTCGGCGGCGAGATCGAGGAGGGCCCGAAGCTCCTGGAGGCGTGACACCCACGGGTCGATCCCGCCCCGGGCGCGGGCGAAGTCGGCCAACCCGACGAGCTGCACCGCGGCGACACGGGCCCATGGGTCGGCGAGATGGGCGAGGAGGACCGATCGCACCGTCTCCCGCACCGACCACCACAGCTGGTCTTCGGTCGGAGGCAAACCCGTCATGGCAGCGTCCGTTGTTGCACGCGATGACCTCGCTCCTTGCGGAAGGGACGGAACATCGCCCGCACGTCGTCCACGAGGAGCGAGGGCTGCTCGCTGGGCGCGAAGTGACCGCCGGCGGGCATGACCGTCCAGTGGACGAGGTTGGCGTGGCGCTCGGCCACCTTGCGGGGCAGGAGGACGAGCTCCTGCGGGAAGACGGCGATGCCGGTGGGGGCTTCGATGGCCGGTTGGCGATCGTGATCTGGCACCCACGGTCGCCCGAAATACTCCGCGTAGTAGCGCATCGAGGTGCCGATGCTCTGCGTGACCCAGTAGATCATCGCCGTGGTGAGGAGGAAATCGCGCGTGAAGGGCCGCTCGGGATCGCCGCCACTGTCGCTCCAGTTCCGTCGTCGTTCGAACAGCCAGGCGGCCAGGCCGACGGGTGAGTCGTTGAGGGCGTAGGCGAGGGTCTGCGGATCGGCCGTCTGCACCGCGATGTGGCTGCTCGCCGCCTTCATGCGGTCGTGCATCCGGGTGAACCACTCCTCTTCGCCCGGCCCGTAGTCGGCGGCACTCACCGTGCGGAAGCCGGCGCCGAGCAGGGCCGGGAAGGAGAGATGGATGCCGACGAGGTGCTCCGCGTAGCGATGGCCCAAGTAGGCGGTGACGATGGCGCCCCAGTCACCGCCCTGCGCGGCGAAGCGTTCGTACCCGAGCACGTCGCGCATGAGCATCAGCCAGAGGTCCACGGTGACGGACAGCGTTGACGCCTGGCTTGGTGAGCGGTGTCGAGAAGCCGAAGCCCGGCAGGGATGGCACCACGACGTCGAAGGCGTCCTCCGGGTCACCGCCATGGGCGGCCGGATCGGCGAGCGGGCCGATGACCTCGTGGAAGTCCCAGAACGTCCACGGCCAGCCATGGGTGAGCACGAGTGGCAGGGGAGCCGGGCCCGTGCCCCGCACATGGACGAAGTGGATCGGCACGCCTTCCAGTTCCACCCGGAAGTGCGGGACGGCGTTGATGGCCGCTTCCTGCGCGCGCCAGTCGTAGCCGTCGAGCCAGTACGCGACGATGTCGCGGAGCCATGCACCGTTGGTGCCGTAGCGCCAGTCGTCGTTGGCGTAGTCGGCGGCCCAACGCGTGTGCTCGAGGCGGGCGCGGAGATCGTCGAGGACGTCGTTGCCGACCTCGAGCCGGAACGCCTGCGGCGTCGGCGGCATCAGGAGAGACCGAGCGAGCGGGCCCGAGATCCCCTGTCGTGGAAGTCGGCCTCGTAGGTCACGCGGTCCCCGTCGAAGCGGAGATAGGACATCACCTCCACCGCCCACTTCCGCCCGACGACCTCGGGGCCGTACATGCTCGGGTCGGTGACCGTGGCACTCATCACGTAGTGGACGGCAAGGCCGCGGTCGTTGGCCCAGAACTCGTCCGGGGCGAGGACGAGGTCGTCCCACTTCTCGAGGCCCTGGGCGAAGAAGGCGCGGATGGCGGGCCATCCGTTGAACTCGCCGCTGGCGACGTCGAAGAGTGTGGCGTCCGGGGTGAAGAACGGCTCGGGGGCGTCGGCATCGCCGCTCGACCATGCGGCGAAGACGTCTCTGGCGACGGCGATGCGTCGATCGGTGTCACCCATGATCGGGACAGTAGCGTCCCGCCCGTTCACCCCCCCTCAGGTCGCGTTCCCCTTCCGTTCCAGGAGGTCGCATGGACGAGCGCCATCGGTCAACTCCTCTCGCTCGACGGGAAGGTCGCGCTCGTCACCGGCGCGGCCACGGGCATCGGCGAGAGCATCGCTCACCTCTTCGCGGGCGGGCGCCGACGTCATGATCGGCGACATCGACGACGCGGGCGGGGCCGAGGTCGCCGCGGCCATCACCGCGCAGGGAGGGCGAGCCGACGCCCTTCACCTCGACGTGACCGACTACGACTCCGCGTCGGCCGCGGTCGAGAGCACTCGGGAACGGGCCGGCCGCTTCGACGTGTTGGTCAACAACGCCGGCAGCTACCACGAGGCCGGCTCGATCATCGACCAGAGCGTCGAGAGCTGGCACCGGGCCATCGACATCAACCTGGTGGGGGTGTTCAACTGCGCCAAGCCCGCCGCCAAGGTGCTCGTCGAGCAGGGCCAGGGCGGCGCCATCGTGAACATCTCGTCGGTCGACGGGTTCCTCCCCTGCTTGGGGACGGGCTACGACAGTGCCAAGGCCGCCGTCGTGCACTTCACTCGTTCCCTCGCGGTCGACCTCGGGCCGCACGGCATCCGGGTCAACGGAGTCGCCCCGGGAGCCATCCCGGTGGCCACGCTCGAGAAGAAGCGCAGTGGCGAGCTACCGCCGGTGTGGCCGGGTTCGTCGGTGCCCACCGGGCTCATGAGCGAGCTCATGAAGAACCGGAAGTACAACATCCCGCTCGGCCACGAAGGCGCGGCGATCGACATCGCGCGGGCGGTGCTGTTCCTGTGCACCGAGGCGTCCAGCTACGTCACGGGACAGACCCTCTTGGTCGACGGGGGTTGGACGCTCGTCTGACCCTCATGAGCCGAGCTTTCCGGCATTGCCGCGTGGGGCGAAGAGGTCGAGAGTAGGGGCATGCGGCGAGCGCTCGCCCTTGCGGCGGCGGTGGCGGCCGGCTGCGCGTGCTCCGGCCAGTCGTCACCGAGTCCCGGGCCGGCGGCTGATCCCCTGCAGGTCTGCCTCCAGGCGCTGACGAAGGTGCCCGGGGCGATCGGGGTGGGCGCGGCCGGAGCGCTCCCCGGGGCAGGCAACCGGGTGGAATGCGGCTTCCGCATGTCATCCGGCGACGCGCTGCGCACCTACGAAGTAGGCGCCGACGGCATCCCGCACGCGAGCGCCAGCACCCCTCCCTGATTCTCGGCGGTCGCGCGGCTTCAGAGCACGGGCGGGCGCACGACCCCGAAGCCGTCGAGGATCCCGGCCGTCCTGCGCTCGATCCATTCGACGTACTCCGGATGGGTCACGATCCAGAAGCGGCGCCGGCGGATGGCGTCGACGACGAGGCCGGCCACTTCCTCCACCGGTCGGGCCGAGCCCGGTGGCGGCGAGGGAATGGGCTCCAGCCGGTCGTTCGGCGCGGTCGCGGGCCGGTTGCGAGCGCTCTCGCCGATGCGGGTCGGCACCTGGCCGGGGCACAGCACCGACACCCCGATCGTGTCCCCGGCATCGGCCAGCTCGTGGTGGAGCGTCTCGGACAAGGCGACGACGCCCACCTTCGACACGTTGTACGGCCCGATCCCCCGGAACGCAAGGAGGCCGGCAATCGAGGCGGTGTTCACCAGGTGGCCCTGCTCGCCGCCCGCCAGCATCCTCGGCACGAAGGCGCGAACCCCGTTGATGACGCCCCAGAGGTCGACGCCGAGCACCCACGTCCAGTCGTCGAGGGTCTGCTCCCACGCCAGCCCGCGGGTCACGACGCCCGCGTTGTTGCACACCACGTGCACCGCCCCGAAGCGGTCGTATGCCGCGGCCGCCAACGCTTCGACCTGCTCGCTCGATGACACGTCGGTCTGCATGCCGAGCACGTGCACGCCGTCTCGTTGGTGACGCTCGACCGCGGCGTCGAGCGCGGACCGCTCGACGTCGGCCAGCACCAGTCGCATCCCCTCCGCCCCGAAGCGCTGGGCCATGGCGTCGCCGATCCCGCTCGCACCCCCGGTGATGACCGCCACTCGCCCCGTCAGGTCGTCCATGACGGTCAGTGGACGACGACGGCGTCGCCGCCCCAGGGCGTGACCTCGCCCTCGGCCTGGAAGCGCTCGGGGAGCTCCTCGACCATGTCCCACGTCGCCGCCAGCCGCCCGATGCCGACGCACAACGCCGCGTTCAAGCCGAGCTCGACGATCTCCGCCTCGGTGAAGTGCTGCCGGAGCTCGTCGTAGAACGCGTCACCGATGGCCAAGTGATTGGTGGCGAAGAGCTCGCCGTAGCGGATGGCGATGTGCTCCGCTTCGGTCAGGTCATCGGCCTCCATCGGCTTCTCCAGGGAGCACACCAGATCCTCGGTGAGGCCGTCGTCCATGGCGTCGGGATAGCGGATGGCCATGCAGCTGCGGCACTGGTTGTGAAACGCGATCCGGAGCCGGACGAGCTCGATCAGCCGGGCTGGCAGCGTCCGGTTCCGCTTGAGCGAGCCCGAGAAGGCCATGAGCCCCTTCGCCATCTCCGGCTGGTGGCCGAGGATCCGGGTGAGCCCGAGCTCCAGAGGTGTCCGGTCGTCGGCCCGCGAGAGACGTCGGAGGTCGGGGTCGAGCTGATCCGGGGTGAGCTTCGAGATGCGCGTCATGCGGCCCTCCTTCGTCGCCGCTGATGCTGGCACGCGCCAACGCCGCCGAGCGAGCCCATGCGTCGGCGGGCACCCTTGACGCCGAACGAGTGAGCGGGACGTGCGGCATCCGTTCGGATAGCTGCCGGGGCGACGAGGCTCGGGCCTGCGTGGATCGCGGTGAGTCAGCAAGCGGCGGCGACATCGACGAGCGGCGCCCACTCGTCGAGCACAGGCAGGACCACGTCTTCGGCCTCGTACGGCAGGGTCAGCACGGCTCGAGTGACGCCCTCGCGGGCCAGGTTCTCGAGGCCGGCCGGGTCGGTCGTCGCGCCGAAGACCGAGATGGAAACGGTGGCGGGATCTCGCCCGTTGCGCTCGCAAGCCTCGTGGAGCAGCGCGATCCGCGAGGCGAGCGAGGAGCGGGCCGAGATCGGCATCCATCCGTCGCCGTACTCGCAGATGGCATCGAACAGCTTCGGGCCCCATCCACCGCCGAGGTGGATCGGGAGGGGCTGCTGGACGGGCTTCGGCAGCGCCCACGACGGCTCGAAGTCCACATAGCGTCCGTGGAAGGAGGCCTCGTCCTCCGTCCAGAGGGCTCGCATGGCGAGCACCTTCTCGCGGATCATCGCCCGACGGTCCGCCCAGGGGTAGCCGTGGTTCTCCTGCTCCTCACGGTTCCAACCGAAGCCGATGCCGAGCAGGAAGCGGCCGCCGGAGAGGTGGTCGAGGGAGGCGACCTGCTTGGCTGTCCAGAGGGGGTCGCGCTGCCCGAGCAGCGTGACCGCCGTCCCGACGCGCAGTCCCGTCGTGACCGCGGCGGCCATCGACAAGGCGTTGAACTGGTCGTGCAGCCGCCAGTAGTCATCCGGCAATGGCTCGTCTTGGCGGCTACCGGGCCAGGGAGAGCGGCGTGACGCGGGGATGTGGCTGTGCTCCGGGTACCACAATGACTCGAACCCCCGGGCCTCGGCTTCATGAGCCAGCCGGACGGGGTGGATGGTGCGATCGAGGCAGAAGCTCGTGACGCCGACCTTCACGGCGGCGAGTCTGCAGCGACGGGAACGACCGCCGCCACCGGCTGGGGGCGGCGACGGTCTCGCGCTCAGGCGAGGCGGCCGCGGAAGAGGATCCGCTTGAACGGGAAGAAGCACGGCGAACGATCACCGAGTCGCTCGAGGAGGAGGGCCCGGTAACGCTCGACGAACTCGGCGTAGAGCTCAGGCGAGAGCTGCGCCTCGAAGCGGGTCAAGGTGGTGCCCTTCACCCATTCGACGATGTCGGCGGTCGTGGCGAGGTGGTGGGGGTAGACCTGCAGCCGCACGTGCTGCTCGACGAAGCCGAGCTCGTCGAGGATGCGGGCATAGGCCTCTGGCGCGAGAACGTTCGCGGCCACGACGTCGGGCGGCGGGCCACCGACGAACGCGGAAGCGAAGGGCTCCTCTTCGGCCAGCTCCGTCGCCACGATGTGCGTCGGCTGGTCGGCGTTGGCGGGCACCTGCACGGCCAGCTGGCCGCCCGGCACCAGCGCGTCGCGCCAGCGGGCCAGCACACCCGCATGGTCCGGAGCCCAGTGGAGCGAGGCGTTGGCCAGCACGACGTCCCATCGAGGCCGATCGGTCCAGGTGCCGAGGTCGCCCTCGATGAAACACACGCCGTCGGTGGCCAAGGCCCGCGCGTCGGCCAGCATCGCGGGCGAGTTGTCGACACCGAGGACCTCGGCCGCCCCGAGCAGCTCGGGCACCGCGGCCGTCAGGCGCCCGGTACCGCAGCCCAGGTCGACGACCCGACCACCGGGAACGGGCTCGAGGAGGCCGAGGAGGTCGAAGAAGGCCTGGCTGCGCTCGCCGTGGAAGCGCTCGTACTGCTTCGGATCCCAAGCGTCTCGCCGCACGACTTGTATTCTACTTGTCTACATACGCCTGTCCAGCAGGAACGCAGCCGTGCCCGGTCGAACGCCGGTCAGGCATCGAGTGGTGCCCTCGGATCCGTCAGCTCCACGAGCGTCTTCCCGACGTTCGCCCCGGTGAAGAGCTTCCGGAACGCATCGGAGGCCGACTCGAGACCTTCGGAGACGTCGAAGACCATCTGCAGGCGGCCCGAGTCGAACCAGGGCCTCATGATGCGGTCGATGTCCGGACCGCGGTGGTAGAAGTCCGGCGAGAAGAATCCCTCGATCCGCAGCCGCTTCATGAGGACGTGATCGAAGTGGTAGGGGCCGGGGACCGGTTCCTCCTTGTCGTAATTCTCGATCAGCCCGCACACGGCCACCCGGCCGAACAACGCCATCTGGGTGAGGACGGCGTCGAGCATCGTGCCCCCGACGTTCTCGAAGTAGGCGTCCACGCCGTCGGGGCAGAGGCGGGCCAGGCTCGCAGCGACGTCGGCCTCCTTGTAGTTGACCGCGCCGTCGAAGCCGAGCTCTTCCGTGATCCACTTGCACTTGGCATCCGAGCCGGTGATCCCGATGACGCGCGCCCCGATGATCTTCCCGAGCTGGCCGGCCAGCGCGCCGGTGACGCCGGCGGCGGCCGAAACAACGAAGGTCTCGCCGGCCTTGACGCGCGCGCACTCGACGACGCCGACATACGCGGTCCAGCCGTTCGGCCCGAACACCGCGAGGTACTGGCGAAGATCGTCGAGGCGCCAGCTGACCCGCTGGCAGGCCACCTCGTCCGGGCGGGACACCGCCAGGTCGGCCCACTGGCCGTAGGCGCGAACGAGGTCACCGCGCGAGTAGTCCGGGTGCCGTGACTCGATCACCGGTCCCAGCACCATGCCGAAGACCGGCGAGCCGACCGGGGTAGGTGGCATGTACGAGTCGGTGCGGTCGGTCATGAACATGCGCGCCCCGGCATCCATCGAGATGTACCCGGTGCGGATCAGGATGTCGCCGTCGCTCAGCTCCGGCGCCGACCCATCCACGAGCTCAAGAGCCGCGGCGAAGTCGTCACCCTTTGGTCGTCGAGCGAGCAACCAATGGCGGTTTCGCGCCATGTCGGTGCCTCCAGCAGTCGCGTGGACGGGATCGGCCGCGCCCGGACGCCGGGGCCGCCACCGGGCCGATCATAACCATCGAGACGACGCCGACGGCCTGGTCCCATCGCCATCTTGATCGTGCCGCGAGACCGCGTCGGACGGCGCCCCTCGGAAGCTCACGGCCGTCGCATCTCTGCAACACAACTGACCTGTAGACGGGATGAGGAGTCGCCATTAGTGTGCGCGGGCTGCCTCGAGGGGGAGGCGGCGCTCATCGCGCCGGACGTTTTTGGAGGCAAGACATATGAACGTGCACCCTGGAATCACTTCGGCGCCGACGGCTCGCCGCCGCCGGCGCCTCGGCACCGTGGCGGTCGTGACGGCGCTCGGTCTCGCCGCCGCGTGCGGCAGCAGCTCCAAATCGAGCAGCGGGGCGGCCACCAGCGCCGGGGCCGCGACCACCGCGAGCTCGGGGGGCAGCACGGCGAGCTCGAGTGGCGGTGGGGCGAGTGGCGGCGTCGCCGAGGCCCAGGCGGCCACCGACAAGAACAAGCAACTGCCCACCGCCATCCCGCTCACCACGCCGCTGAAGGAGAAGCCCCCCACCGGGAAGCTGTTCATCTGGATGCAGTGCGACGTGAACCAGTGCAAAGACGAAGGCGACGGTCTCAAGGCGGCCACGCAAGCCGCCGGCTGGAGCTACAAGTCCCTCACCTACCAGGGCGCCAACCCGGCCACGCTCATCGCCGCCCTCAACCAAGCCCTGCTCGACAAGCCGGCGGCTGTGGGCCTCTCCGGGCTGCCGGCGGCGGTCTGGTCCAGCGTCATCCCGAAGTACAAGGCGGCGAACATCCCGATCGTCACCGGCTACATCGGCCCGCAGGACAACACCTTCCCGATCATCGGCCAGGTCGGCGGCTCTCCCGACGTCCAGGCGTACGCCGACATGATCGCCAACTGGGCCGTGGCGGACTCCAACGGGCAGGCGAAGATCCTGCTGCAGAGCGTGAACGACTACCCGATCCTCAAGGTCTTCTCCGACGAGTACAAGTCGAAGACGGCCGCGCTCTGCCCCGACTGCAAGATCACCGAGATCAACAACACCATCGCCCAACTCGGCACCACGGTCGTGCCCTCCATCGTCTCGGCCCTGCAGAAGGACCCGTCGATCAACTACGTCGTCACCGTCGACGGCCCCTTCATCACCGGTCTGGCCTCCGCCTTGGCCGCCGCCGGCCGCACCGACGTCAAGATCGGCGGCGAGAGCGGTGACGTCACGAACCTGACCAACGTCAAGGCGGGCAGAGAGCACACGTTCACCGGCCTGGCCCTCCACTACGGCGCGTGGCTGATGCTCGACATGGTGCTGCGGCACATGGAGGGGATGTCCTTCGAGGCGGACGGCGACGGCGGCTTGCCGAAGCAGCTGTTGACGAAGGACGTCGACTTCACGATCTCCAACTCCTACGACAAGCCGGCCGACTACGCCGACCAGCTGAAGAAGCTCTGGCTGGTGGGATGACGGACGCGACTCGCCCGTCCGCGCTCCTCGCCGAGGGTCTGGCCAAGACCTTCGGCGGGGTGCGAGCTCTCAAGGGGGTCGACCTCACCATTCAGCCCGGCGAGGTGCACGCGCTCCTCGGGGAGAACGGGTCGGGCAAGTCGACGTTCATCAAGATCCTCTCCGGCTACCACCAGCCGGATGGGGGCCGGGCCGCCATCGACGGCCGCGAGGTCACGCTCGGCTCGGCCGAATCGGCGTACGCGCGCGGCTGCCGGTTCGTACACCAGGACCTCGGGCTCGTTGGGACGTCGTCGGTGTTCGACAACGTCCTCCTCAACGCCGGGTTCCCGTCACGGTTCGGAACCATCAGGACCCGTGAGGCCATGCGCAGTGTGCGCGAGGACCTGGCCCGGGTGGGCCTCGAGCAGGTGGACCCGCGCACCCCCGTCTCCGCGCTCACGCCGGCGCTGAAGACGGGGGTCGCCGTCGCCCGCGCGCTGCACAGCGACGTCTACCACGAGGCTCACCTGCTGGTCCTCGACGAGCCGACGGCCACGCTGCCGATGAACGAGGTCGAGCACCTGCTGGAGGTGGTCCGGCGGGTCGCGTCGACCGGGGTCGGGGTGCTCTACGTGACGCACCGGCTCGACGAGGTCTTCGAGGTGGCCGACACGATCACGGTCCTGCGCGACGGGGTGCGCATCGCGACGCAGCCGACGAGCACGCTCAACCGGCGTTCCCTCGTCAACCTGCTCGTCGGCGGCGAGCTCGAGGAGATCCACGCGGAGTCCGAGCGCGTGCATTCCGAGCACGGCGAGCCGATCCTGCGCGTCACCGATCTCGTCGCCGGGCCGATCTCGGGCGTCTCGCTCGAAGTCCGGTCCGGGGACGTGGTGGGGATCGCCGGCCTCACCGGCTCCGGGCGGGAGTCGCTGCTGTCGGCCATCTTCGGCGCGCAGCCGCGGGAGGGCGGGAAGGTCGAGGTCAATGGGCAGGAGCTCAAGGCGGACCGACCGGACCTCGCGATGGCGCAGGGCCTTGCCTACATGCCTCCGGACCGCAAGGTCCAGGGGGCGATCATGGAGTTCACGGCGCGGGAGAACATCGTCATCACCGACCTCAAGCCGTTCTGGAAGGGGCTGCGCCTCCGGGGCCGCAAGGAGGTGGGCGAGACGAGAACGTGGTTCTCACGTCTCGCCGTGCGGCCGCTCCATGGGGTCAACCAGCGGTTCTCCTCTTTCAGCGGCGGGAACCAGCAGAAGATCCTCTTCGGCAAGTGGCTGCGCCGCACCCCGCTCGTGCTCCTGCTGGACGAACCGACCCATGGCGTCGACGTCGGTGCGAAGGCCGAGCTGCACCGGCAGTTGCTGGCGGCCGCCGAGGCGGGCGCGGGGCTGGTGATCAGCACATCAGATCTGGACGAGATCGTGGCGCTGTGCCACCGGGTGCTCGTCATGAGAGACGGACGCCTCGTCGCCCAGCTCCACGGAAAGGAAGTCACGGTCGCCAACGTCACCAGGGAATCGCTGGGCGCCGAGGGGAAGGTGGTCGCCGCATGAGCCAGGTGAGCGAGCGGACGGAACGACCTGCCGCCGATCAACCCGCCGCGAGCCACCGGAGGATCAACTTCGGGTTCGACCGCTTCAGCGGGTTGTACCTGCTGGCGATCTTCATCGTCGTGTTCGGCATCTGGACGCCCGACAAGTTCCTCACCACCGACACCCTCCACTCGGTCGCCGCCGAGCAGACGATCGTGGCCATGCTGGGCATCGCCGTGCTGATCCCGCTGGCGGCCGGCGTGTTCGACCTGTCCATCGGGGCGATGATCAACATGTCGGCGATCCTCGTCGCCCGGTACCAGGTGAGCGATGGCTGGCCGATGATCCCGTCGATCATCGCGGCCGTCGCCGTCACGACCGCGATCGGGTTCTTCAACGGCTTCCTCGTCGTGAAGCTGCAGATCGAGCGCGTTCATCGCCACCCTCGGCTCGGCGACGATCATCGGGGCCTTCATTGCCATCATCACCAACCAGAGCCAGCCGCTCCCCCCCACCTCGACCACATGGCTGGACCTGACCCAGAAGCAGGTCTTCGGCTTCCAGGTGGTGGTGTTCTACTTGGTGATCCTGGCCCTCGTCGCGTGGTGGGCGCTCGATCACACGCCCCCGGGCCGCTACATCTACGCCACCGGGGGGAACGCGGAGGCGGCGCGCCTCTCGGGGGTCAAGGTCGGCCTGTGGGTGTGGGCCTCGTTCGTCGCGTCGGGCTTCGTCTGCGGTATCGCCGGGGTGCTGTACGCCTCCCGGACCGGCCCGTCGCTCACCTTCGGCGCCTCGTTGCTGCTGCCGGCCTATGCGGCCGCCTTCCTCGGCTCCACCCAGCTCAAGCCCGGCCGGTTCAACGTCTGGGGCACCATCATCGCCGTCTACGTGCTCGCCATCGGGGTCAAGGGGCTCTCCCTCGTCACCGACGTGCAGTGGCTCAACGACATGTTCAACGGTGTCGCGCTGCTCGCTGCCGTTGCCTTCGCCGGCTGGGAGCAACGGCGGGCCGCCGCCCGTCAACGAGCCAGCCAGCACGCCCGGCCGGAGGCGCCTCCTCCTTCCTCGGCGACGCTCGGCGAGGGCGACTCGGCTGGTGGCGACGGTCAGGGCGCGCCGGGCGGGGTCGAACCCAACCCGCCCGGCCTCACCGCGCCCGGCTGATCGGCCGGATTGGCGCGGACGGCGCCCGTGGCCTTGCCGGTACGCACGGGTTAGCTTCCTTCTCGCTCCGCGCACCAAGGGGACGGCATGGACGAGAACTTCGCGACGCTCTGGGAGTCGCTGGCCGACGCCCTTCCCGACCACACGGCCATCGTGGCGGGCGAGCGGCGGATCGCCTGGCGCGACTTCGACGATCGGGCCGCGCGACTCGCGTCGGCCATGGCCGAGGCGGGCGTGCAGGCGGGGGATCGCGTCGCCCTCTACCTCTACAACGGCCCCGAGTACCTCGAGATCGTGTACGCCGCCTTCAAGCTGCGGGCCATCCCGGTCAACGTCAACTACCGGTACCTGGACGACGAGCTCGTCTACCTCCTCGATGATTCCGGGGCCAAGGTGTTGTTCTTCCACGGCACGCTCGGCCCGCGGGTGGAGGCGATCCGATCGCGGGCGAGCGTGCTCACGAGCGTCGTCCAGGTCGACGACGGCTCACCGCTCGTCCCCGGCGCGCACTTCTACGAGGACGTCATTCGCGATCATCGACCGGCGGCGCGCATCGAGCGGTCGGGCGCCGATCAGTTCATCCTCTACACCGGCGGCACGACTGGGATGCCCAAGGGCGTCGTCTGGGCGCATGACGACCTCTTCACCACGCTCGGGTACGCGTCGTACACGTCGCTGGGTTTGCCCATCCCCGAGGTGCCGGCCGAGGTCGGCGCCACCGCGCTCAAGGTGCGCGAGCTCGGTGGCTCACCGGTCACGTTGTCGGGCCCGCCCCTCATGCACGGGACGTCGCTGTTCTTGTCGATGTCCACGTTCCTGTTCGGTGGCACCGTCGTGCTGCTGCAGGGCCGGCGCTTCGACCCCGACGAGTTGCTCCGCCTCGTCGGCCAAGAGCGGGTGACGCAGCTCGTCATCGTCGGCGACGCCTTCGCCCGCCCGCTCGTCGACACCCTGGAACGGGCCGATGCCGAGGCTCGGCCGTACGACCTCTCCTCGCTGCAACGGATCTCGAGCTCCGGGATGATGTGGAGCGCCCCGCTGAAGCGCCCGTTCATGGAGCGGGGGTCGATGCTCCTGCTCGACATGTTGGGGGCCAGCGAGGGCGGTCCGTTCGCGGTGGCGGCGTCGGGTCCCGGCGAGGATCCGGAGACCGCGACGTTCCGCATTGCCGAGCGTTGTGTCGTGTTCGACGAGAACTGGAAGCCTCTGCCCCACGGCTCGGGCAAGGCGGGTGTGCTCGGCGTCAGCGGGGTCGGCCCCCTTGGCTACTACCGGGACGAGCCCAAGACCGCGGCCACCTACCGCGTGATCGATGGAGTGCGCTACACGATCCCCGGCGACTACGCCCTCGTCGATGCCGACGGCACGCTCCATCTTCTCGGGCGAGGCTCCGTTTGCATCAACACCGGCGGAGAGAAGGTGTACCCCGAAGAGGTGGAGGAGGCGGCCAAGCTCCATCCCGGCGTGCTCGACGCCAACGCCGTGGGAGTGCCCGACCACCGCCTCGGTGAAGCGGTGACGCTCCTCGTGTCGCCGCGCCCGGGAGTCGAGCTCAGCCGCGACGAGCTCGTCGACTTCGTGAAGGGCCGACTGGCGGGCTTCAAAGCACCGCGCCACGTTGTCGTCGTGGAGGAGATCCGCCGCAGCGGCTCGGGCAAGGCCGATTACCGCTGGGCGCGCCAGACCGCGGTCGAGGCGCTGGGCGTCACCTCCTGACTGGATCACGTTGACCTGAGCCGTCGAGCCGTCGAACTGGAAGCATCGGGTCATCGACCGGACGGCGTCGAGCCGTCGAACTGGAGGCATCGGGTCATCGACCGGACGGCGTCGAGCCGTCGAACGGGGTGGCTATCCGTGCGACGTTCGCACGTTCTGCCACTTGGTTCAGTCAGGGCGCGGGTGCTCGGTCCCGTGGCAACGTCGCTCGTTGCAACCCTCTGTCAATGGTCCGTAACTATTGACCGGTCAGTTAACGCCGGGACAAGATGGCGCCGGCCTGTGGGGGGACGCCCGGTCAACGGTCCGGGGACACGGCCGAGCTGTCGGCGCTCGAGCCTTCAGCCAACCCTCGAAGGGGGAACCTTGCGTCATACCAAGAGATGGCTAAGGCTGACAGCGGTGACCGTCGGCGCCGTGCTCGTCGCGGCGGCCTGCGGCAGCAGCAGCAACAACGCGAGCACCGCGACGACCGCCGCGCCAGCGACGACCGCGGCCGGCGGCGCCACGACCGCGGCGGGCGGCGCGGCAACGACGGCCGCCGGCGGTGGCGGTACCGGGTACTGCACGGAGCAGGTCGACACGTCGCTCGACGCCAAGCTCGGGCAGGGCGCGGGCGAGATGCAGCGCATCCTCAACTGCGCCAAGCAGAAGCCGCTCACGGCGAGCGGCGACCCGATCGTGATGGGGTTCCAGAACCAGCAGGGTGACCCGGCTGGCACCTTCCCGGACTGGACGGGAGGCGTGAACGCGGCCGTCGACTTCATCAACAAGGAGCTCGGTGGCGTCGGCGCCAACTGGGAGACCGGCACGCCCGGGCGCCCGATCAAGCTCGAGTCCTGCTACATGAAGGCGAGCCCGGCCGACTCCGTGTCCTGCGCGAACCAACTGGCGGCCAAGAAGCCCCTGCTCGTCCAGCAGGGTGTCAACTTCTTCACCCAGTCCGCCTACCCCATCCTCCAGAAGGCCGGCATCGTCACCTTCAGCGGCCTGCCGGTGAACGTGGCCGACTTCCAGGGCGACCACGTCTACGGCGTGGGACCGGCCGGTGGCTGCGTCGGCGTGCACCCGGGAATGGTCGAGTTCGCCGTCAACACGCTGATGAAGGACAAGACGGCCCCCAAGGTGGCCGTTCCTTGGGCCGACACCCCGCCGGGCGTCGTCTGCTACAACGACCTCGAGAAGAAGCCGCTCAACATCCTGGCCGGCAAGACGCAGGGCCCCGCCGACGCGTTCAACAAGAAGCCGGGGCTCACCCAGATCCAGGGCGGCGTGCCGATCCCGCCTGGCGCGGCCGACGTGACGCCTCAGATCACCCAGGTCCTTTCTTTCAACCCTGACGTGATCCTCTACTCGGCTCAGGTCTCGGACTGCGTGACGGTGCTGGAGGCGTTGGCGAAGCTCGGCTGGACCGCCGACAAGATCCCGTTGGTGTTCAGCACGTCCTGCTCCGACGTCGAGAAGATGAAGGCCGAGGGCGACAAGGCCAAGGGCGTGTACTTCGTCGGTTCCGCCACCATCACCAATCCGGAGCTGTACACCGGCCTTCAGCAGCAGGAGATGCAGACCTACGTCGACAGCCTGAAGAAGTACTCGTCCGGCACGGACAACTCCAACTTCGCAGGGCAGGCCTTCGTGGTCACGATGCTCATCTACGACCTGCTGAACCAGTACGCCAAGGAGGTAGGCCCGGACAAGATCACGGCCAGCGGCTACGAAGACCTGGTGAAAGCCACCAAGGATCGCCACTTCTACGGCGAACCCGTGATGGGCTGCGCGGACGCCGTGGCTCCCTACAAGTCGATCTGCAGCCACATCGCCTCGGCTTCCCAATGGACCGGGTCAGGGTTCAAGTCGGTGCGCGACAACTTCGATGGGACCTACATCATCGCCGGGACACCCATCGACACGGGAGGCTGAGGCTCCAGCGGTGACGGACGCGGGCGGGGCAACACCTGTTGCCCCGCCCGCGTCCCGGTTCCGAGGCCCTCCGACCATGCCTAGGATTGGGTCCGGGGGAAGCAGAGACCTGACAGGGGTGGCGCGATGAACATCATCGTCTTCACGTTGTTCGGGCTCGGGCTGGGCGGTCTCTACGCGATGCTCGGCCAGGGCATCGTGGTGGCCTACAAGGGCTCCGGCGTCATCAACTTCGCCCACGGCGCCATCGCCATGTACGTCACGTTCACGTTCAGCGAGCTGCGCGCGACGGGGGACCTGCGGCTGCCGCTCATCGACTTCCTTCCCGGTCATCTCGACGTCCCTGTCAACATCAGCCTCAGCGACGGGCCGCTCAGCTTCTGGCCCGCCTTCCTCGGCGCGATGGGCATGGCCGTGCTCCTCGGCCTCGCCATGCACTTCCTGGTGTTCCGCCCGCTGCGCAACGCGCCGCCGCTCGGCAAGGTCATCGCATCGGTCGGCATCCTGCTCTACCTCCAGGGCATCGCCATCCTGGATGACCACTTCGGGTCGGACACGCGGCAGCTGGAGACGATCCTGCCGTCCAAGCCGCTGAAGAATTTCCTCTGGAGCGGGAAGGTCTACCCGCGCGAGGACCTCTACCTGGCCGGGGTCGCCGTCATCATCGGCGTCCTCCTCTGGCTCGTGTACAAGTACACGCGCTTCGGGCTCGCGACGCGGGCGGCAGCCGGGAACGAGAAAGGGGCGATCCTCCTCGGTTACTCGCCCGACTTTCTCGCCGGCGCCAACTGGGTGCTGTCGGCCATGCTGGCCGGGATGGCCGGCATCTTCGCCGGGCAGATCGCCGGCACCCTCACCGCCACCCGCTACACGCTGCTCATCGTGCCGGCGCTCGGTGCCGCGCTCATTGGCGGCCTGTCGTCGATCGGGCTGACCACCCTAGGTGGCCTCATCCTCGGCATGACCCAGTCGCTCGTCACCTACATCGCCAGCCCCTCGCAGGGCTGGATCCCCAACTGGGCCCGCACCGGCCTCACCGACGCCGTGCCCCTTGTCGTCATCGCCGTGGTGCTGTTCATCCGCGGGGAGTCGATCCCCATCCGCGGCACCGTCGAGCAGAAGCGGTTGCCGCTCGCACCGCAACCCGTGCGCATCGTCACGTGGAGCATCATCGGCCCGGCCGTCGGGGCCGTCGCCGTCATGATCTTCACGGGAGTGTGGGCGTTGGCGTTCACGACGTCGGTGATCACCGCCATCCTCATGCTCTCGTACGTCGTCCTGACGGGCTACGTGGGCCAGATTTCGCTCGCTCAGCTCGCCCTGGCCGGCGTGACCGGTTTCTTGCTGCTCCGGCTCATGAGCAACGGCAAGCGCGACCCGAGCGGCTTGTTCCCGTTCCCGATCAGCGGGCCGGGGTTGCCGCTCGTGGTCGCCTTCCCGATCGCGATCGCCGGGGCGATAGTCGTCGGGCTGGTGATCGGGTTGCCCGCGTTGCGAATACGAGGCGTGCAGCTGGCCGTCGTGACGATCGCGGCGGCGCTGACGATCGAGTCGTTCTACCTCGGGAACACGAACTTGTCGGGTCTGCGGGCGGGTTCCGACGGCAAGGTGCCCACTCCCCGGTTCTTCGGGATCAATCTCTCCTCGACCGGGGACAGCGGGCTGTCGGATGCCAAGCGCTTCGGCCACTGGACGATCATCATGCTGCTGCTGTCCTGTCTCGTCGTTGTGAACATCCGACGGACCGGCACGGGGCGGCGGTTCCTCGCCGTGCGGGCCAACGAGCGGGCGGCGGCCGCCGCCGGCATCCACGTGGCGCGGACGAAGCTCCTGGCCTTCGGCGTCGCGGCTGGGCTCGCCGGCGTCGCCGGGGGCATGTTCTCCTTCCAGCTGGGGACGATCAGCTCGGCCAACTGGGCGGTGCTCATCGGGCTGGCGGTCCTGGCGTTCGCCTACCTCGGCGGCATCACGTCCGTGAACGGCGCCATCGTCGGCGGCATGATCGCGGCCAGTGGGCTGGTCGCCTACTTCGGCAAGTTCCACTTCCCCAACCTGGACCAGTACATCGTGGCCATCGGCGGGCTCGGCATGATCGTCACAGCGATCGTCAACCCAGAGGGCATCGCGCCGTACTTCCAGCCCGGCTTCCGCCTGCTCGGCAACAACGCGCTGCACTGGACCCGCCAGCAGTGGATTCGCGCCGCCATGCGGTACGGCCCGTGGATCGTGGGCGGGGCCGTTTTCGGCTGGGTGGTGTGGACCCGCCGCGCCAACTACACGTGGTGGATGGTGCTCGTCGGCGTGGCGCTCGCCTTGTTCATCCGCTCGATCATCATGCAGATCTACCGAGGCGTGACGGGTCAAGGAGCGCACGCTCCGGCGCCGTTGCCGCCCGATACCGGGCCCATCCTGGCCGGCGCCCACGGCGCCGCCACCTTCCAACCGCCGGCAACGGAGGTGCCGGCGGAGGCGGAAACCCAGGTGAAGGCATGACCGTGCTCCTCGAGACGCAAGGCCTCACCGTGACCTTCGGTGGCCTCGCCGCCAACCGGGACGTGGACCTGAAGGTCGAGCAAGGCGCCTTCGTCGGTCTCATCGGTCCGAACGGGGCGGGCAAGACCACCTTCATCGATGCCATCACAGGTTTCGTGAAGCCTTCGGCCGGAGTCATCAACTTCGACGGGCAGGTCCTGAACGAGCTCTCGCCCACCGACCGCGCTCGACTCGGCCTGAATCGCACGTTCCAGTCGCTCGAGCTGTTCGAGGACCTCACCGTGCGGGACAACTTGCTGGTCGCGGCGGAGCGGCCGGTGTGGTGGTCGTTCCTCGCCGACATCTTCCATCCCGGCCGGCGCTCGGCCGAGATGGAACAACAAGTCGACTGGGCCATCGGTGTGCTCGGGCTCGAACCCGTCGCCGATCGCCTTCCGAGCGACCTCTCGCACGGGAACCGCAAGCTGGTCGGTGTGGCGCGCGCTCTGGCCGCCCGCCCGAAGCTGCTGCTGCTCGACGAGCCCGCCGCCGGCCTGGACACCGCCGAGAGCCAGGCGCTCGGAGCGCAACTGCGTGACTTCCTGAACCGCGGCATCACGATGTTCCTCATCGATCACGACATGGGGCTCGTCCTCAACGTCTGCGACTACATCTACGTGCTGGACTTCGGCGCTCTGATCGCCCAGGGCACGCCATCGCAGATCCGACGCGACCCCGCGGTCGTCACGGCTTACCTCGGCGAGAGCGCTGGTGAGAAGCAGGCCCTCGAGGGCTCGGTCGTGCTCGAGATGGAGGCCGCCCACTCGATGACCGAGGCCGAGGTCCCCGTGGAGCAGGTCAGCGAGTACAGCGGCTTCGAGGGGGAGCCCTCCTCCGAGATCGAGGTGGACTGATGGACGCGCTCATCGATGTCCGCGGCCTCGCCTCCGGCTACAACGGCATCCCGGTCATCCGCGACGTCGACCTCACGATGAACAAGGGCGAAGTCGTCGCCCTCCTCGGGGCCAACGGAGCCGGAAAGACGACCACGCTCCTCACGATCTCGGGCCTCGTCCGTCCCTTGGCCGGGGCCGTGACCGTGCTCGGGGCACCGGTGCTCGGTGGGCGCGCCTATCGAGTGGCTCGGCGCGGCGTGGCGCACGTAGCCGAGGACCGCTCGCTCTTCTTCGACCTCACCGTGCAGGAGAACCTCCGCCTCGGCCTCACCGGGGCGCGGGCAGGGCGGAAGGCGGCCCACGAGAAGGCGCTCGAGATGCTCCCGGCGCTCAAGCCCTTGATGGCGCGGCGCGCCGGCTTGCTGTCGGGCGGCGAGCAGCAGATGCTCGCCATGGCACGCGCCCTGGCCTCGGACCCACAGGTGCTGCTGGTCGACGAGATGAGCCTTGGCCTCGCGCCGATCATCGTCGAGCGACTCCTGCCCATCGTGCGCCGCATCGCCGACGAGACCGGCACCGGGGTAATCATCGTCGAGCAACATGTGCACATGGCGCTCGAGGTGGCCGACCGCGCCTACGTCATGAGCCAGGGACGCGTCGTGATGTCGGGGCCGGCCGCCGAGCTGGCCTCCCGGCGAGAGTTGCTCGAGGCCAGCTACCTCGGCGAGGTCGCCGTGGAGGCCGCCTCCGAAGCCAGCTAGGCCTCGCCATGGGCCTGGGCTCGAGGGGCGGCGGCGAGCGTTCGTAGACCATGGCCATGACCCTGCTCTTCCTGCTGCTGGGCGTGGGCGCCGGCGCCGTCTATGCCGCGCTCGGCTTGGGTCTCGTCATGGTCTACCGGGGCTGCGGCGTCCTCAACATGGCCCAGGGGGCGATGGCGATGCTCCCGGCCCTCACGTTCGTGACCTTGCGGCGCACGGGCACGCTCGTGCTGCCCTGGATCTGGCTGCCCCACGAGGTCCACCTAGGGCAGGCCCCCACGGTGGTCTGCATCGTGCTCGCCCTCGGCGTCGCCGCGCTCGTCGGTCTCGCCGCTCACGCGTTCGTCTTCGAGCCCATCCGTGACCGTTCCCCGGTGACGAAGGTCGTGGCATCGGTCGGGTTGACCATCGTGCTCGAAGCCATCGCCATCTTGAACTTCGGGCCGGGGTTGCAGACGGGGAAGGCCATCTTCCCCGACGGCAACGTCAGGGTCTTCGGCCAACCGGTGCCCCAAGATCGGCTCTTCCTCGCGGCGGTGGTGATCCTTGTGGCGGCTGCCCTCTGGGCGCTCTACCGCTGGACCCACTTCGGCTTGGTGACGCGAGCGGCGGCCGAATCGGAGAAGGGGGCGCTGCTCCTGGGCTACTCGCCGCGGCGGATCAGCGGCGCGAACTGGGTGCTCTCGTCTCTCCTCGCGGGGCTGGCCGGCATCTTGATCACCCCCGTCTCGGGGGTGACGCCCTTCAACTACTCGCTCTTCGTGGTGCCCGCGTTGGCGGCCGCGCTGGCCGGGAGGTTCCGCTCGTTCCCGGTCACGTGCGCCACCGCGTTCGCGCTGGGGATGTTCCAGGCGCTGGTGGTGCGGCTGGTGTCGTTCCACTGGGTGCCGAGGTTCGTCCATGCCGGTCTCGATAGCGCGCTGCCGTTCCTGGTGATCGTCGTCGTGCTCGCCGTCGTCGGCCAAGCACTGCCGCCGCGGGGCACGTATCTCGCCGACCGCCAAGCGCGTGCCCCCCTCGTGCAGCCCACGCTGACCCGGCTCGGCCCATGGGTCGCCATGGCGCTGCTCGTCATGGGCGTGGGCGCCTCAGGGATCAGGCTCGCCCTCATCCACTCGTTGATCATGGCGGTGCTCGTGCTCTCCCTCGTGGTGCTCACCGGCTACGTCGGCCAGGTGAGCCTCGCCCAGATGGCCTTCGCCGGCTTCGGCGCCTTCATGCTGGCCCGCTTCGCCAACGACTACGGCATCCCGTTCCCTGTCAGCCCGCTGCTGGCGATCGCGACCACGACTGCCTTCGGCGTGATCCTTGGTCTCGCCGCGGCCCGGATTCGCGGCGTGCAGCTCGCCGCGGTGACATTGGCCTTTGCCGGCGCCATCGAGCAGCTCCTCTTCCGGAACAACTCCTTCACGGGCTTCGGGGGCATTTCCACCGTGCCCAACCCCCGGCTGCTCGGGCTCGACCTCGGCATCCTGGGCGGGAGCGCCTACCCGCAACGGGCGTTCGGGCTCCTCGTGGTGGCCGTCGCCGCGGCCGCCTGCCTCGTCGTGATCAACGTGCGCCGCGCCGGCTGCGGGCGGACGTTTCTCGCCGTGCGGGTCAACGAGCGAGCCGCCGCGTCCATTGGCGTCGACGTCGTCAAGACGAAGCTCCTCGCCAACGGTCTCGCCTCGTTCCTCGCGGGCCTGGCCGGGGTGCTGATCGGCTACCAGCTCGTGCAGTTCTCGGCGGAGGGCTTCGACGCGACCGCCGGTCTCGCCCTGCTGGCCGTCGCCTACCTCGGCGGGATCGCCTCCGTGCGGGGAGCCATCATCGCCGGGCTGCTGGCACCGGCCGGGGTCGTCTTCTACGTGCTCTCGGAGCTGACCGGGGGCCGCCCGGCCGACTACCAGTTCCTGCTGACCGGGGTGGCGCTCATCGTCGCCACCAGCCACCTGCCAGAGGGCCTCGCCGGTCTGTTCGAGCGGCGGGAGCGCCCGGCGCGAATCTTGTCGCGGCCCGCGCCGTCGAGAGCGCGACCCCCGCGCCAGCACGGCGTGTCGTTGCCCTCCATCGAGTTGCTGGGCATGGTCGTCGAGCCGGTCACCGAGGAGGCGCTTCGTTAGCGAAGGGGGGAAGGAGACCCGTGCTCAGGTGACGGCGGTGGTCGCCACCCGCGAGACTGCGCCCGATGGAGACCATGACCGACCGCCTCGCCGAGCTGCTCGACCGTCAAGAGATCACACAGCTCGTCAACGCCTACGCCCGAAGCGTCGACCTGAACGACCCCGACGCCGTCGCCGCGTTGTTCACCGATGACGCCGTGATCGACTACGGCCGGGGCTTTCCCGACCGCGTCGTCGGCCCGGCGGCCCTGGCCGAGACGCTGCGGAAGACCCTGGGGAACGTGTTGGCCACCTCCCATCACTGCTCGAACGTCGACATCTGGTTCGACTCGCCCGAGGACGCCCACGGCATCGTGTACCTCTACGTGTGGCACCGCTTCGCCGACCGCCCCGACTTCCACCTCTGGGCGCAGTACCACGACCGCTACCGGCGGATGCCGGAGGTGGGCTGGCGGTTCTCCTACCGCAGCATCCAGGTGGCCGGAGCCACCGGGGTCGATCGGGAGTTCGACATGATCGGGCGGACGCCGGGCCGTGCGCCCGGGCGATCTGACGCGGGTTGACGGTGCCATGGAGCGCTCAACCGCGTCAGATCACGCTGAGCGGGCGGGAAGGCCGCTCATCCTCAGCCACTTCTCGTTGCCCGAGGCCGCGTTCGAGGAGCGGGTGTCGGCCGCCGCCGCGGGCGGCTTCGACGGGATCGGGCTGAACGCCGGCGTCTTCCGCCGCATGCTCGACGACGGCTGGACCATCGTCCAGATGCAAGGCGTGCTCGATCGTCACGACATGGCCCTGCTCGAGGTCGAGGCGTTGCGCCTGTTCGACCTCGAGCGCGCCGAGGACGTGTTCGCCATGGTCGAGGCGTTCCGCCCCTCCCACGTCCAGGTGGTCGCGCCCTTCGAGGGGGATGTGCCGATCGGCCCCGGTGGTGAGCGGCTGGCCGCGCTGGCGGCGAGAGCCGAATCCTTCGGGACGCGGCTCGCTTTCGAGTTCCTCCCCTTCACAGCGATTCGCGACGCCGACGAGGCTCTCGCGCTCATCGCCGCGGCCGGCAACCCGGCGAACGCCGGCCTCTGCGTCGACTCGTGGCACGTGTTCCGGGGATCGGGACCGGCGCAGCTCGCCCGGATCCCGCCCGAGCGGGTGACGGTGGTGCAGTTCGACGACGGGCCGATGCAACCGGTGCTGGCCGACTACCTCGAGGACACCATGCACTACCGCAACGTGCCGGGCGAGGGGGAGTTCGACCTCGTCGGCTTCTTGCAGGCCCTCCCGGCCGAGCCCCCGCTCTCGGTCGAGGTGATCGACGACGATCTCGCCGGCCAGCCCGCGGCCGACGTCGCCCGGCGCCTGGCCAGGGCCACCCGGGCGGTGCTCGCCCAGGCGGGGCGCTCCTGAGGGCCACCCGGGCGGGGCGGCCTTGACGCCGCCCCGCCGAGAACTGATCGGGCGGTCATTTCTCGACGGTGGCGTCTCGACCTGGGAACATGGGGCCATGGGGGACCAGCTCGCCGCCGACCGCCCTCGGGTCGACCTCGAAGGCTTCGACCCGTTCGATGCGCAGGTCCAGCAGTGCCCACACCCGCACTACGCGGCGATGCGGGAGGCCGTCCCGGTCTTCCACGTCCCGGGCACCGACATCTACCTGGTCACGCGCCACGACCTGATCGTGCCGATCCTGCGGGACACGGCCACCTTCTCCAACGACTTCGGAACGCCGGGTGAGCCGGCACGTGGTGCCGTGGTCGAGCAGTTGAAGGAGGTCATGGCCGAGGGGTGGCCGCGGGTCCCGACGATGCTCACTGTCGACCCGCCGTGGCACACGCGCTACCGGGCGACCGTGGCCGGCTACTTCACGCCGCGCCCCATCGCCGCGCTCCGGCCCGCGGTCGTCTCCATCGTCGACCGGCTCGTTGACGGGTGGATCGGCGAGGGCCACATCGAGTTCGTGGAGCGCTTCGCCATCCCCCTGCCCATCGAGGCGATCGCGTACGTGTTGAACGTGCCGCCCGACCGGATGACGGACTTCAAGCGGTGGTCCGACGACTCCATCGCCGCCATCGGCACGGCCATCAGCGACGAGTGCCGCCTCGACGCGGCGCGCGGCATCGTCGAGTTCCAGCACTACTTCGCCCCGCAACTCGAGGCCCGCCGAGCTCATCCGTCGGGCGACTTGATGTCCAGCCTCGTCACCGCCCGCATCCAGACCGACGACGGTATCGAGCGCGGCCTCGACATGGCCGAGATGCTCTCCATCCTCCTCCAGCTGCTCGTGGCGGGCAACGAGACCACCACCAAGGCCCTCACCGAAGGGGTGATGTTGCTCGCCACCCACCCCGACCAGTGGGAGGCGCTCAAGGCCGACCCGGCCGGGCGGGCCCCGGTGGTCACCGAAGAGGTGCTCCGGCTCGCCGCCCCGACGCAGGGGATGTTCCGCCGCGTCACCCGTGACACCGAGATCGACGGCGTGAGCGTCCCGGAGGGGGCGAGGCTCGTGGTGATGTACGCCGCCGCCAATCGGGATCCGTCCGTCTTCACCGCGCCCGACGACTTCGACCCGGACCGCGAGAACATGAAGGAGCACCTCGCCTTCGGCAAAGGCATCCACTTCTGCTTGGGGGCACCCCTGTCGAGGCTCGAGATGCAGGTGGCCTTCGAGGCCCTCGCTCGGCGGCTCGACGACCTCCGCCTGACCGACGGCCAGACGCTCCAGTACCACCCGAGCTTCGTCCTGCGGGGGTTGAAGCGGCTCGAGATCGACTT
This sequence comes from uncultured Acidimicrobiales bacterium, assembly GCA_963738325.1. Lineage (GTDB taxonomy): Bacteria > Actinomycetota > Acidimicrobiia > Acidimicrobiales > Ilumatobacteraceae > CAVTWD01. Next base: position 335,719 of record CAVTWD010000001.1, read on the forward strand.
CATCGCGGCTTCGCCGACCGGTAGCAAGGAGGAAGCGTGACGATGGACCGCGTCGGCGTGGTGGGCTGTGGGCTCATGGGTTCGGGCATCGTCGAGGTCTGCGCCCGCGCCGGCCTCGACGTCGTCGTGCGCGAGATCGATGCCGGCGCGGCCGAGGCGGGCATGAAGCGCGTGGGCACGTCGCTCGATCGAGGGGTGCGCGCGAACAAGCTCACCGAAGAGGAGCGCGACCTGGCCCTCGGCCGGGTGCGGTTCACCACCGACATGGCCGACCTGGCCGACCGCCAACTCGTCGTGGAAGCGGTCGTCGAGGACGAGGCTATGAAGACGGAGGTCTTCGCCGCCCTCGACAAGGTTGTCGAAGACGAGACCGCCATCCTCGCCTCGAACACGTCGTCGATCCCGATCATGAAGCTCGGAATGGCCACGCGACGGCCCGAGCACGTCATCGGGATCCACTTCTTCAACCCGGTGCCCGTGCTTGCGCCTCGTTGAGCTCGTGACCTCACTGCTCACCTCGGCCGAGACGACGTCGCGGGCCGAGGGCTTTGCCACCGACCTGCTCCACAAGCGGGTGATCCGCAGCCAGGACCGCGCCGGCTTCATCGTGAACGCCCTCCTCATCCCGTACATCCTCTCCGCCATCCGCATGCTCGAGTCGGGCTTCGCCTCGGCCGCGGACATCGATACCGGCATGGTCGAGGGCTGCAACCATCCGATGGGCCCGCTGCGGTTGGCCGATCTGATCGGGCTCGACACCACCATGGCCGTGGCCGACTCCCTCTACACCGAGTTCAAGGAGCCGCTCTACGCCGCGCCGCCGTTGCTGCTGCGCATGGTCGAGGCGGGCCTGCTCGGGCGCAAGGCCGGCCGCGGGTTCTACGACTATGCCAAGTGAGCTGCGGTCGTGAGTGACCGGATCCTCGTGGCCAAGGTGGGTCTCGACGGCCACGACCGAGGGGTGAAGGTGGTGGCCCGGATCTTGCGCGACGCGGGCTACGAGGTCATCTACACCGGGCTGTTCCAGACGCCCGAGAAGGTGGCCGCGGCCGCGGTCGACGAGGACGTCGACGCCATCGGGCTATCGATGCTGTCCGGCGCGCACATGACCCTCGCCCCGAAGGTGGTCGAGCGGGTGCGCGAGCGGGGGGTGGACATCCCGGTCGTCGTCGGCGGGATCATCCCCGAGGCCGACGGGCCGAAGCTCCTCGCCGCGGGGGTGGCCGCCGTCCTCACCCCGGGGGCGACGGCCGAGGAGGTCGTGGCCACGATGCGCGAGGTGATCGACGCGAGGGGGTAGCCGACGGCAGGGCCTTGCGCATCCGTGGAGCGCCGGTCGACTGGGCGATAGAAACGGGGCGTGGCCGACCCGCTCGAGCGACGCGTCAACTTGCTCGCCTTGTTGCTCGAGACGTCGGAGCCGCTGACCTTCGAGCAGATCGGCTACGAGCTGGCCGGCCAGTACCCCGAGAGCCTCTCGGCTCGGCGCGGGGCTTTCGAGCGCGACAAGTTCGAGCTCCGCCGGCTGGGGGTGCCGATCGAGCAGACGCGTCCTCGAGGGCGAGCACGGGGGAGCCACCGCGTACTGGGTGAACCGGGATGCCTACGAGCTCGCCGATCTCGGCCTGACCGACGAGGAGCGCGAGGCGATCCAGCTCGCGGTGGCCACCGTGCGGCTCGGGGGCGACGCGGGTGGGCTGGCCCTCCTGAAGTTGGGCGGTGACACCGCTGGAGAGGCCGGCCCGCTCCTCGCCGCGCTGCCGTCGTCGTCGTCGCTCCCGACGTTGTTCGAGGCGAACGCCACTCGCACTCCGGTCCGTTTCTCCTACCGGGGGCGGGTCCGCACGGTCGACCCGTACGGCCTGCTCACGCGCGATGGCTTCTGGTACGTGGTCGGCTACGAGCACGAGTCCGGCCTGCGCAAGACCTTTCGGGTCGATCGGATCGACGGCGAGGCGGTGCTCGACACCGGCGCGGAGGCCTTCGTGGCGCCGGCCGACTTCGACCCGGTGGCCGCCGTCTTCACCGACCCGAAGCGCCTGGCCGAGGAAGGCGCCGAGCCGGTCGACGCTTTGGTCGCGGTGGACTCGCTCCGGGCCGCATCGGTCGTGCGCGAGGTCGGGGCGGCGTCGGTGATCGAGCGGCGCGCCGATGGCGGCGTCGTGGTCAAGGTGCCGGCCACCAACCGCGCCGCCTTCCGCTCGTGGGTCCTCGGCTTGCTCGATCATGCCGAGGTGGTGGCGCCCCCCGAGGTGCGGTCCGAGCTCGTCGGGTGGCTCGAGCAGGTCGCCGAGCGTTCCGGGTGACCGCTATGCGCCAGACCGAGCCCTCGGACCGGGGAGACGCCGGTCGGGGACGCCCAGGGCCGCGGCCCGCGGGCGAGCGCATGCGCCGCCTCTTGATCCTCCTGCCCTGGCTGATGGCCCGAGGAGGCGCCACCGTGGCCGACGCCGCCGCCCGCTTCGGGGTGAGCGAGCGCGAGATCGTGCGCGATCTCGAGGTGGCGGCCTGCTGCGGGCTGCCTCCGTACCTCGACGAGATGGTGGACGTGTTCGTGGACGACGGAGAGATCCACGTCGGCGTCCCGAGGCTGTTCACGCGGCCCCTGCGGCTCACTCCTGGCGAGGGGGCCAACCTCCTGGCCGCCGGACGGGCCGCGCTCCAGCTGCCGGGAGCCGATGCGAATGGCCCACTCGCTCGCGGCCTCACGAAGCTGGAGGCGGTACTGGCCGCCCGGCCGAACGTCGCGGTGGCCGTGGATCGGCCGCCGTTCCTCGATCGGGTGCAGGCCGCCGTCGAGGCCGGTGAACGGCTACAGGTGCGTTACTACGTGGCCAGTCGCGACGAGATCAGCGACCGCGCGATCGACCCGCAGCTGACCTTCCTCGATCGTGGACGCTGGTACGTGGTGGGCGATGACGTGGCGACGGGCGCGGTGCGCACCTTCCGGGTCGACCGCCTCGAGTCGGTGGAGCCCACGGGCGCGCGCTTCGAGCACCGTGTTGTCGACGCGCCGAGCGAAGCCGGATGGTTCGCCGATGCGACGGACGCGCAGCGTGGCGCGGCTGCGCCTCGGGCCGGCCGCGTCGTGGGTGGCAGAGACCTACCCGGTGCTCTCGGTCGAGGACGACGCGGACGGCTGGTCGACCGTCGAGTTGGTGGTGGTGAGCGAGCGCTGGTTGGAGCGGCTCCTTCTGCGCCTCGGGCCGGCCGTCGAGGTGCTCGACCCGCACGAGTACCGGGACGTCGCTCGTCGCGCCGCCTCGCGGCTGTTGGCGCGCTACCGCTGAGCGATCACGGCCCCCGCGGCGACTCGGCGGTCGCCAGGTAGGCCTGCAACGAGGCCGCGTCGGCGATGCCTGCGTCGGCCAGGAGCCTCGGCAGCACCCGCGCGGTAGCCTCGGCGTCGGCGAGGGCATCGTGCGATCGCCCGCGGGCGACGCCATAGCGCTCGCAGAGGTCGTCGAGGCGATGGCGGAGCTGCCGGTCGGGGTCGAGCGAGCGCGAGAGCTCCAGCGTGCAGAGCGTCGCCCCGGTGGGCGCCTCCAGACCGGCTCGCCGGAAGGCGCGGCCGAGGAACGCCCAGTCGAAGCGGGCGTGATGGGCGACGACGATCGTGCCCCTGAGCCGCTCGGTCAGCTCGTCGGCCACCGTGCGAAAGGAGGGAGCCCGCCAGGCGCGGCGCCAGGTGATCCCATGCACGCGACGGGGACCGACCCGCAGGGCGCGGACGTCGCTGCCCCACCGCTCGACGACGGAGCCGTCACCCAGGACGGTGACGACCGCCACCTGCACCACCCGGTGGCGCCGCACCGACAGACCGCTCGTCTCGACGTCGACCACTGCGAAACGCTGCGCGGCCAGCACGGCGTCGACGGCATCGACAGAGGTCGCGGGGGCGCCGGGAGGGTTCACACGTCCACCCTACGCCGCGGGTGCGACAGAGATGCGGTGGCGCGAAGGGTCTGGTCGGGAGCCCGCGCGGCCCGACGATGACGATGGTTCAGGCGCCGAGCTCCTCCTCGTCGAGCACGACCGCCACTCGGATCCCGCCGTTGCCGGCCCGGGAGCGGACACCGATCGGGGCGGCCAGCGTGAAACCCGCGCGGTGGCGCTCCTCCTCCGACTCGCCGCCCCAGAAGCCGTACTCCCGGTGGGCCCGGGCAAACCGGCGGCAGGGTTCGCGCACGGGGCAGCCGGAGCAGAGCGCACGCGCCTGCGCCTCGCGGCGAACGCGGGCTTGTGGTCGCTCCGCCAGCGGCGAGAAGAACAGGGCCGTCCGGCCTTTGCAGGCGGCCAGCTCCGTCCAGTCGGCGGTGATCGGGGGTTCTCGGTGGAAGGGGTCCACGACGACGTTCGGTCCTCCTGCGCCGAGGAGCGGCCCGGGCCGGCGGGAGCGTTGACCCTGGCGCGCCCAGCTAGTCGATGTACGGCCTGCCGCCGCCGGGCGGATTTTCCCAACCTGGCCCGAGCTGGAACTCGAACCTGCGAGTGCCGTCCACGGCGCCCCCCGGTTCAAGTTCCGCGTTGCGACGGCGCTCTCGGGGGCTTGGGCGTCTGGATGGCGGTGCGCTCAGGCGAACGGGCCGTCCAGCAGCGAGGTCACCAAAGCGGCGATCGGGCTGCGCTCGGAGCGGGTGAGGGTCACGTGGGCGAACAGGGGATGGCCGCGCATGGCCTCGATGACGGAGACCACCCCGTCATGTCGCCCGACCCGCAGGTTGTCGCGCTGGGCAACGTCATGGGTGAGCACCACCCGGCTTCCCGCGCCGAGACGGCTGAGCGCGGTGAGGAGCACACTGCGCTCGAGGTTCTGGGCCTCATCGATGATGACAAAGCTGTCGGTGAGGCTCCGGCCCCGGATGTGGGTGAGCGGCAGCACGTCGAGGAGCTCGCGTTCGAGCACCTCCTCGATCATCTCGGCACCCATGATCGACTCCAGCGCGTCCGTCACCGCCGCGGACCAGGGGAGCATCTTCTCGGTCTCGCTCCCGGGCAGGTAGCCGAGGTCCTGACCCCCGACGGCGTACAAGGGCCGGAACACGACGACGCGGTTATGGGTGCGCTGCTCCAGCACGGCGTCGAGGCCGGCCGCCAGGGCCAGCACGCTCTTGCCGGTTCCGGCGTTGCCGCCGAGGGAGACGATGCCGACAGCGGGGTCGGCCAGGAGATCGACGGCGATGCGTTGCTCGGCCGAGCGTCCCCGAACGTCGAAGAGGGCGCGGTCGGGCTTCACGAGGTGCACGCGCTTGTCGGGGTGGATGCGGGCGAGAGCGGACTGGGAACCGGAGGTGAGCACGAGTCCGGTGTGGCAGGGAAGGTCGAGGGCGTCGGGCAGGTCGATGGCGCGCTCGTCGTAGAGCCGATCGATCCAGGCGCTCTCGAGGTCGAGGCCGACGACACCCGCCCAACTCGTGTCCGTGGCCAACTCGTTGCGGTACTCCTCCGCGGCCAGTCCGACGATGCTGGCCTTGAGCCGCAGCGGGAGATCCTTCGTGACGACCACCACGTCGTGGCCCTCATTGGCGAGATTGCGGGCGACGGCGAGGATGCGGTGATCGTTGGAGTCGGCTCGCAGCGCGGTGGGGAGCCCGGCGGTGTCGGCGTGGTTCACCTCGACACGCACGGTGCCACCACCTTCGTTCACCGGCATCGGAAGCATGAGCGAGCCATGCGCGCTGCGCAGCTCCTCCAGCGTGCGCAAGGCCTGGCGCGCCGCCCATCCGAGCTCGGGATGGTGGCGCTTGCCCTCCAACTCGGTCAGCACCACGAGGGGGAGTACGACCTCGTGCTCGTCGAAGCGCCCCATGCAGCGCGGATCGGCCAGGAGCACGGAGGTGTCGAGGACGTAGACCCGGGAACGGGCGGGCCCAGCCCCTCCTGGTACTGCCTTCCCACCTCCTCCCCGGCTCGTGCTGGTCCGCTCGGAGGCGAGTCGATGGGTCACGGCGCTCCCGGGGGTGGCGAGGGGGCTGGTGGGTCTCTTGATTAGTCCCCAGGGCCGCTCGAGTGGGGGATACCGAAGTCGAAGGGGGGAAGGCGAACCTCCCTCGTGCCGAAGCCCCGATCCTTGGAGCTCCGCTCGAGCGGCAGAGCCGGATCGAGCTGCGCACGAAGAGCTTCCTCGCACCGAGCCCCCATCCTTGGAGCTCCGCTCGACCGGCATGAGCCGGATCGAGCTGCGCACGAAGGGCCTTCCTTCTTCGTTACAGGCGCCCGGCTTCGATGATGCTCCGGAGGAACGCACGGGTCCGCTCCTCGACGGGTTCTACGAGGACCTGCTCGGGAGGGCCTTCCTCGCGCACGACCCCCTCGTACAGGAAGCACACCTTGGTGGCCACCTCTTTGGCGAAGCCCATCTCGTGGGTGGCGAGCAGCATCGTCATCCCCTCTGGGGCCAGCTCGCGGACGATGGTGAGCACCTCGTTGACCAGCTCGGGGTCGAGCGCCGAAGTGATCTCGTCGAGCAGGAGCAGGCGCGGCCCCATGGCCAGGGCGCGCACGATGGCCACGCGCTGCTGCTGGCCTCCCGACAGTCGGTCGGGGTACTCCTTCGCCTTGTCCGCCAGCCCGATGCGGCCGAGGAGGGCCAAGGCTCGCTCCTCGGAAAAGGACTTCGGCGCCTTCAACACCTTCCGCGGTCCGAGCGTGACGTTCTCGAGCACCGTCATGTGAGGGAACAGGTTGAAGCTCTGGAACACGATGCCGACGTCCTGGCGGAGGGCGTCGACGTCGATGCCGCGGCCGCTCACGCGCTCGCCGTCGAGCACGATCTCGCCGTCGTCGATCGTCTCGAGGGCGTTGACGCACCGCAGCAACGTGGACTTGCCGCAGCCGGACGGGCCGATGAGGCAGACCACCTGGTGCTCCTCCACCGTGAGGTCGATGCCTCGAAGCACCGGGTTCGTGCCGAAGGACTTGTGGACGTCACGCAGCTCGAGGAAGGCCATCGACCGGGCGCACCTCTCAGCCATAAGCCCGCATGCGGGCCTGGTCGCGGCGCACGAGGTAGTCGGTCAGGCGGGTCAGTGGGATGGTGATGATCAGGAAGCAGACCGCGGCGCCGGTGACATAGGAGAGGTTGAAGTCCTGGCCCTTCAAGATGGTGGCCCGGTTCACGATGTCCAGCACGCCGACCACCGAGACCAGCGAGGTGTCCTTCTGGAGACCGATGAAGTCGTTGAGGAGCGGTGGGATGATGCGCCGTACCGCCTGGGGAACGACCACGTAGCGGAGCGTCTGGGCGTGGGAGAGCCCGAGCGAGCGGGCCGCCGCCGTCTGGCTCCAGTGGATGCTCTCGAGGCCGGCCCGGTAGACCTCGGACACGTAGGCGCCGTAGGTGAGTGACAGCGCCAGCACGGCCAGCCAGAAGACCTGCGAGTCGCGCGGGAGACTGGTGAACAGGGGCACCTTGGCCAGCGGGAAGCCGAACACCACGATGTAGAGCACGAGCAGGGCGGGGATGCCGCGGAAGAGGTCGGTGTAGGCGATGGCGAGCCAGCGCACGGGAGCCCCTGGCCTCCCCGGGATCATCCGGACCACCGCGACGACCAGGGCCCAGATGAGCACGATCACCTCGGTCACGGTGAAGAGCTTGATGTTGATCCAGAAGCCCGCGATGAGGTCGTCGGCGTGGCCCAGTGGGTAGTGCCAGTTGAAGAGGACGGTCCGCACGCGGCCGTCGTTGGCCCCGAAGAACCAGAAGAGAGTGGCGACGATGAGGGCGGCGAGGCCGAAGCCGATGACGTACATGTCGGCCTGGCGGGTGTCGTCGGCGGCCACCCGCGCGTCGGTGATGTTGCCGTCACGGGCCAGCGCACGGGCGCGCAGAGCGGCGCTCACGCCGCGGAAGCCGGCGATCGGCAGCGCCAGCGCGGCGAGGGCGATGGCCAGCTCGCCCATGCGGCACAGCACCTTGGTCGAGCCACTGAAGTCGAGGGTGCCGTCGAAGAAGACGATCGAAGCCCACAGCACCAGCGTGGCCATGACGGAAGCGGCCAGCCACAAATAGGCCGAGAGCACCGGAGCGCGAAAGACGTGTCGCGGCCTTGTCGGCGCCGCGACCGCCTCGGCCGTCAGGATCTTGGCCAGGGCCGCCGCCTCCCTCGCCTCGGGGGGAAGGAGTCCTTCCCCCCTTCGGAGCAACGTGTAGGGCTCGGCCGCATCGCCAGACCTGGCTGCTCAGGTGACCTGGATGGTCGGGATGGTGCCGGGATCAGCGGTGAGCTGGCTCTTCGCCAGCGCCGACAGCAGTCCTCCGTCCTTCATCTCCTTGAGCACCGAGTTGAACGCGGCGGTGTTGGCCGATCCCTTGGGCAGGATGCCGCCGTACTGGTCGGGACCACTCGGTTGCGCGAACTGCGAGACCACCTCGAACTTGCCGTTCGACTGCGCCGCCTCGCCGAGGTTGATGGCGGTGTCGATCAGGACGGCGTCGATCTGCCCGGCTTCGAGGGCGGCGTAGGCGTCGGCGAGGCTCTGGTACACCTGCGGCCTGCTCGCCGGCCCGATCATGTTCAGCAGGTCGATGGCCGTGGTACCGGTCTGCACTCCCCACTTCACCTTCTTGGCTTCGTCGACGTTCGTGATGCTGAGCTTCGACTCGCTCTTCACCAGCACGCCTTGTTGGCTACTGAAATAGGCATCGGTGAAGTCGACCACCTTCTTGCGGGCGTCGGTGATGGAGGACTGGGTGAGGGCGATGTCGTAGTCGGTCACCGTGCCCGCCACGATCGCATCGAAGCTCTCGTTGCGCACGGTGAGGTTCTTGAGGCCGAACGCTCCCTGCATCGCCTTGGCCATGCAGTACTCGTAGCCGGCCTTGATCTTGTTCGGGTCGGTGGCGCTGCCCACCCAGAAGCCGGGGCCGGGCAACGAGGTGACGACGGTCAAGGTGTCGGCGTGGATCGGTTTGAAGCCGCTGACGGCCGGGAGGCTCAGATCCCCGCACGTACCTGTCGAACTGCTGCTCGTCGGTGTGGTCGTGGCCCCGGAGGAGCTGTTCGAGCTGCTGCCGCACGCGGCCAGCGCAGCCAGCAGCCCACCGGCGAGCACAAGGGCGCCGAGCTGACGGAAGCGCACGATGTTCCTCCCCCTTGGTGGTGATGCGCTGGAGATTAGTTCTCCGACCTGGGCCAGCCCGCCGCGGATGCTCAGGCGCGGCGGAGCACGAACAGCTCGACCACCATCGGGCCGTGGACGCCGAGGGCCATGATCAGCTCGATGTCGCCCGACCGGGAGGGTCCGGTGATCAGGACGAGGTTGGAGGGCAGCGTTCCCCACGCCGGAATCGTTCGCAGGACCTCGGCCGACGAGCCCACCACTCGGCTCGCCGGCACCACGCACAGGTGGACCGGCGGGAGGAGGCTGGTGCCGCGACCCGCGGCCGGCGCGACGAGAGCACGACCGTGCCCGTGGCCGCGATCGCGGCGATGCAGGAAGTGACGCCCACGTCGGCGGTGGCGGCTTCTTCGGGCGTGTGCGGGCGAGCGGACACACCCGCCTGCTCGAGCAGGTCGCCCACTCCGGCCGCCTCGGGCTCGGCCGACACCACCGCCGTGCGGAGGCCGTGGCGGGCCACGACGTCAGCCACCAGGCCTGCGGGGACGGCGTCGAGGTCGAGGTCGTGGACCACGGCCCTCGTCGCCGTGGCGTTCCGCAAGAACGATCCCACGACGTCGTCGGGGTCGAGGAGCGAGGTTCGGACGAGGGGCACGCCCTCGAGCGCGGCCGGCAACGGGTGGGCCAGGTTCGCCGGCGAGGGGTCGGCCAAACGCCGCCGCAGGTGGCCGAGGAAGGCGAGGCGGTCGCCGGTCTCGCGTACGTCCTTCCGGGCGTCCCCAGCGTCGCCGGCCGCCTTCCTCGCGCCGGGGGGCGGGCTCATACCTCGCCTGCCTTCCAGCGTTGCTGGAACGTCCGTGCCGCAGGCCGCAGCGGGGTGCGGCCCTGCGACCAGGTTCTCAGCCCGGGAGCCATGGCGGCGAAGCGGCCCAGCGGGCGGCCGAGCGACGCGCTGCGCAACGACGCCCGGTAGGCGAGCGGACGGCTCCAGGTAGCCGCCCACGCGGCCCACGCGGACTGCTCGGCGCGCCCCGCCGTCGCCGCGTTGCGACGACGCAGGGCGAGCAGGAGGTCCTGGAGCGGGATGCTGACCGGGCAGGCATCCATGCACGCGCCGCACAGCGTCGAGGCGTTCGGCAGCTCGGCCGCCTCGGGGTGATCGTGGGCAAGCAACGGCGTCAGCACAGCGCCGACGGGCCCGCTGTAGACCCAGCCGTAGGCGTGCCCCCCGACCTGGCGGTACACGGGGCAGACGTTGAGGCAGGCCCCGCAGCGGATGCAGTGGAGGATCTCCTGCAGCTCGGTGCCGAGCACGTCGCTCCTGCCGTTGTCGAGGATCACGACGTGCAGCTCGTCTGGGCCGTCGGCCTCGCCGGGCCGGCGGGGTCCGGTGATCACGTTGGTGTAGGTCGACAAGTGCTGGCCCGTGCCCGAGCGGGCCAGCAAGTTGATCATCAGGTCGAGCTGGTCCCAGGTCTCGACGAGGCGTTCAAGGCCCATCACGGCGACGTGGATCCGGGGCAGCGTCGTGGCGAAGCGCCCGTTGCCCTCGTTCTCGACGAGAACGATGCTTCCTGTTTCCGCCACCCCGAAGTTGCAGCCCGTGATGCCCATGTCGGCGGCGAGGAACCGCTCCCGGAGCTGCTCTCGCGCGAAGGCGGCGAGGTGCCCCGGGTCGGCGTCGAGCGTGCGCCCAGGCCCGGCTACCTGCTGCAGGATGTCGCGAACCTGGTAGCGGTCGAGATGGACGGCCGGGGCGATGATGTGGCTCGGGGTCTGGTGCGCGAGTTGGATGATCCACTCACCCAGATCGGTCTCGACGACCTCGATCCCGGCCGCACCGAGCGCCTCGTTCAGGGCCGTCTCCTCGGTGGCCATCGACTTCCCCTTCACCACGAGGCGCACGCCGCGATCTCGCGCCAGCGTGGTGATGCACGCATTGGCTTCGGCGGCGTCCGCGGCCCAGTGCACCCACCCGCCGTTCGCCTGCACGCCGTCGGCGAAGCGCTCGAGGACTTCGGGCAAGCGGCTCATCACGTCGTGGCGCACCCGCCGCGCCGCCGCTCTGAGCCTGTCGGGACCGTCCAACGTGCGCAACGCACGGGTCCGCGCGTCCCCGAAGCGCACCACCGCCTTGGCCAAGGCGGCGTGGAGGCGTTCGTCGGCTGTGGCCGAGGCGGTGCGGCTGCGCAAGGTCGTGCCGCCGAGCGTGAAGCGGGTCATCCTCCCGCTCCCAGTGCGTCGGCGAGCACTTGCGCAAGATGGCGCGTGCCGATCGGGCGGCCCTCGTGCTCCGCGCTGTGCCCGCAGGTGCAGCAGGCACGACGTGTCCGACCCGACGAGCTCGTCGGGCGCGGCCTCACCGAGCGACGACAGCTTGTCGTCCGCCATGCTGACGCTGGTCTCCGGCAGCTTGAGCGAGAAGAGGCCGCCGAAGCCGCAACAGTGGGCGTCGGCGGGCCAGTCCACGATCTCGCAGCCGTCCACGCGGTCGAGGAGCGCTAGCGGTGGGCCCTCGAGCCTGAGCTCGCGCAGCATGTGGCACGAGTGGTGGTACGCGACGCGACGGGGGTGGGCGAGGTGGAGCGGGGGAAGCTCCAGGGTGGCGACCAGCTCTGAGAACTCTCGCGTGCGGGCGCCGAGGCGGCGGGCCCGCGCCGCCGCCTTATCGTCTCCCACCAGCTCGAACAGCTCGGGCCAGAAGACCCTCACCATCGTGGCGCACGATCCCGCGGGCACCACCACCTCGCCACCGTCCTCGTCGAGGGCGGCGAGTGTCGTGCGCGCCACCTGCGCCGCCTCCTCGGCGTGGCCGGCATTCCACGCGGGCTGACCACAGCACGTCTGCCCACTGGGGCAGGTGACGGCGCAACCGCCGGCGCGCAGCACACGGACAGCGGCGACGCCCACCTCCGGTTCGAACAGGTCCACGAGGCAGGTGACGAAGAGGGTCACGTGCACGTGAGGGACGCTATCCCCGGCTCGGCTCCCCCTCGTCGCCGAAGCCGGGCACGCCCGGATCGAGCGGCACGCGCACAGCTGTTCAAGGCGAACGCGACGGTGTGGTACTGGCCCACGGTGAACAGCAGATCGAGGAGCTGCTCGGTGCGGTAGGACGCGCCGAGCCGCGCCCACGTCGCGTCACTCACCACGCCATCGGCATGCAGCTCGTCGGCGGCTCGCAGCAGCGCGGCGTCGAAGGCGGACCAGCCGGCCTCGTCCGGCCCCCCGCGGACGCGCTGGATCTCCTCCTCGCTGAGGTCACTACGCCGCGCGATGAGAACGTGCTGGCCCCACTCGTACTCGCTGCGGCAGTTCCACCCGGTCCGGAGGATGAGCAGCTCGCGGTCGCGGGGCGGCAGCGTGCTCTTCGACAACACGTGATTGCCGAACACCAACCAGCGCCGCAGCAACTTCGGATGGCGGGCCAAGGTGGCGAAGATGTTCAGCACTCGCCCTCCTGGGGCGGGCAGCAGCGCCCGCAACTCGTCGCGGGTGGCGGCATCCCACTGCTCGACGGGCAGAGGGGGGATGCGCGGTGGCTCCATGCGGTGATACTGGCGCGCCGTGACCGACTGTGTCTTCTGCCAGATCGTGGCGGGCGGGGAGCCGGCGTCGGTCGTGTTCGAGGACGCGACCGCCGTGGCCTTGCTCGACCGGAGACCGCTGTTCCCCGGCCACGTCCTGGTCGTTCCCCGTCACCATGTGGTGACGCTCGCCGACCTGCCCGCGCCGGAGGTCGGCCCCTTCTTCCTGGTCGTCCAGCATGTGGCGGCCAGGCTCCCGTCCGCACTCGGGGCCGATGGGACGTTCGTGGCCAGCAACAACGTGGTGAGCCAGAGTGTGGCCCATCTGCATGTGCACGTCGTGCCGCGGCGCCGGGGCGACGGGCTACGCGGCTTCTTCTGGCCTCGCCTCCGCTACGGCGAAGGCGAGATGGAGGCGGTGGCGGCCAAGCTCCGGGCGGCGTTGGCCGGCGGGATCTGACGCCGACGCCCGCTCGGGAGCGGCCGGGGCCGGTTGGCGCCGGGCCGGTTGGTACCGTGCCGCGGTGGCCAGCATCCGCAGCCGGGCGCTCGCGTCGTTGATCCGGCGCACGCGCCGGAGCACCTATGCGACGTTGGCGGGCTGGGACCGGCGGGTGGCCAACCCGCACCCCGATGCGCGGGTGCCGCGATCCGTGGTCCGCCGCCATCGTGTGAGCAGCGGGGAGAAGGGCCGGCGTTGGACGGTCGAGCCGCGCCACGCGGAGCCGGCCACCGGGGTCCTCTACCTGCACGGCGGCGCGTACGTGAACGGCATCAACCGGGCGCATTGGATGTTCATCGCCCGCCTTGCCGACGAGCTCGGGGGCGCGGTGGTGGTACCGCTCTACGGCCTGGCGCCGGCTTGCACGTATCGCGACGCCAAGCCGTTCGTGGCCGAGTGCTATACGGTTTTGGTCGAGCGCTTCGGCGCTGACCACGTCACGGTGATGGGTGACTCCGCGGGCGCGTCGATCGCCCTCGCGCTGGCCCAGTCGGTACGCGATCTGGACCTGCCCGCGCCCAGCGGTGTCGTGGCCCTGTCCCCGTTCGTCGACGCCTCGCTGACCAATCCCGCGATCCCCGCGGTCGAGCGGCGCGATCCGTGGCTCGCCCGCCCAGGTCTGCGCGAAGCCGCGCGGCTGTGGGCCGGAGGCGATGAGCCGACGGTGCCATGGGTGAGCCCGATCAACGGCGACCAGTCGGTCCTGCGCCGCCTCGCCGTCGTGATCGGGACGAACGACGTCCTGTGGCCGGACACGTTGCGGCTCGTGGCCCAAGCGCAGCAGGCGGGAGTGCCGGTCGACTGCTTCGAGTACGTCGGGCTGTACCACGACTTCTTCCTGACCCCGGTGCCAGAGGCTCGGCAGGCCTTCGGCCAGGTCACCGCCGCGCTCCGCCGTTCGGGTCTCCAGGAGTCGGCTCAGCATTAGCGAAGGGGGAAGGAGACCTTCGCCCCCTTCGGGCCCCCTGGGGCACTCCGGTCGACCGGCGAAGCAGGATCGACCTCCGTACGAAGACTTGTCACAACGTCCCAACTTGGGACACCCGAGCACTAGATGACGATGCGCATGATCAGACCGCGCTCGTCGGTCTGATCGCCGCCGAAGGTCGTGTGCTGGCCGACGAGGTGGCGGCGAACGGTCCAGAGCACTGCGTACGCGTCGAGCACGTCGTCGCTCGCGGCACCCCGCACGCTCGGCACGAGTCCCTCGAAGACCGTGGCGAGGGCCTCGCGACGGGCGGCGACCCCGGCCGGGGAGCGCTTCGGGGGCAGCGGCTTCCCGGCGAGGCGGGCGAAGGCGCATTCGGGATGCACCTCGATGATGCGCTCCTGGTTGCTCGGCGACACGATGGCGTCGACCTCGCGGATCTTGGCGAGGAGATGGAAGCTCTGCAGGCTCAAGCCGCGGCCATACCGATTGCGGCTGTCCGCGTCGGCTTCCGCGTGCACGGTGTGGTGGGCGATGGGCCGCGGGGGAGTAGGGAAGACGCAGGCGCCGCGGTGCCCGAGGAAGGTGCGGGCTTCGCGATCGGCGTGGCGCTCCCACGTCGGCGGCAGCCCGATCGGCATGTCGACGCCCACGTCGTCGAAGCGCTCGAGTATGTCCTCGAGCGAAGCGACGACGGCTACGCCCCTCTCAGTGGCCACGACCCATCCGCCGCGACAGGCGTCGATGCCCGCGCACCTCACTCGAGGCCGAACATTTCGCGACAGGCCTCCAGCCCCTCGATCACGATGTCGTCTCGACGATGCCGTCGCCAAGTATCCCGGTCGAGGCGGAGGTTGACCATCCAATCGGGCTGATCGCGCCGGAGCGTGCGAGCCCGCCCCTCTTCGACATAGCCGAGACGCCGTGAGACCGCCAGCGAGGCGGCGTTGTCCTGCCATGCGCCCGACATGGCGTAGTCCGCGCCGAGCCCGTCGAAGAGGAAATGCAAGACGGCGGCCCGCATCTCCGTGCCGATGCCCTGTCCTTGGTGGTCGCGCCCCAGCCAGGACCCCGTGTGAGCGACCTTCAGACGCGGGAACATCTCGCCGCGAATGCCCTGCGTACCGACCACTTCTCCGTCGACGACCGTGGCGAAGCTGAGATTCCAGGCGTCCACCGTCCACTCGGCCCGGCAGCGCCAGTACCACTGAGCCCCGCCGCGCCGGAGCTGCGCGGGTGACTGGTCGGTCCAGGGTACGGAGAAAGGCATCGTGGCGGGGTCATGGATGCCCTTGGCCGCGAGCTCCATCAGTGCCATCACGTCGGCGTCGTTCGCGTAGCGCAGCGCGAGCCGCGGCGTCGTGATGCGCAAGCCGAAGAGAGGCCACGCGGACGAGTCCACGCGCACAGTCTCGGCGCGTTGCCTCGAGCACGCCACTGCATTTCGCCACACTCCAGGCATGTCACCTGACAAGATGGTTGTAAATACAATCAGGCGTGAGCTGCAGAAATACTTGACCTTCGCGCAAGGAAAAGTTCTGATGTGCGCTGAGTTTCGCTTCGTACATCAGGAGGTATCGACAGAGCATGACCAAGGCCGAGTTGCTCGACACGGTGGCCAAGAAGGCAGGAACGACGAAGGTCGACACCGAGAAGGTCCTCGACTCGTTCTTCGAACACGTGAAGTCGTGTCTCAAGAGGGGCGAACAGGTGACGTGGTCGGGGTTCGGGAAGTTCCACACCACCAAGCGAGCCGCCCGCACCGTGGCCAACCCGCAGGACCGTACGAAGACCGTCAAGGTGCCGGCGAGCACTGCCGCGAAGTTCACCCCGAGCTCCACCCTCAAGTCGGAGCTCAACCAGAAGAAGAAGTAGCCACACCAAACGAGAGGAGCATCGTGGCCACCACCAAGAAGGCGCCGGCGAAGAGGACCGCCGCCAAGAAGGCCCCGGCCAAGAAGGCCCCGGCGAAGAAGACCGCAGCGAGAAAGGCTCCCGCCAAGCGGACGACCGCCAAGAAGACCACGGCCCGCAAGTCAACGGCCAAGAAGTCGCCAGCCCGCAAGTCGACGGCGAGGAAGACCACGGCCCGCAAGTCAACGGCCAAGAAGTCGACGGCGCGGAAGACCACGGCCCGCAAGACCACGGCCAGGAAGGCTCCCGCCCGCAAGGCGGTGGCCAAGAAGGCCCCGGCCCGCAAGGCCGCTGTGCGGAAGACGGCGCCCGCCAAGAAGGCCGCCAGCTAGCCCAGTCACCGGTACCTCGGTACGGAGCAGCCGCAGGGGGTCGCACGACCCCCTGTTGGCGCGTCCACGGCGCGCTCGTGCTGCGATGATTCCGCAGTGGACGCCATCTGTTACGACTTGGTCGCCGAGCACGACGCGCTCGACCGGCTGGTGGCCGACCAGCCCGAGGAGGCCTGGGACCGTCCGACACCCGCGGAGGGGTGGATGGTCCGAGACCAGATCAGCCACCTCTGGTTCTTCGACGGGACGGCCGTCCTGGCCATACGGGACCCTCACGAGTTCGCGAAGAGCGCGGCCGCGATAGCCACGGCTGGCGGTACCGAGGCCTCGATTACTCCGGGACGGCTGCGCACGCCCGCTGAGCTACTCGCGGCCTGGCGGACGGGTCGCGCCGAGCTGCTCGAAGCGCTGCGAGGACTCGATCCGAAGACGCGTATCCCGTGGTACGGCCCGGCGATGGGAGCGCGCTCGTTCGCTACCGCCCGCCTGATGGAGACCTGGGCGCACGGGCAGGACGTCGCCGATGCGCTCGGCGTCGAGCGCGAGGCCACGGATTGTCTCCGCCACGTGGCCCATATCGGCGTGCTGGCGCGGCCCTTCGCGTATGCCGCCACGCGGCCGCACCCCTCCGCCCGAAGAAGTCCGCGTCGAGCTCGTCGCGCCGAGCGGCGAGGCGTGGGCGTGGGGTCCGGGGGACGCCCCGGCGACGGTGCGCGGGAGCGCGTTCGGACTTCTGCCTGGTCGTCACGCAACGGCGCCACCTTGCCGACACCGATCTTCGCGTGGAAGGGGACGCAGCCGCGGATTGGATGGCCATCGCACAGGCCTTCGCCGGCCCTCCCGGTTCGGGACGCCGGCCCGGGCAGTTCCCTCGTCGTTGAACGACCTTCCGAAGGCTTCGCCCCTCCCTCGCCGTCCTCAGAGGTCATGCAGGGCCACGAACAACTCTGCGGCGGCGGCGCCCACCCGACGCCCGTGCTCGGCCAACCGCTCCCGCACCCGCCGGCGGAAGGCCTCGAGCTGTGCCTCGTCGGTCGCCTTCATCGTCGACTCGAACTGACTCGTGTGTGCCTCGAGGGCGGCGAGCTTGACGTCGACGAAGTCGCTGACCACTTCGGCGTGGTTCGCATCGTCCGCCTCCCAGAGCAGCAGGGTGCGAGGACGGTGCGGCGCCAGCCCCTGCTTCGGGAAGAAGTGCGGATCGCGCGCCGCCACGATCCCTTCGCAGGCGAGGAAGCCCGCGTTGCGGTGATCGGGATGGAGGCGGTAGCGCCTCCATGGATCGTGGCCGAGGACGACGTCGGGGCGCAGCGTGCGGAGCACGCGCGCCACGTCGGCTCGTTCGGTCTCGCCGCTCTGGAGCTCGCCGTCGACGTGGTCGAGGAGGATGACCTCGCCGGTGGCGCCGAGCGCCGCTGCGGCGGCCCGCTGCTCCTCCTGCCGGCGCGCGATCAGGGCGGCGCGGTCCGCCTCGGGGTCCCATGTCCCCTTCGACCCGTCGGTCAGCACGAGGTGATGGACGACGCAACCGGCGGCGGCCCACTTCGCCAGCGTCGCACCGCAGCCGAACTCGACATCGTCGGGATGGGCGGCGATAGCGAGGGCCGACGAGGGCGTCGGGAGGTTGGTCGTGAGGGGGCCGCCGCCGCTCACCCGTGGCTGGCCGGGCTCGTTGGGACCGATGGCAGAGCACCTCGCGGAGCGACGGATGGGAGAGATCATCGGGCACGTCGACGTCCCAGCCGAGGCGCGGCTCGCGGACGACGCGCACAGGTAGGCGCAGGCGGCGCGCCTCGGCGGCATGCCTGCGGAACGACCCGGGCCCGTAGGCGAAGCGGAAGCCGGCCCCGGCCGGAACGCACGCGACGTTGGTGCCGTCGTCGTGCCGGTCGGGCACGAGGGTGACGACGCCGAGGCGGCCGAGCCAGGTGAGATCGATGGCAAGCGGGAGGTCGGCGTGGGCGACGAGCACGCGGTCGAAGCCACCGCGGCCGAGGGCGGCGACGCCGTCGCTGACCGCGCCGTTCAGGCCGAGGCCGGGTCGCCACAGCACGTCGGCGCCGGCCTCCTTGGCCAAGGCGGCGACCTCGTCGTCGTCGCACACGACGAAGGTGGGGAGGTCGCTGGCCGCGGCGAGCACCGTGGCGGCCATGCTGACGAGCGAGGGCGGCACGCTCCGCGGGATCGAGCACGGGGGCGAGGCGCAACTTGGCGTGACTGAAGGCCTTCACCGGGACGAGAACGGCGACGCCCACCGCGGCGAGTCTACGGTGGCCTCGTGACGATCCGGATAGGGGTGATCGGGGCGGGCTCCTGGGGGACTACGGTCGCCTCGTTGACGACCACGAACGCTGACACGTTGTTGTGGGCGCTCGAGCCCGAAGTGGCTGTCGACATCAACGAGAACCACTGCAACGGGATGTACCTCCCGGGGTTCGAGCTACCCGAAGGCTTGCGGGCGACGTCCGATCTCGACGAGGTGGCCGCGTTCGCGGACGTCGTGGTGATGGGCGTCCCGTCCGAGTACTACCGGAACGTCTTGGAGAGCGCCGCCCCACCGTGCGGCCGTGGGTTCCCGTCGTCAGCCTCACCAAGGGCCTCGAGCGCGACACGTTGAAGCGGATGAGCGAGATCGTCCGCGAGGTGCTGCCAGGTCATCCCGTCGCCGTGCTCACTGGTCCGAACTTGGCCAAGGAGGTGCTCGCCGGTCATCCCGCGGCGAGTGTGGTGGCCATTCACGACGACGTCATCGCCACAGAGCTGCAGCGGCTCTTCAGCACGTCCCGGCTCCGTGTGTACACGAATCCGGACATCGTCGGCTGCGAGGTGTCGGGCGTGGTGAAGAATGTGATCGCGATCGCCGCCGGGATGGCAGAGGGCATGGGGTTCGGCGACAACAGCCGAGCCGCGCTCATCACCCGAGGGCTGGCCGAGATGAGCCGGCTCGGCATCGCCCTCGGCGGGCAGGCGTTGACGTTCTCCGGGCTGGCGGGGATGGGGGATCTGATCGCCACGTGCTCGAGCCACCAGAGCCGCAACAACACGGTGGGGAGGGAGCTCGGCAAAGGCCGGCCGATCACCGACGTGTTGGCTGAGATGACCCAGGTGGCTGAAGGGGTGAAGAGCTCGCCCTCGGTGCTCGACGCTCGCCCGCCGCCACGAGGTGGACATGCCGATCACCGAACAGGTGGTGGCGGTGTGCCACGAGGGCCTGTCCGCACTGGATGCCCTGGCGGCGCTCATGCGCCGATCCCAGAAGCCGGAGATCTACGGCATCCGGACGTGATCACTCTCGGTGCCCTCGGCTCGCCCCGGAGGGCCCGGGTCACGCCGTGGGGCGCGGTCGAGGTGGGGGACCGCGGCCCGCTCCTCGATTGGTGGGTGGCCGCCGACGACCGCTGGCACGCCCCCCGAGTGGCAGCCGCGCTCCGTCAGCGGCGGTTGCGGGGCACGCCGGTCGTCGAGACGGTGCTGCGGGTGCCCCGGGGAGACGTGGCGCTCCGCGCCTACATGACCGCGGATTGCGGCGGCTTGCTCGTCCTCGAGCTCGAGAACGCTTCGCCACTCCCGGTAGCCGTGGCGTTCAGTCGATCAGATCTCGTCGCCTCCCGCGCCCTGTCGCCCGTGCCGCCGGTCGCCGAGATCGAGATCCCGCCGGGTTCGGTCACCGTGCCGCTTGCCCACCGGACCGCGACCCGCCTCGCCCTCCTCCCCCGAACGCCCAGCCCGCGCGTGGGGCAACGATTCGGTACCGATTCGGTGCCGCACGCCCGCGAGGGGATCCGGCCGGAGCGGTTGGCGTCGGCGGCGCGCGTCGCCGCGGGCTGGCTCACCCATGTCGAATCGGCGGCGCGGCGTCGTCGTCCCGGAGGCGGGCCTCATGGAGCGGCTCGTCTCCGCCCGTGGTGAACTGCTGCTCGAGGGCCCGCCGACGGCGGACGCCGACCCCATCGGCTTCCTCCTCGGGGTGGCCGAGACGACCCGGCTCGGTGAGCCGGCCGCCCCGCTCGCGTCCGCGGTGGCGCGCGCCGCGGAAAGCGTCGGGCGCGGGCGGGCCTCCGCGTCACCGTGGGAAGCCACCCTCGCGCTCTGGGCCGCCTCCACCGTGCTGGCCCTTGGAGGCGAGGTCGTCGCCGCACGCGACGCCGCGCGGCTCGCGAGTGCGTCGCGGCCCTGCGGCCCGCGACCACCAGAGCCGCCGGCCGACGCGGCACGGTTCGCGGCGTGGTTGCTGAGCGCCCTCGTCGTCGCCACCGAGGGTGGCGCCCAACTTGCCGCGGCCCCATCCCCGGCTTGGATCGGCCATTCCCTCGAAGCCCACCGCGTCGCCGTGCCCCGGGGTGAGGTCTCGTTCGCGCTCCGGTGGCACGGTGAGCGCCCGGCGCTGCTATGGCGGGCCGAACCCGCAGTGGCCTTGTCCTGCGGGGTCGACTCCACCTGGCGTAGCG
The DNA here is from genome assembly GCA_963738325.1 of uncultured Acidimicrobiales bacterium. GTDB lineage: Bacteria > Actinomycetota > Acidimicrobiia > Acidimicrobiales > Ilumatobacteraceae > CAVTWD01. Next base: position 356,430 of record CAVTWD010000001.1, read on the forward strand.
ACGCACCCTCCGGGGAGGCCCTGTTGTCCCCCGCGCCGGGCGAGCCCCACGAGGACCGCTAGTGCCGCGGGGCCCGCCGCTACGCGGGTCCGTTCAGTCCTCTGCGGCGAGCAAGGTTCGGGTGGCAGCGAGGACGATCCGGGCCCGCTCGACTGGGTCCGGGTGCGTGTTCGTCAGAGACCGCGACCGCAGCTCGACCGAGATCGGCACCCCGGGGACGGCGGCGAGCAGCTCCACCAAAGGGAGTTCGCCCTCGCCGGGGAGAAGGCGTCCCTCCAGGGCCTCATCCCGCAGCGCGTCGGGCTCGGGGGGCTGGCGGGGAGCGTCGGCGATCTGCACGTAGGGAAGCAAGCCGGGGTTGAGGCCGGCGAGCTCGGAGGGCGCGCCACCCGAGCGCGACAAGTGCAAGCTGTCGACCAGGATGCCGGCGTTCGCTCGGCCCGCGCCGGCGATCACTTCGTGTGCGTCGGCCAGCGTGCGCACCGCCATGATCGGCAGGAACTCGAGCACGAGCACCAGGCCGTGATCCGCGGCCACGTCGCAGAGCTGCCCGAACCGTTCAACGGTCCGTGGGCGGTCAGGGTCGCGACTCGCCACCAGCACGTAGCGCGCCCCGACCTCTGCGCCCGCGGCGATGAGCGCCTCGCCCCGGTCACCTGCGGGGCCCAAGATGACGGGCTCGATGTCCAGCGCGACCAGCCCGGTGGCGTCCAGCCGCGAGCGCACGTGTCGGGCACGGGTCGGGGTCCACGACGACGGATCGAACCAGACGCCGGCACCGTCGAACCCCGCTTCGGCCGCGGCCGACACCGCCGCTTCGGGCGGGATGTCGAGCACCACGCCGGCCGCCAGCGAGACGAGGCGACTCACGGCGACCTCGCTTCCCTGGCCGCCTGCGAGACGAGGCGACCCGCGGCGACCACGCTTCCCTGCCCGCCAGCGGAGACGAGGCGACTCACGGCGACCTCGCTTCCCTGGCCGCCTGCGAGACGAGGCGACTCACGGCATCCTCTCCTCGCTCATGAGGACACCGCCTGGATGCGTTCGCTGCACTCGCGATGCCGCCGAAGCATCTCTTCGACGTCGTCGCTCACGAGCCGGCCGTTGCGCACGACGACACGTCCCGCGATCACCGTGTGGCGCGCCGCCACCGGGCCACAGCGTAGCCACGCGTCCACCGGGTCAGTGATGGCGCCGGCGAAGGCAATCCCCTCCAGCGGCCAGCACACGAGGTCTCCGACCGCGCCCGCTGCGAGCTGACCGAGCTCGCCCGTGCGCCCCAGGCAGGCGGCGCCGCCGAGCGTCGCCATCTCCAGCGCATCGCGGGCCCCGGTGGAACGGGGGCCGGCGCGTTGACGGCCGAGCAGCATGGCATTGCGCGCCTCCATCCACAGCGACGCGGAGTCGGCCGAGGCCGAGCCATCGCACCCGAGGCCCACCGCGACGCCCGCCGCCCGTAGTTCACGCACCGGGGCGATCCCGCCGCCACCGATCATCATGTTCGAGCTCGGGCAGTGCGCCACCCCGACGCCGGCGCGTCCGAGGCGGGCGATCTCGGCCTCGTTCGGATAGATGCAGTGGGCGACCCAAGACCGTTGCGTGCACCAGCCGACGTCCTCGAAGTGCTCGATCGTCCGCTTGCCGAATGTCGCTTCGGCGAACGCGTCCTCGTCGGCGTCCTCCGCGAGGTGGGTGTGGAGGCGGACGTCGAGGCGCTCGGCCAACTCGGCCGTGCGGGTCATGAGCTCGGGCGTCACGGAGAAGGGCGAGCACGGGGCCAGCGCGATCCGCACCATCGCGCCCGGTGACGCGGTCATGGTGGGCGTGCGACGAGCCGTTCGGAGTCGGCGAGGATCTCGTCGTCGTCCTGCACCACCGAGTCGGGCGGCAGGCCTCCGTCCTTCTGCGAGAGGCTCATCGACCCACGGCTCGGATGGAACCGCACGCCGAGCTCTCGTGCTGCTGCGATCTCGGCGGCGATGAGATCGCCCGCGTCCTTCGGGTGGACGTAGAGATGGTCGGTGCTCGTGGTGCACCCGCCGAGCGCCAGCTCGGCCAGTCCGATCCACGCCGACACGAAGGCGGCTTCCTCGTCGAGCCGGCTCCACAGCGGGTAGAGCGCGCTGAGCCATTCGAACAAGCTCGCCTGGTTGGCGGCCCGGTAGGCACGGGTCAGGTTCTGGTAGATGTGATGATGCGTATTGATGAGACCGGGGGTCACGAGACAGCCGCGCGCGTCCAAGGTCGTAGCCGCGGGCGGCGGGGTCGTCGTCGCCGTCCCCACCGCGTCGACGAAGCCATTGGTGATCTCGACCCACCCGCCGGCGAGCTCGCGCCGGTCACGGTCCATGGTCGCCACCAACTCGGCCCCGGTCACGACGAGATCGGCCACGTCTTGACCTTAGGACGCGCTCTAACCTGAGGTTCGTGAGGATCGCGTTCGGCACTGATGAGCGGACCGCGGCGACTGACGCGATGAAGGGCTGGCTCACCCGGCAGGGCCACGAGCTGGTCTTCGTCGTCGAGGAGGATCCGTGGCCTGACGTGGGACGCGGCGTCGGGACCGCGGTCGCCAGCGGGCAGGCGGATCGGGGCGTGGTGTGCTGCTGGACCGGCACCGGAGTGTCGATCGCGGCCAACAAGGTGGTCGGTGTGCGGGCCGCGCTCTGCACGGATGCCGAGACCGCTCGCGGGGCCCGGCGCTGGAACGACGCCAACGTGGTGGCCCTCGGCCTGCGGCTCACCACTGAGACGCTGGCCTCCGAGGTGCTCGCCGCGTTCCTCGACACGGCCGCCTCTGCCGACGAGGCCGCCACGATCGCCACCGTCGAGCCGGCCGTGGGCTCACGTCCGTGACCGACGTCGACATCCGCCTCACCGAGTGGACGGCCTGCGGCGGGTGTGCGGCCAAGTGGGGGGCGGGCCCGCTCAGTCGCCTCGTGGCGGAGCTCTCCCAAGGGTCCGATGCGTCGCTCCTCGTGGGCCTCGCTCCCTCGGACGACGCCGCGGTGTACCGGATCTCCGACGACGTGGCCCTCGTGTCCACCACCGACTTCTTCCCGCCGCTCGTGGACGATCCCGACGACTTCGGAGCCATCGCCGCCGCCAACGCCTGCAGCGACGTGTTTGCCATGGGTGGGCGCGTGGTGCTGGCGCTCAACATCTCGGCCTTTCCGGAGCGCATGCCGACCGAGGCGATCGCCGCCATCCTCGTGGCCGCATCCGACGTCGTCCGAGAGGCTGGGGGAGTCGTGGCCGGCGGTCACACCATTCGCAGCGAGGAGCCGATCTTCGGTCTGGCCGTCCAGGGCTTCGTGGATCCGAAGCGGGTCTTCACCAAGGCCGGCGCCCGGCCTGGCGACGTCCTCGTGCTGACCAAGCCCATCGGCACCGGCATCGTGCTGGCGGGAGGCACCGACGAGGACAAGCGCGCCGCCATCGCGTCGATGCGCACGCTCAACCGGACCGCGTCCGAGGCACTGGGAGCGTGCGAGGCGGCGGTGCACGCCGTGACCGATGTGACCGGCTTCGGGCTCTGCGGCCACGGCTGGGAGATGGCCGAACGGTCCGGCGTCCGCCTCACGTTCGAGACCGCCGCGCTCCCCACGTACGCCGGCGCGCTGAGCGCGGCGTCGCGGCGGGGTGCGTACGGGAGGCGACCGCCGCAATCGGGAGCATCTCGCGGGACACGTCGCGAGTGGCGTGGCGGAGGCGGTCGAGGCGCTCTGCTTCGATCCCCAGACCTCCGGCGGCCTCCTTGCCGCGGTCGATCCCGCCGCCGTCGACGCACTGGGGTCCGCCGGGTTCGTCGCCATCGGCCAGGTCGAGCCCGGACCGGCCGGGGTCACCTTGCGCTGAAGGACCGTGGCCGCCGGCGCTAGGTTCGCCGGGTGCCCGTGCGGACGAAGGCGCCCACCCGCACCGTCGAGCGCGGGTTGTGGGACGATGGGCACGGCGTCGTCGTGGGCATCGACGAGGTCGGGCGGGGCGCCTGGGCCGGCCCGCTCATGGTGGGGGCGGCCGTGTTGCCCCGCGATCGGCGAGTGAACCGGGTTCGCGACTCCAAGGCGCTCACCGAGGCCGAGCGGGAGAAGCTGTTCGACCGGGTGGCGTCGTGGTGCCTCGCCTGGTGCGTCGGCTCGGCCAGCCAGCCCGAGTGCGACGACCTCGGCATGGCCGAGGCCCAACGGCTCGCGGCGCGGCGCGCCGTCGACGGGCTGGGCCTTGCCGTCGACGCCGCCGTCGTCGACGGCAAGTGGGACTTCGTGCGCGACGTGGTGCCCCACACCTATCGCCTGGTGCGGGCGGACGCGCTGTGCCTCTCGGTCGCAGCCGCCTCGATCCTGGCCAAGGTGACCCGGGACCGGGTGATGCGCGAGCTGGCCGAGCACTATCCCCCATGGTCGTTCGACACGAACAAGGGCTACCCGTGCCCGGTCCACAAGGCCGCCCTGCAGGGCTACGGCCCGAGCGCCATCCACCGCCGCACGTGGATCTTCATGGACCACTACGTCCCCTGGCCCGGGATGCGGATCCATCGCGCCCTCCAACCGACGCTTTTCTAGGGACGGAAACGCACGCACGAGGCGGGCCGCCGCACTACCGTCTCGTCCATGAGCACCACCTACCAGGTGCGCTACCACCTGCCGGCCACGAAGGTGCGCTTCACGGGCTCGGTGGTCACGAAGGTCGACTCCGTCGTCGGCACGGTGTCGATCGCACCGGCGCATGCCGCGGCCGAGTTGATCGTCACCGCCGACGGCCGCACGACGCTGACGGCGAGGGTCACCGCGGGTGGCCTCACCGACGTGAACCTCAGCCTCGGGCTCACCGACGACCAACGCCTCACGTCGGCCTCGGTCGAGACGACAGGGGAGGCCGGCAAGGTCGTCACCGGGGTCCTCGGGGTGGTCGCGTTCGCGGGAGCCCTCGCCGGGGTCCCGGTGCGAGTGCCGATCGAGGGCGGCTTCATGGAAGAGGTCCCCGAGGCCCCACCCAGCGATCCCCGGGCCGCCTACGCAGACCAGCACCCGGTCGAGGCCGATCATCTCTCCCGCTACGAGCGCCTGGTGGCCGACCTGCGCGACCGGATCCTCACCCAGCGGGAGAAGCTCGTCGTCGAAGACGACGGCCCGACCCGTGTCGCCGCCGAACGCTCGTTGCGTTCGGCGCGCACGCAACTGGCGCGTGGTCGACGAGCTCGATCGACTCACCGCCGGTTACGAGGGATGGCGGGCCTCGACGATCACGATGGAGACGGAGGAGCTCGCCTACGAGCTGCACCTCGACGACCTGCCGGTGCTCGAGCCGACCAACCCCCGAGCCTTCGACGGCAAGCCGCTCGCCCGCCGTGTCTGGGCGCGCCTCGGGGTGACGGTCGTGCTCGGCCCGACCCAATGGATCGACCGGACCCCGACCACCGCGGGCGGCGACGACGCCGGCATCTGGGTGCGCCAGCCCCGCCGCACGACGTGGACGTGGTGGACGTGTCGAGCCGACGGCACGGCCGCGGACGCGAGAGGGATCGGCCATCGTGCTCGATCGAACCTGCCCGGCCGACTTCTACGGCTTCCGTCGTTCGGTGTGGGGCCGGCGGTCCGTGACGCTCACGATCTCGCCGGATGGAACGTTGCGCGGCTTGTCGGCCGGCTCGACCGCCACGGTGGCCGCGGCGGCAGACTCCGCGGCGAGCGCACCGAGCACCCTTGCCGGCGAAGCCGAGAAGCTCACGAAGCCCCCGTCCCCTTCGTGATGCCCACCGGGAAAGGAGCTCCGACGTGCAGCAGTTGACCGGACTCGACGCCTCGTTCCTCTATATGGAGACGCCCACCACCCCGATGCACGTCGGTGGTCTGCAGATCTACGACCCGTCCACTGCGGCGAGCGGCGAGGTCAGCTTCGAGGACATCCTCGACTACGTCGAGCGACACCTGCACCTCACCCGCACCTTCCGCCAGCGTCTGGTGCACGTGCCACTCAACCTCGACCATCCCTGGTGGGTCGACGACCCCTCCTTCGACCTGGAGTTCCACATCCGTGAGCTCGCGCTGCCGCACCCCGGCGATTGGCGCCAGCTCTGCGTGCAGACCGACCGGCTCATGGCCCGGCCCCTCGATCTCGGCCGGCCGTTGTGGGAGCTGTACGTCATACGAGGGCTCGACGATGTGAAAGGCGTTCCCGAGGGCAGCTTCGCGCTCATGACGAAGGTCCATCACTCGGCCATCGACGGCGTTTCGGGAGTCGAGTTGACCTCGAACCTCAACCATCTCGATCCGCTCGACGAGCCGGAGCCGCCGACCGTGCCCTGGGTGGGCGAACCCGAACCCGACCCTGCGCAGCTCTTGACCCAGGCCACCTACAACGGGCTCAGCCAGCCGATGCACCTCGCCCGGGTCGTCGGTCGCACCGTCCCGGGTCTCGGCCAAGTGGTGCAGCGCGTCCGCCAGCGCCAGCTCACCACGCCGCCCCTGCCGGGGGGCACGCCCCGCACTCGGTTCAGCGGCCACGTCAGCTCGCGGCGGGTCTTCGACGGCTGTTCGTTCCCGTTCGCGAGCTTCAAGACGATCCGCCAGGCCGTTCCCGGCGCCACCGTGAACGACGCCGTGTTGGCCATCGTCGGCGGCGGACTGCGCCGGTTCCTGCGAGATCTCGGCGAGCTGCCCGACGCGCCGCTCATCGCCATGGCGCCCATCTCAGTGCGCACCGAGCGCGAGCTGGGCACGCAGGGCAACCAGGTGGCGATGATGCTCGTGAGCCTGGCCACTGACGTGAGCAAGCCCCTCGACCGGCTCCGCGCCGTCTACGCCAGCACCAAGAACTCGAAGGAGCTGACGCAGGCGATCGGGGCCCGGACGTTGTCGGACTACAGCCAGTTCATCCCGGCCTCGCTCACCGGCCTCGCCGCGCGCCTCTACACCCGCACGGGATTGGCCAACCGGCACAACCCGATCTTCAACACGGTGGTGACCAACGTGCCGGGCCCGCAGCAACCGCTCTACTTCTGCGGTGCCAAGCTCATCTCGTACTACGGGCTGGGTCCGATCATGGACAGCATGGGCTTGATCCATCCCGTGCTCAGCTACAACGGCCAGCTCAACATGAGCTTCACGTCCTGCCCGGAGATGCTGCCCGACCCGCCTGCCTACGCGGAGTGCCTCAAGGACAGCTTCGAGGAGCTGGCGCGCGCCGCCCGCCGGGCCAACCGGTCAGCGGCCGAGCCGAGCGCGTCGAGCGCCGCGTCGACCGGCTAGCACGCGTCGAGGGCGGCGCGCAGATCGTCCACGAGGTCGACCGCGTCCTCCAAGCCCACGCTCAGCCGGACGAGCGATGCCGGGACTTCGAGCGGCGACCCGGTCGCGGACGCGTGGGTCATGCGACGGGGATGCTCGATGAGGCTCTCCACCGCGCCGAGCGACTCGGCCAGCGTGAACAACTGGTGTGCGGGCCACGACCTCGAGGGCGGCGGCCTCTCCGCCGGCGCACGTGAAGCTCACCATGCCGCCGAAGTCGCGCATCTGCGCGTGCCGCGGCGGCGTGGCCCGGGTGATCGGGGAGCATCGGGTAGAGCACGCGTTCGACGGCGGGGTGGTCGACGAGCAGCTCGACGACGGCCCGGGCGTTCTCGCAGTGGCGATCCATGCGCAGGGCGAGCGTCTTGACGCCGCGCAGCACGAGGTAGCAGTCGAACGGCGACGGCACCGCGCCGGCGGCGTTCTGGGTGAAGCGGAGCGCGCTCGGCCAGCTCGTCGTCGTCGAGGGCGAGCGAAGCCGCCGACGACGTCGGAGTGGCCGCCGAGGTACTTCGTGGCCGAGTGCACCACGACGTCGGCGCCGTAGGCGAGCGGGTGCTGGAGGTAGGGCGTGGCGAAGGTGTTGTCGACGACGCAGAGCGCGCCGCGGTCGTGGGCCAGCGCGGCGACGGCCTCGATGTCGACGCAGGTGAGCAGCGGGTTGGTCGGCGTCTCCATCCAGACCAGCGCGCGTGCCGTCGGGCCATCGCGCGGCGAGCGCGTCGAGGTCGGTCAGGTCGGCCGCGCGTCCACGGCAACCCGCCGGGCCGTGCACCTTGGCGATGAGCCGGTAGCGTCCCGCCGTAGGCGTCGTTGCCGAGCACAACGCGTTCGCCCGGGGCGAGCAGCCGGAGGATGGCGTCCTCCGCGGCCAGGCCCGATCGCGAAGGCGAGGCCGTGGCCGCCCCCTCGAGCGACGCCACGCACGCTTCGAGCGCGGCGCGCGTCGGGTTGCCCGACCGCGAGTACTCGAAGCCCCGGTGCTCGCCGACCGCGGTCTGGGCGAAGGTGGTGGCGAGCGAGATCGGCACCACGACCGCGCCGGTCGACGGGTCGGGGTCCTGGCCGGCGTGGATGGCGCGGGTCGCGAAGCCAGGCCCTTGGCGCTGCTTCGTCGCCTCATCGCCATCGGCCGCCCGGCTCGACAGGAACGAGAGCACGTCGGTCCGGGTCATGCACGCTGAGGGGCCGCCCACCCGGACAGCACGAGGAGGCCGGCGCCCGGTCGAGCATCTCCACGGCCAGCGCGAGCGGCTGGCCGATGCCGATCGTCGGCAGCTTCGGCCCCATCACCTTCTCGACGGCGACGTCCATCACGGCCGGATCGCGGAAGGCGCATCCATGAGCGCGAGCTCGTCGACCGCGCCGGCCACCTCTGCGGCGGCGAAGGGCGGGTCGTTCTTGCACACCGGCAACTGCGAGACGCCGTGCCGCCGCATGTGGCGATGGCCTCGCGCACCGTGACCTCGGGGTTCACGTACACAGCGGTGGGACCTCGTCGCCGCGGGCGGTGAGGATCGAGCCGACGCACAGCTCGCACTCGGTGAGGAAGCCGTAGTTGGCCATCCAGTCGTCGTTGAACACGCGCGACAGGTAGCCCCGCCCGGAATCGGGGATGAGCACGACGACGAGGTCGTCGGGCCCGGCGGCGCTGGGCCACCCGGAGGGCGGCGGCGACGGCCGTGCCCGCCCGACCCGCCGATGAGGATGCCCTCCTCCTGCGACACCCGCCGGGCCGTGAGGAAGCTCTCCTCGTCGCTGATCGGGATCACCTCGTCGACCACCGACGGGTCGTAGGTGTCAGGCCAGAAGTCCTCGCCGATGCCCTCGACGAGGTACGGCCGGCCGCTGCCCCCGGAGTACACCGAGCCTTCGGGATCGCCGCCCACGATGCGGATGGCCGGGTTCTGCTCCTTCAAGTAGCGCCCGACGCCCGAGATCGTGCCGCCCGTGCCGATGCCGGCCACGAAGTGGGTGATGCGACCGGCCGTCTGGCGCCAGATCTCCGGCCCGGTCGTCCGGTAGTGGGCGAGCGGGTTCGCCGCGTTGCGCGTACTGGTTGGGACGGAAGGCGCCCGGGATCTCGCGGACGAGCCGCTCGGCCGTCGAGTAGTAGCTCGCGGGATCCTCGGGCAGGACGGCGACGGGGCACACCACGACCTCCGCCCCGTAGGCCTGCAGCAGCGCCACCTTCTCGGGCGCCACCTTGTCGGTCATCACGAAGACACAGCGGTACCCCCGCTGCGCGGCGACGATGGCCAGGCCCACGCCCGTGTTGCCCGACGTCGGCTCGACGATCGTGCCCCCCGGCTTCAACAGCCCATCGCGCTCGGCGGCGTCGAGCATCTCGACGGCGGGGCGGTCCTTCGACGACCCGCCGGGATTGGTCGTCTCGAGCTTCAGGGCGACGGTGCACGGCAGATCACGTCCCGTCACCCTCAGCTTGACGATCGGCGTGTTGCCGATCAGATCGAGCACCGACTCGGCGATCTGCGGCTCCGCGGGCAGGACCGGATCGGCCATGAGCCGACGTTACCGCCGGCTGGGCTCCGTGCCCCGGGGGGTCGCCACGGCGGAGCGGGCGGTTGGTATGGGGGGCGAAGCGCGTCCAGACTCTGCGCCCATGTCATCGCGCCTTCGTCGTCTCGCCCTGCCCACTGTCGCCGTCGTCTTCGCGCTTGCGGCCTGCGGAGGGAGCTCGAAGAGCTCCAGCTCGCCCGGGACGACCGCGAACAGCGCAGCCAGCACCACGACGAGCGCGACGACCGAGGCGACGACGACCTCTGAGGCGGCCACGTCCACGGCGGCCACGACGACGCCGGCCACCTCGGCTGCACCGACGACCGTGGCGGGCAGCGCACTGTCGGGCGCGCTCCTCACCGTCGAGGACATGCCCGCCGGGTTCAGCGCGCAGCCGGGCGAGAAGGACGATTCCAGCCAACCGACGCTGTGCGGCACGCCCAAGGCCGAGAAGATCGTGCCCTCGTCCGAGCAGGCCCAGGTGGATCTGACCAACGACGATGCGGGGCTCTTCCTCGAGCACAACGTCTACCGCTACCGAGACGCCACCCAGGCCACCGCCGCCCTCGTCGCCGGCAACGCCGGGCTCGCCTGCCTGAAGGGCAGCTCCACCGCATCCGACGGATCGGTCACCAACTTCGACCTCCAGAAGCAGCAACTCCCCGCCGGCCTCGGCGACGCCACCGTCGCCTATCAGGGCAGCGTCAGCCAGAGCGGCCAGGACTACAACGCGATCATCGTGGCCATCCAGAACGGCCGGGCGCTGTCGGTGCTCAAGTTCGTGGCGAGCGCCGGAGCGGACGCGCCCGACGCCACGCCCATCATCCAGAGCGCGGCGCAGAAGCTGACGACCGTCGCCTGACGGTCGCGCTGGGCGCCTGGCTGGCTCAGGCGCCGGCCTTCTGGGTGCCGACCTTGAGATCGCGAAACGGCGTGACCACGTCGATGCCGGGGTCCTTGGGCAGGCCGAGCACACGCTCGCCGACGATGTTCTTCATGACTTCGTCGGTGCCGCCGGCGACCCGCATGCCGGGCGTCCCGAGGAGGAGCTGGTTCCAGGCGAACGTTCCCCATTCGCCCGAGTCGGCCGTGATCTTGGCACCGAGGGCGCGGGCGACGAACTCGGTCAGGCGTTTCATGTTGTTCGTGAGCGTCAGCTTGGCGATCGACAACTCAGGGCCGGGGAGCTGCCCGGCCTTGATCCGGTCCATGGCGCGCTGGTTCGTGTAGCCCGCCACCCGCATCCGCATCACGATGTCGCTCAGCTCCTGGCGGATGAGGGGATCGTGGTCGAGCCCATAGTGGCGGACGAGCTCGAACACCCGCGTCATGGTCCCGGTGTTGTTGCTGCCCGAACCTCCGGCGCCGATGGCGGCTCGTTCGTTCATGAGCGTGGTGAGCGCGACCGACCATCCGTGGTTCACGTCGCCCAAGCGGTGGTCGTCGGGCACTCGGACTTCGGTGAAGAAGACTTCGTTGAACGAGGCGCCGCCGGTCATCTGGCGCAGCGCCCGCACCTCGACGCCGGGCGCGCGCATGTCGACGATGAACCCGGTGAGGCCCTTGTGCTTGGGCTGGTCGGGGTCGGTCCTGCAGATGATCTCGCCGATGTCCGAGTAGTGCGCGCCCGAGGTCCACACCTTCTGCCCCGTGATCACCCACTCGTCACCGTCACGCTCGGCCCGGCTCTGGAGGCTGGCGAGGTCGGAGCCGGCGCCGGGCTCGCTGAACAGCTGGCACGCCACCACGTCGCCACGGTGCAACGCGCGGAGGTAGCGGTCCTTGGCCGAGTCGGTGGCATGGGCGAGGATCGTGGGCGCCACCATGCCGAGGCCGATCCCGAAGAAGCCCTGGTTCGGCACCTTGTAGTCGGCCTCGAGGCGGCTCCAGAGCCGGTCATAGGCGTTCGGCAGCTCGCGCCCGCCGTACTGCGAAGGGCCGGTGATCCAGCCGAAGCCCGCATCGAAGCGCTCGCCGCGCGCCAGTCCTGGGCCGCCGCCAACTCCTCGCGCTCGCGTTCGCGCGACCTTTCGTCGAAGACGGCGACCTGATCGGAGCCTTCGCCCCAGCGGAAGGCCTGCTCCTCGTCCCTGCGCTCGGCGTGGCTGTCGAGGAAGGCGCGCGCTTCCTTCTCGAACTGCTCCAGCGTGATGTCGGTCATGTGTCCACTCCGTCGACGTCCCTTCCCACCGATTGACCCTGGGGTCAAGGTAGCGGCCCAGGGCCACCGAAGGCCATCCGGCCCGGTCCCGGAGGTACGGTCCTGTCGTGACACGAGCTCAGGCGAACCTCTTGCGGGTCTTCGCGGTGTGGACGATCTGGGTGTGGGCGACCCGGATCTGGAACATCTGGACCGACGATCAGAGCGCGGGTTTCAAGGCCGTGCACACGATCCTCGCGGTCGTTTCGGTGGCGCTCGCCGTGGCCGCGCTGGTCGTGGTCAGTCGCGTCCGGAGGCGACCGGCGGCGAGGAGCGGCGACGAGATCGACGAGCCGGTCGGCCCCGGCCTTCGCTAGGCGAAGGCGGCGGGATGGCGCACACGCGGGTCTACCGGAAAGGGGTCATCGAGGCCGAGGACTTCCCTCTAGCCGACGTCTCCGAGCACCTCGACCGGCCCGACACCGTCGTCTGGGTGGACTTCTGCCAGCCGTCGGCCGACGAGCTCCACGAGCTCGCCGAGGAGCTCGGTCTGCACGAGCTCGCGGTGGAGGACGCCCTCGGAGCCCACCAGCGCCCGAAGGTGGATCACTACGCCACCCATCTCTTCCTGTCCTGCCGCGCCGTGCGGGTGGAGGTCCTGGACGGGCGAGTGTCGGAGACGGAGGTCGACGCCTTCGTCAACGAGCGTTGGTTGGTCACGGTGCGCAAGGACGAGGGCTTCCCGGTCGAGCCCGTGCTCGCCCGTTGGGACCGCTCGCCCGATCTCGCTGTTCATGGCGTGAGCTTCTTGCTGTACGGGCTGCTCGACGTGATCATCGACGGCTACTTCGACGCCGTCCGAGCCTTCGACGACTTCTACGACGGAGTGAGCGACGGGATCTTCGCCGAGCGGCCCATCGAGTTGTCGAAGCAACGTCAATGGTTCCAAGTTCGTCAGGCGCTCGTGCACTTCCATCGCCTCGTCATGGCGATGCGTGACGCGGTGAGCACGCTCATGCGGCGAGAGCGCTCGGCGGTCGACGAGGAGCTCTACCCGTACTATCAAGACCTCTACGACCACGTGCTGAGGGTGACCGAATCGACGGAGGCGCTGCGTGACCTCGTGAGCACGATCGTCGAGACGAACCTCGCGCTGCGCGACTACCGGCTGAACCAGGTGGTCAAGAAGGTGACGGGTTGGGCCGCCATCATCGCCGTCCCGACGCTGATCACAGGCTTCTACGGGATGAACGTGCCCTATCCCGGATTCGGGAACGGGTGGGGCGTCTTCACGTCCACGGTGCTCCTCGTGCTCATGACGGTCGGGCTCTATGTCGTGTTCAAGCGCAAGGACTGGCTCTGATTCTCGGCCCGCCGGCCGGCTTGTGGCCGCCCGACTGGGCGACCGTCGTCTCGTGGCCGCCGAACGCTACCCTCGGGCCGTATGGGCCAGCCCGTCGCCGTGGTCGAGAGGCCGAGCCGCACGCCGGGCGTCGTCCGCTTCGAGGCCAACCGCAGCCTCACCGGCATGGGCCACGAGCGGTTCACTTCAGCTGACGACGCGGTAGGTCCGGGTTCGGCGGCCGAGCTGGGTCGTCGCCTGTTCGCGACCGGGCAAGTGGATGTCGTGCACATCTACGGGAACCAGATCACCGTGGAGCTGAAGAAGGGCGTCGACGCCACTGGCCTGCGCGGTCTGGTCGAGGACCTCTACATCTACTACCGGCCGGGTTTCGTGCCGCCGCCCCTCGAGATGCCGATCGAAGAAGCGCCGGCCGCGGTGGAGACCCCGGGGGGCGAGACGCCGGCGGCCCCGGCCGCCGCATCGGAGGCGGCCAAGAAGATCCCGGCCGCGCTCCTCGAGCGGAGCCGCCAGGCCAAGGAACGGGCCCGGGCCAAGGCCGCCGGCGGGGGCTGATCGGCTTCGCCTCGCGCCGCTTCCTCAGCGGTCAGCCGAACGAGCGAACCGGGCCGCTTCCCGAACCAGGCGGCTGAACGTGCGAGGTTCGCACGTTGGCCGCCCCGTTCGACTTGGGCACTTCATCTTCGGTCCCCCTGGCAACGATTCGGTACCGATTCGTTGCCGCACACCGAACCCCATGCCCACCTCTTGCTCATCGAACACCTGTTCGATAGCCTCGACGCGTGGCGGTGGCGAGCTCGATTCCCAAAGCGGCCCGTGGCGACCCCGGCGCGCTCCCGGTCGGCCTGGTCCGGCCCGTCAGCCTGGCCGGTGAGCACCTCTTGGCGGCACCCGACGCCTTCCACCGCCTCCTGCCCGAGCCCGGGCTGCGCCGAGGATCGACCGTGGCCGTCGAAGGTGTGGCGGCTACGTCGCTCGCGCTGGCGCTGGTAGCGGCGGCGTCTGCAGAGGGGTCGTGGGTGGGGGTGGTGGGCGTGCCGTCGCTCGGTTTGGCCGCCGCGGCCGAGCTCGGCGTGGCCCTGGACCGGCTGGTGCTCGTCGCACCACCGTCGCCGGGGGAGTGGGCGACGGTGGCGGCCACCTTGGTTGACGCCTTCGATGTCGTGGTAGCTGGGCCTCCCCGCTACAGCCGGCCGGGGATGGCCCGCTCGCTCCAGGCCCGCGTGCGCGACCGAGGTGCCGTCCTGTGCACCGTGCGCTCGACGGGGGGGACGGAGGCCGACCTCACCCTGACGGCCACGGCGGTCGATTGGCAGGGGCTCGAACCCGGCGCCGGCCATCTCCGAGCCCGGAAGGTGGAGGTGATGGCGAGCGGGCGGCGGGCCGCATCCCGCCCTCGGCAGGCCGTCCTCTGGCTGCCCGACGCTTCGGGCGCGGTCCGTCTCGACGAACCTGACGACCGCGTCGTCCTCCTGCACCGGGTCTCGTGAGCCGCGGCCGTCCTCCCCGCGTCCTGGTCGTCTGGTGCCCTGACTGGCCGGTCATCGGAGCCGGGGCGACCCCGGGCTGCCCGGCCGTGGTCCTGCACGCCAACCGGGTGGTGGCCGCCTCTCCGACCGCTCGGGAGGAAGGGGTACGAATCGGCCAGCGCCGCCGCGAAGCTCAGGCTGCCTGCCCGGGTTTGACCGTCCTCGCCCACGACCCCGCACGCGACACCCGCGCCTTCGAACCCGTCCTCCACGCCCTGGAGGAGATCACACCCTGGCTCGAGCTCGATCGCCCGGGCTCCTGCGTGTTCGGGGCCCGAGGCCCGTCGCGCTACCACGGGGGTGACGTTGCGCTGGCCGACCGTGTCGCCGAGGTGGTCGCACGAGCCTTGGGATCGCGGGCTTCCGCCGTCGACCCGCCCGGAATCGGTGTGGCCGACGGTCGCTTCACGGCCGAGGTGGCCGCTCGCCACGCCGTCGGTGGCCGGCCTATGGTCATCCCCGAGGGCAGGAGCGGTGCCTTCCTCGCTCCTTTCCCGATCGCCACCCTGGCCACGGTGGAGGGGCTCGAACCGATGTTGCTCGAGCTCCTGCCTCGGCTCGGGTTGCGCACGTTGGGAGCACTGGCCGCCCTGCCGGCGCGCACGGTGGTCGACCGTTTCGGTCCAGGCGGACGTCTGGCCCACCGCCTCGCCGCAGGAGGAGACGAACGTCCCCTGGACGCCCGCCGTCCAGCGCCGGAGCTGGCCGTGCAGGCCGAGTTCGAACCTCCGGTGCCCCAAGCCGGGCCGGTCGCCTTCATGGCCAAGCAACTGGCCGACGAGTTGCACGACCGGCTGGCCGCTGATGGGTTGGTGTGCATCCGGATGGTCGTGATCGCCGAGACCGAGCACGGAGAGCGGCACGAGCGGATCTGGCGACACGATCATGGGTTCCGCGCCGCAGGCATGGCCGAACGGGTGCGATGGCAGCTCGACGGCTGGGCCGGGGGGCCGGCTCCTCCCACGGGCGGCATCAGCCTCCTGCGGCTCGTGCCCGACGAGGTGGTGTCTGACCGCGGCCGCCAGATGGGCTTCTGGGGCGGGCGCAGCGAAGCCGACGAGCGGGCGGCGCGGGCCGTGGCGCGTTTGAGCGCCCATGTGGGGGTCGATGCCGTGGCCGTGCCCGAATGGCGCGGAGGAAGGGGACCGAAGGATCAGCTCGTGCTCGTTCCTGCCGCCGCCACGGATCTCACCGAGCGTCACACCAACCCTCCCCGCGACGCGGGGCCGTGGCCGGGCCGGCTCCCGTCGCCGTCGCCGGCCACCGTGCTCGGCGTGCCGGTGCCCATCGACGTGCTCGATACGCAGGGGCGGCCAGTAATCGTGAACGCCCGAGGATCGACGAGTACCGGGCCCGCTCGGTTGGTGACGGGCACGAGGCTCCAGACCGTGATCGCCTGGGCTGGTCCATGGCTCGCGGACGAGCGCTGGTGGGATCCTCCTGCGCATCGCCGCCGAGCCCGCTTCCAGATGTTGACGGCCACCGGGGCGGCTCATCTCGTGGCTTGGGAAGGAGGGCGATGGTGGCTCGAGGCCACCTATGACTGAGGCCGGCCGCAAACGGAGGGCGGCCGCGACCGAGACCGGCCGGCCATCCGATGCCAGGGCGGCCCGCAACCGGAGCCGGTCATAGGCTGGCGCCGTGACCCAGCCGATCGAGGCGGTGATATTCGACTACGGCGGTGTCATCTCCCTCTCGCCCTTCCGTCGCCTCGCCCAGGCCGAGGCGACGTTCGGGCTCGCGCCCGGCACGCTGGCCGACATCCTCGGCTACGGCCTCGACGTCCCCGAGCCCGAGCCGGGCCAGGCGTACTCGAACAAGTGGCATCTGCTCGAGATCGGGGCCATCGACATGCAGGAGTACGTGGTCTGGGTGCACGAGCGCAGCGAAGCCGTCTTCGGTCATCCCATTGACCTTGCGGCGCAGATGGGGTCGGGGCTCTCCGGCATGAGCATCCAGTGGATGGTCGTCCACAAGGTGCACGAGCTGCGCCAAGCGGGCTACAAGCTGGCCATCTGCACGAACAACATCGCCGCCTACCGCGACGTGTGGATCGACCAGTTCCCGACCGAGTGGTTCGACGAGATCGTCGACTCGAGTGAGGTCGGGGTCCGCAAGCCCGACCCGGCCATCTACCAGCTCACCTGCGAGCGCCTCGCCGTCGGGCCGGCAGGCTGTGTCTTCCTCGACGACCATCCGGGCAACATCGCCGCGGCCGAGGCGGTCGGCATCACTGGCGTGCTGGTGGGTGACGATCCCTGGGACGCGCTCGAGCGGCTCGATGCGATGCTCAGAGCGCGTGGACCCAACCGGCCCGCTCGAAGCGCACGACGTTCGTGACGGCACGCGCGCTGCAGCCAGCAGAGCATGGCCAGCCACACGCCGACGATGCCGAGCGACGGCCACGCCAGCGTGATGACAGCCATGGGGGCGAACGCGGCGACGTAGACGACCGCGGCGCGGCCGAGGAAGCGGTAGTCGCCGCCCCCCATCAGGACCCCGTCGAGGGCGAAGGCGATGGACGCCGGCAGGAGCCCGACGGCGAGGACGAGCAGGCCGGCGGTGGCACGGCTGGCCACCGCAGCGTCTGCAGTGAAGACATGGGGCAACGCTGGCGAGAGAACGGCGAGCAGCGCGGCGATACCCGCCCCCGCCACGAAGGTGAGCCGCACGACGCGCCGGCCGATGCGGTTGGCGGGTTCGCGGCCACCCCCGCCCAAGGCCTGAGCCACGAGCGTCTGGGCCGGGATCGCCAGGGCATCGAGCACAAGGGCAAGCAAGCTGAAGGCCTGCATGACGATCTGGTGGGCGGCGAGCGTGGCCTCGTCGATCCGCGCCGCCACCGCCGTGGCCGCGGTGATGGCGACGAGCATGGCGCCGACTCGTAGCAGGAGGTGGCGGCCGGCGGTCAAGAGGGGAGCCATCTCGGCGCGGTCGGGTCGAGTCGTGGCCGCGGGACGCAAGTGCGGTCGCAGAACGGCGAGAAAGGCCGCGGCGGCGCAGACTTGGACGACGACGGTGCTCCAGGCCGAGCCGACAATGCCGAGACCGAGGACGTAGACGGCCAGGATCTCGAGCATCACGTTGGCTCCGTTGGCGACGGCCACGATGACCAAGGGGGTGCGCAGGTCGGCCGCGCCCCGCAGGACACCGTGACCGACCAGCGCGATCAGCACGAACGGCAACCCGACGGCCGAGATGCGGAGGTAGGTCGTGGCCGCCACCAAGACGCCGCCTTCACCACCGAGGAGGCGGGCCACCGGCTCAGCCAGCGCGGCGGTGACGAGGGCGAGGGGAGCTCCGAGGAGCAGGGCGATCCAAAGAGCCTGGACACCGACGCCGGCGGCTCCGTCGAGGCGGCCGGCGCCGCGATGGTGGGCAACCCGCTGAGTCGTGCCCCACGTGAGGAAGTTGGCGCCGGCCACGACGAGGAGGAGCACCGAGGCGGCGAGGGCCAGACCGGCGAGCGGCGTCGTGCCCAGACGCCCGACGATGGCGGTGTCGACGAGCACGTAGAGGGGCTCGATGGCCAGTGCGCCGAGGGCGGGCAGGGCCAGCGCGACGAGTCGGCGGTCGTGCTCGTCGGCCAGCAATGGCATGCCGAGGAACGTACCGGTGACATCGCAAAGGCGCCGCCGAGTTCGCTCGGCGGCGCCCAGTGCGGCGCGGGCGCCGCGGTCTCAGCGCCGGGCGTAACGCCATACGGTCAGGGGCACGAACACGACCAGGATCCCAACGACCCACAGCAGCGACCGGCTGATGTAGTAGCTGGCGGGGTGGCCGAGGACCTGCTCCATGGGCGCGCCTTGGGTCAGGGAACGGACGGCGTTCGTCATGAGCGTCAGTGGTTGGTGCTCCGCGAACGGGCGCAGCCAGGAGGGCATCGTGGCCACCGGGACGTACGCGCTCGACACGAAGGTGAGTGGGAAGACGAGCAAGGACATCCCTTGCGCGGCTTGGGCGTTGCCAGCCACCAATCCGATCACGATGAACACCCAGGCGAAGGCGAAGGCGAACAGCACGCAGAGCCCGTAGGCGACGAGGGCGGAGCCCACCCCGCCGTGGATGCGGAAGCCGACGGCGAAGCCGAGGAGGATCGTGATGGCGAGCGACCAGGCCGCCACCAGCGTGTCGGCCACCGACCGTCCGGCCATCGCCGCCGCCTTGGGTGAGGGCAGCGAGCGAAGGCGGTCGAACACGCCCTCGTCGATGTCCTCGGCCACGCCGGCCGCGGCTCCGGCTCCCGCGAACAGCACGCTCGTCACGATGAAGCCGGGGACGAGGAAGTCGACGTAGCTCATGCCGCCGACGTCGATGGCGCCGCCGAACACGTAACGGAAGATCAGCAGGAACATGGCGCCTTG
The DNA here is from genome assembly GCA_963738325.1 of uncultured Acidimicrobiales bacterium. GTDB lineage: Bacteria > Actinomycetota > Acidimicrobiia > Acidimicrobiales > Ilumatobacteraceae > CAVTWD01. Next base: position 375,635 of record CAVTWD010000001.1, read on the forward strand.
GATCGTGCCGACCACGACCAGCTGCGGGGTGCGGAGGAACTTCAGGACGGTGCGGCGGGCGATCACGAGGGTGCTGGCGACGAAGCCCGCGCCCCGTGAGAGAGGCGCTTCCGGGAGCGCGGATACGTCGGCCCTGGTGAGGGTGATCTGGTTCATCGGGTGCTCCGAGCTCATGCGGCCGTGCGGCTGGTGCCGCCGGCCTGGGGGGCGGGATCGGTCTCGGCCGGTTGGCCGGTCAGGGTGAGGAAGACCTCGTCGAGGGTCGGGCGGCGCAGTGCGATCTCGTCGACCGCGATGCCGAGCTCGTCGAGTCGGCGCAGGGCCACAGGAAGCCGCGCCGGCCCGTCGTCGACGGCGACGGAGACCCGCCGCGTGTTGTGATCCACCTCCGCGCGAGCGCCGACGACAGCGCTGAGCGCCTCCGCCGTCCGGCTGAGCATCGCCGTGTCCCGCGGCGCCGCCTCGATCACATCGCGACCGGCTCGCGCCTTGAGCTCGGCCGGGGCACCGTCCGCGATCACTCGCCCGTGGTCGACGATCACGATGCGTCCGGCAAGCTGATCGGCCTCGTCGAGGTACTGGGTGGTGAGGAGCACGTCGGTGCCCTGGGCGACGAGCGACCGAATGGCGTCCCACAACTCCATGCGGCTGCGAGGGTCGAGTCCCGTCGTCGGTTCGTCGAGGAGCAGCAGCCGCGGCGAGCCGACAAGGCTGGCGCCCAGGTCGAGGCGCCGTCGCATGCCGCCCGAGTACGTCCGGACCAGGCGGGCGGCGGCGTCAACGAGGTCGAGCTGCTCGAGCACACGCGCCGAAGCCGAGCGGGCGGAGCGGCGATCGAGGCCGAACAACCGCGCCACCATCTCGAGGTTCTCACGCCCGGTCATCGCCGGCTCGACCGCCGCGTGCTGACCGGCGAGGCCGATGATCTTGCGCACCCGAGCCGGATGGCGAGCGACGTCGACGCCGTCGACGCTGAGGGTGCCGTCGTCGGGGCGCACGAGCGTGGCCATGGTACGCACGAACGTGGTCTTCCCTGCGCCGTTGGGGCCGAGCACCGCGAGCACCTGGCCGGCTTCGGCCTCGAGGTCGAGGCCATCGAGGGCTTGCACATTTCCGAAGCGTTTGGTGAGGCCGCGCGCTTCCACGATGGGAGCCATCAGGTTCCTCCTCCTTGGTATCGGTGGTGATCGACCCGATCCGGAGCCCCTACCGGCCTACGCTCTGGCTGCGGCCTTGAGTGCCGGCCCCGCTCGCGGGACGGGCATCCGAGGATCGGGTGGCTCCGGTGCCGTGCGCGAACGCGGCACCGGAGTCATCTCTGAGGTCACGAAGTGTCGGGTGAGGCGGCTTCGGTGGAGGGATCGGGCTCGACCGGCTGCCACGACCGCCAGAGGTCGATCCCGTCGAGCTCGCCCGACTCGATGTCCTTGACGAGGGCGCGCACGAAGTCGAGCTCGGCCTGGGCGAGGGCCAGCTCGTACTCGGCCTCGAGCATGACGAGGCGCGGGAGCCCCAGGGCCTCGTCGGTGCTGCGGCTCGCTCGTTGCTGCGCGATACGTACCTCGAGGAACCGCGCCCGCTGGCCGAGTAGCGAGGCGGCCTCGTCGGGCGGCAGGACGGCGAGGAGCGAGAGCGCCGCTTCGAACTGGAGGTACTCCTTGGCCGGCGTGGTGACGAGCTCGCTGAGCCAGTCGAACAGCTCGCGGGTGCCGGCCGCGGTGATCTGGTAGATGGTCCGCTCGGGCCGCCGGCCCTCGCGGACCGTCTCGCGAGCCTCGATGAGCCCATGCCCCTCCAGGGAGTCGACGACGCTGTAGAGCGAGCCGTAGTTGAGGCGGATGCTCTCGTGCTTGGCCCGCGAGCGCAGTGTCTGTGCTATCTCGTAGGGGTGCATCGGCCGTTCGTAGAGGCAGCTCAGCACGGCGAGAGCCAAGGGGTTGCTCCGTCTCCTCGAAGCCATGGCGGCAGTATATTCGATTTAGGATATTGTGTCTAGTGTATTCAACTCGGGATATACGACTTTGGGTGGAGAGGGGGAGCTGGAACCTGACGACCCTCTGGACGAATCGAACACACGTTCGTTAGTCTCGAGGACCTCATGGGTTGGCGCAACCCTCCCATTCCCTGGTCCGAGCTCGAGCGGCGGCTGTCCAACGGGCGGTCGCCGGGCGCTCCGAGCTGGAACGCAGGGGGCGACAGCCCTGCCTGGTCGCGCAAGCGCCAGCCCTACGAGCCGGTGGTGGAACGCCGGCCCGGGTCGGTGCCCTATGCCGAGCTCCACTGCCACTCCAACTTCTCCTTTCTCGACGGTGCGTCCCATCCCGAGGAGCTGGCCGAAGAGGCGGCTCGCCTTGGGCTCGAGGCCTTGGCCCTCACCGACCACGACGGGTTCTACGGCGTGGTCCGCTTCGCCGAGGCGGCCCGGGCGGTGGGGGTTCCAACCGTGTTCGGCGCTGAGCTCACCCTGACCACGGAGGGACCGCAGAACGGCATTCCCGACCCGGCCGGCCGCCACCTCCTCGTCCTGGCTGACGGCCCTCGGGGCTATGCCGACCTGGCCCGGGCCATCAGCCGGGGCCAGCTGGCCGGGGAGAAAGGGGCGCCGCGCTTCACCCTGTCCGGGTTGGTCAGCGAGTCGAGCGGCCACTGGTGGGTGCTCACCGGTTGCCGGAAGGGGTCGGTGCCGGCCGCGCTCGTCGAGCACGGCCCCGCCGCCGCCGCTCGCGAGTTGAGCTGCCTGGTCGAGGCCTTCGGGCGCCACCGCGTGGCCGTCGAGCTGTGGGACCACGGCGAGCCGCTCGATTCGGCTCGCAACGACGCGCTGGCCGAGCTGGCCGTGCGGGCCGGAGTGGCTTGCGTGGCCACCACCAACGCCCACGAGCACGCCCCGCCGCGGGCTCGGCTGCGCTCGGCCCTCGCCGCGGTGCGGGCTCGGCGCAGCCTCGACGAGCTGGATCCGTGGCTCCCCGCCGCCAGCCGCCACCTCCGCTCCGGAGCCGAGCAGGCTCGCCGTTTCGCCCGGTACCCGGGGGTGGTCGAGGCGGCGGCCGAGTTGGGGAGGGCGTGCGCCTTCGATCTCTCCCTGGTCGCTCCCGACCTGCCTCCGTTCCCCTGCCCACCCGGCCACACGGAGATGTCGTGGTTGCGAGAGCTGGTACGCCGCGGGGCCGAAGGTCGTTACGGCCCGCGCCCCCTCCGGGCCGCCGACCGGAGAACGAGGACGAAGCGGTCGCGGTGAAGGCCTGGGCCACCATCGACCACGAGCTCGCCGTCATCGAGGGCCTCCACTTCCCCGGCTACTTCCTCGTGGTGTGGGACATCGTCGAGTTCTGCCGCAAAGCCGACATCTACTGCCAGGGCCGGGGCTCGGCGGCCAACTCGGCGGTCTGCTTCGCGTTGGGGATCACCAAGGCCGACCCCATCCGCCTCGGCCTGCTGTTCGAACGCTTCCTGTCCCCCGAGCGCGACGGACCTCCGGACATCGACGTCGACATCGAGAGCGACCGGCGCGAAGAAGCCATCCAGTACGTCTTCGGCCGCTACGGCCGCGAGTACACCGCCCAGGTGGCCAACGTCATCACCTACCGGGCGCGCTCCGCGGTGCGGGACATGGCCAAGGCCCTCGGGTTCGCCACCGGCCAGCAGGACGCGTGGTCGAAGCAGGTCGACGCGTGGGGTCGGGTCGAGGTCACCGCCGCCCAGCACGGTCCCGACGGCCGACCCGACCACGACATCCCGGCCAACGTGATCGACCTCGCCCTCGGCGTCGAGGACTTCCCCCGCCACCTCGGCATCCACTCGGGCGGCATGGTCATCTGCGACCGGCCGGTGATCGAGGTCTGCCCGGTCGAGTGGGCCCGCATGAAGGACCGCAGCGTGCTGCAGTGGGACAAGGACGACTGCGCCGCCGTCGGCCTCGTGAAGTTCGACCTGCTCGGGTTGGGGATGCTCACCGCGCTCCACGACGCCATCGACCTGGTCGCCGCCCACCGCGGTTACCAGGTCGACCTGGCCACCATCCCGCAAGAGGGCGAGGTCTACGACATGCTCTGCCGGGCCGACTCGGTGGGCGTGTTCCAGGTGGAGAGCCGGGCCCAGATGGCCACCTTGCCCCGCCTCAAGCCCCGGACGTTCTACGACCTCGTGGTGGAGGTGGCGCTGATCCGCCCCGGACCCATCCAAGGAGGGTCGGTTCACCCCTACATCCGCCGCCGCAACGGTCTGGAGGAGCCCACCTACCTGCACCCGCTCCTCCAGCGTTCGCTGGAGAAGACCCTCGGCGTGCCGCTGTTCCAGGAACAGCTCATGCAGATGGCCATCGACGTGGCCGGGTTCACCGCCTCCGAGGCGGATCAACTCCGCCAGGCCATGGGCTCCAAGCGCAGCCGCCGGCGGATGGAGCGCCTGCGCGAGCGCCTCTACACGGGCATGGCCGAGCGCGGGATCACCGGCGCGGTGGCCGACGAGATCTTCGAGAAGATGGCCGCCTTCGCCAACTTCGGCTTCCCCGAGAGCCACTCGGTGTCCTTCGCCTACCTCGTGTACGCCTCGGCGTGGATCAAGCTGCACGAGCCGGCCGCTTTTTGCGCCGCGCTGCTCAACGCCCAGCCGATGGGCTTCTACTCTCCGCAGTCCCTCGTGCAGGACGCCCGTCGCCACGAGGTGGTGGTGCGCACGCCCGACCTCAACACGTCGGACTGGCGGGCCACCCTCGAGCCCTGCCCCGACTCCCACCACGGTTTGGCGGTGCGGGTCGGGCTGGCCTACGTGCGCTCGCTGGGGGAGGACCTGGCCAAGGCGGTGGCCGCCGGCCGCCCGTACGAGGACGTCGAAGACCTCGTGCGGCGGGTACCGGGTCTCACCCTGGCCCATCTCGAAGCGCTGGCCACCGCGGGGGCCTTCTCCTGCTTCGGGTTGGAACGCCGGGAGGCGTTGTGGGCGGTGGGCGCGGTGGCCCAGAGCCGCCCGGGGCGCCTGGCCGGCATCGTCACGGGGGCCGAGGCGCCGCGGTTGCCGGGGATGAGCGAGGAGGAAGAGGCGATCGCCGATCTCTGGGCCACCGGCGTGGCCCCCGACGGGCACCCCACCCGCTTCGTCCGCGAGCGGTTGAACGAGCTCGGCGTCGTCGCGGCGTCCGGGCTCGCCGCTTGTGAGCACGGCAGCCGCGTCATCGTGGGCGGTGTGGTCACCCATCGCCAGCGGCCCGCCACCGCCCAGGGCACGACCTTCATCAACCTGGAGGACGAGACCGGCCTCATCAACGTCGTGTGCTCCCGAGGGTGCTGGGCCCGCCATCGCCGGGTGGCCCGGGGGGCGGCGGCGCTGCTGGTTCGGGGGCGGCTCGAGAAGATCGAAGGGGTGGTGAACATCGTGGCCGAGCGCATCGAACCGCTGCCGGTCACGGCCTCTGTGCGCAGTCGCGACTTCCGCTAGGCTATCCTAGGTCGAGCGCGCGGTCCACCACCGCCGGTCTACCACCGCCGGTCTGAGCGGATGCGCCGTTGGGCAGGCTCTGTTGTTGTCCGGCCGGCGTCGGCTCGTACCCGAGCCGGCATGAACCGAGGAGGTGGTGAGGTGGCTGACGAGACCGAGCCGTTGGTGCTCATCAACTCCTTCGAGGTGCCGATCGAGGAGGCGGAGGCGTTCATCGACGCCTGGGAGCAAGCCCGCGACTTCCTCGCGAAGCAGCCGGGCTACGTCGACACGGCCCTGCATCAGAGCGTCACCCCAGCCGCTGACTTCCAGTTCGTGAACGTCGGCCGTTGGGCTACCGCCGCCGACTTCCTGGCGGCCACACAAGACCCCGGGTTCCTGGAGACGGCGGCACCCATGGCCCGCTACCGCCCTCATCCAGGCCTCTATCGAGTGATCAGGACCTGACCGCGCTCGCCGCAGGTGCCGGTCGCCGCCCCGCTGTCCTGCACGCGTCGGGAGTGGCCGCCCGCCTGCTGTACGTACCTCCGTCTCGCCCGCGTCGCCCTTTCCGCCCGCCCTATCCCGCGTAGCGGGCGGCGATCATGCGGATGCCGGTGAGCTGTTCGGGCTCCGCCCCGGGCCCGTAGGCGGAGACGAGGATGCCCTTCGCCCCACAGGCGGGGCAGCTGAGGCCGATCACGATGGCCTCGTCGTCCGGATTGCTCATGCCCTCGAAGCGGAAGACACGGTCGGCGACGAGCTCGTCGAAACGGTGCTGGGAACGGCAGGCCGGGCAGTCGACCCCCGCCGACCCGACGTGCAGCTCGCCCGTGTACCCCTCCACCTCGAGGAGGCGGACCGCCTCGGTCACGGTCTCGGGCGCGTCGCTCACCGGCATCGACGTTACCGCCGCGAGCCCCGCGAGCTCCGCGACGAGGTTGGCCCGCGCCGTCGCTTCGACCCCGCGCATGGCGTCGGTGTGGAAGAGCTGTGGTCGAGCGAGCAGCCCGCGGAGGAAGGCCGCCCTCCCGCTGCGCCACGCGACGTCGTCGAGCGCGGCGTACTCGGCCCGCACGCCGGTGACGTAGGCGTCGTAGGTGGCGGGATCGGCCGCCAGCACTGCGAGATCGGCGTCGCACACGACGGCCTCGTCGGGCATGGTGGGCTCGTGGCCGGCCGTGGCTTCCACGAGCCGCGCCACCCTCTGGACGCGCCGCGCCGGCAGGCCGAGCTCACCGAGCACCCGCTCGGCCAGGCGCGCGCTGGCGGCCTCGTCGCCCGGTGTCCCCGGCCGGTACACGGCGTCGTGGAACCAGAGCGCCAGGCGCACGCTGGGCGCGTCGGCCACGGGGGTCGCGGCAAGCAACTCGTCGGCTTTCCGGAGGGCGCGCAGGAGATGGGCGAGCCCGTGGTAGCGGCGATGCGGCTCGCGGTAGCGGGAGAGCAAGGCGGTCAACGCCGCCTCCGCGCCCCGTGCGGTACCGGCGTCGATCGCCCAGCGGTCGCGCAGCTCCTGCTCCACCCCGGTCATGATGGCAGCGTGGCGCTGCTCGTGGACGAGTGCCGGTGGTGGTGGCGAGGACGGCAGTGGTGCCATCTCGTGAGCGACGAGACCCTCGAGGAGCTGCACGGCTTCGCCGCCGCGCTGGGGGTTCCGGCGCGAGCCTTCCAAGGCGACCACTACGACCTGCACGAGGAGCTGCGCGAGGAAGCCGTGCGCCTCGGTGCCGCCGAAGTGACGAGCCGCGAGCTGGTGGTGAGGCTGCGGACCTCGGGCCTGCGCCTCACGCCGGCGGCCCGGCGCGCCCTGCGGGCCTGACTCCACGCCGGCGGCCCGGCGCGCCCTGCGGGCCTGACCCTCACGGCCCGCTCCAACGCGACGGGAGGCGGGTGAGCTCGGCCAGCGACGTGGCGTGGTCGCCGCTGATCACGAACCAATCGAGGAGGACCACGCCCGCGTCGTCGAATTGCTCGACGAGGTCGAGGAAGCAGCCGGTCTCCGACCCGTCGACGGAGCGCCGGCGCTGGGGGCACACCGACGCCAGCACAGCCGCGCCCAGCGCCAGCTCTTGGGCGGCGGCCGCCAGGACCAGCTCGGCGACATCGAGCACGGCCGCGGTGCCACCGTCGCCGCCCACGTCGAGGCAGGCAAGCCCCCGATGGCCCTCGTCGAGGAGCAGGCAGATCACCCCGGGACGGGTGAGGTCCGCCTCGTGGAGCACGACGGCGAGCGCGTCCTGCGCCGAGGTGATGGGCCGGCGGCCGAGGGCCGCCTCGCGGTGAAGGGATGACATGGCCCACCTCCGTGGGTCTTCGACCGTGGCAGAGGGGGAAGGGGGCTCATGGTAGGCAAGGGGTGCGCGACAGTCCCCGGGCCGCGTGACAGAGTGCGCCGTGGTCGTCCTCCGGGTGATCGCCTTCGCCGCGGGCGCCTCGATCGTCGTCGTCACGGCGCTCTCGGCCCTGAAGACCGTCGTCGTGCCCCGGGCCCTGCCGTCGGCCATCACCCGCGGCGTTTTCCTCGCGTGTCGGCGAGTCTTCGATGTGCTCGCCCACGAGCGGCGGGCGTTCGAGGCACGCGACCGCGTCCTCGCCTTCTACGCCCCCGTCGCACTCGTGGTGCTCCCCGGCGTTTGGGTGGCTCTCGTCCTGATCGGTTTCGCCTTCATGTTCTGGGCAGTGGGCGCAGGGCCCATGTCCGACGCGTTCACCGAGAGCGGTTCGTCGCTGCTCACCCTCGGCTTCATCCCGCCGAGCGGCCCGTCGGAGACCGTGCTCGCCTTCATCGAGGCCACCCTCGGCCTCGGGATCATCGCGTTGATGATCTCCTACCTTCCGTCGATCTACGCCGCGTTCAGCCGGCGGGAGCAGCTCGTGGGGCAGCTCGAGTCGCGGGCCGGGCTCCCGCCGTCACCGGCCGAGCTGCTCGTGCGTTACCAGCGCATCGGCTGGTTGGAGGCCATCGACCAGGACCTCTTCCCGAAGTGGGAGCAATGGTTCATGGACGTGGAGGAGACCCACACGTCGCTGCCGGCCCTCGTCTTCTTCCGTTCACCTCAGCCGAGGCGTAACTGGATCACGGCCGCAGGCTGCGTGCTGGACACCGCCGCCATTGTCGCTTCCAGCATCGACCGGCCCAAGGCACCCGCCGCGCACCTCATGATCCGCAACGGGTATTTGTGCCTGCGCCGGATCGCCGACTACTTCGGCATCGTCTACGACCCTGATCCGGACCCGCGCGACCCGATCTCGGTGACTCGCCGCGAGTTCGACCTCCTGTGGATGGAGCTCCTCGCCGCCGGGGTTCCGCTGAAGGCCGACCGTGACCAGGCGTGGCTCGACTTCAGCGGCTGGCGGGTCAACTACGACACGGTGCTCGTGACCCTCGCCGCGCTCGTGAACGCGCCGCCGGGAAAGTGGTCGTCCGACCGGGGACTACCGCGAGTGCGCACGAGACTCGTGCGCCGCCCTACGTGGATCAAGCGTTGACGGCGTAAGCGGCGACCGCCACCGCCAGCACCATGACCGCGACGGGGGCGAGGAGGTCGGCGAGCGGCGGCCGGCGGCCGGCCCGGCGGGGCTGCAACAGAACCCATCCGGCGGCGAGACCGCCGATCAGGCCTCCGATGTGGCCCCCAATGGAGATGCCGGGGATGGCGAGGGTGAAGACCAGGTTGATGAGGATGAGCGTGCCGATGCCCGTCCGCCAGATGTCGATGCCGCGCTGGCGCATGCCGATGGCGAGCGCGCCCATGAGCCCGAAGGCCGCCCCCGAGGCGCCGATGGTGAGCACGTCGGGGGACACGACGAGTGCCCCGGCCGAGCCGGCCAGCAGCGAGGCGGCGTACAGCAGGCTGAAGCGCACGCGGCCAAGGGCGGGTTCGAGCTGAGCGCCCACGATCCAGATCACGAGCATGTTCATGCCGAGGTGCAAGGCGTTGGCGTGGACGAAGCCGCTCGTGACCAGCCGGTACCACTCGCCCGCGGCCACGGAGGGCCCGAACAGCCCGAGGTCGCGCTGGACCTGAAGGCTGCCGTGCGCGAGGCCGTAGAGGTAGACCGCCACGTTGACCGCGACGACGAGCCCGGTCACCAGCCGGAGCTGCCCCGCGTTCCACCGGCGCAGGCGCTCGGCCGGCGGTGGGATCGAGGCGCGGAGGCAGTCGAGGCACTGGGACCCGACCGGCGCGGCCACGAGGCACTCCGGGCAGGCCGGGCGGCCACAGCGCGTGCAGCTGCGGCCCGTGGCACGATCCGGATGGCGGTAGCAGGTCGTGGTCGTCTCGATCTCCGTGAGGGTACCGGTGCGCCGGCGGCTGCCCTCGAGCGGGCGAGACCCACCGCCATCCCCTCTCAGGGACCGCTCAGCCGGGCCACCCGACCGGCCGGAGATGTCGTCGGGCGTCTCGGCCGATCGCGGGCGCGCCCCGCTACGGTGCCCGAGTGGCCCGCTTCTCCGACGACACCGCGGTGGTGCCGCTCGGGGAGGGCCGCTTCGCCGGCCGCATCGACCGTGGCTGGTGGATCGAGCGCGGGCCGAATGGTGGCTATGTCGCGGCCGTCGTGCTGCGGGCGCTCACGGCGGCGGTCGATGATGCTGGCGCGGACACCCCGCTCGTTCACGGTGCACTACCTGGCCCCGCCGCAGGACGGCCCTGTCGTCGTCGAGACGGTCGTCGAGCGGCACGGCCGCAACCTGACCTTCGTGAGTGGCCGGCTCGGCCAGGGTGACCGCCTCATCGCCACCACCCTCGCCGCCTTCGCCCGCCCGATGCCGGGGTTCGAGTTCTCAGACCTGGTCCCGCCCGAGGCGCCTCCACCCGAAGCCGTGCCGACCATGGCGATGCCCCCCGGCGCCCCGGTCATCCCGATGCGCGAGCGCTACGAGACCCGCTGGGCGATCGGATCACTGCCGTTCTCGAACAGCCCCCATGCCGTCGCCGGCGGCTGGATCCGCCTGGCCGATCCCGCTCCGGTCGACCACGTCCTGATCGCGGCGATCACCGACGCTTGGATGCCGCCGCTGTTCACGCGGATGGCCGAACGAGTCGGCGTCCCGACGATCGATCTCACCGTCCACTTCCGTGCCCCGCTCGTGCCTCCGCCGGCCCCGGATGACTGGCTCCTCGTGGTGTTCCGCTCCCAGATGGCCGCCGACGGCTTCGTGGAGGAGGACGGGGAGGTCTGGAGCGCGGATGGACGCCTGCTCGCGCATTCCCGCCAGCTGGCCATGACGCTGCCGCTGCCGAGCTGAGATCCCCGGCTCGGTCGCTTACACGCTCCCCGTCGCGAAGAGCACCACGATCAAGCCCAGGATCGTCCAGTTGTAGACGGTGTGGGCGCGGGCGCTCTCGAGCACCGCGGCGCGCTGGCTGCCTCCGCTGGCGCGCAGGCCGCGGAGGTAGCGCCAGATGAAGTACGCCCCGCCGACGGACAGCGCGAGGGCCACGCCGATCGGGACGCCGATCACCGCATGGGCGAGGCCGAAGACCACCGCCATCCCCGCCCGTCTGCGCCCGCTCCACGTCTCGGCACCGAGGCGGAACGTCTCCTCCTCGCGCAGGGCGAGCACGGGGACGGCCGGCAAGAGCAGGGTGAGGAAGACCCCGGGCACCATCCAGTCGAGGAAGGTCCCCGCCGTCTGGTCCGTCGACCCGAGGACCGGGTTGCCCTCGCCGCCGAGTGCCGTCCACCAACCCCAGTCGAGCCCGGGCACGAACAGCAGCGCCGTCGCGACCACGATCACGAGGGTCAGCACGAGCGGCACGGGCCAGACGTGGCGCCAACGGATGCCGCGCACGATCTCGGCGGTGAGCAGCCGACCCTGTCCCAGCGAATGGCGGGCGGCCCCGGCGAGACGGAAGCCGATGAAGGCCAGCACCGCCGCGGTGATCGCGATCGTCACCAACCGTCTCCCGCCGCGTCGTCGCGCACGTCTTGAGGCTGCCACGTCCTCCACCGGATTGGGGCCGCGTCGAGCCGCGTCGTACATTGCAAGAGTCGCGCGAACGAGCACAGGGAAGGCTGCGTCAATGGCCTGGGACTTCTCGACCGAGCCCGAGTTCGAAGCCAAGCTCGACTGGATGCGATCGTTCGTGCGGGAGGAGATCATCCCGCTCGAGACGCTGGAGTGGCGCAGCGAGACCGGCCGGGCGACCTTCAAGCGCATCACCGATCCGATGAAGGAGGAGGTCAAGCGCCAAGGGCTCTGGGCGGCGCATCTCCCCCCGGAGATGGGCGGCGGCGGGTTCGGCCAGGTGAGGCTCGGGCTGATGCACGAGATCCTCGGCCAGTGCGCCTACGCGCCGACCATCTTCGGTAACCAGGCCCCGGACTCCGGCAACGCCGAGCTCATCGCCCACGGGGGCACACCCGAGCAGAAGGCGAAGTGGATGCAGCCGCTGCTCGACGGGAAGGTGCGGTCGTGCTTCTCGATGACCGAGCCGGGAGCGGGGGCTGACCCGACGCTGCTGAAGACGCAGGCCGTGCGCGACGGCGACGAGTGGGTGATCAACGGCCACAAGTGGTTCTCGTCCAACGCGTCGATCAGCGACTTCCTCATCGTCATGTGCATGACGAACCCGGACAACCCGCCGCACAAGCGCTTCTCGATGATCATCGTGCCGACGCGCTCGCCGGGCGTGAACATCCTCCGCGACGTGCCGACGATGGGTGAGCCCGACCATCGCACGGGTGAGCCTGGCGGCCACGCCGAGATCCTCTACCAGGACGTGCGGGTTCCCTACGAGAACCTCGTCGGGAACCCCGGCGACGGCTTCCTGCTGGCGCAGCAGCGGCTCGGGCCGGGGCGGATCCACCACTGCATGCGGTGGCTGGGCCAGAGCAGCCGCGCCTTCGACATGCTGTGCGAGCGAGCCCTCACGCGATACACACACGGGTCGCTATTGGCCGAGAAGCAGATGATCCAGGAGTGGATCGCCGACTCGTACGCCGAGATGCAGGCGGCTCGCCTGCTCACGCTGCAGGCCGCGTGGAAGATGGATCAGGTCGGGGCGGGCAAGGCCCGCGTCGATATCGCCACCATCAAGTTCTGGGGCGCCAGGGTGCTCTACAACGTGATCGACCGCGCCATCCAGATCCACGGATCGCTCGGCTACACCACTGACCTGCCCCTCGAGTCGATGTACCGCGCCGCCAGGGCCGCTCGTATCTATGACGGGCCCGACGAGGTCCACAAGGTCACGGTGGCCCGCAACCTCCTCAAGCGGTACAAGGCTTCCGATCCTCCCTCGGAGCACGTGCCCACCCGCCGGCGGGCCGCCATGGAGAAGTTCTCCGAGTACCTCGACGCCCTCGCCGTCTCCAACTGACCCTGTCCCCTCGCGCACCGTTACGGGTCGCTCATGCGTGTCACGTCGCGCGCATGCGCGGACCCGCATGAACGACAAGAGCGGTGGGCGCCGGCGCCGGTCACATCAACGGTCGAGGCGCATGGGCACGTGGGGGATGCCGTCCTCGAGGAACTCGCCGCCCGTGACCACGAAGCCGTAGCCCTCGTAGAAGGCCTGGAGGTAGGACTGGGCATCGAGCACGACGGGCCCGGTCGTGCGGGCGAGCGCCGCCTGCAGCAGCGCCGCCGCCAACCCCTGGCCGCGGTGCGTGGCACCGGTCGCCACTCGGCCGATCCGAAGGGCGGCGCCGTCGTCGAGGACGCGTAACGCGGCCACCACCTCGCCGTCGACCTCGATCCACGCGAAGCGGGTGGAGGCCTCGAGGTCGCGTCCGTCGAGATCCGGGTAGGGGCAGGCCTGCTCCACGACGAAGACCTCGGAGCGGAGGCGCAGCAGCCGGTAGAGGGTGGCCGCGTCGAGCTCGGCGAAGGTGGCCCAGTGAAGCGTCGTCACCCGCCGAAGGTGCCTGTCGTCGTGGCCGTCGACAGCTGCAGCTTTTCGAGCTGGGCGATGGCCTGGCGGGGGTCGCCTCCGTCCGCGATGCCCGCGGTCGCTTTCAGCGCGTACAGCGTGAGGGCGTAGTGGTGGGTGCCCGAGGGCGGGCAGGGGCCCTTGTAGCCCACCGTGCCGAAGTCGTTGTGGCTCTGGGCCGCCTGTTCCGGCACACCGTCCTGGGGCACCTGGCCGACGTCGGGATCGAGCCCCGCGACAACCCAGTGCACGAAGTTGTTGGCGTCGGTGTCGGTCATCGTGATGGCCACCTCGGCCGTGCCGGGCGGCAGGGTCGACCAACCGACGGCCGGCGAGACGTCTTCACCCTTGCACGTGAACTTCGCCGGGATCGCGCCTCCGTCAGGCCACGGGGCGGTCATGAGCGGGCCGGTCACGACGTCGCCCGACCCTGTCACGACCGCGAGGCTCGTACTGGGGGTGGTGAGGATGCTGGCCGTCTGGTTGGGCGACGGCGGCTGGAGCTCTCGCCCGCTGGCCCCGCAGGCGGCAAGGGCGACCGCCGCAGCGCCGAGCGCGGCGAGGCGGCGGGCGAGGGCGGCCATCGGGGCAACAGTAGGGGTGGAGGCGACGGCGCGCGGGGGAAAGGTCCCGCTCGCCGCTGCCGCCGGTAGCGTGAGTTCCCGTGTCGGACCAGCTCTGCCTGCTCACCGTTCACGCCCATCCCGACGACGAGGCGTCCAAGGGAGCACCGACGCTCGCCCGCTACAACGCCGAAGGCGTGCGGACCGTGTTGGTGTGCTGCACCGGGGGCGAGGAGGGCGACATCCACAACCCCGCCCTCGACCGCCCGGAGGTGCGCGAGAACCTCACGTCGATACGAGCTCAGGAGCTGGCCTCCTCGGCCGCCATCATCGGCTTCGACGAGGTCGTGCTCCTCGGGTATCGCGACTCCGGCATGCCCGACACCGAAGCCAACCGCCGGCCCGAGGCGTTCTGGAACGCGGACATCGACGAGGCGACCGGCCGCCTCGTGGCCGTGATCCGCCGCGAGCGGCCCCAGGTCATGATCACCTACAACGACGACCAGCAGGGGTACCCCCACCCGGACCACCTCCGGGTCCACGACATCTCCCTGCTCGCCTTCGAGCGCGCCGGCGACCCCGAGTGGTACCCGGAGGCGGGCCAGCCCTGGACGCCGCTCAAGCTCTACTACAGCGTCTGGAGCCGCTCGCGACTGGTCGCCGTGCACGAGGCCATGACGAAGCTGCGCGGCTCGTCGCCGTTCGACGAGAAGTGGTTCGAGCGTCCCGACCAGGACCACCGCATCACCACCCGGATCGACGTGGGCCCCTACCTGTGGGCTCGCTCGGCCTCGTTGCGGGCCCACGCCACGCAGGTGAACCCGGAGGAGCCGTTCTGGTTCGGCCTCACCGACGAGGAGCTGGCCGAGGTGTACCCCTACGAGGACTGGCGGCTCGCCCGCTCCCATGTCGACGCACCGGAGTCCGAGGACGACCTCCTCGCCGGGATCCGCCACGAGGTGCGGTCATGACCGGCTCGGTCCAGTACCGCATCGTCCTCGGCAAGAAGGACGAGCTGGTGATCGGGGGTGACGACGCCGACCTCGTCATCAGCGTGGCGCAGGCCGACTGCGGGCTCGAGCCCACGGTGGCGTACATGCAGGGGCGGCTGAAGGCGGCCGGTCCGAGCCGCCTGCTCTTCGAAGTGCTCGAGTCGGGGGCGGTCGCGGAGGTCCTCGCCGCCCACGCGGTGGCGTCGTGAGCGCCGAGCGGTGAGCGGCTCCATCGATGTCCTCCGTGTCGAGGCGGCCGTGCGCGAGCTGCTCGAGGCGGTCGGGGAGGACGTCGACCGCGACGGGCTGGTCCGGACGCCGGAACGGGTGGCTCGCATGTACGCCGAAGTCCTGAGCGGAATGCACGAGGACCCCACCGACCATCTCACCGTGACCTTCGCCGAGGACCACGACGAGATGGTCATGGTCCGTGACATCCCCTTCGCGTCACTCTGCGAGCACCACTTGGTGCCCTTCAACGGCCGGGCTCACGTCGCCTACATCCCCTGCGCCGACGGCCGCATCACCGGGCTGTCGAAGCTGGCCCGCCTGGTCGAGGGCTACGCGCGCCGGCTCCAGGTGCAGGAGCGGATGACCACGCAGATCGCCGATGCCCTGATGACGGCGTTGACGCCGTGGGGGGTGCTGGTGGTGATCGAGGCCGAGCACCTCTGCATGTCGATCCGGGGGGTGAAGAAGCCGGGCACGACCACGGTGACCTCGGCCGTGCGGGGCGTCTTCAAGGACGATCCTCGGGCGCGGGCCGAGGCGATGGCGTTCATCAACGCCACCCGCTGAGTCCCGTTGGGCTTCCCCCACGCCACCTACGACGTGCCCGGGTGTGCCCCCGAGCTCGCCACCCTCGTCGAGCGGGCCGTCGTCGATCCGCTCGACCACCGTGCACTGCTCGCCGCCGGGCTACGTGGTGATCCCGCGGTGGCAGCTGGACATGTGTGCGTCACGGCGTGGGTGCTCGACGGCGAAGGTCGCCGGACGCTGCTCGTGGCTCATCGCAGCCTCGGTTGGGTCGAGCCGGGCGGGCACCTCGAAGTGGGCGAGGAGCCGGCCACGGGGGCCGCCCGCGAGCTGTTCGAGGAGACGGGCTTGGCCCTCGCCCCTGCCCTCGAGGCGCCGGCACTCGTCCACGGCGGCGTGTTCCCCCGCCGAGGGGGCGCGCCGGCCCACCATCACTGGAACATCGCCTACCTCTTCGTGGCCGACCCGAGGGCCGAGCTGCACCCAGAGCCCGGCGCGCCGCTGGGCTGGTTCCCCGTCGACGCGCTGCCACAAGGGGCGCTGCCCGATCTGGCGGTGATCCTGCCGCCGCTGGCGGAGCTCGTCAGCTGCCTGCGGCCATGAGCTCCCGCAAGGCTCGGTAGCCGATCAGCTCGGCGCCGGCCCGCTTCAGCTCGACCCGAAGCTCGCCCGTCGTCACGAGCCGATGGTCGTCCACCCACGCCTCCCAGTTGGCGGACAGGGCCCGCACCTCGGGCGTGTCGATCACGGGCTGGACGTGGATCTCGGTGACCCCCGGTTCGAGGCCGGCCACGGCGGCCTCGACGCGGCTCCGGCTGCCGGCGCGACGCGCCGGCACGAAATGGTCGGGGAAGGCCACCCCTTCCTCGACCGCCAGCTTGCGAAAGGGGAAGCCGGCGTCACGCTCACTCACGGTCGAGGGGAGGCGCACCGGCAACCGGAACTCGACGGCGAGCTCGATGTAGATGTCGAAGAACTCCGGCCGCAGTGTCATGGCCGACAGGTGCGACGAGAGATGGCTCACGTCGAAGCCCCATACGATGGCCCGCTCGATCTGGGCTCGGCACTCGCGCCGCACCTCGTCGAGATCGCCGTGGTCCCACAGGTCGTCGACGGTGCGGGGATAGCCCCCGTCGCCGTCGAGGAGCGAGGGCGCGTGGGTGATGGGCCCCCATCGGTAGAGCTCGTGCTCCGCGTTGAGCGTGAGGTGCACGCCGATGTCCTCGCCGCGGTAGCGAGCGGCCGCCTCCCGGGCCCACGGGGCCGGCACCATCAGCCCCGCGCTCGTCGCCACCCCGTCGCGGAGGGCTTCGTACACCCCGGCGTTGCCAGCGTGACAGGCACCGAGGTCGTCACAGCTGATGATGACGAGTCGGGCGTCGCGGCGGTAGCCGAGCCGTTCGGCGAGGGTGGCCATGCAGGCTCGACGCTATCCGGGCACCGGGACGCCGAGGCCCCCGCACGCGCTCCAGAGCCCTCGCCCTTCGGCCCGCGCCGCGGCGACGGCCCGCTGCAGCTCGGGTTCGTGGGCGACGTTGGGTGGGTAGGTGAGCAGACCGGCGTAGCCCTGGCGAGCCAGCTCGAGGTTCACGAACAGGCCGTCGGCGGCGCGATAGACGTAGGCCAGCAGTCGGCCGTACTGGTCGCGCGGTTCGACGTCTCGTTCCAGGCGGACCGCGGTTCCGGCGGGAAGGAGGCGCTTCGTGTACACGCTCGCCTCCTTGCCGAAGCACTGCACCGGTTTGCGCGGGTCCTTGACCTCGGGGGTGTCGATGCCGAGAAGCCGGACGGAGTCAGTCTGCCCGGCCACCCGCACGACGATGGTGTCACCGTCGGTCACACTCGTCACCGAGGCGTTGGGCGCGAGGGAGCTGGAGACCACGGAGGTGCGGGCTACGGAGCTGGCGGACGGTCGCGTCGAAGGATGCCCGCTCTCGACCGGAGCGGTCGTGCAGGCGGCGAGCAGGAGGACGGGCACGAGCAAGGGCAAGCGGCCCACGGCGACCCTTTTCGTCGAGGAGACCAGGCGGCGCCAGCCGCGACATGACGAGAGTAGCGTCGATGAGTCCCGGGCAACGGGGAGGGGCAGTGGCCAGGAACGACACGACATGGGAGGCGATCCGTCGCTTCGCCCTGACGCTGCCCGAGGCGTGGTCGGACACCCCATGGGAGGACGACGAAGTGGCCAAGGTGGCCAAGAAGATCTTCCTCTTCATGGGCGGGGCCGAGGGAGCGTCGGTGTCGGTGAAGCTGCCGGAGTCAGCCGACCAGGCCCTCGGGCTGTCGTGCGCACGGCCAACGAGCTACGGACTCGGCCGGCATGGTTGGGTGACCGTCGATCTCGCCGGTCGCGACTGCCCCGACGAGGAGGTGCTCATGGACTGGGTGGAGGAGAGCTACCGAGCCGTGGCGCCCCGCAAGCTCGTGGCCCGGCTCGACGCCGAGCTCGAGGAGTCATGACCGGAGCCGTCAGAGCCGCTCGATCAACGTACCCGTGCCCAAGCCTCCGCCGCAGCACATGGTGACCAGGCCATAGCGACCGCCCGTGCGCTCGAGCTCGTGGAGCGCCTTGGTGAGGAGCACGGCCCCGGTGCCCCCCAACGGGTGGCCGAGGGCGATGGCGCCGCCGTTCGGGTTCACCTTCTCCATGTCGGGATGGGCCTCGGCGGCCCAGGCCAGCACCACGGAGGCGAACGCTTCGTTGATCTCGATGACATCGAGGTCGTCGATGGTGAGGCCCGTCCGGCCGAGGAGGCGTTCGGTGGCGTCGATCGGTCCGGTGAGGATCAACACCGGGTCGACGCCGACGAGGCAGGTGTCGAGGACGCGGGCCTTGGGCGTGAGCCCGAGGGCGGCCGCTCGCTCCTCTGTGGTCAACAGCACCGCGGCGGCGCCGTCGGAGATCTGCGACGACGAACCCGCGGTGTGCACGCCGTCCGCCCGAGCCACGGGCTTCAGCTGTGCCAGCGCTTCGAGCGACGTGTCGCGCAGGCCCTCGTCACGCGCGACACGATGCGTCGAGCCCGTCGGCTTGCCCTCCTCATCGAGATCGGGGGCGTCGATCTCCACGACCTGGGTGCCGAAGCGTCCCTCATCCCACGCCCGAGCCGCCCGCTGCTGGCTCTGCAGGCCGAGCGCGTCGGTGTCGCGCCGCGTGATGCCCCAGCGGTCGGCGATGCGCTCGGCGCCTTCGAACTGGGAGGTCATCTCGTAGTGCCCGAAGTACGTCTTCGGGATGGGAACGCCGAGCCCGAGCTTCTTGGACGAGTTGATCCCGATGGGGATGCGGCTCATCACCTCGACGCCGCAGGCGACGGCGGCGTCGACCACCCCACTGCCGACGAGGGAGGTCGCGAGGTTGGTGGCCTGCTGGCTCGAGCCGCACTGGGTGTCGACCGTCGTGGCCGCCGTCGACAACGGCAGCCCGGCCGTGAGCCACGCCGTGCGCGTGATGTTGAACGACTGCTCGCCCACCTGGCTGACGCAGCCCCCCACGACCTGGCCGACGGCGCCGGGATCGATGCCCGAGCGATCGATCACCTCCCGCTGCACGGTGGCCAGGAGATCCGCCGGATGCATGGTGGCGAGGCCGCCTCCGCGCCTGCCGACGGGGGTCCGCACTGCCTCGATGATCACCACGTTCTCCATGAGACCAGCGTAGGTAGCGGCGCCGCCACGGCGCACTTCCGACCGAACGGAGTGGTGCTTCTACGCTCACGCCGTGAGCGTGTTCGTCCCGTTGCTCCTCCCGCCCGACAGCCCCGCCATCGAGGGCTCACGGTGGTTCCACGTGCGGGGAGCGGACGTCCTCGTCGCCGAAGACCCGCTCCCCGGGGTGGTCAGCGAGCACTTCCTCGGGATGCTCGGCGCGGTGGCATGCTGGGCCCTCGACATGGGCCCGGGCGGGCGCGGCGATCACTACCGGGACCTGCGCTCCCTGTGGGGCGTCCTGAGCGAGACCGAGTGGACCGTCGCCGGCCGGGCCGTGCAGATCGTGGAATGGTCACGCACGCACCGGTTCTGCGGCCGTTGCGCGACGAGCACCGAGCCGACGCCCGGGGAGCGAGCCATGCGCTGCCCGGCCTGCGGGTTGCTCAGCTTCCCGCGCCTGGCCCCGGCCATCATCGTGCTCGTCACGCGCGGTGAGGAGGCGTTGCTGGCACGGGGCGCAACTTCCCCGTCCCCATGTACAGCTGCCTCGCGGGCTTCGTTGAGCCCGGCGAGACGCTCGAGCAGGCCGTGCACCGAGAGGTCCGCGAAGAGGTCGGGGTGAGCATCGGCGGGCTTCGCTACGTCGGCAGCCAGCCGTGGCCCTTCCCGCATTCGCTCATGGTCGGCTTCCGCGCCCCGTGGGCGGGCGGTGACATCGCCATGGACGAGACGGAGATCCTCGACGCTCGTTGGTTCGGCCGGGCCGAGCTGCCGCTCATCCCTCCCGCCATCTCGATCGCTCGGCGGCTGATCGACGGCTGGCTCGACGAGTGATCCTAGGACACGGGCGCGTTGCCATCGGTGAACGCACCGAGCAGGTCCACCACCAGTTGAGCGGCGTTCGAGCTGTACACCCGCACGCGCTTCGACGCGTCCAGACGGATCACGACAAGGGTTGGCGATGCTCTGGTTCGCGTGACCGATGTTGACGTTGGAGTAGCCGCGGACGCTGTCCGACGCGCCTGGGAGCACCTGGAGGTAGCCGGGTCCGCTCGCCTGCGTCGCCGTGAGATTGAGCACGACCGCGGAGGCCGTTCCCACCGAGGTGAGATCGATGGTGGTGATGCTCTCGGCTCGCGGCTTGGCCGGGACGCTACCGGGCAAGCCCTTGCCGACACGGGTGTCGAGCACCCGGCGAGGAGCCGGCGCGAACAGCCGGCCGCTCGTCGCGCCGGCCGGCGCCGCGCTGTAGTAGCCGAAGATGTCGACCACGAGATGCGTGCCGCCTTGCGTCAGCACGGCGATCTTCCCGTTGGCGCCCACCGGCACGACCGCGAGGTTGGCCATGGTCTCTCCCCGTTGCTCGACGTTCAGGTTCGACGTTGCTCCCACCACGCCCCACGCCTGCGGGTAGGCGGCGACGAAGCCGGGGGCCGACGCCTGGGTGGCGGTCACATTGGCGATGACCGCGGTGACCCCGGACGCCGGGATGCCACCCACGCCGAGGACGCCGACCGTCAGCACGCTCCAGGGCCCGATGGCCGCCCCCCTGCGGGTGTCGGTCAGGCGGAAGGGGGTCAGCGGATGGAGGCTGCTGGCGAGGTAGGCGGCCGGCGGGAGCGGCGGCAGGACCACCTCGCCCCCGCCGTACGCGTTGTCCGGGCCGGGTGGTCCTCGGTCGAGCGCCGCTGCCATCAGGTAGGCGCGGATGGCCTCGGGACGAGGGGTGAGACCCTTCTGCTTCACGAGCGCCGCCGCCCCGGCCGCGACGGGTGACGCGGCGCTGGTGCCCTTGAAGGCGGTCGACCCGAAGGCGAGCGTCGACACCCCCGAGGCCGCGGTCAGGTCGGGCTTCACCCGTCCGTCGTTCGTGGGCCCCCGGGAGCTGTACCACGCCACCGTCGTGGCGTTCCAGGGGTCGATGGCACCGACGGACACCACCCCCGGGTTCCGGCTGTCGGAGAAGGGTTGACCGGCACTGTGGTCGACAGTCGAGAACTGCAGATCGCCCCCGTTGACCTGTAGTTCGAGGATGTCGCCGGCGGGGCCCGAGCCGAGGGCGGCCATGCGCACGCCGAGGGTGACGAAGCCCGTGGGCGAGCACAGGTCCTGCCCGGCTCCCTCGATCGGCGGAGCGCCGAGCTGCTGGCGGGCCTGGAACACCGCGTCGATCCGGCCGTCGCCATTGCTGTCTTCATAGAGGTCGTAGTCACTGCGGCGGGCGGCGGCGCCCCAGTCGCTCCAACGGAGGCCGAGGAGGAAGGCGCAGTCGCCGATGGGCAGGGCTACCCCGATGCCGTCGGCCGCCCGGCCGCCCGGCCGTGCCGAAGTCCAACCATCCGTCGTGGTCCGCGTCGGCCCACGTTCCGCGCCAATACCCGTCGGCGGCCGCGTTGCCGGCCGAGTTGAACCACGTCATGCCCTTGCTCACCGCCTCGTCGGCGACTTGGTCGAGCGGCCCGGTGCCGTCGCCCGGGCCGTCGAAGGGTGCGGACTCCGACCGGTTCACGACCGTGATGCCGCGTGCCGCCATCCACTCGACGCCCGCCCGCAGATCGCTCGCGGTGAAGATCGTGAGGAGGTAGAGCTCGGCCGCCGGCGCCATGTCGTGGACGACCTCGGCGACGGCGTTCCCGTGCTGCGTGATCGGCGAGAAGATGGCGTCCGCACCGGTGCAGGGACGGCCGCCGTCGAGACAGAACACGTGGGCGTTGGCGCCGGTGAGGGGGATGTTCGGCACGTCGCGACTCGCCACCTCGTCCTGCCACGTGGGCAGGTCGAACTGGTCGATGATGCCGATCCTCACGCCGGCACCGTCGCCACCGGCGCCTTTCTAGACGTTGGCCTGCGTCTTGGTGACCTCCTCGCCGGCGACTCGGCCCGAGTCGGGGGAGCTGACGCGCACCGGTCTGCGCACCTGGAGCACGCCGGGCACTGCGGCCAGGCCCGCCAGGCTCGTTCCGGGCAGCCGGGCCTGCACGAGCGTGCCCGGAACCTGGCCCGTGAGGGTCCCGCCGGCGCGGCGTATGGCGGCGACGACGCTGGCGTCGGCGTGTTCGTGGAGGATCTCGACGTCCACGTCGCCAGCGGACCCTTGGAGGGTAGTATCGACGCTGCGAAGCCCGCGCCGGCGGCGAGGAGGGCAGGCGGAGATGCGTCGTCGGCCAGGTGACGGGGCGCGGCCGTGGCACTGGTTGCGGGGGCGGCGCGGCGGAGGAGGAGTGGGCGGCCGGCGCGAGCGTGCCGATCCCGGCCGCGAAGAGGACCAGCGCGGTCACCGCCCGCCGCGCCACCACGCCCCCTCGCCGCTTCGGTCCGCCCAGAGCCGCCGAGGCTATCCGGCGCCCGGTGGCCGTGTGAGAGGCGGGCGCGGTCCTCGAGGTCGGCGGACCGCCCCGTCAGCCGGCCGGCTCGGGCTTGAGGTGCTCTGCGAAGAACTCGAGGATGATCTCGGCCCGCTGGACTCGATGGATGGGTGACCCCGACCGGCTCAGCTCATGGTTCTCGGCCGGGAAGCGGACGAACTCGACCGGACGGCCGAGCAATCGCAACGCGACGAAGAGCTGCTCGCCCTGCTCGATAGGGCAGCGGAGGTCGTCCTCGGAGTGGATGACGAGGACCGGGGTGCGGATCCGGCTCACGTAGCTGATCGGCGAACGGGCGAGGTACTCGGTGGGGTCCTCGAGGTGGGTGACACCCATCTGGGTCCGAAAGCCGGTCGCGATGTCGGATGCCCATTCGAGCGAGAGGAGGTTGTTGACGGCCCGTTCGGAGCAGGCGGCAGCGAACCGGTCGGTGTGGCCGATCGCCCAGCTCGCCATGTAGCCGCCGTAGGAGCCGCCGATGATGCCGACGCGCTCGGGGTCGATGGCGGGGCAGCGGCGCAGACCTTCGTCGAGCACCGCCATCACGTCCTCGAAGTCGACCGACCCCCAGCCCCGGCCTGGCGACTGGCGATCCTTGGGGCCGGCGATGGCCCGTCCCCAGGCCGTGTCGCGTCCCGAGGACCCGCGTGGGTTGGAAAGAAGCACGACGTAGCCGGCCCCCGCGAAGAGCTGCACCTCGTCGAAGAAGCGTTCGCCATATTGCGTGAACGGGCCCCCGTGCACGGTGAGGAGCGCCGGGTAGCGCATGGCCGGGTCGAATCCCGGCGGGGTCACGATCCACGCGTCCACTTCTGCGCCCCCACCGGACGGCACGAGGAGACGCTCGTAGGGCCGGGGCGGCACCCGCACGGTGAACGCGTCGCCGAAACCGGTGAGGCGCCGTTCCGAGCCGTCCGTCTGCACGAACAGCTCGGGCTGATTGGTCGGGTCCGTGGCGGTGAAGGCGATCACGCCGCCGGCCATGCTCACGCCCGTGACACAGCGGTTACCCCCGAGGATCACTTCACCGTCTCCACCCCCAACGAGCGGCACCCGGCGGAAATGGACGTCACCACCGTCCTCGACGAGGGCGAGCAGCGACTCGCCGTCCCAGATGGGGGCGATCGCGCCTGGGTACGGAGCGTGCGTGCGATCGTAGGTGTTCACCCACCTGCGCTCGCCCGTGGCCGGGTCGACGACGCCGACCCGCGAGTTCTGCGGCTCCGAGAGCGGGTCGTCATAGCCCAGGACGGCGATGCGTTCGCCGTCGGGCGACCACGACGCCTGGGCCAGGTAGGCGCCCCCGCTCGTGAGGCGGCGGGGGGCGGGGTCGTCGATGCCGACGGTGTAGAGGTCCCGGGCGAGGTCCAGGTCCCAGGTGTCGTGCGCGGCCCCGTCGACGACGAGCCGCCTGCTGTCCGGGGCCCAGGCCGGGTGGGCGAACTCGAACTCGCCGGGTGTGAGATCGACCGGGGGCGCCGACCCGTCGGTGGCCACCAGCCAGACGTGGGCGGGGCGGTCCACCGTCCAGCCGTCCTCGTTGAGGCGGCTGAAGAAACGCCGGATGCGCCGAGGTGGACGCCCGCGCTCGTCGTCGGTGTCGTAGTAGGGGGAGCGGGCCCTGGCCCCGAACGCGACCCAGCGTCCGTCGGGCGACCACGTCAGGTCACCGATGGCTTCGGGCAAGGTGGCGAGGGTCACGGCTTCGCCCCGGCCCGACAGGGGCCGGACGAGGAGGCGCGACGGTGGACGGGGCGACGTCGGGCCGGCGTCGCCACGGGAGGTGTAGGCGAGCCTGCGCCCGTCGGGAGACCAGGCCGGGTTTGCGTCGGTGTGCTCGCCGCTCGAGAAGGGTTCCGGCGGTGAAGATCCGTCGGTGGCGGCGAGCCAGATCTGGCTGCGGTAGGCGTTGGCGGACTCGTCGAGACGGGTCACGACGAAGGCGACCGTCGCCCCGTCCGGTGAGAGTCGCGCTGAGTGGACGGTGACGAGAGCGAAGATGTCGCGAGGCTGCACCCGGGCGAGGCTAGCTGTGCTCTGGGGTCAGAACGTTGAGCATGTCGGCAAGTTTCACGCGGCGGGGGTGAGGCGCGCGTGGTCGATGTAGTCGGTGATGACTCGGTCGATGGTGGTCAGGGCGCGGCGAAGCTGGGGTGGTGCGGGTGGCTGGTGGCCAGCGGCGACGAGTGGTCTGAGGACGCGGTCGTGGACCTTGTTGTAGAAGACGGCGACTCGGACGCCGTCGTGGGTGAGGGTGTAGGTGTTGGTGTGGGGGATGCGTTGGATGAGCCCGTGGAGGCGGAGGCGGCGCAGGTCGTAGGTCATCTGCGATCGGGTGTAGTCCGTTCCGAGGAGTCCGGCGACCAGCCCGCGAAGGCTCTTGTTGGTGAAGCCGGCGACGGCGTGGACGAACACGGCAGAGGGCGCCGGTCAGGGCCATGGCGCGTGGGTCCCCGAAGCGCAGGGCTCCGGTTCGTTGGCCCTCCCGTATGTAGGGCTGGTGGATGCGCTCGAAGAGCGCAGAGCCGATGGCACAGCCCTGACCGGCACGTTCGATCATAAGCAGACGACGGTTGACCGCGCGGGCCTTGGCGATGAGCTCGGGCAGGTGCTCGAGCCGGGCGAGGATCGCCGAGGTCGGACGGGCTTGTTGATGACGGTCTCGATGCGCAGGGCTCTTCCTTCTTTCAGGTATTGCTTGACCCGGGAGTGCTTGTAGGAGAAGTCGATCTTCACTTCGGTGCCCGGGCCCGAACACCCTGGTGCGCGAAGGGCTGCTTGGTGGGGCGGCGCGGACGGTGGCGGGCGAAGACGATGGCCACCTCGGCGGGGCGGCCGATGCCGATGTTGTCGGCGACCAGGGACTTCGAAGAACGCCACGGGCGCGGCGGGGATCGTCGAACACCAGGGTGCGGGACACCTCGACTTGGCGCATCGACAGCTCCCACCAGTAGCCAGCCGGCCCGGTCGGTCGGCGGTGAACGGCGTGGGGATGGGGGTGATCCAGCGGTCGAAGAACGCTTGGATGTCGCCGGGGCCGAACCGGTCGCAGATGGCCTGCAGCCGGCCGGGGCTGCGCGCAGGAGGCGAACCCGTTGGCCAACTCGACGAAGTCGAGCCGGGCCCGGTGGGCCTGACGTTTGGCCCACTCATGGCCGTTGACCCACACCTTGGCCGGGTAGGGGAAGTAGGTGCAGATCTTGATGAACCCGGGCCCGAAGTCGCGATCGAGCACGTAGAAGTAGTAGATCGCCGACCCGGCGCTCGGTCCTTGGCGAACTCGGAAGTCCACGACGCCACCAGTCGCCCGACCGGGTGCTTGGCGGCACGCTGAAGACCCACTGGAACTCCTGGGCCGGACACGATGGCGACCACGCCGAAGCGGCCGTCGGCGTTCGGCCCGATCGAAATGAGGGACGGACATGATCGAGTGCCGTGACCGTTGACTGAGGCCCGGTCCGGCGAGCCAGGGTTGGTACCGGCAAGGCGCGACGAGGAAGCAATAGTCGCAGCACTATTGCGACGAGGCGCAACGCAGTCGGCGCCGGCACTGGCCGGCGCAACGTTGCCGGTCACGGCACTACTAGTTGTCCACCCGTGGGCCGTCTGCGGCACGGCCCATCGCCGAACCAGTCAGCTTTCCGAGCGACTTCCGCACGGGTACCTGCCCCGGGGTCGCCCGGCGCGCCTCTGGCACCGAATCGGTGGCGATTCGTTGCCGGCGCCGGTTCGGTACCGATTCGTTGTGCGGCATCGATTCGGTACCGATTCGTTGCCACAGCACCGGGCGGAGGACATCCCAGCGGCACGGAGCCCACTAACTAACGAGCGCCGAAGCCGCCGCCTCCGCCGCCGCCGCCACCGCCCCCCGAGAACCCGCCCCCACTGCCTGTGGTCGAGGGGGCCATGGCGCCGACCGCGGTGGTGGCGAAGCTCGTGCCGAATTGCCCGATCGCGTCGAGCCGAGCCATGCCCACCCCTCCGACGTACCACGCCGCGAAGTTCGGCGAACTGGCCACCTCGGGCAGCTTCGCGGCCAGACCGCGCACGAGGGCACCGGCCACGCCCAGCGCGACGGCGGCCACGAGGTAGCGCTCCCAGATGGCGAGGCTTTCCACGGGTGCCTCGTCGAGCGTGGAGAAGTCCCTGAGGAACCGCTTCAGCGCCTCGGCCTCCTCGGCCTTCTCCGCGCCCTTCGGCGTGCGGCGCCGCAGGGTCGTGCCGAGGGCGATCACCGCGATGGTCGCGCCGAGTGGGAGCACGGCGAGCCAGCCGCCGAGGGCGAAGCAGACGATGGTGGCGACCACGAGCAAGGCCACGATCAGCGCCCACCACATCCACACGGCAGTGCGGCCGGTCTCCAGATAGCCCCTCGTGTCGATCTCCTTGCGAACCGCCGCCTTCCATCCCTGCCAGAACGTCGTCGCCGCTTCGTGTTCGGTGCGGGCCCAAGTCGCGAACTCCTCAGACGTCGTCTCGGATTGGCCGCGGAACAACTCCTCGAGCAACTGTCGCTCATAGGGCAACAAGGTGTCGGTCGGCTTGCCGGCCCAGCGGAACCGGTACACGGTCTTGTCGGGGCCGAGGCGTTCGTGGTGCTCTTCGCTGATGGTGAGGTAACCCCGCTGGGCGAGGTCGACCACGGTGGAGGAGAACGCGGCGCTCCCCACCGTGCCGAAGGAGAGGTTCCCGACGGCGACGGCCGGCGGATCGTCGAGCGGCTCCCGCCAGTAGTCGCCGACCAGCCCGGGCAGCTTCGGCTCCTTGCCCCAGCGGCGCCACACGACCAGGAACGCGCCCAGGCCCAGGAGCGCGGCGATGGGTGCGGCGATGTTGCCCGCCAGCGCCCGCCGGTCCTTGGCCTCCCGGTCGCTGATGAACTGGCGCTCCTGGCTCAGGATGGTGGGGAGGCGAGGCTCGCCGCTCGGGGTGACCGTGAACGCTCCGGACGGCACTGCCACCCTGG
This sequence comes from uncultured Acidimicrobiales bacterium, assembly GCA_963738325.1. GTDB lineage: Bacteria > Actinomycetota > Acidimicrobiia > Acidimicrobiales > Ilumatobacteraceae > CAVTWD01. The sequence continues at coordinate 403,226 of CAVTWD010000001.1, forward strand.
CTTCCACGAAGGTCTCCGCCGGAACATCGGTGACGTCGAGGGTGACCGGCGTGACAGGGGGCTCGCCCGTCGGCGGCAGGATGGCCACGACCCCGTTCGGCGGCCCGTGGGCCCACGCCCGCACCACCGAGGTGTCGTCGGCGGGGGTGGCGGGGGTGGCGGCCGGGTACCCACCGGGGAGGCTGATCCTGATGGCCACGGTGCCAACGCCTTGATGGTCGGAGCCGAGGAACTGCCAGTAGAGCTCGCCGACATCGGGCCCGACCGCGACCGCGTCGACGACCGTGTAGGTGATCGTGAAGGTGCGGTCCGCGTCACTCGTGGGCGCGAAGGACCACTCCCATTCGCCCGAGATCGAAGCGGTCGGCGGCGTCACCCCCAAAGCGGTGCCGTTCTCGTCGCTCACTTCGAATTGCGAGATCTGGCTGCGCGAGCGCGGTGCGAAGCTACGGATCCCGACCGTGAAGGGCCCCCCGCTGAAGTGGTAGGTGATGTCCTCGATCACCGTCATCGTGGCGTCGGGATGGACTGTGGCGCGCGTCGTGAGCGACTCGAGGTCGAAGGACTTGGCGGCCGCCGGCGTCGCGGTTGCGACGATGCCGACGACGGGGAGCGCGACGAGGACGAGCCCCGCGAGGATCCGCCTCACTCGGCGGCGACCCGGGCCCGGAGGCGGCGCATTCCCGCCAGCCAGCGGTCATAGTCGTCGGTCTTGCGCCGCAGGAAGGTGAGCACCTCGGGGTGGGGGAGGATCAGGAAACGCTCCGCCGCGATGCCGTGGACCACGATCTCGGCGACCTCCTCGGGCTCGAGTATCGGACCGGCCGCTCTGACCACGTCGCCGCCGATGGTCTCCATGCCCTCGGTGCCGGTGGGCGGGTTCAGCATGGCCGTGTTCACGCCCATCGGGCACAGGCAGCTGACCTTGATTCCACGGTCGCCGTAGCTGATGGCCAGCCATTCGGCGAAGGCGACGGCGGCGTGCTTCGACACCGCGTAGGGGGCGGAGCCGATTTGCGTGAGCAGGCCCGCGGCCGAAGCCGTGGCCAGGAAGTAGCCGCCGCCGCGCTCGAGCCAGCGAGGGACCAGCGCTCGCGCCGCGTAGAGATGAGCCGTGAAGTTGACGTCCATCGTCGTGCGCCAGTCGTCGTCGGAGGTCTCGAGATCGCTGCCCACCCCGACGCCGGCGTTCGCACAGAACAGGGCGATGGGCCCGAGCACCTGCTCGGTGCGGTCGATGAGGGCGATGACCTCGGATTCGACGGTGACGTTGGTCGACTGGGCGATGGCGCTGCCCGGGCGGTCCGCGTCGAGCTCCGCGGCGACTGCTTCCGCGCCGCCGGCATCGCGGTCAGCGACCGCTACCAGGCCGCCGCCCGCGTGGAACCGCCGCGCGAGGGCCCGGCCGATGCCGCTCGCGCCACCCGTGACGACGATCACCTTGCCCGTGATGTCCATGGCCGGATGGTAGGGGCTCGGCTCGCTTGTTACCGCTGTGTGATTTCTGGCTCCTGTGCTCAGTCTGTGTCACACCCCGCGGATACGATCAAGAGAGCCGGAGTGATGAGATGACGCCGGCCGCAGTGACACCAGGGCGAGCCACGGGTGTGAGGAGGATTGGATGACCGAGACGACGCACGACACCGATGTGATCGGCGAGGCGCTCGCGGTCATCGACCGAGCCCTGGGCGAGATGCTCAATCGCGAGCTTGTCTCCACCGACGAAGTGGCCGACCTCCTGCTCGACGTGCGCTCATTGCTCACGAACCCGCCGTCGGTCGTCGACTGACGCACCGCGCCGCCGTGGCACACTGCTCTCGGGTCAGCTGGCGATGGCCTTCTTCCTGGGCGCTTGTTTCTTCGCGCCCTTCTGGCCCCTCTTCCTCGCCGGTTTGGTGGCGGCCAAGGCCTGGAAGGCCCGTTCCAGCTCTTCGCGCAGCACCTCGGGCTCGGTGACGGCGGCCGGGTCGAGGTGCAGCCCCATGTCCAAGCTTCCGTTGTAGGAGAGCAGCGTCAGATTGAAGGCGACCCCGGCGAGCGGGCCGACGGGGTAGTTCGCGACGATCTCGGAACCGGCGATGTAGCAGGGGAACGACGCCGTCTTCACGTTGGAGGTGGCGAAGTCGATCGTGCCCGTCTGCTGACGGGCCAGGCGCAGCAGAACCGACATGGGCAGGAGGGCGGCGAGGCCGGCCAAGGCGGCGAACCCGCCGCTCGTCCTCGCCGACTCCCGAGCCTCTTCGGTGGCGGCCTGGATGAGGCCGAAGCGCTCCGCGATCGGCATGTCTCCGGTCGGCACGCGCAGCCGGGCGATGGTGAAGGCGTTCGCGCCCGACGACTTGGTGCGCACGCTGATCGCCATCGACGCCCGCAACGAGTCGATGGGGGCGCCGAGGCGGCGATGGTAGGCGGCGGCCGCTTCGCTGGCCGCGGTGAGGAAGGCGACGTTGAGCGTCCCCCCGAGAACCCCCGCCGCCGCCTTGGTCGGCTCGAACGGCACCCGGAGGACCTCGAGACGCCGCTGCAGTGAGCGCTCGGCCCAGAGGGTCGAATGCGCGCGCTCCGTATCGGTCAGCTGGCCGAGGGCTCCCTTGACCGAGTTGACGACGCCGGCCCCTGCATCGAGCAACCGGCCCGGCTCAGTGGCCGCCGCCCCGAGCTGACGCAGGAGGCCGGCCGACTGGCGCACACCGTTCCCCATCGCCTCGACGAAGGCATCAGCCTGAGTCGGAGCCGGTCGGGGAACCGCCGCTTCGAGCTGCTCGGGCGTGAGCGGCCGTGGGTCGGGAGCGTCGGGCTGGAAGTCGGTGAAGAGCCGCGACATCCGCACCCCGTTCTCGCCGTCGCTGATCGTGTGGTGCATCTTGTTGATCAGCGCCGAACGCCCGCCGGTCAGGCCGTCGACGACGTAGAACTCCCACAGCGGCCGCGCCCGGTCGAAGGGATCCGTCACGAGTGACGTGGCCATGTCGTAGAGCTGGCGATCGCTGCCGGGGGCCGGCAGAGCGCTGTGGCGGATGTGGTAGTCGGGGTCGAAGTCGGCGACATCGACCCACGCCGGCGGCAGGCCAAAGGGGCGCTCCTGGACGCGCTGGCGAAGGCGCGGGACCAACTGCACACCACGGCGCATGCGAGCGCGGAGGCGCTCCACGTCGAGGGGACCGTCGAGGATGGTGACCGTGGCGAAGTTCGAGGAGAAGGCGCGTTCGGCCTCGAGCCGCCACATCACCCCTTCGGCATCGGTCATCGTTCGCTCGTCGCGCACCGGCTCAGCCATGGGGGCAGGCTAGTGCCGTGACCGGTGACTGAGGCCCGGCGGACCGGGGCGAACGTTGCCGGTCACGGCACGAGTTCCACGGGGCCCCGGAGAACGAGGTCGCGTCGACCGTTGCGACCGCCCAGGGCGGCAGTGCCCGCCCCGCCGGGCTCAGCTCACGCTGTTGGCGGCCTCAGCGAGGGATGCTGGTGTGCTTGAACTCGTTGAGCTCTGGCCAGGAGAGGAGGTCGAGCACGCGCTCGATGGTGGCCTGGCCGAGGGCCCCGTCGCCGTTCGGGCGCTCCATGAGCCGCACGAACGCCGCCTGGTCACCCATCACGAACGTGGGCACTCCCCACACGTCGTGCTCGGCACTGGCCTCCTGGTGCTCGTCGCGCACGACGGTGCGCGGCTTCGCGGTGGCGATCTCGGCGAAGACTTCGTCGGCAGGCACGCCGGCCTCGGTCAAGACCGCCCGCAAGGCGGTCTCGTCGCGCAACGACCCGTCGCGGTCGTGGCGAAGGGCGAACAGCTCGCGATGGACGGCCGGGAATCGGTCCGAGTACCAGTCGCGCACCACGACGGCCACTTCGAGGGCCAGCAGCCCGCTGTCCTTCTCGGGCTCGTCCCAGACATCGGCCTCGCCGTCTTCGACGTGGGCCTGCCGCAACGAGAACGGCACGAACCGCACGTCCCAATCGGCACCGGCCTCCAGCGCGGCCAAGAGGTGCTCGTGGGCGTTGCGGGCGAAGGGGCAGCGGTAGTCCCAGGTCACAGAAAATCGTTGCACGAAGCAAGCAACGACGGCATGCCTCGCCTGATTCCCGAAACCGGCGGGCGGCATCCGTGGCGTCACCGATCTCCCGGGAGCGGGACGAGGGCCGCCGCCGCCTCCCCGATCAGCCAACCGATGAAGGCCCCGGCCACGACGTCGGACGCGTGGTGCATCCGGACATAGATGCGGCTGGCGGCGACGAGTGTGGCCAAGCCGAGCCACAGGGGTGCCAGCGCTCGGTCGCGCCGGATGAGGAGGACCGCGGCGCAGGCGGCGGCGCTGGCATGCCCGCTCGGGAAGCTGCTGGTGAGCGGCCGGCGCAGCCGCAGCGGACCGCCCGCCCCGGCTGCGGGCCGCACCCGGCCGAACAGCCGCTTCACCCCTTGGTTGACGGTTAGCGACTCGACACCCAACGTGGCCGTCAGCCTGGCCGACGCCGGGAGGTGTCCCGGGTCGGCCAAGGCCTCGGTCGCCCCGGCGAGCTGCCAGAGCAGGCTCCAGTCGGCAAGGGCGGAGGCGGCATAGAAGAGGTGGTCGAAGGCGGGCCGGCCCCGGATGCGATCGAAGGCACGGTCCACAGCCAGGTCGAACCGGGCGACGGCGCCGCCGAAGGGATGTGCACCCGGATCGGGTTGGGTCACGCCGGAACGGCGATCGGTGGACCGAATGCCAACGCGGCCTCCTCTCGTGCCCGGGCGGGATCGCCGCCGAAGGCGGGGCACCACGGCTTGAAGGCACAGTACGTGCACAGGGGACCGGGACGGGGAAGGAATTGCTCTGTCGAACAGGCCCGCTCGACGGCGGCGAGCACGGCCGACGTGCGCTTGGGCAAGTATCTAATGGATTGCTCGGACGGCTGCGCAACGATCACTTCCGCCGTGCTCAGGTAGAGCAGTTGGATGCGTACGGGCCGGCGGCCGAAGACCTGCTCGCACAGGAAGGCGTAGAAGTGCACTCCGTTCAGGCGCTGCTGCTCGCGCTGCACCATCGGCGGCCGTCCGGTCTTGTAATCGGTGACGACGAGCTCGCCGTCGCGGGCGAGCTCGAGCCGGTCGATGATGCCGCGCAACCGCGTGTTGCCGACGGCTACCTCGAGGCGTAGCTCGAGGCCGATGGCGCGCACGTCGGCTGGGTCCTCCATCTCGAAGTAGCGCCGCACGAGCGCCTCTGCCTCGGAGCGGAGATCGGCCTCGGCCTCCGCCGACAACCCCAGGAGCTGGTACTCGGCGTCGTCGTCGAGCTCTGCGAAGGCTCGCTCGAGCGCTCCCAGCGCGGTGGCGAGTGTGCGTCGTGTGGGAGCCTGCTGGAAGAGGAGCTCGAGCGCGCGATGCACGAGAATGCCCTTGGCGGCCGCGGGGCTGGGAGGTTCGGGCAGCTTGTCGATGGCGGCGAAGCGGAAGGCCAGCGGGCACGACGTGAACGCCTCGACCCGTGAGGGCGACAGGCTCGTGGGTACCGGCAAGGCCATGCGCTGATCGTAGGAGAGGGGTGTGACGGAGTTCGCGGACCCCGGGGCTTGCCCGTCCACCGGGTGACCCGTCCGTCAGGTCACGTTGTCGAGGAACTCCTGCATCACCGCCGCCACCTCCTCGGGCTCGTCGAGCGGACCGAAGTGCCCGAGGTCGTCGAAGCGGTGGAAGTGAGCCCGGGGAATGGCCCTCGCCACCTCGGCGGCGAAGTCCGATGGCCGGAACGGCTCGGGCCTCCCGGCGAGCACGAGCACTGGCAGCCGCAACTCGCCCAGCCGCTCGAAGGTGTGGTGGTGCGGGCCCATCTCGTAGATGCGGGCCTCGTGCTCACCGTCGCAGCGGAGCACGACGGAGCCGTCGGGCTCGTCGGCGAAGCCGTGGTCGACGTAGGCCCGCAACGCGGCAGGGGCCAACGTGTTGAGGGGTGGCTTCGCCGCGAAGTTGTCGTACGCCTCCCGCCGGCTGGTGAAGCGCTGACGCCTCCGCCGCGACACCTCGGCCAGGAGGAACGGGCCGTCCGGGCGGGGCGCATCGCTCGGGAACAGCACGGGCTCGTACAGCACCAGGCTGCGGAAGGATCCCGGCCGAGCGAGCTCGGCCATGGCGAGGGCGGCGCCGCCCATCGAGTGGCCCATCCCGTGGGGCCGGTCGAGGTCGAGCGCGGCGAGCACCGCGAGGGTGTCTCGGCCGAAACCTTCCCAGGCGAAGGAGCCATCCGCCGGCTCGGTCGAATCGCCGTGTCCCCGGTAGTCGAGCGACCAGCTGTGGTAGCGCATGGCCATCGCCGCGGCGAGGGGACCCCACACCCATCCGTGGAAGCCGGTGGCATGGGCGAAGAGGATGGCCGGCCCGTCGCCCCCGAGGTCGTGGAGCGCCAGGCGAACTCCGTCGGTCGAATCGACATGCAACACCGGTCCATCCTCCCTGGGGGGCCGGGCTCGTGCCAACCCGGGATCAGCTGGTGCATCTGCCTACGCTCGGTCCCCGGATGGATGACGCGCACGTCGTGCTCGAGACCAACCGCCGGTTCTACGCCGCCTTCGAGGCGCTCGACCTCGACGCCATGTCGGACGTGTGGGAGCACGGCGAGGAGGTGTGCTGCACCCATCCCGGTTGGACGACGCTGCGGGGTTGGGCCGCGGTGTCGGCGTCGTGGTACGCCCTGTTCACGAACGGCCAACGACTGCAGTTCATCGTCACCAACGAACACGTCGACGTGCGAGGCGACGTCGCATGGGTCACCTGTGACGAGAACATCCTCGGCGGCGACGGCGCGAGCGGCGGCACGGTGGCCGCGCTCAACCTCTTCGCCCGCCAGCCCGCGGGCTGGCGGATGGTGGCGCATCACGCGAGCGCCGTCATGGGCGCCTGACGCGCCAGGCCCGCTCCCGGCTCGAACGTCCCCGGCTGAGGCGTCAGCTCTTCGGCTTCGGTTCCTTGCCCCGCAGCTTGCGGTAGCCGCGGGCCACCACGCCGTCGAGGAGGGCGGCGAGCACGGCGACGATGACGATGAGGAGCCAGAGCGGTGAGCTGAAGGAGAAGAACAAGAAGTGGACGCGCGTCGACGCGGTGTTCTGGAGGATGAACACGAGCAACGCCGCCGCGATGACGCCGGCGATGATGATGTGCGGATTGATGCCTTCGGGTCTCGAGCCCGAACCCTCCGACGGGAACTGTTGCATGTTCACGGGCGATCTCCCTTGGGCCGCCTGGGCACGTCGAGCAGGCGCTCTCCGAGATCATCATGCGCCGCCGCCGGCTGGCGCCGCCAGCGAGGCGGCCGTGTGCCGCGCCAAGCATGCCCTGAGGCATCCCGACGGCCACGTCGACAGGCCTAGCTAGGAGAAGAAGGGGACGAACAACGCCGTTTCCTCGCCCAGGTTGCTCGGTATGGCGTATCCGTCGGTAGCGCGAATCTCGTCCCAGTGGTCCCGAACGTCCTCGGGCGTGATCGTCGGCGAGTACCAGCCCGGTGACTCGGCGATGAAGATCCGGGCGACCCGGCCGCCGCCGACGGAGTAGATCTCACCGGACACGTCACAGTCCGCGTGGGCGAGCCACGCGACGAGGGGAGAAATCAGACCGGGGTCGAGCTTCTTGCCGAAGTCCCCCAGGATGGTCTCCGTCATCCGGGTGAGGGCGAGGGGGGCGATGGCGTTGGCCTTGATGCCGTACTTGGCTCCTTCCACGGCGAGCACCCGCGTGAAGCCCACCAGGCCCATCTTCGCCGCGCCGTAGTTCGTCTGACCGAAGTTGCCGAACAGCCCCGCGGCCGACGAGGTCGAGATGATCCGGCCGTAGCCCTGCTCGCGCATCTTGGCGAAGGCGGGCTGAGTCACGTGGAAGGCACCCTTCAGATGCACGTCGAACACCGGGTTCATGAGATCGGGCGTCATGTTGTGGAAGGCCTTGTCCCGCAGGATGCCGGCGTTGTTCACGACGATGTCGACCCGACCGAAGGCATCGAGGGCGGTCTGCACGATCGAGGCGCCGCCCTCGGGTGTGCTCACCGAGTTCGTGTCGGCCACGCTCTCGCCGCCGAGATCCTTGATCTCCCGCGCCACCTTCTCCGCCGGCCCCGCGGACCCGCCGGTGCCGTCGACGCTGCCGCCGAGATCGTTGACGACGACGAGGGCGCCTCGGGAGGCGAGCAGCAGCGCATGCTCCCCTCCGAGTCCACCACCTGCGCCGGTGATGATCGCCACCTTGCCGTCGAAGCCGAGGTCAGCCACGTGCTCTCCTTGTGCGGAACCGTCATCGGGACCGAGCGAGGGTAGTGGCCTCGGATCGAATGCGGCCAATCTCGGCCGCGGGTGCGGGCATCCGCCAACTCACGGACAAGCTCCTTGTCAAGACAAGCTCTTTGTCGCAGGAGTTCTCGAACTAGGACACGCGGCGAAGGGGGCGTCAGAGTGGCAATTGCGTCGGGGGCGACACCCAACACGACCCCACCGACGACGGCGCCCGCCTCTGCCCCAGCACACAAGCAGGCCACCAGCACGTCCCCAGGGGTGGGATACCACAACGCACCCCCAGGAACTCAGGCAGTGGGGCAGGCGGCCTGACTCAGGGCAGGTTGGCAGGAGCTAGCGCCTCCGCGCCTGTTGCAAGCGCAGCAGGATCTAGGGCCCCGGTCCCGAACAGGTGGGATCGGCTTCGCGCGCCATCCGATGGAGCGCAGCTATCACGGCATCCGGGCCCGAGAGACACCGGCCGGCCTGGTCGCGCACGCCGTCGATCAGGGCCCGTTCGGCGACTCGCTCGGGTTGCCGCCGGGTGAGCTGGTGGTCGAGGTGGGCGGTGCGCGCGTGTTCGGCTACCGCGAGCTGTGGACCGTCGCCCGCGCCTCCGAGCCGGGCACGGAGGCCAGGGAGGCATGGACACGGCACAGGAGGCATGGACACGGCACAGGAGGTTGCACCAGGGGCGGGCCGTCTTCGGCCGGCGCCCGCCGCCCTTACCGGCTCTGTACCTTCGCCAGCAGTCGCAGGATCTCCAAGTACAGCCACACCAGCGTGACGAGCAGGCCGAACCCGGCATACCACTCCATGAACCTCGGCGCGCCCGCCGCGGTCCCCCGGTCGATCAGGTCGAAGTCGAGCATGAGGTTGAAGGCGGCGATGCCGGCGATCAGGACGCTCAGGGCGATGCTCCACCCGCTCGCGCTCGAGAAGTAGCTGACGTTCCCGGCGAAGAGCTCGATGAGCAGGGAGATCCCGTAGAAGATCAAGACGCCGAAGGTGGCGCCGATGATCACCTTGCGGAAGGTGTTCGTCACCCGGATGATGCGCGTGGTGTAGAGGAAGTACATCACCGCGAACACCGCGGCGGTGATGCCCACGGCCTGCACCACGATCCCGTTCCACTGGGAGTTGAAGACGGCGGAGATGGCGCCGAGGACCATTCCCTCGGCGAACGCGTACGAGGGCCCGAGAAACGGCGCCAGCTTGGGCCGGAAGATGATGCCGAAGGCGACGAGCATGGCGCCGAACAACGGGACCAGCAGCCAGCCGGGGAAGGTGACCGTGCCTTCCGGTGACGTTCCGGCGGCCAACCAACCGATGACCCCGCCGACGAGCAGGATGGCGAGGAGAACCCCGGTGGCCGTGTACGCGCCGGCTCGCGTCATGACCGACCCCTCGGGCCGGTACGCCACGTACGGCGAGACCGGGCCGTCGGTGATCGGGCCGATGGGCGTACCGGCCCCGGCCGTCTCGGTCTGCGGCGCGGCCCACCCGGCGTCGCCCGCGGCCTTCTCGAACGTCTTGTCGTTGAGCACCGGATTGGGCATGGTGCGCTCGTCCTCCTGGGGGCGGGAGTCGCCCTCTCATGGGAACGCTACTGGCCGGATGCCGGTTCCGCGATGCACGGCCGAGCCAGGTCGCCAACGTGCGAACCTCGCCCGTTCAGCCGCTTCGTTCCGCGATGAGAGCAGCGCGTCGGTGCCGGGCCGCTTCGACGGCCCACCGCGAGGGGCGCCGGCTCAGAGCGCCCGGTGGGTCGAGAGCCGCTCCAGCGCCTCGTCCTTCATGCGCCGGTAGTCCACCTTCCCGTTCGGTGCCCGCCCGATGCTGGCCAGGCCGAAGACGCGCTTGGGCGCCTTGAAGCGGGCGAGGTGGTCCCGGACGTGAGCGATGAGCGCCGCCTCGTCGACGTCTGCCCCCGGCGCCATCTCGACGAGGGCGGTGATGGCCTCCCCGAAGCGCTCGTCGGGCACGCCGACCACGACCGCGTCGTGCACCGAGGGATGGAGCTTCAGGACCTCCTCGACCTCCTCCGGGTAGACCTTCTCACCTCCAGTATTTATGCAAACGGAGCCGCGACCGAGGAGCCGAACCGTCCCGTCGGCGTCGACTTCGGCGAAGTCCCCCGGGATCGAGTAGCGCACCCCGTCGAGCACCACGAAGGTCGTCGCGGACTTCTCGGGGTCCCGGTAGTACCCGATGGGGGTGCGCCCCCGGAGCGCCACCCTGCCGCGCTGGCCCGAGCCCGGCACCACGTCGTGGCCTTGATCGTCCACCACCCGCGTGAAGGCGTTGAGCGTGAAGCGGGCCGTCGCCGCGGCGTCGGTGGCGGTGGTGGTCGATTGCGCCATGCCGATGGCCTCTGACGAGCCGAGCGAGTCGATCATCGTGAGCCGGGGATTGTGGCAGAGCAGCCCCTCCTTGGTCTCGGCGCTCCACATCACCCCCGAGGAGATGACCACGCGGAGGCTCGAGATGTCCCACCGGTGGGGCTCGGCGTCGAGGGCGCGCAGGATGGGCTTGGCGAAGGCATCGCCCACGATCGACAGTGAGCGGACGTGCTCGCGTTGGACGGCATCGAGCAGCTCCACGGGGTCGAACGACCGCCCCATCAGCGTCACGATCGAGCCGGCGAGCATGAGGATGTTCATGGCGTTGAAGGCCCCGGTGCCGTGCATGAGCGGAGCGGCCGGGATCGCCACCGGCCCCGGCTTGGTGACCCTGTCGCGCAGCGCTTCCAACGAAGCCACCTCGGGGAGCGGCTGGCGCGACGGGGCATCGAGGCTGACGATGATGTCGTCCTGGCGCCACATCACGCCCTTGGGCAGCCCCGTGGTGCCGCCCGTGTAGAGGATGTAGAGGTCGTCGCCGTCGCGTCCCCATGGCGCTCGCACGCGGCCCGGGGCGCGGCTGGCGACCTCCTCGTAGTCGAGCGCCCAGTCGGGACGGGCGCCGCTGCCGTCGTCGACCCAGATCCATGTGCGCACCGCGGGCACGCGTGACCGGATCCGCTCCGCGGTCGGGGTGTACGTCCCGTGGAAGATCACAGCGACGGCGTCGGCGTTGGTCCAGAGATGGACCAGTTCGTCGTCGGAGTACCGGTAGTTCGTGTTGACCGGGACGAGCCCGGCCTTGAACATGCCGAACATCGACTCGAGGTATTCGGGGCAGTTCGTCAGGTAGTGCGCCACTTTGTCCTGGCGCTGCGGATGGGCGGCCAGGAGCGCGTTGGCCAGTCCGTCGGCGCGGCGGTCGAACTCGGCCCAGCTGAAGCGCCGCGCCCCCTGGACCTGAGCCGGCGCGTCGGGAAAGCGGCTGGCGTGGTCCTCCCACACCTCGGCGAAGTTCCAACCAGGCACGGTCGGCAACTTACGCGGGCGGGCGAGCGCGTTCACCTCCGACGAGTCGTGGGTGCCGCATCCGCCGTCCTAACCTGCGCCTCGATGGATTTCGAGACGCTCCCGGATGACGCGCCCGCCCGGCTGCAGATCAAGCAGTGGCTGGCCGATCACCCGAAGCCGACCGGGCGTGCGTTGGCGGAGGCCGGCTATGTGGCCCCCCATTGGCCCCGCCCGTGGGGGCTCGATGCGGACGCGGTGACCCAGCTCGTCATCGACGAGGAGCTCGGCCGCGCCGGTGTGAAGCGGCCCGACAACCCGATCGGCATCGGTTGGGCCGGCCCGACCATCCTCCACGCGGGCTCGGACGAGCAGAAGCACCGATACCTGTTCCCGCTCCTGGCCGGCGAGGAGGTGTGGTGCCAGCTGTTCAGCGAGCCGGGTGCCGGCTCGGACCTCGCGGGCCTCCGCACCCGCGCCGAGGCCGACGGCGACGAGTGGATCGTGAACGGGCAGAAGATCTGGACCTCGGGCGCCCGCCAAGCACAGTTCGGCATCCTGATCGCCCGCACGGACCCGGACGCGCCCAAGCACCGCGGCATCTCGTACTTCATCTGCCCGATGGACCGTCCCGGCATCGAGATCCGCCCGATCCGCCAGATGACCGGTGACGCCGACTTCAACGAGGTCTTCTTCACCGACGTCCGCCTGCCCGCCGGGAGCCTGGTGGGGCCCATCAACCAGGGTTGGGGGCTGGCCAAGGTGACCCTCGGCAACGAGCGGGTCTCGCTCTCCGGCGGCGGCGCGCTCTGGGGCATGGGTCCGAGCGCATCGGACCTCATCGCCGCGGTACGGGCCGCAGGAGGCAATGCGGATCCCGTCATGCGCCAGCGGCTGGCTCGGCTCCACTCCGAGGGGCAGATCCTGCGGCTCATCCGGCTGCGGACCTTGAGCGCGCAGATCCGGGGCGAGCCGCCCGGACCGGAGGCCAGCATCCGCAAGATCCTCGCCGACGAGCACGGGCAGCACATCATGGGGTTGGCGAAGGATCTCGCCGGCGCGGCGGGGATGCTGCAGCGCGACGGGAAGGACGAGAAGGTGTGGGACCAGGGCTTCCTGTTCTCGGCCGCGCTAACCGTCGGCGGCGGCACCGGCGAGGTGCAGCGCAACATCGTGGCCGAGCGGGCCCTCGGCCTCTCCCACGACATCGACGTCGAACAGGGACGCACATGGGCGGAGACGCGGCGGGTGGCGGTGGTGGGGTGACCAACGGAGCGGACGAAGGGCCCGTCGCGGCCGCCCGTGCCGTCGGCGAGCTCGTCCGGGCCCATGCCGACGAGGCGGAGCGCGAGCGGCGTCTCCCGCGCCCCGTCGTCGACACGCTCGTCGGTGCCGGGCTCATGCGGTTGTGCGTCCCGCGCGTCTACGGCGGACCGGAGGTCACGCCGATGCAGTTGATCGAGGCGATCGAAGCCGTGAGCGAGGCCGACGGCGCGACGGGCTGGTGCATGATGATCGCCAGCACCACCTCCAGCATGAGCCTCTTCCTGGAACCGGCGTGGGCGAAGGAGATCTACGCGGATCCCGGCGTCGTGACGGGCGGGACGTTCGCCCCGACGGGGCGGGGCGTCCGGGTCGAAGGAGGCTACCGGGTCACCGGCCGGTGGATGTGGGGGAGTGGCACGTCGCACTGCGACTGGGTGACCGGCGGAACGATGACCGACGACGGGGGCTTCCACCTCATGTTCGCCCCCGCCGCCGACATCGAGCTGATCGACACCTGGCACAGCTCGGGTCTGCGGGGGACCGGGTCGGGCGACTTCTCGATGACGGACGCGTTCGTGCCAGACGGATGTTCCGTCCAGCCCTTCGTGGTCCATCGGCACGTGGACGTGCCCCTCGCCCGGTTCCCGAACTTCGGCCTCCTGGCGGCCGGGGTGGCGGGGACCCTTCTCGGGATCGCCCGCCACGCCCTCGACGAGCTCGTTGCCCTCGCCCAGGGCAAGGTTCCGATGTTCTCGTCCAAGACCCTGGCCCATTCCAGCCTGGCCCAGGTCGACCTCGCCCGCGGCGAGGCGACGCTCGGCGCGGCGCGAGCCTTCCTCCTCGACGAGTTGGGCGCCGCGTGGGACACGGCCTGTGCCGGCGACCCGGTCGAGGTCCTCCGGCGCGGCCGCATCCGTCTGGCTGCGGCGCACGCCGCCCACGCGGCGGCCGAGGCCGTCGACCTCGCCTACGGGGCGGGAGGCGGCTCGTCGGTGTTCGCCTCGAGTCCCTTGCAGCGCTGCTTTCGCGACGTGCACACCGGCACGCAGCACGTGCAGGTGGCCAGGCGCGTCTTCGAGACCGTCGGCCGGCTCGTCCTCGGCCTCGAGACGGACACGACGACGCTGTGAGCCGCTACCAGGGTTACCAGTCGTTGCGCATCGAGCGGCGGGGTGCGGTGCTCGAGGTGACGATCGACAACCCGCGCTCGCCGCTCAACGTCGTCGACGGCCCGCTGCACGGCGAGCTCGCCCGGGTCTTCCGTGAGCTCAAGCTCGAGCACGAGGCGCGAGCCGTGCTGCTCACCGGGTCGAAGCAGGCCTTCTCGGCCGGCGGCGACTTCAACTGGTTCCCCACGTTCAACTCGGTCGCCCGCCTCGACCAGCTCCGCCAAGAGGCGCGCCAGATCATCTGGGACCTCGTCGACGTCGAGCTGCCCGTGGTCGTCGCGCTCAACGGGCCCGCGGTCGGGCTCGGCGCCTCGATCGCGCTGCTGTGTGACGTGATCGTGGCGGCCGAGTCGGCCACGATCGCCGATCCGCACGTGCGGGTGGGAGTCGCCGCCGGCGATGGCGGCGCGGCGATCTGGCCATTGCTCGTGGGTCCCGGCGCGGGCGAAGCAGTACCTCCTGACCGGGGACGCGTTGAGCACGACCGAGGCCGAGCGCATCGGACTGGTGAACGAGGTCGTACCCTCCGAGGGACTGCTCGAGCGTGGCCGCTGGTGGGCCGATCGGCTGGCCGCCGCCGCGCCCCTCGCCGTCCGGGCGACCAAGGTGGCGGTGAACGCGCAGGTCAAGGCGGCCCTCATCGAGAGCTTCGACCTCGCCATGGCACTCGAGTTGACCGCGTTCCTGTCCGACGACCACCAGGAGGCGCTGGCTGCGTTGCGGGAGAAACGACCGCCGGAGTTCCGAGGGCGCTGAGATGAGACGTTGATGGATGCCATCGAAGCGCTCATGCGACACGGGCGATGCGCCGCTTCACCGACGAGGCGGTGACGGAGGAGGAGATCCTCCGACCCAGCCCACCGGCGGGTGGCGGTAGCGTCAGGACCGGACCGCAGCAACAGGGGGTGCCGTGTCCATCGAGACGATCGCCGACATCATCCGGATCCACGGGCGCGAGCGTGCTGGCGTCGACGCCATCCGCTTCGGTGCTCGGCACATCACCTACGGCGAGCTCGACCGGCGCTCGAGCCAGGTGGCCAACGCGCTCCGGTCCGAAGGGGTCGGTCCGCAGGACCGCGTGACCTTCCTCGACAAGAACTCGCCGGAGCATTTCGAGGTCCAGTTCGGCGCGGCGAAGCTCAACGCGGTGAGTGTGGACGTGAACTGGCGGCTCGCCCCGCCCGAGATCATCTACATCGTGAACGACGCGCAGACGAAGGTGCTCGTCGTCGGCCAGGAGTACGCCGGCGTCCTCGACCAGATCGCCCCGGAGCTCACGACGGTGAAGAAGGTCGTCGTGGTCGGTGGCCACGCCGGCTACGAGGCCTACGAGGCGTGGCTCGACCGTCAGCCCGAGACCGATCCGGGCGTCATGTCGAGCTCGGAGGACGTCTGCTTGCAGCTGTACTCCTCAGGCACCACCGGCTTGCCCAAAGGCGTGATGCTCACCAACCGGAATCTGTTCGCGCTCATGCCGCAGACCGAGCAGATCTGGTTCTTCCGGCCCGATTCGGTGAACCTCGTCGCCATGCCCCTCTTCCACATCGGAGGGGGCGGCTGGGCCCTCGTGGGGATGTACCAGGGCTGCCCGATGGTCCTCGTCCGCGAGCTCGAGCCCGCCGCGCTCGTCCGCCTGATCAGTGAGGAACGGGTGACCCACGCCTTCCTCGTCCCAGCGGTGTTGCAGTTCATGCTGCAGGTGCCCGGCGTGCACGACGCGGACCTCTCCAGCCTCGTCCTGATCCTCTATGGCGCGTCGCCGATCGCGGTCCAGGTGCTCGCCGATGCGGTGAGCACCTTCGGATGCAAGTTCGTGCAGGCCTACGGGCTCACGGAGACGACGGGAGCCGTCGTGAGCCTGCCCGCCGAGGACCACGACGTGAGCGGGCCCAACGCGCACCGGTTGCGGGCGGCGGGGCTGCCGAACGTCGGGGTCGAGGTGCGCGTGGTCGACGTCGACACGGGCCGGGACGTCCCCGTCGGCGAGGTCGGCGAGATTTGGCTCCGCAGCCCCCAGAACATGAAGGGCTACTGGAACATGCCGGAGGAGACGGCCAAGGCGATGCCCGGCGACGGATGGTTCCGCAGCGGCGACGCCGGCTACCTCGACGACGACGGTTACCTCTACATCCACGACCGCGTCAAGGACATGATCGTGTCGGGCGGCGAGAACATCTACCCCGCCGAGATCGAGAACGCCCTCATGGCCCACACGGCGGTCGGGGATGTGGCGGTGATCGGGGTGCCCTCCGAGCGTTGGGGAGAGACCCCCAAGGCCCTCATCGTCAGGGTCCCGGGCGTGGAGGTGACCGAGGAGGAGCTCATCGCGTTCCGCCGCGAGCGCCTCGCCCGGTACAAGTGCCCGACATCGGTCGATTGGGTCGAGGTACTCCCCCGCAACCCGAGCGGGAAGCTCCTGAAGAAGGACCTCCGCGCGCCGTACTGGGAGGGCAAGGGCCGCTTCGTCGGGTGACGCTCCCGGAGAAGGGACGGAGACCGTCGCCGCGTCGCTGGGATGGTTCGGGACAGCGCGCGGCCGCCCCTTTAGGATCGAGGCGTGACGTCGGGGGGCTTGGCCGACCCGGGCAGCCTGCGGCAGCTCCTCGATGCGGTGATGAGCATCGGTGCCGACCTCGACCTGAGTGCCGTGCTCCACCGCATCGTGGAAGCGGCGACGGCCCTGGCCGACGCCGATTACGGTGCACTCGGTGTCCTCGATCCGCATGGTGAGCACCTGGTCGAGTTCGTCACAGTCGGGATCGACGACGCGACCCGTTCGGAGATCGGAGCCTTCCCGAAAGGGAGAGGGGTTCTCGGCCTGCTGATCACTCGGCCCCGGCCGGTGCGCATCGCCGACGTGACGGCGCACGAGGCGAGCTTCGGCTTCCCTCCGGGTCATCCCGCGATGCGGTCGTTCCTCGGCGTCCCCATCAGGCTTCGGGACCGCGTGTTCGGCAACCTCTACCTCACCAACAAGCGCTCGGCGCCGGAGTTCAGCGACGTCGACGAGGAGCTGGTCGTCGCGCTGGCGACGGCGGCGGGCATCGCGGTCGAGAACGCGCGGTTGCACGCGCAGGTGCGAGAGGTCGCGCTCCTCGAGGATCGCGAGCGCATCGCCATGGATCTGCACGACTCGGTGATCCAGCAGCTGTTCGCGGTGGGCTTGTCGCTCCAGGGCACCGTCCGGCTGGTCGCCGACGAGGAGGTGGCGCGGCGGGTCGAAGCGGCCGTGGCCGATCTCGACGTCGCCATCCGTGACATCCGGTCGGCCATCTTCGCCCTCTCCGCCACCAACGAGGCCATGCCCGGGGGTCTCCGCGAGCACATCCTGGTCCTCGTCGACGAGGTGCGGCCGTCGCTGCACGGCGAGCCCCAGGTCGTGTTCTCCGGGCCCGTGCAGGCGGCGTCGTCGGGCGTGCTGGCGGGCGACCTGTTGCTCGTCGTGCGGGAGGCGCTCTCCAACGTCGTGCGCCACGCCCGGGCCAGCTGCGTGGAAGTCGATGTGACGGCCGACGACGAGTGGGTGACCGTGCGTGTGATCGATGACGGCATCGGGCCTCCTGAGCCCGGGACGAGGACCGAGGGCCGGGGGCTGGCCAACCTCGCGGCCCGGGCCGAGCGCCTCCACGGGAGCTTCTCCCTGCGACCTGGCGGCGGCGGCAAGGGGACCGTGCTGCAGTGGCAGGTGCCCCGGTAGAGAAGCGAAAGGGAGGCGACCCTTCGGACCATTTACCCGCTGAGCGTGATTCCGATCGCTCAGGCGCTGGCAAGGCGGTCAAGCCATGCCCACGTGCGCATGCCGCACACACCGTCGACCGGGAAGCCCGCCTCGTGGTGCTGGGCGACATCGAGCTGGAACGCGCGCAGGGTGGTGTCGGTCGGGCCCCCGGCGCCCATCACCCCGTCGACGCCGATCGGGTGACCGCAGCGGCCGAGCAGACGCTGCATGATGGCCACCGTCGGCCCGGTGGCCGGCGCCCGAAGGGTGAGGCGGGCGGGCGGGCCCATCAACGCTTCCCAGGAGGCGTCACCGACCTCCACGGAATCGGTCTGCGCCAGACCTTTCATGGCCTGGAAGCGGTGCAGCTTCTCGTTGGTCTGCGCGGCCCACCATCCGTCCACGACGATGTCGAAGCCGTACACGTAGAGCCGCACCTGCAGCGCGCGCACGTGCTGGCCTCGGCTGTCGAACTGCAGGAGGCCGGCCGGCGGGTCCGCGCCCAGGTCTTCCACTTGCGGATCGATGGCCGGTGCTGCCCCGGCGGGCGTGGCCAGGGCTCGCGGCGATCCGGTCCAGCGCGACCAGGCGTCGCCGCGAACGACGTTCAGGTCGAGATCGCGCGACGCCGCGCCATAGGCGGGGCCCTGCTGGTTGAAGCCCGCCGAGAACTGCCAACCCGCCCAGGCTCGCCATCCCATCGGTAGGGCGGGTCCGCGTTTCGCCTTCCCGAACGCCCAGTCCGACCATCCTGGGGGCGCCGGGGGCTTCGCCCCCTTCAGCGAGTAGACGGGATAGCGGGCGAGGATGATGTCAAGGTGGCCGAAGTCGTCGGCGCCCACCCAGTTGTTCCAGTACGTGGCTGACGAATACACGATGGGGGGGCGGCCCGTGGCCACTTGCACCGCCTGCACGCACGAGCGCAGCCACGCGGCGAGGGGCGGACCGGAGAGGACCGGGTTGGAGCCGCTCTCGCCCTGGTACCACTCGATGTCGAGCATCATCGGCAGGTCAAGGGGGACGCCGGTGCGCGCGATGACCGCGGCAGCTCGGTTCGCCTGCGCGCCGCCGTCAGCGTCGGCCTTCGGGTTGCAGAACCAGTACGCGCCGACGGGGAGTCCCGCGGCCCGCGCGGCAGCGACGTTGCTGGCGAAGCGATCGTCGCCGTGGCGGCCGTTTCCCGCCCGGCACATCACGCCGGCGACGCCGGCTCGTGCCGCGCGGGCCAGGTCGAGCGCGCCCTGGTGGTGGCTCACATCGATGACCGGCACGAAGTTGCTCACTGCTGCCCCTTTCCGGTGGATGACTGATTCGGCGCGTTCACGTGTCGTCGTGCTCCCTGACGAGTGCTTCGGACCGGGCGGCCGGGCCGCCGCGGAGGCGCGTCATGGCGTGACGAGGTCGGCGACGACCGCGTAGTGATCGGAGGGCTGCAGGCCGGCCACGGGCTGGGTCGCCGCGACGATGCAACGGCTGGGGTTGCCCACGGGCCGGGGCCGAGGCCACGACACCAGGATGTAGTCGATGCGCCGGTTCGGCATCGCGGAGGCGGCCAGGTAGGGGTTCGCGCCCGACCAGGTGTGCCCCGGAGACCCGTCGCCGGCATGCTCCCAGCAGTCGGTGAACGCGAGGCCGTCGACCGGCGCCGTGCTGGCCCCCGTGAGCAGCCGGACCTCGTCGGACCACGCCACCCCGTTCAGGTCGGCGCCGACCACCGCGGGGAAGTCGCGGGCCGGGTCGCCGCGCTCGGCGTCGACCAACTCCGCCACCGCTCTCGCTTGGGCGACGCGCAGGGCGCTGCCGGCCAGCGAGTGATGGAGGTGCGTGCTGATCACGGGAACGCGCCCGAACGGCGCCGCGATCGCGGCGAACAGGGCATGGCGAGGTGAGGGGCGGCCGTCGGCGCCGGGCAACGGCACCGCGCGAAGGTCGGCGATGGGCCAGCGAGACAGGATGGCATTGGCGACCACGACCTCCTCTCCCCCTGCCTCGGACGTGCCGGCGCGGTAGCCGAGGCGTCGAGCCAGCGCGTCGACCTGGCGGCGGCCGCCCGCCTCGACCCACGTCTCCTGCAGGCATACCACGTCTGCGTCGATCGCCTCGAGCGTCGCTTCGATGGCCGGGAGCCGGTCCTGCCACGGGCCGAACCGCCACCACAGGTTCCACGTGGCTACCCGCAGCATCGGAGCCGCGCGTGTCGGCGAGCTCGTCGCTCGCGGGAGCCTCTGACGCCGGTACCCACCACTGGGCCGAGCAGTATCGCGGCTCTCGTCGTGGCCGTGGGCCGTTGACGGTCGCAGGGTCGAGCGGGAGACTGGCCCTCATGACGTTCCAGCACCTCTTGGTGAAGCGCGAGGGGGACATCGTCACCATCACGCTCAACCGTCCCGAGAAGCGCAACGCCCTGTCGCTCGACGTAATGCTCGAGGTGACCGAGGCCGTCCGCGAGAGCGGCGCCAGCGATGCCCTCGGCGTGGTCCTCGCGGCGAACGGGCCGGTGTTCTCCGCCGGTCACAACTTCGCCGACATGGCCGGCGCGGACCTGGTCGCGGCCCGGAGGCTGTTCGAGGTGTGCACGGCGATGATGGACGCCATCCAGGGCATCCCCCAACCGGTGCTCGCGAAGGTCCACGCGCTGGCGACGGCGGCCGGCTGCCAGTTGGTGGCCACGTGCGACCTCGCCGTCGCCGCCGACGAGGCCGCCTTTGCCATCCCGGGAGGCAAGGGTGGCCTCTTCTGCCACACGCCGCTCGTCGCCGTGGCCCGCAACGTCGGCCGCAAGCGCGCCCTCGAGATGGCGATGACCGGGGACATGATCGACGCCCGCACCGCCGCCGACTGGGGGCTCGTGAACCGGGTGGTGCCGTCCGATCAGCTCGATGACGCCGCCCACGACCTCATCACTCGTGCCACCCGCGGCAGCGCGTTGTCGAAGGGGCTCGGCAAACACGCGTTCTACGCGCAGATCGACCTCGAGCAGCCCAAGGCGTACGCCTATGCGATCGAGGTCATGGCGGCCGCCGCGCTCACCCCTGACGCCCAGGAGGGCATCGCCGCCTTCCTCGAGAAGCGCAAGCCGAACTTCTCGCGCTGAGGGGCGGTGCGGAACTCCGTTGCGAGCGGCGGGCGCAGCAGGTTGACTAAGGACCACCAGAGAAAGGAGGTGGTCCAGCTGAGCAGTCACAGTTCTTTCGGGACCCTGGAGGTGGCTGGCCGCTGAGGCGGCTCGCTGGACCACCTGGCGAATCCCCGCCAGCCACCGCCGGCGCGGCGGCCGGGACCTGGTCCCTCCCGGCAGGCACGCCGACCGGCCTTCCAGCAGTCTGAGCGAGGGGAGCCTTCGGGCTCCCCTCGCCGCGCCCGGGCCGTGGTCGACGGGCCGCGACGCCCTCGGCTCTGATGACGCGCCGCCCCCATTCGCGGCGCGCCGCGTGCCCCGGCGCCGCGACACCCGTTTCCGGCAGCTGAACGTGGACTTCCGCACGGTTGCGGCCGGGTTCGCGCTCGCCGTCGTTGGCTCCTCCGCGGGCCGTTCTCGTAGGGTCCGGGTATGCGCCTTAGCATGCAGCTGAACTACGCGAGCGACTTCAAGAACTCGGTCCAGCAGGTCGTCGACCTCGAGAAGGCTGGCCTCGACATCGTGTGGGTGGCCGAGGCCTACAGCTTCGATGCCATCAGCCAGATGGGGTATCTCGCAGCGAAGACCGATCGCATCCAGATCGGCTCGGGCATCGTCAACGTCTTCTCGCGTACTGCCGCGCTCATGGCCATGACTTTCGCCGGCTTGGACTACGTGAGCGACGGACGGATCATCTGCGGGCTGGGGGCTTCGGGGCCGCAGGTGATCGAGGGGTTCCACGGCGTCGCGTACGACAAGCCGATGACCCGCATCAAGGAGTACATCGAGGTCTGCCGCAAGGTGTGGAAGCGCGAGGTGCTCACCTACGACGGCCAGACGGTGAAGGTCCCGCTCCCGGCCGGTGAAGGCACGGGGCTGGCCAAGCCCTTGAAGCTCATCAACCGCCCGGTGCGGGAGTCGATCCCGATCTGGTGGGCGTCGCTCATGGGCCGCAGCGTCGAGGCCACCGCTGAGGTGGCTGATGGTTGGCTGCCGATCATGTTCATCCCCGAGAAGGCCCATCTCGTATGGGGCGACCAGCTGCGAGCCGGGCTGGCGAAGCGCTCGCCCGATCTGGCCCCGCTCGAGATCGCGGCCGGCGGGTTGGTCGCCGTCGGGGACGACCTCCTCGGCGAGAAGGCAGAGCGCATTCGCGACATGGCGCGGCCCTCGAGCGCCCTCTATGTCGGCGGGATGGGGCGCGCGGCAAGAACTTCTACAACGACCTGGCGCGGCGGTATGGCTATGTCGACGAGGCCATCGAGATCCAGGATCTCTACCTGGAGGGCAACAAGGACGCAGCCGCGGCCAAGGTGCCGGCCGAATGGCTGGAGAAGTCCACCCTGGTGGGGCCCGCCTCATACGTGCAGGAGCGGGTGGCGGCGTTCAAAGAGGCCGGCGTGACGGTCCTCACGGTGACCCCAGTGGGCCCGGACCCGGTGAAGACCGTCGAGCAACTGCGCACCATCGTCGACGCCTGAACGATCTGACGCGGTTGGGCGGCGAATCCGCGCGTTGCGCCGCGCGAGATCGCCGTGCGGAGCCGCCAGCGGCGGTCCGGGGGAGTCGCGAGATCGCCGTGGGGAGCCGCCAGCGGCGGTCCGGGGGAGTCGCGAGATCGCCGTGGGGAGCCGCCAGCGGCGGTCCGGGGGAGTCGCGAGATCGCCGCGGGGCGCCGCCAGCGGCGGTCCGCCGCGACCGCCCGCACTCGGCCCGTCAGCGGCGGGCGTGGGCGTCGAGGATGCTGGCGATGCAGGTCGTGAGCCGCTCGCCCGTGGGCAGGTGCAGGTATTCGTTGGGGCCGTGGGCGTTGGAATCCGGGCCGAGGACGCCGGTGATCACGAACTGCGCCTCCGGGAACCGCGCTCCCAGCATCCCCATGAACGGGATGGTGCCTCCTTCGCCGAAGGCCCGCGCCGGTTGGCCGAACGAGGCGGTCGACGCCCGCTCGAGCGCATTCCAGAGCCAGGGCGCGAACGGCGGCGCGTTCCAACCCGGGCCGGTGTGCTCCGGCCCGAAGCTGACCGCGGCGCCGTAGGGCGGCTCGCGCTCGAGAGCATCGGTGAGGGCGGCGCTCACCCGATCGACGTCACAGGTGGGCGGCAGGCGCATCGACAGCCGGAGGCTGGTGGACGGCCGCAGCACGTTGCCCGCCAGCGCCGTTGGCGGCAGCCCGTCGGCCCCCGTGATCGACAGGGTCGGCTGCCACGTGCGGGCGAGGAGCTGCTCGGTGGAGTCGTTGGTCGTGGGCTGGACCCCCTCGAACCACGGATACTCACTGGCCGCGGGAGGCATGTCCGCGGCCGTTGAGCGCGCTTCGGCCATGCGGTCCGGCGGCGTCTCGACGTGCGCCTCGGGGAGAAGGATACGGCCGCTCGCCTCGTCCTCGATCCGGCTGAGCAGCGACCGTGCGATGCGGAACGTCGAGGGCACCACTCCGCTGGCATGCCCGCTGTGGACGCCCTCCCGCAGCACTTCCACCCGGAGGGTGCCCCCCAGGAGACCGCGCAGGCTGGTCGTCACCCACAACCGCTCGTAGTCCAGGCAGCCCGAGTCGAGGCAGATCACGAGGCTCGGCGCGCCGATGCGGTCGGCGAGGGCATCGACGTGGGCGGGAAGGTCCGGGCTGCCGCTCTCCTCGCTTCCCTCGATCAGCACGACGCAGCGGCTGCGGGCGCCTCCGGCGGCGTGGACCGCCTCGATCGCCGCAAGGCTGGCAAAGGCGGCGTACCCGTCGTCAGCCCCGCCCCGGCCGTAGAGGCGGTCGCCTTCGATGACCGGCAGCCAGGGACCGAGCCCCTGGCGCCAACCGGTCATCTCCGGCTGCTTGTCGAGGTGACCGTAGAGGAGCACCGTGTCGTCGTCGTTGTCGCCCTTCGATGCCGGGATCTCCATCACGATCAGTGGGGTCAGGCCGGCGAGCTCGTGCACCTCGACGGTGAGCCCTTCGATCGGCCGAGCCGCGCACCAGTCGCGAATAAGGGCGACGGCCGTCGCCATGTACCCGTGCTCGTCCCAGTCGCGATCAAAGGCGGGCGACAGGTTCGGGATGCAGATGTAGTCGTGCAGCGCCGGGACGATGTCCTGCTGCCAAGCCCGTTGGCTCGACCGCTCCGCGTCGCGCGGCGTGAAGGCCATCACTCCAGCGCCATCGCCCGTGAGAGCGCCGTCTCGGCCTCGGCCATCATGCGCCGCACCAGCTCACCCGCGGGCACGAGCTCGTGGATGGCGCCGACGCCTTGCCCGCACGGGAAGAACTCACGCTCGATGTCGACCTCTGAGCCGTCGGGCGCCCCGAGGTGGTTGGCGCCGGCTTCGGCCGAGAACATGACCTGCTGCGGGAAGGGTTGCAGCTCCTCGGGGTGCTCCTCGAAGTGCTCGGTCCACTCGTTGCGTACCACCCGGCAGGTCTTGCCCGTGTAGGCGCGGCTGATGACCGTGCCGTCCTCGGGCAGGCCGAGAAGGGTCTCCTTGTATCCCTTCACGGCGCGCGCTTCGGGTGTGGCGATGAAGCGTGTGCCGATCCACACGCCGTCAGCTCCGAGGCTGAGCGCGGCGGCGAGCCCGCGTCCGTCGAACAGACCGCCGGCGGCGACGACCGGCACCCGCGCGCCGACCGCATCGACCACCTGTGGCACGAGAGCGATCGTCGCCACGGTGCCCGTGTGCCCGCCTGCCTCGGTCCCTTGGGCGACCACGAAGTCGCACCCGCTCTCGACGGCGGCGATGGCATGGCGCACCTTGCCGCACATGCTCCCCACGATGACGTTGTTGTCGTGTAGCAGGTCGATGGCATCCCGCGGCACCCCGAGCCCGGCGACGAAGGCCTTCGCGCCTCCCTTGATGACGTCGCCCACCTGGTTGGCCACCTGGCCGGGCACCGCGGTGAGCAGGTCGACGCCGAATGGCTTCGGCGTGAGCTCGCGGACCTTGGCCATCTCCTCGCGCATCTCGTCTCGACCCATCGTCGAAGCGCCGAGGCATCCGAACCCCCCGGCGTCGGAGACGGCGGCGGCGAGGCGGTGGTAGGAGACTCCGCCCATGCCCGCCAGCATCACCGGGTGTTCGATGTCGAGGAGGTCTGTGAGGCGGGTGCGCATGGCGTGCATCTTGGCCGCGGCAGGACCGGGGCCGCCACACGACCTGGGGGGACGGGAAGTGTGGCGGCCACGCCGTGTCCCGCCGGTACGACCCGCATCGCACCGGCGGCAAGTCACGCTAGGGGGCCGACGTTTCACGTTTGTGTCCGGGCGGTGAACCCTCGACTGATCCCTCCCCGTCAGCCGGGAGTCGGGGCGAAGGCGCCCGGGCGCCGGAGGAAGCCCCGGTGCCAGCGACGGGGGGTCAGCGCCACTGCTCGAGGCTCGTCCTCGAACAGCCAGCGACCGAAGTTGCGGCGGGTCCACGGCGACAGCCCTGACGCCCGCACTGCGCCGCGCACGCCGAAGGAGCTTCGGAGGATCCGCCCGAGCGCGACCGACATCCGGTGGTCGGCCACCAGCTCGCGCTGCACCTGGGCCTCGTACCGGCTCAGCGCCAGAGCCGGGCGCGCCGCACCGGCGTGGACCACTGCCTCGGCGGCGAGGATGCCCGTCAGGAGGGCTTCCGCGATCCCTTCGCCCGTCATCGGGTCGGCCGCCGCGGCCGCATCGCCGGCGAAGAGGGCGCGACCTCGGCCGAGCACCACCTGGTCGATGCGAGCGGGGATCGGCCAGGCCTTGTGGGGCGCTTCGGGCTGCGCCTGAGGGCCGAGGGCCCCGGCGATGTGTGGGCGGGCGAGCAGCTCCTCCCATTCCCGGCGCATGTCCTGGCCCCGGCGGCGAGGCTGGCGCGGCACGCCGAAGCCGAGGTTCACCCGTCCATCGGGAAGGGGGAACGACCACGCGTAGCCGGGGAGGATCTCCGGCTCGAACCAGACCCAGAGCCGCCCCGCCGCCGGTCCGGTCACGGCCGTGAAGTACTGGCGGAAAGCGTGCCACTCCCCCCGGTAGCCCGGGGTGGCCAGGTTGAGCTGCTTGCGGAGGGGGGACCACATCCCGTCGGCCCCGATCACGTAGGGCGCTGCCACCGGGCCCCGCCCGTCGAGCTCGACGACGACGTCGTCGACGCGCCGGACCACCCCTCGGAGGCCGTCGCCGTCGAGCACCTTCGCGCCGGCCGAACGGGCGAGGTCGACGAGGGCGGCGTCGAGCTCGAGCCTCGGGGCGACCGCGGCGAACTGCCCATGGCTGGGCATGGGATAGGCCACCGTGCGGCCTGATGGCGACCGGATCCAGACCGAATCGACCACCGTCCACGACGCCACCCGGGACGGGTCGAAGCCGAGCCGGTCGAGCAGGCGCAGCGCACCCGCGGTGAGCCCGTCACCGCAGCACTTGTCACGCGGGAAGGTCGCCTTGTCAGCCAGGACGACTCGCAGGCCCGCCCGCGCCGCCGTCACCGCGGCCGCCGCGCCGGCGGGGCCGGCGCCCACCACGACGAGGTCGGCCTGCTGCATACCACGCGAGGGTAGGCAGTGCCGCCGCCCGAGGCGCCCGCGTGCCGGCCTCACCCTCCGTCTTCTCGTTCAATGCGGGTCGATCCGCGCAGATGCGCCGCGATGTGACACGCGTGAACGCGGAGGGACGGGAGATGCGGCCGCGCTCGGGAACGCCGACGCATGTGCGGCCGCGGGGCGCCAGCGGGCAAGATGGCGGCCGTCGTCGACGAGGAGGTCGGGTGAACGGCATCTCCGCGGGACGGGTCGCCATCGTCACGGGAGGGGGGCGGGGAATCGGGCGGGAGCACGCCCTGTCGCTGGCCCATGAGGGAGCCAAGGTTGTCGTCAACGACCGGGGCGGGAGCGTCGACGGCACCGGCTCCGACCCCGACATCGCGCAAGGCGTGGTCGCGCGAGATCGTTGACGCCGGCGGGGAGGCGGTGGCCAACGGCGACGACGTCTGCTCCTGGGAAGGGGCTCAGCGGCTGGTCAACACCGCCATCGACACTTACGGAGACCTCCACGTCGTCGTCAACAATGCCGGCATCCTGCGCGACCGGATGCTCAGCAACATGACCGAAGACGAATGGGACGGGGTCCTCGCCGTGCACCTGAAGGGCACCTTCGGACCCAGCCGGTGGGCGGCGGCCTACTGGCGGGAGCAGGCAAAGGCGGGACGCGAGCTCGACGCCCGCATCATCAACACCACCTCGGTGTCCGGCATCTACGGCAATCCTGGTCAAACGAACTACGGGGTGGCCAAGGCGGGGATCGCCGCCTTCACCGTGATCGCCGCCCTCGAGTTGGCCCGCTACGGCGTCACCGTGAATGCGGTCGCCCCGGTAGCTCTCACGCGTATGACGGAAGGCCTGGGACCGCCACCCGAGAACGACGAGGAGCGTGAGCGCCGTTCCCCCCGATGGGTCGCGCCGATCGTCACCTGGCTGGCCAGCCCCCGAGTCGAAGGGCGTGACCGGCCGCGTCTTCGAAGCTTCGGGCCAGGTGCTGGCGATCGCCGAGGGATGGCACCGGGGGCCCAGCGTCGAGCCGGAGGAGGATCCGGCCAAGCTCGGGCCGATCGTCGCCGGCCTGCTCGAAGGGGCTCGGCGCAACGCCGGCATGGACGGCCGCGACGGTTCCTGGCCGCAGCCCCAATGAGTCGACGTCGCGCCCGCACGGAGAGCCGGCTCGAGCCGTGTGCCGATGCCACGTCCGACCGCCACTTCGCCACCTCGAGGAGGACCTGCCATGCCCATCAACCCTGACGCCGTCGGCCAAGAGTCCGAGCCGGTCACCGCGAGTTGGACGTCGAAGGACGCCCTCCTCTACGCCGTCGGCATCGGCGCCGGCACGGGTGAACTGGCCTTCACGACCGAGAACACAGCCGGGGTGGACCAGGTGGTCTTTCCCACCTTCGCCGTCGTGGTCGGCTGGGGGGCCGGCAACGCCCTGCGGGGCGTGGGGACGTTCAACCCGGCGATGCTCGTGCACGGCGAGCAGCGCGTGACGTTGCACAAGCCGATCCCTCCCGGCGGATCCGTGACGCTGCGCTCCAAGGTCGTCGGCATCTACGACAAGGGCAAGGCCGCCGTCGTGGCCTCGGAGACGGCGGCCACGGACAACAGCGACGGCACGCCGCTGTACACGAACTACTCATCGGCCTTCATCCGCGGCGAGGGCGGCTGGGGCGGCGACCGTGGACCGTCGGGTCCCCGCAACGTGCCCCCCGAGCGGGAGCCCGATCACGAGGTGACCTACCAGACCTCGCCCGACCAAGCGCTCGTGTACCGGCTCTCGGGAGATCGCAACCCGTTGCACTCCGATCCTGCATTCGCGGCGATGGGCGGCTTCGACCGTCCGATCCTCCATGGCCTGTGCACCTACGGCTTCACCGGCCGAGCTCTCGTGCACACGCTCTGCGGCTCCGACCCGGCGAAGTTCCAGCACATCGAAGGCCGGTTCTCCTCACCGGTGCTGCCCGGCGACGCCCTCACCATCCGCGCCTGGGTGACCAGTGACGGCGAGGCTGTCTTCACGACCTCGAAGCAGGATGGGACGGTCGTGATCGACCAGGGCGCCTTGCGCTACTCGGCCTGAAGGGCCGCCTGGCGCGGTCAGAAGAGCCGGAGCCCGTCTGGTCGCCTGGCGCGGTCACAGGAGCCGGAGCCCGTCTGGTCGCCTGGCGCGGTCAGAAGAGCCGGAGCCCGTCTGGTCGCCTGGCGCGGTCAGAAGAGCCGGAGCTCGTCGGGCCGCAGCCCCCTCGAGCGCGTCGTAGTCGACCTCGAGCCAGCCCAGGCCGCGGGCCTCGGCCAGCGTGCGCGCCTGCGGGCGAACGACCTGGGCGACGAACAGCCCGTGCACCGGGCGAAGGGCGGCGTCGAGGTCGAGCCGTTCCACGTAGCGGGCGAGCTGCTCGACGCCGTCGATCTCCCCGCGCCGCTTGACCTCGATGGCGATCACGCCGCCGGCGCCGTCACGGCACAGGAGATCGACCGGCCCGATGTCGGTCGGGTACTCGCGCCGAACCAGCACCATGCCCTTGCCGAGCACCTGCGGCGCGGCCGCCAAGAGCTCCTGGAGGTGAGCCTCCACCCCGTCCTTGGCCAGGCCCGGATCGGGGCCGAGCTCGTAGTCGTCGTCGCTGAGCACCTCCTCGAACGAGATGACCAGCCGTTCGCCGGCCCCGTTCGTGATCTCCCAACGGTCCTGTTCCTCGCGCCGCGTGTTGGGCGCGTTCATCCAGTTGAGCGGCTTGTACGCCCCGCCGTCCGCGTGCACCGCGACGCAACCGTCGGCCTTCACCATGATGAGGCGGACGGCGCTCGGGAGGTGGGCCTCGAGGCGGCCGTCGTACTCGACGCTGCAGCGGGCGATCACGAGCCGCACAGGAAGACGGTAGGCGAGTCAGCGGCGCATCGATCGCTCCCGCATCCGCTTGTTGATGAGGGCCCGCCGGCGCTGCAGGTCGCGGTAGGTCAGGTGCTCGGTGGACGCGTCGACGCCGAAGCTGGCCTTCACCCCGTCGAGGTCGAGCGCCACGCCTCGGTGGTCGATGCCCAGCTCCCGGTCGATCTGCTCGCCGTGGGTGACGGCGAAGTAGAGCGAGATGTTCGCGATCTCGCCCAGCAGGTCGAGGTCGGGCGCGAGCCGGCCGATGGCGCCGTCGAGGAACACGAGGTTCTTCACGTAGAGCATGAGCTCCTTCGGCATCCGGGCGCCGTAGCCGAGGAGGGCCTTCACCAGCCGTTGCACTTCGTGCACGAGCTCATCCGCGGAGAGGGTCGTCGCGTCGACTGGCGCCTGGTCGAGGCGGAGCTCGCGGATCACGGCATCGAGGTCGGTGTCGGGAGGCAGGGCGCCCAGGTCGCGCAGCGAGGCCAGCTGACCCTTCACATCGTTGGTGGTGGCGCCGAGCATGAGGCGCAGGAAGGCGATGCGGCGCGTCGGGCTGAGCCGACCGATGATCCCGAAGTCGAGGAGCGCGGTACGGCCGTCGCGCTGCACGAAGAGGTTCCCGCCGTGCAGATCCCCGTGGAAGATGCCATGGATCAAGGCGCCCTCCATGAACACGATCATCCCGGTGCGGATGACGGCCTCGGTGTCGATCCCCGCCGCCCTCATGGCGTCGACGTCGTCGAAGGTGAACCCGTCGAGGCGCTCCATCACGAGCACGCGCCGCGTCACGAGCGAGGGGTGAGGGCGAGGCACCACGTAGCCGCGCTGGCCGAGGTCGGCGAGCACGCGCGCCACGTCGAGCATGTTCTCGGCCTCCAGCCGGAAGTCGAGCTCCTCGGTGATCGTCTCGGCGAACAGCTCGACGAGGGCGGGGGGGTTGGCCAGGGCCGCCACCGGGATGCGCCCGACGAGGTGCGGGGCGAGCCACGCCATGGCTTGCAGATCCCGCTCGACCAGCCTGGCCACCGACGCCCGTTGCACCTTCACCACCACGGGCTCACCAGTCCGGAGCCGGGCCGGGTGCACCTGCGCGATCGAAGCGGCGGCGAGCGGCCGGTGGTCGAACCACTCGAAGGTCGCCTCGAGCGCCTCCCCGAGCTCGGCCTCCACGACCCGCCTGACCACCTCGAAGGGTTCGGCTGGCACCTGGTCACGGCAGAGCTTGAACTCGGCCACGAGCGCTTCGGGGAACAGGCCCTCGCCGGAAGAGATGATCTGCCCGAGCTTGATGTACGCGGGCCCGAGGTCCTCCGCCGCCTGGCGCAGGCGCCGCGAGATCACGCCGCGGCGTTGCTCGGCCGTGGGCAGGCGGCCGAGTCGCTTCCACACCCACCACGGCGCGATGGCCATGGCCATGCGGGAGGCCACCCGCACGAAGCGGCGGCTCGGGGGCCAGCGCCCCGGCGTCGTGAGCCGGGGGACGGCGTCGCGGGCCGCCTGGCGAAGGTCGGGCACCTCGGCCCTCCAGGGGATGGCGGAGAGGTCCAGCACCCAGGGCGGATCGTCGCTGAAAGCGGCCCACGCCAGATCCGGCACCTCGCCGGGCGCCCGGGGGAGAAACTCCTTCATCCCGCGGATGATCGCACGGCGGCTCCCGCGAGACGACCACTAACCTCCGACGTCTCGGTAGATCTCCGGGGGGTGGGATGACCGAACGCTGGACGGCGGAGCGGAAGCTGAGCGAGCGGTGGCCGATCTACACGCGGGCCAACGTGGGGGAGGTCTTTCCCGCGCCCGTGACCCCCTCGACGCTCGACCTCGGCATCCCGGTGGCCGAGCTCGGTTGGCGCGATGCCCTCGTGCGCGTGGGGGCGTTCGAGTACGAGGAGTTCACGCCCGACGAGATCGAGACCCTTGGTGTCACCGGCGGGTACTGCTACCTCAACGCCTCACTGATGCGGCTCTTCGGCGAGCGCGCTCCTGGTCTGTCGTGGGAGATGATCGACCAGCAGTTCTACGGCGCCCAACCAGGAGTCCCGCCGTACGTGGAGCAGCCGGGAGACGTCCGCCCCGACCTCGAGCGCGAAGGTGGGCGCGGTCTTCGCCTGGGCCCTCAGCGTCCAGGATCTCGACGACCTGCGGGAGGATCGGGCGCGCACGAAGGCGCTGCGCGATGCCCGCCCGGACCTCACCCAGCACACCGATCGCGAGCTCGTCGACCGGGTGCTGCGTCTCTTCGACGAACAGTTCCGTGGCCTGTTCGGCCAACACATCTTCGTGACGATGCTCGCCACCTTGCCGGTCGGCATCATCAACGGCGTGTGCGAGGCGGTCGGCAAGCCCGAGCTCACCCTCGATCTCCTGGCCGGGTTCGGCGACGTCGACTCGGCGGCGCCGTCGTTCGAGCTGTGGGACCTCGGCCGCCTCGTGGCCGGCTCCGAGGAGCTGACCGAGATCTTCGACGCCGGCCGGGAGGGGCTGGCCGAACGCCTCGCGGAGGCGCCCGGCGTGGACGCGGCCGCCTTCCGGGCCCGATTCGCCCACTTCCTGGCCGAGCACGGCAGCCGAGGGCCGAACGAATGGGAGACCCGCTCGCCGACCTGGGAGACGCGTCCGGCCCTTGCCCTCGTCGCCATCGACCGGATGCGGCGCTCGCCCGAGTCCGCGTCGCCGGCGGAGCAGAACGCGGCCCTGGCCGAGGCACGCGCCGAGCTCGCCGCCAAGCTCGCCGCGCTGGTGGAAGGCGATTCCGCGGCCCACGCCCAGTTCGTGGCCGCCCTGGGCGCGGCACAGGTGTGGCTGCCTGCCCGCGAGCGCTCGAAGACCAACGCCATCCGCCTCGTCCACGAGATCCGGGTGACGCTGCGGGAGTTCGGCCGCCGCATGGTCGAGCGGGGTCATTTCGACCAGATCGAGGATTTCGGATTCCTCCGCCGCGACGAGCTCGAAGCCATGCTCGATGACCCGACGGGGTGCAGCGCCCTCATCCGCGGGCGGCGGGCGGACTACGAAGCCGTGGCTGCCCTCGAGCCGCCGTTCGTGTTCGTCGGCCATCCCACCTCCATCGACGAGTGGCCCGCTCGCGACGACGTCGCCGTCGACCAGGCGCAGTCGGGCGATGTCCTTGCCGGCTATCCCGGTTGCCCAGGCGTCGCCGAGGGCGTAGCCCGCGTGGTGCTCGACTCGTCCGATCCCTCCTCCATGGAGCCCGGTGACGTGCTCGTGGCCCCGATCACCGATCCTTCGTGGACGCCATTGTTCGTGCCCGCCGCCGCCGTCGTCGTCGACGTCGGCGCGCTCCAGAGCCACGCCGTGATCGTGAGCCGCGAGCTCGGCATCCCTTGCGTGGTCTCGGTGACGGCGGCGACGCGGCGGATCCCGGACGGAGCCCGCGTCCGCGTCGATGGCCGCGCCGGCACCGTGACCGTGCTCTAGCGGGGGACAGGGCAGGATGGCAGCCATGAGCGAAGACCGCTGGATCACCGACACCGACGCCAGCCTCCGGTTCCCCGTCTACACGCGCTCGAACGCCAACGACGTGCTGCCCCTGCCGGCGAGCCCGCTCGCGGCCACGCTCGTGTGGATCCCCGGCGTGATGGAGGGCTGGCGGAACGGCAACATCCGCAACCGGGCGTTCTCCGAGGCGGAGCTCGCCGGCGCGGTGAGCCCGACGTGCGGGTTCTTCAACGGGTACTTGTACGTGAACGCGTCGGTGGTCCGGGTGTTCGGCGAGCGGTCGGGCGCCAGCGCGGCGGCCATCGACGCCGTGTTCTTCGGCAACCGCCCGGACACCCCGCCATATGTGCCGCACCCGGAGGACAAGTCCGAAGCCGCCACCTCGGCCCTCGCCGAACAGGTCGGCTGGGTGCTCTCGGCAGAGACGTTCCCCCAGCTCGACCAGTCGAAGGCCGAAGCCGACGCCTTGCGGGCCAACCGCCCCGACCTCCACGCGCTGACGGACAGCGAGCTCATCGCCTACGCCCGCTGCTTCGTGCCCCTCGAGCGCGCCTTCTTCAGCGACCACGTCGTCACGAGCTCGAACACGGCCGTCGGGCCGGCCATCCTCGCCCAAGTCACCGCCGGCATCGATCCGGGCCTCATGCTGCGCCTCATCGCAGCGTCGGGCGACGTCGACTCGGCGTTGCCCTCCTATGCCATGTGGGACCTCTCCCGCCTGGCCAACGCCTCACCCGAGGTCACCGCTGCATTCGCTTCCGGCCCCACCGCGTTGCTGGAGCGCCTTCGCGCCGACCCGTCACCGGCGGCCAAGGCCTGGGTGGAGCAGTTCGAGCAGTTCCTCGACGACTTCGGGTCGCGAGGGCCGAACGAGTGGGACCCTTACTACGACAGCTGGGAGACGAAGCCCGAGCTGGCGTTGGCGCTGATCGACCGCATGCGGGAAGTGGACGACGACGCCAGCCCCAGCCTCCGCCACGACGCGGTGAGCGCGGATCGCGAAGCCGCCACCGCGGAGGCCCTGGCGGCGTTGGGCGACAACGAAGAGGCAAAAGGCATGTTGCAGGCCGCGCAAGGGTCGGCGATGCGCTTCCTGGCTTGGCGAGAGCGCTCGAAGACCAACTGCATCAAGGCCATCAACGAGGTCCGGGTGGCGATGTTGGAGCTGGGCAAGCGTCACGCCGAGGCCGGACATCTCCAGGAGCCGAAGCAGGTGTTCATGCTCACGAACGCTGAACTCGACCACTTCGTGGCGGATCCGTCGTCGTTCCGTGACCTGCTCGCGGATCGGCAGCAGCGCTGGGAGGCGTTGGCCGACCTCGAACCGCCGTACTTCGTGGAAGGCGACAAGGGCATCCCGCCGCTGTCGAGCTTGGAGCCCAAGCGCGCCGCGGCGACAGAGCGGGCGAAGCCCGGCGACGTGCTCGTCGGCGGCCCGGGCTGCGCCGGCATCGCCCGCGGGCCGGCCCGCATCGTGACCGACCCAGCCGACCCGTTCGCCCTCGAGCCAGGTGATGTCCTGGTGGCCCCGCAAACCGACCCTTCCTGGACGCCGTTGTTCGTGCCTGCCGCGGCCGTCGTCGTCGACGTGGGCGCCGTGAACAGCCATGCCGTGATCGTGAGCCGCGAGCTCGGCATCCCGTGCGCGGTCTCGGTCACCGACGCGACCAAGAGGATCCCCAACGGTGCGATGGTCGAGGTCGACGGCACCGCGGGCACGGTCAGGCTGCTGTGAACGCGCCGGCGCGGTTGCAAGTGCTCGACGGCTACCGGGTCGTCGAGCTGGCGGCGTGGGTGGCGGGCCCCGCCGCCGGGGGCGTCCTGGCCGACTGGGGGGCGGAGGTGATCAAGGTCGAGCCGCCGAGCGGTGACCCGCAGCGGCGCATCTTCGGCGCCCTCGGCATCGACGTCGCCACCGCCCCGCCCTTCGAGCTCGACAACCGCGGCAAGCGTTCGGTCGTCCTCGACCTGCAGACCGTCGCGGGCCGCGAGGCCATGGACCGCCTCTTCGCCACCGCCGACGTCTTCGTCACCAACCTGCGCACCGATGCCCTCGGCCGCCTCGGGCTCGACCCCGCCAGCGTGAGCGGGGCGCACCCGCGGCTGGTCTACGCGAGCATCACCGGATACGGGAGCGCAGGCCCGGATGCGTGGCGCCCCGGCTACGACGTGGGCGCCTTCTGGGCCCGCTCCTCGATGGCGGCCTCCCTGGTGCCGCCCGGGGACCTGCCGCCAGGCATCCGCAGCGGCATGGGCGATCACGTGACCGGCATGACGCTCGTGGCCGGCATCCTCGCCGCGCTGCTCGAGCGCGAGCGGACCGGCCGGGGTGGCGTCGTCGCCACGTCGCTGCTGCGGACCGGGATCTACTGCATGGGTTGGGACATCGGGATCTACCTCCGCTTCGGCAAGCTCCAGCGAACCCGACCCCGGCAGCGGCAGCCGGCGCCGCTCGTCAACTCCTACCGCGCCGGTGACGGACGGGGTTTCTGGCTCATCGGGCTCGAGCAGGACCGGCACTGGCCCGGCCTGGTGGCCGCCATCGAACGGCCGGACCTTGCCACCGACGAGCGCTTCGCCACGGCCAAGGCCCGGGCCACCCACTGCGAGTCGCTCGTGGCCGCGCTCGACGAGACGTTCGCCGCGCCGTCCGCTCGAGGAGTGGACGGCCCGGTTCGACGCCCACGACGTGTGGTGGGCGCCGATCAACACGGTGCCCGAGCTCGTGGAGGACCCGCAGGCCGCGGCGGCGGGCGCTTTCGTCGACATGCCGACGGCCCCAGGGGAGGCGCCCTACCGGGCGGTGGCCACGCCCGTGGACTTCGGCGGCGCGGCGCCGACCGCGGGGGCCGTGCCCCACCTGGGCGCCCACACCCATGAGGTGCTGGCCGAGCTGGGCTACACGGAGGACGAGATCGCGGCCTTCTGACGGCGCCTTGTCAGCTCCACAGCGCGTGCAGCGCGGGTCGCGGCCAGCTCCGGGCGGCAGATCAACAAGTCGGGCAGCCAGGGGTCGCGTTGGTTGTACACGAGGGGTGAGCCGTCGAGCCGGCTCACATGGCAGCCCGCCGCAGCGGCGACGGCCGCAGGCGCGGCGGAATCCCACTCGTACATGCCGCCCGCATGGACGTAGATGTCGGCCCGCCCGAGCACGACGGCCATGGCCTTGGCGCCCGCGCCGCCGAGGCGGAGGAACTGCGCATTCATGGCCTGCCCGATGACCGCCGCCGGGTACGGGGCGTGCCACCGGCTGGTGACGATGAGCGGGGGGCCGTCACGGGGCGGGCGCAGCACCGGCGCCGGACGCGTGGCCAGTGTCGTGCCGAGCACCGGCAAGGCGACCGCGGCGGCCACCGGTCGGTTGGCGGTGACGAGGGCGACGTGGACGGCCCACTCGTCGCGCCCGTCCTCCCCGAACTCGTTGGTGCCGTCGAGCGGGTCCACGATCCACACCCGGTTGTGGTCGAGTCGGTTCGGGCTGTCGCGGCCCTCCTCGGACAGGATGGCGTCTCCCGGCCGCGCCGCTTCGAGCGCCTTGACGAGGAAACGATGGGCGGCGGCGTCGCCTTCGTCCATCAGCCGCCAGCGCGGCACCCCCGCGGCCACCAGCTCGGCTCGCAGGTCGAGGAGGAGAGCACCGGCCTCCGCCGCGAGGCGGGCGGCCAGCTCGTGGTCGTCCTCGATCGTCATCGAGTGCTGCGGCCGAGGCGGACGGCTTGGCCGACGAGGTCGCGCAGCGCCGCTTCGTCTGCGCCCGCGGCGACGAGCGCCTGGATGCGGTCTTCGACGCCAGCGGCGAGCGCTTCGTCGGGCGCCGGCGAAGCCCCCTCCGGCGACCGGAGGGCTGCCGACACCGCCATCAGGACGAGCACCGAGACGGCTGCGATCAGACCGAAGGTGATGACCACGCCGTTGTTGTTGCCGGCGACCGAGCCGATGATCATCCCGGCGATGCCGGCGACGCAGATGACCCCGACCACGCCTCGCAGCAGCCCGAGGTTCATCGGGTGAGGGGCTTGAACTTGATCCGGTGCGGCGTGTCGGCGTCCGCGCCGAGCTCCTTGTGGCGGGCCGCCTCGTACTCGGTGAAGTTGCCCTCGAACCACCGCACCTCCGAGTCGCCCTCGAAGGCCAGCACGTGGGTGCAGATGCGGTCCAGGAACCACCGGTCATGGCTGATCACGACGGCGCAGCCAGGGAACGCCTCGAG
Source organism: uncultured Acidimicrobiales bacterium (assembly GCA_963738325.1). Lineage (GTDB taxonomy): Bacteria > Actinomycetota > Acidimicrobiia > Acidimicrobiales > Ilumatobacteraceae > CAVTWD01. The sequence continues at coordinate 440,120 of CAVTWD010000001.1, forward strand.
GCCGTCCTCCAGGGCGCGCAGGGTGTCGACGTCCAAGTCGTTCGTGGGCTCGTCCAGCAGCAGCACGTTGCCGCCCTCGCGCAGCAGCTTGGCGAGATGCACACGGTTGCGCTCACCCCCCGAGAGCTCGCTGACCCGCTTCTGCTGATCCGAGCCCTTGAAGTTGAACCCGGCCACGTAGGCGCGCCCGTGCACCTCCCGGTTGCCTACCTTGAAGGTGTCGCGGCCGCCGGTGGTCTCCTGGTACACGGAGTGAGCCGGATCGAGGGCGTCGCGGGACTGATCGACGTAGGCCAGCTGCACGCTCGCCCCGATGGCGATACGACCCGAGTCGGGCGCCTCGGCCCCCGTGAGCATCCTGAACAACGTGGTCTTGCCCGCGCCGTTGGGACCGATCACGCCGACGATCCCGGCGCGGGGCAACGAGAACGACAGGTCCTCGATCAGGAGCCGGTCGCCATAGCCCTTGGCGAGGTGCTCGACCTCGATCACCTTGTCGCCCAGGCGCGGTCCCGGTGGGATGGAGATCTCGAGGAGGTCTCCGCGGCCGGGGTCCGCTTCGGCTTCGGCGAGCAGGGCGTCGTACGCATTGAGACGAGCCTTGCCCTTGGCCTGGCGGGCCTTCGGGGCCATGCGCACCCATTCGAGCTCGCGCGCCAGCGTGCGCTGCCGGGCCGATGCCTGCTTCTCCTCCTGGCGGAGGCGGCCCTGCTTCTGCTCGAGCCAACCGGAGTAGTTGCCCTCGAAGGGGAAGCCCCGGCCGCGGTCGAGCTCGAGGATCCACTGCGCCACGTTGTCGAGGAAGTAGCGATCGTGAGTGATCGCCACCACCGTGCCCGGGTACTCCTGCAGGAAGCGCTCGAGCCAGTTCACGCTCTCGGCGTCGAGATGGTTCGTCGGCTCGTCCAAGAGCAGCAGGTCCGGATGGGAGAGCAGGAGGCGAGCGAGCGCGACGCGACGTCGCTCCCCGCCCGAGAGCGTTGCGACCCCGGCATCGTTGGGCGGGCAGCGCAACGCGTCCATGGCGATCTCGACGTTGCGCTCCAGGTCCCATGCCCCGCTCGCGTTGATCTTGTCCTCGAGCTCGGCCTGGAGGGTGCCCACCTTCTCGTAGTCGGCGTCCGGGTCGCCCCACATGGCCATCACGTCGTTGTACCGCTCGAGCAGGTCGCGGACCGCGGCGACCCCGTCCATCACGTTGCCGAGCACGTCCTTGCTCGGATCGAGCTGGGGTTCCTGGGGGAGGTGGCCGACCGTGAAGCCGGGCGAGAGGCGCGCCTCGCCGGTGTAGCCGTCGTCGATGCCGGCCATGATCCTCAGGAGCGACGACTTGCCCGCGCCGTTCGGCCCGATCACGCCGATCTTCGCACCGGGGAAGAACGACAACGAGATGTTCTCGAGCACCTGACGGTCGGGAGGGTGGAACCGGCCCAGCTTGTACGTGGTGTAGATGAACTCGGCCACCGGAGCGAGGCTACTGGCGTGCCCTCTCGCGCCGGATCCACGTGGGGGGTGGCGCCGCCGTGCACGCGACGGGCCGCTCGCAGGAGAAAGGGCCCCCTTCCCCTCTTCACCGAAAGGCGGGTGGTACCTTCCCGCAGGTTGTCGTCTGGTCCGGGGGTGAGGGGTTGACCTACGCCATCGAGCTGTTCCAGCACTCGAATCTGCAGAACCAGGGCTTCCGGTGGTTGCACGTCTTGGCCGGCATCACCTGGATCGGGTTGCTCTACTACTTCAACCTCGTGCAGGCGCCCGCCTTCGCCAAGTTCGAGGCGGCCACGCGCAACGAGGCCATCGTCAAGCTCGCCAGCCGAGCCCTGTGGTGGTTCCGTTGGGCGGCCGTGGCCACCGTGATCTTCGGGCTGCTCATCACCAGCCAGACCGACTACTTCGATCACTTCTTCAAGCGGCCGGACGGCCTCGCCATCTTCCTCGGGATGGTGCTCGGCATCGTCATGTTCCTCAACGTGTGGGGCGTGATCTGGCGGGGACAGAAGGTCGTCATCGCCAACGCGGCCGCCTCGCTGGCCGGGCAGTCGGCAGTGCCCGGCACGGCGGAATGGTCGCGCCGGGCCTTCCTCGCCTCACGCCAGAACGTGATCTTCTCGGTGCCCATGCTCTGGTTCATGGTCGGGAAGCCGCACTTCTACCAGAGCTTCACCGGTTCGTCGGGTGAGCTGCTGAGCGGGGGCAAGATCGCCGGCTGGTTGCTCATCACGCTGGCCATCGTCGCCCTGCTCGAGCTGAACGCGCTCGGCCTCCTCGGCGGCCGGGAGGTGGGGCGGCCAACCCTCTGGCCCTATGAGAGCCACCGCAACGCGATCATCTCCGCGTTCGTGCTCTGGGCCATCTTCTGGATCCTCTCCGAGCTGTTGCTGAAGGTCTGATCGCCGCGCGCTGGGCGACCTCAGTCGACGACTACGTGTCGTCGCTCGCGGTGGGTGACGGCCGCCCGTACATCGCCGCGTGGACCGACACGTCGAACGGCGGTTGCGACTTCTGCCACCTCACGCACATCCGAGCTCTGAACGTCGCCAGCGGCGCAACGTCATGGGAGAACGCGGACGGGGGGTCTCGACCTCTCGTTCGAGAGTCACCTCCTCGTCGAGTCCGGGATGAACTACTACGGGACGCTGATCTGGGCCACTGTCGTCAACGCGGCCACGGGGGCCATGAGGGCCAGCATCACCTTCGACGAGTCAGGTTGCGATAGTCCCAATGACAGCGTCCTCAGCCACGGAGTGCTCTACGAGGTCGGGGAATGCGGGATCGAGGCGGCGCGAGTCGATGGCACCTTCCTGCCTGGGTGGCAGCCGAACCCGGTTGCGTCCGGCCTCTCCATCATCGCCACTCATGACCGCGTGTATCTCGGAGGCAGCGGCGGCACCGACGGTGTGATCACCGCCCTGAGCACCCAGAGCGGCAAGGTGCTCTTGCACTCCACTGGCCCGTGGACGCAGGTGCTGGCCGTGGACGGCGCCCGGGCCTATGTGCTCCTCGCGCCCGCATCGGGCGTGTTCACAGTGGCGGCCGCGGACATCCAGACGGGGCGGGTGGAGTAGAACATCCCCGTTGGCAGTGACGCTGGCGCGGCTGTGGCCAACGGCGTCCTGGTCGTGGCGGACCGGACCGGCTTGACTGCCTACAACGCGAGGACGGGAGCGCAGTTGTGGACACGCGCCGGCGTCTTCGACGGCAGGGACGGCCCGTCATCGCCAACGGGATGGTGTACAGCATGGAGTCGCAGTGGACACCGGCCGGCTGGTCCTACTCGGTCGTGGCCTTTCGCCTCGGCCCGCCCTGAGCAGCGAGGCAGGTCCGCGGAGCGCGTCAGTTCGATCTTGTTCAGCCGACCGTGACGGTGGCGACCATGCCCGCGGCTCGGTGCCCGGGGATGTCGCAGTACATCGTGTAGGTGCCTGCCGGCAGCGTGATGGTGGCACCCTTGTCCTGCCCCGGTGCCACCTGCAGCCGGAAGTCATCCACCTTGTGGCCGGAGCCGTCCTCGAAGAGCATCGAGTGAGTCTGCTGGCCCTTGTTGTCGTAGGAGATCGTGAGCGGTCCGGACTTCGCCACCGTGTAGCTCTTCTTGTCGAACTTGATGTCCTGCGCCACCACGGTGAGATCGGCGTTGGCCGGCGCCGTCGAGCCCGCCTGGCTCGAGCCGCAGCCCGTCAACGTGAGCGGGGCGAGCACGAGGCCGGACAGCACGAGTCGGAGGGCAAGGCAGGGGGTGACCATAGCGGGCGGCATGGTACTGCGCGCCCTCGCGAACGCGGCTCCGCTTGGCCGTGGAGCCCCAAAGGGCGCCAAAGGGCCAGCGGTAGCATCCAACTCGTGGCCGAGGAACACGCTGAGCAGTTCGGGCCCAACGTGTGGCTCGTCGAGGAGATGTACGAGCAGTACCGGGCCGACCCTGGGTCGGTGAGCGAGAGCTGGCAGGAGTTCTTCCACGACTACCGCACGCCCTTGCGCCCGGCCCCTGCCCAGGTGACGGCCGAGCCCACCGTCCCGGCCAAGCCGTCAGCCCCGGCCGAGACCGTTGCTCCCTCAGCAGTTGCCACCGCGGCGCAACCCGTTGCCCCGGCAACGCCGGCCGCCCCCACCACGCCGTCCACCGTCGCGCCCGAGCCCGGCCAGCTCATCCTCGGGTCGTCGGCGGCCATCGTCACGAACATGGAGCGCAGCCTCGGCGTCCCGACCGCCACGAGCTTCCGTAACGTGCCGGCGCGGTTGCTCGAGGTGAATCGCCGGGTGATCAACGGCTACCTCGGCCGCAAGGGCAGCGGGAAGGTGAGCTTCACCCACCTGATCGGCTACGCTGTCGTGCGGGCGATCGCCGACGTCGAACCGGTGATGAACAGCACCTTCGTCGGGGGGGCCGACGGCAAGCCGCGGGTGGTCCACAACGAGCACATCGACATGGGCCTCGCCGTCGACGTCACCAAAGCGGACGGCAGCCACACCTTGGTGGTGCCCGTGCTGCGCGAGGCCGAGACGCTCGACTTCGCGCAGTTCCACGCCGCCTACGAGGAGCTGATCCGCAAGGTTCGCACGAACAAGCTCGCGGTCACCGACTTCCTCGGGGCCACGATCACCCTCACGAACCCGGGCACGATCGGAACGGTGCAGTCGGTCCCGCGGCTCATGCCGGGCCAAGGGGTGATCGTCGGCGTCGGTACCATCGACTACCCCGCCGCGTGGCAGGGAGCAGATGAGCGAGCCCTCGGCGAGCTCGGCGTCAGCAAGGTTGTGACGGTCACCTCCACCTACGACCATCGCATCATCCAGGGAGCCGAATCCGGCCTGTTCCTCAAGGCCGTGCACGAGCGACTGATCGGCCAGCACGGCTTCTACCACGACGTCTTCCGGTCCCTCGGCGTGCCCTACGAGGAGGTCCACTGGCGGCGCGACGTGAGCCCCATCAATCGGGAGGAGGCCGTGCTGCGCAAGCAGATGCAGGTCTCCACGTTGATCCGGGTGCACCGCGTGCGGGGCCATCTCATCGCCGACCTCGACCCGCTGGCGTGGAAAGAGCCCAAGATGCACGACGAGCTCGATCCCGCCACCTACGGGCTCACCATCTGGGATCTCGACCGCGAGTTCCTCACGGGAGGCGTCGCCGGCACCGACCGCATGCCCCTCGGCGAGCTGCTCCATGTCCTGCGCGACGCCTACTGCCGCACCATCGGCATCGAGTACATGCACATCCAGGACACCGAGGAGCAGCGCTGGATCCAGGAGCACGTCGAGGGGGTCAAGACCACCTTGTCCGCCGATGATCTTCGCTTTCTTCTCGGGCGGCTCAACGCCGCGGAGGCCTTCGAGAAGTTCCTCGCCACCAAGTACGTCGGCACCAAGCGCTTCGGTCTCGAGGGGGCCGAGAGCCTCATTCCCATCCTGGACACCGTGCTCGGCGCCGCCGCCGACGACGGGCTCGACGGCGCCGTGCTCGGCATGTCCCATCGCGGGCGGCTCAACGTGCTCGCCAACATCGTGGGCAAGAGCTACGACCAGATCTTCCGGGAGTTCGAGGGCTACGTCGACCCCACGTCGGTGCAGGGCTCGGGCGACGTCAAGTACCACCTCGGAGCCACCGGCAAGTACGTGAGCCGGGCCGGCGCGGACATCAAGGTGGAGCTGGCCGCCAACCCGTCGCATCTCGAGACGGTTGACCCGATCGTGCTCGGCATGGTCCGGGCCCGGCAGGACCAGATCGACCGCGCCGGGACGTATTCGGTGCTGCCGTTGCTGCTCCACGGCGACGCCGCTTTCGCCGGGCAAGGGGTCGTGGCCGAGTGCCTCAACATGAGCGACATCACCGGCTACCGCGTCGGCGGCACGGTGCACGTCGTCATCAACAACCAACTCGGCTTCACGACGGCGCCCGAGTACGCCCGCTCGTCGATCTACGCGACTGATGTCGCCAAGATGATCCAGGCGCCGATCTTTCACGTGAACGGCGACGATCCGGAGGCCTGCGTGCGGGTGGCACGGCTGGCCTACGACTACCGCCAGCGCTTCCACAAGGACGTGGTGATCGATCTCGTCTGCTACCGCCGCTACGGCCACAACGAGGGCGACGACCCGAGCTACACCCAGCCCTTGATGTATCGCGCCATCGACGACCACCGCAGCGTGCGCAAGCTCTTCACCGAGGCGCTCGTGCGCCGCGGGGACATCACGCTGGAGCAGGCGGAGGCGGCGCTCGACGACTTCCAGCACCGGCTCCAGGTGGCCTTGGACGAGACCCGCTCGGCGGCGCCGGCGCCGGTGCGAGCGCCGCGGGCCCCCGCGCCGGCCGGCGTGCTGCCCCACGTGGCGACCGGCGTCGAGCGCGCCACGCTCGATCGGATCTTCGAGCACTTGACGACCTACCCAGAGGGCTTCACCCCGCACCCGAAGCTCGCCCGCCAGTTCGACGCTCGCTCGAAGCTGTACCACGAGCAGGGCGAGGTCGAGTGGGCGACGGCCGAGCTGCTCGCGTTCGGCAGCCTCGTCCTCGAGGGCACCCCGGTGCGTCTCGCCGGCGAGGACACCCGTCGCGGCACGTTCAGCCAGCGCCACGCCGCCCTCGTCGACTTCGACAACGCGGCCAACTGGGTCCCCCTGGCCACGCTCGACCCGACGCAGGCCAAGTTCTGGATCTACGACTCGCTGCTGTCCGAGTACGCCGCGCTCGGGTTCGAGTACGGGTACTCGGTCGCCAACAAGGACGCGTTGGTGGTGTGGGAGGCGCAGTTCGGCGACTTCATGAACGGCGCCCAGGTCGTCATCGACCAGTACCTCGTCGCCGCGGAGGACAAGTGGGACCAGACGAGCGGCCTCGTGATGCTCCTACCCCACGGCTATGAAGGGCAGGGTCCGGAGCACTCATCGGCTCGCGTCGAGCGCTTCCTCACGCTGTCGGCGGAGGACAACATGCAGGTTTGCAACGCCACGACGGCCGCGCAGTACTTCCATTTGCTTCGTCGCCAGATGGAGCGGGACATCCGCAAGCCGCTCGTGGTGTTCACGCCCAAGAGCTACTTGCGCCGGCCCGAGAGCCGCTCGAAGATCGACGAGCTCACCCACGGGTCGTTCCAGGAGATCCTCGACGACCCCGGCGTGGCCGATCCGGCGATGGTGCAACGGCTGGTGTTCTCGTCCGGGAAGATCGCCTTCGATGCCATGGGCCGCCGCGACAAGCTCGGCGCGCCCGCCGCGATCCTCAGGGTCGAGCAACTCTTCCCCTTCCCGCACGAGCAACTGCTCGCCGTGCTCGAGCGTTATCCCGCGGCCCGCGATCTCGTCTGGTTGCAGGAGGAGCCCGAGAACATGGGTTCGTGGCATTACCTGTTCCATCAGGCCCACCACTTCCGCGAGCAGGGCTACAGCCTGCGGGTGGTGGCTCGGGTCGAGTCCGGTAGCCCGGCCACGGGCTCAGCGAAGATCCACGAGCAGGAGCAGAACGAGTTGCTCGACGACGCGCTCGGCGGCCTCTGACGGGCGGCGGTCTCTGATGGGGGCCTTGGCTAGCGCAGCGAGAACCCGACGATGGCCTCCAGCTCGGCCAAGGCCGCGTGCGGATCGTCGACCTTGATGGTGGTCATGCCCATGTCGCGGGCGGGCTTCAGGTTGACGCCGAGGTCGTCGAGGAAGGCGCATTGCTCGGGCGCCACGCCGACCAGCTCACAGGCCATCTCGTAGAAGCGCACCTCGGGCTTGCGCACCCCGAGCTTGCTCGACTCAACGACCACATCGAAGAGGGCCATGACCTCGCGGACCTCGGGCCGGGGGTCGCCGCCACCTCCGTCGGCGATGTTGTTGGTGAGGCAGGCCTGGGTCAGGCCGTGAGCACGAAGGCGGCGCAAGGCCGCGACCATCTCCGGCCGGATGTCACCGGCCAGCAACTCCAGGACACGGTTTCCGCTCAGCACTCCACCGAGCTCGGCGGCTTCGGCCTCGAAGGCGGCAGCGAAGCCGTCGAGGTCGAGATCGCTGCGCTCGAGGCGGGCCCAGGCGTTGTCGTGGGGGTTGGTGGCATTGACCCTCCGGATGAAGCCGGCCGGCAGGCCGAGCTCGCGCTCGTAGGCCGCGAAGGCGGTGAACGGGCTGGTGAGGATGACACCGCCGAAGTCCCAGAAGACGGCCGTGACCACGAAGGCATGGTAGGCACCGCCGTTGCTCGCCCCTGCCGGGCTGGCCTTGGCGCGAGCCGGGCAACGGCGCGGGGCCATACCGCACCGCCGAGGCCACAGATGGTTGACTGATCACCGATATGCCCAGACACGTCGTCGTCGACGGCTCGAACATCGCCACCGAGGGCAGGACCAGCCCGAGCCTGCGGCAGTTGAACGACGCGGTGATGGCCTTCATCGAGGACAACCCCACCGACATCATCACCGTGGTCGTCGACGCCACCTTCGGGCATCGCATCGACCCGGCGGAGGTCGCCGAGTTCGACGCCGCGGTGGAGAACAACGAGCTCGTCTCGCCTCCGGCGGGCGCCATCGGGCGTGGTGATGCCTTCGTGCTCACGATCGCTAACAAGGCCCACGCCGTCATCCTCTCCAATGACTCGTTCCAGGAGTTCCACGGCGAGTACCCGTGGCTGTTCGACGATGGCCGGCTCCTCGGAGGCAAGCCTGTGCCCAACGTGGGCTGGGTGTTCGTGCCTCGTGCACCGGTGCGGGGCCCCGTCAGCCGGCGGGCCACGCGCGATGCCAAGGGCCGCAAGAAGGCCGAACCGAAGAAGGCCGGCCGGCCGAGCAAGGCCGCCTCGGAGCCGATGCCGACGCCGAAGGTGCCCCCGCCGGTCAAGCGCGTCGAGCGGGCCCGAACCCGTCGAAGCTCGGCCGCCCCGCCGGCCACCGCGACGTCGCCCACCGCGGCCGGGCCACCCCCCGCCAAGCGGGCCGAGGCGCCGACCGCGGCGCGACCGGGCCATGTCAACGAGCTCTTGCCCTTCCTCGACTTCGTCGAGCGCCATCCGGTCGGCACGACCGTCGAAGCCACCATCGACTCCTACTCCTCGCATGGGGCCTACGCCATGGTGGGCCCCGTCCGCTGCTACCTCCCGTTGCGGTACCTCGCCTCGCCTGCACCGCGCAGCGCACGGGACGTGATCGCCCTCGGCGACCGCCGCGAGCTCGTCGTCGTCAGCTTCAACCCGGCCCGCCGGGGGATCGACGTGGCCATGCCGGAGCTCGTGCCCGCCGGGATCCCGTTGGTCACCGCGGCGCCGGTGGTCGAGGCGCCGAAGAAGGCTGGCCGAGCGCGCGAAGAAGGCGACCCCATCGGCGGTCGCCGTGGGGGACGAGGCTCCCCCGGCGGCGCCCCGAACCCGGAAGAAGAAGGCGGCCACTACGGCCACGGTGGCCAAAGCGCCCGCTCGGGTTCGCAAGAAGGCGGCGCCGGCCGACGTCGCGGGACAGGCCGCCGCGAGCACGGGCCCGCCTCCGACGCCGAACGGGGAGGACGGGGCCGCCGCACCGGCCGCGGCGGCGAAGCCTGAGGCAGTCAAGCGGCCGTCGCGAATCCGGAAGAAGGCGGCCGCCGCGGCGCCGCCGAGTGCCGACGGGCCAGGAACGGGCGTTGAGCCAACCGGCGCCGCGCCTGCGGCCAAGAAGGCCTCCCGCACCCGGAAGAAGGCAGCGGGCGCCACGTCGTGACCCGGCCGGTAGCGTCGGGTCGGTGCGCATCGCGACGTGGAACATCAACTCGTTGAAGGCCCGGCTGGGCCGCCTCGAGGATTGGCTGGCCGATATCGGCCCCGATGTCCTGTGCCTGCAGGAGACCAAGCTCACCGATGCGGCGTTCCCGCACATGGCCTTCCAGGCCCTCGGCTACGAGTGCGTGCACCATGGCACGAACCAGTGGAACGGCGTGGCCATCCTCTCGCGGATCGGCCTCGAGGACGCCTGCGAGGGCTTCGCCGACGGCGGTCCCCCCGACGTCGACTCCCGCCTGGTGTCGGCCACCTGCGGCGGTGTGCGCTTCTCGAGCATCTACGTCCCCAATGGCCGCGCCCTCGACCACGACCACTACCGCTACAAGCTCGAGTGGCTCGGTCGGCTCCGAGCCCACGTCGCCGCCCAGAGCCGGCCCGATGCGCCGGTCGTGGTCGCCGGCGACTTCAACATCGCCCCCCACGACATCGACGTCTGGGATCCCACCGCCTTCATCGACTCCACCCACGTGAGCGCCCCCGAGCGGCAGGCTCTGTGCGAGCTCGAGGCCTGGGGCCTGCGGGACGTGTTCCGCGAGCGCTGGCCCGACGCGCCAGGCGTCTTCTCGTGGTGGGACTACCGGGCCGGCGACTTCCACGAGGGCCGGGGCATGCGCATCGATCTCGTCCTGGCCAGCGCGCCCGTCGCCGACCGGGTGACCTGGGTGTGCATCGACCGCAACGCGCGGAAGGGCAAGCTGCCGTCCGACCACGCCCCCGTCGTCGTCGACCTCGACGCCTAGTCTGCAACCGCGACAAGAGGGCTTCGTCGCGCCCGAGGGTCAAAGCTCTTCTTGACGTACACGTTAAGTTCGAGACGTGAACCCGCCCTCGGACCGCTACAAGTGGACGGCGCTGTCCAACACCACTCTCGGCGCCTTCATGGCGACGTTGGACGCGTCCATCGTCATCATCAGCCTCCCGGCCATCTTCCGAGGCATCCACCTCGATCCGTTGCAGCCCGGGAACATCAGCTACCTCCTCTGGATGCTGATGGGCTACCTCCTCTGCACGGCCGTCCTCGTCGTGACGTTCGGGCGCCTCGGCGACATGTACGGGCGGGTCCGCATGTACAACGCAGGCTTCGCCATCTTCACCGCTGCGTCGATCGCGCTCTCGCTCACCCCGGGCACCGGGTCGAGCGCCGCGCTCTACCTCATCGTCATGCGGGTGGTGCAGGGCGTCGGCGGCTCGTTGCTGCTCGCCAACTCGACGGCGATCCTGACCGACGCCTTCCCGCAAGAGGAACGCGGCACGGCCATGGGGATCAACGCCATCGCTGCCATCGCCGGGTCGTTCATCGGTCTGGTGGTGGGCGGGATCCTGGCCGACATCGACTGGCGGCTCGTGTTCTGGATCAACGTGCCCTTCGGGGTGTTCGGCACGATCTGGGCGTACCTGAAGCTGCGGGAGACGGGGACCCGCACCAAGGCCCGGATCGACTGGCTGGGCAACGTCACCTTCGCCGCTGGCCTCGTCCTCGTGCTCACCGGCATCACGTACGGGATCCAGCCCTACGGGGGCCACACCATGGGGTGGACGAGCCCGTTCGTGCTGACCTGTCTCATCGGCGGCGCCGGCCTCCTCGTCGCCTTCGTCCTCGTGGAACATCGCGTGAAGGACCCGATGTTCAACCTCGACCTGTTCTGGATTCGGCCCTTCACCGCCGGGAACTCCGCCACGCTCCTCTCGGCCATCGGCCGCGGTGGCTTGCAGTTCATGCTGATCATCTGGCTGCAGGGCATCTGGCTCCCGCTGCACGGCTACGACTTCGAGCGCACCCCTCTGTGGGCCGGCATCTACATGCTCCCGCTGACCGTCGGGTTCCTCGTCTCCGGCCCGATCGCGGGGCGCCTCTCCGATCGGCACGGCGCCCGTGGCTTCGCCACCGTCGGCATGCTCATCGGCGCGCTCTCCTTCCTGCTGCTCCTCATGCTGCCGGCTGACTTCAACTACGGCGTCTTCGCGTTCTTGATCTTCTTGAACGGCGTCGGCACGGGGATGTTCTTCCCGCCGAACACGACTGCCATCATGAACTCGGTGCCCGCCCGGCAGCGGGGGTCGGCCTCGGGGATGCGCTCCACCTTCCAGAACTCGGGTCAGGTCCTGTCGATCGGTATCTTCTTCACGCTCATGATCCTCGGGCTCGCGTCGACCTTGCCCACGACGATGAAGCAGGGCCTCGTCGCCCAGGGAGTGCCCGAGGCAACCGCGGCGCGGGTGGCCGACGCGCCGCCGGTGGGTAGCCTCTTCGCCGCCTTCCTGGGCTTCAGCCCGATGCGCACCCTTGTGGGCAACGAGGAGTTGGCCAAGCTCCCGCCCGAGAAAGCAGCCACCATCACCGGGAAGGAGTTCTTCCCGGAGCTCATCTCGGAGCCGTTCATCGACGGCCTCCGCATCGCCTTCTCGGCCTCCCTCGTCCTGTACCTGTTCGCCGCATTGGCGTGTTGGCTCGGAGGTTCGCCCGTGCCGAGCCGGGAGGAGACCGACGCCACGCCGGCCTTCGAGGAGGCGCTGACGTGAGCGGGGGCATCGCCATCGGTGCGGCCGCCGCCGCGGCGGGCGTGACCACGCGCACGTTGCGTTACTACGAGCAGCTCGGTCTGCTCACCCCGCACGGCCGCTCGGTGGGAGGGGCGCGCCGCTACTCCGACGACGACATCGCCCGCATCGACCGGATCCGACGCCTGCAGGAGCTGCTTGGGCAGGATTTGGAGCAGATCCGCCTCGTGTTGTCGGCCGACGACCGGTTGGCCGAGCTGCGGGCCGAGTGGCGCGGGCCGGCGGCCACGGAGAGGCGCCAGCGCGAGATCCTCGCCGAGGCGATGGAGATCAACGCCGGCCTCCGGGGGCAGGTGCGAGCACGCCAGGAGGCGCTGGGCGCTTTCGCCGCCGAGCTCGAGGACAAGGCGCGGATGTACGAGCGGGTGGCGCGCGACCTCGGCGTGGCCACCCGGCGCTGATCTCGTCGGCGGGAGGAGGCTGGTCTCACCCGTCGGCGAGGAGGGCGAGCAGCCGGGGGGCGAGGCGACGGGCGGCCAGAGGTCCGAGCACGGCGGCGAGGCCCGCCTCGTCCGACGGCCGTTGGTGGGCCAGGACCGCCAGGTCCTCATCGGTGCAGATGGCGTGCTCGGGAAGGTCGGCGGCGCGCGCCGCCGACGAGCGCCAACGCCGCAACGTGGCCAGCAGCGGGTCACCGGGCGGAGATCCGGCGCGCGACTCGGCGCGCAGGCCGGCCGGCGGGGGCGAGGCCGGCTCGGGCTCCACCGCCGCGAGCAGACCGGGGAGGAACGGCGAGGGGCGCCGAGCTCGTCGCGGCCCGGACCCCCGGGCGCGGGCCCACGTGACGTGCAGCTCGTCCTCGGCGCGGCTCAACGCGACATACAGGAGGCGGGCTTCCTCAGCGCGAGCCTCGTCGGTGACGGCCGACGCGTGGGGGACGAGCCCCGCCTCGAGGCCGGCGACCACGACGACCGGCCATTCCAAGCCCTTGGCCGCGTGGAAGGTCACGAGCTCGACGGCATCACTGGCGCCGCGTTCGTCGGCGCCTCCCGCCAGGAGCCACGCTCGCAGCGCGGTGGCGGCGGCGCCCGGCGCCTGGGCGAGCAGCTCGTGTCCAAGGGCCAGGAGCTGGACCAGCTCGGACGAAGGTGGGGCGTCCGCCTCGGCCACCTGAGCCTCGAGGGCGTCGACCAGCTGGGTCAGGCTGGCATAGGAGTTCGCGTCGCGCAGCACGGCCTGGACGGTCGGCCCGTCGAGCAGTGGGCGGTCGTAGCGACGGCGGGCGGGGATGCCGGCCCCAGCCAGCGCTTGCTCGAGCACGGCCAGCTGGGCGTGGGTGCGGACGAGCACCGCGCACGACGACCACCGGCGGCCCGGCCGGCGGTCGCGCAGGAGCCGGGCGATGGCGGCCGCCTCGGCTTCGTGGTCGGGCAGCTCGTGCACTCGGGGCAGCGGGCCGTCGGCTCGGGCCGGGGTGGCATGGCCGGGGCCTGGGAGCACGGCTCGAGCGGCCGCCACCACCTGAGGCGTCGAGCGGTAGGTGGAGCGGAGGCGCACGATGGTGGCGCCGCCCACGAGCTCGGCGAAGTGAGCGAGCAGCCCGGGATCGGCGCCGTTCCACCCGTAGATGGCCTGGTCGGGATCCCCCACCACGCAGAGGTCGGGCCGCCCGCCGCGCCAGGCTTCGAGCAGGCGGAACTGGAGCGGGTTCACGTCCTGGAACTCGTCGACGAAGAAGTGCCGGAACCGCCAGCGCTGCGCGGCCGCGAACTCGCGGTCACGCTCGAGCTCGAGGGCGCAGAGCTCGAGCAGATCGTCGAAGTCGACCAATCGCCGGCGCCGCTTCAGCGCGGTGTACTCGGTCATCAGCTCGGCCACGGTCTCCGGCGGTATCGGGGGCCGCCGGCCGTGGGCGCGCCCTTCGCTGGGATAGCGGTCGGCGCTCACCCGCCTCGCCCGCGCCCAGTCGATCTCGGCGCCGAGATCGCGGGTCCGGGCCGCCGCTCGGCCGCCGCCGCGGCGGCTCTCCAGGAGAGGCCCGAGGAGCCGATCGGGATCTGGGAGGAGTTCGGGGCGAGGGCGATCGGTGTCAGCCCAACGTTGGGTGAGCACCGCCCACGCGACGCGGTGGAACGTGCCGGCCGTCGGGCGATCCCGGAGGCCGAGGCGCTCCAGCCGGCGCTGCAGCTCTCCGGCGGCGCGGCGCGTGAAGGTGATCGCGAGCATGTGGCGGGTGTCGGCCGAGCCGTCGGCGATGCGGCGGGCCACCCGGTGGCAGAGCACCCGCGTCTTGCCCGAGCCGGCGGGTGCGAGGATGGCCAAGGGGGCCGCGTCGGTCATCACGGCGTCGCGCTGATCGGGATCGAGCCCCTCGAGGAGCCACGCCGCGTCCATCGCGGGCCAGGCTAGGACGGTACGGTCCGCTGCTATGGTGGAGGTCGACGAGGAGCGCTTCGAAGCGCTCGTCGCCGAGGCACTCGACAGCATCCCCGAGGAGCTCGGGCGGTTGATGGACAACGTTGCCGTCTTCGTCGAGGACTTGCCTCGCATCGGTGGCCTCCTCGGGCTCTACGAGGGGGTGCCGCTGACCCGCCGCCAGGCCTACGGGCACTCGGCGGGCACGTTCCCTCTGCCCGACCGCATCACCGTGTACCGCTTGCCCATCTGCGCCATCTGCCGAGACGAGGCTGATGTCGTTCGCCAAGTGCGCGTCACGGTGATCCACGAAGTGGGCCATCACTTCGGCATCGACGACGCCCGGCTCGACGAGCTCGGTTGGGCGTAGGGCGCCGCAGATCCCCGGGCACAGGGCGGCCGGGCACTCTACGCTCCGCGCATGGCGTACCCGCGCAAGCTCCTGTCGGCCCACGAGGTGGTGAAGGTCGACCTCAAACCGCACTGGCTGTACTTCTTCGGGCCGGCGACCACGGTCGTGGTGGTGCTGATCCTGGCCGTCATCCTGGCCGTGCAGGTCGACAACACCGCCTTCACCTGGTTGTGCATCGCCGCCATCCTCGTGGCCGCCGGGTGGCTCGTCGGACGGTTCGTCCGCTGGCGGAGCACCTACTTCGTGATCACCAACGACAAGGTCATCTTCCGCGAGGGCGTGTTCCGGAAGAAGGGCGTGCAGATCCCGCTCGAGCGCGTGAACAGCGTGAACTTCGAGCAGAACCTGTTCGAGCGCATGGTCGGGGCCGGCGACCTCCTGGTCGAGTCCGGGGGCATGGGCGGCCCGGCGACATTCACCGACGTCCGCCATCCCGACAAGGTCCAAGTCATCCTGCACGACGCCATCGAGGAGAATGCCAGCGGCATCAGCCCGAGCGCAGGCGAGATGCCGCAGCGGCGCGGCCCTTCCGGCCCGCTGCCGCCCCCACCCCCCGCCGGGGTCGACGTCCCCGAGCAGCTCGAGAGGCTCGAAGGCCTCATGCAGCGGGGGAGCATCACCCGTGAGGAGTTCGAGGCCGAGAAGCGCCGGCTCCTCGGCAGTGAGCCTTGCGGGTCGTCAGCCTTGTCCCGTCGGTCACCGAGAGCTTGCTCGCCTGGGGGGTCACTCCGGTCGCGGTGACCCGGTTCTGCGAGCAGCCCGGTCTGCGTGCGGTGGGTGGCACCAAGAACCCGGACATCGCCGCCATCGTCGAACTGCGCCCCGATCTCGTGGTCGTGAACGAGGAGGAGAACCGCCGCGAGGACTTCGAGGCGTTGGTGGCCGCGGGGTTGGCCGTCCATTCGACCCGGGTGCGCAACGTGGGCGACGTCGAGCCCACGTTGCGCGCGCTGGCCACCGCCGTCGGTCTCAACCCGGCTGCGCCCCCCGTGTCCCTCGGGCCCGTGGGGCACCGATTCGGTACCGATTCGTTGCCCCACCGATTCGGTGCCGATTCGTTGCCTCATGACGGCGGCCTGCACGGGGGCGAGATCGATCTCGCGTGGCAGAGTGGTGCTGGACGCCACCAAAGCGCGCGAGAAGGCGGCGTCTCCCCGAGCGAGCCGCCGAGGTCGGCGTTCGTCCCGATCTGGCGGCGGCCATGGATGACCATCAACGCCGACACCTACGGGGCGTCCCTCCTTGCCACCCTCGGCGTCCGTGACATCTTCGCCGACCATCCCGATCGCTACCCGGTCGTCACGCTCGAGGACGCGGTCCGGCGCTGGCCCCGACCTCGTCCTGGCCCCCACTGAGCCCTATCCCTTCGCCGCTCGCCACCTCGCCGAGCTGCGGACCGTGGCCGCGGACGCCCGCATCGTCGACGGCCGTGACCTGTTCTGGTGGGGGGTGCGCACGCCAGGCGCAGCCGAGCGACTGGCTCAGGCGTTGGGCGCGTGAGGGGCGAAGCCGACGAAGGTCCCGTCCTCGTCGCGCAGGGCGCGCCGCACCTCCACGACGGCTCCGAGATCGATGGGGCCGTACAGGTGCGGGAAGAGGACCGGTTCGATCCCCGGCGGGGGCGCCGGGGCGCCGGGCTCCCACCGCAGCTCGCTGGTGAGGCCGGACTCGTCGAGGCTGAGCACGACGAAAGGCCCGTCCGCGTCGGCGGTAGTAGGCGTTGGCCACGTGCAACAGCAACCCGTCACCCGACGTGCAGTGGACGAACCCTTCCTCGCCTAGGGAGGCGGGCGCGAAGAACCCGTCGCCGGCCGGGCGGCTGCGCCACGCCGCGTCCGTCGTCAGGTGCAGGATCAGGGCCAACCGGCGTGGGGAGTCTGCACCTCGACGACGCGGACGTGGCCCGTGCGCTCGCGCGAGACGATGGCCTCCGCTTCGGTCCGGGCGGTGACGAGGAAGAGGTGGCGACCGTGGGGGCCGCCCAGCATGCAGGCGTAGCAGGGCTGCTCGGTGTCGACCTCGGCGAGGATGCCGCCCCCCTCCGCCACGAGGAAGCACACCGGCTCGAGGGGATTGGCCACCCACACGTTGGTGTCGGCGTCGAGGCAGATCCCATCGGGGGCTCGGGCGCCGAGGCCGGCCCAGGTCCGCCGGTCATGGAGGGTGCCGTCGGAGTCGATGGAGAAGGAGGTGAGCCGTAGGCCGAGCGTCTCGGCGACGATCATCGTCCGCCCGTCCGGCGTGATCACGGTGCCGTTCGGGAACTTCAGGTCCTCGGCCGCAACCGAGACCGTGCCGTCGGGATCGACCCTGGCCAGCTTGGCCCGCGGCGGCCCGGGTTCGGTCGAGCGCGCCGTGAATACCGTGCGCCAGCAGGAAGGCTTCGAGATCGAAGCCGAAGTTCCCGACGTAGGCGCGCCCGTGACCGTCCACCACCATGTCGTTGCAGTGGAAGGTGGCGATGTCAGAGAGATCGGCGTGGACGGCCAACGTGCCGTCGGGCTCCATGCGCAGCAGCCTGCCGGTCGCGCATCGACACCACGAGCATGCGCCCGTCGGGCAGCCAACCCAGACCCGAGGGTTGCTCGGGCACCTCGACCACCACCTCTACGTGACCGTCGAGATCGACCGCCTTCACCGCGTGGTCGTAGAAGTCCGAGAAGTACAACCGGCCGTCGTGCCAGCGCGGTCCTTCCCCGAAGTGCAGGCCCTCCGCCAGCACGCGGACGTCAGCCACCTCACGCTCCCTCGGTCGTCGGCGCAGAGAACGGTAGTGGCGGGCCGCGCGCGGCGCGCCCAGGCCGCGCGCGGCGCGCCCAGGCGGCGCGCGGCGCGCCCGGGCCGCGCGTGGCGCGCCCAGGCCGCGTGCGGCGCTCCCGGGCGGCGCGGCGGCGCGCCCAGGCGGCGCGGCGGGGCGAGCAGGGCTACGGTCCGCCGCATGCACTATCGCCCCCTTGGCCGCACCGGCATGCACGTCTCGACGATGTGCCTCGGCGCCATGATGTTCGGCCGCTTCGGCAATCCGGACCATGACGACTGCGTTCGCATCGTCCAACGAGCTCTCGAGGCCGGCATCAACTTCATCGACACCGCCGACGTCTACTCGGCCGGCGAGAGCGAGGAGATCCTCGCGAAGGCGCTGGTCGGCCGGCGAGACGACATCATCCTGGCGACGAAGTGCCACTTCCCCGTGTCGGCCGGCCCGTTCGACCCGAGACCGGGCCCCCAACACCTGCGGGGAGCAGCCGCCGCCACATCCTGCGGGCGTGCGAGGACAGCCTCCGCCGTCTCGGCACGGACTGGATCGACCTCTACCAGGTGCACCGCCCCGACTACGCCACCGATGTGGACGAGACGCTCGGCGCGCTGAGCGACCTCATACACCAGGGCAAGGTGCGCGCCCTCGGATCGTCGACGTTCCGGCCGGCGCAGATCGTCGAGGCGCAGTGGGTGGCCGAGCGAAGCGCGGCCGGGAGCGCTTCCGCTGCGAGCAGCCTCCCTATTCGATCTTCGTGCGCTGGATCGAGCGGGACGTGCTGCCCGCCATCGCCGCTATGGCATGGGCGCGATCGTGTGGAGCCCGCTCAACGGCGGCTGGCTGAGCGGGAAGTACCGGCGCGGGGCGACGAGGCCGAGACTTCAGCTCGGGGCGCGCCCGGCGCATGCCCGAGCGCTTCGACCCGGGCAAGCCGGCCAACCAGCGCAAGCTCGAACTCGTCGACGAGCTGACCGAAGCTGGCCGCCAAGGCCGGCATGCACGCCTCCCCCACCTTGCCCTGGCCTGGACGTCGGAGCATCCGGCGGTGACGTCGACGATCATCGGGCCGCGCACGATGGAGCACCTCGAGGGGGTGCTCGGCGCCGACGAGCACCACCTCGACGCCGGACGTGCTCGACCGCATCGACGAGCTCGTCGCCCCGGGCACGAACATGCGCGAGGACGAGGACCCTTTGCCACGCCCTGGCTGAGCGACGCCACGTCACGCCGTCGCCCGGCCTGAGTCGCGGCGGCCCATGGTCAGCCGACGGTCACCGTGGCCCCGCCGACCGGCCGCACCAACCATCCCTCGGCCAGCGCCCCGGGTGCGCTCAGGGCCACGACACAGCCACCGAAGCCGGCGCCCGTGAGCCGAGCGCCGTGCACCCCGGGGCGGGCGGCCAGCCGCTCCACCAATCTGTCGAGCTCGGGCGTGGAGACCTCGAAGTCCGTCCGCAGGCTGGCGTGGCTGGCCAGCATCAGCTGCCCGGCGGCGGCCAGGTCGCCGCGCCCGAGGGCGTCGGCGAACTCCCGCACCCGGGCGTTCTCGGTGATCACGTGCCGGGCCCGGGCGCGCACCAGACGATGGCTGATCCGCTGCAGGTCGGCCAGCTCGGCCTGCCGGAGCGGACCGATGATGCGCTCGGCGTTCCGGCACTGGGCGACGCGCTCGCCGTAGGCCGACGCCACCAGCTCGCGGGACCGCCCGCTGTCGACCACGACCACCTCGACGCCTGGCGGGATGCGCACGGCGAGCACGTCGAGGGTGTGGCAGTCGATGAGCAGACCCATGTCCCTCTACGGCGGCCGCGGCGACGAGCTGGTCCATGATCCCGCACGGCACCCCGGTGGCGCGCTGCTCGGCTCGCTGGCAGAGCCGGGCCAAGGTCGAGCCGGATCGCCGTCGAAGCCGAGCGCGAGGGCCAGCGCCACTTCGAGGGCGGCGCTCGACGAGAGCCCGCTCGCCACGGGAACGGTCGAGTCGACCTGCCCGCTGAAGCCCACGGGCGGGCGGAGCTCGGCGACCACGCCCGGCGACGTAGCGCCCCCACGGCGGCGACACCGCCGCCGGATCCTCGACGTCGAGCGGCGATCTCGACGTCGGCGGCTCCGACTCCGAGCGGAGGGCCACGACGTCGCCGAAGCGCTCGCCGGTGCACCGTCGTCCAGCGGTCGATGGCCATCGGCAGCACGAGCCCGCCCGTGTAGTCGGTGTGGTCGCCGATGAGGTTGACGCGGCCCGGGCGCGCGCGACACGCTCACCGTCATGGTCAGGTGAGGTGGAGCGCGCCGGCGAAGCGGTCGAGGGCGTCCTCGTCGAACGGGCGCCCGCAGCGCCAGGTTGACCTGGTCGGCGCCGGCCTCGACGTAGCGGCCGATGCGATCGACGACCTCCTGTCGGACCCGGTGAGCACGCCCGGGCGGACGTAGTCGGCCAGCCCGCCGAACTGGTGCTGCGGAGGCTCTCCTCGGTCCAGGCCAGCCCGACGTTGACCGCCGTGCGCGATCTCCGCCGGGTCGCGGCCGGCGTCGCGCAGTGCGGCGAGCAGCACGTCGCGCTTGCGGGCGAACGTCGTCGGGTCGACGAAGGGCACGTTCCAGCCGTCGGCCCATCGCGCCGCGATCCGCAGCGTGCGCTTCTCGCCCTGCCCGCCGACCCAGATCGGCAGCGCGGCCTGCACCGGCTTGGGCTCGCAGCGCGCGTCGTGGAGCTGGAAGTACTTCGCCCTCGAAGTCGGTGACCTCGTCGCGCAGCAGGCCGCGCACGCACTGGATCGCCTCCTCGAGCATGGTCCATCCGCACCTTCACCGGCGGGAACGGGATGCCGTAGGCGCGCGTACTCGATCTCGCTCCACCCGGCGCCGAGGCCGAGGTCGGCCCGGCCGCCGCTGAGGCTGGTCGATCGTGCAGATGGCGTTGGCCAGCACGGCGGGATGGCGGTAGCCGACCGAGTACACGAGCGACCCGCAGCGCACCCGGCTGGTGTCGCAGGCCAGGGCGGCGTGGGTGGCGACGGCCTCGAGGCACACGGGGTCGTCGCCGAGCGTGGCCGAGTAGAAGTGGTCCCAGATCGAGATCCAGCCGAAGCCGAGGTCTTCGATCTCGTCGCCACAGCGCCCGCAAGGTCGTCGTGTCGGTGTTCTGCAGGCCGGCGTGCACGCCGAAGACGGTCATGGCGCCGGACCGTAGGCCGGTCGGCCGCGCCGAACTGGCCGCGCGCGCGCCCGGCGGTGCAACAGACTGCGGGCATGCCGCGCGCCACGCCAACGGGATCGAGATCGAGTACGACACCTTCGGTGACCCGGAGCGACCCGGCGCTGCTCCTCGTGATGGGCTTCACCGCGCCAGATGACCGCGTGGGACGAGCGGTTCATGCAAGCTTCTCGCCGACGGGGCGTCTACGTCATCCGGTTCGACAACCGCGACTGCGGGCTGTCGACCCACCTCGACGGCGTGCCGGTCGACCTCGGCACGGTCGATGGCCCAGGCGATGGCCGGCGAGGACCCGCCGCCGGATGCGCCGTACCTGCTGACCGACATGGCCGCCGACGCCATCGGCCTGCTCGACCACCTCGGCATCGAACGGGCCCACATCGTCGGCGCCTCGATGGGCGGGATGATCGTGCAGACGATGGCCATCGAGCACCCGAGCGCGTGGCCGCGTTGACCTCGATCATGTCGACGACCGGCGAAGCCGAGGTCGGCCAGCCCGACGCCCGAGGCGATGACCGCGCTCCTCACGCCGCCGCCCACCGAGCGGGAGGCGTACATCGAGCAGTGCGTGACGCGTCGCTGCGGATGTTCTCCAGCAAGACGCTACTTCGACCCGGACCGGCCGCGCGGCGCGTCGGCGCCGCCTACGACCGGTGCTTCTACCCCGAGGGCGCCACGCGCCAGCTGCCGGCCATCATCGCGTCCGGCAGCCGGGCCGACGGCCTCGCGCAGCTCGACGTGCCGACGCTCGTCATCCACGGGCGTGACGACCCGCTCGTCCAGCCCTCCGGCGGCGAGCGCACCGCCGAGCTCGATCCCCGGCTCCGAGCTGCTTGTTCTCGAGCGACATGGGCCACGACCTGCCGGAGCCGCTCTGGCCGCTATCGTCACCGACGCCATCCTCGCTGCGACACGGCGTCGAGCCTGAACCCGTCACTACGCTCGGAGAGGCACGACGAGGAGGGTCAAACCATGGCCGGACCGCTGACCGGATACCGCATCATCGAGGTCGCCGGCATCGGCCCCGGGCCGTTCTGCGCAATGATGCTGGCGGACATGGGCGCCGACGTGATCCGGGTCGACCGGGCCGCAGAACGTGCGCGGCGCCCGTCCCGCCCAGCCCTCGCCGACGTGCTGCAACCGCGGCCGCCGTTCGTCGCCGTCGACCTCAAGAACCCCGACGGCGTCGAGGCGGTGCTCAGGCTCGTCGAGACGGCCGACGCGCTCATCGAGGGGTTCCGGCCCGGCGTGATGGAGCGGCTCGGGCTCGGCCCCGACGTGTGCCTGCGCGCGCAACCCCAGGCTCGTCTACGGCCGCATGACCGGATGGGGGCAGGACGGCCCGTACGCGGCGTGGTCGGGCCACGACATCAACTACATCGCGCTGGCCGGCTGCGCTGGCCCACATCGGCCGGGCCGGCGGAGGCGCCCGTGCCGCCGCTCAACCTCGTCGGCGACTTCGGCGGCGGCGGCATGCTGCTCGCCTTCGGCGTCGTCTGCGGCCTCCTCGAAGCGCAGCAAGGCGGCTCAGGGCCAGGTCATCGACGCGGCCATGGTCGACGGCGCCGCGGTGCTCATGACGATGTTCCACGCCTTCCGCGCGATCGGGCATGTTGACGAGGACACGCGCGGCACGAACCTGCTCGACACCGGCGCCCACTTCTACGACGTGTACCGACTGCGCCGACGGCAAGTACATCTCGATCGGCTCGATCGAGCCGCAGTTCTACGCCGAGCTGCTGCGGCTCACCGGCCTGCAGCGACGACGCCGGAGTTCGCCGACCAGATGGACCGGGACCAGTGGCCGGCGCTCAAGGGCCGGCTCGAGGTGCTCTTCCACCAGAAGACCCGCGACGAGTGGTGCGCGCATCATGGAGCACACCGACGTGTGCTTCGCCCCCGTGCTCACCATGAGCGAGGCCGCCGGCCCATCCGCACAACCAGGCCCGGAACACCTTCGTCGAGGTCGGCGGCGATCGTGCAGCCGGCGCCGGCGCCACGCTTCAGCCGCACGCACGGTCGAGATCGCAGCGCCCGCCTGCCCATCGCCGGCCAGCACACCGCGAGGTCCTCGCCGACTGGGGGGTCGTGCCGGCCACGATCGCCAAGCTGCTCGAGACGGGCGCGGTCCAGTAGCAACGTGGCCACGGCCGTCTTCTTCCACGCCCATCCCGACGACGAGGCGCTCACCACTGGCGGCACGATGGCCCGGGCCGCCGCGCGAGGGCCATCGTGTCGTTCTCGTCGTGGCCACCGACGGGCGGCACGGCGAGGTGCCCGGACGACCTCGGCGACGGCGAGACGCTCGCTCGACCGCCGCCGAGCCGAGACCGAGCGATCCGCGCGATGCGCTCGGCGTAGCGGCCGTGTCGACTGGCTCGGCTACCACGACTCGGGGATGCACGGCTGGGACCAGAACGACGAGCCCGACTCGTTCTTGCAAGCGCCGACGTCGACGAGGCCGCGAGCGGCTCGCGGCGATCCTCGCGAAGAAGGCGCAGAGGTGCTCACGACGTACGACTGGCACGGCAACTACGGCCACCCCGACCACATCCAAGTGCACACCGTTGGCCACGCGCGCGGCCGAGCTGGCCGGCGACTCCGCACGTCTACGAGGCCACGATGAACCGCGACGCGATGGCTCGCCTCTTCGACCTGGCCAAGCAGTCGGGCGTCGTCGACGAGCTCCCCGACCTCGACGACACCGACGACGGCATCCCGTCGGCATGCCCGAGGCCGAGCTGACCACCGCCGTCGACGTCGGCGACTTCGTCGACCAGAAGCGGGCCTCGATCAAGGCTCACGCCGCTCAGGTGACCGATACCTCGTTGTTCTTGCCATGCCGCCGGACGTCTTTCGGCTGGGCTTCGGGACGGAGTGGTTCATCCGCCGCGACGCCACGCCGGCCGAGCGCGAGACGTGGCTGGCCGGACTTTGAAGAACGACGGCGGGAGGGGGACCTTCCCCCCCTCGGACCCCCCCATCCGTGGAACTCAGGTCGACCGGCGCAGCCGGATCGACCTCCGCGACGGCATTGGGGCGAAGGAGACCATCACTCCGTCGGACCCAGGGCGCTGTCGATGCCGCGCCTGATCCTGGTCCGACACGGGCGAGCGAGCCAGGGATGGGAGGCCGTGGACCCGCCGCTCGACGACGTGGGTGTGCAGCAAGCGAAGGCGCTGGCCGACGTGCTGGGGGCGGGCGAGGTCCACCCCATCGTCACCAGCCCGATGCGCCGGTGCCGCGAGACGGCGGCGGTGCTCGGGGCCCGCTGGCAGATCGAGCCCGTCGTGGAACCAGCCGTGGCCGAGCTGCCCTCGCCCGAAGGGGTTGTCCTCAGCGAGCGCCCGCGATGGCTCCAACAGGCTCTGGCCCTCACGTGGTGCGACCTCGGTGACCGCTTCACGGTCTATCGGGCCGGGGTGCTGGCCGCGTTGGCGGCACTGGAGGTGGACACCGTCGTGGTGAGCCACTTCGTGCCCATCAACGCGGTGATCGGCGCCGCGCTCGGCCGGCCCGAGCTGGTGATCCTGCGCCTCGACAACGCCAGCCGCACCATCGTCGACTCGGCCCGGGCCGGGTTCACCCTCGTCCAGGGTGGTGACGAGGCCGATACCCTCATCCGCTGACATCGGGGACAGGCAGACTGCAGTCATGAGCCCGTCGACGTGGACCCACACGGGGTATGCCCAACGCCTGCACTTCGGCGCCGGGGGCGTCCCGCCGCCTCCCGGAGATCCTGCGCGAGGTCGGGACGCGCAAGGTGCTCCTCGTCACGACGGCCGGACGCATGGGCTCCGACGACGGGCAACGGATCGTGGCCGCCATCGGGCCGCAACCTGGCCTCGACCTACGACGGCGTGCGCAGCCACCTCCCCACGGAGGTCGTGCGCACGGCCGTGCTGCAGGCGCGCCGCGACGGGATCGACGGCGTGGTCAGCTTGGGCGGCGGGTCGTGCATGGACCTCGGCAAGGCCATCGTCTTCTTCACCGAGCAGGAGGCCGGCGCACCGGGCACGAGCTACGTGGACCGCCCGACCGTGGCCCACGTGGCCATCCCCACCACCTACTCCGGGGCGGAGGTCACGACCCACTTCGGCATGACCGACGAGCACACCCGCACGAAGGGTGGGGGAGGCGGACCCACCTCGGCGCCGATCGCCGTCGTCTACGACCCCGAGCTCACCCGTTCGACGCCGGCGCGGCGTGAGCGCGGAGACGGCCATGAACGCGCTGGCCCACTGCATCGAGGCGGCCTATGCCACCCGCCGCTCGGCCGAGGCGGAGGCGCTGGCCTTGGCCGGCGCGCGCCGGATCGTGGCCAGCCTTCCCGCGGTGGTCGACGACCCGGACGACCTCCCGGCCCGCACCGCCCTGCTCGCCGGGGCCGCCCTCGCCGGCCGGGCGCTGCAGAACGCGGCGATGGGGGTGCACCACGGCCTGTCACAGCTGCTCGGCGGGCGGACGGGCATCCCCCACGGCCTGGCCAACGCGCTCGTGTTGCCTCACGCGATGCGCTTCAACGGCCCGGCCGTCCCGGAGGCCATGACCCTCATCGGCCAGGCCATCGGCGACGAGCACGACCCTCCCGCGGCCGTCGTGCGCCTGCGGGCCGCAGTGGGTCTGCCCGAGCGCCTGCGCGACGTCGGAGTCACCGAGGCCGATCTCGACGCCGTGGCCCGCCTCTCGCAGGGGAGCGTCAGCGTGCAGGCCAACCCGCGGCCGGTGAGCGAGGCGGACGCCCGCGAGATCCTGGCCGCGGCATGGTGATCTTCAAGCGGTCGCCGCGACGCGACATGGCGGTCGTCATGCGGGCGTCGCCGCCCTGGTGACCACCCGCACCTCGCCCGCGACGGGGTCGACGTCCACCTCCATGCCGTCGTGCAGTTGGGCGAGCGCTCCTGCGGCCCCAACCACGGCGGCGAGGCCGAGCTCGCGGGCCAGCACCGCGGCGTGGCACAGCGGCCCGCCTTCGCTGGTCACCAGCGCGCCCGCCAGCGGAAGGACGGCGTTGTAGGCCGGGGTGGTGAAGGGAACGACGAGCACGTCGCCGGGCTCGAGGCGGGCGATGGCCTCCTCCGGGCTCCGAGCCGTGCGGACGACGCCGCGATAGGAGGTGGCACCGATGCCCGTCCCCGACAGATCGTGGGCGCGGGGCTGGCTCCCGAGCAGGTCGAGCACCGTGCGCACCACGTCGAGGAGCCGGCCGGTGGCGGCGGGCATCGCCGCGAGGGGCGGCTCCGGCTCGACGGGGCCGAGGTGGGCGGGCGGGGTGAGCGCCGAGAGCTGGCGGCGGCGCTCACCCCGGGCGACGAGCTCCTCCGCAGTGGGGGCGGGCGCGCCGGCGAAGATCGCACCCACCTCGTCCGCGCTCAGCTCGAAGGCGTCGTCCTGTCGGGTGATGCGGCCACGAGCCGCGAGGCGCCGGCCCGCTTCCACCATGGCTCGGCGCAGCAGACCGATGCGCCACTCGGCCGTCGTCGGCCCGTTGTCGTCGCGGAGGTCCATGGCGAAACGGGCTTCCCGGAGCAACTCGTCGAACTCGTCCCGCTCGCCGGCGGGTACGCGGGCCCGCAAGCGGCGCGCCACCTCGTCGGGGTCGTCGGCTCCCGCCGCGTGCCGGCCGCCGAGGATCGTCGCGAGCACCACATCGGGGACCTCGGCCAGGGTGACCCCGTCGATGTCGTAGCGGCTGAAGACCTGCATACCCCGATAGCGGAGGTAGGCGTCGAGCTCCGCCGATGCCTCCGGCGACAACGCCTGCACCTCCTCCAGGGAGTGGGGGAGCGTGCCGCTCGCTTCGACCGCGGCGCGGAGTCGAGCGACGATCCGCGCCGGCTCGGACGTGCTCGGGGACGCGCCCTGCAGCGCGGGGACGATCTCGTCGGCTCCGATGCCCCAGTCGCGGGCGGAGACCAGCAGCAACCCGATCGGTCCGAGGTCGTAGCCGTGCAGCACGAAGTGGCGGTGGTAGCCGGCGCGGGTGGCGGCGATCACGGTCTGCAGGTGATCCACGAGCGCGGCGTCATCGAGCGCGGTGACATCGATGTCCTGGAGGGCGAGGTTCTCGGCTTCGAGGTCGGCACGCTCGTGGCCGGACCAATCCCGGATCACGCCCCGCCATGGTTTCGTCTCGAGCGTCACCTCGGCCCGCTTCGCTCGGCGGCGCATCTTCGGATGGAGCTTGAACACGAGCTTGACGGCGAGGGCGGGGGGCGCCTTCTTGGCCGCCTTGTCCGGGGTCAGCAGCGGGCGCAGCCGGCCGTAGAGGTAGCCGTTCACGAATCGGGTGTCGATCGTCTCGGCCGGCATGCCGAGGGTGGCGAAGAGCTCGCGTATGCCGCTCGTCATGCTGTCGGCGTGCACATCCTGCATGATCGGGGTCATCGACCCCAGGCAATGAGCGAGGTCGAGATCCCATCGGCCCACTCCCGGTGCCTCCCAGGCCACCTCGTCCATGCCGTCCGCCTCCTCGGTCAAGGGTTGTGTCTGCGGGCGCGCGCATCTGGCGCCCGGGGTCTTCTTCCTCCCGCCGCCAGTCTGGTTCACGATCGATCGTCACGCCCGCCGTCCCGGGCCGTCCGCCTGAGCCGTTGCGGATAGGTTCGGGGCATGTCGATCGTGAAGATCAACGCCATCACCGTGCCCGAGGGGTCGGGTGACGAGCTGGCGAAGCGGTTCGCGGCCCGCGCCGGCGCCGTCGACAACCAGGAGGGCTTCGAGGGCTTCGAGCTGCTCCAGCCGACGGACGGCCGCACTACGTGGCTGGTCGTGACGAGATGGCGCGACGAGGCCTCCTTCGAGGCTTGGGTGTCGTCGGCGGCGTTCTCGCACGGTCACCAGGGAGCCCGCCCCGGAGGCGCTCCGGGGGCCGAGGCCCGGCCCGTGGCGGTGAGCTCGGAGCTGTGGTCGTACGCCATCGCTCAGGTCGCGCCACCCTCCTGAGTGGGGTCGCACGCTGTACGGCCTGCTGCTGCTCTCGATCCACGAGTCCTGGGCCTGGTTCGTCATCATCGGCAACGGCCTTGCCGGCTCATGGGCGCTCGGCGCCCACTGGCTCGGCGCGCTGCGCACCCGTGCCCTGTGGTGGTTCACGGCGCTGGCCGAGGTGGCCGTGTTCGTGCAGGTCGCGCTGGGTGTCGGTCTGGTCGCGGGCAAGAAGCTGCAGGCGCCCCGGTTCCACATGTTCTACGGCTTCGTCGCCATCATCGCGGTGGGGATCATCTACTCCTACCGCAACCAGCTCCGCCACCGTCTCTATCTGTTGTACGGACTGGGCGGGCTCTTCGTGATGGGCCTCGGCATCCGGGCGATGATCGTGGGGAAGGCCTGACCGCCGCCCTCAGATGTTCACCACGGGGCAGGTGAGGGTCCGCGTGATGCCGTCGATCATCTGCACCTTGCTCACCACCATCCGACCGAGCTCGTCGACGGTGTCGGCCTCGGCCCGGGCGATCACGTCGTAGGGGCCGGTCACGTCCTCCGCCGACGAGATGCCCTGCACCTCGCGGACCTGCGTGGCCACGCTCGCCGCCTTGCCGACCTCGGTCTGGATGAGGATGTACGCGCTGACCGACATCTCGCGGAGCCTCCTGCTCGGTGCGGGTGCGCGGACCTTAGCCGAGGGCGTCCCTCGGCCATCGAGAGAAGGCTCGCGCCGGGTGAGCCTGGCGAGCGTCCACCTTCGTCTCCCTGCCCTAACTCCTGACGCCGAAGAGGTGCTCGACGAGGAGCTGGTCGAGGCGCTCGAACCCGGCCCCCCGGGTGGCCCGCTCGTCGGGGTCGAAGGTCTCGGCCCGTAGCGCGGCGATGGTCTCGCCGGCGCCCAGCGTGGAGTCCTCGAGCCCGCCGACGCCGGCGGCCGCCATCGCGGACTGCACTTCGGGATCGGCTCGGAAGGCAGCGGCCTTCTCCGCGAGGATCAGGTAGTTGCGCATACAACCACGCGCGAAGTCCCAGACTCCGTCGATGTCCTCGGTGCGGTAGGCGCGCGCATCGAAGTGCTTGGGCCCTGCGTACCCGTGCCGCTCGAGCAGATCGACCAGCATGAGGGCCCCCTTCTGGTCCTCGGCCGCGAAGCGGAAGTCCTGGTCGTAGCGGGGCCCGCGCTGAGCGTTCAGGTCGATGTGGAAGAGCTTCCCCGACCAGAGCGCCTGGGCCACGCCGTGCACCATGTTGAGGCCGGACATCTGCTCGTGGCCCACCTCGGGGTTCAGCCCGACCCGTTCGGGGTGCTCGAGGCGGTCGATGAAGGCGAGGCCGTGGCCGATCGTGGGCAGCAGGATGTCGCCGCGCGGCTCGTTCGGCTTGGGCTCGAGCGCGAAGCGGATGTCGTAGCCCTGCTCGATGACGTACTGGCAGAGCAGGTCGAGCCCTTCCTTGTAGCGGTCCAGCGCCACCGTGACGTCCTTGGCCGTGTCGGTCTCGGTGCCTTCCCGACCGCCCCAGCAGACGTAGACCTTGGCGCCGAGCTCGGCCGCGAGGTCGAGGTTGTTCATCACCTTCCGGAGGGCGAAGCGCCGCACGCCCCGATCGTTGGCGGTGAGGGCACCCTCACGGAAGACGGGATGCCAGAAGAGGTTCGTGGTGGCCATCGAGCAGACGACGCCCGACTCCTCCAGGGCGGCCTTGAAGCGGGCGACCCGCCCCGCCCGCTCCGCCTCGCCCTCGCCCGGAGCGAGGAGGTCGTCGTCGTGGAAGGACACGCCCCAGGCGCCGAGCTCGGCCAGCCGCTTGATGCTGTCGACGGGGTCGAGCCAGGGACGCACGACGTCGCCGAACGGGTCGCGGCCGGGATGCCCGACGGTCCAGAGCCCGAAGGCGAAGTGGTGCTCCGGACGAGGTTCGTAAGCCATGGCGGTGTCCTTTCCGCTGGTTCCGTGGGGACGGCGCGCGGTGTCACCGTACGTCAGTGAGCCATGGCTCGCTTGCGAGAGAGCGCGTCGACGCTGGCGGCCTGGAGGAGGATCAGCTCGCGGGCGATGAACTTCGTTCGCCGACCCTCGTACTCCCGTGCTCGGCTCACCCTCGGGGCGGGGCCGGGAGCGTCAGTGGCCGTGGAGTTGGGCGATGTCGTCCGCGGAGACCTCGTCGGGCTTCTTGCCGGCGATGATCATGGCGAGGACCTCGTCCTTCGTGACGTCCAGCTTGTTCACCGTGTCGACGAGGCGACCCTGCAGCATCACGCTGATGCGGTCGGCGAGGTCGAACACGTCGTGGATGTCGTGGCTGATGAGGAAGATGCCGATGCCTTCGGCTTTCAGCTGCTGGATGAGCTCGCGCACCTCCGCCGTCTCCGCCGGCCCGAGCGCCGCGGTCGGCTCGTCCATGATCAGGATCTTGGCGTTGAAGTAGACGGCCCGGGCGATGGCCACGGACTGGCGCTGGCCACCGGACAGCGACCGCACCGGCGTCTTGAGGTTCTTGAAGCGGGGGTTGAGCCGCTGCATCACCTTCGCCGTCGCCGCGGCCATGCCCGAGTCGTCGAGCGCCCCGGTGTGGGTGAGCCGCTCGCGCCCGAGGAACACGTTCCCGGCGGCGTCGATGTTGTCCGCCAAGGCGAGCTTTTGATAGATGACGTCCACACCGTGCTGGCGGGCCTCGCGCGGATTGTGGATCACCACGTGCCTCCCGTCGATGCGGATCTCACCAGAGTCGGCGGGGTGAGCGCCCGAGAGCGTGTGCATCAGCGTGGACTTGCCGGCGCCGTTGCCCCCGACGAGGCCGACGACCTCACCCGGGTAGAGGTCGATGGTCACACCGTCGACAGCGTGGACGCCGCCGAACGCCACGCGGATGTCGCGCAGCTCGACGAGAGGTGTGCTCCCGTCGTGGGCGGGCGCTGCTTCCGTGGTCTGCAGTTCGGTCATGGTGCCAGCTCCCCCGCGTCAGGCGCGCCCGGACTGGATGATGATGGCCGAGACGGCCAGTCCCACGCCGAGCGCAGCCAGCGCCACCGTCCTGCGACCTTGCCGGAGCGCCGAGTCGATGGCCACCGCGGTGACGAGCACCACCCCGACGACGATGTCCTGCGACGGCGAGTCGATCTTGAGCAACACCATGCCCGAGCGGAGCGACTGCATGATGATCGCACCCAGTACGGCCCCCGTGATCGTTCCGATGCCGCCGGCGAACGACGTGCCACCGATGACCGCAGCCGCGATGACATCGAGCTCGTTCTGCACGCCGAGGCCGGTGACCGCGGCGTTGAGCCGGGCCGTCTGGATGGCTGCGCTCACCGCACAGAGCACGCCCATCAGGACGAAGGTCAGCATGACGGTCCGGCGGGTGTTGATGCCCCCGAGCTCGGCGGCCTCGGGGTTCCCGCCGTAGGCGAACACGTAGCGACCGAAACGACGGCGCTTGGCGAGGTAGCTCATCACGAGTGTCACGCCGATGAGGATGACGACCGGATACGCCACCCCTGTTGCTTCGTGGGTGACCGGCGAGGTGTAGGCGTTCGCGACCAGCCCGACCCCGAGCAGCACCGCGGCGCACCCGGCCACGCCCAACGCGACCTCGGCCCACATCGGGCGCACGGCGAGGTCGTAACGCCTGCGGCCCCGGCGGGCCAAGTACAAGCTCAGGACGATGCCCGCGCAGGCGATGACCGCGAGCAGCCAACTCTTCCAGTCGCCGAGCGCCCCCTTGGAGCCCCCGCCGAGCAACTGGAACGTCTCGTTGAGCGGGGCCAGCGTCTGGCCCTGCTTGCTCCCCATGCGGAAGATGGCTCCCCGCCAGACGAGGTACCCGCCGAGGGTGACGATGAAGGCCGGCACTCCCACGTAGGCCACGATGAAGCCCTGGATGGAACCGGCGAGCGCGCCGAGCAGGAGGCCGAAGGCGATTGCGATGACCCAGACATACGACTTGTCCGAGAGGCCGCCGATGGTCACGTGGATCCCGAAGAAGGCGAAGATGCCGTCCGTCTGGACGAGGGCCATCGCGTAGCCGAGGAAGCCGAGCAGCGAGCCGACCGAGAGGTCGATGTTGCGCGACACGATGATGAGCACCATGCCGGTGGCCATGACCGCGATCGACGTGCTCTGGACCGACAGGTTCCACAGGTTGCGGGCGGTGAGGAAGT
The DNA here is from genome assembly GCA_963738325.1 of uncultured Acidimicrobiales bacterium. Lineage (GTDB taxonomy): Bacteria > Actinomycetota > Acidimicrobiia > Acidimicrobiales > Ilumatobacteraceae > CAVTWD01. The sequence continues at coordinate 472,216 of CAVTWD010000001.1, forward strand.
CACCCCCCGACATGATGTTGAAGGCGAGCCAGATCGCGGCGATGGAGAGGACCGTGCCCAGCAGCCGGGTGTCGATCTCGGTCGACGACAGCAGCGACCGCCACGACCTCGCGGCCGGGGGTGTGCTCCGCACCCCCGACGCGTCCTTCGGTGTCTCCACCGTGGTCATCAGGCCCCCCTGGTATGCGCGTGGAGTCGAGCGTGCCCCCCGCCCGAATCCCGAGCGAGGGGCACGCAGGTATTAGCTGCGCAAGGTCAGCAGACCGACACCGAGCCGGCCGCCACGCCCTTGCACACGTTCGCCTTCGTGGTCCACCCGGCGTCGAGGACGACGTTCAGGTTCTCCTTGGTGATCGGCTGGGGGGTCAGCAGGATCGACGACACCTGAACGCCGCCGGGCGTCGTGAACGGCTTGGTGCCGGACACCGTCGACGCGTCGGCGTTCTTGCAGAGCTGGATGGCGGCTTCGCCGGCGGCCTTGCCGAGCATCCGGGCGTCCTTCCACACGTCGACGGTCTGGGTGCCGAGCGCGATCCGGTTGAGCGCCGGCTGGTCACCGTCCTGGCCGGACACCGGGACCTTGCCCTGGAGGCCCTGGGCCGTGAGCGCGGCCACGACGCCGCCCGCCATGCCGTCGTTCTCGGACAGCACGGCCTGGACGTTGTTGTTGTTGGCGGTAAGGAACTGTTCCGTCTCGGTCTGGGCCTTGGACGGGTCCCAGTTGTCGGTATAGGTCTCGCCGACGATCTTGATGTCGCCCGACTTGACCGCGTCGCCGATCACCTGGTCGTAGCCACTGCGGAGGAAGTCGGCGTTGGCGTCGGCCTTGTTGCCCTTGATGACGATGTAGTTGCCCTTCGGGACGGCCTTGAACACTTCCTGGGCTTCCATCTTCCCGACCGTGACGTTGTCGAAGGTGATGTACAGGGCCTGCGGGTCCTCGATGAGGCGGTCGTAGGCAATCACGGGCACGCCGGCCGAGACCGCTTTCGCCACCGACGGCTTGATGGCCGTGCCGTCCTGGGCGAGGATGATCAGCACCTTGGCGCCCTGCGAGATCAGGTTGTCGACGTTGTTCGCCTGCGTCTCCGCCGACGACTTGGCATCGTTCGAGATGTACGTGCCGCCACCCGCCGCGATCGCCGCCTTGATGGCGGGCTCGTCCCACTTCGCCCAGCGCTCTTCCTGGTAGTTGTTCCAGGACACGCCGATCGTGCAGCCCGCGGCACCCCCGCCGCCGGCCGCTGCAGTGGTCGCGGCGCCTGCAGTGGTGGCGGCGCCTGCGGCGGTCGTCGCCCCGCCTGCCGTCGTGCCGGCGGCACCGCCGTTGCTGCTGCTACTACCGCACGCGGCGAGGACCATCGCCAGGCTTGCACCGGCTACTGCAACCCGTCCAACTCTCATACGCTCTCCCCCTTGGTTGAGTGAAGCCCGCAGACACTCACAGAACTGCGGGCAGCCAGACTATAACCGGCATCTCTTCGGGGCCGGGGCGACCGCATGGCCAACCTCCTGGCTGCCCTGGACCGGTCGACAGCGTGCTCCGGGCACGGCGCCAGCCAGCAGCCGTTGGCCGCGGCGCTGGCTGTGGTTCAATCGGCCTCGTGCCAGGCAAGCCGGCCGACGTCGTGCGGCTCCCGAGTTCGTGGCGAGCGCTGCTCGGCGCCTTCGTCGGTTCGGCCGTCCTCCTGCTGCCCGCGTGCGGGGGGAGCGGCGCGTCGGCTGGCGCCGTGCCTCGCTTCGTCGACGAGACGACGGCGTCCGGCGTGGACCACCGCTACGACGGAGGGTTCGAGTACTTCGTGGGCGGCGGCGTCGCCGCCTCCGACTGCGACAACGATGGGCGTGACGACCTGTTCCTCGCTGGTGGCAGCCAGCCGGCGGCGCTATACCACAACAACAGCCCGGTCGGGGGCGCCCTGCGCTTCGCGCGGGTGCCGTCACCGGTCACGGACCTCACCGCGGTCACCGGCGCCTACCCGCTCGACGTCGACGGCGACGGGAACGTCGACCTCGTCGTGCTCCGGCACGGAGGTGATGTCGTGCTGCGCGGCCTCGGTGGCTGCCGCTTCGAGGACGCCACGCAGCAACTCGGGATCAACGTCCCCCCTGGCTGGACGACGGCCTTCAGCGCCACGTGGGAGGGCACGAACAAGCTGCCGACCCTCGCCTTCGGCCGGTACCTCGTGCCCGGCGAGGATCGGTGCGACGTGAGTTGGCTCGTACGGCCCGACGCGTCCGGTTCCCGGTATGGCGCTCCGATCGCGCTCTCACCCGGGTACTGCGCCTTGTCGATGCTCTTCAGCGATTGGAGCCACTCTGGGCGCCGCGATCTGCGCGTGTCGAACGACCGCCACTACTACACCGGCGGCGAGGAGCAGCTCTGGCGGATCGCACCGGGCGAGCCGCCGACGGCATACACCGAGGCCGACGGCTGGCGGCCGTTGCAGATCTGGGGCATGGGCATCGCGAGCCAGGACATCACAGGCGACGGCCTCCCTGAGGTGTTCCTGACGAGCCAGGGCGACAACAAGCTGCAGACGCTCGCGACAGGCCCGGCGCACCCCGACTACCGCGACATCGCGCTCAAGCGAGGCGTGACGGCGCAACAACCCTTCGTCGGCGGCGATGTCCTGCCGTCCACCGCATGGCATCCGGAGTTCGCCGATGTGAACAACGACGGCGTGGACGATCTGCTCGTCACGAAAGGCAACGTCGACGCCGAGCTCGACCAGGCGAGCCGCGACCCGAGCAACCTGTTCATCGGCCAAACGGATGGCTCCTTCGCCGAGGGAGCCGAGGCCGCCGGCATCGTCGACTACCAACGGGCGCGCGGCGCCGCGATCGCCGACCTCAACCTCGACGGCCTGCCCGACGTGGTCATCGTCCATCGTCGGGCGAACGTCACGCTGTGGCGCAACATCGGCAGCGGGAAGGCGGACAAGCCGGCGACCATGGGCCATTGGATCGACGTGCGGCTGCAGCAGCCGTCACCGAACACCGACGCCGTGGGGGCATGGCTCGACGTCAAGGCCGGCGACCACACGGACACGCGTGAGATCACTGTCGGCGGCGGCCACGTCAGCGGGGAGAGCGGCTGGCTCCACGAGGGCATCGGCTCGGCGACCGGCGCCGAGGTGCGCGTGCAGTGGCCCGACGGCAGCTTCGGGCCGTGGATGACGGTGCCCGCCGACCAGCGGGTGAGCATCGTGCGTGGCGACACCGCGCCGCGGGCTTGGGCACCGACGGGGTGACGACACGGTGAGCAAGCGCACCGCCCGCTTGGCGGACATCGAGTTGCCCGACTTCGGCATGCCGGCGGCCGAGCCGCTCCCCGCGCCGACCGTCTTCGCCGAGCGCCTGGGTCGCCTCCGATCCGCCATGGCCGAACGGGGCTACGACCATGTCGTCGTGTGGGCTGACCGGGAGCACAGCGCCAACCTCGCCTACCTGAGCGGGTTCGACCCTCGCTTCGAGGAGGCGATCCTGGTCGTCGGGACATCGGGTGAACCAGCCATCCTCGTGGGCAACGAGTGCGCCGGCATGGCCGCGGCCGCGCCCCTGCCGATGCGGCTGGTGACGTTCCAGGATCTGAGTCTCCCGGGTCAGCCGCGCGAGGACTCGGCGTCGCTGGGCTCGATCCTGCACGACGAGGGGATCCGTGGCGGCAGCCGGGTCGGCGTCGTGGCCTGGAAGACGTACGCCTCCCGCGACACGATCGAGGCCCCGGCCTTCCTGGTCGACGAGCTCCGACGGGCCACCCCCGCGGGGCTGGTGGACAACGCGACCGATGTCCTCATCGACCCGGCCGAGGGGCTGCGGGTGATCAATGAAGTCCATCAGCTCGCGGCCTTCGAGTGGGCCGCCTGCCAGACCTCGCAGGCGGTGCGCCGCGTCCTGACCGGCCTGCAGCCGGGGATGACCGAGCGCGAGTGCGCACGTCTCTTGGCGTGGAACGGCGCGCCACTGTCGTGTCATCTCATGCTCACGGCCGGCCCTCGGGCGAGGCTCGGGCTGCTCAGCCCGGGTGACCGCGCGATCGAGCGCGGCGATCCCTTCACCATCGCGTTCGGCATCTGGGGCGCGCTGAACTGCCGGGCGGGCTTCGTCGTGGAGGGCGCGGGCGAGCTCCCGAAGGGGGCGCAGGACTACGTCGAGCGCCTCGTGGCGCCGTACTTCGAGGCGGTCGCGGAGTGGTACGGCGCGCTGTGCGTCGGCCAGGTCGGTGGCGAGCTGCAGCGGATCGTCGACCGCCACCTGGGCGAGCCGTTCTTCGGCGTCCGCCTGAACCCCGGCCACCAGCTCCACCTCGACGAGTGGGTCAACTCGCCGGTGTTCCGCGGTTCACGGGTCGAGCTGCGCTCGGGCATGGCCCTGCAGTGCGACATCATCCCGGCCACCGGTACGCCGTACTTCACGACGAACATCGAGGACGGGGTCGTGCTGGCCGACGAGACGCTCCGCGCCGAGCTCGCGGCGACGTATCCAGGAGCATGGGAGCGCATCCAGGCGCGGCGTCGGTTCATGGGCGAGGCGCTCGGCATCGCGCTGCATGCCGACGTGCTGCCTCTGTCGAACCTCGCCGGCCACCTGCCGCCGTTCCTGCTCCGTCCCGACTGCGCCATGACCCTCGCCGCCTGATCGCGACACGACCGCCATGGGCATCAGTGGGTGAGCGGCAGCACGGCGACGTCGAGCCATCGCCCGCCTGTGGCTCGGCGCACGACGAACGTCTTGGCGAACGGAGCCGACGCTCGGGCTCGTAGGTGGCCGGCGTTGTAAGTCTCCGTCGTCACCGTGCCCCGGGACTCGAGACCGAGGCTCAGACCGGTCTGCTTGCCGAAGGGCACGAGGAGGGTGATGTTCACCTCGTCGATCTGGAAGCGGTCGACGACGGTCGCGCCACTCGCGGCGTCCTGGTGAAGCCGGTCCTTCATCTCGTCGAGCCGGTCACCGTGGTCGACGGCCTCGAGGATCGTCGGGTCAGACGCGTAGCAGCCCCTGGTTCTCGAGCTGGAGGTTCTCGGCGAGGGTGAGGACGATGTCCCTCGCTCCCGCTCCGCCGATCTCGTGGTTCCAGTCCAAGACGTCCTGTTCGACGGAGATCGAAGGGAAGGTGGCCGGGTCGACGTCGGGAGCCACCCGGCCCAGCACCTCGGCCGACGGCGGGACGACGACACCGCGAGCCGGACCTCCGGCGGCCACGATGGCGAGCCCGAGCAGGCTGGCGGCCGCAAGCCCGAGAGCCATCCGAACCCCCATCTGAGGGATCGCGGGTCGGCGTGAGCGACCGGTCACGAGCCGCAGCAACTCGTCCCGGGTCGCTCGGGCCTCGGGAAGGAGCCGGTCCAGGATCGGGCGACCCGCGCACACGAGGGCAAGGCCGCCGAGGAGGGCAACCTTGGTCCCGAACTCGTCGGTCTGAGGGGCCATGAGGAGCGTGCTCGCAACCGCGACGAGGAAGCCGAAGACGACCCGGCCGGCACGCCCTGAGGGCACGGTCTTGGGGTCCGTGATCATGAAGAACAGGAAGATCAGGAGCTCCGGGGACGTCATGATCACGCGCCAGTAGTCGAAGCCACAGACCGGCGCGAACGCCCAGCGGGCGACCATGCAATGACCGGAGGCGGCGAGGACGCCGAGCCCTGCCGCGAGCGTGATCCAGAAGGTTGCCGCCGCAGCAAGGAGACCGAGCCGGGCGGTGACCAGCAACCCGCCGGCGAGGATGACGGCGTAGGCCAGGATCATCCCGCTGCCGAGGGGCGCCCACCAGAAATCGAGCGGTTCGGCCCGCGTGCTTCCGAGCACGAGGAAGCTGATGACGAGGCCGATGTTCGAAGGGTTGAACACATGCGAGCCGCGGTACCTGATGAGGTACTTGGTCGAGAGGGAGAGCGCGGCGACGGCGGCGAACACGTACCAGGCGTGGGTGCTCCAGTGGTCGTTCGGAGGCGTCCCCGGCACGCGGAGGATCAGCGCCACACCGCTGCCGGTGAGCATGGCGCTCGCCGGCCACACGAAGGCCCGGCGGGCGCGAAACGTCACGGCCACCTCGATGACGGCGCAGGTGAGGATGGCGGCAAGGATCTGGGGCACGCTGACCTGGAACCGCAGCTTGAGCTGTCCCAGGACGTGGATCGTGAGGATGACGGCCGCGACGTGCAACCGCGGATCGCGGATGCTCGGCAGTGTCACGGGGTAGGCAGTCCTGCCGACCGTGAGCGTTCGGCTGTTCACATCCTCCCCCGCGGCGACTTCATCGGTCGCTGGCATGTTATGGCCGCCACTGCTGCGCTCGGGCCGCGCGTCGCGCCCGCCATCGACGAGGTAACGGACACTGGTCGAGGCCCGAGGACGCGAGCCAACCGCTCGCCAACTTGCACCGTTCGCCGCCAATCCCGATGATACGTGCACCAAGCGGCTTCCATTTGCAGGCGGATGGCTCGCGCCGCCAGGACGGTAGTGACGACGGAACGAGGTGTGGCCGTTCAACATGTCTGCTGACCAAGGTCGAAGCGCTCGCGTCGGGCGAGGTGATCGGCAGCCTCCCGTCGATCATGGGAGCGCCTCGGCGCGCCCTCCTGCCGTCGATCGCCGGACGGTCGCCGGGCTGCACCGCCGTCTGCTCTCCGAGCTGGCCACGGCGGGGGACTGGTGGGACGGCGCGTCCCGCCGGGCGATCATGGAGGAGGCGCGAGTTGCGAGGCGGTGCGCGCCCTGCCACGAAGACCGGTCACCTTCCGGATCGACGGCGACAAGCCGGCACGCCGGGAAGGGGTTGCTGCCGGCGGCCGCCGTCGAAGTGATCCACCGCGTCGTCAACGACTCCGGGCGGCTCACACGGCAATGGGCCGAGGTCCAGATCCGCGACCTCGGTGACGCCCCCTACGCCGAAGTCGTCGGCGTGACCGCGATGCTCGTCGCGCTCGACGTCTACGCGCGGTCGATCGGCGATCCCCCGCTCGAGCTGCTGCCACCCGTCGACGGGCCGCCGGCGGCCGAACGGCCCGACGGTGTCGGCGACGTCGGGGCGTGGATCGCGATGACGGTGGAGAAGCTGGTGGCCAACGTGTCACGGGCCCTGTCGCTGGTGCCGCGCACCAACTCGACATGGCGCGCGCTCGTGACCGAGTCCTACAGCCGCGGCCCGGAGATGCTCGAGCTGACATGGGAGCGCGCCCTCACCCGTCCCCAGATCGAACTCATCGCGGCGCACGTCTCGAAGGTCCAGGAGTGCTTCTATTGAACGTCGAGCCACATAGCGCTGCTCCGTGCGAGCAGCACAGCGCTCGGAACCACCATCGACCTGGGACCCGCACTCGAACACGGCATCGGGGTCTCGCACGGCAGGATCCTCCTCGAGTTCGCCGATGCCGCTCACCGCGACGGCCCCGCTCTCGCGGCCACCCGCCGCGCCGTCCTCGCCGCGGTCGGATCCGCTGGTCTGGTCGAGGCGTGCCTGACGGTGGGCGCGTTCAACGGGCTCACGCTGGTGGCCGACGCGACCGGCATCCGGCTCGACGGCGGAACGATGGCAGCGACCACCGACGTCCACGCCGAGCTGGGCCTGAACGACATGGCCGGGGCGCGGAACACCGGTGCCGCGGTCTACGCGAGCGGTGTCCCAACGCCCCCTGAGAGCGTCCGGGACCTGTTCGTGGAGTAGGAGCGAAGGGGGGAAGGAGACCTTCTCCCCTTCGCAAGCCCCCCAATCTGGGGAACTCCGGTCGACCCAGCGAAGCCGGATCGACCTCCGTACGAAACCTGTCACAACGTCGCAAGTTGGTGCGCCTGAGGAGAGCCAGGGACAAGGCGTCCGTTCTCGGATCTGGCAGGCGGTTCTCGGTTCAGGCGGTGAGGCGCTGCTCCAGCTCGGCGAGCTGAGCGCGTAGGGCCGCGGGCAGCCGCTCGCCGAACTCGCCGTAGAAGTCCTCGATCGCGGGCAGCTCCTTGCGCCAGCCCTCCTCGTCGACGGCCAGCAGCTCCGCCAGCGCGCCGTCGGCCAGGTCGAGGCCGCTGACATCGATGGCCGACCGCGTCGGCAGGATCCCGATCGGCGTCTTGACATGGTCTCCGCGACCGTCGACGCGGTCGAAGATCCAGGCGAGCACCCGGCTGTTGTCCCCGAAGCCGGGCCACAGGAAGCGGCCCTCGGCGTCCTTGCGGAACCAGTTGACGTAGAAGATCCCTGGGAGCTGGACACCCTTCCGGGCCCCGACGGCCAGCCAATGGGCCCAGTAGTCGGCCATGTTGTAGCCACAGAACGGCAGCATGGCGAAGGGATCCCGCCGCAGGTTGCCCACCGCGCCGGCCGCCGCCGCCGTGGTCTCCGAGCCCATGATCGAGCCGAGGAAGACGCCGTGCTCCCAGTCGAAGGCCTCGGTCACCAGCGGCACGACGGTGGCTCGCCGGCCGCCGAAGATGATGGCGGAGATCGGCACGCCCTTCGGGTCTTCCCACTCGGGCGCGATCACGGGGCACTGGGAGGCCGGGGCGGTGAAACGGGCGTTGGGATGGGCCGCGGGCGTACCGGACTCCGGCGTCCAGTGCTGGCCGCGCCAGTCCGTCGCCGAGGCGGGCTTCTCGTCGGTCATGCCCTCCCACCACACGTCGCCGTCGTCGGTGAGGGCCGTGTTGGTGAACAGGCAGTTCCGGTCGAGCGTGAGGATGGCGTTGGGGTTCGTGTCCATGCCCGTCCCCGGGGCCACGCCGAAGAACCCTGCCTCCGGGTTGATGGCGTGAAGCCTGCCGTCCTCTCCGAACTTCATCCAGCAGATGTCGTCGCCGATGGTCTCGGCCTTCCACCCGGGCAAGGTCGGGACGAGCATGGCCAGGTTCGTCTTCCCGCAGGCCGACGGGAAGGCGCCGCTGATGTACTTCACCTCGCCCTCGGGGCTGGTGAGCTTGAGGATGAGCATGTGCTCGGCCAGCCAACCCTCGTCGCGCGCCATCACCGAGGCGATGCGCAGGGCGAAGCACTTCTTGCCGAGCAGGGCATTGCCTCCGTACCCCGAGCCGAAGCTCCAGATCTCCCTGGTCTCGGGGAAGTGCACGATGTACTTGTTGGCCGGGTTGCACGGCCACGGCACGTCGGCCTCGCCCTCGGCGAGGGGCGCCCCCACCGAGTGCAGGCAATGGACCCAATCGCCGTCGCTGAGCACGTCGAGGGCCGCCTGGCCCATCCGTGTCATGATCCGCATGCTCGCGGCGACGTAGGCGGAGTCGGTGAGCTGCACCCCGATGTGAGCGATGGGCGAGCCGAGCGGGCCCATCGAGAAGGGCACGACGTACATCGTGCGGCGCCGCATGGCACCGGTGTAGAGCCGCGTGAGCTCGGCGCGCATCTCCAACGGGTCCCGCCAGTTGTTCGTTGGGCCCGCATCTTCCTGGTTGACCGAGCAGATGAAGGTGCGGTCCTCCACCCGAGCGACGTCGGCTGGGTCCGAGTGCGCCCAGTACGAGTTCGGGCGCTTGGCGTCCGAGAGCCGGGTGAACGTGCCCGCGGCGACGAGCTCGGCGGCCAGCCGGTCGTACTCCTCGGCCGAGCCGTCGCACCAGTGGATGGCCGCGGGATGGAACACCGCGGCCCAGTGGTCGACCCAGTGCTTCAGCCGCTGGTTGGTGGTCTTGGCAGTCATCGCGTCTCCCATCGGATGGGGCAGAGGAGTGATGTGAAAGCCTACGCGAGTGGCCCTCCGGGATGCATTTCGGCTGCTCAGCTGTGGTATGGATCCTGTTCGCCGGGTGTCGCCATGTCGACCTCGGAACCAAGCCGAAGCCGGGTGGCGCGCCCGGATTCATCGAGGTCGAAGATCACACGCTGTCCCTGCCGCAGCATGCGGAAGATCGACCCTTCGAGGGCGTTGGCGGCGAGTTCGTAGTCCGCCAGGTCGGTGTCGCACATCACGATGCCGTCACCCGATCCGGGGTCGTAGGCCTTGATGACACCTTGCACGGTGATCCCCTCAGTGCGCGGCCTTCGTGACCTTGCCCGCCTTGATGCACGCCGTGCAGACATAAAGGCGGGTGGGGGCGCCGTTGACCAGGGCGCGGACACGCTGGATGTTCGGGTTCCAGCGGCGCTTGGTGCGCCGGTGGGAGTGCGAGACGGACATGCCCCACGACGGGTGCTTCCCGCACACCTCACACACTGCTGCCATCTCGAATGGGCCTCTCACTCGCGACGGACGGGGGTGCCCGACCACGAACCGGTCGGCCAGCCTACCAGCGCCGCCGCCACGGCCACCAGGCGATAGGGATGCCCGTACCATCCCTCGGGGATGACCACCGTGGAGCGATCGGAAGCCGTCGGCCCCCCCAGCCGTCGCCCTGGCGTCCTGTGAGCGAGCCGCTCACCCTGGCCGAACTCGACCAGATCGAGGTCGAGCGGCTGAGAGGGGTCGGCGAGAAGCGCCTGGATGCGCTGCGCGAGCTGGGGATCAGATCGGTTCTCGACCTGCTGACCTTCTACCCCCGCAAGTGGGTGGATCGCAGCAACGAGGCCCGGGTAGGTGACCTCGTCCAGGGCCAGGAAGCGCTCCTCCTCGTGACCGTGCGGTCGGTGGCGCGCCGAGCGACTCGTTCGCGGCGCGTGATGGTGACCGCCGAAGTCGGCGATGACTCGGGCCGGCTCTCGGTGGTCTTCTTCAACCAGCCCTGGCGCGACCGGCAGTTGCGCCAAGGCCTCCAAGTGGCGCTGTTCGGCAAGCCGGAGGCGTACCGCGGTCGCCTGCAGATGACCAATCCTGTCGTCGATCTCATCGGCGACCGGACGGGTCGGATCGTGCCGATCTACCCCCAGAGCGAGAAGGTGGCGCTGACCACCTGGGAGATCGCGGGCCTTGTCGAGGACGCCCTCCACCGCTGCGAGCGGCGGGGCCTCGACGATCCCGTGCCGGTGCGGATCCGGGGCCGCCTCGGCCTCGTGTCGCGTGGAGACGCACTGCCGGGCATCCACCTGCCCGAGACGATGGCGGTGAAGGGCGAGGCGCGGCGCCGCCTCGCCTTCGACGAGTTGTTGCGCGTGCAACTGGTGCTCGTGCTGCGCAAGCGGGCGCTGGAGCGCGAAGCCTTGGGGATCCGTCACGACGTCGGTGGCGCGCTCGTCCGCCGCTTCCACGATCGCCTGCCCTTCGCTTTGACGGAAGCGCAACGCAAGACGATCGCCGAGATCGAACAGGACCTTGCGGGACCGCACCCGATGCACCGGCTGCTGCAGGGTGACGTGGGCAGCGGGAAGACCGTGGTGGCGCTCAGCGTGTTGCTCACCGCCGTCCACGGCGGCCACCAGGCCGCGTTGATGGCGCCCACCGAGGTGCTGGCCGAGCAGCACTTCGAGAGCGTGCGGGCCATGCTCGGCGATCTCACCGTGCCGGAGCCGTCCTCGATCTTCGGCGACCGCCCCCTGCGCACCGCGCTCCTCACCAATCGTGTTGGTGGCGCCGAACGTCGGGCGGTCCTCGCCGGCCTGGCCGACGGATCCGTCGATCTCGTCGTGGGCACCCACGCGCTGATCCAGGAAGGCGTGGCGTTCGCGGACCTGGGCGCGGTCGTGGTCGACGAGCAGCACCGCTTCGGCGTCGAGCAGCGCGCCGCCCTTCGAGCCAAGGGAGAGGCAGCGACCCGGGCCGTGCCCGACGTCCTCGTGATGACGGCCACGCCCATCCCCCGTACCGCGGCGATGACCGTCTACGGCGACCTCGATGTCAGCGTGCTGGACGAGCTCCCACCCGGGCGCACGCCGGTCACCACCTACTGCGCCAACGGCCCCCTCGAAGCGGCGGCAGCCTGGAGCGAGGTGAGGGCGGCCGTGGCCGCCGGGCATCAGGCCTACGTCGTGTGCCCGTTGGTGGAGGAGAGCGACAAGCTCGAGGTGGCCTCGGCCGAGGCGACCTACGCCGAGCTCGCCTCGGGTGAGTTGAGCGGATTGCGGCTCGGCTTGCTCCACGGGCGCATGGCTTCGTCAGAGAAAGAGGCGGTGATGGACGCCTTCCGTCGAGGGGAGCTCGACGTGCTCGTGGCCACGACGGTGATCGAAGTCGGCGTGGATGTGCCGAACGCGACCGTGATGGTCGTCCTCGACGCCGATCGCTTCGGCATCGCGCAGCTCCACCAGCTGCGCGGGCGTGTGGGGCGGGGTGCGGCCGCCTCGAGCTGCTGGCTGCTGACCGGGCCCATCGAGGCGACGTCGCCCGCGTGCAGGCTCTCGTCGAGACGAACGACGGGTTCGCGTTGGCCGAGGTCGACCTCGAGCTGCGGGGCGAGGGGACGATCATGGACACCCGGCAGAAGGGGCGCAGCGACCTCAAGCTGGCCTCGCTGCGGCGCGACAGGGACCTCGTGACCCAGGCCCGGGCGGCGGCCTTCGAGATCGTCGACGCCGACCCGGGACTTGCCTCCCATCGGCGACTCGCAGCCGAGCTCGAGCTGTTGATGTCCCCGGAGGACGAAGCGTTCCTCTTCAAGTCGTAGCAGGGGTTTCGCGACCAGGACGAAAGAGCGGCGAACCCACCCTTGACGTGCTCAAACAGTGCTTGACGCCTCTCGGCCCTTTCGCGTCGATCTTCGTCCGGTTGTGTACCGCGCTTGTGTACCGCCCCGTGCTCGAGAGGTCATGCCTGAAGCGCTGAAACGGACGAAGGAGCGAAGCGTCGCCAAGCCAGTTGGCGTCCCAGGGCGTGGTGGAGCAGCCGGCGGGGTCCTGTGTCGAGGTGGGCCCACCGCGTGTTCTTCGGCTTGACGACCAAGTCGAGCCTCGGAGTCGCCAGCGACGTGGACTCAAAGCGAGCCGAGGAGACGCCGTGACCATTCCTTCGTGCTCCCGCAAGGCGGGCGCCGACCTTCGTTCACCCTGCCGCCGCCAACCGCCGCTAGACCACGCTCGGGGCGGGAACGGCCCGCCTCTCGCTGTCCGAAGGGACGGGATTCGATGAAGAGACACTTCTCGCTCGCTGCTGCGATCGGGGCCGGCGCCCTGCTCGCCGCCGGGGGTGTCGCGTTGGCCAACGGAAACGACGGGTTCGGCCTCTTCCGAGACGCTCAGCTGGCCAACCGCTCACCCCAGCTGTTCGGGGTCGGCATGCCCCTGCCGTCGTCGTCGACGAAACAGCTGACGAAGGCCCAAGCGAAGGCGGACCCAACGAAGCTGGTGACCCTGGCCAAGGGGCTCACCGCCCATGTGGTCACGAGCCAAGGGGGGTTCGAGTCCGACCAGATCTCGTTCTGGCCGAACGCGCAGCATCCGACGACGCTCATCGCGTGCAACGAGTCAGATCCGTCGGAGATCGGGCTCGAGCGCATCGACATCGCGACCGGGAAGGCCACCACGATCGTCACCGGTACCGAGAGCTGCGATCCGACACGGCTGACGCCGTGGGGCACGATCGTCTTCGGGGAAGAAGATGGCGGCGGACCCAACGGTGGACGGATGTACGAGCTCATCGACCCGCTGCACGCCTCGACACGTCCCGCGCAGCAACTGCGGGGGCACCTGAGTGAAGGTGTACCGTCCGGCGTTGTCGCGGAGGACGGGCCCGTTCGATGCGAAGAGGGCCGCGAGGGCACCTGCTCGTTGCCAACCAAGAGGCGTGAGCCCGTCGGGTTGCGTGAACCGTCCTCGGCGATTCCACTGGCCCCCGGCACGGGCCTCTCGGCGTGACGGATCATCAGGACCGTCTGCGGCGGGCTCGTCGGCTGGTCTCACCTGCCGGACGGACGGCGATGGGCTCGACCGTAGGCGCCTGAGGAGGCCCGTCCGCCCGAGTTGTTCGCGATTGCCACGCGTCGTCGAGACTCGGCGGATGTTGTGGTCCACGACGCTCGAGGCCCGGAGCCCCGGGACATGAACGCCGGCAGTGCCGGCCCCACGGTGACCGATCGCGAGCTCAACCGCTGGACCTTGACGCGCCAGCACCTGGTCGAACGGGCTCGGCTCGATCCGGTGGCGGCGATCGAGGCGCTCGCAGGGATGCAGGCGCAGAGCTCGCCGTCGCCCTACATCGGGCTGTGGTCCCGCATCGAGGGCTTCGAGCGCGATGACTTGCACGCCGCTCTCCGCGCCGACCGGGTGGTGAAGGCGACGCTGATGCGGGGGACGTTGCACCTCGTGCCCGCGGCGCGCTTGGCCGCCTACCGAATGGCCGCCGGGAGCGCGTACTTCACGAGCACCATGGCGCAGCTGCGGGCGTTGGGAGCAGACCTCGACGCCATCCGGGCCAAGGTCAGCGCGGCCGTGGCCGAGCGGCCGCACACCCGCGCCGAGATCGGAGCCCTCATCGTGGCGGAGTTGCCCGGGGAGGTCCCGGCGTGGGTCCACGAGCGCCCGACCGGGGTGACCGCCATGAGCGTCAGCCGCGACCTCGTCAACGTCGCCGACGACGCCGCCTTTGGATACCGGGGCGGCAGTCGCTACCGCGTCGCGCCGCCCGCTCCCGAGCTCGAGCCGGATGCTGCGCTGCGATCGGTCGTCGCCGACTATCTCCGCGCCTACGGCCCGGCCTCGCGCGCTGATCTCGCCCAGTGGAGTGGCAACACGACCGCGGCGTTCTCGCGCGTCCTCGCGGAGCTCGACCTCGTGACGTTCACGGCTGACGACGGTCGGACACTTCTCGACTTGGCTGACGCCCCGCGCCCGACACCGGACGGCAACGTCCCGGTGCGCTTCCTGCCCCGCTGGGACAACCTCCTGCTGGCCTACGCCAAGCGGGACCGCGTGCTGCCCGAGGTGCTCCGCAGGACCGTGATCGCCAAGAACGGCGACGTGGCGCCCACCTTCCTCGTGAACGGTGTGGTGGCGGGAAAATGGACGGTCACGGCGCGCGGCCCGGCCGTGCTCGAGCTGCACGAGCTCGCCCCGCTCCGGGCGCGCCAGCGACGGGCGGTCGAAGCCGAGGCCGAGCGACTGTTGGGATGGCTGCGTCCCGACCGGCATACGCGGGAGCTGGCCTGGGGATGATCGCCTGTTCCGCCACGCGCGCAGGTCGCGCTCGTACGAGCGCCGGCCGCGTCGCTGACCGGTAGTCTCCGGCGCCAGCGGTCCCGGCCGGTACGCGTGGGAGGTCGCATGCGGGAGTTCACGACGCCAGGAGCGCTGACGTTGGCCTCTGACGACAATGTGGTGGCGGCGCTGTTCGAGCGAGCGGGGCGCCAGGCCCAAGCGCCGGCCTTCGCTCGTCGTCAAGGCACCACCTTCATCCCGATCACGCTCGGCGCCTTCGCCGAACAGGTGCGCAGCATCGCCGCCGGCTTCATCGGGCTCGGCATCGAGCCGGGGTCGGCCATCTGCCTCTTCAGCCGCACGCGCTACGAGTTCACGGTGGTCGACTACGCCATCCTCGCCGCCGGTTGCCTCACCGTGCCCATCTACGAGACCGATTCGCCGGAGCAGGTGCGGTGGGCGGCCTCGAACAGCGGGGCCGTCGCCATCGTGGTGGAGACGGCTGAGCTGGAGAAGGCGGTGGCGGCGGTGGCCGACCAGCTCCCCGCGCTCAAGCATGTGTTCGTCATCGAGGCCAGCGGCCTCGCCGAGTTGGCCGCGCACGGCTCGGGGATCAGTCCAGCCGAGGCGGACGCGAGATGGCAGCAGCTCGGGCACGACCAACTGGCGTCGATCGTCTACACGTCAGGCACCACTGGTCTCCCCAAGGGCTGCATGCTCACCCACGGGAACTTCATCTACGAGGTGCGGGCGATCATGGCGGTCGAGGGTGAGTTGCTCACCCCCGACAGCGCCACGCTCATGTTCCTCCCTCTGGCCCACGTGCTGGCGCGGGTGGTGCAGTTTGCGTGTGTCACCGCAGGCGTCCAGCTCGGCTACGCCACGGACATCAAGCACCTCACCGAGGAACTCCGGATGTTCCCGCCCACGTGGATCTTCTCCGTGCCCCGCGTGTTCGAGAAGGTGTTCGCGGGAGCACGGGCGCAGGCGGGCGGCGGCATGAAGGTCAAGATCTTCGATCGTGCTGCCGCCGTTGCCATCGCGATGTCCGAGCAACGTCAGGCCGGCAGGACGTCGTGGCTCACCAAGGGTGAGTTCGCGCTCTACGACCGGCTCGTCTACCGGCGGCTGCGCGAAGCCATGGGCGGTCGTGTGCGCTGGGCCATCTCGGGAGGCGCGCCGCTCCGGCTGCGCCTCGGCCACTTCTACGACGGCCTGGGGTTGCGAGTGCTCGAGGGCTACGGCCTTACCGAGACCACGGCGGCCGCGACCTGCAACACCCCGTCCCACCTCCGCGTCGGGACGGTCGGTCGGCCGCTCCCCGGCGTCTCGGTGCGCATCGCCGACGACGGCGAGGTGCTCCTGCGGGGGCCCGTGGTGTTCACCGGTTACTTCCAGAACCCCCAGGCCACTGGGGACGCCTTGGAGCCCGACGGCTGGTTCCACACCGGCGACCTCGGCGCACTCGACGCAAACGGCTTCCTGTCGATCACCGGCCGGAAGAAGGATCTGATCATCACGGCCGGGGGGAAGAACGTGCAGCCGGCCGAGCTCGAGGAGGCGTTGCAGGCGAACCCGCTCGTCGCCCAGGCCATCGTGATCGGTGACGGCAAGCCCTTCATCGCCGCGCTCGTGACCCTCGACCGGGAGGAGCTACCCGGGCTCGCGAAGCAGCTCGGCCACCCGGTGCTTCCCGCCGATCAGCTCGTCACGTCGATGGCCACCGATCCGCAGGTGCACGCCTCCATCCAGAAGACAGTGGACACCGCGAACGAGCTCGTCTCGCGGGCGGAGAGCATCCGCGAGTTCCGCATCCTGTCAGAGGAACTGTCGGTGGACGGCGGCGAGCTCACGGCCACGCTGAAGGTGAAGCGGGCGGTGGTGATGACGAAGTTCGCCGGCGTCGTCTCTTCCATCTACGGCGACGGTTGATGCCGCCTCACTCCTCGGCGACGTCGTCCTCGTCGAGGACGACGTCCCACCGGTCGAGGCACTCGGCGCACCGGTAGGTCACCACGTCGCCAGGCATCCACGCGCCGTCCTCGCGCGGATAGGTCAGGAGGTGGGCCACGCCGCCACAGTCGACGCAGATGATCGTGGCCGGCGGATTCACCGTCGGCGCTGGGTGAAGCGGGCGACGCCCTCCGCGAAGCCATCGGCGAAGATCACCTCGCGGCCGTGGCGGTCCTCGTTGGCGAGGCCGGGATCGAGGGCGAGACCGAGCCCTTCGTACACCGAGGCGCGATCGTGCACGACGCAATTCCAGGGCGACGCCGCTACTTGAACGGCCAGTTCGAGGGCCGCATCGAGCGCCGTGCCGTCGGGCACCACACGGTTGGCGAAGCCGATGTCGTAGGCCTCGGAGGCGTCGAACTCCCGGCCCGTGAGGATGAGGTCGAGCGCGCGGCCCAGCCCGACGATGCGGGGCAAGCGGTAGGTCCCGCCGTCGACCAGCGGTACCCCGAAGCGGCGCTCCAGGCAGCCGAACCGAGCGCCTTCCCCACAGACGCGCACGTCGCACCACGCGGCGAGCTCGAGGCCGCCGGCGACGCACCAACCTTCGATGGCGGCGATCACTGGTTTGGAGAGCTGGAGACGAGTGGGGCCGAGTGGGCCACTCGGCCGCAAGACCGGAAGGTCACGCAGATTGGCCCCCGCGCAGAAGGCCTCCTCGTCGCCATAGAGCACGGCCACCTTGGCCTCAGCGTCGGCTTCGAAGGCGAGGAAGTCGTCGTGGAGGCGTTGCGCGGTGGCCGAATTGATGGCGTTGCGCACGGCCGGCTGCGCGACGCGCACGATGCGGACGCCCTCGTGGGCAGCGCCGCGTGGGCTCGGGGAAGCCATGGCCTGCCACGGTACCGTCGCTTCGCGATGCGGGTCGTGGCCGGGATGCTGAGGGGCAGGCGGTTGGTGGCGCCGCCCGGACGTCACACCCGCCCGACGGGCGATCGCGTCCGCGAGGCGATCTTCAACCACCTCACCAGCTTCGACGCGGTGCTCGACGCGACCACCGTCGACCTCTTCGCAGGTTCGGGGGCCCTGGGGATCGAAGCCTTGTCACGCGGCGCTCGCGCGTGCACCTTCGTCGAGTCGGCCCGCCCCGCCCTCGACGCTCTCCGCGCCAACCTCTCCTCGCTCGGTCTTCGCGAGCGGGCCACCGTCGTGGCGGCCGACGCGCTCGCGTGGGTGAAGGCCACGCGTCCCGACGTCACGCTCTGCCTCGCCGACCCGCCCTACGCCTTCGACGAGTGGGCGGCGCTCCTCGCGCCCGTGTCCGCGAAGGTGATCGTCGCGGAGTCGGACCGTGAGATCGCCCTCCCCGCCGGCTTCGATGCTGTCCGGACCAGGCGCTATGGCAGTACGGTGGTGACCATCGGCCACTGCGGTACAAGTGATCGATAGAGGGGTGACCGGTCCCTCGACTTGAGCCACGAAGTCAGAAGCACTGAATCGGGCAGCTTTGGTACGCGTCCTCTATCCCGGGAGCTTCGATCCCTTTCACAACGGCCACCTCGACGTGGTCGAGACCGCGGCCGACCTCTTTGATGGGGTGATCGTGGCCGTCATGATCAATCCCCAGAAGGACGCTTCGATGTTCGGCCGTGACCAGCGGGTGTCGATGATCACCGAGTCCGTGGCGCACCTGCCGCAGGTCGACGTCGCCGCGTACGAGGGCTTGGCCGTCGACGCGGCCCGGGCCGCCCGCGTGGATGCCATCGTCAAAGGGTTGCGGACGGTGAGTGACTTCGACACCGAGATGACGATGGCCCAGACCAACTTCGCCGTGTCCGGCGTACCCACCATCTTCCTGCCCTGCGGTTCGGCCAGTGGGTTCCTCGCCTCGCGCTACCTCCGCGAGATCGCTCGCGAAGGCGGCGATGTGAGCGAGCTCGTACCGGCTCCGGTCGCGCGGCGCCTCAAGGAGCGGTTCGCACGATGAGCGACGACGCCCACTCGATCAACGACTCCGAGACGCTCCTGCGGCGCGCCATCGACATCATCGCCACCGCCCGCACCATCCCACTGTCGTCGTCGCCGATGATCAACCGCGACGAGATCCTCGAGCTGCTCGAGGAGGCGCTCAACCGCCTTCCTGACGAGCTCAAGCAGGCCCGGTGGCTGCTCAAGGAGCGGAAGGAGTTCCTCACCAAGACCCGTCGCGAGGGTGACGACATCCTCGACGCGGCGCGGGCCCAAGCCGAGCGCATGGTGCAGCGCACCGAGGTCGTCCGGGCGGCCGAGCTGCGAGCCCGACAGATCGTCGAGGCGGCCGAGAACGAGTCCCGCCGGATGCGGCACGAGGTCGAGGACTTCTGCGACCAACGCCTCGGCAGCTTCGAGATCGTGCTCGACAAGCTGATGCGCACCGTCCATGCCGGCCGCGAGCGACTCAACCTCGGCGTCAGGGAGGCCGAGCCCGAGCCCGAGGACCAAGCGGGCGGCCCGGCCTTCTTCGACCAGGACCGCCTCTAGGCGCACCGTGTCTCGAGGCCTCGTCGTCAACGTCGCCGAGCTCCTCCGGCGACCTGGCACGCAGAAGCACGTCGAGCTCGTCGCCGAGGCGCCCGAACTTCGGGTGGTCGATGCCGAAGTCCCTCCGGGCGAGACGATCGACGTGGACGTGCTGATGGAGAGCCTGTCCGACGGGATCGTGGTCTCGGGACGGCTCACCACCCGCTGGAGCGCCGTGTGCCGACGCTGCCTGGCCCCGATCGGCCAACCGCTCGTGGCCGAGGTGCGCGAGCTGTACCAGCACCACGCGACGAGCGACGACGCCTTCGAGTTCCGGGGTGAGCAGCTCGATCTCGCCCCGATGGTGCACGAGGCGGTGATGCTCGAGTTGCCCCTCGCGCCGCTGTGCCGACCGGACTGCGCCGGCCTCTGCCCTGTCTGCGGCGCCGATCGCAACGAGGGGGACTGCGGTCACGACCAGCGCAGCACCGATTCCCGGTGGGCCGCGCTCGACGAGCTTCGCGAGCGCCTCGACCGTGAGTGAGGAGGGAGGGGTCCGTGGACTCTGGTCGACCAGAGGCGCTGGCGGACCGACCGACCCTTGCGGCCACGGCCCAAGCCGCTATCCTTCGTCGGCTCGGCGGCCGGCGAGGGCCCCGCAGCCGTTGAGGGTGACGGGCGCCCTCCAGGAGAGGATCGCGAGCGATGGCCGTCCCGAAGAAGAAGAAGTCGAAGTCGAAGAGCGGCAGCCGCCGCGCCGCGGCCTGGTCGCTCGACGCCCCCGCCCGCAGCACCTGCCCGAGATGTGGCTCGGTGAAGCAGCCGCACGTCGTGTGCCCGACGTGCGGTTGGTACAAGAACCGCGTCGCCGTCGACGTCGGTTAGGGGACGGCGATGTCCCTGCCCGTCGCCGTCGACGCGATGGGGGGCGACCGGGCCCCGGGCGCCATCGTCGAAGGGGCGCTCGAGGCCCAGCGCGCGGGGTTCGGCGTGCTCTTGGTGGGCCGAGGAACGGACCTCACCGACACCGGTGGCTTGCCTGTCTTCGAGGCCTCCGAGGTCATCGGCATGAGCGACGACCCGGCCAGCGGTGTGCGCCGGAAGAAGGACTCCTCCCTGGTCAGGGCGGCCGAGCTCGTGCGCGACCGGCGCGCCTCGGCCATGGTGTCGGCGGGCAACACCGGTGCCGCCATGGCTTCGGCCCTGTTGCGCATGGGCCGCATCCGAGGGGTGAGCCGCCCGGCCATCGCCACCGCGCTGCCCATCCCCGGCGCGGGCGAGCGCACGCCGACGATACTGCTCGACTCGGGCGCCAACGCGGACTGCCAGCCGGACTGGCTGGTGCAGTTCGCGCAGATGGGCAGCGTCTACTTCCGCCACCGCTACGGCGTGAAGGAGCCCAAGGTGGGCCTCCTGTCCATCGGGGAGGAGTCCGGCAAGGGGAACAACCTCGTGAAGCAGACCCACGAGCTACTCGCCGCCACCCAGGGCCTCGAGTTCATCGGCAACATCGAGGGGCGAGACGTCCTGTCCCACGAGGTGGACGTCGTCGTGACCGACGGCTTCACCGGCAACGTCGTGTTGAAGACGCTGGAAGGCTGCGCCTCGGCCGTGGCCCGCGCCCTGACCGGCGCGATCGAGTCCGACCCGGCCTACCAGCGCGCCGGCGAGATCCTGCGCCCGGTGCTGGCGCCGTTCTACGAGACGATCGACCCGGAGACCTACGGAGGGGCCATGCTCCTCGGCGTCGAAGGGGTCTGCATCATCAGCCACGGCTCCTCGAGCGCGCGGGCTGTGGCCAACGCCATCCGAGTCGCCACCGAGCTCGTCGAGGCGGACGTCGTCGGGGAGCTGCGGGCGACCGTCGGCCGGGTCTGAGAGCCTGGTTCCGGTAGCATCGGCTCCGCCCTCGGGCGTCACGCGACGCTCTGATGGCGCGATAACCAGCGACCGTCGAGGAGGATGGGTTGCCGGCCGAGACCCACGTCGAGCACGGACCGATGGATCGGCAAGAGGTCTTCGAGCTCGTTCGCGATCGGTTGGCCGACATCCTCGAGATCGATCCCGGCACCATCAGCGAGGGCCAGTCCTTCGTGGACGACCTCGACGCGGACTCGCTCGCCCTCATCGAGCTCGTCGAGGCCTTGGAGGAGGAGCTCGCCGAGCGCTCGGTCGGCTTCCGCATCGAGGACGAGGACCTCGAGGACCTGAAGACCGTGCGGGACGCCGTGGACTACGTGTGCGACCGGGTGAAGCAATCCTGAGCACCGGCCCAGACCTGGAGGCGCTCGCGCGAGCGCCTCGGCTACAGGTTCCGGGATCCTTCGCTGCTGCGCCAAGCCCTGGCTCACCGATCGTGGTGCGCGGAGTTCCAGGGTCAGAGCTCGAACGAGCGCCTCGAGTTCCTCGGTGACGCGGTGCTGGGTTGGGTGGTGGCCGATCTCGTCTACCGCCGCCACGAGTCGCTCGCCGAAGGGCAGCTCACCGACCTCCGCAAGGCCGTCGTGAACGCGACGGCCCTGGCCCAGGTGGCCGCCGCCTTCGATCTCGGCGCGGAGCTGCTGCTCGGCAAGGGGGAGGATGCGGCGGGCGGCCGCACGAAGCCGTCGATTCTCTCGGATGCCCTCGAAGCCGTGATCGGCGCGGTCTACCTCGACGGGGGGACGGAGCCCGCCTACGAGCTCGTCATCCGCCTGGTCGGCGACCGGCTGGCCGAGGCCGCCGGCCGGGTGGGCGGCTTCGACCACAAGACCGCCCTCCAGGAACTGGCGGCGCGCCTCCTGGTCCAACCACCCCTCTACGTGGTCACGGAGGAGGGCCCTGACCACGCCAAGCGGTTCTTCGCCCGGGTGCACATCGACGGGCGGGTGCTCGGGCACGGGGAAGGGCGGTCCAAGAAGCAGGCCGAGCAGGCCGCGGCCCGCATGGCGAGGGAGGCGTTGGAGGGCGAGCACCCCATCACCCATGCCTGAGCTGCCCGAGGTCGAGACCGTGCGGCGAGGCCTCGCCGAGGCCGTCGTGGGCCGGCGCGTCGTGGGCGTGCAGGTGACCGGCGCCCGTACGGTGCGGCGGAGCTCACCGGGCGCAGTCGAGGCGGGGCTGCTCGGCCGGCGTTTCGAAGCCGCTGGGCGGCGCGGGAAGTACCTCGTCCTGCCCCTGGACTCGCCGGCCGCGCTCGTGGTGCACCTCCGCATGAGCGGCCAGCTCCTCCTCGCGCCCCCCGAGGCTCCCCGCCCCCGTCACACCCATGTCGTGCTCGCCCTCGACGACGGTCTCGAGCTGCGATTCGTCGACCCTCGCACCTTCGGCGAGGTCGTCGTGGTCCCGTCGGGGTCGTCTCTGGCGCCCGAGTTCGCCCTGTTGGGGCCGGATGCGTTCGACGACCTGGGCACCCCCGACGCGCTCGGCCGGGTCGTGACCGAGCGGGCTCGCCAGCTGAAGTACCTGCTCACCGACCAGCGCAGCATCGCCGGCCTCGGCAACATCTACACCGACGAGATCCTGCATCGCTCGCAGCTCGCGCCCGGCCGCGTGTCCTCCACGCTGAGCGGCGGTGACGTCCACCGGTTGCACCGTTCGCTGCGTGCGGTGCTCGGCGCCGCCATCGAGGCCCGGGGGTCCACCTTGGGCGACGCGCAGTACGTCGACCTGTGGGGTCGCGGGGGCGACTACCAGCACCAGCACCATGTCTACGCGTGGGCGGGAAGTCGGTGCCGGCGATGCCGGGGCACCGTCGAGCGCGCCCGGTGGGGCGGTCGTTCGACGTTCTGGTGCCGCGGCTGCCAGCGCTGAGGGCCTCGGCCGCAGGTCGAGGCCTTCGGCGCGCCGGCCACGCGGGTCATCCTCGTGGTCCCCGATCTCCGGGAGGGGGCTCGCTAGGGTGAACCGACCTGTCCGCCACGACCCAGGGGCCTGCGTGTTCCTCCGCTCCCTGACCCTTCGGGGCTTCAAGTCCTTCGCCGACACGACGACGCTCGAGTTCGAGCCCGGGGTCACGGTCGTGGTGGGCCCCAATGGGAGCGGCAAGTCGAACGTGGTCGACGCGGTCGCCTGGGTGCTCGGCGCCCAGGCGCCGAGCGCGGTGCGCAGCCAGAAGATGGACGACGTGATCTTCGCGGGCACCGACCGACGGCCCGCGCTCGGGCGAGCCGAAGTGCGCCTCACCATCGACAATTCGGCCGGGCTCTTGCCGATCGAGTTCACCGAGGTCACGCTGGCCCGGACGCTGTTCCGCACGGGCGAGAGCGAGTACGCAATCAACGGCGTGCCCTGCCGTCTCCTCGACATCCAAGAGCTGCTGTCCGACACTGGGGTGGGCCGCCAGCAGCACGTGATCGTGAGCCAGGGCCAGATCGACGCCGTGTTGAACGCCCGCCCGGAGGAGCGCCGAGCCGTCATCGAGGAGGCCGCCGGCATCCTCAAGCACCGCAAGCGCAAGGAGAAGGCCGAGCGGCGGTTGGAGGCGACAGAGACGAACCTCCTCCGCCTCCAGGACTTGTTGCGCGAAGTGCGCCGCCAGCTCCGGCCACTGGAACGGCAGGCCGAAGCCGCCCGACGCCATGGTGAGATCGCCGCCGAGCTCGAGGCGCTGCGACTCCACCTCGCGGGCCGCGAGATCGTCGCGCTGCGGGGACGGCTGGCCACCCTCGAGGCGCAACGCGGGGCCGGGGTCGACGCGGAGGCCGCGCTGCGCCATGAGCTCGCCGCGTTGGACACGTCGGTGATGGCGGCCGAGGATCGGTTGGGCGCGCTCGGCGGATCGGACCTCGCTGATGTCGTGGCCCGCGTCGAGCAGCTCCGCGAACGAGCCCGTGGCCTCGACGCGGTGATCGTCGAGCGTCGGCGGGCCACCGAGCGAGACGTGGTCCGGCTGCTGCACACGAGCATGGTCGCCAGCTTGGAAGCCGACGCGGCCGGCATGCGAGACGAGCTCGAAGAGGTGGCGGCGAGCCTTCGCCAGCTCGAGCCCGAAGCGGCCGACCTCGCTCGCGACGAGCAAACCCTGACCGCGGAGCGGCAGGCAGCTAGCGGCAGCCGTCCCGTCGCCGGCGCGCTCGGGGCGGCGGCCGAGGCGAGGGGCGAGCTGCGGACGCGGGCGGCCGCCGTCGAGCGAGGCGCAGCCGAGGCCGCTCGGTTGTCGGGCCGGTTGGTGGCCGTGGAGGAGCGGGCGGCGCGGCTGGCCGAAGAGAGCGAGCGGGTGCGCGCCGAATGCGCCGCCGCCGAGGCGGTCGAGGCTCCATTGGTCGGGGCGATCTTGGCGGCCGAGCAGGTTCGGGTGGAGCGGGAGGCGGCCCTCGCCCTCGCCGAGCGGGCCCACATGGCCGCGCTCGCCCACCGCGAGGCCTGCGCGGCACGGACCGACGCGCTCGCCCTTGCCGTGGACCAGGCCCGGGCGCGCGCCGGAGCCGAACGGCTCGAGGGGGTGGACGGCGTCGTCGGGACGCTCGTGGAGCTGGTCGACGTCGACGAGGGCTGGGAAGCGGCCTTCGAGGCGGCGGCGGGGCAGACGCTCGCCTCGGTGATCATCCAGGGGGTGGAACCGGCGCGCCGTGCCCTCGCTCGCCTGCGCGCGGCCGCCACTCCCGGTGCGGTGCTCGCCCTCGGCACGGCCCTCCCGGCGGTCGTCGCGCCCCCTGCCGGGGAGGCGGTGCGTCGCCACGTGCGGGCCCGGCAGGGCCCTTCTTCCGCCGGCGTGGACCGGCTGCTCGACGCGCTGCTGGGTGCAGTCGTTGTGGCCGACGGGGGTTGGGAGCAGGCGTTGACGATCGCCCTCGATCATCCCGGCGCCCTCGTCGTCACTCGTGACGGGGACTGCTTCGGACCGCTCGGTTGGCGGGTGGGCGGCTCGGCCAGTGGAGCCACCGGTGCGGCCCTCGACGAGGCCAGGGCCGTGGTGGACGCGGCCGAGGTGGACATCCGTGCGCGGGTCGAGGAGGTCGCCGCCGCCCGGTTGGCCCTCTCGGCCGCCCGCACCGCCGAGGCCCAGCACGCCGCCCGCCTCGACGACCACGATGCGGCGTTCGCGGCCGGTGCCGAACGCCTCGGCGGGGTTCAGGCCGAGCGGCGCGATGCCATCACCGAGGCCGATGCGCTCCGGGCCGCCCTCACGGAGGTCGAGGAGCGCCACGGTCGCGAAATGGCGCGGCTCACGGAGCTGCAACTCGTCCTGCCCGGTCTCGAAGCCGAGGAGTCGGCCGAGGCGGAGGCGGCCCGGGCCCACCAGCTCCTCGTGGCATCGCTCGACGAGCGCGCCGCCATCCTGCAGGACCGCCGTCACGGCTTCGTGGCCAGGACCGCGGCGCTCGAAGAACGGGGCGCGTTCCTCCGTCGGCGGATCGAGGAGATCGAGGCTCGTCTCCGGGCCGACACGGAGGCGCGTGCCGGCGCGGAGGCCCGCCGGCTCCAGCTCGCGAGGGTCATCGCCGCCCTGGATCGTCTCCACGCAGTGGTGGCTCGCCATCAAGAGGTTCTCGACGCCGAGCACGAGGCCCTGGCCGAGCGCCGCCGCCGCCAGACCGAAGCGGCTCGCGCCGCCGCCGCCGACCTCGACAGCCTTCGTCATCGCCGGGCCATCGCCGAGCGCCAACTCGAGGAGGCGCGCGAGCGGGAGCGCCGCACCGAGATCGAGCAAGCCGAGGTCCGCATGCGACTGGAGGCGGTCGTCGACACGCTCCGGCGTGACCACGACGTCGAGCCCGAGGTCGCCCTCGTGGCGGAATGCCCGCCGCTGCCCGAGGGCACCTCCCCGGCTGGGCGCGCCCGCGAGCTCGAGCGGGAGCTGCGCATCCTCGGGCCGGTCAACCCGCTCGCGCTGGAGGAGTTCACCGCGCTGCAAGAGCGTCACCGTTTCCTCGAGGCACAGCTCGAGGACGTGCGGGCCACTCGCCGCGAGCTCGCTCGGGTCATCAAGGCCGTTGACGCCGAGATCGAAGCCGTGTTCGAGGCTGCCTTCGCGGACGTGAGCGCGCACTTCGCGGCGCTCTTCGGCACCCTCTTCCCCGGTGGCCGTGGCGAGCTCGTGCTCACCCAGCCCGACAACCTGCTCGACACGGGCATCGAGTTGGAGGCCAAGCCGTCCGGAAAGAACGTGAAGAAGCTGTCGCTCCTGTCGGGCGGCGAGCGCTCACTGACGGCGCTCGCCTTCCTCTTCGCGGTGTTCCGCAGTCGCCCTTCGCCCTTCTACGTCATGGACGAGGTGGAGGCGGCGCTCGACGACGTGAACCTCCACCGCTTCCTCGGCTTGGTCGAGGAGTTCCGGCGTGAGGCGCAACTGATCATCGTGAGTCATCAGAAGCGGACCATGGAGGCGGCCGACAGCCTCTATGGCGTCACGATGCAGCCGGGAGGCTCGTCGAAGGTCGTGTCCGAGCGGATGCGGGCCAACGCCTGAGCCGTCGCCGGGGCCGGCTCACCGGGTCCGCTTCAGCGAACCAGCTGACCCGTTCGTTTCGGGCCAGCCAGTACGGCAACGAATCGGCACCGAATCGGTGCCGGCAACGAATCGGGACCGAATCGGTGCCCCACTGGTGGCGCAGGTCTGACCGGCGGGGGTTTCGTCGCCCTACGCTCGCCCGATGATGGCGAGCGAACAGTGCCTGCCGCGTCAAGTTCATATCGTGGCCCACACGCACTGGGATCGGGAGTGGCACGAGCCGTTCGTCTCCTTCCGGCGGAAGCTCGTCAGGGTGGTCGACCAGCTACTCGACGTGCTCGAGCATGATCCGGACTTCACGCACTTCCTGCTGGACGGCCAGATGGCCGTGGTCGACGACGTGCTGGAGATCCGGCCCGAACACCGGCCCCGTATCGCCGCGCTCGTGGCCGCCGGCCGCCTCTCCGTCGGCCCGTGGTACACGCTGCCCGACGAATTCCTCGTGTCGGGCGAGACCTTGGTGCGCAACCTCCAACTCGGGCTCGAGCGCGCCGAGGCGTTCGGCGGGGCGATGGAGATCGGCTACCTCCCCGACATGTTCGGGCACATCGCCCAGATGCCCCAGATCCTGCGCCAGCTCGGCTTCGAGCACACGGTCGTCTGGCGCGGCGTGCCGTTGGCCGTCGATCGCACCGCCTTCTGCTGGGAGGCGCTCGACGGCTCGGTGGTGCGCACCGAGTACCTCCCCCAGGGGTACGGTAACGGCGCGGAGCTGCCCGAGGAGCCAGACGCTCTCCTCGGGCGGCTGGCGGACGTCGAGCAGGAGCAGTTCGCTCTCCTCGGCGACGGCGCGCTGCTCTGGATGAACGGCAGCGATCACCGGGCCGTGCAGCCTGCCCTTCCGCGGGTCGTGGCGGCCGCGAACCGGCTCACGGACCGCTACGCCCTCACCATCGGCTCGTTGGCCGCCCACCTCGCAACGGCACCGACCGAGTGGCTGCCGGTGTGGAAGGGCGAGCTGCGCTCGGGGGCGCGGGCCAACCTTCTCATGGGCGTCGCCTCGAACCGGCTCGACGTCCGCCAGGCGGTGGCCCGCGCCGAACGTGAGCTCGAGCGCCTCGCCGAGCCTCTGTCCGCGCTCTTCGTGCCGGCCGAGCGCTGGCCTACGGTCTGGCTCGAACAAGCCTGGCTCGACGTCATCCGCAACGCCGCGCACGACTCGGTGTGCGCCTGCAGCGTCGACGACGTGGCCGATGCCGTCCTGGCGCGCTACGCCGACGCGTCGGGCGTCGCACGCGACATCACGACCGACGCGCTGCGGTTCGTAGGTGCGCAGCAATCCGTCACCGGTCCGGTGGTCGTGAACCCGTCGGCGCGCGATCGAAGCGGCCTCGTCGAGTTGCAGGTCGCCGGCGGGGAAGCACCGCTCGGCACGCAGCTCCTCGAGGTCCGACCAGGCCGCCGACTGTTGCTCGAGGCCGAAGCGACGAGCGCGGTGGCCACGTTGGTCGAGATGGTCTCGTGGATGTCACATCTCCGGACGGCCTCGTACGCCTCGGCCGCTGACGGCGCCGTCGAGTTGGTGCTCCGGGTCGACGACAGCGGCGAAGAGCCCGCCACCCGCGCGTCGGTGCGGGCCGCCCTCCTGGCACGCGTCGACGACCGACCGAACACGCCCGTCCGGGCCTGGGTGGAAGAGGCGCCCTCGGTGAGCGTCCTCGCCTTCGCGCCTCACGTGCCCGGCTTCGGTTGGCGAGCCTGGGCGCCCGGTGTCGTCGGGGTGGACCCGGTGACGGTGATCGGCCACTCCGTCGGCAACGGGCTCGTGACGGGCGCGCTCGATGCGGCCACGGGCACGTTCTCGATCGACGGACGGCCCGGCTTCGGCCGCCTCGTCGACGGCGGCGACGCCGGCGACACCTACAACTGGTGCCCGCCGCGCCGCGACGCGGTCGTGGACCGGGCCGTCGACGCCAAGGTCGAGGTGCTCGAGGCCGGGCCGCTGCGAGCGCGCCTGCGCCTCGTGGCGACCTACCAGTGGCCCGCTCGCCTCGATCCGGACGGGAGCAGGCGGGCTGGACTGGTCGACGTCGAGGTCGCGACCACGGTGGAGCTGCGGGCAGGCGAACGCGCCGTTCGCGTCGCGGTGGAGCTCGACAACCGCGCCGAGGACCACCGGTTGCGCGCCCACTTCGCGCTGCCCGAGCCCGCCATCTGCTCGCGGGCCGAGTGCGCCTTCGGGGTGGTCGAGCGGGGCCTCGTGGCCGAGGGCGGCCCCACGGAGATGGGTTTGCCCACCTTCCCCGCTCGCCGCTTCGTACAGGCGGGCGGGCTCACGGTGGTGCACGCGGGCACGCCCGAGTACGAGCTCGTCGATCTGCGCAACGGCCGCGCGCACGAGCTCGCGCTCACCCTGCTCCGAGCCACGGGCTACCTGTCGCGAGCGCCGATGGCCACCAGGCCGCTCCCCGCCGGCCCCGTGATCCCCGTGGCGGGCGCCCAGGTTCCCGGCCGCCACAGCGTGCAGTATGCCGTCGCGGTGGGCCCGGTCGACCCCTACGCGCTGGCCGACGAGATCCTCGTGCCGCTCCAATTGAGCCAGGGTGCGGGTCTCGGCACTGCACCGGCGGTTCACCAGGCGCTGGCGGTCGAGGGCGCCGAGGTGTCATCGCTGAGGCGGACACCCAGCGGCGAGCTCGAGCTCCGTGTGTTCAACCCACGCCCGGTCCCGGCTGGGGTCCAGGTTGCCGGGCGTCGGGGACGGCTGGTCGACCTCCGCGGCCGTGACGTCGGAGCCTTCGACGAGAGCTTCGAGCTGCGGGCCGGGGGCATCGCCACGCTGGTCGTGTGACCGAGTCCCACTAGCGTTCGGTCCGTCATGGAGCTCGTCATCATCCTCATCCTGCTCGTCGTCGGGGTCGGCTTCGGCCTCGGCGTGGTGGTTGTCAGTCGCGCCCATCGCCGGCGGGAGCTCGAGCTGGAGCCGCCCGCCCCTCGACGGGGCGTGCCCGCCGTCGAGGTCGCCCCGCCGGTGGTCGTGCCGCCCGAGCTGGAAGCCGAGATCGAGGCCACTCTCGCCCCTGTCGAGGAGGCACCTCCGGCGCCGGAGGTCATCGAGCGGCCCCGCCTGCGCGACCGCCTGGCCAAGGCCCGCAGCGCGTTCACGGCCGCGTTCACCGGCGTCCGCACCCGAGGGATCGACGCGGAGGCCTGGGACGACCTCGAGGAGGCGCTGCTGCGGGCCGACGTGGGCATCAAGCTCACGACCGAGCTGCTCGACCCGCTCCGTGACGCGGTGAAGGCGAAGCGGATCGAAGAGCCCGCGGCCTTGCTCGATGCGTTGAAGGAGGAGATGAAGCAACGCCTGGCCGGCGCTGACCGCGAGCTCCATCTCGCCGACGCCGGCCCAGGCCAACCCGATGTGTGGCTATTCGTGGGGGTCAACGGGGTCGGCAAGACGACCAGCATCGGCAAGGTGGCGGCCCAGCAACGGGAGGAGGGCCATCGGGTCGTGCTGGCCGCGGGAGACACCTTCCGGGCCGCGGCAGCCGAACAGCTGGGGTTGTGGGCCGAGCGCGCCGGCGCCGACTTCGTCCGCGGAGCCGAAGGGGGAGACCCGAGCGCGGTGATCTTCGACGCCGTCCAGCGCGCCGCGGCGCGCGGGTGCGACCTCGTGCTCGGCGACACCGCCGGCCGGCTGCACACGAAGACCAATCTCATGGAGGAGCTGCGCAAAGTGCGCCGGGTCGCGGGCCGCGAGCCCGGGCACGTCTCCGAGGTCCTGCTCGTCATCGACGCTACGACCGGCCAGAACGGGCTCAATCAGGCCCGCGAGTTCGCGGACGCCACCGAAGTCAGTGGCGTCGTGCTCACCAAGCTCGACGGTTCAGCCAAAGGCGGCATCGTCTTCGCCATCCAGACCGAGCTCGGCATCCCCGTGAAGCTCGTGGGGGTGGGAGAAGCGGTCGGCGACCTCGTCCCCTTCGACCCCGACGAGTTCATCGACGCCCTCTTCGCCGAGTAGTGCCGGCCGCTCGGGCGGCCGAGGGCGGGGCCGGTAGGCTGACCGGTTGCATGTTCGAGGGATTGTCGGACCGTTTCGAAGGGATCTTCAAGCGCCTCCGGGGACGCGGCCGTCTGGGCGAGAGCGACATCGACGAGGTGCTCCGAGAGATCCGGGTGGCGCTGCTGGAAGCCGACGTGAACGTCGGCGTCGTCCGCACCGTCATCGGCCGGATCCGGGAGCGGTGCCTCGCCGCCGACCTCTCCAAGAGCCTCACCCCCAGCCAGCAGGTGGTGAAGATCGTCAATGCCGAGCTCACCACCGCGCTCGGCGGGCAGACCCTGAAGATCACCCACACGGGCAAGCCACCGACGATCGTGCTCATGGCCGGCCTGCAGGGCTCGGGCAAGACGACCGCCTCGGCCAAGCTGGCCCGCTGGTTCAAGACCCAGGGCCGCAACCCGCTGCTGGTCGGGGCCGACCTGCAGCGCCCGGCCGCCGTCGAGCAGCTGCGCACGCTCGGCCGCCAGGTCGACGTGCCCGTCTTCTCAAAGCCAGGCGACCCCGTGACGACCGCGGGCCATGGTGTCGAGGAGGCCCGCCGTCTCGGCCGCGATGTCGTCGTCGTCGATACGGCCGGCCGGCTGGCCATCGACGTCGAGATGATGGACCAGGTCCGCCACATCTCCGAGCGGATCCAGCCGCACTACACCTTCCTCGTCATCGACGCCATGACCGGCCAGGACGCGGTCAACACGGCCGAGGCGTTCCACGAGACCCTCGAGCTCGACGGGGTCATCATGTCGAAGCTCGACGGCGACGCGAGAGGTGGCGCCGCCCTCTCCGTGAAGGAGGTGATCGGCCGCCCGATCGCCTTCGCCTCGACAGGAGAGAAGCTCGGCGACTTCGATCAGTTCCATCCCGATCGCATGGCCAGCCGGATCTTGGGCATGGGCGATGTCCTGACGTTGATCGACAAGGCCGAGCAGGTCTTCGAGAAGGAGCAGGCCGAAGAGGCCGCGGCGCGGCTCATGGAGGGGGAGTTCACCTTCGACGACTTCCTCGACCAGATGCAGCAGCTCAAGAAGATGGGCTCGTTGTCGAGTATCGTCGGCCTGCTCCCCGGGGTCCCGAAGGAGTTGAAGAACGCCAAGATCGACGACGACGAGCTCAAGCGGGTGGAGGCGATCATCCACTCGATGACCTTCGACGAGCGCCGCCAGCCTCGCGTCATCGACCGCAGCCGCCGGGTCCGCATCGCCAACGGCAGCGGGACCTCCACCGGGGAGGTCGACCGGCTGGTCAAGCAGTTCCAGGACATGCAGAAGATGATGAAGCGGATGGGTGGCCTCGGCACCAAGAAGGGCAAGCGCCGGATGCCCCCCACCCTCCCGCCGGGCTTCCCCGGCCTGAACTAGAGACGGGGGAGACCCCGAGGAGACGTGGCCGGACGCCCGGCTCGAAGGAGAACGAACGAGCAATGGCAGTGAAGCTCCGACTCGTGAGGGTCGGCAAGACCAAGCAGCCCACGTATCGCGTGGTGGCCGCCGACAGCCGCTCGCCGCGCGACGGCCGGTTCATCGAGATCGTGGGCCAGTACAACCCTCGCAGCGAGCCGTCGGTGGTCAACATCGACAACGAGAAGGCCCTCAAGTGGCTGCGGCAAGGGGCCCAGCCCACCGACCGCGTCCACAAGCTGCTCGAGATCTCGGGGGCCTGGGCCGAGTTCACCGCGGCGAAGGCGAAGTGACGCATGACTGAGGTCGAAGCGGCCAACCTGGTTCCGGCCGCCACGGCCGTCGTGGTGCTCGACTACCTCGTGCGTGCTCTCGTCGACGATCCGGATGCGGTCAGCGTCGAGGTGTCCGAGCGCCGGCGCGGCGTCCTCCTCGAGGTGCGGGTGGCGCCGGGCGAGCTCGGTCGCGTCATCGGGCGCCGCGGGCGAACGGCGCAGGCCATCCGCACCGTGGTGCGGGCCGCCGCGACCCGCGACGGCGTGAGCGTCGACGTCGACTTCGTCGACTGACCCCCGTGCTCGAGCGTCCGGACCGGCTCCTCGAGGTCGGGCGGGTGGCCAAGGTCCACGGGCTGCGGGGCGAGGTGATCGTGGAGCTGGTGAGTGACCGGCCCGGGCGCCTGTCGCCCGAGGCCGTGCTGTGGACGGCCGAGGGTCCCCTCGTCGTGGCCACCTCCCGCCGCCACCAGGCGCGATGGATCGTCCACTTCCGCGGCGTCGGCGACCGCAACCAGGCCCAACGCCTCGTGGGGCTGAGACTGTCCGCCGAGCCCGTCGACGACGACGAGGGAGTGCTGTGGGTCCACGAGCTCGTGGGGACGCTCGTCGTCGACCGGGACGGCACGCACCGGGGCGTGGTCGTCTCGGTGCTGGCCAACCCCGCCCACGAGCTGCTCGAGCTCGATTCGGGCGCGCTGGTGCCGGTGGTGTTCGTGCGGGATTGCGCGGACGGGATCACGGTGATCGAGCCTCCCGAGGGCCTCTTCGACTGATCGCGGCCCGGTCGTGCACACGATCTGACGCGGCTGAGCGGTGCTCTACGCCAACCAGCCGCGTCAGATCACCGGGGGTGGCGGCCGTCGCCGCCGGAGCCGCTCGAGGCGACCGTCGGTACGCTCGCCGGCGCGTGCGCATCGACGTGATCAGCATCTTCCCGCAGCTCGTGGACGACTACTGCCACGGCAGCCTCCTCGGCCGGGCGCGAGCCGCGGGCCTCGTCGACCTGCGTACCCACGACCTGCGCGCCTATGCCACGGATGCGCACCGCTCCGTCGACGACACCCCCTTCGGCGGCGGAGCTGGCATGGTGCTGCGGCCCGACGTCGTGTTCGCCGCCGTCGAGGCGACCGCCCCGCCTCGACCTCTGTTGCTGCTCGGCCCGGCCGGGCGGCGCTTCGACCAGGCCCTCGGCGCGCAGCTGGCCGCCGACGCCGGGTTCTCCCTGCTGTGCGGTCGGTACGAAGGCGTCGACCACCGCGTCCGCGAGCACCTCGTCGACGACGAGGTGTCGATCGGCGACTACGTCCTCGCCGGGGGCGAAGCGGCGGCCATCGTCGTCATCGAGGCCGTCGTCCGGCTCGTGCCCGGCGTGATGGGGAACGACACCTCGGCGGCCTCCGAGTCCTTTGCCGATGGGCTGTTGGAGGCGCCGCACTACACGCGACCGGCGGAGTTCCGGGGCTGGGCCGTGCCCGAGGTCCTCCGCTCGGGCGACCACCGGCGCATCGAGCGCTGGCGCCTGGCGCAGGCCCTCCATCGCACGCGGCGAGAGCGGCCCGATCTGCTGGCGGCCCGCGGAGGATTGACCGAGGCCGAGGGGGTGCTGTTGAGGGAAACCCCTCCGCTGGCCTATCCTTCCCTGTCCCCCGAGGGGGCCCCCGATGTCCGGCACCCGGAGTAGCGCGCGCCATGAAGCCCACCGATCTCATCGACCAGGACAGCCTCCGCGACGACATTCCCGACTTCGGCCCGGGCGACATGGTGAAAGTCCACGTCCGAGTGGTCGAGGGGACGCGCCAGCGCCTGCAGGTGTTCCAGGGCAACGTCATCGCTCGCCAGGGCTCGGGCCTGCAGGAGACCTTCACGGTGAGGAAGGTGAGCTTCCAGGTGGGCGTCGAGCGCACCTTCCCGGTCCACTCGCCGATCATCGCCAAGCTCGAGGTGGTGTCGCGAGGAGACGTGCGGCGGGCCAAGCTCTACTACCTGCGCAAGCGCACCGGGAAGGCGGCCAAGATCAAGGAGAAGCGAGTCTGAGCGGTCCCGGCCTGTCGTGCCGCGGGCGTACCCTTGGCGCCGTGAGGCCCGCGTGAGCACCGAGGATCTGGAGAACTACGAAGCCGATCGTGAGCTGCGCCTCGCCCAGGAGTACCAAGACGTCGTCGGCCTTTTCCGCTACACGGTGGAGACCGAGCGGCGTTTCTACCTTGCCAACGAAGTCCACCTGAACGTCGGCGAGCAGGGCTCTCGCCCTCTGGTCGAGGTCGAGCTGCGCGACGCCTGGGTCTGGGACATGTACCGGCGCAGCCGCTTCGTCCCCCGTGTCCGGGTGGTGACGTTCAAGGACGTGAACGTCGAGGAGCTTCCCCGCCAGGAGGCGTGATGGCGGCGTCAGGCCCGTCGGAACGCGATCTCGCCCGGCGAGCCCACGGTCGCTTCGGCGAGGAACGGGCCTCTCGCTGGTACGAGGCCCGCGGCTATCTGGTGCTCGACCGCAACTGGCGTTGCCGTGAAGGCGAGCTCGACCTCGTCGTGGGCCGGGCCGAGCTCGTCGTGTTCTGCGAGGTCAAGGCCCGTACCTCGGTCGCCTTCGGCTCTCCCCTCGAAGCGGTCACACCGGTCAAGCAGGCCCGGTTGCGGCGTCTGGCGGCGGCGTGGCTCGCACAGGCCGATCGCCATCCACGCGAGATCCGCTTCGATGTGGCCGCGGTGCTTTCCGGCAAGGTCGAGGTGGTGGAGGCCGCGTTCTGACAACGGCTCGACGTCAGGGGCGGACCCGGCCGGGCCGGCGTCGTTCGCGGTGCTCCCAGCAGGCATGGTGCCAATGGCGCCGGAGATCCGGCGCGGCGATGGGCACGACGACGTAGTGACCCGTACCGATCTCGATGTCGCCGTTGCAGCCGGGGCACCAGTAGCGCTTTACGGCCTGGTAGGGCTGGATGCGGCGAACCTCGACCGGGCCGACCTCGCGCGCCCAGCCGTTGGCGCTCAACCGAGGAGAGCCCAGAGCACGAGCGCCAGCGCCACCACGACCGCGGCGACCACCATTGCGTAGTCGAGGGGTCGCGCCCGGAAGCGGCGGTACGGGTTCAGGCCCACGGCGCCCAGTATCGTCGGGCGGCGTGGAGACGATCGACGTTGAACGGTCCGGGGGCATCGTCACGATCACCCTCAACCGGCCGGAGAAGAAGAACGCCATCAACAGTGTGATGTGGGGCGAGTTGCTCGAGACGTTCCGCGAGATCGCCGCGTCCGGCGACGATCGTGTCGTCGTCATCACCGGCGCCAGCGGGGCGTTCTGTTCGGGCGCCGACCTGAGCGGCGGAGGCGCCGACACGGGCCCGGCCCGCCCGCAGTGGTACGCGATGCGCCACGTCGGTGACGTGGCACTGGCGCTGGCGCGGATCCCGCAGCCGACCATCGCGAAGGTCGGCGGGGTGGCCGCCGGCGCCGGCTGCAACCTCGCCCTCTCGTGCGATCTCATCGTGGCCGCGGACGAGGCCCGCTTCACCGAGATCTTCGCCCGCCGCGGCCTCTCGGTGGACTTCGGCGGTACGTGGGTGCTGCCCCGGCTGATCGGGTTGCACCGGGCCAAGGAGCTCGCCTTCTTCGCGGACATCATCTCGGCCAAGGAAGCCGAAGCGCTCGGCCTCGTGAACCGGGTCGTGCCGGCAGGGGAGCTCGACGCATTCGTCACCGAGTGGGCCACCCGGCTCGCCGCGGGACCACCGATCGCCCTCGCGCAGACGAAGCGGATGCTGAACAACGCGTCCGGGGTCACCCTCGAGCAGGCGCTGGAGGACGAGGGCTGGGCCCAGACGGTCAACTTCTCCACTGCCGACACCGCCGAGGCGATGGACGCCTTCCTCGCCAAGCGCGAGCCGAAGTTCGAGGGGCGCTGAACCGCCACGATGGCGAGCAACCGAGGCGGGTCGCGCTCTCGCCGGACGGGCGCGGTGGCGGGGGTGGCCGCGCTGGCGCTCGCCGGCGGCTTCCTGGCCTTCTCGGGTCCTTCCCCGGTCGGCGCGCAGGGCGCGGAGACCGTCCCGTCAGTGGGCGCCCCCACCGGCCTGACCGGTGCGGCACCATCGATCATCGCCACCACCACGACGAAGCCCCCCGAGTGCACCGACGTGGTCGATCCGAGCGTGGTCTTCGTCGGCACCATCACCGGCCTCACCGGCGTCACCGCCCGTTACGCGGTGGCGCAGATCCGGGCGGGCAAGCTCCCCGGCACCCGCGTGCCGGTCGACTACCCCGACGACATCCGCTTCCTGAAGCAAGGCCGGCAGTACATCGTGGGGGCGGTGCTCGACCCGACCACCAGACGGCTGCGCTCGAAGGTGCGACCGCCCCCGGGCACCGCCAAGGACGACCCGTGCACCGAGCGCGACAAGGTCATCACGCACAATGTCGACGGAACCAAGGTCGACACCGGGGTGTTCTCGGGCCTGTCTGGCCGCGGCTGGCAGGTGGTCTGGGCGTTCGTGTTGCCCACGCTCATCGCCCTCGGGGTCTTGACGCTCCTCGTGTTGCTCAAACGAGCCGGGCTTGGAGCGTTCCGGCTGTCGTTGCGCGGAGGGTCGCGGCCACCTCCGCCATCGCCCCCGCCAGATCGGGGACGTCCCGCTCCAGGGCCGGGCCCTCCGTCCGGCAGAACACCAACACGGCGCGACGAACCGGCTCGCCGGTGACGGCGGCCACCGCGGTGGCGTAGGCCGCCAACTGCGTCCGGTAACGGGCCACCCGCGCCGCGAGGTCGATGTCGTCCTTGGGCTGGTCGGTCTTGTAGTCGACCACCACCAGGCCGTCCGGCGTGCGGTAGAGCAGGTCGATGTAGCCCTCCAGGAGGGTGTCGCCGACGGGGCTGGCCACCAGCACCTCGCGCCAGTAGCCGGCCGCGTCGACGGCGTCGCGCACCGCTCGGCTCGCCACCGCCGAAGCGGCGAGCGCCCGGATCGTCGCCTCCCGGCCCTCGACGCCCTCGGCCGACGCCTGAGCCGCTGCGGCCGCCTCCAGTCCGTCCCCGGAGCGAAGGTCGATGGTCTGGAGCACGGCGTGGACGGCCCGGCCGATGGCCGTGCCGTACCGTCCGCGCTGCCAGGGGGGCTGGTCGAGGTCGACGGCTCCCTTGGCCAGACCGGGATCGTCGCCGGCCCGCTCCTCGGCCGGCAGGTGACGATCGAGGTAGGTGGCGGCCACCGTCCGCGGCCGGCCCGCGGCGGCCAACACCCGTTGGCGTTCGGCCGTCCACTCGTCGAGGTCTCGCGGTGCGATGGCCGCGGCGGAGGGTGACGGCCGCTCGGCCGGCGGCGGGGGGCTCGGCTCCGGGCCGTCGAGCGGCTGGTGCCCGCCCACGGTCGCGCAGGCGGCGGCGAGCAGCTCGGCCAGCGTCCACGATGGGGGATCGTCGGGCAACTGGCGCCGGCTGTGGAGCGAGACCACGAGGTGATCGCGAGCCCTCGTGCAGGCGACGTAGAGCAGGCGTCGACGTTCGTGCTCGTCGAGTTGCTCGTCGAGCGCGCGGGTGATCTCGTAGTCGCGCGTGGCGAAGGTGTCGTCGAGGCGGAACTCGGGGCCCGTCGCGGTCCAGATCACGTCGACGCCCCCGCGGTTGCGACGAGGGCGGGCGGTGAGCCCGGCCACGATGACGACCGGGAACTCCAGCCCTTTGGCGGCGTGGATGGTCATGACCCGCACCGCGTCGTGATCCGTCTCCGGCAGCACCGCTTCGGTGACGCGCACCGAGTCGCTGGCTTGGCGGGTCGCCCACGCCAGGTAGGCCCGCAGCGTTCCTCCACCCGCCTCTCGCCAGGCCCGCGCCTGATCGATCACGTAGCGGACCCGCCGCCACACGTCTCGCGCTCTCGGGCTGCCCACGGCCACTTCGAGAACGCGGCGCTCGTCCACCAGCCGCAGGAGCAACTCGGCCGGCGCGGCCCAATGACGGTCCCCGGCGAGGGCACGCAGGCTCGTGAAGGCGTCATGGACCGGGTCGTGCTCCTCGGGTTCTGGCAGCCGGGACACGAGGATGTTCCAACGTCCGTCCCGCTCGTGCCGCCAGCGGTACAGATCGACATCCGAGCAACCGAACAGCGGTGAGCGCAGCGCGGTGATCAGCGCCAGCTCGTCGGTGGGGTCGTCGACGGCTCGCAAGGCCAGCAGGAGGTCACGCACTTCGCGACTGGCGTACGCCAGCGAGCTGCTCTCGGTGCGATAGGGCACCCCGGCCGTCTCGAGCGCGTCCTCGAGCGAGTCGAGGATCGTTCGCGTGGGGATCAGCACGGCGATGTCACCGAAGCGCACCGGACGGCGCGCTCCCTGGTCATCGAGCTCCCAGCGACCGACGGCGGCGCGGATGGCCGCGACCACGTCGCCGGATTCGAGGGCGCGGACCTCCGGGGCCCGACGATCCTCGTCGGAGGAACTGCCGAGCGTCGCCACTGCCGGGCCGGCGAGCGGCGTCGAGCGCGTGGGGGCCAACGCCGCGAACTCGGGTTGCGCGCCGGGGGCCGCTTCGAAGAGTTGGTCGAAGACGGCGTTGACCCACTCGACGACCGGCGCGTTGGTGCGGAAGTTGGCGCTGAGCCGCACGGGCGACGTGTCGAGTGCGTCGCGGGTCGCGAGGAAGGTGGCGATGTCGGCTCGGCGGAAGCGGTAGATCGACTGCTGCGGGTCACCGACGAAGAAGAGCCGGCCGGCGCCCCCGGCCGGCCGGCTGCCGGGCGGGATCGGCGCGTGAGGATCCGCGGCCAGCAAGAGGGCGATGTCCACCTGGATGGGGTCGGTGTCCTGGAACTCGTCGAGGAGGAGACGGGTGTAGCGCTGGTGGAGCACCGCTCGGGCCTCCGGTCCCCGCTCGGGGTCGCGGAGGAGCCCGCGGGCGAGGACGAGGAGATCGTGGAAGGCGAGGCGACCCGACCTGCGGCGTTCCTCGGCGGCCTCCATCGTGGTGTGGGCGAGGCGGTGGGCGAGGCGTCGCAGGCAGGCTTCGGTCAGCCCCCGGGCCAGGGCTCGTGCCGAGGAGGCGACGTCCTCGACCTGGGCGCGCAGCGCGTCGAGGTCGTCGGCCCACCGACTGAAGCGCCAATTGGGCTTGGACCCTGTGTTCCGCCCCCGCCGCTCGCCCAGGCGCGCCAGCACCCGGAGCTGGTCGCGCGGTGTGGCCGCCGCCTCCAGGTCGTCGGCATCGTTGGCCAAGACGTCGAGCACACGTACGAGCCGGTCCCCTTCCGCGCCGTGGACCCGTTCCTCGGCGAGGGACCGGACCTGCGCCAGCAGCCCTCCGACTTCAATGGTGGCGAGCGGCGGTGGCGGCTGGCCGTGGACGTGGTGCGCCACGAGATCCCAGTTGCGCTCGAACTCGAGGGCGACGGCACGCAGCGCGGCGATCGGCCGCCGGGCCTCGAGCAGCACGAGGAGGGCGTCATGCTCCTCCGGGGACACTTCGAGGCGATCGGGATCGAGGAGGTCGTCGAGGAACGCCGCCCATCGCTCGTCGAAGGTGAGCTGCGAGGTGAGCTCGTCGGCCACCTCCACGCGCGGCGGCAGGCCGGCCGCGAGGGGCAGCTCGGTCAGCAGGCGTTGGGCGAAGGCGTGCACCGTGCTGACCGCGGCGCCGTCGAGCTCGGCCAGCGCTTCGCCGAGACGGGCCCGCAAGCACGCTTCGGAGCCGGCGTTGCTGGTCTCGTCGCAGGTGCCGGTGTCGTCGGTGTCGTCGGAGGTGCCGGTGTCGTCGGCGCCGAGGCCGAGCGCGGCATCTTCCAGGCGGCGGCGGATCCGGTCACGCAGCTCCGCGGCCGCCTTGTCGGTGAAGGTGATGGCGGCGATGTCGCGCATGGGCACGCCGGCGGCGACGAGCGCGAATACGCGCTCGACGAGCGAGCCCGTCTTCCCGGAGCCGGCGCCGGCCTCGACGAACAGGGTGTGGTCGAGATCCTCGACGATGCGGCGGCGCTCGGGTTGGTCGGGCGGGAGCTCAGCCATGGCCGGCCTCCACGGCGGCCGCCCCGCCCACGGCGGGGTCGTCGTCCGTCTCGCTCGGTGGCTCGAGGCCTCGGAGGCGAAGGTAGGCGGCGAGCTCGGGCGCGTCGACGATGGCCTGCCAGCGGCGCTGCACGATCGCCGTGCCCAGGCCGTCGGGGTCGCAGGCAGGGCAGGCGACGAAGCCGGCGAAGCGAGTCTGGTCGTCTGGCGGGAACTGCGGGAACAGCCCGTGCTCGATGCCATCGACGATCACCGCCAAGGCGTCGGTCCAGCCCGACAAGACGTGGTCGTCGACGGTGACCTCCTTGGACGGGGGCAGACGCCCGCTCCAGGCGTCCGGGCGGGCGAAGGCGTACCGCGCCCGGACCGGTAGCGGGAGCCGGTCGGTGTCGAACATCGAACGCGCCGCGAGCGAATAGATGGGCAGTTGCAGCAACGTGCCCGTGCCCGTCGGATTGTCGGGTCCGAGGTCTCGGTACTTGTGGCTCGAGGCGTACTTGTAGTCGGTCACGACGAGGGTGCCGTCGCCGGCGCGATCGACCCGATCGGCGCTGCCCCGGAATCGCAGCCCCCGCCCGCCCCCGAGGGCGACGTGCACGGGGTCGCCGTCGAAGCCGAAGCGCAGCTCGGCCGCGAGCGGTTCGGCGCCCTCCTGGGCGGCCCAGTCGGCCTCGGTGTTCACGAAGAGCACGAGGTCGTGCCAGAGCTGCTCACGGCGCCGTTGCCACATCACGGGCCGGCCCGTGATGCCGCGGCCTTCGGCATCCCGGCAGGCCAGCTCGAAGTGCCGCCGAAGGAGCGACTCGTCGACGCCACCCGGGGCGCGCGCCGCCATCCGGTCGGCGACGTAGCCCTCGAGCACCCGGTGCACCAGCGAGCCTTGATCAAGCGGAGCCAGATCGAGCAGCTCCTCCGGATTCCCGACGGGCTCGATCCCGAGCACGTACCGCACGTAGTAGGCGTACGGACAGCCCGCCCACAGCTCGAGGCGGGTGGGGGAGACCACCTGTCCCGAGGCGGCGGGCGAGGGAAGTGACGCGCCCGCCAGGAAGCCGTCGTACTCGCTCAGCGCCGGCCGGGCTCGAGCGGAGAGGAGTCGCCGGGCCGCCTCGTAGGCGCGGTCGCGCGAGAGGGACCGCCCGGCGAGGACGCTCGCCACTCGCGCCTCCTGAAGGGTGGCGGGCTCCTCGGTGGACACGCCCGCCATGAACGAGCCGACGTGACGCAACCAAGGCGCTCCCAGCGCCAACAGCGCGGCCGAACGGTCCGGGGCGGAGGGATGCGCCGACGTGAGGTCGAGGAGCCAGCGTGAGGCCACGTGCTCGGTCGTACGGCGCAGATCGCCGCGGGGCATGGTGAGCACGACGCGATGGGAGCTCGCGGATCGCGGCGAGCAGCCGGCGGTGCTCGCGGTCCTGCCGCTCCGCGGCCAGCGGCAACTCCCCGGCCGCATGCGCGCGATCACGGTCGGGGAGCAGGGCGTCGTCGCGAGGGCGGGTGGGCAGCACCCCTTCGGCCAGCCCGACGACGGCGACGTGGTCGAGCTCGAGGCCGACCGCGAGGCCGAGAGGACCGACGAGCACACCGTCGCCGAACCGGCCCCGGCGACCGAGGTCGGCTTCCAGTTCGAGCTGGAGGGCTCTTCGGAACCGCTCGATCTCGACGCCGGGGGACACCGCGTCGAGATGACCGAGACGGTCCAAGACGGCGGCCACCCGATCGGCCGCCTCCTGCTCCTCGGCCGGCCACCGGGCGTGATGCCACTCGCGGCCCAGATGGTCGCGCAGCAGGCGGGACGCGGCGGCGGCCATGGTTGCCCATGTCTCTTGGGCCGCGACCGCATCGATGCGGTCGAGCAAGTGCAGCACGTAGTCGCGCAGCGCGAGGGCCTGCTCTGCTTCCCGGCGCCGACGGGCCGAGGCGGGCTCACCACCGGCCTCGGCCTCCCGCTGGCGCATGGAGGCGAGGGTCGTGAGCCGAGCCTCCCAGTCCTTGCGGGTCGTGCCGACGACCCCGGCCTCGCGCGACAGCCGCTCCCACGCTGCGACAGGGACCGGACTGCCGTCCGCGGCGCGAGGCGGTGCGCCGGCGAGCACGGTGAAGACGGCGTCACGCCGCGGTGCGGATGCCCCGAGGGCGAGGAGTTCGACGAGGGTGCGGCCCGTCATGCTGTCGGCGAGACGCCCGGGCGAGGTGCCATTGACGGGGATGCCCGCAGCGTCGAGGTGCTGATGGAGGAGCGTGGCGTAGCGGGAGTCGCCGGGATGGAAGACGGCGATGCGCTCGAGCGGCGTCCCCTGCCGAACAACCGCCACCACCGAACGCACCACGGCGCGGGCTTCCTCGTCGGCATCGGAGGTGGTGACGACGGCGATGGACCCTGGGCTCGGAGGCGGCGCGCCGTCGGGCCGGCGGCCGGTGAGCCGCTCGACCACACTCAGCGGAGCGGCATCGGCCCCGTCGTCGCCGGTGACTCCGAGGACGACCGTGAGAGGCACGCGGCGGGCGACGGCAGTGACGAGCTCGATGGCTCCCCGGCTCATGTCCTGCGGCAGGTGCACGATGACGCGACCGAGAGCGGCGGCGAGCGGATGGCCGGCGTCGAGTACCGCGATGGCTGCGTCAAAGAGGTCGGCCTCGTCGTACCAGCCGGCCAGGCGCGCCTTCACCTGCCGGTCCAGCCGCACGATGTCGGTGGCCTGGCGGGATGCCCCGGCCAGGCCGGCGAGCGCGCCGGGCGAGAGGTCGGCGAGCTGTCGATGGGCGGTGACGAGCGCCTCTTCGGTGGCCGGATGCGCACGGACCGGTGCGAAGACCCCGGGGTCGAGGCGCAGCTCCTCCTGCACCGCGGCCAGGACCACCGGATTGGAGACGGGACGGCGGCCTTCTGCGGCCAGGACCGACCTCCCGAGGAGCTCGGCGAGGCGGTAGGGCGTGAGGAAGGTGACCCCGATGATTCCCGCTTGGGCCCCGAGCGCTCGGCGGGCCGCCACGCCGGCGTAGTTGGAGGCCACCACCACTGTCAGCGGGGCCAAGGCGTTACCGGCCTTCGCCCGGCGCACGCAGCCGGCCAGGGCGTCGAGGGCGGCGCGGCCGTAGCCCGTGACGATCACCTCCGGAGGAGGCGGCAGCGCAGTGCGCGGCGAGGAGGCTCTGGCCACTGACGGCATCGTAGGGACGGGGTGTGACAGAGACATTCAGAGGCGCCAGGGGCGCCGGGTGTCCCGTGCCGCCGCGAACGGGGTGGCGAAACGTGCGGAAGACGCACGGACAGCTGACTCGT
The DNA here is from genome assembly GCA_963738325.1 of uncultured Acidimicrobiales bacterium. Taxonomy (GTDB): domain Bacteria; phylum Actinomycetota; class Acidimicrobiia; order Acidimicrobiales; family Ilumatobacteraceae; genus CAVTWD01. The sequence continues at coordinate 515,979 of CAVTWD010000001.1, forward strand.
TCGGGGTCGACCTGCCGTCAGGTCGGCAATCGCATGGCCCCGGCGAATCGCCGGCGAATCGCCAGCGCCCGGGGGCGCCGGCGCCGGTGTGCCTGTCGCTCAGGCGGCTCGTGCCTCGGTGGCCCGAGCGCGCAGTTCGGCCACCGCGTGGCCGAGCCCGTCGAGGTCACGGTAGAGCGCGGTCCCAGCCACCAGGACGTTGGCGCCGGCGCTGACAGCTCCGCCGACCGTGTCGGGGGCGATCCCTCCGTCGACTTCCACATCCGTCTCGTGACCGCCCATCTGGACGAGGCGCGCCACCTCGGCGATCTTCGGCTCCATCGTCTCGAGATACTCCTGGCCGCCGAAGCCCGGGTTCACGGTCATCACCAACACCATGTCGACGAGGTCGAGCACGTTGGCCACCGCTGTGGCCGGAGTCCCGGGGTTGAGGGCAACGGCCGCCTTCGCTCCCAGTGCTCGCACCTCCTGCAAGGCCCGGTGCAGGTGCACCACCGATTCGGCGTGCACGATGAGCCGCTCGCAGCCGGCTTCCACGAACCGCTCGGCCAGCGTGCCGGGCGTGAGCATCATGAGATGGGCCTCGAAGGGCAGGGTGGTGTGCGGGCGGCAGGCGGCCACCACGTCGGGGCCGAAGGTGAGGTTGGGCACGTACTGGCCGTCCATCACGTCCCACTGGATGCGGTCGGCGCCGGCCGCCTCCAGGGCGGCCACTTCCTCGGCGAGTCGCGAGAGGTCGGCAGGGAGCACGGACGGGACGATCAACACCGGTCGAGCCACGAGCCGGACGGTACTCCGGCGGCGGTACGGTGCCCGTATGGCGCCCGTCGAGCTCCTCGCGACGCGCATGGCGGCCGGCGGCGACGCCCTCTCGCGGGAGCCTTCGGGGCGGGTGGTCTTCGTCCGCGGCGCGCTGCCCGGCGAGCGGGTGCGAGCGGTCATCACCGAGGAGCGAGTGGACTACGCGCGGGCGAGCGTCGTCGACGTGGTGGCCCCCTCGCCGGCGCGGGTCGACCCGCCCTGCCCCGCCCTGGCCCGCGGGTGCGGCGGATGCACGTGGCAGCACATCGACCCACGGGCCCAACGAGAGCTGAAGCGAGCCATCGTGGCCGAGGCCCTCACGCGCACAGGAGGGTTGGCTGACCCGATCGTCGCCGACGGTCCCGACCTGCCCCCCTTCGGGTTCCGGACGACGCTGCGCCTCGGCGTGCTCGCGGACGGCGAGACCGGCCTCCGCGCCTGGCACCGCCACGACCTCATCGGCCTGGACGCGTGCCTCATCGCCCATCCCCTGCTGGACGAGCTGCTCGACGTCGAGTGCCCGGGAGCGACCGCGGTCACGCTCCGGTGCGGCGCGCGCACCGGCGATCGCCTCGCCCTGATCCACCCTCTCCAGGCCGCCGGGCGCTCCGTCCTCCCGCCCGACGTCGCCGTTGGTCGCGACGCCCACCTCCGCGAGGAGGTCGCCGGCCGGACGTTCCGGGTCAGCGCCCGCTCGTTCTTCCAGAGCCGTGCCGACGGGGCGGACGCGCTCGTCGCCGAGGTCTGGGCGCCGCCGGCCTCGAGCCTCCGCGGGTCCTCGTGGACGCCTACGCCGGAGTCGGTGTCTTGGGCGCCAGCCTCGGCCAGGGAGCGGAGGTCGTCGCCATCGAGTCCTCCCGGGCCGCCTGCGCCGACGCTCGGACCAATCTCTCGGGGCAGCCGGCCAAGGTCCTCTGCCTCGACGTGGCCCGCTGGCGAGCCCGCCGGGCCGACCTCGTCATCGCCGACCCGCCCCGGCAAGGCTTGGGCAAGCCCGGTGTCGCGGCCCTCGCCGCGGCGCGGGCTCCGAGGTTCGTGTTGGTGAGCTGCGACCCCGTCGCCCTCGCCCGCGATGCTCGTCTCCTCGGCGGCGCGGGGTACCGACACGAACGGACCACGCTCGTCGATCTCTTCCCCCACACGCCGCACATCGAGACGGTGAGCGCCTTCACCCTCGGGTGATCCGCCGTCGCGTCCGCTCCGTAGAGTGAGTGTGCGAGAGGAGCTCGCCGACGCGTCCGACGCGGCCCTGGTCCTCGCCATCGGCCGGTACCGGCAAGAGGCACTGGCCGAGGCCTACCGCCGCCATGCGGGCGCTGTCTTCGGGCTCGCTCGCCGGTTGCTGTCCGATCAGGCTCTCGCGGAGGAAGTGGTGCAGGAGGTCTTCCTGCGACTCTGGAACCAGCCGGAACGCTTCGACCCCGACCGGGGGTCGTTGCGCAGCTACCTGCTGGCGCAGACCCATGGGCGCTCGGTCGACCTGCTGCGCTCCGAGACAGCTCGGCGCAACCGTGAGGAACGCGAGGCGCGCTCGACGGCCGAAGCCGGATACGACCTCGAGCACGAGGTGTGGGACCTCGCCACGGCCGAGCAGGTCCGCCAGGCGCTGTCCGCCCTCCCGGCGGGGAACGGACCGCCATCGAGATGGCGTACTTCCGAGGGCACACCTACCGCGAGGTCGCCGCGCGTCTCGGCGAGCCCGAGGGCACGGTGAAGAGCCGGATCCGCACTGGGCTCAAGCGGCTTCGTAGCGGGCTGGCCGACGTCGGCCTCGCCCTGGGTGAGTCGTGATGACGCTGCGACCTGAGGAGATCGAGGAGCTCCTCGGGGCTTACGCGCTGGATGCCGTCGACGACGACGAACGTCGCCAGATCGAGGAGTACCTGGCGACCAACCCCCGCGCCCGCGCCGAGTTGCAGCAGCACCGCGAGGTGGCGACCATGCTGGCCATCACGGGCGCGCCGGCACCCGAAGGCCTCTGGGACCGCATCGCCGCCAGCATCGAAGGTCAAGCCCCCGAGCCCGGACCCGAGCTGGCGAAGGTGCTGCCGCACCGGCGCCGTCCTTGGGGCGTGATCGCGGCCGGCGCCATCGCCGCCGTCGCCGCCGCGGTGGTCGCCATCCTCGGGATCGGCTTCGTCGACCGGGGTCGGCAGGTCGATCGGTTGCAGCAACAGGCGGGAGCCAACGTCGACCTGCAGCGGATGTTCGCTCAGGCCGCGGCCGACCCTCACGCCACGCTCGTCAACCTCGTGTCACCCGACGGAGCGCTCAACGCCCGCGCCGTCATCGAGCCGAACGGCACGGGCTTTCTCGCCGCGCAGGATCTGCCGGCGCTGACCGACCGCGTGTACCAGCTCTGGGGGGCGATCGGCGACAAGTTGATCTCGCTCGGCGTGCTCGGGCCGCATCCCGGCGTCGTCACCTTCTCGGCGTCGGGCGACCTCAAGGCCCTCGCCGTCACCACTGAGCAACCCGGCGGCGTGGTGGTGTCGCGGCAACCGGCCGCGCTGAAAGGCGTCGTCGTGTAGCGGCGCGTTGATCGCGCCGACCGGGTCAGCGGCGCAGCGAAGCCACCTGGGCCGTATCGAGGTACTCCTCGATGCGCCGGATGCGACCGTCGCGCACCTCGACCCGCATCATCGCCGGTACCTCCATGGCCTCGCCCGCTTCCGTCGTGGCCCGTAGCACGTGCTGTTGGACGAAGCCGTCGTCGAGCACCACTCGGCGGACCTCCTCGTAGCGCAAACCGCCGAGGTGACGCCCGAGCCACGCCAGCACGCGGAGGTTGTCCGCCCGCCCTTGGTCCTGTTGGTCGTAGTTGTGCCAGACGGCGGCGTCGGGCGTGTAGCAGTCGGCCACGGCCGCCACGTCACCCTGTTCGATGGCATTGAAGAACCGCTCCGCCAGCGCGTTGATGGCTTCGGCGCCTTCGAGGGTCATGGGACGAACGTAGCGGGCCGAGACCCGGCACGGTTCGGCCCCGCGGCTCCTAGGGTGAGATCGCAGGATCACCGTGCGAGGAGACGGCATGAAGCGGATCGTCGTGGGTGTCGACGGGTCCGAAGGAGCCCGCCGAGCCCTCTCCTGGGCCATGGACGAGGCGGCACGGTGGGGCGCGACGCTCGTGGCCATCCACGCGTGGGCGGTGCCCGTCATGGCGGGCCCGACAGGCCTCACGCCACTGGCCATCCCCGACACCCTCGAGTTGCAGAAGGCGGCAGAGGATTTCCTCGCCAACAGCGTCACCGAAGCGCGTCGTGGGCGCGCCGACATCTCGGTCGAGCAGCTCGTCGTCGAGGCTCCAGCCGCGGAAGCGCTCCTCGACGCCGCCCGCAGTGCCGATCTCCTGGTCGTCGGCTCGCGGGGGCACGGCGGGTTCGTGGGGCTGCTGCTGGGTTCGGTGAGCCAGCACTGCGCGCACCATGCGTCGTGCCCCGTGGTCGTCGTCCCGGCCGTCAGGGACGCGTCGTAGTCCGAGCGCGGCCGGCGGGGGGCGTACCGAGGAGACTGAGGCCGTGCTCTGCACCTTCGGCGATCTGCTCGACGACGTCGTCGTGTGGCTGCGCGCCCCCATCGTCTCCGCCACCGACACGCCGGCGCGCGTGTTCCACCGTCGGGGCGGCAGCGCGGCCAACGTCGCCGCCTTCGCCGCGCAAACGGGCACGCCGAGCCGGTTCATCGGCCAGGTGGGCGACGACCCGGCGGGCCGGGCGCTGCTCGCGACGTTGGTCGGCGAAGGGGTCGACGCGCGAGTGCGCTCCTTCGGGAGGACGGGCACGGTCGTCGTGCTCGTCGAGCCGGGCGGTGAGCGGACGATGCTCACGGACCGCGGCAGCGCGCCCCAGCTCGAGGCCGTTCCTGACGACTGCCTCGACGGCATCTCGTGGTTGCACCTCACGGCCTACTCGTTCGCGGCAGAGCCGGTTGGCACCACCGCCTACGGGTTGGTGACCGAGGCGCGGGCACGCGGGGCCGGCCTCAGTATCGACGCCTCTTCTCGGCGCTTGCTCGACGATCTCGGCGCCGCCGCGTTCCTCGCCCTGGTAGAGGAGCTCGCCCCGGATCTGCTGCTGGCGAACGAGGCCGAGGCGGGCGCGCTCGGCGCAGCCGGCGGCGCCATCCCCCGACGGGTCGGGGCCCTGATCGTGAAACGCGGCGCCGCGCCTACTCGGCTCTTGATCCGCGGTGAGCCCGCGGTCGAAGTGCCGGTGGCCGCCCTTGACGGCGTGGCGGACACGACGGGCGCGGGCGACGCCTTTGCGGCCGGCTTCCTGAGCGCCCTCCTTCGCGGCGACGAGCCGGTGGCCGCGGTGTCAGCCGGCCACACGTTGGCGGCTTCCGTCCTGCGCCGACCGGGCGCCGACCTCGCCGTCGAGGCGCCCTGATGCTGCGCGCCGTCGATGCGCCCTGATGTTGGACGTCACGCTCAGCGTCGAGGTCGCCGACGCCCTCGCGGCGGGTGCACCCGTGGTCGCCCTCGAGTCGACGATCTTCTCCCACCTCGGCCTGCCGAGCCCGGCCAACGCCGAGGCCTTGGCTCGCTGCGTCGGCGCCATCCGGGCGGGCGGGGCGGTGCCCGCGGTGACGGCCGTGCTCGACGGTGTGGCGAGGGTGGGCGTGGGCGAGGGCGACGAGGCGCGCATCCTCGGACCGGCCCGCAAGGTGGCCGAGCGCGATCTCGGCGTGGCCCTCGCCCAGCGCTGGGACGTCGGAGCCACCACCGTCTCGGCCTCGCTCGCGCTGGCGCACCGGGTGGGCATCGCCTTGTTCGCCACCGGAGGGATCGGGGGCGTGCACCGTGGCGACCGCGGCGACGTCAGCGCCGACCTCGGGGCGCTCGCCGCCCATCCGGTCGTGACCGTCTGCGCTGGGGCCAAGGCCTTCCTCGACCTCCCCCGGACCCTCGAGGAGCTCGAACGGATCGGCGTCCCTGTGCTCGGCTGGCACCATGACTGGTTCCCTGCCTTCTACGCCCGGTCATCGGGGCTGCCGGTGCCTCATCGCGTCGAGTCCGCGGGCGAGGTGGCCGCCGCGTTCGCGGCGAGGCCGCGCCCGAACGTCGGCATCCTCCTCACCGTGCCGATCCCAGAGCCCGACGAGCTCGATCAGGCCACGCTCGACGCTGCCACCGCAGACGCCCTCGCCGAGGCCGACCGGCTCGAGATCACAGGCCCCGCGGTAACACCATTCGTGCTGGCTCGCATCGCCAGCGCGACGGCCGGCCGCAGCGTCCCTGCCAACTTGTCGCTGGCGGAGCACAACGCCGCCGTCGCGGCGGAAGTCGCGGTGGCGATCGCGGGCGCGGCCGAAGCCTCCCCGTAGGCTTGAGGGCATGGCCCGGCGCCATCGTGTCGTGATCGTCGGAGCGGGCTTCGGTGGGCTCTCGGCCGCCAAGGCGCTGCGGGGCGAACCGGTCGAGGTCGTCCTGGTCGATGCGAGCAACTTCCATCTCTTCCAGCCGTTGCTGTACCAGGTGGCCACCTGCGGCCTCGGCGCCGACGACATCGCTTACCCGCTGCGGGGCATCTTCCACCGCCAGCGCAATGTCGACGTCGTGATGGGCCGGGTCGTCGGCGGGGATCTCGCCGCCCGCGAGCTGCACCTCGAGGCGGCCACCACGGTCGGTTACGACAGCCTGGTGCTGGCGGCCGGCGCCGTCACGGAGACCTACGGCGTCAGCGGCGTCAACGAGCACACGTTCGGGCTGAAGCATCTGCAAGACGCGCTGGCGCTGCGCAACCACGTGCTGCGCCGGTTCGAGCACGCCGCCTCGGACGCGGGCAGCGTTGCCGATGGCGCCCTGAACGTCGTGATCGTGGGAGGCGGCCCGACCGGAGTCGAGCTGGCGGGAGGCATGGCCGAGCTGTTCTCCCGGGTGTTGCGCAAGGACTTCCAGAACCTCGACGTGCGCAGGGCGCGCGTCGTCCTCATCGAGGCCACCGACCGGGTGCTCGGCACGTTCAGCCCCTGGCTGTCCGAGCGGGCGCTGCGCTCGTTGCGCCACCTCGGGGTCGAGGTGCTGCTCGGCGCGACCGTCGACAAGGTCGAGGCCACTGCCGTCCACCTGCACGACGGCACCCGGGTCCCCACGCACACGCTGGTGTGGGCGGCCGGTGTACGCCGCGAGCGGTCTCGCCGCCGACCTCGGCCTGCCCGTGGCCCCCAACGGGCGGGTGGTCGTGGAGTTCGATCTCTCCGTCTCGGGCCACCCCGAGATCTGGGCCATCGGCGATGTGGCGGCGCCGGTGGGTCGCGACGGCCGGCCCCTCCCGCAGCTCGCGGCCGTCGCCATTCAGGCCGGCCGCCACGCCGCGGACCAGGTCCTGGCCCGGCTCGACGGCCGCCCGCCGTCGCCGTTCCGCTACCGCGACAAGGGGACGATGGCCACGATCGGTCGTAACCGCGGGATCGCCCAGCTCGCCGGCGGGATCGAGCTGTGGGGTTGGCCCGGCTGGGTGGCCTGGCTCGGCCTGCACATCCTGGAGCTCATCGGGTTCCGCAACCGGGCCAACGTGCTCGTCAACTGGGGTTGGAACTACCTGACCTACGACCGGGGCGCCCGCCTGATCGTCGAGGCGGGGCCGGATTAGTCACGGGGGACCTTCCCCGGGAAGCCAACCGGCGAATCGTTGCCGGCGGACCAGGCGGCTGATCGTGCGGAACGCACTGCTCGTTCGGCTGCCCGGTTCGGGACCGGATTGGTGGCGAAGGGCAGACGAGGACCTCGGCGTCAGGGGTAGCCGATCTCGGCGAGGGCGGCACGGAGGTCGGCTTCCCACGACTCGGGGGAGGCGACCGGGGCCACCTCACCGGCGCCGCGTGCGAGGAATACCTCCACGGCCTCGACGAGGAGCCGAGGATCCGTGCTGGCCGCCACGGCGCCCCCCAGCTCCAGCTCGTGCATCAGGTTCTCGCGGCCGTGCCCCGGGACGACGTCGAGCAGCACCAGGCCCCGCCCCACCACCCGGGCCTCGCGGCACGTGTCTCCCGAGCTGGTGACGACGACGTCGGACGCGGCCATCAGCGTCGGCACCTCATCGGTGTAACCGAATGGCACGATCCGACGCGTTGCCGGCGGCTTCGAGCCGGGACTGGAGGCGGCGGTTGTTGCCGGCGACGGCGAGGACCCAGATCCCCGCGGCGGCGAGGCGCCGGGCGGCGGCCTCGAGCGGGCCGATGCCGAACCCGCCGGACATGAGCAGGGCGCACGGCGCGTCCTCCGGGACGCCCAGCTCGGCGCGGGCCGTTGACCGCCCCGGGGCGCGGTAGAACTCGGGGCGGACCGGCGCGGTGACGACGACCACCCGGGCACGCGGGCGGTAGGCCTGCACCGAGCGGGCCGCCAGGTCCGAGGTCACGAGGAACAGGTCGGTGCCCTCGTGCACCCACAAGCGGTGCGCGTAGGAATCGGTCATGAACACGACCGTGGTGACTCGGGGACGCTCGCGCTTCAGGCGGGAGCCGGCCGCCGCGCCCGTGGCGAAGACCGAGAGCACGAGGTCCGGCTGGACGCGCTCGACCTCCTCGAGGAAGCGCGGGTAGAGGGCCCGCAGCGCGGCCGCGTCGGCGCCCCGCGCCAAGCGGCCGCCCGTCCGCAGGTGCGAGAAGTGGAACGCGTCGTAGAGGGCGGCGCGCCCGAGCAGCTTCCAGAAGACCCATTCGCCCGCGGCCGAGCCCGTGTCTCCCATGAGCTCGATCGAATCGACGATCCTGCTCGTGACCCCGAGGGGCGTGAGGGCCGCGGCCGAGGCCTCCGCCACGGTGTCGTGGCCTTTGCCGAACCGCCCGGACAGGATGAGGGCGCGGTGGTCGTTCACGGCCCCGATGCGACGAGCTGGTCGAGGGTGACCGTGGTCAACCCGCGTCGTTCGAGGGCCGCGGCCAACGGTTCGAGCGCCTGGCGCGCCGTGGCCGCTGAGCCCGGCGGTGACGTCACGTCGCTGTCGTGCAGCAAGACGATGGCGCCCGGCCCGAGCCCCCGCTCGACGCTGCCCGCGACGGCACTGGGGTCAGCCCGGGCCCACTCCCGGCCCCAGGCCGACCAGAGCACCAGCCCGAGGCGACGGCGCCGCCCCGCGAGCACCGTTCCCGCGCTCGCCTGCCCGTACGGGGGGCGGTACCAGCGGGGCCGCACGCCGCAGGCACCCAATGCGTCGAGGGCCCGGTCCAGGTCGCGGCTGACCCAGCCCGGAGATCTGGCCAGGTGATGGGCGTGCTCGTCACCGTGGGTCTCGACCTCGTGCCCCCTTCGCAGGATCTCACCCACGAGGTCCGGATGGGCGCGGACGTTCCGGCCGAGGCAGAAGAACGTGGCCGCGAGCCCGAGCCGATCGAGGTCGTCGAGTAGACGGGAGGGTCTCGGGCCCCGGCCCATCGTCGAAAGTGAGGGCCACCTTCGCCACCGCCGGACCGCGCCAGCGGCACCAGCCGTCGCGCAGCGAGCGGGCCGGCGTCCACTGGCCGAGCGAGGCGACGCTCGGCCCGTGCGCTGGAGCGCGGCCGCGGTCAGGCCGGTGAGATCGGCCAACGCAGGCGCGCCGGCATCATCCCTGTCGTTGGCGCCGGTACCAGTCGACGTAGCGGCGCAAGCCCTGGTCGAACGGCGTCGTGGCGCGCCCATCCGAGCACGCGGCGGGCCTTCTCGGCGGAGACGACCGTGCCGGCGAAGTCGCCGGGACGACCCGGGAGGTGCTCGACCGAGGCATGACCGCCGACGAGCCTGGCGACGCCTTCCGCGAGCTGGCGGATGCTGACCGGCTCCTCGCCTTCGAGGTTGAACACCTGGTTCTCCCCGTCAAGGCCGAGGGCCAGCGTGTGGGCCTCGGCGAGGTCTTCCACTGCCACGTAGGCGCGGAACTGCGAGCCGTCGCCGTGGATCGTGATGGGCTCCCCGTCGAGGGCGAGGCCGACGAAGCGTGGCATCACGAGCTCGCGCGCATCCGCGGGCCGTAGGGGATGCCATAGCGCAGGATCGTGAACCGCTGGCCGTACAAGCGGTGGTACTCGTGCACGACCATCTCGGCCGCGATCTTCGACGCGGTGTAGAGATGGCCGCTGCGACCGGGGTCGAGCGGGGCGTCCTCGTCGAAGGGACTCGCACCACGCGTCGCCCCGTAGACCCACACCGTGCTGGCGAGCACGCGCGCGGTCCACGTTCGTCGCGCCGAGCCGCCTCCCAGACGTTGGCGGTGCCCGTGACGTTGATCTCGAGCGTGTCGATCGGGTGGTCGTAGGCCACGTTCACGTTCGAGACGGCCGCGAGGTGGAAGACGGCGTCGGCCCCGCGAAGGCCCGCACGAGCCCGTCGAGGTCGCGGACGTCGACCGTGTCGAACTCGAGGTCCGGGCGGTGGGGCGGGAGCGGTCGTCGAGGACGAGCAGGTCGTGCTCGTCGGCTCGGAGCCGGTCGACGACGTGCTGCCGATGAAGCCGGACCCGCCGGTGATGGCGATGCGCATCAGGCCACCGCGCCCCGCCGCCGGCCGAGCACCAAAGCCACGGACTCGACCACGTGCTCGGCTTCGGCCTCGGTCATGTCCGAGTGCACCGGGAGGCAGACATGGCGGGCGCACACGTCATCGGCCACCGGGCAGGGACCTCCGGGCAGCGATCGCGAACACCGGCTCGGCCGAGAGCGGCCGCGCGTAGACCTCGCCGCTCAACCAGACGTCGTGGTCGGCCCGCAGCCGGTCCTTGAGGCGCTGGCGGTCGATGCCAGGGTCGAGGAGGGCGAGGTACTTGTAGTAGTTGCTGCGCACGCCGTCGGACACGGGGATGGGCGTGAGACGCAGGCTGGTCGGCGAGAGCTTCGTCGTAGAGGCGGCCGACTCGCCGGCGCGTCGGCGATCAACTGCGTCGAGCCGTTCCAGGTGGACGACACCGACGGCCGCGTGCAGCTCGCTCATCCGCCAGGCGTACCCGAGGCGCACGTGCTCGCCGCCGAGGAAGCCGGCCTTGCCCTGGTCGCGGTAGATGCGAGCGTCGGCGCGCGAGGCTCTCGTCGGCGGTGAGGATCATGCCGCCCTCACCGCTGGTGACCACCTTCGTCGGGTAGAAGGAGAACGCGGCGGCGTGCCCGAACGTGCCCGCACGGCGTCCGAACGCCGAGCTGCCGTGCGCGTGGGCGGCGTCCTCCACCAACACCACGTCTCGGCTCGTCGCAGAGCGCCGCGATGGCCTCGATCTCGGGCGTCACGACGCCCCCGATGTGCACGATCACTGCGGCCGCAGTCCGATCGGTGGTCCGCTGCCTCGACGCGTGCGCAGGGAGAGGGCGAGCGTGGTCGGGTCGATGTCGGCGAGACGGACCGTCGCTCGCCGGCGTGGAGGGCGGCGGCCGCCGTGGCGAAGAACGTGTTGGCGGGGACGATCACTTCCTGCCCGGCGAGGCCGAGGCCGCGGAAGATGATCTCGAGCGCGCTCGTGCCGCTGTTCACCGCGACGGCGTGGGGCCGGTCGTGGCACGAGCGCGAAGGCCGTCTCGAAGCGCTCTCCGAGTGGACCCAGGGTGAGCGCCCCCGTGGCCAAGGATTGGTCGACGAGCTCGAGCACACGGGCGCGGTCGGCGGGCGGGAACGCGATTCGAGCGGCGGGAACCTTCACGCAGTGGTCCTTCGGATGGCTTCTTCGGTGGCCTCGACCTCGCCGGCGACGGCGGGGCTCCGGCAAAGGTACGCGAGTGCGCCGACCGTCATGGTGACCGAGAGGACGGCGAAGACACCGCGCCCTCCGCCGACGCGGAGATGCTCGCCGAAGAGGAGCACGCCGAGGAGCACCGCGGCCAGCGGATCGACGACCTCGATGATGGGGAGCGACACCTTCGCGTGGCCGGCCTGGTAGGCGCTCTGCTGCAGCAGGACGGCGAGCGCGCCGGCGACGATGAGCGCGTACGGCTCCCAGGAGCGCATGGTCGACCACAGTCCGCCGTCGAGGGCGGACCCGAACGCCTTGCCGAGCACGGCCATGGCCCCGGCGGCCAGACCGGCGGCGACCCCCAGCAGGGCGGCGCGACGAGCCCCGGTGGTCTGCACACCGGCGAGGCCGGCGGCGGCCATGGCGACGCCCACCACGATGCCGGCGGCCATCCAGGACTGCAGCCCCACGTCGGCATCGCCGGCATGGGTGGGCGCCACCGCCACGAGGAAGACGCAGAGCCCGGACGCGGCCACGCCGATCGACAGCCATTCCCCCGCGGTCAAGGCCTTCCCGCCCCATGCCCAGTTCAAGAGCAGGGCGAACACGACGGCGGTCATGATGATCGGCTGCACGACGACGAGCGGGCCGACCCGCAGCGCGGCCACCTCGAGCAGGAAGCCCAACACGTCGCACACCAGGCCCAGCAGCCACCAGGGGTCGCGGGCGAGGCGGACCAGGAGACCGACCCGCAGGGACAGCTCATCGGGCTGCGCTGCCGCGGCGCGGTGCTGCAGGGCCACCCCGGCGCCGAACACGGCGGCGGCCAGGAGGCCAAGGAGCACCGAGGCCACGATGGACGGACTCACCCTTGCAGTGAATCACGGCGGGGACCCCTCTGCGGCGACTTCGCCCGGGAGGGGGCGCGCTGTGGCATCGTGGGGGGGTGCGCGGACGGGTTCGCGGCCTTGTCTGGCCCGTGGTCATGGTGGGGTCGCTGGCCGCGGTGGCATGGGGTTTCCGGGCCGGTATCCCCGTTGGCCTCTGGGCATTCGCGGTGTCCGCCGGTAACGTCATCGTGCTTCTCGGCCTGGAACAGCTTCTGCCTCGGGTTCCCGGTGTGAGCATGTTCCGCGACGGTCAGACTCCCAACGACCTCGGGCACAGCGTCTTGGTGGCCGGGGCGGCGCGCACGCTGGCGGGACCGTTGGCCGCCGCGGTCGTGGCCCTCGTTCTCGCCACCGAACGGGGGCATCGTGGGGTGCTCCATTGGCCAGGGCACTGGTGGCTTCCGGCCCAGGTGGTGCTCGGGCTGTTCATCTGGAGCTTCGTCTCCTACTGGACCCACCGCTGGTGTCACCGAGTCGGCTGGCTCTGGCGCTTCCACGCCCTGCACCACGACGTTCCCGCCATGCACGTGCTGAAGGGGAGCCGCATCCACGTGGGCGAAGACCTCATCCGCACCTTCTTGATGATGTTGCCGCTCTACGCCCTCGGCGTCCCGGCCATCGTGCTCGTGTGGATCTCGCTCTGGAACAACTTCGAAGGCGCCCTTGGTCACGCCAATATCGACTATGCCTTCCCGTCCTGGGCGCACTGGGTCCTGCCCACGCCCGGGGATCACCTCGTCCACCACTCCGCCGACCGCGACCTCCAAAACGCCAACTTCCACGGGATCACGCCGCTGTGGGACGTCGTCTTCGGCACCTTCCGGCATCCCGATCGCCATCCGGTGCGGAGGGTGGGCATCGAGGAGCCGCTGCCGCGCGGCTTCGTGGCGCAGCTCCTGGCGCCCGCGACATTGGCCGCGACCTGAGCCCTTGGCTCAGGGGCGCACGGGCAGGACGGAGAAACCCCGGAAGTTCGGAGTCGTCACGCGGACGCCTCCCGCGAGATCCACTTCCCACGCCTTCGACCGGGCGAGGAGCTCCTCGAACAGGATGCGCCCCATCGAGCGGGCCAGCGGCGCGCCGACGCAGAAGTGGTTGCCGTGACCGAGGCCGAGATGGCGCTGGGTGTCGCGGTCGATGTCGAACCGGTCCGGGTCAGGGAAGCGCTCCGGGTCGCGGTTGGCCGCCCCGATGTGGACGAGCACTTGCGCCCCTTCCGGGATCGTCGTGTCGCGCAGCTCGACGTCGTGCGTCGGCGTGCGCACGAATCCCTGGGCGGGTGCATCCCAGCGCATGACCTCTTCGAGCGCGGCCGGCAGGAGCGTGAGGTCGTCTCGCACGCGACGGCGAGCCTCGGTGTCGAGGGCGAGCGCCCGCACCGTGTTCGTCAGGAAGTTGTTCACCGACTCGAAGCCAGCCGTCAGGAAGGTCATCGTGGTGACGACGACCTGGTCGTCGCTGAGTCGTTCGCCTTCGTCGCGGACGCCGAGCATGGCCGACATCAGATCGCCGCCCGAGTGTGCCACCCGCTCGGCCAGCAGCCGGTCGAGGTAGGCGCGGAGGTTGCGCATGGCCACGGCCTGTTTCGGCTCGCGGCCATCAACCGCCTTCTCCCGCAGGAAGAAGTCGTCGAGCCAGTGCCGTAGCCGCAGGAACTCGCTCTCTGGCAGCCCGAACAACGCGCCGAGCACAACGCGTTGAAAGGAGCCGAGACATCGGCCACGAACTCGATGTCACCTTCGGTCGCGGCCCGGTCCGCCAGCTCCATGGCCAAGGCCCGGACGCGCGGTTCGAGGACGGCGACGGTGGTCGGCGTGAAGGCCTTGTTCACGAGCTTCCGCGCCATGGTGTGGCGCGGGGGGTCCGTGGTACCGAGGGTCCTGCCGATTCGCTCGGGCAGATCGTTCAGCAGGTTCCCTCGCCGCTGTGACGACCACGTCCTCCAGTCGCTGAAGGCGCCCAGGCAGTCGTCGAAGCGGGTGAGCACCCAGACGTCCTCGATGGAGGAGTAGTGGATCGGGTCGTGCTCGCGGAGCTCCGCGTACAGGGGGTAGGGGTCGTCGAGCGCAGGGAAGGAGAGCTCGTAGGTGACGGCCATGCCGGCTCCAAGTATGTCCGCGACGCGGGCGCGAGACCTTCCCCGATGGACGCGAGCTCCGTTCGGCTGCGCAGAGCAACGGCTGAGGGACGTCGCACCGAGGCCATGACCGGGCTGCAGACGGGCGAGCGCCGGCGCGACCATCCGTGTGCCCTCCCCCGGAGGAGCGGTTCCCGACGGGCGGTTCGGTGAGTCGACCACCGGGAGAGGTCGGCCTCTATCGTCGTGCTCGCAGCGTGGCGCCGTCATGAGCCGAGCGGCCCAGACGACGTTTCGATCGGGTTTCGCCCTGCGCCTTTGCCCCCGACGAGCCGGCGACCAGCCGACGACCAGCCGGCCGCGAGCCGGAGACGAGCCCGATGGCACTACGCGGCTACCCCCGGGGTGGCGTCCCTAGGATCGCACGCGATGGGCCGTCTCGAGGACCTGGACATGTCCGCCAAGCTGGGCCGGGGCGAGTACGAGCGACGGCTCACCGCCGCCCAACGCCGCCTGCTCCAACTGCGGCTGCACCTGGGGGGGCAGCTCGGCTCCGGCCACGTCGGCCCCGGGCTGCTCGTCATCCTCGAGGGGCCGGACGCCGGCGGGAAAGGGGGGGCCATCAAGCGGATCGTCGGGCCGCTCGACCCCCGCCACTACCGCGTCTCCACCTTCGCGGCGCCGAGCTACGACGAGAAGCGACACCACTTCCTGTGGCGGTTCTACCGGGAGTTGCCCGGCGTCGGGGGCATGGCGGTGTTCGACCGGAGCTGGTACGGGCGGGTGCTCGTCGAACGCGTCGAGGGCTTCGCCTCGCTCGACCAGTGGAGCCGGGCGTACGACGAGATCGTCCAGTTCGAGCGCACGCTCGTGCTGGAGGGCCTGATCCTGGTGAAGTTGTGGATGCACATCAGCGACGCCGAGCAGCTCCGCCGGTTCGAGTCCCGAGCCGGGGATCCACTCCGGCGGTGGAAGCTCACCCCGGAGGACTGGCGCAACCGTGAGCGCAACCGTGAGCACGACGAGGCGGCCGAGGATCTCTTCCGCCGCACCGACCACGAGCTCGCCCCCTGGGACCTCCTCGCCGCCGAGCAGAAGCGCTATGCCCGGGTGAAGGTGCTGGAGACCCTGAACGCCCGGATCGAGCAGGGCATGCGCCGGTGGGGGACACAAGTGCCGAGTCTCGAGGAGCTGGCCCGCTTGGTCAGGCTCGAGCGCGAGGACCACTGAGGCCGGGGGTCAGCCGCCGGGCGCCACCGTCCCGACGAGCACGCGCCGGCCCGAGGAGGCCTGGTCGCCGTCGGCCTGCTCCTCGGTGATCGTGAGGGTGGGGAAGTCGAAGGGCGACACCCCGGCCCAGAGCGTGACCGCCTTCGCCTCGTTGAAGGTGCCGATCGGCACGAGGACGCCCGCCGCGTTCTTGAGCCACGCCTGGTAATAGCGCCCGTTGTCGAGCCGGGGGAGCCCGGTCGCGTCCAGCTCGATCCGCCAGCCCGAATCGGTCTTCGTCATGCTCACGTGCCCGCTCGCGCCGGGGGCCAGATCGGTCGCCGCGAGCGCAGCGCTGAAGTGCTGCGGTCCGGGATGGTTGCGCTGGAGCACGAACCCGATCCCGAACAGGAGGATGATCGCGGCGGCGGCAGCCAGCACGGGCCAGACGAGTCGCGGTCTGCGGCGAGCCGTGATCGGTGTCGTGGTGGCGATGCGCTCGGTCGGCGCCGGAGCGGGGAGTCCCGGGCGGGGCTCGGTCGCGATGGCCGCGACGATGCGGTCTTCGAGCGCGGGGCTGGGTTCGTCCCAGACGGACGCGTCGGCCAGCAGGGCCCGCAGCTCGTCGAGGTCGGCCCGTTCGTCGGCGCTCAACGCGTCGTCGCGTCGCCCGCCCGCGCCGTCTCGGACCAGGTATTCGATCCGGTCGTCGTCGGTGCTCACGGCCTCTCCTCGCTCTCATCTTGCTTACGTCGTCGGCCGCTCATCGGTTCCCTCACGCGGTCCTGGCGCAGATGTCCGAGCCGGCCCGCGAGGCGGCGATGGGCACGGAACGAGCGCGACTTCACCGTTCCGACCGGGACACCGAGCCGCTCGGCGATCTCGACGTGGGTCAGGCCGTCGAGGTGTTGGAGCCGCACCACCTCGCGCTCGTCATCGGGCAGCTCGGCGATGGCCTGGCGCACCTCCCAGGCGTCGTAGGCCGACTCGACCGAGGCGGGGAGCACCACGACGGCCGCGGTGTCGGGGGCGACGTCGTCGAGGCGCTGAGCCGCTCGGCGCGACTCGCGACGGTGGATGTCGATAGCTGTCCGGCGGGCGATCGTCGCCAGCCACGGTCCGAGCTCGCGGCCGGGGTCGAAGCGCTCGGCCGAGCGCCATGCCTGCACGAAGCACTGTTGCGTCGCCTCCTCCGCGAGCTCGTGGTTGCCCAGGGTGCGACGGGCGACGGCGTACACCAGCCGGCCGTAGTCGCGGTACACGGCGCGCACGGCATCGGGATCACCACGCCGGAAGCCGGCGACGACCTCCGCATCCACTCGGGGCACGCTACTGCCGGCTCGTGACGCTCCGAGCGAGACCGCGCGTGGTGAGCGCGAACCGCGACAGGACCGGTGGCGTACCTGCCTCCAGTCCCGAGCGCAGCGCCGGGGCGCCACACGAAAGGCAGCTAAATGACCCGGCAGAAATCCCGTCTGCTCACGCGCGTCGTCGCGGCGGCCGCACTCACCGGAGGCATGGTCGCCGGCACCGCCATGGCCGCATCGGCCTTGACCTCGAAGCCGGCGTCCACGCACTTCTCGCTGTTCCCCGCGGTGAAGAACGTCCCGTGCCTGCAAGCGAGCACGAACCCCGCTCGCCAGCCCACCGTGAGGGCCGACGTCCAGCGCGGCAAGCTCAACGACACGATGGACCTCCATCTGCGGAACTTCAAGCCAGGCTTGGACTTCGACCTGTTCACCGTGCAGAACTCGAACCAGAATGCCGACGGCACGCCGGTGGATCCCGCCCCGAGCTTCGGCCTGGCCTGGTACCAGTCCGACATCCACGTGAACAAGTACGGGCGAGCCGATGTGAGGATCCGGACGATCTTGCTCGACCAGATCTTCGGCTTCGACCCGATCGTCACCCTGGCCCCGACGAACACGTTCCACGTCGGGTTCTGGTTCAACAACCCTGCCGACGCCGCCAACTGCGGTTTCACCGGTACCACCCCGTTCAACGGCGAGCACGCCGCCGGGCCGCTGGCCTTCATCACGCGGCCGAACGCCACCAGCGGACTCGGGCCGCTGTGCACCGATCCCACCGATCAGAGCGGCACGTTCGCTTGCAACCCGTGACGGCTTGACGGGGCGGGGGCACCGGGCGGTGTGCCCCCGCCCTGCGTCATCGCCGGGCGGTTTCCCGCCACTTGGCGATCAGTGGGACCATCGTGTCGCGCAGGGTGGGCGAACCCACCTCCCGCAGCTCGTAGGAGGCCCGGCGCGACGGGTGTCCGAGGTCGATCAGCCGGCCGAGATCGAACGGTGTCCCGACGATCACGGCGTCGCACGGCACCGCTCTGATGGTGGTGGCGAGCTCCTCGAGCTGCTCGAGGCTGTAGCCCATGGCGGGCAGGACGGGGCCGATGGACGGGTAGGCGCGGAACGTTTCGGCGATCGACCCCACCGCGAAGGGCCGGGGGTCGATCAGCTCGGCCACGCCGGCCTGACGAGCGGCGACCGTGCCCGCCCCGAACGGCATCCCGCCGTGGGTGATGCTCGGCCCGTCCTCGACCACGAGCGCCCGGCGGCCGGCCAGCGCCGGCCCGTCGGCGAGGGTGACGGGCGAGGCGGTGGTCACCACCGTGGCGGCCGGGTTGAGGGCCCGTACGTCGGCCACAACCCGGGCGACGGCCTCGGGCGAGGCCACGTTCACCTTGTTGACCACGATCACGTCGGCCATCCGCACGTTCGTCTCGCCGGGGTGGTAGCTGGCCTCCTGGCCCGCGCGGAGGGGATCGGCGACGGTGATCAACAGGTCAGGGGCGAAGAACGCGAAGTCGTTGTTCCCGCCGTCCCACACGATCACGTCGGCTTCGGCCTCGGCCCGGCGGAGCACCTCGGCGTAGTCGACGCCGGCGAACATCACCATGCCGAGGCGCACGGGCGTCTCGTACTCCTCCCGCTCCTCGATCGTGGGCTTGGCCGCGTCGATGTCGCCTATGCACCCGAAACGCTGCACCCGCATGCGAACGAGGTCGCCGTAGGGCATCGGATGGCGCACCAGGGCCACGCGCAACCCGGCGTCGATCAGCAGGCGCCCCACGTAACGACTGGTCTGGCTCTTGCCGCAGCCGGTGCGCACCGCGCACACCGCCACCACCGGTTTGATCGAGCGGAGCATCGTGGCCGCCGGGCCCATCAGCCGGAAGTCCGCGCCCGTGGCCAGCACCAGCGACGCCTTGTGCATCACGGTCTCGTGGGGCAGGTCCGAGTAGGCGAGGATGACCTCGTCGACGGCCTCGCTGCGGACGATGTCGGCCAGGTCGGCCTCGGGGCGGATCCGGATACCCTCCGGGTAGCGCGGTCCGGCCAGCTCGGGCGGATAGGTGCGATCGTCGATGCCGGGGATCTGGGCCGCGGTGAAGGCGACCACGTCGGTCGTGTCGTTGCCCCGGTAGACGGTGTTGAAGACATGGAAGTCGCGACCGCCCGCGCCCATGATGACGATCCTGCGCATGGTGCGCTCCTCTCGACGGCGGGCGCCGGCTGCGGGTGTAGCGCAGGCCGCGAATTGCGTTCAGTGTCCGTCCTGCGAACTCGCGACGGCAGGGGCGAACGTCCCGGACGCCGCCACTTCGGTCACCGGCGTTCGTCCTTCACGGCGGCGACGAGCCCGTGGCCGGATCAGGCGGCGACCGGTTGGGCAAAGGGCCGGTCAGGCGGCCAGCGCGTCGAGGTCGATGTCGTACAACTCGGCGGTGTTGGTGCTGAGGATGGCTCGGCGCTGCTCGTCGCGCAGGCCGGCAGTGTGCTCGGCCAGCATCTCCTGCGACCATGGCCAGGTCGAGTCGCTGTGGGGGAAGTCGTTGGCCCACAGGAGGTGACGCCAGTTCATGGCGTCGGCGAACCGGAACGCCGTCCAATCGTCCTGGAAGGTGACGTAGATGTTGTCGGCGAACCACTCGCTCGGCATGCGGGTGAGCTCCTGGCCCGGCGGGAGCCAGTAGCGGTGGCGCTTGTAGGCGTGGTCCATGCGGTACATGAAGTGCGGCACCCAGCCGGCGTCGGCCTCGACGCACACCACTCGCAGGCGGGGATGGCGCTCGAACACGCCGCCCAGCACGAGCAGGCCCATGATGTCCTGGCAGCCGCGCACGACGGAGAGGAACGAGTTCATCTTCGGCCCGCGGGTGCGGTCGGAGCGGGTCGTGAGGATGTGGAAGCTGAGCGGCAGCCCTGCTTCGATGGCAGCCTCCCAGAAATCGTCGTAGGCGGGGGAGTCGTAGTCGTCCTCACCCGCGGGCAGGCCGGGCATCATCACGCCGCGCAACCCGAGCGCCTTGATGCGGGCGAGGTCCTCGATGCCCTCCTCGGGCGAGCGCATGGCCGTCTGGCCAATGCCGAGCAGCCGGTGCGGCGCGTACTCGCAGAACTGCGCGATCCACTGGTTGTAGGCCTGGAAGCAGGCGTGCTTGAAGTCGGCGTCGCGGTGGTTGCACAGGACCATGCCGACGGTCGGGTAGATGACCTCCGCGGCCACGCCGT
The DNA here is from genome assembly GCA_963738325.1 of uncultured Acidimicrobiales bacterium. GTDB lineage: Bacteria > Actinomycetota > Acidimicrobiia > Acidimicrobiales > Ilumatobacteraceae > CAVTWD01. The sequence continues at coordinate 536,119 of CAVTWD010000001.1, forward strand.
CCCGGTCCTGGTCGTCGAGGCGAGCCACTGGATCCCACCCGCCCCGGTGGAGATCTTCGAACCGGTCGCCGGTCTCGCGGATGCGCTCGGGCGGCTTGCCGGCGGCCGCGGCGGTCCCGAGCACCACCGGCCGCTTGAAGCCGTCGACCATGAACACGTCGCCCAGCTCGCCGGCATCGACGAGGCGGGGGCGCGGTCGCGCCAGGCCGGGTCGATGTGGTCGACGTACGTGCCCGCCGGCTCGGTCACGTGCGAGTCGGCGGAGATGATCGGATAGTCCATCGAAGCTCCTTCAGCGGACGTCGCTGGCATCGTCGGGGCGCGCCCGGCCAGGCGGGCGGGAAGTCATCAGGCCGGCGCGGGTTGGGCGCCGCGCACGAGCCGGCCGGGCAGCGGCCCGACGGCCTCACCGTCGGCGTACACCTCCTGGCCGGCGACGAACGTGTGGCGATAGCCGTCGGCCTCTTGGAGCAGGCGCTTCCCGCCGGCCGGCAGGTCGAAGACGAGACGGGGAGGGTGCAGCCGGAGGGCGTCGAAATCGATGACGTTGACGTCGGCGCGGTAGCCCGGCGCCAGCACCCCCCGGTCGAGCAGCCCGACCGCTCGTGCCGTCTCGCGGCACTGGCCCCGTACGACGAAGGGCAGGTTGAGATGCTCGCCGCGGCGTGCGATCACGGCACCAGTGGACGAGCAGCGTGGTGGGGAAGCTGGCGTCGCAGATCGTGCCGACGTGGGCGCCGCCGTCGGCGAGGCCGGGCACCGCGAAGGGATGGACCAGCAGCTCGCGTGCGGCGTCGAGGTTGCCCTCGGGGTAGTTCAGGATCGGGCTGTACAGCAGCGTCCGGCCGTCGTCGGCCAGCAGCAGGTCGTACGCCACCTCGGCTGGGTCCCGTTCCGCCGCCATGGCCAGGCTGGCGATGCTGGCTTCGGGAGGCGGTTCGTAGTCGGGTGGATCACCCAGGGTGAAGACACGCTCGAAGCCACCCTCGAAGCGCAGCGCGTGGAGGGGCCATTCCGCCACGATGGCCTCACGGCGCGAAGGCTGGCGGAGGGCGACGAGCCGCTCGGCACGAGGCAGCTCCGCGATCGCCCGGTACGACGGGCAGCGCGAGAAGGGGTTGAGTGTGGCGTCGAGCCCGAGGAGGACGCCGATGGCCCGCGCCGCCACCTGGGCCCGGACCTCCAAACCCTCGGCGTTCATCGCATCGATGGCGGCCATGACCTGGCGGTGATGCTGGCCGCGGGAGCCCGCGGCCAGGGAAATCGACAGTGGACGGCCGCTCGCCGCGGCCATGGCCCGCATCAGCTCGGCCTCGTCGTCGAATTCGGTGAAGTCGGACACGACCTGCAGCACGCCGGCGCCGAGGCGTCCGAGGGCCGTCGCTATGCCGACGAGCTCGGCCTGCGCTGCGGTGAGCGACGGCGTCAGCTCGCCGCGACTCGAGCGATGGTTGCGCGTCCTCGACGTGGTGAAGCCCAGCGCGCCGGCGGCGACTCCGGCGGCGGCGAGGCGGCCCATCTCGGCCACCTCAGCTCCGGTCGGCCTGGCCGTGTGATCGGCGCCCCGCTCGCCCATGGCATGGAGGCGCACCGCGGCGTGGGGCACTTGCGTGGCCAGCTCGATGTCGTGCGGCCGGCGCTCGAGTGCGTCGAGGTACTCGCCGAAGCTCTGCCACGACCAGTCGAGGCCCTCGTGCAGCGCGCTCCCGGGGATGTCCTCGACCCCTTCCATCAACTCGATCAGCCGGTCGCGGTCGGCGGGCCGCACCGGCGCGAACCCCACGCCGCAGTTGCCCATGACGACCGTGGTCACGCCGTGACCGGAGGAAGGCAGGAGGCGGCTGTCCCAGGTGGCCTGCCCGTCGTAGTGCGTGTGGATGTCGACGAAGCCCGGGGTCACGAGCAGGCCGTCGCCGTCGAGCTCGCGGTGGCCTCGGCCGTCGACGGCGCCGACCGCGGAGATGCGCTCGCCGGCCACGGCGACGTCCGCGGGCCGCGGTGGGGCCCCCGTGCCGTCGATCACGGTGCCGTTGCGGATCACGAGGTCGTAGTCGGCCACCGAACCTCCAGTCGCGCGCGCTGGCTCCGTTGTACCAGCCCGGACGCCAGTTCGCCCGGTCGGGCCGCGGACCGGCTGTGTCCCGACCCGCCCTGCCGCCGCGAGGATCGGCTCGTGGGCGACAAACCGACCTACCTGGGCCTGCTGAACGCCATCGCACTCGCAGAGGGACGAGCCCACGGGTACCTCACCACGTGGGCGGCGCGGACCGACGATCCCGACGTCCGCCGGGTGCTGATGACGGTCGCCGCGCGCGAGGGTGAGCACGCGGCCAGCTTCGCCAAGCGACTCGACGAGCTCGGCTACGAGGTGCAGCCCCGACCTGTTCCGGAGCGGGAGGCGCACGAAGCCGAGGTGGCCTTGTCGGACCGGTCCGACGTCGAGAAGCTCGAGGCCCTCGGCTACGGCCCGTCCTGCGATCCCAACGCCGCCGACATCTTCGACCGCCTCTTCGCCGACCACACGATCGACCCGATCACCGGCGCCCTCCTCGGCCGCTACATCGCCGAGGAGCGCGACAGCGTGCGGCGCCTCGCGGCCTGCTGTGCCGCGCTCCGGGCGCGGGCCGCCACGGCCTGAGCGAGGGGCGTCACGAGGAGGTCATCGTCGCCGCGATCTGCTCGGTGGCCGATCGCGGCAGCGTGGCGCTCACGTGCACGAACCAGCTCTGAGCCGTCTGGGGGTACGCGGCGATGTCCGTCCCGGTCGGTCCCGGCGACACCTGCACGCTCCCGAGCTTGCCGACCGTGGCCGCGGGACCATTGCTGGCCGTGCTCTCCGGTTCGGACGTCGTGGGACCCTGCTGGACGATGACCGTGTTCGGTCCCGAGACATAGACGTCGACGTAGCTGACCTTGGTCGATGGCGGCGCGCCTGGCACCGTGGTGGCGCCCGGCGTCGGGTTGTCGCCAGGCTCCGTCAACTGGTAGCGGCCCTGATGCGTGTAGCCCTTGGGGGTCGGCAGCGACCAGTACCCGGCCACGGGAGCCTTGGCGGCGTCGAGGTTCTTCAGCTCTGCCCCGCCGTCGGCCAGCGAGATGGGGGTGCCCGTGATGCTGAAGGTGCTCGCTGGCGGCTGCAGGGTGACGTTCACCGACGTCGCCAGCATCCGCTGCGAGAGCTTGCCGCTCGCGACCGTCAGCTCCTCCAAGAGGAGACCCGAGGCATCGATGCAGGCGTCGCTGTAGTCCGTCGAGGTGGGCTTGGCCGTGGTGGCGCTGTCGAGCGGTTGGCCCGTTCGGTAGACCTGGCAGTCACGCCCGAGGACGCGCCGGCGCTCGCGAGCGACGAAGGTCCCGTCGGCCACGAGGTCTTTGAGCGTCGCGTCGAGGCGCATGTCGCCTAGGGCGACGCGTGGCAAGGTGTGGCTCACCTCGGCCGCCGAGCCGGCCGCGGTGTACGAGTACAGCCCCACCTGGGACATGGCCCGCCACTGCTCGGCCGTGCCCGGCGGGGCGTCGGCCTTGCTGACGGTCCTGCCGTTGAAGGGACGCTGCACCGTCGTGTCCATCGTGGTCGTGGTGGTGCCGTCGCTGCTCGTGCTCTCGCTGCGGTAGATGATCTCGTAGGCGCCCGGCGGGTTGGCGACGGTGGCGGGGCCAGGCGAGTCGCTCACCACCTCGGACGTGAGGCTGTAGTGCTGGGGGGCGTTGGCTCGTTGCACGAGCACGAACGTGACGCCCGCGGCGACGACGAGCACCGCCAGCGAGACGGCGGCGAGACGAATGAGCTTCCGGCGCCGCTGGCGGCTGGCCTCCAGGCGAACCGTGCGAGCGGCGAAGGCTCGCCTGCGGCTGATGGCGGCGCGGCGCCGCTCGATGCGCGTCTGCGACTTCCGGCCGGGTGACGCGCTCGGCCGCCGTGGCTGTGGGCTCACGGCGGCCTATGGTGGCACGCGCAGCTGAAGGCCACCTGTGCAGGGGTGCCCGTCGCCGCCGGGCCAGCGCCCATATGTCGCGCTGCGGTGCCCCGTCGGCTAGAAGGGCCCACAATGGCCACGCCCCCGACCGCGACCCGGCCGCCGCCGGCTACCCGCCACCCGGCGCCGGCCTTCGTCACCGGTGCCTCCCACGGCGTCGGGCGCGCCGTAGCCGAGGCCTTTGCCGCGGCGGGCCGGCCCGTCGGCTTGCTCGCCCGATCACGGCCCGACCTCGAAGCCACTCTGGCCTCGATGGGTGGGCACGGCGCGATCGCAGTGGCCGACGTCGGCGACCCGGCCGCGGTGGAGGCGGCGATGCACGAGCTCACCTCGGCGCTCGGCCCTCCCGAGGTGCTCGTCTGCAGCGCCGGCTTTGGTGCCTACGGCCCGGTCCGCTCGACCGCGCTAGCCGTGGTCGAGGAGCTGATGCGCGTCAACTTCCGCGGCACCGTGCACAGCACGCGAGCGGTGCTCGAGGACATGATCAGCCGCCGGCGAGGCCACATCGTGGTGATCGGGTCGGTCGCCGGGCTCGTGGGAGTGCCGCTGGAGGCCGCCTATTCGGCCAGCAAGTTCGCCGTCACCGGTTGGGCCGAGGCGCTGGCCGCCGAAGTCCGCCACCACGGGATCGGCGTGACGGTCGTGAGCCCGGGTCCGGTCGATACCGGGTTCTTCGAGGCGAGAGGCACGCCCTATCGCCGCCGGCGTCCGAAGCCGCTACCCGCCGCAGTGGTGGCCGCGGCCGTGCTGCGCGCGGTCGAGCGCGAGCGCGCCGAGCTGGTGTTGCCTCGGCGCCTCCGAGGTGCCGTGGTGATCCGCAGCGCCGCGCCCGGGCTGTTCCGCCGCGGCGTCGGTCGTTCGATGCGCCGAGAGCTGCAGGAGTCCGGAGCGTGAGCGCCGACGCTGAGCGCTTCACGCTGGCGACGCTGGTGGCCCGCACCGGGGTGGCCGCCCCGACGATCCACCAGTACCGGCGGTTGGGCCTCCTGCCCGAACCGGTTCGGGGCCGCTCCAACCGCTTCCTGTACGACACGCGCCACGTGCGCGCCCTCGACACCATCCGCCGGCTCCGCCACGACAAGCGCCTCCCGCTCGACATCATCAGCCAGGTCCTGCCCACGCTGCTGGCCAAAGGCGTCGACCGCACCAGCGGCGAGGAGTGGGACCTGCTCGTCTCGGCCGAGCTGCGCGAGGTGGATCCCACGCGGCCCCCGGCGCGGCTGCTGGCCGTGGCCCGGGAGTCGTTCGCGGCGGCCGGCTACGACGACGTGAGCGTGGGTGACATCTGCCTTGCCGCGGGTATCGCCAAAGGATCGTTCTACCGCTACTTCTCCTCGAAGGAGGACGCCTTCCTCACCGCGGCCCGCTCGATCGTCGACGTGGTGGGCGACGCGCTCGCCGCCGGGCCCGAAGGACTCGACGAGGACGCCACCATCCAGGAGGTGGGTGCGGTGGTGGCCCCGATGGTGCCGCTGTTCCTGGAGGTCGTGCTCCGCGCCCTCCACGGCGCGCCCGACCACGCGGAGGTGGTATCTGACATCATCTCGGGCATCGGGCTGCACGCCGCCCGGCGCGCCCACATCGACGACAGCGAGGCCGAGGACGAGGGCTCGCGCCTCACGGAGGCGGCCCTGGCCTACCTGCTCCGGGCCCGCTTCGAGCCGAATGCTTGACACGCGCGGTCCGAGCGCATAGAGAGGATGACCGACCGGTCGGTCGCTGCATACAGACACGTTCGAGAGGTGGGATGGGGCAGGTGGAGCTCGTCGCTCGCAACGGCGCGACCTCGGATCGCTCGGCCAGTGGCTCTTTGCGGACCGACGCCGACCAGCGCCGCCTGGCCGAGCTGGCCCGGGCCGAGAACTTCCCCGTCGCCTCGCGCCTGCTGCCGCGCGCCCAGCGCGAGCACCTCATGGCGCTGTACGGCTTCGCGCGGCTGACCGACGACATCGGCGACGAGGGGGTTGCCGAGCCGCTCGCCCTCCTCGACGAGATCGAGCGCGAGCTCGACCTCGCCTTCGCGGGACGAGCGCGCCATCCCGTGTTCGTGCGGCTGCAGCACGCCATCGAGGCCCGCCAGTTGCCCCGCCAGCCCTTTCTCGACCTGATCGAAGCCAACCGGCAGGATCAGCACGTCACCCGCTACGAGAGCTGGGACGCGCTGGTCGGCTACTGCCGGCTCTCGGCCAACCCGGTGGGTCGCCTGGTGCTCGGCGTCTTCGGCCTCGCCACGGAGGACCGCATCCACTGGTCGGACCAGGTCTGCACCGCCCTGCAGGTGGTCGAGCACCTGCAGGACGTGCGCCAGGACGCGGAACGCGGCCGCGGTCTACTTGCCGGCCGACGTGCTCGCCGCCCACGGCGCCACGATCGCCGATCTCACCACCGGCCCGGCGCGGCCCGCCCTCCGGGGCGCGGTGGCCGAGATGGTGGGGCGCGCCCGCCCGCTACTCGCCGCCGCCCGCCCCCTCACCGCCAGCCTCCATGGCCGGCCTCGGCTAGCGGTCGCCGGATTCGCCGCCGGTGGCTGGGCCGCGCTCGACGCCCTCGAAGGCCACGGCTACGACGTGACGTCGCAGACGCTGCGCCCGGCGCGCCATCGCCTCCTGCTGCGCTGGCTCGGCGGGCTCCGGGCCCGGCCGATCGAGGGTCCGTCATGACCATCGACGAGGCCTACCGCGGTGCTGGGAGATCACGTCCAGCGAGGCCAAGAACTTCGCCTACGGGATCCGCCTGTTGCCTCCGCCCAAGCGCAAGGCGATGGCGGCGCTCTACGCGCTGGCGCGCCGCATCGACGACGTGGGCGACGGGGACGACCCGGCGCCGGTCAAGGTGGAGAAGCTCGACGCCATCCGAGCCGACCTGGCCACACTCCACTCGGACGCGCGCGCCGTGTCCCACGATCCCGTCTACGCCGCGCTGGCCCACGCGTCCACCCGGTACCCCATCCCGATGGAAGCCTTCGACGAGCTGATCGACGGCTGCCAGCAGGACAGCCTCGGCGCCGTCTACCGGACGATGGACGACGTCGTGCGCTACTGCCGCCGCGTCGCTGGCACCATCGGTCGGCTCTCGCTCGGGGTGTTCGGCGCCCGCGACATGGGCGCGGCGCGCCCACTGGCCGATGACCTCGGCGTCGCCCTCCAGCTCACGAACATCCTGCGCGACGTGGCCGAGGACCGCACCATGGGCCGCGTCTACCTGCCGGCCGAGGATCTGGCCGAGTTCGGGTGCGAACCCGACGCGGCCGGGCCCCGGGACGCCATGGGCCGCCTGGTCGCCTTCGAATGCGCCCGCGCCCGGTTGTGGTACGAGAGGGGGCTGCCACTGCTCGACCTCTTGGACCGCCGCAGCCGCGCCTGCACCGCGGCCATGGCCGGCATCTACCGGCGGGTGCTGGGCCGCATCGAACGCGAACCCACCGTCGTGCTCGACGAGCGGGTGTCCCTCCCCACCTCGGAGAAAGCGTGGGTGGCGGCGAGAGCCATCACGGTCGGGGCGCCATGACCGGCGCACGCGTCGTCGTCGTCGGGGGCGGCCTGGCCGGGCTCACCGCCGCCCTCGACCTGGCCGACGCCGGGCTGGCCGTGACCCTGCTCGAGAGCCGCCCCCGCCTCGGAGGGGCGACATGGTCGTTCGAGCACCACGGCCTCTGGTTCGACAACGGCCAACACGTCTTCCTCCGCTGCTGCCGCGCGTACCAGCAGTTCCTCACCCGCATCGGTGCCAGCTCAGACGTCAAGCTGCAGGACCGGCTGTCGCTGCCGGTCGTCGCCCCTGGAGGCCGCACGGCCTGGCTGCGGCGCAATGACCTGCCCGCTCCGCTCCACCTGGCCGGCAGCCTGCTGCGCTATGCCCACCTCCCCCTGCGTGATCGTCTCGGGCTGGGGAGGGCGGCCCTCGGCCTCCGCCGGCTCCACTTGGGCGACGCCGCCCTCGACCGCAGCACCTTCGGCCGCTTCCTGGCCGAGCGGGGTCAACGGCCAGCCGCGGTCGACGCGCTCTGGGATCTCATCTGCATCCCGACCGTCAACCTCCCCGCCGCGGAGGCGTCGCTGACCCTGGCGGCCACGGTGTTCCAGATCGGGCTCCTCACCGATCGCGCCGCGGGCGACATCGGCTGGTCCCGGGTGCCCCTGGCCCGGCTCCACGCGGATCCGGCCCGGCGGGCGCTCGAACAGGCTGGCGTCGAGATCCGCACCCACGCCCGCGTCCGGGGCCTCGATCCGGCCAATGGCGAGCTCACCGTGCGTCTCGACGGGGCGGCCCTGCCGGCGGCGGCCGTCGTGCTCGCCGTCCCGCATGAGCCGGCCGCCGAGCTGGTGCCCTCGGAGGTCCAGGGGGCGCAGCGGTGGCCCGAGCTCGGGACGTCGCCCATCGTCAACGTCCATCTCGTCTACGACCGCAAGGTGATGCCCCACGAGGTCGTCGCCGGGGTCGGCACGCCGGTGCAGTTCGTCTTCGACCGGACGGACACGGCCGCGCTTTCCGAGGGCCAATGCCTCGGGATCTCGTTGTCGGCCGCCGACCAGTGGCTGGCCGCGCCGAGCCGCGAGCTCGTCGCCATGGTCGAGCGCGAGCTCGTGCGTCTCTTCCCCGCCGCGGGCGGCGCCACGCGTCTCGAAGCGCTGGTGACCAGGGAGCCGGCGGCCACCTTCCGGGGTGCCCCGGGAACGGCCTCGCTGCGCCCCGGGCCGCGCACCGCGGTGCCTGGCCTCTACCTCGCCGGGGCGTGGACCGACACGGGGTGGCCGGCCACCATGGAAGGCGCGGTCCGCAGCGGCTCGGCCGCCGCCCGAGCCGTGATCGCCGACCGCTCGCGGCTCACCACGCCGACGGAGGTGCTGGCGTGATCGACACCGCCCCGGCCGTGCTCGACCGCACGCGCCACCTCGTGGAGCCGGCGCTCATGGCGGCCGTGGCGCGGTTGCATCCCGAGCTTCGCCGCCCGGCCGAGTACCACTTCGGCTGGGTCGACGCCGAGGGGACCCCGACGTCCGGCGGGGGCAAGGGCGTCCGGCCCGCCCTCGCCGTCCTGTCCGCCGAAGCCGTCGGGGCGGCCGCCGAGGTGGCCGTGCCCGGTGCCGTGGCCATGGAGCTCGTCCACAACTTCTCACTGATCCACGACGACATCATGGACGGCGACCGCGAGCGCCGGCACCGCCCCACGGTGTGGGCGGTCTTCGGCATCGGGCAGGCCGTCATCGTCGGCGACGCGCTCCACACCCTCGCCCATGAGCTGCTGCTCGACCCGGCGGTCGCGGGTCGCAGCGAGGCGGCGGCGCAGCTGGCCGAGGCGGTGGGCACCATGATCGGCGGGCAGGCCGACGACATGGCCTTCGAGAGCCGTGATGGGGTGGAGCTCGACGCCTGCCTGCGCATGGCCGCGGCCAAGACGGGCGCGCTGTTGGCGTGCTCCTCGTCGATCGGCGCGGTGCTGGCCGGCGCGGCCGCCCACGACGTCGGGGCCCTGCGCCGCTTCGGTGACCACCTCGGCCTCGCCTTCCAGGCGGTGGACGACCTCTTGGGGATCTGGGGCGCGACCGAGGTGACCGGCAAGCCGGTGGGATCCGATCTCGCCTCCAAGAAGAAGACGATCCCGGTGGCCATCGCCATGCGTGATGACCTCGAAGCGGCCGAGGCGTTGCGGGCCCTGTTCCGCCAAGTCCGGCTGGACCCGGCCGACGTCGCCCGGGCGACGCACTTGCTCGAGCAGGCGGGCGCACGCGAGGCGACCGATGCCCTCGCTCATGCCGAGCTGCGGGCGGCGGAGCACGCCCTCGGCGAGGTCGCCCTCGTCCCGGCGGCCAGGGCGGAGCTGATGGCACTGGCTCACTATGTCTGCGAGCGGCAGCGGTGACCGAGCGCGTCGAGCCCATACGCGGCGCGGCCGCCTTTGCGCGCCCCGCTCCGGTAGGCCCTGAAGCCAGGGCAAGGGAGGCCGCGAGCCGCGCCACCGCCGCGTTGCTCCGCATGCAGGACGCGGCGGGCTGGTGGAAGGGCGAGTTGCAGGCCAACGTCTCCATCGAGGCGGAGGACCTGATGCTGCGCCACTACCTCGGCATCAGCACGCCGGCGGTGCGAGCGCGCACCGCCATCTGGATCCGGAGCCAGCAACGCGATGACGGCACGTGGGCGAACTTCGCCGGGGGCCCCGGCGACCTGTCCACCACGGCGGAGGCGTACGTGGCGTTGCGCCTCGCCGACGACCCGACCGACGCCGCCCACATGCAGAAGGCGGCCGCCTTCGTCCGCGAGGCCGGGGGCGTCGAGCGGTCGCGTGTCTTCACCCGCTTCTGGTTGGCGATGGGCGGGGCGTGGTCGTGGGACGAGCTCCCGGCGCTGCCGCCCGAGGTGGTGCTGCTGCCCTCGTGGTTCCCGCTCAACATCTACGACTTCGCCTGCTGGGCCCGCCAGACGATCGTGGCGCTCACGGTGGTGGCGGCCCACCGGCCGTGCTGGCCGCTCGGCATCGACGTCGACGAGCTGTTCACCGGGGCACCTCCTCCGCCTCGTCACTCTGGCCGCACCATCGAGGGGCGCTTCGAGCGGCTCGACCAGGTGCTCCGGCGCTACGAGCGCCGACCGATCCGATGGCTGCGGCGGCGCGCCCTCGCGCGGGCCGTCCGCTGGATCATCGAGCGTCAGGAGGCCGACGGCTCGTGGGGCGGCATCCAGCCGCCGTGGGTCTACTCGATCCTCGCCATGCGCCTCTCGGGCCTCGCCCTCGACCATCCGGCGGTCCGGGCGGCCCTCGACGGCCTCGACCGGTTCACGATCGACGACGAGCTCGGGCGGCGGGTCGAGTGCTGCCAGTCGCCGGTGTGGGACACGGCCCTCGCCCTGATCGGGCTCGCCGACGCGGGGCTGGCCCCCGGCCACCCGGCCATGGCCGCCGCCACCGACTGGGTGATCCGCGAGGAGATCCGGGTGCGCGGCGACTGGGCCGTGCGGCGCCCGAGCGTGGAACCGGGTGGGTGGGCCTTCGAGTTCGAGAACGACAACTACCCGGACACAGACGACACCGCCATCGTGGGGCTCGCACTGCAGCGAGTCTCTCCCTCCGCCTCGGTAGAGGGCGCCCTCGGTCGCGCCGTCCGCTGGCTGGCCGGCATGGAGTGCAAGGGCGGGGGCTGGGGTGCCTTCGACGCCGACAACACCCGCGATCTCTGCCGCCGCCTGCCCTTCTGCGACTTCGGCGAGGTGATCGACCCGCCGTCGGCAGACGTCACCGCCCATGTGCTCGAGTTCCTGGCGGCTGCGCCTGGTGTCGCGCCCGACCTCGTCCGTCGTTCCCGTTCGTGGCTGCTGGCCGAGCAGGAGCCTGACGGGGCGTGGTTCGGGCGGTGGGGCGCCAACTTCGTGTACGGCACCGGCGCCGCCGTCCCGGCGCTGCTCCAGTCGGGCTCGCGCCCGGAGGACCGGCCCATCCGCGAAGCGGTCGGGTGGCTGCTCCGCCACCAGAATCCCGACGGCGGATGGGGCGAGGACCTCCGCTCGTACCGAGACGACCATTGGCGGGGCCGGGGCGAATCGACCGCGTCGCAGACGGCGTGGGCGCTGCTCGCCCTCGTGGCCGCGGGCGAGCTCGGCGAGGCGACCGGCCGGGGCGTCCAGTGGCTCGCCGACACGCAGCAGCCCGACGGCACGTGGGCCGAGCCACTGTTCACGGGGGTCGGCTTCCCAGGTGACTTCTACCTCAACTACCACCTCTACCGGCAGGTGTTCCCGCTCTCTGCCCTCGGGCGGTACCTCAGGGCCACAGGAGGACGCGATGGGTGAACTTCTCATTCTCACCCCGATGCGCGTGGAGGGACTCGCCGTGCGCCGGGGCGTCTCCACGGCGAAGGTGAGCGTCACCGGGCTCGGCCCGGCCAAGAGCCGGCGAGCCGCGGGACGGCTGCGCCTCGTCGGGCACCCCTCGGCAGCCCTCGCCGTGGCCGGCTTCTGCGGCGGCCTCGACGATCGGCTGCGCCCCGGTGACCTCGTGGTGGCCAGCGAGGTGCGCGGGCCCGACGGTCGGGTGCGCGAGCTGCCCACGTGGCGGCTCCTCACCGACGAGTTGCGTCGAGCCGGCCTGCCGGTCGTCCCCGGCCCGATCCACACCGCGGCCCAGCTCGTGCGGGGCGTCGACCGCCGCCGCCTGAACGGCTCGGGATCGGTCGCGGTCGACATGGAGTCGTCGTGGCTCCTCGACCGCGTCGCCGTGAGCCATCCGAGTGCCGTCGTACGCGCCGTGGTCGACACCCCCGACCAGGAGCTGTACTCGCTCCGCCTGCCTCGTGCCGCGTTGCGGGCGGCCCGGCACCTGCGGGCCGCCATCCCTGTGCTCGAGCGGTGGGCGGCGGCGACACGCCCGCGCGAAGGTGATCCTGGCCTCGCCGCGAGGCTTCTGCGCGGGCGTCGAACGGGCCATCGAAGTGGTCGAGCGGGCGCTCGATCGCTTCGGTCCGCCGGTCTACGTGCGCCGCCAGATCATCCACAACCGTCACGTCGTCGCCGGGTTGGCCGATCGCGGCGCGGTGTTCGTCGAGGAGCTCGACGAGGTGCCCGACGGCAGCCACGTGGTCTTCGCCGCTCATGGGGTGAGCCCCGCGGTCCGCGAGGATGCGGCGCGCCGGAGGTTGGCCACCGTCGACGCCACCTGCCCCCTCGTGGCCAAGGTCCACAACGAGGTCCGGCGCTTCGCGGCGCGAGGCTTCGACGTGCTCGTGATCGGGCACGCCGACCACGAGGAAGTGCAGGGAACGATGGGGGAGGCCCCCGACGCGATCACCCTCGTCGAGGACGTCGAGGCCGCGCTCACAGTGCCGGTCCGCGACCCCGAGCGCGTCGCCTACGTGACCCAGACGACCTTGGCCGTCGACGAAGTGGCCGATGTCGTCGCCACGTTGCGAGGAAGGTTCCCGTCGTTGGAGGCCCCGCCTCGCGAGGACATCTGCTATGCCACGCAGAACCGCCAGGATGCCGCCCGGGCCCTGGCCGAGGAGTGCGATGTGGTGCTCGTCGTCGGGTCCCGCAACTCGTCCAACTCGAACCGCTTGGTCGAGGTGGTCCGCCGCGCCGGGTGCGCGGCCCACCTGCTCGACGACGACGACGGTCTGCGCCTGGAGTGGGTGGCGGGAGCGGGGACTGTTGGGGTGACCGCCGGTGCCTCCGCCCCCGAGTCCATGGTCAACCGGGTGGTGCGGGCGCTCGGCGCGCTTGGCCCGGTCGACGTCGTCGAACGCAGCCACACGGTCGAGGACATCACCTTCGCCCTGCCCAGTGAGGTGCGCTGATGAGCGTTCCCGTGCGTCAGCAACTCCGCGTCGGTTGGTACGTGATGAAGAATCGCTTGGCGCGGCGCGAGAAGTATCCGCTCGTCGTCGAGCTCGAGCCGCTCTTCGCCTGCAACCTCGCCTGCCCGGGCTGCGGGAAGATCCAGCACCCCACCGACATCCTCCGCCGCCGCCTGTCCGTCGGCCAAGCCGTCGGGGCCGTCGAGGAATGCGGCGCCCCCGTGGTGTCGATCGCGGGCGGTGAGCCGCTCCTGCATCCGGACATCGGGGAGATGGTCCGCGAATTGCTGGCCCGTAAGCGGTTCGTGTACCTCTGCACGAACGGGGTGCTCCTGCGCCGCCGATTCGACCTGTTCGAGCCGTCCCCGTACTTCGCCTTCACCTTGCACGTCGACGGCCTCCGCGATCGTCACGACGCCGCCGTCGACCGGGCCGGCGTGTTCGACGAGGTCGTGGACGTCATCAAGGAGGCCAAGCGCCGCGGCTTCCGCGTCACCACCAACTCGACGTTCTTCACCACCGACAGCCCCGAGGCGGTGCAGACGGTCCTCGACTTCCTGAACGACGAGCTGGAGGTGGACGGGATGATGCTCTCGCCCGCCTACGCCTACGAGAAGGCGCCAGACCAAGAGCACTTCCTCGGCGTGGAGGCCACCCGCCGGCTGTTCCAGGCCGCCTTCGCCGGTGGCGGCCGCCGCCGCTGGCGCCTGAACCACACGCCTCTGTACTTGGACTTCCTCGAGGGAAAGGTCGACTACCAGTGCACGGCCTGGGGCATCCCGAGCTATTCGGTCTTCGGCTGGCAACGCCCGTGCTACCTGATGGCCGACGGCTACGCCTCCACCTATGCCGAGTTGGTGGCAGAGACGGACTGGGAGCGCTACGGCCGGGGGCGGGATCCCCGCTGCGCCAACTGCATGTCGCACTGCGGCTACGAGCCGACAGCCGTGGTCGCCACGACTGAGTCGTTGCGAGAGGGGCTGCGGGCGCTGCGGTTCACCTGACGCAGTATTCGCGGCCAGGGCGGCCACGTTTCCTGAGAGCTCGCGGAGTGTGACAGGCGTCGTTGATGTTCCTCTCACGCCTCGCTCAGGGCACCCTTACCTCGTCGCCTTTCACTTCCCGGTGATCGCTGCGACGATGTGAAGGACTGCCACGATGGATGACAACGAGGACGTGACCGAATCGCAGGCCGGCTGGGCCGACCCCGCGAGAGGACCTGGGAGGCGCCGGCGAAGGCCGGTCCGGCTGGCTCGGCTGGTCCGGCTGGCTCGGCCGGTGCGGCTGGCTCGGCCGGTGCGGCGGCTTGGTCCGCCTCGTCGCTGCCGCCCCCGCAGTGGTCGCCGCCGGGTGCGGGGTTGCCGCCCGTTGCCGGCTCGCCGCCTCCCCCGTGGCCGGGCCCGGGAGAGGGGGGAACGCCCCCATCTCGACGGTCGTCGCGCCGGCGCCTCGTCGCCGCCATCGTCGCCGCGGCGGCCTTGGCGGCCACTGTCGGCGTCGCGCTGGCGGGGCGGGACAGCTCCTCGTCGTCGGGCTCCTTCGTGCCTCCTGCTACCGACGGCTCGGTCAACCAACAGTCGGCCGCCACGAACAAGCTCGACATCGGGGTCGTCGACATCGACACCCGTCTCGGCTTCGACAACGCCCGCGCTGCTGGGACCGGCATCGTGCTCACCTCCTCCGGTGAGGTGCTCACCAACGACCACGTGATCAGCGGGGCGACGAGCATCAAGGTCACCGTCGTGACGACGGGTCGCACCTACACGGCAACGGTCCTCGGCAGCGACGCCACCGACGACATCGCCCTGCTCCAGTTGAAGGACGCGTCCGGGCTGCAAGCCGCCACTCTGGGTGACTCATCGACCGTCGCTGTCGGTGACTCGGTCACCGCGGTCGGCAATGCGGGCGGGGTGGGTGGTATCCCGAGCGTGGTTACCGGCACCGTCACCGCGCTCGACCAGTCCATCACGGTGAGTGACGAGAACGGGGGCCGTGCCGAGGACCTGAGCGGCCTCATCGAGACGAACGCCGCCCTCCAACCCGGTGATTCGGGCGGCCCGCTCTATGACGCCTCGGGCAAGGTCATCGGGATCGACACCGCGGCCTCCGGCGGGCGCCGGTTCCGGGTGACGGGGCGCGACAGCTTCGCCATCGCCATCAACAACGCCAACGCCATCCGTAAGCAGATCGAGGCGGGGCAAGGCAGCGACAAGGTGCAGATCGGCCAGCTCGGCTTCCTCGGCGTCGAGATCTCCGGCTCGGCCTCCGACGGCTCATCGGGCGGCGGGGTTCCCGTCAGCTCGGTGATCTCCGGAACACCAGCGGAGAAGATCGGGCTGGCGGCGGGGGACCTCATCACCGCGGTGGACGGCAAGAGCGTCGATTCCGAGCAGGCCCTCACGGCCGCGCTCCACGGCCATCACCCCGGTGACAAGGTCAAGGTCACCTGGACGGACAGCTCGGGCCAGGAGCACTCGGCCACCGCCACCCTTGCCGAGGGCCCCGCCAGCTGATCGCGCCCCGTGGGGCAACGAATCGGTACCGAATCGGTGCCGCCAACGAATCGGCACCGAATCGGTGCCCGAGCGGCGGCTTCCCCCGACGAATGGGGCGCCAAAACGTGCGGAAGTCGCACGTTCAGCTGCCCGGTTCCTGAAGACGACGGGATGGACGGAGGAGCGGGGGCTCAGAGCGGCGTGGGCTTGACCGTCACCGAAGGGCCCGAGGCGCCCCGCAGCACCCGGATGGCGAGCTGGCCATTGGCGAGTGACGCCTCCAAGCCCGCCCCGTAGCCCTCGGGCACGTCGACCTCGCGCTCGTACCCTCCGTATTCCCATTCGTGCGTGAGGTACTCGCGGGGTGGCGCGCTGCGGAGGTGCGCCCAGAAGCGGAGGGTGCCGGGGCGCAGCTCGATCGTCACGTCCTGCGCGGTCACGGCCGGCAACGGGGAGACCACCACGAGTGCCCCCCTCGTCTCGTACACGTTGACCGGCACCCGTTGCGACCGCATCGTGCGCGCCGTCGCCGTAGTCGCCTGGACCACCGAGTCGTGACTCTGGGTCATGCTTCGCACGGTAGCCGCATCGGCGAACGCGGCCGGGCGAGTGAGCGGGGGAGAGGCGATGGCACCGGTGGCTCGCGAGGCAGACCGACCGCCCGAAGATGTGCACAAGGCGTTGCGCCCCTCTTCCGCGATGCTGCACATTGACGCGCGCCCTCCCGCGGCGGGGGCGCGCACGGCCCGGCTCTCCGGCGCGGTGAGCGAGGCCAGGGAAGGGGGACCTCATGCGTGAGTCGGGCCCTCAGGGCGAGCCCACCGGATCGCCGGAGATGCGCGTCGTCCCCCTCGGGCGCGAGGGCCTCGCCGTCTCGGCCCTCGGCCTGGGATGCATGGTCATGTCCGGCATGTACGACGTCCCCGATCCGGAGGAGGCACGAGCCACCTTCGAGCGGGCGCTCGAGGTGGGTATCACGCTGCTCGACACCGCCGACAGCTACTCGCGGGGTGAGAACGAGCGCTTCGTCGGCGGCCTCCTCGGCCCGCGCCGCGACCGGGTGGTGCTGGCCACGAAGTTCGGTCTGGTGCCGAAGGGTGAGGGTGGCGTCGGCGTCAACGGCCGTCCCGAGCACGCCCGCGGATCGTGCGAGGCCTCGTTGGCGCGCCTCGGGACGGACCGCATCGACCTCTACTACCTCCACCGCATCGATCCGGCGGTACCGGTCGAGGAGTCGGTCGGGGCCATGCGTGAGCTCATCGAGGAAGGCAAGGTCCGGTTCCTCGGGATCTGCGAAGCGCGGCCTGAGGAGCTGCGCCGGGCCCACGCCGTCCACCCCATTAGCGCCCTCCAGAGCGAATGGTCGCTGTGGGCCCGGGCCATCGAGCGCGACGTCGTTCCCGTGGCGAGGGAGCTCGGCATCGGGCTCGTGCCCTACGGCCCCCTCGGCCGCGGCTTTCTCACCGGCGCGATCACGGCCGACTCCACGTTCTCTCGCGACGATCGGCGCGCCGATGACCCGCGCTTCGTCGGGAGCAACCGCGAGGCCAATCTGCGCCTCGTCGCCGAACTGCGCGCCATGGCGACGGCGAAAGGGGCCACGCCCGCACAGCTCGCGCTGGCGTGGTTGCGCGCGCAAGGCGACGACGTCGTTCCGATCCCCGGCGCCGAGCGGAGGACATTCCTCGAGGAGAACGTGGCGTCGTTGCGAGTCGAACTGAGCAGCGAAGAGCTCGCCCAGCTCTCCTCGTGGTTCCCCGAGGGGGCGGCCGCGGGCAACGCCGACCATGTCCACATGCGCGACCTGCGCTGAGCCCGGCACTGCAGCGGGACGCCGAGCCCGACTCCGCTCTTGGTGCTGATCGCGGCGCCCTAGGCTTTCCGGCGCCGAGGCGGGAGACAGCGAGGACTCGGCACGAGGGGACATGCGCATCACCGTGCTGGGAGCAGGTTCGTGGGGCACCACGGTTGCCGCGCTGACGGCCAAGCAGCATCCGACCACGCTCTGGGCCCGCAACGGTGCCGTTGCCCGTGAGATCACCGAGCACCATCGCAACTCCCCCTATCTCGGCGACAACGAGCTTCCCGAGTCGCTGCGGGCGACGTCCGACTTGGAAGAGGCCGTGACCGGTGCACAGCTGCTCGTGGTCGGCGTGCCATCGCACGGCTTTCGAGACGCCCTCGAGCGGGCACAGCCATGGGTGCACCCCTGGATCCCGGTGGTGAGCCTGACCAAGGGCTTCGAGCAGGGGACGTTGCTGCGCATGACAGAGGTCATCAAGGCCGTCCTGCCTGGCCGTCCCGCCGCCACCCTCTCGGGCCCGAACATCGCCAAGGAGATCATCAGTGGTTGGGCGGCGGCCGCCGTCGTCGCCACCGAGGACCTGTCGGTCGCGGTCGAGATCCAGCGCGTGTTGCGCCGTGGGCTGCTGCGCATCTACACCAACCACGACGTGATCGGCTGCGAGGTGGGGGGCGCGCTCAAGAACGTGGTCGCCATCGCCACGGGCATGGCTCAGGGTCTGAGTGTCGGCGACAACACGCGCGCCGCCGTGATCACCCGCGGCCTCGCCGAGCTGACCCGGCTGGGCGTGGCCATGGGCGGCGAACCCGCCACCTTCGCCGGCCTCACCGGCATGGGCGACCTCGTCGTGACCTGCATCAGCCCGCACAGCCGCAACCGCTATGTGGGCGAGCAGCTCGGCCAGGGCCGATCGTTGGACGACATCCTGCGCGAGATGTCGATGGTGGCCGAAGGGGTGAAGACGGCGGTCACGGCCCACGAGCTCGCCCAGCGCTACGGGGTGGCCATGCCGGTGTGCGAAGAGGTCTACGGAGTGGTGACCGGCCAGGGGTCGGCGCCGACGGCCTATCGAGGATTGCGCATCGCCCCCGGCCACGAGCGGGAGCCGGGCTGACGGCACGGGTCTGGCACGCAGCCGGGCCGCGGGCCGGGCGGCGTGAGACCGCAACGGCGGGCTGCGAGACGTCGCGGCGAGAGGTATAGGTTCGCGGTCGGTCCAAAATGAGGAGAAGACACGTGGCAACACCGCAGCCGGCCATCCTTGCGAGCCTCCAGAAGCACCAGTGGTACGTGCAGCTGAGCAGGGACGAGGGCGCTGATCTCGACCTCATCAAGAAGGCGCTGCGCGACCTGCGCGAGGACACCAAGCCGGAGGGCATGGTGACCGTCGTCAACCTGTGCATCCTGTTCGGCCCGACGCTGCTGGCCGAGCTCACCGACGACATCCCTGACGACTTCCAGCCCTACGCCGGCTACGAGTCTGCGGACGGAAGGTGGCCAAGGCCACCCAGGAGGAGCTGCTCCTCTGGATCCACTCCGACGAGAAGGATCGGCTGTGGGAGGCGCAGTACAAGTTCCGCGCGGTCGTGGCCGGCCACATGCACGTCGCCCGCGAGACGATCGCATGGATCTGCCGCAACAGCTTGGACCTCACCGGCTTCATCGACGGCACGGGCAATCCGACCCCCGACGAGCAGTACGACCGCGCCATCGTGCCGGAGGGACAGCTCGGGGCGGGAGGCGCCTTCTGCATCGCGCAGCGCTGGGTGCACGACCTCAACTACTTCAACGGGCTGTCGCTCGAGGACCAGCAGAACACCTTCGGCCGCACGAAGGAGGACTCGACGCGCCTGGACGTGCAGGTGCCGACCTCGCACCCCTCGCACGTCGAGCTGCGGGACGGGAAGACCGCGGATGCGTCCATGCCCAAGCGGGGTGAGATGGTGCGCCGCTCGACGCCGTACGCCTTGCACGACGGCACCGTGGGTCTGTGCTTCATGGGCTTCTGCCGCGAGCAGGCGCCCATGCGGGAGCGAATGCAAGCCATCTACGGCATGAACGGCCAAGCGCGGGACGCGTTGACGAACTACTCGACGCCGGCGTCGGGCTCGTTCTACTTCGCGCCCTCGAACGAGACGCTCGACGCGGCGATCACCTGAGGGTGGAGCCGAGTGATCGTGGATGACGACGGCTTGTCGTCGTGGCCCGACGTCCCGCCACCCGCCGTCGTGCAGCAGGTCATCAACCTGCTGCAGGTGTACGGGCGCTGGACCGACGCCGGTCGTACTGACGATCTCGCCACCCTCTTCACCTCCGACGCCGAGTGGGACGGCCGCGAGCTCGGCTTCGGCCACGCGGCCGGCCCGCAAGCCATCGCCGAGCTCGTGACGGCCCATGCCGATCCAACTCGTCCGATGATGCACATGACCGGTCCACCCCTGCTCATGGCGCTCTCGCCCACGGAGGTGCGGGCGGTGACGTGGTGCCAGGCGACGCGTTGCGTCGACGGCCGCACGACCCCAGTCATCTACTTCAGCTACGACGACGTGATCCGCGGTGGTGAAGAGGGATGGCGCTTCGCCCGGCGCCACTTGAACCGCCATTTCGACATCTGAGGCGGCGGCGGGCCCGGCCCGCCGAGCGGGGCTATCCGAGCCCGTTGCGGGTGTAGTCCACCACGGCGGCGATTTGCTCGAGGTGAGCCGTGACGCGAAGGACGGCATGCCGTTGCGGCCGCTCGTGACCACCAGGATCTCGTCGGCAGGGTCGGGGTAGCGCGAGGCCACCCGATCCGCCAGTTGCGGGCCGAGCCGGCCGCCACCGTCGGCGCCGTGGCACGAAGCGCAGTTGGAGCCGTAGACGGCGGCGCCGTCGACGGCCGCCGCGCCACTCGGTGCCGCGACCGGCTTCGCGCTCGAGGTCGACTTGGTGAGGAGCAGGACGACGAACACCGCGGCGGCCACGAGCCCGAGGATCTCGGCGACGGGCACCGCGGCCTTGAGCACTTTCGTCACCATCCCGGGAACCCGACCGTGGTGAAGAACCAGAGCACGCTGGTCGCCCAGAGCCCGGCCAGGACCGCGAACGTGAGACCGCCACGACCGGCAACGACCACCCCGGCATCCGATAGCTGCGTACGCACAGCACCTTGACCGTGAACACCCCGTAGAAGACGCAGCCCAGCAGGCTGTGGAGGTAAGGACGCCAGCCCGCCCCGGTGCGAAACCCGAGCGACCACAGGCAATGGAACGCGACGGGCAGGCTCACGACGAAGGCAGCAACCCCGAGGAGTCGGTGGGCGGGTGCCGCCCACGCGGGACTCGGTCGCCCGAACTTGCCCCACATCCATGCCCCCGAGAGCACCTGGAGGATGGCGAGCACGACCACGGCCGTGCAGAACCACACCTTGAACGTGATCTGGTCGCGAAAGCCCCACGTGGACAGCACTT
Source organism: uncultured Acidimicrobiales bacterium (assembly GCA_963738325.1). GTDB lineage: Bacteria > Actinomycetota > Acidimicrobiia > Acidimicrobiales > Ilumatobacteraceae > CAVTWD01. The sequence continues at coordinate 557,125 of CAVTWD010000001.1, forward strand.
CGCTCGAGGCGTCGTGCACGTTGGCGTAGACACCGAGCGCCACCGCCACGGCCGCGCCGATGGCGGCCGCACCCCAGAGCCGCTTGCCCGGCGAAAGTGCCACCGCGGTGCTCGCCATGGGCGCCCCCCTTGCGACCGGTCCCCCCGGCATCCTGCGCCCGCCGTCAAGGTCGCCGACCGCGACAAGGGGCTCGCCGCTTCAGCGACGAGCCCCCGTCCGGTTGTCGAGTGTTACGCGGCCTGCGGGCGGGCCACCGCGCCGTTCCAGGTGCGCTTCGGGCTGTACTGGTAGTCGGTGACCAGGCTCACCGCCAGCACGGCGAGGCCGGCGACAATGTAGAAGGCGGCGAGGCCGCCATCCGCCGACGTGTATTTCAGGGCGAACGGCGAGGCGATGAGGAGGGCAGCGGCGAGGTAATCGCCGGCGGAGTGGACCGGGAACGGCAGCACCTTCAGCACGCCGAGTGGGTACTTCGTGAGCATGCTGACGACGAGCACCGTGACGCCGACCACGACGCCAGTGCCGACCGCGCCGGCGGAGCCGCCGACCGCGAGCGCGACGATGATCAACAGGGCGCCGACCGCGTAGTCGGCGACCGCGTGGAGTTGTGCAGGCAAGAGACGGATGATCGACATGGGACCTCCCCGAGTGTTTCACGAGCCCTGCGCTCGCGGCACTGCTCATACGCAGTCGGGGCTGTCCTTGGATGAGTTCGATATCAGGCGATGTCGCTCGCGGGCATCGCGCCGGGGAGGCGCCCGAGCGTTTCGACGCGGCGAACAGCGGAGGCAGCGGGCCCTGCGACCAGTCTGTCGAGATGGGCGCGCACGAACTGGCGCTGGCGCTTTACCGGCCAGTCCGCGCGGTCGAACGCGGCCTGGGCGGCGATGCCCATGATCTCGACGAGGAGACGCCGAGCCTCTTCGTCCGCGTCGATGTCCGCGGTCAGCTCGCCCGAGGCCGCGAGGTCCCTGATCACCCCGGCCAGCTCGGCGCGGCGTGGTTCGCACATGGGCGCGTTGCTCGGCCGCCAACTCGGGATCCGTGATGGCGAGGCCCCAGAACGCAAACCACACGCGCCAGTCGCGCACGGAATCGGGCTGGAGCGGCAACAGTGCCTCGAGGCCCCGTTGGAGCCGGTCGGGTCCCGCGGCGAGCGCAGTGTCGAGGCGCCGGCGGGCGCGATCCGCCGCGGCCGCGTAGGTGAAGCGCAGCACATCGCGCTTGTCACGGAAGTAGTGCGAGACGATCGCCGTGCTGCAGCCGGCACCCTCGCCGAGCTCCCGGAAGGTGACGGCCTCGATGCCTCCGGCCGCGATCAGCTCCGCCGCCACCTCGGCCACCTTCTGGCGGCGGGCCTCGTGGTCGACGATGCGGGGCAAACTGGTCCTCCATACCTGCCAACCCGGCCCATCGGCAGGCTTGGCGGTGTTTTCTGACGCGTGTTACATTACCAGTGTCAGAAAACGGTGTCAGGCCCAGCCACGCCACCGAGGATCCCCAGCAAGGAGCACTGGATGTCGCCCGAGAGGAAGAAGTCGCCCGTCGCCCTGGCTGGAGCCACGAGGCGCTCCGTCGTGGCCAGAGAGACGCCCGAGAACCGTCGGCAGCTCATCGCGATCGCCAAGCGGGGCATCGCGCACGTCGAGGCGGGCATCACGCCGTCGCAGACCGATGAGGTGGTCGAGGTGCCGGTCGAGAATTACCTCAGCCAGGAGCGATGGGCACAGGAGGTCGCCCTCTTCCGCCGCATCCCGCTGATGCTCGCCCTCGGAGGGGAGTTGCGCGGCCCGAACTCGTACAAGGCGATGACCGTGATGGACGTTCCCATCTTGTTGACGCGGGGGGCGGACAACGAAGTGCGCGCCTTCGTCAACCAGTGCAGCCACCGGGGCGCGATCGTCGTGCCCGAGGGCATCGGAACGGCCCGGCGCTTTGCCTGCCCGTACCACAACTGGACGTACGACACGACGGGTGATCTCGTCGGGGTCACCGACCGCCAGTACTTCGGTGACATCGACGTGAGCTGCATGGGCTTGACGCCCCTGCCCGTGGCCGAACGAGCGGGGCTGATCTTCGTGGTGATCACCCCTGGGGTGGCCATGAACATCGACGAGCACCTCTGCGGATACGACCAGGTGCTCGACTTCTTCGGCTTCGGCGACTGGCATCTCATCTCGCGGCGCGAGCTGGCCGGACCGAACTGGAAGATCGCCTACGACGGGTACCTCGACTACTACCACCTGCCCTTCCTGCACCGGGCCAGCTTCGGCCCCGACATGTACAACAAGGCGATCTACACCTCGTGGGGACCGCATCAACGGATGACGCATCCCGACCCGGCGCTGCTCGAGCTCCGCGACATCCCCGACGACGAGTGGGACATGGACCTCATCTGTGGCGGGGTCTGGACGATCTTCCCGCACATCTCGATCGCCGGTGGCAATGGCGGCGGGCAGGTGGCCCAACTCTTCCCGGGTCGCGAACCGGGCAGCTCCCAGACGATCCTCAACTACTACCTCGCCGCCGAGCCCACCGACGAGCAGCGAGCCCAGGCCCAGGAGCACGCCGCCTTCGTCGAGCACGTCGTGCGGGACGAGGACTACTTCACCGGCTTCGGCATCCAGCGCGCCCTCGCCAGCGGAGCCAAGCGCGCCGTCATGTTCGGCCGGAACGAGGGGGGAGGCCAGCGGTTCCACCGCGCCCTCGACAGCTATCTCGCGGGCGACGACGCTGCGGCACGCGCCGGCGTGGCGAGCTGAGCAGTGCTCGGCCAGCGCCCGCTGTTCCAGAACGCCTACCTGGTCAACGACATCGAGAAGTCGGTCGTCGAATGGGATCGGCTCTTCGGAGCCGGGCCTTTCTCCGTGACCCAGCATCACAAGACGGACTGGTTCACCTACCACGGCACGCCCCAGGAGGCCGACGTCTCCTACGCCTTCGGCTACCTCGGCGACATCATGATCCAGCTCATCCAGCAACACGACGACACGCCGTCGATCTACCGCGACATGTACGCCCCGGGAGAGGAGGGGTTCCATCATGTCGCCTACCTCGTGCACGACTTCCCGGCCGAGCGGCAGCGTCTCATCGACCTCGGCTTCGAGCCGGCGTGTGAGTTGCATGCCGATGGCGTCGACGCCTCGTACTTCGACACGCGCGCCGCCACCGGCGGCTTCACCGAGATCCACGGCGACCCCGTTCACATCCTCGCCACCTTCGCGAAGTGGCGACGTGCCCACGAGTTGCGCCAACCGGGCGAGGACCCGGTCAGGTGGAGGAAGTAGCCGCCCGACCCGTCACCCGATGCGTCCGCAGGCACTTCCTCCGGGGATCAGTGACCGTGCTCAGAGGGGACACCGAGCCGCGTCGTCGTCTGGTTCTCGAAGTCGACTTCGATGAGGACGGCCGGCTCGTCGCCTACCACCCACGCGTCGTGCCCCGGCGCCACGTTCACCACCGCGGGAGCGGCGACGTCGACCGCGCACCCGTCCTCGAACTCGAAGTGGAGCGCGCCGTGGGCGAGGAACCCGACGTGCGCGTGGCGGCACGAGTCGGTCTGCACGAGTGGCTGGAGGTCGGCCGACCATCGCGTCCCGACCGGGTAGATGAGCCGCTTGATGCGGGCCTCCCCGGTGCGGACGACGTCGATCTCGACAGGGCCGAAGGACTGGTGCTCGGCGTCGGGGAGCGGAGCGAAGAGCGCGCTGCCGTCCATGTCGCGAGGTTAGCGACGCGGACCTTGCGCCCGCTCGGTGGCGGACGGCTCAGAGCGGGCCGGCGCTCGCCCAACCGTCAACGGCGATCGTTCGGGGGCCAGAACGGGTTCATCGCGGCCAGGTCGTTGACGAGGCGCTGCAGGTCCGACGCCGCCCGCGCCATCACCTCGGGCGGGTTCACCCCCGGGGGCATCCGGCCCACGCGGTGCTGGAGCTCTTCTGCCGACGCCGTCGTCCGTCGCACCGCCTCGCCGATCGTCGTGCGGTAGAGCTGGGTCAGCTCCTCGAGCGAGCTCGAGCTCTCGGCGAGGCGCTGCCCGACGGTCTGGAAGTTGGCGGCGCCTTCCCGGAGCTTGGCCAACGTGTCCGGCAACTCCGCGAGCTCGGCGCGGAGGCGCTCACTCCACTCGGCCACATCCGAGAGGCGCGCTCGCAGCCCTCGTTCGTTCGCCATCCCGCGCCTCCTTCTCGACAGGTGCCATCGTCGCGCTCCCGCACGCGGCCCGCTTCCCCGCTCGAGGCAGTGGCGGCCGCGGCGAAGCCCGGTCCTAACGTGGTGGCCATGAGCCCCGAGCAAGCTGGTGGAGGCAGGTCGCTGGCCGATGTCGAGGCCGGCCTGCAGATCCCCCTCGAAGAGGCGATGCGCACCCAGCGGGCCGTGCGACGTCTGCTCCCCGATCCGGTCGACGACGCGGTGGTGCTGCGCTGTCTCGAGCTCGCCCTGAAGGCCCCGACGGGCTCGAACGCCCAGAACTGGGAGTTCGTGGTCGTGAAGGACGCCGCGGTGAAGGAGCGCCTGGCGGCCCGCTACCGCGAGGGCTGGGCGGTCTACGGCGGGATGAGCCGGAGGGGGACGCGGAGCGAGTCGGCGCGGCAAGATGCTCGACGCCGTGCAATGGCAAGTCGAGCACTTCGCCGAGTTGCCGGTGCTGGTCGTGTGTTGCCTGCGCGGGGGCAAGGTGCCCTTCGTCCCCTTCCCCGCCATCGTGGAGTCGTCGTACTACGGGTCGATCTATCCGAGCGTGCAGAACCTGCTGCTCGCGGCGCGGGCGATGGGACTCGGTGCGTCACTCGTCACCCTTCCGCTGTGGAGCACGATGGCGGCGCGGTCGGCCCTGGGTCTTCCCGTCAACGTCCAGCCGATCTGCGTCGTGCCGTTGGGCTGGCCGCGCGGCCGCTACGGACCAACCGTGCGCAAGCCCGTCGGTGAGGTGGCGCACCTCGATCGATTCGGCCACCGGCCCTGGCGGGAGGCGTAGGAAACCGGATCTGGCGCGGTCAACGCGGTCAGGACGCACCGCGCTCCTGCTCGGACCGCCGGCGGAGCGCCTCGAAGGGGAAGATCCCGGTGGTGTGGCCGTCGTTCCACGAGATGGCGAGGCCCCACGTGCCGCAGAGCTCGGCGCTCTCGATGTGCAGTGGTTGCGGGCTGCCCGGCCGGGGCCAGGCCGCTTCCCCTCGGTCCCGCAGGCTTCGGCAGGTCGCGGACGGGCATCCGGTTCGCAACGTCGCGAGATCGAACCGGGCCGTGTGACCGTCGCGGAACGTGATCGTGACCGCCTCGTCTCGCTTAACCTCGATCTCCGACGGCTCGAAGCGGTCGTCCACCTCCCCAGCCTGCCCGACGAGGCCCCGTCGCCGCGAAGCGCGCCGTGATCCAGGGTCAGGTCGAGGGGATCGGTTGCACGCACTGGCCGGTCGGGCCTCCCGGCGAGGACTCGAGGCTGTTGGGTGAGTCGACCAGCACGAGCAACGGGGGATAGGAAGTCGGATCGCCGATATTCGGCTCGGACCTGGAGAGGGTCGTGGAGGCGACCGTGTGCCCAGGCGGGACCGTGACCTGTCCGGGGTCGTCTCCTCGGCCGTTGCTGAAGGAGTACGAGAACGCGATGACACCGCCCGGGCCGTTCGGCGCCAGGTGGAACGTCACGGTGTACGCCACCGTGGTCCCACAGAGCTCGCCGTCGATGGAGGATGGTGAGGCGCCGATGTCGATCGAGGTCACCTCGAACGCACCAGTGGGCGGCGGGGAGCTCGTGGGCGGCGGTGAGGTACCGCCGTTGCCGCGAGAGGCGTCGCTGGTGAGCAGCGCCCACTCGCGGCCGCCGACCTGGATCATGCTGTCCTCGCTCACGCCGGTCTCGCCTCGGTGCTGGCGCTCGAAGGCCTGGACGGCGCCCAGGGTGAGCTTGCCGAAGGTGCCATCGGCCGAACCGGGCCGGTAGCCGGCGTGTTGGAGGAGACTTGCAACTCCTTGACGCCTCCGCCTGTCGAGCCGAGGTGCAGAATCGGCGCCGAGGGTGCGGTGGTCGTCGGGGCGGCCGTCGTCGTGCTCGACGTCGTCGTCGTGCCCAAGGTCGTGGCGGTCGACCCGCGGTGGTCGTCGAGCACGGCGCGCACGGTGGCGAGGCCGGCCAGTCCGGCCGCCACGAGCGCCATTGCGACGGCGCCCCACACGACGCGCCGCCACCGGCGCGGCCGGGTGCTCTCTTCGTCGCCACCGACGAATGGCTCCTCAGGCGGTGGGGAAGGGTCGGGCGCTGGCGGCGGGGAGAGCTCGGGTGCGGGAGGGGGCGGGGGCGGCGGTGGCGGCGGGAGAGGCACACTGCCCGTCGTCGGCGCCTCGCAGAGCTGCGCGATGGCCGTGAACACCCAGTCGATGGCCTGGCCGGCGGGCTCCCCGTCCCACTCGCCGAACTCGACGGCATGAATGGTGCGGAACTGGAACGGTGCCTGCACGCCGCCGAAGAGCACCGGCACCATCGTCCCCCGGTCGATGGCGAGGGAGGCCTCCGACTTCACCCAGCGGGACTGCACCGAGTGCGGCGACCAGGTGACGACGACCGCGCGCGCCGCCTGCAGCTCCGTTTCGATGACGCGGTCGAACTCCCGCCCCGCAACGAGGTCGCGGTCCCACCACACGCTCCACCCACGCGCCTCGAGCACGTGGGCGAACCGCTCAGCGGTCCCCACGTCCTCCCGGGCGTAGCTGATGAAGACGTCTGCCATCGGAAGCCCTTCTGGGGTGGCTATCGGTCAAGCCGTCCCCGAGCGCCAACCCGTGCGGGGTACGTAGGTCGAGGTTGCCCGCATCGAGCCGGAGGTTGACCAGGTGCTGACCCCGGTGCTGTTCTCGCCGCACCGGCAGTGCCGGATGGCGCCGCTGCTCGCGGTCGAGAAACGGGCATGGCGCGGTGGATGTCGGGGCCGGGGGTCGCCGAAGGGAAGGCTGGCAGGCATCGGCCGTCGCCATCGGGCTCCTGCTCATCGCCGGGGCGTACGCGACCAGGTCCGGAGGCACGCCCGATGGGCTCCGGCTCGTCGCGCGCGGGCGTGCAGCTCGCCGTCGACAGCGGGTCGTTCCGGGTGCGGGGCCTCTTCGGGTCCGGACAGCCCGCGGTGATCTGGGACGGGGTCGTCGTGGGCCGCAACGAGCAGTACGTGATGCGGGTGGGCAGCCTTCTCGTCGACAGCCGCCGCATCGACGGAGCGAACTGGGCCCGACGCCTCGCCCCAGATGGGGGCGGTTCCCAAGGGGGGAAGGTCTCCTTCCCGCCTTGGCTAATTCCCGTTGGTGGACCAGTGCCACGCTTCTCTGGAGTTGCCGAACAGGCCGTAGCGGCTGGCGTTGGCGGCCAGCCACCGCCAGCACGGACTGCTGTGGGACGAGATGAGCACGCCGTTGCAGGTGAAGTCGATGGCGAGACCGCGTTCGTGCATCGAGGTCCCCGGTCGCGCCGCCGGGGGACGGCACTGGCTCGATGGCTCTTGGTAGATGTTGTAGTGACTCGGTCCGCAGTTGTTGCGCCGAACGGCGATCTGCCCAGCCGCGCTGCGGTAGCCCCCGCCGCCGAGCTGGAGCCCCGCCGCCGCGGCGGCGCGCAGCATCGCTGCGAGCTGGCCGCCGAGTGAGGCGTTGACGGTGATGCCTTCAACCGTGACGAGCGCGATGGGTCCGTCGGGACTCGACGCCGCACGACCGCTGCCCGGAAGTGGCAGGCTGAAGCCGCCGGAGGCAGCTGCGGCCTGCGCCGCGGCGCGTGAGCGAGCGAGCTCCGCGGCAATGGCCTGTTGCTTGACGAGGATCTGCGCCGACAGGCTCCTGTCGAGGGACGCGAGGCTAGTGGCCTCGTTCAAGGCATCGTCCATCCGGGCGTCGATCCGGTCGTTCAGCTGCTCCTCCTGCAGCAGGGAGACGCGTAGCGTCGAAAGTTGCTCGACGGCGTCGGTCCGGCGTTGGCTGGCGCGGACGCTCGCCCGCTGGGCGTGCTTGCGCGCCGTCACGAGATCAGCCTGCGCCGTGCTGAGTTGGTCGAGAGCGTCGTGGAACTGCGAGGCCTGCAGCGCCGCGAGCCCGGCGCGGTACGGAGCATTGGCGTCGTCGCCCGAGAAGACGGCGTCGAGCTCGTCGTTCGGCGACATGTACGCCTGGAGGGCGAGCTTGGTGGTCGCCGCCTGAAGGGTGTCGAGGCGCGCCGCCTGCGCGGCCTCCGCCAATTTGGCGTCAGCGAGCTCTTGGTCGGCTTGCGCCGAGCGGCGCTTGGCCTGTTGGACCTTCCCCTGTTGCGCCTGCACCGAGTTCTGCAGCGCGTCGACGGCTTGACTCACTTGCTGGTCGTTCGCCCGCAACACGTCGAGCTTGCTGGCCGCCGCGGCGCGCTGCGCACGGACCTGCTGCTGCTGGCGGAGCTGATCCTGCAGCGAGCTCGAGCTGTCGGCGAGCGCAGGCTGAACCCCCACGGCGAGCCCACCGAGCAGGCAGACCGCGGCCACCCACCGCCGCCGTCGTCGCCACTCGGGTCGAAGCCTGGGTCGTAACCGGATCGTAAACAACGGTGCTGCACCGTACCGGAGATGGGCCCGTGAGTGGTGGCGCTCCGGCGTCGATGACCACGGTCGGGATGACGCCGCGTCGTCGAGTGTCGGCCCGTTGAGCCATGCGGCCTCAGCCACACCGGGCAACAGTTTCGGCCCTTTCGGCGAGATGCGGCCGCAGGGCCGCTCGCGGTCGGCGCCCCGCAGCGCTCACTCTGCCGCGGTCGGCGAGCCGTTCGGCCTGGGAGCGGACCCGCTCCCAGGCAACGGCTCGACATCGACTGCAACATGATCGCAACACTCGTCATCAAGCTGCTACGGTCGTCAGAATGCGCCTGGCTCGAAAGGCCGCCGCCCTCGGCGTGGGTGTGCTCGCAGTGGTGGCGCCCCTCCAACCGGCCGTTGCCGACTCCATCCAGGAGAAGCAACAGGAGGCGGCTGCGCTCGCCAACCGCATCGACGCGCTGCAACAGCGCGCCGAGCAGTTGACCGAGGAGTACGACCAGGCGCTCGCCGACCTCCAGCAAGCCAACGCCGACGTCGAGGCGGCCAAGGCCGAGGTGGCCAAGGGCAACGCGAGCCTGTCGTCGTTGCGATCGCAGATGTCGGGCGTCGCCATGAAGTCGTACGTGTACGCCGACCAGTCAAGCGGCGTGGCCACGATGCTCGATCAGGCGACGCTGTCGGGGCAGAGCGCTGGTCGCGACGGCTATCTCTCCCTCGTCATCGGGGCGAAGGTCGATCTCACCGACCAGCTGCGCGCCGCTCTCGAGGACTCGAACCGCGACCAGGCCAGGCTGGAGGCGAGCGAGCGCCGCCAGAAGCGCCTCACCGACGGCCTCACGGCCAAGCGCAAGGCGGTGGACAAGGCCACGGCCGCCGCGCAGGCGGCGCTGGCCGATGTCAAAGGGGATCTCGCCGCGCTCGTGGCGCAGGCCGAGCGAGACAAGCTCGCGGCGGCGGCCGCCCGCCAGCAGGCGGAGATCGAACAGCAACGTCAACGTGACGAGGCCGCGGCGCGCGCCGCCAACGATGCCGCGGCAGCCGCCAACCGGCCGGCCGCCAACACGGCCAGTACCGCGCGAAGGCGCCGACACCACGGCGGGCCGTCTCGCCAACTCGCGGCGAGCAAGCGGGCGCGGCCATGTCGCCGCCGGCCCTGCCCCCATCGGCCCGTCGTTGCACCCAGTGCCCCCGCCGGGCGTGGGCGCGGCCGGGGCGGTCGCCGCCGCGCTGAGCCAGGTCGGGAACCGGTACGTGGCCTTCCAGGCCTCGCCGGCGACCGGGTTCGACTGCTCCGGTCTCACCATGTGGGCCTGGGGTCAGGTGGGCGTGCGCCTCCCGCACTACAGCAAGGCGCAGTACGAGTCACTGCCTCACGTCCCCTACGACCAGTTGCAGCCGGGCGACTTGTTGTTCTTCCACCACCCGATCTCCCACGTGGCCATGTACATCGGCGGTGGACGCATGGTGGAGGCCGCCGATCCTGCCCTTGGCGTGATCATCGCTTCCATCCACGACCTGGTCGGCGCGGCCCGCCCCGGAACCTGACGTATCACCATTTCGCGCGGCCTACCCGCGTCAGACGCCGCCCAGCCGCGCGAGAACAGGATTCGAGGGCGCGAGTCAGCTCGACGCAGGAACGAGAGGCACGGTGGCCGCCTCGAGGTAGGGCATGAGCCACATGGCCGCGGTCGCGGTGATGTGGTTGTCGTCGCGGTAGACGAGGACGTCGCCCACCACGGTCGGGCAGTTCGTGGCGGTGCACAGCCAGTCGCCCGTGGCGATGAACGTGGATCGGTGGCTCGCGGCCACGTCCTGCTCCACTTGGACGCGGCTCGTGAGGACGGCTGCGGACCGTGCCGTGTTGCAGGCCGTGACGTCGTGCAGGTGGCTCGAGAGGCAGTTCGGCACGTCGCGCGAAGGCGTCGGGGTGTCGCCGAGCACGAGGACCTGCGCGGCCAGGGGTCGGAGGCGGTCCATGGTTGCCTGCAGGCCCGTCCGCCACGCCTGGTCCGCGTTCGCGTTGGAGCCGAACGGCTTGTACCGGCTCGACGACATGACGACGAGCGCGGGGTGCTCGGTGGCGAGGCGAGCGAACACGTTCTGGCGCCATGGCCCGCACTCGGTCAGCTCGCGGTTGACCATTGACGAGAAGACCGGGATCGCCGCGGTCGGGCATCCCTTCTTGGTGAGCACGATCAGACGCCATCGGTGACGCCTGGCGATGTCGTTCAGCGCCGAAAACCACTGCGCCGCGTGTGAATCACCGAAGAGCGCCACGGTCATGTGACCGTTGGTGTCGCCGAAGACGCACGTCCCGGGCTTCGTGACCACGGCGTCGAGGTGGCACCCGTTGAAGTAGATGATCGGCAGATCGGCCTTGGCCCGTGCCACCGAAGGGCGGAGGTTGGCCGGCACGACCGTGGTGAGGAGGCTCTGGGCCAGCTGGTTGGCGTTGGCCGCCGCCAATGCCTGGGTGTTGCGCCGGGCCACTTCGCTCGGCGGGGGCGCCGTCGTCGCCGTCGCCGACGGACCGATGGTTCCCGCCTGCACCGTCGGGCGCGCCGAGCTCGCGACCGTCGTCGGTATGACGACCGTGGCCGTCTTCGCCTCGCCTTCGCCCGCCAGCGCAGGCACGGCATTGCTGGCGGCGACAGAGATCACGACGCCCGCGGTGATGAGCGACGCGCCGAGGGTCAAGCCCCGGCGGGCGTGGGCGGCGAGCCAGCGCGAATGACGGACAGGATCTTCGAGGAAGGCGAACGAGATGGCCGCGGCCACGATCGAGCCCAACACCACCAGCACGTTCTGCCAGGGCTGCAAGGGCCCCCAGTAGGCCCCGATGAGCACGAGCGCGGGCCAGTGCCAGAGGTAGATGGCATAGGAGCGGCGCCCGATCCACTGAAGGGGACCCCAGCCCAGGATGGGGGCCGGACCCGTGGCCAGGGTCGCCCCGGCGGCCACGACGGCGGCGGTGCCGAGGACGGGCACCATGGCCGTGACCCCGGGGAACAGCGTGGTGTCGCTGTACGCGACGGCGGCCGCGACGATGGCGATCAGGCCGGCCCAACCCACGACGGTGCGGATCGACGGATGGACGCGCCGCAGCTTTCCGGCGATCAGGGCGAGCACGGCCCCGGTCATCAGCTCCCACGCCCGGGCCGGCAGCGTGAAGAAGGCCCAGGGCTGGTTGTGATCGGTCAGCCAGATGCACGCGACCAGCGAGACCGGCCACAGCACCCCGACGAGCAGCCCGATGGCCCGCTTCATGTGGCGCGCGAAGCGAGTCACCAGCACGAGCAGCAGCGGCCAGATCAGGTAGAACTGCTCCTCGAGGGACAGCGACCAGTAGTGCAGCAACGGTGACGGTGCCGCTTGCGCGGTGAGGTAGTCGCTCTGGCGGCGGGCGAAGGTGATGTTGACGACGAAGGTCGACGCGGCCACGGCGTCGTGGGTCAGATCGATCTGGGCCAGCGGCGCGAGCAGGTAGTGGCCGGCGATCACGGTGACGGCGATGACGAGGAACGACGCGGGCAGCAGCCGCCGCGCCCGACGGGCCCAGAAGTTGGGCAGGCGGATGCGGCGCGTCTTCTCCAGCTCGCGCAGCAGAAGGGACGTGATGAGGAAGCCCGACAGGACGTAGAAGACGTCGACGCCGATGTAGCCACCCGTGAACGGGCCGACCTTGGCGTGGTAGGCGAGCACGAGGAGGACGGCGATGGCGCGCAGGCCCTCGATGTCGGGGCGGAACCCGGACTCGGCGCGGGGCGCGGCCTGCGAGGGCTGCGGCGGCCCCGTCGGAGGCAGGACGTCCAGGTCGCTCTTCATGGTCTGCGCTCGAGTCCCGGGCTCGAGACGATCAGCCCGCCGCCGCGTGGGCGTCGATGAGTTGGCGTACCGCACCGGCAAGCCAGACCGCCCGGGCGTGGTAGCCCGCCGGGAGCAGGTGGGGACAACGGTGCTCGGAGTACTCCGGGTGGGTGTTGATCAACGGTGGATAGTCAGCCAGCACGAGGTTCGGGTATCGCTGCGTCGCCAGCTGGAGTTGGAGGTTGGCCACGACGAGCGCTCGCTTGTAACCGAGTGAGCAGTCGGAGGTCTGTCCGAGCGTCGGCCACACGACCACCCGGGAACGGGCGGCCTTCATGACCGCGTCGATGAGCGAGGGGAAGATTCCCTGCAGGACATGCTTCTTGGTGTTCACGTAGCCGATGGACGCAACCACCACGTTGGCGGCGCGGGGCTTGGCCATGGCCAGCCGGGCCGCCGCCTCCGACGTCTCCATGCCGGGCCGCGACGCCGTCCACACGAGCGTGCAGCCCATCGCCCCGAACGCACTCGTCAGCCCGTGCTTGAGCGTGCCGTAGCCGACGGAGTCGCCGAGGTAGGCGACGCGACAGGGGATGGAGAGATCCGGCTTGACCGTGGTCGGCGGCGTGGAGCTCGCGGGCCGACCCGGTGCCACTGTGGCGGGCGAGGCCACGCTGCTGACCCGGCTCGCGGCGAGGGGCTTCGGGCTGACCGTGGTGCGCTTGGAGAGGGCCGAGCCGCCCCCGCCGCAGGCCACGAGGGCGAGCGAAACGGTGAGTCCGGCCGCGACTCCAGCGCACCACCAGGGCCTCGACACGTCTGGCGAATGTAACAGTGACCCCACGAGGCGGAAAGTCACTGCGGGAGGCGAGGCTGCCTCAGAGGTACAGCTGCTGGATCCTCAGAGGTACAGCTCCTGGATGTGGTTGTCCGAGCGGCGGTAGATCACGTGCTCGGTGCTGTCCGCGCTCCAGGTGTACCCGGCCGGCATCCCGACGGCGGGTCCGGCGTTGCCGGCGGCGCTGGTGAGGTCGTTGTAGTTCCAGACGCCGTTGAACCACAGCTCGTGGATGCGTCCGTCGCCACCTCGGTAGACGACGTGCTGGGTGTGGTCGACGTCCCACGTGTACCCGATCGGGTCGCTCCCGGCGAGGGGAGGCCCACCGGCCGCGTCGGTGAGGTCGTTGTGGTTCCAGACGCCGTTGAACCACAGCTCGTGGATGTGGCCGTCGAGGCCCTTGTACACGTTGTGCTGGGTGCTGTCGACGTTCCAGGTGTACCCACAGGGGTTGCCGTTCGCGAGCGGGGCGTTGGCGGCAGCCGACAGGTCGTTGTGGTTCCAAACCCCGTTGAACCACAGCTCGTGCACGTGCCCGTCGGCTCCCGTGTAGGTCACGTGTTGGGTGTGGTCGACGTCCCACGTGTACCCGGAGGGCCGCCCGAGGGCGAGCGGCGCGCCGGCGGCGTTGGTGAGGTCGTTGTGGTTCCAGACGCCGTTGAACCAGAGCTCGTGGATGTGGTTGTCGGTGCCGCGGTAGACGACGTGTTGGGTGTGGTCGACGTCCCAGATGTAGCCATCGGGCCGGCTCGCGGCGAGCGGAGCGCCGGCGGCGTTGGTGAGGTCGTTGTGGTGCCAACCACCGCTGAACCAGAGCTCGTGGATGTGGTTGTCGGTGCCGCGGTAGACGACGTGTTGGGTGTGGTCGACGTCCCAGGTGTAGCCGACGGGATCTCCGGCGGCGGGCGGCGCGGCGGCGGCGTTGGTGAGGTCGTTGTGGTACCAGCCACCGCTGAACCACAGCTCGTGGATGTGGCTGTCGAAGCCGCGGTAGACCACGTGCTGGGTGGTGTCGACGTCCCAGGTGTAGCCGTTCGGGTCACCCACGGCGAGGGGCGCGTTGGCCGCCGTCGTGAGGTCGTTCTTGGCCCAGCTCGCCTCGGCGCGGTAGCTCAGGTCCACCTCGCCGTTGTTGGCGCCGTCGACGGCGATGACCGTCCGCTGCCCGCAGTCGGTCACGGAGTTGTACACGGACCATGCCAGGCTCGGGGTCGTGCTCCCGGTGCGGATGTTCACCTGGGTCATCGGGGTCGTATCCGTGGCGGGATAGTCCGAGCAGGTCGTCACGTTGTACGACTCGAGGGTCTCGCTCGCCCACGTCAACTCGGGGTTGTTGTTGATCGGGAGCGAGGTGTTCGCGATCCCTTGGAACGACGACACGTAGTTGAACGAGTGCCCCGACTCGCCCACGACGGTCATGACGCCGACGAGCACGTCGCCCTCGTTGACGGCCACGAGGTTGGTGTGGAAGGCGTTGCCGCCACCGACGTACCAGGAGGCCACCGACCAGTACGCGCCGCCGCCGGCCGCGGAGGAGCCCCACTGCAGGACGGGCTGGAGGATGTGGCTGTAGTCGCTCGGCTCGATCCCGTTGAACAGGAAGATCGTCTGGCCGTGGTTGGTGCTGGGGGCGCGAGGCACCGTCCAGGTCGTGGCGAACGACGAGATGGGCGTGCCGGTGGTGTTCACCCAGCCGGAGTAGGTGATCCAGCCACTGCCGAGCGCGGGGCTCACCGCGAGCCCGGCGCGCGGCCGCATCTCCCGCATGTCGAAGCGAGCCCGGATCTTCTGCTCCCGGTCGACCATGTGGAGCTCACCCTGCGCGTTGACGAGTGCGAAACCCTCCTCGACGAGGTGGACGCACGAGCGGGGCCGCGGGCCGCCGGGGGTGATGACGAGGTCCGTCGGCGCCGGGGCGGCGACCACGTGGGGCGTGCCGGCTCCGACGTCGACTGCTTCACCCGGGTGGACATGGATGACGGTGGACTTCGGCCTCGGCCCGCCCGGGGCCACGACGAGCTGGTCGTCAGGGATCTGGGTCATGACACACGCTCCTCTGGGGATGTTGTCATGTCGAGCGGCCAGCCGTCTCGCAGATACACCGACCTTCGTTGCCTGGGGAAAGACCCTTTGTCGCCAGCGTGGTCAGCAAGACCAGGACGGGGTGATCGCGGTGGGGATGTCGAGCTCGAGGGCCCGTCCCCGATACGTGAGCGTTGCCTGCCGTCGTACGACTTCGACGGCCAGTCACTGGCGGAGATCGCCGCGTTGCGCCGGCCAGTGCCGGCGCCGACGGCGTTGCGCCTCGTCGCAATGGTGCTGCGACCATTGCTTCCTCGTCGCCCCTTGCCGGCACCAACCCTGGCTCGGCGGACCGGGCCTCAGTCACCGGTCACGGCACTAGATCCCGCGGGCGACCGCGGCAGCCTGGTGGATGGCGGGCAGCAGCCCGTTGGTCCCGGTCACGTCGCCCACGAGGTGCACCGTGTACCTCGCCTCGCCGTCCGCGAGGTGCTCGGCCAGCTCCCGGTTCGGATGGCTGTAGGTCACCAGCACGACCGTCCTGGCCGGGACGGCGCGCACCCGCTCGGTGAACGGCACGCCGATGATCACCTCGTCCGGGGTGATGCCCTGCAGGTAATGACCGCCGATGAAGTCGAAGTCGCCCGACAGCAGCCGCTCCCGCGCCGCTTCGACGGTGGCCGGCGGGTAGGGGAGCGATTCGCCGATCATCTGGTGGCGCCCGACCATCGTGACCTTCAGACCGGCTTCGAGGAGCGCATCCGAGACGGAGATGGCCTCGAAGGTGCCGGTGTCGTCGAACACGACGGCGGGGCTCGCGAGCTTCGCCCGGCCGCCGAAGCCGAAGACGTCCCACGACGTGAAGACGTGGGGCAGGTCGTGACCGACGATCGGCGTGACCGGCGTGGACAGCTGGAAGCCGTCACGGCGGGGTGATCCGCCGGTGGCGATGATCAGCTCGTCCGGTTCGAGCTCGCTGACGATGTCGGGCTCGACCAGCGAGCTGAGGCGGATCGTCACGCCCAACCGTTCGATCTCGCTCGTCAACCATTCGGTGATCGCGCCGATGTCGGCCCGGTGGGGCGCCTTGGCCGCGATCGCGACCTGCCCGCCCAGCCGGCGGGTCGCCTCGTGGAGATGGACCTCGTGGCCGCGCAGCGCCGCGGTGCGGGCGGATTCGAGCCCGGCCGGACCGCCGCCGACGACGAGCACCCGCTTGCGGAGAGGAGCCGGCCCGGGCGGCTCGAAGCTGACCGTCGTCTCTTCGGCGGCGGAGACGTTGACGACGCACGACAGCTTGCCGGTCGTCATGAGCTGGCCGACACAGCCGAAGTTCGAGCCGATGCACGGACGGATGAGATGCGTCTCGCCCCGCCGGGCCTTGTTGACGAGACCGGGGTCGGCGATGAGCGCGCGCACCATCGACACCATGTCGGCCGCGCCGCTCGCCACGATGTGCTCGGCATGGTCGAGCGTCATGATGCGGCCCACCACGATCGTCGGCTTCGTGACGACACGGGTGATCGTCTCGTTGGCCGGCATCTCGCTGCCGAGCGGGTCGTCCATCGTCGTGAGGAGCTTGTGAAAGCGCCAGTACGAGCCCATGTGCAGCGAGACGTAGTCGACGTAGGGCTCGACGATCTGGGCGATCTCGGCCACGTCCTCGGGGGTCAGCCCGCCCGGGATGTACTCCTCGTTGGGCAGACGGATCCCGACGCAGTAGTCCTCGCCCACTTCGGCTCGGATCGCCTCGAGGATCTCCATGAGAAAGCGCATCCGGTTCTCGAGCGAGCCGCCGTACTCGTCGGTGCGGGTGTTGTTGGCCGGGGACAGGAACTGCTCGATGAGGTAGCCACTCGACGCGTGCAGGTCCACACCGTCGAGGCCACCTTCGCGGCAGCGGCGAGCGGCCGCCGCGAACGCCTCGACCATCTCGGCGATCATCGGACGCGTCATCTCGAGCGGGATGCCCCCCACCATCGGGTTCGGGATGGCGCTCGACGACACCTGGGTGGCCGCCTTCCTCGGCCGCGTCGCCGAACCCGGGTGATAGATCTGCTGCAGCATCCTCATCCCGTAGGGACGGATCCGCGCCATCAGCTCCCGGTACAGCGGGATCACGTCGTCGCTGTAGAGCGGCGTGACGCTGGGGGCATTGCAGTGGACGCCCGTGGCCTCCAGCGTGCTCATGCCGACCCCGCCTGCGGCTCGCGCCTCGTGGTAGGCGATCAGCCGCTCACCCGACAGCAGCGTCCCGTGCGCGGAACGCACGATGCGGTTCGGGATGGTGATGGGCCCGACGTCGATCGGCTGGAAGAGGTGCTCGTAGGCCACCGCGTCATCATGTCGGACCAGGAGTCAGCTCCAGTAGCTCGCCCAGTCGCTGAGGGGATCGGAGGCGACGTACGTCGGCTCCACGTCGGTGGCGTGGATGACCTGCGCCGCGTACACGAGGCTGGCTGCCCGGTCGCCCCGCTTCGCGTCGAGCGTCACCTGGAGCTCGACTTGGATGCTGACCGCGTCACCCGCGTCGGCCCGGGTGGTGAGGTACCGGTAGATGTCGAGCTTCCGCGCGTCCACGAGGGGCGTGCCGTCGGCGGCCACCACCAGGCTCTGGTTGGCCAGCGTCAGCCGCGACCCGAGCACCGAACGGGCGTGGTCGGCCAACCGGTAGGTCGTCGCCAGGTCCGCCTTGCCCATGTCCATGCGCCAGAAGGGGCTGAGCGCGAGGTAGGTGCGGGTTCGCGACCAGACCCGAGCGTGCACGTCGAGGGCCGCCTCTTGCGCGACGATGTCCTTGGCGACGGTGTAGCCGGCCTTGGTCAGCGTGGCCCTGTTCCCGGCGCGATTCAGCATGGTCTCGGAGGCGGAGAAGACGCTGCCCAGTCCGAAGGTGACCTCCGCCAGCCGGTCGTCGTTGTCGTAGCGGGCCGCCAAGGCGGACTGCAGGGCGGCATAGGCATTGGTGTAGGCCGGGGTCCACCAGCGCGGAACCGACCCCTTGATGCCCTGGGGGGGCGCCCCGGGATCGTTGATGAACACCTTGCCCGCGGCGGCGTAGAGCCAGGCCGGCGCGCCCGTCCCGCCCTTGACCCGTAGCCGGGCGCGCAAGCCGAAGGCGGCGCCGTTGCCCAGCGCCGCGTCGATGAGCGAGAAGTTGTAAGCGCCCTTCTTGGGCTCCAGTTGGCTCCAGGTGACTTGAAAGGCGAAGCCACCGAACCATTCGGTGACGTCCGGCGACGGGACCGTCCAGCGCTCTACAAGGCCGCGCAGCGGCGGCTTTGCGTCCGTCGTCGCATCAGGCGGAGGTGCCAGCGCGGTACGCGCCGTCGCCACGCTCGCGGAGAAGAGCGGCGTCATCACGCACAGAACGGCCAGGGCTGCGAGCGCGCCTCGATTCGACCATCGTCTCGCCGCCGTCGCTCTCATAGGTCATCCCGCCCAGCTCACCTGCGCTCAACCTGGGCCGAGTATGGGCCGTGCGCAGGCGCGCGGCAAGGAGCCGTCCGGCCCACAGGCCGCGAGTTCCGCCAAGCGAGAGGGCGCGGCTCCGGGGTTGACGCGCAGGCGCTGGCGTCAGTCCGATGGGCCCGGCCCAGCCGGGTTGGCCCCCGGGATTAGCGCCGCCGTCAGTCTCCAGCCGAACCTGCCGTGTCGTCGCCGCGGGCGTTGCGCACGGTCTCCTGGACGATGCCTTCGGGTGACTTCGCCTCTTCGGTGATGACCGTGTCGACCGGCTCGTCGTGCTCGTCGACCTCATCGAGGCGGATGGGGCCGAGGGCGGCCAGCACGCTCCGGATGGCGGCCGAGTCGTCATGGACCCGCAGCACCACCCCCCGCTGGGCGGCGGCCGGCTGATCCTGGCGGGTCGTACCCAGGGCCGGTCCGATCACGAGCGTGACCGTCAGGCCCACCATCGTCCCGGCCGCCGCGAGGAGCAAGGCCCGACCGGCGAAGTCGAGGCCGAAGTCGATGAAGGCGAAGGGTACGGCGATCACCACGCAGACGGCCATGGCCACGAGCCCGAAGGCGAGCAGGCCCTTGGCCCCTTCCTTGGGCGTGTTGAGCCCGGCGGCCCCGGTCAACCAGCTGTGCGACAACTCTTCGCGCATCTCCGCGCGAAGCGCCGTCGTCTGGTCGGCCAGGTCGCCGATCCGGACGTCGGCTATGCCCCGGCGCCAGAGCTGGGCCTTGGCCGCCTCGGCCTTCGCGGGGGTGTCGAAGACGGCGAGCAATTCACGGCCGGGATAGGTAGGCATCGCCCTTCCAGTACCCCGGCCAGGCCTGCCGTCAACCAGGAGGAACCGCCTTCGCTCGGGAACCGCGGCCCCTGGCGCGGGCGTTGGGCGTAGCGTCGACCGCTGCCGCGAGATCGAGGCCTCTCTGTGACCCTGCCCAGCTCCACCATGACCCTGCCCGGCGGCCCGGCCCCGAGCCCGCTGCCTCCGCCGCTCCCGCCGCCACCGTCGCGGCGAGGCTGGGGCAGCAGCCTGCTCGTCGCGGTGCTGGCGATCGCCGTCGGCTTGGCCTTCGCCGACACCTCCGTCGTCGTCCTCGCGTTGCCGGACCTCTACCGGGAGTTCCACACGAGCATCGTGAGCGTGTCGTGGGTGCTCACCGCGTACGCGGCGGTGCTGGCGCTCGCCGCCCTCTTGGTGGGCCTCTTCGGGAGCCGGGCCCGGGCCGGGATGCTCACGGTGACCGGGGTACTGGTGTTCGCGGGGTCTTGCCTCGTGGTGGGCCTGGCCGGGTCCTTCGGGGTGGTGATCGCGGCCCGCGGCGCACAGGGCATCGGCGCCGCCTTGCTGCTCGGAGGGTCGATCCCGGTCCTGGCCGCCTTGGCCAAGTCGGAGGCGGCCGGCCGTGCGTTGTGGGGATGGGCGGCGACGATCGGTGTCGTCGTGGGCCCCTTCCTCGGCGGCCTGGCCACCCAGCTCTTGGACTGGCGGGCCATCTTCCTGATCCAAGCGCCCGTGGTCGCGCTCGGCCTCCTGGTGATCCTCGCTCCCCCGGCCCGCCGTGTCCGTGCCACGCCCCCCACCGTTCGCTCGGGGGCGTCTCGCCCGCTCGTCGCCAACCTCTCGTACGCGTTGCTCTTCGCCGCGCTGGTCGGCGTCCTGTTCCTGTCGGTGTTGCTCGTGGTCGAGGTCTGGCAGTTCACGCCCATCGCCGGCGCACTGCTGGTCACCACGCTGCCGTTGGGCACCCTCGTGGCCCGCGTCATCGGCGCTCGGCTCGGCACGACCGCGGCGGTGCTCGCCGGCACGGTGCTCCTCGTGGGTGGGCTCGTGGGGCTCGGGCTGCTCCCCGGCTCGGCCGCCGCTCATGCGGCCGGCGCGCTCGGCTGTTGCGGACTCGGCTTCGGGTTGATCGCCGGGGTGCTCGGCCCCGTTGCCGTTCCGGCCACCGCAGGGGCCGTCCGGGCCGCGGGCTTCACCGTCGCGGCCCGCCACGCGGGCATCGTGCTCGGGCTGGTGGTCCTCGCGCCGGTGCTGGCGGGCAGCCTCACCCACGCCGCCGAGCAAGCCGAGTTGGTCGCCACACGGACGATGCTCGACGCTCGGGTGCCCGCCACCGAGAAGGTGCCTCTCGCCCTCGACCTCCGCGACACCATCGAGCAGGCCCCCGACGGGCACGTCCCCGACCTCGACGCGGTGTTCCGGGCCCACGGCGCGGGCAAGGACGGGCCCATGACCGTGCTCCGCGACGACCTCGTCGGTTCCGTGGAGGACGCGCTGACCCGAGCCTTCCGATCGTCCTTCTTCCTCGCCGCCGCGCTGGCGGCCGCAGCCGCGATCCCCGCCTTGGTCGCCACCCACGGGACGCGGAGGCGAGCGACGGCGACCAGCACGGTCGCTCTCGTCGTGGTGACGGCACTCGGGGCGACCGTCCTCGCGGTCGGCGAGGTGAAAGCCGGCGCGTGGGACCGCGGCACGTACACCACCGCCAATGCGTGCACCGCTTCGCCTGACCCCTACCCCGTCGGCGGCCTCGACGGCTGGGCCCAGAACGCCGCTCTGGGAGCACTGAACGGCGCCGCCTGCGAGCTGGGCGTCAGCCGGGAGGAGCTGGTGCTGTCCCTGGACCAGAAGGCCGGCGTCTCGACGATCCACTGGGACAAGCCGACCATCGAGAAGGCGGTGCGCTCCGGCCTCGTCCGCTCGATCGACGACATGAAGCGGCGGGGCTCGCTCGCCTCACCCGTGGCCTGGGTCTTGGAGCAGGTGGCGAAGCGGGCGCCGGTGAGCTGGGTGCTCGACCGTCTGGGCGTCCACCCCTCCTGACCGGGCCGCCCCTCAGGCGAGGGCTTCGCGCAGCGCGGCGGCGGCGAGGATGCGAGTGGAGTCGAGCACCGGGAGCGGTGAGTCGTCGGGCCCGACGAGCAGCGGGATCTCGGTGCAGGCCAGCGCCACCGCGTCGCAGCCCCGATCGCGGAGCCGGCCGATCGCGTCGCAGTACGCGCTGCGGGAGGCGGCGGTGAACACGCCGTCCACCAACTCCGAGAAGATCACGCGGTCGACCACCTCGAAGTCGTCGCCCTCGGGCACCACCGTTTGCACGCCCAGGCTCGCCAGCACATCGGGGTAGAGCGGGCTGCGCATCGTGAAGCGGGTGCCGAGGAGACCAACCCGGTGGAAGTTCCGTGCCTGGGCGACGGCGCCGACTTCCCGCACGATGTGCAACCAGGGGATGGGGGTGTCGGCCTGGACCAGCTCCCAGGCGCGGTGGGCCGTGTTGTCGGGGCAGACGGCGAAGTCGGCCCCCGCGGCGGCCAGCACCCGCGTCGAGTCGAGCATGATGCGGGCAATGACGTGGTCGTCGCCCGCGTCGAACGACGGCATCCAGCTCGCCAGTGGGATGGAGTCGAGCGTGATCCGCGGATGGTCGTTCTTGCCGATCACCGCGAGCGCCTCGCGGCAGATCTCCTGGTAGCAGAGCGCGGCGCCCTCGGCGCTGCAGGCCACGATGCCGATGTGCTTCACGGGAGCGTAAGCTCAGCGCCCGCCCGCCGAGGCGGGCTCGAGGGGCGCCTCCCCGTCGGGGCTGGCCAGCACGACGGTGTAGCCGTCGAGATCTCGGATCCACAGCTCCCGGTGGGCAGGGCCGCCCGGCTCCCCCTCGGGTGGGTTGCGATGCGGCCCGATCACCACCTCCGAGCCGAGGTCGCCGGCGCGGCGCACGGCGGCGTCGAAGTCGTCGATCTCGAACCACAGCAACACCCCGTTGCCGTAGGGCTTGGCCTCCGGATCTCCGATGGCCCCGTGGTCGTGCTCGACCTCCCAGCGGTGCAGTTGGAGGATCAACTGGTCGCCGGCCACCAACCGCTCGTAGTCGGGCCCACCGTGCCCGCTCTCGCAGCCGAGGAGCTGCTGGTACCAGCGGCTGGCCGCTTCCACGTCGTGTACCGCCACCAACGGCTGGGGTCGCATCCGGGCGATGGTAGGCCGGCCACGGCACCGATTCGGTGCCGTACGGGTCTTCTCGTTTATGCGGGTCACTTCGCGCAAATGCGTCGAATTCGGCCCGCATGAACGTGATCGCGCTCGACGCGCTCGGCGCGCTCGTGCGGCGGGCTTAGGTACCGATGCGCACGGGCGGGTCTGGCTCGCTGAAACGGGCCGCGAGCTCGTCGTCGGGCATGGTCATCAGCGACTCGTAGACGTCGGGCGGGTAGTGCATGTGGGGTTTGGCCGGGTCGATCGGCGGCTGGGTGAGGGCCCCGCCATGGTCGCGATACGCCACCGGGGCGGTGAAGCGGGCGAGGTCGGCAGCGTCGATCCCCACGAGGTCGCAGACCTCCGGGTCGATCCAGGCCGGCTCGTCGATGCCGACCTCGCTCGTGGCGACCTCGAGGTTCAAGCCCTCCGGACCGGCGAAGTAGATCGATTTGCACATGCCGTGGTCGAGCGGCCCCATCACGTTGATCCCGCGGTCTCGGATGCGGTCCCTCAAGGCGAGCAGCTCGGCTTCGGAGTCCACGTTCAACGCGACGTGCTGCATCGTGCCGGGTGCCGACGGCGCCCCCGGGTTGGCCGCGTGGCTGACCCCGAGCTGCGGCTCGATGTCCTTGATCCGATCGTTCTGCACGAAGGCCACGTAGCTGTGGTCGTTGAGGCGCAGGAAGCCGTGGAAGGTGCCCGTGACACCGTGCATCCAGTAGAGGGCCTTCAGCTCGGCCCCGAGCACGTCGGTGAAGAACTCGATCTGCGCTTTGATGTCACCCGTGCAGACCGCCAAGTGGTGAACGCCGTTCGGCTGTCCCATCCTTCTCCTTCCCGCACGCTCGCGTCCGGAGCTCACGATAAGCCGCCTCCCCTGCCGCAGCACGTCCGGAACGACGCAGGCAAACGTGCGCTTCCCGCACGTCTTCCCGACAGGTTCGGCCGAGGACGGGGCATCACCAGCCGCAGTGGGACGGCGCCGTCGTGGGACGGCTACGTCACTTGGCCGGGCAGGGGCTCCCGACGAACTCGGGATGGTCGCCGTCGGTGAACCGGCAGCCGAAGGTGGGCTTGGCCACGACCCTGGGGTCGAGGATGTTGTCGCCCGCGGGGCGCTTCCCGCTTCGCACCCAGTGGACCAGGTCGGCGAAGCCCTTCGACAGCTCGGCCTGGGTGTAGCCGCAGTGGGTGTCGGTGCGGATGGCTCGGGACACGAACAGTCCGGCTTCGCCCCTCGCCGCCGCTCGCTGCGCGTAGATCTGCTCCATCGAGAAGGGTACGAAGAGATCGCCGATCCCGTGCAGTGACAGCACCGGGATGCGGGGGTCACCGAGCACGGCGGGGATGCCGGTCAGATCGTTCGAGGCGCTCGCCGTGGGGGTGACCCGCAGGACGTTGTCGTTGAGCCGGCGCTCGGCGGATGTCAGGCCGGGGTGCTGGCTGAACTTGTAGACAGTACGGAGGTTGCCCGTGACATTGCCCGGCGCGATCCCGATCGTTCCGCCGCTCAACCCTGGGTAGAGGCCGAAGAGGAAGGGGATGTCGGTCAACGGCGGGAAGCCGAAGGAGTTCCAGAAGGCAAAGGCGGAATCGAACCCGGGGCGGGTGCCGCCGCTGCGCTGCTCGACCGTCCCCTCCCACTTCTGACCGAGCGGCGTGAGGTCGAGGTTGGCCGTGTTGAAGCCCGTTCCGAGCTTCGGGAGCTCACCCTGCACCAACTGGTCGTAGGTGGGCGCGTAGGCCTGCCCAGCCGCCAGCGTCGGGGGGAACTTGATGCTCGTCTTGGTCAAGCCTGCCGCGGTGACATTGGCGTCGAGGAAGTGGTCGAAGAGCGACGTATCGCCGAGCACGCCGCAGTAGGGCATGGCGCCGACGAAGGTGTTGCGATAGTGCTCGATCTCGACCGCCGTGATGTGGCCGCCCATCGACAGGCCGGTCATGTAGAGATCCTTCGGCGTCCGCCCGGTCACGTCGTGGAAGAGCTTGATGAGGGCATGGGTGTCGGTGACACCGTGGCTCACGTCGTAGCCGTTGGTCTGGTAGCTCGACGCCGCCCACGCGAAGCCCTGCGACACGTAGAACTCTCGGAGGTCCGGGCTGTCGACCCAGACAGTCGTGCCGGTGCCGCGGAATCCGTGGGCGAACAGCACCAACTCGTGGTTCCAGTTCACCGGCACCTCGATGCGGTAGGCCGACCCCCCGGCGATCCCCGCGTGCACGTTCGACAGTCGCCGGCCGTGCGCGTCCCGCAACGCCACGAACGGGATGGTCGTGCCGAACTCACAATGCGGGTCCGCGATGGTGTACCCGGGTTGCGTCTTGCTCGGCACTGGAGGCGCGCACGTGGTGGTCGCGCCGGCCGCCCCTGCCGTGAAGGTCACCCCTGCGCCGAAGGTGCCGGCGAGCAGCACCCCCGCGGCTCCGAGAACGCGCAACAAGCGGACACGTCGCCTCATGACCCCTCCAGACTCGCCGCTCCCCCCGGTCGCGGCGGCGAAACCGTACCACGTGGGGGAGGGCTGGCCGGGGTCGAGCTCCTCCGCAAGAGCTCTTTTAGGACGCGCCCAGGCCCACGGTCGCCGCAAAAGCGCGGAGGTTGCCGAGCGCGTCGCGACCCTTGACCCACGGCCGCACGATCAGCTCGTCGACGCCGGCCGCCTCGAGTGCATCGAGATCCGTCGTCTCTGACCCGGGTCCGACGATCAGCGCGATCTCGAACGGGCCCGTCGACCGCCCGTACTCCTCGCGCAGCGAGTGGAGGTCGCGGACCGCCGCGGCCACCTCGCCGCTCTCGAGGCCGACGCCGATCCATCCGTCACCGAGCCGAGCGGCGCGGCGCAGCGCCACCGGCGTGATGCCTCCGAACACGAAGGGCGGGTGCGGCCGGGTCAAGGGCTTCGGCTCCATAGCCGAAGGGGGCAGCGTGAAGAACTGGCCCTCGAAGCTCGGCTCGGCATCGTTCCAAAGCCGGACCATCAGCTCGAGGGCCTCCTCGAGGCGCGCGCCGCGGTGGTCCCAGGGCTGGCCGAGGATGTCGAACTCGTCCTTCAGCCAGCCCGTGCCGACGCCGAACACGAACCGCCCGCCGCTGAACAGGTCGAGCGTGGCCACCGAGCGAGCCAGGTGGTACGGGTCGTGCAGCGGCACGATCGAGAGCGATAGCCCGAGGCGGAGGTGTTCGGTGCGTGCCGCGAGGAACGACAGGGCGGCATAGGGGTCGTAGAAGGGAAGGTGCGAGTGGTAAGCCGGGGCGCCCGAGGTGGAGGGCGCGTACGGGTACGGGCTGGTCATCACCAGCGGGGAGATCACGTGCTCGCCGATCCACGCGCTGTGGAAGCCGAGTCGCTCGGCCTCGACCGCCACCGCGACCATCTGCTGCGGGCGGAGCGGGAACAGCGACACCGCGAAGCGCATGAAGTCCCACGCTAAACCTCAGGTGTTTCTCGGTCAAGGAAGGGAGGGGCGCTCAGGCAGCGGCTGGACAGCCGACCAATTGCTACTCACGGCGCAGGTCGGCACCTCGGAGGGGTGGCTCACCGACCGCTCGGGGCCGCCCGGTGCGAATGGGTCTGATCTCTTCCTCATCCCAACTAGAGTGGCGGTCATGGCGGACGCCAAGCGCTCCCCGACGACCATAGACCGGCCTGCCGCGACGCCCGCTCGCTCCTTCGAGGTTCGCCGCATCCAGTCGTCCTACCTGCAGGTGGCCGAGCAGGTGCGGGACCTGATCCTTCGCGGCGACCTCGTCGCGGGCCAGCGCCTGCCGTCGGAGGCGGAGATGGCCCCGCTGTTCGGCGTCAGCCGCAGCACTATCCGCGAGGCGCTACGCATCCTGGTGACCGACGGCCTCCTCGTCACCCGACGGGGCGTGCACGGCGGCACCTTCGTGGCCGAGCTCGACCCGATGCACATCGCCGGGGTGCTCGACACCGCCTTCAACATCCTGGCGGTCACCAACCAGGTGGGCGCGGCGGACTTCCTCGAGGCATGGCGCGCGATCGAGGCGCCCGCCGCCCGGCTGGCCGCCCGCCGCCGCGGCGGCGACGTGGGGGAGCAGCTCCGCGACATGAGCGCCCTTCTCCCCGCCAGCGCCCCGAGGGCGGCCCGCCTCCAACAGGCCACCGACTTCCACTTCGCCTTGCTGAGCGCCTCGGGCAACCTGCTGCTCGAGGCCATGGGCCGCCCCGTCTCCGCCGTGGCCCGCGCCCGCTTCGCCCAGACGGCACCGTCGGAGGAGTTCTGGCGCACCAACACCGAAGAGCACCGCCGCATCTACGAGGCCATCATCGTGGGCGACGAGGACCGCGCCGAAGCGGAGGCCGTTCGCCACGTCGAGGGCCGCCGCTCCTACTACGGCCTCGAAGGAAGCTGACGCCGCTCCTGCGAGCCGCTTGCCCGCCTCGAAACATCGGATGTATTGTGCGGTGTGCTTCATCTGATGCTTGTGAGGCCGCGGCGGGGCGGGCGACGTCATCGCAGGGGCGGATCGGTGACGATGCACCGGGCGCCGAGCCGGCCATGATCGACCGGCACAACCTCGCCGTCGCCTTCGACAGCCATCTCCAAGCCGACCCGAACGGGATCGCGCTCGTCGTCGGCGACGACCGCTGGACGCGGGCAGAGCTCGGGGGTCTCGCCGACGCGGCGGCCACGTTGCTCGGCGACCTCGGGGCGCGGCCGGGGGACGCCGTCATGGCGCAGTACAACACGACGGCGGTCGACGCCGCGCTCGCCCTCGCCGCCGCCCGCCTCGGCTGCACGTTCATGCCCATCCCGCACCGCCTCGGGCCCTACGAGTTCAACTACTTGCTCGAGCTCGCCGAGCCCGTGCTCCTCGCGCTTCACGATCCATCGATCGCCGGGCAGCTCGAGGTTCCTGGCCGCACCGAAGTGCGTCCCTCGGCCGACGTGGTGACTGGTCGCCGCGACCGCGGGGGCTTCGCGGACGAGCCGCCAGGACACGTGGCCGTCGTCGGGTTCACCTCCGGTTCCACGGGGCGGCCGAAGGGGGTGATGGTCCGTTGGTCGGCCATGTCCTGGGTGGCCGACTTCCTCGTGTCGATCGTCTCGCTGCGGCCGGGCGAGGCGATCTGCGTGACCGGGGCCGGCGCCGGCGTCCCCGGCTTCACCTTCTACACGTACCTCGGGCTCACCCGCGGCGCCACCATCGTTGCCGCCGAGCGGTGGGACCCCCATCGCGTCCTCGAGTTGATGGCCCGCGAGCGGTGCGTGTGGTCGACGATGGTGCCGACGATGCTCCACATGCTGCTGGAAGCGAAGGCGGACGACCCGGCGCTGCCCATGCCGGTGGAGATGCGGGGCGTGTCGATGGGGGGCGCGTTCATGGGGGAGGAGCTGATCCGCCGCGCCCGGCGTGAGCTCGGGCTCGAAGTCCTGCGCGTCTACGCCATGGCAGAGTGCATGATGACCTGTCACATGCGCCTCACCGATCCGGTCGTGAAGCGAGACGGCTTCGACGGTTGGACCGGGCCGGGGGCCGAGATCGGGGTGTTCGGCTCGGACGGGGCTACGCATGTCCCGTCAGGAGAGGTCGGCGAGCTCGGCCTGAAGGGCCCGTCACTCTTCGAGGGCTACCTCGGTGATCCCGACACCAAGCGCCAACGCCTCACCCCAGATGGCTTCTTCCTCAGCGGCGATATGGGCCGGCTCACCGACGAGGGCTACGTCAAGGTGGTCGGCCGGAAGAAGGACATGATCATCCGGGGTGGTTTCAACATCGATCCCGTCGAGGTCGAAGAGCTCGTGCGCCAGCACGAAGGGGTCCGGGACGTGGCCGTCGTGGGCTACGCGGACGAGAAGTTCGGCGAGCGGGCGTGCGCGTTCGTGCTCGTACGAGACGGATACGACTTCGACATGCAGAGCCTGGGGGCCTACCTCGTCGGCCACGGGCTGTCGAAGGAGAAGCTGCCCGAACGGGTCATCTGCGTCGAGGACCTCCCCCGCTCGCCCGACGGCAAGATCCTGAAAGGCAAGTTGCGCGAGCAGCTTGCGACCTCGGCATGACGGCAGCCAGAGGGAGGCTCCCGCCGTGATCGACCGCCCCCTGCTCGAGCACGCGCTGCTCGTCGGTGACCCTTCGTACGGCGAGCTGATCCTGGTGCGGCATGCGCAACAGGAGAACAACCCCCGAGGCGATCCCGCCCGGCCGAAGTGGGCCGACACCGGCTTGACCGACCTCGGGCGGCGCCAGGCGGAGGCCGTCGCGGCGGTGCTCTCGGGGCGACCGATCGACGCGGTGTACTGCAGCGCGCTGGCGCGGGCCATCGCGACCGCGGCCTGCATCGCCGAGCCGCACGGCCTGACGCCGGTCGTCGACGAGGCGCTCTGCGAGATCGGTGTGTACCGCGACGTCCCCGCTGAGGCGGCGGTGGCCGACGTGATCGGGCCGGAGGGGATGGCCGCCGTCCGCACGCAGTTCCTGACGACGGGGCGATGGGAGGCGTTCCCGTTCAGCGAGGGTGCCGAAGAGCTCGCGGCGCGCGTGTCCTCGGTGACGGACGCGATCCTGCGCGCCCACCCCGAGGGCAGCCGGGTCGTGATCGTGTGTCACGCCGGGATCATCAATGCGATCATCCGGCGCGTGCTCGGCGTGGAGGCGGACATCTTCTTCTACCCGGCCCACGCCTCCATCTCCCGCGTCGCTCGCGGCGAGGGTCGCATGGCGCTGCGTTCCCTGAACGAGGAACAGCACCTGCGCCTCATCGACGCGGTGACCTACTGACTCATGCCGCGTCCGCGCTCAACCGCTCGGCTCGCGTGGCGGGGCAAAGGTCTTGCCTGCGTCGACGACGAGCACCTGCCCGGTGACGTATCCGCTCGCGTCCGACGCCAAGTAGGCCACGGCTTCGGCCACGTCGTCGGGCGAGGAGCCGCGCCCGGCGATGGGGGAGCGGGCGGCGATCGAGGCGGCCACGTCGGCGACGCGCGCCGCGTCACCGAAACGGAAGGCGGCGGCCATGGGCGTTGGTATCCCTGCGGGCGCCACCGCGTTGACGCGGATGCCGAACCGGCCCAGCTCGCTCGCCGTCGACCGGGTCAGGCCGACGACCGCGTGCTTGGCCGTGGTGTACAGGTGAGGGCCCTCGCCACCGCGCAGGCCGGCCACGCTCGTGGTGTTCACGATGGCGCCGCCGCGCCCAGCCGCCACCATCGCTCTCGCCGCGTGCTTCGTGCCGAGGACGACTCCCAGGACGAGCACGTCCAAGAGGCTGCGGTACTGCTCGACGCTGACGTCGAGGATCGATGGGTCCGGGCCCGGCAGTCCGGCGTTGTTGCACATGACGTCGAGGCGCCCGAACCTGGCCCCGGCGAGCTCGACCGCGGCGCGAAGGTCGTCCTCCTGCGTCACGTCGCAGTGGCAGGAGGCGGCCCGGGGGCCGAGGGTGGCAGCGAGGGTCGCGCCGAGCCCGTCCTGGAGGTCGGCGATCACCGCCGCCCCGCCCTCCGCGACGACGCGCCTCGCGACGGCTTCGCCGATGCCGCTGGCGCCGCCGGTCACCACGGCCACCCGGTCCCGAAAACGGCTGTCGGCCACCACCCTCCCGTGCTTGGGAAAGATCTGATCTTTCCACCGGTCCTGTTCCCCGACAAGCCAAAGCGCCCGCTGAAGCGGCCTTGACGGGTTAAAGACTGATGTTTAGCATCAAGGTGATGGTGCGACACAGGAACGGCCGATGACCAGCATCCCCGATGCCAAGGCGGTCCGCGAGACCTTCGACTCCGACGGCGTGGTGCACCTGCCTCAGCTGCTCGACCGCGAGTGGGTCGAGCTCATCGAGGTGGGCATCCGGCGCAACCTCGCCCACCTCGGTCCGTACGCCAAGCGGCTCTACGCGGGCACCGACCGCGAGATCGTGATGGACCACAGCAATTTCCGCGTCTATCCCCGAATGGCAGATCCTGCTGGCCGAGTCGCCGATCACCGAGTTCGTGGCCGACGTGCTGCGCACCGAGTCGTTGTGGTTGTTCTTCGAGCAGGTCTGGGTGAAGGAGCCTGGAGCCGGCCGCCGCACTCCCTGGCATCAGGACACCACCTCCTGGATCGCCGGCGGGAGCCAGGCGTGCGGGTTCTGGGTCTCGATCGACCCACTCACTGCCGAGGAGTCACTCGAGTTCGTGCGGGGGTCGCATCTCGGGCCGCTGTATGCCGGCATCGCCTTCGACCCCTACGACGACACCGTGCCCCGCTATACGGACTCCGGCTGGCCCCGTCTGCCGGACATCGAGGCCGACCGTGGGGCCTTCGACATCATCTCGTTCCCGAACGAGCCCGGCGACGCCGTGCTGTTCCACCCGTCGATCCTGCACGGTGGCGGGCGCGGGCGGCGGCCGGCGGCGCACGCTGTCGCTGCGATTCTTCGGCGACGACGTCATCTACTCCCCGCGGCCGGGCGTGCCCTCTCCCCAGTGCCCGGGCGTGGCGGCCACACACAAGCCGGGGGACCCGCTTCGCTCGGCCTGGTTCCCCAAGGTCCTCCCCCGCCCGAGCGAGCTCGGCTTCTGGTGACCGGGCGGCCCGGAGGACCGCAGAGGTGACTCGCGACGGCTTCCCGCACCACGGCTACCCCTGCGGATGGTTCCAGGTCGCCTGGGCGGCGGAGCTGGCTCCCGGAGCGGTCCGGCCACTGCGCTACTTCGGCCGCGACCTGGTGCTGTACCGGACGGCCTCGGGCGCGTACAACGTCCTCGACGCCCACTGCCCGCACATGGGGGCACATCTCGGCTACGGGGGTTGCCTCGACGGCGAGCACTTGGTCTGCCCGTATCACGGTTGGGCCTGGGACCTCGAGGGGCGCAACGTGATCGTCCCCTCGCTCGGGACCCGCACCGACCGCCGCCGCATCGGACGCTGGCCAGTGGCGACGGCCAACGGCGGGGTGTGGGTGTGGTTCGACCACTCGGGTCGCGAGCCTCAATGGGCGGCGCCCTCCGACATGCCGGGGGTCGCGGAAGGCACTCGACACGACGTCTTCCCGAACTGCACCCGAGCGTGGCGCGACGTGCGCATGCGGCCCCAGTACGTTCCCGAGAACAACGTCGATGTGGACCATCTCCGCTGGGTCCATCGCGCCGAGGGGCCGATCGAGCTGCTCGAGTGCGCCGAGGACGGCCACTGCTTCCGTGTGCGCAACCACATCGTCTACGGCTACGGCAAGGAACGCACGTGGCTCACCCCGGAGGGTCCGGTGGAGGTGGACGTCGCCGCCGAGCTGTGGGGACTCGGTTACCAGTACACCTTCTTCCCCTTCCCCGATGACGCGGTCAGCATCCAGGCGCAGACGCCGGTGGACGACGAGCACTGCGACCTGTTCCAGACGGTGATCGTCCACACCGAACCGGGCTCGTCACCCGCGGATCCTCCCACGGGCACGGCGGCGGCCCGTGTGCGCGAGCAGCTCGTGCAGATCGAGCGCGACATCCCGATCTGGGAGCACATGCGCTACCTCGAGAACGCGGCCCTGACCCGCAAGGAGGCCAAGCCGATGGTGGCCGTGCGGCGCTGGGCGAAGCAGTTCTACGCGAGGTCCGACGGCCTCGAGCCGTAGCCGGTGGCCGCATCGTCGTGTCGATCGACGGCTCAGGGCCTCGCTGGCGCGGTGGCGCGCCGCGGGGCGCGTCGCCGCACCACTCAAGCTGCGGGCGGGAGCACCTTCCGATCCATCAAGACCTGCAGCCAATGGCAGAACGACTCCTCCGTGTCCCACGTGCCGGTGAACCCGGCCTGCTTGATCTTCACCGTGCTCAAGAAGGTCGGAGGGGGTGGTTGCTCGGCACCGTAGGCGAAGCACAGGTCCGCGTAGTGATGCGACTCTCCGAGCAGCTGTGACATCGAGAGGGGCCGGAGACGATGCGTCGCCACGATCGACTCCCACAACGAGGCGCGGCTCGGGAGGAACTTGCTCAGGCGCAGCGGCTGATCGGGTCCGACCTCCACTCCGAGGGTGCGCGCCATCGCCGGCCAGAGGTTGCGCCATTCGAACACCTCGCCATTGGTGAGGTTGAAGGTCTCGTCCCTGGCGGCGGCGGCGGCGGCGGCCCAGGCCATGGCGTCTGCCAACAAGCGGGTGTCGACGGCTTCCCAGACCCACGGCGCACCGCCCGGGAACCCGAATGGTCG
Source organism: uncultured Acidimicrobiales bacterium (assembly GCA_963738325.1). Classification (GTDB taxonomy): domain Bacteria; phylum Actinomycetota; class Acidimicrobiia; order Acidimicrobiales; family Ilumatobacteraceae; genus CAVTWD01. The sequence goes on from CAVTWD010000001.1 coordinate 589,913, forward strand.
CGCTTCGGCGCGGCAGATGGCGGCGTACGCACCGATCACGGGCGGCAGGTTCATCACCACGCCGCAGTTGGGACCCACGATGAGCTGCGGTCGCCAGATGGTGAAGCTCCAGCCCTGCTCGGCCGCCCTCGCCCGGATGTAGTCCTCCTGCAGCCAGTAGAAGTTCTCGTGGTCGTCGCGCGGGTAGCGCTCGCGCGCGGGAACCGGGATCGGGTGGAGGTGGGCGCCGTAGGCCTTCGTCCCCTGGAGGAGGCTCGCATGGCGGAGGCCCTTCGCGGCGGCGCCGAGCGGATCCATCAGCTGTGCGAGCATCCTCGCGTTCGTCTCCATCTGGTCGTGCTCCGACCAGCCCGCGACGAGTCCCGGCTTCTCGAATACCGCCGCGTACACGACGTGCGTCACCTCGCGCAGCCCGGCCACGGCCGCGCCGGTGGCTTCCGCGTCGCGAAGGTCGACCGGGAGGTGGCGGTAGGGCTGTCGGCTGTCGACCTCGGGCGCGCGCCGCGACACCGCGATCACGTCCCACCCGTCGGTCAGGAACCGTTCCACGGCGGCGGTGCCCACCAGACCGCTCGCTCCCGCGATCAGCACGGTGTCGGTCATCGTCGCCTCTCCCCGTGCACGGCCGCATCGTAAGAGAGTCGGGCGCGGTGAGCCCAGAGCGGACCGGGCGGCGCGAGGCGCGTACTAACGTCGGCGAGGTACGGCGCGAGGGCGGCCAGCGGGACGCCCAGGAGCGCCACGAACGGCAGGACCGCCAGGACGGCGACCGGCTGCAGCCATGGGGTCAGGAGCCGCATCGGCTCACCCGCCGGGACGGCACCGCACGGCTCGGGGCACCGATTCGGTACCGATTCGTTGCCGCACGGATCAGTGAGCCAGGCAGGTTTCCGAGGGGACTCCGCACGCAAAGCTGACTGGTTCGGGAGATGGTGCCGCGGGACGCCGGCGCGTGGCCGGGGGACCGCGCTACGTCGCCGGGGGACCGCGCTACGTGGCGAGACAACGGCATCACGGCACGTCGAGCACGTCACCCGGTGGACCGCGATGCTGCGGCCTCGGCTCGTGGGGAGGTTGCACCGGCGTCCCCTCCACGGGAACCGTCCGGGACAGGAACTCGACGACCGCGCTGGCGAAGATGTCGTTGCGGTCGCCGGCCACCATGTGCGCGGCCCCGGTCACATTGACGTACTCGCTGTGGGGACACAGCTCGAGAAACGCTCGGGCTCCCTCCTCGCTCAGGATGTCGGACAGCCCTCCTCGCACCAACAAGGTCGGAAGGTCCAGGTTGCGGGCGCAAGCTTCGAGCCGCGCCTGGCGCTGTTCGAGGTCGCGATGGCCGGCTCGGAAAGCCGGGTCCCAGTGCCAGTAGTAGCGACCGTCGTCGCCGAGGCGGACGTTCTTGGCCAGGCCGTCGAGGTTGCGGGGCCGCTCACGGTGGGGCTGGTAGCTGGCGATGGCCGCGGCGACCTCCTCCAGCGAGTCGAAGCCGTTGCGGCTCATGAAGGCGTTGATCTTGCCGACGCCGTCGAGCTCGATCCTCGGCGCGATGTCGACGAGGACGAGGGCGGTGGCGTCGACCCGATCCTCACCGATGCCCACCAGGCTGGTGCCGCCGCCCATCGAAGCCCCGACGAGCACCGGACGCCGGTCACCGAGTGCGGCGATCAGGCACTGGAGGTCCTCCACCATGAGGTCCTGCCCGTAGGCCCCGTGTGGCGCCCAATCGGAATCGCCGTGGCCACGGGCGTCGAAGGCGATGGCGTGGTAGCCCGCGGCCCCCAGGGTCTCGCCGGTCCCCTTCCAGGCGTGGCGGGTCTGGCCGCCTCCGTGCTGGAGGAGCACCAACGGGCCGGCGGGGTCGCCCCAGGAGTCACCGGCCAGCATCACCCCGCCACGGCCCGGCCAGCGGTGCATCGGCTCGGGCGTCCCGGGTAGACGTCTGCCTGCACTCATCCAGACTCCTCAGGGTGCGACCGGCCCGAGACGGGCGGCGGACCGACGGTAGCCCGAAGCGCCCTACTCGACGGGAGGGCTCGGCGGCAGGGCCCGAGCCACCTCGATCGTGACGGTCCCGCCCCGGACCCGCGGTGTCCCCGCCGCAGGGTTCTGGTAGCCGACGAGCCCGTCCTCGACCGACCCGCTCGGCACGTCGTAGTAGACGACCCGCGGGAGGAACCCGCGCGCGGTGAGCACCTTCACGGCAGCCAGCTCGCCCATGCCTTCGACCTCTGGGACGGGAACCTGCGCCGGCCCGCTCGACACGACGACGGTGACCTCGCTGCCTTCGGGGACGATCCCTCCGGCCGAGGGCAGCGTTCTGATGACCCGGCCAGCCTCCACCGTGTCGCTCGACTCCTGGCTCGGCCTCGCCTGCAACTTGTGGGCGGCCAGCCGAGCCGTCGCCGTCACCTCGTCGAGGCCGACGACGTCGGGCACGGCGACCGGGGTCACCCCGACGCCCTGCCCCGTGAGGGACACGAGGCCTGTGCCGTCGGCTTCGGTCACCTCGAGGGTGGCCCAGCGCGGGCCACTCTCGCTCGGCTCGAAGCGGACCGACAGGAGACAGCTCGTGTTCGCTTCCAGCACGCCGGTGGCGCACCCGGTCACGACGTAGTCGCGGGCGGCTTCACCCCAGATCGAGACCGAGGTGAGCGGCGCGGCGGCATCGCCCCTGTTCATGACGCGGACCGTCTTCACCCGACTCCTCTGCCCGACGACCACGTCGGCGAAGTCGAGCGAGGACGGGACGACCACCAGCGAGGGCACGTCGACCACGGTCCCGTGGACGGCGACCGTGGTGGCGACCCGGCCTCCGCTGACGACCGAGAGCGTCGCCGCCCGCTCGCCCGGCGATCTCGGAGTGAAGGCGACCTTCAGTTGGCACGACTCGCCGGGCGCGAGCTCGCGTCCCGTGCATCCCTGCACCACCAGTTCGCCGGCGGCCGCGCCCTCGAGCCGGACGGCGTCGACGACCATCCCGGCGGTGCCTGTGTTCCGGAGGACGACGGTGCGGGTCGCGGTGGCCCCCCTCCGCTCCGGGCCCAGCTCGAGCCGCGCCGGCTCGGCCGTCAGGCGCCCGACGCCCACTCCCGCGCCGGTGAGCCCCACCGCCACCTTCCCACCCGTCGACGAGGCCACGAGCGTTCCGCGGCGCTGACCCGCCGCCGTGGGGGCGAACCGGAGTTGGACCGTGCAGGCATCGTGGGGGGCGAGCTGCCGCCCGGCACAGCCCGCCACCCGCACTTCTTCGCGGAGGGCTCCGGCGACGGATACCGCGTCGATCTGAATTGCCCGAGCACCCAGGTTGGCGAAGTCGACGGTCACGGGAGCGCCCACCGAACCGATGTTCACCGAGCCGAGGTCGAGCGCCTCCCGCGACGGCGCCAGCGCCGTCTCCGGCTCCGTGGGCTGGGCGATGGCGACGCCCACACCCGCGGCGGCAACGACCAGGCCGGCTCCGGCGGCGAGGAACGCAGCGCGCGAGCCGAAGGACTTCGGACGGCGCCGACCTGGCAAGCCGGCGCGCTCGTTGGACGTGGTCCCGGGGCGGACCAAGGGGAGGCCGAACAGCAGCCGGCGACGCTCCTCGTCGTCCTCGACCTCGTGCAGCAGCACCTCGACGCGACGCCGTGTGGTCGGGTCGAGATCGGCGCGCCGCGCCAGCTCCCCGAGGAGCCGCAGCGCCGCGTCCCGCGCCAACGGGTCGGCCAGGAGCGCGCTCAGCTCGTCGGCCACCTTCTGTTGCCCATCGGCGCTGAGCCCTGTGGCGCGGACCCGGTTGGGCAGGTCGCCGAGGTCGGCAATCGGTGGCGGTGGCGGCAGCGGCTCGGCGGACGGGGTGTGCGGCGGCTCGCGACGGATGACGTCGAGGGACCTTCGCAGCGTGGCCCGGGCTCGGCGGCGTCGCCCGCGCAGATCCGCGTACTGGATGGCGGCGAGGCCGGGGACCAGCGGGAGGGGCACAGGCTCACCGACCAGCACCGGGAGCACGGGCTTGCCCAGAGCGATGGCGTAGGCCAGCTCGAGCCCGCAGGCCGGCGACGAGCTCGAGGCCGCGCTCAAGGCGAAGACGAAGAACGGACCGTCGTGGATGCGGCGGCAGATCTCGTCCCACCAGTGCTGCCCAGGGAGGACCTCGCGGTCCGACCACGCCGGTTGATGAAGCGCCCTCAGGTCGTCGAGCAGCGCCGTCACGCGCCGGCGATCGGCGTGCGAGTAGCTGACGAAGGCGGGCGCGGGATGCTCACCCGCGCCGTCCTGGCCGGCCCCCATCGTGACGGTGCGAACGAGGGGTGATGTCCCGAGCGCCTGGTTCAACCTGTTGCCACCGGCTCGATCTCCTGTTCGGAGCAAAGCTGATTGCCTAATCCTCCGCCAGACAAGAGGGCCTCGCCGCCGTGCAGATACGACGTGGCCTCCACTTCGCAGGTGCGTTGCGGGGCCGAGCACCGTGCCGTGGGACAATGCGGCGGGGTTGATCCGCGGGCTGCGCCCGCGAATGCCTGTCCGAAGGGGAAGCAGAGATGGCTGCTGAACGAGAGTCCGGGAACGGCCAACGGACCAATCGGGTCGACGTCGTCGTGGTGGGGGCGGGGTTCGCCGGCCTCTACATGCTCCAGCGGCTGCGCGGGCTGGGGTTCACGAGCACGGTCCTCGAGAGCGCCGACGACGTGGGCGGCACGTGGTACTGGAACCGCTATCCGGGCGCCCGCTGCGACATCATGACCGTCGACTACTCCTACAGCTGGGACCCCGACCTCGACACCGAATGGCAGTGGTCGGAGAAGTACGCCACGCAGCCCGAGATCCTCCGGTACCTGCAATACGTCACCGACAAGCACGACCTCCGCCGCGACATCCGCTTCTCCACCGGCATCGAGAAGGCCACGTGGGACGAGGCCACCTCGTCGTGGCGAGTGCGCACGAGCGCGGGCGACGAGATCACCTGCCGCTGCCTCGTCATGGCGACGGGATGCCTGTCGGCGCCCAAGGTCCCCGACGTCGAGAACGCCGACCGCTTCCAGGGCGACGTTTACTTCACCAGCCGGTGGCCCCACGAAGGCGTCGACTTCACGGGCAAGCGAGTAGGAGTGATCGGGACCGGCTCCTCGGGCATCCAGTCCATCCCCCTCATCGCCGGCCAAGCGGCGCAGCTCACGGTCTTCCAGCGGACGCCGAACTTCTCGCGCCCGGCCAAGAACGGTCCCGTGCCGCAAGAGAAGCTCGACGCCTACCGCCGCGGCGCCGCCGACTACCGGGAGGCGGCGAGGTGGTCCGTGCTGGGCGTTCCGGTGCCGCTCGTGGAGACCCGCACCCTCCAGGTTCCGGAGGACGAGCGCCTCGCGAAGTACGAGGAGATGTGGAAGTCCGGTGACCTGGTCCCCCCCATGTTTCCCGACCTGATCCTGAACGCGGCGGCCAACGAGACGCTCTGCGAGTTCCTGCGAGCCAAGATCCGCTCGATCGTGAAGGACCCCGAGACGGCCGAGGCGCTCTGCCCCAAGGACCACTACTACGGCACCAAACGTCCCTGCCTCGACACGAACTACTACGAGACCTTCAACCTGCCCCATGTGCGGCTGGTCGACTCTCCGCAAGACACCCATCACCACCGTCACCGAGACGGGCATCGACACCACGGCCGAGTCGTTCGCCTTCGACGCCATCGTCTTCGCCACCGGCTTCGACGCCATGACCGGAGCCATCGTCGCCGTCGACATCACCGGCCGCGACGGCCTGACGTTGGCCGAGAAATGGTCGGAGGGGCCCAAGACCTACCTCGGTCTGACCTCCGTCGGGTTCCCGAACCTCTTCATGATCACCGGGCCGGGCAGCCCCTCGGTGCTCTCGAACATGACCGTCTCCATCGAGCAGCACGTGGAGTGGATCAGCGACTGTCTGCAGCACATGCGCGAGGCCGGCTTGGAGGTGGTCGAGCCCACGCCGGTCGCCGAGGCGGGCTGGGTGCAGCACGTCAACGACTGTGGCGACATCACGCTGTACCCCACCGCCAACTCCTGGTACATGGGCGCCAACGTGCCCGGCAAGCCTCGGGTGTTCTTGCCTTACGTCGGAGGCGTCGACAGGTACCGCAAGGCGTGTGAAGAGGTGGCCGGCGACGACTACCTCGGCTTCGCCTTCGAGGGGCCCGGCGGCGTCCGCTGCCACGACGGCGTCATCCGGCGGCTGCAGCCCGACGTGCAGATCGTGCTCGATGTCATGGCCGAGCTGGGCCTCCCGCCCATCGAAACCCTGTCGGTCGACGAGGCCCGTGCCTTCCTCGTGGCCATGAACGCCGAGCGACCCCCGGGACCCGAGGTCGGAGAGATCGTCGACGGCACGCTGCCGGGCGCCGATGGCGACCTGGCCTACCGGTTGTACCGGCCGGCGACCCCTGGCCCCCATCCGGTCGTCGTGTACTTCCACGGCGGCGGCTGGGTGCTCGGCAGCCAGGACTCCGACGACCCGTTCTGCCGCGACGTGTGCCGCGCGGTCAGACGCGATCATCGTGTCGGTCAACTACCGGCACACGCCCGAGGCGCGCTTCCCGGCCGCCGTCGACGACGGCGTCGCCGCGCTGCAATGGGTGGCAGCCAACGCCGAGGCGCTCGGCGGGCTTCCCGGGCCCCCGGCGGTGTGCGGTTGGAGCGCGGGCGCCAACATCGCCGCGGTGGCCTGCCAGCTCGCGCGCGACGCGGGTGGGCCTGCCATCGCCGGGCAGGTGCTGGTGATGCCCGTCCTCGACTGCGACCTCACCCGCCCGTCGTACACCGAGAACGCGGATGGCTACGTGCTGACGACGGCGCTCATGCAATGGTTCTGGGATCACTACGCCGACCCGGCCGATCGGTCGAATCCGAAGGCGTCGCCCCTGCGGGCTCCCGACCTGTCGAACCTCCCGCCCGCGCTCGTCGTGACCGGCGAGTTCGATCCACTGCGCGACGAGGGCGACGCCTATGCCAGGGCGCTCGCGGCCGCCGGCAACGAGGTTCGCCATCTGCCTTGTCGCGGGCACATCCACACGTCGCTGACGATGGTCGATCTCGTGGTCTCGGGGGCCGGTGCCCGCGAGCAGATCGCCGTCGCCCTGCGTGAGTTCTTCGGGGCCGTCGTCCCGGCCTGAGCGGCGTTCGCCGGCTTCGACGTGCCGAGGGACGCGCCGCCGCCGCCTGTCGCGCGGTGGCGGTCAAGCTTCCTTCGCGCTCAGCTCGTCGAGCACCCGGACCTCGTCGAGGCAGAGGTCGAGCACGTGCCATACGTCGGGAACCAGTTCCCGACACGACACGAGGCCGAAGTCGAGCATGTCGAGGTAGCTCTGCACCGTGATGTTGAGGCCCTGCCCATCGGTCACGGTGGAGACCGGGTAGTAGTGCTTCAGCTTCGCGCCCGCCACGTACAGCGGCTGGCGCGGTCCCGGCACGTTGGAGATCACGAGGTTCACGGGCGGGTTCACGCGGTCGACGATGCGCGTGGCCGCGGCGAGCCTGATGGCCCGGGTGGCGAGGGCGGGCACCATGAACTCGTTGAGCTCGAGGATCAGCTCGACCGGCATGAGGTCGAAGCGCTCCTTGGCGGCCGTCATCGTCTCGTGCACGGCGTGGACACGAGCCAGCGGGTCATCCACGTTGGTGGGCAGCCGGGCGAAGATGGCCGAGACGCGGTTCGTCCACTTGTCCGTCTCCTTGCCCGTGCGGAGGGACACGGGCACCATGGCCACGAGCGGCGCGTCCGGCAGCGCATCCTTCTCCTCCAGGTATCGGCGAAGGGCGCCGGCGCAGACGGCCATCACGACGTCGTTGAGCGTGACCCCCAGGCGGCCCTTGGTGCGCTTCACGTCCTCGAGGGGCACCGAGCCGATGGCCAGGCGCCGGTGGGGCGTGATCGTCTTGTTGAACGGTGTCGGTGGGGCCGCGACCCGCGGCGGTGCCGGCGGGTGGTCGGGGTGGTCAGTCCGGCGCCCCCGCGGAACACGCCGGCGCACGCCGTCGATGACCTCGGCCACGTCGACGCGCCGTGCCGCCTTCGCCAGCTCGCTCATGGCGCTGAGGCTCACGCGCCACGCCCGCCCGGGGTTGCGGCCGAGGTTGAGCGATGTGCGCCATAGGAGCTCGTACGTGGTGGGCACGGCATCGGGTTGCCACGCCTTGGCCGGGGGCTCCACATGGCTACCGGAGGGATCGGCGTCGAGCATGATCGTCAACAGCTCGACGCCCGACGCCCCGTCGACGGTGGCGTGGTGGATCTTGGTCAGGACGGCGAAGTCGCCGCTGTCGAGCCCCTCGATGACGTAGACCTCCCAGAGGGGCCTGCTCCGGTCGAGGGGGCGAGAGATGATGCGCGCCACCTGCTCGGTGAGCTGTTCTGGCGAGCCGGGCTTGGGCAGCGCGAGGTGGCGGACGTGGAACTCGAGGTCGAACTCCGGGTCCGCGATCCAGTAGGGGCGGTCGAGACCGAGAGGCACCTGTACGACCCGTCGGCGGAACGGCTCGATGAGGTGCAGCCGGCTCTCCAGCTGCGACCGGAAGGCGGGGAAGGGCTCGAAGCTGGGATCGTCCGGGCGCTCGTAGATCGACAGGCTGGAGACGTGACCGAAGGTGCGGTTCGTCTCCATGTTGAGGAAGTTGGCATCCAAGCCGCTGAGCTGCTGGAGGGTCACGGTGACAAAGGTACCCTCGGCGACATACGGCGGACAGCGGTGGTCCTCCCGCCCGCATCGCGAAGTTGCACCGGGGTGAGCGCTCGGCGGCACCCTCAGGTTCAAGTTCTCCGATGCTCCGCCGCCCTGCTAGCCCGAACCCTCGTCCGGCCAGTTGCGGAGCGTGTCGACGTAGCGCTGCCGGACGTCGGCGATGCGCTCGTCGAGGTCGTCCAAGTTCCAGTCATCGGTCGGGATGGGCGCGCAGCACCGCCACGTCGACGGTGCCCGGGTTCATGGAGGACGCGTTCCTCGCCGCGATCGTCTCTGCGTTGCGGATGACGATGGGCACGATGGGGATGCCGGCGGCCATGGCCATGCGGAACGCGCCCTTCTTGAACGGCCCCACCTCGGTGGTGTCGAGCCGCGTGCCCTCAGGGGCGACGATGATCGACAGGCCCCTCCTGGCGAGATCCTGGACGGGCTCGAGGGCGGCGACGGCCGAGGCGGAGTTGGCGCGGTCGAGGAAGGCCACGTCGGCGAGCCGGCCGAAGGTTCCCATCACGAACGTGTTCTCCAGCTCCTTCTTGGCGACGGCCGTGAAGTTCTTCTCGACCAGGCGAGCGGTGATGAGGCGCGTCGAAGTTGTTGCGGTGGTTGAAGATGAACACCGCGGGGCGCGCCGCCCAGAGGTTTGCCCGGCCGGTCACGTCGAGCTTGACCTGGTTGATGGCGAACACGACGTCGATCCATCCTGGGCACGGCGAAGTTGAGGGCGTCTCGCTTGTTGCGGGTGACGAGGCCGACGCCGACGCGCGATCGTGCTCACGGGAGCGAGGGCGGCGAGTCCGGCCGCGGTCCGCAGGCGGGCGCCCGTGCCTCCCGAGCGCCGGCTGGTGAAGCGGAGCACGGGCCAGCCGCGGCTGGCGGCCGCCTTGCTCGAGCTGTGCTTGCCCGGGTTGGTCGGGCGAGGGTGGCCGACGAGGTGCATGAGGGCAAGGTCCTCGTCGCCGTCGGCATAGAAGTAGCTCTTGGCCAGGTCGACGTCGAGCTCCGCGGCCAACCGCTGCACGGCGAGCGCCTTGCCGGGGCCCCAGAGCACGGGGCGTTCGACCTGGCCGGTGAGCACGCCGTCGTTCAGAACGAAACGGTTGCACAGCACGTGGTCGATACCGAGGAAACGGGCCACGGGCTCGGCCTGGTAGGAGGTGGCCGACGAGGAGAGCGCGACGGTGTGGCCACGCTGCTGGTGGGCACGTACGAGGTCGCGCATCTCCGGGTAGATGAGATCCTCGATGGACTGTCGGAAGAGTCGTTCACCCATCTCGTCCAGGTCGTCGCTCGGGCGGCCTCGCCAGGCCTGGGCTCCGAGCTCCAGGAGATCCTCGAAGCCCGCCCGGCCCAGGCCGGCGCTGACGGCGACGCCGAGCGTCCGGACGAGCTCGGAGATGCCGATCTCCCGGTTGCGCAGGCGGTCCCGGGCGAGGTACCGCGCCGAGTACCCGGCGATGAGGGTGCCGTCGAGATCGAAGAAGCGCGCCGACGCGGGGCCCTTCGGGCTGGCCTGCATCTCGGCGACCGAGCCTGGCAACCGCAGGACCGGCGACGTCGTCGCGCCGCCGCCTGCCTCCTCCACTTCGAGCGGCGCAGCGTCAGCCGAGACCGTTCGGATGCCGGCTTGGGGGTCGAGCGCGAGGACCTCCTCGAACCCTTCGTGGAGGCAGCGCAGGAATAGGTCCTGGTCGGTGACGGAGGCGGTGTCGTAGTGCACGCCGACGTAGCAGCGGCCGGCTTGGGAGACGAGGATGATCATCATCGGTACGCCGGGCAGCGGGCCGAACGGAAACGTCTTGTCGATCCTCGCCCCGGCGATGTAGGGGGCCTCCGCGTACCCCGGCACGTTGCTCGCTTGCACGTCGGTGGTGGACGCCACGGACGCGACCACGCCGAGCAGCGGGGTGGGCAGCCGGCTGAGGACCGGCGACACGGAGCTCAGCGCGTTCACGGCCGGCTCCGCCACCGCGGTGAGGACCATCTTGCGGATGGCCTGGATGCGTCGTGCCGGATCCCGCTCACCCACGGGGGCGGCGATCCGGGCCCCGGCGAAGCGGTTGCCGCCGGCGGGGTCGTCGTCGCTACGCAGGTTCACCGGCATCGCCAAGGGCACCGCCTCCACCGGTACCCCCAGCTCCTCGTGGTAGCGGCGCAGCGCCCCACAGATGGCGCTGATGTAGGCGTCGTTCACCGATCCGCCGGCCGCCTTGGCGGCCCGCCGGAACGGGTCGAGCGGGAACTCCAGCATCTCCAGGCGCCGCCCCAGGCTGCGCCGGCGCAACAGCGGCGACGGCGACACCGGCGGCGGTCCGAGCACCCGTAGTGCCGAACCGACCAGCCTCCCGATGTCACCGAGCGCTTTGCTGGGGTCGCGGGCCATCCGGCCGCCGAGCTCGAAGGCCCGCACTGTCCGGCGGGTGCTCGTGACGACGAAATCGATGGGCAGCGCGCCGCGCCGCTCGACGGGCGAGGTCGGCGGAGGACACGTCCTCGGGAGACGGCAGCGGCGGCACAGGCCCGCGATCGGCGTCGCGCTCGAAGTCGTAGAGCTGACGGAACAGCGCCACCGCCCCGACCCCGTCGGTGACCGCATGGTTCAGCTTGGTGAGCAGCGCCGCCGGACGCCTCGCCCTCGCTGATGCCTTCGACCAGGTACACCTCCCACAGCGGGCGGGCCGTGTCGAACGGCGACGCCAGCAGGAGCTGCGCCAAGTCGAGGAGCTGTCGGATCGTGCCGGGCTCGGGCAGCCGCTGCCGGCGGACGTGGTAGTCGAGGTCGAAGTCGGGGTCGACGATCCACTGGGGAGTGCCGAGCGGGACGGCAGGGACGACGACGTGCTGGCGCAGGCGCAGCACCACCCGGCTGGCCCGGTCGAAGGCCTGCTTCAACCGCTCGAACTCGGGGGCCACGTCGAGCAGCGAGACCGCCACCGTGTTCGAGCGCGAACGCGGGTCCTGCTCACCTCGGAACATCAAGTAGTCGAACGGCTCGAGCTCGCGCTTGAACTCCAACGCTTCCGACGGGCGGCTGCCGTCGTCGCTCACCACCGTCCACCCCACAGTTGGCGCTCAGCGGAGCGGGGATCGTGCACGACGATCGGGACCTCCGTGATGGCGCTCGGCCAGGGCCTCGAGCCTTGAACCGTAGTCATGCCACTGCGTACACCTTTTTCGACGGAGCTTCCACCGTTGGTCCTCGACCCGACGGCGACCTCGGGAAGAACGAGGCTCCGGGAGTGAGGGAAGGAGGACGTCCCCCTCCCCCCGGCCTCCATGCGGCCTCGCTGGCCGACGCGCTCGGCCGTCAGCGTCTGGCGCGCAGGCGTGCCGCGAAGCGGGCCTGCGCGAAGCCCTCGATCACGTCGAATCGGCGGAGCACATCACGAAGCTCGGCCACGAAGGCGCGAGCCGCGGCTCGTCCAGGTCTGCGCTGCCCACGAGGTTGCGGTGCTCGGCCAGCTGGAGGCCCGTCTTGAAGAGCAGCCGCGACACGGCTTCGCCACTCTTGATGCGTCGTTGCAGCAGGTACTGCCGGGCCAGTCCCTCGCAGGCCACGAGGAAGCCGTCGACGTCGCGGCTCGCATCGCCGCCCCGCCATTGCAGGGTGCGAGCGACGATGTAGTACGCCTCGAAGAACGACCGCAGGGCCGTGTGCGCCGTGAGGAGATCGCGCCGCGGCGAGGAGCTCTCGCGGCCCGGTGGGCCGCGCCGCGATCGAGGCGGGCCAGGAGGGGTCGGTGCGAGCGAGCTCGGCTCCGATCGCCTCGCGGAACTGGTCGCGCTCCAGGAAGAAGAAGTCGAACTTGAGGTTGTCGCGCAGCCACCACGCCTGCGACCAGAAGGCCTCGAGGCGATCCTCCTTGGCCTCCGACGCCGCCACCAGGGCGAGCTCGCACACCGCGGCCTCGAGGAAGAAGTGGAGGATCGAGTTCCGGTAGAAGGCGGCCGCCAGGTGCTGATCGGTGTCGATGAGGTAGACGGCTTCGCGGCCGTTGGCGAAGCGCCGGACCACGCCTTGATCGGCGAGGGCTTCGAGGGCGGTGGTCAGGCCCGGCGAGCCCGCGAGCTGCGCCGCCGTCTCGGTCATGGGGAGGTTGCGATCGGTGGCAAAGGCCAAGAAGCGGGCGAGGGCCAGTGCGAGCTGCTCGAAGGTCAGCGCCTCGTCCGGCGTGCTCAACAGCGTCATGGTCACCAGCGACGCTGCGGTGATGGGGGTGACGTTGTTGATCCGCCACGACACCTCGAAGGCGAGCTTCTGCAGTGCCAGCCGTCCCTCGGAGGCTGATTGCTCGGGGCCGTCTGGGGGCCCGAGCGTTTCGCGTAGCGAAAGAGGCTCCCCGAAGCGCACGTAGATGCGGCCGTAGCGCCCGCGTAGCGAGCGTGCGTAACGCAGGAACCAGCCGGCGTTCTCTGCCTTCTTCTGGCGGCCACGCGCCTCACCCGCGTACTCGGACACCTCGCGGAGCCGGTCGTAGCTGATCGAGGCGGGGATGAGCACCACGTCGTCGGTCCTCCCCTCGCGATACGCGTCGACGACATAGGTCAACAGTCCGAGCTTCGGCGGCAGGAGCTTGCCGGTGCGTGAGCGGCCACCTTCGATGTACCACTCGAGATGGAAGCGCTTCTCGACGAGGTAGCCGATGTACTCGCGCAGCACCCAGCGATAGAGCGGGTTGTCACGCGTGTCGCGACGGATGAAAATCACCCCGGACCTGCGCATGATCGGCGCGAGGGGCCAGAAGGCCACGTTGATGCCCGCCAGTGTGTGGGCCTTGGGCAGCCCGAGGCGGTGGAACGTGGCGGGCATCACCCCGGCATCGAGGTTCGATCGATGCGTAGGCAGGATCACGCCCGCGTGTTGGGACAATGCGGCGCGGAAGCGATCGACCTGGGCTGGGTCGACGTCGACCTCGGCGTCGTAGCCGAGTTGGTACAAGAACGTACCGAGCTGCTGGTTGACGTCGATCTGCAGCGTGCCGAACCCGGTGACCATCTCGTCGAGGTACTGATCTGCCTGTGACTCGAGCTCCTCTCTCGGTCGGTCGAGCTCGATGGCGAGGCGCGCCAGACCGTCGCGGTAACGGGCCGAGGCCACGATCTCCTCGTGCACGAGCCGCGGCACCTTGTAGTGCGGACCGAGCCGGCGAGCTTCGGCACGCTCGAGGGCGAGGGTGGCGTGCCGGCCGATGAAGCGGGCGAAGGATTCGGGCGATGGGCCGTCAGGGGCGTCGTGCTCCCACACGCGGCGGAGCTCGGACAGCCTCGCGGGCTCACCCAACACGACCTGCAATCGATCGTTGGCCCGGCGGCTCAAGACCTCCTGCGCGATGCGGTGCGGCCGGCGTGGGTCACCGACCACGAAGAGGTCGCTGACGCGGGCGCTGCGGCCACCTTTGCGCTCCTTGGGCAGCCAAGCGACCCGGATGGGGGTGAGAAGAGGGTCGTCGGTGCGATCCACCACGCCAGCGAGGGCGGCGGCGAACTCCTCGTCGCCCTCCCGTCCTCTCGGGAACGGCAACATCACGACGTCGATGGCGCTGTCCGGCTCGAAGAAGCGCCGTTGCTCCTCCACCGACGCGGCGAGGACGCGGGCCTCGACGGGGCTTGCGGCCTGGGCGAGGAACACGATCGGGGCGTCAACGCCGAGGTTCATCGACGTGGCGTTGCCCCCTGATCGCGCCTGCCCTCCGGCTCATGTCAACTGGAGTATGCCCTTCTCCCCGAGGCCCGGATGCTCACCGGTATTCGACGCGGAGGGCCTCGATCTCGACGCCGATGAATATCGGTGGGTAGATGTCCAGGCCGATCTCGTCGAACAAAGCGCGTAGGTCGATGCTGGGCAGGTAGGCGTTGGCCGCCTCGGCCGAGTCGAACTCGAGCTCGACCATTACTTCGTTCGGATCGTCGAGAGACCGAAACGCCACCCGCCGCACGAGGCCTGGCCGATCGCCGGACTTGTGCCGAAGCAGCACGGACATCCAGCGATCGACATCGGGCACCCGGTAGATGGCCGTGAGGCGATGGGAGCCGTTCGCTGACGCGCCGTCCGGCATCGATCACCGACCCCGCTCAGCGCACGTGCCGCGCGCCGGATCGCGACGCACGACACACCGGGAGGTCGAGCTGGCCGCGCCGGCGCATCACTCTCTGACCTGCTGGGCGAGGTAGTTCGCCTCACCGATCGTCCGCATCAGCTCCAGCTGGGTCCTCAGCCAGTCGAGCTGCTGCTCCTCCTCGACCAACATCGAACGGAGCAGGTGGGCGGTGCCCTCGTCGCCGAGGCGCTCGGCCTCGGTGATCGCCTTCTGCAACTGGCCGATGGCGTCGGACTCCAGTCCCTCGGCGGCCTCCAGCTGTTCCCTCACGTTCTCACCGGCGGCGAAGGGCTCCATGCGCTGGAAGTTGGGCAGGCCGCCCAGCAGCAGGATACGATCGGCGAGCGCTTCGGCGTCACGCATCTCCTCGAACGAGGCGCGCCGGAAGTGCTCCGCGAGGCGGTCGAATCCCGCATGGCGCGGCCAGCTTGCTGTCGAGGAAGTACTGGTTGATGGCTCTGAGCTCGGTGGTGAGCAAGCCGTTCAGCAGCTTCACCACCTTGTTGGGCACCTCCACACGCAGTCCTTTCAGTTGGCGTGGTTGCTGGCGGCCGGCTCGCCCAAGAGGACGAGGATGTTGCGTTTGCACTTCCCGCACGCCGTCCCGGCCCCGCAGGCCTCACCGACGGCCTGCAACGAGTCCGCCCCCTCATGGATGACGTCACGGATGGTGGAACTGTTCACCGCCTCGCACAAGCAGATCCACACCGCGCGAAGGTACCCTCGCTCCGGCGGCCCCTCACTTGGAGGCCGGCCCTTTCCTCGTCGCGTTCCTCGCCGCGGCTGGCGGCCGGAGGAGGCCGCCGGTCATGTCGAGGCTGACTTCTTCGTGCCCGATGCCCGGGTGCTGAGCCCCCGCAGCCAGTCCGCCTGATCGAGCACCGGCGTGATCGCGTTCATGGTCTGCTGGCTGAGCTCGCGATGCCGGCGGGCCAGCTCGGCGAACCGATCCGCCAGCTTCTTCTGTTCCTCGGCCCATGTCGAGACCGCGTCGAGGAATTGCTGCTGCTCATCGAGCATGGCCCGCATGGGCTCGACCCACAACGTCGAGAGCTCGACGGTGCGCTCGCCAAGCCGCGCGATCGGCGCGGCGAAGCGGCCAGCCGGCGAGCTCGACACCTCCTCGACCATGTTGCGGGCCGCGTCTGCGAGGTTCGCGCTCATCTCCTGCACTTGGCGGAGGACGTCCGACGCGGACGACCAGCCGGCCTGGGCACCACCCTCACGTTTGGGCATCAAGCACCTCCGTCTCCTTTGGATCGTGCTCGTCGTCTTCCCCTGACAGGCGACTCCAGGCAGTCACCCTATTTCGGACTCACCCTGCCGGCGTGGTCTGCCCGATTCCCGATCCCAACTTCGGCCAGCCACGAGAGGTGCCCGCGCTGGGAAGGCCAGGCGTGAGGAGATGGAGGTGATGGCCCGGATGCGATCGCTCGCCTGGCCGCATGAGAAGCCCCGACCCCGCCAGTTAAGGTGCGCTGACCCCGAGGGAGGCCGGGCGATGCCGCTCGCTGAGAACCCGCCACGAGGCCAGTTCTGCTTGGTGCTCGGCGCCGGCGGGGCCACCAGCGTGGTCTACATCTGTGGGGCGCTCCGGGCTCTCCGCGAGGTCGCCGGTATCGACGCGCGTCAGGCTCGCGTCATCGTCGGGACGAGCGCGGGGGCGATCGTCGGGTCTGACCTGCGGCTCGGTCGATCCGACGACGAGATCATGGGGGAGCTGACCGCCGGCCTTCCCGGTGACGGATCGCGCGACATCGTGCCTGCCTGGCGCAGCGTGCCGGAGTTGGCGCGCCGACTCGTCGGGTCGATGTGGATCATGAGCCGCTCGTCGCCGAGCGGCGAGCTCGTAACCATCGGGCTCAACCGAGGTCGTGCCCGATCGTCGCCAGCTCGTTGATCAGCCGGTGGAGCTCGGCCACGCTGCCGGGCGCCGTGATGGGGCCCGTGCAGATCGTGGTCGCGCCCGCAGCGAAGAAGTCGCGGGCCGGCCCCATCGTGGCGGCGGCGTCGAACCGGCCGCCGCTTCCTTGGACGGCCGGCAGGCTCACCCGCACCCGCAACGTGCCGGGGTCGCGGTCCTGGCACTGGAACGCCTCGCGGAGCGCATCGACCCCGGCCGCCACCTTCTGGGGCGTGGCGCCAACTGGCCACCAGCCGTCGCCAAGGCGGGCGATCCGCTCCACGTGGGCGGGGGTGGCCGCCACGCCGTAGAGCAGCGGGATGCGTGGCTGGACCGGTGGCGGGAGGGCGACGACGCCATCGAGGATGGCGTCGCCCGAGCAGGCCTGTACCGGGCCGCCCTCCCAGAGGGAGCGACACAGCGAGACGCATTCGTCGAACGCCTCATATCGCGATGACCAACTGCGGCCGACCGCGTCGTACTCCTCGCGCTGCCAGCCGGTGCCGATGCCGAGCTCGACGCGGCCAGCGGACAGCACGTCGAGGGTGGCGACCGCCTTCGCCAGCACGGCCGCGGGGCGCAACGGAACCAGGAGCACACCCGTGGACAGCCGAAGCTGGCTCGTCACCGCGGCGACCGCGGCGAGGGTCGTGAGCGGATCGAGCCACGGGGTGAGGCGCGGATGGGAGAAGGCGCCGTACGGATAGCGGTCGAGGCGGCTGCCGACCACGAGGTGCTCGCCGAACATGATGGCGCGCAGGCCCGCCGTGTCGGCCGCCTGGGCGACGTCGAGGATGCCGCGTAGGTCGCCTCCCGGATAGAGATGGGGCCGGAAGAAGAGCTCGACCCGCATGGTCATGTCCTCCCGGCGGTCAGCACGCCCGCCACGAGACGAGACGGGCCCCCGTCTCCCTTGGTGGGCGCCGGCCGGTCTCGGTACCGTCGACCTCGTGGACGCGAACACCCGTCGGGGCCACGGCCGGCCCACGGCCCCCACGAGATGACCAACGGCGAGTACGTGACCGGGGAGATGAAGGCCCGGTTCTGGGCCGATGGCGTCGTGCTGCTCCCGCAGGTGCTCGAGCCGACGTGGATGGACCTCGTCGAGCTCGGCATCAAACGCAACCTCCGCAACCCCGGGCCGTACTTCACCAGATACTACGAAGGCACGCCTCGCGAGTTCGTCGACGACCATTGCAACTACGAGGCCGTGCCCGAGTACCAGATGCTCGTGCGCCATTCTCCGATCGTCGACGTCGTGGCCGCGATCCTCGGGAGCGAGCGTCTCTGGCTCTTCTACGACCAGATCTTCATCAAGGACGCCTCCGCGGGCGAGGCGCGGCGCACGCCTTGGCACCAGGACACGACCTACTGGATGACGGCCGGCAGCCAGCTCGCCGCGTTCTGGATCACGGTCGACGACACGCCGGTGGAAGAGTCGTTGGAGTTCGTGCGAGGGTCGCACCGGGGCCCCACGTACGCCGGAACCGTCTTCGACTACACCGACGACACCGCTCCTTACACGCCCACGACCGTGTACCCGCGAATTCCGGACATCGAGGCCGACCGGGACGCATACGACATCATCGCCTTCCCGATACGCCGAGGCGACGCCGTCCTCATCCATCCCGCGACACTGCATGGCGGCGGCGCCAGCACGGGGGGTAGCCCGCGGCGGACGCTGTCGCTCCGGTTCTTCGGCGACGACGTCGTCTACAAGGAGCAGCCGAGGCCGTCGCCGAAGTTCCCGGGCACGACGGGGTTCCTCGAGCCGGGCGAGCCGTTGCGAGGCCCGTGGTTCCCGCAGGTTCTGCCGCATACCGCGAGGTGAGCGGTCGGTGCGCCGACTATCCGGATGAGCGCACCGGCATGGTGGCGATCGCGGAGTTGTCGGCCAGCACGGCCAGCCACTGGTTCATCCGCTCGGCGTTGGTGAGATCACGCCAGTGACCGAACAGGGGCGCGGCGTCGCCCAGAGGAAGGCGCCCTTCGTGCTCGTGGATCTCGAGCGTGAGGGCCGACGACTGACCGGCCGCGCTGGAGGCGACGGCGGCGACTACTCGACTGAGCCCGGCGGGGCCGTACAGCGGCTCGAGTGAGAGCCGGCCGTGGTGCTCGAAGGGGATCGGGTAGCGCTCCAAGAAGCTGATGTGGTCCTGGAGGCCGTCGACGAGCGGGTGGCCGTCGTGGAGGTGGAAGTGGAGTGGCTTGCCGAGCGACCCGAGTGACCGGGTGAGGTCGAGAACGGCCGGCAGCGCGGCGCCGAACGGCTTCGTCGACGTCGTCGACGAGCTCGGGGAGGCGCTCGTCGTCGAAACGGAGCGACGTGAGCTCGAGGTCTGGGTGACGCCGGGCGAAGCACCGCCGGGCATGGCGGATGCCGATGTGGCCGATGTCGAGGCACAGGCTCACCCCTTCGGCGTTGCGCATCCGCTCGCCGATCGTGGCGAACCAGTCCAGCTCGTGCCCGGCCGCGTACTCCAGGAACACGGTGGGGCGTCGCGGCAGCGGGCCGAGGCGCTGAGCGACGCCTTCCAGGCGGGCGATCAGATCATCGGAGCGCCCGCCCATCGCGGACTGATCGTGCACGACGAGACACGAGATCCGCCCCGCGAAGCGTTCGGCGAAGCCGAGCACCACCTCCTGGTCGCGCTCCTGGAGGAGGTTCAGGCGGCGACTGAGGTGAACGGCGGGCAGGATCTCGCGGTGGGGGGCGAAGCCGAGCACCCATTCGAGCTCGCCGTGGTTGTCGGCATAGACCTCTGCCCCCATGCCGACCTGGTCGAAGCGCAGGCGGGCCAGCCGCAGCAGGGTGTCGTCACCGGCGATGCGGCGCTGGAAGAGGCCGAGGATCGGCGCCGCCTGGCGGCGGCGACCCTGGGCCGCCGCGTCGGGCGACTGCTGGGGCCCGGCTTCGCCATCGGAGGCCGTCCTGGCCGTCACTCCCGTGGCCGCTGTCACGACCGTGGGGCGCGGAGGCGCCTCCACGACCGAGGCTTGCGGGTCGGCCCTGTCGACCGGCAACGCGAACAGATGGATCGACTCGTCCTTGGCCTGGCAGCGCCGCTTCTGCGTGGCGAGCTTGGCTTTGTCGGAGACCATGACGAGCTGGTCACCCGCCCACGACACACCCTCGACGTTGCAGTACGTGATGCGGCCGGCTTCGTCCCGCGGGAACTTGTGGATGACGCCCACGTCGATGATCTCGAGGGTCGACGGCGAGATCTTGCCGAGCCACAGCGCGGACGACGCCTGCGAGACGACGGCGATGCGGTCGCCGGAGACGCTCAAGCTGGCGTAGTCGACGAACTGGACCTCGCGGGGCAGACGGATGGTGCCCGCGTGGTCCCACTTGCGCCGCCCGCGGCGTGAACAGCTGGATGCGGCCCCCTCCCGGCCGCCGACCCTCGGCGCCGGCCTTGCACCGATTGCCCTCGCAGATGCCGAGCAGGTAGGTCTCGACCGTCGCGCTGCAGGCAGGTGAGGCCCTCCAAGCCCTTGTTGACCCGGGGGAGCGGGAAGTCGAGCACGCTCGACGCGATGTACCGCCCGTCGAGGTCGTGCTCCTGGACGACGGCCATGAACACGCCGGAGCGTTGGGCCACCGCTTCGATCAGCACGTAGAAGTGGCCGGTGACGGGGTCGAAGGTGATGTCCTCGAAGCCGCGGTCCGTGCCGCCCTGGGCGGCGAGCATCTCGCGTCGATCTGAGCCCGGGGCGAGGTCGGTGATCCGCGCAATCCCGCTCGTGTTGTCGAAGATCACGTAGTAGGCGCCATCGTGCCCGCAGACACCACTCGCCTCGAGCCGCGTGCCGGCGCGGTCGCCCAGCAGGTCGCTGATCTTGATCTCGCTGACCACCTGCAGCGGCTGGTCCGACCAGATCGACGCCTTCACCGAGGAGACTGCCGAGGTAGGGCGCGGCGGCGAGCTCACGGAGCCGCCGGCAGCGTTTCCATCACGCTGGGGAAGGAGAAGTCCTTGGGTGGGGTGGCGGCCGATCCGAGCGCGGCGAGCCGGGCGCGTGCTCGGTCG
Source organism: uncultured Acidimicrobiales bacterium (assembly GCA_963738325.1). Lineage (GTDB taxonomy): Bacteria > Actinomycetota > Acidimicrobiia > Acidimicrobiales > Ilumatobacteraceae > CAVTWD01. The sequence goes on from CAVTWD010000001.1 coordinate 610,637, forward strand.
CGTCGCATGATCACGTAGTGGAGGACGCCCTCGATGTGGCTGTTACCGTGGGTGAGCTCGAACTGCTCGTAGGCGGCCCGGTACACCTCGTCGTTGGTGAACTGCCGGCCCGTGAAGGGCGGGTCCCAGGGAGTATCCGACTCGAGATAGGCGGCCCGGCCCACGCGGGCCCAGAGGTTCGCTGGTCCCGTCCCGCGCATGCGAGCGTCGATGGCGTCGGGCGTGAAGTCGGTCTGCAGCAAGTGATCGATGCACGCCAGGTAGTAGCGACGGAACTCTTCGTTCTTCAACAGGTTCTGGACGAGAGGAATCGATGACCGTCGCTCGGGATGGCCGGAGCTGGCCCAGTACTGCTTGGTGTTGCTGGGCCAGTCGAGGATGTCGGTGTACTGCCACTGCGTGCCGAAGTAGTCGATGCCGAAGCTGTTGTCGTAGTCCCACGGGATGAACGTGAAGTAGGGCCGGTTCATGAAGTCCTTCTCGGAACCTCGGAAGCCCGAGTTGTACAGGTAGTAGTTCGCGGGGGTGGCGAAGTAGTTGTCCCAGCTTCCGATGAGGAGGTTGAGCGCCCCCCACCTCAGGAAGGCGTGGGCGTTCATGATCCCCTCGACCGACGAGCGGAACGCGTCGGTGTCGAACCGGCCGTCGCCACCTGAGAGGCCGACACCGTTGATCACCCGCACGAACTGGGCCAAGTCGTCGAAGGTGTTCGCGGCGGGGTCGTCGTCGTTCGCCTTGAGCCGATAGGTGTCGCCCTTCTTGCCGATGTACTGCCTGCCGCCGTCGTCGCCGTCTTGGCCGACGCGATGCTCCAGCGTGGCGCAACCGATGTCGCCGCAGTACGCCTTGTAGAGGTTCCCGGCGTCGTTGGTGCCGAAGTGGTCCCGGAGGAACTGCTTGTCCACCTGCTCGATGAGCGAGAACAGGCCGAAGTAACGGTCGTCGAAGGCCAGCTTCGCGTAGGTGTGCCGCGCCGCCGGGACGCCGGCGGCCCCGAACAGATGCCACGCCAGCGCCTCGCGCATCTGTGACGGGTCGTTGTACATCGCCTTCAGGTTGAACCGCCGCATCCCGAAGAGCTCGTCGCCGTCGTCGGTGGGCTCGACGTTCATCTTCCACGATCGCTTCGGCGCCCGCAGCGTGCGGTTCCCGCTGTTCATCAGGGAGAACGTGTGCGTGGTGAAGAGCGGGCCGTCGCCGCCCGGGGGCGGGATGTGGCGGGTATCGGCGGGGTCGGTCATCCAGAGCGAGAGCGCTGCGTCCGCCGGCGCGGTGACCGGCTGCTCAGGCTGCATCTTGTCGCGAGGCCAGCCCGTGATGCGGATCATGTACATGGACTGGGTGAAGAAGTCCGCTTTGTCCTCCGACGCTGCGAAGCACTGCTCGACGATCGTGCCCGCGGTCGTGGTCGCGCCCTGGTCGTCGGCCGTCACGATCTGCCCCGGCGTCCCGCCGAGCGCGGCGAGGTCGTCGAAGAGGCTGGAGTACTCAGCCTTCGTGTGCAGCGAGCCGTCGCCGCGCCCCTCGGTGCTGTTCACCTTCGCGGCGACGTCGCGCCCCTGACCGGCGGGGAGCTTCGAGATGATGATGCTCCGGTGCTTGAAGCGCTTGCTGAAGGCCTCTTTGTCCAGAGTCGTGGCCATGCGCCCCTCCAATCAGAGCCGCGTCCATCGCGTCGACGCACCCTTCGCCTCATTATGACGCCCCGCCCGCCGCTTAGATACAGGGCGCGCCCTTCGCTCGCCGAGGATGCGCGTCACCCAATCCGACAGGTCGATGACGCACCACCTTCGACGGTCACGCCGCCCCCGCGTGTCCCCGCTGCTGCCGCCGCCGTCCTGCGGGCTCCGAGCCCACGGCCGCGATCTCGTCGAAGCCCTCCCGGTGGACGTCCCTCATACGAGCGATGGGATCCTTCTCCCCGACCGGGAGGCCCAGCCGGCCGGCGCCCCAGCGGTTGCCGCCGGCCGCATCCGCGCTCGAGCGAAGGCTGATCGGGATGGCAATCGGCAACGTGTCAACGGCGACGCCCAGCGCCTCGTGGTAGCGGAGCATGACGCCACCCATCGCGGCCAGGTAGGCATCGTTGACCGACCCCCGCCAGCGGCCTTGCCCGCCCGCCGCAGATCGTCGAGCGGGAGCTGGTGCGCCTCGACCCGACTCGTGAGGCTGCAGCGAGCGAGGAGTGGCGAGGGCTCGATCGGCGTCTCCAGCAGCCGCCGAACGGATTGCACGTAGTGAAGGGCGTGCTGGACGGAACTCGCCGGCGCCTGCACGGTACGGCCGGAGATCCGGAGGGCATCGAGCGAGAAACGGCCGGCCGTCGACAACGATGACCGCGGGAGCCGCCTCAGGGCGTCACGCGTCAGCTGCTCCGGGGTGACTTCGGCGGGCACGGGCAATGCCGGCATGACCTCGGCGGTTGGGTCAGGCGTACCACCAGCCGGCTGGCCCGGTCGAAGGCCTGGACCAGCCGGCCCCAGTCCGGTACCCGATCGAGGATCTCGACGCCCATGCCGGTGGAGCGTGCCCTCGGATCGCCTTCCGTGCGGAAGAACAGGTAGTCGAGCGGTTCCACCTCCTCCGACGAGGCGGAGCGCGGCGGCGGTGCGGTGAGTTCGGTTGTCGACACGTCCCCTCCCTGGTGGCCGGGATTCGCGAGGGCGGCTGGGATCGGGACGGCGTGAGCGGGGAGCCCGTTCGTTGAACGGTAGACCGAGTGGCGGCCGGCGGCGCACGGGAGTGTGGCCGGCCTGAGGGGGACCGACGTCCTGTCTTCCTCGCTGGATGGGTGCCTCCCAGGGTGAAGAAGGGAATCCCCGGATATGGGACCTTCGGCCGTGTCCCGGGCGCCGCATGACTGCGACGCTGACAAGAGCCCGAAATTCGGCCACCCACGCCGAGGAGCTCGCAGTCCCCAGCGAAAGGGGGCTCAGGAAGAGGCGACGTGATAGAGCAGCCGAAGCGCACCCAGCGGGTTGCGGCGGTGGGCACCATGGCGGCGGATCTCGCGTGGGCCGGTCCCCGCACCGCTGCCTACGCCACCCGGGCGATGGTTCGCCCCCTCCGCCGTGCCCGCCAGCATCCAGAGATCGCGCCGCGGATGCCGACGCCCAACTTCCTGGCCTCGGTGTTCATCGATCATGTCATGATGGCGACGCTCCAGGCTGCGTTCAGGACCGAGGACGTACGCGATCTCGCCGAGGTGCGTCGAGAGGTCGACGGCACGATCGCGCTGCTCGCGGAGCGGGGCTGGCTGACGGACCCGCGAGGGTTTCACGCGAAGCCCCCGCCGCCGGAGCATGTTGTCGTCGAGCCTGCCCGGTGGAACGCCTTCCGGTATGAACAGCTGTTCTTCGAGAGTGGCTATGTCTCGCCGGAAGGTTCAACAGGCGCCGCGTCGCGGTGGCTGGCCGCACCGAACCGGATCGCCTACGCCTACCTGCTCCGCCATCCCGACGGCGACCACCCCTGGATGGTGCTGCAGCACGGCCTCGGTGCAGGTCAAGTCTGGGACTTCTTCATGATGGGGGCGCACCACTTCCACCGAGATCTCGGCTACAACGTCATCGCCCCGATCGCGCCGTACCACGGGCCCCGGCGGGTGTTCCACCGCAGCGGCACCGGCATGACGTCGTTCGACTATGTCCGCAACCTGCACGCCTTCGGGCAGGCCACGTGGGACATCCGCCGATGCATCTCCTGGGTCGAGGGCCAGGGAGCAGGGCCCGTCGCGCACTACGGCATCTCGCTCGGTGGCTACCTGGTGTCGCTCGTGGCCGGGGTCGACGACCGCGTGGGGACCGCCATCGCAGGCATCCCTACGATCGACATGGCGGCTTCCTTGCGCAGCCGCACCCCCGCGTACCGGCGAGTCGAGGTGGAGCGAGCCGGCCTGCTCGAGGATTGCCTCGAGGTGATCCATCAACCGATCAGCCCGTTGCGGTTCACCCCGCTCACGGCGCAGCACCGCCGCTTCATCTACGCAGGGGTCGGCGACCAGGTCACGGGGCCCCGGGATGCCTACCGGCTGTGGCAACACTGGAGCAGGCCGAACGTGCTCTGGTTCCGCGGCGCCCACCTCGGGACGATGCACGGGCGGCGGGTCAAGCAGTTCGTCGACGGTGCCCTCACGAGCCATGCCGCCCTATCGGCGAGCCCAGTCGCCACGAAAGCAGAGCCACCGAGGAGGGGATGACGATGATCTCATTGACGCGCCGCTGCAACTTGCTCCGCCCGATCTCGCGACTGTTCAACTGGCCGGGACCGCAGACGGAGGTCGCGGTCACTGATCAGATGGCGGAGTGCCCGCGGGCCTTCGACGGGGTGTCGCCGATCGAACGGTGCATGCAGTGCGACCGTCTCGTCTCGTTGCAGGTCGACGCGGACGGGGCCGGGACGGTCATCTGCCGCGCCGGCCAGTGACGCCAAGCATTAGCGAAGGGGGGAAGGAGACCTTCCCCCCTTCGAAACACGTGCGCCGGTCGACCGGCAGATCCGGATCGACCTCCGCACGAAGACTTGTCCCAACGTCCCACGTTGGGGTCCCATGAGTAGCGGTAGTGCCGCGGCACTGGAGCCCTCGGGTTATCTGGACGACGTGCTCGCCGGCGCCCCTTCCATCGGATAGATCCGGGTGGCGTACTCGCGAAGCATCCGGGTTGCCGAGAACCTGGGACCGATGCTCGCCAGGCTGTGTTTCACGAATTGCACCCAGCGGGTGGGAACGCCGCGCGCGTCCCGGTCGTTGAACGTCGGGATCACCTGCTGCTCGAGCAGATCGAACAGCCTTCGCGAATGCCGGGCGTCCTGGGCGGCCTCGTCTTGGTCGACGTCGCCGTCGATGGCCCAGCCGTTGCCGCCGTCGTAGGCCTCGCACCACCAACCGTCGAGCACGCTGAGGTTCAGGCCACCGTTCATGGCGGCCTTCATGCCACTGGTGCCACTGGCCTCCAGCGGCGGGCGCGGCAGGTTGATCCACACGTCGCAGCCCGACACCAGGCTGAAGGCCAGCGCCATGTCGTAGTCCTCGATGAAGGCACCTCGCCCGGCTAGCACCTTGTAGTCCGACGGCCCGGGCATGGCGATCGCGAACATGGTTTGGACGATCCGCTTGGCCCCTTCGTCCATGGGGTGAGCCTTCCCCGCGGTGAGCAGCTGGATGGCGGGTTCGCCCCTCAGCATGGCGCGTGCCCGCCGGGGATCTTGGTAGATGAGGTGGAGCCGCTTGTAGCTCGCGATGCGACGGGCGTAGCCGAGCGTCAGGCAGTTGGGGTCGAGCACGCGCTCGGCCGCCGTGGCCAGCTCGATCGGGTCGCCGCGGCGGAGGCGATCGAGGGTGATGCGGCCACGCAGCTCCTCGATCATGAGCCGCCGCAACTCGTTGCGGGCGGCCCAGACCTCCTCGTCGGGGATGAGCTTGACGGCAGCCCAGGTCTGCGGGTCGTCGGCCCGAGCCAGCCATCCGGCACCGAGGTAGCGATCGAGCAGCTCGCGCATCGGCTTGCGCATCCACGTGGGGACGTGGACCCCGTTGGTGACGTGGGTGATCGGGACGTCATCGACGCTCAGGGCCGGGAACATGGGCTGCCAGATGGCGCGAGCGACCTGGCCATGGCGGGCGCTCACCCCGTTCACGCTCCTGGAGGCTCGAATGGCCAGGGCCGTGAGCCCGGAGGGCTCGTTCCCGTCAGTCGGATTGGTGCGACCTAGAGCGAGGAGGCGTTCCTCGCCCCCGGCCAGCGGCGCGACGCCTCGAGCCATGTCCATGATCTCGTCGCGGTGGTAGGTCTCGTTGCCCGCTTGCACCGGGGTGTGGGTCGTGAACACGAAGCGCTGCCGCACCTCCTTCCAGGCCTCGTCGACCGGCTTCCCGTCGTGGACGAGGGACTGCTGCACGTCGAGGGCGCCCCAGGCCGCGTGACCCTCGTTCAGGTGGTACAAGCCCGGGTCGATGCCCATGGCCCGGAGCGCTCGGATGCCCCCGAGGCCAAGCACCGCGTACTGCGCCAACCGGATGGCGCGGCTCCCCTCGTAGAGGCGGGCCGTCACCCACCGCCCCAACGGGAGGTTCTCGTCGAGGTTCGTGTCGAGCAGGTACAGCGGCACGCGTCCGACGTCTGCCCGCCAGACCTGGACGAGGAGCTCGAAGTCCTGGACCGGCACGGCGATCCGAAGCGGGAGCCCGTCGGGCCCACTCACGGGCACGACGGGGAGGCGCTTGGGATCGGTCTCGATCCAGTACTCCTGCTGGTAACCAGAGGGGTCGGTGCGTTGGTGGAAGTAGCCCAGGTGGTACAGGAGGCCCACCCCCACCATGGGCAGGCCCATGTCGCTGGCTTCCTTCAGCAGGTCGCCGGCCAGGACGCCGAGGCCACCGGAGTAGATCGGGAGAGAGGGATGCACCCCGAACTCGGCGCACAGGAACACGACGGGATGCTCGGGTGACAAGGAGCCCGCCATGGGGGGCCGAGCGAGATCGGCGTCGACTCGGGCGGCCAGGTCGCGGATCTGTTCGATGAGGGGGGGATTGGTGGCGGCCCACTCGAGCGTGGAGCGCAACGACCCCGCGAGCATGGCGACGGGGTTCTGGCCGGAGATCCGCCAGCGGTGCGGGTTCACCGCTTCGAACACCCCGGCCCCGTCGGGCTCCCAGCACCAGCGGTAGTTGTAAGCGAGCTGAGCGAGCGGCCGGAGCGGGGCCGGGAGCTGCTCGGCCAGGAGCGAAGCCGCATGGCGCAGGTCGGTGTCACCGGGGTACACGCTGCACCTCCCGTGGATCGGTTCCACTCCTTGTTTAGCCTGCCCGTCGGGGCCGGGCCGCGGCGACGGCTGTCGAGAGGGGAAGATCTCCTTCCCCCTTCGTCATTCAACTGCCGGATGCCGGCTCGCGGATGCGGTCGCAGTAGACGGTGTCGAGGAATCGTTCGATCGCCCGCACCGAGTTGACGGCCCGGATGGACGTGAAGAGATCGAAGGCGTGCTGCGCTCGCGGGAGCTCGGCGAAGGCGACGGGTTGGGACGACTCCTTGCGGAGCAGGTCTACGAACCAGCGGGCCTGCTCGATGCGTGCGAACACGTCGTTGCGGCCGTGGAGCACGAAGAACGGGGGAGCGTCACCATGCACCCAGCTCACGGGCGAGGCCTGCTCCCAGCGCTCGCGGTCCTCGGCCAGCTTCGAGCGCATGACGTACCGTTCGAGGAACCTCTCCACGCCGGGCACGCCGAGGTGGTGCTCGTCCACGAAGTCGTACACGCCGTACAGGGGGACCGCGGCCTGCACGCGTGTGTCGGCGTCCTCGAAACCGGGCTGGAACATGGGTTCGTTGGGGGTGAGCGCCGCGAGGGCGCTGAGCTGGCCTCCGGCGGAACCGCCGGTGATGGCGATGAAGCCGGGATCGCCGCCGTGGAGGGCGATGTTCGCCTTGACCCAGGCGATGGCGCGTTTGACGTCGACGAAGTGATCGGGCCACGTGGCGTCCCGCCCTCGCCGGTAGGTGATCGACACGCCGACCCAGCCCCGCTCGGCCAGATGGGTGAGCAGGGGGTACGCCTGGCCGGTCTTCTCTCCGATCATCCAGGCGCCGCCGTGCACCTGGAGGAGCACCGGCGCGAGCGCGCCGGGCGGGAGATCAGGCCGCTTCCACACGTCGAGCAGGTTGCGGATGCCCGCGTCGCCGTAGGCGAGGTCCCGGTTGCGGGCGTAGAGGCGGCGGGCGCCGCGGCGCGGGACGGCCACCTCCATGCGGGTGAGCGCCACGTCGGCGGCGGGCGCCCGGGGGGCGACGATCCGCTCCCGGTACCTGGGGCCGAGGGCGTCGACCAGCGCCTCCTCCAGGATGGCGCCGGAGCGGCGAGCCTCGCGGTGCAGGCCGGCGAGGCCGATCCACGATGCCGCGGAGAGCACGAGCCCGGCCCGGCCCGGCCAGCTCCGCAGCGCGCCCCGCCCGACGAAGGCCAGCGACGCCACCTGCTGCCACGCCATCGAATGCAGCGGCAGCTCGGACGTCAGGCTGCCGGCGGCCATGACCGGAATGGAACCGTTGCCATTGCGCACGAATGGGGTGTATGCGTTCGCCGTGTTGAGCGCACCGAGCACACTCGATGCGAGGAAGAGGCGAGCCGCTCGTTCCTTGCTCATTGTTGAATCCTCCTGGTCTCATCGCTTGCCCAGATCGAACGCGATCGTCGTCGGCCACGCGGATGGCTCCCGGGCGAACGATCGCCGTCATCGGACCCCACTTTGCTGCGAAGGTACGAGGATTCCTTCCCCTTCGCCACGAGAGGAGCTGAGTCATGGCCGACCAGGACGAGCCCACCGGCGACGAGCCCGACCGGCTGCGGCTGGACGCGGTCATCTTCGACCTCGATGGCGTCATCACCGATACGGCCGCCGTCCACGCCAGAGCGTGGAAGGAGGTGTTCGACGACGTGTTGCGCACCATGGCCGAGAGGCACGGCGAGCCGTTCGTCGCCTTCGACATCGACCACGACTACCGCCAGTACGTCGACGGGCGGCCCCGTTACGAAGGGGTGGCCGCCTTCCTGGCCAGCCGCGCGATCGAGCTGCCGTGGGGCGACCCCTCCGACCCCCCGGAGACCGAGACGGTCTGTGGGATAGGTAACCGGAAGAACCTGGTGTTCCAGGCCTCCCTCGCCCGCGACGGGGTTGCCGCGTTCCCGGACGCCATCCGGGTCCTCGACCGGCTCGCCGCCCACGGCATTCGCACCGGGCTCCACACGTCCAGCCGGAACTGCCGCGAGATCCTGCGCGCCGCCGGGCTCAGCGACCGCTTCGAGACCATCGTCGACGGCAACGACCTCTTCGAGTTGCACCTCCCCGGCAAGCCGGATCCGGCGCCGTTCCGCGAGGCGGCTCACCGGCTGGGAGTGGCGCCCATCGACGCCGCGGTCGCCGAGGACGCCACCGTGGGCGTGCGGGCCGGGAGGCGAGGCGGCTTCGGCGTCGTCATCGGCCTGGCGCGCGGCGACGCCAGCCCCGAGGCTCTCCTCGAGGCGGGCGCGGACGTGGCCGTCGCCAGCTTCGACGACCTCCCGGAGGACCCGATCGGCTGGCGCCGCCTCGGAGCGCGGCCCGTGCGTGACCTCCGGGACGTGCCGGAGGCGACGGCCACCGCAGTGCTGGCGCAGCTCAGTGGTCGGTCGCCGGTCGTGTTCTGCGACTTCGACGGCACCCTGTCGGAGATCGTTCGCGATCCCGACGCCGCGACGATCACCGAGACGAATCGGCAGGCCTTGGCCCGGTTGTCTCGCCATTGCCCGGTCGCGGTGGTCAGCGGTCGAGGCGCCTCCGACGTGGCTGCTCGCCTCGGGGTGGAGGGGCTCCTCGTCGCCGGCTCTCACGGCTTCGAGCTGTTCACCCCCGACGGCGAGCGACGCCGCCACGAGCGGGCCGAGGTCTGGATCCCGCGCCTGACGGCGGCCAGGGAGGACCTGCAGGTGACGCTCGAGGATATCGGCGGCGTCTTCGTGGAAGACAAGCCCTTCGCCATCGCCGTCCACTACCGCAACGTCGACCCGGCCGAGCACGACTTCATCCGCGCCGCGGTGGCCGTGCAGGCGTCCCGGCACCGCCTCGCCTCGTCGGCGGGGAAGATGGTCGTCGAGCTGCGTCCGCATGTCCCGTGGGACAAAGGGGCCGTCGTGGTCGACCTCATGACCAGGTTCGCGCCCGACGACGACGCCGCTCCCGTCTACGTGGGCGACGACCTCACCGACGAGGACGCCTTTCGCGTCCTCCGGGGCTGGGGGGCCGGCATCGTGGTGCGGGGCGGCGAGCATCGCACCGCGGCCGACTTCGCCGTCGACTCCCCGGCCGGCGTGGCGGCGCTCCTGCACGAGCTGGCCGATTGGCTGGAGGCGGTGGCCGACTAAGGTGTCCCCGACGGCGCATGGTTCGAGGACGGCGCGGGTGACGGCAGTGCCGACGAGCGACCCCTGGAAGCTCGTCTTCGAGGGTTACGAGCCAGACAAGCAAGGCTTGCGCGAGACGCTCTGCGCGCTCGGCAACGGTCGCTTCGTGACGCGCGGCGCACTGCCCGGCAGCCACGCCGATGGTCGTCATTACCCCGGCACGTACCTTGCCGGCGGCTACAACCGGCTCGCCAGCTACGTCGGTGACCGCGTCATCGTCAACGAGGATCTCGTCAACCTGCCGAACTGGCTACCCGTCACGTTCCGCCCGTCCGGCGGCACGTGGTTGTCCATCGACGACGTCGACGTGCTCGAGTACCGCGTCGAGCTCGACTTCCGCTCGGGCATGCTGATCCACTCGATGCGCGTGCGCGACCGCGATGGCCGCACGAGCAAGCTCATCGAGCGCCGCATCGTGTCGATGGCCGAACCCACGCTGGCGGCCACCACCACGACCCTCCACGCGGAGGATTGGGGTGGGCCGGCCGAAGTGGTTTCCGTGCTCGACGGCAACGTGCGCAACCGCGGTGTCGCCCGCTACCTCTCGCTCAACGACCATCATCTCCAGCACGTCTCGATCTCGGGCGACCGCGGGGTGCGGAACATCATCTCGCTCGTCATCGAGACCAGCTCGTCACGGCTGCGCATGGCGATGGCGGCCCGCACTTCGGTCACGACCGAGCGTGACGTTCCCGTGCACTACTCCCGCGTCGAGTACCCGGGCCTCGTGGCCACCGACGTGCAGCTCGAGATCGAGCCGGACGAGACGATCACGGTGGAGAAGGTTGTCTCGCTGCGCACCGCCCGTGACCGGCCCTCGACGGAACCCCTGGCCGACGCCCGTCGCGACATCGAGCTGGCCCACGACTTCGAGTCGCTCGCCGCCCAGCACGCCTTGGCCTGGCAGCGGTTGTGGCTGCGGAGCCGCCTGGAGCTGGAGAACCGCGACCCTGCCGCCTCCCGGATCTGCAACCTCCATCTGTTCCACCTGCACCAGACCCTGTCCGAGCACTCCATCGACCTCGATGCCGGCGTCCCCGCCCGTGGTTGGCACGGGGAGGCCTATCGAGGGCACATCTTCTGGGACGAGCTGTTCATCCTTCCCTTCCTCGACTACCGCTTCCCCGAGCGCGTGCGGGGCGCGCTGTTGTACCGGTACCGGCGCCTCCCCGAGGCCAGGCGCGCCGCCCGCGAAGCCGGTTATCGTGGCGCGATGTACCCGTGGCAGAGCGCGAGCAGCGGGAGCGAGGAAACCCAGACGATGCACCTGAACCCGAAGTCCGGGCGATGGCTGCCCGACGGCTCCCACCTCCAACGCCACATCAACCTCGCCATCGCCTACAACATCTGGCACCACTGGCTGGTCGCCGAGGAACAGGAGCTCATGTTCCGGGGCGGTGCCGAGATGCTGCTCGAGATCGCCCGGTTCTGGTCGAGCATCGCCACCTTCGACGAGCCGCTGGCGCGCTCGGCGCATCCGGGGCGTGATGGGTCCCGACGAGTACCACGAGCGGTATCCCGGGAGTGAGACGCCCGGGATCGACGACAACGCCTACACCAACATCATGACGGCGTGGGTGCTGCGCCGAGCCCTCGACGTCCTCGATCTGCTCCCGGGGACGAGGAGCGAGGAGACGCGAGCGATGCTCCATCTCAGCGACAGCGAGATCGAGCGCTGGGAGGACCAGTCGAGGCGCATGTACGTGCCCGTGCGCCCCGACGGGATCATCTCGCAGTTCGAGGGTTGGGACGAGCTGCCCGAGTTCGACTGGGACGGCTACCGCGCCCGCTACCACGACATCTCCCGTCTCGACCGGCTACTCGAGGCCGAGAACGACAGCCCGAACAACTACCGCTTGTCGAAGCAGGCCGACACCCTGATGGTGCTGTACCTGCTCGGCGCCGATGGCACCCTCGACGTCCTGCGCGATCTCGGTTACGACCCGGAGCCCGAGTGGATCCAGGCCAACATCGACTACCACCTGGCCCGTACCTCGCACGGGTCGACGTTGAGTCGTGTCGTGAACGCCTGGGTGCTCGCTCGTTCGGATCGGTCGCGCTCGTGGGAGCTGTTCCTCGACGCGCTCAGGTCCGACGTCGACGACATCCAGGGGGGGACGACCGCGGAGGGCATCCACCTCGGCGCCATGGTGGGAGCGCTCGACCTCGCGCAGCGCTGTTACACGGGGATGGTCCCCACCGTGGGCGGGCTCCGCTTCAACCCGCTGCTGCCCGACGAGCTCGGCCGGCTCAGCTTCCGCATCCGCTTCCGCAGCGTGTGGAGCCTCGCGGTGTCCGTCGACCACGAGACGCTCGAGGTGGAGGCGCTCTCCGGCCCGAAGGGGACGATCACCATCGAGGTGGGCGCCACATCGACCGAGCTCCACGCCAACGAGGCGGCCCGGTTCGAGTTGTAGGCGAAGCGGCGAAGTCGTGACAGGTCTTCGTGCGGAGGTCGATCCGGCTTGGCCGGTCGACCCGAAGCTTGGTGTCTCGAAGGGGGAAGGTCTCCCTCGCTAGTGTAGAGAGGCCACCACTCCACTCTTGCGGAGGGCGTGGGAGACGAAACGGCGCCAGTCGGCCGACATCACCCCGGTGAGGTGGCTGCCCTGGTGCCACCGCAGTTCCGGCTTTCCCCAGTGGTGCCAGAGCAGGACTACCTGATCGGGGGGCGCGAACCGGTCGCCGACCGCGCCGAAGATGAAGCGACCAGACCGCGCCACCTTCGGCTCGAACGTGAGGGGCGAGATCAGTCGGTTCAGCGCCATCGGCGCCGGCTCGCTCAGCCGCGTGAAGAGCTCGGCGTCCCGACCGAGCACCCGGCCGATGTGGCGGGCGACCATCGTGCGCAGGTCGACCACCGGCGCCGCCGGCACGACGCAGGCGAGGCCCGGCTCCAGCCCGGCGAGGAGGGCGGTGCCGAACCCGCCCATCGACACGCCGTACACGCCAACCGCGGTGGCCCCCTGCGAACGCACCCAAGCGACCCACCGGCGGAGGTCCCATATGGCCTGGGACATCCCGAGGAAGGTCATGACGGGCTCGGGTCCGGGGAAGCGGACGCCCTTCTTCTGTCGTACACGGGGGCCGTGTCGAGGCGAGACCGGGTGGATGATGTTTACGCCCAAGTCACGCTGCAACCCGATGGTGCCCATCATCTGGATGTCCCTCGGTTCGCCCGTCCCGAGGGGATGGAGCGCGAGCAGCCAGGGGCGCGGCGCATCGTCACGGCGGAGCACGTAGGCATGGGCGAAGGCATTGGGCTCGTCGGCGAACCAACGATCCTGGCCTGGCACCTCGATCGGAGGCTCGTAGCCGCTCCGGAACGACAGGTGCTCGAAGCGCGCGCCAGGACGGCTCCGCCACGTCTGGCGCACCTCCGTGGGCGCGCCGGGCGCCCGATGCACCGATTCGGGGTGTTCGAGGAACCCCGCGGCCTCGAGCCGGCGCACGGTCTCGACCGCGTCCTTGATGGCCAGGTCGAAGTCGCTCACCGTCGAGTGAGCCGTCGTGCGCATCGTCATGACCGTGAGGAGGAGGTCGTCGAAGTAGACCAACGGCCACGCCGCGGGTTGTGGGAGGAGGCGAGGGACCGGCCCCGCCTGCTTGCGGCTGGCCCGCCACGTGACGGCGGCGGAACGCGGCAGCACGCGGCCGATGTTGAGCCAGGTTGGCCGGCTAGCGCGCCCGGTCGACGGTGTTGCCTCCCCTTCTGGCTCGTTGGGTAGGTTGCTGCTCGGCTCGACGACCACGCAGCCTCCCTTCGGGACCTCGAAGCAGGACGTTCACTCGCTCAGGAGCATCTACGGCCCACAGTAGGTCCGGGGGCCGCCGCGCTCCTAGCCCGGGCGGGGGCTGGAGAGCGCTCGCAGCTCTTCACTGCGGGAGTTCTGGCGGTCCTGTCGGCCGGCGATGAGACTTGCCAGCAGCGGGATATCCGCTCGGTCGGACGAAGGAGACAGGACGGGGAGCAACGCCAACGCGGACACGGCCCGGCGCTTCTTCGAGGCCCTGGCGGCCGGTGACTTCGCCGGCATGGGGGCACTCCTGGCGGACGACGTCGTATTGACGATTCCCGGCTCCTTCTCCCGGGCTGGCACCTTCAAGGGCCGGGACGGGGTCTTCCAAGCGTTGGGGCAGTTGGTGGAGGGCAGCGGCAGACCGCTCGCGGTCGAGCTCGTCAGCACCCGCCGTCAACGGGCTCGAGGGCGATCAGGTCATCGCCAGGTGCCAGGCCACGGGCACCGCCAAGGGGGAGCCGATCGATGAGGACAACGCGCTGCTCCTCACCTTCACGGACGGCCTGATCGTCTCGGCGGTCGACTTCTACGGCGACCCGGTCACCGTCGAGCGGCAATGGGATTGAGCTCGGCCGGCCCGTAGACCCGCGGCCGGCGACGTGTGGCCGCGTCCCTCTGGTGTGCGGCCGTCAGCTCATTGGCGGCGAGCGACGTTCTGGGCGTCGACCACCGCGATGGCGGCCACGTTCACGATGTCGGCGACCTCGGCCCCGCGGCTCAGCACGTGGACGGAGCGGTCCATCCCCATGAGGATGGGACCGATGGCGACCGCCCGCCCGAGGTGGGCGAGCAGCTTGTAGGCCACGTTGGCCGCTTCGAGGCTCGGGAAGACGAGCACGTTGGCCTCACCGATCAACGACGAGAACGGATAGTCGTTCTTGCGCATCATGGGCGCGAGCGCGACATCGGCCATCATCTCGCCGTCGACCATGAGATCAGGCCGGCGAGACTTCACGATCTCGGTCGCCTCGGCCACCTTGTTCGAGCGCGGGTGGCTCGTCGAACCGAAGTTCGAGAACGACAACAGCGCGACGCGAGGCTGGATGTCGAACTCGCCGGCACGGTCGGCGGCCATGACGGCGATGTCGGCCAGCTCGGCGGCCGTGGGATCGATGTTGACCGTGGGATCGGTGAGGATGACCGCCCTGCCCTCGTCGGTGACCATTACGTAAAGCCCGGCCACTCGTGACACGCCGGGGGCGGGCCCGATCACCTGGAGGGCGGGCCGGATGACGTCGGGATAGTGATAGGTGAGGCCGGCGACGAACGCATCGGCGTCGCCCGCCCGCACCATCATCGACCCGAAGTAGTTCGGCTGGCAGACGAGGGCGCGGGCCTCGTTGCGCGTGATCCCCCTGCGCTGCCGATGCTCGTAGAGCGTCTCGGCGTACTCGTCGAGCTGGTCGGAATGCACCGGGTCGAGGATGTCAACCGGGAACTCGAGGTGCATGTGGTCGATGAGCGCGTGGATGACCGGCTCCCGCCCGAGCAGGATCGGCTGGCCGATCCCCTCCAGCGCCACCCGGGCCGCGGCCCGGATGAGCTTCGGGTGCTCACCTTCGGAGAAGACGATGCGCTTGGGGTCGGCCTGCGCCTTGTGGATCACCACGCCCATGACCTCTCGTCCCGGCGTGAGCCGGTTGGCCAGCTCCTCGATGTAGTCCGCGAGGACGACCGGGTTGCGAGCCACGCCCGACTCCATGGCGGCCGCGGCGACGGCAGGCGCGACCCGGAGGGGCACCCTCGGATCGAGCGGCTTGGGGATGAGGTACTCGGTGCCGAACTCGAGCCCGTCCATGCCGTAGGCGCGCAGGACCGAGTCGGGCACGTCCTCCTTGGCCAGGTCGGCCAACGCGCGGGCGGCGGCCACCTTCATCCCGTCGTCGATGGCCCGGGCCCGCACGTCGAGCGCGCCGCGGAAGATGAAGGGGAACCCGAGCACGTTGTTGACCTGATTCGGGTAGTCCGAGCGTCCGGTGGCCATGATCACGTCGGCTCGGGCCGAGCGGGCGTCGTCGTACGTGATCTCGGGGTCGGGGTTGGCCAGGGCGAACACGATGGGTCGGTCCGCCATGGACTGGACCATCTCCTTCGAGACGACGCCGGCGGAGGAGACGCCGAGGAACACGTCGGCGCCCTCCATGGCGTCGCCCAGGGTGCGGGCCGTCGTGTCGGAGGCGAAGGACGCTTTGTAGGGATTCATCCCCTCGCTCCGTCCTCGGTAGACGACGCCCTTGGTGTCCACGAGCACGATCCGCTCGCGATCCATGCCGAGGCGCACGAAGAACTCGCAGCAGGCGATGGCCGCCGCCCCCGCGCCACTCACCACCATCGAAACATCGCCGATGGCCTTGCCGGCCAGCTCGAGCGCGTTCAGCAGCGCGGCGCCGCTGATCACCGCGGTGCCGTGCTGGTCGTCGTGGAACACCGGGATGTCCATGTCCGCGGCGAGCCGCCGCTCGACCTCGAAGCAGTCGGGGGCGCGGATGTCCTCGAGGTTGATGCCGCCGAAGGTGGGCTCCAGCGCCTTCACGACCCGCACCACGTCGTCCGGGGTGGCCGCGTCGATCTCGATGTCGAACACGTCGACGTCGGCGAAGCGCTTGAACAGCAGGCTCTTGCCCTCCATCACCGGCTTGCCCGCGAGAGGGCCCACGTTGCCGAGGCCGAGCACGGCCGTGCCGTTGCTCACCACCGCCACGAGGTTGCCGCGCGCCGTGTAGCGGAATGCCGCGAGTGGATCTGCGGCGATGGCGCGAACGGGTTCGGCCACTCCCGGGGTGTAGGCGAGGGCGAGGTCGTGCTGCGTGGCGCAGGACTTGGTGATGGCGATGGCCACCTTCCCGGGCCGGCCGCTGCCGTGGTACTCGAGCGCCTCTTCCTCCAGCATGGCTGCCTCCTCGTGTCGCGTGGGCGCTCCAGCCGGTTCTCCGCGACGAGGTGGCCGGTGGCGAGTGCGTTTCTATGGGCTCGGCACGGTGCGTGCAACCTTGCTGGGGCGGCCGCGCGGACCCGGTGGACGGGTGGCCGGCACCTTGAGCGGGCCGTCAGGTAGCTGAACGTGCGGAGTCCGCTCGAAAAGGCTGCCCGATTCGCCCCGCTCGACCTTGGGGGCGAGGCCGAGGAGCACCGCGAGCTGATCTGCGGGATGAACCTCTCCTTCGTCGAAGGGCTGCTCGAAGGCCTGGGCGCGGCGGAAGGGTTCACCGCCCGCCTCGACCCCGCCCCCGGCTACTGCTGCGTGCGCATCGCCGCCCGCTGAGGCCGTCGCGAGGACCTTGGTCCCTGGCGCCGCGACCGTGAATCCACCACTGTGGAGCCCGTGTTCGCCGGGAGTGCGGCGCGCCCGAAGATGGTGGAGCCCGCCCTCACGGTGAGCGCCTCGACGGTCGTAGGGGAGCGGGCGCGGTGGCGCGCCGTCGCCATCCCGAGCGAGCACGGGGGTTGGGGCCTCACGTTCGAGCCCGTGCTCCTCGGCCTGCTCGTCCAGTTCTCGTCGCCGGGGGCTGGCCATCGGCGCCGCGGCGATGTTGGCGTTCCTCGTCCGCACCCCGCTGAAGCTGGCTCTCGTCGACCGGCGGCGCCACCGCTCGCTTCCCCGGACCCGCCTGGCCGCCCGCGACCGCCTCCACGCCGGTCGTGGCCGGCGCCGTCGCGGTGGTCGTGCTGGCCGGCGCGCAGGTGCTCTGGATGCGACGGCCCGTCCCGCCGGCCAGGGTGCTCGGCCCGCGCCAGTTGATGCTCGGGCTGGCCGTGGTCGCCGCCACCGCCGCCAGTGTGCTCGCCATGCGCTGAACAAGATCTCGAAGAAGACGTATCGGAGACATGGAGTAGGAGACATGCCCACGATCGACGCAGAGCGGACCCTCGGAGAGATCGTCACGGCGCATCCGTCGCTGGCCCGCGATTTCGAACGCCTCGGCCTCGACTATTGCTGTGGCGGCGCCCAGACGATCGGCCAGGCCTGCGCCGAGCGTGGGCTCGACCAGGCGGCGGTGCTCGCTGATCTGGAGGCGGCCACCGTGGTCGAACCGGCCGCGCCATGGTCGACGATGGGCGTCGACGAGCTGGTCGACCACCTCGAGGCGACGCATCACCAGTACCTGTGGAGCGAGCTGCCCCGCTTGTCGGCCTTGACCGACAAGGTGGTCGCCGCACACGGGTCCGCCCATCCGGAGCTCGTCGACATCCGCGACTGCTCCGCCGACATCCGCGCCGACCTCGAGCCGCACATGATGAAGGAGGAGCGGGTCCTGTTCCCGATGATCCGGGAGCTTGCCCACGCCCGCGAGCTGCCCTCATTCCACTGCGGCTCGGTGCGCAATCCCATCGGGATGATGATGTTCGAGCACGAACGAGTCGGTGAGCTCCTCGCCCGCCTCCGCGCCCTCACCAGCGGCTACCGGGTGCCCGCCGACGCATGCGCGTCCTACACCGCGTTGTTCGTCGGCTTCGACCAGCTCGAGGCCGACACGCACCTGCACGTCCACAAGGAGAACAACGTGCTGTTCCCCGCGGTCGAGCAGATCGAGGCGCGCCTGATGGCCTGACGGGAAAGGGGACGCCTGGGCCGCCGCCTTCGCGGGCCTCGTGCTCGAAGGCGTGCACCACCTCCGCCACAGCCACACCTGATCCCGCCCCGCCTCGTTTCCACCGTTCATGCGTGTCACATCGCTCGCACGCGCGCGGATCGACCCGCATGAACGAGAGGAGCAGGTCGGATCGGGCGTGGGCCGGCGGCGGTGATGTATCCGCGAACCGCGGGTGGGGCTCGCTTCGTAGAACGGGTCGATTGTCCATGAGCCCGAAGGGGGTGGGTCATGTTCCACACCGACGAGAGCCAGCGCCACGACGTCATGCCGTTCGTGCTCTGCCGCGCCAATGGCGGACCGTACGACGACGAGGCGTTCCTCAGCGGCTGGCGCCTCGGCGACATCGACGCCACCCTCGCCGGGCCCGGTATCAGGGCCCTCGCCAGCTCGATCCACCCGAGGGAGCTCGATCAGGCCGACCTGATCGCCATGGCCCGCGGCTACCGAATGCTCGCAGAGCGCACGAGCGAGCCGGAGTGGATCTCGGTCACGTTCACCCGCATCACGCAGGACGACCTCTGATGAGGATCCTGCTGCTCTGCTCGTCGTTCAATGGACTCAGCCAGAGGGCCTGGATCGAGCTGCGCTCGCAGGGCCACGACGTCGAAGTCGCCCTCGCCGTGAGCGAGGACGCCATCCTCCGGGCTGTCGGCGATGCCGACCCGGACCTCATCATCTGCCCGTTCCTGCGGGAGCGAGTCCCCGAGGCTGTCTGGAGAAGTCGCCCGACGATCGTCGTGCATCCGGGGCCGATGGGCGACCGTGGCCCATCTTCGCTGGACTGGGTGATCTCGGAGGCCGAGCCGCGCTGGGGGGTTACCGCGCTGCAAGCCGTCGAGGAGATGGACGCGGGCCCGATCTGGGCGACGCGAACCTTTCCGATGCCGGCCGAGCCGCCCCGTAAGAGCAGCCTCTACAGCGGCCCGGTGGCCGACGCCGCCATCGCCCTGATCAAGGAGGTCGTGGTCAAGGCCGCGGATCCGAGCTTCGTGCCCCAGCCGCTGGACTACGACCGGCCCGACGTCTGGGGGCGACTGCGCCCCATGATGCGCCAGTCCGAGCGCGCCTTCGACTGGTCCGCGCCCACCGAGCACATCATCCGTCGCATCCGTGCCGCGGACGGATCCCCCGGCGTGCGCACTGAGCTCCTCGGCGTGCCAGTGTCGGTCTTCGACGTCCACCCGGGTGTTGCCCCTCGTGGCGAGCCCGGCACGGTGGCGTTGCGCCGCCATGGTGCCGTGCTCGTGCGCACGGGCGATGGAGCGGTCTGGATCGGTCATGTGCGGCCCCTGCCCGAAAGCGGCGAGGCGCCGGTGAAGTTGCCCGCCACCATGGCCCTCGCCAAGAAGCTCACCGGGATCCCCGAGTCGTTCGAACCTGTCGGCGACCCGGCCGGGATGCCTGGTTACCGCGAGATCACGTATCGGCGCCGCGGCGACGTCGGCATCCTCAGCTTCGACTTCTACAACGGCGCCATGTCCACCGGTCAGTGCCGGCGGCTGGCGACGGCCCTCCGGCACGCCACCGGCCAGGACACCAAGGTGCTGGTGATCCGTGGGGGTGAGGTGTTCTCCAACGGCATCCACCTGAACGTCATCGACGCGGCCGCCCATCCGGAGGGAGAGGCGTGGCGCAACATCAACGCCATCGACGACGTCTGCCGCAGCATCATCACGTGCGCCAGCCAGCTCGTGGTGAGCGCGGTCAACGGGAACGCCGGGGCCGGAGGCGTCATGCTCGCCCTCGGCGCGGACCGCGTGGTGCTGCGCGACGGCGTGGTGCTCAACCCCCACTATCGCACGATGGGCCTCTACGGATCCGAGTACTGGACGTACGTGCTGCCCCGACGAGTGGGCCGCCTCAACGCCGAGCGCCTCACCGAGCAGTGCTTGCCGGTCGGCCCGCCCGCGGCTACCGAGATGGGGCTGGCCGACGCCGTCGTCACCGGCCGGCCCGAGGAATTCCAGGAGACGGTGCTCGACGACGCCGCCCGGCTCGCGAGCAGCTCGGGTTACGGTGCCCTCCTCGAGGCCAAGCGGGCCGCCCTCGCCGCCGACGAGGTCCGTCGGCCGCTGGAGGCGCACCGCGTGCGAGAGCTCGCCGAGATGAGTCGTGACATCTTCGACGACCGCCTCGGCTTCGCGGCGGCCCGGCACGCGTTCGTCACCAAGCAACCGTGGGCGGACCGTCACGCGATGGGCGAACGGCGGGCGGCGACTCGGGCGATCCCGGAGCCCTTTCTCGCCGGCTGAGTCTCGGCTGAGAGCGGGAACGGTCAGCCGGACACCGTGCGGCCGGGGCCGTGAACCGTTGCCGGCGGCCCGGCGTACTCGTGGTCGACGTACCCCAAACGCAACGGAAGGACCCCCCAAAATGCACCGCAAGCCTCTTCTCGGTCTGCTCGGACTCGCCGCGCTCGGCCTCGCCGCCTGCGGCTCGTACGCCGGCAGCGGCGCGGCGAGACCCGTGCCGACAACGATCGCCGTTCCGGCGGCCACCACCGTCGCCGCTCCCGCGCCGGTGACGGGATCGTCGCTCCTGTTGGCCCAGACGTCGCTGGGCAAGATCCTCGTCGACGCGCAGGGCCGCACCCTCTACGCCCTCACCAAGGACACCAACGGTGTCCCGACCTGCACGGGCGCCTGCGCGCAGGCCTGGCCGCCCGCGACCATCACCACCGCCCCCTCGAGCGCCGCGGGCATCAGTGCTCCCACGACTGCGGTCGACGCCCCGGGCGGCGGCAAGATGCTGAAGGCCGGTCGGTGGCCGCTGTACCGCTTCGCGGGCGACGCGGCCCCGGGTGACACCAACGGCCAAGGCAGCGGCGGCGTGTGGTTCGTCGTCGGCGCCGACGGCAAGCTCATCAAGAGCTGACTCCTTTCATCCCAGTCGATGCGCCGGGTGTTCGCCCGGCGCATCGTGCTGTCGGACGCCGGTCCAGGGGTCCGATGCCCGCGACCGTGGGACGTTCGTCCCTTTCTGCGGTGAACCCCGACCTCGAGGTCGAAGCGAACCGGCCGGTCGTCCTCGACGTCAAGAACGCCAGCACCTCCCTCACCCATGATCTCAAGATGGGGGGCACGACGGGGACAAAGGCGCTGCCGCCGGGTGGCTCCGAGGAGATAAACGTCGGCGCGGTCACCGACGGCGCCCAAGCCTGGTGCACGATCCCCGGTCACAAAGAGGCCGGGATGATCCTCACGTGCAAGGTCAAGGGAGCGAGCGGGGCGACGACGGCCGCCGGCGAGGCCTCCACGGCGACGACCACCGCCAACCCCAAGGACGCGGTCAGCGACTCCCAGGCCACGCCCGCCGCGGGCTGGAAGCCGTTCGACCCCGCCCTGCGGCCCGCACCAGGCGGCACCGAGCACAAGCTCACCCTGTCGGCGGGGGAGACCGTGAGGGAAGTGGCCCCCGGGGTGACCCAGGAGCTCTGGACGTTCAACGGCCAGGTGCCCGGACCGATCTTGCGCGGCAAGGTCGGCGACGTGTTCACCGTGACACTGCGCAACGACGGCAAGATGGGCCACTCGATCGACTTCCACGCGAGCCAGGTCGCCTGGAGCGACGAGATGCGCACGATCCAACCGGGCCAGTCGCTCGTCTACCAGTTCAAGGCCGACTACGCCGGCATCTTCATGTACCACTGCGGCACCGCGCCGGCGCTGCACCACATCGGGAACGGGATGTACGGCGCGTTGATCGTCGACCCCCCCGGGCTCCCCAAGGTCGACCACGAGTTCGTGCTCGTCCAGTCCGAGCTGTACCTGGGCCCGCAGGGCCAGCCCGGCGACCTGACGAAGATGCAGCACGACCAGTGGGACGCCGTGGTGTTCAACGGCTACTACAACCAGTACAAGTTCGCCCGCCGAGGGCGTCGCCAGCGGCCTGGGCGGGGTGAGCGTGGACGGCATGAAGATCCGCGATCCCTACCGGGCGGGCTGCCGACTGCTGCTGCACCGCTGAGCGACCGGGCCAGGTTGGCGGCGGCCCCGGGTGCGGCGGCGCCCGATGCGCCATCATGGGCGGCGAGTCGACGTCGAGGAGCGCGCATGCCGCAGCCGAGATCCGTGGTCGTCGCCGGCCGCAGCGCGCCGCGGGGTGCCTACCCGCACCTCAAGATCGTCGGTGACACCGTGTTCGTCTCCGGCACGAGCGCCCGACGGCCCGACGGTGCCGTCGAGGGAGCGAGCGTGGACGGCACAGGGCAGGTGACCCGCGACATCCGCGTGCAGACCCGTGCCGTCCTCGACAACATCGCCGCCCTTCTCCGCGTCATCGGGCTGTCCCTCGACGACGTGGTGGAGGTGACGTCGTTCCTCGTCACCATGGACGACTTCGAGGACTACAACGAGGTGTACGCGCGGTACTTCTCGGCCGACACGGGCCCGGCCCGCACCACGGTCGCCGTGCACCAGCTCCCTCATCCCCACTTGGCCATCGAGATCAAGGCGATAGCCCATGCCGGCGGGAAGGATCCGGCATGACCATCACGCCGATCGACTTGGGCCGGTGGATCGACGAGCACCGCGAGCAGCTCCGGCCCCCGGTCGGGAACGTGCAGATCTGGGACGAGGGCGACTTCATCGTCACCGTGGTCGGCGGGCCCAACCAGCGCACCGACTTCCATGACGACCCCTGCGACGAGTTCTTCTACCAGCTGCGCGGTGACATGGTCTTGCGGGTCTGGGACGACGGCCCCCGCGACATCGCCATCCGCGAGGGCGAGGTGCTGCTGCTGCCCGCCCACGTGCGTCACTCGCCCCAGCGTCCGATCGCGGGCTCTGTGGGCCTCGTCATCGAACGGCCCCGCCCGCCAGGGCAGGTCGACGGCTTCGAGTGGTACTGCCCGCGATGCCATGGGCTCGTCTACCGGGGCGAGGTGCAACTGGTGAGCCTGGTGGACGACTTGCCGAAGGCCTTCGCCGCCTTCTACGACGACGACGCGGCGCGCGCACGTGCGCCGCTTGCGGCTGGGTCCATCCCGGCCGAGTCGCGCAACCTGATCCGCCGCTCGCGGCCGAAGCGCAGCCGTGGCAGGAGTCGCGGTGACCGTCGTCGATCTCCACTCTCACTTCTTCCCGGAGACCTGGCCCGATCTCTCCGAGCGCTTCGGCACGCCCGACTGGCCGTGGATGCGGCGCGACGGGCCCGATCGCGCCATGGTGATGCTGGGCAACCAGGAGTTCCGCCCGATCACCTCGGCCTGCTGGGACGCCGCCGTGCGCCTCGCGGACATGGACCGCGACGGCGTCGATCTGCAGGTGATCTCGGCCACGCCGGTGCTGTTCGCCTACGGTCGCCCGGCCGAGCACGCCATGGAATGCGCCCGCATCTTCAACGACGCGCTGCTGGAGCTGTGCGCGAAGGGCGGAGGACGACTCGTCCCCATCGGGCAGGTGCCACTCCAGCACACCGATCTGGCCTGCCGCGAGCTCGAACGCTGCCTCGCCGCAGGCATGAAGGGCGTTGAGATCGGCAACCACGTGGGCGACCGCGATCTCGACGACGAAGGCCTGGTCACGTTCCTCGCCCACTGCGGGTCTCTCGGCGCCGCGGTATTCGTGCACCCGTGGGACATGTTCGGCGGCTGCCGTCTCGAGGAGTGGATGCTCGCGCTGGACGGTGGCCATGCCGGCCGAGACGCAACTGTCGCTGAACCGCATGATCCTCGGCGGAGCCTTCGACCGGCTGCCCGCCGACCTTCGCATCTGCTTCGCGCACGGCGGCGGGTCGTTCACGTTCCTGCTCGGCCGGTTGGAGAACGCGTGGCATCGCCGCGACATCGTTCGGGGGCGGTCGACGCGCGCCGCCGAGCGCCTACCTCGATCGCTTCGAGGTCGACTCGGCCGTGTACGACGCGCGGGCGATGCGCTACCTCGTCGAGGTGATGGGCCCGTCGTCGGTGCTGCTCGGGTCCGACTACCCGTTCCCCCTCGGGGAGGAGCGCGTCGGTCAGGTGATCCGCTCGTGCGGATTCGCCGCCGACGTGGAAGGCCGCCTGCTGGGCACGAACGCGCTCGAGTTCCTCGGGATGAGCGACGGTGGCTGATCTCCGGGTCGACGACGGTGGCTGATCTCCGGGTCGACGACGGTGGCTGACGTCGGGATGGCCGACGGTGGCTGACTTCCGGGTCGTCGACGGTGGCTGACGTCGGGATGGCCGACCGTGGCTGACGTCGGGATCGCGGGGGCCGGCCTGGCCGGGCCGCTCCTCGCCGTGTTCCTCGCCCGCCGCGGCCACGACGTGACGGTTTACGAGCGTCGGCCCGACCCGCGGCTGGCGGGCGCGGCGGGGCGATCCATCAATCTCGCCCTCTCGGCCCGCGGCATCGACGCCTTGGCGCGGGTGGGTCTCGCCGAGGAGGTCCTGGCCTTCGGTCTGGCGATGCGAGGTCGGATGATGCACGACCCCGCGGGCCAGCTCGCGTTCCAGGCCTACAGCGCCGATGGCTCCATGGCCATCAACTCGATCTCCCGCCACGGGCTCAACACGCTGCTGCTCGACGCCGCGGCCAAGGAGCCGGGCGTGATCCTCCACTTCGAGGCTCGGGCGACGGGGATCGACGCCGAGGCCGGTGAGCTGGTGCTCGACGAGCCGACGGGACGGCGTTCGGCCCCGCACGACGTGATCATCGGGGCCGATGGCGCGTACAGCGCGTTGCGGGAGACGGTGGTGCGCAGCGAGAGGGCCGACTACCGCCAGGAGCACCTGCCGTGGGGCTACAAGGAGCTCACCATCGCGCCAGACGCATCGGGGGGCTTCGCCCTCGACCCCGGTGCCCTGCACATCTGGCCCCGCGGTGACTCGATGATGATCGCCCTGCCGAACCCGGACTGCAGCTTCACCGCCACGCTCTTCTGGCCCTTCGAGGGAGCGGCGGGCTTCGCCGGGCTCGAGGAGGCCGAAGCGGTGCGGACCCGCTTCCAGCGTGACTACCCCGATGCCCTGGAGCTGTTCGAAGACCTGTCCGGGGAGTTCTGCCGCCATCCCGTGGGCGCGCTGGTGACGGTGCGGGTGTGGCCGTGGGTTCGCGGCCGCCTCGCCCTGCTCGGCGACGCCGCCCACGCCATCGTCCCGTTCTTCGGCCAGGGCATGAACTGCGCGTTCGAAGACATTGTCGAGCTCGACCGGTGCCTCGACGAGACCGGCGAGGACTGGACCACGGCGCTGACGATCTATGCCGAACGTCGCAAGCCGAACACGGACGCCATCGCGGACCTGGCCCTCGACAACTTCGTCGAGATGCGCGACAGGGTGGCGTCGCCGCTGTTCCGGTTGGGCAAGCGGGTGGAGCATGCGGTCGAGCGATGGGCGCCCGATCACTTCGAGTCGCTGTACGAACTGGTGAGCTTCACCACGGTTCCCTACGCCGAGGCCCGCCGGCGCGCCGCCGCGCAACGGCGGTTCCCCGCCAACCTCGCCGCGCTCGGTGCGGCTGGCGCGGCACGGGCTGCCGACGCCGTTCGGAAGCTGGTGCCCCGGTGAGGGGCTCGTGGCTGCCGCGCGACGGCCGACGACGCCAAGGAACTTGCACCCACGCGCGCCGTCCACGGCACCCCCCGGTTCAACTTCGCCGCGCGTGTCGTCCAACGGGGGCAGTGGACCGGTGACGAGCACCTCTGGTCGCCCCGGCGGCGCCGCCGGCGCCCACCTCGACTTCCGCCACCGCCTGAGCTACGCGCAGTACCTCGGTCTCGACGACGTGTTGTCCGCGCAGCGGCCTCGCACCGACGCGCACGACGAGATGCTGTTCATCATCCAGCATCAGGCCACCGAGCTGTGGATCAAGCTGGTCTTGCACGAGCTGCACACCGTGGCTGCGCTCCTCGACGCCGATGACCTGGGTCCCGCGTTCAAGAGCCTCGCCCGCGTCGAGCGGGTGATGCAGGGGCTCATCTCGTCGTGGGACGTGCTCACCACCATGACCCCGGCCGACTACCTGTCGTTCCGGACCGCGCTCGACACGTCGAGCGGCTTCCAGTCGTTCCAGTTCCGCGAACTGGAGTACGTGCTCGGCAACCGCGACGCCATCTACCTCGAGCCCTTTCGCCACGAGCCGGAACGCTTCGCCCGCCTCGAGGCCGAGCTGCACGCGCCCTCGCTCTATGACCGGGTGGTCCGCCTCCTCGCCCGACGCGGCCTGCCCGTCGACCCGTCCCTCGTCGAGCGCGACTGGTCGGTGAGCTACCGCGCCCACCGCAGCGTCGTCGACGCCTGGTTGGTCGTCTACCGCGCCACCGAGACGCACTGGGACCTCTACGAGCTCGGCGAGGACCTCCTCGACCTCGAAGACGCGATGCGCCAGTGGCGGTTGCGTCATGTCACGACCGTCGAGCGGATCATCGGGCTGAAGGTCGGCACCGGCGGCACCGCCGGCGTCCCCTACCTGCGGGAGCGCCTGCAGCTCGTGTTGTTCCCCGAGCTCTGGGATGTGAGGACCCAGCTCTGATGGACGTCGAGCTGCTCGGGCCGGCTGGTGCGGCCCTGGCCGCGGAGCTGGAGGCGGCCGATGCGGTGCCCAGCCGCCGTGATCTCTTCCACGTGCCCGAGGGTGTGGCCTACATGGCCGGCAACTCCCTGGGGCTGCAACCGAGGAGCGCCCGGGCGGCGGTGGACGACGTGCTCGAGGCCTGGTCGGCGCGGGGAGTCGACGCCCACGAGCACGGCTCCTTCCCGTGGGTCAGTTTCCACGAGACCATGCGCCAGACCGTGGCCGGTCTCGTCGGCGCGGTGCCGGGCGAGGCGGTCGTGATGAACAGCCTCACCGTGAACCTCCATCTGATGATGCGCAGCTTCTACTGCCCCACGCCGCAGCGCTACCGCATCGTCATCGAGGCGGACGTGTTCCCCTCCGATCGCTACGCCATGATGGGTGTGGCCCGGGCCCACGGGCTCGATCCTGACCGCGCCGTCGTCATCCTCACGCCGCGTCCGGCTGAGCGGCACCTGCGCACCGAGGACGTGGTCGAGTTCTTCGAGCGCGAAGGCGCCTCCGTGGCCGTCGTGGTGCTCAGTGCCATCGACTTCCGCACGGGCGCGCTGCTCGACATCCCGACCATCACGTCCGCCGCGCACCGAGCCGGGGCTCGCGTCGGTTGGGACCTCGCGCACGCCGCCGGGAACGTCCCCCTGCGTCTCCACGACTGGGATGTCGACTTCGCGGTGTGGTGCCACTACAAGTACCTGAACGCCGGACCCGGCGCGGTGGCCGGCTGCTTCGTCCACGAGCGTCACGGGAGCGACCCGAACCTGGTGCGGCCGGGGGGATGGTGGGGCCACGACCCCGACACCCGCTTCGCCATGCCGTTCGCCTTCACCCCCGTCCCCGGTGTCGAGGGCTGGCAGGTGTCGAACCCCCCGATCCTGGCCATGGCGCCGGTGCGGGTGTCGTTGGCACTGTTCGCGGAGGTCGGCATGGACGCCCTGAGGGAGCGCAGCCTTCGCCTCACCCGCTGGCTCGAACGGATGCTCGACGCGGTCGCCTCGCGGCGCCGCGTCGAGGTCATCACGCCGCGAGACCCGCAACGACGGGGCGCGCAGCTGAGCGTGATGGTGGACGACGCGGCGGCCACGACCGCGACCCTCTTCGAGCGGCACCGGGTGCGGGCCGACGACCGGCCGCCCAACATCATCCGCTTCGCTCCCGCACCGCTCTACAACACCTACGAGGACTGCTGGCGGGCGGCCACCGCGCTGGACGCCGTGCTCTCGTGACGACGGAGGACCGCGCCCATCAGCTGCGCGTCGCGGCGCGGCCGCGGCCGCGGGCGACTGTCGCCGCGGTCGACGACGTGGTGAAGAGAACCCTTGGTGCTGGTTGGCGCGTCCGGAGGCTGGTGCGAGACAGCCCGACGGTGCTGATCAGCAGTGGTACCGACGCGGTGGTCGGGACGGCCGAGTACGCCCGCCAGGCCCACGAGGCGGCCCTTGCCCTGCACCGGACCGGCCGGTTCGACAAGGTCGAGGCGGACGTGCCGGTGCCCGGCTTCGCGGATCCGGGCTTTGCCGATCGGGACACGGGTGGGGCCTTCGTCGGCGACGAGTGCGGCGCCGATTCGGACGCGCTCGACTGGGTCCACGAGCTCCTCCGCTGGCCCGAGGCGATGGCCTTCATGTCGGACGCCGCACACGGTGGCGCCGGGATCTCGATCGGCCATCCCGACTCCGGCTACACCTTCCACCCAAACCTCGGCGTCGAGGGCCTCGACCTCACCCGTGATCGCGACGTGATCTCTGGCGACGACGACGCCCTCGACGACCTCGATCCGAACCCGCTCTGGCCGTTGCCCAACCCGGGCCACGGCACCTCGACGGCGAGCGTGATCGTCGGACGGGGCACGCTTGCGGCCGGCATCGTCGGTCTCGCTTCCACCGCGATCTTGGTGCCGGTCCGAGCGACTGAGAGCGTCGTCCAGCTCTTCGACACCGATGTGGCGAAGGCCGTCCGCCACGCCCGCACCGTCGGTTGTCAGGTCGTGTCGATGAGCCTGGGCGGCAAGGGCTTCTTCGGCCTGAACGACGAGATCCAGCGGGCGGTCGACAGCGGGATCATCGTGATGGCGGCCGCCGGCAACAAGGTGCACATCGTCACCGCACCGGCCAGCTATGCCAACTGCCTCGCCGTCGCGGCCACGGGGCCGGGCGACACGATGTGGGAAGGCTCGGCCCGCGGCCCCGCCGTCGACGTGTCCATGCCCGGCGCCTGCGTCTACAACGCCTCGTACGACGACCACAAGCAGCCGCGGGTGTCACGCAGCCACGGCACCTCCTACTCCGTGGCTCACCTCGCCGGAGCCGCCGCACTGTGGCTCGCCCACCACGGCCATCAGCATCTGGTGGAGGTCTATGGCCCGCGGGCGCGTCCAGGGCGCGTTCTTGTCCGTGCTGCGCTCGCCGGGCGTGTGCGTCATCCCGCCCGACTGGGACGAGGGGTGGGGCGTCGGGCGGGTGGATCTCCTGGCCCTGCTGCAGGCCCCGCTCCCGGCGGTCGACGACCTCGAGGTCGCTCGCGCCTTCGGGGCCGTCGGCGAAGACCCCGTCGACCGACTGGCCGCCATCGTCGGCACCGATCCCACCCTCGTGCGCGCTCGCCTCAGCGCGCTGCTCGACGCCAGATCAGCGGGCGACCTCGCCGCGCTGCTCGCCGCCCACGAGGGCGAGCTCGCGTACCTCACCATGGTCGACGACGGCTTCGCCGCCGCGCTGGCCGCGCCGGCCGTCGTCGGCGCGTTCGCGCCCACGACCCACGTGGACGGCGTGACCCGGGAGCTCGCCGCCCGGCTGAGTCGGTGAGGCCGGTCCGGTTCAGACCAGTTCGAGACCTCTCGTCGGGCGAAGCGATCCGGGCCGAGCAGCATCGAGGGCCGAGAGGTGCTCGACCTCGTCGGCCATGGCCGAGCTGAGCTCGAGCAGGAGCGCGCCGACCCGGGGCACGTCCCACGCGTAGCTCGCGATCTCGTCGGTGATCGTGAACAAGGCCGACGAGAGCCGGTCCCGGGTTGCTTGGTAGTGCTCGAAGGCGCCGGCCTCCTCGGCCCCGTCGAGGACGAAGGCGGTGATGGCGCGGGCCAGCAGTTCGGCGTCGCGCAGCGCGTCGGTCAACCCGTGGGCGCTGATGGGATCCTTGAAGTACCCGGCGTCGCCGACCAGGGCCCACCCCTGCCCCCAGGCCCGCCGGACGAAGCCGGGGCGGCCGGGGAAGAGCCGCAACTTCTCGGGTGGCCCCTGACTCCCCAGGCGCTCACCGAGCTCGGGGGCGGCGTCGGCCAGCACTGCGTGGAAGCCGGCGAGGGGATCGCGCACGACGTGACGGTGAAATTGCTCGGGCGTGGTGCCGACGAAGACGCACGTGTCGCCGTCGTTGGTGGGAATGGCCCCGGCGGCCGCGCCTGGCCGGAAGAACCAGTGGAAGCCGTCGACGTCGAGGTCCTTCCAGTAGCCGTAGGCGATGGCTCCGGCGGCCGCGCCCGTGCGCGCCACCGGCGCGCCGACCCACTGGGCGACGCGTGAGCTCATCCCGTCGGCGCCGACGACGATGGCGGCGGTGGCCTCGAGGTGATGCCCCCGGGCGTCGCGGCCGACGATGCCGCAGACCCGCCCGCCCCGCTGCCGGCGGAGCTCGATGACCGTGACGCCGTGGCGCACCTCGGCGCCGGCGAGGGCGGCGGCGTCGGCGAGGATCGGGTCGAGCACGGTGCGGCGGGGGGCGTAGAGGGCGTCGACGCCGGAGTAGGGCTTGATGGGGATGACGACGCGCTCGTCACCGATCTGGAAGGTGGTGCGGTGAATCGGAGGCGTGCCCTCCGCGATCACCTCTTCGAGGACCCCCCAGCGGTGGAGTTGGAGTACGCCGGCGCGGATGAGCGCGTGCGTCGACACGGTGTCGTGGCCGTACTGGGCGCGGTCGACCACGAGGACGCGCAGCCCGGCCCGGGCGAGGAGCATCCCGGTGGCGGCGCCCGCAGCGCGAGCGCCGACGACGATGGCGTCGTAGTGGGGGTGGTGGCGATCAGGCATGGAAGGGTCCTCGGTCAGCAGGTGTGAAGGGCTTGGCGGCGACGGGGAGCCGCCGCCATGTGGTGGGCGAGGTGGGCGGCGTCGTGGCGCACGCCGTCGATGAAGTTCGAGTCGCGGCGGTGCTGGAAGCGCTGGCCCAGCACGTACAGGCCGGGAACGGGGGTGATCCCGCGGCGCTGGCGGATCTCGCCGCGGCCGTCGAGCACGGGCACGTGCAGCCATGGGTAGTCCCGCGTGAATCCCGTCGCCCACACCACCGTGCCGATCCCGCCACGCCGGAGGTGAAGGCGATCGAGCCCGGTGGGCCGGAGCAGTCGAGCCACCGGCTCGGGGTCGGGCACGTCGAGGCCGTTGGCGCGGATGTAGCGGTCGATGCGGGCGAGCACGCCCATCATCCGCTGCTCCGACAGCGTGGTCGTGGCGGCGAGGTCGTCGGCGAACCAGGCGCGGCGGGCGTCGATGCCCGTCAGGCGACCCGCCAGCCGTACGCCGGCCTGGCGCAAGGTGGGGAGGTCGACGTTGCGATGGTCGGGTCGACCGGCGAGCTGCAGCGAGCCCTCGGACTCGGCCCGGCGGGGATCAGCGACCACGTCGATCGTCTCGGCAAACGTGCCGAGCTGCTCCAGCCAGCACCAGATGTCCCGCCCGCGGTAGCGCCGGGGGAGCCGGTTGTGGCGGCCGACGGCGAGGACGACGTCGTGTCCGGCGCGAGCGAGCTCCTCGGCGATCTGAACGCCGGAGGCCGAGGCGCCGACCACGAGCACGCCGCCGTCCGGGACCTGGCCGGGGTTGCGGTAGGTGCTGGGCGTGAGCTGCGTGAGCTCGACGGGGAGGCGGGCGGCGGCCGACGGGAGGCGCGGGCGATCGCACCATCCGGTGGCGATGACGACTCGCCCTGCCCGCCAGGTGCCCGTGTCGGTGGCCACGACGAACCCGTCGTCGGCGCGGCGCACATTACTCACGACCGTGTGCTCGTGCACGGGAGCGTCGAACGAGATCGCGTAGCGCTGCAGGTAGCCGGCGAGCTCGCCGGCCGTCATGTAGCCGGCGGGGTCTTCGCCTTGGTAGCTCCAACCGGGGAGGCGCGTCGCCCAGTTCGGGCTGAGCAGGCGGAGCGAGTCCCATCGCTCGCTGCGCCAGCGCTCGGCGAGGCGGCCGCGCTCGATCACGACGTGGTCGACGCCGGCGTCGGTGAGGCAGCGGCTCATGGCCAGACCGGCCTGGCCGGCGCCGATGATGAGGGTGTCGATGGAGGGCATGAGGTCTCCTCACCAGCCGCTTCCGGCCGGAGCGCGGAGCTCCGGCCGAAGGGGCAGCGGTCAAGCGGCGTCGACCTCGATGCTCACCGGCACCGAGTTGGTGATGATGTCGAGCACCGCGGAACGCCGACGCGACTGCTCGACGATCTGGCGGAGCTTCTCCGGGTCGTCACCGCGCAGGGTGAAGCTGACCCTGATCTGCTCGTAGCCGTTGCGGACATCGTCGGACAGACCGAGGATGCCGAGGAGGTTGATGTCGCCCTCGACCGTGGAGGAGACCTCGGTGAGGTTGACGCCGCGGGCGGCGGCGACGTTGGCCAGTCCCGCGGTCAAGCAGGCGGCGAGCGCGTGCAACACGTACTCGACGGGGGTGGGCCCGTTGTCAGTGCCGACGAGCACCGCGGGATGGTCGGCGTCGAAGGTCCACGGTTGCTGGTGCGTCATCTCCTGCATGGCGCCGTAGAAGCCGTGGATCGTCGACTGGTTGTGGGTGCCGTTCACCCACCGGTTGGTGGCCCGGAACTGGAACCGGGCGATGTCGGGGTTGGCCTTGACGGCGTCGATGGTGGCGAAGAGGGTCGCTGTGTCGACGCCGTTGCGGACCGGGTTCTCGGTGGTGGTCATGTCAATGCTCCTTGGATGGTTTGGGGAACGTGCTCCGCGCTGCCGGTTCGGCCAGGCCTGGCCGGCACCACGTCGCACGGCCTCAGTCGATCGTTCGACCGAGACCAAGGTGGAGAAGGGTTCATCAGGGACGCTCCGGATGGGTCAGAAGAGCTCGGCGATCAGTTGGGCGGCGCGTGCGGCGGCGTCGATCTCCACGTCGCGGTAGCTCACGACCCGGCCGATGTTCTCGGCGATGGCCGCCGCGAGGAGGTCGGGATCGGTGGTGGCGTAGTCCATGCACTGGCCGGCGCCGTAGCGATCGAGGCGATGGCGGACGTGGAAGCTCTGCTCGAAGTGATGGGCGAGGGGGAAGTAGAGGAAGGGTCGCTTGGCCGCGGCGAGCTCCATCGTGGTGGTGAGCCCGCCCTGCACGACGGCGAGGTCGCAGACGCACAGGTGCCGGTACAAGCGGTCGACGTAGCCGTGGACCTCGAGGCCGGGGTACGTCGGGAAGATGGCCGGGTCGATGCGGGGACCGGCCACGGCCACCATCCGCAGGGCCGGCACCGCTCGCTTCGCCATCGGGTAGGACGCGATGACCTTCTCGAGCAGGGCCCGCCCGACCCCGCTCCCACCGACGGTCACGACGCACACGAGCTCGTCCTCGCCGTATCCCAGCTCGGCCCGCCACGCCGGGCGCTCCTCCGCGGTCGGCGGCGTGAACCCCGTGACGTAGCCGGAGAACGAGAAGTTCGCCTCCGTCCAGTCGCGGATGGCGGGCAGCTCGCCGCCGAAGCCATCGGGGACGATGTCGTCAGGATTGCCGACGAAGATGGCGCGGTCGCGGATCCACGGGTAGCGAGCGATGTGCTCGATCATCTCCGCGTTGTAGTCCGTGGTCAGGAACTGCTCGTGGTCGCCGCCGTCGGGCATCGGGAGGAACCCGACGAAATCGGTGAGCCACACGTGCTGGCCTCGCTTCAGCTCGGGGTTCTCGTGCCAGAAGTGGTCCACCTCCCAGGCCTCGTCGCCGATCACCACGTCGTACAGGCCCTCTTCCACGACCTCCTGGAAGACCATGAAGTTGGCCAGCAGGATCTCGTCCATGCGCCGCAGCGCCTGGAAGCAGTGCAGGTCGTGCTCGCTGGCCTCCGACGCGATGTGGGCCGACTCGTTGGCGAGCCAGCTGCTCGCGGGATGGACGTGCTGACCCTCGGCCTCGAGGACGGCGGTCACCGGGTGTTGCGCCAGCCAGTCGATCGCCAGGTCAGGCCGGAGGCGCTCGAGCTCCTTCGCCACCGCGACGTCACGGCGGGCGTGGCCGAGGCCGATCGGCGACGAGAGGTAGAGCGCCCGCTTCGGCCGGCTGAGGCCGCGTGACCAGACTGTCGCGTGCATCGGTGCCCCTGTCGTCTCCTCGATGAAGTCGATGATCAGGCGGTTGACCTTGACCGGGTCCCTCGCGTGGGGCAGGTGTCCGGATCCTTCGAGCACGACGAGCTCGCCACCGGTGAGCTCCGCGACGCGCCGACCCCTGGCGAGGGGCTGGCAGCTGTCATCGGACCCGTGGATCACGAGGACCGGGCAGTCCACCTTCCGGCAGAGCTCTTCGGCCGCGGTCGGGAAGCCCGGCGCGCCCCGGCCTTCGCGCTCGGCGATCATGGCCTCGACCTCGGTGTCCAGCGCCCATGACACCGTGTCCTCGTACTGCTTCGTGGAGTGGGGTTCAGGGAGTTGCTCGTCGAAGAAGAACTGCACCCACGACCGGTAGCCACCCTCCTGCCGCCAGAACCCGCGGTTGCGCATGCCCCAACCGGTGGCGTCGGGGCGTGCCGCCTGCCACTGGCGCTCGG
Organism: uncultured Acidimicrobiales bacterium; assembly: GCA_963738325.1. GTDB lineage: Bacteria > Actinomycetota > Acidimicrobiia > Acidimicrobiales > Ilumatobacteraceae > CAVTWD01. The sequence continues at coordinate 645,200 of CAVTWD010000001.1, forward strand.
GCTCGACGGTGTACGCGTGGGGCGGCTTGACCGCGATGCCCGGCGCAATGGCGACGACGCCCGCGATGCGACCGCTGTGGTCGGCGGCCAAGCCCAGCGCCCACGGCACCGCGTGGCAGTGAGCGACAACGACGGTCTGGGTGACACCGGCCGCGTCGAGCACGCTGACCAAGTCGGCTTCGATCTCGTCGGGTCCGTACAACTCGCTCGCATGGGGCCGGTCGGAGCGACCCGTGCCGCGGCCATCGGTGGTGACGACGCCGACGTGGCGGGAGAGGTACGGGATCAGACCCTTCCACGAGCGCGCGTGCGTGATGGGGGAGGGCGGCACGAGGAGCACGGCCGTCGTGCTGTCGCCGTAGACCTCGTACGCCACCTTGACGCCGTTGCGCTCGACGAAGCCCTCGTGATCGGGGTAGCGGGCTCTCATCGGGCGATCCGATCGATGAACTGCTTCACCACCAGGTTGACCTGGACCGGGTCGCGGACGTGGGGCCAGTGGCCGCCTCCGGCGATCGTCACCAGCGCGCCGCCTGAGTGCGCGGCCAGCGCCTCCGCTTCGTCGTGTGCACGTATCGCATCATCGGAGCCATGGATCACGAGGACCGGGCAACGCAGCTTCGCCACCAGGGCCAAGGCCGAGGCGGTGTCACATCCGTGGAGCCCTCGCTCGGTCGCGGTAAGGGTGTCGGCATCGGTCTCGAGCGCCCAGTCGACGCCGTCCTCGAACGGCTTCGTCGAGTGCGGCTCGGTGAAGAGCTGGGACATGAAGAACTTCACGTAGTCGGCGTAGTTCGTCCTCCAGAAGTGGGCGTTGTGGCGCTGCCAACCGGTGGGCTGGTCGATCACCGCCTCGAACCGTGCGGCCCGGCGCTCCTCGCCCTGGGCGGCCAATCGGGCCGCGGCGCCGATGAAGACCGTGCCGAGCACTCGATCGGGATGCTCGGCGCAGAGGCGCAAGGCCCACAGGGCGCCGCGTGAGACGCTCAGCAGGGCGGCGCGCTCGGTGCCGGTGGCGTCCATCACGGCAACAGCGTCCGCGGCGAACTCGACGTCGGTGTACGCCGAGGGGTCTGCCGGCCGTCCGGAGCGGCCGTTGCCACGGCCGTCGAAGGCCACGACGCGGAAGTGGCGGGCGAGGTAGGGGAGCTGCAGCTTCCACTGGCGCGAGTGCACGAGCGACCAGGTCGGCAGCAACAAGATCGTCGGCGCGCCCTCGCCGTAACACTCGAAGTGGATCGCCACGCCGTCGCGGGTGACGTCGCCGCTGGCTTGCGGGTGGGCGGCCCTCATCCCTTCCGCCCCTTCGGCTTGGGCGGCTCCTCCAGTGTCCTCAGCACGTCGCCGACCTTGCGCAGGGCAGAACGGGCGGCGACCACGGAGTCGTCGAGGCCGAGGAGGACGACCGTTTCCGCTCCGAGGAAGGGCAGGGCGGCGAGGGCGGCGACCTCCTCTGGTGAGAACGGCCCCAGGGTGCCGAAGCGCTTCTCGGCGCGGCGGGCCACCTCGGTCAGCAGATCGAACCAGCCCCGCACCTGGGCCACGACGGCCCCGGCGATCTCGTCGTTCGACCAGCCCGCCGCCGTCATCTCCATGAGCACCCGGACGTACCCCGACTCGAGGTCGTCGTCGAAGTAGTCGCAGGCCTGCTCCCACTGCTTCCACAGCGGCATCTCGCTGCTGTACATGGCCGCCTGCCGATCGAGGCGATGGCGGTTCTCCTGGTCGAGCAGCTCGAGGACCAGGTTCTGCTTCGACCCGAAGTGGTAGTGGATCTGGCTCAGGGGGACGCCCGCCGCCTCGGCGATGGCGCGCGTCGAGAGGTTGGCGTACCCCGCTTCCAGCAGGGCGCTCTTGGCCGCGACCAGGATCCGCTGCCGGGTCTCGAGCTCCACGGGCACCACACCACCTCTCCACGATTCGGACGGGACCGGACCGCCCCCGGCGGCTCTCGGTCGATCGACCGAATGATGAGCGGTCGGCCGTCACTTGTCAAGGCCTGATTCGATCGGGTCCAGCTCGGGGCCGTGGCCGTGAAGTGCCAGGGGTCGTCCAGCGCGGACGGCGTTACCGGTGGGAAGATGAAAATGGTCTTCGTCAGGTTGCCGGCCCCCGCGATCTGTTCGAGCTCCCAACGGACGCCGTCAGTGGCCCCGAGCACCATGGCTATTGCCCGGGCTTCCGCCATGCGCTGGGTCACGCCCGCCCGCCACTCGTCGTCCGCCAGGCGGTCGCGGGCGGCGCCGAGTGACGACACGGGCCGACCAGGTCGACCGATGGCAACGACGGGACCGTACGGTGCGAGCTCCCAGGCCACCGCCTCCTCGAACGGATCGGACCCACGGGCCAGGAAGAGCTCGAGGAACGGCCGCCGCGCTGTGAGGACCGCGGGGACGGGTAGCGCGTCGTCATCGAACGAGCGCAGGTAGAGGATGGGCGGGGGGCGGTCGCGCTGTCGTTGACGCGCCGCGCTGGTGCGGGCCCAGGCGACGGCGAGGAGGCACACCGCCGTGGTGAACACGAGGGCGAGAAGGATGGAGCGCGTCGTCGAGGGGAAGAAGTAAGGGGCCGTCCCTCCTGCTGGTAGGAGCGCCGCTTGCATCTGGGCCGACGCGTCGACCGCGGCCTCCAGCGCGGCAGCGCTCGCGGGCCCCACGGCGGGGGCCAGGACGGCGACCGTCGCCACGTACGGGCCGCGCCGGAACACGACGCCATAGGCGGCCGGATCCTGGAAGCGGAAGCCGATCGTGTCCTTGACGAGCCGGACCTGACGGCGCTCGGTGATCCCGCCGAGTTCGCGGTAGCCGCCCAGCTGCGTTGCGGCGAACTGGCTGAAGGGCTGCTTGGTCAGGGACACGATGACGAAGCTGGTGGAGCCGGCCTGGGAAGACCCGATGGCGGGTCGGCGCGCCGTCGAGCAGATCGATGACCCGTTGGCTGCGCGAGATGGCGCGGAGGTCGTCGAAGGTCTGGTCCAGCGATGCCGTGTCGACGATGACGAACCCGGAGCCGGGCGGCACCCCCAGCAGCAGCCGGTCGAGCGCGGCGTCATCCGGTGTGGCAGGTGACGGTCGGGAGCTGGGGGGCGGCCCGCCGTCGTGGGCCTGTTGCCTCCTCGCCACGTCGAGAGCGAACGGTGCCGTGTCGGCCACCGACCGAGGAGAGCTCAGGATCAGGGTGAAGACGTGGCGAGCGCTGCCGAAGACGATCGTCGAGCAATGCGCAGTCGGCGTCGCGGGCGCCCGCGGGTGACCACGACAGCAGGGCACGGAAGGCGAGGCCGGCGAAGGTGAGCCAACGACGGCCGGTTGTGGTCATGACAGAAAGAGTGCCGCATCAGGGCGTGGATACGTCCGGCTGATCAGGAGAGCCGAGCCCGATTGGCCGGCACCCGTTCCGGAGCCTCGAACGACGGGGCGGTGCGGCTCAGGAACACGACACCGAGGATCATCACGACGAACCCGAGCACGCCGGCGGTGACGCGGAACGGCGCGGGGGTGAAGTGCTCGCCGTAGAGCCAGATGCCGAGCACGATGCTGACGAAGGGATCGACGATCACCATGATCGGCTGGGACACGGCCAGTGGCCCGTGGTGGAGGGCGGCCTGCGTCATCACAGTGCCGACGATGCCGGCGACGAGGACGCCGTAGATCGCCCCGTGCTCGAAGATGGCTACGAACCCCTGGCTGTCCGCCACGTCGGTGGTCGACTTGATGAACACGGCCATGGTGGCCCAGACGATCCCCGATGCGCCGCCATAGAGAGCGGCCCGCTTCACCGGCGAGCCTCCCCTCGCCAGCAAGGTGAAGATGGCGACGAGGCCGCCCGTGGTCACGAGGACCGGCAACCAAGCGCCGGTGGTGGGCGAAGGGTGGCCGCCTTGCGGCTCGGACATGACCAGGAAGACGGCGAGACCGGCCGAGGTCGCGCCCGCCGAGGCCCAAGCCGCCCCCGTCACGGCGCGGCGGAGCCAGAGGCGGCCGATGACGAGTGAGAAGACCAGCTCGGTCACCAGGATCGACTGGACCACCGAGATCCGTCCGTTGTAGAGCGCGAGCGCCTGGAACGCGAACGCGCCGAGGAGGGCCCCGACGCCGAGCAGCCAGAGGGGGTTTCGAACGAGGTAGAGGGCGAGGCGCCAACCCTTGTCCTTGGCCGGCGCGGCCGTGCTGGCCACGTGCTGGGTCACGACGTTCAGGGCATTCGAGAACGCGGCCACGAGCGCGAAGAGAGCACTCACGGGCGATCCCCGGTGCCGGCACTCGCAACGGTGGCCAGTGGCAATGCACGCGCTCCCTATTCGGGCTGGGGCGATCATGCTCGCTCGGGCGGGGGTCTTCCCACACCGTCAGGGAGCAGAGGGGCTGAGCGCGATGAAGGGTCGTCCGAGGCACGCTGGTGCCGGCTGCGGCGGCGCTCCATAGGAGCGTGGACCAGGGCCAGGAGGTGGGGAGCGGAGATCGTGAGCTGGCCCTCCTGACCAACGTTCAGGAAGCCGGCCCGGCCCGAAACAGCGGCACCGGTCGCGACGACGAGGATGGGGATCGCCTCGTTCAGGGTCTGCGACCATGACTCGGCTGAGCCGACGCTGGCCGGGTGTCGTCGCGAATGCGGCAAGCCCGCCGTTCGGTTGCCCGTAGCAGGCTCAGCGCTAGTCGTCGAGGAGGCCGCCGAACAGGAGGCAGGTGCCACAACCGAGGCAGGCGCCACTCCCTTGCACCGAGCCATCCTGGCGAAGCGTCCGCGGGCAGGGGGCGCCGGTCGGAGTGGCATACGCCCACTCGGATGTCGGCGGGCGCTGTGTCCCCTCATCGCTCACGACCCGATCGTGCACAGCGGTGACGGCCACGGACAGGGACTTTCGTCCCTGACCGGCCCAGGTCGGCTCGAGGGCCAGGTCGCCTCCTGACAATCCCGGGCGCTCTCCGAGGAGCCGACGTGTCGACGCGAGACCATCCGACCTCGACTCCGCCCCACGCGGCGTCGTCTATGGTCGCAGGCCGCTGGCGTCGAAGGCGCATGGCCAGGCCGGCAAGTCCCACCGCGAGATCGTCGAGAGGTGCAAAGGATGAGAGCTTGGCAGTTCACCAACACCCACGAGCCGCTCGTGCTCAACGAGGTGGACGAGCCACGGGCTGGCGCCGACGAGGTCGTCATCGACATCAAGTCGGCGGGGCTGTGCCACTCCGACGTCGGCATGCTCGACGACGAGGGCTGGCTGCCGTACGTCGCGAAGCGGCCGATCACCATCGGTCACGAGATCGCCGGCGTCATCGCCGAGGTTGGCGATGACGTGACCGACTGGAGCGTGGGCGATCGCGTGGGTGTGTGTCCTTCGGTCGCGGCCGGTGTGCCCGGTTATGGCCGTGACGGCGGGTACACGTCCAAGGTGTCCATCGACCAAGGGGCGCTCGTGCGGATCCCGGAGAGCGTGTCGTTCGCGCTCGGTGCGGCCGGCACCGACGCGGGGATGACATCGCATCACGCGGTGATCACCACGGGAGGCATATCCGCCGGCGACAAGCTCGGCATCATCGGGCTCGGTGGCCTCGGCCAGATCGGAGCCCGCATCGGCGTCCTTGCCGGAGCCGAGGTGTACGTGGCCGAGATCAACGAGAAGGTCTGGCGCTTGGCCGAGGAGATCGGTGCCGCCCGCGTGACTCGCTCGATCACCGACTTCGCCGAGCTCGAGCTGGACGTGATCATCGACTTCGCCGGCTTCGGCACGACGACAGCCGAGGCCATCGAAACCGTGCGGCGAGGCGGTCGCGTGGTGCAGGTGGGCATGGGCGTGCTGGAGGCGACCATCAGCACGAAAGTGCTCATCATGAGCGAGGTCACCCTCGTGGGCTCGATGGGCGGCACGAAGGAAGACGTCGCCGGCGTCTACGCCTACTGCGCCACGGGCAAGCTCACCCCGGCGGTCACGGAGATCACGTTCGACGAGATCCCGGACGGGCTGGCGCGCCTGCGACGCGGCGAGGTCGTCGGTCGCCTCGTGGCCAAGATCGCCGACTGACGACCCGCGGACGCCTGCCCCGCAGGCCGAACTCCTCGCCAACGACGCCGGTGCCGCAAACCTGATCTCCGCGCCAATGACGCACTCGAACCGGACGGCCAGATGCCGGCGGGCGCTATTCGCCGGTGAGCCCGTCCACCGCCTCCCGCAGTAGATCGGCATGGCCGTTATGCCGCGCGTACTCCTCGATCATGTGGCACACGATCCATCGCAGGCTGGGGGATCCCACGGGGGCTCCCGGTCTCGCCCGTGCAGCCATCGAGAGAACCAGTCGGCCTCGACGTAGGCAAGGTGTTTGAGCAACCCGCCCAGGCTCATCGACGAGGCGGCGACGGTCGCCCGCAGACCCGCCGCGTCGACGCCCGAGCGTTTCCAGGCCAACGTGGCCCGCTGGTACTCGAGGAAGCCGAGGAGGGTGGCGGTCTCGTCGGCCGCGAGGGGAGGCTCCGGCCGGCCCTGCTCGTCCAGATCGGTCATGGCGGGCGAACCTATCGCCGAGCCGGCCGGCACGGATCGTTTCGCCGAGAAGGCCTGCCGCGGGTCAGCCGTGAGGCCCACGCGGCGACAGGGGGAGCACTGCCGGCCCCGCTGCCGCCCCCGAGCCCTCAGGCGTCACCCCTTCAGCGCTCGGATGAAGCCGTTGCCGGCCGCCGCGGGGAGCCGCATCCGACGGGCGATCAGCTCAGGCGATGGCGTGGCGCATCGACCAGTACTCGGCGATTTGGTCGCCTTCCCACCGGGTGACGTGGCAGACCTGAGCGCGCGACGGCTTGCTGCCGACCGTGCGCTCGAGCTCGCTGAAGGCGACGAGGAAGTCGCCGTGCTCGACCGGGTCGGTGGTCAAGGTGTGGCGGGGCCGTTCGGCGGCCACGAACTTCTCCAATGCCTCGACGACCGCGTCCGCCCCGATCAGATCGAGCCCAGCCCCCGGGGCATGGAAGGCGACGTCGGCTTTCATGCAGGTGCGCCACCATGCGATGTCGCCGCGGTTGCCGGCGTCGATGCCCTGCTTGAAGGTCTCACTGCGGCTGGCCACACCCGTCCCCCTTGCTCTGCACGACGGCCGCGAGTCTGCACCAACCACACGTGGTCGGGTGCCGCTCGTCGCTCGATGGGCGGCGGGGCCACCGTTGGCGTCGGCTCTGAGGTGGTCTTCGAGGCAAGTGGCGGCGCTGGCGATGAGTTCGCGCCCGCTGCGGCGTCTCCACCTCCAGACCATTCCCGCCGTCCCGAGGAGCGCTCATGGCCTTCCATCCGTATCTTGCATTCGCCGGCAACTGCCGGGACGCTTTCACGCGGTACAAGGCGATCTTCGGGGGTGAGCTCGTGCTCCTCCCGATCTCCGAAGCACCCCCCGATGCCGGCGTCCCCGCCACGCCGGGGCAAGCCGACTTGATCCTGCACGCGGCGCTGACGACGAGTGGTCAGCTGCTGATGGGTTCCGACGATCCAGCCGGCAGCTTCGACGGCCAGAACCGAGGGATGTGTGTCAACTGCTCGGTACCTGACGCCGGTGAGGCGAAGCGAGTGTTCGACGCGCTCGCCGATGGCGGTCAGGTGCAGGTCCCGTTGGCCGAGACCTTCTTCTCGCCTGCGTTCGGCATGTGCATCGATCGCTTCGGCACACCCTGGATGGTGATGGCGGACGCCGCGCCCCCGTCCTGACCCCCAGCGCGTCTGGAGGGCGCGACACTGGCGCGATGTCGGGCGAGGGCGTTGAGGCGGTTCGGGCCCTCCAGGCGGATGTGCTCGCGGTGATCCGGACGTTGTCGGAGGAGGAGTGGCAGCGGCCGAGCCACTGCAGCGGCTGGCGCGTGCAGGACGTGGTCGCGCACATGGGGTCAGGCGTGCGCAGCCTCGTCGACCCGCCACCCCCAACGCTCGAGGGCGCCCCGGTGGTCCCGGCCGAACAGGCGATGGAGTTGCTCGTCGCGCCCCGCAAGGGCTGGGCCTCGCGCCAGGTGCTCGAGCCTTAGGCGGACCAGCTGCGTCTCGGTCCGACGATCGCGTGGATGCTGGCCGGGCTGCCACAGATGTGCGGTGCCGAGCTCGCCACGCTCGAGAGACCGCTGGGCCTCGTGCTCTCCCGGCCCGGCGGTGGCCGTTGGACGATCCGGCCCCTCACCGCCGGCCCCGGCGTCGAGGTCGTCCGCGACGGCGAGGGCCAGGTCGCGGCGAGCGTGCGCTCGACGGCGCACGATTTCGTGATCTGGGGGACGCAACGGCGCGACTGGCGCGAAGACGTCGAGATCGACGGAGATCGGGAGCTCGCCGCCGCCGTGCTCGACCGGATCAACGTCGTGTAGTGGCCGCTGCGGGCGGAGAAGGCGTCATTGCGGAGCTCTCCCGATCCGGACCCCTTGGACGAGACTGGCCGGGTGGTCCACTACTGCGTCACGGTCAGCGGGAGGGTGCAGGGCGTCTGGTACCGCGAGTCGTGCCGTCGCGAAGCGGTCGCCGCGGGCGTGACGGGGTGGGTGAGCAACAACGACGACGGCTCGGTGGAGGCGGTGCTGGAGGGCGAAGCGAGCGCGGTCGAGCGGGTGCTGGCGTGGATGAGGACGGGGCCGCCGCGCGCGTTGGTGACGGGCGTGGAGGTGCGTGTGGAAGCCGTGAAGGGCGAGCCGCGATTCACGGTGCGGTGAGCGCACCGCGTCAGAACGCCGAGAACCGACGGTGAGCCGGGTCGGCGTCGCCGCGGAAGTCCTCCCTGTCAGCCGCCGGCCATCGCTCCGATCACGAAGAACGGTTCATCTCCGAGCGCGACCTTCTCGGGGAGGGGCGCGTCGGCTGGCTCGTGGGATAGGTCGTCCTCCCCGCCGAAGAAGCGGACGAAGGGACGGCGTTGCTGGGTGAGGTGATCCCGGATCGTTCCCTTGAGCATAGGGTACCGCGCCTCGAGAGCATCGAGCACCGTCCGTTGCGTCACCGCTCCATCGACGTCGAGGCACACTTCGCGCGGGCGCGCTCGCGAGCGTGCGCAGATGGGTCGGCAGGACGACGCGAATCACGGCAGCGTCTGAACTTCGACCGAGAGTACGGCTGGGAGGTCGCGCACGATCGGGTTCCAGCTGTCGCCGTCATCGGCTGATGCGTAGACCTGCCCGCCTGTGGTGCCGAAGTACACGCCACAGGGGTCCAGCGTGTCGACGGCCATCGCGTCGCGCAACACGTTCACGTAGCAGTTGGCCTGGGGCAGACCGTCCGTGAGCGGCTCCCACTCGTTGCCGCCTACTCGACTCCGGTACACCCGTAGCTGCCCGTCCGGCGGATAGTGCTCGGAGTCACTCTTGATGGGGACGACGTACACCGTGTCGGGCTCGTGGGCGTGGACGTCGATCACGAAGCCGAAGTCGCTGGGCAGGTCCCCGCTGACCTCGGTCCACGATTCGCCGCCATCCTCGCTTCGCATCACATCCCAGTGCTTCTGCATGAAGACCACGTCGGGTCGAGCGGGGTGGCGGGCCAGGCGGTGGACGCAATGGCCGACGTCGGCGTCCGGGTCGGGGATGCCCTCGGAGTGGAGACCCCGGTTGGCAGGCCGCCATGTCTGACCGCCGTCGTCGCTGCGGAAGACGCCGGCGGCAGAGATGGCCACGAGCAGGTGGGCGGCGTCGCGGGGGTCGAGCAGGATGGTGTGCAGGCACATGCCCCCCGCCCCTGGCTGCCAGAACGGCCCCGAACCGTGGCCTCGAAGTCCCGGGAGCTCTTGCCATGACCGCCCGCCGTCGGGCGAGCGGAACAAGGCCGCGTCCTCGACGCCTGCGTACACGACGTCGGGGTCGGTGAGGGACGGCTCGAGGTGCCAGACGCGGGCGAACTCCCACGGGTGCGGGGTGCCGTCGTACCACTGGTGGGTGCCGGGCACGCCGTCGTAGACGAACTCGTTGCCGACGGCCTCCCAGGTGTTGCCACCGTCATCCGAACGCTGGATCAGCTGGCCGAACCAACCGGTCGACTGCGATGCGTAGATGCGGCTCGGATCCGCCGGGGACCCCTTGAGGTGGTACAGCTCCCATCCCCCGAAGAGGGGGCCGTTCACGTCCCACCGATCACGTGTGCCATCGGAGGTGAGGATGAACGCGCCCTTCCTCGTGCCAACCAGCACTCGCACCTGACCCACGGGTCGCCTCCTTTGCTTGCGGCGGTCGGGAGATGGGACGACCGCGGTCCCGAGAATTCATCGCGGGTGGCCGGCGAGCCGGTAATTGCGCCGGCGAACCGGTCGGTGCCGATCATCGCGACCATCTTTGAGGGTTGATCATTGGCCGTCGGCCACCCCCAACTCTCGCGAGTGCGGTCCTCGGATGTGGCTCTCGACACGCAGCGGCGGTCACGGTACGAGCGCGATCCCCTCCTTCGCGAAGTCCTGGTCGAATGCGAACGCTCTGTCGAGGCCTGTGTCGCGCACGAACTCGAAGCTGACCCGATCGACGAACGAGACGCGACGGCTGATCCCTGCCAGATACGCAGCCGCCGCCCGCCGGTGCAGCTCGGAGTCCACGAACACGAGGGTCAAGGCAGGCACGAAGGCCTCGAAGAGATCCCGCACGCCCACGACCCCCAGCCGATGGTGCACGAGGGCGGCGGTCTCCACGATCACGTAGCTATGGGAGACGAGGCTCTCGTGCGGAGCACCGCCGGGCCCCGACAGCCACGTGGCCGCTGCGGGATGGTTGTCGTCGTCGGCATCCAGCAATGCGTAGAGGGCCGACGTGTCGACGAACGTCCTCATTGTCCGAAGGCGTCACCGAGCTCGCGATCATGCTCACGGCTGACGTCGCGGCGGCCCGAGCGGTGCCGGCCGATGGCACGGATCGCCCGCTGCCGCCGGTCGGCGCTCGGCCCTGTGAGCAGGTACGAGTCGACGAGCTCGCGCAAGACCTCGGCCATGGAGACACCCCGTTCCGCGGCCGCTCGCTTGACCGCCTCGGCTTGCGCTGAGGTCAACTGCACCTGGGTGCGGATCATGCTGCCATGCTAACGACCCTCTACAGCATGCTTACACATCACCCTGGTCGAAGGTTACGACTGAACGACAAACGCCCAGCGTTCACCGGCCGAGCCGCCCGGTCAGCTCGGCGCCAGCCCGAGGTCCGCAGCACGCGGCGCACGAGGGACTTCCGTCGCTCCTCGCGTGTGTCGCCCACCCACAGTTGGTGCGCCCAGATGAGAACCTCGTCGAAGCCCTCCCGCTCGTAGAAGGAAAGCTGCTCGGGGTCAGAGCCGGACATCCGCCAGGTGCATCGCCACGGACGGCCGCCACCCACCCGATCGCGCAGCGTCTGCAGCCGGTCTCGTAACGCCGAGCGCGTCGGTGGGCGTGGGTGTGCCGGAGCTCAGCCAACCGTCGCCGAGGCGGGCGGCGCGCTCGAGGGCGGGTTCGCTGTTGCCCCCGAGGAAGAGCGGTATGGGGCACGGCCGAGGCGACACCTGGAGCGAGCGGAGGGCGTAGTGCCGGCCGGTATAGCTGAAGTAGCCGCCACTCCAAGCGGCACGCAGGATCCCGATCGACTCCTCGAGCCGTGAGACGCGGCTCGCAAAGGGCACACCGAGCGCCTCGAATTCCTCTTCGAGCCAGCCAGAACCGACGCCGAGGACGAACCGGCCACGGGACAGGTCGTGGACGCTGCAGCCCGCCCGCGCGGTGAGCAGTGGATGCCGGAGCGCGAGGAGGTAGATGCCGGTGGCGACCTCGAGCCGTTTCGTGCTCGCGGCAACGGCACTCAACGCCACGAACGGATCCAGCAGTGCCGTATCGGGTTCCACGATGCGGCGCGTGGGCGTGAGATCGGCTCGGCCGTCCTGGGTCGGATGCGAGCTGCGGTACCCGGCGGTCGCCACGATGTGCTCGCCCAGCCACAGGCTGGAAAACCCGAGCTCGTCGGCCGCTGCGGCGCAATCGACGAGCTCGTCGATGGGCATGTCGTACGCGGAGAGGCCAACCCTCACGGGACCAGCCGCCACCGCCGTTGTGCGCCGCTTGCCGTGCGGCGGCGGGGATCGAAGGCACCGGGGAGCGTCGGGGTCATCCCGACGACGATGATCGCGCCGGTCGATCCCTGCGTAGGACGATCACCATCGCCGTGCGGGTGCGAGCCGCTCGGCCGCCTCGTCGAGGACCGCTGACCCATAGGGGTCGACGAGCTGGAGCGAGTAGGCCTGCGCTCGGATCGTGCGGGCCAACTGCTCGTTGGTCAGCGTCGGCACACGCTGCATGGCTCGCGACCGCCGCCGGCCGAGCAGGTCCGCGAGGCGTCCGGCAGCCACTGGCCCCGCCGCAGGCGCGAGGCGCGCCACCTCGTCGTCTCTGCTTGGCGGGGGCGTCGGCCGGCGAGCGTCGCCGGTCGCCGCGTCGACCGGGCGGCGGACGTAGGGCAATGTTGCGATCATCGTCACGATCCTCCTGCTCGTCGAGCGAGGCTGACCCGGGAACGTCGGGCACTCGCCAGCATCTCGAAGTGCGGGCGCAAGCGCATCGGCAATTTCCCTAGTTCGAGCGGCCGGGCGAGGCCGTCGTCCGTCTATACAGGCAACATTACCCAGCGGTCAGATGTCGCCTGCGTAGCTCCAGTCGGGCTGCTTGTGCCAGTGACGGGTGTCGTACACGGCCACGCCATCGTGGAGGTCATCCAACTTGGGTAGGAGGAGTTCTCGAGGTCGCGGGCAGCGGCCGAGGGTCAGGTGCTCGTCAACTTCGTCGGAGAAGGTCGCCAGGATGGAGGCAACCACGAGCCGTTCCTGGACGGCCAGGTAGCAGCGGTTGCCGTCGGTGACCCGTTCCAGCCAGTGGCGGATCACGCCGAGGTCGCGATCGTCGCCCACGCCTGCTTGCACGCGCTCCAGCCGGGTGGTGATCTCGCCGGACCCGAGCTTGCAGGGTGGGCACTGACCGCAGGACTCGACGTAGAGAAACCTCGAGAAGGTGCGGGCCGCCTCGACCATGCAGGCCGTGTCGTCGAAAACGATGAAGCCGCCGGCTCCCAGACCGGAGCCAGCCGCCTGGAATCCTTCGTATGACACCGGGATGGACAAGTCGGTGACCACCGGGTTGGCCACGCCCGAGATCACCGCCTTGATGGAGCGACCCTGTGCGGGTCCGCTCCCGACGGCGTCGATCACCTCTCCGAGCCGAGTACCGAGCTCGAGCTCGCTGATTCCGGGCGCGATCACGTCGCCGACGATGGTGCAGAGGAGGTTCCCGGGCGACTCACGCTTGCCGAGCGAGCGGTACCAGTCGACACCGCGGGCCAGGATCGGCGGCACCGATGACAGGGTCTCCACGTTGTTGACGAGCGTCGGGTTGGGTGACGGCTGGCCGGGGCTCGGCTCCCAACCGGTCACGATGTCGGTTGCGTACAAGCCGTGCTCGTAGGGGCGAAACAGCCGAGGAAGGGGCGGCTTGCCCTCGATGACCTCGAGGAGCGCAGTCTCTTCACCGAACAGGTACTCGTCGGGGCCTTCGACGATGTTGATCGTGCACTGCGAGCAGATGCCCGCTTGCTGCATCTCTTGGACCGCACGCGTCACCCGTTCGATCTCGGTGGTGAATCGGGCCTTGAGGGCGAGGTACACCTCGCGGGCCCCGACCGCGAACGCGGCAACGATCACACCCTCGACGAACTGATAGGGGTTCGCCCGCATCAGCGCCCGATCCTTGAACGTGCCAGGTTCGCCCTCTGCACCGTTGGCCACGACGTACACAGAGCCAGCGCCGCCTTCCGCGATCGACCGCCACTTCCGTCCTGTCGGGAACCCTGCACCGCCTCGGCCCCGCAATCCGGATCGGCTCACTTCCTCGATGGTGGCTGTGGGCCCCAACTCCTGGGCTCGTTTCACCCCCAGCCCACCCCAGTCGGTCGCCAGGTAGGCGTCGAGGGAGGTGATCGGCTCAGGCGGCAGCAGATACCAGTCGCCTGCCCTACTACCGCCGCCACGATCCGTGAGGGTCACCTCGCCTCGGCTCCGGGAACGAGGAACGTCGGCACCCCCCTGTCATACACGACGGCTGCGCCCCGGGATGCCCGCGTTAGGCCGTGCACGCGCCTTCGGCTTCGGCCAGCAGTGGCGTTGCGCACTCCGCGGTCGGTGGTCGGCGGTCTAGGTTGACAGGATGCAAGTGGACCTTGTGGACGAGTTGGAGCCTGTGGTCGGTGGCCTGCTGGATCGTCACCTGGAGGCCAGCCGCGAGTGGTTCCCTCACGAGTTGATCCCTTACGAGCGGGGCCGGGCTTACACGTGTCGTTCGTGGGAGCCGGAGGACACCGACCTGGGCGGCGAAGCCGTCGACGACGCGGTGCGGAGCGCGTTGGTGGTCAACCTCCTCACCGAGGACAACCTGCCCTACTACGCACGGGACATCGACCGACTGTTCGGCGGCTCCGACGGGTGGGGGCAATGGGCCCGGCGTTGGACCGCCGAGGAAGGCCGGCATTCGATGGCCATCTACGGCTACTTGATGGTGACCCGCGCCGTGGACCCGATCGGCCTCGAACGAGGCCGGATGAGCCAGGTCTGCCAGGGCAGGGTGCCGGCACCGGTCAGCCCCCACCATGGTCTCGTCTACCTGACGTTGCAGGAGCTGGCCACCCGCATCGCTCACCGCAACACCGGGAGACTCGTCCGCGACCCCGTCGGCTACGAGCTCATGGCCCGAGTGGCGGCCGACGAGAACCTCCACCACCTCTTCTACCGAGATCTCGCCTCCGCGGCGTTCGAGCTCGACCCCTCCGGCATGGTCGAAGCCGCCGACGACGAGGTCCACCAGTTCGCCATGCCCGGCGTCGGCATCCCAGACTTCGCACGACACGCCCGGGCCATCGCCAACATCCACATCTATGACCGTGCCATCCACCACGACCAGATCCTCGTACCGGTGCTCCTCCACCATTGGCGGATCGACCGCTTGACCGGGCTCACGCCCGCAGCGGAGCGCGCCCGGGACCGGCTCTTTGCCTACCTCGAGCGGCTTCGACGCGTCGCCGCCCGTGTCGGCCTCCGCCCGTAGGAAGGGAACACTGTGCAGGTCGGGCGCAGGACTCGCCGGGGCGGCTCGCGACAGCTCGGAGCAGCGGCCGTCGGCTGATTCAACAGCCCGTCCGACCCGCCGTGTCGTGATCGCCCAGCCGGCGGATCGGCGCGACCACCAGGGGATCCCTCGTGAAGACGAGAAGACCCGGACCACAGCATCGTGAAGCTCCCGCCGGCGCGGTGACCCGGACCGGCGAACCCGAGGTCTCGGTGATCGTCTCGCGTCGAGGTCCTCGTCGTCCGCGGGAGTCGCTACGCTCCGCACTCGGTCCCCGCATGCTGTGTGGAGGGCTCCGGCCCGGATCGGCGAAGGCGAGGGAGGGTGACGATCGCGGACGACGGAGTGCCAAGCGACATCGACCGGCTGGTCGCCGGCGAGCACTACGACCCCCACAGCGTGCTAAGCGCTCGAGTGGACCACGGGCGCAACGGGCGCGTCGTCGTGCGGGGCTGGCGGCCCGACGCCGTGGCGATGCAGATCGTGCTCGGCGACGAGCGGGTGCCCATGTGGGCGGTGCATCCGGCCGGGGTGTTCGAGGGCGAGCTGGCAGGCCCGGTGGTGCCGGAGTACCGCCTCGAAGTCACGTACCGGCATGGCCTCACCGTCACCATCGAGGACCCGTACCGGTTCTGGCCGACGCTCGGGCCCATGGACCTCCACCTCTTCGGGGAGGGACGCCACGAGGGCCTGTGGCGTCACCTCGGCGCCCACGTCCGTACCCACGAGGGCATCGACGGGACGTCGTTCGCGGTGTGGGCTCCCAATGCTCGGAGCGTTCGCGTCGTCGGGGACTTCAATGGCTGGGACGGTCGGATGCACCCGATGCGTGTGCTCGGCAGCTCGGGAGTCTGGGAGCTGTTCCTGCCCGGGGTGGGCCCGGGCGCCAGGTACAAGTACGAGATCCTCTCCAACCACGGTCACCTCAGCCTGCGCGCCGATCCGTTCGCCTTCCAGACCGAGGTTCCACCAGCCACCGCCAGCGTGGTGGCCGCTTCCTCGTACGAGTGGGGCGACCACGCCTGGTCGAGCCGGCGGGCGGGCACCCACCTTCTCGGCGCGCCGGCCTCCATCTACGAGTGCCACCTCGGGTCGTGGCGGCAGGCCGAGGACGGGAATGGCGGTTGGCGGCCCCTGACCTACCGGGAGCTGGCTGACCAGCTCCCCGCCTACGTCTCCGACCTCGGGTTCACCCACGTCGAGCTCCTGCCGGTCGCCGAGCATCCCTTCGGGGCGTCGTGGGGGTATCAGGTCACGGGCTACTTCGCGCCGACGGCTCGCTTCGGTCCGCCCGACGACTTCCGCCACCTGGTCGACCGCCTGCACCAGCACGGGATCGGTGTCATCGTCGACTGGGTCGTGGCTGATTTTCCCAAGGACGACTGGGCACTGGCCCGCTTCGACGGGACCGCCCTGTACGAGCACGCCGATCCGCGGCAGGCCGAGCATCCCGACTGGGGCACCCTGGTCTTCAACTTCGGGAGGCACGAGGTCTCCAACTTCCTGGTGGCCAACGCGCTGTTCTGGATCGAGGAGTACCACATCGACGGGCTACGGGTGGACGCCGTCGCCTCGATGCTCTACCTCGACTACTCCCGGCGACACGGCGAGTGGGTGGCGAACGCGTTCGGCGGCAACGAGAACCTGGATGCCATCAACTTCATCCGCGACGCGAACGAGATCGTCTACCGGCATCATCCGGACGCGATGTTGGTGGCGGAGGAGTCGACGGCGTGGCCGGCTGTCTCCCGACCCACCTACCTCGGCGGACTCGGCTTCGGGTTCAAGTGGAACATGGGATGGATGAACGACACCCTGAGGTATTTCTCGAGGGACCCGGTGCACCGTCGCTGGCACCACCACGACCTCACCTTCGCGCTGCTCTATGCCTTCCACGAGAACTTCGTGCTCCCCCTCAGCCATGACGAGGTCAGCCATGGCAAGGGCTCGCTGATCTCCAAGATGCCCGGCGATCGCTGGCAGCAGTTCGCGAACCTGCGAGCGCTGCTCGGTTGGATGTGGGCCCATCCCGGGCGCCAACTGCTGTTCATGGGCGGCGAGCTGGCCCAGAACGTCGAGTGGCAGCACGACAACTCGCTCGAGTGGCACCTGCTCCAGTACCCGGAGCATTCCGGCGTCCAACGCCTGGTACGCACACTGAATCGCCTGTACCGAGGCGAGCCCGCCCTGTGGGAGCGCGACTTCGATTGGTCCGGCTTCCGCTGGATCGACCCCAACGATGCGGACAACGGTGTGCTCTCGTTCGTGCGCCTCAACGCCGATGGGAGCCGGGCGCTGGCGTGCTTCGCCAACCTCACGCCGGTGGTGCGCCACGGTTACCGAGTCGGCCTGCCCTCGGGTGGTCCCTGGATCGAGGTGCTGAACACCGATTGGCCCGAGTTCGGCGGAAGCGGGCTGGCCAACGGAGAGGTCCACGAGGAGGATGTCCCTTGGCACGATCTGCAACATTCGGCGGAGCTCACCTTGCCCGCCCTGGCCGTCGTTTGGCTGGCGTCCGCCACCCAGGAATGGGCCCGGTAGCCGGGCGTACCGTCCCGGAAGACAGCCCGGCACCCTTCGCGCGACGACCATGATGAGCCCCGACTGCTTCCCCGGCCTGCCAGCCCGATGCGCGAGGGCCCAGCGATGGCCGCATCAGTGGCCGGAACCAGTGTCGACCGCCGGGCAGACCACCCACGGCGAGACCGGGCCCGTGTCGCCGACATGATCACCGAGCCCGAGGGCCGGCTGCCCGAGTACGTGGACGATGTTCCCAACCTGAGCGGCTCCGAGCATCTCGTCGACGCCGCGGTTCGCGCCGGCAAGGGCCGCCATCTGTACCTGGGCGACACCTTCGACGGCTTCGACGGCATCGACAGCGCCTGCGCCATCGCCCTGCACATGCACCAGCCGATGGTGCCCGCTGGCGGCCCGGTGCTCCGGGAGGCCGAGTTGATCAGCAACCTGAAGTGGATGATGGGCAACCCGGGCGTCGGCGACAATCACAACGCGCCCGTCTTCTTGTGGTGCTACAAGCGGATGGGGGAGTTCCTGCCTCAGTTGCTGGCCGAAGGGCGGCGGCCCCGCGTGATGCTCGAGTACTCCGGAACCCTCCTGCACGGGCTGCGACAGATGGGCGCCGACGATGTCATCGAGGCACTGCAGGGCGTGACCTGCGATCCCCGCTACCGGGACGCCGTCGAATGGCTCGGCTGCGCATGGGGCCACCCGGTGGCCCCCTCGACGCCTGTGCAGGACTACCGCCTTCACGTGCGCGCCTGGCAGCACCACTTCGCAGCCATGTTCGGGTTCGAGGCGTTGGAGCGGGTGCGCGGCTTCGCGCCGGCCGAGATGGCACTGCCGAACCAACCCGATGTGGCCTACGAGTTCGTGCGGACCTTGCGGGACTGTGGCTTCGAGTGGGTGCTGGTGCAGGAGCACACCATCGAGGCCGCCGGTGGCAGTGCGGTCGAGCGCAAGCACCTGCCGCATCGGCTTGTGTGCACCAGCTCCCGCGGAGACACAGCGGACATCGTGGCCATCATCAAGACACAGGGGAGCGACACGAAGCTGATCGGCCAGATGCAGCCCTACTACGAGGCGAAGGGCTTGTCGAGGTGGGAACTCGCGGGCCGGGCCGTCCCGCCGCTCGTGACCCAGATCGCGGATGGGGAAAACGGCGGCGTGATGATGAACGAATTCCCCTCCAAGTACTTCGAGGTGGTCCGGGAGAGCTCGGGCACCCGCACGCCGCTGCTCAATGTCTCGGAGTATCTCGAGCACTTGGCCGCGCTGGGCGTGGGCGGCGACGACCTCGACGCCGTGCAGCCGATGTTCCAATACCGCATCTGGCAACGGATGGCCCCGGGCGAAGGTCCCGACCGGCTCGGGGTCGTGATCGACGAGCTGAAGGGAGAGGACGACCGCTTCCACATGGATGGAGGCAGCTGGACCAGCAACATCTCCTGGGTCCGCGGTTACGAGAAGGTCCTTGCGCCGATGGATCGGGCCAGTGCCCGCTTCCACGAGCGTGTTCTTTCCCGGGGCATCCGCACCGACCATCCCGGTTACCGTCGCGCCCTCTTCCACCTGCTCTGTGCAGAGACGAGCTGCTATCGGTACTGGGGCCAGGGCGTCTGGACGGACTACGGAGCGGAGCTGTGCCGACGCGTCAACGAGATCGTGGCGCACGACCTGTAGCGCGTGTCCATGGGGTCGGGGACCGCGACACTGCGGTGAAATTGGAGGCGGCATTGGAGACCGTGATCTCGGTGCCCGGGTTCACCTGCGACCCGATGCACTGGCCGTCGCCCTCGAACCCGCGCGCCGGGAGCGGTGCTTGGCCGAACCAGGCGTGGTCCGGCGCTTCGCCAACCGCCGAACGGCCCGGCGCTCGAACAGGACGACCTCATTGCGCTTGCCGCCGAAGCGACGTGGAGAGGTCCCTGGGGCGAGGTTGACACATTCCCATATAGGAATATGATTGCTCACATGGCTCGTGCCGCGACCACGACCGACGCCTTCAACGCGATCGCCGAAGCGAGCCGGCGCGACATCCTCGCCGCCCTCGCAGGCGGCGAGGTGGCGGTCGGTGAGTTGGTCGGTCGGCTCCACCTTCCCCAACCTCAGGTGTCCAAGCACCTCGGGGTACTGCGCACGGTCGGTCTCGTACGGTGCCGCTCGGTCGGGCGCCATCGCCTGTACCGGATCAACGGCGCCGCCTTGAAACCCGTGCACGACTGGATCCGCGGGTTCGAGACCCTCTGGAACGAACGGCTCGACCGCCTCGACGACCTGCTCGTCGAACTTCAACAGGAGGACAGCACATGACGATCGCCGCCCATCGCCACGGCTCGGCCGTAGTGACCCTCCCGTCGGATCGCGAGATCCACATCACCCGCACGTTCGACGCTCCCGCTGCCCTCGTGTTCGAGGCATGGACCACGCCGGCGTTCGTCCGACGGTGGTGGGGCTTCGAGTCGTCCCCGCTGATCGTGTGCGACATCGACCTCCGCGCTGGCGGTGCTTGGCGGTACGTGACACGCGAGCCCGACGGGGCCGAGCTCGGTTGGCACGGCACCTTCCTCGAGATCGATCCTCCGCACCGACTCGTCTCGACCGAGGTGTTCGAGGGGTATCCGGACGGCGAGGCACGCAACACCCTGACCCTGACGCCTGCCCCCGACGGGACGACGAACCTCTTGATCAAGGTCCTGCACACCAGCAAGGAGAACCGTGACGGCCACATCGCCTCCGGCATGGAGAGCGGGCTGCAGCACACCCTCGACCGCCTCGACGACCTCCTCCTCCAGCGGTGAGCGAGACAGCCGAGCGATATCGCCGGGTGGCGGCCGGCTTCAGTGAACGCGCCCTTCACGTGCCACCAGGGGCGTGGGACCGTCCGGCGCCCTGCGAAGGCTGGGTGGCCCGTGACGTGGTGGGCCACCTGGTCGAATGGGTTCCCGCCTTCTTCGCGTCCGCAGGTGGACCGGCCTTGCCCGGGGGCCCATCGGTCGAGGACGACCCGGGCGGAGCGTGGACCACCATGAGCGACGGCATCCAGGCCCTCCTCGACGACCCCGTCGCGTGCGCGGCCGTCATCCACCACCCGCGGGCGGGCGCGCACCGCGTCGACGACGCCATCGCGACCTTCGTCGTCGGCGACGTCTTGATCCACACGTGGGATCTGGCTCGGTCCACTGGCCTCGACGAAACGCTCGACGCCGACATCGTCCACGAGATGCTCATCGGAATGGAGCCTTATGACGACATGCTCCGCGCCAGCGGTCAGTACGGTCCCAGGGTCGAGGTCCCTGCCGACGCGGACGAGCAGACAAGGCTCATCGCCTTCACCGGCCGCCGCCCCTGAAGCGCTTCGTCGGCTGGGAAAGATTCCGGGCGCGACCTGCTTGACGGCTGGCTACCGTTCTTGCTCCAGTCCTGAGGAGGCAGATGACTCGAACTGCGACCTTGACGTTTCTGTTGAGTGACGTCGAGGGCTCGACGCGTCTCGCCCAACAGGTCGGTGAGGAGCGGTTCGTCGCGCTGATCGGATCCCCGACGGCGCCACCATTCGTGTCGATGGCGACACCGGCGCCGTGACCGTTCTCACCTGACCCGCAGCGCCCCCGCCGGGCTGACCTCGTGCGCCCATCACGACCAAGGAGCAACCGATGTCCATCACACCGACCGACTCGCTCGCCAGCGGGTTCGTCCTCAGCGACGACGAAGGCGATCCGTACTGGTTCCTCAACACCCTCACGATCAACAAGGTCGGCTCACACCACACCCAGGGCGACTTCAGCATCGTGGATCACCGAGTGCCGGCGGGCTTCGCCCCGCCGCCGCACATCCACCACGGCACCGACGAAGCCCTTTACGTCCTCGACGGTCACCTCGCGGGCTTCTGCGGCAACCTCGAATGGGAGGCCGCGCCCGGTTCGCTGGTCTTCCTGCCGCGCAACCTCCCGCACGGCTTTCACTTCTTCAACGACGGCCCCGGGCGAATCCTTGTCATCACCGTGCGGGACAACTTCGACCGCTTCATCGCCGCCCTCGGAGAGCCCGCCCGCCAACTCGTCCTCCCTCCACCCGTGGCACCGGACGAGGCACGCGTCGTCGAGGTCGCCGCCTCCTACAACATCGAGGTCCTGCCGTCGCCCGCGTAGACGATCTCGTCATCCGTGCCTCGCGCTTGTCGCCTGGTACGACAGTCGAGCTTTCGACAGGAGGATCGGAGGCGTGGCCCGGACAACCCTGCGAAGGAAGGGTCAGATCACCCTCCCCCGAGGAGATCCGCGTCGCGGCCCGCCTGGAGGAGGGTGACCTGCTCGACGCGGAGCTGACCGACGAGGGCATCCTGCTGCGGCCCCAAGAGGTGATCGATGCCAGCCAGGCATGGTTCTGGACGCCGGAGTGGCAGGCAGGCGAGCGCGCCGCCGACGCCGACCGGAGGGCGGGACGGGTCGAGACGTTCCCATCGGGAGACGAGTTCCTCACCGCGCTCCAACGTCGCACCCGCCGTAACCGGCGGCCAAGGTCCTGACCATCGATCGTGCCCACGTTCGCCTGCTGGCACGCTTCGGCACGGACTTCGACGCCTTGACGCCCCATCAGCAGCGCGCCTTCCTCGCGGCGGTGGCGCAGTTCGTCGAGGACCTGCAAGGAGGCGGTGCGTCCCGCAAGGGTCTCCGGGTGAAGGGCATCCAGGGCGCAGCTGGCCTGTTCGAGATGACCTGGGCGCCCGACGGTCGGGCCACCTTCGAGTACGGCGACGCGGTCATCGGCGCTGAGCCCCACATCGTGTGGCGGCGAGTCGGCACGCACGCCTGGATCCTGCGTGCCCTCACCCTGCCCGGCGCCGAGTACCTCCTGCCGGTGCTCTTCCCGTCGTTCGTGCGCGACGCCGGCAACGCCCTCGGCCGGACGATGCGCCGTGCCGGGCTGCCGCTTCCGAAGTTCGAAGAGCAGTGGCGGAGCTACGCGTCGCTCACTGAGCCCGGGAACCGACATGCGTTCATGCGTACGCTCCGCTCGGTCATCGACCCCGGCGGCCAGACGGTGAGCGCTCACGACCGGCTCTATCTCGCGTCCCGGTTCCCCACCCTCATCGCCTGGGGGCGGCACGACCGCATCATCCCTCCCCACCACGCCAGCGCTGCCCTCGAGGCCATCCCCGGCAGCCGGCTCGTGATCTTCGAGGAGTCGGGGCACTTCCCACACACCGAGGAGCCGCAACGCTTCGTCGAGGTCCTCACCGACTTCGTCAAGACCACCGAGCCACCGCAGGTCGACGAACCTCCCTGGCGTGCCCTCCTCACCGCAGGCCTCCCCACCTAGCCGTCCTACGAGCAGGGCACGGTCGAGCTCGTCGTCGGGGGTGACGGGCTCTTGCCCACGTGAGCTTCACACCTGCCGCCACCGCCATCGGGCCCAGCAGCTCGCACGCCCCAGGACCGTGCCGTAGGGTCGCCGCTGTGCCTGCGTCACGGGGGCAGGACACCCTCGCGTCGGTGTTCGGTGCGCACGCGGCCCGCCAGCCCCACGCGCCCTTCCTGATCTTCGAGCGCGAGCCGGGCCGCGTCGAGACCATCACCTACGCGGCGATGCTGCGACGCATCACCCGGACCGCGGGGGCGCTGGCCCGCCATGGTGTCGGGCCCGGCACCCGTTTCCACGTGCACCTCACGAACCGGCCCGAGTTCTATGACGTGTGGTTCGGGGCGGCTTGGCTGGGGGCCGCGATCGTGCCGACCAACCCGCTGTCCACGGTCGACGAGCTGACTCACATCGTCACCCACTCGGGCAGCGTCGTCTCCGTCACACAGGCCGACCTGCGAGCGACCGTCGCGAAGACGCCGATCACGACCGTGCTCGACGCCGACGAGGG
This sequence comes from uncultured Acidimicrobiales bacterium, assembly GCA_963738325.1. Lineage (GTDB taxonomy): Bacteria > Actinomycetota > Acidimicrobiia > Acidimicrobiales > Ilumatobacteraceae > CAVTWD01. The sequence goes on from CAVTWD010000001.1 coordinate 668,636, forward strand.
CTGGGTCGACGACGCCGACCATGCCGACCCTCCTCCGGCCGACTCCACGGACACCGCGGGAGTGCTCTACACCTCCGGCACGACGAGCCGTCCGAAGGGCGTGCTCGTCAGCCACGCCGCTTACTTGCACGCGGGCGACGTGGTGGCCGGGCACGTGCGGCTGCGTCCCGGCGACCGCAACCTCGTCGTGCTGCCGCTGTTCCACGGCAACGCGCAGTACTACTCGACGATGTCGGCCGTCGTGACCGGCGCCTCCATCGCGCTCGGCGCCCCGCTTCAGCGCCAGCCGCTTCTCCGAGCAGGCGCACGCGATGGATGCGACGGTGGCGAGCCTTTTCGCCGCACCGATCCGGATGATCCTGGCCCAGGAGCCCACCGACCACGACGCCGCCCACCGCCTGCGGGTCACGATGTTCGCCCAGAACATCACCGACGCCCAGGTCGCCGAGTACGAGCGCCGCTTCGCCAACCCGCTCGTCCAGCTGTACGGCATGACCGAGACGGTCCCGCCGCCGACCATGAACCCCCTCTACGAGGATCGCCGCGCCGACTCGATCGGGCGGCCGGTCGTGACGGCGTCGGTGCGGGTGGTGGACGCCAACGGCGCCGAGGTGGCCGAGGGCCAGACAGGCGAGTTGTGGGTGCACGGAGAGCCCGGTCGCACGATGATGACCGCGTACCTCGACGACCCCGAGGCCACGGCCGCCACCCTGCACGAGGGCTGGCTGCGGACCGGTGACTCGGTCCGGGCCGATGCCGACGGCTACCTCTACTTCGTCGACCGTCGCAAGGACATGATCAAGCGCTCGGGTGAGAACGTCGCCACCGGCGAGGTGGAGCGGGTGGTCAACGAGCACCCGGCAGTGTTCGAGTCGGCCGCGGTGGGCGTGCCTGACCCCATGCACGACGAGGCGATCCGCGTGTTCGTCGTGCTGCACACCGGTGCCTCAGTGACCGAGGACGAGCTGCTGGCCTACTGCCGCGAGCGGCTCGCGAAGTTCAAGGTGCCCGACACCATCGAGATCGTCCCGGACCTGCCGCGCACGTCCGTCGGCAAGATCCAAAAGCACGTCCTTCGATCCTCGGTCACCTAACGATAGACGACGACGTTGTTTCCGCGAGCATCGAAGTACATCGACGGATCGCCAGCGGGGAGCGCGCCTGCCCGAGGCTGTCTTGCAACGGGCCCTCGTACTGGGCCGAACCATCGGCCCCACCCAGTACACGACGTGAAGATGCCCGTCGCTGCCGCGGTAGGCGACCTGATGGGTGTTCGTCGCCGGATTGAACGTGCCGACGGGATCGCCGGCGGCGTTGGGGGAACGCGCGGCACCGGGCATGACGTCGTCATGCCCGGTGCCGCCGTCCAGCGGGTAGAAGCTGTGCACATGCCCGTCGTCGCCCCCGAAACAGCGTGATCTGCTGATGGGCCACCGTGTCGAGGTAGGAGTACGGATTCCCCGCGGCCGTGGGCCCGTGGGCGACATCGGTGAGATTGCCTGTGCCTTTCACTCCCGCGACGTCCCGCCAGAGTTCGATCAGTGGTCCCCTGGTGTCCCGGTACACGATGTCCTGCATGCCGGATGCCGGGTCCATGCACACGGTGGGCGCGCCGGTGGCGGGCGGGGAGGTGAACAGCGGATCGTGCGATCGGCGCACGGCCAGCCAGCCCGTTGTCGCGGGGTCGACACCGAGGATCTCGCCGAAGAGCGAGTAGTCCTCCTGGGCGACATGATTCCCCTGGCTGTCCACAGCGATGCGCCGGAACCGCTGCGAGATCTCAAAGTCCTTCCACGGGTCGACTCCGAAGGCGACGTAGAACAGCTCCGAGCCGATCTCCACATCAGGCCAGAAGCATGCCTCCGCGTTGTGACGCGGCCTCGATCGCGGATTTGACCGCCGCCCGCACGTTCGCCTTGAGGTCGCTGATCCTTTCTCGAGGCGGGTTCAGCTGTATCGGCGTGAGCGTCGGGATGATCTCGTTGATGCCGGCCACCAGGGCGTCGTCGAGGGCGGCGTGCCCGACCTCGGCGGCGGCGTCCGTGACACGGTTCTCCTCCATCAACACAGTCACCACGCCCACCGCGCCACCATTGAGTGTTGCCTTGCCGCCCAGAACGGCTCGGGCTCGCTCGGTCACTTGGACGGGTGCCATCTCGAAGGCGAACGGTGCGGGTGAGCCTGCTCGGGCCGCTGCGAGTGGAGATGGAGTCGGGCGAGGTCGCCGTTGCCGCCGTCAGGAACGGTCGCTGCTGGCGGTGCTCGCGTTGAAGCAAACACTGGTCTCGCTCGATCACCTCTACTGCCACGACGAGTCGGTACGTGTCGAACCTCCGCCGCGCGCTGGGCTCCGACGTGGTCGTCACCGAGGCGACCGGGTACCTCCTTCGAGTTGACTGCGACTCCGTCGATGTTGGCCGCTTCCGCAGGCTCGTCCACGAGGGGGAGGACGCCCTGCGGCGTGGTTCGATCGATCGGGCACGGGAGAAGCTGGGGGAGTCGGTTGGCCTGTGGCGGGGCGAACTCCTGGGCGGTGTCGCGCCACACAGCAGGCTGGCCGCCGAGGCAGTTCGCCTCCGCGAGGAGTACCTGACTGCACTCGAAACCCGCATCGGCGCAGACCTGGCCGCTGGCTGCGCCGGTGAGCTGGTGGGGGAGCTGGAGGCGCTCGTGCGGGAGCATCCGTTCCGCGAGCGGCTGTGGGTTCACCTGATCACGGCCCTGTACCGGGGCGGCCGGCAAGCGGACGCGCTGGCCGCGTACGCCCGCGCTCGCACTGTCCTGCGTGAGGAACTCGGGCTCGAACCCGGCGGCGAGCTCCGTCGCGTGGAGCGGGCGGTCCTCGAGCACGATCAATCGCTCGAAGCGTCATCGGTTTGTCCAACGCCGCCGGCACGGACCGTTGCGATCACCCGACCACCAGTCCGGTACGCGACGTCGCCCGACGGTGTCCACGTTGCGTACCGGATCGTGGGGGACGGGCCCGTGGACGTGATCGCCGTCCCGGGTTTCGTGTCGCACCTGGACATGTGGTGGGACGCGCCAACGGACCACCTCGTGCGCCGCCTTGGCTCGTTCAGCCGCCTCATCTTGTTCGACAAGCGGGGGATGGGACTCTCGGACCGACCGTCGGTCATCGACGTCGAGCACTGGGTCGACGACACACTGGCCGTCCTCGACGCCGCCGGTTCGGAGCGCGCCGTGATCCTCGGGATCTCTGCGGGCGCGCCAACCGCGGCGCTCTTCGCGGCGATCCACCCGAACCGGACGCGCGAGCTGATCCTGTACGGCGGCTTCGCCCGCTTCCTCGCGGGCGACGCCTACGAGCCCGGCTACGACCGGCGCACGGCTGAGGCGTTGATCGACAGGATGCACAGCCGGTGGGGTACCGGGACGGGCATGGCCGGGCTCGCCCCTAGCCTCGAGCACGATCCCGCGGCCCGGGCGTTCTGGGCACGCTGCCAGGCATTAGCTGCGAGCCCAGCGGCGGCCGCGGCGTTCCTGCGGGCCCTCGTGGAGATCGACGTCCGGGCCGCCCTACCAACCATCACGAGCCCGACGTTGATACTGCATGCCACCCGCGACATCGCTGTGCCCATCGAGGCGGCGCGGTCGTGCCGCGACCTGATCCCCGGGGCCGAGCTCGTGGAGCTCGACAGCGACATCCACCTGATCTGGCTCTCGGACGTGGTGGGTGAGATCACCGCGCAGATCGAGAGGTTCGTTGGTCGCACCGTCCCGTCGCTCGCCGAGCTCGACCGGGCGCTCGCTACCGTGCTGGCCGTCGCGGTACGGCCTCCTCACCGCTGGCCCGACGAGACGTTCCGTTCCACCATCGAACGGTGGCGGGGCCGGGCGGCCCGAACGTCAGGCCTGGCCACCTTCGACGGGCCCGCCCGGGCACTCAGGTGCGCCCGGGAGGTGCTCACCGAACTGGAGGCCCATGGACACGACGTCGGCGCGGCGATCCACAGCGGAGAGTGCGGTGTCGCCGGCGGAGATGCACATGGGCTTGCCGTGGACATCGCCCGCCAACTCGCGGGCGATGCCGAACCCGGCGAGATTCTGGTGTCGCAAACGGTGCGCGACCTGCTGGTCGGCTCCACCATCCGGCTCCAGGCCCGAGTCCGTCGGAGGTTCGACGGCGTCCCCGGTGAATGGGACGTGTTCAGCGTCGTTCCCGACGAACCGTGAGCCGGCGGCCGGGTATCTGCCCGGCCTGACGGGTTGGGGGTGTTCTGGATGCCATTCTGAGGCCGTCCGGGGCGACGCCGCTCAGTCGTCGACCAACCCGATCGGAGGTGGGATGATCTCGCCTGGTTACACACCGATTCCTGACTGGTTCTCGTGGGAGAACGACGGAGGAGACGTCGCGGTTGCCGATGTCACGGGCAGCGGCACCCTCGACTTGGTCGTGTTCATGATCGACGCTCCACCTGGGCAGAACCAGGGCAAGTATCGCCTCGGGCGCGACCTCGACGCGGGTGGGAACGTCACCGGAGGGTGGACCCCCTGGATCGACGTCCCCGACTGGTTCTCGTGGGAGAACCAGGGTGGCGGAGTGGCCGTCGCGGATGTCACCGGCAACGGCACCCTCGACCTGGTCGTGTTCATGATCGACAGCGCACCACAGCAGAACCAGGGCGTGTATCGCCTCGGGCGCGACCTCGATGGGGGTGGGAACGTGACCGGAGGGTGGACCCCCTGGATCGACGTCCCTGATTGGTTCTCGTGGGAGAACCAGGGTGGCGGAGTGGCCGTCGCGGATGTCACCGGCAACGGCACCCTCGACCTGGTCGTGTTCATGATCGACAGCGCACCACAGCAGAACCAGGCCAAGTTCCGTGTGGGTAGGAACCTCGATGCGGCTGGGAACGTCACCGGCGGATGGAGCCTGTGGCAGGACGTCCCCGACTGGTTCACGTGGGACAACGCCGGAGGCGGCGTAGCGGTCGCCGACGTGAGCGGTAACGGCACGGGCGACGTGGTCGTGTTCGGGATCGACAACTCCGCCACCCAGAACCAGGCGTTCTACCGGATCGGGCTCGACCTCGACGGCAACGGCCAGATCATCGGCGACTGGTCCAGCCTCCTCGGCGTGAACAACTGGTTCTCCTGGGACAACCAGTACGGAGGCATCGCGGTGGCACGTCTCGGCGGGGGCGCGCCCATGCTCTTCGTAATGGGCATCGACCACGATGCCGCCGGCAATCTCGGGTTCTACACCGTCGTCGCGCTCGCCGAAGACCCTCCCACCCACGGACGATGGGAGCTGCTCCCGTACTTCTCCGAGGTCTTACCCATCCACGCCGCGCTGCTCCACTCCGGCAACGTGCTGTTCGCCGCGGGGTCCGGGAACAACCCGGTCCGGGTCGCCGCCGCCGACTTCGGTGACGTCGCCCACCACATGTACACCAGCGTCGTCTGGGACCCCAACGCCCCCGACGGAGGCTTCCAGCATCCCGCCACGCTCAGGCGCGCCAACGGTCACCCGTTCGACTTCTTCTGCGGTGGCCACAGCTTCCTCGCCGACGGGTCGCTGCTGTTCGCGGGAGGCAACCTCGGCTACAACTACGGCGACAACCTGGGTCTGCGGGAGTCGGCCACGTTCGACCCGATCGCCGCGACGTGGACGATGCGAACGCCCATGGAACACGGCCGCTGGTATCCCACTTTGCTGACACTGGCCGACGGCGGCGTGCTGGCGGTCAGCGGGAAGAACGACACCGACGGCGGGCTCAACCTGCAGCTCGAGACCTACGACCCGCAGACCCACGCGTGGACGCCGCACCCGCCGCCGAACGACCCGCAGTTCACCGGCCTGCCGTACTACGCCCACCTGTTCCTCCTTGCCGACGGCCGCCTGTTCTTCAGCGGGGGGCGCATGGACGATGGCGACTCCGCCCAGCAAGCTGGCATCATCGACCTCGCCCACGGCACGTTCCTACCCGTCGCCGCCCACCAGGACAGCCGGGTGCGCAATCAGTCCTCGAGCGTGCTCCTCGCGCCGGCCCAATCCCAGCAGGTCATGCTGATCGGCGGCGGTCCCGCCGACGACAACACCAGCGCCACGGGCATCACCGAGATCGTCGACTTCACCGCCTTTACGCCCACCTACGACTTGGCGATGCCGCTCAGCCTGCCCCGCATCCACCTCAACGCCGTGTTGCTGCCAGACCGCACCGTGTTCGTGAGCGGAGGCGCGATCGCCCATGAAGTACAGCAGGTGCCTCCCATCGCCCGGCTCCAGTCAGAGATCTACGACCCCGAGACCGGTGCCTGGCGGCCTGGGGCCGCGGCAAGCGTCATCCGCATGTACCACTCTGTCGCCCTGCTCTTGCCCGACGGTCGAGTGGCCACCGCCTGCGGGAACCCGCCGCCGTACGGCCACCAGGCACCCTGGCTGCCACCCCAGCCCAACGAGGAGATGCGTCTCGAGCTGTACAGCCCGCCCTATCTGTTCGCCGGCCCTCGACCGACGATCGGCGCGGTCCCGGCCGAATGGCAGCGCGGCACCGCCGTCGCCGTCCCCTGCGACGACCCGGCGCACGTCCGATGGGCACAGCTCATTCGCCCCGGGGTCACGACGCACGCCTTCGACTGCGCGCAGCGCCTCGTCGACCTGCCCATCACCGCCAGCGACGCGACAACGGTGACGGTCGGTGTGCCCGGCGCGGCCACGCTGCTCCCACCCGGGTGGTACATGCTCACCATCGTGAACCAGGCGAGGGTGCCGTCGACGGCCACCTGGGTCCACCTCCCGTCGTGAGACTCGTCTCGGTCGGCTCCCCGGCGGAGCTGAGCCTCGCCGGGGGCCTCCCCCCGAATAGTGGAGAGCACGGGGCTGGCACGACCCGGTCGGCTGGGTAGCCGCCGCCGGCGACGGTTCAGGTGGTTTGACCCGGCTCGGGCCTGGACCCCCGCGCACTCGGACCGGCACACTCGCCAGCGCGTGTACGTTCCGCGGGAGCGGCCTCGATCCTCGTCGTCTGCAACCGGCCGCCCTGGGGGTGTGTGAATGCCCGACCGACCGGGTGTCGAGGAGCCCGAGCCGCGGAGAGATCGCGCGGCCGAGCGACGCCGCGAGTTCGAGCGTGCCCGCGGCCTTCCTCCCGAGGAGATGGCCCGCCCCGAAGACGAGGCGGGCTCCATCGAGGAAGGGCTGTGCACCGTTCGGGACAGTGAGGCCTCCCGCGATCGCGAGACGACGAACGCGCCGGAGCCCGAACCGGACCCGGGTTCGACACTGCATCAAAGACCGACATCCGAGGAGGACTGATGCAGGAGACCGCTGCCGTTCCCCGGCCCGAGAGGCCCCGCCCAGAGGGCGGCAAGGCTTTTGCCCGACTGCTGCAGTTCGAGCAGGCCCGCTCGGGAGCCGGTGCGGCCGGAGACTCCGCTGACGGCGCGATTGGCAGGCCAGGCCGTGCGGCTCGAACTCGCGCCGCACACGGACGCGCCTTCACCTCAGCAGAGGTCGCGGTCGCGGCGACAGCCATCGCGGACGAGTACGCCGCGATCGCCACGACCTTGGCCAACGCTCCGAGCCTCGGGGCGTCGGCTTGGAGGTGGCTCGGTCCGACCTTCATGCCGAATGGGCAGACGTACGGTTCGGCGAGAGTCGACGTCGTCGGCCGCGTCAGCGCCATCGCCGTGGATCCCTCCAACTCCGCGCACCTGTTGGTCGGGGCCGCGGGCGGCGGCGTGTGGCAGTCGTTCGACAGCGGCGCGACATGGTCGCCCCGCACCGACAACGCGCCCACGCTCACCATCGGAGCGATCGCCTTCGATCCAGCCCACCCCGCCACCGTGTATGTGGGTACGGGCGAGGGAAACTGGTACTCCCGATGGGGTGCCGGGGTGCTGCGCTCCACCGATGGCGGAACGACCTTCGCCCTGCTCGCCGGTGCACCCTTCGTGGGCCAGGGCTTCTTCGATCTCGTCGTCGATCCGGCGCACAGCAACCGTCTCTTCGCGGCCACCAACGGCGGCGTCTACCGGTCGACGGACAGCGGCGCGACGTGGGCGAATGTCGTTCGCGGCGGGCTGCTGGGATCTGTCCGTGGTACCGCGCAGCGGCCACATCGAAGTGCTCGCGGCCTGCGTCGACGGCATCCACCTCTCGACGAACGGGGGTGCGAGCTTCAGCAAGGTGAGCCTGCCGGGCGCACCCGCAGGCTGGGACCGGCTGGCCGTGTCGCATGCTCCCTCCCAGGTTGGGGTGGCCCACGCCTGGGGCGCCTCAGGCTCGACCGCGTACTTCTACCGGCGAGCCGGCGGAGCCGGAGCCTGGACGGCACAGACCGTGCCGGCCAACGATACGGGCCAGGCCTGGTACGACTGGTTCTGCGCCACGGCGCCGGACACCCCCGACCGGGTCTACCTCGGCGCCATCCACGCCTACCGGGGCGAGCGCAGTGGCAGCACCTGGACGTGGGAGAACATCTCATCTCGTACGACCGGCGACAGCATTCACCCCGACCAGCACACGATCGCTTTCGACCCTGCCCTCCCCGACACGGTGTACGTCGGCAACGACGGCGGCCTGTTCCGCTCGCCCGACCGCGGCGTGACGTGGGCTGCGTTGAACCGGGGCCTGGGGATCACCGAGGTCGAGTACATCGCTCAACGGTATGGGACCACTCGCTTTCTCGTCGGTGGCACGCAGGACAACGGGAGCATGCGGTACATGGGCTCACCGGTTTGGGAGCACGTGGCCGACGGCGATGGCGGCGACTGCGGCGTGAACCGGGCTGATCCCACCCGGGTGTACCACTCCTACTACGGAATGGGCATGGAGCGTTCGACGTCAGGCGGCGCCTGGGGCACGTTCTCCTGGATCGGCCCCAACGTGCCCACGAACTACAGCGCGCTGTTCTACCCGCCGCTCGAGGTGAACGGGTCCACTGTCGCACAGGCCGGACAGAGCCTCTGGGTGTCCCGAGACCAGGGCACCTCGTTCACCGAGATCCTCCTCCCAGGAGGCGTCGCCACCGCGATGTGCGCCGCCACGGGAGACCGCATCTACGTGGGGACCAGCGGGGGCGCGATCTATCGAGCCGACTGGAGCGGCTCCGCATGGACGGTTGCCACTCTCACGTCGCCGCGGTCGGCATGGATCAGCGATGTGGCGGTGGACCCGTCCAACGCTTCGCGTGTCTGGGCGACGAGCACGATGGTCGGCGGAGGCCGCCTGTTCCGGAGCGACAACGGCGGAACGTCTTGGACGGATGTATCGACCGGCCTCCCCAACTTGCCGATCAACGCGGTCGAGATCGACAGCGCGAACGGGAATCGGGCCTGGGTGGCCGCCGACCTCGGCGTGTACGAGACCCTGAACGCCGGGGCCACATGGGCCAGCATCAGCTCTGGGCTTCCCAACTCGCTCGTGACCGACCTCGTCTTCCATCCCTACGCGAGGGCGCTGCGCGCGGGGACTCGCAACCGCGGCGTGTGGGAAGTGGATGTCGACGGTCCATTTCAGCCGTGGTGTGGCGTTCAGTGGCACGGCCAGCTGGCCGCGAACCAGACGCTCACATGGTTCACCTTCAACTGGCCGGCCAGCTGGCACGTGATCTGGACGATCATGCCCACGACGGTGTCGGGCGGCGCCGGTCGTCAGGTCAGCTGGTCGGTGGCGGTGCAGCGGGCGAGCGACGAGTACGTGACGTACTGGATCACCGTCAGCAACCTCACCGGTGCCACGGTCGAGTTCGACGGCCGGTACTGCGTGCTCAGCCGGTCGTGATCGGCGTTGATTCGATGCCCTACGGAGAAAGGACACCTCGATGAGGACGGGAGTGCAATGGACCGGGCACCTGAACCCGAACCAGGTGCAGACCTGGTTCACGTTCAACTGGCCCGCGACATGGCACGTCGTCTGGTACATGATGCCGACGACACCTAGCGCCGACCGCGAAGTCAACTGGAGCGTCGCCGTGGAGCGCGCATCGAACGACTTCGTGACCTATTGGATCACCGTCACCAACATGACCGCGCAACCGATCGACTTCGAAGGTCGGTACGCGGTCCTGAACTAGGAAGAGACCGGAGGCGATCATGAAGGTGACGATCACCGTCGACGACGCCGGGAGCGATGCGACGCAGGTTCGGCTCTCGACGCCAACCGACGTGCGGCCGCCGGGCGGCGGACCGGCGATCTCCGCCGGCGCGGCCCCCGCCGACCCTGCGGCGCTGACGTCCAGTGTCCAAGGGGGCGAGACATCGGCAGCTGCGGTGCCCATGAGTGTCGGGGAGGCGATTTCCGCCGGCCCGGCGCCCGAGCTCTAGCCGACACCGGCACATCCACGCGAGGGAGTTGTCGAGCCAGAGAGGAGATCAGCATGGTTCATCGACAGGTGCGACTGCGGTTCTGGATCGAGACCGCTCTCGCAGTGATCGGCGTCGTGCTGGGCGTGTTGACCCTTTTCGTCCGCGATTGGTTCGAGCGCCTTTTCGAGGCCTCGCCGGACGAGGGAACTGGCGCGTTCGAATGGCTGATCAGCTTCGCGTTCCTCCTCGCCGCGGCCGTGCTGGGTTACCTCGCGCGACGCGAGTGGAGGCGCGCTCCGGCGCGGGCGTGACCGCGATTCCGTCGGACGGCGGAAATTGGTCAGCGCCGGCGGCAGGGGCCTGTCAGCCGGCCCAACCCGGGCGAACCAGCCCCGTCTCGTACGCGAACACCACGAGCTGGGCACGGTCCCGCGCCCCGAGTTTGGTCATCGCGCGACTCACGTGCGTCTTGGCCGTGGCCGGACTGAGGACGAGACGGGTCGCGATCTCCTCGTTGGTGAGCCCGGCGGCGACGAGGGCCATCACCTCGCGCTCACGGTCGGTGAGCACGTCGAGGTCCGACGCGCTTCGCGCCGGCTTCGTGTGCGCGGCGAAGGCCGCGATGAGCCGGCGCGTGACGCCCGGGGAGAGCAGCCCGTCCCCGGCGGCCACGGTCCGGACGCCGGCCACGAGGTCCTCGGGTTCGGTGTCCTTGACCAGGAAGCCGCTCGCGCCCGCGCGCAGCGCCTCGAAGACGTACTCGTCCAGCTCGAAGGTGGTGAGGATGACGACATGCACGTCGCGCAGGCGCGGGTCAGCGGAGATGCGAGCGGGTCGCGGCCAGGCCATCGGTGCCGGGCATGCGGATGTCCATGAGGACGACTTCGGGGCGCAGCTCCGCGGCGCGCCGGACCGCCTGCTCGCCGTCGGCGGCCTCCCCGACGACCTCGATCCCGTCCTGCGCGTCGAGCAGCGCGCGGAAGCCGGCCCGCACGAGAGCCTGGTCGTCAGCCAGGAGGACTCGGATCACGCCTTGACCAGCGGCAGGTGAGCCCGGACGGCGAAGCCTCGTCCGGCGCGGGGGCCCGCATCGACCGAGCCGCCGAGCGCGATGGCCCGCTCGCGCATCCCCGTGAGCCCGTTGCCCGCCACGAGCGGGCGTCCCGATCGGGCGACGCCCTCATCGAGGACGGCCACCTCGAGCGCATCGGGGAGGTAGTCGACTTCGACGCGGGCCTGGTCCGCGCCCGCGTGGCGGATCACGTTCGTGACCGCTTCCTGGACGATCCGATACGCCGCGAGATCGACGCCGGCCGGCAGCGGCTTGGGGTCGCCCATCACCTCGAGGTGGACGGCGAGCCCTGCGCTCGCGGCGCGCTCCACCAGGCTCGGCAGCGAATCGAGGCCAGGCGCGGGTTCCCGCGGCAGGGCCTCACCGTCGGCTCGGAGGACGCCGAGGATGGAACGCAGCTCCACCAGCGCGTCCTTGCTCTCGGCGCGGATGGCCTGTAGCGCCTGACGAGCGGCATCGGCGTCGTCGTCGAGGAGGTGGAGGCCCACGCCGGCCTGGATGTTGATGAGCGAGATGGTGTGGGCAACGACGTCGTGCACGTCGCGCGCGATGCGCAGGCGCTCCTCGCTCGCCCGCCCCTGCGCTTCGACCTCGCGCGAGCGGGCTTCCTCACGCAAGCGGTCACCGCGGGCGCGGAGGAGCTCCGCGCCGACGAGGAGGACGGCCAACCACGTCGCCAGAGCGATCAGCTGGCCCACGTTCGGCGCCGCCTGGTTGCCGAGCGCCGGGCCGAGCCACGCGAACCCGGCGAAGCCGACGATCAGCGAGGTCACGGCCGCCCACCGGTGCCTCATCATCACCGCGGTCACGAAGGCGACCACGAGCGACGCATGGGCCGGACCGCGGGGGGTGTCCAGGGACCAGTACGCGAGGGTGGCGGCGAAGGTCGCCCACAGCACGCCAACGGGATGTCGACGGCGCCACAGGAGCGCAACCGGACCGGCCGCCAGGAGCGCGTACCCACCGACGCCGATCGAGCCATGGCCGGTCTGATGATTGGCGGCCAGGGTGGTACCGACGATCTGGATCACCGCCGTGCCGGCCGCGACCGCCAGGTCGATGCGTCGATCGCGAGCCGTCCGCGGTGGCGGGTCGAGAGGGACGGCTATCACACCAGCCAGGTTAAGAGGACGTCGCGGCGCCGACGTCCTCCCCCCGGATGAGCGCGGACTACTCCCCCGGTCGCAGCCGGCGACGCGTCGGTCAGCCCGCCGTGGCACCCGAACGGCCCGCGACGAGGCGACGACGAAGCGTGCGTCCCGGCGCACGATCGAAGGCATGACCAAACCCCTCCTGCAACCCGTCAGCGCCGGTCCCGCCGCGGCGGTCATGCACGCCACGAAGATCTACGGCGCCGGTGCCGTGGCAGTGCGCGCCCTCGACGACCTGACGCTCGAGCTCCCGCGGCGCCGCTTCACGGCGATCATGGGGCCGTCGGGCTCGGGCAAGTCGACCCTCCTGCACTGCCTGGCCGGCCTCGACACGCTCACCGAGGGGACGGTGACGCTGGCCGGCGTCGAGCTCGGCACGCTCGACGATCGCGCCCTCACGCGTCTCCGCCGCGACGGTGTCGGCTTCGTCTTCCAGTCGTTCAACCTCCTGCCCACGCTGACCGCGGCCGAGAACATCACGCTGCCGCTTTCGCTCGCCGGGCGCCGGCCTGACCCGTCCTGGTGGGAGACCGTCACCGAGGTGCTCGGCCTGGCCGACCGGCTCACCCACCGCCCGTCGGAGCTGTCGGGTGGCCAGCAGCAGCGCGTCGCCATCGCGCGCGCCCTCGTGACGCGCCCGGAGATCGTCTTCGCGGACGAGCCGACGGGCAACCTCGACTCCAATGCCAGCGGCGAGACCCTCGGGTTCCTGCGCCGGGCCGTCTCGGACCTGGGCCAGACCGTCGTGATGGTCACCCACGATCCGCTTGCCGCACGCATCGCCGACGAGGTCATCGTGCTGGCTGACGGCCGTCTCCGGGACCGGTTCCCCGCCTCCGACCTCGACGCAGCGGACCGACAGCTCGCGTCGACCGCGGGAGCGTCACGATGATCCGCCTCGCCCGCGCCGGCCTGCGCGCCCACATGCGCCGGCTCCTCGGCCTCGCCGTCGCGGTGGTCGTGGGGGTCGCCTTCCTCTCCGGCACCCTCATCCTCTCCGACACGCTGCACGCCAACTTCGACCGGCTGTTCACCGACGTCACCGCCGGGACCGACGTCGTGGTGCGTTCCGCGACATCCATCGAGCAGGACCGCGGCTTGCCCCGCCGGGGGCTGATCGACGCTGGCGTCCTCGATGCCGTCCGTCACGTGCAGGGCGTGGCCAGCGCCGAGCCCTCCATCCTCGGCTACGGATCGCTGATCGGCACCAACGGCAAGCCCATCGGCGGGAACGGCCCTCCGCGGCTGGCCGGCAGCTGGATCGAGGATCCGGCCCTGAATCCGTACCGGCTCGTCGAGGGACGCGCGCCGCGGGCGAACGACGAAGTGGTGATCAACCGCGGTGCGGCGAGCGCGGGCCATCTCACGGTGGGTTCGGTCACCACCCTCCAGACCCCGCAACCCGTGCCGGTCCGGGTGGTCGGCATCGCCACCTTCGGGAACGCCGACGGGTTCGGGCGGGCCACCTTCACCGCCTTCACGCTCGCGGGCGCGCGAACAGCACGTCACCGCGGCTCCCGGCCGCATCAGCACCGTCGTGGTACAGGCCGCCCCCGGCGTCTCGCAGACGCAGCTGCGGGACCGCATCAGCGGGGTCCTGCCCGCGGGCACCGAAGCCATCACAGGGCGCCAGCTCACGGAGGAGAGCATCGGTCAGATCAACCGCGTCTTCCTCGACATGCTGAGTACGTTCCTCGTCGCCTTCGCCGTGATCGCGGTGCTCGTGGCGACGCTCAGCATCCACAACACCTTCTCGGTGATCGTGGCCCAGCGGCGACAGGAGTTGGCGATGGTCCGCGCCGTAGGCGCGTCGCGCCGTCAGGCGCTCGGGAGCGTGCTCCTGGAAGCCGGCGTCGTCGGGGTAGCCGCCGCGAGCGTCGGACTCGCGGCTGGTGTGGGCATGGCCGAGCTGCTGAAGGGTGTCTTCGACGCCTTCGGGTTCGCGCTGCCCGCCGGCGGTCTGACCCTCAGGCCGGCCGCCCTTCTCGTCGCCTGGCTCGTCGGCGTCGTCGTCACCCTCGTGGCCGCGCTGACCCCGGCCTTCGCGGCGGCAAGGGTCCCGCCGCTGGCCGCCCTGCGCGACTCGGCCTCGGAGCCCCGAGGAGGCTCACGCCGACGCACGATGATCGGCGCCGCGCTCGCTGCGGTGGGAGCCGTCGCGCTCGCGATCGGAGGCGTGGCCGCTGACGTGGCGCTGGTCGGCGCCGGCGCGGTGGGTCTGCTGGTGGGCGCGATCGCGCTCGGGCCGGCGGTGGTCCGGACCGCCGCCAACGTCGTCGGCTGGCCGCTCGAGCGGTGGCGGGGCGTGACGGGCGCACTGGCTCGCGAGAACGTCCGACGCAGTCCCCGCCGAGCCGCCGGAACCGCCAACGCCTTGCTCATCGGGGTCGGGGTCGTCACCCTCGTCACCGTCGCCGTCGCCTCGATCGAGGCTTCGATCCAGCAGCAGGTCGGGGGCACGTTCGCCGGCGACCTCGTCGTCACCAGCCCCGGCTTCGGCGGCGGCGCGCTCAGCCCCGCGCTCGCCACCGACGTCACTCGCCTGCCCGGGGTCGACACGGCGATCGGGCTCGGCCGTGGTCCGGTCCGCCTCGGCACCCACTCCACGACGGTCAGCATCGTCAGCGACCCGGCACGCGTCGCCCAGGTGCTCGACGTGCGCGTCGTCGCCGGATCCCTCCCGAGCCTCGGAGCCACGAGCTTCGCCGCCTCCCGACCGCAGGCGACGAGCAAGGGTTGGCGGATCGGTGACACCGTTGCCTTCACGTTCCTCGACGGAGCGACGACACCCCTCCGCCTCGGGGCGGTGTACGACAGCAACGAGATCACCGGCGGCCTGTTGCTCGGTCGAGCAGCGTGGTCACCGCACGCACTACAGGACGCCGACGTCTCCGTCTTTGTCAAACTCGACCCCGGCGTCTCCGTGGAAGCCGGGCAGGCGGCGATCGAACCGGTCGCCGAGCGGTACGGCGCCGGAGCCGTGCAGACGAAGAACCAGTACGTCGCCTCGGTCACGGAAGGGCTCGATCTCCTCCTCGGGATCGTGTACGTCATGCTGGTCCTGGCGATCCTGATCGCCGTGATGGGGATCACGAACACGCTCTCGCTCGCCGTGCACGAACGGCGTCACGAGCTAGGACTTCTCCGGGCCGTCGGCCAGTCACGGGCACAGGCGCGATCGCTGGTGCGGCTGGAGGCCGTCGTCATCTCGGGCCTTGGCACGGTCGGCGGCCTTGTCGTCGGCACCGCGATCGCCTGGGCATTGGTCGCCGGCATCCGGGGCGGATCTCCCGTGAGCCTCGCCCTGCCGGCAGGACGCCTGCTCGCCGTCCTCGTGGTCGGGGCGTTCGTCGGGATGGTCGCTGCGGTACGGCCAGCGCGCTCCGCGGCCCGCCTACCGGTCCTGGAGGCGATCGCTGCGACCTGAGACGGTCGGTGGGCCCCGTCGGCGGTCTGTGCGCCTGAGCCACCCCACACCGAAGGCGGCTGTCAACCGAAGACGAGCACCCAGTCGTGAGTCCCGTCCGAGTGCGCTCCCGGCGTCGTGTACGGCGCGCTCGCCGGCTGGAACGCTCCGGTGGTCGGATCGAACCACCGAGCGGCGACGTTGCCCAGCAGCTTCGACGTGTCGATGGTCGTCGGTGTCCCCCTGTAGGCGCGCAAGACGACGTCGTACGTCGGGTAGTAGCTGTAGGCGGACACCCAATCGGAGCGGCTCACTGCGTTCGCGTCGTCGTACGTGGTCGAGATCGTCGGGAAGAGTTCCACCGCTTGCAGCACCTTCGGGGCGACCGAGCGGATGCCGTCCATCTCGGCGAGTACGACGCCGTCCGGGCTGCCGCCGCCGTAGTCGTTCCCGTCGACGAACATGACGTTCCCGTAGGCGCCGTACAGGTTGCCGGGGAACACACCGAAGTTGAAGATGTTCGCCTGGCCGGCAGAGAGCATCGCGCTCTGCCATGACCCGGTGTCGGTGTCGATCGCGATCGTGATCCCATGAGCTCTGGCGAGCGACACGTACTGGTCGAACCGCGACCAGTACGTCGAGCTGGGCTGCGCAAAGTCGCCGTTCACAAATGGCTTCGACCCGTCGAAGCTCGCCCCATCCGAGGGCCACCCTTCGTACGAGCCGCACGACCACGTGATCAGGACGGTGTTGAACCCTTGCGCCGCCCGGTTCGCGAAGAACGTGTCGGCCTGCGCTGGCGTCAACTGGTTGGCGAGACACCACGACGAGTCGGCTTGCATCAGGTACGGCTGGTCGAACTGGTCGAGCAAGTAACGACCGCTTGCCGACACCGACGTCGCGAACGGGGGCGCAGCGGGCGTCACGCCGGTGAAGTAGCAACTGAAGTCGACCACGAGGTGCGTGGCTTGCAGGGTGTACACACCCAGTCCGCCGCCAATGCCCAGCGTCGCGAAAGCGGCACCGGCGATCGTTTGACCAACCCGCTCGATGTTCACGTTCGAGAAGGCGCGGGGACGCTGCGCCCCGTGGGGATGGCCTGGAGCCAACCCGGCCCGGCGGCCTGCGTGGCCGTCAGGTTTACCACGACAGCCGCTACGCCCGAGCTCGGCACACCGCCACGGCCCAGCGGGTTGAGCGGGGTGATGGACCCGGCCACGGGGCGCGGCCCGGTGCGGGTCTCGACGTTCCGGGCGGGGTTGAGCGCTCGGAACAGACCCAGGCTCGAGCTCGCGGCCGAAGCGTCGGTGAAGTAGCCGAACACGTCGGCGAGGAGTGACCCCCGGCCTGGTCGTTGAAGGTGACCGTGCCACCCGGCTTGATCGGGACCACGATGAGGTTGGCGATGGTCTGCCCGGCGATGGCGTTCAGGTTCGATGACGCGCCGAGCGGCGTGGCGCCCCTTGGGCCCACGACCTGGATGTAGCTGGGTGCTGTGGATTGGGTGGCGGTGACGTTCAACACCACGGCCTCGACCCCGGAGGCGGGGAAACCGGCCCGGCCGAGCACCGCCAGGGTGCGGGACTCGCCCGGGCTGAACTTGCCACCGGCACCGGTCCGGGGTCCATCAACCGGGTCGGCGTGACGACGACGTACCGGCCGTCCTGACTCGACGATGCGGTCACGAAGACGCCGGAGAGGTCAACGATGAAGTGTCCTCCGCCTTGGCTGTAGATCGTCGCGGCTCCGCCGTTGCCGAGCGGGACCACCACGAGGTTCGGGATGGTCTCGACGCGTTCGATATTGAGGTTCGACGACGCGCCAATCACGCCCTGACGGTCGGGAACACCTGCACGAAGCCCGGGCGGGCCCCGATCGCCGTCACGTTCAGGACAGCCGCGGTCGCCCCGGTCGGCACGCGGCGACGGCCCATGGGCATCCCGCCCTCTCGTCCGGCTCTTCGACACCGGGCACCAGGCTTTCGTTCAGCGCCGCGGGGCCGGCATGCGATCGACGCAGGGGAGGCAAGGCGCAGGCGCTGCCCACGTAGTCCGCCGGGATGGGGGAGCGATCCCGTTCATCCATGGAGCACGACTGGCGGGAGCTGATCGGGCCGGGCCGAGGGATCGCGCTGGCCGGGCCGGACGGACACTGCGCGTTGTCGAGCGTGTGGAGCGGCGCACCTCCCTGCCGTCGAGCGGGCCGGCGGCTCAGGGTGAGCCGATGGCGCAACGTGACCAGTTCGCGATGTCCGAAGACGAGGTGGCCGCGTACCTTCAGGCGAGTTGGCGAGCGCACATGGCGACCATCAATCCTGACGGCACACCCCATGTCGTCCCGATGTCATACGTCGTGCTCGGTGGGCGGCTCACGTTCTGGACCGACCCGCGGTCGAGAAAGGTCGCCAACCTGCGGCGGGACCCCCGCGTCACTTGCCTCGTCGAGGACGGCACCCAGTTCGCCGAGTTTCGAGCGGTGCAGTTGTACGGCCGGGTTGTGCTCGGTGAGGACCGAGAGACGTCAGTTCGGGTGGGACTCAGGCTCTTCGAGCGGGCGAGCGGAACGCTCGACGACGAGATGCGCGCGACCGTCGAGGACTCTCGCCGGTTCGATGGCGTCTCAGCCTTGCGAGTCGGGATCCCTATCGCCGCGGTCGGGCTCGTCATCATGGCGTGGGCGGCGCAGATCGAGCCCGTCGACGGCATCGAGCGGCTCCTGACTGACCACTTCGGGTTCGTGCTGGCGTGGCTCGGCCTGTGGTACCCACTCGATCAGTTCTTCTTCTACCCGCTCACCTATGGTCGGGAGAACCGAGTGCTGGCCATGCTCCGCGACGCCGAGGTCACTGTCGAGCCCCACCACGTCTCGTCGCTCGCCGCTCCTGGGTGACGACGACGAGCCTCAACCGGGTGGATTCGGGCACGAACCGTGACGCAGTAGGGCATCCCACGACGGCCCACCGGGGCCCGCGTGCCCGACATTGGCCGATCGCGGGCCTGTCGGAGGCGTCAAGTCGGTCGGCCGCGTCGGGGCGACCGGACCGGGGTCGTGGGCCAGGGGCGGGAGCCTCTCTCCAAGCCGACTCGACCCTGAGCGTCGGCGCTGCGGGCGCAGGGCCGTGAACCGGGGAGGACTAGGGTTGAACGTTGGTCGACGAAGGGAGGACCAATGCAGGCGACGCCCAGCCCGTATCCCGCCACGCTGACGTTCGATCCGCCGGAACGGGTCGCCAACTGGCGGCCGGTCGTGCAATGGTTCTTGGCCATCCCCCACTTCATGGTCCTGTACGCCCTCCGCACGGTGGTCGAGATCCTCGCCGTCATCTCCTGGTTCATCATCGTCTTCACCGGCAGGTTCCCCGACGGCATAGCCAAAGTGCAAGCCATGTTCCTGCGCTATCAGGCGCGTGTGACGATCTACGGCGGTTTCCTCCAGGAGGAATACCCGCCGTTCAACTTCGACACCACCTCGCCAGATCCCGGCGATGTCTCGCGCCTGCGGGTCGACGTGCGGCCCGAGCTCGAGAACCGCAACCGTGTCACCGTTGGCTTTCGCCTCATCTTGGCGATCCCACAAGCCATAGTCCTCGTTGCGCTTTGGATCGCCGCCGTGATCGTCTTCGTGATCGGCTTCTTCGCCGTGCTGTTCACCGGCCGCTGGCCCAAGGGTCTGCGCGACTTCGTGGTCAACGTGGTCCGGTACCAGCTCAGGTTCGAGGCGTATCTTCTCCTTCTCACCGACCGGTATCCCCCGTTCGCGTTGGGCTGAGCTCGCGGCGTGATCGGCACGCTCGCTGAAGCGGCCGCTCAGGCTGACGAAAGTCCCACGAGAACCCGCACCTGGAACTCGATAGAGGGGCGGCGTTTCTCGCCGCCGCCCGCCTGTCCTCTTCGGCCCGTTGGTGAGCCCCATAGGCGGCGAGAGCGTCGTCCCATCGCTGCCTGTGCTCCTTGGAGCATGCGGCCTGCTACCCACCCCGATCAGGGTCAGGAACCAAGGGGGTCGCACCGCAGCAAACGCCGCGAGGGCCGCGGTGTCAGTTGGCGACGACGATCCGAGTTACGGCATTGTTACCCGTGGTGGGGTCGGTTTCGGATGCGACGGCGGTTGCCGTGAGCGGAAGGGAACCCCTCGCCGTCGCTTTCAGCTTGATCTGAACGCTGGCGCTCGAACCGACGGCGACCGTCCCGACGGCAAACACCACTGTGTCCGGGTAGGACGGGTACACCACACCGCGGGCGGGCCCGGCGCCGTCGACACGACGGCCATGCCGGGCGGGACTGCCAGGCGCAGGGTCACGCCGTTTGCGGCCGAGGGCCCTGCGTTCGAGACGTTGATGGTCGCGGTGGTTGCGGTGCCGACGCGGATCGAGGCGGGCAACCCGGTGAGCGCAACGTGGAGGTCAGGGGCCGCGAGAAGCACGTAATACCTGCTGGCATCCTTCGTGAATCTTCTGGTGATAGGGGTCGCGCCTGGCGCGGTGAAGGAGGCGGTGAAGCGTCCCCGAAGGCTCTCGAGGGTTAGTGCCGAGAACGCCCCGTTCACCAGGGGGACGGTGACCGCCTTGGACGGGTCGTCGAGGGGCGTGACGGTGACGGAACCGGTCCTCATGCCCGGGACGACGCCGAAGACGCCCACGTCGAGGGGGAAGCGTCAACTCCGTTGGCGCTGCGCAGCACCGTGCCCTGGACCGTGGAGCCGTCCGGGGCGATCGCGGCTCGTGACGATCCGGATGCGCCCCCGGTACCCAAGGGGGAGTGTCGGAGTGACGTCGACCCAGCCGTACGAGGTGGTCGCGGCCGAGCCCTTCGAGAGCACCGCGCCTGCGTAGTCGTAGACGGTCCAGCTCACCGTCGCTCCGACCTGCATTCGCTCGACACCCGACAGCGCTCTCTGGAAGAAGTAGGTGGTGTACTGGTTGGCCAGCGTGTAGAGGAAATAGCCCGCTGGGGGCCGGGTCGCGAGCGAGCCCTGCTGGCGGTACCACACCCGGAACGGCACCCCCTCGACGCGAGGCTTCACCGCCGCGGCGATGTCGACCAGGTCGCTCTCGTGGTAATCCGCGCCCGTCGCCCGCAGTGCGTAGTAGGCGTGGTTGAAGCGGATCAGGAAGGTCGGGTCCTCGATCAGTGGTTTGCCCCACGCGTACCCGCCGATCTGGTAGCGGAAGAACGAGTTGGCGAAGCCACAGAAGCAGCCACCGATCCCGCCGATGGCCTGCGCGTTGGTGGCGTCGTAGTACACGTCCTGGGTGTAGTGGTGATTGCGGTCGAGGTAGGGGTACTGCGGGAGCCGGTTCATGATCTCGACCTCGCCCGCTCGGGCCATCGCCTCTTCGTACGTCGACAGGTGGATGATCCAGTCGTCGCGGAAGGCGTGGAGCATCTCGTGGGCCACCACGTCCGCCTCGGTGGTGCCGAGTGTCATGTTGTTCGTGGAGGGGTCGTAAGTGCCGCCCGCCCCGAGTGCGGGGTTCTTGCTCACGTTCACGGCATGACCGAACGTGGGTGCGCCGAACACCTTGACGGCCACCGGGTAGATCGCGGTGGTCTCGGCCCTGAGGGTGGTCAGCTCGTCGTCCGTCCACGGTGAGGAGGGGGAGTTGAACGTGAACGTGAGCATCGGCGTGGCCGCTCGCGTCGACTCGGAAGCACGGTCGGCATCGGGCAGGATCGGTCGACCGCTGGCGCCCAGATCGACGACGACGTCCGGCGCCACCCAGTCCGACCGACCCGACGCCGCCGCCCGAGCCGCGCCCCCGGCCAACGTGGACGAGCCGACCACGATGGCACCGACCACGGCGATCAGGCGACGACGCGGACGGCTCACCAGACCAACAACGCGGTCCCAGCCAAGCACCCCCACGGTTCAACGCGTAGCGCAGTCTCAACGACCCACCCACCAGCGAAGGCCCCGAGCCACCAGGACCTTTGTCCCCTCGGGCACTCGGGCGTGGCCCCTCGTGCCACGCACAGCGCTAGCGAGCGCACCGAGACGTGAGTACAAGCTCACCCACTACCGGAGGATCGATCACTGAGCATCCCGGGCGGGCGCTGGAAGACCCAAACGTGGGACGAGTCACCGCCAGCGTGTCCGAGGTTTGGGAGGACGGGAAAGGTGGCGCCTTGCATTCGGGCCGTAACGACCCCCCTCGACCGTTGACAGTCGGGCTGGCCACTACGACAGCGCGGGTCTCGGTCGCCCACGTTGACAGTTGAACCCCAGTTCAAGTCAGGTGGGTCTGTGGACGCTGCGCTGCTGACCATCGGTGACGTCGCGCGACGAGCCGGCGTGGCTACCTCGACCGTGCGGTTCTACGAGCGCCGAGGGCTGCTCACCGCCGACGCCCGCCGGTCAGGACAACGTCGCTACCGAGACCAGACGCTACGCCGACTCGTGTTCATCGGCATGCTCCAAGACGCCGGGCTGTCACTCGACGACATCACCGGCGTGCTCGATGCGACGAGCGTCACCGTGTGGAAGGCGATCGCGCGCCAGCGCCTGGCCAGCCTCGACGCCGAGATCGCCCGGCTGCAACGAGCGCGCGACTACCTCGAGGGCGCCCTGCTGTGCCGCTACGACCATCCAGCAACGGATTGCCGAATCATGGGCGAAGAGATCGATCGACGCCTCGCCGGTGGCGTCCCAGGTCTGGTGTAAAAGCCGACTGACGCAGGCTCCCGATGGTCATGTTACGCGGCGGGTGTGACAGTTTCGGCGAGCTCGTCGTCGTGGTCGATGGCGGGGTTGAACAGCTCTCGGCGGAGCTCGGCGAGGAGGCGGATCGAGGGGATGGTCTGGATGACGCCTCGCCAGCCGCGGCTGGCCCGGTCGAGCACGGCCCACACCAGCGACAGGCAGCTGCGCTCGCCGGGGAGTCGGCCGATGACTCTCCGGCGGGTCTCGCCGGAGGTGCGCTCTACGAAGTTCGAGTGCCGGATGCGGCCGTGGTGCTCGGCAGGGAAGCGCAGGTAGACGATGAGGTGCTCGAAGTCGTACTCGAGGCATTCCACCGCGCCAGGGTAGAGCGTGCGCCACTTCGACGCGAACGCCTTGGCCCGGCGCTGGGCCACGGCCTGGGCGGCGGTTCCGGGCTTGGCGTCGATGTCGTCGAAGATCTTCCAGAAGTCGGCCTTCACGTTCGCCTGGGCGTGGACGGGCACCTTGGCGAGCTGATGCGCTCGTCAACCTCGGTTCTAGCCGCAACAGATCGCTCGACGTCGTAGCTGGCGCGGCCCGGCTCGAGCGTGCCGGCGCAGACACGATCAGTCGCGAGTTCTCGGATGTTCGGGACGGCCATGAGCTGGCGATCCGAGAGTCCGGGATCGCCGATTTCGTACGCCGAGGCGAGCCGAAGGGCGGCGCGTCCGTGCTCGCGATAGTTGCCTGCCCGCAACCGACTGGCAGGTGCACGCGGATACGGTTCATCCCGTGATCCTCCCCCAGGACCGCGACCGCCGCTTCATCACCATCCGCCGCGGGGGGACGCTCACGGACTCCGACCATCGGCTCCTGGCTCTGTGGGCGGCCGTGTGCGCAGAGCACGTTCTGCACCTCTTCGAGTCGGTGCAGCCCTCGGATCCGCGGCCCCGCCAGGCGGTCGAGCAGATTCGGGCATGGACGCGCGGCGAGATCAGGATGTCTGAGTCCCGGGCAGCGGGTGGCCATGCCATGGGTGCCGCACGAGAGCTAAGCGGAGCCGCTCGGCATGCCGCATATGCAGCCGGCCAGGCGGCAGTGGTCGCGGATGTCGCCGCGGACGAGCTCGGTGCTGCCGCCTACGCGATCAAGGCGGCGCGTGCGGCCCCCGGATGCGAGGAGCGCGCCGGCCGGCTTGAGTGCCGGTGGCAGCACGAACAGCTCCCGGATGCGATCCGCGAACTCGTCCTTGACGATCAGCGGTTGCGAAACGACATCTGCTGGTCGGTGTTCGACGGCCGACGGGCGTGATGGCTTTTCGACACCTCCCAACAACGGGTGCATCCACGCCAAGGAGTCTCCCGACGAGGCCCGCCGCTCCTCTCGCGAGGCGCCAGCCCGTACAAATCGACGGCTGCGTACCCGCGATCGGGTCAGGCGGCCGTGCCAGAATGTTCCGGCCCGGGGCGCCGGCGGGTCGGTCAGGTGGCGTACGACCGGACCTGGCGGAGGATCCGATGGTCGGGATGAGTGGCGGTCCAGGGATCGCGAGGCCAAGGTCGATCGCAGTGGTCGGTCGTGGTTCCGTCTGGCGGTGCGCTCGTGTGGTCGAGCTTGGGCTGCCGCTGGGGTCGGTGCTGTTGGCGCGGTGGATGAGCTGTCGGTTGACGGCGCGGGCGGCGTCGAGTTCCTCGGCTTGTCGGAGCGCTTCTTCGGTCTTGAACAGTTGCGGTTCGAGTTCGGCGACGCGCTGGGCGAGGTGGTGGTCGGCGAACTGCGTGACCACGTCGGTGGGGGGGAGTTCGTCGGCGACGAGTCGGGCCCCCTCGAGTTCGGACAGGCGGTTCTCGAGGGACCGCAGCTGTTGTTGCAGCCGACGGTTGTGGGCGCGGCTGTTCTCCTGATCGGCTCGCGACGAGGTGCCAGTGACGCGTGCTGCGGCGATCATGTCGTTCGCCTGGCGTTGAGCGACCTGGGCGACGGTGAGTTCGGTCTCGGTGCGCAGGTCGGGATGGTCGTAGACGAACTTGCGCCCGACCCGTGCGGTGCGGGCGATGCCGGCGATTGTGAGCACTTGGCCTTGTTGGTGGGCGGCGTCGACCGCGGCGAGGATCAGCGTGCGTTTGCGTTGGCCATCCAGGTGCCGCGCCTCGCGCATGGCCTCGCCACGGTCAGCGCTCATCGTCTGTCTCGTGGTCGCGGACGACATTGGGGAACAGCCGGGGTGTCGGTGAGCCGATCACGCCGAGAAACCGGACCGGCACGGTGGTGTCGAGCTGAGCCCGGCTTCGTCGCAGCACGGCGATGGCGTCCTGGGTGGTGGCACGCGCACCGCCACCTGGCCGCCGGCGTCACGGAGATGCTCGTTGTCGAGCAGACGCTCGACTGTCGGGCGGACGCGTTCGTCTCTGCGGTTCAGTTGCAGCGAGGCGGGCTGGTCGACGGCTGTGCGTTTCCGCCTGTGGGTGACTCGGTAGTAGCCCTGCGTCGTCGAGAGCTTGGTGTGGCCCATGAGGGCGGCGAGCACCTCGAGGGGGGTGCCGGCGGCGGCGTGGCGCTGGGCGTAGGTGTGCCGGAACGAGTAGGGCGTGATCTCGGCTCGGGCGCCTCAGAACTCAGGCTGGGGTTCGATCGCCCGAGGCCAGATGCTCTTCGCGGTCGGGTTCGTTGGCGACCTGAAGGTGGTCGTGTTGAAGAGCATGGTGGGGCGCTCGTCGAGGGAGTAGGGGAGCCATTCGGGGAGGAGGTGGTGGTTGGGGTCGCCGGTGCGGGCGAAGCTAAGCCAAGCTCCGCTCATGGCCTTGACGAGTCGCTCGGCGGCCGGGTGGCCCTCGAGGAGGCGGACGGGGGAGGTGGTCGAACATCAGCGGGACGTCGATCCCGTGGGTGGGTGGCCCCGAGCGCGCCGCCGGCGCGTGGGCTTCTGCGCGACACAGGCGGCCCTTGCACTGTCCGACGACATGCGCTTGCATCGGGAAGGCTCGCTCGTCGTCAGCTGTCACGGTCGCAGGCGGTGTGCTCCTCGCGGTGCGACAATGGCGCCGTGGCTCTACCACCCTCGGACGCTCGCGTCCGTCTGCGCATCAGCAACACTTCGGGGCGCGTGGACGTGACCGCTGAGGACCGCACCGGTGTGGTCGTGGACAGCGGTACCCACTTCGCTGGGACAGATGATCGGGTCGTTGAGATCCGCCCGGACCGCCCGTCGCGCTCGATCGCGGTGCGGTGCCCGACCGGGACCGATGTGATGGTCGGGACCACCTCGGGTGCGATCGAGCTGCGGGGGCGGCTCGGCTCGGTCAGTGTGACGTCGGCCAGCGGGAGGATCGGCGTCGCCGCGGCGGCAGAGGCGGATCTGCGCACGGGATCCGGGAAGATCGAGATCGACGAGTGCGCCGGCCATTGTCGCGCCTCCACGAAGAACGGAGCGATACTCGTGGGAGCTACGAACGCGGCGGACATCGCCACCGTCTCTGGCACGGTCCGGATCGGCCTCGTGGCCGGCACGGTCGACGTGAGGACGGTCAGCGGCAAAGTCGTCCTGTTCTCGAATGGTGGCGGCCCCATCGGCGCCCGCACCCTCTCCGGCTCGGTCACGATCCATCTGCCCCCAGGCGTGCGCCCCGACGTGCGCGCATCGGACGCACGGTGGGTGCATTGCCGATGCGATGAGGGCGATGACGTGACGATCGACGTTGCATCCATGAGCGGAAAGGTCGAGATCGTTCCGTCGTGATGGCGGCGGGCGCGGTGGCTCAGGCGCTCTCGGGCACGATCGTCTTTACCGACATCGTCGGCTTCACCGAGTTCACCGCCCTGAAGGGAGATGCCGACGCGCTCAGCTTGCTGGTGACGCAGGAGCGTCTTGTCCGCGATGTCATGCCCCAAGATGCCCGAATCGTCAAAGAGCTCGGCGATGGCTTGTTGCTCTGGTTCTCCAGCTCCGTCGGCGCGCTGCAAGGCACCCTCACGTTGCTTTGTCGCTTCGAGCAGGAATCCAAAGCCACCGGGCTGCCCCTTTGGGTCCGGATCGGCATGCACCATGGCCACCCTCTCGCGCGAGGCAGCGACCTCGTTGGCCACGACGTCAACCTCGCCGCCCGCATCGTCGACCTGGCAGGACCCGGCGAGGTGCTCCTGTCCGAGGCGACGAAGGCCGACATCGGCGACGATCTACCCGACGTGCGCTTCGACGAGCTCGGACCCGTCGTGATGAAGGGCATCCCGACTCCCGTGCGTCTCTGGCGAGCCCGCCCTGGCTGAGAACAGCCTCGGCGTGCCGTGAGTCGCGGGCGCACGTATCGCTTCGCCATCGCAAACCTGGGCGCGAAGCTCCCGGATTGGCAAGAGCTGCGTCCACGGTGGCCACGACGCAGCCCTGGTCGCGGCAGCCTTCGCTGAGGTGGCGCGGTCGGCTGCACCGCCCATCGTCACGCTGCGCCACGGCGACGGCGCTTGTGCTCGGCGCGCTGTAGCCGCCGTTCGGTGTCGGCTACCTCGGCGTCGGTCAGCGTTCCGATGCGCTGCCGACATCGGGCGTCAGAGTTCCCGCCAGCTGGCCGCCGACCTCCCCGATCAGGCTTGGAACCGGCGTGGGTGCCGGCCGCACAACCCGCGTCGGTATGGGTGAGTGATCGCGGTCGATGCCGTGGATGGCGCGAGAGCATCGGCGATGAATGCTTCGGCGAGCTCGCCGCGGTCCGCCGAAGCCGGTAGCCGTGATCGTCTGGCTCTGCAGAGGCGTACGGTGACACCCAATGAGCCGGGAGCAGCCGCACCACGACCAGCGAATGAGTGGGACCGAGACGATGATGTGGCGGATCGAGCGGGATCCCTGGCTCGCCCCCAGCGGCGGATCGCTCACGCTGTTCGACCGACCACTCGACGCCGTCTGGTTCGGTCGGTCCATGGCTCGCGCCGTCTCGACGATCGCTCGCCTGCGCCAGCGCGTGGTAGCCACCGCGGCGACCCTCGCCTCGCCTCGGTGGGCGTTCGACCCCGACTTCGAGCTCGACTGGCACGTGCGCCACATCGGGGCGCCGGGTGATGGTTCGCTCAACGATCTGATCGGCTGGACCACTCAGTTCTTGCAGGACCCCTACGACCACACTCGCCCACTGTGGCAGTACGTGGTGGTCGATCGGCTCGCTGACGGCCGCGGGGCCCTCGTCACCAAGCTCCACCACACCGTGGCCGACGGCTTCAGCGCCCTCAAGCTGGCGGAGTCCTACACCACTTTCAAGAAGGGACGAGCACCGCGCGATGACGTCGACCTGGAGGCGGTGCTGCGGGCCGACGCCAACCGTCGCGAGCGGCTCGAGGCGCCGGCCACC
This sequence comes from uncultured Acidimicrobiales bacterium, assembly GCA_963738325.1. Taxonomy (GTDB): domain Bacteria; phylum Actinomycetota; class Acidimicrobiia; order Acidimicrobiales; family Ilumatobacteraceae; genus CAVTWD01. The sequence goes on from CAVTWD010000001.1 coordinate 696,509, forward strand.
GAAGTTGTGACCAGAGCGCTGCGGATGCCCGTCGACCTTGGTCGCCGGGTTCTCGGCACCCTCGCCCATCCCGAGCGCCTGGGCCAGGCCGCGACCGAGGCCACCCACCTGGCCCACCAGGGCACCGAGCAGCTCCAACCGGCGGGCTCCGAGCTGTGGCGACGGCGGTCACGCCGCCGCTGTCTCTTGGCCCTCAGCGTCCCGTTCGAGCCGGCCCACCGAGCGGCCAAGGGCCTCGGCGGCACGATCAACGACTTCTTCCTGACCGGCGCGGCCGAGGCCGGCCACCGGTACCACAAGGCCCTGGGCGCCGACCCCGACCGCTTCCACATCACCTTCGTGGTGAGCACCCGAGCTGACGCCGAGACGGCGAACGCCTTTTCCCCGGTCCCGGTCGAGGTGCCGGCCGGAGCGATGCCTCCCGACGAACGCTTCGCGGTGATCCACGAGCGCCTCCGGGAGTGCCGGGCCGAGGTGCACGGCGGCGGGCCGATGGCCACGGTCGCCGCGATCGCCAACCTCCTGCCGACCTGGGTGGTCACGGGCATCATCCGCAACCAGGCCGGGCACATCGACTTCGCTACGAGCAACCTGCCCGGCTTCCTCGGCGACACCTGGGTCGCCGGAGCTCGCACCCTGCACACGTACGGCTGGGGACCCGTCGCCGGGACGGCCTTCAACATCACCCAGGTCTCCACCGCCGGTCACCTCGACATCGGCGTCCAGCTCGACCCGGCGGCCGTGACCGAGCCCCAACTCCTGCAGTCCTGCCTCGAGGACAGCTACCGCGACCTGCTCGGTGTCGCCGCGACCTGAGCCGCCGGGCTGCTCCCCGCCTGGCGCGACCTTCTCACTGCTGGGCTCTCACGACGTGCCACCGCGAGTGGCGACGTCGGCCGCGCCGCGGCCTCGAGTGGCCAGTACCAGAGGTCATCGGCCTGCCACCGCACCACCTCGTCGACCAGCCCAGGATCAACGCCGGCGCGAACCATGGCGCCGGCGCGTAGGGCGTAGTCACTCTTGTGGTGTTGCGCCCTGTTCGCGGTGCCCTCGGGCAGGTATCGCCGGCCTATTCCGGCGAACTCGATCGGCTGCGCTACGGGTTGCCCCCGACTCCTCGATCGCATCGGCCGCCAGCTCGAGCAGCGCCTCAGCCGGGAAGGTGTTGTGCTTCGGATGCAACGGTGCGAGCTGGGCTGCGATGTCCTCGACCTCCGACTGTCCGGGGAGTTCACAAAGGGCAATCCAGACGACTGCGTTTCGATCTTCGGGAGTCGGACGCTTCGATGCAGGCACGCCGCCGAATGAAGGCCCCGACGTCACCGAGGGTCGCGTAGCGACCCCCCGGCCACACGCGGACTCCGCCACGGAGTCAGGCACTATCCGCCACGTCCCTCCGCCCGCGAGGCGCCACCACAGTGGACGAGAGTGACACCAGGTCCTGTTGGCGGGGCTTCGACTCCGTCGGCGGGATAGGCGCTCGACATCGTGGGCGAATGGTCACCGGCTCACTTGTCGATCACGTCAGGCGTTGCTGGAGGCAGCCCAAAGGTTGATGTCGGCGTCGGTGGCGTACTGGTCGATCGCGCTGAGCTCGTCGACGGTGAAGGCGAGGTTGTCCAGCGAGGCGAGGTTCATCTCCAGCTGGGCAACGCTGCTTGCTCCGATGACCAGAGAGGTCATGCGCGGGTCACGCAGGGCCCATGCCAGGGCGAGCTGCGCGAGGCGCTGGCCCCGTCCCTCGGCCAATCTCGCCAAGGCCCGCACCCGGGCCAGTCGGTCCTCGGTGACCATGTCGAGGCTCAGGGCGCCGCCGGTGGCGACCCGCGAGTCGGCCGGGATGCCGTCGAGGTACCGGTCGGTGAGCAGGCCTTGGGCGAGTGGAGAAAACGCGATGCAGCCGGCGCCAACGGTCTCCAGCGTGTGGAGGAGCCGGTCGTCCTCGATCCAGCGATTGAGCATCGAGTACGACGGCTGATGGATCAGCAGCGGCACGCCGTCGTCGGCCAACAGCTGCGCCGCCTCGGCCGAACGAGCCGCCGAGTACGACGAGATCCCGACATACAGCGCCTTGCCTTGCTGCACCGCGGTGGCCAGTGCCGCCATCGTCTCGTCCAGACGGGTATCGGGATCGAAGCGGTGAGAGTAGAAGATGTCGACGTAGTCGAGACCCAGCCGACGAAGGGACTGGTCGAGGGAGGCGAGCAGATACTTGCGGGAGCCGCCCTCGCCGTAGGGGCCAGGCCACATGTCATAGCCCGCCTTGGTTGAGATCACCAGTTGGTCGCGGAATGGCGCGAAGTCCGTGGCCAGCAGCTTTCCGAAGTTCTCTTCCGCCGCGCCGTAGGGGGGGCCGTAGTTGTTGGCCAGGTCGAAGTGGGTCACGCCCAGGTCAAACGCGCGCCGGCAGATGGCCTGCTGGGTGGTGACCGGCCGGTCGTGGCCGAAGTTGTGCCACAGGCCGAGCGAGATGGCTGGCAGCTTCAGTCCGCTGCGTCCGCACCGGCGATACGTCATCGTCTGGTAGCGGTCAGCCGAAGGGGCGTACGCCACAGACCTCAGCATATGGAGACCGACGACCACAGGCTCCCGAGCGGAGCCCGCCCGTCGTGCAACGCACCTGGGCTGCTGGCGTCGACGGCCGCCACATCCGATTGCTGCAGAGACACTCGGAGGCTTGCGGTGCTTCACAGGCCTTCGTTGGGCGGGCCGCTCCAAACCCTCTGGCCTGACACGACGCGCATCAGGACAGACTGTGCCGCCTCCGATCGTGACGGAGAGGGGGCGCGCCGGGCCACCCGCCGAGGGCCTGTCAGCGGCTGGTGTCGAGGACGAGCTTGCCCTCCACCTGGCGATCGAGGATGCGCTGGAACGCCGCCGCGGCCGACGAGAGGGAGAGCACCTCGATCGGGACGACGAGGCGGCCGTCGCGAACGAGCTCGAGCAGCTGCGGGATCAGCGCGGCCTGGCGTTCGGGCGGCTCGAGAAGGCCCGTGTAACCGAACATCGAGATCCCCTTGCGGTAGAAGCCCCGGCTGGACAGCGGGAGGTCGTCGCCCGCGCTGGCGCCGAACAGGACGAGCCGGCCACGCAGCTCGAGCGCCGCCACCGCGGCCGGGGTGAACGTGCCGCCGATGCCGTCGACGACGAGCGTGGGCCGGAGCTCGCTGACGGCGGCGGCGAGGCCGTCAGCGTCGGTGACCACGGCGCGGTCGGTGCCGAGCGCCTCGATGGCCGGCACCTTGGCGGCGCTCGTCGTCTGTCCCCACACCGTCGCGCCCGTGGCCTTGGCGAGTTGCACGATCAGGGAACCCACACCGCCACTCGCGCCCAGCACGAGCACCCGATCCTCGGACGAGCTCTGGCCGAGGACGTTGACGCAGTTCCAGGCTGTTACCCCGGCGACGCCGATGGCACTGGCCACCGCACGATCCACCCCCGCGGGCAGGGTCACGATCGCCTCTGGTGAGGCCGCAGCCTTCGAGGCGAACAGGCCCTGGCGCACCACCCCGTGGCCCCCGCCTCGGATGAGCACCGGGCGGCCCGCGTACGTGCCTGCCGCCTCGGTGCCCGGGATCCACGGCAGGTGGGCCGCCGCCGCGCCCGGGGTGCCTCGGCTGATCCAGATGTCGAGGGGGTTGACCGAGGCGTGGCTCACGTCCACGACCACCTCGCCCTCCCCCGGGACCGGGTCGGGCAGCTCTGCAAACTCGAGCGTCCCACCGATCTCACGAAGCACCGCGGCGCGCACGGCCGCAACCTAGCGGTGTTCATGCACGGGAGTCGTTGGGGTCGTGGACGTCGGTTCCCCGCGCTGCTGGGTCGCCGCTCACCCCGCATGACCCTCGTCCACGCCCCATCGCCGACACCGTGGTCGCCGACCGGTACCTCACCGCCACCCGCGCCGTCGAAGCCGATACCCGGACAGCAACGTCGTCGGCTGGCGAAATCGACACCGCGGCACGGCATCGGCGGCTCCTCGGCAACGGCCACTGCGTCGCGGCCAGAATGGCGGCGATGTCGGCAGCGACCGCGGCCGTCGTCGTCGGGCTCGACGTCGGCGGGACGAAGACCAACGCCACAGTGCTCAGCGAGGACGGGCGGTTTCTCGTTGATCACATGGTCGAACTGCCGAGCTGCGTGCTCGATGGCCCGGCGGCGGCGATCGCGGCGATCGACGAGGCGATGGAACTGGTGCTGGCGCTGACCGCCACGCGTCGTGCCGCGGTGCGTGCGGTCGGGCTCGATACGCCGGGGCCGGCGAGCGCCGACGGTGTGATCTCGGCGCGCGGGGCCACCAACTTTGCCGCCGCCGAGTGGTGGGGCTTCGACTTCCGTGGCGCTGTCGAGGAACGTCTGCGCCTCCCGGTGATCTACAACAACGACGGCAATGCCGCCGCCCTGTACGCACACGAGCGGCACTTCGGCGACGAGGCGTCACGACGTTCGTCGGTGTCGGCGATCGTCGGCACCGGGCTGGGCGGCGGGGTGATCGAGGCCGGTCGAGTGGTGCGGGGCGCGGCCGGAATGGCCGGTGAGTTGGGCCACGTCCAGATCCCGATGGACGGCCTGCTCGTGCTGGGCCAGTCGGTGCCGCGGTGCAACTGCGGGTTCGCCGCCGACCTGGAGAGCGTCGCGTCGTTGAGCGGCATCGCCAACAACCTGCTGCCGTTCTGGCTGACCCGCTACCCGGATCACCCGTTGGCCGACGTCGACATCGGCGTTGCCGCCAAGCTGGTCCGCGATTACGGCGAGCGGGGCGACGAGTTGGCCATTCGCATCTTCGAGCAGCAGGCGATGGCGATCGGGCGGATGTTCACCATCGCCGCCAACGTCATCGACCCCGACGCCTACTTCGTCGGTGGCGGCGTGACCGACGCCGCCGTCGAGTTCCGGACCTGGTTCGTCGAGTGCGTCCGGGCGGCCACGAAACTGCGTGCCGAGCAGGCCAAGGCCACCGAGTTCGCCATCGTCCCCGATCTCGACATGGCGGGTGCCCGCGGCTCCGGACTGGCCGCCCTTCGGGCGATCCGCCCGTAGACCGTTCCCGATCGAGACGGCTCGGCGATGACGCCGCGTGGGCCGCTCGAACCACCGGGGTGACAGGTGAGACGCCTCGGGACGTTCTCCCGAGCGCAGGTCGGGTCCGCCGAACAACCGGTGACATGAACGTCGCCCGCTGGCGGCATCAGTCTGAACCAAGCGCGAGGGAGGGTGACGGGTCGATCGGCTTGCTCGCCGCTGGCGATCACGCTCGCCGTGGGGGCAGTCGGGGTGCCGGGCCGTCCATAGGGGTGATCATGGAGGTGCGACATGACTCGGGCTCGAGGCCAATGCCCCAGCTCATCACTTGCCAGCCGCTGGCCGTGCTCGACGAGGCAGGACCTGCAGCCGCTCGTCCGGGTCCTCGCCAGCGTCGCCTGACGATGGACACGCGCAGCACGCGCTTCCTCGTCGTGACGCACTGGAACCGCAGGCGGCGAGAATCACGGCGGCGGTGGCGGTGGCCACGTAGATGAGGGGTTGTCGTTTCATGTCGTGTGTCTCCTTGTTGTCGAGTCGTGAACGTCTACCAGCGGCGCTTCGGAGCCTTCGTTGCGAAGCGCGCGATGAGCGAGCCAACGAGGAGCACCACCGCCGCGACCTCGATGAAGCGGGAGGCGGCGATCACGGTGGGGTCGTAACCGGGCTCCTGGAAGCCGAACAGCGGCGTGCGCTCGCTGATGAGCAGCAAGACGAGGGATCCCGCGCTCAGGGCTATTCCCGCGATGGTCATGAGCGGGATCGCCATGCCCGCCCAACGTCCCGCGACATGTTCAAGCGGCGCGAGCAGCGCGACGGCGATCACGACTGCCGCGGCGAAGTTCGCCAGGAACAGCGTCCCGATCGTCGGGATCGAGGCGTATGGACCGAAGTACTGTTGGAGGCGGACGGCCCCCACAGCCAACACGGCGAGCGCACCCAGGCACCTCAGGGCGAGCCACGCCCACCGAGGCCGGTTCTGTCCAGCGACGGCTTCGAGCTCGTGCGCTTCAGCGTGTCGGCGTTCGAGCCTGTCTTGGACGTTCATGACGGGTACTACCGGACGTCATTGCGGTGCGGATTGGTCTTTCGAGAGATCCGCGCTGCCGTCCGCGCCAGTAAGGAAGAGCATGTGGAACGCGTCGGACGAGGCGTTCGTGGCCGGCCCCGACTGGGGCCACTTCAGGGTGTCATTCCCAGATGCTGCGCTGGTGTTCATCCGCCGGTTCCAGAGCCGCGTCTATGGGCTGGCGCTCTCCATCGTTCGGGATCGCTCCGCCGCCGAGGATGTGGCGCAGGACACATTCGTGCGGGCGTGGCGGTACTCGGCGAGCGTGCGCGCAGTTGATGCGGGCGATGTCCATCCCGGCGTCGATCAGCTCGGAGATGAACTCGTCGTCAGCGGAGGCGCTTCCGGGCATGGTCACCATCAGCCGAACCCCAGGCGAACACTCAGTGAACGGCGTCGCCGACTCGATCTCCGCGGGCAGAGTTCGAGCATGGGCCTCTTGCCGCCCTCGCCGTCGTCGCCCCGGGTGGCGGCCTGTGCTTGCTGCCGACTGTGCTCGTGGTCTTGGTCGACAGGCGTCCGTGGGCAGGCCAGGTGCGCCTGCTGCTGGCGGCCCATCACGCACAGCTCGCCTCGGGCGTCGTCGGTGTCAGCCTGATGGAGGCCACGGTCGTCGACGTGGCGGCGGGAGACAGTCCGTTCTGGGTGGTGCTGCGCACGCGCGGACGAGCGAGCGAGCGACTCCGGCTGAGCGACACCATCGGCCCGGGCGAGGTTCGTGTGCTTCGGTACTGGCTGGCGGAGGCAGTCCCGGTGCTCATCGTGCAGGACCGGTCCGATGTGGTCGAGGTGAACGGACCGTCCGGCGTCGCCCGACCATCGCTGGTCATCGGCCGAGTTGGCTGACGTGGACGACCATGGCCGCGCCGTCGCCCCGGATCGAGCGTGGCTCGATCTGGAGGGCGCTCACAACGTCCGCGATCTGGGCGGACTGCCTGCGGGCAACGCCCGGACTCGCTCGAGGGTGCTGCTGCGGGGTGACGCCCTCGACGCCCTGACGACGGCCGATGTGCGCGTCCTCGTCGATGAGGTGGGTCTGGTGCAGGTGATCGACCTGCGCACCATGGCTGAACGGGCGGAGCGCAGCGAGGATCGGTTGGCGGCGGCCGGTGTCGAGGTGGTGGAGCTCGAGGCGTTCGACGGTGACGACATGGCCCGCCGCCGGCGGACCCGTTTGGCACGCCTGGCGTCGGGGGTCGATCCGGTCGAGATCATGGTCGAGGCGTATCTAGAGATGGCTGATATCGGCGGCCGGGTGTTCGCGCAGGTCCTCGACCGCCTCGTGGCAAAGGGGGGCACGCCGGCGCTCGTCCACTGCACGGCCGGCAAGGATCGCACCGGCGTGCTCGTCGCGCTGCTGTTGGAGGTCGCCGGGGTGGACCGGGAAGCCGTGATCGCGGACTACGCAGCCACAGGAGAGAGGATGGCGCCGATTGTCGAGCGCATCCGGGGAGCCGCCGCCTTCCAGCAGCTGGCCGAGGACATCCCGGCCTTCGTCCTGGACGCGCGCTCAGAGACCATGGTCAGCTTCCTCGACCAGCTCGACGCACGCTTCGGCACCGCGGCGGAGTTCTGGCGACAGCAGGGAACGACCGACGAGACCCTCAGCACCTGGCGACGGCTCATCGCTTGGAGAAATCCATGAGCGTGTCGCCCGCCAGCGGGATGGGTTCGCTCGTCGAGTCGTTCGAAGGCTGTGACGGCTTCGTCGCCAGCGGCGAGGAAGAGGAGAGTGTCCGTCAATGCTATGAGCGCCTGGACGAGCTGTTGGCTCGCTGCCCTCCGAGGTTGGCCACCAGCCGAGGCCCCTCGATGCCGTCGAGGTCAATGAGGCCGACGACGTAGGGGCCCTCGTCACGCGCCACCCTCATCGGCCCGCCCCCTGTCCGTCGGGCCGGCGCTCAGGACTCATGAGCGAGCACCGTGGTCCAGGAGCTGGTCGACCCGCCCGGCGTCGAAACCGAGCTCGGCCAGCACCTCGATCGTGTGCTCGCCCAGCCGCCCGCACCGGCTCGAGCGGGGCCCAGCCGCGCAGCTGGACGATGCGGCCGATGGCGCTGGCTGGGCCGTGCGCGACGTGGTCGAAGGGCGTGGCGCGCCCCGCCGCGATGGCCTGCTCGTCACGCAGGAAGCGCAGTAGCCACGACTCCTCGGCGACCACGGCGCAGGGAACACCCTCGTCCTGCAGCGCCACCGCCCAGTCCGCTGCGGGTCGAGAGAACATCTCGTCGTCGAGCCGCTCACCGTCGCCCTCCTCCTCGCCGTCGCCGAGCACGGCGCGTCGGAAGGCCCCGTCGCTGGGTGTCGTCCACGCAGAAGACGCAGAGGTAGCCCTCGAGGCACTGGTAGATGCGTCGGTTGGGCGACCAGCCCCACTGCTCGCCGTCCAGCCGGGGATCGTCGTCCTGGGCTCACCCCCGGCCCGGTACCAGTGCGACGTGACGAAGACCGACGAGCTGAGCTGGGCGCACTCCACGCCCTGGCCCTCGCCGGTACGGGCGCGGTGGAGCAGCGCCAGGAGCACGCCGACCGCGTTGAGCTGGCCGTTGTAATAGTCCTCGTTGCCGAAGGATTGCATCGGCGTGTTCCCCTCGCCCGACGCCTCCCAGTACACGCCGACGAAACCGGAGTGCAGTGGGGCGAAGCTCTGCATGCCGCTCTTGGGCCCGGTCGATCGGAAACCGGGGGCGTAGCTGTGGATCACGTCGGGGTTGAGGGACCGTACGGTGGCCTCGTCGAGCCGCAGGCGCTCGGCGACGCCAGGACGGAAGTTGTGCTGCACCACGTCGGGGCCGTCCAGCAGCGCCTCGATGACGGGCCGAGCCTCACTGGCCTTGAGGTCGAGGGCGATGCTGCGCTTGCCTCGCGACGCCCCTTCGAACGGGTCGGGCAGGGACCGCATCGGATCACCGCTCGGCGCCTCGACCTTCACCACCTCGGCCCCCAGGTCACGCAGAAAGCGGTTGGCGTAGGGGGCGGCGAAGAAGGTGGCCAGCTCGACCACCTTGACACCGTCGAGCGGGCCTCGCTGGAGAGGGTGGCTGCCGCCGGGACCCAGCCCGCCGGCCCGCCACGAGACGGTACCGGCGCCGATGGTCACGGACGGCGGGTTGCACGCCGCGGGGGTGCGGGAGAGGTTGAGCGGCGGCCACGACCTCGATGGGGCCCGAGCTCGGCGTCGTCGATGGTGGGCACGAGCTGGTTGTGGACGACTTGGTCGTCGTCGAAGACGACCGTCGGCGGATTGACCGGCAGGCCGGCGATCTCGTTGGCCCAGATGTCCTCGAGCCACTCGGCCTCGACGGGACCGTCTGCGGCCGACACCTCGTCGTCGAGGCCGTCGAAGGTGGCTCGCTCGGCCGGGTCGTCGAGGTCGAGGGCGACGACGCGCTTGCCCCGGTCCCACGTTCGTGTGCCGCCACCGTCGCCCGCGCCTCCCGGGCGCTCGACGTGGATGACGTCGGCGCCATGGTCGGTGAGGAGCATGGTGGTGATCGCGCCCGGCGCGCCCCACGTGAGGTCGAGCACGCGCACGCCGTCGAGCGGCTCGGCTGGGCGGGTGGGGATGCTCATGGTGGCACGGGCCTGCTAGGCGACGGCGCCGGCTGCGACGGGCTCCGCCATCGTCCAGCCGAACACCCGCTCGGCGTTGCCGTGCGAGATGGCGTCCACTTCGTCCTCGGGCACCTGGGCGGCGTCGAACACCTCGTTCGTGGTGCGCTGACTGTCGGGCCAGGTGGAGTCGGTGTGGGGATAGTCACACTCCCACATGATGCGGTCGACGCCGATGTCGTAGCGGTACTTCAGGCAGACAGGCTCCTCGATCATGCAGAGGTACATGTTGCGCCGGAAGACCTCCGACGGCAGGACGTCGTCGAGGCCGCTGTAGTACTTGTGGCGCAGCCACATGCGATCCGCGCGCTCGAGGGCGTTGGGCAACCAGCCGATCCCGCCTTCGGAGAAGACGAACTTCAGGCCTGGGTAGCGGCGGCACACCGGGCTCATCATGAGGTTCACCGAGGCCACGATCGAGCCGACCTGCAGCAGCGAGAACGACAGCAGGTTGGGAGCGTCGGGTGTGGGTTGAGGGATCTGGCCGCTCGTGCCGATGTGGAGGCAGAGCACGACGTCCCGGTCCTGGCAGGCCTGCCACACCGGGTTCCAGCAGTCGTCCCAGTAGGACGGCAGCCCCAAGGGCACGGTGTTCTCGGGGAACGACAGCGCTCTCGCTCCCCTGTCGGCGCAGCGGTGGATCTCCGCGGCGACCAGCGCTGGGTCCCACAACGGGGTGATGATCGTGGGCACGAACAGCCCTGGTGGCCCGGCCGGGCACCACTCGTCGATCACGTAGTCGTTGTAGGCCTGCACGCAGACGTGGGCCAGCTCTTCGTCCTTGAACTCGAGGAACAACGTGCCAGCGAAGCGGGGCAGGGTGGGGAACAGGACGCTGGCCAGCACACCGTCGGCCAACATGTCCCGCGCCCGCTGCTTCGGGTCGTAGGCGCCAAGCATCATGTCGCTGAACCGGACCGGGTCGGGGCTGATCTCGCGGTGGTCCTTGCCGGCGACGGCGTTGAGCCCCATCGTCGTGCCCCGAGTGTCCTCGTACTCCCAGTACTCCTGGCCGTCGGCCTCGACCACGCGCGGAGCACGGTCACGGAGCCGGCGGGGGACCCGATCGGTCCAGACGTGAGCGGGCTCGATGATGTGGTCGTCGGCGCTGAAGAGCCTGAGTGTGCGCACGGTCACCCCTGGCGTGAAGGATTCGAATTTGACGGTAGCAGAGACCCGCTTAATTCGCTAGCGAAATAGGCGGAAGTTCACGAAGCGAAGCCGGGCATGTCCGGGACCAGGTCGTGGTCGAGCAGGTCGACGACCGTCTTCGGCCCCAGGCGCAGCAGCGCCATCGCCGCGGCCTCGTCGAGGTGGCGGCGCCACAGCTCGACCGCGGCATCGGCGTCGCCCGCTGCGATCAGGTCGATCACCTGCCCATGCGACTCGGCCGCCCCGCGGGCGACATCGGCAGCAACCGCAGGCGCGGTGGGGAAGGTGGCCCGGTTCTGGATCTCGACCATCTCGAGCAGCAGGCGGCCCAGGATGGCGAGCGTCTTGTTGCCGGCCAGCTCGATGAGGCCCTCGTGGAAGCGGGCCGCGTGCACGGGGTACTCGGTGACGCTGTCGAGCAGCTCCAGCTCCCGCTCATGCAGCGCCCGCAGCCGTTCGATGGCCCCCGTCGGCCGGCGCTCGGCCAGGCGGCGCACGGCGTCGGGCTCGAGGGTCGCCCTCGCGTCGAAGACGTCGGCGACGGTGGCGCCCTCCAGCTGCAGCAGGAGCGCGGTGTGTCGGGCCGCAACGCCGATGTCGGGCTGCTGCACGCGGCGCGCCGCCCTTCGCCCCCCGCTTCACGGAGATCAAGGACTCGCTTTCCATGATGCGCAGTGCCTCCCGGATCACGGGCCGCGACACGCCGTAGACCGCCATGAGGTCGATCTCCTTGGGCAGCGGGTCGCCAGGCTGGAAGTCGCCCCGGATGATGCTGCGCCGGAGTCGGCCGGCGACGACCACCGCCGCCTTGGGGATCCGCACCGGGTCGCGTTGGATCGTTGTCACGGACCGACCTCGCTCGACGCCGCCGACACGGTGGCACCGGCAGCGTACGGCATACCGTCGCGGAGGCGGGAACATTTCGATGAATTCGTTGACGGATTTCCGTCTGGCTTCAGGTTGCCGGAATGAAGCTCGCCGTCCACGCACAGCTGTGTGCCGGTCACGGGGCGCTGCTACGCCGTGGCGCCCGCCCTGCTCGAAACGGACAGCGGGGCGCCCGCTTCGAAGTCAGCCGACGATGACGTCGAGGTCGGTGATCAGGACCATCCGCGTCGCCCGGACGAGGAAGCGGTTCTCGTCGTCGAGCAGCGGCCCGGCCGCAGGCGACTCGAACCAGGCACCCCGCCTCCTGGCGCCGTCCAGGTCCCGCTCGTACAGCTCGCCGATGCCGTCCCACCGCGAGGGGTCGCCGTCCACCACGTAGTCGTGCACGTAGGCGAGCGGCTGCAGCTCGGGCGGGATGAGCGAGTTGGCGAGAGGCCGGTGGCGGTCCCACCAGTAGCTGCGGAACTCCGAGCGCGACAGGTGCGGCACTCGTTCGAGGAACCCGATGAGCACCAGGGTGGGCGGGCCGTCGCTCCGCCGCCAAACCTGCTCCAGCCATGACTCGCCGAAGACGCACCGCTCCTCGACCCGCAAGATCGTGCTCGACGCAGGATCGACGACAGGGCCGGTGCCCACCCGCGCCGCCCGCCACCCGTTGTGTCCGGATGCGGCTTCCCCGCTGGCGAACCACGCCAGCTCCACGCCGCGATGGGGCCGGGGCGATCGTCCCTCCCGGACCACGGCATGGGCCAGGCGGTCGGGCCGGCAAGAGGCCGGGAGCAGGTCGAGCTCGGCGAGCGCCGTGTCGCGCCACTGCGTGACGAATTGGCCGGGAGGAGCGAAGGCAGACTGCCGGACCAACGTGAGCTGCTTGATGCCGTGCAGGCAACGAGACTCCCACCCCGCGACCGGGGCGGTCAACGCGGGTTCCGGGTCCGCCCGCGTTCTTCGGCCCGCGGCGCGTGTCGTCGGCGGGCAACTCGCGCGACTCCGCCCGCACGAGGCCGGCGAGGTCGCGACCTTGCCACGCGTGTGCTCGCTCATGCTCTCGGCGGCGCCGGGGTGGCGGTGTCGAGATCGGGGGCCTCGAGAGCTTCCTGGCCCGCCAGGTGGCAGGCTCGAGGACTCGGTGGGAGCCGGTGGGACCCGACGAAGGCCTGGCGGGCGATGAACGACGTGCCGGCCAGGAAGCACTCTCAGTCAGGTGGATCACGGCCGAGATCGAGGCGGAGGCGGCGGCGGGTTGCCGCTCGAGCGGTGGCGAGACCACCGATGCTCTGGGCTGTCGCAGCCAACGCAGCGTGGAGGCCAGGAGGGGCGCCGGCACGGAGGTCATTCCAATAGATGGCCCAGGGACCGGCGATGGCCCGGCTCAGTCCTGGGGCGGTGAGGACCCGCCCCAGGATCGACACCCGCCGGGGCGACCCGGCGATCGAGGCCGCGTGGATCGCCGCGGCGACCGACGCGTACGGGGCGTGCGCGGCGGCGAGCGCGCGGCGGTACTCGGCGGCGGCCGTGCCTGGCCCGGCGAGCACGGCCTGGGCGGCGGCCCGGCCGCTGGTCATGGCAGGGGCGATGCCTTCTCCCTGCAGCGGGTTCACCAGCCCGGCCGCGTCACCCACGAGCAGCGTGCGGTGGCGGGCGGGAACGGTGCCGACCAGCCCCATCTTCAGCCACCCGCCGAGGCGCCGCCCCTTGGCCGGTGCGGAGAGCAGGCCGAGGCGAGTGAGGTGGGCGCAGAAGTCGTCGAAGCGGGCGACGGCTCGGCTGGCGGCGGCCCGGTGACGGCCCAGGCCGAGGCCCAGACCGACGTTGGCGCGGCCATCGGGGCCCGGGAAGAGCCAGCCGTAGCCGGGGAAGCCTCGCCAGGGGGTTTCGTCCCACAGCGCGATGACGGGCAGATCGACGTCGTCCTCCGCGTAGCCCCGCTGTGCGAATCCCCACAGGACAGCGTGGTGGTCGACGAGCCCCGCGGCCTCGGCCACCGTGCTGGTGGCACCGTCCGCCCCGATCACGATGTCGGCGACGAGGGTATGGCCGCCGTCGAGCACGACGCCCGTGAGCTCGCCGGAGTCGGCGTGGCGGCCAGCCCGGACGCGCCCCGTGACCGCCTCGGCGCCCGCGCTGAGGGCGGTGTCGCGCAGCCAGGCGTCGAACCGCAGGCGCGGGATGGCCAGGCCGTGTCCGGGGTAGGTGCGTCCGGCGCGGGCGGGCAGCACGACGCGCCGTCCGGTCGGGCCGACGACGAGCATCTCGGCCACCCGCCGGCCTCCGGGCGGGGCGAGCCCGAGGTCATCGAGGACAGCAATGCCGCGTGGGCCCACCAGGTCGCCGCACGCCTTGTCACGCTCGAAGGTCGACTTGTCGATCAGTGCGACGCGGGCGCCGCCCCGGGCCAGCACGACCGCGGCTGTGCTGCCGGCAGGTCCGGCACCGACGACGAGGACGTCGTAGCGTGTTCCGGGCACCGCACCTCCAAGGGAAAGTGGCCCCTCCTAGGAAGTGTGGTCTCGATCGGGGGGCAGTGCATGCACGTCGATCCGTCCCGGGCCGAGCCGAATCGTTTCGCCCGCGCCCTCTTCGCCGGTCTCCCCCAGCGCTACGACCGGCTGGCGGCCTGGCTGTCACTCGGCCAAGACCGGCGTTGGCGCCGGGAGATGGTCGGCCATGTCGTGGCGGACCGCCCGACCTCGGTGCTCGACGTCGCGACGGGTCCCGCTGGTGTGGCGCTGCAACTCGCGTCACGGACCACCGCTCGGATCACCGGTATCGACCTCAGCGAGGCCATGCTGCGCCAGGGACGCGTGAACGTGCGCGACGCCGGACGCGATGATCGAGTCGCTCTTGTGGTCGGCCGAGCCGAGGAACTCCCCTTCCCCGACGGATCCTTCGACGCGCTCACCTTCACGTACCTGTTGCGATACGTGGCTGACCCGGCGTCGACACTCGCCGAACTGGCCCGGGTCGTCCGCCCGGGAGGGACACTGGCCAGCCTCGAGTTCGCCGTACCACCGAACCGGTTCTGGTGGGCCGCGTGGTGGGCGTACACCCGGGGCGTGCTTCCCCTCGCTGGGGGGCTGTCGGGAGGGCGGGCGTGGTTCGAGGTCGGGCGGTTCCTCGGGCCCAGCATCACCGAGCACTATCGGCGCCATCCTGTCGCGTCCCTGGTGGTGGCCTGGGAGAAGGCGGGGGTCACGGAGGTCAGGATGCGTCGCATGAGCCTGGGCGGTGGATTGGTGGTGTGGGGGCGGCGAGCACCGTGACCAACGAGCCCGAGCAGCTCCCCCCGGCGTTCTACGCCGCGCCGGCCGTCGTAGCGCGACGCCGCGTGGGGGACTGGTGGCTCCTGCTCCATCCGCCCTACACCCTCTGGCACCTGTCGTACGTGGTGATCGGAGCCTGCGTGGCGCCCCGTGTGGACGGCGGGCGCCTCGCCGCCACGCTCATCGCGTTCTTCCTCGCTGTGGGAGTCGGCGCCCACGCCCTCGATGAGCTGAACGGCCGGCCGCTGCGCACGTCCATCTCGAGTTGGAGCCTGGCCACCGCGGGCGCCGTCAGCCTGGCCGGTGCGGTCGGCATCGGCCTCGTCGGCATCACGCGCGTCGGGCTCGGGCTGGCCGTGTTCATCGTCGTGGGCGTGGTGCTGGCCGTCGGGTACAACCTCGAGCTGCTCGGCGGGCGTCTCCACAACGACGCCACCTTCGCGGCAGCATGGGGGGCCTTTCCCGTCCTCACCGCCTATTACGCACAGGCGGCGACACTGAGCCTCGCAGCCGTCGGCGCCGCGGTAGCAGCGTTCGGGCTGTCATGCGCCCAGCGCCAACTCAGCACGCCCGCCCGCACCCTGCGAAGGCGTGCCGTGACCGTCGAGGGAAGGATCGCCATGCGCGGCGGGGACACGGTCCGCCTCGACGCCCGCGTTCTCCTTGTCCCACTCGAGGCCGCGCTGCGAGCCATGGCCTGGAGCATGGTGGCCCTGGCCACCGCCTTGGCCATCGCTCGGCTGTCCTGATCGCTCAGCCCAGGTCGCGGTCGAGGAGCTGGCGTCGGAAGCCGCTGACGGTGAGCTCAACGAGCCGGTCGTGGCCCCAGCGCAGCATCGGGTACGCCACCAGTGCTGCCAGGCGCATCGGCCGCTGCATCATCTCGATCGACCAGGACACCTGGGCGTGGCTGCCGTCACCGTCGGGCGTGAGGAGGAGCTCGGCGCGACCCTCGAGGTCGCCGCGGACGGTGGCCTCGATCCGCTCGGCCGGCACACAGTCGCGAAGCACCACCTGGAGATGCATGCGGAAGGGGAGCGGTGGTACCACGTCTCCCTCCAGGACGGCACCCGCGACCAGACCTCCCGAATCGACGTGGAACTGGCGAAGCCAACTCCACCACGACTCGAAGCGATCCATCCGTTGGAGCTCGGCCCACACCTGATCGGGCGGCAGCGGGAGGGCGAAGACCTCCTGGTAGTCGATGACGTACGGCGATCCCACCAACTCTGCAGGCTATGGGAACAGCGACGCGAGGGGGCGAACGCCGCTCTCGAACGGCTTCCGAGGCGGAGCTGCGCCCGGCGGCACCCACGCCCCTCGGCGCCAGATCGGCCCGCGGGGCATCTGTGGGGCAACCCCTACACCCCAATCCGGCGTGGAAGAACTTGTCGCAAACGTGAGCCCGGAGAGAGGAGCTAAGGCGGTGGCTCAGCTCCCCCTTCCAGCGCGGCGAGGCGGAGCTCCAGTTGATCGACCCTATGGCGGAGCAGTGCCACCTGCGCCTCCACGCCGACCTCTCGCTCGGCTCGACGCTGGAAGCGCGGGGAGCGAGCCGCCCGGGCCACGACGGCGTCGAGGGGAACGAGGCGTTGGGGACCGTTCGGGCCGTCGACCAGGCGTGAGGAGATCTCTCCGTTCCGGTACCAAGACCGCAGCGCCGATCGTGAGACGCCGGTCTCGGCTTCCGCGGTGCCGAGCGCCACCCATGGGGCGTCCTCGAGCTGGGCGAACAGGTCCAGCTCTTTCTTCCATTCGGCCAGCCGCAGGTCCCAGTCGCGCGCCATGACTCGTCCTCTCACAGCGGATGATACCCTGTCAATAGCAGAGCATTGACCGGGTATGAGACGATTCGGGTGTGTTCGAACGCTTCACCGACAGGGCCCGCCAGGCGGTCGTCCTGGCCCAAGAGGAAGCCAGGCGGCTGGATCACGACTTCATCGGGACCGAACACCTGCTGCTCGGCCTGCTCCGCGAGAAGGACGCCGTCGCAGCGCGAGCACTGCGTGAGCTAGGGATCCGGCTCGACGCTGTCGGGAGTGAGGTCGAGGCGCGCATCGGCCGGGGAAGCGAGCCCCACAGCGGTCACATCCCCTTCACGCCCAAGGCCAAGAAGGTGTTGGAGCTGTCGCTGCGCGAAGCCCTGTCCCTGGGGCACAACTACATCGGCACCGAGCACATCCTGCTCGGGCTGGTCCGCGAGGGCGAGGGTGTCGCGGCGCAGGTGCTGGCCACGCAGGGCGCGTCGCTCGAACGCGTCCGAGCCGTGGTCATTGGTGAGCTGAGTAGGTACGGCTCGGAGCGGGCCGCGCCCGCGGCCGGCCGCATCGCACGCCGGCGGCTGAGGAGGTCGTGGCCGCCGCCGAGGAGCTGGCTGCGAGCGGCCCGATGGGCAGTCATCATCTCCTCGAGGCCCTGGCCCGGTCCGAGGACAGCCTGGCGGCCAAGGTGTTGGCGGCTCTCGGAGTCGATGCCGATGTCTTGGCGGCCAAGATCGATGAGCTCGGCGTCGCGGGTACGACCGATGTGACCCCCGAGGAGGCCGCCGCCCAACAGATGGAGGTGCGCCTGGAGGGCGGGGAGGTGCACGTCGTGCTACGCGACGAGGCCAGCGTGGCCCTCGCTCGCATCGTGACCGAACACCTGGGCGGCCCGGTGCGCGGCGACGATCCGGTGGCCGGTTCCCTCGCGGGCCTGTGGCCGGAGGTCGTGAGGGCGCTGGAGAGCGTCGGGCGCCAGCTCGAACCACCCGCCGACGAGCAGGGGGGCGACCGGGGGAGCCGCTCGGCTGTGGTGCGCCGGGCCATCCAGAGCCGGCTCCGCCGGAGGCGCAGCGGCGAGGGTTGAGCGATGCGCCGCCCTCTGGGCGCCGGTGGGCTGGCTGTGGGCGCTGCCACAGTTGGAGCGGGCCGCTCCTGCTCACCCAGGTCGCTGGTCGGCGAACACGCTGAGGCACCTCACCCGGCTCAGCCCTGCCGCCCTCGCCCGCCAGGTGGCACCGGCGTCGTCTGAGGAGTAGACGTCACCCTGGTCGGTTCCGACCGCGACTGCAGTCCCGTCGGCGGCGAGCTGGAAGGTGTCGATGTTCCCGGGGAACCACTCCGCCAGACCCGCATCGCAGCGAGCGAAGGGTTCATCGCTGGCGAGTGGGCGGCGGTAGACGGCTCCGCGCCGGCTCCCGGGACCGGTGGACGCCGTGGCCAGGACGACATCCCCCGCGACGGCGACTGCTCGGCAGTAGGACCCGTGCATGCCGGCATGGCTCCATCGGAAGTTGACGCCGCCGTCGTCACTCACGCCCACACCGACGGCCGCCGCTGCCACCACCCACCGATCGCCTGCCACCACTTGGTGGGTGTCGTCGTCGACGGGAACGGCCAGCTCCCACTGCTCACCATCGCGTGTCCGCCACACGCCCCCGACATGGACGTTGACGAACCACCGGCCGGCGGGATCGATCGCGATCGAGCGCGTGTCGGGCGGCGCGCCCCAAGGGGTGTACCAGTGATCTCGTCCCTCGACGGCATCGAAGCTCGCGATGGTGGACAGGCCGGACGAGCCCAGTGCCAGCACGTGGGCCCCAGCCGTGCCCACCAGGACGGTCTGCTCGGTGGCCCCGAGGCACCTGGCCCGGCCGTCGCTGATCTGTGCGGCCGTGGTCCCGTCGACGATGTCGACCAACTGGCCGCGGCCCGTCAACGCCCACCTCCCGGCGAGGCCGGTCACCGCCGTACCGGCCCATCGAGCCTCCACCCCCTGCTCGCTGATCACGAACGGACCAACGTCGGTACCAACCCATATCTCCACGAGCCCAGTGTGCCGTCCCGCCCGGCTCTTCACCCCTGGAGCCGTTGCCTCCCCTCGCGGGGGACCTCCCCCCGTATGCGGCGGTTCCTGAAGCTGGTGACGCCATACCGCCGCGCTCGGGCATGGTCCTTCGGGGGGTGCTCGTTCCCGGGCGTTAGGGTCCCGGCCCGTGGAGGAGAGTCGCCTCAGCGGCCGTCGAGCGCTGGTGACGGGGGGCGGCAGCGGGATCGGCCGGGCCACGGCTCTTCGGCTGGCGGCGGAAGGCGCGTCGGTGGCGGTCGTCGATGTACGAGGAAGGCTGGCCGAGGAGGTCGTCAGCCTGGTCACCGCGGCGCAGGGCCAAGCCGTCGGCCTCGCAGGCGACGTCAGCGATGAGCACGCTGTCCGTGACGTCGTCGCTCGGGTTGTCGCCTCTCTGGGCGGCATCGACATCGTCGTCGCCGCGGCCGGGATCCTGCATGCCGAGCCGACGCACACGATGGACCTGGACATCTGGGATCGAGTGCTGCGGGTGAACCTCACGGGGACGTTCCTCACCGTGAAGCACACCCTTCCGAGTCTGCTCGCGGCGGGCGGCGGCGCCGTCGTGACCATCGGGTCCATTGCCTCAGTCGTCGCCGGTGGGTACGCGTCGTGCTATGACGCGTCCAAGAGCGGGGTGCTCGGGTTCACCCGCGCTGTGGCGGCGGAGTACGCCGACCAGGCGGTGCGAGCCAACTGCCTCTGCCCGGGACACGTCGCCACCAGCCTCAAGAGCAACAGCGCCGAAACGATGGGGTCTATCGGCTCTGCGATCAAGGACCGGGTCGCGGCACCGCTGGCCCGCCGCGCCGACCCGGCGGAGGTGGCCGCGGTGGTCGCGTTCTTGTGTTCCGACGACTCGTCGTTCATGACGGGGACGGCGGTCATGGTCGACGGCGGGTTCACCGCTGTCTGAGAGGGCTCAGATGCGGGCGACGTCGACCATGGCGCCGCGCACCGCCACCGGGATCCGATAGATGCTGCCCGTGTCCCCGGGTTGATCGTCGTCAGTTCCGGTGACGACATACAGCGCCCGTCGGTCGGACCCGGCGAAGCACAGGCTCAGGGTCTTCGCCGCAGGCAGGTCGACCACCTGGGCCACCTCCCCGGAAGGGGCGAAGCGGGCAACGCAGCCGCCCCGGTAGAACGCCACCCAGACGAAGCCGTCTTCGTCGGTCGCGAGGCCGTCCGGTAGACCAGCGATCTCCTCCGTCGACAGCGACGTCAGCCAGACCGGCACGTCTCCGGGGGTCACTTCGAACACCAGCAGCCGTCGTCGAAAGGTGTCCGCGGCGTACAGCCGCGATCCGTCAGGTGACAGCGCCGCGCCGTTGGGGTGGATGTCGTCGTGAACCACCGCGTACTCGTGCTCGCCGGTCACCCAGAGCAGCTCGCCTGGCGCGGGTTCGTCATGATCGTTGCGCCGGAGCACGCCAGCGAAGACACGGCCACCGTGATCCGCGTGGAGGTCGTTGAACCCGACCGCCTTCGTCCCGGCCTTGGGATCGACGTCGCGCAGATCGAGCAGCATCGTCACCTCGCCCGACCCGAAATGGACGACGTCGATTCCGCTCACGACGAGACCGCCGTCGGCGTGCAGGCAGATCCCGCCAATCCCCTTGCGGTCGGGCAGCACCACGTCACAGCGCCCGTCGGGGCTCAGGCGGTGGACTCCGCCATTCCGGAGGTCGCTGACGTACAGGTTGCCGGCATCGTCGATGGTCGGCCCCTCGAGCGCGCCGTAGCCCGAGGCGACCAGCACCGGGCTCATCCCTCCGAGCCCGGCGCCCGCAGGTGGCTCCACGGTGGCCAGCGGATACGGTGTGGCCGAGCGGCTGCGGCGGGTCCGACGGCCGCTGGGCCTCGAGGGTCTCGTCATCCGTCCCCGCGATCGACGGCTCGGGACGTCGGCCGGTCTCGCGCCGCCCCTGCGAGGCGGACGTGGTCGATACCTTGCGAAGCCACGGAGTCATCGTCGCGCGGACGAGATCTCGACATGCCAATGAAAGAATCGCCAGCCGTCGCGGGTCCGCACGAACCAATCGTGGTGCTCGGCGACGTCGTTTGGCTCTCCGCCGCCACGCGCAGGTGATCCTCGTCCCGACTCCTCGTCGAAGCCCCGTTGATCGTGCCGCGGGGTGCAGCTGCCTCTCGTTGAGCGAGAGCGCGTCGATCGCCACGGTGGTGCCCACCTGCAGCGCGGTGCGACAGTCCGCGCTTCCGTTCACTCTCCCGAAACATCAGAGAAAACCTGCTGTGCATACCTTGCGACTGTGGAGGTGACCCTGGTGCGGTGGCCGGAAGGGAGGGCGCATCGGGAGCGCCTGGCCCACGAGGGGCGACCACGGTTGCTGGTGGTGGACGCTGAGGTCTTTCCGCCTGTGGTGGACGACCCCCTGGAAGACTGGGTGCGGGCCGGCTGCCCGGACTCTGAGATGCGGGTCCGGCTCGACACTCTCGCCCGGCGTGTCGGATTCGCAGGGCCGACGGACCCGACACTTGACGGTGACGGAGTGATTAGGCACGAAGGTTCGTGGGTGGCACTGTCTCCGGTGGGAGCGCGCATGACACGTGTCCTCCTTGAGCGGTTTGGTGGCGTCGTGAGCCGCGACGCGTTGTCCTGTGCCTGCTGGCCTGACGGGGCGCCGGACGGCCATACCCTCGACGTGAACCTGTTGCGTCTTCGTCGTCGTCTCGCCCGGGTGGGCCTGGTCGTCCGCACCGTGCGGTCACGTGGGTTCGTCCTGGAGCGGGCGCCGGCTGAGTCTCGGCACGAGTAGCTAGCGCCTGTCGGGATGGACGTCAGTGAGGTCCTCCTCCACATTCTCGTTGTCTTGCTGGCGGCCAAGGCGGCCGCCGAGATCTCTGAGCGAGTCGGCGTTCCTGCGGTCGTCGGCGAGATCCTGGCGGGCATAATCGTCGGCCCTTCGGTGCTCGGACTTGTCGGCCAGGATGAGGTGCTGCGGGTGTTGGGCGAGCTCGGCGTCATCCTGTTGCTGCTCGAAGTCGGTATGGAGATGGATCTCGGAGAGCTGGGTGCGGTCGGCCGCGCCTCGCTCTCGGTCGCCGCGGTCGGGGTCGTGACTCCGTTCGTCGCCGGCTTCGGCGTCGGGCTCGCTTTCGGTATGGATACCAACGAGGCGCTATTCGTCGCGGCCGCCCTGACCGCGACCAGCGTCGGCATCACTGCTCGCGTCTTCGGTGATCTTCGGGCGTTGGCGACGGTGGAGGCACGCACGGTCCTCGGTGCCGCTGTCGCGGACGACGTCATAGGCCTCGTGATCCTGACGGTCATCACCCGGGTGGTCTCCGAGGGCAGCATCTCCGTGGCGAATCTGTCGTGGATCATCCTCATCGCAGTCGGTTTCCTAGGCGTTACGACGGTGGTTGGCGTCCGGGTGGTGCCGCCGCTGTTCGCCGCGCTCTCCCGGCACAGCCGGTCGCCGGGAACGCTGGTCGCCGTCGCCTTCGCTTTCACCCTGGCCGTCGCCGAGCTGGCCGATCGTGCCCAGCTCGCCCCGATCGTGGGCGCCTTCGTCGCTGGCCTGGTGCTTGGCCGCAGCCCGTCGGCGGATCGGATCCGAGGCCAGATTGTGCCGCTTGGGCACCTGCTGATCCCTGTGTTCTTCCTTCAGATAGGCATCGACGCGGAGGTCGGTCGGTTCGTCGACCCCTACGTGCTGGGAATGGCGGCGGCCCTGCTGTTCGTCGCCATCGCCGGCAAGCTCGCCTCCGCCGCGGGACTGTGGAGGGCACCCGGCGACAAGGTCCTAGTCGGTATCGGCATGGTCCCTCGCGGCGAGGTCGGCCTCATATTCGCCACGCTGGGGCTGCGCGAGGCCGTGTTCGGGGAGGATATATACGCCGCCCTCCTGCTCGTCGTGCTCGCCACGACCCTCCTCACGCCGCCAGCGCTCCGGGCGCGTCTGCTTCGCCTGCACGCCACTCGCCAGCCGTTATCGACGGCGCTCACGGTGGCGCCCAGGGACGGCTGGATCCGTTTCGAGGACGGCGTGGCCGATCTCGTCGCTGAACCGGCGTCGGGTCTG
This sequence comes from uncultured Acidimicrobiales bacterium, assembly GCA_963738325.1. GTDB lineage: Bacteria > Actinomycetota > Acidimicrobiia > Acidimicrobiales > Ilumatobacteraceae > CAVTWD01. The sequence goes on from CAVTWD010000001.1 coordinate 719,392, forward strand.
GTCCTCGAGGTGGCCCTGGAGGCCGCCCTGGCCTGCGCGACCGCCCAACCGGGACCGCGCCTGCTCGACTGGCTGAGCCGAAATTCCTCCAGGGCCGCTGCGCTGGACGGGGCCGGCTCGCCAACGATTCTTCGACCTCCTGGCGCGCAGTTCGGCGCGGTCGTGGCGACTGCTGATCATCAGTGGGGTGCTGGACCGGGCGTTGCCGGAGCTCGGCGCCGCCCTAGCCCGGCGCCAACGTCACGCTGAATTGGATCCGCTGGTGGCGTTGCACCTGCCACACCTCACGCGTCTCCAGGCCGACGGTCGCTACCGCGAGCTTGCCCGTCCCGAGTGGGTGCTGTTGGCCGCCCTCGTCGTCGACGCGAGCGGCGAGGACGACCGCGCTGTCGTCGTGGCCCGGCGGCTCGCCCACCGCCTCGACCTCAGGGCCAACGGTGAGCAGGCGGTTGCTCAGCTGGTTGGGGACATCCACCTGCTCGTCAGCGCCGCCCATCGGCTCGACGGCCTGGCCGAGGAGGCCGTGCTCCAGGTCGCATCCCACTTAGCCACGCTGGAGCAGGCCCGCGCGCTGTATCTGCTCTCGGCCGTCTCCGATGAGCTCGACCGGGCCGATCTGGCCCGACTCACGACCCTGTACGAGCTGCTGGTGTCGGTGCTTGGTCACTCCGACGTCGTCGGTCGCGACGCAACCAATGCCGTCGAGCAGCGACGGGCGGAAGCCACGCGGCTCGTCGGTGCCGACGTCGACGCCCGCGAACGACTCGAGGTCGCGCCCCGCGCCTATTTGCTGGCCGCACCCCCGGCCGATCTCGCCCGTCAGGTGGCCCTCTGCGACCCGGTGCCTCGCTCCGGAACCGTGCGCACGGCAGTCACGGACGTGCCCGGCGAGGCGGCACTGTGGTGGGTCGAGGTCGTGGCACGGGACCGCCCCGGCTTGCTGGCCCGAGAATCGGGCGTCCTCGCCGCCACGGGCATCGACGTCATCGGCGCCCTCGCTGCAGTGTGGGGCGACGGCTGCGCGTTGACGTCGTTCCTCGTCCACTGCAAAGCGAGCCCGTCGGCGGACCAGTTGACAGACGCCTTCGACGACGCCCTCGACCGACCACTCAGCGCGCCTGCAATCAGCGGCGTGACGCTCACCTTCGACGACGCGGCATCGCCGTGGCACACGATCTGCACGGCCCGAGCCACGGACCGGCCCGGTCTCCTCCACGCCTTGGCGACGGCCTTCGCATGCGCCGGTGCCAGCGTGCACGCCGCACGGGTGCGGACTGCGGGTGACGCCGTCATCGACGTGTTCGAGCTCACCGACACCATGGGCGCCAAGTTGGCGCCCGCGACCCAAGAAAGGGCGCGAGCGGTGCTGGCCAGCGGCGTGTCAGCACCCTCACGTCGGCGCCGGCGCGGTGGTGACCGGCGGCTGCTGCCCTTCCTGGCCGCGATTCTTCCACGTCGCCACCGCGGCCGGGTCGACCTCCGCCACATTGGTCCCGACGGATGACGCCGCATCCGCGCAGCCTGCGCGCCTGGGCACGGTGAGAGTCAGGAAGACGTCAGAAGCCTGCCTCATTCGCGATACAGGACGCGAACGTTCGCGAAATGTCCCTTCCGTACGGTCGCGCTAACTGTCCGAGAAGGCGGTCACCGGCCGACGGCGCCCGGCATGTCCGCTTCCTGCCTGAAAGGTGCAATGCATGCCCGAATCCCCACCTGGGCGTCGCGGCCTGAAACTCGCGGCAGTCGCCGGGGTCACGATCGTCGGAACGCTGCTGATAACGAGCGGTACGGCGTGGGCCTCGAAGAGCACGCCGCCCGACACCTCGACCGCGAAGGGTCTCGGGATCGCCACCAACATCCTGTGGACCACCATCGGTGCTGTCCTCGTGATCTTCATGCAGGCCGGCTTTGCGCTCGTAGAGACAGGTTTCTGCCGAGCCAAGCACGCCGCCCACGTCGTCTCGACGAACTTCGCGATCTTCGGCATCGGGTTCGTCGCCTACTTCATCATCGGCTACTCGTTCATGTTCGGCGGCTACGGCAGCTCGCTCCTCGATTTCGCGGCTCCGGGACAGGCGCTGATCGGCTCGCACAACTGGACGTTCCTCTGGTGGTCCCCGCCCTTCCTCGGGGGCAGCGGTGACCTGTACAGCGCCGGCGCGATGGCCTTCTTCCTCTACATGGTTGCCTTCATGGATACGACGGCCACGATCCCGACGGGGGCGATGGCCGAACGTTGGAAGTGGAAGGCGTTCATCGGCTGGGGTCTCTTTGTCGGCGCGATCTACTACCCGCTCTTCGGCGCCTGGACCTGGGGCGGCGGGTGGCTGGCCAGCTTGGGCAAGAGCGCGAGCGCCGGGTTTGGCTACGTCGACTTCGCCGGCTCCGGCGTCGTGCACGCCATGGGCGGTGCCGCTGCCCTCGCCGGGGCCATCGTCCTCGGACCCCGCCTCGGGAAGTTCGGCAAGGACGGCAAGCCCAGGACGTTGGCTGCCCACCACATCCCGATGGCGATGCTCGGAACGTTCATCCTGCTGTTCGGCTGGTTCGGCTTCAATGCCGCGTCGACGTTGGCCACGACGGACATCCGCTTCGGCGTCATCGCAGCCAACACCGCAATCGCGGCCGCCTTCGGTTCGACCATCGCCATGGTCTGGATCATGGTGCGAACCGGCAAGCCCGACCCGGGCATGATGGCCAACGGCATGCTCGCCGGACTCGTCGCGATCACCGCGCCGTGTGCCTTCGTGCAACCATGGGCCGCCGCCCTCATCGGCAGCGTGGCCGCCGTGCTGGTGATCGAGTCGGTGTGGGTCTTCGAGCGCCGTGCCAAGATCGACGACCCGGTAGGCGCCATTTCGGTCCATGGCGTGTGCGGCATCTGGGGCGTGTTGTCCGTCGGGCTGTTCGCCGACGGGCAGTACGGCGCCGGCTGGAACGGGACCGATCTCGGCGACAAAGGCGTCACCGGCATCTTCTACGGTGGCACCGGCTGGGGCCAGCTCGCCGCGCAGGCCGCGGGCGCTCTCACTATTTGCATCGTGATGTTCGGGATCGCGTTCATCTTCTTCAAAGTCCAGAACGCCTGGATGAAGGGCGGTATCCGCACGCCGGCGGACGAGGAAGTGGCCGGCCTTGACATGCCCGAGATGGGTGTCTTCGCCTACCCGCAGTTCCTGCCCGCCGAGGAGGAAGCCATCGAGAGCGGTCAAGTCACCAAAGCAGGTGAGCCCGTCGTCAACGTCTGACCGGACGTGAAGACGTCATAACCAGCTGGTCGAGCCTCGCCCGGAACCCCAGTAACCTGAGCGAGGCCGACCAGCCCTTGGGCACAGCGCTGTCCGGCGCCGGTTCAGCGTCCGCTTCGAGCGTTGCGACCGGCTCCTCGAATCCTTCCGCGCGTCGCGACTCGACAACAGCAACGACGTCACCAGTGCGCTGAGCACAACTGGAGTCCGAGCTGTCGTCCGGTTGGGTCCGTCCGGTCCGCCGAGTTGGCTGGAGTTGATTGGATGAAGGATTGGATGGGCGGCAGCTGATGGTCGGCCACGGTGTGTGGTCCCTGGGGCGGAGAGAGACGGGATCGACGCCGACCCAGCGCCCCGCAGGGTCGACGCCCGGGTCTGCCGCGGGTTCGGTTGACATTCCATGTGTGTGGGGGGCGTATTCCGACGGGAGGATTGCAGCCGTATCGATGAAGGTTCCCGCTCGAGTTCAAGCGTGACGTCGTGGCCGTGGCTCGTCGGGGTGGTCTGACGATCGCCCGGTGGCACGAGTCGTTTCAGGGGAGGGTGGCGGGCAGGTTTCCGGCCAGGAGGCCACAGGCCGCCTCGAGCGTCCGGTGCTCAACGGTGCCGGGCGTCACGAGGCCGAACCACGTCTCGTCACCGACGATGCCGTCGACGGTCAGGTTCCTCGATGCCTGGAAGCTGCGGACGCTGGCGTCGGTCTGGGGGCCGAACAGGCCGTCGATCGGACCGGTGTATGCCACCCAGTCGACGATGAGTCCGATGCCGGCGCCCGAGAAGAGGTACTGCAGCCAGCCGACGACGGGTCCCGACGAGCCCTTGGAGAGTGTGGGGGATGCTTCCCGATAGGTGGGAAGCGCCGCCCACGTCACCGGTCCGACGATGCCGTCCACGGGGACGCCGAGGCTGCCTTGGATCGTGCGGACGACGCCGTCGAGGTAGTCGTCGAAGATGCCGGTGATGGGGTGGTCGAGGTTGATCTGGATCGAACGGGCGAGGATTCGCTGGAGCCGCTTGACGTCGTCTCCGGTTGAACCGACCTTGATCACACTGGGCATCGTGCACCTCCGCACTGTCGCCACCGCCCATGCGGCGGTCCCACTACTCAGAGGCTCAGCGGCACGAGTTAGATACCCTCGCTGGTCCGTAATGCTTGGCCCCGGGTTGGCCCGCCAGGGGCGCTCCACCGCCCATTGGGCTCACTTGAGCCTCCACCGCTTGGCCGGACACCTGGCGTGAGGGGAGACGGAATTTCCTCGGGCAAGGAGTCCGCATGCCTGCACCGCGCCCGCCGGAGTTTCGAGCCAACGCCGTCGTGAGCGCGCCAAGCCGGTGGTCCAGATCGCCAAGGACCTTGGGATGTCCGAGAGCTGCCTGCGCATTTTCGATGGACCAGGCTGACATCGAGGACGGTGGCCGCGAGGGCCTGACCGGGGCCGAACGCGAGGAGTTGGTCTGGCTACGCGGGGAGAACCGGTCCGGCGCATGGAGAAGGAGACCCGGGGAGAAGCCGACGCCCTCTTCGCCACCAAGAACGGCCATCGACCGAGCTGACGTTGCAGCTCGTCGACGCGGAGAAGGCCAACTACCCCATAACCATCTTGTGCCGGAACCGCGGGCGCGTCGACATCATCGTTCTACGAGGGCGGCATGGCCAAGCCAAGCGGCGGCCTCGCGCCCGGGCCCGCCCAAGCTGATGGGAGAGATCCGGGAGATCCATCGCATGCCGCGCCGCTCTTATGGCCGTCCCCAAGTGCGTGCTGAGCTTGTGCTCGGGGAAGGCGTGCGGTGCTCGCAGGAGGTGCTCGGGGAGGTTGCCACTTGGGGGCGGAGGCGGCGTTCCGGTCTTGGTCGTGTGATAATCGGATCCTGCCGTGTGTCGCGCCACCCGCGGGTGGGCGGTGGATGTATTGCAGCTTGATTGGTGTCTTATGGCGCCACACATGCGAAAGGAGAACATGGACAGTGTCTGAGGCTGAGCAACTGTCCACGTACGTAATAAAGTCATATCGATACCTGAGGCTTTCCATCATCGTTGTCTTGTTCGCTCTCATCGTCGCAGTGTTGATCGAGAGGGATCATCTCAGCTGCTGGCAAGGCTCGATCAGTTCGTACTACTACACTCCTGTCCACAGCTTGTTTGTTGGAGCCCTGCTGACGCTGGCCGTCAGCCTCCTCGCTATTCGCGGCGCAACCGACTGGGAGGATGCGCTGCTCAATGTGGCCGGCGTGCTCGCGGCAATCGTGGCCTTCGTGCCGACGTCGCCCTCGTCGCCAAGCTGCTCCTCGACAACCAATGTTCTGGGCGGTGACACGCTGCCCTATATCAACAACAACCTGCTCGCGTTCACGATAGCGGGCGTGGCTACCATGATCGCCGTAGCGATCGGCATGCTGATTCAACGAGACAAAGCGGCGGGCCGCAGCTGGCCTACCCGAGTGAGCAACCCCGCAAAGAATCCTTCGTTCGCCGGTTTGCTGCTCGGATTCGTGCTCCTCGTCGCCGGACTGATCTGGTATTTCTGCTTCCGAGACAACTTTCTCGACCACGCACACGGTGGCAGCGCGGTGGTCATGTTCATCATCATCGGAGTCGTCATCTTCATGAACGCGCTCAGCAGTCCCGTACCCACCTATCGGTGGGTATATGGAGGGGTCACCAGCTGGATGGCGCTGTCAGCAATCGGCGTCCTGATCGCGGACCACGTCGACAGCAGCTGGCGCCACGAGATCCTCGTCCTCGAGATCCTCGAGATCGCGGCCCTCGTCGCCTTTTGGAGCATGCAGACGATCGAGCACTGGAAGGTCGGTGTACCGACGGGACCCGAGCGGGCCACGCGCGCGGCAGCCAGCAGCCTCCGAAATGTGGGCCGGCGCCGTCATCGCGTGCCAACGGCTCCCGATTCGAGCCATACGCCTCCCTCGTCGCCAGGCCACTCTGAGGGCATCACGTGAGGTCCTGGAGCGGCGACTCGGATGCCGCAGCCCGCCGCTTTTGCACACCATCATCGGCAGGCTGGGCTGCTACTCGGCCGATTGCCATCTGCGGCGACGCGCAGGTCACCAACGCCATCATCGACGGGCACGCCGCCGACCCCGTGACCCGACGCCGAGGTTGGTCCAGCGGGCGTGAGAGCCCGTTGCCCAGGACGGCTGGGCGAAGGAGCCTCATCACGATGGCTCACACCAGTAAGGCGTCGATCTCCAGCTCCGTGTCGGCCACGATCCGCTCCAGTCGGGCGTTCTTCCGCTCCAGCTCTCTGCGCCACTGCGCGTCGTCGCCTTGGCCCCGTCGTACTGATTCCGCCGGCGGTGATAGGTCTGCTCGGACACCTCCAGATGCCGCGCCACCTCGGAGACCTCGGCAGCCGTCCGATGTGCCGGTCCGCCTCGCGGAGTTGGCGGTCATCTGCTCAGGCGTATGCGCCGGCGTCGTACCACAAGGCCGTGGCTGCCGGTTTCATGCAAGGATCCGCTTGTATCAGGGCTTCCTCCCCGCGCTCTGAAGCTCCCGGAGTGGTGAAACAACCAGGTCCACACTGCTCCGCCGACGGCCCGAGTCGAGGGGAACGCTATGCGGGCTGGTCTGAGGCACCGGCTCCTCACGACATGAAGGGGAGCGTCGAAGACATGGTTTCCGCGGACCGTGAGCGCCTCGGGGTTCGTTGGGAAGGGACGCCCTGCTCGCCCTGGCCTTGCCGGTCAGCGGCGCCCGTGGGGGGCCAGGCGTCCTCGGTGGTGTTGTGGTGACCGAGAAAGGCGCGAGCCCGTGACGAGTTCGGTGGCGATCGAAGCTGAAGGCGCCGCGCATGACGGAGAGGTCTACGACGCCTTCGTCTCGTACAGCCATCGAGACCGAGCGGTCGCACAGCTCGTGCACCGAGCTGTGGAGCGGGCTGCGCGCCTGAAGCAGCGCGAGCTTCGCATCTACCGCGATGACCTCTCGATGGCGGCAAATCTCGATTTGGCTTGCGAGCTGCGGCGCAGCGTTCTGGCGTCGCGGTGGTTTCTGCTGATGGGAAGCCCCGCGGCCGCGACGTCGCCCTGGGTCGACCAGGAAGTTGAGGCGTGGCTCGCCAACCGCGGGACCCAGCGACTTAGAGGCTCAGCGGATCTGTGTCCTGAAAGGGGAGTGAGGCGATGTAGAAGGTCGCCGGCATGAACCGTGCTGTGCCAGTGATGGAGGAGAGGCCCTCCGGGTTCGCCGTGCAGGCGGAGATGTTGGCGATCATCGAAAGTCGCGGTCTGCGATCATCGAAAGTCGCGGTCTGGGATCAGTGAAACTCGCGGTTGGCGGGGTGGCGCCCCTCCGGTGGTGAGGCTAGCAACCACCTCCTTCCAGAAGCTTGTTGAGGGCGATGGGCTCATCGCAGCAGGGGCAGAGACCCCCGATGCCTCGAACTTCCTGGCCTCCCTCGAAGGGGCCAAGGTGGCCGGCGCCTACGTCGACCCGTCCGCCGGGCGCCACACCTTCGCCACCTTCGCCGAGGAATGGGCTGCCGCCCAGCAGTGGAAGGACACGACCCGGGACGGCTGGCGCTACGTCGCCCAGCGGCTCGAGCCGCTTCTCGGTGCCCTCCCGGTGGCCGCCATCAACCGGCTGGTGCTGCAGCAGACGCAACGCTCGCTGATCGACCGCTACGCCCGGGCGACCGTCGAGCTGACGATGCACTACGCCGGGTCGATCATGCGTTCGGCCTATGCGTCGGGACGCATCGGCCGGGACCCGACGAGAGGACTGCGGGCGCCGAAGGTCCGAGCGGACGAACCTGACGGCAAGGTCGGACCCGACGACGTGCCGACCCGGGCCGAGGCGCTCGCCATCTGGCAGGCGGCGCCCGATGCCTACCGGGCCGGGATCGCCCTCGGGCTCAGTGGACTACGGGTCGGCGAGGTGCTCGGTCTGTCGGTCGATCGGCTCGAGCTCGACCGACGCCGGGTCACGATCAATCGTCAGCTGCAGTACGTCGGCAGCGAGTTGGTGCTGACCACACCGAAGGCCGAGAAGGTGCGCACCATCACGGTGCCCCGTGCTGTCGCCCTCGAGCTCCGGCGCCACCTCCGTGACCACCAGGGCGCCGGGCCGCTGTTCCGAGGCCGGCGAGGGGCGCCGATGTTGCGCCGGGACCAGTTCTACGCCTCGGCCTGGTGGCCGGCGCTCGATGGCGCCGGGATCGACCGGCGCCGGTTCACGTTCCAGGCTCTACGTCACTTCTGCGCCTCCTCGCTGCTGGCTGAGGGCGCCCCCCTCACCGCCGTCGCCGGCCATTTGGGCGACACGGTCGAGACGATCAGTCGGACCTACCTCCACTGGCTCCGGGATGACCGGGACGTGCCCGCCGAGGTGCTCGCTCGCATCCTCGTGGTGGCCGATGAGGGCGCCGAGGACGTGCCCGGCTCCGACTGATGTGCCCGTTTTGTGCCCGATCGGTGCCCGACCGGCGTTATCCACAGCCATAAGGCCTGGTCAGAGCCGTTGATCGTGGTGAGTCGGCCTGTAGGCGGGATTCTGTGGAGCCCGGAGGCTCCGGTGGCCATCCATCTGTGCGGCCCACCCGGGGACTGCCCTCTCGAGCGGAGCGGGTCACTCATGTCCCCTGTTCGGCCTTGCTCCCGGTGGGGGTTACCGAGCCGCCCGGGTCACCCCGGACGCTGGTGCGCTCTTACCGCACCGTTGCACCCTTGCCTGTGGCCCCGGTCGCCCGGAGCCCATCGGCGGTCTGCTCTCTGTTGCCCTGTCCGACAGGTCGCCCCGCCCTGGCTCTCGCCAGCACCGTGCCCTGTGGAGTCCCGACCTTCCTCGACCGGGTCGTCGCCCGGCCGCGGCCACCCGGCCGACTCACCACACGACAGTGTAGGAGCGACCGAGGCCGGCCTCCCCTCGCGCCGCCAAACCGCCTACGACGTCGCGGGCGGGTACGCGTAGGAGTTCGGTCCGAGCGGGTCGGCGTTGAGCGTCGTGATGCCGATGGTGACCTCGACCGACGTGAGCGGTTGGAAGGCGCCGGGAACCACGAACACCGGGGCCAGCTCAGGCGTCTCTTGCCCGGCGGAGGTCGTCGTGGTCGTGCCGCCCGCCACCGTCGTGGTCGTGGCCGTGGCAGGCGTCTGCTCGGCGGGCACGAGCAAAAAGCTCGGTTGGAGCTTGGCCAGCACCGCGGCGTGACGGCTCTCGACGCCGCCGACGGCCATCAGCGGCCGCCGAAGGTCCGGAACGCTGAGGAGGGGCGTGAACTCCTGGTAGGTCTCGGCGGCCAGCTCCTCGATGGCGTACGCGATGGCGAGAAGGTCGGCCTGCTTGTTCCCGTCCTTCTCGGCGAGGCTGAAGGCCGGCGCGATGAACAAGGTGTCGAGCGCGGCGTTGGGACCCGTCATCACCTGGCCGCCGTTGTTCTGCGTCAGATCGGCGAAGCGCCCCGCGTGCTCGGCGTGCTGGTCGCGGAAGGTCTTGGCACCGTCGGCCACGTCGCCCGTGAGCACGCCGAGGCCGAGGATCTCCTCGTACGCGGCGATGAGGCTGTGTTCCACCGACGACGCGGTGCGCAGGTACGTCACGTCGTCGGTGACACGAGCAGGAGAGCTGGTCGTCGTCGGGCCGGTGCCGTTGACCGGTATCGGCCCGGTAGCGCCCGGCGAGCCGTTGCATGCGGCCAGGATCGCGGCACCCGCTGCGGACAGCCCGCCCAACTGCAGGAAGCGACGCCGATCGAGGTGGCCCACCAGCAGCTCGGCGCGTTCGCGGAGCGACGTCGTCGTCTCGTCGAGCCGGCGCGACGAGAGCGCGCCCAGGCGAGCCGACGCCGCCTCGTGCTCCCGTCCCGCCTCGTGCAGCTCGCGGCGCAGCTCGTCGTTGCTCGCGTCCATCGGGCTCACCTCGGGATGATCGGGTAGTCGGCCGCGGAGATCCCCTTCGCGGGATCCTCGAAGGACGGTGTGTAGGTGGTCAGCGGCGCCCCGAGCGCATTGCCGATGACCACGGCGTGGCGCGATTCGATCGGCTGCATCGAGGCGACGACCGTGACGCCGTTGGTTCCCTCGAGGTCGCCGAGTTGGTCGACGTAGGTGCTCGTGAGCGCGGTCTCGATCTGGAAGAGGATGGTGAGCACCGCCTTCTCGTCGACCGCGGCCTGGACGAGCGGGTTGTACGTGCGCAGCAGCGAGCCGTTGGGCTGGTTGAGGGCCGCCTTGCCGGCGACCCCGGACAGCGCTTCGGCGTGTTGGCGATGGTGGTTGGCGAAGGCGGCCGCGATGGGGGCCGACGCCTCGCTCAACTTGCCGGTGGCCACGACGGCGGCGTAGATGGACAGCGCGGCGAGCTCGACCGACTGGGCGAAGGCCAGCAGCGGGAGGTCGCCGGTCGTCGGCTGCTGCGGCGGGAGCGTGGTCGTCGTCGTGGCGACCGTCGAGGTCGTGGCGCCGCCCGCAGTGGCGCCGCCCGGCGTGCTCGAGCCTCCGGTGGTGGTCTGCGCACTGGCGGCCTGGGACCCGGCGAGCAACGCCACCCCACCCAGCCCGAGCGCCGTGCCACCCAGGCCCAGTCGGCGGAGGAAGCGCCTGCGGTCGGCCACACTCGCTCCTTCCACCTCACGCGGAGCCAGGTTGATCGCGTCGTGGAGCGTGCGCATCGCCTCGTGGTGCTCCTCGTCGACCTCGGCGACGAGGTGGCGCAGTCGGTTCAGGTCCACGCAGGCTGCTCCTTGTGATCCGTGGCGATCGTCCGGGGACGGGCGCCCAACTCTAGAAGTCGAGTGCCGACAGGGAGGGAATCCATCCGCCCGGCCCGCGTCACCGCCTCGGCCCACTGGCTGCGGTCGAGCTGGCGAGCCGGCTCCACGATGCGGGCCGGCCGCCACGTCCCTGCCACATCGTCGAGGCTCTTCCAGGATCCCACCGCGAGGCCGGCGAGGAGTCCGGCGCCGAGCGTCGTGGCGTCCACGACAGGCGAGACCTCTACTGGGCGGCCGCTCGCGTCGGCCAGGGCCTGGACGAAGGTGGGGTTGGCGCTCATGCCACCATCGACTCGCAGCACGGGGATCTTCACCGTCGTGTCGGCCTCCGCCGCGTCGACGAGATCGGCGCCCCGGTGCGGCGATCCCTTCGAGCACGGCGCGGACGATCTGGGCGCGGCCGCTGCCCCGGGTCAGGCCGAGGAGGGTGCTCCGCGCGCCGTAGTCCCAGTAGGGCGTCCCGAGGCCGAGAAGGGCGGGCACGTACACGACGCCGTCGGTGTCGGTGCACCGGCTGGCGACGGCGTGGCTCTCGGCGGGGGAGGAGAGGAGTCCCAGGTCGTCGCACAGCCAGTCGAGGTTGCTCCCGGCCGTCAACATGATCGCCTCGGCGCCCCACGTGATGTCGCCCCCCGCGGTCCACGCCACGATCGGGAACGTCCCGTGAGCGCCTCGCCCCTCAGCCTCCGGGCGGGCGCCGAGGGTCACGTCGAGCATGCCGCCCGTACCGAAGGTGATCTTCGCCTGCCCGGGACGTACGCAGGCCTGCCCGACGAGCGAGCCCTGCTGGTCGCCGACCAAGGCCGCGATCGGCGGCGCCCCCGTCGAGCCTGTTGGCCTCACCGACGACGCCCGCGGTGTCGACGAGCACGGGGAGCATCTGCTCGGGGATGCGCAGCGCCTCCAGCACCGGCGTCGCCCACTGCGAGCCGTCCGGGCGGAGGAGCCCGGTGACACCGGCGTTGCTGCGATCGGTCACGTGGAGCGCACCGCCGGACAGCGTCCAGGCGATCCATGTGTCGATGGTGCCGAAGCAGAGGTCGCGAGCCCGGTCGGGATCGTGGGCGTCGAGCAGAGCGGCGAGCTTCGTCGCCGACTGGTTGGGGGCGAAGCGCAGAGCCCTCGGCGGACAGCTCGAGGCAGGTGCCCACGGTGCGGAGGTCCTGCCAACCCAACCCCGGCGCCACGGGCACCCCGGTGGCGCGGTCCCACACCACAGTCGACGCCCGTTGGTTGGTGATGCCGACTGCCTCGACCGGTCCGCCTGCCGCCAGCGCCGCGTCGGCAGTGTCGAGCACGGCCGAGGCCATCGCGGCGGCGTCGAACTCGACGAGCCCCGGGAACGGCGTGTCGGGCGGGAAGGGCCGGTAGCAGACGTGGTCGACGGTGGCGTCCGGGCGGACGATCGCGGCTCGGAGGCCGCTCGTGCCCACGTCGATCACCAGGATGCTCACTGCGGCCTCCGCGCCTCCGTGCGCCACGCGCGCCACCGAGGGCGCCTCCCACCGCTCCCGCGAGCAACGACAGCACTGCGCTCGACAGCGATGCGCGACCACGTGATCTCGTCACCGACGATGGCGCGGCGCACCAGGCCGATCGCCTTGGACGACCACGAAGAGGATCAGGGCGGTCAGCACACCGTGGGCGAGGGGGGCGCCGACCTGCTGGCGGTGGGCGGCCACGGCCGCCCCGATCACGAGCCCAGCCAGCACCACCAGCACCGCCAGGCCGGCCAGCCAGCCCAGATCGTCGCCGTCGCTCGCCCACAGCCCGATGAGCGCGGCCGGCACCGCGATGACCGCGGCCACCGCCACCCCGCGACCAACGATGCCGCGGTCGAGCTCGATCACGGCCAGGCCACCTCGCCGAAGGGGTCGGGCAGACCGAGCTTGCCCGGGTTGAGGATCCCACGGGGGTCGAGGGCCGCCTTGACCCCGGCCAACATGTCGAGGGCGGGCCCGAGTGCCTCCCGCACGAAGCGGGCCCGGTTGAGGCCGACGCCGTGATGGTGGCTGAGCGAGCCACCGTGTGCCAGGACGGCGCGGGTGCCCGCGTCCCAGAGCCCGACGTACGTGGCATCGAGCTCGTCCGGCGGGCGGGCGCGCCGCGAAGGTGAAGTAGAGGCAGGCACCGTCCGTGTAGCTGTGGCTCAAGTGGGCGGTGGCCGCCAGCGTGTGGGGCACGGCGTGGAGGGCGGCGAGGGTGGCTCTGTAGATCGACGTGAGGCGGGCCCACGGTGCGGCGACCTCCATCGTGTCCACCACGAAGCCCTTACGGGTGAGCGCCTCAAGCGCGCTGACGTCGTTGCGGTGCTCGAGCCACTGATCGACCAACTCCACGTCGAGCCGCTCGGCCGCCTTCGCCTCCTCGTCGACGACGGCCATCGTCGCCTCGGCCAGCCGCGCGTCGGCTTCGTCGAGCACGAGCACGACGTTCGTGCCCTCGGTGTGATGCGTGCGGGCCGACTCGGCCTCGTCGTACAGCCGGAGCACCGCGGGAGTGGCGCCGCGTCGCAGGATGCGCCGGCAGAGCTCGACGCCGTCGCCGAAGGAGGGGAGCCCGTAGGCGGCCCGGAGCTCGAGCGGTGGCCTCGGCCGGACCCGCAGGCGGGCGCCGGTGATGACCCCGAGCGTCCCCTCGCTGCCGACGAACAGCTGCGTCAGATCGGGCCCCCCCGCCTGACGGGGGAAGCCGCCGGTAGAGATCGTGCGCCCGTCGGCCGAGCGCGACGTCGAGGCCGACGACGATGTCCTCGATCTTGCCGTAACGCGTCGAGTACTGGCCAGCCGAACGGCAGGCCAACCATCCACCGACGGTCGACAGCTCGATGGACTGCGGCCAGTGCCCGAGGGTCAGCTCGTGATCGGCGCGCAGCTCGGCTTCGAGCTCGTGGCCGAACGTGCCGGCGCGCACGTCGACGATCAGGCTCGTGTCGTCGAGTGCGACGATCCCTTGCATCGCCGTCATGTCGAGCACGATCCCCCCGTGCACGGGCACGCTGGCGCCGCACACGCCGGATCGTCCCCCGGCCGTCGTGACCGGGACACCGGCGTCGTTGGCCACGGCGAGCACGGCGGCCACCTCTTCGGGGGAGCGGGGCGTGCAGACGGCGGCGGCCATGGCGGCGATCTCGCCTCGCAACGCCCAACCCATCGCCGGCGGCCACCAGTCGCGGCTGGCCTCGGCTCGCTCCCTCGGATCGGTGCTGACCGCGCAGATATTGGCGAGACGCTCGGTCACCCCATCCGACGAGCGCGGGGCAGGGCGAGAGACGCGTCGCCAACTGGTTGGCGTCCCCGACGAGCTCGATCGGCGGCGTCGGGCGGCCCACGCTCAGGCTCCGAGGGCGGCGTCGAGAGCGGTCTCCGGGAGGCCCGCGGCGTGACGCTCGTGGGCCACCGAAGCTGCATATCCGTCCACTTGACGCCGGCACTCGTCCTCGCTCCAGCCGAGCTCCGGGCCCACCAGGGCGGCGACGGCGAGGGCGGCGTCCACCGAGTCGTCGCGGGCCAGCAGCCGGGCGCGGGTGCGCCGGCTCAGGACATCGTCGAGGGTGACGGCCATCTCGTGGCGCGCCGCGTACACCGCCTCGGCCCGCAGGTAGGGGAGGCCGGGGACGAGGGGCTCGGCCAGGCTCGGGTCGGCACGGATGAGCTGCTCGAGGAACGTGGCCTCGGTCCCGTAGCTGCCGACCAAGTGGGCGGCCGGGCTGCCCGGGTCCGCCTCGCGGAAGCCGTCGCGCCGAGCAGCGGCGTCCGTGCGGACCGGCTCCGACCCGCGCGGTCGAGGAGGTCCATCACTTCGTCGACCGCGTCGGCAGCCATGCGGCGGTACGTCGTGAGCTTGCCACCCGTGACGGTGATGACGTCGCTGAGGCGAGATGGGCACGGAATGGCGGCGCGACAGATCGGCGGTGCGTCCGCTCGAGGCCCGCTTGACGAGCGGGCGCAGCCCGGCCCAGGTGCCCAGGATGTCCCGTTCGGTGATCCCGGTCGTGATCGAGCGGTTGAGGGCGCGCAGCACGTAGGCGATGTCCTCGGGAGTGCACTGGGGGTCGTCGAGCGGGCCGTCGTAGTCGGTGTCGGTCGTGCCGACGTAGACGAGCTCGCCCCAAGGGACGACGAACAGGCTGCGCCGGTCCTTCGGGACGGGGATGACGGCCGCGATGTCGGCCTGCACCTTCGCCCACGGGAGGGTGATGTGGATGCCCTTGGCCGGGCGGAGGGTGTCGGGATCGGCGCCCTCGTCGAGGGCGCGGATCTCGTCGGCCCAAACCCCGGCCGCGTTCACGACCGTGCGGCAGCGCACCGTCGATCCGCGGCCGTCGGCCTGGACATGCGCACGGCTCGACCCGGCCGTCGGCCTGCTTGTCGATCCCGGTGACCGGTGGCGTACGTGGCCAGCGTGGCCCCGTGGGCGGCCGCTGTGCGGGCGACGGTGAGGCAGAGCCGGGCGTCGTCGGCACGGGCGTCGTAGTACAGGTAGGCGCTGAGACAGGCGTTCGGCCGGCAAGGTGGGCAGGTGGGCGAGCGCCTCGTCCTTCGTCAGGCGCTGGTGGAGCTTGCCGATGCGGAACCCACCCGTCAGGTCGTAGCCCCACATGGCGAGCCCGAGGGCCCGGGCCACCTTCGGGGGCACGACGCCGTCGCTTGGTGAGGATCGGGATCAGGAAGGGCAGCGGCCGGACCAGATGGGGCGCCAGCTTCCGCAGCCGCTGGCGCTCGGCCAGCGCCTCGTAGACGAGGCGGATCTCGCCCTGCTGCAGGTAGCGCAGCCCCCCGTGGATCGAGCTTGGAGCTCTTCGAGGACGTGCCCGAGGCGAAGTCCCGGCTGTCGACGAGCCCGATGCGCAGGCCGCGCGAGGCGGCGTCGAGGGCGACGCCGACACCGGTGATCCCGCCGCCGACGACCAGGAGGTCGTAGGGCTCGTCGGCCAGGCGGCGCAGCATCTCGCCACGGTCGAAGGCGGTCGGGGAGCATGGCCGTGCTCATCCTAGGGGGCCCTGCCGCGATGGCTACCGAGGGGCACAAGGAGCAAGCGACGTGGTCGTCGAAGGGCGCGGCGGCCCTGGTCGATCTGCGGCCGCCCAGGGCTGCCAGGGCGCAGGGCGACGAGGTCGGGGAGGAGGCTCCACGGCAACCACGAGGTCCCAGGCGGGGTCGAAGTGCGGGCCCCGGGGTGGCCGACTGGCGGCGAGGAAGGCGTCCGCAGCCTCGGGCCCGGCGAGGATGACGAGGTTGACGCGGCAGCGGGCGAGGTCGACCTCGAAGGGCCCGACGCAGGCGTTCACCCAGTCGACGACGCCGGTGGTCACGCCGCGCCGGCAGAAAGGACGTTGGCCGGGTGGAGGTCGCGGTGGATCGGGCCGCACGCCTCGCTCGGCGGGCCGTGGGCCGCGGACAGCAGCGATGGCGTCGGCCCAGGCCTCCGGCCGACTGGCTCCACGCCGGGGCTCGGCGGGCTCCGGGAGCCACGAGGCGAAGGCCGGGCAAGCCCGACCGCGGGTCGGCCAGGCGGCCAGGCGCACATGGGTGGCGGCGAGCTCGGCGAGCCAGGCGGAGCCGCCGGCCAGCACCTGCGGACGTCCGGGGAGGCGGGTCATCAGCAGGGCCGGCCCGTCCGGCTCGTCGGCCTGCGGGTCGGCGCCACCAGCGACGGCGACGGGACGGGCGCCGAGATCACGGCCGCGTCGAGGGCGGCCGCCTCGGCGTCGCACGAAGGGCCGCCACCGTCGCGCCAGGCTGGATGGACGTAGCGGCGCAGCACGAGGGCGGATCGCCCGCGTCCACGGCTGGACGGCGGAGCGACGACGCGCCTCGGCAAGCGACCGCACCGACGTACGGCCCTGCGGCCAGGCGGCCACCCAGGCCACGTCTCCTCGGACGGGCGGGCTCGGCGGAGTTGGTTGCACTCGGTGCTTGTTGACAACGGTTGCAGCCCCTACGCCCGGGGCGGTGCTGGGCCTTGTCCCTGCGGGCCCCATAGGCTGAGGCGACCTGCATCTCGGCTCAACGCCGGCGCGAGTCGAAGATATGGTGCGTGCACCCGGGGCTTCGCGCGAATGGCGCGTGACGAGGGCACGGACGATGCGGCCGAGATGACGCGCCTGCAGTGACCACGACGTACGACCCCAACATCCGAACTACCTGGACGAGGGCGACGTTCGCGACGAGCTCACGCGGGCCTTCGACCTGTGCCACGGCTGCCGGCTGTGCACCAAGTTCTGCAGCGGCCTTCCCGACGCTGTTCGAGCTGATCGACCGCCACGAGGACCAGCGACGCGGCGAAGCTCACCAAGGCCAGCAGGACCAGGTCGTCGACACGTGCCTCCAGTGCAAGCTCTGCTACCTCAACTGCCCGTACATCCCCGGCCGAGCGAGCGGAACCTCGACTTCCCCCGCTTGCTGCTGCGGGCCGATGCCATGCGTGACGCCAAAAGGAGGAGCCGACGCGGCGGCGGCTCACGAACCAGGTGCATGGGCCGCACCGACCTGGTCGGGCAAGGGTCGGAGGCCGCACGGCGCCGCTCGCCAACGCCGCTGCTCGGCAAGCCGCGGTCGCTCACCCGCAGGGCGGTGCAGGCGGTCAGCGGCGTCTCGTCGCGTGCGCTGTCCGGCCCGTACGCCCGCGTCCGGTTCACGACGTGGTTCAAGCACCGGCCGCGGGTGCGCATCCAGCATCGCCAGGGCCAGGTGGCGGTGTTCCCGACCTGCCTCATCGAGTACCAGGCCCCGGCCATCGGCCAGGACCTCGTAAAGGTGTACGAGCGCAACGGCATCGAGTGCGAGCGTCGTCGACAAGGCCAGGTGCTGCGGGGCGCCGTGGCTCCACAGCGGCGACCTGGAGCGCTTCACCGAAGCAGGCCAAGGAGAACGTCAAGGAGCTGGCCGCCGAGGTGCGGCCGGGGCAACGACATCGTCGTGGCCCAGCCGACCTGCTCGTACGTGCTGAAGCAGGACTACGTCGACTACGTCGGCGGCGCGGAGGCGGGCCTCGTCGCCGAACACACCTTCGACGCGGCCGAGTACCTCATGCGCCTGCACAAGGGCGAGGGAACGAGCCTCGACACGAGGTTCCACGGTGACGTGCCCCCGCACCGTCGCCTACCACACGCCCTGCCACCTCCGGGCGCAGAACATCGGCTTCAAGAGCCGCGACCTGATGAAGCTCACCGGGGCGAAGGTGGTCCTGGTCCAGGAGTGCTCGGGCGTCGACGGCATGTGGGGACTGCGAGCCGAGAACGTGGCGCTGTCGGTGCCTCACGCCGAGAAGCTCGGCGCCGCGATCGCCAGAGCCGACGCCGAAGTGGTGGCGGGCGACTGCCATCTGGCCAATGGTGCGATCGTCGAGCAGACAGGACGGGTGCCGATGCACCCGATCCAGATCTTGGCCCGCGCCTACGGCATCGCGCCCGAACCCGACTGAGGAGCTCTCACGATGAGGCCAGCAACACCCGCCTGACCCTGGACGACATCTCGGACCTCCGCGGCGCACGAGCGCGGCCGCGGCAAGCCACGGGAGGAGGGGGTGAAGGCGCTGAAGCGCATCCGCCACGGTGAGCATCGGCCCGATCCTCACCGTGGCGTTCGTCCCTGATCGCGTGCACGAGCGCACGAGCGTTTTGGGTCTGGCCTGGGCCGCCGCGCACCCTAGCATGCGCCCCGTCAGGCCCGAGCCCGTCGAGTGAGCACTACAGACCAGCACCGAGAGACCGACGAGAGAGACCGCCGTTGAGGGACATGTTGTGGCGCGACCGTGGCGCCTGCCGCGGTCTCGATCCTGAGATCTTCTACCCGGAGACCGACGAGGAAGCCCTCGAAGCGAAGGCAGTCTGCGCAGCCTGCGTCGTGCAGGTGGCCTGCCTCGAGCACGCGCTCACCTACAGGGAGAAAGAGGGCGTCTGGGGCGGGGCGACGGAGCGGGAGCGCCGCCGGATCATCCGCCAGCGTCGCCGCTCGGCCTGAGTCGGTGCCCGCCCTCCTCAGGTGAGCGTGATCCACGCTCGCCGAGCTGGGGGGCTGGGCGAGTGTGCTCGGGCCGCTGGTCGAAGGGCGCGACATCCCTGCGGACCACGCCCACGCCGCGATGGCGGAGATCCTCGAGGGGGCGGCGACCTCGGCGCAGCTCGCCGCTTTCGCCATCGCCCTACGGATGAAGGGCGAATCGGTCGACGAGCTGACCGGGCTCCTGGCCGCCCTGCTCGAAGCGGCAGAGCTCGTGCCGTTGGACGCCACGCTGCGGGACCGGGCCGTGGACATGGTGGGGACCGGGGGCGACCGCAGCCACACGATCAACGTCTCGACCCTCGCCTGCTTCGTCGTGGCCGGAGCCGGCGTGCCCGTGTGCAAGCACGGCAACCGTGCCGCATCGTCGAGCTGCGGCGCCGCCGACCTCCTCGAAGCCCTCGGCGTCGACCATCGAGCTGGACCCGGACGGCGTGGCGGAGTGCCTTGAGGGTACGGGCGCCGCCTTCTGCTTCGCTCCTCGCTTCCATCCGGCCATGCGTCATGCCGGCCCGCCGCGGCGTGAGCTGGGGATCCCGACCGTGTTCAACATCCTGGGACCGATGGCCAACCCGGCTCGCCTGCGGCGCCAGGTGCTCGGTGTCGCCGACCCCGCCATGGCCGAGCGCATGCTGCGAGTGCTCGACAAGCAGGGAGCGCGCGCGCGTGCTCGTCGTGCATGGTGACGACGGCCTCGACGAGCTGACCACGACGACGACGTCGACGGTGTGGGAGCTCCACGACGGCGAGGTCGAGGTGCGGCGTGTCGACCCCGAGAAGCTCGGGCTGGCGCGGGCGTCGGCCCTGGAGCTGAGGGGTGGGGATCCCGCCACGAACGCCGATCTCGCTCGGGCGCGTGCTGGACGGCGAGCGGGGGCCCCGCCGCGAATCGTCGTGCTCTAACGCGGCCGCGGGCCTCGTTGTCGGCGGCATGGCCGAGGACCTCCCGGCCGGCGTGGCGATGGCCGAGGAGTGCATCGATTCGGGTGCTGCGGCCGACGCCCTCGAAGGACTCGTATCCGCGTCGCAAGCCGCGGCGGGCCGCCGGGCGGGGATGCGGTGATCGTCCGGGTGCCGGCGTCGTCGGCGAACCTCGGTCCCGGCTTCGACGCCCTCGGGATGGCCCTGCGCTTGCCGCTCGAGGCCGGCCTCGTCGGGGCCGGCACCGACCCGCCGGTCGAGGGGGCCCATCCCGCCGCACGCGGCCTTCCGCGTCGGCGGAGGCTGCGGGTCGGTGTGGGTCCGTTCGTCCATCCCCGTCGGGCGCGGCCTCGGGTTCTCGGGCGCGGCGCTGACGTGGCCGGGATCGTGCTGGCCTTGCACGAGCGGCGAGGCGCGGACCTCGACCTCGCCGTGTCGCGGGCCGGCGTCCTCGCCCTCGCCACCGAGCTCGAGGGGCACGCGGACAACATGGCCGCGTCGCTCTTCGGGGGTGTTGTGGCCACCGCCGGCGGCGAGGCCCTGCGGGTGCCGCTCGCCGTCGACCCCGCCGTCATCACGTGGGTGCCGGCCTCCACCACCTCGACCCGTGAGTCCCGCACCCGGTTGGCCACGACCGTGTCCTTCGATGACGCCGTGTTCAACGTCGGGCGGGTGGCCCTGCTCGTTGCCGCGCTCGCCACGGGCGACGTCGAGGCCCTGCGCACCGCGACCGAGGACCGCCTGCACCAAGACGCCCGGTTGGCCGACGCCGAGCCGTCCCGCGCCGCGCTGAGCGCCGCCCTCGAGGCGGGGGCGTGGTGCGGATGGCTGTCGGGTTCAGGACCGACCGTGGCCAGCCTCTGCGCCCCCGGTCAGGCCAAGGCGGTGGCGGCGGCGCTCCCCCCTTCGGGTTCGGTGAAGATCTTGCGCATCGACGGTGACGGCGCGTTGCTGGTGCCGGGCAGCGCCTGATCGCACGGCGCGGGCGGGAGGCTGGCGCGACCCGGCTGGGTCGCCGCCGCGGCGCTCAGCCGAAGGGGCCGCCGGGCCCGAGGCCGACAGACGCCTCGAGGCGCGCGATCTCGGCCCGGGCCGCGTCGAGCGCGTCGAGACGACCCTGGAGCGCGGCGAGGCCGGCCTCGGTCGGCGCCGCCCCGGGCCGCCTGGGCACGAGGGCGCTGGCGGCGGCACTCACGCGGGCGGCCAGGGCCTCGAGCTCGTCCACTTGCGCGTCGATGCGGGCTCTGAGCTCCGCCGTCGCCGGCCCACGGGCGTGCGCCGCGAGCACCAGGTCCTGGTCGACGGCGACCGCCTGGGCCTCGATCTCCCGGGCGGCATCGGCGAGCACGTCTCGACCGTCGTCGCTCGCCCCCCGCCGTCGCTTCGGTAACGCGAGCCGCGTGAGCACCACCGCCTCACGAAGGCGCCGGTGCCGGCGCGCGTACCAGCTCGGCGAGGCCAGCCATCGCAAGGGCGCCGTGGTGGCCGCCCGCCGGCTCACACGGTTGCGCCGACGCAAGGTCATCCAGGTGGCCGCGCCGCAGCCGATGATGGCCAGCAGCGAGCACAAGCATCACGACGCCGGCCGCCTCGACGACACCCACGGGCCGCAGGTTAGCGGCGCGGCGAGAAGGACGGCAGTCGCTCGATGGGCGCCGACAGCCCTTCGTCGCAGTGGATCAGCTTCACCCGTGCTGCCTCGGCCTCGAGCCAGGCCGCCACGCACGCCAGCTCGTCGGCCACGGCCCGGGGCACTGGAACGTCGGGGCCTGGCGGGTCTGGGCCGAGGGGAAGCCGAGCCTGTCCCGGCCGGTCGGAGTCGCAGGAGCGGAGCACCCCGCCGTGCAGCTCAGCGGTGCCGCCGCCCGGCAGGCCGAGGCGCACGGTCCCGGCTCGCCGCAGCGCGTCGAACCGGCGCTGGCGCTCGAGTGCTCGGACGAGGGCCGCGGCTCGGTCCCGGACGTCGGCGGCCTCCTCGAAGCGCTGGGCTCGGGCCAGGACGGCGAGCCGGTCGGTCAGGGGCGTGAGCAGCAGGTCGGCGTGCTCGGTGAGACCGATTCTGACGCGTTGCACGATGGTCTCGTAGGCAGCGCGGTCGACGGCTCCCGCGCACGGGCAGGTGGCCACGCCGAGTTGGGCCGGCGTGCAGGGATGGTCGCGCCGCGGAGGACCGTCCCTCGCCAACGGCTCGGCGCAGCGGCGGAGCGGAGCCGCCGTCTGGATGGCCTCCGTGACGGCCCGGGCCGCGGCTGCGGAGGGGAGGGGACCGAGGTACAGGCCACCATCGCTCGGCGCGGTCCGCACCACCGCCAGACGGGGGAAGGCTTCGCCCAGGGTGAGCTTGACGTAGTGATAGCTGCGCTCCCGCCGTCCCTGCCGGTTGTAGCGGGGTTGGTGCTCGTGGATGAGGCGGATCTCGGCCACGGCCGCCTCGAGGGTCGACTCGCACAACACGTGGCGGATGGCCACGGCTTCCCGCAGCAGCCCATGCACCTTGCGCCGCTCATCGGTCGAGAAGTACGAGCGCACCCGCTGGCGCAGGTTGGTGGCCTTCCCCACGTAGAGCACCGCGCCTCGGCTGTCGACGAAGAGATAGACGCCCGGCGCGCGGGGCAGGCTCGTGGTGAGTCGCAGCTTCCTCGCCTGAGGATGAGCGTCCATCTTGGGCAGCGCGAGCAGATCGTCCAAGCCCAGCACTCCATACGCCGCCGCCCGCTCCAGCAGCAGGTGGAGTAGATCGGTGGTGGCGAGCGCATCATCGAGGGCGCGGTGCGTCGGCCGATGGTCGAGGCGGAGCCGCGACGCGAGTGTGCCCAGCCGGCAGTTCGGCACCTCGTCGCGGATGAGGCGGCGGGCCAGGGCGACGGTGTCGACGATGGGTGGCGGTACCCGTGGCCAACCTCGCCGCAGGAGGGCCGCGTCGAGGAAGCTGACGTCGAAGCGCACGTTGTGGCCGACCACGACCGCACCCGCGGAGAACTCGACCCAGGCGGGAAGCACGTGCTCGACCCGGGGCGCCGGCACGACCATGGCCTGGGTGATCCCGGTCAGGATGGTGATCTCGGGCGGGATCACCTGCCCGGGATTGACCAGCGTCTGGAACGTGCCGAGGCACTCGCCACCCCGGACTTTGACGGCGCCGATCTCGGTGATGGCGTCGGTGCTCCACCGCGCTGCCCGTGGTCTCCAGGTCGACGACGCAGAACGTCACTTCCCGCAATGGCGTGCCCAGATCGTCGAAGGTGCGCTGCACGGAGGGAACCATAGACGAACATATGTTCGATGACAACAACCACCAATGTGGGACTCATTCGAGCGGCGCCCGGCGCCCGGAGTCGCGGCACCACCGCCATACCATGGAGCCGTGACGGGCGAGCGCTACCGCTGCACGGCCTGCGGCAACCTCACGCGCTTCGACGTGGTCGCCAGCCGGCGCACGCGGTCGTTCCACCACTACGACCTCGCCGGTGATCTCGCCCTCGAGGAGGTAGAGGTCCTCTCCGAAGTCGTCGAGTCCGTCACCTGCCGTTGGTGCGGCCCGTCCGGTTCGGTCGAGGCGGTCGCGGCGATCGCAGTCGAGGAGGACGCCCGCTGACCGACGTGACCGACGCCGTCCTCCGTCCCGCCATCGAGATCGCCTTCGCCGTGGCGGTCACCGGGAGCCGCCAGCGGCCTCCGGTAGCCGCCCCGCCGGCCCTGCGCCCTTTCCTCCGGTTCCAAAAGATCCCGCCGGCTGCCCTCGGACCAGTGCGCAAGGTGGTCGAGGCGGACGAGGAGTTCCGCGCTCGGTGTCGCGGCGATCGCCACCGAGGAGCTCGTGGGCCGTCCCGGGGTGCTCTGGTTGCAGCGCCCAGAGGGGTGGGCCGACGAGCTCGCCGGGCTCGTCGACGAGGAAGCCGAGGCCGAGGCGGAGGCGCAAGCAACGCGCGCCGAGCGCGGGGCACGGCGGCGCCTCGAGCTGGCGGAGCAAGCGGCACGATCGAGGACCGCTGAGCTGGCCGGTCTGCGAGCCGAGCTCACCGATCTGCGGGCGGAGCTGGCCTCCGAGCGCGAAGGGCGGCGACTGGTCGACGAGGCGCGGAGCGAGCTCGACGAGAGGAACAAGGCGCTCACGGCGGCGCTCGATGCCTCGGAGAGAGCGCTCGCCGACCTGCGCCGCCGGGTCGAGGCCGATGACGCCGAGCGAGGGGCCGAGCTCGCCACGTTGCGGGCCGAGGACGGTCGGCTCCGAGCCGCGCTCGTGGAGGCCGAACAGCACCTCGCCGCCGTCCGCGAGCACGAGGTCGCCGGTGCCGGCGTGGAAGGCGTTGTGGAAGGCGGGCCGACGCCCACGGCCACGGAGGCGGGCGCACCGCCGGATTCAGAGGCCTTGCTCGACCGAGCACCGGTGGTGGGCGACGTCTCGGAGGCCCAGACGTCTCTCGACCAGGTCCCGACGCTCCGACCGGACGTCCCGCTCGGGCAGGCCCTGGACGACGCCGCCGCGGCTGTCCGGCAACTCGCGGCGGCGGCTCAGAGACTCGCCGGTGCCCTCGCCGACGCGGCAGGGGCGGCCGCTCCCGCGACGAGCCGGCTGGCCAGGGCGGCCGACGGCTTGCCACCGCGGGCGGGTCAGGAGCCCACCACGCCTACCGAGGCGCCGAGCCCGGCCCGGAGGCGGCGGAGCGTTCGGAGCCCGCGTCGCGTTCCCCTCGCGCTGCCCGGCGGGGTCTTCGCCCACTCGACGGAAGCCGCGGTTCACCTCCTGCGCAGGGCGGGAGTCCTGCTGCTTGTTGACGGCTACAACGTGGCGAAGCTCGGCTGGCCGGAGCTCACCCTGCCGCAGCAACGAGATCGGCTGCTCGATGCGCTGGATGAGCTCGCGGCACGCCACGGCGTCGAGGTCCGGGTGGTGTTCGATGGCGCCGACGTCGGCCGCCACGTCGTCGGTCGCCGCTACCTGCAGGTCGAGTTCTCGCCGCCGGGCGTCAGCGCCGACGAGGTGATCGTCCGGTTGGCCGAGAGCCTGCCGGTGGAGCGACCTGTCGTTGTCGCCACCAACGACGGCGAGGTGCGCGACGGAGCCCGTGCGGCCGGGGCGAACGTGATCGCCTCCGAGCAACTGCTCGCCGCCGCTCGCCGCTGACGCTTCCGCAAGTCTCCCAGCGCCTCTTGGCTCGGCGTCTCTGTCACACCCCTTGCGCAAGATGGTCGTGTCCGAGAGCAAGGAGGTCGCCGGTGCCCGATCCCATCGTCATCAGCTGCAGCGACTGCGTCATGCAGCACACCGCCGCCTGCGCCGACTGTGTGGTCACGTTCCTCTGCGACCATCCCGCCGGCACTGCGGTCGTGCTCGATGAGGCCGAGTCGCAGGCCCTGCGCATCCTTGCTGGCGCCGGGCTCGTCCCGGGCCTGCGCCATGCCGGCCTCCCGGGCTGACCCGAGCACCGGGGTGCCGGCTCTGTGTCCCACTAGCGTCGCGTTCCAGTGGCCAGCCCGGTGGAGGTCGACGAGCTTCGCCGCGCCGGTCTCGATGCCGGCCTCGACTCGGTGGGCATCGCCCCGGCCGAACCGCTGCTGCGCGCCCGCGGTGCCCTCGAGGCGCGTCGCGCCGCGGGGTTGGACGGCGGGATGGCCTTCACCTACCGCAACCCGGTGCGATCGACGTCACCGAGCCAGGTCGTGGCGGGAGCCAGAGCCCTCGTCGTGGGGGCCCGTCGCTATCCAGCAGAGCTGTCGCCTGCCCCGGGCGGCCGTCGAGCGGGCCGGGTCGCCCGCTACGCATCGAGCGACCAGTACGGGCCGCTGCGGCAGGCGCTGGGAGCGATGGCGGCCATCCTTCGTGGCAAGGGCTGGCGTGCCGTCGTGGTGGCCGACGCCAACTCGCTGGTCGACCGGGAGGCGGCGTGGCTGGCGGGCGTGGGCTGGTTCGGGAAGAACGCCAACCTCCTCCTTCCCGGGCGCGGATCCTGGTTCGTGCTGGGGACGGTGGTCACCGACGCGCCGTTGCCCTCCACCGGCGGCTCGGTTGCCGACGGGTGTGGTACCTGCCACCGATGCCTCGACGGCTGTCCCACGGGCGCGATCGTCGCTCCGGGTGTGGTTGATGCTCGGCGCTGCCTCGCCTGGCTGGCCCAGCGACGCGGCGTCTTCCCTCGGGAGTACCGGGTGGCGCTCGGCGATCGGATCTACGGCTGCGACGACTGCCAGGAGGTGTGCCCACCCAATCGCCCCGCGGCCGGCGTCTCGCCGCGCGAGGATCCGGCGGCGGAGCAATGGGTTGATCTCGTGGAGCTGCTCCGGGCCGGTGACGCCGAGCTGCTGGCTCGCTATGGCCGGTGGTACATCGCGGACCGGGATCCCCGCTGGTTACGCCGTACCGCGTTGGTGGCGCTCGGCAACGTCGGAGACCCGAACGATCGCGAGGTCGTCGCCGTCCTTTGTGATTACCTCGCCCATGCCGACGCGCTGCTGCGCGCTCATGCGCTGTGGGCCGCGGGCCGGCTGGGGCGGCTCGATCTCGCCTCCGGCCTGGTGGACGACCCGGCTACCGAGGTCCAGGAGGAATGGCGCGCCCTCGCCGCGACATGAAGCACCTCCTCGTCACGAACGACTTCCCACCGAAGATCGGCGGCATCCAGTCGTATCTCTGGGAGTTGTGGAGCCGGTTGCCGCCCGGCGACGTCACGGTCTTCACCTCTCCCCATCTGGACGCGGCGGCCTTCGATCGGCAGCAGCCCTTCCGCATCGAGCGCGCCCGCCAGCACGTGCTGTTGCCGACGCGCCGCCTGCTCCGGCGGATCGAGGCCCTCGCCGAGGAGGTCGGCGCGGCAGCCGTCGTGCTCGACCCGGCCGTGCCCCTCGGTCACCTCGGGCCTCGCCTCTCGCTGCCGTATGGCGTGCTCGTCCACGGCGCCGAGGTCAGCGTGCCCGCCCGTGTTCCCGGCCCCCGCCAGGCCCTCGCCCGCGTGCTCCGCGGCGCTGGGCTCGTCATCGCCAACAGCGACTACCCGGCCCGCGAGGCCATTGCGGTCGCGGGCCGCCCTTTGCCGGCCGTCACGATCTACCCGGGCGTCGATGCGGCGCGTTTCTGCCCGCTGAGCCCGGGGGAGCGCGGCGCGGCCCGCACTCGGTTCGGCCTGCCGGTTGAGGGTCGAGTGGTGGTCGGCGTCAGCCGCCTCGTGCCGAGAAAGGGGTTCGACGTGCTCATCGAAGCCGCGGCGCGCCTCGCTCCTCGCTGCCCCGACCTCGCCGTCGCGATCGGGGGGGACGGTCGTGACCGCCATCGGCTTGAGCGCCGAGCCGAGGCCGCCGCCAGCCCCGTCCGCTTCCTCGGCCGCGTGCCCGAGGGCGACCTTCCCGCCCTCTACGCGTGCGCCGACGTCTTCGCCATGCTCTGCCGGTCGCGATGGGGAGGGGTCGAGCAAGAGGGATTCGGCATCGTGTTCGTCGAAGCTGCCGCGGCTGGCGTACCCCAACTGGCCGGAGCGAGCGGGGCGCGGCGGAGGCGGTGGTCGACGGCGTCACCGGAGTCGTCGTCAGCCGGCCCGAGGACGCGCAGGCGGTGGCATCGGCCCTCGGTCGCCTCCTCGACGACGCCGAGTTGCGCCGGCGGCTGGGCGAGCAGGCCCGCGCCCGGGCGGTCGGCGAATTCGACCGCGACCGCTTGGCGGCGCGCCTGGGTGCCGCCCTCGCCACCCTGGCATGATCGCCGGCATGGACGCAGCCCGCCCGGAGGAAGCTGGCGGACGAGGGCGCCGCATCATCCAGGCGTCATGGGCGGGCACCGCGCTGTTCGCCGTTACTGCCATCCTGGCCGCCCTGATCCTCGGCCCGATCCGCTACGTGGCGGTGGCGGTCTCGATGGGCCTCTTCGTGCTCGGGTGCCTCGTCTTCTTCTGGGCCTACGCCACTGCCGTGCAGCGGAGCCGGACCGAGGAGCTGGGCATCGGTGGTCTCTTCTTCCTGGCCGGGCCAACCGCTCCGTCTCGGCCTCGTCTCCTCCTCAACGGCTCGCTCGCCACACAGATCGTCGTGGCCTTGGCCACCGCGTCGGCACGGCCGTACACGACCCTGGCCTTCGGCATCCTCGTCCCCCTCTACGGCATCGCCTGCACCGGATTGTGGGGGGCTCGCTATGGGACCTTCGGGCCGCGCCAGCGACCCGATGTCGCGGAACCCGCTGAGAAGGAAAGCGTTGAGACCGAGGAAGAGGCCACGACGGCTGATCCGTCGCCGACGCGGAGGCGTGGCGGCACGGAACGGGCGCCTGCGGGCCGGGTTGGGTCGCACGCTGAGCGTGGCGGCGGCACCGAACCGGAGGCGCCTGCGGGCCGGCTGGGTCGCGCGCCGGGCGCGACATCGGCCAGAATGCACGCCATGGCTGAGGCAGCCACCAAGACGATCACCATCGCCGCGCCGCCGGAGGCCTGCTACGAGATCGTGGCCGGCTTCGAGCAGTACCCGGAGTGGGTGACCGACATCGTCGATGCACGCGTTCTCGAGCGCGATCCGACCGGCCGACCACTCGATGTGGCCTTCATCGTCTCGGCCCTCGGGCGGAACACTCGTTACACCCTCCGCTATGACTACGCGGGCGCCCCCGCCCTGCTCAGCTGGGAGCTGGTGGAAGGCGACATCATGCGGGCGATCGACGGCTTCTACCGCTTCGACCCATCGAACACGTTGGCCGGAGGCACTGACGTCACCTACGACCTGTCGATCGAACTCGTCGTGCCCATGCCCGGCTTCCTGAAGCGGCGGGCCGAGGCCCGCATCCTGAACACGGTCCATCACCTGAAGAGCCGCGCGGAGGGGTGACGGAGCCCGGCCCTCGGGTCCTCCTCTTCATGGGGAAGGGCGGGGTCGGCAAGACGACGGCGGCGGCTGCCACAGCGCTCGCCTGCGCCGACGGCGGGGCCCGGACGTTGGTCGTGTCCACCGACTCGGCCCACTCGCTGGCCGACGTGCTCGGGGTTCCCCTCGGAGACCGCCCGAGCCCGGTTTCCGATGCGCTCCACGGTCAGCAGCTCGACCCCCGGCGGCGGCTGGAAGAGCAGTGGGGCGACTTGCGTGACTTCCTCGCTGACATCCTCGACTGGGTCGGCGTCCGGGCCATCGAGGCGGAGGAGCTGACGCTCCTACCGGGCATCGAAGAGCTCCTCGTCCTCTCCGATCTCATCGTGCAAGCCGATTCGGGAGAGTGGGACGTGCTTGTCGTCGACTGCGCGCCCACGGCCGAGGCGTTGCGTCTCCTCTCGCTGCCGGAAGCGCTCTCGTGGTGGATGGGCCGTCTGCTCCCGATCGGGCAACGGGTGAGCCAGATCGTGGCGCCGATGGTTCGCCAGCTGACCTCGGCGCCGATCGCCGATGAGGCCGTCTTCGCCGGCGCGGAGCGGCTGCAGGCGCGACTCACGGCGGTCCGTGCGCTGCTGGCGGACGGCGAGCGCACGAGCGTCCGGCTCGTGGTCAACCCCGAAGCGGTCGTCGTCGCCGAAGCCCGCCGGACCGCTACGTACCTGGCCCTCTTCGGCTACCGCGTCGACGCCGTCATCGTGAACCGCTTGCTCCCCGACGCGGTGACCGACCCGTGGTTCGACCACCATCGCGCCGCGCAGGCAAACCAGCTCGCCGCGGTGGAAGAGGGCTTCTCACCGGTGCCCGTGCTGCGTTGTGTCTGGAGCGAGGAGGAGCCGATCGGAGCCGAGCGCCTTCGAGCGTTGGCCGCGGTCGTGTACGGCGACCTCGACCCGATGACGAGGCTCCATGACGGCGACGTGCTCCAGGTCCGCCGTGAGCGCGGCCGGTGGGTACTGGTGCTCACGCTGCCCTTCACTCATGACCGCGACGTGGGTCTCGTTCGCCGTGCCGACGAGCTGATCGTCTCGGTCGGCCCCTATCGACGGGCGGTGTTGCTGCCCGATCCGCTCCGCGACCGGAAGGTGGTCGACGCCGCCGTGGGCGGGGGGAGCCTCCGCGTCGCATTCGGGGATCGCCGATGAACTCGGGCGACGGCGGGCGTGGGTTTCTGGCCGGTCACGACCGTCGGCCCGTTTAGCATGGGTGATCCGACCAAGGAGGTGCGCGTGGCGCTGCTCACCGAGGACACGGTTCGGTCGTTGGCGGCGTTCCGCAGTGGCAGCGCCCCGGTCACGTCCTGCTACTTGGATGTGGACGGCCGTCGCCTCCCGAGTCGGGGAGACCTTCAGCGGGCCTTCGCCACCCTCGTGCGCCGAGCCGGGTTGAACGGGAACAGCCGAGCCCAGGCGCCACCGTCCGTTCGTCGTGACTTGGCCCGCATGGAGCGGTTCGTGAAAGCCCTGGCGCGGGGCAGCACACGCGGTGTCGCCATGTTCTCGTGCTCAGACGATGGCTTCTGGGCCGCTCACGAGCTGCCGGTGCGCGTGACCAATCAGCTCGTGGTGGAACCCGTCGCGTGCGTGCGGCAACTCGAGTCGGTGCTCGAGGAATTCGACCGGATCGGTGTGCTCCTCACCGACCGGCAGCGGGCGCGGGTCTTCGTGTTCGAGCTTGGAGAGCTCACGGCTCGTGACGAGGTGCTCGACGAGCTCGCCCGCCGCAGCGACGACGACCGTGGCGAGCTGGTGAAGACGCGCCAGAGCAGCCAGCTCTCGGCCCAGGCGCGCCAACACGTGAAGCGCGCCGCGCAGCTCGCCTTTGACGTGTTCCAGCGCGCGGGCTTCGAGCACCTGATCGTCGGTGCGCCCCAAGAGGTGGCCGCCGAGCTCGAGCACGCGCTTCACCCGTATCTCCGTCGACGCGTGGCCGACCGCGTGCATCTACCGGTGGCGGCGCCCGACGAGCAGGTGCGCCTCGCCGCGTTAGCCGTCGAGCAGCGGCTCGAGCGGGAGAGCGAGGGTGCGCTCGTGGCGCGCTTGCGCGACGCGGTGGGGGGAGGAACCCGCGGGGTGGGTGGGCTCGGGCCGACGCTCGCCGCCCTGTGCGATGGCCGGGTCGAGCGGCTCTGCGTCTCCGAAGGGTACGAGGCCGAAGGCTGGCAGTGTCCAGAGTGCGGGTGCATGGCCCAGGTCGGGCCGAGCTGCCCGGGGTGCGAGTCGAGCATGGAGCGCGTCCCGGATGTCGTCGAGCTCGCCGTGGCGCACACGTTGGCCACGCACGGGCGCGTGCTCGTGTGCATCGGCAATGCCGACCTCGATGTGCTCGGGCGCATCGGCGCGCTGCTCCGGTACTGAAGGCCCTCGGGGTGGCCGAGGTGGAGCGGGACTGGGCGGTCGCGAGGTGAGCGCGCCTCGCCGCGGCCAGTCCGTTGCGGGCGGCATCGACATCGGTGGCACGAAGTGCCTCGGCGTCGTCCTCTTCGCCGACGGCACCGTCGAGCGAGAGGAGCGGGCCCAGACGCCATCGGGCGCAGCGGCCATCGTGCAGGTCCTCCATCAGGTGGCGTTGGTGCTCGGACCGCTGCCTCGCCTCGGGGTCGGCGCGGCCGGCCTGGTCACCCCGGAAGGAGTCCTGAGGGCGGGTCCGAACCTCCCGGGCGTCTTCGAGCTCGCTCTGCGAGAGGAGTTGAGCGCCCTGTTGGGGATCGACGTCATCGTCGAGAACGACGCCACCTGCGCGGCGTATGCGGAATGGCGGCTGGGCGCGGCGGCCGGTGCGTCCAACATGATTCTTGTGACCCTCGGTACCGGGATCGGGGCGGGCGTCGTCATGGATGGTCGCCTGCAGCGCGGCGCCCATGGATTCGCCGGGGAACCCGGTCACATGGTCGTCGAGCCCAACGGGCCGCTGCTGCGTGTGCGGCCAGCACGGATGTTGGGAGCGTTACGCGTCGGGCAGCGGGCTCACGGGCTCGCACGCGAGGCCGCCACGGGAGGCGAGCTGAGCCGCGTGGTGGCACGGGTGGGACACGATCCCGAGGCGGTGCGGGGCGAGCACGTCGAGCTCGCGGCCCGCGAGGGCGATCCCGAGGCGCTGGCGGTGATGGATCGCTTCGCCCGGTGGGTGGCGCTGGGTCTCGTCAACCTCACGAACCTGCTCGACCCCGAGCTGATCGTGCTTGGCGGGGGAGTGGTCGGCGCCCTCGACCTCCTCCTCGAGCCGGTGCAGCGCCACCTCCGCGGCCTCCTCTACGCCAGCGCGCACCGACCGCTGCCGAGGGTCGTTGCCGCGGCATTGGGGGAGCGCGCCGGGGCCGTCGGTGCCGCGCTGCTCGCGGCCGCGCCGCGAACCCTCGATTGGTGAGCAAACAGTGATCTCGCGCGGCTGAGCGCGCGCATCCGACGCGAAACCGCGTCAGATGCGCGAGGCCGCTCAGGGACGGGTGGTGTCGCGGAAGCGGGTGCGGGCGGCTTCGATCTCGCGCCAGGCCGCCTTCCGCCCCTCGAAGCCCTGTGTGGCCGAGACCTTCCCCGGTTCGAGGGCCTTGTAGACGTCGAAGAAGTGCTTGATCTCCTCGAGCAGCTCCTCGGGCAGGTCGCGGAGGTCCTCCACGCCCTTCCAGCGGGACTCCTTCGGCGGCACGCAGATGATCTTCGCGTCGGGGCCGGCCTCGTCCTGCATCCACATGAGGCCCACGGGCTTGGCCTCCACCCACACCCCGGGAACACCGGATCTTCCAGCAGCACCAGGGCGTCGAGCGGGTCGCCGTCCTCGCCGAGCGTCTCCGGGATGAATCCGTAGTCCGCGGGATAGGTCGTGGCGGTGAACAGGCGCCGGTCGAGGAACACCTGGCCGCTGTCGTGGTCGATCTCGTACTTGTTGCGGCTGCCACGCGGGATCTCGATCACCACGAAGATGCAGCCCTCGCACGCGCCTGTCGACTCATGGCCTCATCGTGGCACGCCGGAATGATCTGACGACCCGGCGTCGCGCCGATACCGTTGTCGCCAATGGACTTCCGCCGCATCACCAACCTCCCGCCTTACGTCTTCACCATCATCAACAACTTGAAGGTGGAGGCTCGCCGGGCAGGAGCAGACGTGATCGACCTCGGCTTCGGCAACCCCGACATCCCTTCCCCGAGATCGCGGTCGACAAGCTGGCGGAGGCCGCCCGCATCGCTCGCAACCATCGCTACTCGATGAGTCGCGGCCTGCCGAACCTCCGCATGGCCCTCGCGCGGCTCTACGAACGCAACTGGGGAGTGGCTCTCGACCCGGAGACGGAGATCACCAACACCATCGGGTCGAAGGAGGGCTTCAGCCACCTCATGTGGGTGTTGCTCCAATCTGGCGACGCCGCCATCGTCCCCAGCCCGAGCTACCCCATCCACATCTATGGGCCCTTGTTCGCCGGCGCAGACCTCCGGCAGGTCCCGATGGGCACCGACGCCGACTTCTTCGAGGGGCTCGACGACGGCCTGGCGGGTGGGCTGGCCCAAACCCCGCGTGCTCGATCATCTCGTTCCCGCACAACCCCACCGGAGCCTGCGTCGACCTGCGCTTCATGCAGCGCGTCGTCGACTTCTGTCGCGAGCACGAGATGATCGTCGTGCACGACTTCGCCTACGCCGACATCGGCTTCGACGGGTACCAGCCGCCTTCCATCCTGCAGGCTGAAGGGGCCAAGGAGTGCGCCGTCGAGCTCTACTCGCTCACGAAGAGCTTCTCGATGGCCGGATGGCGGCTGGCCTTCCTCGCCGGCAACGCGGAGGTGGTCCAGGCGCTCGTGAAGCTGAAGACGTACCTCGACTACGGCACGTTCCAGCCGATCCAGATCGCGGCGACGGTCACCATGAACGAGGCGTCCGACTACCCGCGCGAGGTGTGCGCCGTCTACCAGAGCCGGCGCGATGCGCTGTGCGAGGGACTCGAACGCATCGGCTGGGAGATCCCGAAGCCGAGAGGGACCATGTTCGTGTGGGCGCCCGTGCCGGAGCCCTACGAGGAGATGGACTCGCTCGAGTTCTCCTCCTACCTCGTGCGCGAATGCGAGGTGGCCACGTCGCCGGGGGTCGGCTTCGGCCCGGGGGGAGACGGGTTCGTGCGCTTCGCGCTGATCGAGAACGAGCAGCGCATCGCGCAAGGGGTCCGCAACATGCGTCGCGGGCTAACCAAGCTCCAGTGACGACCCATCCGCAGCACGAGCGCCCGCCGTTCACGGAGCCGTCATCACGGCGAGACATCGCGTCGATAGCGTCACCGTCGATGTCGGTGTACGTCGTGCGGGTGTGGCTGCCCGACCGTCCCGGCGCGCTCGGGCAGGTGGCCAGCCGGATCGGGGCCGTGGGCGGCGACGTGATCGGCATCGACATCCTCGAGCGCGGGGGCGGCCGCGCCATCGACGAGCTGGCGGTGGCGCTCTCCGACGACGTGGCCCTCGATCGCCTCGTGGCCGGGATCGTGCAGCTGGACGGCGTGGACGTGGAGCACGTACGCCCCGTCGCCGGCGCGCCCGACGATGCGCGCCTCGGCGGGCTCGGTGTGGCCGAGCGGTTGGTGCGCTCACCCGACCTCGCGTCGATGCTCGAGGGGCTGTGCCGTGACCTCGTGGACGTGCTCGATCTCGACTGGGCCGCGGTGGTGAGGCTCGAACCACCCGAGGGCCTCGCCGTGGTGGGCGAGCGCGCTCCGGCATCGGCGTGGTTGGTGGCGTTCCTGCACGGCATCCATCACCTGGACTCGTCAGAAGAGGAAGGGGGCGCGCCGGCCGACCTGGCCTGGGCCGCGCTCGCAGGGAGTGGGCTCGAGGTGGTAGCGGGCCGCCGCAACCGCGCCTTCCGCCGGGTCGAGCGGCGCGAGCTCGCGGCGCTGGCTCGCATCGCCGACGCCTGGGCGTCGCGTTGGCGCTCCTCAGGCCGTGTCCACCGCCCAGTGGCGTGATCGCTCGACGGCGCGGCGCCACTCGGCGTGCTGCGCGTCGGCCAGCGCCCGGTCCTCGCGAGGTTGGAAGGCGGCGTCGAGCTGCCATCGCGCCGCGACGTCGTCGAGCGAGCCCCAAACCTCTTCGGCGAGCCCGGCGAGGTAGGCCGCGCCGAGCGCGGTCGTCTCTTTGACGGTGGGTCGGCGCACCTCGACGCGGAGCTGATCGGCCTGCCATTGCAAGAGCACGTCCATCACCGCGGCGCCGCCGTCCACGCGCAGCTCGGCCAGCTTCGCCCCTGATGCCTCGCTCATGGCGTCGGCGGCATCGCGCACCTGATGCACGATCGACTCGACGACAGCGCGGGCGATGTGGGCCCGGGTCACACCGCGCGTGATGCCGACCACCGTGCCTCGCGCCTGGGGGTCCCACCATGGCGTGCCGAGCCCGGTGAAGGCGGGCACGACGATCACACCATTCGTGTCGGGAACGGAGTCCGCCAACCCTCCGACCTCCGCGGCCTCGGCGATGAGCCCGAGCTCGTCGCGCAGCCACTGGATGCCCGCCCCTGTGATGAAGATGGCGCCTTCGAGCGCGTACGCCACCGTGCCGTCCGCCAGCAGCCACGCGACCGTGGTCAGCATCCCCTCGCTCGGCGGTGGGCACGTGGCGCCCACGTTCGTGAGGATGAACGAGCCCGTGCCGTAGGTGTTCTTCGTCATCCCGGGGGTGAAGCAGGCTTGGCCGAAGAGAGCGCCTTGCTGGTCGCCGACCATGCTGCTCACGGGCGTCCCGGCCGGCGCACCCGTGCCCGCCACCGTGGTGCCCACCCGTCCGCTCGTGGGCACGACCTCGGGGAGGGGGGCGAGCGGTACGGCGAGCAGCTCGGCCAGCTCGGCGTCCCAGGCCAGCCCGTTGATGTCGAACAGCAGGGTGCGGCTGGCGTTGGTGGCGTCGGTGACGTGGCGGGCCCCTCCCGTGAGGTTCCACACCAGCCAGCTGTCCACGGTGCCCACCGCCAGGTCGGCGTCGGCGCTCACGCCTCCTTCGGTGAGCAACCACGCCAGTTTCGTGCCCGAGAAATAGGGGTCGAGCACGAGCCCGGTGCGAGCGCGGACGAGCTCGCGGTAGCCGGCCTCCTCGAGCGCCGCGCAGCGGTCGGCCGTGCGCCGGTCCTGCCACACGATGGCCCGGTGGCGGGGGCGGCCCGTCCGGCGATCCCAGGCCACGAGCGTCTCGCGCTGGTTGGTGATGCCGATGGAGGCGATGGTCTCATCGAGCTCCGCGCACAGCTCCGTGAGCGTCGCCTGCACCGCGTGCCAGATGTCGTCCGGGTCGTGCTCGACCCAGCCGGGGCGGGGGTAGTGCTGCGGGAACTCGCGGTACGACCAGCCCCGGATCAGACCCGACTCGTCGACGGCGAGGGAGCGGACGCCGGTGGTCCCGGCATCGATGGCGATGACGACGGCCATCGCCTCACCGTAGGTGGTCCGTGTCGCTGGACGCCGCTGTCGCTCGGACGCCCGTGCTCGCCCTCAGTGGGGCCGCGGCTGGCGGTTCGACGCATTGGTCCGCCGCGTCGGCGCCGGCTTGCCCCGCGGCGCCCCGGTCGCCGGTGAGCGCGGTTTGCTCGGCGCGGCCGCCGACGGCGGGCGCCCGGCATCGCGGCTTGCCGTCGCCTTCGACCACGAGGGCGGGTTCCAACCGAACTTCACCATCACGACCGTGATCAGCAGGTAGAGGGCCCCGCCGGTGATGATGCCGGCCCCGAGGCCGAGCAGCTTGGTCTTGCCGAAGAACGAGAACACAACCGCGGCGACGACAGCGTAGATGAGGAAGGGCACCACGAGGCGCCGCCAGGGCACCGGTCGGGAGCTGTCCCACGCCACCTCGACAGTTGTAGCACCCGCTCCGCTCGCCGCGGCTGTGCCGCGGCGTTCCGCGGCTCAGCCAGCGCCGGCGGCGTCCGCCACCAAGTAGCCGTAACGCTCGGAGAAGGCTTCCGGCGTCATGCCGGCCGCGCCGGCGATGGCGGCGAGCCGTTCGGGGTCCTTCAGGTCGGCCACGTTGAGGCGGATCATGTACTCCTCGGCGACGCGGTACGTCTCGCTGCCGATGTCGACACGCCGGATCCGGGGCCGGCCGGTGGCCGGGTCGGTGAACGACCCGAACGGCAGGTACTCGAAGTTCCCCTCCACCTGGGTGACCATCGCCCCGAGGTCCTCGGCGCCGCTCTCGACGAGCTTGCGGACGTGGTCGAAGGCACCGAAGCCCAGGTCGCGCGTGTACTCGATGTCGAGCGGGATGGGCGGGGCGCAGCGCAGCTCGTAGCCGATGTTCTTGGCCACGATGGTGACCTTGCGCCCCATGGCGGCCAGCCGATCGCGCGCCGCATGGGCCAGCACGACATCCATCTCCAGCTCGGAGAGCCGAGGATTGCCGTGCTCGTCCTTGTCGATGTCGGGGAAGGACTTCGCCACGTCGTCCGGGGCCAGGCGCAGGGCCAGGCCCTCCGCCAGCACGGCCACGCCGAAGGGCCGGCCGTGGGCGATGCGCTTCAGGATGGCGGTCACGAGGATGTCGACCAGGCGGTCCAGGGGGATGGGGTCGTCACCGGGGAAGTCCTCCCCGATGATGGCGAGCGTCGCCCCGGCGGCCTTGGCGATCCCGAGGGCCAGGTGGCCGGCCGAGCGCCCCATGGCCACCACGACGAACCAGCGCCGCGTGGTCATGGCGTCGGTCATCAGGTTGGCGACGAGCTCGGTCCCAAAGTGGCGGGCGGTCTGGAACCCGAACGTCGACAAGCCGCTGGGCAGGGGCAGGTCGTTGTCGATGGTCTTGGGGACATGGGCCACCTTGAGGCTGCCGCCGGCGGCCTCGGCGAGGCGTGACGCGGAGTGGGCGGTGTCGTCCCCGCCGATCGTGACCAGGGCGTCGATCCCCAGGCTCTGCAGCGCCTTCAGGCAGTTGTGCATCCGCCAGTCGGGATCGGCCGCGCCCTCGTCGCGCTTGGTCGGGTTGGCCCGGGAGGTGAAGAGGATCGATCCGCCCATCAGGTGGATCCGGGACACGTCCCTGATCGTGAGG
This sequence comes from uncultured Acidimicrobiales bacterium, assembly GCA_963738325.1. GTDB lineage: Bacteria > Actinomycetota > Acidimicrobiia > Acidimicrobiales > Ilumatobacteraceae > CAVTWD01. The sequence continues at coordinate 757,139 of CAVTWD010000001.1, forward strand.
GGTTGGACGTGCTCTGTGGAGCCTTCGATGAGGTGCTCGAAGCCGTCGAGGATCCCGACGACCTCCCATCCGTAGTTGATGGCCTCGATGGTGGCCGCCGAGATCACCGAGTTGATCCCCGGGGCCGGCCCCCCTCCGCACAGGATGCCCAACCGTCGTCTGCGCTCGCTCACGGAACCTCCCCGTGTCAACCGCCCGGGACCCTATCCGGTCGCGCCGGCCGCACGCGCGTGAGCCCGCGTCGGCCGGAACCAAACAGGGGCCGAACGACCTACGGCGCGCCCAGGGGCACGGCGACTATTCTCCACATCAGCGGTAGACAAACGGTACTTTCCCTCGAAAGGGCCGCCACCACGTGAACATCGATGCCTCGCTCGTTCTCGCGGGATTGATCGTCGGCTTCGTCGTCGGCCTGACCGGCATGGGCGGCGGCGCGCTGATGACGCCGATCCTGGTGCTGCTGCTGAAGGTGCAGCCCTCGACCGCGGTGGCCTCTGACCTCATGGCGTCGCTCGTCATGAAGCCGGTGGGGGCCACGGTGCACGCCCGCCGGGGCACGATCAACAAGCCCCTCGTCGGCTGGCTCTGCCTGGGTTCGGTTCCGACGGCCTTCGGCGGGGTGCTGCTCCTGCGGGCTCTCGGCAGCGGCAAGGACCTGCAGGACAACGTCAAGTTGGCGCTCGGGATCGCGTTGCTGCTGGCCGCCGGCACGATGCTGGCGAAGACGATCGTCTCGCGGCGGCGGGGCCTCGCCCCTCCCGACCCCAACGCCGTCATCGTCGTGCGGCCGATCCCGACGATCGTGATCGGTGCCGTCGGCGGGCTCGTGGTCGGCATGACCTCGGTCGGGTCCGGTTCGCTCATCATCGTGGCGCTGTTGTTGCTCTACCCGATGCTGACCGCCTCCCGTCTCGTCGGAACCGACCTCGTGCAGGCCGTCCCCCTCGTGGGCGCTGCCGCTCTCGGCCACGTCCTGTTCGGTGACTTCCAGCTCGGCCTCACGGTGAGCCTGCTGATCGGCGCCCTCCCCGCCGTGTACCTCGGCGCCCGGGTCTCGTCCCGCGCGCCGGACTCGGTCATCCGGCCGGCCCTCGTGCTGGTGCTCAGCGTCTCGGCGCTCAAGCTGCTCGACGCCTCGAACGAGCTGCTCGGGTTGATGCTCCTCGCCGGCGGCGCGGTCTGGGCCGCATCGGTGTTGGCTCGCCGTCGCCGGGCGCGGGCCACCACGCTTCCCGCCCTCGAGCCCGTCACCGTCGCCGCCGCCGACTGAACGGTCAGGCGCTACCGTGCCCGTGATGGGACGGGCCGACAGGGCGGTGCTCACCACCGGGGCCAACTCCGGGCTCGGGCTGGCCATCGCCGTCGAGCTGGCCCGCCAGGGCTACCGCTCGATCGGCTCGGTCCGCAGCGAGGCCAAGGCCGCGCCCGTGAGGGAGGCGGCCAAGGCGGCGGGCGTCGACGTCGAGACGGTGGTGTTCGACGTGACGGACGCGGAGGGCTGCGTCGAGGTCGTCGGTGGTCTCGATCTCTACGGGCTCGTGAACAACGCCGGGTACTCGGTCACCCGGGCCGTGGAAGAGGTGAGCGACGAGGAAGCGCGGGCGCTCTTGGAGACGATGGTGGTCGCTCCGGTGCGCCTCGCCCGGCTCGCGCTGCCGGCCATGCGCGCTCGTGGCGATGGACGGATCGTGAACGTGTCCTCCATCTACGGACGCATCACCACCCCGTTCAGCGGCTGGTACCAGGGCGCCAAGCACGCCCTCGAGGGGGTCAGCGACGCGCTGCGGATGGAAGTGGCCTCGGCGGGGGTCAAGGTGGTCCTCGTTGAGCCCGGTGTCTTCCGCACCGCGATCTTCGACGACATCGCCGACGACTTCGAGAAGTCGGGCGCGGCGACGCCCTACCGCGGCGCTTACGAGCGCGTGCTCCAGTCGTTGCGCGCGTCGAAGCCCCTCATGGGCGATCCCGCCCGCGTGGCCCGGCTCATCGCCTCGATCATGGGCAACCGGATGCCCCGCGCCCGCTACCTGATCGGCGTCGATGCCCAGGTGGCCGCGATCACCGAGCGGACGACGCCCACCTTCCTCAAGGACTTCGTGGCCCGCCGCGTGCTCGGCCTCTGACGGCGCCGCCCACCGCGGCTCACCGGGGCGGCGTCGTAGTGGGAACGACGGCGGGCTGGGGGGGATAGTCGGGCTGGCTCGACGGGTTCAGCTCCGGGTAGTCGAATGGCGTCAGCGGCTCGGACACGTTGACCCCGTCGCCCGCGCGGCCAGTCGCGCGGCTCGCCTTGGATGAGGAGCCGCACCTGCTTGACGGCGGGCAGGGCGCACGCGGTGTAGACGATCTGCCCGACGGCCTTGATGCCGTCCTCGGCTTTGGCGTCGAAGAAGACCTTGCTCAAGTCGACGTCGAGCGTGCCGTCCTGATGCAGCTCCGTGCCGAGCAGTTGCGTCTCGGCCGGGATGAACGTGTGCAACCGCCGATCGAGCTCGTCGGCGGTGAGGCCCTTGAGCAGCTCGCTGAGCACGGAGTCCGGCGCGTCGGCCACGTCACGGCTGACCGACTCGAGTCGTTCGGTTGTGCCCTGGTCGGAGACGAAGTAGATCTTCGGGCTCGCGGCCCCACCAACCGGTCCGGGCTGGACCTGCTGGCCGACCGGTGGCTTGCGGTCCTGCTCGGAGACGTCCACGCGCGTTGCCGTCGAGGGGGATGCCGCACGCGGCCAGGAGCACGACGGCCGCCAAGAGCAACGCGAGGCGAGCCGCGAAGCCGCGCCGGATGAACCTCATGGCGCCACCGGGAGCTCGATCACGAAGCGGGCGCCCGACTCGGCGTCGGTGCGGTCCTCCACCCACACCCGCCCGCCGTGCAGCCGCATGTGCTCTTCGACGAGCGCGAGCCCGAGGCCGGCACCCTCGGCGGAGCTGCGCCGGCCGCTGCCCGCGCCGCGGGCGAAGCGCCCGAAGATCAGCGAGCGCTCATCGGGCTGGATCCCCGGGCCGTGGTCCTCCACCGCGATCCACACCACCTCGGCCACGTCGCCCTCGGCGACCGGGGGCGGGGTGACGCTGATCTCGGCGTCGCCTCCGCCATGCAGGCGGGCGTTGTCGATGAGGTTGGCGATCACGCGGGCGAGGCGGCGCTTGTCGGCCAGGATGACGACCTCTTCGGTGGCCTCGTCCACCTTGACGGGCGCCTCGGGCAGGCTCGACACCGCGACCGCCTGGCGCACGAACTCGGCCACGCCGAGGTCCTCGAGATGGAGGCGTACCGCCCTGGCGTCGAAGCGGGACATCTCGAGCAGATCCTCGACGAGTCCTTGGAAGCGGGCCACATCGGCGACGAGGAGATCGAGGGCGGCGGCGGCCTTCTCCGGCATCTCGTCGCGCCGCGCCTGGAGCACCTCGATCGATGCCGCCAGCGTGGTGAGCGGCGACCGCAACTCATGGCTCACGTCGGACGCGAAGCGAGCATCGCGCTCGACGCGCGTCTGCAGGGCCGCGGCCATGTCGTTGAACGACGACGCGAGTCGGGCGAGATCGCGGTCGTCGGTGGTCTCGAGGCGCGTGTCGAGGCGCCCGCCCGCGATGGTGTTGGCTGCTTGTGCCGCGTCGCGCAATGGCCGTACGGCCCGCCGAGCCGCCCAGCTGCCGAGGACCAAGCCGAGCGAGGTGGTGATCGCCGTGGCCACGAGGAGGGAGACGCCGACGCTGCGCAGGGTGCTCGCCACCTCGGCCAGCGAGACGATCTCGAAGTAGCTGGCGCCGACGGCCGGCAGGGGAATGCCGACGCCGAGCACGGGCTTGCCGTTCAGGCGGTAGAGCATCCGCGCCGGCGTGCCCTGCTCGACCACCCGCGTGCGCAGCGCCTGCGGCAGGCTCTCGGGCCCGAACTCCGACGAGAACTGCGTCCACGCCCCCTGCGCGAACACCAACGGCGAGTTGTTGGCGCCGCCGAGGGTCTGCAGCGTGGCGGGCAGCGACGAGGCGTCCGATCGGAGGGTCGTCTGCACCGGCCCCGAGTTGCGGTACGCCTGCGTGACTGCGCTCCGGTCGCGGTTGTCGAGCAGTGCCGAGCGCGTGAACGCGTAGGTGAACCCCGCGAGCAGAAGCGAGAGCAAGAAGGCGCCGAGGGCGAACGAGAAGCGGATGCGGGCTCGCAAGCCGAGGCGTCGGGGCCGGAGGCGGGCGAGCCGGCGCAACATCAGAGTTCGTGACCTCTCACGACTGGAGCCGGTAGCCGAGCCCGCGGACCGTGACGACGTGGCGAGGGTTGGCGGGGTCGGTCTCCACCTTCATGCGGAGGCGCCGGACGTGCACGTCGACGAGACGCCCATCGCCGAAGTAGCCGTAGCCCCACACACGGTCGAGGAGCATCTCGCGGCTGAAGACCCGCCCCGGGTTGGAGGCCAGCTCGCACAAGAGGCGGAACTCGGTCTTGGTCAGGTGCAGCTCCCGGCTCGCGAGGGTGACCTTGCCCTCGTCGGGAACGATCTCGAGATCGCCGAAGGCCACGCGGGCGTGGCCCGAGGTCGCCGGGCGCGCCCGGCGCAGCAGCGCCCGGATGCGGGCCGAGAGCTCCTTGGGCGCGAACGGTTTGGTGAGGTAGTCGTCGGCCCCCGCCTCGAGGCCGGCCACCACGTCGTGGGTGTCCGCCCGGGCCGTGACCATGACGATCGGGACGTCGCTCGAGCGGCGCAGGGAGCGGCACAGCTCGAAGCCGTCGATGCCGGGCAGCATGATGTCGATCAGCACGACGTCGGCCGGCTCCCGATGGAAGGCCTCGATGGCCTCCTCGCCAGTCCCGGTCTCCTCCACCGTCCAGCCTTCGTCCTCGAGGGCCATCTTCACGGCGGTGCGGATCCGCTCGTCGTCCTCGACCGTCAGGATGCGTGTGGCCACCAGGGAATGTTGCCTTAATTGGCGGCCGTCGTGGGCGCGTACCCTCCTCGTCCGTGGGTGACACGGCCGAACACTGGGCTGAGCAACTCCGGGCGTGGGCGGTTCCTCCCGACATTCTCGCCCAAGCGCCGGAGTGCCCGTGGGGGTTCCTGCCGGGGATGTTCAGCGTCGAGCCCAGTGCCGCGCCCGTCGACGCGCCCGCTCGTCGCCTCGCGCTCGACGCCCTCCCACAGGGCGGCGCCGTTCTCGATGTCGGTTGTGGCGGCGGCGCGGCCTCCCTCGCCCTGCTGCCCGTCGTGGGCCCGGTCACGGGCATCGACGAGCGGAGCGAGGCGCTGGCAGACTTTGCGGCCGCCTGCGAAGAGCGCGGCCTTGCCCACGCGGAGGTGCTCGGGAGCTGGCCGGCGGTCGCGCCGGAGGTCCCGCTGGCCGACGTGGTCGTGTGCCATCACGTCCTCTACAACAGCCAAGACCCCGCGGCCTTCGTTGCCGCGCTGACCGAGCACGCTCGCGTCCGGGTGGTGATGGTGCTGAACGCCGCCCACCCGCTGACCTACCTCCGCCCCCTGTGGCGCCGGTTCTGGGACCTCGACCGCCCGAGCGGGCCCGCCGCCGCCGACGCCGTCGCCATCGTGCGCGACCTCGGCCTCGAACCGGTCGTGGCCCTCGACCATCGCCCGCCGGGCCACTGGCGCTCGCCCGAGCAGCAGGTCCACATGGCCCGCAAGCGGCTCTGCCTGCCGGCCGATCGGGACGGCGACGTGGCGGCGGCGCTGGCCGAGCTGCCGCCGGCGCCCGATGAGATCTGGGTGCTGTCGTGGGCCGGGGCTGGATGAGGCGAGTGGCAGGGATCAGGCCGCCGCTGCTCCTGCGCTGACGAGCAGATCGCGCAAAGCGTCGAACACGCCGGGCGCGGCGACGAGGAGCTCGCCGGGCCGGGGCGGGCCGCCTTCGAGGTCGCCCAACCGCGCGCCCGCCTCGGTCGCGATCGAGCGCGCCCGCCGCGGTGTCCCACACGTTGAGCCCCTTCTCGAAGAAGGCGTCGACTCGCCCGCTGGCGACGAAGCAGAGGTCGACGGCGGCCGCGCCGAAGCGGCGGATGTCGCGCACCTGGCCGATGAGCCGCTCGACCACCGCGGCTTGGCGTTGTCTGGTGGTGGCGTCGTAGTTGAAGCCGGTCGCCACCAGCGTGTCGCCGAGGCGGTCTTGGGCGCTGGCGCGGATGGGTTGGCCGTTGCAGTGGGCTCCGCCACCGCGCCGCGCCGTGAAGACCTCGCCGAAGGCGGGGACGGCCACCGCGCCGGCCACGGGGCCGTCCTCATCCGAGGCGGCGACGGAGACGGCGTAGCCGGGCAACCCGTAGAGGAAGTTGGTCGTGCCGTCGATCGGGTCGATGAACCACGTGACGCCGGTGGTCCCCGGGCGGTCGGTGCCCTCTTCGCCGACAATGGCGTCTCCCGGTCGCTCGTCGCGCAGCACACCGACGATCAACGCCTCGGCGGCTCGGTCGAACTCGGTGACCATGTCGGTGGTCGTCGTCTTGGTGGACACGGCCGGGATGCCCCTGGCCCGCCCGGCCCGGATGTGCTCGCCGGCTTCGGCGCGCCAACCGCTCTGCCAACCCCAGCAGGGCGTCGGCGTCTGCGGGGAGCACGGCCGGAGCGTAGCGGTACGGTGGCGGCCCGATGCCCGCTCGCTCGTCACGCGTCGTCGACCTCCGTTCTGACACGGTCACCCGACCCACGCCGGCCATGCGCCGCGCCATGGCCGAAGCCGAGGTCGGTGACGACGGGAGCGGTGAGGACCCGACCGTCAACGCGTTGGAAGCGGCCTTCGGTGAGCGGGTCGACAAGGACGCCGCCGTCTTCCTCCCTTCGGGGACGATGGCCAACCAGATAGCGCTCCGGCTGCTCGGCGTGCCCGGTACCCGAGTGGTAGCGGGGGCCACCCAACACGTCGTGGGCTACGAGGTCGCCGCCGCGGCGATGAACGCGTCGGTGCAGCTCCACCCGGTGCCTGACGACGATGGCGTCCTCGACGGGACCGTCGTGGCCTCGGCCATCGAAGCGGCGCAGCACCACTGGCCTCCCGTCAGCGCCGTGTTCGTGGAGAACACGCACATGGCCGCGGGCGGCATCCCGTGGTCCCTCGGCGCCCTCGACGAGGTGGCCGCGCTCGGCCTGCCCGTCCATCTCGACGGCGCCCGCCTCTTCAACGCCGAGGTCGCCACGGGGGTGTCGGCCGCGGAATTCGCGGCGAGAGCCACCCTTGTGACGTGCTGCCTGTCCAAGGGCCTCGGCGCGCCGGTGGGCTCGCTCATCGCGGGACCGGCCGAACTGATGGCCCGGGCTCGCGTCGAGCGCAAGCGACTGGGAGGAGGGATGCGCCAAGCCGGGGTGCTGGCCGCCCCCGGCCTCATCGCCCTTCGTGACCACGTGGCCCGCCTCGCCGACGACCACTCCCGCGCCCGGGCCCTGGCCGAGGCGGTCGCCACGCGATGGCCCGGTTCGCTCGAACCAACTCGGGTCGTGACGAACATCGTGATCTGGCGTCATCCGGACCCCGCCAAGGTCGTGGCCCACCTCGGGGGGGAAGGTGTGCTCGCCGGCACGGTTGCTCCCGACCGCCTGCGGGTCGTGACCCATCTCGACCTCGACGACGCCGCGGTCGAGCGGGCCTGGGACGTCATCGCCGCGTGCCCCGCGTGAGCGGGCGCCGCCCTTCGCCGAGCGTCAGCGGCTGCCGCGTTCTTGGATCTGGCGCCACTCGCCCATGGCCCGCAGGACGAGCACGGCCACGACTGCCGTGCCCGCCGCGGCCAGCACCGCGCCAAGGGCCGCCCCTCCCGCTGCCCACGTCGTGCAGTCGCCGGTGCACTGGAGCTCGATGAAGCCGAAGCCGATCAATCCGCCCGCCACCCCGCCGACGAGGATGGCGGCGAAGGCGAGCGCCCTGGCCAGCCGGGAGGGCAGTGCCGAGAGCGGTCGGGGGGTGTCCGAGGCCGGCACGGCGCGGATCCTAGGCTCGGCCCCCGTGCCGGCCTGGGTCGTGATCCCGACGTTCGAGGAGGCCGAGAACATCGAAGAGGTGCTGCGACGGGTGCGCAAGGCCGCGCCCGACGTGATGGTGCTCGTGGTCGACGACGCCAGCCCTGACGGGACGGCGTCGCTCGCCGAGGCCGTAGCCGACGAGTTGGGACGCATCGAGGTGCTGCGGCGCCCGGGCAAATCGGGCCTTGGCAGCGCCTACCGTGCCGGGTTCGCCCATGCCTTGGCGCGCGGGGCCGACGTCCTCATGGAGATGGACGCCGACCTCTCCCACGACCCCGACGCCATCCCCGGGTTCCTGGCCGCCGTCGCCTACGGCGCCGACCTCGTGATCGGCTCGCGCTACGTGCCAGGAGGCGAGATCCCGAACTGGAAATGGCACCGGCGGGCCCTCTCCCGATGGGGGAATCGGTACGCCGCCATCGTGCTCGGGCTCGCCGTGCGCGACGCCACGTCCGGCTTTCGCGCCTACCGGGCCGAGCTTCCTCGAGCGCATCGACCTCGCGTCGGTGCGGGCGGATGGCTACGGGTTCCAGATCGAGATGGTGTACCGGGTCGCTCTCGTCGGCGGTCGGGTCGTCGAGTTGCCCATCTCCTTCGCGGATCGAGAGCGGGGGGCGTCCAAGATGTCCGGGCGCATCGTGGTCGAGGCGCTGTTGCTGGTGACGGCGTGGGGGGTGCGGGACCGCCTCGTCGCTCTCGCCCGCCGCGCCCTCGCGCCGCTGGCGCGCCTCGCGCGCCGCCGCTAGCCCGTGGAGGCCGGGCTCGACTCGCCGGAGGCGTCCTCGCCTCGCACCATCCTGCACGTCGACATGGACGCCTTCTATGTGGCCGTCGAGGTGCGCCGCCGTCCCGAGCTGGCGGGCCTTCCGCTGGTGGTGGGCGGCACCTCGGCGCGGGGCGTGGTGGCGGCGGCCTCCTACGAGGCCCGGCGCTACGGCATGCACTCGGCCATGCCGTCCGTGCGCGCCCGCCGCCTGTGCCCGCACGCCGTGTTCCTGCCCGGGGACCATCCGCTCTACAGCGAGGTGAGCGCAGAGGTCTTGGCCGTCTTCGCCGAGTTCACGCCTCTCGTCGAGCCCGTCTCGCTCGACGAAGCCTTCCTCGACGTCACGGGGGCCCGCCGCCTCCTCGGCTCGGGCCGGGAGATCGGCCAGGCCATCCGTAGCCGCGTCCGGGACGCACTCGACCTGCCCTGCTCCGTAGGGGTGGCGCCGGTCAAGTTCCTGGCCAAGCTGGCCTCCGAGGCGGCCAAGCCCAAGGCCTCCCCGGAGGGCATCACTCCTGGGCGAGGGGTGGTCGTCGTCGAACCGGGTGAAGAGCTGGCCTTCCTCCACCCGCTGCCGGTGCGGGCCCTCTGGGGGGTCGGGCCCGCCACGCACGCTCGGCTGCGCCGGCTCGGCGTCGTGACCGTCGGCGACCTGGCCGCGCAAGACGAGTCGGCGCTCGTGCGCGCGCTCGGGTCGGCGCACGGGCGCCACCTCCATCGCCTGGCGCACGCCATCGACAACCGGGCCGTCGAGCCCGAGCGCGAGCTGAAGTCCGTGGGTCACGAGCAGACCTTCGCCCGCGATCTGCTCGAGCGGGACGACATGCGCCGGGAGGTCGTGCGGATGAGCGACGCGGTCGGAGCCCGCCTGCGAAGTGCGGGCATGGCTGGTCGCACCATCACGTTGAAGGTCCGCTACCCCGACTTCCACACGATCACCCGCTCGGCCACCCTGCCGGCGGCCACCGACTCGGGGCCGGCCATCGCCGAGGTCGCGGGCCGACTGCTCGACCGCGTCGACGTCGGGGCCGGGGTGCGCCTGCTCGGGGTGGCGGCCAGCAATCTCTCGAGTCGTTTCGGCCACCAGCTCTCCCTCGGCCAGGACGACGACGCCCCGGCGGGCTGGAGCGAGGCGACGCGGGCCGTCGATGCCATCCGCCGGCGCTACGGCGACGAGGCCATCGGTCCCGCGGCCTTGGTGGAACCATCCGGCTTGCGGCTGACCCGCCCGGGTCTGCAGCAGTGGGGCCCCGACCTCGCTGGCGCCGGTGGCACGGATGCCTCCGACACCCCGCCGGAGGAACCGGAACCACCGCTAGCGTGACGGGTGACGCACGCGTTGTGGGTACTTAGAGGGTGTGCGAAGATGCAACCGCCGCCACCGGGTTGCGGGCTACGAGGGGACTGCCGATGCCGCTCTCCGAAGACGAACAGCGCATCCTCAATCAGATCGAGCAGCAGTTCTACGAGAGCGACCCGGCTTTCGCCCAAAGCGTCGGCCAGACGAGTCTGTACCGCCACGCCTTCCGCAACATCAAGTGGGCCGCGCTGCTGTTCATCTTCGGGTTGGCCTTCCTGGTCGCCACGCTGCAGATCCACTTCGCGGTGGCGTTCATCGGCTTCGTCATCATGCTCCTGGCCGCGTTCATCATCGAGAAGAACGCCCGCAACATGGGCCGCGCCGGGCTCGCCCAGGTCACCGGCAGCATCCGCGGCGGGCGCCTGCGTGACACCTTCGGCGGCGCAGGCGACCGCATGCGCAACCGCTTCCGCCGAGACGAATAGCCCGGCGCCGCCGCCAACCGCGGCACTTTTCCTCGTTCGTGTGTGTCACTCGGCGCGCTTCGGCGCGGATCGACCCGTGAGAACGAAACCTGGGGTCGGCGCGTTGCCGGTGAGGCGCTAGAGCCGGCGGCCGACGGTTTCGAGGACGCGGTCGTCGTCGCCGTCCTCGGATGGCGCCGCGGGGTCACCGGGGAGTCGCCGCCGCAGGGCGGGCCGAGGGTCGGCTCGCCACAAGAGGCGGTTCCGCCAGCTCGCCCGGGACAAGACGTCGTGCTCCAAGCTACGGCGAGCATCGTCGGTGGCGCCCACCATCTCCTCGGGTACGTCGCCGCCCGAGTAGGCGGCCACGGTGGCGTTGTCGGCCATGGCCCGCAGGAGGGCTCCGTCGGGCTCGCCCGCGTCGGCGAGGCGGTCGGCGAACTCGAGCGGCGTCTCGCTCGCCTGGGCCGGCGTGCCGGAGCGAGCGAGCACGTCCGTGGCTTCATGCCAGCTCACCAGGACGCGGTCGGCGCCCGTTGTCGCGGCGCGGCGGCGGCGGTCCCACCGGGCCCGCACCACGCGGGGCACGGCCACGAGCCAGAGCCCGGCCAGCAGGAGCAGCACCCCGGCGATGATGCCAACGACGAGGAGCCAGTTCGGGCCGCTCGAGGTGGGCTCGGCGAAGGTCGCCCCGCCGAGCGGGTTGATCGGCACGAGCTCGTTGGGGTTGAAGGGGCGGCTGACCGCGGGCCCGCCCGCGACGGTGGTGGCGGTCGGGACGGTGGTGGGGGTGGCGGTCGGCTGCTGGCCCTCCTGCGCGGCGGGAACCCCGGTGTAGCTCTCGGCGCCGGGCAAGCCCCGGCTGGGCGTCGGCTCGAAGGGCACCCATCCGATCCCGGTGAAGTAGATCTCGGGCCATGCGTGCGCGTACTTGCCGGTGACGTGATAGGCGCCGTCAGGCCCGAGCGCCCCTTCGGTGAAGCCGACCGCCACGCGGGAGGGCAGCCCAACCACCCGAGCGAAGGCGGCGTAGGTGCCGGCGAACTGCTCGCAGTATCCCCGGCGGGCCCGGAGGAAGCGCTCGATGGCGTTCGAAGAGCTGCCGGGCGGAACGGCCAAGTCGTAGGTGAAGTTCTCCCGGAACCAGTTCTGGAGCAGGACGGCCTTGGCGTACGGGGTCGTGCCCGTGGACATGATCTCGGTCGCCAGCTTCCGCAGATCGTTCGGGAAGTTCTTGGTGCTCGGCAGTCCGAGGTACTCGCGGGCGATGCTGGGGGGTGGGGCCGCCGTTGACTGCTGCAGGAGCTCGGGTGTGAGCTCGGGCACCTCGGACTCGACGCGATACGTCGTGCCGGGCTCGACCTGGTTACCGTCGCGCACGACGAGGCTGGCCGTGTCCGAGTCGTAGCGCAACGGGACGCTGGCCTCGATCCGAGCCGGCGCGTACGCGGCCGGGAGCCAGATCGCGTCCAGGGCCGAGATGGTGACGTCTTGCACCACCGGCTTGCTGACGGAGTCGGAGACGCCGCCCGCCAGCCGTCCCCCCGCGTCGCCGAAGCCGCGATCGGAGGTCCACGTGCGGCCGTCGAAGTCACCGAGCGCGGTCAAGCGCCAGTACGTCGGGTCGCTCGTGACCACCGAGAAGGCCTCGACGTCGCTGCGGTCGACGATCCGTCCCCGGATGTCGACGAGCGGACTGATCGTCTGGCGGGTGCCGTTGCCCGGGCCGCGGGTGTCGAGCAGCGCCTTCTCGCCGGCCCCGGGCAGCAGCGGCCCAAGGACCAGGCCGGCGACAACCGCGGCGATTCCCAGGAGCGCGCTCGTCCGCACGACCGAGCTGAGCGTGCCCCGTCGCAGCCCGGCGAGCCAGCCACCCGCCTCGTCGGCCATGGTGCGGTGGAGGGCGAAGGCGATGGCCGCGGCGATGAGCCACAACGCCGTGCTGAAGAACCGCAGCCGGTCGGCGCCCAGGGCGGAAGCGAACACGAAGAGGATCCCAGTCGGCAAGATCGCCTCGAGCGCGGCGAGAGCGCGGAAGGCGAAGCTGTCGGCGAGGAAGGCGGCGACCCACAGCGCGCCAATGGCGGCCACGAGGTAACCGGCGTCGGCGTTGACCGGGGAGATGGCGGTGGAGAACTGGCCCCACGACGTCTGGAGGTCGGTGGTGAGGGTGTTCCACGTCGTGGCGGTCGGCAGGCCGTAGAAGCTGGTGTCGCGATAGAAGGCCAACGTCACGAAGAGCGCCAGGGCGACGACGGAGGCCAGGGCGGCCAGACCGACGTTCCACCCGCGGCGCCGGCAGGCGCCGGCGAGCAGATGGGAGCAGCCCGCGGCCAGCACCATCGGGGGGAGGAACGACCAGCCCACGAAGACCCGGCAGAAGCCGATGGCGGTGGCGACGCTGAGCGCGAAGAAGGCGACCTCGGTGCCGAGAACCACTCGTTCCTGCTCGCGTGCCGCTCGGTTCATCGCACCTCTACCGCGGGAGCCGCATCCGACATGGGAGACGTCGACCAGCGGGGCTCGGCTCGGATGTCGCCCATCATGCTGGTCCACGTCGGCGCGAATTGGTCATCGGCCCGGGCGTCGACGACGAGCAGTGGGAGGCGGCCGGCGGACAGCGGCTCGTGTCCCTCGGTCGCCACGATGACGACGGCGCCGAAGGACCGACGCATCCGGGCCAGGGCATCGAGCTCGGCCCGGGTGCAGCGCCCGAGGACGACCACGAGCGACCCCGCCTGCGGGCTCCGCCGAAGGCTCTCGAGCACGCTGCGCAGGCTCCCGACACCCGACGCGTTGACCGTCGCGAAGTACTCCATAATTGCTTCGAGATGGCCGACGCTGTTGGCGAAGCCCGAGTCGACCCCGTCGCTCGAAAGCATCCGGAGGACGTGCTGGCCCCGGAAGCAGGCGGTGGCGACGCTGGCCGCGGCCGACACGGCCCGCTCGAGGGACTCGGGGGTGTGCGAGGCCCTCCGCACGTCGAGCACCACGGTCGTGCGGTCCTGCCACGGCATCTCGTCCTGGCGGACCATGAGCTCGTCGTGGCGCGCCGTCGAGGGCCAGTGGACACGGCGGAGGTCGTCGCCGACGACGTACTCGCGCAGCGCGTAGAACTCGTCGCCCTGGCGGCCGAGGGAGCGATGGTGGGCGACGGTGCCCATCGGGTCGCGGTCGCCGCCGCCGAGGGGGGAGCGATCACGTCGACGTGAGGGAACACGGTGAGCTCGAGCCGGGCCGCGCCGGGCCGGCGGCTGATGGCAACGCCGAAGGGGTCGCCCACCTCGACGCTCAGGGGGCCGACGAGCACCACACCTCGATGCTCGGTCGGTAGGCGGTAAGCGGCCCGGGCCCGCTCGGCGTGGCGCAGGGGCACGAGGTGCAGCCGCGCGCCCCGGGTGCCGGCCACCGGGTCGCGCAGCGCTGAGGACGGGGGTGCGTCCCTTGCCGACGTTGGTGGCAACCACCTCGACGCGGGCGGCGTCGCCGGCGTGGACTCGTGCCGGTGTGAGTGTGCGGCGCACCCGCAGATGGGCGGGCGCGACCCGGGAGTAGATGACGCAGGCGGCCGCGAGCACCAGCAGCGCCGCGCCGATGAGGTACAGCTCGAGGATCCCGAAGATGCCGCGCGCCCAGGAAGACGCCGAGCGCGGCAGCGAGGAGCGCCCACCCCTGGCGGGTCAGCACCGCTGCTCCCGCGACACCGCTAGCGGGCGGTGGGGACGGGCACGGATGCCAAGACGTCCTGCACCACGGCCCGCGCGTCGACGCCCTGCAGCTGTGCGTCAGCCGACAGGACGAACCGGTGGGCGAGCACGGGCACGGCGAGGGCCTTGATGTCGTCAGGGATGACGTAGTTGCGCCCCGACGATGCCGCCCGCGCCCGGGCCGCCCGCAACAACGAGAGCGTGGCGCGCGGCGACATGCCGAGCGTGATGCCGGGATGGCGCCGGGACGCCTCGGCGAGATCGACGAGGTAGCCCTTGACCGCCGGCGCGACGTGCACCGTCCTGACCGCGGAGACCATGGCGCCCACCTGCGCCCCGGTGGCCACCGGCTGCACTTCGGGCGGCAGTGCTGCTCCGGCGTGGACATCGAGGATCTCGAGCTCGGCCCCTCGCTGCGGGTAGCCGATCGAGATCCGCATCAGGAAGCGGTCGAGCTGGTTCTCCGGGAGCGGGTAGGTGCCCTCGTGGTCGACCGGGTTCTGGGTGGCGATGACCATGAACGGGGGGTCGAGCCGGTAGGTCGTGCCGTCGACGGTGACCTGGCGCTCCTCCATGGCCTCGAGCAGCGCCGACTGGGTCTTGGGCGAGGCGCGGTTGATCTCGTCGCCGAGCACGATGTTGGCGAACACCGGCCCCGGGCGGAACTCGAAGCGATCGGTGCCCCGGTTCCACACCGTCACGCCCATGACGTCCGACGGCAGGAGATCGGGCGTGAACTGGACGCGCTTCCACGTGCAGTCGATGGAGGCCGCCAGCGCCTTGGCGAGGCTGGTCTTGCCCACGCCCGGCACGTCCTCGATGAGCAGGTGGCCTTCGGCCAGCATGCAGATGAGGGCCCGTGCGACGGCGTCGGGCTTGCCCTGGATCACCCGTTCGACGTTGCCCGCGATGAGGTCGAACAGGTCGGCGAAGCTGGTCTCCGCCGTCGTGGTTGCCTGCACAGTCATGGGCTCACCAGGCTAGAGGTCCCGCCGCTCCGCCTCCACAGCAGGCAAAGGTACCGTCCCGGGCCGTGGCGATGCATCGGGAGCGCCGGGGGACGTCCATCCCCGACGATCCTCTCGTGCTCGCGGTCGACATGGGCGGCACGAAGCTGGCTGTGGGGCTCGTCTCGCCGGCCGGCGAAGTCCTCTGGGCCTGCCAAGCCCCGACCGACCGCGCCGATCCCTGGACCGGCCTCGAGGCGCTGGTGAACGACGCCCGGGAGGAATCCACCCGCCGCGGGCTCGACCCCCTGGCCGTCGGCGTCGGCTGCGGCGGCCCGATGACGCCTGGCGGCGAGGCCGTCTCGCCGCTGAACATCGACGGTTGGCGGGACTTCCCGCTGCGGCGCTCGCCTGGCCGAGCTGACCGGGCTCCCGGTATGGGTCGACAACGACGCCAAGGCCCTCGCCCTGGGCGAGGGTTGGCGCGGTGGGGCGGCAGGTGTCGCGGACTACCTCGCCATGGTGGTGTCCACGGGGGTGGGAGGCGGCATCGTGCTCGACGGCCGCCTGCTCGACGGCGCCGGGGGCAACGCCGGCCACATCGGCCACATCGTGGTCGTGCCCGAGGGCGGGCGACGATGTGGGTGCGGCAGCACGGGTTGCCTGGAGGCGGAGGCGTCGGGGCTGGCCATCGAAGCGGCCACGGGAAAGCCCGCGGCCGAGGCGACCCTCACCGTGCGGGTGAGGACCGGCACCCTCGTCGGGCGGGCAGTGGCGGCGGTGGCCGCGTTGCTCGACCTGCGCTTGGCCGTCGTGGCGGGCTCGGTGGCTCTGGGCTTCGGCGCCCCTTTCTTCACCGCCGCGCAAGCCGAGCTCGAACGGGTCTGTCGCATCTCGTACGCGCGGGGCGCGGTGATTCGCCCGGCCGGCTTGGGCGCTGACGGACCCCTGATCGGTGGCGCCGCAGTGGCGCGCCGCGGCCCTCGGCTGGCCGTGACTCTCGACCCACACCCTTTCTACGAACGAGGAGCGGCCGGGGCTTGGATCCGCGGCGATCGGGCCGGGGCGTGCCGGTTAACCTCGGCGCCGATGCGTCCCGCTTACGGTCCCGAAGCCGAAGCTTTCCGCGAGAAGGTGCAGGCCTTCCTCGCCGAGCACCTCCCCGCCGACTGGCGCGGGATCGGCAGTCTGGAGGGCGCGGAGCTCGAGCAGTTCGTCCTCGAGTGGCGCCAGACGTTGCGTGAGCACGGCCTGATCGCCCTCGAATGGCCGAAGGACTACGGGGGTGGTGGCCTGTCGCCGCTCGAACAGGTCATCGTGGCCGAGGAGTTCACCAAGGCCGGGGTCCCGGCGGGCGCGCCCAACGACGTGTTCGGCATCAAGATGCTCGGCAACACCCTCCTGCGGTGGGGGACCGAGGAGCAGAAGCGTCACTACCTCCCCCGGATCCTCGACCGCCGGGACGTGTGGTGCCAGGGGTACTCCGAGCCCAACGCCGGGTCGGACCTCGGCAACCTCGGCTGCCGGGCCGTGCTCGACGGCGACCAGTGGATCATCAACGGCCAGAAGATCTGGACGTCGGGCGGCCACCTCGCCGACCACATCTTCCTCCTCGTGCGGAACGACCCGTACGCGCCGAAGCACAAGGGCATCACGTTCCTGCTCGTCGACATGCGCCAGCCCGGCGTCGAGGTC
Source organism: uncultured Acidimicrobiales bacterium (assembly GCA_963738325.1). GTDB lineage: Bacteria > Actinomycetota > Acidimicrobiia > Acidimicrobiales > Ilumatobacteraceae > CAVTWD01. The sequence continues at coordinate 773,972 of CAVTWD010000001.1, forward strand.
CGCCCGATCAAGATGATCTCGGGCGAGTCAGAGTTCAACGAGGTCTTCTTCACCGACGCGGTGTGCCCGAAGGACGACGTAGTCGGCGGCGTGAACAACGGGTGGGCGGTGGCCATGACGCTGCTCGGCTTCGAGCGCGGCGAGGCAGCGGCCACCGTACCGCTGCGCTTCGGCGAGGAGATGCGCCGGCTGATCGCGCTGGCCCAGACCCGCCAGGCCAACCACGACCCCGTGCTCCGCCAGCGGCTGGCCCGGTGCTACGCCGAGGTGGAGATCATGCGCTGGAACGGGTTGCGCACCTTGACCAAGTTCCTCGCGGGCCACCATCCCGGCCCCGACGCCGCCATCTCCAAGCTCTACTGGAGCGAGTACCACAGGCGCTCGACCGAGCTCGCCATGGACGTGCTCGGCGCGGATGGTCTCGTGCCTTCAGGTCGGCGCCCATCGTCCGCCTTCCAGACCGACGACGTCGGCGCCCCGAACTCCAGCGCCTCGTGGGCGGTCACGTTCCTCAACGCCCGCGCCGGCACCATCTACGCCGGGACGAGCCAGATCCAGCGGAACATCCTCGGCGAGATGGTGCTCGGCCTGCCGAAGGAGCCGAAGGCGGACGGGGGCGGTTGGGCCGAGTCGTCGAAGGCCGTGGGCTGAGCCCGATGGCCGGGACTCGCGAGGCCTGGGCCGGGGCGCTAGCGCACCCGCGCCTGTGGCCGGTCGCGCTGCGCCAGGCGGCCCGCCTGTCGCCACGCGGATGGTGGCGGCGTCCGCCGTTCCTGCCGCGGCCCGATCCCGGCTACCTGAGGTGGCGGGCGCTGACGCAGTACGGCGAGGGCGATCATCCCCTGGAGCCGGGCGACGTCGTGGCGTACCTGCAGTGGTGCCGCGCCATGGACGCGGTGACATGAGACGCCGGAGGCGAGCCCCCGGCCCAGTAGCAGGGCATGGGTAGGCCCCGATGCGAAGCGCGCTCGTGCTCAACGCCACCTACGAGCCGCTCAGCATCGTCTCCGTGCGCCGGGCCGTGTGCCTCGTGCTCGCCGAGAAGGCCGACCTACTCCATGACGACGGTACCGAGCTGCACGCCGCCCACCTGAGCGTGCCCGCCCCGGTCGTGATCCGTCTCCGGTACGTGGTGAAGGTTCCGTACCACCGCCGCACCGCGCTCAGCCGGCGAGCGGTGTTCGCGCGCGACGCGCATCGGTGCCAGTACTGCGGCGGGCACGCCGACTCGATCGACCACGTCGTGCCCCGTAGCCGCGGCGGTGAGCACGCGTGGGACAACGTGGTCGCGTCGTGCCGCCCCTGCAATCTCCGCAAGCGGGATCGCTCGCCCGAAGAGGCGGGGATGCGCCTCTTCCGGCATCCGGCGGCGCCCCGCGAGCTGGCGTGGGTCGTGGTCTCCGTCGGTCGTGTGCCCGACGCCTGGAAGCCGTATCTCGCCTACGCGGTCGTGAGCTGGACCGTCGAGCGGGTGGCCGGTCGGGCCGCCGACCTCCACGCGCGCGAGCTACCGGCGGAGCGGGCGGCGTGGCTGTTCGAGGTCGAGCGGCCCGCGTTGGTGCTCGGCTCGACGCAACCGCCGGAGGTGGTGCGGCCGGACGTCGACATCGACGTCGTGCGGCGCCGCAGTGGGGGCGGGGCCGTGTGGCTGGTGCCCGGCGAGACGCTGTGGCTCGACGTCGTCGTGCCGAGAGGTGATCCGGCTCTGGGACGACGACATCGGGCGCAGCGCGCACTGGTTGGGGGAGGTGTGGGCCGAGGCGCTCGGCCGCTGCGCCGAGGTGCACACGGGGGCGATGGTGCACACCCGATGGTCCCGCCTGATCTGCTTCGCTGGCCTCGGCCCCGGTGAAGTGACCATCGGTAACTCCAAAGTCGTGGGGGTGAGCCAACGGCGGACCCGGCACGCGGCGAGGCTGCAGTCGGTCGCCTACTCCCGCTGGGACCCCGCCTCGCTCCTCGACCTGCTGGCCGAACCGAAACCGGCCGTCGAGGACCTGGCAGGAGTGGCGACGGGAGTGGGGCCCCGCTGATCGCCGAGCGCCTCCTCGAGCTCCTGAGCACCCGCTGACGCGCTGAGCGGATCCCCGCCCTCGCCACCGATCTCGCGCGGCGTAGTGGTGTCAGACGCCACGCAAACGCGTCAGATCACCTTGCGTGGGGGCGGGTGGGCCCGGTGGGGGCGGATGTGGGCCCGGTGGGGGCTAGTGGTTGACGGTGGGGGGAAGTGGGGGGTACGGTGGGGCCACGTGGGGAGGAGCGGGGACCCGGGCCAGGCACACCGGTCTCGCTTCGAACCGACCGAGGCAGGCAGGTGAAAGCACGGATGGCAGGCGTCTTCGCCGGGCGATACGACCGCCAGCTCGACCCCAAGGGTCGATTGGCGTTGCCGGCGAGCTTTCGCCAGAAGTTCGAGGCGCAGGCCTACCTGACCTTCGGGGAGAGCGGGTGCGTCGAGGCGTTCACGCCGGAGGACTACGAGCAGATGGCCAGGAGATGATGGACAAGGTGCAGCGGCGCGAGCTCGACCGTGACCGCCTGCGGGCCATGACGGCCAACACCTTCCCCGTGGGCATCGACGCGCAGGGCCGCATCGTGGTCGATCCCAAGCTGCGGAGCTACGCCGAGCCTCGAGCTGAACACGCGGGTGGCCGTCATCGGCGCGGTCGACCGGGTCGAGATCTGGAACGCCGAGCGCTTCGACATGGTCGAGGCGCGTGGCGGTGAGCGCCTGAGAGACGACGTCACCGCCTGATCGGCCGATCGGGTCGCTCGACCAGGGCAAGCACTCACACACACGAGGCAGGGAAGGGAGGGACGAGACGAGACGAGCCCGTGGAGCGCCCAGAGCGCTCGCTCATCCGGAGCCTTCCGGTCGGCAAGATGGACAGCCCCAACTCCGCCCGCTTCCGTCTCGCCAGCCAGGGAGAAATCCTGGCGGCACTCGCCGACCGGGGGGCTCCCGATGAGCGAGCCTCCAGGACCCGCGAAAGGGCCCGAGAATGATGTGAGCGATGGCCAACCGTTTCCACCACGTGCCCGGTCATGGCCGAACGGATCGTCGAGGTGTTCCGGCCGGTGCCGGCGGGGGTCCTGGTGGATGCGACGGTGGGAGGAGGCGGGCACGCCCGGCTCCTGCTCCAGGCCCGGGACGATCTCCGGCTCCTCGGGATCGACCAGGACGCCGAGGCCCTCGCCGCTGCCGCGGAGGTGCTCGCACCCTTCGGCGATCGGGTCACGTTGCGCCACGCCCGCTTCGACCGCCTCGACGACATCATGACCGAGCTCAAGATCCCTCCCGCCTCCGGGGTGCTGTTCGACCTCGGCGTGTCGTCCCCCCAGCTCGACGAGGGCGCGAGCGGGTTCTCCTACCGCCACGACGGGCCCCTCGACATGCGCATGGACCGCGGCCAGACCTGGGCGGCCGGCGACGTGGTGAACGGCTACCGGGAGAGCGAGCTGGCCAGGATCCTGCAGGCGTACGGCGACGAGCGCTTCGCCGATCGCATCGCCAGGGCGATCGTGGCCAACCGGCCGATCGAGACGACCGGCGAGCTGGCCACCATCGTGCGTGATGCCATCCCCGCGGCGGCGCGCCGGCGGGGCGGTCACCCGGCCAAGCGCACGTTCCAGGCCATCCGCATCGCGGTCAACCAGGAGCTCGAGATCCTGCCGGACGCCATCGACGCGGCCATCGAACGCACGGCTCCGCGGGGGCGGGTGGCGGTCATCAGCTACCACTCGGGGGAGGACCGCATCGTGAAGGCCCGTTTCCGGGAGGCGGCCACCGGAGGCTGCACGTGCCCGCCCGGCCTTCCGTGCGTGTGCGACGCGGTCCAGACGGTGCGGCTCCTGCGGTCCGGCACCTGGAAGCCGACGCAGGCCGAGGTGGAGGCCAACCCCCGAGCCGAATCGGCCCGGGTCCGTGCCGTCGAGAAGCTCGTCGTCAACGAGTGACGGTCGTGTGAGCGCCACCGCCCCTGACCTCCGTCCCGAGCGCGACGCCTCGCCGTCCCCGCGCCGCGCCGCGCCGCCGCCCGCCTCGACGCCTCCGCCGCTGCGCGTCGTCCCCCGCCCGGTCTCGCGGCGGGCCCGGCGCCGTCGCGTCGGCCTGGCCGCGATCGTGGGGGTCGGGGCCGTGTTCCTGCTCATGCTCGGCCTCGTGGCCTTCCAAGCCGAGATCGCCGCGGACCAACTCCGCCTCGATCGGCTGCAGAAGCAGCTCGGCGAGGCCCAGGATCGCTATGGCCAGCTCCGCTTGCAGGTGGCCGAGCTCGAGTCGCCCGAGCATGTCGCAGCCGCCGCCGGCCAGCTCGGCCTGGTCCAGCGCAGCCCGGACCAGGTGACGTATCTCAAGCCGACGCCGGCCGTGGTGGGCGCGGTGACCGCCGCGGACGGGCCCCCGACGACGAGCGGACCGAGCGGCGACGCCGGGGCTCAGGACTGGTCGAAAATCAAGCCGTTGCTCAAGGACTCCCCATGAGGGGCGTGGTCGGAGGATGACGGCCGGCGGGCGCCCCCCCACGAGGCCGGCGGTGGCAGGGGCGGGCCGGCCGGAGCCAGGCCGGGCACGGCGGCCCCGACCATCGATCTTCCGCGCCGGGCGGCCCCACCGGCGCCTCGTCGCCCTCCTGCTGTTGGCCGTCCTCACCATCGGCGTCGTCGTGGCCCGGGTCGGCTTCCTGCAGACCGTCTCGGCGCCGAGCCTGGCCCGCTACGGCGAGCGCCAGCGACTCTCCTCCGTCAAGATCCCCGCCGAGCGGGGCACCGTCTTCGACCGCGACGGGGCCGTGCTCGCCCTGTCGGTACCCACCACCACGATCTGGGCCGATCCCCGTCTCGTGACCGATCCCGCGGCCGAGTCCCAGGCTCTCTCCCAGGCGCTCGGGCTCTCACCGGAGGACGCCGCCGCCCTCGCCAGACGGCTCGGCCAGCCGGGGAAGGCCCCGCCGCAGCGCACCGAGTTCGAGTACGTGGCCCGCCAGGTCGACGATGCGACCGCCGCGAAGGTGGCGGCCATGAAGCTCGACGGGGTGAACGAGTACACCGAGGCGAAGCGCTTCTACCCCTCAGGCGCGCTGGTCGGGCGCGCTGCTCGGGGCCACTGATCCGGACGGGGCGGGCACCGCGGGCCTCGAGAAGCAGTACGACGACGTGCTCGAGGGCAAGCCCGGCGAGTTGATCCGTGAGCGCGATCAGAGCGGGCGGACCATCCCGACCGGGCGGCGCCAAGTGGTGCCCGCCGAGCCGGGCGACGACCTGCAGCTCACCATCGACCGCACCCTCCAATACGAGATCGAGCAGGACCTCGTGAAGACCGTCGCCCAGACGAGGGCCAAGGCTGGCATGGTGATCGTGATGGACACCCACACCGGTGACCTGTACGCGGTCGCCAACGCCCGCGTCGACACCACCGGCCGGGTGGAGCTGTCCAGGGCGAACATGGCCGCGGTCGACACGTACGAGCCCGGCTCGGTGAACAAGGTCATCACGGCGTCGGCGGCGATCCAAGAAGGGGTGGGGGGGCCGTCGACGATGTTCGACATCCCTCACGTCTACCAGTACGCCGATTACGGCTTCACCGACGCCGAGCCCCACGGTGATGTCACGTGGTCGCTGCAGGACATCGTCGTCCACTCCTCCAACATCGGGAGCATCAAGCTGATGCAGGCGCTCGGACCGGCCCGGTTGGAGCGCTACCTCCGAGCCTTCGGTCTGGGCGCCACGACCGCCATCGACTTCCCGGGTGAAGCCAAGGGCCTGCTGCCGCCGTCGTCGAAGTGGCGGGGGACGGAACCCGCCACGATCTCCTACGGGCAGGGCGTGGGGGTCACCGCGCTGCAGATGGTGGCCGCGGTGAACACTGTGGCCAACGGCGGCGTCTACGTCGCTCCTCGCTTGGTGCTCGGCACGATCGACGCCGAGGGAGTGGATCATCCCGCGTCGGCGTCGTCCACCCACACGGTGCTCTCACCGCAGACGGCGAGCGAGATGAACACCGTCCTGCGCGACGTGATCTGCCGCGGGACCGGAACCCGCGCCGCCGTCCCGGGCTTCACTGTGGCCGGCAAGACCGGCACCGCGTACAAGGCGCAGCCGAACGGGACGTACGTCGACAAGAACGGTCGGAAGCACTACTACGCCTCGTTCGTCGGCTTCCTGCCCGCGGAGGCACCGCGGTTCACCATCCTGGTGTCGATCGACGAGCCGCAAGGCGCCCACTACGGCGGGCTGGTGGCCGCCCCCCTGTTCGTCGACTCGGCGCAGGCGGCGCTGCGCCAGTTCGACGTTGCGCCGCCCGTGGCCGACGGGGGCTGCCCCGCCCGCCACGCCGCGGCGCCGTGACACAACCATGATCTCGCCGGCGGGCCGGACGCTGGAGGCACTCGTGCTGGACGCGTCGAGTCGCGGGCTGCGGGTGCACGAACGCCGCGGTGGGCTCGACGCGATGGTCCGCCAGATCACCCACGACTCGCGCGCCGTCAGGCCGGGCGCCCTCTTCTTTTGCTTCGCGGGGGAGCACACCGATGGTCATCGGTTCGCGGCCGACGCCGTGGCTCGCGGCGCGGTCGCCCTCGTCGTGGAACGGCCCCTCGGCATCGGGACGCCGCAACTGGTCGTCGACGGCGCCCGCGCCGCCATGGGCGTGCTGGCCGCGTCGTTCTTCGACCATCCCTCCGACAGCATGGCGGTCGTCGGCGTCACCGGCACCAACGGCAAGACCACCACCACCCACCTCCTCGCCGCCGTGTTCGAGCGGGCGGGATGGCGCGCCGGCGTGATCGGCACGCTGTCGGGCTCACACACCACGCCCGAAGCCCCGGAGCTGCAGGCGCGCCTGGCGGGCTTCCGGGATCAGGGGATGCGGGCCGTGGCCATGGAGGTGTCGTCGCACGCCCTCGCCCTCCACCGCGTCGACGGCACTCGCTTCGCGGCCGCGGTGTTCACGAACCTCGGCCAGGACCACCTCGACTTCCACGGCTCGGTCGAGCGCTACTTCGCGGCCAAGGCGCGCTTGTTCGCGCCCGAGTTCTCCGCGCTCGGTGTGGTCGACGTCGACGACGCGCACGGACGGCTGCTGCGCGACGCGGCCGCCATCCCGATCGTCCCCTTCTCCCTCGACGACGCGGCCGACGTGGACGTCGCCCCCACGCGCGCCAACTTCCGTTGGCGGGGTCACGAGGTCGAGCTGTCCCTCGGCGGTTGGTTCAACGTGGCGAACGCCGCTCGCGGCCGCGACGACCGCGGCGGCGCTCGGTCTCGACGAGGACGTGATCGCGGCCGGGCTGTCCGCGGCGCCGCCGGTGCCGGGGCGCTTCGAGCCGATCGACGCCGGCCAGGCCTTCGCGGTGATCGTCGACTACGCCCACACCCCCGACAGCTTGCGCGAAGCCTTGCTGGCGGCGCGCCCGGCCCGCGGGCAGCTGCTCGTGGTGTTCGGCGCCGGTGGTGACCGGGACCCCACGAAACGTTCCGCCATGGGGGCGGCGGTGGCGGCCCTCACCGATGTGGCCGTCGTCACCTCGGACAATCCCCGCAGCGAGGATCCGGCTGCCATCATCGACGCCGTGGTCGCCGGCATCCCGTCCGATTCGCACGCGCGCGTCCTGATCGAGCCCGATCGCAGGGCCGCCATCGCGCTCGGCGCTGTCCCAGGCGGGCCCGGGCGATGTCGTTGTCATCGCGGGCAAGGGCCACGAGACGACCCAGACGATCGGGGGGCGTGTGCTTGCCTTCGACGACCGCGTCGTGGCGAGAGAGCTGTTCGGAGCGGCCCGCGTGATCGCGCTGCTGATGGCCGGGGCGCTCGGCATGTTGATCTCGCTCGTGGGCACTCGCCTGACCATCGGCATCTTCCGCAACCTCGGCCGCGGTCAGCCGATTCTCGGCAAGGAGGAGCACGGGCCCGAGCACGAGCACAAAGCGGGCACACCGACGATGGGCGGCATCGCCATCCTCGGCGCGGCCTTCCTCGCCTACTTCCTCGCCCACTTCCGCGAGGGCGTGGTGTTCGCCACGCAGACGCTCATCGTGCTCGTCGGCATCACCGTGCTCGCGCTCCTCGGCTTCCTCGACGACTACGTGAAGGTCCGCCGGTCGCGCAACCGTGGCATCTTCTGGAAGACCAAGGGCTATCTGGTCCTCCTCGTCAGCGGCGCTGATCGCGCCTGTGGCTCTCACGGGCGACAGGCATCAAGACGACGTTGTCGTTCACCCGCTTCGACTACCCGGGCTGGAACCTGCCGACGTGGCTGTGGGTCATCTGGGCGACGCTCATCATCTTCGCCACGAGCCACGCGGTCAACGTGACGGACGGGTTGGACGGCCTGGCCGCAGGCTCGTCGTTGTTCGGGTTCATCGCGTTCACGGTCATCGCCTTCTGGGGCTTCCGAAATCCGGCCATCTACCGCATCGTCAACCCCCTCGACCTCGCCGTGCTGGCCGTGGCCCTGGCCGGTGCGTGCGCCGGCTTCCTCTGGTGGAACGCGGCGCCGGCGCGCATCTTCATGGGCGATGTCGGCGCGCTCGGCATCGGCGCGGCCATGGGCCTGCTCGCGCTCACGACCAACACCCAGTTGCTCCTCCCGCTCATCGCCGGCCTCCAGGTCATGGAGACGGGGAGCGTGGCCTTGCAGATGGGCGTGTACCGCCTGAGCGGGCGCACGAGGCGACTGTTCCGCATGTCGCCCATCCATCATCACTACGAGCTCGTCGGGTGGCCGGAGACGACGGTGATCATCCGCTTCTGGATCGTCTCGGGTCTCTGCGTCGCCGGTGCGCTCGGTCTCTACTACGCGGACTGGCTCGACGCGGCGGGGCTGCGCTGATGGGCCGGCGCGCTCTCGTGTACGGGCTGGCCGTCGCCGGTGAGGCCGCCGCCAGGGCCCTCGTCGAGCGGGGCTGGGAGGTCGTCGTGGTGGACGACGCCGCCGACGCGGACGTCGCGGCGCGCGCCGAGGCGCTCGGCGCGGAGCTGCGCGCGGCGCCCACGGAAGCGGCGCTCGGCGCGCTCGTGCGAGACGTCGAGCTCGTCGTTCCCTCTCCGGGCGTTCCCGAGACGCACACCATCGTGGAGGCCGCTCGGCGCCCGGGCATCCCTCTGCGCAGCGAGATCGACCTCGCCTACGACTGGGAGCAGGCGCGCCCCGGAGGGCCGCGACCGATGCTCGCCATCACGGGCACCGACGGGAAGACCTCCACCACGTTGCTCGCCGCGGCCATGGCGAGGGCCTCGGGCCGGCGGGCCATCGCCGCGGGGAACACCGAGATCCCCCTCGTCGCCGCCCTCGACCTCGATGTGGACGTGTTCGTCGTCGAGTGCACGAGCTTTCGCCTCGCGTGGACCGAGATGTTCCGCCCCGAGGCGGGCACGTGGCTGAACCTGGCCCCCGACCATCTCGACTGGCACCACTCTCACGACAGCTACGCACGGGCCAAGGCGCGTGTCTGGCAGCATCAACGGGCGACCGACGCCGCCATCGGTTTCGCCGACGACCCCGTGGTCGTCGAGTGGCTGGCACGAGCCCCCGGCCGCCACCTCACCTTCGCCATCACCGGTGCCGACTACCGCGTCGTGGACGGTCGCCTGGTCGGGCCGGCCGGTCCCTTTGCTTCGGTCAGCGACCTCCGGCGCCACCTCCCGCACGACGTCACGAACGCGCTCGCGGCCGGGGCGACGGTCATCGAGGGAGGCGTGGCCGAGCCCGAAGGTGTCCGCGCCGCCTTGGCCGCGTTCGAAGCAGTCCCCCACCGGATCACGCTGGTGGCCGAAGCTGGGGGCGTGGCGTTCTACGACGACTCGAAGGCGACCACGCCTCACGCGGCGCTGGCCGCCATGCGCTCGTTCGATCGAGTCGTGCTTCTCGCCGGTGGGCGCAACAAAGGACTCGACCTCCGCGCCCTGGCGGCGGCCCCTGAACATGTACGCGCGGTCATAGCGATGGGGGAGGCCGCGCCAGAGGTGGTCGCGGCGTTCGCCGGGGTTCGTCCGGTCGTGACGGCGGACGGCATGGACGAAGCCGTGGCCGAGGCGCGGGCACTGGCTCGCGCCGGTGACGTCGTGTTGCTCTCGCCCGGTTGCGCCAGCTTCGACGCGTACCCCGGGTACGCGGCGCGGGGCGACGACTTCGCCCGTGCCGTTCGCGATCAGGTTGATCAATGAGCGCGCGCACGACCACCGTTCGCCACGGTGCTCCTCGCCGGAGCCCGCCCGACCAGGCGGCCCGGGCGAGACACCCCGCCGCCGCTCCGCCGACCGGCGCTCGCGCCCGTCGGCGCGCCGCCCGCCCCCGCGCCCGTCACCTACTACCTGCTCGCCGTGGTCGTGGCCATCCTCACCTTGCTCGGGCTCGTCATGGTCCTCTCGGCCAGCTCGGTGACGGCCCTCCATGTGGAGGGCTCCAGCTGGACCTACTTCCGCAAGCAAGCCGTGTGGCTGGTGCTCGGCGCGGTCGCCCTGCTGGTCGCTCGCCGCATCCCGTACCAGGTGTGGCGGCGCTTCACGCCGACGCTCGTGTTCGCCTCGTTCGCGCTGATGATCGCGGTGCTGATCCCGGGGTTGGGGCACGTCGCCAACGGGGCGCACGGCGTGGTTCGTGATCGGTCCGGTCAGCTTCCAACCCTCCGAGCTCCTGAAGCTGGCACTCCTGCTGTACACCGCCGACCTCCTCGCGCGCCGCGCCGATCGCTTGAGCGAGGTGCGACTCACGCTGCTCCCGGTGCTCGTCGTCCTCGCAGCGGCCGAGTTGCTGATCCTGGTCCAGCCCGATCTGGGTGGGGGCATGGTCCTCGCCGGCATCGTCCTCGGGGTCGCCTTCATCGCCGGTGTGCCCCTGTTGCCTCTCGGCGCCACCATCGGCGCGGTGGGCGCGGCCGGCGCGATGTTCATGCTGCGGGTGCGCTCGGAGCGGTGGACGGCCTTCCTCGACCTCGCCGCACACAAGCAGGACGACGGCTTCCAGGTGTGGCAATCGCTCGTCGGGATCGCCTCGGGCGGCCTCACCGGGGTGGGGCTCGGGGCTAGCAAGGCCAAGTGGGGCTTCCTGCCCGAAGCCCACACCGACTTCATCTTCGCCATCGTGGCCGAAGAGCTCGGCTTCGCCGGCGTGGCCGTCGTCTGCAGCCTGTTCCTCGTGCTCGTGTGGCTCGGAGTGCGCGTCGCCTTGCACGCCCCCGACCGCTACGGGACGCTGGTGGCCGGTGGGATCACGGCTTGGATCCTCGTGCAGACCGTGGTCAACATCGGTGGGGTCATCGGGATCATGCCCCTCACGGGGATGACGCTGCCATTTGTCTCCTTCGGAGGTTCCTCGCTCCTCGTGATGATGACTGCGGCCGGGCTGCTCCTGAACATCGCCCGCAACGGTCGATGAGTGCCGATCCCGAACGCCCCCCGCAAGCGTCGATGAATGCGCCCGCGCCGGATGCGCCGGCTCGAACCTTCGCCGTCCTGGCCGGCGGGGGCACGGCCGGCCACGTGCTTCCGGCCCTTGCCGTTGCCGACGCCCTCGTCGCGGCCGGCCACGATCGCGCCAGCATCCACTTCGTCGGCGCCGAGCGCGGCATGGAGGCGACCATGGTGCCGGCCGCCGGCTATGGGGTCACGCTCCTTCGGGTCGAGGGGGTCCAACGCCGCCTCACGCCGGCCAATGCCCGAGCCGCGGCCCGCTTCAGCCGCGCCGTGCCCCAGACGCTCAACCTGTTGCACCGCATGCGGCCCCGGGTGGTCGTCTCGGTGGGGGGCTACGCGAGCGTGCCCGCGGTCGTGGCGGCGGCGACGCTGCGGATCCCGGTGGTGGCGGTGAGCTACGACGCGGTGCCCGGTGCGGCGAGCCGCCTGGCGGCGCGCGTGGCGACCGCGACGGCGGTCGCCTTCGCGTCCTCGCCGCTCCCGCGGGCGGTCGTGACGGGCGCGCCGCTGCGCGACGAGATCCTCGGGCTGGACCGTGAGCGCGATCGTGACGAAGCCCGGGCCGCCCTCGGCTTGCCTCGTGATCGTTTCGTGGTGCTGGTCTTCGGTGGCTCGCTCGGCTCGGGCAAGCTGAACGACGTCACCGCGGCGTACGTTGACACTGTCGCCGGACGGGGTGATCTGGCGGTGCACCACGTTGTGGGTCGCCGGGCCGTGGAGCTGCCCGAGCGCGCCGTGCGACCCGACGGGCTCTGGTACCAGCCGGTGCGCTACGAAGATCGCATGCACCTGGCCTACGCCGCGGCCGACCTGGTCCTCGCCCGAGCGGGAGCCACGACGGTGGCCGAGCTCGCCGCGCTCGGCGCGCCCTCGATCCTCGTCCCCTGGCCGCTCGCCACCGAGGACCACCAGACGGCGAACGCGCGTGTGCTGGCCGATGTGGGGGGAGCCGTCCTCGTGCCCGAAGCCGCGTTCGACGCCACCCGGATGGCGACGGAGGTCGACCGCCTGGCGGCCGACCCGGCGGCGCTCGTAGTGATGAGCCGAGCGGCGCGCTCGGTCGGCCGGCGTGACGCGGCCCACCAGATCGCCGTCCTCGTCGAGCGGAGCGCGGCCCGGACGCCGGCGCGGCGGGAGCAGCGATGAGCTCGCCCGAACGCGCCGCCATGCCACTCGAGCTGCGCGTGCCGGGCCGCTACCACGTGGTCGGAGTCGGCGGGCCAGGCATGCGGGCCATCGCCCTCGTCCTCGCCGAGATGGGCCACCGCGTGTCAGGCAGCGACGTGCGCGAGTCTCCGGCGCTCGACCGGCTGCGAACCGCCGGCGTCAACGTCCACGTGGGCCATGCCGCCGCGCACGTGCAAGGAGTCGACGCCGTTACGGCCTCCACTGCCATCCCGCCCGGCAACATCGAGCTCGTGGCGGCCGCGCAGGCCGGCATCCCGGTGCTGCCTCGCGCGGGGATGCTCGCTGCGATTTGTCGCTGCACGAGGAGCGTGGCCGTGGCCGGCACCCACGGCAAGACGACGACCAGCTCGATGCTGGCCATGACGATGGTCGAGGCCGGCCTGCACCCGAGCTTCGTCGTCGGCGGCGACGTGAACGACGTCGGCGCGGGCGCCCATTGGACCGGAGGCGAATGGCTCGTGGTCGAGGCCGACGAGAGCGATGGCACCTTCCTCGAGCTGCCGCTGTGGGCGACGATCCTGACGAACGTGGAGACCGATCACCTCGACCACTTCGGTGACTTCGACGCCATCGTCGCCGGCTTCGACCGCTACCTCGGTCGAATCCCCGGCCCCAAGGTGGTGTGCGGCGACGATCCGGTGGCGGCGCAGTTGGCCGAGCGACATGGCGCGATCACCTATGGCACCGGTGGACCGGGACGGCCCGAGCTGGCCTACCGGGCCGAGGCGGTGGTCGCTGCGGAGGGGGCGCAGACGTTCACCGTCGTGCGCCACGGCGAGGAGGTCGGCCGCGTGCACCTGCCCCTGCGGGGCGTGCACAACGCCCGCAACGCCACGGGCGCCATTGCCATGGCGATGGCCTGTGGCGCACCCTTCGACGCCGCCGCCCGCGCCCTCGCCCGCTTCGGCGGGGTGGGACGGCGCTTCGAGCACCGCGGCGAGCACGCCGGTATCAGCCTGGTCGACGACTACGCCCATCTCCCGTCGGAGATCGCCGCCGTGCTCGACGCGGCGGCGCACGGCGGCGACGGCTGGAAGCGGGTGGTCGCGGTGTTCCAGCCGAACCGCTACAGCCGCATGGCCGTGTTGTCGCCCGACTACCGCGACGCGTTCGTCGACGCTGACCTCGCGGTCATCACCGACATCTACCCATCGGGGGAGGCGCCGCTACCGGGGGTCACGGGCGAGCTGGTGGCACGGGCGGTGCGTGCGGCCCATCCGGGCCAACGGGTCGAGTACGTGCCGCGACGTTCGGACCTCGTCGAGTTCTTGGCGGCCGAGCTGCGCGCCGGCGACGTGTGCGTGTCGATGGGGTGTGGCGACGTCGCCTCGCTGCCGTCAGAGGTCCTCGCCCGCCTGCAGGAGCTCGCGGCTCGATGACGCAGGACCCCGTCGACCTCGCCGTGGCCGTGCTCGGCCCGCGCGCCCGCCGCCGGTTCCCCTTGGCCCCGCTCACGACCTATCGGGTCGGCGGTCCGGCCGCCCTCGCCTACGAGGCCGAGTCGGTGGACGACCTCCACCTCGTGGCGAAGGCCCTCCAGGCGAGCGGCCTCGGGGTGCTCGTGCTCGGGCGCGGTTCCAACGTGCTCGTGGCCGACGAGGGCTACGGGGGCCTCGTGGTGACGCTCGGGCCCTTCGCCAGCGAGATCCACATCGAGGAGTCGCTCGTGCGGGTGGGAGCGGCGGTGAGCCTGCCCGTGCTCGCCCGGCAGACCGCGGCCGCGGGACTCGCCGGCCTGGAATGGGCCGTGGGGGTGCCCGGCTCGGTCGGCGGTGCGGTGCGGATGAACGCCGGTGGTCACGGCTCCGACATCGCGGCCAGCCTGGTCGGGGTCCGCGTCTTCGACCTCGCCACCGGCGAGGATAGTGACGTGGCCGTCGAGCGGCTCCAGCTCCGTTTCCGCGGGTCGGCGCTCACCGACCGCCACGTGGTCGTGGCGGCGAGCTTCCGGCTCGCGCCCGGCGACCGTTCGCAGTCGGAGGCGGTGATCGCCGACATCGTCCGCTGGCGGCGCGAGCACCAACCGGGCGGCCAGAACGCGGGCTCGGTCTTCGTGAACCCCATGCCCTTCGAGCTGTCGGCGGGGCAGGTGATCGACGAGCTCGGCCTGCGCGGCCTGCGGATCGGTTCGGCGCGCGTGTCGGAGAAGCACGCCAACTTCATCCAAGCCGACGAGGGCGGCCGGGCCGCCGATGTCCGGGCGGTGATCGAGGCGGTGCGGGCCGAGGTCTTGGCGGCGCGGGGCATCTGTCTGCGCAGCGAGGTCCGCCTGATCGGCTTCGCCGACGTCGAGGACGGCACGGCGGCGTGAGCGAGCAACGCGGCCCCCGTGTCATCGTGCGCGGCTCGCTCGGCGAGCGGCTCACCCTGCCAGGGGCGCGCCAGTGAGCGGGACGATGATCGAGCCGCCCGAGGCCCCCGAGCTCCCGCCGGTCGACCCTCGTTTCCGCGCCCGGCGCATCGAGGTGGCGCGAGCCAAGGGGCGGCGCCGGCTCAAGTGGCTCATCGTCATCGCCGCAGTGGTCGTGGTCCTCGTGGGGGGCGGGTTGATCCTTCGCTCCCCGTTGCTCTCCGTCGACCACGTCTCGGTGAGCGGTGTCGTCTACACCGACCCGGCGGCGGTGGCCGCCGTCGTCCACGACCTCGAGGGTCAGCCGATGGTCGAGCTCGACACCGGAGCCGTCGAGCGGCGTCTCGAAGCCCTGCCCTGGGTGTTGCGGGCCGAGGTCACGCAGCACTGGCCCAAGGACGTCCACATCGACATCAAGGAGCGCACGCCGGTTGCGGTCTACGGCGCGGTCGACGGCCGCTGGCGGGTCGTCGACACCGAAGGCCGGGTGCTGGCCGCGCTGGCGGGGCGCCCCGTCGACGAGCTCCTGATCACCCTGACCAACGGCGCGGCCCTGGCCCCGGGCCAGTCGGTGCCGGCCAACCTCGCCGCCGCGGTGCGCGTCGCCCGCGCCCTGCCACCCACCCTGGCCGCCCGGGTGGGGGAGCTGCGCCTCACCGCCAACGGCGAGATGACGCTGGTGCTGCAGCCCTCCGGCACCATCGTGCTGGGTACGTCCGACGCCATCCGGGACAAGCTCATTGCCGCTCTCACCGTGATGGCCAGGGTCGATCCCGCCAAGGTGGGGACGATCGATGTGCGGTCGCCGGCCTCTCCGGTCTTGACCGGAGGGGCCCCGTGACGGTACAACAGTCTCACCGTCTACTTGACATAACTATGAAGTTGAAGTTTAGGTCGAGCGTTGCGGGCAGGTTTGCGGATCGGCACGTCCGGGCGCCAGCCGGTCCCGCACTCCTCGCATCCGGCGCCGAGGGCGCCCCCGAGCAGGTCTGATCCGGAGGTCCACATGGCCGGCACGCCCCACAACTACCTCGCGGTCATCAAGGTGATCGGTGTCGGCGGGGGCGGTGTCAACGCCGTGAACCGCATGATCGATGCCGGGCTGAAGGGCGTCGAGTTCATCGCCGTGAACACCGACGCCCAGGCCCTGCTGATGAGCGACGCCGAGCTGAAGCTCGACATCGGCCGGGAGCTCACCCGGGGACTGGGGGCGGGCAGCGACCCCGACGTCGGCCGCCAAGCGGCCGAGGAGCACCGCCAGGAGATCGAGGAAGCGATCGAAGGCGCCGACATGATCTTCATCACCGCCGGCAAGGGCGGCGGTACCGGCACCGGCGCGGCCCCGATCATCGCCGAGGTCGCGAAGAGCCTCGGCGCGCTCACCATCGGGGTGGTCACCCGCCCGTTCGCCTTCGAGGGGCGCCGCCGCGCGGTGCAGGCCGAGCAGGGCATCGCCCGGCTCAGGGAGAAGGTCGACACGCTGATCGTCATCCCCAACGACCGGCTGCTCACCGTCTCGAACGAGAAGACCTCGGTGCTCAACGCGTTCAAGATGGCCGACGAGGTGCTGCTGCAGGGCGTCTCGGGCATCACCAACCTCATCACCACGCCGGGGCTCATCAACACCGACTTCGCCGACGTGAAGATGATCATGCTGAACGCGGGATCCGCGCTCATGGGCATCGGGCAGGCGAGTGGCGACGACCGCGCCGTCGCCGCCGCCAAGGCCGCGATCTCCAGCCCGCTCTTGGAGGCCGCCATCGACGGTGCCCGCGGCATCCTCCTGAACATCACCGGGCCATCCGAGCTCGGCCTGTTCGAGGTCAACGCGGCCGCCGAGATCATCCACGGCGTGGCTCATCCGGACGCCAACATCATCTTCGGCACGGTCATCGACGACGAGATGGGCGACGAGGTGAAGGTCACGGTGATCGCCGCGGGCTTCGACCGTTGGGAGGCGGGTCAGAAGCCGGCGCGTGAGAGTCGTCGGGGCGAGGGCGAGCTGCTGCCCACGTCGCATGACCTCTTCGCGAGTGAGGGCGAAGAGGACTTGCTGGCCGGCGACGACGACGACTTCGACGTGCCCTCCTTCCTCAAGTAGCGGCCGCAGGCGTGGCCATGGTCGCCCTCGGGCCGCTCGAGTTCACGACGGCGCAGGGGCGGGCGCGGCTGCTGTTCACGACACGCGCCGAGGGCGACTTCAACCGGGACCTCGTCGCTCCTGCCGAGCGGCGCGCCCGACAGCGAGACCTCGTCGACTTGCCCTGGACGATGCTCGACGAGGTGCACGGCTGCGACGTCGTCACGGTGGCCCGGCCGGGAGACCAGTGCGGGAGCACCGCGGACGCGGCGGTGACCTCGGTGGCGGGCGGCGTGCTCGGCATCTGGGTAGGTGACTGTGCGCCGGTGGCCTTAGTGGCCGACGGCGGCGTGGGGGCGGCGCACGCCGGATGGCGAGGGCTCGTCGCCGGCGTGCTGCCGGCCACGCTCGCCGCGCTGCGGCGCCTCGGCGCGACGAACGTCTTCGCCGTGGTCGGGCCGCACATCCGGCCCTGTTGCTACGAGTTCGGGGTTGACGACCTCGATGCCGTCGCAGCAGCCCTGGGCGGGGGCGTCCGGTCGACGACCACGTTCGGCACCCCGGCCCTCGATCTGCTGGCGGGGATCAGGGCGAGCCTGGCCACCGTCGGTGTCGAGGTGGCGGACCCCGGACCACCGCCGTGCACCGCCTGCGATCCGCGCTACTGGTCGCATCGAGGCGGGGGCGACCTTGGCCGCCAGGCGATGGCCGTGTGGCTCGAGGGCCCGGCCCTCGAGCCGTCCCGACTGCCGGGAGAGGCCGGAGCCGTCGGCGTCCCGCCGCTCGCGCCGGGAGGGAGGACGTGATCACCCCGGCCGCGGTGGCCGAGCGCCTGGCGCTGGTCCGGCAACGGATCGAAGGGGCCGGCAGCGACGGCATCACGATCGTCGCGGTGACGAAGGGCTTCGGCGTCGACGCCATGGAGGCGGCGCTCGCCAATGGGCTCGTCGACATCGGCGAGAACTACGCGCAGGAGCTCCTGGCCAAGCGCGCCGCCCTGCGATCGTCCATCGCGCCTCGGATGCATTTCATCGGCCGGCTCCAGTCGAACAAGGTGCGGCGACTGGCGCCAGTGGTCGATGTCTGGCAAACGGTCGATCGCTCGTCGCTCGGCGTCGAGATCGCGAGGAGGGCGCCCGGGGCGCGAGTGCTCGTCCAGGTAAACGTCAGCGACGAGGATCAGAAGGGAGGCTGCGCGCCCGAACGAGCGGCCCCGCTCGTCAAGGAGCTCACCAGCGAGGGTCTCGCCGTGGAGGGGTTGATGGCGATCGGTCGCACCGGGGATCCGGAGGACGCGAGGCCCGGCTTCCGCCTGGCCCGCAAGCTGGCGGACGACCTCGGTCTCGCCGTGTGCTCGATGGGGATGACCGACGACCTCGAGGTCGCGGTCGAGGAGGGTTCGACGATGGTTCGGCTGGGAAGTGCGCTCTTCGGCCTGCGTCCCGATTCTGGGGCACGAGCGCAGTAGCCTGGCTCAGCGCGAGGAGGCTCTGATGTCCGTCTGGAAGAAGGCCATGTTCTACCTGGGCCTCGGCCCCGACGAGGCGTATGACGACGAGGCGTTCGAACCGGAACGCCCGCCGCCGGCGCGTACCCAGCGCCCCGCCTACGGCGCGGCCAGCCAGGAGGAGGGCGTCGGCACCGTCCGCACGATCCCCCGTCCCGCCCAGACCGGGGCGCCGCGCGCGCCCGAGGTCGACCAGCCCGCCGTGACCATCCGCAGCCGCCAGCCCGGCTCTTCCTCGGTGCGCACCGTCGCCCCTTCCGGCCAGGCCAAGCCCCAGACCGTGCGGCCTCGCCGATTCGATCAGGCCCAGGAGGTGGCGGACCGGTTCAAGGAGGGCCAACCCGTCATCGTCAACCTGCAGGACGTGGATCGTGAGCTCTCCCGCCGCCTGATCGACTTCTCGAGCGGGCTCTGCTACGGCCTCGGCGGGAAGATGGACAAGGTCGCCAACGGCGTCTACCTCCTCACCCCGGCGGACGTCTCGGTGTCGGCTGAGGACCGTCAAGCCATGGTCGAGCGCAGCCTGCTCGACTGACGCCATGCACCGAACGCCGCTCACGTGCTCGAGTCATCCTCCGATCCCGACGCCCGCGGCTGCGGGGCGCCGTTGCCCTGTTCGCATCTCCTGAAGTCCACACCGTCTCCTCCCGCGCATGTCGCTCGTCCGCACCATTCTCTACGTCTACGTCGTCATCATCCTCGGCCGGGTCCTGCTCTCGTGGTTCCCGCTGCAGCCTGGCTCGCTGATGGCGCAGATCTACCGATTCCTCGTGCGGCTGACGGAGCCGGTCCTGGGCCCATTGCGCCGGGTGTTGCCGAGGTTGGGCATGATCGACTTGTCGCCCCTCGTGGCGCTGCTGCTCATCCAGGTCGTCATCGCCCTGCTTCCTCAGTGAGGCGCGCCCTCTTCGCCGCGCTCGCGGGCGCCGCGCTCGCCGCCTGTGGCGGTCCGGTGGTGCAGGCCGGTCCGGGCGCCGCCGCCGGGAAGGGGTTCACCGACGTCGTCGTCACCACCACGGCCACCACCGCCGCTCCCTCTTCCTCGGGTCCGACGACGGCCCCCAGCGGCCCGACCCGTCTCGACGTCGGCGACTGCCTCACCTCCGGGTCGGGGGCCAACGCGTCGAGCGTGACCGTCGTGGCTTGCACGACGGCTCACACGGAGGAGGTCGCCGGATCGATCGATCTGTCCGATCTCTTCGCGGCCGACGCCGCCTACCCGAGCGCCGACCAACTGAGCGCGGCCGGCGATCGCTGCCAGGACGTCGTCACCAAGTACCTCAGCAACTCCACGGTCGACCCCGCCACGTTGCAGTTCGTCGTGATCACGCCCGAGGAGTCGGCGTGGGAGCAGGGGGATCGCACCGCATGGTGCGCGATCGGTCTCGTGGCTCCTGACGGGAGTGACCGCGCCTCTACCGGGCGCATCGCGGACAGCACCGCCCGCTGAGCGGGAGTGATCGGGCCTCCACCGGGCGCATCGCGGACGGCACCGCCCGCTGAGCGGGAGTGATCGGGCCTCCACCGGGCGCATCGCGGACGGCACCGCGCGCTGACTTCGGGACCTCTGAGCGCATCCATGGCCCCGCGGAGCGTGGTTGCGCCGTACCATCCGTCCATGGATCTGAACCCGCAGTCCGTCGCCGATGCGCAGTTCCGCATCGTCCGCAAGGGCTACGACCCCGAGCAAGTGCGCCCGTTGCTCGCCCAGGCCGCCGAGAGCCTCCGCAACGCGGTGAACCGCGCCACTACCGCGGAGGGCAAGCTCGGCACGGCAGAGGGCCGTGCCAGCGATGCCGAGACCCGCGCCATCGAGGCCGAGGCGCGCGCCAAGGCCGCGCTCCAAGCCGCGTCGTCGGCCCAGGAAGCCGCGGGGGAGGATCCCGACCGGATGCGGCGGGCCATCCTCACTGCGCAGAAGGCCGCCGACGGCGTGGTGGCCGACGCCCAGCAAGAGGCGGCCGGCATCGTCTCGACGGCCCGGGGCGAGGCCAAGAAGATCACCACCGATGCCCGCGCCGCGGCCGCGCGCATGGTGGCCGACGCGGAGCAGGCCGCTCGGGCCGCGCACGCGGCGGAGCTCGAGCGGACGCGGGCCGAGGTGGCCGAGGTCAGCTCCCGGCGTGACCAGCTCCGCGCCGATGCTGACCTGCTCGCCGCCCACCTCACCAACCAGCGCGAGCGCGTCGCGGACTCGATCGCCTCGTTGCAGCGAGTGCTCGAGCACCCCACCGCGCTCCGCTCGCTCCCGGTGCCCGAGAAGGGCCATGCCGACCGTGCTGGCGAGGCGGCTCTCGAAACCGGGTCCGAGGCAGACCGGGAAGCGAGCGGGAACGGCGCGGCCGAGCGGGGCGACGAGCACGGCGCGGTCGAAATTGCAGAGGGCAGCGAGGAGCACACCGCCGTCGAGACCACTGGAGAGGTGTCATCGGAGCCCGAGGCTGCCGGGGCCGGCTGATCGGAGCTCCAGCACCGATGAGCGTCGCGCTCGTTTCCTCGTTCATGCGTGTCACGTCGCGCAGATCTGCGCGGATCGACCCGCATGAACGGGATTTGGGGCGGGCGGGAACGGGAGGCGGCGGCATGGAAAGGGGCGGGGATTGTCCGGTGGGGCGCCTGGCCCCCCGGCTAGGCTGTCGAGCCACAGGCGTCGACGGGGCCATCACCCCTGAGCCTCCCGAAGAACGGGTTGTCGGGCGCTGCCGGCCGCCTCAGTAGAACGGGACGGGTCCGGCCCGTCATCGCCGGCCAACGAGTGGGTGACGTTTCGGCGTCACCAAGCGGGGTGGTACCGCGGAGCTCCGGTAGGCAGCCGGGCATCGTCCCTGCAACCGAGAACCGTCCCGCAGGAGATTCCGTGGCCTATCCCACCGTCGAGCCCCAGCCCGACCTCCCCGAGCTCGAAGCGCGCGTGCTCGAGCACTGGGCCAAGGACGACACGTTTCGCGCGTCCGTGGAGGGCCGCCCGGCGGGCACCCACGGCGCCAACGAGTTCGTGTTCTACGACGGGCCTCCCTTCGCCAACGGGCTGCCCCACTACGGCCACCTGCTCACCGGCTACGTGAAGGACGCCATCCCGCGGTACCAGACGATGCGGGGCCACCGCGTCGAGCGCCGCTTCGGCTGGGACTGTCATGGCCTCCCGGCCGAGGTCGAGGCCGAGCGCCAGCTCGGCGTGTCCGGCCATCGCGAGATCGAGGACTTCGGCATCGCCGAGTACAACGACGTGTGTCGCTCCAGCGTCCTGCGCTACACGCAGGAGTGGGAGCGCTACGTCACCCGTCAGGCCCGGTGGGTGGACTTCGAGAACGACTACAAGACGCTCGATCTGCCCTACATGGAGAGCGTCATGTGGGCGTTCAAGCGCCTGTGGGACAAGGGCCTCGTGTACGAGGGCTACCGCGTGCTGCCCTACTGCTGGCGCTGCGAGACGCCGTTGTCGAACACCGAGCTGCGGATGGACGACGCCTACCTCGACCGGCAGGACCCGGCGGTCACGGTGGCTTTCGAGCTCGAGGCGCGGCCAGTCGAAGCGCCGACGCGTGTCCTCGTGTGGACGACCACCCCCTGGACGTTGCCCTCCAACCTCGCGCTCGCCGTCGGCCCCGACATCGATTACGCGGTGTACGAGGAGAACGGGGTGCGCTACGTGCTGGCCGAGAGCCGGGTCGACGCCTATGCCGACCAGCTCGCCAGCGCCGAGCGGCTGGGGACGATGCGCGGCCACGAGCTCGTCGGCCGCCGCTTCACGCCGATGTTCCCGTTCTTCGCCGACACCCCGAACGCGTTCGTGGTCCTCGCCGCCGACTTCGTGAGCACGGAGGAGGGCACGGGGGTCGTCCACCTCGCCCCCGGCTTCGGCGAGGACGACCAGAAGGCGTGCGAAGCCGTCGGCATCCCCGTCGTGTGCCCGGTGGACTCGACCGCCCGGTTCACGGCCGAGGTCCCGAGCTACGAAGGGATGCGCGTCTTCGACGCCAACCCCGTGGTGATCCGCGACCTGAAGGCCCGCGGCCTCGTGGTGCGTCACGACACCTACGACCACTCGTACCCGCACTGCTGGCGTTGCGCCCGCCCCCTCGTGTACCGGGCCGTGTCGAGTTGGTTCGTGAACGTCGTGGCCTTCCGCGAACGCATGGTGGAGCTGAACCAGGAGATCCGCTGGGTGCCCGAGCACGTGCGGGACGGCTCGTTCGGCAAGTGGCTCGAGAACGCCCGCGACTGGTCGATCAGCCGTAACCGCTACTGGGGCTCACCGATCCCGGTGTGGAAGAGCGACGACCCCGCCTGCCCGCGCGTCGATGTCTACGGCAGCCTCGAGGAGCTCGAGCGTGACTTCGGCCTGCGCGTCCACGACCTCCACCGCCCCATGGTCGACGAGCTCACCCGGCCCAACCCTGACGACCCGACCGGCCGATCGACGATGCGGCGCGTCGAGGAGGTCCTCGACTGCTGGTTCGACTCGGGATCGATGCCCTTCGCCCAGGTTCACTACCCGTTCGAGAACGCCGACTGGTTCGAGCACCACTTCCCGGGCGACTTCATCGTCGAGTACATCGCGCAGACCCGCGGCTGGTTCTACACGTTGCACGTCCTCGCCACCGCCTTGTTCGATCGGCCGGCCTTCCAGAACTGCGTGGCTCACGGCATCGTCCTCGGCAACGACGGCCAGAAGATGTCGAAGAGCCTCCGCAACTATCCCGATCCGTACGAGATGTTCGACACCTACGGCTCGGACGCGATGCGTTGGTTCCTCATCTCGTCGTCGATCTTGCGGGGGAGCGATCTCATCGTCACCGAGCAGGGCATCCGCGACGCCGTACGCCAGGTGGTGTTCCCGCTCTGGAACGCGTGGTCGTTCTTCACCCTCTACGCGAACGCGGCCGGCGTCGAGGCCCGCTTCCGGGTCGACGCCCCCGCCGTGCTCGACCGCTATCTGGTGGCCAAGCTGCACGATCTCGTGGCGTCCACCACGGCACAGCTCGACGCCTACGACCTCTTCGGTGCCTGCGCATCGGTGCGGTCGTTCCTCGACGTGCTCACGAACTGGTACATCCGCCGGAGCCGGGACCGGTTCTGGGAGGGCGAGACCGACGCCTTCGACACCCTCTCCAGCGCGCTCCACGTCCTCACGCGGGTGGCGGCTCCGCTGCTGCCGCTCGTCACGGAGGAGCTGTACACGGGTCTCACCGCTGAGCGCTCGGTGCACCTGACGGACTGGCCCGACGCCTCGGCGCTGCCGGCGGACGCCGAGCTGGTCGCGGTGATGGACGAAGTCCGCGACGTCGTCTCGGCCGCGCTGTCGATCCGCAAGGCCCGCGGCCTGCGCGTGCGGCTGCCCCTCGCCCGCCTCACCGTGGCCGCGCCCGACGCCGACCGACTCGCTCCGTTCGTCGGGCTGATCGCAGACGAGGTCAACGTGAAAGCCGTGGAGCTCACGACGGATCTGGCGGGGGCCGCCGAGACGACACTGCAAGCCGTGCCCGCGGTGTGTGGGCCGCGGCTGGGCCCCGACACCCAGGCCGTGATCCGAGCCATCAAGGTCGGTGACTGGACGGCCGAGAACGGGCATGTGACCGCGGGCGGCATCGAGTTGCGGGAAGGTGAGTACACCTTGCGGCTCGTGCCGGTCGCGCCCGAACGGTCGGCGTCGCTGCCCGGCGACCGCGGGATCGTCGTGCTCGACACCGAGGTCACCGAGCCCCTCGAACGCGAGGGGATCGCCCGCGATCTCGTCCGCGTCGCGCAGCAGGCTCGGCGGGCCGCGGGCCTTGACGTGTCGGATCGCATCCGTCTGGCCGTCGACGGCCCGGCCGAGGTCGTCGCCGCCCTCGATGCCCACCGCGCCTTCGTCCAAGGCGAGACGCTCGCCCTCGAGCTCGTCGTGGAGCCGGGCGACGCGAGCGAAGCCACGGTCAGCGAAGGCACCGTCGGTGACGGCCTGCCGGTGCGCGTCGCCGTCGTCCCGCTGCGCCAGGGCCGCGGCGGCGGGCCACTCGAACTCGAGGAGGATGACGCATGACCAACCACGCCGACGTCTACGACGTGACCGACGAGGCCGTCATCCTCCGGGTGCATGCCCAACCGGGCGCGGGGCGGTCGTCGATCGTCGGCCGCCATGGCGACGCGCTGCGGGTCAGGGTGGCCGCGCCGCCCGTCGAGGGCCGGGCCAACGCCGCCCTCGTCGAGCTGCTCGCCCGCACCTTCGGTCTCAAGGAGGCCCAGGTGACGCTGACCTCCGGGGAATCGAGCCGCACGAAGCGGTTCCGGCTCGAAGGGGTGAGCGCCGACGTCGTCGACGCCGCCCTCGACGAGGCGCTGCGCGCGGGATCGGGAGGCAGAGGCGCCGCCGGGCGGCGTTGAACCGTCGCCTGCTGCGCCCTAATCTGCGCCACCCGCCTGGCAGGAAGGATGGATCCCCCCATGGCGAAGTCGGCCCCCAAGAAGGCGTCAGCCCCCGCCAAGAAGGCGGCGACGAAGCAGGCTCCGGCGGCCAGGACGCGCGCCGCGACGTCGGCTGCCGCCTCCTCGGCCAAGTCCGACGCCGCTCGTGTGGCCAAGGCGCCGGCTCGCAAACAGGCATCCAAAGCGGCGGACGAGGCGAGCGGGTCCACCGCCAAGGCGAGGGCCGCGGCAGGGATCTGCGAGATCGTCCAAGGCGGCGCCGAAGGCCGCAGTCGCGAAGGCTCCCGCGGCAAAGCCCTCGGCGAGCAAAGCCTCCGGCGCGAAGGCAGCAAAGCCCGCCGCCCCCAAGCCCGTGGCGGCCAAGGCCCCGGTCGCCAAGCCCCCGGCCGGGCCCCGGAAGCCGGTCAGTCCCTTCGATGCCAAGTTCCTCGACGGCCAGCGCAAGCTGCTGCTCGACGAGCGGGCCAAGCTCCTCGGTCAAGCCGAGCACCTCGACGCCGAAGCGGCGTCGCTGATGGAGGACCTCGACCCGGGCGATGTCCAGTTCGACGACGAGTCCGGGGAAGGCGACTCGTTGGTCGTCGAGCGCGAGCGCGACATCGCACTGGCGGGAGTCGCCCGGCAGACGGTCATCGAGATCGACGCCGCCCTGGCCCGCATCGACGACGGGACGTACGGGCTGTCGACCATCTCCGGCAAGCCGATCCCGAAGGAACGGCTGCGGGCGTTGCCCTGGGCCACCGAGCTCGTGGAGGAGAAAGTCGGCGGCCTCGGCGCTCGCCGGTGAGCGGCCCCGCGCCCGCGCCGGCGCGACCTCGCAGCACCACGATTCGTCTCACCGTCGCCGTCGCCGTGGTCGTCTTCGCCCTCGATCAACTCACGAAGGCCTGGGCGGTCCACCGGCTCTCCTCAGGGGACATCGACCTGTTCTGGACCCTGCGGCTGCGGCTCACCTACAACAGCGGCATGGCCTTCAGCCGGGGGCGCGGCTTCGGTCCGGTGATCGGGGTCCTCGCACTGGTCGTCATCGTGGTGCTGGTGCTGGCGGCGCGCCGAGGTACGTCGAAGCTGGGCGCGGTCGCGGTCGGGATGGTGATCGGGGGCGCGGCGGGGAACATATGCGACCGGTTGCTGCGCGATGCCGACGGCTTCTTGCAAGGCCGCGTCATCGACTTCATCGACCTGCAGTGGTGGCCCGTGTTCAACGTCGCCGACTCGGCGATCGTCGTGGGAGGGCTGATGCTCGTGGCGGTGGCGTGGCGCACGGGCCGCCCGCCGGCGTGACGCGGGCGCCCGCCAACAGATCGCCCGCGCGCGCGACAGCACGCCGGCCGGCATGAGGGAGGCGGTCCCTGCCGCGCTCGACGGCGAGCGGGTCGACCGGCTCGTTTCGCTGGTGGCCGACGTGAGCCGGGCCGAGGCGGCCAGGCTGGTGGAGGCCGGGGCGGTCATGGTCGACGGCCGGCGGGTGGCGGCCGGCAAGGAACGGGTTCGGGAAGGCCAGGTCGTCGAGTTCGACGAGGCGGCGATCGCGGTAGCGAGACCGCCTGCGCCAGATCCCGACGTGCCGGTCGCGGTCGTCTACGTCGACGACGAGGTCGTCGTGGTGGACAAGCCGGCCGGCGTCGTGGTGCATCCTGGGGCCGGCAGCGAGCACGTCACCCTCGTGAACGGGCTGCTGGCCCGCTTCCCCGAGCTCGCCTCGGTGGGGGCGTCGGGCCGCCCCGGCATCGTGCACCGGTTGGACAAGGGCACCTCCGGGCTCCTCGTCGTGGCCCGCACGCCCCAGGCGTACGACGATCTGGTCGCTCAGCTCGCCGCCCGCACCGTCGAGCGCCGCTACCTGACGCTGGTGTGGGGGATCCCCGATGCGGCATCGGGGATGGTCGACGCGCCGATCGGCCGGTCTCCCCGGGATCCGACCCGGATGGCGGTGGTCGCCGACGGCCGGCCGTCGCGAACCCGGTACGAGCGGCGGGCCGTGTTCACGAGCCCGGCGGCGTCCGCCCTGCTGGAGTGCCGATTGGACACGGGGCGCACCCACCAGATCCGCGTCCACCTCGCCGCCATCGGCCATCCCGTCGTGGGCGACTCCCCCTACGGTGGCGCCCGGTCGCCGCTGGCGCTCAGCCGCCCGTTCCTGCACGCCTACCGGCTCGCCTTCACCCACCCGGCGACCCGGGCCCGCCTGACCTTCGAGTCACCGCTGCCACCCGATTTGGCCGAGGTGCTGGCCGAGCTCGCCTGAGCGCGTCAGGCGTGCACGTGGCCCAACGGCTTGGCCGGCCAGGGCAGCTCGCCGCGCGCCGTGGCGGCGAGGTCGGCCAGCGTGTAGCCCGCGAGGTGGTGGCGCATGTGCTCGCCCACGTTCTGCCAGATGGCGAGGAGCACGCACTGGCCCTCGTGGTCGCAGGCGCCGTCCATGTGGGGCTCGCCGAAGTCGCCGACCGTGATCGGGCCGTCGACCGCGCTGACGATGTCCGACAGCAGGATGTCGCGCGGCGGGCGGGCGAGCACGTAGCCGCCCCCGACGCCCCGCTTGGAGCGGACGAGCCCGGCGCCTTTCAGGGCGAGCAGGATCTGCTCGAGGTAGGGCTGGGGGAGGCCCGTGCGCTCCGCGATGTCCCGTACCGACGTCGGCGCCTCGTCGGAGTGCAGGGCCAGCGACAGGAGGGCTCGGCTGGCGTAGTCACCCCGGGTCGAGACCCTCACGAGCTCATCGTAGGCCGGCGGCCACCCCCTTCGGTGCCCGTCGCGGCCGCTCTGTGGCACGCTGACGACCCGGAGGTGAGGGTCCTGGCCGAGCATCCCGATCTCCCCGACTACGGAGGGGCGTGCGTCAGCAACCTCGTACCTGCCCTCCTCGGGCCCGCCGGGACGGCTCAGGTGCCCCCGTGGATGCCCGAGCCGGTGCGCGGCGCAGGTCAGGTCGTGCTGCTCGTCCTCGACGGCCTCGGCTGGGAGCAGCTCCAGGATCGGCGGGCCCTGGCCCCGTTCCTGTCGGCCATGGCCGGTCGGCCGATCCACACGGTCGTCCCGTCCACCACCGCCACTGCTTTGACCTCGATCGCCACCGGCCTCGCGCCGGGGGAGCACGGCGTGGTGGGGTACCGCATCGAGGTGCGGGGCGAGGTGCTCAACGTCCTGCGCTGGACCACCTCCACGGGTGACGCCCGCCGGCGCGTGCCGCCCCGGGAGATCCAGCCCGTGCCCCCGTTCCTCGGGGGCAACGTCCCCGTCGTCAGCCGGGCCGAGTTCGTGGGAACGGGGTTCACGCTCGCTCACCTTGCCGGGGTCCGCCACGTCGGCTGGCGGATGCCCTCGACGCTCGTCACCGAGGTGCGCCGCTTGCTCGCGGCCGGCGAGCGCTTCGTGTACGCCTACTACGACGGGGTCGACAAGGTGGCCCACGAGTACGGGCTGTCGGAGTACTACGACGCCGAGCTGGTCGCCACCGATGCTCTCGTCCGCTCGATCGTCGAGGGTCTGCCGAGCGGAGCCGTCCTCGTCGTCACCGCCGACCACGGCCAGATCGACGTGGCCGGGCGCATCGTGTCCCTCGTCCCGGCGGTGGCCTCCCTGGTGGCCCTGCAATCGGGTGAGGGACGCTTCCGCTGGCTGCACGCGGCGCCCGGAGCGGCCGGCGCCCTCTTCGACGCGGCGGCGGAGGCCCACAGCGACCTGGCCTGGGTGGTGTCACTCGAGCAGGTGCGCGACGAGGGCTGGCTGGGCCCTCTCCTCACCCCTGCCGCACAGGGGCGCCTGGGCGACGTGGCCCTCGTCGCCCGTGAGCCGGTCGCCTTCGACGACCCGACCGATACCGGGCCTTTCACCCTCGTGAGCCGGCACGGCTCGGTCACGTCTACCGAGATGCTCGTCCCACTGCTCGCCGGTAGGGGAGCATGAGGCCCGACCCGATGGAGGACCCCATGGCTGACCAAGCACCCATCGAGCACGGGGAGATCGTCGGCACGCCCCCGCCGGCTCCCCCGGAGGTCGAGGCGGTGGAGCAGCCGGCCAAGGTGATGCGGATCGGCTCGATGGTGAAGCAACTCCTCGACGAGGTGCGCGCCGCGCCCCTCGACGACGCCAGCCGCGCCCGGCTGAAGGAGATCTACGAGACGTCGGTCAACGAGCTGGCCAAGGCCCTCTCGCCCGACCTCCAGGCGGAGTTGCGCCGCCTCGCCCCGCCGTTCTCCGACGCCGAGGCCCCGAGCGACGCCGAGCTGCGCATCGCCCAGGCGCAGCTCGTCGGCTGGCTCGAGGGGCTCTTCCACGGCATCCAGGCCACCCTCTTCGCCCAGCAGCTCGCCGCCCGCCAGCAGCTCGAGCAGATGCGCCAGCTGCCGCCCGGGCAGCGTCTACCGGAGACCGAGCGCCCCGGCACCTACCTCTGAACGCTGCTTCCGGAACCTCTGAACGCTGCTTCCGGAACTCGAACCGGAGGGTGCCGTCGACGGCACACCCCGGTTCAACTTCGGGGCTTGCCCGCGCGGGCTAGGGTCCCCACCGTCGAATCACACAGCTGTGATTTACCCACAGCCTGTGGAGAACCGAGAACGAAGGCAGGCCGCGTGGGCGAGTCGTTCACCCACCTCCACGTCCACACCGAGTACTCCATGCTCGACGGCGCGTCCCGCGTCAGCGAGGTGGTCGCGGCGGCGGCGGCCGACGGCCAGCCGGCGCTCGGCATCACCGACCACGGGAACATGTACGGGGTGCTCGACTTCTACAAGGAGTGCCGGGCCCAGGGCATCAAGCCGATCCTCGGCACCGAGGCCTATCTGGCCCACGAGCATCGCTCGGAGCGACCCCAGCGCCGCGGCCGCGTCGACGACACGGGGGGCGACGCCGAGGGGGGCCACAAGCTCTACTACCACCTCACCCTGCTGGCCGAGAACGACACGGGCTACCGCAACCTGATCAAGCTGGCCAGCCTCGCCTTCCTGGAGGGCTACTACTACAAGCCCCGCATGGATTGGGAGCTGCTGGCGCGCCATCGCGACGGCGTGATCGCCACCACCGGCTGCCTCGGCGGCCACGTGCTGCAGGCCCTGTTGCAGGGCGACGAGCGCGCCGCTCTCGAGCGGGCCGCACGCCTACAGGACATCTTCGGGCGCGACAACCTCTTCATCGAGCTGCAAGACCACGGGTTGGGGGTCCAGCACGACACGAACCCCCGGCTGCTCGACATCGCGCGGCGCCTCCAGGCCCCCGTGATCGCCACCAACGACAGCCACTACACCCACCGCGCCGATCACGTGGCCCACGACGCGTTGCTGTGCGTCCAGACCGGGGCGCTCATGAGCGACCCGAAGCGCTTCCGCTTCGAGGGCGACGAGCACTACTTGAAGTCCGCGGTCGAGATGCGGGCCCTGTTCGCCGAGGTCCCTGAAGCCTGTGACAACACGCTGTGGGTGGCGGAGCGAGCCGACGTGCGCCTCGAGTTCGGCCAACCCGACCTGCCGGCCTTCCCCATCCCCGAAGGCTTTCCCGACGACGCCGCCTACCTCCGCCACCTCACCATGGCCGGTGCCACGGCGCGGTGGGGGGAGAGCGTCGCGCCGGCGGTGCTCGAGCGCCTCGCCTACGAGCTCGACGTCATCGCCACGATGGGGTTCAGCTCCTACTTCTTGATCGTGTGGGACCTGATCCGCCACACGCGTGAGCACGGCATCCGGGTGGGGCCGGGCCGGGGGAGCGCGGCCGGCTGCGCGGTGGCCTACTGCCTGCACATCACCGACCTCGACCCGATCCGCTACGACCTGCTGTTCGAGCGCTTCTTGAACCCCAGCCGCATCTCCATGCCCGACATCGACATGGACTTCGACTCCCGCTACCGCGACGAGATGATCCGGTACGCAGCCGAGAAGTACGGACGCGACCGCGTCGCCCAGATCGTCACCTTCTCGACGATCAAGGCACGGGCGGCAGTGCGCGACGCGGCCCGCGTCCTCGGATTCTCCTACGCCGTCGGCGACCGCATCGCCAAGGCTATGCCCCCGCTGGTGATGGGCCGCGACACGCCGCTGTACGCCTGCCTCGAGCCGCACGCCAAGTTCGAGGACGGCTACAAGGCGGCCACCGAGCTGCGGGCCATGTACGACACCGACCCCGATGTGAAGCAGGTGGTCGATGTGGCCGTCGGGCTCGAGGGCCTGCGCCGCCAGGACGGCATCCATGCCGCCGCGGTCGTGATCACCCGCGAGCCGCTCACCGAGCACCTGCCCATACAGCGCAAGCCCGAGAACGGCCATGACGCGGAGCTCGCGCCCATCGTCACGCAGTACGAGATGCACGGCGTCGAGGAGCTCGGCCTGCTGAAGATGGACTTCCTCGGCCTGCGCAACCTCGATGTGATCGAGGACGCCGTCGCCATGATCCGGGCCCACAAGGACCCCGGCTTCGACATCGACCGCGTGCCCCTCGACGACGATCCCACGCTGGCCATGCTGCGCCGAGGCGATTCGATCGGCGTGTTCCAGCTCGAAGGCGGACCCATGCGCGCCCTCATGCGCTCGCTCGCGCCAACGAGCTTCGAGGACGTGGCCGCCCTCGTCGCGCTGTACCGCCCCGGCCCGATGGCCGCCAACATGCACAACGACTACGCGGACCGCAAGAACGGCCGCAAACCCGTCGCCTACTTCCATCCCGATGCGGCCGAGCTACTTGGTGACACCTGGGGTCTCATGATCTTCCAGGAGCAGGTGATGCGGGTGGCCCAGAAGTTCGCGGGCTACTCGTTGGCCGACGCCGACAACCTGCGCAAGGCGTGCGGCAAGAAGATCCGCGAGCTCATGGCGCGGGAACGGGAGAAGTTCGTGGCGAGCTGCGACACCACCGGCTACGGGCGCGAGCTCGGCACCAAGCTGTTCGACACGATCGAGGCCTTCGCCGACTACGCGTTCAACAAGTCCCACTCCTACGGCTACGGGCTGGTGGCATACCAGACCGCTTACCTCAAGGCGCATTACCCGGTCGAGTACCTCGCCTGCCTGCTCACCAGCGTGAAGGGCAGCCTCGAGAAGGCCGCCGTCTACCTCGCCGAGTGCCGAGCGATGGGCATCAAGGTGCTCAACCCCGACATCAACATCTCCGCCTCCGACTTCATCGCCCTCGACCCGGCCTCGGCGCCGGCCACCGTCGAACTCCCCCCTGGCTGCCCGGGCGTCATCCCCTTCGGGTTGTCGGCCGTGCGCAACGTGGGCGAGGGCCTCGTGCGCATGATCGTGGCCGAGCGGGAGGCGCAGGGGCCCTTCGCCGACTTCTACGACTTCGCGGCCCGCGTCGACCCGAGCGTGCTGAACAAGCGGGCCATCGAGTCTCTGGTCAAGGCCGGTGCCTTCGACTCGCTGGGCCACACCCGGCGCGGCCTGCTCGCCGTCTTCGAGCCGATCATCGACATGACCCTGGCTCGCCGACGCGAACAGGAGCAAGGGGTGATGAGCCTGTTCGGCGACGTGGGTGACGGGGCGTCGCGACCCTACGACGAGCGCCTGCCCATCCCGCACCTCGAGATCGACAAGGCGCAGCTGCTCGCCTTCGAGAAGGAGATGCTCGGACTGTACGTGAGCGACCATCCGCTGCTCGGGGCGGAGTGGGCGGTGCGCCGCCGTGCTGACGCCGTCATTGCCGACGTGTACGAACGCGCTGACGGTGACGTCGTGACCGTGGGCGGCGTCGTGACGGCGTTGAACCGGAAGTACACCCGCAAGGGCGAGCTGATGGCCGTGTTCACGCTCGAGGACCTCCAAGGCACCATCGAGGCCATGGTCTTCCCCAAGGCCATGGCCGACCACGGCCACAAGTTGGCCGACGACGTCGTCGTGGTCGTGAAGGCCCGCGTCGACGGTCGGGACGACGCGCCGAAGTTGGTCGTGATGGATGTCTCGGTGGTCGAGTCAGCCGTCGCCGGCGCGCCCCCCTTGCGGCTCAGCCTGGCGCCGACGGCCGTGTGCGAGACCACCATCGCCAGGCTGAAGCGGATCCTGCTCGACCATCCGGGCGACTCGCCGGTGTTCCTTCACCTCGGTGAGGGCAAGGTCATGCGCCTCGCCAACGACTACCGGGTCGACGTGGGCCGTTGTGTCGGCGAGCTGCGGGCCGAGCTCGGCCATGACGTCTTGTTGACCTGATCGAAGGGGAGGAGCGAAACGTTCCTCCTCCCCTTCGAACCGCGAGTGCGTTTCGCTAAGCGGCTCGGAGATGGCAAAATGAATGTCCGTCCCGGCAGGGACGAGACCCATGAAGTGTCGCCGGCCCGGCCGGCGCCCGGACCTTCGGGAGCCACCAGAACCGATGGCGATCCAGATCGAGACGAAGGACTGCACGGCGCTCACCGACGCCGAGCTCGAGGAGATGGCGGACATGTGCGCGGGCGGCCCGACCGGCATCGACATCGGGTCGTTGTCCAAGGCCAAGGAGGACTGGGTCCTCTGCGCCACGGCTCGCATCGAGGGCAAGCTCAACGGGTTCATGTTCTCCACCCTCGAGCGCATCGGTGGCACGCCGTGCGTGCTGCTCGGTCTGGTGAGCGTGCGGCGCACGTCGCGTCGCGACTCGGTCATGAAGGGGCTCATGAGCGAGGCCTATCACCGGGCCCTCATGGCCTTCCCCGACGAGGACGTGCTCGTCGGAACCCGCCTCGGGTCGCCCTCAGGTTTCGATGCCTTTCGTGCCCTCACCGACATCGTGCCTCGCCCCGGCCACAAGGCGGTCGGCGAGGAGCGGGCGTGGGGACGCCGTCTGGCGAAGCGCTTCCATGTAGAGGCGGCCTACGACGAGCAGTCCTTCCAGGTGAAGGGATCGACCGGAGGCGTGTTCGACTACGACTCGCTCAAGCCCGAGTCGGTCGAGCCCGACATCGTGGCGCTCTTCAAGGGCCTGAAGCCGGCGAAGGGGGATGTCCTGGTGGCCTTCGGATGGGCCATGGCGGAGGACCTGCTGAAGCTCGGCTCGCGCTGAGCGTCTTCTCCCACTGAGCCCGGCCCGCCGCATGGACTTCCCTGAGCTCCTTCGGTCGCGGCGCATGGTCCGGGCCTTCGAGGACCGACCGATCGATGCCGAGCTGCTCGACCCGCGTGCTCAACGCCGCTCGGCGTGGTCCGAGCGCCGGCAACACCCAGGGCTGGGACTTCGTCGTCCTCGAGGGGGCTGAGACGGCCCGTTTCTGGGACGTGACCCTGCCGGTGAACCGTCGCGCCAAGTTCCGCTGGCAGGACCTCCTGGTGGCGCCGGTCATCGTGCTGCCCCTGGCCGACCAGCACGCCTACCTCGAGCGCTACGCCGAGCCGGACAAGCAGGCCACGGGCCTGGCGGTGGCGGAGAACTGGCCGGTGCCGTACTGGCAGATCGACACGGCCTTCGCCACCATGCTGCTGCTCCTGGCCGCCCAGGACGCGGGACTCGGCGCGCTCTTCTTCGGCGTGTTCCGCCATGCGGAGCGCCTTCTCGCCAGCCTCGGCGTCCCGCCCGGTCACGACCTGCTCGGTGCGGTCGCCCTCGGCCATCCCCTCGCCGACGAGCCAGGCCGCTCGGCCGAGCGCCCGCGCCGCGCCCTCGACGACGTGGTTCACCGGGGCGGTTGGTGACCGCGCCTCACGAGAGGAGCGCCACGAGCGTGCCCGCGTCGGCCGTCGGCGCCTGGCACGTGTAGTCGCGGCATACGTAGGCAAGCCCGTCGCCTCGGGCCTCCCAGAGCGGGGAATCGTAACGCTCCCCCCAGGCGAGCACGGCGTTGGGAAGGTAGCGAGCCTGGACGGCGGCGACCAGCTCGGCTCGGTCGCCGGTGATGACGATCTCGGTGATCCCGGCGCGGCGCAGGTCGACCGCGGCGAGCAGGTGGGCGAACGATGAGGGCGACTGGGCGGCGAGGCGCCCGACGAGGCGGAGGATCTGGTCGGCGTGGTTGGCGTAGCGGCTCTCGCCGGTGAGGGCGCCAAGGCGCAGCAAGGCGACGGCGGCGAGGGAGTTGGCCGACGGCGTGGCTCCGTCGAGCAGGTCCTTCTGGCGGGCGACGAGGGCTTCGCCGTCGTCGGAGGTGGTGAAGAGGCCGCCGCGTTCGGCATCCCAGAAGCGATCGAGGAGGAGGTCGGCCGCGGCCCGCGCCTCGTCGATCCAGCGGGCCTGGCCGGACGCCTCGCCCAGACGGGCGAAGCCATCGACGAGGGCGGCATGGTCGCTGGCGAAGGCGGCGTGGCGAGCGCCGCCGTCGCGCTGCCAGGAGCGGGCCCAGCGCCCGTCCGCATCGCGCAGGCGCGAGAGCATGAACTCGCCCGTTGCGAGCGCGGCGGCCAGCCACCCGCCGTTCCCGGTGGCGGCGGCGGCCTCGGCGAGAGTCGCCACCATGAGCGCGTTCCACTCGGTGAGCACCTTGTCGTCGAGCAGCGGCCGAGGGCGCAGGCGGCGAGCGTGAAACAGCTCGGCCCGCATGGCCTCGAGGGTGGGTGGGCGGGCCAGCTCCGCGCCAAGCGGCCGGTGCAGGATGTTCCGCCCTTCGAAGTTGCCGCCCTCGGTCACGCCGTACCAACCCGCCGCCATCGCGGCTCGGCTCGCGTCCCAGGACCTCCTCGACCTGTGAGGGGGTCCACAGATAGAAGGCCCCCTCCTCGGCGTGGCCATCGGCGCCGGGGGAGTCCGCGTCTTCCGCGGAGGAGAAGCCACCTTCGGGTTGGTGAAGGTCGCGCAGGACGTAGGCGATCGTCTCGTCGAGGACCTGGCGGTAGCGGGCCTCGCCCGTGACCTGCCACGCGTGGAGGTAGATCCGGGCGAGGAGGGCCTGGTCGTAGAGCATCTTCTCGAAGTGCGGCACCAGCCAGCGCTCGTCGGTCGAGTAGCGGGCGAACCCGCCCCCCAGATGGTCGTAGATGCCGCCCGCGGCCATGGCGTCGAGGCTCGTCATGACCGCGGCTCGGGGAGCGTCACCGGCGCCGGCGAGGGTGGCCCGCAGCAGCAGCTCCAAGCTCATGGTCTGGGGGAACTTGGGGGCGCCTCCGAACCCGCCCCAGCGGGGATCGAACGCGCCGAGAAGCTGGTGGACGGCGGCATTCAGGTGGTCGGTTCCGGGCAGCTCGTCGTCCGCGGTCAGCTCGGCGCTGCGCCGTAGCGTCGCGGTCAACTCGTCTGCCTGCTGGTCGAGGTCGCCTCGCCGCTCCTGCCAGGCGTCGTCGACCGCCTGCAGGAGTTGGAGGAAGTTGGGCTTCGGGAAGTAGGTGCCGGCGAAGAAGGGGCGGCCGTCGGGCGCCAGGAAGACCGTCATCGGCCATCCGCCCCGGCCCGACAGGGCCTGCACGGCGTCCATGTAGACGGCGTCGACGTCCGGGCGCTCCTCCCGGTCCACCTTGATGTTGACGAAGCGGTCGTTCATCACCGCGGCGACGTCGGGGTCCTCGAAGGACTCGTGGGCCATCACGTGGCACCAATGGCAGGCCGAGTAGCCGACCGACAGCAGCACAGGGCGGTCGGTGGCTCGCGCTCGTTCGAAGGCGTCGGGACCCCACGGATACCAGTCGACCGGGTTGTCCCGGTGCTGGCGGAGGTAGGGCGAGGTCTCGCCGGCGAGGCGGTTCACGAGGCGACGCTACCGGCGGCGCCCCCGAGACGGCCGGGGTGAGCCGCCATACTGGTGGCCTTCACGCCGAGCGCGACATGGAGAGGCCAGTCGAAACGCCGAGTCGAAAGGCTCGGTCGAAAGGCCCAGCGAGTCGAAAGGAGGGGACACCGGTCGTGTGGTTGCCGTGGCAGATCGCCCTGGCGATGGCCGCCGTCCTGGCCGCCGCGGGTCTGCTCTGCCACCCGACGCGGCGCGTGCTCGTCGGCGCGGCCGCGTTCGCGCGGGAGACCGCCATCGTGCTCGGCCTGTACGTCGTGTGGCGCATCGCCGGGACGCTCTCGGTCATGCAGGTGAACGGCGCCATGGCCCGCGGCCGGGCCATCTGGAACCTCGAGCAGGCCTTGCGCTTCCCGAGCGAGCTGGCGATCCAGAAGGCGCTCCTCCCGCACCCGTCGATCGTCCAGGCCGCCAACCTCTACTACGCGATCGTCCACGTGCCGGCCCTGTTGATCTTCCTCGTCTGGCTGTTCGGCTTCCACCGCGACCAGTACGTGCCGTGGCGCAACACCATCGCCTTCCTCACCGCCTCCTGCTTGCTGATCCAGCTGGTGCCGGTGGCGCCGCCCCGGCTGATGCCCGAGCTCGGCTTCGTCGACACCGCCACCCGCTACGGCCAGTCCGTCTACACGGCGGTCGGCACGGGCGCCTCCGACCAGCTCTCGGCCATGCCGTCGGTGCACGTCGGCTGGGCGGTGGTCGTCGGGCTCGCGGTCGTGCTCGTGGGCAAGAGCCGTTGGCGGTGGCTGGTGCTGGCCCATCCGGTCCTCACGATGGCCGCGGTGGTCATCACGGCCAACCACTGGTGGCTCGACGGCGTGGTGGCCGTCGCCCTCCTCGCCGCCTCGCTGCTGGCTGCCCTGGCCATCCAGGAGTGGCGGCAGTCCCGGCAGTGGCGCCGCGCCGCCGAGGAGGCCCCCGTCCCCGTGCTCACCGCCGCCGAGTAGCTTCCGCCGCCGTGGACATCCGCCTCGACGGCAAGGTCGCACTCGTCACCGGCGCGTCCCGCGGTATCGGGCTGGCCATCGCGCGGTCCTTTGCCGAATCCGGAGCGCGGGTCATGCTCACGTCCCGCAAGCAGGAGGCGCTGGAGGAAGCGGTCGCGGGCATTGCCGGCGAGACGGCGGTGTTCGCCGCGAACGCCGGCGACATCGAAGCCGGTGAGGCATCGGTGCAGGCGACGCTCGAGCGCTTCGGCGGCCTCGACATCCTGGTGAACAACGCCGGCACCAACCCGTTCTACGGCCGGACCCTGGGCGTGGACCCCGGCCGTTACGACAAGACGATGCAGGTCAACGTGCGGGGCCCGCTCTTCCTCATCTCCGCCGCCTACCGCCTGGCCATGAAGGAGAAGCCGGGGGTCGTCCTCAACGTGGCCTCGGTCGGCGGGTTGCGGACGAGCTTCGGGCTCGGGATCTACAACGTCTCAAAAGCTGCACTCATCCACTTGACGCGCCAGCTGGCCAGCGAGATCGGCCCCACTCGAGTCGTTGGTGTTGCTCCCGGTCTCGTGAACACGGAGTTCTCCAAGGTGCTCGTCGAGAACTTCGGCGAGACCTTGGCCAAGACGTCACCGCTCGGTCGCCTCGGGGAGCCAGAGGACGTGGCCGCCCTGGCCACGTTCCTGGTGAGCGATCACGCGTCGTGGATCACGGGCGACACCTTCGTGATCGACGGCGGCGCGGGAGTGCGCGTCATCGAGTGATCAGGCCGGCGTGGCCCGTACCGGCGCGGCGTCCTTGGCCGCCTGAATGGCCGACGTCGTGATGCGGGGAAGCGCCACCACCAACGCAAACAGCTGCAGGGTCCCGGCGACGAACCATGGGGCCCGCAACCCGAAGGCCTCGGCGATCCAGCCGCCGGCGAGCGCGCCGAGGGGTATCGAACCCCAGCCCAGCCAGCGGTACACACTGTTGACCCGGCCGAGTAGATGGTCCGGGATGATCTGCTGGCGCAGCGACACCGTGATGACGTTCCACACGATGCCGAAGAAGCCCGTCACGCTCAGGAGGGCCGCCACCGCCAACGCGTCCGACATGAGCCCGATGGAGGCGGCCGACAATGCGCAGACCGCGATCGTCACGACGAGGGCGCGGCCGGGCCCGAGGGCGCGCGCGAACCGGGCGCCGAGCAACCCGCCGAGCACGCTGCCCAACGCGGCGGAGGCGAGCAGGAGCCCGTAGCCGCGCGCCCCCAGCCCGAGGATCTCCTGCGCGAAGAGGACCATGGTCGACTCGCCCAGCCACGCGGAGAAGTTCAAGACGCCGAGTACGAGCGCGAGCGTGAGCAGCAGCTCGTGGTGCCAGAGCCAACGGATACCTTCGGCGATGTCCCTGCGCAACGGCGGTCGCCGCTCGCCGGCCACCGCCGTGGGCGAACGAGCCGGCCGGAACGAGCCGGCCAGCGACATCACGAGCAGGGCGGCGACGAAGAACGAGGCGCTGTCGACGATGAACGGCAGCGCCACCGCGATCGAAAAGAGCAGCCCACCGAGGGGCGGACCCAGGAAGGAGGTCCCGATGACCTGCGCGGCGTACTCCCGCCCGTTGGCCGTCTCGAGCAGCTCCGGGGCCACCACCGAGGGGAGGATCGACTGGGCGGCGTTGTCGAACAGCGTCTGCACCGAGCCGAGGAGGAAGGCGACGATGTAGAGGAGCCCGATCGTCGCCGTGCCGGTCGCGGCCGTCATCGCGATGACCCCCACGAGCGCGGCCCGCAGCAGATCGACGCGGTACATGACCTTCCTGCGGTCGAGACGGTCGACGATCGCCCCTGCCGGGATGGCGAACAACAGCCACGGGAGCGTGAAGGCGGTGGCCATGCCGGCCACCAGGCGGGGGTCGCGGGTGAGGCTCGCGGCCAGCAAAGGGAGCGCGACGAGGTCGACGCCGTCGCCAATGCTCGAGATCGACGCCGCGCTCCACAGCCTCCAGTAGGCGCTGCCGAGACGGCGAGGCTGCTCGACCGCGGGCGCCTCGGTGCGGCTCATGACGACCTTGCCAGGCGAGAGCGCTGCACCTTGCCGAGGGCGGTGCGCGGCAGCGCCTCGACCACGACGAGCTGGCGCGGCGCGGCGAAGGCGGCGAGGTGTTCCTTGGCCACGGCCCGGAGGCTGTCGAGGGTCGGCGGGTCGGAGCGGTGCCGGGGCACGACGAACGCGACCACGCGCTGGCCCCATTCGGGATCGGGCTGGCCGGCGACCGCCACTTCGGCCACGCCCGGGTGAGCGGCGAGGACGGCCTCGACCGCGCTCGGGCCATACGTTCTCGCCGCCCGTGATGATGAGGTCGCCGCGGCGGCCGTGCACCCTCAATCGGCCGTCGGGCCGCCAGGCTCCGAGATCTCCGGTGTGCAACCAGCCGCCGGCGTCCTTGGGATCGTGGCCGTCCCGATAGGCGCGCAGCAACATGGCGCCGCGCACGACGATCTCCCCGTCATCGTCCAGTCGGACCTCCACCGTCGTGAGCGGCACGCCGTCATAGACCACGCCGCTGCCCGTCTCCGTCATGCCGTAGGTCGTCATGACGTTCGGGGGCAGATCGGGCGGGGTGTTGGCGCCACCGAGGACGATGGTCCGGAAGGGCGAGGGATCGACGCGGCGCAGCGCGGTGGGGACGAGTGAGACGAGGTTGGCCCCCGCGGCCGCCGCGGCCTGCACCGCGTCGGGATCGAAGCCCGGCAGTACCGTGAGCTCCTGGCCCGCGGCCTGGGCGCGGGTGACGACCGACACCCCCCCGACGTGTGAGAGCGGCAGGCAGGCCAGCCAGTGATCACCGGCCTCGACCCCGATCCGCTCGTTGGTGGCCGCAGCCGAGGCGAGCAACGCGGCGTGGGTGAGCACGACGCCCCGGGGCTCGCCCGTCGTCCCGCTCGTGGCCATGACGAGGGCGTCGCCTACCTCGACTGGCTCGGCCGCTGCCGAGCGCGGCGCGCTCACCGTGCTCGTCCACGACCGCCGCCGGCCTGAGCGAGGCCAGCACGCGCTGACGCTGGAGCGGCGGCAGGCGGAGGTCGAGGGGGAGGGCGGCATCGCCCGCGTCCCACACCCGCTGCAGAGCCTCGACGAAACGTGGACCCCCCGGGACGGCCAGGGCCACGAGCGCGGGCATGGCACGGCACGGTAGCGGGGTGCGATGCTGGCCGGGCCATGCCGATGCCTGACTTCTACGGTGACCTCGAGGCGCCGATCACCTGGATCCACACCGGCGATTACCGCGACATCCTCTACGCCACCGCCGAGGGGATCGCCAAGATCACCATCAACCGGCCGGAGGTGCGCAACGCCTTCCGGCCCCAAACCCTCTTCGAGCTCTCGGACGCGATGACGCGTGCTCGTGACGACGACGAGATCGGCGTCATCATCCTCTGCGGCGCAGGAGGTGAGGCGTTCTGTGCCGGAGGCGACCAGCGCATCCGTGGCGACGACGGCTACATCGGCGACGACGAGGTGGCGAAGAAGG
Source organism: uncultured Acidimicrobiales bacterium (assembly GCA_963738325.1). Classification (GTDB taxonomy): domain Bacteria; phylum Actinomycetota; class Acidimicrobiia; order Acidimicrobiales; family Ilumatobacteraceae; genus CAVTWD01. The sequence continues at coordinate 814,980 of CAVTWD010000001.1, forward strand.
GCATCGGGCGCCTCAACGTGCTCGACCTGCAGATCCAGATCCGCCGCTGCCCCAAGCCCGTCGTCGCCATGGTGGCCGGCTTCGCCATCGGCGGCGGCCACGTGCTGCACGTCGTCTGCGACCTCACCATCGCGGCCGACAACGCCGAGCTTCGGCCAGACCGGACCGAAGGTGGGCAGCTTCGACGGCGGGTACGGCTCGGGCCTGCTCGCCCGCATCGTCGGCCAGAAGAAGGCCCGCGAGATCTGGTACCTGTGCGAGCAGTACGACGCGGATGCAGGCGCGCGCCATGGGCCTCGTGAACACCGTCGTCCCCCTCGAGCGGCTCGAGGCGACGACCGTCGCGTGGTGCCGCAAGATGCTGCGGCACTCGCCGATCGCGCTCAGGATGCTCAAGGCGTCGATGAACGCGGCCGACGACGGCCTCGCCGGCATCCAGCAGCTCGCCGGCGACGCCACGATGCTCTTCTACATGACCGAGGAGGCCCAAGAGGGGCGCGACGCCTACAAGGAGCGCCGGCCCCCGGACTTCGCTCGCTTCCCGAAGCGTCCGTGATCGCGCGCCGAGGCGCGGCCGCCGCCCGCCCGTCGACGCTGTGAACCGTTGGGTCGCCGGGGCGCGGCCCCGAACGCTGCCCGCCGCAGTCGTGCCTGTGCTCGTCGGGACGGCCTGCGCGGTGGGGGAGGGCCACTCCCTCTCGTTCTGGCGGATGGCCGCGGCACTGGTGGTGGCCCTCGCCCTCCAGGTGGGCACGAACTACGCCAATGACTACAGCGACGGCGTGCGCGGCACGGACGCGAGCGGGTCGGGCCCGTGCGCCTCGTCGCATCCGGGCTGGCCGCGCCGCGGGCGGTGAAGCGCGCCGCCTTCGCCGCCTTCGCGAGTTGCGGGCGTGGCCGGGGCGGCGCTGGCCATCGCCACCACCCCCTGGCTCCTCGCGGTCGGCGCCGCCTGCATCGCGGCAGGATGGCTCTACACCGGAGGTCCCCGGCCGTACGGCTACTACGGGCTCGGCGAGGCGTTCGTGTTCGTCTTCTTCGGTGTGGTGGCCACCGCTGGCTCGACCTACGTGCAGCTCGAGCGCATCACCGGGCTCAGCGTCGCGGCCGGGGTTGCGGTCGGCTTCGCGGCCGTCGCCCTGCTGGTGGTCAACAACCTGCGTGACATCCCGACCGATCGCTTCGCCGGGAAGAAGACCTTGGCCGTGCGGCTCGGCGAGAAGCGCACGCGGGCGCTGTACGTGCTCCTCGTCGCCGGCGCGTTGCTCGTCGCCGCGCTCACCGCGCTGAGCCGGCCGCCCGCGCTGCTCGCCGTCGTGGCCGCCGGGTTCGCGATGGCGCCGTTGCGGGCGGTCACCGCCGGAGCCCGTGGCCGCCAGCTCGTCGCGGTGCTGGGAGCGACCGGGCGCTTCCAGCTCGCCTTCGGGTTCCTCTACTCCCTCGGCCTCTGGCTGGGAGGCCGTCGGTTCTGACGCGACTCTGCTCCGAGGAGCGGGTCGCTACCCCGGGGGCGGTGGCGGGTGCGAGGCCGAGGCGTCGGCCAGCACCCGGTCCAACCAGGGCCGCACCTCAGCCACGAAGGCCTCGGGAGCTTCGAGATGGGCGGCGTGCCCGGCTTTCGGAATGGTGGCGGACGTGGCGTTGGCGCCGATCCCCCGCGCCAGGCGGCGCCCCAGAGCGACGAACTTGGTGTCACGCGCTCCGGCGAGCACGAGCACCGGCGCCCGAATCGAGGCGAGCCGCTCCCACGAGGGCGCCTGCGTTCCCGTGCCCGCCAGCCGCAGGCTCGAGGCGAGCCCGGCCACCGTGTTGCGCCGCCGGTCCTCGCGCTGGGCCCGCTCGGGGGGCAAGCCGGCGAACATGGGGTCGGCCAGCCAGTCGTCGAGGAAGGCGTCGAGGCCGTCACGCTCGAGCGCGCGGCGCGCTCCTCGTCGGCCCGGCGGCGGGCGGCGCCGCTCGGCGGCGTCTTCGATCCCGGCGGTGGCGCCGAGGAGCACGAGCCCGCTCGGCAGCTCCGGACGAGCGAGCGCGAGGTTGAGGGCGACGCGACCACCGAGGGAATACCCGACGTAGACGGCGCGCCCGCCAGCGTCGGCCAGGAGTTCCGCCGAGGCGGGGAGATCGGCGGCCACACCGGCCGAGCCACCGTGGCCGGGCAGGTCGACGAGGAGGACCTGGCAACCGGGGGCGAGGGCGTCGACGAAGGCGTCCCAGGAGCGTCCCGTCTGGGTGAAGCCGTGCACCAGCACGACCCGGCCGCGCCCGCCGGTCTGGCCTCGGCGCTCCACGTACAGGCCCACCGGGCCAAGATAGGCAGCGTGGCCGTCACCGCCGCCGCCTCCTTCTGCGCTGCGATCGTCGACGAGTGGGTGCGCGCCGGCCTCCGCGACGCCGTCCTCGCTCCCGGCTCACGCTCGACCCCGCTCGCCCTCGCGCTGGCCGCCCGGCCCGAGTTGCGCCTTCACGTCCACCACGACGAGCGGTCGGCGGCGTTCCTGGCCCTGGGACTGGCGCTGGCCGGCGGCCGCCCCGCCATCCTGCTCTGCACGAGCGGCACGGCGGCGGCCGAGCTGCACGCGGCGGTCATCGAGGCCCACCAGGCCGATGTCCCGCTGCTCGTGTGCACCGCGGACCGCCCACCGGAGCTGCGCGATGTCGGCCGCGCCGCAGACCATCGACCAGGATCGCCTCTACGGCTCCGCCGTGCGCTGGTTCGCCGACGCGGGGGTGCCGCACGACGAGGAGGCCTCGTGGTGGCGGCCGTTGGCCTCCCGAGCCGTCGCCGAGGCGGTCGGTTTGCCGCCCGGACCCGTCCATCTCAACCTGCCCTTCCGCGATCCGCTGGTCGGGGATCCCGGCGCGCTCCCTCCGGGGCGGCCCGACGGCGGTCCCTGGCACCGCTCGGTGGTGGGATCACCAGCGCTCGACGCCGCCGACCTCGATGCCTTGGTGGTTGACATCGACGAGCAACGAGGGGTGGTCGTCGCCGGCGCGGGGCGGGCGACCCGGCCGCCGTCCACGCCATGGCTCGCGCCGCGGGATGGCCGGTGCTGGCCGACCCGCGCTCGGGCTGCCGGCTGCCCGAGCCCACCACCGTCGCCGCCTTCGACGCGCTCTTGCGCCACGATCGGTTCTCGGCGGACCACATGCCCACGGTCGTGCTGCGGCTCGGGCGGCCTCCGGCATCGAAGGTGCTGTCGCAATGGCTGCAGGCCTCGGGCGCTCGCCAGGTGCAGGTCGAGTTGCCCGGTCACTGGGTCGATCCCGAACGCAGCGCGGCCACCATGGTCGCCGCCGACCCGACGGCCCTGTGCGATGCCCTGGCCAAGCGGCTCACGGGCGCGACCGGCACGCCCTGGGCCGCCCGCTGGGCGCGGGCCGAGGCGGTGGCGCAGCGGGCCATCACGGCTGCGCTCGCCGCCCATCGACAACCAACCGAACCACTGGTGGCTCGCGCCCTGGGTGCCGCCGTTCCTCCCGGCACGACGATCGTCATGTCGTCGTCCATGCCGGTGCGCGACGTCGAGTGGTACGCGGCCCCGCGGGCCGACGTGCGGTTCTTCGCCAACCGCGGGGCCAACGGCATCGACGGCGTGGTGTCGACCGCCGTCGGTGTTGCGCTGGGAACGCGAGGGCCGACGGCGCTGCTGATCGGGGACATCGCGTTGCTCCACGACACCAACGGCTTGCTCGGCGTGGCCCAGCGAGACGTAACCCTGACCGTCGTCGTCGTCGACAACGACGGGGGAGGGATCTTCTCCTTCCTCCCTCAGGCCAAGGCGATGGAGGCCGCCGAGTTCGACCGGCTGTTCGGCACGCCCCACGGCGTGGATCCCGCGGCCCTCGCCGCCGCCCACGGCGTCCCGGCGACGCTGGTGTCAGAGGCCAGCGATGTGGCGCCGGCGATCGCGGCCGCGCTGCTCGAGGGGGGCGTGCGGCTGCTGCGCATCCGCACCGATCGGGCCGCGAACGTCGCCGTGCACGACGAGGTGCACCGCGCCGTCGCCCTCGCCTTGTAGCTCAGAGGCGGTCCCGCACGCGGCGCAGCACCAACAGCAGCGTGTCCGGCTCCTGTGCCCCCGGCACGCTCCAGCGACCTTCGAAGACGAAGGTCGGCACGGCCGTGATCTCGCGCCGGAAGGCCTCGTCGAGCTCGGCCCGCACCTCGCAGGCACCGTCCTCGGAGTCGAGCAGCGCCCGGGCGCCGGCCGCGTCCAATCCCGCGTCTCCGGCAACGCGGACGAGCTCGTCGCGGTCGGCCACGTTGCGCCCCTCCGTAGTAGGCGCGGAGGAGGCCCTCCTTCACCTCATGCTGCGCACCTTCTCGAGCCGCCCACCACAGCAGCCGGTGCGCATCGAAGGTGTTGGCCCGCTGGGCGATGGTCAAGTCGAGGTCCAGTCCCTCCGAGCGACCGACCTCGCTCAGGTGGCGGGTTATGCGGAGCGCTTCCTCCGGGCCGCCGAACTTGCGGGCGTAGCGGTCGAGCGCCGGCGCCGGCTCACGCGGCGCGCCCGGATCGAGCTGGAAAGGCTTCCAGACCACGTCGACGGCATCGCGATCCTCGAACTCGCGCGAGTGCCCGCTCGAAGCGCCGCTTGCCGATGTAGCACCACGGGCAGACGACATCCGAGTAGATCTCGACGAGCACGGTGACTGCAACGGAGCGAGCGCCGCCTCGATTCCCTGCCGCATGGGCGCTCAAGGCCGCACGATGGCCGACAGCATGGCCTGGAACTTGGCCTGGGTCTCCGCCAGCTCGTCGTCGGGGTCGCTGCCGGCGACGACGCCGACGCCCGCGAAGAGCCGGGCCCGCGCTCCCTCGATCTCGGCGCTGCGGATGCCCACGGCCCACTGCCCGTTCCCGTCCGCGTCCACCCAGCCCACCGGCCCGCCGTAGCGGCCGCGCTCGAGCTCCTCGAGCTCGGCGATCATCGCCAACGCGGCGGCCTTCGGATGACCGCCCAACGCCGGCGTGGGTTGCAGGGCGCGCGACGAGCTCGAGCACGTTCGGAGCCGGCGACGACAGCCGCCCCTCGACGAGAGTCCCCAGGTGCTGGACGTTGGCCACGGTCACGATCGACGGCTCGGCCTCCCAGTCCAGGTACGAGCACCAGGGCAGGAGGGTGTCGCGCACGGCTTCGATGACGACCCGATGCTCGACCTGGTCCTTGGTGGACGCGATGAGCGCCGCCGCCGTGCGCGGCGTCGGTGTTCGGGTCACCGGTCCGCGGGGCGGTTCCGGCCAGGGGATGCGAGCGCACCACGTCGCCGTGGCGAGCCACGAGCAGCTCGGGGCTCGCCCCCACGAAGCCGTCCACGGAGAAGCGATAGCTCGTGGCGAAGGCGGCCCGCAGGCGCAGGAGGATGGCGTGCACGTCGAGGGGGCGGTCGGCTTCGACGATGATGTCACGGGCGAGCACGACCTTGGTCAGCCGTCCGGCGCGCACGGCGTCGCGACCGGTCACCACGGCGGCCTTGAACCGTTCAGGGTCGAATCCGGGTCGCAGCGCGAAGGCGCCCGCGCTGGGCCGCGGAGAACTCGGCGAAGCCAGGTCGGCCTCGGCTCCGTCGATCGACGTGATCCACCGGGTCCCGTCCGCTGCCTTGCCGACGACGACTGCAGGCACCACGACCTCCCCGATCGCGGCAGGTTGGAAGGGGAGCGCGCCGAAGGCCATCGGGCCCGTCCCTGGGACACGGACGTCGTCGTCGCGCTCGATCTCGGCCAGCGCGTCGGCCACGTCGACGACCGTCGTGCGCAACGCCACGCCTCGCCCCGCCAAGCCGACACCTTCCCTGGCGAACAGGAAGCCGTCCGATCGGGCGATCCCGGTCAGCTCGACGTCGCGCTCCAGCGGCCGGGTGACCGCTCTCACGCTCGCATCCCGGTGAGGAGCTGGGTGATCCCCACGGTGAGGAGCTCCCGCCGGACGCACCCGAAACCGACCACGCGCAGATCGTCCAGCATCTGCTCGGGTGCCGGCAGGTAGGCCACCGAGCGGGGGAGGTACCGGTAGGCCGCGGGGTCGGACAGGAGCCCGCCCACCCAGGGCACCACCTTGCCGAAGTAGACGGCGTGCCCCCGTCGCAGCCGCGCTGTTTGGCGGGACGGCGACGTCGAGCAACGCGATCCGACCGCCCGGGCGCAGGACGCGGGCCAGCTCGGCGAAGAACGGCCGCAGCTCGACGAGGTTGCGCAGGGCGAACCCGCAGGTGACCCCATCAGCGACGCGATCCGGAAGTGGCAGTCGCGTGACGTCGGCCTGCACCCGCGGGGCGCCGCTGTGGTCGGCGGCGAGCATGCCGAAGGAGAGGTCGATCGACACCGGCTCGTAGCCCTGGCGGTCGAGCTCGACGCAGAGGTCGCCCGTCCCCGAGGCGAGGTCGAGCACGCGGGCCCCGGGAGGCAGCGACAGGGCGCTCACCGCCCTACGCCTCCAGCGGCCGTCGAGACGGAAGGTCATGACGCGGTTCACGAGGTCGTAGCGCGGAGCGATGGCATCGAACATCGCCCGCACAGCCTCGACCTTTTCGGCGCCCTGCGGCAGGCTTCCGTCACTCGAGAATGGGTCGGCGCCGCGCCGGCTGGTCATCCTGCTCAGTCTCGCGGAGGAGCGGACCAGGGGCGTCGTCCGGGCTGCCTCGGCTCGGCTCCAGTCCCGAACGAGGCGGCTGGACGACGCGGCGGCCGACGCACGCTCAGGCGACTGGTTCGAGTATTCGGTCGCTGAAGAGGAGCGCCCGCATGAGCCCGGCCGCAGTGCGTTCGGCCGACACGGAGGCGGCCCGTGTGCTCGCGCCCAGGTCGGCAGCGGCGAACGGGGCGATGCCGATGGCGAGCAGCTCGTGGCCGAAGATGCATGGAGCGACGAGGAGTCGCTCGGTGCCCCAGGCTGCAGCGAGCTCACGCAGCCCATGGGCGTGGGTGCGGCTGGCTACCACCACGACGGGCTCGGTCGCCACCACGAGGTCGACGAGGTCGGCCGTATCGAGAAGGCCGGGCGGCGGCCCGACCGTGACGACCGGTCGCTCGAAGGCGGCCACCGGATCGACGAGGACGACGGCCGAACAGCCGAGGCCCGAGGTCGCGGCCAGGTCGTGGGCGAAGCGCTGGACGAAGGCGGGTCCGTCGGATCGAGGGCCTGAGGGCGCGAGAAGCAGGGGCACGGGAAGAGAGAGGCGGCTCCGGGCGTCCAGATACCTACACCGGGAGAAGGGCCCTCCTACGGAGGTCGATCCGACCTCGCTGAGTCATGGCACTAGTGCGACGGTTGACCGCGCTCGCCTTGGCGATGAGTTCGGGCAGATGCTCGAGCCGGGCGAGGATCCCGATGTCGGACGGCTTGTTGATGACGGTCTCGATGCGAAGGGCTCTTCCCTCCTTCAAGTACTGCTTGATCCGGGAGTGCTTGTAGCGAAAGTCGATCTTCACCTCGGTGCCCGGGCAGAACACTCGGGTGGCGAAGGGCTCTTTGGTGGTCTTGCGGACCTGGCGGGCGAACACGGCGGCCATCTGTGGGGTCGGCCGATGCCGATGTTGTCGGCGACCAGGGACTCGAAGAAGCCACGTGCTCGGCGAGGATCGTCGAACACCAGCGTGCGGCTCACCTCGACCTGGCGCATGGACAGCTCCCACCAGTAGCCCGCAGCCCGGTCAGCGGCGGTGAAGGGCGTGGGGATGTGGGTGATCCAGCGGTCGAAGAACGACTGGACGTCGTCAGGGCCGAACCGGTCGCAGATGGTTTGCAGCGCCGTCGGCTGCGCGCAGGTAGCGAAGCCGTTGGCCAGCGCCGTGAACGTGACACCGTCCCGTTTGGCTTGGCGTTTGGCCCACTCGTGGCCGTTGACCCACACCTTTGCCGGATAGGGGAAGTAGGTGCAGATCTTGATGAAGCCGGGCCCGAAGTCGGGATCGAGCACGTAGAAGTAGTAGCTCCCGACGCGGCGCTCGGTCTTGGCGAACTCGAAGTACACGCCGCCGCCCCCGCCGGTGCGGCGAGCAGCGCTGTAGACCCACTGGAACTCTTGGGCCGACACGATGGCGACCACGCCGAACCGGCCGTCGCGTTCAGCCCGATCGAAATGAGGGCGGACATGGTCGAGCTTGCGGTCATCCCAACGAGACCGGTCGGGCTTCTTCAGTTTCAAGACCGGGATGTCGTTGGCCGAAGCGAACGCCGACACGTCGCGACGGAACCGGTTCCCGATCTTCTCCAACAGGGCAGGCGAGGCGATCCTGTTGCCCAGGTGGTCCTCCAGGAACCGACGCACTTGCGGCCCGACCTGCAGCTTCTGGACGTAGGCGTTCAGATAGAGACGATCAACGCACTCCACTTCCAAGCCCACATGTCGTCCAGGACCTCGTTGATGTTCGTCACGCTCGCCACCGCACCAGCGTGCCGTAACCGGCAACGTTCGCCCCGTTGCGCCGGCCAGTGCCGGCGCCGACTGCGTTGCGCCTCGTCGGAATAGTGCTGCGACTATTGCTTCCTCGTCGCGCCTTGCCGGCACCAACCCTGGCTCGGCGGACCGGGCCTCAGTGGCCGGTCACGGCACTAGTCGTCGCCCCAGATGTCGACGGCCATGGTCCCCTGCGGCATGCGCACGTTCCCGGCCCGGCCGAGCAGCGCGACGATCGCATCCCGGGCATTGACCGCAGCAGGGTCTTGGCCGTCCTGATAGGCGCGTCGCAACCTCGACAGCTCGACCGCGAGCGAGCCGGTGATCGCGGCCGCGGCGAGGGAGGTGCCCGCTGCTTCCGCCCATCCGTCGAAGTGATCGGGCTGTCCGTCGGTCTCGCGATCGGGGTTCTCCCAACCCACCGCGAAGGGCGCCGCCCATGTGCCCGGCGCGGCGACGTCGACCCACCAACCGAAGCTCGAGTACCACGCCAGGCGAGCGTTCACGTCGGGGTCGTCGTTGCCCGTCTGATCGAGGGCGGCGACCGAGACCACCCGCCGGATGGCGCCCGGCCAGCACGGCCGGTCGCTGAAGAAGTTCCCGGCCGCGGCGACGACGATCACATGGCCCGGGACACGGCGGAGCGCCTCCTCCATGAGGGGCGGCGGATCGTTGTCGTTCGAGAACCCGCCGAGCGACAGGTTGATGATGTCCGCGCCCCGGCTGACCGCCTCGTCGACGGCGCCGGCGATCTCGTCGTCGGTCGCGATCCCGTCGCTGTCCAGCGCCCTGATGATGGTCAGCTCGCAGCCCGGCGCCACTTCCCTGACGACCCCGGCCACCATCGTGCCGTGGCCGGCGGCGAGGTCTTGGTACAACGAGCCATCGGGCGCGGTGCGGGTCTCGCGGCTACGAAGCGGATCGAGGTCGGCGCGCTCGACCGACGTCCCCGTGAGGAAGGGATCCGAGGATTCCAGTGCGGTGGCGGCCATGCCCGTGTCGACGATGGCGACGAGCACTCCCTCGCCGTGCCAAGGCGCCACCTCGACGGGGGTGCGCACTTCGAGCGGGCTCACCGGCTCGGGGTCCTCGCCCTCCTGACCATGGCCGCGGAAGGCGTGGAAGAGGAGGTGCTGCGGGGCCACCCGCAACGACGGGTCTTCCTCCTGCAACCGCTGGATCGCCTCGACGACGCCGACGCCTCGCAGCTCGAGCGCGGTGAAGCGCTCGCTCCCGAGGGGGATGACCTCGCCGGTGACGTCGCCGAGGGCGGCGCGCACCCGTTCCACCTGATCGATGGGCACGACCAGCCGGCCGTCGATCGCCAAGAACTGGCCTCCCGGATCCCCGCTCGGCCGCGGCGGGTAGGCGAGGACCGGCAAGTGGACGGCCTTGCCATCGGGACCGGTGCGGAGAAGACCTTGCTCGAGGAGCAGCCGCGTCTGGCGGTAGCGCAGGACCAGCAGGTCCTCGCGGCGCTCGTCATCCGTGGGATCGCACGCTGAGCGCATGAGCGGTGACCTCCTGTAGCTGAGTACGCCGATCTTCTAGCATCCCGTCGATGCCGGATGACGCGACGATCCGCCGGCTGGTCGCGTCGGCTGGCGCCGGTGACCAGGCTGCCTGGAACGCGCTCGTCGATGCCTTCGCCGGCCTGGTGTGGGCGGTCATCCGCAGCCACAACATCTACGGAGCCGACGCCGCCGACATCAGCCAGACGACGTGGATGCGCTTCGTCGAGCACCTCGGCCGCCTGCGCGAGCCAGAACGGGCCGGGGCGTGGCTGGCCACCACGGCCCGCCACGAGTGCCTGCGGACGTTGCGCCGACAAGGTCGGTCCGTGGCCGTGGCCGAGCCCCCCGAGCCCGACATCCCGGCGACCCACGACCTCGATGCCGCGCTCGTGCTCGGCCAGGATCGGGCCGCGGTGCGCGCCGCGCTCGGGCAGGTACCCGCCCGCTGCCAGCAGCTGCTCCGCCTCCTCGTGGCCGATCCACCGCTCAGCTACGACGACATCTCCGCCGCCCTTGACATGCCGAAAGGCAGCATCGGGCCGACGCGACAGCGGTGCCTGCGCCACGTGCGCAAAGCCCTCATTGACGCAGGTATCAGCCCGGCCCCTCCTGACTCAGTTGAGGTGAAGGAGGACGCATCATGAGCCGGGAGGACCGCCCAAACCGGGACGACGCGCTCGTACAAGGGCTGCGCGACGCACTGGAGGTCGAACCCGTCCCACCGGAGGTCGCGGCGGCGGCCAAGGCCGCCTTCACCTGGCGCACGATCGACGCCGAGTTGGCGGCGTTGGCCTACGACTCGCTCGATGACGTGGCCCTCGTCGCGGTCCGCGGCGGCGAGGGGCCCCGGGCTTTGAGCTTCGAAGCGGGAGAGGCCGTGATCGAGCTGGAAGTCGAATCCACCGGCTCCGTCCATCGCCTGGAAGGCCAGGTGGCGCCGACCCAGGTGGAACGGTTGGAGCTGCAGCGGGTCGACGCCGATGAGGCGGTGGCCCTGCCGGTCGACGACTTCGGGCGCTTCCGAGCCGACCGGTTGGCCGCCGGTTGGTTCCGGCTGCGCTGCCACTTCCTCGCCGAAGCGGGTGGGGCGACATTGATGACCGAATGGGTGCTGATCTAGGCGGCCTGGTCCTCGACGCCGAGGCGGCGATGGCCGCCGTCGGCGAGGACCCCGCGGGCGCGCTCGCCATGGCCGCGTCCGTGGCCGATCGGGCACGGGCGTTGCGATCGTGGGAGGCCGAGGCCGTCGCCGAGCGGGCGGCCGCCAGGGCGGAATGCGACCGGGGCGACCACGCCGCAGCCCGCCTCCACATCCGCCGCGCGCTCGCCGCGGCCAGCCGTTGCGGCTTGGCCAACCGCCTGGTGGAGGCGCGCACGACCGCCGCTCACATCTGGTTCCTGAGCGGTGAACGCCGCCGGGCCTTCGAGGCTCTCGCGGAAGCCGAGGCCCACGCCTCCGGTCCGCTCGCCGCCAAGGTGGCCGCGCAACGGACGCTGTTGCTCTGGCGCACCGGCCGTCTCGACGACGCGATCGCCTCGGCGCAGGCCATCCTCCGTTCGGGCATCGCCCAGCCCGAGGTGGAGGCCGACGTGCTGGTGTACCTCGGCGGCCTGTTCGGCGAGCAGGGTCGCCACGCCGAGGCCGAGGCGGCCTTCCGAGCCTCACAGCTGCGCTGCGAAGGCCTCCGGCTCACCCACAAGGCGGCCACGGCTCTCTACAACCGGGCGCTGGTCTACGCCCTCCAGGGCGACATCCCCGCCTCGCTGCACGCCTTCGACGAAGTCGAGCGGCGCCTGGCCACCCTCGGGGCCTCGTTGACATGGCTGCTGGTCGGCCGCACCCACGTGCTGCTGACGGCGAACCTGGTCGGTGAGGCGCTCGAGGCCGCCGAACGAGCCGTCTCCAGCGCCGACCGCCGTGCCCCCCTCGACGTCCGTGCCGAGGCCTGGTGGCGCCTGGCCGACGCCCGCCTGCGGGCCGGCGACCGGCCCGGCGCCCGGATGGCGGCCGCCTCGGCCGCCCGCATGTTCTCCCGCCTCGACAACGACGGCCGCGCTGCCATCGCCCAGCGCGTCGAAGTGCGGGCCCGGGCGGCGGGAGGGCGCTCCTCGCTGCAACTGTTGGAACGGGCCACGGCCACCGTGGACGCGCTCACCCGGGCCGGGCTCCACGGAGACGCGGTCGAGGCCAGGATCGACCTCGTGCGCATCGCCCAGGGCCTCGGCCGGAGCGACCGGGCGACGGCCGAGCTCGAGGGGCTTCGCGCCCTGCGCGGGCGGGGACCCACCCTGGTGCGGGCCCGGGCCTGCTACGGCGAAGCCCTTGCCCTCGCGTCGCTCGAGGACCGCGGGCGGGCGGAGCGAGCCCTCCAGCGCGGATTGCGCCTGCTCGACGAGCACCGGGCGTCACTGGGATCCACCGAGCTCCGCGCCGAGGCGTCTGGTCACGGCGCGGAGATGGCCGAGCTCGGCATCCGGCTGGCGTTGGCTCGCGGGCGGCCAGGCGCCGTGCTCCGCTCGGCCGAGCGGTGGCGGGGCGGGGTGGTCTGGCGCCGGCCCGTGAGCGACCCCGAGGTCGCGGGCGCCCTCGCCGCCTTGCGGGTGCTGCGGGCCGAGCGCGAGTCGACCGCGGGTACCGGAGGCGATGTCGTCGGCCTTTTGCGCAGGGAGGCGCAGATCGAGGCGACCATTCGGGGCCGCAGTCGCCAAGCCACGGGGGGCACGGTCTCCGGGCCGGTCGACGCGCTCGACCTCCCCGCGCTGCACGAGGCGCTGGCGGAGCGGGCCCTGCTGGAGGTGGTGGCCGCCGACGGTCGTCTCCATGCCGTGGTCGTGGCCGGCGGGCGGTGCACCTTGCACCGGCTCGGCCCGTCAGGGGCGGTGGCCAGCGAGCTCGGCGCACTCGGCTTCGCCCTTCGCCGGTTGGGCCGGCCCCTCCGGCCCGACGCCGCCGCGGCCGCTCGGCGCAGCAGTGATCACGCGCTGGCCCAGCTCGAGGCCCATCTCGTGGCCCCGGTGAGCCGCCGCCTGGATGGGCGGGCAGTGGTCGTGGTGCCGCCGGCCGCCCTGCATGCGGTGCCCTGGGGCAGCCTGCCCGCCTTGTCGAACTGTGCGGTGAGCGTGGTGCCCTCGGCAGCGTGGTGGATGCGTGACGGCGCCACCCCCGACCCCGGTGAGCGACCCGTCCTCGTGGCCGGGCCGGGACTGGTCGGCGCCGCCGCCGAGGTGGTCGAGCTGGCGCGGAGGTACCCGGCGGCCACGGTGCTCAGCGGGGCGCAGGCCACCTCCGATGCGGTTGGCACCGCGCTCGAGGGCGCCGCCCTCGCCCATCTCGCCTGCCACGGCCGCTTCCGCGCGGACAACCCGCTCTTCTCCGCGCTCGAGCTGGCCGACGGACCCCTCACCGTCTACGACCTCGAGCGGTTGGCCAGGGCGCCGGCGCGCGTCGTGCTGTCGGCCTGTGACTCGGGGGTTTCCGCGGTGCGTCCCGGCGACGAGCTGCTCGGGCTCCTCACCTCGCTCTTCGCCCTCGGCACCGCCTCCGTCGTGGCAAGCGTCGTGCCGGTGCCCGACCTCGACACGCGCGATCTCATGGTTGCGCTACACGACCGGCTCCGGGCGGGCGATCCGCCTGCCGCCGCACTGTTGGCGGCGCGGCGACGCAGTGGCCCCGGACACGCCCACGGGCTTCGCCACCCGCACGGCCTTCGTGGCCTTCGGGCGAGCCTGACGACACCCCGGGCGGGTCGGCTCAGGACCGGCGGAGGCTTCTCGGGGTGCGGCGCACCGGCGGGGGGGGCCTCGACGTGGGGGAGGGTCAGAAGTAGTTGCGGTACACGAGCTCCGCGACACAGGAAGGCTTTGGTGCACCCTCGACCTCGAAGGTGGCGACGATGGTGACCTGCGCGCCGCCGGGGATCTCTTCGACGTCTTGCAGGACCGCCCCGAGGCGCACCCTCGAGCCGACGGGCACCGGGGCCGGGAAGCGGATCTTGTTGGCGCCGTAGTTCACGCCCATCGTGACGCCCTTGACCTGCATCACCTGGGGCAGGAGGGCTGGAGCGAGGGAGAGCGTGAGGTAGCCGTGGGCGATCGGGCCGCCGAAGGGGCCTTCTTTGGCCCGCTCCACGTCGACGTGGATCCACTGATGGTCGCTGGTGGCGTCCGCGAAGCGATTCACCTGATCCTGTGTGATCTCGACGTAGTCGCTGTAGCCGAGGTGTTGGCCGACCGCAGCCTTGAGCCCCTCCATGCCGTCGATGATGGTCGTCATGGCGATGATCCTGTCACGCCGCCAAATGGCACAGTGCGGGGGCGGACTGGTGGCCGGTCCGGCGCGCCGCGGCCGCGCCGCTTCAGCGTGTGGCGAGCGACCCTGTGGCTAATGGAACCAGATGCGCTGGTAGTCCCGGCTCATCGGATGGAGCAGTGCCACCACCAGGGCGATGGCGAACATCAGGTTGATCAAGATGCCCAGGCTGAAGAGGTGGGTGAGCCCGCCCGCCGACCACACGAGGAGGGCGAGGTCGAGCACGGCCACGGCGACGCCGAGGAGGTAGCCCCAGCGCTTCTCGTTGGCGATCCCGTAGGCCGACCCGCCGCTGATCACCAGGCTGATGAGCGCCGGCGCGAAGCCGGTCAGCACGGCGAGCAGGGCCCAGAAGGCATTGAAGTACAGCAGCCAGACCGCGATCTGGAGGGTCTGGGGCTGTGAGTGGTTGAAGAATCGGCGGGTGTCGATCGCCATGGGCGACAGTCTGGCAGGAATCGTGCTCGCTGCAGGTAGCGCCCGGAGGATGCTGCCCCTCACCCGGGAGCGGCCGAAGGCGTTGTGCCCGGTGGCGGGCCGCCCCCTCGTCGATCGCGCCCTCGCGCGCCTCGGCAAGGTGATCGCCCCCGGCTCGGTCGCGGTGAATGCCTGGCACTTCGCCGACGCGGTGGTCGCGCACGTCGGTGACCGGGCCCACCTGTCCGTCGAGTCGCAGTTGCTCGGCACGGGCGGCGGGCTCGGGGCGCTGCGTGGGTGGCTCGATGGCCGCGGCGCCCTCGTCGTGAACGTCGACGCCGAGCACGACGCTGACCTCGGGGCCTTCGTCGAAGGCTGGGACGGCCAGCGGCTGCGCTTCCTGGTCGGGGCCGAGCGCGCCTCGTCGCCGGCGTCGCTGCGCCCCGGAGTCCCCCTCGCGGCCGTGCTCATGCCGCCTGCCGCTCTCCAGGAGCTCGCCCCCGAGCGGTGCAGTGTGTACGACCGGGTCTGGCAGCCGTGGGAGGAAGCCGGCCGGGTGGACGTCGTCGCCGCCGGCGGGCCGGTGGTCGACTGCGGCACGCCGGGCCGCTACCTGGCCGCGAATCTGTGGCGGTCGCAGGGCCGCACCGTCGTCGGGGAGCGCGCCGTCGTCCAAGGAGAGGCGGCGCACTGCGTGCTCTGGGAGGGCGCGGTCGTCGCCCCGGGCGAGCGGCTCGACCACGCCATCCGCACCTCGGCCGGACGGACCGTTCTTGTGCGACGTTTGTGACGCCATCGGGGTCAGGCAAGACTGCCGGCCCATGCCCGACTACCTCACGAGCTACGCGCAGGCTCAGCCGGACAAGCTCGCCGTGATCGACGACCGCCCCGATGGAACCCTCCTGCAGTGGACCTTCGCCGACACCGAGGCCCGCGCCAACCGTCTCGGCCGCGTGCTGCAGGGCTTGGGGGCGGCGCCCGACCGCAAGGTCGTGTGGTGTGGGCAGAACTCGCCGTGGATCGTGGCCATGATGCACGCCGCCCGCAAGATCGGGGTGACGGCCGTGCCGCTCAACTACCGGCTCTCGCCGGAGGAGGCCGTCTACGTCACCGATCACTGCGACGCCAGCCTCGTCTTCGTCGACGCCGAGTACGCGCCGCTGTTCGAGCGGATCCGCCCCGATCTCCCGAAGCTCGAGCAGGTGTTGGTCTTCGACGGCTCGGTGCCGCCGGGAATGCTCGACGCGCACGAGCTGCTCGACACAGCCCTCCCCGACCCTCCGGAAGTCCCGGAGCAGACCGAGCCGGGGTCCACCATGATCTACACCTCGGGCACCACCGGGAAGCCGAAGGGCGCCTTCCGTCGGGGCGGCGGCGACCCTGCCCAGATCCTGGCCATGGTGCAGTTCATCGGCTACACGCCCGACGACGTCTACATCACGACCGGTCCGCTGTATCACTCGGGCCCGGGTGGGTTCATGGCCATCGGGCAGGCCCTCGGGCAGACCATCGTGATCCAGCGCCGGTTCGAGGCCGAGGACTGGCTGCGCCTCGTGGACAAGTATCGCGTCAGCTCGAGCTTCTCGGCCCCGACGCCCGTCCGGATGGTCTGCTCGTTGGCGCCCGAAGTGAAGGCTCGCTACGACCGGTCGTCGATCAAGCGCATGGTCGCCAACGCCGCCCCCTGGAGCTACGCCCTCAAGCAGCTCTACGTCGCCAACTTCCCGGCGGATTCGCTGTGGGAGGTCTATGGCTCGACCGAGCTGGGCGTGAACACCATCCTCGAGCCGCAGGACCAGCTGCGCAAGCCCGGCTCGTGCGGCAAGGCGGCGCCGGGAGTGGAGGTCCGCCTCGTCGACGCCGACGGCGAGGAGGTCAACGAGAGTGGTCCCGACCATACCGGTGAGCTCTTCGTCAGCTCCGCCAGCGTGTTCCTCGACTACCACAAGCAGCACGACCGGTACGAAGCCGACATGCGCGGCGACTTCCACACCGTCGGCGACATCGCCTGGCGGGACGACGAGGGCTACTACTACATCTGCGATCGCAAGAAGGACATGATCATCTCCGGGGGGATGAACATCTATCCGGCCGAGATCGAAGCCGCCCTCGAGCACCATCCCGACATCTTCGACGTCGCCGTGTTCGGCATCCCGTCCGATGAGTGGGGTGAGAGCGTGCACGCGGTCGTCGTCCAACGGCCCGGGTCCGACCTCGACGAGGCGGCGGTGATCGCCTTCGCCCGCGAGCACCTCGCCTCGTACAAGGCACCTCGGTCGGTCACGTTCGTCGACGAGCTGCCGCGGACAGGCTCGGGCAAGATCCTGAAGCGCGAGCTCCGCGCCCCCTACTGGGCGGGGCGCGCCTCGCAGGTGAGCTGAGGACCGCCGCTCTCCGTGATCTGACGCGGTTGAGTGCTGTCTGGCGTCGCTACGCCGCGCGAGAACGCCGGAGGATGCCTTCGATGTCGGACACGACGCGAGTGAGATCAGTGCGGATCTCAGCGTCGGTGACCCGGGTGACATGGACACCGATCTGCCAGAGCTGCCGGTCGCGCCGTTTGTCGTAGGTGAGGTCGAGCTTGCCGCCGTGCCACGTCACGTGGTCGACCTCGAGGGCCTCACGCTCGGCGGGCCAGAAGAAGTCCGGATGGACGGTCTCGCCTGTCGGGAGTCGGAGTTCGGCTTGCCGCTCCGGCCTCGGCAGCCCGGCCGCGACGAGCGCCCGCTCGAGACGGAGCTCGAGATCGCTGCCCACCGGCTTCATGAACGCTGGTCGGCCTTGGAGCACCCGCGCGAACCGGGCTGAGCCGTTACGGCCCCGCTCGCGGAGGCGACGAGCCGTGTCGAAGAGGGTCGGGATCGTGCAGAGCCGCTCGTGCACCAGCTGTTCGATGATCGATCCGATGGCGTCGTCGCTCAGTGTTGCGGCAAGGTCGAACGCCGTCCGGGGCGGGCTGGTCAAGCGGATGCCGTCAGCCCGCTCGACAACATCCGGTACGTCCATCCGATGGGAGCGGTGCACGACCGCTCCAGGAACGATCCGGTTCGAGCGGCCGGCGATGGTCACGTGGAGCGCGCGGTCGCCCCCCAAACGACGCAGGCCCCACAGCGCTCCCGCGGTGACGTGGGAGACGGCCACGTGATCAGCGATCGCGCACGCGGTGGCGGCCGCTTGCCGCCGCGTCCGCGGGGCGGCGGTCATCCGATAGACGTTCCGCGCCTCGATCTGCAAGACGCCGGCCCTCGTGAGGTGGCGCAGCTGGCCGCTCGTCAGCCCTAGCTGCCGAAGGGTCCAAGAGGATGCGATGCCATGGTGTTCAGAGAACCACGTGCAGACAACTGGCGTGAGGGTGGCCATGAGCTCTCCCCGAGAGGCGTTCGGCAGCGTCTGGGAGAAGCGAGCTGGACCCTAGCGGGCCGCCACTCAGCCGATTTCGCGCGCCCTAGCGCGCGCATTCGACGCGAAACCGCGTCAGATCACGCTCGATGGTCAGGCGCCGATGGCGTGGTACCCCCCGTCGACCCAGACCATGGAACCCGTCGTCTTCGGGAACCAGTCGGAGAGGAGTGCCACGCACGCCTTGGCCACCGCGCTCGAGTCGGTCGCGTCCCAACCGAGCGGCGCCCGTTCGGACCACACGTCCTCGAAGGCCGAGAAGCCGGGGATGGATTTGGCGGCCATCGTCTTCACCGGGCCGGCGGCCACGAGGTTGACCCGGATCCCGCGGGGCCCGAGCTCGCGGGCGAGGTAGCGCGAGGTCGACTCGAGCGCGGCCTTGGCCACGCCCATCCAGTCGTAGGCCGGCCAGGCGACCCGTGCATCGAAGTCGAGGCCGACGATGGATCCGCCTTCGCTCATGAGCGGCACGAACGCGTCGGCCAGCGCCTTGAGGGAGTACGCGGAGATGTTGAGGGCCACAGCGACGTCGTCCCAGCCGGCTTCCATGAACCCCCCGCCGAGGCAGGCCGGCGGCGCGTAGCCGATGGCGTGGAGCAGACCGTCGACGCGGTCCCAGAGACCGGCGACCGCCTCCCGCGCCGACTCGAGGTGAGCGGGCTGGCTGACGTCGAGCTCGAACACCGGCGGAGTGGTGGGGAGCTTGCGGGCGGTGCGCTCGGTCAGCGATAGCCCGCGGCCGGCCCCGGTGAGCACCAACTCCGCGCCCTCCTGCTGCGCGAGTCGAGCCACGCCGAAAGCCAGCGAGGCATCGGTGAGCACGCCGGTCACGACGATGCGCTTGCCCCCGAGCAGACCCATGGCGGCACCCTACCCGTGGCCCTCGGTGTGCAAGGCTCTGCGCCATGCGCGTCGGGATCCTCGGAGGGACCGGTCCTGCCGGTGCCGCCTTGGCCGGGCGGCTCGCCTCGATCGGTTACGACGTCGTGATCGGCTCGCGGTCTGAGGAACGCGCTCGCAACACGGCCGATGAGATCATCGGTCGCTGGCCGGAGGAACGGCTCTCCCTCGATGCCGCCGGCAACGCCACCGCGGCCGAAGCCGACATCGTGGTCGTCGCGACACCCTGGGACAGTGCCGCTCCCACGGCCGCATCGCTCAGCGCGTCGCTCGAGGGCAAGGTCGTCGTGTCGATGGCGAACGCGCTCGTTCGCGTTGGTGGCGAGTTCCAACCGCTCGTGCCGCCGCGGGGCTCGGTGGCGGCGCACATCCAGGCCGCCGTCCCGGCATGCCGCGTCGTCGCCGCCTTCCACCACGTCCCCGCCCGCGAGCTCGGCGAGCTGGGCCATCCCGTCGACTCCGATGTGCTCATCTGCTCGGACGACGCCGAGGCGGCCAAAGTCGTGGCCGGCATCGTGCAGAAGATCCCCGGCTGCCGCCCGTTGGATGTGGGCAGCCTGGCGAACGCCATGGCCATCGAGTCGTTCACCGCGGTGCTGTTGCAGCTCAACGTGCGCTACAAGACACGGGTGGTCCCGAAGCTCACCGGCATCAAGCACTGACGTGATGCGGCTCTACGACACGTCCCGCCAGGACGTGGTGCCCTTCGAGCCGGGCCGGTTGGTGACGATGTACACGTGCGGCATCACGCCCTACGACGCGACCCACCTCGGCCACGCCACCGTCTACCTCCAGTACGACGTGTTGCAGCGACGGCTGATCGACCTCGGGCACGACGTTCGTTGCGTCCGCAACATCACCGATGTCGACGACTCCATCCTGGCCAAGGCCCGCGAGCTCGGGGTCCACTACCTCGACCTGGCCGCGGCGGAGGTGAGCCGGTTCCAGCAGGACATGGCGGCGCTCGAGGTCTTGGAGCCCTTCGGCGAGCCCCGGGCCACGTCGGCCATCCCCGACATCCGCGGCTTCATCGGCATGGTCCTCGACCGCGGCCACGCGTACCAGGCCGGCGGCGCCGTGTACTTCGACGTCCGCAGCTTCCCGGCCTTCGGCACGGTGAGCAACTACGACGAAGCGCGGATGCTCGCCTACGCGCGGGAGCGGGGCGGCAATGTGGACGACCCGAACAAGCGCCACCCGCTCGACTTCGTGCTGTGGCAGCCGAGCGCGCCCGACGAGCCGGCCTGGGAGACGATGTGGGGCCCGGGCCGTCCCGGATGGCACATCGAGTGCTCGGCGCTGGCCCTGCGAGAGCTCGGTACGACGATCGACCTCCACGGCGGGGGCGCCGACCTCATCTTCCCCCACCACGAATGCGAACGCGCCCAGAGCGAGGCGGCTACGGGTGAGCCCTTCGTGCGGCACTGGATGCACGTCGCCATGGTCCGCAAGGACGGCGAGAAGATGTCGAAGAGCTTGGGCAACCTCGTGTTCGTCGATGCGCTGCGACGGGACTACGACGCGCTGGGCCATTCGCCTCGGCATCGTCGCCCACCACTATCGCGACAGCTGGGAATGGGACGAGGAGATGATGCCCGCCGCGGCCGCCCGGCTGGATCGCTGGCTCGGAGCGGCCGGACCGGCCCCGAGCGGAAAGGCAGTGGAGGAGGTGCGCCTGGCGCTCGACGACGACCTCGATACACCGCGAGCCGTCGCCGCCATCGACGACGCCGCGGACCGAGGCGAAGGAGTCAGCGACGCCGCCGCGCTGCTGGGGGTGCGCCTCGACGACGGGTGAGCCCAGCCGACGCCTCGGCGGCCCCTCCGGCGCGACGCGGCCTGCTCCTGAGCGAACGGTCCACGGGGCGAACGGTCCACGGGGCGAACGCTGCCAGCCAGGGCACTAGATTGTCGTGCAGTCGGGAGGGAGGTGATCATGGAGCAACAACCCGTCGGGGCCGGCCCGCTCCAGGATCGAGCGCGCAAGGTCGTGCGGCCGCTCGCCCGCACCCTGTGGAAGATCGCGACCAACGGGCTCGACGAACTGCCGCCCTCCGGGCCCGCCATCTTGTGCCCGAACCACATCAGCTTCCTGGACTCGGCCTTCCTCATGCTCGTCGTGCCTCGCCGCATCAGCTTCGTCGGCAAGGCCGAGTACATGGACTCGTGGAAGACCAAGTACCTCTTCCCGATGCTGGGCATGATCCCGATCGACCGCTCGGGCGGCGCGAAGAGCATGGTCGCCCTCGACGCCGCCGAGGAGGTGCTGGAGCGAGGGGAGCTGATGGGCATCTTCCCGGAGGGCACCCGCAGCCGCGACGGCCACCTCTACCGGGGTCACACGGGCGCGGCCCGCCTGGCCATGAAGGTCGGCTGCCCGATCTACCCGGTCGGCATCGTCGGCACGAACGAGATCCAGCCGCCCGACGCCAAGATGCCCAAGCTCTTCCGGGCCTGCAAGATCACGATCGGGCGGCCGGTGCCCGTGCAGCGCTACCAGGAGCGTGGCACTGACCGCCTCGCCTACCGGGAGATCATGGACGAGGTGATGTACGAGATCCGCGCGCTCACCGGCCAGGAGTACCGCAACACCTACGCGACCAAGCAGGCCGAAGGGTTGCCCACCGAGCCGGCGCGGGTCGGCCGGGTCAGTGACCTGACCCTCGCCGAAGAGCAGGTCGTCGCCCCGGCCTGAGCCGGCTCGGCTCGGCCTCGTGCCGGGGAAACCGGTCGGAGGGTCACGGCGGCCCACCGGTAGCCTCGCGATCGCTATGGCCGACATCGAGATCTTCCTGCCCGACGGGTCCTCCCGATCGCTGCCCGAGGGCGCCACCGCGCTCGACGTGGTGGCCGCCGTCGGGTCGCGCCTCGAGCGCGCCGCGGTGGCGGCGGTCGTCGACGGGCAGACCGTCGACCTCGGCCGCCCGGTGCCGGACGGGGCGAAGGTGAGCGTCATCACGGCCGACAGCGACGACGGCCGTCACGTGCTGCGCCATTCGACCGCGCACGTGCTGGCTCAGGCCGTCACCCGGCTCTTCCCTGGCGCGAAGTACACGATCGGCCCCGCCATCGAGAACGGCTTCTACTACGACTTCGAGCTTCCCGGAGGCGCCACCTTCACCGATGAGGACCTCGCCGCCATCGACGCCGAGATGCGCCGCATCATCGCCGAGGACCAGCCCTTCGTGCGTTCCGAGCTGTCCGCGGCCAGGGCCGATGAGGTCTTCGCGGACCAGCCGTACAAGCGCGAGATCATCGAGCGCGCCACCGCGGCCAAGGCCGACAGCTTCGATCTGGGAGAGGTCGGCGGCGGCGAGGTGGTGAGCGTCTACCGGAACACGCCCGAGTTCGTCGACCTCTGCCTCGGCCCGCACGTTCCGTCGACGGGGCGCCTCGGGCACTTCAAGCTGCTGAAGGTGGCGGGCGCCTACTGGCGGGGTGACGAGAAGCGCCCGATGCTCCAGCGCATCTACGGGACGGTATGGGAGAGCGACAAGGCCCTGCAGGAACACCTCCACCGTCTCGAGGAGGCCGAGAAGCGCGACCATCGCAAGCTCGCGGCCGAGCTCGACCTCGTGAGCTTCCCCGAGGAGCTCGGGGGCGGCCTGGCCGTCTGGCATCCGAAAGGCGCCATGGTGCGCAAGGTGATGGAGGACTACAGCCGCGAGCGACACCTGCGCGGTGGCTACCAGTTCGCGTACACTCCGCACCTCGCGAAGTCGAAGCTCTTCGAGACGAGCGGTCATCTCGATTGGTATGCGGACGCGATGTACCCGCCGATGGAGCTCGACAACGGCACCTATTACCCGAAGCCGATGAACTGTCCCATGCACTGCCTCGTCTACGGGGCTCGGCAGCGCAGCTACCGGGAGCTGCCGCTGCGGCTCTTCGAGCTGGGCACCGTGTATCGCTACGAGCGGGCCGGCGTGCTCCACGGGCTGTTGCGCATCCGGGGGTTCACGCAGGACGACAGCCACATCTTCTGCACCGAGGAGCAGGCCGAAGGCGAGATCCGTAGCCTGCTCGGCTTCGTGCTGTCCGTGCTGCGCGCCTTCGGCTTCGAGGAGTTCGAGGCCCACCTGTCGACGCGAGACCCGGCGAAGTCGACCGGCTCCGACGAGGTCTGGGCACGCGCCACCGAGCATCTGCGGAGCGCCCTCGAGGCCGAGCGCCTGCCCTACACGGTGCAGGAGGGCGAGGCCGCTTTCTACGGCCCGAAGATCGACATCGACGTCCGTGACGCCATCGGCCGCAAGTGGCAGCTGTCCACCATCCAGCTCGACTTCAACATGCCCGAGCGCTTCGGCCTCGAGTACGTCGGAGCGGACAACGCCCGTCACCGCCCGGTCATGATCCACCGAGCGTTACTTGGATCGATCGAGCGCTTCTTCGGGGTGCTGATCGAGCACTACGCGGGCGCCTTCCCCACGTGGCTCGCGCCGGAGCAGGTGCGGGTGCTCCCCGTGAGCGACGACCACAACGTCTACGCCCGGCGCCTCGTCGACCGCTTCTGCGCGGAGTCCTACCGGGCCGAGCTGGCCGAGGCGGCCGATCCGCTCGGCAAGCGCATCCGCGCCGCCAAACTCGAGAAGGTGCCGTACATCCTCGTCGTCGGCGAGGACGACATGCGCGACGGCACAGTGGGCGTCAACGCCCGTGGCGAGGAGGTCGAGCGGGGGGTGCCGGTGGACACCTTCATCCAGCGGCTCGCTGCCGACGTCGCGGTGGCGTCGCTCCAGTAGATGCCCCTCGAGCACATCTGGGCCGGATGGCGCAGCGCGTACATCCAGGCCGTGGCGGCCGCCGACGCCGCGCAGGATGGCCAGGCGTCGGTGTTCGCCCGCATCCTGGGCTCGGGCCTGCCCGACTCGGAGACGCACATCGTGTGGCGCGGGGAGTGCTGCTTCGCCATCCTGAACGCCTTCCCCTATACGAGCGGCCATCTGTTGGTGATGCCCTACCGCGAGGTCGGTGAGCTCGGCGCGCTGTCGCCGCACGAGCACGCCGAGCTCTGGACCGGCGTGGCGCGGGCGGTCGACGCCCTGCAGCGCGCCTACCGCCCCGATGGCATCAACATCGGGCTGAACCTCGGCCGGGCCGCCGGCGCGGGCGTCCCCAGCCATCTCCACGTCCACGTCGTGCCTCGCTGGAGCGGGGACACGAACTTCATGACCGCCGCCGCCGAAGTCCGCGTGATGCCCGAGTCACTGGAGGCCAGCGCGGCAAGGATCCGCGCCGCGTGGCCGGGCGCGACCCTCGGCGACGCGTCGTCGCCTCCTAGCCTGGACGACCATGGCTGAGGAAGCGCCGGAGACACCGGGCTCGCCGGGCGAGGTCCGCGACGAACTGCCCAGCGATCTCGACGTCAGCGGCTTCGTCGGGCCCTACCGGTTCCCTGACAACAGCCGGCGCCGCATCCCCGGCGTCATGTACCTGGTGATCGCCGCGCTCTGTCTCCTGGCGTGGATCGTGGCCCACGACCGGGCCAACGGCCTGGTCAACGGGGGATTCCTGCTTGCGGCCGGCCTGCTCGCCTTCGCCGGGGTGATGTCGCTCACCTCGAGCTGGCACCTCCGCCTCGACGAGAAGGACGCCTTGGTGGCCGCCACCCGGCAAGTCGGCTTCCCTGTCGGACACGCCTCCGCCCAGATGGCATGGCGCGGCCTGCGCAGCCGACCGACCTGGCGCATCCTCCTCTACTCGATCGAGAACCCACCTCGCCGTCGCGGGTTCGTACTCGTCGACGCGATCGATGGCCACGTCGTCGAGCACCTCGTGGAGGACAACCCCGAGGAGGACTGGACCGAGCCGGCCTGAACGCTGCCCTCGCGGCCACGGCTGTCGCGGCCGAACTTGAACCGGAGAGGGCCGTGGACAGCCCATGCCGGTTCAACTTCGGGCCCGGCCGGCCGGCGCGGCGCGGGAGCCTCAGCGGTTCAGCGTCGCTTCGATCTGGCGTAGGAGGTGGCCGCCTTCGAGGGCGGCGGCCCGAACCTCGTCTAGGCGCTCGGGGGTCCACTGGTCGGCGGGCCGGTCGTCGATGGCCTGGGCCAGGCGGCTTGTCAGGCTCGGCAGATCTCCGTCGGCGGCCAGGCCGAACGAGCGGGCGGTGCCGCGGATCAGATCATCGAGTTGCTGCGTGAGTGGGCCCGCGGCCGTGCGCGCCGCATCGTCCTCGGCGCTCGCCAGCAAGGCGGACAGCCGACGCGGGAACGTCCGGAAGGCAACCGCCACGTCCTCGGGGCTCGAGCCGGTCACGCCCCACCCCCGGCGTGGGCGAGCCTCACCCTTGAGTGGCCTTCAGGCTGGCCTTCGCCTTGTCGACGAGATGCGCGGGCAGCACGTCGTAGTGGTCGTGCTCGGCCGAGAAGCGACCCCGGCCCCCCGTCATCGAGCGCAGGTCGATGGCATAGCGCATGATCTCCGAGGTCGGCACGAGGGCGACGACCTCCTGCTCGCCGTTGCCGACGGACTCGGTGCCCTGGACGCGACCGCGACGGGCGTTGATGTCGCCCATCACGTCGCCCTGATACGCGCTCGGCACCGTGACCTTCAGCAAGGAGATCGGCTCGAGGACGACGACACCCGCCTTGGCCATTGCATCCTTGAACCCGAGCGCGCCCGCCATCTTGAAGCTCATCTCCGAGGAGTCGACGGAGTGGTACTTGCCGTCGAAGCACTCCACGCGCACGTCGACGACGGGGAATCCGTGCACCCCGCCCCCGGCCATCGTCTCCTCGATGCCCTTGTGCACCGCCGGGATGAACTGGCGGGGGATGGCGCCGCCGACGATCTTGTCGACGAACTCGAAGCCGGTGCCCCGATCCTTCGGCTCGACCCGCAGCCACGCCACACCGAACTGTCCGTGGCCACCGGACTGCTTCTTGTACTTGCCCTCCGCCTCGGCTCCGCCCGTGATCGTCTCGCGGTAGGGAACCCGCACGTCCTCGGTGTCGACGTTGACGCCGAACTTCCGCTGCAGCCGCTCGAGGGCCACCGCGAGATGCGTCTCTCCGGTGCCCTTGATGAGCACCTGGCGGGTCTCGTCGTTGCGTTCGACGACCAAGGCCGGGTCCTCGGCCTGGAGGCGTTGCAACGCCGACGAGAGCTTGTCGTCGTCGGCCTGGGTGCGGGCCTTCACCGCCAGCGACAGCACCGCTGGCGGGGGGAGACGGGCGGCACCCGGACGGGGAGGTTCTTCGGTGCCAGCGTGTCACCCGTGCCGGTGGCGGCGAGCTTCGCCACGGCGGCGATGTCGCCGGCGACCACGGAGTTGGTCGGCTCCTGCTCCTTGCCCCGGAGATGGAACAGGCCGTGCAGCCGCTCGGTGACGCCGGTGCGCGGGTTCGTGAGCTGCTCGTCGGACTTGACAGTGCCGGAGAGCACCTTGAAGAGCGAGAGCTGGCCGACGTAGGGGTCGGCGATGGTCTTGAACACGAAGGCCAACGGCTGGCCGGAGGCATCAGGCGCGACGTCGGTCTCGGTGTTGCCGGCGGCCACGACGACGGGCCGATCGGCCGGCGAGGGACCGATCTCGCAGATGAAGTCGAGCAGGCGGTCGATGGCCACGCCGGTGAGCGCCGAGCCGCAGACGACCGGGAACACGGAGGCGGCGGCGACCCCGGCGGCCAGTGTGTGCTCGAGCTCCTTGAAGCTCGGCACGTCTCCTTCGAGGTAGCGCTCCATGAGCCCGTCGTCGGCGACGACGATGCCCTCGATGAGGTTGTCGTGCACCTGGTGCTCGAGCTCCGAGAGCGCGGCGGGGATCTCGGCCTCCTGATGGGTGCCGTCCGCGTTGTAGACGAAGGCCTTGTCGGTCAACAGGTCGGCCACCCCAGTGAACCCGGCCTCCAGGCCGAGGGGCAGCTCGAGCGGCGCGATCCCGGCGCCGAAGGTGTCGCGGAGCTGTTCCAGCGTCCGCTCGAAGTCCGCCCGCTCGCGGTCGAGCTTGTTCACGAAGACGAGCCGGGGGACGCCGCGCTCCTCGGCCCGCCGCCATACGAGCTCGGTCTGGGCCTCGACGCCTTCCACCGCGCTCACGACGAACACGGCGAGATCGGCGATCCGCAGCGCCGCTTCGACCTCTCCCACGAAGTCGGCGTAGCCGGGGGTGTCGAGCACGTTGATCTTGCGGCCCTCCCACTCGACCGGCAGCACCGCCAGCGAGATCGAGATGCCCCGCTTCTGCTCCTCAGGCTCGGTGTCGGAGACGGTCGAGCCGTCCTCCACCCTTCCCACGCGGGTGATGGCGCCGGCCCGGGACAGGAGGGCTTCAGCCAACGTCGTCTTCCCGCTGCCGCTGTGGCCGACCAGGGCGACGTTGCGGATGTCTTCCGTGGGCACGCGCTTCATGTATCCGGTTCCTCCGATGGAGCAGCACAGGTGCGGGTGTCAAGAGGGCCGATGCTACCGAGGGCGGCGCGTCCGTCGAACCCGGGCCGCCAGACCGCCGATCGGTCGGCTGCGGTCGATAACCTGGACACCATGTTCGACGGGAGGTTCCGCGCGCCGATCGAAAAGGCGGTCGAACCGGTCGGTGACGGGCTGCGCCGTACCCGCCTCACGCCGGACCATCTGACCTTGATCGGCCTCGTCATCGCGGTGGCGGCGGCCGTCACGATCGCTCTGGGCCACCTGCTCCTGGGATTCGTGTTCGTGGTGCTGGCGGCCCTGCCGGACCTGCTCGACGGGGCCCTCGCCAAGGCCTCGGGGTCGGCCAGCCAACGGGGGGCCTTCTTCGACTCGGTGGCCGACCGCGTCACCGACATGCTGCTGTTCGGCGGGCTCGCCTGGTGGTTCATCGCCGACGATCGCGGCACCCTCGCCATGCTCCCGGTGGCGATCCTCGGGCTGTCCGCGCTGATCAGCTACGAGCGGGCCAAGGCCGAGTCGCTCGGGTTGCAGGCCAAGGGCGGCCTGATGGAGCGGGCCGAGCGAGTCATCCTGCTGTGCCTCGGGCTGATCTTCTCGCCGCTGCTCGTGCCCCTGCTGTGGGCGATGCTCGTGCTCACCGGCTTCACCGCAGTCCAGCGGTTCGTGAAGGTGTGGCGCCAGGCCAACGCCGCCCCCGTCGTGCTCGAGCGTCGTGCGGCCCGTCGCCAGCGTCGCACGGCTCGCAGCTCGGCCCGCAGCCGCCGTTGGTCCGAGCTGCGGCGTAGCCGGGGCGCCTGAGCCCGAGCGGCGTGCCGCACACTCGCGACGAAGGCGTCGAGAACATCGGCCTGGCCGGGTACCGGTTCGCCTACTTCATCGCGCGATACCTGCCCGAGACCCTGAGCGATGGCCTCGCCGTGGCCGCCGGGCTCGGCTTCTCACAGCTCATGCGGGAACGCCGCGCGATCGTGGCCCGCAACCTCACCCGCATCGACCCGACCCTGCGGGGAGCTCGCCTCGACCGGGCCGTGCGCGCCACCTTCGATTCGTACTCGCGCTACTGGATCGACAGCTTCCGGGTCCCGTCACTCAGTGCCGCCGCCATCGATGCCGGCTTCGCCTTCCGCGGCTACGGGCGCATCGTCGACGCCCTCGAGCGGGGCCGCGGGGTGATCCTGGCTCTCCCGCACCTCGGGGGCTGGGAATGGGCGGGGCGTTGGATGGTCGACCGCGGCCACAAGCTGACGGTCGTGGTCGAGCCGATCGAACCGCCGGAGCTCTTCGAGTTCTTCGCCCAGTACCGCCGCTCCCTCGGCATGACCGTCGTCGGTCTCGGCCCGGAGGCCGGTCCCGCAGTGCTCCAGGCACTCGCCGCCAACGAGGTGGTGTGCCTGCTGTGCGACCGTGACATCCGGGGCGACGGCCTCCCGGTGAAGTTCTTCGGGGCGTCCACCACGATGCCCGGCGGCCCGGCCGTGATGGCCTTCCGCAGCGGCGCGCCGATCATTCCAACGGGCGTGTACTTCACCCACCGTCACAACGGGCACTTCGCCGACATCCGGGCGCCCTTGGCGACCGAGCGGCGCGGCCGCGTGCATGACGACGTCCTGCGAGTGACACGAGAGCTCACCGGCGTCATGGAGGACATGATCCGGGCGGCCCCCGACCAGTGGCACATGATGCAGCCCGTCTGGCCCGAGGACGACGGCTCAGGTCGCTGACTTCCGGCACCGCCATTCATGATCCAGGCCGCGGATCGAACGCCCTGGCCTCGCCGTCGAGAAGGGCGCCTCACTCACCGTGCGCCGGATGCGTCAGGTGAAGATCTTCGACGTCGACTAGGCCTAGGAGGATGCCCAGCCCGAGGCGCGAGAAGTCCTGCTCGACCTTGCGGCGGCGGAGGCCGTCCCCAGCGCCTGACCCGGGCTTCCTGCCCCCCACTTCGACGCGGTGGCCGACCTGAGCGCCACGACTCAGGCGGGCACCGTTCGACTCAGAACGAGATCGCGCCAGGGCCTGCTCCGCGGACTCTCTGCTCTCGACCGAGAGCTTCTCACTGTGGGGAAAGTCGCGGCGCCGCGGCCGTGCCAGAGCGAGGCGTCAGGGCGAAGCGCCAGACGTCAACCGCGGCGGCCGAGGTCTGGCAGGCGCTTGAGGGTGTTGCCGTTGTCGACCGGGATGATCTGGCCGGTGATCGAGTTCGACAGGTCGCTGGCCAGGAACAGCGCCACATCCGCGCAGTCGTCCACGGTCACGATCCGCTTGAGCGGTGTCTCCTCGATGAACCCCTCGGTCACCGGGGTGTCGGCGTCGAGGTCGACGCGGGCCTCGTCGATCGGCACGAGGCCTCCGTACTTGTTCATGGCTGTCGGCACGAACGTTGGCGCCATGGCGTTGACCCGCACGTTGTCGGGGCCGAATTCACGGGCCGCGATCTTGGTAACGAAGTTCACGCCCGCCTTGCATCCAGAGTAAGGGGCTTGGTGGAGCGGCACCATGATGGCCGTGGCGGAGGTGACGTTGATGATGGACCCGCCGCCTCGCTCGGCCATGGCCGTGCCGAAGTGCTTCATGAACCAGTAGTGGGCGAGGAAGTTGATGTCGACCATCTCGCGCATGAGCTCGGGGGTGATGTCGCGGATCGCCGATGGCTTGTTCACGCCCGCCGAGTTCACCGCGACGTCGATCCCGCGCATCTGGGCGAGGGCGAAGTCGACCAGCGCCTTGACATCGTCGTGATCGGTGGCGTCGCAGCGCGTCGGCAGGGCGTCGGTCTGGATGGCGAGCTTGGCGAGGTTGTCCACTCGGCGGGCGGCGATCACCTGGGTGGCGCCGTGCTCCGCGAAGAGCTCGACGATGCGCCAGCCGATCCCGCTCGAGGCTCCGAGCACCACGACCTTCTTGCCTTCGAGCAAAGCCATGGCGGGAAGTTAACGTGGCCGAGCCGACCGAGTAGGGGAAGATGGCCCGGACCCTGACGCAACTCGACGAATGGCCGCGCCACCAGACGCTCGACACCTTCGACACCGTTGTGAGCGAGAGCGCCCAGTGGAGCGACGGTTACTGGTTCTGCGTCGGTGATCCCGCCGGCACCTGCAACTTGATCACGGCGCTGCGCTGGTACCCGAACACCAACGTGGTCGACGGCTATGCCATCTGCTCGCTCGACGACGGCCGCCAGTACAACCTTCGAGTCAGCCGGCGCATGCGTCCTGGCATCGACGACCTCTCCTGCGGCCCGATGTGGATGGAGATCCTGGAAGGGCTGCGCACCATCCGCTTCGGCAGCCGCGAGAACCGCACCGGGGTCGAGTTCGACTTGCTCTGGGAGGGGATCGCGCCGTGCCACGACGAGACCCCGGGCACTCGCCGGTACGTCGACGGCCGCTTGGTGCGGGCCCGGTCGAACTTCGTCCAAGTAGGCAAGGTGTCGGGCTCCATCTGCATCCACGGCCGCCGATTCGACCTCGACGACTCCTGGGCAGGGGCACGCGACCATTCCTGGGGCGTTGGCGACACCGGCACGGGTGAGCACAAGGGCTTTGCCGCGCCCCCGTCCGGCGCGGCCTACCTCGGTGCCACGCTCCGTCACTTCGGGCTCCGGCAGTGGGCGCTCGTGCGCTTCGGAGGGCGGGCGCTCTACTACTGGTTCCACCACGGCGCCGACGGCGAGTTCAGTCTCTTCGAGAGCCGCAGCGAGCCCTGCTACGACTCGGACGGCGACGGGTTCTCCTACCGTGCTGTAGCAGTGGACACGGCCCAGTTCGT
Source organism: uncultured Acidimicrobiales bacterium (assembly GCA_963738325.1). GTDB lineage: Bacteria > Actinomycetota > Acidimicrobiia > Acidimicrobiales > Ilumatobacteraceae > CAVTWD01. The sequence continues at coordinate 846,061 of CAVTWD010000001.1, forward strand.
CAAGGGCCGCCGGCGACTCGACACCGCGGTGGTGCGCTTCACGCGGGCCGATGGCGGTGCCGAGCGGCTCTCGATGCGCACCGTGAGCCGGCCCGCGTACATGCAGGGCGGTGGCTACTGGGGCGGCTACGACGACGGCCTCGGCCGTGGTGTCTATCGCGGCGAGGATGTCGTGGAGGGGGAGGTGTGGGACGTCTCGGATCCCACCGTGGTGCGCGGACTCGACGGCGAGGTCGTCCCGCAGCGCAACGGCGCATGGGCCGAGACCTTCGCCGTCTACCAGAACCTCGACGACCCGTCCGAGACCGGGCTCGGCCTGCTAGAAGCGGTCGTAGGAGGTCCCTATCCCGGCGTGACCGAGACTTGACAGGAGGAAGGTGCCACGATGGCGATCGGCGAGCGTGAGATCGAGTGTGCGAAGAAGCTGTTCTGGGAGGGATGGTTCAGCGACGACCCCTGGGCGCCGACGAAGTACATGACGCCGGACGTGGTGATGCGCGACATCGTCGGGCACCCGGAAGCCATCGTCGGGCACGAGGCGGTCGCCGACTTCTGGAAGAAGGCGGCCGGTCGCATGCGGCTGCCGGTCGAGGAGATGTTCATCTCCGAGAACGGCATCTGCGTGCAGTGGTTCGTCTACGTGCGCATCGACAGCGGTGACAACGCCGGCAAGTGGGACATGGGCGAGGGCGTGAGCCGGCTCGAGTTCCGCGACGGGCTGGTGTGCCTCGAAGTCGACTACTGGCACGGTCGCCAGGGCATCTGCGACGACTGGGAGGCGCACTGGGCCGCCCGCAAGGCCCTGAGCCATGCCGAGCGGGGTGCCATCAGCGGTGCCTGGAACCCGCCCTCGTGACGCTTCCCGCCCTGCCGGACGTCGACACGATCCTGGCCAACTCCGCGGCCGTGCTCCGTGACGTCGTGCTGCCCGAGCTCCACGACGAGTGGCCCCGCTCGTGCACTCGGATCATCGTCGAAGCGCTCCATTACGCGTCGGAGCTCCTGCACGACAACCGGCCGGCACGCCATCGCGAGGAGCTGGCCGCCGTGCTCGACGAGCTCTGCCCCGGTCTCGGGCCGGAGGCCGCGGCGCGAGCGGGCGACGGCTCCGCGTACGAGCGGGCGAGCGGGCTGCTCGTGTGGGCTCGGGAAGACGGTGGCGCGGACGCCGAGCGGGTGATCGCCGCGTTGCACCCGATCCTGTCGGCGCAGCTCGACGAGGAGGTCGCCGCCGCCGCTCCTCTGCTCTCCGCGCTCCACGTGGCCATGCGGGGCGACGATCGATGACCCGAGCTCCGGCCGCCCAAACCGGGAGGCCGCTCACGTCGGCGCTCGAGGCGTACCTGCGTGAGGAGCTGGGGACGCCGGTCGAGCTCGGATCGGCCAAACGGGTGGCGATGGGGCAGTCGCGAGCCATGTACCTCGTCGACGCCACCATCGGCGGGGAACCCCGCCGCCTCGTGGCCCGGGTGGAGCAGAGCGGGCTCCTCGGGACCGATTCGGCCAACGAGGTGTACATCATGCGAGCCCTCCACGCCGAGGGCTTCCCCGTCGCCGAGATCCTCGCCTACGAGGAGACGGGTGATGTCCTCGGGCAACCCTTCTTCGTCATGGCGTTCGTGTCCGGAGTGTCGACCCTCGACCACGAGACGATCGACGAGTACCTCAGGCTCCTCGATCGCCTCCACCAGTTCGACCCGGTGGCGCTGGCCGGCGGGTTCCTGACGATTCCCGAAGGCCCGACGGGCGCCGCGCTGGCCCAGGTCGAGCGGTGGGAGCGGACCTATCGCAGCGGCCTGCTGGGTGAGCCTTCACCGCTGGTCGAGGAGGCCATCGCGTGGCTCCGCACGCACGCGCCGGTCACCGACCGGCTCTGCATCGTCCACGCCGACCCCGGCCCTGGCAACTACATGCATCTCGATGGGCGGATCACCGCCCTCGTCGACTGGGAGTTCACCCATCTCGGCGACGAGTACGACGACTGGGCCTACCTGATCGCCATGCGCGGCAGCCGAGTGATGAGCGAGCCCGATTGGATCGTGCGCATCCGCGAGGTCACCGGCGTCGAGCTCGACCGCGAGCGGCTCCGGTACTGGAAGGCGATCAAGTACCTGATGGGCGTGAGCATCGACCAGACGGCGATGCGCCTCTACGCGCAGCGCGTGGAGGTGGCGCCCAATCTTCTGGCCATCGGCACCGGGGTGCACCTCTCCGCGCTGCGGCGCCTGTACGACGCCGTCCTCGCCTGAGGCCGTGCTCCCGTCGGGGTGACCGGCCTGCGCCGTGCCGCAGGCTCGACGGTGGGCCGCCCGCCCACCGTCGAACCTCGGGAATGTCCCCCGGCGCCCGGTCGCGCCGCCCCGCGGATCCGGACGCCGGAGGGATCTCACCCAAGCGGCGTACTCACTGATCGGACGCGGCGCCGCCAGCCGGAGGGTCCGATCGACCCATTCCGACGCGCGCCTTCTTGCGTTCGTGCGTGTCACTTCGCGCAGATGCACGCGGATCGACCCGCATGAACGAGGTTGGCGGGGCGCGACGGGTTCCTCGGCGGTGCGTCACTCGAAGGCGGAGAAGAGCTCCTGGATGGCCTTGAGCTGGCCCCCACTGGTCGACGACATCACGGCGATCGGCACGACGCCCGTCTCGCGCCACGCAGCGAGACCGTCGCGCACCTCGCCGACCGAACCCGACAACGTGCAGTCGTCGAGCCAGCGGTCGCTCATCAACTCGGGAAGGCGCTCTCGGTCACCGGCATCGAGCGCCGCCTCTACGGCCTCCATCTCCTCGACGTAGCCGGCCTGCTTCCAGTAGTTCCGGTAATTGGGGAGGCTCAGATAGCCAGTGAGGGTGCGGCGGTTGATGACCCGAGCCGCGGCGCGGTCGTCATCGATCACCGTCGGGACCATGTCGGCCAGGAAGAACGTGTCGCGACGCTCGTCCGCCACGCCGCGCCACCTGGGCCGCCATGTGCGAGCGGGCCGCGTTGGCCCAGATGGCGCCGTCGGCGATCTCGGCGGCGAGGTCCAGCATCTTGTCGCGCAGCGTGGCCAGGTAGATCGGCGTGCGGATGCCGGCCGCCCGGAGCGCCTCGACGTAGGCGCGCATGTCGGCCAGCGGTCGCCCGGCGGCCACGCCGAGGCGACGGGTGACGGGCTCGTGGCTGACACCGAGGCCGAGGCGGAACCGGCCGTTCGAGACCTCGTCGATGTGGGCGGTGGTGGCGGCGGTCTCGACGGCGGTGGCGAGGTAGATCGGCTGGATCGAGGTCCAATAGGGGATCCTCGAGGTGACGTGGGCGAGGGAGACGGCGAGGCCCATTGTGCCGCCCAGGCTCGGCAGCGCCAGGCCGGCGAAGCCACGCCGCTCCGCCTCGACGGCGGTGTCGAGGATGGCTTGCCGCTTGCCCGCGGTCGCCACGAGGGAGAGGGCAGGGCGTGCGTTTGCGGCATCGGTTACGTCGGTCATCACAGCGACGGTAGCCCTCGCGCACTAGCGTCTCCCCGATGCGCATAGGGCTGGTGTGCCCCTACAGCCTGTCGGTCCCGGGCGGGGTCCAGGGCCAGGTCCTCGGGCTGGCCCGCGCGTTGCGGGCGATGGGACACGAGGCCCGCGTGCTCGCACCCTGCGACGGGCCGCCTCCAGAGCTGTTCGTCACGCCGCTCGGCATGAGCATCCCGGCCTTCGCCAACGGGTCGGTGGCACCCCTCGCCCCCGACGCCCCCGCCGCTCTCCGCACCATCCGGGCCCTGCGCGACGAGGACTTCGACATCCTGCACCTGCACGAGCCCATCGCCCCGGGCCCCACCATGACGGCGCTGCTCATGCACCCTGCGCCGGTGGTCGGCACCTTCCACGCCGCCGGCGACAGCGCGTCGTACCGCCTGTTCAACCGCGGCGTCCGCTACCTCGCCGGGCGTCTCGACCTGCGCTGCGCGGTGTCGGGCGCGGCGCGCGACCTCGCCGCCCGCTATCTCGACGGCCGCTACGACGTGCTGTTCAACGGCATCGAGCTGAACAAGCTCCGCTCGGCCGAGCCCTACAAGCCGGCCGCCCCCACCATCTTCTTCTGCGGGCGCCACGAGCCGCGCAAGGGCCTCGAGGTGCTGCTGGAAGCCATGCGCGAGCTGCCCAGCCCGGTGCAGCTCTGGATCGGCAGCGACGGGCCCGACACCCAGCGGCTCCAGGCCGCGTACGCCGGTGATCCTCGGATCGAATGGCTCGGGAGGATCAGCGAACGGGAGAAGGCGGCCCGCCTGCGCGGCGCGACCGTCTTCTGCGCCCCGGCCCTCGGCGGGGAGTCCTTCGGGGTGGTCCTGCTGGAGGCCATGGCGGCCGGTACGCCGGTGGTGGCCTCGGACATCCCGGGCTACCGGAACGTGGCGCGGCCCGGTCTCGACGCCGTGATGCCGCCCGCCGGCGACGCCGCCGCCCTTGCCCGCGCCCTGCGTACGGTGCTCACCGACGACGCCGTGGCCGACGAGCTGCGGCGGGCAGGCACCTCCCGAGCCGAGGAGCTGTCGATGGACCGGTTGGCCGGCCTGTACGAGGACCGTTACGAGCACCTCGTCTCGCTCGGACCAACCCATGCCGGGACAAGTCGGTGGCGATTCGGCCGTATGCTGCCTGCGTCCTGGGTGGCGCGCTGAGGCGAGCCATCCACCAGTCGAAGGAACCACATGACCGTCGTCTTCATCATCATCCTCGTCCTCGTGGTGCTGGCGGTGGTGTACGTGATCGCGGCCTTCAACGGGTTGATCTCGTCCCGCAACCGGGTCGAGAACGCCTGGTCGCAGATCGACGTGCAGCTCAAGCGCCGCCTCGACCTCATCCCCAACCTCGTCGAGACGGTGAAGGGCTACGCCGCCCACGAGCGCCAGACCCTCGAGGGCGTCGTGAACGCCCGCAACGCGGCGATGACCGCGCAAGGACCCCAGCAGCAGGCCGCGGCCGACAACGTGCTCACCGGCGCCCTGCGGCAGTTGTTCGCCCTGTCGGAGAGCTATCCGGAGCTCAAGGCCAACCAGAACTTCTCCGAGTTGCAGGAGGAGCTCACGGCGACCGAAGGCCGGGTGGCGTACTCCCGGCAGTTCTACAACGACGCCGTCTTGAAGTACAACAACAAGATCCAGCAGTTCCCCGGGGTGCTGCTGGCCGGCCCGATGAAGTTCTCGCCGCGGGAGTACTTCGAGGCCGAAGAGGGCGCCCGCGAGGTGCCCAAGGTCCAGTTCTAGCCCGTTCGGGCGTCCGTAGTCTCGGATGTACGAACAGATCGCCGCGAACAAGCGGCGCACGGCTCTCCTCATCCTCGGGTTCGTGCTGCTCGTCGTGGCCGTGGCCGCGGCCGTCAACTACGCAGTGCTGAAGGGCGGCTGGGTCGGCATGATCTTCGCCCTCCTCATCGCGGGCGCCCTTGCCTTCGCGTCCTACTGGAACTCGGACAAGGTGGCGCTCGCCGTCAGCCGAGCCCAGCCCGCCGACCCCAACACCTACAAGCGTCTCTACAACCTCGTCGAAGGTCTCACCATCGCGAGCGGGTTGCCGATGCCCCGCATCTATGTCGTCGACGACTATGCCCCCAACGCGTTCGCCACCGGGCGCAACCCGCAACACGCCGCGATCGCGGTCACCACCGGGCTCCTCGACAAGATGAATCGCGTCGAGCTCGAAGGTGTGCTGGCCCACGAGCTGTCGCACATCAAGAACTACGACATCCTCATCAGCACGCTCGCGGTGACCATGGTCGGGGGCATCGCGCTCATGGCCGACATCTCCATCCGCATGTTGTGGTGGGGCGGCGGACGGCGCAGCAACAGCGACCGCGACAACAACCCCGCTGGGGCGATCCTCGCGGCAGTGGGCTTCCTGCTGCTCATCCTCGCCCCCCTCATCGCCCAGCTCATGCAGTTCGCGGTGAGCCGCAACCGGGAGTCGTTGGCCGACGTGTCGGCGGTGAAGTTGACGCGCTACCCACCCGGGCTGATCTCCGCGCTCGAGAAGCTGCGCGACGACCAGACAGTCGTGCACTCCGCCTCCCGGGCCACCGCCCATCTCTGGATCGAGCAGCCGACGGCTCGTTCGCCCGAGGAAGGCCAGCTGTCCCGGCTCAACCGCCTGTTCGACACCCATCCGCCTCTCGAAGAGCGCATCGCCGCGCTGCGTGAGCTGTGAAGCGCGCTCGACTGGCGGCCACCGCCGGCCTCGCTGCCTGCCTGATGGCCTCGGCGTGTTCCGGCTCCTCGAAGGCGGCCACGGCGACCACCACCACCACCACCACCACGACGACGACATCGACGACCCTCGCCACGAGCGTGGCCACTCCCGCGCCCCGCACCACGGTGGCCACGACGGTCCCGGGGCGCCCGGTCTGGCCGCTCACCGGTCTCCCGATCACCGACCCCACCGGAGCGGCCCGGCCGGCCCTCGTGGTGAAGATCGACAACCATCCCCAAGCGCGGCCCCAGACCGGCCTGAACCAGGCCGACGTGGTCTACGAGGAGATCGTGGAAGGGATCACGCGGTTCTTCGCGGTGTTCGACTCGACCCCGTCGAACCCCGTCGGGCCCATCCGCTCCGCCCGCACCACCGACATCGCACTGCTGCCCGAGTTCGGCTTCCCGATCTTCGCCTGGTCGGGCGCCAACAAGGGCACGATCGCCGCGCTCGGCCGCGCCGGCGTGGCCGTCGACGCCAACGCCACCGGCCACTACGAGGTGGGCGGCTACTACCGAGACCCCTCGCGCCATTCGCCGCACAACCTCTACACGACCACCACGAAGCTGTGGGACAGCTTCACCCCGCCCGAGGCCGAGCCACCGCCGCCCCTCTTCCATTTCCGGCCCTCCGGGACCGCCGCGGCCGTGACACCCGTCGTCGGGGCGAAGCTCACGATGGACGGCACGAGGGTGGCATGGCAGTGGGATCCGCAGCTGTCGGGTTGGCGGCGCAGCACGGACGACCGCCCCCACACCGACTCGGCGGGCGTCCCCGTGGCACCGGCCAACGTCGTCATCGAGTTCGTCAACTACGGCCGCAGCGCCGCCGACCCCATCTCACCGGAGGCACAGACGACCGGCTCGGGAACGGCCTGGGTGCTCACGGGCGGGGGCGTCATCCCGGGTCGCTGGACCCGGCCCGATCCGTCGAAGCCGGCCGCGCTCACCGACGCGGCGGGGCACGAGATCACGCTGACGCCGGGGCGCACCTGGGTGGAGTTGTCACGCGAGGGCGGCGCCGTGCTCGTGCCGGCTGGGTCTGATCCAGCCACGGTGGCGTACCCGCCGGGTTGATGACCGCCGCCGTCCCCGACCCCTCCTCCGTGCTGGCCGGCCTGAGGGCCGAGGTGGAGGCCATCCAGTGGTTCCACTCGATGGATCTCGGCCACGGGGTGCGCACGAGCGGGGTGTACGACCCCTCGCGCACGTTGCGGCGGCTCAAGCTCCCGGCCCGCCTCGACGGCCACACCGTCCTCGACGTGGGCGCATGGGACGGCTTCTACTCCTTCGAGATGGAGCGCCGGGGGGCGGCCCGTGTGCTCGCCACGGATGACTTCTGCTGGGGGGGTGGCCCGAGCTGGGCCAACCAGGACGGGTTCAACCTGGCCCGCCGGGTGCTCGGGTCGAGGGTGGAGGATCAACGCATCGACGTGCTCGACCTCAGCCCGGAGGCCGTCGGCGGCCGCTTCGACATCGTCTTGTTCCTCGGGGTGCTCTACCACATGCAGAACCCATTGCTGGCCCTGCAGAAGGTGCACTCCGTCGTCGGAGGCATGGCCGTGGTCGAGACGGAGGTGGACATGCTCTTCACGAGACGGCCGGCGGCCGCCTTCTTCCCCGGCGACGAGTTGAACCACGACGCGACCAACTGGTGGGCCCCGAACGTGCCCGCCGTGCTCGGCTTGCTGCGGGCGGCCGGGTTCCGCCGCGCCGAGGTGGTCTGGCGACGCCCGGCCGTCGTCCGCGCCGCCCGTTGGGTCCGCGACGCGGCCAAAGGCCGGTGGGCGCCGCCGCTCACCCGTCTGCAGCAGGACCGCTTTGCCTTCCACGCGTGGGTGTGAACGCCGTGGCGATCGACGAGCACGCGCTGCCGGACGCGGGAAGTCGCTGGGGACTCCGAGAGCTTCGCCTCTACAATGGCCGCATGTCCGAGCCGTCCGAGACCTCGACGACACCGCGCGCCACCGGGACGTTCCGGGTGAAGCGCGGTCTGGCCGAGATGCTCAAGGGCGGCGTGATCATGGATGTCGTCGACCCCGAGCAGGCCAAGATCGCCGAAGACGCCGGCGCCTGCGCGGTGATGGCCCTCGAACGGGTGCCGGCCGACATCCGCCGCGACGGTGGCGTGGCGCGGATGAGCGACCCGGAGATGATCGAAGGGATCAAGGCGGCGGTGACCATCCCGGTCATGGCCAAGGCCCGCATCGGCCACTTCGTGGAGGCCCAGATCCTCGAGGCCCTCGGCGTCGACTACGTCGACGAGAGCGAGGTCCTCACGCCTGCCGACCAGGCCCACCACATCGACAAGTGGGCCTTCACGGTGCCCTTCGTGTGCGGGGCCACCAACCTGGGTGAGGCCTTGCGCCGCATCGGCGAAGGCGCGGCGATGATCCGTTCCAAGGGCGAGGCCGGCACGGGGAACATCGTCGAGGCCGTGACCCATCTTCGCTCGATCATCGGCGACATCCGCAAGATCGGCGTGGCCGACGAGGCGGAGCTGTTCGACTGGGCCAAGCGACTCCAAGCCCCCCTCCCGCTGGTGCAGGAGATCGCGGAAACGGGCTGGTTGCCGGTCCCGCTGTTCTGCGCCGGCGGCATCGCCATCCCCGCCGATGCGGCCCTCGTCATGCAGCTCGGCGCCGAGGCGGTGTTCGTCGGCTCCGGCATCTTCAAGAGCGAGCACCCTGCCGCGGTGGCCAAGGCCATCGTCGAGGCCACGACTCACTTCCGCGACGCGGACATCCTGGCCAAGGTGAGCCGCGGCCTCGGCAAGGCGATGCCCGGCCAGGAGATCGCCTCGCTCGAGGTGAAGCTGGCCGAGCGGGGTTGGTGAGCGCGATGAGGCCGCCAGGTGGGCGCGAAGCGGGCGTCGGTAGAGCGTCCAAGCCGCGCCGGCGCGGCGCCTGACGCGGCGGCTCGACTTCCCCGTCGGCGTCCTCGCCCTCCAAGGCGCCTTCGATGCCCACGCGTGTGTCCTCGCGCAGCTGGGCGTGACGCCGGTCGAGGTCCGCACCCCGGAGGACCTGGCGCGGGTCGAGGCGCTCGTGATGCCCGGCGGGGAGTCGACCACCATGTCGCTGCTGCTCGAGTCGTCGGGTCTCTTCGAGCCGCTCGCCGACCGGTTGGCGGAGGGCCTGCCCGTCCTCGGCACGTGCGCCGGTCTCATCCTGCTGGCCACCGACGTGCTCGACGGCCGAGCCGACCAGCGCAGCTTCGGCGTGCTGGATCTCTCGGTGCGGCGGAATGCCTACGGCCGCCAGGTCGATTCGTTCGAGACGGATCTGCTGGTCGCCGGGCTCGAGGAGCGCCCGTACCACGCCGTCTTCATCCGGGCCCCGGTGGTCGAGCGCGTCGGCCCGGGTGTCGAGGTGCTCGCCGTCCACGAGGGACGGCCGGTGCTCGTGCGGCGGGGTGCCCTCACCGCCGCTGCCTTCCATCCGGAGCTGTCAGGCGATCCTCGCCTCCACCAGCGTTTCCTCGAGGAGGTCATGGTCTAGATGTCCGGTCATTCGAAGTGGGCCACGATCAAGCACCAGAAGGGCGCCAAGGACAAAGCCCGCGGCAAGCTCTTCGCCAAGCTCATCCGCCAGGTCGAGGTGGCGGCGCGAGAAGGCGGCGGCGACATCGAGGCCAACGCCACGTTGCGGACGATGTACAACAAGGCGCGCGCCGCGTCCGTGCCGACCGACACCATCGAGCGGGCGATCAAGCGGGGCACCGGTGAGCTCGAAGGCGTGACCTACGAGGCGATCACCTACGAGGGCTACGCGCCGTGCGGCGTGGCGGTGCTCGTGGAGGTGCTCACCGACAACCGGAACCGCGCGGGCTCGGAGGTGCGCAACGTCTTCGCCCGGCTCGGAGGTTCGATGGCCGAGCCGGGCTCGGTGGCGTGGCAGTTCAGCTGGCGGGGCATCGTGCTCGTACCCGGCAGTGTCGCCGAGGACGACGTGATGCTCGCCGCCCTCGACGCCGGAGCCGACGACGTGACCGACGACGACGGCACGTGGACGATCACCACCGAGCCCGGCCACGTCGACGCCGTCCGGGAGGCGCTCGAGGCCGCCGGCATCGCGGTCGACTCCGCCGAGGCGACCATGGTCGCCTCCACGTCGATCCCCCTCGACACCGCGGAGGACGCGAAGCGGGTGCTGCGCGTCATCGAGGCGTTGGAGGACAACGACGACGTGCAGGAAGTCTACAGCAACTTCGACATCCCGGCCGAGATCCTCGAGCTCGTCGAGACCTAGTTCTACTGATGCCGCGACCGTTGCCGGTCGCGGCACCAGTACTGCGCCCCGACTCGGGCGCTCCCACTCGGGACGTTGCGACAAGCTCTCGTACGGAGTTCGTCAGATGGGGGTTCCGAAGGGGGGAAGGTTTCCTTCCCCCCTTCGTTCTCAGTCGTCGGCCTTGCGGACCTTGGAGACGGCGCCGGCCGCGACCGCGATCCCACCCAGGAGCAGCAACACCAACGCGAAGGTCGTCAGACCCTGCGTCGGTCGGCCGGTGGCCGGCAACGTGCCCCCGGTGGTGTTGACGGCACTGGTCGGGAGCACCGAGGTCGTCGTGTTGACGGCACTGGTCGGGAGCACCGGCGTCGTCGTCGTGGTGGCCATGGTCGTGGTGGTCGTGGGCATGGTCGACGACGTCGTGGTGGTCGGCTGTTCGCAGGTGCAGGGCAACGCCCGGGTGTTGTCGAGGTAGATCTTTCCCGTGTTGGCTCCGATGGCCACGGCGCGCACTTTGACGACGCCAGTGGACGCCTCAGGGAAGAGCACTGAGCCGGTCTGGCCGGGCTTCATGTTGCTGGCGATCAAGTGGACGGGCACGACGCTGAGCGAATCGGGTCCCGTGCCTCCGTAGAAGTTCACGGGCTCGCCGACCTTGCGGCCGACGCCGAAGTTCAGGATGAAGCCGCGCTGCGGTTGGCACACGAACTCGGTGAAAGTCCAGGGCTTCGTGCCGTCGCCAGGCGCACCCGGACCGCAGCCCCCACAGGGAACCGTCGGCACGGTCTGGGCCAACGCGGTCGAGGCCGAGCCGAGGGCACCGACGATGGTGAACACGGCCACCAGCGCGACCGCCAGCGTCGTGCGTCGGGCGCGTGGAGCTCGTGAATGAAGTGCAGGCGTCGAGGACGCGGCTTGTCCAACCGTTTCTGACATAGGGTGACCGCCCTTTTTGGTTGTGAGCGGGCCAGTGGCCTTTCACACCACCGCCCGGTGCTGGGAGTTTGGCATGGCTGGCGCGGGGCTCCGCGCATGCAATGCGGAGAGTGCTCGACCAACGCTCGATCACCGTTTGTTCGCGCGGAGCGTCGTCGCGCGACGCCAAATGGGGCCGTCAATACGCCATGTCGCGCCAGCCCGACCGTTCGCCAAGGACTCGGACGCGCGCCCCTGGTGGCGTTGCCGAGAGTCCCCGCCGGGGGAAGCGATCGCTGCGTCGGTAGCCTGCGGCCGTGGCTCTCGGCATCGGTGACCCGGCTCCCGACTTCACCCTCCCGGGCACGGGTGGGCAGTCCTACTCGCTGTCGCAGTACCGCGGTCGTCCGGTGGTGGTGGTCTTCTACCCGGGCGACAACACCCCGGTGTGCACGAAGCAACTCAGCCGCTACACCGAAGACATCGCGCGTTTCGAGGTTGTCGGCGCGCAGGTTCTTGCCATCAGCCCGCAGTCCGTGGCGAGCCACGAGGGCTTCGCCGCGAAGCACGGGTTCAAGTTCCCGCTGCTCGCCGACACCGACAAAGCGGTCGCGGGTTCGTACGGCACGCTCGGCCCACTCGGCTTCCCCCGCCGGTCGGTGTTCGTGGTCGACGCCGATGGCGTCATCCGCTACGCCCATCGCTCGTTGACGGGATTGACCTTCCGGCCCAGCGACGAACTGGTGGCCGCGGTGCAGCGCGCCTCCTGAACCGCGGCTGGCTGCGGTGCCGCCCTCCGGAGCGGTCAGCCGCTCTGTCCACCGCGAGCCATCCCCGGCGGCGCGGCCAGCGCCCGCTAGGGTCGAACCTGTGTTCGTGCTCGGGATCGACCCTGGCCTCTCGCGTTGTGGCTACGCCGCCATCGAGGCCGAGCTGGCGGGCGCGCCGCGAGCCGTCGCCCTCGGGGTGCTGCGCACCGACCCACGGGCGCCGCTGCCCGAGCGCCTCGCTGTCCTCCGCCGCGACCTCCGCACGTTGCTCGCCGAGGTGGCCCCCGACGTGGTGGTCGTCGAGCAGGTCTTCTTCCAGGTCAACGTGCGCACGGCCATGAGCGTGGGACAAGCGAGCGGGCTCGCCATCGCGGAGGCTGCCACCCGGGGCTGTGTGGTCGTGCAGTATTCCCCGAACCAGGTCAAGCAGGCGGTGGCCGGCTGGGGCGCGGCCGGCAAGGCCCAGGTGCAGCGCATGGTCCAGGCCCGGCTCGAGCTCCCGCACCCGCCGCAGCCGCCCGACGCCGCCGACGCCGCCGCGCTCGCCTTGTGTCATCTGGCGATGGCACCACTGCAGGAACGCATCCGAGCGGCGCGATCGTGACCCGAGCAAGGGAGGCGGCGACATGATCGGTTCACTGCGCGGGCGGGTCCTCGAGCGCTCGCCGTCGGGCGAGGTGTTGGTGGAGGTGGCCGGGGTCGGCTACCGGGTGTCGGTGACGCCGGGAACCCTACGCGGCCTCGAGCCCGACCGCGGGGTGCTCCTCTACGTCCACCACCACATCCGGGAGGATGCCCAGACCCTGTTCGGCTTCGCGACACGGGAGGAGCGGGCCTGCTTCGAGGCGCTGCTCGGCGCCCACGGTGTGGGGCCCGCCCTGGCGCTCGCCATCCTGTCCGTCCACAGCCCCGAGCAGCTCGGCGCGGCGGTGCGCTCTGGCGACCTCGACGCTCTCTGCCTCGTGCCCGGAGTGGGGAAGAAGACGGCGGCGCGGCTCTTGCTCGAGCTGCGGGCCCGCCTCGACGCCGGCGACGTGGCCGAGATGGTCACGGCGGACCCGGAGGGCGGCACCACCCCGGTCGCCGTCCATGTGCGGGAGGCCCTCGCCGGCCTGGGTTACGCCCCCGAGGAGATCCGCGAGGTGCTCCGCGATCTCGACGGTGACAGCGATGCCGCCACCGTGCTGCGCGACGCGCTCCGGCAGTTGGCAACGCGTCATGCGTGAGGAGCTGCTGGAGCCGCGGCCGGCCGAGGGGGAACGGACCGAGGAGGCGGGCCTGCGTCCACGGCACCTCGGAGAGTTCGTCGGCCAGAGCGAACTGAAGGAGCACCTTGCCATCGTGTTGGAGGCCGCTCGCCGTCGCGGTCAGGCGGCCGACCACCTCCTGCTGGCCGGCCCGCCAGGGCTTGGCAAGACGAGCCTGGGCGGGATCGTGGCGGCGGAGATGGGCGTGCGCCTCCACGTCACGTCGGGCCCGGCCCTGGAGCGCGCGGGTGATCTCGCGGCCATCCTCACCAAGCTCGACGACGGCGAGGTCTTGTTCATCGACGAGATCCATCGGCTGGCCCGTCCCGTCGAGGAGATCCTCTACCCGGCCATGGAGGACTTCCAGCTCGACATCGTGGTCGGCAAGGGCCCGGCCGCGTCGTCGATCCGCCTGACATTGCCGAGGTTCACCCTGGTCGGCGCCACGACCCGCACCGGCCTCATCACCGGCCCGTTGCGCGATCGGTTCGGGCTCGTGGCTCGCCTCGACTACTACGCGTCCAGCGAGCTGGCCGAGATCGCGGAACGGTCGGCGGGGATCCTCGGCGTCCGTATCGATCAGGCGGCGGCCGCCGAGATCGCGGGGCGAGCGCGCGGTACACCGCGCATCGCCAACCGGCTGCTGCGGCGCGTGCGCGACTTCGCCGAGGTGCGTGGTGACGGCACCGTCGATCTCGGCGTGGCCCGTGCCGGCCTGGCCACGTTCGGGGTCGACGAGCTCGGCCTCGACAAGGTCGACCGCGCCATCCTCACGTGTGTCTGCCAGCAATTCGGGGGCGGGCCCGTTGGCCTCTCGACCGTGTCGATCAGCGTGGGGGAGCAGCCCGAGACGGTGGAGGACGTCTACGAACCCTTCCTGATCCAGCAGGGCCTCCTGATGCGCACACCCCGCGGACGCGTCGCCACCCCGGCCGCCTTCGAGCACCTCGGGGTCCCGACCACCGGGCCGGCCTCGCCGGCGGGCCTGTTCGACTGACGGCCCCGAAGGGTCCGCCCCCCGGCTTCAGCTCACCGGCAGGTACTTGCCCAGGAAGCCGGTCGTCAGCGCCCAGGCCGCGGCGGCCGCGTCGGGGTTGTGGAACATGGCCGACTCGTGGTTGTCGAACGCGTGGCCGGCGCCCGCGTGGATGTGGACCTCGGCCGCCTCCCGGCCACTGAACGCGGCCTCGATCGCCTCGACCTGGTCGCCGGGGATGTAGGGATCACCGTCGCCGAAATGGAACTGGATCGGGCAGGTGACCCGGTCGGCGAGGTCGAGCCCGGCCGCGATGTTCGAGCCGTAGTAGCTCACCGCCACGGCGGGTTGGGTCCGGGCCGCGACGTGGTAGGTGAGCAACCCTCCCATGCAGAACCCCATCACGCCGGTGCCACCCTGGGCCTCCGCCTCGCCGGCCAGCGCGTGGAAGGCGGCCACGCAGTCGTCGATGCCCTTGGCGAAGTCGAACTTGCCGACGATGGCCAACGAGGCCTGCAGCCCGGCTTCGTCGTGCTCGGACTCCCAGTTGCGCTGGATGCGCCAGAACACGTCGGGCGCGCCGACGACGTAGCCGAGGGCGGCCAGTCGATCGCCCACCGCCTTGATGTAGGCACCGACGCCGAAGATCTCCTGCAGCAGCAGGATGGCCGGCCCGTGGCCGGCGTCGGGGATCCAGACGTGCAGATCGAAGCGGCCGTCGGGGACGGTGACCTGGTCGGTTCGGGTGGTCGTCATGCGCCGCATCATGCCTGCTCGCGCTCCTGCCAGCCAGGAGCGGCGCGCTCGTAGGCTGCGGGCGGTGCGAACGGCCGACTTCGACTACGCGTTGCCGCCAGCCCGCATCGCGGCAGACACCCGCCGAGCCGCGCGACGCTGCCCGCCTCCTCGTCGACCGCGGGCCGAGCGACGCGCCGGCGCACCGCCACGTCCGCGACCTCCCCGACCTCCTCCGCCCGGGTGATCTCGTGGTCGTGAACGACTCGCGCGTGATCCCGGCCCGGTTGCGGGTTTGGCGTCGCAGCGGAGGTCACGTCGAGCTGTTGCTGGTGGAGGCGCTCGACGCCTCCTGGCGCGCGTGGGAGGCCTTGGCCCGCCCGGCGCGGCGCCTGGCCCACGGCGAGGTGCTCGTCGACCACGACGGCAGGCCGGTCGTCACCGTCGGCCCTCGCCGGGGCGAAGCAGTGAGCGTCGAGCTGCTCTCCGCGGACCCGATGGCCACCCTGGCCAGGTTGGGCGAGGTGCCCCTGCCGCCCTACATCCACACGCCGCTCGCCGATCCCAACCGCTACCAGACGGTCTACGCACAGCGTCCCGGTTCGGTAGCCGCGCCGACGGCCGGGCTGCACCTGACGCCGGCCGTGCTCGAGCAGCTCGCCGCCAACGGGATCGGGCTGGCCCGGGTCGAGCTGGTCGTCGGCCTCGACACGTTCAAGCCGGTGGTGGTCGCGGACCCCGCCGACCATCCGATGCACTCGGAGCGCTACCGGGTCGCACCCGCGGTGCTCGACCGCGTCGCGGAGATCCGGGCGGCCGGGGGGCGCGTCGTCGCGGTCGGCACCACCACGGTGCGAGCCCTCGAGAGCGCCGCCCGGCAGGAGACCGAGGGTCGCACGAGCCTCTTCATCCACCGCCCGTTCGACTGGCAGATTGTCGACGTCTTGATGACGAACTTCCACCTCCCGCGCACGACGTTGCTGATGCTCGTCGATGCCTTCGTGGGGGCGCGCTGGCGGAGGCTCTACGAGCAGGCGCTGGCGCAGGGGTACCGGTTCCTCTCCTTCGGCGATGCCATGTTGTCGGAGCGCGGCGCGTGAAGGTGCTGCTCGACGTGACCGCCACCGACGGACCGGCCCGCACTGGCGTGGCCCACACCGCGCGCGGCACTTACCGCACCCCGTGCTTCATGCCGGTCGGCACCAGGGGCGTGGTGAAACACCTGAGCGCGGCGGACCACGACGAGCTCGGCGTGGAGGTGGTGCTGGCCAACTCGTACCACCTGATGCTGCGCCCGGGGGAGGAGACGGTCGCCGCGCTCGGCGGGCTGCCCGGCTTCGCCGGCTGGAAGGGCTTGTTCCTCACCGACTCGGGGGGCTACCAGGTCTTCTCGTTGGGCCCCGATGTCGATGAGGACGGGGTCACGTTCCGCTCGGTCTACGACGGCTCCCGCCACCGTTTGACCCCCGAACACGCCGTCGCGCTGCAGGAGCAGCTCGGCGCCGACACCCAGATGGCCCTCGACGTGTGCCCCGGCCTCCCGGCGCCTCCCGAGGTCGTCCGCCTCGCCGTCGAGCGCACCGCGGCCTGGGCCAAGCGGGCCCGCGGCGCCCACGCTCGCCGCGACGAGCAGGCGCTGTTCGGCATCGTCCAGGGCGGCGCCGACCCGCGCCTGCGAGCCGAGAGCGCTCGGCGCACCGCAGAGCTCGACTTCGACGGCTACGGCATCGGAGGCCTCTCGGTCGGCGAGCCCAGGGCGGAGATGCTGCCGGCCCTGGCCGCCGCCCTGGCCGAGCTGCCTTCCGACCAGCCTCGCTACCTCATGGGCGTGGGCGACCCGACGTCGCTGGTCGAAGCGGTCGCCCTCGGCGTGGACCAGTTCGACTGCGTGCTCCCCACCCGCCTCGGCCGCCACGGCAGCGCCCTCACCGGGGCCGGGCGCTTCCAGGTCCGCACCGCCGCTCAGCGCCTTCGCGACGACCCGATCGACCCGGACTGCGCTTGTGCCGTATGCAGGCGGCACTCGCGCGGGTACCTCCGCCACCTGTTCCAGGTGGGCGAGCCGACCGCGGCCCGCCTGCTCACCCTGCACAACCTGGCGTGGATCCTCCACCTCGTCGACCGGGTTCGCGAGGCCATCACGGCCGGCACCCTGAGCCAGCTGAGAGCCGAGGTCATGGCCGTCTGGGGTTGACCTGCCGCGTCGTGGGCTCGGAAGGTACGCTTGAACCTTGGCCGGCCCGGCCCCTCGACCCCTGGATCGTGTCATGAGCATCCTCTTCCTTCTCGCTCTCCCCGTCCTCATGTACCTCCTGCTGATCCGGCCGCAACAGAAGCGGCTCCGCGACCAGCGGGAGATGCTCGCCGCCGTGCAGGAGGGTGACGAGATCGTCACGACCGGCGGGATCTTCGGCTATGTGAACGCGATCGAGGGCGACACCATCTGGCTCGAGATCGCCGAGGGCACCGAGATCCGCGTCGCCAAGGCCGCGGTCATGAAGCGCACCCAGGGCGCCGAGACGGATGCCGCCCACGGCGCCGCCGGCGCGGAGGACGCCACCGCCGATGCGCCGAGCGTCGAACCCTCCACCAACGGGTCTCCCTCCTCGCGGGCAACTTCGAACGGGCTGACGCCGGCCGCGGACGCCGACGCCGCCGAGGACGAGACCACCGACGCCGGCCCCGAGGCAGGCGGCGAGCGCTGACGCGATGCAGAACCGACGACTTTGGATCTCGCTCATCGGCATCGTCGCCGTTGCTGCGGTCGCGCTGATCGCCACGTTCGTCGTCGGCAACAAGCCCGCGCTGGGCCTCGACCTCCAGGGGGGCGCGTCGGTGGTGCTTCAGCCCAAGGACAAGGTCGACTCGGGCACCCTCGACACCGCCATCCAGATCATCCGCAACCGCGTCGACGGCTTGGGCGTGGCCGAGCCGGAGATCGTGCGGCAGGGCAACGCCGTCGTCGTCAACCTGCCCGGGGTGAAGGACCAGGACCGTGCTTTGCAGGTGGTCGGCCAGACGGCCGAGCTGCGGTTCCGGCCCGTGCTCGAGGCCCTGCCCCCCGAGTCCTCCTCGACCACGACCCCAGGCGCGTCGACGACCGTCGCCGGTGCCACCACGACCGTCGCCGGTGCCACCACGGTGCCCGGCGCCACGACGGTGCCCACGGCCACCACCGCGTCGACGGCCACCACGGTGGTGCCCACCACCCCCGCGACGCAGGACGACCCCACGAAGGAAGTGGTGCTGCCGGAGAAGGACTCCAAGGGTCAGGTGACCGCCCGCTATCGCCTCGGCCCCGCCTTCCTCACCGGCTCCGCCGTCGAGTCGGCTCAGACCAAGTTCGACGACTCCACCGGCCAGTACACGGTCGACCTCACGCTCAAGGGCGGCAAGAACGGCATCGACACCTTCAACACGATCGCGCAGCAGTGCTTCAGCGGCGCCGCCAACTGCCCGGCCGTCACCAACACGACCGGCGCCATCGCGATCACCCTCGACGGCGTGGTGAAGTCGGCGCCGGCCATCCAGCCGGGCCAGACCTCCTTCAGCCCCTTCACCCGTGACCAGATCCAGATCTCGGGCAACTTCAAGCAGAAGGAAGCCAACGATCTCACGCTGGTGCTGAAGTACGGCGCCCTCCCGGTGCAACTCGTGCCGCAGGCGGTCCAGACGGTGTCGGCCACGCTCGGCAAGGACTCGCTGCGGGCCGGCATCGCGGCCGGCCTCGTCGGGCTGTTCCTCGTCGTGACCTTCATGATCTGCTACTACCGGGGCCTCGGCCTCGTGGTCCTCGCCGGGCTCTGCGTGTCGGGCGCGCTCCTCTGGTCGGTGATCGCCTACCTCGGCGCCAATCAGGGCCTCGCCCTGACGCTCGCGGGCGCCACCGGGATCATCGTGTCGATCGGCGTGACCGTCGACTCCTACGTCGTCTACTTCGAACGTCTCAAGGACGACGTCCGGGCCGGCAAGACGCTGCGCAACTCGGCGACGAAGGGCTTCTCCAGCGCCTACCGCACCATCCTTGCCGCCGACCTCGTGTCGCTGATCGGCGCCATCATCCTCTGGTACTTCACGGTGGGCTCGGTGCGAGGCTTCGCCTTCTTCCTCGGCCTCTCGACCATCCTCGACATGATCGTCGCCTACTTCTTCACCCGCCCGGCCGTCATCCTCATCGGTCGGTCGAAGCGCTTCGGGAGCCGCAGCAAGGTGCTCGGCGTCACCACGGGTGAAGCCAAAGTGGAGAAGGTGCTCGTGGGAGCGTCGTCGTGACCGCCGTTCTCGACGGTCAGACCCCCGTCAAGACGAGCGTCTGGCACCGCCTTTACCACGGCGAGACGACGTTCGATTTCGTGGGACGCCGGAAGATCGGTTTCATGATCTCCGGCATCATCATCGTCCTGTCGATCGTGTCCTTGGCCTTCCGCGGCCTGAACCTCGGCATCGACTTCGAGGGCGGTGTGGCCTGGGAGCTCAGCGCATCGAAGCTCACGAGCGACGGCGCCAAGCAGATCCTGTCGGCCAACGACATCAACACCACTGACGCCAAGGTCCAGACGCTGAGCTCGGCCTCGGGCGAGCGGCTGCGCATCCAGGTCGGTTCGCAGCCGACCGAAGTCCAATCGAAGGTGCGTGAGGAGCTGGCGTCCAAAGCCGGGGTCGACCTCCAAGAGGTGAGTCTCAACTCGGTGAGCGCGACGTGGGGTTCGGAGATCACCGACAAGGCGATCCGCGCCCTCGTGATCTTCTTCATCGCCATCACGATCTACATCTCGTTGCGCTTCGAGTGGAAGATGGCCGTCGGCGCGCTGGGCGCCGTGCTCCACGACGTGCTCATCAGCGTCGGCGTGTACTCGATCTTCGGTTTCGAGGTCACGCCGGCCACGGTGATCGCATTCCTCACCATCCTCGGGTTCTCGCTCTACGACACCATCGTCGTCTTCGACAAGGTCCACGAGAACACCAAACGGATGGGTGGCGGCCGCTACACCTACAGCGACATCGTCAACCTGTCGATGAACCAGGTGCTGATGCGGTCGTTGAACACCAGCCTCGCCGCGGTGCTCCCGGTGCTGTCGTTGCTCGTCGTCGGTTCGTGGATGCTCGGGGCCATCGCCCTGCAGGACTTCGCCCTGGCCCTGCTCGTCGGTCTCATCACCGGCTCGTACTCGTCGATCTTCATCGCCACCCCCATCCTCGCCATGCTCAAGGAGCGCGAGCCGCGGTACCGGGCCGCCCGCCAGCGGCTCGAGCGCCAGGCGGGACGGGCTCCGGCCGAGGCTCGCATCGCCGCCAGCGAGCGGGAGTCGCTCGCCGCCGAGTCCGACGCCGACGCCGGCGTGCCGGCAGCCGTGGCGCCGGCCGCCGCAGTCGTTGGCGGATCGAGCAACGGGGCCACGAAGCCAGCGCCGAGCCGGCCGTCGTCCGGCCTCACCCACCCGCCTCGGCCCCGCAAGAAGAAGCGCCGGTAGGGGTGACGAAGGGGGGGAGGAGACCTTCGCCCCTTCGAGATACGAGCTCCGGTCGAGCGGTTGCCAAGCCGGATCGACCTCCGTACGAAAAGCCTTGTCAGGCCGGCTGATGTCGGGCGTCCCCCACCACGAGCGAGGGGTGCCCTCCGGGGGCGGGCGCGACCCGGCGGTATCCTGGCCCTGTGGTGATCGAAGGCGCGTGGTTGCGTCAGTACATCCGTGACATCCCGGACTTCCCGCAGCCGGGCGTGTCGTTCAAGGACGTCACGCCGCTGCTCGGCCACACCGACGCGTTCCGATTCGTGGTCGATGCCATCGCCGACCACTTCGCCGGCGTGCCGGTCGATCGCGTGATCGGCATCGAGGCGAGGGGGTTCATCATCGCCGCGCCCGTGGCCTACCGATGCGGGGCGGCCTTCGTCCCCATCCGCAAGTCGGGCAAGTTGCCCTGGGCCGTCGCCCGCGAGGAGTACGCCCTGGAGTACGGCACCGACCGCCTCGAGATCCACCGCGACGCCATCCATCCCGGCGAGCGCATCCTGGTGGTGGACGACGTGCTCGCCACCGGCGGCACCGCCTCGGCGGCGGTGCGCCTCGTGGAGGGGCTCGGGGGTGTCGTCGTCGGGCTCGGCTTCCTGATCGAGCTGGCGTTCCTCGGTGGCCGCAGCAAGCTCGGCGAGCGTGATCTCGTCAACCTGGTGACCTACGAGTAGGAGGGCGGGGATGGGTACGGTCGACCGCGTGCTGCCGTGGCGGCGGCACGCGCCGCCCCCCGCGGAGGAGGTCGCTCCGCTCCTCACGGTCTACCGGTCACGCCATCCCAAGGCTCCCACGGGACAGATCGTCCGGGCCTACGAGCTGGCGGCCGAAGCCCACCGCCACCAGTTCCGCCTCTCGGGCGAGCCGTACATCAACCATCCGCTGTCGGTGGCGCGCATCGTGGCCGACATCGGCCTCGACGACATGACCATCGCCGCCGCCCTCCTCCACGACGCGGTCGAGGACACCGAGGTCACCCTCATCGACCTCCAGGCCGAGTTCGGCTCCGATCTGGCGGCCATCGTCGACGGTGTCACCAAGCTCGATCGCATCCGCTTCGACTCGAAGGAGGAACAGCAAGCAGCCACCATGCGCAAGATGCTGGTGGCGATGGCCAAGGACCTCCGGGTCCTGATCATCAAGCTGGCCGACCGGCTCCACAACATGCGGACGGTGGCCGCCATCCCCACCGAGAAACAGCGGCGCACGGCCCAGGAGACCCTCGACATCTATGCGCCGCTGGCCCACCGGCTCGGCATGCAGGAGCTGAAGCAGGAGCTCGAAGACCTCTCCTTCGCCGCCCTCCATCCGAAGCGCTACGCCGAGCTCGATCACCTGGTGAGCGGGCGCACCCCCGAGCGCGAGGTGTACGTCGCCCGCGTCATCGCCCAGGTGCGCGATCGGCTGTCCGAGCTCGGCGTCCAGGCCGAGGTCACCGGGCGCAGCAAGCACCTCTGGAGCATCTACGAGAAGATGGTCCAGAAGGGCAAGGAGTTCGACGACATCTTCGATCTCGTCGCCATCCGCGTGATCGTCGATTCGGTAAAGGACTGCTACGCCGCCCTGGGCTCCATACATGGCGCCTGGAGGCCGGTGGTGGGGCGGTTCAAGGACTACATCGCGATGCCCAAGTTCAACTTGTACCAGTCGTTGCACACGACGGTCATCGGGCCGGAGGGCAAGCCGCTCGAAGTCCAGATCCGCACCCGTGAGATGCACCAGCGGGCCGAGTGGGGGGTGGCGGCCCACTGGAGCTACAAGGAAGGCTCGCCCGCCGACGACATCGCCTGGCTCAACCGCATGATCGACTGGCAGCGCGAGACCAGTGATCCCGCGGTGTTCATGGAGACGCTGAAGACGGATCTCGAGCAGGACGAGGTCTTCGTCTTCACCCCGGGCGGGAAGGTCATCACGCTGCCGGTCGGCTCCATCCCGGTCGACTTCGCCTACTCGGTGCACACCGAGATCGGCCACGCGTGCATCGGGGCCCGGGTGAACGGCCGGCTCGTGCCCCTCGACCACAAGCTGCAGTCGGGCGACACGTGCGAGATCTTCACCTCCAAGGTGGAAGGCGCGGGGCCGTCACGGGACTGGCTGCAACTCGTCCAGTCGCCGCGTGCCCGCAACAAGATCCGCCAGTGGTTCTCCCGTGAGCGCCGGGACGACGCCATGGAGACCGGGCGGGAGGAGCTCGTCAAGGAGCTGCGGCGCGAGAGCCTGCCGGTGCAGAAGATCCTCGGCTCCGACCTCCTGGCCAAGGAAGCGCTCGAGATGAAGTACTTCGATCTCGACGCGCTGATCGTGGCGATCGGCGAGCACCACGTGTCGGCCAAGTCCGTGGCCCAGCGCATCGCCCGCCGGCTGCGCAGCGGCGAGGAGGAGGAGCAGCTCCCGGTCACGGTCAGCCAGGCCCGGCGGCAACGCAAGTCCAAGAGTCCCGTCGGCGTGCACGTCGAGGGCCTCGACGACGTGATGGTGCGGCTGTCGCGATGTTGCACGCCCGTCCCCGGCGACGAGATCATCGGCTTCATCACCCGCGGTCGCGGCGTCAGCGTCCACCGCGCCGACTGTGCCAACGCCGCTTCGCTGGCGGGCGCCCAGGCGGCCCGCATGATCGAGGTCGACTGGGACACCGACGCCGCCCGCGGCGTCTTCGTCGCCTCCATCGAGGTGAAGGCGCTCGACCGGTCGAAGCTGTTGCGGGACGTGTCCAACGCCATCAGCGACCACCAGGTGAACATCGTCGGCTGCCAGACCCACACGGGCAGCGACCGCATCTCGAAGATGCGCTTCGATTTCGAGCTGGCCGACCCGAGCCATCTCGACGCCGTGCTCCGGACGATCAAGAACATCGACGCCGTCTATGACGCGTATCGGATCGTGCCGGGCGGGGCCCGCGTGGGCTGATCGCGCTCCACCATTCCTCGTTCATGCGGGTCGATCCGCGCGAATAGGCGCGAAGTGACCCGCACGAACGGGGAAGGAAGGTCGGAAGGCGGGGCGGCATCCACGCCAGAACTGACCAATGGCCATTGCCGATTCGGGAGCGCGGGCGCATAGTGCGGATGGCTGCGGACGGCGGTCTGGGCGGGAAAGGATGGGCGGGATGCGGGCGATTCGATTCCTCTTCGCGGCCGGGGTGATCGGCATGGCCGGGTTCCTCGCTGCGCCGGCAGCAGGAGCCACGACCAAGCCGCCGAACGACCTCCCGGCCGGAGCCAAGGTCATTGGCTCCTTGCCATTCCACGACACCGAGAACACCTCGAACGCCACCACCGACCGCCTCGAGGTGAATCTCAACCAGCAGTGCGGCGCGCCGGTGGTGCACAAGGGCGTTTGGTACAAGATCACCGTTCCTGCCTCCGGGCCAGGCGTGCGCGTGAGCGCCGAGGGCTCGAGCTACTCGGTCGGGCTCATGGCAGTGGTCAAGCAGTCCGGCAGTTGGGCGGTGCTGAACTGCGGTCCCCTGTTCATCTACCTCGGCGACGGCTCGACCGTGGTGCCTCCCGGCGGCACGATGTACATCCTCGCGTTCGACGACACCCCCGGCTCCCAAGGCGGCACGCTGCGGTTGAGCGCTCGCGCCGCGCTGCCCGTTCCCGCGGTGAGCGTCTCGATCAACGGGAAGGGTGTGCTGCAGAAGGGCGGCTCGGTCAGGGTCCGCGGGACGGCGTCGTGCCGGGGGCGGGAGTCGATGCTCATCAGCGTCAGCGTCGAGCTCAACCAGGTCCGCAAGGCCGGCACGCTGCTCGGGTTCCAGGGCCTGTCGTTGGCCGTCAAGTGTGGGAACACCCCGATCAACTGGGTCTTCGACGTGGTGCCGGAGGTCATCCTGCCGCCCGATCCGACCCAGCCGCCGCTGCCCCCGGTGCCGTTCGTGACGGGTTCGGCGCGCGCCGACGTTTCGGCCGCCTCCGTGAACGCCGACCATTTCAACTTCGCTGAGGTGCACGCGACGATCCAGGTCGTCAGGTAGGGCGCTCCGGCGGCGGCCACCCGGCCGGGCTCCGCCCGCGGGCGGCCGCCGGCCCTGCTCGCGCGCACCCGGCCCGGAGCCGAGTTTCCGGCGGGCGCGCGTGTGCCGCGAAGCTCCTACAGCTCCCGAGGTCGGGCCGATCCGGAGGGCTAGCCTCGCCCTTCGTGCCCGAGTTCCGCGCCCCCGTGGGCACCCGAGACATCTTGCCGCCGGACAGCGGTCGCTGGCGCCGGCTCGTCGACGTGTTCGCCGGCGTCGTCGAGCCCGCCGGCTACGGCCTCGTGATCCTCCCGATGTTCGAGGAGCTCGGGGTCTTCCTGCGCATCGGCGAGGCCACCGACGTCGTCACGAAGGAGATGTACGACTTCGAGGACAAAGGCGGTCGCCACATGGCCCTCCGGCCCGAGCAGACCGCCTCGGTGGTGCGGGCGTTCGTCGAGCACCCTCCGGTCACCCCGTGGAAGGTGTGGTACGCGGGCCCGAACTTCCGCTACGAGAAGGCCCAGAAGGGTCGGTACCGGCAGTTCGACCAGGTGGGCGTCGAGTTGCTCGGGCCCGAGGACGCCCACGCCGACGTGGAGGTCATCACGCTCGCCTGGCGGTTCTTCGCCGCCCTCGGTCTGCGACGCGTGCGGCTGCTCGTGAACTCACTCGGTGACCCGGGCGACCGGGCGCGCTACGTCGACGCGTTGCGGACCTACTTCGAGGACAACCTCGACTCGCTCAGCCCCGAATCGAAGGAGACCCTCGCCCGCAACCCCCTGCGGGTGCTCGACTCGAAGCGGGCGCAGGATCGGCCGCTGATCGAGGCGTCGCCGCACATGACCGACTTCCTCTCCGACGCGGCCGCCGACCACCTGGCCGTGGTTCTCGCCGGGCTGGCGCGCCGTCGACGTGCCGTACACCCTGGCCCCCCGCCTCGTGCGGGGCTTGGACTACTACCGCCGCACCACCTTCGAACTGGCCGCCGAGTCGATCGACGCGGCGCAGAACGCCGTCGGCGGGGGCGGGCGCTATGACGGCTTGGTCGACGAGATGGGAGGTCCACCGACGCCCGGCATCGGGTTCGCGCTGGGCGTCGACCGCACCCTCCTGGCTTGTGACGCCGAGGGGGTGTTTGCCGCGGCGGCGCCAGAGCTGGACGCCTTCGTCGTCGACACCACCGGGGGCGCCGAGGCGTTGGCGCTCACCGAAGAGCTGCGCGCCGCCGGGCTACGGGCCGACCGTGCCTTCGACGCGCGGTCGATGAAGGCCCAGGTCAAAGCGGCTGACAGGAGCGGGGCGGCCGTGGCGCTCATCGTCGGGCCCGACGAGCGGGAAGCCGGGGCCGTGGCCGTGCGCCCCCTCCGGTCGGGAGCGGGGCAGGTGCTGGTGCCCCGCGCCGAAGTGGTCGAGCAGGTGAGGAGACTGGTGGCGCGATGACGATGCGCACCGACTACTGCGGGGCGCTGCGGGAGTCCGACGTCGGGCGGCAGGTGCGGCTGTGCGGCTGGGTCGCCCGTCGCCGAGAACACGGAGAGCATCTCGCCTTCGTCGACTTGCGCGACCACACCGGACTCGTGCAGTGCGTCGTCGACGGCTCGGTCGACGTCCGCAGCGAGTACGTGCTGATGATCGCCGGCACGGTGCGCGCTCGCCCCGAGGGCACGGCCAACCCCAATCTCGCGACCGGCGCAGTCGAAGTCGGCGACTGCCGCGTGGAGGTGCTCTCGACGGCGGAGCCGCCGCCCTTCCCGATCGATGCGCGGGCCGACGATGTCGACGAGACGATCCGCCTGAAGTTCCGCTACCTCGACATCCGCCGGCCGCGCATGCAAGCCAACCTCCGTCTCCGGGCCGCGGTGAACTCCGCCATCCGGCGGGCGATGGAGGCCCAGGGCTTCGTCGAGGTCGAGACGCCCATGCTCATGCCGTCCACCCCCGAGGGCGCACGCGAGTTCCTCGTGCCGTCACGCCAGGACCCGGGGTCGTTCTACGCGCTGCCCCAGAGCCCGCAGCTGTTCAAGCAGCTGCTCATGGTGGGCGGGATCGACAAGTACTTCCAGATCGCCCGCTGCCTCCGCGACGAGGACCTGCGCGCCGATCGGCAGTACGAGTTCATGCAGCTCGACGCCGAGATGAGCTTCGCCGAGCAGGACGATGTGCTCGCCGCCATCTCCGAGGCGGTCCTCGCCGCGGCCGAGGCGGCGACGGGGGAGCGGCCGCCGCCGATCGAGCAGATCACATGGCACAAGGCCATGGACCGCTTCGGCGTCGACAAGCCGGACCTGCGCTTCGGCATGGAGCTGGTCGAGCTCAGCCCGCTCTTCGAGAAGACCGATTTCCGGGCGTTCCAGGCCCCCCGGGTGAAGGGCATCCGAGTGCCCGCCCGCGCCGGCGAGTTCGGCCGGAACCGCCTGGACGGGCTCACCGATCGGGCGAAGAGCCTGGGAGCGAAGGGCCTCGTGTGGCTGAAGGTGACCGAGCCGACGTCGCCTGGAGCGAGCCCGGCGCTCGAGTCGCCCGTCGTCAAGTTCCTCACCCCGCAGGAGCAGGAGGGTTTGGTGGAGGCCTTCGGGGCCGCGCCCGGTGACCTGCTCCTCGTGGTGGCCGACGAGTGGGTGGTCACCTGCGAGGTGCTCGGCCAGCTCCGCAACGACCTTGGGCGCCCGCCGGTCCACGAGGGCCCCTACCGCTACCTCTGGGTGGTGGACTTCCCCATGTTCGTGGGCGTGTCCGAGGAAGGGCGGCCCAAGCCCGGGCACCACCCCTTCACCCGGCCCCACGCTGACGACCTCGAGCGCCTCGAGTCCGACCCGATGAGCGTGCGCAGCCGGGCCTACGACCTCGTGCTCAACGGATGGGAGCTCGGCTCGGGCTCGCTCCGTATCCACGAGCCCGAGCTGCAGCAGCGCGTCTTCGACCTCCTCGGCATCGGGGCGGACGAGGCGATGCGGCGCTTCGGGTTCTTCCTCACCCCCTTCCGCTACGGGGCCCCTCCCCATGGTGGGTTCGCCTTCGGGATCGACCGTCTCACCGCCGTCCTCGCGGGTGAGGAGAACATCCGCGAGGTCATCGCCTTCCCGAAGACGCAGTCGGGCACCGACCCCATGACGGGGTCTCCCACGCCCGTCGACTCCCGCCATCTCGCCGAGCTCGGCCTGCGCGTGCTCCCGCGGCTAGGGGCTTCCGAAGGGGGAAGGTCTCCTTCCCGCCGTCGCTAGTAACGCGACCGGGTGGGCCGGGCGTGGGCGGCGGCCACCGCCTCGGTCACCGCGGCCGGGGCCGCGCCACACCCGGGGAAGGGCCGGGGGTTCGGGGGCACCGACGCCTTGAACCCGGGCCGGTGGCGCACCTGGGTCGCCTGCTCGAAGGCGTAGGCCAGCCCGAGGAGCTTGCCTTCCTGCCACGGTTGGCTGAACATCGACATCCCGATCGGTCGACCATCTTTGGTGTATCCAGCGGGAACACTGATATTGGGATAGCCGGCCACCGCCGGGTTGAGGAGATGAAGCCGAAGGTCGGCCCGATCACCGCGTCCAGCCGGTGCTGGGCGAAGGCCGTGTCGATCCCGTGCGCTCGGGTCCTGGTGCGGCACGTACGCACCGCGGAGAGGTATTCGGGGTCGCGGAGGTCGCCGCTCGTGGCTTCGGACGCCTCGAAGACCTCTTGACCGAACCACGCCAGCTCCCGATGGCAGTGGGCCCGGTTGAAGGCGATGAGGTCGGCCAGCGTCCGTTCCTTCGTGTGGCGCAGCCCGTGGAGGCACTGGGGGATCTGGACCTTGAACTCGAAGAGCAGGACCGTGAACTCGGCGTCGAAGAACTGGTTGAAGTCACCCGTGTCAACGTTGCGGTCGATGGTGGCACCCGCGTCACGGAGTGCCTCGATGGCGGAGTCGAGGTCGAGCTCGGGGTCGTGGGCAGGGAACCCCTGCTTGGCGGCGTCGAAGTACTGCGGATCCATGCCGATGCGAGCTCCCTGCAGGGCATCGGGTCGCAGGAAGCTGGTCTAGTCCCTCGGCAGCCCGGGCGGAGGCACCAGGCCGGGGCCGACGAAGGGAGACCGCAGCACCCCGAGGAGCACGGCGGCATCTGTCACCGTGCGTGCCATCGGGCCCGCAGTGTCTTGGCTGTGGGCGAGCACGGGAATGCCATGGAGCGGTCCCCGGCGCCGGCCGTGGCGCCGTTCGCGATCCCGGGCGCGGGCGATGTCGAGGGCGTCGGGGTTCGTCTCGAGGACAGCGTGCGGCATTGGGTTCAGGCGATCGATGCGTTCGAGGTAGGCACGCGTGATCGCCTCGCTGGTCGTGGCACCAGCGGCCATCGCCTGTTGCAACGACGCGATCGTCGCCTCGAGCTCCGCCATCGAGCACCTCCTCGCCGCCAATGGGTCTATCACCCCACTCACGATGAGGCCGGGGGAGCTGTGGATACGGTGCCTGCATGACCGATGACCTGTTCGGTGCGGCGGTCGCGGCGCGCCTGGCCGGTCAGGCGCCGCTTGCCGCCCGCCTGCGGCCGCGCCGGCTCGACGAGTCGGTCGGGCAGGACGACTTGCTCGCTCCAGGGCGGCCGCTGCGGGCGCTGATCGAGACCGACCGGCTGACGAGCGTCATCTTCTGGGGCCCGCCGGGCACGGGCAAGACGACCTTGGCCCGGCTGATCGCCGACGCGACCAACAAGGCCTTCGTGCCGTTGAGCGCAGTGAGTGCCAGCGTCAAGGACGTGCGCGAGGTGATCGACGAGGCGCGCCGCCGCCTCGGCGAGCACGGCCAGCGAACGATCTTGTTCCTCGACGAGATCCATCGCTTCAACAAGGCGCAACAGGACGCGCTGCTGCCGAGTGTCGAGGAAGGGCTCCTCGTTCTCGTCGGGGCGACGACGGAGAACCCCTTCTTCGAGGTGAACCCGCCGTTGCGGTCGCGCGCCACGCCTCTTCCGCCTCGAGCCGCTCGGGACCGGACGCGCTCGTGACCCTGGCGCATCGGGGCCTCCAGGCCGAGCAGGCCACGGCCGACCACGACGCCATCGAGCACCTCGCGTCGCGCTCCAGCGGCGATGGGCGCCAGCTGCTCACGAGCCTCGAGGTGGCCATCGCCCTGGCCCGCTACCCGCCGCCCCGACGAGCCGCCCAACGTGACGCTCACCGACGCCGAGGACGCCATCGGCACGCCGCGCCCTTCGCTATGGCCGCGACGACCACTACGACGTCATCAGCGCGTTCATCAAGAGCATCCGGGGCTCGGACCCCGACGCGGCCGTGTACTGGCTGGCTCGCATGCTCGAAGCGGGGGAGGACGCGCGGTTCATCGCCCGGCGCCTTGTGATCCTCGCGAGCGAAGACGTCGGCATGGCCGATCCACTCGGGCTGGTGGTCGCCGACGCCGCGGCGCGCGCCGTCGAGTTCGTCGGATTGCCCGAGGCGCAGCTGAACCTTGCCCAAGCGGTCGTGCACCTGGCCACCGCGCCCAAGTCGAACCGGTCGGCAGTCGCCATCTGGAGCGCCCGTGAGGACGTGCGCAAGGGCGTCGGCAGCGAGGTGCCGATGCACCTCCGCTCGTCGAGCTACCAGGGGGCGAAGTCCCTCGGTCACGGCACCGGCTACGTGTATCCCCACGACGACCCGCGGGGCTGGGTGGAGCAGGACTACCGACCACCCGGCATGCCCGAGAGCCGCTACTACCAACCCTCGACCCGCGGCTTCGAAGCAGAGATCGCTCGCCGCCTCGCGGGAGCGGCCAACAGAGGGACCCGAGCTCGACCCATCGTGAGGATCCCGGCTCGGCGGGCGAGCGGCATCCGGGAGGTGTTCACGAGGGAAGGCACCTTCGGAGCTCCCTGGTGCTCGCGCGACGAACGGGTAGCCTCGCCGCCATGCCCTCTCGACGGGATCACGCGCGGTGACGGCGGGCGATCTCGCCCTCGTCGTCACCACCGTGCTGTGCGTGCTCGGGTTCATCGGCCTCGCCCTGGTGCTCATGCGGGTGCTCCAGGCCCTCCACGAGCTGCAGCGGGCGATGGTGGACCTGCAGAGCCAGACCCGACCGTTGCTGGTCGAGCTCCAGCAATCGGTCGAGGGGGCGCGCGACGATCTCGACCGCTTCGAAGGCGTGCTCGGGTCAGCCGAGGCCATCTCCGCCCGAGTCGACGGAGCCTCGCGAGTGGCGCGGGCCGCGTTCTCCACGCCGGTGATCAAGACCGTCGCCCTCGCCACCGGCACGAAACGGGCGGCCCGGCGTCTCGGGCGGGGCCAATGATCCCGAAGCGGGTCACCTGGTTCGCCGTCGGGGTCACCGCCGGTGCGACGGGCAGCCTGTACGCCCGGCGCAAGGCGGTGGCGACGGTGAAGAAGATGGCCCCGACGAGTGTCGCCCGCACGGCCGTCGCCAGAGCCAAGGAACGCGGGCGCGACGTCGTGGACGCCGTACGCGAGGGACGGGCGGCCATGCGGGCCAAGGAAGCCGAGATGCGCACCGCCGAGGCGGCGATCTCGTCGCGGCCGGGAGGCCCCGACCTCCTGGTCGTGGGCGACTCGGTGTGGGCCGTGAAGGTCGGCGAGGTCGACGAGTTCCGCGCCCGCCCGGGCGGGCCCGGCCGTCGCTCGCGCCGGTAGGTCGGCCGCGCAGGCAGGCGGGCGCCGGCGGCCCCACGCTCGCGAACGCCCGGAGCCAGGTCAAACGGCCCCGGTAGGCTGGCTGGACCATGTCCAGTCCGCCGCGCTCGTCGCACGAGATCCGCCGGGCCTTCACCCGGTTCTTCACCGAGCGCGACCACCTCGCCGTACCGTCCGCCAGCCTGATCCCGCACGACCCCACCGTGCTGTTCACCGTGGCCGGGATGGTGCCGTTCAAGCCGTTCTTCTTGGGTGACGAGGCGCCGCCCGCGAAGCGCGCCACGAGCGTCCAGAAATGCGCGCGAGCCGGAGGAAAGCACAACGACCTCGACGACGTCGGGCGCACCGATCGCCACCTCGTCTTCTTCGAGATGCTCGGGAACTTCAGCTTCGGTGACTACTTCAAGGCCGACGCCATCCCATGGGCGTGGGAGCTCGTCACGGAGGAATTCGGGCTCGACGCCGGGCGCCTCTGGGTCACGGTGCACGACAGCGACGACGAGGCGGAGGCCATCTGGGCCGACGCGGTCGGGGTGCCCCGCGAGCGCATCCAGCGGATGGGGGACGCGGACAACTTCTGGCAGATGGGCGAGACGGGTCCGTGCGGGCCGTGCTCGGAGATCTTCTGGGACTACGGACCCGAGCACGGCGCCGACGGCGGTCCGAAGTTCGGCGCCGAGGAGCGCTTCGTCGAGATCTGGAACCTGGTGTTCATGCAGTTCAACCAGGCTGTCGACGGCACCCGCACCCCGCTGCCCCGGCCGAGCATCGACACCGGAGCCGGTCTGGAGCGCTGTGCCGCGGTGCTCCAGGGCGTCTACTCGATATGGGACACCGACCTCCTCCGCGGCCTGATCGATTCGGCCAGTGCGCTCACGGGTCGACGCTACGGGCACGGCGAGGAGCGCACCGATGTGAGCCTGCGCATCCTGGCCGAGCACGCGCGCTCCGCCGTGATGCTCGTCAACGACGGCGCGTTCCCCTCGAACGAGGACCGCGGCTACGTCCTGCGGCGCATCATCCGCCGGGCCGTCCGCCATGCGCACCTCCTCGGCACCGAGAAGCTCGTGCTGCCCGAGCTGGCGTCGGAAGCCATCGCCGTCATGGCCGACGCCTATCCCGAGCTCGAGACCAACCGTGCGTTCATCGAGGGGGTGATCACCCGCGAGGAGGAGCGCTTCCGCCAGACCCTACGGACCGGCATGAGCATCCTGGAGGGTGAGCTCCAGCGGGTCCCGGCCGGGGGCACGCTGCCGGGGGAGGCGGCCTTCAAGCTGCACGACACCTACGGCTTCCCGCTCGAGCTCACCGCGGAGATCACCACCGAGCGCGGTGTCCAAGTCGACCGGGCCGGCTTCGAGGCCGAGATGGCCGAGCAGCGTCGGCGGGCCAAGGAGGCCAGGCGGGCAGAGACGGCCGAGGCCGGACGGGCCGAGGCGTACCGCGAGCTCGTCGAGCAGTTCGGCCAGACGGTGTTCACGGGCTACGACGAGGACGAGTCCGACGCCCGCCTCGTCGCCGTCGTCGTTCTCGACGACGGGACGGTCGAGCTCTTCGCCGACCGGACCCCGTTCTACGCGGAGGCGGGTGGTCAGGTCGGCGACACGGGAACCATCGTCACCGGCACCGGACGGGCCGAGGTCTTCGACACCACCTTTGCCCTGCCCGGCCTGCGGCGCCATCTCGCGCGAGTCGTCGAGGGTACGGTGACCGCCGGTCAACCGGCGCGCCTGGTGGTCGACGCGGCCCGGCGCCAGGCCATCCGCCGCAACCACACCGGCACGCACCTCTTGCACTGGGCCCTGCGCCAGGCGCTCGGTGAGCACGTGAAGCAGGCCGGCTCACTGGTCGCGCCCGATCGTCTGCGCTTCGACTTCAGCCACTACGCCCCGGTGACGCCCGAGGAGATCGAGCGGATCGAGGCGTTGGCCAACGGGGAGGTGTTGGCCAACGCGCCCACCCACACGATGGTCGTGCCCATGGCCGAGGCGCAGGAGATGGGCGCCATCGCCTTCTTCGGCGACAAGTACGGGGATGTCGTGCGCGTGCTCGAGGCCGGCCGCAGCCTCGAGCTGTGCGGGGGCACCCACGTCCGCGCCACCGGGGACATCGGCCCGATCAAGGTGATCTCCGAGGGCTCGATCGGCTCCAACCTCCGTCGGATCGAGGCGGTCACGGGCGAAGGGGCGATCCACCTCCTGCAGCGCAACGCGGCCACGCTGGCGTCCGCCGCCCACTTGCTCGGCACGTCGCCCGACTCGGTGGTCGAAGGCATCGAGAAGCGCCTCGACGAGACGAAGGCGCTGCGCGACGAGCTGAAGGCGCTGCGGGCTCGGGTGGCCGCAGGTCGGGCCAGCGAGCTCGCCAGCGGCGGGCGCGAGGGGGTGGTGGTCGCCCGGGTAGACGGCCTCGCTCCCGCGGACCTGCGCGAGCTCGCCCTCGCCGTGCGCCAGCAGCCGGGCGTGCGGGCCGCTGTGCTCATCGGTCTCTCGGACACCGGGGGTGTCGCCCTCGCCAGCGCGGTCGCGCCGGACGCGGGGTTCGAGGCGGGTGCCCTCATCAAGGAGGCCGCTCGCGCCGTGGGGGGCGGGGGCGGCGGCAAGGGCCTCGTGGCCACCGCCGGGGGCAAGGAGCCCGCCGGCATCGACGCGGCCCTCGCCCTCGCCGGCCAGGCCGCCGCGGGCCGCTGAGGTGCGGGTCCTCGGACTCGACCTCGGCTCGCGCCGCATCGGGGTGGCGGTGAGCGACCGGTCGGGCACCGTTGCTTCGCCCCTCACGGTGGTGACGAGGACGGGGGACCGCCGGCAGGACCATGAGGCGCTCGGCCGGCTGGTCGAGGAGGAGGAGGCCGAGCGGGTGGTGGTCGGCTTGCCGCTCTCGCTCGACGGTTCGGTCGGTGCCGCGGCGCGGGGTGCCATCGAGGAAGCGGCGGAGCTGGCTAGCGTCGTGGCGGTGCCGGTGGAGACCTACGACGAGCGGCTCACGACGGTCACGGCCGACCGCGCGCTCATGGCTGCGCGGATGCGGGCCGAGGCCCGCCGGCGCGTGGTCGACAAGGTCGCCGCCGCCGTGATGTTGCAGTCCTGGCTCGACGGGCACAAACCGTGAACCAGCGCCGCGGCACCTCGATCGAGGACTGGCGCCACGATCCGTGGGACACGCCCGAAGAGCTGTACGCCTTCGAAGGCGAGCGTTACCGCCGCCCGCGCCGGTGGACCAGGGCCTTGGCGTTCAGCGCGCTCGGGCTGCTGCTCGTCATGATCCTCGTTGCGGGAGCCGCGGGCTGGTGGGTGATGCGCCAGCTCAACCCGCCGGGATCGCCGGGCAAGCCCGTCAACTTCACGGTGAACGCCGGCGACACGCTCGAGACGCTCTCGGATCGCCTGGAGCGCCAGGGCTTCATCACCAACGCCGCCGTCTTCCGCTGGTACGCAGAGCACCAGGGCAAGTTCGTGATCCACGCCGGCTACTACCAACTGAAGCCCAAGGACTCGATGGGCAACATCATCGGCGTGCTGAAGACACCTCCCGCGCAGACCTTCACGAAGATCACCTTCCCCGAAGGCTTCACGTTGGCGCAGGTGGCAGAACGGCTGCAGCGCACGATCCCTCGCCTCTCGGCGGCCAAGTTCCTGAAGCTGGCCACCGGTGGCCGGCTCCGCTCGCAGTTCGAGCCGGATGGCACTACCACGCTCGAAGGGCTGCTCTTCCCGGACACCTATCAGGTGGCTGGTAACGAGGACGAGACCTCAGTCGCGTGCCGCATGGTGCAGCTCTTCGACCGCCAGGCGCTGAAGGCCGGCCTCGACCAGGCCCCCCAGCGGGTCGGCTACTCGCCATACCAGGTGCTGATCGTGGCGTCGATGGTCGAGCGGGAAGCCAAGCTCGACTCGGACCGCGCGCTGATCGCCCGGGTGATCTGGAACCGCCTCGGGGCGAAGAGGCCGCTCCAGGTCGACTCGACCCTGTACTACGGGCAGAACCCGAACCTGTCGTTCGACCAGCTGAAGGCCATCAGCTCGCCGTACAACACCTACCAGCTCGTCGGTCTCCCACCGACGCCGATCGCCAACCCTGGCCTCAAGTCGATTCGCGCCGCGCTCGACCCGGCCGCCAACCCCGACCCCAAGCAGTGCCCGAACGGCACGCCTTGCGCCTGGCTCTACTACGTCCTCATGAACAAGGCGACCGGCCAGCACGCCTTCTCGACGAACCTGGCGGACCAGGAGGCGAACGTCGCTCAGGCGAGGGCCAACGGCGCCATCCCCTGAGCTGGCTGTGCCGCCGCGCTCGGGTCCCACCCAGGTGGCCGCCGTCCTCGGATCGCCGATCGCCCATTCGTTGTCACCCGCCCTCCACAACGCCGCCTTCGCTGCCCTCGGGCTCGATTGGGTGTTCGTCGCCTTCGACGTGGACCTCGATCACGGCCAGGAGGCCTTGCGCGGCGCCGCTGCGCTCGGGCTGCGCGGCTTGTCCATCACGACGCCGCTCAAGGATCTCGCCGCCCACGTCTGTGACGAGCTCTCGTCCGAGGCGGCTCGGCTGGGCGCGGTGAACTGCATCGTGATCCGCCATGGACGGCTGCTCGGCTTCAACACCGACGGGGACGGGTTGGTCGACGCGCTGCGGATGGACCACCGCGTCGAGCTCCGCGCTCGGCGCGCCGTCGTGCTCGGTGCCGGTGGGGCGGCCCGATCGGTGATCGCCGCGCTCGGCGTCGCCGAAGTGGCCGAGGTCGCGGTCGTCAACCGGACGCCCTCGCGAGCCGAGGCCGCCAGCCTTCTCGCCACGGGGGCCGGTCGCGTCGGGTCAGCGGCCGACATCGCCCGCGCCGACATCGTGGTGAACGCCACCTCCGTCGGCATGGGTGGCACGGGCGGGTTGCCCTGCGACCCGGAGCTTCTCCGCAGCGGTCAGGTGGTGGTCGAGCTCGTCGTCCATCCCGTCGAGACGGCCTGGCTGAAGGCGGCGCGCCAACACGGTGCCACGGCCGTCGACGGCGTCGGCATGCTGGCCCATCAAGCGGCGCGGGCGTTTCGGCTGTGGACCGGAGCCGAGCCCCCGGTCGCTTTGATGCTGGCCGCCGCCCGATCGCAGCTGAGGTGACGACCTTCGCCACCGCCCGCCTGC
This sequence comes from uncultured Acidimicrobiales bacterium, assembly GCA_963738325.1. Taxonomy (GTDB): domain Bacteria; phylum Actinomycetota; class Acidimicrobiia; order Acidimicrobiales; family Ilumatobacteraceae; genus CAVTWD01. Next base: position 882,358 of record CAVTWD010000001.1, read on the forward strand.
CGGCTGTGGCCCTCTCCGTGGCCTCGGCGGTCGTGCTGGCCATCACGGCTCCGTCGCCGTGGTCGGTGCCGGCGCGGCTCCTGCTGGGCCCGGTGGTCGTGGCCGCGTGCGCCATCGACCTTCGCGAGCACCGGCTCCCTGATCGCATCGTGCGCCCGGCGACGTTGGCGGCGCTCGCGCTCATCGCCGCCGCCTCGCTCCTCGCGGGCGAACCTCACCGCCTGCTCACCGCCGTACTTGGCGCGCTCGTGTTCAGCGGCGTGCTCTTCGTGCTCCATCTCGTCAGCCCCTCCGGGATGGGGTTCGGCGACGTGAAGTTCGGGTTGCTCCTCGGGCTCTACCTCGGCGAGGTGAGCGTCGGGCTCGCGGTGTGGGGTCTGCTGCTCGGCTCGCTCATGGGCGTGGCGCTGGCCCTCCCGGTGGCGGTCGCCCGCCGCTCGCTGGTCGTCGGTATCCCCTTCGGGCCCGCGCTCGCGGCCGGGACGGTGCTGGCGCTGACGCTGGCCGGCCCGCTCGTCGGGTGACCGGTCTCCCTGACGGGGCTCGACTCGGCTCTGTCGGTCGAGCGCCCATCGGTGTGCGTGCCGCCGTAGCCGGCTCACCATGGCGGGGGTGGATACAGGAGGGGGAGGGTCTCTCCCTCCCCCTCCTGTATCCCGTCAGTACGCTTCGAGCCGTGCTCCGCTTCCTGACCGCGGGCGAGTCTCACGGTCAGGCCCTGGTCGTGATCGTCGAGGGCCTGCCGGCCGGGCTGCCCGTCACCGTCGAGGACGTCCAGGCCGAGTTGGCCCGCCGCCGCCTGGGCTTCGGCCGCGGGCCCCGCATGCGCTTCGAGCAGGACGACGTGAAGCTCCTCGCCGGCGTCCGCCACGGCCGCACGCTCGGCTCTCCGGTGGCGATCGAGATCGGCAACACCGAGTGGGTGCGCAGCGACAGGTGGCACGAGGAGATGTCGCCGGCGCCCGGTCGTACGTCGCAACCGCTCACCCAGCCCCGGCCCGGCCACGCCGACCTGGCCGGGATGCAGAAGTACGGCTTCGACGACGCCCGCGACGTGCTCGAGCGGGCCAGTGCCCGCGAGACCGCGGCGCGGGTGGCGGCGGGGACATTGGCCAAGCAGCTCATCGCCATGCTCGGCGTGCACGTGATCAGCCACGTGCTCCAGCTCGGCCCGGCTCGCAGCAAGGCCGCCCACCGACCCCAGCCTGCCGATCTCGACGCCATCGACGCCTCTCCCGTACGTTGCTTCGACAAGGCGGCCGAGGAGGCGATGATCACGGAGATCGAGGCCGCGGCGAAGGTCGGCGACTCCTTGGGCGGCATCGTCGAGGTGCTCGGCTACGGCGTGCCGGTGGGGCTCGGGAGCCACGTCCACTGGGACCGCAAGCTCGACGGGTTGCTCGCGCAAGCGATCCTCAGCATCCAGGCGGTGAAGGGCGTCGAGATCGGCGATGGGTTCGAGGTGGCGGGCCGGCGGGGGTCGCAGTCCCATGACCCCATCGGATGGGACGCGCGGGCCAACCGCTACGTGCGCGAGTCGAGCCTGTCCGGAGGCACCGAGGGCGGCATCTCGACGGGCGAGCTGATCGTGGTGCGAGCGGCGATGAAGCCCCTCGCTACCCTCAACCGGCCCACGCTCAAGACCGTCGACGTCGTGACGAAGGAGGAGACGGTCTCGTTCAAGGAGCGCACCGACGTCACCGCGGTGCCGGCCATGGGGGTGGTCGCCGAGACGATGGTGGCACTCGTGCTGGCCGGCGAGGCCGTACGCAAGTTCGGCGGTGACTCCGTGTCCGAGTTCGTCCGCAATGCCGAGAGCTTCCGTGCCGGGCTCTGATGCGACTCCCGGCACCGTCCCGCCGAACCACACGGGGCCCCCAGGCCACGTCGTCCTGGTCGGGATGATGGGTTCGGGCAAGACGAGCGTCGGGCGGGCGCTGGCCGAGCGTTGGCACCGCCCGTTCTTCGACAGCGACGAGCTGGTCGAGGCGCGCACCGGACGCACCGTGCGTGAGATCTTCGAGCGCGACGGCGAGGCCGCCTACCGACCGCTGGAGACCGAGGCGCTCCTCGACGCGCTCTCCACGCACGCGGCCTGCAGTGATCGCCGCCGCGGGGGGTGTCGTGCTCGCCGAGGAGAACCGGGAGGCATTGCGCCATTCGGGTGCCCTCGTGATCTGGCTGCGAGGAGATCCCGCGCTGCTCGCCACTCGGGCCGCGCGCGGGCACCACCGTCCCCTGCTCGACGCGGATCCGGAGGGGAACCTGCGGCGGCTGCTCACCGAGCGAGAGCCCTTCTACCGTGAGGTCGCCGACGAGGTCCTCGACGTCGACGGCCATTCGGTCGACGAGCTGGTGGAGGCGATAACCGGATGATCCGCGTGCTCGTGCCGGTGGGGGAGGCCTCCTACGAGGTCACGGTCGGGAAAGGGGTGCGCAAGCTCTTGGCCGAGGTGCTCCCCGATGGAGTGCGGCGGGTGGGCGTGGTGACCCAGGCCGGTCTGCCGGCCGTCGAGCCGGGCGTGCCCGCTGAGGTCTTCGTCGTGGGGTCGAGCGAAGCGGCGAAGTCCTTCGCCACGGTCGAGGCGCTGTGCCGCGCCTTCGCTACCGCCGGACTCACGCGCCGCGACGCGGTGGTGTGCGTAGGCGGCGGTCTGGTGACCGACGTGGGCGGCTTTGCCGCGGCCGTCTACCACCGAGGCCTCCCGGTGCTCCATGTGCCCACCACGCTGCTCGGCATGGTCGACGCCGCAGTGGGGGGCAAGACCGGCGTGAACCTCCCGGAGGGCAAGAACCTCGTGGGCGCGTTCTGGCAGCCGAGGGCGGTGCTGTGCGACGTCGAGCTGCTCGAATCACTGCCGCCGCGGGAGTGGCGCAGCGGCCTCGGCGAGATGGCCAAGTACCACTTCCTCACCGGCGAGGACCTGGGCGCCCTGCCCCTCGAGGAACGCATCGCCCGCTGCGTCGCCATCAAGGCCGAAGTGGTGGCCAACGACGAGCGTGAGGCCGGCAGCCGGGCTCTGTTGAACTACGGCCACACCCTGGCGCACGCATTGGAGACCGCGGGAGGCCACGACCTCCGCCACGGCGAGGCGGTCGGGATCGGGCTGGTCTTCGCGGCCGAGTTGGCCGCCGCGCTCGAGCGCATCGGGCCGGCCCGGGTGGCCCACCATCGAGCGGTCGTGACGGGCTACGGCCTCGACCCTGACCTCCCTCCCGGCCTCGACCGTGAGGAGCTGCTCACCCTCATGGCCCGGGACAAGAAGGCGATGGACGGCCTGACCTTCGTGCTCGACGGCCCGCGCGGCGTCGAGCTGGTGCCCCGCGTCGAGCGCCGGGTGGTCGAGGCGACGTTGGCGAGGATGCGCGAGTGAGCGCCGAAGCCGGCGCGCCGGTCGTGCTCCTCCTGCACGGGGCCAACCTCGACCTGCTCGGCCAGCGCGAGCCCGAGATCTACGGGTCGGCCACGCTCGACGATCACGTGGCGACGGCGCGGGCGGTGGCCACTGCCCACGGCCTCGCCCTCGAGGCCTTCCAGTCCAACCACGAGGGAGATCTCGTCGAGGCGATCCACCGTGCGCGGAACCGCTGCGCGGCGATCGTCATCAACCCGGGTGCCTTCACTCATTACGCATGGAGCCTCCACGACGCGCTGGCCGCCTACGACGGTCCCGTCGTCGAGCTCCACCTCTCGAACCCGAACGCCCGTGAACCATGGCGGCACACGAGCGTGATCGCGCCGGTGGCCACCGGCAGCATCGTCGGCTTCGGAGGTGACGGCTACCGGTTGGCGCTCGAGGCCGTCGCCCGCATCCTCGGGGGCCGGGCATGAACTTCGCACCGATGCGTATGGCCCGCCGATGGACCGGCCTGGCCGCGGCGGTGGAGGGAGCCGGGCTGTCCGCGCTGCTCGTCACCGACCTCGTGAACATCCGGTACCTGACCGGTTTCAGCGGCTCGGCGGCGCGGCTCGTCGTGCGGAGCTCGGATCATGCGGTGCTCGTCACCGACGGCCGCTACGGCGACCAGGCCGCTGAAGAGTCCCACCGCGCCGGGGTCGACCTCGACGTCGCCGTCGGGCGCAGCCAGCAGGCGCAGCGAGACGTGCTCGGCGAGCTGTTGGCCCCGCACCGGCGCGTCGGGCTCGAAGCCGAGCACGTCAGCTGGGGCGACCAACTGGGCTACGCCGAGCTGCTTCCCGACGCGGAGCTCGTCGCGACCCGAGGGATCGTCGAGGGACTTCGGCTGGTCAAGGACGACGGCGAGATCGCCCGGCTCGAGCATGCCGCCGCGTTGGCCAGCACGGCGCTGGCCAACGTCTTCGACGTGCTCGACGACGAGCCCACCGAGGCTGCCTTCGCCCTCGCGCTCGACACCGAGATGCGCCGCCTTGGCGCCGACGGGCCGAGCTTCGACACCATCGTCGCCGCGGGGGCGAACGCCGGGTTGCCGCACCACCATCCGTCCCCCCGCCGCATTCGGGAGGGCGACCTGCTCGTGCTCGACTTCGGCGCCACCGTCGACGGCTACCACTCCGACATGACTCGTACCGCGATGCTCGGCGAGCCCACGCTCGAACAAGCCGAGCTCATCGCGCTCGTCACGGAGGCGCAGGCCCGTGGCGTGGCTGCCGTGCGGGCGGGCGTACGCGCCGCCGAGGTCGACGCGGTGTGCCGGGACTTCATCACGGCCGCCGGCTGGGGTGAGCGCTTCACCCACCCCACCGGCCATGGCATCGGGTTGCGCATCCACGAGGCGCCCTGGGTGAATGCCACCTCGGCTGACGTGCTGGTCGAGGGGGCCACGGTCACCGTCGAGCCGGGGGTGTACCGTGGCTCGCTCGGCGGTGTGCGCGTCGAGGATTCGCTGCTCGTGCTCCCGGGTGGCTGCCGCCCCCTCACCACCACGCCCAAGGATCTCGCATGCCTGCGATCACGACGAACGACTTGAAGAACGGGATGACCTTGCAGCTCGACAGCGGGCTGTTCACCGTGGTCGAGTTCCAGCACGTGAAGCCCGGCAAGGGTGGGGCCTTCGTGCGCACGACGCTGAAGAACGCCCGCACGGGTGCGGTTATCGACCGGACCTTCCGAGCCGGCGAGCGGGTCGAGCAGGCCATCCTCGACAAGAAGGAGATGCAATTCCTCTACCGCGATGGCGACGACTATGTGTTCATGGACAACGCCACGTACGACCAGTTGGCGGTGGCCCCTACCGCACTCGGCGACGCGGCGGGCTATCTCGTCGAGCAGGCGACCGCCTTGCTGGCCATGCACGACGACCAGCTCGTGTCGGTGGAGCTGCCGACCGCAGTCGAGCTCGCCGTCACCGAGACCGAGCCGGGCGTGCAGGGCGACCGGGTGTCGGGCGCGCGCAAGCCGGCAACGCTCGAGACGGGCAAAGTCGTCCAAGTGCCGCTGTTCGTCAACGTGGGCGATCGCGTCCGGGTCGACACCCGCAGCGGCGAGTACCTCACCCGCGTCTAGTGACGCCGCGCTTTGGGGCCTAGAAGTGCACGAGGACCGGCGCTCGGAGGCCCGCGAGCGCGCCCTCAGCCTGCTGTACGAAGCCCAGGCGAAGAACCGCGCCACGAGCGACGTGCTGGCCGCACTCCCCGTCGAACCCGACTCGCGGGCCGTGGCCCTCGTCGAGGGCGTGACGGCGCGCCGGGAGGAGATCGACGCCCTGCTCACCCGCCACGCCCGCAACTGGACCCTCGATCGGATGCCGATCATCGACCTCACCGTGATGCGCATCGCCGTCTTCGAGCTCCTCGAGCAGGCCGACGTGCCGACCGCCGTGGTGATCGACGAAGCCGTCGAGCTGGCCAAGCGATTCTCGACCGAGGACTCGGGCCGCTACGTGAACGGCGTGCTCTCAGCCGTGGCCCGCGAGACCCGCCCGTCGGAGGCAAGCGAATGAGCGTCGCGCCAAGGCTCCCGTGCCGGCACCCCCCCTGGCCCTCCGACTGGAGGTGGAAGCGGCGCGAACCAGGCATTCAGGCTGTTGGATGGGCGGAATCCGCGCGGTCAGGAGCCAGATTCGCTCGGGGCCGGCCCGGTGCGGGGCGGTCACGGCCGCGCCCGCTCGGGTGGGACGGGGCTCTTGTGAGACGGGACTCGGGCGCGACGGCCCGGTATAGGAGGCGCGCCATACCACCTCGTGGGCGCTGGTGCGGTGACCGGGGTATTTCGGCCGGCGGATCAGACCACGCGGACGTTCTGAGCTTCGTCGCCCTTGCGGCCCGGCGCCACCTCGAATTCGACCTTCTGGCCGGCTTCGAGGCTGCGGTAACCCTTGCCTTCGATGTTCGAGTAGTGGACGAACACGTCGTCGCCCGACTCCTGGGAGATGAAGCCGTAGCCCTTCTCCGCGTTGAAGAACTTCACCACACCAACAGACACTGCGCTGCTTCTTTCCTAACCCGGGCGGGCCCGGGTGACCCACGCGCGGCGGGCTCACTCTAGTCCGTCACCGGGTGCACGATCGCGGCGCCGTCGCGGCTAGAGTCGTCGACGACCGTGAAGCGGGTCCCGTGAGGCCCGCACGGCAGGAAGGGATGAGTTGGCTGATCGAGCGCCGCGGCGAACGCCCCCGCCGGGGGGTGTTTTCATCGCCCGCAGCCAGGTGCTCAGCTCGGCTGATGTCTCCCGGGCCGTCACCCGCATCGCCCACGAGATCGTCGAGCGCAATCGCGGGATCGACGGCGCAGTGCTCTTGGGCCTCCAGACGGGGGGCGTCTGGTTGGCTGCCGCGCTGGCCGATGCGATCGGGGAGATCGCGATCGACGGCGCCGCGGGACGCCGGCCCCCGCTCGGCTCGCTCGACGTCGCGTTGCACCGCGACGACATCGGGCTGCGCCCCGTCCTGCCCGAGGCCGCCACCGACCTGCCCGTCGACATCACCGGCGCCACTGTCGTGCTCGTCGACGACGTCCTCTACACGGGCCGCACGGTGCGGGCCGCCCTCGACGCGCTGAGCGACCTCGGACGCCCCGGCGCCGTGCAGCTGGCGGTGCTCGTCGACCGTGGGCACCGCGAGCTGCCCATCCGTCCGGACTTCGTGGGCAAGAACCTCCCGACCCGCCGCGACGAGGTGGTCGAGGCCACAGCCGACGGGGTCGCGATCGGCGAAAGGAGAGCGCCGTGACCCGCCAACACCTCCGAGCGATCGCGGAGCTGTCGCCGGAAGGGATCCTCGAGCTGCTCGACCTGGCCGACCGCATGGCCGAGGTGGGCGAGCGCCCCATCCCGAAAGTGCCGGCGCTGCGGGGCAAGACCGTCGTCTCCCTCTTCTACGAGGATTCGACGCGCACTCGCCTCAGCTTCGAGACCGCGGCGAAGCGGCTCTCTGCCGATGTGATGACGTTCAGCGTCTCGACGTCGAGCGTGAAGAAGGGCGAGAGCCTCCGGGACACGGTCGAGACGATCGCGGCGATGGGGATCGACGCGGTCGTCGTGCGCCATGGGTCGTCGGGCGTGCCCTGGCTGGTGAGCCGCTGGGTCGACGCGAGCGTCATCAACGCCGGCGACGGCTGGCACGAGCACCCCACCCAAGCGCTGCTCGACTGCTCAACCATCCGCCGCGAGCTGGGCCGGGCCTGGGAGGACCTCCACATCGGCATCGTCGGCGACGTCAAGCACAGCCGCGTTGCCCGGAGCGACGTGGCCGCGTTCACCGCGCTCGGCGCTCGGGTCACGCTCGTCGCCCCGCCGACCCTGCTGCCTCCTTCCATCGAAGGATGGGGGCGCCGAGAGGGCTCGGTGACCGTCAGCCACGACCTCGACGACATCGTGCCCAAGCTCGACGTGGTCTACCTCCTCCGCATGCAGCTCGAGCGCCAGCGCGAGGCGTTGGTCCCCAGCCTGCGCGAGTACACGAGCCGGTACGGCCTGAGCCTCGAGCGAGCCCACCGGCTGCCCGGCCACGCCCTCGTGATGCACCCGGGACCGATGAACCGCGGGGTCGAGATCGCCCCGGAGGTGGCCGATCTGCCCAACGCGGTGATCGCCAAGCAAGTGGCCAACGGCGTGGCGGTGCGCATGGCCGTCCTCTACTGGTTGCTCGGCTCCGGCGTCCACCTCGGGAGCGCCGGTGACTGACGTGGCCCTCGTGTTGAAGGGCGCCACCGTCGTGGACGCCGGCGGTACCCGCCGCGCGGATGTGGTCGTGGTCGACGGCCACGTCGCCGGTGTCGGAGGCGACCTCGAGCGCGCCGAGGGTCCTCGACTGCTCGGGCTGCATCGTGGCGCCCGGGCTCGTGGACCTGCACACCCACCTCCGCCAGCCCGGTCGCGAGGAGGCCGAGACCGTGGAGACTGGGTCGAGAGCGGCGGCGCTCGGTGGCTTCACCGCCGTGGTGGCCATGCCGAACACGGAGCCGCCGCTCGATTCGGCCGGGACGGTGCGCGAGGTGCTCGAGCTCGGCCGCGCCAGCGGCCTGTGCGACGTTCACGTCGCGGGGGCGATCACCGTCGGGCGGCGAGGCGAGGAGCTCGCGCCCATGGCCGAGCTGGCTGCCCTCGGCGTCCGCATCTTCACCGATGACGGTACGGGCGTGCAGGACGCGCGGTTGATGCGGCGAGCGCTGGAGTACGGGCACGGGCTCGGGATCCTTCTGGCGCAGCACTGCGAAGACCTCGCACTCGCGGCCGGCGGGCAGATGCACGAGGGCGCGTGGTCGAGCCGGCTCGGCCTTCCCGGGCAGCCCGCGGAGGCCGAGAGCGTGATGGTGATGCGGGATCTCGCGCTGGCTCGTCTGACCGGGGCACGGATCCACTTCCACCACTTGTCGGCGGCGGCGAGCATCGACCTCGTGCGCCGCGCCCGGGCCGCGGGCGTGCATTGCAGCGCAGAGGCGGCCCCCCACCATTTCACGCTGACCGACGCCGCCTGCGCCTCCTACGACGCGGTGTTCAAGGTCAACCCGCCGCTACGCCCGGCGGACGATGTGGAGGCGGTGAAGGCGGGGCTGGGCGACGGGACCCTCGACGCCATCGCCACCGACCATGCTCCTCACGCCCCCCATCTGAAAGAGCTCCCCTTCGACGAGGCCCCGCCGGGGATGCTCGGACTGGAGACGGCCGTGGCGCTCGCGCTCACCGAGCTGGAGCTGCCCCTCGACAGGATCCTGGCCCTGCTGTCCTGGCAGCCCGCCGCGCTGGCCGGGCTCGACGACCATGGCGGCCCGATCGCGCCGGGGCGTCCCGCGAACCTGTGCGTGCTCGACCCCGATCTCGCCTGGGTCGTCGACCCGGCCGCGCTGGCGAGCAGGGCGCGCAACACGCCGTACGCAGGTCGCAAGCTCCGTGGTCGCGTGCGCCACACCGTCCTGCGCGGCGAGCCCGTCGTGATCGACGGCGAGGCACAGCGATGAGGTCCGGCGCAGTCCGCGAGCCGCCGCGATGACGGCAGTCCGCGAGGCGTTGCTGGTGCTCGCCGACGGCACCATCTTCGAGGGAGAGGCCATCGGCGCGGATCCGCCAGGCGGTGTGGCGAGTGGGGAAGTGGTGTTCAACACGGTGCTCACGGGCTACCAGGAGGTGCTCACCGACCCGTCCTACGCCGGCCAGATCATCACCTTCACCAATCCTCACATCGGCAACTACGGGGTGACCGCGGCTGACGAGGAAGCGCGCCGTCCCTTCTGCCGCGGCATCATCGTGCGCGAGCTGGCGCGGCGACGGAGCAACTGGCGGGCCGAGGGCGACTTCGATCAGTACTTGCGCCGCCACGGCGTGCCCGGACTCGCCGGCATCGATACCCGCCGGCTCACTCGCCACCTCCGCGACGTCGGCGCCGTGCCGGGCGCCTTCGGTACGGCCGACGAGGCCACGCTGGTCGCCGTGGCCCGCTCGGAGCCAGGCACCGAAGGCATCGATCTCGTCGCGGAGGTCACCGCGGCCGAGCCCTACGTCTTCGGCCGCGGTTCGTATCGCGTCGTCGCCTACGACTTCGGCATCAAGACCACGATGCTCGGGCAACTCGGCGCGCTGGCCGAGGTCGAGGTGGTGCCGGCGTGGTTTCCCGCGTCCGATGTCATCGCCCGCCAACCGGACGGGGTCTTCCTGTCGAACGGTCCCGGTGACCCCGCCATGGTCCCCTACGCCGTCGCCGCCATCGCCGAGCTCCTCGATGCCGACGTGCCCGTGTTCGGGATCTGCCTCGGCCACCAACTCCTGGCGCGAGCCGTCGGCGCCGAGACCGTGAAGCTGGCCTTCGGTCACCACGGTGGCAACCATCCGGTGCAACGCCTGCGGGATGGACGGGTCGAGATCACCAGCCAGAACCACAACTTCGCGGTGGCGGCGGACTCGCTCAACGGCCATGCCCGCGTCACCCACGTCAATCTGAATGACGGCGTCTGCGAAGGGCTGCGGCTCACGGAGGCGCGTGCCTTCGGCGTGCAGTACCACCCCGAGGCAGGCCCCGGGCCTCATGACAGCCGCTACCTCTTTGCCGACTTCGCCGCCCTGATGACGGACCGTGGCCAATGAGACGATCTGACGCGGTTGAACGGCTTATGACGCCGCTCAGCCGCGCGAGATCGCTGAGGGGCATGGCGAGGGGCGACGCATAGTGCCGGCGCGGACGGACCTGTCGAGCATCCTCATCATCGGCAGCGGGCCGATCGTGATCGGCCAGGCGTGCGAGTTCGACTACTCCGGCACCCAGGCTTGCCGTGTGCTACGCGCCGAGGGTTACCGCGTGGTGCTGGCCAACTCGAACCCAGCCACGATCATGACCGATCCCGACTTCGCCGATCGCACCTATGTCGAGCCGCTGACCGCGGCGGTGCTCACGAAGATCATCGAACGGGAGCGCCCTGATGCCGTCTTGCCGACCCTCGGTGGCCAGACCGCGCTCAACCTGGCCATGGAGCTGGCCGCCGCCGGGGTGGTCGGGCGGCCGGGCGGCCCCGAGCTGATCGGCGCCAATGCCGAGGCGATCGCGACGGCCGAGGACCGCGAGCGCTTCAAGGCCGCCATGGTGGGCATCGGCTTGGGGGTGCCGGCGAGTGGCGTGGCCCACAGCCTCGACGAGGCCATGGCCGTGGTGCAGGACGTCGGCCTGCCCGTGATCGTGCGGCCTGCGTTCATCCTCGGCGGGCGCGGCACCGGGATCGCCCGGACGCAGGACGAGTTCCGGCGCATCGCGGCCACCGGTCTCGATGCCAGCCCGATCAACGAGATCCTCATCGAGCGGTCGATCGCGGGCTGGAAGGAGTTCGAGCTCGAAGTGATGCGGGACCGCGCGGACAACTGCGTGGTCGTCTGCTCGATCGAGAACCTCGACCCCATGGGCGTCCACACCGGCGACTCGATCACCGTGGCCCCGGCGCAGACCTTGAGCGACGTGGAGTACCAACACATGCGCGACGCCGCCTTCGCGTGCATGCGCCGGGTGGGGGTCGAGACGGGCGGCTCGAACGTGCAGTTCGCGCTGGATCCCCGCACCGGCGAGATGGTGATCATCGAGATGAACCCCCGTGTGAGCCGCTCGAGCGCGCTGGCCTCCAAGGCCACGGGGTTCCCGATCGCCAAGATCGCCGCCCGCCTGGCGGTGGGCTACACGCTCGACGAGATCCCGAACGACATCACCCGCAAGACGCCGGCCTGCTTCGAGCCGGCGATCGACTACGTCGTCACCAAGCTGCCGCGGTGGGCCTTCGAGAAGCTGCCCGGAACCTCCGGCGTGCTCGGCACCCAGATGCAGAGCGTCGGCGAGGCGATGGCCATCGGCCGCACGTTCGCCGAGAGCCTGCAGAAGGGATTGCGTTCCCTCGAGACGGGTCGAGCCGGCCTCAACGCCGACCCCGGCGAGGCCGCCTACGACCGCTTCCGCGACGACGAGCTGCTGCAGGCCTGCGCGTCACCAACACCCGATCGGCCCTTCGCGCTGGAAGCGGCCTTGCGGCGCGGCCTCTCCCTCGAGCGGGTGCACGAGGCCTCCGGCGTCGACGCGTGGTTCCTCGACCAGATCCTCGCGGTCACCGAAGCGCGGGCTCACCTCCTCGCCACCGGCATCGCCGCCATGGCCCGTCGCGACTGGCGACGCGCGAAGCGCCTCGGCTTCAGCGACGCGCAGCTGGCGTGGCTCTGGCGGGTCGAAGAGGCCGAGGTCCGCGCCGCCCGCCTCGCCGCCGGGGTGCGCGTCACCTTCAAGACCGTCGACACCTGCGCGGCCGAGTTCGAGGCGGCCACGCCGTACCACTACGGCACCTACGAGGACACCGACGAGGTGCGGGCCTCCGAGCGCCCGAAGGTGGTCATTCTCGGCTCGGGCCCGAACCGGATCGGCCAGGGGATCGAGTTCGACTACTGCTGCGTGCACGCCAGCTTCGCCCTCCGCGAAGCCGGCTACGAGACCGTGATGGTGAACTGCAACCCCGAGACGGTCTCGACCGACTACGACACGAGCGACCGGCTCTACTTCGAGCCGCTCACCCACGAGGACGTGCTCAACGTGGTGGAGGCCGAAGCGCCGGTAGCGGTGATCGTGGCCCTCGGCGGGCAGACGCCTCTCAAGCTGGCCGGGCTCCTCCCGGCCGGGCTGGTGGCGGGCACGAGCCCCGAGAGCATCGACCGCGCCGAGGACCGCGACCGGTGGAACGCGCTGTGCGCCCGCCTCGACATTCCCCAACCTCCGGGCGGCTCCGCCGCCACGCTGGCCGAGGCCGAGGCGGTGACGGAGCGGATCGGCTTCCCGGTCCTCGTGCGGCCCAGCTACGTGCTCGGCGGTCGGGCCATGCGCATCGTCTACGACAACCAGGACCTGGCCGACGCCATGGGCGAGCTGACGGCCGAGGGCTCGCTCGGGCGCGAGGGCGGTCTCAGCGCCGAACGCCCCGTGCTGATCGACCGGTTCCTCGAGGACGCCGTCGAGGTCGACGTGGACGCGATCCGCGACGCCACCGGGGAGGTCCTCATCGGGGGCGTGATGGAGCACGTCGAGGAGGCCGGTGTCCACTCCGGCGACTCGGCCTGCGCCATCCCGCCGCCGACCTTGCCCGCCCTCGTCGTCGAGGTCCTCGAGCACCACACCCGCTCGATCGCCCACGCCCTCGACGTCCGAGGCCTCGTGAACGTGCAGTACGCGGTCAAGCAGGGGCAGGTGTTCGTGATCGAGGCCAACCCCCGAGCCAGCCGCACGGTGCCCTTCGTGGCCAAGGCCACGGGGGTGCCGCTGGCCAAGATCGCGGCGCGGGTGATGCTCGGCGCCACGCTCGCCGGCTTGCGGGCCGAGGGACTTCTCCAGCCCGCGGTGAACGGTGGGCACGTCGCGGTGAAAGAAGCCGTCCTGCCTTTCAGTCGCTTCCCCGAGGTCGACAGCGTCCTCGGACCGGAGATGCGCTCCACTGGCGAGGTCATGGGGATCGACCGCAGCTTCGAGCTCGCCTTCGCCAAGAGCCAGACGGCGGCGGGCAATCCGCTGCCGGCGGCCGGCATCGTGTTCCTCTCGCTGGCCGATCGCGACAAGTCCGCCGGGGTTCTCGTCGCCCGCCGCTTCACCGAGCTCGGTTTCAGCCTCGCCGCCACCGAGGGGACGGCGGAGCACCTGGCCGGCCACGGCGTCGACGTGGCGACGGTGGTGGCGAAGCTCGGAGAGCCGGGCATCGACGCCGTGCAGCTCATCGCCTCGGGCAAGATCGACCTCGTCGTCAACACGCCGCGAGGCCGCGGGCCACGGACTGATGGGTCGCACATCAGGCGAGCCGCCAATGTCCACCGTGTCAGTTGCCTCACGACCGTCGCCGCTGCGCTCGCCGCCGCCAACAGTCTCGGCGAGCAGGCCCGCCATCCCTTGCTCGTGCGTTCGCTCCAGGAGTTCCATGCCGGTCGTGACGACGACCAGCCGACGTTGCTCTGATGGGCGTCGACCTTGCCACCCGGGTCGGCTCGGTCCACCTGCCGAACCCGGTGATGACCGCCTCCGGCACGGCGGGCCATGGGGTGGAGCTCGGCCGGTACGTCCGGCTGGGCGCGCTCGGCGCGTTGGTCGCGAAATCCGTGGGACCCCGACCGTGGCCGGGGAACCCTCCGCCTCGGCTGCACCCGACCCCGGCCGGCCTGCTCAACTCGGTCGGGCTCCAAGGTGAGGGCGTGGCGAAGTGGCTGGCCGAGGATCTGCCCTTGCTGCAGCGGGAGGGAGCCCGGGTGGTCGCCAGCATCTGGGGCCGCACCACCGAGGAGTTCGCCGAGGCGGCCGCCTTGCTCGCCGATGCGCCCGAGGCGGTCGTGGCCGTCGAGGTGAACGTGAGCTGTCCCAACCTCGAAGATCGGCGGCGCATGTTCGCCCACTCGGCCGAAGCCACCGCCGCCGCGGTGACGGCCGCCGCCGCCTGCCGGCGTCCCCGCTGGGCGAAGTTGAGCCCGGGGGTGTCCGATCTCGCCGCCATCGCCGCGGCCGCCCACGACGCCGGCGCCGAAGCGGTGACGCTCGTCAACACGGCGCTCGGGATGGTGATCGATGTCGAGCGGCGCCGACCCGTGCTCGGCAGCGGAGGCGGCGGGCTGTCGGGGCCGGCCATCCACCCGATCGCCGTGCGCGCCGTGTACGACGTGCACGTCGCGCTGCCGCACCTCCCGATCATCGGGGTAGGCGGCGTGCGCTCCGCCGAGACGGCCGTGGAGCTGATGCTCGCCGGCGCGTCCGCGATCCAAGTCGGCACAGCCACCTTCGCCGACCCGCGCGCCCCGCCAAGGTGTTGCTGGCGCTCGAGCGGTGGTGCAGGGGACACCAGGTCGAGCGAGTTGCCTCGCTCGTCGGCGCCGCCCACCACCGTGACGAAGAGGAGGGCACACCATGACGACGACGGTGCGCGACCGCCTCGTGCTCGCTCTCGACGTCGACGACCTCGTGGCCGCCGGCCGGCTGGCCCGGCGGCTCCGACCCTGGTTCGGCGTCGCGAAGGTGGGGCTGGAGCTGTTCAGCGCGGCCGGCCCCGAGGCCATCGGCAACCTGCGCGAGCTCGGCTTCGACGTGTTCTGCGACCTGAAGCTGCACGACATCCCGACCACCGTCGGTCGCGCCGCGCGTGTGCTGGGAGCCGTCGGGGCGCAGTTCGTGACCCTCCACGCGAGTGGTGGCGAGCCCATGCTGAGGGCCGGTGTCGGTGGGTTGCGCGCGGGTGCCGCCGCGGCCGGGCTGCCCGAGCCCATCGCGCTGGCGGTGACCGTCCTCACGAGTGACACCGAGGCCGACGAGCGCGACGTGCGCCACCGCGTCGCCAGCGCGGTCGAAGCGGAATGCCGAGGCGTGGTCTGCGCGGCCGCCGAGGTCGCCGCCATCAAGCAACTGGCACCACGACTCCTCGCGGTCGTGCCCGGCATCCGGCCCCAGGGAGGCCCCGTCGACGATCAGGCCCGCCCGGCCACCCCGGCCGCCGCCATCGCCGCGGGCGCCGATCTGCTCGTCATGGGAAGGCCGGTGACCAGGGCCGATGACCCCGAAGCGGCGGCGGCGGCGATCGCCGCCGAAGTCGCCGACGCGGCAGATGGCCAGGGTCGCGCCGATGGCCCGCGCTAGGGTGCGCGCATGGCGAACCCTCCCGTTCTGACCCCCGAACAGCGCGCCGCCGCCCTCCAGAAGGCCGGCGAGGTCCGGCGCTGCGCGTGCTGAGCTCAAGGAGAAGCTCAAGATGGGCACCGGTCGCGCCTGACCGACGTCTTGAAGCAGGCCGACACCGACGAGGTCGTCGGGAAGCTCAAGGTGCTCTCCCTGCTCGAGTCGCTGCCGGGCGTCGGCAAGGTCAAGGCCCGCCGGCTCATGGAGGACATCGGGATCAGCGAGTCCCGTCGCGTGAAGGGGCTCGGTCCCCAGCAGCGCCAAGCGCTCCTCGAGCAGCTCAGCTGACGCCCCTGATCGTCGTCATCTCCGGCCCGGGCGGGGTCGGCAAGGGCACCATCGTGCGCACGCTGATCGGCGCGTGATCCGTCGCTCTGGCTCAGCCGCTCTTGGACGACGCGGCGCCCAGCGCGTCGGCGAGCCCGACGACGCGTACGTGTTCACGACACGGGAGGCCTTCGAGCAGCGCGTCGCGGCGGGCGGGTTCCTCGAATGGACGGAGTTCCTCGGCAACTACATGGGCACCCCTACCCTCAACGCCCCGCCGGGGGTCGACGTCGTGCTCGAGATCGAGGTCAACGGCGCTCAGCAGGTGCGCCGGAGCCATCCCGAGGCGCTCCTCATCTTCGTGCTCCCGCCGAGTCGGGAGGAGCAGGAACGCCGGCTCCGCCAGCGGGGCGATCCCGAGCACTCGCGTCGCCGAGCGGCTCCGCAAGGCGCTCGAGGAAGAGCCGGTGGGTCTCGCCATCGCCGACGAGGTGATCGTGAACGACGACCTCGACGAGACCGCCGACCGTCTCCTGGCCACGATCGAGAAGCGCCGCGCCGCAGGGGGTCTCTAGAGGACTCCGCGAGGGGCGAATCGACGCCACCGGAGGCCGCTCCGCCCACACGCTGGCGGTAATCCTCACAGGCCCCCTGCTATCCTTGATCGGCTGGGCCGCGGCCCGGTCCCCCCGCACCCGACTCGAACGGCGGACGCCCATGGCCCGCAGCCACGACACGATGATGGAGCCGCCGATCGAGAACCTCCTCGGCCACGTCGACTCGAAGTTCCGCTTGGTGACCCTGGCCGCCCGACGAGCCCGGCAGATCAACTCCTACTTCAACCACCTCGGCGACAGCCTGGGGGCGATGGTCCCGCCGCAGGTCACGTCCGTCG
Organism: uncultured Acidimicrobiales bacterium; assembly: GCA_963738325.1. Lineage (GTDB taxonomy): Bacteria > Actinomycetota > Acidimicrobiia > Acidimicrobiales > Ilumatobacteraceae > CAVTWD01. The sequence continues at coordinate 899,087 of CAVTWD010000001.1, forward strand.
CCCGCAAGCCGCTGTCGATCGCCTTCGAGGAGATCGCCGCCGACAAGATCGAGTTCGTCCCGATCGACCCTGACGCGGATGCCGAGCTCGAAGTGGTGGAAGAGCTGGTCGTCGACGGCGGCGAGGCCAGCGAGTAAGTCGGTGAGCTCCCTCGCCGGGCGACGCATCGTGCTCGGCGTCACCGGCGGGATCGCGGCCTACAAGGCGGTCGAGGTGTGCCGGCGGCTGGTCGACGCCGGGGCGCACGTGACGCCGATCATGACGAGGGCTGCGGAGCGTTTCGTCGGTCGAGCCACGCTGTCTGCGCTCGCCTCGGAGCCGGTGCGGACGTCGCTGTGGGACGACGCCGACCCCATCCCGCACACCCGGCTCGGCCAGGCCGCCGACCTCGTCGTGGTCGTGCCGGCCACCGCCCATTTCCTGGGTGCCTATGCCGGCGGCTTGTCCGGCGACCTGCTCACCGCCACCTTGCTCGCCACCCGGGCGCCCGTCGTGGTGTGCCCCGCCATGCACACCGAGATGTGGGAGCACCCGGCGGTGCAGGACAACCTCGCCACCCTCCGCAGCCGGGGCGTGCACGTCGTCGAGCCGGAGTCGGGGCGGCTGGCCGGAGGTGACCAGGGGGCCGGCCGGCTGGCCTCCCCCGAGGTCATCGTCGGCCGCACGTCGAGCGGCTGCTGCGCCCGGCCGATCTCGCCGGGCTGTCGGTGCTCGTGACGGCCGGAGGAACGCGCGGAGCCCATCGATGCCGTGCGCGTCATCACCAACCGTTCGTCGGGCAAGCAGGGCTACGCCATCGCCGGCGAAGCCGCGGCGCGCGGCGGGCGGGTCACCCTCGTGACCACCGTCGAGCGGCCCGTGCCGCCGGGGGTCGAGGCGGTCGACGTCGAGAGTGCAGCCGAGATGGAAGCCGCCGTCCTCGCGCGCGCCGCCTCGGCCGACGTCATCGTGATGGCCGCCGCGGTCGCCGACTTCCGCCCGAAGGCGCCCGCGGAGGGCAAGATCAAGAAGGATGCCGGGCCACCGGAGATCGTCCTCGAGCCCACGAACGACATCCTCGCCGCGCTCGGTCGGGCCAAGCGGGCCGGCCAGACGTTGGTCGGATTCGCTGCGGAGACCGAGGATCTCGAAAGCAACGCCGCGGCGAAGCTGGCTCGCAAGCGCCTCGACCTGATCGTCGCCAACGACGTGTCCGCCCCCGGGGCCGGATTCGAGCACGACACCAACGCGGTCACGATCATCGAGTTCGGCGGCTCGTGCGGCACGTGGCGATGACCGACAAGCGCGCCGTCGCGGCCGCGGTCGTCGATGCCATCGTGGCCGTCCGCCGTGACGGGCGAGCCGATCCATCCACCCATCCATCAGTGGAGCAGGAGCGAACGTGAGCAGGCGCTGGACCTTCACCTCGGAGTCCGTCACCGAGGGCCACCCCGACAAGATGGCCGATCAGATCTCCGATGCCGTCCTCGACGCCATCCTCGGGCGACGATCCCAACGTCCCGCGTCGCGTGCGAGACCCTTCTCACCACGGGGCTGTGCGTCGTGGCCGGCGAGATCACCACCGAGGCCTACGTCGACATCCCGCGCATCGTCCGCGACACCATCAAGGGCATCGGCTACGACCGAGAGTCGTTCGGCTTCGACGGCAACACCTGCGGCGTGATCGTCTCGATCGACGAGCAGTCGCCCAACATCGGTCAAGGGGTCGAGCCAGTCCGAGGAGGTGCGCTCGGGCAAAAGCGGCGAGGATCTCCTCAACAGCCAAGGCGCCGGCGACCAGGGAATGATGTTCGGCTACGCCTGCGACGAGACCGACGATCTCATGCCGTTGCCGATCTGGCTGGCGCATCGCATCGCCGAGCGCCTCGCGGAGGTGCGGCGGGCCGACGTGGTGCCCTACCTCCGGCCCGACGGCAAGACCCAGGTGACGTTCGACTACGAGGACGATCGGCCGGTGCGGTTGCGGACCGTGTTGATCTCCACCCAGCACACGCCGGGCGTCGACCGTGACGAGCTGATCAAGCCCGATCTCATCGAGCACGTCATCGGCCCCATCGTCCCCGAGCAGTTCCGCGAGGACGACTACGGCGTCCTCGTCAACCCCACGGGCGTGTTCGAGCTCGGCGGCCCCCACGCCGACACGGGTCTCACCGGGCGCAAGATCATCGTCGACACCTACGGCGGCATGGCCCGCCACGGCGGCGGCGCGTTCTCGGGCAAGGACCCGTCGAAGGTCGACCGCTCGGCCGCTTACGCGGCTCGATGGGTGGCCAAGCACGTCGTTGCGTCGGGCGCGGCCCACCGCTGCGAGCTGCAGGTGGCCTACGCCATCGGCGTGGCCCAGCCCGTGTCGATCTTCGTCGAGACCTTCGGGACCCACGTCGTGGACGAGGTGAAGATCGAGGCCGCGGTGCGGGAGGTGTTCGACCTCCGCCCGGCGGCCATCATCCGGGATCTCGACCTGCGCCGGCCGATCTTCAAGCGGACCGCGGCCTACGGCCACTTCGGGCGCTCCGAGCCCGAGTTCACCTGGGAGCAGCTCACGAAGCTCGACGACTTCACGGCGGCTGTTGGACTCGGATAGCGAAGGGGGGAAGCAGCCCTTCCCCCCTTCGGAACCCGGGGAACGGCGGCCGACCGGCGTAGCCGGGTCGACGTCCGTACGAAAGCCCACCACCACGTGACATCCTGGTGAGCGGAAGCGAGAGCGGTCGGCTCGTCGCCCGCGTCCGGCCCGACGTCAGCGGGCTGGACAAGTCCTTCGACTACACCGTCCCGGACGCGCTGGCGGCGCACGTCCGGGTTGGTTCCCTCGTGCGGATCCCCCTCCACGGCCGGCGGGTCGGGGGCTGGGTGACCGAGCTCGGCGGCTCGCCACCTGCCGGGGTCGCGCTGAAACCGATCGCCAAGCTGACCGGCCGGGGACCCTCGCCCGAGCTCATCGAGCTGGCGTCGTGGGCCGCCCGGCGGTGGGTGGGGTCGGAGCGCACGTTCCTCGCCGCGTCGTCGCCTCCCTTCGCAGTGGCCGGCTTGCCGGCCGGGCGGAGGCGGGAGTCGCGTCTGGCAGCCCCGCTCGATCCTGTCGGCGCTGCTGCGTTGACCGGAGCCGGCGCAGTCGTGCGCCTCCCGCCGGTGGCGGACGCGCTGTCCCTCGTGTTGGCCGCAGTGGCCCGCGGTGACGCCCTGGTGCTCACCCCGTCGGTGGCGGGGGCACAGTTGCTCGCGGCCCGGCTGCGCGGCGAGGGCGTCCCGGTGGCCCTCCACCCGCGCGACTGGGACCTGGCGGCGGCCGGGGGCTGCTGCGTGATCGGCACGAGGAGCGCTGCGTGGGCCCCCATGCCTCGCGTCGCCGCGATGGTCGTGCTCGACGAGCACGACGAGGCCTATCAAGAGGAACGGGCTCCGACATGGCATGGGCGCGACGTCGCCGTCGAGCGAGCCGCCCGCGAAGGGGTTCCGTGCGCGCTGGTGTCGCCGTTGCCCACGCTCGAGGCTCTGAACGGCCGCCGGTTGCTCACGCTCTCGCGCGCCGAGGAGCGAGCCGGGTGGCCGATTGTGGAGGTGGTCGATCGTTCACGCGAGGAGCCCTGGAACACGTCCCTGCTCACCTCCGCGTTGCTTCGCCACGTGCGGGCCGGCCAGCGCGTCGTGGCCGTGGTGAACACGACCGGCCGGGCTCGGGTGCTCGCCTGCGCCGCCTGCGGGACGCTGGCCCGCTGCGAGCGTTGCGACGCCGCGGTGGAGCAGCCGGGTGACGACGCGCTGGTGTGCCGCCGCTGCGGCGCCAGCAGACCGGTCGTGTGCGCAGCGTGCGGTGCGGGACGATTTCGCCTGCTCCGCCCAGGCGTGAAACGCCTGCGGGAGGAGTTGGAGGCGAGCGCCGGCGAGCCTGTCGTCGGGGTGTCCTCGGCCACCGGTCCGCCTGCCGGGCCGGCGGCCCGGCTCGTCGTCGGGACCGAGGCCGCGCTGCACCAGGTGCCCGCGGCCGACGTGGTCGCCTTCCTCGATTTCGACGCCGAGCTGCTCGCCCCTCGCTACCGCGCCGCCGAGCAGGCCCTCGCGCTGCTCGCGCGGGGGCGCGACTGGTCGGCGACCGGGCCGGCGGCGGCCGCCTGCTCGTGCAGACCCGGCTGCCCCACCACGAGGTGATCCAGGCCGCCCTGCTGGCCGACCCGGGCCGGGTGGCTCGCGCCGAGCGGGCCCGCCGCGAGGCCTTGCGATTCCCGCCGTTCAGCGCGCTCGCGGCGGTGTCGGGGCCCGCGGCGCCGCCGTTCATGGAGGCCCTCGGCCGGCCGCCCGGCGTCGAGGTACTGGGGCCGTCGCGCGGCAGCTGGCTGGTGCGGGCGCCTGATCATGATGCGCTGTCGATCGCCCTGCTGGCCGGGCCGCGGCCTCCTGGGCGCCTGCGCATCGAGGTCGATCCGCTCCGGGTGTGATCGTCACCAAGACCGCCGCCGCACCTCGTAGAGGGCGATGGCGGTGGCGGCGGCCACGTTGAGCGAGCCCACCGATCCGAGGAGCGGGAGGTACGCGACGTGGTCGCAGGCCGCCAACGCCCCTTTGGAGATGCCGTGATCCTCGTGCCCCACCACGAGGCATACGGCGTCTGGCAGGTCGAGCTCGTGGAGCGGCACGGCGGCGTCGGCCAGTTCGATGCCGACGAGCACGAAGCCGGCGTCTCGCGCCGCGGCGATGGCCTCGACGCCCGTGGCGCAGCGAGCGGTGGCGAGGTAGCGGTTCGTGCCGAGCGCCGTCTTCTGCACGGCGGGCGCGTCCAGGGCCGGCGTGGCCCCGGCAGACCAGAGGGTCTCCACGCGGTAGGCGGCGGCCGTGCGGACGATGGCGCCGACGTTGGCCGGGGTCGCCACCCCGTCGAGCACGAGCGCGACGCGGGCTCCACCGCGCCGGCGCCACTCGCGGTGCAGGCGTTTGAGCCCGGTCGCGTCGAGCTGCTTCACGGCGTGACCGAGAGCACGCGGTAGCCGCGGCGCGAGGCTCGCCGCTCGACGCCGAAACCCTCGTCGCGGAGCCACGCGGCGAGCGAATCGGACCCCAGGTGCTGATGCATCACGAGGTGTGCCTCACCACCGGGTTCGAGGCGCACGAGCCATCGCCGGAGCAGGTCGTGGAGCGCCGCCTTACCGACGCGCACCGGTGGATTCGAGCAGATGCCGGCGAAGCTGATGTCTCCCGGCACGTCGTCGGGCTGCGCCACCCGCACGTTGGCGCAGCCGGCCCTCGCCGCGTTCTCGGCGCACAACGCGAGCGCCCGCTCGTTCACGTCGACCGCCCAGACGACGGCGCCCGAGGCGCGAAGGGCGAGGGTCACGGCGATCGGGCCGTAGCCACAACCCAGGTCGAGGAGGTGGCCTGTGGCCGGCGGCGGCGGCGAGACGAGGAGCAGCACCTTGGTGCCGGGGTCGACGGCGCCCACAGAGAAGACGCCGCGATCAGTGGCCAGGCGCACGGTGAGGTCGGGCAGCGTCAGCGTCACCGTGCGGGGCGACGAGGCTGCCGCCGGGCGAGGGGCGAAGTAGTGCGCTTCCGACATCGGCGGCCAGCCTTCCACGCTGCAAGCGGGCCCTTCCGGGCCCCGGCCACCTTCCATGGCCGGAAAGCCGGCCTCCTCCTGCGGTCAGCCTCCGATCGGCAGGCCCGCCCGGGGTGGGCGCGGCGCCGATACCCTGGTCGCCATGGCCCAGGAGATTCGCGTCTTCGGCGACCCGGTCCTCAAGACGAAGGCGACGGAGGTCGGCGACATCGACGCCAAGCTCGTCACCCTCGCCGACCACATGATCCAGGTGATGTACGACGCGCCGGGCTCGCGGTCGCCGCGCCGCAGATCGGCGTGCAGAAGCAGCTGTTCGTCTACGACGTCGGCGACGGGCCGTACGCCGTCGTGAACCCGACGGTGAAGGAGACGCGCGGGGAGTGGGTGTACGACGAAGGCTGCCTCTCGATCCCCGGCCTCTACGTCGAGATCCTGCGGCCGAAGGAGGTCCTCCTCCACGGCTGGGATCTCGATGGCAACGAGCTCGAGATCGAGGCCGACGAGATCCTCGCCCGCATGTTCCAGCACGAGACGGACCACCTGCAGGGCATCCTCATGTTCGACCGGATGACCGACGAGCAGCGCCGGGGCGCGCTGGCCGAATGGCGCCGCATGCAGTCCGAGCCGCCCGAGCCCGAGCGCCCGAGGCGACGCCTGCATCTGTCGTGACGCGCCGCTAGTGGCACTGGCGCCGGTACCCGCCCACGCGCGGCGGCTGGTGTTCCTGGGCACCCCGGCCCTCGCCGTTCCCCCACTCGAAGCCCTCGTCCAGTACGGTTTCACCGTCACCCACGTCGTGACCCGCCCCGACAAGCGCCGCGGCCGCGGCAGCGCCCTCTCACCGAGCCCCGTGAAGCAAGCGGCCAGCGCCCTCGGGCTCCCCGTGTCGCACCGCGTGGAGGACGTGCTGGCCGCCGACGCGGAGCTCGGTGTCGTCGTTGCCTTCGGGCAGCTCGTGAAGCGGCCCGTGCTCGAGCAACTCGCCCTGGTGAACCTCCACTTCTCGCTGTTGCCTCGCTGGCGAGGGGCAGCGCCCGTGGAACGGGCTCTCCTGGCCGGCGACACCGAGACCGGTGCCTGCTTGATGCAACTCGAGGAGGGGTTGGACACCGGCCCGGTCTTCGCGTGCCGCCGTGTGCCCATTGCGGCCCGGGCCACCGCGGCGGGCTTGCGGTCGGAGCTGTGCCGAGTCGGCACGGCACTGCTCATCGACACGCTCACCGACGGGCTGCCCGATCCGGTCCCGCAGGAGGGCGAGGCGACGTACGCGGCCAAGCTCGATCCCGCCGAGCTCGAGCTCGATTGGCGACGGCCCGCGCTGGTGCTCGACCGGGTGGTGCGTGTGGGCGGGGCGTGGACGACCTTCCGCGGCCATCGGCTGAAGGTGCTGGCGGCTGAGCCGGCGCTCGGCGGCCACGATCCGGGCTGCCTCGACGGGACGCGCGTTGCCACCGGCCAGGGCGTCCTCGTCCTCCGCGCGGTGCAACCGGAGGGAAAGACCCCGATGGACGCCGCCGCCTGGGTCCGTGGTGCACGGCCGCAGCCCGGCGAGCGGCTCGGCGCTCGATGATGCCGAGCGCCCGCGCCACCGCGTTCGAGGCGCTGCGACGCGTGGACGACGAGGGCGCCTACGCGAACTTGGTGCTGCCGCGCCTGCTCGGCTCGAGTGGCTTGGATCAGCGCGATCGCGCCTTCGCCACGGACCTCGTGTACGGCACCACGCGCATGCGCAGGGCGTGCGACTTCTGCATCGACCGCTTCCTCGTCAAGGAGCCCGCGCCCGAGGTGCGCACGCTGCTGCGCCTGGGCGCGTACCAGCTGCAGTTCGCCGGCGTCGACGCGTACGCCGCGGTCGACGCCACGGTGGCGCTCGCGCCGAGGCGGGTTCGGGGCTTCGTCAACGCCGTGCTGCGGCGGGTCGCCGTCACACCGCCGCGCTGGCCCGACGACGCCACCCGCCTCAGCTACCCGGACTGGATCGTCGAGCGCCTGAGCGCGGAGCTGGGACCCGCCGATGCCCGCGCCGCGCTCGAGCGGATGAACGACCCGCCTCCGGTCACGCCCCGCGCCGACGGCTACGTGCAGGACGTGGCGTCGCAATGGGTGGCGGACCTCGTCGAGCCCCACCCCGGTGACCGCATCGCCGATCTGTGCGCGGCTCCCGGTGGGAAAGCCACGGCCCTCGCGTGCGGCGCGAAGCTCGTCGCCGCCGTCGACGTCCGCCCCGGGCGCAGCGCCCTCGTCGCGGCCAACGCTCGCCGCCTCGAGGCCGCCAATGTCGCCGTCGTCACCGCTGACGCGGCTGCTCCGCCGTTCCCGCCGGGCTGCTTCGACCGCGTGCTGGTCGATGCGCCGTGCTCGGGATTGGGCGTGCTGCGCCGCCGCCCCGACGCCCGCTGGCGGATCGCAGAGGGCGACATCGTCGCGTTGGCCGGCGTGCAACAGCACATGCTCGAAGCGGCCGCGCCGCTGGTTCGTCCTGGAGGCGTCCTCGTCTACAGCGTCTGCACCCTCACCGCGGCCGAGTCGCTCGACCACCCGCCACCACCCGGATGGTCGGCGCTGCCCCCGCCCCCTGCCCCCTGGCGCCCCTACGGCGACGGGGCCCGGCTGCTGCCTCAGGACGCCGACACCGACGGCATGGTCGTGCTCCGGTACCGTCGCCCGGGATGACGGAACACGCCCGCCACGACGCGCGGCTGCAGGCGAAGGTGCTGACCGTGTCCGACGGCGTGGTGCACGGCACCCGTGAAGACCGCTCGGGCGTCGCGCTCGTCGAGCAGCTCGCGGCCGAGGGCTTCGACGTGACGGATCATCGGGTCGTGGCGGATGGTGTCAGCAGCGTGGCCAATGCCCTGCGCGACATGACCGCTGGCTTCTCCGGTGTCGTGGTGACGACGGGCGGCACGGGTTTCGCGCCGCGGGACCTGACGCCGGAAGGCACCCGGGCCGTGGTCGAACGCGAAGCACCGGGCCTGGCCGAGGCGATGCGGCTCGTGAGCCCCTTGGGGCGGCTTTCGCGAGGCATCGCCGGCGTCGTCGGGCGGGCCATCGTGCTCAACACGCCCGGTTCGCCCAAGGGCTGCCTCGAATGCCTCGGAGCGGTCATCGACGTGCTGCCGCACGCGCTGCGCCTGCTCGACGAGCAACCAACCGAGCATTAGTAGCGAAGGGGGGAAGCAGACCTTCCCCCCTTCGGGATCCCCCCATCTGGCGAGCTCCGGTCGACCACCAGAGCCGGATCGACCTCCGTAGCTCGAACGGGGAAGGAGACCTTTCGACGGTCCGGCGTCGGTAGTCTCGCCCGACGTGTTACGCCTCGTGCTGCCCAAGGGCTCGCTCGAACGGGCCACGCTCGAGCTGTTCGAGGCCGCCGACCTCACGGTGAACCGGTCGTCGGCGGTCGACTACCGCGCCACCATCGATGATCCCAGGGTTGATGACGTCCGCATCCTGCGACCCCAGGAGATCCCGACCTATGTGGCCGACGGGCTGTTCGACATCGGCATCACCGGCCGGGACTGGGTGGAGGAGACCGGCGCCGACGTCGTGAGCCTGGGCCAGCTCGAGTACTCGAAGGCGACGGCCAACCCGATTCGCGTCGTGGTCGCCGTGGCCGAGGACTCGCTCGTGCAGCGGGTCGAGGACCTGCCGCAGGGGTTGCGGGTCTCGACCGAGTATCCCCAGCTCACCCGCCACTTCTTCGCCGCCAGGGGGATCGAGGCCGACGTGCGCCTCTCCTACGGCGCGAGCGAGGCCAAAGTGCCCGACATCGCCGACTGCATCGTCGACATCACCGAGACGGGACGGGCGTTACGGGCCGCCGGCTTGCGCATTATCGACACCATCCTCGTGTCGTACACGGAGCTGATCGCCAATCGCGGCGCCCACGGCGACCGGGCCAAGGCCCACGCCATGCAGCAGCTGCTCACGTTGCTGCGGGGCACGCTCGAAGCACGAGGGCGGGTGCTCGTGAAGCTGAATGTGAGCCCGGCCGACTTCGACCGGGTCATCGCCCTCGTGCCCGCGATGAAGTCACCCACGGTCTCGCAGCTTGCCGGGGAAGGTGGCTTCGCCATCGAGACGGTCGTGGAGAAGGCGCGCATCAACATCCTCATCCCCGCGCTCAAGGACGCCGGCGCCACCGACATCATCGAGCTGCCCATCACCAAGATCGTCCACTGAGGTGCGCGGCGTCGTGAGCGACTTCGACGAAGCACGGGGTCTCGGCACGGTCACCGGCGAGGACGGGCGCCCGTACGCCTTCCATTGCGTGGAGATCGCCGACGGGAGCCGAACCATCGCCGTCGGCACGGCCGTGCGCTTCGACGTCGTGCCCCGACTCGGCCGTTGGGAGGCCGCTCAGCTCCGGCCGTGACGGTGGCTCAGCTGGGGGACGCTTTGACCTGAACGAAGGCGAGGCGGATCTGCGCCGAGCGCGTCGCGTAGCGCCGGCTCGCTCTCCCCGAGCCGACCGCCGAGCCCCTCGACCAGGGCGCCGAGCGCGTCGATGGCCAGGGCGGCGTCGGGGAGGTGCGGGGGCTGGGTGCCGAGGTGGATGGCAGCGAGCTCGAACAGGCCGATGGCGTGATTGGCCACGACCTGGACGGCGGGGGTCTCGGCGACCTGGCGGCGGGTGGCGTCGATCTGGGCTCGCAACTCGGCTTCGGCCGTAGCCATCTCCGCCTCATCGATATCGGACGGGGGCGGCTCGGCCTCCGCGGCGACACGTGAGGAGGTTGCCGGCTCGGGTTCGCGGGGAACCTTGTGCTCACCACCTGGTGTCCAGAGGCTGCTCATGTGCGGTAACCTACCGGGACGACAACCGAGGGAAGCGGGGCCTTCCGGACGAACGGCGCGATCAGGTGATCCGTTCGCCCGCCTCGGTCCCCACCTGGCCACCGGCGGCCGCAGCGCCAATGGTGCGTCCGGGTCGATGTTCGCACCACGGCCGAGGCTCGGCCGTGGCGAGGCGTCGGCTTCCCGCCGACGCCTCTCGTCGTTTCCGCCGAGAGCCCACGACAAAGGAACGCCCATTGCCCAGGAGTGAGCACCCATAGCCGCCCCCGCCGCCAACGAGCCTCGCATCAACGACCGGATCCGGGCCAGGGAGGTGCGCCTCGTCGCACCCGACGGCCAGCAGATCGGGATCAAGCCGTTGCCCGAGGCATTGCAGCTGGCCCGCGAGCTGGATCTCGATCTCGTTGAAGTGGCGCCGCTGGCCAACCCTCCCGTGTGCCGGATCATGGATTACGGCAAGTTCAAGTACGAGGAGGCCCAGCGAGCCCGCGAGTCTCGTCGCAAGAGCACGAGCGTGTCGATCAAGGAGATGAAGTACCGCCCGAAGATCGGCTCCGGCGACTTCGACACCAAGACTCGCAAGGTCGGCGAGTTCCTGACGGAGGGCCACAAGGTCAAGGTCACAATCATGTTCCGTGGCCGCGAGGTCTTCCATCCCGAGCTCGGGATGCGGATCCTCGACCATGTGGCCGACGAGGTGGCGGCCATCGGCAAGGTCGAGGCGGCGCCCCGCTTGGACGGTCGCAACATGACCATGGTGCTGGCTCCCGACAAGCGGGCCCAGCAGGCCAAGCGGACGCAGGCGAAGGCCGCGCCGCCGGAGCGGACGGTCGTCGACAACGGTGCCGAAGCCCCGGCCGAACCCCCCAGTGAGTGAATTGAGACGAGAGAGTCCCCGATGCCGAAGATGAAGACCAGCAAGACGACGGCGAAGCGGTTCCGCAAGACCGGGACCGGCAAGCTCCGCCGCCAGCAGTCGATGCGCCAGCACCTGTTCGAGAAGAAGCCCTCCACGCGCACCCGCCGCCTCGATGGTTACGTCGCGGTCCACCCCGGAGACGAGAACCGGGTCAAGCGGCTGCTCGGCGAGCGCTGATCCACCTCATCGTCCGATCCCTCTGAAAGGAGACGCTGATGGCCAGGGTCAAGCGAGCCGTCTCGTCCAAGAAGCACCGCCGCCAGGTGCTCGAACGGGCGAAGGGCTACTACGGGAACAAGAGCCGGTCGTTCCGGGCGGCCAACGAGCAGGTCATGCGGTCGGGGCAGTACGCCTTCCGCGACCGCCGTGCCCGCAAGGGCGAGTTCCGCCGCCTCTGGATCCAGCGGATCAACGCCGCCTGCCGCCAGCACGGCACCAGCTACAGCCGTTTCATCTCCGGGCTCCATCGCGCCGGCATCGAAGTCGATCGGAAGGTCCTGGCCGACCTCGCCGTCACCGACCCGGCCGCGTTCGCCGCGCTCGTGGCCGCCGCCGAGGACGGCCAGGGAGCCTCGGCCTGAGCGGCCTCACCTTCACCAATCCCAAGGTCCAACGACTGCGGCGCCTCCTGGGGCGCCGCAGTGCGCGCCAGGAGGAAGGCGCCTTCGTGGTCGAAGGGATCGGGCTGTTGGCCGAGGCGATCGCCGCCGGCTGGCCCCTCGAGGCGATCTTCACCAAGGGCGATGGACCGCCGGTGCCGGCCCCGCCCGACGTGCCGGTGCTCACCCTCGCGGCGGGGGTGCTCGAGCGGGTCGCCACCACCGTCACGCCGCCATCCGTGCTCGCCGTCGCGACGCGCAGGACCGTCCCAATCGAGGCCGGCCGCGCTCGGTTCGTGCTGGTCGCCGCCGGCGTGGCCGACCCGGGCAACACCGGCACGATCCTGCGGGTGGCCGAGGCGGCCGGCGCCGACGTGGTGGTGCTCACCGCCGGCTCGGTCGACGCCTTCAACCCCAAAGTGGTGCGGGCGTCGGCCGGTGCCCTTTTCCACGTGCCGGTGGCCGTGGATGTTTCCCCCGCCGAGCTCGGCGGGTGGGATCTCCCGTTGGTGGGCGCCACGGCCACCGGTGGGCAGCCCTATGACGGCCCGGCCGTGCTCGACCCGCCGCTCGCTCTTGTCGTCGGCAGCGAGGCCCATGGCCTGCCGGAGGGCCTGCTGGTGGACCGGTGCGTCTCCATCCCGCATCTCGGCCGGGCCGAGAGCCTCAACGTGGCGATGGCGGCCGCGGTCCTGTGCTTCGAGGTGGCCCGGCGGCTGCGCACGGGGGGCTAGCGTCACGCCGATGCTGGAGCAGGCCGACCTGGTCGCCTTCGTCGCTGCCACCGACCTCGCCCGAGCCCGTGCCTTCTACGAAGGAACGCTCGGGCTGCACGTGGAAGGGCAGGACGGCTTCGCCTGCATCGTCGACGCCAACGGCACGACGGTGCGCATCACGCTGGTCGACCACGCCGTCGTGGCGCCCTACACGGTGCTCGGCTGGGCGGTACCCGACATCGAGGCAATGGCCGACCAGCTCGCCGGTCGTGGAGTGCGGTTCTCCCGCTTCGAGGGCATGGGCCAGGACGAGAGGGGGATCTGGACGGCGCCCGATGGCACCCGGGTGGCGTGGTTCAGCGACCCCGATGGCCACCTCCTGTCGATCAGCCAGCATTGACAGATATCCCGGTGGGGGCGTCGCGGCTAGGCTGACATCGATGCGCCGCGCCCAGCTTTCGCGCCGATTTCGGTGCCCCCGGGCCCCGCTCCGGGGTGGCGCGCGCGTGACCGGTTCCTAGCGCCGGCTCACCGGAGGCGGTACCACCCGACGGCCCGGGGGACTCGCCCGCCCGCCCCCGCCGAAAGGAATCCCGTTGGACACCCCTCATCCGCTCGTGGCCGAAGTGGCCCGAGCCGCCGCCGAAGCCGAAGCCCACGTCGAGGCCGCTGCCGGCCTCGAGGAGTTGAAGGCGCTCGACACCGAGCTGGTCGGTAAGCGCGGTGCGCTCGCCGTGTTCAAAGCCCGACTCGCGGAGCTCGAGCCCGCCCGGCGGCCCGAGGCCGGCCAGGCCGTGAACGCCGCGCTCGCCAGGGTGGAGCGGGCCCTGGACACCCGACGCGCCGAGCTGGCCGCGCTCGACCGCCGCGAACGGCTGCGCGCCGAGCGCTTGGACCTCACCGAGCTCACCGGCCGGTCCACCCGGGGCCACACCCATCTCGTCACCCAGACGCACGAGCGGCTGGAAGACGTCTTCGTCGGCCTCGGCTTCACGATCGCGGAAGGTCCCGAAGTCGAGAGCGACTGGTACAACTTCCAGGCCCTCAACATGCCGCCGGCGCACCCCGCCCGCAGCATGTGGGACACCCTGTTCGTCGACTGGGGTGAGCCCAGCAGCGTGGTGCTGCGCACCCACACGTCGCCTGTGCAGATCAGGGTGCTCGAGCAGCATCCACCACCCGTCTACGTGGTGATGCCCGGGCGCGTGTTCCGCCGCGACACCCCCGACGCCACCCACCTTCCGGTCTTCCACCAGATCGAGGGCCTCGTCGTGGATCGGGGCATCACCTTCGCCGACCTCGCCGGCACCATCGAGCTGTTCACGAAGTCCTACTTCGGGCCGGGCTACTCGTCTCGTCTGCGGCCGTCGTACTTCCCCTTCACGGAACCCTCGGCCGAGTACGACCTGCGCCGCCCCGATGGCTCGTGGCTCGAGCTCGGCGGCTGCGGCATGGTCCATCCCAACGTGCTCGTGAACGTCGGCCTCGACCCGGAGCAGTGGAGCGGGTTCGCCTTCGGGTTCGGCACCGACCGCTTGGCCCTGTCGCGCCACGGCATCGACGACCTCCGTGAGATGTTCACGAACGACATCCGGTTCTTGGAGCAGTTCTGATGCGCGTCCTGCTGTCCTGGCTGCGGGAGTTCGCGCCGCTCGACGCCAGCGTCGACGAGCTGGCGGACACCATGAGCGACCTCGGTCTCACCGTCGAGGACCTCGACGTCGTGGGGGAGCCCGTCGAGGGCGTCGTGGTGGCGAGGGTCGTCGAGCTGCGCCCCCATCCCCGACGCCGATCGCATCCAACTGGTGGACGTCGACACCGGCGACGGCGACGCGGTCCAGGTCTGCTGCGGCGCGTTCAACATGCGCCGCGGTGATCTGGTGCCCCTCGCCACCGTCGGCACCGTGATGCCCGGAGGCATGGCGATCGAGCGGCGCAAGCTCCGAGGGGAGTGGTCCAACGGCATGTTGTGCTCCCCGAAGGAGCTCGGCCTCGGTCTCGACGCGGGCGGGATCCTGGTGCTACCCCCGAGCTCCCGCTCGGCGACTCGCTCTTCGCGGCCCTCGGCGTCACTCATGACGTCGTGTTCGACCTCGACCTCCCTCGCAACCGCCCCGACGCATGGAGTCATCGCGGGGTGGCGCGGGACGTGGCCGCTCGCGTGGGTGCTGCTTTCACCGACAAGTCACCGGCCGTCGAGGCCACCGGACCGCCCCTCTCGACACCCGTTGAGCTCGTCGACCCCGTGGGCTGTGGCCGCTTCACCGCCACGGTCCTCGTCGGGGTCGAGGTCGGGGAGTCGCGTGGCTGGATGGCCGAGCGCTTGACGAGAGCCGGCATGCGGCCGATCAACAACGTGGTCGACGTGTCGAACTACGTGATGCTCGAGCTCGGCCAGCCCAACCATCCCTACGACCTCGATCGGCTGCCCGGGGCGGCCTTCCGGGTGCGCCGGGCGCGCCCGGGCGAGACGATCATGACCCTCGACGACGTCGAGCGCAGGCTCACGACCGACGACTTGCTCATCTGCGACGGGTTCGACAGCCCCGTCGGTATCGCCGGGGTGATGGGCGGGCGCGTCGGCGGAGATCCACGATGGCACGAGCCGCATCGCGCTCGAGATGGCGTGGTTCGAGCCGGAAGGTATCGCCGCCACGTCGGGTCGCCTCGCCCTTCGCTCGGAGGCGTCGGCGCGGTTCGAACGGGGCGTGGATCCGTGGGTGATCGACGCGGCCATCGGTCGGTTCGTCGAGTTGCTGCGCGAGACGAGCCCAGGGGTCACGGTCGCGGCCGGCCCGGTCGACGCGCGAGGCGTGCTGCCGGCTCCCACCGCGGTCCGGCTGCGCACGAACCGCGCCAACGCGCTGCTCGGCACGGAGTTGACCGATGGTCACATCAAAGAGCTGCTCGATCCCATCGGGTTCACGGTCGAGGCGTCCCTGGCGCCGGGAGTCCAGACCGTGGCCGTTCCCTCGTGGCGTCCGGACAGCGCCGTGGAGATCGACCTGATCGAGGAGGTGGCCCGCCTCTACGGGTACGAGCGCATCGGGCGTACCGTGCCCGTCTCGAGCCATCCGGGAGCGCTCAGCCCGCTCCAGCGGGACCGCCGGCTGCTGCGCCAGGTCATGGTCGGCCTCGGTTTGGCCGAAGCCATGCCCAGCCCGCTCCTCGGGTCCGGCGATCACGAGCGGGCGGGACTGGCCGAGGACGCCATCGCCATCAGCAACCCGATGGTCGTCGAAGAGAGCCTCCTGCGCACGTCATTGCGCCCGGGGCTGCTGCAGGCGCTCGCCTACAACGAGTCGCACCGGAGCCTCGGCGTCGGCCTCTTCGAGCTGGGTCACGTGGTGCGGGGAGGGGCCGTCACGGCGCCGCTCCCGGTGGAGCTCGAGCACCTGTGTGCCGTCGGGGCGGGACGATCCGCACTCGACGCCGCGGCCTGGTGGCGCGAGCTCGGGGTCGCGTTCGGCGTGGAGAGGGTTGAGGTCCGGGCGGCCGAACGGCCGGGGCTGCACCCGTCGCGCACGGCCGTGCTGGTGGCGCCGGGCGAGAGCGAGCTGGGTGTCGTGGGGGAGATCGACCCGGGCGTGCTCCACGCCCACGGGATCTCCGAGCGGGTGGCCGTGCTCGAGGTCGATGTCCTCGCGTTCCTGGCACTGCCCCACGACACCCGCCAGTACCGAAGGGTGAGCCGCTACCCGTCGAGCGACCTCGACTTGGCCTTCGTCGTCGCGGACGCGGTCCCGGCGGCGGACGTGACCGAGGTCCTTCGCCGGGCGGTGGGCGAGGTGCTTGCCCGGATCGAGCTCTTCGACATCTACCGCGGTGCAGGCATCCGCGAAGGGTCACGCAGCCTTGCGTACCGCCTGCGGTTGCAGGCCGACGACCGGACCCTCACCGACGCGGACGTGGCCGAAGTGAGGCAGCGAGCCATCGAGGCCGCCGGCGCGCTCGGCGCGGTGCTGCGCGGTTGAGGCTGCTCGGGTCAGAGCAGCCGGTAGACCTCGTAGGTGACCTGGCCGCCCCCGCCGGCGCCCACACCCACCGCTTGGACGTTGTTCAGCCAGGCGTAGCGCTCGTCGCCGGTCTCGAACAGCGGGGCCGAGCGGATGGATCGCCCGCCGGGCTCTCCGATCCCGCGGTAGGTCATGAGGATGTGGGCGCCGTCGTCCGTCTCCAGCAGGACTCGCACATCGAGCTGCATCGTCCCGTCGGCGCGCACGACGACCCAGTCGCCCCCCGGGCCCTTCACCGTGCCTTTGAGCTTCGGGCCCTCGAACGTGCCGCTGGAGGCGTCGACGATGGCACGTGTGCCGGCGGGTCCCGAGGGCACGGTGCCGGCGACCTTGACAGCGGCGGTGAGGGTGAACAGGTGCTCGACGGGCAGGCTGGTCTCGGGCATGCGCGGCAGCCTGCCACAGGGGTTCAATTCAGCCCAACGTCGTCGGGGTAGTTGGCCAGCCAGCCGAGGCGGCCGGGCTGACGGCCGAGGACGTTGCGCCACAGGGTGGCCGGCGCGGCCGCGAAGACGTCGTCGGGATCGGCGTCGGCGACGATCCACGCGCCGACGTCGAGCTCGCCCTCGAGTTGCCCCGGACCCCACCCCGCGTAGCCGAGGAACAGTCGCAGCAGGGTGACGGGAGGATCGATCTCGTTCGGGATGCGGCGAAGGTCGACCGTCCCGAGCTGCCCGACGACCGGAGCCCAGGCATCGGTCACGACGTTGTCGCCCATGCACGCCAGGCCGATGAGCGCGCCCGGTTCGACCGGGCCGCCGTGGAAGAGCACGGGCGGGACGGCGGCGTACGGCGCCCATGGCTCGAGCGTGTCGGCCACCTCGCTCTCGGTCGGGCGGTTGAGGATCACGCCGAGGGCGCCATCGTCACCGTGCTCGAGCAGCAGCACGACGGCGCGGTCGAAGTTGCCATCGACGAGCGGCGGCGTCGCGACGAGCAATCGCCCTCGGAGCGAGCTCTCCTCCATCGGCCTCCATCATCGCCCACTCGCCAAGGTGGTGGGCAGCACAGCGGCGTGCACGAGGGTGAGCTCCTGCACCGTGCGGGTGAGGGCGATGTAGAGAAGCCGGGCGCCGCGGGGCCCCGCGGCCAGGAAGCGCTCCGGCGCTACGACGACGGCATCGAACTCGAGGCCCTTCGCTTCGGGCGCGTCGAGCACCGTCACCCCGTCGCCGCCCACGTCTCGAAGGTCGTCGACGAAGGCGCCGACTGCGATCACGGCGACCGACCGGTGCCGGCGAGCCAACTTGGCCGCGACGGCCATCGCCTCAGCCGCCAGCTCGGCCTCGTCGACGCGCAGGAAGATCGGTTCCGCCGGGGTCGAGCGCACGGACCGTGACGGGGCCACGCTGGCCCCCGTCGCGGGGAGGAGGCGGTTGGCGAGTCGAGGATCTGCCCCGGCACCCGGTAGCCGATCTCGAGCTCGGTCTGTTGAACGCCCTCCGGATGGCCGAGGTGGGCGATCACCTCGGCCCAGGCGCTCTGGGCCGCGGGCGCGGTGGCCTGGGCCAGGTCGCCGAGCACGGTCAGCGACGGGAAGCGCGAGCAACGGCGGCTGATCATCCGCCACGCCATCGGCGAGTGATCCTGCGCCTCGTCCACGACGACGTGCCCGTACCGCCGGGGTCGCCCACCGAGCACGGCTTCGGCCTCGTCCACGAGGACGACATCGGCCGCCGTCCACGCCTCGGCGGTGCGGCGACGCAACAGGAGCCGCTGCTCGTCGGGCGAGAGCAGCCCCGCGGCGTGCTTGGCGAGGAAGGCGCGGCTCGTGAGCAGCCGGCGCACGAGCGCGGGAGCGGTGATGGCCGGCCAGGCGCGGTCGAGGGCCCGGCGCAGCTCGCCGCTACCGCGAACGGCGGCAGCGACGTCCTCGTCGACCTTCAAGCCCTCCGAGCGGCGAGCCAGCAACCACTGCTGGGCGTGCTTGACCACCTCGATGCGGAACCGCTCGCGCGACGACGACACCGTCCTTCGCTCTGCGGCGCTCTCGAACAGGATGCGGTTCACGAGCTCCGCATCCAGACGCACGGTGCCGAAGCTCGTCCGGGCCACGAGTCCTTCGGCGAGGGGTACCAGGCGCCCCCACGCCGCCCTCGCCACGAGCTCGGCCATCCTCGGATCGCCCTTGAGCCCGGCCACCTCCTCGGGCTCGTCCATGCTCACGTCGAGGGAGCTGAGCCCGCTCAGCGTCGTCTGCACGACCGACGTCTCACCAAGGGACGGAAGGACCTGGCTGATGTAGCGGAGGAAGAGCCGGTTGGGGCCGATGACCAGCACGCCGTCGCGCTCCAGCAGCTCGCGATGGTCGTAGAGCAGCAGCGCGGCGCGGTGGAGCCCCACCGCCGTCTTCCCCGTGCCAGGGCCGCCCTGGACGATGAGGAGCTGATCGAGCGGCGCCCGGATCACCGTGTCCTGCTCGGCCTGGATCGTGGCCACGATGTCGCGCATCTCACCGGTGCGAGCGCGATCGAGCTCGGCCAGGAGGGGATCGGCGACACCGCTGGCGTGGTGGGCGCTGTCGGGGTCCTCGAAGTCCTCGTCGAAGAGACCGACGAGCTGGCGGCCTTCGAGCACGAAGCGGCGCCGGAGGTGGAGCCCGAGGGGATCACGGAACGTCGCCCGGTAGAAGGGAATCGCCACCGACGCCCGCCAGTCGACCACGACGGGGTCACCATGGCCGTCTTCCACGTGGCGCCGCCCGATGTAGTGGCGGTCGCCGGTCTCCTCGTCGATGCGGCCGAAGCACAGCGGCCCGCGCCCGGCCTGCAGCGCGGCCCGGTAGCCCTGCAGCTGGTGGCGTGCAGTCGCCGCGTCCACGTCGGCGCGGGCATCCAGCTCGAGCCGATCGATCAGCCCGCTGACGCGCGCCTCCATCGCGTCGAGATGCTCGTGGGCGCGATCCAGGTAGCTCTGCTCGGCGGCAAGGTCGGTTGGCACGGGGTCGTCGAGATTAGCCGGGCTCGTGCGCTGTCCAGCGCGAGGCAGCTGTTACCGTTCGCGGATGCTCATGCAGGATGTTGTATGATCACGCGGATGAGTGAAGTAGTGGCGCGGATCGGGATCGTCGGCGCCTCCGGGTACACCGGGGCCGAGCTGTTGCGGCTCTGCGCCCCGCACCCGCACCTTCGCGTCGGGCTGGCGACAGGCGACACGCAAGCCGGCGTGCCGGTGAGCCAGCTGTACCCGAGCCTCGCCGCTGTCTACGGCGACCTCGCCTTCACGGAGTACGACCCCGCGGCGGCCGACGACCTCGACCTCGTGTTCCTGGCCCTGCCCCACGGCGCGGCCGCAGTCCATCGTGCCCGACCTCCGCAAGCGCGGTCGGCGCGATCGTCGACCTGTCCGCCGACTTCCGCTTGCGCGACGCCGCCGCCTATCCCCGGTGGTACGGGCTCGGAGCACTCCCACCCGGAACTGCTCGGCGAGTTCGCCTTCGGGCTGCCCGAGCTGTTCCGCGAGGACATCCTCGGCTCGGCGCTGGTCGCCGCGCCCGGCTGCTACGTGACCGCGGCCAGCCTCGCGCTGGCGCCGCTCGTGCGCCTCGGGCTCATCGAGCGCGAGGGCGTGATCGTCGACGCGGCCTCGGGCGTTTCGGGAGCCGGCCGTGGCCTCAAGGCGACCACCAGCTTCTGCACCGTCGACGAGGACTTCACCGCGTACGGGCTCCTCGACCACCGCCACACACCGGAGATCGAGCAGGCCACCGGGGCCCGCGTGCTCTTCACCCCGCACCTCGCGCCGATGAACCGCGGGATCCTGGCCACCTGCTACGCCCGGCCCACTGGGCCAACGAGCACGGCCGAGCTGTTGGCCGCGCTCACCCGGTTCTTCGCGGCCGAGCCGTTCGTCGTCGTGACTCCCGCGTCACCGTCGACGAAGGCAACGCTCGGTTCGAACACGGCCCACGTCACCGCCCGGTACGACGAGCGCACGGGTTGGGTCGTCGTCCTCTCTGCGCTCGACAACCTGGTGAAGGGAGCCTCGGGGCAGGCGGTGCAGTGCGCCAACCTCCTGCTCGGCCTGCCGGAGACCGAGGGCCTGCCGCTCGTGGGGGTCTACCCATGAGCGTCACCGCCCCGACCGGGTTCGTCGCCGCCGGTGTCGCGGCTGGTGTCAAGGCTTCGGGCGAGCCCGACCTGGCGCTGGTTGCCACCACCGACGGCGCGCCCGTGCCCGCCGCTGCTGTCTTCACCCCGAACAAGCTGGCCGCCGCGCCCGTCGTGGTCAGCCGGGCCCACCTCGCCGCTACCGGGGGCCGGGCCAGCGCGGTGATCCTCAACAGCGGCAACGCCAACGCCGCCAACGGCTCGACCGGCCTCGTCCACGCCGAGCGGATGGCCGGTGCCGCCGGCCTCGCCCTCGGCTGCCCACCCGAGCAGGTGCTCGTGTGCTCGACCGGCCTGATCGGCATCCCGTTCCCCATCGAGGCCGTCGAAGGCGGAGCTGCGCTCGCCCACGCCGCCCTCTCCGCCCACGGCGGTACCGCCGCGGCCCGGGCCATCATGACCACCGACACCGTGCCCAAGGAGAGCCTCGTGGTCCGGCCGGGCTTCTGGGTGGGGGGCATGGCCAAAGGGGCGGCGATGCTGGCACCGAACATGGCCACGATGCTCGCCGTCCTGACGACGGACGCGGCGGCCGACCCCGACATGTTGCAGGAGTCGCTCCGAGCGGCGGTCGACGCCAGCTTCAACCGCATCGTGAGCGACGGATGCACATCGACGAACGACACCGTGATCGTGCTCGCCTCAGGCCGGCGCGGCCCGGTGGCCGGCACCGAGTTGACCGACGCTCTCGCCGAGGCCTGCTTCAGCCTGGCGGCGCAGATGGTCGGCGACGCCGAGGGGGCGACCAAAGTCGTGCGCGTCGAGGTGCGAGGCGCGGGCAACGACGCGGAGGCCGACATCGGCGCGCGGGCCATCGCCCGCAGCCAGCTGACGAAGTGCTCGTGGTTCGGTGAGGACCCGTACTGGGGCCGGATCGGCAGCGACCTCGGAGCCGCCGGCATCGGCTTTGCCCTCGGTCGCTTCTCGATCGCCTACGGCGACACGGTCGTGGCCTCGGGCGGGGTCGCCGCCGCCCATCGACGCGCGAGCCGTGGCCCTGCATCTAGCCGGACGCCACCTGCGCGTCACCGCCGACCTCGGCCTCGGCGACGGGCGCGCCGTCGTGCTCACCAACGACCTCAGTCACGGCTACATCGACGAGAACATCAGGACGTCGTGACGCTGAACGCCGGTTCTCTGACCGCGGCCGGAGCGGACGAGAAGGCCGCCGTGCTCGTGGAGGCGCTGCCCTACATCCGCCGGTTCGTGGGCAAGACGGTGGTGGTGAAGTACGGGGGCAACGCCATCGCCGGCACCGACGGCGAGCGGGCGCTTGCCCTCTTCGCGCAGGACGTGGTCCTCATGCACGCCGTGGGCATGCGGCCCGTCGTCGTGCACGGCGGGGGGCCGCAGATCAGCGACGTTGATGAGTCGCCTCGGCAAGGTGCCCGAGTTCCGCGACGGGTTGCGGGTGACCGACGCGGAGACCGTCGACATCGCGAGGATGGTGCTGCGCGGTCAGGTCAATCCCTCGATCGTGTCGGCCATCAACGTGCTCGCGCCGATCGCGGTGGGCGTCAGCGGCGAGGATGCCGGGCTGCTGCGGGCCACGGCCCGCCAACCGGAGCTGGGCTTCGTCGGCGACGTGAGCGACGTGAACCCGGCCATCCTCGAGCGCTTGCTGAACGAGGACCTCATCCCGGTGGTGGCCACGATCGGCGCCGATCTCACTGGCCAGCCGTACAACATCAACGCCGACACGGTCGCAGGAGTGCTCGCCGAAGCGGTCGGGGCCGAGAAGCTCGTGTACCTGACCGACATCGAGGGCTTGAGGCGTGATCTCGACGACCCGTCGACGCTCATCCGCCAGACGACGGCCGCCGAGCTCGAGGCGCTCGTGGCCGACGGGACGCTTCGTGGCGGGATGATCCCGAAGGTCACGGCGTGCGTGCGGGCCGTCGCGCGGCGGCGTCCGCCGGGCCCACATCCTCGACGGGCGCGTCGCCCACGTCTTGCTGCTCGAGATCTTCACCGACGAGGGCATCGGCACGATGGTCACCGGCGAGGCCGCGGCATGACCGCCGAGCACCGCCAGGCCGTACACGCGGCGGCTGACATCACGTTCTGCCCATTGATGCCGACGTACGCCGCTCCGTCGGTGGAGTTCGTACGCGGCCGGGGCACCGAGCTGTGGGACGCCGACGGCCGTCGCTACCTCGACTTCCTGTCGCGGCTTGGCGGTCGTGTCGCTCGGCCACAGCCACCCGGCGGTCGCCGAGGCGCTCGTACGAGCAGGCGCAGACGCTGCTGCACGTCTCCAACCTCTTCGCCACGCCGATCGCGGCCGAGGTGGCCATCGTGCTCGACGGGCTCCTCGCGGCGGCGACGGACCCAGGCGGGGCAGGTCTTCTTCTGCAACAGCGGCGCCGAGGCCAACGAGTGCGCCATCAAGCTCGCCCGCAAGTGGGGCGGCGCGCCGGCGGGGCGCTACGTGGTCGTGTCCGCCTACGGCTGCTTCCACGGGCGCACGCTCGCCACCCTGCACGCCACGGGCCAGCCCGCCAAGCACGAGCCGTTCCAACCCCTGCCCGAGGGCTTCCGCCACGTCGCCTGGAACGACCTCGACGCGCTGGCGGCGCGCCATCGATCCCGTCGGTGGCGGCCGTGCTGCTCGAGCCGGTGCAGGGCGAGGGCGGCGTCAACCCGGCCACCGCCGAGTACTTCCACGGGCGTGCGGCGCGCTGTGCGACGAGCGGGGCCTGCTGTTCATGGTCGACGAGGTGCAGACCGGCCTCGGCCGCACCGGGGCATGGTTCGGCCACCAGCACTTCGGCGTCCGTCCCGACGTGGTGACCATGGCCAAGGCGCTCGGCAACGGCGTGCCGATCGGCGCCTGCTGGGCGCGGCGCGACGTGGCCGCCGCCTTCGAGCCCGGCGACCACGCCACCACCTTCGGCGGCACGCCCATCGCCACCGCGGCGGCCCGGGCCGTGCTGGCCGAGCTGCGACCGGATCGACGCGCCGGCCGCCGCCGCCGCGGCGGGCGCCCGTTGACCGCCGCGCTGGAAGCCGTCGCCGGCGTCGCCTCGGTGCGCGGGCTCGGTCTGCTCCTGGCCGCCGAGCTCGAAGCAGGGCTCGACGCCAAGGCAGCGGCGGCTGCGTGCCTCGAGGCCGGGCTTGTCGTCAACGCGGTGACTTCCAGCGCGCTGCGCCTCGCTCCTCCGCTGCACCGTGAGCGACGCGGAGATCGATGAGGCGGTCGCCATCCTCGCCGAGGTCGGCGTGGCATGACGCGACGCTTCCTGGAGGTCGACGATCTCAGCCCGGCCGAGCTGGGCGGACGTGCTCGACCTCGCCGAGCGACGCCGACTGGCCTCCCGTCCTCGCCGGCCGGGGCGTAGCGCTCGTGTTCGAGAAGCCGTCGGCCCGCACGCCGCCACTCGACGGAGATGGCCGTCGTGCAACTCGGCGGCCATCCCGTCACGACGCGGGCCGACGAGGTGCGGCCTCGACGTGCGCGAGAGCACCGAGGACGTGGCCCGCACCCTGGCGTGCTACCACGCCGCGATCGCCGCTCGGGTCTTCGAGCACCGCAAGCTCGAGCGGATGAGCGGAGGCCGTCGACATCCCGGTGGTCAACCTGCTCTCCGACCTCGCCCATCCGTGCCAGGCGCTGGCCGACCTCCTCACCGATCCGCCAGGTGCTGGGCTCGCTCGCCGGCCGCACGCTCGCCTACGTCGGTGACGGCAACAACGTGGCCCGTTCCCTGGCCGTCGCCGGCGCCATGCTCGGGCTCCGGGTGCGTGCCGCCTCGCCCCCGGGTTACGAGCTGGCCGGCACCGATGCGGAGGTGATGAACGATCCGCAGGCCGCGGTGAAGGGCGCCGACGTCGTGTACACCGACGTGTGGACGTCGATGGGCCAGGAAGACGAGCTGGCCTTGCGGCGAGAGGCCTTCGCCGGCTTCACCGTCGACGAAGCGCTCATGGGCGCCGCCGCGCCAGAGGCCATCTTCCTCCACTGCCTGCCCGCCCACCGAGGCGAAGAGGTGTCCGCGGGCGTGCTCGACGGCCCCCGCTCGCAGATCTGGCGGCAGGCCGAGAACCGGCTGCCGGCCATGCGAGGGCTGCTGCTGCACCTCTTCGGGGTGCGGCCGTGACCACGAAAGCACAGCGCCAACATCGGATCAGCCAGCTCCTCGCCACCGCCGAGGTGACCAGGCAGCCGCAACTGGTGGAGCTGCTGGCCCGTGACGGCATCAAGGCGGCGCAGGCGACCGTGTCTCGCGACTTGGACGACCTCGGCGTGGTCAAGGTGCGCCTGCCCGGTGGCGACCTCGCCTACGCCATCCCCGAGCGCGAGCCCGAGCGAGTGGCGCCCCAGGATCACCTTCGCCGCGTGCTCACCGAATGGGTCGGGGTGGTGGAGCATTCGCACAACTTGGTCGTGCTGCGGACGCCGCCCGGGTGTGCCCATGTCGTCGCGTCCGCGCTCGACCGCTCGGGCACCCCCGGGCTGATCGGCACGGTCGCGGGCGACGACACGCTGCTGTGCGTCGCCACTGAACGAATCGGTGGCGCCGAGCTGGCTGCCTCGCTCCGGTCGCTGGCGGGGCTGTGAGGCCGACGCCAATGCCACGAGATCCATGATGACGCTCTGGCACGGCCGGTTCGGGGACGCTCCCGCCGACGACCTCCTCGCCTACACGGCCAGCTTGCCCTTCGACCGCCGCCTCGCCGCAGACGATGTGGCCGGCACCCGCGCCCACGTGCGCGGACTCCACGCCTGCGGCCTGCTGGACGAGGCCGAGCTGATCCAAGTGCTCAGTGCCCTCGACCAATGCGCCATCGAGCTCGAAGTGGGGCAATTCGCGTTCGTGCGTACCGACGAGGACATCCACACGGCGATCGAGCGCCGCGTCACCGAGCTGGCCGGGGCCGCGGGGGCGAAGGTGCACACCGGTCGCAGCCGCAACGATCAGGTGGCCACGGCCCTGCGCCTGTGGTGCAAGCGTGAGTTGCGGCGCGTGGCGGGCCGCGTCGTCATCCTGCAGGAGGCACTGCTCGAACGGGCCCACGCCGCCGGCGACGCGCATCTCCCCGGGTACACCCATCTGCAGCGGGCGCAGCCCGTGACGCTCGCCCACCATCTCCTCGCCCACGGATGGGCCCTCTCCCGCGATGTCGACCGGCTGCTCGCCACGGTTGAGCGACTCGACGTGTCGCCGCTCGGCGCGGGCGCGCTGGCCGGCTCCTCGTTGCCCCTCGACCCGGAGGACACTGCGGCGCGGCTCGGCTTCACCGACGTCTTCGAGAATTCCCTGGACGCCGTCAGCGATCGCGACTTCGTGGCCGAGGCGCTGTTCGACCTCAGCCTGCTCGGCGTGCACCTGTCTCGAGTCGGCGAGGAATGGGTGCTGTGGACCTCCGAGGAGTTCGGCTTCGCCCGGCTCGACGACGCCTATGCCACCGGCTCGTCGATGATGCCGCACAAGAAGAACCCCGACATCGCGGAGCTGGCCCGAGGCAAGGCGGGCCGGCTCATCGGCCACCTCACTGGCGTGCTCACGACGCTCAAGGGCCTTCCCCTCGCCTACAACCGGGACCTGCAAGAGGACAAGGAGCCTCTTTTCGATGCCGTCGATCAAGTGGCGCTGGCCCTCACCGCGCTCGCGGGCATGATCGCCACGGCCAGCTTCGACGTCGAGCGCATGGAGGCCGCCGCCGACGTCCCGGTGATGGCGGCCACCGACGTCGCCGAGTGGTTGGTCGTGCGGGGCACCCCGTTCCGGGAGGCGCATGCCGTCGTCGGTGGGCTGGTGCGCCGTGCGCTCGAGCCGGGCGGCCCCCCGTTGCGCGAGCTCGTGGAGGCCGAGCTCGGGCCCGAGGCCGCCGCCCTCCTCGACCCCGGCGTCGCTCTCTCGAGGCGGACGAGCCGCGGGGGCGGTGGCCCCGCGGCGGTGGCCGCGGAGCTGGGGCGCTTCCGGACCCGGGTCGAGGCCGACCGCCGACGCACCAGATGATGCGCGCCGCTGTGACCATCCCGTAGGCGTCTCGTCGCCGTTCGCGCCTGCCCGTCGCTCGCGCTGGCAGTGTGCTCGCGGGGTCATGGGGGCGCGACCACCTACAGTCCTGCGAGAGCACGGCCGGGCCGCGTCGTCAGAGGGGGAGGTGGATGGCAGCAATCGGTGTGTCTCCGGCCACGCCCCGCCAGCGCCTGGCCCTGGCCATCTCGGGCCTCCTTGCTGTTGTCGCGCTCGTCATGATCGGCCAACTGAACGGAGTGCTCGCCGGCATGCGCACCGACGGGGGCATGGCAGGCAGCGTCGCCGATCTGACCGTGTCGGTCTTGCCCGGGCACATCCCCTCGGCCACGACCGTCAGCCAGGTCGTCGGCTCGTGGAAGGCCTACGAGACCACGGTCATCCAGTCCGATCCCCGGCTCGGCTACGCCGGGCCCCGGGCCACCTCAGCCGCCGTCCTACGCCTGGACAGCCTGCTGCTCGTGCCCGCCTACGCCCTCTTCGGGCTGTGCCTCATGTGGTGGGCGCGATCGTGGTCAGAGCCCGAGAGTGGACAGCCCGCGGCCCGGGCCATCGTCGCGCTCGCCCGCTCACCAGCGCTCCCGGCCATCCTGGCCATGGCGGTCGTGGCCGACGAATTTGGAGAACCTCTCGGTCAGCCGGCTGATCGGCCAAGCCTGGGACGGCAACGCCCTCGACAGCATGGCGGCCGTGCAGATCACCGGGCTGCTCAAGTGGATCGGTCTGATCCTGGTCGCCGCACCCTTCGTGGTGATCGCCATCCGGACCCTCGCGTCGGTGCTGTGGCCCTGCGTGCGCACCGCCTGGTTCCCGATGGCCTTGCTCGTGCTCCTCGCCGTCGCCGCCGGCACCGATCAGGCGACCGACGTGGTGCGTCGGTGGGGCCCGGGGCAGACGATCTGGACCATGCTCGCCGTCGCCCTCCTCTCCGTGGCCGTTGGCCTCGCCGGGGCCCGGGCCTTCCAGATCGGGCGGCTGCCGATCGTGGTCCGGGCGCAGGGCCGTCCGCTCAGCGTCGCGTCGGTTGGCCGGGCGGCGGTGCGGATCCTGCCCTTGGCCGTCCTAACCGTCGTCGCGTTGATCGTCGCCAAGGCCATGGACTGGCGGGGGGTGGCCGTCCTCGCCGCGCTGCTGGGTGGGGTGTACCTCCTCAGCCTCCCGCTGCAACAGTTCTGGGAGGCCGAGCAGACCGTCAACGTCCCCGCGGTGCAGACGGCGCCGGCCCCGCTGCGGCAGCGTCTGGGGACGGTCCTGGCCGCCGCCGTGCCACTCCTGGTGGGCGTGGCCGTGCTGCGAGCCGCGACCGCCGACGTCTTCTACAAGCTCTCGTCGGGTGGATGGTTGGAGCGCGAGCACCTCATGCTCGTCCTCGGCGTCGCGCTGGTCGTCATCGGCACGATCCTGGCTGCGGTCTGTTCGAGCCGGCTGATCCACTGGACGTCGCAGGGCGGGCGGGTACGGCGTTACGGCCTGCTCCTCGGCCTCGCCGTCATCGTCGTCCTGCCGGCCGCGCTCTTGACCTTGCGCTCCACCACGCTCGTCGTCTCGCAGGGCTTCGGATCAGTCGCCATCGTCCTCGTCTTCCTCACGGTGCTCGTGCTCGTGGCGTCGGGCTTGCTCGTGCTCGGCGACGTCGCCTCCCGCACCTCGTGGGCTCGCGACGCCGTCCTGCCACCGCCCGCCCGCCTGCTCGGGTTCCAGCGCCCTCCGATGGTCGGGCTGCTGGTGGTCTGGATCGCCCTGGCCTCACTGCTCGGCCCCGCGGGCTACCACGACGTGCGCTTGCTGCGGCGAGCCGAAGTTGCCGTCGACGTGAAGACGCTGACGACGGAGTTCAGCAACTGGCGCGGGCGCCAGCCCGACTCCGGCTCAGGCGAGCCACTGCTCGTCGTGGCCGCGTCCGGGGGAGGCCTGCGCGCTGCGTACTGGACGGCGGCGGTGCTCGACTGCATCCTCGAGCGCAATCCCGACCCGTGACGCGCGACCCGTGCGGGCGAGCCGCCCCCCCGGAGACGATCCAGAAGCGCCGGGCGCGGCTGTTCGCCCTGTCGGGTGTATCCGGCGGCGGCTTCGGCTTGATCACCTACGACGCCCACACCGAGGTGGACGGCCCCGCCGCCCCGGAGGCCTGGTACGACCGCCGGCTGCGCGACGACTTCCTCGCCCCCACCCTCGCGTGGTGGCTCTTCCGGGACACGACCGCGGCCGTCCTCCGGCCCGGCTCGGGTGGCGATCGGGCCACCGCCCTCGAGCGGGCGTGGGAACGCCCGTGGCGGCGCGACGGCGACGCGCTCACGGAGGGCTTCCTCACGGTCCAGTCGAAACCGGACGCGCCCCTCATCCTCCTGAGCGCCTATTCGGTCGAGGACGGCTGCCGGTTGAACGCGGCCGTGATCCACACCTCGGGCGGCCGTGAGGTCGACCAGTGCGGCTCGCTCGATCCGACGCTGGCCCAGAACACGAGGTTGAACGCCACCACCGACGTGCTCGACTTCCTGTGTGATCGGACCGACCTGCGGCGCTCGACGGCGGCGCTCCTCGGCGCTCGCTTTCCGTGGATCACCCCCTCAGGCCGACTGCTCGCCTGTGATCCGAGCGAGGGCGCGCCGCGCACCTTCGCAGTGGACGGTGGCTACCGTGACAACTCGGCGGCCAGTTCGATCACCGAGATGTGGCCCGACGTCGAAGGGCTGCTGACGACGGCCAACCGAGCCGGTTGCGTCGTGCCGTACTTCGTGCAGATCGACAGCGAGAGCGTGCTGCCCGAGCGTGGTCCCTACAGCCACCCGTCCGAGGCGCTCGTGCCCGTGAAAGGCCTCACCGAGTTGCCCACCGGCAACGCCGAGGCGGCGCGGATCGCCGCGCTGCGCACCTTCTCGGGACCGCTCGACCCGAGCGGCACCACGGCCACGCTGAACGGCAAGCCGCTGGACACGAGGTGGGTGAGGGTGGCGCCCAGCGCCCACCCCGGGTCGAGCGCGCCCCTCAGCTGGGTGCTCTCTGATGCGGCCAGGAAGGATCTGCGCGCCCAGCTCGTGCTCCAGGCGGGACCGATCCAGCAGGTGCGGAGCCTGATCGATGCACCGGCGGGGGCCTTGCGTTGCTCGGCCCCGGGCCGGCCCTAGGACTGCTCGTGGGGCCGATGCCTCGCCATCGTGCTCAGTGGGGAAGCGCTCCTTCCCCTCTTGGGTGACCTGGCGTGCCGTATCGCCATCAGATCCGGGTCCGCTATGGCGACTGCGACATGCAGAAGGTCGTGTTCAACGCCAACTACCTCGCTTACATCGACGACGCCGTCGACACGTGGTTCCGGCTCGTCTTCGGCGAGATCGAAGAGGCGGGGTTCGACTTCATGCTCAAGAAGGCCACCATCGAGTGGCACGGGCCGGCGCGCTTCGGCGACCTCCTCGATCTGGACGCGGCCGTGGCGCGGTGGGGGAGGACGTCGTTCCATGTGGCCGTCGGGGGCCGAGTGGACGAACGGCCGGTCTTCGACGCCTCGCTCGTCTATGTCAGCACCCTCCCGGGCGCGCCCAGGCCGGTGCCCGTTCCCGACGTGGTCCGGAGGGGGCTCGAAGGCCCTGCCGAACGGGAGGGGCGCTGAAGGCGCTGACTCGGTCGTTCTTCCGGCGCGACAGCCGGATCGTGGCGCCCGAGCTGCTGGGCGCGGTCCTCGTCGTCGGACCCTGCCGGGGCCGCATCGTGGAGGTCGAGGCGTACGCGGGCGGAGAGGACCCGGCCAGCCACGCGTACCGGGGCCCGACGAGGCGCAACGCGACGATGTTCGGGCCTCCCGGCCATCTGTACGTGTACTTCACCTATGGCATGCACTGGTGTGCCAACGTGGTGACGAGCGAGGTCGGGCACGGGCAGGCCGTGCTGTTGAGGGCCGCCGCCCCGCTGGCCGGCCTGGAGCTCATGTGGGCCCGCCGGCGCGCCGCCCGTGCCGAACGTGACCTCGCCAGCGGCCCGGCCAAGCTGTGCGAGGCCTTCGGCATCACCGGGAGCCTCGACGGTCGCGACCTGGCTCGGCCCTCGCGCGACGGGCCATGGCTCGGCGACGACGGAATGGGCCCGCCCGGTCCGTTGGGCGTGTCCACCCGGGTGGGCATCAACAAGGCCATCGACCGGCCGTGGCGGTGGTTCGTCGTCGCCGACCCGCATGTGTCTCGCCCGAATGGACGCGTCGTGGCACGATGACCGGTCCCGCCTGGGAGGAC
>CAVTWD010000001.1:935000-1339155 GCA_963738325.1 uncultured Acidimicrobiales bacterium
GTTGTCCTGGGGTAAGCGTGTAGGGCGGGGTCCAGGCAAATCCGGGCCCCATCAAGCCTGAGACGTGATGCCGAGCCGATTCAGGCGAAGTCACTGATCCCATGCTGCCGAGAAAAGCCTCTAGCGAGCTGGCACGGTGCCCGTACCCCAAACCGACACAGGTGGGCAGGTAGAGAATACCAAGGCGATCGGGAGAACTGTGGTTAAGGAACTCGGCAAAATACCTCCGTAACTTCGGGAGAAGGAGGGCCCCATTAGCGGTGAAGGACCTGCTGGCCGGCCGAGCCTGAAGGGGTGGCACAAACCAGGGGAAAGCGACTGTTTACTAAAAACACAGCAGCGTGCGAAGTCGCAAGACGATGTATACGCTGTGACGCCTGCCCGGTGCTGGAAGGTTACGGGGAAGGGTTAGCCGCAAGGGCGAAGCTCTGAACCTAAGCCCCAGTAAACGGCGGCCGTAACTATAACGGTCCTAAGGTAGCGAAATTCCTTGTCGGGTAAGTTCCGACCTGCACGAATGGCGTAACGACTTTCCTACTGTCTCAACCACAGACCCGGCGAAATTGAAGTACGAGTAAAGATGCTCGTTAGCTGCAGAAGGACGGAAAGACCCCGTGGACCTTTACTATAACTTGATGTTGGGTTTTGGTATGGGTTGTGTAGGATAGGTGGGAGACTTGGAAGCATGCGCGCCAGCCTGTGTGGAGTCAACGTTGAAATACCACCCTGCTCATGCCGGGACTCTAACCTAGGCCCGTGATCCGGGTCGGGGACAGCGTCAGGCGGGTAGTTTGACTGGGGCGGTCGCCTCCTAAAGAGTAACGGAGGCGCCCAAAGGTTCCCTCAGGCTGGTTGGCAATCAGCCGTCGAGTGCAATGGCACAAGGGAGCTTGACTGCGAGACCTACAAGTCAAGCAGGTGCGAAAGCAGGGCATAGTGATCCGGCGGTTGCGTGTGGAAGCGCCGTCGCTCAACGGATAAAAGGTACCCCGGGGATAACAGGCTAATCTTCCCCAAGAGTCCATATCGACGGGAAGGTTTGGCACCTCGATGTCGGCTCATCGCATCCTGGGGCTGAAGCAGGTCCCAAGGGTTGGGCTGTTCGCCCATTAAAGCGGTACGCGAGCTGGGTTTAGAACGTCGTGAGACAGTTCGGTCCCTATCCTCTGCAGCCGTAGGAGAGCTGAGGAAGGCTGTCCCTAGTACGAGAGGACCGGGACGGACGCAGCTCTGGTGTGCCAGTTGTCCTGCCAAGGGCACGGCTGGTTAGCCACCTGCGGAAGGGATAAGCGCTGAAAGCATCTAAGCGGGAAGCCCGTTCCAAGATGAGATCTCCCACAGGGTCAACCAGGTAAGGCCCGTGGCAAGACCACCACGTTGATAGGCCGGAGGTGTACGCACGGCAACGTGTTCAGCCGACCGGTACTAATCGGCCGAGGGCTTGGATGAACATCTACTCGTGCTCGCTCTGGAGTTCTCGAGGGGTCACCCACGTTGACAACAGGTCTCCGGTGGCCATAGCGGCGGGGTCACACCCGTTCCCATTCCGAACACGGAAGTTAAGCCCGCCAGCGCCGATGGTACTTGGGGGGAGACCCCCTGGGAGAGTAGGACGCCGCCGGATCTCGCCATCGAGCGCCTCCATCGCCGGAGGCGCTCGAACTTTTCGCCGTAACCTGCCCCCGTGCCCGAGCCTCCTCGCCGCCGACGCCCGGATGCGGGGCGTGGATCACGGCCGCATGGCTCTTCACCGGCGCGGGGGGCTCGCCGGCCCGGGGGCCAGGCCGGTCATCCGGCTCGTGGCGGTCGAGCTCCAGGAGCGGAGCCAGCCAGCCGCAGCCGGCGTCAAGGGAGCGCGCCCGCAGGCGAGCGCGGGCGTCCAGGACGCGCGCCCACGTCGAGCGGCCGTCGTGCGGGCGGCGCCGGGCGAGATATGGGCGAGGACGCACGTCGCCAGGGCCCGGGCGCCCGGTCGGGCGGTTCGCCCTCCGATCGCACTCCTCCCTCGGGCCGCCGGGCGGCTGGCCGGGGGCGGGCCTCCGACCGCGCCGACGGACGACCGGGCCGCGCCGGCCCGGCCGCCGCCAGGGGCGCGGCCTCCTCGCAGAGTCGAGCACCCAGGCGGAAGCCGGCGCGAAATGGCCGGCCTCCCAAGCCGCCGCTGAACCGGCGGGCCGACACGGGCGTTGGTGCTCGCCGCCCGCCTAGCCGGCGGGGGTTGAGCCGCAGCCCGAAGCCACCGCCCGAGCTCGGGCCCGGGGTGCCGTGGGCGCCTGAGGAATGGGTGGACGAGGGACCCGTGCGGGAGGCGGCGCAGGGGGCCGTGAGTCGAGGGTCCGCAACGCCGGAGACCGCGGCGCGGGGAACCGCGGCGCGGGGCGACGTGTCGCACGGGACCGTGGCGCCGGGGTCCGCGACGCGAGCCGTGGCGCGAGGGCCGGCGCGTCCCGCGCCTGTCCGCCGCTCGAAGCTGCCCGCCGAGTTGGTGGAAGACCTGGAGACGACGGTGGGCCCCAAGCGCGCGCCTCGCCTCGGCGCCCGTCTCGAAGCGGCGCGGCGCTCCTTCGAGCGCGAGCGCTACGACGAGGCCCGCCGGCTGCTCGTGCCGCTCGCCCGTGAGGCCCCGGGCGCGGCCGCTGTGCGTGAGTTGCTCGGGCTCTGCCTGTACCGCCTCGAACGGTGGGAGGCGGCCGCCGTCGAGCTCGAGGCCTACGGCGCCCTCACCGGAGCGGTTGACCAACTGCCCGTGCTCGCCGACTGTCATCGCGCGCTCGGCCGCCACGACCGGGTTGACGCCCTGTGGTCGCAGCTGCGGGATGCCTCGCCGGCGGGGCCCGTCATGGCCGAGGGTCGCATCGTCGCGGCAGGCTCGCTCGCCGACCGGGGTGAGCTACGAGCGGCCATCGCGCTCCTTGAGCGGCCGCCGCCCCCCAAGCGTGTGCGCGAGCACCACCTCCGCCAGTGGTACGCGCTGGCCGACTTGTACGACCGGGTCGGCGAGACGCCTCGGGCCCGGGCGTTGTTCCAGCGCATCGTGCACGTCGACGAGGGTTTCGCTGATGCAGCCGTCCGCCTCCGGACTCTGTGACACCCCCGCTCTAGGCTGTGACCTGCTTCCCCCATCAGCACCATCGCCCAGCCAGAGGAGGCCGGGATGAACGTGGTCATGTTGCGGGGGACGCTGGTGCGCCCTGCTGAAGAGCGCGTGTTGCCGTCAGGCACGCGGGTGGTTTCGTTCGAGGTCGCCGCGGAAGAGCCCTCCGGCGCCTCAGGGGTCGTGCCGGTCAACTGGCCCGAAGGCCGCCACGAGGACCTCGAGCCGGGCGCGGAAGTGGTGGTGACAGGGGCCGTGCGGAGGCGCTTCTTCCGGGTCGGCGGTGCGACGCAGAGCCGCACCGAGGTCGTCGCGGACGCCGTGGTTCCCGTGGCTGCCCGACGGCGCGTGCGCGCCGCCCTCGATCGGGCCCTCGCGGCAGTCGAGAGATGACGGCTGCGGCGGCTAGGCTCCGCGATCGCGCGTCGGCTGCGCGCGACATGAAGGGAGCGTGTTTCGTGGACCTCACTTCTCTGCTCGGCGACGAAGCCGACAGTTTGCTGTCCTACACCTCGAAAGGTGTGGCTCGCGAGGAGCTCGTGCTACCTGGGCCCGACTTCTTGGACCGCACCTTCCTGCTCTCGGATCGGCCTCCGGCTGTGCTGCGATCGCTCGGCGGTCTCTACCGCGCCGGCCGCCTGGGCGGCACCGGGTACCTGTCGATCTTCCCCGTCGACCAAGGTGTCGAGCATTCGGGCGCGGCGTCGTTCGCTCCGAATCCCATCTACTTCGATCCCGAGAACATCTTGAAGCTGGCCTTCGAGGCCGGCTGCAACGCCGTGGCGACCACCTTCGGCG
This sequence comes from uncultured Acidimicrobiales bacterium, assembly GCA_963738325.1. Classification (GTDB taxonomy): domain Bacteria; phylum Actinomycetota; class Acidimicrobiia; order Acidimicrobiales; family Ilumatobacteraceae; genus CAVTWD01. The sequence goes on from CAVTWD010000001.1 coordinate 938,893, forward strand.
TCCTGGGAGCCGTGTCGCGCCGTTGGGCGCACAAGATCCAGTTCATCGCCAAGCTCAACCACAACGAGCTGCTGACCTACCCGAACAAGTTCGACCAGGTGATGTTCGGGTCGGTGAGGGAGGCGAGGGACCTCGGGGCGTCCGGCGTCGGGGCCACCATCTACTGGGGCTCAGCAGAGGCGACACGTCAGCTCCAGGAGGTGGCGGATGCGTTCACGGAGGCGCACGAGCTGGGCCTCTACACGGTGCTGTGGTGCTACCTGCGCAACGAGGCTTTCAAGCGCGACGGAGTCGACTACTCGGCGGCGGCCGACCTCACCGCGCAGGCCAACCATCTCGGCGTCACGCTGCAGGCCGACATCGTCAAGCAGAAGCTGCCGACGACGAACGGCGGGTTCGAAGTCCTCAAGTTCGGCAAGACCAACCCGCGGCTCTACGGAGAGCTCGTCACCGACAACCCCATCGACCTGTGCCGTTGGCAGGTCGTGAACTGCTACATGGGTCGAGTCGGGCTGATCAACTCTGGTGGCGAGTCCAAGGGCTCCAGCGACAAGGCCGAGGCCGTGCGCACTGCAGTGATCAACAAGCGCGCCGGCGGCCAGGGCCTCATCGTGGGCCGCAAGGCCTTCCAGCGCCCGATGGCCGAGGGCATCGAGCTGCTCCAGGCCGTTCAAGACGTCTATCTCGATGACGAAATCACCATCGCTTGAGCAGGTGATTCGCCGATCTCGGTTCAGCCGGCGGTAAGGTCGTGGCGCATCACGAGTTTCGGTCTCCAGAGGTCTCCAAAGGGGGAGAACGAATGACCGACACCGCCGCACCGCCAGGGTCGCGGCCGGCTGAGCTGATCGATCGCGTCGTCATCCGATTCGCGGGCGACTCGGGCGACGGCATGCAGTTGACCGGTGACCGTTTCACGACCGTGAGCGCCGCCCTCGGCAACGACTTGAGCACCTTGCCGGACTTCCCCGCCGAGATCCGAGCCCCGGCCGGCACGGTCCATGGCGTGTCGAGCTTCCAAGTCGCCATCTCCGATCACGACATCACGACGCCGGGCGACGCCTGCGACGTGCTGGTGGCGATGAACCCAGCGGCGCTCCGCGCCGACCTCACCCGGTTGCGGGGCGGCGGCATGCTGATCGTTAACACCGACACCTTCGACGAGCGCAGCCTGGCCAAGGCGGGCGCCCATTCGAACCCGTTGGAGGACGGGAGCCTGGCCGGCTACAAGGTGATCGAGGTGCCGATGACCTCCCTCACCAAGGAGGCCAGCGTCGTCCTCGGGGTCAAGCCGCGCGACGCCGACCGGTCGAAGAACTTCTTCGCGCTCGGCCTCGTGTCGTGGCTCTATTCCCGCCCGACCGAGACGACGCTGGCGTGGATCGAGGAGCGCTTCGGCAAGACGCCGCTCGTGCGCGATGCCAACCGCGCCGCGTATCGCGCCGGGTACCACTTCGGCGAGACCACCGAGCTGTGGGATCACCGCTACGAGGTCCGGCCGGCGAAGCTGCCAGCGGGCGAGTACACCAACATCACGGGCAACACCGCCCTGGCGTGGGGCCTCGTCGCCGCCGGCCAACTCTCCGGGTTGCCGGTGCTGCTCGGCAGCTACCCCATCACCCCGGCCTCGGACATCCTCCACGAGCTGGCCAAGCACAAGAACTTCGGCATACGTACGTTCCAGGCCGAGGACGAGATCGCTGCGGCCGGCTCCGCCCTCGGCGCCGCCTTCGCGGGCAACCTCGGCGTCACCACCACGAGCGGGCCCGGCGTCGCCCTCAAGAGCGAGACGATGAGTCTGGCGGTGAGCCTGGAACTACCCCTGGTCGTCGTCGACATCCAGCGGGGGGGCCCGTCCACCGGCCTGCCGACGAAGACGGAGGCCGCCGACCTGTTCATCGCGCTGTACGGCCGCCACGCGGAGGCGCCCCTGCCCGTGGTCGCCGCCTACAGCCCCTCCCACTGCTTCTCCGCGGCCATCGAAGCCGCCCGCATCGCGCTGAAGTACCGCACCCCGGTGATCCTGCTCTCCGACGGGTACCTCGCCAACAGCTCGGAGCCGTGGTGCCTTCCTGACGTCGCCAGCTTGCCCGACATCTCGGTGCCGTTTGCCGCGCAGCCCAACCATGTCGCGGCCGATGGGTCGTCGGAGTTCTGGCCCTACCAGCGCGACCCGGAGACCCTGGCTCGCCCGTGGGCCATCCCGGGGACGCCCGGCCTCATGCATCGCGTGGGTGGCATCGAGAAGGAAGACGGCACCGGCAACATCTCCTACACGCCCGACAACCACGAGAAGATGGTCCGGCTGAGGGCGGCGAAGGTGGCCGGCATCGCCAAGGACATCCCCGAGGCCGTGGTGGTCGGCGACGAGGACGCCGAGCTCCTCGTGCTCGGCTGGGGCAGCACCTGGGCGGCCATCGACGCCGCCATCCAGCAGGCTCGCCGGAGCGGTCTGAAGGTGGCCTGGACGCATCTCGTCCACCTCAACCCGTTGCCCCGCAACCTGGGCGACATCCTCCGGCGCTACCCGAAGGTCCTTGTGCCCGAGTTGAACCTCGGGCAGCTGTCGCGCGTCGTGCGCGCCGAGTTCCTCGTCGACGCCAAGTCCCTGTCGAAGGTCCAAGGCCTGCCGTTCACGGCCATGGAGATCGAAAGCGCCATCCGGGAGGCACTGGCATGAGCGACACCGTCGCACCGACCACCACCAAGAAGGACTGGACGAGCGACCAGGAAGTGCGTTGGTGCCCCGGTTGTGGTGACTACGGGATCCTCACCGCGATGCAGATGCTCATGCCCGAGCTCGGCGTGAAGCCCGAGGACACGGTCTTCATCTCGGGCATCGGCTGCTCGAGCCGGTTCCCGTACTACATGAACACCTACGGCATCCACAGCATCCACGGCCGCGCCCCGGCCATCGCCACGGGGCTGGCCCTCGCCCGCCCCGATCTCGACGTGTGGGTGATCACGGGCGACGGTGACGGGCTGTCGATCGGCGGCAACCACTTGATCCACGCGTTGCGCCGCAACGTCAACCTCACGATCCTGCTCTTCAACAACCGGATCTACGCGCTGACGAAGGGCCAGTACTCACCGACCTCCGAGCTGGGGAAGGTCACCAAGTCGACGCCGTTCGGCTCGGTCGACGCCCCCTTCAACCCGCTCTCGGTGGCCCTCGGAGCCGATGCCACCTTCGTCGCCCGCACCCATGACCTCGACCGCAAGCACATGAGCGAGACCTTCCGCGCCGCCCACGATCATCACGGCGCCTCGTTCGTGGAGATCCTGCAGAACTGCAACGTCTTCAACGACGGTGCCTTCGAGACGATCACGAGTAAGGAAGTGCGCCCGGACATGCTGATACCGCTCGCTCACGGCGAGCCGATTCGTTTCGGCAGCGAGCGCGAGAAGGGTCTCGTGATGGGCAGCGACGGCCAACTGCGTATCGTCCAGGTGGCCGACGTGGGCGAGGAGGCGATCCTCGTGCACGACGCCCATCGACCCGAGCCGAGCCTCGCCTTCGCCCTGGCTCGGCTGTCGTCGAGCGTGCACGAGCCCACGCCGGTCGGCGTGTTCCGCTCGGTCGAGCGGCCGGAGTACACGAGCGAGGTCGGCCGCCAGCTCGTGGCCGCCGCCGAACGCAAGGGCCCGGGCGACCTCCGCACCCTCCTCCGCTCGAACGGCACCTGGTCGGTGAACTGACGAAGGGGAAGCACCCTTACGGGCTGCGGCTCAGCCCGCGGCGGCCAGGGACCGGAGCGCGAGACCCGTCTTCAGCTTCGGGGTGAAGAACGTCGTCTTCGGGGGCATGAGGGCGTTCTCGTTGGCGGTCGCCGCGATCTGCTCGACGGTGACCGGCCGCAGCAGCACTCCGAAGGCGGCCCTCCCCTGGCGCACCGCCGCCAGCACGTTGTCGATCCCGTGCTGGTAGGCGATGGTCGCCTCGACACCAGCGAGCGCGTGGTCGAGCCGGGCCGAGTCGAGGTCCGCCACGCCGGCGAAGGCCTCGGGGCGCGGGCGCAGGAGGCGGCCCATGCCGTCGGGGCCGACGAGGCACAACGCCCCGGCGTCGATCAGCCGGCGGGTGATGCGGGGCGACACGAGCTCGGGACCGCCGATCTCGAAGCTCGGCGTGAGCACCGACTCGAGGTCCACCCCCTCGGGCAGGTCGGTGACCAGGCGGTGGATGGCCTGGACCGCGAAGCGCTCCTCGGCCAGCTCCACCACCAAGGCCAACGTGAGATCCCACGGCCCGCCCTGATGACCTCGGGCGGCGCGTTGCTCGGCCCGGTACGTCCTCGCCACCTCGTAGCGGTGATGCCCGTCGGCGATCACCACCGGGGCGCTCGTCACCGCGGCCTGGATGGCGCCGATCCGTTCCGGGTCGGCGATCCGCTCGAAGACGTGTTGCACGCCCTCGTCGTCGACGAGCTCGCCGATCGGTTTGCCGGGCTCGTCGAGCAGCGCCGCCAGCCCGGTCGCGAGTGAAAGCCCCCAGACGGCGGAGAGGTTGGCCTGCGTGGCTCGCGTGAGCTCGAGACGATCGGTACGGGCCTTCGGCGTCGTCTGCTCGTGGGGCAGGACGTCACCCGCCCCCGGATCGACGACCTCCAGCGCGCCGAGCACCCCCACCGTGACCCGAGGCGTGCCGGCCTCGTCGGTGAACGCCATGCGTTCGAGGTAGAAGGCGGCCGCATGGTCGACGATCAGCACTCCCTCACCCAGCCAGCACTGGAGGCGCTCCGCGGCCTCGCGGTAGCGATCCGGGCCGTCGCGCTCGACGGGAACGTCGATCAGCACGATGTTGTGGGGATCACGGGCGGCCAGCGCGTCCCGCTCCGCCTCGGTCAAGACGTCGTACGGAGGAGCGGCGACATCGGCGAGGCGCACGCGGGACGGCGCGTAGTGGATCGCCGGGAACGGCTCGAAGCGCGGCACCCCTCTAGGCTCGCACAACGCATGTCAGGATCTGCGCCCATGTCCCTGGTGTGCGACCTCGACGGCACGGTGTGGCTCGGCGACCGGGTGATCCCCGGCGCCCCCGCGGCCGTGGCGGCGGCGCGCCAGGCCGGTCACCGTGTGCTCTTCGTGACCAACAATTCCGGCCCTCGCCTCGGTGACGTGGAGGCCAAGCTTGCCGGAATGGGCATTCTGGCCGAAGGCGACGTGATCTCGTCGGCCACCGCGGCGGCCACCCTCGTGGACCCAGGCCAACGCGTCTACGTGATCGGCGGCCCCGGCGTCGTCGAAGCCTTGCAGGAGCGGGGCGCCGACGTGGCCTCGAAGCCCCCCATCGACGCGGTGGTCGTCGGCCGCGACCTCTCGTTCACCTTCGACAAGCTGATCGACGCCTCGCTCGCAGTGCGCTCGGGAGCACGGTTCATCGCCACCAACGACGACGCCACCTATCCCACCCATCGCGGGCTGGAGCCCGGCGGTGGTGCGCTGGTGGCCGCGGTCACCACGGCCACCGCGACCCGTGCCGTCGTGGCCGGCAAGCCGAACGCGCCCATGGCCGCCCTCGTACGGTCCCGCATCGATCCGGGAGACGACGTGGTGATGATCGGCGACCGGCCCGATACCGACGGCCTCTTCGCCACCCGCCTCGGCTGTCGCTTCGGCCTCGTGCTGACGGGCGTGGTCACCGGGTCGACCGACGACATTCACCCGCGGCCGGATCTGGTCGGCCCCGACCTCGCCGCGCTCGTGGCGCAGTTGCTCGACGGCTCTCACTAGGCTGGCTCGGTGCCAGAGAACATCGTGAGATCCATCGTCGAGTCGGGCGTGTCCTTCACGCAGATGACTCGTGAGCGTGCCGAGAGCATCGTGAGTGACCTCGTCCGTGAAGGCAAGGTGCACACCGAGGAGTACCAGCGCAACGTCCAAGAGCTCATGGATGCGTCGCGCGAGTACGCAGAGCGCTTCAACGAAACGGTGCGGGCACAGGTGGTGAAGGTGCTCACCGACCTCGGCTTCATGGGCCGAGACGATACTTCGAGACGGCGGCGGCGCATCACCCGGGCCTGGCCCACGAAGGCGCGAGCCACGAAGTCGGCGAAGAAGTCGCCGGCCAAAAGCTCGGCGAAGAAGTCGCCGGCAAAGAAGGCGCCGGCCAAGAAGGCCGCGGCGAAGAAGGCACCGGCGAAGAAGGCGGCCACGAAGAGGGCCGCCACGAAGAAGGCCCCCGCCAAGCGGGCACCGGCCAAGAAGGCGGCGAAGTAGCGGGCCGCGGGCGAGCGGCCGTGGCCGGCCGGCGCCGACTTGACGCCGAGCTGGTTCGACGGGGTCTGGTCGCCAGCCGCGCCGAGGCGCGAGCCGCCGTCGACGGTGGGCGGGTCACCGTCGCCGGGGCTCCGGCGATGACGCCGAGCCGTATGGTCGCACCCGACGAACCGGTCGTGCTGCGAGGGCCCGGGCCCCGCTTCGTCAGCCGGGGCGGCGACAAGTTGGACGCCGCGCTCGACGGCTTCGGTGTGTCGGTCGAGGGACTCCTGGTACTGGATGCGGGTGCCTCGACCGGGGGGTTCACCGACTGCGTGTTGCGGCGCGGCGCCGCTCGGGTGTTCGCCATCGACGTGGGCCATGGTCAGCTCCACCCGCGCCTGCGCTCGGATGCGCGCGTCGTGGTGCACGAGCGGACGAACATCCGCGGCTTCGACCCTTGCGAGCTCGGCGCCCCGGTCGACGTGGTGGTCGCGGATCTCTCGTTCATCTCGTTGCGCCTCGTCGTCCCCTCGTTCGTGGCCTGCAGCGCCGAAGGCGCAGCCTGGGTCCTGCTCGTGAAACCGCAGTTCGAAGCAGGGCGCGTCGAGGCCGCTCGCGCCAGGGGTGTCATCACGGATCCGGCCGTCCACGCGCGAGTCCGCGAGGAGGTGGCTGCCGCACTGCGTGGTGCCGGCGCGACCATCATTGGTTGGATGGACTCTCCGTTGCTCGGCGCCGACGGCAACCGCGAGCTGTTCGTCCACGCGTTGGCGCCGCGTTCATGAGCGTCGTCCTGCTGGTCGCCCATCACGAGCGAACGGAGGCGGCGGTCCTCGCCCACGTGGCCAGGACCTGGCTCACCGACCGTGGCCACGAGGTGCGCATGCTCGAGGCCGACGCTGCCGCCGTCGGGCTGCCCGACCTCGGCGTGAGCGCAGACATGGCCGCCGCCGTCGACCTCGCTATCAGCCTCGGTGGCGACGGCACCGTGCTGCGCACGGTCGCATTGGTGAGCGGCAAGGGGCCGCCCATCATCGCGGTGAACGTCGGCCTGCTCGGCTACCTCACCGAGGTCGAACCCGCCCACCTCGCCTCTGCCCTCGAGCGCTACTTCGCGGGCGACCACCACATCGAGGAACGGATGATGCTGGCGGTCACCACTGAGCCCTCCGGCGTCTCGTACCGAGCGCTCAACGAAGCCGTCGTGGAGAAGCGGGCGAGCGGCCACACCGTGCGCCTGTTGGTGCGCATCGACGGCGCCACGTTCACCACGTACGCGGCCGACGGGCTCATCGTGGCCACGCCGACGGGCAGCACCGCCTACTCGCTGTCGGCGCGGGGGCCGATCCTTTCGCCCACCCATCGCGCCTTGCTGCTCACGCCCGTCTCACCGCACATGCTCTTCGACCGGGCGCTCGTGCTCGATCCCACGCAGGAAGTCGCCATCGAAGTGATCGGCGAGCGCGACGCGGCATTGTCGATCGACGGACGCCAGGTGGTGGTCCTGGGCGAAGGCGACTCGATCGTCTGCACCGCGGCGGCCGAGGTGGCTCGCTTCGTTCGCTACAGCGAGCCGCACTTCCACCGGCTGCTCAAGGTGAAGTTCGGCCTGGCGGATCGCTGATGCTCACCGAGCTACGCGTCGAGAACCTGGGCGTGATCAGTGAGCTCACCCTACTGCTCGGGCCGGGCATGACGGCGCTCACGGGCGAGACGGGTGCCGGCAAGACCCTGCTCGTCGAAGCGATCGAGCTGCTCGTCGGTGGTCGAGCGGATGCGACGCTCGTCCGGCCGGGCGAGGTCCAGGCGGTGGTCGAGGGTCGCTTCGAGGTCGGCGGCGTCGAACGCGTCGTCGCCCGCGTCGTGCCGGTGGAAGGGCGGAGTCGTGCCTATCTCGACGGGCGCTTGGCCACCGTCGCCGGCCTCAGCGAGGACACTGCCGCGCTGGTGGACCTCCATGGTCAGCACGATCACCAGAGCCTTCTCACACCCGCCGCGCAGCGCGCCGCCCTCGATCGCTTCGGCGGCATCGATCTCGGCCCGTGGCGCGAGGCGCGGGCCCGGCTGCATGACCTCGACGATGCCATCGCCGCGCTGGGCGGTGACGCGCGGGAGCGGGGCCGCGAGGTCGACCTGCTCCGGTACCAGACCGACGAGATCCTCCGTGCCGGCCTCCTGGATCGCGATGAGGATGACCGTCTCAGCCGAGAGCAGGCCGTGCTCGCCGACGCCCTGGCCCACCGCCAAGCGGCGGTGGCCGCGGTGGCCGCGTTGGTCGATGATGGCGGAGCCCTCGACGCCGCGCGGGCCGCGGTGGCGGCGCTGCAACAACGGCCACCGTTCGCGGCGGTGACGGAGAGCCTGCGTTCGTTGACCGCTGAGCTCGATGACGCCGCGGGCGAGATCCGTCGCGTCGGCGAGGCGATCGAGGAGGACGACGAGCGCCTCGCCTGGATCGGAGAGCGGCGGGTGCTGCTCCGCGAGCTTCGCCGCAAGTACGGGGAGACCCTCGCCGACGTCATCGCCTACCGGGAGGACGCCCTGGCTCGCCTGGCCGAGCTCGAAGGACGGGACGCGCGCGCGGCCGCCCTCACGGCCGAGCGGCAGCGCGCCCACGCGGAGGTGGCCGCGACGGCGAGCATCGTGGCGGCCGGGCGCCGAACCGCGGCGCCGAAGCTGGCCAACGCCGTCCAAACCCGGCTGCGCACCCTGGCCATGCCTCACGCGACAATCGAAGTGACCGTCGGTGAGATCGATCCTGGCGACGAGGTGACGTTCCTCCTCGGCGCCAACCCGGGTGAGCCGGCGCTTCCCTTGGCCGACGTGGCCTCCGGCGGGGAGCTGGCGCGAGCGATGCTCGCGTTGCGACTCGTGCTCACGGAGGCTCCTGACACGCTGGTGTTCGACGAAGTCGATGCCGGGGTGGGAGGCGAGGCCGCCCTGGCCGTGGGCCGGTCGCTGGCCGAGCTCTCCGGCCGTCATCAAGTCCTGGTCGTCACCCACCTGCCGCAGGTCGCGGCGTTCGCTGATGCGCAGGTGGCCGTGACGAAGCACACGGTGCAGGGCCGCACCGAGGCTCGCGCCGAGGTCGTCGATGGCGACGAGCGGCTGAGAGAGCTGTCGCGCATGCTGTCGGGGCTAGCCGACAGCCACTCTGCCCGGCGTCACGCCGAGGAGCTGCTGGCTGCGGCCAGGGAGCGGAGGTCCTGATGGCACTGCGCGAGAACGAGCTCGACGAGGTGGTGGGCCGCATCCGCCTCGACCGGCGCACGAAGAACCTGCTCCAACGGGTGCAGCCGGGCGAGATCGCCGTCATCGACCACGAGGACATCGATCGCATCGCCGCCGAGGGGCTGGTGGCCGCGGGCGTGGCCGCGGTCGTGAACGCGCGGCGCTCGTTCACCGGCCGGTACCCGAACGCCGGCCCCCTCGTGATCGCCGCCGCGGGGGTGCCCCTGCTCGACGAGGTCGGCCAAGAGGTCCTCGACCAGCTCCAAGAGGGCGACGTCGTGGCCTTGTGCGCCGACGAGGTCCATCTCGGTGACGCTGTGGTGGCCTCGGGCCATCGCCCGAGCGTCGACGAGCTCGAGGCTCGCCTGGAACAGTCCCGCCGCTCGCTCGGCACCGCTCTGGAGCGCTTCGCCACCAACACCCTCGAGCACCTGAAGCGCGAACGGAACCTGGCCGTCGACGCGCCCGAGGTTCCCGACGTCGGAGTCGACCTCCACGGGCGTCATGTGCTCGTCGTCGTGCGAGGCGACGACTACCGCGACGACCTTGTGGCACTGAAGCGCACCGGCTACCTCCGCGAGATGAAGCCCGTCCTCGTCGGGGTGGATGGCGGGGCCGACGCGCTACTCGAGCTCGGCCTCAAGCCGGATCTCATCATCGGCGATTTCGACTCCGTGAGCGAGTCCGCGTTGCGCACGGGCGCGCACCTCGTGGTTCACGCCTACCCTGGCGGCGAGGCCCCGGGGGCTTCGCGTCTGGAGACGCTCGGCTTGCCATTCCACGTGTTCGAGGCGCCGGGGACGAGCGAGGACATCTCGTTGCTGCTCGCCTACGAGCGCGGCGCCGAGCTCATCGTCGTGGTCGGGTCGCACACCTCCATGGAGGAGTTCCTCGACAAGGGACGCGAGGGCATGGCGTCCACCTTCCTCGTGCGGTTGCGCATCGGGCGCGTCCTGGTCGACGCCAAGGGCGTGAGCCGCCTGTACCGTCCGGCCATCCGCACGGCCGATGTCGTCTTCCTCGTGCTCGCCATGGTCGCCGCGCTCGGTGCCGTCCTCGCGTTGAACCGCCCCTTCCAACTGTGGCTGAAGAGCTTGTGGTTGCTCCTCCGATCGGCGGTGGGCCAATGATCAACATCCGCTACCACATCATCACCCTCGTGGCCGTGTTCCTCGCCTTGGCCATCGGCATCGTGGCGGGATCGACGGTCGTGCAGCAGTCGCTCGTGAAGAATCTCGAGAGCAATGTGGCCAACGTCGAGAGCAGGCTCAACGACGTGGACAAGCGCAACAGCGAGCTCAACCAGCAACTGAGCGATCTCCGCAGCGAGCAGAAGGCGATGGCCGAGCAAGGGCCCGCGCAGTTGCTCTCCAACCGGCTCTCGGGTGAGACGATCGTGATGATCGGCGTCGACGGGATCGACAACGGCTCGTTCGGCTCGTTGCGCCGCACGCTGGCGACGGCTGGTGCCGAGGTGGCGGGCACGGTGTGGCTCCACCAGCGCGTCGCCCTCACCGATGATCAGTCCATCTCGGATCTGGCGCAGATCTTGGGGGTGACCACCACCAGCCCTGCTGCGCTCCACGCCGAGTTGGCGCAGCGCCTCGGTGACCTGCTGGCGGTGGTGACGGCCCCGGGCCCCACGGGTCGCCCGCCCGTTTCGACCTTGCCCCCCTTGAGTGACGAGACGGCCATCGCCGCGGCCACGCGGCTGTTCAATCTCTTGAAGGACTTGCAGGCCGCTCGATTCATCGACCTCGAGGACGGGCTCAGCCGGGTGGACTCCTCGGTCCTCGTCGGGGCGCGGCTCGTGTTCGACGGAGGCACTGGTGCGAAGCTCGATGCGAACGCGCTCCTGTACCCGTTGTTGCAACGGCTCGGGCAGAACGCGCAACCCGTGGCGATCGCCGTCGAGGGTCTGACCACCAGTGCCAAGGTCGCCCGAGGCGACTTCGTCGGCGCGCTCCGTTCCGACCGGCGGTTGCGCACGAGGCTCAGCACCGTCGACGATGCCGAAACCTTCTCCGGATGGGCCGCCACCGTGCTGGCGCTCGACGACCTCGACCGCGGTCACGTCGGCCATTACGGCGTGGGTGACGGAGCCGAGCGCCTGCTGCCCGCGCCGCCCTCGTGAGCAGGGCCGGACGGTTGACGGCCTCGACGCCGTCCGGCGATCCGGCGGCCGAGGGCACTCCGGCGGCCGAGGGCAGTCCGACCCGCGCGGCGGCGTCGATCTCGGGCTTGACGGCCGCGTCTCGGGTCACGGGGTTCGGCCGGGTGCTCGCCGTCACCGCCGTGCTCGGCACGACCTATCTCGGCAACACCTACCAGGCGGCCAACACGGTCCCCAACGTCATCTTCGAGCTGTTCGTGGCCGGGGCCCTCCATGCGGTGCTCGTGCCGACCCTCGTCCAGGTGCTCGACGGGGGCGGCCAGGCCGAGGCCGAGCGGGTGGCGGGGGCCATCCTCGGACGCGTGCTCGCCGGCCTCGGCGTGCTCTCCCTGGGCGGTCTCGCCCTGAGCCCGCTCGTCATGCGAGTGATCGCCTCCGGAGTGGCCGACGCGACCGTGCGCGACGCGCAGATCGCCCTGGGCACGGTGTTCCTCTTGATCTTCGTGCCGCAGGTCGTGCTCTATGGCTGGGGCCTCGTCGCCACCGGCATGCTCCACGCGCAGCAGCGGTTCACCGCGCCGGCCGCCGCGCCCATCGCCAACAACGTGGTCGTCGTGTCCGCGTACATCGTCTTCTGGGTGTTGCGCAGCGATGCGGGCAGCTGGCCGGCCGACGGGCTGAGCCCGCTCGAGGTGGCCGTGCTCGCCGGCGGCACGACGCTCGGGGTGGCCGCGCTGATCGCGGTGCCCGTCGTGGCCCTCGGTCGCGGCGGCTTCCGGCTGCGGCCCCGCTGGGAGCGACGGGACCCGATCGTGGCTCGCCTCGTGCGGCATGGCGGATGGGCCGTCCTCCAGGTCGGGGCGGCCGAGCTCCTGCTCGTGGTGGTGCTGGTCCTGGCCAATGCGGCCGCGGGCGGGGTGGTCGCCTTCCAGTTCTCGCTCACCTTCTTCCTCTTGCCCTTCGCCCTCGTCGCCATGCCCGTGGCCACGGCCATCTACCCGACGCTCAGCCGGTCCGCCGGAGACGTCGCCGGCTTCCGCGCCCTGCTCGGCCGGGGCGTCGTGGCCATCTCGGTACTCCTGCTCGCCGCCTCGGCCCTCCTGTTCGCGCTGGCCTGGCCGATCGTGCGGGTCGCCGCTTTTGGCCAGGCCGCCGATGCGGGTCTCGCCCCGCTGGCGCACTCCCTCGCCGCCCTCGCGCCGGGTCTCATCGGCTACGGCCTCGTCTTCCTCCTCGCCCGCGCCTTCTACGCGCTCGGCGACGTCCGCACGCCAGCCTCGGTACTGCTCGCCGTGGCCGTCCTCGCCGGGATCGTGATGGTGGTGGCCGCCCCCCACATCGCATTGGCCGAGCGGGTCACCCTCCTCGCTGGGGTGCACAGCGGCGCCTACCTTGCCGCCGCCGCAATGCTCCTCGTTGGCCTGCGTCACCGGCTCGGGCACCGGCTGGAGGTCGGCGCTGTCGGTGTCGCGCTCGTCGCCGCCGTCGTCGTCGGGGCCGGCATGGCGGGTGCGGTCCGGCTCGCCGACCCCACCGGCCGGGTCGCCTCCTTGCTCGTCGGGACGGCGGTGGGGCTCGTCGGCCTGGCCGCCTACGTCGGTCTGCTGCGCCTCGGACGCCATCCCCTCAACGAGTTGGTGCGTCTGGAGCCGGCGCGTGGGTGAGGGCCGCGTGCTCGAGGTGCTCGGGCCCTCGACCGGAGGCATCCGCCGGCACGTCGCCGCTCTCCGGGACGGCCTCACCGCCCGCAGCTGGGACATCGACGTCGCGGGGCCGCCGGGAGTGCTCGATGGGCTCGGTGGCGTTGACGTCGCCCTCTCGCTGCCCAGCCGGCGCCGGCCCCTGCGGGCCCCGCAGAGCGCGCTCGCCCTCGGCTCCGTCGCCAGGCGCTACGACCTGCTGCACGCGCACGGGCTCACCGCCGGTTGGGTGGCGTCGATCCCGAGGCGGCGGCCGCCCCTCGTCGTGACGGTCCACAACCAGGTGCTCGAACCCGTCCACGGCCGCATGGCTCCGCTGCTGCGGCCGCTCGAGAAGGATCTGCCGCGGCACGTCGACGCCGTCATCGCCACCGAGGCGTCGATCGCAGATCATCTACGCGGCGCGGGCGCGCCAGTGCTCGTCGTCGCGCCGGTCGGACCCGCGCCGGTGGTGCGGCGCCGCGCCACTGAGGTCCGCGCCACGCTCGGCGTCGGCGGGCGCGATCCCCTCGTGGTGGCGGTTGGCCGGCTCGACCCGCAGAAGTCCTTTGCGACCCTGCTCGAGGCGGCCGCCCTCCTGCAATCGGCCTGGCCATCGCTTCGCGTCGTGATCATCGGCGAGGGACGAAGTCGCCGGGAGCTCGAGCAGCGCATCCGCGACCTCGGCCTCGCCGGCGCGGTGAGGCTCCCAGGGGAGAGTGCCAACGCCGCGGACGAGCTGGCGGCGGCCGACGTCGTCGCCATGTGCTCGCTGTGGGAGTCAGGTCCCTTGGTGGTGAGCGAGGCGCTGCGGCTGGGCCGACCCGTGGTGGCGACGCCCGTCGGCCACGTGCGCGAGGTCATCGAGGACGGCGTGAGCGGGCGCCTCGTCGGCATCGGAGACGTCCGCGCTTTGGCCGGCGCCATCGGTGCCCTCCTCGCCGATCCCGCCGGGGCCCGGCGCATGGGTGAGGAAGGACATGCCCGGGTGGAGAAGGTCCTCGGATCAGACGTCCTGCTCGACGGGGTCGAGGCCGTCTACCGGCGCGTCCTCCACTCGTGACAGGCCGGCTCTCCGCCGCCCTCGTGGCGGCGAGCGCGCTCCTTGTCGCGGCAACTCCGGCCCACGCCGCGAGCCAGCCCGCGCGGCGCGTCCTGATCGTCTCGTACCCCCGTCTCACCTGGGACCTCGTCGCTCGCGTGCAGCCACCCGTGCTCTCCGCAGTCCTCGCTCGCAGCGCGGTGGCGTCGATGAGCGTGCAGACGGCGGCCGACGTGACCCGTGCCGAAGACGGGTACCTCACCCTTGGCGCCGGCAACCGCGCCGACGCCGGCGCCGTGCCCCTCGGGATCGTCGAATCGGCGTCGGGGGTGCAGGTCGGCGGCGCCGACGCGCTGCGACGGCACAACGACGCCCGCCTCTATGGCGCCAAGGTCGGTGCTCTCGGCGACGCGTTGGCCCGGGCCGGCCAGAGCGCCGCCGTCGTTGCCAATGCCGATGTCGTGGTGGGCGGCTCGTTGATCCCTCATCGGGAGGCGGCGCTGGCCATGATGGACAGCCGGGGGAGCACGGCGGGAAGCGTCGCTGACGACCTGGCCGTGCCGGACGCGGCCGCCCCCGGAGGCCGGCGAGCTGACCCCGCCACCATCGCCGCGGCCTTCGACCGGGCGTGGGCCACCAACGACGTCGTGTTGGTCGAGATGAGCGATCTCGACCGGGCCGACCGGGCGGGCGATGTCGCGGACGAGGCCGCCGCGCTGATGCGGTCCGACACGATCCTCTCCCGGCTGCTGGCGAGCGTGGACCCGGCGCGCGACGTGGTATTGATCGTCGCCCCGGTCGCGCCCGGCAACCGTGCCGAGCTGACGGTCTTCGCCGCCAGCGGCGCGGGTTTCGAGCCGGGCCGGGCGAGAAGCCCGTCGACGCGCCGCGACGGGTACGTCACCTTGCCCGATGTCGCCCCGACTGCCTTGTCCGCGCTCGGCCGCAGCATTCCCGATGCCATGACCGGAACCGCCATCACCGCGGTCCGCGGGAGGGTTCCCGCCCCTTCCACCCTCGCGCCGCGCCGATGCCCGTTCCCGCTTCCGGGAACGGTCCGTGGTCGCCGTGGCCGTGGCCTTCCTGGTGCTCCAGCTCGTCGCGTACTTCGCCGTGGTGCGCGGGTTTCGAAGACGGTCCGCTCGGCTCGCCCTCGCCATCGGGTTGCTCGGCGTTCTCGCCTATCCACCGCTCACGTTCGCGTCCGGCCTGGTCGCCTACGACCGCCTCGGGACGGCGGGCTACGTCGCCGTCCTCCTCGGCGCCGCCCTGGCCGTCGGCGCGGCCGCCGCGACCTTGCATCGCTGGCATCCGCTTGCGCCGCCCCTTGTCCTCATCGGGGCGGGCTGGTTGCTGGTCGTCGCCGACGGCCTGGCCGGGTTCCACCTCCAGTTCGACACCCCGTTCGGCTACTCGCCGATCACCGCGGCGCGCTTCGCGGGGATGGGGAACCTCGGCTTCACGTTACTCATGGTGACAGCAATCGTCCTGATCTCCGCGGGTTGGCCCCTCGACCGGCACGTCGGCCTCTGGCCCACGCCCCTCCCCGAGCGGGCACCCGACCGGGTTCTCGTCGCCGGCAGCAGTCTCGCCGCCGTCAGCGTCGTCGTCGACGGCCTGCCGGCGCTCGGGGCCGACCTCGGTGGGGTGCTCACCATGGTGCCCGCGCTGGCCGTGCTGTTGCTCCTCATGGCTGGTCGACGGGTGCGGGCCCGCACGGCGATCGTGGTGGGCGCCGCCGCGCTCGCCCTCGTGGTTGTCGCCGCCCTCGTGGACCGCACCCGGCCCGCGGCCGACCGTACGCACCTGGGCCGCTTCGCGCAGCAGGTGCTCGACGGCGACGCCTGGCTCATCCTCCACCGCAAGGTCGACGCCAACCTGCAGGTGCTCTCCAACCCGGGCGTCATCGCCGTCGTCGCCGCGGTGGTGCTGGCGGTGGTCGCCACCTGGAGGCGATCGGAGCCGTTCGCCCAGATCCGGGCCCGCGTGCCCGGCGCGCAGGCCACGGTGATCAGCGCCATCATCGGGGCGGCGGTGGGGTTCGCCGCCAACGACAGCGGCATCGTCGTACCGGGCATGATGCTGGCCGTGCTGGTGCCCTGGTTCACGTTCGTCGCCTTCGAGGTCGAGCCGGCGAGCCGGTGACGGTCCTGGCCTACGCCGTGGCCGGGTTCGTGCTGGGTGGGGGAGCGTGGATCGTCCTCGCCACCCCGTTCCGGCACCCCGCGCTGCAGCGGGAGAACTACCAGGGTGTGATGCTGCCGACCGCTCTCGGCGTGGCCGCAGTCCTCGGGTTCGTCGCCGTGCTCGCTGCGGCGGGCGTCCTCGACGCGCTCGGCTGGCTCGACGATCCGGTGGCGGAGGCCTCCCGCTCGCTGACGCTGCCCGCCGTCGTCGGCTACGCCTTGCTCGGGCTGTTCGACGACCTCGCCGGCTCCGGCCATCATCGGGGCTTCGGCGGCCACGCCCGCGAGCTGGCTCACGGGCATCTCACCACGGGCATGTTCAAGCTGGCGGGCGGGGCGTTGATCGCCCTCGCCGTCGTGGCCGGCATCCCTCACACCCCGCAGATCGGCTGGCTGCTCGTCGACGCCGCCCTGGTCGCCCTGGCCGCCAACTTCGCCAACCTGCTCGATCGGGCGCCGGGCCGCACCACCAAGGTCGCGCTGGTCGCGCTGGCGGCGCTGGCCCTGGCGACGCGCCGCTGGTCCGAGCTGGCGGGGCCGGCGGCCGCGACGGGGGCGGCGGCCGGCCTGCTCCCCGCAGAGCTGGGCGAGCGGGGGATGCTTGGCGACACGGGCGCGAACGCCGTCGGGGGCGCGCTCGGGCTCGCGGTGGTGCTCAGCTGCCCGCACGCCGCCGCGCGTGGCCGTGCTGGCGGGGCTGCTCGCCGTGAACCTGCTGAGCGAGCGGGTCAGCTTCAGCGCGGTCATCGACGGCTGTGGCCCGCTGCGCTGGCTCGACCGCCTCGGTCGCAGAGCGACCTGATGTCACGTCGCGAAGCGACCTGATGTCACGTCGCAGAGCGACCTGAGGTCACGTCGCAAGGCCGTCCGAGGTGACCCCGCACGGGCGAAGCGGGCAGGCCAGGGCGGGTGCGCCGCGGGCGCCGGAGAGGTTGGTACCCTCGCTGAGTACCGCCGAGGCCGAGGAGGTCACTCACCCGTGGCGAAGCACATCTTCGTGACCGGCGGCGTCGCCAGCTCCCTGGGGAAGGGGCTCACGGCATCGTCGCTCGGCCGGCTCCTCAAGATGCGGGGCCTGCGGGTCACGATGCAGAAGCTCGACCCGTACATCAACGTCGACCCCGGCACGATGAATCCTTTCGAGCACGGCGAGGTCTTCGTGACCGACGACGGGGGCGAGACCGACCTCGACCTCGGGCACTACGAGCGCTTCATCGACGAGAACCTGTCCCGGGCTTCGAATGCCACGACCGGTTCCATCTACCAGTCGGTCCTGGCCGCCGAGCGGCGGGGCGACTACCTCGGGCGCACGGTCCAAGTCATCCCGCACATCACCGACGAGATCAAGCGGCGCATCCGGCGCCTGGCCAACGACGACGTCGACGTCATCATCACCGAAGTTGGTGGCACTGTCGGTGACATCGAGATCCTGCCCTTCCTCGAGGCGCTGCGGCAGTTCCGCAAGGACGTCGGGCGGGAGAACGTCTGCTACCTGCACGTCACGCTCGTCCCCTTCATCGGCCCGTCGGGCGAGCAGAAGACCAAGCCCACGCAACACTCCGTCACCGAGCTGCGCAGCCGTGGCATCCAGCCCGACGTGATCGTCTGCCGCAGCGAGCGGCCCTTGTCGCCGGCGCTCAAGCGCAAGATCTCGAACCTCTGCGATGTCGACGAGGGGGCTGTGGTCAACGCGGCCGACGCCAGGAACATCTACGAGCTGCCGCTGGTACTCCATGACGAGGGCTTGGACGACGAGGTGGGCCGCATCCTCCAGCTCGAAGGCGAGATCGATCTGGAGGCGTGGGAGGCGCTCGTCGATCGCATGGAGAACGCCGACCGCAGCGTGCGCATCGGACTCATCGGCAAGTACGTGGAGCTCCCGGACGCCTACCTCTCCGTCGTCGAGAGCCTGCGCCACGCGGGCTACCACCACGGGGCGAGGGTCGACGTCGACTGGGTGCAGGCCGAGGACGTGGAAGGTCTCCTGGCCGAGGGCCGTCTCCACGACCTCGACGGCATGGTCATCCCCGGAGGCTTCGGCGTCCGCGGCATCGAGGGCAAGGTCGCCGCCGCCACCTACGCCCGTGAGCACGAACTGCCTTGCCTCGGGTTGTGCCTCGGGCTGCACGTCATGACCATCGAGTTCGCCCGGAACGTGCTCGGTCTGGCCGGGGCCAACTCGACCGAGTTCGATGTCTCCAGCCCGCATCCCGTCATCGACCTCATGGACGCGCAGCGCGATGTCGTCGACCTCGGCGGCACGATGCGACTCGGTGCGTACTACGCGGTCCTCACGCCCGGCACGAAGGTCCACGCCGCCTACGGCGAGCCCGTCGTCAGCGAGCGGCACCGCCACCGCTACGAGTTCAACAACAACTACCGGAGCCGCTTCGAAGGCGCCGGTTTCGTGCTGAGCGGGCTGTCGCCCGACCGCCGCCTCGTCGAGTTCATGGAGCTGGCCGGCCACCCCTTCTACCTCGGCACGCAGGCCCATCCCGAGTTCAAGAGCCGTCCCGACCGCGCCCATCCGCTGTTCCGGGAGCTGATGGCGGCCGCCCTCGCCCGCCGCGCCGCGATGACGCCGCAGATCCCCTTCGACGTGCCGGAGCCGGTCGAGTCCCTGGCGTGAGCGAGGCCCCGTTCCGGCCCCTCGGCTCCCGCACCGTCCATCACGGCCGCATCTGGGACGTGGTCGTCGGCGCGTTCGAGAGTCCCGACGGCGAGGTGTTCGAGCGCGACATCGTGCGCTCGCCCGGCGCGGTCGGCGTGGTGCCTTTGCGCTTCGACCCGGAGGGCAATCCCATCGTCGTCCTGGTGCGCCAGTACCGTCCGGCCCTCGACGCCGAGCTGACCGAGATCCCGGCCGGGATGCGCGACGTAAGCGGCGAGGACCCCGCCGAGACCGCCCGCCGAGAGCTCGCGGAGGAGTGCGGTCTGGCCGCGGGACGCCTCGTGCTGCTGACCACGTTCCACAACTCGGCTGGGATGACCGACGCCACCACGAACGTGTACCTCGCGCTGGACCTCACCCCGGCCGTGTCCGAGGCGCATGGCCCCGAAGAGCGCCACTTGACCACCCACCCGGTGGCGCTGGCCGATGCGTTGGCCGCGGTGGCCGACGGGAGCCTCACCGACGCCAAGACGGTCATCGGCCTCCTGCTCACCGAGCGCTGGTTGGAACGGGCCGACGGGACGGGTCCGCTGGCCGGGCCATGAGCGCCACGGCCCTCCCGATCGAGGCGGAGGAGTTCCTCACGTGGCTGGCGGTCGAGAAGGGGCGTTCGCCGAACACGCTGGCCGCCTACCGCCGTGACCTTGCCGCCTACGTGGGCTGGCTGGCCGAACGGGGTCGCGCCCTCGACGATGTCGGCGAGCCCGACGTCGAGCAGTACGTCGCGCATCTCCGGGCCGGGCCGCGGGCGCCGGCCTCGATCGCCCGCGCCCTCGTCGCGGTGCGCACCCTCCACCGCTTCCTGGCCCTCGAGGGGCGAGCGGCCGCCGACCCGGCCGCCGACGTGTCACCGCCCCGAGTGGCCCACGGGCTGCCCAAGCCGCTCACTGAGGACGAGGTGGGGGCGCTGCTCGACGCGGTGGTGGGCGATGGTCCCGTGGTCACGCGCGACCGGGCCCTCCTCGAGGTGCTCTACGGCACGGGCGCGCGCATCTCGGAGGTGTGCGGGCTCTCTCTCGGCGACGTCGACCTCGACGCCGGCCTCATCCGCCTGTTGGGCAAGGGGGCCAAGGAACGCATCGTGCCCATCGGTCGCTATGGCCGTGCCGCATTGGGGGAGTGGCTCGGGGCCGGTGGGCGTGAGCGGATGGTGCCCGCGCGCGCCGCTCGCCGCGGCGACGCCGAAGCCGTGTTCCTCAACCGGCGAGGGGGAAGGCTGTCGCGGCAAGGGGCGTGGGCGATCGTGCGGCGCTACGGCGAGCGCGCCGGCCTCGCAGACCGCTTGTCGCCGCATGTCCTGCGCCATTCCTGCGCGACTCACCTGCTGGATCACGGCGCCGACATCCGGATCGTGCAGGAGCTGCTCGGCCATGCCTCGATCTCGACCACGCAGGTGTACACGAAGGTGTCGACCGAGCGCCTTCGCGCCGTCTACGACGCTGCCCACCCACGGGCCCGAGGCCGGCCCGGGGGAACCCGCCGGTAACCTCACAGGCCATCAGCCCGGACCTCGAGCGCATCGTGCTCGTGCTGGCCGTCACGATCCCGTCGGTCATCCTGCACGAGATCAGCCACGGCGTGGCCGCCCTCTGGTTCGGTGACGACACCGCCAAGCGGGCGGGGCGCATCACGCTCAACCCCGTCCACCACGTCGACCCGTTCGGCACGTTGCTGCTGCCGTTCATCATGGCCGCCCTCGGAGGAGGGGTGCTCGGCTTCGCCAAGCCGGTGCCCATCGATCCCCGGCGGATGCGCTCGCCGCGCAACGACGCGGTGTGGGTCGCCCTCGCCGGCCCGGCGACGAACGTGGTGCTGGCCGTCGCCGCCGCGATCGCGCTCCGGACGTTCGGACCGTGGCAGGCGGGCTCGCTCCCGTTGCGCCTGCTCGTCTACCTCGGCATCGGCAACGCACTGCTGGCCGCCTTCAACCTGATCCCCCTTCCGCCGCTCGACGGCTCGGCCGTGCTCGGGCGCTTCCTGCCGGCCTCGCTCCGGCCGGGCTGGGATCGTCTGCAGCAGTACGGGTTCGCCATCCTCCTGCTCGTCGTCTTCGCGTTGCCGAGGCTGCTCAACCCGTTGTTCAACCGGGCGGTCGATCTCTGGTACCGGCTCGTGGCGTGAGCGACCTGGCTCACCTCGTGCGGCGGTTCTCCACGTCCCTCTCACGGCGCCCGCCGAAGCAGGCGGAGGCGGCGTGGGCGGAGGCGCACCTCGAGCCAGCCGAGGCGGCGGTCTGGCGCGAGATGAGCAACGTCGACCGACGCCATTCCATCGAGGTGGCCCGGTCGGCGGTGGCTCGCCTCGGGGAGGTGGACGCGAGCCGCGCCGTCGTCGCCGGAGCGCTCCTGCACGACTGCGGCAAGCTCGACGCCGGGTTGGGCACGTTCGGGAGGGTCGGCGCCACGGTGTGGATCGCCGTCGTCGGACGGGCCCGGGCCGAGCGGGGCACAGGCCGCGTCGCCCGCTACGCTCGCCACGAACCACTGGGAGCGGCGCGCCTGGAGGCGGCCGGCAGTGATCCCATCACCGTGGCCCTCGTGGCTCGCTCGCGGGACGCGCCCCCAGCCGCGCTGGCCGCGCTCGCCGCGGCCGATGACGCCATCTGAGCCCTGTGGCCCCGCTCGGAGCCAGCCAACTTCGTTCGTGCGGGTCGATCCGTGCAGATCTGCGCGAAGTGACACGCGTGAACGGCGAATGGTGTGAGCCGAGGCGCCGCGCCGAGGGGGCGGCCTGCTAAGAGGTGAAGATGGACGTGCTCGGCCATCCCACCTACGTCAGCGACCAGGGCCACGGCGACCTCGTGCTGCTGCTCCACGGCGGGCTCGGGGCTTGCGTGGACTTCGGTGCCCAGATCCCCGCCCTGGCCGACAGCTTCCGTGTGGTCGGCTTCGACCGCCGCGGGCACGGGCGGACGGCCGATACGGAATCGCCGTTCTCCTACGAGTCGATGGCCGAGGAGGCGGCCGCCGTCCTCGCCAACCTGGGGGCCGGCCCGGTTCACGTGATCGGGTGGAGCGACGGTGCCAACGTCGCGATGGTGCTCGCCCTTACCCGGCCCGAGCTGGTCCGCACGGCCGTGCTCGTGGGCGGGAACTACCGCGCCGACGGGATGCTCCCCGGACTGTTCGAACCGGATGATCCGGCGTTCGTCCTCCTCGCCGGGTTGTACGAGCGGCGCTCGCCTGACGGTCCCGACCATTGGCCGGTCATCCTCGACAAGACCCTCACCCTGTGGCGGACCGAGCCCAACCTGACCGTTGACGACCTCGCCCGCATGACCTGCCCGACGCTGGTGCTGGTGGGTGACGACGAGCCGATCTCCCTGGCCCACACATGCTCGCTCTACGAGGCGCTCCCTGCGGGGCAGCTGGCCGTGGTTCCGGGCGCCTCGCATCTCGTGCTCGTGGAGAAGCCCGAGCTCGTGAACCAGCTCATCCTCGAGTTCCTGCGAGCCGACGGGCCACCGGCGACGCTCATGCCGGCGCGTCGACGACATCGGTGAGGGTTCCCGGGACACCGACCTCGGGCCGGACCCCCTCGGAGCCGTTCACATCGTTCGTGCGGGTCGATCCGCGCAGATCTGCGCGAATTGACACGCATGAACGTCGAGGGATGGTGTGTCAGCCGCGGTCGCCGCTCAGCTCGCCATCTGGATCAGGCTGAACCCCTCGTGGAGCGGCCCCCCGATGATGGCGGCCGGCCCCGCGGGCGTCTCGAAGGGGGGACGGCGAACCTGGCCGCCCAGCCCGGACACCTTGGCGACGGACGCGTTGATGTCGGCCACCGCGAAGTACACGTTCCAGTGGGCAGGAACCTCGGCCGGCATGTCGGGCGTGATCTCCATGCCCCCCGCGATGACATTGCCCTCGACCTCGAACTCCGCGTAGGGCGCGCCTTCGCCGTTCTTGTCCACCCAACCGAACACCTGCTGGTAGAACGGGCGGGCGCCGGGGAGGTCACGAGTCAGGAGCTCGTTCCAGCACAAGGCGCCGGGCTCGTTGACGAGCTGCGCGCCCTTGTGCTCGCCCGCCTGCCAGATGGCGAAGGCGGCGCCGCCGGGATCTGCGAACACACCCATGCGGCCCGCCGTCATGACATCCATCGGCGCGACGAAGGTCGTGCCGCCTGCGGCGGCGACAGCCTTGGCCACGGCATCGGCGTCGGCGACGCTGACGTAGGTCGTCCACCAGACTCCGCCGGAGGGGTCCTGCGCGGGGCCGTAGCCCGCGACCATCTTGTCGCGGAGGGTGTAGAAGCCGTACCCGCCGGTCTGCTCGACCGGGCCGGCGTCTTGGCGCTCCCAGCCGAACAGGCCGGTGTAGAAGGCGTGTGTGCGCTCGAGATCGGTGCTGCCGATGTCGATCCACGACGGGGTGCCCGGGGCATAGCTGCTGCGTTCGGTCATGGCGCCAGGCTACGCACGGTTGGGGTCGCCCGAGCAGGCGAGCCTTCACCGGGCCGAGGTCGGAGCCAGACCACCATGCCGGGCTCGGCTTGGTCGTCCTCGGCGGCGGCGGCCATGGACGGCCACGGCATCGATGCCTCGGCGACGCAGGCCCAAGGCGACCGGGCCCGGGTTTCAGCCCGGCGGGAGCAGGCCCAGGTTCCGCTCCGCCCGGGCCAGGGTCTTCGCCGCCACCGTGCGGGCCTTGCCGGCGCCGATGGCGAGCAGGCGGGCGACCTCCCCAGGGTCAGCAGCCAGCGCCGCGTAGCGCGCCTGGACCGGCCGCAGCAGCTCGATCACGGCCTCGCCGGCCGCCTCCTTCAGCGGCCCGTAGCGCGTGAAGCCGGCGGCGACGTCCTCGACTCTCCGGCCGGTGGTGGCGGCGAGGATGTCGAGCAGGTTCGACACCCCCGGCTTGTCGACGACGTCGTAGGTGACGTCGGTGCCCGAGTCGGTCACCGCTCGCCTGAACTTCCGGGCGATGACCTCGGGCGGGTCGAGCACGAGAACGGTGCCTTGCGGCGAGTCGGCCGACTTGGACATCTTCGCCGTCGGCTGCTGGAGGTCCATGACCCGGGCCGCGGCGGGCGGGATGCGGGCCTCCGGCACGACGAACGTCTCGCCGTAGCGATGGTTGAAGCGCACGGCGAGATCGCGAGTGAGCTCGATGTGCTGGCGCTGGTCGTCGCCGACGGGCACGAAGTTGGCGTCGTACAACAGGATGTCGGCCGCTTGCAGCGCCGGGTACGTGAGCAGCGCCGCCGGCACGAAGCCGCCGGCCTGCTTGGCGACCTTGTCCTTGAACTGAGTCATGCGCTCGAGCTCGCCCAGCGAGGCCGTGCACTCCATGACCCAACCGAGCTGGGCATGCTCGGGCACGTGGCTCTGGACGAACAACGTGCACACCTCCGGATCGAGGCCGCAGGCCAGGAGCATGATCGCCATGTTCAGCGTCTTCTCCCTCAGCACGGCCGGGTCCTGGGGGTTGGTGAGGGCGTGCAGGTCGACGATGCAGTAGAAGGCGTCGTGGACGTGTTGGTCGCGCACCCAATTGCGGATCGCACCCATGTAGTTGCCCAAGTGGGTGTCGCCAGTGGGCTGGATTCCCGAGAGCACGCGCGTCATAGCCAGCCTAGGGTAGCGAGCCTGATCGGCCGGCCGGCGGGACTTCCGGGGCTCGGCCGACGCGCCCAGGATGCCGCCTCGACGGACGTGCTGGAGTATGCCGCCTCGGCCGACGTGCTGGAGTGTGCCGGCCTCGGCCGACGCGCCCGAGTATGCCGCCTCGGCCGGCGGTGGCCGGATGCACCAAACCCGAGGTGGCGCAGGGCTACCCTCGACCCGATGGCCTACGAGGTGACGACCCCCGTCTTCGAGGGCCCGTTCGACCTGCTGCTGCACCTCATCCTGCGGGAGGAGGTCGACCTCTACGAGGTGTCGCTCGCCGCCATCGTCGACGCCTACCTCGCCGAGCTCGAGCGCATGCAACGCTTCGACTTGGAGGTGGCCACCGAGTTCCTCCTCATCGCCGCGACATTGGTCGAGCTCAAGACGAGAAGGTTGCTCCCCGGGCGCGACGACGGCGAGCTCGATGACGAGCTGTCGCTGTGGGAGGAGCGTGACCTGCTGCTGGCCCGGCTGCTCGAGTGCAAGACGTTCAAGGACGTCGCCCGGGTGTTGGCCGGCTTCGCCGACGACGCCTCCCGCTCCTACCCCCGAGTGGCCGGGCTCGAAGAGCGGTTCGTCGGGCTCCAACCCGATCTCCTCGCGGATGTCACCGCCGAGGAGCTGCGGGACGCGTTCCTGCGGGCGAGCGTGCCTCGGCCCGTCCCGCGCGTCGACCTCGCCCACGTGGCGCCCATTCGGGTCAGCGTGGCCGACGCGGTCGAGGAGCTCGCCGACGAGCTGGTGCGCGCCGGTCGCATCACTTTCCAGCGCTTGACTGAGGGCCTTGTCGAACGGCTCGAGATCATCGTGCGGTTCCTGGCCGTCCTCGAGCTGTTCAAGCAGGGCCTGATCGAGCTCGACCAGGGCGAGACCTTTGGTGCCATCTCCATCGAATGGGTCGGGCCGACCGTCGGGGCCGCCGAGCTGGCCCTCGCCGGGATCGACGGCTACGAGGGCTGAGATGGACGAGGACCCGGGCTTCGGCTCCGGCACGCCCGCGGCGCCCCCCGAGGCGGCCCTTCCGGCCGAGCTGGTCCGGGCGGTGGAGGCCGTCCTGATCGTGGCCAGCGATCCCGTGCCGCCGCAACTGCTGGCGCAGCTTCTCGAGGTGCCCGTGTCGGCGATCGACGACCTCTGCCGCCGGCTGGCCGCCTCGTACGAGGCGGCCGGCCACGGCTTCCAGCTGCGCCGCGTGGCCGGCGGTTACCGCTACCAGAGCCACCCGGACGTGGCCGCCTACGTGGAGCGGTTCGTGCTCGACGGCCAGAGCAGCCGGCTCTCCGCCGCCGCCCTCGAGACGCTGGCCATCGTCGCCTACAAGCAGCCGCTGTCACGGGCGCAGATCGCCAGCATCCGTGGGGTCGACCCGGACGCAGTGCTGCGCACGCTCCAGGCTCGCGGGCTGATCGACCAGGTGGGGCGGGATCCCGGCCCCGGCCAGGCCGTGCTGTGGGGGACGACCGAGCAGTTCCTCGAACGCCTCGGACTCGATTCGATCGCCGACCTGCCGCCTCTGGCGGGCTTCGTGCCGGGCGCGGAGGTGGTGGAGGCGTTGGAGCAGGGCTTGCGGGTGGAGCCGGCCGCCCCTGACGACCCCGGTGGCGGCTGAGGGCGAACGACTCCAGAAGGTCCTGGCCAGCCGGGGCTACGGCAGCCGGCGAAGCTGCGAGGCGCTGATCGAGGCCGGACGGGTCACCGTGAATGGGGAGGTGGCCGTGCTCGGGTGCCGGGTGGACGTCGACGCGGACGTCGTCGAGATCGACGGCCACCTCGTCGCGGTCAGGCCGGGGCTGGTCCACTACCTGCTCAACAAGCCCGCCGGGGTCGTGACGACCGCCCGTGACCCCCGCGGCCGCCCGACCGTCGTCGAGCTGGTGCCGGCCGAGCCCCGCGTCTTCCCCGTCGGGCGCCTCGACGTGGGCACCGAAGGGCTGCTGCTGCTCACCAACGACGGCGAGCTGGCCCATCGCCTGACGCATCCGTCCTTCGGGATCGAGAAGGAGTACCTGGCCCACGTGGCCGGCCGGCCGGGCCCCGGCGTGCTGCGGCGGCTGCGGGAGGGCGTGACGCTCGATGACGGTGTCACCGCCCCGGCCGCCGTGTCGCAACCCTCGCCGGGGGTGCTGCGGATCGCCATCCACGAGGGCCGCAACCGGCAGGTGCGCCGTATGTGCGAAGCCGTCGGCCACCCCGTGAGGCGGCTGGTGCGGGTGCGGATCGGCCCCCTCACCGACCCGCGCCTGCGGCCGGGGGCCTGGCGCCCGGTCATCCCGGCCGAGTTGCGGGCGCTCTCCGAGGCGATCGGCCCCGCCTGAAGACCGGCGCCGCTCACTCGCCGGGCGGTGGCGCCTCCTCCAAGCCGAGCGCCTCGAGCAAACGCGCCACCTGGGCCTCGAGCGCGGCCACCCGCGGCTCGAGACCAGCTTGCGGCTCGGCCCGGCGGTCGCGGGGCGCGGCCTCGGGCACGAACGGGTCGTCCTCCAGGAGCTGGATCCAACGCCCCTCTCGCTGACCGGCCCCCGCCGGCAGGCTGCGCACGAGCGGCTCCTCGCGCGCCGCGAGCTGCCGCAACGTGCCCTCCAGCGCGTCTCCTGTCGGGAAGGCGTGGAGGCGTTCGGTGCGGGCCCGGAGCTCGGCGACGGTCTGGGCGCCGCGTAGCAGCAGCACGCTGAGGAGGGCCCGCTCGGCCTCGTCGACCGCGAAGGACTCGCCTGCGAGATGCCGGTAGCGGGTAGAGCGCTCTCCCGAGCCCGGATGGACCACCCGCGCCAGACTCTTCGTCTTGAGCACGAGGACGCTCGTCTCGACCTCGTGTTGCTCGAGGGACATCACGGGGTCGCGGTTCGAGGTCTGGTTGCACGCCGCGGTGAGCGCCTTGAGCGTGAGGGGATACACGTCGGGGGTGGTGAGCTCCTTCTCCATGAGGCAGCCGAGCACGCGGGCCTCGGCGTGAGTGAGCACGAACGCCACTGTGTCACGGCGGGAGCCGAGGCCGGGACGGCCGGAGCTCGTCGGGGCCCCGAGACCGTCGCAGTAGGATCGGCCCCCGTGCCCGTACGAGCGCTTCGCGGCGCTACGACCATCGACGAGGATGATCCTGCCCACATCACCGAACGGGTGAAGGCGCTCATGGCAACCCTCTTCGAGCGCAACCGGCTCACGAACGACCGGGTGATCAGCCTCCTCGTCACCGGCACGAGTGACATCCACTCAGTCCACCCGGCCACCGCCGCCCGAGCCTTCGGCTTGCCCGACGTGGCGATCCTGGGCGCGCAGGAGATGGACGTCGACGGCACCCTGGCGCGCTGCGTCCGTGTCCTCGTCCATGTCGAGACCGATCTCGAGCGCGCCGAGCTCCACCACGTGTTCCTCGAGGGGGCCCGCCTGCTCCGCCCCGACTTCGCCGACCCAGATGCCTGAGCCCCGCCGGGCCAACGTCATCGGGCTCGGCCTCATCGGCGGCAGCGTCGCGCTCGCCCTACGCGCCCGGGGCTGGCACGTGAGCGGCCACGATGTCGACGACGGCCGGGCGGCGACGGCCCTCGACCGGGGCGTGATCGACACGGCCGGGCTCGACCCGCACGCCGAGATCACCATTGTCTCGACGCCGGTCGCCGAGGTCGCCGACGCGGCCAAGGACGCACTGGCCGCCACGACCGGCCTCGTCACCGATGTCGGCGGGGTCAAGGCTCCGGTCGTGGCCGCCCTCGACGATCCCCGGTTCCTGGGCGGCCATCCGATGGCCGGCTCCGAGCAGGACGGGCTCGACGGCGCCGATCCCGCCATGTTCGAGGGCGCGGTGTGGGTGCTCACGCCCACCCCGACCACCACCGATGCCGTGTTCGCGACAGTGGCCTCCATCGTCTCGGGCCTCGGCGCCGAGGTCGTGGCCCTGCCCCCTGAGCGTCATGACACCCTCGTGGCCGTGGTCAGCCACGTCCCCCATCTCGCCGCCGCCGCTCTCATGACGCTCGCCGACGAGCGGGCCGAAGAGCACGCAGCCCTGCTGAGGCTGGCTGCCGGCGGCTTCCGGGACATGACCAGGATCGCCTCTGGGCATCCGGCCATCTGGCCGGACATCTGTGCCGAGAACCGGGAGGCCATCGTGGGCGCCCTCGACGGCCTGGTCGACCAGCTGCGCGAGCTCCGCTCGCTCGTCGCGGCGGATGACCGTTCCGGGCTGCTGGAGCGGCTCGATCGGGCGCGTGTCGCCCGCGCCAACCTGCCGTCGCGAGTGGCCAGGCCCGAGGATCTCGTCGAGGTGCGGATCCCGATCCCCGACCGCCCCGGCGCGGCGGCCGAGGTCTTCACGCTGGCCGCCGAGCTCGGCGTCAACATCGCCGACTTCGAGGTGGTGCACTCGGCCGAGGGGAACAAGGGCATCATCCACCTCCTCGTCGATGCCGGCGCCAGCCAGTTGCTCCGAGGCGGATTGATCGCCCGCGGCTTCCGGCCTGGCCTGCGGCGGTTGGAGTGAGCACGGCGGGCGCTCGGCGGGAAGCCTGGGCGGCGCCGATGGCGCGTGGCCCGGTCCACGCCACCGTCGCCCTGCCCGGCTCGAAGTCCATGACCAACCGTGCCCTGGTTCTCGGCGCGCTCGCCCAGGGGCCGAGCACCCTGATCGGCCCTCTCTCCGCTCGTGACACGGCGCTGATGACCGCTGGGCTCCGCGTGCTCGGCGTGGTTGTCGACCAGGCGAGCGACGTGTGGGTGGTCGAGCCGGGCCCACTGCGAGGCGGCGGCATCGTCGACGTCGGCAATGCCGGCACGGTCATGCGCTTCCTGCTGCCCGTGGCCGCGCTGGCCGATGGACCGGTGACCTTCGACGGCGACCGCCGCGCTCGCGAGCGCCCACTCGCGCCGCTCATCGAGGCGCTGCGCCATCTCGGGGTCGAGATCGACGATGGCGGCCGCGGCGGGCTGCCCCTCACCGTCAACGGGACGGGGCGCCTCGACGGCGGGAAGGTCGCCATCGATGCCTCGGCCTCGTCGCAGTTCGTGAGCGCGCTCCTGCTCGTCGGGGCACGGTGCCGGCACGGGCTGACCGTGGTGCACGAGGGGCCGCCGGTCCCGTCGGTGCCGCACATCGGGATGACGGTGAGCATGGTTCGCGACGCGGGCGGGGTCGTCGACGGCACTGTCGAGCGCGGGTGGCGGGTGGAGCCCGGGCCGCTCGGCGGTCGCCGCTGGGTGGTCGAGCCGGACCTCTCCAACGCCGCCCCGTTCCTTGCGGCCGCCGTCGTCACGGAGGGAACGGTGCGCATCCCCGGTTGGCCGCTTCGCACGAGCCAACCCGGTGACCGCCTGCGCCAGCGGCTGGCGGCCATGGGTGCCGTGGCGCTGGTCGACGAGCAGGGCCTCACTTTGCGAGGGCTGCCCGAGCGCCCCGGGCTGGTCGCCGACCTGCGCGAGGAGGGCGAGCTCGTCCCGGTGCTGGCGGCGGTCGCCGCGCTCGCCGCCACGCCCTCAGAGCTCCGTGGGACCGGTCACCTCCGCCACCACGAGACCGACCGCCTCGCCGCCCTCGCGCGGAACCTCGCGGCTCTGGGGGCCGACGTGACGGAACAGCCCGACGGCCTCGCTATCCGGCCGGTCCCGCTGCACGGCGGCCTCTTCCGCACCTACGACGACCATCGCCTGGCTATGGCCGGGGCGGTCGTTGGGCTACGCGTCCCCGAAGTCGTCCTGGATGACGTGGCCACCACAGCCAAGACCCTCCCTGGCTTCGCCGGCATGTGGACAGCCATGCTGCGCGGTGGGGCAGGATGAGCCCGATGAGGATCATTGCCATCGACGGCCCGGCCGGTGCGGGCAAGTCCACGGTGGCTCGCGCCCTGGCGGATCGCTTGGGGCTCGACTACCTCGACACGGGGGCGCAGTTCCGAGCGGTCACCTTCGCCGCCCTGCGCCGCGGCATCGACCCCGAGGACGCCGAACGAGTGGCCCGCCTCGCGCTCGCGCTCGAGCTCGATGTCAGCGCGGACAAAGTCGTGGTCGACGGGGTCGACGCCACCCTCGAGATCCGAGGGCCGGAGGTGACGCGGGCCGTCAGCGTGGTCGCGGCCAACCAGGACGTCCGCGCCGAGCTGCGCCGGCGCCAGCTCGAGTGGGCTGCGGAGCACGGCGGGGGAGTCATCGAGGGTCGCGACATCGGCTCGGTCGTCTTCCCCGGCGCTGAGCTGAAGCTCTACCTCACGGCGAACCCGGACGTGAGGGCCGAGCGGCGCCACAAGGAGGTGGCCGACCTCGACTACGAGGAGGTGGCCGCGGCCATCGCCGAGCGCGACGCCCGCGACCAGGGTCGGGATCACGCCCCGCTGTCCGAGGCGGCCGACGCCGTGCTCGTCGACACCACCGGACGCAGCGTCGACGAGATCGTCGACGAGATCCTCACAATGTTGGCGTGACCACCGGTCACGGTTTCCTCGCCGGCCAGACCTGGCCTTCGCTGGCCTTCTACAAGCTCGCTCGGGCCGTGGTGGTCGGGCTCACCCGTCTGTGGACGCGGCTGCACGTGGAAGGGGTCGAGCACGTCCCGGCCCGAGGGCCCTGCATCCTCGCCCCGGTCCACCGGTCGAACATCGACACTCCGATCACCGCCGCCGTGACGCGGCGGCGGGTGCGGTTCATGGGCAAGGACTCGCTCTGGGAGAAGCGCGGGTGGGCCTGGTTGCTGTCCTCGCTCGGCGGGTTCCCGGTTCACCGCGGCAGCGTCGATTTCGAAGCCATGAAGCGGTGTCTGGAAGTGCTTCACGCCGGCGAGCCGCTCGTGCTGTTCCCGGAGGGCGAGCGCAAGGCGGGCCCGACGGTCCAGCCGTTGTTCGAGGGCGCGGCGTACCTGGCACTCAAGGCGAGCGTCCCGATCGTGCCCATCGGCATCGGCGGATCGGAGCGGGTGATGCCGAAGGGATCGAAGCTGATCTACCCCCGTCGGGTCCACGTCATCGTCGGGGAGCCCATCGTCCCCGGCGCGCCGGGCACCGGTCGCCTGCCCCGCGAGCGGGTGAGGGAGTTGACCGGAGAGCTCCACGTCCGCCTCCAGAAGCTCTTCGACGAAGCGACCGTGATGGTCGACGCCTAGCGCCGTGACCGGCAACGTTCGCCCCGTTGCGCCGACCAATGCCAGCGCCGGCGGCGTTGCTTCTCGTCGCAGTAGCGCGGCGGCTATTGACTATTGCTTCCTCGTCGCGCGTTGTCGGCACCGACCCTGGCTCGGCGGACCGGGCCTCAGTTACCGGTCACGGCATTAGCGGGGGGCGGGCAGCCCCCCCGGCCCCCTCCCAGGGCGCGAGTCAAGCGCCCTCGGGGTCCACTCTTCTCGCAGAAGGCCGACCGTTCGCCGATCACTGGCGCCGTTAGGTCGTAAGTCCAGGTGGGACGGTACGAGATCCTTCTCACCGCCATCGTCGCGTTCACAGAAGTTGTCACAATGCTTCAAGTCCGGCCCCGAAGAAGATCTAGCGAAGGGGGAAGGAGACCTTCCCCCCTTCGGATCCCCGCATCTGGGGAGCTCCGGTCGACCGGCAGAGCCGGATCGACCTCCGCACGAAACCCGTCACAAGGTCTCGAGTTCGGGTGCCCCAGGACAACTAGCGACCGACAAAACTGTTGCTGGATGACGATTTGCGATTCTGTCAACTGACTCGACAATGGAGCAAAGGCGGTGACTTCTGGCAGGAGCCGACGGAAAGGTCGTGTGATTCCGTGGTTCAGCTCTTGGCTTTGGCCTCGTTGAGGGCCACCGCAGCGCGTACGAGATTCTTCAGCGCCTTCTCGTCGATCTTCTCGCCCTCGTGGAAGTCGATGGCACGCCTTGTGTTCCCGTCAAGACTGGAGTTGAAGAGGCCCGACGGATCCTTCAGCGCGGCCCCTTTGGCGAAGGTCATCTTCACGACGTTGTTGTAGGTCTCGCCTGTGCAGATCATCCCGTCGTGCGACCACACCGGAACTCCTCTCCACTTCCACTCCTCGACGACTTCGGGATCGGCTTCCTTGACCAAGGCACGGAGCCGGCCGAGCATCTTGCCTCGCCAGTCGCCTAGCTCGTCGATTCTGGCGTCGATCAGCTGGGGAGGAGACTTGCTTTCCTGCGGCCCGTTCTTGTTCATGACCATTTCTCTTCCTTCATCCCGAGGATTTGATGAATGGGGTCACCAGCACTGCGCCGATTCTACCTGGAGCTGCGGATGACCAAAGGTCCCAGGCGCCCACGGCCCACGACACGCTTGCTGCCGTCATCCGCTTCGGCTTCGACGAGCTGAGCAGTCAACGTGTCCAGATCGGATTGCATCTCGTCATGGCGGTGGTCTCGTCGCGTTCACGCGGATCAGGCGGTGACAGCGTCTGCGACGATATGTCGGGTCAGTGGTGGTCGGTGGCGCAGCCGCTCGGCCACCACCGGTCCTCGTAGTCGTCCCACACCGTGCGCAGCCCCGGCGCGACCTTGTCCGCGAACAGCTCGGTGTTCATGTGCACCAACTCGGGGTGCATGTTGCCGAACTGGAGCAGCAGCATCAGGTGACCGACGCGCAGATCCCGGGCGACGTGTTCGAGCTTCTCGCGCACCGTGTCCGGTGAGCCCACGATCACGTACCCCATCTCCACCATCTCCTCCCACGACGGCAGGCCGTGGACGGCGCGGCGAGCCGCCTCCCGGACGGCCGAGCCGGCCTGGGAGCGCACCGTCGCCTCGCTGCGGTAGCCGGGGGGATCGGCGAAGCCGGGGAAGACGTGCAGGCAGCGATGGTAGAAGTACTCGGCCGCGGGCCCGTAGAGCCGCATGGCCTCGGCGTCGGTGTCGGCCACACCCACGAACTGCAGGAAGCCAGCGCGGTAAGGGTTGTCGTCGAGGCCGAGCTCGTCGATCTTCTGCCAGAACCCGGTCATGGTGTCGCGCCCGAGCCGGTGCCCGAAGTAGGACAGGTAGCAGTAGACGTAGTCCATCTCTGCGCACCACTCCCACGTCTCGATCGACCCCCCGCCCGGGATCCACACGGGCGGGTGCGGTTGTTGCACCGGCCGCGGCCAGATGTTGACGTAGCGCTGCTGGTTGAACTCGCCGTTGAAGGCGAAGGTCTCCGGTCGGGTCCAAGCCTGGAGGATGAGGTCGTGGGCCTCGTGGTAGCGGCGCCGGAGCGTGCCCGGGTTCTGGCCGTACGCGAAGCACGTGTCCATAGGCGTGCCCACCGGGAAGCCGGCCACGAGGCGGCCGTGCGAGAGGCAGTCGAGCATGGCCATCTCCTCGGCCACGCGGACCGGCGGGTTGTACAGCGCGAGCGAGTTGCCCATCACGACGACCGCGGCGTCGCGGGTGCTGCGGGCCAGGGCGGCGGCCATGAGGTTCGGGGAAGGCATGAGGCCGTAGCCGTTGCTGTGGTGCTCGTTTACACAGACCCCGTCGAAGCCACGGGCGGCGGCGTGCTCGAGTTGATCGAGGTACAGGTTGAGCGCCGAGGCTCCCACCTGCGGGTCGAACAGCCGGCTGTCGATGTCGACCCAGATGCTGCGATGCCGCTGGCGGAAGTCGTCGGGCAGCTCAGGGTAGGGGGCGAGGTGGAACCACAGCAGCTTCATGCGACCCCCCAGCTCTCTCGTGGCGGTCCACGAGTATCGCAAAGGCGGGTGCGCGAGGCGAAGCGACGCTGATCAGGCGGCGGCCAGGAAGGCGGCCAGGGCGGCGATGAAGAGGCCGACGTCGTCGCTGCCTGCGAGCTCCCGGGCAGAGTGCATCGAGAGCTGCGCGCAGCCCACATCGACGACGGGGAGGCCGAGACGAGCGGCGGTGATCGGGCCGATCGTGGAGCCGCAGGCCAGGTTGGAGCGGTGCGCGTAGAGCTGCCACGGCACGCCTGCGGCGCGGCACGCCCGCACGAAGGTGGCGTGACTCGGCGCATCGGTCGCGTACCGCTGGTTGGCGTTGACCTTGATGACTGGACCCGCGTTGGGATGGGGTCGGTGGGCCGGTTCGTGCCGATCGGGGTAGTTGGGATGGACGGCATGCGCCATGTCAGCCGACACCAGCCACGACCTGGCCGCGGCGCGGTGCATGTCGTCGCGTGCGCCCCCTCGGGCCACGACGACGCGCTCGACGACGTCGACGAGGAGAGGGCCGCCCGCGCCCGTCGAGGACTCGCTGCCGATCTCCTCGTGGTCGAACAGGACAACGGTCGGGATGACGTCGAGGCCCCCTCCGGCGATCCCGGCCAACGCCGTCAACGCGCAGAACGACGAGAAGAGGTTGTCGAGACGGCCGGAGACGATGAACTCCTCATCGGCGCCGAGCAGCGTGGCTTCGGCGAGGTCGTGGGCCATCACGTCCCAGGCCACGACGTCGTCGGCGGCTACGCCGAGCTCGTGGGCGAGGAAGCGGGCGAAGCCGCCTTCTTGAACATCGCCGAGGCCCCAGATCGGGGCCAGATGCTGCTGGCGGTCGAGGACGAGCCCTTTGTCGTTGACGTCACGGTCGAGATGGATGGCGAGCTGCGCGACGCGAAGAAGCGGGCGGTCGAGCTTCACGAGACGGACGGTTCCGTCGGCCAGCGACACCCGGCCGGAGAGGCCGAGGTCGCGGTCGAGCCACGAGTTGACGAGGGCCCCGCCGTAGACCTCGACGCCGAGTTGGCGCCAGCCGAGTGAACCGGTATCGGGGCGGGGCTTGATGCGAAGGTTCGGCGAGTCGGTGTGCGCTCCCACGATGCGGAAGGCGCTGTGAGGGGCGAGGCCCTCCGTCGCCCACCACGCCACGAGCGCGCCGCCGCGGGTGACGACGTGGCCCCCGATCACGTCCTCCCAGCCGTCGCGCTCGTCGAGACGCTTGAAGCCGGCCTCTTCGAGTCGAGCGGCGGCCTCCTCCACGGCGTGGTAGGGCGAAGGAGCGGCGGCGAGATACCGGCACAGGTCGCGGGCCAGTCCGAGATCGCGTGGCACGCCGCGATCGTCGCGCGCGCCCGCCCGTACGATGGTGAGGCGTGCTCCTCGTCGACGATCTGCGGAAGCGGTTCGGCGAGGTCGTCGCCCTCGATGGCGTCGGCTTCTCCGTCGCGCCCGGCCAGCTGGTCGGGTTCTTGGGACCCAACGGGGCCGGCAAGACCACCACCATGCGGGCGATCATGGGCTTGGTCAGCGTGGACGGCGGCGCCGTCACCTGGAAGGGCGCGCCGCTCACTTCGGCGCTGCGGCGTCGCATCGGGTACATGCCGGCCGAGCGCGGCATGTACCCGAAGATGCGGGTGCATGAGCACGTCGTGTACTTCGCACGCCTCGCCGGCATGGAGCGCGGCGCGGCGGATCGGGCCGCCGATCGTTGGCTCGAGCGCGTCGGTCTCGCTGATCGCGCCGGCACCGAGGTGCAGGAGCTGTCGAGCGGCAACCAGCAGCGGGTACAGCTGGCGCTGGCCATGGTGAACGACCCGGACATCCTGGTGCTCGACGAACCGTTCTCCGGCCTCGACCCGGTCGCAGTCGACGTCTTGAAGGACGTCTTGCTCGAGCGGGTGGCGGACGGCGCCGCGCTCCTCTTCAGCAGCCATCAGCTCGACCTGGTCGAAGACATCAGTCGCGAGGTCGTGATCATCGATCAGGGGCGAGTCGTGCTCGAGGGCCGCGTCGAGGAGATCCGCGACGTCTCGCCGTGGCGCTATGTCGACGTCACCTTCGCGGAGGCGGCGTCGTGGGCGCCGGCGACGGGCGACCTCCTCGAACGCGACAGCCAGCACATGCGGGTCCGGGTGAGTCGCGACGTGAACCCGGCCGTGCTGCTCGCCGACGCCGAGCGGGCGGGGAGGGTGACGGCCTTCGCGTTCGCGCCGCCGCCCCTGTCGGACGTCTTCCTCTCGGCCGTCGGGCGCCGCGCCATGGAGCCGGACCCCGTCACGGTGGCATCGCCTTGACCGGCGCCTCGATGATCCTGCTGGTCGCGGCGCGCGAGATCCGGGTGCGACTGCGGTCGCGGGCGTTCTGGATCTTCACCGCCCTCGTCGTGGTGGCTGTCATCGGCATCGGCGTGCTCAACCGCGTCCTCTCCAGCAAGGGGCCGGCCCGTGCCGACGTGGCCGTGGCCGGCACGGCTCCTGCCGCCTTCGACCAACTGCTGGCGCGAACGGGCGCCGCCAACGGGCTGGCCATCACGACGGACGACGTCGCGAACGCGGGAGGCGGCGGAGGCCGGTGTGCGCTCGGGGCAGTTCGACGCGGCCGTGACCGCCCCCGACGCGCAGCTGCTCTTCCGGCGCTCGGCCGACTCGAAGCTGGAGGCGGCGGTCGGTTCGGCCTGGCAGACGTCG
This sequence comes from uncultured Acidimicrobiales bacterium, assembly GCA_963738325.1. Lineage (GTDB taxonomy): Bacteria > Actinomycetota > Acidimicrobiia > Acidimicrobiales > Ilumatobacteraceae > CAVTWD01. The sequence continues at coordinate 975,908 of CAVTWD010000001.1, forward strand.
AAGGCCGCGGAACAGGCGACTGCGTTCGGCCTCAGCACCGCGGCAGACCGCGCAGCTGCTCACCCCGGCTCGATTGTCGACCACGATCCTCGACCCCACCGCACGCGCCACGGAGGTAGGCCAGACCGTCGGCACGCTCACCGCCATCTTGCTCTTCCTCTCGGTCAGCATGTTCGGCGGATTCGTGCTCACCGGCGTGGTCGAGGAGAAGACGAGCGCAGTCGTCGAGGTGCTCCTCGCCCACGTGCGCGCCTACCAGCTCCTTGCCGGCAAGGTGCTGGGGATCGGGACCGTCGCGCTCATCCAGCTGATCGGGGCCATCGCCGCCGGTCTGGTCGCCCTCGCCCTGGCGGGCACCACGATCCCGGCCGCCGTCTGGGTGGCGGTGCCGACGACGGTGCTCTGGTTCGTCGCCGGCTTCGCCCTTTACAGCACGCTGTTCGCGCTGGCCGGGTCGTTCGTCTCGAGGCAAGAGGACGCGCAGGCCGCTGCCGCGCCCATCTCCTTCTGCTTCACGGCCGGCTATCTCGTCGTGTTCACCGCCGGCACCGACCCGACCGGCGCGGCGGCGACGGTGCTGTCCCTGTTGCCCCCGTTCTCTCCGTTGCTCATGCCGCTGCGCATCGGCACCGGAGCGGCGACGTGGTGGCAGGTGGCGATCGCGGCCGTGCTGCTCGTCGCCACCGCCTACGGCGTCTTGCGGGCGGCCGGCGCCATCTACGCGAGAACCTTGCTCCATCGGGGCGCGCGGATCTCCTGGCGCGAGGCGCTGCGCTTGCGCACGGCCTCCTAGACGAGTGATTCCCGGGGGTATCCGCCGTTGACGCGGCGAAGGCGTCCACGATCGGCGTTGCTGATTCCGTCGACCTTGGAGGTCTCGTGGACGCCGACCTGGACACCCTCGCCACTGCACTGTATGTCCGCGTTGATGACGCGCTGAAGGATGATCCGACGCTGGCGCCGCGCCTGCCGAAAGGATCGTTCAGGCCCAAGCTGTCCGACGCCGAGCTGATCACGCTGGCGGTGCTGCAAGCCCTCGCCGGGTTCGTGTCCGAGACCCGCTGGCTGCGCCACGCCCGTCAGCACCTCTGTCACCTGTTCCCCTATCTGCCCCGCCAGTCCGGCTACAACAAGCGGCTGCGGGCGGCGTCGGGCCAGCTCAAAGCCATGATCCGGATCTTGGCGATCGAGAGTCGAGGATGGAGCGACGACGTTTGGCTGATCGATTCGACCCCCGTCGAGTGCGGCCGATCTCGGCCCACCGCCAAGCGGTCCGACACCGCCGGCTGGTCCGCCTACGGCTACTGCGCCAGCCATTCCCGCTACTTCTGGGGCCTGCGTCTGCACCTGATCTGCACCCCCGCGGGGCTGCCCATCACCTTCGCCCTCACCAACCCCAAGACCGACGAACGCGAAGTCGCCCGCGACATGCTCGAGACCGAGCCCGAGCTCCTCGCCCGCCGCCCCGGCCAAACCCTCATCGCCGACAAGGGCTACGCGTCTACCGAGTTCGAGGGGTTCCTCGCCGACCACGGCGCCCGACTGCTGCGCCCCGCCTTCAAGAAGGAACGACCCCGACCCGGCGCCCACCTGCTCAAACCGCTCCGCCAAATCATCGAGTCGGTCAACGACACCCTCAAAGGCCAACTCGACCTCGAACGCCACGGCGGCCGGACCTGCGACGGAGTCGCCGCACGAGTACTTCAACGCGTCCTCGCCCTCACCGCCGCCATCTGGCACAACGACACCACCAACCAACCCATCCTGCGATCGCTCATCGCCTACGACCACTGACCCCCAGGAATTAGTCATCTAGTGCTTACTGGGGTGCCGGAAGAACGTGACGTTGTGACAAGTCTTCGCACGGAGGTCGATCCGGCTTCGCTGGGTCGACCGCAGCTCCCCAGATGGGGGGTTCCGAAGGGGGGAAGGTCTCCTTCCCCCTTTCGCTAACTGTTGATGCCGATCGGAAGCCCGGTGCCCCGAAGGTGGGCGGTTTCGTTCAGCGTGAGGATGCTCCGCTCACCGGATCTCGCCGCCATGACCCGATGGATGGACGTGTAGTTCGGGTAGAAGAACCCGGTCGGGTCGTCGATGTCGAGGATGCGGCTCAAGTAGGCGTTGATCACCCCGCCGTGGCAGACGACGGCCGCCTTCCGCGAAGGGTTCTCGCTCACGATCCGCTCGATCGCGTCGGTCACGGTGTCGCGGAAGACGAAGGGATCGATACCGAGCCCGGTGTGCCACGTGCCGTCGAGCAAGTCCTGCCAGCGTGGGTCGTTGGCCGCCTTCAGCTCCTCGACCGGCACGTACCAGGTGGCCTCCTGGTCGTATTCGGCGACGCCCTCCTCCAGCACGATCTCGAGGCCCTGGTCCCTCGCCAGCGGCATGGCGGTCTGCTGGGCTCGGCGCAACGGGCTGGCGTAGATGGCGTTGATGGTCTCGGAGGAGAGGTAGCGAGCGAGGTGCTCAGCCTGGGCGAGCCCGTCGGGAGCGAGGTCCGGGTCGGCCCGACCCTCCAGGAGCTCGCGTCGCACCGGGAGGGCATGGCGGATCAGCAGGAGCTCCACGAGCGCCAAGATACGTGGCGTGGGCCAGTCGGCGACGGTCGTCGCCATCCCCGGGAGCGTCCCGGATCCGTGTCACGAGCATGCCGGTTCCCCTCCGGCGAGCCCCGCCTTGCGGATGGCGTGCTCCCGATGACGTCGACGGCGCCGCGAGGCGGGCCCGAGCCTCGGCTGCACGTGGAGGAGAGCGGCCCGGCGGATGCTCCCCTCGTCGTGCTCGTGCACGGGAGCATGGACCGCTCCGGTGGCTTCCGCCGCGTGGCCCGACGCCTCGATGACCGGTTCCGGGTGGCGCGCGACGACCGGCGGGGCTACGCGAGGTCGCGGCGGTCCGTGGGTCCCTTCGACCTCACGGGTCACGTCGACGACCTGCTGGTCGTGATGGGTGGGCGGCGCGGCGTCGTGGTCGGGCACAGCTACGGAGGGGTGGTGGCGCTCGCCGCCTCCGTACGCCGCCCCGACCTCGTTCGGGCTGTCGGCGCGTTCGAGCCTCCGATGCCCTGGATGCCGTGGTGGCCGGGAACCACGGCCGGAGATGTGGCGGTGATGGCCCAGCGCGAGGGCGGCCCGGAGCACGCCGCCGAGGCGTTCATGAGGCGGATGATCGGCGACGAGCGATGGGCGCGCCTTCCCGAGCACACGCGCGCCGAGCGCCGGGCCGACGGGGCCGCGCTCGTCGAGGAGATGATCGACATCCGCAGCGCGGCCCCTTGGGATCCCGCCGACATCACCGTGCCGGTCGTAGCCGGCCACGGGACGATGGGTGCGCCGCATCACCCGCCCGCGGTGCGATGGCTGGTCCAGCAGGTGCCCGGGGCCGAGCTCGTGGCGATCGAGGAGGCGGGTCACGGAGCCCACACGTCGCATCCTCAGGAGTTCGCCGCCTTCGTGGAGCGGGTCGTCGCTCGGGCCGACGCCGCCGGCCGCTGAGACCTACGGCAGGTCCACCGTCACGCCCAAAACGGTGCACGAGCCCGCGGGCTTGCCTTCGGTGATCTGCACGTGGACGCGGTCGGCGCAGTCGCCCAGGTTGGTCCGTTGTGTCCACAGCACGACCGCCAGCGCGGCGAAGAGCGCGACCACGAGGAGCCGTCCCACCACCCACTTGATGATCAGGGCGGCGACGACGCCGATGGCGATGGCGACGACGGCGGCGATCAACAGCCCGTTGCGCACGGCATCGAAGGTCACGGCCGCGATCACCGTGACGGACGGTAGCGGGGCGGTCCCTAGCATCGGGGTCATGCCCGACCCCGTACCGCTCTCCTCGTCCGGCCCGCCGCGAACCGTCCTCGATCCCGAGCCCGAGGCGGCCCAGGAGGCGCTCGCCGCTGCGCTCATGCGCCCCGACAGCGAGCGCCGCGGCGCCGTCGCCGCCGTCGTCGCCCGCTGGCCACGGTTCCTCGAGGGATGGGCGACGCTCGGAGACCTCGCCCGCGATGACGTCGAGGCCTACGCCTACTACCGCGTCGGCTACCACCGCGGGCTCGACCGGCTGCGGGCCAACGGTTGGCGGGGGACGGGTTACGTGCGATGGGCCGATCCGGAGAACCGCGGCTTCCTCCGGTCGCTCCAGGGCTTGGGTCGAGTGGCCGCGGCCGTCGGAGAGGCCGATGAGGCCGATCGCTGCGTGCTCTTCCTGGCGCAATGCGACCCGCAACACCCCGAGGGTCTCGGGTAGCGGTCCGTTCGACGAGCGAGCCGGGTGTCGACCGCGGGCTCGACCACGTTGCACCGAACCAGGCAAGCTCATTCGTGTCGGCGACGGGACTCCACCCGGACGAGCCACCGGCTGAGCGCCTTGAGCCTTCGGCCGCCGGGGAACAGCCTGGGGCGACCCTGGCGGAAGGAACGCGCGATGCGTTGGAGCAAGGCGGGCACGAACACTCCGAGGTTGGCGCGACTCTCGGGTCACGCCTCGACGAGCAACGACGATCCCGCCGTACCGCCGAAGGTCGACGTGACCATGGCTTACAGCTACTACGCGATCTACGACGTGGTCCTGAGGGCGTACGACGCACCGGACGTGAAGCCGACATTGATGATCGAGGCGAACTACGAGGGCGAGAACAACGGCGGCGGCCCACCGACCACGACGAGACGATCCAGCGGCACTTCGGCGGCACGGACGGAACGACCACGACAACGCTGGTTCACGACCGCCGGCCCCGGCTGGAACCTGCGACTCATCACCCAGCCCGACGCCGACATCGTCGAGGATCTCGTCGCGCCGGCCACGGGGCCGGTCTCGGCGACCGCCAGCGGCGATACGGGCGTTTGGGTGATGCAGGCGGTGGCCTTCCGGTAGGGGAGACCGTGGTCCTCTACCGGGGCGCGCTCGCGGGTCTCTGCCCGCGGGGAAGGCGCACGCACAGCAGGGTCTCACCCGGCTGTGACTCGATCGTGATCTGACCGTGATGGCGATCCGCGATGATGCGCCGGGAGATGTCGAGACCGAGGCCGGTGCCCTTGCCGATCTCCTTGGTCGTGTAGAAGGGCTCGAAGGCGCGGGCGCGGACGTCGGGGGTCATCCCGGGGCCGGTGTCGGCGATCTCGACGACGACGTCGGAGGCGTCGGCGCGCGTCGAGAGACGGAGGGTTCCCGCCCCCTCCATGGCGTCGATGGCGTTGGCGATCAGGTTCGTCCAGACCTGGTTCAGCTCGCCCGGATTCGCCTCGATGCGGGGCACGTCGGCGCCGTAGTCGCGGACGACGGTGACGCCGTCGCCGATCTTGTGCCGCAGCATGACCAGCGTGCTCTCGATGCCCTCGGTCACGTCGATGAGTTGCAGCGATGCCCGGTCGAGCTGTGAATAGGACCGCACCGCGTCGACCAGCGCAGAGATCCGCGCCGTCGATTCCTTCATCTCGGCGAGGAGACCGCGTGTGGAGATGGTGCCGGCGACCCAGTCGAGCCCAGGCTCGAGCGTGTCGCCGGTGACGATCTGAGCGGCGCGCTCGCACCAGGCGACGTCGACGCCGGCCGCGGCGAGAGCCGGCGCGATCCGCCAGGTGTCGTTCACACCTCTGGCGTCGAGCCACTCCGAGAGCAGCTCCTCGCGGTCCGCGATGGCGAGGGGGTCGATGCTGCCGGCCGGTGCCTCGATCTCGCGGAGGAGACCCTCCAGCGCGATGAACTGTTCGGCGAGGAACGAGCGCTCGGCGAGGCGGACGAGTGACGACAGCAAGTCCTCACAGGTGTCCTGCAAGGCGTCGACGGCGCGCGCAGTCGCCGACGCCGGGTTGTTGAGCTCGTGGGCGAGCCCAGCCGCCAGGCGGCCGAGGGCGATCAGGGCTTCGCGCTGGCGTGACAGCGAGTCCATGCTCCTCACGGTCTGGAAGAAGCCCTCGATCAGGTGGACGCTGAACGGGGCCCAGGCGCGCAACCGCTCTCCCAGCGCCACCGAAGGGACTTGGAGGACGCGGCCAGCGCTGGCCCCGCGGGCGGTGGCGAGGTAGCTGCTGGCCTGGTTCCACGCCTGGAAGCCGCCGGCCCAGACCCCCGGCCGGTCCATGGTGAGCATCACGACGGCTTCCTCGCGCCCCGCCCGGCGCACCAGATCGATCCGACCCTCGAGCAGCACCCACCAGAAGTCGGCGGGGTCTCCCTCTCGGAACAGCTCCTCGCCCTTCTCGAAGCGGACCTCGTGGCCGGCCGCGACGAGCTCGCGTAGCCGTTCGTCGCTCAGCCCGTCGAACAGGAACAGGCCTCGGAGGTCTTCGACGTCCATCACACCGTGACCAGGTAGCGATGGACGAGGTAGACGGACATGGCGCCCTCACCGACCGCGGACGCGACCCGCTTCATCGAGTCGAGGCGAACGTCTCCCGCCGCGAACACGCCCGGCACGCTCGTCTCCAGCGCGAACGGAGCGCGGGCCAAGGGCCACCGCGGCCGTCCTTGGCGCGACAGCAGCTCCGGCCCGGTGATGACGAAACCTCGTTCGTCGCGCAACACGTCGTCGCCGAGCCAGTCGGTGCGCGGTGACGCGCCGATGAAGACGAACAGCCAGTTTGTCGGGACCTCGTCCTCGGTGCTCGAGGCGCGGTCGGCGAGCGTCACGGCCTCGAGATGACCGTTCCCCCGCCCGGCGACCACCTCGGTGCGCAAGCGCACCTCGATGTTGGTGGTGGCGCGGATCCGCTCGACGAGGTAACTCGACATCGACTTCTCCAGCGCTTCGGAACGCACCAGCAGGACCACGCGGCGGGCGAAGCGGGCGATGTTCAGCGCCGCCTGCCCCGCGGAGTTCGCCGCTCCCACGATGTAGACGTCCTCGCCCTCACAGGCGCGCGCTTCGCTGGCGGTGGCGCCGTAGTAGACGCCGCGGCCGGTGAGCCCGTCGAGCCCCGGCGCCTCCAGCCGGCCATACGACACGCCCGTGGCGACCACCACGGTGCGGGCCTCGATCTCCCCGGTGTCGCCGAAGCGAACGGCCCGTACGGGTCCGCGCGTCTCCAAGCCGACGACGTCCCGGGCCAGCACCATCTCCGCCCCGAACCGCCGGGCCTGGGCGACGGCCCGATGGGTGAGATCGGCCCCCGAGAGCCCCCTCGGGAAGCCGAGGTAGTTCTCGATCGCCGCGCTCTGTCCGGCTTGCCCCCCCGGCGCTTCGCGCTCGATGACGATGGTCTGCAGTCCCTCCGATGCCCCATACACCGCCGCGGCGAGGCCCGCCGGCCCGCCTCCCACGATGCACAAGTCGTACAGGGGTTGCTCGGCCGTCGTGCGCAGGCCCAGCGCGGCGGCGAGCGCGAGGGTCGACGGGGCCCGCAACGGCTCTGCATCGGGCACCAGCACGAGCGGGAGGTCGGCCGCGCTGGCCTGCGCGACCTCCTCCAGCCGCCGCGCCTCCTCGTCGCGCTCGAGGTCGAGCCAGCAGTAGGGCACGTGGTTGCGGGCCAGGAAGGTCTTGATCTCGTGGCTGCCCTCCGACCAACGGTGCCCGACGACCCGCAGCCCGACGCGGTCATCCGGGTGGGCTTCCCGCCAGTCGCTCAGCAAGTCGTCGAGCACCGGGTACAGCCGCTCCTCGGGCGGATCCCACGGTTTCAACAGGTAGTAGTCGAGCCCGATGTCGTTGATCGCCTTGATCGCCACGTCGGTGTCCGCATAGGCCGTCAGCAGCACCAGCTTGGCGTCCGGCGCGTGCCGCCGGGCTTGCTCGAGGAACTCGATGCCGGTCATCCCCGGCATGCGCTGATCCGACGCGATCAGCCCCACCTGCCGGTCCCGGAGTGCGAACTCGCTCAGCACGGCGAGCGCTTCGGCGCCCGAAGTGGCGCGGACGATCTGGTAGCCGGCGCCGTACCGGCGCCGCAGGTCGCGGGTGATCGCCTGCGAGACCGCAGGGTCGTCGTCGACCGTCAGAATCGTCGGCTTGGCCACCGCCCCCCTCCCGCACCCGTTCGGGTGAGGCTACTTGTACTCGGGGGCCTCAACTCGAGACGTGGCAACGCGTCTCTCCAGATGGAGGTCGATCCGGCTCGGCCGGTCGACCGGCGTACGTATCTCGAAAGGGAAGGTCTCCCTCCCCCTTCGCCAACGAGCTCAGGCGGCGTCGCCGATCGAGGACCAGGTGAGGACGTGGAAGCCCCAGGGCGGGAGCTGCACGAACAAGCCCGACGACGCCAGCTCGTCGCCCTGGCGGGTGAACACGTCGCCGCTCATCAGGTCGCGCAACTGCCACGCACGGCCCCCGACGTCGTGCCAGGGCAGGTGAACCCGGGTGGCGGCCGGGGTGTCGGCGTCGTTCACCACGATGAGGCACCGGCCGTCGCCGGCGATCCAGGACCAGCAGAGGAGGTTGACCCAGCTCGAGTTGTCGGGCCAACCAGTCGCCTCGCACCGCTCCCAGCTCCCATGCCGCACCTCGACAGCCGCGGCGAGGAGCCGGAGGTGGAACTCCCGCAGGTCGTGGTCGACGGGCTCCACCGGGCGGCGTCCGAGCAGGACGGGCACGTGCACCCGCCATCCTTCGAACTCGCCTTCGTGCCACAGGGTGGCGCCCGGCAGCGTCGCCACCGTCACCGCCGCCGCCCTCAGCTTGCCCGGCGGCAGCTCGTGCGGCGGCGCGGGGCTCGTCGTGGTTCTCCACGAAGCGCACGAGGCGCTGCTGGTACGCGAGATCCGCGTCGAGGTGACCGCGAACTTGCTCGGGGCCCTCGTGAAGAAGGCGATCGTAGAGTCGCTTGTCGTAGCAGTAGTCGAAGCCGAGCTGTTGCAACGTCCACTCGAGATCCCAATATGCCTCGGCGGCGAACAGCATCTGCGGGTGGACGGAGCGGACGGCGGCGATCACCTCGGCCCAGTACTCCTGCTCGGGCGCCGCGCCGGCGCGGTCGCCCCATGTGCGCCGGAACACGTCGTTCAGCAGGAGCATGGCCATGTCGCAGCGGACTCCGTCGGCCTGGCGGCCGAGGTCGACCAGCGTGTCGATCGCGGCCCGGCGCAGCCCGGGCGCGAACGCATTGAGCTGGGCGACGTCGGGCCACGGCGGGAAGTACGGATCACGACCGCGGGCGATGACGGCGTCGCCGACGGCAAGGAAGTCGCTGGGCGCCCGGGCAAGGTCATCGGCATCGCCCAGCACGAAGTACTCGGGATGGTCGGTGAGCCACGGATGGTCGGGGGCGACGTGATTCGGTACGTAGTCGACGAGCAGGCGCACATTGCGCTGCCGCGAGGGCCTGACGGGCGGCGGCCAGCCCGGCGCGGCCTCCGAAGCGCGAGTCGACCTCGTAGCCGCGGATGCTGTAGGCCGAGCCGATCACGTCGGCTTCCTGGAAGTCATCGAGGGTGGCGCGGAAGTCGGCCATGTGGCTCGGCGACTCGAGCGCGAGTCGCACGCCGAAGGGGCTGCGCTCCCACACGCCCATGAGCCAGACGGCATCCACGCCCTTGGGGGTCGCCGCGTCCCATTCGCCGGCCGGCACATCGGCCAACGTCGCCGTTCTGCCCGCCCTGCGGCCGACGTCGTGGAGCCAGGCCGCGGTGTTGAGCTCGTAGATGACGGGGTCGAACCCCCACGCGCTCATCGACCGCTCGGCCGGTACACGAGGTTGCTCTCGATCGCGCTCGCCATCACGTCTTCCGGCCGGAGGTAGCCGAGGACCTGGATGATCCGCGCCACCAGACCGGTCCATCCCGTCTGATGGCTGGCCCCGAGGCCGGCGCCGTTGTCGCCGTGGAAGTACTCGTAGAAGAGCAGCAGGTCCTTCCAGTGCGGGTCGGTCTGGAACTTCTCGGTGCCGCCGTAGACCGGCCGGCGGCCCGTGCTCGTCGGGAGGAAGATCGACGACAAGCCGGCGCCCGAGCTCCTCGGCCACCTCGAAGAGCGTGCACAGCCGGCCCGACCCGGTCGGGCACTCCACCTTGAACTCGTCGCCGTAGTAGGCGTAGAGGTGGAGCAGGCCCCGCAGGATGAGGTAGTTGACCGGGAACCACACCGGCCCCCGCCAGTTCGAGTTGCCGCCGAACATCCCGGTGTCCGACTCAGCCGGGAGGTAGTGCACCTCGTAGGTCTGGCCGTGCACGTCGAAGTGGAACGGGTGGTCGAGGTGGTAGCGGGACAGCGCCCGCAGGCCGTGCGGGCTGAAGAACTCGTCCTCGTCGAGCATGCGGGCCAGGAGGCGGCGCAGCTTGGTCTCGTCGAGGACGGCCAGCATGCGCCGCCCGTTCGCTCCGCGGCACGCGAGGGTCATGGATCGTGGCCAGCAACTCGGGCATCGCGTCGATCCGGCGGCGCAGCGGGTGAGCATGTCGTCGCTGATGTGCTCTCCGCCCGTCGGGAGGATCGTCGTCGCGCACAGCGGCAGGAGGCCGACCATCGAACGAACCTTCAGACGCGGTCGGCGCTGCCGTCGGGGAGGCGGAGGACGTCGTAGAAGAACCCGTCCTCTTCGTCCCACAGCTCGTCGTGGTTCTCGCCGATGCGGTCCATGGCGGCGGCGATGAACGCGAAGTGCTCGGCGAACTTGAGCACCATCTCCTCGTACATCGGGTCGTGCGCGGCGAGCTCGAGGGCGATGCCGAGCATGCACTGCGAGAAGAAGGCCATCCAGGCCGTGCCGTCGGACTGCTCGAGGTGGCCACCGGTGGGCAGCGGGGCGCTGCGGTCGAAGACGCCGATGTTGTCGAGACCGAGGAAGCCGCCCTCGAACACGTTGCGGCCCGGTGGGGTCCTTGCGGTTGATCCACCACGTGAAGTTCACGAGCAGCTTCTGGAACGCGCTCTTCAGCCAGGTCGACGTCGCCCGCGCCGCGCTGTTCGAGCTCGGTCTCGTAGACGAGGAGCGTCGCCCAGGCGTGAACGGGCGGGTTGACGTCGCTGAAGTTCCACTCGTAGGCGGGCAGCTGGCCGCTCGGGATGCAGGTACAGCTCGCGCAGCATGAGCGCGAGCTGGTGACTTGGCGTCGTCGATGTCGACCATGCCCAAGCGCGACCGTGTGGAAGGCGAGGTCCCACGACGCGTACCAGGGGTACTCCCATTTGTCGGGCATCGAGATCACGTCGTCGTTCACCATGTGGAACCAGTTCCGGTTCCGGATGTCGTGGCCCTGGTCGTCGCGAAGCGGATGGACGTTGTGCTCGTCGAGCCACTGGTCGAGGTCGAAGAAGTAGTAGCTGCTTGCTCCAGAGCATCCCGGCCAGGGCCTGGCGCATCACGGCGGCCTCGGCGGCGGATGGTGCTCGGCGGGGTGATCGACGGCGTAGAACTCGTCGGCGTCGGCGATGCGTGCGGCGAACACGGCGTCGGACTCTGTCGGGCCCGCAGCGGGCGCGCTCGGCCGTGGCACATGCGGAGATGAACGACCGAGGCCTGGTTCGCCGGGACCTCGAGGATGTAGTGCGCGGCGGCCTTCGTGCCCGTTCGGGTCGGGGTTCACCGCATCGAGGCGGCCGTCCACGACGTACTCGTGGAAGGCGTCCTTCACGTAGGGGGTGGCGTTCGGCGTACCCCACAGCCGCTCGCGTGTTCGTCTCGTTCTCGGTGAACAACAGCTCGGGTTCGCCTTCGCAGCGCAGCTCGACGCTCGCCCAGGTCGGGATGGCTCGGCGGACCACCATGCCGGAATCGCCGCTGACCGCTGAGCACCCCCTTCGGCCTCGCCGATGCCACCACGCGTTGCGGAACCAGAGCGTGGGCAGCAGGTGGATCGGTGGCCGACGCCGCGCTGCGGTTGGCGAGGGTGATCCGGATGCGCGAGGTCATCGGGCGCCTCCTTCGCGTACTCGACGTCGACGTCGACGTAGCGGTCCTCGTCGAACACGCCGGTGTCGAGAGCTCGTACTCCATCTCGAGACGGCTCCTGGCCCGGTTGGTGCGCGATCAGATCTGTCGTAGGGGTATGCGTCGAGCGGGTAGCGGTACCGGTACTTGAGGTAGGAGCTCGTCGGGGTGGCGTCGAGGTAGAAGTAGTAGTCCTTGACGTCCTCGCCGTGGTTGCCCTCGGCGTTCGTGAGGCCGAACATCCGCTCCTTCAGGATCGGGTCGACGCCGTTCCACAGCGCGATGGCGAAGCACAGGCGCTGATGGTCGTCACAGAGCCCCGCGATGCCGTCCTCGCCCCACTTGTAGGCACGTGAGCGGGCCTGGTCGTGGCTGAAGTAGCTCCAGGCGTCGCCGTTGTCGCTGTAGTCCTCGCGAACCGTGCCCCACTGGCGCTCGCTCAGGTACGGGCCCCACCGCTTCCACGGCACCCCCCGGCGGGCCTCGTCCAAGCGTTGTGCCTCTGCTCCCTCTGCCATGCCACTCCCAGGTTCGTCGCGACTCGGCCACAGCGAACCACGTCGAGCGCGTGTCCGGCGAGCGGACTCCGCGGGGGGCGTTGTCACTGCCCGGCTCACGGCGGCGCGAGCCGTCCGGCACGCGCGTCGACCCCACGGCGAGGGCCGGTCAACCCGCAGTGTCGTCCGGAGCCGACGTCGGTTGCTCGGCCGGGCCGAGGCGCTCCTCGATGGCCGACAGCTGCCCGCGTAGGGCGGCCAGCTCGATGGCGATGCGATCGGTTCCAGACGGCTCCGGGTTCGACACGGCTCCCTGGCCCCCTTCTTCTGCGGCGGCCGTCGTCCGGAAGAAGCTGGCCATCGTGCCAGAGAGAACGCCGAGCGTGGCCAGGCCCGTGATCATCAAGAACACGCCCGCGATCCGACCTTGCGTCGTCACGGGCACGATGTCGCCGTAACCGACCGTCGTGATCGTGACGATGCCCCACCACAGCGCGTCGCCGTAGGTGGCGAACTCCGGGTTGACGGCCTTCTCGGCCGTGTAGGCCATCCACGAGGCGAACAGCACCATGCCGGCGGCGAACAGGCCCACCCGCCCCAGCCGTTGCAGCGCCCTTCGAGCTTTCGGCGACACGAGCAGCACCCGGGCCAGCCGGCCGAGGCGTGCCAGCACGAGGATCTGAGACCCGCCGAGGCCGGGGATGAGGAACCAGGGCGCGGTGAGCACGACGATCGAGAGGTCGAACAGGCCCGTGGCCGTCCGCAGGTAGTGGCGGAGGCAGCGCATGTAGACGGCAAGGTCGAACACGAAGACCAGCCACGACAGCACGCTCACGATGATCGACACCCACGAGTCGAGCGCCGCCCCCGAGGCCGCCACCACGATCGGCAGGATCGCGGCCAACGTGAGCGGCAACGACATGAGGTCCTCGAACCGAGACAGTCGCTCCAGATCCGCAGGCGAGCGTGCCCGATCCGCGAACCGCATCACACTTGCGTTCCCGTTCGGCGCGTTCGCGGGTCGGCTCATCGTTCCTCCCGTGCGGTGATCTCGCCCCGAAGCCGCGATGGGTAGCGAGCCGCGGGCCATGGTTCTCGGTCGGAGTTTCGCGAACGGCCTGCGGCGAACGCGTGGAGGGCGAGCTACGCCGACACGGCATCGGGGTCCTGCCACTGATCGCTGCGATCAGGGGCAGCCGTAGATCGCCGCGCCGCCCGATCGCGCCATAGCCATCGGTCGCTGTGCCGCCCGATCGCGCCATAGCCATCGGTCGCTGTGCCGCCCGATCACGCGGCCGCCATAGGCTCGGCGCATGACCAAGCCCGGCGGCATCGGAGTGATCGGACCCTTCCCGGCGTCGGTCGCCGACACGGACGAGGCCCGTGACGACTACGACCGGCTCCGGCGGCGAGTCCTGTGGACGATGCCCTACGGCCTCTACGTCGTCGGCTCGACGGATGGAGCCGAGCGGCGCAACGCCATGACCCTCAACTGGGCCACCCAGGTCAGCTTCGACCCCAAGCTCGTCGCCATCTCGGTCGACCACGTCGCCTTCACGCACGAGTTGATCACCGCGTCCGGCGTCTTCAGCCTCTGCCTGATCGATCGGGAGGACCGCGCCATCGTGCGGAAGTTCACCAAGCCCGTCGAGGTGGATCTCGCCGCCAAGACCCTCAACGGGGTGGCGTACGTCGAGCGGGTCACGGGCGCTCCCGTGCTCGCGCAAGCCGTTGCCCATCTCGACTGCGAGGTACGCCAGAAGGTGGCCCTCGGCGACCACTCCCTCTTCATCGGCGAGGTCGTGGAGGCCGCCTTCTCGACGGCCGAGGACACACCGGTCCTCCGGATGGAGGACACCCGCATGAGCTACGGGGGTTGAGGGCTGGAGGCCTTCTCGGGCGCCGTCCTCACTGGCGGACAGAGCCGCCGGATGGGTCGGGACAAGGCCTTCATCGTCGTCGACGACCGCCCGTTGGCGGCGCGGGCGCTCGACGCGTTGCGGGCCGCGGGGGCCGCGGAGGTGCTCGCCATCGGCGGCGATCTCCGCCGGCTGGCGACGATCGGTTTCGACCGCGTCGTCCCCGACGTTCACCCCGGGGAAGGCCCGCTCGGCGGGCTGCTGACCGCGCTGGGCACCTCCGCCCACGAGGTTGTCGTCGTGCTGGCCTGCGATCTCCCGGCAGTAACGGGCGCAGCCATCGGGTCGCTCCTCGCCGGGCTCGATGCGCACGACGCCGCCGTGGCCGGTGGCGAGCGGCCGCAACCCCTGGTCGGCGCCTGGCACCGGTCCCGCTGCCTCCCCGGGCTGCGCGAGGCCTTCGATGGTGGCGAGCGCGCCGTTCATCGGGCCCTCGGCGGGCTCGACGTTCATCTCGTCGACACCATCCCGGCGGCCGAGTTGCACAACGCCAACCGGCCTGGTGACCTGCCCCGATAGCCTGTCGCCGATGCCCGTCCACGAAATCACCGTCGACGAGCTGGCCACCCGGCTCGACGCCGGCGCCCTGACTGTCGACGTCCGCCAACCCGACGAGTACGTGGCCGGTCACGTGCCCGGGGCCGTGCTCGTCCCGCTGAACGACGTGCCCGCCCGGATCGGCGAGTTCCCCACCGGCCAAGTGGTCCCCGTCATCTGCCGCAGCGGCGCTCGGAGCTTGGCCGCCTGCGAGTACCTCGTGGCGAACGGGATCGACGCTGTGAACGTGATCGGCGGCACCCTGGCGTGGGTGGAGAGCGGGCGAGGCGTCGTACGCGGCGACCGGCCCTCGTGAGCTACCGCTGGATCCAATCCCCTGACGAGCTACGCGAGGTCGTCTCCGCTGCCATCGACGCGCCCGCCTACGCCTTGGACACCGAGTTCCACCGCGAGCGCACCTACTACCCGCAGCTGGCGCTGGTGCAGCTGACCTGGGGAGCCGAGGTCGTTCTCATCGATCCGATGGCAGTGGACGTGTCGCCGCTGGCCAAGCTGTTCGAAGGCCCCACGCAGGCTGTGCTCCACGCCGCCCAGCAGGACCTCGAGGTCCTCCAGCGGGCCTGCGGCACGGTGCCGTCGCGGCTGTTCGACACCCAACTCGCGGCGGGGTTCCTCGGTCACGCCACCCCGTCGCTCGCCAACCTCGTCGCCGGCGAGCTGGGGCTGAAGCTCCCGAAGGCGGACCGCCTCTCGGACTGGCTGCGCCGCCCGCTCAGCCAGGAGCAGCTCGAATATGCCGCGGCCGACGTGGCGCACCTGCTGGACCTCCGGGACCGGCTGGTGGCCGACTTGGGCGGCCTCGGACGCGTCGCCTGGGCCGAGGGCGAGTGCGAGGAGCTGCGCACCCGGGCCGTCGGTCCGGCGGCGCCCGAAGACGCCTGGCTGCGCCTGAAGGACCTGCGAACGCTGCGGGGCCGCAGCCGCAACGTGGCCAAGGCGGTGGCCGCGTGGCGGGAGCGGCGGGCCGCCCGCCAGGACCTGCCCGTGCGCTTCATCCTGTCGGACCTGGCCATCCTCGGGATCGCCCAACGGCCGCCGCGCACGGTCGAGGCGCTCCGGGCCATCCGCGGCGTCGAGGAGCGCCATCTGCGAGCGCCTTTGGCCGGTGAGCTGCTCGCCGCGGTGGCCGAGGGCCAGGCCGACACGGCCGACGTCACCGTATACGGCGGCGGCGCGGACCTCGAGCGACGCCTCCGGCCGGCGGTCACCCTGGTGTCGGCCTGGGTGGCGCAACTGGCGAGGGATCAGCACATCGACACCGCGCTCCTGGCGACCCGCAGTGATCTCGTCGAGCTCCTGAGCGGGGCGCCGGACGCCCGCCTGGCCACCGGCTGGCGCGCCGACGTCCTCGGCGAGGACGTGAAAGGCCTGGTGGCCGGGCATAACGCCCTGGCCTTCGACCCCCGCGGTGAGCTGCGATTGCTCCACGTGAGCTGACGAGTCGCCCGAGGGCTGTCCGCCCGGCGTGGAGGGTCACGGGCTACACTCAGTTTCAATGTCACATCACTGAAGTTCGGAGCCCTGCCGTGAAAAAGGGTCGTCATCGGCGCTTCGAAGAAGCGCGGAAGTTGAAGCAGTCCGGGCCCGAAGCGTTCGGCGGATTCGTTCCCCGTGACGCCGAGCCCCACCGGTCCGAGGAGGACGACGAGTACGCCGCCATCGCGGAGAAGTACGGCGTCACCTTCGACGACGACGACGAGGACGAGGACGCCCGGTAGCTCCCGGGGAGCCGTCTCGAGGCCGGCTTCCGCCCACCCGCTGTGAAAACGATTCCCCTCCGTAACGTCGCGCTCGTCGCCCACGTCGATCACGGCAAGACGACGCTCGTCGATGCGCTCCTGCGCGCCACCGGGGTGTTCGGCGCTCACCAGCCGCTGGTCGAACGCGTCCTCGACTCGAACGACCAGGAACGGGAACGAGGCATCACGATCCTGGCCAAGGCCGCGTCGATCGAATGGCGGGGCGTGCGCATCAACCTCGTCGATACTCCCGGTCACGCCGATTTCGGCGGCGAGGTCGAACGAGCCCTGGCCATGGTCGACGGTGTGCTGCTCCTCGTCGACGCGGCGGAAGGACCGCTCCCTCAGACCCGCTACGTCCTCTCGAAGGCGCTCGCCCGCCACCTCCCGGCGGTCGTTGTGATCAACAAGGTCGATCGGGGCGACGCCGCGACCCGATGAGGTCCTCGACGAGATCGAGCAGCTGTTCATCGACCTCGCCACCGACTCGGAGCAGTTGGCCTTCCCGGTCGTGTCGGCTATCGCCCGCGAGGGGCGCACCATCGCCGGCGTCGCCATGCCCGACGACGATGCCGGGGTCACCGCCCTCCTCGACACCTTGCTGGCCACGGTGCCTCCGCCCGGGGGCGACCCCGATGCCGCTCTGCAGGCACTCGTCACCAACCTCGACGCCAGCGACTACCTCGGGCGCCTGGCCATCGGCCGGGTCGTCAACGGCGTGCTGCGCCGCGGCGACACGGTCGCATTGCTCGAGGAGGAGTACGGCGAAGGCGAGCCGCCGCTGCGGCGGCGCCTCACTCAGCTCATGGCCTTCCGGGGGATCGGCCGGGCCGAGGTCGACGAGCTCGGCGCGGGTGACCTGTTCGTGGTGGCCGGCTTCCCGGAGGTCGAGATCGGCGACACGATCGCCGCGCCCGACGACCCGCGGCCCCTCAGTCGCCTCATCGTCGACGAGCCGGTGCTCACGATGACCTTCGCCGTCAACACGTCCCCCCTCGCCGGGCGAGCTGGCAGATACCTCACCTCCCGACACCTGCGCGAGAGGCTGGAGCGCGAGGTGCTCGGCAACGTGTCCATCCGCGTCGAGGAAACTGACTCGCCGGACGTGATCGAGGTGGCGGGCCGGGGAGAGCTGCAGCTGGCGGTGCTGATCGAGTCGATGCGGCGAGAGGGATACGAGTTGCAGGTGAGCCGGCCCGAGGTGATCACCCGCGAGATCGACGGGCGCCGCCACGAGCCATTGGAACGCGGGGTGTGCGACGTCCCCGACGAGCACGTCGGCACCATCACCCAGGCGCTGGCCCCCCGCAAGGGCCGCGTCACCGACCTGCGTCCGGGCGACGCGGGACGCACCGTGGTCACCTTCGAGGCGCCGGCTCGGGGGCTCATCGGGTTCCGGTCGCTCCTGCTCACCGGCACGCGAGGCACCGCGCTGCTGCACCAACACCACGGCGGCTGGACACCCTGGTCCGGTGAGCTACCCCATCGCTCGGGCGGGGCGATGATCGCCGACCGGCTCGGCGAGGCGACCGCGTACGCCCTCGACAACCTCCAGCTGCGGGGCGAGCTCTTCATCCGTCCCGGCGATGTCGTGTACGAGGGGATGGTCGTCGGCGAGAGCGCTCGAGGCGAGGACATGGTGGTGAACGCCTGCCGGGCCAAGGAGAAGACCAACATCCGCACCCACTCTCACGACGAGGGCGTGCGCCTGGCCGCGCCCCGCGAGCACACCCTCGAGACCGCCATCGAGTTCATCGCCGAGGACGAGCTGGTGGAGGTGACTCCGGACGCGATTCGCATCCGCAAGCGGGCGCTGGCCGAGACCGAGCGCCGGCGGGCGGCGAAGCGACTCGTCTGAGATGCCTGTTGAAGCCGCGCAGGGTTCGTGCGGTTCACCTCGCGCAGATGCGCGCGAATCGACCCGCATGAACGTGAAGGCGGGGCGCGCGCGGCGGCCCGGCACGAGCTAGCGGCGGACGGCCGGGTGGGGGAGCAGCGTCTTCTGCTTCGCGCGCGTCGAGCAGGCCCACGAGGATCTCGTAGGCCGGTTCGCCGATCAACTCGACGAGCTCGTCGCGCAGCGCGACATACACCCGCTGCGAGGCGACAAACGCATCGGGCGCGTCCGTGCACCACCAGTGGAATTCGTGGCCGCCCTCGCCCCAATCGCGGCGCTTCCACTCCCGCACCGTCGACGTGACGTGCCCGTGCTCATCGGTGTGCTCCTGCAACCGCAGCGGCAGCTGCCAGCACACGTCGGGCTTCCAGTCGAGTGGGCGTTCGCCGTTGGCCAGCGCGGCTTGGTGCAGCGCGCAGCCGGGCCCCGTGGGCCATCCCGGGCGGTTCAGGAAGATGCAGGCGCCGTCGACGAGGCGAGTGATCTTCGTGCCGTCCTTCTGGGTGCGCAGCCAGCCGCCTTTCTGCGCCTTCTTGCGGAACTCCCACTGCCGATCGTCGAGCCGCTCGGCCGCGGCGGCGACGGCTTCGGCGTCCTCGTCGTCGATGAAGTGGGCGCCGTAGCTGCAGCAGCCCTGCGCCAGCTCGGGTGCCGCCCCCGTGAGAACGCCCTGGCAACCCCTCCCGTAGATGCACGTCCATCGAGAGACGAGGAACGTGACGTCGAACACCCAGGTTCGCTCTTCATCCGGATCCTCGAAGGAGATCCACTCGTGGAGGTCGTCCGGGCGGGTCGAGGCCATGGGTTGCGAGCCTATGGCGCTACGGTCAGGCCGATGACCGACGACGCGTTGGTCGCAGAGCTGCGAGGCCAGCTCGCTCCCGACCGAGTGCGCGCCGACGCCCTCGAGCTCACGCTCTACCGCCGCGACGCCTCGAACATGAGCGGCCGGGCCGCGGTGGTCTGCTTCCCGCTCACCACCGAAGAGGTCCAGGCCTGCGTCCTGGCGGCTCGACGCCACGGCCGCCCGTTCGTCGCCCGCGGCTCGGGCACTGGGCTGGCCGGGGGCGCGGTGCCTTTGGGCGATCCCGTCGTCATCGTCACCACGAAGATGAACCAGATCGTCGACGTCGACGTGGCCGGGCGGACGGCCTGGGTGCAGCCGGGCGTCCTCAACCTCGACCTGTCGAAGGCGGTGGCCCGCCACGGTCTGCACTTCGCGCCCGACCCTTCCAGCCAGCAGAGTTGTTCCATCGGTGGCAACGTGGCCACGAACTCTGGCGGCCCGCACTGTCTCGCCTACGGGGTGACGACTAGCCACGTGCTCGCGCTCGAAGTCGTCCTGCCCGACGGCGACGTGGTCGTGCTCGGAGGTCTGGACCCTGAGCCGCCCGGCCTCGACCTTCGCGGCGCGTTCGTCGGCGGTGAAGGCACGCTCGGCATCGCCACGCGCATCGCGGTGCGCCTCACACCCAACCCGCCTGCGATCCGAACCCTGCTCTTGGACTTCGCCTCGGTCGACGACGGGGCCGCAACGGTGAGCGCCATCATCGCCGCCGGCATCGTCCCCGCCGCCATCGAGATGATGGACGCGCTGATCACACGCGCCGTCGAGGACTTCGTTCACGCGGGATTCCCGACGGATGCGGCCGCCGTGCTCATCGTGGAGGTCGACGGGCTCCCGGCGGGCGTGGACGACGCCGTCCAGCGGATCACCGAGATCGGTCGCGCCCACGGGGCTCGGCAGGTGCGGGTGGCGACCGACGCCGCCGAGCGGGCCCTCATCTGGAAGGGCCGCAAGAACGCCTTCGGTGCCATCGCCCGCATCAAGCCGAACTACTACCTGCACGACACGGTCGTGCCCCGAGCCCGTCTCGTCGAGGTGCTGCGCGAGGTGTACGCCATCGCGGCGCGCCACGACCTCCTCGTCATGAACGTCTTCCACGCCGGCGACGGCAACCTCCACCCGTTGCTCGTGTACGACCAGCGCGAGCCAGGGGCCGCCGAGCGCGTCCACGCCGCGGGCGAGGAGATCGTGCGGGTGAGTGTGGCCGCCGGCGGGGTGCTGTCCGGGGAGCACGGGATCGGCATCGAGAAACGCGACTTCATGCCGCTCCTCTTCACGCCCGCCGACCTGGCCGCGCAGGACAACCTCCGGCGCGCCTTCGACCGCGACGGCATCGCCAACCCCGAAAAGGTGCTGCCGGCGGGGAGCCGCTGCGGCGATCTGCAGAGCATCCCCGCGGGCGCGTGGATCTGAGTGGCTTCGCGGCCGAGGTCGGCGACCACGGCCCGGTGACGTGCGTCGGGGGTCGCACCCAGTGGGACGTCGGCGGCGCGGTCGACGCGGCGGCGCGGGAGGTGCGGGCCCCGGACGGCGTCGAGTGGGTGGCGCCGGAGGAGATGACCGCCTGCTGCGGCGCCGGGACTCCGGTGGCCGAGCTGCAGGCGGCGCTCGCAGAGGTCGGCCAGTACGTCGCGCTCCCGGGTGAGGGGGCGGCGACGGTCGGGGGCGTGCTGGCCGTCGGTCGAAGCGGCCTCGACCGCCTCGGGCACGGTCCGGTGCGGGACACCCTGCTCCAGGCGCGGGTGGTCACCGCGGGCGGCGACATCGTGAAGGCGGGTGGCCCGACCGTGAAGAACGTGAGCGGCTTCGACCTCTGCCGCCTGCTCGTCGGATCGCTCGGGCTGCTCGCCTTCCTGGGCGAGGTGATCCTGCGCACACGACCCCGGCCGCGAGTGCGGCGGTGGCTCGCCGGACCAACCGACCCCTTCGCCCTGCTGCAACGCCTGTGCCGGCCCACCTCCGTGCTGTGGGATGGCACGACCACCTGGGTCTGCCTCGAAGGCTATCCGGACGACGTGGCCGCCCAAGCGAGCCTCACCGGTCTGGCCGAGGCGGGCGGCCCGCCGGCGTTGCCCTCGGGGGGCCGGCTGTCGCTCCCGCCGGGCGAGCTCCCCACGCTGGTCTCGCATGGAGGTCGCTTCGTCGCGGAGGTCGGGGTGGGGGTCGTGCACCTCGACGAACCGGTGCCGCCCCGCGTCGTCGACCCCGCCACGAGGCGCCTGCACGAACGCCTCAAGCACAACTTCGACCCGACCGGGCGCCTCAACCCGGGCCGCTTCTTGACGTCGTGACCGGCGGGCCGGCTCCCTGGCGCGCGACGCCAACTCACGGTGGGGCCGGCGGGGAGCCGGTGCCCCCGGCGGTACCGTGACGACACCGTGGACCTGCATCTGGTCGAGGACGAGCTGGCGGCGTGCGTGGCCTGCGGGCTGTGCCTTCCGCACTGCCCGACGTACCGGGTCACCGGCGAGGAGGCGGCCTCGCCGCGGGGCCGCATCGCGGCGATGCGGGCCGTGCAGTGGCAGGGCGCGCCGATCGACGACGACTTCGTCGCATTCATGGACGCCTGCGTCCAGTGCCGCGGGTGCGAGAGCGCGTGCCCCTCCGGCGTGCCTTTCGGCCGGCTCATGGAAACCACCCGCGAGAGCCTTGCCGACGCCGGGCGATTCACACCCCGGTGGCAACGCCTCGCCTATCGCGTGCTCGGGCACCACCGGGTGCTGTTGACGGGATCGAGCGTGCTGGCCGCGGCGCAGCGCCTGCGCCTCGTGCCCCGACGCTTGGGCCTTCCACGACTCCCCGTCCGCCAGCGCCGTCTCCGTCCGTCGGGCGACGACGTGTGGCTGTTCACCGGTTGCGTGATGGACGCGTGGCAGCGCGACGTCCACGGCGCGGTGCAGCGGGTGCTGGAGGCGTCCGGGCTGGGGGTGGCGCTACCCGGCCCGGACGCAAGCTGTTGCGGCGCGTTGCACGTCCACGCCGGCTTGGGCGACGAGGCCCGCCGCCTCGCCCGCAGGACGATGGCCGCCTTTCCCGGGAACGCGCCGATCGCGGTCGACTCGGCCGGGTGTGGCGCGGCCCTCCGCGACTACGGACATCTCCTCGGTACGCCGGAGGCGGCGGCTTTCAGTGCACGGGTGTTCGACGTCCACGAGTTGCTCGCCACCCGCGTCACCGAGCTCCCACCCGCTCGGAGGCGCCATGAGCAGCCCGTCGCCATCCAGGACCCTTGCCACCTGCGCCACGTCCAACGCGCCCACGAGCACGTGCGAACGGTGCTGCGGCCCTACGTCGAGCTCGTCGAGCTCGACGACGAGGGGTTGTGCTGCGGCGCCGGCGGCGCGTACGCGACGCTCCATCCGGCGCTGGCCAACGAGATCAGAGCCCGCAAGCTGGCGGACATCGAGCGCTCTGGCGCGGCCGTCGTCGTCAGCGCCAACCCGGGCTGCTCGCTGCACCTCGCGGCAGCCGGCGTCACCGTCCGCCATCCGCTCGAGCTCGTGGCCGAGGCCATCGATGGCGGGTGAGTTCGATGACATCCGCACCCGCCTCGAGCAGATCGCAGAGGAGCTGGCCGACCTCGCGCTCGTCCGCCTTCGCGAATCGATCGACGCCGGAGGGCAGGAGCCCCCGGTCGACGAGCGCCGCTTGAGCCGGGCGCGCCGGGCGGTCGAGAAGGCGATCAGCGTGCTCCGCGAGCCCGACGATCACGATGAGTAGCGCGGTCATCACGGTCAGTAGTGCGGCTGAAAGGCACGGCGGCCGAGGAGATCGCGACCGGAACTTTGATGGGCCGTATGACCCTTTCGCGGTTCCTACCAGAGCGTAGGCTGCGCCTCAGCGGTGGTGTGGATGGACGCGGCTCGAGGCGCGACGCGACAGCGGTGGAGGAGGAGTTCTTCGTGAGCGGATCGGCGCACGGACGGGCGCGGGAGGCCGGACGGTGATCCGCGAGTCGAAGGGCCGGTTCCTCACGCTGGTCCTGGCACCCGTCCTGGTGGTGGCGGTGACCGCGCTCGTGATGCTCCCTCGCCACCAGAGCACGGTCAAGGTCAACGCCGACGGCCCGATCGTCCACATCCGGGCGCCGCAAGGGAACTCGCGGTTCTCGATGGGCGAGCTCGACGTCGTGGCGGAGGCGACCGACAGCGACGGCCTCGCGGCCGCCGAGTTGCGCATCGACGGCCGGCGGGTCGACGGCGTCGCCATGAAGGGCGGCTCCGACGAGGAGGTTCGCTTCAGCTGGACTCCCACCAAGCCCGGTGACTACGACATCGAGGTGCGGGCCCGGGACCTGACCGGGGCGTGGGGCGCGCCGGCCCAACTCGCCGTGACCTTCGTCGACGACGAACCCGCCCTGCCGCCGCCTCCGACGTTCCCGGCCACCACGGCCACGGGGGTCGTCGTCACGATCGCCCCGATCGCGCCGGCGCTCATCACGGCGCCCGGTCCGACGTCACCTCCGGGCACGCTGCTGCCGCCGCTGACGGGCACCAGCGCTCCCACGACGTCCGGTACCGGTGGCACCCCGGGCAGCACCCCTGGCGTCCCCGGGACCCCGGGAACGCCAGGCACGCCAGCGACGACCCCGGGCACGCACGGAACGCCGGGCCCGACGGCGACGACGGCGACGACGCTGCCGACCACCGTCCCCACAACGACGGCGCCCTGTGTCCTGACGAAGGCGCCGGCGCTCGGCAGTGTGAGTCTCGTCCAGGGGTCTGACCCCACCTTCGCATGGGATCCGCCCGTGCCGCCCTGCTTGCAAGTGGTCCAGGTGCTGTACATCGACGTGAGTGGCCCGAGAGCGCAGAGCATCAGGACCCCGCCGTTGGCCTACAACGTCGTCCAGTTCACGCTGACGTCTCCGCCTTTAGAGGTCTGCAAGACCCCGGGCGGGTCGCCCCTGATGGCGACGTGGCACGTCACGGCCTACGACGCCACGGGTGGGACATGGGACTCCGGCGACCAGTCGTTCACCACCGGGGCCTGCCCACCCCCCGACACGACCACGACCACGGTTCCGGACACCACGACGACGACGGTTCCGGACACCACGACGACAACGGTTCCGGACACCACGACGACGGTTCCGGACACCACCACGACGACGGTTCCGGACACCACGACCACCACGATGGATACGACCACCTCGTCGAGCGATACAACGACAACGATCGACACCACGCCGGCATCCGTTCCGTAGGGCGGCGTATCCTCTCTCCGCGTGGCGACGTTGGCCCGGGCGGGGGCCGCTGACGCCGGCCGTCCATGGTCCGGTGAAGCGGAGGGAGGAGGTGGTCCTTGGTGCCCCGATCGGCTCCTCGCGTCCTCGCGCTCGTGGGGGCGCCGCTCCTGGTGGTAGCGGCCACCGCCTTCGTCCTCCTCCAGGGCGGGAGCGGCTCGACGGTCATCACCGGCGCCGACGGCCCGGTCGTCCGCATCGTCCAGCCCATCGACGGCAGCTCGCTGACCTTCGGGCCGGTCCAGGTCGTGGCCAATGTCGTCGACCGTGGCGGGATCGCCACCGCGGAGCTGCATGTCGACGGGCGACGGGTCGACAGCACGCTCGGCTCCGGCGCGTCCGACGTCGAGGTTCGTTTCAGCTGGACGCCTAACGGAGTTGGCGACTACACCCTGTCGGTCCGGGCGAAGAACCTGGCCGGGCATTGGGGCGCCGAGGCGGCGGTGCGCATCAGCGTCGGGACGGGGCTGCCCCCGCTGCCTCCGCCGCCGAGTACCGAGCCGGCTTCCGTCGCGCTCGTCGTCGGCCCCGTCGTGACGACGGCCGCGCCCTCCGCGACCACCCCGTCGCCGCCGGTCCCCGTCACGCTCCAGCCCGTGGTCACAGTGGCGCCGCCAGTGGTCGCCAATGCGCCACCCACGAGGACGAGCCCGCCGGCCACCAGCCGGCCACGCACCTCGACGACCTCCTCTACGACGACCACCACGACGGCGACCACCACGCCCACCAGCACGACCACCACCACGACGACGACCACCACCACCGTCCCCACGACGGTCCGGACGACGGCGCCGCCGCCCCCTCCGCCGCCCCCCCCGCCCTGCCAGACCGATCGGCCGGTCACCGTGACCCCGGCGAACCACTCGGTCAGCAACACGACACCGGTCTACGGCTGGCTGTACACGACCACCTGCCCGCCACAGTCCCAGACCCTCTTGGTCCGGACCGCGCTCGGCGGCTTCGACGCGACCCTCCCGGGCGATCAGCGCAGCTTCCAGAGCACCACCGCGCTCCCGAGCTGTACCCGGGTGGGATGGGCCGTGGTCGCGACTGGCAGTGACGGCCACAGCCACGCCAGCCACGTGGCGGAGTTCTCCACCGCCTGCTGAATCCGCCCGGCCCAGTTCATGCGGGTCGATCCGCCCGCATGCGCGCGTTGTGACACGCATGAACGGGGAAATGGGCCGTCGAACGCTGGCGGGCGCGAGGGCTACCTACTCTGCGGCGACGAGGGAGATCTCGAGCTTCCAGGCCGGCCGGGCCAAGGCGGCCACGACCACCAAGGTGGACGCGGCGCGATGGCCTGCGAGGGCGCGGTCACGGGCGGCCATGACCACTGCGAGATCCTCTCCGGCCACGACATAGGTGGTGACCGAGACCACCGCGTCGGTGGAGAGTCCCGCCTCCTCGAGGATGGCCGTCAGGTTGGCCCACACCGTCTCGGCCTGCTCGGCGAGGCCGTCGGGCACGCTGCCGTCCGGGCGGATGGGAACCACCCCCGACGTGTGGAGGACGCGGGCCGGGGCCTCCGCGAGCACGGCGTGGTGGTAGTTGGCCGCGGGCGGGGCGAGGCCGGGCGGGGCGATCGGGCGGAGCATTGGGCGGACGCTACCCAGGCGCGCCCGACAGATGGTTGAGCTCGTCGATGAAGGTCCGGAGCACGGCGTGGCGGCGCTTGTCGAAGGCGAGGCAGATGCGCGGCAGCTCCAGCCGGTCGTCGTCGGCGATCTCGTCCGCCAGCGGGGGGGTGGCCCGAATCGTGCCGTCGACGGTGAGGTCGCCAAAGCGCTCGTTCAGATGCCGCAGTTCCTCCGCGGTCGGCGCCCGCTGCAGCCGGATGACGAGCAGCTCTCCGACGTAGCGCATCGAGTCGTAGTTGGCGTAGAAGCCGCAGATCTCGTCGCGGGCGGCGTCGACGTCGTCGGTGACGAGGAAGAGGTGGAGATCATCCGGGGAGACGAGGGCGCGGCTGACGAGCTCCTTCTGGATGAAGGTGCGGGCGTGCTCCCAGTAGGTGCCGCCGGGGACGTCGAGGAAGACGATGGGGACCGGCAAGCCCTTGCCCGTCTGCGTGAGCGTCAGGAGCTCGAAGGTCTCGTCGAGCGTGCCGAAGCCGCCGGGCAGGCACACGAAGGCCTTCGACTCCTTGATGAGCATGAGCTTGCGGGTGAAGAAGTACTTCATCGACACGAGCTTGTCGTCGTGCGCGATCACGGGATTCGCCGCTTGCTCGAACGGCAGCCGGATGCTCACCCCGAACGAAAGGGCCCGGCCGGCTCCCTCCATGCCGGCGGCCATGATCCCGGGTCCTGCGCCCGTCACCACCATCCATCCCTCGGCGGCGAGGGCGTGCGCGATGGAGCGCGCTTGCGCGTACAGCGGGTCGTCGGTTCGGGTGCGGGCCGAACCGAAGATCGTGACTTTGGGGTAGTTCCGGTAGGGCGCGAAGGTCCGGAACGCGTTGCGCATCTCCTTGAGGGTGGCGTTGGCGATCTTCAGGTCGAGCGGGTCGGCCCCATCGCCGGCGAGGCGCACAGCCGTCACGAGGATCTCGAAGAGCAGGTCGCGGTTGGCGGTGGCGCCGGCGGCGTCGAGGAGCTCCGAGGCGAGCTCGTCGAGCTCGGTGGACCCGGTCCGGTATCGCGGCTTTCGTTCGGCCATCAACGAGGCCGGGGCCGAGCGGCAGTCATGACCTGCACGGTAGGCGGCCGGCGCAATTCCGCCCGCCACGCCGGCGGCCATCCCGTTCGCCACGCCGGCCGCCATCCCGTCCGCCACGCCGGCGGCCATCCGGGCCTTCCAGACCGCCGCCAGACCAGCCGGCCTGCTGCCGGCCACGCCGCGGGCAGCTGGCTACCGTGGGCCCCGATGGCCACCTGCTCGCGGTGCGGCCTCACCGCGCCGGCCTCCGACGAGGAGGTGCCCCTCGGCTGGATGCTGGACGTCGACCCGGTCACGGCCCGCCGGCGCGTCGTGTGCCCGACCTGCGCGGCGCAACAACGTCCGCGCGATCGAAGGCAAGCTCGACCAAGCGTGGTGGTGATCCGGCGGGCTGCGCGCGTCCCGACAGAGCGTCAGCGGCGTTCCCCTGACTTCTTCAGTTCGGGTCGTTCGCCTTCAGCTCGGCCGCTTTGGTGTTGAGGGCACCGAGGAGCTCGTCGAAGCTCTTCTGGAACGAGGCCACGCCCTCGTCCTCGAGCACCTTGCCCACGTCCTCCATGTCCACGCCGACATCACCCAGCGCCGCCCACACGGCCTTGGCCTCGTCGAGACCGGCGTCGACTGTCCTGGCCAGCACGCCATGGTCCTCGAACGCCTCGATCGTCGCATCGGTCAGCGTGTTCACCGTGTGGGGGCCGATCAGGTTGTCGACGTAGAGCGTGTCGGGGTACGCGGGGTTCTTGGTCGACGTCGAGGCCCACAGCGGCCGCTGCACCTTCGCCCCGCGCCCTTCGAGCGCCTTCCAGCGCGGCGTCGAGAAGCGCTCCTGGAACAGCTCGTAAGCCAGCTTCCCCTGCGCGACCGCGGCCTTGCCCCGCAGCTCCAGCACGGCGTGCGTCCCGAGTTTCTCGAGGCGGCGATCGACCTCGGTGTCGACTCGGCTGATGAAGAAGCTGGCCACGCTGGCGACAGTGGAGAGATCTCCGTCGAAGGACTCGAGACCAGACTGGTAAGCCTCGATCACCTCGCCATAGCGCTCGAGGCTGAAGATCAGCGTGATGTTGATGTTGCGCCCTTCGCTGATCATCTGCCGGATGGCGGGCACCCCCTCGGCGGTCGCCGGGATCTTGACCATGAGATTCGGGCGCGCCACCGTCTCGTGCAGGCGGCGGGCGGACTTGACGGTGCCTGCTGTATCCCTCGCCAGATCCGGAGCGACCTCCACGCTGACGAAGCCGTCACCGCCACCAGAGGAGGCATAGAGTGGCGCGAAGACGTCGAGCGCGCCCCTGATGTCGCGCAGGACCATGGCCCAGTAGTGATCGACGACGTTGCCCCCGGCCTTGACGAGGTCGCTGAACTGGTCGTCGTAGTCAGCGGAGCCCTCGATGGCTTTCTGGAAGATGGTCGGGTTCGACGTGAGCCCGCGGATCCCGCTGTCGCGCAGCTCCGCCAACTGCCCGGTCGTGAGGTAGCCGCGCCGCAGGTTGTCGAGCCATGCGCTCTGGCCCTGCTCGTCGTGGAGCTCTTGCAGCCGCTTGTTCATGCCTGACCCTCCTCGGCGAGCAGCTCGAGGGCTCTCGCCACCACGTGATCCGGGTTGATGCCCAGCTCGTCGAGAACGATCGAGCCGGGGGCGCTGCCGCCGAAGCGATCGATGCCCACAGACGCGTCCGCCCAACGCCCCCAACCGAAGGTGACCGCGGCCTCGACCGAGAGCCGCGGCACGCTCGGCGGCAGGACGTGATCGATCTCACCCTGCGAGCGCGCCTCGAAGCGGTCCCACGACGGCATCGACACGACGCGCGACGCGGTGCCCCTCGGCACCGAGACGGTCCGCGGCCTCGAGACACACCGCCACTTCGCTCCCGGTTCCGATGAGGACGAGGTCGGGATCCGGGGCGTCGCGCACGATGCCCGCGCCGGGTCCCACCGCCGACCCGTCGGTGCAGACCGGGACTCCTTGGCGGGTGAGGATCAACGCGCTCGGGCCGTCGTGTTCGAGCACCGCGGCCCACGCCGCCACGGTCTCGTTGGCATCGGCGGGCCGGATCACCTGGAGGTGCGGGATGGCGCGCACCGCGGCGAGGTGCTCGACCGGTTGATGCGTCGGGCCGTCCTGGCCGAGGCCGACCGAGTCGTGGCTGAAGACGAAGACCGACTTCGCCTTGGACATCGCGGCGAGG
Source organism: uncultured Acidimicrobiales bacterium (assembly GCA_963738325.1). Taxonomy (GTDB): domain Bacteria; phylum Actinomycetota; class Acidimicrobiia; order Acidimicrobiales; family Ilumatobacteraceae; genus CAVTWD01. The sequence goes on from CAVTWD010000001.1 coordinate 1,005,258, forward strand.
CGCAGGGTGGGACGCAGGTAGTCGCTGAAGATGAAGAACGTGCCACCGACGGGGAGCACGCCGCCGTGCATGGCCATTCCGTTCAGCGCCGCGCCCATCCCGTGTTCACGGATGCCGTAGCGGATCTGGCGCCCTTCGGGGTGCTGCGCGCTCTGGTTGTCCACTCCATCGAGCTTCGTGCCCGTGTTCCCGGTGAGGTCGCCCGCGCCCGAGAGGAGGCCGGGCAGGAACTCGAGTGACGCGTTGATGGTCTTCTGGATGGCCTGGCGCGTGGCCACCATCTCGCCGATCTCGAAGGTCGGGCGCTTCGCTTCGAGGCCGGGCAGCGGCGTGGCGCTCCAGCACGACTCCCACTCGGCTCGGTCGCCCTCCCAGGCGTCGAAACGGGCCTGCCAGGCTCGGCGGGCCTCGAGGCCTCGCGCTGCGGCCAGCGCGCGGTAGGCGTCGACCACGGCGTCCGGCGCATAGAAGTCGATGTCGGGAGGCAGGCCGAGGATCTCCTTGGTCTCGCGGATCGCCTCCGGCGGAAATGGATCACCGTGCGCCTTCGGGTTGTCCGTGAACTCGGGCGAGGGATAGCCGATGTGGCTGCGGAGCACGATCATCGACGGCTTGTCCTCGACGGCCATGGCGCGGCGGATCGCGGCTTCGATGGCGTCGCCGTCGTTGGCGATCTCGCCCACGTCCTGCACGTCCCACTGGTAGGCCTGGAAGCGCTTCACGTAGTCGTCGCTCACCGACAGATCTGTGGACCCGTCGATGGTGATGTGGTTGTCGTCGAAGATCACGACAAGGCGGCCGAGGCCGAGATGCCCCGCCAGCGAGGCGGCCTCGTGGCTGAGCCCTTCTTGCAGGTCACCGTCGCTGGCGAGCACGAACACGTGGTGGTCCATCACATCGGCACCGAAACGCGCCCGCAGGTAGCGCTCGGCGATGGCCATCCCCACCGAGTTGCCGAAGCCCTGACCCAAGGGGCCGGTGGTCACCTCGACACCAGCCGTGCCGTGATTCGCCTCGGGATGGCCCGGCGTGCGGCTGCCCCATTGGCGGAAGGCCTCCAGGTCCTCGAGCGTGAGGCCATAGCCGTTCAGGTAGAGCATCGAGTACAAGAGGATGGAGGCGTGGCCGCAGGAAAGGATGAAGCGGTCACGGTCAGGCCACAACGGCTCGGCGGGGTCGTGGCGCATGATGCGGCTGAAGAGCACGTGGGCGGTGGGGGCCAGCGCCATGGCCGTGCCGGGATGGCCGGAGTTGGCGCGGCGGGGGGCATCCATGGCGAACCCGCGGACGAGGTTGATGGCTTCCGCATCGAAGTCGTCCATGACGCTCCTCGGCATCAGTCGTCGCGCGGGCGGTTGACGCGACGTCGACCGCCACCCTACGCCGTGACATCGAGGACGCCACCTCTCGGCCCGGACGGGTCGAAAGGCCTATTCACCAGGAGGCCTTGCCGCGGCGTACGGTGCCTCGCACTCCGGGGTGCGTCGGGGACCCAACGAGTACCGGAGCGGCGGACGGTGGCCCGACCCTCGATGGTCGGGCCACCGCTCAGGTCCCTCGAAGCGGCCCGGCGCGGCGAGCCCGGTCCTGGAACAGTGCGATCGACGCCGTGAACCCATGGAGCCGGTTGCGACCCCCGACAGGACCGAGCTCTCCGGCACACGACATGCCACCTACCGCCGGCGTGCCCAGCAGCTCGCGGACGAGCGCGGCGTCGTGATCCGGCACACCGAACAGGCGAGTGCCGCGGCCGTTGCAAGTGAACACGAGCGCGCCGGCCGCGGCCCGGCCGTCGAGCAGCTGTCGCAGGTCCTCGTCGGCGCTGTCCGCGTCCCGGACTTGGAACTGGACGGTCGCCCCCACCGGCACGACGTCACCGACGGCGACCGCGCCCGCATCGCGGTCCGCGCCGAGCAGGCCGCGGATGAGGAAGTCGCCGCGCTCGTAGTCGAGCTTGCGCTCGTCGATCACGATGCCGCAGTGGAGGCCTCGCGCCGCGAGCGACCGGTCATCAGGCGTCAACGCCTCGAGCACGGCCACGAGCCGGTCCAAGGCGGGCCGGCCGGCGAGCTCGTACAGCACATTGCGTTCGGCGGCAGTCACGGTGAACGGCTGGCCGATGGGCCGGCAGCCCTGCGAGACGACCGTGGCCGGGCTGGCCTCCTCGTCGAGCAGCACGCCGACCGCGCCGTCGGTGTGGATCCGGCCGTCGAGGACGAGCCGGTTCCCGCCCGGTCCCTCCGCCGCGGAGGCGAGCCCGCCGATGACGGCCAGGTTGGCGAAGTGGCCGCCGAGCTCGTCGACGAAGGCGCTCACCGGGAAGCTGAAGGGGTCGGCGAGCAGGAGCATCGTGCGGGAGGTGGCCGCCGCGGCCGCGTCGAAGCCGACGACGCGCGATCCCTCCGGGTCCCGCTCGACGGCCAATCGCACGGGAGTGGGTTGGCTCGGGAGCCCCGCCGCCCACAACGCCAGGGCGGGTGACTCCTCCACCTCGTGCGCGCCGCCCAGGACCATCTCCCCCGTGGCCCCGATGAGCACCCCCGGGGCGAGAAGGCGGTGGACGGCGTCGGCGACGTCCTCGAGGGCGCCGATGTGCGGCGCGGTGACGAACAGGACGGCGAGGTCGGGGCGGGTGCCGCTCAGGCCCTCGAGCACCGCGCCGGCCGCCTCACCCACGGCGTGAGCCGCCACCGGATGCTCGGACAGGCCAGCGGCGTACGGCAACCGTCAGCCTCTGCTCACGAGGCCGGGGGCAGGAGGGTGAGCGGGACGACGTGCCAGGGCCCCTGCCCGATGCGGCAGTGCGCTTCGACCAGCCCGTAGGCGGGGAACTCCAACTGCCCGCGCACCAGCCGGTAGGTGAACTTGCCCGGCTCGACGGTGAAGGGGCTGACGTTGCGGGCGACTTCCTCGTCGTCCCGGCGGAAGACCACCTCGAGGACTCCTTGACCGGGTTCGTCGGCGCGGCAACGGATGAGCACCACCAGATGCGGCTCGATGGTGACCGGGGCCTCGCTGGGCGCGGCCAGGGAGAAGAACACGCCGCTCAAGTCGATGCGCGTGGACGGGCCGGGAGCCTGGCGGAGGTCGAACCCCTCGACGAAGAGGGCCGACACGATGTCCATGCGGGAGGGCTAGGCAGCCGCCCGCTCGGCCACCCGCGGGCTCACGAGCACGGGTCGATCGAGGCGCACCCGGGCGAGGCGGAAAGCGCGCAGCACGCGGATCGTGTACCAACCGAAGTCGATCTGCCACCGGCGCAGGCCGAGGCGGGCGGAGGTCGGCGCGGCGTGGTGGTTGTTGTGCCATCCCTCGCCGGCGGTGATGAGCGCGAGCCACAGGAGGTTGGTGCCGGTGTTGTCGTAGTCACGGCGACCGAAGTGATGGCCGGCCGCGTTGACGGCCGCGTTGGAGGACAGGTACGTCATGGTGTGCACGCCCGCGGCCAAGAGGCCGAGCCAGGGCCCGAAGGCGACGCACAGGATCGCGATGCCGATGCCGAGACCAAGCCAGGCACGGTCGAACAGGACCCGGTCCCAGGCGTCGGGCGGAAGATCCTTGGCGTACCGGCGGATCGTTTCGGGGTTGCGGGCCTCGCGGCGGTAGAGCGCCACGTTGTGCAGTTGCACCTGCTTCCAGCCGAGCAACTTGGGGGAATGGGGGTCCCCCTCGACGTCGGTGAAGGCGTGATGCTTGCGATGTACGGCCACCCATTCCCGGGGCTTGATGCCGACGGTGATCCAGGTGAGCACTCGGAAGCCGAAGCGCAGCGGCGGCCGGAGCGTGACCGCTTTGTGGGCCCCGGCGCGGTGGAGGAAGACGGTGGTGCAGAGGTTCGCCACCTGGGCAACCACCAGCCCGGCGACGACGGCGACGATCAAGGTCATCATGCAGGGACGACGCTACCCTACCGATCGGTCAGGGCGCGGCCCAGCCCCGAACTCGGTGCCGAAGGGGCGCCGTCGGAAGGTCGTGATCGCCCCGAGTTGGCAGTCTCGCGTCGGCGCCAGCCCGGGCCGGAGAGATGCCGGGGTCGCTGGCTGGCGACTCACTACGCTGCGGCGCCGTGCCCCCGAGCAGGACTCTTTCCGAGGCCGCGTCCAAACGCCTCCTCGCCGCGCACGGGGTCCCGGTCGCAGAGGAGCGCGAGGTGGGCACGCCCGGCGAGGCGGTCACCGCGGCCGCCGCGCTGGGGGGACGCGTCGTCCTGAAGCTCTGTGGGGACGGGATCGCGCACAAGACCGAGCGAGGGCTCGTGCGCCTCGATCTCGACGGGGGTGACGCGAACGCCGTAGAGGCCGCGGCCAGCGACCTCCGCGCGGCTGCCACCGAGGCCGACGGGCCGATCACGCTTCTGGTGGCGCCCATGGTGCGCGGCAACCGGGAGCTGATCGCGGGCCTGCACCGAGACCCCCAGTTCGGCATGACCGTGATGCTCGGGGTCGGGGGAGTGCTGGCCGAGGCCGTGGCTGACGTCGTCTTCCGGCTGGTCCCGATCACGCGGCTCGACGCCGAGGAGATGATCGACGAGCTCGGTACCCAGGCGCTGCTGGGCGCCTTCCGAGGGGAGCCGGCTGTCGACCGCGGGCGCCTCGTCGACACGCTCGTCGGGCTGTCGGAGGTGGCTCGCGCCGACCCGTCGATCCTGTCGGTCGACGTGAACCCGCTCATCGTGGTCGACGGCGTCCCAGTCGCGGTCGATGCCCTGGTCGAGGTGGCCAACGACGCTTCGGCAGGGGGCGGGGCATGACCCGACCGAGCGACGAGCAGTTCCGCGCCTTGTTCGAGCCCGCGGGCGTGGTCGTCGCCGGCGCCTCGAGCCATCCGGGGAAGTTCGGCTTCGTAGCCCTGCACAACCTCCTCGCGAGCGGCTACCGAGGTCGCGTCTACGCCACCAATCTCCAGGCCGAGCCGGTCCTCGGCGTCGAGTCCGTCGCCTCGATCGACGAGCTCGCCCCGCGCAGTGCCGACCTCGTCTTCGTGTGCACCCCTGCCGCGGCCAACCTCGAGCTGCTCGCCGCCTGTGCGCGGCGAGGCATCCGGGCCGCATTCGTCACTTCGGCCGGGTACGGCGAAGCCGGGGAGGAAGGTCGGAGGGCCGAGCAACAGCTGGTGGCGCGGGCCCGAGAGCTCGGAGTGCTGCTCGCCGGGCCCAACGGGCAAGGCATCGTCTCGACACCGGCTCACCTCTGCGCGCAGATCGTCGCCCCCTACCCGCCTGCCGGGCGCATCGCCATCGCCAGCCAGAGCGGCAACTTCGTGTCGAGCTTCATGAACCTGGCCACCCAGACCGGCATCGGGATCAGCCGAGCCGTGTCGGCCGGCAACGCGGCCGCGGTCAGCGTGGCCGACTACCTCGACTTCTATGCCGACGACCCGGCCACGGCCGTGGGGCTGGCCTACGTGGAAGGCATCGGGCGAGGCTTCGCCGAACGGATGCGGTCGGTGGCCGAACGCAAGCCGGTCGTGCTCGTCAAGGGAGGGGCGACGGCCGGGGGCCAGCGGGCTGCCGCGTCTCACACCGGGGCCTTGGCCAGTGACGACCGCGTGTTCGACGGGGCCATGCGCCAGGTCGGCGCAGTGCGAGCCGCCACCGTGGAGGAGGCCTTCGAAGCGGCTGCGACCTTCGCCACCCAACCACTGCCGGCCGGCCCCAACGTCGTCGTCGTGACCACCGCCGGGGGCTGGGGCGTCGTGACCGCCGACGCCATCACCCACCACCGCGACCTCCGGCTCCTCCCGCTGCCCGCGGACCTGCAGGCCACCATCGACGCCAAGTTGCCTCCCCGCTGGAGCCGCAACAACCCCGTCGACCTGGCCGGCGGCGAGACCCGTGACACGATCCCCGAAGTGCTGGAGGCCGTCGCCACCCACCCCGAGGTCGACGCGGTCGTGTACCTCGGGTTGGGCATCCAGTCGAACCAGGCTCGGCTGATGCGTGAGGGTCGCTTCTACCCGGACTTCGGGCTCGAGCGAATCGTCGCGTACCACGAGCGCCAGGACGCCCGCTTCGCGGAAGCGGCGGCTGACATCTCGACGGCGACGGGCAAGCCCATCCTCACCGCCACCGAGCTGGCCGTGGCCGATCCCACCAACCCCGGCCCGGCCACGGTGAGGGCGACAGGCCGGCTGTGCTACGCGAGCGCCAATCGGGCCGTCACCGCGCTCGGTCATTTGTACGGCTACGCCCGCTGGAGGGAGCGGCGGGGATGGCGATGAGCACTCGGCGCCGAGCGGCGGTCGCCGCCCTCGTCGCCGCCCTGGTGGCCGTGCCGGCGGGCGTGCTGTGGTGGGCGGCGGACGACGCGGCCACCACCGCGGCGCGCGCGGAGCCCACGGCCACGACGACCGCCACGACGAGCACGCCCGCGTCGAGCGCGGCGACCACCCCGGTGCTCTCGGCCCGGCGCGTCCCCGGTGTCGTCAGTGGTCACCTCGTCACCGCCAGCCTGGTGGCCGGGGTGCGGGCGGTGGGCGCCGCTGCCCCCGCCCCGAGCTGTCTCACCGTGGCCGTCGACGGGGCCCCGGTCTACGACCAGCGGGGCACCAAGCCGGTGATGCCCGCGTCGAACCAGAAGTTGATCACGGCCACCGTCGCCCTCGACGTGCTCGGGCCCGACACGCGCCTGTCGACGCGCGTACTCGCCCCGGCCGGCCAGAAGGGCGTGATCCGGGGTGACCTCGTGCTCGTGGGTGGGGGAGACCCGCTGCTCGCCACGGCCGACTACGTGCAGTGGATCGCCAAGACCGGCGGTGAGCCCCTCGATCCTCACACCCCGTTCGAGGCGCTGGCCGACGCGGTCAAGGCTGCGGGCGTCACGAAGGTCGTCGGCTCCGTGGTGGGCGACGACGGGCGCTACGACCGAGCGCGGAAGGTCGCCTCCTGGCCGGCCGCCTACCAGGCGTCGCTCCAGGTCGGCCCGCTCGGCGCGCTGGTCGTCAACGACGGCTTCCAATCGCTCGCGCCTCGCCGGCTCGCCCCCGATCCCGCGCAGCAGGCGGCGACCATCTTCACGCGGCTCCTGGCCGCCCGGGGCGTCGACGTGGAAGGGCCGCCGCGGGCGGGCGCGACGCCGCCCCGGTTCACCGACGTCGCCAGGATCGACTCGCCGCCCCTGCGGGACATGGCCCGAGAGCTCCTCACCTCGAGCGACAACCTCACGGGGGAGCTGCTGCTCAAGGAGATCGGTCTTCGCGTCAACTCCCAGGGGACGACGGCCGCGGGCGCCGCCGCCGTCACCGCCCGCCTGCGGGCGTGGGGCTTGCTGACGCCGGGCGAGGTGGTGATCGACGGCTCGGGCCTCGACCGGGGCAACCGCACGACGTGCCGAGCGTTGGTCGGGGTGCTCGCTCGCGGCGGCGCGACCCTGCGGCGGGCGCTGGCGGTGGCGGGCGAGACGGGCACCCTCCGCGTCGAGTTCACCAAGAGCCCGATGAAGGGTCGACTCCTGGGCAAGACCGGCACGCTCACGGGCGCCAAGTCGCTCAGCGGCGTGGTTCCCAGCGGTGGCCATGAGATCAGCTTTGCCTTCGTCTACAACGGGCCGAGGGCGGCAGCGAGAGCCGTGCCGCTCTGGGTTCGCCTCGCCAACGCCTTCGCCTCGTTCCCGGACCATCCGGACCTCCGGCCCTTCGGGCCCCGGAGCATGGCGGCCTCGTAGTGGAAGACATCCGGGCGCTGGCGATGTTCCCGCTCGGAACCGTGCTCCTTCCCGGCGGGGTCCTGCCGCTGCACGTCTTCGAACCTCGTTACCGCGCCCTCGTGCATGACTGCCTGCGCGGCGATCCCGAGTTCGGCGTCGTCCTCATCACCCGCGGCAGCGAGGTGGGTGGGGGCGAGACCCGTTCGGACGTCGGCACGGTCGCCCGGCTCGTCGAGGTGGCCGAACTCGGGGACGGTCGCTTCGCGGTCGTTGCGCTCGGCACGCGGCGCATCCGGGTGGAGCGCTGGCTGCCCGATGATCCCTACCCGCGCGCCGAAGTGCGCGACTGGCCCGACGAGCCGGCCTCGCCCGACCTCGGGGCGCGAGTGGCGCCCGTCGTCGCCCGCCTGCGTCGCGTGCTGGCCGCGGTCGCCGAGCTCGGCCGGCCCGCGGCGCCGGCGACCACCGACCTCGCCGACGACCCCGTGCTTGCCTCGTACCAGGCCTCGGTCCTAGCGCCGCTCGGCCCTGCGGACCAGTACGACCTCCTCACGCAGCCCGGGCCGGAGGCGCGCCTCGCCCTCCTCGATCGAATGCTCGAGGACGCCGAGGAGCTCGCCCAGTTCGAGCTGCGGGCGGCGCGTCCCGAGGCGCCCGACGCGGGGGACTCCTGAGAGCTGGTTGTACTCGGGCACCGGAATTGAGACGTCGTGACAAATTCTCGTGCGGGGGTCGATCCGGCTCGGCTGGGTGACCGGCGTTCGTATCTCGAAGGGGCGAAGGTCTCCTTCCCCCCTTCGCGAGAGGCCGAGGTGCTAAGCATTGGCCCCGATGTCGACGAGCAGGCAACGCCGGGCGAGCCTCACCGACGTCGTGGACGTCGTCAAGGGCTATGCCATCCAGGAGACGATCGGCCCCCTCAAGGGCCTCGGCCGGTGGATCGGCTTGGGTCTCGGCGGCGCCGCGTGCATCGGCTTCGGTCTCATGTACGCGCTCGTCGGGCTCCTGCGTCTGCTGCAGACCGAGACGGGTGACACGTTCGCGGGCGACATCATGCGTGTCATCCCCTACGTGATCGTCTTGGCCGTCACGCTGCTCTTGATCGCCGTCATCGCCAGCCGCATCAAGCGAACGGGCCTGTCGACGAGCACGCCGCGCCGATGAGCCTGGCTCTCTCCGATCCGTCCCGCCCCGCAGCCCTCAGGGAGCCCGTGTGAGCACCAGCCAGCGCATCAGCCGCGAGGAGCTCGAGGACACCATCCGCAGCTACCAGGGCGGCCTGACCGCCGAGATCGAGAGCCGCAAGCAGCAGTTGATCATCGGTGCCGGCGTGGGCGCGCTGCTCCTGCTGGCCCTCGTCTTCTTCATCGGCAAGCGCAGGGGTCGCCGCAAGTCGACCTTCATCGAGATACGGCGGTTCTGAGTGCCTCGCCGCTCGCCGCCACCGCCGCCCAAGCGACCCCGGCGCCAAGTCGGGCTGTACCGTTACGTCCCGGTCCGGATGACGGTCAGGCACTTCGTCTCTCCTGTCGGACGTCTCCAGACCTGGCTGTTCGGTCGAGGCGTGGCGGGGAACCGATGGTCCCGGGATGCCTTCTTCGCTGTGATCACCATCCGCGCGCTGCGGGACATGGCCCGCCGCCGGCCCCAGACCCTCGCCCTCGACAAGCTCGCCCCCGGGGAGGGCATCCGCGTCACGACCGCACCCCGGGACCGCGTCCGCTCCTCCCGCTGACTCCGCGGAGGGGGAGGCGGACCTGACCGGAGCATGCCGAGGGCTCGTGGACGCGAGAATGGCGGGGTGAAGGTCGTCCTGCGCAACCCGAGGCGCGAGCTCGAGATGGCTGGGCCGCTGCGCGTGCACGCGCTGCTCGAGCGCCTCGGCGTGAACCGGGAGTCGGTCCTCGTGATCCGGGGCGACACGTTGGTCCCGGGGGACGGTGTGCTGGGCGACAGCGACACGGTCGAGATCCGCCCGGTCATCTCCGGGGGCGCGGTGTGAAGTGCCGAGTGTGCCGCGAGCCCGCCGTCGTCGACGTGCCCCGCCACAACGCGAACTTCTGCGCCCCGCACTTCGTGCGCCTGTGCCGCGACCAGGTGGTGAAGGCCATCGAGCAGTTCGCGATGCTGAGCGCGGGGGAGCGGGTGCTGGTGGCGGTCTCGGGCGGCAAGGACAGCTTGGCCTTGTGGGACCTGTTGCTCGAGCTCGGCTACGAGGCCGACGGTCTTTATCTGGGCCTCGGGATCGGCGACTACTCGGACAGCTCGGCGGACTACGCACGCGCCTTCGCTGCGGCGCGCCATCTCCCGCTCCAGGAGATCAGCCTCCCCGACGACTTCGGCTACGACATCCCCACCGCGGCGCGGGCCACCAAGCGCGTCCCGTGCTCGGCGTGTGGCCTCTCGAAGCGTCACCTCTTCGACGAGGCGGCGAGGGTGGGGGGCTACGACGCGGTGGCCACCGGCCACAACCTCGACGACGAGGCGGCGGTGCTGTTCGGCAACGTGTTGCGTTGGGACGCCGAGTACCTCGCCCGGCAGCTCCCCGTGCTGCCGGCCCGAGACGGCTTCCCGCGCAAGGTCAAGCCGCTCGTGCGCCTCGGCGAGCGCGAGACCGCCGCGTATTGCGTCCTGCGCGGCATCGACTACCTCGTCGAGGAGTGCCCGATGGCGGCGGGCAACCGGCATCTGGGCTACAAGGAGGCTCTCAACGCGGTCGAGGCGGTCTCGCCCGGTACGAAGGCGGCGTTCTACTTCGGGTTCCTCGAGCGGGCCGCGTCCCGCTTCGCGGACGAGCGGGTCGGCGAGGGCGTCGAGCTACGACCGTGCTCCCGCTGCGGCGCGCCCACGCCGGGAGACGTCTGCGCCTTCTGCCGCCTGGTCGAGCGCGCGGCCGCCCGCGCCCCGGTGCCCGCCCCCCGGAGGGCGCTGTGAGCCATCCCCGCGATCCGTTCATGGTGGGCGACCGCGTCCTGTTGGTGGATGCGAAGGGGCGTCGGTACCTGGTCACGCTGAAGGAGAACGGCGAGTTCCACAGCCACGCCGGCTTCGTCCCTCACGGTGAGATCCTCGGCTGCCGGCCGGGCGCGCTCGTCCGCACGACCAAGGGGCAACCGTTCACGGCTCTGCGGCCTTCCCTCGAGGACTTCGTGCTGAAGATGCCTCGCGGCGCGCAGGTGATCTACCCGAAGGACCTCGGACAGATCCTCGTCCTCGCCGATGTGTTCCCCGGGGCGCGCGTCTTCGAGAGCGGCGTGGGCTCCGGCGCGCTGAGCCTGGCCTTGTTGCGGGCCGGGGCCGAGGTCGTCGGCTACGAGGTTCGCGACGATTTCGCGAGTCGCGCCGAGGACAACGTGGCCGCCTTCCTCGGCGAGGCCGTCCAGGATCGCTACCGCGTCGAGCGGCGGGACTGCTACGAGGGCATCGACGAACGCGAGGTCGACCGGGTCGTGCTCGACCTGCCCGAGCCGTGGCGGGTCGTGGGCCACGCGGAGAAGGCGCTGGCGCCGGGGGGCGTGCTCGTCGCCTACACCCCGAGCATCGTCCAGGCCGTCCAGACCCGCGAGGTGCTCGGCCCGCCGGCGTGGCTGGAGGCGCGAACCCTCGAGGTGCTGCTGCGGAGCTGGCACATCGAGGGACCCTCGGTCCGCCCGGACCATCGGATGGTGGCGCACACCGGCTTCCTCACCACCGCCCGGTTCCTGGCCCGGTGAGGGCATCGCTGCGGGGCGGGCGCGACGAGGGCGCCCTCGCGGGCGCCCTCACGGCTCGCGCGCCGGCGACCGGCGCCGGTTCACTCGGCTTCGATGAAGATGCACTCCCCGGGGCACTCCTCGGCCGCCTCGATGACGGCGTCGAGCTGGCCCTCGGGGATCTCGGCCATGCCATCGGCGCCCTGCGGGTTGCCTTGGGCGGCGGCGAAGATCTTGCTGCCCTCCTTCACATAGGCCAGGCCGTCGTCGAGGAGGGTGAAGACGTCGGGCGCGATCTCCTCGCAGAGCCCGTCACCGGTGCAGAGATCCTGATCGATCCAGACCTTCATCGTTGCCTCTCACTTCGTCCGTGGGCTTCGGTTTACTCCGAGTTGCTCGCGTTGCTCGTGTTACTCCAAGCGTGCCGGGCCGCGGCCGGCCTCGCTGACACGCTGATTCACTTTACACGGTGGAGGCCGTGAAAACAAAGATGCAACAAAGAGATCCGCGCGAAGGGTCAAGCTGTGTGTAGGTTGCCGCGTCGAGAGCCGCCGTCCCTGAACCGAGCGGGCGACCGGCGACGTGCATGACATAGGCGACCACGGCCGCCGAGGCAGGTGAGCAGGAGGTGATCTGCGTGGCCGAGGACCCCGGCCGCCGCCAGGCGGACCGCGAGCAGAGCGAGCTGCGCGAGCACGCCCGCATGCTCGAAGAAGAGGTGGGATCGCTGCGGCGCAAACTGGCGGACGCCCCGAAGCGGGTGCGCACGCTGGAAGAGCGCCTGCTCGAGGCGAAGGGCCAGCTCGCCCAGGCCGTCTCCCAGAACGAGAAGCTTTCGTACACCCTGCGAGAGGCCCGGGAGCACATTGCCACGCTCCGCGAGGAGGTGGACAAGCTCACCCAGCCACCCTCCGGCTACGGGGTCGTCGTCGGCAAGAACGACGACGGGACCATCGACGTCCTGTCGAGCGGGCGCAAGATGCGCGTCGCGCTCCATCCCGAGATCGACGCCGACGAGCTCGAGCGGGGCCAGGAGGTCGTGCTCAACGAGAGCTTCAACGTGATCCTCGCCCGCGAGCCCGATGTGGCGGGAGAGGTCGTGACGCTCAAGGAGGTCATGGACGACGGCGTGCGGGCGATCGTGGTTGGGCGGGCCGACGAGGAGCGGGTGTGCGAGTTGTCCGACGCGCTCCGGGGCGTGCGCCTCCGCCCGGGCGACACGCTCCTGATGGACGTGCGCTCGGCGCTCCTGGTCGAGCGCCTGCCCCGGCCGGAGGTGGAGGATCTCCTCCTGGAAGAGGTCCCCGACATCACCTACGCGGACGTCGGGGGGCTCGACGAGCAGATCGAGGCGATCGCCGACGCCGTCGAGTTGCCCTTCCTCTACCAGGAGCTCTTCGCCGAGCATCGCCTGCCGGCCCCGAAGGGCATCCTCCTCTACGGGCCACCGGGGTGCGGCAAGACCTTGATCGCGAAGGCGGTCGCCAACTCCCTGGCCCAGAAGGTGGCTGACAAGATCGGCGAGGGCAAGGGACGCAGCTACTTCATCAACATCAAGGGTCCCGAGCTCCTCAACAAGTATGTGGGCGAGACCGAGCGCCAGATCCGCCTCGTGTTCCAGCGGGCGAGGGAGAAGAGCGAGGAGGGCTGGCCGGTCATCGTGTTCTTCGACGAGATGGACTCGATGTTCCGCACCCGCGGCTCGGGCATCTCCTCCGACATGGAGTCCACGATCGTGCCGCAACTGCTGGCCGAGATCGACGGCGTGGAGGGCCTGAAGAACGTCATCGTCATCGGGGCCACCAACCGCGAAGACCTGATCGACCCGGCCATCCTGCGCCCGGGGCGCCTCGACGTGAAGATCAAGATCGAGCGGCCGAACAAGGAGGCCGCCCGCCAGATCTTCGCCCGCTACCTCACCACCGAGATCCCACTGTCCGACGACGAGGTGGGCCGGCACGGGGGCGGCATCGCCGCGGTCGAGGGGATGATCGCGGCCACCGTCGACGAGATGTATCGCGAGGACGAGCACAACCGCTTCCTCGAGGTCACCTACCAGAACGGTGACAAGGAGGTCCTGTACTACAAGGACTTCGCCTCCGGCGCCATGATCGAGAACATCGTCCGCCGGGCGAAGAAGCTCGCCATCAAACGCCTCATCGCCGGCGGCTCGAAGGGCGTCGCCACCAAGGACCTCGTCGACTCGATCAAGCAGGAGTACAAGGAGCACGAGGACCTGCCCAACACCACGAATCCCGACGACTGGGCCAAGATCTCGGGGAAGAAGGGGGAGCGGATCGTGTTCATCCGCACCCTCGTCACCACCGAGCAGGACAAGCCCGAGGGCGGGCGCGCCATCGAGCGGGTGGCGACCGGCCAGTACCTCTGACGAAGGGGGAGGGAGCCCTCCCCGCGGGGGCTGGGGCGAACGACCCTTGCGCCGCAGGGAGCGAGCAGTAGGGTCGTCACGTGGCCATCCGGAAGGTCCTCGGGATCGAGACGGAGTACGGCATCCTCGTGCGCGGCGCGGGGGACGCCAACCCGATGGCCGCGTCGTCAGTCCTGATCAACTCCTACGTCGCGCAGCTCCACCGCCGGATCGGCTGGGACTTCGAGGACGAGACTCCCGGGCGCGACGCGGCGGCTTCCTCGTCGAGGGTTCGCTGCCCCCGGACGTCGAGACGCACCTCGTGAACGCGGTCCTCACCAACGGGGCCCGCTACTACGTGGACCACGCCCACCCGGAGATCTCCACGCCCGAATGCGCCGACGCGCGCGAGGTCGTCGTCTTCGACAAGGCGGCCGAGGCGATCGTGCGCCAATCGATCGTGGCCGCCGCTCGCGTGCTGCCGCCCGGCGCCGAAGTGATCGTCCACAAGAACAACTCCGACGGCAAGGGCAACAGCTACGGCTGCCACGAGAACTACCTCATGTCCCGCGACGTCCCCTTCGGTCGCATCGTGGCCCAGGTGACTCCACACTTCGTCACCCGCCAGGTCTACTGCGGCGCCGGCAAGGTCGGTTGCGAGGCGCCGGGGATGACGAGCGAGCAGGTTCCGTTCCAGCTCAGCCAGCGGGCCGACTTCTTCGAGGAGGAAGTGGGCCTCGAGACCACGCTGAAGCGGCCCATCGTCAACACCCGCGACGAGCCCCACTGCGACAGCCAGAAGTACCGCCGGCTCCATGTGATCGTCGGCGACGCCAACTTGGCCGAGGTGGCCACCTTCTTGAAGGTCGGCACCACGGCCATCGTGCTCGCCATGATCGAAGACGACGTGCTGCCGGCCGACCTCGCTCTCGACCGGCCCGTCCAGTCCATCAAGGACGTGTCGTGGGACCTCACGCTGGATCGCACCATCCCGACCCGCGACGGGCGCCAGGTGCGGCCCCTCGACGTCCAGTGGCAGCTGCTCGAGCACGCCCGGAAGTACGAGCGCGAGCGCGGGCTCGAATGCGTCGGTGAGGAGATCGGGGCGGAGGTGGTGAGGCGCTGGGAGGAAGTGCTGGCCACCCTGGAGGGCGACCGGCGAGACCTGGCCCGCCAGCTCGACTGGGTGGCCAAGGAGCGCATGGTGCTCGGCTACATGGACCGCCACGGGCTCGATTGGGGGGATCCACGCCTGCGGGCCCTCGATCTGCAGTACCACGACGTGCGCCCCGAGCGGTCGCTCTTCGCCCGGATGGGCATGGAGCGCATCACCGACGACGACGAGGTGGAGCGGGCCATAACCGAGCCGCCGGCGAGCACGCGCGCCTACTTCCGCGGGCGGTGCCTGCAGAAATGGCCTGACGACATCGTGGCCGCCAACTGGGATTCACTGGTCTTCGACGTCGGCGCCGATCCGTTGCGGCGGGTGCCGATGATGGAGCCGCTGCGTGGAACCGAGGCGCATGTGGGTAGCTTGATCGACGAGTGCACGACAGCAGCCGAGTTGCTGGACCGGCTCGGGTCGTAGGGAGACGAGCGGACATGGCAGAGAGGACACAGAAGCAGCGGCCGGCGCCGCAACGCACCGAGGAGGTCGTGGAAGACGCGCCGGCACCCAGCAAGCAGGGGGAGAAGCTGAAGGAGGAGCTCGACGATCTGCTCGACGAGATCGACGACGTCCTCGAGGAGAACGCTGAAGAGTTCGTGAAGAGCTACATCCAAAAGGGCGGCGAGTAAGGGCGGAGCCTGGCCGCCAACCGGTCAGGGGCCGGCACGGCCGGTAGCCTGCGGCCACCTATGTCCATGCCCATCTTCCCCCCGGCTGACGATCCGGGGCCCAGCTTCCCGAACCTCCTTCAGCGGGCCGGGCTGTCGCCGTTCCCCACGGTGGGAGACGGCCGCGTCGAGGTTCCCCATGCCACGACCTGTGTGGCGCTGCGCTATGCCGACGGGGTGGTGATGGCGGGGGATCGGCGGGCCACGGCGGGCAACCTCATCAGTCACCGGACGATGGAGAAGGTGCTGCCGGCCGACCGCTACAGCGGCGTGGCCATCGCCGGCGCGGCCGGTCCGGCCATGGAGATGGTCAAGCTGTTCCAGCTGCAGCTCGAGCACTACGAGAAGGTCGAAGGGGTCGCCCTCAGCCTCGACGGCAAGGCCAACCAGCTCTCGTTGATGGTGCGCGGCAACCTCGGTGCCGCGATGCAGGGGATGGTCGTGGTGCCGATCTTCGGTGGGTACGACAGGCGGCGACATACGGGCCGGCTGTTCGACTATGACGTCACCGGCGGTCGCTACGAGGAGCGCGACATGGTGGCGACCGGCTCGGGCAGCCTCCATGCCGGCACGGTGATCAAGGTCGGCTTTCGCGACGGCATGTCACGCGACGAGGCCATCGACCTGTGCGTCAAGGCGCTGTGGGTGGCGGCGGACAACGACTCGGCGACCGGCGGCCCCGACCCGTTGCGGGGCATCTACCCGGTTGTCGCCACCATCACCGCCGAAGGCTTCGAGCCGGTGACGGATGCCGAGCTCGCGGAGCGCTTCGCCCGTATCGCCGCGGAGGTGCACCCATGACGCTGCCCTTCTACGTCGCGCCCGAGCAGGTGATGAAGGACCGGGCCGACTACGCCCGGAAGGGCATCGCCCGGGGGCGCGGGCTGGTCGCGGTGAGCTACGACGACGGCATCGTGATCGTGGCCGAGAACCCGAGCAACACGTTGCGGAAGGTGAGCGAGATCTACGACCGCATCGCGTTCGCGGGTGTCGGCAAGTACAACGAGTACGACCAGCTGCGGGTGGCGGGCGTGCGGGCCGCCGACTTGAAGGGCTACCAGTTCAGCCGCGACGATGTGGATGCGCGCAGCCTGGCCAACCAGTACTCGCAGATCCTCGGGCAGATCTTCACCCACGAGATGAAACCGATGGAGGTGGAGATCCTCGTGGCCGAAGTGGGGCACGCCCCCGACGGCGCCGACGACGTGGTGTTCCGCATCCTCTACGACGGCACCGTCATGGACGAGCGGCGCTACAGCGTGCTCGGAGGCGACGCCGACACGGTGGACGACCGCGTCGAGGCCGGCTTCGCCGACGCCATGCCGCTGGCCGACGCCGTGAAACTGGCCGCCTCGTCCCTGGCCGGCTCCGAGCGGACGCTCGGCGCCGATGACCTCGAGGCGGCCGTGCTCTCCCGCAGCAACGGCCGGCGCTGCTTCCATCGCCTCGGCGACGCCGAGATAGTCGCTCTGCTCGGCCAGGCCGAGCTGCCCCCACCCGCCCCCGCCCCCGAGTCCTCGCCGGCTCCTCAGGACGATGGGGGGCCTGAATAGCACCGTGGAGGCCAACGGGCCTCTTCTGCCCGTCGCTGAGTCCACATGGGCAAGCTGATCTACTCGGCGATCGCGTCGCTCGATGGCTACGTGGCCGACGGGTCCGGCAATTTCGACTGGGCGGTGCCGGACGGGGAGGTGCACGCCTTCGTCAACGACCTCGAGCGGTCGGTCGGGACCTACCTCTACGGGCGCCGGATGTACGAGGTGATGGTCGCCTGGGAGTCACCGTCGGCCTCCGCTGGCCAGCCGGCATTCGTGAAGGACTACGCGAAGATCTGGCAGGAGGCCGACAAGGTCGTCTACTCGAAGACGCTGGCGGCGGCATCGAGCGCCAGAACGCGCGTCGAGCGGGACTTCGACGTGGAAGCCGTCCGGCAGATGAAGGCGGCCGCGCCCCGTGATCTCAGCGTCGGCGGCCCCGACCTCGCCGGCCACGCCATCAGGGCCGGCTTGGTCGACGACTACCACATGATCGTGGTCCCGGTCCTGGTGGGCGCAGGAAAGCGGGCGCTCCCCGACCACGCCCGCCGAGACCTGGAGCTCGTGGACGAGCGGCGCTTCGGCAACGGCATGGTTCACCTCCACTACCGAGCGTTGGCCGCCGCACCCGCTCAGCCCGGCGCGACCGCGGGCTCCTGACCGCGAGGCGCGGCGCGACCGGCGTTGGAGGACAGCGGCCCGAGCGCCGCTGAGCGGTTTGGGCCTCAGGGCGCTTCGGTGGGGACGGGCTGGCGCGCCGGTGGCGTGCCCATCCCTGATCCCGCCGCGACACGAGCGACGGCGAAGACGGCGAGGGCCACGATGGCGAGCAACACGAACCACAGCGCGAGTGGCGCCCGGCCGGCGCTGGCAGGCTCCGAGTCGTGCTCGAGGGCGAGCACGTCGCGGGCCGTCTCGTAGTCCGCCTCGTCGACGTAGACCTGCACCGGACCGAGGGGATAGGGGCCGTCGATCCCACCCCGGAGCTCCCACACCACGCCTTCAGCACCCAGGCGGGCGGCCAGGAGGCGCGCCTCCGCCGCCCCCCCGACCATCGTGAGGCAAACCATCCGGCCCGTGGCCACGCACTGACGCTACCGCCACGGGCTGCTCGCCGGGGTCCCACCTCCGATCGGCACTCCGGCGCCGACCCTGGCGGTACCGTGTGTCCGTGGAGCGGCGCATCTTCGGGCTCGAGAACGAGTACGGCGTCACGTGCACGCTCCGCGGCCAGCGGCGGCTGAGCCCCGACGAGGTGGCCCGCTACCTGTTCCGCCGGGTGGTGTCGTGGGGCCGGAGCTCGAACGTGTTCCTGGCCAATGGGGCCCGCCTCTACCTCGACGTCGGCTCCCACCCGGAGTACGCCACTCCCGAGTGCGACTCGATCTACGACCTCGTCGTCCACGACAAGGCGGGTGAGCGGATCTTGGAGCAGCTCCTTGGCAGCGCCGAGCTGCGCCTGCGGGAAGAGGGAATCCGGGGCGTCATCTACCTCTTCAAGAACAACACCGACTCAGCGGGCAACTCCTACGGATGTCACGAGAACTACCTCACGAGCCGGCGAGACGACCTCGCGTACTACGCCGAAGTGCTGATCCCCTTCTTCGTGAGCCGTCAGATCTACGCCGGCGCGGGCAAGGTGCTCCAGACGGCACGCGGGCCGATCTACTGCATCGCGCAACGGGCCGAGCACATCTGGGAAGGGGTGTCGTCGGCCACCACTCGCAGCCGCCCGATCATCAACACCCGTGACGAGCCCCATGCCGACGCGGAGCGCTACCGCCGGCTCCATGTCATCGTCGGTGACTCGAACATGAGCGAGTACACGACGTTCCTCAAGGTGGGGGCCACGTCGATCATGCTCAGGATGCTCGAGGACCCTTCCGTCGTGCTGCGCGACATGACGCTCGAGAACCCCATCCGGGCCATCCGCGAGATCAGCCACGACATGACCTGCCGCAGGTCGGTTCGCCTCGCCAACGGCCGGGAGGTGAGCGCGCTCGACATCCAACGCGAGTACCTGGACCGCGCCCTGCGCTATGCCGACGCCAAAGGGTTCGGGCCGCTCGAGGTCAAGGCGCTGGAGATGTGGGAGCACTGCGTCACCCAGATCGAGAAGGACCCCCTGGAGCTTGACCGTGAGATCGACTGGGTCATCAAGTACCGGTTGCTCGATGCGTATCGCGCCCGCCACGACCTCGCCCTCGGCAACCCCACCATTGCCTTGATGGACCTGCAGTACCACGACGTGAACCGCGACCGCAGCCTGTTCTACAAGCTCCAGCACCGCGGGTTCGTCGAGCGGATGTGCACCGATGTCGACATCGACGAGGCGATCGACGTGCCGCCGCAGACGACCCGGGCGCGGTTGCGGGGTGAGTTCATCCGCCGGGCCAAAGAGCGCAAGCGCGACTACACCGTCGACTGGGTCCACCTGAAGCTGAACGATCAAGCCCAACGCACGGTCTTGTGCAAGGACCCCTTCAAGTCCCGCGACGAGCGGGTCGAGAAGCTCATTGCCTCGCTTTGACCGGCGGACCTGCAGGGGCCGTCGGGCCTTGCCGCCGAGTTCTCGTCGTTCGAGGCCGTCGCGTCCTGCCGCCGCCGCCCCCCGGCTCCGGCGCCGGCCAGCGCCGCCGCCCCGGGGGCATCGCCCGGGGGCGTCAGCCAACGGCCCGCGCCTGCGGCCCGCGCTTGGTACCACTGCCGCCCGCGGCGGCACCACGCGCCGGCGCGCTTCCGCTATCCCGTCGGCTGATGCCTAGCTTCGAGACGCGGGTTGTCGGCCAGCTCGTGGCCGAGCGACGGGGGCTGCAGCGGGTGCTGCTCGACGACGGCAGCCGCGCCTACGTGCTGACGCAGCTCATCGGGACGGTGGCGGCCGGCGACCGCGTCGTGGTCAACACCACCGCGGTGGATCTCGGGCTCGGCACGGGAGGTTGGCACGTCGTGCACTGGAACCTCTCACGCGACGGGTGGTCCGAGCCGGGCCCCGGGCACATCATGAAGCTCCGATACACGAGCCTCCAGGTGGACACCGGCGCCGCCGAGGAGGCCGTGGCCGAGGACCCCGAGCTGCCCGTGGCCGACCTCAGGGACCGTCCCGTCGTGTGCTGCGGGCTGCACAGCCAGGTGGCCTGCGTCGCCGCGGTGCTGAAGCACCTCTCACCTCGCTGCCAGCTGACCTATGTGATGACCGAGGCCGCCGGCCTGGCGCTGGCCCTGTCGGATCTCGTGGCCGCGCTCAGGGAGCGGGGTCTGCTCGAGGCCACCATCACGGCAGGGCAGGCCTTTGGCGGCGAGCGGGAGGCGGTGAACCTTCCGTCTGCGCTCGCGCTGGCCGACGGCGACGCCATGGTGGTCGCTCCGGGGCCTGGCGTGGTCGGCACGGGCACCGCCCTGGGGGCCAGCGCCCTCGAGCTCGCGCCGATGGTCGACATGGTCGCCGCCCTTGGTGGCACCCCCATCGTCGCGTTGCGCTACTCCGAGGTTGATGCACGGCCCCGGCATCGCGGCGTGAGCCGCCAGACGCTCGTCGCGCTCTCGCTGGCCGCGCGGCCCGCAGTCCTCGCCGTACCCGAAGGCCCTCACGCCGATCGCATCGCCACCGAGCTGAAGGCGGCCGGGCTCGACGAGCACCATCGAATCGAGCTGGTCGAGGTGCCCGATGTGGTCGAGCTCCTCGATGCAGCCGGTCTCGACGTCACCACGATGGGGCGCACGGCGCGCGACGATCCAGGCTTCTTCGCCGTCACTGCAGCTGCCGGCGCGGTCGCGGCGCGCGCCCTTGGCGATTCCAGACCCTCCGGTAGCGTGGCGTAGATGGCTTCGCTCGACGACGGCACGGAACCCGCGCCGGATCCGGCCGTCGGCGAGGACTCCTTCGCTGCCGTCGGTCCGCCGCTCGAGGAACCGGTGACCGCCGACGTCGCGCCCCCTGGCCGGAAGCGCAAGAAGAAGAAGTCCTCCGGTACGCGCTCGATCATCGAATGGGGCCTGGTCATCGGCGGTGCGCTGCTGGTGGCGTTCCTCATCCGGACGTTCCTGCTGGCGGCCTTCTACATCCCGTCCGAGTCGATGGTCCCGACGCTGCAGAAGGGCGATCGGGTTCTCGTCAACAAGTTGAGCTACAAGCTGCACCCCATCCACCGCGGTGACATCGTGGTCTTCGAACGGCCACCCAACGAGCCGGACAACGGGATCGAGGACTACATCAAGCGGGTCATCGGTTTGCCGGGTGAGACGGTCCAGGGCAAAGGCGGCCACGTCATCGTGAACGGGCGACTCCTCGACGAGCCCTACCTCGACGCGGAGAACAAGGACGCCACGACGGACTTCGGGCCGGTCACGATCAACTCCGGCGAGATCTGGGTGATGGGGGACAACCGCGTCGTCTCGGTCGACAGCCGATCGTTCGGAGCGATTCCCGAGAGCAAGGTGGTGGGCCGCGCCTTCTTGCGCATCTGGCCGCTCAACCACCTGGGCTTCCTGTAGCGCCCGTCAGGCGAGGCCTTCGGCCCGGAACGCGTCGGACATCCGGTCGACCGAGTCGCTCATGACACCGTCGATGCCCATGCGCAGCACGTTGCGCAATCCCGCCTCGTACTGCAGGTCCCACGCCAACGTGTAGCGCTCGAAGCGGTGGAAGAGGGTTGTGAGCCCGCCGGTCCAGTCGGAATGGTGCAAGTTGATGGCGTCCACGCCTGCCTCGGCGAGACTGGCGGCGCGACGCTCCGGGCCCTCCCTGATCGCGCGAGAGCCGGGTGGAGTCGACCAGCTTGACATGGTGGTCGAGGGACCGCAGCTCGGCCACCGCTCGCCAGTCGGGATGGCAGAGCCACAACCGGCTCAGCAGTGCCGGAGCTCCCGCCCGGACGGTCTCGATCACCGTCGCCCCGGCCTCGCCGTTCTTCAGGTCGAGCGCGAGGTGGTAGTCCCACCCGCAGGCGTCGATGAGCTCCGCCAGGGTCGGGATGTGATGGGGGAGCTCGTGGCGGGCCGCCGTCGCGATCCTCCGCCGCCGCAGCAGCCCGCCGAGGACGCCGCCGTGGTCGAGGACGGCGATCCCGTCGGCGCTCAGCCACACGTCGCTCTCCAGCCCCGTCGCCCCCAGGCGTAGAGCCAGCTGGAAGGCCTCGAGCGTGTTCTCGGGCGCGTGGGCCCGGCCGCCTCGGTGGGCGAAGGCCACGGGCGGCATGAGCAACGAGGGGAGGCGCTGCTGCACGCCGGGCATCTTGGCAGCTCCGGCTCCGAGGGCTACAGAGAGGAGGCGATCGGCGCGGGGTCGGTCCCTGAGAACCCTGCTGCTCCGCTCCCGTCGCGGGCAGGGGCCTCCGTAGACTCCCGGTCGTGTTCAACGTCGGTAGCGGCGAGCTGCTGGTCATCCTCGTGATCGCCCTGATCGTCCTCGGCCCTGACAAGCTGCCCGAGGCCGTCCGCAAGGTGGGTCGCGTCTATGGCGAGCTGCGGCGGATGAGCAGCGGGTTCCAAGCCGAGCTGCGCGACGTGCTCGACGAGCCGATGCGCGAGGTGCGTTCCACCACGGACATGATGCGCTCACCGTTCTCGGTCGACGAGCTCGAGGACGAGGACGCCACCCTCGCGGCCGACACCGGCCCGGTCGAGGCGGTGTCCGGCGACCTGCCCGACCCGCCGCTCCCGGCGCCGGTACCCGACGAGCTCCGGATGGCCGGTGCGCTCACCTTGCCCCCTCCTGCCCAAGTTGCCTCTGTGACCGCCTTGCCCGCTCCGGCCGACGACATTCCCATCGACTTGCCGCCGCCGCACCGAACTGGGTGACGTGAAGCTCCGACCCTCTTCCGGCCGCCCCCGGGTGCGCACGCCCGATGATCGGATGACCTTCACCGAGCACCTCGCCGAGCTCCGCGGGCGGATCATCAAGTCGATGCTCGCCATCGTCGCCGGCGCCACCATCGTGTTCCTCGCCTACAACCCGATCCTGCACTTCCTCCAGGGCCCATACAACGACTGGTGCGCGAGCCACGCGGGCAAGTGCGCATCGGGTGGCAATTTCGTCATCACCGGCCCGCTCGACGGCTTCGCCATCCGCATCAAGGTGTCCGGATGGGGCGGCCTGGTGGTGGCTTTGCCCGTGGTCCTGTGGCAGCTGTGGCGGTTCGTCACGCCGGGCCTGCATCCCCGGGAGAAGCGCTACGCCGTGCCGTTCGTGCTCTCGGCACTGGCGCTGTTCGCCTTCGGTGCGTTCATCGCCTACTGGACGCTGCCCCTTGCCCTCGACTTCCTGATCTCGTTCTCGGGCAGCTCGGTGGCGCCCCTGTTCACCCCCAACTCCTACATCAGCCTCGTCGTGTTGATGATGGTGGCTTTCGGTGCCGGCTTCCTCTTCCCGGTCGTGCTCGTCTTCCTCGAGCTCGTGGGGGTCCTCACCCCCCGGCCCTGTCGCGGTTCCGCCGTTACGCCATCGTGATCATCGCCGTCGTGGCCGCGGTCATCACCCCGAGTGGGGACCCCTACAGCATGCTAGCCCTCGCCATCCCGATGTACGTGTTCTACGAGCTCTCCATTCTGATCGGATGGTTCATCCAGCGCTCGAAGCGGCGAGCCGAAGCACGCGCTGCCGCGACGACGTGAGCCGAGGCGAGCAGGGCCCGAGCGGGCACACTGGTGGCGTGCTCCCCGAGCGCGATGCGCTCCTGGCCCGCTATGCCTTCGCCCTGGACGACTTCCAGCGCAACGCCCTCGACGCCCTCGACGCCGGCGAGTCGGTGCTCGTAGCTGCCCCGACCGGTTCGGGAAAGACCGTGGTGGCCGAATACGCAGTGGCCCGGGCGCTGGCGACCGCGCGGCGGGCGTTCTACACGACCCCCATCAAGGCGCTGTCGAACCAGAAGTACCGCGATCTCGTGGCCGTGCACGGCGTCGATCGAGTGGGCCTGCTGACGGGGGACAACTCCATCAACGGCGATGCCGGTGTCGTCGTGATGACGACCGAGGTGCTGCGCAACATGATCTACGCGCGCTCGGCCGCCCTCGAACGCCTCGGCTTGGTGGTGCTCGACGAGGTCCACTACCTCCAGGACACCTACCGCGGGCCCGTGTGGGAGGAAGTGATCATCCACCTCGCGCCCGAGGTTCGCCTGGTCTGCCTCTCGGCCACGGTGTCGAACGCCGAGGAGCTGGCCGACTGGATCTCGACCGTGCGCGGTCCGACCGCGGCAGTGATCGAGGAGCGCCGGCCGGTCACCCTGCAGAACCTCTACATGATCGGCGACAAGACGTCGGATCGGCTCCATCTCCTGCCGACCCTCGTAGACGGCCGGCCGAACCCCGAAGCCCATCGTCTGGACGACGAGGCGGTGCGGGGCTGGCGAGGTGGCGGCCGCCATCGTGCCCGGCGCCGTCTCTACACGCCGAGACAGGTGGAGGTGGTGGAGCGGCTCGACGCCGAAGGCATGTTGCCGGCCATCTACTTCATCTTCAGCCGGAACGCCTGCGACGAGGCGGCCCAGTCGGCTCTCGACGCCGGGCTCCGCCTCACCTCGGGACCAGAGCGCGATCGCATCCGGGAGGTCGTCGAAGAGCACCTCGGGTCGATGGACGACCACGACCTGGTGGTGCTCGGCTACAGCCGCTTCCTCGCTGGTCTCGAGGCCGGCATCGCGCCGCACCACGCCGGGATGGTGCCGCCCTTCAAGGAGGCGGTCGAGCACTGCTTCGTGGAGGGCCTCGTCAAGGTGGTCTTCGCCACCGAGACCCTCGCGGTGGGCATCAACATGCCTGCCCGCTCGGTCGTCATCGAGAAGCTCACCAAGTTCGGTGGCGAGCACCACGCCTTCCTCACCCCGGGGGACTACACACAGCTCACGGGAAGAGCCGGGCGACGCGGCATCGACACCCTCGGCCACGCCATCGTGCTGTGGAGCCCCTTCGTGCCCTTCGACCAGGTGGCCTCGCTCGCCTCCAGCCGTTCCTTCGATCTGCGCTCTGCGTTCCGCCCCACCTACAACATGGCCGCCAACCTCGTGCGCTCGTACCCGGCCGACCGCGCCCACCACCTGCTCAACTTGTCGTTCGCGCAGTACCAGGCCGACCGTGACGTCGTGCGCCTCGAGGCTCGTCTCGAGCGCCGCGACCAGGTCTTGACCGAGCTCAGAGAGCTGGCGGTGAGCCCCTACGGCGACCTGGAGGAGTTCCGGCGCCTGACGTCGCGAGCCGACCGGCGCAAGAGCGCGTCCCCGGCGAAGGACATCGAGCTTGCGCTCGGTCGTCTGCGCCCGGGCGACGTGGTCTCGGTGCGAAGGGGTCGTCATGAGGACCGCGCCGCGGTGCTGGCCGTGGCGCACCGGAAGGGAGGTATGCGGGTGCGGGCCATCACCCCGGCTCGTGCCCAGCTTCTCCTCGATGCCGACGACTTCGACGAGCCGCCCCAGCCGATCGGCCATCTCGACCTGCCGACGCCATACGCCCCCAACCGCGCGGACTTCCAACGCGAGATCGCACGCCGCCTCGGCCGCCTGAAGGTGGAGATCCCCACGCGCCCGAAGCGCGCCGCGCCGGACGGCTCCGTCGAGCATCCCGTTCAAGCCGATCCCCGCCTAGCCGAGCGGCTGAGGGCCGCCGTGCAGGCAGAGCGGGTGGCCCGCGAGGTCGACGACCTCCGCCGTCGAGTCACGGGCCGGAGTGAGTCGCTGGCCCGCCGCTTCGACCGGGTGCTGCGACTGCTCGGCAACTGGGGCTACCTCGACGGATGGACGCTCACCGACGCCGGTGAACGCCTCGCTCGGCTCTTCCACGAGTGCGACTT
Source organism: uncultured Acidimicrobiales bacterium (assembly GCA_963738325.1). Classification (GTDB taxonomy): domain Bacteria; phylum Actinomycetota; class Acidimicrobiia; order Acidimicrobiales; family Ilumatobacteraceae; genus CAVTWD01. The sequence goes on from CAVTWD010000001.1 coordinate 1,031,117, forward strand.
GCTCGTCGTCGAGGCCCTCCGCCAAGGGCTTCTCGACGACCTCGACGGGCCGGCCCTCGCCGCGATCGCCTCGGGGTTCACGTACGAGCACCGCAGCCCCGAGCCGCCACCCGCGCCGTGGTTCCCGTCGGCGCTCGCCCGCAAGCGCTGGTCGGCCATCGAATCGCTGGCCCGCGAGCTGAACGCGGCCGAGGACGAGGCCGGGCTGAGCCTGACCCGCGCCCCCGACCCCACCTTCGGCGCGGTCGCCTTCGCGTGGGCGGCGGGGGAGTCGTTCGCGGAGGTCGTGGAGGCGGAAGAGCTCTCCGGAGGCGATTTCGTACGCAACATGAAGCAGCTGATCGACCTCCTCCGCCAGATCGCGGACGTGGCCCCGCTCGAAGCCACCCGTCGTGTCGCGCGGGAGGCCGAGGACCGGCTGTTCCGGGGCGTGGTGGCCGCCTCGCGCGTCGCCGGCGACGAGTGACGATCGAGGGCGGCCAGCCGTGGGGTTCGCCATGGCAGCCAGGGGCGGGCGCCGCACCGGTCGACGTTGGTTCCGATGCCAGGGCCCGGGCCGTGATCGAACCCCTCCGGCGAGCCGGCGCCGCCCTCCCGCCGCTGCACTTGTTGGGCGGTGACCTCTTGCAAACCCTGGGCGGGGACCGCGGCTCGCCCCCGAGGGAGTCGTGGGTGGTCCCGGCCGACCTCGGCTCGGTCCTGCTCGACGGTCGCCAGCACTGGTTCGTCGCCCATCTCGTGGCGCGGCGGTCGTGGTGGAGGGGACGGGTCGTGGCCGTGATGAACGCCGAGCACATCGGCCGGTGGGACGTGGCGCCTCGCGGCCATCCGAACGACGGGCGTCTCGACATCGTGGACGTGGCCGCCTCGATGCCCTTCACCGCCCGATGGCAGGCGTGGCGTCGCCTGCCGACCGGCACCCACCTCCCGCACCCGAGCATCGCGGTGGAGCGCACGGCGGCATGGTCGGCGGTCTTCGACCGGCCGCTGCGGGTGTGGCTCGACGGCGACCCGATCGCTGAGGTGAAAACCGTCTCGGTGCGCGTCGAGCCCGACGCGCTCCGTCTCGTCGTGTGACCGTGTGACGGAGGAGCTCGCGCTGGCGCGTCACGGTCGCCGCCCATGCGCGCCTGGATCCTCAACGAGAGCCCCGGCTCCTACGAGTGGGCCGACGACGTGCCCGACCCCGTCGCCGGGCCGGGAGAGGTGCGCGTCCAGCGTCGTCGCCAGCGCGCTCAACCACATGGATCTGTGGGTCACGCGTGGTCTGCCGAAACCGCCGCTGCCTCACGTGCCCGGCTGCGACGTCGTTGGTCACGTCGACCAGGTCGGCGAAGGAGTCACGACTGTCGCCGAGGGGGATCGGGTCGTGATCAACCCGGCCGTCTCGCCGGTGGAGGAGATCGTGGCGCTCGGCAACGACAGCCCGATGGGGGCGGGCTTCATGATCTACGGCGAGCACTGCTGGGGCGGCCACGGCGAGTACGCGGTGGCGCCGGCCCGCAACGTTGTCACCGCGCCGGCCAGCCGCACCTCGGAGGAGCTGGCCGCGTACCCCTTGGCCTACCTCACCGCGTATCGCATGCTGCGCCGCGGCTCGCCTGGCGGCCGGCGACGTCCTCCTCGTCGTCGGGGTGGGCAGCGGGGTGGCGAGCGCCGCGCTCTGCCTCGGTCGGCACATGGGAGCCCGAGTCTTCGCCACCAGCAGGAGCGAAGCCAAGCGCGGGAGGCCATCACCCTCGGGGCCGAGGCGGCTTACGACTCGGCCGAGCGCTCGTGGCCGGTCGAGGCCGACGTGGTCGTCGAGAGCGTCGGCCCGGCGACGTGGGAGCAGTCCATTCGGGCGTTGAAGGCCGGCGGCCGCCTGGTGGTGTGCGGCGGAACCTCCGGCCCCAAGGTCGAGCTGAACCTCCCACGGTTGTTCTTCAAACAGATCGAGATCATCGGTTCGACGATGGGCTCCTACCAGGAGTTCGCCGCCGTCACGGATCTCGTCGACCACGGCTTGGCCATCAAGGTCGACCAGACCTTCGGGCTGCTCGACTACCCAGTCGCCCTGGAGCGCCTCGAGCACGGCGCCCAGTTCGGCAAGATCGTTCTGCGCCACGGTTAGCGCCGGCCGCGCCCGACCGCGGCGCGGCCGCGAAAAGGGCGTGACGGTCGGCCTGTCGTCGTCCCTGCTCAGAGCCGGTGGCGGCTCCCCGGGCGCCCGGCGGGCGGGCCGTAGAGTGCGGACGTGACGTACGTGCCGGAGGAGTTCGCCCCGCATGAGGCCGACGTCCTCCGCCGCTACTTCACGAATCTCGACGGCCCTGTGTTCGCCCTCGTCAACCTCCCCGAAGTGGTGAAGGGCGCCCTCTTCGCCCGCTACAGCCGCAGCCCGAAGAGCTTGAGGCGGCTCTTCCTCGACGAGTTCGTCGGCGATCTCGACGTGAGTGGCGATGCTGGCGTCGACGCCACCGTCGGCCTGCGGCGGGCCGAGGATCTCTACGAGCGAGTGTTCCTCGAGTACGGCGATGACTCCGTGGCGCAACTCGGGGGCGTGCACCTGGCCTGCGAGCAGGCCTCCAACTTGCTCACGAAGGTGCTCGAGTGGGGCCGTCTCATGAGCTACCTCGAGCAGAGCACCCGCTACATCGCCTACGACGCCCGCCTCGGGGGCCGCTACCGCTACCACCGCGACCCGATGATCCTCGGCTCCCCCCTCGGCACGAGGTACGTGGGCGACATGGACCGCATGTTCGACACCTACGCGGAGTTGGTCACCGCGGTCACCGACCATGTCCGTGCCACCTTCCCGAAGGACCCCCGCGACTCCGACTTCGTGTACCGGCAAGCCACCAGGGCCAAGGCCCTCGACGCGGCCCGGGGGGTGCTGCCCGCGGCCTCGGTGTCGAACGTCGGGATCTACGGCACCGGGCAGGCCTTCGAGGCCCTGCTACTGCGGATGCGAGCGCACCCCCTGCCCGAGGCGCGTCACTACGCCGAGCTCATGCTGCACGAATTGCGGAAGGTGATCCCGAGCTTCCTCCGCCGCGTCGATCTGCCCGACCGGGGTGGAGCCTGGAGCGAATACCTGGGGGCCACCCGTGTCGCCACCCAGCGCATCGTGCGTTCCCTCTTCGAGGAGGGCGAGGCCGAAGACACGGCGTCGGTGGTGCTGACGGACTGGGATCCCGACGCCGAGGACAAGCTGCTCGCCGCCATCTGCTATCCGTTCACCGATCAGCCCGAGCACCAGGTGCTCGCTCGGGTGCGCAAGCTCGCCGCGGACGAGCGGGACGGCGCTGCTCCGCGCCTACGTCGGCGAGCGGGACAACCGCCGGCACAAGCCGGGTCGCGCCTTCGAACGGATCGACTACCGCTTTGACGTGCTGGCCGACTACGGCGCCTTCCGCGACCTCCAGCGCCACCGGCTGCTCACCATCGAATGGCAGCCGCTCACCCCGCGTCACGGCTACGTGCGCCCGGAGCTGGTCGATGCCGCTGGCCACGCGCCCGCCTTCGACGCCGCGATGCGCCGTTCGGCATCGCTGTACGACACCATCGCCGAGCATTTCCCGATCACTCAGGCCGCGTACGCGGTGGCCATGGCCTATCGAGTGCGCTTCGCCATGCAGTTCAACGCCCGCGAAGCCATCCACCTGATCGAGCTGCGCACCTCGGCGCAGGGCCATCCCGCCTACCGGCGCGTCTGCCTCGAGATGCATCGCCTGATCGCCGAGCAGGCCGGCCATCGGCTGGTGGCGGAGGCGATGGTCCACATCGACCCCACCGAACCGGCACTCGAGCGCCTCGATGGGGAGCGGCGGGCCGAAGCCCGGCGCCTGGGCCGCTGACCCCGGACCGGCCTCGACCTGCACTTTCGGATCAACCTCGACCTGGACCTGAGCGTTTTGTCGAAGGCCCCTTTCCTCGACGTGAGGTGGTGGTCTAGGGTCCGCGCCGCGGTGGGTGAGGGTTGGGGCTCGAGCCCTGGAGGCCTCGCGTGTCCCGAACGTCTCGCATCCTGGTCGGTCTCGCCGCCCTGGCCGTCGTCCTCACCAGCTTGGTGGGCCCGGCGGCCGGCAGCACCTCGGCCGGCGTGGCCGTCACGGCCCGCCATCACCGCCCGGCGCCCGCGGCGCGCCCCGTCGTGCTCCGCCTCACCTACACGGTGAAGGCGGGCGACACCCTCAGCTCGATCGCTCGTCGCTACGGAACCCGGGTGTCGGCGCTGCGCGCCGCCAACCATCTCCGCCGCCGGAGCATCCTGCGGGTGGGGCGAAGGTTGCGGATCCCGCCCATCACCATCTCGGGCCCGCTCGTCGCCCACCTCCCTCGCGTCATCGTGAAGGATCCGCGGCGCTTGCGGTTGGTGCCGCTCTTCCGGGCGGCGGCGCGGGAGGCGGGCGTTCCTGCCGACCTCCTGATGGCGGTGGCCTTTCGCGAATCCCGCTGGGATGCGACGGCCCGGTCCCGCACGGGGGCGATGGGAATCGGCCAACTCATGCCGACCACCGTCCAATGGGTCTCGCACACCTTGCTTCGTTCCCGCGTGGCCCTCAACCCGTGGGAGCCGATCGACAACCTCCGCATGAGCGCCAGGACCCTGGCCTTGCTGCTCCGCCTCACCAAGGGCGACGTGCACCGCGGTCTGGCCGCGTACTACCAGGGATACGGCTCGCTCGTGCGTGACGGCGTGCTGCCCGTCGGGCGGCGCTACGCGGACAGCATCCTGGCCCTGCGAGCGTCGTTCAACGGCTGATCGAGGTCACCGCCATCCGCTTCCTGGGGTGAGACGTACGTCACACAGAGCACGAGTGGCCGGGGGGTGCACCGGCCCTATGATCCCGCCGCGCGAGCGGCCCCCAGTGGCGAGCAGAGGGAACGGATGGCAGAGGAAGAAAGCCTCGACGAGGTCGACGTCGAAGAGGACGAGTTCGCGGAAGGGGAGCTCGACGACGCGGACCTGGACGAGCTCGACGAGGACGTCCTCGAGGACGAGGAGGAATTCGCCGTCCTCGAGGACGACGACGAGCTCGTCGAGCTCGAAGAGGAGGAAGAGGAAGAAGAAAGTGACGAGCTGGACGAACCGGCGGCCCGCCGCGCCACGCCCGCCGAGGAGGAGGATGAGGACGAGGACCTCGTCACCCCCGACGACGTCGAGGCCGATCTCGACACCATCCTGAAGGACCGCCTCGTCGCCGCCGAGGACGAGCGGGAGGACGACGAGGACGAAGTCGAGGTTGACGACCGGGGGGATCCGGTCGATCGCATCCAACCGAAGCGGCCGGGCGAGTTCGTGTGCCAGTCCTGTTTCCTGGTGAAGCACCCGAGCCAGCTCGCTGATCCGGCCCGCCAGCTGTGCGCCGACTGCGTCTGAGAAGAGGAAGCCATGGCCGAGGACAAGAACCCGATCGATCAGCTGCTCGACCTGGTCGTCTACGGCCCCCTCGGCGCGCTGGTGACCGTCGCCCTGCGCTACCCGCAGCTCGTGGAGCAAGGCCGCGCCCACTTGGAAGCCAAGGCCGGCATCGGGCGCCTGGCTGCGCAGTTCGCGATGAATCGCGGCCAACAGGAGGCGCAGCGGGCGTTCGAGCGCCTGCGCCAGGACGGCGAGGGCGCGAGCAGAGACGCCTTCGATCGCGATGATGTCCTGCACTCGCCCGGAATCGCCGACGAAGAGGTCATCCCGGTCCGCCACGATGACGACGACCCGGTGACGGCGGGCTCGGTGGGGGAAGACGAGCTGGCCATCCCCGCCTATGACTCCCTGGCCGCATCGCAAGTGGTGCAGCGTCTCGACGGTCTCACCGCCGACGAGCTCGAAGCGGTGCGTCGCTACGAGATCGCCCACCGCGCCCGCAAGACGGTGCTCGGCAAGATCGCCCAGCTCCAGCGCTGAGCAAGTTGGAAACCGCGCGGGTCGCCGTCCCGGGCGACCTTCCGCGCATCGTCGAGCTGGCCGAGGCGGCCGCCACCGAGCTGGCCGGTCAGCGCGGCGGTGCCATGTGGGCGGTGCGCGAGGCCCGGCCTGCGCCAATCGAGCTCAACCTGAGCTTCCTCGTGCAGGCGGAGGACGCGCTCGTCGTCGTCGGCGAGCTCGATGGCGTCATGCTCGGCTATGGCACCGTGAGGTTGGAGGCACTGCGTGACGGGACGACGCTCGGCGTCGTCGACGACCTCTACGTCGAGCCGGAGGCCCGTGGCGTCGGCATCGGCGAGGCGATGATGAACCTGATCCTCGAATGGTGCGAGGCGCGGGGATGCAGGGGCATCGACAGCCTCGCTCTGCCAGGAGAGCGCGCCACCAAGAACTTCTTCGAACGCTTCGGCCTCACGGCGCGAGCCATCGTCGTGCATCGCTCGCTCGGACCCCACACGACACAGACGGATGACGAAGGCTCCTGACCCTGCCGGCCATGCAGAAGTCTGCGTCGGCGCCATCGTCGTGCACGACGGAGCGCTGCTGTTGGTCCGCCGGGGGAGGGGAGCAGCGGCGGGAGCCTGGAGCATCCCGGGCGGCCGGGTCGAGCGGGGCGAGACGCTCGCCGCTGCGGTCGAGCGGGAGCTCGCCGAGGAGACTGGGCTCGCCGGTCGCTGCGGCGGCTTCATCGGATGGGTCGAGCGGATCTCCGTCGAGCATCACTTCGTGATCCTCGACTTCCTCGTTGACGTCGAGGCCCGCGCGACGCCTCGGGCGGGCGACGACGCCGCCGAGGTTCGGTGGGTGGGTCTGGCCGAGCTCGGTGGCGTCGACCCCCTCGTGCCTGGCCTGATCGAGTTCCTACGGGAGCACGGGATCGCCCGCTGAAGCTCCTCCTCAGCGGCCCTTCCACTGCGGTGGTCGCTTCTCGACGAAGGCCTTCAGCCCTTCCTGCAGGTCCTCGGACTGCATGATCTCTCCCATGGCCTCGTGGGTGAGCTTCCAGAGCGCGTCGTCGCTCTCGTAATCCGCGGCGAGCACGACCTTGCGGCTGGCGGCGATGGCGAGCGGCGCGTTCTCGCCGATCTTGGTGGCGAGCGCGACCGCGGTCGCCTCGACCTGGTCGGGTTCGACCACGTGGTTGACCAGACCGAGCTGGTAGGCGCGGTCGGCCGCGAGCGGCTCGCCGGTGAGGATGGCTTCCATGGCTGCGGCACGGCCGATGGCGCGGGGCAAACGGAAGAGGCCGCCGGCGCCGGCGATGAGGCTGCGCTTGACCTCGGCCAGCCCGAACGACGAACGACTGCTGGCCACCACGAGGTCGCAGGACAGCACGATCTCGCAACCGCCGGCCGTGGCGAGGCCGTCGACGGCGACGATGAGTGGCTTGCGCCGCTCACGGATGACGAGGCCGGCAAACCCGCCTCGTGCCGTGGAGCTGTTGCCCTCGGGCGTGCCGATCGACTTCAGGTCCTGCCCCGAGCAGAACGTCGGTCGGTCGCCCACGCCGACGGCCCGCAAGATGCCGACCCGCACCTCGGGGTCCTCTTCGAGGCGATCGATCGCCGCCTCGATCTCCTCGGCCACCTGGCGGTTGATGGCGTTGCGCGCCTCGGGGCGGTTCAACGTGATGAACGCGATGCGACCCTGGACCTCATAGTCGACCATGGCCGGGATCGTAGGGGCTGGTGACCTCACATCCCGTCGTCGGTGGGTTCGACGACGAGGGTCGGGACCTCCGGCAGGGGAGTGTCCGGCGGGGGCGCGGTATCGGACGGCTCGGTCTCGGGCGGTGCAGCCTCGGGTGTTGCGGCTTCCGCTGGCGCGGTATCGGACGGCTCAGCCTCGGGCGGTGCAGCCTCGGGCGGTGCAGCCTCGGGTGTTGCGGCTTCCGCTGGCGCGGTATCGGACGGCTCGGTCTCGGGCGGTGCAGCCTCCGGCGTTCCGGCCTCCGCTGGCGCGGCCTCCGGCGCCAGCGTCGGAGGGGGAGGGATCGGGCGGCGGCTACCCCCGGGGGCAGACTTGGGCCGGCGGGCCGGAGCGGCACGGCGGGCCGGGCGGCCCGCCCGCGCTCCGGCCGGTGGGGGCTCGACGCCGAAGTGGGCGGCGATGGTGGGCACGAGCGAGGCGACCGAGGTGACCATGGCCCTCAGCTCATCGGTGACCGTGGTGGGGTAGCCCGCCGGCGTGACACCGGCGCGGACCGGCGAGTAGGCGACGGCTTCGAGCACCGCTCCCCATCGATCAGGCGCGACGTCGGCGGTGAGCGCACCGCCCGCCGCTTCGGCCAGGCGGGTTCCCAACTCGGGCGGGAAGCGCACCCCCGCCTTGGGCGGCCGCGAGGAGAGCCGCAGCGCCCGCACGACGCGCCCGACACCGAGCGCGGTGTCGATGTCCGCCAGCCATTCCTGGTGCTCCTTCTCCTGCCGGACCGCCAGGCCGTCACGGACCTTGTCGGCCAGCTCGCGCGTGCCTTCGTCGCGGGCCACGGCCGGATCGCCGGCGGCGGCGACGACCGAGCGCAGGTCGCGCAGATCGAGCTCGTCGATGTCGGCGAGGGCGGCCTCGGCGCGGTCGAGCCACTCCGCGGACCGCGCACTCTCGGCAAGAGATCCTCGGCCAGGGCGAGAACGCCGTCGGGCTTGATGGGCGGCTGGCCTTCGGCCTGCAGCTTGTCGTTTTGCTCTCGAAGCGCTTCGCGAACGGCGGGGATGCCTCCCCGCAACACCTGCTCGGCGACGGCGCGTTGCTCGTCGGGCAGCGACTTGAGCACGTCGTTGCGGTGGGTCTTGCCCGGCTTGAGCCGCTTCGGCTTCGGCCGGTCGGGCAGCATCGGCACCTCGGGTCGAGGCGGCCGTTCGCGCCGCTCCCGTCGCTCGCCCTCTTGACGCCCGCGCGAGTCCTCGGAGCGCCCGCCCCCTCCACGCTCCCCCCGACCGCCCTCTCCGTCCCCCCGCGGCCCACGCTCACGGGTCGCGCTGGAGGGACGGTCTCCCTCGGGGCGAGCGCTGCGTGGTCGCCGCTCGCGTCGCTCGGCGTCCGCGTCGCGACGCGGGCGGTCGCTGCGCTCACGGCGGGGCTTGTCGCGGCGGGCGACCAGGGTGGATGTGACCGGCTCGAACGTCCGGTCGCTCGCCAGGATCTCGAGCCGCTCCGGCTCCTTGCGCGCCTCCTTGGCTGGCAGCACGGCGAGGATCGTGATGCCGTCGATGTCACTTTCGGCTTCGACCCGCAGCACGTCGCCGACGCGCGCCCCGCCAAGGAGCAGATCGCTGGAGAGCACCCCCTTGGGCTCTCGTGCCCCGGCCGCGCGCCAGGTCCACGTGCCGTCCGGGCGCGCGCTGGTCAGCTCGACCTCGATCCTGCGGGGCATAGGTGGTCAACCGTACTTGGCGCGTCGCGCCGCTGACCACCCGCCCCGGTGCGGCTCGGGGGCGCTCAGGTACGGTGGTTCGGCGATGGCCGTCTACGCCCTCGGCGATTTGGTGCCTGCCATCGATCCGTCCGCGTACGTGCATCCTGACGCGGTGGTGATCGGTGCCGTCGCGCTGGGTCCTGAGGCCTCGATATGGCCGGGCGCGGTGTTGCGCGGCGACAGCAACCGCATCTCGATCGGAGCCCGGACCTCGGTGCAGGACGGCAGTGTCGTGCACACCGCGAGCGACCACGCGACGGAAGTCGGTGACGACTGCGTGATCGGGCACCTCGTGCACCTCGAAGGCTGCCGGATCGAGTCGGGCAGCCTCGTCGGGTCAGGCGCGATCGTGCTCCACGGAGCGGTCGTCCATCGCGGCGCGGTGGTCGGGGCCAACGCCGTGGTGCTCGACGGCACGATCGTTCCCCCCGGCGCCCTCGCCCTCGGTGTGCCCGCTCGCATGCGCGAGGGAGGGGCCGACGCCGCCCTCGTCGCTCACGGCGTCGCGAGCTACCGCGAGCGCCTCGTCCGTTACCGGCGGGATCTGCGCCGCCTCGACATCCCCGGTCGCGCCGAGCTGCTCTGAATGAGGGAAGCGGTGGCGCGCTCCATTGCCACCTGCAGGCGTGGTCAGGCGCGAAGGCCCCACTTGCGGCGGATCCGCCTCTCGATCTGCGCGAAGACGAGCGAGTCGAGGGCGATCCCGATCACGAGGATGATCAACATGATCGAGAGCAGCCCGGGCCCGTCGGCGAGGCTCCGATTGGTGTCGAGGAGCTCGCCGAGGGAGTGCTTGTTCGCGATGACGACGATCAGCTCGCCGGCCATCAAGCTGCGCCACGCGAAGGCCCATCCCTGTTTGAGGCCCCCCGTGAAGGAGGGGAGCGCGGCCGGCAGGACGACGTGACGGTAGTAGCCGAGTCCCTTCGCGCCCATTGCCCGCCCGGCCCGCAGCAGGTTCGGTGGGATGTTGTCGATGCCGTGGATGAGGCCGTTGGCCACCGACGGGGAGGCGCCGAGGATGATCACGAAGGTGATCGCCGCCTCGCTCAGCTTGAAGAGGAGGATGGCGAGGGGGAACCACGCGATCGAGGGCATGGTCTGTAGCCCCGTGATGAGCGAGCCGACCGCGGCCCGCATGGGCCGGAAGCGAGACACGAGCAGGCCGATGGTCGAGCCGATGATGATCGACAGGAAGAAGCCCCACGCGCCTCGACGCAATGTGATGCCGATCGCCTGCCACACCGTGGCCGTCGACAGATCGTCATACATCCGCCGGAACACCGTCGCCGGCCCAGGGAGCACGAACTCCGGCTTCCAATGGCTCCAGACCACGCACTGCCACAGGAAGACGGCGATGGCGAGGGCGGCCACCTTTGGCCAGGTCATCGACCACAGGCGTCGGCCGAAGCTGACGCGTTGTTCCCGTGGTACCTCGAGGGCATCGAGCCCGGCCAGTTGCTGATCGACGCTTGGGACGCCCCGTCTCACCCTGCGCTCAACCACGGCCATGCCGAGCGACCTCCTCTCGCAGGCGGGCGGTCACCACGGCGGTGAGCGAGGAGACGTCCGGATCCTCGATGCGGCGAGGCCGCGGGATGTCCACGGAGAACTCCTCGGCCACGCGACCCGGACGGCTCGTGAGCACGACGATGCGGTCGGCCAGCCGGGCCGCCTCCCGCACGTTGTGGGTGACGAACAGCACCGAGCACCCGGTCTGTCGCCAGATCCGCTCGAGCTCGTCGTGCATCAGGTCACGGGTCATGGCGTCGAGGGCGCCGAAGGGTTCGTCCATCAGCAAGACCTCGCCTTGTTGCGCGAGCGCCCGCGCCGAGCGCGACCCGCTGACGCATGCCGCCCGACAGCTCGTGCGGCTGGCGATCGCCGAACCCGTCGAGGCGGACGAGCGCCAGCAGCTCCTCGGCCTGCCCGCGGCGCAGCCCTCGGGGCACCCCCCTGAAGCGCAGCGCCAGCTCGACGTTCTTGTGCACCGTGAGCCAGGGGAACAGTGACGACTCCTGGAACATCACTGCGGCGCGCCCGGCGCGCTCGACCGCGCCCGCCGAGCCGTCGTCGAGGCCGGCCACGAGGTTGAGCAGCGTCGTCTTGCCGCAGCCAGAGGCACCGACCAGACAGACGAACTCGCGGTGCGCCACCTCGAGCGAGACGCGATCGAGGGCCAGTACCTGCCCTGGGCCGTGCCCGTAGACCTTCGACACGTTCCGGAGGATGACGGTGTCGGGCTCAGCCGCCCTGAGGGGCGGACGAGGCTCGCTCAGCCTGGTGGTCACGGGTGCGATCACAGGTCGTTGACGCCGGGTTGGCCTTGAGCGGCGAGCACCTTGTTGAGAAGGCTGAGGTCGTAGATCCCGCTCAGATTCACGGGCTTCAGCAAACCGTCGGCGACCGCATTGTCCGCCGAAGTCTTCAGCGATGACGCGATGGGGTCGTTGGTGAACTCCAGGTTCTTCCACGCCGCGGTGATGACCGCCGGTGCGAGGGGCTTGGTCGTGATCCTCCCGATCTCGGCGTTGGCCACCTTCTCGGCGTCGCCCGGGTTCTTGTTCACGTAGTCGTTGGCCGCGACCTGACCCTCGATCAGCTTCTCGACCACGTCTGGATGCTTGGCGAGGAACTTCTGCGCGACGACGAGCTGCGTGGTGACGAACTGCCCGCGCGGCCAGAGATCCTTCTCGGCCACGAGCACTTTGCCGCCCCCTTGTTGGATGAGTCGCGTCGCCCACGGCTCGGGCACCCACGCGCCCTGGATGGTTCCGGCGACGAAGGTCTGCAAGGTGGTGGCGTTGTCCTGGGGCTTGATCGACACGTCACCACCGCCGGCGGTCTCGGTCGACAGACCTTGCTCCTTGAGCCACGCTCGGGCCGCTACGTCCTGGGTGTTGCCGAGCGACGGCGTGGCGATCGTCTTGCCCTTCAAGGCGGCGGCGGAGTTGATGTCGGGCTTCACCACGAGGAACGCCCCGCCCGATGTGGCCCCGGAGATGATCTTGATCGCGGTGCCGTCGGATTTCTGCCACGCGTTGATGGTCGGGTTCGGACCGATGTAGGTGGCATCGATGGCGTCGGCGAAGAGAGCTTCCACGGCCTTCGTGCCGTCGTTGAAGGTCGAGGTCTTCAGCGTCACATCGGGCCCGAGCTTGTCTTGGTAGATCCCCTTGGCCACCCCGACGAGCGCGGTGGCGTGGGTGATGTTCGGGAAGTAACCGAGACGCAGCGTGACCTTCTCGCCGTGGCCGGCCGCGCTCGACGCCCCCCTCGCTGGCGTCGTTGTGCCCGCGTTCGCGCCCGGGGCACTGTCGCCGCACGCCGCGGCGGCGAGGCTCACGCCCGTCACCAGGGCAATGGTCAAGAACGTCCGTCTGCTGTGCATAACTCTCGCTCACCGCTCTTCGATGTTCTCTATTGAATTACTGGAAATAAGCGGCGGCGGCAAGCGCCGGCGCCGCAAATGAGTCGAAGGGCCCAGGCGGGGCCGGTTCGGCGGGTCCAGCGGCCTCGGTGGCCTCGTCGGGTTCAGCGGGCGAGGGCGATGAGGGGTCGGGCCGCATCAAGGAGCCAGGCCAACGACTCTCGGAGCTCAGCAGTCGTGCGGTGCTCGGTGAGATCGGGCTCCACGTCGTGGACGGCGCACTCGAGCACCCAGAGCTGGTCGTACAGCGCGTGGAGCTCGTGGCGGGCCACGATGAGCTCGCGCTCGCTCAGGCCCACCTCGGCGGCGCGGGTGCGAGCCTCGTAGTCACGCTGGCGGCACGAGCGCCGGCAGTAGCGGCGAGGGCGGCCGGGACCGGGGCGCAGCGTGAAGCGCCGACCGCACCAGGCGCACCGTCGGTCCGTGGTGGGGGCCATGGCGTCATCGTAAGTCCGACCCTGGCTCCCGTCGCGACATTTCGTCACGTGACGATACGCCGGATCCGTCGGATCGAGAGCGCGGCGGCGGTCCGCGTCCTTCACATCGCCGATCGCGCGACTTCCGCACGTCTAGCCTCCTGATTCGCCCGGGGCGCGGTGGAAGGCAGCCCCGGGATTCCCCACGGGGGGCCAGTCGCGCCTCACGCCATCCCGAGCCAGTCATGAGATCGTGCGACTTCCGCACGTTCGGCCGCCTCGTTGACCCGGCGGCCTTCTGGCACCGATTCGCCACCGATTCGGTGAACGCCCATAATCCACGTTATGTCAAGTCAACGTTGGTCTCGTCGCACGGGCGCGCCGGGCCCCCTCCCAAAGCTTCCGGTGGTTTGAGACGACCGCCGAGAGTGGCATAGGGTCCGCGACGGCGGCAGGGACGCGCTGGATACCGAGCCCAGGGGCGTGGCGAGTGTGGAGGTCGGCGGCCTGTCGATGTGGCCTGGTGCGGCTTCGACTGGGCGCGCCTCTGCTGATGGTCGCCTCGGCGGGCCCTCCGGCGTGTCGGTCGCTGTCGCGGGCACGACAGCACGTCTGGGAGGGATCGTGGCGAGAGACGGACGGGGCGAGGGCCGCACCGGGAGCCCATTCGGGCCGGGTTCCTGCAAAGCCGCATCAGCGCAGAACGAAGGGAGACGGGGCCGCGTGCCGAAGCCGTCCTTCGGGGAGCTCGGGTCGATCGGCCAGGCCGCCTCGCCATCGGGTCGAGACGCTCAGCGCCATGACCTAGCTCCCGGCGCGGTGCCAGGGGGACGTCTCCTCCCCCGCCGCATCGCCGAGCTGGCCACACTCCCCCTCGCGCTCGCCGGCGCGCTGACCCCGATCGCGGCGGGAGGGGTCACGTTTCGGTTGCCGGTGCGGTCCGCGTCCAGCACGACGTCGCCGCGCCCGGACGTGGTGGTGATCCTCACCGACGATCAGCGACTCGACGACACCGTCGTCATGCCGAACGTCCTGAACCAGCTGGCCGCGCACGGCACCACCTTCACCAACGCCATCGCCTCGGCACCGGTGTGTTGCCCGAGCCGCGCCGGCCTGCTCACGGGTCGCTACCCGCATGCCGACGGCACCTTCACGAACGGGCCGGATTGCGAGGGCTCCCATCCCTTCGATGACAGCAGCACCATCGCCACCACCATGGCCGCGCGGGGCTACCGAACCGGATTGGTCGGCAAGTACCTGAACAGCTGGATCGGCCCTGCGAAGCCTCCGGGCTGGAGCGACTGGACGGCCTTCTCCGGCACGTACGACAACACCGGAGGTGCGTACTACAACTACCAACTCGATCACAACGGCGTGCTCAAGTCGTACGGAAGCACGGCAGCCGACTATTCGACCGACGTCTTGAGCACGTACGCCGACACGTTCATCCGCCAGACGCCCTCCTCACAGCCGCTCTTCATGCTGTTCACGCCCTTCGGCCCTCACGGCGGCCAGAAGCCGGCGCCCCGCGACCTCGGCAAGTTCGCGCAGATGCCGATTCCTCACGGGCCCGACTTCAACGAGCTCGATGTCTCTGACAAGCCCGCCTACATTCGTGCCCTACCGCTGCTGACCGCGGCTCAGACCAGGACGCTCGACAACGAGCGTCGACACGTCCGCGAGACGCTGCTCTCCGACGATGACGCGGTCGGGACGATCGTCAGAGCTCTCGCCGACACCGGGCGGCTCTCCCACACCCTGATCGTCTTCAGCAGCGATCAGGGTTTCGACTGGGGCGAGCACCGGTGGCAGAGCAAAGCGACGCCCTACGACGACGTCCTCCACATCCCGTTGATCGTCCGCTATGACGCGGTCGGCACGGCTCCCCGTCGCGACGGCCACCTCGTGCAGAACATCGACATCGCCCCCACCCTCGCCGGCCTCGCGGGCACGTCGATGCCGGGCGCCGACGGCCGCAGCTTCCTGCCCCTGCTCTCGGGGGTGGTGCCCTGGCGTCTCAGCGCCTTGACGGAATGGGTGGCCGACGCGAACGGCGTCCCCTCCTACTGCGCCATTCGCACGACGGCGTTCCAGTACGCCCGTTACTCGACCGGCGAGGAAGAGCTCTATGACCTCGTCCACGACCCCTACGAGGTCCAGAATCGTCGCGCTCCTGCCGACGCGACCATGAGGGCGGCGTTGGCCGCGCAAGCCAGCCGTGCTTGCAGCTCGACGGCGTGGCGACCACCGACCTCGATCGGGCATGCGGCCCGCTTCGTGCCGGTGACGCCGTATCGCGCGCTCGATACGCGACAGCCGGGGCCGCTCGGCGTCGAGCCGCCTTATGCAGGAGAGACTCGGTCGGTGACGGTGGCGGGTGCGGGCACGCCCGTGCCTGACGGCGCGGTCGCCGTCGCCGTGAACGTGACGGTGACCAATGCAAAGGGGATCGGCTACGTGACGGCCTATCCCGCCGGCGCCCGTGTCCCACTCGCCTCGATCGAGAACTTCACAGTGGGCACCATCGCATCCGACCTCGCCGTCGTTCCGGTCGGTGCGACGGGGAAGGTGTCGTTCTACGTCGCCGGTGGCGGCGCCGACCTGGTGCTCGACGTGAGCGGCTACTTCCTCCCGGCCACGACCGCGACCCTCGGTCGTATCGTCAGCCTGCCTCCTCGCAGGATCCTCGACACGAGAAGTGGCATCGGCCTGCCCGCCAGGTCTCTCGTACCGCAGGTACCCGCACACCTGACCGTGCTCGGGCGGGGCGGCATCCCGGCCAGTGGGGTGGCCGCCGTGCTGTTGCAGATCACCGCGGTCGACGCGTCGCCAGGATGGCTGACCGTCTACCCGGGAGCAGGCCCAGCCCCCAGGGCGTCCAGCTTGAACTTCGACCACCAGGGCGAGGTGCGCGCCAACCTCGTCGCCGTCCCGGTGAGGAGTGACGGCACCATCGCGTTGCTCTCGTCGACGCCCACCCATGTGCTCGCCGATGTCGCCGGCTACGTCACCGATGCGGCCGCGGCTCCGTCGGCGAGCGGGCTGTTCGTGCCCCTCCAGGCGGCGCGGCTCAGGGACACCCGGGTCACCTCCCCGGTCGGCCCCGTCCCGCCGGGGGGAGCGGTGAGCGTCTCGACCCGCGCGGGGCGGGGTGGCATCCTCGGCCGCGGCCGTGTTCGTGATCATCACCACGACGAACACCCTCCGCCCCGGTTACCTCACCGCCTACCCAAGCGGCTCGCCTCGGCCCCAAGCTTCGGACCTCAACGTCGAGCGAACCGGTCAGACGGTGGCCAGCGCGGCGCTCGTCAAGCTCGGCGTCAGCAGCGCGATCACCGTGTTCTCCTCGGGAGGCGGAGACGTGATCGTCGACGCGATGGGTTACGTCACGGGTTGAAACGTGGGCCGCGGTCAGGCGTGGGCGCGGGCGATCCGGATGATAGCCTCGAGGCTGCGGTCCACATCGGCCTCGGTGGTCGACCAGTTCGACACGCTGATGCGCATGGCGGGGCGCCCCTGCCACGTCGTCCCCCCGCACCAGCACGTCCCGTCGGCCTGGATGGCCCCCAGCACCGCGGGCGTGCGTTCGCCGAACGTGACGAGCACCTGGTTGGCGACGACCTCGTTCAGCACCTCGTAGCCCGCCCCCACCAGACCATCGCGGAAGCGGGCCGCCAGCACGCAGGTGCGCTCGACGAGCCCGGCCACCCCGGCCCGGCCGAGGGAGCGCAGCGCCGCCCATACCTCGACGCCGCGCGCCCGCCTCGACATCTCGGGCACGAGGTTGAACGCCTCTCGGCCGCCTTCGGTCTGGAGATAGGCGGCGGTGGCGCCCATGGCGGCGTGAAGGCGAGCCGGGTCGGCGACGATGGCGAGGCCGCTGTCGTAGGGCACGTTCAGCCACTTGTGGGCGTCGGTCGACCACGAGTCGGCGGCCTCGACACCCGCCAGCTGCGAGCGACGCCCCGGCGCGGCGGCCAGCCACAAGCCGAAGGCACCGTCGACGTGCACCCAAGCGCCGGCGTCGTGGGCGGCGGGGATCATCTCCCCCACCGGATCGCTGGCCCCGGTGTTCACGTTGCCGACTTGCAGGCAGAGGATCGTCGCCTCGTCGAGGGCGGGCAGCACGTCGATCCGCATGCGCCCTTGCCGGTCCACGGGCACCCTCGTCACTCGGTTCCGCCCGAGGCCGAGGAGGGCCAGGGCCTTGAGCAGGCTGACATGCACCTCCTCCCCCACGACCACTCGGATCGGGGGCGCGCCGAACAGACCGTCGGCCTCGACGTCCCTGCCTTGACGGGCGAGGACGGCGTGGCGGGCGGCGGCGAGGCCCGTGAAGTTGCCCATGGTGGCGCCGGTGACGAAGCCGACCGCGGCTCGAGCGGGAAGGCCGAGCACGTCGAGCACCCATGCGCCGGCGGTCTCCTCCAGGCGGGCCGCCACCGGCGACATCACGGGCATGGCGCCGTTCTGGTCCCAGGCCGTTGCCAACCAGCTCGCGGCCACGGCGGCGGGCAGCGAGCCCCCGGTCACGAAGCCGAAGTAGCGCGGGCCGGCTGAGGTCACGGCGGCGGGCGATCCGTTGCGATCGAGCAGCGCGAGCACGGCCTGCGGATCGCTCGGCCCCTCCGGCAGGGGGCCGCCAAGGAAGCTGAGTCCCATGAGGGCGCCCGCCGAGGGGATCACCGTTCGCTCCCCCATGGCGCCGAGGTAGCGCCGTGCCGCGTCGGCGGCCGCCCCGAGCAGCGCCTCCCAGTTGGTCTCGTTGTTCACGCGTGCAGCCGTTCCATCCAGCGCTCCGGATGGCGTAAGGGCGCGAAGCCGGCGCGGCCGTACAGCTCGTGGGCGTCACGAGTAGCGAGCACCTGGCGGGTGATCCCAACCACGGCCGGGTGGTCGATCGCGACGCCCACCATCCACGACCCGAGCCCGCTTCCCCTCACCGTCGGTGCCACGAAAACGTCGGCCAGCCAGGCGAACGTGGCCCGGTCCGTGACCCAGCGGCAGAAGCCGACCTGGTTCGCGTCCGAGTCGTAGAGCCCGAAGCAGATCGAGCCGGCGATCGAGCGGGCGACGACGTCTCGGGGCCTCCCCGAGGCCCAGTACGACTCCTCTGCCAGCCAACGCCAGACGCGCTCGACGTCGAGGCGCGCCGGGTCATCTGAGACGATGAACCCGTCCCACCGTTGCCACTTCATGGGCGGCCAATCTAAGAGCCCCTCGCCGGCCGTCCGTCACACCGCGAAACAGCAGCGAGAGTGCCACCCACGGGTGGTCAGCCAGGCCGCTGATCGTCGACGCCGAGACGCAGGCTCGCCGAGCGATCTCGGCACGAGTCAGCACGGCGCGGGCGCCAGACTCACTCGTCGTGAGCGATGGCGTACATGCGAGGGCCGAGCAGCCGCACGAGGTGCAGGGTCGTGGTCGTCGAGGCGCTCCAGCTCGCCAGTTGGTCGGGACCTTCGCTTCTACCAACTCGTTCGTCGATCGACGAACGTGAAAGTTGGTAGTGAGGCGAGTCAGAGGCGAGGAGGCGTTCGATGGCTGCCGATCTTTCGCGGGCGTTCGAAGGCGAGAGACCCGCCGGGTCTCGCGGACCTCGCCGTCTGCGCTCCCCGAGCTGGGCTGTCGCCCTCTTCGCGGCCGCGCTCCTGCAGCCCGGGGTCCTGACGCACCCGGCGTCGGCGGCTCCAGCGGCGTCGGACCTCGCCGTGACGTCTGTGGGAGGCAACCCCGCCGTGATCCTGCCGACCGGGTACGACGTGAGGCGGCTTGCGCACGACGTGGCGGAGCAGCGGCGGCTGACCAGGGCTGCCGTCGCGGCAGTCGAGACCTCACGCGTCGTTCAGGGCAACAGCGCTGAGACGGAGGCCGAGCGCGAGCATTGGGACAGCGTCATCCTGTTCGTCGATGCCGACGGGAACGTGGTGCGTCCCGATGCCGAGCGAGCTGGGAACGCAGCGAGCGTGTCAGCTGGCGACCTCTCATTCACGTTCGATTCGCCTGCGCACCCGTTCACGCCGGAACAGATCTCGAACATGCGTGCCTGGATCGCCGAGTTCTACCCGGTCGTCAAGTCACTGTATGGGCCGCCGGCGTTCGCCAACACGGTCAACGTCAGCTTCAACCCGACCATCTCTGCGGCTGGCGTTTACAGCTCGGGGTCCAACGAGATCATCCTGGCTGATCCTTCGGCGGTCGACGCCCTGGTCCACGAGATGATCCACGCCTTCCACGACGACGACATGATCGCCTCGCAATGGGAGGAGACGATGACTCGCGCCGCGGAGGTCGCGGCCTTCAACCAGCTGGGCGTGCCCCATTGGGACGCCCACCACTCGTACTACTACGACGTCTGGGTCGATGCGCTGGACGCACAGACGGCGCTCGGCTCGGAAAGCATGTCTATCTATGACGGCCCGAACCTGCTGATGAGTTACAACGTTGGCGGCTACGAGTGGTGGAAGGTCTTCCACGCCTATCCGAGGTTCTTCTCGGACTTCAACGGGATGCTGTACGCCCATCCTGATTGGGCGAACGAGGAAGCGGCGCTGGTCGAGATGGCCGCCGCGGCAGCCCCGACCGTCGAAGGCCTGCCCTTCTCGATGTGGTACATCACCCATGGAATCTTCAACAGCGCCCCCCCGCTGGGTTATCAGTTCGTCATGTCCGGCGACTTCGGAGGGGGATGGCTTGTCAACCGATTCGGGGGAAGTGGCGCGAGGCCGGTTCCGGGCGTATCGGTGTCCTGGCATTCTCAGGACGTCAACGGTCGGGTGCTCGCCGCCGGCACCACGACGACCTCCGCCACTGGTTTCGCCTCCGTCACGAAGGACCCGATCCCCGGCACCTACACCGGACGCGGTCTGCTCACCTTCACGGCAAGCGTCGGGACCCAAACCGTCACCGGCAGCGCATGGATGACCAGGATCTCTCAAGAAGGCGTCTTCGGGATCGCTCCCCGCCTGAACAGCGGAACGGTCACCGTCACCAGCCTTGATGACCCCGGCTCGCCCCCAGTCGCGGTTCCCCTGGTCAAGGGAGCGTTCCACGTGCCCTCGTTGGCCACAGCGATAGGACGGTTCCGTGCCACCTTGACCCGCTCCGACGGCACCATCGCCGCCCGACGAGTGTTCACGAAGGACGCATCACCCTATCTCGTGATCCTCGAGCCTCGACCCGCGCCGGTCGTCAATCTCAAGACAGCAGCCGTCGACGCTCCCGCGACCGTTCTGCAAGGCGCCGAGATGTATCCCGCGGTCACCGCGAGGAACCGGGGACCGTCGACGGCGCCGCCTTCGAGCAGCCGATTGCTCCTCAGCAAGAACAGCACACGTGACGCCGGCGACATCCAGAGCCCGACTCTCGCCCGGCTGCCCGCCATCGCGTCCGGTGCCCAGGTCCAGGCATGGGCGACATTCCCGGTGCCCGCCACGACTCCGCCGGGGACCTACCGGCTGTTGTCCTGCACCGATGACAACCAGCTGATCGCGGAATCCGACGAGACCGATAACTGCCTGGCTGGGCCGACAGTCACCGTCGTGGCTCCCGCGCCA
Source organism: uncultured Acidimicrobiales bacterium (assembly GCA_963738325.1). Taxonomy (GTDB): domain Bacteria; phylum Actinomycetota; class Acidimicrobiia; order Acidimicrobiales; family Ilumatobacteraceae; genus CAVTWD01. Next base: position 1,051,842 of record CAVTWD010000001.1, read on the forward strand.
AACCTGAGGGTGGTCAGCGTGCGAACCCCACCCAGCGCGGCGCGGCGCGGAACAACCTTCACCGTCGGCGACACGACCAGGAACCTCGGACAACTCTCGGCGTCCGCCAGCCGCAGCCGCTACCTCCTTTCGCACGACAAGACCCGCGGGGCGAGCGACGTGCTGCTCACCCCGAGGCGACAACTCGCCAGGCTCGCGCCAGGCGCCGATTCATCCGGGTCGGTGGTCGTCACCATTCCTGGCTCCACACCAACTGGCCTCTACTGGGTCCTGGCCTGCGCGGACGACACGCACGTCGTCGCCGAATCTAACGAAGCGGACAACTGTCGAGCCTCCAAAGCCCAGATCACCATCCGGGCATAACCGAGCCCGGTACTGACAGCGAGGACACGTTCTCGCAGCCTTGCCTGCGCCGGATGCCGAGGCTGACCCACGCCGGCAACGTGCCTGGTCGCGGGGCGTGCCCTAGCATCAGCGCATGAGCGACCGGCGGCCCCACAGCTTGCCCACCTTCTCCTCCCCCGACGAGGAGCGCACGTACCGCAAGCAGCACCTCGCCGCCGCCTTCCGGGTCTGGGCCCGGCTGGGCTACGACGAGGGCCCGGCGGGGCACATCACCGTGCGCGACCCCGAGCGCCGGGACCACTTCTGGGTCAACCCGTTCGGCCTGCACTTCGGGCTCATCCGAGCGCGCGACCTCATCCTCTGCAATCACCAAGGCGAAGTGGTGGAGGGCGACTGGCCGGTGAACCGAGCCGCCTTTGCCATCCACTCCGCCATCCATCGGGCGCGGCAGGACGTGAACGCGGCCGCCCACTGCCACAGCGTGCACGGGAAGGCCTTCTCGTCACTCGGGCGCCTCCTCGACCCCATCACGCAGGACTCGTGCGCGTTCTACGAGGACCACGCCCTCTTCGACGACTTCACGGGCGTGGTGTGGGATGTCAGCGAGGGCGAGCGCATCGCCGCCGCGCTCGGCTCGGCGAAGGCGGCCATCCTGCGCAACCATGGGCTGCTCACCGTCGGGGAGACCGTCGACGCCGCGGCATGGTGGTTCATCGCCATGGATCGCTCGTGCCACGCCCAGTTGCTGGCGGACGCGACCGGCCCGACCGTGAAGATCGATCATCCGAACGCGAAGCTCACCTTCAGCCAGGTCGGCTCCGAACCGGCAGGGTGGTTCAGCTTCCAGCCGATGTTCGACTGGATCGTGAGCCAGGAACCCGAGCTGCTCGACTGAAGTCGGCGGCGCGGCAAATGGGACAGCGATGAACGTCTTCGAGCGGCGCCGCCTCGTCGTCGGACTGGGTGCCTTCGTCGTGCTGTTCCTCATCGCCCTGGCCTTCGCCATCCCGAAGATCGAAGACAGCCGGACCGCGAAGGTGGAGGCGCAGCTGGCCTCGGCGGGCATCAACGGCGTCAGCGTCGACTTCTCGGGTCGCGACGGAACCCTCACGGGACCAGCGGCCGACAAGGCGGCGGCCCTCGCCGCGGTCAAGGACCGCTACGGCATCCGCAGCCTCACGTACCACGTGCAGGGAGGAGCGGCGAGCCCACCGACGACGGTCGCCCGCACGACGGCGCCGCCCTCCGCGACCACGGCCAAACCCGCCGCCGCGCCGAGCGGGCTCAGCGCACGGGTCACCGGCACGGGGGTGCTCCTCACCGGCCCTGTCGTCGATGCCACCGAGAAGGCGTCGCTCGCGGCGACGGCCGCCGCCGGCTTCGGCACCGCCCACGTCCAGGACCAGACCACGCCCGGCGCCGCCAAGCGGGACGCCGCCGGACTCAAGGCGTTCGACCAGTACCGGTCGCTCCTCGGGGCCCTCGGCAGCCGGCTCCAGCAAGGGACCCTCAGCCTGGCCAACGACAACTTGGCCATGAGTGGCGCCGGTTTCACCAAGGAGGCCGCCGCCGCGCTCAACCAGCGGCTGGCGACCGCACACGCCGACGGGGTGGCGACGTCGGGCACGGTCCAGGATCCGCCAGCCGAGGACGCCGCCGGCCTGCAGACCACCCTCAGCAACCTCGTCGGGCGGGCGGGGATCAACTTCGCCCCCGGGTCCGCGGTGATCGACGTGCCATCGAGAGCCGTGCTCGACACCGCCGCCCAAGCGATCCAAGCCGGGCCGGCGGTCGACATCGAGATCAACGGCTACACCGACAACGTCGGCAGCGAAGTCCGGAACTTGGCCTTGAGCCGCCGGCGGGCGCAGGCCGTGCGCCTTTACCTCATCGGCAGGGGCGCGACTGCGGCCCACCTGACGGCCAAGGGCCTCGGATCGGCCAATCCTGTCGCCGACAACTCGACGGCCCAGGGACGTCGCCAGAACCGCCGCATCGAGTTCACTGTCATGGGGGTGTGACTCATGCTCTACGTCGCCGGCGAGATCCTCCTCTGGATGATCCTCGCCTTTGCCCTCGGCGTGCTGGTGGGGTGGTTCGTCTGGGGGATCCGCCGACGCGACTCGACGCCCGTCGTCGCCGAGGCAACGACCACCGCGGCAGCCGCGACGACGGAGTCGGTCACGGTGCGACCCGTCGTGATGCCCGTCGAGGAACCGGCCGTGCCCGACCTGCCGGCGACGCCGCCCGCCGGCCAACCGGCCGTTGTCGCCGCGGCCGAAGTGTCGAACGGGCCCGCGGTGGAGACCTCCGACGGGCCGGTGACAGAGGCCGAACCGGGAGCCGAGCCGGTGTCCGAGCCTCTGTCAGACGAACCGGTCACCGAGGAGGTGGCGGTAGTCGGACCTCCTGACGAAACGGCCGAAGTTGATGCGGCGGCGTTCGCGGACGAGAGCCCCGCCACGACCCCGTGGGCCGCCCCGAGCGCCGCGCACGGTCCCGACCTCGCCTCCGGCGCGGCGGCCCTCGGCAAGCCGCTGGCGGTCGACGACCTCACCGTGGTGGAGGGGATCGGACCGGGGGTCGAGGGCGTGCTCAAGGAGTCAGGGATCCACACTTGGGACGAGTTGGCGCACACCGATACGGACCGGCTGCGGCGCATCCTGGACCTGGCCGGCGACCAGTACCGCGTCCACGACCCCGGGACCTGGCCCCACCAGGCCGCACTCGCCACCGAGGGCCGCTGGGACGAGCTGCTGGCCTTGCAGGCGACGTTGACGGGCGGGCACCGGGCCTGAGCGGTCGACCAGAATGCTCCCCCATGCCCCAGGACCTACCGCTGCGCTTCGGGATCTTCTTGCCGCCCATCCACAAGGTCGGCCTCGATCCCGCCCTCGCCCTTCACCGTGACCTCGCCCTGATCGAGCATCTCGACCGGCTCGGCTACCACGAGGCGTGGATCGGCGAGCACCACTCCGCCGGGGCCGAGCTGATCGCCTCACCGGAGGTGTTCATCGCCGCGGTCGCGGAGCGCACCCGGAACATCAAGCTCGGAACCGGCGTCAACTCCCTCCCCTACCACCATCCGCTGATCCTGGCGGACCGCATCGTCATGCTCGATCACCTCACCCGTGGACGGATGATGTTCGGCTGCGGCCCCGGTCAGCTCACGTCGGATGCGGCCATGCTCGGCATCGACCCGCAACTGCAGCGTCCCCGGATGGAACAGGCCTTCGACGTGATCATGCGCCTCTTCCGCGGAGGGGTCGTCACGGAGAAGACCGACTGGTTCACCTGCGACGAAGCCGTGCTGCAGATGAAGCCGTACTCGGACTTCGACGTGGCCGTGGCGTCGTCGGTCTCCCCCTCGGGCTCCAGGCTGGCGGGCCGCTACGGGACGGGTCTGCTCTCCATCGCCGCCACCGAGCCGATGGCCTTCCAGGTGCTCGATTACAACTTCCAGGTCTGGCAGGAGGAAGCGGCCCTGCACGGCCACCGCGCCCCGCGGGACAAATGGCGTCTCATGGGCCCGATGCACGTCGCGGACACCTACGAGCAGGCCAAGGAGAACTGCCGCTACGGGCTCCTCTGGGTCCTGCACTACCTCTCCCACATCATCCCACTGGGCGACCCGAGCGCTGCCATGCCGACCGAGTTCGACGCGCTCGTCGACTTCCTGAACGACAGCGGCCGTGGCGTCATCGGCACGCCCGACATGGCCGTGGCGCAGCTCGAGCGGCTCATCGACAAGACCGGGGGCTTCGGGTGCTACCTGTTCCTCGGGGCCGACCTCGCCCCCTGGGCGGCCACCCTGCGCCACTACGAGTTGGTGGCCGAGGAGGTCATGCCCCGCTTCCGCGGTCAGCTCGCTCCGGTGCAGGCGAGCTACGACAAGGTCATCGGGGCCGGCACCCGGTGGGTCGACGCCACCCTGAATGCGCAGCTCACGGCCATCGCCAACTACGAGGAGGAACGAGCCGAGCGGGGGACGGCCTCGGGCTGAGGGTTCGGAGGCCGTCGCCGGGACACGAGACCCATACCTCCAAGGCTCCACGACCGCTAGCCTGAACCCGCCGTCGACCCCTGGCGGGAGAGCTCCTCGGGCACCGACGCCCGAGGGCGCCGAAGGAGCAACCTCCCCGGAACCTCTCAGGCCAAAGGACCGTTGGGGTGAGGCAACGCTGGAGAGTAGGTGGGTCCGCCCACCTCACCGACGGGGGAAACCGGCTGCGGCCGGTGACGCTCTCAGGTCCAAGGACAGCGGGGGAACGCACAACCGAGCGCGCCGTCGTCGGAGGTTCTCCTCATGCCCCAGGATCACGCATCCCTCATCGAGCTGGCCGGACGCGACGACTTCGCGCGACGCCACATCGGCAGCGACGTCTCGCAGCGCGTCGACATGTTGTCCACACTGGGGCTGGCGTCGACCGAGGAGCTCCTCGACCGAGCGGTGCCGGAATCGATCCGCCTTCGTGAGCGGCTCACGCTGCCCGACGCCTTGACCGAGGCCGAGGTCCTGGCCCGTCTGCGCGAGCTGGCGGACCGCAACGAGGTGTTCACTTCGCTCATCGGCATGGGCTACTCGGGCACCATCACGCCCCCGGTGATCCTGCGCAACCTCCTCGAGAACCCGGCCTGGTACACGGCGTATACGCCCTACCAGCCCGAGATCAGCCAGGGCCGGCTGGAGGCGTTGCTCAACTACCAGACGATGGTGAGCGACCTCACGGGGATGGACCTCGCCAACGCGTCGATGCTCGACGAAGCCACGGCGGCGGCCGAGGCGATGGCGATGTGCCGGCGCTCGGCCAAGCACCCGAGCGCGGTCTTCTTCGTCGACGAGGACACCCATCCGCAGACGGTGGCGGTGTTGCGGACGCGGGCCGAGCCGGTGGGCATCGAGATCGTCGTCGGCGACGCCGAGCAGCTCGATCCGAACGCCGCGTTCGCGGTGTTGATCTCACAGCCGGGATCGTCCGGAGGTCTGCGGGACTGGCGGCACGTGGTCGAGCGCGTCCATTCGACGGGTGGGCTCGCGGTGGTGGCCACGGATCTGCTCGCCCTCGTGCTGCTCGAGCCGCCCGGTGCCATCGGTGCCGACGTGGTCGTCGGGTCCGCTCAGCGCTTCGGGGTGCCGATGGGCTACGGGGGGCCGCACGCCGGCTTCGTCGCCACGCGGGCCTCGCTGGCGCGGGCGCTGCCGGGCCGTCTCGTCGGCGTGAGCACCGACACCGCCGGCCGGCGGGCCCTCCGCCTCACGCTGCAGACACGCGAGCAGCACATCCGCCGGGAGCGGGCCACCAGCAACATCTGCACCGCGCAGGTGCTCCTCGCCAACATCGCCGGCATGTACGCCGTCTGGCACGGCCCGGACGGGCTCGAGCGCATCGCTCGGCGCACGCACCGTCTCAGCGCCATTCTCGCCATGGGACTGGCCCGCGCCGGGGTGGAGCTCGTCCATTCGAGCTTCTTCGACACGCTCACCGTGCGGGTGCCGGGACGAGCGGGGGCCATCGCCGAGGAGGCTCGGCGCCGGCGCATCAACCTCCGCGAGGTCGACGGGGACACGCTCAGCATCAGCCTCGACGAGACCACGACCCCTGCCGTCGTCGAGGCCGTGTGGGGGGCGTTTGGCGTGGCGGCCTCGGTGCAGGCCCTCGACGCAGAGACTGTCGCCGGACGGCTTCCGGCCGCGATCCCGAAATCCCTGCGCCGGCGCGGGCCGATCCTCTCCCACCCGGTCTTCCATCGCTACCACAGTGAGCACGAGCTGCTGCGCTACCTGCGCCGCCTCGCGGACAAGGACCTCGCCCTCGACCGCACGATGATCCCCCTCGGCTCGTGCACGATGAAGCTCAACGCGGCCGTCGAGATGGCCGCGGTCACGTGGCCCGGCTTCGCCGACCTCCACCCGTTCGCGCCCGATGAGCAAGTCGCCGGTTACCGGGCGCTGATCGACGAGCTGGAGGCCATGCTGGTGGCGTGCACCGGCTACGACGCCGTCAGCTTCCAACCCAACGCCGGTAGCCAGGGGGAGCTGGCCGGGCTCCTCGCCATCCGCGCCTACCACCGCAGCCGAGGTGACGACCGGCGCTCGGTCTGTCTGATCCCGTCGTCGGCGCACGGCACGAATGCGGCGAGCGCGGTGATGGCCGGGCTCGAGGTGGTTGTGGTGGCCTGTGACGCGGGCGGCGACGTGGATCTCGCCGACCTGCGAGCCAGGGCCGACCAGGCGGGCGACCGGCTGGCGGCCGTCATGGTGACGTACCCGTCGACCCACGGGGTGTTCGAGGCGGGCATCACCGAGCTGTGCCAGATCGTGCACGGCCATGGCGGCCAGGTGTACGTCGACGGGGCCAATCTCAACGCGCTCGTGGGGGTGGCCAAGCCCGGCGAGTTCGGTGCTGACGTCAGCCATCTCAACCTGCACAAGACCTTCTGCATCCCCCATGGCGGTGGCGGGCCGGGCGTGGGACCCGTGGCTGTCAAGGCGCACCTCGCCCCCTTCCTCCCCGGGCACCCGTTGGCGCCGGAGGCGACCGCGGTCGGCGCTGTGTCCGCGGCACCGTTCGGCTCGGCGGGCATCCTTCCGATCTCGTGGGCCTACATCGCCCTGATGGGCGCCGACGGCCTCCTCGCCGCCACCAGCGAAGCCATCCTCAACGCCAACTACCTCGCCCGGCGCCTGGCGCCGCACTTCCCCGTGCTCTACACGGGCGCCGGCGGCTTCGTCGCCCACGAGTGCATCCTCGATCTGCGAGCCATCACGAAGGCCACCGGCGTCAGCGCGGACGACGTCGCCAAGCGGCTCGTGGACTACGGCTTCCATGCCCCGACGATGAGCTTCCCGGTGGCCGGCACGCTCATGGTGGAGCCCACCGAGAGCGAGGACAAGCGAGAGCTCGACCGGTTCGTGGAGGCGATGATCGCCATCCGGGCCGAGATCGACCGGGTCGGGCGCGGCGACTGGCCGCTCGACGACAGCCCTCTGCGCCACGCGCCGCATCCCGCCGAGGACGTGGCCACCGAGGATTGGAAGCACGGGTACACACGTGACCAGGCGGCCTTCCCGGTCGCGGCCCTGCGTGGCGCCAAGTACTTCCCGCCGGTCAGCCGGATCGACGCGGCCGGCGGCGACCGGCACCTCGTCTGCACCTGCCCTCCCCTCGAGGACTACGCCTGAGGACTACGCCTGAGGCCCGCCCCCCGGCGCGTCGCCGAGCGTCAGGAACGAGATACGAACGGGGTCTTGACCACCCGGCCCGTGAGCGAGGTCCCCCGCACATCCAACTCGACGGTGGTGCCCTCGCCGACGTCGGGCGGCAAGAAGGCCAGAGCGATGCCGTGGCCGAGCACGGGCGAGAAGTTGCCGCTCGTGACTTCACCGATGATCTGAGCGTCGAGCGAGACCGAGGCCCCCTCGCGCGGCGGGCGGCGGCCCTCCGTGGCGATGCCCCGCAGCAGCCTGTGCGGCCCGGCCGCTCGTTCGGCTTCGAGCGCGGCGCGTCCGCGGAAGGAGGGCTTCGCCCGCGCCACCACCCAACCCAAGCCGGCCTGGAGCGGGGTGATGCCGGGGCCCAGCTCGTGGCCATGCAGCGGCAGCGCGGCTTCGAGACGGAGGGTGTCGCGGGCGCCGAGGCCGGCCGGCGAGATCCCGGCTGCGAGCACGGCGTCCCAGACGTGGGGGGCGGCGTCGGCTGGCACCGCGATCTCGACCCCGTCCTCGCCCGTGTAGCCCGTGCCGGCGACGACACACGGCGTGCCGTGCCAGTCGACCCGCGCCACCCGGAAGCGGCCCACCGCCGCCGCTTCCGGCGCCACCGCGGCGAGGAGGGCACGGGCCTCGGGACCCTGCACCGCCAGCACGGCTCGCTCCGCGGTGACGTCGGTGCCGCCCACCGCGGCGAGCACCCGGGCCGTGTTCGAGGCGTTCGGCATGACGTCGAAGCGGTCGGCGTCGACCCACCAGACGATCAGGTCGTCGAGCACCGAGCCGTCGTCGCCGCACAGGTGCGTGTACTGGGCCCGACCCGCGCCGATCTTCTCGAGGTCGTTCGTCAGGGCGGCTTGCAGGTCCGCGTGGGCACGGTCCCCCTCGACGCGGACCGTCCCGAGATGGCTGACGTCAAAGACGACCGCCCGTTGCCGGCAGGCCAAGTGCTCGGCCACCGTGCCGTCGCGGTAGCTGAGGGGCATCGACCATCCGCCGAAGGGCACCATGCGGGCGCCGAGGGCGCGATGGGCGGCGTCGAGAGGGCTGGTCCGCAGGGCGGTCTCGTTCACGGGGGGTCAGGAACCCGTGACCGCGGCCGGGTCGGGCCTCGCGCCGGGCAGCGCCACGATCTGCTGGTCGATCTCCTGCTTGACCGTGGCGACCGGCAGGAGCTGCAAGACCCCCTGACCCTTGCGGACGACGTCGATCCACTCGTCGCCCTCGCACAGCAGCACCGAGCTGCCGTTGATCACGATGTGGGCCGACGCGATGTCGGCATTGACCTGCTCGCGCAGGTAGCTGAACACGTCGCGCACCGACTCGAGACGGACACCCGCGTCGAGGAGCTTCTTGATCACTTTGAGCTCGAGGAGGTCCCGGTAGGAGTACTGGCGCCGGCTGCCGCTGCCATTGGCATCGGCCAGCGAGGGACGGACGAGGTCGGTGCGGGCCCAGTAGTCGAGCTGGCGGTAGGTGATCCCTACGATCTGGGCGGCTCGGGTGCCGCTGAAACCGGCGCGGTCGTGCTCGTCCACCCCGGCCTCCTCCGTCCTACCCCTCGGCCCCACCGCCTGTGCGGCGGTGACAGTGACGTAGTTACGCCCCTGTGAGGACCACGAGCGTACGGAACCGGGGCCGCCCGGTCAACGTCCAGCTCCATCCCGCGCCGCCCCGCTCCCGCGCCGCTCGCTCGTTCTCCCGTTCATGCGTGTCACATCGCGCGCATCCGCTCGCGCGTATCCGCCGCGGATTGACCCCCACGAACGGCCTGAGCGTCCCGGCGCTCGGCTGGGCCAGCACCGAAGCGTCGGCCGCCTCACGCGGGGGGCTGAGTGTCTGCCTCGGCGGCCGGTCCGCCAGCCTCGCGAGGCGTGGGCCGGCCTGGGCGCTTCACGCATGGCCCGCGTTCAAGGCATCGAGCACATCGGTGGACTCTTGCTCCTCCGCCTCGTTGCTGGCATCGCTCATGGGACCGCAGCACCCAGGCACCGCGTCGCTCACTCAGGCGGTTCCAGCCCAGCCGCGGCGGTGAGAAGTCGCGGCGCTGGGCGACGCCGTCGACGGGGCGCCCCCCTCTCATGGCGCGCGGGCGGCCAGATCCGCGTCGAGTGTGGCGCTCACGGCCGGTGCCAGCCAGGCGGCGTAGGCCGTGGTGAGGTGGTTCTCGTCCCGGTAGACGAGGAGGTTGCCCACGATGACGTCGCATGTGGTCTGGTCACAGAACCACGGGCGGGCGTCGAGGTACCGGCCGCCGCCGGCCTCGACGGTCTTCCGCTCGGCGTCGAGGCCCGCCGCGTCGATCGTCTCGGTCGGCCTCTGGTTGCACTGCCCAACCGATCGCAAGTGCGCGGAGAGGCAGTCGGGGACGTCGCCGGGCGGATGCGGGAGGGGGCCGACGACGACGACGCGGGCGCCCCTGGCGCCGATCGTCCTCACCATGTCGGCGAGGCCGCTGAGCCACTCGGGGCCGTACGACGTGAGGTGGTAGGCGTCGCCGTAGGCACGGTTCATCGCGAGGGCGACGAGGGAGGGCCGTTCCTGCTTGATGCGGGCCAGGGCGGCATGGCGCCAGGTCGCGCACTCCCGGTACCTGCGGCCGAAGTTCGGTGCCCAGACCGAGGTGTTGAGTGGTGGGCAAGTGGCTTTGGCGAGCACGACCAGACGCCACTGATGGCTGGTCGCCAACTGCTCGAACGCGGGAAACCAGGCGACAGCGTGGGAGTCGCCGAACAGGACGACCGCCTGCGTCGCCGACCTGACCCCGTAGGTGCAGTGATGGAGGGCGGTATCCGAGAACCCGTCGAAGCAGCCGTCCACGAACGGTCGGGCGCGGTCGGAGTGGGCTTTGTCGAGCGCGGGGACGAGGTTGGCGGGCAGGGCGCTCAGTGCCGCCGACTGGTGCACCATCGCCGCAATCTCGGTGTTCATCTCCGTCGACGCCGACGTAGCCGCTGCTCGCTCCGGCCACGCCTGCGTGATAAGCGACGACGGCGACGACGGCGACCGCCCTCAGCCCCTCGACGTCCTCGCGAAAGCCGCGCCGTGCTGGGCTCCGTCCGGAGGTCATGCGACTGGGCGGTCGGGACTGCGGCAGCCACGACGTGTTCGAAACGCTAACCACGCCCGCGGACCGGAACGGGGACCCCCTGGTGCACGACGCGACCGTCGGCCCTGAGGCGCCGGCTGCCAAGCACTGGTCAGGAGCGGTTGAAGTCCTCGGGGTCGACGTTCTGGATGAAGTCGGCTGCCAAGGGGACCGTCGACCGTGATGCGAAACCTGCCCCAAATGAGGCGCCCGAACCCGAAACCGTTGGAACCGGAACCCGAACCCACACCGCAAGAACAAGCAGCCAACGAAACCCGCACCCGACGGGACGCTCACCATGAGCTGGCAACCAGCGGTACCGGACGCGCCCCGGGTGCCAGAATGACCGACGACCGAGCGCCGAGTGAACCAAGAGGAGGACATGGCATCGTGACCATCATCGTCGGGCTCGTCGACTCACCCGAAGGACGCGCCGCCCTCGACCGCGGCGTCGACGAGGCGCGATTGCGGGGCGGGCCGCTCGTCGTCGTGCATTCGGCCCGCGGCGGCCGCGAGGACGAGGCGGAGGTCATCGCGTGGCAAGAGCGGTTGGAGGAGACTGATCGGCGACTGACAGAAGACGGCATTCCCCACCGCATCCATGGTTACGTCCGAGGAAACAGCCCCGCCGACGACATTCTGCAGGCGGCGACCGATGAAGGTGCGGATCTGATCGTCATCGGTCTTCGTCCTCGCAGCCCAGTCGGCAAGCTGATGTTCGGCAGCACCGCGCAGGAAATCCTGCTCGGAGCCGATTGCGCCGTCCTCGCCGTCAAAGCCTCGGGCGACGAGTAGCGCGTACGGGGCTCTGCTCGGGGCGGGGCTCTGCCGCCGTCGGGCCACACCAGCCCGACTCTCAACAGCTTGTCGGGCACGCCTCGCCCCTGCGGGTGCATCCCGAAGCGATCGACGCACGGGCCGTCGTCGGTGACGACGCACTCTGGTGCAGCACCGCGGTGGTGGTGAGCTCGAAGCCTTCGGGTGGGCGGCGATCCGCTTCACGACGACTGCGGCCCGGTCCGAGCGGGCCGCGACCAGCTCGACGGGCACCACACCGGCGACCGAGGGTGGCGGCCGCGGCTCGTCGTGGCTGTGGCCAGTCTCATCGAGGGCGGGTACGGGGAAGAAGGACATTGGCCCAGGATGAGCCTCACCGGGCGACGCCACCGAAGCCCGTCTCCTGGGTGCATGCGGCGCGCTGCCACACCGGCCGCCGCAGCAGCTCCCCGAGCGCCGGCAGACCTGTACCTGTGGTCCCGGGGCCGGGGATGCCGAGCACTGAGCAGCCCTCGCGGCGAGCGCCGACGCGAGCACCAGGCGCCACGTTTCGACACTGCTGTCGGTCCGTGCGGACTATCGAGCCCGTTCAGCTGCGGCCGATCAGTGGGATGTGACAGCAGTGGCAGCCGTCCATGAAATCCGCGGCACTGACTGAGCGTTGACGGTGCGGACGCCTCGGCGGCCGTGGCGTGAGCGATCAGAAATATGGCACCCCGCGAGCACTTCGCACGTTGAGGTGCTCAGACAGGATGGCAAGACAATGAACGGTCACTACGAGTGCTACGCGTGCGGGCGGCGCTGGCCCACGCACGCTTCGGAGGCCACTCTCACCGAGCACGAGCGGCGCTACCACGAGGCCCTCCGCTTCGTGTTCTACCGCTTCGAGCATTGACCCAACTGCGCGGATAGATGGCGGCCAGTCGACCTGGCGGGAAACAGCGGTCCCCCCTCGAGCCGGGGCCACGATGGCGACTGCGTCGACGATGGCGTCGCGCTTGGCGCCGGCTTCGCCCACCCTGGATGGAGGCGATGGACGTTGGCCGGGGAGAAAGTGGCCTCGCCCCGGTTCCAGTTCCTGTTCGCCGCCCCTCCACCCACCTGCGGCTAGCTAGGCTAGTGCTAGTCCGCGCTCGTAGCCGCCGACGCCGACACAACCGCTACCCGCGGTCGCCGACGGCGAGCACGGACTCGTGCTCACCATCAACGGCAGCGGCTGGGCCGACACGGTGTTCGGCTCGGCGTAGACCAAGCTCGCCAGGCGCGTCGGGGTGCGTTACTCGTACCACGACCTTCGCCGTCACTTCTGCAGCACGCTGCTCGCTGCCGGGATCAACCCAAAGGCGGTGGCGGGCCGGCCACTCGTCGCCGGTCGTGACCCTCCAGACCTACGCCCACGTCGTGCCTGACGACGACCGCATCCGTCTCGCGTCGAGTCGGAGGATCGCGCCGCTCCGGCTACTGAGGACCAGCTGAGGACTAGGAGGCGGTCCGGCTAGCCTCGGCGCAGCAAAGTCCTGGTCAGGACCGGTCGAAATCCTCGGGGTTGACGTTCTGGATGAAGTCGCGGAACTCCTCGAGGATCTCTTCCTGCTCCTCTTCGTCGCCCTCGGGCTCCTCGGCCTGCTCCTGACCGGCCTCGTCGAGGACGACCTCGGCGGCGAAGATCGGGCTGCCGGTGCGCACGGCGAGGGCGATGGCGTCCGACGGCCGGCTGGACACGACCGTCGCCTTCCCGGCCTGGTCGAGGTGCAGCTCGGCGAAGAAGGTGTGCTCGCGGAGCTCGGTGACGACGATGCGAACGAGGCTGACCCCGAGCTCTTCGAGGACGTTCTTCAGCAGGTCGTGCGTGAGAGGTCGGGCCGTCTCCACCCCCTCGAGCGCGTAGGCGATGGCCGCAGCCTCCGGACCACCGATGTAGATGGGCAGGACGCGGTGCCGGCCGGTCTGCTCCTTCAGCAACACGATGGGCGTGTTCGCCGGAAGCTCCAGCCGGACGCCGAGGAGCTCCATCTCGACCATGGCCACACCGTACCGCCCGAGAGGCCGGACGTAGCACCGCAACCGGCCGCTTGCGACGACTCCGCCCTTCGCCGACTAGAAGCCTCGGAGCGGGTGATCCGGGCCCCGGTGCAACCAGTTGGAGGGCGGGTAGACGGCCGTGGCGTCGATGGCGTGGACCGAGTACGCGTGGCGGGAGCGGTCGGAGCGGTTGGCGCCGCTCCAGTGTGGGAGGAGGCCGTGCAGCACGACGAGGGTGCCCGCCTCCACCTCCAGCGGCACGAGGTCGTCGGGCGGCGTCGGCAGCGGGGTCCGGTCGAGCTCGACGAAGCGGGTGCCATGACCGTCCGCGGTGCGCTCGAAGCGCCGCCGCAACGGTGTTCGGTGCCCGCCCGGGGCGGCCCAGAGACAGCCGTTGGCGAGGGTGGCGTCCTGCAGGGCGAACCAGAACCCGGTGACGGTGATGGGGTCGGTGTAGAGGAAGGTGGCGTCCTGATGGCAGCCGACCTCGCCGCCGATGTGGGGCTGCTTGAAGATGTACATCGACTGCAGCAGCAGCGGCTCCGCGAGGCCCACGGCGGCAGCGACGTCGGCCAGCGCCGGGTCACGCGAGAAGCGGTCGAAGACAGGGTCGAGGTCGTGGAGGGCGTGGCCGATCTTGTTGATCGACTGCTCGACGGGTCGGCGCAACTCGCCGCGCTCGTCGAAGGCCTCCTCCTCGAAGAAGAACCGGACCTTGTCCCCCGATCCGAGGAAGTAGTCGTCGGAGTGGCGCGTCTGCTCGTTGGTCGTGAAGATCGAACGATGCTCGGCGGCGTCGAAGCCGTCCAACAGCGCCCCGGCCCGCTCGATGAGCTCGTCGCACGCGGCCACCGATGCGAAGCCGCTGACAACGAGGTAGCCGTCGTGTTGGTAGCGCTCGATCTCGAGCCGCGCTGAGCCCCACCTCACGCACCTTCGAGGTAGGGGGCGAGGGCCTCTCGCAACAGCGCTTCTCTGATCGCCCCGCCCTGGCGGGTCAGCTCGAGCAGGACTTGCGCCGCCTGCAGCTTGGCCTGCGGGTTGCGTTGCTTCATCATCGGCAAGACCACCTGCTCGAAGAGCGCGGCCTCGCGGTCGACGGCATTCCGGTACATCCGCAGGTGGCGCGGTTCCACCCCGTAGCGCAGGAAGTTGGCGGCCATCCGCGCACAACCGAGCGCGTTCTCGTCGTAGTAGGTGACGCCCCCGACGACCTTGCCGCTCACCAGGCCGTAGCGTTGGACCTCGGCGAGCTCACGCCGGCCGAGGCCGCTGGCCGCGCACACCTCGTCGGCGGTGAGGCGCCCGCCGGTGGGCATCGGCTCGGTTTCTGCCGGAGCCAGTGGCGCGCTCTCGCGCGAGGGTGAGCCCCACGCCGAGGGATGGTCCGCGGTGAAGGCCGGCGCGGTGCCATCGGCGGGCTCGCCGTTCTCCAGCCGGTCCTTGATCACGCGGAGCGGCAGGAAGTGCTCCTTCTGCTCGCGGAGGATGAAGCGCAACCGGTCGATGTCGGCGTCGTAGAACTTCCGGTAGCCCGACGGCGTCCGCTCGGGGTCGATCAACCCCTGGCTCTCGAGGAAGCGGATCTTCGAGATGGTGACGTCAGGGAACTCGTCCTGCAGCAGCGAGAGGACCTCGCCGATCGAGAGATAGGCCCGCTCGTTCAACGCGTTCATCTCGCCCTCATCCGGGCTCCTCATCCGGGCCGACGAGGAACGTGAGCTTGAACTTGCCGATCTGCAGCTCGTCGCCATGGACGAGCGGGGCGTCGCCCTCGATGCGGGCGTGGTTCACGTAGGTGCCGTTCAACGAGCCGACGTCGCGCACCACGTAGCCCCCCGGCGACCCGCGAGATCTCGGCGTGGCGCCGCGACACGGTGATGTCGTCGAGGTAGATGTCGCTGTCGGGATGGCGACCGAGCTGGGTGAGGCTGGCGTCGAGCGACAGGCGCTTGCCCGCCTCGGGATTGCTGCGCACGAGCAGGATGCCGCCCCCGGGCGGCAGCTCGGCAAGGTTCACGATCACGTCGTCGGAGGGGCCGGGCGCATCCTGCTGCGGGTCGACGGGGTGGTAGGTGATCGTGCGGTCCTCGCGGGCGAGGTCGAGGGCCGCGCCGCACGACGAGCAGAAGTTCGACTCGGGTGGGTTCCGGTGCCCGCACTGGTTGCAGTAGACGTAGGCCGCGTACGACACGGGGCGCCCTTCAGCCCTCGATGAGCGCACGGTACCCGTCCGCATCTAGCAGGCGCTCGAACGCGGCGAGGTCGGACGGTTCGATCACGCACAGCCACCCCTCGCCATAGGGGTCCTCGTTCACCCGCTCGGGCTGCTCGGCGAGGAGGTCGTTCACCTCGACGATCGTGCCGTCGAGCGGAGCGAAGATGTCGGAGACCGATTTCGTCGACTCCACCTCGCTGCAGCGCTCACCGGCGGTCACGGTCGTGCCGACATCTGGCACCTGCACGAAGACGACATCACCGAGCGCGTCCTGCGCGTAGTCGGTGATGCCGATCCTCACACGCCCGCCCTCCTGCCGCGCCCACTCGTGGTCAGTCGAGTAGCGGAGCTCCTCGGGCACGTTCATGGCGCCCGAGACTACCTGTCCCATCGGGCGTGGCCGCGAGGACGACCGTCGGTGGCCGGGTGGCGTGTGAGGGTGATCGAGCCGCCTCGCCGCGGCGCACGCCGGTGGCACGCGACGCTCGAAAGTCTGCTCGTCAGCGCACCATCTGGCGGATCCGGCGCACGTACTCCTGGGCCAGACGGCGGGCGTCCGAATCCGAGCCCGCCTCGGCGTAGACGTGCGTGACAGGTTCCTCGGGGTCGGGCAGGGCGAGCGCCCAGCCGTCGTCATGGAACACCTTCACCCCATCGACGAGCAGCAGCGGACGGTTGGCCAGCTCGACGAGCGAGCGCATGACCAGCCCCTTCTGATCCCACGGCGTGACCACGGTCTCGTGGGCGAGGTGCACCCGCGAGCTGCGCGACCACGATCTGGGAGAGGCGAACGCGGCTACGGGCCAGCAGATCCAGCACCTTGACGAAGGCGGCTCCGGCATCGAAGGCGGGGAGGAAGCCGGGCAGGACGAAGCCCCCCTGGCCATCGGCGGCGAGGCCGACGCCGGCCTCGGTGGCCGCGTCCATCAGCGCCGCCCCCGACAGCTTCGTGGGGCGAACCCGCACGCCATGGGCCTGAGCGACGCGCTCTGCGTGCATCGTGGCGTTCACCGGCAGGGCCACCGTGTCACCCAGGAGGTGGTCGCCCACGAGCTCGACCATGGCCAGCATGGCCTGGGTGTCGCTCAGCACGTTGGCTTCGTCGTCGATGAGGGTGATCCGCTCGCCGCCGCTGCCCAGCACGGCACCGAGGTGAGCGCCGGAGGCAGCCACCAGATCGGCCACCCGCTCGGCGGCCGCCTGGCGGTCGAAGTGGATCATCCCCGACGTCGAAGCGTACGGGTTGACGGCGAGCACGTCGGCTCCGAGCTTGGCCAGCACATTGGGCATCACCATCGAGATGGCCCCGAACCCGTAGTCGATCACCACCTTGAAACCGAAGGCGGAGATCCCCGGGATGTCGACGGTGGATTCGAGGGCGACCGTGTAGTCCTCGAGGGCGCGAGGCGGGAAGGTGATGTCCCCGATCTCCTCGGGCAGGACCCGGCGGTAGTCCTCGCGTTGGAACATCCGCTCGATGCGCCGCTGCGCGCCTTCCGAGATGTCGGCGCCGCTTGGGTCGAAGAACCGGATGACGATGCTGTCGGGGTCGCCGTGCTTCAGGTGCACCGACAGGCCGCCCGCGGGGCGAGGCGAGCGCACGAGGAAGCGGGTCACCGGCAATGAGGCAACTTCGAGGTCGAGGACGTCGACGCCGGTCGCGTTGAACCCGGCCATCATCGCCCGCTTCACCATCCGCGCCGGCGCGGCTGGAATCGCGTGAGGTGACGACGGTGTCGCCCTTGCGCAGCGTCGTCCCGTAGGCCATCGCGACTTTGGCGGCCAGCTCGGGCGGTGATGTCGACGTTGGCCAGACCGCTCAACGCCTTCACGGCCGAACAGGCTGCGGGCGCCCTTGCTCTCCCAGACGATCGAGGAGTTGACGACGGCGTTGTCCTCGATGGTCTTGAACGGGTAGACCTTGACGCCCGGCCCGAGCACGCGTTGGCGCCGACGTAGACCTCGTCGCCGATCACCACGCCCACGTCGGCGTGCACGTTCGCGCGGATGTTGGTGGAGCGGCCGACGACGGCACCGCGCAGGCGTGGCCCGAGCCCACGTACACGTTGTCGTGCAGCACCACCCGCTCGAGGTCGGCGTTGGCCAGCACGCGGACGTTGGATCCGAGCACGACGTACTCGCCGAGCCGGCATCCGGCTTCGACCTTCGTGCCCGGCCCGATCACCGCGGGGCCGAGGAGTTGCGCCTCGGGCGAGATCTCGGCGCCTTCGCCGAGCCACACCCCGTCGCTGATCCGGAACCCGGGCACGTCGAGCGAGCACCTTCTGGTCGAGGACGTCCTGATGCGCCGCGAGGTAGGCGTCGAGGGTGCCGACGTCCTCCCAGTAGCCCTCGGCCGATGGCCCCGAAGAGGGGCTCGCCCTCGGCCAGCAGCTTCGGGAAGACCTCGCTCGAGAAGTCGATGGCGGCGGTCGGGCGCGATGTAGTCGAAGATCACCGGGTCCAACACGTAGATGCCCGTGTTGATGGTGTCGCTGAACACCTGGCCCCAGGTCGGCTTCTCGAGGAACCGGTCGATGGTGCCGTCGTCTCGGGTGATGACGATGCCGAACTCCAGCGGATTGTCGACGCGGATCAGCCCGACGGTGGCGAGGGCCTCTCGCTCGTCGTGGAAGGCGACGATCTTGGTGAGGTCGATGTCGGTGATCACGTCGCCGGAGATGACGAGGAAGCGCTCGTCGAGGTGGTCCTTGGCGTTGCGCACCGAGCCGGCGGTGCCCAGTGGGAGCGGCTCCTCCGCGTAGATGATCTTGACGCCGTGCTCGCTGCCGTCACCGAAGTAGGTCTTGATGGTCGTCGCCATGAACGCGACCGTGACGACGATCTCGTCAAAGCCGTGGCGGCGCAGCAGCTGGATGATGTGCTCCATCATCGGGCGGTTGGCCACCGGGAGCATCGGCTTCGGGCGCGTTGGACGTGAGCGGGCGGAGCCGGGTGCCTTCGCCGCCGGCCATGATCACCGCCTTCACCGCCGCTGCCTCCGCCCTTCGATGAGCGCGTCACGCATGATCGGCACGTAGGTGATGGCGGCGTACCAGCTGATCAGCAGGCTCGGGATGCCGATGAGCCATGCCAGGGTGGTGTACAGCTCTGACACGGTCGGCGTCGGCCGAGCCGCCGAGGAAGAGCGGGAAGGTGAACATCGAGCCCGAACGTGCCGGCCTTGCCGACCCACTGCACGTCGATGCGCTTCATGCCGAGCAGCGTGAGCACGGCCACGGCCCCTCCCACCAGCACCTCGCGGAGGAGCACGAGAAGGGCGAACCACCGGGGGGCGCCGTCGGCGGCGATGATGCCGCAGAGGCAGACGATGAAGAGGAGGCGGTCGACGGTGGGGTCGAGCACCTTGCCCACCTCGACACCTGCCCGAAGCGACGGGCGACCCAGCCGTCCACCCAGTCGGTGGCGCCGAGCACGGCGAGGAGGGCAGCCGCCGCGATCCGCTCATCGCGCACGTTCAGCAGCCACAGGAACAGCGGGATGCAAGCGAGGCGCACGAGCGTGATCAGGTTCGGCAAGGTGAGAACCCGGTTGTCCGTCGCCGGCGCCGTCGCCACACCGCGAGCCTACGGCGTGAGGCCGTCGGAGGGGAGCGGGCGGCATGTTTGCGGACGCCCCGTACCATCCCCGCCATGCACGACGCGGGTCTCGCCGGTCGAGTCGCACTCATCACCGGGGCCGGGTCGGGGCTCGGCGCCGCCTTCGCCCGCAGGCTGGCTTCCGACGGCGCCATCGTGGTGGTGAACGATCTCGACCGAGAAGCGGCGGAGAGGGTCGCCGCCGAGGTGCGAGGCGAGGCTGCGGCCTTTGACGTGACGGATGCCGCGGCGTTCGACGCCGCCATGGATGGCGCGGTGGCGCGCCACGGTCGGCTGGACATCCTCGTCAACAACGCCGGGCATCGCGCCCAGGCCGGACCCGCAGCGCTATGACGCCATGATCCAGAACCAACTCATGCGCATGGAGGGGAAGCTGGAGGCCGCCGCCCCGCTCGGCGTCCTCACCGGGATCAGCGACGCCGACTGGGACGTCATGATCCGCACCCATCTCTACGGCACGTTCCACGGGCTCCGTGCCGCGCTGCGCCACATGACGCCGGCCCGGTCCGGCGCGGTCGTGAACATCTCCTCCGTCCTCGGCCTGATGCCCGCCGGCGGCCGCGCCGCACTACTCCGCAGCCAAGGCAGCCATCCTCGCGTTGACGAGGGCGGTCGGCCCAGGAAGTGGCCCACCTCGGCATCCGGATCAACGCGGTGTGCCCAGGCTGGGTCGACACGCCGATGCTCGACGCCCTCGAGGCGACCGATGCGCACCATGATCGTGACGCAGATCCCGGTCGGGCGCATGGCGCAGGCGGCCGAGATCGCCGAGGTGGTGCGGTTCCTGGTGGGCGACGAAGCGAGCTACGTGACCGGGGCGGCCTGGCCGGCCTCGGGCGGCTTCGCCTGAGGAAAGCCCGTCACGCCGACGCGGGTGGCTCCGCCGTCTGCTCCGGGTCGATCTCGTCCACCAGCTCGGGTCCCTTGTTGCGGACGTTGTTCACTTGCGTCGAGACCGGCTGCACGGAGAGGAGCTTGGCGGGGGCGGGCACGAGCAGTCCACCGAGCTCGACGAGGTTGTCGTTGGCGGGATCGAGCCATTGCTCCCAGGCGCTCGGCGGCAGGATCACCGGCATGCGGTCGTGCAGCGGCGCCATCGTGGCGTTGGCCTGGGTCGTGATGATGGTGCACGAGTGCAGCCGGGGAGCGTCGTCACCGAGGGAGGGATCTCGCCAGGTCTCCCACAGACCGGCGAAGGCCAACGGTTCCCCGTCGAGGCGGTGGATGAAGTAGGGCTGCTTCGGCCGGCCCGTCCGGGCCTGCCACTCGTAGAAGCCGTCGGCCGGCACGATGCAGCGCTTGCGACGAAAGGCGGCTTTGAACGCCCCTTTCGAGGCGAGCGTCTCGGCCACGCGCGTTGATCATCTTCTGGCCGAGCTTCATGTCCTTGGCCCACACCGGCACCAGCCCCCAGTGGAAGACCTGGAGCTCGCGCCCGCTTGGCGTCTCGACCACGGCGTAGATGTCGTTGGTGGGCGCCACGTTGTAGCTGGGCTCGAGGAGCGTCTCGCTGAGGGACACGTCGAAGTACGCCGCGATCTGGTCGGGAGGCGACGACGAGACGAAACGACCACACATGAGGGGCACCCTACCGAGGCCCCGCCGCTACGTTGCCGGGTGATGACGGCGACGAACATGTACCACGTCGGTGTGCTGGTCGAGGACCTCGACGCGGCGATGGCCCGCTTCGGCCAGGTGCTCGGGCTCACCTTCCCCGAGCCGCGCACCATCCACCTCTCCGATCTCGTCGAGTACGGGGAGACGGTCGTGCGGGACCTCCGGGTCGTGTACTCGAACGAAGGGCCGCCTTTCCTCGAGCTGATCGAGGCCCAAGACGGCGGCCTGTGGGGCCACCAGCACGGCGAGGGCCTGCACCACATCGGGATGTGGCAGGACGGCCTCGAGGCGCGCATGGCGGAGATGCAGGCCGCCGGCCTTCCTGCCGAGGCCGTCGTGACGATCGACGGCACCTTGATCGCCGCCTATCTGCCTCCCGGACCGGTCCACAACACCCGTATCGAGCTTGTCCGCCGCCGCCAGTCGTGACCGAGGTCCTTGTGCGGCGGCCAGGCCCACGTGGCCTCGACGGGACGGCGTGTCCGGGCAGTCCCCGCGTCTTCAGGGACGCTGGACGAGCAGGGCGCTCCCCAGAACGGCCGTGACCCCGGCCCCGAGCGTGAGCCAGAGTCCGTAGCCGACGTCGATGGCGCCGAGGGTGCCGGCGCCCCCACTGAGCGAGCCGAGGTTGAAGAGGTTGTAGCCGGCCACGGCGACCACGGCGCACGCGGCGAAGAGGGCCAGGACGACAAGGTTGTGGGTGGCCCGGGCGGCCAGCACGAGCAGCCCGACCAGGGCGACGAAGCCCCCGGCGATCATCGTGATCTTGCCGTCGCCGTGCGTGCCCCGGATGGCGAACGTACCGAGGAAGGTCGAGATGTCGCCCCACGGCAGCACCGATCCGGCCACCGCGCCGACCCCGCCGGCCAATACGAGCCACGCCGCCCGCGAGACGCCGTCGCGGTGGGCAGGAGCGCTCGTGGCGACGCGCTGCGCCGGGTCAGGAGGCGGCAACCGGCTCATCGTCCGGCACGGTGCGCATCCGTCACGGCAGGGCGCAATGGGTCCAAGTGCCCATTCACCGGCCACCACGGGCGCGGACGCGGCGACGCTGGGTGCAGCCGCGCTGGTCCGCAGGCTTCGACGCGTCAGCAGACGGTGCCGTCACGCCCGTTCCGCCGGCTGGCCCGCGGCGGCCGACCGCCGGAGCGGCGCGAGACGCGAGGGCGACGAGCCGCGCGCTGCCGATGACTCCGAGCAAGCCGCCGATCATCGTGATGACGAGCCCGTGGCCCACCTCGAGGCTCTCGTTGGTGTCGCGGGCGTTGCCGAAGGCGGCGAGGTCGGTGGTGCTGTAGACGGCGATGACAGCGATGGCCGCGGCGACGCAGAGGGCCACCACCGCCACGGTCTGGTTGGAGTAGCCCTGGAGGACGGCGATCCCGATCAGCACGAGGGCGATACCGAGGACCAGCGTGAACCAGCCGTCGTGGCGCAAGCCCTGGAACGAGACGACGTGCTTGAACGTGGTCACGACGCTCCACGGCAGGACGGAACCGATCACGGCCAGCCCGCCGGCCACCACCAGCGGCCAGCCCGCCCCCCGTCGCACCCTGGTCGGCCTGGCGGCCACGCGCGCCTCCTCGAGCGCGGCGCGAACGCGCGCCGAGGGATCGGGGGCGGGCCACCGCATCACTGCTGTCAATCTCGCCGGTGGACAATGCCCGCGCAAGGACCGTTCGGCTCATGTCGCGCCCCGAACGGCCCAAGTATCACGGAATACCGCCAGCTCGCTCGGTGCCGCGGAGACGGAGGGATCTGCCGGTAAGGTGGACCCAAACGCGAGAAGGGTTGTGGTTTTGCCGAAGCCGAAAGACGATGCGATCATCCTGGAAGGGCGTACTGACGAGGCGCTGCGGGGCGGCCATTTCCGCATCTCGCTCGACAACGGCCACACCGTGCTCGGTCATCTGAGCGGGAAGATGCGTAAGAACCGCATCCGCATCCTCCCCGGAGATCGGGTCCAGGTCGAGGTGTCCGCCTACGACCTCGTCGCGGTCGCATCACCTACCGCTACAAGTAGCGGGAGCCGGAGCGCCGGCACACGCGCCGCACCACCTCACAGGATCCGGCGGTCCGTGGCCCAGCGCGTCAGCTGGTGGCGGTTCGAGAGCTGCAGCTTGCGGAGCACGGCCGACACGTGCGTCTCGACCGTCTTGACGCTGAGCACCAGCTCCGTCGCCACCTCCTTGTAGGTGTAGCCCCGGGCGATGAGGCGCAGCACTTCTTGCTCGCGCCGCGTGAGCTGGTCGAGGTCGGGGTCGACCGGCGGCGCCGGGGAGGCCGCGAAGGCGTCGAGGACGAAGCCGGCCAAGCGAGGCGAGAACACCGCGTCGCCGACTGCCACCCGGTCGATCGCGGCCGCCAGCTCGGGGCCGCTGATCGACTTGGTGACGTAGCCCCGAGCGCCGGCGCGGATGACGCCGATGACGTCATCGGGCGCGTCCGACACCGACAAGGCGAGGAAGCGGAGCTCCGCGTGCGCGGGCAGCAAGCGGGCCAGGATCTCCTGGCCTCCCCCACCGGGCAGGTGCACGTCGAGCAGGACGACGTCCGGCGCCACGAGCGGGATCCTCGACACCGCCTCGTCGACCGTCCCGGCCTCCCCCACTACTTCGTGGTGCCCTTCGAGCTCGGCCCGCACGCCGGCGCGGAAGAGCGCGTGGTCGTCGACGAGGAAGACGGTGTGGCTCACGGTCGCCGCCTGGGCAGCCGCAACTCCACCTCGGTGCCGCTGCCGGGCGCACTCCGGACCGATGCGCTGCCGCCGGCTCGGCGCATGCGCGCCGTGACGCTGTCGGCGAGGCCGCGGCGATCGCTGGGAACGGTGTTCGGGTCGAACCCCTGGCCGCGGTCACGGACGAAGGCTTCCACGGCTTCATCACCTACCTCGACGTACACGTCGATGGTGTCCACATCTGCGTGGCGAGCCGCGTTCGTCGCCGCCTCTCGCACCGCGGCGACGAGGGCCCGGTTGGCGTCGTCGGCCTCCACGTTGCCCACGCAGACGAGCTCCACGCGAACCCGATGGGCGTCCTCGACCTCGGCCAGCTCCGCCGCCAGTTCCGACACGAGCGTGCGGCCGGGCACGGCCTCGGCGCCGTAGAGCCAGTCCCTGAGCTCCCGCTCCTGGCGGCGGGCCAGGGCGGCAACCTCTCGTTCGTCGGTGGCGCGGCGCTGGATCAGGGCCAGGGTCTGGAGGACGCCGTCGTGCAGATGCGCGGCGATCTCGGCGCGCTCTTCGCTGCGGATGCGAGCGCGGCGCTCGTCGCCGAGATCTTCGACGAGGCGACTGATCCGCGGCGCGAGCAGAAGCCCGACACCGACGGCGGCGACGGCGGCACCGAGGAGGCTCCGGCCGAGCGTTGCGAAGTCACCCGTGAGCGCGACGAAGACGACGAAGCCGGTGGCCACGAGCAACACCCCGATGGCCACTCGCAAGGGGGCGGCAGGACTGCGCACGAGATCGTGCGGCCCACCAGCACGGCCCCAGACGAGCGCGACGCCGATTGCGGCGAGGCCGCCCACGAGACCGATGGTGTCGGAGAACCACACGCCGACCGCCCGCAAGACGAGCACGGCTCCGATGACGGCGGCGAGAGCGGCGAGGTCGTCGATCGGGTTCGTCGACGGGGCGGGACCGGGATCGTCGGCGACAGGCAGGGCGACCCAGGCGACGGCGTAGGCGACCGCCCCGATGCCTGCAGCCAGCGTGAGCACGAGGAACGCGAAGCGCACGACACCGGCGTCGAGGCGCAGCGTCCGTGCCAAACCGACGCAGACCCCACCGAGGAGGCGACCCTGGCGCTGGCGGGCCACGCCGCGGAAGATGGTGGCCGGCATGCTGCGATGTTCCCACGGTCGCCCGCTCGGCGACTCGGGGCTTGCCCGCCTCCTGCCGGGGGTCGGGATCAGGGTCACCCCCGGAACGTCCCTGATGGCACGCTGGCTCGCATGGTCGATGCTTGGCCCATGGCTGTGCCCCCTCCGACCGGCACTCGGTCCACGTTCCCCCCTCCCCAGCTCTCGCCATGGCGCCCGGTCCGCACCCGTGATCACGCCATCGCCGGGGTCTGTCGGGGGCTCGCGGTCGCCGCCGGCATCGACGTCACGCTCGTGCGACTCGCGTTCATCGCCGCGGCGCTGAGCGGTTTCGGTCTCCTCGCCTACGCCGCCCTCTGGATCGTGATGCCCGCGGAGGATCCTCTTGCCGGGCGGATGGCCACGGCCGCGCCCCCGGAGACGGCCAAGTGGCTGAAGGTCGGGTTGCTCGTCGGCGGCCTCGTCGGCCTGACGTCCCTCGCCTGGCGTTGGTCGTTCGGATTGTTCGTCCCCTTCCCCTTCCACGATGGGTTCCACGCCGGACCGGGCCTCTTCTTCGGGCTGACGCTCCTCGTCGGCGGCGTGGCTGTCGTCTGGCTCCACCGGCGCGACGACACTCCCCTGCCCTCGGGCCCGCTGCCCCCGCCCCCGGTGGCCGGCGGGTTCGCGCCGCCGGCCGAAGGCACCGCAGGTTCGGGCCCGGCGCTGGTCGACCCCGGCGTGGTGGGCGCGCGGCCAGGCGCGGTCACGCCGACTGCTTCGGCTGCGCCTCCCCCGGGCCGGCCGGGAGGACCCCTCGCCCCTCCGCCCGTTCCACCTCGGCGCCCGCCCCTCACTGCCGGGGTCATCGTGGCCCGCGTCTTCGCGTGGTTGGCCGTCATCGTGACGGTGCTCGCGGCGATCGCCGTCTCGGCCCTCGCGTGGACCGGGGCGCTGTCGCTGACCTTCCCGGTGCTCGTCGGTCTCGTGTGCCTGGCCGCGCTGGTTGGCGTGATCGTCGCGGCGGCCACGTCGCGTCAAGCATGGGTGGTGCTCGTCGCGCTCGGCGTCCTCGTGGCTGCCGCGGGGCTGACCCTCGGGCTGGCGGAATGGAACGGGTCGATTGGTCAGCGCATCGTGCGCCCCGCCAACAGGGCCGCCGTCGAGCCGCACTACGAGCAGGCCATCGGTCGGTTCGTGCTCGACCTCTCGTCCACCCCGCTGGGCGAGTCGGAGGTCCCGGTGGCCATCGACCAGGGGATCGGACGTTTGGACGTGGTCGTGCCGTCGAACGCGGTCGTCGACGCTCGCGTGCACGTCAAGGCCGGGGAGTCGCGGCTCCTCGGGCGGGTTTCCGACGGCGTCGACGTCGATCAACAGGCCGTCGACGAAGGCTTCCAGCCGGCCAGCAGGCTCCGCCTCGATCTCGGCATGGGCATCGGGCAGGTGGTCGTCTGCCGAGCCGGCACTGCGGCCCGGGTCGGCACGGGGTGTGACGCCGGCGCCAACTGAAGCCATCGTTCCCCCTGCTGGAGGGCTCGTCGTTGTAGCGTGCTCGGCCGTGGCATCGTCCCTGCCTCCGCCGAGTCCCGGGTCGGAGGGCGTCGACGCTCCCGCTGCGGCCGAGGCCGCGGTGGGCGAGCCGTCGTCTGCCGAGCCGGCCGCCGCCGAGGCTCCCGCTGCGGCCGAGGCCGCGGTGGGCGAGCCGTCGTCTGCCGAGCCGGCCGCCGCCGAGGCTCCCGCTGCGGCCGAGGCCCCGGTGGGCGAGCCGTCGTCTGCCGAGCCGGCCGCCGCCGAGGCTCCCGCTGCGGCCGAGGCCCCGGATGCCGAACCGTCGTCTGCCGAGCCGGCCGCCGAGGCACCGACCGCGGCCGCGGCTCCCGCTGCGGAGGCCGCGGTTCCCGAAGCGGCCGTACCCGAGGCTCCCGCGACGTCCGAGCCGGCCCCGCGTCACCGCCCCCGGAGGGTCATCGCGGTGGTCCTCGTAGTTCTCGCTTCCTTGCTCGTGCCCGTGGGGGTCACGGCCGGATGGGCGGCCCGTACCGCGCTCGACACCGATCGATTCACCGAGACCGTCAGTAACGTGATCTCAGACCCTGCGGTGATCAACGTGGTGTCGACGAAGGTCACCGATGACGTGTTCGCCGCGGTCTCGGGCACGGCCGTGGTCAGCCAGCTCCCTCCTGTCGTACAGAGCGCACTCCGCGTCCTGGGCGGGGCCCTCCGGTCGCGAGTCGAGGAGGGCGTGGCGAAGGTTCTGTCCTCTGACGATGGCCAGCGGCTGCTCACCGCGGCGGTGGCCCAAGGTCATCGTTCGGCGATGAAGCTCCTCGAGGGCGACGGCCTGTTGAGCTCGGACGCGTTCACCGTGCAGAACGGCACAGTCACGCTGAACCTCATCCCGATCGTCCGGCAGGTGCTGGTGCGGCTGCAAGACGATGGGGTGGTCCCCGCCAGCGTCACCATTCCCCCGCCGGATGCGCCGCCGGGTGCCATGGCCGGGTCGCTCGGGGCGAAGTTGCCACCCGACTTCGGTCAGATCGTCGTGTACCAGACGGCGGACGCCTCGTCGCAGGCGACCCTCGATACCGCTCAGCACGCACTCGTCGTCGTCAAGCGGGGCGTCGTCCTCCTCCTCGTCCTCGGGTTGGTCCTCGTGATCCTCGCCCTCCTGGTGGCCGTCGACCGCCGGAAGACGCTCGTGCGATTGGGGGTGGGGATCGCCATCGTCTCGCTCATCCTCATCCTCGTCGTGAGACGCCTCGTGTCCGACGTGGAGAGCGCGGCCAACACCGCCCCGGGAAAGGCGATCGCGGGAGCAGTCGCGTCAACCTTGGCCGCCAGCCTCGGCCACGCGCTGCTCGTCCTCGCGTTCGTGGCGCTGCTGATCGCGGCGATGGCCTGGCGATGGAGCTGGCTCAGGCGGTGGGCCGGGCAGCACCCGCCCCTCGCCCGTCTCGTCCTCGTCGCCTTCGCCCTCCTGCTCATCGCCATCCTGGGCCTGGGATGGGGATCGCTGATCGCCGCCGTGGTGGTCGTCGCCGTCGGCTGGTGGCTCATCGGCCGCAGCCCGCCCGCGCTCCAGATCGCGTAGCGATCGTCCTCCGAACGGACGAGTCAGCTCCGTTCGCCTGGGACGATCAGATTCCGTTGGCGAACAGGCGCGTGAGGTCCTCGTCGTCGGTCTCCAGGAGCGCTTCGACCCAGCGATGGAAGCGGTGCCCACCGCCCTCGTTGCGGCCGAACACCAACTCCTGCTTGCCGCCACTGCGCATGGCCCGTTGCGTGCGCAGGCCGAGGTGGTAGTCCTCGTCGCGCACCACGTGGCGTTGGAACTCCATCATCTCGGCGATCAACGTCGGCTGCTGGTCTTCGGGTGGCAGCACGTGGAGGAAGTTCTGGATGGTGACGGACTCCCCGACGCCAGGCCCCGGGAAAAGCTGCGAGACCATGAACAGCTTGCCGCCGGCATCGAAGGCGGCGATCGAGATGTGCGGGAAGATCGTCCACACGCCCCGGTTGAGCTCGGCGTCGGTCCACTCCTCCTCGGGCCGGTCGGCAAGGGCGGCGAAGTGGCGATCGGGCGCGGTCACCCGTTGGTGCGGACCCCAGGTGTCGTAGATGGCCTGGGTCGACATCCCCGGCCCGAAGGTGTTCTTGTGGAGGATCGGCAGGTGGTAGTAGTCGAGGTAGCCGTCGTAGGCGACCTTCCAGTTGGGACCCTCGATGCGGTTGCGGCCCACGACGTGGCACTGCTCCAGCCCGAGGAAGGCGAGGGCTTCGTCGTACCCGCAGAGGAAGGCGCCGATGTCGACGGCGGAGCCCGGGGTGAGGACGGCCCACACGAGTCCGGCTCGCTCCTCGACGGGCAGCGGCGTCAGGCTCATGCAGGACATGTCGACGTCGCCGAAGACGTCCGCGTCCCGCATGCCGACGAGCTGACCGTCGGTGTCGTAGACCCAGGCGTGATACGGGCACGTGAACCGGCGGGCTCGGCCCGCGCCTTCCTCCACGACCATGGCGCCCCGGTGGCTGCACTCGTTGACGAAGGCTCGCACCTCACCATCGCTGCCCCGAACGAGCAACACGGGCGTGTCGACCACGTCGAGGGCGCGGTAGGCGCCGGGCTCTCGCAACTCGGCCGAGAAGCCGACCGCCAGCGGAAGGCGCCGGAAGATGCGGGCCATCTCCCGTTGCCAGCGCTCGGGGTCGTAGTAGGTCGAGGCCGGCACTCGGAAGACCTCCGCCTCCAGGGGCACGGTCTTGGCCTTCCAGTGCTCCACCCCGCGGCGGGCGATGTCGACGAGTTGATCCCGAGCCATGGCTCGATGCTACGAGAGGCAGAAGAGGGGCGGTGCCTGCCGGCGCGAGCGTGATTGGTAGTCCCGGTCCGGCCCTGCTGTCGTCGGAGGGTTACGACAGCCGGCCGGACCGCGGACTGGACCCGCCGCCTACACCCTTCTGATCGACCGTCGGCGACATCAGGTGATGGGTCTCGAGACCCAATCTCCCGACCCGTTCGTGCGTGTCCCCGCGTACGAGCTCGGGGTGATTCGACCAGCCCGGGCGGTTCGGAGTGCGCTGAAGCCCCGATCCCGAGCCGGTGATCCAGCACCTCAAGTCATACGAGTCCGCCGGCCCCGACCACATCCACCTCCACCAGATCGGCGACGACCAAGAGGGCTTCTTCGAGTTCTGGCAGCGCGAGGTGCGTCCCGCCCTCTGAACGGAACCAACCGCGGCGAGGGGTTGGCCCGCGTGCAGATCGGGTAGGTCCAGCCCGATCCCCAGCTCGGAGGTAGCGATGGCATCGACACGGCAACGTGAGGCGGCGAAGCGAAACATCAAGAAGGCAGCCCCCGCGGCGAAGAAGCAACGAACCTTGGCCCATCTTCCGCGCAAGACGAAGACCGCCCTCGGCCAACAGGCGAGCGCGGTCGCGCGCCGCAAGCGGACCGGCGGCTCCAGCCCCAAGACCCGCCAGGAGCTGTACGACATGGCGAAGCGCCGCAATCTTCCTGGCCGCTCCAAGATGGGGCGGGACGAGCTGGCTCGCGCCGCTCGGCGTCTCCTGAGCCGGGCGCCTGACCCGACGGAGCTCCGAGCCGTCGATCGTGGGCCTGAGTCCTGCTTCCCGTGTGGCCGCCAAGGGGCCGTCACTACGATGCGCGCCGTCCCACAGACGAGTGTCAAGGAGGCAGCGGTGCCGACCTACGTGGTGCTCGGAAAGTTCACGCAGCAGGGAGCCCAGAAGTCCAAGGACATACCTCAACGTCGAGCCGCCGCCATGGAAGCGGCCAAGGCAGTCGGAATCACCTGGCGTGACGCCTGGCTGACCATGGGCCAGTTCGACGTCGTGATGATCCTGGAAGCGCCGGATGACGAGGCCATGGCGAAGTTCGCGCTCCAGATCGCACTGCGCGGCAACCTCTCGACGCAGACCATGCGGGCTTTCACGCAAGCGGAGGCCGACGCCATCGTCGCTTCGCTCTGACCTCACGGGGTCATCCGCGTGCCGTCATCTCCGCTGCCCCCTCGGGCCAGCGTCAGTCGGACCCGGAGATGGGCAGGCCGGCGCGGGCGGCGAAGGCGTCGCGTTCGCTCGGGTCGTCGAACCACAGCAGGACCCACGCGCTCCTGGCGCCGGCTCGCACCAGGGCCTCGTAACGATGGTTCCCGTCGTGGAGCAGGAGCGCGCCGTCGCACCATTGGGCCAGGAGGGGCGGTGGTTCCCAGCCTTGCTCGATGCTGTCGCCCATCGCCTCGATCTCGTGCTCCCACGTCTCCGGAGCGATCGGGCACTCGATGCCCTCCTCGGGGCCGGCGAGGCGGACGAGGGCTCGCAGCGGGACGCGGAGCGGGTCCGAGCCACCAGTGCGGGCGTTGCGCCAGCGCGACGGCGAGGAGGCCGTTGCTGCTGCCGCGGCTGGCGAGGAACTCGCCGACCCAGACGGCCGTGCGGCCCTGCCGTGCCGCGACACGCGCCGCGGCCAGGCTGAACCGATGCGCAAGGACGGCCGCTTCGCCATGGACGCGGATGCGGTGGGCCAACTCGGCCAGCGAGCTCACACGGTCGAAGCCACTGTCGTGGTGGAGGCCGAGCGGGTCGATGAGGAACGGGCGAATACCGGCGCGCCATGCTCCGACCACGTCGATACCCGGTGTGTCCCCCATGTACCAGACGCGGTGGGCCGGCAGTTCCAAGACGTCGAGCGCCAGCCGGAAGATGCGGGGGTCGGGCTTCATGACACCGACGGCGCCCGAATCGATCACGCACGCCACGGCGACACCGAGCCCCGGGCCGACTTGGAGCACCTCGAGCTCGCGTAGTCGTCTCGCCATCACGCCGTCGGCGTTCGACACCACTCCGAGCCGCACGCCGGTGGCCGCCAGCTCGCGCAAGCCCGCGGCCGAGCCTGGCACGATCCTCCGCCACAATGCGGCATCGGCGAACTCGCTGTCGAGATGAAGGTGGATCTCGTCGCGTTCGTCGAGCGGCGCTCCACACGCCTCGACGTAGTCACGCAGGTAGCGCTCCCAGCACCCTTTCCAGTCGGCCTCGGCGTCGGCCTCGATGGTGAAGCGCGCCGCGGCGCGATAGTGCGCGTCGTCGAGAACGTCGGCGTCCGGCCGCCATCCGGCGCGAGCGAACGCGCCCAGGATGCGGTCGTGCTCGGGCAGGAGGAAGACCCCGCCGACGTCGAGCAGCACGGCGGCCGGCGGCCCATCGGGGCGCCGAGAGCTCTCCTGGGCCGATCTGGCCTGCACGCATCCATCTTGCTGCACGCTGCCGTGGCGTGGCGCCAGGTGGCCAATTGTCCTTCGACGTTTCCGCAGCCCGCGGGGCGGGCACTCCTGGGTGACGTATCCAGTGCCGAGTGTCAGAGGAAGGGGCAATCCATGCGACTGATACGAGCGTTCTCCGTCGGGATGGCGGTTGGCTATCTGATCTGGTCGGGCAAGGGCTCGCAGTGGTTCCATGCGATCGAGTCCCGGTCGCAGATGCCTGAGTCAGGCCACTCGTTGCCACCACGGGCCACCGAGCCTCACTCTGACTTCGCGTCTTCGCCGGCCGTGTGACGCACCACCCGGCCGGTCTGGGGGCACCGGGCTGAACACATTTCTGGTGCTCGAAGATTGACGGGCGGGCCGGGGCCACCTGGTCGATCCACGCTGGTGCTCACGACACCCTCTGCCGCGCGGGACGCCGGCTCCCCGGGGTCGGCGCAGCGACGGAGCACGCAACGAACAATCGCCCGCTCGGCTGGTTCGAGCGGGCGACGCCTACATGCGGGCGCGTCGGTACGGGGCGGCTCCGCTCCGCCGGGCTGCGGGCGGAGTCTCGTGGTTTCATGGCATGTAGCAGTAGCTCGGCGTGGACTACTTCAGCGGTCGCCAGCGCCCCGTAGAAGTTCGAACGCCCGTCAAGCTTGTGCGTGACGGGCAGCTGGCCCGCGTAGGCGCCCCTCTTCACACCGTTGTGCACCCAGCGATAGGTGACACGGGTACGTGCCGGCCAGCAGGGCCCGGCTCGGTTGGCTCCTCGATAGCGAGCCCAAACGGGCACGAGCACCGAAACGGGCATCATGCCCTGTGTGGGACTTCTTGCGACGAGTTCGTCGCACCGGACGACGGCGCCGCAGCGTTCCTGCAGACTTGGGGAAAGAAGCGCGCTGGACGGCAGCGAGACGACGGGAGGCAGCATGCCAGAAGAGTTCGAGGGGGATCTTGCGGGAGCCGTGTTCTGGGGCGCCGATCTCAGCGGTGCCCGCTTCCGCGACGTCAACCTCACCAACGCGAAGATCAGCCACGCCTGGCTTGTCAACGTCGACATCGACGCGTTGGTCGACACAGTTGTCATCAACGGCGTCGACGTCACGGCATTCGTGAACGAGCGTGACCCGTGGTACCCGCTGCGCGCGATGCTCCGCCCGTCCGACCCGGAGGGCATCCGCGCCACCTGGGCGGCACTCGAAGACGAGTGGGCGAAGACGCTCACCTGGGCGCTGGCTCTCCCCGAAGACAGGCTGCACGAGTCGGTCAACGATGAGTGGTCCTTCGTCCAGACGCTGCGACATCTCGTTTTCGCGATGGACAAGTGGTTCACGGCGCCGATCCTCGGAGGAAGCTTCGACCCGATCGGGTTGCCGAACAGCGGCTCGGTCGACTTCCCGTGGCCTGACCTCGATTACGACCTGGCACCGTCTGTCTCGGAAGCCCTCGCCGTGCGCGTGTGCGACCCGCGCGCACGGCCGAGGGCTTCCGAGCATAATGGTGCCAGGTCGTAATCGAGGTCAGGCCACGGGCAGCTGCTGTTCGGCAACCCGATCGGGTCGGCTCCGAGGATCGGCGCCGTGAACCACGTCGATGGCCAACCAGATGTCGCAGCGTCTGGGCAAAGGACCACTCATCGTTGACGCACTCGTGCAGCCTGTCTTCGGGGAGAGCCAGCGCCCAGGTGAGCGTCTTCGCCCACTCGTCTTCGAGTGCCGCCAGGTGGGGCGCATGCCCTCCGGGTCGGACGGGCGGAGCATCGCGCGAGCGGGGGCCCACGGGTCACGCTCGTTCACGAATGCCGTGACGTCGACAGGGTTGTGATCAACGGGGTCGACGTCACGGCATACGTGAACGAGCGCGACCCGTGGTACCCGCTGCGCGCCATGCTCCGTCCGACGAACCCGGAGGACATGCAGGCGACGTGGGCGGCGCTGGAAGGCGAATGGGCGAAGACGGTCACGCGGGCCGCAGCTCTTCCCGAAGACCTGTTGCATCAGTCGGTCAACGACGAGTGGTCG
The DNA here is from genome assembly GCA_963738325.1 of uncultured Acidimicrobiales bacterium. GTDB lineage: Bacteria > Actinomycetota > Acidimicrobiia > Acidimicrobiales > Ilumatobacteraceae > CAVTWD01. The sequence goes on from CAVTWD010000001.1 coordinate 1,085,335, forward strand.
TTCGTGCAAACGCTGCGACATCTCATCTTCGCGATGGACAAGTGGTTCACCGCGCCGATCCTCGGCGAAGGCTTCCACCCGATGGGGTTGCCGAACAGCGGCTCGGTCGGCTTCCCGTGGCCAGGCCTCGACTACGGCCTGACGCCATCTGTTGCAGACGCCCTCGCCGTTCGCGCGGTTCGGGCCACCAGCTTTCGCGACTACCTCGGATCGGTTGCTACGACCGACTTCCGCACCCCGTCGACGTGCTCGAGAACGGCACGAACCCAGTCCAGGAGTGCATCTACACCGTCTTCGAGGAGGAGTTCTGGCACAATCGATACGCCATTCGCGACCTCGTGCAGCTGAAGGCGGCGAACTAGTGCCGTGACCGGTGACTAAGGCCCCGTCCGCCGAGCCAGGGTGGGTGCCGGCAAGGCGCGACGAGGAAGCAATAGTCGCAGCACTATTGCGACGAGGCGCAACGCAGTCGGCGCCGTCACTGGCCGGCGCAACGGGGCGAACGTTGCCGGTCACGGCATTAGCGGGAGGGGGGCGGGCCCCCCTCCCGGCCCCCTCCTGACGCGGCCGTGGTGGCGGTGAGGGTTGGTCGGGCCGGCGGAGCCGGCCCTCGTGCGACCAGCTGGTCGCGGTGGTCGAGCGTGATGAACATCAACGAGGTGCTGGACGGTCATGTCGCGTTGGAAGTCGAGTGCGTCGATCGGCTCTATCTGAACGCCTACGTCCCCAACCTCCAGGTGGGTGCGCAGGTGAACCGCTTCTTGGAGGATCACCTCGGGCTTCCCGATCGCGCTCGCCGGCGCTCATCGAGAAGATCGGCAACCGGTTCCGGCGCGAGGTGAAGGCGTTCGCGGCGGCCAACGAGATCCCGATCCTGCAGCTGAAGAAGCCCGACCGCAGCCGCTGGGATGACCGCAAGCTCGACCACGTCCGCCCCTATCTCGAGCGAGCCGAACGCGACGGCCGGTTCGGGGTGGTGGCCATCGTGGCCGCCCAGGAGTTCCAGTGGGTGTTCACGCGCCACGAAGCGCACCGGCGTCGACGGCGGCGGCGATCTACTTCGGGTTCGCCAAGGACCGAGCGCCGGGTCGGCGTCTACTACTTCTACGTGCTCGATCCCGAGTTCGGGCCCGGGTTCATCAAGATCTGCACCTACTTCCCCTACCCGGCCAAGGTGTGGGTCAACGGCCACGAGTGGGCCAAACGCCAAGCCGACCGGGCCGGTGCTCGACGTTCGCCGGCGCTGGCCAACGGGTTCGCCTCCTGCGCGCAGCCCGACGGCGCTGCAAGCCATCTGCGACCGGTTCGGCCCCGGCGACGTCCAGGCGTTCTTCGACCGCTGGATCACCACCATCCCCACGCCGCTTCACCGCCGCCGACCGGGCCGCGGGCTACTGGTGGGAGCTGTCGATGCGCCAAGTCGAGGTGTCCCGCACCCTGGTGTTCGACGACCCTCGCCGGGCCCGTGGGTTCTTCGAAGCCCTGGTCGCCGACAACATCGGCATCGGCCGACCCGCACGAGGTGGCCGTCGTGTTCGCCCGCCCGGTCCGCACGACCACCAAAGCGCCCGTACCGCACCCGGGTGTTCAGGCCCGGCACCGAAGTGAAGATCGACTTCTCGCTACAAGCACTCCCGGGTCAAGCAATACCTGAAAGAAGGGAGAGCCCTGCGCATCGAGACCGTCATCAACAAGCCCGTCCGACATCGGCGATCCTCGCCCGGCTCGAGCACCTGCCCGAACTCATCGCCAAGGCCCGCGCGGTCAACGGTCGTCTGCTTATGATCGAACGTGCCGGTCAGGGCTGTGCCATCGGCTCTGCGCTCTTCGAGCGCATCCACCAGCCCTACATACGGGAGGGCCAACGAACCGGAGCCCTGCGCTTCGGGGACCCACGCGCCATGGCCCTGACCGGCGCCCTCTGCCGTGTTCGTCCACGCCGTCGCCGGCTTCACCAACAAGAGCCTTCGCGGGCTGGTCGCCGGACTGCTCGGACACGGACTACACCCGATCGCAGATGACCTACGACCTGCGCCGCCTCCGCCTCCACGGCCTCATCGAACGCATCCCCCACACCAACACCTACACCCTCACCCCCGACGGCATCCGAGTCGCCGTCTTCTACAACAAGGTCCACGACCGCGTCCTCCGACCACTCGTCGCCGCGGCCGACCAACCACCCGCACCACCTCGAGCTCCGCCGCGCCCTCGCCACCATCGACCGAGTCATCACCGACTACGTCGACCACGCGCGCCTCACCCCCGCCGCATGAAACTTGCCGACATGCTCAACGTTCTGGCCCCAGAGCACAGCTAGGAGCGGGACGGGGACTCCGGGTCAGGGGCACCCTCCGGCTTCGGAGAATCGCCCCCCGCCAGCCGTTGCTCCTTGTTGCGCGCGGCTGGCCACGGCCTGCGTTTCCAGTGGATCCTGCCAACTGTTTGCTCAGGCACTCGCGGTGGCGAAAGCATTCGGCAGGAGATAGCGCTCTGACGACTGTGAGCACGAGAGACGACGCTCCAGAAGTCCAGGGTCGCTTCCCTGGCAGGACTTCACCCTCGTGGCGTGTTTTCCAACATACGACCGGTGTCGGATGCATCTACGTGAAGGACTTGACCACCATCGACCGCGAGGTTCTCGAGGCCATCATCTCCACGTCGTACGCAACGCTCACGGCGAGCACGTACAGGAAGCGAGCACGCGAAGGCGGCAATCGCAAGATGTAGCTCCTCACCCCACCGACGCCCGGCGCGGGAAGATCGACGTCGGTGTGGCACGCCTCCCGCAACCGCCGGCCGGCACCCGATCCGGCCAACATCGTGACCCGGGCTGCCGGCCCATCGCCGAGGGTCTGCACGACCTCCGGCGACAGCCGGACGAACTCAGTACACCCCGTACCCAAGAGCGCCATGGTGTAGGGGGAAGCCCGCCCTCGGCTCGCGGGCGAGCACCCGGCCGGCTTCCGCGCTCCCCTGCGTCGGCCTCCACTCGGGGATCGTATAGTGATGGTCCTGGCTGGCGAGGGCCGTTCCGGCGGGGGCGCCCAGCGCCAGTAGGGTCACGGCGCCGGCCGCAAGCAACGCGCGTGTCTTCGTCACGTTCTTCTTCATCCCGGTCCGCACCTGGATCGTCTGCCCCTCGTTCTGCTGGTTGGTGTTCATGTTCCGTTGCCTTTCGGTCGGGCGGCGCCTGGCTGGTCCGCCTGCCCCAACGGTGCTGGACCACTGGCCTCGGCAACATCCCTCTCACTGCGGCTTTCTGCTCGCGCCGAGGTAAGGCGTTCCTGTCTTGCCGGTCACGGTCGAGGCCAGTGCCCGCCCGCCTCGGGGAGCAACGGTCGCGGCGTTGACGCCCGGCGAGTTGCCCAACGGGGCACGTGCATCTCTTCTCGCCATCCTGCTAGGTCGGCTCGGGGACGACCTGCCCGGGCCCACGCTCACCTTCCGGTCAGGTCGGCCTTACCTTCGGGTCAGCACGGCACCGCATCGGCGGGGATGGTGCTGGCCTCGGAATGATCGGAGCCTGTCTGCGTGGACCAGCCGCTCCCCGACCACGAGCACAGGACGAGTCTCAACGCGGCCCGCGGTAAGTACGCGCGAAACTGGCGCGGGAAGAGGGGTCGCCGTGGAAGGTCACCTCGAGGTCTGGACGGCGTCGGGTCGCACGCTCCTGCCGCTCGGTGCGGACCGTTGCACCGTCGGCAGCTCCGCGGACAGCGACCTCGTCGTCGACGATCCCTCGGTGTCGCGCACCCACGTGCTGCTCGAGCAGTTTGGTGGTGCGTGGTTCGTCGAAGATCTCGGGTCGCGCAACGGCACCTATCTCAACGGGCAGCGGATCAACGGCCGGCGAGTGGTGAAGCCGGGCGACGAGATCCGCCTCGGTTTGGCCCGGGTCGTGCTCCGTGGCGTGATCTCCGGGAGCGGCCCGACGACCTCGTTGGTCGACGAGCCACCGGTGCTGACCCGGCGTGAAGGGGACGTCCTGGTGGCGCTGTGCCAGCCGCTCCTGTCCGGAGATCCGTTCACGGAGCCGGCGTCGATCCGCGAGATCGCCGCGGCGTTGGTCGTGTCGGATGCGGCGGTGAAGCAGCACCTGGCCAACCTGTTCGACAAGTTCGGCATCGTCGAGGGAGACCGGCGCCGGGTCCGGCTGGCCAACGCCGCCCTGTCCTCGGGCGCGGTGAGCTTGAGCGATCTCCAGACGGGTGGGTGACGTGAGCGAGGTGACGCCGACGCGGCTGCACGGCCGGTACGAGGTGGTGGCCGTCGTCGGCCGAGGTGGCGAAGGGACGCTCGTCCGGGCGGTGGATCGACGTCATGGCCGCGACGTCGCCCTGAAGCTCCGCGGTGTCCCGGACGACCCACGGGATGCCGAGCGCATGCTGGTCGAATCCCGGACCTTGCTGTCGCTCAAACCCCATCCCGGGCTCCCGCTCGCCCGCGACGACTTCTTCGAAGGTGACCGCCACGTGCTGGTCATGGACTGGGTCGACGGTGTCGACCTGGCGGCGGTGCTGGCCGAGCATGGGCAACCGGGACTGCCCCCATCGACGGTGCTGCGCTGGCTGGCCCCGGTCGCCGAGGCGCTCACCCACCTGCACACGACCGACCCGCCCGTCGTCCACGGCGACGTCAAGCCCGCCAACCTGATGCTCACCTCGTCGGGACGGGTGGTGCTCGTCGACTTCGGCGTGTCCTCGGTGCGCGGCCTGCGGCCCCGCGGCGGCACGCCCGGCTACCGGGCTCCCGAGGTGGCCGCTGGCGCCGTGCCCACCCGGGCGGCCGACGTCTACGGCTTGGCGGCGTCCGCCTTCGCGTTGCTCACCGGGCGGCCGCCCTCCGGGGTCCTCCCCACGTGGGAGGGCATCGATCCGCAACGGGCGGCCCAGCTCGAGCGAGCGCTGCGTCGGGGACTCGCCACCGATCCCGCCCATCGCACGGCGACCCCGGGCGAGCTCGTCGAGGAGCTGCGTGCAGGATGGGACAGCGAACCGTTGCCCACCGGTGTCGTCACCTTCCTCGGCACCGATGTCGTCGGATCGACACGACTGTGGCAGGAGCTGCCCGACACGGCACCGGGATTGCTGGCCGAACACCTCCTCGTCGTCGACCGCGCCGTCGAAGCCCACGGTGGGCGCCGCATCGGCGAGGCCCTCCAGGGCGACTCCACCATGTCCGTCTTCCACCGCGCCGGCGATGCCGTTCGCGCCGGGATCGACCTCCAACGCGCGCTCGCCGGCGGCCGGATCCAGGTGCACTGCGCCGCCCACACCGGCGAAGCCATCGCCGTCGACGACAACTTCGTCGGAGCCACCCTCAGCGTCGTCGCCCGCATCCGATCCCTCGCCGACGCCGGGCAGGTCCTCCTCTCGGCGACCACGGCGCGGCTGGCCGCCCCCGACCTCCCACCCGAGGTTCGCCTCGTCGACCTCGGACCACACCGCCTCGACGGCTTCGATCAACCAGAAACCCTCCTCGCCATCGACGCCACCGGCCTTGCCGTCCCCCCCGACCCCGCACAGCCCCCGTACCGGGGTCTGGTCCCCTACGACGTGGACGACGACGAGTCGTACTTCGGGCGAGACCGCGAGATCGACGTCTGCCTGCAACGCCTCGCCCAGTCTCCCCTGCTGGCGGTGGTGGGCCCGTCCGGGTGCGGCAAGTCCTCCCTCGTCCGAGCGGGAATCGCCAGCCGGCTCCGCCGATCAGGGCAGCCGGTGCTCGTGTTCAGTCCGGGCTCGGACCCCGCCACAGCACTGCACGGCGCGCGGCAGGCGGCCGGCCCGACGACGGTGCTCGTCGTCGACCAGCTCGAAGAGCTCTTCGGCCCGGAGGTCGGCGCCGGCGCGGTCGACGAGTTCCTCGACGATGTGTTGAGCGAGCTCGAGGGGGCGCCGGTCGTCGTCGCCCTTCGCGCCGACCACGTCGGCTCGATCAGTACCAACCCGGCATTCGCCCACCAGCTCGAAGCGGGACTCCACCTCGTCACCCCGATGACCGAGGACGAGTTGCGCGACGTCATCGAGCGGCCCGCCCACCTCGCCGGACTGCGGCTCGAGCCCGGTCTCGTCGAGCTCTTGTTGAGCGACGTTCGTGGCGAGCCCGGCAGCCTCCCGCTGCTTTCCTTCGCACTGGCGGAGACGTGGGCGAATCGCGACGGTCGGGTCCTCACGGTCGACGGCTACCTGGCGACCGGCGGGCTCCGCCGGGCGATCGCCACCTCGGCCGAGCGGCTCTACGAGGGGCTGCCCGAGAACCAACGAGCGTTCGCGAGGTCAATCTTCCTGCGGCTAGTGACATCGGGGCCCGACGGGGAAGCGATCCGCCAGCGCATCCACGTCGGACTCGATCGTCACCGACGAGGAGCACCGTCGGGTGGTCGACGTGTTCGTGCGCAGCCGGCTCGTCATGGCCGGCGACGACGGGCTGGAGGTAGCGCACGAGGCCCTCGTGCGCGAGTGGCCGAGGCTGCGGACGTGGCTCGACGACGACGTCGAGGGTCAGCGGATCCTCCGCCACCTCGCCGTGACGGCCGAGGCGTGGGAGGGGCTGGGGCGACCGGACAGCGAGCTCTACCGCGGCCTCCGCCTCGCCCAAGCCGAGGAGTGGCGGGCACGTGGCGACCCCGACATCACCCCCGTGGAGCAGGCGTTCCTCGATTCCAGTGGGAGCCGGGAACGAGCCGAAGCGGACGCGCGAAGCGCAGCGAGTCCGCGGGCAGGCCCGCCAGAACCGGCGCCTGAGGGTCCTCCTCGCCGCCGCCGCGGTCCTCCTCGTCGGCGCCATCCTGGCGGGCATCCTCGCGGTACGTCAGCGCGACCGAGCCGACAGTGCCGCCCACGACGCGGAGGTCCAGGCGAGCCGCGCCGGGGCAGCTGCCGACAACGCCACGCAGCAAGCCACCCGCGCCGACGCCGCCGGAACCCTCGCCGAGGCCCGCCGCCTCGGCACGCAAGCGCTGGTGGTCGACGACTACGACCAGGCGCTGCTCCTCGCCGTGGAAGGGAGGCACCTCGAAGACTCGCCCGAGACACGGGTGAACCTGCTCGCCACCATCCAGCGCAGCCCCGACGCCATTGCCGTGATCCGGAGCGAGACCGAAGCCTTCCTCGACCTCGGGTTCCTGCCCGACGGCAAGACCCTGCTCGCGAGCGGGTATGGGGCCCCGCCCAGCATGGGCAAGTACGACGTCACCACCCGCCGGCGGGAAGCTTCCATCCCCGGCGGGGCGCCAAGCGCCTTCAGCGCGATCAGCCCCGACGGCCGCCTCGCGGTGATGTCGAACCACACCGGCGGCTTCGGCGAAGAAAAGTACGCGCTGCACCTTGTGGACACGGCGACGTTCAAGGTCATCGGCGCGCCGTTGCCGGTGCCGGTGCTCCTCTACGCCCCTCCGACCCGCCTCTCGTTCAGCCCTGACGGCCGATACATCGCCGCCGTGACGGACAACGATCTCTCCGGGTCCGGTCTCGCCCCCCCAGTCGCGTGTCGTGTGGGACGTCGCCAGGGGCGGCGGGCCGGTCGTTCAGTACCATTTTTCAGCGGAGAACGGCCACCGCGGCATCGTCTTCCTTCCCGACTCGAAACGGGTCCTCGTCGCCGGCGCCGACGGCACTGCCATCGTCGACATCGCCACCGGCAAGAAGGTCGGCCAGATCGATGGTGCGTACGCCCCGATTGCCATCAGTCGAGACGGAAGAACGCTCGCTGCAGGCCTCGATCCGGCGACGCCCGTCACGATCGGCCTCTTCGCCCTGCCGGAGGGCCGGCAGCGGGCCACCCTGGCCAGTCACCGCGACCGCGGTCGTCCGCCTGGTCTTCAGCCCCGACGGCACCACGCTCGCTTCCGGGGGCGACGACCGCCTGGTGATCGTCTGGGACACGACCGGCGGCCAGCGGCGCGCCGTGTACACGGGCCACGCGGCCGGCGTGAACGCTCTGGCCTTCAGTCCCGACGGGAAGACGCTGTGGTCTGGGGGCGATGACCGCGCCGTCTTCGTCTGGGACCTGCAGCGGGCGGACACGCTCGTGCATCGGCCGTCACCCACCGTCGCTCACGCCCCGGCGTTGCCCTTCGTTGCCTCGGATATGTCCTTCGGTCCGGGCGGGCGGTACGTCGTGCTCCCATCGGCGGACGACCACCATTTCGAGATCCTCGATGTCGCCACGGGCACTCTCAGCAAGCCGTCTGCCATCGCGGATGGGTTCTTCCAATCGTTCTCGCCGGACAACAAACGGTATTTGACCGGCGATGACCAAGGCAGGCTGCAAGGCAGGCTGCGCGGTCTGGGACCGGGAGACGGGCGCGGTCCTCGCCGACAGCGAACCAAGCGGACGCCTGTTCTCGAACTTCCACGAGGGGACGGCCGTGTTCACGCCCGACGGGCGCGAGGTCGTGGCGCTCCAGGTCGACGCCACCGACGAGGACGCCGACGACCTCGTCGTGCTCGACGCCCGGACGCTCGCACCGGTCGGAGGACCGCCTGTGCTGGTCGGATCCGTCGGCCGCATGGTGGGTGTCGCGCCCGACGGCCGTACGGCGGTCGTGGTCGTGTCGAGCATCACCGAGCGTGCGGATACGAAGGTGCTCCTCGTGGATCTCGCGACCCGTCGCATCGTGCGTTCGACGCCGGTCGAGGCGCTCGGCCAGCCCTTCGGTGGGGCTCGGAACAACACCGTGGCACCGGATGGCCGCACCATCGGCATCGGCGGTACGCTCGGCGACGTCGTGGTCGTCGACGCAGTCACCGGCGACGTGAGCCCGGTCCTGCACGCTCACGACGATTTCGTCGAGAGCGTCACGTTCGCACCTGACAAGGCCACCTTCATCACAACGGGGCGCGACGGCGCCGTGGAGCTGTGGGACACCGCGCACCACCTCCTCGGCTCCGTCCTGCCGTTGGGGCCGAACCATCGCGTTCGGGCGTCGTTCCTGGCCGCGGATCGGTTGCTGCTCGTCTACGACACCGGTGAGATCTTCGAGTGGGATCCGCGGCCCGACTCGATGGCAGGCGTATGCCTGCAAGGTGGCGGGGCGCAACCTCTCGAAGACCGAGTGGGCCGAGTTGTTCCCCGGACAGGCGTACCGGGTGACGTGTCGTGAGTTCCCGGCCGCCGTGTGAGGCCGTCCAACCCGACATTCAACCGACGCAACGGCGGAGTCCAGACGTCGCCCAAGGTATACCTGATCCTTCGGGGCACCGGAGGGCCGAGGCGAACCCGGCCCCCCGCCGCTAAGGTGGCGGGCTGTCGCGTGCAGACGGAGGTCCCACCCTGACCTTCCCAGTGCTCGCCAACGAGGTCGCCATCGTCACGGGCGCAGCCATGGGCATGGGCGCCGCGACCGCCAAGCTCGCCAGCCGTCCAGGCGCCATACCGTCCTGCTGGTCTTTCAGTCGGGCTGGGGAGATTTGAACTCCCGACCTCTTGACCCTCAGCTGCCATTCGGCCGTGTTGGGCTGTGCTGTTGCGTGCCGTCTGGTGCCGTCTACCAGGGATTTCGCGAAAGCCGCCGTCCGTCCGGTGCCGTTCTTGTCCACCTGTTTCGTCCCGTTCGTGGACATTTCGTGGACACTCGAGTCCCACCTGCGAGGATGACCGATGCCTGATGGCCCGCCCGACCGTCGTGCACGAGGACGCGACAAGCTCCGCGTCCGGCGCGCCGACGTGGAGAAGCTCGATCGCTGTGGGTCGGTGGTCCGGAGGTGTGACACGGCGCCCGCATGGCAGCGACACTCGCTCGGCTTGGCGGCGTCGAGCTGATATCCGCGGCGCGGATCGTGCCGTCGCGTCGGGCACACTAGGGACATGACCGCCGAGCAGCTCTCGCTCATCACAACGGACCCTGCGGTGTGCCACGGCCAAGCCTGCATCGCTGGCACGCGGGTAATGGTGAGCGTGATCCTCGACTGCCTGGCCGCGGGGATGACGGAGGACGAGATCGTCGCTGAGTATCCGTCCGTGACGGTCGCAGGGCTACGTGCGGCCGCGGCCTACGGCGCATCCCTGGCACGCGAGGAGCTGATCCCCCTCGGTGGAGCTGGGTGAGGATCAAGCTCGACGAGAACCTGCCGGTCTCGCTGGCCGCCGGTCTCACCGACCGTGGCCACGACGTGGAAACAGTGGCCGACGAGGGCTTGATCGGCGCGCCTGACGCATCCGTACTCGGTGGCGCCATCTCCGAAGAGCGGATGATCTTCACCCTCGATCGCGGATTCGGCGACATTCGCGCGTACCAGCCAGGGTCTCACCCCGGCATCGTCGTCTTGCGGGTCGACGACCAATCGGCACGAGCGGTCACGTGGGCAGTGCTGGCGCTCGTCGATAGGCACGACCTCGGAGACCTTGCCGGCGCGGTGGCCATCGCTCAACACGGCGGCCTCCGAGTCCGTCGACCGCTGCCATAGGAAGAGCCCGACCGCCCGGGATGGCCCGAGCCGCTGGCAGCCGGCTCCAGCAGCAAAGGACAAGAGAGCGCCGATCTGTGCGCCGCGACCTCATCACCGGGTGCTCGGGATCGGCCAATATCGGGCGGGCCATGCCGCCATCACGGCCCACACGAGCGGGGGCCGCACCTACGCAGCGTGACGATCACCGCCGTGGTTCGCGCGCGCCACCAGGGCATTATGCGTGCATACCGCCCTGGCGTGCCTCGGCGTCTTTGGTGAGCACGTCCGCAGGCACTACTGCAGATGCGCCGGCGGTAGGACGCCAAAGGACCTGCAGACGTCGCCGACTTGACCCCGCGGCCGCGCAAACCTACGCCGGACAGCAGTCCATGTTCGCGAGAGGCCCGCGCCATAGGGTCTTGGTGATGTGCCCTCCACCAGATGACGACAGCAATGTCGATACGCGGGACGCCGGACGGCTCGAAGATCTCGAGGCGGCCGAGGCTAAGCGGGCCGAGAGCAGGCGACTGGACCGCAAGTTCGAGCTCTTCGAAGCGATCTTGCTATCGATAGCCGCGGTGCTCGCAGCATGGACGGGTTTCCAGGCGACGAAGTGGGGTGGCGTCCAGGCGAACAGCTACAGCCAGGCGGGCGCGAGCCGCGTCGAGTCGACCCGACAATCAACGCTGGCGGGTCAACAAACCACGATCGATGTCATCTCGTTCACGCAGTGGCTCCAAGCCGCCCAAGCGGAGGGAGTGTTGGCGCAGCCGGCCGATCCGAACCGGCCCTACGTACCGGACCCGAACGCACTGTCAGGATTCCTGTACGAACGCTTCCGCCCTGAGTTCAAGGTTGCTGTCGACGCCTGGATCGCCACACGCCCGAGGCTCAACGCCGACGCTCCCCCCACGCCGTTCGCCATGCCTCAGTACCAAGTGGCGGCATCAAAGGACGCTGCCCGGCTGGAGCAGCAGGCCGAAAACCAGTCGGCTAACGCCCGCGCCGCGAATCAGCGGTCTGACAACTACGTCCTTATGACCATCATGTTCGCCACGGTGCTCTTCTTCGCGGGTATCAGCTCGAAGATGGACACGTTCAGGGCCCGAATCTTCCTGCTTGGGGCGGCCACAACGCTGTTGCTGACAGCCATCATCGTCGTCGCGTCGTTCCCCAAGAACGTCTGATTTGCAGCACCTGCCACACGGGGACGGCACCGCGGAACCACCGCCCACGTAGCCCAGCTCGCGGCCGCCGGCGTCGGCGTACCGGTGCGCGCTGTCCACAGTGGCGCCCTGGGCACAGTGGACGGTGGTGGCGTATCCGTAGTCGACCTGCTCCGGGGCGAGATCGTCCCGGCTGAAGTGGTGAGGGCGGCCGTCATCCATGCGGGCCACCAGCCTCTCCTCGTCGCCGTGGACCTCGGTGACGGTGCCTCGCTGGCTGGTGACCAGCTGCCCGTCTGCGGCGGGGGCCAGAGTGACGATCCGCTCCCCCACCGCGAACGGCCGCCCGTCAACGTCAAGGGTCGGGCCGGTGAGCAGCCCAGCGTCGCCGAGCCGTTCTCGGGCCTGACCGTTGAGGGCGGCCACTTTCGCCCGTCGCCAGGCGTACATAGCGGTGTCGGCGAGGGTGTCGTCCATCCAGGCGTCCACCGTCCGTGCCAGGGCTTCGATGCGATCTGGTGCGGGGTGGATGCGGCCGTGGGCGGAGTACCAGGCGACGGCGGCGGGGACTGACCCAGCGCGGAGATGATCGAGGACGCGGCGCTCGTCGTGGTCGGCTTGGCGGACGTTGTCGGTCAGGATGTGGATGACATCAGGGTGGCGCTCGCGCAACCCTTCCAGGCTGCCTCCGGGGCCGACCGGACCGAGCTGACGGTGGTCGCCTACGAGCACCACCTTCGCCCGGGCCAGGGACGCCTCCGTCAGCAGCCGCAGCACCGCCGGGTCATCGACCATCGCGGCTTCATCGACGACGAGGACGGTGCGATCGTCCAGGTGGAGACGCTCGTGGTCGAGGCGCCACAGCAGCGACGCAACCGTCCGCGCCTCCATGTGCGCGTCCTGGCCGAGGGTGCGGGCCGCCTGGCCGGAGGTGACGGTGCCGATGACCGTGCACCCGGCGGCCTCGAACGCCGTCCGGCGGCGTCGAGCATCGTCGTCTTCCCGGAGCCGGCGACACCGAGCACCACATCGAGGCCACGGCCGGAGGTGACGATCCCGGCCGCGGCATTGGCCTGGCCGACGGTGAGCGGGTGCCCCAGCTCAGCCTCCTTGGCCCACATGGCGTTGACGGCCGCGGCCGGTAAGACCGCGGGTGAATCCATTCGGGCGGCTTCGCACTCCATCAGGCCGGCGATGGCCTGCTCGGTAGCGATGACACACGCGGGTGCGTACGCGTGCTCGCGGGCATGGGCCACCCCGACCAGTGGGATGGCATCCCGGTGCGCCCTCACCTGCGCGACGGCACGGAGCAGCTCGGACTGGTCGAACCCGAACACCCTCGGCGCCAGCGCGACCACGACGTCGGCACGGGTGAACACCTTCATGTCGGCCAGGCGCCCGCCGGACGCCAGCGCCTGCTCCACCAGCAGGTCCAGCTCGCCGGCGGTGAAACGTCCCCCGCCGGCCCGGTCCTGGCTCAGGCCGCCCTCGTCCACGGCCGCCCGCAGCCCGTCACGGCGGTAGCCGAGGGACTCGAGCTCGGTCTGCCACCGGACCATGAGATCCTGCACCGGTGTGTGCCTCTTGGCGCGGCGCGTGTCGCGGGCCGCAACGCCCCGGGCCCGCATGCTGGTGTGACCACCGGCGGAGACGGCGGCATCGATCTCCGCCGAGCGCTTCGAGAACGCCACGCACACCTCCTCCGGGACGCCGACGATCCGCCAGTGGCCCAGCTCCCCGACCGTCCCTCGTCGGCCTCGATGGCGTAGCCCAGCTCCACCGCCATCCGAGCCGCCGCCACCCGGCCGACCATCGTCGCCGTGTGGAGCTGGTCCCGGATCAGCGCGGTGTCCAACGCCTTGAACCCGCCCTGGTGGTCGAATCCGTCGATTCTGTCCGCGTTGTGCTGTTCAATATCGTCCCGTGCTGTCCTGTCCGCCGAGGCGGCACGGACCGAGCTAGAACAAGGTCCTGTCGAGGTCGAGGAAGATGACCTCGACCGAATCGTCCGGCGCGAGCGTGGCGTAGACAGCGACGGCGCCTACCAGGATCCCGGACGTGATGAGCACCCGGACCTCGGGCAGGTCCGGTATGGCGACCGTCGTGCCTTCGTAGTCCTCAGCGAGCTGATCGATGATCGGCGGGATCTCGTGCAGCAAGAAGTCGGCGCTGGACGGTTCACCGCTCGCGGAACGCTCCTCAGGGAGCAGCTCGTCGAGCCGATCGAAGAAGGACTGCGTGACCCGGACCAGCCGGCGGGCCGTCACTCGCCAGTGCGCGGCTGCAACTGGTCGGCCAGGCGCCGAGCCGTCTCCTCGACCCGTTGGCGGAAGTCGGCCGGGAGCTCGTCGAGATCGGTGACGAGGCGCTCGCGGAACGCGGCAGCGCGCTGGTCGGGCGTCATCTGGTCGAGCTCGGCGGCGGTGAGCAGCTTGCGAGCTTCGGCCATATCCGGAGGCTACCTGTGCCCGGGGTGGGCCGAGGTCGATGACCGCTCGCCGCTCAGCAGCTCCCCGAGCATGTCGGCGGCCGCGCGCTGCAGGGTCGGCGTGACGTGGGAGTAGGTGTCGAGGGTGAGCGCGATGCTCGAGTGGCCGAGGCGCTCCTGCACGACCTTGGGGTGGATGCCCGCTCGCAGCGCCACGGTGGCCATGGTGTGGCGGAGGTCGTGCAGGAGCGGATCGGCGGGACACCGGCCGATTGGCACGCGTCGCGGAGCATGCGGAGCAGGCGGTCCGGATGGTACGGCCGGCCGATCTCGTCGACGAAGACGTAGCCGCTGTCCTCCCAGGCCGGCCCGGCGGCCAGCCGCTCCTCCCGCTGGTGCCGTCGATGAGCGCGCAGCGCGTTCAGGACCGTGGCGTCCAGCGTGATCACCCGCCGGCTGCGGGCCTTCGGCTCGCTGACCACGACGCGGTAGTCGGCGGTCGTCCGCTGCTGGGTGACCGTGAGGGCTGCGCCATCGAAGTCGATGTCCTGCCACCGCAGGCCAGCCAGCTCGCCTCGCCGCATACCCGTGTTGAGCGCCAGCAGCCACAGCGGGGCCAGGCGATCACCGGAGGTCGCCTCCAGGAACCATCGGCAGTCCTCGGTGGACCACGCCTGCATCTCCTTCGCCGCGAACCGCGGGCCTCGGGCGCCGTCGGCCGGGTTGTGTGGGAGCAGCCGCCAGCGCACGGCGTCGGCGAGGGCGCGATGGAACGTCTTGTGGACCTGCAGCACCGTGCGGGCGGAGAGCGCGGAGCCGTCCCGCCTCCCGCTGGCCAGCAGCTCGGTGTAGAGCGACTGGAGCCGTGGCGGGGTGAGATCAGCCAGGCGGACGCGCCCGAGCCGCGGAATCACATAGGCGCGCATGACGGTCCGGTAGTTCACCCAGGCCGTCTCCGCGATCTTCGAGCTTGATGGCGTCCAGCCACACCTCGGCGAACTCGGCCACGGTCTGCTTGCTGGGCGGCACGCACGCGCCGTGCTGGTACCCCGCGAGGGCCTCGTTGAGCGCGGCCTGCGCGGCCTTGCGGCTCGGGAAGCCGGCCACCTGCTTCTGCGGGCGCCCGCCCATCGGGCGCGAAACCGAGGTCGAGGCGGTACGACCACGTGCCACCGGACGTCCGTGGCTTGCGCACCGAGCCCCTCATGGTTGGGACTGTAGCTCCAATTCCGTGGACATTTCGTGGACACGGGGTGGACACACCCACCGAGGAGAGGCCGCCGAATGGTCTCTGAACAGGAACTTTCTGGTCGGGCTGAGAGGATTTGACTCCTGCCGTAACTCGAGGCCGCGGCGCGGGCGACGATGGGACGATGGACTGCGGCGGTGTTGAGCTCGTTGTCAGCGGCCCGTCGGCCCGCCGTCGACGCCAGGGCCGGGTCGTCGGGGCGACCGAGCGCCCGTCGCAGTCCGAGGCGATGGATGTTCGCCCATCGGGGTTCCACGACACCGTCATTTGCGCCTGCACCCGACCTGTCGTTCGGAACCGGTCCAACGGGCCGAAATCAGCGACCGGACAACCGTCGGTTACTCGCCGAGCTGTTGGTTGAGTCTGGTGATGGCGTCGATGTACTCGTCGACCATGTCGAGCACGACTTGGCGGGTCGGCTTGACGCGGTCGAGCGATCCGACGACTTGGCCGACGAAGTAGGTGGCCAGTTGGTGTGCGCCGGTGCCTTCGGTCTTGGCCATCCGGTTGATGCGCTGCTGGGCCGGTGTGAGGAGGAACGTTTGAAGCGGCATCGGCAGTGATGGGGGTGTCGGGCTTGTCCCATTCCTCGGTGCAGGCGCTGCGCAGCATGCGGGCCGGCTTGCCGGTCATCGAGCGGGAGCGCACCGTGTCGCTGGAGGTGGCGGCGATGAACTTGCGTTGGATCGCCGGGTCGGTCTCTGCTTCGGCGGTGGTCAGCCACACTGAGCCGCACCACACCCCTTCGGCGCCGAGGGCCAGGGCGGCGGCGATATGGCTTCCGTTGGCGATGCCTCCGGCGGCGAGCACGGGGGTCGGGGCGACGGCGTCGACGATCTCGGGGACGAGCACCATCGTGGCGATCTCGCCGGTGTGCCCGCCGGCCTCGGTGCCCTGGGCCACGATCACGTCGACACCCAAGGCTTGATGGCGACGGGCGTGCTCGGCCTTGCCGGCCAGGGGCCGCGACCAGCACACCGTTGCCGTGGGCCCGTTCGACGAGGTCCTCGTCGGGCTCGCCGAGGGCGCTGGCGATGAGCTTGATCGGATGGCCGAAGGCGACGTCGAGCAGGCCCGCCACGCCTTCTTTGGACACGCTGATGCGCCCGATGTGCTCGTCGGCGGCGTCAGGCAGCTCGGGCACGTCGTAGCGCTTGAGGATGTCGTCGACGAACGCTTGTTGCTCGGGAGGAAGGAGTTGGCGGACGGCGTCGCGATCGGGCCGTTTGCCGGTTCCCGTTGTCGCGTGCTTGGCGGGGAGTAGGAGGTCGACGCCGTAGGGTTTGCCGTCGGTCTCCTCGTCGATCCAGGCGAGGTCGACCTCGAGTCCCCGCGGGCTGTGCCCGACGGCGCCGAGCACGCCGAACCCGCCGGCATTGGTGACCGCGGCAACGACGTCGCGGCAATGGCTGAAAGCGAGGATCGGGAACTCGATCCCGACCATCTCGGCGACACGGTACGCATCTTGGGCGTCGTTCCATTCTGGCCACGATGTGGCCAGCTGTGCTGTGGTCAGCTCTCGCTGGTACTGATCAGCTCGCGGGCCCAGGCGTAGTCGGCTTTGCCGTTGGCGGCCCGTGGGATGGTTGCTGTGCGGTAGATGGCGCGGGGGACCTTGTAGCGGGCGAGCTCGCCGGAGGCGATGTCGCGCAGCTGTTCGTCGGTGATGGCCGTGTCGGGTGCGAGCTGGACGACGGCGACGACTTCGTTGCCCCATCGCTCGTTGGGGCGACCGAGCACGAGCGCGTCGACGACTCCGGGGAGACGGCGGAGGACGACTTCGACTTCTTCGGCGAACACTTGCTCGCCGCCGGTGTTGATGGTCATCGAGTCACGACCGAGCAGTTCGATTGAGCCGTCTCGTCGGTAACGGGCTCGGTCCCCCGAGATGACCAATGACCTGCCGTGGTAGTCGACGAAGGTTGCTTCGGTCTTGGTTCGGTCGCCGAGGTAGCCGCGGGCGTGGCGGGTGGCGGTGCACAGCCAACCGACCTCCTCGTCGCCGGGAGCGAGCCCGCGGGACAAGTCCTCGGCGAGCAGCAGGCCGCCGGCGTCGAGGGTGAACGTGTCGCCGTCGGCTCGGGCGCCGAGGTTGCCGCTCTCGGAGGAGCCCAGCCCGTCGAGGATGATCACTCCCGGGATGTGGGCTTGGAGTCGGCGTTTGGTGTCGTTGCTCATCGGGGCGGCGCCGTTGTTGATGAACTTGACCGATGACAGGTCGTGACGACGGGAGTCGAGGGCGTCGACGAACGGTTTGCCCATGGCGTCGCCGACCAGGGAGATGACGACCACCTGTTCGCGGGCGCAGAGGGCGGCGACTTCGTCGGCGACGAACCGGTCGGTTGTGTCTTGGATGATCAGGGTGCCACCCGAGGTGGTGGTGGTCATGGCCACCCACAGACCGGCGCCGTGCATGAACGGTGGGGTGGGCAGGACCCGCAGCGTCCGTTCGCGGGCCACAGCGACGACCTCGTCGACCGAGTCGAACTGGGTGCCGTCGCGCCGGGCCAGCTGCAATGGGCCGGCGACGATGTCACCGATCCGCCACAGGACACCCTTGGAGCAACCCGGTCGTGCCGCCGGTGAACACGGTGTGCAAGTCGTCGGAACTGGGTTCGGTCGCCGGTGGATTGGTTGAGGACCCGGCGAGAGCGGTGTCGTAGTCGACGGCGTCGGGCAACAGCTCGGTGCCGGAGTCCTCGGCCACCTGGATCAGCAGCACGTCGGCGTCGAGGTCGCTGCGGATCTCGGCTGCCTTGGGGGCCAGGCGGGCGTGGTACAGGAGCACTCGGGGCCGGGCATCGGTGCAGTTGGGAGAGTTCGGCGCTGGTGTACCGGTAGTTGAGGTTGAACGGGGCGAGGCGGGCGAGATGGGCGCCGAGGACGCCTTCGAGGTACTCGGGGGCGTTGTACATGTAGATGCCGAGGTGATCCTGCACCGACTCCCACGGCGCCGCGGCAGCCGGGTCGCCGTGGACGCCGAGGCCCCGGTCGGCGAGCAGGTTGGCGAACCGGCGCACCCGTTCGGCCGACTCGGCCCAGCTGATGCGGCGGTCCCGCCACAGCATCGCCTCACGTTCGGGGACCGCGGCGGCGATCGCTTGGTGCAGCACGGCGATGTTGAAATCCATCAGCAGCAGATCATCTCGTCGTGGCCGCCGACTTGAGGACGTCACGGAAGGCGACGTCCCGATCGACCTCGGGCTCCTTGGGCAGACCGAGGACCCGTTCGCCGAGGATGTTGCGTTGGATCTGATCGGTGCCACCCCCGATCGAGTTGCCGTAAGCGTTCAAGATTGCCAGCGCACACTCGCCGGCAACCTCGGAGGCCTCCCGCCCGAGGGTCGCTTCAGCCCCGAGGATCTCGGCGAACACGTAACCACCGAAATGGAGCTGCTCCGACATCGCCAGCTTCCCGATCGACGCCGCCGGCGACGAATAGCCGCGCCGCATCTCGGC
This sequence comes from uncultured Acidimicrobiales bacterium, assembly GCA_963738325.1. Lineage (GTDB taxonomy): Bacteria > Actinomycetota > Acidimicrobiia > Acidimicrobiales > Ilumatobacteraceae > CAVTWD01. The sequence goes on from CAVTWD010000001.1 coordinate 1,104,028, forward strand.
CCGCGCCCGCACTGCGTTCCACCTACTCAACGTCTTCAACATGTGCAGACGGGCGAGGTGTTGCCGGATCACGGGGTCGTCGATCACGCCGCGCTCGACGGGCGAGCGCGACCAGGTCGACGTCGGGCACCCCGAGCGCGTCGGCCGACGACAACCGCTTGCCGCTCCCACCCTCGGTCCCACCGGCCGGTGCCCGCCGCTTCGGGAACATCTGGGGCGCGGCGCCGCCCATCAACGCCCGCTCGTAGGCCAACGCCGTCTGCATCACCGCCCACCCGCCGTTGACCTCGCCCAGCAGATGGGCATGCGGGGTGCGGGCGTCGTCGAGGAACACCTCGTTGAAGTGCGACTCGCCGGTGATCATCTTGATCGGGCAAACCTCCACACCGGGTTGCCGCATCGGGAAAACGAAATAGCTGACACCCTGATGCTTGGGCACATCCCAATCGGTGCGCGCCAGCAGCAGCCCGTACTCGGCGGTGTGCCCGCCCGACGTCCACACCTTCTGGCCGTTGACGACCCACTCATCGCCGTCGCGTTCGGCCCGACACTGGATCCCGGCGAGATCCGACCCGGCGCCCGGCTCGCTGTACAACAAACAGAATTGCAGGTCCCCGATCAGCGCGCCGCGCAAGAACCGCCGCTTGGTGTCGTCGGACCCGTGAACGAAGATCACGTTGGCGGCCAAAGTTGGCGATGTCGTGCCCGGCGCCGGGAACACCAGCGGCGGCAAACTCGGCCACCACCGCCCGCGCCTCTGCCATCGTCAGGCCCCTCCCGAAGCACTCCTTCGGCCAACTCGGCGCCGCCCACCCCGACTCCACCACCGCCGTCATCCAATCGCGGTACCCGGACCTCGGGACCCCAATGCTGCTCCAACCACCACCGCACCTCGTCGCGAACCGCGACGACCTCCGAGCGCTCGGTCGGATCTTCGTCGGTCACCTGTACTCCTTCGATATGCGTCCGGGGGCCGACCCACGCCGCCGGCCAACGGTGATGCCAGCCAGGCGACCACGGCAGCGATGTTGTCGGCCGTGAGTCGTTGTTGGTCGGCCTCGGTGAAGAACCCTGACTGCACCAGCTCCTCGGTCATGCGAGTCATGGCCACCGGCGCGACGGCGTTGACGCGTACCCCGTCGGGCTCCAGCTCGCGCGCCATTGTGATGGTCATGGTGGCGATGCCGGATTTCGCCGCCGCGTAGTTGACGTGGCCCGGCTGGCCGCCATTGAGGCCATTGGGTGATGAGGTGTTCACGATGGCCCCCTCGACCGGGCCATCACCGGCCTTGGCCCGATCGCGCCAGTAAGCGCCTGCAAAGCGTGACGTGGCGAACGTACCCTTCAGGCCCGGGGGTTGGTGCGGCGCAGGTCGTCGGCGGGGAGGTCGTCGGGTGAACGCAGCTCGCCGGACAGGGAACCTCGACCGAGTGGCGAGAACGCGACGAACCCGATGCTCAGCTCGCGGGTGACGGCCAGCACACCATCGTCTTCGGGGTCGCGGGTCCACAGTGACCATTCGCTCTGCAGGGCGGTGATCCGGTGCACTGAGTGGGCGCGTCGGATGTCGGCTGGCGACGCTTCGGAGAGGCCGAGATCGCGGACCTTGCCGGCGGCGACGAGCTCGGCCATGGCGCCAACGGTCTCTTCGATCGGTGTGTGGGGGTCGACGCGATGCAGGTAGTAGAGGTCGATGTGATCGAACCCGAGGCGTCGCAGGGAGGCCTCGCAGGCAGCGCGAACGTGTTCGGGGCGGCCGTCGATGCGCCGTGCAGCCGGGTCGGAGCAGGACTCGAACCCGAACTTGGTCGCCACGATCACCTCGTCGCGTCGGTCGCGGAGCACGGATCCGAGGAGTTGCTCATTGTGTCCGGCGCCGTAGATGTCGGCGGTGTCGAACAGCGTCACCCCGAGCTCGTGCGCCCGAGCGATCGTGGCTCGGGATTCGTCCTCGTCGGCGGGACCGTAGGTGTCGCTCATACCCATGCACCCAAGCCCCTCGACGGAGACCACGAGGTCTTGACCGAGCCGCCGTGTGATCACGTCGAGTCTCGTTCCTGGGTGCGTCGGCCCCTGTCGCCGTGCAGCTTGCGGAAGTCCCAGCTGACCAGCTTGTCGGGGTCGAGGCGCAGCCAGGCGTGTCGTCCGTCCGGCTGCAACGATCCGTCGGCGTACTTGGCGCAGAATCGCCGCTCGGCGTCATCGACCAGGGGGTCAGCGTGGCGGAGCGGGGCACGTCGCCGACGATCGCGACGGCGCCGGACAGCTCGACGCCGCGCAGCTCGAAGTACTCCTCGCCGGCGTCGATGACCACGGCGACGTGGGGATCGGCGCGCACGTCGACCCATCGTTGACTGGTGACGAGCGAGTTCAACCACAACGCCCGTCCGTCCCACACGAACCACAACGGGGTGACGTGAGGCCGGCCGTTGCCATCCACGGTCGCCATCCGGCAGGTGCGCTCGCCAGCGAGGAACTCGTCGACCTCTTCGGGGGTCATGGCGATGCTCCGCCCCCGCCGTTGCTGTCCTGCCATGTCGCCCTGCTCATTCAGTGGTTGATTCATCGGCCCTGCCAGACCGGACGTCGCTTTTCCAAGAAGGCGGTGACGCCCTCTCGGGCGTCGTCGCTGTCACGGATGGCGTCGAGGGCAGCCCCGGTGGCCGACCATCCCATGTCGTCGTCGGCGTTCATGAGCTCGTTGATCGCGCCCAGGCAGGCCTGGACGGCGACTGGGCTGTTGGCGCAGATCCGGTCAGCGAGGGCGAGCGCGGCAGACACCGCGTGGCCGGGCTCGGCGAGCACGTTGACGAAGCCGGCGGCGTGGGCCCGGGCGGCGTCGATCGGGTCGCCGGTCAGGATCAGCTCGCGGGCCACGTTGAGCGAAAGCGCGATGGGACCGCGGAACAGTGCCCCACAGGTCGGGATCACCCCGATCTTCACCTCGGGCAGTCCGAAGCAGGCCGTGGTGGCGGCAACCACGAGGTCGCAGGCCAACACGATCTCCAGGCCGCCACCCAGCGCCGGTCCTTCCACCGCGGCGATCAACGGTTTGACCCGCCGGCGGCGAATGATCCCGTACTCGCCGCCCCGAGCCGTGACGTAGTCACCGCCGGCGGTGAGGTCGCTACCGGCCGAGAACACCGCCGGCGACCCGGTCAGCACTCCCGCCCACAGTTCAGTATCGTCGTCGAGAGCGTTCAGGGCGGCATCAAGAGCGTCAGCGGTGGCGCGGTCGATGGCGTCACGCTTGGCCTCCCGTCGGATCGAGATGAGCAGCACACGCCCGTGCCGGGCCGTCACGACGGGGCCATCGACGGTGTCGGTGAGCACCATCGCTCAGGCGGCATCGGCGGCGGGCGGCGCGCCGACGTCGGGAAACAGATCGAGGAAGGCGCCGACAGTGATGCGGTATCGGTCGTCGGGCTCGAGGTCGTCGAACAGCTCGTGCAGCGTCTCCTGGGTGTGCCCGTAGGTGCCTTCCAGGTGGGGGTAGTCGCTGCCCCACATCACGTTGCGGTACCCGTTGGCGGTGAGCGCGCTGGCCGCCGACTCGTCGTGCTGGAACGAGGCGTACACCTGGTCGTAGAGGATCTCCTTGGGGTTCCGCGACAGCTTGGGGCGGACCATCGAGCCATGCTGACGGTAGGCCTCGCTCATCCGGTCGCCGAGGAACGGCACCCAGCTCGCCCCACCCTCCGACACCAACACCTTCAGGTTGGGGTGGCGATCCAAGGCGCCCGAGGCGACCATCTTCATCACCGCCCGCTGCCCGGAAAACGTCGTCTCGGTGTGGTTCAACACCGCCCCGCCCGGCCCTCGGTAGGTGACACCGACCAGTTCGCCGCTCAGCAGGTCGACCGGGTTGGTGCCGATGTGGAAGGCGATCACCATCCCGGCTTGCTCCGCGGCCGCCCACAACGGCTCCCAGCCGTCGCGGTTGTAGTCCTCCTCCGTCGGCGGAGTGGTCGGCAAGAAGACCGCCTTGACACCCAACCCGGCGAGGCGCTGCAACTCGACGACGGCGTCGGCCACAACCCGCATCGGCAACTGAGCGGCGATCACGAAGTGCGGCGACGCCGCCTGGATTTCCTCCAGCGCCCAGTCATTGGCCGCCCGGATCCCCTCCCGCAGCAGGCCGGCATCCTTGATCGAGGCGTTCCACATCCCCAACGACGGAAACACCAAGTCACCCCAGATCCCCTCCGCGTCCAGATCCTGCAGGCGCAGCTGCACATCACCGGCCCCCGGCGCCCGCACGCTGGCCTCATGAACTCCAACTGTTCGGGCTTCGGCAGTCGGCGACGCAACGACTGCCCGTCAATGTGCACCGTCTCCCACTCCCCGTCAGGATCCTTCACCGCGTGCGGCATCCGCGCCGCCAAGTCCGCCGGCAGGATCGACGCGTACAGGTCGCCACCGCTGTCCGGTCCCTTCGCGGTGTAGCTGTTCCGCCGGACCTCGCTCGCCGGCAAACCGAAGCCCGAAGCGATGCGGTTCGCGGCCGCAGCCTTCGAGCTGTACGACTCAGCGATCACATGCGTCGCCTTGACCTGCAAACGACAGGCGGCGCCCTCTAGCCAGGTGTCGACGACAACGACGTCACTCCCGTCGACGAACTCGTTGAGGAGACCTGACGGACTTGCCACAGGTTCTAGTGGGCGCCACCTGCGACCTGTGCCCTCGTCGGCATCCCGGGGTCGGCATCGGACGTCCAGTTCAGGAAGAACATCGGCCCCGCTGTCGGCGCTCAGGCGAGAGGGTCGCGTTGGTAGGGATCACCGAAGTCTCCCCAGACTCGATCGGCGGGTTCCAGCAGTCGTCGATCGACAGTGGGGAATTTCGGCGATCCGCAGCAGCGTTGGCGGAGCAGGTACAGGTTCTCACCGACGCTGCCTCCGACGTCCCGGAGGTGGACCACATCGTCGCCGACGTCGACCACCTCGGCCACAGTTACGGCGGTCCTCCGGCCAGCATCACGTACGCGCCCGGCACGATCCTGTTCGGGTCGGCCGCCGCGTTGACGAAGGTCCACGGCAGCCCGTGTCGTCCATCGTGTTCCAGTCGACGTCAATGTCGATGCGCAGCGACACGGTCAGGCGACGGCGGAGTGCAGCTCTGCCAGGGCTTGCTGGACCACCGGAAACCGGGCGAACAGCGCCTCGCGCACCGCTGGCTCGATGGTCGCCGGCGCCAGGAGGAACTCCACGCCCACAACGTCGTCTGCCTCGTCGACGTCGACCGCGACCTCGTCCGAGACATGGACCGTCCTGCTCACCTGTGCGTCGGAGAGGGTGAGATACCAGGCCTGAACCTCGGGGTCGAAGTCAACCCGCATGGCCACCACGCTACGCCTCCTCGTCCCGGTCGGCGACGGTGACCACGACTTCACCGGCGAGCACCACCTTGAGCCGTCGGCCGGCGGTGGTCCGCCCGAGGACGACGACGCGGCCTTCGGGTCGGCCGGCATCGCTCGTCTCCGGGTTCGCCACCGCCTCGTGCACTTCGTCGGCGCTGATCCTCCGCCGAGCCATCTGCTGCCGGGCGTGGCGGCTGAACCTCACGATCCGAACACCTCGTCCAGTCGCTCGCCCGCGGCGCGGTGCTGGTCGTTGACCGTGTGCGTGTAGGTGTTCAGGGTGACGCCGATGTCGCCGTGGCCGAGTCGTTCCTGCATCACCTTGTCGTCACCGACGACCACGCGCCCGACGGACTGAGCGGTGTGGCGCAGGCCCTTCGGGGTGATGCGCGGCACGCCGGCGCTGGCGATCAGTCGATCCATCACGCGGCCGAAGTTGCTCGGGTCGACCCACCCTCCGACCGGGTTGGTGAACACCAGGCCGGTGTCCTCGCACGTGTCCCGCAGGAGCCGCCGCTCGGCCTCCTGTCGCTCGCGGTGCGCGGCGAGCAGGTTTGCCGTTGCCGGCCCGAAGGTCACGACGCGATCGGCGTGTTCGGTGTTGAGCTGCTTTAGCACCGGGTGTCCACGCTCGATGGCGAGCTGCTGGTGCACGGTCAGGTTGTTGGCCTCGATGTCGACGTCGCTCCAGCGGAGGGCGAGCAGCTCGCCCCGGCGCAGGCCCGTGACGAGGGACAGCTGGAATGCTGGCGCCAGCCGGTGATCCCCCACGGCGGCGAGAAAGCGGCGAGCGTCCGAGAGGGTCCAGCCAAGCTGCCGTCGCATGCGATCTCGCCGGGGCGGCTGGGTGAGCCCGACCGGGTTGCGGCCCAGTCGTCCGCGCTGCACCGCCTCCTCGAGCGCCATCGATAGCACCTTGCGCACGGTGCGCGCGCGGACGTCGCGCCGAGCCGCCGCTTCCCGTTGTCGTCGGACGCCACCAGCGCCGCCACCCAGCCGTCGACCACCTCGGGGGTGAGGTCGCGCAGGCGGACCTTGCCGATCAGGGGGACGATGTGGTGGTCGACAGCCCACCGATACTGGTCGAACGTCGAGGTCTCGACCCGGCCGTCCTTCGAGCGTAGCCACACCTCTTGGACGAACTCCCCGATCGTCTCGGTGTCGGTCCCAGCGCGGCCGTCGAGTACGGCTCGCCGGTGGGCCGTTGCCGCTCGCTTCGTCTCGAAAGTCCCGAGCTGGCTGACCTTGCGCTTGCCCGTTGCGGGGTCGTACCCGCCCTGCCGGACCACCCACTTCCCGCGTTGACGATGCACCTCCGGCTCGCCGACCTGCACCCACTGCATGTGCTCGATCGTAGTAGCTGCGCTGCATACGCTATGCATACATGCCCGAAACGCAACAGAGCCGGTGCTCTTCGCACCGGCTCTGAGCTGGACTGTTCCGTCGGGCTGGGGAGATTTGAACTCCCGGCCTCTTGACCCCCAGTCAAGCGCGCTAACCAAACTGCGCCACAGCCCGGACGTGTAGACGGTACCAGGCGCCTCGAGGCCCGCCCGATCGAGCCTCAGGCGATCCACATGACGAGCTGCACGATCCGCCACGCGAGGTACACCACGACCAGGAACACGAGCAACTTGAAGTGCCACGGCACTTTCTTCTCGCCCGCCAGCTCCCGCAGGTTGACCTTGGCGGGGTCGGTCTGTGCCTCCGCCCCGCTGGCCTCCGCCGCGTCCGAGCCGAACATCCTCGCCGGCAACACCCGCCCGCACGTCGGGCACGAGCCGTCGGCTCTCATCGACGAGGGGTTCCAGTACTTGGAGCAGTGATCGCACCAGGGCACGGCCCGCCCCTACACCGGTGGTACCCCGTGGCGCTTGGCCACGATCTCGCGGTCCCGCGGATCGGCCGCCGCGAAGCGTCCGACGAGCTCACCGCGCAGCGCCTCGAAGGGCACGACCGCGTCGACGACGAGCTCGGAGGCCAGCCGGAGTAGATCCACATCGGCTTCGTACTCGCGCCGCTGCTCGACTACATACGCGGCTCGCTCGTCGGGGTCCTCGATAGCGGCGATCTTGTTGGCGAACACGGCATTGACGGCGGCTTCGGGGCCCATCACCGCGATCTTCGCGGTCGGCAAGGCGAGGGTGGCGACCGGGTCGAAGGCCGGTCCGGCCATCGCGTACAGCCCGGCGCCATAGGCCTTGCGCACGATGACCGAGACCTTCGGAACCGTCGCTTCGGTGACCGCGGTGATCATCTTGGCGCCATGGCGGATGATCCCCTGGCGCTCCACCTGGGTGCCGATCATGAAGCCGGGGACGTCGGCAAGGAACACGAGCGGGAGGTTGAAGGCGTCGCACAGCCAGATGAACCGCGCCGCTTTGTCGGCGGAATCGACGAAGAGCACGCCGCCCTTGACGGCCGGGTTGTTGGCCACGATCCCGATGGCATGCCCGTCGAGGCGGGCGAACCCCACGACGAGCTCGGGGGCCCAGAGCGGCTTGATCTCGAAGAACGACTCGGCGTCGATGATCCCGTCGATCACGCGGTGCATGTCGTAGCCCTTCGCCTCTTCGTCGGGCAGGACCGCCGCGTGAGAGTGGACGCTCCGGCGGGTCGGGGTGGAACACCGGCGGCAGCTCTCTCCAGTTCCCGGGCAGGTACGAGAACCAGTGCTTGGCCTGTTCGATGGCATCGGCGTCGTCGTGGGCCAGGTTGTCGCCGCAGCCCGACACCGACGCGTGCATACGGGCGCCACCCATCTCCTCCAACGTGACCTTCTCGCCGATGACCTCCTCCGCCATCCGGGGCGAGCCGAGGTACATGGAAGCGTTGCCCTCCACCATGATCACGACGTCGCAGAAGCTGGGGATGTAGGCGCCCCCTGCCGCCGACGGACCGAACAGGCAGCAGCACTGTGGCACCTTGCCGGACAGGCGCACTTGGTTGGCGAAGATCCGCCCCGCCCCCCGCCGGCCGGGGAACAGCTCCACCTGGTCGGTGATGCGGGCACCCGCCGAGTCGACGAGCCAGAACACGGGCAGCTCGTGACGCAGCGCGTGTTCGGTGAGGCGGACGATCTTCTCGACGGTCCTGGCTCCCCACGATCCCGCCTTCACCGTCGGGTCATTGGCCATGACGCACACGGGACGCCCGTCGATGCGGCCGAGGGCGGTCACCACACCGTCCGCCGGGAGGTCGGTGGCGACGGCATTGGCGAGCAGACCGTCTTCCACGAACGAGCCCGGGTCGAGCAGGAGCTTGAGCCGGTCGCGGACGAAGAGCTTGTGCTGACGGGCGAGCTTGCCGGCCTCCTTGTGCAGGTTGCCCTGCTCGGCCCGCTCGATCAGCCCGTCGAGGTCTTCCACTGCTCCCCTTCTAGCCCGACCGGCGCCGGACGCGCAGCTTCACGGGCACGGCACCGAGGTCGAACCGCTCGCGAAGGCGCCGCTCGATGTAGCGCAGATAGGTGGGCGGCAGCTCGCGGTTGGCGAACAACGTGAAGGTGGGGGGATCGGTGGCGCCTTGCAGGGCGTACAGGATCCGAGCTCCATTCGGGGCCGGCTGCGCCTGCTGGGCGTGGGCGATCACGTCGTTGACGGCCCGCGTCGGCACCCGCCGGTGGTAGCGCTCGATGGCGTCGGCCAGCACGGGGAGGAGCTTGTGCACACCCTTGCCGGTGCGGGCACTGATCTTCAACACGGGCGCCTCGCCGATGAAGTGCAGGCGTCGACCCACTTGCGCGGTGACGCCGGCCCGCTCCTCTGCGTCGACCAGCAGGTCCCACTTGTTGAGCAGCACGACCACCGGGCAGCCCGCGGCATCCACTCGCTCCGCGAGGCGCTGGTCCTGGCTCGTGACCCCCTCCGTGACGTCGATCACGAGCAGGGCGACATCGGCGGCGTCGACGGCCCGCAGAGCCCGGACAAGGGAGTAGTACTCCGTGCCGTCGTCGATGCGGCTCTTGCGGCGCATGCCCGCGGTGTCGACGAAGCGCACCGGTCCGTTCGGCGTGTCGACGATGGTGTCGATGGAGTCCCGCGTGGTGCCCGGCAGGTCGTGCACCACCGAGCGGTCCTCACCGATCAGCCGGTTGAACAGGGTGGACTTGCCCACGTTCGGCCGCCCGACGATGGCCACCGCGGGCAGCGCCGGTGCTTCTCGGTCAGCGCCATCGCCGTGGCCGTCCGCTTGCGAGCGCTTGCCCTCGGGGAAACGGGCGACCACCTCGTCCAGCAGATCGCCGGTGCGCCGGCCGTGGAGCGCACTCACCGGCCAGGGTTCCCCCACGCCGAGCGCCAGCAGCTCCCAACTCTCCTGCTCACGCCGGTCGTTGTCGGCCTTGTTGGCCACGAGCAGCACGTCCTTGCCCGAGCGCCGCAGCCACTCGGCGGCCTGGTCGTCCTCCTCGGTGACGCCGACCGAGGCGTCGACCACGAAGAGCACGACGTCGGCGCCCCGGACGGCTTGCTCCACCTGGCGGCTCACCCTCTCCTCGAGGTCATTCCCCCCGGGACGCCAGCCACCCGTGTCGACCACGGTGAACGGCACGCCGAGCCATTCGGCCTCCAGCTCCTTGCGGTCGCGGGTGACACCCGGTTCGTCCTCGACGATGGTCACCTGACGGCCGACGATGCGGTTGACGAGGGTGCTCTTGCCGACGTTCGGCCTCCCCACGACGGCGACGACGGCCGTGCTCATCCGCTGACTCCCGTCGCGTCGAGGGCGGCCCGCAGCGCAAGACCGTCGGTGCGCACGACCTCGACGGCCCGAGGCAGCTCGGACGGCGTCGAGCCGTCGAGGAAGCGCCCGTCCGAGAGGCAGACGTCGGGCAGCAGGTAGCGGTGGCCGCTCGGCTCGGCCTGCAGGACACGGGCCAGGTCGGGGCCGGTCAGGAGGCCCGTGACCGCGGTGTTGCCGCCGAAGAACTCGTTGGCGACGGGGATCACGCGCACGTCGACGCGGCCCAAGCCGCCCACCAGGGGCTCGAGGACGGCGGCGCCGTAGGTCCCGGTCAGGATGCCGATGGGAGCGTCGCGCCGCGACCGCGGCGCACCCGTCCCGGCTGCGAGCCGCTCGCCCCGGTAGCCCTCGGGCCCCGCGCCATCCACCCAGGCGAAGAAGCCGCTGGCCACGCCGGTGGCCTCCGTGACCCGACCGGTGAACTCGAGCTCGAAGGCGCGGGCCATCCCGACGCCGTCCTCGTGCATGGGGAAGCCCTCGTAGGCGTCCGCCGCGGGGAAAGCCCGGCCTGCGAGCAGGTAGTACTCGTCAGCGGCGAAGACGAGGCGCCGACCGAGCAGCGCGAGGAACGTCGCCTGCCAGTCCTCGACGAGCTCGACGACGGCGGCCGCCTCGGCGTGCGTATGGGGACGCATCGTGGGCTCGTGGTTGAAGCGGCTCAAACCAAGCGGCACGACGCAGAGCGATGCCAGCTCGGGATATCGGTCGAGCACCCCGGTCATCGTGTCGTCGAGCACGGTCCCGTCGTTCACGCCTGGGCACACCACGACCTGTCCGTGCACGGTCACGCCGTGGTCCAGCAGGGAGCGCAGCCATCGCAGGCTCGTCGCCCCCCGCCGGTTGCGCAGCATCTCGGCCCGGACGGCCGGGTCGGTGGCGTGGATGCTGACGTGGAGCGGTGAGAGGCCCTCGGTCACCACCCGTTCGAGGTCGGCCTCGGTGAAGCGAGTGAGGGTCGTGAAGTTCCCGTAGAGGAACGACAGCCGGTAGTCGTCGTCCTTTACGTAGAGGCTCGGCCGCAGCCCTTTGGGGAGTTGGTAGATGAAGCAGAACGCGCAGTGGTTGTCACACGTGCGCACCTCGTCGAAGAGGGCCGAATGCACGGTGGCGCCGAGGGCTTCCCCCTCCCGCTTGGGCACTTCGACGGTCAGGTCGAGCCCGCCCCGGCGGATCTCCAGCTCGAGGTCGGCTTCATCCGCCAGCAGGCGCCACTCGATCACGTCGCGGGGGGCGCGCCCGTTGAGCAGCACCACTTCGTCGCCCACCGCCAGCCCAGCCTGCGCCGCCGGCGAACCGGGCGCGACAGCGACGACTCGGGGCGATGACATGGGCCTCAAGGATACGGCCACGCGCCGGGGAGCGGCTGGGCGGGACCGGTAGCGTGCAGGGCGAATGGATGTCGACCTGGTGCTGCTGGCGTCGCCACGCGGGTTCTGTGCCGGCGTCGAGATGGCCATCAAAGCGCTCGCGTGGATGGTGCGGGTCTTCGAGCCGCCCGTCTACTGCTACCACGAGATCGTCCACAACAAGCTCGTCGTCGACCGGTTCAAGGCCCTCGGCGTGGTCTTCGTCGACGACATCGCCGACGTGCCCGATGGTGCCCAGATCATGCTGTCGGCCCACGGCTCGGCCCCCGAGGTCGTCGACGCGGCGAGAGCCAAAGGCTCGTATGTCGTGGATTCGGTGTGCCCGCTGGTCACAAAGGTCCATCACGAGGTCCGGGTGCGAGCGGGGAAGGGCTACGAGATCGTCTACGTCGGCCACGAGGGCCACGAGGAGGCCGTCGGGACGATAGCGGTGGCGCCCGAGGCCATCCATCGCGTCGAGTCGGTCGCCGAGGTCGAGGCGCTGCCGGCCTTCGGCCAGCCCGTGGCGCTCCTGGCTCAGACGACCCTCTCCCACCGCGACTGGGCCGACGTGGCCGATGCGACCCGCGAGCGGTACCCGGGGCTGTGGACGCCGGGGCGTTCGGACCTCTGCTTCGCCACCACGAACCGCCAATCGGCGCTCATGGCCATGGCGCCGCGGTGTGACGCGGTCATCGTCATCGGCTCGGCGAACTCCTCGAACACGCGTGCGCTGGAGAAGCTGGCCTGGGAAGCCGGCTGCCCTCGCGTGCACCGCGTGAACCATGTGGCCGAGGTGCCGGAGGACTTGTCGGGGACGGTCGGAGTGACCGCCGGTGCCTCCGCGCCCGAGGAGCTCGTCGAGGAAGTCGTGGCCCGCCTGGCCCCTCGACGCGGCGTCGAGGCCGTGAGGATCACCGACGAGGATGAGTACTTCCCGCCGCCGCGCAACATCCGGGACCTCCAAGCTGCCATCGAGACGGCCGCCACGGTGCTGCTCGGGGGTCCGTACGCGGGGCGACCTGGTGTCGACGACCGGGCGCTGGCCGCCAGTGAGGTGCTCGCCGACCTTCGTGACGGCGGCTGAGCGGGCCTCTCGTCAGTTCCGGGGCACGTCCTTCCAGGGGAGGTCGCGGTCGACGCGGACGTCCCCCGGGAGCCCGAGCACGCGCTCGCCGAGGATGTTGCGCATGACCTCGGACGTGCCACCCTCGATGGAGTTGGCGCGGCTGCGGAGGAAGGCCTTCTGCACGGTGTTGGAGTCCATGGCCGTCTCGGGACGGACCATGTCGTAGGACTCGTAGAGCATGCCGTCGGCGCCCATGAGCTCGATGCAGAAGTCGTAGATCCGCTTGTTGGCCTCGGCATAGGCCAACTTGCTCGTCGAGCCCTCCGGACCGGGTGTGCCCATCTTCCGGTTCTGCGCGGCGCGGAGGTTGGTGAGCCGGTTGACCTCGGCCTCGCTCCACAACCGGACGAGGCGATCCTGCGTGGCGAGATCCTTGCGGCCGGCGGGCAGGTCCTGCCACAGCCGAACGGCCGCCGCGATCGGGCCGGAGCCCTGCGGGGCGATGGCGCCGCCGATCGAGACGCGCTCGTTCATGAGCGTGGTGAGCGAGACGCGCCAGCCGTCGCCGGGCGCACCGAGACGAGCCGAGTCGGGGATCCGCGCGTCGGTGAAGTACACCTCGTTGAACTCGGCTTCGCCGGTGATCTGCCGCAGCGGGCGGACGTGGACCCCGGGACCTTGCATATCGACCACGAAGGCCGTGAGGCCGGCGTGCTTGGGCACGTCGGGATCGGTGCGCACGACGAGGAGCCCCCAGCGCGACATGTGGGCCAAGGTCGTCCACACCTTCTGCCCGTTGACGATCCACTCGTCGCCGTCGCGAACCCCTCGAGACGAGAGGCCGGCGAAGTCCGAACCCGAGCCCGGCTCGCTGAAGAGCTGGCACCACACTTCCTCGCCGGTGAAGAGCAGGCGCAACAGCCGGTCCTTCTGCGCATCGGTGCCCCATTCGACGACCGTCGGCCCGCACATGCCGTGCCCGATCGGGTTGCGGTGGTACGGGTTCGGCCCGCCCGCGCGGAAGATCCGCTCGTTGATCGTCCGCTGCAGCGTGGGGCTGAGGCCGAGGCCGCCGCGGCCGACGGGGAAGTGCACCCACGCCAGGCCCTTGTCGAACTGCGCGCCGAGGAAGTCCGTGCTCGATGTGAGGGCTGGCGGATGCTCCTGCAGCAGCTCGTCGATCAGGTCGGAGACCTTGCGCTCGTCGGTCGTCACAGGGGCTTCGGCAACAGTCGTCATCACTTGCGATGTTACCGACGGGTTTGGTCGCGGTTCGAATCAGTCCCGTCAGTTGTAGGGGGCCATGAGCCGCGCCAGCTCGGCCCGCTCCCCCTCGAGCCCGGGCAGGAGAGCGCGGAGGGCGAGCACCCAGCGCAGCGATACGGCGTCGCGGCGCTCCTGGAAGATGCCCTTCAGGTTGGCCAGGAGCCTGGCCAGGATGCTGAGCCTCGGCACTGGTTCGAGCCAGTCGACGTCCCAGCTCGCGCCCGGCCCGGCCACGGTGCGGTAGAGGCGCTGGCAGCCGTCGGGGTCGAGCAACTGGCCACCGTGGAAGGCATCGACGAACACCGTCGGATCGACCTTGTCCCGCAGCAGGAAATGGCCCGGCATCCCGACGCCCGACATCGGCACGCCGATACGCCGGCCGACTTCCATGGCGAGGACCGACAGCGAGATGGGGATGCCCAGCCGCCGGTCGAGCACATCCGACAAGAAGGAGTTCCGCGGGTCGTAGTAGTCGTCGCGGTTGCCGGCGAAGCGGCCCGAGCCGAAGAGGTGGACCACCAACCGGTCGAGGGTGGGTGCGGGGCACGACGCGGCGAGATCGTCGAGGCGACCGAGGTAGTCGTCGACGTCAAGTGAGGGATCCGCATGGGCCGCGATGAGGAGCGCGGTCCGGTCGAGGGGGATGGCCGCATCAGGGAGGGCGACGAGGGCCGCGAACCGATCGGTGGCCTCCATGCCCCAAAGGTACCGTCGGCTAGCTTCCGCACCATGTACCCCGGGGACTTCGCCAGCTCGACGCCCGATGTCGCCGCGCAGGTCATGGCGACGACGGGCGAGGTCACCACCTACGCGGAGTTCGACGCGGCGGCCAACCGCCTCTCGCAGCTCTTCGCGTCCGCGGGCCTGGCCCCGGGCGACCACATCGCGTTCAGCCTGGAGAACCATCCCCGGTTCTTCGAGGTGGCGTGGGGGGCGCACTATGCGGGGCTGCGTTACACCGCGGCTTCGTCGCGGCTGACCGCCGGCGAGCTCGAGTACATCGTCAACGACTGCGGAGCACTGGCCTTCCTGACGTCGTACTACCGAGCCGAGCCGGCCGGGCAGATCCTCGACACGACTCCGGAGGTGCGCCTCCGCCTGATGCTCGACGGCGTCATCGACGGGTACCCCTCTTATGAGGAGGCGGTGGCGCGGTTCCCGGCCGAGCCGTTGCCCGATCGCCGCGAGGGCTCCGACATGCTGTACTCCTCGGGCACGACGGGTCGGCCGAAGGGGGTCAAGACGCCCGTCCCGGACGTGCCCCTCGGCACGGATCCTCCGCTCGTCTTGTTGGTCAAGGCGCTGTTCGGGTTCGAACAGGACATGACGTATCTGTCGCCGGCGCCGCTGTACCACGCGGCTCCGCTGCGCTTCAACATGTGCGTGCACCGGATCGGTGGGACCAGCGTGATCATGGAGCACTTCGAGGCGGAACAGTTCCTTGCCTTCATCGAGCGGTACCGGGTCACGCACACCCAGGTCGTGCCGACGATGTTCATCCGGATCCTCAAGCTGCCAGAGGAGGTGCGGAACCGCTACGACCTCTCCTCGCTGCAGTCGGTGGTCCATGCCGCGGCGCCCTGCCCGGTGGCGGTCAAGGAGGAGATGATCCGCTGGTGGGGCCCGATCATCCACGAGTACTACGCGGGTACCGAGGGGAACGGGTTCTGCTACGTGGACTCCTCCGACTGGATGACCCACAAAGGGACCGTCGGTCGGCCCTTGTACGGCATTCTGCACATCGTGGGCGACGACGGAGAGGAGGCCCCGGTCGGTGAGGCCGGCACCATCTACTTCGAGGCCGGCGGGGTCTTCGAGTACTACAACGACCCGGAGAAGACTGCCGAGTCCCGCGACGGGCACGGTTGGTCGACGCTCGACGACGTGGGCTACGTCGACGAGGACGGCTTCCTCTATCTCACCGATCGCAAGGCGTTCATGATCATCTCCGGTGGCGTGAACATCTATCCGCAGGAGGCGGAGAACGTCCTCGTCACGCATCCGGCCGTGCTCGATGCGGCGGTGTTCGGCGTGCCGAACGTCGAGTTCGGCGAGGAGGTGAAGGCGGTCGTCCAGCCGGCCGACCCGGCGGCGGCGGGGGCAGACCTCGAGCGCGAGCTGATCGCGTTCTGTCGCAGCCAACTGGCCGACGTGAAGTGTCCTCGCTCGATCGACTTCCGGGAGGAGCTACCCCGGCAGCCCACCGGCAAGCTCTACAAGCGGCTGTTGAAGGACGAGTACTGGGCGGATCACGGCCGGAGCCGGATCATCTGAGCGTTCACGCGCTCAGGACGACCAACCGCAACTCGGTCATCTCGCGCACCGAGTAGCGCGGTCCCTCGCGGGTGTTGCCGCTGTCGCGGAGGCCCCCATACGGCATCTGGTCGGCTCGCCAGGTGGGCACCTCGTTCACGAGGACGCCGCCGAAGTCCAGGGTGCCGAAGGCGCGGATCGCGGTCGTGAGGTTCTGCGTGTAGATGGCCGCCTGCAGCCCGTAGTCGGTGTGGTTGGCGAGGTCGAGCGCTTCGTCGAGCGTGTCGTACGCCTGCACGGTGACGACGGGGCCGAAGACCTCCCGCACGCAGACCTTCATGTCGGGCTGCACGTCGGTGAGCACGGTGGGCAGGAGCACGCCTTCTCGAGTGACCTCGCCGCCCACTGCGACCTTCGCGCCTTGCGCGACGGCCTCGTCGATCCATCCCGTCACCCGATCGCGCTCGCCGGTCGAGATGAGGGCCGAGACGTCGGTCGCCTCGTCCAGCGGGTCACCGACGACGAGCTGGCTGACCCGTTCGACGAGCGCAGCGGTGAAGTCGTCGGCGATGGAGCGGTGCGCGTAGACGCGCTGGGTGGAGATGCAGCTTTGCCCGGCATGGCTGAACCCGGCGACCTTGATCTTGTCGGCGGCTTGGTGCCAGTCGCCGTCGGGCTCGAGGATCACCGGGGCGTTGTTGCCCAACTCCAGCCCGACGCGTTTGCGTGGGGCTCTGGCCCGTATCCCCCAACCGACGTCGGGCGACCCGGTGAACGTGATCATCGCGATGTCGGGATGGTCGACGAGCGCGTTGCCGACCGTCGCCCCGCCGCCGGTGACGACGCTGAGCTCGCCGGCTGGGAGCCCGCACTCGTCGATGAGCATCTCGGCCAGGGTGATGGCGGAGAACGGCGTCTGGCTCGCCGGCTTGAGCACCACGGGGCAGCCCGCGGCGATGGCCGGAGCGAGCTTGTGCGCCACCAGGTTCAAGGGGAAGTTGAACGGGCTGATCGCGCCGACGACGCCAATCGGGACACGGAGGGTGAATCCGAGCTTGGCCTCGCCCGGGGCGGACGCGTCGAGGGGCACCATCTCGCCGACGAGGCTGCGAGCCTCGACTGCGGCGAACTGGAACGTGCCGACGGCCCGCTCCGCTTCCACCCGCGCCGTCTTCAGGGGCTTGGCCGCCTCCTCGGCGATGATGCGGGCGAACGCGTCACGCCGCTCGGCGAGAAGGGCCGCCGCCCGATCGAGGATCTCGGCCCGCCGCCACGCCGGAAGGCGCTGAGCTTCGAGGGCTCGCCGGCCGGTCCTCACGGCACGGTCGACGTCTTCGGCCGTGCAGGCCGGCACGGCGCCGATCACCGCGTCGTTGTAGGGCGAGGTCACGGAGAGGGCCTCGTCGCTGATGAAACGCTCGCCCGCTAGGGGCAGCGGACGCACGTCGGACATGAAGAGGACGATACTGCCGGTATGGCGAACCGGTTCCCCTTCCTGGATCACCCTTTGCCGATCGCGTTCTCCCATGCCGGCGGCGGCGAGGAGAACATCGAGAACTCCTGGCCCGCCTTCGAGGCGACGGTTGCGCTCGGTTACAGGTACCTCGAGACCGACTGCGTGGCCACCCGTGACGGCGTGCTGCTCCTGTACCACGACACCTCGCTCGACGGGATGACCGACCGGCGGGGCGACATCTCGACGCTCGACTACGCCGAGGTCAGCCAAGCCCGCATCTACGGCAAGGAACCGATTCCGCGGCTCGACGAGGTGATCGACCGCTGGCCGGATCTGCGCCTCAACCTCGAGCCCAAGAGCGACCAGGCGGTGGAGCCGCTGATCGACTGGATCCGCCGCACGAACAAGCTCGATCAAGTATGCGTCGGTTCGTTCGCCGACAGGCGGATCCGACGGATGCGGGAGGCGCTCGGCCCGGGTCTGTGCACGTCGATCGGTCCCGTCCCGGTGGGAGCGCTGCGCCTGTCGAGCTGGGGCGTCCCGTTCGTCGACCGCCTCGTGACGGGAAGCGGCGCTGCCTGCGTCCAGGTCCCCGTGAAGGAGTCGGTCGTGCCCATCGTCGACGGCCGCTTCGTCGACCGCTGCCACGAGTTGGACCTCCAGGTCCAGGTGTGGACGATCGACAGCCCCAACGAGATCAACGACCTCCTCGACCTCGGGGCCGACGGCATCATGACCAACCGCCCCACCGTGCTGAAAGCGGTGCTCCAGGAACGAGGGGTCTGGACAGACAACTGACCTGCAGTGGCGAGCGGTCGCGCTCCGCTCGCTGCACGCCACGCCGTCCTCGACTTCCCCTCCCCGCCCCGGGGTACAACTCTCCCGCGCTCATTTGGCAACGAATCGGCGAAGAATCGTTGCCCCACGGGTGCCGAACGAACTGTCCGTGGAGGCGGGCGTTGCTGGGCGAGGATTCGGCGGCGGGCGGCGCACTGAGGGACCGAGCGTCCGTCTGAGGGGGATCTCTGTTGCACCCCTTCCACATGATCGGGGGCGAACCGGTCGGCGTCGTCGGGAGACGCCCCGCCGCCGCTCACACGTTCCACGAGGCGTAGATGTCCCAGACCGAACCCCTCCCCGAGTCGCCGCACTACTTCGGAGATGATCCATATCGGACGTGGCGGCTCTTCGGGCCGCTCGGCCCCAGCACGCGCAAGCGAGTCGACCTCACGCGGCGGCGAGTCGTCGCCACGCTCCGCGACCTCGACGCGGAAGCCGTCGACCTGATTCGTCGGCGCCGCGATGCCCTCGACGAGGCGCTTGAGGTGCACGAGACCCTCTGGCCGCGCTTGGCGTGGCCGCATCCCAGGCGACCGCCACGGCCCGACCGGCCACCACTGCCCGCGGTGCCCGTCGGCGCCCGCTGGGTGTCAGGCTGCGAGCTGCGACGAACCTGCCTCGCTCTGCTGCGGATTCACGGCACGCTGACACTGTTCGAGCTGCACACAGCCCTCCACCTCGCGGGATGCGCCATCTGCAGTCGCCATCCGACAAAGGCGTTGGCCGAGGCGAGGGCTATAGATTTCAGGGTATGACCACGAGCCCTGAGCAACATCGTCCCGCCGCCCTCTACTGCCGCATCTCCAAGGACTCCGAGCGCAAGGGCCTCGGCGTCGAGCGCCAGGAGAAGCTGTGCCGCTCCCTCGCCCGCCGGCTGGGCTGGCGGGTGGCGGCCGAGCACGTCTTCGTGGACAACGACCTCAGCGCCTTCTCGGGGAAGCGCCGGCCGGCGTTCGCGGCGATGGTGGAGGCGATCAAGGACGGCGAGGTGGCGGCGCTGGTCGCCTACCACCCCGACCGGATCACCCGCAGCCCGATCGAGCTGGAGGGCCTGATCGACCTCCTCGACGCCCATCGGGTGGAGGTGGCGACGGTGATCGGCGGCGCCTACGACCTGACCACCTCCACCGGGCGGATGCAGGCTCGTATCGTCGGCGCGGTGGCCCGCCAGTCGAGCGAGCAGACCTCGGAGCGGATCAAGGACCAGCAGGTGCAGGCGGCCGAGCGGGGCCGGTGGCACGGCGGGCGCTACCCGTACGGCGTGGGCGTCGCCCGGGACACCGACGGCCGGCCGGTGAAGGGAGCGAAGCCCTTCCTGGTGGAGCACGAGGCCGAGGAGGTGCGCTGGATGGCGACGGCGGTTCTCGAGGGCCGGTCGCTGCTGTCGATCGAGCGGGAGCTCAACGCCCGGGGCGTGGCGGCGCCCGGGGGCGGCCGGTGGAACTACCCCGAGGTGCGCAAGCTGCTGACCACGCCGGCCACGGCCGGCAAGCGGGGCCGCAACGGCCAGGTGGTCGGCACCCTGACCGACTGGCCGGCCGTGCTCGACGCCGACACCTGGGAGGCGGTGAGGGCGGTGCTGGAGGCCCGGGGCCGGCGCCGCACCCGCGCCCCCCACCGCTACGTCCTCACGAACTTCGTCTGGTCGGCCGCCGGCCAGCCCATGCACAGCGCCCGCGACTCCCACAGCGATGGTGGTCGCCGCCTCTACTCCGGGCCGGGGGCGTGGGCGGTGGCGGCCGAGCTGGAGGACCTCGTGGAGCAGTTCGTGCTGCGGGCGACGGATCGCCTGGCGCTGCCGGTGGTGGCGACCAAGCGCGACGTGGGCCCGGCGGCCGAGATCGCCCGCCTCGAACGCAAGCTGGACGGCCTGGTGCTGCAGCACAACCGCGACGAAATCACCGACCGCCAGCTCGCCCTCGGCAGCGCCGACCTGCGCGCCCGCATCGACGCCGTCCGACTCCGCCTGGCGGCCGTGCCCACGCCGACGCCGTCGAAGGTGGCGGCGCTGCTGGGGCGGCCGGGCGAGCTGCGGGCACGGTGGGGCGGACTCGACTTCGAGACCCTGCGGGCCGTGTTCGCCGCCCTCGGGCTGCGCGTCGAGGTCGGCCCCACGATCGTGGACGGCCGCCGGCTACCGCTGGCCGACCGGGTGACCGTGGACCTCACGAAGCTGCCCAAGCTGATGCACGGTTGATGCTCCGGGGCATCATGCGCGCATCGGCGCTCGGCGCGGTCTAACGTGGTCGTCCGACCGCTTCCGACTGACAGCCGGGAGCGTGGCCTCCCACCGCCGACATGGGCGGCACCGGAGGCAAGGCCCGTCGCCGGACCCGACAACCGGCGAGCGCACAGGCAGGGTCCGAGCCTGATGGCCCGGGCCTGACCTTTCTCCCATCAACCGTCCGGGGCCGAGCCGGGAGATCCTCGCCGCCACATCGGCAGCGACCGTGAGTGGACACGAGCGCCAAGGAGGCGCCCTGTGGAACCCTCGTCGCTGTCTCCTGCCCTGTCGGTGCCGGAGGTGTGCACCGCTCTCGGACTGTCGCCGCTCACCGTCCGTCGGCTAATCGGCGCCGGGACGCTCCCGGCCTTCAAGCCTGGCGGCCGGCGCTGGCGAGTGCGCCAGGCCGACCTGGAGGCCTACATCGCTGAGCGCCTCGCCCGCTCGGAGGCGTCGTGAAGACGCGCACGGTCACGAACGCCCTCGGGGAGACGTTCGAGCGGACCTGGACCGACGAGGACCTCGATGCCCTCATCCGTCGCTGTGGGCTCGACCACGTCGAGGTGCCGGCCGACGTCGCCGCCGAGCTGGCCCGCCTCGTGCGCCGCCCAGCTGCCGCCCCGACGGGAACGCGACGAGGCCGGGCGGTGACCAACGCGCCCGGCCCCGACAACACTGATTCCGACGACCGCCCCGAGCCAGGAACGATCAACGCCGATCGTACTCCGAAGGTGTCGCAGGGTGGTCGCTCGGTGACGTGATGGGCGGCGCCCCGGTGGCGCTGCTGGCCGAGCTGGTCCGCTTCGCCGAGGGCCTGCGCGCCCTGGGGATCGACTGCGACGACGACGTCCTGGTGGAGATCGCCGGCGACCTTCACGCCCTCGTCGCCCGCCACGCCGTCGAGGCGCTGCGAGGGAGGGCGGCATGAGCTTCCAGGCCGTGGGCTGGGTTCTGCGTGGTGGGCCGAGGGGCAGCTCGGTGATCGCGCCGGGCTCGCCCGTGAGCGTCGAGCTCCGGCGGGCCCGCGTCGGGGAGCATGCCGCACGACTGGTGGCGCTGTGTCTGGCCGATCACGTCAGCCATCGCAGCGAGATCACGTCGCCGGGCACGGTCACGATCGAGGCCGAGACGGGCGTGCACCCCGACGTCGTCCGCCGCACGGTGCGCATCTTCGAGCGCTTCGGCCTGCTCGTGCCCGCCCGCCTGAACGCGCCCGGTCAGGCGAGGGCGTGGCTGTGGTCGCCGGAGGGCTTCATCGAGGCCAACACCGCGATCGACACCGCGATCGACACCGCGATCGACACCGCGATCGACACCGCGACGGACAGCGCGACCCACGTCGCGCTGTCACCGCCTCTGAGCAGGGAGGGGCACGTTCCTAACCAGAACCAGAACCAGAACAGGGAACCTTCTCCTCCTTCTCCTTCTGTGGAACTACCGGCGCGCCCGAGCCGGTCGAGGAGGAGGAAGAGCAGCAACAGCAACAGCGATGGCGATGAACCGACACCGCTCAGCGTCTCCCTCGACGCGCTGGTAGCCGGCCTTCGGCCGGGCGAGGAAGGACGATGAGCGAGCGCTCGTGGGCCTACGAGGCGTACATGGCGAGCAACGCCTGGCGCTGGCGCCGGCGAGAGGCGCTGTGGCGAGCGCGCCACCGATGCGAGCGCTGCGGTGCCTGGCGCGCCCGTCTCGAGGTCCACCACCGCACCTACCGCCGCCTCGGCGCCGAGCGCAACGAGGACCTGGAGGTGCTGTGCCCCGACTGTCACCGCCTGGCCGACGCCGAGCGACGCAACCCGAGGAGGACGCCATGAGCGAAGGTGCTGTGGCCCGCACCGTGTCCGTCCCCCGCTCGGCCTACACCGGTGGCCTCACCGGCACCCGCTACGCCGCCGCCAGGGCGGTGGGTCTGATCGCGGACCGGAAGCCCAACGCCAACGAACGCCTTTGGCTCGACGCGGTGCTCCGGGTCCAGGCCGACCAGGCCGACCTGCTGCCGTTGACGCCGCGCACCTACGGCTACCTCATCGCCCCCCTTCCCGGCTTCACCAAGAAGGTCGCCCAGACCGGCATCGTGGACTTCCTCGTGCTGGCCCGCCGGTGCTGCTGGATCGGGCTCGACACGGTGGACGACTCCCGCACCCGGGAGGACTTGGAGCCCGGCTTCCTCGGCCCCGAGGAGCTCGAGAAGGAGTTGGCGGACACCATCAGCGGCTACGAGCGGTGGCGGCGGCTGGGCCAGAAGTGGGCGCCCGAGGTGTGGGTCGAGGCGGTCGGCTCCATGAAGTCCGTCACCGAGCCCGCCCACGCCTACGGCGCCCGGGTGCTGTCATCGGGCGGCACCAACTCCTTCACCGCCCTGGTCCACCTCACCGCCAGGGCGGTGGACCGCTACAAGCGGTGGCGGATGCGCACCGTCGTGCTCCTGGTCGGTGACTTCGACGCCAAGGGCCGGGAGCGGATGGACCGGACCCAGGCCGACGCCGTGGCCCTGCTGGCCGACCTCTGGTTCAAGGGCAACCGCGACTATGCCGCCTGGCTGCTCCGGTTCAAGTGGGTGGCCGTGCAGGAGTGGCAAGTCGAGCAGTGGCAGCTGCTGCCCTCCGACGACGCCGGGCGCAACTACGAGGTCGAGGCCGTGCCCCCCACCGTGCTGCGGGACGAGCTGACCAGGTGGCTCAAGGGCTACACCAGCACGAGGTTGCTGGCCCGGGTCGTCGCCGCGTCAGAGGCCGAGCGGGAGTATCGGCTGGAGCGAAGCACGTCATGACGAGCACGAGCACCTCGTGCTCGTTGCTTGGCGCATGACCTGCAGCTGCAGCAGCAGCCTGCGCGCCATGAGCTGCGAGGACCCAGGCGACCGGCCACCCCCCTCGCGGTCAGCCGGAGTCCCTCAAGGCCAACGGGCTCACGGCACGTGAACGGCTCGTGCGAGGCCGAGCCCAGGGTCCCTGCCCCAGGTGTCGCACGAGCGCATACTCAGCCATGCGCTGCCGAGGCTGCGGAGCCTTCATCGACTCGACCCCTCGTCCGGGCCGGCCGCGCCGGTGGTGCTCGGAGGCCTGCCGGCACCGCGCCTGGCGCGACGCCCACCCGGAGCTCAAGGTCCGCCGTCTCCGGCCGCCACCCGACCCCGAGCAGGCCGGGCGCCTCACCGAGAGCGACCTCCGGCGGGCCCGCCTGTCGGAGCGCGACCTCGCACGGTTCCGCGTCTGAGCGCCGGCCGACGCCGTGCTGGCCGACGTGCCGGCCCTGCCCGAGGGCAACCCCAACTACCCCCGCGGGGGGGGGGGAGTTAAGTCGGTCCTCGACCGCCTGGCCGACGGGCCGGCCGCGCCGCGAAACCGCGTCCTCCAGCGCGGTTTCCCGTCGCCGAGGCCGAGGAGGACCGGGGCGTGCCTCACCCACCCCGCCGCCCGGGCTGCGTCAGACTCCGGCACACGGAGGGCCCTACTGCGTCACGAGGAGGCGCCATGGGGAGGCTCAACAACGGCGGCAGCGACTGGATGACCGAGCGGGCCGAGCGGGTGCGCCGGCTGCGTGAGTGGGAGGCCGAGGACCCCGAACCCCGGCCCCGACGAAGGAGGACCACGACCATGACCGACTTCCTGAGCATCGAGGCGTTCGACAGCCAGCTCGCCGCGCTGGAGGCGCTCTACCCGCCCCGCGTCGTGCCCGACGCCAAGGTGCTCGACTTCGACGAGGGCGTCGAGACGGTGCTCGCCCTCGCCTGGCCGCCCGAGTTCGACGCCGAGAGCAAGGCGCTGAAGGAGCAGCTGCGGCTCACGAACCCCGAGGGCTACGCCGAGCGCTACCGGGCGGCCGGCTTCTGACCCTTGCGTGGAGCCCCTCAGCAGTGGCAGCACAGCTGGGGGGGGGACAAGG
Organism: uncultured Acidimicrobiales bacterium; assembly: GCA_963738325.1. GTDB lineage: Bacteria > Actinomycetota > Acidimicrobiia > Acidimicrobiales > Ilumatobacteraceae > CAVTWD01. The sequence goes on from CAVTWD010000001.1 coordinate 1,128,469, forward strand.
TGGCGAGGGAGCGGACCGGCGATGATGACGGGCGCGCCCGGCGGTCTGTCTCCGAGGGTGGGCCGCCCGGGCGTGCGATGATGACGCCGGCGCTGTCGGGGCGTGAGGCCGGGCGCCGCTCGATGACGGGGCGTGAGGCCGGTCGAGGACGATGAGCACGGCTGGGTGCGATGCGCCCCGGCCGCGGTGGGCGTGACGTCGCCCGGCTCGACCACAGCCGAACCAGCTGACTGCCTCAGGCAGTCGCGCCCTTCTCGAGGAGCTCCATGTCCACTGCCCTGTCCTCTGCCGGTGGCGGCTTCCCCACCGCCGGCATCACCCCGCCCTCCGTCCAGGCCGAGGTCGTCAACTGCGTCCTCGGAGGCGCACCGTTCAGCGCCAGCCTCAGCCGCCGCCTCATCGGCGCCAACTCGACCGTCTTCCCGGTGGTCGAGCCCGCCGGCACGACCTGGGTGGCCGAGGGCCAGGCCCTCCCCACCGTCACCCTCGGCGACAAGACCTACACCGTCGTCCCCGAGAAGCTGGCCGGCATCTACTCGATGTCCTCGGAGCTCATCGACGACGCCTCCTTCCCCATCATGGCCGCCCTGGGCGACGCCGTGCGCGACTCGGCCGGCCCCGAGCTGGACGACGGCCTCCTCAACGGCACCGCGGCCCCGTCACCCATCGGCGTGGTCGGCCTCGCCCCGGCCACCGACGGCGCCAGCCTGCGCGCCGCGGTGTTCGCCGCGGTGGCCGAGATTGGCGAGGAGGGCGGCACCGCCAACACCCTCGCCCTGTCCCCCACCGACGCCGCGGCCGAGGGCTCGAAGGAGGGTACCGACGGCCACCCCGTCTACCCCAACGGGCTCACCACCCTGGCCGGCTCGCGGTGGTCCAGGTGCCGGCGCTCAGCCAGAGCTTGGTGTACGACTCGACCCGGGTGCTGTTCATCGTGCGCAACGACCTCTCCGTCGAGGCGTCGATGGACGCCGGCTTCGCCACCGACACGACGATGGTCCGCATCAAGGGCCGCTTCGCCGTCGCCGTGCCCTGCGTCGGCAAGTCCATCCGCAAGCTCACGGTGGGCGGGCTGCCGGCGGCGCGGGCCGCGAAGGCGACCGCCAAGAGCTGAGGCCGCTCGACCTCCTCGGCGTGGTCGGCCAGGGCGTGGAACTGGTGGACCTCCTGCCGGGTGAAACTGTCACCCGCGGATGACGGTTTGCGCGCCTTCCCCCGCCCGCCCTTCTCCTTCGGGATGAGCTGGCCGAGGCGCAGGGCCCACGACCGCTCCCACGCACATGCCTTTCGGACACGAAGAGGCCCGGCCGGCTACCGGACAGCCGACCGGGCCCCATCGAGGCCGAAAGGACGTGGCGTCAGCCCTTCTTGGCGCAGCGCCGGCACCACCCGGCCCGCGCCGCCCGAGCGCCGGCGCGCTCGGCCTCGGCCTTCGTGGCGTAGGGCTTGCTCGTCGTGCCGTGGAGCCGGCACACCACCGTCCAGCCGGCCCCGGTCGGGGTGGGTCAGCAACTCGAACTCGGTGAACGACAGCCTCACGACGGAGCCGTCCTCGAGAACGAGGCCGTGACGGTCGAGGTGCTCGCTCGGGCTTCGGCGCCATCCTCGGCGGTGAAAGTTCACCAGCGGGCTTCGGCTCGGCCGCCTTGCGGCTGCGGCGCGCCGGCGCCGGCTTCGTGGTCGTGGTCTTCGTGCGGGCCATTGATGCTCCTCTGCTTCGGTCGCCGGCCTCGTGCCGGCGCCGACCGACTCCTATCCCGCCGGCCGCACGTCGGCTACCCCTCCGTGAAGATGCTCGGAGAGGGCCCCTCCGTTGCCAAAGAGCAACGAGCTGGGAGCCCCCTCTGTCTTCCCCGGACGCGCAGCTACGGGCTCGCGGGCCTGACCGGGCCCTCCCGCACCACCACGGTCCCATCGTCGGAAGTTCCCCACACCATCGTCCAGGGGTCGCCGCCTCGGTCGATGGCGGCGCGCAAGTTGTCCCGAAGTTCGTCTCTCTGCGCCTCCGTAATGGGCACCTGGTGCCTGGCCTCCTGCGGGAGCGTCTCCTGGGCGACCACGACCGCGGTTCCCTCGTCAGCCATCGGCAGACTGCCGATGTAGGCGGTGCCGCTTGCTCGTCCGGGCCAGTTGTGGAGGTCGGCGCCGGGGCGCTCAATGACCACGGCGAACTCGACAACTCGATCGGAGCTCGAAGGCTGATGCCACATGACGCCCAACTTGCTCGCCGCCAGCCCCCAGCCGGCCAGCCCGGCGGTCATCTGCACGACGATGGCCTTCGTTGAGCCGGGTCGGAACTCCGCGGGCCGGGCGAACCCGATGTACTCGGGCTCGGCCCCGACCCGGCGCACGAGCTTGGCGTGCCAGTAGTTCGGGTCCTGATGGAAGCTGAAGCCCAGGAAGGCGCCGACTCGCGAGTGGCGGAGGTAGACGTCCGGTCGCGTTGCCGCACACCGCAGTGTCCAGTATCGACTGCCCGGTCGCCCCTCATCGCCCACGCCAAAGCGCAGCTCGCCCCTCGCCACCAGAGCCAGTGTCACAGGTCGCCGAGGATGGCGAGACTGCGCCAGTGGTAAGGAGGGCAGTAGTTCGGCTTGCCCTATGAAATGAGTAGCGATCGCCGACGCCATGCGGTTTGAGGTGCAAGCCGGCCGGGCGGAGCGCGGTCAAGCGAGCGACCTACCGCGCTCGCAACCAGGGAGGCCCTTCGGAGACCGACCCGATCCTCGCCCTCGACCCGTGGCTCTGGTACCGCCATGTCGTCGAAGGTTCACGGGAGGAGCACGCCGGGGTTCAGGATGCCGGCGGGATCCCACGCTCGCTTGATCCCTCGGAAGAGGGCGATCTCGGTCTCGGAGCGGCAAAGGTTGAGCCAGCGGCGCTTCGCCCTGCCGATGCCATGTTCGGCGCTGATGCTCCCTCCATGCGCCGCAGCGAGGGTGAGGACGATGTCATCGACGAGCTCGTCGTCCGGCGCGGGGCCGAGAACGTTGACGTGGATGTTGCCGTCCCCGAGGTGGCCGAAGAGGATGACGTCCCAGCCAACCAGGGCCCCAAACAGCTCCTGGGTGAACTCTTCGAGCCGTGCGAGGGGCAGTGTGACGTCCAGCTTGTGGGGCACCCCGGCGCGCCCGATGGCCTCCGACACCCGTTCCCGCACGTGCCACAGCCCGCGGCGGGGCCCGGGCTCGGTGGCCACCGCGGCGGCGCGGGCATCGACGATCTCCTCGAGGCGAGTGAGCGCGGCATCACCGCCGTCGGCCTCGATCAACACGAGCAGACCCGTCGCAGGAACGACGAGCGGGACGCTCACCGACGCCATTTCCTGCACGAGCTCGACCGCCCGGGGCCAGACGGCCTCGAGTGCCTGCAGCCCGGGAAGCGAGCGCCGGCAGGTGGCGGCCAGTCCGATCGCCTCGGTGACGCTGTCGGCGGCCACGAGCACGGTGACAGGAGCCTCCACGGGGGGCACCAGCCGCAGCCGCGCCTGGGTGACGACTGCGAGCGTCCCCTCGCTCCCGACGAGCAGGCCCCCGAGGTCGTAGCCCGTGTTGTCCTTCACGAGCCCATCGAGGTGGCAGATCACCCGGCCATCGGCGAGAACGGCTTCGACGCCGAGCACCTGGGTTCGCATGGTCCCGTGGCGGACGACATGGAGCCCGCCAGCGTTGGTGGCGATCATCCCCCCGATCGACGCCGAGTCCCGGGCGGCGAGATCGACGCCGAACGACCATCCGGCCGCGGCCGCCGCACCGTGCACCGCGGCCGCCGTTGCACCAGCCTCGGCGGTGAGCTGACCCGCGGCGGCGTCGACGTCACCCACGCGCGACAGCCGGCGCAGCGAGAGCACCACCTCGCACGAGCGGGGCACGCCTCCCCCCACCAGCCCAGTGTTGCCGCCTTGAGGCACGACTGCGACCTGGCGATCGTTGCACCAGGCCAGCACCGCGGCGACCTCGTCCACGGCACCGGGGCGGACGACGGCGCGAGCCTCGCCGGTGAACCGACCTGTCCAGTCCCGCTCATACGGAGCGCGCAGATCGGGCTCGACCAGCACATGGTCGGCCCCGACCAGCCAGCGCTCAATCCGTCGAGATCGACCTCAGGCGAGCGACCCGAGCGCACGCTCCAGTATGCCGAGGGCCAGCTCGGCCTCGTCGTCGGACAGGATCAGTGGCGGTATCAGGCGGAGCACGTTCTCCCGCGGGCCACACGTCAGCACGATCATGCCCTCGTGAAGGCATGCGGCCTGCAGCTCGGCGGCGGCTTCGGCGGAGACGAGTTCGATCCCGATCATCAGGCCGAGGCCGCGGACCTCGAGAACGGCGGGCACGCCCGCGCTCGAGGCACGGAGGCGCGTCACGAAGCGCGCCCCCAACAGCTCGGCGCGCGCGCACAAGTCCTCGTCGCGCAAGACGTCGAGGGTCGCGAGCGCGGCAGCACAGCTCACCGGGTTGCCCCCGAACGTCGTCCCGTGAGTGCCCGGCGGCCACTGGTCGAAGACCGCCCGCTCGGCGACGAGCCCCCCGAGGGGAAGCCCCGAGGCGATGCCCTTGGCGAACAGCAGGACGTCCGGCCGGACCCTCACGCGTTCAGCGGCGAAGGGCCGACCGGTTCGGCCGACTCCCGACTGGACCTCGTCGAACACCAGGAGGATGCCGTGCTCGTCGCAGCGCGCCCGCAGGCCCTCGAGCCACGCCGCCGGCGCCGGCACGTAGCCGCCCTCGCCCAGGACCGGCTCGACGATCATGGCCGCGACGTACGTCGGCGGCGACTGGACGGCGAGGAGCTCGTCGAGCGCGTGAAGCGAGGCGGCCGTCGCGGCCGCCTCGCCCCCGTGATGAAGGGGATATGCGTACGGCGCGATCGTGACGGCCCCCATGAGCGGCTCGTAGCCGGCCCGGTACTTGCCCTTGGCCGTCGTCAGCGACATCGCCCCCATGGTGCGGCCATGGAAGCCGCCTCGGAAGGCGATGATCCCGGGCCGCCCAGTGGTCCTCCGGGCGAGCTTCACGGCGCCCTCGACGGCCTCTGCCCCGGTGTTGCAGAAGAACACCTGCGGCTCCTCGAGCCACGGGCACAGCTCGCCAATGCGCTCGGCGAGCTCGATCGAGCGCTGGTGATGCGTCACGGACGACGTGTGCATGAGCCGCTGGAGTTGCTCCGTCGCGGCCGCGACGACCCGTGGATGGCAGTGACCGACGTTCAGCACGCCGATGCCCGAGGCAAGGTCGAGGAATCGATTGCCGTCGACGTCGGTGATCCAGCACCCTCGGCCTTCGGCGGCCACGATCCCGTGCACCCGTGCAAGGACGCCCGCCAGCACCTCTTCGTCGCGCGCCAGCCACTCCGCGGTCAGCGAGCGGACATCGGTGGTGCTCATCAGTCCTCCTCTCCGGGCGCGGGACGGTTGTCGATCTGCGCTCGCTGTAGGCGTCCCGAGTAGTCGACGTACACCGTCTTCACTTGGCTGAACTGTTCGATACCACGCGTTCCGGCCTCGCGGAAGCCGTTCCCGGTGTGCTTGTTGCCGCCGAATGGGAGCGGGATCTCCGCGCCGATCGTAGGCGCGTTCACGTAGACGATGCCGGTGTCGATGCGATCGACGGCCCACAGCGCGGTGTTGATATCGCGGGTGTAGATGGCGGCGGACAAGCCGTATTCCGTGTCGTTCACGACGTCGATGGCGTCATCGAGATCGTCGACGGTGAGCACGGACAGCACCGGTCCGAACACCTCGTTCCGCGCGATGGGGTTGGATCGCTCAACCATGACGATGGTGGGCTGGACGAAGTTGCCGCCGTCGCATCCGGCGACCTCCATCGGCTCCCCGCCGGTCACGACCCTTCCGCCCTGCGCGACGGCGTCGGCGATCATCGACAAGATCCTGTCCTCTGCGCGGCCATCGATCACAGGACCGACGTCCGTCGTGGGGTCGGTCGGGTCGCCCAGCGCGCAAGGCCTCGGCTCGCTCGGCGATGCAGTTCACGAGCTCCTCGGCCACTGCGCGCTGGACGATCAGGCGAGACGTCGATGTGCACCGCTGACCGGCAGTACCGAACGCGCCGAAGAGCGCGCCGTCGACGGCGAGCTCGAGATCGGCGTCGGCCATGACGATCATGCCGTTCTTTCCGCCCAGCTCCAGCGAGACGAGCTTCGGGCCGGCGGCCATCGCCGCCGATGCCACCTTGCGCCCGGTCGGTACAGAGCCGGTGAAGCTCACGGCGCCGATGCCGGGATGGGTGGCGATCGCGGCGCCGGGTTCGCCGTGACCGTGCACGACGCTGAGGAGGCCCGCCGGGATACCCGCCTGGACGAGACACTCAACGAACCGCTCGGCGCACACGGGCGCCAGTTCGGAGGGCTTCAGCACGACCGCATTGCCGGCCAAGAGGGCTGGGAAGATCTTCCACGACGGGATGGCAACGGGGAAGTTCCACGGCGTGATCATCCCGACGACGCCGACGGGATGGCGCGTGGTCCAGGCCAGCTTGTCGCCGAGCTCGGAGGGCACCGTGCTGCCGAGGGCGGCGCGGCCTTGCCCGGCGACGAACCGGCCCATGTCGACGGCCTCTTGCACGTCCCCGCCGGCTTCGATGAGCACCTTGCCGGCCTCACGGCTGACGAGGCGGGCAAGCTCGTCCTTGCGGGATGCGATCACGTCGGCGGCGGCTCCGATGAGCTCCGCACGCGCAGGGATCGGCACGCGGGCCCACGACACCTGCGCGTCGGCGGCAGCACGGACGGCATCGTTGACCGCGCCAGCGTCGGAATCCGGGAGGATGGCGACGACATCACTCGGCCGGGCCGGGTTCACCGACTCGAAGCTCGCCTTGGCCGGCTCGACCAGGCGCCCCCCGATACGGTTGGCGACGACGACGGCGCCTCGAGCCCTTCCGCCTCCATCGTCTGCCAAATCCCGCCCCCGACCAGGGGCAATCGACATTCCACTCATGTTCACATTGTAACATCTGTTCCACCCTCATGGTCGCTGGACGCATCGACGAACGCCGCAACGAGCTCACCCCGGCCGAGCGCCGGATCGCGGACGTCGTCCTGACTCATCCCCAGGCAGTCGCCTTCGGCACCGTGGCCGATGTGGCCCGCCACGCCGAGACGAGCGGCGCGACCGTCGTGCGCTTCGCCATAAAGCTCGGTTTCTCCGGGTTCTCCGAGTTGCAGGAGCAGGTCCAAGACGAGCTCGCTCACCGGCTGCGACCCGCGGCGGAGCGGATACGCGAGCGCCAGCCGAGCGAAGTGGTGGCGCGGGCGATGAGCATCGAGCTCGACAACGTGCAGGGCACGCTCGAGGCGGTCGAGCGCGATGCGTTCACGACCGTGGTGGCCGCCCTCAGCGATCGCAAGCGGCGCGTGTTCGTGGTTGCAGGTGAGACGGCCCGCGGCGTCGGCCTGCAGTTCGCCGATGACCTCGCCATGCTGCGCCCCGACGTGCGTGCCTTGCTCGGAGGTGACGTCCAGGCGGCGCGAACGCTGGCCGACCTCGAGGGCGGCGATGCCTTGGTCGCGCTCGACTTCCGCCGCTACGAGCGTTGGGTGCTCAACACCTGCCGCCAAGCGGCCGCCGAGTCTGCCTTCGTCATCGCCCTCACCGACAGCACGTTGTCGCCACTGGCCGACGTGGCCGCCGCCACCCTCGTCGTCCAAGCGAAGGGCACCGGGCCGTTCGACAGCCAGGTGGGGACGCTGGCACTGATCAACACGATCGTGGCCGGGGTGGCCGCGCGGGTGCAGTCGGCGGCCACCGCCAGGCTGGACCGGATCGAGGCGGGCTGGCGGGCGGCCGGATCGCTCGTCGACCAGTAGCGGCCGTGCCCTCGCCTGACCCTCTCGTCCCCTTCGGGACGACTCGCGCCCCGTTGGCCATGGTTGCGTCGGCGGACGCGTTGGCCTCGCAGGCCGGCCTCGAGCTGTTGCGGCGGGGCGGCACGGCCGTCGATGCAGCCGTCGGCGCGAACGCGGTGCTGGCGGTCACCGCCCCGCACCTGTGCGGGTTGGGCGGCGACCTCTTTGCACTCGTGCATCCCGGCGGGGCGACGGGACCGCTGGCGCTCAACGCTTCGGGCCGGGCTGGCCGCGGTGCCGACCCGGATCGGCTGCGGGCCGAAGGCGTGGATGAGATGCCGTTTCGAGGCGACGTGCGGTCGGTGACCGTTCCGGGCTGCGTGGACGGGTGGGCTGCTCTCCATGGCCGCTTCGGGCGGCTTCCGCTCACCGAGGTGTTGTCCTCGGCGATCGGGTACGCAGAGGCGGGCTTCCCGGCCTCGCCGTTGCTCGTCGCCTCGGCCAAGCGGCTGCCTTCGCCTCTGCCCGAGGGAGCGGAGGAGTACGCCGGCTTGTCGCGGAGCGGCCAACGCCTGCGTAGGCCGGGAGCAGCCCGGACGCTGCGGGCGATCGCCACCTCGGGGCGGGATGGCTTCTACGGAGGCGAGTTCGGCGCTGGGCTGCTACGTCTCGGCGCTGATGAGTTCACCGACGCAGATCTCGCGTCGCCTTCGGCCACGTGGGTCACGCCGCTCACGACCTCGGCCTGGGACCACGCCCTGTGGACCGTGCCTCCCAACTCGCAGGGGTACCTGACCCTGGCCGGAGCGTGGATCGCCGACCGACTGGGGCTCCCGGAGGAGCCTGCCGACGGTGCCTGGGTGGTCGCGCTCGTAGAGGCCGCGCTCGCGGCTGGCCGCGACCGACCGGACGTGCTCAGCGAATCGGCGGACGGCGCCGCGTTGCTCGGCGAAGAACGGCTCTCTCGCTTGGTCAGGTCCGCCGGTAGCGGCGGGGACGGGGCGTGGGCAGCGCGAGCTCTCCGGGGTGACGACACCACGTACCTCTGCGCGGTCGACGAAGGGGGGATGGGCGTGTCCCTGATCCAGTCGAACGCCTCGGGATTCGGCAGCTTCCTGTTCGAACCGCGCACGGGGATCAACCTGCACAACCGCGGCATCGGTTTCACCCTGAGCCCCGGTCACCCGGCGGAGTACGGGCCGAGGCGGCGCCCACCGCACACGCTGGCACCGGCGCTCGTGACCCGGCTGGACGGCTCGCTCGCCGCCATCGTCGGCACGCAGGGAGGCGACGGCCAGCCCCAGATCCTGCTGCAGGTGCTCGCCCGATGGCTCAGGAGCGCCGAGACGCCCGGCCGAGCCATCGGAAGCCCCCGATGGGTCCTGTCGGGAACGGGCCAGGGATTCGACACGTGGACGGCGGCCGGCGGGCCCGTCGTCGTGGTCGAGGAAGGCGCTCCTGCGGGATGGGAACACGCGCTGCGGGCGCGCGGGCACTCCGTGCGATCGGGCCCGGCCTACGATCATGGTTTCGGTCACGCCAACCTGATCGTGCGGAGTGACGACGGGATGCTGGCGGGGGCGGCCGACCCCAGAGCCCGGATCGCCGCCACCGCCGGTTACTGACCGGCCCGCGTCCGGCAACGAATCGCCACCGAATCGGTGCCCGGCAACGAATCGGCGCCGATTCGTTGCCATAGGGACCCGAACAGGGGTGTCGGGGACGGGCGGGAAGTGTGGGGCCACGGCGGAGCGGGCTCGTGCGAGTACCGTTTGCGGCGATGCGCGTCGACACCAACTTCTTCGGCACGGTGCCCATGCCCGATGCCGGCGACCCCACCGTCGCCCCCACCTCTCGCCGGTACGGCACGCCTGACGCCATCGCCTGCTACGAGAACATGCTCCATTGGGCGGAAACGGCCGACGGCCTCGGCTACGACACCATGTGGCTCACCGAGCATCACTTCCAGCACGAGGGCTACGAGGTCCTGCCCAACCTCATCATGTTCGGCGTCCACGCCGCCAGCCGTACCCGCGAGCTGCGCTTCGGCCAGATGTTCAACGTGGTGCCGCAGTGGCACCCCCTGCGCCTCGCCGAGGACTTCGCCCTCGCCGACATCCTGACCGGAGGCCGGATGGAATTCGGCGTCGGTCGGGGAACCGTGCCCCGTGAGGCCGAGAGCCTCGGCACCGTCGTGGCCTCGGGTGACAACGAGATGGCCGCCGAGCTCGACCGCATCAACCGCGAGGTGTTCGAGGAGAGCATGGAGATCATCAAGCTCGCGTGGGGCAACGAGCGGTTCGCCTTCCGGGGCAAGCACTTCGCCCTGCCTCCTGACGGCATCCCCGACCGCGGCGGCTTCGTCAACCATCTCACTCTCATCCCGCGCCCGCAGCGCCGCATCGACATCTACCAGCCCGTCACCTCCCCCGAGACGGTCGAGTACGTGCCCCGGGCCGGGCACAAGGCCGTCTACTGGCTGCAGCATCCCGAGACCCAGCAGCAGAAGTGGGCTCGCTACGCCGAGTTGCGGCAGGCGGCGGGTACGCCGGTCGAGCCGGGCGAGGACCGCTGCCTGGTGCTGAACGTCCACATCGGGCGCGCCCGCGAGGAGGCGTGGCGCCGGGCCCGCCCTGGTCACGACGAGTTCTGCAAGTTCCTGGCGCCCTATGGCCGGTTCTCCAGCTACCGACTCCCAGACGGTTCCAAGGTGCCGTTCGGCTTCCAGCCGACGCTCGAGGACTCCTTCGGCCAGCGGATCATGGCCATCGGATCGATCGACGACGTGGTCGACGCCATCGGTGCCTACCGCGAAGAGCTCTCACTCCGTCACCTCTGCATCTTCTTCGACCTTCCCGGGCTCAGCCGCGAGCAGATCGACGAGCAACTGCACCTCACGGCGGAGGAGGTCTTCCCGCGGCTCGGCGAGCGGCTCGAACGCCGCCCGCGCCCGTGACGGCCGCGGCGATCGCCCCCGAAGCCGCTCGTCACGCCGGCTGCCCCAAGGACATGGTGCACGGCCCCTGTGGAGGGGTCGAACCCGATGGAGGCTGCGAGCTCGGCGACCGCCGCTGCGTGTTCGTGGACGAGGCCCTCGTCCGGTGGGGTGGTGAAGCGGCGGAGCGGTCCTCGGCGCGCGCCGATCCTCTTCGCGGGGACGGGGCGGCGCCCGATCATCCTCGCCGATCTCCCCGACCGTCCCGGTGACGCCGACAGCGTCCGCCGAGCGGCGGCGGGCTTGGCCGGTTCGGTCGACGCCGTGCTGTTCGGCGACACGGGATGGGCGCGCGTGCAGCTCCCCCCTTCCTACCGCGCCCTGCTCGTGGCCCACGAAGGGGTGCGACCGTGGGCCGGGCTGAACTGCCGTGACCGCAACCGGGTGGCGCTCGAAGGCGAGCTGCGCGCCCTCGCTGATACCGATGCGATCGTCCACTGCGTCACGGGCGATCACACCCAGCTGGGCCACCGCTCCGATGCCCGGCCTGTGTTCGACCTCGACTCGCTCGAGCTGACCGCGTTGGCCTGCGGTCTGGGACTCGTCGTCTCGGTCGCCGAGAACCCCGTCGCACCCCCGGTGGAGCTGCGCCCGCAACGCGCCGTCGAGAAGGAGCACGCCGGCGCTCGCATCGTCATCGTCAACCACGCCGGCTCGCCCGAGCGCGTCCACTGGTTCGTCGACGCCACCCGGGAGGCTGGTGGCAAGGATCTCGTCTTTCTGGCCTGCGTGCCCCTCGTCGCCAGCCGCGAAGGGCTGGCCCTGCTGCGCACCTTCACCGGCCTCGCCCTCCCTCACGGCTACCTCGCGGCCATCGAGGAGGCGCGTGACCCCTTCATCGCCGGCGTGGACCAGGCGGTCGAGTTCGCGACGGCCGTCCTCGATGTGCGAGGGGTGGCGGGCATCAACCTCAGCTCGGCCTTCCCGCCGGGCCAGGAGGAGGCGGCCCTCGCCGCGTCGCTCGCGGTGTCGAGAGCCCTCGGCGGTCGCTGATGTTGCTCCGTCGGGCCACGCTCGCCGACGGCCGGATCGTGGACGTGGCCATCGAGGGCGAGACCATCAGCGCGGTCGCCGACCGCATCGACCCGCCTGCCGGCGAGCCCGTCATCGACCTCGACGGCTTCCTGCTCCTGCCCGCGCCGGCCGAGCCCCACGCTCACCTGGACAAGGCCCTCACCGCGGATCGCGTGCCGAACAACTCCGGTGACCTCCCCGGGGCCATCGAGGCGTGGCACCGATACCGCCCGCGGCTCACCGTGGAGGACATCTGCGAGCGGGCGATCGCGGCCGCCCGCATCAACGCCGCCAACGGGGCGACGGCCATCCGCACCCACGTCGACGTCGGCGCCGACATCGGGCTCCGCGGCATCGAGGCGTTGGCGAAAGCGAAGGCGGTTCTCGCCAGGGAGGTCGAGCTCCAGGTCGTGGCGCTGATCTCGTTCCCCGTGAGCGGGGCCGCCGGCGCCGCACACCGCTCGCTGCTTCGGGAGGCGATGGACGCCGGAGCCGATGTCGTCGGCGGCTGTCCGCACATCGACCCCGATGCCCTCGCGTGCCTCGAGGCCTGCTTCGAGATCGCCGTCGACACCGGCCGTCCGATCGACCTGCACACCGACGAGACCCTCGACCCCCGCGTGCTCGGCGTGCGCGACTTCGCCCGGCTCGTCGCCACCTCGGGCTTCGATCACGGTGCTTCCGCCAGCCATTGCGTGAGCCTCGGCATGCAGCCTCCCGAGGTCCAAGCCGCCGTCGCCGAGGAGGTGGCCGGCGCGGGCGTCGCCATCGTCGCCCTGCCCCAGACCAACCTCTTCCTCCAGGGACGCGACGTGGCCACGGCCACGCCCCGAGGGCTCACCGCTCTCGGCCCGCTGCTGCGCGGCGGGCGTCACGCTGGCCGCGGGCGGCGACAACCTCCAGGATCCGTTCAACCTCATGGGACGGGGCGACCCGCTCGAGGCCGCCTCGCTGCTGGTGACGGCAGGGCATCTCCGGCCCGAGGAGCGCGTATGCGGCGGTGAGCGCCGGGAGCAGAGCGGCGATGGGTCTCCCCCAGGTCGACATCGCCGCGGGCTCGCCCGCCGAGCTCGTCGCACTGCCCGGCGTGCGATCCGTCCGCGAGGCGATCGCGTTCGCGCCGGCGGAGCGCATCGTGATCCATCGGGGCCGTCGAGTCGCCTGACGCGCCCGGACGCGACAGACGCGGCGGTGACCCCAGCCGGAGCCGGGGCCACCGTGCCAGCGCCGAGCGCTTACTTGCTGAAGCCGATGCTCGTGTCGATGAACTGGTTGGTCACGATGTCGGAGGGCTTGAGCACCTCGTTCACGTTGACCCCTTGCGACTTCAGGATGGGCGTGACGACGCCGATGAGCTTGGCGACCTTTGCGTCGTCGAAGTTGCCCGTCGTCGAGTCGGGCCCGTTGCCGACCACGCCGTTGTCGAGGGACGCCTTGACGGCATAGTCAGCCTCGCCGCTGTCGTAGACCCAGCCCGAGTTCTGCTGCTGCACGACCTTCACGATGAAGTCCTCGACGGGCTTCGGGTTCTTGGCCATCTGCAGGTTAGCGGCCTGGTAGATGGGGACGAGGGCCTTGAAGCAGTCGGCGTACTTCGTGATGTTCTCGGGCTTCGTGGCCAGGGACTCGCCGTAGTAGTCGTAGCCCGCTTGCGAGATCAGCTGGTACTTCACCGGCTTCATCCATTGCTTGATCTCGTTCTGGTACAGGTAGGGCTCCGCGGTGGCGAAGCCCTGCTGCGCGGACTTGCCTCCGTCGGCCACGAAAGCGTCGGGCTTGCCGTCATACGAGTCGTCGGCCTGGGACTTGGCCACGATGCCGGCGCCGATCAGGTACTGCATGTAGGTGGCGTTCTTGAAGTAACGGATCTTGACGTTCTTCGCCTTGAGGTCGGCGATCGTCTTCACGTCCGGGTAGGTGGCCGGATCCCACATGATGATCTGCGGGCTGGTCTCGCGAGGAGCCACGATCGCCACCGTCGGCTTGTCCTTGGCGTACTGGACGGCCTCGTCGGTGCTGATGTACCCGAGCAGGATGCTCGGGTCCTTGTACATCGTGGCCGTGGGCTGCTCGAACTGCGTGGCCGGCCCTCCGTTGCGGATCTCGACCTTGATCCCGGTCTTGCCCCCGGTGCGGGGATCGATCATGTCGGCGATGACGCGATCGCCCTTGATCTCCGCGCTCGCCGGGTCGGCCACGGCGTACTGCTCCCAGTGGTCGACCTCGGGATACCAGTCGGTCTGCACCACCAACGGGTTGGGGCAGATCTTCGAGAGGTCGGTGGCAGTGCCTCCCCCGGCCGACGTGGCCGCTCCCGCGGTGGTGGTGGTAGCCCCTGCGGCCGCCGTGGTGGCCGAACTGTTGCCACTGCTGCTCCCGCACGCGGCGAGGGCCACGAGCGGTACCAGCGAAGCGACGAGCACCGTCTTCTTGCGATCAAGACGCATGAGCTCGGTGGCTCCTTTCTGTGCGGTTCACGCTGCGGGCTGGACAGTAGGTGCGGGTCGCGGAGGCAGCCCGTCACCTCCGAGCGATTCATGCGATCGTCACGCCCAGCCAGTCAGCGAGCCCCTTGGTACCAGCGGCCGATCACCGCTCGCCGCAGGAACCCGAACCCCCAGAAGAAGAGAAGGCTGAGGGCGGCGGCGACGATGATGGCGGCCACCGTCTGCTCGCCCCACAGCCGGCTGGTGTAGAGGTCGATGAGGATGCCGAGGCCCCGTGGCTGCACGGTGCCCCGGAAGAAGAACTCGCCCACGATGGCCCCCACGACCGAGAGCCCGGCCGCGATGCGGAACCCCTCGAAGATGGCGGGGAGTCCGGCGGGGAGTTGGAGCTTCCACAGCCGGGTCCAGCGGCCGGCGCCGTGCAGCGTGAAGAGATCGTGTTGCAACGGGTCGGCCGATTTCAGACCGAAGAGCGTGTTGATGATGATCGGGAAGATGGCGATCATCACGCACACCACGGTGCGGGCCATGAGCCCCTGGCCGAACAGGGTGCGCAGCACGGGCACGATGGCCAGGATCGGGATGGCCTGGATGGCCACGGCATAGGGATAGGCCGCGTTCTCGATCCACTTCGCCTGCGACATGAGGATGGCCACGGCCATGCCGAGCACGATGGCGATGATCAGGCCTTGCAACGCGACCCGGCCGGTGATGAGCACCCCTTGCAGGAGCGACATCGGGTTCTGGGGGTTGTCCTTCTCGGTGAACCCGTGCAAGAGGACGTCATGGGGCAGTGGGACGACCCATTGCTTGTACGACGGCAGCGAGTAGTGGTAGCCGTACCAGATCGCGAGGAAGACGATGAAGACGCCGAAGGCGGGAAGGATGTCGCCGAGCCGGCGCTTCTTCTTCGGCGGTATCGGAGGGAGGACCTCCTCCTGCACGTCGGCGTGCGCCAGCGCCTCGAGCTCGGAGACCGCCTCGAAGTCCGCGCCGGGCGCCAAGGCTTCGGCGTCGCCTGCCGGGGGCTGACCCGGACGGGCTTGCGTGCTCATACGTGGGCTTCCCGGAGGGCGTGGTTGATGGCGCCGGTCACCTCGGCGAAGGCAGGCTCGTAACGCAGGACTTGTTGCCGGGGGTAGGCGAAGGGCACATCGAAACGGCCGATGATGTGTCCGGGACGGGCCGACATCACTTCGACCCGCGTCGACAAGAACACCGCCTCGTTGATCGAGTGCGTGATGAAGAGCCCGGCGAAGTGCTCCAGCTCGAACAACCTCATCAACTCCATGTTCAGCCGGTCGCGGGTGATCTCGTCGATGGCGCCGAAGGGCTCGTCGAACAAGAAGACCGAAGGCTTGAGGGTGAGCGACCGCGCCAGCGACGCCCGCATCTTCATGCCGCCCGACAGTGACAACGGGTAGTGCTTCTCGAACCCGGTGAGCCCGACGAGGTCGATGGCCTCGGCCGCCACGCGGCTGCGCTCCGCCTTGCGCACGCCCTGCAGCTCGCAGAAGAGCTCGATGTTGCGCTGAACCGTGCGCCACGGCAGCAACGTGGCATCCTGGAAGACGTACCCGAGGTTGCCCGGACCCACCTCGTAGCGACCGCTCGTGGCTTCGGTGAGGCCGGCTGCGATGCGCAACAGGGTGGACTTGCCGCAGCCGGAAGGACCGACGACCGAGACGAACTCTCCGGGCATCACCGTGAAGCTCACGTCGGTGAGGGCCTGCGTGCCGTCGGGGAACACCTTGCCCACGCGGTCGAAGCGGAGGGCAGGCGTGTGCGCTCCCGCGGTGGGCCCGGACCCGTCCACGCGCGGGTCGACCGCCTCCCCACCCACCGTCTGCATGGCCGAAGCGTAATCACCGCACACGTGGCGCCGATGTTGCAGCTTCCTGGCGGGTTTCTTGCGAAGGCCCCTCGCGCCCGCGGCCCGAAGGCGCGACGGTGCAGCTGGCCTGGTCAGGCCGTCGGCAGGTCGAAGGCGGCCACCTCGACCAGCGCGTCCCCGAAGCTCTTGACCGCCCCCTCGAAGAGTTGCTTGCCCCGCTCCGCGCTGGCCAGGGTCGGGTCGCCGATGTACCCGCCGGGCCCGAAGTCGTTGGACAACCATCCGAAGCTCACCGGGCCCCCGAAGCGAACGTGGCGGTTCGCCGCCAGCGCCTCGGGCACCTTTCGGGCCACCTCCTCCATCTGCACGAACTCGGGACGGAGGTGCAGCATGATCGACGTCTCGTCGGTGCCGCCGTGCACGCCCATCCCGAGCTCCTCGGGCGGTGAGCCACCGCCTTGGTCGGCGGGGACGTGCGGATGGGCGAGGAAGGTGAGCAGGCCGTAGCGCAGGCGCAGCTCGCGCAGGGCGACCCCGAGGAGCGCGGAGTTGCCACCGTGGCCGTTCAGGAACACGAGCCGCCGGGCCGGTGTGAGCGCGGCGCTGCGGCCCACGTCGTCGAGGACGGCGAGCAGCGTGGAGGCCGAGAGCCAGAACGTCCCGGCCGACCACGCGTGCTCGTTCGACTTGCTGTAGGCGAGCGGGGGCAGGAGCCAGGCGTCGACCTCGTCGCCCCGCTCGGCAACGGCCGCCTCGGCCACCTCGGTGGCCACGACGAGATCGGTCTCGAAGGGCAGGTGCGGACCGTGCTGCTCGATGGCACCGACCGGCTGCACGAGGATCGACGACTCGCTCAAGCGCTGCCCGATCTCGGGGGCGCGCAGCCCGGCCAGGTGGCGGTTCGAGCGTCTGGTCACGAGCGAACGCTAGTAGGGGTGGCCGCCCAACACGCCCGCCCACCGTGATCTGACGCGGCTGAGCGGCGTCATACGCCTCTGAACCGCGTCAGATCGACTTCACGCAGCGGCGAGAATGCGGGATGGACCACGACGCCATCGTCGTCGGCGGGGGCCACAACGGGCTCGTGTGCGCGGCCTACCTCGCCCGCGCCGGCCTCGACACCCTCGTGCTGGAGGCGCGCGCCGACGTCGGTGGCTGCGCCTCGACGGTCGACGCTCTCGGCGCCCGGGTGAACATCTGCAACTGCGACCACACCGTGTTCCGGACCACGCCGGTCTTCGAAGAGCTCGGGCTGGCGGGCTTCGGACTCTCCTACCTCGACGTCGAGCCCGCCCAGCAGAGCCTGGCCTACGACCGCGGCCCGGGCTGGCCGCTCTTCCACGACGTCGGACGCACCCTCGACGCCCTGCGGCTGCTCTACCCGACGCAGGTCGATGGCTACCGCCGCTACGTGGCCGCGGCGCGCCCCGTGGCCGAGCTCATGCTCGAGCTGGCCAACGAACCGCCGGCGCCGGGGGGCGTCCTGCGGATCGTGGCCGACCGGCGGTGCCGGGGCGTGGCGAGGCTGATGCGGTGGAGCCGCATGAGCGTGGCCGACGTGCTCGGGTCCTTCTTCACGGAGCCGGCTCTGGCCGCGCCGGCCGTCGTCGTCGGACCCGTCGTCTGGGGGTTGTCGCCGCGTACGCCCGGCACCGGGTTGGGGGCCTTGACCTACGTGACCAAGCACGTCGCCCAGGTGGGGCGACCGGTCGGCGGCTCGGGATCCTTGCCCCGGGCGCTGCTGGGCGCGTTCGAGGCCGCCGGAGGCACCTTGCGCCGCGATGCCCGGGTGGCCTGCATCGAGTGCGAGGGCGAGCGGGTCCGTGGCGTCGTCCTCGTCGACGGCACCCGGATCACGGCGCCGGTGGTGGTGTCGGCTTGCGACCCGCGCGAAGCCCTCGTCTCCTGGTTGCGCAACCCGCCGCCGTCGGTGCGCTCAACCGTTGAACGCTGGCGTTCGACCGCGCGTCGCGACGGCTACGAGTCGAAGATCGACGCGGTCGTGGCCGCCCCGCCCTGCTACCGGCAGGTCGATGCCAGGCTCGCCGCCCGCCTGGGCTACGACCCGCTCGTCCCCACCACGATCGTGAGCCCCTCCCTCGACGAGGTGCACCGCGCCCATCTCGCGCTCGCTCGAGGACGGGTGGCCGAGCGCCCGATGTTCTTCGCCAACGTCCCGTCGGTCCTCGACCCCACCATGACCGTCGGGGGCGGGGACGGCGGCCACGTGTTCAGCCTGGAGGTGCTCTACACGCCGTACGCCCTCGAGGGTGGTTGGGCGGCCAGCGCGGAGCCCTCGCGATGGCTCGCCGAGTACGCCCGCCTGGTGCAACCCGGCTTCCTCGACGGCGTGCGCCGGTGGCGGGCGATGACGCCTCCCGCCTACGAGGAGCAATTCCTCCTGCCGAAGGGTTACGCGGCGAGCTTCGCCGGCGGCCCCCTCGCCGCGCTGCGAGGCAAGCTCCCGGAGCTGACCCGCTACGGGACCCCCGTCCGCGGGCTCTACCTCACCGGCGCGGCGACCTACCCAGGTGCCGGCGTGTGGGGGGCCAGTGGGCGCAACGCCGCCCGGGTCGTACTCAAGGCGGTGGGCTGAGCGTCGGCTCAGACCTCGCTGGCGGCATGGCTGCCTGCAGTGGCCACTGAGGGTTTGTCGCTCCAAGGGAACTCGATCCAGAGATCGGTGGCGCGCCACACGTACTCGCACTTGACGACCGAGCGGGACTTCTCGTAGAGGACAGCGGAGCGGACCTCGGCGACCTTGCCCGTGCAGAAGTCCTTGACCAGCGCGAGCGTGTGCCCCGTGTCGGCCACGTCGTCGGCGATGAGGACGCGAGCGTCCTGCACATCGACGAGCTCAGGCGTGGGCGGCAGGATCATCGGCACCTCGAGGCGCTCGTCCACGCCCGTGTAGTACTCGACGTTCATCGTGTAGAGGTTCTTCACCCCGAGGGCGTACCCGAGCGCCCCGGCCACCAACAAGCCGCCGCGGGCGATGGCCAGGATCATGTCCGGCACGTAGTCGGTGGCGACCACCTGCTGGGCCAGGGCGCGCGACGCCTCGCCGAAGAGATCCCAACTCAGGCGTTCGCGCTCGTCGCTCACGGTGTCTCCTCACCCTCGGGCGGCGAAGGCGAAGCTAGCCCGGCGATCGCTCTCGGCGGGAAGCAGCGGCGGCGTGCACGGCAGCCAGGATCCGCCCGTACCCCGTGCACCGGCACAGGTTGCCGGAGAGCGCCTCCCGCACCTGCAACTCGTCGGGGGCGGGCACGCGGTCAAGGAGGTCGTGGACGGCGACGATCAACCCCGGCGTGCAGAAGCCGCATTGCACGGCGCCCTGTTCGACGAAGGCCTGCTGGACATCCGTCAGGCTCGTACCGTCGCCGAGACCCTCGACGGTGACGATGTCCGCACCCACGGCCGAGGCCGCCAGCACGAGGCACGAGCACACCAGCCGTCCGTCCACGAGCACCGAGCACGAGCCGCATTCCCCCTGCTCGCAGGCGCCTTTCGCCCCGGGCAGCCCGAGCCGCTCGCGCAGCACGAAGAGCAAGCTCTCGCCGACCCAGGCATCGCGCACCTCGCGCGCCGCGCCGTTCACCTTCAACAGGTACTGCTCGCTCACGAGGCGACGCTCCGCTCGAGAAGGCGCCTGGCGAGGATGGCGACGGCGTGGCGGCGGTAGTCGGCCGTCGAGCGGTGGTCGTCGATCGGGCGCGCTTCGGCCGCCACCCGCCGGCCGAACTCGTCGGCCACTCCGGCCGAGAGAAGACCGGCTGACCCCCATTCGATCCGGCTTGTGAGCCACGCCTCGGCCTCCGGGCACCGCAGCACCGTCGGGCCGACGGCGCCCAACGCGATCTGCACGGACGGCCGGGCGCGGTCGACCACCAGGCACGCGCTGGCGATGGCGATGACCATCGCGTTGCGGACGCCGACCTTGGCGAAGCCCTGCCAGCCGCCCACCACCGGGACCGTGGTCGACACGACCAGCTCGCCCGGCACGAGCACCGTCGCTTTCACCCCGGTGAAGAACTCACCGATGGCCACCCGCCGACCGCCGGCCGGCCCCGTGAGCTCGACCACCGCGTCGAGGGCGGCGAGCACCGGCAACGCATCGCCGGCGGGCGACGCGGTGGCCAGGTTGCCCCCGAGGGTGCCGGCGTTGCGGATCTGCGGAGACCCGACGGTGCGGGCCGCCTCGGCGAGGGAGGGCGCCAGCTCGGCCAGGGGCGGTTCGAGCATCTCGGTGTAGGTCAGCGCCGCGCCGAGGGTCAGGGTCTCTGCCGCAGGGTCGTACCGCCAGCCGGCGAGCTCGGGCACGCGGCCGATGGCGATGATGTCGCTCGGCCGACGGTGTCCCTCGTTGACCTCGACCATCAGATCGGTGCCGCCGGCGAGGAGGTGCGCGCCGGGCAGAGCGCGCGCCGCTTCGATCGCTTCGTCGAGGGACCGCGCCACCACGACGGTCATGAGCGTCTGACTGTACCGAGGAGCCTCAGGAGCCCGATCCGGGTTCGCGTACGGACACGCCGACGATCGCCTCCGCCTCGATCTCCACCTTCCACGCCGGGTTCAGGAGGGCTTTGACCACGAGCGTCGTGTTGGCGGGACGCACCTCCGCGAACACCTCGCCGTGAACACGCCCGACCGCCTCGAAGTCAGCGGCGTCGACGAGGTAGACGCGCGTGCGCACGACGTCGGCGAAGCCTGTGCCGGCTTCGTCCAGGGCGGCGCCGATGATCTCGAAGCACTGGCGGGCCTGGACCCCCGGGTCCGGGTCGACGGCGCCGTCGGGCCACTGCGGCGCGGTGCCGGCGACCACGACGCGGTCGCCCACCCGCACCGCCCGGCTGTAGCCGACGATCAGCTCCCACGGGGAGCCCGACGAGATCAACTGGCGGTCGCCCATCTCTCCGACCTTAGAGATCGCTGCGAACCCTGAGAGGTCCCTGCGAACCCGCCGTCGCGCTGGTGCCCGGGCCGGGGTGACCGGTAGCGTCGGCCCCAGCCCCATCCCGGAGGAGGCGCCGTGGCCGTGGTCGCTCCGTCGAGGCCGACGCAGGGCCCGGCGCTCACCATCCTCGGCCGTCAGGGCTCGGGCAAAGGCACGCAGGCCGCGCGCCTCACCGAGCACTTCGGCCTCGTGCACCTGTCGACGGGCGATCTGTTGCGGGAGGCGGTGGCGGCTGGGACGCCGCTCGGCCAGCGCGTGCGTCGCGACCTCGACGCGGGACGGCTCGTGGCCGACGACGTCATGCTCGACGTGGTGCGGGATGATCTGGATGACGCCGAGGTCCGTCGCCGTGGCTTCGTCCTCGATGGCTACCCCCGAACCCCTGAGCAGCTGGACGACCTGCTCCGGTTGCTCGGCCCACGCGGCCTCGACGCCGCCATCCTGCTCGACGTTCCCCTGGCCGAGGTCCACCGCCGTCTCATCGCACGTCGCGTCTGCACCCGCTGCGGGGCCTCGATCCTCGCTCCGAACGGGGAAGACACCGTGCCCTGCTCGGTGTGCGGGGGCGTCGCCGTCCGCCGTCCCGACGACACGCCCGATGCCATCGAGCGGCGGTTGGCCACCTACGAAGCCGAGGCCCGGCCTCTCGTCGCCGCGCTGGAGCGGCGCGGCATCCTCGTCGAGGTCGACGCCACAGGCTCACCCGACGAGGTGTTCGAGCGGCTGTTACGGGCGTTGCGCACCGTGGTGTGGGGCGCCGGCGAAGCAGTCCGCTGACGCGACGCGGCCGGCCGGCCACAGAGCGCATCGCGACGCAACTGGAACGCGCGCCCGCTGTGGAAGCCGCGTCGGGCACGGGTAGGGTGACGCTCGCCACACGGCGAATGTGGCAGCCGTCACAGAACTTGGCGTCACCGAACGTCACAACAGGGGCAAGCCCAGTCGCGTCAACGGGCCGAGCGTCTTGATCAATCAGGGGGAATCCACGTGGAGCACGTCCACCGCCGGGCCCGTCATCGGCCGGGCCCGTTCATCGCTGCTGGCCTCGTGGCCATGTCGCTCGTCGCCGCGGCGTGCGGCAGCAGCGCGAGCAACTCGGCCAACACGACCTCGGGCGGGGCTGTCACGACCGCCGCGGGAGGCGGGAACGCGTCGACGACGGTCAGCACCGCGGCACCGGCGCCGTCGACCACGGCGGCGCCCCAACCGGGCGGGAAGCTGGTCTTCGCCGTCGAAGCCGAGGCGGCACAACCGTGGACGCCGGCCAACGTCCAGTGTGACTCTCCCTGCCAGGTGCGGGCCCGCACGTTCTTCGAGCCGCTCGCCGCCCTCGACGCGACGACCAAGAAGGTCGAGCCCTACCTCGCCCAGAGCATCACGGCGAACGCCAACTCGACGGTCTTCACGGTGAAGCTCCGGCCGGGCGTCACGTTCAGTGACGGCACGTCACTCAACTCCGACGTGGCCGTCGACAACATAAACCGCGCCCGCAAGTCCTTCCTGGTCGGCGCCGCCCTCGCCGACCTCGCCAACGTGACGAAGGTCGACGACCTCACCTTCACCATCACCACCAAGGTGCCGTGGTACGACTTCCCGTACTACATGACCGGCCAGGGCTTCTTCATGGCCTCCTCGAAGTGGCTGGCGGCCGTCGACAAGGACCCCAACCTGGCCGCCAAGCCGATTGGCACGGGTCCGTTCATCATGCAGTCCTACACGCCCGGCCAGGGCATGGTCGTCACGAAGAACCCGGACTACTGGCGCAAGGCCGAGGGCATCCCCTACCTCGACGAGATCGACTTCCGGGTCATCCCCGACGCCACCACACGGTTGAACGCGCTCAAAGCCGGGGACATCGACATGATGCAGACCGACGACGGCCTGAGCATCAAGAAGCTGCGGACGGACAAGAGCCTCTCGATGGTCGAACAGAGCCAATATGGCGAGACGTTCTACATCATGTTGAACGTCGGGCAGGCCGGTTCACCGTTGCAAGACCAAGGCTTCCGCTGCGGCCTCACCGCGGCCATCGACACGAAGGTGATCTCGCAAGCCATTGACGGTGGCATCCTGCCCATCGCCAACGGCCCGTTCTCGCCCGGCCAGATCGGCCACCTCGACAACAGCGGCAACCAGCAGTACGACCCGGCCAAGGCCAAGCAGCTCATCGCCGCCTACACCGCGGCGCACGGCGGCCAGAAGCCGAAGATCATCTACTCGACGATCAACGACCAGCAGTCCCTACGGCTGGCCGAGCTCGTGCAGCAGTTCTGGTCGGCCGCCGGCGTCGACGTGCAGATCGTCCAGATGGACCAGTCGAAGCTGATCACCAACGCGCTGCTGGGCGACCCGCAGTTCAACGCCTTCGGCTGGCGCAACCACGCGGGGCTCTCGCTCGACAACCAGTACTTCTGGTGGAGCTCGCAGAACGCCCAACCACCCGGGCAGCTCGCCCTCAACTTCGGGCGCCTGAAGGACCCGGTCATCGATCAGCTCCTGGCCAAGAACCGCAGCGAACCCGACCCGGCCAAGCGCGAGCAGTACGCCGACCAGGTCAACCAGGAGTTCGCCAAGCAGTGCTGGATCATCCCGACGCGGTGGGTGATCTGGGGCATCCCCGGCAAGCCCAGCATCCAGGGGATCGGCCAGTCGACGTTCCCCGGTGGGAAGGGACTGCTCGCCGACGGGGCCGGGTTCCCAGGCCAGGTCTGGTTCAACAGCATCTGGGTCAAGAAGTAGGAACGCCCAAGAGGGGACGCGAAGGGTAGGTCCCGTTGCTCGACGTGCTTCAGTGGATCTGGAGGATCCTGGTCTGGGGCGTGCTGATCGGGGCCGGAGTGGTGGTCGTAGTGGGGCTGTTCACGTCCCACTACGTCCGCCAGAGGGTCCTCCAGCTCGTCGTCGTGCTCTTCGCGGTGACGCTGCTCACGTTCAGCCTCTTGCGCTTCATCGACCAACGCCCCGAGATCACGATCGCCGGGCTCGGCGCTACGCCCGAACAGCTCCAGCAGGTCCGCCACGAGTGGGGCCTCGACCAGCCCATCCCGGTCCAGTACGTGAAGTGGTTGGGCAAGGTGTTCACCGGCGACCTCGGCCGGTCGTCCTCGTTCAACGTGCCCGTCAGTGACCTCATCAACGAGCGGCTGCCGGTGTCGCTCGTGCTGATGTTCTACGCGCTCACCCTCTCTTTGCTCATCGCCATCCCGCTCGGGGTGCTCACCGCGTACCGCGCCAACACCATCACCGATCGGTCGGTCAGCACCGTGTCGTTCGCGTTGCTGTCGCTGCCCTCCTACATCACGGGCGTGCTGCTCGTCTTCCTGTTCGCGCTCAAGCTCGGCTGGTTACCGGCGCAGTCGGTGTACGTCTCGTTCTTCGACGACCCGGTCGAGCACATCCGCAACATGCTCCTGCCGACGATCACATTGGCCGTAGCCGAGGTGGCGATCTTCCAGCGCCTTCTGCGGGCGGACATGGTGGCGACGCTGCAGAACGACTTCATCACGTTGGCCCGGGCCAAGGGCATGCCGACCCGACGCATCCTGTTCCGCCACGCCCTTCGGCCCTCCACCTTCTCGCTGATCACGGCGGCCGCGGTCAACGTCGGCGCGCTCATCGGCGGGGCGGTCATCGTCGAGGACATCTTCGGCCTGCCCGGCATGGGCTCGCTCACGGTCGAGGCGGTGTCTCGGCGCGACTTCCTCGTGGTGCAGGTGTGCGTCGTGATCTTCGCCGTGGTCTTCGTGCTCGCGAACTTCGTCGTCGACGTCCTCTACTCCGTCATCGACCCCAGGATCCGCCATGCCCGAGCGTTCACCTAACGCCGCCACGCTCATCACCGACGCCCCGGTGCAGCTGATGCAGGAGGCCGTCGACGATCTGTCGCCGCGTCGCCGGCGAGGTGGCCGATGAGGGTCGTCCCCGCCGTCCGCTCCAAATTGCGTTCTGGGTCGCCGCCATCTGGCTGGCCGGCCTCACCTTCGTGGCCGTCTTCGCCGACTTCCTGCCCTTCGTGAACTCGTACTCCTCGTCCGACTACAACGCGCTCCAGCAGCCCCCCTCCTCGCAGCACTGGTTCGGCACCGACGCATTGGGCCGCGACATCTTCAGCCGATCCGTCTACGGCGCCCGCATGTCTCTCGCCATCGCCGGGTCCTCGATCGTGATCGGCCTCACCATCGGTGCGGTGCTCGGCCTGCTGGCCGGCTTCTACCGCAAGGGCGTCGACCCCGTCATCTCCACGGCGATGGACATCATGCTCGCCTTCCCCGCGCTGATCCTGGCGCTCGCCATCGTGACCTTCCGCGGGCACAGCGCCCCGAACGTGGTCCTGGCCCTCTCCATCCTGTCGATCCCGCCCCTCACCCGCATCGTGCGGGCCAGCACGCTCGTCTACGCCGGGCGCGAGTTCGTCACCGCGGCCCGGAGTCTCGGGGCGAAGACCCGCCGGGTCCTGTTCCGGGAGATCCTCCCCAACGTCGTACCGAGCATGCTCTCCTTCGCGCTCACGGGGTTGGCGGTGCTGATCATCGCCGAGGGCGCGCTCGCCTTCCTCGGCCAGAGCGTGCCGCCTCCCATCCCGACGTGGGGCAAGCTGATCGACGAGGGCCGCCAAGACCTCGACGTCGCCTGGTGGGTCTCGCTCCTGCCCGCCGCGATGATGTTCGTCACCATCCTCGCCTTCAACATCCTCGGCGACGTGTTCGCCAAGCGCTTCGACATCCGGGAGAGCCTCCTGTGACGACGACGCCGCGGCGCGATCTCGTGCGTCCCGAAAGCGGGGTGCTGCTCGAGGTCACCGACTTGCGCACGTATTTCCGCACGTCGCGGGGTCGCGTCAGGGCGGTCGATGGTGTCAGCTTCGTCCTGGAGCGGGGGCGCACGCTCGGCATCGTGGGCGAGTCGGGCTCGGGGAAGACCATCCTGTCCCGCTCGATCATGGGGCTGCTGCCGAAGCGCAACGTCGAGCGGTACGGCTCGATCAGGTTCGAAGGACGGGAGATCTCGACCCTGGAGAACAAAGAGATGGCCAGAGTGTGGGGCACCGAGATGGCCATGGTCTTCCAGGACCCGATGACGTCACTGAACCCGGTGATGAAGGTCGGCAACCAGATCGGCGAGTCGCTCACGTACCACCTGAAGATGCCCAAGTCCGAGGCCAGGGCGACGGCCGAGCGGCTCCTCGCCGACGTCGGCATCCCCGAGCCGCGCCGGCGCCTCGACGAGTACCCCCACCAGCTGTCGGGCGGCATGCGCCAGCGGGTCACCATCGCCATCGCGCTCGCCTGCGGCCCCACGTTGCTCTTCGCCGACGAGCCCACCACCGCGCTCGACGTCACGGTGCAAGCTCAGATCCTCGACCTCCTCGCCGACCAGCAGCGCGACCGGAACATGTCGATGATCCTCGTCACCCACGACCTGGGGGTGGTGGCCGGCCGCACCGACGACATCGGCGTGATGTACGCCGGCAAGCTCGTCGAGAAGGCCCCGACCAAGGTGCTGTTCGCCAACATGAAGATGCCCTACACCGAGGCCTTGGTACGCAGCATCCCGAAGCTCGAGAACGCCAGCCACACCAAGCTCGACATCATCGCCGGCCGCCCGCCCGACCTCGTCAACCCGCCGGCCGGGTGCCGTTTCGCCGACCGCTGCCCCTACGCGCGCGAGCGCTGCCGGGAGGAGGAGCCGCCGCTCACGGAGGCCGAGACGCCCGGGCACGTCTACGCGTGCTGGTATCCCGTCGGCTCGCCCGAGTACCACGAGACGTTGGCCCAACGCGGCGCCCTGGCCGCCACTGGGCTCGGCTGAGATGAGCACCATCGACCGCGGGGACGGGGGCTGATGGCCGGCAGCGGCGACGCCCATCTGCGCCCCGAGGGGGAGGCGCTCCTGCGGGTCAAGGACCTCGTGGTCGAGTTCCCCGTCGGGCGCACCGGCCTGAAAGTCAACGCAGTGTCGGGCATCTCCTTCGACGTGCTGCCCGGCGAGACGCTCGGCCTCGTGGGCGAGTCGGGCTGTGGGAAGTCGACCACCGGCCGGGCCGTGATGCAGCTACCCCGGCCGACGAGCGGCAGCGTCGTGTTCGACGGGCAGGAGCTCACCACCCTCAAGGCCGAAGCCATGCGGCAGCTGCGGACCAACGTGCAGATGATCTTCCAGGACCCGATCTCCTCGCTCAACCCGCGGCGCAAGGTGAGCGACATCGTGCAGGAACCGCTCGAGATCTGGAACGTCGGGACGAAGGCGGATCGCACCGTCAAGGTCGCGCAGGTGCTGGAGGAGGTGGGCATCGACCCCGCCGTCGCCGCCGAGCGCCGCCCGCACCAGTTCTCGGGCGGCCAGTGCCAGCGGATCTGCATCGCCCGCGCCCTCGTCCTCAACCCCCGCATGTTGATCTGCGACGAGCCCGTCTCGGCGCTCGACGTGAGCGTGCAGGCACAGGTCCTGAACCTGCTCGAGGAGCTGAAGGTCCGCCACGGCCTGACCATGGTCTTCATCGCCCACGACCTGGCGGTGGTGAAGAACATCAGCGACCGGGTGTGCGTCATGTACCTCGGCAAGGTGTGCGAGGTGGCCGGGGCCGACGAGCTGTACCGAGCGCCCGCGCACCACTACACGAGCGCGCTGCTGAACGCCATCCCGGTGCCCGACCCCACGGTGCGCCCCGACTCGGACAGCCGCATCAAAGGCGAGCTGCCCTCGCCGCTGTTCCCGCCGACGGGCTGTCGGTTCCGCACCCGCTGCCCGGCCGCGCAACAACGCTGCTCGGTGGAAGAGCCGCGCCTGCGGCTCATCGGGGAGGGTCACTACGTCGCCTGCCACTTCCCGATCGGGCACCCGGAAGCACCGCTCGGCAACGGTGACGGCGCGCCAGGGCCGTCACCGGCCTGAACAGTCATCCGGTGCCCCCGTCGCTCGCCGGTACCGTGCCGGCCATGACGGCCGTCGCTCCCCCGCTCGACCTGCGGCGGACGGTGGCGGTGCATCGCCAGGGAGGGCGTGACCCGACCATGCGCGTGCGTGGCGACGAGTTGTGGCTCGCCTCCCGCACGCCGGACGGCCCGGGCACGCTGCACGTGTGTCTGCGCGAGGGTCAGCGGCAGGTCGAAGGTTGGGGTTGCGGTGGTGACTGGTTGAAGGCCGGTGTCCCCGCGCTGCTCGGCGACCTCGACGACCCGCGCGGGTTCCGGCCGGAGCATCCCGTGGTGCGAGCCGCCGCCCACCGCCATCCCGGGATCAGGATCGGGCGCTCGGGCCTCGTCCTACCGGCCCTCGTCGCCGCCGTCGTGGCGCAGCGGATCACCTCGATCGAAGCGGTGCGGGGCTGGGCGGCGCTGTGCCGCGACCTGGGGGGGGCCGCCCCCGGACCAGGGGGTCTCCTCCTCCCGCCCGACCCGCCGCGTCTGGCGGCGCAGCCGTCGTGGTGGTACCACCGTCGAGGCATCGAGGGGCGGCGCGCCGCCACGCTGCAGCGGGTGGGACGCCTGGCCGAACGCCTGCAGGAGATCACCGCCATGCCGATCGGTGACGCGTGGGCGCGGTTGCTCGCCGTGCCCGGGATCGGGCGGTGGACGGCGGCCGAGGTGGCGGGGAGCGCGCTCGGCGACGCAGATGCCGTGCCCGTGGGCGACTACCACCTCCCCCACGTCGTCACGTGGGCGCTGGCGGGCGAGGCGCGCGGCGACGACGCCCGGATGCTCGAGCTTCTCGCGCCCTTCGCAGGCCATCGAGGGCGCGTGATCCGCCTCCTCGTCGCGGACGGGCACCGCCCGCCGCGCTTCGGTCCTCGGCGGCCCATCACGCCGATCGCCCGCTGGTAGCGTCGCCGCCCGTGCGTGTGGAGGAGGCTCGCACCTCGTCGAGCAGCCCGGGGGAGGCAGACGAGGCAGCACCGGTCTCGCCGGCGCTCGGCGCGGACACCGCCGCCGAGAAGCGGGCCGCGTGGATCCGGGCGCTCGTCCAGGGGGGCGTGGCCTTCGTCGCGTCGCGGGTCATGGTGTTGCTGGCCGCGGGGATCGTGGCCGCGACCAAGCAGCCGCGGCCCCACTCGGCCTTGCGCCCGATGCTCGACGTGCTCACGTCGTGGGACGGTCTCTGGTACCTCGAGGTGGTGCGGCGGGGCTACCCGCGCTCGGTGCCTGCCCCGGTCAACTTCTTCCAGCTCGAGGCCCGCACCGCGTTCTTCCCCGTCTACCCCTGGCTCGTGCGCGCCGCCGACCGCGTGCTGCCCGGAGGCGACACCGTAGCCGCCCTCGCCGTCAACGCCGTCCTCGGCGTCGCCTTCGTGCTCCTCGTGGGCCTGCTCACCCGGCAGATCTTCAACGAGCGCGTCGCCGGGCGCGCCATGGTGCTCGCCTGCCTGTTCCCCGGCAGCTTCGTGCTCTCGTTCACCTACAGCGAGCCGGCCATGCTCGTGCTCGCCGCCGCGTGCCTGCTGGCCCTCCTCCGCCACCGCTGGATCCTCGCTGGCCTCCTCGCCGGGCTCGCCACCGCCACCCGCCCGAACGCCGTCGCCCTCGTGGCCGCGTCGCGGTGGCTGCCTTCCTCGCCATCCGCCGCGAGCGGGACTACAAGTCGCTGCTCGCCGTGGTGATGTCGCCCATCGGCTTCGTCGCCTACATGGCCTTCCTGTGGCACCACACCGGGGAGGCGACGGTGTGGTTCCGCGTGCAGCAGCAGGCCTGGAACGAGGGCGCCAGCTACGGCTGGACCGCGATCAAGAGCATCGGCGACTTCATGATCCACCCGCTCGGCTCGGCTGGGAAGCTCATCACCACGTTGTGCGTCGTCGCCGTCCTCGCGCTGTTGGTCGCGCTCTGGAAGGCGCGCCTGCCTGCTCCCGTCGTCGCCTACACCCTCATCGTCATCGGGTTGATGCTGCTGCCGGCGACGGTGACAGCCCGGCCCCGCTTCATCTACACCGCCTTCCCGCTGTTGATCGCGCTGGCCGCCGCCTGGCCCGACGACGACCCCGACTGGTGGGGGATGCTCCTCGCGCTCTGCGGCGCCGGGCTGGTCGGGGTCGTCGTGACCTACGGCCTCCTCGCGGCCATTCCGTGAGCCAGGCGGGCCGGCGCGGGCGCCGGGCGCGCCGCCGGCCCTGGATCGGCCCCATCGGCCTGCTGGCCCTCCTGGCCTACCTCCCGGCCGTGCTGACCGCGCCAGGCGTCGTGGCCGCGGACACGAAGCAGTACTTGTACCTCGACCCCGGCCGCTACCTCGCCGGGGTCACCTCGCTGTGGGACCCCTCGATGTTCGGGGGCTGGGTCACCCACCAGACCATCGGCTACCTGTGGCCGATGGGGCCCGTCCACTGGCTCCTGAGCGAGGCCGGGGTGCCCGTGTGGCTCGCGCAGCGGCTCTGGTTGGGCTCGCTCCTGCTCGCGGGGGGCGCCGGGGTGTGGTGGTGCTGTCGCGTGTTCGGGCTGAGCCGGGCCGGCGCGACGGCGGGCGCCGTTCTCTATCAGCTGTCGCCGTACGCGCTCCTCTACGCGCCCCGGACGTCGGTGCTGCTCCTCCCGTGGGCCGGGCTCGGTTGGTTGCTCGGGCTCACCGTGCTCGCCGCGCGGCGGGGCGGGTGGCGGTACCCGGCCGCGGCGGCCCTCGTCGTCGGGACGGTGTCGGGCACCAATGCCACGGCCGCGCTGCTGTGCGCACTCGCGCCCGGGCTGTGGCTCGGTTGGGCGGTGTGGGGCAGCCGGGAAATGACGTGGCGGCGGGCCCTGGCCGCCGGCGGGCGCATCGCCGTCTTGTCGATCGGGGTCAGCGCGGCGTGGATCGCGTCGATCCTCGTGCAGGCCCACTACGGCGCCGATGTTCTCGGTTACAGCGAGACCCTGGAGGCGGTCAGCACCACGTCGCTCGGCTCGGAGGTGCTGCGCGGCCTCGGCTACTGGCTGTTCTACGGCGGCGACGTCACGGGCCCCTGGAACAGCGCCTCGATCCCCTACCTCTCCGCGCCCGTGCTCATCGGGCTCGGCTTCGTGCTCGTCGCCCTGGCGATGGCCGCTGCCGTGCTGGTGCGTTGGGCGCAGCGGGGCTTCGTGGCCCTGCTCGTGCTCGTCGGGGTCGTGGTGAGCGTCGGCGCCCACCCGCTCAACCACCCGAGCCTGTACGGGCGCCTGCTGACGACCTCCACCCGCAGCACGATCGTCCTCGCCCTCCGCAGCAGCACCCGCGCCCTGCCGATCGTGCTCCTCGGCTTCGCGCTGGCGGTCGCGGCCGGGGTGAGCGCCTTGGCCGCCCGCCTGCCGTCGACCTCAGTGCTGGCCGCCGGGGCGGTCGTCGGTCTGGCCGTGCTCAACCTCCCCGGCCTCTGGACCGGCACCTACGTCGACGGGCTTCAGCGCCGCCCGGAGGACATCCCGGCCTCCTGGACGGCCGCGGCCGCCGCCCTCGCGCAGCTGCCGGCCGGGACCCGCGTGCTCGAGCTGCCCGGCGCCGAGTTCGCCGCCTATCGCTGGGGCACCACCAACGACGCCATCCTCCCCGGGCTGACCGACCGGCCCACGCTCACGCGTGACCTCCTCCCGCTAGGCAGCCCGGGACTCATGGATCTCGCCTTCGCTCTCGACGACCGCTTCCAGACCGGCACGGTCGAGAGCCAGGAGATCGCGCCCGTCGCTCGCCTGCTGGGCGCCGGCGCCGTCGTGGTGCGCGGTGACACCGCGTTCGAGCGGTACCGGACACCTCGCCCCGAGCCGACCGAGGCGCTCTATGCGTCGACCCCACCGGGACTCGGACAACCGACGGCTTTCGGCCCACCGGCTCCGAACCCGGCCGCGGTGGCCGGCCTCGACGAGACCTCGCTCAGCGATCCGTCGATCGCCCGGCCGGTGGCGCCCGTCGAAGTCGTCCCGGTCACACAGCCCGCTCCGATCGTGCGGACCCGGACCACCGAAGCCCCGGTGGTGCTGTCGGGCGACGGCGAAGGGATCGTCGACGCCGCCGCCGCGGGACTGGTGGACGGCTCCCGGCCGGTCATCGAGGCCGCCTCGGTGACCGATCCGGCCCGGCTCGCCACGCTGGCCAACGAGCCCGGGGCCACGCTGGTGCTGACTGACACGAACCGCGACCGGGCCCGCCAGTGGCGGGGCTCGCAGGACACCACGGGCTTCACCGAGGACGGCCACGACGGCGTGCTCGAGGAGGACCCGGCGGATGTGCGCCTTCCGGCGTTCCCAGGAGCGTTGCCGGGGATGGCGACGGTGGCCGAGCAGGAGGGCGGGGCCATCGTGCGGGCCACGGCCTACGGAGAGCCCAACGCCTACCGGCCCGAGGACCGGCCGATCATGGCCGTCGACGGTGACCTGACGACCGCCTGGCGGGTCGGTGATCGGGGCGAGGTGATCGGCGAGCGGCTGCGCATCGACCTCGACCATCCTCGTGCCGTCTCCTCGCTGCACCTGGTCCAGCCGCTCGACCCGAGCGCCAACCGCTGGATCACGGAGCTGGACGTCACGACTGATCGCGGCCGGGCGCGGGTGAGCCTCGACGCGGCGTCGCGGACGGCGGCGGGGCAGACCATCGCCTTGCCGGCATCGATCGCGGGGATCACGTCACGCGTCGAGCTCGAGGTGGCGGCCACCAACGTGGGCCGTCTGGCCAGCTACGCGGGCATCGGGCCCGTCGGCTTCGCCGAAGTGGGCGTGGGCGACCTGCGCCTCGAGGAGGTGGTGGTCGTCCCCACCGCGGTGCTGTCGGCGGCGGGGGCGGCGGCCGCGGGCCGCGAGCTGGACGTCGTGCTGACCCGGCTCCGCCACGACCCGCGTGATCGGTGGCGCAGCGACGAGGAGCTCGCCCTCGTCCGGCGGGTGACGCTGCCCGCGGCCCGCACCTTCCGGGTGGAGGGCACGGCTCGCTTGTCGGCGGCGGCCACCGACGCGGTCATCGCGGGACTCGTGGCGCGACCGGTCGGGGTCACCGCCCGGGCCAGCAGCCGCCTGGCCGGGGTGCCCGCCGATGGCGGCCCCGCCGCCGTCGACGGGGATCTCACCTCGGCGTGGACGACCGCCTTCGGATCCGCCCTCGGCGCCCAGCTCGACGTGGACCTCGGCCGGCCCACCGTCCTCGACGCACTCGACCTGTCCGTCGTCAACGACGGCGAGCACTCGGTGCCGACCGAGCTCGTGTTGCGCGACGCCGGTGGCGATCAGCGGATCGTCGCGGTGCCGACACCACCGAAGACGGCGCCCGGTGCTCGACCCACGCCCGTGCGGGTGAGCTTCCCGCCGCTCGCGACGGCCCGCTTCTCGATGACGGTGGCCACCGAGTCGGCAGTGACGACCGTCGACCGCCGCTACGGCGACGTGGTCACCTTGCCGGTGGCGATCGCCGAGCTCGGGCTGCCCACCGTCTCGGCGCCGTTGCCGGCCACCTTCGACACCGGCTGCCGCGCCGACCTGCTCACCGTCGATGGTCGCCCTGTCCCCCTCCGGGTCCACGGCTCGACGGAGGACCTCCTCGCCCGCCGGCCCTTGCCGATCGAGCCCTGTGGCCCCGCTTCGGCGGGGCTCGGGCTGGCGGCCGGCCCTCGCCTGCTCCACGCCGCGCCGGGGACGAGGACCGGCCTCGACCTCGACCGCCTCGTGCTGCGCTCGGCCGCCACCCCGGCGCCCGCGGCGGCGGTGGGGCCGGCTCCTACGGTGAGCGTCACCGGGAACGGGCGGAACGAGATCACGGGCACGGTGCGTGGTGACGGCACCCGGCCGTTCTGGCTCGTGCTCGGTCAAGGGCTCAACGCCGGCTGGCGGGCCACCCTCGATGGGCACGACCTGGGCGCGGCGCAGTCGATCGACGGGGGCATGAACGGCTGGCTGGTGCCGGCGGGGGTGCTCGGGGCGGGCCGCTTCCGGCTGTGGTGGGCACCGCAACGATGGGTGGACGCCAGCCTTGCCGTGGCCGCCGCCTCGACCGTCGTCGCCCTCCTCCTTCTGCTCCTCCCCCGGCGACGCCGCCACCGCCCGTGGGGCAACGAATCGGCACCGATTCGGTGCCGCACGGAGCCGCAGGTGGGGGTGGAGGGGGGTGTGGAAGCGGCGGTGGAGCTCGTCACGCTGCGCGCGCGACCGGCGAGCCGGGGCCGTGGCGCACGGCCTTGGTCGCTGCGGCCGCCACCGGGCTCCTCACCGCAGTCGTGATGCCCCCCGCCTTCGCCCTCCTCGTCGCGCCGGTCACGGCGATCGCGCTGCGCTGGCCCGCCTGGCGGCGCCTGCCCGCCGTCGGGACGCTCACGGCCGTCGGGCTGGTGGGCGGCTACTACGTCGCCCGCCAGGTCGTCTCGCAGCCCGCGGCCGGCTTCGGCTGGACCAGCGCGTTCGAATGGGCCCACGACGTCGCCCTCCTCGCCGTCGTCCTCCTCGCCGCGGACGCCCTCGTCGCCGCCATCCGGGCGCGCCGAGGCGTCCACTAGCCCCGTATTCCGCACCGTTGGGGTGAGGGTCAAGGAGTGGCGGCGGCTCGATTCGTTCTCCCGGGGCGCGTTTGTGCTGGTGAGTCGCTTGGGGCCGCGAGTCGTTGTGTTCGTCGCAGCCGTCGGCTGTTGGGGAAAGACGCCAGGCACAGATGGTAGGGGATCCGCCGGTTGAGCAGAGATGTGTCGTAGGGTGTTGGGGAAATGTATGTACGAGTGCAGAAGGTGCGGCAGGGCGGTCGGGTCTACGAGTACGTGCACATCGTGGAGGGCTACCGCGACGAGGTCGGCAAGGTCCGTCACCGTGTTGTGGCAAACCTGGGCCGCCGCGACCGGCTGAAGGACTCCGGCGCGCTGGACAACCTGGCCGCCGCCTTCACCCGCCTGGACCCGGCTCCGGGTCGCTACCTGGTCGGAGCTCTGCCGTTGCTGGTCCCGGTGCTCGAGCGCCTGGACGTGGCCGGCATCGTGGACCGGGCCTGCCCGATGCGGGGCCGGTCCCAGCTCACTCACGGCGAGGTGATCGCCGCGCTGGTCGCCAACCGGCTCACCGCCCCCCGCCCCCTCTACGACGTGGCCGACTGGGCCGCGGCCTACGCCACCAACGACTGGCTCGGCACCCCCGCCGGCCTGTTGAACGACGACCGGCTCGGCCGGGCGCTGGATGCCCTGGCCGGACGGATGGACGAGGTCGCCTCCGCGGTCGCGCTCGCCGCCATCGCCGCGTTCGGCGTCGATGCCGCCCGGCTGCATTGGGACTTCACCTCGGTGGCGTTCTGCGGCGCCTACGCCGACCAACACGGCGCCGCGCCTCGCATCGGCTTCGGCCATTCCTCTGATCGTCAGGCCCATCGCCGCCAGTTCAAGGTCGCCCACGCCACCACCGCGGCGGGCGTTCCCCTGTTCGGCCGGGTGGTCGACGGCGCCCGCCACGAAGGCGCCGAAACCGGCGGGCTGCTCGAAGGGCTGCGCGCCCTCGCCCAACCGAAACGGCTGCTGCTGGTGGCCGACTCGGCGTTGGTCACCAAACCGAACCTGGCCGCCGCTGACGCGGCCGGCATCCGGTTCGTGTCCCGGCTGCCCCGCAGCTTCGACTACGAACCCGATGCCCTTGCCCTCCACGACACGGCGTGGCGGCCGCTGCGCTACTGCTCGGCCCGCTCTCGGCGGCGGCCACCCGCGTCGCGACCCATCTTCCGCGGTGCGGAGGCCACCATCGCCATGACCGGACCGGACAAGGTCCCCCGTACGTTCCGTGTCCTGTACGTGTACGGCAGCGAGGAAGCCGGTGCGGCCCGAGCCAGCCGGGCCAAGTTGCTCGCTCGCGCCGAGGACGCTGTGGCCACCATTGCCCGCGGGCTCACCGCTCGGCCACGCCAAGATCCCGAGAAGCTCGAGCGCCGCGTGGCCAAAGCAGTATCGAAAGGTCGCGTCGGCAACTGGCTGCGCACCGAACTGCGATGCGACGACGACGGGAACCTCTCCCTGTCCTGGTGGCGTGACGCCGACGCCATAGCCGACACCGAACGCCGCGACGGCCTCTACGCCCTCGTCACCAATATGGGCCCGGCGCAGTGCTCGGCCGACCGGCTCCTCGCCCTCTACAAAGACCAGGCGCTATCAGAACGAGCGCACCACTTCCTCAAAGGCCCCCTGGCCGTGCGACCCGTGTTCCTGAAATCGAACCGCCGCGCCGCCGCTCTCGTCGCGGTTTGCTCGATCGCGCTCCTCGTCTATGGGCTCATCGAAACCGAACTGCGCAACGCCATCGCCCCTGCCCGCACCATCCCCGGGCTACTCCCCGAAGGCCGCGCCGCCCGACCCACCGGCCAGAACATCTTCCGAACCTTCACCGGCCTCGGCTACCAACTCGCCCGCACCACCCACGGACTCCAAGAAATCCCCGACCCCCTCACACCAGCCCAACACGCCATCCTCAACGCCCTCAACATCACCTCCATCCTGCCGTCACCGGGACAACCCTGACCTCAAAACAATGCGGAATACGGGACTAGCCTGCCGCCGTCCCGACGACCCCGGAGCACCGATGACCGCAGCGGAGCGGACCGCGGCCACGCACCACGACATCGTGATCATCGGCGCCGGCCCGGCGGGACTCACGGCCGCCTACCAGCTGGCGAAGAGCAGCGTCGCGGCCACTGTGGTCGAGGCCGACGACGTGGTCGGCGGCATCTCCCGGACCGTCGAGCGCGACGGCTGGCGCTTCGACATCGGCGGCCACCGGTTCTTCACGAAGGTGCCCGAGGTCGAGACCCTCTGGCACGAGATCCTCCCCGACGAGGATTTCCTGCTCCGCCCCCGGATGAGCCGGATCTACTACAACGGGCGCTTCTTCGACTACCCGCTGCGGGCCATGAACGCGCTCCGCGGTCTCGGCGTGGCCGAGGCGGCCCGCTGTGCGGGCTCGTACCTGTGGGCCCGCCTGCGGCCCCCCGGCGACCTCACCACCTTCGAGGGCTGGACCGCCTCGCGCTTCGGGTGGCGGCTCTACCGCATCTTCTTCAAGACCTACACCGAGAAGGTGTGGGGCGTGCCGGCCGACGAGATCCAAGCCGACTGGGCGGCGCAGCGCATCAAGAACCTGTCCCTCGGCAAGGCCGTGCTCAACTCCCTGACCCCGAGGTCCGGCCAGACCGAGATCACCTCGCTGATCGACGAGTTCCAGTACCCCCGCCTCGGTCCAGGGATGATGTGGGAGGTCTGCCGCGACAAGGTGGTGGCCGCGGGAACCGACGTGCGGATGCGCACGCTCGTGAAGCGCATCGAGCACGCGGGGGGCGCGCCCACACCGTCGTCGTCGACGCCCCCGAGGGTGAGCTCCACCTGCCGGCCACCGACGTCATCTCGTCGATGCCGATGAGTGAGCTCGTGGCGGGCATGGACCCACCGCCACCGCCGGAGGTGCTCGCCGCAGCCTCGGCCCTGCGCTACCGCGACTTCCTGACGGTGGCCCTCGTCATCCCCCAGCAGATCGCCTTCCCCGACAACTGGATCTACGTCCACTCACCCGAGGTCAAGCTCGGGCGGATCCAGAACTTCGGCGCCTGGTCGCCCTACCTCGTCAAGGACGGCCACACCTGCCTCGGCCTCGAGTACTTCGTCAACGCGGGCGACGAATGGTGGGACCGGCCCGACCACGAGCTGATCGAGGCCGGCATCGACGAGCTCGTGCATCTCGGCCTGGCCACGCGAGAGGCGGTCGAGGCCGGCTACGTCGTGCGCATGCCGAAGGCCTACCCGGTCTACGACGCGACCTACGCCGACAACGTCGACGTCTTGAGGGCATGGCTCGAAGCCCATGCCGCCAACGTGCACCCCGTGGGGCGCAACGGGATGCACCGCTACAACAACCAGGACCATTCGATGTACACGGCCATGCTCACGGTCGAGAACATCCTGAAGGGCACCGCCCACGACATCTGGTCCGTGAACGTCGAGCAGGAGTACCACGAGGAGCGAGCCGGGGCTGCGGGAGGCACCGGCCGCGCCGCTCCCGTCGTGCCGTGAGCGCCCGGCCGGGCGAGGCGGCATGGTTTCGCCCCGCGCTGGCCGGGGTGGCGGTGGTCGGGCTGGGCGGCCGGCTCACGTACGTGGCCGTCGTCGCCCGCAAGCTCCCCCTCGTCGGCGACGCCGAGACCTACCACCTCCTGGCGAGGGTCCTGGCCGACGGCCAGGGCTACGTGCGGCCTCGCGAGCTGGCCCTCGGCCTGCGCCTCCCGACGGCCGAGTTCCCGCCGATGCACCCCTTCGTGCTCGCCCTCGGCGACCTCGTGGGGTTGTCGAGCGCGCTGTCGCAGCGATTCCTCGGCGCGTGCCTCGGCGTCGTGACGGTCGTGCTCGTCGGCCTGCTGGCCCGCCGCATGGGTGGCCCCCGGGCGGGGATTCTCGCCGCCGCGCTGGCCGCGGTGAGCCCCGTGCTGATCGAGCAGGATGCGTCACTCCAGGCCGAAGGGCTCTACGCCCTCCTGGTCACCGCGTCACTCCTCGCCATCCACGTGGCGATGAACCGGCGCACCAGCCCGGCCCAGCTCGTCCTGCTCGGTCTGCTCCTCGGGGTAACCGCCCTCACCCGGTCCGAAGCGGTGCTGTTCGTCCCGGTGGCCGGCCTGCTGGTGGCCTGGCGCGCCGGCCGGCCCACCCTCGCCGGCGCCCTCCGGGCGGTCGGCCTGGTGGCGGTGGGGGCGCTCGCCCTCCTCGGGGCGTGGGCCGTGCGCAGCAGCGTGCAGCTCCACGCCGTCGTCCTGACGTCGACGAACGCGGGCACGCTCGTGGCCGGCGGCAACTGCGATGCGGTGTACCACGGGCCGCAGGAAGGGCTGTGGCGCCTCGATTGCGTCACGGCAGTCGACACGGCCGGCCTCGAGCGCGACGAGGCGGCGCGCACGCAGCGCTGGATCGACGCCGGCGCCCGCTACGCCTGGGATCACGCCGGCGAGGTGCCGGGCGTGGCGCTCGTCCGCGTCCTGCGCACCTGGGGAG
Source organism: uncultured Acidimicrobiales bacterium (assembly GCA_963738325.1). GTDB lineage: Bacteria > Actinomycetota > Acidimicrobiia > Acidimicrobiales > Ilumatobacteraceae > CAVTWD01. The sequence goes on from CAVTWD010000001.1 coordinate 1,167,430, forward strand.
TCTGGGACCGCTCCGGCCAGGTCGTCTGGGAGAGCCTCGAGGGCCGCAGCCGCCGCTGGCATGCCCTGGCCGGATGGTTCCACCTGGTGATGCTGCCCGTCGCCGTCGCCGGGCTCGTGATCGTGGGGAGGCGCCGGCGCCCCGATCTCGTGCTGCTGCTGACGCCCATCGTGGCCTCGGTGGTGGTGAGCGCGCTGTCGGTGGGCAACACCCGCTTCCGCGCCGGCGCCGACCCCGTCCTGCTCGTGGCGGCGGCCATCGCCGTCGACGCCGTCCTGTACCGGTGGTGGCCGTCGCGGAGCAGGGTCAGCCTGGAGGAGCCGACCGCAGCCGCTCGATCACCCGGGTGACCTGCGGGCCGAGCCACGTGTCGGCCACGATCTTCGCCGTGTCCTCGCTGAAGTGGATGCCATCGGGTCGCAGCCGGGCCTGGTCCGCCGCGCTCAGCCCGGCCAGGAACTGGTCGAGGGGAACCGTGGCCGCCTCTGCGTCGCCCGTGACGGCCTGCTGCAGCAACTGGGTGAACCGCTCCATGCTCCCGGGCGCCCGCTCCATGTAGCTCGGCGCGGGCGGCCGCAGCCAGACCACGGCGACGTGGCGGGCGGCCCAGAACTGGTCGACGCCGCGCACCTCCTTGCGGATCTCGTCGTCCATGACCGGATCGCCGACCTTCCGCCACGCCGAGTCACCCGGGAGGCGACGATCGACGATCTCCCAGATCCCCGTCTGGATGACCGCCACGTCGATGGGCGTCGACGCGACCGCCTCTGCCCAGGCCTGGCGGAAGTCGCCGCAGAACTTGGACAGCTCGAAGACCTTGCCGTCGAAGCGCCGTTCCCCTCCGAGCTCGATGCCGCAGCCGACCCGGCCCGCGTTCACCACGACGTGGAAGTCACCCGTGTCCTTCCCGAACGCATCGAGCCCCATCCCGGTGCGGATGGCGGTCGAGTCGCCGAAGACGCCGATGCGAGCGGGGGGACGGGGAGCGGGGCTCGCCACGGTGGACGGCGCCGAGCGCGGGCGGAGCGGCGCGCTCGCGGGGAGCGTGGTCGCGGGGGCGGTCGCGGGGAGCGTCGTCGCGCTCGACGCGACGCGGGCCTGCAGCCGCGCCGCGAGATCTCCGACGCCAGGGGCCGGAAGGGCCAGCGTCGCCGCGGTGACGGCGAGCACGGCCCCGTACGCGCCCATGGCCATCGGCAGCGCCGCCGGCCATCCCGGCAGCCACCGCCGCGAGCGGATCGGCTGCTCGAGCAACCGGTAGGAGGCGAGCGCGGCGGCCAAGCTGACCGCGAGCTGGAGGATCTGCAACGGGAACCCGGAGATCCCCGTGCGCTGGCGCGGTGACCGTGGCGATGATCGCCCAGTGCCAGAGGTAGAGGCCGTAGCTGATGAGCCCGAGCCCTCGCAAGGGCGCCCACGAGAGGAGGCGGCCCACGGCACTGCCCGGCCGCGTCACCGCGGCGATCACCGCCGCGACCGCCAGGCCGAGGAGGACGAACCCACCCCGGTAGAGCCAGAGCGTCGTGCCCGAGAGGGTGAGCCACGCCGCCGCCAGCCCACCGAGGGCGAGCCAGGCCACCGCGTCGAGCATTCTGGGGTCGCGCGCCCTTCGGGGCGGACGCCAGCGACACCAGGCCGCCAGGGCGGCGCCCACCGCGATCGCCCCCGCTCTCGTCTCGGTGCCGTAGTAGGAGCCGGAGACATCCCCCGCACCCGACCACAGCGGCCATCAAGCAGGTACGACGCGATCGCCGCGGCCACCGCCGCCCCCGCCACCACCGGTGCCAGCGCACGGCGAAGGCGGCGGGCGACGATCACGAGGCCTACCACGACGAGCGGCCACACCAGGTAGAACTGCTCCTCGATGGCCAGGCTCCAGGTGTGCTGGAGCGGTGACGGGGAGCGGAAGATCGACCAGTAGTCGGCCGACTTGGCGATCTCGTGCCAGTTGGCCGCATAGGCGAGCGTGGCGACGGCGTCGGCACGGATGGCCCCGAGGTCGGCGCGGTCGGCGAGCCGCGGCCCACACCACGACGGCGCCGACGACCACGAGCATGGCCGGCAGCAAGCGGCGGGCTCGGCGTCCCCAGAAGCGGCGAAGGTCGAGCCGGCCGGTGCCATCGTGCTCGGCCAGCAGCAAGCTGGTGATGAGGAAGCCGGAGAGGACGAAGAAGGCGTCGACCCCGAGGTAGCCACCGCGGATCCAGCCGAGGTGGAAGGCCACGACACCGGCCACGGCCAGGCCCCGGAGCCCGTCGAGCGCCCCGATGTGGCGGAGGCCGGTCGCCGCGGGCGGTTCGGTCGTCGCCGCCTGCTCGGCGATCAGTAGGGCCACGCCCCCTCCTGGCCGCCAGTCCGCCGCGCGGCCCGACCGGCGACGATCCACGCCTTCACCATCAGGTTGCGAAGGAACCAAGGCAGCTCGGCCAGTTGGCGGCCCGCGTTGACGAGGCGGGCCCGGACGCTCGGGAGGGCCTCGGCCGAGTACGTCGCCAGCGACCCGACCCGTCCCCGGTACCGCAAGCGCGGGGAGGCCAGCAACTCCCGCGCGATGGCGGCCGTGACCCCGATGGAGGAGAAGGCGTCGTGGACGAGGAGCGTGCCGCCCAGCGGGACGCGCGCCCCCCAGCGCCGCAGATCGGTGCGAGCGGCCCCGTAGCGATGGGCGCCGTCGACGAAGAGCACGTCGACGGGACCTTCGACCGCGTCGAAGGCCTCGGTCGAGAAAGCGCGCAGGTGGCGCACCCGCCGCGACAGTCCGGCCCGCTCGAGGTTGGCGAGGAAGGCGATCGTGGTCGCCGGCGGCTTGCTGCTCGAAGCCCTCGAGCTCTTGCGGCCCGCGGTCGTTGCCGGCATGCGGGTCGATGGCCACCACCTCGACGCCGGCGGGCGCGGCCATGCCGACAACGGTCGTGGAGCGGCCGCGAAAGGAACCGATCTCGACGACCCGCTGGCCGGGCCGCAGCGAGGTCACCGCGTCGTAGAGCGCTCGCGCCTGCGGCAGGGTGAGCCAGCCCTCGACCCCCTCCAGTTGACGGGCCACGTCGTCGAAGGACACGGGCGCCTCCGTGCGACCGGTCATCAAGCGTGGGACGTTTCCATCCCGGGAGCCGCCGCGCAAGACACCCGACCGCGCGGTCACAGGACGTATCCGTTGATGTCGACCACCAGGTCGGTGGCCGCCAGCGTGAACAGGCAGAGCGCACCTCCCCCGAGGGCGACGGTGGCGCCATTGGCAAGCGCGTGGGCGCCCGCTTCCAGGTTCAGCGTCGAGGCCAGCGGTGGGTAGCGCTGGCAGGGGTACGCGGTCACGTACGTCGTCGTGGTGGGGTCGAGGGCGACGATGTTGACCCGTACGGCTCTCGCTGACGCGGGAATGCCGTCGCGCCCCGCGATGGGGAGCGTGACGATCTGGCCCGGCCCGGGGCGCCCAAATCCGCCTTGCCCCACGCGGGTGTCGAGCAGGCGAGTTGGCACCACCATCTGGACGCGGCCTCCGCCAGGCCCGAACCAACCGGTCACGTCGACGACGAGGTCGGTGGCGCCGAGCGTGAAGAGGCACACGCGACCGGCGGCGTCGAGCGTGACGACGGCGTTGTCGGCGCGGGCGGGCCCGACGGCTGGATTGAGGATCGACGCCGTCGGTCGCGGTCGGTCGCACGGCCACGCGGTGACGTAGCCGGGCCCCGAGTTCACCGCGGTCACGTTGAGCGCCACGGCCGCGGCTGTGGTCGGGACACCGGCTCTCCCGCGCACGGCCATCGCGAGGATCCCACCCCCGGGCAACCTGCGCCCGCCGACGCCGATGCGGGTGTCGACGAGGCGCACCGGTCCCGCGCCCGTGAAGCCGTGACCGCCGGCGGCCAGCCATCCGACGACATCGACGACGAGGTCCACGGCCGTGGACGCGACCGCGCACACCAAGCCTCGCGTCCCGAGCGGCAGCATCACCGTGTTGGCGGTGGCCGCCGAGGCGGCGAAGTTCACGCTCGAGGCCACCGGCAGGGGCGAGCCGCAGGGCCACGTGGTGAGATGGCCGATGGCCGCGCCGCCCACGACGGTGAGCGTGGCGAACACCCCCGCGGCCGTGACCGGCACGCCGCCGCTCCCGCCGACGGCCACCGCCACCGGCCGGCCCGGAACCAACCGGCGCACGCCCCCGCGCCCGGTCCGGGTGTCGACCAGCCGTGTCGGCGTCATCGGCCAGAATCCCGCGGCGGGTCCAATGGATCGCGCCGGAGGCACGGGCGGCGCACCGGCCGGCACCCGCAGGTTGAGCGCCAGCGAGCGGTGGACCTCACCGTATGCGTGCACGTTGCGGGTGATCGCGTTCGGATCGAAGCTCCCGATGTTCCACGTGACGTGCAACCCGCCGGTGTAGGGATCGACCCCGTGGACGGAGGCCGAGTAGGTGTAGGTCGACGAGTCACCCGCGAGCGCCGGCGTGGCAACAGTCGAGACCTTCCACCAGGGCCCGGCCGGGCCCGGCGCGCTGTACACCTCCAGCGTCGTGCTCAGGAACTCGCCGTCCTTCACCACCGCCACGTAGCGCTTGTCGCCATAGGCCGACCCGAGGTCGGCCACCGACAGCCCGCCCACGACGCCTGTGGTGAAGATGGGAACGGCGCGGGTGATGTCCGCCGTCCAGCCCGAAGCGCTCCAGTAGGAGGTCGGCCCGAGCGGGTTGGACGCCGATACCCGGGCTACGTAGCTGCGTCGCTTCGTGCCGAGCTCGTCGCGGCCGTAGACGTAGGTCCACACGCCGTCGGTCGTCACGCTGCTGCCGAAGAGGATGGGCGCCGCCGGGTACCGGTTGCGATGGATGGAACGGATGGCCATCGAGGTCGTGTCGATCTCGACGAGGTCGACGGCCCGGGCGAGGAACCCGAGCGGGCCCGAGCTGGCCTGGGCGAGCCGGGTGGCGTACACCCAGGCCGTCGTGGCGCGGGCGTAGCCGTCGCCCGGCCAGTCCCATTCGGCGCCGAGACCGGGGATCCACGAGGCCGCCGTCGATCCGGAGCCGGAGAGCAGCGGGGTGAGACAGCCGCGGTCCTGCACGATGGCGGAGTTGCGGGCGGTGAACCCCGTCGCCGCGGCGCCGCCCCTGGGGCCGAGACCGCTCGTGTTCGTGTCGCCGTAGAGCCAGAGTTGGCGGCCGTCGGGGAGCCGGAAGCTCCCGGTCAGGTCGGCGGCCGTCCACCGCTGGCTGCGCATCGCGTCGAGGACGCGGCCTTGCGTCGCCGCCGAAGGGGTGGGGAAGGGGCAGCCGGCCGCGGCGGCAGGCCGGGCGGCGACGATCGGCCCCAGCCCCGCCACGCCCACTGCGGCGAGCACGCTCCGCCATCTCGGCCGTCGCACGCCCGCCATGATGGCGGATGGGCGGCGCCCCGTGCGGGAGGGGCAGGAGATGCCCGAGAGCCGGGGGACCGCGCCGCTAGGGTTCGCCACCATCGTGGGGACAGCAAGGATGCCGGCGACGGGAACCGCCGCGGGCACGCGGCGCGCCGCCATCGAAAAGGTCGGGGACATGGCCGCCGACGCCGGCCTCCGGCGGATCCATGTGCTGGCCTGGCGCGATCTGGCGGATGTGGAAGCGGGTGGCTCGGAGCTGCACGCGGCCACGGTGGCGCGGCTCTGGGCGGAAGCCGGGATCGAGGTGACCGTGCGCACCTCCTATGCCCAAGGCAGCCCGCCGGAGAGCAACCGCTACGGCTACCACGTGATCCGCCGAGCCGGGCGCTACCTGGTCTTCCCCCGGGCGGTGGCCAGCGAGCTGGCGGGCCGTCACGGGCCGCGAGACGGCCTGGTGGAGATCTGGAACGGGGTGCCCTGGTTCACGCCGCTGTGGGCGAGCGGGCCGAAGGTGACGTGGTTGCACCATGTGCACGGGCCGATGTGGGGGATGGTGCTGCCACCTCGCCTGGCCCGTCTCGGCGAGCTCATCGAGCAGCGCGTGGCGCCGCCCTTGTACCGCCGCCAAGCGGTCGTCACGTTGTCCGAGTCGGCGCGGGCCGAGCTCGTCCGCGACCTCGGGCTGCGCCCGGAGCGCATCGCCGTCGTCCCGCCGGGTGTCCACCCGCGCTTCTCCCCGGAGGGGCGCGCTCGCCCGTGCCGCTCGTTCTCTCGGTCGGCCGGCTGATGCCGGTCAAGCGCCTGGACGCGCTCATCCGGGCCGTGGCCGAGGTGCGCCGTCAGCTGCCGCGCACGCAGCTGGTGATCGTCGGCGAAGGCGCTGAGCGGGAGCACCTCGACGACGTCGTGGCCGAGGTCGACGCGGCAGAATGGGTGCGCTTCGCGGGGCGCGTCTCCGACGACACCCTGGTCGAGCTGTACCGCGCTGCGTGGCTGGTGGCCAGCGCGTCGGTAGCCGAGGGCTGGGGCATGACGATCACGGAGGCGGCGGCGTGCGGCACGCCGGCGGTCGCCACCGACATCGGAGGCCATCGCGACGCCGTTCTCGACGGGCGCACCGGCCTGCTGGTGGCCCCCTCGGAGCTGGCGGGCGGCCTCACGGCCATCCTGGGCGACCCAGGCCGGCGCGACGAGTTGGGTCGCGCCGCCGAGCAGCGGGCCGCCGGCCTCAGCTGGGAGGCAACCGCTGCAGGCACGCTGGCCGTGCTGGCTCGCGAGGCGATGCGCCACGCGCCGACCCGCCCGGCGCCCGGGGATTCTTGATCGCGGTCGACGTCGGGGCCGCCGCCGCGGCGCCGCGGGGGCGCCGGCACCATGCCGTCGCCGTCGCGGGGCGTCTCCGGGGGTTCGGCGCCGCCCTCGCCGCCGTAGCGGTGGTGGCCTACGTCCCGCTGCTGTGGAATGCGGTCGGTCGGGTCAGCGCGGACACGAAGTCGTATCTCACCCTCGACCCGGGGCGGTTGCTCAGCCGGGCGGCGTCGCTCTGGGACCCGTCGATCGGCCTCGGCACGGTCACCCACCAGACCATCGGCTACCTGTTCCCGCTCGGCCCGTACTACTGGGTGATGCAGCACCTGGGCGTGCCCGATTGGCTGACCCAGCGCCTCTGGCTCGGCTCGGTGCTGTTCGCCGCCGGCGCCGGCGTGCTGTTCCTCGGGCGGGTCCTCGGCTGGAGGACTCGCGGCGCCCTCGTGGCGGCCTTCGCCTACCTCCTGTCGCCCTACGTGCTCCACTACGCGGCCCGGATCTCGGTGATCCTGTTGCCGTGGGCGGCGCTGCCCTGGTTGGTCGCCTGTGCCGCGCTCGCCTTGCGACGGGGCGGCTGGCGGTGGCCGGCGCTCTTCGCGCTCATCGCGCTCACGGTCGGCAGCGTGAACGCCACCGCGCTCGTGTTCGCGCTCGTGGGCCCCGTGCTGTGGTTCGCCTACGCCGTCTGGATCGTGCGGGAGGTGCCCCTGCGTCGAGCTGTCGCCGCAGGGCTGCGCGTGGGCGTGCTCACGCTCGGGGTCTCGCTCTGGTGGATCGTCGGGCTGCGCATCCAGGGCCGCTACGGCCTGCCGATCCTCGACTACACCGAGAGCTACCGCACGATCGCCAACGCCTCGACCGCCCCCGAGATCCTCCGCGGTCTGGGCTACTGGTTCTTCTATGGCGGCGACCAGGTGGCGCAGTGGGTGCAGCCGAGCACGCCCTACATGACGTCGGTCTGGCGACGTCGTGGTGAGCTTCGCCATCCCGGCGATCGCGCTGGTGGCCCTCGCCGCGGTGCGCTGGGCCCACCGGCTTTTCGCCGCCGCGCTCGTGCTGGCCGGGGTCGTGCTGGCCGTCGGCGCCCATCCCTACAGCGATCCGACCCTGTACGGCTCTCTCGTCAAGCGGTTCATGACGACCACGGCCGGCATGGCCATGCGGTCGACGCCGCGGGCGGTGCCACTCGTGGCCCTCGGCGTCGCCCTCCTCCTCGGCGCCGCCGTCGAGGCGGTTGCGTGGCGCCTGCCCCGCGGCGCCGTGCCGGCGTCGCTCGCGGTGGTCGGACTCGTCGCCGTGAACCTGCCTTCGCTGTTCACGGGCCGGCTCTACACGGACAGCCTGTTGCGCCCGGAGGAGGTTCCGGCCTCGTGGCGGGCCGCCGTCAGCGCCCTCGGCGACGACACCACCACCCGCCTGTACGAGACGCCGGGGATCGACTTCGCGCAGTACCGGTGGGGCGGCACCGTCGACCCGATCACCCCCGGCCTGACCGACCGGCCCTACGTCGCCCGCGAGCTGGTGCCGTGGGGATCGCCGGCCGGCGCGGATCTGCTCATCGCCTACGACCGTCGCCTCCAGGAGGGCTGGTACGAGCCGGCGTCGCTCGTTCCCTTCGCCCGCCTCATCTCCGCGGGCGAGGTGGTGACGCGCAACGACCTCCAGTACGAGCGGTACCCGACGCCCCGGCCCCGCCCCACCTGGGCCGACGCTGTCCACCGCCCCCGGGCTCGGCGCGGTCGTGCCCTATGGTCCCCCGACCAGGAACCAGTCGATCCCCAAGCTCCCGCTGCTCGACGAGCATGGCGCTCGGCCTTCCTGACAACCAACCCGACGCCCCGCCCGTGGCCTCCCTCGGCGGTGCCGGGCGCGCCTCCCATCCTGCGCACAGCGCCGGCCTCCTCCCCGGTCGTCGTCTCGGGCTCAGGGGACGGCCTCGTCGACCTGGCCGGCGCCGGGCTGCTCGACGGGCGCGAGCTCGTGTTGTATGCCGCATCGCTGCACGACCATCCCGAGGTGTTGCAGCAGGCGCTCGCCGGTGGCGCCCACTTGGTGATCACCGACACCAACCGTCGGCGGGCCCAGCGCTGGGGAGGAGTCAACGAGAACCTCGGTGCCACCGAGTTCGCGGGGGAAGAGCCCCTCGTCTCCGACCCGACCGACAACCGGCTCGAAGTCTTCCCCGGCGCCACCGACGCCGACTACACGGTGGTCGAGCAGCGCGGCGTCCTGTCCGTCCAGGCCACGGGTTACGGGAACCCCGTCAGCTACACCCCGGAGGACCGCCCGTCGATGGCCCTCGACGGCGACCCACGCACGGCCTGGCGGGTCGGGGCCTTCTCCCCGGTCGAGGGCGAGCGCATCGTGGTCCGGCTCGCAGCAACCGGTCACGGCGGATCACCTCGACCTCCTCCAGCCGATCGACTGGGCCGCGCAACCGGTTCATCACCTCGGCCCGGCTGACCTTCGACGGCCACGATCATCTCGACATCAACCTCGACGAGAGGTCGAGGTTGCAGCCGGGCCAGCGGGTCGACATCGGCTCCCGCACGTTCCAGACCCTCGAGTTCGAGATCACCGGCGACACGTACGGCAAGCTCCCCGGGTACAAGGGGCTGACCTCGGTCGGTCTGGCCCAGCTCGGCATCCCCGGCGTGCGCGAGCAGGACGTGATCCGGGTGCCGACCGCGCTGCTCGATGCCACCGGGGGCGATCTGTCGTCGCATCGCGTCACGGTGGTGCTCACGCGGCTCCGCAGCGACCCCGCCGCCCGCGGCCGGAGCGACGAGGAGCTCTCGATCGAGCGGGCCTTCTCGTTGCCTGGGCCGGCCACGTTCACGGTGAGCGGAGAGGCCCGCCTCGACGGTCGGGCCCCCGACGCGCGACTCGACGCGACGCTCGGGGCCGTGGGACCGCTCACGGCCACCTCGACAGGACGCCTCCTCGGCAGCCCCGCTTCGCGCGCGGCGGCGGCCGTCGACGGCGACCCGACGACGCGCTGGGTCACGCCGATGGAAGACGTCGTCGGCCAGAGCCTCACCATCACGAGCCCGACCGCGGTGAGCTTCGACCACCTCGATCTGCATGTGGTCGCCGACGGACGCTTCTCCGTGCCGACCCGCCTCACCATCCGCGCCGACGGCGGGCGCCCGGTGACGGCCGACGTGCCGGCGATCGCGGACGACACCAGCAAGGAGGGGGCGACGGCTTCCGTACGGGTGCCGCTGCCCACGACGGTGACCGGCCGCGCGATCACCGTCACCGTGGCCGCGCTGCGAGAGGTGAAGCAGACCGACTACTTCTCCGGACTCCCGCTCCTCCAACCCGCGGCCATCGCCGAGCTCGGCATCCCGGTGCACCAAGCGAGTCCGAATCGGCCGCTGCCGACGGCCTGCCGCGACGACCTCGTGTCGGTCGATGGCAAGCCAGTGAGCGTGCGGATCGAAGGCAGCACGGCGCAGGCCCTGCAGCGCCAGCCCCTCACCGTGGTGGCCTGCGGACCTCCCCTCGCCCTCGGGCCCGGCAATCACGAGGTGCGGACCGCGGTCGGTCGTGATCTCGGCCTCGATGTCGACCGGCTCGTGCTCGACACCTCACCGGCGTCGCGGGTGGCGCCGGCACCTGGGCCCGCGCTCACCATCGAGCACCAGGACGCCACCTCGGCCCGCGTGCGCGTGGACCGTGCCACGGCGCCGTTCTGGCTCGTGCTCGGCGAGAGCCAGAACGCGGGCTGGCACGCGGAGATCGACGGCTCGCACCGCGAGCTCGGCCCGCCGCTGCTCGTCGACGGCTACGCCAACGGCTGGCTGGTGACGCCGACGGGCGGCCCGCTCACCATCACGCTGCGCTGGACGCCGCAGGGGCAGGTGCGCACCGCGCTGGTCATCTCGGCCGGCGCGGTGGTCCTCTGTCTCGTCCTCGTGGCGCTCGACCCCGGGAGGCGACGCCGGCGGCGCTACCCGGGTGCGGCATGGACGGCACCGGTGCCCGCGCCGGTGCGGGCCCCGTCCGCGTCGCCGCTCGGTCACGGTCGCCGCCTGCTGGCCGTGCCGCTCGCCGCCGCGGTGGTGTTCTGGTTCCTGGCCGGGCCCGTCCCCGCGGTGGTGGCCGCCGTGGTCGGCGGGCTGTCGCTCGTGTCGTGGCGCTGGCGGCGCTGGCTCCGTTGGCTGCCGGGCGTGGTGCTCGCCGGCACCGTGGCCTACATCGTGGCCAAGCTCGTGCGGTACGACCTGCCGGCCACGATCGACTGGCCCAACGAGTTCGAGGCCGTCAACGCCTGGGCCTGGGCGGCGGTGGCCGCCGCGGTGATGTCGGCGGTCGTCGACTGGCTGCGCCCGGGGCCGGTCCCGGCATCCGAGACCGTCACATCGGGAGCCGGCGCCACAGGCGGCGAGGCAGCATCCGCAGCACCGTGAACACGCCGCGCAGCGCGCCGGGAACCCACACGACCTCGCGCCCCGAAGCCATGGCCGCCACGACCGCGTCGGCCACCTTGGCCGGCGTGGTGGCGAGGGGCGCGGGGGCAGGCCGGCGGTCATCTTGGTCGTGACGAACCCCGGGCGGACGACCAGCACCTGCGCGCCGCTGCCGTCGAGAGCGTCGCCCAAGCCGAGGGCGAACCCGTCGAGGCCGGCTTTCGCCGAGCCGTAGACGAAGTTGGCCTTGCGCACCCGGAGTCCGGCCACCGAGGACAGCACGACGAGGAGACCGTGGCCCTGGGCGCGCAGGCCTTCTGCCGCGGCGAGACCGGCGGACACCGCGCCCACGTAGTTCGTGGTGGCAGCGACGGCCGCGGCCGCGGGGTCGTGGTCGAAGCTCGCCTGGTCGCCCAGCACCCCGAACGCGATGAGCACCACGTCGACGTCTCCGTGGGCCTCGAAGACCCGACCGATCAGCTCGTCGTGGCGGTCGGTCTCGGTGGCGTCGAAGGCCACGACCTCCAGCGTGGTGGCGCCGAGCGCGCGGAGCTCGGCGACGAAATCGTGCAGCGCGCCGGGATGGCGGGCGCCGAGCACGACGGTGCGGGTCCGGCGGGCCACGAGCCGGCGGGTGATGGCCTGCGCGATGTCACTCGACGCGCCGAGCACGAGGAGGGACTGCGGGTCCCCGTGGGCGTTCCTCATGTGCGGGACGAGCGCGATGTCCGGGACGAGCGCGATGTCGAGCGTGCTCGCGGGTCGCACAACCCGAGCCGGCGCCCGAGGTCGGACTGCAGTACGCCGTCCGGATCGACGCGTCGCCCGGGTCTCCTCCCATTCGGCGAGCCGTGGGTACATCAGCGGCAGGAGGCCGGGGTCGAGGCGAGCGTCCTTGGCCAGATAGAGGCGCCCGCCCGCCTCGACCACGAGCCGGTCGAGGCCGTCGAGCAAGTCGGACAGCTCGCGCCGGCTTGCCGGGAGGTCGAGCGCCAACGTCCAGCCCGCGGCCGGGAACGACAGAGGCCCGGCGTTGGCCGGGCCGAAACGCTTCAGGACGGCGAGGAACGACGTGGCCCCCGCGGCCGCGAGGCGCTCGATCGTGGCCCGGAGCGTGGCTTCCGCCCCGAAGGGCACGACGAACTGGTACTGCACCAAGCCCCGCCGGCCGTAGAGCCGGTTCCAGCCGGCGACGGCGTCGAGGGGGTGGAAGAACCCACTCACGCTCTGGACCTGGCCGCGGCGCCGCTTCGGCGCCCTGTGGTACCACACCTCGTTGAAGGCGCGGACGCTCGAACGGTTCAGGAGCCATCCGGGAGCCGCCGCGGGAGCGCGCAGGTACATCTTCGGGTCGAAGCCGAGCGGGTCGTCGGCGTCGCGCAGCACGGCTCGAGGCGCGTGATCGCCGCCGGTCAGCACGCCGCGGCCGAGCTGGGCGCCGGTGGCAGTGAGATCGACCCAGGCGACGGAATAGCGGTGCGCGGCATCGGTCTCGGCCATGCGCGCCATCACGGCGTCGAGGTCGCGGAGGCGTTCGGTGTCGACGAGCATGCGGCTCGTCTCGATGGGCAACAGGCGGAACCGGATGCTCGTCACCACCCCCGTGAGGCCCAAACCGCCGGCCGTGGCCCAGAACAGCTCGGGATCGCAACGAGGCCCGATCGTGCACACCGCCCCGCCGGGCAGCACGAGCCGCGCGTCCATCACGTGATCGGCGAAGGAGCCCTGGCCGTGATGGTTCTTTCCATGGATGTCGTTGGCGAACGCGCCGCCGACGGTGATGTGGCGGGTGCCGGCGACGACGGGCAGGAACCAACCTCGCGGGATGAGGGCCCGCATCAAGTGGTCGAAGCTGGCGCCGCCCTGCGCGGTCACGGTGCCCTCGCCCTCGTCGAGGTGGAACGCGTCCGGGCCCGCCTCCATCACGAGGACGGTGCCGCCCGCGTTCTGCGCCGGATCACCGTAGGAGCGCCCGAGCCCGCGGGCGATGACCCCACGCCCTCCCGCGTGGGCGAGCTCCTCCTGCACGTCAGCCTCATGCTCGACCGTGACCACGCGCGCAGCCGAGGGTGCGGTGCGACCCCAACCGGTCAACAGCGTCGTCACGGCGCGTAGACGCCGATGGCGAACAGCACCGCCCAGGCGAGGCCGAGGAACTGCAGCCAGCGGTCGGACAGGAAAACTTCCTCCGGTGCGCCACCGTGACCTTGCTCGAGCACCAGCGCGTACCGGAGCAGTGCGGTGATCACCGGCACGATCGACAGCTCGAAGGCGGGGAACTGCACCTGACTCGTCTGCGCTCGCTCGAGGGCGAAGAGGCAGTAGGCGATGGCGGTGCCCGTCAGCCCCACGCCCACGACCAGCCGGAGGTAGGGCTCGGTGTACGTGAGCAGGGTCTGGCGGGTCTGGCTGGCCTCCGCGCCCATCTCCTTCAGCTCGGCGAAGCGCTTGCCGGCCACCACGAACAACGAGCCGAAGGTGGTGACGATGAGGAACCAGTCCGACACCTCGACGCCGACGGCTTCAGCTCCGACGAGAGCCCGCAGCACGAAGCCCGTGGCGATGACGATGAGATCGATGACGGCCACCTGTTTGAGGCCGGCGGAGTACGCCAAGGTGATGACGAGGTAGATGGCGAGGTACGCAACCGCGAGCGGTTGGCCGGTGAGGGCCATCACCGCAAGGGAGATCACGATGAGCGCGGTGCCGACGGCGCGGGCTGTGCCGATGGGCACGATGCCCGCCGCGATCGGACGGTCGCGCTTGGTCGGATGGCGCTGGTCGGCTTCCACGTCGGCGGCGTCGTTGAAGAGGTAGGTGGCGCTGGCCGCGAGGCAGAAGGCCACGAACGCGGCCGCCACGTGCGGCCACTCGTCGGGATCGTCGAGCACTCCGGCGGCCAAGGGCGCAGCGAGCACGAGAAGGTTCTTGAACCACTGCTTGGGCCGCATCGCCCGCCACAGGCCGCGCCCGAGCCCAGGCTGCAGCGTGGGACGGGGCGGAGCGAGGGTCATGCCGCCACCGAGGTGGCCGGCGCGGCGGTGAGCCGGCGACGGCCGATCATCACACCGGTGCGCGCCGCCGCCAGCAGCTCGCGGTCGCCGGGACTGTCACCGTAGGCCCAGGCGAGCGCGACGTCCGGGCCGTAGCGGGCGTGCAGGCGAGCCACCTTCTCCGCGGCGCGGCAGCTGGCGCCGACCAGCCGTCCCGTCAGCCGCCCGTCGGCGCCGACCTCGACCTCCGTGCAGAGGACTTCGTCGGCGCGCAACCGCTCCGCGAGCGGCGCGAGGTAGTAGCGGAGCGAGGCCGAGACGAGGACGACGGTATGGCCCTCGCGCTGGTGCCAGCGCAGGCGCTCCACCACGTCGGTCCGCAAGTGGCGGTCGGCCAGCTCGAGGCCGTAGTCGTGACCGAGCCGTTCCAGCCGGTCGTGGTCCGCGCCCGCCAGCAGGTCGCGCAGCACCTCCGCCTTGAGCAGGTCCCGGTCGCGACGCCCGATCGCCGTTCCCATCACCGCGGCGGGGCGCCGACCGAACGCGCCGCGCCAGGGCCGCGGTGCCGGCGGCGCGCCGGAGGAACGGCACCAAGGTGTCACGGGTGGCGAGGGTGCCGTCGACGTCGAAGGCGGCGAGTGGAGCAGCGTCCATGGGCTGTCGGCGCGCAGCCTAGCCAGCACCCCCTTGCTCCACGGTTCACGCCGCGTCCATACCCTGTGGACGCCGGTGGACAGGGGAGCCGGCAACTCACAGGATCCCCCTCTTCCTCCCCACAGGGTGGTCGCCGTAGGTTCGACGCATGGCCTACCTCGTGACCCTCGTGGACGACGGACGGGAGCTCGTGGAGGGTGCCGACGCCTACCAGCAGGAGGGACCGCTCACGACGTTCTTCCGCACGGCGTCCGGGCGCAGCGTCATCGACTGCTGGAGCACGCGCCTCGCCAGCTTCCGCACCGCCGACATCCGTCAGATCCGCGTCGCTTGTTGAACGGCGCTAGCACGCCGTCGGTCGAAGGGTGCTACCACGTGGTCGGTCGAAGGGCGCCACCACGTGGTCGGTCGAACGGCGCTACCACGTCGTCGGTGAGGGCCGTCCCTCGTCGTAGCCGGCCGCGCTCTGCACCCCGACGCGGGCGAGGTGGTGGAGCTCGTCGATGGTGGCGGCGCCGGTGTAGGTACAAGCGCTGCGCACGCCGGCCACGATCTGGTCGACGATGTCCTCGACGCCGGGGCTGGCCGGATCCAGGTACATCCGCGAGGTGCTGATGCCCTCGTCGAACAACTCCTTGCGGGCGCGGTCGAAGGCGCTCTCTTTGCGGGTGCGATGGCGCACGGCCCGGTTCGAGGCCATGCCGAAGCTCTCCTTGTACAAGCCCTCGCTGTCGCGCAGCGTGTCCGCCGCGCTCTCGTAGGTGCCGGCGAACCACGAGCCGATCATGACGTTGGCCGCGCCGGCCACGAGCGCGAGCGCCACGTCACGCGGGTGGCGGACGCCGCCGTCGGCCCACACATGGCGACCGAGCTGCCGGGCGGTCGCGGGCGCACTCGAGCACCGCGCTGAACTGCGGGCGGCCCACGCCGGTCATCATCCGCGTGGTGCACATCGCCCCCGGTCCCACTCCGACCTTCACCACGTCGGCGCCGGCCTCGAGCAGGTCTTCGACCCCCGCCGCCGTCACCACATTTCCCGCCACGACCGTCGCGTCGCCGGCCGCCTTGCGGGCCTCGCGCACCGCTTGCATCATGCGCTCCTGGTGGCCGTGGGCGGTGTCGATCACCACGAGATCGGCCCCGTGGGCCACCATCGCCTCGGTCTTGCCCCCGACGTCGCCGCTGATCCCGACGGCGACCCCCACCCTGAGCCGGCCGTCGGCATCGACGTTGGGGGTGTACAGCGTCGAGCGCAGCGCTCCTCTCCGCGTGATCGCGCCGACGAGGCGCCCGCGCTCGACGACGGGCGCGGCGCGGACGCGTTCGTTGTTCAAGCGGTCGAAGATCTCTGGGAGCGGGGTGCCGGCTTCGACGCAGACGAGGTCCTGCGCCATGACCTCGTGGAGCTGCGTGAAGCGATCGTGGCCGACGGCGTCCTGCTCGGTGAAGATGCCGAGTGGGGCCTCGCGCTCGTCGACGACGATGACCGCGCCATGGGCGCGCTTGTGGATCAGCCCGAGCGCTTCTTGGATCGTGTCGTGCGGCCCGAGCACGATCGGCGTCTCGTAGATCGGGTGCCTCGACTTCACGTAGGCGATGTTGTTGCGCACGATGTCGAGCGGGATGTCCTGCGGGAGCACGGCCAGGCCGCCCCGGCGAGCCACGGTCTCGGCCATGCGCCGGCCGGCGACGGCGGTCATGTTGGCCACGACGATGGGGACGCTCGTGCCGATCCCGTCCGGCGTCGTGAGGTCGACGTCGAGACGGGAGGTGACGTCGGAGCGCCGCGGCACGACGAAGACGTCGTTGTAGGTGAGCTCGTAGGGCGGCGGCACGTCGGCGAGGAAGCGCATGGTCGGTGGCTCCGTGCGGGTCAGCGGCCCCTGCGGGGCCGGTCAATGCTACGCGGGCCCCGGTCCGAACCCAACCGGCCCGTCGGTACCGTGCCGGCGTGCGCACCGAGCCAGTGGTGCTGGTCCACGGCTGGGGTGGTTCGTTCGCGTCCACGTGGCAGGCCACGGGATGGGAGGCGCTGCTGCAGGACGCCGGGCGCCGGGTGATCGGCGTCGATCTGCTCGGCCATGGAACGGCACCCAAGCCGCACGATCCCGACGAGTACGGCGACCTCACGGCCCGCCTCCGCGAGGCCATCGACGGCGAGGCCACGGTCGATGCGGTCGGGTTCTCCCTCGGCGCCGCCACGTGCTCGAGCTGGCGTGCCGACGAGCCCGCGCGCTTCGGGCGGATCGTGGTCGGCGGGGTCGGGGCCAATCTGTTCCGCGTCGATCCCGACGGGTTGGCGCGCATCGTCGCCGCCGTCGAGGGCGGCGGCGACGAGTCCGACGTGCGGTCGCAGCTGTTCGCCCAGTACGCCCGCCAGCCGGGCAACGATCCTCTGGCGCTGTCGGCCGCGCTGCGCCGGCCGACGCGCCGCGCCCTCACGCCCGAGCGGCTCGGAGCCGTCCAGGTACCGGTGCTCGTCGCAATCGGGGAGCAACGACTTCGCGGGGCCCGCTGACCCGCTCGCGGCCGCGCTGCCCGACGCGCGGGTGGTGGTGCTGAAACGGACGGACCACTTCGCCACGCCTGAGTCCTTCACCTTCATCGATGCCGCCCTCGAGTTCCTGGAGGCCATCCCGGCGTGAGCGTGCCGGCGGCCGAGATCGAGCGCGCCGCCGAGGTGCTGCGAGGCGGCGGCCTCGTAGCCTTCCCCACCGAGACGGTCTACGGGTTGGGCGCGGCGGCGCGGGACGAGGCGGCGGTGCGCCATCTCTTCGCGGTCAAGGGCCGGCCGCCGGGGCACCCGGTCATCGTCCACCTCGGTGATCCCGCGTGGCTGGGCGAGTGGGCCGCGGCAGTACCCGAGGTGGCGACGCAACTCGCCGCTGCCTTCTGGCCCGGACCGCTCAGCCTCGTGGTCATCCGCTCGGCCGCCGTGCCGGACGTCGGTCACGGGCGGCCGCGCCACCGTCGGGCTGCGCGTGCCCGACCAGGCCGTGGCACGCGATCTGCTGGCCGCCTTCGGCGACGGGATCGCGGCGCCGTCCGCGAACCGCTTCGGCCGCGTGAGCCCGACGACGGCGGACGCGGTCCGCGCCGAGCTCGACGCCGAGGTCGACATGATCCTCGACGACGGTCCCTGCGCGATCGGCGTCGAATCGACCATCGTCGACTGCACGGCCGACCCGGCCGTCGTCCTCCGGCCCGGCGGGATCAGCTTGGAGCGGCTGCGCCTCGTCGTCGGCGAGGGCATCGCCGTGGAGCACGGTGGCCCGTCGCGAGCTCCGGGGATGCTGGCCTCGCACTACGCCCCTCGCTGCCGCGTCGAGCTCGTCGAGGATGAGGGGGCCGCACGGGCCCGCCTCGCCCAACTCACGGCCGCGGGGGCGAGCGCGGAGCTGCTCGGCATGGGGACTGACGCCGAGACGTACGCCCACAACCTCTACGCCTGGCTGCGCGGCGCCGACGACCACATGGTCGACGTCGTGGTCGCCGTCCTCCCCTCCGAGGAAGGCATCGGGCAGGCCGTGCGCGACCGGCTGGCCAAGGCCGCCGCCGCCCGCCGCTGAGCCGGCCGGGGCCTAGCGCACCGCGGCGCTCGTGCTCAGCCGGGGTCGGGCGCGCCCAGCGAGTTCAGGCCTGTGACGAGAAGGTCGCGGACGTCGTCCACCGGGGGTCCATCGGCACCGTCGAGCCCGGCCACGGTGAGGCTCACCATGCTGGCGCCGGCCTCGGGCAGCAGCTCGAGGCGGCACCAGCACCGGGCGGGCTCGTAGAGATGGCAGTCGAGGAGGTAGGGCGGGTCGTCGATGAGGACCTCGCCGTACCAGCCGACGACCACGAGCAGCGCCTCGAACGCCTCGGCGGGGAGCAGCTCGATGCTGAACGATGGCGAGTCCTGCTCGACGCGCCGGTTGACACGATGGCGGGCGCGGCGCGGCGCTGGTGGGCGCGGCGGCTCGGGCGCCGCGGGAGCCGGTACAGGTTGGTCGCCGCGGAGAAGGGCCTTCACCGCGAGATCGAAGGCGCGGTTGATCTCGCGCATCCGGGTGTCGTCACCGCCGTGGTCCGGGTGGAGCGTCTTGGCCAGTTGGCGGCGGGCGGCCCGCACGTCGTCAAGCGAGGCCGTGGGCGGCAAGCCCAACATCGCGAAGGGGTCCTCCACCAGCGCCAGGCTACGGGTGCGGGGCGGCCGGCCCGGCGGCGCTCACTCCTCGGCGTCGCGGCGGGCGGCGTAGGCGGCGCGCACCTCGGCGGCCACCTTCGCTCCCGGGCCGGGTTCCACCACCGTGGCGGCGGCGAGGCCCCAGGCGCGGGCGACCTCGATGGGCGAGCGCTGGTGCAACACCGCGGCCGCCTGGACACAGGCCCCGGTCGCTACGTGCTCGGCCTCGGCGGGGACGGAGATCTCCCGGCCGGCAAGGTCGGTGAGGACGGCGCGGTACGCCTCCGAACGAGCGGCGCCGCCGACCAGCACGAGGCGACCCGATGCAGGCCGGGGCGCGACCGCGTCGAGCGCGTCGAGCCCGTCGAGCAGACCGCACACCACGCCCTCGAAGGCGGCCCGGGCGAGCTGCGGCCGCTCGATGTCGCTGCGCAAGCCGGCGAGCACGCCGGTAGCGCCGGGACGGTCCGGCGTCCGCTCGCCGTCCAGGTACGGCAGCAGCACGACGCCGCCGGCGCCTGGCGGGGCGGACAGGGCAAGGCGGTCGAGGACGGCCAGATCGACGTCGAGCAGGCGGGCAACGGCCGCGGTGACCTTGGCCGCGTTGAGGGTGCAGACGAGCGGCAGGAAGCGGCCGGTCGCATCGGCGAAGCCGGCGACCGCGCCCGAGGCGTCGTGGGTCGGCGTGGGGCTCACGGCGTAGACCGTGCCCGAGGTGCCGATCGAGATGGCGACGTCCCCCGGCGCCAACGCAGTGCCCAGGGCGGCGGCCATGTTGTCGCCGGTGCCCGCGGCGACGGTGGCGCCGTTCCACTCGCCGGCGACCTCGAGCGGCCCGAGGACGTCGGGCACGACCGAGGTCCAGTCCCGCTCCCGGTCGACGACGGCCAGCAGATCCCACCGGTAGGCACCCTCGGCCGGCGACCAGTAGCCGGTGCCGGAGGCGTCCCCGCGGTCGGTCACGAACCGCCCGCACAGCCGCCAGGTCAGCCAGTCATGGGGCAGCAGCACCCGGGCGAGGCGCCGCCAGTGGTCCGGCTCGCAGCGGTGCAACCACGAGAGCTTCGTGACGGTGAAGGCCGCCACCGGCACCGACCCACAGGCCGCGGCCCAGGCCGCGCCGCCGCCCGGGACCTGACCGAGCAGCCAGCCCGCGTCGGGGGCCGACTCCGTGTCGTTCCAGAGCTTCGCCGGGCGGACCACCTCGCCGGCCGCGTCCAGCACGACCATGCCGTGCTGCTGCCCGGCCACTGCGACCGCCTCGACGGCCGGGGCGCGGGCCTGCGCCCACGACGCTTCGAAGGCGTCCCACCACGCAGCCGGATCCTGCTCGCTGCGGGGAGGCGTGGTGGGTGGGTGCTCGGCCCGCCCACTGCTGACGACTGCGCCCGAGTCGGCGTCGCGCACCTCCACCTTGGTGGACTGGGTGGAGCTGTCGACTCCGGCGACGAGCGGCATCGGCGCCGTGTCTATCGCGTCGAGTCCGCGCCCGGCCGACCGATGTGACGGCGCCGTGACGACCCTGTTTCCGAACCCGTCGTGGAATGTCGATTCCTTGCCCAGCCGTAGCTGAGGGTGACGATGGCGAGGTAGTCGCCCCGCAGCCGCAACTCGGCGTGCCGAGGGCGAGCCCTGCCAGCATCGAGACCGCCACGGCCACGGGTAGGCGAGACGATCCAGCATCTCGGCCGGCCGCATCCAGGCCATCAAGGGCATCTCGTTCGAGGTCGGCGAAGGTGAGGTCGTCACGCTGATCGGTGCCAACGGGGCCGGGAAGACGACGACGCTCAAGACCATCTCCGGCGTGCGGCACGTGGCCTCCGGCAGCATCTGGTTCGACGGCGTGGACATCACCAAGGTCCCCGCCCACGAGCGGGTCGACATGGGGATCTGCCAGGCCCCGGAGGGCCGCGGGATCTTCCCGGGGATGACCGTGATGGAGAACCTCGAGATGGGCGGCTACGCCCCAAGGATCGCAAGAGCGCCGCCAAGGAGCGTGACCTCGATCGGGTCTTCGGCCTCTTCCCCCGCCTAGCCGAGCGACGTGGGCAAGCCGGAGGGACCTTGTCCGGGGGTGAGCAGCAGATGCTCGCCATCGGGCGGGCGCTCATGTCGAGCCCGAGGCTGCTGCTGCTCGACGAGTCGGTCATCGCCGCCTACCTCGGTCGCTGACCCAGCCACTCCTGCGAATCAGGCAGGGCCGCCCGTGAGCAGCCGGGCTCGGCCCCGCCCCGTGAGCAGCCGGGCTCAGGTCGTGCGGTGAGTGGCCGGCCGCTACGGTCGAGCGGTGGCCAAGGCCGTGGCGTCGCCCACTCCCAACCCTGATGCGCTCAAGTTCACGTTGGACATCCGCTTGCCCGAGATGATGAACGTGGCCTCACCCGAAGAGGCGGCCACCCCCTTCGCCCGAGCGGTGTTCGCGGTTCCGGGCGTGGCCAACCTCTTCGGTGTGAACGACTTCGTGACCGTCACCCGCCGGCCGGGGGCGGACTGGGACCCGATCATTGCCGCGGTCACGAGCGCCGCCGAGGAGCTCTTGTGAGTGACCCCGGGCCGGCCCCCGCGCTGCCCACCAGGGTGAGCGACCTCCTCGGCATCCGCTACCCGATCGTGCAAGCGCCCATGGGCTGGATCGCCCGGGCCGCGTTGGCCTCCGCGGTTTCGAACGCGGGCGGGCTCGGCATCATCGAGACGTCCTCCGGCGAGCTCGATGCCGTCCGGGCCGAGATCGTGAAGATGCGCGACCTCACCGATCAGCCCTTCGGTGTGAACATCGCCCAGCTGTTCGTACGCGACCCGGCCATCGTCGAGTTCGTGGTCGAGCAGGGCGTCAGCTTCGTCACCACCTCCGCCGGCGATCCGACTCGCTACACCGCCCAGCTGAAGGCGGCGGGGTTGACCGTCTTCCACGTGGTGCCGACCCTCGCCACCGCGCTCAAGGCCGTGGCCGCCGGTGTGGACGGACTCGTGGTGGAGGGGGGCGAGGGCGGCGGGTTCAAGAACCCTCGGGACGTGGCGACCATGGTGCTGCTGCCGCTCGTCTGCTCGAAGCTCGACGTGCCGGTGATCGCGGCCGGCGGTGTGGTCGACGGGCGCTCGATGGCGGCGGCGTTCGCGCTCGGGGCCGAGGGCGTCCAGATGGGCACGCGGATGGTCTCGTCGGCCGAGTCGCCGGTCCACCAGAACTGGAAGGACGCCATCGTCGCCGCCGCCGAGACCGACACGGTCTTCCTCAACCGGTTCTCGCGGCCGGGTCTGCGGGCGTTGCGCACCGAGCGCTCGAGCCGGCTCGAGCAGCAGGCCCACGTGGGGATGGAGGAGTTCGGGACGGCCATGGCGCTCTACTTCGGGGGCGACATGGAAGCGTCCATCGCTCTCGGCGGCCAAGCCATCGGCCGCATCGAGGAGGTCAAGCCGGTCGCCCAGATCGTGCAGGAGACGATGGCCGAGTTCTACGACGTGGTGGCCAGGCTGGGCTCGCTGTCGCCCTCGTCGGTGCCGATCCGCTGAGCCCGGGCGCGCGGGTGGCGAACATCAACAGCAACGTCCCATACCACACCGACACCGCCCCGATGACGTGGCAGAGCACCAGGAGCGACGGCACGCCGGCGAAGTACTGCGTGTAGCCGATCGCCCCCTGCACCACGATCAGCCACACCAACAACGTCAGACGCGCGTCGAGGACGGCCCACGCTCCGAGGCGTCGAGCCCGGTACACGACCCACAGCGTGGTGGCGAGGAGCACCATCACGGTGATCCCGTGGACTCGGGCGACGTCGGTGATGTCGAAGGGGAACCGATGGGCGCGCTCGTCGCCCCCGTGCGGCCCCGTGCCGGTGACCACCGTTCCCGTGACCAAGACCGCGGCGGCCAGCGCGACCAGTGCCAGCGAGGCACGGCGCAACGCGGGCGCGACCGTGGGGCGGTAGGGGCCGGGCGCCTCGCCCGCCCGCTGATGCAATACGGCCGCGTCGAGCACGATCGCCATCGACAGCACGAAGTGGCCCTGCACGGCCAGCGGGTTCAGGTCGGTCAGCACCGTGATGCCCCCGAGCACGATCTGGCCGATGACCCCGGCCACGAGCCCGGCCGAGAGCCACACCAGGTCGGCGCGGCGCGGCTGGCGCAGGACCGACCCCAGCACGGCCACGATGACGATGATCGACACCAGGCCGGTGAACACCCGGTTGACGAACTCCACCATCGGATGGAGCTGGAGCGGGGCCACGAGCCGGTTGGCCTGGCACGTGGGCCAGTCGCTGCAGCCGAGGCCCGAGCCGGTCAGGCGCACCGCCGCCCCGCTGACCACGATCACGCCCAGCAGGATCAAGGCCACGAGCGTGATCCGGTGGTACGCCTTGGGCGTGAGCCGGGGCAGGGCCATCGGCGCCGACGCTAGTGCCGCGACCCCCGCCCACCGCCTCCGCCCCGCCTCTAGGGTCGTGGCGTGCACGAGCCCGCGCCCCTGCTCACGCCGCTCGACGACTTCCCCGTCCACCAGACGGCCCGACCCCTCGCCATGCCCGCCTCCGGCGACCCCAACCATTTCGACCGGTTCTTCTTCAACGGTTACCGCGCCGACGGTTCGCTGTTCTTCGCCTTCGCCTTGGGCTTCTATCCCAACCGCGACGTGGTCGACGGCTCCTTCAGCGTGGTCCGCGACGGCGCGCAGGTCAGCGTGCACGCGTCGGGCCTCTGCCCGCTCGATCGCAGCACGCCGGCGGTCGGACCGCTCCGGGTCGAGATCGTCCGGCCGATGCGCGAGCACCGCATCACGGTCGGCGCGCCCGAGCACGGGCTACGCGCCGAGTTGGTCATGCGCGCCCGCACGGCGCCAGTCCTGGAACCGCCGTTCGCAGCACAGCGCGGCGTCCGGCTGGTCTGGGACTACACCCGTCTCACCCAGTTCGGGACGTGGAGTGGCTGGATCGAGCTCGACGGCCAGCGGATCGACATCGAGAGCGTGCTCGGCTCGCGCGACCGCTCGTGGGGCGTCCGCTCCGTCGGCGCGCCCCTGCCCGGGCCCGCCCGCCCGGCGCAATTCTTCTGGCTGTGGGCGCCCGTGAACTTCGACGACGTGTGCGCCCACATGGACGTGAGCGAGCACGGCGACGGGACGCGGTGGCACGAAGGCGGCTTCCTCGTGCCCCTGGGCGACGGCCCCGCCGTGGCGGCCGACTCGATCGACTACCGGATCGAGTGGCGCCCAGGAACCCGCCGCGCCGCGTGGGCCGAGATCGATCTGGCCACCGATGGCGGCTCCGACTTGGTGACCATCCGCCTGGAGCCGATGCTCGAGTTCCAGATGCTGGGGCTCGGCTACGTCAACCCCGAGTGGAACCATGGCGTGTGGAAGGGCGAGAGCGCGGTGGGCGGGTCGCGCTGGACGTTGCCCGTCGAGGACCCGCTCGCCGTCAGCCATCTGCACGTGCAGGCGCTGTGCCGCGCCACCATGGGCGACCGGGTGGGTGTCGGCGTGCTCGAGCAACTGGCCATCGGGCCCCACGCCCCGAGCGGCTGGCGGGCGCTGAACGACGCCGCGACCCCGGCCTGATCTCAGGTGTGCCGGATGCTCATCCCCCCGTCGACGACGAGGGTGGCGCCGTTGATGAAGCTCGACGCCGGCAGCACGAGGCCCAACGTGGCGTGGGCCACCTCCTCCGGGTCGCCGTAGCGGCGCAGCGGCACCCGCCGCCGGGCGTACTCCTGTTTGTCGGCCTCCGGGATGGGCTCGGTCATGCCGGTGCGGATCGGGCCGGGGCAGATGGCATTGACGGTCACCCCGGTGCGGCCCAGCTCGACGGCGAACGATCTCGTCAGGCCGAGGACCCCTGCTTTCGTCGCCGCGTACGCGGGCATCCCGGCCGTCGTGACGATGGCTTCGGTCGACGCGATGTTGACGACCCGCCCGGCCCCGTGCGCCTGGAGATGCGGGAGAGCGGCCCGGATCAGCCGGGCGTGCGCGGTGAGGTTCACGGCCACGGTGGCGGCCCAGGCGTCCTCGAAGTCGGCGGCGGGCGCGGTGGCATTTGCCAACATCGCGATGCCGGCGTTGTTGACGAGGATGTCGAGGCGCCCGAAGCGGTCGACGACTCGCGCGACCGTGTCGTCGATCTGGGCGAGGTCGCTCACGTCGCACACCCAGCCTTCGGCGTCGCCGCCCGCCTCCCGGATCTCGTCCACGACGGCCTGCACGCGGTCGGCGTCGAGGTCGACCACGGCCACCGAGGCGCCCTCGTCCGCGAACACCTGCGCGGTCGCCCGCCCCATGCCGCTCGCGGCACCGGTCACCAACGCGGCCTGGCCGGCGATCGAGCGCGAGAGACGCGAGAGACGATGCCCTTCGCTCACGGCGCCAGCACCCCTTGGAGGCGAGCGGCGTCGAGGGTGTTCTCCAGCAGGCACGCCACCGTCATCGGTCCCGTCCCTCCGGGCATTGGGGTGACCCAACCGGCCTTCTCCCGTACCGCCTCGAAGTCCACATCGCCGACGATCCCCGCGTCACTCCGGCTGATCCCCACGTCGACCACCGCGGCGCCGGGCTTGACCTCGTTGACGATGCCGGCGACGCCGACGGCCGACACCACGATGTCCGCGGCCGCAATCGTGTCCGCCAGCTCCGGCGTGCGGGAATGGCCGATCGTGACGGTGGCGTCGGTGCCCTTGGCCGCGAGGAGCAGTGCAGTGGGGAGTCCCACGAGCGTCGAGCGGCCGAGCACGAGGGCCCGGCGGCCGGCCACCGGCACGTCGTAGTGCTCCAAGAGGCGCATGATCCCCCGAGGGGTGCAGGGCACGAGCCCGGGCTCGCCGCGGACGAGGCGACCCAGGCTGCGGGCGGTGAGGCCGTCGACGTCCTTGTCCGGGGGGATCAGGTCGATCACCCGATTGGTGTCGAGGCCGGCCGGTAGGGGGAGCTGCACGAGGACGGCGTGCACCCCGGGGTCAGCCGCCAGGTCGGCCACGACCCGCTCGACCTCGCCTTGGGCCGCGGCGGCCGGCAGCTCCACGTGGTACGAGGCCTCCATGCCCACCGCCGCGGCCTGCTTCTGCTTCGAGGCCACGTAGCGACGGCTCGGTCCGTCGTCGCCCACGAGCACCGTCACGAGGCACACGGGCGGGTTGCCGGCCGCCTCGAGCTCCTTGGTCACCCGCTCTCGCGTGAGCGCGGCCAGGGCCGTACCGTCCATCACCACTGCAGCCATCGCCTAGGACGGTAGCCGTGTCAATCTCGGCGGAGTTCACCATCCCCGGCGTAGCCGCGGGCCACCAGCGTGACGAACTGGTAGACGGCGTCCTCCTTGTCGGAGAGCACACCCGGTACGAAGAGGGGTGAGGCCAGGCCGCGTTGGACGCTCTCGACCGCGGCCCAGTCCTGGCGGTTCGTCAGGTCCCAGAAGTCGACGGCGTAGGCCGGGTCGAAGTCGCGGCGAGCCAAGGCCTCGGGTGCGAAGAGCCACTGGCACTCGACGGCGGTGGTGGAAGGCCCCGACGGTTCGATTCGGTGGGTCATGACGTAGTCGGGGTGAAGGCTGACGAGCAGGCTCGGGAACAACGCGGCGTACACGACGACCCGGCGCTCGGCCTCCGAGAGGCCGCGCAGCGGGGTGGCGCCCGAGCGACCGTCGAGCGACATGGTCGCCGCCCCGTCGGCGAGCGCCATGGTGCCGCCGATCCAGCCCCCGCGGTCAGCGCCGCAGTTGGCCCCGGACAGCGGCGGGCTCACTCGGCACAGCTCCGGATGGATCAAGGGGCAGTGGTAGCACTCCTGGTAATTCTCGTGGGGGAGCTTCCAGTTGGCGGCCAAGGTGTAGCGGTGGTTGGCGGCCGGCACGAGCCGTTCGCATTCGTAGCCGGCGGCGACGGCGGCGAACCCGCCGAAGACGTCGTCGAAGCCGGGGGCGTCGCCACTCACGTTCACGAACAGCCAACCACCCCACTCGCGAGCGCGCACCTCCACCAATGCGAACTCGCTGGCATCGAGGCCGCCTTCGAAGCGAGGAGCGACGCGCAGGGTGCCGTCGAGGTCATAGGTCCACGCGTGGTAGGGGCACTGCACGATGGCTCGGCGGGCCGTCGCCCCGCACGCCAGCAACTCGTGACCGCGATGGCGGCAGATGTTGGCGAAGACCCGCAGGCGGCCGTCGCCGCCCCGCACCACGAGGAGGCCCGTCGTCCCGACCTTCAGGGCCCGCTGGTCACCGGCTTCAGACAGGTCGCCGACCCTCCCGGCGCACACCCATCCGCCCTCGAAGAACCAACGCTGCTCCCAGGCCAGGACGCCGTCGTCGACGTAGGCCTCGCGGGGCAGCATCCGGCTGCGATCGAAGGGGGCCAGGGCGCGTGCGAGTGCGGCCGGGTCGAGCGGCGCAGCGGGACGGCCCGGCATCCCGCCATCCTCGCACGGTGGCGGTGCCGGTCACGGCACGAGGTGCCGTATCTTCGCCGTGGTGTCGCGCTCTCAGATGGGGGGTGGATGATGGCCGGCAACCAGAGCGGACGGGGGAATCCCTGGGAGCACGACCCCGGACCTCCCGGGAGTGGCGCGTGGGCCGGGCTGTTCGCCGCCACGCCCAACTACCGGGGCCTCGGGGTGGCCGTCCTCGGCCGCGAGGCCTTTCGCTGGCACTTCGGCCCGATGTTCTATCGGGGCCGGTTGACCAAGGGTGCCGTGAAAGTGCTCGTGATCGGCCAGGAGGGCGCGCAGGACGAGTCGCTCGCCCACCGCTCGTTCATCGGCGGCACCGGAGCCCGGATGCAGCACGTCCTGAACCATCTGGGCATCACACGCTCGTACCTCTTCCTCAACACCTTCGTGTACCCGATCTTCGGCCAGTACACGAAGTCGCTCCGGCCGCTGGCGCAGGATCCGCGCTCGCCGATCGTGATCCATCGCCACAAGCTCTTCGACCAGGTGCTGGCGGACAACGATCTCCGCCTGGTGATCGCGGTTGGCGACGCGGCCAAGGAGAGCGTCGTCACCTGGATCGAGTCGCACGGAGGGACCTGCCCCGACGGCCCCGACGACGTGAGCACGTTCCAGCCGCCGGGGGCGCTCGGGCCGCGCCCACGAGCCGTCGGCGTCCTGCACCCCGGAGGAGCGACCAAGGGCGGCGGCTCCAAGACGGCGATCGTCGCGGACTTCAAGCGCGCCCTCCACCAGATCGAGTCTTGGGCGGCGGCGGATCCGACGTGGCTGCCGGTCGACTCGGGGGCCACCCGGCAACCTCCTGACGACTACACGTACGAGAGCGACCCGATCCCGTTTCGCGATCTGCCGTTGGGCGCGGCCACGCGGATCGGTTGCGGCACGACGTCGAGCAACCGCCAGACCGACCAGCGCGCCATCCAGCTCTTCTCGGCCCACGGCACCTACAACGCCACCGTCGAGTACGCGACCGATGACCTCGGAACGAGCGAGGGGTACAGCGCGCCGGCGGGTGACCTGCCCTACGAGCCGCCCCGCACCAAGCCGCTCGACGTCGACAGGGGCCCGACCGCCACGATGGCCCGCCTCCTGATGGGCGGAGCGTCGGGCCTGGCCTGGCCCGACTTCGGGGCGCTCGGGTTGAAGGCCGACCCGTCGCTCGGGGCCGGGCCGATCGTGCGGGGGCGGACACAACGGGTCTCGTTGCTCGTGCTGGTCGACCAGGAGAGCCAGGACGACCTGTTCACCGGGCGGGCGGTGACGGGTGACGCCGGTCAGCGCGTGCAGGCGTTCCTGGGTGCCGCGGGGCTCACGACGTCCTACTGCATCCTGCGGGTGCTTCCGGTCGACACCCTCGGGGTGGCGGCCGCCGCGGTGAACGCCGTAGTCGACCATCCCCAGGTTCGTGCTGTGTACCGGGCCATCGTGGCGGCCATCGCCGCCGCCAGCCCGCACCTCGGCGGGGTGCTTGCCGTCGGCCCGGCCTCGAGCCGCCTCGCCCCGCACGTCGTCCCGGCCGGCACGACCGTCGTCACCATGAAGGCGTGGAGGCAGAGTGGCGCGCTCGCCTCCTGGGGGGCGGCGCTCGTGCCGCTGGCGGCGATGGGCTTCCCCACCGACACGCCGCCGTCGGGCCCCTACGACGGGCACCGCGCCCAGATCCCGCCGCGCCGATCTTCCGTACGGCACCCTGCGCTGGTGGGGCTCCTCGGGCGACCGCGGAGCGCGGGCGGTGGGTCCGTCGTTCGACTACTACAAGGTGTTCATGCCCGAGTGGGCCTTCCAGCTGCTTCCCCGCCCACTGACCCCGGCCGAGCAGCAGGCGGCCGACATCCTCCGCCATGCCTGACCCCATCGATCCGCTCACCGGCCCGAGCTTCGTGTTGGCCGGTCGCGTCGTCACGATGAACGACGCCCGCGCCGTGGTCCCCGATGGCCGCGTCTACATCGACAAGGGCGACATCGTGG
This sequence comes from uncultured Acidimicrobiales bacterium, assembly GCA_963738325.1. GTDB lineage: Bacteria > Actinomycetota > Acidimicrobiia > Acidimicrobiales > Ilumatobacteraceae > CAVTWD01. The sequence goes on from CAVTWD010000001.1 coordinate 1,196,710, forward strand.
CCGTCAAGGCCGCGGGCGACCCCGCCCCCGACGGCTTCGTCGGAGCGCCCGTGCTCACGACCGGCGGCACGGTCTACCCGGGCCTCATCGAGCTCCACAACCACCTGAGCTATGACGTGCTCCCAGCGTGGACGGTGCCGAAGGCCTTCACCAACCGCGGCCAGTGGGACAACCGCCCCGACTACCGCGAGAACGTGACGGGTCCGATGGCGGTGCTCGGCCGGCACGCGGGATTCATCGAAGCGATCGTGCGCTATGTCGAGGCCAAGTGCCTCGTGGCCGGCACCACCACGTCGCAGGGACTCACCCTGACGAGCAACCAGTCGATCATCCACCACTACCGGGGCATCGTCCGCAACGTGGAACAGACCGCGGATCCCGTTCTTCCGAACGCCGACACCCGTGTGGCCGACGTCGACCCCGGGTCGGCCGCCGCCTTCCTCACCCGTCTCGAGTCCGTCTCGACGCTCCTGCTGCACCTGAGCGAGGGCGTCGACGACGTGGCTCGGCAGCGCTTCGAACGGCTCAAGATCTCTGGTCGCAAGTGGGCCATCACGCCTGCCCTGGCCGGGATCCACTGCGCCGGCCTGCAGCGGACGGACTTCGACAAGATGGCCCGCCGGGGCGGCCAGATGGTGTGGTCGCCGTTCAGCAACCTGCTGCTGTACGGCGCCACCGCCAGGATCGCCCAGGCGAAGCGAGCGGGGATGCTCATCGCGCTGGGGTCGGACTGGTCGCCGTCGGGCAGCAAGAACCTCCTCGGGGAGCTGAAGATCGCTCGCATCGTGAACGCCTCGCTGCGCCAGCCCTTCGCCTCCGACGAGCTCGTGGCCATGGCGACCATCAACCCGGCGCGCATCCTGAAGTGGGATCACGCCATCGGCACGGTCGAGGCGACCAAGCGGGCCGACCTCATCGTCATCGAGGGGACCGGCCCCGACGACTACAACCACTTGATCGGCGCCACAGAAGCCGACGTGTCCCTCGTCGTGATCAACGGCATCCCTCGTTGCGGGCTCCCCAAGCACATGGCGGCCGTCGGCACGCCGTCCGAGACGGTCACGATCGCCGGGCGACCGACCGCGCTGGACCTCGCCCAGGCGACGGAGGACCCCGTCGTCGCCGCCCTTCCTTTGGCCGACGCGACCGCTCGCCTGCGCGAGGGCATGAGCCGCCTGCCGGACCTGGCCGCCGAGCTGGACCATCCGCAGCTCGGGGCCGCCCTCGTCGGTGTCCAAGGGCCGGGCGGGCAGCGATGGGTCCTCGAGCTCGATCACAACCCGGAGCACCGGCACGGTCGGGCCGACCCTGCGCTGGCGCTGAGCGCCGACCTAACGGCCGGCGGCGCGCCCCTGTCGACCATCGTCAAGCCGATGGAGCTCGATGCCTTGACGATGGTGGACGACGCCACCTTCTTCACCCGTCTCGCCGAGCAGCCGGCCCTCGACCCGAAGCTGGCCAAGGCCCTGGCGGAGGCGTACGGCGTCGAGATGTGAGACGTCAGTCGTTGGCGCGGAGTCGGATCATGCAGCTACCGGTTGGGTGCGCCAGGTGCCGTCGGGTGCGGTGGTGAGGTTGGCCGGGCCGTGGCGATGGACGTGATCGTGGTGGTGCCAGCAGAGCAGAGCGAGGTTGCTCCAATCTCGCTAGTAGTATCGCAGTCGTGACCACACGACGATCCCTCTCCGACGCCCGCGAGTACCTGCGGGTCAGCTACGACACGTCCGGCCGTGAGCGGTCGAACGACGAGCAGCATGACGACAACGTCGCCGGCTTCCCGACCTGGACGTTCGGCAAGCCCTACCGGGACACCGGCTCGGCCAGCCGCCACGCCACCAAGCGCCGCGACGACTTCGACGTGCTCATCGCCGACCTCGCGGCCGACCGGTTCGGCGCCGCCCACCTGGTGCTGTGGGAGTCGTCACGAGGCAGCCGCAAGGTCGGCGAGTGGGTCGAGCTCATCGACCTGTGCGAGCAGCGCCACGTGCGCATCGCCGTGACCACCCACGGCCCGAGGATCTACGACCCGGCCAACCCGCGCGATCGGCGCGGCCTCCTCGAGGATGCCGTCGACTCCGAGTACGAATCGGCCAAGCTTGCGCTTCGAGTGAAACGAGCGATGGCGACCAACGCGGTGAACGGCCGACCGCACGGCGCGCCGCCGTACGGGTATCGCCGCTCGTACGACCCGGCGACCGGACGGCTGATCGGCCAGGAGCCCGACCCTGTCGAGGCGCCGATCGTCGTCGAAGCGTTCGAGCGGGTCGCCGCCGGCCACACCCTGCGCGCGGTCGCCGCCGACCTCGCCGCCCGTGGCGTCGTCGGCCGGCGCGGTCGTCCGATGACGGCGGGGACGCTGCGGCCGATGCTGATATGCGGGACGTACGCCGGTCGGCGAGTGCACGCACCGGGCACCAAGGGGCGGACGGATCGTCAGCGTCACGGCCAGGACGTGCTCGTCACCGACGGCGACTGGGACGCTCTCGTGCCGATGGAGTTATTCCAGGCCGTGCGTCACCGGCTCAGCGATCCGGCGCGCCGAACGTCACGGCCCGGCCGTGGCGTGCATCTGCTGTCGATGATCGCCCGCTGCGACGTGTGCGGCGCCCCGCTGGCGGCGACCTTCCGGATCAGCGGCCGCCGTCAGTACCAATGCCACGGCGTCGGCCACGTCCGCATCGACGCCGATCCGCTCGACGAGCTCGCCGAAGCGGCGATGCTGACGTTCCTCGCCCGGCCGGACATCGCCGACGCGTTGGTCGCCGACGACGGCGACGACGAAGCTCTCGCCGCCGCCCGTGAGACCCAGGCGCGGATCCGCCGGGAGCTCGACGAGCTCGCCGAGCAGGTCGGGCTCGGGCCGGACAACGGTGGGATCTCCGCGACGCTCGCCGCCCGCGCCGAGCCGGCGATCCTGGCGAGACTCACCGAGGCGACCCGACGTGTTGACGAGCTCTCGACGCCGTCGTCGCTGCGCGGCCTGATCGACCCGGCCGGCGACGTCGTCGCGCAGTGGAAGGCAGCGCCGATGCCGGTCAAGCGAGAGATCGCCCGGATGCTGCTCGCAGCCGACATGCTCGGCGAGCTCCGGGTCACCCGCTCGCCGACTCCTGGGCTTCCGGCGCCGGTGGCCGACCGCGTCGTCTGGCGTCACGACTGACCTCGCCAGCATGCGCGACCTGGTCACCATCCGCGTCGACTCACGCCACATCGGCGAGCCGGCCTGGGAGGCGTGATGGCTCGGCCGTCGATCGTGACTGACGTGGTGCTCACGCTCCGGTGCGGCCGCTCCTACCGCGGTCGCGTCTGTCGCCGCGCCGTCGGCTGGGTCGGGCTCGACGAGCGCGGCGAGCTCGCGGTCGAGGTTCTCAGTCGTCGAGTCGAGCGGGAGTGGTTCGGCGGCAACAGGGTCGGCGGCCGTTCGTGGGAGGAGCGGCCGCTCGTCGCGGACCTGAACGTGCTGCGGCGCGACTCGACCGAGGGCATCGAATCCGACTGTGACCGCCACGGTGCCTGCCAGTTCACGGCCGCCGTCCTCGAGGAGGCGTTAGCTATCCGCGCGCGAGACCTCACGAGTACGTAGCGTGGCGCTCACGCCCGGCTGCAGGTCAGCTAGAGCACCCGAGGTGGCGTACCGGGCGAAGTGAATCTGCCCAGCTGCGGGTCAGCCGAACCTCCTTCCGTCGTGGCAGAGCGGGATCGATCCGGTCTCCGGAGGTCTCCTCTTGCCCGCATCCACGCCTCTCACTCCCGAGCAGCGCATCCTGCGCGCCCGCCTCGCGGCGCACGCCCGCTGGGCCCAACCCGTCGACCGAGCCGCCGCGCTGGCGAACGCCACCGCCGCCTCGCCGGCCCGTCTCTCGTACTGGGAAGCGAAGGTCGATCCCGACGGCGCGCTCGATCCCACCATCCGAGCCCAGGCCGCCGAGTCGGCGCGCAAAGCCCACTTCGCCCGTCTGGCCTTCGAGTCGAGCCGGGTGCGCCAAGCCCGCAAGCGCGGTGCCGCATGACCGCCTTCCCCGAGGACGAGCTCTTCGACGACGTCGACGCCGAGGTCTCGGCGTGATCCCGCCTCGTGATCGGCTACCCGCCGAGACGTCGATGCTGAGCGACGACGAGATCGAGCGCATCTACGCGCTACCGCCGCTCTCCGACGAGCAGGCCGCGATCATCCGCCGCCTACTGCGCGGCGCGACCACGCCCAAGACGACTGAGGCTCGCTCCCCCCGGTAGGAAGAGCGAGCCCCGACCGCACCGACATCGACCACGACGTCGGCGCCGAGGCTACTACCGGGGTGCGCGGGTCTTCCGGGAAGGAGACCCGATGACCGACGAACCGACGCCACGCCGGTGCGCTGACGGTGTCGGATGCTGCGAGCGGGCGCGCTGATGAGCGCCCGCTACATCGAGGCCGAACCGTGATCGGCGGAGACCACCCGATCCTGCGGGGCGAGCTGGCCAAGCTGACGCCGGCCGAGCGCGTGGTGCTCCTCGTGCTATGGGCTCACGCCGACGAGCGCGGCGTCTGTTGGCCGTCGATGGCCCGCCTCTCGGATGCCACCGGCTACAGCTACGAGCGCGTCCGATCGGCGTTGAGAGACCTGCACGCGAGGGGGATCGTCAAGATCATCGGGCGGGCGGAGTCGGCCAGGCCGCAGTACGCCTCGAACCGACTCCGGCTCCTCCTGCCAGACCGGTCACCGGTGAACAGTCTGGATGAGCCAGACCGGTCACCGGTGGACAGTCCAGACCGGTCACCGGTGAGCGCCAGACCGGTCACCGGTGACCACCAGAAGAACCAAGAAGAACCATCTAGAAGAACCAGGGGCGCTTCGCGCCCCGCACGCCCGCCGTCGCCGCTTCGTGAGCGCGCCCAGGCGGTGCTCGATCCGTGGTGGGCGCGCCAAGCGATCAAGCCGGCGACGCCGTACATCGCGGCGTTGAAGGTGTGCCAGCGAGCACTCCAAGGCGGCATGACCGACGCCGAGCTCGCCGCCGCGCTCGAGGACGTGCCCACCATCTCCGGCGGCGCACTCGACTTCTGGCGCCGGCGCCAGGCCAACGGGCGGGCCGACGCCAGCGTCGGACTCACCGCCGAGCAACACGAAGCCATCAGCGACTACCGGCGCCGAGTGGACGCCGCCCACGCCGCGAAGAAACGAGGCGGGCGATGAGCGTCGAGCACGAGCAGGCCGTCGACCTGCTCGCCGCGGCCTACCTGCCCCACCCGCTGAGCGACCGGCGCATGGCGGTCTACGTGTTCGCCGTCGACGACCTCGACCCCGACGACGTGCGCCTGGCCGTCGCCGGGCTCGTGCGCCAGTCCCGCCGCTACATGCCCAACCCCGGTGAGGTTCGCCAGGCCGTGCTCCGTCTACGCGAGGGCGAGCCGCCCGACCCCGGCGACGCCTGGTGCGAAGTGGTCGAGGCGTTCAGCCGGGTCGGCCGCCACGCCAAGCCCGACTGGTCTCACCCGCTCATCGGCCAGGCCGTCGCCGCCGTGGGCGGCTGGCGGATGCTGTGCGACTCCGAGCTCCCGGCGGCCGACCGCGCCCAGTTCATCAAGGCGTTCGAGCGCCTGGCCGAGCGCACCGAGCGGGAGACGCTCGTCAGCCCCGGTCTCGCCCCCGCGGTGGCCGCCGCTCTCCCCGACCTGTCGATCGCCGACCCGCAGCCGCTGACCAAGAGCCTCGACGAGTGGACACGCCGGCCCGAGGAGCGGTCGTGACCCGGCCCGAGCCGCCGTTTCCCGTTCTAGTGCTGGGACGAGCTCGTCGAGCACGTCGACCGGGTGCTCGACGCGCTCTACGCGCCCGGCGAACCGCTCGTCCACAGCGCGGACTGCGCCGACCATGACCCACTGCCTGATCAGCGTCGTCCTCTACGACCGACCGCTCGTCGAGCACGGGGTCGCCCGCCACCAAGCCGGAGGAAACTAGCCGTCAACGCCGTCGCCCAGCACACCGCCGCACACGCCGGAGTCGTGACCGCCTCCCGTCGGGATCGACTCCCAGCGCGCTGCGTTGTTGAGCTTGCAGCACAACGATCGCGCCACCTACTGCCCTTAGGTGCTCTCGGCGGTGGTGGCCAGCCTTCGTCAGCTCGGACCGACCTGGTCCCAGTCGGCGCCTTGAACCTCGGAGGCGGCGCGCTGCTCGATCAGTTTCGCCGCAGCCCGGAACCGTTCACGGGCGCGGGTCACCTCGACGTCGCCCGCCGCGATCGCCTGCTCCGTGGGCTCGTCCCTCGCCAGTACCCTGTCCAGCTTTCTAGCTGCACTTACGTAGTGCTGCCATATGGGAACGAAGTCGTCGACAAGAGCGAGCATCTGTCGGCTGCCGTAGATCACCAGCTGCGGCCGAAACGCCAAGAGCTGCTCTGGTCTATCCTCCCAGTCAAAGGGAGGCTCTGGTGGCAAGTCTGCTTGCAGCAGAGCTTGCACCTCGCGCACCACGAACACGTAGGGGTCTGCGCGCTGCGCGGCCGTAGCTCGCTCTCGTTCAGTCCTGAGTCGGAGACGCTCAAGCTCGACCGCCTTGTTGCCCGCCAGCCACCCCGCGAAGGTCGCTCCTGCGGCGCCGAGGAACGCGGCGACGAGCACGGTCCAGTCCGCCACGAGCCGGAGCCTACGCGCACGCGTTCCGGCACGAATCAGCTACGGGTGGAGCAGCCGCCGGGGTGCACTTCCATCTCGCCCACGGTCACACCGGTCGCCGTCTCCATGACGAGCACAGTGATGATCCCGTCGGGATCTGCCTCGGAGGCCATGAACGACAGGCGCCGCCCGAACCTGCCACGCCCCGACGTGATCCTCGCCGACTTGAAAGACCGGCTCGTACTCTGCCGGCGCTGCGCGCAGACCCGACGCCGTGTCATGGACGACGACCGCTGCGAAGTGTGCGGCCGAGCGGTACCCGACCGTCAGTTCCACTCGTTCGTCATCGCCGCCGCCGGCGTCACCTGCATCGGCAACGCCGGCGACTGCTGCGCCCCGGCACTACTCGATCACCACGAGGACACGCCGTGAGCGTGGCCGTGACGCCCGCTGTCTGCTCGTCGTGCCGGTCGACACCGGCGGCCGCCCCGACGCGGGCCTCACAGGACGTCAGGACGCCACCGAGTACGTCCTCGTCCTCGAGCTCGCCGGCTACACCCTCCAACCCGACAACGAAAGGACATGCCATGACCCGCAACCGCCAGACCGAGATGCCGCTCCACGAGCTCGTCGCTGTCGGTGAGCTCCCCCGCCTCGACGCGGTCGAGCTCCTCGACGACGGCCTGATCTGCCACCCGGCGAGCGGGATGCTGTATCGGCCGGCGTCGGTGTCCGATCACGCTGTCGCCGAGTACCGCGCCGGCGATCGATGGGTCACCCTCGCCTTGCCGCTCGCCGGGCAGCCGCGGTCGCTCGCCCAGTGGGAGGCGCGGCGAGCCGAATCGGCTCGGGTCGCAGCCGAGCAGGACGAGGCGCGCCGGCGCCGCCTGACCTCGACGCGTGTCCCGGTGAGTCTCGCCTGGGTGGAGGGCCGGCCGTTGCCGACGCTCGCCGAGGCGTATCGAATCCTGCTGGCCGAGGAGGCGCTCGTCGAGGTCGACGAGAACGGTCGGCTCTCGATCGCCCTGTCGCCGTGGGCGGGCGCCATCAACACGTTCGGTTCGTTGTCGGTGCTCCCAACGACCGAAGCTCGTCTGCGCGACGCTGTGCGGGTGCTGTACTGCGCCGAGCGCACGGTCGTCGAGCTCCTCGCCGCCGGCCAGGCGCTGCCCGACGTCGACGTCACCCCGACCGGGGAGCCGATCCGATGAGCGCCGCAGAGCTGACCGCCGAGCTCCAGGAGGAGCCGTGGTTGGCGGCCTACTTCCGCGAGGGCGACACGAGCCTCGCCAACGCCCGTCTCCGCCGCCGCACCGCGCAAGAGGACTACCTGCGCCGCGCCGGCGACGTCCCCCACCGCGGCCACCGCGGCGACGTCATCTTCACGAGCCTGGACGGTCCGCTCGACGAGGCACCCGTCGAGCTCGACGACGAGACACTCGACCCATGAGCACCGTCACCGTCGAGGCGACACCGACCCGCCGCTACCTGTTCGGCGTCGCCGTCCCCTACCACCGGGCGACCACCGTGTGGGACGACACGACCCGAGGCGTGATCGTCGAGACGTTCGACGAGAACTCGTGGCGAACCATCGACGTGGGCGAGGTCATCCCGCTCCTCGTTCACCACGACGCCTCCCGGCCCATAGGTCGCATCACCCGTGTGCGTCACGGGCCCGACGGCCTGCGCGTCGAGGCGCGTCTCGCCGCTTCACCGGACGAGCTCGCGGGGATCGCGGCCCGTGTCGACGCCGGCGTCCAGGCCGGGCTCTCAATCGGCGCGCTCGCCGACAAGAGGGCCGACGTGTGGACACGCTCCGCGGCGAACGGCCTGCCCCGAGTGCTACGCCGCGGCGCCACGCTCGTCGAGGTCTCGCTCTGCACATGGGCGGCGTATCGGGACGCTCAGGTGTTGGAGCTCCGCACCCGCTCGATCGGCCGGCCCGACGCCGTCGCGGCCGAGCTCGAAGTCCTCGAGCGGCGCCTCGCCGGACGCCGGCTGGACGACCGGCTCGCCCGTCTCGGCGTGTTCGCGACCTTTGCCGGCACCGAAGCCCGCACTACCGGCTGACCCTCCGAGGTCGGGCTAGCACCGCGTCAGGCAACATTGGCCCGCTGGGCCGGCTACGGATCGGCAATATGTGTGCGTCGTTGTGCCGTCTCCCGCCAACACTTGGAGGGCGCCGATCCCAAGGGAGTCGGCGCGTCCAGGTTGTGTTTGCGTCACTCTGCGCCCACAAGCACGAGCCGAGCCTGCGGAGTCGAGGGACTCATCTGACGCCGACTCAGTCTCGCCGCCATGTTGCGACAGCGAGATCTGCTAGCCGCTCCTGACGAGCTCGGATCGTGTCCGGCGTCCAGTCGGCTTCCATACCAACCTGCCTCGTCAGAGCCAACTGCGAGGCAGCGAGCACGGATCGCTTCGATTCAAACGGGCCATTGCCGAGGCTCGTGTTGTCGGCCGCACGAAGCAGCACCATATTGCCAAGCATTAACCTCATGTCACTCAGCTCATCCGGCGTGAACGCGGGCCAGTCAGTGGAAACCGCGCTCCTGGGTAAGACGTGTTCGAGATTGACCTGAGTCTTGTCGGTGTTCGGCACGAGCTCAGGCTGCGTCTCTCCATTGGCCGTTTTCTCAAGTGCGATCAGGTAGTAGCGGGCAAGCCAGCCACGTCGAACGGTATGCGTAGAGAAGACGGTACGGAAGTCACGGTCGGTGGGGACTCGCTGAGCGAATCGACCAGCGACTTCTGCAGCTGTCCCGGCCACTTCCTCACTGACTTCGCGGGCGCTCTCGGCATAGAGTCGCTCTGTCACACCTGCGGAACCTCCGCCCACCACGAACCACCTGACCGACCACGACAGCACGAGACCGAGGAGCAGCGCCACCTCGGGGCTCGGCAACGAACGCATCGCCGCAAGCAACAGCGGTCGGCATTGCTCGACGTTGAGACTCGAGAGAGTTTCGAGAGCAGACTTGGTCTTGTCGTCAAACCGGCGCCAGTACTCAGCATCCCGGTCAAACATGCTGCTCCACAGCGGGGCGCTCCTCGCTAGGTCCTTGGCTAAGTCGACCGCCTGCTGCTCGCTGTCCACCGTGTTTCGCATCTCGGAAAAGAGCGCCTTGACACGAGCAACGCCACGCGTCGATGCCCAGTAATGTCGCAGGAAGGTGTCGGCGTCGGCAGTCTCACCCTGACCGGCGAACGGCGCCATCGTCTGACTCCAGGCCACCTTGCACTCCTCGATCCGGCTCCCGGACGTCCCGAACAGATGCCCTTTGAGCAAATCAGCCGTGCTCAGGTTGAGCCCGCGGTCGTTGAGCGTCTCAAAGATGACGAACGCCCGATTTTCGTTCGAGACGTGGACTTCAATGACCTTCGCCCGTCTTAACACGTAGTCATGCCATTCAACTAATGGCGCTTGCCAGGTCTCGGCAGGAAGGCCGGCGATGAGTGACTCGAGGCGCTCTCTCAGAAAGTCGTAGGCGTCGACCAGCCGCCGATGGGAATCCCGAGTCTTGTAGCTGTCCGCTGCATCCCGCTTTCCTGCGATCAGGCGCTGAAAGATGTCGTTGTCCTCTGCGTTCAGGCGCAGGTTTGGCTCAAGCTCTCGGGTGGACATGTTCTTTCGTCCGAGGAAGTCTCGTTCCACCTCGGCGGCGCGCTCATCACTTCGTGACTTAAATATGTCCCGCATTGCGGCGTAGAAGAGACTGAATGTCGCCAATCGCTGCTGTCCATCGATCACCTGCTGTCGTGGCGACTGAGTGGTCGTCGTTACTACCGAGCCAAGGAAGTACTCCGGGGCGCCTATGTGCATCGCCTTGTCGAGGTCGTACCACAGCTCACTGACTTCATCCAGATTCCACGAGTACGAACGCTGATAGTCCGGGATCGCGAGCTTCCGGTCGGAAATCAGATGGCCAACCCCGAAAACAAACGTCGAGAGTTGCGATTCCGGGCCGTCGAATCCGCCAGCGGTCATGGACTCACCCTACGCGCACCATCTTCGCCGTGCTGCTCCGATGGAGGCGCGACATGCGCACAGAACGCCCGGTATGGAGCGGTACGCGTGACCCGAAGGTTGGCTGACGCGGCACCAGCCGCCGGCTGGAGCTCAGAGCGCCACTGGCTCCCGCCGCGTCGACCGTGCCAGCACGGAGCTCGACGTTCGCGCGCGCGCCGCGGGTGGACTCGTCGTCGACGAGCAGGACGCCGAGCTCGGCTTTTAGCCTCGTGATCACCCAGGGACGGCAGTCCCGCTGTCTCTCTCCCCTGGTTGTCGACGGCAGTTTCCGACCCGGCGTGTCCCGACCGTGGTCGCCGGGTGCTCCTACGATCGGCCTGATGCCACCGCGAGCGTCAGAGACGACGGCGGAACGGCCGGCGTGGGATCGGATCACCGGCGAGAGCCGCAAGGCGTACGAGGCGTTCCGCCGCTACCGCGACACCGGCCCCCACCGGTCGCTGCACGGCTGCCGATCGATCGAGCGGCGCTGGTCGTGGCGCTGGCGCTGGGCCGAGCGCGCCGGCGAGTGGGACAGCGAGCTCTGGCGCCGCGCTGACGAGGCGACGCTGCTCGCCGCCGGTCGCCCAGGGTCGAGCCTCGACGTGGGGCATCCCGTCGAGCTCGGTGGCGCCTTCGCCTCGATCGTCGATCGGTTGGTCGACACGCCCTGAGCCGTTTAGAGCCGTCGAGCGCCGTTGGCGATGTCGATCTATCGCCGACGTCGGATCGCTGCCGAGAACAGCACGTGGGCACGAGAGCGACCGTCGTGGGCTCGTCGCCGGCATCTCGTCGCGGTTCCCCGTAACGCCCCCCATCCCTAGAGGTATCACTAGCGAGATTCGTGCTTCGAGAGGGCGGTGGAGCCTCCTTGTGACCAGGGTTTGAGGTGGTGGATGTCGCAGGCCCATGGGGGCGAGGTACAGCCGTGGTAGCGGCAGTGGCGGTCGCGGGCGATCACCGCTTTGGCCAGGGCGGGGGGAATGGTGCGAGTCGAGCGGCCCACGTCGAGGGGTTCGCTTCGCCCGGCGGTGATGACCCGGCTCAGGTTGGCGTCTTCGGCGAGGCGGCGGGCCTGGTCGCCGGTGATGACGGTGCCGGAGGTGAATGTGGCCGTCCCCCCGGCGCGGGCCTCCAAGACGTCCAAGTCGACGAGGACGACGACGTGGGGCCGCCCGAGCCGCCCGGTGGGGACCTGGTGGTGGTGGTCCAAGAAGAAGCGGGCCACCGTGGCGAGGGCGCGGGCTCGCCGCTCCGCGTAGGGCATGGTGGTGGGCAGGTCGAGGGCCTCGACGGCGGTGGCCAAGGCGACATCGAGGAACTCGGCGTCGACGAGGCCCAGGGTGGCCTCGACGGCGGCGTGGTCGTGGTGGCGGCGGATGCTCAACGACGGCGCCACCGCCGGGGCGGTGACACCGTGGGCGAGGCGGGCTCGTTGGACGGCGGCGGCCACCTCCTCGACGGGGGCGGTGCGGGCCTGCTCGACGAGGGCCTGTTGGGTGTCGTCGGGCAACGCCGCAGCCCGCACGAGCTCGGCCGCTTTGGCCTTGGACACCTCGCCCGAGGTCATGGCCTCGGCGATGCGGGGAGACTCGCTCAGCTGCACGGCCAGCTCGACGTCGCGGCGGGTGGTGCCCCGTCGCTGCCCGGCGATGCCGGCCAGCCAGGTCGCGGTGTCGCGGGCGTCGCCGCTCCGGTGCAGGCCCCGCTGCTCGGCCAGGGCGATGGTGCGCAGCCACACCGCCTCGAAGCGCGTGTGCAGGACGGCCAGGCGTCGGGCGCCGGCGGCCAGGTCGGTGTCGTCGCAGCCGTCGAGGGCCGTGTCGAGCCGCCCGAGGGCGTCGGCCAGGTCGTCGAGGGCGGCGAACATCGCCCTGACTCTATCGAACATATGTTCGTAGTGCAAGCGGAGATCACCCAGAAATTGTCGAAATGTAACTCGAGGCGCCCGGAGCGGGGAGGCGCCCGCCGATCCCGCCGACGCTCGCCAATGCGCCGATGTCCGGCCCACGCCGGCGCCCAACGTCGGCGAGTGCCCGGAGCCCTCCAAGGTGGCTGTGTAGGGTTCCTGCGCGGTGGCCAAGGTCAGCGTCGAGGCGCGACGCAACGAGATCCTGGAGACCACGTGCCAGGTGGTGATCGAGCGTGGCTTCGCGGCTACCCGCGTCGCCGATGTCGCTCACCGTCTCGGCGTCTCCACCGGCCTCATCCACTACCACTTCGAATCCAAGGACCAGCTGCTGGCGGAGGCCTTCGAGCACGCCGCCGCCGCCGACCTCGGCCGTCTCGCCGCCGAGCTCGAGGCGCCTGGCAGCGCGATCCAGAAGCTCGACCGCGTGTTCCGCCTCTACTCGCCGGCCGAGGCCGAACCGGGTTGGCTGCTGTGGATCGACGCCTGGGGAGAGGCGATCCGCAGCACCGACATGAAGAAGATCAGCCAGCACCTCGACCTCCGCTGGCTCGAGCTGCTCGAAGAGGTCATTCGTGACGGGGTCGCGAGCGGCGAGATGTGCTGCGCCGACCCGCGGGCCAGCGCTTGGCGACTGGCCGCGCTGCTCGACGGCCTCGGAGTGCAGATGAGCGTCCACGAGGGCCTCATCACGAGCACCGAGCTCCTCGCCTGGGTGCGCACGGCCGCGTGTGCCGAGCTCGGCCTCCCGGCCGACGCCTTCGAGGAGCGCCCCGGGCGAACCCGCAAGGCCCGTTCGCGCGTCGCGTAGCGTCGACCCGCGCCGCCGAGGAGGCGCCCGGGGCGAAGCCGCAAGGCGCGCCCGCGCGTCGCGTAGATCAGAACACGACGACGGAGCGGAGCACCTCCCCCCGCTCCATCCGGTGGAAGGCTTCCTCCACACCATCGAGAGGGACGGTGTCGCTCACGAATCCGTCGAGATCGAATCGCCCCTGCACGTACAGGTCGATCAGCATGGGGAAGTCACGGCTCGGAAGGCAGTCGCCGTACCAGCTCGGCTTGAGCGCACCGCCCCGGCCGAAGAACTCGATCATCGGCAGGCCGTCGATCGTCATGGTGGGCGACGGCACGCCCACCTGGACGAGGGTGCCGGCGAGGTCACGGGCGAAGAAGGCCTGCTTCATCACGTCGGGATGCCCCACGGCCTCGATCACGACGTCGGCACCGAACCCCTTCGTCTGGCGCCTCACGGCTTCCACCGGGTCCTCCTTCGACGCGTCCACGGTGTGCGTGGCACCGAAGCGCGTGGCCCACTCGAGCTTCGCGCGCGTCGACGTCCACGCCGACGACGACGCTCGCCCCGGCGAGCCGCGCGGCCGCGATCGCTGCGTCGCCGACTCCGCCGCAGCCGAAGACCGCAACGCTGTCGCCCCGCTGCACGCCGCCGGTGTAGGTGGCGGCCCCGAAACCGGCCATCACCCCGCAACCGATCAGGCCGGCGGCCTCCGGGCGCGCCCTCGGGTCGACCCCCACGCACTGCCCGGCCGCCACCAGCGTCTTCTCCGCGAACGCGCCGATGCCGAGGGCCGGCGACAGCGCCCGCCCGTCCAGGGTCATCTTCTGGGTGGCGTTGCGCGAGTCGAAGCAGTACCACGGGCGGCCGCGGCGGCAGGACCGGCATTGGCCGCACGGGGCCCGCCAGGCGAGCACGACATAGTCGCCCTGGGCCACGTTGCCCACCCCCTCCCCGACCGCTTCCACCACCCCTGCGGCCTCGTGGCCCAACAGGAACGGGAACCCGTCGTTGATCGCACCCTCGCGGTAGTGCAGATCGGTGTGGCAGACACCGCACGCCTTGACCTTCACGAGGGCCTCGCCCGGGCCCGGATCGGGCACCTCGATGGTCTCGATGCGCACCGGCTGCTTCGCTTCGGTCGATACGACCGCTCTCACCTGGTGGGCCATGGTGGCGGACCGTAGCGGAAGGCCCTGGCGGGCGGTCGCGGCGAGCCGGCCAACGACCGGTGCGTCAACGGACGGGCCACTACCGTGACCCGCCGTGCGGAGCGGCCGGCGCGGGACCCAGTAGTGGAGCGGTTCGGAGAAGCGGACCACTGATGGCGAAGCGCACCACACTGCCCGCACCGCGGAGCGGGTCGTCACAAGGCCGCGTCGCCACCGCGGTCCGCCGGGTGCGCAACGAGCCGGCCCTGTGGGCCTTGATCGGGGCCATGGTGCTGTGGTCGGTGATCTTCGGGCGGCTCGTCGTGCTCCGCCACGACAACTGGCGCACCATCGACTTCGACCTCGCCATCCACGACCAGTCGATCTGGCTCCTCAGCCGGCTCAAGTCGTTCTGCACGGTGCGGGGACTGCCGGTCTTCGGCCATCACGCGACCTTCGCCTACTTCTTCCTCGTTCCCTTCGCCTGGCTCGGGGCGGGACCGAACTTCTGGGACGTGCTGCAGGTGCTCGCCATCGCGAGCAGCGCCCTCCCGCTCTATTTCCTCGCGCGGCGCCGGCTCCGCAGCCCGTGGCTGGCGGCCACGCTCGGCGTGGCGTGGCTCCTGCAGCCGCCGCTGCAGTTTTTCGCCTGGGAGACCTTCCACCCCGAGGTGATGGCCATCCCGTTCCTCCTGTGGGCGTATTGGGCGGCCGAGACAGGACGGCGAAGGACGTACTGGATCCTCGTCGTGATCGCCTTGATGTGGAAGGAGGACGTGGCGCTGTTCGTCGCGTTGCTGGGCGTGGTGCAGCTCGTGCGGCACCGCCGAAGGCAAGGGCTCTTCACGATCGGTCTCGCGCTCGTGTGGTTCGGCGTGTTCGGGGCCTGGATGGTGCCGGCGATCGCGGGCGGTGGAACCGTCTACGGGGGGCTGTACGGGAGCCTCGGCGACTCCCCCGGGGAGGTGTTGAAGACAGGGCTGACCGATCCCGGCGCGATCTTCGACCGCCTCGGCCAGAACGGCGCGTTCGCCTACGCCCGCGACCTGCTCGCGCCCTTCGGCTTCGTCCCCCTCGCCGCACCTCTGGTGCTGCTCATGGGGCTCCCGCAGGCCCTGATCAACCTGCTCAGCACGGCGAACTTCACCTGGGACCTCCACTACCACTACCAGGCCCTGCCGATGGCGGCGGCGGGATTGGCCATGGTCGAGGGGGTGGCCTGGCTGGGCCGGCATCGCTCGGGGGCCAGGCGATTCACGGTTGGCTGGGTGGCCGCGTGCGCGCTGGCCGGCACCGTGGCGTGGGGCCTCACGCCGATCAGCCGCGACTACCGGCAGGGCTACTGGCCCTTGCAGACGCCGAGCGACGTCGCCTTCCGCGAGCACGCCCTGAGCCTCATCGGGCCCGACGACGGTGTGAGCGTGGACTACTGGTCCACGCCGCACTTCACCCACCGCGAGATCGCGTACACCTTCCCCAATCCGTGGCGGAACAAGAACTACGGGATCACCTCGAGCGCCCATGGCGACCCGGCGAAGGTGAAGTGGGTGCTGGTCGACCAGAACCTGTTCCAACCCGAGGACCAGTCCCTGTTCGCGCAGCTCCTCGCGAGCGGCGAGTTCAAGGTGGCGGGCAGCTCGGGCACGGTCGTGCTGCTCAAGCGGGTGGCGCCACCGGGCCCTGCCGCGCTCGGCCCTTGAGCGCTTCCTCGCACACGACTACGGACGTACCTCGTAGAACGCGTTGACGGGGTGATCGACGTCGAGGCGGCGGAAGCGTCGGAAGCCTGCCGTCGTGGCCATCTGGCGCGCCTTGCTCTCCGGCAGCCCCAACGTCCCGAGGCCTGCGCCTCCCGGTTCGCTCAACGCCGACGCCATGCACGACAGGATCGAGGTGCCGTACATCAACGAGGCCATCGGGTTCTTCTCGACGTTCTCGGCGAAGCTGTCGCGGGCTTTGATGTCGACGAGCAGCCAGGTGCCGTCCGGAGCCAGCGCGCCGTGGATGGCCTCCATCATCTCTTGCGGATGGGTCATGTCGTGGATGCAGTCGAACGTGGTGACGAGATCGAAGCGGTGGTCGCCAGGCAAGGGATCAGCGCGCGCGTCGTGGAACGCGGCATTCGTGAGCCCTGCCTCGAGGCGTTCGGCCTCGGCCCGCTCCAGCGCGTGGTGGGAGATGTCGTAGCCATGGAACGAGCTGGCCGGGAAGCTCCGCGCCATGAGGCGGACGGCGACACCGGCGCCGCAGCCCACGTCGGCGGCCTGCGCGCCCGCCTCGAGCTTGTCCACGACGCCCTCGAGCCGCGGGAGGGCGGCCGGCACCAGGAAGTTGCGGTACCACGGTTCGAAAGCGCGCTCGATCCCGGCCGCGGCCTCGGGGCCCTGGGCGTCGTAGTCGTGACCGACGCCGGTGCGGAAGCTCTCCGGCAGGCCCCCGAGCAGCGCCATGAAATGCGGGAGCCGGCCGAACCATCCCATGCCGAACGCCGGATGCTCGGGCGAGGCGAGCACGGCGGCCGCCTCGGGGGTGAGGTCGAAGGTACCCCCGTCGTCCTCGGTGCGGATGATGCGGGCCGCGCCCTGGTTGTAGAGCCACTCGCGCAGCCACCGTTCGTGCAGCCCGGTGCGGTTGGCGAGGTCGGTGCTCGAGAGGGGCGCGCTCGCTTCGGCCAGCGTCCGGTAGAGCCCGAGTTGGTCACCCACGTGGATCATCGCGGCGGTGATCGCCCCTTCCAGCTTGGAGAAGACGAGGAAGGCGAAGGCCTTCAGGCGATCGGGATCGACGTCACGAGGCTCGGCCATGGCCGCACCGTATTCCCCCGTTCAGCGCCGCTCAGCGCCGCGTGCGCCGCCAGCGCGACACCTTCTCGTCATGGGCGATCTGGCGGACGACGTTCATGGCGGGGATGCCCGTGACGCCGCCTCCCCCGTGGGTGGCCGAGCCGGCCTGGTAGAGCCCGGCGACGGGCGTGCGGAAGTCGGCGTAGCCCGGCGCCGGCCGCATGTGGAACAGCTGGGTGGGCGAGAGCTCGCCGTGGAAGATGTTGCCGCCGACGAGGCCGTATTCGTGCTCCATCTCGTGCGGCCCGATCACGCGGCGGTGGAGGATCGAATCGCGGAAACCCGGTGCGACCTCTTCGAAGGTGTCGACCACGCGGTCCGCGTAGTCCTCGAGCTCGGCCTCCATCGGCTTCGCCGCCCAATCCGCCGGCACCCATTGCGTGAACATCGACACGATGTGATGGCCCTCGGGCGCGATCGTCCGGTCGAAGACCGAAGGGATGCACACGTCGGCGAACGGTCGTGCCGCGGGCTGACCGGCGACGGCATCCTGGAATGCGCGCTCGACCTCGTCCAGCGAACGCGCGAACACGATCGTGCCGCCGTGGACGTGGGGGTCGAAGCCCGGCTTGCTGGCGAACTCGGGAAGCCGGTCGACGGCGAGATTGATCTTGACCGTGCCCGACCGGGTGTTCCACCGCTCGATGTCGTCCACGAACGCGGGCGGCAATCCGTCGCGGTCGAGGAGATCGAGGAAGGCGATCTTGGGATGCACCGTCGTGACCACGAGGGGGGCGCGGAGCTCTTCGCCGTCGACGAGGACGACGCCTGTGACGCGCCCTCGGCTGGTGGTGATCCGCGCCACCGGCGCCTCCGTGCGGATCTCGGCCCCGAACGAGCAGGCGGCGGAGGCCATAGCGAGGGTGAGGCCGCCCATGCCTCCCTCGGGGAAGCCCCACGAGCCGAGCTCGCCATCGCCCACGTCGCCGATCTTGTGGTGGGCCATCACGAAGGCCGTCCCCGGCGACCGCGGGCCGGCCCAGGTGCCGATCACCCCGGACACGGACAGCACGCCCTGCACCTGGGGCGACTCGAAGTAGTCGTCGAGCAGGTCGGCCACGCTCATCGAGAAGAGCCGCGTCACGTCAGCCACTCCCCGCACCCCCAGGCCCTTGAGCTGCCAGGCCAGCCGCGCCTGATCCCAGACGTCACCCGGGGTCCGACTCCCCAACTTCGGCGGGACGGCCGACAGCAGAGGTCCGAGCACCCCCGCCACTTGGTGGAGCCAGGCGTCCCACCGCTCCATGGCGTCGGCGTCGTGGGAGGAGAACTTCGAGATCTCGGCCCGCCGACGAACGGGGTCGGAGGGCAGCTGGAGCGACCGCCCGTCCGGGTAGGGCACGAAGTAGGGGCCTTGCGGGTGGACCTTGTAGCCGTGGCGCTCGAGCTGGAGATCGCCCAGGATGGTCGCCGGCAGCAGACTGACGACGTACGACAGCATGGTGACGCGGTAGTCGGGCCCCCACGGCTGCTCGGTGACCGCCGCGCCGCCCACGACATGACGACGCTCCAGCACGATGGTCCGCTTGCCGGCGCGAGCCAGGTAGGCCGCGGCCACGAGACCGTTGTGCCCGCCTCCCAAGACGATGGCGTCGTAGTCGTTGGCGGGCATCGAGCCACGCTAGTGCCACGATTCGTCGGGCGGGGACCGCCCGCCGGCGCGTCCAGCACGTACAGTCCGATGGAGTGACCGCGGGGGACCGCCGCTCGAGCGCCCTCCGCCCGCGCCAGGTGTGGGCGGCCGGCGTCATCGTCGCGTGCCTCGCCCTGCTCGCCATCGTCGCGGTGGTGAGCGACGGTCATCCGCTCGATGCCGGCAGCTCGCCGGGCCATCTCGATCTGGCCGGCGCGGCCCGACTGCTGCTCGCCCTCCTCGGCCTGGCCGTGGTTGCCGGGTTGGTGATGCTGCTCGTGATGGCCAGCCGCGTCCGGCCCGCCCGCCGCCCCCGGGCGCGCACCCGCCGCGGCCGGAGCTGGATTGTGCTGCTCGCCGCCGCGGTCGTGTTCCTCTTCGTGCTGTTCCGGTCCCACCACGACACGCCGCCCGAGCAGCCGCTGCCCACCGCCACCTCGGTGACCGACGGCGGCTCGAGCGAGCGTCACGCCGCTCCGTTGTGGGCGGTGGCGATGCTGGGGATGGTCGGAGTGGTCGCGCTCGGAGCGGCCGTGGCCGCGGGCCGCCGGCTCCGGCCGGAGCCCGAGCTCCCCGAGGCGGCCACGCTGCTGGAGGCGTGGGACGAGTCGCTCGCCGCTCTCGAGGCCGACCCCGACCCGCGGCGGCGATCATCGCCGCCTACGCGCACCTCTTGGAGGCCTTCGAGGCGTGCGGCATGGGACGGCGGCCGGCCGAAGCCCCCGTCGAGCACCTGCGACGGTGCCTCGCCACACTGCCCATCCGGCCAGGGCCGTCGGCGCGGTTGACCGAGCTGTTCCTCGAGGCCCGCTTCAGCACGCACCTGCTCGGCGTGGCCGAGCGCGCCGAAGCCCTCGCCGCGTTCACCGCCGCCCGTGACGATCTCGCCGACCACGTGGGCGCCAGCTCGTGAAGGCGTGGTGGCGGGCCGCCGCCCTTGTGGTCGCGGCGGCCGTGATCGCGGTGATCGCGGACCCCGCTCATCGTGCGACCATCGCCCGGGTCATGCTCCTGGTGGCGGCGGTGGCCGGGATCGCCGCCCTGATCCACGTCGCTGAGCGCCGCACCCCGCCCGCTCCCGCCTCGCCGTTCGACCCGACGCCCGTCGGGACGATCCCGCCCCCCGTACCCTACGAGCTGGCCCGCATGGCCGCCGACCTCGACCTCTACGCGGGCCCGCACGGCCCGCGGCTGGGCAGCGGCGTGCTCGATGGGGTCGTGAAGGACATCGTGGTCGATCGCCTCGCCCGCCACCGAGGCCTCGTCGTGCCCGACCCGGCGGCCGACCCGCCGGGGGTGCTCGGGCCGGCGACGAGGGCGCTGCTGCAGCGGCGGCGCCAGCTCGCGCCCATCGAGCCGGGCGCGCTCGCCGCCGAGCTCGAAGCGCTGTGATCCCGACCCTCACCCTCGCAGACACCGCCGAGCGGGCGGGGGCGATCCTCGACGAGGTCGAGCGGGCGGTGGTCGGCAAGCGCGGCGTCCTCACCCTCGTGCTCGGCGGTTTGCTGGCCGACGGGCACGTGCTGCTCGACGACCTCCCGGGCGTGGCCAAGACCCTGATCGCCCGATCACTCGCCACGGTCACCGGCCTCGGATTCAGACCGCGTCCAGTTCACGCCCGATCTGCTCCCGGCTGACATCACGGGCGCGGTCGTGCTCGATCCGCGCACCCGTGACTTCGCCTTCCGGCCGGGGCCGGTGTTCGCCAACCTCGTCCTCGCCGACGAGGTCAACCGGGCTCCGGCCAAGACGCAAGCCGCACTCCTCGAGGCCATGCAAGAGCGCCAGGTGACCGCGGACGGCACGAGCCATCCGCTCCCCCGCCCGTTCCTCGTCGTCGCCACCCAGAACCCGATCGAGTACGAGGGCACCTATCCCCTCCCGGAGGCCCAGCTCGACCGGTTCCTGCTGCGTACGACCGTCGGCTACCCGTCACCGGACGACGAGTGGGAGCTGGTGGAGCGACGCCTCGAGCGAGGCACCGACGACGTGCTGCTGACGACACTGGTCGGTCCCGACGAGGTCCTCGCCATGCAACGAGCCCTCGAGGAGGTGCACGTCGACGAGGTGGTCGGGCGCTATGCCCTGGCCATCGTGATCGCGACGCGGGAGGAGCCGCAGCTCCTCGTGGGGGCCAGCCCGCGTGGGTCGCTCGCGCTGGTGAAGCTGGCCCGGGCCGCGGCGCTCTTGGCCGGGCGCGACTTCGTGACCCCCGACGACGTGAAGGCGATGGCGCTGCCCGCGCTGGCCCACCGCCTCGTGCTGCGCAGCGAGCTGTGGGTCCGGCGGGTGTCGCCGGAGGACGTGCTTCGCCGCGTGATCGACGGGGTCGCCGCGCCTTCGTGGCGATGACGTTGGCGATGACGCAGGCACGCCTCGCCCCGCCTGTGGGCGTACCTCGCGCTCGGCGTCGGCCGGCCTCGTCGCCGCCCTGGTCGCCGGCCGCGCCGAGCTGGCCGCGGCCGCGGCACCGGCGGCGTTGATGGCCGTGGTGGGTGTGGTGCTCAGCGAATCCCCCCGCCTCGAAGCCGAGCTCGTGATGGACACGGACCGTGTGCTCGAAGGCGAAGCCGTGATCGGGTCGTGCGTGGTCCGGGCCGACATCACCCTCGCTCGCCTCGATGTCGTCGTCCCCGTGACCGGGCCCTTTGTCGCGGCCGAGCTGGTGGCGGCGTGGTCGGTCTTCCGGCCCCGGCGGGAGACCACATGGCCACTGCAAGGCATCGCCGAGCGCTGGGGTCTCGTGCGCTTCGGCCCCATCTGGGTACGGGCGCACGGCCCGCTCGGGCTCATCCGGTGGCAAGGCGCCCTGAACGCGCCGGTGACCGTGCGGGTGCTGCCCGCCACCGCCACCCTCCGGCGGTTGCTGCCGCACCCGGACCCCCGGACCTCGGCGGGCGCCCACCTCGGGCGGCGACCGGGCGACGGCATCGAGCTGGCCGGGCTGCGCCCCTACCAGGCCGGGGATCGGTTGCGCTCGATCAACTGGCCCGTGAGCTCCCGCCGCGGCGACCTCTGGGTGACCGAGCGGCGCCCGGAGCGAGCGGCGGATCTGGTGGTCATGGTCGACACGTTCGGCGACGATCCCTCCGGCGGCTCTCTCGCCCTCACCCGCTCGGCGCGGGCGGCCTGGCTGGTGGCCATGGCCCATCTCGAGGCCCACGACCGGGTCGGGCTCGTGGCCTTCGGCGCCTACCCCACATGGGTGACGCCCGGCTCGGGCGATCACGCCCGTTACGAGTTCCTCGATCGGCTCCTCGCCGCCGCGACCGGGTGGACCGAGGCCGCTCGATCCGTGCAGCTGGTGCCGCGGCGGGCCCTGCCGCCGGGGGCGTCGGTGGTGGCGGTGTCGCCATTGCACGACCGCCGGATGGTCCAGGCCCTCGCCGCCTTGCGGAGGCGGGGCACGTGCGTGTCGGTCATCCGGGTCGACGCCGGCGAGATTCCCATCCCGCCGGGCGGCCCGACGACCGAGGCGTGGGACGCGGGGCGTCGCATCTGGACCATGGAGCTCGAGCGGCGGGCCTCCTTCTTGGACGAGGCCGGCGTGGCCGTCGTGGCGTGGGAGCCACGCTCGGACGCGGCCGTCGTCCTCGAGGCGCTGAGCCGAGTGGTGCGATCGCACGTCTGGTCACGTGCGTGGCGGGAACGCCCGGCATGAGCCGGCCCCGTGGCACGGCGCTGCGCATCGCCCTCGGCGGGATGGCCCTCGCGGTGGCGGTGGTACTCGGCCTCACCGGCGTCGCCGCGGCACCTTCGGGTGCCGCCCGCTTGCTGGCGGAGGTCGTGGCCGTCGCCTGGATCGTCCTGGTGCTCGCCCTCTGGCGCTGGCCGGGAGGCCTGACGGTCGCGGTCGTCCTCGTCGCCCTTCCCTGGGCCGTCGCGCTCGTGGAGCACCCGAGGGCCGGGGCCGCCGTCGGCCTCGGAGTCGGGATGGTGCTGCTCGTCGAGCTGGCGGGATGGTCGATCGATCAGCGCAGCGTGGTGCCCGAGGCGATGCTCGGGCCGATGGCGCTGCGGATCACCGCGGCGGCGGTGGCGGGCGCGGCGCTGTCGGGTGGCGTGCTCGCCGCGGCCGCGTTGCCGGCGCCGGGCAGTCTCGTCCGTGTCGTGCTGGGGCTGGGAGCCATCGTCGCCGTCGTGGCTTTCGTGACGCTGCGCCGCTGGGAGGCGTGAGGTGACGGTGCGGACGTGGGAGCCGCCAGTCCGGGGCCTCCTCGGAGCCGCCGGCTGCGAACCGTCAGTCCCAGTGCAGCGCGCCGGCCTCGCGGGCCTCCTTGGTGGCCTTGCGCATCTTGTCGCCGTCGTAGCCGACCCGGAGCGTGGGCGTGACCTCGATGACGACCCGGCGGGGCGAGTCGAGCATCTTCGCGAACTCGCGGACCCGCTCCGGCCCGTACTTCGTCATGAGCCGCTCGGCCAGGGCCGGGTAGAACCAGGCCTTCGTCTCGGGATCGTCGAGGACCCGAGCCGTGCCCTTGTAGCTGACGGTCTTGCTCGGCCCGAGCGCGGTGCCCGGGCTCGAGATCACCAGCGCCACCCGCGGGTCTCGCCGGATGGCGGGGACGCGCTTGCGCTGCCCGCTCGCGGTCATCCAGAACTTCCCGTCGCTGCAGCAGGTAGCTCATGATCACCGCCATCGGCGAGCCATCGGCGGTGACCCAGACGAAGGTGCATTCGTTCTGCGCCTCGATCAGCTCGGCCTCGCGGTCGGGGTCAAGCCCGTAGGTGGTGACGTCCTCGTAGTCCCTGATGGCCATGTCAGGTCCTCGGCACCGGGAGGAAGTGCCCGGCATTGGCGGTAATGCCGCCGTCGACGGGGAGCGTGACGCCGGTGATGAACGACGCGGCCGGCGAGGCGAGGAACCAGATGGCCTCGGCCAGCTCGCGCGCCGTCCCGAACCGTTGCATGGGGACCCGCGAGCGGACCCCCTCCCAGCCCTCCCCGGTGCCGGCCCGGAGCGGGCGGGTCATGCCGGTGTCGGTGGGCCCGGGGGCCACCGCGTTCACGCGGATGCCTTGGAGGGCGTAGTCGATGGCCGCTGCTCGCACGAGGTTGATCACCCCCGCCTTCGACGTGTTGTACGCCCACGAGCCGGGGTCGGCCCGGATGCCGGAGGTGGACGCGGTCACGACGATGGCACCTCCTCCGGCCGCCCGCAGCGCCGGGGCGGCGGCTCGGATCCCGAGCACGACGCCGCGCACGTTCACCGCGAGCACCTGATCGAGCCGCTCCATGGCCCCCTCCGCCTCGATCGGCGGGCTCCCCACGATCCCGGCGTTCAGGGCCGCCACGTCGAGGCGGCCGAAGCGATCCACGGCGAGGGCCACCATGGCGTCGTTCGTCTCGGCCATGCTCACGTCGCCGGCCAGGGGAACGATCGTGTCGTGGCCGTCGGTCCAGGCCAAGCCCTCCGCAGCCAGGTCGACCGCGACCACGCCGAAGCCGCGCTCGGCGAAGAGCTCGGCCGTGGCCCGCCCGATGCCCGAGGCGGCCCCGGTCACGACCAGTGCCCGTTCTGGTGCCATCGCGTCCTCCCTCTCGACGACCGCCGAGCGTAACTACTCGCGCGATCAGATGCGGCCGGCGACCCGAGGGGTGAACACCCGCCACACCGGCGATTCGCCGCGGCGACCACGGAGCGCGGTGGCCGGGCGGTTCGTATGCGACGTAGTGGCGCTCACAGGAGCGCCGTGGCAACCTCCGGAGCGGAGGTGCCCAAGCATGAGTCGCATCGACGCATATCTCGTCTGCGCCGGCAAGTTCCACGACTTCGACTTCGCCCGCCTCGAGCTGCTCAAGCTGCTCGCCGAGGACGAGCACATACGCGTGAAGGTGGCTCAGGACTACCACGACGTCGCGGCCATCACCGCGTCGGACTTCCTCGTGACCTACACCTGCGACCTGCGCCCGAGCGAAGAGGAGCAGAGGGCGATCCGTGCCTGGGTCGAGCGCGGTGGCAGATGGCTCGCCCTGCACGGCACCAACACCGCCCTCGACCCGCCGTCGGAGACCGTCCCCACGTACTCCACCCCTCGGGCCTTCCCCCTCTGGGTCGACACCCTCGGCAGCCAGTTCATCTCCCACCCGCCGATCGGGCCCTACCTGGTGGCCGTGAGCCCGGGGGCCGAGAACGACCCGCTCGTGCTCGGGATCGAACCCTTCGACGCCGGCTCGACCGAGGAGCTGTACCTGAGCGAGCTACACGGCGAGCTCGTCCCACTACTGCAGACACAATGGGCCGGCACCACCCGCGGGTTCACCGAAGCCGACTGGACCAACGACGAGCCTCGCCTGGTGCTCTACCGCCGGCCCCTCGGGCAGGGGGAGGTCGTCTACTTGACCCTGGGCCACTGCCGCAGCCACTGGGACATGATCGACCCGCCCTTCAACGGGGCCCGCTACCCGTCGATCGAGCGAGGATCCTGGGAGCGCGGCGAGTTCTACGAGCTCCTCCGTCGCGGCATCGCGTGGGCGAAGGCGCCGGCCCACGGGCGGGCGTCGTGAAAGCGGGGTTGGTCACCGGCGAGCGGCGTTTCGAGCTCTTGGAGTTCCCGACGCCGCAGGCCCACCCCGGTACCGCCGTCATCGAGGTGGCCCTGTGCGGGATCTGCGGCACCGACGTGCACGGGTTCCTCTCCGCCGAGCCCTACAACCCCTCCATCTGCGGCCACGAGCTGACGGGAACGGTGGCCGAGGTCGGCGATGGGGTGGTCAACGTCTCCGAAGGCGACCGCGTCGTGGCCGCGATCGCGCCGCCGTGCGGGACCTGCCCGGCCTGCTTGGCCGGCCGAGCTGCCTGGTGCACGACCGCGTTCTTCGGCCTGGCCGGGCGAGACGGGCTGGCGTCACCTCATGGCGGTTTCGCGCCCCGCGTCGCGTTCGATGCCCGGCGGCTCGTTCACGTGACCGGTGGTCTCACCGATGCTCAGGCGGCGATGGTCGAGCCCGCCACGGTGGCCCTCCACGCCGTTCACCGCACGCCGGTGAGCCTCGGCGCCACCGTCGCGATCCAAGGCTGTGGTCCCATCGGCCTGCTCACCCTGCAGTGCGCCCGCGCCGCCGGCGCCGGCCACGTGATCGCCATCGAGCCCGACGCCGCCCGGCGGGCGTTGGCGGCCACGCTCGGTGCCGACGTCGCCGTCAGCCCGAGCGAGGCGCCCGACGCGGTAGGGACCGGAGCCGACCTCGTGTTCGAGTGCGCCGGCGTGCCACCAACGTTGCAGGCGGCCGTCGATCTCACCTGCCGAGGCGGCGTGGTGAACCTGGTGGGCCTGGCCTCCGGAACCGCCACCGTCGACCCCGGGTCGTGGTTGCGGAAGGAGGTCACCGTCGTCGCCTCGATCGGGTACCGCCACGAGGAGTTCGCGCCGTCGATGGGGCTGATCGCCGACGGCCGCGTGCGGGTGGACCCGCTCCACGACACGACCGTGGGGCTGGCGGAGCTGCCCGCGGCCATCGAACGGCTCGCCGACGACCCGTCGAGCGCGGTCAAGGTCCTCGTGGACCCGAGCCGCTGAGCAGTGACGCGCCGCTCAGGCCGCCACGGAGGTGGCGTCGAGCCACGACGCGTGCAGCGCGGCATAGACGCCGGTCCGCTCGAGGAGCTCGTCGTGGCGGCCCGACTCGACGAGGCGGCCCCGGTCGAACACCAGGATCCGATCGGCGCGCGCGGCGGTCGACAGCCGGTGGGCGATCGTCACGGAGGTACGCCCACGGGCCAAGCTCTCGAGCGCACGCGAGAGCCGCGCCTCGGTGCCCGGGTCGACCGCAGAGGTGGCCTCGTCGAGGATGAGACACGACGGATTGGCCACATAGGCGCGGGCCAGCGCCACCAGTTGGCGCTCACCGGCCGAAAGGTGCTCGCCGCGCTCGCCGACCTTCGTCAGAAGGCCGTTGGGCAGCGTGTCCAGCCAGGGCAGCAGGCCCAGCTCGATGAAGGCGGTGCGGACTTCGTCGTCGGTGGCGTCGCGGCGGCCGAAGCGGACGTTCTCCAGGATCGTGGTGTCGAACAGGAACGGCTCCTGAGGCACCATGACGAGGTTCGACCGCAACGAGGCCATGGGCACGTCGCGCAGGTCGATGCCCGCGACGCGGACGGCGCCTGAGGTCGGGTCAGCGAGGCGGGTGAGGAGCTTGGCCAGCGTCGACTTGCCGGAGCCGGTGGCGCCGACGATGGCGACGCGTGTCGACCGGCTCGATCCGGAACGAGACATCGACGAGCGCCGGCTCCGTGGTCGCCGCGTCCTGACCCGCCCGGGGCCGGTAGGTGAAACTCACATGGTCGACCTCGATGCTCGGTGCCTCGGGGGGCAGGTCGGTGCCCTGGTGGGGTTCCTCGATCTCGATGGGCATCTCCAGGAGCGCGAGGACGCGCCGCCAGCCCGCCACCGCGGTCTGTGTCTGGTCGAGGATCTCGGTGAACTCGGCGATCGGCTCGAGGAACTTGTAGACGAGGAAGATGAACCCGACCATGGCCCCCGTCGTGAGTCCGGTCGAGGGGCCGCGGGCGACCCCCACGGCGATGACCGCGGCCACGGTGAACACCGAGAAGACCTCACCGGACGGGAACAGGAACGCGGCCAGCACGCCGGCGCGGATGCCGTCGTCGCGTTGCGCGTCCACGGTGGCGCGGGTCTTGACCGTCACCCGGTCGCGGACCCGGTAGGCCCGCACCACCGCCGCGCCCATCACCAGCTCGGAGACGGCCGCGAGCATCTCGGCGTAGCGCTGCCGCACCCGGCTGTAGGCGCGCACCAGATGGCGCTGCAACTTGCGCAGCACGAGGAACAGTGGGGCTGCGGCCGCGATCGCGACGGCGGCCAGCAGCGGGTCGTACACGAACATCGTGATAGCCACCGCGACCATGAGCGTGCCGTCGAGGAGCCACGCGATGCCGCCCCAGGAGAAGAACTGGCTCAGCGTCTCGACGTCGCTCGTGACCCGCGCCACGAGCGCACCCCGCCGCTCTTCGGCGTGGTCCGCGATCGACAGCCGGTGGATGTGGGCGAAGGCGCGCGACCGCAGCCCGAACAACGCTCGCTCGCTGCTGGTGGCCAGCCGTGCCACGGCCGCGCGGTTGGCCACCGCGGCGACGAGGATCACCACCGCGCCGATGATCCCGAGGACGGTGATGGTGCCCACCTTGACCTCGCCGTTGACGAAGCCGCGGTCGATCGACTGCTGCACCAGGATCGGCACCACGAGGCGCCCGGCGGCACCCACGAACGCGAGCAGCACGGTGACGACCGCGCCCTCCCGCAGCTCCGGGCTGGCCCGCCAACCCTTCTTGAGGGTCTCGCCCGCCATCCACTCCTCACCCGGCGGCGCGCTCCACGCGTGGCTCCGATCCCGCTCGTAGGCCTCGACGAGGTGGCGGTAGGCCGGCTCGCTGGCCAGCAGCTCGTCGTGCGTGCCCTGCGCGGCGACCCGTCCGGCGACGAGGAACACGACGTCGTCGGCCAGGGAGATGGTGGAGGGGCGGCTGGCCACCATGACCGTGGTGATGCCCTCGAGGCCCCGCCGGAACCCCGTGAGGATGAGCGCCTCGGTGGTGGGGTCGAGGCTCGACGTGGCGTCGTCGAGGAGCAGCACGCGAGGGCGACGGACGAGGGCACGGGCCAGGGCGATGCGTTGGCGCTGCCCGCCGGAGAGGCTGACGCCCCGCTCTCCCACCACCGTGTCGACGCCGTGGGGGAGCTCGTCGACGAAGCCGGCCGCCTGGGCGAGCTCGAGGGCGTCGCGCAGGGCCCGATCGGGCACGTCGAGGCCGAGGAGGACGTTCTCGCGGATCGACTCGGCGAAGAGGAACGGCTCCTGGAAGACCATGGCCCGGGGCCCGGCCTCCACCGAGACGGTGCCGACTTGGGGCCCGATCAGCCCGTCGATGAGCGAGAGCAGCGTGGTCTTACCCGCGCCGGTCGGCCCGACCATCGCGATCGTCCGGCCTGCGGGCAGTGTCAGGTCCAGCCCATCGAGCACGGCCCGCCCGGCCTCGTACGCGAACGTGACGCCGCGCAGCGCCACCCCGACGCCGGCCTCGGGCACGGCGATCGACTCGTGAGGTTGGGCCATGACGGGCTCCTCGAGCACGGCCGACACGCGGTCCCAGCCCGAGAGGGAGCGAGGCAGGTCGGCGAGCAGGAAACCAATGAGCCGGAGGGGCCAGACGAGGAGCGTGAAGAGGTACACGACACTCGTGACGTCGCCGACCGTCGCCGCGCCCGCCTGGACCCGGTAGGCGCCGACCACCAGGAGGAGCACATTGGCCAGGGACGGCGCCGCGTCGAGGGCGGCCTCGAAGGTGGCCCGCAGGCGGGCGACGCGGATCTTCGCGTCGCGGAGGGCGGCGACTTTCGGCTCGAGCCGAGCCGACTCGTGCGCCTCGGCACCGAGGGCTTTGACCACGAGCGCCCCGTCGAAGCTCTCGTGCACGAAGGCGGTGAGGTCGCCGATGCGCGCCTGCGCTTCGTCGGCCGGACCCGCGACGCGATGCTCGTAGTACACGTTGAGCACCCCGAGGATGGGGAAGAGGGCGGTGGCGATGAGGCCGAGCACGGAGTCGGTGACCAGCAGTCCGATGGTGGCGACGACGATCATGAGGGCCACGCCGGTGCCGTATGGCATGGGGGCGAGGACCTCGGTGGCGGCCTCGGCGTCGGCCCCGGCGTGGGCCACGAGCTCACCCGTTGGGCGAGTCTGGAACCAGGCGAAGGGCTGCTCCTGGTAACGCTCGATCACGTTGTTGCGAAGGGTGCACTGCACCCGCCACTGCGTGACGCCCGCGTACGAGCGCCGGACCACCACCCCGACCGCCCGCACCAGACCGATGACGATCACCAGGACGCAGCCGGTCACCACGGCACTGACCGCGACGGAGCCCTCCTCGAAGCGCGGCACGATCACCTCGTCGGTCACGTACCGCACCGCCCAGGCCGAGGCCAGGGTGGCCAGGGCGAACACGGCGGCACCGCTGACCGCCACCGCGAAGGGCCGAGGATGCAACCTGATCTCGGCGCGCAGCATCGTCACCCCGCGACGCAGCCCGGACGGGCGCGTGGAGGGAGAGGCCAGTGCCGGGCTGCTCACGGATCACTTTGTAGCAAGCGGCGCGCCCGGTTCGACTAGGGAATTCTCCGTATCTCTGCCAACCTACGGGGGTGCACCACGCGGATTTCGGGTTGCTGGTGTTGCGGGTCGGCGTGGGCGTGACGCTGATGCTGCACGGCTACGCCAAGATCTTCCTGGGCGGCAAGCTCACCGGCACCGCACGCTGGTTCGAGAGCATCGGCCTGCGCCCGGGTTGGGCGCACGCCCGGGCCGCCGCTAGCACCGAGATCGTGTGCGGGGGGCTCTTCACGCTGGGCTTCCTCACCCCCCTGGCCGCGGCCGGGATCATCTCGCTCATGTTGGTCGCCGGCTTGACCTCCCACCGCGGCAACGGGTTCTACATCTACCGGCCCGGCGAGGGCTGGGAGTACGTCATGGTCCTCGGCATCACCGTTTTCGCGGTGGCGACGATCGGGCCCGGGGACTGGTCGGTCGACCACGCCATCGGTTGGGACATCACGGGTTGGTCGGGGGCGTTGCTGGCCGGTCTCATCGGTCTCGGAGGCGGCGCCTTGTTCCTCGCGGCCTTCTGGCGCCGCCCCGCCAAGCAAGTCGCATGACCGCGACCGTCGTGCAGGGCCGGCGCCGCACCTGGCGCCGCCCCGCCTTCCTCATCCCCGCCGGGATCGTCGTCGCGCTCGCCGTCATGTGGGTCTACGCCATCTTCTTCGCCCCGGCCGGCAACATCGACCGCATGCACGACCGGGCGTGGGCGGCACAGGCCGAAGCGACCTGCGCGGCCACCCGCGCCCAGGTGCTCGCCCTGCCCTCGGCCCACTCGTTCAAGGACGTGCAACCCAAGGCCAAGGCGCTCTCCGAGCGGGCGGGGGTGATCGACCAGGCCACGGTCCTGCTCCAGCGCCAGGTCGAGCAGTTGGGCCGCACGACCCCGACCGATCGCAAGGGCCAGGAAGGCGTCGCCCTCTGGCTGGCCGACTGGAAGGGGTATCTGCAGAGCCGGCGGGATCAGGCGGCAAGGATGCGAGCGGGCGAGGACGTGCCGTTCGCGGTGGCCGAGGAAGGCGGCGCCCCCGTGACCCTGCGGATGGACGCCTACGCCGAGGCGAACGACATGAACAGCTGCCGGACGCCCGACGACATCGGCTGACCCGGCCAAGTGTGCTGACTCGTCAGTCGACCACCTTCACCCAACCCTCCCCCTCCAAGAACCGCCGAAGGGGATGGGCCGGCGCGCCGGCCGCCACACAGAAGTCGGGGAGCTCGCCGGTGACGACCGAGCCGGCCGCCACGGCCACGTGCCGCCCGATGCGGGCACCGGGCAGCACGACGGTGCCGTGCCCGAGCCAGGACCCCGCGCCGATCGCCACGGGCCCCTCGGGCTGGGTCTGTTGGGAGATGGGCCGCTCCGTGTCCTCGTAGCCGTGGTTCTGGTCGGTGACGTACACGAAGTGGCCCGTCCAGACGTCGTCGCCGATGTCGATGGCGCAATGACCGACGATGCCGCTACCCCGGCCGATGAGGCAGCGATCCCCGATGCGCACGACCGGATCGTTCGGCATCTCCTGCCCCGGCACCATGCCGGCGGACAACGTGGCATTCGGGCCGATCATCGTCCCCGCGCCGATGTGGATGTACCTCTCGTTGACGATGGCCGTGGCCGGGAAGCAGATCACGCTGCCAGGCCCGAAGTAGCCGAAACGCCGGCCGCGCCGGCTGCGGGGGCCGATGGCGCCGAGCGCGACCGCGCCTTCCCACGCCCACTGGACGGCCTCGCCTGCGGCCCACCGCAGCGCGTCCCGGGCCCAGCTCCGAGGCGGGGCGTCGTCGCGCACGCGGGGACGGTAGCGGGCCGCGGCGGGCGCGCCGGCCCCGCGCCCCTTGTACGGTCGTCACCGATGGGCGATCACATCCACTACGCGTGCGAGGCCGGCATCGCCACCGTCACGATCGACCGTCCCGAGAAGCGCAACGCCATGACCTGGGCCATGCTCGGGGACTTCCTCGACGCGGTCCGCTCGGCCGGAGAGGACGACGAGGCGCGCGTCGTGATCGTGACCGGCGTGCCGGGAGCCTTCTGCGCCGGCACCGACCTGGCCGACCTCGCCTCGACCCCGCGAGACGAGCGCGCACGCGCGGAGCCAGCCGGTCGCTGGTGGCCGCTGGTGGCCCTCCCCAAGCCCGTCATCGCCGCCGTCGACGGGCCGGCCGTCGGCATGGGGGCCGAGTTCACCTCTCAGTGCGACTTGCGAGTGGCCTCGTCGCAGGCCCGGTTCGGCTGGAACTTCGTGCATCGCGGCCTGGTCCCCGACACCGGCGCCGGCACCTGGCTGCTGCCCCGCATCATCGGCCCGCAGCAGGCGCTGCGGCTCCTGTACACCGGCGAGATCATCGGCGCCGACGAAGCCCTGACCCTCGGCTATGTGCTGGCGGTCGTGCCCTCCGAGGACCTCCCGGGCGCGGCCCGGTCGCTCGCCGAGCAGATCCTGGCCGCGTCCCCGCACAGCACGAAGCTCGTCAAGGACCTGGTGTACCGCGGCTATGAGCGCGACGTCGCCGCGCACATGGAGGCGCACGCGGCCGCGCTGGCGGCCTGCTTCCGCAGCGACGACCACCGGGAAGGCGTGGCCGCGTTCCTCGAGCGGCGGCCGGCCCGGTTCACCGGCCGATGACGCCTGCTGTCGAGACCGCGGCAGGGCGGATCGCCGGGTCCGTCGAAGCCGGCGTCTGTGCCTTCCGTGGCATCCCCTACGCCGCGCCCCCGGTCGGCCCCCGCCGGTTTCGGCCGCCCGATCCGCCCGCCCCCTGGGCCGGCCTCCGAGAGGCTACGAGCTTCGGAGCGATGGCGCCTCAGCCTCGAGGGCTGCTCGACGCCACGATGGGCACGAGCGAGCTCACCGTCGGCGAGAACTGCCTCACCTTGAACGTCTGGACGCCCGGGCTGACCGGGCGCCGACCGGTGCTCGTGTGGCTCCACGGGGGCGGGTTCACGACCGGCACGGGCGCCGTGCCCTGGTACGACGGCGGCGCGCTGGCGCGCCGCGGCGACGTCGTGGTCGTCACGCTCAACTACCGCCTCGGCGTGCTTGGCTTCACCCACTTGGCCGACCTCGGCGCCGGCTGGGAGGGCAGCGGCAACCTCGGTCTGCTCGACCAGCTCGCCGCACTGCGGTGGGTCCAGGAGAGCGTCGGCGCCTTCGGAGGCGAGCCCGAAGACGTCACCCTCTTCGGCGAGTCGGCCGGCGGGACCAGTGTCATCGCCCTGCTGGCCGCCCCGGCGGCCGCGGGCCTCTTCCATCGCGCCATCGCGCAGAGCGCCTCGTTCACCCAGCTCCGCAGCCGCGAACGCGCCGACGCCGCCGCCCGCCAGCTCCTCGACCACCTCGGCGTCGCGCCGAGCGACGCATCCGCCGTCGTCGCGATGGACCTGCCCCGGCTGGCCGAGGCCCAGCGCCAGCTCGAAGCCGATCGCGCCAACTGGTTCACCGCGTTCAGCCCGGTGGCCGACGGCGTCGTGGTCCCGGCCACGACCAGCGCGCTCCTCGACGCCGCCGCGGCGCGGGCCGTGCCCCTCCTCCTCGGCACCACCCGCGACGAGATGCACCTCTTCACCGCCTTCGACCCCGAGGACATCGGGCTCGACGAGGCCGGGCTGCTGGCGCGGGTCACCGCCGTGCTCGGCGAAGCGGCCCCGGCCGCCATAGCCGCCTACCGCCGCGCCCGGCCCGGCTCGACCCCGGGCGAGCTCGCCTCGGCCCTCGCCACCGACCACAGCTTCCGGGTACCGGCCATCCGCCTCGCCGAAGCCCGAGCCGCCGCCGGCTCGCCGATATGGATGTACCGCTTCGACTGGGCGACGCCGGTGTTCGGGGGGGTTCTCGGCGCCTGCCACGGCCTCGAGCTTCCCTTCGTGTTCCACAACCTGGATCGCGCCACGCTCTTCACCGGCGGTGCCGCCGAGTGCGAGCCCCTGGCCGACACCGTGCAGGACGCGTGGCTCAGCCATGTCCGTCGTGACGGCCCCGGCTGGCCGGCGTACGACACCGAGCGCCGGGCCACGATGCGCTTCGACGTAGCCAGCGAGGTGGTCGACGATCTCGAAGGCGACCTGCGACGCGTGTGGACCGGAGCCAGCGCATGAAGGTCCTCGTGCTCTCGGGTGGGCATCCCTTCGACCGCGGCGCGTTCACCACCTTCGTCGAGGCGCTCGACGTCGACTGGGAGCACGTGGAGCAGCCCGAGGCCCAGGCGCGCCTGCGTCCTGGTGCAGTCAAGGCCGACGTCGTGTTGGCCTACGACATGCCGGGGATCGTCTTCCGGAGCGGCGAGCTCCCGATCCTCGTCGAGCCCTCACCCGCGGTCGTCGAGGGCTACGAGGCCCTCCTCGCCGCCGGGCAGCCCTTCGTCTTCCTCCACCACGCCATCTGCTCCTGGCCGGCCTGGCCCGGTTTCGCCGACATCGTCGGAGGGCGGTACCACTACGTGCCGGCCGAGCTCCGCGGGTCGTCGTGGCCGGACTCCGGCTACCGCCACGAAGTCCGCCAGACCTTCACCGTGGTCGCGCCCGAGCATCCCGTCTGCACGGGCCTGCCCCGCGAGTTCACCCTCACCGACGAGACCTACCTGTGCCCCATCTTCGAGGACGAGGTGACACCGCTCGTCGTCACGGACGCGTCTCGTACCGAGCGCGACCACTGGTCGACCGTGCTCGCCGTCACCGGTCGGCGCGATGAGAACGAGGGCTGGCACCATCCGCCCGGGAGCCCGTTCGCGGCGTGGGCGAAGCGATCGGGCCGTTCACCGGTCGTGTACATCCAGCCCGGGGACGGCCCGGGAGCGATGGGCGACGCCTACTACCGCCGACTGGTGGCGAACGCCCTCAGGTGGGTCGCGTCCCCGGCAGCGAGGGCCTGGGCCGCGGAGGGCGCCCCCGGCTGAGTGATCTCAGCTCTGGAGCGGGACGACCGTCCCCGGGTCGAGCGCCCCTCGGTAGAACATCTGGATCGCGCGGGAGGCGAAGCGCCAACCGTCGGGCGTACGGACGTAGCGGTCGTCGTAGTTGCCGGCGTGGAGGACGCCGGTGCCGTCGGCGAGGTGGTTGAGCTCGAGGATGTACCAGCGGCCCGTCGCGGCGTCGCCGTCGACGTGCACGATGCCGTTCAGCACGAGCTGGGCGACGAAGGGATACCGCGCCATCGACGTGGTCCACAGCCCGAGCGTGGCCGCCCGGCCTTCGGTGACCCTTCCCCCGCCGAGGTCCCAGTGGCAGCCCTCGGCCCACGTGCCGATCCACTGGTCGGCGTCGCGGCGGCAGACGGCGTCGGCGTAGCGGGACACGAGGTTGCGGATCTCGAGGTCGTCGTCGGCAGTCATGGACCCGTCCTACTCGCCCGCGCCGCCGTCGAGCGATTCGAGGACCACCAGGAGCCCGGTCACGAGGCACGGAACCGCTCGAGGAGATCGGCGAGCACCACCTCCTGCAGCTGGGGCGTGATGCGCTCGAAGCGGACCATCCTCGTGTAGATGAACGGGCTCAGCGCGGTACTCGACGGCCCGCTCGACGCGGAGGTCGGCCTTGACCTGCCCGGAGGCGATGCCCGCCCGCAGGATGCTGGCCGCGCGCGACGTGACCTCGTTGACGACGGCGCGGTGCGTGGCGGCCCACTCCGGCTCGCGTGCGGCCCGGTCCACCAAGGTCAGGAAGGCGGTGAAGTACACCGGGTCGTTCATGCGGGCGGCGTACTCGCGCAGGTAGCGGCGCAGGTCCGCCTCGACGTTTCCCGTGGGCGGCTCGTAGGCGAGATCCGTCATCGGCTCGAAGGCCTCGACGAAGAGCTGCGACGGATCGGGCCAACGCCGGTAGATCGTGCTGCGGGCCACCCCGCTGGCCTCGGCCACCCGTTCGATGGTGGCGCCGGCGAAGCCGCGCTCGGCGATCAACTGGAGCGCGGCACCGAGGACCGCCCGCTTGGTCTGCGCCACCCGGGGATCGACCCGCTCCACTGACGGCACGCTAGCGAGGCGAGCCGCGGCCTCAGGCGTTCGGCGCGGCCTCGGGCGTCGCCGCGAACATCGGAGCGCTGTCGAAGCCGATGCGCCCGGTCGGCACCACCTCGAGGATGAGCCGGTTCGGGGAGTCGAGGAATGACACGAAAGCGGCTTGCTTGGCCGCGTCCCCTGGCCGTACCCGGGCCGCGAGCGCCGGGTAGAACCATGCCTTCGTCTCGGCGTCGTCGTGGATGGTGCAGGTTCCCTTGTAGGTGAGGGAACGGCTCACGCTGATGCCCGATCCCTTTGTGGTGATGGCGATCGCCACCCGAGGATCGCGGCGCACGGCCGCGATCCGCTTGCGCCCGGCGGCCGAGGTCAGCCAGAGGCGACCGTCTCGCGCCACGTAGTTCATGATCACGCCGACGGGTGCGCCCGCCCTCGTCGTCCACATGAAGGTGCACTCGTTCTGGCGATCGAGGAGCTCTTGTTCGTGCTCCGCCGCGAGGACGTAGCTCTTCAAGTCCTCGTAGTCGCTGACCTTGCCGGGCTCGCCAGCCATGAGACCCCCTTCCACTCGGGGGCCGTCCCCCGTGCCGCACACGATGGCCGCGCTCCGGCCCCAGGGGACAACTCCCCCACGCGCCTACCATCCCGGCGACGACGGAGGTGGCCGATGGAACTCTTCGAGGCGCTCTATACGACTCGGGCGATGCGGCGCGTGAAACCGGATCCGATCCCTGACGAGATCGTGGCCCGCATCCTCGATGCCGCCGTGCGCGCGCCCTCGGGTGGCAACCAGCAGCGTTGGCGCTTCCTGACCGTCACGTCACCGGAGACGAAGGCGATCCTCGCCCCGTGGTACCGCGAAGGCCTCACCGAGTTGAACCGCACCCAGTACAAGGCCGTCATGGACATGATCGAGCACGGCGACCCCGACGACCCCCGCGTGCAAGCGGCCAAGCGGACGGCGGCATCGGCCAACTGGTTGGCCGACCACTTCGCCGACGTTCCGCTGCTGCTGTTCGCGTTCGGCAAGCCGGCGGGCGAGTCGTCGATCTTCCCGGCGCTCTGGAGCGCCATGCTCGCCGCCCGCGCCGAGGGGATCGGGACGTCGCTCACGACGCTGTTGTTCAAGTACCGGCGGGCCGAAGTCCTCGCGCTGCTCGGCGTGCCCGAGGGCGAGGGGTGGGTGCCGATGGCCCTCGTCACGTTCGGCTACCCGACTGGGCGCTGGGACGTGGCCCGGCGCCAGCCGCCCCACGAGGTGACCTACGCCGAGCGATGGGGGCAGGCCCCTGCATGGCGTGTCGACGCCCCCGGATGGCCCCCGAGCACCCGCACCCACGCGGGAACTTGAACCGCAACCTGCCGTTCACGGCACCCTCCGGTTCAAGTTCCGATCGGGCGAGCCAGAATCGAAGCTCAGCTACCATGGTTCGCTCCGGGCCGCTAGCTCATCCGGGCTAGCCCGGCCACGAGAGCAGCACGGTGGTGACGAAGTCACGCTCGCTGACGTGGTGCGAGACCTGGAACTCCAGATGGACGAACCCGACGGCGTCCGGCGTGAACACGTGGGTGCTGTAGTCGCGGTCGCTCCCGGCGCGGCGCTCCGCCCCCCTCCGCCAATCCTCGACGGCACTCATCGGGAACCCCCACGCGGCGGCGTACCGCGAGAGCAACTGCTCCGTCGCCGCGAGGCCGGCCGGTGGCAGCCGCAGCGTGAGGCGGTCGGGATCGCTCGTCCGGGTCGGGCAGAGCACCACGGCCAGCTCCACTCGAGCGTCGAAGGTGCGGCCGCCCGGGAGCGCGACCACCACCGAGAACGGCCGGGCCGCGGGGTCCATCCAGACCCGGCTGTCGCCTCCCGCCGCAAGGCCGACGGATCCTCGGCTGGGCGGCCTCGTCAGGTCGATCAATGTCTCGGCGGCTGCGGCCGCCGGTCGAGCGGCACGCTCGACCGGGAGCTCGGGGGGCACGCTGAGCCCCCAGTGGGTGAGCGCGGCCAGTGCCAGCCCGCCGGCGCGCGAGCAGACGGTAGGGCGAGGCGCGCCGCGAGACCGGGGTGGCGACCAGCCGGCGCGCTTCCTCGGCGCGATCTCTGACGAAGGCGAGATAGGCGGGCAGCGTGTCCTCGTCGATCAGCTTCCAGCGGTTGGCGAAGGTGGCGATGTTGCCGTCGGCCAAGGGCGTGCGCACGTTGACGGTGCTGCGCCCCAGCCGGATGAGGAAGATGCGGGGGAAGCGCTCCGCGAACGAATGGGCGCCTGGCACCGACGGTGCCCCGAACAGCGTGAGGAGATACGTGAAGAGCGGGCCCTCGACACCGTGGTGCCCGAGCATCCGGCGGTAGAACCGGTCGATGATGTCGAACTGCTCCCGGAAGAGCAGCGTCCGGTTGCCACGGTCGACCAGCGCGGCGTCGTCACCCCGCCAGCCGCTGTCGATCTGCTGCCACGCCTCGTTCGTGGCGACGTCGATGATCCTGGCCTGGAAGAGCTCCTCCACCCCACGGACGCCATCCGCGAGGTAGGCCTCGTGCATCGGGGCCTGATCCTCGAAGATCTTCTTCTGCATCGTGAGGAAGGTCGTCTCGAAGAAGCCGAGGTCGCCCGTCACCTCGTCGGTGACGCGACGGGAGGTGCGCCCGAACAGGGCGCGCAGCGCCCTCCG
The DNA here is from genome assembly GCA_963738325.1 of uncultured Acidimicrobiales bacterium. GTDB lineage: Bacteria > Actinomycetota > Acidimicrobiia > Acidimicrobiales > Ilumatobacteraceae > CAVTWD01. The sequence goes on from CAVTWD010000001.1 coordinate 1,235,372, forward strand.
GCCGGCGTCGGGGAGCAACCCGATGTCCTCGAAGCCGGCGTAGAACGCCGGCCCGATCATGCTCGCCATGCCCGCCCACTTCAGCTGAGGATGGGCGACGAACAGCTCGCCGTAATAGCCGTAGACGGCCTCGATGACGCGCCGGTTCTCGTCCACCCCTCGGGTGGGTCGCCATCGCGCCCGAGCGATGCCGGCACGCGCGAGCGCCCGCTCGAGCAATGCTTCCTTCAACGCGTGCGGCTCCACGGGCTCCCGCCGGAGCTCAGTCGTGGCGGAAGGCGACGGCGTTCGGCGTCACGTGTCGCTTCGGCTCGTAGGCCCCCACCTCGACGATCCGACCGTCCTGCGCGGAGCGGGCGCGGAGCTCGTCTCGGCACGTCCGGCATGGTCCGTAGTAAGGCCCGTCGGCCGGCGCGCCGCAGCGCGGGCACGGCAGCCGCGCCGCCGATTCCGCCGCCATCTCAGACCTCGCGGCCGAGGAAGGCCATGAGCTCGGTCTGGGGATCGGCCCCTTCGGGCGCAGGGCGGGCGGGCTCGAAGAACCCTGGGCGGCGGATGGCGGCGTCGAGCGGCCGGATGCGCTCGGAGCAGAGCGCCACCAGCTCTGGGTCGAGCTGCACGTCGAGCTTGGCGGCGCGCCCCAGATCCCAGGTGTGGGTCAGCGCATCCAGCACGATGATGCCGAGGAAGTCGTCGACGGGCATCTCGCCGAAGGGCGTGGCCGCCACTCTCTCGAGCGCGCCGGGCGGGCGGGCGGCGACAAGGAGGTCGGCGCGCGCCGCCGTCCAGCTCGCCACCGGGTCGTCGCCGGCTCGCTCCCGCAAGCTCGGTCGCTGAGCCGGAGCCTCCGCACCTGTGAGCATGCGGGCGACCGACCGCTGGACGTCGATGACGTGCCCAGCCACGTCGACCGCGGCCCACTTCGTGCAGGGCGACGGTGACTCCCAGGCGTCGTCGGGCACCGCCCGGATGGCGGTGTCGAAGCCGTCGAGGGCCTGGCAGTACAAGTCGAAGTTGCGGGTCATGCGGGCACGATAACGTCGCGTCGCCCGCGACGACCGGCCACACTGGTGGCGTGAGCTTCCGGGTCACGCAGATCTCCGACACCCATTTGTCGCCGAAACGTCCCTGGGCCGTGCCCAACTTCGAGGCCGTGCTCGGCCATCTGGCGCGGCGCCGGCCCGACCTCGTCATCAACACCGGCGACCTTGTCCTCGACGACCCGGACGACGACGAGGACATCGCCTTCGCCTACGACCTCCACCAGACCATCCGCGAGCCGTGGCTCGTCATCCCCGGCAATCACGACGTCGGCGACAACGGGCGCGAGCCATGGCAAGGACAGCCGCCGACCGAGGCTCGCCTCCAGGCCTTCGTCGAACGTTGGGGGGCCGATCGGTTCTCGGTGGACATCGACGGATGGCGCCTCATCGGCTGCAACGACCTCCTTGTGGGGACGGGTCTGGCGGCAGAGGAGGAGCAGGAGGCATGGCTCCGCCAACACCTCCACGGCGCCGAGCGCGTCGCGCTGTTCATCCACAAACCCATCTGCCTCACGGATCCCGGGGCCGACGACGGTCTCGGCGGGCCGCTCGAGCTGCCCGAGCGGGGCCGCTTCTGGGAGATCATCGAGGGCTCAGCTGTGCGCGTGGTCGCCTCCGGCCATCTGCATCGCTTCCGGCTGGGCACCCTCCCGGGAGGCATCCGCGCCGTGTGGGCGCCGACCACCGCGTTCCTCGGGCGCGAGCGGGAGGACGGCGCCGTCCGCCACGCCGGCGTGGTCGAGTACGACTTCGGGGCCGACGAGGTGCAGGTGAGCCTGGCCGTCCCCGACGGGATCCGCGACTTCGACGTCGAGCACCTCATGGAGACCTACGGCTCGCTGCGATACGTCCCCGCCGAGCTCGACACGCAGGCCCTGTGAGGGCGGCGCCCGATCGAGTGGCCGGGCCGCTCGACGCGCTCACCGACGTCGCCGGGCTCCGAGTCGGCCAGATTCAGCGTCGCGGCCGGGGCTGGCTGACGGGCACCACGGTGGTCCTCACGCCCCCCGGGTCGGTGGGAGCGGTCGACGTCCGAGGGGGCGGGCCCGGCACCCGGGAGACCGACCTGCTCGACCCGGCCAACCTCGTGCAGCACGTCCACGCCATCTGCCTGAGCGGCGGGAGCGCCTTCGGGCTGGCCGCGGCCGACGGGGTGGTGAGCTGGCTGGCCGAGCGGGGGATCGGCTTCCCGGTCGGCCCGGGCACCCATGAGGTCGTTCCGATCGTGCCGGCGGCGGTGCTGTTCGACCTCGGCCGGGGCGGGCGCTTCGCCAACCGTCCCGGGGCCGCGTTCGGTGAGATGGCGGCCCGGCGGGCCAGACGGGGGCCGGTGGCGCAGGGAACCGTGGGCGCCGGCACCGGCGCGGTCGCGGGCGGACTGAAAGGCGGCGTGGGAACCGCCAGCCTCATCGTCGGCGGCCGCCACACCGTCGCCGCGCTCGTGGCCGTGAACGCCTCGGGCCGCGTCTTCTATCCGGGCACCGGGCTCCTGCTCGGCGACGCGGCGCGCCTGCCCGGTGAGCGCCGGCGGCTGCGGCGCCCGGCCCGAGCGGAGTTGGCGGCCGCGCTCGCACTGCTGGCCCCGGTCCCGACCCTGAGCACCACCATCGGCGTCGTCGCCACCGACGCCGAGCTCGCCAAAGCCGAGTGCCGGCGCTTGGCCATGGCCGCCCACGACGGCCTCGCTCGAGCTGTGAACCCTGCCCACGGCCCGAGCGACGGTGACACCTTCTTCGCGCTGGCCACCGGCAGCCAGGCCTTGGAGGCCGAAGCCGGAGCGAGAGAGTTCAACGACCCGACGAGTCGCGCCTCGCAGCTGCGGGAGCTGGGCGCGGCGGCGGCCGACTCGGTGACTCGCGCCATCGTGAAGGCCGTCCTCGCCGCGACCACCGCGGGCGGCTTCCCCTCCTATCTGGACGCTTTCCCGTCCGCTCTTCGCGCGGTGAGCCCTCCCGATACCGCGCCGCCGGTTTCACCGTTCATGCGTGTCACTCCGCGCAAATGCGTCCGATGCGAGACGCCTGAACGGGAGGGATGGGATTCGGGGGCGGCGGGGGCGCCCGGGCAGGAGGTGTCGCGTGCCGGCCCACCGGTAGGCTCGATCGGCCGCGCTGGTGAAAGGAGGCGGGCGTGGACATGACCCCTCTGACCGTGCCCGAACTGGCCCGCAGGAAGTTGGCCGGCGACAAGGTCGTCATGATCACCTGCTACGACGCCGCCTTCGCCGCGCTGCTCGACGAGACCGGGGTGGACGTGCTGCTCGTCGGCGACACCCTCGGCATGGTCGTGCAGGGCCACGAGACGACGTTGCCGGTCACGCTCGATGAGATGGTGTACCACTGCCGCATGGTGAGCCGAGGGGCTCGCCGCGCTCTTGTCGTGGGGGACATGCCCTTCGGGTCGTACCAGCAGAGCCCGACGACCGGCCTGGACAGCGCCATCCGTCTCGTGAAGGAGGGCGGGGTGGCGATGGTGAAGCTCGAAGGCGGCTTGCCCGTCGCGGACACCATCGAAGCGATCACCCGCGTCGACATCCCGGTGATGGCCCACATCGGCCTCACGCCGCAGAGCTACCACCGCATGGGGGGCCACAAGGTCCAGGGGCGCCAGCACGGCCCCGGCGCCGGCCAGTACGAGCGCCTCCTCGAGGACGCGCGTGCCGTGCAGGACGCGGGCGCGGCGGCGGTCGTGCTGGAGGGGATCCCGCGCGATCTCGCCGCCGAGATCACCAAGCTGCTCGCCATCCCCACCATCGGCATCGGCGCCGGTCCGGACTGCGACGGCCAGGTGCTCGTGCTGCACGACGTCCTCGGGCTGTCGGGCACCACCTTCAAGTTCGCCAAGGCCTATGGCGACGTGCGGGGCGAGATCGTCCGGGCCGTCTCGACGTTCGCCGACGAGGTCCGGACGGGCGCCTTCCCCGACGACGCCCACTCCTTCCACTAGTTCTCCTGATGGGACCCAACTTGGGACGTGGCGACAAGTTCTCGTGCGGAGGTCGATCCGGCTCTGCCGGTCGACCGGAGCACGTGATGCGAAGGGGGGAAGGGTCTCCTTCCCCCCTTCGCTGATGGACCAGCCGTGGAGCGGCTGAGTTCTGCGGCGAAGGCGCAAGCCTGGTCGGACGAGGCCCGCGCCGGCGGCTACCGGATCGTGCTCGTGCCCACCATGGGAGCGCTGCACCGCGGGCACCTCCGCCTCGTCGAGGTGGCCCACGAGCTCGGCGACCGCATCGTCGTGTCGATCTTCGTCAACCCGATCCAGTTCAACCGCAGCGATGACTTCGAGCACTATCCCCGCACCCTCGAACAGGACGCGGCGGCGTGTCACGAAGCCGGCGTCCACGCGTTGTATCTGCCATCGGTCACCGAGATGTACCCGCCGGAGTTCCAGACCCACGTCGAGCCGGGCTCGCTGGCCGAACCCCTCTGCGGCGCCGGCCGGCCGGGCCACTTCCGGGGTGTCATCACGGTGGTCACGAAGCTGTTCCACGCGGCGCGCCCGCATGTGGCGGTGTTCGGCCAGAAGGACTTCCAACAGCTCGCCGTGATCAGGCGGATGACCGCGGATCTCGACTTCGGCATCGAGATCGTCGGCGTCCCCACGGTGCGCGAAGACGACGGGCTCGCCTTGTCGAGCCGCAACCAGCTGCTGACCCCCGACAACCGCCGAGCCGCCCGCTGCATCCCCGCCGCCCTCGCCGCGGCCGAGGCGGCGGTGGCGGCCGGGCGCAAGGCGGCGCCGTTGATCGTGCAGGCCGCCCTCGAGGTGCTCGAAGCCGAGGATCTCGTGAAGGTCGAGTACTGCGAGCTGCGCGACCCGGACACCCTGGAGCTGCTCGACGAGCTCCGCCGGCCAGGGTTGCTCGCGGTGGCGGTGTGGTTCGGGCCGGTCCGCCTCATCGACAACGTCGTGCTCCAGCCGCTGCCACGCTGAGGCTCATGTCGTGGCGAGGATCGTCACGACGGCGATGCTGTTCAAGATGGTATGGGCGACGATGCTCGGGCCCAGCCGGCCGGTGAGGTGGGCGGCGATGCCGAAGCAGATGCCCACCGTGGCGAGGATGGCCACGAGCACCACGTTGCCCAGCCCGAGCCCCAGTTGGAGGTGGACGAGACCGAAGCAGGCGCCCTGGACGCCGATGGCGGCCCACGCCGGCAGCCGGGACTGGAGGGAACGGAGCAGAACGCCGCGGAAGAGCAACTCCTCCACCACGGGCGCCATGACGATGGCGATGATGGCAACGGCGACGAGGAGGCCGGTGTTGTCCCGGTTGTCGGTGAGCACATCGGTGTTGCTGCCGTTGGGCAGCCCGATCCCCCGCAGCAGGAGCGCGACCACGACCTCACCGACGACGGCGCCGAACCACGTGGCGAGCCCCAACGCCAGATCGAGGGGACGGAAGGAGAGGCCGACGTCGCGGCGCAAGCTGCCGGTGCCCCACGTCTGGCTGGCGCGCACGCACCACCAGAGCACCAATCCGTAGAGGGACGCGGCGCCGCCGAGGGCGACGATCGGTGTCGGCGCGCCGAACAGCACGAGCACGACGCTGACGACGATGTCGGCCACGAACCCGCCGACGAGGACGGCCAGGCCGATGAGGCCGGCCTGGAGCGGGAGCTTGGGCTCGGTGCGCCGCGGCGGTGGCACCTGGTGCACGTAGCCTGTCCACCTCGATCCGTCCCAGAAGCGGAGGTAGCCGCCGATCCAGGGGTCAGGAAACCAGCCCTCCCGCGGCCGAGGTGGTGGCGGGAGTGACACCCTTCGGAGGGTAGGGCCTCGTGAGAGTTGGTCCGTCGCGCTGGTCGTCGACGTCTTAAGCGCACCGTCAGGCGCCCGCCACGCTTAGCCCTCGACGGGTGGCCACCGGCGAGCGGCGAGGGACGAGCGGCCATCATGAGCGGGACGCGGCCTCCTCGACCGTTTCGGCCAGCCTCGGGCCCTGTGCGGCGAGACGCTGGAGGTGCGCCACTCCGTCATACCGCATCGCAGGAGCACTACCCCGCCTGTGAACGCGCCACACCAGGTGGCGTCCCCGGGCGGCGCGATGCCCGCTCAGGCAGGCCGCGCTGCGGCCGAGGTCTCGTCGAGCGGCGCGCCCTCGAGGGCAGTCGTGGGCGCCTGGTTGGACGGGCGGTCATACGGTGCCGTGTCGATCTCGGCCAGCTCGATCTCGCCGCTCAGCACCGCCTCCCGCCAGGCCTCGTGCTCCGGCTCGCGGGCGTGGAACTCGGGCATGACGTCCCGGGCGAACAGCTCGAGGGCTTCGCAGATGTGCTCGTGGCGGTTGCGGCCGGCCTGGTTGAGCAGGATCACCTGGTCGACGTTGGAAGCCGCGAACTTGGTCAGCTTGCGCCGGATCGTCTCCGGCGAGCCGATCAGGCCACCGTGCTGCGCGGCCCGGCCCTTGGGCGATCGCTTCCAGCCTTGGTACTCGGCCCAGAGGCTCACGGTGCCGGGCACCACCGGCCCGTGACTGTTGTAGAAGCCCAACGCGAACTGGAAGAAGGTCGAACCGTCGGCCCGCCGGCGGGCCTCCTCGTCGGTCGGCGCGCACATGAACTGGCTCACGACCGCGATGTTCGGGTTGGTGACGTAGTCGACCAACGGCTCGAGGTGCTTCACGTACGCGTTGTAGTAGGCGTGCACCCACGCCTCGGCGGCCTCGGCGGAGACGAACTGGAAGCCCAACGCGCCGAGCCCGCGCCGGCCGGCCATGCGGATCGTCTCGAGCTGGCTGCAGGCGACCCAGAGCGGAGGATGCGGCTTCTGGAGCGGCTTCGGCACCACGTTGCGCAACGGGAAGTCGAAGTACTCCCCGTGGTACTCCCAGGCGTCGCTCCAGAACATCGGCATGAGGCAACGCATCGCGTCTTCCCACACGGCCCGTTTGTCACGGAACCGGCGGTCGAAGGGATGGAGCTCGGTGACGGAGGAGCCCTCACCGACGCCCAACTCGACGCGTCCCCGGCTGATCAGGTCGAGGGTGCTCACCCGCTCTGCGACGCGAGCCGGATGGTTGGTGGGCAGCTGGACGATGCCGTGGCCCAATCGGATCTGCTTGGTGCGTTGGCTGGCGGCGGCGAGGAACACCTCGGGCGCGGAGGAGTGGCTGTATTCCTCCAGGAAGTGATGTTCGACCTCCCACGCGAAGTCGTAGCCGAGCCGATCGGCGAGCTCGACCTGATCGAGGGCGTTGTGGACGAGCTCGTACTCGTCGTCCGGTTCCCACGGCCTCGGTAGCTGCAGCTCGTAGAAGATCCCGAATCTCACACGACCTCGATTCCCGGCTCGTGCCCGCCGGGAGCGTACCCGGGAGGTTGCACGAGCCAACAATCGTTCCTCCTAACCTGCGCGCCCGTGAGGGACCCGGCGTTCTACCGGAGCCGTTCGTTCTGGTTCGACGACCTGCGCGACGATCCGCTCGCGCCGCGACCGGGTTTGGGTCGCGGCCTCGACGTGGACGTGGCGATCGTCGGCGCCGGCTTCACCGGGCTGTGGACCGCTTACTACCTCACCCGGGCCGAACCAGGGCTGCGGATTGCCGTGCTGGAAGCGGAGATCGCCGGCTTCGGGGCGTCGGGCCGCAACGGGGGCTGGTGCTCGGCGCTGTTGCCCATGGGGCTGGCGGCCATCGAGCGCAGCCATGGGCGCGCCGCGGCGATCGCCATGCAACGCGCCATGTTCGACACGGTCGACGAAGTCGGGCGGGTGGCCGCCGAGGAGGGCATCGACGCGGACTTCGCGAAGGGTGGGTACCTGTCACTGGCGACCGCGGCCGTACAAGTGGCCCGCCTGCGCGCCCGGCGCGACGAATCGGCCCAGTTCGGCTTCGGCGACGGCGACCTGGCCTGGCTCGATCGTGACGCGGCCCGCGCCCGCGTCGGCGCCGCAGGCGCGCTCGGCGCCCTCTTCACGCCGCACTGTGCGGCGATCCAGCCGGCGGCTCTGGCGCGGGGCCTGGCGCGGGCGGTGGAAGCACGAGGCGTACCGATCTTCGAGCGGACGCGGGTGCGCGCGCTCGCACCTGGCCGGGTCCACGCCGACGACGGTCTGGTGCGGGCCGAGGTGATCGTGCGCGCCACCGAGGCGTACACGGGGAGCCTCCGCGGGCAACGCCGGGCGGTGGCGCCGGTCTACTCGCTCATGGTCGTGACCGAGCCGCTCTCGGCGCACAGCTGGCAGGAGATCGGCCTCGACGGCCGGCCGACGTTCGACGACGCCCGGCACCTCGTCATCTACGGGCAGCGCACGGCGGGCGGCCGCCTCGCCTTCGGCGGGCGGGGCGCGCCCTATCACTTCGGCTCACGGCTGAGCGATTCCTTCGAGCGCGACGGCCGCGTCCACGCCGAGCTCCACGCGGTGTTCCGCGCCCTCTTCCCCGTCCTGGGCTCGGCCACCTTGGCCCATGCCTGGGGAGGGCCGCTTGCCATCCCCAGGGACTGGCGTTGCTCGGTCGGTCTCGACCGGGCCCTCGGCTTGGCATGGGCCGGCGGCTACGTCGGCGACGGTGTCGCCACGGCCAACCTGGCCGGCCGCACGCTGGCCGACCTTATCACCGGCCGCGACAGCGACCTCGTCCACCTCGCCTGGGTCGGCCATCGCTCGCGGAGATGGGAGCCAGAGCCGTTGTGGTGGCTCGGCATCAACGCCGCCCTGAAGCTCACGGCGAGCGCCGACCGCGCCGAGGAGCAGGGCCGGGCGGCGCGGTGGCGTACGAGCGTCGTCAGCCATCTCACCGGGCATTGAGCATCAGCGAAAGAAGGCGGCCACGGCCGCGGCATAGGCAGCCCGATACGCCTGGTAGGCGTCGCGCAACGCCCGCCCCGGCCAGCTCGCGGGGAGGAGCCCGGCCGGCAGCAGCGGGTCTCGGCGGATGTGCTGGAGCGCGGCGGCACCCGCCACCAATCCCTCGGCGAGGGGAGGCTCGGCGCCGCCACAGTCGCGGGTGACCGCGGCGAGCCGCTCGACGAGCACCTCGCCTCGCGTGGCCCACCGGCCAGGGGCGAACAGCCGCTCGACCAGTCCCGCCTCGTCGCCGTCCGGGCGGCCGCGCCACCACTGGCAGGGCTCGTCGACGAGCGCCCACGCCTCGGCGGGAGCCGAGTCACGCGGCACGTTGGCCGGCCGGGTCCACAAGCCTTCGCGCACCTCCACCAGCCGGCACACGGCCGCCGCCCGCCGAAAGGCGGCCCGCTCCGCGGCCGGGCGCTCGCCCGAGGTGATGGCGGCCAGCCACCAGGTGCCGTCCCAGTCGGCGAGGGGCGCTTCGAGCGCCCACTCCTGAGGCGCCTGGCGACCTCGCACCGGCCCCGCCAGCTCGTACACGCCATCGCTGGCCGCCAACTCTCCTCGCTCGACCATGCGCGACAGGGCGACGCGGGCAGTGCCTTCCGACACGCCGAACAGGGCGCACCAACGAACGAGCCGACGGCTCGACAGCCTGGGCGGGTGCATGCCGAGCAGCAGGCTCGCCATCAGGGAGCGGGCCGAAAGGGGCCGTTCGAGCAGGTCGTCGCCTGCTTCCGCCGGTGTCTTACGCACTTGCGACATGTGTCGGTGGAATGTAACATGCGGCCGTGGCGACCACCATGATCCCGGCCCCCGAACTCCTGACGCCACCAGCGAGCGGCGGCCCGATCCTGGCCAACGGCCGGGCCTTGCCCGAGACGCGAGAGGCGTTGCGGCGCATCCCCTCCGGCCGCAATGCATGGAGCGTCGCGTTCCTCTACCTCCAGACCCTCGCCGTCTTCGCCCTCGTGGTCTGGCTCGGGCCGGTGTTCTGGCTGCCGGCCCTGTTGCTGCTCGGGCGGGCCCATGCCCAGTTCGCCGCCCTCATGCACGAGGCCGCCCATCGCCTCCTCTTCCGCCACCGCGGGCTGAACGACTGGGTGGGTCGCTGGTTGCTCGGCTACCCGACCTTCGCCACGACCGACGCCTACCGGCGCGTCCACATGGCCCACCATCGCCAGGAGTTCGGCCCCGACGAGCCCGACCTCCCCCTCTACGTCGGCTATCCCATCACCAAGGCTTCGCTCCGGCGCAAGCTGATCCGCGATGCCACCGGCCAGACGGGCTGGAAGCTGCTGCGGGCACAGTTGGGCGGCTTCCGCTCACCCGACCGGCGCGTCCGCCGCACGACGTGGTCGATCCTCTCCGTGCAAGTGATGATCGCCGCGGGTTGTGTCCTGGTCGGCCAGCCCATCCTGTATGTGCTCTGGTTCGTCTCGTACATGACGGTCTGGCGGGTGATCAACCGGCTGCGGTCGATCGCCGAGCACGGGGGCATGCACGCGTCGCCTGACCGGCGGGAGACCACACACTCCGTGCGCCAACACTGGTTGGCTCGGTTCTTCCTCGTGCCGTACCACATCGGCTGGCACCTGGCCCACCACGTGGACGCCGGGGTGCCGTGGCGGAACCTGCCCCGCTACCACCAGATGCTGCGCGCCGGCGGCTATGTCACGCCCGGGCTCGAGTACCCCACTTATCGCGCCCTTTGGCGCACGCTCGCTTCCCGTCCCGCCTGAGCGGCCTCAGCCCGGGGGTGGTTGCACCCGCAACGGCAGGTGGTCCTCGAGCACGAACACGGTCTGGGTCGAGCGCACCTCGGGCAGCCCGTGCAACTGCACGAGCACCACGTCGCGCAGCGTCTCGACGTCGGGGACGCGCAGGCGATGCCCACGATGTCGGTCGAGCTGCCCCCGGACCACCCCGGTCTCTCCGATCCGGAGTACCGGCGTCGCCGCGATGACATCGCCTCGGTCGGCGCCGCCTACCAGAGCGGCCAGCCGATCACTGAAGTCCACTACATGGCGCCGGCCTCCTGTCCTCGTTCGGCGAGCTCGATGCCTTCCGCTCTGCCGAGATCCGCGCGTTCGACCTCCTGGCCACGGGCACGCAGGACTACGACATCACCGCGTACCAGCCGCTGCTGTTCTCGGTAGGCTCGTCAGCGAGATGAGCGATCATCTCGGTTCGTTCTTCTCGAGCTACGACGACGCCGCCTACGAACGCCTCACGGGACGCTGCGCAGCCTGAGGGCGCGAGGTCCAACGGCCTCAGCGGCCAACATCGTCGTCCGGCCTCGGCCGCGCCCTGACCCAGCCGAGCGGGTAGCGCATCGCCATGAGGACGACAAGGGCCGCCGCGGCCGTCCAGATCACCCAGTTCACCCATCGGGCGCGCCCGAAGATGTTGTGCATCACGGTGACGATCACAAAGGCAACGACCACACCCAGGGCAAGGATGAGCAGCCTCCTAGCTGTGCTCTGGGGTCAGAACGTTGAGCATGTCGGCATGTTTCATGCGGCGGGGGTGAGGCGCGCGTGGTCGACGTAGTCGGTGATGACTCGGTCGATGGTGGTCAGGGCGCGGCGAAGCTGGGGTGGTGCGGGTGGCTGGTGGCCAGCGGCGACGAGTGGTCTGAGGACGCGGTCGTGGACCTTGTTGTAGAAGACGGCGACTCGGATGCCGTCGTTGGTGAGGGTGTAGGTGTTGGTGTGGGGGATGCGTTGGATGAGCCCGTGCAGGCGGAGGCGGCGCAGGTCGTAGGTCATCTGCGATCGGGTGTAGTCCGTTCCGAGGAGTCCGGCGACCAGCCCGCGAAGGCTCTTGTTGGTGAAGCCGGCGACGGCGTGGACGAACACGCAGAGGGCGCCGGTCAGGGCCATGGCGCGTGGGTCTCCGAAGCGCAGGGCTCCGGTTCGTTGGCCCTCCCGTATGTAGGGCTGGTGGATGCGCTCGAAGAGCGCAGAGCCGATGGCACAGCCCTGACCGGCACGTTCGATCATAAGCAGACGACGGTTGACCGCGCTCGCCTTGGCGATGAGTTCGGGCAGATGCTCGAGCCGGGCGAGGATCCCGATGTCGGACGGCTTGTTGATGACGGTCTCGATGCGAAGGGCTCTTCCCTCCTTCAAGTACTGCTTGATCCGGGAGTGCTTGTAGCGAAAGTCGATCTTCACCTCGGTGCCCGGGCAGAACACTCGGGTGGCGAAGGGCTCTTTGGTGGTCTTGCGGACCTGGCGGGCGAACACGGCGGCCATCTCGTGCGGGTCGGCCGATGCCGATGTTGTCGGCGACCAGGGACTCGAAGAAGCCACGTGCTCGGCGAGGATCGTCGAACACCAGCGTGCGGCTCACCTCGACCTGGCGCATGGACAGCTCCCACCAGTAGCCCGCAGCCCGGTCAGCGGCGGTGAAGGGCGTGGGGATGTGGGTGATCCAGCGGTCGAAGAACGACTGGACGTCGTCAGGGCCGAACCGGTCGCAGATGGTTTGCAGCGCCGTCGGCTGCGCGGAGGTAGCGAAGCCGTTGGCCAGCGCCGTGAACGTGACACCGTCCCGTTTGGCTTGGCGTTTGGCCCACTCGTGGCCGTTGACCCACACCTTTGCCGGATAGGGGAAGTAGGTGCAGATCTTGATGAAGCCGGGCCCGAAGTCGGGATCGAGCACGTAGAAGTAGTAGCTCCCGACGCGGCGCTCGGTCTTGGCGAACTCGAAGTACACGCCGCCGCCCCCGCCGGTGCGGCGAGCAGCGCTGTAGACCCACTGGAACTCTTGGGCCGACACGATGGCGACCACGCCGAACCGGCCGTCGCGTTCAGCCCGATCGAAATGAGGGCGGACATGGTCGAGCTTGCGGTCATCCCAACGAGACCGGTCGGGCTTCTTCAGTTTCAAGACCGGGATGTCGTTGGCCGAAGCGAACGCCGACACGTCGCGACGGAACCGGTTCCCGATCTTCTCCAACAGGGCAGGCGAGGCGATCCTGTTGCCCAGGTGGTCCTCCAGGAACCGACGCACTTGCGGCCCGACCTGCAGCTTCTGGACGTAGGCGTTCAGATAGAGACGATCAACGCACTCCACTTCCAAGCCCACATGTCCGTCCAGGACCTCGTTGATGTTCGTCACGCTCGCCACCGCACCAGCGTGGTCGCACGAGGGCGGGCTTGGCCCGCCCGACAGGTTCACTGCCACGACGGCCGCGCCGGGGAGGCCGGGAGGGGGGCCCGCCCCCCTCCCGCTAATGCCGTAACCGGCAACGTTCGCCCCGTTGCGCCGGCCAGTGCCGGCGCCGACTGCGTTGCGCCTCGTCGCAATAGTGCTGCGACTATTGCTTCCTCGTCGCGCCTTGCCGGCACCAACCCTGGCTCGGCGGACCGGGCCTCAGTCCCCGGTCACGGCACTAGGCAAGGGCATACCGAGCATCGATGGCCAAGCGCCCGTCGACGACGACCCGACCCTCCTCCACCAGCTTCACGAGGTGGCCGAGCACCGCCCATCCCGCCGGCTCGTACAACTCGGGCCGCACGTCGACGTAGAGGTCGGCCACGATGTCCGGGATGGCGAAGCGCCCGGCGCCGAGCCGCTCGAGGATCTGGGCTTCCCGGTCGAGACGGTGCTGCAGGTAGGCCGTCACGAAGGGCTGGGGATCGCGCACGGGCGGGCCATGGGTCGGCCAGAGCGTGAGGTCATCGCGGGCGAGCAGCTTGCGGAGGCTTGCGAGATACGAAGCGATATCCCCGGCGGGTGGCCCCACGACCGACGTCGACCAACCCATGACGTGATCGCCCGTGAACAGCGCGCGCTGCTCCTGAAAGGCGTAGCAGGTGTGGTTGGCCGTGTGACCGGGGGTGCGTACCGCTTCCAACGTCCAGCCCGGCCCACTGATGGTGTCACCGTCGGTAATGGTGATGTCTGGGCGAAAGCCGAGATCCACCGCCTCCTCGGTCGCCTTGGCCGGCGGCGCGACCTCGGGATGGGCGTCCACGTGGACCCCGGCCGCGACCGTCGGCGCGCCGGTGCGCTCGGCCAGCCACGTCGCGAGTGGGGAGTGGTCAGCGTGGCAATGGGTGACGACCACATGGGTGACGTGCTCGCCCCCGAGGGCCCGCTCGAGGGCGGCGCGATGCGTCGCCAGATCCGGCCCCGGGTCGATCACGGCGACCTCCCCGTGGCCGACGATGTAGGTGCCCGTACCGAAGTAGGTGAACTTCGACGGGTTCTCGGCCAGCACCCGCCGGATCCCCGGGCTCAGCACCTCGGATTCGCCGTAACGAGGTTCGTCCTGGGTGACGAAGGGGATCAAGGGTGGGTCGGCGCGAGCCGATTCAGCGCCGGCGCTTGCCCGACGGTCCGCTGGGCAGGGCGCCGATGAGGGCTCTGGCTCCTTCGGGGTCAGGGCTGATCCCGGGGGTGTCCCGGCAGAACTCCACCATGATGCGGTCGGGGTCGAGGTAGTAGAGGCTGTGGCACCAGCCGTGGTCGATCTCCATGAACGGAGCGACGCCGACATCGGTCATGCGGGCCCGCACCTCCTCCTGGCGCTCGGACGTGGCGCCGAAGGCCACATGGTTCACCCAGACGGGGAGCCCAGCGCCCTCCGAGATGGCCGCCGACCATCCGTCTCGCTCGCCCACGTCGTGCACGTCGAAGAAGGCGATGCAGCTGCCGTCGCCGAGGTCGAAGAACAGGTGGCGGAAGTAGCCCTCTCCTTCACCCGTCGCGACCACTTCGGTGTGCACCAGCGGGAACCCGAGCAGGTCCTCGTAGAAGTGACGCGTCGCTTCGGGGTCGCGGCAGGCATAGGCAACGTGATGGAAACCCGAGGTGGTCATGGCCGGACCACCGTAGCGAAGCGCACCGGGAGCGTGCGAGGGCCGCGCACCTGACCCTTGGCCCAGGTCACCGCGGCCGGGTCGGCCAGCTCGAAGTCGGGGATCCGGGCCAGCCAGCGCTCGAGGGCGACGCGGATCTCCATGCGGGCGAGATTCGAACCGAGGCAGCGATGGATGCCGAGGCCGAAGGCGCTGTGGCGGTTCTCGGCGCGGTCGATCAGCACCTCGTCGGCGTGGGGAAACTTCGACGGGTCGCGGTTGGCCGCCGGGAAGGGCAGGAGCACCCACTGCCCCGGCTCGAGGTGGCACCCGTCCAACTCGACCTCCCTGGCGACGAGGCGAGCCATGGTGACGGGGGCGTAGGCCCGGAGGAACTCCTCCATCGCCGTCGGCAGCAACCCCGGTTCGGCCACGAGCCGCGCCCGGTCGTCCGGATGGGTGGCGAGGTGCCAGAGGCTCGCGCCGGTCGCGCCCCAGGTCGTGTCGATGCCAGCGAGGAGCAGCAGGACCATCGTGCCGCGGATGTGCTCGGTGCCCAGTGGCTGGCCCTCGATGCGGGCGGCGATCAGGAATGACGTGAGGTCCTCGCGGGGCGAGCGACGATGGTCTTCGATCTGCGCGTCGATGTAGGTGTCGAGCTCGAGGAAGTCACCCTCTCGATCAGGGATCTCGGCGGCGATGTTCTCCAGCACGTTGTGCACGAACCGGCGGAACAGATCGGCGTCCTCGATGGGGAAGCCGAGCATGTTGGCGATGACGGTCACGGGGATGTGCTGCGCGTAGTCGGTCGCCGCATCGCAGCCGTCGTGGTCGACGACGCGGTCGAGGAGGCCGTCGCAGAGCGCGCGGGTGCTCGGCTCGAGCCTCTCGATGACCTTGGGCGAGAAGGCCGGTAGCAGCAAGCGCCGGGCGAGGCCATGGAACGGAGGGTCGCTCGTGATCGGCGGCGCGGGCCCGACCGGCGCGTCGATCTCGGGCCGGCCCTCGTTGACGACGACGCCCTGGGAGCTGAAGTGGTGGGTGTCGTAGGCGATCTCGGCGATGTCGTCATGGCGGGTCGGCAGCCACACCCCGCCGTAACGATCGGAGTGGGCGATCGGGCAGCGCTGGCGGAGGTCGTCCCAGATGGGATACGGGTCGGCCACCCATGTCGGGTCCACGTGATCGAAGTCCGTCGCCCAGTCGGTGACCGGCGGGTGGGTCGTGCTCATCAGCGGCTCATTCCTCGATCACGATGGCGTACTCGGGGCAGTTGGCCACGGCGAGCTTCGCCTTCTCCTCCACGCCGGCGGGCACGATGCCGTCGGCGCGCTCGAAGGCGTTGCCGTAGTCGTCCACGTCGAACAGCTCGGGGGCCAGGGCAAAGCACCGGTTGTGGCCCTGGCACTTGTCCCGATCGACATGCACCCGCATCGCCGGCCCCCCATCGACGCCCGCCAGCCTACTGATCACCGGGCCCGGCGCACGGTCGCCGGGAGCCGCGGTCTGGGTCACCGCCCCACCCGATCGGAGCCACCGTCGTCGGCGACGCGATCCGGGCGGCTCCGAGCGAGGCAACCGGTACGTTGCCATCAGTGAGCTCGGACCCCGACGCGATGCGGCTGCCTTCACCCTGCCTGGTCGTGCTCGTGGGCCCAGCCGGGGCGGGGAAGTCAACGTGGGCGGCCGCCCACTTCTCCCCCGATCAGATCGTGTCGAGCGATCGGCTTCGCGCCCTCGTGGGAGAGGGCGAGTACGACATCGCGGCGAGCACGGACGCGTTCGCGTTGCTCGAGCAGGTGGTGGAGCGCAGGCTGAAACGGCGGCTGACCACCGTCATCGACACCCTGGGACTCGAGCCGGATCGCCGCGGTCGCTGGCTCGCCGCCGCCCGGCAGTCCGGGATGCCGTGTGTGGCCGTCGCCTTCGAGGCGCCCGCCGGAGTTCTGCGCGAGCGGAACCGGGCCCGCGCCGACCGCGTGCCCGTCGCCGTGCTCGACGCGCAGCTGCGGGCCTGGCCGGCCGTGCGTGAGCGCCTGGCGGCCGAGGGATTCGACGACGTGCTCGCGCCCGCGCCGGTGCGGGTGGTGCCGGCCGTGTTTGCGGCCGGAGTCGCCGCACCCTCCGCCCGAGCTGCTGCGAGCCGCGCGCCCGACCCATCCGCGAGGCGGCCGGCGTTGCGCTTCGGGCTGCAGATCCCGAGCTTCGTGTGGCCGGGCGGCTCGGAGGAGCTCGGGCCCCGGGTGCGCAGCTTGGCGAAGGCGGCCGAGGCGGCCGGCTTCGATTCGCTCTGGGTCATGGACCACTTCCGGCAGATCCCGTCGATGGGGCGTCCGTGGGAGCCGATGCTCGAGAGCGCGACGACGTTGGCGCACATGGCTGCGGTCACCGGACGGGTGCGTCTCGGCGCGTTGGTCAACGGGATCACGTACCGCAATGTCGCCCACCTGGGCAAGATCGTGGCCACCCTCGACGTGCTCAGCGGAGGCCGAGCGGTGTGTGGCCTCGGCCTCGCGTGGTTCGAGCAGGAGCACGAGGCCTACGGCTGGCCGTTTCCCTCGCGGGCCGACGCGCTACGCCGTCCTCGAGGACGCGCTGCAACTGCTACCGCTGCTGTGGGGTCCCGGCGCCCCGGCCTTCGAGGGCCGCGTGTTGCGGGTGCCGGAGGCGCTCTGCTACCCGCGCCCGCTGCAGGACCGGGTCCCGATCCTCGTCGGCGGGGGCGGGGAGCGTCGCACCCTGCGACTCGTCGCCCGCTACGCGGACGCGTGCAACGTCATCGGTGATGCCGCCACCGTCCGGCGCAAGCTCGAGGTGCTCCGCCGCCACTGCGAGCGCGAAGAGCGAGATCCGGCGTCGATCGAGGTCACGCAGCTGTCGACGACGCTGGTGGCCCGCACGCCGCAGGAGCTGGCCGCGGCCATCGAGCGCCACCGCCCGCGGCGGGTGGGCGCCGAGCGGTTCGCTGAACAGGTGAACGCCGGTACGGTAGAGGACCAGGTAAGGCGGTTCGGGGGGCTCGCCGCGGCGGGCGTCGACCTCGCGATCGTGAGCCTGGCCGACCTGGGTACGAGCGAGCCACTCGAGGCCTTCGCCGAGGTGATTGCCGCCTTCGTGTGACCGTCGGGCACCCGGGGGAGGCGGCCCTGGTGCGGTCCACTGGCGCGACGGGGCAGCCCCGCTAGAGTGCGATCCCGTGCAACTCCGCCAACGGGTCTTCCTGGGCGTGCTGGTCGGAGGACTGCTGCTCGTGGGCGCCGTCGACGTTCTCGGTCACCGCGGCGGCACGGTGACGACGACGGTCTCGGCCGGAATCGGGGCCGGCGAGGGCGCCGCGGGGCTGCCTGCGGCGAGCACGACCGTTCCTGCCGTGGCGGCCGCCAACCAGGTCGTGTCGGAGAACGTCGACGAGGACCCCACCGCGACCCCCCTCAAGGCGAAGCAGGATTCGCCGCCCGCGCCGCCCACGTTGCCGGCCAAGTCCGGAACGGGACGGCGCATCGTCTACACCGTGAAGGGTCACCGTGTGTGGCTGGTGGATGATGCCAACCACGTGGTCCGGACCATGCTCGTGACGAACCGCAAGTTCGTGCCAAACCCGGGCACCTACCACGTGTTCGGCAAGGCGGTTCACACCCAGAGCTCGGTGTTCCCCGAGATCAAGATGGACTACATGACCCGCTTCGCCATCAGCCCGAACCGTCACAACACGATCGGGTTCCACGCCATCCCGTTCAAGCACGGCGTACCCATGCAGACGGTGGCGCAACTCGGGAGCTACGGGAGCGGTGGGTGCGTCCGGATGGCGCCGGCCGACGCCCAGTACGTCTTCAACTGGGCGGGCATGGGCACCAAGGTCGTCGTCCTGATCTGAGCGAGCCCTGACCTGCACTGATGCCTTTGGCTGGTATAGGCGGAATGAGGCAGTCTGAGGACCTCTTGAGTCATGGCTGAGTCACGACTCAGCCGACGCCGAGCGCGGCTTTCACCCTCGAGCGGGGCACCATCGCCAGGTTCGTGGCCCACACCAGGCAGCGGGCGTAACCGATCGGCCCCGGGGAGCGATGCGTCGACAGTTGCATCCCTCTCTCGTTCTTCGACGCCACCGCCCGCAGGATGTGAGCGTCGAGGATCGTCTCGCCGCCGTGCACGATCCCGCCGGCCAGGATGCGATCCCGGGCGGTCGTCGTCCAGGCGCCGAGCTCCCGCCACCCCACCGTCGTACTGCGCTCCTTCAAGACGGGCGGTAGGTGGCTTTCCAAGCTGGCGGCGATGGCGAGACGCAACGTCCGGTCGCCGTCCATGAGCTTCAGCACGGCCGTCCACATCCCGTCCTCGGTGATCTCGTGCAGAGCGGTGGCGACGGCGCAACGCCCATCCTCGAGGCGCCACGCCCGCAGCCCGACGTACTCCTGGCCTTTCGGGTCGACCTCGACCGCCAGCCACCCGCCCCGAGATTGCGCAGTCTCGACTGTGGAATCTCTTCTGGTGCAGTCGGCCCACTCTTCCGGGGTGATCCAGGCGACCGCCGAAGCTACCCACTGGTTCAATGCCGCCCGCCGGTAGGCAAGATGGTTCGGCGCCTTCGCCTCGAGCTCGAGCGTGGCTTCGCTGATCGTCGCTCCCAGGGCCGGGTTCGCGGCGCGCCACGCCTCAGGACCCTCCGCTCCCGGCTCCGAGGACCATTCGACGAGCGCCGTCTCGGCTGGGATGTCACCCTCGGCGAGGGCGATCCCCCGATCCCGCCACCGGACCAGGAACTCGGAGCCGTCGTCGCCGGCGGTCGACGCCATCACCAGCAGCGGGTCGGGCCGGGCCCGCATCGTCGGCAAGAGCCCGTCCTCGATCGACGTAGCGGATACGTCCCACGCCTCGTCGACGATGCAGAAGTCTGCAGCCAGGCCGTGACCGCACCCCGGAGTGCTCGCCTGGATGAGGAGCTCGGAGCCGTCATGGCAGACGAGGCGTTGCCGGCCGTAGCTCCAAGAGACCTTCCGCACGCGTTGCTGGTCGTCGAGGACGGCGCCGATGACCTCGAACATGCGAGCCGCCAGGCGGAGGTCGCGGGACACCAGCACGGTGGTGATTGGCCGGCCGGCCAGGGCGGGCCACTCGAGGATGCTCCACAAACCGAGTGCGGTCAGCAGGAGCGACTTCCCGTTCTGGCGGGCCACCGAGACGACACCGATCCGGTGAGCCCAGCGCTCCCCCGAGCTCGTCGTCGCGAACAGGTGCTCGCCGGCGAGCTGCTGCCAGGCCATCGCCGGGTGGCGCAGGTGAGCGCCCATCAACGCCACCGCCCCCGCGCCCGACCGGATGGCGATGACCGCGGCGTGAGGAATCGGGGAGGCGCACACCCGAATCGGGCCGCCTCGGCGTCGGCTCGGGCCCTTCCCGGGTGATCTCGCGCCGACAGGGCGTGGGGTGTTGTCTTCGCGCGCTTAGAAACAGTCGGCTGTTTCGCGCCGGCGCGACCGTTAGCAGTTTTGATTTGCGCGCCTTGCACGCGTTGACAGCCGGCGCAGGCCGGCAGGATGGTGCAGCACTCCGACCCTTCGACGTGGTCGTGTTGGCTGAGCGGCGGCTGGTGGTCGCGGGTCATGGGCTGGTCGTTGCACCCGCACAGGTGGCACTCGGTCCCCAGGGGCCACGACACCCGACGGTAGGCGGGGGTGCCTCGGGCTAGACGGGCAGCGCTTCCGGCCTTGGCGGTCATGGCGTGCCGATGCTACGACCTGCGGCACCGCAGGTTGGTTGTGCTCACAACCTTCGACGGGCGAGCGACGGTGGGGAGCACCAGCACGAGGAGGCGACGATGGCGGATGACAAGGTGGGCGACCGGTTCGTCGAGGCGCTCGAGCAGGGCGTCGATCCAGCCACGCGTCGGCGCTCGCCTTGCACCAGTGGCAGAGGGGGGAGGCGGCCCCTCTTGCGGGCGAGCACGACCTCCCCGGTCGGCTCCTCGATGGCCTCCCACCAGACACCTTCCCACGAGCACCAGAACGGGCATTATCGGACGCGTGGACTGGAAGGTTGCCGCAACACTGGCCATTACTGCGGCACTTGCAGTCGCCGGATACTTCGCAACGTATTGGACGAACCGTCGGCTGGCCGAACGAGCGGCTCGGCTCGAACGAGTGGACCTTCAGCTGCGAGACCTCTACGGGCCGCTTCTGGCGCTTGTCACTGCGACGGACCGCGCTCTTGGGAGGCATTCCGCAGTCGCTACAAACCCGAGGGAGGCAGCTATTGGGACTCCGCCCGGCCTCCGACAGAGGAGGAGGGGGAAGCGTGGCGGCGTTGGATTCAACAGGTCTTCATGCCGCTCAACGAGAAGATGGAGCAACTCGTCATCACGAAAGCTGATTTGTTGGACTCTCCCGAGATGCCTAAATGTCTGCTTGATCTCGTTGCACACGTCGAGGCGTATAGCGTTGTGATCGCCAAATGGAACGCAGGCGACTTTCACGAGCACAGGTCGTTGATCAACTTCCCACGCCCAGATCTTCTGCAGTACCGCGGAGAATCGCTTCGCAGTTCTCAAGAATGAGCAGCAAAAGCTCCTCGCGCGCCGCTGGCGGTAGGCTCAAAGCTGCTCGATCGGATCGGCATCGGACCCAGACGCGGACGATCCCACCTCACCGCGACGGGATACGAGATCTGCCTGACCGGCTCGGGCGAGCGGCCGGCGTCAGATCTGGCGCTCACCCAGCAACGCGACGAAGCCGCCGTGGTTGATCTGCCAGCGAACGCCCGACGAAAGCGCTGCGAGTCCGTCGGCGATGCTCCTGTGCCTGAGCCACCGTGCCTCCGGGACCATCGGTGATACCGCGAGTTCGAACGTCGGATCGAAATGCGGCGGTGCTCGATGTCCCCTGAAGTCGAAGCGGGCGACGGAACCGAGCTGAAGTGGACCAAGGTTGAACGCGTGGTCGGGTTCAGGGTCACCAGGGTTGCTACCCCACCACACGGGAAGATCGGCGCTGATTGAACAGACGACCGCGAGCAGCAGTCGGTGCTTGTCGTAGTTGTTCAGAACTCGGACGAGTTCCAACGCGTGGTCGAGCGGGTCGTGGCCGTGAGCGGCCTCTGAGAATGGCTGTGCTTCGGTCAGCGCAGCGAGGATCGCCCCGTTGGCAATTCCCGGACTGATCGTGACCCGCCCGGGCCTCGTCAGGATCGGAAACGTCGTGTTGCCATTGGGCTGCCCGCCGTCGAACAGGACGAGTTGCCACGCCAGATGGTCAAGGGCGCTGCGAAGGTTGTGGAGTATGTCACCGACGACGACGGCGATGTCGGTGTCGATCGGCGGTAGCTCGGTGACTCGAAACTGCAGCTTCGTTTCGTCGCCGTCGCTCTCTCGTCGGATCGAAGCGGTCGCGATTGCAGCGATCGGTGCGACCCGTGCTCGAAGCTCCTCGATGAACGCGTCGGCCCGATCGAGCTTCGCCTTCACTCCATCGAGTACGCCCATGTCCCCGCTTCCCACGACCCTGTGCCCGATGATCGCGCCGGTTGGTGACGCAGCGGCGGAACCCCGTCGGCCAAGTCCAGCGCCGAAATGCCGTTCGGCTCGCCAGTGATGGAACCCGCGCTGCCATTTCGCAGACGCACCAGTAGTGAGCAGCGGCATCGGCCCTTGGCCTGGCCTCTACGTTGCGTTGTGCGGGGCGCAGCGGGGTGGGGCGGCATTGGAGTGCGGGGATGCCAATGTCGTTCAGATCGTGGCGATGCTGCCGGCGGCCACCTGGTTGGCGAGTTGGGTTCGGTTGGTGATGGCCAGCTTCCGGAAGATCTTGGCGAGGTGGTACTCGACGGTCTTGGTGCTGAGGAAGAGGGCAGCCGCGGCCTGCCGGTTGGTGGCGCCGCCGGCGATGGCGACGGCGACTTGTAGCTCCTGCTCGGTGAGCGGTTCGCCGCCTCCGGCCTTGGTGGCACGGCGGATGCCGGTGGCCCGCAGCTCGCTGTCGGCCCGCCGGGCCCATGGGGGCGCGCCACAGCGTTCGAAGCCCTCGGCGGCGGCGGCGAGATGGGTGCGGGCATCGGCGATACGGCTCCGGCGGCGCAGGTGCTGTCCGTAGACCAGGTGAGTGCGGGCCTGGTCGAAGGGCGCGTCGTCGAGCAGGCCGAGCGCTTCGGCGCACAGGTCGTCGGCGTGCTCGGGCTGCAGCTGGGCTCGGCTGCGGCAGGTGATGGCCCTACCCCAACGGGAGCGGGTGCGGTTGCTTTCGTCGTCGAGGCGGGCCGTCGCCTGCTGGGCTCGTTCGAGCTCGCCAGCGGCGATGAGGGCGTCGATGAAGTCGCCCTCCCAGGGTACGAGGGTTGGGAGGACGACCCCGAGAGCGGCCTGCTCGGCCAGGTTGCGCTCCAACTGGGCGACGGCGGCTGCCGGCTGGCCGAGCGACAGCTCCAGGAGCCCCGCGGCGTGGTTGGCGTAAATGTGGCCACCGATGTGCCCAGTCTGCTCGACCACGTCGCGCACGGCCGCGTCGTGGACCTGTACGGCGTCGCTGTCACCTTCCATGGCTGCGAGGCGGGCACGGATGGCGTGGGTGAAGGCCATGAGGCCAATCGCCCCGACCTGATACCCGACCGCCAGGGCCTGTTCGAGGAGGGCCCGGGCCTTGGCCGGCTCACCCCGACGGAGGCAGACCTCCCCGAGCACGCTGAGCGGGTAGGCCATCAGGGTCGCCGCCGAGTAGCGGTGGGCCTCGGCAAGCTGGGCTTCGCAGATGTGTTGGGCCGCGTCATAGCGTTCGCCCCAGTTCCAGCCGAAGGCGACCGCGGTGCCCCACGCCGTCGCCTCCGACGCAACGAGCCGGTCCTCCAACGTGGCGAAATCGTGCCCGGCCATCCCGAAGAAGGCGTCTGCGTCGCCCTGTCTCAGTTCGATCGAGGCGCCGAGAAACCGGGCAGCCAGTCGTTCGGTGTCGTTGGCCACCGCCAGGGCCTGTACTCGGCGGCAGACGTTGATGGCCTCGCCGAATGCGCCCGATACGACGAGCGGCACGCAGAGATGCAGTCCGACGGCGGGGGCGGCCGGGTCGCCGTTGGCGGCCAGCTCGTCGAAGGCAGCCCACAGCACGGGGACGGCGTCGACGGGCCGCGGGCTCCACACGGCCTGCATCGACTGGAGCAACAACGCGTGGGTACGCAGCGGAGGGGGAACCTCGGCGCGCAGCACGTCTTCGACGAGCACCACGGATCGCTCACGGTGCCCGGCGAGGAAGCAGGCATTGGCGGCTCGGAGCTCGCGGGTCAGCCGGGCCGGCCCGGGAGGCGACAGCTCGACGGCCTTCAGCAGCGCGACCGACGCCGCCGGTCGGCCCCCTCGGCGCTCGGCGGCATTGGCGGCCGCTTCGAGGGCGGCGGCGACCTCCTCCGACGGGGAGATCGAGGCGGCGGCGAGGTGCCAGCCGCGGCGCTCGGCATCGTCGAGGCTCACCGACGCCAAGGCCGCGTGCGCGGCCCGGCGCGCCGGCGGGTTGGCCGCCGAGAACGCGGCGGCTCGCACCAGCGGATGCGTGAACACCGGCCGGCCCTCCTCGAACCGCACCACGCCGTTGGCCTCGGCCTCGGCCAGGTCGGCCAAGTCGAGGCCTCGGACCTCCAGCGCCGCGGTGATGGCGGATGCCGAGGCGGGCCCAGCGGCGGCCACCACGATCAGCGCGTCACGCGTGCGCTGCGGGAGCCGGCGTAGCCGTCGGCCGAACGAGGCCGTACCGCGGTCGCTGAGGGGCAAGGGGTCGGGCAGCGGCTCGCGCCCGGCGAGCTGCTCGGCCGTCAGCCCGGCGGCCAGCTCGATGAGCGCGAGTGGATTGCCCCGCGTCTGGACGACGATCGTGTCGCGCACGTCGGGGGCGATCGGGCCGCTGGCCCGCGCCGCCAACAACTGGGCCGAATCCGCCGCGTCGAGACCCGAGACCCTGAGCAGCACCCAGGGGCCCGGAAGCGGCTGGCGCTCGCCCACTCGGTGAGCCAGCACCACTGCCACCGCGTCGGCCTGCAGCCGCCGGAACGCGAACGCCATCACCGCAGCCGACGCTTCGTCGACCTCCTGCACGTCGTCGATCACGACCAGCACCGGGCGCACCGTGGCCTCGGCGGCGAGCAGCGCGAGGGTGGCACTGGCCAGCGCGAACTGGTCACGGCCGGGCTCACCCGAGCCGCTGACCAACGCGGACGCCGCCAGCCGAGGCGCCTCCTCGAGCTCCGCCAGCCGGTGTCGGAGGGGCCGGAGCAGTTCGGAGAGCGCCGCCAACGGGAACTCGCTCTCCCACTCCATCCCCACGACCCGCAGGACGCCCATGTCCTCCGCTTGGGCCGCGGCGTACTCGCACAGCGACGTCTTCCCGACGCCCGCTTCGCCCTCCAGGACCAGGACCCCGGCCTCCCCCGCCCGGGCTCGCTCCAGCAGCCCGTCGAGCGCCTCGCACTCCGCCAGCCGGCCAAACACGCCTGGATCTTACGGTGGGCAATGTTGCCTGTATAAACGGGCGATCGGGCCCTCCAGCGCAGTTCTCGACAGCCAGTGTTGAAAGAGTCAAAAGGCCCATGGCGAGGGTCCGTCCGAGCGTTCAGCCTGCCCGGCGGCGAAGGGGGTGTCGAGGTGGCGGACCGAGTCATGGGACGGCGGGCGGGCTGGCGGCCAGGGCGAGGGTCGCTGGTGGCGGCGGGCTGTCTGCTTGCGATGGTGACAGCCGGGGCGCCCGCTGGAGCGCGACAGGGAGTGGTTCGGGCCGGGACGAGCGCATCAGCGGTCGCCGTGGTGGCGTGGGGGGCGGACTCGTTGGGTGATGGCACGGACGTGCCCCGTTGGGCGCCGGCGACGCGGGCGCTCCTGCCGCCAGGCGTGCAGCCGACGGCGATCTCCGCCGGCCAGGATTTCAGCCTCGCGACCGGTTCGGACGGCAAGCTGTACGCCTGGGGCACCAACAGCTCGGGCCAGTTGGGAGACGGGACGGCGACGAGCCACTCCACGCCGGTGAGTGTGCACCTGCCGGCGGGGGTCAGCCCCGTGCGGATCGCCGCGGGGTGGGAGCACAGTCTCACGGTCGGCTCGGACGGCAAGCTGTACGCCTGGGGCGAGAACACCATTGGCGAGCTGGGCCAGGAACCGAGCGGCGCCAGCCTCATCATCTCAACCCCGGTGACGGTGCACCTGCCGGCGGGGGTCAGCCCCGTCCAAATCGCCGCCGGGTTCGGTTTCAGCCTCGCGACCGGTACGGACGGCAAGCTGTACGCCTGGGGCTATAACGACTTCGGCGAGCTGGGCGACGGGACCGTGGTCAGCCGCTTCACGCCGAGGGCCGTGCATCTGCCGGCCGGGGTCAGCGCTGTGCGGATTGCCGCCCGCGAGGAGCACAGCCTGGCGATCGGCTCGGACGGCAAGCTGTACACCTGGGGCGACGGCAAGTCGACCCCGGTGACCGTGCACCTGCCGGCCGGGGTCAGCCCCGTCCAAATCGCCGCCGGCGGCGCCCACAGCCTCACGGTCGGCTCGGACGGCAAGCTGTACGCGTGGGGCGCCAACAACTACGGCCAGCTGGGCGACGGCACCATGAGCGCCCGCTCGACTCCGGTGACCGTGCTCTTGCCGGCCGGGGTCATCCCGACCGCCATCGCCGCCGGCCATATACACAGTCTCACCGCTGGCTCGGACGGCAAGCTGTACACCTGGGGGGACAACAGCGCCGGCCAGCTGGGCGACGGCACCGACACGCGCCGTACTCGGCCCACGGCCGTGCTCCTCCCGCCGGGTTTGACGCCCAACTCCGTGGCCGCCGGCGAGTACCACAACCTGATGATCACCCCGGCGCCCTCGGTGAACACGACCGTGTTTCGGTCGGTGACCCCGGCGAGGTTGTTGGACACCCGCCCCGGCGCCACCACGGTGGACGGCCGCCAGCAAGGCGGCGGCAAAGTGCCCGCCGGCGGGGTGGCCACCGCGGTGGTAACCAGCCGGGGAGGACTGCCCGCCAACCCGGTGGCGGTGGCCGTCAACGTCACCGTGAGCCAACCCGAAGCACCCGGCTACCTGACCGTGTTCGCCTGCGGCAGCCCCCGACCGTTGGCCTCCAACCTGAACTTCCAGCCCGGCCAAAGCGTTGCCAACCTCGTCGTGGCAAATCCGGGCACAGGAGGAGCGCTGTGCGTCTTCACCAGTGCCCGCACCGATCTCATCGTTGACGCCACCGGGTACTACCTCTCCAGCGACACATACCACCCTCTAACCCCGGCACGCCTGGTGGACACCCGGCCAGGCCGCGCCACCGTGGACGGCCAGGAAGCCGGGGCCGGGAAAATCACCCCATCCGAACCGCAGTTCCCGATGTTTGTGGCTGGACGGGGCGGCGTGCCGGACAACGTCGACGCGGTCGTGCTCAACGTCACCATCACCCAACCCGACGCGGCTGGCTATGTTGCCGTGGCTGGGTGCTTCGGTCTTTCCCTTCCCGAGCGGACGCCGGTGTCGAACATCAACGTCGTGCCCGGCCAGACGGTGGCCAACATGATCGTGGCTGCCCCGCT
The DNA here is from genome assembly GCA_963738325.1 of uncultured Acidimicrobiales bacterium. Taxonomy (GTDB): domain Bacteria; phylum Actinomycetota; class Acidimicrobiia; order Acidimicrobiales; family Ilumatobacteraceae; genus CAVTWD01. The sequence goes on from CAVTWD010000001.1 coordinate 1,262,547, forward strand.
GTTCGAGACTGGGCGGCCAGCAGTCTGCCTCTCCACGACCGTGCCGACTCACGTGATCATCGACGTCGAGGGCTACTACGCACCCCTGGCCAGCTACGTCGCCCCCCTCCCGGTGCGCCTGCTGGACACCCGACCAGGTCGAACCACCATCGACGGTCAACAAGTCGGCATCGGCGAGATCCCAGCGAAAGAGACGGTCCAAGTGGCGGTGCAAGGCCGGGCCGACGTGCCCGCCACCGGCACCGCCGCCGTCGTGAACGTCACCGTGACCCAACCCGACGGGCCCGGCTACATCACCGCCTACCCCTGCGGCAGCCCCGTGCCCCACGCCTCCAACATCAACTACCGCACCGGCCAAACCGTCGCCGGCCTAGTCATGGCCACCCTGGCCCCCAGCGGAAGGGTCTGCCTCTACACCTCGGCCCGCACCCACCTCATCGCCGACCTCCAGGGCTACTACCCGAACTGACCGTCTGTGGAGCCGGCACGCTTGGAGGACGGGATCAGGAGCTCCTTCCCCTCATGGGGACGCCGGGCCCGAGACGGCTCTTCGCCATCCGCACGAGGAAGCCGGCCAGGTGCCGCAGCTTGGTCGGACGATTCGGGTTCTCCGCGGCAGCACGAATCTCGTCGTCCGGGGCAGCCCGGAACCGGTAGTCGGCCATCAACAGCGGCCCGGCGCACTCGCTGATGAGCCGCATCAGCTCTGCGCCTCGATACTCCGCCCCCCTCCGGTGAAGCGACCCGACATCGCGCTGCAGCTTCGCCACCTTCGCCGCCTGAGTGCGGCGAAGCTCGGCCAGCCTCGCCGCCCGCGTCCCGGCCGACCGCACCGTCGTCGGGCACACACCCTGAATGACCACCGGCTCCCTCATCGCGTCACTCCCTTCTCGCGGGCCGCCAGGCGGCGACCGTGCCCACCGACCGGCACCGCCGTCTCGACGTTGAAGAGGTCCGGCCGCTTCGCGGCCTCGCGCCGGTGACGGCCCTGCGCCACCCCGGGGATCGCCCGGTTGCGAAGCACGAGCGCGGTGTGCGCTGCCACTTTGGCCTCAACAAGCCGCTGCGAAACGGCGGCAGACGCGGCCGACGCTCGGGGTCGTCGAAGTGACAGCGGCGCTTGAATCGTCGGCCGATGCCGGCCAGCCGGTCGACGTCATGGCGGTGATGGTCGCCGAACGGGAAGCCAGCCTCCGCCGGGAGGCTGAGCACCGGGCCGAGCAGCGGGTGTTCCAGGCGACGATGGGCGTCGAGGAGGCGAAGCGTCGGGCCGACTGGCGGGCCGCCTACCAGGCGCTGACCGCGAAGGCCGAGGCGACCGGCGACCGGTTCGAGCACGAGAGGTTGTCGGCGCTGGCCGGCGAGCTCGACGCCGCCTGGCGCAGCGGGTTGATCGGCCCATGAGTCCTCCCCTGCGAGAGCACCACGGTGCTCTCGCAGGGGTATCTCAGGGCGCGTGCTCGACCAGCGGGGTCGCACCGTCGGGAGCCCGCAGACACGCCCCGAAGCGGCGATCGCGATCGTCCGACGGGCACGAGTCTTGTGGTTGCAGCAACCTCGTGGACTGGGCTTAAGCGGTTGGCGTTCGCGATCGGTCGGCGGGGGCGTCGGGCGAGGGTGGCTGCTGCCCCGCCGGCCAGGACGAGGCCGATGCCGAGTACGAGAGCTTCGACGTCTGAGAGTGGACCGAACGAACTGCCGGTGCGCGCCAGCTCGGTTGCGGTCACGGTCACCGTTGCCTGAACGGGGAGGGTGCCGCCACCGCAGCGTCCCCCGATCGTGTACGTCCCCGGTCCTGCGCTCGGATTGAGAGCGACGGCCCGGCTGAAGTGCCCGGTCGCGTCGACGGGCAGCAGAACAGCGCCGTTTCCAGGGCTGGGGACCTCGGGGGAGAACACATCTGAGATCAGCAGCACCGAGTCGCAGGCCACCTTGCCCTCGAACAACACGTCGCCAGATACCGTCACCGTGCCCGAGCGCGGAACCGTGCTCGGCGTCACGACAATCGTGACCGCGCCGGCCGGCGCCGCCCACAGCGCAGCGATCGAGACCGCAACCGCACACCCGGCCAGGACCCGTCGCTTCATCACTGTCACCTCACATCGGCCAAGACCAAACATAGTCCTAGGAGAGACGGTCGCTCTGCCTGGCGCGAGCTGTGCACGGCCGCGGATGCGGGCCGCCTACCAGGCGTTGACCGCGAAGGCCGAGGCGACCGCCGACCGGTTCGAGCACGAACGGCTGAGGGCGTTGGCGGTCGAGCTCGACGCTGCCTGGCGCAGCGGGTTGATCGGCCCATGAATCTGTGAGGTTCGGGGCGGGAACTGCTAGATGACGTGGGCGTGACTGCTGTTGTTGCCGCCATCGCCGGCGCCGTATTGGGTGCCCTCCTCGGGTACATCCTGCGGGGAGAGTTCCGGCGGGAGCAGCGGTTGAAGATCTACGGGGACTTCCTCGAGGCGTTCCTGGCCACGGCTCGCATGGGCGCCGAACTGGCCACCTACACCTTTGTTTTGGGGTTGGATGAACGACCAGCAGATGGAGCTCGCCCGGAAGAGGAAGCTGCACGACCCGACGAAGGGTCCTGACGAGGACATCGAGCTGGCCGAGAGGCGGATCGACCAGTACGCCAAATGCCAGCTGGGCCATGACGCCTCGCGCCGGGCGTTCGACGAGGCGGCGGCACGCATTCGGCTCGTCGCCAGCCGCCGGGCCCTGAGGGCGGCGATGACGGTTGAGGACTGGCTCATCAGCAACGTCGAGAAGGCGCTTCCGTTCAGTCCGCACCGCAGTGAGGCCGGCACGGCGGCGAGGGAGGGCCCGGCACGGGTGGAGGCCGAGGCTCTCGACGTCGCCCAAGAGTTCACGAGAGGTGCACGACGTCGACCTGACCGGCCTCCCCTGGCGCCGAGCCAGGAGCCGTCAGTTGGCGATGGGTCGATCCCGAGGTCGTGCGCACCGGGATGCGCTTTGACGGTGGAGACCTTCACCCGATGACCCGCATGGCTCGAATGGTGGAGGTGACCGCGTAGGCGTGGGCGACGTCGGGGAGATCGCGGCGTAGTCGGGCGGTGTCGATCGTGGTCCTCGTGCTCGGTCTCCACGTCACGACCGGGTGACCGCGCCAGACTCCGACGACGGCCGAGCCGAGCTCGTTGGCGAGGCGATCCTTGAGGCGTTGCTCCTCGAGGCCGAGCACACGCAGTCGCTGGCGGACGTCCTCGAGGTCGCCCACGAGGTCGGCGGTGGTGTCGTCGAGCTCGACGGCCTCCTCGAGGTCGGCCGGGAACAGTCGTTCGACGTGGTGGGCGGAGAGCACGACCTCGGGCGGGAGCTTCCCGGCCCTCAGGTACTCCATCACGGTCGCGGCCCGGCGCACGAGGGCGTCGATAGCGTCGTCGTCGCGCTCCTGCGACGACGAACGATTGCAGGAGCAACGACCCGTCCAGCACGGCCAGGTGCATCCGGTCGAGCCCGGCGGCCCAGCACTGCGCCTGGCACTGCCACCACCAGTAACGCTCGGGCTCGGTGACGCGCCGTCTCGTCGTCTTGACCTTGAGCGCCTCGTGCTCGCACCCGACGATGAGACGGTCAAGGGTGGCGAGCACCGGCTCCTGCAGATGCATCTCGCTCGGCTCCACCACGGCCAGGCCATGCACGTCCGACCACCATTGAGCCACCGCGTCCTCGAGCCGGTGCCCTCGATCGGTCGCCGCCGTCGCCTCGGCGCGATCGTGGGTGAGCTTCCGGCTGCAGACGTCGGCCAGGTTCGAGAACGGGTGCTCACCGAAGAGGGCGGCGGTGTCGGATGCGTTCCAGTAGCCCTCACGCAGGTCGAGCCATTGCTCGCGATCCTCGGGCCGGCGAATAGTGGTCGTGGACACACGTAGTCAGTCCTCCTCGGGAAACCACGGAGAGAGAACGGCAAGGGGGAGCGCGGACCAAGGGGGAGCGCTCCCCCTTCCCCCCTCGGGAGGGTGCGAACAGAGCGCGACCGAGGGAGACCGGCCCGAAGGGTGGACGTCCACGCTTCCGAATCGCCCACCCTTCTGAGCAGGGACGATGTAAACGGCTCGGAATAAAGGTCCTGGTCGTAAGGGGTGACGGAATCCGAGGGTGGACGTCCACCCTTCGCGGCGCTCCCACTCATCGGCATGCCTTCTCCCGGGTAGATCACGCGTTGTTCGTCGCCGGTGTGGCTCGCGACCCGGCGCTCGATCACGTGGCCGTCAGCGAGCACGCGGTCGAGGGCCTCCTCGAAGATGGGGCGGCGGTTCGGGGTGATCCGCCCGCGACCTTCCTGCGCGCGTGATCCCCTCGGGATGCTGAACGACGATCGAGGCGACCTTGTCGGCCGTGGTCTCCACCGCGTCGGCCTCCAGCGCTCGCGCCGTGGCGACGTTGGTCCGCACCACCGCCTCGCGCCGGGCTACCTCCTCGGCGCGGCGCCGGCGCTCGATCTGGGCGCGCACCGTGCGCCAGTTCGCCAACGAGACCGCCATGACGTCGCCGGCCAACCGCCAGTCGTCCTCGTCGATGTTGGCCCGGCCCTCGAGCACCGCGAGGCAGGTCGCGATTTTGAGGCGGTTGAGCTCGTGGTGAGAACACAACGGATCGAGGTCCTCGTCGGCATGGAGGGCTCGCGTCTTGGCCTCGTGGCTCGCTCGGATCTCGGCCGACACCGCCTTCGGCACATCGACATATCGAGGCGCGGTCTCGACCAGCTGGCGGGTGATGGCGCCGACGTCGAGACGGATGGGCTCGGGCCAGGTGAACGTCTCGCCGGCGTCGAGGGCCTCGACCACCGCGCCGAGCGAGGTCTCGCCCGAGAACAGGACGAACCGCTGGGGCACACCGACGTCGATGTCGTCGAGGAAGCGCTCGAGGAACCGGGGTTGCAGCCCGAACGCGCACGACCACCGATAGGTGCCCGCGGGCACGTTGCGCTGGCGCGCCTTCTCGACGTTGGTGCTCGCGGAGGTCATCACCCATGACGGCCCCGCACAGTCGGGCCGCCAGCGTGGAGGATTCGCCGGAGAGCTTGTGGAACACCGACGCCTCGGCCTCGGTGCACAGCACCGCCTCGCCCGAGGGCGACCGACGCCCGTCCTCCTCGACGTCGTCGCTGAGGAGACTGTCAACCAGCCCTTGCCCGGAGCCGAGCCCGGTTCGTCGATAGCAAGGCACGAGGACGAGCGTCTGGCCGGCCTTGAGCGAGGCGGACTTCCCGAGCCCGGACGCGCCGCCGAGGATCGCGGCCATGTTCAGCGAGCCCGGACCCCCGACGATCGGCGGGAGATGCACGTCGACCGGCCACACCGTGGAGGCGACGGTGAGCACCGACGCGAGCACGAGATCGGGAGGGAGACCACGACTGAGCGCGGCGGCGCGCACCGCGCCCAACGTCGCCGGCCTCTGCTCGTACCAGCTCCGATCGAGGGCGACGAACCCTTCGGTCTCCTCGCCCGCATCGGCGGTCGCGGCCTCGGGAGGTTCCTGCTCCTCGAGCTCGACCAGGTCGAAGATCTCCCCGCCGAGGGCGAACATCTCGGAGACGTCCTTCCCCTTCGACGGGCGGACGACCTCGACGCAGCGGGCGACGTCACGCAGGCTGGCCGCGACCTGGCGGGCGTGAGCGATACCAGCACGGTCGTTGTCAGCGATCACCACGACCGTCGCCCCGGCGAGCACCTGGGCGGCATGGCGGGCCACCCGGGACCACTTCCCCGCCCCCATCGGGCTCGTGGTGGCGCAGTGGCCGCGAGCGACCATCGCCTCGACGTCCTTCTCGCCCTCGACGATCCAGACCGTCTCGTCCGCCGCTACCGCGGCGAGCACGTCAGGGAGCCGGTAGAGGACGAGACGGGCGCCCTTCATGTTCCAGATCCATCCGCCCTTGCCATCCGGCCGGCGCTGGCGGAAATCCTTCGGTGAGTACCGCACGGCCTCGAACAGGACCTCGCCGTCCTCGTCGACGTAGGGATAGGTGGCGACGATGCGCCGGTCCTCGCGCTCCTTCGGAGGGAACAGATCGCTCGTGGTGAGCCCAGCGCGGCGACCACGTCCTCGGTTCGACAGCCGGCGCGACAGATCAGCAAGACCTTGTTGTCGTCGCCTTCGCTCACGCCGAGGCTCGGATCGGAGTCGTCGTGCGCGGGACACTGAGCCGCGAACCCGTCGCCGTTACGGCTCACCTTCGAGCCGTGGTCGCGCAAGGCGTCGAGGGCGAAGCTCGAGGGGGGACGCGGCTCAGAACGTCTCCTGGTCGTCGCGCTCGTCGCGGAGCTTCTTGAGCGCCGCGTCGTCCACCACGACCGAGCCGGATGGCAGAACGACGGTGAACCGATCGAGGAAGACCTCGGCGTCGGCGAGCTCGGAGTCGGAGGGATCGGCAGGATCCACGGAGGCGACTGGCCGCCCCGCGCCTCACCCTGCCCGATGAGACCGACTACCCACTCGCTCTCGCGAGCACCGTCGATCAGTCGGGGGGCCAGAGCCTTCCCGAACGCCAGCGCCTCGGCGTAGTGCTCGAGGCACGTGGCGCACAGCACGTGATCGCACACGGCCACATCGGCCATCCCGTGCACCGTCTCGGTCCTCTCGGGCATCGGGTCGTGGAAGGCCACCAGGTGACCGTCGTGCTCGGCCGACTTGTAGAGCCCGCCACCACCACGGCCCGGCCGTCCAACCCGTCGCCGCAGAGACTCGCTACCGTTCACGTGAACCTCCAAGGGTCAATAGGGCCGCTTTGGGTAACGGCCCCCGGTGTGGCGGCCCCGCCTCCGGGCGGGGTCGTTCGCTTCTCAGCGAGGGTTAGTGGCGCGGTGTTCAGCGCCGCGGGAGGACGGTGCGGGGTTCGCTCCGGTACTGGTCGAACCAGGCCTCGACGTCGGACGGGCGGAACAGGAGCTTGCGGCCAACCTTGATGGCCGTCGGTCCCTTGCCCATCGAGCGCCAGTAGTGGATGACGCCGACCGAGGTGTGAAGCATCTCCGCCAGTTCCTCGGTCGTGATGAGGGGTTCGACGGGTGGGTTCGTGCGGGCCATCGGTCGCGTCCTCCAAATACAAACCGTGTAGTTCGGAGGCCTAGCCCCGCTGAGGGCGATATGTCAAGCGTTGCCAAAGGATTTCCGCCCGTCTAGGCTCAAGTCCTATGGCAACCAAAGGCAGTCGTAGTAGTAGGAGGGTCACAGCGCAGATTGGGGACCTCGACCCGCGAGAGCTGATCGAGCTCGGCGGCGGGTTGTGGATGCAGCGCCGCCAGCCCGTCACCTTCTTCGACGAGGAGCTCGGCGTCGACGTCACGATGGCCATCGAGGTCGACGCCGGCACCGGCCAGCTGGTCGTGAACGAGATCCGCATCCTGCGCCGACCCGGTGCACCGCCCATCGGCTCGAAGGTCCTCCGCGGGATCCGCCCGGCGGAGTACATCGTGCACCGGGCGGCCAAGGGCGCCTGGCTCGACGACGGCAGCGGCCATCTTGTCCAGGTCGGCCTCGGCAGGCTCGAAGGCGAGAAGGAGGAGGCCTACGTGGCCCGCCTCTACAGGATGGCCCTCGCTGGTGGCGAGTCGCCGGCCAAGGTGGTGGCCTACTGGCTCGGCGTGGCCGAGTCGACCGCGCACCAGAAGGTGGTGCTGGCCCGCAAGCTCGGCCTGCTGCCCCCGACGACCGTCGGACGGCCCCGCTCGATCCCGGCCAGCGAGGAGGAGGACGTCTGATGGGCGCCATCGACAAGCTCCCGAGCGGACGGTGGCGGGCCCGCTGGCGCGAGTACCCGAACGCGCCGCAGCGCTCGCGCACCTTCGACCGCAAGCTCGACGCCGACCGGCATCTCCTCGAGGTCGAGCACGCGCTGGCCTCGGGCACCTACGTCACCGGTGAGGCGCCCTGGGCGACATGGGCGGCCGACTACGCGGCCCGCCAGCCGTGGCGGCCGCCGACTCGGCCCGCGTCGCCCAGGTGCTCGACGCCGCGAGCGCGTGGTGGGCGGAGCGGCCTCTGGTCACGATCCGACGCGGCGACGTCGAGGCCTTCCTCGTCCGCCTCGGGCTCGGCGCGGGCTCCACGAGGGCATGCCCGCTCGGTCCTGTCCTCCGCGTTCCGAGCCGCGGTCGACGACGGACTCCTCGCCCGTAACCCGGTGGCCGGCGTGAAGGTGGCGGCGACGGCGCGGACGCTCACGGTGCCGACCACGCTCGACGTCCTCGACGTTCTCGAACGCGCCGGCGACGTCCTCGCCCCCGCGGTCGTCCTCGCCGGCTTCGCCGGGCTCCGCCACGCCGAAGCCACCGGGCTCACCGTCGACCGGATCGACTTCCTCCGCCGCACGATCCGCGTCGACCGCCAATGGGTCACACCGACATCAGGACCGGCCTCGTTCGGCGCGCCGAAGACACCGGCGTCGACCCGGACCGTCCCGGTCGCCGCCGAGGTGGTCGAGCTGCTGGCCCGCTCGGTCGAGGTCCAGGGCACCGGAGGAGACGGCCGCCTCGTACACGCCGAAGGTCATCCGCTCAACCGTCGTGCCTTCGGGCGGCGCTGGACGAAACTCCATGCCGGCTTCCGCTACCACGACCTCCGGCACCACTTCGCCAGTCTGCTCATCGCGGCCGGCTGCTCGGTCCCCGCGGTCCAGCACGCGCTCGGTCACGACAACGCCACCACGACCCTCAACACCTACAGCCATCTCTGGCCGAGCGACGTCGACCGGCTGCGGAACGCGGTCGCCGCCGGGCTCGCCGGCCGCCTCGAGGCGGCCGAACGGGGCGAAGGCCGATCCTGGTGAGTCACCGCTGAGTCACAGCCGAACCCTCACAGGGATCGTGACCAGGTGAGATGCCTGATGGGTGCCAGTACGTCTTCAACTGGGCGGGCATGGGCACCAAGGTCGTCGTCCTGATCTGAGCAGCCTGACCTGGGCGTTCATCCTCTCGCGGACGCGGACCAAAGCGCTGGGCGCAGGAGTCGGCCCTCGTCGCAGCCCTGGACGGGAGGGGCCGAAGGGGGCCTGATCCGCACTCGATGGTGAGATCGCGTCATCCGGATTGAGTCATGCGCCCCTGGTGCGGCGGCCGTGCGGAGCGGACGCTGGTGGTATGGCGTGGCCAGCCTTCCGATTGGGCTCACCGGCGGTTCGGCCCGGCACGGGCATGCACCACGTGGCCGCTCGATGAGCCCTGTCGCCCAATCTTTCGCCGGCTGGAACGTCGCGTACGACACGCCCCTCGCCCACGTGCCCAAGCGCCGGTTCTTCCGCGATTTCAATGATGCCGAAGGTCTCGTGGACACACTCCTGGGCCAGGGGGAGGCTCCGGTCATCCGGCGGAGCTTCTGACCTTCTGGCCGCTCACGCCCACTCGGTCCACGTGCGTCAGCCCACCCGCCGCTCGGCGATCGCTTGCACCTGCTCATCCTTCGTCATGCGGGTCTCGGCGCCACGACGGATCGGTGTCCTGCCCCCCGGGGGGTCAAACGGCACCGCTCGCGAAGCCAGGAGATGCGCCGGGCCGGGCGAGGTGAGGGTCAGCGCGCGGGCACGACCACGAGCTCGAAGCCGTCAGCGGGGAGGCCGAGGACGCGTACGAGCACGTCCCGTGCGATCGCTTCGACGTCGGCCAGGCTCCGGCTGGCGGCGTGCATCCCTGGTGCTCCCGGGACCTCCACGACCCAGCGTCCTCGCTCCCGCCGCGCCTCGAGCATGTAACTCGGAACCAGCTTTCGTGCCGCCATCGCCCGCGGGCCCTCCGACCCCGTGTGGCCATGCTGGCTCCGCCCGGATGGCAGCGCCATAGGGCGCGTTGCCCATCCGCGACGTCGTCGAGCACGCGTGGCGCGCAAGCGCACACAAAGGGTCATCCGGCCCATGCCACGCCGCCGGCGTCGCGTCACCGGCCCGAGGTCTCTTGCGCCGCGGCCGCTCACGACGTCGACCCATCAAGGTCACGGAGCGTGGTCAGCGTGACGAAGGGTGGGCCTCAGGCTGGGTGTGTCAGGCCGGGTGAGCGTTAGGCTGGTGAGCGGTCAGGGACGGTGAGCGCTACCGGCGCAGTCACCATCACGGAGGGTCACTGACGCTGGGGACCGCGGCCAAAAGGCCGTCCACCAACTCGGCGGCCCCCGCGTCGATCTGATCCCGGCGGATGGCGAGCCCGCCCAGCACCTCTGCACCGCGACTCTGGATGATGCGGGTGAGCTTCTCGATGGTCTTGCCTGGCTCGAGCGCGTACGTGCAATAGACGATCGCCCGCTTGCCGGCGAGCGCCGGCATCGACACCAGCCGGCCCGAGCGGCCGGGCCGCTGGCCGAAGAAGATGAGCCCGTCGACCCAGGTCCCCACGATGACGACATCGGCCTCGGACAGCGACTGCATGTCGATGGCCGTGATCGGGTTCACCGTCACGGCGACGCCCGCGGCGCGCAGATGCCCTGCGATCAGGGAGGCCGTCCTCGCCGTGCGCCCCGTCAGGCTCTCGTAGATCACGATCGCCTTCACGACCCGTTTTCTAGCAGCGTCGCCCCGATGCCCTGCACCTTGCGTGCCTCCCGGCTCGGCGCGACCGTGAGGCTGTGCGCGACCGGTTTCGTGATCGGAGGGACGCCGGCCAGCAGCTCGCTCGGCTCCTCGCTCCTCTCGCCGAAGAGGATCCCGTGGTGCTGGGTCTGCCCCGGGGCGGGGTGCCGGTCGCCTTCGAGGTGGCTCACGCCCTCGGCGCGCCGCTCGATGTTCTCGTCGTGCGCAAGCTCGGGCTCCCCTGGCAACCGGAGCTCGGCGTCGGCGCGGTCGGTGAGGACGGCGTGCTCGTCCGCAACAACGACGTGATCGCTCGCACCGGGCTCACCGACTCGCAACTCGCCGCGATCATCGAGCGGGAGCGGGCGGTGGTGATCGAGCGAGCCGAGCGGTTCCGTGCCGGGCGGCCCCCCATCGAGCTCGAGGGCCGAACGGTGGTCATCGTCGACGACGGGTTGGCCACTGGCGGCACCGCGCGCGCCGCGGTAGCCGTCGCCCGCGCCCGAGGCGCGGCGAAGGTCGTCCTGGCCGTGCCGGTCGCTCCGGCCGACACGGTGGCGTCCCTGGCGAGGGCCGCCGACGACGTGGTCACCGTCGCCACCCCCGTCCACTTCTCCGCGGTCGGCCCTTGGTACCGGGACTTCACGCAGACCACGGACGCCGAGGTCGTCTCGATCCTCGGCGCTGCTCAGCCCTGATCGGGCCAGCGGTGCGGGCGGGGCACGTGGTCCTCGTCGTAGACAGAGGCGACGGCGTCGATCCGGAACCTGAGCGTCTCCGACGTCAGCCGCCCGTAGGCGTAGAGCATGTCGCGCATCCCGGTGTAGTTCGGATGCCGGAAGTGGGCGGCGAGCGCGTCGGCGTCCGCCCAACGCTCGTACACCGAGATGCGCCCTGGGACCACGGGATCAGGAGCGAAGACGTACGCCTCGCACCCGGGCTCCTCTTCGCGAGCGGCCCGCTGCAGCGGGATCGACGCCGCGACGCACTCGTCGACGCGCGCGGGGTCGAGATCGATCCATCCGGCGATGATGATCTGAGCCATGAGCCGATGATGGCCGACGGTGATCGGCGCGAGCGAGGCTGACAGCGACATCTCACCTGAGGAGGCGACGTGGCGGAGGACATCGGGTACTGGTCGGCGATGGAGGTCGCGGCGCACATCCGGGCCGGGGCGGTGTCGAGCCGCGAAGTGCTGGAGGGCCTGCTGGCGCGGGTCGAGCGCCTCGACGCCTCCGTCAACAGCGTGGTGACGATCGACGCCGAGCGGGCCCGGTGGGAAGCAGCCGCCGCCGACGAAGCCGTCAGCCATGGCCGAGCCCTCGGGCCCCTGCACGGCGTGCCCATGACGATCAAGGACTCGTGGTCGACGGCCGGGATGCGCACGACATCGGGCGCGCCCGAGTTGGCCGGGCATGTTCCCGGCGAGGACGCGGCGCCGGTCGCCCGTCTCCGCGAGGCCGGCGCGGTCATCTTCGGCAAGACCAACCTGCCCCTCTATGCCGGCGACTTCCAGAGCTACAACGAGGTCTTCGGCACCACGAACAACCCCTTCGACCAATCGCGGACGGCCGGTGGGTCATCGGGCGGAGCGGCCGCCGCCCTCGCGTGCGGCTTCACCCCGCTCGAGCTCGGCAGCGACATCGGTGGCTCGATCCGGTTGCCATCACACATGTGCGGAGTGATGGGCCACAAGCCGAGCTTCGGGATCGTCCCCGCCCACGGCCAGATCCCCGGCCCCCCCGGCACGCTCACGCTGGCGGATCTCGCCGTCGCCGGTCCCATGGCTCGCCACGTCGAAGACCTGCGACTCGCCCTCGACGTGCTGGCCGGGCCGAACCGATGGGACCGTCCCGGCTGGCGGCTGGAGCTGCCGCCACCCCGCCGGGGGCCCCTGCGCGATTGGAGGGTGGCGGCGTGGCTGGACGACGACCGTTGTCCCGTCGAGCCGGGCGTCGCCGAGCTGCTGGCGCGTGCCCCCCGGGCGCTGCGGGAAGCCGGGGCCACGGTCGCCGAGGACGCTCGCCCGGGCTTCACGCTCGACAAGGTGGCCAACACGTTCTTCGCGCTCCTGAACGCCGCGCTGGCCGGCTCGTACCGACGCGAGGTGATCGAGCGCTTCGCCCTCGACGAGGAGCGCGGCCCGGTGGGTGACACCCACCGGTGGGCGGCGATGCGCCATCGCGAATGGCTCAGCCAGAATGAACGCCGCCTCCAGATGCGGCGGGCCTGGGAGCACTTCTTCGACGAGTGGGATGCGGTGCTCCTGCCGGTGATGGCCTGCCCGGCGATCCCCCACGACCACAGCGAGCCCCTCGCCGGTCGCACCGTGGCGATCGGTGGTCGCCCCCGGCCCTACTGGGACGCGGCGATGTGGATGGCCCCGGCCGGCGCCTGCTACCTGCCCGCCACCGTCGTGCCGGTCGGCCTCACCGCGGAGGGCCTGCCGGTCGGTGTCCAAGTGGTGGGACCCTTCCTCCACGACCGCGCCACCCTCCATCTGGCGGGCCAGCTGTCAGAGCGCCTCGGCGGCTGCCCCCGCCCTCCAGGATTCTCGTGACCCGCGTCGTCAGCGATCTCGACGGTCGCCTTCACCGTCCTACGGCATCCCGTCGACCCGGAGGATCGCCCCGGTGGTGAAGCTGGACGCAGCCGAGGCGAAGTAGAGCGCGGCGCCCATCACCTCTTCGGGTTGGCCGCCACGACCCATCGCCATGTTCTCTTCCGCCCTCTTCCTGAACGCCTCCAGGTCCCAGGCCATCGAGATGTCCGTGAGGAACGGCCCGGCCTGGATGCAGTTCACGCGAACCTTCGGGCCGAAAGCCCGGGCGAAGCCGAGGGTCAGCGCGTTCAACCCGGCCTTGGCCGCCGCGTAGGGCAGCTCGTTCGGCGTCGGGCGTTCGGCGGCGAGGCTCGAAACGTTGATGATCGAGCCGCCGTCGCCCTCGGCCATGCGCGTCCCCACGAGCGCCGACAGCCGGAACGGGCCCTTGAGGTTGACCGCCAGCACCTTGTCGTACAAGACCTCGCTCACGTCCGCGAGGCTCGGGTACAGCGGCGACATGCCGGCGTTGTTGACCAGGACGTCGAGCTTGCCGAACTCGCCGTAGACCCGCTCGACCATGGCGTCGATCTGCGCCCAGTCCCCGACGTGGCAGCTCACGGGCAGGGCCTTGCGCCCGGTCGAGCGCTCGACCTCGTCGGCCGCCGCCTCGCAGGACTCGAGGCGCCGGCTGGCGATGACGAGATCCGCCCCGGCGGTGGCGAACGCCTGCACCATGGCCCGCCCGAGGCCTCGGCTGCCTCCCGTCACGAGGGCCACCTTGCCGGTGAGGTCGAACAACTCATTGGCGTCCATCGGGCCACGCTCGCAGGTCCGCGCCCTCGCGCTCAAGGACGCACCATCGGGCATCCGCGCCCCCTGCCACCAGCCCGCCTACCCTCCGCCAGAGGAGGGCGACGGTGACCGTAGACGCGCTACCAAGGACGCTGCGACATCGGCTCCTCGGCTGGCACTCACCCTCCTTGCAGCGAGTCCTCGTCGCCGGCGGGCTCGGGCTGATCACGGCGTTGGCGACCGGTTGGTGGACGTCGTGGATCCTCGGCTCCCTCTTGGGCTGGACCGTCGGCTCCGTCTACTACCTGGCCGCCGTCTGGCTCGTCATCGCCCGAGTCGACGGGGAGATGACCCATCACCTCTCGATACGCGAGGACCCGACGCGAAGCACCGCCGGTCTCTTGCTCCTCGGAGCCAGCGTGGCCAGCCTCGCCGGCGTCGGCTACGGCCTCTACCGCGCCAACCAGGACACCGGGGGCATGCGGGTGGCCCTCACGGTCGCGTCGATCGCCACGGTGGTGCTTTCGTGGGCGCTCGTCAACACGGTGTTCACCCTGCGCTACGCCCATCTCTACTTCACCGAACCCTTGGGCGGGGTCCAGTTCGCCGGCGACCACGCCCCGGACTACCGCGACTTCGCCTACCTCGCCTTCACGGTGGGCATGACCTACCAGGTGTCGGACACCGGGCTGGACAAGCAAGCCGTCCGCCGCACGGTCTTGCGCCACGCCATGCTCGCCTACCTGTTCGGCACGGTCATCGTGGCCACCACCATCAACATCGTGGCCAGCTTCGTAGGGTGATCCTCGTGGCCGACGGAGCGTTGAGCGGGATCCTGGTGGTCGACCTCTCGCGGGTGCTGGCCGGCCCGTACTGCACGATGGTGCTCGCGGACCTCGGCGCGCGCGTCGTCAAAGTGGAGCGGCCCGGCCACGGTGACGACGCCCGCGGGATCGGCCCCTTCGTCAACGGCCAGTCCGCGTACTTCGCCTCGGTGAACCGGGGCAAGGAGTCCATCGACCTCGACCTGAAGGATCCCGTCGACCGCCACGTGTTCGAGCGGCTCGTCGAGCGCGCCGACGTGCTCGTCGAGAACTTCCGCCCCGGCACGATGGCCGACCTGGGCTACGGCTGGGCGGTGGTGCACGATCGCTGGCCCGGGCTGATCCAAGCCAGCATCTCCGGCTTCGGGCAGACCGGCCCCTTCGCCGAGCGTCCCGCGTACGACATGGTCGTGCAGGCCATGGGCGGCGTGATGAGCATCACCGGGCCGGAAGGCGGGCCGCCGACCGCGTCGGCACCTCCGTCGGCGACATCACGGCCGGGCTGTTCGGCGCGGTCGGCGTGCTGGCCGCGTTGCACGAGCGCGAGTCCACCGGGCTCGGCTCGCTCGTCGACGTGGGCATGCTCGACGGCCAGGTCGCCATCCTGGAGAACGCCATCGCCCGCTATGTCGCCACCGGCGTGGTTCCCGGGCCGCTCGGGGCCCGCCACCCATCGATCACGCCCTTCGGCGCGTTCGCCGCCGCCGATGGCGAGCTGATCCTGGCCGCCGGCAACGACGCGTTGTTCGCCCGCCTGTGCGACGTGCTCGGCGTGAGCCATCTCGCCCACGACCCGCGCTTTGCCACCAACCGTCTGCGTTGCGAGCACGAGCCCGAGCTGCGCCGCGAGCTGGAGGCGGCGCTCGCCGGGGGCCAGGTCGAGGATTGGCTGGCCCGTCTCGAGGCCGCCGACCTGCCCGGCGCGCCCATCAACGACGTGGCCGCCGTGCTCGCCCACCCGCAGGTGCGGGCACGCAACATGGTGGTGGCCCTCGACGACCCCGCGCTGCCCGGGTTCCTCGTGGCGGGAAACCCGGTGAAGCTGTCCACCCACGCCGACCCGCCCACACGGCCGGCGGTGCCCGCCCTCGGCGCCCACCGCGCCGCGCTCCTGGCCGAGCTGGGCCTCGACGGTCCCCTCTGACTGAACCCCCCTATCAGGCCGACTCACTGTCACCACGTCCTCACGGATCCGCCACAGTGCCTCTGGCACGAGAATCCCTCTACTGAGACGCTTCAGAGCCCGGCTGGCGCAACGGGACCGCCACTCCGGGGCGCGCCTGTCAGGAGCCGTCTCGTCGCAACTCGTCGTGATCGGCGTCGTACTCGTACAGCTCGGCGTACCGGCCCCAGTCGAGGGCGACGTCGAGCTGGGCGCGGGCTTCTTCGGCGCTGAAGTGCCGTCGGAGGAGCTCGAGGAAGAAGCCGGAGCGAAGAGTGCCGTCATCGGTGCGGCGGAGGCTGTTGACGATGAGGGCGACGAGCGGGGCGCAGCGCTGGGCGACCTCGGCGAACATCTGCTTGGAGGCCTGGATGTCGGCCCCGGCGAAGGTCGCACCCTCCGGCGTCAGTTGGATCTGGCCGTCGGTCACCTCGGCGAATCCGAGGAGCTCGAGGGCGTCGATGAGAGGGAGGAAGTCGTCGGCTTCGAGGCCGAGCTCTTCGGCCACGTCGGCGATGTCGCCGCGTCCCATTTGGGCGAGGATCTCGGCGAAGCCGGAGAGAGCGTCGACGGTGACGTGGGGCAGCGGCACTGTGGCGGGCGTGCGCCGCTCGTCGCGTCGACCGTCGGCCGGTGACACAACGGCCTCGGTGTCGCGCCCGGTCATGATCCGGTAGAGGGTATCGACGAGGCCTTCGGACTCCGGAGCGCGCCGGTCTCTCGGGTAGGGCAGGAGGACTGGGAGCGTGGCCCGGATACGGCCCGGGTTGGAGCCCAGCACCACGATCCGATCGGCGAGGATGACGGCTTCTTCGATGTTGTGGGTGACGATGACAATGGCTTCGATCGGGACACGCCCACGGCCGCCGGGGTGACAGCATCGATCCATGGGGTTCCGCACGATCATCGAGCCGTTTCGTATCCATTCCGTCGAGCCGCTCCGGATGACGACCGGAGGGGCTCGCCACCGCGCCATCGCCGACGCGGGCTACAACCTCTTCTCGCTGCACTCCGACGACGTCTTGATCGACCTGCTGACCGACTCCGGGACCGGCGCGATGTCCCGGGACCAGTGGGCCGGGCTGCAGCGGGGGGACGAGAGCTACGCCGGTTCGCCGTCGTGGTACCGCTTCCTCGAGAGCGTGCAGGAGCTGTTCCCGTTCCCGCACGTGATCCCCACCCACCAGGGCCGTGCCGCCGAGAAGATCCTGTTCTCCGTGCTGGGCGGGCCGGGTCGGGTGATCCCGAACAACACGCACTTCGACACCACCCGCGCCAACGTCGAGTACACGGGAGCCGAAGCCGTCGACCTCGTCATCGCCGAGGGGCACGACCCCACGGCGCTCCATCCGTTCAAGGGCAACATGGACGTTGCCGCGCTCGACGCGTTGCTCACCGCCCGTGCGGGTGAGGTTCCCGTCGTGTTCGTCACGATCACCAACAACTCGGGCGGGGGCCAGCCGGTCTCGCTGGCCAACCTCCGGGACGTCCGCGCGGTCTGCGACGCGCACGGCGTCCCTCTGTTCCTGGACGCCTGCCGGTTCGCCGAGAACGCCTGGTTCATCCGTGAGCGCGAGCCCGGGCAGGGCGAGCGCGACGTCGCCGACATCGTGCGGGACATGGCCTCGCTGGCCGACGGCATGACGATGAGCGCCAAGAAGGATCCGATGGCGAACATCGGCGGATGGCTGGCACTCCGCGACCCGGACGTCGCGGCCGAGTGCCGCAACCTCCTCATCCTCACCGAGGGCTTCCCCACCTACGGCGGCCTGGCCGGCCGCGACCTCGAAGCGATCGCCCAAGGTCTGCGCGAGGCGGTGCAGCACGACTACCTCCGCTACCGGATCCGCTCGACCGCCTACCTCGGCGAGGCGCTCGTCGCTCAGGGGATCCCCGTCGTGCAGCCCATCGGGGGTCACGCCGTGTACCTCGATGCGCGCGCCTTGCTCCCCCACGTCTCGCCGCTGCAGTACCCGGGCCAGGCGTTGGCGGTGGCGCTGTACGAACGCGGCGGCATCCGAGGCTGTGAGATCGGCACGGTGATGTTCGGCCGCCATCCCGACGGGAGCGAGACCCCAGCGGCGATGGATCTCGTGCGCCTCGCCATCCCGCGTCGCACCTACACGCAGAGCCACATCGACTACGTGATCGAGATATGCGCAGCCGTGGCCGCGGAGGCCAGCCGGCTCCCGGGCTACCGCATGGTCGAAGAGCCTCGCGCGCTGCGCCACTTCACCGCTCGGTTCGAGCCGGTGGCCGGGCGATGAGCGACGGCGCCACCCCGAGCCCCGCCGAGGCCGGCTACAAGATGCCGGCCGAGTGGGCCCCGCACACGAGGACGTGGATGGCATGGCCTCCCGACGGCTACCTGCGCGAGCGGGGCCACCCGGCGGCGGCCGCGTGGGCGGCCGTGGCCAATGCCGTCGCGCGGTTCGAGCCCGTCACCATGCTCGTGGATCCCGAGCTCGAAGCCGAGGCGAGAGGACGGCTGGACCCCGGCATCGACGTGGTCGGCCGCGTGCTCGACGACGGGTGGATGCGCGACTTCGGGCCGAGCTTCGTCGTCGACGCCTCCGGTGGCCTCGGCGCGGTGGCTTGGACGTTCAATGGCTGGGGCGCCCAGCCGTGGGCCCGGTGGGATCACGACGCCGCGGTCGCCCCGTTCGTGGCCACGCGCACCGGGGCGCGCCTGTTCCAGTCACGACTGGTGAACGAGGGGGGCGGCCTGTGCGTCGACGGCGCGGGCACGGTGCTCGTCACGGAGAGCGTGCAACTCGACCCCCGCCGGAACCCGGGATGGAGCCGCGCCGAGGTCGAGGCGGAGCTGCGGGCCCAGCTCGGGGTGACCACCGTCGTCTGGCTCGCGAGCGGGCTGACAGCCGACATGCGCGGTTACGGGACCAACGGTCACATCGATCTGTTGGCCGCGTTCGCGCGACCGGGTCTGGTGTTGGTCCACCGGCAACCCGACCCCCGCCATCCCGATCACGCCGTCATGGCCGAGAACCTCGAGCGCCTGAGCCAGGCGACCGATGCCGCGGGGCGGCCCTTCGAGCTCGTCGAGATCACGGCCCCCGACAGCGACGAGCTGAACGACCACAGCTACATCAACTTCTCGTTCGTCAACGGGGCCCTCGTGCTGTGCTTGTTCGCCGACACCGTCGCCGACGCCGAGGCGATGGCGACGTTCGCACGGCTCTTCCCCGAGCGCCGGCTGGTGAGCGTCGACGCCCGCCCGCTGTTCGCGAAGGGCGGCGGCGTGCACTGCATCACCCAGCAACAGCCGGCCACGCCATGACTCCCGGCGACGCCCTCTTAGCCCTGCAGCTAGGGGACAGCGCGTTCCCCTCGGGGACCTTCGTCGCCTCGTACGGCCTCGAGGTGCTCGCTGAAGAGGGCGAGGTGGTGGGCGAGGAGGGGCTCAATGCGTTCGTGCGCGCCCACCTCTCGTTGCGGTGGGCCACCTTGGAGCGCTGGGCCATCGTGCACGCCCACCGGGCGGGGGGCGACCTCGATCGGGTGTCGTGGGCCGACCACCAGCTCGACGCGTTGAGCTGGCCCCCTGCGGCTCGGGCGGCGTCGCGCACCGCCGGCGACGCCATGCTCGGCGTGCACGAGCGCCTCGGCTGGGCCGTCGCCAGGACGTTCCGTCGGCTCGTCGTCGCGGGGGCGTCTCCGGGCCACCAGGCTGTCGCGGAGGGGCTCGTGGCCGCCGAGCGAGGGCTCGACGAGCAGGGTGCGGCGCTGGTGGCCGGGCATCGAGTCGCCACCGGCCTGGCCTCGGCGGGGATCCGGCTCGGAGTCGTCGGCCACCTGGGGGCGCAACGGGTGCTCGACGACGGGCGCGCCACCCTCGTGGAGGTCCTCGCTCGGCCGCTGCCGGAGGCGCCCCACGGGTTCTCGCCCGCCGCCGACGCGGCGATGGCTCGCCACGGCCGGCGGACCGGGCGCCTCTTCTCCTGCTGAGACGGCTGCACCTCCCTCGGCAACGCCCGGCCCCGGCTCGCGAGGGCCGGTCGCGGTCACGGGCCATAGGGTGCGCCACATGTCCGACCCTTTCGATCTCACCGGGCAGAGCGCGCTCGTCACGGGCGCCAGCCGCGGCATCGGGGCGGCCTGCGCGGCGGCCCTCGACCGCGCCGGGGCGAGAGTCGCCGTAGCCGCGCGGTCGGAAGAGCAGCTCCGCGCCGTGGCCGCGAGGCTCCTCCACGACCCGGTCGTCCTCGTGACCGATCTGGCCGACGCCGAGGCGCCCTCCGCCCTGGCCGACTCGGCGCTCCAGGCCTTGGGCGCCGTCGACATCTGCGTGAACAACGCGGGGGTCGGGCGCCGCAAGGACAGCCACACCCTCACCGCGGACGAGATCGACTGGATGCTGGCCGTGAACGTCCGCGCCCCGCTCCTGCTGTGTGCGGCGCTCCTGCCCTCGATGGTGGCTCGCCGCCGCGGCTCGATCATCAACATCACGTCGATCTCCGGCGTGGTCGGCGCCCCTCGCCGAGCTGCGTACGCGGCCAGCAAGGGTGGGATGGATGCCGCCACGCGAGCCCTGGCCATGGAGTACGGACCGCACGGCATCCGGGTCAATGCGGTGGCGCCCGGGGTGGTGGAGACCGACATGTGGACGGCGCCGCTCGCGCAGCCCGGAGTCCGAGAAGAGGTCACCGCGCTCACGGCCCTGCGACGCCTCTCGACGCCCGACGACGTGGCCGACGTGGTCGTCTTTCTCGCCTCTGACGCCGCTCGTTACCTCACCGGCGAGACCCTCTCGGCCGACGGCGGGCTGGCGAGCACGCTCAACCTCTGGCCTGCCGTGTGAGACCTCGCCTCACTACTCGCGCAGCCGTTCGGCACCTCGCTGCCGCGCCACCGTCATGATCGCCTCATCGCCACGGCGCCAGAACAGGGTGAGCGTGACCGCGCGGATCCGCCAACCCTCGGGGGTGCGCACGAGCCGATCGGTGTAGAAGCCGCCGATGTCGAACCAGTCGGCGCCGGCCGGCGCGTCACCGAGGACATGCACGGCCTGCATGTACATGACGCACGTCGCCTCGTCGCCAGTGATGGTGACCGTCGGATTGGTCATCGAGTGCTGCGTCGCCACCAGCCCCGTCATCAATGTTCGGACGTTGGCCACCCAGGCGTCGGCCGGCATCGTCGACGCGGGCCGCCCGTTGTAGCTCGAGAAGTCGATGCCGACCTCATCGGTGAAGATCGACCGGTAGAGCTCCCAGTCACGGGTGTCGATGGCGCTGGCGTAGCGGTAGACGGTCTCGCACACGGCCCGGTGGTCCTCGCCTGACAGGTCGTTGGTGGACATCGGTCGATCCCTTCCCGCCCGCGGTCATCACGCTGCCGGTGCCGCGAGCTACCGTCGTTGCTCGGCCATCATGCCCGCTCTCGCCGTTTCGACCGGCATCGCCTGGGGAAGGCTTGCCACCTTCGGGAAGGAAGCGAATGCACAAGGCGCGGTGACACGCCTGACACCGTGACCATCACCTTCGAACTGCCCGCGTTCGTCGGTGCGTCGCTGGCCTGTGTGTGCGGCGACTTCAACCTGTGGTCCCCTCATGCCCATCCGATGTTGCCGCGTCCGGAGGGTCGGTTCGAGTTGTCGCTGTTACTCGAGCGCGGCCGCGACTACCGCTTCCGGTACCTGCTCGACAACGGGCGCTGGGAGAACGACTGGGCCGCCGACCGCTACGAGCCCAACGTGTACGGAGGCAGCGACAGCGTCGTGTCGACCTGATCGCCCGGCGCGTCTTCCCCATGCCCGGCGCTCGCCGCGGGCTCGGTCGAGCGGGACTTGCGAGCTCGCGGCGCCGGCCGAGCGTCGTCCGCCCGCCGGTGCCCGCTGGTGCCCGTGGCCTTCGCACCCTCCCCGTCCGGTGAAGACAGCGGCAGGCTGAACCCGATGGCCGCGCCCCCACCAGGCCGGTTCCCCGCGAAGACCGTGCCGCCGTGGCCCTCGGCCACCGCTCGCACGATGGAGAGGCCGAGGCCCGAGCCCGGGCGGCTCCGCGCCGCCACCGCTCGGTAGAAGCGGTCGAACACGTGGGCCACGTCGTCCGGGGCGAGCCCGGGGCCTCGGTCGAGGACTTCGACCCGGCCGTGGCGGACCACCACCTCGATGGGCTCGCTGTCCTGGGTCGAACTTGGCCGTGTTGTCGAGGAGATTCGACAGCGCCCGTTCGAGCGCCAAGGGGCGGCCGCGGACGGTCGAGGCATCGGCGTCGACCGTGACCGTGCGGCCGCTCCGGCGCTGCGCTCGCATCGCCACCCGTCGCGCCAGCTCGCCCAAGACGACGGTTTCCTCGGGTTCGTCACCTCTGGTCTCGGTGGCCAGCTCCACGAGCTCGTTGACCATGTCGGTGAGCTCGCGCGTCTCGCTGTCGAGATCATCGAGCAAGTGCCCGCGGTCCTGCTCGCTCAGCCGGTCGTAGTGGCGTAGCACCGAGATGTTGGTGCGCAGGCTGGTGAGTGGCGTGCGCAGCTCGTGCCCGGCGTCCTGCACGAGGCGCTGCTGGTCGTCCTTCGAGCGCGCCAACGCGGCGAGCATGCCGTTGAAGGCCGCGCCCAGGCGGCCGGCCTCGTCCTGCCCTTGCACGGGGACGTCCACGTCGAGGCGACCCGTGGCTTCGACCTCCTCCGCCGCGCTCGTCAGGCGGACCAACCGTCGGGTGAGCCGGCGGGCGACGAGCCAACCGAGCAAGGCCGCCCCGACGACGACGAGCACGACCGCGAGGATCGTACGGTTCCGCAGCGAGTCGAGCAGCCGGCCGTTCTCGGCCAGGCTGCGGGCCACTTGGATGGCCCCCGGGTCACCGAAGAAGGGCGCCGTCACCATGCGGTAGCGCTCCCCGCCCGTCGTGGTGAAGGTCCGGTACAGCGCCGGCCCCGCCCCGGCGCGGGCGAGGGTGGCCTCCTGGGCGTCGACGGGGAGGCCACCCGTGGTGGACGACGCCGACGCCGTCCCGTCGGGCCGGAGCACCTGCACCTCGACCAGACCGTAGCTCGGAGGCAGATCGTGACCACCGAGGCGGGTGTCGCGCCCTGTCCGGTCGTCGAGGTCGGGCCGGACCTGGAGGGTCTGGACGGTCTCGGCCAGTGAGCGGTCGACCTCGGCGTCCAACCGGCTGGCGGTGGCCCGGTAGCTGAACCAGCCGATCGAGACCGTGGCCAGCGCGACCAGGAACACCAGCCCGGCCACCAGCTTGGTTCGCAGGCTCACGACGTTCGCACCGTGTAGCCCACCCCGCGGACGGTGTGGATCAACTTGTCCTCGCCGGGACCCTCGATCTTGCGCCGGAGGTAGCTGATGTAGACGGCGAGGTTCTTCGAATCGGGGCCGAAGTCGTAGCCCCAGATCCGGTCGTAGATGGTGGAATGGTCGAGGACGATCCCGGCGTTACGCATGAGCAACTCGAGCAGATCGAACTCGGTCTTCGACAGCTCGATCTCGCGCTCGCCACGCCACACTCGCCGCGCCGCCGGGTCGAGGCGGAGATCGGCGACCTGCACGATGCCGTCCGCTTGCGCATC
This sequence comes from uncultured Acidimicrobiales bacterium, assembly GCA_963738325.1. Lineage (GTDB taxonomy): Bacteria > Actinomycetota > Acidimicrobiia > Acidimicrobiales > Ilumatobacteraceae > CAVTWD01. Next base: position 1,285,925 of record CAVTWD010000001.1, read on the forward strand.
GCCGTCGGCGCGCGAGCGCCGCAAGAGCGCCCGCAGCCGCGCCAGGAGCTCTTCGAGGTCGAAGGGCTTGGACAGGTAGTCGTCGGCGCCGGCGTCGAGGCCGGCCACCCGATCGGAGGTCTCGGTGCGAGCGGTCAGCATGAGGATGGGCGTGCGGTCACGTTCCGCCCTCAGCACCCGGCAGACCGTGAGCCCGTCCACGCCGGGCATCATGATGTCGAGCACGAGCACGTCGACCGGGTCGCGCCGCGCCACCGACAGCGCATCGGCCCCGTCCGGCACCGTCAACACGTCGTAACCCTCGAGTTCGAGGGCGCGTGCGAACGCGGCCCGGATCGCCCGATCGTCGTCGGCCACCAGCACCCGGCCGGCCATCCCGCCATCGTGGCGCATCAACGTGAGAGAGCGGTTAGAAGGCGCAGGTCAGCGCCCCGGAGGCCCGGCCGCGGTGTGCCGGGTGCGCGGCGGGTCGACCGCCCACGGCGCGGCCCGGCCCCACCGCCCCTCGTACACGAGCTCGCCGAGCGGGCGCCGGCGCACCGGTCCGTGCCGGCCCCGCGGGCGGCCCAGCGTGATGGTGGCCGCGATGGCGGCGTCGTCGGGGATGGCGAGCAGGGCCCGCAGCTCAGCTTCCACGAAGTGATGGAAACCGGTCATGACGCCGCCGTAGCCGAGGGCGCGCGCGGCCAGCAGCAGGTTCTGGCAGGCGGGGTAGACCGAGGCCCCTTCACTCGGGTGCGGCGGCCGGTAGCGCACGAGAGCCGGCAGCACCAGCACCGGGACCTCGTCGAAGTGGTCGACATACTCCTCCATGGCCCGCGCCATGCGGGCCTTCGGCGAATCGGCCCGGCCACCGGTGCCCTCGTCGTAGCGGTCCGTCCTGCGCTTGGCCGACCACGCCTGGCGAGCCGCGCCGCCGATGAGTCGCTTCGCCTCGCGGGCCTCCGCTCCGTCGGTGAGGACGAGGAAACGGAAGGGCTGGCGATTCGATCCGCTCGGGGCGCGGGTGGCGGCGAAGAGGATGTCGCGCAGAACGGCGTCGGGGATCGGCTCCGGCAGGTAACGGCGGATGGCGCGGGTCGTCGCCATCCCTTCGAGCAGACCGACGACGTCGTCGGCCACGGCCACTGCGGACAGCTCGTCGCCCGCGGGCTCCCCGTCGGCCGCTTCGACATCGTGGGGCGCCGGCATCAGGCGAGTCTAGGAGTCGCCCCGAGGACGTCCCCTTCGCCCCTTCACCGCAGCGGCACCCACCAGTCCTGGACGCTCACCGGGTGACGGGCGAAGGCGTCGGCTTCGACGTCGGTGGCGGCGTCCCGCAAGGCCAAGCCCTCGGTGGCCACGAGCGGCGAGGCCCCCTGCACGGGATCGACCCATTCGAGGTGGATCTCCTCGAACATCTCGCGGAACTGCGGTGCCGCGCTCACATGGTGATCGCTCGCCTGATGGTTGACGAACCCGGCGTAGTCGTCGAAGGACTCGAGGGCGTAGTAGGTCCGCTCCTCGGCTCCCCGCCAGTACTCGTAGCGGCGGAGCGTCGCCTCCGTCGTGTGAGAGGCGGCGTACATGTCGCGGGCGAGTCGTTCGAAGCGAGCTTCCGTCCCCGGTCGCACCCGGATGTGCACGAGGGCTGTAGCCATCCTCAGGCCCCCGGATCGGTGGAACGGGCGGTGGCGGACACGGCTGACCTCCCTGCGACAGCGGGCACCAACCGGCGACCGTAGGGGTCCGGGCGCGGCCTCGGCCAACTCGGGCGAGCGGCCCGTCGCTACGCTCGTTCGCATGCTCGATCGCCGGGAAGAGGAATCCGCCGCGCCGGTGTCGTTCCAGACCCATCCCGATCGCTACCGCCACTGGCGGATGACCGTGGCCGGGCGGGTGGCCACGCTCGTCCTCGACGTCGACGAGGGGGGCGGCCTGCAGCCTGGCTACCCCCTCAAGTTGAACTCCTACGACCTCGGCGTCGACATCGAGCTGTACGACGCCGTGCAGCGGCTGCGCTTCGAGCATCCCGAGGTGGCGGCGGTCGTCATCACGAGCGGGCTCGACAAGGTGTTCTGTGCCGGGGCCAACATCCGCATGCTCGCCGGCGCCTCGCATGCCGAGAAGGTCAACTTCTGCAAGTTCACCAACGAGACCCGCAACGGGATCGAAGACGCGTCGCAACACTCGGGCCAGCACTACGTGGCGGCGGTGAACGGCACGGCTTCGGGAGGCGGCTACGAGCTGGCCCTGGCCTGCGATGACATCCTGCTGCTCGACGACAACGCCAGCGCCGTGTCCCTGCCCGAGGTCCCGCTGCTGGGCGTCCTTCCGGGGACAGGTGGCCTCACCCGCCTCGTCGACAAGCGCGGGGTCCGCCGCGATCGCGCCGACGTGCTGTGTACCACCGCCGAAGGGCTCAGGGGACGCCGGGCCCTCGACTGGGGGTTGGTCGACGAGCTCGCCCCCCGAAGCCGGTGGGACGAGGCGATCGCCGAGCGGGCCGAGGCGATGGTGAGCGAGTCCGACCGCCCTCCGGAGGCCAAGGGCGTCATCCTCGGCCCCCTTGACCGCGTCGACGACACCGACACCATCACCTATCCCGCAGTCCGGGCGCGGTTGCTGCGGGCCGACGGCGTGGCCGAGATCACCGTCAGCGCGCCGATCGGTGCCCAACCGTCGGACCCGGACGACCTCGTGGCGACCGGTGATGCCTCCTGGTCGCTCGCCACCGTGCGCGCCCTCGACGACCTCGTGCTGCACCTCCGCACGAACGAGCCCGCTCTGGGCACGTGGGTGCTGCGCACCGAAGGAGACCCGGCCGGCGTCCTCGCTCACGACGAGTTGCTGCTGGCCCACGCCGAGCACTGGCTGGTCCGCGAGCTCACGCTCTACTGGAAGCGCACCTTGAAGCGTCTCGACGTGACCTCTCGGTCGCTGGTCGCCGTCGCCGGGCCGGGATCGTGCTTCGCCGGCACGCTGCTGGAGCTGCTCCTGGCCGCCGACCGCTCCTATCAGCTCGACGGGGGCGACCCCGCCCCGGCCCTGTGGCTCTCACCGATGAACTTCGGCACGTTCCCCATGGGCAACGGGCTCAGCCGCCTCGCCACCCGCTTCCTCGGTGAGCCGGGACGGGTCGACGAGCTGCGCCAGGCGCTCGGCCGCCCCCTGCTGGCGCCCGAGGCCGAGGACCTCGGGCTCGTCACCGCGGCGCCGGACGACATCGACTGGGACGACGAGATCCGCCTGGCCGTCGAGGAGCGGGCCAGCTTCTCCCCCGACGCGCTCGACGGGGATGGAAGCCAGCCTTCGCTTCGCCGGCCCGGAGACGATGGAGACGAAGATCTTCGGCCGCCTGAGCGCGTGGCAGAACTGGATCTTCCAGCGCCCGAACGCCACCGGCGAGGACGGAGCCCTCCGCCAGTACGGCACCGGCCGCCGCCCGACTTTCGACCCTCGGAGGGTGTGAACGATGGATGTCGACTACGAAGCGCGCATCCCGAACAACGTGAACCTGGCCGGCGACGCGCGCCTCCAGCGGGCGCTCGAGTCCTGGCAGCCGCGCTTCCTCGCCTGGTGGCGCGAGCTGGGGCCGACGGTGTTCCAGGACAAGCCGGTGTACCTGCGCACCGCAGTGGGCATCGGGCAGGAGGGATGGGCGCACTTCGACTACGTGAAGGCCCCCGACTACCGCTGGGGCATCTTCCTGGCCGAGCCCGAAACCAACCGCCGCATCGCCTTCGGCGACCACCGCGGCGAGCCTGCCTGGCAGTCCGTGCCCGGCGAGCACCGCGCCGACCTACGCCGCCTACTCGTGGTGCAGGGTGACACCGAGCCGGCTTCCGTGGAGCAGCAACGCCAACTCGGCCGGAGCGCACCGAGCCTGTACGACCTGCGCAACCTCTTCCAGATCAACGTGGAGGAAGGCCGGCACCTGTGGGCCATGGTGTACCTCCTCCACGCCTTCTTCGGGCGCGACGGCCGCGAGGAGGCCGACGCCATGCTCGAGCGCCACTCGGGCGACGTCGACCGCCCCCGCATCCTCGGGGCCTTCAACGAGCCCACCGACGACTGGCTCTCGTTCTTCCTGTTCACCTACTTCACCGACCGCGACGGGAAGTTCCAGCTGGCGACACTGCGCGAGTCGGCCTTCGACCCGCTCAGCCGCACGTGCGACTTCATGCTGAAGGAGGAGGCCCACCACATGTTCGTCGGGGCCACGGGCGTCACCCGCGTGCTCGAGCGCACCGCCGAGCTGATGCGCGAGCACGACACCGACGACGTCGCCCCGTTCGGCGGGATCAACGTCGACACCGTGCAGCGCTACCTCAACTTCCACTACAGCGTGTCGCTCGACCTGTTCGGCAGCGAGGTGTCGACCAACGCGGGCAACTACTTCACCGCGGGTTTGAAGGGGCGGTTCCACGAGACCGAGCGGGCCGACGACCATCAACTGCGCCGCGCCACCGCGATGGTGGAGGAGGTTCGTGACGGTGCGGTGACGACTCGCGAGGTCGACGCGCTCACCGCCCTCAACACCGACCTTCGCGACCAGTACACGGCCGACTGCCAGAAGGGCGTGAACCGCTGGAACCGCGCGCTGTCCGGGCTCGGGGTCGAGCTGCGACTCCCCCACATCGGGTTCCACCGCCGGGTCGGTGCGTTCGCCAGCCACCACGTGAGCCCCGACGGTCGCCTGCTCGACGCCGCCGCCTGGGAGCAACTCCAGCCGTCGGTACTCCCCACCGACCATGACCGCGCCCACGTGGCGTCGCTGATGGTCCCCGTGAGCCAGCCCGGGCAGTTCGCCGGCTGGCTGGCCCCGCCCGCGACCGGCATCAACACCAAGCCCGTGGACTTCGAGTACGTGAGGATTTAGCGAAGGGGGGAGGAGACCTTCCCCCCTTCGGAACCCCCCATCCGACGAACTCCGCTCACCCAGCGAAGCCGGATCGAGCTCCGTACGAGGGCTCGTCGCAGCATCGCGGGCTGGGGCTCCCGAGTAGAACTAGGGGATGATCGACGGCATGCCGGTCGTGGACGTCCACATCCACGCCGCCCGCCGCACAACCCTCAAGGTGGGGGTGCGCGACTGGGCGCCGTTCGGTTCGTTGGACGACCTCTACGATCCCGACGGCACCATCAACCCCGGCCGCTTCGACGCCCTGCTGGAGCAGGAGGGGATCGACGTCGGTCTGCTCCTCTGCGAGTACTCGCCTCGGGTCACCGGCATCCAATCGATCGAGGACAACCTCGCGCTCGTGGCCTACAACTCGCAGCGGTTCCGCACGTTCGCCGCCATCAACCCCCACTACCACTACCCCGTGGATCATGAGCTGGAGCGCCAGATCGAGCTCGGCGCCGTGGCCCTCAAGATCCATCCCGTCCACGCCGGCTGCTCGGTGAGCGACGCGTCGCTTTTCCCCGCGTACGAAGTGTGCCGCCGCCACGGCCTCCCGGTGGTCGTCCACTGCGGCACCTCGGTCTTCCCCGGCGCTCTCAACCGGTTCGCCGACCCGGTCCACGTCGACGAGGTCGTCCAGTGCTTCTCCGACGTGCACTGGGTGCTGGCCCACGGCGGGCGCGGCTGGTGGTACGACGCCGCCGCGTTCCTGGCCCTGGCCCGGCCGAACGTGTGGATCGAGCTGTCGGGCCTGCCTCCGAAGCGGCTGCCCGAGTACTACGCCCGCCACGATCTCGAGCGGCTCATGACCAAGGCCATCTTCGGAACCGACTGGCCGGGATCGCCCGGCTTCCGTCACAACGTCGAGGGGGTGAGCGCGTTGGGCCTGCGCGACGCCACCTTGGAGCGGGTGTTGTGGCGGAACGCGAACGAGATCTACCGGCTCGGCCTGGAGGGCGCGTGATGCCTGTCAGCTACAACGCGTGCGTCGACCTCCTCGACGCCAACGTGACCCGCGGCCGGGGCGATCACGTCGCCGTCGTGAGCCGGCGCGGCTCCGTGACCTACGCCGAGCTCCTCGATCAGGTGCGGGCGGCGGCCACCGGCCTGCGGGTGCTGGGCGTACAACCCGAACAACGGGTGGCCATGGTCATGCTCGATGCGATCGAGTTCTACGTGGTGTTCCTGGCCGCGTCGCGCATCGGTGCCGTGCCCGCCCCCGTCAACCCGCTCCTGCCCGGCCGTGACATCGGCGGGATCGTCGCCAGCAGCCGCGCTCGCGTCCTCGTCGCGTCCGCCCAGCGGGCCAGCGAGCTCGATGCGATTCGCAGCGGCGCCCCCGAGCTCGTCCACGTCGTGCTGACCGAATCGCCCGACTGGGACGCCCTCGTCGCCGGCGATCGCAACGGCGACCCGGCGCCGACCTGGGACGAGTCACCCGGGTTCTGGCTGTGCACATCGGGGTCCACCGGCGCCCCGAAGCTCGCCATGCACCGCCACATCGACCTGCGGGTCACCGCGGACACCTACGGGGCCGGCGTGCTCCGGGTGCGCCCGGAGGACGTCTGCTACTCGGTCGGCCCGCTCTTCCACGCCTACGGCCTGGGCAACGCCATGACGTTCCCGTTCTCGGTGGGCGCGACCGCGGTAGTCGAGCTGGTCCGCCCGCCAACCCCGGCGCTGGTCGCCGAGGTCTGCGCCACGTTCGCTCCGACCCTCTTCTTCTGCATTCCCACCTTCTACGCCGCGCTGGCCGCCGCCGAGCTGCCCCGCGACACCTTCGCCTCGGTGCGGCTCGCGGTCTCTGCCGCCGAGCCGCTCCCTGCGGAGACCTTCCACCGCTTCCACGAGCGCTACGGCGTGCGCATCCTGGACGGCATCGGCTCCACCGAGCTGAGCCACATCTTCATCTCCAACACGCCCGACGCCATCCGCCCGGGCAGCTCGGGATGGCCGGTGCCGGGCTACGACGTCGCCCTCCTCGACGACGCGGGCGAACCGGTGGCCGACGAGCGCCCGGGCCACCTCCACGTGGGAGGCGCCTCGATGGCCACGGGCTACTGGTGCGCGGCCGAGGCGACCAAGCGCAGCTTCGTGGGCAGCCGCATGCGCACCGGCGACATGTACGAGCGGGGCAGTGACGGCGCCTACACGTATCTCGGCCGCAGCGACGACATGTTGCGGGTCGCGGGCGAGTGGGTCTCACCGGCGGAGGTCGAGGCGACGTTGATCGGTCACGCCGGCGTGCTGGAGGCCGCGGTCGTCGGCCAGGCCCTCGCCGCCGGTGGGCAGGCGCCCGTGGCCTACGTCGTAGCCACGCCGGGCGCCACGATCGACCCGGCCGAGCTCGAGGTGCTGTGCAAGGCGCAGCTGGCCGGCTTCAAGCGTCCGAAGCGCTACGTCGTGCTCGACGAGTTGCCCAAGACCGCAACGGGGAAGATCCAGCGGTACAAGTTGCGCGAGGGGTGACCGCGGCGCGCCTTCGGCGTCATCTCCAGCGGACGCGCACGCGGTCACGGAACAGCTCGAGCACGCCGGCGTCGCCTTCGAGGTCGATGCGCTCGGTTCCGAGGCGGTTCCACAGCACCAGGAACACGTCCGACGCCGTGCCCGAGATGGTGGCGTCGGCCCCTTCGGCCACCCGCGTCGTCTCCACAGACTCGGGCCCGACGTGCACGGTCCAGGCCGCCGGATCGTCGCCGAGGCCGATGCCAAGAGTCCGCGCCCTGTCGGCGCGGAGGCGGACGCGCGGCCGGGTGATGAACGCGGTCACGAGCTCGTCGATGCCGTCGGCGCCGACCGCCGGGGTGAACGGCGTCGGGAACGGTCTGACGCCGCTGGCGGCCGACTCCGCGTCGACGCGGTGCACGCCCGTTTCGTGGGCCTGGCGGCGAGCCCAGTGGGCCAAGGGCGACGGCGCTTCCAGGAACGTGAAGCACTCCAGGTCGGCCGGGGCCGCTCGGAGCGCCTCGACCAGCGCGGCGTGACCCTGCCGGAACCAGGCCACCAGCTCGCCGTCCGGCGGCCAGCCGCCCACGAGCTCGGGCAGATCGACGTCCAGGGGCTCAGCCCGCTGCGCTTCGACGTAGGTGGCGGCCCAGCGATGGACACCCCCGAGGTGCTGCACCAGCTCGCGCAGTCGCCAGTCGGGGCATGTGGGAACGATGACGTCGAAGTCGGTGGTCTCGGCGACCGCCGCGAAGCGATGGCCTTCCGCCTCGAGGGCGTCGATGAGATCGGGGACTTCCACGGTCGCCTCGTCCGCCGCTCGACAGCAGCCGCCGTCAGGACGCCGTCATCGAGGTGCAGAGCGCCACGATGTCCTTGGCGCTCGGGTAGAACACCCCGACCAAGCCCGGCGCCGCCGGGACCGACGAGTCGGGCGCGGTGAGCCGCAGGACCGGGCCGTGCAGCTGGCCGTGCAGCTCCTCGTGGATGCGGGTGGCGATCTCGGCGCCGGCGCCACACGTGCGCACCGCCTCGTGCACGACCACGGCCCGCCGGGTGCGGGCCACCGAGGTGAGCACCGTGTCCATGTCGAGCGGTGAGAGCGAGCGGAGGTCGATCACCTCCGCGGACACGCCCTGGCCCGACAGCTCCTTGGCCGCCTTGAGGGCGTCGGCCACCATCCGGCCATAGGTGACGATGGTGACGTCGTCGCCCGCCTGCTTCACGTCGGCCACGCCGAGCGGGATGGTGTACGGGTCACTCGGCACCGGCCCCCGCCTCATCATGAGCGACGTGCACTCGACGAAGACGCACGGATCCTCGTCGGCGATGCAGGCCAGGAGCAACCCCTTCGCGTCGTAGGGCGTCGACGGGTAGACGAGCTTCAGGCCGGGCGTGTGCATCAGGATCGCTTCGAGTGACTGGCTGTGCTGCGCGCCGATCGGCGTGCCCCCCACCATGTTGATGCGCATGGTCATGGGCACCGGGGTGCGGCCCCCGGACATGTACCGGAGCTTGGCCGCGTGGTTGGCGAGCTGATCGAAGCAGACCCCGATGAAGTCGAAGAACATGATCTCCGGCACGGGGCGCATGCCCGCGATGGCCGAGCCGACGGCCGCGCCGATGATGGCCTCCTCCGCGATGGGCGTGTTGCGCACGCGGTCCTCGCCGTACTTGGTCGAGAGCCCCTCGGTGATGTGGAACACGCCCCCGCCGGCCGAATCGGCCACGTCCTCACCCATCACGAAGACGCGCTCGTCGGCCGCCATGGCCTGGTCGAGGGCTTGGTTGATGGCTTGGCGGAAGGTGATGCTCTCCCCCGGCTGCGCGTCCTCTCCCGGCTCGGTGGCGCCGGACCGGGGCTCGGCGTAGACGTCACCGGTGACGGTGGCCGGGTCGGCCGCGGGATCGTTCGACGCCTGCTCGTACGCCTGCTCGATCTCGGCCGCGACTTCGGCGTCGATGGCGCCGAGCGATGCCTCGTCGGCAACGCCCTCGTCGATGAGCCACGCCCGGAAACGGGGCACGGGGTCGTTGGCGCGCTCCTCGGCGAGGCGATCGGGGTCCATGTATTCGTTCTGGTCGCTCAGCACGTGCCCAAGGGTGCGGAACGTGACGCACTCGAGGAGCACCGGGCCTTTTCCGCTCCGGGCGTGGTCGACCGCCTCCTTGGCGGCGGCATAGGTGGCGACGGGATCGGTGCCGTCGACCTTGATGCCCTTCATGGCGTAGGCCACCGCTCGCTCGACGACCGACGACGTGCGCTGCGTGACCTCGAAGGCGGTGTGCTCGCCGTACTGGTTGTTCTGGCAGACGAACACCACGGGCAGCGACCAGATCGACGCCATGTTCAGCGACTCGTGGAAGGCGCCGATGTTGGTGGCGCCGTCACCGAAGTTGCAGATCGTCACCCGGCCGTCGCGCTGGAGCTGCGACGCGAGACCGAGGCCGGTGGCCACGGGGATGCCTCCACCCACGATGCCGGTGCACAGCATCAAGCCGTGGGCGGGATCGGCGATGTGCATCGGGCCGCCGCGGCCCTTCGACGTGCCCGTCTGCTTCCCGAGCATCTCGGCCCACAGCTCCCGGTAGGGCACGCCCTTGGCCACCTCGTCGGCGAGGCCGCGGTAGGTGGCCGTCATGTAGTCGGTGGGCTCGATGGCGGCGGCCACAGCGGCCGAGATGATCTCGTGGCCCCGGACCGGGTAGTGGACGAAGAAGGCCTGAGCGGCCTTGATCAGCCCCTGAGCGCGGTCGTCGAAGGTGCGGATGCTCGCCACCGTGCGGTAGATGCCGAGCAGCAGGTCCTGGTCGAGCTTGTTGTCAGTGGCGGTCGACATCGTCGGGATCCTCCGGGGACGGCGCGGATGACGCCCCGGTTCTTACCACCGCGCCGCCCTCGGCACGCACTCCATCGGGGCCGCCGGAGAGGACCACCCTCGGTGATCTGACGCGGCTGCTTGGCGTATGACGCCGCTCAGCCGCGCGAAAACGGTCTCTCCGTCCCTCTTCGCTCAGGACGAGCGTGGCTCAGCCCGGCGGAGGTGTGGCACGGTGGCGGGCCGTGCAGAACGTCCAGCTCCCGATTCCAGCGGCGGGCGACAGCGCGTGACGGTCTATCTTGTCGGCGCCGGACCCGGGGATCCCGGCCTGATCACGGTGCGGGGCGCGGCGCTGCTCGCTCGGGCCGACGTCGTCGTGCACGACCGGCTCGTGCACGAGGACGTGATCAACCTGGCCATGAGGGCCGAGCGGATCAGCGTGGGCAAGGTGGCGGGCGGGGCCACCGTCGTCACCCAGGACGCCATCAACGCGCTGCTGGTCGAGCGCGGCCGGGCCGGTCTGGAAGTCGTGCGCCTGAAGGGAGGCGATCCGTTCGTGTTCGGCCGCGGTGGCGAGGAGGCCGCCGCCCTGGCCGCGGCGGGCGTCGCCTTGGAGGTCGTCCCCGGGGTCAGCGCCGCCATCGCCGCCCCGGCCTATGCCGGTATCCCGGTGACGTTGCGCCAGGAGGCGCTCTCGTTCACCGTCGTGACCGGTCACGAAGATCCGAGCGCCCCGTCCGCGGTCGATTGGGCCGCGTTGGCTCGGACCGGCGGGACGCTGGTGGTGCTGATGGGCGCGGCCCGCGCCGCCGCCATCGCCACCCGTCTCGCAGACGAGGGAGTCGAGCGCGCCACCCCGGTGGCGATCATCGAGTGGGGCACGTACCCCCGGCAGCGGGCGGTGCGGACCACGGTTGGCGAGCTCGCCCGCGGTGACCTCTCTGTCTCGTCGCCGGCCACGATCGTGGTGGGCGGCGTCGTGGCGGCAGCGACGCCCTGGTTCCGCCCGCCGGCGAGCGGGGGCGATGACGTCCGCGGCGAGCAGGAACCGTGAGCGGATCGTTCGCGGCGGCTCTGGCCGGCGTCCGGGGCGTCGACGAAGCCGCGGTCCGTGATGCCCTCGCCCTCCAAGACCGCCTGACCAAGCCGCGAGGAGCCCTGGGTCGGCTGGAGGCCCTGGGGGCGCAGCTGGCCGGCATCGCCGGGACCTGCCCCCCACCTGTCCCGGCCCCGGCCGCCGTGGCCGTGTTCGCCGCCGACCACGGGGTCGTGGCCGAAGGCGTGACGCCCTGGCCGCAAGAAGTCACGGCCCAGATGGTGGCCAACCTGTGCTCGGGTGGCGCGGCCATCAACGTGTTGGCCCGCCAGATCGGAGCGAGCGTCGTCGTGGTCGACGTGGGGGTGGCCTCGACCCTCCACCCCCGCCCCGGGTCGCTCGACCGCAAGGTGCGGATGGGCACTCGCAACCTCGCCGTCGAGGCGGCCATGACCCATGAAGAGGCCGAGCAGGCCCTCGACGTCGGGGCCGCCATCGCCGCCGATCTCGTCGAAGTCGGCGCCCGCTGCCTCGTCACCGGGGAGATGGGCATCGGGAACACGACGCCGGCGGCGGCCCTCGTCGCCGCGCTCCTCGACCGGCCGGCCGAGGCAGTCACCGGGCGGGGGACCGGGATCGACGACGAGATGCTGGCCACGAAGGTGCGGGTGGTGAGCACGGCGGTCGAGCGCCATGCCGCCGCGGTGGCGACCGGTCCGCTGGACGCGGTGGCGGCCCTCGGCGGGCTCGAGATCGCCGCCCTCTGTGGCTTCATCGTCGGCGGGGCGGGCGTGGGCGTGCCCGTGGTCGTCGACGGTGTCATCGCCGACGCCGCCCTGTTGCTGGCGCAGCGCTTCGCGCCGCAAGTCACGTCGTCCTGCATCGCCGGCCACCGCTCCGTCGAGCCGGCGGCGGCGGCCGTGCTCGCCCACCTCGGCCTCGAACCCGTGCTCGACCTCTCGCTGCGCCTCGGGGAAGGCACCGGCGCCTGCCTCGCTCTGCCGATCCTCGAGGCGGCGGCCCGGGTGCTCCGGGAGATGGCGACTTTCGACGCCGCCGGCGTCACCGACAAGGATCGTTAGCGACGGGTGGCGGGCCCTCGAAATTCCCTCGAGCCGTGTGAACCCTGGTCAGATCGCGGCCGTGGGCCGCAGCACCCGCTCGGCGAAGGCGTCCATCGCCTCGGCAGGGTTCGGCTTCATGAGCGCGAACGCCGGCACGATCACCCGGCTCACGCCCAGCGCGGCAAGCTCCTGCACCGCGCCGGCGGGATCGGGACCGAGCACGGCCGTCGTGCCCGCGGTGAGCTCGATCGCCTCGGCAGCCCGGCCGTGCGCCGCCGCGGTCTGGCGTACGACGTCGAACAGCTCGGATAGCTGAGCCGGGGTGCCTCTCGCCGGGAAGAAACCATCGCCGAGACGACCGGCGCGCTCCGCCGCGGCTCGGCTGTGGCCGCCGACCACGATCGGGACCGTTCCCCGAGCCGGCTTCGGGTTCGACGACACCCGGGAGAACGACACGAACTCCCCCTCGAAGCTGGCGCCGTCGCCCGCCCAGAGGGCACGCATGGCGGCCACGTACTCGTCGGCGCGCGCCGCTCTCCGGGTCCACGGGATGCCAAGGGCGGCGAACTCCTCCTCGAGCCAACCGACACCGATGCCCAACTCGACACGCCCTCCCGAGAGATGGTCGAGCGTCGCCACTGCCTTGGCCAAGACCACCGGGTTGCGCTGCGGCAGGATCAGCACGCCGGTGCCGAGGCGCAGCGCCGTGGTGGCGGAGGCGAGGTACGCCAACCACACGAGCGGGTCGGGGATCGGCGTGGAGGGCACCGCCGGCATCCGGCCGTCGGCGCTGTAGGGGTAGGACGACGCGTAGTCGTCGGGGTACACGACGTGCTCGACCGTCCACATCGACTCGAACCCCGCCGCCTCGGCCGCTCGGGCCGCCTCGAGCGCCCCTGAGCCCGTGGCCCACGACATGGTGTTGGCGAACATGATCCCGAAGCGCACGTCGCCGGACGCTACACGGCTCTCGCCACCGCCTCGGCGCCCTCCCGATGCGTTGACGCGCCGACCGCCGCCGTCACGAGACGGCGGCGGTCTCCCCTGACGGCCGGGCGGGGGCGGCGGGCTCGGGCGCGGGCGGCTACTTCACGATCACCGCGGTCGCCATGTATCGGAAGCCTTGTGGCGTCTCCGCGTGGGCTGAGGATGTGACAGTGCCACCCCCACACGCCGGGGTTGGTGAAGGTGTACAGCACGCTCCAGCGCTCACCGGGAGCCACATCGATCGTGTCGGAGTAGTAGGGCTGCTTGAGCTCGACGCCGTCCTTGGCGATCACGAGGCCATGGGGAGCGTGAAGGTGCATCGGGTGAATCTGGAGGCCTTCGTTGAAGTAGTTGACCAGCATCGTCTGGCCCAGCTTCATGGTGTAGGCGGTGGTGGCCGGGAAGGACCGGCCGTTCAGCGAGAGGCCGATGGTGCCGGCGTCGTTCAGCACCATGGTGACGTCCTTGTCGACGTGGGTGCCGGCCGGCAGGTTCAGCTTGCCGATGTACAGCGCCCCCATCAGGCCGTTGGGCACTTGCACCTGGGCGTCATGGTGCGAGCGGTACATGCAGACCTTCGGGCCCTTGGCCACCCACTCGTACACCGTCACCTTCGGGCGCCGGTGCCGCGCGATCAACCACCGGGGAGAGCGCGGCAGGGATCCGCGCCCACCCCGGTGGCACTCTTCCGTGGTCATGGTCGCGTCACGACCACGGGTCTACTCGCCGGACGGCCGACCGCCCCCGGAACGGCCGCCCGACGAGATCAGCTGGCTCGGTGGTGCGGAATGATCACCACCGGGCATGGCGGATGTTGAACACAGGCCTGGCTCACCGAGCCCAGGAGCAACCCGGTGAAGCCACCGTGGCCGCGTGAGCCCACGACGAGCAGATCGGCGCCCGCAGCCGCCTGCCGCAGGACGCGAGCCGCGGTGCCCTCGATCGCCAGCGTGGCGACGTCCGCGGGGGCCAGGCCGGCGGCACCGACCGCGCCGGGAACGTCGTGCTCCAACAGCTCCTTGGCTGCCTTGTCGGCCTGGTACGGATCACCCACCATGCCCGGGCTCGGCACGAAGTGGAGGCCAGGCAGGTAGGCGTGGACGACCTCGAGGCTCGCGGACCAGCACGCCGCTTCTCGAGCGGCCCAGTTGAGTGCCTCGCGTGCCCCGTCGGAGTCGTCGATCCCGACGATGATGCGCTTCTTCGTGATGGCGCTCATGACGGGAGCGTCCCTCTGAACGGGCCGTCGCGGTAGGGCCGAAGGTCCCGCCCCGCGGCGGGCCGCCACATCAGACCGGCGCGCCGGGCCGCTCCGTGGCGCGGGCATGGCCGCGAAGGAACTCCAGGATCCTCACGTGCTTCTGGGTGTCCAGCGCCATCGCCTCGACGACGAGCGACCAGACGGTCGTGCAGCGGAAGTTCTTCACCTGCCGCTCGAGCTTCTTCAAGTGGCGGGCGTCCACCCGCTCGAGCGCGAGCAGCTCCTCCTCCCACGCCGACATCCCGATGGGGCGCTCGTCGTCACGCATGCCGTGGAGCATCGCCATCACCGGCACTGGGCGGCCAGGGTCGAAGGTTCCGAGCGCGCCGCATGCGGGCGGCTCGGGCCCGGCGCGCCCGGCTCGACGACGCCCCGCCGAGGGCGGCTACGGCACGACCACGCCCCTCCCGACCAGCTCGCCCCGCTCGAGCTGGTGGTAGCCGTCGATGGCCTGGTCGAGCTGGAAGCGTTGGACGTGGACGCGGAGGTGCCCGGCCTCGGCGAGCTGCAGCACCTCCATGAGCTCGGTGATGGTGCCCCAGTTGCTGTTGGTGAAGGTCACCTCGAAAGGAGCCGTGAAGAAGCCGAACGGGTAGGTGCCGCCCGCCACCCCCACCAGCGTGACGCGGCCGAGGGCTCGGACCACCGCGGCGGCCAGGGCCAGGGTGTCATCGCTCCCGACGAGGTCCAGCACCGCGTCGGCGCCGCGTCCCTTCGTGGTTTCCCTGACGTGTTCGGCGGCGCCGGCCCCGGCGAGCACCCCCAGGTCGGCCCCGACCTCGGCGGCCAGGGTGAGGGCGGCCTGGCTCTTGTCGACCACCACGACCCTGGCCGGCGCCAGGTGCTTCAGGATCTGGATGGCGATGTGGCCGAGGCCTCCCGCGCCGATGACGACGACGGTCGAGCCAGGCACCAGCAACGGCAGGGTGCGCTTCACGGCCCGGTAGGGGGTGAGGCCGGCGTCGGTCATCGGGGCCGCCTCCACGGGATCCAGCGACTCCAGCGCCACGAGCAGCCGGCTCGAGGGCACGAGCATGAACGGGGCCAGCCCCCCGTCGCGGCCGAGACCGCCTCCGACCGAACCCAGGGTGGCCGCGTTCTCGCAGAAATTCTCCATGCCCTGGCGGCAACGGAAGCAGCGCCCACACCCCCACGGCCCGTAGACCGCGACCGGCTGGCCGCGCTCCCACCCGGTCACCCCCGCGCCGACCGCGTGGACCCAACCGGCGTTCTCGTGGCCGAGGGTGAACGGGACCGGCCACGGCATCATGCCGGGCTCGAAGTCGTGGATCAGGTGCAGGTCCGAGTGGCACAGCCCCGCGCCGCCCACCTTGACGACGACCTCACCGGGGCCCGGCTCGGGCTCGGCCACCTCCTGTTGCTCCGGCTCGCGCTTCCAGTCGATCAAGCGGACGGCTTGCATCCTCTTCCCCTTCCCTTTCGACGGTGGTTGCGTCAACGCCCGTGCAGTCGTTCCACCACCGGCGCGAACGCTTCCATGTTCCGTGTCGCCACGCTCACGTAGCTGATCCCGAACCGGTCACGCCGCGCCTGGAGCTCGTCGACGATCTCGTCGATCGAACCGATCAGGGCATTCGGATGGTGCCGCATCGTCTCCGGGTCGAGGCCGAACCGTGACCCGAGCTCGGTCGCCGCCTTGTCCGGGTCATCCGTCACCACCGTGAAGTAGGAGGCCACCTCGAGCTCGAGGTCGTCGAAGCGGCCGCCCGCTCCTTCACGCACCCACGCGACCTTCTTGTCCGTGCCCTCCGCGGTCGAGCTCTGCACGCCGTCCGGGCCGACCACCCCCGCACGGTTGTTGAAGTTGAGGCTGACGATGTCCGCCTCGCGCCCCGCCAGGCGGAGGATGCGAGGCGCCCCACCCCCGATCATGATCGGCGGCCTCGGCTGCTGCACCGGCGGCGGCGAGCCTCGATAGCCGTGCACGTTGATGTCACGGCCGGTCACGTCGATGCGGTCACCGCTGAAGTGGGCCTTGACCAGCGCGACGAGTTCGGCGAGCCGCTCGATCCGGGCGCCGGCGGGATCGAAGCGAAGACCCATCAACTCGTACTCGTGATCGACCCAGCCCGCGCCGAGACCGACTTCGAGGCGGCCCTCGGACAGGAGCTCGATGGTGGCTAGCTCTTTGGCGAGAACGGAAGGCACGTGGAAGTCGACGCAGAGCACGCGGCAGCCGACCCGGATCGAGCTCGTGACCGCCGCCGCCGCCGCCATGGCGGGGACGGCGGCCAAGGTCTGCACGCCCGGGCCGTCGGAGCCGAGGTAGTGGTCGGAGAGGTGGAAGGCGCTGTAGCCGAGCTCCTCGGCCCGCCGGAGCGTGGCCGCCCATTCGGCTGAGGAGGAAGTGTCGGCCCCTTGGGCGGCGAAGCGGAAGGCACGCGCGCTCGACAACGCACTCCTCCTTGTGTCTTTCGTACGGAAGTCGATCCGGCTCTGCCGGTCGACGGTGTTCGTTGGATGGGGGGTTGGAAGGCGGGAAGCCCTCCTTCCCCCTTCCCGATCAGTTGCCGAAGTCCCAAGACTCACCTTTGGCGTACTGGCCCAGCACGTTCTTGGCGATGAGGATCTTGTGGACCTCGTCGGGCCCGTCCGCGATGCGCAGGGTACGCGCTCCCTGGTACATGCCCGCCAACGGGAGGTCGTTGGTGATACCGGCCGCGCCCCACACCTGGATGGCGCGATCGACGACGCGGGTGTACGCGGCGGGTACGAAGACCTTGATGGCGGAGATGTCGGTGCGAGCGCCTTGCAGTCCCTCGTCGATCTTCTCCGCCGCGTGAAGGGTCATGAGTCGCGCCGCCTGGATGTCGATGTAGCTGTCCGCGATGAAGCCCTGGATGAACTGCTTGTCCTGCAGCAGCCCACCATGGACCTCGCGGCGCGGCGCGCTCGACCATGAGATCGAAGGCCCGCCACATCTGGCCGACCGAGTTCATGCAGTGGTAGATGCGACCCGCCCCGAGGCGGTCCTGCGCGGCCTGGTGCCCTTCGCCGACGCGTCCGAGCGCATTCTCGATGGGCACGCGGACGTCCTCGTACTTGACCTCGCAGTGGTCGGAGTGATGCCGCCCCCACACCCCGATGCCGCGGACGATGTTCACGCCGGTGATGTTGGTGGGCACGATGATCTGCACCATCGGTCCCTCGCGGCTGGACTTCGCGCCGGGGTCGACGACGCGGCACATCACGATGAAGAAGTCCGCGTTGACGCCATTCGACGTGAACCACTTGTGGCCGTTGATCACCCATTGGTCGCCCTCGCGGACGGCCGTGGTGTCGAGCGAGCGCGGGTCCGAGCCCGGGTTGTGCGGCTCGGTCATCGAGAACCCTGACTCCATGGTCCCGTCGATGAGGGGCAGCAGCCACTGCTGCTTCTGCTCCTCCGTCCCGTACTTGAGGAGGATGGACTGGTTGCCCGAGTTCGGTGCCACCACCCCGAACAGCGAGGCCGCGCCCACCGCGTAGGCCAGGACCTCGTTCATGTAGGCGTGGGCGAGGAAGTCGAGGCCCATACCCCCGTACTCCTTCGGGAGGTGCGGCGCCCACAGGTCCTGCTTCTTCACCTTCTCCTTGATCTCGGCACGCAGTTCGAGGGTGGCGACGCGGTCGGCGCGGGAGTCTCCCTCGCGGCGCTCGGCCCACAGGCGGCGCTCGTTCGGCAGGATGTCCTCGTTGACGATCTCGGCCGTGCGCATCCGGATGTCATTGATGCGCTCGTCGAGCGTCGGGATCGGCTTGCAGTTCATCGGCATGGCGACCCACCTCTCCGCCGTTCACCGGCTCCGGGCGACTGATGTGCTTGCGGGTGTGTGCTAATGCATTTGCTTTAACAGCCCTGAGACTCAAGACTACGCGGAACCGGGCGCCGCGGCCAACTGGCCAGAGGAGGGCTCACGGGTGACGAAGGTCGACGACACGAGGAGCCGTTTGGTGGCGGCCGCCGAGCAGCTGTTCGCGGCGCGGGGCATCGACGGCGTCAGCCTCCGGGAGATCACTCGGGCCTCGGGGGCTCGCAACGCGGTGGCGGTCCAGTACCACTTCGCCGACCGCGAAGGCGTGCTCGAGGCCATCCACGCCAAGCATCGCGGGGCGATGGAGGCCCGGCGCCACGCCATGCTCGACCAGTTGGAGCAGCAGCGCAGCCGCGACCTCCGCGCACACGCGGCCGCGCTCGTGGAGCCTTGGGCCCTCGCCCTCGGCGACCCCGACGGCGGGCTGGCCTACCTCCAGATCCTGGCCGAGGTCATGAACCGGCCACGCGAGCCCGGCCCCGACGACGGCGAGCGACGCCCGTCGCCCGACAGCATCCAACGGTGGCGAGCGAGCGTCGGCCCGCTGCTCGCTCCCGACGCGCTGCGCCTCCACCGCCGCTTCGCCGCCATCCGCCTCGCCACCACCGAGCTGGGACGGCGAGCGGCGTCGGGCCCGCACACCGACGACCGGCTCTTCGTGAGCCAGCTCGTCGACCTTGTCGCCGCGGTCCTCGCCGCGCCCGTGTCGGTCGAGACGGTGCAGCTCGCCGACGCCCGTGATCGGCATCGCCGCCACCGTCAGGAGGAGGCCCCGGTCAGCTTGCGGGCGTAGGCGAGGGCGTGGTCGAGCGAGTCGGTGAAGGCCTCGCCCTTCCAGGCGATGTCGAACGCGGTGCCGTGGTCCACGGAGGTGCGCACGATCGGCAGCCCGAGGGTCACGTTCACGCCGGTGTCGAAGGCGAGGAGCTTCATCGGGGCGTGGCCCTGGTCGTGGTACATGCAGACGATGGCGTCGTAGCGGTGCCGGTGGACCGCCTGGAAGAAGACGGTGTCCGCCGGGTGCGGCCCCGTGGCGTCCACCCCGGCGGCGGCGGCGTCGGCGATGGCCGGGGCGATGCGGTCGGCGTCCTCGGTGCCGAAGAGCCCGTGCTCACCGGCGTGAGGGTTGAGGCCGCACACCGCGATGCGAGGGCGGTCGAGGAAGCGCCGCAGGGCGTCGTCGGTGAGACGGATCACCTCGAGGACGCGGACGGGCTGGACCCGTTCGATCGCCTCACGCAGCGAGCAGTGCGTGCTCACATGGGTGACGGCCAGCGCGCCGTTCGTCAGCATCATCGTGACGCGGCTGCTGCCGCACAGACCGGCGATGAACTCGGTGTGACCCACGAAGGTGGGATCGGAGAGCTGGGTGGCCTCCTTGTTCATGGGCATCGTCACGAGGGCGGACACGGCCCCGGCCAGCGCATCACGGGTCGCTCGCTCCACGTAGTCGCGCGCCGCGGCGCCGGCCGCCGCGCTCAGCTCGCCCGGCCGGTGGTCTTCCTCGCGCAACCGCGCCAGGTCCACGACGTTGAGGGTGCCCGCCCCGGCCTCCGCCGGGGAGGCGACGACGTGCAGCGGCACGTCGACACCGAGCAACTCGGCGCCGCGGGCGAGGATGGCGGCGTCCCCGTAGACGACGACGTCGTCGCTGAAGCCGGCCGTCGCCGCCCGCCGCAGCACGATCTCCGGCCCCACGCCCGACGCGTCGCCCATCGTGACCGCGATCGGGCTCATGGGGCCACCGCGGTGGCCAGGAGCGCCACGAGCGAGTCCGGCTGGCCGTAGCCGCCCGCCCGGGTGACGACGAGGGGCTCGGGTCTCGCCTCGAGGCGGCACCAGGGCACACCGGGGGCGATGGTCCCGACGACGATGGCCGGCTCGTCGCCCAGGACGGCGCGGGCGGTGTCGCCCCCGATCACGACCAACGTGCCCAGCGCGACCCGCTCGCCGAGCCAGGCCACGGCCGAGGCCATCGCCCTCGCCATGGCCTCGGCGCGCCCGGCCTCCACCCGCCGAGCGCCGGCGGACCCCGTGGCCAGGATGGCGGGCTGGCCGGCGGCGAGCGCGGCCAGCGCGGGCCCGGGGTCCACCGGGTCGACGACGACCACCCCGAGTCGCTCGGCCGCCGCGACCTGCTCGGCCGCCGCCGGGTGCAGGCTGCCGTTCGCCACGAGCACCGGCGGGGTGAGGACGGGCGGGATGGGCACCGGCGCCGTCCCGGGCCACGCCGCTGCCGCGATCGCGGCCGCCAGCGCCCCGATCGCGGCCGAGGTGCCGGCCATGAGGACGTCGGGACGAGCGGCCGCCCACCGGCCGAGCCTGGCCAGGTCTTCGTCACAGGCGGCGTCGCTCACGGCGAGGGCGGGGAGACCCTTGGCCGCCCACGCCTCGAGGTCCTCGTGGCTGGCGAGCTCGGTCACGGCGGCCGCGCCCACGGCGTGGAGGTGATCGGCCGGGCGGCTCGACGTCACCGGGCTGCGCACATCGCTCTCGCCGGTGGCTTGGTCGACCGGCCGCCCGTGCTCCCGGACGACGCCGCCGACGCAGGTCCGCCCGGCGGCCGGAAAGGCGGGCACGAGGAGCACCGGCCGCCCTCCGGCATCCTGGCGGGCCACCAGCTCACGGGCCCAGTTGCCCCGCAACGTGGAGTCGATCTTGTGCGCGGCCCAACGGCACGGGATGCCCTCGACGGCGACCGCGCCCGCCGCGGCCTCACGCGCGCCGAGATGGCGCGAACCGAGGTCGATGACGGCCGCCGTTGCGGAGGGAGGGAGGCTGGCCCCGGTGACCACCTTGACCGGCCCCAGGCCGCCGTCGACGCACGCCCCGGCCACCTCGAGCGCGCCGGTCCGGTCGTCGGCGGCCACGAGGAGCTCGATCATGCCGACTGGAACGGGCTGAGAGACCCGTCGCGCTGGCACAGCGGGAGATCCTTGGCGATCACGGTGACGCGCGGGTCGTCGACCACGTCGGCCAGCACCGCGTCGGTCACCCAGACGTCGTTGCAGTGCAGTGTGTCGAGGATCCGGACCGCCCGAAGCGATCCCCGGTCGTTTACGCGCGCGACGCAGTGCTCCCACGCGTCCCTGTCGGTGTCGACGACCACGGGCAGCTCACCGCGGAGCAGGAAGCCCGACGTTCCCACGTTCGTGCGCGTCAGCTCGTGGTCGATGGCCGCGGCGAAGCGGCGGGTGACGACATCGGCCAGTCCCATCCCCGTGGCGTTGCCGTGAGACGCGGCGGTGAGGGCGTGACAGCTGATCATCGTCACGCGGGGCGACGGCGGCTCGGGCTCGCCCTCGATGCGGAGACGCCCGATCACGTTGGTGTCCATGCCGACGCCGCTCACGTCCTTGCCCATCCGGTCGACGACGAGCACGTCGAGGTCGTCCACGGGCAGGCGGGGCAGGTTGGCCCGCGCCTGCTCGAGCAACTGCGGCTCACGGGATGCGATGCACCGAGCGGGGACGGCTTCGACGGCCATGGTCTCGTCCAGCGCGTTCTCGAGCAGCGCCACGCCGAGCACGACGTTGCCGTGGGCGAGCACCTGCCGCGCCACGATCGGGATCAGCTCTCGCAGGCCGCGACTGCCGTGGGCGTGGAGGACCTCGGCCTGGGCGCGGTTGCCCAGCCCGATCGCCAGCATCTTCTGCAGGCCGCTCTCCACGGGCCCGTGGAAGTCGGTGTGGGGCTTCACCCGGTTGATCACGATGGTGGCTCCGGCGGCCGCCGCGGCGGCGTCGAGGGCGACGGGCACCGGGCAGTCGCCGGCCGGCAGCGCCACCACGTCCATCGTGGCTCGGATCGGGCAGCCGAGGGCCGCCCCGCCGAGGCCGTACCCCTCGAGCACCGCCCGCTGGCCCTCGGCCGTCGCGCCGCCATGGCTGCCCATGGCGGGGACGAGGAAGGGCCGACTCCCTCGGGCCCGCACCCACGCCGCCACCCGCGCCACGACCGTGGGGAGGTGGCGGATCCCACGCGAGCCGACCGCGATCGCCACCTCCGCCGACGGGAGCGCGACCCCGCAGGCGGCGAGCGTCGCATCGACGCAGGCGGCCACATCGCGCAGGCCGGGCGTGTCGCAGCGAACCGAGATCCGATGGAACGCCACATCCGTCGACGAGATTGCCGGGCTGATGCTCGGACTGTAGGCCGGGTGCTCCTGCCAAGCCGGTCCCACCGGCGCTGATGGCATGATGCCGAGATGCCCGATCCGGCGGATCCCCGCCAGCTCGTGCGGGACGGCGGCCGGGTGCTCGGCGCCCAAGGACACGGTGACCTCATCTGGGGCCATGTGTCGGCCCGCGCCGAGCCGAGCACCTCGACGTGGATCAAGGCGGCGGGATGGGGGTTCGCCGAGGTCGACCTCCCGCGGATCCTGCGCATCGACCGAGCCGGGCGGCTGCTCGAGGGCAAGGGCCGCGTCCACATCGAGTACCCCATCCACACCGAGATCCTCGCCGCGCGTCCGAATGTCGCCGCCGTGGTCCACACCCACGCACCGCACGCCGTGGCCTTTGCCGCGACCGGCGAACCGCTGCGCGCCGTCGGGCACGAAGGATGCCTGTTCACGCCGCCGGACATCGCCCGGTTCACCGAGACGGGAGACCTCATCCGCACGCCTGAGCTCGGGGCCGCGGTGGCAAGTGCCCTGGGGAGCCGCAACGCACTGCTGCTCGTCCACCACGGCATCGTCACCGTCGGGCCGGACGTGCCCTCCGCGGTGCTCGGCGCCATCCTCCTGGAGCGAGCCTGCCGCGTCCAGCTCCTCGCCATGAGCACGGGACGGGCCTACTCGTGGTCCGACGACGAGGAGGCCCTAGCCAAGCGCGACCACTGCTACTCCCCCGCCCTCCTCCAGGGGGCGTGGGACCACCTGGTGCGGGTGCTCCCGCCCGACCCGTGACCTCAGCGCACGGCCTGGCCACCGTCGGGGTGCAGGAAGGTGCCCGTCATCCCCCGCGAGCGGTCGGAGGCCAGGAACACGTAGCTGCCGGCGTGGTCCTCCGGCGAGAGGGCGAGCTCGAGCGGTGAGCGGGCGCGGAGGTCCGCCTCGCGGTCGGGAGCGTCCGCCAGCCGCCGGCCCGCCAAGTCGAGGGTCTCGGGACCGCGCAGGTCGGTGGCGAGGGTTCCGCCCGGAGCGACGCCGTTGACGCGCACCGCCGGCGCCAGCTCCCGGGCCAAGGCCAGCACGAGGCCGCGGACGGCGAACTTCGACGCCACGTAGAGCACGCCGCCCCGACCGGCGTAGAACCCGGAGGTCGACACGGTCAGCACGACGCTGCCGCGCGCGGCGCGCAAGGGTCCGAGCGCGGCCTTGACCGACAGCAGCTGGCTGGCCACGTTGGCGTGGAAGATCTCGTCGAAGGCGGGCCCGATGGCCTCGTCGTCGAAGTGCTCGAGCGAGGTGTGTGGCGGCCACCAACTGGGCCGGACGGACGTCGCCGCGACTGCGGAAGAAGAGCAGCGACGACTCGACGTCGAGCTCGTCGTCGGCCCCCGCCGCGAACGTCCGCCCGTGCAGCTCGAGCCCCTTGTCGCTCTGGCGGGTGTAGAGGTCGAGGTAGAAGGCGAAGTCGCCGAGGTAGTCGGGCAGGTGCGGGTGACGAGGAAGGAGTCGGCGACCACGCGGCGCACGAGATAGTCGCCGGGGTTGGGGATCTCCGACTCGTGGGCCAGGAAGACCCAGGCCCGTGCGAACAGGTGCTCCACCTCGAGCGCGAAGACATCGGGGTCGCTGTAGGCGCCCGCGGGGATCATGCCTCGCTGAACGTCCGCCACCATCTCCGCGATGTCGACCATCGTCCTCCCGAATGGACCTTTGGCCGCATCGTAGGACCCACGGCGGGCGCCGTGACCGGCGAGAAGAGACGGTGGGCGGGACCTTGGGCACTGGCTCCGGCGCCTTCCGCGGCGGAGCCTGGAACCATGACCGCAACTGTGATTGCGGCGGAGCGACCCACCGCGGCACCTGCTCCAGTGACGCCGGCTCGCCGGCGCCGCCCCTGGATGGCGATCACCGTCATCGTCCTGGGAGCACTGTTCGTCGCCGCTGCGCCGGTGTGGCGGGCCTGGGCGGTCCCGGCTCTCGTCCGCTTCCCGACCAACGTCGATCTCCGCCCGCGCTACGAAGGCAACTTCACCGTGTACGTGGATCCGGCCACAGCCGCCCCGCTGGCGGCGCCATCCACCAAACCACTCGTCGTCAACCGCGAGATCCAGACGATCCCGGGCCAGAGCACCACCGGCCGCGTCGTCGTGAGAGAGACGATCGCCTATGACGTGCCAGGGCTCGCGCCCGCCAGTCAGGTGCACCAGTACGTCATGGACCGGAGGTCGTTCGCCAATGTCGCCGATCAACGGGCGTGGGCCTTCGACTCGTCGAACCCGCTGAACCGCGCCGGTGCCTACTGGGTGAGCCTGCCCATGAGCTCGCCGGCGGCCGCCAGCGTCTCCATGTTCAAGGACGAGACAGCCACGACGTTCGCCGCGATTCCTGCCGGGGCCGAGGAGAAGGTCGACGGGATGCGTCTCGTCGCCTACGACGCCAGGGCCACCGCCGTACCCCTCAGCGAGGCCTATCTCCGCAGCCTCGACAAGGTCGTCCCCCTGCCCCGGGCGCTGCTGTTCGATCAGCTGAAGCCGGCACTGGTGGCGGCCGGTGTCCCGGTCGATGCCGCACTCGCCGCCCTCGTGAAGGTGGCGACGCCGGCCGACCTGAACGCCCTCGTCCAGCTGACGAAGCAGCCCATCCCGCTGCAGTACGTGGACACCTTCTCCGGCCGCACCTTCGTCGAGCCCCGCACCGGAGCGATCGTGGACGCTTCGTCGGTGGTCGAGCGCGTGAGCGCTCGCCCGAGCGCGGGCGCGCTGCCACCGCTGCTGGCCATCCTCGGCCGCTACCAGTCGCAACCCGCCGCGGCCGAGGCCATCACCGCGCTGCAGGGTCTCGCCACCAAGCCGATCCCCGTGTTCGAGTACCGCTACGCGCAGACCGACCAGAGCGTGAGCGACGTGGCGTCCTGGGTGCACACCCAGAGGAACGACATCAAGATGGCCGAGCAGACCGTGCCCTTCGTGCTCGTGGGCGTGGGCACGCTGCTGATCGTGGGCGGCGGCGTCGCCCTCATCGTGCGACGGCGCCGCTTCGCCCACCACGCGTCGAATGAGGTGGTCGAATCATGAGCAGCACCACGATCGAGCACGAGCCCCTCCGCGGCTCCGAAGCCGTCCTTTGGACCATCGAGCGCGACCCAGTCCTGCGCTCCACGATCATCGTCGTCGCCCTCCTGGCCGGACCGCCCGACCTGGATCGGCTCCGGGCTCGCGTGGCGAGCGCCCAGGAGGTCTTCCCTCGACTCCGGCAACGGATCGTCGCGAGCCATGCCGGCCCGCAGTGGGAGGACGTCGGCCTGCTCGAGCTCGACCATCACTTCCGGGTCGTGCGCCTGCCCGAACCGGGAACCATCCGGGACCTCCTCGATCTCTGCGGACCGTTGGCCGGTACCGCCTTCGATCCCGCGCGCCCGCTCTGGGAGATCCTGGTCGTGGAAGGGATCGAGGGGGGCCGCGCCGGCCTCGTGATGAAGGTCCATCACGCGGTCACCGACGGCGTCGGCGGCGTGGGCCTCCTGCCCGTCTTCACGGATCGCGGCCCGGAGGCCGATACGACGGCCGTGGCGGCGCGCTGCCCGGTCGCCGCCAGTGCGGCGAGGCCGAGTCCCGCGGCGTCGGTGGGGCGCGCCCTCGGCGCGATGGTGAGTGATCCCGTGGCCTCGGTTGCGGCGACACCCAAGGTGGCCCGCTCGATCGCCAAGATCCTGGCCCCGGCCAAGCAGCCCTTCAGCCCGATCTCGAAGGACCGCGGCCTCGACCGCCATCTCGACGTGATCGACGTCGAGCTCCGCGAGCTCGGGGCCGCCGGTCACGCCGTCGGGGGGACGCTGAACGACGCGTTCCTGGCTGCGGTGGTGGGAGGCCTCGGCCGTTACCACGCCCACCACGGCGTGGGCGTCGAAGCCCTACGCGTGACGATGCCGATCAGCACGCGCGCCGAGGGCGACGGGCCCGGGGGCAACCGGTTCTCCCCGGCCCGGTTCACCGTGCCGGCGTCGATCGCCGACCCGGCCGAGCGCATGAAGGCCCTGGGCGACATCGCCCGCGCGTGGCGGCACGAACCGGCGGTCGGTCTCACCAGCGTGCTGGCCGGTGTCCTCAGTCGTCTGCCCGGCGTGGTGACCACCTCGCTCTTCGGATCGATGCTGAAGGGCGTCGACTTCGTGGCGACGAACGTCCCCGGCACCCGCGAGCGGCGGTGGCTCGCCGGGGCCGAGGTGGAACGCCTGTACGGCTTCGCCCCGCCGTCCGGTTCGGCGGTGAGCTTCACGCTCCTGTCGCACGGCGACACCTGTTGCATCGGCATCAATGCGGACACTCGCGCCATCCCCGACCCCGACGTGCTCGCGACGTGCATCGCCGAGGGGTTCGACGAGGTCCTGGGGACCGGGCGCCATCCCGAGCTGATCTCCGCCAGGAAGGCGGCCGAAGGCCGGCGGGAGAAGGCGGCGGCGAGCCCACCGGCGGCCACGTCGGGCCCTCGCCGGGCTCGACGGCGGCCGCCGGCGCGCCTGTCGGCGCTGGACGTCAGCTTCCTCGAGACCGAGTCACCGACGACCCCGATGCACGTCGGCGCCCTCGTTCTGCTGAGTGGGGGCGGCCTGCTGGACTCGCGGGGTCGCCTGCGGATCCTCAAGATCCGCACGGAGCTGGCGTCGCGTCTCGACCGCTGCCCCCGGTTGCGACAGCGACCGATGCCCGTCCCCTTTGGGCTGGGGAGACCGGTCTGGGTCGACGATCCGGCCTTCGACATCGCCAAGCACGTCCACTCACTCCGCTTGCCCATCCCGGGTACCCGGGGGCAGCTCTCCGAGCTCACGGCCGAGCTGCAGATGCAGGTGCTCGACCGTTCCCGCCCGCTCTGGGAGATGTGGTTCGTGAACGGGCTGGCGGACGGCTCCGTCGCGGTGATCTACAAGGTCCACCACACCGTCGTCGACGGAGTCTCCGCCGCGGAGACCTTCGCGGCGCTGCTCGCCCCCGACGGGCCGGAGCGTGAGTCTCAGGCCCCGTCCCGCGCCGTGAGTCGCATCGATCTCGTGGCGTCGGCGGCCGTGGACGCCGCGTCGACCGCCATCGGGTTCGCCCGGGGCGCCTTCGGGCTCGCTTTCCACCCCGTGGCCAGCATGACTCCGTTGATCGGCCTCGGGCAGCTCCTCGGCCGGCGGGCGCCGGCCAGCGCGCTGAACCGCCCCGTGGGCCGACGGCGGGTCCTCGAGCAGGTGGTGGTGAAGGTCGATGAGGTCAAGGCGATCGCCCACCGGTACGACGCCACCGTCAACGACGTCGTCCTCTCCGCAGTGGCGGGTGGCCTCGGCGCCCTGTTGCACCGACGGGGCCTGGCGGAGGACCACATCGAGGCGCTGATGCCGGTATCGCTGCGGGAGCCGGGTGACGTCGATGCCGGCAACCGCGTGACGGCGCTCGTCGTCGACCTGCCCTTGGCCCAAGCCGATCCGGCCGCCCGGCTCCGAGGCGTGGCGAGCGAGACGCGCCGGGCCAAGGCCGGTCCCGGAGGCCCCGGGTTGGGCTGGCTCCTGCGCTTCGCTGACGCGTTGCCCGCGCCAGCCCTGGCGGTCTTCCGGCCCATGATCGCCAACCAGCCCTTCGTGAACCTGGTCGTCACCAACGTGCGGGGTCCGCAGGAGCCGCTGTCGTTTCTCGGCGCCGAGATCACGAGGATCGTCCCGATCGTGCCGCTCGGCGCCAACCTGCCCTTAGGGGTGGCGGTGCTCTCCTATCGAGGCGAGCTCGTGATCGGCGTCCACGCCGATGCCGAAGCGTGGCCCGACATCGGCACGTTCACCGCCGGCATCGAAGCCGAGCTTGCCGCCCTCGGGAGGCTCATCCCCGCGGCCTAGGGCTCGCGCCGCCGTCAGGTCGTCGGCTGGTCGCAGCGCTGGCCAACGCAGGCGCTCGGTTTCACGCCGCCTGTCCGCAGCCGGTCGACGACCTGCGCCGGCACCTGCACGGTCCACCCATTGGCCGAAAGTTGAGCGCGGGTGAATTGCTGCTCCCCCGCGTCGACTCCCTGAGCCCGGAACCGGAAGATCCACACGTCGCCTTGGTCGAACACGTCTTCGACCGTGGCGGTCGTCGTAGCCGCGACCGTGGCCACCGGCATCCAACCGTCGTGGTGAGGGCCTGTCACCTCGACGCCGACGTCGTACTCGCTGGCGTTGGCCACGGTGAGCTGGCCGACATGCGAGGGGCTGGGCAGCACGAGGATGGCGACGACGACCGCGGCCAGGATGGACGCCGCAACGGCGACGAGGTCGGCGTGCAGGTGGAAGCGGGCCCGAGCCGGGCCGTTGGGCTCGATGCGGGGCTTCGTCGTGGGGTCCATGACTTCCTCCCGGATCTCGGGGGCCGGGGCGGTGCGCGCAGCACGAAGAAGAACCGTCGCCCACGAGGCTAGCGGCGGCGGAGCGAAGAGGCTGCCGCCGTCCACGGGAGCGAGCCCTAGGGTTTCGGGCGGCTGGGTGCGGATCCGGAAGGAGGAGGTGGGACGTGGACTTCGGCGTCGACGAGGAGCACGAAGCGATCGTCGAGGCCGTCGACCGGCTGTGCGCCGCCTTCGACGACAGCTACTGGTCAGGCTGCGACACCGAGCACCGTTTCCCCTGGGAGTTCTACGAGCGGATGGCCGAGGGCGGCTGGGTCGGTATCGCCATCCCGGAGGCGTACGGCGGGGGCGGCCAGGGGATCACCGAGGCTGCGTTCGTGCTCAACCGGGTGGCGGCGTCGGGCGCGGGGATGAACGGCTCGTCGGCGGTGCACCTCACGATGTTCGGGCTGAATCCGGTGGTCCGCTTCGGCAACGATCAGCTCAAGGAGGCCTACCTGCCCCGGGCGGCCCGGGGCGACCTCCACGTCGCGTTCGGCGTCACCGAGCCGGACGCCGGAACGGACACGTCCCGGATCACCACCCGAGCCGACGACGACGGCCGGGGCGGCTTCGTGGTCCACGGGCGCAAGATCTGGACGAGCAAGGCGCTCGAGAGCGAAGTCGTATTGCTGCTCGTGCGCACCGATCCACCGGGGCCGACCCCGCTCGACGGGTTGTCGCTCCTGCTGGCTCCCCTCGACCCCCACTACGTCGACATCCGTCCCATCCCGAAGCTGGGTCGCAACGCCATCGCCTCGTGCGAGGTCGCGTACGACGGCCTTCCGGTCGAGGGCTGGCGGCTCGTGGGCCAACGCGGTCGCGGCTTCAAGCACCTCCTCCACGGCCTCAACCCGGAGCGGATCCTGCTGGCCGCCATGTCGTGCGGGCTCGGTGAAGTCGCGCTGCGGCGGGCGGTCGCCTATGCGGGCCAGCGGGAGGTCTTCGGGCGGCCGATCGGAGCCAACCAGTCGATCGCCCACCCCTTGGCCCGGGCCCACATGGACCTCCACGCCGCGGGATTGGTGTGGCGCCACGCTGCCTGGCGGTACGACCACGGCCTCTCCTGCGGCGAGGAAGCCAACACGGCGAAGTACCTCGCCGCCGAGGCTGCCTTCTTCGCCGCCGACCAAGCCGTCCAGACCCACGGAGGCTTCGGCTACGCGGTCGAGTACCACGTGGAGCGCTACTGGCGCGAGGCCCGCCTGCAACGCATCGCCCCGGTCAGCCAGGAGATGACGTGCAACTTCATCGCCCAGAACGTCCTGGGATTGCCCCGCAGCTACTGAGCTGAGCCCGCAGCTTTGTGGCCTGCAGCTACCGGGGTTGGTGCGCAGCTACCGGGGTTGGTCCGCAGCTACCGGGGTTGGTCCGCAGCTACCGGCCGATCCGCCTACCGGTTGCGGTACACCGGCAGCCGCTTCTCCAGGAAGGCGGCGAGCGCTTCCTGGCTGTCCTCGCTGAAGCTGGCCATGATCTGCTGGCGGTTCTCGAGGTCGATGGCGGCCTGCTGACCGGGGATCTCGAGCGCCGACCACATCACCTCCTTGGTGAGGGCCACGCCGAACGGGGTGTTGAGCATGATCTCGTCGGCCTTGGCGTCCACGGCGTCCATGAGCGCGTCGTCAGGGACGACCTCGTGGACGAGGCCGATGCGCTCGGCTTCGGGGGCGTCGAACAGGCGCCCGGTGAGCATGAGCTCGTGGGCGCGGGCTGCCCCGACGAGCCGGGGCAGCAACCAGCTCGTGCCGATGTCGCACGCTGACAGCCCGATGCGGATGAAGGCCGCATTGAAGCGAGCCGAGGCTGCCGCGATCCGGATGTCCGAGCCGAGCACGAGGGCGAAGCCACCACCGGCCGCCGGCCCGTTCACTGCCGCGATCACCGGCTGCGGCAGCGATCGGAGGTGAGGGATGAGCTGGGCGATGTGACGCTGTACGGCGAGCCCCGCTTGCGGGCGGCCCAGACCCTCCGAGCGAGGAGCCTCGCCGTAGCCCCGCAGGTCCAGCCCGGCGCAGAAACCCCGCCCTGCCCCGGTGAGCACCACGACCCGGCAATCACGGTCGGTGGCGACATCCTCGAGCGTGGCGTGGAGGGCCTGTACCAGCTCGGTCGTCATCGCGTTCAACGTGTGCGGGCGGTTGAGCGTGATCCGCACGAGGGCGGCTCGGGGGCGGTCGACGAGAATCGGCTCCATGCCTGCATCCTGACCGACGCGATCCTCGCCCGCCGCCCGTGCCCTGCCCCGTGGGGCAACGAATCGGTACCGAATCGCTGCCCACCCTCAACGAATTGCCAACGAATTGGTGCCGGCAACGAATCGGCGCCGATTCGTTGCCATAGGGACCGGGGGAATGGACTGCCCACGACAAACGGGGCGGCGAAACCCGCGAAGTTCGCACGATCCGGTGACTGGCTCGGCCTTCGGCGGCCCCGAGACGGATCGCGGGGGGACTCCCCGCCTCGCTCGAGTTCCCTCCGGGGCCGTCGCGCCCCGATGAGTGGCACGCTGGCACGATGCGCATCGTGATCTTCGGGGCCGGCGCGGTCGGAGGCGTGATCGGCGGCCGGCTGTTCCAGCACGCCGCCCGGCACGGCCACGCGGTAACCCTGGTCGCTCGGGGCGCCCACCACGACGCCATCCGTGACCGCGGCTTGAGGATCAACGACCCGGCCGGCTCCGTCACGCTCGCCGTGCCTGTGGTCGACCGGGTCGACGTGCTCGACCTCGCTCCCGGAGACGTGGTCATCCTGACGGTGAAGTCACAGGACACGGAGGACGCCCTCGACGCCATCCGACCGCACGCTGCCACTCGGTGTGGCCGTTGCCTGCGCGCAGAACGGGGTCGCCAACGAGCGGGCCGCACTGCGCCGCTTCGCCGACGTCTATGGCATCTGCGTCATGCTGCCGTCCACCTTCCTCGAGCCCGGAGTCATCGATGCCAGCGGCGCACCCCGTAACGCCATCCTCGACGTCGGGCGGTACCCATCGGGGGTGGATGCGACGGCCCGCGCCTTGGCCGCGGCGTTCGAGGCGAGCGGCCTGGCCAGCCGGCCGGTACCGGACGTGATGCGACTCAAGTACGCCAAGCTGCTGATGAACCTGGCCAACCCGATCGACGCCCTCGTCTCCGACCGGGACGCCGCCTCGCCACTGTATGACCGGGCGCGAGCCGAGGCCGAGGCCTGTTTCGAGGCGGCTGGCATCGACTGCGCCAGCACCGAGGAGGATCGCGCCCGCCGCAGCGGCGTGATGAAGGTGCAACCGATCGAAGGTCGGCCCCGCGGGGGTGGCTCGACCTGGCAGAGCCTCGCCCGGGGTGGCCGCCGCACCGAGGTCGACTGGTTGAACGGCGAGATCGTGCTGCTCGGTCGGCTCACTGGCGTACCCACCCCGGCCAACGCCGCGCTGCAGGAGGCCGTCCGCCACGCTGCGGCCAGCGGGATGGCGCCGCGCTCGATGCCCGCCGCCGACCTCATCGCCCGCCTCGCCGCGGCTGAGTGAGCGAGGCTGCCACTCAACGCCGGACGGGCTGGACGAGTCGCCCGTGCCTGTCCAGAAACTGGCCACAGGATGACCGCTTTCGGTCGCCACCATGACCGTGCGCACCGACACGAACTCGGGCGCGCCAGAGGAGGAGACATGGACTGGAAGCTCGAACTGGTGTTGATCCCGGTCTCGGACACCGACCGGGCGAAGGCCTTCTACACGGAGCAGGTGGGGTTCCACGCCGATCACGACGTGACCGTCAGCGACGAGATCCGCTTCGTCCAGCTGACGCCGCCGGGCTCGGCCTGCTCCATCGCGTTCGGAAGGGGCATCTCGACGGCCGAGCCGGGCTCGGTGCAGGGGCTGCAGGTCGTGGTCGCGGACATCGAGCTTGCCTGGAAGGAGTTGTCGGAGCGGGGCGTCGACGTCACCGAGATCGAGAACCTCGACTGGGGCCGCTTCGTCTACTTCCGTGACCCCGACGGCAACGGCTGGGCCGTTCAGGAACTGCCGCCCCGAAGCTGAAGGCCGACCCGGCGCACCGGCGACCTAGCTAGGCGGTCTCGGCCATCCGGGCGAAACGAAGGTGGGCGACCGTGGGCGACGCGGCGAGCTCGACGCGCTGGGCACCGACACCTCCCGGGTGACGAGACGGCCAGGGTGGGCGTCCGTCGCCCGCACGGGCCGCGAGTCGGCCCGTCCGGCGAGGGGAGCCCATCCACCAGGCGAGCGCCAATTTCGCGGTTGACTCTTCGCGCGCAGTGCCGCATCGGGGCGAGCACAGGAGGTGACGTGATGGCACCGAAGGCGATCAACGATCTGCGCCTCTTCCACCTGTGGGTCCTGGATCTGGTGACCGACGGGTACTCCGTCGCCTATCCCCACGGTGATCACGCCGCCGGCGCGGATGACGCCCTGCTCTGCGAGCGTCCCGCGTTGTGTGGGGCGAGATGGGACCACTGAGGCGACCCGCAGCGAGCGCCCGAGCGTTCAGTCCGAGCGGCCGCCCCGCTCGGCGAGGGCCGCCGGCGCGGGCACCCGGGGCGCCGCAGGCTTGGGCGGCCAGCAGATGATGGCGGTGGCCGCCGCCAGCAAGGCCAGCTCGAGGGCGGCGTCGATGTGCATCCCCGCGATGTCGCGGCGGTAGAGGAGCGAATCGACCTGGTGCAGGGAGACGAGCCGAATCCCCGCGTAGCACAGCAGGGTGAACACCATGAGGGCGGTGGGGAGGTAGCGCCGTCGCCGTTCGGGCACCCGCCACAGCATCACGATCACCACCACGAGCCAGATGGCGCCGACGGTCCCTACCGCGATCGCCTGTGGCTTCCGGCGCCCGGCGTACCAGCCTTCCGACACGGCCACGCGGCGACCGAGCTCGGACACCCATTGGCCGAGATCGCCCGTCCGGCCGATGGACATCACCAGCAGGACGGCGGCGGTGAGGAACCAGAACTTGGGCCACAGGTTCGAGTTGGCTCGCTCCCGCTGGCTCTCACGGACCCCGACAGCCAACGCCGCCACCCCCGCCACGACGTACGCGGCGACCCGCAGCCAGTTGCCATCCGCCCAATCCAGCACTCCTCCCAAGGCTACTCAGCCGCCGCGAGCCGGCGAGGTCGGGCCCGCGATTCGTCTCGGCGCTGCGAGCCGGCGAGGTCGGGCCTACGGTTCTCTCGGCGCCGGTGCCAGCGCCACCGCGGCACGCTCAGGAGCGGTTCCACCACAGCGACGTGGTGAAGGCCAGGAGCGCCAGGCCGGCACCGACGAGGACGAACCACACGCTGATCTCGTGTTCCTCGTGCTGGTGCTGGATCTCGCTCGGGAGCTTGGCGAAGATGCCGCGGAGCTGCTGGGCATCCTGCGCCTGGTAGTAGCTCCCGCCCGTCTTGGCCGCGACGGCACGCAGCGTCGCCTCGTCCCGCACGAGGAAGTTCCGCCCGCCGCCACCCCCACCGAATCCGCCGAAGCCGCCGCCGCGGAACCCTCCATCGAAGCTGCCGGCGCCGAGTTGCTGGGGAGAGCACACGAGCTCCATGGGGTGATCCGTGCCGAACCCGATCGTGTAGATGCGGACGCGGCGGAGCGCCGCCTGCTCGGCGGCGTCGACCGGCGTGATCCCACGCGTGTTGGCGCCATCGGTGAGCAAGACGATGATGTCGGGCTCGTAGCCGCCAGGAGGCACGGGTGCGGGCGTCGTGTCGGGCGGCGTCGTGCTCGCGGGCGCGCCCGGCCCGAATCCGCCTCGCCCTTGGTCCGCCTGCGCCTCGACGTCGGAGCCCACAGGGGGGACGTCCGGATTCACCTGAGCAAGGGCATCGAGGGCCCGAAGCGTCGCCGCCCCGATCACCGTGCCCTGCCCCGTCGTCAGGCTGTCGATGGCCTCGGTCAAGGCCTTCTTGTCGGTGGTCGGGGCCACGAGCAGCTGCGCGAAATTGGCGAAGGCGACGATGCCGATGCGGGTGCCGGCCACCTGGTTCTTCACGAACTCTTTCGCCGCGTTCTGGGCCGCGGTCAAGCGGTTCGGCGAGACGTCGGTGGCGCACATGGAACCCGACACGTCGAGGGTGAGGATGATCGACGTCCTGCTGAGAGGGATGTCCTCGGAGATCTGCGGCCGGGAGGTGGCGAAGGCAAGCCCTGCGATGGCCGCAAGGAACAAGCCGACGGGAACGTGGCGCCGCCATGCGGAGCGGCGGGGCAAGGCCTGCCGTATCAGCGCGACGCTCGAGTACCGCACCGCCCGCTTGCGGCGCCGGTGCAGGTGCCACAGGTACCCGCCGAGCAGCAAGGGCACGACGAGGAGGGACAGGAGCGCGAGCGGCGTTGCAAACGACATCGCTACGCCAACCTCCCGAACCACACCACCGACAACGCTCCGCCGACGAGAAGGAGGAGGGCGCTGACGCCGGCGAACAGCGCCGTGACCTCGGTCTTCTTCGGGTCGGTGACCGTGCGAAGGTCGAT
Source organism: uncultured Acidimicrobiales bacterium (assembly GCA_963738325.1). Taxonomy (GTDB): domain Bacteria; phylum Actinomycetota; class Acidimicrobiia; order Acidimicrobiales; family Ilumatobacteraceae; genus CAVTWD01. The sequence continues at coordinate 1,321,201 of CAVTWD010000001.1, forward strand.
GCTCTCGTAGACTTGCGAAAGGGTCGCGGTGTCTTGCGCGTTGTAGTACTTGGCGTTCGTCACCGACGCGATCTGCTGCAGCTCCTGCTCGTCGAGCGCGGTGGCCACGCTGAACCCGCCGATCTGCAGCACCGTGCCCTGCGGGCTGCCGAGGCCGATCGGGTAGACGCGCACGCCGGCGGTGGAGGCCAGTTGCGCGACGGCGACCGGGTCGGGCCCGGAGGTGTTCTCACCGTCCGATAACAGCACGATGGCAGCCGACCCGTAGTAGCCGATGTTGACGCCGGCGATGTCGTCGACGGAGGCGTTGGGCGGAAGGCTCAGCGGCTTGCCCGCGATGGCACTGAGCGACGTGAAGATGCCCTGGCCGAGCGAGGTCGCTCCGGTGGGCGCCAACCGGTCGATGGCCGCGAGCACCTGCGCCTTGTCGCTCGAGGGTTGTTGTGTGATCAGAGCACCGTTGTTGAAGGCGACGACGCCGATCTTTATCGTGTCCGGCTGCTTGTTGACGAACTCCTTGGCGGCGGCCTTTGCCGCATCCATACGCGTCGGCTGGAGATCCTTGGCCAGCATGCTGTTCGACACATCGAAGGCGAGGATCACGGTGCCTTCCCGGTGGGGCAGCCCGATCGTCAGCTGCGGGCGGGCGAAGGCGACCACGAGCACCCCGAGTGAGACGAAGCAGAGCACGGCGGGGAGGTGGCGGGCCCGTCGCAAGCGCCGGGCCGACGCGTTGGGCACGAAGCCCTGCGCGGCCAGCTCAGCCGCCCGCTTGTCGCGCCGGCGGGCGAGCGAGGCGTAGCCCGCGGCCAGGAGCGCCACGCCCGCGAACAGGACGAGCATGCCCGGCCAGAGGAACGACATCAGCGTCGCCGCCGCCGCCTGCTCTCGACCATGCGCAGGAAAGCACGGACGAGATCGTCTTCAGTGGACACGTCGTAGAAGGGGACCCCGGCGCGCTTCGCCGTGGCCCGGAGCTCGGCCTCGCGCGCCATCGCCACCTCGCGGAAGCGGCGACGGAAGACCGGGTCGCTGGTGTCGACGGAGAGCAACTCGCCGGTCTCGACGTCTTCCACGACGATCACGCCGGCCTCGGGCAGCTCCAGCTCGTGGCGGTCGACCAGGCGGATCGCCACCACCTCGTGGCGTTCCGTCAGGCGCGACATCGGCCGTTCCCAGCCCGGCACGCTGATGAAGTCCGAGATCACGAAGATGAGGCTCCGCCGCCGCGCCACGCCGGCACCTGCATGGATCAGCTTGGCGAGATCCGTCGAGCCGGTCGAAGCGGCGCTGGGTTCCAGGAGATGGTGCGTCAGGCGCAAGACCTGGTTGCGCCCGTAGCGAGGCGGGATCGTCCTCTCGACCGCGTTGTTGTAGAGGACGGCGCCCACGCGGTTGCCGCCCCGCGTGAGCAACCGGGCCAGCGTCGCGGCCACCTCGATCAGCACCGTCTCCTTGGGGCGATCGGTTGGCCCGAAGCCCATGGACGGGGACCGGTCGAGCAGCAACCACGCGGTCAGCTCCCGATCCTCGACGAACATCCGGACGTAGGGCACGTCCAAGCGGGCGGTGACGTTCCAGTCGATGTGACGCACGTCGTCGCCCGGCTCGTACTCCCGCAGGTCCATCACATCGATGCCAACGCCGCGCATCAGCGTGCGGTACTCGCCCTGCAACTGGCCGTCCAGGCGTCGGATCACCCGCCATTCGAGCCGGGACAGGAGGCGCTCAGGCGTCTGGACGGAAGATGGCGTCATCGAACTGTACTCTGGGCTCACGCAACGGCACTTCGGGGAGGGGGACAGCTGCGAGCACGCGTGTCAGGAGGCCGTCAGCGCTGACGTTGTCCGCCAGCGCCTCGTACGACAGCACCACACGGTGGCGGAGGACATCGAGGCACAGGTCACGCACGTCTTGTGGGAGCGCGTAGTCACGGCCCCGCAGGAAGGCGAGTGCCTTGGCCGACAGAATCATGTTGATCGAGGCGCGGGGGCTGGCGCCGTACATGATGTACGCGCCGAGCTCGCCGAGCCCGACCGTCGCCGGCCGGCGGGTGGCGTTCACGACCCGTACCGCGTAGTCGATGAGCGCCGGGTCGACGTAGACATCCAGGGCAGTTCGTTGCATCTGCAACAAATCGGCGGGGCCGATGACTTGTTGCGGTGGCTCGAGTAGGCCCGTCATGCGCTCGACGACGACGAACTCTTCGGTCGGCGTGGGGTAGTCGACGAGCACCTTGAGCATGAAGCGGTCGAGCTGCGCCTCCGGCAGCGGGTAGGTGCCTTCCGACTCGATGGGGTTCTGCGTGGCCATCACGAGGAACGGCTCACCGACGCGATAGGTCTCCCGTCCGATCGTCACCTGGCGCTCCTGCATCACCTCCAGCAGGGCGCTCTGCACCTTGGCGGGCGCCCGGTTGATCTCGTCGGCGAGCAGGAGGTTGGTGTGGACAGGGCCGAGCGAGGTCTGGAACTCCCCCAGCCGCTGGTTGTAGATGCGGGTGCCGATGAGGTCGGCCGGCACGAGGTCGGGCGTGAACTGGATCCGCTGGAACTCCCCGCCCACCGTCCGCGCCAGCGTCTTGATGGCCATCGTCTTGGCCAGCCCTGGGACCCCTTCGACGAGGACATGGCCTCCGGCCAGGAGGGCGACGATCAGGCGCTCCAGCAGCACGTCCTGCCCGACGAGGATCTTCTTGACCTGGAAGACGACCTGCTCCATGGGCGTCGGATGGGGAAGGGGCGTGGTCATCCTGAGTCCTCGCGGTTCGTCACTGCTGGGGGGCTCCTGCGGCGCCGCCGGCCGTCGCGATCGGGATGGCGAAGCCGACCCCGATGAAGAAGTCCTGGTTCGACGGGTTGGCCAGCGCGGTCACGATGCCGACCACCTGGCCGGCCCGGTTCAACAGCGGGCCGCCCGAGCTCCCCGGGTTCACCGCGGCGTCGAACTGGACGAGTCCTTTGAGCGGCGGGCCTCCTGCCACGGGCACCGTGCGGCCGAGGCCGGAGACGACGCCGGCCGTCAGCGAGTCGACGAGGCCGAGGGGATGGCCGACGGCAAACACGTCATCGCCAACCCGTACGCCGCCCCCGAGCACCGCCGGGACGACGACGCTCGGCTGCTGGGCCGGAGCGAGGACGGCGATGTCGTTCTCGGGCTGCTCGGATGCGATCTGCGCCGACGTCCGGGTGCCGTCGGCGAAGGTGACCTCGATCACCTGGGCGCCCGCGATGACGTGGCGGGCGGTCAGGACCCGGCCTTGGGCGTTGATGATGACCCCCGCCCCACTCATCGTGTCCTTCGCCGTGGGGCTGGCACGCGTCGCGTTGATCAAGACGAGCGACGGCTGGATGATCTGGAACGCCTTCGTCGCATCGGGGGGTGCCTGCTGGGCGTCGGCGATGCCCTTCTGGACGAGCGAGCTGACGGTCGAGGAGATCTGCGCCGGCGAGAGCGTGGGTGGGTGGTCGCCGGAGCGCTGCACGGCCACGACGCTCAGCACGAGCGCGACGGCGAGGCCCAGCCCGACGAGCCAGGGCCAGGCCGAACGCCCACGCCCTCTCGCCGGCCGCCGCTCTTCGGGACTCGGGGACGCCTCGACCTGGTCGACCGCGTCGTCAGCGACGCGCACGGCCCGACGGTACCCGCTGCGAGCGGGAGATGGGAGGTCAGCGGCGCCGAAATCCGATGCCAGGACGCGGGCCCCCTTGGTTCGGTGCTCGCGGGGCTACCGGAGCGCGGCTCGCCGCCGAGCCTCGAGAGGCGCGAAGGTCTCCTTCGCCTTCGGGAACGGCTCGTTCAGGGTTTGACGTTGCCCGCCAGGCGGCCGTCGAGGCCGACCGGGGGGAGCACGCACGGGTGTCCCGCCCACACCTCCGCGCTGTCGCCGGTCCGACCACCAGGGCCCTCGGCGACAAGGTCCACCAGCACGGCAGCGACCTGCTCGGGCTGCATCATGACGGGTGACACGGGCGCGTCCCCGAGGTGTGAAAGGTACATCCGCGTGTCGGTGGGACCCATGCCGAGCGAATTCACGCGCACGCCGTGGGGGGCGAGGGCGCGCGCCCACACGATGGTCAAGCCCTTGAGGCCCCACTTCGAGGCGTCGTAGACGTCGTAGCCGGGCCCGCCGAGCGGAGGCCGCCGTACCGTGTCCCACCCGCATGCGCGCGCGCATCGGCGTGATCGACCGCGATCGGGTAGCCGCAGGTGTGGATGTGGTCGGTGGTGACGTTCACGATGTCGCCGCCCTGCCGGATGAGGTGCGGGATCGCGGCTCGGCCCACGAGGTACGACCCGCCGAGGTTCACGTCCACCATCCGGCGGAAGTCCTCGACGGCTTGCGCCCACGAGTCGGTGGTTGGCGAGGTGACGCGGAGGACCCCGGCGTTGTTGACGACGATGTCGATGCCGCCCAACTGTTGCGCGGCCCGCTCGACGAACTCGATCACATGGTCGGGTTGGGAGACGTCGGCCACTCGAGCCCACGCCGGCCCGCCGTGGCGGGCCAGCTCGGGCACGAGCTCCTCGACGGTGGGGTCGACGTCACACACCGCGACGCCCGCTCCGGCCTCGGCCAGCGCGAGGGCGAACGCTCGGCCCAGCCCCCGCGCGGCCCCCGTGACGATGGCTCGGCGCCCGTCGAGCGCGGGCGCACTCATGGCAAGGACACCGGGAGGTGCCAACACGAGTGGGCCTCGCCGAGGCTCAGCGATCGCAGGGTCGGCTGCGCTCCTGGCGCGAGACGGATCCGGGGGGCGGCGTCGAGCAGCATCGAGGACACGAGGACGGCGGTGTCGCGCGTCAACGCGTACCGCGACCGCGGCCGGTCCTCGGGCACGGCCGGATGGATCGATGGCTTCCCGAGTCCGAAGGCGATGCCCGAGCAGCGGCCGTCAGCGCGGTACTGGCCGCGCGGCTCACGCTGGCAGAGGTCCTTGCGCCCCACGGCGAAGTCGTCGGGCTTCGCGAAGACGCGTGGATCGCGGTTGGCCGCGGCCGCCGAGCACATCACCAGCGCGCCGGTGGGCAGCAGCCGCCCGAAGCGCTCCACCTCGTGCCGGGTGAACCGCTTCGCGGCTACGACCGGTGCCGAGTGGCGCAGCGTCTCCAGATAGGCGAGCTTGACGAGCCGGCGATCACCGATCACTTCCTCGAGCTGCTCTCGATGCGTGAGCAGGAGGAACCACAGGTTGGCCAGCGCCCCCGGCAGCGTCTCGTGGTCCCGCTCCAGCAGGGTGGCCACGGCGTCTTCGGCGACCGCGGGAGGGCCGTCGGTCTCGAGGGCGGCGATGGCCGACAGGACGTCCTCCCCGGGAACGGCGCGGCGGCAGGCGAGGAGCGGGCGAAGGTATTCGGTCAGCTCGCCGAGCGCCTGCCGGCCCCGCTGCTCCGCGCCCGGATCGCCGTGAACGCCCCGCTGCATCGCCCAGTAGCGGGTGGCGAACCACCCGACATCGCCGCGAGGCACGTCCCAGCCCCGGGCCAGCAACTGGATCGAGAACCGGAGGGCCAGGTCGGTGCTGAGGTCGGCTTCACCGGCCGTGGTGAGCTGCCCGATGAGCTCCTCGGCCAGCAGTGGGGCGTGATGGTCGATGGCATTTGCCTCGGCGACGAGCACGGGCAAGGTCGCGCCGAAGTCACGCCCAGAGTCGGCCAGGCCGTAGAACCAGCGCTTCGAGCGGGTCTCGTAGTTGGCGTCGTCCTGGAACACCGAGGTCACGTCGTCGTAGCGAGTGACCCAATAGGCGTTACCGGACCAGTCCCGATAGCAGGGGTAGTGCTCGCGGAGGATCCGGGCGAGACGGTAGGGGTCGCGAAGGTACTCGTCGGTGCGCAACTCGCCCGGACGGATGAGCGGCGTCGCCTCGCCCGGCCGCTCGCGCTGGTGGACCTCGTAGCTGCGATAACCGGCGCGGTGCTGGTCGACGCGTCCGGTGTCGGGGTCGTCGCTCATGCAGTGATCAGACCCGGTCGAACTCGATCCACAGCTCGTTGATCGCGCCGATCCCGATCGGCGCGAGGCTGGTGCCGTCGATGTCCTTCGGCATCCGGTCGCACGACGATCGTCGGGTTCCTCACGTGGCGGCCGACGATCTGCGAGCCGAGCACCGACTCCTGGGTCGAGATCCACGCGCCAGGACACAAGTGCGTGCCGACGCCGAAGGCGAGATGGCTGTTGCAGTCCTCCTTGTGATAGCCGCCGCGGAGGATCTTGCCCGTGTACAGGTCCTCGCGGAAGATGTCGAACCGTTCCGGGTCGTGGAACACCCGCTCGTCGTGGTTGGCCGAGTAGTCGACCATCTTGAGCATCGAACCGGCCGGGATGTGGATGCCGTGGAGCTCTATGTCGAAGCTGTTGTGCCGCGGTTGGAGGCCGCCGACCGGGGTCGCGTAGCGCAGCGCCTCCTGGAACGCGGGGCACCAGAGGGCTTCGTCGGCCAGCACGGCCGCGAGCTGGTCGGGATGCTGCAAGAGCAGGTACCACAGGTTCAGGATGGCTCCGCGGGTGGTCTCGCCCCCGCCGCCGACGATGAGCGCGATGAATGAAGTGATCTCCTCGGTCGACATGACGTCGCCGTCGATCACCGAATGGCAGAGCTCGGAGATGATGTCCATCGCCACCTGGCGACCGTGATCGTCGTAGAGGAAGCTCGGCTGCTGCCGTCGCGCCGCGACGAGACCTTCGACATATCCCTCCAGCTCCTGGCGCGGCCTTCAGCCCTTGCTCATGGCCGGCTTGGCCGCCGATGCCACTCATCATCGAGTGGTACCAGTAGAAGAACTGGCCGCGCGCCTCGTCGGGGAAGCCCAGCACCTGGCACACGACTCGGATGGGGAACTCGTTGGCGAAGGCCCGCCCGAACTCGATCGTGTAACGGCCGGTCTCGGGATCGAGCTCGGCAACACCGTCTTCCGCGTCGAACCACGACTCGACCATCTCTTCCGCGAGGCGTTGGAGCGCGGGCAGGCGCTTCGTGAGCGCGGCCCCGACAAGGTGGCGGCCGTAGATGTTGCGGCGACGGCGGTGCTCGACACCGCTCAGCTCGAGCTGGGTGTTGCCCAGCACGCCGCTCGAGGATCCTTTGGGAATCGTGTTGAACCCCGCCTCGTCGAGGTAGCAGGCCTCGATGTCCTCGTACCTCGTCACCCAATAGCAGTTGTGCAGCTCGTCGGGGAACACCGGATAGTGGTCCCGGAGGATTCGGTAGTAGGGGTACGGGTTGCGCTTGAACTCGGCCGAGTCGAACAGGGCCGGGTCGATGAGCGGCGTGCCGTCCGGGGCGTGGCCCATGTCCACGGCCTGCCCCACCGGCATCAACGGGAACTCGCGCACACCGGCGTGTTCGGGCGGGTCCAGGCCATAGGCGGCGGTGATCTCCTCGCGGTCCAGGAGCGGTCCGGTCATGCATCGGCCTCCTCGATCACCCTCGCGTCGCCAGCGCCCCCGCCGACGTGCCCGCCACCCGCCCGAACACCGCGCCGTTGGCGTAGTTGTTGCCGCTGCCGACGTACTGGGCGCCGACCACCCCGCCCGTGCACTCGCCTGCCGCGAAGAGCCCGACGATGGGGCGCCCGTCGGTGCCGACGACGTTGGCGGCGGGGTCGATGCGCAACCCGCAGGCGGTCGATGCCACCGTCGCCGGACGCAGTTCGGCGCCGTAGAACGGCGGTGTGGCGATCGGTTCCAGGAACTTCGCGTCCTTCAGGTACTCGTTGTCCAACCCTGCCGCGACGCTGGCGTTGTAACGGGCAACGGTTCCCTCGAGGGTCGATGGTGGCAACCCGAGCGCGGCCAGCCAGCCGGGCGATCGTCGAGGCCGCCGTCATCCGGCCGAGCTTCACCATCTGCTCGACGATGTCCGTGTTCCAGTGAGGGCTCTGACGTTTCGTGGACCCCGGGATCGAGTGCTTGTAACGAGCTACGCCGCCGCGGTGGCCACGTCGAGGGCGGCGTGGTCGAACACGGCGTACACGACATCGCCTTGCTCTCGGGTCAGGTAGTCGAGGATCCCGTAGGGAGCCGTCTCATCGGCGAAGCGGCGCCCGTCGCCGTTCACCAGCACGATCCAGCCGGGCAGGTAGGCCTCGTAGATCAGGTCGAAACCGGCATGGAGCAGCCGCAGGCCGTGATCGTGCCCGACCATCTGCGCGCCCGACCTGGTCGGCGAAGTCGAACGCGTCACCCCGAGAGCCCTCGGCGCCGATGTACCAGGCCGAGCCGGTCTGTGCCGCGGACGGGAAGTGCTCGGCCAGCCTCTCGGGACTGTTGCCGAACCCCCCGGTGGCGATGATCACCGCCTCGGCGGTGATGGCGTCATCACCGACGGCGACACCCACGACCGCGCCGGCGTCGACGAGCAGGCGGTCGACCCGCCGGCCCAGCGCGATGTCGACCTCGGCGTCGCGGCAGTGGCGGGTGAGGACGTCGATGACGGCCTGGCCCCGGCCGATGGGGACGTGGACCCGCGGGAAGCGTTCCTCGCCGCCGAACGACCAAGGAGTCGTAGAACTCGACGCCAAGATCGCCCAACCATTCCACGGTGGGGCCGGCGAGCTCGGTGAATCTGCGCACGACGGCGGCATCGACGTTCCATCGGTTGAGCTGCATGTAGTCGTGGAACATCGACTCCGCGTCGTCGTCGATCCCCAGTGCCTTCTGGTACCTCGTGCCGGCGCCCATGATGAGCCCGCCGGAGAGGCGTGAGGATCCGCCGACCACGCTCTCGCTCTCGGCGACGAGGACCGCGCTCGGCTCCTCGCTCCCGTGCGGTCAAAGCCGCCGCGAGCCCGGCTACCCCCGACCCGACGACGATGACCTCGACATCGCGTGCTCCGTCCATCTCACCCCCGAACTCATCTCGCCTCGGACCCTCAGCCGTCCTGAGAGGCGAGAGGGTGGCCGATCGCGGACCATAGACGATCGCCTGGCCTCCCCGACCATGACGGCGGTGGCTGGATCGCCTCACGTGTGCCTCGCGATCGGCGGCGAGGTCTGCCTTACGGTGTCCACATGAGCCGCGCCGTGACCACGCCCGAGATGACGATCGTCCCCGCCAACGAGGCGAGCTGGGAGGATCTCCAGGCCGTGTTCGGCACCCGCGGCGACACATCCCGATGCCAGTGCCAGGGGTACAAGATCCGCGACATGGAATGGCGCTCGGTTCCCGTTGAAGAGCGCGCCCACCGGCTGCGGGTGCAGACCGACTGCGGGCATCCGGAGTCGAACACGACGAGCGGCCTCGTCGCCTACCTCGACGGCGAGCCGGCCGGGTGGTGCGCGGTCGAGCCGCGCACGGCTTACGTGCGCCTGCTGCGCACCCGCGTGCCGTGGGCGGGCCGAGCCGAGGACAAGACCGACGACGGCGTGTGGGCCGTGACCTGTTTCGTGACCCGCACGGGCTTCCGCCGCCGGGGCGTGAGCCGAGCGCTCGCCCGCGCCGCCGTCGACTTCGCCCGGGGACGTGGGGCCCGTGCGCTCGAGGGCTATCCCATGATCACTCAGCCCGGGCAGGAGATCACCTGGGGCGAGCTCCACGTGGGCAGCCGCAGCATCTTCGCCGCCGCCAGCTTCACCGAGGTCAGCCGCCCGACCCTCCGCCGGGTCGTGATGCGCATCGACTTCGAGCGAACTCCAGGATGATCGCCAACTCCGGTCGACCGGCCAAGCCGGATCGCCCTCCGTAGAACCAAGGGGGGAAGGAGACCTTCCCCCCTTGGGAACCCCTCTGTGGAACTCCGGTCGACCGGCCAAGCCGGATCGACCTCCGTACGAAGACTCGTCACAAGGTCCCGAGCCGGGGCGCTCGAGCAGCACTACTGTCGGCGCGATTGGTCCGCGGGCTGATTGGCGCCGCAAGCCGGACACCCTGGAGGAGCGTTCACCGATGCCTGGCGTCGATGTGGATGTGGCGATCGTGGGAGCGGGCCTCGCCGGATCGACCGCGGCGCGGACTCTTGTCGAGGGCGGCAAGACCGTCTCCGTGCTGGAGGCCCGTGACAGGGTCGCCGGCCGCAACCACGGCGCGTTCTTGAGCAATGGGGTGCCGGTCGAGATGCGCGGGCAGTGGGTCGGCCCGACCCAGGACGCCGTGCTCGGGCTGATCAAGGAGCTCGGCCTCGAGACCTTCGTCACCTACGACGAGGGTGCGACCCTCACCGTCATCGAGGCGAGTGCGTACATTCCGACGATGGCTCGTTCGGGCTTCCTGACGACAGCGCCGTCGAGGTGGGCCGTCTGTGGGGGGAGATCGAGAGCCTCGCCTCGACGATCTCCTTGGCGAGCCCGTTGGACTGAGTACGGTCCGGCGCTCGCCGAACCCATCGGGCGCATCCATTGGGCGGGCTCCGAGACCTCGGACGTGTGGAACGGCTCCATGGATGGTGCAGTCCGTTCCGGCCGCCGCTCGGCCAGCGAGGTTCTCGCCGAGCTCGGATGACCCGGGAGGTGGGATGCCTGGCCAGCACCAGCACGATGTGGTCGTCGTCGGCGGTGGCGCCGCCGGGGTGAGCTGCGCCCTCGAATGCATCGATCTCCAGCTCGACACCGTGCTGTTCGAGGCCCTGGGCCGAGCCGGTGGTCAGCTCGCAGAGATCCCCCATTCGGTCCGCAACGTGGCGACGGGGCGCTTCGCCAACGGCCCGGCGTTGCGGGACGCGCTCGAAGCCTCGGCGGCGATCCTGGGCTCCCGCCTCGAGGTGTCGCGCGCGGTCACCCGCATCGACGCCGCCGAACGGTGGGTCGAGGTCGACGCCGAGCGGCGGCGCGCCCGCGTGCTGGTGCTGGCGATGGGCACGAGGCGCCAGGAGCTGCCCTTGGCCGCCGACGGTGCCTTTGACGGCGACGTGACCTACCAACTGGAAGCGCGCGGTGATCGGTTCGCCGGACGCGACGTCGTCGTCATCGGCGGCGGCGACAGCGCGTCCCTCGATGCGCTCGAGCTGGCCCGTACGGGCTCGGCCGTCGCGCTGGCCCACCGGTCGATCGCTCTCTCCGCCCGCAACGACATCGTCGACCAGATCCGGCATGAACCCCGCATCGAGGACCTCCCCGGTTGGGAGCTCGCGGCGTTGGAAGGCGACGAGCGCCTCGAGGCGGTCGTCCTCGAGCACCGCGACGGCCGCCGACGGCGGGTCCCGGCGCGAGGCCTGGTTGTGAAGATCGCTCGCCTCCCCAACACCGAGCTCGTCCGCGGGCAAGTCGACCTCGACCGCGCCGGTGCCCTCGTGGTGGACCGGGAGTTGCACACCTCCCGGGAGGGCGTGATGGCCGCCGGCGACATCGTCACAGACGCCTACCCGCGTGTGGCGACCGCACTCGGGCAGGGGGTCCTCTCCGCCCGCTCGGTCCTGCGCCATCTCCAAGGGCGGACGTGACGCTCTCGCCGAAGGATGGCGCCGTCCCGTCGGCCGGTGACGTCGTCGAGGTGTTCCGGCGGGTCCTGGGCGAGGATCCTCCCGATCCCGGTGAGGACGTGATCGGGCTTCTGGTGGCACTCCACCGCAACAACGCCGAGCAATGGCGGCACGAGGACATCACACGGCACCCAGCGGCCGCCGACGCCGCCGTCGCCAGCGCCAAGCGAGACATCGACCGCCTGAACGGCACCCGCCACACGCTCGTCGAAGCGATCGACGCCGCAGTAGCCGCAGCCGTCGACCAGGATCCGTCCGCGCTGCCCGCCACCGAGAGCCCGGCCATGGTCTTCGACCGTCTCTCGGTACTCACCCTCCGCATCCACTACACGGAACGCGCCGCCGCCGATCGCAAGGGTCGGTACGCGGCCCGCCTCGTCGTGCTCCACCAACAGCTGGCGCTCCTCCAGTTGGCGCTCGACGGCCTGTTCGACGACCTGCGCACGGGACGCCGACGGTTCGTGCCGTATCAGAGCCTCAAGCTGTACGGGTCAGGCGGGACCCCCGACGGACCGGTCAGTCCGTGATCGGACGGCATGCTGGACCGACGGAATCGACGCAGCCCAGAGGCGATACCCACCGCGGTTGAAGCCGAAGACGATGTGCCCGCCCACGGCTGTCCCGTGGGCGATGCCGAGCGAGCCATCGGCGAGGGGCGCCGTGCTCGCGACGAGAACTCCGTCGCGGGTATCGAAGACATGCAGCTCGCCACGCCGACCGAACCCGCACAGGACGCCCGGCACGAGCGCCAGTGGGGCGCCGCCGTTACCCCACGCGAGGTCGACGTCGAATCGGCCCTCGGCGACGCGGTGACCGTCCTCCGGATCCAGCGCCACGAAGCCACCGCCCTGACGCCCGTCCCAGTCATAGTCGCCGACCTCCACGCCGGTCTCGCTCCCGGCGGCCCAGAGAAGCGTCCCGTCCCAGAGAAGGATGGCTGGATCGAAGTCGACCATCGCGTCCCAATGGGGACCGCGGACCCGGCCACCCTCGACCGTCACGATGGCGAGACGCCCATTGCCGCCGACGGCGAGGCGCCCGGGAGTGCTCCCGGGCATCGACGCGAGGGCGGTCACGTTCTCCCACGAGTCGAAGGCGACGCTCACGTCGAGCTCGGCTCGGGTCGAGCGGGCGCTCAGCGGCTCGGACACGAGCAGTCCCGGCGCCGCGTCCGTCCGGGGCCGGGAGCCGACGAGGCGGCCGTCGAGCACCACGGCGCGCTCGACGTCCGCGACGAAGCACCGGGTCCACAGCGGAGCCACCCGACGGAGGGGGCCCGGCCGGAGGACCTCGGCTCGCCGGAACGCCCGCAGCATGCCGTAGTGGTTGAGCGTGAAGACCAGGTCGGCGTCAGCGATCTCGAGGATGGCGTGGATGTCGAGGTCGTACTGAGAGGGCTCGTCCTCGGCGAACTCCGACTCGTCGAAGACGGCCCGAGGACGCAGGTCCAGCCCGACGAACACGACGTTGCGGCCGAGATTGCTCCAGGCGCCGAAGCCCTCCAGCGCCGCGATCCGCCCGATGCCGTGGGCCTGCGAGTTCTGCACACGGCTGTTCGGGTGGGCGTCGACCTCCACGCTCGCGACCAGGCTGCTGCTGCTCACAGCACTTGCTCCAGGGCCGCCATGACGTCGCCCGCGCCCACCGCGTCGAGGCACCGCCCGCCCGAGGGGCACCGGCGGGGTTCCCAGTCGAAGCCACGCAGATCAACTCTGGTGTTGTACGCGTACGCCCGCTCCTCGGCGGCGCAGGCGTCGTCGCACCGGCCCCCGATCACGGCGCTCGTGTGCGGCCACGGGCGGAAGAAGACGGCGGGAGCACGGCCGATCATGACCGTCGGCGTGCCCTGTTGGGCGGCGACGTGGGTCAGACCGGTGTCGATCCCGACGACGGCGTGTGCCGCGCTCAGGACGTCGACGGCATCGCCGGGTGTCGGTGCCGGTGCCCCGTCGACCCGGACCGGGCCGATGTCAACGAGAGTCTCGTGCCGCGTCACTACCGCTACGGCAAGGCCGCAGTCCCCGATCGCCGACGCGAGCGCGGCCCACCGATCGACGCGCCATTGCTTGCTCGGGCCGTCGCTCCGGGCGACGAGCAGCACGGTGGACTCCAAGCCCGGGCGGGGGCGGGCGACGAGGGGCACCGGATGGCGGAAGTCGGCGTCGATGCCGAGGTCCGCGTAGATGCGGGCGAGGATGTCGTTGATCGACAGCGGGCCGTACGCTTCGGTGAATTCGGCCGAGCCCCACCAGTGGTCGCGTTGGAGCGGGTGGTCGCGCAGGTCGACGAACCGGCCGTCGACGCCAGCACGGTCGAATGCCTCGTCGGCGATCCATCCTCTGAGCCCGGCGATGCGCTCGGCCAGGGCGGCCTGGGCGGGCGACCGGGTGATGAGCCAGGTCTCGTCGTCCCGGCGGCGGCCGTCGGCGATGAGCGCCTGGATCGCCGGCAGCGACACGACGAGGTCCCCCAGCCCGAAGGACACCGGCGCCACGAAGATACGAGCCATGGGTCGCCGACGACCTTCCTCAGTGATGGGCGTAGTCGGTACGGTCGTCGATCGAGGACGCCCGGAACGCGTTCCGGCGCTCGAAGCACTTGTTGCAACGGCCACAGTGGCGGCCGTCCCGCGGATCGATGCACGAGAACGTGTGCTCGAGCGCCAGGTCCCGGCCCAGCTCGACGACGTCGGTCTTGACCAGTCCAGCGAAGGGGGTGACGACCTCGAGGTCGACGTCCATCCCGCGCCGGGCCACCGCCGAGTAGTCGGCGAAGAAGGTGTCGGTGGCATCAGGGAACGGGTTGTCCTTGAGCGTGCCCAAACCGATGACGTGGACGCCGTGCAACGCGCACCAGACGCTCGACGGCGTGAGGAGGAGCAGGTTGCGTCCCGGCAGGTAGACGGCGTCGTCGGTAGTGCGCTCGTCGGGCACGCCCTGGCCCGAGAGGCTCCAGTGGGCGTCGTACACCGCCGCCACGGGCGCCTCCAGCACGACGAGCGGATGCCGTCCGGGCGCGGGCAGGGTCTCGAGGTACCGCCGGAGGTGCGTCTCCTCGGCGTCCTCCCAGGCCAGACCGAAGCGCACATAGATGGGGTGGACGGCGGTGCCATGGCGGAGCGCTTCGGCCACGAGGACGGCGCTGTCGACGCCACCGCTCGTGAGGACGGCGACGTGGTCGTCGGCGGTGGACGTCGTGCCCGTCGCCTCGCTCACGCCTCGCCCCGGTACACGCAGCCCGACGTGCAGGTCTCGCGCACCACGACCTGCGAGACCTCGGGTAGCGCCGGCTGTACGCGGTCCCAGATCCAGCGGGCGAGGACCTCGCTGGTGGGATTGTCCAAGCCGTCGATCTCGTTCAGGTAGTAGTGGTCCAGCTGGTCGAGCAGCGGTCGCATGGCCACGCTGAGGTCGGCGAAGTCACACACCCAGCCGGCGTGGGCCTCGACCGGTCCCTCGACGTGCACCGCGACTCGGTACGAGTGGCCGTGCAAGCGAGCGCACTTGTGACCCGACGGAACGTGGGGAAGGCGATGCGCGGCTTCGAACGTGAACTCCTTGAAGATCTCCACGCGGGGGCGCACCTTATCCGCAGAGGAGCCGACCAGCAGCGGCGATGCCGGCGAGATCGAACGGCGCACCGACGGACAGGATCAGGCGATGGACGCCCAGGGCGGCGAGCTCGGCGCGGCCGGGCGACACCGTCGAGAGCCATCGCTCGTCGAGCTCACTGAACACCGTGAGGAGGAACGGCTCGTCCTGGCGGCCGGCACGGTGGTGGGCGTCGAACGCGACCGCGAGCAACTCGGGCAGGTGTGGATGGGTGGCCCGTGCGTTGATGCCGTCGCCGGCCCGCCCGGCGACTTCTGCCATCTTGGGGCCGAGAGCGGCGATCAACCGCGGTGGTTCGGGATCGGGCCGGAGGAAGCCGGGCGCTCGCCAGAGCCGTCGCAGCTCTCCGCGCAGTGCTCGACCTCGGCACGGCGCTGGGCGTCGCCGAGCACGGGTCGCCCGATCGTCTGCTGCTCGCGGGCATAGGGCGTGCCCGGCTGGGCGCCGGCGCCGAGACCCAGGAGCAGGCGGCCACCGGACACCTCCTGGAGCGTCGCCGCCATCGCGGCCAGAACGCCTGGATGGCGGTTGGCGACGTTCAGGACCATCGGCCCGATCACGACGTCGGGCACGGTCGTAGCGAGGGCGGTCAGAACGGTCCAGCATTCGAGGACGCGGTCGGCGTCGTAGACGTGGCCGTCGAGGTGGTCATAGGTCCAGATCCCGGCGAATCCGCTCTCGGCGGCGGTCCGCGCCGCGTCCCGCAGCTCGGGCCAGCGGACGCCGAAGGAGTCCAGCAGGAGGTCCACGCGGAGGGCCGTCACCCGACGAGCCGTTCAGCGGTCCGGAACGGGATGGCCGGCTTCGATGTCGTCGACCGCCGACTCCGGCAGGGGGTCCGCCGACCTCCGAGCGCAACGCCCGGCGAAGGGCGCCAGCACGAAGGCGACGTGGTCGCCTGTGTCGAAGCGGTCCACGATCGCCCCGGCGAAGCAGTCGAGACCGCGCGACAACCGGAGACCCGTCAGGCCCGGGCTGCCAGTCGACACGGCTGAACTTGTCGACGTCGTCGCCCGTCTCCCCGCCGAACAGTTCGGCGAGATCGTCGTCGCCGGCGCGGAGGAGGTGGACGACGAGCGTGCGCGCGGTTCGCGCGACGCGGTAGGTGCGGTTGACCTTCGACAGCCAGACGGTGAACCGGGGTGGATCGATGCTGCAACGGCTCGCATAGCCGACCAGGCAGCCGGCCCGCTCGCCGTCGGCGACCGTGGTGACGATGTACAAGGGCGTCTCGATCCCGGCCATGATCGCCTCGAAGGCTTCGGTCTCGGCACCTGCGCTGGTCATCTCCCCATCCTCGCAAGGTTCTACGAGCGCACCTTGCCACGGGCGTCGCGTGGCCTACGGTGGCAGCGACGGCACTGAGGAGGAAGTCTGTCCGGGCGTGGACCGATCACGGACGCCGAGGGAGGCGACCCGCCCTGCTGGGCCCACCTCTTCGAGCGCACCATCGCCGAGGCCGTCGCGCCCCAGCCTGGACTCAGCCCGGAGCGGCTCAACTCCACACACGAGCAGCAGGCAGTTCGAGAGCCAACCGGCCGAGACCGAAGACGCTACGAGCACGCGCTCAGCCCCCTTACCTTTCTCGTGAGCCCTGAGCGAGGCTGAGGGCTTGGGAAGTCCGACGGTGCCGGTATGGCTCATGGCCCCCTGTCGCTTTGACGGCCTGGGGGGTGTTGCCACCGGCACGGTTGGGTGCGTGAACCTCTGATGGGGACATGCGATCGATCGCTGGTTCGTAAGGTGGATGACGGCGAGCGCACCTTGGACGGCCTTCCCGCCCGGAACAGATCGAGCGACTGGAGACAAGGTGGCCGCGCCTGAAGACGTGGATGTGTGGGTTGGGCTGGATGTGGCAAGGAGGAGCACTTCGCCGACGTCCTCGACGATCACGGCGAGTCGATCTTCGCTCGCTCGATCGGCAACGACGAGGGCGATCTCGTTGCGCTGTTGGACCGGGCCGCCGAATATGGCATGCCGGGATTGGTGATCGACCAGCCCGGCTCGATCGCTCAGCTCGCGATCGCGGTCGCGGCGCGCCGTGGTGTGCCCGTCGCGTACGTGCCTGGCCTGGTGATGCGCCGCGCCGCGGACCTGTATCCGGGTGAGGCGAAGACCGACCGCCGCGACGCGTTCGTGATCGCTGACACCGCCCGGATGCGACGCCGCCAAGTCCACTGGCTCGATGTCGGCAGCGACGACCTGTTGGCGCAGCTGCGAGTGCTCAACGGGTTCGACATCGACCTCGCCGCGGACCTCACTCGCCTCACCAACCGCCTGCGCGACGCACTGACCAGCATCTCCCCAGCGCTCGAGCGTGCTGTCGGCTCCCGACTGGCTCATGGCGGTGTGCGCGACCTGCTGGCGAAGTTCTCGACCCCGACCGCGCTGCGTACCGCCGGTCGGGCTCGGATCACCAAGACGATCGAGGCCCGCTCGCCCCGCCTCGCCGGCAGGCTCACCGATGCCGTCCTCACGGCCCTCGACGCGCAGACCCTGACCCTTCCGGCCGAGACGACCATCGGCCGCGTTATCGCCGAACTGGTCGGCGAGCTCGATCGTCTGTACCGACGCCGCGAGACCGTCGCAGCCGAGATCGAGGCGGTCTTCTTGGCGCACCCTTTCGGTGAGCTGCTGGTGAGCCTGCCCGGAATCGGGCCGCGCACCGGCGCCAGGATCCTCGCCGAGATCGGTGACGGCACCCGCTTCGCCAACGGCTCCAAACTCGCCAGCTACGCCGGCCTCGCCCCTGTGACCCGCCAGTCCGGCAAATCCCTCAACGGCGAGTCCAAGAGCCGACGTGGCAACCACCGGCTCAAGAACGCCATGTTCCTGGCCGCCTTCGCCTCGCTCCGCAGCCCCGACTCGAGGGCCTTCTACGACCGCAAACGCGCTGAAGGCAAGATGCACAACGCCAGCCTGATCTGCC
>CAVTWD010000002.1:0-411823 GCA_963738325.1 uncultured Acidimicrobiales bacterium
CATCGGCCACGTCCCCGATCCCGGCTCATCCGAGTGGGACACCATCCCCGCCCCCCACGCCGGTAACAGGCTCACTCCTCGCCAGTACCAAGCCAAGTGGATGGCCGCCTACCAGCAGAACCTCGACCCCGCGGCAACGAGTGCGACCGACTCGGTTGCGCCGCAGGCCGCGTGCGCCGGAGGCGCTGTCGCCCCCATCGGCGGCGAGTGGTCACTACCCGGGCCACGAGCCCTCATCGACGCCAACCCCGAGCGCTCGATGACCGTCACCACGACTATCCCGCCTGGGACTGGCTCGTCCCCGAAGGCACGCCCATCTACGCCGTCCGCGGCGGCACCGTCGCCAAGCATCCGCACCTGGCCCCACAACTGGTGGACCACCGGCTGCGGGACCCGCGGCGGCGGCGACTGCGACACCTGCGGCGTCGGCCTCACCATCGTCGACCACAGCGGAACGAGATGGACCTACTGCCACGGCAGCGGGCTCACGACCACGCTCGGCGCCACCGTCGCCGCCGGGCAACAGATCCTGTGGTCCGGCGACACCGGCCGATCCGGCGCGCCCCCACCTCCACCTCGAGATCCGCGTCGAGGGGGTCCGCGCTGCCCGCAACCTCTCCTCGCCAGTCTCTACACGAACGCCGTCGGTATCGAGCCGGCTGCACTGCCACGCTCAGGATGCAGCTTCTGAAGCGTCCAACTGATAGCGCGGCGCCGCGGGCCGGTACCGGCGCTTCGAGGACGCACCGCCGAGCATCGTGACGAGCGCACGGGATCACGTCGCTGGCGGCGGTGGTGTCGATCATGGTGGGCGTGGCCAGCAACCGAACCAGCCGCTCGTTGAGGACGTCGACAGGAAAGGCGATCCGTCGCCTGTGGGCGGCGAGGATGCGAAGTCGGCCGGTCGAGCATCGCCCTGTCGGATGGAGGGGCGAGTCGCCTCCAATCCTCGGCGACGATTGCGGCACCAGGGAGCTTCGCCCGAACAAGGATGCCGGGCCGAATTGGCACCGGCCGGAGGAGACGCCGCACATCGCCCGATGGTCGCAACCGTCAGCACCTTGGATCGCCGGAAATCGGGAGACCATTGGGTGGGTCTCGGCGACACGGTCTCCATGTCTGTGCGCTCCAGGGGGACTGGCGCGACGCGGGCGCGCCTTCGTCCGGGCCGCCGTTAGCGTCCGGACTGTGGTCGAGCCGCCGTTCGTTCCGACGGACTTCGCGCCGCCGATGACACTGGTCGGCGACCGGTTCCGGCTGGAGCCGCTCGGCCCGCAGCACAACAAAGCTGATCTCGCAGCGTGGACGTCGAGCATCGCTCACATCCGCTCGACCCCTGGCTTTCCCGACGGGAACTGGCCGCCGGTGGACGGTATGTCGCTCGACCGGAACCTCGACGACCTCCAACGCCACGCCGCGGACTTCGAGGCTCGCAGTGGGTTCACGTTCACTGTCCTCGAACCGGTCACGGGCGGCGTGATCGGATGCGTCTACCTTTACCCCTCGCAGTCGCCAGACGCCGACGTCGTCGCCCAATCGTGGGTGCGCGCCAGCCACGCCGAGCTCGATGGCCCGCTCGCCGACGCCGTCGCCGGCTGGCTGGCTGCCGAGTGGCCGTGGGAGCGCGTGCAGCGCCCCGGCCGCTGAGCCCGCCGAACTTGCGGGATCCTCAGCCACCACCGACGGATATCGACGTAGCGATTCCAACGCGCGCTCTACGAGATCGCCGGCTGGCACCGAACGTCGGCCTGGACTACTTGGAGCGCGGCTGTGCTGAGCGGGACGACGCCGAGCGGGAGTTATGTACTACGACCCTCAGGCGGGAAGTCCGGCAGGTCATCCAGTCGTGTGAATGAGGCCGTGAGGCCGTCAACCCTCACCGACCACACGTGAGTCGTCGGGTCCACGGTGCCTGGGCCCACGAGCCACAGGTGTTCTGGTTCCAGCTCAAGGACGTACTCGATCTCCTTGAAACCGAGTTGAAGAAGGTCCGTCGGCGTGGCGCCACCGTCGATTGCAGTCGCCCATCGCGCAATCTTCACCGCTTCCTTCTTCGCTTCGATGAGCAGCCAAGGCCGGGAACTCGATCGTCGTGGGAACGCTGCATCAATCTCGTAGCTGCCCCCTCGGCGCTTGGTGAGGAGGTCTCGGCGATATTGGCCGTAGTGCGAAAGCAGAGAGCTCTTCCGTGGATAGTCGTAAGCCAGGACGGCCCGGGCGAAGGCACCGAGATGTGGGACGTACTCGCGAGACACACCCCAGGGCGGCGGGTCGCTCCAACGTGTCAGAAGGTGTCGGTGCTTGCCTGCTGTGGTGAAGAAGTGGTCGAGGCGATCGGACGCGCACACATTTTTAAGTCCGCGGTCGGGACAGCGATCCACCGGATACAGTCCCGATTCCCACCCACGAACGAACCACTCACTCTCGTCCGGCTGCAGTTCAATGAGCAGAGGGCGAAGCATCGCGTGGTTCGGAGCGAGGCCGCCGAGCAAGAGTGCTGCTTCGGTACACCAGTCTCGGTCTGTCATGGGCACAGATTGCCGCGATGGGCGCTGATCCTCCAGGCTGACCGGGCACGGAACCTCCGAGGTCGGGCTTCGTTCAGCTGAGCTGTTCGGCCAGTCCGATGATGATGCCTTCTCGGCCGCGGTGTAGCAGAGCCGATAGATGTCCTCGTACTGCGCCAGCTGGCCGACGAGTTCAGCGCCATGGCCGCGCGGGCGCGCAACTACGTCGTCGATGTCGTCGAAGGCGAGCATTATGCGAATGCCCAGCATGTTCGCCGGTGGATCCGTCGGCTCGCCGTGGATCGCCGCCGGCGTGTGGAACATCGCCAACTCGATGCGGCCGTGGCAGTCAAGGGTGCGCAGCATCGGGACGTCCTGTCGGACGTCGTGGATGACGATGGCACGCTCCGCAATAGCGTGACTGCCACGAGAGTGGAGACGGGAGGCGCGGTGACGGGCAAGGGCAAGGGCAAGGAGGAGTGGGGCAAGCCGGCGGCGTGGGCGATCACTCAGAACGAGAAGCTCTGGACAGAGTTTGACTCGGTTGCAGACCGCTCGGTCATCGTCGAGTGGAGCCTCGGTGAGGACTACCGGACTGAGATGATGGAGTCGGGAGATCGGGCAATCTTCTGGATCACGGGCCAGCGAGGTGGGATCGCCCGCGTTGGCTTCGTTCTCAAGGTTCGAGCGACACCGAAGGGTCGGTGGAAGGATGCAAATGGGGAGTGGCACGCCGCTCCCTTCAGCGGACAGTTCTTTCTGCCGCCGTTTCCCAATCGTCGCTACATCCACCGCTCGGCTCTCGCCAACGATCCGACGATGGCCAATTGCGAGCTTCTCACCACCGCCGCGCAACGCCAGCCGCCACTACGGATCGAAGCGCGGGAGTGGAGGGTGATCGAGCGCTTGCTGCTGAGGTTCGATCGAACGAACTACGACTTCCGCGCTTCGTGGCCGTGGAGACTCGCGTCCTTCGGGTTCGTCGCCTTTGCGGCGGCCAGTGACGTGGGCGTTGCCGATTGCCGCGTACCTAAAGACAGATCCGGCGCCGACGCCGGCGGCGTGCTCGACATCGCCAGCGGCTCGACCACGGGGCGTGTCGTCCAGCCCGACTTGATGTCGGGCCGCTCACTGCCTCGGCGAGTGAGGCTTGCTCTCGCGAGCGCCATGATTTTGGCAGATCAGCATCGATGCCAACCGCTGGCGCCCAGGCTGACTGTGTCGGCAGCCTCCAGCCGGACAGCGGTCACTCCGACTGGCGAATGGCCGAGGCCGACGCTCGGTTGTCGACTCGAATGAGCCCGAGTCAAATCGGTGAGCCCGCCCCGGATTCGAGCGTCCACGGACGCGCAACATCTCGTCCGCCAGCTCATCCGCGATTGGGGGTCGCCCAGCATGCATCCGCGGTGGCTCTCTCATGCAGTTCGTCGGCGCTCTTGGAGAAGTTCGTCGAGGAGGGCCGTCGTCGTGTGAGTCGGGCTGTACGTGGCGGTGCCGTCGTCGAGCTCGGCGAGGAGGCTGACGAGCTCGTCGTAGGCGTGGCGGACGCCGGCGCGGTTGCCGCAGTGGGCCTCGATGCGCATGCGGGCTCGGTAGAGCGGCTCGTTGACCCGCAGGGCCTTGAGGCCGAGGCTGACGGCGTCCTTGGCGGTGGCGACGTCGTCGAGGTCGAGGGCGAGGTCGACGAGCATGAGCGCGGCGCGCTCGATGAGCTGGCAGGCGTCGGCGTAGTGCTGTTGCTCGTGGGCCCAGTCGTAGCCGACGGCGTCGAACGGGACGCCGGTGACGAGGTCCATGGCGGCGCGGAGGTGGTCGAGGGCCTGGGCGGACGAGAGTTGCTGGGCCTGCTCGACGGCGCGGCGCAGGAGTTCGGCGTCGGTGGTCACGCTCGGGGCGAGGTGCACGAGGTTGGTGCCTTGGTCGCGTGGGGGGATGAAGCCGCCGAGCGCGGCGCGTGCCTTGGAGATGCGGTTCCAGAGGGTGCTGCGCTCGATGGCCCGCCCGTTCCAGACGGCGTCGATGACTTGGCTCTCGGTGGCGGTGCCGCCGGAGCAGGCGAGGAACGTGACGAGGTTGAGGTCGATGCGACCGAGCGACGGATGCCCGTCCACGGTTGGAACGCCGAGGATTCGGACGATGACCTCGGGTGCGGCTGGTCGCCCTCGGGCTCGTCGTCGTCGGCGAGGTCGTCGGTGCCGTCCCGGACCGGCGAGATCGGGCTGGATGTCACGTTGCGATGGCCCGGCGCTTGCGATGTGAGTCGGGTTTCCGCCGGCGGCTCGCTGTGCGGTTGGGGTACGGCCGCGTCGCGGAGCATCCCGGCGATCTCGGCGGCTTGGGCGGCGGGAAGTTGGTTGGCGGTGAGGTGGAGCCCGAGCGGTCGGAGGATGGCCTGGCCGTCGGCGTCGACGTCGAGGGTGGCGCGTGCTCTTGGCGCGTCGCCGACGATGACGAGTGCGACACCCCGGTGTGGTGGGGCGGCTTCGATCAGCCCGTCAATGTCGTCGACGGCGTCGGCTCGTGCGGCGACGACAGTGAGCTCCCGGCCGGTGGTGCCGCCGAGGCGGAGTTGGAAGGTGGTCGACAGCCGGTGCCGTTCGAGCAGAGTGTCGTGGTCGCCGCGGACGGAATGCAGGAGCTCGAGGGCGCTTGTCTCGTCGCGGACCCGAACCCGGTCGAGGTGAGGGAGGCCGTCGAGGTCGATGCCGACGGTGTGGACGTAGCCGTTGGCGAGGTCGTCGCCGGAGGCCAACTCGACGAGCATCGAGCGGGCGAGGTTCTCGGCTGCCGTGGAGTCGCCGGTGATGGCGAGGGAGCCGAGGGCTTCGAGATCGACGAGCACGGACTTGCCGTCGCGCTGACCGATGGTGACGAGGCCCGGGAGGACAGCAGGCTCCGGTGTGGCGGGGACGGGGAGGTCGGGGTCGTAGAGGATGCGCCAGGCCCAGCCGCCGTCGGTGGCTTCCCACGGGGCGGGCGCCGACGGCATCGGTGAGTTCCAGAGCAGCTCGATGCCGTGTGTCTCGGAGATCTCGACGGCGACCGGGGTCGCAGACGTGACGCGCCGTGGGTCGAGACGGGCGGTGAGGGCGGCGAGTTCGTGGTTGGCCCAGCGGACGAGTGGGAGGTCCGAGGCGGTAGACAGGGCTCGTTCGATCTGACGGCCCCGAGCGTCGGTGCTGGCGGCGAGGAGATTGATTGCGCCGGCAACGGCGGCCCGGTTGCGGGCCCGGCGGTAGACGAGCACGAGGCCAGAGGCGAGCACAGTGGCGCCGGCGAGCCCGGCGAGCCATGGCGCCGGCGACTCGTCCTCGGCGTCCGGGGCGAGGGTCTGACGGGTTGCCGGCACAGCCGTCGCCGGGACCGACGGGGCCGACGGCGACACCGGTGAAATTGTGGCCGGCGGAACCGCCGCCACTGGCTCCGGCGAGTTCGGAGGCGTCGAGGACGGCGGGGGCGTCGTCGGCACGGGCGTCACGTCGGCGGGTTGGGGCGGTTCGGGGTCGGAGGCGGGCAGTGGCTCGGCGGGCTGCGGAGGCGCCGGTGGGGGCGGTGGTGGTGTGCCGATGGCGGGGAAGCGGAACTGCTCGCCGGCGTAGATGAGGTTGGGGTCCTCGATGGTGTCGGGGTTGGCGGCGATGACCTCGTCGAGGTAGGCGACGGTGGCGGCCGGGCGAGCTCGCTGCCCGTTGGCGGTGAGGAGCCGGGCCTCGGAGAGGTCCCACAGGGTGTCGCCGGTCTGGATCGTGACGACGGTCTCGGCCAGGTAGGCGGGCGACGCGGCTGCGGGAGCCCGCGCCGGCGGAACAGTTGCTACGGACGCCGGGGTCTGGTGGCCAGCGGGGATCGCCGGCGTCGTCGGGAAGGCGCAGCAGCTGGCCGGCCCGCAGGTCGCGGGCCGATCGCATGGCGGGGTTGAGCTCGAGGATCTCGGTGCGCTCGTGCGCCGTCGCCGAGCGCACGTTCGGCGATGTCCCACAGGTTGTCGTGTTCGGTGACCTGCCAGCACGCCGACGCGGCGGGCGGCTCGGTCTGGTGACGGGGCGCCGCGGCGCGGCGGGCGTCTCGACGAGTGCCGCGGGAGCGGCGGGTCGGGCGAGGGTCGGGGTGGGGGTGGTGGCGACGGTGAGCCCGACCGCGAACAGGATGGCGACGAGGCGGCCGACCCCGCCTGCCGACGGCGGCGGGGACGAGCGGTGCGGGCCTGGCGGGCTCGCCGTTCTGGGTGCGGGGCAGGTTGACGGCGAGCTCCCAGCCGAGCGCCCACACGAGTTGCGCCCAGGCGATCCACACGATGACGGCGAGCGTGTTGATGACGACCTCGGCCGGGATGTCGCCTTGCTGGATGGCGGTGCGGACCCGGTCCCAGTCGGGGATCTGGCGGGGGAGCGGCCAGCCGGCGATGGCGATGAGCAGCACCGGGATGCCGACGGTGATCGCTGCGAGGAGGGCGAGGGCGGCAAGGGAGCGGGGCCGTGCTGGGCGGCGGGGCATGGTCAGCCTCCTTCGGCGCCGGTGACGCCTCGGCGGGCGATGGCGGACGCCGTGCCGGTGACCTGGTCGGGGAACCCGGGCGACGGGAAGGCGTAGTCGACGCTGCCGGTGACGGTGACGGTGACCGAGGTGCCGTCGACGGTGACGGCGCCGCTGTAGCCGGAGGCGGCGAGGATGGCTTGGGCGCGGTGGGTGGCGGCGGCGGGGTCGAGGACGGCGCCGGCGCGGAGAGTGTCCGGGTCGCTCTGGGCGCCGGCCCGTGCGGCCGCGGCGGCGACGGCGTGCACCTCGCGGCGGATGTTCCACTGCTGGGACGCGGAGACCAGCGCCCACGCCCCGATCATGAGGAAGATGACGAGCACGGTGGCCATCGGCATGACCGACCCGCGATCACCTCGGCATCGCGGCGGAGCGTGCGAGGTGCGTCATGATCCGCCGCCTCGGACGACGTCGACCTGTTCGACGCCTCGGCCGGTGAGGGTGCGCGATCCGGGGAAGCCGGCGACCACGACGTCGGCGAGCGACACGGTGCAGGTGACGGCGACGGTGACGACGCTGCCGGCGGCGAGTCTCCGCCGACGGCGACGCCGAGGTGCTGGCAGGCGACACCGCGGTCGGCGAGCACGTCACCGGCCACTTTCGACGCGGCGGCCGACGCCGCGCCGGTGTCGTAGCTGGCCGCGGCGGCGCGGGCCGCGGCCCGGGCGGCGGCGTCGACGTCGCCGCCGGAGCCGACGACCCGCAACGCGCCGACGATGAAGAAGCCGACCAGGAGCAGCGCGGTGACGGCCACACCGGCTTCGACGGCGGCCGACCCCCGGTCGCCCTGGCACCGTCGGGTGGCGGTCACGGGCTGGCGCCTTGGGGTTCGAACCGTTCGACGTTGGCCGAGCCGGTGGCGGTGACGGTGATCGTCCCGAAGAACGGCAGCAGCGACACGACCTTGCCGGTGGCGGTGACGGTCACGGTGTC
This sequence comes from uncultured Acidimicrobiales bacterium, assembly GCA_963738325.1. GTDB lineage: Bacteria > Actinomycetota > Acidimicrobiia > Acidimicrobiales > Ilumatobacteraceae > CAVTWD01. Next base: position 7,974 of record CAVTWD010000002.1, read on the forward strand.
GCCGTCCGATGCGGCGCTCGCCTGGTAGGAGTCGAGCAGGGATCCGCCGGCTTGGCTGATCAGCTGCTCGGCCAGCGCCGCCCCTTGCGACGGGTTCGGATCGTTCGCGGGCGGCGGCGGCGGCCCCGTCGTGGGCGGCGCCGGCGAGGACCTGGCGGGCGTAGTAGGCGAGCCCGTACTGGACGACGAGCAGCATGGCCAGCAGCACGACGGGCACGACGATGACGGTGGCGGTCACCTCACCCCGGTCGCCGGACAGGCGCCGGTTCAGGGTGACGGGACGTTGTTGGCGTTGGCCGCGATCTTCGAGGCGATCACCCCGCCTGCGGCGATGGCGGCGATCACCAGGATCACGATCAATGCCGTGGTGGCGGTGATCTCGCCCCGGTCGTCGTCGCGCGCGTCGTCGAGGCGTTGCCGCAGGGTGTCGGCGGCCTGCCACCAGGCGGTGAGCAGGTGGATCTGGAGGTCCAGCATGGTCGGTGCTCCTTTCGGTGGGTCCGGTCGGCAGGGTCGGGTCGGGGTGGGCCGGGACACCCCGTGCGATCGGGCCACTGGTCATGGCGTGGACAGGGCGGCGAGGGCCGGGTAGCCGATGAGGACGAGGAAGCCGGCGAACATCAACACGACCGGCAGGACCATGGTCTCGGAGCGGGCTTGGGCTTCGGTCTCGAGCTGGGCGAGGTCCTTGAGGCGGATGGCGGCGGCTTTGGCGGTGAGCGACTCGCGGACCTGGGCGCCTTCCCCGGCGAGGGTCATCGACGCTTCGAGCTCTTCCAGCTCGCCGACGCCCAGCCGGTTGCCGAGGTGGCCGAGGGCCCGCCACGGCGGTTCGCGGCGGGCCTGGGCGGCGGTCAGCGCGGCGCGCAGGTGGCGGAACGCCGGGCCGCGGCCGACCTCGGCGGCGTCGAACATCGCCGTCTCCACCCCGGCGCCACCGGCCATCAGGATCGTGACCAGCTCCAGGTAGCCGGCCAGGGCGTGGCGGAAGTCGCGCCGGGCCCGCTGCGCGTCGGCGGCGAGGTCGACCCGGGCGTAGCACCAGCCCGCCGCCGCACCCACCGGCACCGCCATCAGGGCGGCGGCCGGCGGCACCACGGTGAGGCTGCCGGTGGCGGCGAACACGACCAGGGTGAGGCCGGGGGCGGCGCCGAGCAGGGTCCAGGTCAACCGGTGCTGCACCCACTGGGCGAGGTCTCGTTCGCACACCGCCAGGTCGGCGTCACGGGCCGCCGGACGGGCGGCCGGCGAGCCGCTCGACGGCGCGATCGCGTCGTGTCACCGGCGCGATGCGAGTGCGTGGCCGGTGCAGGTCGGCGACGACCTCGGCCAGCGGGACGGTGATGCCCACCATGCCGCGAATGACGAGCAGCAGCCCGGCGCCGGCGAGCGCGGCGGCGAAGGTGACGGTGAGCAGGTTCACCGGTGCACCACCTCGTGGCGGTCGTCCTCGATGCCGGCCAGCAGCCGGGGTGTGGCGGCGGGCCGGCCGAGCAGGACCAGGCTCCACAAGCGCGCCGGCGAACAGGGCGCCGATGGCGACCAGCACCACCTGACCGGTGGCGGTGTCGTAGGGCGCCATGAACGTCGGGGAGAACACCAGCAGCGTCACCGCCAACCCGAAGGTGATGGCCACCAGCGCCCGCGACGACGCATACGTGCGGGCCCGGCCCGTCTCGACCCGGATCCGCATCGCCGCCTGCTCCCGCGCCGCCGTGGCGATCTGCGAGAGCAGCTCGGCGAGGCGGTGCGCTTGGCGGTCGGCGGCGATCACCAGCGCGGCGACGATCAGATCGCCGACCGGGTCGGCCACCTCGACGGCGAAGCGTCGCAACGCCACCGTCAACGGCTCGCGTTCGGCCCGCACCGTGAGCGCCTGGACCTCGGCGCGGATCGGGATAGGGGCGACCCGGGCGGTGACGGCGATCGCCTCCCGCAGGCCGGCGTGCGCGGCGATCGTGTCGCGCAGCATCTCGGCCCACACCGCCAACGCCTCGCTGCGGGCGTTCAACCGGTCCCGGCGCCGCCGCGTCCCGACCAGCATCGGGGCCACCCCCGCAGCCGCGCCGGCAAGCACACCGGCGGCGGGCCAGCCCGTCACCACCCAACCAGCCACGGCGGCGCCGGCCACGAGAGCGGCGCGCCACCACAACTGCTCCCACGCCACCGCGGGCCGCGTCGAAGCGGGGCGGGTGGCGACACCGGTGGCACCGGCGAGGGTCAGCCACACCCCGGCGGCGGCCAGGACGCCGACGATCGCTCCGACCAGCGGGCTCACCGGAACCCGCCCCCCAGAACCGTGTCGTCGAACCCGGCCCGAGCCAACGTCTGGCGGTGGTGCTGTTCGAGCCGGTTCAGCGTCGCCACCTCACCGCTGGCCGGGTCGCGCACGGCCAAGGTGTTGGTGGTGCAGCGCCGCCCGTCGAACCCGGCCACCTCCAACACCTCGGTGACGACCCGGCGCCCGTCGGGGAGCCGGTCGAGGTGGACCACGAAGTCGACCGCCTGGTGCAGCTGGTGGTGCGCCACCTCGGGCGGGAGCCGGTCCTCGCCGGTCCCCAGGTACAGGGCGAGCTTGTCGAGGGCACCGAGCGCGGTGGCGGAGTGGACCGTCGTCAGCGACGACTGGCCGTGCGTCATCGCCTTCAACATCGGGACCGCACCGTCGGAGTCGCGGACCTCGCCGAACACCAGCCAGTCCGGCCGGTACCGCAAGGCGTGCTTGACCTGCTGGCCCGGGGTGATCGCGCCCTCACCCTCGTTGTTGGCCAGCCGGGCCTCCCACGACTCCACGTTCGGGTGCGTGAGCGGGTCGAAGAAGTCCAACTCGGCGGTGTCCTCGATGATCACCACCCGCACCAGCGCACCCAGCTCCGCGAGGCAGGCCCGCACCAAGGTCGACTTGCCCGATCCGGTCGGCCCGGAGAACACCAGACGGATCTCGCTGGAGCGCATGCATGCCGCCAGCAGCTCCCTGACCGCCATGGGCAGGGTGCCCAAGCCGACGAGGTCGCCCAAGGTGACCTTGCCGAGGGTGTTGCGGCGCAGGGCGAACGACACGTGCTGGGACACGTCTCGCGTCGCCGCGAGGCGGAGACCGTCGCCGAGGCGCATCACCAGCAGTGGGACCTGACCGTTGAACTGTCGCTCGGTCCGCCCCGCGGTGCGGGCCAGATGCGCCAGCCACGATTCCATCTCCGCCTCGGTCGCCCACAGCCGCTCGTCGAGTGGTTCGACCGACCCGTCGGACCGGTAGACGAACACCAGGTCGAACCGGGACGCCACCACCTCCTCCACCGACTCATCGGCCAGCAGCAACTCGACGGGTCCCAGGCCGACGGACAGGGCCAGCACCCGCTCGACCAGGTTCGGTTCGTCATCCGTCGTCAGCCGTGGCGTCCCGGCCGACAGGCGTTCGGTGTCGATGCGCTGCAACTCCTGGCGCAGCACCTTGTCGGCCAACGCCTCCTGGCCGCCCCGACCCAACCGGGCGCGGCCCGACTGCAACCGGGCCGTGGCGTCGGCAACCAGCGCGTTCTGGACCGACCGGGTCAGCTCGACGAGCAGCACCGGGTCCTGCCGGTTCACGACGAGGCCTCGGCTGGTCGCGCGGTGACCGTTCGCACCCGGGTCCGGCTCCGCCGGATCGGCGTGCCGCGCGGCCGGCCAGCTCTGCCGCCACGTCCAACGCTGTCCGCCACAGCCACGAGCGACGGGCCCGTCCCGGCGACAGCACTGCGCCGGCCACGGCCGGAAGATCGTCTGCTGCGTCGACGCGCCACACCACGGGGGTGCCGAAGAAGTCGCCCAACTCGCTCGTCGTGTACGGGGCCTTGCCGACCACCAGCACGCCGACATCGGGGCAGCGGGCCCGCAGTGCGGCGACACGGGCCGGCACCTGGACCAGATCCTCCTGGCCCGACCGGGACACCACCAGTGTCAACCGGGAGCGCTGCACAAGCGGCACCGTCACCGATCCGCCGTGGACACGCCCGGCGTCGACCATCCACAGCCGGCCGTCCGCTGCGAGGCGGTCCGCCACAACCGCCGCGGTGCCGGCCCACACCGAGCGGGCCTGCTCGCCCGACTCCGGGCCGGGCACCAGCCACAGGCCCCCGCCGGCCGGGCGGCCGTGCTCCTCGACCGGCACCGCCAGACCTTCGCTGCGGCGCAAGGCGGCGATCAGCGACACCACTCCCGGATCGACGCCCAGCCCGTAGCGGGCGCCGAGCACACCGCCGTCGAGGTCCGCTTCGACTACCACCCGCTCCTCATCGACCGCAGCCGGCCACGCCGCGGCGACCAGCAGCGCCCACGACGTCACACCGGGCGAGCCACGCACCGACGCCCACGTCACGATCATCCCGACGCCCCCACCAGCGACAACCGCAACAGCCCGTCTGCGGCGGCCTGTGCGACCGCCGTCTGCGATCCCTCCGGGATCAGCAACGACACCCACGAAGCCGCCGACCCGCCGCCCGTTGGCGGCGGCTCTACGGACCACACCGTCCCCGTCGTCAGCACCGTCGCCTCCGCTGTGGCACCGGCACCGCCGTTGGACTTCACGACCCCGAGCACGTTCACCCGATCGCCTGCCGCCAACCCGGCGGTCGGGGCCGCGCCCGCCGCCAGGGCCGCGCCGATCACCACCTGCCCTCCGGGGATCACCTGCGCGCGGTCGGCGAACAGGTCGGTGTTCAGGATCGTGCCGGCCGGGATCGGACCTCTGGCGGCCTGACCGAGGATGAGGCTCTGCTCATCGGGCTGGATCGCTCGCACGTCTCCTGAGCGACCCAGCTCAACGACTCGGACGTCGGTTGCGCCGATCACCTCGCCCGGCGAGACGTCGCGGGCAGCCACAACCACCCGCATCGTGTCCGACGTCGCGGCGAACACCCACGCTCCGATCAGCGCCGCCAGCGCGACCAGAACGACGCCGGCCACCACCCACGACGGCCGGCGGTGCTTCGGCGAGGCCAGCGACACCGGTGACGGCGCCGCCCCGTTGTTCGATGCCGCCGGCGTCGGCGATGTGTTCTCCCGGACCAGCGTTCGTGCCATCAGCAACCTCCCTGCTCAGGGCGAGACCCGGTGCACGTCACCAGGCCCTTCACTTCGGCCACTGCCAGCAGCGCCGACGCCGACGTCGTGTACGGCTCGAGCGCGCCGCCCGCGCCCGTCGATGACGTCCATGAGATCGACCACGCGATCTCCATCGACGTCTGGAAGTGGTAGCCGTCGAACGGCGACGTCGACGACGCGTTCACGTACGTGTACGAACAGGCTCCGGGCGCCTCCGCGACATAGGGCGCGACCGGGCCGTCGCCGACGCATGACACCGGCCCCGGCCCGGACGGATCGCCCGGATGGAACGTCAACGACTCCGGGCGGGCCGTCACCGTCGCCCACACCGGACCGATCGACGCCGTCACCGACACCGGGCGCCAAGAGTCGGCGCCAGCCCGGAAGTCCAGCGGCGTCCGCACGTACGCCCAACCGAAGTCCGGATCGAGCAGCTCGAACACCGGCACCGGCTTCGGCAACCGCTGCTCACGCAGCTGCTCCAGCAGCCCTGGCAGCAGATCCTGCGGTGTCGTCTCAGCGATCTGGACGAACGTCATGCCGCTCGGGCACGTCCGCCGCCACAGGTGATAGGTGATTCCATTCGTCGTGTAGGGCCAGGTCGCGTATCCCATGTTGGGAACCCCGATCGAGCCATCGACCATCTCCCACGAGCAGTCGCTCTCGCCAGCGCCGCCACTTCCAGAGCCTTCCGAGCGGTACCTGACGGCGGCGGTGATCACGTCGTCAGAACGCCCTCCGCTCCCCTGTTCGGAGCCGTCACCTGGCGCGGCGGCCACCGGCGCCGCATGAATGAGGACGGCGGCTGCAACAAGAAGGGAGGTCAGCCACCGGGACATACGTCTCTCGATTCGGTGGGACCCACGGCTGGCGCGTCGTACGCACGCCACTTGCCGTCAGGGTCGAGTCGCATGTCCCACGACGCGCGACCGGACGTGAACGAGTCGTCGACAATCACGTCAGCGCCACCTGGGCCGGCGCCCGGATGGACCAGATCGCTGCCATCGGCGATGCACACCAGCGCGGCCGCCTGAGTGCCACTCGGCGCGAGAGTGACTTCCTCGATCACGTAGCGGAACTGGTCACGGTTGCGAACCGTGTAGCCCGCCGCGTTCCACTCGTTGATCCGCGCCACGTTCCGCGCCAGCAGGTCCCCGGCACGCGCCACCGACAGCGTCGACGGGTCACACGACGGCATTGAAACGAGGCAGGCCGAGTACGTCGTCTGCGCCAGGTCGATGGCGGCGCGAATGGCAGCCTCCGTTTGAGCAGCCGGATCGACGGTGGTCGACGTCGAGGTCGACGAGGTAGTCGCTGCGGTGGTCGTCGTCCGTGCGACGCTCGTGGTCGATGTGGGAACCGACGTCGTCGGCGCGGTTGAGGACGTCGAAGTGGCGTCAGACTCGGATCCGGAACTGCACGCGACAGCGAAGCAGGTGAGCGAGAGTGCGGCCACCGCGCATCGCACGCGGCGGCTTACCCCATCCCTGTCTGTCAGGCTGACGTGAGACACCTGCGGTAGCCGACCATCCCTGCAGGGCGAGTCTGGAAGACGTAGACCCGATGACCATGACGACTGCATCTCTGCTTGCGCGCGCCCATGATGGCGTGGTGGACGAGCCCGACCCGGCTGCCCGGCCTCGGCGGCGATCGTTCACCGCCGAGTACAAGGCCGAGATCCTCGACGAGTACGACGCGTTGCCGGTCGGCTCGAGCGAGCGCGGGGCGTTGCTGCGCCGCGAGGCCCTCTACAGCTCGCATCTGGCGGAGTGGCGCAAGGCTCGCGATGCCGGCGCCCAGCAGGGGCTGGCGCCGAAGGCGAAGCCGCGTCGTTCCCCTGAGCAGGTCGAGCTGGAGCGGCTGCGCCGCCGCAACGAACGGTTGGAGACGGAGCTGACCAAGACGAGATCGGCGCTCGATGTCATGGGAAAACTGCACGCGCTCTTGGAAGGGCTCTCCGAGAGCGCGGACACCGATCCGAAGTCGACGCGATGATCGAGGCGCACTTCGGTGAGCTCGAAGCGATGACATCGACCAGCGCCGCCTGCGACCTGCTCGGCGTCTCGCGGGCGACGCGCTATCGGCGGCAGCGACCGCCAGTGGCGGGTCCGCCGGCACCCCGGCCGGCCCCACCGAACAAGCTCACCGAGCAGGAGCGCCAGCGGGTGCTGACGGTGCTGCGCTCGGCGGAGTACTGCGACCTGGCCCCGGCCCAGGTGTGGGCCCGGCTGCTCGATGACGGCATCTACCTGTGCTCGATCTCCACCATGTACCGGCTGCTCGCGGTCGCCGGCGAGAACCACGAACGGCGACGGCAGCGCACCCACCCGGCGACCAAGAAGCCCGAGCTCATCGCCCGTCGACCGAACGAGGTCTGGTCGTGGGATATCACGAAGCTGCAGGGCCCGCAGCGGGGCGTCTACTACGAGCTGTTCGTGGTCATCGACATCTTCTCCCGCTACGTCGTCGGCTGGATGGTGTCGCCGGCCGAGACCGGAGAGCTCGCCGAAGCCTTCATCGCCGACACCCTGCAGCGACACGGCATCGGCCGCGGCCAGCTCTCCTTGCACGCCGACCGGGGCACCTCGATGACATCGAAGCCCGTCGCCCAGCTGCTCGTCGATCTCGGTGTCGCCCGCAGCCACAGCCGGCCGCATGTGAGCAACGACAACCCGTACTCGGAGGCGAACTTCAAGACCCTCAAGTACTGCCCGGCCTTCCCTGGCCGGTTCGGCTCGATCGAAGACGCCCGGGCGTTCTGCGCCGCGTTCTTCGATCACTACAACCACGTCCACCGCCACGCCGGCATCGGGCTGCACACCCCGGCGTCGGTCCACTACGGCACCGCCGACGAGATCCGCGCCCAGCGGGCCGTCACTCTCGACGCCGCCTACGCCGCCAACCCGGCACGGTTCGGGCACCGCCCGCCCCAGCCGCCGAAGCTGCCCACCATCGCCTGGATCAACGAACCCAGCCCCGAAGCACTCATCACATCCGCATGACAAGTTGTCTCACCGGGCTTGACAGGTTCCGCATCGCGCTCGCCTCGCATGACCCGGACCTCGGCATAGAACCTCCGAACGGTCCGCCCGCTGGACGTCAGGCTATGACGGCGAGATCGGCTGGGCGCGGATCCCAACGGCGGTGATCGCATCGAACCTCCCATCGACACGTCGGTCGAGCGCGCAGTACGCGCCGCAACTGTGGATGGGAGGGACTGACTGGCCGTGGGAGCCCCTCGAGCCCGATGCAGGCGGCCGACACAAACCGTACTCCTTCGCCACGCGGTTGTGAACAGTGACTCAGTCGGAGCTGCAAGGCACGCCACGACGCGCCGGTGGCGAGTGCCAAGGGCCCGGCGCTTCCGGGATGCGCAGCCTCACGGCATGAGACGTTCGCCAACGCACATTTCGCGCCGCTGCGAGAAGGAAGATTCTCCCGAGCACGGCCAAGGATGACCGTTGGGTACCGACGACAACCAACGGCCACGACCGGAGGAGCATGACGATGCCCAGAACCCGTGAAGCGACGGCCGATCGGCCTCGCACCGAGCGACTCCTCACGAAGGCCGAGGCGGCGGAGGCCCTCAACGTCACCCTGCGGTTCGTCAACCGATGCGTGGTCGAGCGGCGCATTCGCTTCGTGCGCGTCGGGCGGCACATCCGCGTGCCGGCGAGCGCCCTCGACGAGTTCATCGCCGAGCAGACCGTGCCTCCCGTTCGCTGATCAAGAACGTCGTGGCCTTCCGCTCACTGACCGGCCAGGGGCAGACTGCGATTCATGGCGAGGTACCGATCGTTCGGAAGCGTCCGCCAGCTGCCCTCCGGTCGCTGGCAAGTTCGCTACCGGGAGCCCGCGACGAACCGCTTGGTGCCCGCGGCCACCACCTTCGCGACCAAGCGAGAGGCGACGAATTGGCTCGCTGCCGCGGAAACGGACATGGTCCGCGGTGCCTGGGTGGACCCGCGTGCGGGCAGGGTCGACTTCACGACCTTTGCCACCGCCTGGCTCCGCGACCATCCGAATCTCCGAGCTCGCACCCGCGAGAACTACGCCGGGAACCTCCGCAACCACATCCTGCCGGTGATCGGAGCTCTCCCGCTCAACCAGCTCTCACCCAACGTCATCCGACGGTGGCACGCCGAGCTTTCCCGAGGTGGCCAGCTCTCACCATCCACTGTCGCGAAGTGCTACAGGCTGGTTCACGCGATTCTTGAGACCGCGGTTGCCGACGAGCTCATCGTCAAGAACCCCTGCCTTGTCAGAGGAGCCGCTCAGGATCGCAGCGCTGAGCGGCCCATCGCCACGCTGACCGAGGTTCTGAGCCTTGCCGAGGCCGTGCCCCCTCGATACCGCGCGCTGATCCTCACCGCAACGTTCACGGGTCTGCGATTCGGCGAACTCCTGGCGCTACGACGTGAAGACATCGACTTGCTCCGTCGGACCGTCAACGTCGAGCAGCAGCTCTACGAACTGTCGGACGGGACACAACATCTCGGTCCCCCGAAGACGACTGCTGGGCGTCGCCTGGTCGCGCTGCCGCCGCCGCTCGTCCCAGAGCTCGAGCACCATCTCGACACCTGGACCGGACCTAACCGCGGAGCGCTCGTGTTCACCTCGCCCGAAGGTGGGCCGATACGCCGTGGCAACTTCCGCTCACGTGTCTGGTGTCCCGCCGCGCGCCACGCAGGCCTCGAGCGACTCCGCTTCCATGATCTCCGCCATACCGGCAACACACTGGCCGCAGCGACAGGTGCGAGCACGCGTGAGCTGATGGCGCGCATGGGGCACGCGTCACCGAGAGCCGCTCTCATCTACCAGCACGCCACGAGCGAGCGCGACCACGTGATCGCGGCCGCGCTCGGCGACATGCTCGCCAGCGCGGCACCGGCCCCGTCCGCGCCTGTGCACCGGATCCGCAAGTCCCGCTGACGGCTGACAGCGTCCACTGTCTCGTGGGGGCGGCGGACGGCTCGCGCGTCCACGTTCGCGACCCTGATCGACAGCAAGCCGAATCGAAAGTGGCACGAAAGTGGCACGCCAGCGGTCGTGCCAGCCGATCTCGCGACAGGAGGCCCTTCGAAAAGGGCCTCCTAGCAGGTACTTCGCTTGGAGCGGACGACGGGATTCGAACCCACGACCCTCACCTTGGCAAGGTGATGCTCTACCAGCTGAGCCACGTCCGCGTGAGGCGATCCAGGATAGCGCAGGCCGCGCCCGCCGCTAAAGGCCCCCGGACACCGGCTACGTGGCCTCGGCGATGGCGGAGCCGACCCGCTGGTGCGCGACGATCCCGGCCAGCGCGGCCAGTACCAGCGCCGCGCCAAGGATCTGGGTGGCGTTGAGAGCCTCATCGAACACGAGCCACGCCCCGATGGCGGATACCACCGGGTTGCCCAGGCTCATGAGCGACGACACGGTCACGTCGACGTAGCGCTGCGCCCAGTTCATGAGGCCGTGCCCGAGGGTGCCGGGAAGCAGCACCAACAGCACGAGCCACAGCCAGTCCGTCCCCCCGATGGCGTGCAAGTCTCCCGAGCCGAGCAGGGCGATCGGCGTCACGAAGATGGCCGCGCACAGGATCATCCCTGACAGGAGGGCCGCCGCCGGGACGCCTACTGATCGACGATGTTTGATCACCAGGAAGTAGGCCGTGAAGGTCACCAGGTTGACCACCGCGAACAGGTCGCCGACGAGCGACGCGCCACCCGTGTGACCCGCGCCGAGCACGACCATGGTGATGCCCACGAGACTCAGCGCACCCAGCCAGAGCTCTCGGCGCCCAACCCGTTCGCCGAAGAGTCGGCCCGCGACGAGCAGCACGAGCAAGGGCTGCAGCGCCGGGATCAGGCTGGCGTTGGCCACCGACGTCTTCTGGTAGGAGACGAAGCCCGCCATGATCGACACCGAGAAGAGCAGGCCGGGCAAGGCTGACACCCGCAGGACGCGAAGCGTCAACCGGGATCCGGACGCCAGGGCGATGAGAAAGGTGATCGGCACTGCGAGCCAGAGCCGGTAGAACGCGATGGTCAGCGCGCGCTCGCGGAGATGGCCCGCACGAACAGCGGGCCGAGGCCCCACGCCGTGACCGCCGTCGCGACGGCGAAGTAGGGCAGGTCTCGGTGGCCCTCGAGGCTGATCTCAGCCTGCACGGCCAGCCTCGGGCGGGCGGAGGTCGACCCGCAGCACGAGGACGCCGTCGTCGAGGGACCATTCGGCATCGCCGATGATGGCGAAGTCCATGAAGTCGATCTTCGCCTGCTCGATGAAGTGCTGCCGTTCGGCCCCAGCCACGGGCGGGAGCGGCCGGTTCTTCACCGCGGCCGCCCGTTCCCGGAAGCGGGTGATCAGCGCGTCCACATCGAGCGTGTCACCCATGGTGACCAGGGTAGGGCGTCGGGGGATGGCCTGTTCGGGTCATCCCGGGTCGGGAGAATCGTCGCCCCGGGGGCGTCGCGCGACCACGGTGACGACCGGGTCCCCGGGGCCCGAGGTCGCGCCCGCGGTCTCGGCGGCGTCGTCGGCGCTCGCACCGTTGGCCAGCACGCCCTCCGGAACCATGAAGATCGGCGCGTCCTCGTCGGCATGGACAGCCGACGCAAGGTCCGGGGCGTCAACGACACCGGCGGCGTCAACGGCACCCGCAGCCTCCCCGGCACCCGCCGCGTCCCCGACACCCGCGGCGTCCCCGGCACCCGCCGCGTCCCCGACACCCGCGGCGTCAACGACACCCGCGGCGTCAACGACACCCGCGGCGTCAACGACACCGGCGGCGTCAACGACAACGGCGGCGTCGGCCTCCGCGTCGGCGGCCTCCGGGGAGGCGGGCGGCTCCGTCGTGGACGCGCGCGCCGCCACAACCGCCGCCTCCGGCCCTGCCGACTCGACGTGCACGTCGTCGGCGAGGCCAGCGAGCAGAGTTCCCTCCGGTGGGGACGCCGGAACGGCGGCAACGACTGGGGCCGCCTCGAGTGGGGCCGCCGCGACCACCGGGGCCGGCACCGGACGCACGGTGTTCGACGCCACCGCCGCTCCCACCTTCACCGGTGAAGGCGCGCCGGCGCGGACGAGCACCTCCTCGGGGACGGGCCCGCGCTTCGCGTGGTAGTCGGCGAGGACCTGCGCGCGACGAGGCGGCGCCGACCTCCACCACTTGCGGGTGCTCATCACATCCAGACCTTCGAGCGATCGCGGAACGGGACGGGTCGCTCGCCAGTACCAGAAGGTGAGGACAGCCACGAGGAGGCCGAGACCGGCCAGGCCGGCGATGATCTCGTTGACGATGCGAGTGGCTTTCGCGTCGTTGATCGTGGCGACCGTGGTCGGAGGCGCCGTCACCGGAGTCAGCGTGGTGCTCTGCGTCGGCAGCGGAACCGTCGTGAACACGGGCGCGAACGTCGTCACGAGCACGACCGTCGTCTCCGTCGTGCGCCGGCGGCTCGAGTTGCTGGAACGCCGCGAGCGCCGGACCGTGGTGTTGGTCGACTTGGCCGCCGGGACCGCCGCGTTCTCGAAGGCAACCCGCGACTCGGGCTTCGCCTCATCGACGGCGCCCAGCGCGGGCGCGGCGGAGAGCAGCCCCCCGGCCACCAAGGCCGCGAGCGCGACGGCGAGTCGGGGGCACAAGCGCATGACGATCCAGTTTCGCATGGACGGGCACGTCGTTACAGCCACGACGGGCGCGCGGCCGAACCCACCGGATACGTCGCCGGCCCAAGGCGCTGAGCAGGTCGTACGGCCTCAGCGGCCAGTCATCGCTGGTGGACGGGGCAGGAGAAGGTGGTGCGGCCACCCACCGTGCGGCGCTCCAGCGGGGAGCCGTCGCGTGGGCAGAGGCCACCCCGGGTCCGCGACGCCTGGAGGTCCCCGAGGTGGGATCCGCCCCGATCATTGAGCGCGCCAAGCGTTCGCCGCACAGCCCGGTGGAGGCGGCGCAGCTCGGCAGGGTCGAGGCTCCCAGCGGCGCGGCCCGGGTCGAGCGCCGCCCGCCACAACACCTCGTCTACGAGCAGATTGCCGAGGCCGGCGATCCGCGTCTGGTCGAGCAGCCGCGCCTTGAGCGGTGCGTGGCTGGAGGCGACCGCTCGTCGCAACTGCGCTTCGGTGACAGACGAGCGCGTCAGGACCGAGTGCGTCCTCGTCGGGGTCGAGCTCGACACCGCCAAGCCGGCGGGGGTCGTTGACGCGCAGCCAGCCGCCTCCCCCGAGGGCGAACGCGACCCGGTCCCATCGACGCTCCTCGCGCGCCGAGCCGTACTCCAGCGGGCCCATGGCGGGCAGGCCGTCGACGTCGAGGCGGCCCGTCATCCCGAAGCGGAGTCCGACGACCGGCCCACCGGTGTCGAGGAGCAGGAGCTTGCCCCGACGGCGCACGGCCAGCACGGCGGCGCCGACGACCGCAGTCGACAGGCCATCGGCGGTGAGCCCGCGCTTCAGGTACCAGGCGTCCGGCGCGTCCACCGCGTCGATCTTGCGTCCGAGCACGGCTTGGGCTCGCCGTCGGTAACGCTCGATTTCGAGGATCTCGGGCACCCGGCCAGTGTGGCGTGCCTTCGTCCGCCATGCTTGCGTGGTGGCCAACCTGTTTTGGCTCATCGCGATGCTGGCCTTGCTCGTGGCCCTCGTCTGGTTGTCCCGGCGCATCGAGCCCCACCGATCGTCGAAGGATGGGCGGTCGTTCACCTGCCGGGTGCGGGAGGTCTACGCGCAGGGGACCGGCCCCTGGAGCCAGGCCAACGCAGTCGTGCGGGATCGGCGGGTGGTGTTGCAGCGCCGGGGGATCTTCCGCCCGAGGATGGTCGACAAGCCGCGCGCCGTCGTGGGGCGCTCGGAGGCCTCGGGTCGCTTCGCCATCTTCCTGCTCGACGGTCCGGTGCCGCTGGCGCTGCGGGTCCCGAGCAAGTCGCCGGCGGCGAGGACGCTCGCCGAGCTCGTGGCCGTGACGTGAGTCGCCAGCGCTGAGTGGCCCGTCGCGAGTCGCCAGTGCTGAGTGGCCCGTCGCGAGTCGCCAGTCCTGAGTGGCCCGTCGCGAGTCGCCAGTCCTGAGTCGCCCGTCGCCGAGTCGCCCGTCGCCGAGTCGCCCCTGCGAGTCGCCCATCGCCGCTCGCCAGTCCTCAGTCGCCTAGCGCGAACCGTCAGTCCGGCACGGCGGCCGCCCGCGCTTCGAGCTCGACCGACGACACGACCGCGTCGTCGATCAACAGCTCGACGAGGGCGGCCGTCCACGCCTCGTAGTACGGGGTCTCGGGCGGGCGGTTGGCGATGGCGGCGATCAGGCGCGGGCGGAACTCGGCCCACGGCCGCCCGGTCGAGGCCAGATATGCAGCCGTCAACCCGAAGGCGCGGCTCTCCCAGGGCGCCTCGAACACGAGCTCACCGTTGCGCCTCGGCAGGTCTGTCGGCGCATCCCCCAAACGGTCGTCGCCGGGTGCGGTCACCGCGCCGTGCCGATCATGTGGTCACGAGTGACCAGCGCGGCCAGCGCCTCCTCGTCCAGCCCCTCTGTGCCGGGCGGTCTGAGAGGCAGGACGAGGTAGCGGAGCTCGGCGCTCGAATCCCACACGCGCAGCTCGACGCGGTCGTCGAGGGTCGTGCCGAACTCGGCCAGCACCACCCGGGGCTCGCGGACCACGCGCGAGCGGTACGCGGGGCTCTTGTACCAGCCGGGCGGGAGGCCCAGCACCGGCCAGGGATAGCACGAGCACAAGGTGCAGACGACGACGTTGTGCACCGACGGCGTGTTCTCCAGCACGACCATGTTCTCGCCCTCCGCGCCGCCGAAACCGAGCTCGGCGATCGCGCGCGTCGCGTCGCGCAGCAGCCGCTCGCGATAGCCCGCGTCGACCCAGGCGCGCGCGACGACTTTCGCCCCGTTCAACGGGCCCACGTCGTGCTCGTACACGTCGATCACGGCGTCGACGGCGTCGGTGGTGATGAGGCCGCGCTCGACGAGCAGCGACTCGATGGCCATGACGCGGCGCTCCACCTCGGACGGTGGTGAAGGGTGATGGCCACCCTCGTGGCGGTGGCCGCTCATTCGAGGTACCCCTCCCAGAGGTCGATGTGCAGCCAGCCGCGCTCGGCGTCCGCCCCCCACAGGTCCTCCATGGCGAAGCGGACGGTGTAGAGCTGCTCGGGCTGTTCCGGGCCGTTCGGGCGAACCCATCCCCCGGCCACTCGCACCACCGTGCCCTCCACCCCGCGTACGTAACGAGGGCAACGATGGTGGACGGCCGGGGCCATCCTGCGCACCCGCACGCGCTCACCCACCGCGAACCGAGCGGGCGCCCGCGCGGGCGGCTCCTCGTTCGGCCGCTGGAGCGCGGCAGCGATGAAGGCGGCGAACGCGGCGTCGGTGGTCGGCGCGGTGGGCGACGAGAGCTCCATGCGCTCGTCGATCTCTTCCGTCGGGAGCGTGCCCGCTTCGACCAGACCCCGCTCGACTGACGAGGCCCACCGCTCGTAGTAGCTCGCTCGGAGATAGTCGGCCGGTGCCATGGCCTCGATCCCGGGCCGGATGGAGCCGTGCCGCAGGTGTTTGGCGCCAGTGAGGATCATGAGGGCGAACATGCGCCCTTCCCAGGCCTCGTGGAACACGGGCTCGGCGGGCTCGATGTCGATAGGGCCGAACCCGTGCAGGCCACCGAGGTCGTGCACGCCGTCCACGGCCGGAGGCTACGCCTCGAGGGCGCGGCCGAAGTCGGCGAGCAGGTCGTCGGAATGCTCGAGGCCCACCGAGATGCGCACGAGGCCGGGGCCGATCCCGGCCGCGGCCAGCTCCTCCGGCGTGAGGCCCGCATGAGTCGAGTTGGCCGGGCTGTTCACGAGCGTCTCGGGGCCTCCGAGTGACGATGCCATCTGGGCCAGGCGCACGTCTTCGACGAACCGACGCCCCGCGTCGAGCCCCCCGGACAGGTCGACCGCGATCACCGCGCCGCCCAGAGCCATCTGGCGCTTCGCGAGGTCGTGCTGCGGGTGCGACGCCAGCCCCGGATAGCGCACCGAGGCGACGGCGGGGTGCTGCTCCAACCACTCGGCAAGGCGCATGGCGGTCGCGCTCTGCCGCTCGATGCGCACAGGCAAAGTTCGGATCCCCCGCAACGCGTTCACGGCGTCGAAGGGCGAGGCGCAGGCGCCGTGCAGCACCGAGTAGCCCCAGATGGAATCGACCAACTCGGCGGAGCCGGCCACGACACCGAGGGTCGCATCGTTGTGTCCGGCGATGCCCTTCGTGGCCGAGTGCAGCACGAGGTCGACGCCGTGGCTCAGCGGCTGCTGGATGATCGGCGTGGCGAAGGTCGAGTCGACGAGCGTGAACGGACCGCTGATCGCACCGAGCTCGGCCAGGTCGGTGAGCGCGAGCTGCGGGTTGGCCGGGCTCTCGGCCACCACCAGCACGGTACGTCCGGGCCGCACGGCGGCCGCGAACGCGCCGGGCGTCGTGGCGTCGACGAAGCTCACCTCGATGCCGAAGCGCGCGCACACGCCTTGGAGGAACAGCTGCGTGCCCGAGTAGAGGTGGCGCTGGGAGACGACGTGGTCGCCCGGTGAGCAGAGCGAGAAGACGACGCTGGCCAGTGCTCCCATGCCAGAGGCGAAGGCGAGCGCCGCCTCGGCGCCTTCGAGCGCGGCGACGGCGTCCTCGAAGGCCTTCACGGAGGGATTCGAGTAGCGGCTGTAGAAGTGCTCCGCGTGGGCCACTGTCGACATGCGCCGCGCCTCGGCCAGCGTCGGCGTGACGAAGGCCGAAGAGCCCCACAGCACTGGCGCGAGGGCGGTGGCGTTGTCGGCGCGCCCGGCGCGGATCGCCACGCTGTCTTGGTGCAACCCGGACAGGTTGTCGTCGGCGTTCACGTTGCTGTCCTTCACGCGTCGTCCTTTGCGCGTCGTCTTCTACGTGTCGTCCTTCTCCACGCGGCGGAGGAACGAGGAGACCGCCGCGCCCACCTGGTCCACATCGATCAGGAAGCTGTCGTGGCCGTGAGGCGAGTCGATCTCGACGTACTCCGCAGGCGTCCCCCGCCGCCGCAGCAGCTCGCGGATCTGCTTCTGCTGGTAGGTGGGATACAGCTCGTCGCTCCAGATGCCCACCGACAGCGTGGGCTCCCGAATGCGGGCCATGGCGGCCTCGAGGCTGCCCCGGCCACGGGCCACGTCGTGCAGATCCATGGCCCGCGACAACACCAGATAGGAGTTGGCGTCGAACCGGCGCACCAGCTTCGTGCCGTGGTGGTCGAGGTAGCGCTCCACCTCGAAGCGCTGCCACAGCTCGAGGCCGTCGCCGTCCCTGTCGGCGAGGTCGCGCCCGAACCGTCCGCCAAGGTCGCCGTCGGCGCGGAAGGTGACCTGGGCCAGCATCCGGGCCACGGCCATCCCCTCGCGTGGACCCTCACCGTCGCCCTCGCCGTAGTAGTCACCGCCCTGGAAGGCCGGGTCGAGCCGTATGGCGCGGCGGCCGACGCCGTTCCACGCGATCTGCTGGGCCGTGGCCTGCGCGCACGTCGCCACCGGGATGAGCGATCGGACCCGTTCGGGGAAGGTGATGCCCCACTCGAGGGCCTGCATGCCGCCCATCGACCCGCCGATCACCGTCAGCCAGCGTCCGACTCCGAGATGGTTGGCCAGCGCGGCCTGCGTGCGGACGATGTCGCGGACCGTGACGACGGGGAAGCGCGAGCCGTACGGCTGGCCGGTGACGGGCTCGATCGACGACGGTCCCGTCGAACCCTGGCATCCACCGATCGCGTTCGCGCACACGACGAAGTAGCGATCGGTGTCGAGGGCGAGGCCGGGGCCGACCATCCCTTCCCACCAGCCCGCCGAGACGTGGCCCGGCCCGACCGGACCGACGACGTGGCTGTCCCCGGTCCACGCATGGCAGACCAGGATGGCGTTCGCCGCCTCGTCGTCGAGGCGGCCCCAGGTCTCGTAGGCGATGGTGATGTGGCGAAGGCGCCCTCCGCCGTCGAGAGCCATGGGGCGGTCGGTGGCGAGGTCGAGGAACTGCCGGTGACCAGGCGGGTCACCGGGCCGCCACACCGCACGGCGAGGAGACGGGGTCGGCAGCGGTCCTCCTCTCGCGTCGTCGGGTCGATGGCGCATCACGAGAGCGGAAGCTTCGTTGCCGGACATACCGGCCACATCCCCACCCGGAGGTGGGAGGGCACCTTGGGGCTTCCGTCCCAGGTTGCCGGACCCTTGCCCACCGAGGTCGGCAAGAGCCACTCGTGATGTGGGCGCCATCGTAGCGGACTCGGGACGCCCGGACGGCGAGTTGCGAGGAGGCTGCTAGCGCACTGCTAGCCCGGGTCCGCGGGGTGGACCCACTGGCCGTCGGTGTCGAAGACGAGGTCGGTGAGCTGGCCGGGGCGGACCTCGGCGTCGGTGCCGAGGGAGACGGACACCTTCTGGTAGTTCCACTTCATGACGTCGAGGGTGAGCTCGAGGATCTCTTCGTCGGTGAAGGAGCGACGGAGCCGGTCGCGCCGCTCGTCGGTGATGGCGCCGGGCTGGCTCATGAGCGCGTCGGCGAGGCCCAGGGCGGCCTTCTGGCGGGAGTCGAGGTCGCTCTCCTCGTAGCGCACGACCTTGCCCGCAGTCGTCTCGTCCATGCCCGACTGCTTGGCAACTGCCAAGCGCAGAGACAGTCAAGTGCGGCAGTCGTGGTAGTGCGCGCAGCGGAGACGGACGAGCTCGGTCGTGATGGGGTCGACCTCCGAGAGCCGGACCACCGCCGCCTGCCATCCGTCCAGCGCCCGTCGCAGCGCGGGCGACGCGCGAGCACCCCGAGGAAGACGTGCGTGGCGGGTCACGCCGCCTCCTCGCTGGACGGGAACAGCCGCGCCCACGCGAGGCGGAGCCGTTGACGCTGCTCGATCACCAGCAGCGCGGTGGCGAGGTTCGCCAGACCCTCCTCGCCGAGGTGGGACCGCACGGCCAGGGCCACCTCGTCATCGAGACCCGCGACATCGATCACGAACTGCTCGCAGAACGCGAGACAGGCGCGCTCGCGAGGCCCGTACCGCGACGAGGTCGGCCACTGAGCCAGCTCGGCGATCGTGTCCTCGTCCACGCCCGCCAGTGCGGTGCGGACCCCGAGCTCCGCGCCGCAGCCCAACAACATCGCGACCCGCAGGCGGCACAGCTCGAGCACCACAGGATCGACCGCCCGCCATGCCTCGGCGTGAGCAGCGGTGAGATGATCGGCGATGTCGGGGTGGTCGGCGAGGACGAAGCGGATCAGGTCGTCGGTCGACATCGCCGCCTCCGCATCGTCGGGATGGTACCGATCCGTCATCGTCGGGAGCCGCTCACGTCCGGTAGCGGTCGTCCAGCTCGCGATGGTGCTCGAGCTCGACGACGGCCACGAAGTCGTCGAAGCTCAGGAGCTGGTCGAGATGGTCGCGCAACGTGCCCTCGGCCCGCAGTTGGACGAACGCGTCGCACAACGCCTTCGTCGCCGCGAGCAGTCCGCTCAGCGGGGAGACGATCAGCCGGAACCCGAGCTCACCCAGCTCGGCCGGGCTCAGCAGTGGCGTCTTCCCGCTTTCGACCATGTTGGCCACGAGTGTCACACCCGTGAGGGCACTCGCGATCACCTCGAGCTCGGCGAGGCTCTCGGGAGCTTCGACGAACACGGCATCGACGCCGAGATCGCGAGCCATGCGCGCCCGCTCGAGCGCCTCGTCCAGCCCGATGGCGGCGCGAGCGTCGGTACGGGCGGTGAGGAACAGATGGCGCCGATGATCACGGGCCGCCCGCAGCTTGGCCACCCAGTCCTCGCGGCCGACGACCTGCTTGCCTTCCATGTGCCCGCACCGCTTCGGCCACACCTGGTCCTCGAGGAACAACCCGCACGCCCCGGCGGCCTCCCAGCGTTCGACGGTGCGCACGGTGTTGAGGGCATTGCCGTAGCCCGTGTCGGCGTCGACGACCACCATGGTGGACGGCGCCGCCGCGCACACCCGCTGCGCCACCTCCGCCATCTCGGCTTGGGTCAGGTAGCCGTAGTCGGGCAGGCCGAGTTGGGTGCCGGACACGCAGAAGCCGGACAGGAACACCGTGTCGAAGCCGGCGCCGGCCGCCAGCTTCACGCTCAACGCGTCCCAGACCCCCGGCATGAGCACGGGCGGGCCGGTGAGGAG
Source organism: uncultured Acidimicrobiales bacterium (assembly GCA_963738325.1). Taxonomy (GTDB): domain Bacteria; phylum Actinomycetota; class Acidimicrobiia; order Acidimicrobiales; family Ilumatobacteraceae; genus CAVTWD01. Next base: position 28,199 of record CAVTWD010000002.1, read on the forward strand.
CCGGGCCCGCAAGTCGTCGCCATCCATCGGGGGCAATCTACGAGTGACCTGGTGATGCCGAGGCGTTCGACGGGGCCCGCGGGTGCGAAAAAGGTTCGATCCCGTATAGTCAGATATCGATGGAACGGCTCGGGCGCCAGATCTACCTCACCTTTCGACGGACCCATGACCTGCTCGACGAGCGCATGCAGCGGGCGGGTGGCTCGCTGCCGCAGTGGGTGGTGCTCCGGGTCCTCAGCAACGAGCCCAACCTGTCCCATCGTGAGCTCGCCCATCGGATGGCCCTCACCGGCTCGACGCTCACCCATCACCTCGACCGCCTGGAGGGCGAGGGGCTGATCACCCGGGTACGCGACACCGCGGACCGCCGCGTGGTGCGCGTGATGCTGACGGCCGAAGGCAAGCAGCGCTGCGGCGAGCTCGACGCCGTGGCAGACGCCTCTGACGCCGAGCTGCGTGGCCTACTCGCGGAGGACGAGGCGCTCACCTTGAACCGGCTCCTGGCCAAGCTCCACACCCGCCTCGCCAAGACCCAAGGAGACACCCATGCCCCCTGAGACCGTGCCGGTCGCCGCCCCTGCCGGCAATGGCGAGCGCTCGCCTCGAGCGAGAACGCCGATCATCTCGACGAAGGCGCTCGTGAAGACCTATCCGGGCCCTGTCGAAGCGGTGAAGTCGCTCGATCTCGAGGTGCAACATGGCGAGATCTACGGGCTGCTCGGCCCCAACGGCGCCGGCAAGACGACGACCATCGGCATGCTCACCACACGCGTGATCCCCACGAGCGGCGAGGCCACGGTCGGTGGGGTCGACATGATCCGCCATCCCGCCCTCGCCAAGCAGGTGATCGGAGTCGTCCCGCAGACGAACACGCTCGATCGGGCCATGACGGTGGAGGAGAACCTCGTCTTCCACGGGCGGTACTTCGGCATGAGCGGGCAGGAGGCGAAGGCGCTCACGGCCGACATGCTCGAGAAGGTCCGCCTCGCCGACCGGGCCGATGCGCCCGTGATGGCCCTGTCGGGCGGCATGGCGCAGCGCCTGATGGTGGCTCGCGCCATCCTCCACAAGCCCCAGATCCTGTTCCTCGACGAGCCGACGGCCGGCCTCGACCCGCAGAGCCGCCTCGCCTTGTGGGAGATCATCCGCGAGCTGCACAGCGAGGGCGAGACGATCCTCCTCACCACCCACCACATGGAGGAGGCCGACCTGCTCTGCGATCGCGTGGCCATCATGGACCACGGCGAGATCCTCGCCTTGGACACGCCCGCCGAGCTGAAGCGATCGGTCGGCGCGGCGAGCGTGGTCACGATCTCGGCGGACACCTCCGACCTCCAGAAGCTGGCCGATCACCTCATGGAGGCGGTGCGTGGGGCCAAACGGGCCCGGGTGGTCGACGAGTCCGTGATGCTCTCCGCCACCAGCCCGACGGGCCTGCTGCCCCGGGTCATCGACGCCGCCGAGACCATCGGCGTCAACGTCACCGATCTCTCCATGCGTGAGCCAACGCTCGAGACCGTGTTCATCAACCTCACCGGGAAGGATCTCCGCGAATGACCACCACCACTGCCGCCACCACGGTCGCGCCGATCCCCCACCGTGGGCTGGCGCAGCTGCGCTCGGCGCGCATCGCCTATCCGAAGGCGTTCATCGCGCTGCTCCAGCGCGATTTGCACGTGCTCTTCAAGAGCCTTCCCCTGTTCCTCGTCCGCACGATCATGCAGCCGCTGCTGTTGATGTTCGTGTTCACCTACGTGTTCCCGAAGATCGGCCAGAGCGTCGGTGGCTCGGGTGCGGCCGCCACCGCGTTCACGACGGTGCTCGTGGCCGGCGTGATCGGCCTTGCCATCGTGTTCCAGGGCATCCAGGCCGTCGCGCTGCCGCTCGTGCAAGAGTTCGGCTACTCGAAGGAGATCGAGGACAGGGTGCTGGCGCCGCTGCCCACCCGCATGGTGGGCGTCCAGAAGATCGTCACGGGAACCATCCAGGGCCTCTTCGCCGCCGCCCTCGTGTTCCCGATCGCCGCCATCGTGCCCGCGACACCCGTTGACCTCCACATCAACTGGCTCGTGCTCCTGACGCTGGCGCCCCTCGCGGGCTGGGTGGCGTCGGCGCTTGGGCTCGTGCTCGGCACGAAGGTGCCGCCCCATCTCGTCTCGTACATGTTCGCCCTCATCGTGTTGCCGCTGACCTTCCTCGGCGCCATCTACTACCCGTGGAAGGCTTTGCAGGCGGTGCGCTGGCTGCAGATCGTCGTGCTCGTCAATCCGCTCGTCTACATGTGCGAGGGCTTCCGGGCCTGCCTCACCCAAGACGTCCCGCACATGAGCCTCTGGGCGGTGTACGGGGCGTTGTTCGGCTTCGCCGTGGTGCTCACCTGGATCGGGGTGGGTGGCTTCCAGAAGCGCGTCGTGAGCTGAGGTCGCGCTTGCCCGTCGTGAGCTGAGGTCGCGCTTTCCCGTCGTGAGGTCGCCCTGCCCGTCGTGGGCTCATGGGTGCGCTCATTGCCGTCGGCTCGGATTGCCTTCCCTCGCGGCCGAGGGCTCCGTACCATGACGGCCCTAGCGGGCGGACGACCGCGGGAGATCCCAATCCCATGTGCGACCGCTGCGCCGATCAGTACGACCGTCGTGCCTTCTTGCGGCGCGCCGCCATCCTCGGAGGAGCGGCGGTAGCCGGCGGGATCCTGCTGCCCGAGGCGGCCGGGTCGATGGGGCCGCCCTTCGAGACCATCGGGCTCGGTGAGGACCGCCTTCCGGGGCCTCGCGCCCTTGAGCTTCCGGAACGTCACCGGCGCCCGATGGCCAAAGTCAGGCCCTCGGTGAGGCCGCCGCCCATCGTGACGCGGGCCCAGTGGGGCGCGGACGAATCGATTCGGACCTCCGAGCGGGCCTTCGCACCCATCCGGAAGCTGATCGTGCACCACACGGCCTCACCCTCCAACCCTCGCGACCCCGTCTCGTGGGTGCGCAAGACGTACGAGTTCCACGTGCTCGGCCGGGGCTACTCCGACGTGGGCTACAACTTCCTCATCGACCACCACGGTGTGGTGTACGAGGGCCGCTGGGCCCGCGACTACCCGCCGGGCGAGGTGCACGACGGCGAGAACGCCGAAGGGCTCGGCGTGGTGGGCGGTCACGCGTTCGGCATGAACACCGGCAGTTGCGGCATCGTGCTGATCGGCGACTTCACCGTTGGCCAGCCGACGAAGGCGATGCTGAGCAGCCTCATCCGGCTGCTCGCCTGGAAGTGCGCGGCCCACCGGATCGACCCGCTCGGCTGGGACCTCTACGTCAACTTCGCCGGCGTGGCGAAGACCTTCCCCAACATCTGCGGCCACAAGGACGTGGGCATCACGATCTGCCCCGGCCCGCACGTGTTCAACCGGTTCCCGGCCATCCGCCAGGCCGTCCACGCCCGCACCGGATCCTTCCCGGCGAAGACCGTCGACCTCGCCACGGCGACCCGGTACAACTACAGCCGCTCCGCGTGGTCGACGGCGGCGGGCAGCCACCGGGTCGTCGGTTACCGCGTGCTCACCGCCGACAGCGAGGTCGTCTCCCTCGGCCGGCTACCGACCACCCGATCCCCGCGCGACCAAGGCGTCACCGACGTCCTCGCCATCGCGCCGTCCCCGGGGAGCCGTGGTTACTACTCCCTCGACAGTCGCGGCGGTGTGCTCGCCTTCGGTACCGCCAAGTGGTACGGCTCGCTGCGGGCGGGCGGCCACGTGTTCACCCCGGTCGACATCGCCGCCACCCGCAAGGGAGACGGCTACTGGATCCTGACGGCCAACGGGGGTGTGTTCGGGTACGGCTCGGCCCGCTGGCACGGCTCGCTCTCCAAGTACAACGGCCACGTCAGGCCGCTCAAGCTGCGATCGACGCCCTCGGGGCAGGGCTACTGGATCCTCGCCGCCAACGGCAAGGTCTACGCGTACGGTGACGCCGTCAACGCCGGCTCTCCGGGCAACAAGCGCTCGGCCGTGGTCGACCTCGCGCCGACCTCGTCGGGGAAGGGCTACTGGGTGCTGCGGGCCAACGGCACGATCGCCGCGCTGGGGGATGCCACCGTCCACGGTGACCTCGCCAAGTCGGCCAGGCGTCACGGAGGCGCGGTCACGATCACCGCGTCGCCGCTCGGCAGCGGCTACTACGTGGCCACCGGTGACGGGAGAGTCACCGCCTTCGGTCACGTGCCGAGCTACGGCGGCGTGCGGGGGCGGCCCCTCGGGCTGGCGGCGGTCGCCATCTGACTGCCGTCGCCGTCTGACTGCGGCCGTCATCTGACTCCGGCCGTCAGCTGACGCGCCTGGCGCCCGGCTCGCCCTTGCCGATCAGCCGACGTGCACCCAGCGAGCCACCGAGGGCACGCCGGCCGCGTTCAGCACGAACAGCATGTACCAGCCCGGAGGGGCGACCGCCGCCGAAGGTGGCGCCGTCGCCGCCAGCCCGCCCGGGGTCGCGGTGACCGTGAGCGGTACCACGCGCTGCTGCATGTCGTTGGCGTGCGTCGTCGCTCCGGGCGCAACGAGCACCGCCTTCGTCGGGGTACCGGTCGCGTTGATCGTCATCGCCGCCTTGTACCCCACCGTCCCGGGGGCCGACGAGATGGCCGGCCGCGACCCTTGAAGAGGTATGGCGGCGAGAACACCTCGACCGTGTTGCGCCCGCCACCGGCGCCGTTGTCGCCGCCGGAGAGCATTCGGCCGTCGGGCAGGAGCACCACGGTGGAGTGGTAACCGCGCCGCCGCTGCTGCGATGCCAACTGCTGCCACTGGTTCGTGGCCGGGTTGTAGAGCATCGCGGCGTAGTTGGGATGTCGAAGGTCGCCTTGCCGTTGCCGCCGACCGACAGCACGGTGCCGTCGGGCAGCAACACGAGGTTCTCGTCCTTGATCGGCTTCGGGAACGGGGCCACGTAGTGCCAGCCACTCGTGGGCGTCGCGGCATTGAACGCCTCCGCGTGCGGGGTGACGCCACCTGCCGACTTGCCGCCGACGCTCATCATCTGCCAGGAACCGGCGGCCGAGCCGGGGAGCAGGACGCCGCCCGGGTAGCCCGAGTGGACCTGGTGCATCGACGGCAGCGCCTGCCAGCTCCAGTCCGCGGGGTTGACGATCTGCACCGATTGGTGACTCACCACCACGATGACGCGCCCATCCGGCAGCACCCACTGGCGGGCGTAGAGATCGATGGTGCGATCACCGACCTTGGTCAGCTGCCGGGTGACGAGGTTGAAGACCTCCACCGACGTGTTGAGTGCCATGTTCGCCTGATCGCCGGTGGTGATGAGCGCGCGGCCATCGGGGAGCTCGGTCACGCTCGGGTAGCAGCGGCCGAGGGGCGTGTCGGGCTGGCGAGTCCACTGCAGCGTGACGGGGTCGAAGGTGTACACCGTCTTGGCCCCGGGTTGGGTCACTCCCTCTTGGGTGGTGTTGCTCAGCTTGCCGCCGACGATGAGCACCCGCCCGTCCGAGAGGATGGCCTGACCCGCGCAGAAGACCCCGGTCGGCGGGTCGACCTCGGTGCCCTTGCCCGTGGCCGGGTCGTAGAGGTAGGCGTCCGTCTCGGGTACGCCCTCGTCGCCCTTGTACCCGCCGAAGATGAGCACCTTGCCGGTGCGGAGCACGATGGAATGGATCCCGATGGCCAGCGGCGCGCTCCCCGGCGACACGGCCGGCGCGCTCCAGCTCGCGACCGTCGCCGCCGAAGCCACGTTCTGGACCCCATTCCGGTTCACGGGCGGCGCGCCGGCTGGCCCCGTCTCGACCTCGTCGGCTCGGTCTCGAGGACGCCCACGACCTGGTTGCCCACGCGGACGGCGTCGGTGGTGACGACGCCCGGACCGGGATTCGTCACCACCGATGAGGGTGCGAGCAGGGCCGCCGCCCCGAGCAATGGGGTCGCCAACACGAGCCCTTTCATCAGTCCCGCCTTCCGCCTTTGTCCCTCGTCCGCCGGTTGCCGTCCGCCCGACGTGATGCTGAACGAAACGTCGCCGCCTGGCAACCGTTGATTCCATCAAAATCGACTCTGTTACGAAACTGCAACGAGCAGGGCACTGAGAAGGAGCACGGCGACGAGGAGCATGACGACCGCGACGTCGCTCGGCGCCCGCAACGTGACCCCTGCCCTCCGCAGCTCGAGCTCCTCACTGCCTGGGAGCACTTCGTCCGAGGAGCCCGCGCGCCAGGCCGATGCCGGCGAGTGGAGGGAAGGGACAGGACCCTGCGCCGGCGAGCCGACGGCGGGCCACTCCTCGGACGAACGCCCGGGGGGGACCGCGAGGGGTCCGGTCGCGTCCGGCGAGCCTTCGGCCGTGTTGTCGTGCTTTGTCTCGTTGCTCATCGTGGGCCTCGTCTCGCCAGAGCCGACGAGCACCGCCCCGCCCTGACGGCACCGCGATGCGATTCTGGGCAGGCCAAGCCCCGAATAGCATCAGCAATCTCCCTAGTCACAGGAGTCACCGGTCACAGGAAAGGACCTCGGACAAGATCTGGCCTACGATGCCCTTGGTGTTGGGGAGGGCAACAGAGTGCGCGGCCGTCGACGAGCTGCTGGCTGCGGCCCGTCGTTCGGAGGCCGGCGTCGTGGCAGTTGTCGGCGAGCCAGGTGTGGGCAAGACCGCCCTCTGCGATCACGCCGTACGGCAGGCGAGGGACATGACGGTGCTTCGTGGCACCGGGATCGAGTTCGAGAGCCACTTCCCCTTCGCGGCGATCTCCGAGCTGCTGGGGCCGCTGCGCGATCGAATGGACGAGCTCGTGGCGGCCCAGCAGGACGCGGTGCGGGCGCTGCTCGGCGAGGCCGGGCGACCGGGGATCGATGCGTTCGCGCTCGCTGGCGGCACGCTGGCGCTCCTCACCTCGACCGCCGCCGCACGACCTGTCCTCGTGCTGATCGACGATGCGCAGTGGCTCGACGAGGCGTCCGCCGCAGTGCTCTCATTCGTCTGCCGGCGCCTCGGTCGAGATGCGGTGGCCGTGCTCGTGAGCTCGCGTGAGACGGGTGGGATCCCTGGCTCGTGGCCCGTGATCCGCGTTCACGGTCTCGACCCGGACACGGCACGCGAGCTGCTGGACGAAACCGCGCCCACACCGGTCGTGGCGTCGGTCGCCGCACAGCTCGCCGAGCAGACGATGGGCAACCCGCTCGCCTTGATCGAGCTGGCCGAGGAGCTCACGCCGGCGCAACTGGGTGGGCGAGCGCCGCTGCCGGACCCTCTGCCGCTCGGCGCGCGAGGCGTGATCTCCTTCGGCCAGCGGCTTGCCCGTCTCGCGCCGGAGACCCGCGAAGCCCTCGTCATCCTCGCCGCGGCGGGGCCAGCACCCAACAGTGTGGTCCAGGCCGCGCTCGGGCGGGCCGGCCTCGGCGTGCACGACCTCGAGGCGGCCGAGGCCGCCGGCGTGCTGCACATGCGCGAGTCGATGCCGCGGTTCGTCCATCCTCTGGTCCGCGCCGCCGCCTTCGCGTCGGTCGCGCCGGCTACCCGCCGGCTGGCTCACCGCCGGCTGGCCGAGGTCACGACCGACGTCGAGCGGCGGGCCTGGCATCTCGCCGAGGCGACCCTCGGGCCCTCCGAAGCCGTCGCGCTCGCCTTGGAGGCGGCGGCCGAGGTGGCCAGCACGAGGGGGGGCGCGGTGACGTCGGCTCCCCTACTGGCGAGAGCGGCGGAGGTGTCGCCTGAGGGCGCCGCTCGCAGCCGTCGCCTGCTCCGAGCAGGTGAGGCACTCCTCCTCGCGGGCCAGAACGGGTTAGCCGCGAGTGTCGTGGACCAGGCCCTCGCGGCGGACCTGGAACGATCCCAGCGGGCCGAGGCGCTGGTGCTCCAGGGGCGGATCGCCCAGTGGGCGACGGACGCCATCCCGTCTCGCGCTCTGCAAGCCAGCTACGACGGGCTGAAGGCGCTCGGCGACCAGCGCGCCGTGATCATCGGGTTGCTGCTGGCCCGGTCAGTGTCGATGCTTGGTCACGCAGGGCCGCCCGTGGCCGTCACGACCGAGCTCGTCGACATCGTCGCCCCGGATTCGCCGATGATGCTCTCCGCCCGACTGGGTCACGCGGCGTCCTCTCTGATCGCAGGTGACCCGCGACCCCTCGACGACCTCCCCGACGAGCTCCTCGAGGGCGTCGTGACGTCTTCGGCGACCACCGAGCTGAACGTCGTGTGGGACTTCCTCGCCCAGCTCTGGAACTGGAGCGACCGTCACGACGAGGCCCTCGGGCTCCTCCGCAGGCAGGTCGACACGGCGACTCAGCTGTCGGCATTGACCTTCCTCCCCTACGCGCTCACCGTGTTGGCCGATGTCGAGATCAAGGTCGGCGACCTCTCCCGAGCGCGGGCCGCGGCCGACCGGGCCGTCGACCTGGGCACGGCCGGCGGCCTCCCGGGGCTGACCGCCTTCGCGGACGCGATGCGAGCGCGGGTGGCCGCCATCGAGGGCGATGTACGCACGTGCGAGGCCGCAGGACGGGCGGCCCTGGCGACGCTCCCCCTGCCGGTGCCCAGCGCGCTCGACATGTACATCAACGGCGCCTGGGGTTTGTCTGCCCTGGGACAGGGCAAGGCCCGCAACGCGGTGGAGCACCTCGAGCGCAACGTCGAGCTGCGCGACCGGTTCGGCGCCGTCCTGCCGGTGCTCGTCGGCTGGGAGGGCGACTACGTGCAGGCCCTCGCCGCCACGGGGCGCCGCGAACTGGCCGCCGACGCCCTGGCCGTGCTCGAAGCCGAGAGCGAGCAGACGCATTCACGATGGGGACGCGGTGTCGCTCGTCGAGGCCGGGCCCTTCTCGATCCCGACCGGGCCCGTGACGCCCTCCGCGAGGCCATCGAGCTGCAGCACGACTACCCGTTCGAACGGGCGCGATCGCTCCTCGTGCTCGGTGAACACCTCCGTAAGCGCGGCGCGGCGCGCGCTGGGCGAGCCGAGCTCGAGTCCGCGGCGGAGCTCTTCCGTGGCTGCGGCGCCACACCCTGGGCCGAGCAAGCCGATGCTGCGCTGCGGGCCACAGGTGTCCACCGCCAACGACACGGCGAGGAGCCACGCCTGACGCCCCAGGAGCTGCAGGTGGCCCTGGCCATCGTCGACGGCGCCACCAACAAGGAGGCGGCCGCGGGCCTGTTCCTCAGCACGAAGACGATCGAGTACCACCTCGGCAAGGCGTTCCAGAAGCTCGGGGTGAGCAACCGCACGCAGTTGGCCCGAGTGCTGCGCACGACGGCGACCGAAACGGAACGGAGTAGCTCGGCGCCGCGGGCTCCTAGGTGAATGGTCGGTCAGCCGGCTCGGGCGTGGGTGATGGCGCGGGCCAGCTGGGTCCGGTTGTGGACGCCCAGCTTCCGGAAGACCTTGGCCAGGTGGTACTCCACCGTCTTCTCGCTCATGAACAGCGCGGAGGCGGCTTGTCTGTTGGTGGCTCCATCCGCGACGGCGAGTGCGACTTGTAGCTCCCGCTCGGTGAGGCTCTCGCCGGCCATGCTCCGGCGGGCTCGATGCACCCCTGTCGCCCGCAGGGCGGCATCGGCCCGATCGGCCCAAGGGCGTGCGCCAGAGTTCTGCAGCACGTCGACCGCCTCGGCCAGACGGTCACGGGCCTCGGTCATCCGACCAGAGCGGCGCAGGTGCTCGCCCAACACCAACAACGAACGGCCGAGCTCGTAGGGCTCGTCGGCCTGCAGGGCCATCGCTTCCCTCAACTGCTCCTCGGCGCTCGCCGGTTCGAGGAGCGCCCGACCGCGCAAGGCGACACCACGACCCCAACGAGTTCCGGTACGGGCGTTGGCGTCCTCCAGCTCCTCGAGCGCCGCCCGCGCCTCGCCCAGCTGGCCGGTGGCCACCAGTGCGTGCACGTAATCGCCCTGCCAGCGAGCCACCGTGGGCAGGACGAGCCCGGCTCGATGGGCCAGCTCGACGTTGGCGCGGAAGGGCTTGAGCGCGGCCTCCGGATGCCCACGGCTCAGGGCGAGCACACCCCGCCCGGTGTTGGCGAACATCGACACCGGGATCTGCTGCGTCCGCATGGCCACCGCGTCCGCGGCGGACGTGTGGGCAGCGCACCGAGCGTCGTCGCCTTCGACGCCGGCGATGACGGCTCGGAACGCTTCCACCATGCCGACCAGACCGACCAGTTGGCCGTCGACGCACAAGGAGATGGCCTGATCGACTTCGGCTTTGGCTCGCACGAGATCGCCCCGCCGGAGGTGCGCGTCCGAGAGCAGGAGCAGCGGGAACGGCAGCAAGCTGGCAGCCGAGAGCGAGCGGATCGTCTCGAGCTGGCGCTCGAGCAGGGCCACGGAACCGTCGACACGCTCCGTCCAGTAGAAGAACAGCGCCATCGTCGGCGCCCAGAAGGCGAGGTCCTCTGGCGCGACCTGCGCCGACAGGAGCGCGACCCGCTCGATGCCGAGATCGTGCGGCCAGAGCGCGCCGGTGAACAAGCACGCGATGGCGTCGTACACCTTCACGGCCTCGAGCAAGGGATGGTCGGGCAAGACGACCTCGAGCAGACGGCTCGTCGCCGCTCGCATCTCTGCGAGGTGGCCGGAGTTGACGAGGACGCCGGCGAGTTGGAGCCCGACCGCGATGGCGTTGGGGTCACCGAGGTCGACGAGCTCCTCGAAGCCGGCGCGGAGGGTGACGGCGGCCTGGGCGAAGTCGGCGCCCCAAGTCGCTTGCTGGGCTTGGAGCACCAACGCCCGAGAGCGGAGCTCCCGATCGAGGGGCGCGCTCAGCACTTCTCCGAGCTGCGTGACGGCGTCGTCCCAGCGGCCGGCCAGATAAGAGGCGTGGCTGGCCACCAGCAGCCGGTCCCAGCGGGCCCGCCCCGGGGGGGCGAGCGCAGCGGCCCGGGTGAACGCCCGAGCGGCCCCGGCCTTGCCGCCGCGCTCCGCAGCTCGTGCGGCGGCCTGTTCGAGCGCGGCGGCGACGTCCTCCGAGGGTCCCAGCGCCGCCTCGGCCAGATGCCAGGCCCGCTGCTCCACGTCGTCGCCCAAAGCCTCGGCCAGGATCGCGTGCGCTCGACGCTGCTCGACCGGGCCGGCCTGCGCATAGGCCGTCGCCCGCAACAACGGATGGGCGAACACCAACCCTGCCGCCTCCCCCCTCGGCTGCCTCCAGATCGGCCAGCCCCAACTCCAACGGCGTGAGCGCGTCGGCCACCGCCGACAGCGGCACCACGCCCGCCGCAGCCAACACCACCATCGCCTTCTGCGTCCGCTCCGGGAGCCGTGACAAACGACGCCCGAACGACGCCCGACCCCGCGACCCGACGGGCAGAAACTCCGGCAACGGCGCCACTCCGGCCAACTGGCGGGCCGAGAGCTCGCCCGCCAACTCCACCACTGCCAACGGGTTCCCCGACGTGCGCACTGTCAACTCCACCGCCACCCCCGAGGCCACCTCCGACCCGCTGCGCCCTCCGACCAGCTCGGCCACCTCCCCGGGAGACAAGCCCCCGAGTTGGCGCTCCGTCCACGGCCCCGACAACTCCTTGGACTCACCAGACCGACTGGTCAACACCGCCGCCACCCGGTCCGCCTCCAGCCGCTTCAGGACGAAACCGAGAATCGCCGCCGAGTCGCTGTCCAACCAATGGGCATCGTCCACGATGACCAACACCGGTCGATCGGTCGCCTCCAACGTGACCAACCGCAACGCCGCCCCCGACAACGCGTAGGCATCGAGCCCCGGATGCCCCGGCCCACCCCACGCCGCCTCCACCGCATCCCTCTGGGCCGCGACCAACTCCCCCACCAACCCCCGCAACGGACGCAACAACGCCGACAATCCGGCGAAGGCGAACTGGCTCTCCCACTCCGAGCCCAAGACCCGCAGTACGGACATCCCCACCGCACGCGAGGCCGCGTAGTCGCACAGCGCCGTTTTGCCCACCCCTGCCGGGCCCGTCCATTCCACCACCCGGCCAGCTCCCGCCCGGGCCCCGTTCAACAACGCATCGACGATGAGGCACTCGCCCTCCCGCCCGATCACGGCCGGAAATGTAGGTCATCTCAACACCACCTCCGCTCAGCGGGCCCTCTCGCCGCACCCGCGTCTTCGACTGACGGGTCAGTAAGTCGACACGACTGCCCTCGGCGGGCATGCTGCACAGTCCCCCGGATCGCCCCTGGAGCCCGGTATGTACATGAACTACCTGACGCCGTCGGCCGAAGTGCGCACCGCGGGCGCCAAGGGCCTCGGCGTCTTCGCCGTCGAACCGATCCCGGCGGGCACCACGGTGGCCGCCTTCGGCGGCTATGTGGTCGACGGCGAAGCGCTCGCCGAGCTGCCACAGCAGCGCAGGAGCTACTCCATCCAGATCGACGAGGACCTCTACCTGGCCAGCCCCGAGGACCCCGACCCGGGCGACCGTGTGAACCATTCGTGCGAGCCCAACTGCGGCATCGTCGGGTGCGTGCTCGTGGTGGCGATGCGGGACATCGCCGCGGGTGAGGAGCTCACGTTCGACTACGCGATGAGCGACGGTGACCCCTACGACGAGTTCGAATGCTTCTGCGGCACGCCATCGTGTCGCGGGAAGGTGACGGGCCAGGACTGGATGCGTCCCGAGCTCCAGCGCCGCTACCGCGGTTGGTTCTCGCCCTATCTCACCCGGCGGATCGCGGCATCCGTCCCGCTCGGCTCGGGGCGACGCGCTTTCGCGTTCTGAGCGCCAAGCCCGCGATCGTCGACCTGGCCATTCGTCGTCCGTTGGCCCCCGGTTAGGGTCCGGGCCATGCGCATCCTGGTCGTGGGCGCGGGGGGCGTAGGATCCGCGCTCACCTCGATCGCGTCCCGCCGGGACTTCTTCGAGCGTCTCGTCGTGGCCGACGTCGAGCGCGCCAGGGCCGAGCGGGCCGTCACGTCGGCAGGCGACGATGCGCGCCTCGCGGCAACCGCCGTCGACGCCTCGGACGCGCTCGACGTCATCGAGCTCATCCGCAGCGAGCGGGCCGACGTCATCGTCAACGCCTGTGATCCCCGGTTGAACCCGCCGTTGTTCGAGGCCGCCTTCCAGGCCGGCGCCACCTACCTCGACATGGCCATGCACCTCTCCCGCCCGCATCCCGCCAAGCCGCACGAGGAGGTCGGCGTGCTGCTGGGCCAGGACCAGCTGGCCGCGCACGACGCCTGGGTCGACCGCCAGCAACTCGCCCTCGTGGGGATGGGCGTCGAACCCGGCCTGTCGGATGTCTTCGCGCGATACGCATCCGACCACCTTTTCGCCGCGATCGACGAGATCGGCGTCCGAGACGGAGGCGACCTCGAGATCGACGGCTGTCTCTTCGCGCCGACCTTCTCGATCTGGACGACGATCGAAGAGTGCCTGAACCCTCCCCTCGTCTGGGAACGCGGGCGCGGCTGGTACACGACGGCGCCCTTCAGCGAACCGGAGACATTCGTCTTCCCCGACGGGATCGGCCCGCTCACCTGTGTCAACGTGGAGCACGAAGAGGTCGTGCTCGTGCCGAGATGGATCGAGTGCCGACGCGTCACCTTCAAGTACGGCCTCGGTGAGGAGTTCATCGACGTGCTGCGGACCTTGCACAAGCTCGGTCTCGACGGGAAGGACCCCGTCGCCGTCCGTGGGGTGGAAGTGGCGCCTCGCGACGTGGTGGCGGCCTGCTTGCCCAACCCCGCCGCGCTTGGTGAGCGCATGCATGGACGGACGTGCGCCGGCACGTGGGTGACCGGCGACGGTCCCGACGGGCGGCACCGGGAGATCTACCTCCACTACATCGTCGACAACGACTGGTCGATGCGCGAGTACGGCCACCAAGCCGTCGTGTGGCAGACGGCGGTGAACCCCGTGGTGGCCCTCGAGCTCCTCGCCTCCGGCGCGTGGGAGGGCGCCGGCGTGCTCGGCCCCGAGGCGTTCGACGCCCTCCCCTTCCTCGATCGACTGGCAGAGCACGGCGTGAGCTGGGGCTGCGAGGAGCGCTCACCATCGCCCGTCTGAGCAAACGCGAGGTCGAGCGGCTCCTGGCCGACTACGACACCGATGCCGTTGGCGCCCTCACCACGGCGCTGCGCATCGTGACGGGACGTGCCGGCGCCACGTGGGAGGAGCTCGTCCCGTTCGCGGCGGCCGATCCGGAGCGGCGGGCGGCCCTCCTCGCGGACCAGCCCGAGGCGCTCGATGACCTCGCGCGGGAACTGAACGAGCTGCGCCTCCTCGATGCCCGGCGCCTCGCTCGCGAAGCGGCGGACCAACTCCGAGGAGGTTGACGGGCTCGCCCCGTGTCGAGGTGCGCCGCAGAACCTGCCAAAAGCCTCAAGCTCGGGCTCATCGGCGGCGTTTAGCCTGCAAGCGAAGTGGGCGGGAGGCGGACGGCGGACACGACGAGCGCGGCTGCCCATGCGCGCCTGCCGAACGGCGACGGCCGGCTCGATCGGCGCCGACTCATGAGGCTCCTCGGCACCGGTGGCCTCGTCGCCGGAAGCGCGCTCGCTGGCCACGTCGCCACCGCACTCCCCAGTGAAGCGGCCGAGGTGGCGTCCCGGGAGAACGGTGCCTATGCCGGCACCGACTCGGGTCGCCAGGAGGTGCTGTGGTCCGTGACGACGAAGCAACCCCTGGTGGCTCTCACCTTCGACGACGGCCCTACCGACCGCTACACGCCTCGCGTGCTCGACCTCCTGGCCGCGGCCGGCGCCCGCGCCACGTTCTTCGTGGTCGGGCAGCAGGTGGCGCGCGCACCGGGCTTGGTGCGGGCGATGGTGGCGGCCGGGCACGAGATCGGCAACCACACCTGGGGCCACCACAGCGCGGCCATGCTGACGGCGGCGGACACGGCACGCGACATCGAGGCGGGGACAGCCGCCATCGTGCAGGCGACGTCGGCGCCACCCGTTTGGTACCGGCCGCCCCGCGGGATGCTCACCGGGTCCGCCGCGTTGGAAGCCCACCGCCGCAATCAGCGCGTGGCAATGTGGAGCGTGGACCGGGGCCCGGCGGGTGACACCGACCTGGACGGTGTTCGCCGCCACCTCGTCGCCTCGCTCGCCCCCGGCGCCGTGATCGACCTCCACGACGGCGTCGGCGCCGCCGGGACCGACCCCGAGACGCAGTGGCCGGCGAAGCTCATGCGCCGCCGCGAAACCGAGCTCGCCGTTTTGCCCGACGTGCTCGCCGCGGGCCGGCGTCTCGGGCTGCGCTTCGTCACCCTCACGCGGCTCGTCGCGACGAATCCGTGATCAAGTACCTCGGCTCGAAGCGGCGGCTGGTGCCGCTGCTCACCGAGGTGGCAGAGGCAGTGGGCGCCCGCCGGGCCCTCGACCTCTTCACCGGCACCACCCGCGTCGCGCAGGGCTGGCGAAGGGCGGGGTGTGCCGTCACGGCGGTGGACCTGGCGCGCTACTCGGAGGTGCTCGCTCGTACCTATGTCGAATGGGAGCCGACGCGCGAGGCGCGCGCCGAGCTGCTCGCGGCAGTGGCCGATCTCGACGCCCGCCGCGGTGAAGCCGGCTACATCACCGCGACGTTCTGCCGCACCGCCCGCTACTTCCATCCGAGCAACGGCGAGCGCATCGACGCCATCCGCTCGGCCATCGCCCGCGAGCACGCCGGGACGCGGCTCGAACCCCTTCTGCTCACCAGCCTCCTCGAGGCCGCCGATCGGGTCGATTCCACGACGGGGTTGCAGATGGCCTACCTGAAGCAGTGGGCACCCCGGGCCCTGCAGCCGTTGCGCCTGCGGCCTCCGGAACCGCCGGCCGGCCCCGGGGGTCGGGCCCTGCGGGCCGACGCCCGCTCCGTCGCCGGCAGCCTCGGGCCCTTCGACCTCGCCTACCTCGACCCGCCCTACAACCAGCATCGCTACGAGGCCAACTACCACGTGTGGGAGACCCTCGTGGCCTGGGACGACCCGCCGCACTACGGCGTGGCCTGCAAGCGCCTCGACCTCCGCGATCGCTCGGCCCGGAGCGTCTTCAACGACCGCGCTCGCATGCCCGACGCGCTGCGAGCCTGCGTCGACGCCGTGGACGCCCGCGTCGTGGCCATCTCCTACAACGACGAGGCCTGGCTTTCCCTGCCCGAGCTCGTGGCGATGGCCGAGGGGCGAGGGCGTCCCCTTGTCGTCGGCGTCGAATCCAAGCGGTACGTGGGGGCGCAGATCGGGATCCACAACCCCGCGGGGCAGAAGGTCGGACAGCGTGTCGCATCTCCGCAACACCGAGTACCTCGTGATCACCGGCGACCTCACGCCAAGCCAACGCGCCCGCCTGGTGGCGGCGGCCGCCCGTCATGGCGCCCGCCAGATCGAGCAGGCGGCGCCGGCCTCTGGCTGAGTCCTTCCCGCCCGGGCGCCGTTAGGGTCGAGGGGGATGGCCGAACCGCTCTGGGTCCCATCGTCTGCCCGCGTGGCGGCGTCCCGGATGCGCGCCTTCTCGGACTTCGTGGCCGAGCGCCACGGCGCCCCCCGCGACGACGCCACCCTCCACTCGTGGAGCGTCACCCATCCCGATCGGTTCTGGCGTTCGGTGTGGGACTTCGGTGACGTCGTGGGCGAGGCGGGCGACCTCGCCTTCGATCCCGGCGACGGCACCATGCTCGACACCCGTTGGTTCCCGCGGGCATCGCTCAGCATGGCCGAGAACCTCTTGGCCGGCTCGGGTGACGACAGCGCCCCGGCAGTGATCTTCGAGCGGGAGGACGGCCAGCGCCGCACGCTCACCTGGAATCAGCTGCGGGTGGCCGTCGCCGCCACCGCCCGAGGGCTGCGGGAGGCCGGTGTGGCCTCGGGGGACCGGGTGGCGGCGTGGATGCCCAACCTTCCCGAAACGGTGGTGGCGTTCCTCGCTGCCAACGCGATCGGTGCGGTCTTCTCATCGACGTCGGCCGACTTCGGCGTGGCCGGCGTCATCGACCGTTTCGGCCAGATCGAGCCGAAGGTGCTGTTCGCCGCCGACGGGTACCGCTACGGAGGGCGCCGCTTCGACTGCCTTCGTCGCCTCGCCGACATACGCGACGGCCTGCCCAGCCTGCGCGACGTGATCGTCGTGGGCAACCTGGAGGACCATCCCGATCTGCGCCGCGTCCCGGAGGCTCGCTCGTTCGCGGACCTCACCGCGGCGGGTCCCGAGCCCGGCTTCGCCCCCGAGCGGCTCGGCTTCGACCAGCCGGCGGTGATCCTGTACTCGTCGGGCACCACCGGTGTCCCGAAATGCATCGTCCACCGCGCCGGCGGGCTGCTGCTGAAGCACCTCGCCGAGCACCAGTTGCAGAGCGATGTGCGCGCCGGAGACCGGGTCTTCTACTTCACCACCTGTGGCTGGATGATGTGGAACTGGCTGGTGTCGGCCCTCGCCTCCAAGGCCACGATCGTGCTGTTCGACGGCAACCCGATGCACCCGCAGGCCGGGGCGCTGTTCGAGCTGGTCGACCGCGACGAGATCACCCTGCTCGGGGTGTCGGCCAAGTATCTCGACGGCGTGCGCAAGGCCGGCCTCCGGCCCCGCGACCGCTACCGCCTCGACTCGTTGCGCACCATCTGCTCCACTGGCTCACCGCTCGCCCCCGAGAGCTTCGCCTGGGTCTACGAGGCGCTGAAGCCCGACGTGCACCTGGCCTCGATCTCGGGGGGCACCGACCTCTGTGGATGCTTCGTCGCCGGAGACCCGACCCGGCCGGTGTGGGCGGGCGAGATCCAGGGGCCGGCGCTGGGGATGGCCGTCGACGTGTGGGACGACGACGGGCCCGTGCCGGCCGGCGTGAAAGGCGAGCTCGTCTGCACCCGTCCCTTCCCCACCACGCCCCTGGGCTTCTGGGGTGACCCGGACGGGAGCCGCTATCGCGCCGCGTACTTCGAGCGGTTCCCAGGCGTGTGGGCCCACGGCGACTTCGCCTCGTGGACGGAGCACGGCGGCGTCATCATCCACGGGCGCAGCGATGCCACCCTCAACGCCGGGGGCGTGCGCATCGGCACCGCGGAGATCTACCGGCAGGTCGAGTTGCTCCCCGAGATCAGCGAGGCCATCGCGGTCGGCCAGGACTGGGACGGCGACACCCGCATTGTGCTGTTCGTGCACCTCGCCGAAGGGGCGGTCCTCGACGAGGAGCTCCGGGACCGGATCCGGCGCGCGCTGCGCGAGAACTGCTCTCCCCGGCACGTGCCGGCCCGCATCGTCGCGGTAGCGGACATCCCCCGTACCCGCAGCGGCAAGATCACCGAGCTGGCCGTCACCGATGTGGTGAACGGGCGCGAGGTGCGCAACATCGAGGCGCTGGCCAATCCTGAGTCGCTCGAGTTGTACCGCGACGTGCCCGAGCTGAAGAACTAGAGGGAAAGGAGACCTTCCGCCTCCGGGCCTGTCCTCGTTCATGCAGGTCGATTCGCCCACAGTTGCGCGAAGTGACACGCACGAACGGCTCCGCTCGGTCGTGGCGGTGGCCGGCGCGCCGGCCCCGCATCTCGCTCCACCTCACGGCTCGCGTCACGCGCTCTCGTGCGGCGCTCGTCGGGAACGAGGCCCGGCGTGCGCGACCCGGCTCGGTACCGGATGGCCGACGAGCGATGCCACGAGCGCGCTCGCCGAGAGCAGCGCCTCGAGGTCGATGCCCGTTGCCACACCCAGATCGTCGAAGAGCGCCACGACGTCCTCGGTGGCCACGTTGCCACCTGCACCTGCGGCGAAGGGAGACCCACCCAGCCCGCCGACGCTCGCGTCGAAGCGGGTGACCCCGCGCTGCCAACCGGCGTAGAGGTTGACGAGCCCGGTCCCTCGCGTCTCGTGGAGGTGGAGTCCCATGTCGGGGCCGCAGGCATCGAGGGCCTCATCGATGCGGCGAGGGGTGGCCATCCCCGTCGTGTCGGCCAGCGTGATGCGAGTGGCGCCGGCGTGGGTGAGCCGCGAGGCGAGGTTGGCGACCTCCTGCGGGGCGATGTCGCCCTCGTAGGGCGAGCCGAAGGCGCACGAGATCACGGCGTCGACGGGGACGCCGGCGGTCGCGGCGAGGGCGCTGATGTCACCGACCGCGGCCAGCGACTCGTCGATGGTCATGCGCACGTTCTTCTCGTTGTAGGAAGCGGAGGCCGAGATCGTGACCGTCAGCTCGTCGACGCCGGCGGCGAGCGCCGCTTCGGCGCCGCGCCGGTTCGGCACGAGCGCGGCGCGGACCACACCGGACGGGGTGCCGACGGCGGCCACGACCTCGGCCGCGTCGGCCATCGCCGGCACCGCCTTCGGGGAGACGAACGACGCCACTTCCAGATGGCGCACGCCCGCGGCCAGCAGGGCCTCGACGAGGCGCACGCGATCGGCCACCGCCAAGGGCGCCTCGGCTTGCAACCCGTCTCGCGGACCGACGTCGCGCAGGTCGACGGTACGGGGAGGCGCCACGCGTGGAGCATAGGGTGA
This sequence comes from uncultured Acidimicrobiales bacterium, assembly GCA_963738325.1. Classification (GTDB taxonomy): domain Bacteria; phylum Actinomycetota; class Acidimicrobiia; order Acidimicrobiales; family Ilumatobacteraceae; genus CAVTWD01. The sequence goes on from CAVTWD010000002.1 coordinate 47,561, forward strand.
CCCGGGGGCCCGTGATCGGGAGGTGCCGGGTGGATTTCGACTTCAGCGACGAGCAGCAGGCCTTCCGCGAGGTCGTCCGCGATTTCGCCGAGGCCGAGATCGCGCCGCACGCCGAGGCCTGGGATCGTGACCACGTCTTCCCGGTCGACACCGTGCTGGCCATGGGCCGCCTCGGCCTGTTCGGGCTGGTCTTCCCCGAGGAGTACGGCGGGTCCGGGGCGGACTTCACCACCCAGTGCCTCGCCATCGAGGAGATCGGCCGTGTCGACCAGAGCATGGGCATCACCCTGTCGGCGGGCGTGGGCCTCGGCGCCAACCCGATCCACAGCTTCGGCACGCTCGCGCAGAAGGAACGCTGGCTACCCGATCTCGTGGCCGGCAGATCCCTCGGCGGCTTCGGGCTCACCGAGCCCGACGGCGGGAGTGACGCCGGCGCCACCCGCACCCGAGCGGAGCTCGACGAGGAGGCGGGCGAGTGGGTGATCGACGGAGCGAAGGCCTTCATCACCAACTCCGGCACGCCCATCACGTCGGTCATCACGGTCACCGCGCGGACCGACGGCCGGGCCATCTCCTCGATCGTGGTTCCCGCGGGGACGCCCGGCCTCGTGGTCGAGCCCGCGTACCGGAAGATGGGTTGGCACGCGTCGGACACCCATGGCCTGTCGTTCTCGGGGTGCCGCGTGCCCCGCGACCATCTCCTCGGTGAGCGGGGGCTCGGGGTCCAGAACTTCCTCTCCATCCTCGACGACGGGCGCATCGCCATTTCAGCGCTCGCCGTCGGCCTGGCCCAAGCCTGCCTCGACCAGGCCCTCGACCACGCCCGCACCCGCAATGCCTTCGGCGGGGCGATCGGGCGCTATCAGGCCGTGGCCTTCGCCTTGGCCGATGTGGCGGTGGCCGTCGAGAGCGCCCGGCTGCTGACCTACAAGGCGGCGTGGCTGAAGGACCACGGCCGCCCGTTCCGCCATGCCGCGGCGATGGCGAAGCTGTACTCGACGGAGGCCGCCGTCGACGCCTCCCGCGTCGCCACCCAGGTCTTCGGTGGATACGGCTTCGTCGACGACAGCCCTGTCAGCCGCTTCTACCGCGACGCCAAGGTCCTCGAGATCGGGGAGGGCACGAGCGAGATCCAACGGCTGGTCATCTCACGCGGCCTCGGCCTGCCGGTGGTCTGAACCCGTCAGGCGGGCACATCGCCGATGATCGGCTGGGACAGGAGGCGGCGGCGATCGAAGCCGGCCTCCCACGGGAGCCAGCCGTTCGGGTCAGGGTAGGCGAGCTGGACGACCCGGAACGACGCGCTCTCGTACCAGTCGATGGCGGACCCGAAGAGCCCGCCGTTCTCCGCCACGTCCACAGGCAGGAGGGCGGCCCGCAAGTCGTTGTCGAGGAGCCCGGTGAACTGGTCACCCACGGGGATGGCGACGTCGTCGCGCAACAGCTCCACGACCATGCCCAGCAGGCCCCGCGGGCGTCGGCTGGCTTCAGCCCGAACACGACGACCTCGGGGAACTCGAACGAGGCCTCGAGGCCGACGGTGTAGGTGTAGCCGGGGAAGGGGGGATCGAGCTCGAGCTGCGCGGGCACCGGGACGACCGCCCAGCCGTCGGTCTCGATCATCCAGGCGATCTTGTCCCGGAACTCCATCGAGCGGTCGGGGAACACGTCGCTCACCAGTACTCCCAACTTCGAGATGTTGTGACATCTTCGAAGGGGGAAGGTCTCCTTCCCTCCTTCGCTCATGCAGCCTGTCACGCCAGGAGGCAACGGGAGCCGAGGTCGAGGGCGTGGGTGAGGTGGCGCGTCGCCATGGCCGCGAACATCGCTTCGCCTCGCTCGGTGTGCCCGACGATCATCGACGCCACGACGGCCATGATCACGCCTCCGAAGGCGTTGAGCCGGTACCGCTCCCACAGCGGCTCGAGGGCGAGCCCACGCACTCCCCCGGCCCCGAGAGCCGGCGTGGTAGCGCGCCGACGAGGTCACGCTCGTGGGCTGCGGCGCACGGCTGGGAGGAGGCCGGCACCGAGGAAGTAGGCCAGATCGGCGGCCGCCGGACCGTGCCCCGGCGTCTGCCAGTCGACGACCGCCAACGGGTAGCCGCCCGTCGGGCGTGCCGAACAGCATGTTGTCGAGCCGGTAGTCGCCGTGGATGACCGTGAAGGGCGGTTGGCGAGCCGCCACCCAGTTCTGGATGCTGGCCGCCGAACCACTCGCCCAACCCGAGCTGCTCGGCCGTCAGGTAGCGCCCGTAGCGGTCCACGAACGACGGCCAGAGCATCTGGTGTAGGGACCTGGAGCGCTTCGGCGTCGCCCTCCTGGCGGCGGCCGAGCCACTCGATGTCGTCGAGGGCGCGGATCGCCCCATCGCGGCGCGTGCAGCCTGGCCAGCTCGTCGAGGCCAGTACGGGCTGTCGGCGCGAGCAGCCTGCGATCTGGTCGCCCTGCACGGCCGGGGCGAGATCCTCGAGCACCAACACGAAGTCGCCGGAGGTCGGCATCCCAGTCGGCGTGGTAGCAGTGCGGCGTGCGGATCGTCGACGGTGGCCGCGAGCTCCCGGTAGAACGTCACCTCGCGCTCGTAGTTGCGGAGCTGCGACGCCCGTGGCTCGGCTCACGGCGTCGGAGCGACGGCAGCTTGGCGACGACGGTCGCCGGGCTCCCCGGCGGTGGCTCCCTCAGCGTAGCGAGCCGGTACCGCACGTTCATCCCGACCTGGCCCGTGCCAACCCGCTCGGCGTGGGCGGCCGCGACGGCGATGCCGAGGACCTCGCTCAGCCAATCGGGGGTGATGTCGTCGGGCCCACCGGCCCGTGCGACGCTACCGAGGCACAAGATTCGCCCCGGCGCTCCGTGACCTGGCCGGGACCGGCCCCGCCCGACCGGTACCGTCGCAACCGGTGCAGCGTCCGGCTTCCTGCTCAAGCCCAGGTGGGTGATCCTGACGGTGCTGGTCGTGATCGGCGCCTCGTCATGGTGATGATCAACCGGCCTTCTGGCAGCTTCGCCGCCTCCACGAGCGCCGCTCGGCCATGAACGCGAGGTACGGGCCCGTCGAGGCCGTTCCCGAGGCCGAAGTCAGTCGTCGTGCAGCCCACGATGCCGTTGCCGGCGCCGGGCACGACGCCGAGTGGCGGCTCCTCCAGGCGACGGGCACCTACGACGCCGGCCGGCCAGGTGCTCATCCGCAACCGGTCCTTCAACGGCGCACCCGGCTACCACGTCGTCACGCCGCTCGGCTGGCGGACGGGGCGCCGTTGCTCGTCAACCGCGGGTGGATCCCGATCGGCACGCGGGGTCGGCAAGCCGCCGGCCGTCCCCGCCCCGCCGAGCGGGCGCCGTCACAGTCGAAGGGCGAGTCCGGGGCACCCAGGTGCGCGGGGCGTTCGGCCCGACGAGATCCGTCCAACGGTGGCGCTGCAGCGAGCTCGCCCGGGTCGACATCGCCCGACTCCGCCAGCAACTCGCCCTACCCGGTGCTCCCTGCCTACGTCGAGCTGACAGCCAGCAGCCGGCGCCCTAGCCAGCCGCTCCCCGCCCTCATCCCTCCTCCCGAGCTCGACGACGGGCCCCACTTCGCCTACGCGGTCCAGTGGTTCATCTTCTCCGCGTCGCCGATCGTCGGATGGGTGCTGGTGGTGCGCCGGCAGGTCCACGACGACGCCCGCAAGCGGCGGAGCACTCCCGGGCCCGAAGAGCAGGCGCCCGCGTCGAGCGCCCCCGTCTGAGGGCGACGCGGCCCGACGAGACTCGACTCAGCGCAGCGCTCGGACGAGCGCGAGCGGGATGGCCGAGGCGAGCCGCAACTTCACGCCGAGCGGCACCGCGGCGAACACCGATCGCATGAGGGCCGCCACCTCCGACGGCGCGTGCGCGCCGGCCAGGTAGCGCGGACCATTCCGGCAGCGGGCAGGCGAAGAGGCCGTCGAAGAAAGCGCCTGACTCCGGCGGCGTCCAGGCGACGAGGCCTCGAGGCCGTAGCAGGCCAGTCCCCAGGCCCGAGCCGGCGGCGTAGGCCGGCCACACCGCTGCCCAGGCCGCGGCCGAGACCCGATGCGGGCGTGGCTCGGCGTTCGAGCGCGGCGACGATCGCGGCGACCACGGCCGGGGCGAGGCGCAGGGACGCACCCACCGAGAAGCCGCCCGCCGGGTGCACCATGCCGGCCGCGGCCCCGAATCCGACCGCTCGCTGGCGGCGGTCCGGGAGCGGCAGGCCGACCGGGAAGGCGGCCTCCTCGATGGAGCGGACTTCGTCGAGGCGAACCCCGCGGCGAGCCAGGCGCGACCCGGAGTCGCGCGCTCGAGGGACGCAGCGGCCAGGCCCGGACGGCGGGCGAGCGAGGTCTCCCCGAGCAGCCACCAACCATCCCCGAAGTCGAGGGCATGGCAGAAGGTCGGGTCGACGTCCTCCCCGCCCGGGGACGACCAATCCATGAGGATGCACGACCCGGCGGGGTACGGCGGCGCCGAGCACCGGGCCACCATCCGGTAGGCGGTCTGCACCGCCGGCGCAGGATGCTCGGCCCGATGGACGAGGGCTGGATGGTGGACCGTGGCGTCGATGAGGAGGATGGCGTCGAGGAACCGGCCGTCGGAAGCACGGCGGTGCTGCGCCGCCGGTCGTGGTTGGCCCCGACGACCCGGCCGACGACGGTCGGCGCGCCGGGCGCTCGTGCTGCAGCTCAAAGGCCAGCGCAGCGTTGTCGAAGCTGCCGTACGCCCGCTCGAGCACGTGCTCGGTCTGCCCGATGACCGCGACGCGTTCCCAGCGGTGGGCCAGCGTTGCGCCGAGCCCGAGGCCGGTGAGCTCGTCGACCCAGATGCCATAGGTGTTGGTCGACGGCGAGTCACATGCCGGCGTCACCCGCACCACCTCGAGCCCGGCTTGGACCGACGCGGCCGCGATAACGAGGGCGGCCGGGCCACCGCCGATGACGGCGACGTCAAGCGGGCATCAACCGGCGTTGATGGCGGCGCCCGACGATCCCTGCGTTGTTGCGGAGCTGCGCCAGCACCACGTTGGCTCGCACGTCGAGCAGCGGGAGGTACTTCTCGCCCTCCTTGCTCACTCCTCCCCCGAGGATCACGAGATCCGGCCAGAGCAACGACTCGAGGTGGCGGAGGTAGCTTGTTCAGGCGCTTGCCGTAATCCTTGGTGGACAGCTTCTCCCGGTCGCGCGCGGCTCCGCTGAAGCATGCGTCTCGGCATCCTTTCCGTCGATCTCGATGTGGCCGAGCTCGGTGTTCGGCACGAGGACACCATCGACGAACACCGCCGAGCCGATGCCCGTGCCGAGCGTGATCATGATGACGACGCCCTTCTGGCCCTGACCGACGCCGAAGCGCATCTCGGCGACGCCTGCGGCGTCCGCGTCGTTCATGACCGGCACGGGGCGGGCCGAGCAGCTTGGTGAACGTCGTGTCGGCGTCGAAGCCGATCCACTCGTCGCCGACGTTCGCCGCCGTCTGGACGACGCCGTGCAGCACGACCCCCGGGAAGGTGCATGCCGACCGGCCCGATCGATGGCGAAGTGATCGGTGACCTGCTTGACGACGACTTCGACGCGTCGGGCTTGCGCGCCCTTGGGCGTTTCGAGACGGAACCGGTCGCCCCGTGAGCTGACCCGTGTCGACGTCGACCGGGGCCCCTTGATGCCGCTCCCGCCGATGTCGATGCCCAATCGAACTTCCATGCCTGTCTCCTCACCGTTCCAGGTCGGCCATCCGCCGGAACTGCTCGACCACGTCGGGTGCACGGTAGGCGGGATCGAGCTCGCGGTACACCGCCGACACGTTCGCAGCGATGCGCCCTCGCTCGCCCCAGTCACCGAAGCGGACCGAGGGCGATGTCGCGGGCGGCATCGAGATCGCTGATGCCCGGCCTCGTGGCATCCCGTGGCTTCCTCTGCGACGAGGTGGAGATAGTCGCGCACCTGCGCGACACCAGCCTTGTCGGTGACCGGGCCGTGGCCGGGGACGACCGTGTCGACGTCGAGCGCCCAGATGCAGCTCGCAGGCGGCGAGCCAGTTCGAGAGCGGGCCCGCCCACACGATCGGCGTGCCCCCGATGAACAAGATGTCGCCGGTGAACACGGTCCGTCGCGTCCGGGACGTGGACCAGCACGTCGCCGCGGGTGTGGGCCGGCCCGACCTCGGTCAGCTCGACGCTGCGGCCACCGACGTCGAGGGCGAGCCGCCGGTCGAAGGTGCGCGGTCGGGGGGTGAGCGTGATGCCCTCGAAATCGAACGGCCCGAAGTACTGCCGGAACAGCTCGCCGCACCTCGCCCTCGGCGTGCATGAGGCGCGGCGAGCATGGCCGGCGGGCACGTCGCCCATCTCCTCGGCGGCCGCGGTCGAAGCGATGATCTCCGCCCCCGGCACGAGCTCGTTGCCGTAGCAGTGGTCGCCGTTGGCGTGGGTGTTGACGAGCGTGGCGATCGGCGCGGCCGCGGTGCGAGGCGCCATGGCCTCGAGCATCTCTGCGGTCAGGTGCAGGTCGAACAGCGTGTCGACGAGCAGCGATTGACCGTCGCCCACGACCAGCCCCGCGTTGCTCCAACCCCAGCCGCCGTCGGGCTGGAGGTAGGCGAAGCAGTCCGTCGCCCGAGCTCGTGCAGCCCCTTCGTGTAGGCCATGGGCACCGTGCATAGCAGGCGACACGGCCAACTGCACTGCGCTGCCTCGGACGTCGTCACGCCCGGCTCGCCAGGCGACCGTGTGACCGATGACGTCTCGACACCTCGTCGCTGCCGACGTTATCGTAGTGACGTTAACCTAACGCGGTTAGCGGAGGCTTCCCATGCTTTCTCGCCTGGCCCCTGTGCTCGTCCGCCGGCGCCGCCTCGTGCTGGTGCTGGCCTTCGTTCTCCTCGCCGCCGCCGCCGTCTTCGGAGGCGGTGTGGCCAAGTCGCTCACGGGTGGAGGGTTCGACGACCCTTCCGCCGAGTCGTCACAAGCCAAACGCACGCTCGCCACCACCTTCCACCAGGGTGAGCCGAACCTCGTGTTCGTCGCCACGGCGCGGAGCGGCTCGGTCGACGGGGCGGGGGAAGTGGCGGCGGGTCGCGCGCTCACCGCCCAGCTGGCGACGACGCCGGGGGTCGTGCAAGCGGCGTCGTACTGGTCGCTCGGGCAGCCGGCGCCCCTGAAGAGCACGGCGGGCGAGAAAGCGCTCATCCTCGTGCGCGTCGCGGGTGACGACGACACCGCCACGGATCGTGCCGTGGCCATCGCCGATCAGCTCACCCACGCGGGCGGGCCCCTCGAGCTCGCGGCGGGCGGGCAGACCATCGTCAACCACGCGGTCAGCTCGACGATCGAACACGACCTGCGCCGGGCCGAGTCGATCGCCCTGCCGATCACCCTCGTGCTGCTCGTCGTGGTCTTCGGCAGCGTCGTCGCCGCCCTCCTGCCCCTGGCCGTGGGCATCCTGGCGATCATCGGCACCTTCGCCGTGCTCCAACTGCTCACCCTCTTCACGCCGGTGTCGATCTTCTCCCTCAACCTCACGACGGCCCTCGGGCTCGGTCTCGCCATCGACTACAGCCTGTTCGTCGTCTCCCGGTTCCGAGAGGAGCTGGCCAACGGTCATGCCTCGCGCGCCGCCGTCGTGCGCACCGTGCGCACCGCCGGGCGGACGGTCCTGTTCAGCGCGGGCACCGTGGCGGTGTCGCTGGCGGCCATGCTCGTGTTCCCGCTGACGTTCTTCCGGTCCTTCGCCTACGCCGGCATCGCCGTGTCGCTGCTCGCCGCCGCCGGTGCGGTGATCGTGCTGCCGGCTCTCCTGGCCGTTCTCGGGCCCCGCGTCGACAAGCTGCGGGTGTTCCATCGCCGCGGCGTGCCCGAGGTCGGCCAAGGCGTGTGGCACCGCATGGCGACGTTCGTCATGCGCCGTCCTGTCCCTGTGGCCACGGCCGTGATCGTCGTGCTCCTCGTCCTGGGCTCGCCCTTCCTCCGCATCCGCTTCGGGCTCCCCGACGACCGCGTTCTCTCGCCTGGCAGCCCCGCCCGAGCCGTGCAGGACAGCCTCCGCCACGACTTCAGCTCGCGCGAGGCGTCAGGCCTCGAGGTCGTGGCGAGCGGGTTGGGAACGGCGCGCGACGCCGACATCTCCTCGTATGCCGCGTCGCTGTCGGCGCTCGGCGGGGTCGGGCGGGTCGACGCGCTGACCGGCAGCTACATCGGAGGGCGCCAAGTGGCACCGGCGTCGGCCGCCTCGGCCCGCTTCGCCGCCCCCCAGGCCACGTGGCTGAACGTCGTGCCCACGGTCGAGCCGGTGTCGCCGGCCGGCGAGCGTCTCGTGCGCGCCGTCCGGGCGGTGCCCGCGCCCTTCGCCGACGTGAAGGTGGGCGGCGTGTCGGCGCAACTCGTCGACTCGAAAGCCACGCTGTTCTCCCGGTTGCCCCTCGCCGTCGCCATCATCGCCATCACCACCTTCGTGGTGCTCTTCCTGCTCTTCGGGAGCCTGCTGGTGCCGGTGATGGCCGTGATCCTCAACCTGCTCAGCCTGACGGCTACGTTCGGCGCGATGGTGTGGATCTTTCAGGAAGGGCACCTGTCCGGAACCCTGGGATTCACCCCGACGGGCACGATCGCCGTCATCATGCCGATCCTGATGTTCTGCATCTCGTTCGGATTGTCGATGGATTACGAGGTCTTTCTCCTGTCCCGCATCAAGGAGGAGCACGACCACGGCGCGGACACCACCACGTCGGTGGCGCGCGGCCTCGAGCGGACGGGTCGGATCGTCACCGCCGCCGCCGTCCTCATCGCCGTGGTGTTCGTGGCCTTTGCCACGAGCGGGGTCTCCTTCATCAAGCTCTTCGGCATCGGGCTCACCCTGGCCGTGCTGGTCGACGCCTTCCTCATCCGGGCGACGCTCGTGCCCGCGTTCATGAAGCTGGCGGGCGATGCCAACTGGTGGGCACCGCGCTGGATGCGGCGCATCCACAACCGCTTCGGGATCCGCGAGCACGTCGACCTCGACGACGAGGGCGTCGGCGGGCTGCCGGTCCCAGTCCAGGCGCCTGTGGCCGTGGGCGGGGGCGGATGACGCCGGCGGCGCGCCGGCGGGCCCGGCGTGGCGAGGGCGACCGGCTGCGAGGAGAGATCCTGGCCGCGGCCGAGGAGCTGCTGCTCGAGACCGCCGATTCGTCGGCGGTCTCGATTCGCGCCATCGCCGAGCGCGTCGGGGTCACCCCACCATCGATCTACCGCCACTTCGCGGACAAGAACGACCTCTTGTTCCATGTCTGCGCGGACGTCTTCGCCCGTCTCGACGATGCGCTTGAGAAGGCCGGGGCCAAGGCCACAGACCCCGTCGACGAGCTGCGTTGCAAGGCGAGTGCCTACATCGAGTTCGGGCTGACCTACCCGGAGAACTACCGGCTTCTCTTCATGCTCCACACGACCCTGCCGAGGCCCGCGGCTGACAGCGAGGCCATGGCCGGCACCAACGTGTTCCAACACCTGACCGAGACCGTGGAGCGGATGCTCGCCGTAGCCGAGCCCGGAACGCCTCGCCCCGACCCCTATGCGATGACCTGCGCGCTCTGGACCGCCGTCCACGGCGTCACGTCGTTGCGCATCTCGTTGCCCGAGTTCCCGTGGCCCGACGTCGCGACGCAGGTCGAGAACCTGTGCCTTCCCTGGCGCGCCATGCTCGTCCCGGGGTCGCTCAAGGCTCCGCGCGCACGAGCTCGGCCATCCGCTCGCCGATCACCACGCACGTGAGGTGGGGGTTCGCGGTCGGCAGCTCGGGCATGATCGACGCGTCGGCCACATGGAGGCCGCCCACGCCGATCACGCCGCCCTTCGGGTCCACCACGGCGTCGGGATCATCTGAGCGACCCATCCGGCACGTGCCGGCCGGGTGGTAGTAGCCACCGAGCGAGCGCGGCAGCCACGCGTCGAGATAACCGTCCTCGAGCAACGCCTCGAGCGGGGTGCCGTCCTCGTCGACCTCGACCCGCTCGGCGACCTCGGCGAAGGCGCGATGGCCCAGGACCGCCGCGAACCGGCGGACCGCGGCGCGCATCCGATCCCAGTCGCGCTCGTCGCTCAGCATGGCCAGGTCGACGACGGGCTCCCCGGCTGGTTCGTGCGGGTCGATCCGGACCGATCCCCGCGACTCGACCCGCATGAGCGCCACGAGCACGCGCCCGAGGTCGCCCTCACCCAACCGGTTGAGTGGGGTGATGTGGATGTCGAGCCGGCCGGGGGTGGACGAGTCCTTGGCCACCACGCCGACGATGGCGCGGCCGGGAGCTGTCGGCTCCCGGAGCACCAGGGTGGCCCCGACGGCCGGGTGGTCGCAGAGGTTGGCGCCCAAGCCCGCACGCGGGATGCCGCTGCGCAGGAGGATGGCGGGCGAGTGGAAGGCGCCGGCGCACACGACGACGGTGCTCGCCTCGATCACCTCACCATCGGCGAGCACGACGCCGGTGGCGCGGCCGGCCTCGAGTGTCACGCGCTCGACGTGGGCTCCGGTGCGCACGACGAGATTCGGGCGACCGCGCGCCGGCGCGAGGTGGGTGAGGTCGGTGGTGGCGCGGCGGTCGTCGCGCCACTGGAACCGCGCGGGGGCCACACCCTCCCTCCACGGGTCGGCTTCGTCGACCCTCGCACCGATGGCCGCGGCCAGGGTCTCGTCGACCGCCCCCCGGCACGACGGAGGGCAGGCCGTGAACCCGGCCGCTGCCCGCGCCACCATGGGGCCGAGGTGGCGCCAATCCCACCCGTGGGCGCCGTAGTCGCGCTCCCAACGGTCGAGATCGGCAGGCAAGGGCCGCTGCACCACCATCCCGTTGATCAGCGAGCCGCCCCCCAGCCCGCGGCCCTGGAGGTAGGGCACGGGTCCCTGCGCGGTGTGGCGAGTCGCCTGCAGCGCCGGCCAGGTCGCGCCGCTCACCGCCTCCGCGGCGAAGAAGTCCGGGCCGTGGAGCGCGTCCGCCGCCGCCGCTGGCCAGGTGCCGGGGCCGGCCTCGAGGAGCAGCACCGTTCGCGCCGGGTCCTCCGACAGCCGCGCCGCGAGTACCGCGCCCGCCGAACCGGCCCCGACCACGATGTGGTCGGGACGGCGGTCAGGCATCCGATTGCGTGGATGCGGGCAGTCCGGCGAGATGGGCGGCGTCGTTGTAGCGACGCAGCCGCCACAGACCCGATGGCTGCTGCTCGACGTCGGTGATCGACGTGTTCAGCGTGCGCAGCTCGAACCCGCCGGTGAGGGGGGTCCGCAGGAAGAGGCGGAGGGCGACGTCGATGACCCCGGCGTGGCAGAACGCGATGACCGTCGCGCCCTTGTGCGTGTTCACCAGGTTGGCCAGGGCCGCGGCGGCTCGGTACTGGAAGCCGGCGACCGTCTCGCCACCGGGAAAGCCGAGCACATAGGGATCGGTCTCCCACGACGTCGTCTCGACGCGTTGCACCACCTCGTCCCAGGACAACCCGTCGAACTCGGGCCCGGGATCCATCTCGCGCAGCCCGGGGTCGAGACCGATCTCCAGATCGCCGAGAGCGGCCACGACGATCGTGGCCGTCTCGAGGGCGCGGGGCATGTCGCTCGAGATCACGACGTCGGCGGTCACCTCGGGATGAGCGAGCCATCGGTCGCGCAGCGCTTCGGACTGGCGCTGCCCGAGGGGGGTGAGGCCCGTGCAGGTGGCCATGCCGCCGACCACTCGCCGGACGGTCACCTGGGATTCGCCATGGCGCACGAGCAGCAGCCGCGTCACGAGGCTGGCAGGTTACCCGTGGGACGGCCCCTTCATGGATCCCTAACAATCGGGGCACGGAACGCTCACGCCGGATGCTTTGACTGGTGGCCAGGCAACGAGAGAACGGATGGGACGTATGAAGCTCACCAAGCGCCAGCGCCTGGCGGCCGTGGTGGTGGCCGGCGCCGCCGTCGTGGGGATCGGTACCGTGGCGTGGGCCCAGACCGATCACACGGTCGACACGCCGGCCTTGGCGGCCACCGCCACCACGACGACACCGTCGCCGTCGGCGAGCACTCCGACCAAGCCCAAGGCCCGACCCATGCGCCCCGGTCCGGTGCGGCGTGCCCTCGGCCGCGCCGTCCACGGCGACGTGGTGGTGCGCCAACCGGGCGGCGGCTACGCGACCGTCACCTTCGACCGTGGTCAGGTGACGTCGGCGAGCGGGAGCCAGATCACCTTGAAGCGGCCCGACGGCCCGAGCGTGCAGTTGACGATCAACGCCGATACGAAGTTCCGGGGCATCGCCAGCGCGGCGGCCATCCGGCTGAACGAGCCGGCCGTGGTGATCTCCAAGGGCAAGGTGGCGACGATGGTGGTGCAGCGGGCCAAGCCGGCGACCACCGGCTGAGACGACCCGAGGCGCCAGACACGCGCCGCGACGCCATCGCATCACCATCTCGCGCGGCTGAGCGGCGTCCTACGCCGCTCAGCCGCGTCAGATCGCCCGGAGTGGTCAGCGCTCGCCGATCCACTCCCCCAGGAGGGCGTGGTGGTGGCGCAGCTTGGTCTCCTGGTAATTGGCGAAGGTGACCGTGTCGATGGCTCCGCTGGTCAGGCCCTGCTGCACCTTCGGCAGGTTGAACACGTCCTGGTTGAAGACGCGGGCCAGCAGGCCGAGCTCGGTCGCCTCGGTCCAGTCGGCGTCGGCGTCGAGCCAGTGCAGCGGCGCGGGCGGAGGTCGCTCGCCCTGGAACGGAGCGAGGTAGTAGCACTCCATGATCGCCTCGTCATGGCGGTCACCGTGGGGGCGGAACCGGTACGCGATCCGGTTGTACGACGCCCACGGATGGAAGTTCGGGAAGACCGTGTAGTAGATGCTGTCGCACATCTCGGCGTCGGACAGCTCGAGGGCCGACTCGCCGACGAAGGGCACGAGCGACCGCCGCCGCATGTCGCCGACGACCTGGCGCGCCGTCGAGCCCTCGGGCACCACGACGGGCGCGGGCTCGTCGAGGTCGCGGTCCATCATGGCGTCGATCATGTCCTGCTCGCTCGGAACCCACTTCAGGTGCGGGCTGGGGGTCCCGTTCGGCGTGATGGCTCGGGAGAAGCTGCCGAACACGTCGTACTGGGAGTTGGCGTCGCCGATCCCAGGGAGGAGCTGCGGATGCGTGGCCACCACGTGGTAGGCCTCCATGAAGGCCTCTTGCGCCAGCTTCCAGTTGCAGCGGAGCACCTTGGCCACGTGGGCCTGGGTGTAGCGGTCCTCCAGGGGCCAGCGGGCGAAGTGCTCGGGCAGATCGCCGAGGTAGCTCGCCAGCGGCTCACATCCCGGATCGAGGTTGATGAAGACGAAGCCACCCCACGTGCCGACCTTGGCCTCGGGGAGGCTCCAGTCGTTGGTGACCTGCGGGAAGTCCCACGAGCAGGGCACGTGCTTGAGCGAGCCGTCGATGTTCCACGCGAAGCCGTGGAAGGAGCAGCGGAACTCGTTGTCGCGCCCGCTGTGCTCCTTCAGCAGGCGGCCCCGGTGGAGGCAGATGTTGCGGAAGGCCTGGATCCGATCGGGGGCCGAGCGCACGACGAGCACCGAGATGCCGGCGACGTCGTACACGACGTGATCGCCGACCACCGGGATGTCCTCCTCGCGGCAGGCCATCTGCCAGACCCGGGGCCACAGGCGCTCCTTCTCGAGCTCGTGGAAGGCCCGCGAGGTGTAGCGCTCGACCGGGACGAAGCTCGGGCCGGGCTCCATCGGCGATTCGGCCCGCAGCACGGGCGGCACCGGCATGGAGTCCGCGTCGAGGAGGCCTTGGTACCCGACGCCGCGCGAGCGGGCTGATACGTGGTCGGCGATGGTCACAGCACCACTCCGTCCGCGTCGGGGCGCGCCCCGGCGCCCATCAGATCCTTCGGGTTCTTGGCCACATGGGCGGGCACTTGCGGGCCCGCCAGCCAGCCGCACAGCTGCGGGTCCACGTGGTGAAGGGCACCCGAGACCCAGTCGCCTTCGGAGGTGAACACCCCGATCACGCCGTCCTGGTCCACGCTGACCAGCCCGTCGTCGCGCACCTCGTAAATGGCCCCACTCAGGGGATGGCGTCGTTTGCGCACGTCAAGCCCTCCGCGCTCAGTTCCTGGGCGACGCTAAATTGATCGTGGAGTGATTTCCTCACCCCTGAGTCCTCGCCGTGCAGGACCTTGGTCCCGAGGCTCGTGCTGCTCGGGCACCCCAACTCGGAATGTCGGGGAAGGTCTTCGTGCGGAGGTCGATCCGGTTTCGCCACCGGAGTACGTATCTCGGAGGGGGGAAGCTCTCCTTCCCCCCCTCCGCTACTCAGGTGAGCTTCTCGACGAACCCCTCGAGCTGGCGGAGGTTGCGAACCTCGTAGACGCCGTCGGTGTGGATGGCGTACTCCCCGACGATCGAGTCGCCCGTGTTCCAGTACGAGCGCGGCTCGGGGTTCAGCCAGTACACGTGGCGGGCCTTGTGGCGCATCTCCTTGACCACCCAGCTCTGCGCGGCGTGGTAGTTGTTCCGGGCGTCGCCGAGGAGCAGCACGGTCGTCTTCGGACCGACGTCTCGGCCGTAGCGCTCCCAGAACACCTCGAAGGCGTGGCCGTAGTCGCTGTGGCCGTCGACCCAGACGACGTCGGCTTCGGTGTTCACGCGGTGGACCGCTTCGGTGATGTCCTCCACGCCCCGGAAGTAGTCGGTCACCTCGTCGATGCCATCGATGAAGACGAAGGAGCGGACCTTCGAGAACTGGCTCTGGATGGCGTACACGAGATGGAGGGTGAAGCGGGCGAACGCGGCGACCGAACCCGAGATGTCGGCCACCACCATCAGCTCGGGCTTCGCCGGCCTCGGGTACTTGAACTTCGGCTCGGCCGGCACGCCCCCGTAGCTCAGGCTGTGGCGCACGGTCGAGCGGAAGTCGAGCGGGCCCTTGCGACCGTGGCGGCGCTTGCGGGCGAGGCGGGCGGCGAGCTTGCGGGTGAGCGGGTGCAAGGCCTTGCGCAACGCGAGCATCTCGTCGCGCGACGCGTGCATGAAGTCCACGTCCTCGGGCAGCGGCTTGCGCAACGTCTTGGCCATGGCCTCGACGCCACGGTCGGCCACGAGACGCCGGCGGATCTCGGCCTCGACCTCTTTCTTGAACTGCTCGATGCGAAGCCCGTACTCGTCTTGTTCGAGCCGCTCCTCGAGCTCGGTCAGCTGCCCGCCGGCCTGCTGGCGGCTCGCCTCCATGAGCTTGTCCATCATGGCGTCGAGATCGAGGTTCCGCAGCGTGCGGTAGAGGTAGTAGGTACCGCCCACGGGGCGGCCCGGCTCCATCCCCGCGTACCGGCTGACGGCTTGGCGGGCGAGGGCCCGCATCATGGCGTCGTCGCCGCGCATCAGCGCCTGGTAGAGCATGAGCATCAGCTCTTCGGCGGAGAGCGCGTCCATCGAACCGGGCGCGCCCCGGCCCTCGCCCTGGCGATCCTGGTCCGCCCGCCAGAACCCGTCCTCGTCTTCGCCGTCACCCAGGCGGTACTGCGGACCTCGCAGCGAGAAGTACACCTCGAACACCGTCTCGAAGGCGCGCCAGTGCGCGTTGCTCTTCACGAGCGTGGCGGCGAGGGCGTACTTGAACGCCTCGCGGTCCTCGATGGGGATGTGGGTGACCGCCTCCATGGCATCGAGGTTCTCCGTGAGCGACACGGGCAGGCCCGCCGCTCTCAGCTCGATGATGAAGCCGTTCAGCAGGTCGAGCATCGGCGCTACTTGTCCACCGACAGCTCTTTCGCGGCCTTGGCGATGTCGGACTGGTACTTGAGGAGGATGTGCAACGTCTCCTTGGCCTGTTGCGCGTCGATCGACTCGATGTTCAAGAGCACGAGCGTGCGCGCCCAGTCGAGCGTCTCCGACACCGACGGCGCCTTCTTCAGCTCGAGCTGGCGGATCGAGCGGACGATGCGCGCCACCTGGTCGGCGAGGTGCTCGGTGATGCCGGGCACCTTGGCCAGCACGATCTCCTTCTCCCGTTCGAGGTCGGGGTAGTCGATGTGGAGGTAGAGGCAGCGCCGCTTCAACGCCTCGGACAGCTCACGCGTGTTGTTCGACGTGAGGAACACGAGCGGGATCTGCGTGGCCTCGATGGTGCCCAGCTCGGGGATCGACACCTGGTAGTCGGAGAGCACCTCGAGCAGCAGCGCCTCGGTCTCCACCTCGACCCGGTCGACCTCGTCGATCAGGAGGACGACCGGCTGCGAGGCGCGAATGGCCTCGAGCAGGGGCCGGGTGAGCAGGAACTCCTCGGAGAAGATGTCGTCGTGGAGCTCGCTCCACCCCTCGCTCTCCCGATCGGCTTGGATGCGCAGGAGCTGCTTCTTGTAGTTCCACTCGTACAACGCCTTGGATTCGTCAAGACCCTCGTAGCACTGCAGGCGGATCAGGCGGGCCCCGAGGATCTCGCTCACGCTCTTGGCCAGCTGGGTCTTGCCCGTGCCCGCCGGCCCCTCGATGAGCACCGGCTTCTGGAGCCGGTCGGCGAGGTACACGACGCCGGCGATGCCCTCGTCGGCCAGGTAGTTGACGCTCTTCAGCCCGTCACGGACAGTGGGAACGGAGGCGAACCGGTACTCGGGGGCCATCACCTGAGCGTACTGGCCTGCTTGACCGGCCGGTCAATCGACCTCGGTCACCACGCTTGGAGTACTACCGCCGCCTCAACTTTTCGGACATTGTGACAGTGACAAGTTCTCGTACGAAGGTCGATCCGGCTTGGCTGGTCGACCTGAGCACGTGATTCGAAGGGGGAAGGTCTCCTTCCCCCTTCGCAAGATGGACCGGTAGCCTCGGAGGTGACAGCGGGGGTTCCATGGCCGTCGAGACACTGGCATGGGGATTCGGCCTGATCGAGGGCCCGCGACCCGACCCGGAGGGCGGCCTGTACTTCAGCGACGTCGTCAACGGCGGTGTCCGCTACCTCGATGCCCGAGGCAACGTGACGCTGGTCGTGCCCCGCCGCCGAGGCGTCGGAGGCATCGCGTTGCACGCCGATGGTGGCCTCGTGATCTCGGGCCGCGACGTGTGCCACGTCCGTGAGGGCCAGACCCGGAAGCTCTTCGGCCTACCCGACGTCGGGGGGTTCAACGACGTGTTCACCGACGCCGCGGGGCGGCTGTACACGGGCTCGATGCGAGACGACCCGTTCACCATCCGCGAGGGTCGGCGCGCCGGCGAGGCCTACCGCATCGACGGCGAGGGCCAGGTCGTCCAGCTCTACGGCGGCGTGGGCCTCACCAACGGGATCGGCTTCTCCCCCGACGGGCGCCGCCTGTACCACGTCGACAGCGCCGCCCAGTCGATCCTGGTGCACGACGTGCGCGCTGACGGAGAAGTCGACTCTGCGAGCCGGGCCACCTTCGCCCGCGTCCACGGTGCCGTGCCCGATGGGCTCGCCGTCGATGCCGCGGGCGGTGTGTGGGTGGCCCTCTACGGGGGCGGCGGGGTCACGCGGTACCTCCCTTCGGGCGAGTACGACCGGACCGTGGCCGTGCCGGCCCGTGCGGTTACGAGCCTCTGCTTCGCCGGAGCCGACCTCGAGGAGTTGATCGTCGTCACCGCCGACAACACCGACGGGCCCGAGCGGGGCGGGTCCATCTTCCGCGTCAGCGCCGATGACGTCGGGGTGCGGGGGCTGCCCGCTCCCCTCGCCAAGGTCTAGCCCGTGTCGAGCCAGGCTCACGCCCCGGACATCGAGGTGCTGTCCGTGGACATCGCCCCGATCTGGTCGGGACCGGCCCGGGCGCACCTGCCGTCCGACCTCCTCTCGGTGGCCGGGCTCGATGTCGCGTACGGCCGCCGCGTGGTCGTCACCGACGTGCACGTGCGGGTCGCCCCGGGCGAGGTGGTCGCGCTGGTGGGCCACAACGGCTGCGGCAAGTCGAGCACCTTGCGGGCGATCTTCGGCCTCGTGACCCCGAGCCGCGGCGAGGTCGTGGTCGAGGGTCGGTTGGTGCCGCCCGGCACGCTCGGGGCAGCCACCGCCGGCATCGGGTTGGTGCCGGCCACCAACGCCGTGTTCCCCGATTTGACCGTCCGCGAGAACTTGGGGCTCGGGGGGAGAGCGATCGCCGATCCGGCCCTCCTCGCCGCCCGCAGCGCCGCCGTGCTGGAACGGTTCCCCGAGTTGGTGACGCGCCTCGGCGTGGCTGCCGGGCGCCTGAGCGGCGGGGAGCAGCGGATGGTCGGCCTCGCTATCGCGTTGATCGCGCGAACCGAGGGTGCTGCTGCTCGACGAGCCGACGCAGGCCCTCGGGCCCACTGCTGCGCACCGCGTGCTCGACGCGCTGCGCCGGTTGGCCGACGAACGACGGGTGGCCGTGCTGGTGGCCGAGGTGAACCTCGCCGGGACGGTGAGCGTGGCCAACCGGGTGTACGTGATGGGAACGGGCACGATCCGCTCCGAGCACGAGGGATCCGAGCTCCGGGCGGCCGGCGCGAAGAGCTGGTGGCGCCTGCTCTGAGCCGAGTCAGGCTCGGATCTGCCCGTCGCCCTCGACGACATACTTCAGCGTCGTCAGCTCCCGCAGGCCCATGGGGCCCCGGGCGTGCAGCTTCTGCGTGCTGATGCCGATCTCGGCCCCGAAGCCGAACTCCTCGCCGTCGACGAAGCGAGTGGAGGCATTGACGAGCACCGCGGCGGCGTCGACCTCCGCCGTGAAGCGCGTCGCAGCGGCGAGGTCGCGGGTGACGATGGCCTCGGAATGGCCCGTGCCGAAGCGGGCGATGTGGTCGATGGCCTCGTCGAGCGAGCCGACCACCTTGACCGCGAGGCGCAACGCCAGGAACTCGCGGGCGTAGTCGTCCTCGGTGGCCTCGCCCATGGGCACCAACGCGCCGCGCCGCCTCGTCACCCACCAGTGCCACCTGTTCCATCGCCGCCGCGGCGCGCGGGAGGAAGGCGGCGGCCACGGCCTCGTGGACGAGGAGCGTCTCGGCCGCGTTGCACACGCTCGGGCGCTGCGTCTTGGCGTTGACGACGATGTCGAGCGCCATGTCGAGGTCGGCGGAGGCGTCGACGTAGACGTGGCAGTTGCCGTCGCCGTCGATGACGTAGGGGACGGTGGCGTGCTCGAGGATCGACGCAATGAGCGAGGGTCCACCCCGCGGGACGAGGCAGTCGATCGTGTCGCGAAGGCGCATGAACTCGATGGCGGACTCGCGGCTGGTTTCCTCGACCAGGGTGACGGAGTCTTCGGGCAGGGCCGCCTTGGCCAACGCTTCGCGCAGGACGCCGGCGATGGCCTGGTTCGAGCTGATTGCGCCGCTCGAGCCGCGAAGGAAGGCGGCGTTGCCGGATTTGAGGCAGAGCGCGGCGGCGTCACTGGTGACGTTGGGACGGTTCTCGTAGATGATCCCGACCACGCCGAGGGGCACGCGCACCTGACGGATGCGCAAGCCGTTCGGGCGCACCCAGCCCGACACGATCTCGCCGACGGGGTCGGCCAGCCCGGCCACGGTACGGAGCCCGCTCGCCATCGACTCGAGCCGGCGGCGATCCAGCCGCAGCCGGTCGAGCACGGTCGCGCTGGCGCGGGCGGCCCGCTCGAGGTCGAGGGCGTTGGCCGCCAGCACGTCGTCGGCTCGCTCCAGCAGCAGGTCGGCCGCCGTCAGCAGGGCCGCATCCTTGGCCACCGTGGGCGTGCGGGCCAGCACCCTGGCCGCCGCCCGGGCCCGCCCGCCTCGAGCGGCGAGGTCGCTCGTCATGGCGCCCCAGCGTACCGAGCCGCGCTTGGCCCGAAGCCGGCGAGCGACGATGCCCATCTACGCTCCGCCCCCGATGTTGGCGAAGCGGCTGATCTCGGCGGCGGCGGCGGTGCTGCTCGTGATCGGCGCCTTCGCCCTGCGGTCCCGCATCGATCATCAGAGCTCGCCCACGCCCAGCGGGTCGACGACGACGACGACGCCCGCGGGGACGCAGATCGTCTGCGTCACCGAGCTGGCCGAGGCCTGCAAAGCGGCCGTGCCCGGAGCCACGATCGAAGCCGCCGGCGACACCATCGACCGCCTGACCAAGGCCGACGACCCAGGCCGGGCGCTCTGGGTGACGCTGGCGCCCTTGCCCGACATGGTCGACACCTCGCGGGAGGCGGGCGGGCGAGCCAAGCTGTTCGCCTCGTCCACGCCGGTGGCGAGCTCGAAGCTCGTCCTCGTCGGCCGCACGCCGCAGATGAACGTGCTCGAGGCCCACTGCGGCCCCGAGGCCCTCTGGAAGTGCCTCGGCTCGGTGGCCGGTCAGCCCTGGACGAAGCTCGGCGGCCAAGCGGCGTGGGGCACCGTGAAGCCCGCGCACCAGTCGCCCGACAGCGACGCCAGCGGCCTCCTCACCTTCGCCAACGCCGTGGTCGGCTGGTTCGGGCAGCAGGACATCGCCACCGTCGACCTCGACGACGACGAGTTCAACGCCTGGGTGACCCAGCTGGAACGCTCGATCCCCTACTTCGGCGGACCGCAGGGCACGCCGTTCGACCAGCTGCTGTTGCTGCCCTCGGTGAACGTCGTCGGCACGTACGAAGCCGAGGTACGCGCCGACGCCGGGAGCCACAGGAGCGGGCTCACCGTCGCCTACCCTTCGCCCATGGCCCGGGCCGACGTCGTGCTCGCCGGCGCCGCCGGCACCGCCGTGCCACCGGGCCTGGTCGCCAGGCTCACCGCCCAGCTCGGCTCACGGGGTTGGGACGGGCCCTCCACCGATGACGTCTCGCCGTCGGGCCTCGTCGACGGCCTTTCTCCCGCCGCCCTGCTGCCGGCCCTGCGAAGTCTCTGGCTGGACGTCGTCCGATGAGGCGCGGCGGGGCGACGGCCCTCGTCGTCGCGGCGCTCGGCCTCACCGCGGCGTGTACCTCCATCACCTCGGACACTTCGCCGTCCACGACCGGGTCGACGGGGATCGGGGGGGCGAACCCGGCCAACTGCGTCACCGTCGACCTCGCGGTGAGCCCGGAGAAGATCACCCTGCTCACCGACCTCGCACGTACGTTCAACGGCCAGCACCAGCAGGTCGGCGGGCGTTGCGTGCTGGCCCGCCCCTCCACCAAGGCGTCGGGCGCGGCCGCCACGTTGCTCGCCGCGGGATGGCCCGACCCCGACGTCAACGGGCTCCAACCGGTGATCTGGAGCCCGTCGGCGAGTGGGTGGGGCCAGATCGTCAACCAGCGGCTCGCCGACAAGGGGCAGGCGCCGATCGCGCCGGCCTCGAAGCCGTTCATGCTGACCCCACTCATCGTCGCCATGCCCAAGCCGATGGCGGAAGCGCTCGGGTACCCGGGCCGGCCCATCGGCTTCAAGGACATCGCCACGTTGGCCAAGGACCCGAAGGGCTGGGCGCGATACGGCCATCCCGAGTGGGGCCCGTTCCGCCTGGGGAAGACCAACCCGAACTTCTCCACCAGCGGTCTGAACTTCACGCTGGCGGAGTACTACGCGGCCACGGGGAAGACGGCGGGCTTGACGGGCGAGGATCTCGACCGGCCCGACGTCGAGAAGTTCGCCGAGGATCTGGAGAGCGCGCGGTCGTGCACTACGGCGACACGACGCTCACGTTCTTGAACAACTGGTACAAGGCCGACGCGCGAGGCACCGCCCTCACCTACACGTCGGCAGTGGCGGTCGAGGAGAAGTCGCTCATCGATTACAACCGCGGCAACCCTGACGGCGTGCTCTCGCCCGGTGAGGTGCCGCGCCCGCCGAAGGTGCCCCTCGTCGCCATCTACCCGCAGGAGGGGACGCTCTTCTCCGACAACCCGCTCATCATCCTCGACGCGCCCTGGGTGACCGCCGAGCAGAAGCAGGCGGCAGAGCTCTTCCGCGATTACGTCCTGGCTCCGGAGAACCAGCAGCGCGTGCTGGCGTCGGGCTTCCGCCCCGGGAATCCGCAAGTGGCCGTGGGCGAGCCCATCAGCGCGGCCAACGGCGTCGATCCGGCGAAGCCCCAAGCCGTCCTCGAGGTCCCCCAACCTCCGGTGTTGGTGAAGGCCCTCGACAAGTGGTCGCAGCAGCGCAAGGCGGCGCGCGTGCTCCTCGTCGTCGACGTGTCGGGCTCGATGGGGGACCCGGCCACGCCGGGAGGTGACACGAGCAAGCTCGAGCTGGCGAAGCAGGCGGCCGTCGGGTCGCTGTCGCAGTTCAAGGACGCCGACGAGGTCGGGTTGCGGATCTTCACCACCGGGCTGACCGATGACCCAGCCGTAGACGTCCTCGACCTCGTACCCGTTGGCCCGATCGGCCCGCAGCGAGACGCCCTCGCACAACGCATCGACGACCTCGTGCCGATCAACGGGACGCCGCTGTACCACGTCACGCAGGAGTCCTACGACCTGATCCGCAAGGCATACGACGCGGCGAAGATCAACGCGGTCGTGCTGCTGACCGACGGACGCAACGAGGACGGTACGCCGGCGGACGACGATGCGCAGCTCCAGGATCTGCTCACCAACCTGCGGGGCGGGAGCGAAGGCGCGGCGGCACAGCCGGTGCGCGTGTTCCCCATCGCGTACGGCAACGACGCCGATCTCGCCGTCCTGCGCCGGATCGCCGAGGCCACCAACGCCGTGGCCTACGACGCCAGCGACGCGTCCACGATCAACCAGGTCTTCGCCGCGGTGGTCTCGAACTTCTGATGGCGGGCGGCGCCTCCTCCTGGTTGGACGTGGCCACCTCGCCAGTGGCCCTGCTCGTGGCCGGAGCGTCGTTGGCGGTGGGCGTGGTCGCCGGGCTCCCGGTACTCGCCGCCATCGGCGTGGCCATCGTGGCGTGGCTCGTGTGCGTGGTGGTCGTACGAGCGCGCCAGTCTCGCCGCCCCCAGGTGGCGCCGGTGGCGCTGCGAGAGCCCTGGCGCGGTTTCGTCGTGTCCGCGCGAGCGGCCCAGGGGCGCTTCGACCGAGCGGTCGCCGCCATGCCGGCCGGCTCGTTGCGCGAGCAACTGCAGGAGATCGGCGGCCGCATCGCCGACGGGGTGCAGGAGAGCGGGCGAGTCGCCCAGCGGGGCCAGGATGTCGAGGACGCCGCGCAGGGCATCGACACCGCGGCGGTCACGCGTGAGCTCGACGAGCTGCGGGCGTCCGGGGAGCGCAGCGTCGCCGCCGAGCGCACTGCGGATGCCTTGGGAGCGCAACTCGCATCTGCCGCCCGGCTGAACGAGTTGCAGCGCGACGCGCCGCGATCGGTTGCGGCTGCTGGACGCCCGACTCGACGAGCTCGTGGCCCGGGCGGTCGAGGTCTCGGTGAGCTCCGGCGACAGCACGGACACGGGGCTGGCCGGCGACGTGGACGGACTCGTGCAGGAGATGGAGGCGCTGCGCCTCGCCCTGGACGAGACCCGCCGGGGAGGACCCCTCGACGACCCAGGCCAGGGCCTGCGGGCGAGCCCCGCCCAGGACGACCCGACCCGGGCCCCGCGGCCCGACCCGGCCCCGCGGCCCGACCCGGCCCAAGACCTCCGGCCCGGTCCGGGACCACGTCCCCGATCTGAGCCGGCCCGGGCCCCGCGGCCCGACCCGGGACCAGCCGGGGACCAGGCGCCTGCGCCGCGCGCCCCGTCGTGAGCCAGCCTCGACGGTCCAGCCTGCTGCGGGCCAACGTCTCTGTCGGGCTCGGCACTGCGCTCTCGCGCCTCACCGGACTGCTCGGCTTCGCCGCCCTCGCCTACGCCCTCGGCCAGGCCAGCCTCTCCGATGCCTACAACCTCGCCAACAACTCTCCCAATGCCGTGTACGAGCTCGTCCTCGGCGGTGTGCTCTCGGCGACATTGGTGCCGGTCTTCACCGCGCAGCTCGACGAGGGAGACGACGAGGCCACCGACGCTGTCGTGAGCGTGGCGGCGGTGGCCCTCGCCGTGCTCACCGCAGTCGCCGTGCTCGCCGCCCCCCTGATCGTGCGCCTCCTCACGCTGCATCCGGACGCGGCGGTGGACGCCGACCGGCTCCGGTCAGTGGGGACGTCGCTCGCCCGCCTCCTCCTCCCGCAGATCTTCTTCTACGGCTTGATGGCCCTCGGTTCCGCCCTCTTGAACGCCCGCCGCCGCTTCTTCGCCCCGGCCTGGGCGCCGGTGCTCGCCAACCTGGTCGAGATCGCCCTGTTCATCTCGATCGGCATCAAGCTGGGTCGCGAGCCGAACCTCACCGACGCGCAGCGCATCGGCTGGCTCGTGCCGGCGCTCGGCATCGGCACCACGCTCGGCATCGCGGTCATGGCCCTCGCCCTCATACCCGCCCTGATCCGCGCCAAGGTCCGCCTTCACTTCCGGCCACAGTGGCGCCATCCGGCCGTCGGGCGAGTGCTGCGGCTGTCCGCGTGGGCCGTGGGCTACGTCATCGCCAATCAGGTCGCGCTGCTCGTCGTCTACAACCTCGCCCGTCCCGGCGAGGGTCATCTGTCCGCCTATCAACTGGCGTTCATCTTCTTCCAGCTCCCGCACGGACTGCTGGCCGTCTCGATCATGACGACCTTCACCCCCGACCTCGCGCAGGCCTGGCATCGCCGTGACTTCCGTTGGTTCAACGACCGCATGTCGCTCGGGCTGCGGATGCTCGGCCTGCTCGTGATCCCCGCGTCGGTCGGCTACCTCGTGCTCGCCCATCCCTTGGTCGTTGCCACCTTGCAACGAGGGGCCTTCGACGCGGCCGACGCCCAGGCGACCGCCAACGCCCTCGCCGGCTTCGCCCTCGGCCTCTTCGGCTTCTCCGCCTACCTCTTCGTGCTGCGCGGCTTCTACTCGCAGCAGAACACGAAGACGCCGTTTTGGATCAACCTCGGGGAGAACGCCATCAATGTCCTCTTCGCGGTGCTGCTCGTGAGCGCGTTCGGCGTCCCGGGGTTGGCCGTAGCGTTCGCGATCGCCTACCTCCTCTCGGCCGTCATCGCCTTCGCGGTGCTGCACCAACGGGTCCCCGGCCTCGACGCGCGGGGCATCGCCACCTCGCTCGGCCGACTCGCGCTGGCCGCGCTCATCATGGGCGTCGTGGTGTGGTTGGTGACGCGAGCCGTCGGCGACACCGCCTCGTTCGGCGGCGCCGCCCTCCGCACGCTCGTCGGTCTCCTCGTCGGCGTGGTGACCTACGTCGCCGCGCTCGCGCTGTTGCGCTCACCCGAGCTCGGCTCGGCCCGCGCTGTGCTCCTGCACCGCCGAGCCGCCTAGCCCCACCGAGGCGCCTAGCCTCACCGAGGCGCCTAGCCTCACCGAGGCGACCGGCTGACACGGCCCTCCGACCGGGGGGGAGCGCCGTTAGCCTCCTGTCCATGGCGAACTCGTTCACTCGCTGGCGCAAGTACTTCACGGCGAAGGCCAACCAGGCTCTCGAGGAGCGGGCTGATCCCAAGGTCCAGCTCGAGCAGGCCATCCGTGAGGCACAGGACCAGCATCGCCGCCTCCGCGACCAGGCGGCCAGCGTGATCGCCAACCGCAACCAGGCCGAGATGCGCCTGAGCCGGGCCATCGGCGAGCTCGAGAAGGTGAACGGCAACGCCCGCCAGGCTCTCGTCATGGCCGAGGAAGCACAGCGCCGGGGCGATCCGGCGCGCGCCGCGGACTACACCAACGCGGCCGAGGCGCTGGCGAACCGCATGATCCAGTTGGAGCACGACACCGAGGACTTGAAGAGCCTCTCGCTCCAGTCCGCCCAGGCGGCCGATCAGGCCAAGGCCGCGGTCGAACAGAACGCCCGCCTCCTCCAAACCAAGCTCGGTGAGCGCCAGAAGCTGCTCTCGCAGCTCGACCAGGCGCGGATGCAGGAGGAGATGAACCGGGCCATGGCCACGCTGTCGGAGACCGTGGGCGAAGACGTCCCGACGCTGGAAGAGGTCCGCCTCAAGATCGAGGCTCGCTACGCCAAGGCCAAGGGGTTCGCCGAGCTGCAGGAGGGCTCGGTCGATGCCCGGGTACGAGAGATCGAGACGGCCAGCGCCAACCTCGAGGCGCAGACCCGCCTGGCCGAGATGCGCGAGCAGCTCGGGCTGCCCCCCGCGAGCGACACTTGGTCTGCGGGCGACACCTCGTCGCCGTCGGGCGAGCTCGACAAGGGCGACGAGCCGGTGACCTGAACGACCATCCCTACCCGGGCAGCACCACCAGGTCGTCGCGATGGATGGCCTCGTGCGACACGTCCGCGGGGAGGTCCGCCGTGCGACGTCCGGCTACTTCGAGCAACGTCGATGCATCGACGGCCGCGATGCCACGCGCGAACACCCGTCCGTCGGGCCCGACGACGTCCACCGGGTCGCCCACGTCGAAGGAACCCGTCACCCCGCGCACGCCGGCGGGCAGCAGCGACACGCCTCGCTCGACCAGCGCCCGACGGGCCCCGTCGTCCACCGCCACCGTCCCGTAGGAACCGCTGGCGAACGCGATCCACAGCTTGCGGGCGGGCATCCGTTTGTCGTTGGGGGGAAACACCGTGCCGACGTCCGGGGCGCCGGTGAGGGCGTCGCCCAGCACGTCGGGTCGCGTAGCTCGGGCGATCACCGCCCGCACCCCTGACCACGAGGCGATGCGGGCCGCCGTCAGCTTCGAAGCCATGCCACCGCTGCCGCGACTCGATCCCGAGGTGCGGGCGTCGACGTCGAGCGACGACGGGCCCGAGACGTGGGTGACGAGCTCGGCCTCTGGATCAGTCCTTGGATCGCTCGTGAACAAGCCTTCGGTGTCGGTGAGGAGCACGAGGAGATCGGCGGACACGAGATGTGAGACGAGCGCAGCGATGCGGTCGTTGTCGCCGTAGCGGATCTCGTCGACCGCGAGCGCGTCGTTCTCGTTGACGATCGGCACACAGCCCAGCTCGAGCAACCGGAGAAGGGTCTGGCGGGCATGGAGGTACTGGCGGCGGTTGACGAAGTCGTATGGCGTGAGGAGCACCTGGGCGCCGACCACGCCGTAGTGGTCGAGGATGTCCGTGTAGACCTGCATGAGGCGGCTCTGCCCCGCCGCCGAGAGCGCTTGCAGGGTGGGAAGATCACTCGGTCGGCTCGGCAGCCCGATGGCAGCGACGCCCGCGGCAACCGCCCCGGAGGTCACGATGACCGTCCGGTGGCCGGCGCTGCGCAGGCCGATGACCTCCTGGCAGAGCTTCACGACCGCGCCGAGATCGATCACCCCGCGGTCGTCGGTGAGCGACGACGTCCCGATCTTGGCGACGACGGTGGCCATCAGCGGCCCCGGATCTCCACATCGGGCTCGAACTCGAAGCTGAACTCACCCACCCACACCACATCACCGGGTTCGGCGCCGGCCCGGGCGAGCGCCTTGGCCACGCCCAGTCGCTTCAGGCGATGGTCGGCATAGGCGAGCGCATCGGGATTGGTGAGGTCGGAGAGGGCCACGGCCCGCAGCGCGGCGGGACCGAGCACGCGGTACTCGTGCAGCCCTACTCGCTCGACCTCCACGCCCTCCACCTCGGGTCGATGGATCACGAACCCGTCCTGCTCGGGTTCGGCGGCCCGGGCCTGGCTCACCAAGGTCCGGAGGGCACCGAGGACCGAGGCCACGCCCTCGCCCGTCACGGCGGACACGCGCGGCCCGTCCCACCGCGCCGTCGCCACGTCCGCCTTCGTCCCCACGACGAGGCGTGGCCGCTCGAGGAGCTCGGGCCGGTGGGCACCGAGCTCGTGCACGAGCACCTTCTCCTGGACGTCCGGGGCCATCCCGTCCACCGACGCCAGGTCGACGAGCACGCACAGGGCGCGGGCCCGCTCGACGTGGCGGAGGAATTGGTGACCGAGACCGCGACCTTGGCTGGCCCCCTCGATCAGGCCGGGGATGTCGGCGACCACCATCTCGAAGCCGTCGTCGAGGCGGACGACGCCCAGATGGGGCTCGAGGGTCGTGAAGGGGTAGTCGGCGATCTTGGGTTTGGCTGCCGAGATCCGGCTGATCAAGGTGCTCTTGCCCGCGTTGGGCAGCCCGACGAGCGCCACATCGGCCATGAGCTTGAGCTCGAGCTCGAGCCAGCGCTCCTCGCCTCGCTCTCCCTGCTCGGCGAAGCTCGGGGCCCGGCGGCGGTTCGTGAGGAAGCGGGCGTTGCCCCGCCCGCCGCGCCCGCCTCGGGCGGCCAGCCAACGGTCGCCGTTGTGGACGAGATCGGCGACCAGGGCCGAGCCGTGCAGCTCCCGCACGACAGTGCCCTCGGGCACGTGCACCTCGAGGTCGGCGCCCCGCTTGCCGTGGAGGTCCTTCCCCTTGCCGTGGACGCCATCACCCGCCCGCCGGTGCGGATGATCCCGGAAGGCGAGCAAGGAGGCCACGTTGCGGTCGGCCACCAACCAGACGTCGCCCCCTTTGCCGCCGTCACCGCCGTTGGGGCCCCCGAGGACCACAGGTCCCTCCCGCCGGAAGCTCACGCAGCCCGCTCCGCCATCGCCGCCGCGCACGTTGAGCTGGCTCTCGTCGACGAACCCGGCCATGTCAGCCGGCCAGGCTACCGGGGGCTGATGACCCGCCCCTTTCGCCCGCCCGCCTGCCCGCCTTCCGCCACCCCCGATTCTCCTGCCCGTCTCCCTGCGCTCCCGATTCCCGTGCCCCTCCTCCTGCGCTCCCGATTCCCGTGTCCCTCTCCCTGCGCTCCCGATTCCCCTGTCCCTCTCCTTGCGCTCCCGACTTCGTGTCCCACCGACCCTCGCAGACCGGATCAGTCAGCCATCCGTGCACTTTCCGCCGCTCTAGCCGCCTGATCCGCCTCGGAAGGGGTTCGCCTCGGCACGGGACCCGGACCCTCCGGGGATCTCTGTCACACCCCCTGAGCATGCTGGCCTCATGAACGTGATCTTCCTGCCCCACTACGCCGAGGCACTCGAGTCCGTTGTCGGCCAGGCCGAGGAGCAGGGCGTGATCGACGTCGAGTGCCGCGCCGACCTCGACCCGGCCGTCATCGCCGAGCAGCTCCGGTGCTACGCGGCTGCCACCGGTCGCACCCTGCGGTGCAAGCCGGCGCCGGGCCGGGTCGAGGTGCGCAGCGCCAGCGCGCGTGGTCCCCGCCAGCCCACGGTCAGGCCGGCATGAGCGTCCTCGGTACCCTGGCGCCGGTGAACGAACGCGTCGAGCGGTGGGCCGGCACCATGGCTGGCCATCGGGCCGGCGGCGTCCGCGTCGCTCATCTCGACTCCCCCGCCACGCCGCGCCTCGGCCCGTTGGTCGAGCGCCGGGCGCGCGAGGCGCGCCAGGACGAGTTGCTCGCCCCCGGCGCCACGCGGGCGCTCGGGGATGGCCACCGCGGCGTCCCGGAGGAGCCGGACCCGTATCGCACCTGCTTCGAGCGCGACCGCGACCGCATCCTCCACGCCACCGCGTTCCGGCGCCTCGCCGGCAAGACCCAGGTCTTCGTCTTCCCCGACGATCATCAGCGCACCCGCCTCACTCACGCGCTGGAGGTGGCGCAAGTCGCGGTGGCGGTCGCCCGCCCCCTTGGCTTGAACGTGGCCCTCACGGAAGCCATCGCCCTCGGCCATGACTGCGGCCACGGACCATGTGGCCATGCCAGCGAAGATGCTCTCTCCCCCTTTGTCCCCGGCGGCTACGACCATGCGGTGTGGGGGGCCGACGTCGTGCTCGCGCCACTGAACCTGTGCGTCGAGACCCTCGACGGCATCCGCAACCACTCGTGGTCGCGACCTGCTCCGGCCACCCCCGAGGGGGAGGTGGTGAGCTGGGCCGACCGCATCGCCTACGTGTGCCACGACTTCGAAGACGCGGTCGCCGCCGGCATCGTCAGCCCGGCGATGCTGCCCGACGTGGTCGCCGAACGCTGCGGTGTCCAGCGAGGGGCCCAGCTCGACGCCCTCATCGCGGCCATGCTGCAGGCGGCCCGCGAGTCCGCCTGCATCGGGATGGATGCCGGCGCGGCCGACGCCCTCGCGGCTTTCCGCCAGTTCAACTACGACCACATCTACCTGCGGCCGGCTTCGGTGGCCCAGGCCGAAGCGGTCGTCGGGGTCATACGGGCGCTCGTCGAGCGGTACGCGGACCGGCCCAATCTCCTCCCCGCCGACCGGCGCGAGGGGGTCGACGCCGGCGGGGAACCCGCCTATCGAGCCGCCGTCACCTACGTGGGCGGCATGACCGACCGCTTCGCCTTCCAGCAGGCGGTCGCACTGCTCGGTTGGGACGCGGCGAAGCTGCCGCAGGGGGTGGACGGCCGTTGGTAGCGCGGCTCAGGCGCTGGCGTTGACGTCGACCACCCGGCGTCCGCGGCGCTCCCCGAACTTGACCGTCCCGTCGACGAGCGCGAACAACGTGTCGTCGCCGCCCCGCCCGACGTTGGCGCCCGGGTGGAAACGGGTGCCGCGCTGGCGCACGATGATCGAGCCGGCGGTGACGGCCGTGCCGTCGAACACCTTGACGCCCAGGCGCTGGGCGGTGGAGTCACGGCCGTTGCGGGTGGAGCCGCCCCCCTTGGTCTTCGACATCTGCGGCCTCCCTCAGCCTCGGGCGATCTTGGTGATCTCGACGGTCGTGTAACGCTGGCGGTGCCCGTAGCGTCGGCGCTGGTTGGTGCGGCGCTTATAGGTGAAGCCGTGGATCTTCGGGCCCTTGGCCAGCCCCACGACGGTGGCCGTCACGCTCGCACCATCCAGCTGCGACGGGGTGGCGAGCACGTCGTCGCCGTCGACCACGAGCACGGGCGCGAAGCTCACCTCGGCGCCTTCATCGGCGCCCAGCAACTCGACCTGGAGGCGCTGGCCCTCCATGACGCGCTCCTGCTTCCCACCTGTGGCGATGACGGCATACATAGCCGTTCGATGCTACCGGGCACGCCCAGACCGTCTCAACGCGAGCGCCGCCACCCGGTCGGCGGTCAGTCGAGCAGCGAATGGTCGATCGTGACTCCCCGCCCCTCGCAATAGGGGCAGGGATCGGCGAACGCCGTGAGCAAGCCCTCACCGATCCGCTTACGGGTCATCTCGACGAGCCCCAGCTCCGAGATGTCGAAGACCTGCGTACGCGTCTTGTCGCGAGCGAGGGCGTCACGAAAGGCGGCGACGACCCGCTGGCGGTTCTCCCGGATCTCCATGTCGATGAAGTCGATGACGATGATCCCGCCGATGTCGCGCAGGCGCAGCTGGCGGGCGATCTCCTCGGCGGCCTCGAGGTTGTTGTGGAAGACCGTCTCCTCGAGGTTCGACGTGCCCACGTTCTTCCCCGTGTTCACGTCGATCACCGTGAGGGCCTCGGTGTGCTCGATGATGAGCGAGCCTCCGGAGGGCAGCCAGACCTTTCGGTCGAGGGCTTTGTGCAGCTGCTCGTGCACGTGGTATCGCTCGAACAGCGGCAACCCTTCCGCTTCCGGGTCGTAGTGCTCGACCCGGTCGGCGAGCATCGGGCTGATCGAGGTGACGTACTCCTGGATGTCCTCGTAGAGCCCGAGGTCGTCGATCACGACGCCCCGGTACTCGCGATTGAACTCCTCCCGGATGACCCGCACGGCCATGTCGGGCTCGCGGTAGAGCAACGAGGGGGCGGGCCGCCGGCGGGCCAGGTCCTCGATCTGGCCCCATTGGCGCAGCAGGCGCTCGACGTCGCGGCGCAGCTCTTCCTCCACCACGTTCTCGGCCGCGGTGCGGACGATGACGCCGTGCTCCGCCGGCTTCACCTTGTCGAGGATGGCCCGGAGGCGCTTGCGCTCCTCGTCGGGGAGTCGCTTGGAGATGCCGTAGGTGCGGCTGTTGGGGATCAGCACGACGAAGCGTCCCGGCAGCGAGACCTCCTGCGTGAGCCTGGCCCCCTTCGCGCCGATCGGGTTCTTCGTGACCTGGCAGACAATGGTCTGGCGGGCCTTGAGCATCTGCTCGATCCGGGGGCGGTCACGGCCGCGGGCCATGCTGCCCTCGTCCCGCTCGACGATGTCCTCGGCGTCGTACTGCACGTCGCCCCGGTAGAGGACTGCGTTCTTCGGCGTGCCGATGTCGACGAAGGCGGCCTCCATGCCGGGCAGCACGTTCTGCACCCGACCGAGGTAGATGTTGCCGTGGATCTGGCTGATGTCGTCGGCGGGCCGGCTCACGTACTGCTCGATCAGGTTGCGGCCTTCGAGCACGGCGATCTGGGTGAGGTGTGGGCTCGTGTGCACGCACATGAGGTAGCGGCCGACGGGGCGCCCCTTGCGCTCCTTGCCCCGGCGGCGTTCGAGCGTGCCGTCGTCGAAGTCCACGGCCGGCTCCCGGGACTCCCGCACGACGGGGCCGCCCGGCCCGCCCGCCCCCGACCCCAGCCGGCTGTGCCCCGGAGCCCTCCGGCGGCGCCGGTTGCCGTCGCCCGGTCCGGGACCCTCGACTCGAGGTGGCGCGGGCCGGCTGTCGCCGATCCGTGGGCGAGGGACCAGGACCTGCGCCGCCACTTCCGGCGACAGCACCTTGCCCTCGATGGGCCGGTCGGGGAGCTCGGGCTGGCGGTCGTCGCCGCGCGGGCGGCTGCCCCGAGGCTCTGGGGTCGTCGGCTCACCCCCGTCCGCAGCGCTGTCGACGGCACGGGCCCGGCTGCGGCCACGGCCACCGCGCGAGCCTCGGCGCCGGCGCTTGGCCGCCGGCTCGGTGGCGCCGCGCTCAGCGGCGGCCGGGAGTCCTCTCTCCGGGGTGGGCCCGGCGAGGGGGTCGGGTCCAGCGGGCGAACCACTGGCCACAGGCTCGGTCATCGGAGAGATCCCTTCTCATGTCCCTGCTCCCAGCAGGTGCAGGGTCGGCGCGACGTCGAGCTCGATCGGCTCGGTGCGCTCGCGGTGGTCGATCCACTGGTGGGTGCGCAACACCCGTCCTTCGACGGCGTCCGGGAGCACGACGGCGAGAAGCTCGGCCGGACGCAGCGCGCGCGGTTGGGTGGCGAGGTCGGCGTGCAGGGTGGTACCGGTGCCGGCCGCCGACGGGCCGGCCACGGCGAGATGCACGATGGCGGGCCGGAGGTCGTCCACGACCTCGTGGCCCTTCCGGGTGCGAGCCGCCACGAGCGACGGCGCCGCCAGCGCGCCGGCGACGGCCGCGTCGGCCGCGTGCGGGTCGACGCCGTCGGCCTCGATCCGCCACGAGCAGCACGTCACCTCCTGCTGGAGGGACGGCGCCCGCGGATCGATCTCGACGGCGGCGAGGACGGCGAGGCCGACCGGCAGCGCCGGGGTGAGGAGCTCGGGCCACTCGGCCGGCGGGACGGCTGGGGCCTGAGCGAGTTCGACGTCGAGGTACTCGGCCACCGATTCGTGGCCCGTGGACAGGGCCAGGCCGAAGCTGAGCCGAGGCCGGGGGTTGAAACCACTGGTGAGGGCGACGGGCAGTTGGGCGCGGCGGGTGGCGCGCTCCCACATCCGGGCCACGTCGCGGTGGCTCGTCCAGCGGAGCTTGCCGAGCTTCGAGAACCGCACCCGCACCCGCATCGCGGGCCCCTAGCTCGCCACCGCGACGCGGGGCAAGAAGCGGACGGCGGCCCCGGCCACGTCCTGACCGGTGCCCTGGCTGCCTCCCGCCGGTGCCACGGGAGAGGCCACGACGTGCTCGAGGCCGTAGCCGGTGCACACGCCGCAGTCATAGCAGGGAGTCCACCGGCAGTCCTCCAGGCCGCTCTCGGCCAGTGCCGCCTGCCAGTCCTGCCACAGGAAGTCTTCGTGCAGGCCGGCCGACAGGTGGGCCCAGGGCAGCACCTCGTCCTCGGTGCGGTGCCGGTGGACGAACCAGTCGATGGACAGCCCTTCGGCGGCCATCGCCTCCTCCCACAGGCCGAGATCGAAGCGCTCGCTCCACTCCTGGAACGTGCCTCCTGCTCGCCAGACCCGTTCGATCACCGCGCCCGTGCGGCGATCGCCGCGACTGGCGATGCCCTCGGCCAGGGTGGCCCGGGGGTCGTGCCACTTGAGCTGCACGCCCCTCACCTTGGCAGTGGCGTTGCGGACGAGCGCCACCTTGCGGCGCAACTCGGCCGACGGTGTTCTGACCGAACCATTGGAAGGGGGTCTGGGCCTTCGGCACGAACCCGCCGAGGCTCGCCGTGACCGACGCCCGGGGCGTGTACCGCTTGCCGATCGCGACGCAGGAGCGCAGCAGCTCGGCGACGCCGAGGGTGTCCTCGTCGGTCTCGGTGGGCAGGCCCGGTGAGGAAGTAGAGCTTCATCCGCGTCCAGCCCTGCGAGTAGGCCGACTCGACTGCGCCATAGAGGTCGTCGTCGAGGATCAGCTTGTTGATCACCTTCCGCAGCCGCCAGGTGCCCGCCTCTGGGGCGAACGTGAGCCCGGTGCGCCGCGCCTCGCGACACCTGGGCGGCGATGCCGACGGTGAAGGCGTCGACCCGCAGCGACGGCAGGCTCACGCTCACCTGCCCGCAGCCGGTGGGATCGTTCACCGTGTCCGCCACCACGGCTTCGATGCCGCTGAAGTCCGCGGTCGACAGCGAGGTGAGCGCCACCTCGTCGTAGCCCGTGCGCCGCAACCCCTCGCGCACCATCGTGCGCACCTGCGCCTCGGGGCGCTCGCGGACCGGCCGCGTGATCATGCCGGCCTGGCAGAACCGGCAACCCCGAGTGCAACCCCGGAAGACCTCGACGTTCAGCCGGTCGTGCACGACCTCGGTGAGGGGCACGAGCTGATGGCGTCGGGTAGGGCCAGTCGGCGAGGTCGGCGATGGTCCGCTTCTCCACCCGCGGCGGGCACCTCTGGGAAGCGAGGCGTGACCGAGGCGAGCGCCGCGCCATCGTAGTCGACGTCGTACATGGAAGGCACGTACACCCCTGGGACGGTGGCCAGCTCACGGAGCACGCGTTCGCGCGAGCCGGGCGGGCGCCCCTCGGCCTTCCAGGCACCGACGACCTCGGTGATCTCCCCGACGACCTCTTCGCCGTCGCCGAGCACGAAGAAGTCGACGAAGTCGGCCAGCGGCTCGGGGTTGGAGGTGCAATGGCCGCCGGCGCCGATCAGGGGGTGCGAGGCGGTGCGCTGCTCGCCGCGGATCGGCACCCCGGCGAGGTCGATGCAGTTGAGGACGTTGGTGTAGACCAGCTCGGCCGAGAGGTTGAACGCGACGATGTCGAAGTCGGCCGCGGGCCGATGGGTGTCGACCGAGAACAGCGGGAGGCCCCGCTCGCGGAGGAGCGCCTCGAGGTCAGACCACGGCGCGTAGGAGCGCTCGGCGACCGCGTCGGCCCGCTCGTTCAAGATCTCGTAGAGGATCTGCAGTCCCTGGTTGGGCAGCCCGATCTCGTAGGCGTCGGGGTAGACGAGGAGCCAGGCGACCTTCCGCGGGCCGTGTTGGGGAGGAGCGGCGCCGTCCTCACCGCCGATGTACCGGGCCGGCTTCTGCACCTTGGCCAGGAGAGGTTCGAGCCGAGGCCAGAGCGAGGTCATGTCAGAGGCGAGTCTAGCCGTGCGGGCCTCCGGCCCTGGCCGGGCGATCGCGGCCCCACGTCCCTCCGATCAGAGGTAGCGACGCATGTGGACGTTCTCGACGAGCCCCACGAGCAGCAGGAGGGCGACCGTCGGCGGAGCCGCCATAGCTCAGCAGAGGCAGCGGGATGCCCGTCACCGGCATGATCCCCATCGTTCATGCCGATGTTCTGGAAGACGTGCCAGACGAGCATGCGTGAGGGCGCCCGCGGCGATGAGCGCGCCGGTGAGGTCACCCGCCAACTGCGCGATCCGCCACATGCGCAAACCGAGCAAGCCATACAAGAGCAGCACGAGCATCGTGCCGACGAGCCCGAACTGTTCACCGATCGCGGAGAAGACGAAGTCGGTGTGCTGTTCGGGCACGTAGCCGCCGTTCGTCATCGAACCGTCGAGGAAGCCGTCGCCGGTGAGGCGACCCTTGCTGATGGCGGCCTGGGAGTTGTCGACCTGCCGGGACGATTCGCGCAACTGCCGGTCCCGCTCGCTGACAGGAGCGGTGGCCGTGGCGGGGGCTCGTGTTGTTCCGGAGGAAGCTGAGCAGCCGGTCCTGCTGGTACCGGTCGAGCTGGCCCGTGCCCACGAGCACGGCCACGGTGAGCAGGGCCATCGCCGGTGATCACCGCGATGTGCTTGGCCTGGGCGCCGGCCACGAGCAGGACGCCCATGACGATCACGATCATCACCGAGGCCGTGCCGAGGTCGGGCTGCAGGAGGGTGAGGCCCACGGGCACGAAGTGAGGAGGAGCGCGGCGACGAACGCGGTTGAACGGCAAGGCCTCGCCCCGCACCGCGCCGCCGCAGATACGACGCGAGCATCAGGATCAGCGTGACCTTCGCGAACTCCGACGGCTGGATCTGGAACCCGCCGACGCTGAACCACGCCGTGGCGCCGTTCCTCGCCTTGGCCAGCGATGAGCACGCCGGCGAGCATGAGCGTGGTGCAGCAGGTACAGCCATGGCGCGAAGTCCCGCCAGCGGCGGTAGTCGACGGCGAGCACGACCACCATCGCCCACGCCGCCCCACGAGCAGGGCGATGGCTTGGCGCTTCACATAGGTGTACGGGTCGAGCCCCGCGGCCTCGAGCGCCTGGTGTGCTTGGCGCTGTAGATGGCCACCAGCCCGACACGGCGCACAGCGCGGCGACCGTGCCCAACAGGAGCCAGTCGACGTGCTGGCGCGGGTCGTTCGGGATGCCGCCGGAGAGCGTCGACCTGGCGCCGGACGAGCGTCGAAACGGCCATCAGCGCTCGACCCATCAGTCGTTGTTCGCTGTCGGTGGCGGGACAAGCAGGACGTGTCGCTCAGCGGCGGGAGCACGCGCGGCGGTCGGTGGCGGCGACCTTGTTGAGCGGCTTCGGACTGGACCGGCTCGGCCATCGCCCGCTGGCCGGACGACAGCCTCGAACATGCAGCGCACGGCGGGTGCCGCCGACCATGAGCCGAAGCCGGCTTGTTCGAGACCGCGCCGATCACGTATTGCGGCGCGGCGCCTGGCCTTGATCGGGCCCGAAGCCGACGAACAGCGACGTGTCCTTCGCGGCCGACTTGTTGGGTCCTGCGCGGTGCCCGTCTTGCCGGCGAGTCGGGTAGGCACGTCGTAGTTGTAGGTGCGGAAGGGATCGACGGCGGTGCCCTTGTGGCCGTTCATTAGTTGCGGAGCACGCCGACGAGGCCCTGCATGATGGGCTGGCGGACGTTCGGGGCGAGGCCACGTGTCGAGTCGGCTGGGGCTCGATGGCCGCACGACGTTGGCCTGCTGAGATCGACCGTGCCCGGCTGACGGCGCCGTCGGGGGTGCCCGGAGCGAGCACGTTCAGCGCGATGAGCGGGCGGAAGGGCGTGCCGCCGTTGGCGAAGGTGGCGTAGGCGTTGACGAGCTGCAGCGGCGTGACGGCGAGGAGACCCTGGCCGATGGCGAGGCTTGATGTTGTCGCCCGTGTAGAACTGCGCGCCGGCCCTCTTGCGAGATCACCCCCCTGGCCGCGGCCAGCTTGGCCTTCGCGGCGGCCGTCCGGGAGCAGGCCCCCGTGCTCGAAGGGCAGATCGACGCCCGAGTCAGTCCCGAAGCCGAAGTGGTTCGAGCGTCGTCCTGCAGGAGGTACTGGCCCTTCTTGCTCTTCGTCCACATGTCGTTGCCGAGGCCGTAGAAGTAGACGTCACTCGACACCGTCAGCGCTTCGGGCAGGTTGATCGTGCCGTAGATCGCGCCGCCCGCATTGTGCTTCTCGCACCCGCTCGGCTCGTCGACGCAGCCGGGGATGACGTACTTGCCGGTGTCGTCGATCGTGTAGTTGGCGTACGGGAGGATGTGGGAGTTCGAGCGCGGCGACCGACGTGAACATCTTCATGGTCGACCCGATCTGGTAGCTCGCCTTGGATGGCCCGGTTCACGAGCGGGTTCCCAGAAGTGTCGCCGAACAGCTCGTCGTACTTCGCCTGCGGGATGCCACCGACGAAGCAATCGATTGTCGAACGGCGGGTTGGAGGCCATGGCGAGGATCTCGCCGTCGGTCGGGTCCTCCACCACCAGGGCGCCGGCGGGGGCCTTGAAGAACACGCGCCGGCTCGTCCCTCGGCGTGCGGGTGCGGGCCTGCTTGATCCGGCCTGCAGCACCTGCTCCGCGTACTGCTGCGCCTTGAGGTCGATGGGCAGCTGCGACATCGCGGCCCAGGTACGGGATCGACCCGCTCGAGCTCCTCGACCACCCGCCCAGCCGCGTTGACCTCGTACTTGATGTAACCAGGGGTACCGCGAAGATCGCTCTCGAAGGAGAGCTCGATGCCCGAGCGACCGACCGTGTCGGAGAGCTGGTAGCCCTGGGCCTTGTACGTCCTTTACGTCGGCGGGGTCAGCGGGACCTGCCGACGTAGCCGACGACGTTGCTGGCGATCGGCGAGTAGCGGTAGACCCGCTGCCAGCCCTCGGTGAGCGAGACGCCCGGGTAGTCCTCGGCCCGCTCCTTCAGGTACACGGCCGTGGCCTCGGCCGACCCCTTCGCGACGCCCTGCGCGACCGGCAGCGGCAGCAGCGGGCTGAACGCGGGATCCTTGTAGCCGCTCTTCGAGCGACGTCGCGGCGTCGGTGCCGAGAACGCCCGCCAGCCGAGTGAACAGCGCGGTGCGCGGTCGCGCTTGCGACGGATCGACTTCCGGTCGACGTTGACGATGAGCGATCGGCTTGTTGTCGGCGAGGATCCGCCCCGAACGATCGATGATCCGGCCGCGCATCGGCGAGAGTTGCACCGTGCGCACCTCGTTGGCCGCGGTCACGCCTTGCGCGGCCGGCGGCTGAGCCATGACCTGCAGGTACCACACCCGCCCCAGGAGGGCGACGAAGAGCGAGACCGCCGCCACACCGAGGACGCTCAGGCGCAGACCACGAGAGTCGGCGGGCATCCGGACATTCTGCCTCTGATCGGCGGCGGATGGGCACCGCGACCGCCGTTCGCGCCGAGCACTCAGACCCGGCGCTCGTCGGCCATCAACGCCCAGCGCATGACCCCGAGGGCGGGCAGCGCGAGCAACCCGTTCACCCGTGCGACGACGGGGACCACGCACGAGCAACCGTGCAGCTCGCGGCGCGCGGCAACCCCGAACACGCTGGCGGCCACGCCGTACACCGCTTCGGCCGCCGCGCTGACCACGACCGTCGCCGCCACCGGGATCCAACGGGTTGATTGGACCGTGCCCGTCGAGAGCAGGCCGACGGCGAAGGCGGCGAAGCCGTACACGAGGGCCGACAGGCCGAAAGGGGTCTCCAAGACGAGATCGAACGACAGCCCGATGATCGGCACCCATGATCGCCCCCCGCTCGGGACCGAGAGCGAGGCCGCCCGCGATGGCGAGGAGCAACATGATGTCGGGCGCCATGCCGAACGGTCGCACCACCGAGAAGACGGCGGTCTGCAGCCCGAGGGCGAGTAGGATGACCAAAGGCACCCGCACCCACGGGGTTGCTCGAAGACGATGAGACACCGTCACGCGGCTCGGTCGCTCACTCGGCCGGGAGGTACCGCAGCGACCGCGACGAACTCGAGATGGTCGAGATCAGCAGCCAGCGCCACCCGGACCTCGAGCTGCAGCGAGCCCGGCGTACGAGTCACCTCGGCGACCCGACCGACGGGGATGTCGGCGGGGAAGAGGCTCTCCCGGATCCCGCTGGTGACCACCGCA
This sequence comes from uncultured Acidimicrobiales bacterium, assembly GCA_963738325.1. GTDB lineage: Bacteria > Actinomycetota > Acidimicrobiia > Acidimicrobiales > Ilumatobacteraceae > CAVTWD01. Next base: position 87,071 of record CAVTWD010000002.1, read on the forward strand.
TCGCCCTCGTTCACGGTGGCATCCAGATCGATCAACTCGATCGAGGGCTGGCGGCCGGATCCCTCGCCTTCGAGGATGCCCCGCTCGACGTCACCCACCACGGTGGTGGCCGGCGGCAGGGTGCCGGGTGGCGGCACGGCGGTCGTGGGGGCCGAGGTCGGGGACGGGCGCGTGGTGGTGGCCCCGGGCCGACTGGTGGGCGGTGGTGCGGTCGGCTGGCCGCCGTGGTCGGGGCGAGTGGTGGCCCGCGTCGGGCCCGGCGCGATCTTCACGCCGGCCGATGAACTGCGGATCGGTCGACGAGGCGGACGACGGAGGAGTTCGGCGTGACCTTGGCGATGCGCCCGACCAGCCCGGCCGGGGTGATCACGGCCATGCCCACTTGGATGCCCTTGCTCGATCCCTGGTCGATCTGGATGCGTCTGCTGGAAGTTCGATGGCGGGTCACCGACGACTTCGGCGGCGACGACGGGGATGTCCGAACGGATCGGGAGGTGGTTCAGCGCCCGGAGCTGCTCCAGCTCACGGATCTGGGCCTCGGCTTCGATCGAGGCGCCCTCCTGCTGGTCGACGGCCTGGCGCAGCTTGTCGTTCTCGTCCTTCAACGAGTGGTAGTCGAAGATGCCGTTCCACGCGCGGCGGACCGGAGAGAAGAGCGTGCTCGATCGACGCCGCGGACGGGCGAGATGACGTCACCCGCGACCCGGCGGGCGCCGTCGAGGCACGCTGCTGCCCCGCAAGTCGAAGGTGATGAGCAGCGAGCGACGTCACCACGAGGGCGACGATGACGCCGCGTCGGCCCTGGAGCCAGGCGGGGATCACCGGACTTGCCAGGCGCAGGTCCCCAGCTCGCGGGGCCCCCGCCGGAAGCTCCGCCTCCGGTGGGGCAGATCAGCGATCCTGGCCACGGAAGAGCACACCCCGCAGCGCGTCGAACTCCTCGAGCGCCTGACCCGAGCCGACGGCGACGGACTGCAGCGGGTTGGCGGCGATGTGGATGGGCATGCCGGTCTCGTGGTCCAGGCGCGGCGTCGAGACCGATGAGCAGCGCACCACCGCCGGTGAGCATGATCCCCTGCTCCATGATGTCGGCGGCCAGCTCGGGCGGCGTCTTGTCGAGCGTCGCCTTGACCGCGTCGACGATGGCGGTGACGGGCTCTTCGATGGCGCCGCGGATCTCCTCGGTGGTGATGGCCACCGTCTTGGGCAGGCCGCTCACGAGGTCGCGCCCGCGGATCTCGGCGGTCAGCTCCTCCTGCAGGGGCCACGCCGAGCCGAGGGCCATCTTGATCTCCTCCGCCGTGCGCTCACCGAGCGCCAGCGAGTACTCCTTCTTGATGAACTGGATGACGGCGTCGTCGAGCTCGTCGCCCGCCACCCGCACCGACTGGCTGGCGACGATGCCGCCGAGTGAGATCACGGCCACTTCGGAGGTGCCGCCGCCGATGTCGACGATCATGTTGCCGGTGGGCTCCTGCACGGGGAGGCCCGCGCCGATGGCCGCGGCCATCGGCTCCTCGATGATGTAGGCGGGCTTGCGGGCCCGGCGTACTCGGCGGCCTCCTGCACGGCGCGTTGCTCGACGCCGGTGATGCCCGACGGAACGCAGATCACCATGCGCGGCTTGGCCCAGCGGCTGCGGTGCACCTTGTGGATGAAGTAGCGGAGCATCTTCTCGCAGACCTCGAAGTCGGCGATGACGCCGTCCTTCAGCGGCCGGATGGCCTGGATGTGGCTCGGTGTGCGCCCGATCATCCGCTTGGCCTCGAGGCCGACGGCCACCGCTCGCCCGTCCCGGACGTTGACCGCGACGACCGACGGCTCGTCGAGCACGATGCCGTGGCCACGCACGTACACGAGGGTGTTGGCCGTGCCGAGGTCGACGGCCATGTCGCGCCCAGCGTCAGGGGGTTGTTCGCAGGCATGCGCCTCCCCCTCGATCGAGGCGCGGGTCGGACCGTCTGTCCGAGACTAGTCCGTCGCCCGACTGGCGGCCGGCAGTCGGCCCGCTCAGGCGAGGTGCGGGAAGAAGATGCCGATCTCGCGAGCGGCGGACTTCGGGGCCGTCGCTGCCGTGCACGAGGTTCTCGGTCAGCGAGCACGCCGTAGTCGCCCCGGATCGTCCCGGGCGCCGACTCGCGCGGGTTGGTGGCCCCACGAGCGTGCGCACGACGCTTCCACGTGTCCTCTGGTCCCTCGAGCACCATCGTGATCGACGGTGATCGACCGATGAAGTCGAGCAGCTCGTCGTAGAAGGGCTGGCCTTCGTGCTCGGCGTAGTGACTGATGGCGGTGTCCATCTCGATCGTGCGCAGTTCGAGGGCCACGATGCGCAGGCCCTTGCGCTCGAAGCGGGAGATGACCTCGCCGGCGAGCCCCCGCTCGACGGCGTCGGGTTTGATGATCACGAACGTACGGTCAGCCATGGTTGCGGCGCAGGCTAGACGGCCGTCACGGCAGGACCCTCAGCAGATGGGAGCGGGCCTCGCCCACGAGGTAGAGCGACCCCGTCACCAGCACCGCGTCATCCGGGCCCGCCCGCCTCAAGGCGGCATCGCAGGCCGCCCTCGCGTCGGGAACGACCAGAACCTCGTCGGTGTCGAAGTCGTGGGCCGCGGCGGCCGTGTCCTCGGCGGGGATGCCCCGGGGCGACGGGGGCGTGCAGCACACCACGACCGCCGCCTCGTCGGCCCGGAGAGCCTCGAGCATCGCCGCGGGATCCCGTCCCGTGAGGAACCCCACCACCAGCAGCCGGCGGCCGGCCGGCGCGAAGTCGTCGTCGAACACCGAAGCGCAGGCATCGGCACCTGCAGGGTTGTGGGCTCCGTCGACGACCACGAGCGGTTGGTGCCCGAGGACCTCGAAGCGACCGGGGAGCGACACCGAGGCGAACCCTTCCTCGACGACCTCGGCCGACAGCGGCGCCTCGAAGAAGCTCTCGACCGCGGTGAGCGCTGCCGCCGCGTTGTCACCCTGGTGGCGGCCGTGAACGGGCAGGACCACGTCGGGGTACACCGCGAGCGGGGTCTGCAACGTGACCAGGCGGCCGCCGAGGGCGAGCTGGTTCTCGGTGCAATCGAAGTCGAGCTCGCGCCACCAGACGGCCGCCGGCGACTCGGCTCGGAAGAGGGGGGCGAGCGCCGGATCGGTTTCGCCCAACACGAGTGTGGCCCCGGGCTTGACGATCCCTGCCTTCTCCGCAGCGATGTCGGCACGCGTCGGTCCCGCGTACTCCATGTGGTCGAGCCCGACGTTCGTGACGACGGCGACCTGGCCGTCGGCCACGTTCGTGGCGTCCCACCGTCCGAGCAGCCCCACCTCGAGCACGGCCACGTCGACGGCGGCATCGGCGAAGGCCCGGAAGGCGGCCGCCGTGACGATCTCGAAGTACGACGGGCGGACCCCCACCACGATCTCGAGGTCGGCGACCGCTCCCACCTCCGCGCCGAACTCCTCGTCATCGATGGGCATGGCATCGACCGCGATCCGCTCGTTGACCCGCTCGAGATGGGGGCTGGTGTAGGTGCCGACCCGCAGGCCCTGCGCCATGAGCAGGCGCGTGATCATCTGCGCGGTCGAGCCCTTGCCGTTCGTCCCGGTCACATGAACGACGGGATAGGCCCGCTGCGGATCGCCCATGGCATCAGTCAGGCGCCGGATGCGGTCGAGGCTCGGGGCGTCGAGGCGCCCCGCGACCATCCGCTCGAGGTTCACGTGGTCGTCGAGGTAGGCCAGGGCGGCGGGATAGTCCACGAGGGGCGCCGCCCTTCAGGCCGTCAGGACGCGGCGCGCCGGGGCCGCTGGGCGCGAGTGGCCTCGCGGGGCACCAGCGTCGGGTTCACCTTGCGCAAGACGGTGTCGCGATCGATGACGCAGCGCCCGATGTCGCTGCGACCGGGCAGGTCGTACATCACGTTGAGCAGGACTTCTTCGAGGATGGCCCGCAGGCCGCGGGCGCCGGTGCCCCGCAGGAGGGCCTGGTCGGAGACGGCCTCGAGCGCGTCAGGGCTGAACTCCAGCTCCACGTCCTCGAACTCGAAGAACTTCCGGTACTGCTTCACCAGGGCGTTCTTCGGCTCGACGAGGATCTGCACCAGTGCGTCACGGTCGAGGTTGGAGACGGCGCCGATGACGGGCAGGCGACCGACGAACTCGGGGATGAGCCCGAACTTCAACAGGTCCTCAGGCAGCACCTGGGCCAGGAGCTCGCCCATGTCCTTCTCCAGCTTCGAACGGATGGTCGCCCCGAAACCGACGCCCTTGTAGCCGATGCGGCTCTCGATGATCTTGTCGAGGCCGGCGAAGGCCCCGCCGCAGATGAACAGGATGTTCGTCGTGTCGATCTGGATGAACTCCTGGTGGGGGTGCTTTCGGCCGCCCTGCGGCGGCACCGAGGCCGTCGTGCCCTCCAGGATCTTGAGCAGGGCCTGCTGCACGCCCTCGCCCGAGACGTCACGGGTGATCGAGGGGTTCTCGCTCTTGCGGGCGATCTTGTCGATCTCGTCGATGTAGATGATGCCGGTCTCGGCCTTCTTGACGTCGTAGTCGGCCGCCTGGATGAGCTTGAGCAGGATGTTCTCGACGTCCTCCCCGACGTAGCCGGCCTCGGTGAGGGCGGTGGCGTCGGCGATGGCGAAGGGGACGTTCAGCATCCGGGCGAGGGTCTGGGCGAGGAGGGTCTTGCCGCACCCCGTGGGGCCGAGAAGCAGGATGTTCGACTTGGCCAGCTCCACATCGTCGTGGTGGGCCGGGCCATGGTGCTGGCCGAACTGGATGCGCTTGTAGTGGTTGTAGACGGCAACGGCCAGGATCTTCTTGGCGGAGTCCTGGCCGACGACGTAGTCGTTCAGGAAGGTGTAGATCTCGCGTGGCTTGGGGAGCTCGTCGAAGCGCAGCTCAGAGGACTCGGCCAGCTCCTCCTCGATGATCTCGTTGCAGAGATCGATGCACTCGTCGCAGATGTAGACGCCGGGCCCGGCGATCAGCTTCTTCACCTGCTTCTGCGACTTGCCGCAGAAGGAGCACTTCAGCAGTTCGCCAGAGTCCCCGAACTTTGCCACGGCGCTCCTCCCCAGCCCCTACTTGATCGGCCCGGCGTTGTCGGCGGAGTTCCGAGCCACGATCACCTCGTCGATGATGCCATAGTCGCGGGCTTCCTCCGCCGACATCACGAAGTCGCGGTCGGTGTCCTTGTGGATCCGCTCGATGGGCTGCCCGGTGTGGCGGGCGATGATCTCCTCCAAGAGGTCCCGCATGCGCAGGATCTCCTTGGCCGCCAGCTCGATGTCGGCCGCCTGCGCGTAGCCGGTGGCGCCGTAGGGCTGGTGCAGGAGGACCCGGGCGTGGGGCAGGGCGAGACGCTTGCCCTTGGTGCCTGCGGCGAGGAGCACGGCGGCCGCCGACGCCGCCTGGCCGAGGCAGATGGTGGCGATGTCGTTGCGGATGAACTGCAGCGTGTCGTAGATGGCGAAGAGCGCGGTGATGTCACCGCCCGGCGAGTTGATGTAGATGTTGATGTCCTTGTCCGGGTTCTCGGACTCGAGGTGGATCAACTGGGCACAGATGAGGTTGGCGATCGTGTCGTCGATCGGGGTGCCCAGGAAGATGATGTTCTCCTTGAGCAGCCGGCTGTAGAGGTCGTAGGCCCGTTCCCCGCGGTTGGTCTGCTCGACCACGGTCGGCACGAGGTAGTTCTCCATCCGCACGAGCATGGCTCGCTGCGCCACCGTGAGAGTCTCCGCGCTCACGCATCCTCCTCGGCGACGACGACGTCGTCATTGTCGTGCGCGTGCTCATGGTCATGCGCGTGGTCATCGTCATGGTCGTGGTCACGGTCATGCGCGTGCTCATGGTCATGCGCGTGGTCATGGTCATGCGCGTGGTCATCGTCATGCGCGTGGTCGTGCTCCCCGACATACCCGCTCGGGAGAAGGCCGGCCCGGTCGAGCTGCTTGCCGTCGGGATCGACCACCTCGACGTGTTCGAGCACCCAGTCGAGGGCCTTGCGCTTCCGCAGCTCCGAGCGTGAGCTCGCCCACCGCGTCGTTGCGCTCATACGCCCGCTGCACCTGCGCCGGCTTCTGCCCGACCCGCTGGGCGATGCGCTCGTACTCCTCGGCGAGCTCGTCTGGCTCGACGGAGAGCTGCTCGGCCTCGGCGACGGCGCGCAGCGCGAGGTCGACCTTGACCGCCTTCGTGGCCGCGCCCTTCAGCGACTCGACGAACTCGGCTTGGTCTTGCCCAGTGGCCGCAAGGAACTGCTCGAGCGAGAGGCCCTGTGCCTGCAGCCGCATGACCGTGTCCTCCGCCCGCTGCCGCAGCCCGGCATTGACCAGGCTCTCGGGCGGGTCAGCCTCCACCAGCTCGGCGAGGGCCTCGCTGGCGCGCTCGAGGAACAGCTGGCGGGCCTGCGCGAGACGAACTGTCTCGAGCTGCTCGCGCTGGGCCTGCCGCCAGCTCTCGACCGACGAGGCATCGGTATTCTCCTGCGCCCATTCGTCGGTGAGCTCGGGCAGGACGAGCTCTTGCACCTTCTTCACCGCCACCACGAAGTCGGCCGGCTCCTCGGTGCCGGTAGGCGTGGCGCTGAACTCCCGCCGGTCGTCGGCCATCGCACCGACGAGGTAGTCGTCGAAGTCCGTCGGTGATCCACCCCCGACCGACCTCGTAGAGCCAGTCGTCGGCCGTCGACCCGGCCACGGGCTCGCCCCCACGAGTGACCGTGAGATCGAGGGTGACGAAATCGCCCTTCGCCGCCGGCCGGTCCACGTCGGTGAGCTCGCCCGAAGGACGGCGGGCCGCCTCCAGACGCTCGTCGAGCTCGTCGTCGGTCACGGCCGGATCGGGCAGCTCCACCCGCAGGCCGCCGTAACCGGGAACCGAGACGAGCGGCCGGATCTCCACCGTGGCATCGAACTGGACGGGCCCTTGCTCTTCGCCCCCGGTGATGTCGACTTCGGGCGGGGCGATGACATCGACGTCGTGCTCGCGCACGGCTTGGGCGAGATAGCCGGGAATGGCGTCGCGTAGGGCCTGCTCCCGGGCCGGCCCGACGCCGATCCGGGCCTCGAGGACGCGCCGGGGCGCCTTCCCCGGCCGGAAGCCGGGGATGCGGACCTCCCGGGCGATCTTCTTGAAGGCGGCGTCGATGTCCTTGTCGAACTCCGCTTCGTCGACCTCGACGGAGAGCTTGACGAGCTTGCGCCCTTCCTCCCCCGCGAGGGGTTCCACCGTGCTCTTCACAGGGGACGCAGTGTACCGGCGCCCCTCCGCCAACCCGGCCAGCCCCGGCGCGGACGCGCCGGGGTGCCTCTCCCCGCCTCTCCCCGACCACTCGGTTCGGCCCCGCGAACTTGCACCGGAGGGCGCCGCTTGCGGCACGCTCCCGTTCGACTTCGGCGGAGAGGTCGGCTGGGGAGCCCCGTAGGGCATGATGGACGCCGTATGCCGACGTGGAAGCCGCACAGCTTGGCCAGGCCCCATCCCGATCAGCTCGACCTGCGCCAGCACGACACGGTCGTCGCCTCCGTCGATCTCCCTGGCGTGCCGGCGGGGACCCCGGGCAAGGTGATCCTCGCGGACGGCTTCAACTGGCTCCGCTACCGGGTGATGTTCGACAACGGCGTCGACCTCGGTGACCTCGACGGCCGGCACCTCCAGCCCACCGGCCGGGCCGCGAAGCGCCTCGCCAAGCGCGAGGCCAAGGCGACTGGCGGCTGAGAGTCGGGCGGTTCGCGCTCCGACCGCAGGGTCCCGCTACCGGCCGCACGGTCCGGCTCGCGGCGTCAGGGTCGCGCGACCTCGATCCGCTCCCGCGGCGCTCGCCGGCGGTCAGCGACGACGAGCGCGGCGACGCCCCACGCGCCGAGGACGACCGCCGTGCAGACATGCCAAGCCGCGTGTCCCTGCAGCCACGAGCCCGGATCGCAGAGCGGGCCGCCGGTGCGACCGAGGACCTCGAACGCGCCCCCGAAAAGCAGGGCGGCGATGCCGAGGGCGTAAACCTGGCGGGCGCGGCGGAAGGCGTATCGGGGGGCGACCACCGCGAGCTCGAGCCCGAGGACCAGCGCGGCGAAGACCGCACTCAGCCCGACCGAAGCCTGCGGCGCCGCCGCCAGGAACAGCCCGAGCACGCCGACGACGACGAGGACGGCGATGGCGATGGCGCGGTCCGACAACGGCCGGAGGTTGGCGAGGTCGAACACGACGATGAACACGAGCGGAGCGAGCAGCGCCAGGTCGTGGGACCACTTCGCACCGGTCGAGGCCGGCCCGTGGAACAGCAAGGTGCCCACCACGTTGGCCGCGATCGCGACGGCGTAGACCAGTGGGAGCAGGCGCTGGCCCCGAGGTTGGCGCGCCGCCCACACCGCGAAGGCGCCCCCGACGAGCAGGTACGCGATCCCCGACAGCGAGTTGACGGGCTGCGAGAGGAACCCGCCCCGGAAGGCCTCACAGTCGGCGCCGCCGAGGCGGCGATCGAACACGGAGGCCACCGCGGCGCACACTAGACAGGCGCCGCCACGGCTCCCGGCGAGCGCAGTGCGCGGCGGATAGCCCCTGCAGATCGACCACTGTCCACGTCGTGATGGACACGCTCGGTGGTTCCCCTCGTTTCCTCGCCCCGGGCCGTCGGCCACTCCCCGCGACGAGAGGGGACCGGTGTCACACCGGGCGGCGCGGTCGTTCACCACCTCGACACATGAGGGACACGACCGATCCCTACCTTGATCGGGAGAGATCGAGGCGTCATCGGGCGGGTACGCTCGCCCGCGCCGGGGAGTGGCGCAGCGGAAGCGCACCTGCTTTGGGTGCAGGAGGTCGGGGGTTCAAATCCCCCCTCCCCGACCAGTCTTACCAGGGATGATACGATCCCACCTCGTCGCCGATGCGACCCATGTATCAGCGAAGTATCAGAGGTGGGGCCATGGGGTGGAAGGCCACCGGGCAGCCGACGGTCCGCAAGCAGCGCGACAAGTGGGTCGTGCGCATCGACGGCATCGACACCGAGACGGGCAAGCACCGGCCACGTCAGCTCGGCACCTACGCGCTCGCAACGGTCGGCGCTCGCCGCCGCTCGGTCCGTGTCGGTGCAGGAGCGGGTGGCGACGTCGGGACACGGTCTCGTGGTTGGTGCGCCGCTACGTGGCGTCGCGGTCGGACGTGACGTTGAAGGCGCGTGAGCAGTACCAGTGGGCGATCCCCCACATCGAGGCCGGGCTCGGCGCGATCCGCCTCGACCGTCTGGACCGTGAGGACGTGGCGGCATGGCTCGAAGGTCTGGCCGCGGCCGGCGACCTGTCGTGGCGGTCGATCCAGATCTGCAGGACGGTGCTGCGAGCCGCGCTCGCGGACGCCGTGGAGGAAGGGCTGTTGCGACGGAGCCCCGCCGCTCGAGTGCCGATGCCGCGTGCCGTGGCCAAGCCGCCGAAGGTGAAGGAGGTCGACGCCTGGACCGAGGAGCAGGTGGCCCGGTTCCTGTCGGTCAGCGCCGATCACCGCTGGGCCGTCGCGTTCCGACTCGGCGTGCTGTACGGCCTGCGCCGGTCCGAGGCGCTGGCGCTCAAGTGGGACGACCTCGACGCCACCAAGGGGACGCTGCGCATCGACGAGGGCCTCGTGGCGGTGAGCAAGGGAGCGGTGTGGAGCGAGGCGAAGAACGCGCGCTCCCGGCGGGTGATCCCGTTGGACGACGAGACGCTTCGAGCCCTGGCTCGCCGGCGCGGAGAACAGGCCGAGGAGCGCCTCTTGGCTGGACCCAAGTGGGAGGACCACGACCTGATCACCACCACCCACGTCGGCCGCCCGGTCATGCCCCGCAGCCTCGACCGAGCGCTCGAGTTGCTCGTGTCGGAAGCCGGGCTCCCCCGGCTCACCTCCCACGGCCTTCGCCACACCGCTGCGACCCACATGGTCCGGGGCGCCCACGACGTGGGCGAGCTGCGAGCGGTGGCCGACGTGCTCGGCCACTCCCCCGACATGCTGATGAAGGTCTACGCCCACGCCCTGCCGGAGAGCACCCGGGCGATCGCCGATCGAATCGGTCGTACCTCGGCGCGAACGGACCTCCCGTGAGCGTTCAATCCCGACGTGGGCCGGCAGGCCGGCTGGGTACGCTTGACGACGTGGCCAAGCGGGCTCGCGACCTGGGCGACGACGTGATCGTCGTGATCGAGGACGAGTTCAGCGCGCTCTCTGACGAGGAGATGGCAGAAGCGCTCACCGCATGGCTGCGTTCGGTCGAGACGCCAGGCGACCCCGAGATCGAGTTCCTCGACGCCGCCTCTGCCGTCCGGGCTGAACGCATCGACGACGAGCCGTGACGCCCGTCGTCATCGACGCCTCCGCTGCGGTCGAGATCGCGACCGACAGCGCTTACGGCCGGCGACTGAAGGCTCTGCTCCCACCAGGCGCCCGCCTCTGGGCGCCGGAACACATCTACGCCGAGGCGATGAGCGCCTTGCGGCGACTGTCGGTGATCCAGGCCAAGCTGCCCGACGCCAAGGCGCGGCTTGCCCTCGACAGGCTCCTCGCGCTGCCCATCACGCGGGTCAACATCAGGCTCTTGATGCCAGAAGCATGGGCACTCCGTCACAACGTGTCCGCCGGCGACGCGCTCTACGTCGTCGTCGCGCAGCACCTCAACGGTCCGCTGCTCACGGCCGACCAGCGCCTCGCGTCGGCCCCGAACCTCCCTGTGCGGGTGTTCCATGCCGTTCGGCCGACCCTCTGACGAGAGGGTCGGGCGGCGGGGAGCTCGACCGTAGACTCGATGTCGATGACCGCAGAACCTCTTCGTGCCAGCGAGGCCGCCCGCCGCCTCGACCTCCCGACCAAGGAGCTGCTGCGACTCATCCACGACCGGAAGATCAGGTACGTCATGGTCGACAGGATCGCCCACGTGCCCGAGGACGCCATCGACGAGCACCGCTGACGCCGGATCGCCCCGGGTCACCACCGGTACCGGGCGTAAGGTGGGAACGATGAGCGCCGCCGCCCCGCTCGAAGCCGATCGGAGGGAGCTGGTGCTGCGCGCGCTGCGGAGCCCGCGAGGGCGGTACAGCATTGAACGGACATCGCAACTCTCGGGCATTCCCAAGAGCACGGTCTACGACTGGCAGCGCAACGAGGTCTACCGGCCTGACTTCCTCCACGGCAGCCCGATGGCGTGGTCGTACCGGGATCTGGTCCATCTCCGGCTGCTGGCATGGCTTCGAAACCAGGGTATCGATAGGCCGGTCGCGGCGCAGCGGGTGGCCGCGGTCCGTGAGTCCGTTGCTGGTGGAGAGAACATCCGCCGGCTGCGCTCTGATGGTCGCGTCCTGCTGATCGACGACGAAGTCGACCACCGGTTCTCGGGCGAGAACGTCTTGCCGGACCTGGCCGAACTGCTGGGCGAGTTCGATCTGCTGGAACCGATCAAGGAGCTCGGCGACCGGCCCCTGCGGGGGCCTGACCTCGTTACGCCGTCCGAGCGGACGTACATCTCGCCATGGGTCATGGCCGGCGAGCCCTGCATCGACGAAACGCGGATTCCGACGTCGACGGTATGGACGCTGAGAACGGACCGCGGCCTCGGGGTTGCCCAGATCGTCGATCTCTACCCCGGCCTCGACGAAGCGGCAGTGAAGGATGCCTGGTACCTCGAGGACCGGCTCCGCCGCGCGGCGTGAGCCGGCGTCGTACCGGCTGCTGCTCGACCAGAACTTCCCGAAGCCGCCCGGCTTCGACGTCAGCCAGGTCGACGCCACCGTGGAGGTCGTGCACCTGATCGACTTCGACTCGACGCTGTCGAAGGCGAGCACGCCGGACTGGTTCTTGTACCTGCGGGCCGCGGAGGCGAAGTTCGACGCCATGGTGACCCGCGATCGGAACCAGCTCGGCCTGCCCGAGGAGATGTGGGTCTTGACCCGGGTCAGGCTCACGCTCATCACCTTCCGCCAGCCGATCGAGGACCCGATCGTTGAGTGGGGACAGCTCCTGGCGTACCTGCCTGCGATCCGCAGCCGGAACCAGGAGCGCTCGTCGCAGATCCTCCTGCTCCCTCGGCCGGAACTGTCATCGAGGAACCTGATGCGGCCTGTCGACGGGCTCCACCAGCTCGCCGACGATCGGGGCATTGCCGCGCAGGAGATCCGCACCGAGGCCGAGGCCAACGTGCTCGACTACCTCGACCGCAGGGGCGAGCGAACACGCTTCGAAAGCCTGCTCCGGGCTCGAAGGTCGGGACGAGGTTCTACCTGAGCGACCTCACAGGTCGATCTCGATGCCGGTGTCACGTTCCAGAGACGCGGCTTCGGTCACCTGCGGCGACGCCATGATCGCCTCGACTTCCCAGGCTGCCTCCCGCCAGGCCCACCTCTCGGTCGGGTCCCGCGGTTCGCGGCCGAAGGCATGGCGCTTGTCGGTGATGCCGTGTTCGAGGCGGTACGTCTCGATGAGTGTGGCGCCGTCGATCCAGGCGCCGACTGGTTCGCCGTCCATCGTGAGCGGGCCGACCATGCGGGTGAGGTAGGAGGGCGGTTCGTTGATGGCTCGACAGACGGCTCGGTCGACGCGGTCATCGAGGATGTCGGCGATGTGGTTGAGCCGGCGGACGACGGGTGCGTGCTCGGCCAGGAAGGCCTGGCTGGCCAGGTTCGAGCCGTGGGCAGCGTTGAGGTCGCTGTCCACCTTGGCGAGTCGCTGCCTCGCGTCGGACTGCTTCGCTTCGACGAGGAGGAGCTCAGGGTCGGGGCCTCGGCGACGGTCGCGCCACGTGCGGTGCCGGTCGGTCAGCTCAGCGTGCCGACCGTCGAGGTTGCGGAGGTCTTGGGTGAGCGCGTCATGCGTGCGAGTGAGGGAGTCGATGTCACGGGTCCGATCCTCGGGCGCCTCGGCCAGGATGAGGCGGAGCCGTCGCTGCTCGGCGAAGAGGTCGCCAATGGTCCAGGTGAGCAATGACGGGTCGTCGAGGTGATCGACGGCGAGGGTCTGCGCCTTGCTCGTCGCGAGGCCGGCAGCGAGGAGCTCGTCGGGCTTGCGGTCCTCGGGTCGGTGCGTGCGCGGCGTTGTCGAGGTCGAGGGGTCGAGGCCCGACGACGTAGAGGTGGTTGCCGAGGCGGCCCCGGCTCATGGCGACGTAGCCCTGCTCGCGGTACAGCGTGTCGGACCCGAGGGCGAACGCCCGGTCGCAGGTGAGGCCTTGGGCCTTGTGGACGGTCATGGCGTAGGCGTGGGTGAGTTGCCCGGCGTCGAGGTAGTCGGCGAGCAGGACCGCGCGCTCGCCGGTTGTGAAAGCGATGGCGACAGCGTGGGCGTCGGTGTCGACGGCGGTGATGGTGCCGCGCCCACCGTTGCGGACGCGGAGGCGGCGGTCGTTGCGCAGGGTCATCACCTCGTCGCCGGCCTGGAACGGGAGACCGTCGATGAGCAACGTCGGTCCGTGGAGCTGGCCGGTGGGTTCGAGGCGAGTGCGGGCTCGCCGGTTGAGGTCGTCGACGTCGGAGCGGCGCCCGGCGAGCATGACGACGTCCTCCCCGGCCAGGCGGGCGCCCCACCAGTCGGCGACGAGCCGGGCTCGGGTGTCCTCGGCGTTGTCGCCCAGGGTGATGCGGCCGTGGTCCCGGTAGCTGCCGATGGCGGTATCGATGTCGCCGTCTCGAAGGTGGCGCAGCGCCTGGCGTTCCCATTCGTCGCGCTGGCGACGGTTTTCGGTCAGCTGCACGCCGGGGAGCCGTTCGGCCAGCCCTGCCAGCAAACCGCCGGCGTCGATCTCGGGCAGCTGGCGAGGATCGCCGACAAGCACGACCTTGGCGCCTGCTGCGTCGGCGTGGTCAAGGAAGGCGGGCCAGCTTCCGGGTGCCGCACATGCCGGCCTCGTCCAGAACCACGATGGTGCGAGGGTCAAGGGTGGTGGCTCGGCGGTCGAGGGCGCCGAGGAGAGAGTCGAGAGTGGTCGAGGGGACGCCGGCGGCAGCCTGCAGCTCGGCGGCGGCCCGGGCTGCGAGCGCCGCGCCGATCACCCGGTACCCGGCTCGCTCCCATGCGTCGCGGGCTACATCGATGGTGAAGGTCTTGCCGGCGCCGGCCGGCGCGGTGACGACGTCGACCCCGTTCCCCGAACCGCAGAGTTGAGCGACGACGTGGGCCTGCTCGTTCGACAGCGTCGGATGACTCCGGAAGGCCGCCGCCAGATCTCCGTTGCCGACGACGGCGCAGGCCCCCTCAACGCGGGCAACTGCCCCGGCAAGGAGGCGGGCCTCGACGGCCACGAGATCAGCGGTGGACCACCGCCTTCCCATGGATACCGATGACAGGACACGGCCGTCGACAGCGTGCATCGGCGCAATCGACCGGTCCGCCAGCGGCGCGATCGCGTCGTGACCGTTGAGGAACCGGTCCGCCATGTCCTCGATGTCCGTCACGGCCGCTCCGTCGGGGAGTCGGTCGCACCAGGCGCGCAGCACGGCGAGCCGATCGAACGTCGACGCCCGCTCGGTGAGCCCAGCCGGGCCGATGAGGTGTTGCTCGATACCGTGGCGCTCATCGGCGGTTGGCGGCTCCCAGCGATGCCGACCGACCAGCTCCCGCAGCAGGACCGCATCGAAACCAGCATTCTCCGCCTTGTGCAGCCAGTCGGCGCGGAGGTGGATGGCGTCCACGTCCCGGTCCTTCGGGCGCCGGGTCTCCAAGGTGGCGACCTGTGCCGCGCGCGCCGAGGTCTCGCCACGGGCAGCCATGGCCGCTTCGATCTCGTGGCGGCGGGTCGAGAACAGCCGCCTCACGTCGTCGGGGACACCAGCCAACTCGGCGGTGCCGTTGCGCACCGGGCCCCACTCCAGGCCGAGCCGATCGGTGAGCAGGTGGCGTAGGTGCGCCTCGTACAGGTAGCCGGCCGTCTTGGCGTGAGCGAAGACGTGGCGGAAGTCGAGCGTGCGCCAACGGCCGTCCGGACCGAGCACGGTGTTGGCGACCAGCACGTGGGTGTGCAGGTGGGGGTCACCGGCTCGGCTGGTGCGATGCCGGAACGCGGCGCCGACCAGGCCGTCGCCGGGCACCACCTCGACGCCGTTGCGGCCCCGGCGCGTCCACAGGGCGTGGCGTTCGAGGTAGGCAAGGGCGGCGTCGAGGGCTTGCTCGTGGGCATCCCGTACGATGGTGGCGACGTCACGCTCGCCCAGTCCGAACAGGATGGACACGGTCTTCGGGGTCGAGAAGGTGAGGTCGAAGCCGGGGATCGTGCGGTTGCCGGCGCAGCCCAGCCGTGTCCCGGAGTTGGGGTTACGGTCAGCGAGGACGGCGACCAGATCGTCGCCCGCTACCGCGCCAGCCAAGCCGAGCAGCGCGGCGCCGGAGCCGACCCAACGCCCGGGCACCTCGCCACCGAGGTAGTAGTCCTCCACACCTCGGGCGACCGAGCCGAGGTAGTACTGCTCACTCCCGGGGGCGAGAACCCCGACGTTCAACACGGGCCCGCTCCGGCGGCGACGGCAGGCATCGGTGATGCAAGTACGTGAACCCTCTCGTGTGAGTGGTCCGGCGGGTGGACCATGGCGTGTCAGCCCGACTCGAGGAGGGAGAGCTGGGAGACGGTGGGCCTCACGGTTGCGGGCGGCACCTTGGCTGATCGCGCCTCCACGATCGAGAGGACGTCCGAGGAGACCAGCAGGCGGTAGCGACCCGGTGTGAACCGGCCACCGTCGCCCTGGCGCCCGAGCCGCTGCATGAGTCCGGCGTCGGTCAATCGGCGCACCGCTCGCGCGGCGGTGTCCTTCGACACGCCGAGCGCCGCCGCGATCGACCGAGCGGACACGCTCGCTACCCCGTCGCAGCTCTCGGACACGGCGGCCTCCAGAACGACCCAGGCGAGCGGCCCGAGCCGACGCCGAAGCCCGCTCGCGGCACTGCCGATCACCACGGCGCTGCCGGTCACGGCACGAACGGCAAGCCGCGAGCCCACCGCTCGAACGCCGCCGCCGGAACACGGATGCTCCGCCCGATCCGTACCGCCGGGATCCCGTCGGTGACGTCGCCGTCGAGCCAGCGGCGGGCAAGCTGGTACGCCGCCGTGCGGCTGATCTGCAGCCGGAGCGCCACTTCGGGCACGGTCAGAAACGCACCGACCTTCACCACATCGCTCACGTCGCACCTCCGGTCACTCGCTTGCACGCCTCGCCTTCTGACGGACCAACGGTCAGCCGAACGGTGAAAGGGAGAAAGTTCGTTCGGTGAGACGACGGCCGGCCCCGAGAGCCAGGCCGATGCGGTCGCTGGACCTTCGTGTCACACCCTGGCCGTAGGGTTCGCTCACCCAGCACCTCTCGCTGGGCTCGGCGCCAGCTCGCCCACCACCACCGATCCAGGAGGAGGAAGCGATGGAGCGCCTCGTGGAAACTGACGAGCCCACTGGGCTCGCCCACGGTGAAGGTCAAGCGGGCGCTGTGGGCCAAGCTGCTCACGACCGCTCTCGGTACAAACCTCTCCGACGAGGACTCGCTGTTCGTCGACCACACTCACAAGTCCGAGCGGCGTAGTCGGACGGCGATGCCAGGGCGTCTTCGTTTGCCGCGCCGCGGTCACGTCGCATCACGAAGAGTCGAGTCGTCAAGCGGGCGACAGTGTTCGAACTCCATCCCGCCAGGGCGACTGGTGTCTAGCATCTCCTGAAACCGACACTCTCAGCCCACCACGCTCACTCGAGGTGTTCGGGCTCGGAACGGTCAAGGCCGGGTTGGGCGCGTCGGGGCGTCCTCGGCGAGGGAGAGGTAGCTCTCGTCTTCCTGCGCGAAGTGCAGCTCGAGGATCGCATGCAGGCCGTAGAGGAGGCGTCGGAGCTCGAGGACGTCGTCCGAGCTTGGAGCGTCATCACCGACGCGGTCGATGATCGCGCCGGTTCGAGCCGTCAGCCGGCTGATCTCCGCGTGGGTCCGACTCATCGTGCCCGTCGGGTCGGTGCCCCCCAGCGCGTGAGCGATCAGCGGGTACAGCTGACGATCCTCAGCCCATTCATGGGGCTCGATCTCGGTGACGAGCAACCGATGGGCCCGACGCACCAGGTCGAGGGCGTCGGCTGTCGGTTCAGCGCCGAGGCGGTCGGCGGCGACGCGGAGCAAGTCGATGTCAGGTCGCAGCGCCCGGTGCTCAGCGCTGAAGCGAAGCGCGAGCTGGTTGGCCGTCTCGCCGAGTCGCGTCTCGCCCGGGCCGGGCCCCACCGCGCGGAGGGCGTTGAGGATCACAGCAACATCGATGACCTCTTGCAGGAGCGCACCCCACGCGGCCGGCAGGTAGCCCGCTGCCGCGACCGCCATCGCGACGAGCGACAGCGTCATGCCGGCGACCACGCTCTGCAACGCGATGCGGCGCGACCGACGGGCGATGACATGGGCCTCACCAAGGCGGTCGAGTCGATCGACCGTGAGCACGACGTCGGCGGTCTCGGAGGACACCGTCGCGCCCCGGGCACCGATCGCGACGCCGACCGCTGCGAGCGCGAGTGCCGGGGCGTCGTTGATGCCGTCGCCGACCATGATCGTGACCCCTTTGGCGTTCTCGCGACGGACGACCTCGACCTTGTCGGCCGGGCTCTGCTCCGCCACCACCTCATCGACGCCGATCATCGCCCCGACCGTCGCGGCCACGTCGGCACGGTCGCCCGTCACCATCACGACCCGGCGGATGCCCGCTCGACGCAGGCTGCGAATCGTGCGCGCGGCGTCCGGTCGGATCGGATCAGCCAGCACGAACGCGCCTGCTGGCAGGCCGTCCACGCCGACGAACACGCACACGGCACCATCGAGCTCGCCTCGCTGTCGAGCCGTCACCACCCACGGCTCGTCGCCCCGCACGCCAGCCCAGCTGGCCTTGCCGAGCGCCACCTCGTGCCCGCCCACCGTGCCGCGGATGCCCGCGCCCGTCACCTCTTCGGTGTGGCTCGGCAGCTCGAGCACCAGCCCGCGTTCACGTCCCGCGCGCACGATGGCCGCGGCCAGGACGTGCGGCGACACCTGGTCGAGCGACGCCGCGAGCTGGAGCACATCAGGAGGCTTGCGATCTTCGGCCGCGACGATCTCGACCAGTGCCGGTCGGCCGATCGTGAGGGTACCGGTCTTGTCGAACAGCAGGATCTCGGCGTCCGCCAGCCGTTCGAGTGGCCCGCCACCCTTCACGACAACACCGCGACGGGCGGTCCGCGACAGACCGGCGACGATGGCGATAGGGGCGGCAAGGATGAGCGGGCAGGGCGTGGCGACCACCAGCACCGCGACGGCCCGCGCCAGCTCACCCGAGACTGCCCATGCCGCGGCGGCGACGCCCACGCTCACGACGAGGAAGACGAGCGCGTAGCGATCCGCCAGGCGGACGAACGGCGAGCCGGCCGCAGTGGCCTCCTCGACCAAGCGCACGATGCCGGCGTAGGTCGAGTCCTCGGCCCGCGTGGAAGCGAGCAGGTCGAAGGGACCACCCGCGTTCACGGCGCCGCCTCGCACGGCCTCGCCGGTGGAGCGCTCGACCGGCAATGGCTCACCCGTGATCGCACTGTCGTCGATGATCGCCGGGCCCGCGTGCACGGTGCCGTCGACGGGAAGCACCTCCCCCGGCTGCACGAGCAGCAGGTCGCCGACGGCCACCTCTTCGAGGGGCGCGTCGCTGAGCGCGGCGCCGACGTACCGGTGGGCGATCTTCGGTGCCCGACCGAGGAGGGCGTGCAGCTCCCGCTCGGCCCGGCCGGCGGCCCACGCCTCCAGGGTGCGACCGGTCGCCAGCATCACCGTGATCACTGCGCCCGCGAAGTGCTCACCGACCACGAGCGTGCCGAGCAACGCGAGCAGGGCGATGAGGTCGACGCCGAGGCGCCGCTCACGTGCGGCGCCGACGACCGACCAGAGCGACAGCGCGACACCGAACGCCGTCGTGGCCGTCCAGATCGCGTTGGCGACGTCGTCAGCTCCCACCACGGCAGACACGGCACCGGCTGTGAGGCCCAGCACCGCAACGGCCAGCACGACGATGTCGGCTCGGCGGCTGATCAGACGGCGCATCGACCTACGGTCCTCCATCAAGGGGCGCTCGACCGTAGCGGGCCGACGAGCCTCCGTCGGCCCGTCCCCGCCGACGGGTGCGCCGGCCTAGGGCGTGGCGGGTCGGGAGGACGCGGCCGTCGGGCGACGCGCCACCGGCGTGCGCACCATGCTCAGGATGCGAGCCAGCACCGCCCAGGTGGTGGCGGCCACGGCGAGCCCGAGGCCCATCCGGAAGGTCGGTGTCCGCGGCATCGGCGCCGGCCGTGATGCCGTGCATGGTCGCCATCCAGAACAGCAGGTAGCTGCTGAAGTGGATGGCCCTCCACCAACGGCGCGGGAAGGCGGCGCTGGACCAACGACGTCATCTCCACGATGACGAGGAGGTACATCGCGACGACGCCCCACGCGACCGCGCCGGGCTTCCACGACGAAGCGAAGGGCACGAACGTCTCGGCCCAGCCGAAGTGCGCGTACGAGTCCGCAGCCAAGGCGAAGAGATGCAGCCCGGTCAAGGCCACGGCGAGGCCACCGAGGTACCGGTGGACGTCCGTGAGCCATCGAGGAGCCCCGGGCCGGGGGACGAGGCGACCGGCGAGCAGCGTGCCCCACACGACCGTGGCCACCAGGACGAGCCAAGCCACCATGCCGCTGGATCGCGCCACGTACCACCAGAGCTTCTCGTTCATGACGCCGCCTGCGTCTGGCGCACGTCGAGGAAGACGTCCACTCCATCGCCGAGCACCTCGACCTGACCGTCGGCGTCGACCACGAGCGCGGATGCGGCGGGCAGTGGAACCGTTGCGCCACCGACGAGGAGCGACTTAGTCAGGGACTCGGCCCACCAAGCTTTGCCGGAGACGACGGTGGCCGCCACGAGCCGTCCGGCTGTCGGACGTTCCGTGGTGGGGTCGAGCAGATGGTGGATCTCGACGCCATCCACCGTCCAACGACGGCCGAGGACGCTCGACGTGGCGATGCCACCCTCGACGATAGCGACGCGGGACAGCGTCCGCTCTGCGGCATGTGGATCCTCCACGCCGACGACCCACGCCTCGCCCTCGGGAGGTTCGCCGGCGACAGCCAGGTCGCCGCCCAGGTTGACCATCGCACCGTGGGCGCCCCGCTCTTGCAGGTCGGCCACCACGATGTCGGCCGCCAGACCCTTGCCCAGACCTCCGCCATCGAGGCCCACGCCGTAGGGGAGGCGCACCGTGCTCGCCCGCTCATCGATGACGACGCCGGCCATGCCGCGCCGGTGAGGGATGCTCGGCCCGTTCTGGCTGTGGCGCGTCGACCCGCCAGCGACGAGCGCGAAGTCGCGGTCGTAGCCGAGCGCCACCATCGCGTGGTGCAGCGTCGGGTCGAAGCGGCCGTCCGTCGCGGCCCAGGCCGTGGCGCAGGCGCGCAGCAGCGTCAACGTGTCGGCGCTCACCGACACGTCCCGACCCCCTGAGTCGTTCAACCGGCTGAGCTCGCTCGTCGGCAGGAACCGGCTCCAGCGCTGCTCGAGCTGCTCGAGTCGCGGATCGCGCCACGTCGAGGAGATGGGCGTCCCCGACGACGACGACGTGGGCGTCGGTGCCCATCGCCCGGAACCGGACGTCGCCGGTACGGAGCACGCTCAACTCTTCTTCGTCCTGGTCACCGGCGCGGTGGTTGCGGCCTTCGGGTGAGCGATCACAGCAGGCTTGGGTGCCCTTGCGCCGAGCGGCGAGGCCGCGGACGGCGCGCGGGCGATCGGCGGGGCCGCGGCTCGGGTCGTGTTCGCCGTCGATGGCGTCTGGCGCATGACCACGATCACGGTGATCGGGGGTGCCGGCGGCATACTCACAACAACGCCGCCGCTCGCCGCGGTGGTGACGCCCTTGAGTGAGGACGGGGCCGACGAAGCCCGGTCGGCCAGGGCCAGCAACGCGGCGCCGGCCAGGACGGCTGACAGGCTCGCGCCCGTCGTGATGATGCGGGTGAGCGGGGCGACCGCCTTGCGACGCGCCCGGCGGGCGGGAGCGTTCGGCGCTGTCGTCCCGCTGGACGGAGCAGTGGCGTGGTCGATCCCCTCAGGTGCACCGGCGGACGGCACCACCGGTCGGGTGCGCCGTCGGGCCAGCGCCTCCAGTCGCTCCTCAGTCGTCGTCATGCCCGCCACCTTCGCCGCTGTGGCCGTTGTCGGTCTCGACCCCGTGGTCGCCGCCGCCGCCGAAGCTGCTGGCCTGCGTCGTGGTGACCGGCTCGGTCGCGGTAGGTGCGGTGCCGGAGGTGACCGCGGGTACTGGTGGCGCCGTGACGGCGACGGAGGGCGACGGGGCGAGGCCCGTCCGCGCCCCGGGAACATCGACGTAGACCGTCACGACCTGCGGCGGGACGGCGCTGGCGTCCGTCGGTGTGAACGTGCCGACGTCGCCGGGCGGCGTGTTGGCGGTCCCGCGGAAGTTGGCCGCCAGGGCGCTGCTCGAGGCGAGCGCAGTGAGCGTGATCGCACCTGCGACGGTGATGACGGTCCGCTTCTCCACTGCTGTCCTCCGGTCGATGGTCCTCTTCCGACGACAGTACGGGTGGGAGAGGTAGGGCCCGACTCGGCCACGGTTAGGGTTCGCCCAAGTTCGACGGGCACAGCCCGGGCCGGCAGGGCGTATGGCAGCCTGCCGGTGTGCGGATCCTGATGGTCGAGGACGACGACGCCATCGCCGGCTCGATTGCGGACGGCCTCGAGCGCAACGGCTTCACGGTCGAACGCGCGCGCACGGCAGCCGAAGCGTTGGCCGCCGCACCCGCCGACCTCGTGCTGCTCGACCTCGGCCTCCCGGACACCGACGGCGAGGAGGTCTGTCGGCGACTCCGCCGCGAGTCGCGCGTGCCGATCATCATCGTCAGTGCTCGGGGCGACGAGATCGACCGGGTCGTCCTGCTCGAACTGGGCGCCGACGACTACCTCGTCAAACCGTTCGGGCTGCGCGAGCTGATCGCCCGGGTCCGCGCCGTGCTCCGCCGGGTCGACGTGACCCCCGAACCCGAGCCGACGCTGCGAGCCGGATCCCTCGAACTGGACACCCGGTCACGGCGGGTGACGGCCGACGGCTCGCCCGTCGAGCTGACGCCAAAGGAGTTCGACCTGCTGGCCTTGTTGCTAAGCGAGCCGGGTCGCGTCTTCCGCCGTCAGGAGATCCTCGAACGGGTTTGGGATCCGCACTGGTACGGACCTTCGAAGACCATCGACGTCCACCTGGCCTCGATCCGCAGGAAGCTCGGCGACGCCGTCACCGTGACCGCGGTGCGAGGCGTCGGCTTCCGCGTCGAGCCGTGACTCGCCGCCTGCTCCTGACCTACTTGCTGATCACCGCGGCCGTGCTGGCGGTGCTGGAGATCCCGCTCGCCGTCACGTTCAAGTCGCGCGAGGAGAACCGCTTCTTGTCGGCCGTCGAGCGCGACGCCAGGGTCATCGCCACCCAGGTCGAGGAGACACTCGAGCAGGGCACCGGGCCGGACGCGGTGCCGATCGTGCTCGACTACCGCGACACCATCGGCGGGCGGGCCGTCGTCGTCGACCGCAACGGTCGCTCCGTTGCCGACTCGGACAACCCCGCGGGACCGGCGCGTGACTTCTCGACGAGAGAGGAGATCGCGGCGGCGCTCAACGGGACGGTCTCCGCAGGCATCAGGGCCTCCGAGACCCTCGGTACGCGGCTCATCTACGTCGCCGTGCCCGTGGCTTCGTCCGGCCAGGTGCACGGAGCCGTGCGGATCACCTACCCGGCGAGCGAGCTCGACCGTCGCGTCCGGCGCAACTGGCTGAACCTCGGCTTGCTAGCCGGGTCGATCCTCGTCGGCGTGGCCGTCGCCGGCTGGCTGCTCGCTTCAAGCGTCACACGCCCCGTCGCCCGGCTGCGCGCCGCCACCGCGCGACTCGCCGCAGGTGATCTCGACGCGCGCGCCGACTCGACGACCGGTCCCCCCGAGGTGCGGGGTCTCTCGCGCGACTTCGACGACATGGCCGGCCGGCTCAGCGAGCTCGTCGGCGCCCAGCAAGCCTTCGTCGCCGACGCATCGCACCAGCTGCGCTCCCCCCTCACCGCGCTCCGCCTCCGCCTCGAGAGCCTCGACGAGCCAGCCGACGAACATGACAGGGACCAGCTGGACGCCGCCATCGACGAGACCCATCGCCTCCAGCGCCTCGTAGATGCCCTGCTCACCCTGGCCCGCGCCGACACCACTGCGACGCCGCTCGTCACGGTCGACGCCGCGGAGGTCGCACACGAGCGGTGCCTCACCTGGTCACCCCTTGCGGACGAACGATCCATCGACCTCAGCTACACCGGCCCCGCTACCGCGTCCGCGATGGCACTGGACGGGGCGCTCGAGCAGATCCTCGACAACCTCGTCGCCAACGCGCTCGAAGCCAGCCCGGATCGCACCACCATCACGGTCGACGTGGCGACCGGCCCGACCGCTCTCACACTCACGGTCGACGACCAGGGGCCGGGCATGACCGATGAACAGATCCTCCGAGCGAAGGATCGCTTCTGGCGCGCTCCCGACGCCCACCCTGGCGGCACGGGGCTCGGACTGGCCATCATCGAACAGCTCACCCGGCAATCGGGCGGCGCGTTGCACCTCGCTAGGAACGGCGACGGCGGTCTTCGGGCCACCATAACGCTGCCGCTCCCGAGGGACCGCCCGACGGAGTGACGCCCATGGCCGCGGCCCGCCACTCCGATGCGCGTCCGCGCCAGAGGTTCAGCCAGGCACGACCGCGACCGGGCACGAGTTGTTGCGCAGCACCGCGTGGCTGACCGAGCTCCATTCGCCGGCGCCGCCGTGGGCCCCGAGCGCGAGAAACCGCAGCCATCTGCACGACACGTGGGCCACGAGATCCCGACCGCACTGCTGCCGCCGCTCCTGACGTCGACCCTCGGTGCGCCGGCGTCGGCGCTCGGCGCCATCGAGGGCATCTCGGACGCGCTGGCCAGTGTCGCCCGATTCACTGGTGGCGCCCTCGCCGACGACCCCCACCGCCGGCGCACGGTCGCCGTTGGCGGCTACACGACCACCGCCCTGTTCTCGGCCAGCATCGGTGCGGCAACGGCGGTCTGGCAGGTTGCCATCCTGCGGGCGACCGAGCTGTTCGAGCCCGGCCGATCGCAGGACCAGGCCACGCAGCTCGCCCTGTGGCTGTACGTCGCGTACAACCTCGCGGCGACGCTCATCAGCCTCCCGGCCGGCCATCTGGGCGACCGCATCGGGGCACCACGGGTGCTCGCCCTTGGCGCTCTCTCCTTCGTCGGCGCCTACGTCTGGTTCGCAGCCGGGCCCGATGCTCTGCTCACGCTGCTCCCTGCCTTCGTCCTCGCCGGGTTGGGCATCGGCTTCGCCGAGACTGCAGAGCACGCCGCCGTTGCCGCGCTCGCACCGGCCGATCTCCGAGGTTCGGCCTTCGGCATGCTCGCCGGCATCCAGTCCATCGGCAACCTCGTCGCCTCGCTCGTCGCCGGCATCCTGTGGACGGCGGGATCACCGGGCCTGGCGTTCAGTGTGCTAACCGTCACGATGGCAGTGGCCGTGCCCCTCGTGCTCACCGCAGCCAGCGTGCACTCTGACCCGGATATTGCAGTGAGGCTTGTGACTGGGGCGCGATCGGCGAGTTCGGTGGCGTGATGATCGTGTCGAGCGGTCGAGACGAGGTGTCGGGCTCGTCGGGGCGCGGTGATGCAGGGGTCGTGGTCGATCGGGTTGTCTCCGGCGGGGAGGGTGGGCCTGGCCGGTTCAGGCGAACGCGGGCAGCTGCCGGATGCGGGTGAGGGCTTCGATGAAGGCGTCGGCCCAGGCGTGGGAGCGGGGCAGGCGCAGCCAGAGCTGGCGGGCGTGGCGCACGACCCGGGCGGCGACGTTGAAGAACGCCAGTCGCAGGCGTTTGCCGCGGCAGCGGCGGAACTCGCGGGGCAGGGCGAGCACCCGGATCCAGCGGGCGACGTTGTGGGCCAGGGCGGCGGCGTGCCACCACAGCCAGTTCCCGAAGAAGTTCTGCACCGGCGCGTGGATCAGCCCGAAGTCTTCCTTGAGTTGGCGGATGGTGTCTTCGGGGATCCCGCCCCGCAGACGGTGATGGGCCTCGACCATGTCGGCGGGTGCGAACAGGGCGGGGAGATTGGTGACGATCGCATGGAACCGCCACCCGTCGAGATCATCAAGGGACAGCTGGTCCCCGGCGCGGGTTCGTTGGCGGCGCACGATGAGGCGCAGCTCTCGCTGGTCCTTGTTGCGGCGGCCGATCTCGATGACCGTCTCGGCGATCTCCGATCCCCGTTCGGCTTCGGCTGTCAGCGCCGGGCGCCACACCGTGGCCGGATCAGCGGCGAGGGCGACGATGGCGGCCCGCACGTTGGACTTGTTCGGCGCGGTGACAGTGAACACGGCGCCGAGGGACTCGCAGGCCGCGAACACGTCGTGCTGGTAGCCCGCCGAGTCGACCCGCACCCACAGGTTCGCCCGTTCCCGCACCGGGGCGGGGATGGCGGCGACGCATTCGCGGATGAACCCGGCGTTGGCCCGGCCCGGATGGGCGTTGCCGCCCCGGGCCCGCAGGGCCAGCACGTCGCCGGTCTCGCCGCACACCCCGATCAACGGCGACAGACCGACCTCGCCCCGGTACGTGAACGTCGAGCCTTCCTTGCCCGGACCGTAGGTGTCGACCAGGGTGGCGTCCGGGTCGATCGTGATCACCCCACCAGTGGGGCCGGCACCCATCGCCCACGCCCGAGCGAGCATCGTGCGGTTCACCGCCGCCGCCTTCTGGGCTCGACCGAAGTCGGCGCCGGCACAGAACCGGAACAGGGTCGTATGCGACGGGAACGCCTGCTGCCCACGCAGCGCCTCGGTGGCGCCCTCCAGCAGCGACCGGTCCGCCAGGAACTCACCCCCGGCCAGGACCACCTCCACCAGGGTCCGGTAGCACTCCCCGCCGGTGTAGCCACCCGGCCCGACCGGGCGCAGCCGGCGGGCGTCAGCCACATCCACAAGGTTGAGACGATCCAGCATCGGGCCCCACAAGGCGACCCCGGCCACGCCCGTCACATCCTCATCGGTCACCGACACCTTGACCGGTGCCGCCTCTCGGCGGGGCCTCGAGATGATCTCCCCGGCATCGAACAACGTCGCGGTAGCGTTCACCCGTCAGGTGCTCCTCTGGCTGGACTCGATGTGGCTTCGCAACCGTCATCGTCCCAGGCAGCGGGGCACTTGTCGCGTCAATCCAGCCATCAGCCCCCACCGGCCGCAATATCCGGGTCTGATACATCGCCGGCGGCCCGATACAGGGGGTAGCGGCCTGATACGCGACCGGCAGGGTCTCCTCGCGCAGTGCAGGAGGCCTGGGGTGCCGACCGGGCCCGATCTGGGTATCGGAGATGTATCAATCCGGTGCGCGCCAGTCCGTGCAAACGGGTGTCAACGCGTCTGCGACGACGCCGCGTCAGCCCTGCTCAGTGATACAGAACGGCATGCAGAAACATGCTCTGAACTGGTCTTTTCCTGCTTTGCGTGCAGGAGGTCGGGGGTTCAAATCCCCCCTCTGCGACTCCGGAGGTGGGACCCGTCCTCTGACGGCATCGGAGGGCGAACGCCATCACCGAGGACGCCGCACTCACGCGGCCCTCGTCCCCCGCCCGGTGCTCCAGGGACCGCGCACCGCCGCTCGGATCGAGTCCGTGTAGCCGGAACGCTGCCGGACGTCACCCCTTGCTCACGCCCGGCCCTCCGGATACCGTCGCCGACGCGGGCAGGAGACAGCCTCCGCGGGAGGGCTGCGACTCGAGATGGGGGGATTTTCGATGTCCAAGCACAGAGTTCCACGCCTGCTCGTCGGAGCAGGGGTCACGCTGATGTTGGTGTCCGTCTTCGGGGTCGGTACTGCGTCGGCCGCGCCGCCGGGCACGAACACCGCAGCTGCGGAAGCCGGTGCGTGCGCGTCGCTCTACAGCGTGCCGGCGAACGTGGGGCCCGAGCCCCTCAGCGCCTGCCAGTGGGACATGCGTGCCATTCACGCCACGGCAGCCGGGTCGTACGCGGTGAACAGGGGCAGTGGCGCCCGGATCGGCGACATCGACACCGGCATCGACCTCACCAACACCGACATCATGCCGAACGTCGATGTGGCCGCCTCCTGCGTGTTCCTCTACGCGGACACGCCGACTGCCAACCCGGCAGAGCAGGTCACGCGGGGCGACTGCTCGAACAAGCCGGCGCTGCAGGACCTCGCCGGTCACGGAACCCACACCGCGGGCACGATCGCCGCGCCGATCAACGGCATCGGCGTCGCAGGCGTCGCTCCCGAGGCCAAGGTCGTCGTGCTCAAGGCCGGGACGGAACAGGGCTACTTCTTCACCCAGTCGGTCGTGGACGCGCTGCGCTATGCCGGTGACCAGCACCTCGACGCCGTCAACATGAGCTTCTTCGCCGATCCCTGGCTGTTCAACTGCCGGAACAACAAGGAGCAGAAGGCGATCATCAAGGCGATCTCCGATGCCGCGCGTTATGCGCAGCAGCGTGGAGTGGTCCTGATCGCTGCCGCCGGGAACGAGGGCATCAACCTCAACCACCCGGTCACCGACGAGATCAGCCCGGATTTCCCGCCGGGAGCGGCGGTGACCCGTCCGGTCAACAACTCCTGCGTCGTCCTCCCGACCGAGCTGCCCGGCGTCGTCGTCGTCACCGCGACCGGGGCGCAGAACCTGCTGTCGTGGTACTCGAGCTACGGCAATCTGACCGACGTCGCGGCTCCAGGGGGCTCGCGCTTCCAGACCCCGACGTTCGATCCCAATCGTGGGCGGGTGCTGTCGACGTACTCATCCACGGCTGGCGACCTCGCGCTCGAGGCATCGCTCGGGCGCCTCGTCCAGGACGCCCACGGCAACTACTACGCCTGGTTGAACGGCACGTCGATGGCCGCGCCTCACGCCGCGGGCGTGGTCGCGCTGATCCGGGCGGCCAATCCGGGGATGCCGCAAGGTGCGGTCGTGGCCCTGCTGCGCACCACCGCGAACGGCCAGGGCTGCCCGGCCGCCCTCGATCCTGGCGTCGAGTTCTTCGGTGCTCCGGTGCAGTTCTGCAAGGGAGGGTCGGGGAACAACAACTTCTACGGCAAGGGGCTGGTGGACGCGCTGGCCGCCAGCCGCTGAGCAACTCTTCGCTGGCGAGACGGCGGGTCCCGCTCGCCGTCTCGCCGGTTCCGAGGTGCGCGCGTCGACGCCGCTGGGCAGCGCTCACACGGGTCTGTCGAGCGGTTCGATGCTGAACTCGCGACCCGAGGCATGCGTCACAGCGGGTTGCCTCGGCTCACCTCCGCTTCGTCGCTGCCCATGTCCCGCACGCCATCGTGGTCCAGCCCGAGCAGCCGGGCGGCGTTCAGCTTGAGGACCTTGGGTCGGACTTCCGGCTTGATGTCGAGCTGATCGAAGTCGGCGAGCCAGCGGTCCGGCATGATCAACGGGAAGTCCGATCCGAACAGCACTTTGTCCTGCAGGATCGAGTTGGCGTGCTGGACCAGCTTGGGATCGAAGTACTTCGGGGACCACCCTGACAGGTCGATGTGCACCTGCGGCTTGTGTCGAGCCACCGAGAGCGCCTCGTCCTGCCACGGGAACGACGGGTGGGCGAGGATGATCGGCATCCCGGGGAAGTCCACGGCGACATCGTCGACGAACATCGGGTTCGAATACTTCAGGCGGACACCTCCGCCACCTGGCTCGCCGGCCCCGACGCCCGTGTGGCCGGTGTGGAAGAGCGCGGGCAGCCCGTGCTCCTCGATCACCTCGTAGAGCGGGTACACGCGACGGTCGTTGGGGAAGAACTCCTGTGCGTTGGGGTGGAATTTCGAAGCCTCTCACGTGGTGCTCGGAGATCAGCCGGCGCGCCGCCTTCACTGCGGCCCGCCCCCGGCCAGGATCGACGCTGGCGAAAGGGATCACGGCGTCGGGGTGCTGGGCGGCCAGGTCGGCGATCTCCTCGTTGGACGGGTTCGGTTCGTCGCCAGTGACCGTGTACGAGTCGACGGTGAAGATCACCGCCAGCATCTTCCGTTGGCGGTAGTAGTCGGCCATCTCGTGCACGTTCGCGGCGATCCCCGAACTCCCGAAGTAGACGCTCATCGCCGCCAGCCGCCCTGCCTCATCCGCCGCTCCCATGACCGAGGCGTGAACGTGGGCGTGCACATCGATGGCGACGAGCTCGTCGAGCGACGGCAGTACGGATCGGGCCATCAGCGCCTCCTCGTCATGCACTCGGACGTAGGTTGGCACGAGCCGTCGGGGGTGTGGGTCGGCCAGCTGATGGACATCGAGATCGGCAGCATCGAGGTCGGAGACTGCACGAACCACGTCGGTCAGCAGAACCTGGCCGCCATCCGCCGCGGCCGCCACTCGGACGGCCCCTGTTCACGACCTGCCCCTGCCGCGAACAGCGTCGCGTACGTCGGCCAGGTCACCGGCGGTGCGCAAGCCGCGGGACAAGTGGGCTGTGCGCATCGACGGGGTCGACACGGCCACGGCCGACGCCGTGACAGCGCCGCCGCGGGCATGCTGTGCACCTCATGTCCGAGTCCCGTTGGGTCCGTATCCACGCTGCCAGCCAGTTGGAGTGAGTGCGATGGCCAAGGAAACGTCCAAGAAGTCGGCAAAGGTTGCAGAGCCGGTGCTCCTCGCAGGCGGCAACCCGCAGATCGCCAAGGCTGACGGCGACGCCCCCGTGCAGGCCTACATCGCGGCCATGCCGGGCTGGAAACGGGATGTCGGGCGTCGCCTGGACGCGCTCATCGCGCGCACCGTCCCCGGCGTGCACAAGGCGGTCAAGTGGAACTCGCCGTTCTACGGCATCGAGGGCGAGGGCTGGTTCCTCAACTTCCACTGCTTCACGAAGTACGTCAAAGTGGCTTTCTTCCGCGGCACGTCGCTGCGGCCTGTGCCCCCCGGCGAGTCCAAGAGCAGGGACACGCGTTACCTCGACATCCACGAGCACGACCAGGTGGACGAGGCTCAGCTCGCCGATTGGGTCAAGCAGGCCAGCCAGCTGCCGGGCGAGCGCCTCTGAGGCATGTCCGTGCCGAAGGGCAAGCCACAACTGCCACCGCGGTGGTTCATCGGCCCTGCCTGGTTCGCCCATCGCCGCATCTACCGGCTGACGGGCGGCCGACTGGGTCTGTGGCGGCCGCTCCGGTTCTTCGAAGGACCCGAAGGGATCACCCTCGAGTTGGTGGAGTGGCTCGATCCGGGCACCTGAGGTCGCGCCGCAACCAGATGTCCGGCCTCCCGGGACTTGCCCCGGCCGGTGGGCGTTGGGAGACTCCTCGTCTCGCTTCGACACTGCATGGGGTGACCGATGATCCGGCTCAGCGTCTTCTATCCCGCAACGGAAGGTGCGACGTTCGACCACGACTACTACCGCGAGACGCACATCCCGCTGTGCGTGAGCACGTGGGGTCTCGACGGTGCTGAGATCGACAAGGGGATCGACGGGCCGTATGTCGCCGCGGTCCACTTCCGTTTCGCCTCGCTAGAGGCGCTTCAGGCCGCGATGGCTTCGGAGGGCACCCGCGCCATCCTGGCCGACGTCGCCAACTACACCACGATCTCGCCGGTGTTGCAGACCAGCGAGGTCGTCTGAGACGCGATGATCGTCGCAGTCGTCCGCTTCCCTCTCGATCCGCCGCTATCGGCCGACCAGGCGACGAAGGCGTTCGAAGCCAGCGCGCCGAGCTACCAGAACGTGCCGGGACTGCTCCGCAAGCACTATCTCCTGGCGCCCGACGGGTCGGTGGGCGGGGGCGTCTATCTGTGGGAGACGCGGGAGGCGGCCGAGGCGCTCTACGACGCCGCTTGGCGCGAGCGGCTCACTCAGCGGTACGGCCAGCCGCCGGAGGTCGAGTACTTCGAGAGCCCGGTCACCGTCGACCCGGAGACGATCACGAGCGGCTGATCGGCGCGCGGGCCGCGCGGCGTCAGCCGGTGAAGCGGCTCAGGTCGATCACGGCCCGCTCGTGCGTCCCCTCACCCAGCAACCGGTCACCGACCTGGGCCCGCACCTCGAACTGCAGCCGGCGCTTCGTGACGTCGGCGAGCCGAGCGTGCACCGTCACCACTTCGTCCTCGGTGGCGGCGGCGACGTGCGAGACGCACACATGGGTGCCGACCGTCGTCTCGTTCTCGTCGAGGTGCGGCGCCACGCCGAGGAGGCAGGTCTGCTCGATCAGCTGCACCATCGACGGTGTCGACAGCACGACCCTCGGGAGGTGGGGAGGCGACATCTCCCGCGTCACCGTCGCGTCCATCACGTGCTCGATGCCCGGCGCCAGCGACTCCTTCACGGTGGCGCACGCTAGGACGAGTGATTCCCGGGGGTATCCGCCGTTGACGCGGCGAAGGCGTCCACGATCGGCGTTGCTGATTCCGTCGACCTTGGAGGTCTCGTGGACGCCGATCTGGACACCCTCGCTACTGCACTGTACGTCCGCGTCGATGACGCGTTGAAGGATGATCCGACCCTGGCGGCGCCCCTGCCGAAAGGATCGTTCCGGCCCAAGCTGTCCGACGCCGAACTGATCACGGTGGCGGTGCTGCAAGCCCTCGCCGGGTTCGTGTCCGAGACCCGCTGGTTGCGCCACGCCCGCGTCCATCTGCGTCACCTGTTCCCCTATCTGCCCCGCCAGTCCGGCTACAACAAACGACTGCGGGCGGCGTCGGACCAGCTCAAAGCCATGATCCGGATCTTGGCGACCGAAACCCGAGGATGGAGCGACGACGTGTGGTTGATCGATTCGACCCCCGTCGAGTGCGGCCGATCCCGGCCCACCGCCAAGCGATCCGACACCGCCGGCTGGTCCGCCTACGGCTACTGCGCCAGCCACTCCCGCTACTTCTGGGGTTTGCGTCTGCATCTGATCTGCACCCCCGCCGGGCTGCCCATCACCTTCGCCCTCACCAACCCCAAGACCGACGAACGTGAAGTGGCCCGCGACATGCTCGAGACCGAACCCAGCCTCCTCGCCCGCCGCCCCGGCCAAACCCTCATCGCCGACAAGGGCTACGCGTCGGCCGAGTTCGAGGCGTTCCTCGCCGGCCACGGCGCCCGGCTGCTGCGCCCCGCGTTCAAGAAACGAACGACCTCGGCCCGGCGCCCGGCTCCTCAAACCGCTCCGCCAAATCATCGAGTCGGTCAACGACACCCTCAAAGGCCAACTCGATCTGGAACGCCACGGCGGCCGGACCTGCGACGGAGTCGCCGCACGAGTACTGCAACGCGTCCTCGCCCTCACCGCCGCGATCTGGCACAACGACACCACCAACCAACCCATCCTGCGATCCCTCATCGCCTACGACCACTGACCCCCGGGAATTCAGTCATCTAGTGCAGTGACCGGTGACTGAGGCCCGGTCCGCCGAGCCAGGGTTGGTGCCGCCAAGGCGCGACGAGGAAGCAGTAGTCGCAGCACTATTGCGACGAGGCGCAACACAGTCGGCGCCGGCACTGGCCGGCGCAACGGGGCGAACGTTGCCGGTCGCGGCACTAGACGGCGTGGAGAGACGATCGGAGACGGTCGGCGGCGCGGCGTACGACGTGCCATGCCAGTCGGGTGGGAAACCGGCGCGGTTGGTGCGGTGACCGGTTCAGCGTGAACCGGTCACGGTCTTGGTGGTCGATCAGGCCAGATCGACGCGATCGAGGTTCATCACCTTGTCCCATGCGGCCACGAAGTCACGCACGAACTTCTCCTTGGCGTCGTCGGATGCGTAGACCTCCGAGAGGCCTCGGAGCTGGGAGTTCGAGCCGAAGACGAGGTCGACGGCGGTACCGGTCCACTTGACGTCGCCCGTCGCGCGGTCGCGACCCTCGTACACGTTCTCGGACGAGACCGATGCCTTCCACTCCGTGCTCATGTCGAGCAGGTTCACGAAGAAGTCGTTGGTCAAGGTCCCGGGCCGATCGGTGAAGACGCCGTGCGGGGATTGCCCGTGGTTGGCGTTCAGGGCACGCATGCCGCCGATGAGCACCGTCATCTCGGAAGCGGTCAGCGTCAACAGGTTGGCCCGATCCAGCAGCCGCCGCTCGGCCGGCAACTTCTCTCCGGCTCGGAGGTAGTTGCGGAACCCGTCGGCGGTCGGTTCGAGCACCGCGAACGACTCCACGTCGGTTTGCTCCTGCGAGGCGTCCGTGCGCCCCGGCGAGAACGGAACCGTGACGTCGTACCCGGCGGTCTTGGCCGCCCGCTCGACGGCCGCGCACCCGCCCAGGACGATCAGATCGGCCAGCGAGACCCTCGTGGCGCCCGACTGTGAGCCGTTGAAGTCCTGCTGGATCTTCTCGAGGGTCTGCAGCACCTTCGCCAGTCCGGTCGGCTCGTTGGCCTCCCAGTCCTTTTGCGGCTCGAGGCGGATCCGTGCACCATTCGCCCCGCCCCGCTTGTCGGTGCCGCGGAAGCTGGCCGCGGACGCCCACGCGGTGGCCACCAGCTGCGAGACGGACAGTCCCGAGGCGAGGATGGTGGCCTTGAGGGCCGCGACGTCCTCGTCCCCGATCAGATCATGATCCACGGCGGGGACGGGGTCCTGCCACAGCTGCGGCTCCGGCACCCATGGGCCGAGGTAGCGCGAGAGTGGCCCCATGTCACGGTGCAACAGCTTGAACCACGCCCTCGCGAACGCGTCCGCGAGCTGGTCGGGGTTCTCGTGGAAGCGCTTCGAGATCGGCCCGTAGATCGGGTCGAGCTTCAGCGCAAGGTCCGTCGTCAGCATCATGGGTGCGTGCCGCTTCGACGGATCATGCGCATCGGGCACGGTGCCCTGCGCCTCGGGATTCGTGGGCGTCCACTGCTGCGCGCCGGCGGGGCTCGTCGTCAGCTCGTAGTCGTACTTGAACAGGTTGTCCAGGTACCCGTTGTCCCACTTCGTCGGCTCGTTGGTCCAAGCGCCCTCGAGCCCACTCGTGACGGCGTCGGGGCCCTTCCCGCTCCCGAATGTGTTCCTCCAGCCGAGGCCTTGTTCCTCGACGGGGCAAGCCTCGGGTTCCGGACCGATGTAGTCGGCCGGGGCCGCACCGTGGCACTTGCCGACCGTGTGGCCGCCGACGATGAGCGCGACGGTCTCCTCGTCGTTCATCGCCATGCGACCGAAGGTCTCGCGAATGTCGATGGCGGCAGCCAGCGGATCCGGGTTGCCGTTCGGCCCTTCAGGGTTGACGTAGATCAGGCCCATCTGGACGGCGCCGAAAGGATTGGCAAGGTCCCTCTGGCCGCTGTAGCGCTCGTCCCCGAGCCATGTGTCCTCGGGGCCCCAGAAGACCTCGTCGGGCTCCCAGATGTCGGGGCGTCCGAAACCGAAGCCAAAAGTCCTGAAACCCATCGACTCATAGGCGCAGTTGCCGGCGAAGATGATGAGATCGGCCCAGGAGATCCTCCGGCCGTACTTCTGCTTGACCGGCCAGAGCAGCCGGCGCGCCTTGTCGAGGCTGGCGTTGTCGGGCCAGCTGTTGAGGGGGGCGAAGCGCTGAGCGCCCTCGCCGCCACCGCCCCGCCCATCGGCGATCCGGTACGTGCCGGCGGCATGCCACGACATCCGGATGAAGAGCGGCCCGTAGTGGCCGTAGTCAGCCGGCCACCAGTCCTGCGACGTCGTCATCACCTTGAAGATGTCTTGCTTCAGCGCGTCGACGTCGAGGGATTTGAACTCTTCTGCGTAGTTGAAGTCCTCTCCCATCGGATCGGACCGTGGCGAGTGCTGGCCGAGGACCTGGAGATTCAGTTGATTCGGCCACCAGTCGAGGTTCGACCTGGGCCGAGTTTGCTTGGGAGTGGGGGACGGGATTGCTGGGCTCTCGCTTTCGCTGCCGCTGTCAGACATGTCGGTCCTTCTCCTCTCTGGCGGTTTTCGTCTAATGGCTGGTTGCTCTGGACCCTGCTCTGTTGGTCTCGTACGCGGTGTCGTCGATCAGTCGTCGGACAGGACGGACGCTGCCGCCACACACTCGGGACATCGCCCCCAGTAGATGACCTCGGCTTCGTCGATCTCGTAGCCCGACGAGTCCGCGGCCGTGAGACAGGGGGTGTATCCGACTGCGCAGTCGACGTCGACCATCCGGTTGCACGTTCGGCAGATGAGGTGATGGTGGTTGTCACCCACCCGATTCTCGTAGCGGGCCGGCGACCCGGCGGGCTGGATGCGCCGGAGGAGGCCCTTGTCGGTGAGGGCCGCGAGCGCGTCGTACACCGCTTGACGTGAGATGGCACCGATCTCGGCCCGCACCACGGTATAGATGTCGTCCGCGGTGCGATGCGGTCGGTTGGACACCGCCCGCAGAACAGCCAGACGCTGGGCCGTGACCTGTAGACCGTGTCGGCGGAGGAGCGAATCGTCGTCGACGGAGGTCACCCTCGACATGCCGCAACCCTAGCCCCAACTCTGGAACAAGTCTAGATCTGGCTGGATACCAGCCTCGTCCTTACCGAGGCGGGGATCGATGGTGACGCCGAAGTCGTAGTTGAAGTCTGTCCCGAACGACGAGTACCAAGGGACGTCCCAGCCCCGCTTGGCCTTCCAGCGTTCGAGCTTCTCGAGCGGAGCCCGGGAGACCATCGCGTAGATGGTGTCACGGGTGTGCAGGTGCTCGAGGAACCCACGCGACAGCTCATCAGTGCCGGCGGTGCAGCTCGCGCATCCCTCGTCCCAGTCGGGATCGAACATGAAGTGGTAAACGTGGCATGACACCAGGCCGCGCCTGGCGACGTCACCCTTCGATCGATCCTTGTCTCGCAGTACGGTGCTCCGGGTGGTGGGAGGCACGTGAGGCCAAGGCCGTTCCTGGTCGCCGTCGTGCTCGCGGCCGCCGCATGCGGTCCTGGCGCCACCGCGCCGGCGGTCGCGCCGGCGCCGTCCAGCCCGCCGGTCTCCACCCCCCCTGGCCCACCCGCCGCGGTGCCAGCCACGGTCGCCACCACTGCGCGGCCACGGCCGAGCACGGCAACCGACGCAGCAGGGGTCGTGGATCGCAACGTGCTGGCCGGCATCTCGATGACGGCAGTCCCGCCGGACATCATCGTGCCGACGAGCCAGCTGTCGTTGGACAAGGCGACGAACCCGATCAATGGTCGTCGCGGCGGTCGACACCCGCTCCCCGAGGTGCTCGCGTGCCCACCCGGAGCTCCTGGACCTTGCCTGACCGGCCTGCTCGACACGCTGGGATTCGACGTCACCGGCGGGCCGGGCGACCGGCAGCACCGCCTCGTGAGGGCGACGGCCGTCGTCCAACTCGACGCCGGCCTCCCCGTGACGGGCCAGCCCGACACGGCTCTCCTCCAGTACCTGGGCTTGCGCGACAACACGGCGGCTGCGCTACGAGCGCGGGAGGCGCGCCAGATCGGCAACTCTGCGCAGGGGCGGCCGATCAGGGCCGTGCGTTACGGCGACGGACCGAGGACGGTCCTCGTCGTCGGGCAGACCCACGGCGACGAAGAGGGCGGCCTGCGGGTGCTGCTGCGAACGCGATCGCTCCCACTACCCAAAGGGATCACGCTCTGGGTCATCCCCACCATGAACCCCGACGGCTCGGCCCTCGACACCCGCTTCCTGGCCGATGGCGCAGACCCGAATCGCCGGGCGCCGAGCCAACCCGAGCAGCAGGCCGTCTACGACTTCGCCCTCGCGATCCGGCCGGCGTTGACGGTCTGGTACCACCAGAACTACGGCTGGGTGGGCGGTTCGGGCGCATCGATGACGCCGGCGAAGCGGTACCAGGCCATGACCCGGCTCGGCGCGTTGAACCGCAGCGGCAACTGCGTCGCCGGGTTCATGTGGTGCCCGATCGACGAGGCTGTCGGCAGCAGCTCGATCCTGGTCGAGTTACCAGATGTGCTCACGCCTGCTGAGGTGCAACTCCACGCGCGGGCGCTGCTCGCGGTGGCTTCAGGCCACGAGCCCTGACCAGCTCCTCGGACCCGTCGACAAGACGACCCGAACAGACTGCCCGACGCGAACGGTGCTCTGATTCATCGCCGCGTGGCTGGTGCCGGTGGCGACAGCGGATCGACGCGGCCTGCGGGCGCGCCGGCCGGCGTTCCGTGGCTCAGGATGAACGATCGGACGACAGCCTCGCCTCGGGGATGGTCGGCTCGAACAACTCAACAGGGTTCCCCGAAGGATCCTCGATGAGTACCTGACGACCTCCGACGCCCGTCACGATGTCGTTGCGGAAGCGCACATCCTTGCCTCGGAGATCGGCAACGAATGCGTCCAGGTCGGTGACCTCGAGCGCAAACCGGTTCCATCCGCCGGGCTCCGGCAGCCTGCCATCCGGCATTGCCTGACCCCCACCAGGGCCTCCGCCGGGCGCCGTCAGGACGAGCCGGAGGTCGCCCTTCCGAAGCATCGCGAAGGTCGGCGCCGGATGCAGCACCTCCTCGAACCCGAGGTGCCCGCAGTAGAAGCCAATGGCTGCATCGACGTCGTTGACGATGTAACGGACGCTCACAGTCGCCATCTCGCGTCCTCCCGCTCAGGTGGCTATGTGAATGACGCTACGCCGGCACCGTTTCGGAACAACCATCGCCCCTCGACGCCGCGGGAGCAGCGTGACAGACGCTTCGGTGATCGTGCTGTTGGCGGCTACGCGGTCGCCTCACCCCGGTACTCGGCGTCGGTGACGTGTTCGCCCCACTCCGCGTCGCCTTCGGTCATGGAGAGGTGGGTCATGAGGTGGTCGGGGGTGGCGCCGTGCCAGTGCCATTCCTCGCCGGGCGTGAGGATCACGTCGCCGGGGCGGATGGTGACGATCGGCTCGCCACGGGACTGAACGAATCCCTCGCCCTCGGTGACGTAGAGCGTCTGCCCGAGGCGGTGGGCGTGCCAGGCGGTGCGGGCGCCGGGCGTGAAGTGCACCGCGCTCGACTGCGAAGCCCGCTGGCATGCGCCCCTGAGCGATCGGGTCGATCCACACGTCGCCGGTGAACCACTCGGCCGGGCCTTTGGCCGACGACCTCTTCGGCTGCACTTCCATGGCTTCTCCCTCTTGTGGTCGGGCTGGATTCAGCTGACCCTGTCGCCACCGAGTCTGCTGGATGCCAAGACCGTTCACGGTCGGCCGCCAGGCTGGCCGCCGCGGTGCTCGGCTCGCGTCGCCGCGCACTGGACGCCACCCGGTTCGGGTTCGGCCGATGGTTGCGGCCGGTACGGTGCGGGTACGGAGGATCGGCGGTGAGAGACAGGAGGTTCCCATGACGACCCTGCCCGATCGGCCGAACGCGGCGTTGCTCGTCATCGACGTCCAGAACGGGGTGGTGGCGGACGCCCACAACCGGGACGGCGTCGTCGCCAACATCAATACCCTGGTCGACAAGGCTCGCGCCGAGGACGTGCCCGTGCTGTGGGTGCAGCACTCCGACGACGACCTCCCCCGGGAGAGTGAGGGCTGGCAGTACGTGCCCGAGCTGGTGCGCCGCGATTCGGAGCCGCTCGTCCACAAGTCATACGGCGACTCGTTCGAGGACACCGACCTGGAGGCGCGGCTCGCCGAGCGAGGGGTGGGCCGGCTCGTCGTCACAGGCGCCCAGACCGACGCGTGCGTCCGATCGACCCTGCACGGCGCCCTCGTACGGGGGTACGACGTGACACTGGTCGGCGACGCGCACACGACCGAGGACCTCACCGGGTACGGCGCGCCGCCCCCGGACCAAGTGATCGCGCACACCAATCTCTACTGGAAGTGGCAGAGCGCACCCGGGCGCCAAGGGGGGACCGTCGACACGGCGGAGGTCAGCTTCGCGACGCCGACGCGGGCTGAGCCGTCCGAGGTGAGTAACCCGTCCGCGCGATGAGTTCGCGGGCTCCATCACATCCAAGATGACGACCCCGAGCGAATGAGGTGAGAGATGCGCATCATCGTCAGTGAGTTCATGAGCCTGGACGGGGTGGTGCAGGCGCCGGGGGGGCCTCAGGAGGACACCGACGGAGGCTTCGCCCACGGCGGCTGGTCGATGCCCTACTTCGACGTGGCCACGATGGGGCCGGCCATCGGGGAGGTGATGGAGGGCACGGACGCCTTGCTGTTCGGTCGGCGCACGTGGCAGGTGATGGCAGGGGCATGGCCGGGCCGGGCCGGAGATCCCTTCGCCGATCGGATGAACGAGATCCGCAAGTACGTGGTGTCGCGGACCCTGGGCCAAGCCGACCTCAGCTGGAACAACACGACGTTGCTCCCCGCCGACGACGTCATCGGTGCCGTGCAGCGCCTGCGCGCCGAGCAGGGCCGCGATCTCCAGGTAATGGGGAGTGCGACCCTCGCCCGGACGCTCGTCGCCAACAACCTGGTCGACGAGTACCGCCTCATGATCGAACCCATCCTGCTCGGTGGGGGCAAGCGCCTGTTCCCCGACGACGGCCGGGCCCGACCGCTCGAGCTGGTGTCGGCCACGACGAGCGGCACGGGCGTGCACATCTGCACTTACCGTCCCGCCGCCGGCGCATAGCTCACCGCCGCGCTGTCGTCTGCCCCCGCCACGATCTCCTCCCGATCCGAGATCACAGGCGCCACCGCCTCACCTCAGGGAGCCATGCATGGACCGAGAGCAGCAGGTCGTTCGCGACCACCAGGACATCGCCACATTGCTGGCCCGATATGCACGAGCGCTCGACGACCACGACTGGGACGGCGTACGTAGCTGCTTCGAGCCAGCCGCCGTCTTCGTCCACCCGGGTGGGACCCAGGACGGAGCCGACGCCATCGTCGAGCGGGCCCGGGCGGCGCTGAGCCTGCTCACCGCGTCGCAGCATCTGCTGGGCACCATGGTCATCGACGTGGACAGCGACACGGCCCGCGCGAGCACCTACTTCCAGGCCCAGCACGTCCGCGAGGGCGCCGCGGGTGGGTCGCTGTACATCATCGCCGGGACGTACCGTGACGAGCTGGTCCGGGGCCCGTCGGGCTGGCGCATCGGTGCTCGTCACCAGACCTACTCCTGGAGGGACGGCAATCCCGACGTGGTGCGGCGGCCGGCGCCCGGGAGCTCCTGAGCGGGCCCGCCGCGTACGACGTTGTTCACCGGCGGTCAGCGGAACGGGTGTGATGGGTCGTGTCGCCGTACAGGTCCGCAGTGACGGCGCGCTCGATCCAACGCCGGATGGTCTCGGTGCCGAAACCGGCCCGGTGCCACGAGCCGTGGGTGAACTCCTCGGCGAAGGCACCGAAGTCGCCCGCGTCGAAAGCTCGGGCAGCCGGTAGATCTTGGCCGTGATGGTCTGAACGCTGTCGCTCACGGCCGCGAGATGGTAACCCGCCGTCCGCCGATCCCATCGGCTCCCGGCCGCTTCGAGGACCGACGGTCTCGGCGCCCGCCCGTCCTGGCGTTTCAGTCCTCGCGCAATCCGTCGACCTCAGCGCCGAGGAGCACGAGCAGCGCGCTCAGCCACAGCCAAAGCAGGACGACGATGATCGAGGCGAGCGCGCCGTAGGTCTTGCTGTAGCTCGAGAAGTTCGCGGTGTACACGGCGAACAGCGCGGACACGATGAGCCAGCCGACCGTGGCGAGGACCGCGCCCGGGGTGACGACGCCGAGCCAGGGGCGCTGGCTGTCCTTGAGCGAGAGCCGGTACAGCAGCCCGACGCCCACGATCATCACCGCGGCGAGGATCGGCCAGCGCAGAGCGCCGAACACGACCCGCCCGGCCGTACCCATCCCGGCGTCGGACAGCAACGGCGGCAGGACGGCGATCACGAAGATCACGACGCCGAGGAACACGATCGCGCCAAGGGTGAGCAACAACGCCTTGCCCCGCCGAATGGCGAAGCTCGACGGTTCGTCGTGCTCGTGCGCGACGTGGATGCCGGTGATGAGCGCGGCCATGCCTCCCGAAGCACTCCAGAGAGCCAGCAGGATCGCGATCAACAGCGTGGTCGAGACACCGGCGGTGTTGGCTTTGACGATCGAGGTGAGCTGGAAGACGAGGAAGTCCTGGACCTCCTTCGGGAGCGCCGAGGCGACGTCCTGGACCTGACGGGTGACATCGCTCGGGTCGGCCACGAGCCCGTAGATCGAGATGAACGCGATGAGCGCAGGAACGAGGGCCAGGAAGGCGTAGAACGCGACGCCGGCCGCCACCAGCGTGAAGTTGTGTTCGCGAACGCGGGCCGCGAGCCGGGAGGCCGTCGATTGCCTCCGACGCTGGCTCGGACTCGGCCACGGCCCGACCCTACGACAGCACGGGTCGCCCGCCGCGTGGCCGGCGCGTCCCCAGCGAGCCCGAGCCTCAGCCGGGGAGGTACCGGTCGCGCACGGCCGCCGTCGTCCTCGGAGGGAGGGCGCCGGCGGCCAGGAGATGCTCGAGGGTGAGGGCGGAGAACGTCGACTGGTCGACAAGGATGTCTCGGTAGCGGGCGCACTCCCCGACGAAGTCCGAATTGCCGGCGGGATGCACGACGACGTAGCGCCCCCAACGCCATGTGCCGCTCGGATGCTGGAGCATCGACAGCAGCAGAAGGTGCTCGAGCCACATCACGAGGAGATCCGTCCCTTCGACCGCAGCAATCGCGCCACGCCCGAAGATGGCCGAGGTTTCGGTGACCTCGAGATAGCGCGGGAGCCGCCGCGGCTTCGGCACCTCCCGTTTGCTTCGCTCGTGGTACTTGGTGTCGACGCCGACGATCCCCTGCGTCCCGTCGCCGAGGTCGAGTACGAACGCGGCGTCGAAGGCCATGAGGTTGCCGACGTAGGACTGATCGAGGCGGCCCGGCGAATGCGCGAAGCGGACCTCGCGCACGGTCCCGGGCGCCTCCGGCCACCACGCATGGACGGCGCGGTCGGCCAGCGCGAGGTCGGTGGCCAGGTCGCCGAAGAGGTTGAAGGCCATCGCCGGCGACGACAGGAGGTCAGCCCACAGCCGTTGGTGATCGAAGCTCTGCTGAGCTTCGGTGAGGGAGGCGCGGGCCCGCGCCGCGTCGAGGGCGCCGGCCGTCAGGAAGTTCGCGCCGGTCTCCTTGCCGTAGGCGAGCGGGAGGCGGCTCCCCACGGGCCGCGCTCGCGGATCGCCCGGTCGTCGGCGCGATCGGCTGTGAACCGATGGGGTGCCCGTGGGCCTCACGCCACTGCGCCTGGTGGTAGCGCAGCCTCTGACGGAACTCGGTCATGGCCGGACGTCGCGGCACTCGGTCTTCGTCCTCCCAGCAGTGCGCGGCGTCGAGCACCTGCCTCGTGAGCGCCACGGCCACGCCGACATCGTACGGTCGAGGTGGTGTTGATCTCGGGTCGACGAGCCGCCGGGGCGCTGTTCTGTCTCGTCGCGGCCGTCGGGAGTCTCGGTTGCCAATCGACGGGGCCCGCGACCGATGCCTCCACCCGATCCACGCCGGCCCAGCGGAGCGGTCTGGCGGTGGTGGGCGACTCGTTGACGGCGCCGATCGCCGGCGTGCTCACCCAGCGGTTGGAGCAGGCGGGTTGGCACGACGTGCGGGTCGACGGGGTGCCGGGCCGCGTCATCCCCGCCTCGGCTCCGCCGCCACGATCGGGGGTGGCTGCTGTCATGGGCCTCAAGGCGAGCGGGTTCGATCCACCGGGTTGGATCGTGGCGCTCGGGACGAACGACGTGTCCGAGTCAGGGGACGCCGACGCGCTGCGGGCGCGCATCGGCGAGTTGCTCGCCGCGATCGGCCCGCACCAGGTGCTGTGGGTGAACGTGTGGCGAGGCGATACGCCGGAGGCCGAGCGGCGTGCCCTCCGGTTCAACGCCGTGCTGGAGGACGTGGCCTCGCGGCGCGAGAACCTCCACATCCTCGACTGGGCTCGGACGGCGGAGCGGCGGCCTGAGCTCTTCGGCCCCGACAAGGTCCACTTCAACAGTCGCGGTGATGCCGAACGCGTGCGGGAGATGGTGGACGGGGCCGTCGATGCGTTGACCTGAACCCCGATCGAGGCGGCCGCCACCAGGGATCGTCAGGGGTAGTCGGCGAGGCTCCCGGGGAGGCCGCGCTCGCCGACCTCCTCGATGTACCGCCACATGTCGGGTTGGGAGCCGTCGACGTCGGTGAACCCGTAGTGGGCCGCCAGCTGCCCCACCGTGACCGATCTCTGGGTCCACTGGCCTCGCTCCGGATCCGCTGCCATCGCAGCCACCGCCCGCCCGATGTACCGCGGTGATTCGGACAGCGCGAACTCCGCCGGAGCCGCGGGCAGACCGTTGTCGGCTCGCGCCGGATCCAGCGCATCGCGCCAGCTCTCCTCGGGGACGGCGAAGTTCTCGAGCATCATCTCCGAGCGCAGCCACCCAGGCGTGATCGCCACCGCGCTTGCGCCGTGGGGTCGCAGATCATGACCCTGGGAGAAGGCGAGCCGGTTCACGGCGACCTTGGCGAGGTCGTAGAAGACCGAGAGCCGGTAGCGCGACGCGTTGTGTTCGGTGGTGCCGTCGGTCACCTCGATCAGCAGACCACCAGGCTTGGTCAAGAGGGGGAGGAGGTGGTGCGAGGTGATGAGATGCGTGTCCACGGCGAGCCGGAGGATTCGCAGACCCTTGTCGAGGTCGTGCTCCCAGATCGGGGTGTTCCAGTCGGCCGGCCCCCCTTTCAGCATCTCGGCGCCCCAGATGTCGTTGACGAGCACATCGATGTGGCCGTACGTGTCCCGGAGTTGGTCGGCCAGGCGTCGCACCCGCTGGGAGTCGAGATGGTCGACGCAGTGGGGCGCGCCGATGCCGCCGAGCCTTGTGACCAGCTCCGCGGTCTCTTCGATCGTCTCCGGTCGGTCGTAGTCCGACTGGAGCAGCCGCGCCTCGCTGCTGCGACCGGTGCAGACGACGGTGGCGCCCGCCTCCCCCAGCGCCGCCGCGATCCCCCGGCCAGCCCCTCTCGTGGCCCCGGCCACGACGGCGACGCGGCCTCGCAACGCATCTGGTTCCGGAGCCCATGGCATCGACCGATGATGCCGCAGCCACGCAGCTCCGGGCAGAAATCGGCGACGACCGGCCGCCGTGATGCATCGACTTCCGACCAGCGCCGCCCACCCGCGGCGCGCCTAGCGTGCCGGTGTGCCCCTGACACCCCACGATCTCGAGTTCCTGGAGACCCGCCACGGCGCGGCGATGATCACCCTCGGGGCCGATGGCCTCCCGAAGGTCGCACGGGTCGGCGTCGCGCTGGTCGACAGGAAGCTCTGGAGCAGCAGCACGGCGAGCCGCAAGCGCACCGCTCGCCTCCGCCGTGACCCGCGCTGCACACTGTTCGTCTTCGATCCCGGTTACGCCTGGCTCGCCCTCGAAACCACCGTGCGGATCCTCGACGGGCCCGACGCTCCCCAGCAGAACCTGCGTCTCATGCGGGTGATGCAGGGGCAGGCGGAGGGGCCGATCAGCTGGTTCGGCGGAGAGCTGACCGAGGAGCAGTTCCTCGAGACGATGGTGTCCGAGCAGCGCCTCATCTACGAGTTCGACGTGAGCCGCACCTATGGCATGGCCTGAGCCTCGGCTCACCGCGCTCGCCGGCCAGCCGGCCACCACGTCGAGCGGTCGACCACGACGATCGACGCTTCCCACCGCGCCACCGCCAGCGTGCTTGCCATGCGAACCCCCTGCCGCCCGACGACGACGACCGATCGGGCCCGACCGCGTGACCGTCCCCGGTTGGCTAGGTTCACCGGGTCCGGACTGTCTTGGTTGGGGGGACGATGGAAGATCGCTGGTTCACCGACCGCCGCGTCGGCACTCGGTTCCCGCTCTTCACGCGCGGGAACGCCGCCGACGTGCTGCCCGAGC
Source organism: uncultured Acidimicrobiales bacterium (assembly GCA_963738325.1). Taxonomy (GTDB): domain Bacteria; phylum Actinomycetota; class Acidimicrobiia; order Acidimicrobiales; family Ilumatobacteraceae; genus CAVTWD01. The sequence continues at coordinate 131,832 of CAVTWD010000002.1, forward strand.
CCGTGAGCCCGCTCGGTTGGACGCTCTTGTGGGAGGGGGCCATCTCGCCCGGGGCCCGTGATGGCTTCATCGACTTCGGGCTCGTCGACTGGGACGAGTTCGAGACGCCCGACGACCCGGAGTGCTTCGGCCTCTTCGGTGGCTACTTCTACAACCCGCTCTCGATCGTGCGGCTGATGGGAGCGAGACTCCCGGGCGCTTCGCCCGAGGCGATCGACCGTGCCTACTTCGATCCCCGTCCGGACATCCCGCCCTATGTGGCCGAACCCTGGCACGAGAGCGAGAAGCACTCGAAGAAGCTGGCGGAGAGCCTCGGCTGGGTGATGTTTACGGAGTCGTTCGAGGCGATCGACGAGGAGAAGCGGCTGGCCGACCGCCTCCGCGAGGAACGGCCCGACCTGTCCAAGCTGTGGGACGGCGCGCTGCTGGCCAGGGCCCGCGCTCGGTGCTGCCCTATCTCATGCAGATGTTCGAGACGTCGATCTGGGCGTCGCTCGGGGCCTCCGTGGGGCCCGGTGCGCTCGGCGCCATCGCCGCCGACCTCGGCGATCCGACGCTCACGATCCGCCTCCTCGGCGGCATCGAGGTCGACTCGGCCAAGCCCTCCTTCGCCATGTGGGAGCTCTCTCGGCTGGCTCGCAGCTCGGACGACGCTCGGGGCGATGTTCGCCGATGGCGTGCACGGCCTCGCCCGAGCGTCTGCGCCAGTCGGACGCGCCCGATGCCGCGGCCTTCTCCCGGGCCTTCGATCGGTTCGTGCACGACTTCGGCTCTCGGGGCCCGAACGAGTGGGACCTGCGAGCCGGTCCTGGGAGACGAACCCCGAGCTGGCGCTGGCCGCCATCGACCGCATGACCGCGGGGCCGACGACGCATCGTCGCCGACGGCCCGCCACGACGGATGCCGTGGCTCGATCGTGACGCGGGCGGTCGCCGAGGTCCGCGCCCGGCTCGCCGACGAGCCGGAGACCCTCGCCACCTTCGAGGCGGCCATGCGCTCGGCGACGTGTTCCTGGCCGCCCGCGAGCGCTACAAGACGAACTGCATCAAGGTCATCGGCGAGATCCGGGCCTGCCTGCTCGAGCTCGGCCGGCGCATGGTCGAGCGGGGCGCGCTCGACCAGCCGCGAGCAGGTGTCTTCCTCCTGGTCGAGGCGAGCTCGACCACTTCCGCCACGAGCCCGCCTCGTTCCGAGACACGCTGCGGCAGCGCGAGCGCGACTTCGAGGCGCTCTATGCGCTCGAGCCGCCGTTCATGGTGATCGGCGAGGCGCTGCCGCTGTCGCAGTGGAAGGCCCGTGGCGCAGCGGGCCGTCGAGGTCGGCCGACGCCGGGCACCGTGCTCTCCGGGACCGCGGGCTCCGGCGGGGTCGGCCCGAGGCCGAGCCCGCATCATGCTGGACCCCTCGGACCCGTTCGCCCTCGAGCCGGGCGACATCCTGATCGCGGCCGAACACCGACCCTGCGTGGACGCCGCTGTTCGTGCCCGCCGCTGGCGTCGTCGTGGAGGTCGGCGCGCTCGGCAGCCACGCCATGATCATCAGCCGCGAGCTCGGCATCCCCTGCGTGGTCTCGATACGGGACGCGACGCGACGCATCCCGAACGACGCCATGATCCTGGTGGACGGAAGCAGCGGGACCGTCACCATCGAGGCGGCCGAGCCGGCTTCGACGGGGGGCTGAACGCGAACGAGCCGCCGGCAGGAGCCGGCGGCCGTCGCACGAGAGCGGCAAGATGCTCAGATCACACGGACGTTCTGAGCCTCTTCCCCCTTGCGCCCCGGAGCGACGTCGAACTCGACGTGCTGGCCCTCGGATAGCGACCGGTACCCGGAACCCTGGATGTTCGAATAGTGAACGAAGACGTCTTCGCCGTCCTCGCGACTGATGAAGCCGTAGCCCTTCTCGTTGTTGAAGAACTTGACGGTGCCAGTAGCCAATGCAGTTCTCTTCTCTTGTAATCCTCTTGCGAGCGCTTGCGATGACCCGCCATGTGGCGGGTTCCACCCACGCTAGCAGCCATCGCCGCCAGCTCAGCCGCTCGGGCTCAGCGTTTTGAGGTAGGCGATGATCTCGGCGATCTGCTGGTCGCTGAGCGCGACCGCGGGCATGGTGGCCGGGTAGCCCTTGGTGATCTTCGCCTTCGGATCGCGAATCGACTCCGTGACGTAGGCGTCGTCGACCACGACTTGGTGCTCGTCCTGCAGTGTCACGGTGCTGCCCCACAGGCCCTTCCACGTCGGGCCGCTGCGAGGGCTGCCGTTCGTGCTGTGGCAGTCGAAGCAGAAGTTCTGCTGCGCCACCATCTGCCCCGCGGCGGCCTCGGGACTGAGCGGTACGGCCTTCGTGTCACTGCCGCAGGCCCCGACGGCGACGATCGCGACGATCGTCGCGGCGCCGGCGACCCAGGTGCGTACTGGACTCACACGCGGCCCTCGTCAGTTGGCGTCGAAAGTGGTGGTGAAGATCCGTCGATCGAACTCGCTCACGAGGGCGGACACTTGCAACGTCCAGCGCCCCTTGAACGGCACGTCGACCGTGGCGATGTAGTGATCGGGACCCGCCAGTGTCAGGGGCACCGGGAGCGGGCCCACGTCGCGCTTGGGCAGGCGCACCGTGGCCTGGACCTCCTGGAACTGCTGGAGGCTGCCGCCCGGCCCGCTGAGGTAGACGTGGAGCGTGTTGGGACCGGTGCGGCCAGGGCTGAGCGAGAGCGACGCGATCACGTCACCCTGAACGAGGGCACGTGCCACCGGGCCAGTGGACGAGGCCGCCGGGTTCGCCGCCATGAGCGCAGCGGTCACGCCGAGCACGGCGACGCCCACTGCCACTTCGGCGACCACGCGCTGGCGCAGCGATCGCGTCGCCGATCCGACGGCCGTCGCGGCGCCGACCGCCCGCACCGACAGCGAGCGCCGCCGCACGACCTGGCGGCTGAGGCCACCGATGGCCACCATCACGACGACGAGCCCGGTCTTGACGAGCAGGAGCTTGCCGTAGGTCGTGGAGGTGAGCGCATCGAGGCTCGGGAGCTGGCGCCAGGCGAGCAGCACCCCCGTGGCGGCGAGGACGGCGACGGCGACGAAGGCCGCGGCCGAGAAGCGGTCGACCGTGGCCTCGCTGCCCTCGTCGGGCGCAGAACGGAGGGTGATCATGGCGAGGACCGCCAGCCCTCCGAACCACACGCCCATGGCGCACAGGTGGGCGATCGTGACGAGGAAGCCGACGGGCACGTGCCGCCCGGTCGAGCCGTGGCCCGCGGCCACGGACGCGACGACGGCCGCCCCGACCAGCGCCCAGAGAAGGGGCAGACGGGCTCGCGCACCGCGCCCCGCGCTCGCGGCCACCGCGGCAAGCGTGAGGAGGACGGCTCCGACGACGGCGGCCTTGCCTGCCGTGGTCTGGAGGAGAGAGCTCCAGGCATCGTGGTCGAACACGGCGGAGAGCCCGCGCTGCGCGCTGACGGGCACCTGGAGGACGATGGCGGTCCACGCCGCCAACATCGTGACGATGGCGACGCGGCGGCACCATCTTGCCCACCGCTCGTCGGGCACGGCGCGCGTGAGCATGGGGAAGGCGAGCGCCCCGACGAGCAGCCCGAGGCTGGTGATCAAGGCGAAGCGGGCCAGCCCGGCGAGGAAGCCGATCGCGTCACTGCCGCCCTGGCTCGCCTCGATGCCGGCGATCGAGCGCGCCGACGTCCGCCCCTGAGGCGGCGGCGCCCACCTGGAACGTGTAGGCGCCCTGCACCGGGTGGGTGTCCGCCGATACCGCCCGCCAGGCGACCACGTAGAGGCCGTTGCCGAGGTTCTCGGTCACGGGGGCGGCGATCGCGCTCGGCCCGTCATGGCCGGCGCGGCCGAGCGTGACCTGGTGACCGCGCTGGTCGAAGAGGCGGAGGGCGCCGGGAGGGATGCCGACCGACTCGTCGAAGCGCACCTCGATCCTCGGCGGCGAGCTGTTCAGCTGGGCCCCGCCGACGGGCTCGCTGCCCACGAGGCTGGCGTGGGCGGAGGCCGGAGAGGCCAGACCGACCACGACCGCCAGAAGAGTGGCGACGAGTGCTGCCAGCCGGGCGCGGGTCACGACGAGCGGCGCCGCAGGGCGATCACGAGACCGGTCGTCCCGAGCACGGCGCCGATGGCGCCCAGCACGATGCCGCTCACGGCCAGGCCGCTGCTGTCGCTCCCGGACTCCTCCCCCTCCGCCTTGGTCAGCGTAACGATCGGCGTGGGGTGCTCGGGCTCGGGCTGGCCCTCCTTCACCGGGTCGATCCAGCGCACCACGGTGCCGTCGTCATAGGTCTGCACCGTGGGGAAGGCCAGCGTCAGACCTGGTTGGTCGGGCATGGCGTCGACGGCGACGTCGAAGACCTCGAACTGGCCGACGGGGACCTTCCCCCCCTCGAAGGTCACCTTCGAGACCACTTCGCTCACCTCGCCGTCATCGGTCTGCACCGGCTGGTCGAGCTTGCGGGTTTCGACCGTCACGGTCCAATCCCCGGTCGCCCGCGGCGTCACCGACGGAATGAGCACCGTGTCCGGGATGGCGATCTCGACCTTGGTCGTCGCCGACTTGTCGCTCTCGTTCGGCACGTCGAAGTGCAGCACCGCCGGCGCCCCCGCCGGCAACTGGTCATCCTCGATGGTGACATGGGCGGACGCGGCGGGAGCGATCAACGCGACCGCACCGCCCGCCAAGGCGACCGCGACGAGGGCCTTCACGCGGAGCGAATGAAGGAGGTGGCGCATGTGACAGTTCTCCTCGGGCGAGCCGATTCGGTTCGCGCAACCGTCAGGTTCGCGCACGCGGCGGCCGCGATGGGCGCGAAACAAGCCGGTGGGGGCGTTCGTGGGGCGGTGTGGGGCCGGCGCGGCCTAGAGCTTCGTGGCCACTCGTTGGGCGCCGGTCGAGGGGGTGCCGGTCGCCGGGGTGTCCGCCACGCTGAAGCGGCGGCCGGAGACCTCGATGGGCTCGATGCGCACGAAGCGGGGCTTGGGCGAGGCGTTCCACGGGAACAGCGGCAGGTCCAGCGCCTCGAAGACCTCGTGCATGCGCTCGATCTCAACGGCCGGGCCCTTGATCACGACGCTCCACGCCTGGCCGGAGGCCGGTTCGTACCCGTCGATCTCGAAGGCGACCGATTGACCGAGCACCGCCGCCGCCAGCTTGGTCCCCTCGGCGGTGCGGAACACGATCGTGCCGTGGTCCACGACGTAGTTGATGGGGAAGATGTCGGGGCGGTTCTGGATGGATACCGCGAGCCGCCCCACCTCGGTCCTGCGCAAGAGGTCCCAGCAAGCGGGCGTGTCGAGCACGACCATGCCGGTGCGGTTGTCGATCGTCATGATCCCCAGCCTTACTGCCCGCGCCCCCCATCCCAGGGTCGAAGGTCCCTGGGCGGTCACTTCGCGCAGGCCCACCGGGAGGTGCGCCGGGACCTTCGTCCCTGGCCGCCGGCGCCGCCGAGGCGAGATGCTGGACCAGAGGTGGTGACCATGAGCGTCCCGCAGCACGACGACTATGCGGTGCCGTGGGCCTTGCTCGATGTCGCGGTCGAGGCGAAGCCCGAGGAATCGCCTGAACCATCCGATCAGCCGACCACTCGCGAGGCCCCCGCCGCACCGGACAAGCCCGGCTATGACGACGATCTCCCCTCCGAGTACTTCGTTGCATGACGAAGCATCCGACATTCACCCGTCGGATCGAAGTCTCACGGGCGCCGCGACGCAGGAGCGGCCATCTCGCGGCGCCGCCAACCGGCGCAGGGAGACCGACCGGCTGATCGACGCCGTCGTCGGTGTGATCTCCGAGACCAGCTTGCCGCTCCTGCTCCGGCGGATCACGGAGGCGGCCTGTGACCTGACGGGCGCCCGTTACGGGGCGCTCGGAGTGCTCGGGCCCGACGGCTCGCTCAGCGACTTCGTGGCGGTGGGGATGACGCCGAAGCAGCGCGAGGCGATCGGCGCGCCGCCCGTCGGCCTGGGACTCCTGGGCAAGCTCATCGCCAACGGCGGGCCCGTGCGCCTCGACGACCTCACGAAGCATCCGGACGCGGTGGGCTTCCCGCCCCATCACCCGCGCATGCGCACCTTCCTCGGCGTGCCGATCCGCGTGCGAGGCGACGCCTTCGGCAACCTGTACCTGACCGAGAAGCGGGGCGGTCGACCTTTCACGGCCGCCGACGAGCGCCACGTGCTGGTGCTCGCCACCGCAGCGGCGGCCACCATCGACAACGCCCGCCGCCAGTCGTTGGAGCACGACGTCGCCGTCCTGAAAGAACGCGATCGGGTGTCGCGCGACATCCATGACACGGTCATCCAACGGCTCTACGGGGCGGGGATCGCTCTCGAGGCGACGCGGCGGCGACTCGACCACGACGAGGCCCACCGGCTCGCGGAGGTGATCGACGGGCTCGACGCCACGATCGGGGACCTCCGGTCGGTGATCACCGCGGCTCCCGCCGGCCAAGCCGAGGCCGGCTTGCGGGCCGAGGTGCTCGCCACCGTGGCCCGGGTGGTCGGGCCGCTCGGGTCCGAGCCGCTCGTGAGGGTGGGCGCCGACGTGGACCAGCGGGTGAGCGACGGGCTGGCCGAGCACGCGGTCGCCGCCGTCCGTGACAGCCTCGAAGAGCTCGGCCCGGTCGTCGCCTCCCGGGCGGTGCGGGTGGCCGTCGAGATCTTCGACGAACGGCTGGTGGTCCGGGTCGAGAGTGACGTGGCCGCCGAACCCCCCACCCTCGGTGGGAGCCGCACCCGCCTGATCGCCCGGGCGCGGGCGCTCGGTGGGCATTTCATGCGCGACGACGACGCCGACCGGACCACGCTCACCTGGGTCGTGCCCCTCGTCTGAGCCCGGGGGCCCGCCCGTCTCGTTCTACTGGGCGGTACTCGAGACGGACGTTGCGACCGAATTTCCCGCAGAGGTCGAGGCGGCTTGGCTGGTCGAACGGAGCTCCCCGGATGCGGGGGTCCGACGGGGGAAGGTCTCCTTCCCCCGTCGCTCATTCAGTGCTGGTGCGCGCTGCTCGCCATCGCCGCATCGAGGAGGGCCACGAGCTGGCGGGTGGTGATCATCCCGAGGGGCCGCCCGTCGTCGTCGACGACGAAGGTCACCGGGCTGGGCGCGCGTCGCACCGAGGCGACCACTTCGGCCAACGGCGTGGACGGGGCGACGCACGTCGCCGGCCTGGCGCAGTCGGCCGCCATCCGCTTCGTGCCCGAGGTGGTCCGCCGGCCCCCGGCGATCACCAGGGCTCGATCGTCGATCACGCCGACGACCCGCCCCTCGCGCACGACGGGCACGAACCCACAGCCGCTGCGAGCGAGAACCTCCCAGGCCGCGCCCAGGCTGTCGTGCTCGGCCACCCCGAGCGGGTCTGCCTCCATCACATCGATGGCTCGAAGCTCCGCCAAGGCCACGAACGCACACCCGACCGGAGTCTTCATGGCCTCATGTCAGCAGCGTGCGCCCCCTGCAGGCTGCGGGCGAGGGGCACCGGGCCGGAGGACCAACGTCCTTTCGCGGCGGGCCAGGAGCCCGTCAGTCGCCGGCAGGGTTCTGCAGGTGGCGGGCCGCGTACACAGCGGCTTCGGTGCGCCGGCTCATGCCCATCTTGGACAGCACGGCCGTGACGTAGTTCTTCACCGTCTTCTCCGCCAGGTAGAGGCGCTCGCCGATCTGGCGGTTGGTGAGCCCCTCGGCGAGGAGCTCGAGGATCCTGCGCTCCTGATCGGTGAGCCGGGCGAGGCGGGCGTCGACTTCGGGTCCCCGCCGGAGCCGCTCGAGCACCCGCGCCGTCACCTGCGGGTCGAGGAGGCTGTTGCCGGCCGCCACGGAACGGACGGCGGACACGAGGTCGCCGCCGCGCAGCTGCTTCAGCACGTACCCCGCGGCGCCGGCCATGATGGCATCGAAGAGCGCTTCGTCGTCGGAGAACGACGTGAGCATGAGGCAGGCCGTTCGGGGATGGTTCGAGCGGATGTCGCGGCACACCTCCACCCCGTTGCCGTCCGGCAGGCGCACGTCGAGCACGGCCACGTCGGGATCGAGGGCGTGCACCCGGCCGAGGGCTTCGGCGGCGGCGCCGGCCTCGCCCACCACCTTGATGTCCCCCTCGGCCTCCAGCAGGTCGCGCAGGCCGCGGCGGACCACTTCGTGGTCGTCGAGGAGGAACACCGTGATCGGGGGCGGATCTGGCACCACGTCCATTCTCCCAGGCGCGAGCGGGGTCTGCCGGTGACCCTTGGGGGTGGCGTTGACGCTCACCAGGCGATCGGCCAACATCGAGGCGTCGTTCCTGGCGGTGCCGCGTCGGGCACCGTGCCGAAGGCGAGGACCCAGACCGGCGGTGAGCCACCAGCACGCCCACCACCACGGATCACCGGAGGACCGAGCCGGGGCGCGCCACGGTCGTGCCCTCGGCCGAGCCCTGGTGCTCGTGGTCTCGTTCCTCGTCGTCCAGCTGGTGACCGGCTTGATCACCGGCTCCTTGGCGCTGCTGTCCGACACGGGCCACATGGCGACGGACGCACTCGGCCTCGCCATGGCCCTGGCCGCCATCCGCGCCGCCTCCACGGTGCAGGCCCATCCGCAGCGGACCTTCGGGCTCTACCGCCTCGAGATCCTCGCCGCCCTCGCCAACGCCGTCCTGCTCTTCGGCGTCGCCACCTTCGTCCTCGTCGAGGCGGCCCAGCGGCTCACGGAAGACCAAGTGATCCCGTCGGTGCCCGTCATCGTGGTCGGCGTGCTCGGCCTCGGGGTGAACCTGGCCGCCTTCGCCCTCCTGCGCGAAGGCGCCAAGGAGAGCCTCAACCTGCACGCCGCCTACGTCGAGGTGCTCTCCGACACGCTCGGCTCGGTGGGCGTCATCGTCGCCGCCATCGTCTGGGGTCTCACCGGTTGGACATGGGTCGACCCGGTCATCGGCGCGGCCATCGGCGTCTTCATCCTCCCCGCGCCTTCGGCATCGGTCGGGAAGCGCTGCGCGTGCTCGTCCAGGCCGCCCCCCCGGGGCTCGACGTGGCCGGGCTCCAGCAGGATCTCGCCGGCATCCCGGGAGTGGTCGACGTCCACGATCTCCACGTGTGGACCCTCACCTCCGACATGGAGGTCGCCTCCGCCCACCTCATGGTGCGCGTCGGCACCGACGCCCACGCCGTGCTCGACCAGGCTCGCCAACTGCTCGACGAGCGCCACGGCCTCGCCCACGCCACCCTCCAGGTCGAACCCGACGACCATCGCGGCTGCGACGACGTCAGCTGGTGAGGCGCCCGCATCCGTAGGCCTGCGATGCTGGGGATGTGCGAGTCGCGGCGTTGTGGCGCTATCCGGTCAAATCCATGCAGGGCGAGGCAGTGGACGCGGCCGATGTCGGCCGGCGTGGCCTCGTCGGCGACCGTCACTGGGCTGTCGTCGACCTCTCGACCGGGTTGTCGCTCACGGCGCGGCGGGAGCCCCGGCTGCTCTTCGCCCACGCTCGACTCGTCGACGAAGGGGCGGTCGAGATCACGCTGCCCGATGGTGCGCTGGCCACCTCTGACGAGGAGCTGTGCGGCTGGCTCGGCAAGCCGGTGGCCCTGCGGGCCTCGGGTCGCGAGCCGGGTCGGTTCGAGATCGCGGTCGACTTCGAACGTGAGGACGAGGCGGAGTGGATCCAATGGGACGGCCCCGCCGGCAGCTTCCACGATTCGGGCCGGCATATGGTGACCCTGGCGTCGCGCTCCACGTTCCGGGCGTGGGATCCGCGCCGCTTCCGCATGAACGTCGTGCTCGATGGGGACGGCGACGACGAGCTCGTCGGCACCCGCGTGAGGATCGGGTCTGTCGAGCTTGACGTGGTGAACGCAGTCGATCGTTGCGTCATGACGACCCGCGTGCAACCCGGTGGGATCGAGCGCGACCTCGACGTCCTCCGCACGATCCAAGCCGAGCGGGCCGGGTGCCTGGGCGTGGGCGCGCTGGTGGCGGTGGAGGGCCGGCTCTACGTCGGCGACGATGTCGTGCCGGTCTGACGGCGGCGCGCCCGCCTGAGACCGCGGCGGGCCAGATAGCCGTTGGCCAACAGCAGCACGGTCTTGTTCGGCGGCGCCGTGAACCCGCCCGTGGAGTGTGGGAAGAACCTGGTGTGGCCGCCCTCGACCTCCAACCAGCCCAGCGCGAAGCGGGTGCGCAGCCCGACGAGCGCGGCAGTCAGGTCACCGCCGAGGATGTCATCGATGTCGTCGGGCCACGTCAGTGGCGGCGATCGACCCATGAGCGGAGGGCGTCAGAGCTGAAGCGACTTGACCTCGAGGAACTCCTCGAGCCCGTGGTGGCCGTACTCGCGCCCGATGCCCGACTGCTTGTAGCCGCCGAAAGGCGCGTTCGGGTTGAAGCGCCCTCCGTTGATCTCGACCTGGCCGGTGCGCAAGCGGCGGGCGACGCGCTTGGCTCGTTCGGCATCCGCTGACCAGACGCCGCCGGCCAGGCCGTAGACGGTGTCATTGGCGATCTCGACAGCGTCGTCCTCGTCGTCGTAGGGAAGGATCGACAGCACAGGCCCGAAGATCTCCTCCTGGGCGATCACCATGTTCGGGCGCACCTCGGAGAACACCGTCGGTCGCACGTAGAAGCCGCGGTCGAGACCCTCCGGCGCGCCCGGGCCGCCGGCGACGACCTTCGCCCCCTGCTCGATGCCCTTTGCGATGTAGCCCTCCACGCGGTCGCGCTGGGCTGACGAAGCGAGGGGGCCCAAGCGGCTGTCCTCGGCGAAGGGGTCGCCCACCTTGAAGACGCTGGCGGTGGCCGCGGCCACCTGCTCGGCCTCGGCCTGGCGGCCGCGAGGGACGAGCATGCGGGTGAGGGCCGAGCACGTCTGGCCGGAGTTGAGGAAGCACTTCCCCACCCCGTCGGCCACGGCCTTGGCGAACGCATCGGTATCGAGGTCGTCGAGCAGCACGTTGGCGCTCTTGCCGCCCAGCTCGACGCGACCTTCTTCACCGACTCGGCCGCCAGTTGCGCCACGCGGCGACCGGCCCGGGTCGAGCCGGTGAACGACACCATGTCGACCCCCGGGTGGGAGGCGATCGCTTCGCCCACGACCGGACCGTCACCCGATACGAGGTTGAACACGCCCGCAGGCAGGCCGACCTCGTGGATGATCTCGGCGAGGATGAAGGCGTCGATGGGCGCGATCTCGCTCGGCTTCAGCACGACCGTGCACCCGGCGGCCAGCGCATAGGCGACCTTCGCCGAGATCTGGTGCAGTGGGTAGTTCCACGGTGTGATACAGCCGACGACGCCGATCGGCTCGCTGATCACGAGGCTGTTGCCGACCTCTTCCTCGAAGGGGAAGGTGGAGAGCAACGCGGCGGCTTGGGTGAAGCTGTTGATCGGCAACCCGACTTGGACGAGCTGCGACAGCGGCTTCACCATCCCGGTCTCGCGGCTGATGACCGTGGCGATCTCGTCCATACGCGCCCCGAGGGCTTCACCGATCCGGGTGAGCTCCTTGGCCCGTTCGTCGGCCGGCTTGGCCGCCCATGCGTCGAAGGCGGCGCGGGCGGCGGTCACCGCCGCGTCCACGTCGGCCGCCGTGCCGGCAGGGATGGTGGCCATGACCTCTTCCGTGACCGAATCGATCACGTCCAACGTGCCGGATCCGCTCGAGGGGACCCAGGCCCCGTTGATGTACAGCTTGTCGTAGGTCGTCACGGGTTTCCTCCCGCTCGTGGGAACGCTCCTCCCGCCAGCCTGCCAGGAATGCACCGGCCGGCACCATGTCGAGCGCTGAGGTCGGGCCACGCTCGCAGCTGACTAGTGGCAGTCGTCGCAGGTGCCGACGAGATCGAGGCGATGGTGGTCGACGGAGAAGCCCGCGTCATCGGCGATGCGGGTGAGGGTGGTGTCGATCGAGCGCTCGAAGCCGTCGGGCAGGGTGACGTCCTGCACCCGGCCGCAGGACGAGCAGATCAGGTGGTGGTGATGCTCGGTCAGGTCCTCGGCCAGCTCGTAGCGGGCTAACTCGTCGCTCGACACGATCCGTCGGACCAGACCGGCCTGCTCGAGCACGGCCAGGCTGCAGTAGACCGAGCTCTGAGCCAGGCCCGGGCGGCGCTCGAGGATCTCGGGATGCTGAGGGGACGGTGGCCCTCGACGAGCACGGCGAGAAGCGCCCGCCGGTTCCGGGTGACCCGTTGCCCGATGGAACGCAGCCGGCCCAGGACGATCCCGTCGAGCTCGTTCACTGTGGGCACGCTAGCGGCTGGTACCCCGTCAACTGAGAACGGATGAGAACGAGCTGCGCGGTCCCGGGTCATGGCCGCCGGGTAGCCTCAGATGGTCCGCGGGTGTAGCTCAATGGTCAGAGTTCCAGCCTTCCAAGCTGGCTATGCGGGTTCGATTCCCGTCACCCGCTCACCCGCTCTCACGGTTCTCCTCCGACCCTCCACGCCCGCGTTTTGTCGTTCATGCAGGCCGATGCGCGCGGATACGCGGCCCGGCGGGTCCTCATCGCTCTATCGAACTGGGGCCCGCGATCTCAGTGGACGACGTCCTCCGCCGGCGCAGGAGAGCGATGAAGTAGTCAGCGGCCGCGTCCACGCCCTCGTTGTCGCCGGTGGCCACGAGGTCGAGCAGCAGCCCACGGGTCACGGCAAGGGAGAGCCGCGCCAGCGCGCGGTCTGCGGTGCCTCCGGTGTGCGCATCGACCTGGGCGAGCCACCCGTCCACCGCTCCGGGAAGGAGGCGCGCGAACGGCTCCTCGCCCTGCGCAGCGCGCACGTAGCACTCGAAGAACAATCGCTCGAACGGGCGGAGCTCGGCTCGATGCAAGTCGGCCCACATGGCGGCCATGGCGTCGGCAGGGTGGTCGGGAAGGACGGCGAGCGTCGCCGCCTGTCGGCGCTCGATCTCCTCGACGATGGCGAGCAGCAACTCATCTCGTGAGCCGAAGTAGTGGATGAGCATGCGATGACTGGTCCCGACCACCTCGGCGACGTCTCGCAGCGACCGGCTCCCGATCCCGCCGCTCGCGAACGCGTCGATCACCGTGTCGAGCAGCTCCCTTCGTCGCCGCTCGTCAGGCGGGCGCGGCATGCCGCGGCTGGCGCTGCTCGCTGCGAGTCTTCAGACCTTCCGCTTCCAAGTGGAGGTAGCGCTTGGTCAGGCGGCGGCTGATCACGGCGAAGACCACGCCCAGCGGCCCCCGCTGCTCGATGCGCTGCGGCACGAGCGTGCGGTGAGCACCTTGGGCGACGACCTCGTGGGTGGCGACCGTCGTGGCGCCCACGGAGTGCTGGCGCCAGGTCCACGACGCACCGGGTCGCACGTCGGTCACCTCCCACACCAGCTTCGGGAGACGAGGCTGTTTGATCTCGAAGCGCTTCCCCACCTCGAGGCCCGGTCCATCGAGCGGCACGATCCGTTCGATCGACGCGGTCCACTCCGCCCAGCGCTCGACGTCGGCGTAGACGTCCCAGACAATGGCGGCGGCCGCATCGATCTCGACACTGCTGTCGGTAATCATGTACCAAAAGGTACACCTATCGGGCGCCGCGCACAAGAGGACCGGAGGCTCGCAACCACCGCGCGTTCGCGGTCAGCCTGGTTCAGCCCTTCGACAGGGAGCGAAGCACGTCGGCGGCCGGCCCGGCGCGTCGGCGGCTGATGGCTCGGCCACTGACGGCGTGCGGGACGAGGCGGATCCAGCGCTCCTTCTCCTCGGGCGCCCACGGCTTGACGCCCAGTCGCGCCAAGTCGGCCCGCTCCCCACCGTCGACGACCTCCGCCGCCCGGCCCTTGGCCAGCACGCTCCACCCGGTCTCGACCGCCGGGTCGGCATCGTCCACCTCGAAGGCGGCGGTCGCTCCCCCCGCGAGCGCCTCGAGGATCGGCGTCTGCGACGTGCGGAACACGATGCTGTGCCCGTCGACGGCGTGGTTCACGGGGAGCACCTCCGGTTCCCCGTCGAGCACGAAAGCGATGCGACCGACGGGTCGATGGGCCAGCAGCTTCCAGCAGACGTCGACATCGAGGTCGTCGACCCAGGCTGCCTTCTCTGGTTCGGCCATCGCCGGCTCCTCTCGTTCTTCACGGGATAGCACGATTGTGGTGCATCCCTCAGCGCAAGGCGTGCACGCAGCCCGCATCGATTCGCGATCTCCGCAAGAAGGGTGTTTGACGAACTCCGCCACGCGGTAGTCCTCGTCGGCGGCTTGCCGTGGTGGCCGGCCGAGCGGCCTCTGAGAATGCGTCTGCTCTGGGGTCAGGACGCGGTGATCCTGTTGGCGGCCATCCGGTTGGCGAGCTGGGTTCGGTTGGAGATGCCGAGCTTCCGGAAGACCTTGGCGACGTGGTACTCGACGGTCTTGGTCGACAGGAACAGCGCCGCGGCGTCTGCCGGTTACCGCCCGATGTTGACCAGATGGACGCGCACTTACCCCGCGGCCACCGCCTCGGCAACGGCGAGCTGACCGGCGGTGGCCGCCGCTTTGGCCGCCTCGGAGTCGCGGGCGTTCTGGTCCGCGTATGCGAACGAGAACTCGACGATGGCCCGGTCGAAGGAGTCACTGGAACCGAGATAAGCGACGATGGCGATGCGGTCGCCTGATCGGGCGTGGGCCCGGGCAAGGGTCCAGCTGCACGGCTGACCGTAGATGGGGAGAACGTCGGGCTCCATCGTGGTGGGGTCGGATGCTCCGGATCTCCGAATCTGGATTCTGCCCTTCCGGGCCGGGATTGTCTCGCCAGGCTGGCATCGCCGCTCGTGTGCGGCTATCCACATTCGGCTGGGTTCGTGCCGCCTCGGGATAGCCGGGCGCGAACGTCGGCGCCGAGGATTTCCCGACCGGTGAGCACCTCCGCTCGCTGCCGCCCCATCCCGACGCCCGCACCCTCGACGGGCTCGTGCTCTACCACTCGCGGCCAGCCTCTACTACGCCGAACCCGACCACTTCTCCGAGGAGATCCTGGCGCTCACCGCCGACGAGCAGCCGCCCGTACGCTGGCTCTGCATCGACGCGTCCGCCATCGCCGACATCGACTGCAGCGGCGCGCAGACCATGAGCGAGCTCGCCGGGTCGCTGCACGAGCGGGGCACGCGCCGCCTGCTGGCCGAGGTCTCACCCGACGTCCGCGCCCAACTCGACCGCTATGGTTCGAGCGAGCTCATCGGCGCCGACGCGTACTTCGAGACGGTCTCGGAGGCGATCAACCGCTTTCCCGCGCCAGCACTGCCGAATCGGGATAGCCGGCCGGTGGCCCGCGCGGTACACTGCCCACGTCGATTGGAGGAGATTCCTTGTTCGCCTATGACTTCCCGCTCCTGAGCATGTTCTGGGTCCTGTTGTGGTGGTTCTTCCTGTTCGCCATCTTCTTCGGCATTGTCTGGACCTTCGTCGACAACTTCCGCCGACGCGACCACAGCGGCTGGGCGAAGGCGTTATGGGCCCTGTTCATCCTCGTCGTGCCGCTGATCGGCATGTTGGTCTACCTCATCGCCCGCCCCTCCGATCCCTCACTCACCTGAAGGGTCCCAGCTCATGGCAGATGAAACCCTCGACATCGACGAGCTCGGCCCCGTCGATTGGATCGTGGTCGAGTTCCCTGGCAGCAAGTTCAGCGGGGAGATGGCGCCCCACCTCCGAGATCTCGTCGACCGCGGCATCGTGCGTGTGCTCGACCTCCTGATCCTCAAGAAGGACGAAGACGGATCGCTCGACGCCTTCGAGATCTCCGAGTTGGATGACTCCGAGGCCGGCCAGTTCCGCGCCTACGAGAACGAGCTGGCCCACCTGCTGACCGAGGATGACGTGACCGGCCTCGCCGCCGCCATCGAACCGGGCTCGACCGCCGCCGTCCTCGTATGGGAGAACCTGTGGGCGGCGCCGTTCGCGAGTGCGGCCCGCCGGGCGGGTGGCCAGCTCGTCGCCAGCGGGCGCATCCCGGTCCAGGCGTTGCTGGCCGCCGTCGAGGCCGACGCCGAAGAAGAGGAAGGAGCCTGACATGCCCCTTGCCGCTCGACGAGTTGGCCGTCCGGGGGTGGTCGGCCCGCGGCCCGTCGCCCGCACCGCGGCGACGGTCGGAACCGCAGTCGTGGTCGCTCATGGAGTCAACCGCAGGATGGATCGGCGCGATGACCGGCGAGACGACCGCCAGGATCGGCGCGGGCGATAGCGATGAGTCACAACTTCGGCTGATCATGGCCGCCTACCTGTCGATCGAGGCGGCGCCGCGGGACTTCGATGCGCTCGGCGACTGGTCAAGGACAAGGGGGTCGGGTCGGAGGGTGTGATCCTCGTCGAACACGACACTGACGGCCAGGTGCGGGTCACGCAGACCGGCGATCACCTCGGCCGCAGAGGAATTGGCTCGGGCGGCGGCGTCGGCCTCGTCGTTCGTCTCGCCGCCACTACTGGATTCGGTGGTCATCGGCGGTGCCGCGGGGTGGGCCAGTTCGCCCCGCACAAGGAGGACACCGGCATCGCCGAGGGCTTCGGCGACCAGCTGCCTCCCGGCGACGTCACCGTCCGCATGCTCTTCGAGTCGGGACGAGCCCAAACCGGGCAGTGGCGACAGGCTCACCCTGTTCGCCAACGACGAGCTGCTCGGCAAAGGCACGATGCCCAAGACGGTGCCGATCGCCTTCACCAGCTACTACGCCATGGACATCGGTTGCGACAACGGGCTGGTCGTCGACTTGGACTACGAGGACAACGCCCCATACACGTGCACGGGCGCCGTGAAATCCGTGGTCATCGACGCATCTCCGCGAATCGACCCGCTCGAACGAGGAGAATGGGACTCGGGACGGGAGCCCGCGCCTCCCGGCCGGCGCAGGAGGCGAGTTGTGAGCGAGAGATACGAGACGATCCTCTACGAGAAGGACGGGCCGGTCGCCACCTTGACGATGAACCGGCCCGACCGGATGAACAGCATGACCAACCGGATGGTCCTCGAGGCCGGCCAGGCCCTGGCCGAGGCGGCCGAGGACGCCGAGTTGCGAGTGCTGGTCCTCACCGGCGCGGGGCGGGCCTTCTGCCCGGGGGCCGATCTGCAAGGCGTCGTCTCGGGTTCGGGCGCCGACGCGCGGCTGCGGCCCGACGACTTCTCGGTGCCCGTGCTCCTGCACGAGCTACCCGCGGTCACGATCGCGGCGGTCAACGGCGCCTGCGCCGGAGCTGGGTTCGGATGGGCCTGCGCCTGCGACCTCCGCATCGCGGCGCGCTCGGCCCGCTTCAACACCGCCTTCCTCGACGTCGGGGTGGCCGGCGACATGGGCGGGCCGTGGACGCTGAGCCGCCTCGTTGGGCCGTCCCGGGCGCGAGAGCTGTACTTCCTCCCCCGCAAGTTCGACGTGGACGAGGCGTTGGCCATCGGCCTGGTGTCGCAGGTAGTGGACGACGAGGGTTTCGCGGCGGCGGTCGACGCGCTGGTCGGCCGGTTACGCGCCGCCGCGCCCTTGGCGGTACGAGCGTTGAAGGCCAACTTCGTCGACGCCGAGCGGATGGATCTGGCGAGCTTCGTGCGGAAGGAAGCCGAACGTCACTTGCAACTCTTCACCAGCGAGGACACACGCGAAGCCTTCGCCGCTCGGGTGGAGAAGCGGACCCCCCACTTCGTCGGTCGCTGACATGCTGCGCCTCCGCCAGATCGCGCTCGTGGCCCGTGAGCTCGCGCCTGTGGTCGACGACCTCCGGGCCGTCTTCGGGATCGAGATCGCCTACCGAGATCCCGGCGTGGCTCGCTTCGGCCTCGAGAACGCCGTGTTCCCGGTCGGCGGCCAGTTCCTCGAAGTGGTCGCGCCGATCCAGGAGGGCACGGCCGGGGGCCGTTACCTCGACCGGCGCCACGGCGACGGCGGCTACATGGTGATCCTCCAGTGCGACGACCACGCTCCCCGCAAAGCGCGGATCGACGAGCTCGGCATCCGCAAGGTGATCGAGCACGACGAAACCGACTACCGACTGATGCAGCTCCACCCGCAGGACACCGGCGGCTCGTTCCTCGAGATCGACGTGCAAGCCGGCGGCGAGGACCTCGACGGGCCATGGATGCCAGCGGGGCCGGAGTGGCAGCGGGCCAAGCGGACAGAGCGCGTCACCGCCATCGCCGCCGCCGAGATCCAGTCGCCCCACCCGGAAGGGGTGGCCGAGCGGTGGGGCCGCATCCTCGATGTCGAGGTCACGTACGGCGACGCCGGCGCGCCGGCACTGGTGCTCGACAACGCCACCATCCGCTTCGTGGCCGATGTCGACGGCCGGGGCGAAGGTCTCGGTGGCGTGGACCTCGCCACCGTCGACCGCGAGGCGGTCCTGGCCGCCGCCTCGTCACGCCATCTGGTCCGCGAAGACGAGATCGTGCTGCTCGCCGGCACGCGCTTCCGTCTCCTCGATCACCGCTGACAGCCCGGCTGGTGTGAGGGGCGGCGCTACCGTCGCCCCCGAATGCAACTCTTCGCCGACCCTCTCCATGACCAGCTCGCCTCGTGGGCCCTCGGCTTCGTCTGCGCTGGCGGGGCCGACCTCGGCGAGGTGACGGCCATTGCCGTGGGGCTGAAGGACCCGGACGACGACGCCTTCTCCGCGGCGTGGATCGCCGCCGCCGACCGCCACGTCAAGAGGCCGAAGCCGCCATCGCCGCCGAGCACCGCGCCAGCGGGCGGGGCCATCTCCTCCGCGCCACGTGCGCGTACGGGGTGGGCTACCGCGTGTTGTTCGGCACCCCCGTCGACCCGCGGTTGGTGAAAGCCTTCGACGCGCAGATGACGGCCTTCGAGAAGGCGATGTCGCTTCGCGACCCGCCCGCCGACAAGATCCCCGTGTCCTTCGCCGGCAAGACGATGCCCGCGTGGTTCCTGCCGGCGGTACGGGCCCGGGCCGGCGAACGGCGGCCGCTCGTGATCAACGGCTACGACGCCACGGTCACCGATCTCTATCTCGGCATCGGTCACGAAGTGGTCGAACGCGGGTACCACTGCCTGCTCTTCGACGGGCCGGGCCAAGGCGCGCTCGTGGAGCACGGGATGGCGATGGTGCCGGACTCATCGCGCCGTTCACCATGGAGGCCCGCGCTCAGGACATCCGCTGCCCGGCACGATGGCCGAAGGCGACCTGTTGGCCGCAGGCGCCGAGACCCTCCTCGCCAAGCTGTCCTGCCCCACGACTCTGCTGCGGTTCACCGCGGCCGAGGGCGCCGACGGCCACTGCGAGATGCTGAACCGCGCCCTCGTCAACGAGCGGCTGCCCGACTGGCTCGATGACACCGTACGGTGAGCCACCGGCCGTCGCCACTCACCACGAGTTCCAGTGGATGAGACTGCTCGTGTCGAGTCGCGGCGCCGGTTGGAAGTCGGTGCCCAGCGTGTACGCCACCGGGAACATGCCCACCTGCGTGTAGCGCTCGTGGGGCACGCCCAGGACTTCGGCGACCTCGGCCTCCCGCCGGCAGGTCATGGTCGTCCACGCCGAGCCCAGGCCCCGTGCCCGCAAGGCCAGCATGAAGCTCCACACCGCGGGGATCACCGAACCCCAGTACCCGGCCTGCGATCCGGCCGGCTGCGTCGCGATGCGGCCCTCCTGGTACACGACGAGGAGCACGGGCACCTCGTGGTAGTGGTCGCGGAGGTACTTGGCGGAGGCGCTCACGCGATCACGCCGCTCGGCTCGTGTGTCGCCGTCGGGATAGGCCGCGCTGGCAGGAGCCAGCATGTACCGGTCGAACACCTCGCCGTACAGGTCGGCCAGCCGCCGCTTCGTGGCGGCATCGTCGACCAGCACCCACTGCCACGCCTGGCGGTTCGACCCCGACGGCGCCTGGGTGGCGATCGCGATGCAGTCCTCGATCACCGACCGCTCGACGGGCCGAGAGAGATCGAGGCGCTTGCGCACGGCTCGCGTCGTGGTGAGCAACTCGTCGGGGGTCAGCTCCAGCAACTCGGCCATCTCGCCTCACTTCCAGCCGGGGATCCCCCAGTGTGGCGGATCGGCCCACGGTTGGTGCGCGCCGCGGGCGGCGGCGACGATGGACGGATGGCTGGGCATCATCACGGGAGAGCGTGAGCGTGCGTCGCGTCGTCTGTCGCCAGTTCGCCCCGATCGACGAACTGGTCGTCGAAGAGGTGGACGCGGAGGCGTGCGGTCCGGGCTTCGTGCGGGTGGCCGTCGAGGCGAGCGGCGTCAACTTCGTCGACGGGCTGATCGTGCAGGGTCTGTACCAGGTGAAGCCACCCCTCCCGTATGTCCCGGGAGGCGAGGTGGCCGGCACGGTCGCCGAGGTCGGCCCCGGCGTCGAGGAGTTCCACCCGGGCGAGCGGGTGCTCGGGCTCGTGTCGAGCGGCGGGTTCGCCAACGAGGTACTCGCCCGGCCCGAGCAGCTCTTCCGGACCCCCCCGGCGCTGAGCTCGGGCCAGGCCGCCACCTTCAGCCAGAGCTACCTCACGGGGTGGTTCGCCCTCCACCACCGGGCCCACGCCCAGCAGGGCCAGACCATTCTCGTGCTCGGCGCCGGGAGCGGGTTGGGCCTCGCCGCCGTCGACCTCGCCCACAGCATGGGCCTGCGGGTGCTGGCCGCCGCCTCGAGCGCCGAGAAGCGAGCGGCCGCAGCGGCGATGGGGGCCGATGTCGTGATCGACAGCACCAACGAAGACGTGAAGGACCGAGCCCGGGTCGAGTCCGGGGGCGGGGTCGATCTCGTGTACGACCCAGTGGGGGGCGCGCTCGGCGAGAGCTGCCTGCGGGCACTCGGCGACGACGGGCAGTTCCTCGTCCTCGGCTTCGCGTCCGGCGCCATCCCCCGGCTCCCGGCCAACCAGGTGCTGCTGCGCAACCGGCGCGTCACGGGCGTCGAATGGGGAGGTTGGGTCGGCAAGCACCCGGCCGAGCATCGGGCGATGACGGAAGGGGCCCTCGCCGAGGTTGCCGCCGGGCGCCTCTCCCCCGTCGAGCCGACCTGCTACCCGCTGGCAGACGCCGTCCGAGCCCTCGCCGAGCTCGCCGGGCGCAACGTGACGGGGAAGATCGCCCTCGTGCCATGACGGCGCCGGAGCTGGGAAGATCTGCCGCGTGACCCTGGACCCGCCCTATCTCCATCCCGACTACGTCGCGACGAGAACCCGCGCCCCGCTCCAGCCCTTGGCGCCGCGCCCCGACACGCTCACCGAGCGCAGTGCGCCCTTGTTCGGGCTCGGCCAGGTGAAGCCGGCCGACGCCGACCTCACCCGGCAGCACCCGGGCGAACCCATCGGGCAGCGCATCATCGTGAGCGGGCGCGTCACCGACGGCGCGGGCCGTCCCGCCGGCGGGCAGCTCGTCGAGATCTGGCAGGCCAACGCGGCCGGGCGCTACGCGCACGAAGTGGACCAGCACCCCGCACCGCTCGATCCCAACTTCACGGGTGCCGGTCGTTGCCTCACCGCCGACGACGGCACTTATCGGTTCGTCACGCTGATGCCGGGTGCCTACCCGTGGAAGAACCACGAGAACGCGTGGAGGCCCGCGCACATCCACTTCTCCGTGTTCGGGACGGCTTTCACGTCACGCCTGGTCACACAGATGTACTTCCCTGGTGACCCGTTGTTCCCCTACGACCCGATCCTCAACTCGGTCCGCGACGTGCGGCTGCGCCAGCGCCTCGTGGCCGACTTCGTGCTCGACCTGACCATCCCGGAGTGGGCTCTCGGGTACCACTGGGACATTGTCCTGGACGGTCCCGGCGCCACGCCCGTCGAGTAGGAGCGCGCCATGGACCTCATCCCCTCGCCCTCGCAGACGGTCGGGCCGTTCTTCAAGTCCGGGCTCGGTTGGCTCGACGATGCCGAGCAGGTCGTGTCGCCGCAGCACCCCGACGCCATCAGCTTTGAAGGCCAGGTGCTCGACGGCGGCGGCGTTCCGGTGCCCGATGCCGTCGTGGAGATCTGGCACGCCGACGGCGAAGGCCGCTACCCGCCGGCGACCTCGGAGAGCTGGCGCGGCTTCGGTCGCAGCCTCACCGACGACGCCGGCCGGTACCGGTTCACCACGATCAAACCCGGCCCGGTCGCGGGAGGGTCGGGGGCCACGCAGGCCCCGCACATCGCCGTGCTCGTGTTCGCCCGCGGCCTCCTTCGGCCGGTGTACACGCGCGCCTACTTCCCGGACGAGCACGACGCGAACGCCGACGACCCCGTCCTCGGGTCGGTGCCCGAGGCGCGACGAGCGACGTTGGAGGCGACGGCGGCGGCGGGCGGGTTCTGGTTCGACGTCCACCTCCAGGCTCACGGCGAGCAGCAAGAGACGATCTTCTTTGCCCCCTGAGCTCTTCGAGCCGCTGGCGACGACGGAGGAGGCCGTCCGGGTCACGTCGAGCCAGGCGTGGGCACAGGCGATGTTGGACGCGGAGGCCGCCCTCGCCGCCGCCGAGGCGGACGTGGGTCTCATCCCCGCCGCGGCCGCGACCGCGGATCGCGGTGCACTGCGACGCCGGCCTCTACGACCTGGCCGGCGTGGCCCTCGAGGGGCGCGACGCCGGCAACCCGGTAACTCCGCTCGTGCGCCGGCTGGTCGCCGCGGTCGACGAAGACGCCGACCCGTGGGTGCACTGGGGGGCGACGAGCCAGGACGTCCTCGACACCGCCGCGATGCTCGTGGCTCGCGCCGCCCTCGAGTTGGTCGAGTCCGACCTCGGCCGGGCCGGCACCGCCGCCGCCGAGCTCGCCGAGCGACACTGCACGACGCTGATGGTCGGTCGCACCCTCCTCCAGCACGCGGTGCCCGTCACCTTCGGGTTCACCGTGGCCGGATGGCTGAGCGCGGTCGACGATGCCCGCCGGCGAGTGCGAGAGGTCCGCACCAGCCGCCTCGCCGTGCAGCTCGGAGGGGCGGCGGGAACCCTCGCTCCCTTCGAGGATCGAGGCATCGAGGTGACCAAAGGGTTCGCCCGGCGTCTGGGCCTGGGCGTCCCCACGCTGCCGTGGTTCACCGACCGCCAACGCATCGTCGAGGTGGCAGCCGCCTTGGCCATGGTGGCGGGAGTGGCGGCCAAGGTCGGGCTCGACGTGGCCCTGCTGTCCCAGACCGAGGTCGGGGAGGTCCACGAGGCAGCCGGCGAGGGGCGGGGCGGCTCGTCGACGATGCCGCAGAAGCGCAACCCCGTCACGGCGAGCACGCGCTGGTCGCCGCCGGTCGGCGGGCCCCGGGCCTCCTCGCCACCATGGTGGCGGTCATGCCGCAGGAGCACTCTCGGGCCATCGGCGGTTGGCAGGCGGAATGGGAGACCCTGACCGAGCAGATGCGCCTCGCCGCCGGCGCCGCCCACGGGCTGGCCGAACTGCTCACCGGGCTCGAAGTCGATACGGCCCGCATGCGCGACAACTTGGCCCTCACGCGCGGTCTGGCGATGGCGGAGCGGCTGTCGCTCCACCTGGCCGCCCAGCTCGGGCGGTCCGAGGCGCATGACCGCGTGGCGGCCGCCGGGCGGGTCGCGGTCGAGTCGGGCCGCCCACTGGCCGAGGTCGTGGCCGAGGATCCGCGCCTCGGCCCACTCTTCCCGCCCGGCGAGCTCGACCGCCTCCTCGATCCCGCGACCTACCTCGGATCGGCCACCGCGTTCGTCGAGCGCGCCATCGCCGCCCATCGGGAAGACCCGTGACCGAGAGGGTCGAGCTCGATGCAAGCGTCGACGGCCCTCTCGGCGCGCCCGCCCTCGTGCTGTCGAACTCCCTCGGCACGACCCGCTCGATCTGGGATCGACAGCTCGAGCCCTTCGCCCAGCACTTCCGCGTGGTCCGTTACGACCATCGGGGGCACGGACGGTCGCCCGCGCCGCCTGGCCCGTACACGATCGACAGTTTGGGGCATGACCTCGTCGCCCTCCTCGATCGGCTCGGGCTCGAACGCGTCCATCTCTGCGGGCTCTCGCTCGGCGGGATGGTGGCGATGTGGTTGGCCGCCCACGCCCCCGAGCGCGTCGAGCGCCTCGTGTTGTGTTGCACCGCCACCGAGCTCGGGCCGCCCGGACCCTGGGAGGAACGAGCCGCCCTGGTCCGCGCGCAGGGAACCGGCGTCCTGTTCGACGCACTGGCGGCGCGCTGGTTCACCCCCCGCTATCGGGCAGCGCATCCGGAGGTGGTACAGGCCGCCGGCTCGTCCCTGGCCGCCTGCGCCCCGGAGGGCTACGCCGCGTGTTGTGAGGCGATCGCCCGCGCCGACCTCCGCGGCGAGCTGCGCGACATCACCGCGCCCACGCTGCTCGTGTGCGGTGCGGATGATCCGGTCACCCCGCCCAGCCGGATGGTCGAGCTCCAGGAAGCCATCCCGGGCGCGGCCATGACGGTGCTCGCCGACGATGCGCATCTCGCCAACCTCGGCCAGCCCGAGCGCTTCTCGGCCGCAGTGCTCGACCATCTCCTCGAACCCGCGTGGGAGCGCGGCGCCCGCCGGCGCGCCGAGGTGCTCGGCGCCGAGCACGTGGAGCGCTCCTCGGCGGGGAGGACGGCCCTCAACGCCCCGTTCCTCGATCTCATCACCCGCTACGCATGGGGCGAGGTGTGGACCCGCCCAGGTCTCGACGCCCGGACGCGCAGCTGCATCACCGTGGCCATGCTCGTGGTCACGGGCCGCTTCGAAGAGCTCGCGCTCCACCTGCGGGCCGCCCGCCGCAACGGGGTGACGATCGAGGAGCTGCGCGAGGTGCTGCTGCAGACGGCGATCTACGGCGGGGTGCCGTCGGCCAACCGCGCCTTCGCGGTCGCGGCCGAGATGCTCGGGCCAGAGCTCGACGCGGAGCTCATAAGGGTTGAGCTGGGAAGTCCCTGGGAAGGGCCCGGCTCAGGAGCGGGTCAGCGTCGGTGTGCGATGATCCCGGCGAATCGCCGGCGATTCGCCAGGGTGCTGCGAGGCCGAGTGGGCGGCGGCGTCGGCGGGTTTGACGTCACCCCCGGTGGTGGCGCGGGCGGACTCCAACTCACCGGGGGCGACGACAACGTGGGGGCCGAGGCCCCGCTCGACGTGTGCGGGATGGGGACGAACGGTGGCCAGCCTGTGAGGCCGTAGGCCCTCGGGTCGGGCCGGACGCAGGCCTCGGCCCGCTCCGGCGAACCGGCCGAGGCTCGCAGGCAGGCGACGTAGGCGACGACGGCCTCGCGGAAGGCCTCGAGGCGGGGCGCGATCGTCGTCGTCGGGCTCGGGACGGGCTTGGGTCGGACCGGCGGGTGCAGGAAGTAGTCGACCAACCGGGGGTGGATGCAGGCGAGCACCGCCTTCGGGTCGCCGGTGGCCTGCACGAGGCACAGCCGGAAGCGGGCGAGCGCAGCCCGGAAGGCGGCGACGTCGGCGGGCTCGAGCGAGGGCACCACACGGTAGGCGCCGGGATCTGGGGGCTCACAGCCGCTCGCGTCCCTGGCGACGGCGACGCAGGCGCGGAAGTTCGCCACCGCCTCGTGGTACCCGGCGACGTCGGGCACGGTCGTGGGCGGCTTGGCGGTGGTGGCGGCCGTAGCCGCGCCCTTCGTGGGTGCGGTGGTTCGGGCGGCGCGGGACGGGTGACCCGTCGTGGGCGTCGGCGGCCGGGTCGAGCCGGCCGTGGTGGCCGTCGGGACCCGAGCGACGGGAGCAGCGGGCACGACAGGAGCGACGGGCACGACCGTCACCCGTGGCCGAGCCGACGGCCGGGGGAGATCGATCCCGACGTGGGAGGCGGCGTCGGCCACCATGCGTTGAACCGGGGCGGGGAGCACCGAGGCCGCGGCCAGGCCACCGGTGGTGGCGATCATGGCCACCACCGCGCTGCCGGCGACGAGCGCCCGCCGAGCACGTTGTGAGCGCCAGCTCGGCAAGGGGACGACCGTGCTCTGGGCGTCGGCTGGCTCGACGAGCCCGGCGCCCAGCAGACGCGCGAGGCGCTCGTCGGCGACGGGCTCGGCCTCCAGCAACTCGGCGAGGGCTTGGTCGAACGACGCGGCGAGCTCAGGCGCCTCGGCGGCCAGCTCCTCGAGGAAGCTCGGTGTGGCCGTGGCGGTCATGTCTGGGTGAACGTCAGGTCGACGGTGCGGGATACGTGACGTTCTCGCAGCGTGGTGACACCGCGATGCTGGAGCGCCTTGACCGCCCCGACCTTGCATTCCAACACCTCGGCCACCTCGGCGAGGCTCAAGCCGCCGACCCAGCGCAGCGCGATGACTTCGCGCTGCGACTCGGGAAGGTCGGCGAGCATGGCGAGGACGCGGTCGGTGCCGTCGGCCGCCTCAGCGACCGAGGCGACGTCGTCGCCGGCAATCCAGTCGGCGTCCTCGGGAAGGGCCACTTCGGGGGGCCGGCGGCTGCGCGCCCGGCGCTCGTCGATCAGGAGGTGGTGGGCGATGGTGAGGACCCAGGCCCGGAAGCGATCCTCGGCGCCCTCGAAGGCGTGCAGGTTGGTCAACGCCCGGAACATCACCTCGTTGGTGGACCCGGACGGGTCGACGCAGCCACTGGTGCGGAAGTACGCGGCCACCTGGCGGACCACCGAGTCGTGCAGCTGCCGCAGCGACGCCGGGTCGCGGCGGCGCGCGCCGTCCAGGAGCTGCCCAAACGGCGCCTGCTCGGCATCGCCTCGCTGTCGGAGCAAACGCTCCCCTCCCACGGTCCGCACGCGGTCATACGTGTGAACGTCCCGCCTGCCGGACAGGTTACGGACCCGCCGCGATCAACTTCCCGCGGGCGTCGATTCCCCTGCTGGTGCAGGATCACGCAGAATCTCGCGGCAGGCCGCGAGACGCGGGTGCCAAGGAGGAGACCCAGGTGAACTTGGCCAACATCGTGCGCTTCTGGGCCCGATGGGATCCCGACCGCGTGCACCTTCGCCTCGACGGTGAAGACGTCACCTGGGCCGAGCTCGACGAGCGGACCAACCGCCTCGCCAACGGCCTCGCCGCGCAAGGGGTGGACCACGGCGACCGAGTGGGGATCCTGGCGGCCAATGCCGTCGAGTACTGCGAGCTGGCGATCGCTTGCTACAAGCTCGGTGCCGTCCTCGTCCCACTGAACGTACGGCTGACGCCGACCGAGCTCCGCTACCAGCTCGAGCACTCCGGCTGCCGGCTCGCCGTCTCCGATCAAGCCCTCGCCGGGGCGCTGGCCGACGCCGCCGCGGGCCTCGACGTCTCGCGCTTCACCATCGGCTCGACCTTCGACGGCCTGCGCGCCGCCTCGAGCTCGGATCCCGACGTTCCCGTCGCCCCCGATGATCTCGCCTATCTCTGCTACACGAGCGGAACCACCGGGCAGCCCAAGGGAGCGATGCTGACCCACGCCAACGTGTGGAACATGGCCGTGATGCGGATCCTCGCCCTCGGCCAGGTGAGAGACGACCGGGTGTACCTGCCCTTCCCGCTGGCCTTCACCGGCGGCCTCGTCTCCTCCTGGGGGCCGGCCTACGTGTCGGGGGCCACCCTCGTGCTCGATCGGGCCGTCGATCCGCTCCGGGCGTTGCAGCGCATCGCGGGTGACCGCATCACGGTGTTCGCCGCCGTGCCGGTGGTCTGGGAGATGATCCTGCACCACCCCGACTTCGGTAGCTACGACCTCTCGTCGTTGCGGATCGCGGGCTCGGGCGGGGCGCCCGTGCCGCCGAGCCTCCTGACGGGGCTCCAGGCGGCGGGCATCCCCATGTCGCAGGGGTACGGCCTCACCGAAGGCGGAGGCATGAACACCTGGCTGCGGGCCGAGGACGCCACCGCCAAGCTGGGCTCCGCGGGCATCCCGATGATGCACACGCGGGCGCGGATCGTCGACGACACGCTCCGGGACGTGGCCGTCGGCACGGTGGGCGAGCTGCTCCTCAAAGGGCCGGAGGTCATGCGCGGCTACTGGGGCGATCCCGAGGAGACGGAGGTCGCGCTGGTCGACGGCTGGTTGCGCACGGGTGACATGGCCCGCGTGGACGAGGACGGGTACGTGACGATCGTCGATCGCGCCAAGGACATGCTCATCTCGGGCGGGCTGAACGTCTACCCGGCCGAGGTCGAACGTGTGATCGCCGGTGTGGCGGGTGTCGCCGACGTCGCGGTCATCGGGCTGCCCGACGAGCGCTGGGGGGAGGTGGCCGTCGCGCTGGTCACGCCCGCCCCCGGCGCCGAGCTCGACGAGGCCATGATCGTGGCGCACTGCTCGACCCAGCTCGCCGACTACAAGCGCCCCAAGCGCGTGCCGTTCCCCGACGAGCCGCTCCCCCGGGGGATGTCCGGCAAGGTGCTGAAGCGCGAGCTGCGGCTGCGCTACGCGCACCTCGGGAGCACGAGAGCCACGCCCTCGAAGTAGCGTCCGGGGAACCGCGGGCGCCGCTCGCCGGGCCGGGAGGTGATCGATGGCACGACCACTCACGTTGGGTGTGTTCGTGTTCGGCGGGGTCGAGATGGACGACGTCGGATCGGGCCCGCCGATCCCCCAGGACCGGCGGTACGGCCAAGACGACATGTGGTACGCCACCGAGCGTCTCGTCGATCTCGGGGTGGTGGCCGACCAGCTCGGCTACGACAGCTACTGGCTGACCGAGCACCACTTCCAGTACGAGGGCTACGAGGTCGTGCCGAACGGGTTGCTGGTCGGCACCCCCGAAGAGGTCGCGGCAGAGCTGTCGTTCCACCGCGACCTCACCGGGATGGGGTACCTCACGATCTTCCCGAACTTCCCCGGCGACACCTACAAGAAGACCGAGGAGCAGCTCCAGCGGTTCATCGAAGAGGTGGCCCCGCTCGTCGCCTGAGCGGTGCCGTCAGTGCTCCTTCGCGCCCCAACTTGGAAGCCGTGAAAGGTCTTGGTGCTCCGGTCGATCCGGCTTGGCCGCTCGACCGGAGCACGTGATTCGAAGGGGGGAAGGTCTCCTTCCTCTCTTCGCTGGACTCAGGTCAGGTACACCGAGCTGATCCGGTCGTTCCAGCTGTTCGGCATCACGGGCACGCTCTGCCAGGCGCTGCCGCCCGGGTACCACGTGCCGCCGCCGTTGGAGTTCGCGGCCAGGTAGCTCGTGCAGGCGCCGACCGCGAAGCTGCTCGTGATGTTGTTGAAGCTGTAGTTACCCAGGTTCAGCCACAGGAAGCGCGACGTCACGTAGAGCACGCGGCCGCCGAAGCCTCCGTGCTCGTAGAGCCGCAGCGCGCTCGAGCAGGAGGAGGACGCCGGACGGACCGACGAGGCGGGGTTCGCCGTGGTCGAGCCCTGGTTCAAGGCGCGCTGCATCGCCGCCTCCGATGCATAGCAGGTGGTCGCGAGACCGTCGGTCGCGCAGGCCCGGGCCCCGTGCCAGCTGCCGGCGTTGATGGTGATGGTGTGGCCGGCATAGGTGGCCATCACGGGATGGGCAGTGGTGGCGCCAGCCAGTGCGGCCGGCAACGTCACGGCGGCCGAGACGGCCGCCGTGACGGCGAGGGATCGCAACATCTCATCCTCCAGGAGGCGTCGAGGTGACGGTGTCGGGCACCGGCACCAAGGTGATGGTCTTCGTGGGTGGATCGAAGGCCAGAGACGCGCAGGGCCGGGACGGCGGGAAGGCCGTCGGTCCGACGATCCGCCACTCCGAGGCACCAAGGGTGTCGAGGAGTCGCTGGAGCTCCTGCCTGGCCGCTGACGCGTCGAGACACACCCGAGACGTCAACGAGGTCAGCTGGTCGACGATCTGTGGCACGTTAGTGGTCAGACCATCACTCTCCGTGGCAAGACGTGCGATCTGGAGGCGATCGCACACGGACGGGTCACCGGGGAAGACCCCGATGACCCCGGAAGGCAGCACGCAGGCTGCGAGACCGGCAGGAACGGGCCCGAAGCCGGCGAAGGATCCGGATCGCCATTCCTGGAGGCACGTGGTCACGGCGTCATCCGGCGCCGCGTGCGCCTGGATGGCGTCGCCGCGCAGCGACGCGGCCGCGTAGCAAACGATCGTGTCGGGACGAGACGGCTGGCGGCTGACGATGTACGAGGCGGCCGCCGAGCCGGCCACCGCAGCGGTGACGGCGGCCACGACGAGGACCGCCCGCCACCGCCGGCGGTGGGGGGCCATGGGACGGGCCGGTGGCGCGGGCTCGGCCACGTCCGGAGGAAGGACGTCGGGCTCGGCGAGGATCCGCTGCAGCGTCCGCTGCGCCGGGACGTAGCGGCGCGTCGGCGCCAAGGCCTCGTCGTCGGGAACGGGGTTCAGGAGGGCGAAGAGCTCGATCGGGTCGAGCGGCGCGTTCACGTCACCCGCCTCCCGTCCCGGTCGGGGGCTCGCCCGTGATGCGGGCGTACGCGTCACGGAAGCGCTGGCGGGCCCGCGAGAGCCGCTTGCGGGCGGCGGCGGGCGTGATCCCGAGGGCCACCGCGATGTCGCCGTCGGCCAGCCCGTCCCACACCGCCAAGGCGAGGACCTCGCGGTCGTCGGCGTGCAGCCGGTCGAGGGCGGCTTCGATGGCTTCGCGCTGCTCGGGCAGGAGGCGGTCGGCCTCCAGACCGGCGGCACGCGCCTGGGTCTCGGCCTCGGCGGCGGCGCGCTCCACCCGCGCCGCTTGGCGCCGCCGGATCCGGGTTTCGTTCGCTTGCACGCGGATGGCGATACCGCACAGCCAGCCGAACGGCGACGGCGTCGAGAGGTCGTCGAAACGGTTCCAGGCGATCGCCATCGTCTCGGCCACGAGGTCGTCGGCCGCGAGGGGATCGCCGGTGCGGCGCATGGCGAAGGCGCGCAGGCGGCGTTCGTGCGCTTCGAAGAAGGCCGAGAACTCAGCCGCCCGGGCTTGCGCCGATCCGCCTTCGCGTCGCCCCACGGACAGTACATGTACGGCCGTGACCTCGTGTGACACGGCGGGCCCGCATTCCTCTCCTCCAGCCGGGCGTTCTCGGCGCGCCCGGCCGCCTCCGGTGGCCCTCACCTCACCGCGCGAGATCCTGAGGGCGTACCGGGACCCGGCTCAGGGCTCGCCCCGTGGCGTTGCGGATGGCGCTCACGATGGCCGGCGTCGACGAGATGCAGGGCGGCTCACCGACCCCCTTCGCCCCGAGCGGCGCCTGCGGATCAGGCTCCTCGACCAAGGTCGCGACGACCGAGGGCGCGTCGAGGAAGGTCGGGAGGAGGTAGTCGGTGAAGGAGGCGTTGCGGATGTGACCCCGGTCCAACACGATCTCCTCCATCACGGCCAGCCCGAGCCCCTGCGCGATGCCCCCCTCGACCTGCCCCAGCACCGAGAGCGGGTTGAGCGCGCGCCCGACGTCTTGCGCGGTGGCGATCTGCACCACCTTGACCAGGCCGAGCTCCGGGTCGACGTCGACGACGGCGCGATGGGCCACGAAGGCGAAGGCCGTGTGGCAGTCGCCCCGGCCGAGCTCGTCGAGGTCGGTGGTCGGCCGGTGGCGGAACTCCACGGTCTCCTCGAAGCGTTGGCCGGCGGTGGCCTCGGCCACCGGCACCCGGCTGCCCCCGAAGGTGTCCACCACGTCGGTTCCGTCGATGGCGAGGCGCAACGGGTCGACACCGAAGAGGCGGCCCACGTGCTCGAAGACGCGCTCGCGCACCTTGCGGCAGGCGGCATCCACCGCGCCACCCGACATCCACGTCTGGCGCGACGCCGACGTCGACCCGGCCGAGCCGATCGAGGTGTCCATCGGCTCGAGCACGACCTCGTCGACGCCGAGCACCGTCCGGGCGATCTGCTGGGCGATGGTGACGAAGCCCTGGCCGACCTCCGCGCTCGCGAATTTGAGCGTCGCCACCCCCTCGGCCAGGCGGCAGCGCGCCGTCGAGTAGTCGTCGAAACCCTCCGAGTACATGAGGTTCTTGATCGCCACCCCCCAGCCGACGCCGCGCACGACATGGTGAGCGTCAGCCGTGCGGCCGGCGCCCCCCGGCAGCCGCATCGGGTCGGCGTCGGTGATCGTTTCGGGCGGCATCGCCAGGGCGGCGGTCTCGCGGATGCAACGGGCCACCGGGGCCACACTCTCCACCACCTGCCCGGTGATCAGTCGATCGCCGGTGCGCATGGCGTTGCGCAGCCGGATCTCGACCGGGTCGAGGCGGCAGGCCTCGGCGAGGCGGTCCATCTGCGACTCGTGAGCGAAGCAGGCCTGCACGACACCGAACCCCCGCATGGCGCCACAGGGCGGGTTGTTCGTCCGCACCGCCCAACCGTCGACCACGGCGTTGTCGCAGCGGTACGGCCCTTGGGTGTGGGTGATGGCGTTGCACAGCACCGCCGACGACGTCGATGCGTAGGCCCCGCCGTCGAGCACGAAACGGGCCTCGATCTTGCGCAGCCGCCCGTCCGCGTCGGCATGGTGGCGCATCCACACGGTGGCCGGGTGGCGGTGGACGTGGCCGAGGAAGCTCTCGCGCCGCCCGTACTGCACGCGCACGGGCCGGCCCGCGGTGAGGGCGAGCAGGCAGGTGTGCACCTGGAGGCTGATGTCCTCCCGGGCCCCGAAGGCGCCGCCGACGCCGCCGAGGGTGAGGCGGATCCGTTCCTCGGGCAGCCCGAGGCAGGCGGCGATCTGCTTGCGGTCCTCGTGCAGCCACTGCGTGGCGATGAACAGCTCGACGCCCGCGCCGCCCGGGTCGGGGATGGCCAAGGCGGCCTCGGGGCCGAGGAAGGCTTGGTCCTGCATCCCGATCTCGTACGTGCCCTCGACCACCACCGGCCCGCTCACCTCCGGGTCGCCGCACACGATGCGTTGGTGGCGCAGCACGTTGCCATCGGGGTGAATGGACGGATGGCTGCCGGAGACGGCGGCTTCGGGGTCGGTGAGTGGGGACAGGACCTCGTAGTCGACCTTGATGGCGGCGAGCGCACGACGGCAGGTTTCGGGATGATCCGCGGCCACGGCCGCGACCGGCTCGCCGACGTAGCGGACCTGGGTGCTGGCGAACACCGGTTGGTCCTGACTGATGAGCCCGAAGGTCGGTTGGCCGGGCACGTCCGTGGCCCCGATCACGACTTCGACCCCGGGGATCCGCCAGGCCGCCGACGGATCGACGCGCACGATGCGGGCGAAGGGATGGGGCGAGCGCAGCGTGGCGCCCCAGAGCATCCCGTCCACCCAGATGTCCGACGAGAACGCGAAGCGGCCTTGCACCTTCGGGATGCCGTCCGGGCGCACCGGGCTGTCGCCGATGGTTCCCTGACGCGTCGTCGTCGGGCTGTCGAGCGCGGTCACGTCGTCACAGGTTCCGTCAGAAGGTGGCCACGTCGACCAGCGCCGCCAGCACATCCTCGACCTGAGGCAGCACCGCTCGCTCGAGGCCCGGTTCGTAGGCCACGTGGGTGTCGAGGGCGGCCACCCGCCGGACGGGCGCATCGAGCTCGGTGAAGCAGTGCTCGACGGTCCACGCCGCCACCTCGGCCCCGAACCCCGCGGTGAGCACATCCTCGTGGACGACCAGGAGCCGGTGGGTCCGGCTCACGCTCTCGCACACGAGGTCCTGGTCCCAGGGCACGAGCGAGCGGAGATCGATCACCTCGGCCTCGACGCCTTCCTCCTCCGCCGCCCGAGCGGCGGCTTGGAGCGACTTCTCGACGGTCGCTCCCCACGACACGATCGTGACGTCGTCGCCATCGCGGCGGATGTCGCCGCGGCCGAAGGGCACGATGTAGTCGGCGGGCGGGAAGGGGTCGACGGTGTAGGGCTGGCGCAGCAGGTGCTTGTGCTCGAGGAAGAGCACGGGGTCGTCGCAGCGGAAGGCATAGCGCAACAAGCCGGCCGCGTCGCGGGCGCGGGAGGGGAAGGCGATGAGCAGCCCGGGCACGTGGGCGAAGATGCTCTCGCCGCACTGGCTGTGCCAGATGGCGCCACCCGTGAGGTAGCCGCCGATGGGAACCCGCACGACCATCGGCACGGTGAAGGCGCCGTTCGAGCGCCAGCGGATGGTGGCCGCTTCGCTCTTCAGCTGCGTCATGGCCGGCCAGATGTAGTCGAAGAACTGGATCTCGGGGGCCGGGTGCAGCCCGCGAAGGGCCTGCCCCACGCCCCGCCCGACGATGTTGGCTTCCGAGAGGGGCGTGTTGAAGCAGCGGGCTTGGCCGAACGCCCGCTGCAGCCCGTGGGTGGTGCCGAACACGCCGCCTTTGCCCTCGACGTTGGCGAGCACGGCCTCACGGGCGTCGGCGACGTCCTCGCCGAAAACCCGGATGCGCTCGTCGGCCTCCATCGCCTCGTGCAACGTTCGCTTGATGGCCTCGCCCATGGGCACTGCTTCGCCCCTTGCGCCGGGGGCGGGCGTCTCGGGTAGCAACGGCAGCACGTACACCTGCTCGGTGATCGTGGCCGGGTCGGGGCGCCGGGCGGCCAGCGCCTCGGCCGCGGCTTTGGCCACGATCTCTCGCGCGTCGTCGCGCAGGGCCTGCGCCTGCTCGGCGGTGATCACGCCTCCGTCGACGAGGGCGCGCTCGAAGCGGTCGATCGGGTCGCGGCGAGCCTCGGCGACGAGCTCTTCGACCGAGCGGTACTTGCTCTGGGTGTCGGCCGCGGAGTGCGAGTACGGCCGGACGACGTCGGCGTGGATCAGCGCCGGACCCACCCCGGCGCGGATGTGCTCGATGATCGAGCGCGCCTCCTCCCGCACCACGAAGTAGTCGGTGCCGTCCATGCGATGCACGTCGAGGCCACGAAAGCCGGCCACCAAGTCGGCCACCGGCGCGGGCTGCTGGTCGGTGGTCGGCACCGAGATGGCGAAGCCGTTGTCGGGCACGACGTAGAGGACCGGCAGGTTGAGGTTGCACGCCGTGTTGAGGCTCTCCCAGAACTCGCCTTCGCTGCACGCGCCTTCCCCGAGGCTCACGTACGTGAGCTCGTCACCCTGGGCGGGGAGACCGAGCTGGGGGCGGCGCACGATGTAGCGAGACGCCTCCGCACAGCCGACGGCGGGGATGCACTGGCTGCCCGTGGGGCTCGACTGGCTGATGAGGTTGATCTCCTTCTTGCCCCAGTGGCTCGGCATCTGACGGCCCGCCGACGAGGGGTCCTCGGCCGAGCCCACCGCCTGCATGAGCACTTCCTTGGCCGTGACGCCGAGCCCGAGCACGAGCGCCTGGTCGCGGTAGTACGGGAAGAACCAGTCGTAGCCCGGCCGCAGCAGGCGGGCGAGAGCGAGGCCGATGGCCTCGTGCCCGGCGCCGGAGATCTGGAAGAACACGCGGCTCTGCTTCTGCATGCTGATCTCGCGGTCGTCGATGGCGCGCGAGACACAGGCCAGACGGAAGTCGTCGATCAGCTCGGTGACCGGGAACCCCCGGAACGTGGCACCGTCTGGCTCGGGCACGCTCACACCTCCTCCGCCCAGTCGCGCGTCTCCAAGATCTCCCGCACGCGGGCGAGGAACGCGGCCGCGTAGGCGCCGTCGTAGGCGCGGTGATCGAAGCTCAGGCTCAGGTTGCCGACGGGGTGCACGGCGATCGTCCAGCCCCCGTCACCCGCCTTGACCGCCACCGGGCGCATGCGCACGCCATCGCTCGACAGGATGCCCACCTGGGGCTGGTTGATGATCGGCCCGGTCACGACCGTCCCGTAGGCACCGACGTTGGTGATGGTGAAGGTGCCGCCGGTGAGGTCGTCGGCCGTGAGTCTCTTGGCCTTGGCGCGTGCGGCGAGATCCGCGATCTCGTCGGCGATCGCCCGCAAGCGTTTCGTGGCCGCGTCCTTGACCACCGGCACGACGAGGGCTTGGAAGTCGACGTCGACCGCGACGCCGAGATGGACCTGGCGGTGCACGATGAGCGAGTCGTCGCCCACCGACGCGTTGACATGCGGGAAAGTCGGCGATGGCATCGATGGTGGCCCGGGCCACGAAGGGCAGGAACGAGAGCCCGGACCGCCGCCGGACCGGGTCGATGGCGTGGTAGTCGACCTCGACCACCACCAGCGTGTGGGCCGAAGTGGCGAGCGAGCGGCTCATGTTGCGGGCGGTGTTGCGCCGCGCCCGGGTGAACTCGATCACGTCGTCATCCGGACCCGGCTCGACCGGCGCTTCGGGGGTCTCGGGCAGCCGTACCACGTGGGGTCTGCGAGAACACGCGGTTGGCGGCGGCGGCCAGCACGTCGGCCCGGGTGATACGCCCATCGCGACCCGAGCCGACGACCTCACCGGGTTGCAGGCCGTTCTCGTCGAGGAGCCGCCGCACAACGGGCGAGAGGTACCCGTTGCCGTCACTCCGCGTGATCTGACGCGGCTGAACGGCGTAGGAGGCCGCCGCGCCGCGGCGAGATGGGTTGGGGGCGCGCCGAGGGGCGCGGTGACGGCGCCCCGGATGGGGGCGGCGACGGAGCCGCGGAGTAGGGCACCGGTGCCGGCTCTGGCGGCGTGCTGTCGAAGCTCTCGTCCGCGGTGGCGGTCACGACCGCGAGCAGCGTGCCGACCGGCACGGTGTCGCCCTCGTGCACATAGACCTCGCGCAGGAAGCCGGCGAAGGCGGAGGGCACTTCGGTGTCGACCTTGTCGGTGGAGACCTCGAAGAGCACATCGTCGACCGCGACCGGGTCGCCGACCGACTTCAGCCAGCGGGTGATGGTGCCCTCGGTGACCGTCTCCCCGAGCTGCGGCATCGTGACCTGCTCCATCGAGGCACAGGTTACGGGAGGAGGGGCGAAGCAGGCCGAGGGGGGAAGGAGACTTCCCCCCTCGATCCGGCGAGGAGGTTCAGACCTTCTTGCGAGCGGCGGGGACGGTGGCAGCCGGCTCGCGCAGCACCCCACGAGCCAAGGCGTCGTCGAGGAACTGCTCCGCCGCCTCCGCGGACACCCCGAGGGCCGGAGCGATCTCCGACACCAGGTTGATGCGGGCCCGCTCGTACATGGTGCGCTCGGCCGCGGACAGAGCCGCGTCCCGGTTGCGGGCGGCGAGGTTCCGCACCACTTCGGCGACCTGGTAGACGTCGCCCGACTTCAGCTTCTCCTGGTGGTTCTTGAAGCGGCGCGACCAGTTCGAGGGCACCCGGGGGTCGGGCTTCGAGAGCACCGACACGAGATCATCGAGCTCGTCCGCGTTGACCGGAGGGCGGACGCCGACCTGCTCCGCGGTGTCGACCGGCACCGAGAGCGTCATCTCGCCGATGACCGACCGCAGCACGAGGTACTCACGCGTCTCGCCGAACGCCGTCTTCTTCTCGAGGCCCTGCACGATGCACGCCCCGTGCTGGGGGTAGATGACGGTGTCGCCCTTCTTGAACTTCACGGCGCTCCAGGGTTCTCACACGCGCCACCGCGGCGCACGAAGTGGGGACGACTCAGGGTAGAGCACCCGGCGGCGCATCACACGGCACGGCGAGTGCGCTGGCCCGCATCGTCCCGCCTACCGTCGCGGGAGTGGATCGCCCGGTGACGTCGAGCTCTGACGCCCGGCGCATCTTCGCGGCCCAGGGCCTGCGCGCCTTCGTGTACGGCTTCGGTACCGTCCTGCTCGGCAGCACCCTCGAGGACCGCCAACTGCCCGGCTGGCAGGTGGGGCTCGTCCTCGGCTCGGTGCTCGCCGGCATGGCCCTCATGTCGGTGGCCGTCGCCCGCTACAGCGACCGGCTCGGCCGGCGCCGGTCGTACGCGCTGCTGTACGTCCTGCTCGCCGTGTGCGGCGCCGTGTTCGCTTCCGTCTCGTCGGTCTGGGTCCTTGCCCTGATCGCGCTGAGCGGCGCCATGTCGACCGACGTGGTCGAGTCCGGGCCCTTCACCTCGCTCGAGCAATCGATGATCTCCACCGGCCTGCACGGCCGGCGCCAGGTGCGGGGATTCGGCACGTACAACGCGGTCGCCGCCGTGGCGGGGTCGGTGGGTGCGCTCGCCGCCGGCCTGCCTCAGCTGGTCAAGGACGAGTGGAGCGACGCGCCGGACCCGGTGAGATGGTTCTGGCTCTTCGTGCCGGTCGCGCTCATCGGCGCCGTCGTGGCGCTGTCGCTCGGCCCGGAGGTCGAGGCTCCTCCGGCGGCGGATCCGCGGCGCCCGGCCAAGCTCGGGGAGTCCCGGTCGACGGTCACGAAGCTGGCGGGGCTGTTCTCCGTCGACTCCTTCGGCGGAGGCTTGGTGATCTCGGCCTTCATCGCCTTCTGGCTCACCCAGCGCTTCCACGTCACTCCGGCCCAGATCGGAGTCCTGTTCTTCGCCATCGGCCTGCTGCAGACGGTCTCGTTCCTCGTCGCGCCTCGCTTGGCCGAGCGCTTCGGCCTGCTTCAGACCATGGTCTTCACCCACCTCCCGTCGAACGTGCTGCTCGCCTCGGTGGCCTTCGCGCCGACCTTCGGTGTGGCCGTGGTGCTCCTGCTCGCCCGCACCGCCTTGTCGCAGATGGACGTACCCACCCGGCAGGCCTACGTGATGGCGCTCGTGGCGCCGACCGAGCGCACGCCGGCGGCCGCCTACACGAACACGGCTCGTTACCTCACCCGGCCCCTCGGGCCCCCGGTGGCCGGGGCCCTCGTGCCGCTCGCCATCGGCCTCCCCTTCGTGGTGGCCGGCACGGTGAAGTCCGTCTACGACGTGACCCTGTGGCGCTGGTTCTCGACCGTGACCCTGCCCGAGGCGCCCCGTACGCTGCAGTCGTGAGCGACGTGTCCGCGCTTCGGGCGCCCCTCGCCCGTCGCCCGGATGTGGCCACGCTCGAGAACATCCAGCAACGGGTGCTGTGGCTGGCCGTGCGGATGGTCGACCACGCCAACCACGACCGGCCGGGCGGCGAGGTCAAGGTGGGTGGTCACCAGGCGAGCTCGGCGTCGATCGTGGGGATCATGACCGCCTTGTGGTTCGGGCACCTGAACGGCGACGACAAAGTGGCGGTCAAGCCGCACGCCTCCCCTGTGTACCACGCCATCAAGTACCTGACGGGCGAGCTCGACCGGTCGTGGCTCACGCGCCTGCGCGAGCTCGGCGGGCTACAGGCCTACCCGAGCCGCACGAAGGATCCCGACGTCTTCGACTTCTCCACCGGCTCGGTCGGCCTCGGCGCGGTGGCCCCGCTGTTCGCCGCCGCCACCCGCCGGTACGTCGACGCGCATTTCGGACCGCGGCCGGCGGCCCGCTTCATCGCCCTCGTCGGCGACGCCGAGCTCGACGAGGGCAACGTATGGGAGGCCATCGCCGACCCGGCGTTGCAGGGGCTCGGCAACGTCACCTGGATCGTCGATCTGAATCGCCAGAGCCTCGACCGGGTGATCCCCGGCATGAAGGCCCGCCGCATCATGAAGTTCTTCGCCGAGTCCGGTTGGCACGTCGTGGAGGCGAAGTACGGCCATCGCCTCCAGGACGCCTTTGCCCGGCCGGGTGGCGAGGCGCTGCGGCGCCACATCGACGAGATGTCGAACGAGGAGTACCAGAGCCTGTTCGCGTTCCGGGGCGAGGAGCTCCGTCAACGGTTCCTGGCCCACGCCGACCCGGCCGTGAAGGCCCTCCTGGCGGACGTGGCCGACGACGAGCTCGCGCCGCTTGTCCAGAACCTCGGTGGCCACGACCTCGGCCTCCTCATCGACTGCTACCGAGCGTGTGACGCGGTGACCGAGCGGCCGAGCATCGTGTTCGCGTACACCGTCAAGGGATGGGGCCTGCCCATCGCCGGCGACCCCCTCAACCACGCGTCGCTCTTGTCCACGGTGCAGATCGCCGAGCTACGAGCGGCGGCCGGGCTCGCCCCGGAGACCGAATGGGACCGCTTCGCGCCGGAGTCGCCTGAGGGCCGGCTCTGCGCCACCGTGGGCGCGGCGGTGAACAACATCCCGCTCACGCCCCGCCCGCCCGTGCCCGTGCCGTTCGAGGTGGGTACCGCCGCCACCAGAGCGGTGTCGACGCAGGAGACGTTCGGCCGGCTGCTGACCGGCCTGGCCAACCATCCGGAGGTGGCCGCCCGCATCGTCACGACCTCTCCCGACGTCTCCGTGTCGACGAACCTCGGCGGCTGGATCAACAAGATGGGCGTGTTCTCGCCGGCCGACGAACCCGACTACCTGGGCGAGGGTCGTCTGCTGCGCTGGCGGCAGGGGCCGCGCGGCCAGCACATCGAGCTCGGGATCGCGGAGAACAACCTCTTCCTCATGCTCGGTCAGCTCGGGCTCGGCCACGAGCTGCACGGCGAGGTGCTGCTGCCGGTCGGCACGGTGTACGACCCCTTCGTCTGCCGCGGGCTCGACGCCTTCATCTACGGCAGCTACAACGCGGGGCGCTTCATCGTCGTCGGCACGCCCGCGGGCATCTCGCTGGCGCCAGAAGGCGGCGCGCACCAGAGCACGATCACCGCGTCCATCGGCGTCGAACTGCCCGGGGTCAGCTTTGCCGAGCCGGCCTACGCCACCGCCCTCGACTGGCTGCTGTGCGACGGCCTGCGCCGGCTGGTCGAACCCGACGGTGACTGCTTGTACCTGCGGCTGTCCATCCGCCCGATCGACCAGCGGCCGTTCGAGGCGGCCCGCGACCGGCTTGGTGCCGACGAGCTCAGGGCCGGTGTGCTCGCCGGCGCCTACCTGTTGCTCGACCCGGGCCCCTCGCGGGACCTCACCCTGGCCGCGTCGGGCGCCGTGCTCCCCGAGGTGCTCGAGGCGGCTCGCTTGCTGGCGGTCGAAGGGCTGGCGGCGGCGGTCGTTGACGTGACGTCGCTCGACCGCCTCTACCGATCGTGGCGCCACGGCCTCAGGGACGCGGCCCGATCTGGCCTCGCCAGCCGCGCCCCCCGTGACCTCACCGCGTTGCTCGAGAGGTCGGGGCCGATCGTGACGGTGCACGACGCGGCGAGCCACGCCATGGCGTGGCTCGGCTCGGTCTTCGGCAACCGCACCGTGCCCGTCGGCGTCGACGGCTTCGGACAGTCGGGCTCGCTGGCCGACCTCTACGGCGCCTTCGACCTCCTGCCCGAGCAGATCGTCAACGCCGCGCTCGTGGCCCTCGCCTGACTAGTGCCGTGGTGGCGGGGCTGCGGCCACCGCCCTGGCCGCTGCCACCACCCTGGCCGCCACCGCCCTGGCCCGTGCCGGGCCTCCCGCCGACGCGACCGACGGGCAAGTTGCCGACGGTGATGGTGGCGGCCGAGACCGTGCCCTCCGAGCCGGTGGAGCCCTGCACCAGGATGTTGTCACCCGGCTTCACGCCGCTGACGGTGATCGGCTGCGAGCGGGTGACCTGAGCCGAGCTCGCGTCGACCTTCACGGTGGTGCCCTGAGCGGTCTGCACGGTGATCGTGTTCCCGCTGACGGCCACGACCTTCCCGATGGCTCCGCCGCCGAACCGACCGAAGCCGCCCCCGGCGCCCGCCGTCCCGGTCCCGGCCTGGCCGTTGCCGACCTGGCCCCGCCCGAACGTGTTGCTGCTGGCCGCGGCGCTCGAGCCCCAGTGGGTGTTGGCGAAGGCGCCGGCGGCGAAGGCGGCCGCGACGAGGACGACCACGGCGAGCGCCACCGTGAGCTTCGAGCGATGCCGACGGGGGCGGGGAGGGATGTCGTCGAGCCCGCCCTCGAGCCCGAGCGGATCAGGAGGGTCGTCGCGCGGCGGCTCGCCCACGGTCGCGGCCGCTTGGCCCCCTCTCGTCGGCTCGCCCGCGCTTGGCGCGGTCGGCTCTTGCGACCTCGGCCCGCTCGCCGAGGTCGGCCTCATCCAGATGTCGTCGGCGGTCGCCGCGATCAGCGGCTCCGGGTCGGGGTTGGTTCCCAGCTGAGGGGTGTCGGGCACGGCGGGAGCTCCTTTGTCACTCGTAGCGCAGGGCGTCGATCGGCTCGAGCGACGCGGCGCGATTGGCGGGGTAGATGCCGAAGAACATGCCGGTGGCGATGGCCACGC
Source organism: uncultured Acidimicrobiales bacterium (assembly GCA_963738325.1). Classification (GTDB taxonomy): domain Bacteria; phylum Actinomycetota; class Acidimicrobiia; order Acidimicrobiales; family Ilumatobacteraceae; genus CAVTWD01. Next base: position 173,514 of record CAVTWD010000002.1, read on the forward strand.
CCAGCGCCAGGACGACGGAATAGGGCGCGACCACCGGTTGCACCCCCACGATCTGGAACCGGCTGCCGATCAGCCCGGCCACCACGCCGAGCAGACCACCGAGGGCCGACAGCAGCACCGCCTCGAGGACGAACTGGCGCAGGATGTCACCCTTGCGGGCGCCCACCGCCTTACGGATCCCGATCTCGCGCGTCCCCTCGGTGACGGTCACGAGCATGATGTTCATGATCCCGATGCCGCCGACGACGAGGGAGATGGCGGCGACCGCCCCGAGCAGCACGGTGAGGACGTGGCTCGTCTCGGTGGACGTCTGCAAGAGGCTCGCCGGGTTCAGCACCTGGAAGGGCAGGGTGCCCGTGGTGGTCGGATGGCGGGTGGTGAGGATCTCGGTGACCTCGGCCTGCGCCGCGGTCATGTCGCTGCGACTCGTCGCCTGCACGGTGATGCCGGTGATGTAGGGCCGGCCGGTGAGGATGTCCTGCACCGTGGAGATCGGGGCGAAGGCCACGTCGTCACGGTTGAGGCCGCCCGTGCTTCCCTTCGAGGCGAGCGCGCGCTCACGACCTTGGCGTCGGCATCCGGAAGGATCGAGGCGGGCGAGGAGCTGGCCCCCTTGACCGCCTGCCCGGCAGCAACGTCGATCTCGCTGACCGTCCCCGACTGACCGAAGGAGACGTCGAGGGTGGTGGCCGGGTCGCTCGTGCCGCTGGCCGAGACGCTGGCGGTCACCTTGCCCTCGGCGACGGTGACGGTGCGCTGGGCGTTGGCCGAGGCCGAACCCCCACGGTGGAAGACGGCGATGGCAGCGATGACGGCCGCCACGAGGGCAAGGACGAGCACCCCGTTGAGCGCGAGCGCGCGCCAGCTCGCTGAACGTCGCACGCCACCAAGCACGCCACGATGTTGTTAGGGGTTTGGTAGGAATGGGAGCCGCCCCCTTGACCGGCTTTCAGGTCCGCTTCAGGTGCCGGATAGGCGTAGCGTGAGGTGGTGGCGCGGCCGTCGGGCGCACACGTCGCCGGCAATCTGGACTGGCTGGATGTCGAGTTCCAGAGCGAGGACGTCCCCGCGGTGCCCCCACCGCCGCGCCGGGGCCGAGCACTGCTCCTCGCCGCCGCCGCGGCGGTGGTCGGCGCAGCTGCTCTGGTCGGCGTCACGACCGAGCGCCGCTCCCCATCCCCTGTCGTCGGGCCGGCGCCGTCGACGTCGCTGGAGCCGGCCCCTCTCGGCCCGCCCACCTTCGACGGGCACCTCGCCGCGCTCCTCGGCGACTCGCTGCGGGTCGGTCGCCTCGGCGACCCTGCGGGGAGCCAGCTCGTCGGCACCGTTCACCCCGCGCCTGGGTCCTCCCAGCTGGGGGTGCTCGGGCGCTGGGTGGTCGTGCTCGGCTCCTCCGGGACCCCGGCCCGTTCCGGGGCGTGGCTCCTCGATGCGACCGGCATCGAGGCCGATCGCTATCTCGGCCCGGCCGAGTTCGCCGCGCCCGTGGGTGACGGGTTCGGCGTGTGGATCGTCCATGCGGGAGAGGCGGTCGAGAAGGCTCCCGACGGCACCGTCCTCGCCGGTCCCGCGCCCGTCGACGGCACGCCGGTGGCCGCCGCCGCCGCAGGGCTGCTCCTCCAGCACGGAGACCAGGTGCGCTCATGGTTCCCGAGCAAGCCGCCCGCCGAGGTCTTCCTCGGGTTCGGCAAAGCCCACGACGCGGCCCGCACCATCGCGGTGTGGACGGACGCCGCCGGGCGGCTCACCGTCTCCGACCCCAATACCGGTGCCATCCGCGCCCTACCCGCCGTCCCTGTGAGCCCGGAGAGCATCGTCCGGGTGTCGCCCGAAGGCGACCGCATCGCCATCCTGAGCAATGGCCGGGTCAGGCTGGTGGGCGTGCTGCGGCGCTACCTGATCACCCTTCCCATGGCCGACGCGACCAGCATCACCTGGGCCGACGACGACCTCGTGCTCGCCGGGCACCACAACGGCTCGGTCTCCGTCGTCGACGCTGAGTCAGGGACGAGCTCCCTCGCCGGCCGCCTCCCCGCCACGCCTTCGTCGCTCGCACCGATCGACCCGCTCGAATGGGAGCGCCCGGTGGTGGCCGACCAGGGCGCGTGGCAGGTGCGTGCCGTGCTGACGGCACCGCGCAACGGCCCGATGGCGGTGACGTTCCTGTCGATGACCGACGACCGGACCGTTCCCGTGGGCGACGGTCGGCCCATCGCCGCCGCCCGGCTGGACGACGGCACCGTAGCCGGCGTGGTCAACGACGCCTCCATCGCCTCCCTCCGCGTCGTCGGGATGACGAGACCGCCGCCGCTCACGGCCCCAGGGCGGCCCTTCGCCGTGCGGGTGTTCGCCCTACGCGCCAGCGGCCCCGACCCCGTCACAGTCGAAGGGCTCGACGCGAGCGGCGACGTGCGCAGCTCGGTGCGGCTCTGACCGGTCAGCCCGCCGGGTTCGGGATGGGCCCAGCGGCGCGGCACAGAGGCCGGCCGGTGCGGTTCTTCGGGGCGGGCAGCACCGGTGGCTTGGCGAAGGGCATCGGGCCGGAGAAGTCGAGCGCGTCCATGAGGTTGTCGGCCGCCCCGTCACGACCGGTCAATGCGGGAAGGTTGTACTTGTGCTCGAGGAAGCTGAGGATCGAGGTGTGGTCGTGCACGACGTGCGATGCATAATTTCGTTTGGCCCACGGTGACACGACGACGGCGGGCACACGAAAGCCGTAGCGGGCGTAGTCGCCTGGGACGTCACCGGGCTGGAGCTTGGGCGGGACGTTGTCGGGCGCCACGGCGGGCGGCGGCGGGACGTGGTCGTAGTAGCCACCGTGCTCGTCGTACAGCCACACGAGCAGCGTCTTCGGCCACGCGGGACTCTTCATCACCGCGTTGATCACTGACGCCGCGAACGCTTCGCCCACGCTGATGTCGGCCGGGTTCTCCTCCGAGCCGTGGTCGAAGTCGGGGTCGACGATCGAGAGATGCGGCAGCTTCCCCGAGGCGGCATCGGCGAAGAAGGCGTCGACCTTCACGACCTTGTCCTGATTGGTGGCGAGCACGGGAAGGTAGAGACCGACCGTGGGCAGGTTCGAGTAGTAGTTCTTCCAGGTGAGCCCGTGGCGGGCCAGGGCTTCCATGATGGTGCCGTTCGGCGGCGGCGGGTCGCTGAGCGTCGCCACCTCAGTGCGGATGTTGCCTCGGGCGGTGGCGGCGAGGAGGAAGCGGCGGTTGGGATACGTCTGGCCCATGCACGAGGCGAACCACCGATCGCACACCGGGAACGTCGAGGCGAGCCCGTAGTAGAAGGGGAGGTCGTCCGCGGTCCAGTAGCCCATGGCCACCGGGCCGCTGTCGGAGCGCACGAAGCCGTCCATGGCCCCGTGGTTCCACTGCGTGTGCGTGGCGTTCCAGGCCTGGCTCGGCCGTCTCGAGAGCTGGCAGGTGTTGGCCATGTGGAAGGCGCGCACGGGGTGGCCCTGCGCGTCGGCGTTCGCGTTCGTCGGCTTCCCGTCTGGGCCCAGGTGGAACCCGTCGCCCCGCCCGAGCACCCCTAAGTAGTTGTCGTAGGAGTGGTTCTCCATCATGAGGATCACCAGGTGGTCGATCTGAGGCAGGCGATCCGTGCCTGCGGGGTGCGCCGGGTCGGGGCGCTCGCCGGCGCGGCGCGGTCGGGCCGCCACCGTCGTCGTGGCCGCCGCGGTCGTGCTCGGGCTGGTGGTCCGAGCCGTCGTCGAAGAGGTCGAGGGGGTCGTCGCCCCCGAGGCAGTCGAGCTCGCCGCGTTGCCCGCCTTCCCGCTGCTACAGCTCTCCACCAGCAACGCCAGCGCCCCGGTACCGGCCAGGGCGAGGAAGCTCCTCCGGTTCATCGCGGCGGGTCCTCCTGATGCTCCACGCACCACGCCAGGATCGCACTCGCGCCGTGCCGTCGCGGCACAGCGGTCGCGGCGAGAATCGGGACATGAGCGCGAACGGGGCGATCGGCGCCTCGGTCCTGACCGATCTCTACACCACCGAGCCCGGGGAGTTCGTCGCCCGTCGCACGGCGATCGTGAAGTCACTGCGCGCCGAGGGAGGGCGCGACGTGGCCAAGGCGGTGGCCGCCCTGCGCCGGCCGAGCGCGGCGCAATGGTCGCTGAACCTCGTGGCGGGCCAGGCCCCGTCACTCGTTGCTCGCTGGCTGGATGCCGCCGAGGCGGTCGAGGCGGCGCAGGCTGCCGCCTTCCGGGGCAAGGAGGCGGCCGTCCGCGATTCGCTGCGCGAGTTGCGGGAGGCCTCGGCCGCCGTGGTGGCCCGCGCGCAGGAGCTCAGCCGTGAAGCCCGATCGGCTGTCGACACCGGCTCGCTCGCCGCCGTCCTCGCCGACGTGGCCGCGAGCGGCGCGGCGCGAGAGCAATTTCGAGCCGGCCATCTTGGGGCGACCGCGATCGCCGCGTCGGACCCCTTCGCCAGCCCGGATGGCGGGGCCGACCAACCGGTACCGCGGCACGCGAGGGCCGCGGACCCGAAGCCCGCACGCCGCCAGGATGACTCGCACCAAGAGGCGGCGCGCCTGCGGCGCGAGCTCGACGACGCTCGCCGAGCGCAGGCCACGGCCTCTGAGCTCCTCGCCCAGGCCACCGATCGAGCCGACGAGGCCCGCGACCACGTCGCCCGCCTGGAAGAGCAGCTGCGGGAGGCGCACGCCCATCGTGACGCGGCCGCCAAGGAGCAGACCCGGGCGGCCCGGACCCTCGAGGAGGCCGAACGAGCGCGGCTCGCCGCCGACGCCGCCCTTCAGGCGCAGGGCGACGCGAAACCCGCCCCCCGGAGCTGACTCGCGTGATTAGCGTCGAGCTCGATGGTCGCGCTCGTCATCGCCCCCGACGACCCGCGCGCCGAAGATGTGCGCCGACTCCTGGAGCGGCACCTCGCCTTCGCGCACGAGCACACCCCGCCTGAGGACGTGCACGCTCTCGATCTCGGCGGCCTGCTCGATCCGTCCGTCACCCTGTTCAGCGCCCGGCGCGACCAGTTGCTGGTGGGCATCGGGGCGCTGCGGCAGCTGGATGAGCGCCACGGGGAGCTGAAATCCACGGCGCGCGCTCATTCCGCCCAACATGTGCGCCTTTGACGGGGCCCCGGCTCGCTGCCCCTCGAGCGACTCGCCGGGGCCTTGTCGCGCCGCGGCCCGCAAGCTCCTGGCTGTCCCGGAGCGGTCGACGGCGATCTCCGGCCCCTCCGTGAGAGGTCGGCGGCGCTCAGGCCTCCTCTTCATTCCGGGCGTCGATGTAGGCGAGGGCTTCGTCGATCGTGTTGTAGAAGTGGTCACGGTCGAGCGTCTCGAAGAGGCCGTAGCGGTAGACGCGGTCCTGGAGCCGGCTGCGCAGCTCGACGAACGCCACGTGCACGCCTTCGCCGTTCAGCTCGTTGTCCAGGCGCTCGAGCATGTCGGCCGCGCTGACGTCGATGTCGGTGATCGCCTCGCATTGGAGCACCACCCATCGGGGCCGGCGCCGGCGGACATGGCCGCGGACCTGCTGGCGGAACATGCCGGCGTTGGCGAAGAACAGCGGCGCCTCCCAGCGGTACACGACCACGTCGGGCCGCTCCTCGGCCCTGGGCACCGCCCGCAGGCTGTGCCAGCCCTCCCGGCCCTCGACCTTCCCGAGCACCTCGCCGTGCGGCCACCAGCTCCGCTGGAAGAACAAGAGGACCGAGAGGGCGACGGCGATGAGGATGCCCTCGAGCACACCGAAGAGCACCACGCCCGCCGAGGTGACCACGGAGAGCACGAACGACGCTTTGCGCACCCGCAGGTAGCGGGCGAGGCTCCGGAGATCCGCCAGGGACAGCGCGGCCGCGATCACGACCGCCGCCAGCGCGGTCTGGGGCAGGTCGGCCAGCAGCGTGCTGAAGAACAGCAACAGAAGTGCCACGATGAGGGAGCCGACGAGCCCCGTGAGCTGGGTCTTCGCCCCCGACTGCTCGGCCACTGCGGTACGGGACCCGCTCGTGGAGACGGCGAAGCCCTGGAAGAACCCCGCGGCCACGTTGGCCGTGCCGATGCCGATCATCTCCTGGTTGGGATCGACCTCCTCCCCGCGGCGGGCGGCGAAGCTCGTCGACGTGGCGATCGTGTCGGTGAGCGACACCAGCGTGATGCCGATGGCGGCCGCCAGCATCGCCCCCACATCGCCCGCATCGGTCCACGGCAGGTGGGGGCGGGGCAGGCCGGTGGGTAGCGCGCCCACGGTGGCGATGCCGAGATCGAACACCCCGGTCACCACGGTGGCGCCGACGACCGCCACCAGCACCGCCGGGATCGTGCGCGTGAGGCGCGGGAGGACCAGTAGGACACCGAGCGTCACCAGGCCGAGCGCGAGCGCAGTCGAATTGCGCTGGTCGAACCCGGTCACGAACGCCTTCAGCTCGTCGACGAAGCCATCGGCGTCGGTGGAGAACCCGCACAGCTTGGGCAGCTGACCCACGATGATCGTGATCGCCAACCCGTTCATGTAGCCGACCTGCACCTCCTTGGACAGCAAGTCGGCGACGAAGCCGAGCCTGGCCACGCCCAGCCCGGTCAGGATGAGTCCCACGAACACCGCCATCATCCCGGCGAGGGCGATCGCGGTGGTGGGGTCCTGAGTGGTGACGACCAAGGGGGTGATCGCCGCGAAGATCAACGGCGACACCGACGAGTCCGGCCCGAGCACGAGCACGCGCGAGGGGCCCATGACCGCGTATCCCACGAGGCACGCGATCGTGGTGTACAGGCCTGTGACCGCGGGGAGGCCGGCCAGCTCGGCGTACGCCATGCCCTGCGGCACGAGGATCGCGGCCAGCACCACGCCGGCCGTCGCATCGTGGCGAAGCCAGCCCCGCTCGTACGTGCGCACCGCCTGTACGCCGGGCACGGCCCGCCCGACTGCCGCCACCCAGCGTTGGGACACGCGCAAGTTGTAGTTGGGCGCGGCACAGCGAGCAACGGTGGCGCGTCAGGCCCCGAGCGGCACCTCCCGCCCGCGGGCCACGCGCCAAAGGTCTGGCAACACATCGCGCATCGGCATGGCCCGGGCCGCCGGCGAGTAGCCGATGGCGTCGTGGGCCAGCCGTACCCGCAACGCCTTCGGCCGGATGACGAAGTGCAGCGGCGGGTCGAGCTCCAGCGATTCGCCGTCGAGCCCGATCGCGATGGCCTCACCCGAGCCCACTTCGAACGACGTGGCGCTCCAACTCAGGAACCCGGGGTAGCGCTCGGGGTGCCCAGCGCTGAGCGCGGTGAGGAAGCGGGTGGCGGCGGCATCGTCGGGGAGGACGAGCGTGATCATCCCCAGCATCCCCGCGTCGAGCCTGGCGCGGCTGCCCATCGTCCGTACCGATTCGCCGTAAGGGCCGTTCGACACCTGGATCATGTGGGCACCGTCGTGATAGGCGCCAGCGGGGTCGACGTAGCGCAGTTCCATGGGGAGGCTGCCGGGCCCCAGCATCTTCGGCAGCGCGGCCATGACGGTGGACAGCTTCGCGTCGCGGTACTCGGGGGACTGCACGATGGCCGCGTAGAGGCCAAGCGACACGTTGTTGACGAAGACGCGGCCGTTGACCTCACTGAGATCCATCGGACGCTCGACGGCGTCACCGAAGGCGTCGAGCGCGCCGACGACGTCATCGCGATCGAGGCCGAGGTCCAGGGCGAGGTGATTCCTCGTGCCCGCCGGTACCACGACCATCGGGACCCCGCGCTCCGCGGCCACGGCCGCGACCAGCGCCTGCGACCCGTCTCCGCCGGCCATGCCGATGACGTCGGCCCCGCGATCGATCGCGTCCCGCGCCAGCTGCACGAGGTCGTCGCCGGGCTGCAGCACGACCGCCTCGATCCCGCGGCGCCGGCACTCGTCGACGAGGTCGTAGCGCTCGGCCTTCCCGCCCCCGGAGCGCAGGTTCATGATCAGCACCCCGTGGCGCGCCGGCGCCACGGGGTCGCCGACGGTGGCGGCCCGCTTGAGCGTCCGCACGTCACGCCCCAGGGCGTAGCGACCGAGGGCCACCGCCAGCGCCAGGAGGACGAGGGACAGGATCGTGAGGAGCGGGGAGCCCGCGACGACGACCGCGATCACCGCCGCCCCGGCCCCGACGGTGACGGCTACCGCGATGGCCCTGGTCGTGCGGGCTCGGGTGATCACCACCCACATGGCGAGCACGAACACGACGACCAGCGCCAGGACCGCCACCACCGTCGCGAACTGATCGAGCGAACGCCAGATCGCGCCGGCGAGCACGACGACGACGATCAGCAGCGAAGCCACCGCCGCCACTCTGCGGCTGCGTGGTGGTGGTGGTGTGGTGGTGGATTCCGTGCGCACCGCGCCCCCCCCGTAGGACTCGAACCTACAACCCTCGGATCTCAGTTTGTACCTGCGGACCCGGACAAGGGACCAATGGCGGAGCCCCGCCGGGCGTTCGTGGTGGGAGGATGCTGATTCGAGCGGGGGCTGCGCTGTGCCGCGGAGCACCTACTCGCCGAGGCTCCGGCGGAGCGCGTCGAGTGGTTCGCGCGCCACCGTCCACCACACCCACCGCCCGCGTCTTTCACCGACGATGAGCCCAGCCTCCGCGAGGGCTTTGGTGTGGTGGGAGATGGTCGGCTGCGACTTGCCGAGAGGGGTTTGGAGATCGCACGAGCAGATCTCCCCCGCGTCGGCGATGAGGCTAAGGAGTCGGAGCCGGACGGGGTCGGCCAGAGCGGCGAAGCCCATCGCCAGCTCGGCGGCCTCGTTCGCGGACAGGGGCGCAGTGAGGACTGACGGACAACACTCGATGACGAGCGACTCGGCGAGCGGCCTGCGGGTCATTCGCGTCAGCCTCCATGGGATTGACGTCCGTCGATAGATTCGCGAGTATCAATACATCGACTGGTTTGAATCTATCAAGGAGATGTCGTGTCCCGCGTCCAACTGGCCCTCAACGTGTCCGATCTCGACAAGGCTGTCGAGTTCTATTCAAAGCTGTTCGCCACGGTGCCGGCCAAAGTGCGGCCGGGGTACGCCAACTTCGCCATCGCCGAACCGCCGCTGAAACTGGTGCTCATCGAGGGCTACGGCGAGCCAGGCACGATGAATCACCTCGGCGTCGAAGTCGACAGCGCCGCCGAGGTGGCCGAGGCGAACCGGCGTCTGAGCGTCGAGGGGCTGGTGACGGCACCCGAAGACAACGTGACGTGCTGCTACGCCGTGCAGGACAAGGTGTGGCTGGACGCTCCCGACGGCGAGCCGTGGGAGATCTACACCGTGCTCGGACCTGCAGAGCACCCTGCCGGCGAACTACGCCGTGTTGACCCGAGTGAGCCGCTGGGGTGCTGTGGGGCGGACGAGTCGACCGCTTGCTGCTGCTGATCGATGTCACGCTCCCTGGGGCGCCGCGTGACGGCCGAGGCGGTGGGTACCGCCATGCTGGTAGCCGTCGTGGTCGGCTCTGGGATCTTCGCCCAGCGTCTGTCGCCGAGCGACACCGGCCTGCAGCTGTTGGAGAACTCCATCGCCACCGGCGCCGGCCTGGTGGCGTTGATCCTGGCCTTCGGCACGGTGTCAGGCGCCCACTTCAACCCGGTCGTCACCCTCGCCGACCGGGTCCTGGGTGGCGTCGCCACCCTCGAAGCGGCCGCGTACATCGCCGCCCAGATCGTCGGCGCGTGTCTCGGGGCGATCGTGGCCAACCTCATGTTCGACCTCCCCGCCGTCACCTGGTCCAGCCACACCCGCTCGGGCGGCCCGATCTGGCTCGGCGAGGTCGTGGCCACCTTCGGGCTTCTCATCGTCATCCTCGGACTGGCCCGCACCGGCCGGACCGCCCTCGCCCCCTTCGCCGTCGGCGGCTACATCGCCGCGGCCTACTGGTTCACCAGCTCCACCAGCTTCGCCAACCCCGCCGTCACCATCGGGCGCGCCTTCACCAACACCTTCGCCGGCATCCGCCCCTCCTCCGTACCCGGCTTCATCGTCGCCCAACTCCTCGGCGCCGCCCTCGCCGTCGCCCTCGCTCGCTACCTCCACCCCGACCTCGACGCCGACGACATCGTCGTTCCCCACGAACCCGCCACCACCCAGGAGCACCCATGAGCGACGCCCCCACCCTGTCCATCGACCAGGCCATGGCCCTGCGCACCGCGGCCCGGCACCTCGGCGAAGAGTTCGCCAGCATCTTCGGCGCCGAGACGATCGAACTGTTCCTCACCACCAGCTACAGCGAGTTCGCCAGCCGCGCCACCGTCCCCAACTTCCTGCCCCTGATGGCCGAACGCTTCGCCCGCCAGCGCCTCCACGCCCTCGCGCGCATCGAAGACAAGGCCACCGACACCCTCCCCGTCGTCCTGTTCCTCTGCGTCCACAACGCCGGGCGCTCCCAGATGGCCCTCGGCTGGTTCAACCACCTCGCCGCCGGACGCGCCATCGCCTGGTCCGGGGGCAGCGAACCCGGCAACGAGATCAACCCCGCCGCCATCGCCGCCATGGCCGAAGTCGGCATCGACATCACCGCCGAGTTCCCCAAACCCTGGACCGACGAGATCGTCAAGGCCGCCGACGTCGTCATCACCATGGGCTGCGGCGACGCCTGCCCCCTCTTCCCCGGCAAACGGTACGAAGACTGGGACCTCCCCGACCCCGCCGGACTCGACATATCTGAGGTACGACCCATCCGCGACGAGGTCCACCGACGGGTCAGCGCCCTCCTCGAGTCACTCGGCCTCGCGCCGTCGACCTGATCAGACCGAGGGGGCGTGGGCCCGGCTCGAACAGTTCGGCGCCAGCATCTCCACCGCAGCAACCGCCTGACCAACGAGTGGCATCCCCAACCGGCGTGACGGTGGCGCGCTGCTTCCAGTCCCGTCGGCCGCCAGGCCCCCGCATCATGCCGTTCAGGCGCCTTCGACAGCTTCGAGTCGACCGGACCGGATCGCGTCGCAGAACGCTCGGTAGTCCCGGTCGTTCTGGTCGGCGTAGCGCTGCGAGAAGTCGGCGATCGACTGCTCGAAGCCATCGCTCTTGCCGAGGTAGGCCGCCAGAGCGATCGGATCGCCGGAGCGAGCATGGGCCCGAGCCAACGTCTCGCCGCAGAAGCGGGCGTATTCGGCGAGCGTACCCGGTCCCATCGCCTCGACAGTTGCGGACACCTTCATGTCGCGCAGCTGCCGCCAGTACAGGTACGAGTTGGTCTCGGCGCCCTTCGTCCAGCCCAAGTAGATGTCGCTCGCGGCCTGCATCAACCGCTGTCCCTGCACGACGCGCTCGCCCGGTTGGCGGTAACGGCTCTTGGGGAGGTGATCCTCCAAGACCGATGCGGTGGCTTCCTTCACCTGGAGGAACAGGGGGTCCTGCTCATCACGACCCTGCAACAGGACGATGAAAGCCCGCGTGCCGACGCTGCCGACACCCACCACCTTGCGGGCCATGTCGATCACTTCGAAGCGTTCGAGCAGATGGCGTTGATCGTCCCGCAGCGTCTCCCGGTAGGCGCGGAACTGCTCGTGGATGATGTGCTCGAACTCTTGGACCGAGTAGCCGGAAATCGACGGCAGGTCCCGCATGGGCACGACGACAGGCGGTTCGCTCACGATCCGATAGCGCCCGTCGACATGCTCGGCCAGCTTCGAGAGCGCTTGGAGGCTGTCTCGGGTGCGAGCCGTGTCGGCGAGCTTCTTGGCCTTCTTCTCGACTGACTTGGCCCGCTTCTTGTCCGTACCCTTCAGCGAGCTCGTGGTGGCATTGACAGCCGCCAGCAGTTCTTGGACCGAGACGTGGGCGTACCAGATCTCCATGGTCCGCATCTCGGCGAACCGTGCGATCGCAGCGTGGTACGCGGTCGCGGCCCTGAGCGACGCCGCCCCCGCGTCGGCGACGGTGAAGCCGTTGTTCCGCGCCGCGATCGTGAAGCTCGCCGCCAATCGCTTCACGTCGTACTCGAACGGACCGGGGAGGGTCTCGTCGAAGTCGTTGACGTCGAACAGCAGATCGCGCTCGGGAGACGCGAACCCGCCGAAGTTCGAAAGGTGCGCGTCGCCGCAGAGCTGCGCATCGAGCCCCGCCCTCGGCGTGTCCTTCAGATCCGCGGCCATGATCTTCGCGGCACCGCGGTAGAACGTGAACGGCGACACCATCATGCGCCCGTGGCGAACCGGAACCAGGTCGGCCTTACGGCTGACTCGGCCTGGACCAACATGCTGTTCGAGGGCGGCTACCGGTTCGAGACACCGGTCCCGATGGTGACGCCTGAGGGGATCAAGCCCTTCCCGACCACCGGCGCCCGCAAGCACGACCTGCGCACCCTGTTCTTCTACGGCTACACCGGGATCACGCCGGCCGTGGCCATGCGCCTCACCGGGATCGGCAGCCAGTACCTTGCCGCCTTCATGGACTCCAAGCGGGCCTTCTTCGACGGAGCCAAGGCCTACATCGGTGACGCTGCCTCCCGACATCCCCCAGGCCCCGTTCTGGTCGTTCACGCTCTACCACCACCAGACCCGGTCGCTGCTGATCACGCCACAACGCTTCCCTCGCGCCGGCGGCCAGTCCCACCCCACCCCAGCCGCGGCGGCGAACCCGGAAGGCGCGACCACCATCCACCTCGGCCCAGAGCAACCGGCCGGTGTTCCCGACGGCAACTGGATCCAGACGGTGCCGGGCAAGGGATGCTTCATCGTGCTCCGGCTGTACAGTCCGCTCCAGCCGTTCTTCGACAAGTCGTTGCGCGCCGGCGAGGTCGAGCGGGCCAAGGGGTAGCGGGCATTGCCCAGGAACGTGATCCGGTGACACCTGAGTTCAGGGAGAGAGGGCGCGCCGGCTGCGCAACGCCGTCGAGCCCGTGGCGGCCGGCGTGTACTTCGCGCCCGAGGCCCATGCGGCCTACCAGGCGCTCGCATTCGACGGCAGCTCCGCCAGTGCGGACGGCGTCGCCCGCCCGGAGCTGAAGTCCTACTTCACAAGTCGCGGCGCCTGCATGGGTCACGTGCCGGGCGAGGTGGTGGCCGCAGCGTTCGCCTGCTTCAACCCCAAGGTCGTGGTGCCGGCGGCGGCGGCGGGGTGGCAGATCGTGGGCCGAGAGGCGATCCTCGAAGCCCGCGAGCAAGGGGCGACCGGGGTGCTGCGACGGGTCCTGGGCGACGAGCCCGCCGGCCTCGCCCGGGTCACCGACCTGCTCCGGCAGCCGCCGCCACGCCGTGGGAGAGCCACCCGGTCTACAGCGGGCTGCTGGTCGCTCAGGTTCCCCGACGACCCGATGGGGACCATGTTGCGCACGCCGTGCGGCGGCGGCGATGGCCACCGTCCAAAGGCGACCACCATCTCCTCCATGCCGTACGCAGGCCATTCGACCACCAACTGGAAGTCGCCTCCGTCCGGAAGAGGTCACGCCCAGTACTCGGACAAGGTCTCGCACACGGCGCCTCCGCCGCCCTGGCCCTCCAGGCCGTGCGTCGGTTCGGAATCGACCGCCTTCAGCGGATGCCAGTCGAGGTTTCCAGGTTCGTGGCCCGGCCTACCGTCGGGCCACACGAGCCCGACCCGCAGCGCCCTGCCGAGCCCGGCCGGAGCCTCGGCAGGGCGATCCCCTCAGCGATGACAACAACCTGGGCCGCTGGCCCTGGAAGGAGAGAGCGATGCGCCGACCCCTATTCGCCCGAGCATCAGCGGGGGTGATCCTTCTCGCGGCGATTGTCGTCGTCGCGCTGGCGTTCACCGCGGGTGGTGGTCGTCCGCAGGAGATCGTCGCGGCTCAGGCACCGACGCTCCCGAGCCTTCCTCCACCAACCCCTGCCCCGGCTGTGGGCCATCGGGACTACCGGGAACGCGGAGGCGGCGTGGGCGTACCCCGAGAACTTCTGCCTGAAGAACAACGCACCGGCCGCGACGTACGCTGTTTTGTACGGCCTCGGTCGCCGGGCTCCGGGTCCCGCCACGTTCTTCGCGGAAGTCCAGGGCCACATCCGACAACTTGACACGCTTCAGCCCGGCCAGCGAGCGGTGGAGTTCCCTGCTCTCGAGCTGTCTCCTGGTCAGACATTCTTGCTCACGGTGTGGGCGACCACGAATGGACGGGCCACCGAGCAGCGCATCCTGTTCGGCAACGGCACCACGCAGCGCAACGCCACCCTGACCTGTGACTGCGAGCAGCAGGTGACGACGACAACCACGCCGATCAGCCCGACGAGCACGCCGCGCAGCACGACGACGGTGCCCGGAGCGACGACGACGACCACGCCGATCAGCCCGACGAGCACGCCGCGCAGCACGACGACGGCGGGGACGCTGGTTCCAGCGCGGTAGGCCACCGGGCCCAGAACCATCCCGCCCGTCCGTTGCTAGGGACAAGTGGAGGCCATTGACCATACCGCTCGGGCCCACCATCATTCGAGGACACGCGAAACCCTCGGCCGACTGGGCGGTGGCCGAGGGTTTCGTCGGTCCACGTCGATGAACCGCCAGCCTGTGGAGCGTGGCTGCGGATCGTGGGTCGACCGGCTGGCTACTGGGAAGGGCACCTTACCTGTCGACCCGTCGATTCGCCCCGCCACCTCTGTAAACCGGATGCTGGGCCCGCCACGAGGAACGGTCCATAGGCCTTACGACCCAACCTGCGCCCGCGGACTTCGGGCTCGCGGCTCACGTGGCATGGCCAGCACGGTGCCGAAGTCGTTGGAGCGCCCCCGGCAGGACTCGAACCTGCGACCCGCGGATTAGAAGTCCACCGCTCTTGTCCAGCTGAGCTACGGGGGCTGGTGACGACCGAGGCCCGAGAGACGACGGCCGGCGGGGCGATGCTACGTGCCCGCCGCGCCCAGCCGGACGAGGAGCCTGTTGAGTGATCGTCGTGCGACGGTAAGTGCTCAGCAGCCTCCTACGGCGGCGGAGGGGAGGAGCACGCTCTGCGGCTGAAGTCGGCGTAGCCCAGGATCGAACCATTGCTGGCCACTCCCACGATGCGACCGGAGCCGTCGGTGGCGAGCACCCGCACCTGATACGTGCTGTCGCAGGCGTTCGCGGGAATGCTCAGCCCGACGGCCGCGCCGTCGAGCACGGCCGCGCCCGCCTTGCCCGGCACGGCGACATGGGTGGTCTCTCCCGCCTGCCCGAAGTTGTCACCGCCGTCGAGCCGGTCTCCGTTCGGGTTGGTGGAGTTGTTGACGAAGGTGTTGGTCGGGCCGAAGTTGCCGGTGAAGAACAACGCCGAGGCGAAGTTCACTGTTGGCCGCGAGAACTCGATGATGGCGTTCTTGGCGCCCTGCACCGAGCTCACGTCATAGGTGACCGCGAACAGGGAGGAGCCGCCGGGCTCGGTGTCAGCGGCGTCGTAGAAGAGCGGCGCGGCGCCGTTGAGGGCCGAGGCGGCCGCTTGGAGCTTGGGAGTGGCCGGCAGCTGATAACGGTTCGGCGCGTGACCGCAACGGCAGGAAGAAGCTCGTGCTGTCGGCGATCTCGGCGCCCTCTTGTCCCGCGCAAGGACGATGCCGTACGTGCCCACCCCGTGCGGGAAGTCGAGCCGCCGAGAGGGTGACCACACCGGCCAGACCTTTGAGAGTCCGCTTGAAACCGGGCCGTCGAGTCGTTGACGGGGAAGGCCTGGGGCACGGCGCGGTCGATGTCGGTGACGATGAGGACACCGCCGTCGGCCAATCCGCCGTTGCCGTCACGGAGCCCGAGCAGGTTGTAGAACATGTGGACCAGTCCGCCGCTGAACACAGGGACGAACGCCGGGGGCACCGCGTGGGTGTAGGTCGGGTTGGCCTGGCCCTTGAACGTGACGTTGGTGGAGATCGAGGCGGAGGCAGCCTCGGGCCGTCACGTCACCACCCGGTCGGTCGGCCGAGGTGACCGGCGCGCCCAGCAGCGTGAAGATCTCGATCGGCAGCAAGCGGAGGTAGGGCAGGCAGCGTTGAACAGGGCGGCCGGCACCTGACCGAGTGGGTGCCCAGCATGAGGGTCCATTGGTAACGCGTGCCCGGACGGCACGAACATGGGTCGACGCCAAACGTGATCGGCGCGAAGAGGTTGTCGCCCGTCGACCCGACGGTCTCGTTCGTGCGGCTCGACGGCGCGAGCAGACCCTGGCTCAGATCGATGGTCGTGGTCCCCGCCACCGGGTCCTGGATCGTGTCGCTCCAGAAGCTGCTGCGGAAGTCGGTGAAGGTCAGCACCGCCTTGCGCTCGGCCACGGTCATCCGCGCGAAGGAGGGCGTCCCGCCGACGTGGGCTCGGTCGAAGAGGGCCTGGACAGCGGCGGTGAGGTCGACGGCCGGGCCGATGTTCGCCTTGCTGAGGTCGAAGGCGGGGGTGACATTCGGGCGGCCGGTGGCGACGAGGAGGCTGCGCACGTCACGGGCGCTCAAGGGGAGGTGCAGCAAGCGGGCGGCCTGGCGCGCCACGGCCGCGGCGCCGGCGATCTCGGGCGCGGACGCCGACGAACCACCGAGCAGGCGCGGGAAGGTGGCCACCGGGTTGATCGGCGCCCCGTTCTGCTCCACCTGTGCGAGGAACAACACGTCGTCACCAGGGGCGCTGATGGTCACCCGTGAGCCGCTCCCGGTGTGGAAGTTCTGCTGCCCGGTCCACCTGGTCTCGGTCGTGTGCTGGTCATGGCTCGCGCTCGGCGGGACGAGGAAGTTCCAAGGGGCGTTGTTGTAGACGTCGTTCAGGGTGTTGGCGCCGGCGTCGTCGGCGCCGCTGTCGATGACGAACTGCGGTTCGACCGTGAGGCCGTAGCTGTAGCTCGGGTCGGCCCAGAGGTCGGGGTCGTTGATGTCGGTGACGAGGCCCGGGGCGGTCGTGGTCTGGGTGGGACCGGTCAGCCCGTTCGGGTTCATCGCCACCTGCGTGGCCGTCTGCCCATCCCCGGCCGAGATGGACACGAAGATGTCGCCGCCGTTGACGAGAGTGGTCACGACATCGTGGATGATCTTGTTCTGCTCGAAGAAGTAGTCGCTGAATCCTCCGATGCTGAAGCCGCTACCGATGGAGGCGGTGATCACGTCGGCGGGAGGCATTGAGAGAAGGCCGCGCCGAGGAAGGCGGAAATGAAGTTCGCGGTGGTGTTGGCGACGGGGTTGATGAGGCGGAAGGACGCGCCAAAGGCCTCGCCCAGGATCTCGGCGAGCGGTGAAGGCGCCGGGTTCACGATGCTGGGGTCGCCTACCGGAGGCGGCGCCATCACGCTGAAATCGAGCATGACCTGGAGCAGGTCTCCTTGGTTGCCCTGCGTCGTTCCCGCCGGATCGAGCACGACATCGCATGCCGGCGGGCCGGTCGGGCTACTCGACAGCCACACCGCGATCTTCGGGTAGCCCGCCTGCTCGAGGTAGCGCTGCCCACCCTCGAGCACCGTGCTCGTATTGTCGATGTTGCCCAAGGAGATGTTGGTGACGACCTCACCCTGACCGGGCTCTTGTCCGAACTGCTGTGCGATCATCGCCGCCGCTCCCGTGACGTCGTCGCTGGCGGCGTCGAGGTACGACTGACCGTCGCTGCGGTACGCGGCATTCCCCGGCAGCTTCGCCGCGGTCGGCGAACCGGTGGCCGGGCCCGCCCGCGAGCGTCTGCTTGGCCCGCTCCACCGCCGCGAGGGCCTCTTCGACCTGGCTCACCGACAGCTTGGCATCGTCGGGCGGAGGCCTCGGGATGATGAAGTCGGGCATGGCCGCGCTGACGAGCGGCGATTGGCCAAGCACGTTCGCGGCCGAGCCCGGGTTCACCGACGGGGGTTGAAGTGGACTTCGTAGACCTGCGTGAGATCGGTGACGTCGGCACGGGTCAGGCCTCGGCCCTCGCCCGGGCCGCCGCCAGCCGGCCGGTCGGCAGGTTGGCGAAGAGTGGGTCACGCTCGTGGCGCCGATCGCCGTCAGGGTGCGGTTGAACGAGGCGAGGTCCGCCTCGCGGCGCTGCCCGTGGACGAAGGAGTGACGCGGCTGCCGTTCGAGACGACCGGCATCGGAAGGCCACGAGCGCCTCCCGGGTCTCGCCACCGATGCCGGCAGCTTCGGGTAGAGCCGGGGTCTGGCCCGGGGCCGGCGCGGCGGCTGCGGTGGCCGCGCCCCCGACGGCGAGGGAGACGAGGCCCAGCGAGACGGCGGCCGCCAGAGCCAGCCGACGCGCGCATCGGACCCCACCGCGACCTGTGACCCGAGGTGCCCGACCCGATGGCTACGGAGCGTGAACGTACCTGGCCTGCTCGAAACCGATCGACGGCCGCACTGGGTGGCCACCGCGAACGGCACGCCGAGGAGCCGTCGCGGTCATGGCTCCCCCGCGGCACGGCGTGACCGTCGCCGCCATCTCGACGGCGGCGCGGCGTGAAGGCCGCTAGCTCCCCGCGGCGCCGGCGCAGCAGCTCGGCCAGGCCGGCTCGCGTCGGCCGGCGCCAGCCACACTTCGACCGGTTCCCGGTTGGCGTTGGCGGCCTCGACATAGACCTTGCCGTCCTGGCGACCCACCGTGAGGCTGTCGCCGGCGTCGTTCTCCACCACGCCGACGAGATCGAGCTCGTCGTGCTCCACGACCACCGACGGTAGTGCCGGCGCCAGCGCCACCGTCGCCCGCGTCGTGTACTGGGCGCCGGAGCGGGCGAGGCGGCTCTCGATGAGCGAGAGGCGGCGCACGGTCCATTCGGCCGCGAGCACCACCCTGGGCACCGCGACGCGCTCCCCAGCCGCGCCAAGGTGATGTGGCCCCGGAAGGGCCGCGGCTCCGGCGGCTTGCCGATGCCCGCGGTGGCGCGCCCGACGGCGGCCGCCAACGACTCGAGCCCGGTCACCGGGAGCACGAACACCCCCCGTCCCAACCGGCGAGCGCGGGGGCCGGCCACGACGCTGCACTCCGGCGCGGAGACGGTGGCGAGGGTGGCGCGGGCCTCGTCCACGTCCACCTCGCCGAGGAACCGCAGCGTGACGTGCCACTGATCCCGCCGCGTCCATCGCAGCCCCGGCCGCTCGGTCCGAGGCAACGCCGCCAACTGGTCGAGCAGCCTGGTCGGCGGCCACACGGCCACGAACAGACGAGCCATCATCCTGCGGCGAGGAGCCGGCGCCGCAAGAGGTCGAGGCTGCTGATCACCGAGAACTGCCGCATCTGCTCCCGGGTGCCGGGCAGGCGCAGCGAGACGGTCTCGACCCCCTCACCGAGGGCCAGCCCGACGTGGAGCGTGCCGACCGGCTGCCCTTCCTGTTCGGCGGGGCCGGCCACGCCGGTGAGCCCCAAGCCCACGTCCGCGCCGAGCACGGCGCGAGCCCCTTCCGCCATCTGCGCCGCGGCTTGGGCGGTGACGACCGGGCCGGCGGCGACACCGAGAAGGTCGTACTTGACCTCGCTCGCATAGCTCACGATCGAGCCTCGCAACACGTCACTCGCGCCCGCGATGGCGGTGAGGCGCGCCGCAACGAGGCCACCGGTGACCGACTCGGCGAGACCGAGGGACAGGCCACGCGAGCGCAACAGCTCGAGCACCACCGACTCCATCGTGTCCTCGTCGACACCGAAGACGAGGATGCCGAGCTCGGCCCGGATGGCCGTCTCCTCGTCGTCGAGGAGGGCGCCCGCGGTCTCGGTCGTCGTGGCTTTGGCAGTGAGGCGGATCTTGAGGCCGTCCCACCCGCTGGCGAGGAAGGCGAGCGTCGGGTTCCCCGATCCATCGAGCCGTTCGATCATCGGCGCCAACCGCTCGTACAGGCCGCTCTCGCTCTCGCCCCAAGTGCGCAGGACGCGGCTGGCGATCACGGCGCGATCACCCGATCGCCGCCGCAGGTCGCGCAGGACGGCCCGCTCGAGCATGTCGTGGAGCTCGTGGGGCACGCCGGGCGTGGCGTAGATCACCTTCTCCCCCACCGGGCAGATCAGCCCGGGTGCGGTGCCCCGCGTCTGGGGAATGACCGTGGCCCCGTCGGGCACCAACGCTTGGCGCAGGTTGTTCTCGGGCATGCGACGACCACGGCTGGCGAACATCTGGCGGATCACGTCGGCGACGCTCTCGTCGAAGCGCAGCGAGACGTGCATCACGGCGGCGATCGCCTCACGGGTGATGTCGTCGTGGGTGGGGCCGAGCCCGCCGCACACGATCACCGCGTCGGCTCGATCGAGCGCCAACTGCAACTCCTCGACGATGCGCCCGAGGTTGTCGCCCACCTTCACCTGGCGCAACGAGTCGATGCCGTTCAACGCCAACTGCTCGCCGATGTGGGCGGAGTTCGTGTCGACGATCTGGCCGAGGAGGAGTTCGGTACCGACGGCGACGACGTCGCAGCGGAGACTCATGGCGCCATCTTGGTCCAGCGGGTCCAGCCGTCGCGCGACGACTGCTCGGGCTACGACACGTTCTCGACGACCACGGCGATGCCCTGGCCGACGCCGATGCACATGGTCGCCAAGCCCCACCGGCCACCCGTGCGTCGCAGGTGATGGACGAGCGTGGTGAGGATCCTCGCGCCACTGCAGCCGAGCGGATGGCCGATGGCGATCGCGCCGCCTTGGGGGTTGACGAGGACGGGATCGAGCTCGGGCCACTCGGCCAGGCACGCCAGGCTCTGGGCCGCGAACGCCTCGTTGAGCTCGACCGCGGCGAGGTCGTCCCAGCCGATGCCGGCGCGCGCCAGCGCGGTGCGGGCGGCGCTGACCGGCCCGATGCCGTACAGATGAGGCTCCACCCCGGCGGCGGCACGCGCCGCCACCCTCGCCATGGGCGGCGCGCCGGTCCGACTCAGCCCGGCCTCGGACGCGAGCAGGACGGCGGCGGCGCCGTCGTTGAGCGGCGACGCGTTGCCGGCGGTGACGGTTCCTCCCGCCCGGAACGCGGGGCGGAGGGCAGCGAGCCGGTCGAGCGAGGTGTCGGCACGAATGCCCTCGTCGCGATCGAGGTCGACGCCCTCGACGGGGACGACCTCGGCGGCGAAGTGGGCGGCCTCCCAGGCCCGATGCGCATTCACGTGCGAGGCGAGGGCGAAGGCGTCTTGCGCCTCGCGGGTCAGGGAGTACTTGTCGGCGAGCACCTCGGCACCCTCGCCGAGGGAGATCGTCTACTCGGCCGGCATCCGGGGGTTCACCATGCGCCAGCCGAGCGCGCTGTTCCACAGCTGCTCGTGGGTGGCCGGGTAGCCGGTGGCCGGCTTCAGCAAGATCCACGGCGCGCGGGTCATGCTCTCGACCCCTCCCGCCACGACAACGTCGGCCTCGCCGACCGCGACGGCCCTCGAGGCGTCGGCCACCGCCTCGAGTCCCGAGCCGCACAAGCGGTTCACGGTCGCACCCGGCACCGTGGTGGGAAGGCCGGCGAGGAGGGCGGCCATGCGGGCGACGTTCCGGTTGTCCTCCCCCGCCCCATTGGCGTCACCGAGGTACACCTCATCCACATCGGCGGGGTCGAGCTCGGAATGTCGGGCCATGAGCGCGGCCACCACGCCGGCCGCCAGGTCGCCCGGGCGGACACCGGCGAGCGCCCCACCATGACGCCCGACCGGTGTCCGGACGGCGTCGACGATGTACGCGTCAACGGTCACGGGTGGCCTCCTCGAACTCGGGGCCACGTCACGGGTCGTCACCGCCGTCGAAACCCATCCCGAAGTACGCCGTCCCGAGCAGCTCACGGTCCACGGTGGCCGCGTCGGCGTGCAAAGACACCTCCCCATCGAGCAAGCAGTAGACGGGGGTGGCAGCCCGCAGCGCCTGGTTGACGTCGTGCTCGGCCAGCAGGATCGCGGTGCCGGCGGCCGCGACCCTCCCGATGGCGTCGTAGAGCTCGTGGGCCTCGTCGGCGGCGAGACCGAGGGAGATCTCGTCGACGAGCAGCAGCCGTGGGTTGGCCATCAACGCCCGTCCGATGGCCAGCGCCTGCTGCTCGCCGCCGGACAGGCGATCGGCGGGGCGAGACGCGAGGTGAGCGAGAACGGGGAAGGCGCCGTACACCGTGATCTTGGTCCACGACCCGTCACGCTGCAGCCGGCCGCCGACCTCGAGGTTCTCGTCGACCGACAGGCTCGGGAAGACGCGCCGCTCTCGAGGCACGAGGGAGATGCCGAGCTCGACGCGACGATGCGTCGGTATGTCGGCGAGGTCCTCCCCGGCGAAGAGGATCGCACCTGCGCTCAGCGGGACGAGCCCCATGATGACCTCGAGGAGGGTGGACTTCCCGGCACCTCTCCCTCCCACGACGGCGACCATCTCTCCCGCCTCGACCTGGAGGGCCAACCCGAACAGCGCTTGGCAGCCCGCGTAGCCGGCCTCGAGCCCCTCGACTTGAAGCAACGGCTCACCGGCGAGGCTCACGACGCCTGCTCGCCCATGATCGATCGAGGGGAGGGGCGGCTCCCCTGCCACGCCGCCTCCAGGAGCTGGCGGATGCCCTCCGGTGTCACGGGCACCGGGTTGGACGTGACTTCGTCGGCCACGCGCTGGGCGACCTCGTCGAGCCCGTCGTAGGGCATACCAAGGGTCTGGAGCGTGGTCGGCACCGAGCTCGCCACCGCCAGGTCCCAGAGCGCGCCCGCCGGATCGCCCGGGGCGCGCAGCGCCTCGGCGAGACGGGCCATCTCCTCGGTCAGCGCGGGCACGTTGAAGGCGACCGCGTGCGGCAGCACCACCGAGTGGGCGTCGGCATGCACGAGGTTGTAGGTGCCGCCGAGCACGTGGCAGATCTTGTGGTGCAACCCTGGCGCCGTCGCCCCGAGCGCCACGCCGGCGAGATAGGCGCCGTAGAGCAGGTCGCTGCGCCCCTCCAGATCCGTCGGGTCGGCCATGACCGACGGCAGGGCGCGGTGGATGGCGCGCACGGCCTCGAGGGCGAGGGCCGAGACGACCGGGTTGTGACCGGGGGCGTAGATCGCCTCGACCGCGTGAGCGAGGGCATTGAACGCGCTCGGCCCCGTGACCGAACGAGGCAGACCGACCGTCAGCTGGGGGTCGTAGACGACCGTCCTCGGGAGCACGCTCAAGGCCCGCCCGGTCTTCTTCTGCGTGCTCGCCTCGCCCGCCGCCTTGGGCGCCGTCGGGCCCGTGAGCCCGTAGATCGGCGTCATCTCACTGCCCGCGTAGGTCGTGGGCACGGCGAGGATGGGGAGGCCGTGGCTGAGCGCGACGGCCTTGGCCAGACCCGTGGACGAGCCGCCGCCGATGCACACCACCATGTCCACCTCGGCCTCGCTCGCCGCGGCCCGGGCCCGCTCGGCGAGGTCGACCGGAACGTGTTGGATGACCTCGCTCCAGGTGGCGACGCACTGCTCGCCCAGTCGCTCGGCCACATCGTCGGCGATGGCCTTCGCCTCGGCGTCGTGGATGAGGAACACCCGCGTGGCGTCAAGCGCGTCGGTCTCGGCTTTCACCTCCCGCACGCGCCCCACGCCGAAGACGACTCGGCCCGGGCAGAGCCTCGTAGGTGAACGAACCGAACCTCATGCCGCCTGCAGCTCTCGAAGGACCGACAGCTCTTCGGCGGTCGGCGGCAAGGTCCGCCCGACGGGTTCGGCCACCCGCAGCGGCCAGCCCGTGGCGGCCACCGCCTGCTCGACCGTGATGCCGTCGTGCAGCTCGGTCAGCACGAGCTCGGCGCTCTCTGGGTCTGGTCGCATCACCCCCAGGTCGGTGATGACCACGCTCGGGCCCGCCCCTCGCAAACCGAGGCCCTCCCGTTCCCCCGGACCATGGCCGAAACCGACAGAGGTCCGGAAGTCGACCTGCTCGACGAAGGCGCGGGGGGTTTGCCGCAGCAAGACGATCACCTCGCCGGCCGAAGCGGCGATCTCCGGCGCGCCTCCTGCGCCGGGCAGCCGAGTCTTCGGATGGTCGTAGTCACCGATGACCGTGCTGTTGAGGTTGGCGAAGCGGTCGATCTGGGCCGCCCCGAGGAACCCGACGTCGATCCGCCCGGCTTGCAGCCAGTACGCGAAGATCTCGGGCACCGACACGACGGCATCAGCGGTCTCGGCGAGCTCGCCGTCGCCGATGGAGAGGGGAAGGCGGCGGGGCTTCGAGCCGATGCAGCCCGATTCGTAGACGAGGACGACTCTGGGCGTGTGGAGTCGCCGGGCGAGGTTGGCGGCGGTGGACGGCAGCCCGATGCCGACGAAGCACACCGTGCCGTCGCGGCAGGGCGCGGGCGGCGGCCACGATCATCATGTCGTCGGCCGAGTAGCCCGCTCATCTCACGCGAGCCATGGATAGCGGGCCGTATCCTTCCCCGCGTAGTCCGGGTCGAGGTAGATGAAGCAGCGCTGGATCCTCCAGTCCCGAACTTCGAACACGTCACACCACCGGCCCGCCCCCCACTCGGGCATTCCGGCGCGCCAAGGTCCGTCCTGGTGCTCACCGTGGCTCGTCCCCTCGCAGGCGAACGTGTCACCGCCGGTCATCACCCAGTTGAAGTGCGAGTAGTGGTGCACGATCTGCTTGATGGTGGCGCCGACGTCACCGAAGAGCCTGCCGATCTCCTCCTTGCCGTTGGCCAGGCCCCACTTCGGGAAGTAGACCTGCGCGTCGTCCGCGAACAGCGAGAGGATGCTGTCGCCGCTCGACGTCACGCCGCCGCGGTCGAAGGCCTTCAGATACTCGAGCGCCACGCTCTTGCGCTGCTCGTCCGTCATGGTCTGGGTGGTGAGCGCCATCGAGCTCCTCCGTTCAGGCCGGTGCCGCCACGGCCGCGTCGAGGGCGACGCTGTGACGGAACTCAGCCATGTCGGCCGTCCCCCGCACGTGTTGATCGATCCACGCCGTGAACGTCGACCGGTCCTTGCTGATCGTGTCCCATACCTTGTAGAAGCCGTTGTCGCGTTCGGAGTAGCCGAGGGCGAAGCTGGGGTGCGCGCCTCCCGGAACCGCGCACACCGCATCGATCACCCACGCCGGCAGGACGACGGCATTGGGTCGCGGTTGGAGCTCGTCGACCACTTCCTCGACGGTGACGATCGAGCGCCGGGCCGACAGCACCGCCTCCTTCTGCACGCCCACCAATCCCCACAGCTGGACGTTGCCGTGACGGTCGGCCTGCTGCGCATGGATCACCCCCACGTCGGGGTTGAGGGCTGACACCGCGGTGAGGTCCTCACCGCTGAACGGGCAGGTGATCGACGCGATCCCTTTGGTGCGGTCGGCGAGGTCCGTGCCGACGTAGCCGCGCAGCAGACCGAAGGGAAGACCGGCGGCCCCCGCCGCGTAGCGCGCGGCCATGCCGGCATGGCTGTGCTCCTCGAGCTCCAGGGGGTGCGGCCACGCGTGCTCGACCGCGTCTCGGAAGCGGTGGAGCGAGCCCACCCCCGGGTTGCCACCCCAGGAGAAGACGAGTCTCGCCGCGCACCCGGCCCCGATGAGCTGGTCGTAGATCACATCGGGCGTCATCCGCACCAGCGTCAGGTCGCGGCGGCCTTGGCGGATGATCTCGTGCCCGGCGGCGTGGGGGATGAGGTGGGTGAAGCCCTCCATGGCGACGGTGTCGCCATCGTGCACGAGGCCGGCGACGGCGTCGCACAACGAACTCAGCTCGGCCACGCGACCACCATCAGAACTCGACGGGCACCTGGGGTGCCCGCCCGCTCGCGATCAGCGCGGGGAGCTCGGGGGAGGCGTTCGCCGACCATCCGGCGGGCCGCGACCCGCCGGCGGGTGACGGCTTCGGTGTTGGAGCCCTCCTTCTCGCCGAAGGGCTTGCCGGTCTCGGCCGGGCTGGCGAAAGGGTCGAAGTCGGCCGTCGTCCAGTCGTCGAGCATCGCCTTGAAGGTGTCGCGGATGAACGGCGTCTCGAGGTTCTCGACGTGGTCGAGCTCGGCCTTCCGGTAGGCGTCGTTGTAGCGGCCGGCGAACAAGTCGACGGTGCCGTAATGGTTCACCGTGCCGAGCACGGCGTCGAAGTTGACGGTGCCATAGAAGAAGTCCCAGGCGACGTCGCGTTGCAGCGCGCGCAGGAACGCGTCGATCGACAGCACGTGGCTGCCCGTCGGCCACGTGACGATGGCGAAGAACTCGTGGCGGCTGAAGGTGAAGCCGCCGAGGGTGAAGTCGCGGTAGCCGAACTCGTTCGGCGCCGACGCTCTGACCGCGGCACCTTCGGTGGTCGTCATCGCATCGCCTCTTCGGGAATCACGACAGGCAGATCTCGGCCCAACGCTGCACGGTTCCCTCACCGACGATGGTCTGCAGCAGGATCACGGCGGGCTCGGCGGCGTGGAACTGGTAGGCGGCGCCCGCCGGCAGCAGGGCCATGTGCCCTCGACTCGCCACGATGCGGCCCATGCGCGAGCCCATCGGCTCGCCCTCGAGGGCGACCGAGCCGTCCTCGTCCGGCGGGGCGAGTGGGGAGTCGAGCTTGACGAGGCGGACCTCCACGGTGCCGTCCATGACCAAGGCGAACTCGTCGTGGGCGCAGGTGCGCCACCCCGAGGTTCCCTCGGCGCGGATGGCCTCGAGCACGTAGTCCATGTTCTTGGCCACCGCCACCTTCTCGTAGGGCTTCGCCGCCGAAGCCACTTCGAAGAGGTTCGAGAACACGCAGCGTCTCGGGTCGTCGTCGATGATCTCGACCGTGCCTTTCTGGTACTCGTCCAACGAGCCGAACCGCGTCGTGTACTCCACGGCACCCCCTCCGAGCGCCCTTGACGCGCCATGTGCGCTATGCGAACGTTTGTGCGCCTCAAGAACATTGCAGCACCGGGGAGCTCCCATGTCAAGGATGGACGGCGACGCTCCGCACGCCGAGTTCGTGCAGTCCCTGGAGCGCGGGCTGGCCGTGCTCCGGGCGTTCTCGAGCGAGCACCGGGCCCTCACCCTTTCCGAAGTCGCCCGCCTGACCGGGCTGACGCGGGCGACGGCACGGCGGCTGCTGTTGACCTTCACCGCCCTCGGCTACACGAGGAGCGACGGACGGTTGTTCGAGCTCACCCCCAAGGTGCTCGACCTGGGATACGCCTATATCTCATCGCTCGGCATCGGCGAGATCGCGCTCCCGTTCATGGAGGCCCTGTCCGAACGGGTGCACGAGTCCGTCTCGGTCGCCGTGCTCGACGGCGCAGAGATCGTGTACGTGGCCCGCGTGCCGACGAAGCGGATCATGACCATCTCGCTCGCCCTGGGCTCGCGCCTGCCGGCCCTCACGACCTCGATGGGACGCGTGCTGCTGAGTGATCTCCCGAGCCGAGACCTCGACGCCTTCCTCGCCGACGTCCGCCCGCTGGCCCGAACCGAGCACACCCTCACCGCGGTAGCCGCGCTGCGGGAGGCGATCGAAGAGGTGCGGCGCCAAGGCTGGGCGATGGTCGACCAGGAGCTGGAGGCCGGGCTCCGGTCCATCGCCACCGCGCTGCGCGACCGTCGCGGGAGGGCGGTCGCCGCCATCAACGTCTCCACGCATGCCGGGCGGGTCAGCCTGCGAGAGCTCCGCGCCCGCTTCGTGCCCGACTTGCTGGCGGCGGCGGAGGAGATCAACGCCCGCCTGGCCCTGCGCTGAGCCCGAGGCCGCCGCGGCCCCACCACCCGCCGCCCGCTCGCGAGCGAATCAGGCAGCTGAACGTGCCTGTGAAGTTCGCGCCGATAGCGGCCTCATTCGGAGGGGACGTACGTTCGGCCCGCTCGCCCACTCGCCAGCGTGTCCCACGCCGCGCCGAGTGCGCAAAGCGTAACCATCCCGGCTTGGCCGGTCACCCAGCAGAGCCGGATCGACCTCCGCACGAGAACTTGTCGCGAACGTCCCAAGTTGGGTCCCATCAGTAGAACTACCTGTTCGTGGGGCAACCACCCGCCGCCACGGGTGTCGTCGAAGGATGCGACAGGAGCGGGCGCAGCTCGTCGGAAGCCACCGCGAGCGCCCAACCCGTGCCCTCCGGCGGCCCGGCGTAGATCACACCGATGACCTCACCTCGGGCGTCGACGACCGCGCTGCCCGAGCTTCCCGGAGCCACATCGTCGGTGGCCAGTACGTACAAGAGCCGTTGCACGAGGTGTCCGTAGGGATCGGGCCCGTTCAGGAACTTGCGCTCCTGCACACGTGCGGGCCCGACGTCCAGATGAGACGCCGCATTCGGGTGACCGAGGGTCACGACGATCGAGCCTGGCGAGGCGGGCGTCTTGCTGAGCGGGAGGGTCGGGAGCTCGAGACCGGGCGCGGCGAGGAGGGCGAGGTCACGCGAGGGGTCGAAGGCCACGACGCTGGCGTGGACGCGCTGGGTCGGCGCGACCACGTCGGCACCGCTCGTGCTGCCAGCGACCACGTGCGCGTTGGTCACGACGAGCCCCGGCGCCGCCGCGAACCCGCTGCCCGCCCCGAAACCTCCGCACTTGCGCACGAAGATCTGCACCGATGCGGCCTCCGCCCGCTTCAGGGCGCTCGGGGCCATGGTCGGGCCCGCGCTCGGGGCCACGCCGACGCGGGCCACGCCGAGCTGGTCGGAGACGACGGCCGGAAAGGCGTCCTCGGCGATGAACCGGCCGAGATCGAAGGGAGGCCGGGGCAGATCGGTGGCGATGGCCGCCGCCCGCGAGCCCTCGCTCCAGGAGGCGAGCACCGGGCTGCTGGCGGAGGCGGGGAGCGCCACCCACGCGCCGAAGGCCACGGCCACGATGGCGATCACGGCGCCCGCGACCTTCCCCGCGACGAACGCGGTGGCTTCGACCCCCGCAGGGCGCGGGCGAGGGTGCCGCCGAGGAACGCGCCCACCAGCGGCAGCAAGACGAAGGCGCCGTACAGCAAGGCGTTGCGCCGGGCCACGTCGGCCGGTGACTGGGCCAACGCGAGGCGGGGGCCCAGGACGGCGGCCGCGGCCAGGCCGGCCGCGAAGCCGGCGAGGGACAGCACGGTGTGGACCAGCCCGGCTCGCCATCCGGCGACTGCCGCTCCGAGTGCGATCGCCAGCAGCGCGAGGTCGAACAGGGTCATGGGTGTCGCTCAGGATGCCGGCCGGATGACCGGCCGGCGAGCACGGACGAAGTAGGCGACACCGGAGACGACGGTGAGCACCACCGCGACCCAGAGCGCCACTTCCCAGGTCCACGTGGCCGACTTCGCCGTGACGGGGAAGAGGGCGAGCGCGACCGCGAGTTGCTGGGCGACGGTCTTCACCTTGGCCAGGGGAATGGCCGGGACGCTGATCCCTTGGCCGGCGACCACCGTCCTGTAGAGGCTGACGGCCAGCTCGCGCGCCGTGATGATCAGGACGGGCAAGAGCGCGAACACGGCCCGCCCGACCAGTGCGAACATCGCTCCCAGCACCAGGACCTTGTCAGCCAGCGGATCCAGGAACGCACCGGAGCGAGTGGTCCCGTACCGGCGGGCGAGGAATCCGTCGATGCCGTCGGTGGCCGACAGGACGACCCAGAGCGCGAGGGCCCACCACGACCCTTCCCACGGCCCCTTGAGGCTGGTGATCATGGCGAACAGCACGGGCGAGACGAGCACGCGCGCCACCGTGACGGCATTGGCCCAGGTGGCCACGGCGTCCGGGTTGTGACGCGGGTCCTGCAAAGGGTCTTGCCCGATCACGGCCACGAGCGGTCCCCCCGGCTCACGGCCCTGCGACGGCCACGAGGTCGGGCCCGAGCGCGTCGACGACATGGACGCGGGCGAAGGCGCCGACGGCAAGGGTGTCGGGTACCTCCACGATCCCGTCGATCTCCGGGGCCTCCCGATGGGAACGACCCACGCCGGTCTCGTCCACGAGCACCTCGAGGTCCGTGCCGATCAGCTCGTCGCGCCGGCGAGCGGTGATGGCGTCCTGGCGCTCGCGCAGCTCGGCGAGCCGCTCGGCTACGACGGATTCGGGCAGGTGGCCGTCGAGGCGCATGGCATAGGTCCCGTCTTCGGGGGAGAAGGCGAAGAACCCACACCAGTCGAGCTGGGCCTCGTCGAGGAAGGCGAGGAGCTGGTCGTGATCGGTCTCGGTCTCGCCCGGGTAGCCGACGATGAAGTTCGATCGGAGGGCGGCGTCAGGAGCGCGGCGGCGGATGTCCTCGATGCGCCTGAGGAATCGGGCGCCATCTCCCCACCGCCGCATCCGCCGCAGCAACGAGGCGGAGACGTGCTGCAGCGAGAGATCGAAATAGGGGACGCCGGTGGCGGCAATGGCGTCGATCAAGGCCGGGGAGAGATCGCTCGGGTAGAGGTACAGCAGCCGCACGCGAGGCACCCGGGCCACCACCGCCTCGATCAACTGGATGATCGGCGCCGACGGGCGCGGACTCGCACCCGGGGCCCGGCCGGACCGATCGCGGCCGTACGCGGCGAGGTCCTGCGCTACGAGGACGACCTCCTGCACACCGAGGGAGTCGACCTCGGCCAGGATCGATGCCGCCTTCCTGCTCCGCTGCGGGCCGCGGAAGGAGGGGATGGCGCAGAAGCCGCAGGCCCGGTCGCAGCCCTCGGCGATCTTGATGTACGCCCATGGCGCGGCGGCGGGCGGGCGGGGTAACTCGAGCAGGTCGAGGGCGGGGCGCGGCGGCTTGGTGCCGAGCGTGACGGGCACCCCGAAGCCGACCACGGCGTCGGCCTCCGGGAGGGCGTCGCGCAGCTCCTGCCCGTAGCGCTCGGCCAGGCAGCCGGTCACGACCAGCTTGGCTCCTCGCTTGCGCGCGCCGTCGAGGGCCAGGATCGCCTCGATCGACTCGCGCCGGGCATCCTCGATGAAGGCGCAGGTGTTCACCACGACGAGGTCCGCGTCGCCAGGGTCGCCCGCGGCCACCATGCCCTCGGCAAGGAGCGTGCCGGCGATCTTCTCGGAGTCGACTTGGTTCTTGGGGCAGCCGAGCGTCTCGACGTGGAACCGCGGCGGCATGAGCCTGCGATTCTACCTCCGAGCGCCGCTCGCCTCCGGCGGGCCCTGGTCGCCTCGAGCCACGGTTCGCCCGCAGCGGGCCGGCTGGCCCTCAGGCGCTGCGGTCGGCGTCGAGCAACAGATCCAGCTCCTCGGGCGTCATCAGCACCGCACGCGCCTTGGAGCCCTCGCTCGGGCCGACGACACCGCGCTGCTCGAGCAGATCCATGAGGCGGCCCGCTCGGGCGAAGCCGACCTTCAGCTTCCGCTGGAGCATGGAGGTCGAGCCGAGCTGGCTGCGCACGACGAGCTCCATCGCCTGGCGCACGAGCACCTCGTCGTCGGCGTCCTCCCCGCTCGCGAAGTTGGCCAAGCCAGTCGCGTCGTCCGCGCCCTCGACGCCGCTGACATAGGTCGGCTCAGGAGCCTGCCGGCGCCAGAAGCCCACGACCTTGCGAACCTCGTCCTCGCTGACCCACGCGCCCTGGATGCGCTGGGCGACGTTCGAGGTCGGCCCGAGCAGCAACAGGTCACCCTTGCCCACGAGTCGCTCCGCTCCCGGCTGGTCGAGGATGACACGGCTGTCGGTGAGGCTCGACACGGCGAAGGCCATGCGGGCCGGGATGTTCGCCTTGATGACACCGGTGAGCACGTTGACACTCGGGCGTTGTGTGGCCACCAGGAGGTGGATGCCGAAGGCGCGGCCCATCTGCGCGATCCGCGTGATCGAGTCCTCCACGTCGCGCGCCGCCACCATCATGAGGTCGTTCAACTCGTCGACGACGACGACGATGAACGGGAGGCGCTCGTACAGCCGCTCGCGCCCGGGGTCGGCGGCCAGCTCGCCCCGGTCGAAGGCGGCGTTGTACCCGCTGATCTCGCGCACGCCCACTTCGCTCAACAGGTCGGAGCGCCGCTCCATCTCCTTCACCGCCCATTGGAGGGCGTTGGCGGCGCGCTTGGGGTTCACCACCACTTGCGTGAGGAGATGGGGCAGCCGGTTGTACTGGCCCATCTCCACCCGCTTGGGGTCGACGAGGATGAGGCGCACCTGATCGGGGGTGCTGCGCATCAGGAGCGAGGTGACCATGCAGTTGATGCAGCTCGACTTGCCGGCTCCGGTCGCCCCGGCGACGAGCAGATGGGGCAGGGTGGCGAGGTTCATGAGCACCGGCCGGCCGGCGATGTCTCGCCCCACGGCCACCTCGAGGGGGTCGGTGGCCTTCTTGGCCTCGGGGGTGCTGAGGATGTCGCCCAGTGACACGAGCTGGCGTTGCTGGTTCGGCACCTCGACCCCGATGGCCGAGCGTCCCGGTATGGGCGCGAGGATCCGCACGTCGGGCGACGCCATGGCGTAGGCGATGTCCTTGTGGAGGCTCGTGACGCGAGCCACCTTCACGCCCGGGCCGAGCTCGAGCTCGTAGCGCGTCACCGTCGGGCCCACCGTCATGCCGACGAGCCGCGTCTCTACGCCGTGAGAGGCCAACGCGTCCTCGAGCACCCGCCCCCGCTCCTCGACCATCCCCTCGTCGACCTCATGGGCGGTCGTGCGCTGAAGGAGAGAGGCCGGGGGGAGCTTCCACCGGCTCGGGCGATTCGTCGCCGACAGGTCGATCTGGAGCTGGCCGACCGCCGGGGTGACTCGGGCCGGGTCGGGAGGAGGAAGAGCGGGCGGCGGTGGCTCCTCCTGATCGACGTCGTACAGCGGCACGGGAGGGGGCGGCAGCACCGCGGTGGGGTCGGCCGCGCTCTCGGGGGTGGGCGGCTCTTCCTTGTCGCTGTTCAGGGTGGCGATGTCCTTCAACGCCCGGCCGGCGGCGCCCACCGCCGGGCGGGACCATCGGCGCAGCGCCTGGGCGCCTTGCGATGCGACGCGCGGCAGGGAGACCCGGGTGAGCACGAGCAGCGCGCTCACGAGGAGGGCGATGGCCACGACCACCGTGCCCGCCGACCCGAGGAGTCCGCGCAGCGGCTGGCCGAGCAGCGCGCCGAGCCAGCCGCCGCCGTCATGGACGTCGTCGTAGCTGCCGGGGAAGCTGTTGTGCCCCCCGACGACGTGGAGGAGAAGGAGGAGGCCGATGCCCGCCGAGGTGAAACCGAGGGCGATGCGGGGGCGGTGGTCGACATGGCCGTCTCGGATCAACACGACCCCGCCGACGATCAACGCCACCGGCACGACGAAGCGCAGGATGCCGACAAGTGCACCGAACACGGCCGCCAACGCCGTACCGACGACTCCGGCCCGGTCGGCGTAGACGCCGAGACCGATCAGGATGGCGAGGGCGATGAGGGCGATGCCGACGAGATCGGCTTCTCGGCCACTGACCGCACGGCGGGCCGAGGACGCCGGCGGCGTGGCGCGGCGGGCGGGACGCGGGTCACCCCGCTTCAGCGGGGTGCCGGCACGCTTGGCCACGCTGTCACGGTACCGCCGGCTGGCTCGGCGCCGGGGCCACGGAGGCCAGCTCCCCGTTCGGCGTGTAGAAGGAATCGAGCAAGCCGCCGCGGCTCGAACGGGACCGAAGGGCCCAGCGCAACCCCTGGTCGCCTACCTCGAG
This sequence comes from uncultured Acidimicrobiales bacterium, assembly GCA_963738325.1. Classification (GTDB taxonomy): domain Bacteria; phylum Actinomycetota; class Acidimicrobiia; order Acidimicrobiales; family Ilumatobacteraceae; genus CAVTWD01. The sequence goes on from CAVTWD010000002.1 coordinate 206,786, forward strand.
GAGCGCGACCTCTGTCACCGTCGCACCGGGAAAGTGGTCTTGGGTCTGTTGCACGAGGCGGGCGCCCACCGCCGGGTCGATCGTGCCGAGGTCGAACGGCGGCGACGCCTGCGCCTCCGGAGCGCCCGGCGGTTGCAACTTGCCGCCGGCGTAGAAGTAGGCCACCTCCGTCGTCGGGCTGTCCGCTACGAAGACGTTGACCCCGTCCGCGCTGGCGTTGATCTCCACGTAACGGGACCGGCCGTGGCGCGCCGCCTCGACGGCGCGCACGGCCGCGGGGATGTCGGTCACCTCGAGGATGGTCCCGTGCACCACCGCGGGTGTCGCCGCCGGAGCACTCGAGCAGCCCACTGCGAGAGCGACCGCGGATCCCGCGAGCAGCGCCGGAATACGAGACCCTGTGACAGGTCGTGCGGAGGTCGACCCCGCTCGGCCGGTCGACCGGAGTACGGAATCTCGAAGGGGGGACGGTCTCCTTCCTCCGTTCGCATCCGAGCGGGCCCGCGTCACGCCTCCATCACCACGGGTACGATCATCGGTCGGCGCCGGGTGCGCTCGTTGACGAACCGGCCTGCCGCCCGCCGCACTTCCCGCTCGAGGCCCTCGACGTCGTGGATCCCCGTGCGGAAGGCCTCCTCGACGGCCACCTCCACCCGGTCGCAGGCCTCGTCGAGCAGGTCTTCGGCTTCCGGCGCGTAGACCCAGCCCCGGGTGATCACCTCCGGGCCGTTGATCACCTTGCCGCTCTCGGTGTCCACGGCCACGATCACCACCACGACGCCTTCCTCGGCCAGGACGCGTCGATCCCGCAGCACCCCGTGGCCGACGTCGCCGACGATGCCGTCGACGTACAGGTAGCCCGCGGGCACCCGGCCGACGATCTCGGCACCGCCATCGCCGACCTGCACGACGTCGCCGTCCTCGCACAGCAGGATGTGCTCGCGGGCCACGCCCATCTGGGCGGCCAGCTTGGCGTGCGCGCTGAGCTGGCGGAACTCGCCGTGGATGGGGATGAACCATTCGGGACGGCAGATGGCGAGGAGCGTCTTCAACTCGTCCGCTTGGGCGTGCCCGGTCGCGTGCACGTCGGCGACGCCGGTGTGCACCACCTCGGCGCCGAGGCGCAGCAGCCCGTCGATCACCCGGTTGACGTTGAACTCGTTGCCCGGGATGGCGTGGCTCGACAGGATGACCGTGTCGTCGGCGCCCACCTTGAGCCACCGGTTCTCGCCTTGCGACAAGAGCGACAGGGCCGACATCGGCTCTCCCTGCGAACCGGTCGAGATCACGCAGACCTCGTGGGGCGGGAGGTTGTCGACCTCCTCGATGTCCACGAGGGCGTCCTCGGGCACGTGGAGCAGCCCGAGGTCGCGCGCCAGGCGAACGTTCTTCCGCAGCGACAATCCGAGCGTGGCCACCTTCCGGCCGGTGGCCACCGCAGCGTCGGCGATCTGCTGGATGCGGTGGATGTGGCTGGCGAAGCTCGCCGTGATCATCCGCCGACCGGCCTGCGTGGCGAAGACCGACTTGAGCACGGCACCCACGTCGCGCTCGCTCGGCGCGTAGCCCCGCTCCTCCGCGTTGGTGGAGTCGGCCATCAACACGCGGATGCCCTCGGAGGTGGCGATGGCGCCGATGCGGCCGAGATCGGTCAACCGGCCGTCGACCGGTGTCAGGTCGAGCTTGAAGTCGCCGGAATGGAGGATCACGCCTTGGGGCGTGTGGATGGCGATGGCGAAGGCGTGAGGAACCGAGTGGGTGACAGCCAGGAACTCGATGTCGAAGGGGCCGATGTGTCGCCGCTCGCGGTCGTGGACGGGAACGAGTTCGGTGCGGCCGAGCAGCCCCGCCTCCTCGATGCGGTGGCGGGCCAAGCCGAGGGTGAGCGGGGATCCGTAGATCGGGAAGCTGACGTCACGCAGGAGGTAGGAGAGCCCGCCGACGTGATCCTCGTGCCCGTGGGTCGCGACCACGGCCACAATGCGACTGGCGTGCTCGCGGAGGTAGGTGAAGTCCGGGAGCACGAGGTCGATGCCGTGCATGTCGGCGTCGGGGAACATGAGCCCGACATCGATGAGGAGGAGGCGCCCTGCAAGCTCGACGCACATGCAGTTGCGGCCGATCTCGCCGAGCCCCCCGAAGAAGGAGATGCGAACGGGCTCAGGCATCGCGATGGCTCAGGTCGCTCACGCCCGGCGCGCCTCCTCGAGGGCGGCGAGGACCTCACGAGCCCGCCCTTCCAGCCCGGTGGGCGGCGGCCCCATCGGCAGGCGGCACTCTCCCACCCGCAGCCCGAGCAGGTTCATCATGACCTTGGTCGGCACGGGATTGGGGGCGTCCTCGCCGGTCTCGTAGGCGAAGCTCTCGAGCAGCCTGGCGTTGACCCGCCGCGCGCCTTCGACATCGCCCTTGGCCCAGAGCGCGAACATCTCCTGGTGGTCGGGGCCGGTCCAGTGGGTGGCCACCCCCACGACGCCGACCGCCCCGATCGCCAACAGCGGCAGGGTGAGCGAGTCGTCCCCGGAGTAGACCTCGAAGCCCGAGGGCGCGAGCGCCGCCACTCTGGCCGTCTCGGCCGGGAGCCCGGCGGCGTCCTTCAGCGCGACGACGTTCGGCACCTCGCGGGCCAACGTGAGCAGCACCGAGGAGGAGATCTTCCGCCCCGTGCGAATAGGGATGTCGTAGAGCATCACCGGCAAGTCGGTGGCGGCGGCGACGGCACGTACGTGGGCCTCGATGCCGGCCTGCGACGGTCGGTTGTAGTAGGGGCAGAGGACGAGGACACCGGCCATTCCGAGCTTCGACGCTTCGGCGGTGAGGTACACCGAATGGGCCGTGTCGTTCGTGCCGGCACCGGCCACGACCGGGATCGACACGGCCTCCGCCACCGCCGCCCACAGGCTGAGCTTCTCCTCATCGCTCAGGGTGGGTGACTCGCCGGTCGTGCCGGCCACGATCAGCCCGTCGTTGCCGTTCGCCTCCAACCATCGGGCGAGGTCACGGGCCGCGTCGAGATCGAGGGCCCCCTGCGCGTCGAAGGGGGTCACCATGGCGGTGGCCACCGCACCGAAACGAGCCATCAGAACGATCCCTCCTTGGCGCGGTCGATCCCGAGCGTGAGGATGAGATCTTCGTGAAGCTCCATCCACACGTCGTGGTAGGAGCCGCACATCACGCCCGTGAAGAGCTGATGGTCGCCTCCCTGCACCTTCGCCGCTGCCTCCCGCAGCCGCGGGCCGTAGGGCGAGTAGCGGGCCATGACGACGGCGAAGGCGTCGCACACCGGTTGGGCGGCTCCATCGGTCTCGGCCAGCCGGGCGATGACGGCCTTGTCGTACGTGGCATCCGTGTGGTCGTTCGGCGATCCGTCCTTCAGCTGCCACTCCCCGCACAACTCCTTGAACGCCTCGTTCAAGTGCAAGAAGTCGGTGTACGGCCTCTGCAGCTCCACTCGCAGCCTGCTGTCGACGTCCTCGGCCAGCGCTTCCGCGTGGTAAGCGCGGCCCGTCGGCGACAGCTGCCAGAGCGCTCGGGCTTCGCGGAACAGCGCGAGCTCTTCGTGCTGGAAGGCGCGGAGGTGTTCCTCGACGGCGTCATGGGACAGCCCGGTGAGCTCCGCGAGCACGGCGACCTTCGCGAAACCCTTCACCCGGAGCGCGTGGAGCACGAGGAACCGAGGGTCGGACTGGTGGGCCACGGCGCCAGCCTACTGAGTCGGCCGATGCCGCTCCGGCCTCCTCTGGCCACTCGGAGGGGCCCGACTCGTCCGCGATCAGCTGACGACGACGACCGGGTCGCCGACCTGGAGGAAGTCCCAGATCACCTGCGACTGCGCCGGCAGGACGCGTATGCAGCCCGATGTGGCGCCGTACCAAGCGGCGGTGCCGACCGTGGCATAGGGCTGGAACGGGTGGCCGGCCGCGTCGCGGGGAACGGCGTGGAAGGCGATCCGTGCCCCCGTGTAGATGCCGTGGGCGAAGGCGACGAAGTTCTCGAGGTAGGAGAAATGACCTCCGAACGTCGACGTCGCCAACTTGTCCTTCGCGTACACGTGGTAGGTGGCAGGACGGGGTTGGCTGCGCGCGGTCGTGATCGGGAACTTGGCCGATGCGACGGCGGACCGGCACAGCCAGGCGCGTTCGGCGGCGCGGTCGACCACGGCGGCTCGCAACGCGGACGGACACCAGGCCGCCGGCGGCGGAGGCGGGAGGTTCGGTGGTACGGGCAAGGTTGCGGTCGCGGTCGTTCCCAGGAACCACCCGGCGAGGTCGGCGAGCGCGTGCGTGCCCATCGAGCTGTAGAGGGCGATGCCCCGGTTGGACAGGCGCACAACGGCGAGGTTGGTGACGATGTCGCCAGCACCATCGGCATTGGCCGAGGAGACGCTCGGCCGAGGCGTGCCGGCGGCGTAGCCGGTGACGTAGCCGGGGCCCCGCGCCTGCGTGAGCGTGAACGACTCGACGACCGCGGCCGCCGCAGCGGGTGGGGCCACCTCGATCGTGCCGTTCGGGTAGATCGGCACCCCCCGGGAGCGGGTGTCGAGCACCCGCGCCGGCGTGATGGGCACGAACAATCCGTCAGTGGAGGGCGCCGCCGAAGGCCCGGTGAACCATCCCGCGAAGTCGACCAGCAGCTGGCATGCCATCGAGACGAAGACACTGAGGCCGCGGGACCAGACGGGCACGATGGCGAAGGCGGCCCGGACCTCCCCGGGCGCATCGACGGTGAGGGCCGAGGCCACCGGCCGCGCCCGACCCGCCGCGTAGGCGGTGACATAGCCAGGCGCGAAGCCGGGCGCCGACGTGAGGTTGACCGCGATGGCGGTGGCGTCGGCAGGCACCCCCGCCGGGAGGGGCAGCGTGACGACCGCGCCCGCGGGGAGCGCCGCCGACCTTCGAGTGTCGAGAAGGCGCACGGGCCCCGCCGCCTGGTAGCGCCCGGCGCTCGCCGAGGTGGCGGGCACGAACCCACCGAGGAGGTCCACGATGAGGTCGGCTGGCACCGACGACGAGATGTCGATCTGGCCGCCGGCCCCCACCCTGACGATGGCCGCGGCCGAGCGGGTCTGCCCGGCTGCCGCCATCGTCAGCTGCGAGACCGTCGCCGCCGCGCCAGTGGGCGCGGCCGCCACGAAGCCAGGGCCAACCACGCGCGTCACGGTGAGATCGACGACGACGGCCACCAGACCGGCGGGCACGCCGGGGCGCCCGGTGACGGGAACCCGGATGCTCGACGAGCCGATCCGGGTGTAACCCCCGCCGGCCCGCGTGTCGGCGAGGCGGAGCGGTCCCACGGGCACGTACGCGGAATCGGGTGGCGCCGCGGCCGCGGTTGGCTGCCGCGTGGCGAGCGAGGCGGACCGCAGCACGACGGGCTGGGTGGATCCGGGGCGGATGGCGGCGCCCACGGCCGGCACGGCCGTGACCGCGGCCAGAACCAAGCCGACGAGCAGGCGCGCCGACCGGGACATCCCGGCAGTATCCCGAAGGTCGCGGCTCCCGGTGGGGATGGTCGGCGACGGAGGAGGCGGTGACCTCGGCGAGAACCCGAGCTCGGCTCGGGCCTACACCTCGCTCAGGCTGCCGGCGGCTCGACTCCGAGGGCGAAGGCCGTGTACTCCTCACCGGTGTCGGCCCAGTCCTCGAACTGGATGACACCCATCTCCTCGTACCGGCGCCGGAGCCAACTGTTGTTGCGGTCGAGCAGTCCGAGCTTCTTGCAGTTCGGCACGATCTTCGAGAACAACAGTTGCTGGAAGAGCTCGCGGTTCGGGTCGAGCAGCACAACCGGCACGATGTCCTTCGGGTTGATCCCGAAGCGCTCCCAGACCTCCTGGGAGAGGAAGCGGTCACGCATGCGCACCGCCGCCTCGTAGGCGAACTCCTGGCGGATCTTGATCTCGCCGTCGGTCATGCCCTCGTAGACCTCCTTGAGGGACAGGACGCCGAAGGCCACGTGGCGCGCCTCGTCGCTCATCACATAGCGCAGCATCTGCTTGAGGAGCGGCTCCTCGGTCATCTGGTGCATGAAGCCGAAGGCGGCCAACGCCAGCCCCTCCACCATCACCTGCATGCCCAGGTAGGTCATGTCCCAGCGGCTGTCGTTCACGATGTCGTCGAGCAGCATCCGCAAGTGGGCGTTGATCTGGTACTGCCCGCCGAGCTTCTCGGTGAGATAGCGCCCGAAGACCTCGACGTGACGGGCTTCGTCGACCACTTGCGTCGACGCGTACAGCTTGGCGTCGTACCACGGGACGGTCTCGGTGATCTTCGCCGTGCACAGCAGGGCGCCCTGCTCACCATGAAGGAACTGGCTGAGGGTCCACCGGCGGTTCTCGACGCCGAACTCCAGCCACTCCTTGTCGCCCCAGCTCTCCAGGATGGTGCCCGCGTAGTGGTCGGGGTCAAGACCAGCGGCAAAGGCGATCTGGTCCGCGGCGACGATCTGCTCCAGATCGACGTCCGTCTCCCACGGGAGGTCGGTGGTGGCGTTCCACTGCCCGGTCTTCGCCTTCTCGTACAGCTTGCGCAAGGGTGGGCGCGCCAGGCTGTAGTCCCACGTGAAGATGGCATCGGCGTTGTCGCGCACGACGTGCTCGACCTCGTCGACGTCCTGATTCGATACCGACACGATGGCCTCGATGTCGTTCAACTCGGAGCGACCGAGGATCTCTTCGGTGGAGGACATTGGTATCTACCTTCCTAAGGGGGCGACGGCGTACGCGGGAAGCACGAAGCGGGCCACGAACTCCGCGGCCGAAGCGGGTTCGCCGAGGTCGAAGTGCGTGGACGGCGCGAGGAAGTAGGAGATCACGAGACGCGCGAGCTGCTCGGCCAGCTCGCCCGAGCGGTCCTCCCCGATGTGCGGGGCGAACCACGGCGTGAGGAACTCGGTGGCGACGCGGAGGATGACCGGCAGGCCGTCGACGGTGAGATCGTGCACGACCTCCCCGGGCTCGCTGGCCAGCATGACCCGGATGTGCTCGTCGGCCCGCAAGGCCTGGGTGGCGTGTACGACGCTGCGCACCACGAGGTCGTCGAAGGAGACGGCCCCATCGAGGTGAGTAGACAGCTCGACGAAGAAGTCGGCCGTCTCTTGATGGCGCAGCGCCTCGAAGAGCTTGTCCCGCCCGCCCGGGAACATCCGGTACAGGGTGGCGCGGCTGATGCCGGCTTCGGTGGCGATGTCATCGACGGTGGTCTTGGCCCGACCCCATCGCTCGCAGCAACGCTTCGCGGCGCAGAGGACCGCGCGCAAGGCCTCGGAACCTGCAGCTTCCCCCGTCACCGCTGAGACATTGACATGAAAACCGTCTCAGCGTCAAGGGAGATGGAGGATCCTGAGAGCGGTCTCAGGAGCGATCGCAGCCGGCGCTCGTACTCCTCGGGTGTCCCAAGTTGGGACGTTGTGACAGGCTTTCGTACGGAGGTCGATCCGGCTCTGCTGGGTGTGACCGGAGTTCATATCTCCGGGGGGGAAGGTCTCCTCCCCCCTTCGCTAGGACTGCGTGCTGTAGGGGTTGGGGGGTACGCCGTACTCCACCTGCGTGGGCTTCGCCCCGCACCGCGCCGTGATCCGGGACGCCCTCCAGTGCTTGGCCTGCAACGGCGCCGCGCACGCGCTCCAGTCGTCTCGGGCCGCCCAGTACTGCGCGAGGTTCGCGGGCGGGACGGGCTGGGCGCCGCAAGCAGCGGCCAGCACGGTCCGGGTGGCGTCGGCCGGGTGGCCGACGACGCACTTCCGCCACGCCCGGTTCTGGTTGTAGTAGCGCTCGACCACCGCGGCCTGGCTCGGGGCCGGCGTCGCCGGCGCCGTCGGCGCGGCGGGGCCGGTGGTCGCCTGCTGGGACCCGGCGGCCGCCGGCGAGGTCGACGACGCGCTCGTGTGGCTGGGGCGGCGCGTCGCTCCTGCGTGCGACGACGAGCTCGCGGTCGCCCGAGGGGTCGGGGCCGCCGTGGTGGTCGACGCCGGTGCCGTTCGCGTCGAGGCCGATGCGGCCGAGGCGACGGTCTTCACCGACTGGGTCCGAGCGGTGGAGGCAGGAGCCGGCTCCGTCCCCGAGGTCTTGGCGGGGGCAGTGGCGCGCAATGAGGCCTCGGTCGCGCTGGCCCCAGTGAGAACCGGTCGCAGCCCGAGGCCGAGCAGGGCAAGGGCGGCGGCGGCCCCTCCGGCGGCGACGAGCGCCCGCCGAGGGCGGCGGTTAGCCGGCCGGGACGCGACGACCGGGACGTCGACGATCTCGCTGTTGATCAACAGCGCCTGCGTGTGCTCCTCGGAATCGAACCCCGGGCCCGTCAGCCCGTGCGCGGGAACCTCCAGGTAGGCGAGGACTTCGGGGGCCGCGATCGGCTCCGGCTCGTCGACGTACTCGTGCCGGGCCCGTTCGAGGAAGGCGACCACGTCGTCCGGCCACTCCTCGACCGGCCGAGCGACGTGCAGGTGGCGGCGGAGAGGCCGCGGATCGGTCATACCTCTCCTGTCAACGTCGGCACCTCCGACTGGGTTCCGCTCCGCGTCGCCATCCGGCGACGGATCGCGGCCAAACCTCGCCGCTGCAGCGCCTTGACCGCCCCTGGCCGCTTCCCCACCACGCTCGCCACCTGTTCGATGCTGAAATCGCCCAAGATACGCAGAAGGAGGACCTCGCGTTGATCCGGGGCCAGGGCCTCGATGATGCCGACCGCATCGCGGGTCGCGAGGCGGTCGAGGGCGCCGTGATCCGAGGGTGGGTGCTCGGGGAGCTGCCCCTCGCTCGCCTCGATGGGCAGGACCTTCACCCGCCTGCGGTTCTTGCGCCGCTCGTCGACCAGGCTGTTGCGGGCGATGGTGAAGACCCAGGCCCGGAACTGCCGCTCGTCACCCTCGAAGCGCCCGAGGCCCTGGAAGACCCGCAGCAGGACGTCGTTGGCCGACCCGGCCGGGTCCACAGCCCCCTGGGAGCGGAAGTAGGCGGCCAGGGGTCGGGCCAGGAGGGCGAAGAGGTTCTCGAAGGCCGTGGGGAAGCCCGCCTTGGCGGAGGTGAGCACCTGCTCGAAAGGCGCGTCCTGGAGCAACGAGCGTTCCCGCCGCCGGGCTCCGACCGAGATTGGCTGCACGGGCGCGAGAGCCTGGACCGGCGATCCGTCGGCGCCAGAGCGCGAGTGAGGGTCTGGCGCGGGTGAGACCGGCATCGGGGTTTGCTTACGAGGTGGGAAGGACGTAGTCCGCGAAGTGGGACCGCAGGTCCTTCTTGGAGAACTTACCCACCGACGTCTTCGGCACTTCGTCGATGAAGACCACGTCGTCGGGGAGCTGCCATCTGGGCACGGTGGTGGCCAACCAATCGATCACCTCCTGCTTGCCCATCTGTTCTCCCTGCTTCAGCACGACGCACGCAAGGGGCCGTTCGGCCCACTTCGGATGGGGCAGGCCGATGACAGCGGCTTCGGCCACCTTCGGATGGGCCATGATGGCGTTCTCGAGCTCGACCGAGCTGATCCACTCGCCACCCGACTTGATCAGGTCCTTTGTTCGATCGACGAGGCGGATGTAGCCCTCCGGATCGATCGTGGCCACGTCACCGGTTCGCAGCCACCCGTCCTCGGTGAACGACTCGCCGGCCCGTTCGTCCGCGTAGTACGTGGCCGCGATCCACGGCCCCTTGGCCTGGAGCTCGCCCGAGGACCGGCCGTCCCACGGCAGCGGGGTGGTCGTGCCGGGCTCGACCACGCGGATGTCGACCCCCACCGACCGGATGCCCTGGGCCGCCCGGACGTCGGCGAGCTGGTCCTCGGGCAGGTCGCGCAGCGTGCTCTTCGTCGAGCCCACCGAGGCGACCGGGCTCGTCTCGGTCATGCCCCAAGCCTGGAAGATGGGCAGACCGAGCTTCTCGCGGTAGGCCTCCGAGAGCGAGCGGGGCACGGCCGAGCCGCCACAGGGGATGAGACGCAGCCGGCTGGTGTCACGCCCGTCGAGCTCGGGCAGCGTGGCCATCCAGATGGTGGGCACCCCGGCCGCCACTGTGACGCCCTCCTCCACGATCAGGTCGGCGATGGCCTTCGGGCTCAGGTCGGGACCGGGGAACACGAGGGAGGCTCCCGCCCCCACCGCGGCGTGCGCGAGACCCCAGGCGTTCGCGTGGAACATCGGCACCGCGGGCAGGATGACGTCGGCCTCGCGCACGCCGAGCGAGTCGACGGTCATGGCTGCGAGCGTGTGGAGGTAGGTCGATCGGTGGGAGTAGACGACCCCTTTCGGGTTACCGGTGGTACCGCTCGTGTAGCACATCGACGCGGCGGCATCTTCGTCGTCGACGACGAACTCGACCGGGCCCGCCGAGGCCAACAGGGTCTCGTGGTCGTGCACGGTGATGCCGTTCGCCTCGCGAGGCACGTCGCCCTTGCCGTCATCCATCACCACCAGGTGCTTGACGGTGTGGAAGGTCTCGAGGAGGGGCCACAGCAGCGCGGCCAACGACCGGTCGACGAAGATCACCTCGTCCTCGGCGTGGTTCACGATGTAGGTGAGCTGGTCCGGGAAGAGGCGGATGTTGAGGGTGTGCAGCACTCGCCCAGTGCAGGGAGCGGCGAAGTACAGCTCGAGGTGGTTGGCCGTGTTCCACGCGAACGTCGCCACCCGGCCATCGGGGCTGATGCCCAACATGTCGAGCACGCCGCCGAGGCGACGCGTCCGATCCGCCCACGCCCCGTAGGTGGTGCGGCGCCGGCCGCTCGCCGTCGCGGTGGTGACGGGCTTGGCCGCGAAGAGCTCTTCGGCCCGCCGGAAGAAGTGGACGAGCGTGAGCGGCTCGTGCTGCATCAACCCCTTCATCGACGCCCCCCTTGTGTTGCTCCTGGTCACAGCATGGCACCTCGGCAGGCACGGGCCGCGCACGGTCCCCCCGCCCGATCGGTCCGCACCGAGGGCAGTATGGTCGCGGGAGTGTCGGTCCCATCGCGCGCGCTCCCGCCGTTGGGTGGGCACCGCGTGCGGCTCGGGACGTTGCTCGGCCTCGTCGCCGCGCTCGTCGTGGCGTCGAACGTCGGCACCGTGTTGGCGGCCACCCTCGTCAGCGATCACCCGGGCGTCCTCCTCGCGCTCTCGTCACGGATCCGCCACCTCCTCCTCGCCGTGGCGGCCGGAATCGATCCCGGTGCCTACTTCGGGATCGGCTTCGTCCGCCTCGCCCTCCCTGCGGTGGCCTTCTACCTCCTCGGCCTCTGGTACGGGGAGGCCGGCCTGCGATGGCTCGAACGCCAGGCGGGCGGCAAGCCGGCCAGCATCCGCTGGGTCGAGCAGGGCTTCGCCCGGGCCAGATTCCCGCTCATCGTGCTCATGCCCGGCAGCAACCTCGTGTGCCTCCTGTCGGGCTCGGCCAAGATCCGGGCGCGGACCTTCGCCACCGCGCTGGGACTCGGCATCACGCTACGCCTCGGGGTCTTCTGGTTCCTCGGCAAAGCGCTCGAAGCGCCGCTCGGCGTGGTGCTCGACTTCATCCAGCGCTACCAGTGGTGGATCGTGGCCGCCTTCGCCGTCATCACCTTCCTCCCCGCCTTCCGCCGGGCCAGCTCCGTGGTCGCCGCCGCCGAAGAGCGCGGTGAGCCCTGAGCTCGCGCACGATCGCCGCTCCGCTCGGCCGAGCGGGGAGGGCGCCGGACGTTAGGGTCACGTCTACGGCTCGCCCGACTCAGCCCCGAACCGCAAGGAGCGCCCCCGCATGACCACCAGGCCCGTCTTCACCGGCGTCGCCGTCGCCAGCGTGACGTTCTTCGACGAACGAGGGCACGTCGACGCCGCCGCCACCGCGAACCATGCCGCGCACCTGGTGGGCAAAGGGGTACGGGCCGTCGTGGTGGCGGGGAGCACGGGCGAGGCCTCGCACCTCTCGACGAAGGAGCGGCTCCAACTGCTCGATGCGGTGGTGGCGGCCGTGCCCCCGGAGGTCCCCGTGATCCTGGGGACGGGGAACCTGGCGGCGGGGGTGAGCGTGCCCCATCTCACGCGGCGCGCCGGGGAGCACGGGGCCGCCGCGGCCCTCACCCTCTCCCCGCACAACGGCGACATCCGGGAGTTCTACGGCCAAGTGGTCGACGCCGCCGGCGCCATGCCCGTCATCGCGTACCACTGGCCGAAGGTGTCGCCCCCGGGCATCGCCATCGAGGACCTCAAGGCGACCAAGGTCGCCGCGCTCAAGGACTCGACGGGCGATCCTGAACGGCTGCTCGAAGAGCTCGCCCACTTCCACAGGCCCATCTACACGGGCAGCGCGGCCATCGTCACCTACGCGGCGCAGTTGGGATGCGCCGGGGCCATCCTGGCCGCAGCCAACCTCGAGCCCGAGCGGTGTGCCGACGCGTACGCCGGTGACATCCAGGCGCAGAAGGACCTCTTGTGGGTGCACAAGATGCTGAGCGTGGGCGGGATCAAGGCGGTGAAGGAAGAGCTCGCCCGCCGCTACGGCACCAGCACCGCCTGCCGCTGAGCGCGGCAGTTGAGGCTGCTCCCCTCTCGCCGCGCCCCATTTCGCGCGGCTGAGCGGTGCAGGACGCCGGTAGAACGCGCGAGATGCAGACGAACGTCTCAGAGGCCGAGGAAGGCCTCCAAGCCGACCGTGAGCCCGGGATGGTCGCCAATGCGCTTGACCGCCAGGAGGACGCCGGGCATGAACGAGCTGCGGTCGTAGGAGTCATGGCGGATGGTGAGGCTCTGCCCCGTGGTCCCGAGCAGGACCTCTTGATGGGCGACGAGGCCGCGGAGGCGCACCGCGTGGACGTGGATGCCTCCTGGCCCTACTCCCCCGCGCGATCCTTCGACGACGGTGTGGGTGGTGGGGTCGGCCCCCCACGAGGGTGAGGCGGCGGCCAGCCGCCGCGCCGTCGTCATCGCCGTGCCCGACGGGGCATCGGCCTTGGCGTCGTGGTGCAGCTCGATGATCTCCGCCGTCTCGAAGAAGGGGGCGGCGAGCTCGGCGAAGCGCATCATGAGGACGGCGCCGATGGCGAAGTTCGGCGCCACCAGGCAGTTGCTGGTCGTGAAGGCCCGCCCGAGCTCGTCGAGGTCCTCGGCCGTCAAGCCCGTCGTGCCCACGACCGCGTGGACACCGTGGCCGGCGCACCAGCGCAGGTTCTCGCGGGCGGCGGCGGCGACGGTGAAGTCGACCGCGACCTGGGCTCCGGCGGCCGCCACGACGTCGGGGCTCGCGGCGATCGTGACCCCGGCCGCCGAGCGTCCCTCCCTACCCGGATCCACCGCCGCCACCAGGTCGAGATCCGGATCGGCCCGAACCGCATCGCACACGTTGGCGCCCATCCGCCCGCCGGCCCCGAACACCGCTACCCCAAGGGTCATGAGCCGACGGTAGTCAAGGGCGGACGCGCCAGCCGTGGGAAGCTCGGGTGTGCGCTTCGCCATCTCCACTCCCAACGTCGGGCCGACCAACGATCTCGTCGAGTTGGCCCGCGAATGCGAAGCCAACGGATGGGACGGCCTCTTCGTCTGGGACCACCTGCACCTGCGGCGCGACATGCTCCTCGACGTCCACGACCCTTGGGTGCTCCTCGGGGCGATGGCGCCGTACACGCGGCGGCTGCGCCTCGGGCCGCTCGTGACCCCGGTAGCCCGCCGGCGGCCCTGGGTGGTGGCCAAGCAGGTGGCCACGCTCGACCACTTGACGGACGGTCGCGCCGTCCTCGGCGTCGGGCTCGGCTCGCCCGCGGACGAAGAGTTCGGCGCCTTCAGTGACGCCACCGACGATCGCGTCCGGGCGGCGCTGCTCGACGAGGGGCTCGAGCTCATCACCGCGCTGTGGACGGGCGAAGCGGTTCACCACCGTGGCGAGCACTTCAACGTCGGCGCGCAGTTCCATCCCCTCCCCCGCCAGCAACCCCGGCCGCCGATCTGGGTAGCGGCGCGGTGGCCGAACCCCAAACCGCTCGAGCGGGCGCTGCGCTACGAGGGCATCGTGCCGTTGTCGCAGGAGGGTCAGCCCCTCACACCGGATGTCGTGGCCCAGGTGGTGGCGCGCATCGGCCGGCTCGCCGGCTTCGACATCATCGTCACCGCCGTGCCCGGCGTCTCGCCGCAGGAGTACGCGGACGCCGGAGCGACCTGGCTCGTGTACTCGTCGCGGCCCTCGGAGTTCTACCTCGACGAGTTGCGGGCAACGGCCCGACGCGGCCCTCCGTCCGCCTGAGCGCGGACGGCGAGGCGAGCGAGGGCGAATCAGGCCACGGCCGCGGTCGTCGTGAGCGCCTTCTTGGTGACCGGGCCCACTGCAGCGATGGCACGGGGTTGCGACAGCACGCGGTCGATGGCCTTGGTGACATGCTCGGGCCCCACCGCCCGGTACTCGGCCACCTGCTCCTCGACCTCGCGGACGTGGCCGAGGCAGGTCAGCTGCGCGCCGAGGCGAGCCATGCGGCTGCCCGGGTCCTCGAGCCCGAGCAGGTACGAGCCGACGAGGTAGCCCTTGGCCACGGCGAGCTCGTCGGCCGTCGGGCCATCGTCGGCGAGGCGCACCAGCTCGCGGTCGATCAGGCCGAGCACATCGGTGACCTGGTGGGGAGCGGTGCCGGCGTAGACCACGAGGGAGCCGGTGTCGCGGTAGGACACCACCGACGAGTACACCGCGTAGGCGAGGCCCCGCCGTTCCCGCACTTCGTCGAACAGCCGGCTCGACATCCCTCCCCCCAGGACGTGGTTGAGGACGTCGAGCGCGGGGCGGTCCGGGTCCTCGCGGGACACCCCGCGGTACCCGAGTGCCAGGTGGGCCTGCTCCAAAGAGCGCCGGAGCACAGCGAGGGGACGCAAGCCCGGAGCCGGGGCGACCCGGACGGGTAGCACACCACCGGGCGCGGCTCCGAAGCGTCGCTCCACCTCCGCCACGACGGCGTCGTGGTCGAGGGCGCCCGCCGCGGCCACGACCATTGCCGCAGGCCGGTACCAGTGGCCGAAGAAGCCGCGGACGTCCTCGGGCGTCACCGCCATCACGGTCGCGGCCTCGCCCGCGGTCTCGCGCCCGAGAGGGTGGTCAGGGAACAGCGAGGCCTGAGCCAGGGTGTGCACCCGGTCGTCGTGGGTGTCCTCGTCGAGATGCAGCTCCTCCAGGATGACTTGCCTCTCGCTGTCGACGTCGGCATCGCGGAACGCGGGGCGGTGAGCACGTCGCCGAGGATCTCGAGCCCGAGCGCGAGCCCATCGGCCGGCAGGCGGGTGTAGTACGCGGTGTACTCCTTCGTGGTGAAGGCATTCATGTCACCGCCCACCCGGTCAATGGCGGTGGCGATGTCGCGGGCGCTGCGATCCTCGGTGCCCTTGAAGAGCAGGTGCTCGAGGAAGTGGGAGACGCCGGCCAGCTCGTCGGGCTCATCGCGCGCGCCGACGCCGACCCAGACGCCGGCCGCCACGGAGAGGGCACCCGGCATCCGTTCGGTCACCACGCGCAGCCCCGACGGCAGCGTGGTGAGCTGTACGTCACTCATCGCCGTGTTCCCACTCCGGGACGCGGAGCTCAATGTCGGCGCGGCCGCCGGCGCTCGCTCGCCCGGCGGTCGTTGCCCCGATCGCCGCGACCGCCACGGTCGACTGGTTCAGGCGTCTCCTGCGGTCCGAGGTCGCCGAAAACCTCGCGCGCCTCCTCGTCGAAGGAGTCCTCGAACGACACCGTGGTGAGGCCGCTGCTCGTCTCAGGGGCCGCGGGCGGGTTGACGGCAGGCGCATCGTCGTCGCCGACCGGCGTGAGGCTCACCTTCCCGTTGGGGTCGATGTCGTCGACCCGCACCTCGATCTCGTCCCCGAGATCCACCACGTCCTCGACCTTGGCGATCCGCTTGCCCCGCCCCAGCTTCGAGATGTGGACGAGACCGTCGCGCCCGGGCAGGATGTTGACGAAAGCCCCGAACTTGGTGATGTTCACGACCTTGCCGGTGTAGACCTCGCCGACCTTGGCCGTCGGCGGGTTGATGATCAGCTCGATGCGGCGGCGGGCTTCGTCGACCTTCGTGCTGTCGCTCGAACCGATCGTGACGGTGCCGACGACGCCGTCGTCGTCGACGCTGATGTCGGCGCCCGTCTCCTGCTGGATCGTGTTGATGACCTTGCCCTTGGGCCCGATCACCTCACCGATCTTGTCGAGCGGGATCGTGAAGTTGACGATCTTGGGCGCGGTCTCGCGCACCTCGGCCCGCGGCGCGGCGATCGCGCCCTTCATGACATCGAGGATCGTGAGGCGGGCCTCCCGCGCCTGTTCCAGCGCGGCGGCGAGGACATCGGCGGGGATCCCGGCGATCTTCGTGTCGAGCTGCAGGGCGGTGATGAACTCGGAGGTGCCGGCGACCTTGAAGTCCATGTCGCCGAAGGCGTCTTCGGCCCCGAGGATGTCGGTCAGCGTCGTGTACTTGCCCTCGGCGTACACGAGACCCATGGCGATGCCGGCCACGGCCGCCTTCAGGGGGACGCCGGCGTCCATGAGCGACAGCGACGAGGCGCACACCGAGCCCATCGACGTGGAGCCGTTCGACGACAGCACCTCGGACACGAGGCGGATCGAGTAGGCGAACTCCTCCTGGCTCGGCACCACCGGCAGCAGGGCCCGCTCGGCGAGGACGCCGTGGCCGATCTCGCGCCGCTTGGGAGAGCCCACCCGCCCGGTCTCACCATTGGCCCACGGCGCCATGTTGTAGTGGTGCATGTAGCGCTTGCTCGTGTCAGGGCCGATGGTGTCGAGCATCTGGTTCATCCGGGGCATGGCCAACGTGGTGACGGTGAGCACCTGGGTCTCGCCTCGTTGGAAGAGGCCCGAGCCGTGGGCGGTGGGGAGCACACCGACCTCCGCGGACAGCGGCCGTATGTCTCGAGTTCCCCGCCCGTCGATGCGCACGCCTTGCTCGACGATGCGCTTGCGCACGAGCTTCTTGGTGAGCGAGCGCAGGGCCTCCCGGATCTCGCGCTCCCGCCCGGCGAAGCGGGCATCGGGAGCTCCCGCGAGCGCGGCCATGACGCCGGCCGTCGCGTCGTCGATGGCGGCGTTGCGCTCCGCCTTGGCCGCGACGGTGATCGCCGTGCCCAGGGCCGGGGTGCCGGCCTGCTCGACCGCAGCCCAGACGTCGTCGCCGTAGTCGAGCATCGCGGGGTACGCCAACGGCTCGCGGGTGCCGGCTTTGGCGACCAGCTCGCGCTGGAGGGCGATGCTCTCCTTGATCCACGCCTTGGCCGCCTCGAGGCCCTCGGCGATCACGGCCTCG
Organism: uncultured Acidimicrobiales bacterium; assembly: GCA_963738325.1. Classification (GTDB taxonomy): domain Bacteria; phylum Actinomycetota; class Acidimicrobiia; order Acidimicrobiales; family Ilumatobacteraceae; genus CAVTWD01. Next base: position 224,005 of record CAVTWD010000002.1, read on the forward strand.
CTGACCTTGGGTGCTCCCGCGTCGTAGTAAAGCGTGGCCTTCTCCGACCCGCCGGCCTCGACCATCATGATGGCGACGTCCCCGTCGGGGAGCTCGCGCCCCGCCACCACCAGCTCGAAGGTGCTCACGTCACCTTGGGTGTAGGTGGGGTGGGGCACCCAGTGCCCGTCCTGCGCGTAGGCGACGCGCACCGCGCCGACCGGCCCCTCGAAGGGCATACCGCTCAGCATCAGCGCGGCGGACGCGGCGTTGATGGCGAGCACGTCGTGGGGGTTCTCCTGGTCGGCACCGAGGATCGTGCACACGATCTGCGTCTCGTTCCGATACCCGTCGGCGAACGATGGTCGCAGGGGCCGATCGATCAGCCGGCAGGTGAGCACCGCCTGCTCGCTGGGACGCCCCTCCCGGCGGAAGAAGGCGCCCGGGATCTTGCCCGCCGCGTACGCCCGCTCCTCCACGTCGACGGTGAGAGGGAAGAAGTCGATCCCCTCGCGGACGCTGTGGGCGGCATTAGCCGTGGCCAGCACGGTGGTCGCGCCGATCGAGGCGACGACGGCACCCTGGGACTGGAGGGCGAACTTGCCCGTCTCGAACGTGAGGGTCTCGTCAGTGCCGGAGATCGGTCCGGAAACCCTGGTGGGATCCGCCATGTGCGGATGCTCCTTCCTGCTGGCCGGCTCCTCGCCGGCGGTGTCATAGCCGGCTCCTCGCCGGCGGTGTCATAGCCGGCTCCTCGCCGGCGGTGTCATAGCCGAGCGGCGAGGGCGGTTCTCAGTCGGCGACCCCTCGCGCTGAGAGCCAGGGACCGCCGACTGACAACCGACCAGTACTGCTCGGATGCCGTATCTGGCGATCGGGCGGCCTCACGGCCGCCCGATCGGGAATCTGTGGTGCTAGCGGCGCAGGCCGAGCCTGGCAATCAAGGCTCGGTAGCGCTCGACGTCGACGGCTCTGAGGTAGTCGAGCATCCGCCGCCGCCGGCCGACCAGCATCAGCAGGCCGCGACGGCTGTGGTGATCCTTCTTGTGGACCTTCAGGTGCTCGGTGAGGTGGTTGATCCGCTCCGTCAGGAGGGCGACCTGGACCTCAGGAGAACCGGTATCACCGTCGTGGCGCTTGTGCGCCTCGATGGTGGCTTGCTTGTCGGGCAACGCGACTCCGCTTCTGTCGACGACCTCCCTTTGGGGGAGGTCGCTCCCGCCCGTGGCGGGAGCATCGCGCCGCAGCCAGAGCCACGACGGACCCTATAATCCTACCAGGAAGAGTCCGGCGCGCCTGGCGCCCCGAGCCGGTCACCGCGGTCGGATACCCCACCCAGGCAGCGTCTCGTGCCGCGGATTCCGCACGTTTGGCTGACTCGCTCGTCGCGCGAGGGCGCCCGCGTGATCGTCCGGAGGGGGCGGGACCGCTCAGCGCAGCGTCGCCAAGCGAGCCTGCCAGCGGGCCGGAGCGGCCTCCTCCCGGGCTCGCTCCGCCTCCACGACCACGACCGGGCCTGGCCGTTGCCACCACCAGGCACCCTTCTCGACCAGGCACATGAGGACGTGCTCGCCTTGCAGCTCCCGGCGGGCCTGGTCTGCCCACACCACGCGTCCGCGCAGGGGAACGTCGGCCGCCGGCCGCTCGAGCTGGGTCTCGGCCACCTCGTCGAGCTGGACGAGCAGCACGGCATCGGCCTCCGGGACAGCGCTCGCCGGCGCCCCGGCGGCGAGGGGCGTCACCACGAGCTCGGCGATCATCACCGCCATCCTGCCCGCTGTCGCGCCGGTGCGGGTAGGTTCTCCCGGGATGGTCGCGGGCGTCGCCGAGCAGCCGGGGCTGCCACCGCCCGAATCCCGCCCGCCGGTCGCGGTGGCACCGGCTGCGCTCGAGCTGCACGGCGTCCGCAAGTCCTTCGGGCGCCGGAAGCGCCCCATGGTCGCGCTCGACGGCGTCAGTTTCAGCGTCGCGGCCGGTGAGTTCGTCACGCTGATCGGGCCGAGCGGCTGCGGGAAGTCCACGTTGTTGCGCACCGTGGCAGGGTTGCTCCCCGTCGACGCCGGCGAGGTCCTCGTAGCCGGGTCGCCGCCTGACCAGGCCCGCCGCGCCAAGCAGTTCGGCCTCGTACCCCAGCGACCCGCGCTCCTCCCCTGGCGCACGGTTCGCCAGAACGTCCGGCTCCTCACCGAGGTCAACAAGGGGGCCGAGGCGCACGCCACCCTCCGGCCGGACGAGACCGAGGCCCTCCTGCGGGAGGTGGGCCTCGGCGAGTTCCTGGGCGCGTATCCAGGCGAGCTGTCGGGCGGCATGCAGCAGCGAGTGGCGCTCGTGCGAGCCTTCGCCCTCGGCGCGCCCATCCTCCTCATGGACGAGCCGTTCGCGGCCCTCGACGAGATGACGCGCGAAGACATGCGCTTCCTCCTGTTGCGGCTGTGGGAGCACGCCGGCCCCACCGTCCTCTTCGTCACCCACCACATCCCCGAAGCGGTGATCCTCGCCGACCGCGTGATCGTGATGGGCGCCCGGCCGGGCAGGATCCTGGCCCAGGAGCGCGTCGAGCTGTCACGACCCCGGTCAGCGTCGCAGGAGGACACCCCAGAGTTCCTCGCTCATGTCCGGCGCGTCCGCGCCGCGCTCCGGGGGGCCGAACCCTGAGATCCGTATGGCGGTTCGTGCGGTCGCTCGTCGCCCCGATCGTGGGCCTGGCCGCCTTCTTCGGCCTGTGGGAGCTGCTCGTACGGGTCTTCGACATCCCGGCCTTCGAGCTGCCGCCCCCCTCGCGGGTGCTGTCGTCGATGCGCGACGACCCCGGTTTCTACCTGCGCAACGCATGGGTCACGGGGCGCGAAGCCCTGATCGGTTTCGCCCTTGCCCTGCTCCTCGCCCTCGTCGCCGGCACGGCCATGACCCACTCTCGGTTCCTGGAGCGCGCCGTGCAGCCCGTCGCGGTGCTCATCCAGGTGACACCGATCATCGCCTACGCGCCGGCCTTCGTGATCTGGCTCGGTGCGGGCCTCGAACCCATACTCGCCATCACGACCCTCGTCTGCTTCGTTCCCTTCCTCTTCAACGCCGTCGCGGGGTTCCGCTCGATCGATCCGGCCACCCACGAGCTCCTGCGCTCGGTCGACGCACAGCGGGCGCGAGGTCTTCTGGCGGCTCCGGATGCCGAGCGCGCTCCCCTACCTCTTCGCCGCGGCCCGCATCGCCGTCGGCCTCGCGCTGATCGGCGCCGTGCTCGGCGAGTTCTTCGCCCTCGTCGACGAAGGGCTCGGCGTCGCCATCAAGAAGGCGCTCAACTTCAACGACGTCGACCAGCTCTGGGGCAGCATCCTCACCCTCGGCCTCATGGGCGGGTTGGCGGTCCTCATCATCAGCATCGTCGAGCGGGTTGCCTTGCGTTGGCATCCCTCGCAGGTGACGCTGTCGGCATGAACGTCGGCAGGATGGGCGCGGTCGCCGCACTCACGGCGCTCGCCACGGTCACGGGCGCGTGCTCGAGCAGCTCCACCGCCGCGCCCCCGACGACCGGGCCCTCGGCGGGCAGAGACGTGACTGCGGCGGGCATCTCGCCGGCGCGCTGCGCGCAGAACAAGAAGGCCGGCACGATCACGTACCTCTCCAGCTTCGACTTCGCCGCCTCCCCGTCGATCGTCGACGTCGTCGTCGCCAAGAAGAACGGCTACTTCGACGAGATGTGCCTGACGGTCACATTGAAGTCGAGCTTCTCGACCACCAACTATCCGCTGGTCGCCTCGAACCAGGCCCAGTTCAGCTCGGCCGGCGCGTACACCGAGATGCTGAACTACAGCAAGAACGGGGCCAAGCTGGTCGCTCTCGTCGATTACGGCAAGTCGAACATCAACGCGCTCCTGGTGCGCGACGACGGGAAGATCACCTCGCTCGCCAGCCTCCGGGACAAGACCATCGGGGTGAAGGGCGCGCTGCCCCCTTCGATCGTCGCCCAGTTGTCGAAAGCCGGGCTCGACACCCACGACTACAAGACGGTGTCCCTCGACGGCTTCGACCCCGTCGCGCAGCTGAAGCTCCCCATCGACGCCCTCCCCGTCTACAAGTCGAACGAGCCCAACCTGCTCGACAAGGCGGGCGTGAAGTACCGGATGTTCGACCCCTCGAGCGAGGGCATCCCCGGCACGTTCGACCTCCTCTACACCAACCAGCAGTTCCTGAATGACCACCCGTCGGCCGCACAGGACTTCATCCGGGCCGCGCTGAAGGGCATGGAGACGGCGCTCGCCGACCCGAAGGCCGCCGTGGCCGACAGCCTCGAGCTGATACGCGCCGGCGGCAACAAGAACTTCCTCACCGACGAGGGAGAGACGTACCGCTTCGGCGTCGAGTCGAAGCTGGTGGTCGACGCCAAGGGGTCACTGCCGATCGGTGTGATCGATCCGAAGCTCTTCGCCGACGAGGTGGCCAGCTACACCGCCGCCGGGTCGTTCACCGCCCCGCCGACGCTCGATCGCACGTATGTGGTCGACGTCGCCAAGGACGTGTACGGCCCCGACGGCAAGGTCATCTGGCCAACGTGAGAGCGTGCAAGGGAAGGGAACCTTTCCCTCCACGAGCCCGAGCGGAGGCAGAGCGGGTCAGACCCCGAGGGCGCGGCGGGCGCCGGCGACGTCGTGCTTCAGCTGCGCAATGAGCGCGTCGACGCCGTCGAACTTCCGCTCGCTGCGCAGGAACTCGACGAAGCGGACCTCCGCGGGCTCGCCGTAGAGGTCGTCCTGGAAGTCGATCAGATGGGCCTCGAGCAGCGAGTGGTCGGCGTGCTCGTAGAACGTGGGACGCCGTCCGAGGTTGATGGCGCACGGGTAGACGAGGCCGTCGGGCCGCTCGTACCAACCGGCGTACACGCCGTCGGCCGGCAGGCACACCTGGTTGGGCACCTCGACGTTGGCTGTCGGGAAGCCGAGCAAGCGCCCTCGCCTGTCGCCTGTCACCACGATGCCGCGGACTTCGTAAGCCCGCCCGAGCAGGCGAGCGGCCACGTCCACCTCGCCCCCGGCCAGCGCCCGACGGATGGCCGTGGAGGACACGGGCTCGTCAACGCCGTCGGCGCGAACCACGAGGGAGATCGGCAGGACGTCGAAACCGGCCTCCACGCCGAGGAGGCGCAGCAGGCTCACGTTGCCCCGGCGATGGTGGCCGAAGTGGAAGTCCTCTCCCACCACGACCACACGAGCGCCGAGGCCGCCGACGAGGACCTCGGCGACGAAGTCCTCTGGGGATTCCGCCGCCCGGGCCTCGTCGAAGTGGATCACGACCGTGGTGTCCACGCCCGTGGCCGCGAGGAGCGCCAGCTTCTGCGCGAGGTCGGTGAGCTGGCGCGGCGCCGACTCGGGCCGCACGACAGAGGCGGGGTGGCGGTCGAAGGTGACCACGGCCGAGCGAGCGCCGATCTCGTCGGCGACCCGGCGGACCTCGTCGATGACCGCCCGGTGACCGAGATGGACACCGTCATAGGCGCCGATCGTCACCACCGTGCCCTCGGCCGGAGGCCGGGACTCGGCGGGGTTGTCGATCACCTGCACGGAGGCGAACGCTACCGCGGGTGAACCATTGCTCAACCGAGCACGAGCGCGCTCACGTCGATGATGTAGTGGATGCTCCCCGCCGCGTTGTACACGCCGAGGTTGCCGTGAGCGGTGATCGGAACGACCACGAGGTTCGGCACGGTCTGGTTGGCGGTCACGTTCAGGTTCGAGGTTCTGGGCGGCGTCGCGGTCGTCGTGTCCGTCGGATACAGCGTGAGGTACGTGGGGCCCGTCGCCGCCGTCGCGGTGGCGTTGGCGATCACGCCCGACACCGACGTGGGCACCGTGCCGGTCACGCCGGCGAGTGACCACACCCGGGTGCCGGTACCGGGCTTGCCCGGGAGCTGGCGGGTGTCCAGGACGCGGGTGGGAGTGCTGAGGGCGATGACGCGTCCGGTCGTCACGTCGTCGAGCGCCGTTGTCCCGCTGTACGTGCCCATCAGATCGACCAGCACATCGGTCTTGCCGCCCGAGTTGTAGATCTTGATCTGGCCCGCGGCCGGCCCGCTCGTGGGCACCTTCACCATGGCCAGGTTCGGTCGTGTCTGCCCCGGCGCGAGGTTCAGGTTCGAGGCGTTGGGCCGTGTGGCCTGGTCGCCGGGATAGGCGGTCACGTAGCCGTAGGCGGTGGGGGCGACGGCCGTGAGGTTCACGACGACGCCCGTGACGCCCGAGCCGGGGGGAACCACCTGGACGGCGATGGTGGCCTTGGGCCCGAGCGTGGCGTAGGGCCCGATGCGAGACGTGGCGCGGGTGTCGAGCACACGTTTGGGCACCTGCGTCGCCAGGCGGCTGCCGAGCGCGGTGGTTGCGTCGGACCCGTACCAGCCGACGACGTCGATGATCACGTCGGCGCGCCCACCACTGAGCTTGAGCTTGACCTGCCCGCTGGCGCTCACTCTCGCCACCACGAGATTGGGCACGGTCTGGTGAGCAACGAAGTTCAGGTTCGAGACCACGGGTGCGGCGCCGTCAGCCGGAAAGACGGTCAGGTACCCAGGCGCGCTCGGGTTCAAGACGGTGACGTTCATGGCCACCAGCTGCACCCCCGAGGCCGGCACGCCCGAGCCCGCCACCCCGGCCACCGTGACCGTGGCGTCCTGGCCGGCGGTGAGCGTCGGCACCCCGCCGATGGCCGAGGTCGGCCTGGTGTCGAGCACGCGCTTCGGCGCCACCGGGAAGTAGAGACCGAAGGCGTTCAGGGGCGAAGGGAGCCTGTTACCCGGGGTGAACTCCGTGATGGCCGAGAAGGTCGACTTGTTGCCGAAGTTGTCGAAGGCCCGCACCTTGAACTGGTAGGTGGTGCCGGCGGTCAGTCCGGTGATCGTGGCGCTGGTGGCCGTGCCCGGCACGAGCGCGGCGAACGCGTTGTCGCGATAGACGTAGTACGCGCTGATGCCGGAGGCGTCCGAGGCGGCCGCCCACGAGACCTGCGCCGAGGTCGACGAGAGCCCGCTGACCTGGGGCGCGGCGGGGGTCGACGGGCGCGTCGTGTCGGAGGAACCACCCGGGTCGCGCAGATGCAGGAGCCCGCCCCACGGACCCTGCGAGCCGGTGCCACACGCCGTGCTGCCAGACGGGAGGAGGTTGGTGAGCTGACCGCCCCACCACGTATCGTCGGGCGTACCGTCGGCGTTGGTGTCTTCGGCGAGGAGGGTGAAGGGGCCGTAGTGGGCCCCGTCGATCACGTTCGGCGCAGCAAGCAACGTGTTGGGATCGACGCGGTCAAAGGCGGCGAGCTCGCACTGGTTGGCGAGGTTCTGGCCCGACCAGAACTTGCTGAAGTGCCCGCCGATCAGCACCTCGTTTCCCACCACTTTGACTTCCTGCACATCGCTGTCGAGCTGGAAGCCGTGGACCGTGCCCCCACCCGTGTGGATCGTGTTGGTGATCAGCTCGGCGGCGGTGGACGCGTCGAAGACGAAGAAGAACCCGCCATTGCCGCCGGCCCCGACGAAGATGCGGCCGCCGTTGTAGTCGAGCGACCGCACCCGGGGGATGGTGACGGACTGGCTCGGGTCGTACGGGGGCATCGCCGGCAGCCAACTGTCGACGATCGGGGCGTTCTGGCCTGGCGCTGGCTCGGCCGCCGAGAACTGCGCGAGGAACTGGTGGCTGGCCGGATTGGCGCTGGACGCGCCGCCCGCCTGCTGGAACTCCCCGCCGACGAAGACGTCCGAAGGCGACGCCGCGGCCGGGTCGGCGGTGAAAGCGAGCACTCGGCCGGTCAGCTGGATCCTCCAGGCATCAAGGGTGCCTGCGGGGAGGGTGATCCGGGCCGCCTGCCCGCGGTTCTGGGTGCCGAGCTTGGTGAACTGCCCGCCGACGTACAGCCTGCCGCTCGCGCCGTGGTACCAAAGCGTGCTCACCTGCCCGTCCGCCGGCAGCTGGGTGACGCCCGCGGCGGGCGCCCCCGTGGCCGGGTCGAGCATGGCGAAGTGACCGAGGGCCACGCCGTTCACGTGGGTGAAGTCGCCGCCGACGTAGAGGATGCCTCCGACGAAGGCGAGGGCGCGAACGGCTCCGTCCAGCCGTGGCCCGAACCCCCACTTCGGGGCACCGCTGGTGCCGTCAATGGCGAAGAGGTAGGGCTGGTCGATCCCCTTGCCGGCGGGAACGGGCGAGTTGGGCGAGCGCTCGGGACCGATCTGGGTGAAGTTGCCCCCGACGTACACGGTGTTGTTGGCGTCGTCCTTGGCGAGCGCTTGCACCTGGATGGACTGGTCGGTGGCGCCCCCGGCATTGGTCACGGACCACGACGGGTCGAGCGTGTCACCGAGGGCGGCCCCGGCCGGGGCCGAGGAGACGCCCACGAAGACCGCGGCGAGGAGCACGCCGGAAAGCGCCATGGTGCACGCGACCCTCGCCCGTCGCCACGCCTCGCCCATCTGCCGCCCTCCGCGACGCTGCCTCACCGTCGCAAGGACTGTACGGACGGTGACGGTTCCCGCCCATGGTGCGATCGGCCCCCTGCGCCCCCCAAATTGGCGGTTTGCGCAGGCCGACGACCACGCTGCGCGCGGCTCTGGTCGCGCGGGGCGCTCGCGCCACATACTTCGCCAGACCCGGAGCTATCCTTCGCGCATGTTGGCCTTTCTCGAAGGACCTGATCTCTTCATCGTGCTGGCCATCGTTCTCTTGGTCTTCGGTGGCAGCCAACTGCCCAAGTTGGCCCGCTCGCTCGGCGAAGCCCAACGGGAGTTCAAGAAGGGGATCGCCGAGGGCGGCAAGGACGAGCCATCGCCCGCCAAGCCGACCGAGACGCGCTCGGAGACCCCGGCGCCGGAGAAGGCGCCCGACCAGCCGTCCGGCGACAGCTCGCCGTAGGCGTCAGGCGGAGCGCCCCGAACCGGCGACGACCACGGCCGGTTTGGCGCCGCCGCGATGAGGTTCGTACACCGCGAGCAGACCGCCGGCGCGATCGAGGACGGCGGTCGGTTCCGTGAGGGCGAGAGCGAGCACCCGCCCGTGAGCCACCGTGGCGGCCACGTCGTCATCGACCTCGATGGAGGGGAGGTCCCGCACCGCGGCGGTCACGGGCAGCAGCTGCAGGTGGTCCAGAAGACGGGCGTCGGCCAGGGTGAACGTGCCGGACTGGACGCGGCAGAGGGCTCGGAGGTGGGCGCCGCCACCGAGCAGCCGGCCGAGATCGGCGGCGAGGCTGCGCACATAGGTGCCCGATGAGCACGTGACGTCGATGCGCACGACGTGAGGATCATCGGTGGCCTCGACGTCGAAGCGCTCGACGACCACCGAGCGGGCGGCTCGCTCGACCTCCTTCCCCTCACGGGCCAAGGCGTGCAGCCGGCGGCCCTCGACCTTCACCGCCGACACCATCGGCGGCACCTGCTCGATGGCACCGGTCAGCTGCTGTGCGGCGACGCGACGGACCTCATCCAGGTCGACGTGCATGTCGTAGCGGGCCGTGACGGCGCCCGATGCGTCGAGCGTGTCGGTCTCGATGCCCAACACGATCTCTCCGGTGTAGCGCTTGCGGGCCGCGGCGCAGTAGCGCAGCAGCCGGGTGGCACTGCCGACGCCGAGGACGAGCACCCCGGTCGCGTCCGGATCGAGCGTGCCGGCATGGCCGATCCGGCGCTCGCCGAGCAACTTCCGGGCTCGAGCCACGACGTCATGGCTCGTCCATCCCGCCGGCTTGTCGACCACGGCGACGCCGTGGACGGCGGCCGGCTCACGCCGAGCGATCGCCACCGCCTTCATTGAGGTCGCGCAGGATCCGCTCGATGCGCTCGGCGCTGCGCAGCACGTCATCAGGCCGGAATTCCAGGATGGGCGTCTTGCGGGCGTGCAGCTCGCGCCCGACCGCCGCTTGCAGCCGCACCCGCCGTGCCGCGAATGCCTCGAGCACACGGGAATCGCCCGCCTCGCCGGCGAGCGAGTCGTAGTAGACGATGGCCCGGTTCAGGTCGGCATCGACATCGACCGTGGTGACGTGGACATGCTCCAGGCGCTCGTCGTCGATCCGCGTCAGCTCGCCGGCCACGATCTCCTTCAGCACCTGGTTCAACCGCGCCGTCCTCGGCACCTGATGGGGAGATGCCGGGCGGCGCGGGCGCGACGAGCGGGTCATTCGAGCCACCTCCGTTCCGTGGCAAGGACCTCCACCTCGGGATGCGACCACACGAACCGATCCACCTCGTCGATCACGGCGGCGGCGTGGCTCTCGGAGGAGGAGACCGCGGCGAACCCCAGGGTGGCGCGCTGCCAGAGCTCGTGGAAGCCGACCTCCGCGGCGGCCACGCCGTAGCGGTGGCGGGCTCCGTCGAGCACGGCCTTCACGACCGAGCGCTTATCCTTCAACGACCGCGCCGCGCCGAGGTGGAGGTCGACCTCCATGGCCAGGACGAACATGCCGCCCGGCATGGTACCGACCCCTCCGCTCGCCGCGGCCCCCGGCCGACCGTGCTCCCGGCCGCGCCGAGAACCACCACCGCGAGGGCGAGGCGGGGTTCACTGGCCGCGATGTCGGCGCGCGCCAACGGCCGGGGGCTGACCACCGGCGACGACCCTTCGGCAGGGCCTCGCGCCGAGGCGCTGCTGGCGGTGGCAACCGAGGTCGGCGCCGACGTGCGCGACGAGCCGGCGGCCGAGCGGCTCCCGCTGCCCGAGGGCGGGACGATCGTCGTGGTAGGAGCCGTGAACCTCCATCCCCATGACCGCACGCTCGCCCCGGATCGGTTGCGCTGCGTGCAGTTGCTCCTCCCCGGCCACACCGTCCACTGCCCCGGTTTCGACGCGCTCAGAGATGACGCGCTACGAGACATCGTGGCCCTACCTGACGGTCGCTTCGTGCTCTCGACGGGCGGGCAGCTGCTGAGCGTGGACGTCGCTCGCGGCACTGTCACGCCATGGCCGATCGACCGGCTGGCCGACCTCCACGCGATCACCCTCACCGATTCGCGCTTGCTGCTCGCCAACACCTGGGCCGACGAGCTGGTCGAGCTGTCCACGACCGGTGCGCTGCTGCAGCGCACATCGCTCTCGCCCCGACGCCATCGGCGCTCACGCCCGATCGCCCACGACCGGTTCCTGCTCGGCCTGCTCGGCTCGTCGAGCACGGACCACGAGGACCACTTCCACCTCAACGAAGCGATCATCGGACACGACGGTCATCGCTACGCCCTGGTCCACCACGTCGAGGGGTTCCGAGCGTTCACCCATGCCACCCATCGCCTCGTGCGCCACGGCGACGGCGGCGTGCTCGACTTCGACACGGGCCGGGCGCACGCGCTCGGGCTGCGCGCCCCGCACTCGCTGCGTGCCGTCGACGATGGCTACGCGGTGCTCGACAGTGGCCGGGGCGAGCTCGTGCAGCTCGACGAGGCGTGGCACCAAAGGCGACGGATGACCGTCGGCGGGTGGGGACGCGGGCTCGCCGTCGTCGGCCACCGATTCTTGGTGGGAGTGTCAGCGACGCGCAAACGCTACCTCGACAGCCGGCGCGATCCCGGCGCCAACATGGTGGTCGCGCTCGACATCCCGAGCGCCCGGCGCGTCGGCCGCCGCCACCTCGACCATGTGGAGCAGGTCTGGTCGGTGCGCCACGTGACACACGCGCAGGCCGAAGCCTTGCTTCGCATGCCGAGCCTGCGGCGGGCCGCCGAAGCGGCCTGACCGAAGCATCAAAGGAGAGGCCCTTCGTGCCCAGCTCGACCCGGCTCGGCCGGTCGAGCGGAGCTCCGCGGATGGGGGGGTTTCGAGGGGGGCAAGGTCTCTTTCCCCCCTTGCCTAGGACCGCGGGACTTCGCGCTCCTCGAACGTCTCGATGATGTCGCCCTGCTTGAGGTCCTGGAAGTCGGAGAGGCCGATGCCGCACTCGAAGCCCTCCCGGACCTCGCGGGCATCCTCCTTGAAGCGCTTGAGCGACGCGATCATGCCCTTCCAGATGATCACGCCGTCGCGCAGGAAGCGGACCTTCGACCCCCGGGTGATGACCCCGGACCGGACGTAGCAGCCAGCGATGGCACCGACGCGCGGGATGCGGAAGATCTCGCGCACCTCGGCCTCGCCGGTGACGACCTCCTCGAACTCCGGCGCGAGCATCCCGACCATGGCTCGCTCGATGTCCTCGAGCACCTGGTAGATGATCTCGTAGGTGCGGATCTCGACGTCCTCGAGGTCGGCCAGCTCCCTCGCCTTGCGGTCGGGACGGACGTTGAAGCCGATGATCGTGGCGTTGGTCGCGGCGGCGAGGGTGATGTCGTTCTCGGAGATCCCGCCCACGGCCCGGTGAACGAAGGCCAGCTTCACCTCGTCACGCTCGAGCTTCCGGAGGCTCTCGGTAAGCGCCTCGAGGGAGCCCTGCACGTCGGCCTTCAGCACGAGGTTGAGCGTGGCCACCTCGCCCTTCTGGATCTGGTCGAAGATGTCCTCGAGCTTCACGCCCCGCTGCACCCGGGCATCGCCCCGCTGGCTGCGCAGCAGTTGCGCGGTCTCACGGGCCTCGGCCACGGTCTTGGCCGTCTTCAGGTCGGGAGCGGCGCGGAACTCGTTGCCGGCGCCCGGCACCGCTGACAGCCCGAGCACCTGAACGGGCGTGGACGGCCCGGCTTCCTTCACCTGGTGGCCCTGGTCGTCGATCATGGCCCGCACCGAGCCGGACGCCGGCCCGGCGACGATCGGGTCGCCGACGTGGAGCGTCCCCTTGTCGACGAGGACCGTGGCCACCGGGCCTCGCCCGACGTCGAGGTTGGCCTCGAGCACGATGCCCTTGGCCCGGCCATGCGGGTTGGCAGTGAGCTCCTCGAGCTCGGCCACCACGAGCAGCTGCTCGAGCAGGTCGTCGATCCCGAGGTTCTGCAACGCGGACATCTCGACTGTGATGGTGTCGCCACCCCACGCCTCCGGCACGAGACCTTGCTCGGAGAGCTGCGTGAGCACCCGCTGCGGGTCGGCGTTCTCGCGGTCGATCTTGTTGATGGCGACGACGATCGGCACTTCGGCCGCCTTGGCATGGTTGATCGCCTCTATCGTCTGCGGCATCACGCCGTCGTCGGCGGCGACCACGAGGACGACGATGTCGGTGACCTGTGCGCCGCGGGCCCGCATCTTCGTGAACGCGGCGTGGCCCGGGGTGTCGATGAAGGTGACCGGTTTGCCGTCGTAGACGACCTGGTAGGCCCCGATGTGCTGGGTGATGCCGCCGGCCTCGCCGGCCACCACGTTGGTCGAGCGGATCCGGTCGAGCAGCAGCGTCTTGCCGTGGTCGACGTGCCCCATAACGGTGATGACGGGCGGCCGCGGCTCCTGCAGATCCGGGTCGTCATCCTCCTCGTCGTTGAAGAGGGCCTGCAGCTCGAGCTCCTGCTGCTGGCCGGGCTCGACGAGCAGCACGTCGGCACCGAGCTCGAGCGCGAACAGCTCGATCTGCTCGTCGGCCAACGGCATCGTGGCGGTGACCATCTCGCCGTGCTGGAGGAGGAAGCGTACGACGTCGGCCGCGGTGCGGTTCAGCTTGGGGCCGTAGTCCTGCGGGGTCGAGCCTCGCTCGATGACGACAGTGCCCTCGGGGACGGGAGCGTCCGTGGGCGAGTACGTCGTCATCGACTGGGGCGTGAGCTCCTCGAGGTTGCGACGCCGCCGGCGACCGCGTCGCGGCGCCCGACGCTGCGAGCTCGGACGGCCCCCACCCGGACCGCCACCGGGCCGGCCGGGACCGCCACCACCGGGCCCGCCGGCGAAGCCGCCGGGACGGCCGCCGCCCGGGCCGCCGGGACGCGCGCCCATACCCGGCCGCGAGCTGGGACCGCCGGGGCGGCCGGCGCCGGCGCCGACGGGTCGCCCGCCGCTCGGCGGGGTCGAGCGGGCGCCCGGCCCCCGAGCACCCGGAGGGGGCGGGATCGGGCGACCGGTCGGCGAGACCGGACGACCAGGCGGAGGGGGGATCGGCTTGCCCGAAGGCGACAGCGGCCGGGGGGGAGGGGGCGGGATCGGCTTGCCCGAAGGAGACGACGGGCGGCCGGGAGGAGGGACCACCGGGCGCGTGCCGGGCGCCCCGGGACGAGCCGGGGGCGGCGAGGCCGGACGGGTACCGGGGGCGACGGGGCGGGTGCCGGGCGGCGCGCCCGTGCGCGGCCGCGGGCTGAGCCGGCGGTCGGATGTCGTGTTCCGGCAGCGTGCGGCTGCTCAGGATCACGCGGTGCTCCGCGTCGATCGCGGCATCGTCCCCCGCCGGAGCCGGCGGCTCGGTCGCGGGCGCAGGAGCCTCGGGCACCTCGACCGGAGCCGCGGCCTCGGCCACCGCCGCCGGGGCCGGTTCGGGAACCGTCTCAACGGGCGGGTGGATCTCCACCACCGGTGCCTCGACCACCTCGAGGACGGGGGCCGTCTCGGGCTCGACCACGACGGGCTCGGCGGCTGAGGCCGCGGCCGCGGCCTTCTTCGTGGGCCGCCGTGCCGGCTTGGGCTCCTCGGGCTGGACGTCTCGCCTCAGGCCCTCGCGCTCCGCCTTGCGCCGCACACGGTCGGCCTGGGCCTCCTCGATGCTCGAGGAGTGGCTCTTCACCCCGATCCCCAAGGAGACGGCGAGGTCGAGCGCCTCCTTGTTCGTGAGGCCGAGCTCCTTGGCGAGCTCATGAACCCGGATCTTTCCAGCCACGTGCGCGGTAAGCCTTTCGTCGGTCGCGTGCCACCACCGGGCAACGGCCCGGCGGCGGACTAGTCTCTCAGGTTTTCCCGGGGCGGTCCGAACAGCATGCGCCGAACAGCTCGCCTCGGAGGGCCTTCACCGTGTCGGGTCGCAACGGGCCCCGGAGGGCCCGTTCGAACGCCCGGCGGCGCTCGGCCTTGTCCCAGCATGCCGCGGAGCCGGCGCAAAGCCACGCGCCCCGCCCCGGGGCATGCCGATCGACCACCAGCTCGCCCGCCTCGGTTCGGGCCAACCTCACCAGCTCGCTCTGCGGGGCGCGACAAAAGCAACCAATGCAGGTGCGGACCGGGAGCGCCGGCCTTGGGTCAGGCGTCGTCGCTGCCTTCGGGGGCCGCAGTGGTCTCCGCCCCCGGCGCTGCGCTCGGCCGCCTCGATGGCCACGAGCTCGTCGCCCGCCTCCGCGGAAGGCTCCTCGATGGCGACGGCCTCGTCGGCCGTCGCCTCCGCGGCGAGCCCTTCCGGCGGGGCGGCCACACCGGCGCCTTCGTCGGCCCACTCCCGCGCCGTGACCACGCCTCCCTCGGCGGAGTGCCATTCCATCTCGCCGGTCTCGGGGTTGGCCACCCACTCGCCCTCGGCGTACTCGACGCCCTCGTCCTCGGCGGCCGGGAAGATGCCGGCCTCCTCGTCGGCCAGCTGGCTCTCGCTCTTGATGTCCACCCGCCATCCGGTGAGGCGGGCGGCCAGCCGGGCGTTCTGCCCCTCCTTCCCGATGGCCAGGGAGAGCTGGTAGTCGGGGACGATGACCTCCGCGATGCCGGTGTCCTCGTGGATCCGCACCTCTTTGACCTTCGCCGGTGAAAGAGCCTTGGCGACGAAGTCGGCTGGATCCTCGGAGAAGGGGACGATGTCGATCTTCTCGCCCCGCAACTCGTTCACGACCATGCGCACCCGGGCGCCGCGGGCGCCCACACACGCGCCGACGGGGTCGACGTTGTGGTCGTTCGACCAGACGGCGATCTTGGTGCGATGGCCGGGCTCGCGGGCGCAGGCCTTGATCTCGACGATGCCGTCGGCGATCTCGGGCACCTCGAGCTCGAACAGGCGCTTGATGAGACCCGGATGGGTGCGGCTGACCACGATCTGCGGACCCTTGGACGTCCGGCGCACCTCCACGATGTAGGCCTTCAGGCGGGCGTTCGGCTCGGGCCGCTCGTAGGGGACCTGCTCGGCCTGGGGGAGCAACGCCTCCACCTTGCCGAGGTCGAGCAAGGTGTAGCGGCTGTCGCTCTGCTGGATGATGCCCGTGACGATGTCGCCCTCGCGGTTGGCGTACTCCTCGAACTTGCGCTCCCGCTCGGCCTCGCGGATGCGCTGGTTCATCACCTGGCGGAAGGTTTGCGCGGCGATGCGACCGAGGTCGCTCGGCGTGTCGTCACGCCCGTTGATCCAGTTGCCGTCCTCGTCGATGTCGTAGGCGATGATCTTGATGTCCATCGTCTCGGCGTCGATCTGGACCTCGGCCTCGTCGGCCGCGCCGGGACGCCGCTTGTAGGCCGAGACGAGGGCGTCGGCCAGGACCTGCAAGAGCGTCTCGGTGGAGATGCCCTTCTCGGCGGCCAGGAGGCGGACGGCCTCCGCCATGTCGATGTTGCTCATGACGCTCTCGCCTTCCTCCGCTCGCCGCTCGCTCCCTTCGGCGGCCCCGTCGGCTTCGGGGCCGGGCCCCACTCGAAGACGGTGCGCGCGCGTTCGATCTCGCTGTAGGCGAGGCGGCGATCCTCGCCGTGCACGTCCACGACGATGCCAGCGTCGTCGGCCTCCCGGAGCACGCCCTCGGCCCGCCGCTCGCCGTCGACCTCCTGATGGGTCCGCACCTTCACCAGGGTCCCCACCGCCCGGTGGAAGTGGGCCGGAGTGCGCAGCGGGCGTTCGAGACCAGGGCTCGTGACCTCGAGCTGGTAACGCTCGGGGATCGGGTCGGCGTGGTCGAGCTGGCGGGAGATGAGACGAGTGGCCTCGGCAATCGCCTCGAGGTCGACCCCGCCCTCCCGCTCGACCGTCACCCGGACCATCCCGCCGGCGTGCTCGAGGTCGTAGAGCTCGAGGCCGAGATCGGAGAGCACGGGAAGGACGAGCGCGCGCAAGCCATCCACGACGGCCACCCGGCTCACCTCCTCCCTCTCCACGAGGGGCACGGGCACCGCCCACGCTCCTCTCAAGCGAAAGGCGTGGGCACCGCCCACGCCTCCTCCGAACACCCGGTCCTCGAGGGACCCTCTCGGGCCCTCACCACCACGACGTCATCGAAACCGCAGAAAGCCTAGCGCGGCGCTCGGCGCATCCGGCAGGCGTCGGGGCATCGGGGCGGCGTCCGAGCGGCGCGGGGGCCGCGCTCAGTAGGCCCGGGCCACCACCGCGACCGTGCCGGGGTCATCCTCCGTGCCGGGCAGCCCACCATCGGGGCGACAGAGCAGCCTGACGCTGATGCCCAGCTCTCGCAGGCGGCTCTCGCCGTCATCGGCCAACAGCGTCGCCCACGGGATGCGGGCGAAGCCGTCTTGGCCCAGTTCCGCCGCCTCGTCGACCGTGGTGGCGTCGCCGGTGCGCGCCTCGCGCTCGGCGAGAGCCCCAGCGATGAGCGCCGACTGCGCCCCGGTGAGCGCGGCGGGGATCGTGTCGGCAACCCCGTCGATGGCGACCGTTTCCTTGCTCTCGGTGTCTCGGCGCACCAACGTCACCTGGCCACGGGCGAGGTCGCGGGGCCCCACCTCGATCCTGACCGGCACGCCCCGCAGCTCCCAATCCGTGACCCGCCGCCCGAAGCTGACGTCGGTGGCCGCGTCGAGCTCGACCCGAATGCCTTCGCCCTGGAGCTCAGCGACCAGCGTCTCGGCAGCCTCGCCCGCCCCCTCCTCACCGCGCACGAGCACGACCACCACCTGGGTGGGCGCGAGGTTGGGCGGCAGGCGCAGCCCCCGGTCGTCGCCGTGGGCCATGATCAACCCGCCGATCATCCGAGTGCTCGTGCCCCACGACGTCTGCCAGACGTGCTCGAGTGCGCCGGTCTCCGACGAGTACTGGGTGCCGAAGGCCTTGGAGAAGTTCTGGCCGAGCTCGTGGCTCGTGCCCATCTGCAGCGCCTTGCCGTCGCGCATCATGGCTTCACAGGCCAATGTGTTGATGGCGCCGGGGAAGCGCTCCCGAGCGGTCTTGCGACCGGTGAGCACCGGGATCGCCAGCACCTTCACCATGAAGTCCTCGTACACCTCGTGCAGGATGCGCTCGGCATAGGCCCTGGCGTCGTCGTAGGTGGCGTGGCAGGTGTGGCCCTCCTGCCAGAGGAACTCCGTCGTGCGCAGGAACAGCCGGGGCCGCAGCTCCCAGCGCACCACGTTGGCCCACTGGTTGAGCAGGAGGGGCAGGTCGCGGTAGCTCTGCACCCATTTGGCGAAGTACGTGTTGATGATGGTCTCGCTCGTGGGCCGCACCACCACGGGCTCCTCGAGCTCCTTGCCGCCTGCGTAGGTGACCACTGCCACCTCGGGAGCAAAGCCCTCGACGTGCTCGGCCTCCCGACGCAGGAAGCCCTCGGGGATGAACAGCGGGAAGTAGGCGTTGCGAGCCCCGGCCTGCTTGATCCGCTCGTCCATCTCGGCCTGCATCCGTTCCCAGATGGCGTAGCCGTACGGCCGGATCACCATCGTGCCCCGGACGGGGCCGTTCTCGGCCAGTTCGGCCTTCGCCACGACGTCCTGGTACCAGCGCGGGAAGTCCTCGGCCTGGGGGGTCAGGATCGGGGCCTTCGCCATCGCCGACCGAGGCTAACGGTTGGCTTCCTCGGTGATCGTCGAGTTGACCGCGGCCGCCGTCCTGATCCGCGCGGTACTCGCCCTTCGAGCGCGCCTGCCTGAACGATGCCGAGACGTTCGTGATCGACGATGGAGCGGACCGTCGTGGCGACGCCGGACTTCGTCCAACCTGACCCGACTCAGAGTCGCCTGACGGCGCCGACGGCGAGGTCGAACAGGCGCTGGCGGACCCCGACTTGGCGGTCCCAGTGGCGATGGTCCCACTCCTCGGCCGAGAGATCGTCACCACAGTAGAGCAGCTGCCCCACCTCAGCGCCCCAGAACCGCCCCACCGCCAGCAACGCGGCCGCCTCCATCTCCACCACGAGACAGCCCTCCTCTCGGCGGGCCGCCACCTTGGCGCGCGTCTCGCGGAACAGGCCGTCGGTGGTCCAGGCCCGGCCCTGTTCATGCGGCACTCCGCCCGCATCGAGCTCGGCCACGATGGCGGCGATCGCCCAGCGCGTCGGCGGGGGCGAATCGGCCGTCGGCCGCAGGAAGGTAGTGGTACGAGGTGCCCTCGTCTCTCAGCGCCTCGGTGACGATCACCACGTGGCCCACGTCGAAGCCGGCCACCAGCGTCCCCGCTCCGCCGCAGGCGACGACCTTCGAGCAGCCCATGGCCAGCAACACGTCGAGGTTGGCGGCGGCGACCGGCGCGCCGCAGCCGGGACGGCACACGGCCACGGGTGGAGCGCCGTCCAGGGTGAAGACGTCGTGGTGGCCGTGCTCCCAACGCAACCGGTGCGTCGGGGCCAGCCCGTCGGTCACCTGGTCGACGAACTCATCGAAGAAGCACAGGACCGCCCGCTCGGGGATCTCGGCCCGGCCGCGGTGGCGGCGGGGGTCGACGAAGGGGTCGTCCGACGCATCGAACTCGAGGAGCGGGATCGGCTCTGCGACCACGGACGCTGCCGGCTTGCCGCGTCAGGCCTCGGGCTCGGCCCCGTCGATGCGCCGGTGGATCTCCTCGATGCGCAGCTCGCTGCGGTTGGCGTCGGCCCCCTTCTCGTCGAGCAACGCCCGACGATCGGCCTCGGCTTGGGCGGCGGCATCCGGATCGGCGGCGGCCAGCGCAGCCGCCTTGCCGTCGCGGACGAGCACGTCGGCCAGCTTCACCAGCTCCGCCACCATGTCGGCCTCGGGTACGACCTTGACGACGGTCCCGTCGATGAACAGATGGCCGCGACGCCGTCCCGCGGCGATGCCCAGATCGGCCGAGCGCGCCTCTCCCGGCCCGTTCACGACACAGCCCATGACCGCCACCTGGATCGGCAGCTGCAACCCTTCGAGAGCGGCCTGGGCCTCGCTCGCCACGGCGATCACGTCGATCTCGGCGCGGCCACACGACGGGCAGGCGATGAGGTCGAGGCCGCGGCGCTCGCGCAGGCCGAGGCTCTCGAGCAACACCCGTCCCGCCTTCGCCTCCTCCACCGGGTCGGCCGTGAGCGAATAGCGGATCGTGTCGCCGATGCCTTCCATCAGGAGGGTGGCGATCCCGGCGGTTGCCTTCACGAGCCCCTGTGGGGGGGCCCCGCCTCGGTGACCCCCAGGTGGAGCGGATGATCGGTGACGTCGGCCAGGCGTCGATAGGCCTCGATCATGACCTTCGGGTTCGACGACTTCACCGAGATCTCGATGAGGTCGTAGCCGACGTCCTCGAAGTACCCGATCTCCTTCTTCGCCGATTCGACCATGGCAACCGGGCTGTTGTACCCGTAGCGCTCCTCGAGCCCGGGGTCGAGGCTGCCGGCGTTCACGCCGATGCGGGTCGAGATCCCGCGCTCCTTCGCCTCGCGGGCGACGGTCTTGATCTGCTCGGGCTTGCGAATGTTGCCCGGGTTCAACCGGAGCTGGTGCACGCCGGCGTCGAGCGCGGCCAAGGCGAGCTTGTACTGGAAGTGGATGTCGGCCACGACCGGGAGCGGCGAGCGCGGCACGATCTTGGCCAGACCTTCGGCAGCCTCGACCTCGTTGCACGTGCAACGAACGATGTCGCACCCGGCCCCGGCCAAGGCGTAGATCTGCTGCAGCGTCGCCTCGGCGTCGGCCGTCTTGGTGGTCGTCATCGATTGGACGCTCACGGGAGCGTCGCCGCCGACGGCGACCTTCCCGACGTGGATCTGACGGGTAGGGCGGCGCTCGTACACGGCGCCGCTACATCTTCAGGTCGAGGTAGAGGTTGCCGACGAACAGCACCAGGAACACGGCCAGCACGGCGTAGGTGAACGGCAGCAGCTTGCGGACGTCGGCGCGGTAGGGCCGGCCCCGGCGCGAGCGGATCGCCTCGTAGCAGGCGATCGCGACGTGGCCGCCGTCGAAGGGCAGCAGCGGGATGAGGTTGATCAACCCGACGAAGATGTTGATCGAGGCGAAGAGGAGCAGGAACAGGCCGATGCCGGTCTCGGCCGCCTCGGTGCTGACCTTGACCGCCCCCACTGGCGAGAGAAGCCGCTCGTTGGGGTTGGCGGACTTGTCGCCGCTCACGAGCTCGGCGTAGTTGCGCAAGCCGCCGGGGCTGAAGATCTTGCCGAGCCCGGTCACCGAGTCGTAGCTGATGCGACCGAACTCGACGAAGCTCTGCTTCACGCCCTCGAGCGGCCCCACCCGTTCGCTGCCGTAGGCGGCGCCGATGCCGAGGAAGCCCACCGCTTCACCGCTCTGGGGGTTGCGGGAGGCCAGGGTGACGGGCAGCTGGAGTTGCTGGTTGCCCCGCCGGACCGTGAGCGTGACGGATTGCCCGGGGCGGGCCCGCACGACCGTGGTGAGGTCGTCGAACGACGAGATCGGCTGGTTGTCGACGGCCACGATCTGATCGTGACGCTGCAGGCCGGCCAGCGTGGCCGGGCTGTCGACCGACAGGGTGTTGACGTACCAGGTGGACGCCTTCGGGATGCCGAAGCCGACGACGGCCACGAAGAGCAGGACGAGGGCCAGCGCGAAGTTCATGGCGACGCCGGCCACGGCGACCGTGAAGCGGCTCCGGAAGCCCTTCGAGCGGTAGGTGCGGGCTTCGTCGGCGGGATCGACCTCGTCGAGGTTGTTCATCCCGATGATCCGGACGTAGGCCCCCGCGGGCACGGCCTTCAGGCCGTACTCGACCTCGCCCCGGCGAGCCGACCAGATCTTCGGCCCGAAGCCGAGGAAGAACTCGGTGACCTTCATGCCCGCTCGCCGGGCGGCCAGGAAGTGGCCGAGCTCGTGGACGAACAGGAGCATCACGAAGCCGGCGATGGCGATGATCGCCCACCAGCCCCAGAGCCGGGCGGCCAGCAGGATGACGGCGACGAGCAACCCGACCCGGGTGAGGGCCCGCCGGTCCAGGCCGGAGGAGGGCGGATCCTGGCGATGGGCGGGATCGGGCGGGGCCCATGAGGGGCCCGTGCGGCGAGGGGTCGGTGCGGCCGGCGGCCGCCAGTGCCGGCCCTGGACGTCGGTCATCTCGCCTCGCTCCTCACCATGGCCTCGGCCACCGCACGGGCGCGGCGATCGGCGTCGATGACATCGTCCACGGTCGCCGCCATCCCCCCATCATGCCGGGAAAGGGCCGAGTCGAGGACGGCGGCGATCGAAATCCACGCGATGCGCCCGGCGAGGAACGCGTGGACCGCGACCTCGTTGGCCGCGTTCAACCATGCCGGCGCCGTCCCGCCTCGCCGTCCGGCCTCGTAGGCGAGGGCGAGGCAACGGAACGTGGCGAGGTCCGGCAGCTCGAAGTCGAGGGAGCGCAGCTCGGCCCAGTCGATCGAGCCGATGACGACCGCGCTGCGCGCCGGGTAGGCCAGCGCGTACGCGATGGGGAGGCGCATGTCGGGTCGAGAGAGCTGGGCGATCGTGGAGCCGTCCGTGAACTCCACCATCGAGTGCACGATCGACTGTGGATGCACGACCACCTCGATGCGGTCGTACCCGGCGCCGAACAACTCGTGGGCCTCGATGACCTCGAGCCCCTTGTTCATCAGGGTGCTCGAGTCGACCGTGATCTTCGGGCCCATGCGCCACGTCGGATGTGCGAGCGCGTCGTCGACCGTGATGTCCGACAGCTCGGCGCGGGTGCGACCGCGGAAGGGACCGCCGCTCGCGGTGAGCACGAGCCGTCGCAGTTCCCGTTCGGCGTGGGCGCTCGCCCGCAGGCACTGGTGGACGGCGCAGTGCTCGGAGTCGACGGGCACGAGCTCGGCTCCGGGCGTCGCCCGCAGCGGCTGCACCACGGGGCCGGCGGCGATGAGGGATTCCTTGTTGGCGAGGGCGAGCCGCTTGCCCGCCCGGAGGGTCTCGAGCGTCACCGGAAGTCCCGCGAAGCCGACCACCCCGTTCACCACGACGTCGGCGTCGGCGGTGAGATCGGCCTGGTCGGTGACGACCTCGGCGAAGGGCAGGGCGTCGGCCACTTCCCGGCGCCGCGAGGCGTCGGCCACGGCGACCACCTTCGGGCGGAACTCGCGCGCCTGGGCCACGAGGATGTCGACGGACGAACCGACCCCCAGGCCGGTGATCTCGTAGCGCTCGGGCTCGGCTCGCACGACGTCGAGGGTCTGGGTGCCGATGGAGCCGGAAGAGCCCGCGACGGCGACGCGGACGGTGGTCACTCGACGATTCTGCCAGCCGGAGCGACGTGTCCCGCGGGCTCGGCCGCCGGCGTGCTCAGCCGGCGCTCAGCGCCCACCCAGCCCGGTGCGTGAGCGGCGACAGCGGCTCGGCCGCCGGCACGAGGCCGGAAGCCGGCGGGGCGGCGCCGCCCACCCAGCCCGGTAGGGGGCGGTCACACCGGCTTGGCCACCAGCACGAGGTAGTAGACGGCCGGCGCCACGAAGATCATCGCGTCCAGGCGGTCGAGGGCGCCACCGTGCCCTGGCAGGAGGGTGCCGAAATCCTTGATCCCGAGGTTGCGCTTCACCATCGACTCGGCGATGTCGCCCAGGGGGGCGGCGATGGCGACCACGATGGCGAGCTCGACGGTCTTGCCGAGGGAGTTGGCCCACGGGTCCAAGTTGAGGAAGTGGCAGAACACGACGGCGAGGACCGCGGCCAGCATCCCGCCGATCAGACCCTCGACGGTCTTGTTGGGGCTGATCCACGGGGCCATCTGGGTGCGGCCCCCGGCCGAACCGACGAACAGCGCCCCCATGTCGTAGGCGACCGTGCCGACGACGGCGATCACGACCGTCTCGACGCCGTGGGGCAGCTGCAGGATCAGCGCGCCGTACGACCCGAGCAGCCCGATCCACACCACCCCGAAGAGGGTGATGGCGCTGTTCGGGGTCGGGTTCACCTCGATCGAGCCGGCCAGCATGTACCAGGCCAGCGTGGCCACCACGGCGAGGAAGACGACGAGCGGCAGGGCGGCCGGCCCCCGCCAGTACGCGGCCAGCGGGAGGCCGGCCACTGCCACGAGCCCAACCAGGGTCGCCGGCTGGTAGCCGTGCTCGCGCACCTTGTCGTAGAACTCCACGGCGGCCGCAGCCAGCGCCAGCACCACGAGGACCATGAGGTACTTGGGGCCGGCTCGGGCCAGGAGGAGGAAGAGCGCGGCGAGGGCGATGCCGACCCCGATGGCCGCTCCCATGTCGCGCCCTGCCGTCCCCCGCGTCTCGGTGAAACCCGAGTCGTCGGCCCGGCGGGCCGAGGGCACGCCCGCCGGACGGCGGGTGCGGATGGGCGTCACCCGCGCCGGGTCGGGCTCGATGCGGGGTTCGGGTGGGCGCAGCGGCTCCGGCTCCGCTTCGTCGTCGAAGAACGGATCCGCGGGTGCCGGTCGCTCGTCGAGGGCGCCGAGGCGCACGCCACCGCTCAGGCTCTCGAATTCGACGTCGTCGTCGCCCGGCGTCGGCGTCGTGC
The DNA here is from genome assembly GCA_963738325.1 of uncultured Acidimicrobiales bacterium. Taxonomy (GTDB): domain Bacteria; phylum Actinomycetota; class Acidimicrobiia; order Acidimicrobiales; family Ilumatobacteraceae; genus CAVTWD01. The sequence continues at coordinate 248,340 of CAVTWD010000002.1, forward strand.
GGTCGTCGCGCCACACCGGACCCGATTGGAGGCTCGACCACGCTTCTTCCTCGGCGGGGGTCTCGTCGCCGAGAATGCGCGGCACCTCCCCCGTCGGCGGCGCCGTCCAGTGGGGCAGGGGACCGGTGTCGTCCGGGCCGAAGCTCAGCGGCGCCTCGTCGGACTCGCCGATCACCTGGACGGCCTCGGCCGAAGTGGACGCCTCGACGGGCGGAGGCGGCATCTCGCCATGCGGGGCCTCGGGCTGGTCGGCGGAGCCGGGGGCGGGGTGATCAGCCGGGAGGGACTCGGTCTCGCCAGCGAAGGTCGGCGCGGGCTGATCAGCCGAGAAGGGCTCGGTGTCACCACCGAAGACGGGCTCGGCCTCTTTGCTGAGCTCGTCGTCGTCGAGCTCGGGGAGGAGCCAGTTGCGCGGGTCCGAGCTTTCGTTGCCCTCGTCGTCTCCGGCCATCTGGCCGACCTCCTGTCTCGTACGAGGCGCCCCCTCGAGGGCATCCGCCGCTGACGGCGGAGCCGAGCGCGGTCTCACACCTCGAGGAGCTCGTGCTCCTTGCGGGCCAGCGCCTTGTCGATCTCCTCGATGTGCTCGTGGGTGATCTTCTCGAGCTCCTTCTCGGCTCGCTCGAGGTCGTCGGCCGAGATCTCGTGGTCCTTCTCGGCGTGATCGAGGTGCTTGCGGGCGTCCCGTCGCAAGTTGCGCACGGCGACCCGTCCGTCCTCGGCCATGTGCTTGACCACCTTGACGTACTCGCGCCGGCGCTCCTCGGTGAGCGGTGGGAAGGCGAGACGGATGACCACGCCGTCGTTGTTGGGAGCGCTCCCGAGATCACTGTCGCGGATCGCCCGTTCGATGGCGGCCATCGCGGTGCGGTCGTGCGGCTTCACGACAAGGAGACGAGCCTCGGGCACGCTGAAACCGGCCAGCTGCTGGAGGGGAACGTCGGCGCCGTAGTAGTTCACCATGAGCTTCTCGACGAAGGCGGGTGAGGCACGACCGGTGCGCACGGTGGCGAACTGGCCGGTCGTGTGCTCGACGGCTTTCTCCATCTTCTCGATGGCCTCGAGCAGCGTCTCCTCGATCACCCGACCAGCGTACCGATGCGCCGGCCCTCCAGTAGGGACCGGATGTTGCCTGGCGAGAGCACGTCGAAGACGACGATGGGCAGGTCGTTGTCCATGCAGAAGGTGATGGCCGTGGCATCCATCACCTTGAGGCCGAGGTTGATCACGTCGATGAAGCTGATCTCGTCGTAACGGGTCGCCTCGGGATCGAGCTTCGGGTCGGCGCTGTACACGCCGTCGACGCCCGAATGGGTGCCTTTCAGGATGGCCTGCGCCTCGATCTCGGCCGCCCTCAACGCCGCCGCGGTGTCGGTGGTGAAGAACGGGTTCCCGGTGCCGCCCGCGAAGATGACGACGCGACCCTTCTCCAGGTGGCGGATGGCCCGCCGTCGGATGTAGGGCTCGGCGATGCGCGGCATCTCGACGGCCGTCTGCACGCGGGTGGGCTGACCGAGCCGCTCGAACGCGTCCTGCAGCGCCAGGGCGTTCATCACCGTCGCGATCATGCCGATGTGGTCGGCCTGGGTGCGATCCATGCCCTCGCCGGACGCAGCCTGCCCCCGCCAGAAGTTCCCACCGCCGACGACCACGGCGATGTCGACGTCCAGGTTCTGGCGGCACTCCACGACCTCTCGTGCGAGCTGGGCGAGGACCTTGACGTCGAGGCCCGAACCGCCCGGCTCGGCCAAGGCCTGCCCTGACAGCTTGAGCACCACGCGGCGCCACCGAGGCTGGAGGGCCCGGAGGTCGGGCAGGGCGTCGGCCGCGGTCAACCGATCTCCAGCTGGGCCCAGCGGACGATGCTCGCCTTCCCGAGGAGGTCCTTCACCTGCCTCTTGTCGTCCTTGGCGAAGGGCTGTTCGAGCAGGCAGACGTCCTTGTAGAAGCCCTGCAGCCGGCCCTCGACGATCTTCGGGATGGCCTGCTCGGGCTTGCCCTCGTTGCGGGTGAGGGCCTCGAGCGTGGCCCGCTCCCGCTCGACCAGGTCGGCGGGCACATCCGCCGGCGCGAGGTACTTCGGCCGGGCGAACGCGATGTGCACGGCCAGGTCGTGGGCGAGCTCCGTCGAGCCGTCGGCGAGCTCGACCAGCACGCCGTTGACGCCCCGGCCTCCCTGCATGTGCAGGTACGAATCGAGGACGTGACCGTCCCCGGCTTCGATGCGCACGACCTCGCCGACTTGGATGTTCTCCTTCAGCTTGATCGTCAGGTCCTCCACGTCCTTGGCCCGCTGCTCGACGGCTTCGGGGCCGTGCACGGCCACGAGCGCCGCGAGGTCGTTCACGAGCTTGGTGAAGGTCTCCGAGGAAGCGACGAAGTCGGTCTCGCACGTCAGCTTGACCAGCGCGCCCGAACCGGCCTCGGCGTCGAGGAACAATGGAGACCGCGCCCTGGGCGCTCTCGCGCTCGGCCCGCTTGGCCGCGTCGCCGAGGCCCTTCTCACGCAGCCACTGCTTCGCCTGCTCCATGTCGCCGCCGGTGGCCTCGAGCGCGCGCTTCGCGTCCATCATCCCGGCGCCGGTGGCCTGGCGCAGGGCCTGGACGTCCTTGGCGGTGAAGGCCATGGGCTCAGGGCTCCTCGGTGCCCGCGACAGCTTGCTCGGTGGCCACCGCATCGTCGGGAGCCGCCGGTCTGTCGACGTCGACGTCGGCGCCGCTGTCCGCGCCGCGCTCCCTGCCGCTCTCGGCGCCGCTGTCCGCGCCGCGCTCGGCGCCGGTGAATCCCTCGGCGCCGCTCTCGGCGCCGCTGTCCGCGCCGTGCCCCCTGCCGCTCTCCGCGCCGGTGAATCCTCGGCGCCGGCAGCACCGAGCTCGGCGCGCCTCGAGGGTGTCGCGGCGCGCCGCCGCTCACGACGAGTCTCCCCCTCCACGGGGGCCTCGGGGGTCTCGGCGCGCGGGCGGCGAGCCGGGCCTCGCGTTCGGCTTGGGCCGCCGCCGCCTGCCGGCGGGCCTCGGCCTGCTGGGCGGCGATGCGGGCGTCGTCCTCGGCGGTGCGTGCCGCGGCCGGTCCGCCCGCCGCCGGGCTGCGGCGCGAGGCGATGAACCGGCCCTCCTCGACGGCGTCGGCGATGATCCGGCTCATCAACATGCCCGAGCGGATGGCGTCGTCGTTGCCGGGGATGACGTACTGGACGAGATCGGGGTCGCAGTTGGTGTCGACGACGGCGACGACCGGGATGCCCAGCTTGTTCGCCTCGGTGACGCCGATGTGCTCCTTCTTGGTGTCGATCACGAACACCGCCTCTGGGCGGCGGGTCATGGCCCGGATGCCCCCGAGGTTGCGCTGCAGCTTCTCGAGCTCGCGGCCGAGGATGAGGGCTTCCTTCTTGGGCATGGCGTCGAACTCGCCCGACGCCCGCATGCGCTCGTACTCCTTCATCTTGTCGACGCGCTTGGCGATCGTCTCGAAATTGGTGAGCATCCCGCCCAGCCATCGTTCGGCGATATAGGGCATGCCGCACTTCTCGGCGTAGGAGCGGACGGGATCCTGGGCCTGCTTCTTGGTGCCGATGAAGAGGACCGTGCCGCCCTCGGCCACGAGATCGCGCACGAATCCGTAGGCCTGCTCGATCAGCCCGAGCGTCTGCTGGAGGTCGATGATGTAGATGCCGTTGCGCTCGCCGAAGATGTAACGCTTCATCTTCGGGTTCCAGCGCCGAGTCTGGTGGCCGAAATGCACTCCGGACTCGAGGAGCTGACGCATCGTGACTACGGGCGCCATGGTGATGATCGCTCTCCTTCCCCGCGGTTGCCGTCGTACCCCTGCCCCGCGCCCCGTGGGGCGACCGCGGGCGGACAGGGTGCCGTGATCTTGTGGGCGACCCGCCAGGAGGCGGGCCGACTGATGATGCTAGCCGCCCGGCGCCGGCCCCTGCCCCGCGTCATGGCCCGGCCCGCCCCACCACGCCGTCGATGGGGACGAGCCGGGCCACGAGGTGACCCCCGGCAAACAGCAGCTCGGGGTCGAGGTAGACGTCCCGCCGGCGAACGCCGAAGTGAAGCTCCGCCGCCGGCCGTGCCCACCGGCTGCCCAGCCGCGACCGGCTCACCGGCGTGGACCACGATCGAGGCAAGGAAGGCGTAGGTGGTGCGCAAGCCGTCGGCGTGGAGGACGACCACGAACAGCTGCCCTCCCACCTGGCCGGCGAAGGTGACGACCCCCGGCGCCGCCGCCCCGACCGTTTGCCCGGGCGCCGTCGCGTAGTCGATGCCACGGTTCCCCGGGCACCACGTGCAGGCGGGCGGCCGGAAGTGATCGACGATGGGCGCCGTCACCGGCGGCCGGTAGCGGACCACGCCAGCCGGTGACACCACCACGATGGGAGCGGAAGTTGGGCGCGGCGGCGCCGGCGCGGCTCGGTGGGCGCGGCGAGCCAGGCGACGAGCAGCGGGGCGAAGACGAGCGACATCGAGACCTCCGAACAACGGAGAGGACCTGGCCGCGGGTGCGGCGAGACGTGATGCGTCAGCCGTCGCCAGCCGAGAGGCGAGCGCGGAGGTGGATCACCGCCTTGGCGTGGATCTGGGACACCCGGCTCTCGGTGACCCCGAGGATCTGGCCGATCTGGATCAGCGTCAGGCCCTCCACGTAGTAGAGGGCGAGCACGGTGCGCTCGCGTTCTGGCAACCGCCGAACCGCCGCGGCGAGCACATGGCGGGTCTCGACCTGCTCGAGCAAGCCCGCAGGACCTTGCTCCCGGTCCGCGAGGAGGTCGCCGAGGGCGGTGACGTCGTCGAGGGCGACCAGGCCGCTGGCCGCGATCTCCGAGAGCGCCGTCTGCAGCTGCTCCGGTGTCATCGCCGCCGCTCGCGCCAACTCCTCGTCGGACGGGGCGCGGTGCGAACGCGCCTCGAGCTCCTGATAGGCCGCCTCGAGCGCTCTGGCTTTGGCACGTACGGACCGCGGCACCCAGTCGGCCACGCGCAGCTCGTCGAGGATGGCCCCCCGGATGCGGCCGACGGCGTAGCTCTCGAACGACGAGCCGCGGTTCGTGTCGAACCGCTCGATGGCCTCCAACAGCCCGACGATGCCGGCGCTCACGAGGTCGGCCCGGTCGACCCGAGTGGGCAGGCCGACGGCGACCCGGCTGGCCACGAACTTGACGAGGGGGGCGTAGTGGAGCACGAGCTGATCGCGCAGCGCGCCGCCCCTTCGCCTTGTAGCTCGCCCAGATCTCGGCGATGTCCGCAGCGCGTTCGTCGCTGCGGGCCATCAGGCCCTCGGGTGGGTGCCGTCGTACACCACTCGCAGTCGCTCCCGGCTCACGTGCGTGTACACCTGGGTGGTGGCCAGGTCGGCATGGCCCAGCAGTTCCTGGACGGAGCGGAGGTCGGCCCCGCCGTCGAGAAGGTGGGTGGCGAAGGTGTGGCGCAGGGCGTGGGGATGAGGTGGGCGCGATGGCTCGTCGGTCGAGCAGGCGGCGGACATCCCGAGGCGTGAGGCGGTGGCCCCGACGGTTGACGAACAGCGCCGAGCCGCTGGCCGCCGGTGGCGAGGGAGGCCGCGTGCCGTGGCGCAGCCAGCCCCGGACTGCGCTCGGCCGCCGGCGCGCTCAAGCGGCACCTGGCGCTCCTTGCCTCCCTTGCCGAGGACGGTCGCCCACCCTGCTGCCGCATCGATCGAGGTGAGATCGAGCCGGCAGAGCTCGCCGACTCGAACACCACTCCCGTACAGCAGCTCCACCACCGCATCGTCGCGAAGACGGATCGGCGGCGGGGTCGGCGGCCACGCGGCCGGCGGCTCGTCGAGCAGCGCCGAGAGCTCGTCGGGCGGAGAACCCGGGGCAGGCGGCCATGTCCGTGGAGCGTGCAGCGTGCCGCGCCGGGTTGGTGGTGATGCGCTCCCGTCCGCTCGAGCCAGGCGAAGTAGCGGCGCAGCGACGACGCCTTGCGGGCGATGGTGCGGCGGGCGTAGCGGCGCGTCGCGAGGTAGGCGAGGTAGCGCCGCAGCAGGAGACGATCGACCGCCGGTCGGGTCGTTGAGCCCCGCCCGCGCCGCCCAAACGACGAAGCCATCGATGTCGGAGCGATAGGCGGCGAGCGTGTTGGCGGAGACTGCCGTGAGCGAGCGCTCGAAGCCCTCGACCTGCCAGGCCACGGCCGTGACGGTACCGCTTCATCGTTGTCCTTTCGCCGATCTGCGAACCCGCTCGAAGTGGGCGCCGCGCCGCAGTACGAGGCCTTCCGCTTCGAGGCGACCGAGGGCGGCGACCACATCCACCAGGTCGCGGCCGGAGTTGCGTACGAGGGTGTCGAGATCGACCTGGTCGGCCCCGAGGAGCTCCAGCGCCCACTCGTCGGCGGCGACAGGGACCGACGCGGATCGGGCGGCCTGCTTGCCTTCGGGGCGGGCGAACCCGAGCGCGACCAGCACGTCCTCTGGGCCGAGCACTGGTGGGGCGCCGTCGATGAGGAGGCGGTTCGTTCCCGCCGAGGCAGGGTTCCGCGGTGAACCCGGTACGGCCATGACGGTGATGCCCCGGTCGGCGGCCTCGTCGACGGTGTGCAATGACCCGCCGGCGTGGCGCGATTCGACCACCACGACCACATCACCCAGGGCGGCCAGAATGCGGTTGCGCAGCGGGAAGCGAAAGCCGGCCGGTGGCGTGCCAGACGGCACCTCGCTCAAGAGGACGCCTTCGCGTCGCCACGGCGTGCCAGAGCTCGCGGTGTTCGCGGGGGTAGACGACGTCGAGCCCGCTCGCGACCACCCCGATCGGCCGGGCGCCCCGGACCCGCAACGCCCCGCGGTGCGCCCATCCATCGATGCCGCGCGCCAACCCGGAAACCACACGCACGCCGTGCTCGGCCAGACCAGCCCCGAGGTCGGCAGCCGACTCCCGGCCGGCGGCCGTGGCGTTGCGGGTGCCGACGACGGTGACGCGAGGGCCGTCGAGGGCTCGAAGGTCGCCTTGCACGAACAGCACCGCGGGTGGATCCGGGTCGGCCGCGAGGAGCGGAGGAAAGTCGGGGTCGCCAGGAACGAGCACGTCGACCCCCGAGGCGAGGCAGCGCGCCCACACCACCTCGGGGTCGATCCGACGTGCCGCCGCCTCGATCAACGACGCCGCCTTCGCCACCCGCCACGGGGGTTCGCCGGCCGCCCAGATGGGAGTGGCGACGCCCGCGACGACGGCTGCGAAGGCCTCGACGGGAGACCAGCGGGCGAGCAGCCGGTGGAGGCGCGCCGGGCCCAGCCAGCCGATGCCGGCAAGCGCGGCGACGTAGGCCGCGTGAGGGCAGCGATGCGCTCACGCCGCTTGCCTCGCCTGCTCGACCGGATCGATCCGGAGGGTCAGGGCCAGGTGCAACCAGTCGGCGGCGAGAGCGTCGGCGCCGCCGCCCCGAAGGTCACAGAGGGTGCGAGCCACCCGGCGCACTCGGTGCAGACCGCGCCCGGTGAGGCGATTGTGCTCGAGCTCCCGGCGCAGGAGCGCCGCGGCCCCGGTACTGAGGGGTGCGACCTCGTCGAGCCGGGCCGCGGGCAGCTCGCTGTTGAGGCATCCCGCGCGTTCGAGAGCGAGGGCACGGGCCGCCCGCACGCGCGATGCAACGGCCGCGCTCGGCTCGGCGGCCGCGCCGCCGAGCAGGTCCTCGACAGACGGGCGCTGCACCGCGACTCGGAGATCGAAGCGGTCGAGCAGCGGACCGGACACCCTGCGGAGGTATCGGAGCCGAGTCCCGTCGCCACACGTGCACTCGAGCCGCTCGCCTGCGCCGCAGGGACAGGGGTTCATCGTGCCGACGAGGACGAACCGCGGGGGAATTCCACGCTCGCCTTGGCCCGGGTGAGGCGAAGCACACCCTCCTCGAGCGGCTGGCGTAGCCCGTCGAGCACGGCTGGATGGAACTCGGCGAGCTCATCGAGCAGCAGCACCCCGCCGTGGGCAAGGGACGCCTCCCCCGGGCGCATGGCCGAGGTGCCCCCGCCGACCATGGCGACGAGCGACGCGGTGTGGTGCGGCGCTCGCAGTGGAGGCCGCGTGATCAGCCCGCCCGGGGGAAGGGCGCACCCGGCGGCGGAGTGCACCATCGTGACCTCGAGTGCCACCTCGGGCGGCAGGGGCGGCAACAGCCCGGGCAGCCGGCTGGCCAGCATGGTCTTCCCCGAGCCGGGCGGCCCGAGGAACAGCAGGTGATGGCCGCCCGCGACCGCCGCCTCGACAGCCTGGCGGGCGAGCGGCTGCCCACGGACCTCGGCCAGATCCCCGGCCAACGCGGCCCCGGTGTCGGCGAGGGGCGGCGGCGGTTCGGGCCAGGGCGCCTCTCCCCGCAGCGCCGCTACCAAGCCGGCCAACGACACGACCCCGAGCACCGGGCCCCGGGCCGTGAGCGCCGCTTCCGGAACGCACGCGAGCGGCACGACGACGCGTTCGCCCTCGGCCGCGCCCGCGAGCGGGACGACCCCGGGCACGCGCCGCACCGAGCCGTCGAGGCCGAGCTCGCCCAGGAAGGCGATGCCCTGCACCACCCCTGCCGGCAAGACGTCGCCGGCGACGAGAACCCCGAGCGCGATGGGGAGATCGAGGCCGGCGCCGCCCTTGCGCACGCCGCTCGGCGCGAGGTTGACCGTGATCCGCTTCTGCGGCCAGGGCAGCCCGCTCGAGAGCAACGCCGCCCGCACCCGGTCACGCGACTCTCGACAGGCCTCATCGGGCAGGCCCACCACGGTGAAGCCCGGCAGGCCGTTCGCGACATGGACCTCGACGGTGACCGGGCGCCCACGGGCGCCGAGCAAAGTGGCTGACGGGATGCTGGCGAGCACCGGCGACCTCCGACACGAACGATTCGACGTGGAGGAAGCGCTGCTGCCACCGGCGCTCCGAACGGCGAACAGCACCGTACTCGAAGGGTGCGCGGGAGTTGGCGGGCGGCGGCCTGCCCTTGCGATCGCCCGCGAGCCCCGGGAGTTGGCCGGCGGCCCGCCTTTGCCACCGCCCGCGACCACGCCCCTGGTTGACTGGCGGGCGTGCGGTGGCGGCCCCTCCTCGTCGGTGCGTCGGCCCTCGGGCTCGCATCGACGGCCTGCAGCCATTCCGCAGCCACCGCCGGGCAGTTCTGCGCGGCGATCCGCCACGACCAGGTGACGATCACCACTGCGGTTCGGGACCCGGCGGCCGTCAAGGCCGTCGTGGGGAGATTCCAGGACCTCGGGCGCGCCGCGCCCCTCGCCATCAAGGACGACTGGGGCGAGCTCACCTCCCTCGTGCAGCAGGCCGCGGCCCTGGCTCCCGACGACACGGCGGGCCGCAACGCACTCGTGCTCAGGGCCTACGAAGCCAACGCCGCTGTGCAGAACGTCGTCGGATGGGTGAAGGGTGTGTGCGGCGTCGACCTCGGAGGCGCGCCCGCCCCGACGGTCGTGCTCCCGCGGGCGCCGGCCACGACGGCGGCGGCCAAGCCCGAGGCGACCGGGCCGACCACGACCGCGCCCACGACGGCCGTGCCGAGCACGACCACGCCGCCGACGACGGCTACCGGCCGCTCACGAGTCACGTCAGCGGCGGACACCAACAAAGCGGGGACGCGGGGGTCGGCCACCACTTCCAATCCCTGACCGGGTGTTGGTCACGAGCGACCGCTCAGAAGATCTCGCCCCGCTTCACGATGACGTGGTCGATGATGCCATAGTCCTTGGCCTGCTCGGCTGAGAACCAGCGGTCGCGGTCGGAGTCGGCGATGACCTGATCCACCGACTGGCCGGTGTGGTAGGCGATCCGTTCCGCCAGGATCTGCTTGGTGAAGGCCATCTGCTCGGCCTGGATGGCGATATCGGCAGCCTGGCCACGGAGCCCACCGGACGGCTGGTGCATCATGATCCGCGCATGGGGGAGCGCGTAGCGCTTGCCCTTGGCCCCGGCACACAGCAGGAACTGCCCCATCGACGCGGCGAGGCCCATGCAGATGGTGGCGACGTCGCACTGCACGAACTGGATCGTGTCGTAGATGGCCATGCCCGCCGTGACCGAGCCGCCAGGGGAGTTGATGTGCAGCCAGATGTCCCTCGTGTCGTCCTCCCCCTCGAGGTAGAGGAGCTGCGCGCAGATCAGGTTGGCGATGTCGTCGTTCACGTCGGTGCCGAGCATCACGATCCGGTTGCGCAAGAGCCGGTTGTAGACGTCCATGCGGCTGTCGACGGGGCTGCCCTCGAAGGCGTGGATCGGCGGGACGACGAGATCGGACATGGTCGCTGAGGCTACCGTCCGACTTGCTGCGTGCGGCTCAGCGAGCGAGCGCCCGAGCGGCCTCAGCGGCGCACCGAAGCGAGTCAGCGCTCCCGGCCCGTGAAGAGGACCGCGACTCGCTCGTCGTCGGAGACCTCGGCGCGCATCGCGAGCAGGCCAGCAAGGCCAGCTGAGCCTGTGACGCTCACCGGGATCCCGGTGAGGGAAGAGGCCAAGTCGTGGGCCTGCACGATCTGCGCCTCGGTGGCGGCAACCGGGCGGCCGCCGCTCGCGGCCATGCCCTGCACGACCCCTACCCAGTCGTAGGTCTCGTCGTCGAGGATGCCGTCGGCCGCAGAGCGGGGTTCGTCCTCCCACGGCCACATGCACGCGTCCCACTTGCGGGGCGCCATCGCCACTCCGAGCTCCTTCGCCCGGGACCAGGCGCGGGCGAGCGGGGCGCAGCCCTCGGCCTGCACGGCATGGAGCCGGGGATGGATGCCGGCGTCGGCGGCCGCCTGCCCGACGCACGTCGCCAACGCACCGCCACCCACCTGGACGAAGACGCGGTCGAGGGCGTGCCCGAGCGACTCGAACATCTCCCAGCCGATGCTGCGCCCCACGTCCAGGCACAGCGCGTTCTCCGGCCCCTGCACGGTGAAGGGCACCACGCCGGCGTCGACCGCGACTCGGAACTCCCGCATGCACGGGTCGCCAGGTGGGTCGTCCGCACGCCGGGGGCAGACGACCACCATCGCGCCCAGGTCGGCCAAGCGCGCCAGCACCGAGGCGTCGGCCCAGGGCGGCACGAACACCTCGATCGGCCACGACGCCGCCTTCGCCAGTGTGGCCGCCGCCAGCGCGGCATTGCCGCACGACGCGATGGCGAGCGGGGGGCGCGGCTTCCGTGGGGCCGCACCGACCTGCTCGGCGGCCAGGAGATGGAGGAGGATGCCGGCCAAGTGCCGTGCTTTGTGGCTCCCGGCCACTTGTCCCGTTTCGTCCTTCACCCACACGCCGCCGCTCGGTGCGAACCCGAGCGCGTCGCTCAGACGCGTCCGCCCGCGCGAACGGGGTGACCGTGAAGCCGCGACCGTCGATCGCCGCGATCGCATCGTCGAGCTGCCGAACGAGTGACGCCCGCGACCCGAAGCCCATACCATGCGCCTCGGCGAAGGCCGACCATGCCATGGAGCCGTCGAAGGCGACGAACGGGTGCGGATCGTCGAGGGGCCGCAGCGGCGCGAGCGGTGCCACTCGGAACAGGACGTGGTGGCGGTCGAGAGCGTTCGGGCACCGCCACGGCCACGGCGTGGCCACCGGGACTTCGGCGGCGCAGACCGCGCAGCGCCAGCCGGTGATCATGAGGCCGCCGCCAGACCGGTGCGGGCGTTGAACTCCTCGATCAAGCCGTCCCATGCCGCCGGGAGCTCACGTAGGTCCAACCAGAACCGCCGGGCGCGCCGCGCCTCGAAGACGTCGAGCGGCGTGCCTTGCTGTTCCACCCAGGTGTAGTAGCCGAGGTTGAAGATGCGATTCCGGTCCTGCCGCGTGCACTCGATCATGTGATCGGTCGTGGCCGACGCCACGTGCTCGGCGAAGACAGCGGCCGCTTCGACGGCGCCGAAGTCGCCGCCAAAGCGCGCCGCAAGAGTCCGCGCTCGCTCGCTGTCGTACAGGGCGGCGCCGTCGGTGGCGACCGTGACGACGGCGTCGTCGGGCCCGAGGCCGAGCAGCTTCGCCGTCTTGACCGACGCCACCACGTTGGCGATCGACGACAGCCCGAAGTGCCGCAACCGACCGACGACCTCCGTCTCGACGCCCTCTCGCCCCGCCAGGTACGTGCGGCCGGTGTCGGTGTTGAACAACACGTCGAGCTCGTCGGTGGCCCGGTCGCTCACGGCCACCACCACGTCGGTGTTCATCACGTTGTGGATGAGCGGGACGTGCTTGTCGCCGATCCCCTGGATGTTGTGCGCACCGAAGCCGTTCTCGAGCAGCGTCGGGCACTCGAGCGCTTCAGCGGCCACGATCCGCGCTCCGTGGCGTTCCTTCAGCCGGTCGCCCGCCGCGATCGTGCCGGCCGACCCAGTGGCAGAGACGAAGGCGGCGAGGCGGAGGGCGGGACGGTCCGCAGCGACGCGCTCGAAGACGCGTTCGAGAGCGCGTGACGTGATGTCGAGATGAGCCAGGTGGTTGCCGAACTCGCAGAACTGGTTCAGCACGACGTTGCCCGGATCCTCGGCGAGGACGTTGCAGGCGTCGTAGATCTCCTTGACGTTGCTCTCGCTGCCCGGTGTGCGGATCACGTCGGACGTATCGACGACCCATCGATCCAGCCACTCGAAGCGCTCACGGGACATGCCCTCGGGGAGTACCGCCGCGCCGCGGCAACCCATGATCCGGCTGATGGCAACGCCTCCGCGCGCGTAGTTACCGGTGCTCGGCCAGATGGCGCGGTGGGTCGTGGGGTCGAACTGACCCGTGATCACGCGAGGGGCGAGACAGGCGTAGGCGGCGAGCACCTTGTGCGCGGTGATCATGGGGAAGGGCTCGCCGAATACGACGATCACGGGGCTCGCGACGCCCGTGAGGGCCGAGGGCAGCACGACGTGTTCTGGCACGTCGACGCGGACCGCGCCCCGCGTCGAGTGGGTTGAACCAGTGGACGCGGAAGAGGTTGCGCGGGTCGGGCGCCATCCGGTCGATGCCGCCCAGCGCGGCCGTGGTCGCCCGGGGGATGCGAGTCGGGTCCGCCAGCTGGGCGAACGTGGGGAGCAGGATCCCCAAATCGGCGAAGCGAGCCGCGGCACGGCGCGAGCACACCTTCGTCCACGACGTCACGGGCCAGCCCCAGCGTGCGCGTGAGGTAGTTGGCGTCGGCCTGGCTGGCGGCAGTCACGCTTCTCAGTGTGGCACTCGCCCCTGCCGCCGACGCCGGGCGTCGCGCTGTCGGCGTGGTCGAGCCGGGCGAGCCGTCAACCCTGTTCGTCGAACAGCGCCTCGCCCCGCCGCAGCCTGGTGGCGATCCGCACGACCGTGGGGAGCTCGCGATTCGTGGGCGTGTGCGCGGCCAGCCAACGGGCGACGCCGGTGAGGATCAGCGCCGACTCCTCGGATCCCTCAGGCCATGCCAACGCTTGGCGAACCCCGGCCTCGTAGACCTGGAACCAGTGGAAACCGGCGTCCTCGCGGAGGAGCGCATGGCCGAGCGCGGCCACGAGCTGGGCGCGCGAGCCGCCACCGCGGAGGTACCCGGCCGCCACGGCTCCGGCTCGGTCGACCTCGCCTTGGACGTCCCACACGGCGCTCAGCTCGCCGAGGGCCGCCGCCTCGGCGTCCGGCAGGCGCGCCGCGGGCACGTTCAGGAAGCGGTCGAGGTAGACGCGCAGCGCGCCGTGCAGCACGCCCCGCAGGAGCTCTGGGGCGGGCTGGCGAACGAGGGCCTGGTGCAGCGCGTTCGCGGTGGTGAAGGAGTGGTGGACCGTGTCCCAATCGCCGTGGTCGTTCTGCACGTGGAACCGCGTGATCCGCAAGGCGGCGGCGTACGCGACGGCACGGCCGAGCTGCTCGGGCGTGGCGCCCGCGCCGGCCGCGCTGAGAACCGCCTCGACGACCACCTCGGGATCGTCCTCGAGCAGGCTCCAGGCGAGGGTCCCCACGGCACCGAAACTGCCACCGGCGCCCTTGTCGAGCGCAGCCACGAGCAGCGGCTCGGAGTGCTCGACCAGCGCGGCCAGGTCGTGGGGGTGGCGCCACTCCGACGACTCCTCGGCCCGGTCCGCCCGGCAGGTCTGGGCGACCAGCGAGGTGAGCACGTCGACACGACGGTGGTCACCGACGTGGCCGAGCACCTCCACCGCCTTGTTGGTGAAGTCGAGCGTATGGCCCTCGTCGAGGAAGACGTGGTCGGTGACCGCGGCGAACTGCATGGCCTCGGCCTCGGCGAGGCCTCCGGGTCCGCAGGCCGCGGTGGCCAGCACCCGCTCGGCGGCATCGACGGAGCGGGTCTCGACGAAACGGCGGTACCACGCGGCCAGTCGCTCGGCGGGAACGGACGCGTCGTCGAGAGGGGCCACCGCGAACCGGGGTGGCCGGCCGGCCGTGTCACGGGCCACGAAGGCGAGCGCATGAACGAGCGCGAGGGCGCGGTCGTCGGGGTCGAGATGGGGCAGCACGTTGGCCATGGCCGTCAGCACGGTGAGGCCCGAGCCCCAACCGGCGGCGCGGTTGTCGAGACCGAAATCGAGCGCGGTGCGCAGCACTTCATGCGCCTGGTCGTGCTCGAGGAGGCCGAGGGTGGCCTTGGCCGAGACGAGCGTGAGCCCCTGCTCGAGACCGTCACGAAGCCGCCGGCGCAGGTGGTCGACGGGGGGAGCTTGGGGCCGGGGGGCGACCATCACCTGTCCGTCGTCGACCCAGGCGTCGAAACCAGTGGCGTCGTCGGCCCACAGGTCGAGGGTGCAGCCGCTGGCCAGGTCGAAGCGGGCGTGGTGCCAATGGCAGGTGAGGAGGCCGGATTCGACGCTGCCGCGGTGCAGGGGGAACCCCATGTGGGGGCACCGGTCCTCGATGGCCCAGGGCCGGCCCTCGTGCCACACGACCACGACCGGCAACCGGCCCACCTTGGTCAGCAGGCGTCCCTGTCGCTCGAGCTCCTCGGCTGTCCCCACGACCGTCGCGACATCCATGGTCCGATGTTCTCCCTCGCCACGCTCATAGGTCAAGCGTGCACTTCGGAAATACGGTAAGCTGCTGAGGTGAGCCAGCTGAGCGAAGCGAAGCGCCGGCTGCTCGAACGGTTGAAGCGCCTCGACTCCGCCACCGCCCCCGAGCTGGCCGCAGAGTTCGGGCTCACCGACACCGCCGTCCGCCAACACCTCGAGGCGCTCGAGCACAACGGCCTGGTCGAGCGGGCGCCGGCCGTCACCCCGGTGGGCCGGGGTCGCCCCCAGTCCGGTGGCAGCTGACGCCCCTGGCCGACGACCTCTTCCCCGATCGCCACGCCGATCTCACCGTCGAGCTGATCAACTCCATCCGCCGCGCCCTCGGCGAGACCGGGCTCGAGAAGGTGCTGGAAGCCCGGTCGGCCTCACAGCTCGTCTCCTACCGAGCCGCCCTCCCCGATCCTGGGGTGTCGTCGGTGAAGGTCCGGGTGCGACGCCTCGCCGAGATCCGCTCGGCCGAGGGCTACCTCGCCGAGGCTCGCGTCGACGAGGACGGGGTGCTCCTGATCGAGCACCACTGCCCGGTGTGCGAGGCGGCATCGGCCTGCCAGGGTCTGTGTCGCTCCGAGCTCGAGCTCTTCAGGGCCGCCCTGGGCGACGACGTCCGGATCGAGCGGGTGCAGCATCTGCTGTCGGGCGACATGCGCTGCGCCTACCGCGTCACCGCCGCGTAGTGCCCTGACCCTCGCCACCTCGTTCATCTCGTTCATCTCGTTCATGCGGGTCGATTCGCGCAGATGCGCGCGAAGTGACACGCATGAACGGAGAAATCGCGACGGCAACGGTCAGCGGAGCTCGCGCTCCTCCGGGGAAGGTTGCTCGGCCCGACGTGGCCGTCGAGCCAGTCGTTCAGCCCGTCGGCGGCTCCCCACACCGACTCGACGCGCCGGCCGGCCTCCTTGGTGTGGAGCCACTTCGCCACGGGCCATGATCGACCGGCCACGAGGCCCTTGCGACGAAGCACGGCCACCCGGGGATGGTCTTTCGGGTAGCCGCGGGCGCGGTCTTCAACTCGTCGATGGCGCTCGTGGTGAGCCCGTCCCGTTCCAGCGCGGCGACGATGGCGGCCACCCCGGGGCCGGTGCGCTCATCGGCGACCGCGTCGCGGAAGCGGGTGAGTTGATCGGGCGCCATGTGGTAGTAGCCGCTTGCGGCCATCAAACCCGCCGAGGAGATCTGTACGTAGTAGACCGCACCGCCCTCGCGCTCGCCAACGGCGCCGCAGGCGGTCTTGTACGGGCTCTTACCTATGGAGCGCAACTCACCGCCTAGCATGGCCCCCATGACCACCACGCCAGCGGCCACGGTACGAGCCGTCGTCTACGCCCGCCAGAGCACCGACAAGAAGTCGGAGGAGGACGAGCGCACGTCCGTCGCCCGCCAACTGGCCGACGGGAAAGCCGACGTGGCCCGGCGCGGCTGGGAGCTCGTCCGGCCCCCGTTCGTGGACAAGGGCCGCTCCGCCTACGACCCGACCGTGCGGCGCGAGGACTACGAGGCGCTCGTCGACCTGGTGCGCCGAGGCGGCACCGACTACGTGTGGGTGCAGCACCCCGACCGCCTGTTCCGCGAGCCGCTGGACCGCGCCAAGTTCCTCATCGTCGCCAAGGCCGCCGGGCTGAGCGGGATCGCCTCGCTGAAAGGCGTCGAGCTGATCGGCGAGGCCGACGACCAGTTCCTCGGCGACCTCGACGTGATCCTCGCCAAGCGGGAGAGCGCGACCATCGCCCGGCGGATGCGGAACAAGCACGTTCACAAGGCCGCCGCCGGCGAGTGGCCGGGAGGCCCGCCGCCGTTCGGGTTCCGGCTCGTCGCCCACGACAAGCCGAAGCTGTCCGAACTGCTGCCCGAGCCAGGCGAGGCGGCCGTCGTCGAGGAGATCGCCCGCCGCCTGCTCTCCGGCCAGTCGGCCCGGTCGGTCGCGACCGACCTGAACCGGCGCGGGCTGTTGAACCGGGGGCGGCCGTGGCGGTCGGGGAACATGGTGAAGTTCATGCTGAAACCGGCGCTGGCCGGGCTGCGCGTCCACCAGGGGCTCGTGTCGGAGGCGGCGTGGGCGGAGCACGCTCTCATCAGCCGGGAGGATCACGAACGGCTCGTCGCCATGATCGGCGCCCGGCGGCTCGGCCCGAGAGCGTCCACCGCGTCGCGCCACGCCCTGTCCGGGCTGCTGGTCTGCGGCCGGTGCGGCCACCCGTTGACCTCGAGCACCCACCGGCAAGGGCAGATGGTGTACCGCTGCTCGCCGCAGGGTGGGTGCGGTCAGACGTCGATCTCGGCTGGCCGGACCGAGGTCCACGTCCTCGGTCTCGTCGCCGACCACGTCGACGATCCGGCCTTCGCCCGCGAGGTCCAGCGAGCCCAGCAACAGAAGCGGGGCCAGGCCCCCGCGGCCGAAGTGGCGGAGCGCCTGAGCCAGGCCCGGGAGCACAGGGCGCTCCTGCTGGACATGCTGGGCCGCCGGGAACTCGACGAGGCCGGCTACCGGCGGGCGGTTCAATGGGCCGACCGTGACATTGCCGCCGCCGAAGCCGAACTGGCCCGCCACAGCCCGACGGCCGCCGCCCTCGGCCTGGTCGGTCGAGGCTCCGACATCGTGGCCCTGTGGGACGAGTGGGACGTGTCCGAGCAGCGCGACGTGCTGACCGCCGTCCTCGCCTCCGTCGCCGTGATGCCCTCGGTGCCGGGCGGCCCCCGGTGGCAGCCCGAACGCCTGGTCCCGGAGTGGCGGTTCCCGCTCCCGGCGAGGCGTCGGCGGGCAGCCCCGCAGGCCGGTTAGGACCGCCGGGCCGGCATCACCTGACCCCCCAATGCCTCACCCTCGGAGCCGTCCCTACCTGGGACACCCTCTGAGCACTCTCTGGGCACCTGATTGACCCTAAATAGGTGCCTCTGAGCACCCCCTCATATGACTCTTAGAGAGGCTTGACTGGCGGGTCCATTTCGGGCAATCTCACACCCCGGACGCTTAATCCCATGGTCCGTTTCGCGGTCGTCAGGACCGCCTCGTGCGAGCGGAAGGACCGCGTCTCATGAACCGTCGCCTCGTGGATCTGCGCGCCCTGACAGCGGCTCTCAGGGCCATCGGCCCCAGCGACGAGCGCGCTGGGCGGAGACTCGACAGGTCGTTCACGACCGTCTGGCGCTGGCGCCACGGCCGTTCCATCCCCACTGAGACGGACGTGCGCCTGCTGGCCCGGCTGGCCAGGGTCGATCCCGAGAGTCTGTGGCTCCCCCCAGCCGGCGACGAGTCGTCCGGGAGCGATGTGGCATGAACCCGCCTGCCACCCGGCAGCAGGCGTACAGCCGGATCGCCGATCTGCTCGTCGTCGCGGCCGAACGCCGGGCAGCCCGCGAAGCGGCCGACACGGTGGGGGCGGGCCACGGCCGGCCCGCTCCCGACGGCAAGGCTCCGCAAGACGGCCAGCCCCCCCACGGGACGGGACGTCGTGGGGGATCGTAACCGCGCCGAGGCGGAGGAACGGCTCGAGCACGTCGGCGCGCTGATCGACGCGGCGCTGCGCCTCGCGGTGCACGAGGTGATGGTGCCGGGGGACTTCGACCGCGCCATCGACGGCGTGGTGCTGTTGCTCGGGCGAGCGCAGGACCTCCACGCGCTCGCCTGCCAACTGGGCGAGCTGGCGGTCGCGGCATGAGCGACCTCCGGGAGCGCATCGACGCCCTCAGCCCTGACGTGCGCGCCATCGTCGCTCGCTGGTGGCGGGCGGGTGGCCTGCCACGCGTGTGCGACCTGGGCGCCGACCAGGCGGCGCTCGCCGACGAGTACGTGGCGTGGTGGGACGGTCCCCTGGCCCCGACCGGTCCGAAGGTGGAGCTCCCCCCACCGTTCCTGACCGGTCGGGCGCCGGCGGTGCCTCGGTTGCACCCTGAGGCCCGCCTCCACGAATGCGTGGCGCCCGTCGCGCTGGGGGACGGCACGTTCCGCTACCGGAGCTACGGCCGGTACCTGGTCGGGCCTGAGCAGTGCCGCGACTGTGGCTGGAGCCCGGCGCTGCCGCTGCCCCGGCTGCCAGACGTGGTCGACGCGATCCGCTACTACTTCGGCGCCGACGAGGCGGTGCTGTGGTGGCAGGCCGGCCTCGAGCTGACGAAGGAGCGGGCCGCATGATCGACGACCGGACCCGCGAGCTGATGGACGCTCAGCGCCGACACCGGGACGACGACGGTGACGGGTGGCCCGTCTTGGACCGGGCTGCTCGTCACGGTCTGGCCGGCGAGTTCCTCGACGCGGTCGAGCTCACCACCGAAGCCGACCCGGCCGGGGTGCTGGTCCAGTTCCTCGGCGCGGTCGGAGCGGTGATCGGATCGCGCCCCGACATGCACGCCGCCAACTCCGAGCATCCGGCCCGCATCGACGCTGTGCTGGTCGGCCAGACCGCCAAGGCTCGCAAGACCTCGGGCTGGGCGCTGGTGACGAGGGTCGTGATGCGGGCGGTGCCGAGCTTCCAGCGGCGAGTCATGGCCGGGTTCAACTCAGCCGAGTCGCTCATCGACGCCGTGGCCGACCCCGACGACGACGGAGATGGTGGGGTCGAACTGCGGGATCGCCGCCTCCTGGTGGTCGAGCCCGAGTTCGCCCGCCTCCTGGTCGTGTGTCAGCGCGAAGGATCGACTCTCTCGGCGGTGCTCCGCAACGCCTACGACGGGAACCGGCTCGAGGTTCGGTCGCGCAAGAGTGGCACCACCACCGCGACCGGCGCCCACGTCGTGCTCCTCGGCCACATCACCGCCGAGGAGTTGACCCGGACACTGACGACTACCGAGGCTGCCAACGGGTTCGCCAACCGGTTGCTCTACATCCTGGTGCGCCGCCAGCGGCGTCTCCCCACCGGCTCGAACGTCCCCGAGGCTCTCGTCGCCTCCTTCGCGGCGCAACTCGTCCAGGTGTTCGACGGGGCCGAACGCATCCGGGAGATGACGTGGCGTCCCGACGCCCTGCCCCTATGGGAGCGGCTGTACGACGAGATGGCCGACGACGAGCCCCCTGGGCTGCTCGGCGCCATCGTGGCCCGCCCCGAGGCTCACGTCATGCGCCTGGCCGTCACCTACGCCCTGCTCGACAACGAGTCGTTGATCGCTCCCGAGCATCTGCGGGCGGCCTGGGCGGTGTGGTCCTACAGCCGGGCTTCGGCCGAGGTGATCTTCGCCGACCTGAGCGGCGACCCCGACGTGGACCGCCTCTTGGCGGCCGTGCGGGCCGCCGGTCCGGACGGGCTCGACGGCGATGCCCTCAACCACTTCTTCGCCGGGCACGGAAAGGGCGCCAAGGTGCGGGCCCGGGCCCAGAGCCGCGGTCTGGTGCGGACCGAGGAGCGGTCGAGCGGGGGCCGCCCCCGCAAGGTCGTCGTCCTGTCCACCCCGCCTACGCCCGGAAAGCCCTAGATGCCTGGGAAGTTCGAGTTCTCGGGCATTGCGGGCTTTCCCGGCATAGAGCGGCGCGTCTCTGTCACACCCACCGAGTAGAAGCGAAGGAGCACCGCCATGTCCGATGATCCGATCCGAGAGCGGCTGGCCTTGCGAGGCCGAACCCGATTCGTCTCGTACCTCGACCAGCCCAACGTGCCCAACGTGCCCAACGTGCCCGAGCCCGAGCCGGAACCCGACCCCCGCGCCGGCTTCCGCCACAGCATCGACCAAGGCGTGAAGCCCGGAATACCGGACCGGCCGCCCGATCCCGATGCCCGCATGGCCGAGAGAATGCGCGAGTTCGCCCACCGCCGCCTCGTCACCCCCGTCGTCATCAACGCACCCGGATGGGAGGAATGACCATGCCGTTCGAGATCGACGCCTACGACGTCCGGGGCCTCCCGAGCATCCGGCTCGCCACCCTGCCGCCGCCGGTGGTCGCACCGGCCGCCTACACCCAGGCGCTCGCCGATCTGACCACGGCGTGCGCCCTCCTGGCCGACACGGCCCAGGCCGAGAAGACCGCCCGGGTCCGCCTCGACCGGGCCCAAGCCGACGACGTGGCCGAAACCGCGATCGCCTTCGGCGAAGGCCGGGGCGACCCCGGCAACGCGCACGAGCGGGCCGCCCTCGACGCGCTCGCCACCGCGGAGCGGCGCGCCGCCGCCGCCAGGATCCGCTACCAGACGACGGTGGCCGCCTACGCCGACGCCCTCGACGACTGTGCGGGCGAGTGGGCCGCCACGTTGGAACGGGAAGCGGTCGGCGCCCTGCGGGCGGCCGCCACCGAGCTCGACGCCATCCGGGCGAAGGTGGCGACGGTCGTCGACCACGCCGGCGCCGCCCTCGACCATGTCGCCCTCAGCCAGTTCCTCCGGGTTGGAGGCATTCCTGGCCGGTGGGCGAAGTACCGGCCGGTGGTCGGCTTGGCCGCGCCCGTCGAGGCCATCACCGCCCTCGCCGGCGCGCTCACCGCCCTCGCCGACCGGCTCGAGCACCCGGCGGAAGAGGACCCTGATGCCGCCGCCCAGCCTGTCCCGGCCGCATGACGGGTGGCCGGACCGGGCCCGCTGCGCCTCCGATCCGGACCTCGATCCCGAGGCACGCGAGCACCAGAACGGGCAATCTGTGCGCGTGCGACCACGAAATGAACGGAGGAGCATGACGTACGCGTTCACCCAGGACGTTCCGATCGACGCTGCCTTCTACGCACGCATTGTTGAGCAGCTCGGTCCCGAGCCACCAGACGGCCTAATCGTCCACCTCGCGATCGAGCGAGCCGAGGGAGGACTCCGCTACCTCGATGTCTGGGAGTCGGAAGAGCACTGCGAGCGCTTCATCGAGGAGCGGCTCCACCCTGTGGTCCACGGCCTCTTGCGGGAGATCTTCGGTGACGCTCTGCCGCCCGAGCCCGAGCAGCTGTCACTGTCGGTCGTCCATGTGTGGGGCCACGGCGTCACTCCGACCGGTTGACCGCAGAACTGCTCGCGGCGGATCTCGAGCGGGCATTCGGGCACGCTCGCGAGACGCGGCAGCTGCACCGGCCGTAGCACCTGGCAAAGCGCCTTCGAGCCGGCGTTCCGGGAGATCTGTTTTGACTCGATCGCGCGACACTCCCGACATGCCCGACGTCCATAAGTTCATCCCGCATCCACACATAGCGGCCCGGAAGGCGGCCGGCCCGCCGAAGGTCGCCGACGTCGCCACCCCAGCACCGACTGCCTCCCGGGTTGCCCGCTTGAACGCTGCGCTCGCGGTCAAGATCACCGACGGCGTGGGCACGATGTGGTGCGCGTACGCCTTCGCCGCGCTGGCGTTGGTCTCGCTGCCGGACGCCATCGCATCCAAGAATGTCGTGACCCTGGTGTCGTGGATCAGCCAGACGTTCCTCCAGTTGGTGTTGCTGAGCATCATCATCGTCGGCCAGAACGTCCAGTCCGCCGCCTCCGACTCACGGGCACAGGCCACGTACGAAGACGCCGACGCCGTGCTCCACACCGCCCTCGACATCCAACACCACCTCGAAGCCCAAGACGCCGAGATCGAAGGGATCCTGGCCGAAGTCCGCCAGCTCCGGGGCGCCTGACCGACACCCGGGGTGCGGTCGTGCAACCACCTCACTAGAAGCCGCGTGGAGCGACGGGAGATCAGCCAGCGTGCGCCGGATGCCCGTAACGACCACGCGGCAACGAGCGCCTTTGAACTTGCGTCCATGGCCCGAAATGCCGGAGCGCGGCCCTCGGCACCGCGATCACGTCATCCGTCTGAGCAGCGAGCCCATATCTGCCGATCGGCATCGGGACCATCGGCCTAGTGATCTGTGGATCCGAGTCGCGTCCAGGCGTCGCCCCCTGCTATCGAGGCTAGATTCGGCCAAGCAGGTCCGCCTTCTTCGAACTGAACTCGTCATCTGTTATGAGGCCAGCGTCTCTGAGTTCGCCCAGCTTCCTATCTGCTCCATGAGCTCATGAGGGTCGGTCTTGACTTTTTCCGCCTCGGTCGGTGTGGGTTGGGATCCGGCGCCCGCGCTGAAGCTGAGGTTCATCGCGCCGGCCTGCCGTTTCTCAACCTCACGCTCGTGTTGATATGTGAGCATCGCTGTTCGCATGATATTCGCCTGCCGAGCGATGAGGTCACGCACGGCCCTTGGATCCTTAATGCTCTCAAGGAGCACCACTGTTTGGCCGTACTTTGCACCGGCCGGGTCGAGCCGGACATGAAGGTCACCAACATTCCGCGGCTTCTGTGTCATTGACTGGCGCAGGTCAACGTCCATAACCGCCCAGAGTGGAATGACCTCTTCCTTGGTGGACACCAGTCCCGCCTCAAAGATCAGGGCGTCCGTCGTAATGCGGTACTTGGCAGTGACGACCTTCCCCGCCGTCGCAACCGAACCCAGGCTGGCCTTCTGGCCCTCCCAAAGAACCGTCTTGCTGGACGGTTGCATCGAGGTCCCAGCCGAGGTCTCGGGCGGTTCGCCAATGACCGGATCTCTTGCCTGGACCTGATTGTCAGCGACGTGCTCGGTCCAGGCCGTGCCGTCGTGGTATCGCAGCTGGTGATGGTGCCACGGGTCTGGCTTCCAGGCGGCATTGGTCATGTTCTACCCCCTGACAGACGTCGAAAGCCTCGCCGTGCTACAGGCGTCCGCAGTGTCGCGCAACCTAGGGCCAATCCTTGGACGCCGTGGGATGGTCAAGTCGGCAACGGATCGAGACCCGGTCGCACACGCCGGGAGGGGTCACCCTGGGGCCACAGAACTGCCGTTCGGCTCGCCCCGGAGGAGATGCCTCCTGGAAACCCTCCCCTGAATCAACCGCCTGCCCCACTGGCCTCTAGTGCTGGGGGCTGTGTGGTGTTCCCCCTCCCCCTGGGGGGCCTGCCTGGTGGCCTGGTGCCTGGTGGCCATGCCTGGGGTGCCCCTGGTGCCCTGGGGAGGCATTGGCCTGGGTCCTGTTGGCGGCGTGACTTTTTGATCACGTAGTCGCCGGCGCCGGCAGCGTTGTTTGCGCGCGCTGCGGGTCGCTTCGGTGACGGTTGCGCGGTGAGGATGTGCGGTCCCTGTTACGCGAGGGACCCCCTCCCCACCAGTTGGTCGCTGTGCCGGGAGGGGGTCCAAGGCGGTGTTGCCACCGGTGGCGATCGTATGGCCTTGCCCGTTGTCAGTCGACGCGTATGTGGCGGCGGGCCGTGATGTCGAGGTCGCCGCGTCCGGACTGCCCGCGCTGTGGGGCGCGATGTCTTGGTGGTCGGGCTATCGCCGTTTCGTCCGCGCTGGCGGCGTGAGCCGGGCGATGTTCGTGCCGAGGGTGCGCTGCGGGCCGTGCGCGAAGACCGACGCCGTGCTCCCGGCGTTCGTGTTCATGCGGTCGTCTCGATGTGGTGGAGACGATCGGCGCTGTTGTCGAGGAGGTTGTGGCCGGTGCTGGCGGGGTGCGGCCGGCGGCGGAGGCATGGCAGATGTTCCGCACACGACGGCGCGGGGGTGGGTGCGCCGCTTCGTGGCGCGGGCGACGGGCTGTCGGTGGCGTTCGCGGCGCTGGCTGTCGAGCTCGGCGGCGAGGTCGTCGGCGCGATCGGCGATGTCGCTGGGCAGGCGTTGGCGGCGATCGGCGGCGCGTTCGTGGCCGCGGGTGTGTCTGCGGGCTGGGGGCGGTTGGGCCGGTGGCGGTTCGCGTCGGCGGTGAGCGGCGGGAGGCTGCTGGCCGACCAACACGAATACGCCCTATCTCGTCGTCGGCAGGCGTCGTTTCATGCCTCCGGTCCCTTCGGAAGGGACGCGAACGGAGGAATGAGATGGACAACGACCAGCAAGAGGCGGTGGCGTTGCACCGCTTCGGGGTGATCGCCGAGGCGACGAACCCGCGGTTGACGCCGGCGGAGCGGGGTGCGGTGGTGCGCCACGATCGCGGACGCGGGCGCACTCGCACCCTGACGGCAGCCGAGCGCCGTTACTCGCGGCCCACGATCGACCGTTGGATCAGGGCGTGGCGGGCCGGTGGGCTGGACGCGCTGACGCCCGGCAGAGCGGGCCGAAGTGGGCGCGGTGCGGGCGCATCCGGAGCTGTTCGCCGAGGCGGCCGCCCTGCGCCTGGAGCTCCCGTCGCGCTCGGCCGCCCAGATCGCCTCGATCCTTTATCACCGCCACGGGATCCGGGTCGCGGAGCGCACGGTGCGGGCCCAGCTGCGTCGGGCCGGGCTGCACCGCGAGGCGCTGGAGGCTGAGCCGAAGGTGTTCGGCCGTTACGAGGCCGAGGCACCCGAACGACCGGTGGATCACCGACGTGCTGGTCGGCCCTGGGTCCCTGGCCGAGGCTCGACGCGTCGGTGCGGGCCCGGCTGTTCCTGATCGTCGATGACCACAGCCGCCTGATCGTCGACGGCCGGTTCTTCGCCCACGAGAACGCCCGCGCCGGCCAGGAGCTGCTGCGCCGGGCGATCGTGCGCCGCGGTGTGCCCGTCGTGCTGTATGCCGACAACGGCGCCCCGTTCTCCAACGCCTGGCTGGCCCGGACCTGCGCGGTGCTGGGCGTGCGCCTCGTGCACTCCAAGCCCTACTCGCCGGAAGGCCGCGGCAAACAGGAGCGGGCCAACCGCTACATCCGCGAGGCGTTCCTGGCCGAGGCCACCCACGTCGGCATCGTCGACCTCGACGAGCTCAACGACCGCTTCACTGCCTGGGCAGAGCGGATCGCCAACCGTCGCGTCCACGGCGAAACGAACGAGACGCCGATCGAACGCTTCGAGCGGGGCGGGCCCCACCGCGGGGTCGACGCCGACCGCCTGCGGGAGGCGTTCCGCTGGTCGGTGACCCGCAAGGTGACCCGCACCGCCACGGTCCCGCTCGAGGGCAACGCCTACGGGGTCGACCCCGCCCTGGTCGGCCGGCGGGTCGAGCTGCGCTACGACCCCGAGGACCTGACCCGCATCGACGTCTACCTGGACGGCCGGCCCGCCGGGGTGGCCACCCCGTTCGTCACCCGCCGCCACGTCCACCCCGCCGTCCCCCAGGCCGCCCGCCCCGAACCTGAGGTGACCGGCATCGACTACCTGGGCCTCGTCGCCGCCGCCCACGACGAGGCGGCCGGCACCGGGCAGAAGATCGACTTCTCCCAGCTCGACATGTTCGCCGACCCCGACATCGAGGAGCAGACCCGATGAGCGCCCCCGCCCCGTGGGCCGCGCACTTCGGGCTGCAGCGCACCCCGTTCGGCAAGTCCATCGCCGCCAAGGACCTCTTCGCCCGCCAAGCCCACGCCGAGGCGGTCGCCCGCATCAACTTCTGCGTCGTCGAGTCCGCCCTCGGCGTCATCACCGGCGACGTCGGCGCCGGCAAGACCGTGTCGGTCCGTGCCGCCGTCGACGCGCTCGACCGCACCCGGCACTCGGTTATCTACATCGCCAACCCCGCCTTCGGCACCCGCGGCCTCTACGTCACCATCGTGCGCTCCCTGGGTGCCGAGCCCCGCTACCTCAAAGCCGAGCTGATGGCCCAAGCCGCCGATCTGCTCGCCGCCGAGACCGCCGAGCGGCACCGCCGCGTCGTGCTCGTCTGCGACGAGGCCCACCTGCTCACGCCGGCCCAACTCGAAGAGCTGCGGCTGCTCACCAACTCCGAGATGGACTCGGCCTCACCGTTCGCCGGGATCCTTATCGGCCAGCCCACCCTCAACCGCCAACTCCGCATGGGCGTCTTCGCCGCACTCGACCAGCGCATCGCCACCCGGTTCACGATCCGCCCGATGGACATCGGCGAGTCCGCCGCCTACCTGCGACACCACCTCACCCTCGCCGGGCGCGACGAACCGCTCCTCGCCGACGACGCCGTCGCCCGCCTGCACCGGGCTTCAGGAGGACTACCTCGAGCGCTCAACAACGCCGCGACGGCCGCCATCATCGCCGCCGCCGCCGACAACAAACTCCTCGTCGACGACTCCTGCGCCAAGAAGGCCGTCGCCGAGCTCACCCGCGACTGACACTCAGCACTCCGTGCTCATCGACCCATGCCGCTCACTGAGCACGGAGTGCTGCCTGGCCATGTCGGAACCTGTCAAGCCCGGTGAGACAACTTGTCATGCGGATGTGATGAGTGCTTCGGGGCTGGGTTCGTTGATCCAGGCGATGGTGGGCAGCTTCGGCGGCTGGGGCGGGCGGTGCCCGAACCGTGCCGGGTTGGCGGCGTAGGCGGCGTCGAGAGTGACGGCCCGCTGGGCGCGGATCTCGTCGGCGGTGCCGTAGTGGACCGACGCCGGGGTGTGCAGCCCGATGCCGGCGTGGCGGTGGACGTGGTTGTAGTGATCGAAGAACGCGGCGCAGAACGCCCGGGCGTCTTCGATCGAGCCGAACCGGCCAGGGAAGGCCGGGCAGTACTTGAGGGTCTTGAAGTTCGCCTCCGAGTACGGGTTGTCGTTGCTCACATGCGGCCGGCTGTGGCTGCGGGCGACACCGAGATCGACGAGCAGCTGGGCGACGGGCTTCGATGTCATCGAGGTGCCCCGGTCGGCGTGCAAGGAGAGCTGGCCGCGGCCGATGCCGTGTCGCTGCAGGGTGTCGGCGATGAAGGCTTCGGCGAGCTCTCCGGTCTCGGCCGGCGACACCATCCAGCCGACGACGTAGCGGGAGAAGATGTCGATGACCACGAACAGCTCGTAGTAGACGCCCCGCTGCGGGCCCTGCAGCTTCGTGATATCCCACGACCAGACCTCGTTCGGTCGACGGGCGATGAGCTCGGGCTTCTTGGTCGCCGGGTGGGTGCGCTGCCGTCGCCGTTCGCGGTTCTCGCCGGCGACCGCGAGCAGCCGGTACATGGTGGAGATCGAGCACAGGTAGATGCCGTCATCGAGCAGCCGGGCCCACACCTGGGCCGGGGCCAGGTCGCAGTACTCCGCCGAGCGCAGCACCGTCAGCACCCGCTGGCGCTCCTGCTCGGTGAGCTTGTTCGGTGGGGCCGGCCGGGGTGCCGGCGGACCCGCCACTGGCGGTCGCTGCCGCCGATAGCGCGTCGCCCGCGAGACGCCGAGCAGGTCGCAGGCGGCGCTGGTCGATGTCATCGCTTCGAGCTCACCGAAGTGCGCCTCGATCATCGCGTCGACTTCGGATCGGTGTCCGCGCTCTCGGAGAGCCCTTCCAAGAGCGCGTGCAGTTTTCCCATGACATCGAGCGCCGATCTCGTCTTGGTCAGCTCCGTCTCCAACCGTTCGTTGCGGCGGCGCAGCCGCTCCAGCTCGACCTGCTCAGGGGAACGACGCGGCTTCGCCTTCGGCGCCAGCCCCTGCTGGGCGCCGGCATCGCGAGCCTTGCGCCACTCCGCCAGATGCGAGCTGTAGAGGGCCTCGCGGCGCAGCAACGCCCCGCGCTCGCTCGAGCCGACCGGCAACGCGTCGTACCCGTCGAGGATCTCGGCCTTGTACTCGGCGGTGAACGATCGCCGCCGAGGCCGGGCAGCCGGGTCGGGCTCGTCCACCACGCCATCATGGGCGCGCGCAAGCAGAGATGCAGTCGTCATGGTCATCGGGTCTACGTCTTCCAGACTCGCCCTGCAGGGATGGTCGGCTACCGCAGGTGTCTCACGTCAGCCTGACAGACAGGGTGTGCAAACAGCGCGGCCGCCAACAGGTCCGCGCACTTGTGTGGTGGTGCCTGTGCTGGCCGCGCTTGGCTGGGCGAGATCCCCCTACGAGAAGGTGATGGTCCAGGTGCCGTCTGACTCAACTGTGGTCACGGCGGGGCCAGCCTGTACCGGCACCGAGCCGTGGTAGGCCCCGATCTCGTTGACGAGTAGGTCATCGCCAAACACACCCGACCCGTGGTTGATGAGGGCGAAGTTTCCCTTGCCCTGGTTGGTGATGGTCCAGGTGGTGGCCTTGCCCGTCCACTGATAGACGGCGTCCCCTTTACCGCTCGCGGGCGACGCCAGCGTCGGTGCAGTCGAGATGGGAGCGATCGTGATCGTCCACCGACCAGCGGCCGTCACCTTCAAGTTCACCACGCTGCTGCCCAGTCCGAACCCGAACGCCGTGATACCGCGGTAGGCGCCGATGGTGTTGACCAGCAGGTCGCCCGACGATTGGTTCTGCGGGTCCAGGCCCTCGATGGAGAAGTTGCTTGACCCCGAATAGGTGGCGATCACCAGCCCCGCCTTCGCCCCCCCAGGGATCGGCACGACAGCATCGCTTGTCCCTGAGTGTGACGTGACCGCGAAAGTCCCGTACTTCTTATCGAAGGGCGAGGCGGTGGGCGCCGCCGTGGTGACGGGCGCCGCCGTGGTGACGGGCGCCGCCGTGGTGACGGGCGCCGCCGTGGTGGCGGGAGCCGCGGTCGTGGCGGGGAGGCTGGTTGGCTGGGCAGTCGTCGCCGCCTTGGTCGTAGCCGCCGAGCTGCTGGCGCTCGTCGAGTTGCTGGACGACCCACAGGCGGCGACCAGTGGGATGGACACACCGACGACAGACACCCAGAAACCTCGTCGCATCTACGGACCTCCCTTCCAGTCGATCCCACTCCGCCGCGGGTGGTTCAGCGGATTCAGACCCGGATATTGCAGTGAGGCTTGTGACTGGGGCGCGATCGGCGAGTTCGGTGGCGTGATGATCGTGTCGAGCGGTCGAGACGAGGTGTCGGGCTCGTCGGGGCGCGGTGATGCAGGGGTCGTGGTCGATCGGGTTGTCTCCGGCGGGGAGGGTGGGCCTGGCCGGTTCAGGCGAACGCGGGCAGCTGCCGGATGCGGGTGAGGGCTTCGATGAAGGCGTCGGCCCAGGCGTGGGAGCGGGGCAGGCGCAGCCAGAGCTGGCGGGCGTGGCGCACGACCCGGGCGGCGACGTTGAAGAACGCCAGTCGCAGGCGTTTGCCGCGGCAGCGGCGGAACTCGCGGGGCAGGGCGAGCACCCGGATCCAGCGGGCGACGTTGTGGGCCAGGGCGGCGGCGTGCCACCACAGCCAGTTCCCGAAGAAGTTCTGCACCGGCGCGTGGATCAGCCCGAAGTCTTCCTTGAGTTGGCGGATGGTGTCTTCGGGGATCCCGCCCCGCAGACGGTGATGGGCCTCGACCATGTCGGCGGGTGCGAACAGGGCGGGGAGATTGGTGACGATCGCATGGAACCGCCACCCGTCGAGATCATCAAGGGACAGCTGGTCCCCGGCGCGGGTTCGTTGGCGGCGCACGATGAGGCGCAGCTCTCGCTGGTCCTTGTTGCGGCGGCCGATCTCGATGACCGTCTCGGCGATCTCCGATCCCCGTTCGGCTTCGGCTGTCAGCGCCGGGCGCCACACCGTGGCCGGATCAGCGGCGAGGGCGACGATGGCGGCCCGCACGTTGGACTTGTTCGGCGCGGTGACAGTGAACACGGCGCCGAGGGACTCGCAGGCCGCGAACACGTCGTGCTGGTAGCCCGCCGAGTCGACCCGCACCCACAGGTTCGCCCGTTCCCGCACCGGGGCGGGGATGGCGGCGACGCATTCGCGGATGAACCCGGCGTTGGCCCGGCCCGGATGGGCGTTGCCGCCCCGGGCCCGCAGGGCCAGCACGTCGCCGGTCTCGCCGCACACCCCGATCAACGGCGACAGACCGACCTCGCCCCGGTACGTGAACGTCGAGCCTTCCTTGCCCGGACCGTAGGTGTCGACCAGGGTGGCGTCCGGGTCGATCGTGATCACCCCACCAGTGGGGCCGGCACCCATCGCCCACGCCCGAGCGAGCATCGTGCGGTTCACCGCCGCCGCCTTCTGGGCTCGACCGAAGTCGGCGCCGGCACAGAACCGGAACAGGGTCGTATGCGACGGGAACGCCTGCTGCCCACGCAGCGCCTCGGTGGCGCCCTCCAGCAGCGACCGGTCCGCCAGGAACTCACCCCCGGCCAGGACCACCTCCACCAGGGTCCGGTAGCACTCCCCGCCGGTGTAGCCACCCGGCCCGACCGGGCGCAGCCGGCGGGCGTCAGCCACATCCACAAGGTTGAGACGATCCAGCATCGGGCCCCACAAGGCGACCCCGGCCACGCCCGTCACATCCTCATCGGTCACCGACACCTTGACCGGTGCCGCCTCTCGGCGGGGCCTCGAGATGATCTCCCCGGCATCGAACAACGTCGCGGTAGCGTTCACCCGTCAGGTGCTCCTCTGGCTGGACTCGATGTGGCTTCGCAACCGTCATCGTCCCAGGCAGCGGGGCACTTGTCGCGTCAATCCAGCCATCAGCCCCCACCGGCCGCAATATCCGGGTCAGATCCTCGCGTGGCAGTGAGAGCACTCGAGGTACCGGTCGACGCCTACCACCTCTGTGTGTCGCGGCCAGATGAGCCAGAGGATGAGAGCGAGACCCCCGGTGAAAATCGTGAGCAGAATCCAGATCACACCGAACTTCGGCCGCTTCTTGGTAGTGAGTTCACGCGCTCGCGACCCAAGGGTTCCGACTTGGCCGCACACAGGACAGGTGGCCGGCATCCCCGGCGTGCCGGTGGCCGGTATGGCAGCGGCCGGAATCGGTTGGACAGCAGGACGAATCGGAGTCGGCGGGGGTGGCAATGGATCGGAGGACGACGGCTGGCTCACGACGCGCTTCCTTCCCCGCCCTGCTGGACATCATCGTGAATCCGGAGCGACCCACGCAAGCTGGAGCACCCCCCAGGCAGGAGTCCTCGTAGCGTGCCGGGATGAGCGATGCGTCTCGAGGGGCGGTGGTCGAGGTCGCCGGGGATGACTTCATGCCCTCTGGCTGATCGACAGGTGACGGACCGGAGAGACGGTGGCATCCTGATGTCCAGGTGCCGATTCCAAGGTGCGCCTGACCGGTACCCCCAGGTTCAGTCTGGGGGTACCGGCCTTTCGTGGCGCTTACTTCTTGGTGGCCCGCTTGGCGGGAGCCGCCTTGGTGGCCTTGGCCGTGACCTTCGTGGTCCGGGTCGTCGACTTCGTCGCCGTCCTCGCCGGTGGGGTCACCTTCGCCTTGGTCGCCTTGGCCGTGGCCTTCGTGACCGTGGTCGGCTTCTTCGCCGCCTTGGCCGCTCGGGCCGCCTTGCGGTCGGCTCGCTGGCGCCGCCGGAAGTCCTGGCAGAACTCGCAGTGCTTCCGGTGCCAGGCAATGACGTTCTCGAGGCTCTGGAGCCAGATCGGCTCGCCGACCTCATCGGCGGGGAGCCCGCCGGTGAGGAGGGACAACAAGGTCCCGCCCTCGCCATGCATGAGGGTGTTGCAGCAGATCGGGTGGAACGGCATGCAGTGGTCGTCGTCATCGCCTAGGGGCCAGAGCGCGCAGGTGAGCGGCCGTTCCGGTGTCCCGGGTTCGCCGCACAGCGCGCAGGAGCCCTCAAAGGGGCTTTGCATCGTCTCTCCGTTTCCAAGGTGCTGGGGGGGCTGCCGCCCAGGGTCGCCCCTGGGCCGCCCCTACTGGTAGTGGCCTGGGCCTCCCCAGTGCCCCCAGGTGGCCCCAGGAGCCCCAGAAATGCCCTGCCACAGGCCCCTCCTGGGGCCTGCCCTGAGCCTAGCACACTTGGGGGTGAGTTGCGCTACAGTGGGTTGTTCTTGCTGAAGCGCACGTCTCGATAGGGACGGAACAGGCGGAGGGGCCGGTAGCGGGCGTCCACCGTCTCGGCCAGCTCTTCCATCGCGCCCTTGACGCAGGTCTCGTAGACGTCCTTGTGGCCCGTCCAGTACGCCTTGGTGTTGTCCGCCTCGAGGCCTTGGAAGAACGTGATCGCCTCGAGCGGGAAGCCCCCGAACGCCACGGGCGGACGATACCCGCGAGTGATTGCCGCTGACGCCAGGGCGGGCCGGTTCGACCGGCCTCGATACGGTGCCGCGCGGTGACCTTCGCCTACTTCGCCGCCTTCGGTGCTGCGGCCTGCTACGGCTTCGGGTCGGTCCTGCAGGACATCAGCGCCCGCCAGGTGAAGGGCACGGACCATCTCGACCCGAAGGGCCTCGTGAAGGTGACCACGCGGCTCCCGTACGTCGTCGGGCTCGGGTTCGATCTCCTCGGTTGGCTGCTCGTGCTGGTGGCGCTGCAGAGCCTTCCGCTCTTCGCCGTCCAGGCGATCTCCGCGAGCAGCATCGGCGTCACTGTCTTGCTGGCGGCATGGCTGCTCGACACGCAACCCGACCGCGACCAGATGATCGTGATCGCCATCATGGGCGTCGGCCTCGTCTCCTTGGCCATCAGCGCGGCGCCCGGCGACCCGCACCACATCGGCGACGGCTTCACCCTCGCCGTATGGCTGTGCATCCCGATCGTCGCCGCCTTCGGGATGGCCGCGCCCCGCCTGGCGAGCGGCGACCGCGCCGCCGCGCTCCTCGGGGTCGTCTCGGGCCTCGGCTACGGCGGCACGGCGGTGTGCGCCCGGGCCCTGGAGGTGGACGGAACCCTCGGAGGCGCCTTGGCCGACCCCCTCACGTGGGCGCTGGTGCCGTACGGGATCCTGGGCATCGCGTTCTTCGCGGCCGCGCTGCAGCGAGGCTCGGTGGCGATCGCCGAGTCGTCGCAGTACGCGGCGGAGGCCGTGGTGCCGTCGCTCATCGGGCTGATCTTCCTCGGCGACCGAGCCCGTCTGGGCTTCGGGCCGCTCGCCGTGCTCGGGTTCACGGTGACCGTGGGGGCAGCGGTCGCGCTCGCCCTCGTCTCGCACGACGATGGGACCTCGACCGCCCTCGCCGAGGGTTGACGACGTCTGGCGGTCAGGACCCCGAAGGGGGTGAGGCCGGCGCGACGTCGTGACTGGCGACTGCCGGGTCTGGCCCGTGGGACTCCAAGAGGCGACCGACGACCGGGAGCTCGCCCACCGACTCGGCGCGGGCGATCGCGACGCCGGCGCGCGGCTCGTCGAGCAGGGCGTCGGTCACGACGTAACGCGGCCGCCAGCGAGGGTCGTACTTCTGGTTGAACCGCCACAGCGACTCGATCTGCATCGTGTCGCTGAAGTGGTGCAGCACCCGCCGCTGCACCCGCCGCCACGGGCCCCCCTCCACCTCGCCCGACACCACCGCCCGGAACGTCGCGAAGTTCAGCCCCAGCCCACGGTAGCCGTTGGTCTTCATCCACTGGATGGTCTCGATGATCACGAAGTCGGTGAGGCCGTTCGGCGCGTCCGGGTCGGCCGTCCGGCGCATCACATCCAGTGAGTAGCCGCCGATGGCCGCGGCCGGCACGTACTGGTTGAACGCCACCGGCTGCCCTGAAGGGTCGAAGCACACGGCCAGGAGCAAGCCGGTATCACGTGGGTCGAACATGCGACTCAGAGTCATCGAGAAGCCTGGTTCGGCGTCGCCTTGGCGCGTCTCGGTCATCAACGCCAGCAACTGCTGCCGCAGACCGGCACCGGCGGTGTCGGGGTCGAGCACGTCGACGCGGTAGCCGGCCTTCCCCACCCGGTTGTGGGCGCCCCGCAGCGACTTCATCGCCTTGCCCTGCAGGCTGAAGCGCTGGCACTCGACGATGGCCTCGTCGCCGATGTAGAGGGATTGGAGCCCGGCCGCGTGGTAGGTGGGCAACCAGCTGGCGTTGGCGGCGAGCACCGAGATGCCCCAACCGTTGGCATCGGCGTGCTCCATGGCATCGGCCCACACCTCCTCACGCGCCTCGGACGCGCAGATCGGGTCGGGCGACACCAGCATGGTGCGGTCGAGCACGGTGTAGGCGACGAGTCCGTCGCCCGTGAAGAACAGCTCCTTGTCGTCGCGCAGCGCGAAGTAGTCGAGGGTGTCGCCGCCGCAGCGGCCGACGATGGCGCGGGCGCGGTCGAGATCCGCGTCGCGTGACGTTTGCGTTTGGCGCGGCCGAGTCGGCCGGGCCACGAGCCAGCCGACAAGCACCACCACGCCGACAGCCAGCGTGGTGAAGGCGCGCCCGTAGCGGTCATCGCGCCCGAAGAACGCGGCGAGGACGATGGCCAGCCCGAGCCCGAGCAGAGCGAGAGCGAAGGCCCACGGCGCCCAACGGCGCCCGGCCGTCGGCGTCACCTTGAAGTGGCGGTGTTCGGCTAGCAGCCACAGGGCCAGGGCGGCGTTGGCCACCGCCTCCTCGATGTCCTCCCCCTTCAGGAACATGACGACGGCGAGCACTCCGAGCAGCACGACGACGACCGCCCAGGCCGGCCGGTACCCGCGGCGCACGGCGCGGGCGAGGCCGATGAGCGCGACACCCATGAGCACGGCCAGGACCCCGGCGGCGCGGGGGATCCGCAGCGGGATGTCGCTCTCGATGCGGGCCAGGTGGCTGGTCGAAGGGCCCGTGATGGTGGAGACGATGTTGAGGACGCCGGCGGCCACGAGCAATCCCGCCGCCCACCGCCGGATGCGACGCCGATGCGTGAACACGCCGAGCTTCTGGCCGTCGATCGGGAACGTGGTCCCCGCCGGGAGGGCGGCCACCTCTGCCGGCGTCCGAGGCCGATCAGGGGGGCGGAGCGCGACGAGGCGTTCGAGGCGAGACGGGTCGCCGCTCGGCGTCTCGCCCAGGATCAGGCGCACCTCGACGACCTCGTGGGCGGCCAGTTCCACGCGAGAGCACCGACGGACGGCGAGGAAGGGACGGGGCAGGCCGAAGCGAGCCGGCACCGGCCCTACCGCCGAGACGCCGCAGCCCGAGTTGGCGTAGAAGCCGAAGCCGACCACCGAGAGCTCGGGCTCGTGCGTGTGACCAGACACGAGGCCGGCGTACCCCTCGGCGATCAGCCGGGCGGCGAGCTCGCGCGCCGAGGCGTTGTGCGAACCCGTCCCGGAACGGTGCCCGAGGTCGGTCTGGCTGAGGTCGTGATGGACGCGCAGCATCGTCGCCATCGCCACGACCACGGCCACCACCACGACCGCGATGACCGCGATCCCGAGGCCGACGAGCCACCGCTGCGCGTTCGCTTGCAGCAAGGTCTGGATGCCCGGCACGAAGGCGATGGTCCGCAACAGGACGGCGGCGAGGAAGGGAAGGGCCAGCCACCACAGGCGCCCGACGACGCGGCGATAGAGCAGGCGGGAGCCGACCATCTCGCCAGCCAGCATCGGCTCGCTCAGCCACTCGATCCCCTGCAGGAGGCCACCAGGCTTGTACGACTGCTCCACTTCCGGCAGCACTTGGCGCACGACGTGGTGCCCGGCAGGCGTGTCGATGGGAGATCGCGGATCGATGAACGCGTTGTACGGATCCTCCTGGTTGCCGTGGACGACCCGGATCTTCTGCGCTCCGGCCGCGGTGTCGAGCACCAGATCGACGGCGAGCGCCACGATCGTCGCCCCGAGACGTTGACGGAGGACCTCGACGAGATGCGTGTCCCACGCGATCTGGCCGTCGTGGTTCCCGGCGAGCACGACGAGCTGGTGCCCGGGCTGGGCGGCGAACGCGGCGAGCTCTCGGGCCCATTCCTCGTGCGTGGCGAGGATGTCCTCGATCGGCGCCACGGGGGCGTGGAGCAGCTCGAACCCGTCGCCGGCGACGACGACGACCCCGGGACCCGCCCACTCGCGCAAGACCTTCACCATCTCGCCCGTGCACGCGGTGGCCGCTTCGGTCGCCTCGCCGCTCAGGTGCAGATCGCTGACGACGACCGCCCGACCGCCGCGTGGCACGGCCACCGTCACGAGGTCGGGGACGAGGGGCGGCGCCGCGGCCGGGGCTACCACCGCCGCGGACCCGCCGTGCGGAGTCGCCGGGGCAGAAGCCGCCGCCGCGGTCATCGGGACGCCCGGGTGCCCGGCGGCGACCGGTACGGCGCCGACCCCGTCCGCGCCGGGCAAGGCCGGGTCTGGCGACGTCGAGCCCGGCTCGGTCACGCGGCGGCCTCGGGGCGCAGCAACGGGAAGAGGATCACGTCGCGGATGTTGGCTACGTCGGCCAGCAGCATCACCAGGCGGTCGACCCCGATGCCGATGCCGGAGGTGGGCGGCAGTCCGTACTCGAGGGCCCGGACGAAGACGAGATCGGCCGGATGGGCTTCGACGTCGCGCGCGGCCGCCAGCCCGGCCTCGAAGTCGAACCGCTGGCGTTGGTCGTCGGCGTCGTTGAGCTCGCTGTAGCCGTTGGCCAACTCCTTGCCGTTCACGACGAGCTCGAACCGGTCGGCGAGCTGGGGGTCGTCGGGACTGCGCCGCGCCAGCGGCGACACCTCGACCGGGTAGCCGCACACGAACAGCGGCCCGACCGTGGACGGCTGCAACACCTTGTCGTACAGCTCGAAGAGATCGTCGCGTGCCGGATGGCGAACACGCGCCGGTCGTCGGCGTTGGCGATGAGGTCGACTTCACGCTCGCGGTACTTCGTCTCCGGGTCGGTGACGCCGTGATAGAGGTCGGGGAGAGGCCGCAGCGCCTTCGTGAGCAGCGCGAGCGACGTGACGTCGACCGACAGCTCTCCCCGCCGCGAGGTGACGACCTCACCCGTTCCGCCGATCCAGTCCCCGATGTCGAGGTTGGCCAGCACGAGCGACGACGTCGGATCGAGGCCGTCGTGCTCGCAGAGCAGCTGCAACCGCCCGGTGGTGTCGACGATGTCGAGGAACGAGAGCTTGCCGTGGCCCCGCAGGGCCGTCACCCGGCCGGCGACCCGGGCCGTGACACCGGTGCGCGTGTCGGCGGCCAGGCGGGGGTGTTGGGCATGGAGCTCGGCCGCGCTCGCGGTGCGATCGAACCGGTACGGGTGGGCATCGACGCCGGCCGCGAGCAGTGCGGCCACCTTGCTCCGTCGCTCGGCCACCTGCTCCTCGAGCCCGTGGCGAGCGGACTCGTCCGCCCGGGGTGCCGTGCCCGCCGGCGGTAGCCCATCGGCCGGGCGTGCCGTCTCCGTCGGGCGTGCCGTCTCCGTCGGGCGTGCTGGCTCCATCGGGCGTGCTGGCTCCATCGGGCGTGCTGTGTCCGCCATGCGTCGCTCGTCGGCCGCCGTGCGTCGCTCGTCGGCCGCCATGCGTCCTCCAAGGCTGCTGGTACGTCCCCGGAGGGCGATTCTGGCACGGTGGTCGCCGCGCCCCGTTGGCGGGCGGGCGAGGGCCTGTCAGCACGGAGGCCGGGTGACCGCTTCCTCCGGGCCGCCGCCCTACAGTCCGCGCCGATGGCTGATCTCGTGCTCGGCGCCCTCGTCGATCCTGCCTCGCACCAACGCACGCCCGACCCGCTCGCGCTGGCGAGCGGAGACCTCACCACGCACGGCGTGATCGTGGGTATGACTGGCTCGGGCAAGACGGGCCTCGGCATCGTCCTCATCGAGGAGTGCCTCACGAGTGGCGTGCCGTGCCTGCTGATCGACCCCAAGGGCGACCTCACCAACTTGTGCCTCACCTTCCCCGACCTCGCCCCGGCCGACTTCCGTCCCTGGGTGAACGAGGGCGACGCGGCAGAAGGCCGGCGTCGACGTCGACGCCTTCGCCGCGCAGCAGGCGTCCCAGTGGAAGGACGGCCTGGCCGGTTGGGGCATCACGCCCGAGCGCATCAAGGCGCTGTGGGACGCGGTGGCGTTCACGATCTACACACCGGGGTCGAGCTCGGGCGTGCCACTCAACATCGTCGGCTCACTGCAATCGCCGGCCGACATGAGTGACACCGAGACGATGCGTGACGAGATCGCGGGCTTCGTCTCCGGCCTCCTCGGTCTCGTCGGCATCGACGCCGACCCGCTGTCGTCTCGTGAGTTCATCTTGTTGGCGAACCTGATCGAGACGTCGTGGACGGCTGGGCGCAGCCTCGATCTCGCCACCCTGGTCGGCCTCGTGCAGCAGCCGCCGATGCGCAAGCTCGGCGTGTTCGACCTCGACGCCTTCTTCCCGCCGAACGACCGCACCGCCTTCGCCCTGCGCCTCAACGCCCTCTTGGCGTCGCCTTCCTTCGCGGCATGGGCGGCGGGACCGCCACTCGACATCGGCGCACTGCTGCGGAGCGGGGACGGCAAGCCGAGCGCCGCCATCGTCACCGTCGCTCACCTCTCTGACGAGGAGCGCCAGTTCGTGGTGGCCCTTCTCATGTCGAAGGTCGTGACGTGGATGCGGCGCCAGAGCGGCACCACCGATCTCCGCACCCTGGTCTACATGGACGAGGTCGCCGGGTACGTGCCGCCGTCGGCGAACCCACCGACGAAGAAGCCGATCCTCACTCTCTTCAAGCAGGCGCGCGCCTTCGGCGTCGGGCTCGTGCTGTCGACGCAGAACCCCGTCGACCTCGACTACAAGGCGATCTCGAACGCCGGCACGTGGATGGTGGGGCGGCTGCAGACCGAGCGCGACAAGGATCGCTTGCTCGACGGCATGAGCGCGGCGGCCGGCAGCGTCGACGTCAAGACGGTGGGCGACACCATCAGCGCGCTGGGCAAGCGGGAGTTCGTGGTGAAGCGGGCCGGCAAGGACACCCCTGAGGTGTTCACGACTCGCTGGGCGATGAGCTACCTCCGCGGCCCGCTGACGCGGGATCAGATCGCCGCGCTCATGGAGGGCCAGCGTGCCGCGATTGCTGGCTCGGCCACGCCGCCCGCGGCAGCCGTCACGTCGCCGGAGGGCGCGGCACCCGCGCCGGCCCCGGCGAGCGCCGCCTCGTCGACACCGGCACCCGCTTCTGCGCCGGCTCCCTCGGCCGCTTCCGCCCCGGCCGCCTCCGCCGGACCGGCGCCGCTGGCCGACGACGAGACGCCGATCATGCCCGATGTCGCCCAGGGCACGCCGATCCGCTGGCTCGACCCGGCGGCCGCGTGGGCGGCGCAGGTTGGCGCCGCGCCCGACTCCACCCGCCACGCCGCCGCCGCCGTAGCTCGGGCGCGCCTCCGCTACGACGACGAGAAGGCCGACCTGCTCGTGGACGAGGAGTGGGAAGCCGTGTTGTTCCCCCTCACCGCATCCGCCGACCCGGGGGCCGCTGTCGCGGTCGACTACGACGACCGAGACCTTCGGCCGGAGACGCCCGCGGTGGCGACGTATGTGCTGCCCGCCGCCCCGATCGGGCAGAAGAGCTTCTGGACGGCGTTGCAGCGCGACCTCGTCGACTGGCTGGTGCGCAACAAGACGATGGACCTCTTCGCCAACAAGACCCTGAAGCTCTACTCACGCCCGGGAGAGGCGCAGGACGCGTTCGTGGGCCGCTGCCAGGAGGCGGCCCAGACCAAGGCGGACGAGCAAGCGGCGAAGCTGCGCGACAAGTACCGCACCAAGGTGTCCGCCCTCGAGGCGAAGCTCGCCGCCGCCCAGGAGAAGGCATCGGTGGCCGAGGCGCAGCAGCAGGCCATCCAGGGCCAGCAGATGGGATCAGTGGTGGGCAGCCTGCTCGGGTCGTTCCTCGGCGGCCGGCGCAACACCCGCGCGCTGGCCCGGTCCGTCACGGGCGGGGGCAGGAGCTCGGCGGCGGCGAGCGCCCGCGCCCAGGCCGCCGGCGAGCGTCTCGCCCAGCTCCAACAAGACGCCGTGGAGCTCGAGGAGGAGCTGAAGCAGGAGCTCACGGCCATCGACGCCGAGTGGGAGGCCAAGGCCTCCGACGTGCAGGTGACGCGGGTGCCGCTCGAGAAGGTCGACGTGGCCGTGACGCAGGTGAACCTCGTCTGGATCCCCGTGACCCGATGAGCGCAGGCGCGACGGGCCTCCCGGCGAATCCGATCAGGCCTTGGCCGGATCGCAGTAACGTGCGCGCCATGGGATTCCTCGACACTGTCAAGGGTTGGTTCGGCGGCAGCAAGTCGAAGGTGCAGGACACCGTCGCCTCGCAGTCGGACAACATCAACAAGGGCATCGAGAAGACCGGCGATGTCATCGATGACAAGACGGGCGGCAAGTACGCCGACAAGGTGGACTCCGGCCAGCAAGCGGCCGAGGGTGCCGTCGACAAGCTAAAGGGTGACGCCGGCTCGAGCTAGCGGCGCGCTCACCGAGGGCTCGGCTCTTGCGTGAGCCGGTCGCCGTCACGGGTCGGGAGTGAGCCGAACCGCTGATGCGGGTCATTAGCGAAGGGGGGAAGGAGGCCTTCCCCCCTTCGGATCCCCCCATCTGGGGAGCTCCGGTCGACCGGCAGAGCCGGATCGACCTCCGCACGAAACCCGTCACAAGGTCTCGAGTTCGGGCGCCCCAGGACAATTAGCCTGGTCTTGTGGCCGACGGACCATCTACCACAACTCGAGCTGTTCGACGTCCAAGGGCGTTCTCGCCATGACCGAGGAGGCGGCGCCGAGGTCGAGGTCGTGCTGTACCTCAAGCATCCACCGAGCCGCGAGCGGCTCGAGTGGCTTGTCGCGGACCTCGACGGCCCGGTCGCGGACCTCGTCCGCAAGGACGCTTACTTCGCGGAGCTCGGCCTCGACCCCACGGACTACACCGAACCCGGGCCGGTCATCGAGCTGCTCGTCGAGCATCCTCGCCTCATGCAACGGCCCCTGCTCGTCAAAGGTGACCGCGTGGTGATCGGGCGGACGACGGAGCGAGCGGCTGCGCTCATCGCGGGCTGACGGCCGCGTGGGCGGCCGTCCAGGCGGGCAGAATGCCATCGTCACGCGGGCGTGGCGGAATCTGGCAGACGCGTCGGGTTTAGGTCCCGGTGTCGAAAGACATGAGGGTTCGAGTCCCTCCGCCCGCACCCAGAGACCCCCGCGCCCACCGCGGGCCGTCTCTGCTCGCGGAACTTGAACCCAGGAGAGCCGTACTCGGCTCCCCTCGGTTCAACTTCCGGGTCGACCTCGCGTATCACGGAGCGAACAGGCGTCCTCGGGTGGGGACGACGCACTCATGATCGGTGCCGGCTGGACGAACCACACCGTTTGCTACGGCGACAGCGGCGGTCCGCTGACCGTCTCGCGGGCCCGCACGGTCCAGGTCGGGGTGGCCAGCCTCGTCGAGAGCTGGCCCCACGATTGCGGCGAGCCGGGCGGCTACGCGGAGCTCAACGGGCCACAACTGGCGTGGCTCGCCTCGGTCGTCCCCTCGATCGTGCCCAGCTGGGGCCCGTGCACGACGAGCGCGGGCACTGCGGGCGTGACCTTCGTGTCGTATTACCTGCCGTCCTCGCCCACGTCCCAGATGGACGGGCAGTTCGCCTGGTTCCTCACCTGCAGCACGCCGCAGAAGCCCCCGCCTCCGCCGCACGGGCCCTCCGAACAGGTGTGCCTGAAGAAGCCGTGGCTCTGCG
Source organism: uncultured Acidimicrobiales bacterium (assembly GCA_963738325.1). GTDB lineage: Bacteria > Actinomycetota > Acidimicrobiia > Acidimicrobiales > Ilumatobacteraceae > CAVTWD01. The sequence continues at coordinate 290,272 of CAVTWD010000002.1, forward strand.
ACGACAACTGAGCCGAGCTCAGCGGGCGCCGATCGCCACGGCCGCGTCGCGGTGGAGCCGCCCGAAGTTGTAGTAGGCGGCGCACGCGCCTTCTGACGAGACCATGCACGTGCCGATCGGGGTCTCGGGAGTGCAGGCGGTGCCGAAGACCTTGCACTCCCACGGCTTGATGACGCCCTTGAGCACCTCGCCGCACTGACACGCCTTCGGATCGGCCACCCGCACGCCGGGCACCTCGTAGCGGCGCTCGGCGTCGAAGGCCGCTAATTCCGGTCGCAGGCGCAGCGCGCTCTGCGAGATGAAGCCGAGGCCCCGCCATTCGAAGTGGGGCCGCAACTCGAACACCTCGGCGAGCAGCCGGAGGGCGCGGGGATTGCCCTCCTCTCGCACGACCCGGCGGTATTGGTTCTCGATCTCGCAGCGCCCCTCGCGGATCTGGCTCAGCAGCATGGCGATGGCCTGGAGGATGTCGAGCGGCTCGAACCCGGCCGTGACGAGCGGCTTGCCGTACTGCGCGGCGACGAACCGGTAGGGCCGCTGGCCCACGACCGTGGACACATGGCCGGGACCGAGGAAGCCGTCGAGGCGCAAGCCGGGCGACTCGAGGATCGCCTTGATGGGCGGGACGATCGTGACGTGGTTGCAGTAGACGCTGAAGTTGGTGACGCCGCGTGTGCGCGCCTCGAGCACGGTCAGCGCAGTCGAGGGCGCCGTCGTCTCGAAGCCGACGGCGAAGAACACCACCTCGCGATCGGGCGTCTCCGTCGCGATGCGCAGCGCGTCGAGCGGTGAGTAGACGAAGCGGACGTCGGCCCCTTGAGCTTTCGCCTGCAGGAGGTTCCCTTTCCCGCCCGGCACCCGCATCATGTCGCCGAAGGTGGTGAAGATGACCCGGGGCACGGCGGCCACCGCCAACGCGTCGTCGACCCGGCCCATCGGGATCACGCACACCGGACACCCTGGGCCGTGCACGAGCTCGACCGTCTCGGGCAGCACGTGCTCGATGCCGTGGCGGTAGATGGTGTGGGTGTGGCCGCCGCAGACCTCCATGAACTTGAAGTGCTGGTCGCCGGCCAGCTCGGTGATCCGCGCCACGAGCGCTCGCGCCGCGACCGGGTCGCGGTACTCGTCGACGAAGCGCACGGCCCTCCCTACTCCTTCTCCGTGATCCGCGACGCGGACAGCGCCGCCATCTCCTCGGTGTAGGCCTGACCCATCATCTGGAGGGAGGCCAAGGCCATGGCCGCCTCCTCTTCGTCGATCTTCGACATGGCGAAACCGACGTGGATCAACACCCAGTCGCCCGGCCGGAGGTCTTCGTCCTCGAGCAATCCGACGTTGATGATGCGCCCGACGCCGGCGACGTCGACGCGGGCCAGGTGCTCGTGGATCTCGAGCCGCTCGACCACTTGACCGGGGATGCCGAGGCACATGGCTCGACCCTCAGCCCCGGTACACGATCGACTCGAGGACGAGCTCGTCGCCCCCGACGAGCTCGACGTCGACGCTGCCGCACGAGGGGCAACCGAGCGGGATGTCGTCGGCCTCCCACCCGCGGCCGCAGTCGGTGCAACGGGCCCGGATCGGCTCAAGCACGAGCTCGGCGGCGCCCGTCGGCCATCACCGTCCCTTCGGCAGCCACGGCGAACGACTGCTCGAAGGCCTCGGGGTGCACATGGTGCAGTCGCCCGACCCGGACCCGCACGCGGGCGACGGGCCGGTCGCCCGCTCGCTGCTCGACCGCGTCGACGATCGAGGAGCACAACCCGAGCTCGTGCATCTACCTCTCCTCCTCCGCGATGATGTCCACCTTCACCACGACCTCCGGTTCGACCTTCAGCATCAGGATGCGGGGTGGCTGCATCCCGAAGTCCCGGATGTCGAAGGTGGATCGTCCTTGTAGGCGTAGCGTGTCCCCGTCGATCAGGCCCACCGCCATGTCGTCCTCGCACGAGCGCGTCACGCCGCGAAACGAGACGTCGCCCCGCACGCGGTAACCGCCGTCGGAGCCGCTCGGCGCCATGCTGGTGAGGACTCCGTCGATCGTGGGGAAGCGGCGGGCCTCGATCCGCTTCTGCAGCTCGCGGTCTTCCAACCGGTTGCCCGACTGGAGGAGGCCGACCGGGAGCGAGAGCCGGCCGGACGGGGCGACGGCGAGGTTCACCTTCCCACCCCCTCGCACCTCGAGCTCCACGAACCCCTCGAGCCCGTTCGTGCGCGCGTTGATCGGGTGCAGGCTCGAGCGCGCCTCGATCTGCACCGACGATCGCTCGGGGACGATGCGGTACCGAGCCACACTCGGCTTACATCTCGCGCATCTTCATGTAGCGCGCGATGTCAGGCAGGCCCATCACGATGAGGCCGACCAGGACGGCCAGCAGCGACAGCACGACGAAACGACGGATCATGCGTGAGTCTCCCTTCCCGCTGGTTGGAGGATGTCGTCGAGCAGCTCGTGGCACACCTCGACAGCGCGGTCGAGGGCCGCCTCCACCGGCGCCGACAAGCCGATGCCCTCGGTGACGTCAGCCGGTTGGCAGCCGAGAACGAGGACGCGCCCGACCTCGCCGCCCAATCGGCCGAGCGTGGCGAGGACCGCGCCGGGGTTCATGTCGTGGGCGTCGACGACCGTCGCGACGCCGTCGCCGGTCGCGACGTGCTCGGGCTCGATGACCGCCACCGTCCCCGGCGGCTCCCCCATGGGCAGCGCGTCGAGGAGGACCAGCACGTCGTAGCCGTCGAGCAACTCGTAGGCGAGGTGGACGCCGCGGATTCCGAACTCGGCCACCCGCACTCCGGCGGGCGCCGGTTCGGCGGCCAAGCGCTGCGCCAACGCCACGCCGAAGCCATCATCGCCGAGGAAGATGTTGCCGATGCCGGCGACGAGGACGCGTGGGCTCACGACTGCCCCTCGCCGTCGCGGTCGCCGAGCAACTCCAACTCCTCGGGGTGGAAGTACAGGTAGCGCCGCTGCCAGGCGAGCGCCTCGGTGGCCGGATCCTCGTCGACGGTGACCGCGACGTGATCGTCGCCGTCGACATCGCGGTACACGCCCGCCACCGTGGCCACCAGCCCGGCCAGGAAGATGTCGTGGGCATCAGCGCGCCGCGACGGCCGGAGCCGGACCTTCATGCCGGCGGAGACGGTCGCACCGTCGATCGCGATGGAGTCGCTGACCGGGTCGAAAGCGGCGTCGACGCCCGGGTCCCACCACGGCAGGGGGTCGGCCGCCGGCGGGCTGGCCGGCGCCAGCGAGCGCACGGCGCCGTGGAGACGGCTCCACAACTCCGGAGGCATGTCGTCGCAGCGGTCGATGATCGCCGCCGCCCGCGGGTCCGTGCCTCGTGCCTCGAGCTTCTCCTCGTCGGTGAGGGTGAGGACCCGCAAGGCGAGGATCTCGTCGATCTCGGTGGCGTCGTAGAGATCCCCTGGCTCTCCGGGGCCACCTCCGGATGGTCGTAGAGGATGATCGGCGACGAGAGCACCACGTCGCTCGCTCCAGCCGGCCCGATCAGCACCGGGAAGGTCCCTTCGTTCGTGCAGCCCCCCACCGCTTCTCTGGCGTCATCGGGCGGATCGAGCGACGAGACGAACGCGCCGTCGTCGATGGCGAGCATCGTGTGCACGGCCACGAGAGAGTGCCGCAGGACCTCGTCGCGGCGAGCGCTCGGTTGGCGCCAGGCGGTCGTGTTCTCGATCTCCACGGTCAACTCGACCAGGGCCCCCGGGCCGTCGGCCCACGCGGCCGCGACCCACGCGCAGCCGTCGACGGGCTGGCGGGAGCGCACCAGCCGCCCCCGCACGCTTCCATCGGCGGCCTGGATCGTCTCGGCGTCCTCCCCTTCGGCCAGATGAAACGGCTGCTCGAAGCGGGCCGAGGCCAGGGGGAAGACGGCGAAGGGGCCGACGTCGACGACCTGCTCGATGGCCTCGTCCCAAGCGACGTGGAGGACGCCGTCGACCTCCAGGCGTGCGGTCGGCACGAACCGCTCGCCGCTGGTGAGCGCCTCGACGGCGCGCCGCTGCACCTGGAGACAGCGCAGGCGGACGTGCAACACCGGCTCGGCACCGGGGTCGATCACGCATTCGGTGCGCATGCGCCATCGCTCCGAGTCGTCGGTCGAGCAATAGCGGCGCGGGGCCAGCACGCCGAACTGCCATCGTTGCTGGTTCTTGCCCGCCGAGGCGCGGTACGGGTAGAGCACGTAGCCCTCGTAGAGCACGGCGTCGGCCACCGCCCGCGCCGAGGCGAACCGATCGGCCGTCGCACGAGAGCGGTGCTCGGCCCTCACGACACTTCCTTCCCCGCTTGTTGGAGCAGCTGCTCGAACGTCAGCTCCCAGGTGGGCAGGGCGCGGGCCACCTTGAACCGACGCAGGGCGTCGAGCGTGTCGGCGTCGAGCCGGATCCAGCCACTGTGGGGGAAGTAGCGGTCCATCACGTCGCGCCAGACGGCCACGGGCAATCGGTAGGTCGCCTCGCGGTCCCACCCGATCGGCTCGACGGCGAAGCCGGCCGGGCCCTTCGTGAACTGCGTACCCGAGAACAGGAGCAACAACGGCACGTGCCCGTCGCTCAGCGCGTGGAGGTACTTGGCCGCGGCGACCTCCAGGTCGTAGGTGCAGGTCACCGGCAGGTCGATCTCGGTGACCCCGGTGAAGCCGCTCACCACGGTGGCGACGTGGGTCCACAGGAACGGGCGCAGCGAGTCACCCCACTGCGGGGTCTCGCCGAAGAGCTCGACGAGCCCCGCCTCTTCTGCCGGCTCGTAACGGCGCCGCTGCGGCTCGATGCGGATCTGGCAGCGCATCGCCAGCGCGTGGAGGGTGCCACCGCCCGTCTCGCAGATGCGCAGCCTGAGGTTCAAGGTGGGCACGGCGGCGTACGGCTCAGCCGCGGCCCCGGTCACTTCGAACGTGAGCTCGCTCATCGGCAGCGGGCTCGCGCGCGTTCGAAGAAGGCGTCGAGGGCGTCATGGGCTTCGCGCCCCCGTCGAAGCCGCGCCACAGCAGGCGCAGGTGCCCGACGAGCTCGTAGCACGCGTCGATGGGGACGAGGAAGCATTCGGTCTGGGGGAGGGCCCGGTCGGCGCGCACCAAGAACGCCTCGACGTCGGGAACGAGGGTGGCCAAGCGGGGGTTGGCCTCGACCACGTCAGTCCACGTCGCGAAGGGGAGCAGCGATTCCGTCGCACCGGCCGGGCCCGGGTAGAAGGCGGCCACCCGATCCAGCTCGGAGTTGATGAAGAAGAAGGCCACGCTCACCGGGATCTGGAGCGAGTCCCACTGCGTGGCGGACAGCTCGAACTCGGGGAAGGCGAGGTAGCGCTCGGGCACAGCCCGGTAGTGGCCGCCCCCGGCGCCTTCCGCGGTGAACAACAGGTAGCAGGCCCGGCAGGAGCAGAGGAGCTGGCGGGCGTGGAGGTCGACGACGTGCCCGTGCTCGTCCGGGATCGCTTCGCCGCACACCTCGCAGACCTCGCCGGAGGGGGCCGCCGCGGGGCGGCGAGGCGCGGCCCTGATCCGCTGGAGGACGGCGAGGGGGTCGGTCACCGGCCCCCCACGCCCGCCGGGCAGCTCTCGTAGGTCGGCTTGGCCACGAACGCCACCGGCGCTTCCGCCTGGGCCGAGGGCTCCTCCACGTCGATCCGGACGATCTCCGGCGCGGCATCGACGATGGCCCGTTCCACTGCGTTGCGCAGCGTGAGCGCCGAGGAAGGGCAACCGTCGCAGCTGCCGAGCAGGCGGAGGTGGACCGCGCCGACCTCGGGGTCGATGGCGAGCAGCTCGACGTCGCCGCCGTGGTGGGCGAGCAACGGGCGAACCGACGCCAATGCGTCGGCGAGGCGCTGCTCGAGGCTCTCCGGATGCAGGCCGTGCACCAGCAAGAGGCTGCCGACCACGTCATCGGCGGCAAGCCGCTCGAGCATCGCCCGGTCGCCGAGCGCCACGACGCGGGCCAGCCCCGCGCCGTACAGCTCGGTCACAAGCCGCACGACCTCCTCGACGTCGCGGAACACGCGAGGATCGGCGGTTCCCCGGAGGTGGTCCAAGAGCTGTTCGATCCGCTCGCCGATGGCACGGAGGTCGTCGAACTGCACCATGGCGCGACTAGAGCCCTCGCCGGGCGCTAGGAGGCGAGCTCCGGGTTGGCCACCTGGGTCGGCGAGTGCAACTTCTTCAGCACCTTGCCCTGCCCGAGGTACATGTGGACCCCGCAGGGTAGGCATGGGTCGAAGCTGCGGACCGACCTCATGATGTCGATCCCCTTGAAGTGGTCGAGGTCGTTCTCCTCGAAGATCGGCGTGTCGATGACCGCGTCCTCGTAGGGGCCGGGCGTGCCGAAGCTGTCGCGGGGGTTGGCGTTCCACGGCGTGGGCGGGTACGGGTGGTAGTTGGCGATCTTGCCGCCCTTGATCACCAGGTGGTGCGAGAGCACGCCCCGCACCGCTTCGGTGAAGCCGCAGCCGATGCCCTCGTCGGGAACCTCGAACGGCTCCCAGGTCTTGTTGCGGCCCGCACGGATCTCGACGAGCGCCTGCTCGACGAAGTACAGCGCGCACGCCGCGGCGTAGGCCTGGAAGTAGGTGCGGGCGCGGTCACGCTCGATGGTGTTCGACCACTGCGGGATCTTCCATTCGAAGCTGACCTCGGGTTTCAACGCCGTCTTGGGCAGGTTGATGATCACGCTGCGGCCGGTGGCCTTGACGTAGCCGATGTCGACGAGCCCGGACAGCGCGGTGGACCACAGCCGGGCCAAGGGACCGCCACCGGTGTCGAGGGCGAGGTGGTCCTTGCCGTCGAACCAACGCGGCGACATCACCCAGCTGTACTTGCCGTCGAAGTCACGCTTCTGGGGCTGCGGGTTGGTGTGCTGGTTCCACGGGTGCCGGCGGTCGACGGGGTTTCCGAGAGGATCGCGCGTCACGAACATCTCCTGGCCTTCCCAGTCGTCGTAGAACGAATGGCCGAGGAGGATGCGGATGCCGAGGTTGATGTCGACGAGGTTGTTCGTGACCAGCTTGTCGTCGACCACGACACCGGGGGTCACATACATCCTGCGACCCCAGTTCGTCATGTCCCGGTAGTTGAAGTTGCAGACCACGGGATCCTGGAAGGCGCCCCAGCAGCCGAGCAGCGTGCGCCGCAGCCCCACCTGCTCGTACCCGGGGAGCGCCTCGTAGAAGAAGTCGAAGAGGTCGTCGTGCATGGGCACGACGCGCTTCATGAACTCCACGTAGCGCATGAGGCGGGTGAGGTAGTCGGTGAACAGTTGGATGGTGGCCGTCGTGCCGACACCGCCGGGATACAGGGTGGAGGGGTGCACGTGGCGCCCCTCCATGAGGCAGAACATCTCGCGCGTGTACCGGCTCACCTGCAGGGCTTCGCGGTAGAACTCACCGGAGAAGGGGTTCAGCGAGCGCATGATGTCGCCGATGGTGCGGTACCCGTGCTGCTCCGCGTGGGGCGCCTCGGTCGTGTTGGCCCGCTCGAGCACACCCGGGTTGGTCTCGGCCACCATCTTCTCGCAGAAGTCCACGCCGACCAGGTTCTCCTGGAAGATGTTGTGGTCGAACATGTACTCGGCCGCCTCGCCGAGGTTCACGATCCACTCCCCGAGCGCCGGCGGGTGCACCCCGTAGGCCATGTTCTGCGCGTAGCAGGAGCAGGTGGCGTGGTTGTCGCCGCAGATGCCGCAGATGCGGCTGGTGATGAAGTGGGCGTCGCGGGGGTCCTTCCCCTTCATGAAGATGCTGTAGCCGCGGAAGATCGATGACGTGCTGTGGCACTCGGCGACCTTGCCCTTGCCGAAGTCGATCTTCGTGTAGATCCCGAGGCTCCCCACGATGCGGGTGATGGGATCCCACGCCATCTCGACGAGGCCGTCGGCATCCTTGGTCTTGGTGGCCATCGATCCCTACCTCCACTCGCTCGTGTAGCCGGTGAGGAGCTTCTGGCTCGGCTTGCGCCACTTCGGCTCTTCGTTCACGGTGTGGGCGGTGATCTTGCGAAGGCTGCGCACCGCCGCGCCCAAGATGCCGCTCGTCACCGTCGACACCCGGGCCCCGGGCGGCTCGTCCATGAACGGCATGAACTTGTCGGGGAAGCCCGGCATGGTGCAACCGATGCAGATGCCGCCCACGTTCGGGCAGCCGCCGACCCCGTTGATCCAGCCCCGCTTCGGCACGTTGCATTTGACCACGGGCCCCCAGCAACCGAGCTTCACGATGCACTTGGGCGAGCCGTAGGTCGTGGCGAAGTCACCCTGCTCGTAGTACCCGGCGCGATCGCAACCCTCGTGCACGGTGGCCCCGAAGAGCCACGTCGGGCGGAGCGCCTCGTCCAACGGGATCATGGGCGCCTGCCCGGTGGCCTGGTAGAGGAGGTAGAGGATCGTCTCGGAGAGGTTGTCGCCCTGGACGGGGCAACCGGGGACGCACACGATCGGGAGGCCGGCTTTGGACTTCCATCCCCAGCCGAGGTAGTCGGGAACCCCCATCGCCCCGGTCGGGTTGCCGGCCATGGCGTGGATCCCGCCGTACGTGGCGCAGGTGCCGACGGCGAGGACGGCGAGCGCCTTCGGGGCGAGCCGGTCGAGCCACTCGCTCGTCGTCATGGGCTGGTCGGTCTCCGGGTTGTTGCCGAAGCCGCACCAGTACCCCTCCTTCTTGATGGCTTCGTTGGGGATCGAGCCCTCCACGACGAGCACGAAGGGCTCGAGCTCGCCTCGATCGGCTCGGAAGAACCATTCGATGAAGTCGTCGGCCCCCCCGACCGGACCGCACTCGAAATCGATCAGCGGCCAGTGGACGGCGATCTTCGGGAGCCCGGGGAGGGCGCCCAGGGCGATCTCCTCGATGCTCGGCTGCGTGGCCCCCGTGAGCGCGACGGAGTCGCCGTCGCAGCTGAGCCCGGCGTTGATCCAGAGTACGTGGATGACGGTTTCGTCCGCTTCGGTGGCGGTCACTCGGTCCCCCTCCCGCGATTGCACCGCGACAGCAGTTCGCCTGCCACGGTCTACGCCTGCCCCGCGGGCAAGTAAATGAGTGTCGCGTGCACCCATTACCCCCTTTAGGTCGCCCGCGAATCGTTGACACCCCGATCTCTCGCGGCTACGAAGGGCTTCAGGGGGAACCGTTGGACGAGCACGCCGCCGAGCTGGGGCCGTCGGGACGCTCGACGCGCTTCGAGTTCGGACCCCCTCGGCGGTTCCTGCTCCCCGCCATCCTCCTGCTGCTGTCCGAACGCCCTGGCTACGGCTACATGCTGGTGAAGGACCTCCAGGCCTTCCGCTTCGGCCGGGTCGATCGCCCGAGCGTGTACCGCGCGCTCGCCCAGCTCGAGGCCGACGGGCTCGTGCAGTCCTGGAGCGAGCCCCCCAAAGCCGGCCAGCGGAGGCGGGTCTACGGGATCACCGAGCGGGGCGAGCAGCGGCTGCGGGTCTGGATGGGGGTGATCAACGAGGAGCGGGATCGGTTGGACCGCGTCTTGCACCGGTACCAGGCGACCGGTTCGGTGGAGGCGGCCATCGCCGAGGTGGAAGGTGGCTGGGCGGCGGCGCTGCGCTCTGAGCTGTCGCCGGTCTCGCCCACCACGCCCCTGCACCGACGGTTGCGCAGCGCCCGGCCGACCCGAGCGGTGACGGTCGTCGACAGCAAGACTTCGTCGGATGGAGGCGAGCCGCTCCCGCGCCAGGCGGCGCTCAGCCGCTTTCGGGTCGAGCCCGACCGGTCGGTCGTGCTGATCGAGGCGCGCTCGAGCGTCGGCCCCATCAGCTTCGGTGCCATCGGGGTGACCGGGGAGATCGAGGCCGCCGTCGGCGAGGCGGGCATCGTCGGCGCCCCCCGGCCGGCCGCCCGGCTGGAGATCCTCGTCGAGGGGCTTCGGTCCGGGAACAACTTGTACGACGCGGAGCTGCTGCGCCGCATCGACGCCCGCCGCTACCCGGTGGCCACCATCGAGCTGCGCCAGAGCACGGCGATCGGGGCTGACGGACGCCACCGGCTGACCGGCGAGCTCTCCTTCCACGGCGTGACGCGCCTGACGCACGGCACCGTGCGCGCCACCGTGGACGACAGCCGCCTCGTCGTCACCGGCGAGCAGACCTTCGACATCCGCGACTTCGACATCGCCTGCCCTACCGTGCTGATGTTGCGCATCTATCCCGACGTCCGTGTGCACCTGCACGTCGAAGCCGTGCGGACCTCATGAGGAGGGGAGCCGTGATGTTCCGCCGTCCCTTGGTCGGCCGCCGACGGGCGGCGCTCGCGACCTCCGCATCCTCACGCGAGCGCGGGTGACGAGATGAGCTACGTCGTCGCCTTCGCAATGGGCTATGTCCTGGGCGCCCGCACCGGCAAGCGTGACTTCGAGGACCTCACCAGGGCACTGCGGGCCGTGCGCGACTCGGAGGAGTTCGGAGACCTCGTCGTGGCGGCGAGAGCCCACGTCAGCCACACCCTGCGGGAGCTGGCCTCGGTGGTCGAGGGGGCGGTGCCGTCCGAGGGCGAGGAGGACCTCGTCGCCCGCGTGAAGAACCTCTTCCCCCGCCGCTGACTCGTCATTCGGAGGCGGCAGCCGCCTCTCGGTGCCGGTCGGTGACGTCGTGGCCGATACCCCGTAGCCCCACCACGGTGCCCGCCGACCCGATGGTCGCAATGGCGCGCGGCATGGATCCACCGGGTGTGGCCATCCGGCCGCACGATCGCATAGACCTCCTCGAACGGCGTGCCGCGCGCCGCCGCTTCCTCGAGCGCGTGCCGTACCCGAGGGCGGTGCTCGCCGTCGATCAGCGACAGATGGGCTTCGAGGGTCCCGTCGAAGTCGAGGGGGTCGATGCCGTGGATCCGATGGAACTCGTCGGACCACTGGACCGCTCCCATGCGCACGTCCCACAACCAGCCCCCCACATGGGCCAGCGCCTCGCTCTCCCGCATCCGCGCGTCGATCTCGGCCAGCGTCGCCTGGGCGAGCTGCTGCTCGGTGATGTCTCGCGCCACCAACACGATGGAACGCGCTCGTGCGGGCGCCCCCGCCACCGCCCGAGCCGAGAGCGAGATGGGCACCGGCATCCCGTCGCGACGTTGGATCTCGGTCTCGAAGTGGCTGACCCGGTCCCCCACCGCGACCGTCTCCAGCAGTGCCTCCAGCTCGGGTCGGAGGTGCTCGGGGAACAGCCGCTCGCACGGCTGGCCGACGATCTCGCCCACGGGGTAGCCGAAGATGCGCTCCGCACTGCGGTTCCAGCTCGTGATCCTGGATGTCGCGTCGAGCGCGAAGATGGCGTCGTCGGATGCGTCGAGCAGCGCATCGAGGAGCGCGAGTCTCGCCTCGGAGGACGCTGCCGCCACGGAGGCGGTGGCGGATCCCCCGTCGTCGGCGCCGCCACGCCGCTCGACCGAACCCTCACGGGCCATCCCTGCTCCAGTCGTTGGCCGCCGGTCGGCGGCCCGTCAGCCGCACGAGTGAGTTGGTGAGCCGGCGCCGTCACCGTAGTCCTGGCCCGGTGGGCCTGTGCCAGACTCCGGCAACGACCCGCTACCCAGCACTCGGTGATGCCCGTGTCCGGCGGCGCATCCAGCGTACGTGGCGTCGTGCAGGGGGTCGGGTTCCGGCCGTTCGTCCATCGGCTGGCCACCGAGCTCGGGCTCGGCGGCCATGTCGGCAACGACACCGACGGCGTCTTCGTCGAGGTCGAAGGCCCGGCGGACGAGGTGGTTGTCTTCGAGACGCGACTGCGACAGGAGGCGCCCCCGCTCGCGCGCGTCGATGGCGTCGATGCCGTCGCCATGGCGCTGCGATCTGACCGCTCGTTCCGGATCGTCGAGAGCCGCGCCGACGACTGCCGGCGTCGGACTTCGTCGCCCCCGACGCGGCACTGTGCGCGGACTGCTGGCGCGAGCTCTTCGACCCGAGCGACCGCCGCTACCGCTACCCCTTCATCACCTGCACCAACTGCGGGCCACGGTTCACCATCACTCGACGGCTCCCTTACGACCGGCCGAACACGACGATGGCGGGGTTTGCCATGTGCGCGGCCTGTGCGGCCGAGTACCACGATCCGATCGACCGGAGATTCCACGCGCAACCACTCGCGTGCGCGGCCTGCGGACCGGCGGTCCGGTTCGAAGGGCTCGACGGGCTCACCGAGGCGGGGGACGGCGCCATCGCGGCCACCCAGCGCGCCCTCGCCGAGGGGTTGATCGTGGCCGTGAAGGGGCTCGGAGGCTTCCACCTGGCCTGCGCAGCCGCCTCCGACGACGCCCTCCGTCGCCTGCGGGCGCGCAAGGGCCGGCCGGAGAAGCCCTTCGCGGTGATGGCGCGCGACCTCGCCACCGCCGAGCGGGTGGCGCGCGTCGACGCCGGCGAGGCGGCGCTGCTCGGCTCGGTCATCCATCCGATCGTGCTGCTCCGTCGGGCCGCCGACGGCGCGCAGCTGTCCGAGCTCGTCGCCCCGGGGCATCCGCTGATGGGCGTCTTCCTGCCCTACACGCCCTTGCATCACCTCTTGTTCCACGCGGTGCCCGGCGCAACCGGCCCGGTGCCCGACTTGCTCGTCATGACGAGCGGCAACCTCACCGACGAACCCATCTGCTACGACGACGATGAGGCCCGAGCGCGGCTCGGGCGCATCGCCGACGCGTGGCTCGTTCACGATCGCCCCATCCACGTCCCCTGCGACGACTCGGTGGTGCGGGTGGTCGACGGTGAGGAGCTGCCGATCCGTCGCTCACGCGGCTACGCCCCCCTTCCCTTGGCGCTACCCGTCGAGGCCCCTCCGGTGCTGGCGGTCGGCGGCGAGCTCAAGAACACGTTCTGCCTCGCCTCCGGGCGCGACGCGTGGATGAGCCAGCACATCGGCGACATGGGCAGCGTCGAGACCTTCGATGCCTTCGAGCGCTCCGCGCGACAGTTCGTCACGATGTACGAGGTGCGTCCCCGGATCATCGCGGCCGACGCCCATCCCGGCTACCACACGCGGCGGTGGGCCGAGGAGCGCGGCCTTGACGTCGTCCTCGTGCAGCACCACCACGCCCACGTGGCGGCGGCGATGGCCGAGCACGGCGTGAGCGATGGCGAGCGGGTGATCGGCGTCGCTTTCGACGGGACGGGCTACGGCACCGATGGGGCCATGTGGGGCGGCGAGGTACTGGTGGCCGGCTTCGACACGTGCCGGCGAGCAGCCCACCTGCGCTACGTGCCGATGCCAGGGGGCGACGCGGCCATCCGCCGGCCGGCGTGGTCCGCGCTCGCCCACTTGTGGGCCGCCAGAGTGCCCTGGACCACCGACCTCGCGCCGGTGCGGGCGACGGACGAGACGACCCTCGCCGCTCTCGCCCGTCAACTCGACCAGGGCTACCGCTGCGTGCCCTGCTCGAGCATGGGTCGGCTGTTCGACGCCGTCGGGTCGCTGCTCGACCTGCGCCACACCATCAGCTACGAGGCTCAGGTCGCGGTGGAGCTAGAAGCGATCGCCGAGGCTCACCTCGCCACGGTGGGCGCGGCGCACGCTCGCCGCTACGACTTCAACGTCGCGGGCAACGAGCTCGACGCGGGCCCGGTCATCGCCGCCATCGCCACCGACGTCTGCGCCGGGCGCGAGCGAGGCGCGATCGCCGCCGGCTTCCACCTCGCCGTGGCCACGATGGTGGCTGACACCGCCACCGCGCTCGGCGGCCGAGACCGGCTTGGCGCGGGTGGTCCTGACCGGAGGGGTGTTTCAGAACGCGGTGCTGCTGCGCCTGTCCAGATCGGCCTTGGAGCAGCGCGGCCTCCAACCACTCGTGCACCGGCTCGTACCGCCCAATGACGGCGGTCTCGCCCTCGGCCAGGCGCTCGTGGCCGCCCACGCCAGTCGAGGCTCGCCATGACAGTGGGCGACGAGACCGAAGCCGCCCTCGCGACCGTGGCCGACGGCCTCGCCGCGGCCGCGCTGGCCATGGCGAAGCGGTTCGCCACGGGAGCCACCCTCTGGTGCCTCTCGACGCGCTGGCCGGCTCATGCCCGCCACGTCGCCGTCGAATTCGTCCATCCGGTCATCGTCGGGAAGCGAGCCCTCCCGGCGGTTTCCGTCGCCGAAGGCGATCTCGTGACGAAGCTCCGGCTGCTCGTGCGCCCGGGCGACATCGTGTTGGCCATCGGGCCGGCCGACGACCGCGACCTCGCCTCGGTAGTACGGCGCGCCGAGCCGTGGGGCGCACTCAGCGTCTGGATCGGCGCCGGTGCACCGCGGCCCACGGGCGAGGCCCACCACGTCCTGTGGATCGACGGGCTCGACCTCGAGGTGGCGGCGCGGGCCGGCAGCTTCGTGGTTCTCTACCACCTCCTGTGGGAGCTCACCCACGTCGTGTTCGAGCATCCGGGGCTGCTCGCCGCGCCAGGCCCCGAGGGCGAGGTGTGCATCACGTGTTCCGACGCGGGCACCGTGGCCGAAGTGGCCGAGCTCGACGGTGAGGGGAAGGCCAGCGTGCTCGCCGGCGGCCACCGCGAGTCGGTCGACACCACCCTTGTCGGCCCGGTTGGACCGGGCGACCTCGTGCTCGTCCACGCGGGCACCGCTATCACGATCCTGGAAGGCGGAGCCGAATGACCTCCGGGTCGACCTCGGAGCCGACTGCCTTCCTCTACCCGTTCATCGACGCCGACGAGCGCGACACCGATGCGCTCGTCACCGATCTCGCCGCGAGCGCGCGGGCCAAGATCGCCGACACGTGCCGGCTCCAGGCGAGAAGCTGGGACCGGTATCAGGGCGGGCTGGGTCAGGCGGCCGCCGACATGGCCCGGCGTTTCGCGGCTGGCGGGCGGCTGTTCACGTTCGGCAACGGCGGCAGCGCCACCGACGCGCGAGGGCGCGGCCGATTTGTTCCGCCAGCCGGGCGCGGGCCGGTCGCTGCCGGCGACCTGCCTCGTGGAGGACCAGGCCGTGCTGAGCGCGCTCGCCAACGACGTCGGCTACGAGCTCGTCTTCTCGCGCCAGCTGGAAGCCCATGCTCGGGCCGGCGACGTGGCCCTCGGGTTCTCCACGAGCGGCGACTCCCGCAACCTGCAGCACGCCTTTGCCGAAGCCCGCCGGAGCGGCGTCCTGACCGTCGGGATGGCGGGCTATGAGGGCGGGGCGATGGCGGCGGGCGGCGACGTCGAGCACTGCTTCGTGGTGGGGTCCGACAGCGTCCACCGGATCCAAGAGACACAGAACGCGCTCACGTATGCACGTGGCTCGCTGTGCACCGTGAGCTCGCCGACGGCGGGGAGGGGCCATGACGAGCGAGCGCAGCGAGGCCGAGGTCTTCGAGCGCATCGAGACGTTCCGGCGTCGACGGCCACGCCTGCTCGACGAGGTGGTGACGCTCGCCCACGGCGCCGGCGGCAAGGCGTCGGCGGCCCTTCTCGACGCCGTCTTCCTCCCCGAGCTCCACAACGACGCGCTGGCCAAGCAGACCGACGCCGCCGTCATCGACCTGCCCTCCGGCGAACGTCTCGCCTTCACCACGGATTCGTTCGTGGTGAAGCCCTTGCGGTTCCCCGGCGGCTCGATAGGGCATCTGGCGGTGCACGGCACCATCAACGACCTGGCCGTGATGGGCGCGTGGCCGATCGCCCTCTCCGCCGCCTTCGTGCTCGAGGAAGGCTTCCCGGTCGAGACGTTGCGCCGGATCGTGGCCGACATCGGCGATGCCTCGCGGAGCATGGGGATTCCCGTCGTCACCGGTGACACGAAAGTGGTCGAGCGGGGAGCGGCGGACGGCATGTACATCACGACGGCCGGCGTCGGGTTGGTGCCCGCCGGGCGCGAGCTCGACGCGGCTCGCGTGGCCGCGGGCGACGCCGTGATCGTCTCGGGGACGATCGCTGACCACGGGGTCGCGGTCATGCTCGCCCGGGGTGAGCTCGCGCTCGACGCCGACCTCGCCTCGGACACCGCTCCCCTGCACGAGCTCGTCGAGACGCTCCTCGAGGCGGCCCCGTCGACGGCGTGGCTCCGCGACGCCACGCGAGGCGGCCTCGGCACGGTATGCAACGAGCTGGCCAGGGCGTCCGAGCTCACCGTCGTGCTCGAAGAGACCGAGCTCCCCGTGCGCCCCGCGGTCGCCGGGGCTTGCGAGCTGCTCGGCATCGACCCGCTCTACGTGGCCAACGAGGGCAAGTTCGTCGCCGTCGTGCCTGGCGCCGAGGCCGAGGCGGCCGTCGCCGCGCTGCGCCGCCACCCCCTCGGGCGCGACGCCGCGCGGGTCGGGGAGATACGCGCCGAGCCCCCGGGGATCGTCGTCCTCGTGACCGGCTTCGGGGGCACCCGCATCGTCGACATGCTCGTCGGCGACCCCCTCCCCCGCATCTGTTGACGAGCACGCACGTGGAGGGCCCGTCAGTGGCGGGCCGGATCACTCGGTCGTAGCCGCGCGCAGCTCGTCCCCGTTCATCCCTTGACCGCCTCGGCGAAGCTCTGGAGGAGGCCGCTCCAGCCGCCGTCGGATCCGAGGATGGACTGGAGCTCCTCGGCTCGCTCGCCGTAGGCGGCGAGACCCCGATGCTCGAGCTCGACGATCGTGCGTTCGGGACCATCAGCGGTGAAACGCACATCGACCTCGGTCTGCACCGAAGGGTCGTGCCGCCACTCGGCGTTGAGCTCCCAGACGAACACCACCCGGGCCGGCGGGTCCCACACCTTCACGCGGCCCCAATCGCACTCGGTGCCGTCGGCCGCCCGCTCGAACCACCGGCCGCCCGGGCGGGGCTCGGCGATCACCTCGACGGGGGTCTCGGCACCGATGTGATGGGTGGCGAGCGGCCACCACCGCGCGAACTGCTCGGCGAAGAGGCGGAAGGCCCGGTCTCTTGGCGCGTCGACCACCACGCGCTTGGCGACGGCGAGATCGGTGGAAGGGTCGGTCATGGCGGTTCCTCCATGGATCGTTCGGCGGCAGCCTTGAAGCTGTCGAGGGCGAGCGTCCAGAACCGGTCGAGCTGGGCCCGGAAGGCCCCGACGCCGGCCGGGTCGACTCGGTAGATGCGGCGCGTGCCGACCTGCTCGTCGACGACGAGACCGGCGTCCTTCAGCACCTTCAGGTGCTGGGAGACCGCCGGGCGGCTGACCGGGAAGCCGTTGGCCAGCTCACCCACCGGTCGCGGGCCTTCGGCGAGGCGTTCGAAGATTGCTCGCCGCGTGGCATCCCCGAGGGCGTCGGCCATCGCCGTCCACGTGTAAGTCAGCACTAACGGTTAGCTTAGACTTACTGCGCTAGGTGTCAAGGCCGGGCGAGCCGCGGTGCTCCTCCTCGACCGCGGGCGCCTGCCGCACCAGGGCGCGGACGCGCGCGGCCCTCCGGCTCCAGCGACCGCCGCACCAGGTCGGCCGGGCCGGGGTCATCCTCGACGACGAGCGGGCGCATCACCCGCCGCGGACGGACATGGCTCGAACTGCGTCCGCAGTCATCACGTTGGCATGGGGTGGCATGCTGAGGCGATGGCCACCAGCGTGCCCGAGCACGCCCCGGGGTCGGACGTCCCCGAGAGCTGGCGTCCGGCCCGCAGGACCGGCCAGCGGGCCTCGCTCAAGCCGCGCCTGAGCGAGCGCGTCAAGGACCGGATGCTCGGGCCGGTCCTCCCCAACGAGGCGCTGGCCCACGAGCGCCTCGGGCGGCCCACGGCGCTCGCGGTCTTCTCGTCGGACGCGCTTTCGTCGACGGCGTACGCCACGGAGGAAATCCTCCGGACCCTCTTGCCCGCCGCCGGAGGCATCGGGCTGCTGGCGTACGCCAAGGTCATGCCCATCACGATCGCGATGGTGCTCGTGCTGGCCATCCTGATGTTCAGTTACCGCCAGACGATCAAGGCCTACCCCTCCGCCGGGGGCGCATACATCGTCACAAAGGACAACCTCGGCCTGCTGCCCGCGCAGGTCGCCGGCGTCGCCCTCCTCACCGACTACGTGCTCACCGTCGCGGTGTCGGTCTCGGCCGGCACGGCCGCGCTGTACTCGGCCGTGCCGTCGATCTACGCGTGGCGGGTTCCCGTCGCGCTCGTCTTCATCGCGCTCATCTCGTGGGGCAACCTGCGGGGCGTGAAGGAGTCGGGCCGGCTGTTCGCCGCGCCCACGTACTTCTTCATCGTCGGGGTGCTGATCGTCATGATCGTCGGCGCCGTGAAGTCCGCGTTCGGGGACCTGCCGGTCACACCACCGAGTGAGATACCGAACGCCACCGAGGGCGTGACGTTGTTCTTGCTGCTGCACGCCTTCGCCTCCGGCGGCGCGGCCATGACCGGGGTGGAGGCGATCTCCAACGGCGTGCCCGCCTTCAAGCCGCCGGAGTGGAAGAACGCTCGCAGCACGCTGATGGTGATGGGCACGTTGCTGGGCACGATGTTCCTCGGGCTGTCGTGGTTGGCCAGCAAGATGCACCCGGTGCCGAGCGACAGCCAGACGGTGATCGCTCAGATCGCCAAGGGCGTGATCGGCGACGGGCCCCAGTTCTTCGCCTTCCAGCTCTTCACGCTCCTGATCCTCGTGCTCGCCGCCAACACGAGCTTCGCCGACTTCCCGCGGCTGGCCAGCTTCCACGCCGAAGACGCCTTCATGCCCCGCCAGCTCACCAAGCGCGGGCACCGGCTGGCCTTCTCCAACGGCATTCTCTTCCTGGCAGTCGCGGCGGGCTTCCTCGTCGTGCTCTTCGGGGCCGACGTCACCCACCTCATCCCGCTCTACGCCATCGGGGTGTTCACGAGCTTCACGCTGTCGCAGGCCGGCATGGCCAAGCGCCACCTGCGCTTGCGCGAGCCGAAATGGGGGCTCGGCCTCGCCATCAACGGGGCAGGGGCCATCGCCACCGGCATCGTGACGCTCATCATCGCCATCACGAAGTTCAGCCACGGCGCGTGGGCGATCATGCTGCTCGTCCCGCTGCTGGTGGCGGCGCTCGTGCGGCTCAACCATCAGTACGAGGCCGAGACCGAGGAGCTGCACGGGCCCAAGCTGCTCGCGGCCGTGGCCCAACCGGTCCCGGCCCGCACGGTCAGCGTCGTACTGATCGACGGCCTGGATACCGCCGCTGCGGCGGCCTTGCGGGCGGCCCGCACGCTGCGCACCGACCGCACGGAGGCCGTGCACTTCTCCCTGGACGACCAGAGGACAGCCAAGCTGATGGAGGCCTGGGAGCAGTTCCACATCGATCACCTGGATCTGCGCGTCGTCGACTGCCCGGACCGCCAACTCATCCGACGGACGTCCGAGTACGTGTTGGAGCTGGTAGCCGACGGCCGGACCCAAGTCAGCGTGCTCATCCCGCGGCTGATCCACCGGCGCGGCTGGCATACGTTGCTCCACGACCGGACGTCCGAGGAGCTGTCGGCCGCCCTGGCCCGTCTCCCGAACGTGACCGTCACGATCGTGCCGCACCTCTTGGGCGGCGAGTCGGCGGTCGTCGCCTCGCCAGAGAAGATGGCCGCCGTGCTGCGCGAGGCGGGTGACGGCGACGACCCCTCGCCCTCGCCGGTCATCGGGGACGACGAGCGCCAGACGATGGGGGAGCTCGACTGGCGGAGCCGGGCGACGGTGGAGGGCAAAGTCGTCCAGCTCGTGGTCGAGACCACGCGAGGAGTACCGAGCATCGTCGCCGTGCTCGATGACGGCACCGGTCAGGTCGACTTGCTCTTCCTCGGCCGCCGCCAGGTCGGCGGCGTGGCGCTCGGGGCGTGCATCCGCGCCACGGGCATGGCCGCCGCCCACCGGGAGCGGCTCACGATGCTGAACCCAGAGGTGGATATCGTCGCTCCTGCGCCGCACCTCGCCCATTCCCCGCTCAAGGCCACGCACCACGACTGACCCGCTGGCCGTTGCAAGGCAAACCACTTAGGCTCGCAGTTCGTGCTACCGGGGGTAACCACAGCGGTGGACCGCCGGAGGCGGGCGCGGGCCATCGCGTCGGTGACGGTGATGGCGTTGCTCGGGGCCTCCGCGTTGGTGGCACCGTGGGTCACTCCATTCACGTCGGCGGCGGCTTCCTTCGGGACGTCGGTGCACTTCGGCGGCGAGGGACTGGGCGCCCCGGGGCGGGATCGTGTACTCGTCCCTGTCGACGGGACCACGGCCAATCTCGGCGCCACCGACTTCACCGTCGAGTTCTGGATGGCCGCCGCCGGGGCCGACAACACGGGCACCTCGGTCAGCTGCAACGTGCCCAGCACGACGTGGATCCACGGTCGCGTCGTGCTCGACCGCGACCGTTGGCCCGCGGGCGCTGGGCCGGAGGGGCGCGACTGGGGCGTGTCCGTCACCAGCGACGGGCGCGTCGCGTTCGGGGTGATGACCGCCAACGGCAGCGCGGCAGGAGGGCCGGCGTGGACGGCCTGCACGGGCGGCGTCAACGCGCTCGACGGCGCGTGGCACCACATCGCCGTCCAACGCACCGTCACGGGAGCGATGGAGATCTGGGTGGACGGCACGCGGCGGGCGGCGGCAGCCGGACCGGCGGGCGACCTCTCCTTCCCGCACGGCTGGCCTTCGGCCCATGCTGCCACGGATGCCTACCTCGGCATCGGGGCCGAGAAGGCCGACGCGACCGCCGCGTTCCCCGCCTACAAGGGCTATCTGGACGAGCTGCGGCTGTCGACGCTTCGTCGCTACGGGACGACGTTCGCGAGACCGACCGGACCGTTCGTCCCCGACAGTGCGACTGCAGCCCTGTACCACTTCGATGGCGCGGCGGGACTGTGCCCGCCGACGCTCGCCGACGCCACGGCCAGGACGGGCGCCCTGTGCCGGGCCGACGCCGCCGGCCCCGTGCTGTCCCCCACCGTGCCCGCCGTCCATCAGGATCCCGCCCCGCCCGCGGCACCCGGCCAGCCGGCGGGCACTTCGGGCTTCCATCCGATCGCCGCCCTCCGCTTGGCCGACACCCGACCGAGAGCTCTCCTCGGAAGCCAGACCCTCGCCGTCCAAGTCACCGGAAGAGGCGGCGTCCCCTCCGGGGCGGCCTCCGCCTCGCTCAACCTCACCGTGGTGGCGCCAGGCGTGCCCGGTTGGCTGTCGGCGTGGCCTTGCGACCAGCGCCGGCCGGCGACCAGCAACCTCAACTTCTCCGCCGGCCGTAGCGTGGCCAACCTCGCCGTAGTCGGCCTCAGCCGCTCCGGCCAGGTCTGCGTCTTCGCTTCGGTCTCCACCGCCGTGCTCGTCGACGTGCAGGGATGGTGGGGCGGCAGCGGGCTCGGCTTCGCCGCGGTGGCGCCCGCCCGGCTGATCGACTCGCGTCCAGGGCGGGTGGACGGCGTGACGGTCGTGCGGGTGGCGGGGCGGGGAGCCGTGCCGGCCACGGCCACGGCGGTGGCGCTGCGGGTCAGCATCATCGGCGCGGCCGCGCCCGGCTTCGCCGTCGCCTTCCCGTGTGGCCAGCCACGGCCGGCCACGAGCAACCTGAACTACGCGCCCGGCGACACCGTCTCCAACCTCGCCACGGTCGCTCTCGGCGCGGGGGGCACCGCATGTGTCGATGTCGAAGGAGCGGCCTCCCTCGCCGTCGATGTCACGGGCTGGTGGGGCGCCGGAGGCCTTGGCTACGTCGTCGGTGGAGTCGGCCCGGTCCGCGCCGCGGACACGCGGCCCACTCGGGTGCCC
Organism: uncultured Acidimicrobiales bacterium; assembly: GCA_963738325.1. Classification (GTDB taxonomy): domain Bacteria; phylum Actinomycetota; class Acidimicrobiia; order Acidimicrobiales; family Ilumatobacteraceae; genus CAVTWD01. The sequence continues at coordinate 311,875 of CAVTWD010000002.1, forward strand.
GCCGGCGGCGTGGTCGTGGTGCCGGCACCGGCCAATGTCGGGATCGCCGCGCTCGACCTCGTGGCCGTGGCCGCGGGGGGAGCAGGATCGCTGACGGCGTATCCCTGTGACGAAGTCGCCCCGGCCAGCCCGACGGTGAGCTTCGGCGCCGGCGGCACCGTGGCCGGGTCCGCCTTCGTCCCCGCGGGCTCCGACGGGCGGATCTGCGTGCGCGCCACCAGCCCGGCCGATGTCGTCGTCGACCTGTTCGGGGCGATGGTCGTGAGCGGGGTCACCCGGCAGGCGGTCGGCACGAGGCTCTACGCGCTCCAGTGGGGCTTCACCCAACTCGGCGACCAGTACGCCGCCATCAACCCGTACCGGTTCGGCGACTCGACCTGGGGGAAGCGGTGGGACTGCCCGGCGGGCTGGACGTCGTGTTCGCGAGTCGACCTGCATGGCGGAGTGCGCACCGCCAATGCCGGCGACTGGGTCTACGACTGCTCGGGCTTCGCAGTGGCGGCCTACCAGCGGGCGGGCATCGATCTCGTCCGCCTGAACGCCGGATGGTCGGACGCGATGTACGCGTCGCTACCGTTCGTGCCACAAGCACAGATCGAACCCGGAGATCTCGTGCTGTTCGGAGAGGGGACGAAGAACCCGGCCGACCCGACGGACCACGTCGGCATGTACCTTGCGGGCAACACCATGCTGCAGGCCGGCGGCGGTTGCAGCTGGGGGCTCGGCGTCTGCGTCACCTCCATCGACTGGACCCGGGTCGTCGGGATCGCGCGCCCACGGATGCCGACCACCGCGCCGATGGCGACCTCGAGCACCAGCGCGCTCGCGTCCGAGCGCGCCCGCTCTCCCAACGCCTACGGCGGCACCGGGTGAGGCGGCTCAGCCGGGGGGGTTCGTGACCCCCGCGCCGGCGAGCGCGCCGAGGAGCTCGACGACGGTGGCAGGGTCGGCGACGCGATGGCGGGCCACGGTCTCCCCCGGACCGACCCGTACGGTGACGTCTTCCGGGCCGAGGGTGGCAAAGGCCTCCTCGTCGGTTTCGTCGTCACCGACATAGACGACCGAAGCCACGCCGAGCTCTCCGCGGATCCGCCCGAGCGCCTCGCCCTTGCTCAGCTCTCGCACCGAGGCCTCGAGCACCAGGTGGCCGCGCCGCAGCCAGACCCCGTCGATACGATTGAGGTGCTCGCCGAGGCGCTGCGCGGCCACCGAGCCGATGGAGGCAGAGCGCGCCTCGCGGTAGTGGAAGGCCACGCTGGCGGCTTTGGTCTCGACCCAGGTACCGGGCACCTTCGCCGACGCCTTCTCGGCGAGCGTCCTCACCGCGTGGAGCCGCTGGCGCTCCTCCGCGCTGAGCCCGACGGGGGGCATCGTCGAGTCCTCGACGCCGTCGCTGGCGATGAGACGCAGCCCCTCCGGCCAGGGGAACTGCCGGCGGAGGTTGTCCAGCCCCCGCCCCGAGACCACAGCCACCGCCACCCCCTCCTCGGCCAGCGTGGCGATGGCCTGAGCGGCGCCGGGAAGGAGCGCGGCCTGGTCGGCGCGAGGGACGAGGGGGGCGAGCGTGCCGTCGACGTCAAGGGCGATCAACTGGGGCGGCGGGGCACTCGCCACCGCCGCCACCACCTCGGCCACGGACGTGGAGCCCCGGGTCACGGCCGGGGTCGGGAGGACGGGGCGGCCAACGTGGCCGTCACGACGCGCCGACCTCGGCCGGTCCCGGCTCGTCGAAGGTGTCGCCTTCCTCGAGCAAGCGCAGGAACCGGGTCGCCCACCGGTTGACGTCACTGGCCACGACGGTCGCTCGAATCGCGGCCATACGGGTGCGGACCTCGTCGGTGGGCATCTCGACCGCCGCCATGATCGTGTCGCACAGCGCGGCCTGGTCGTGGGGGTTCACGAGCAATGCGTCGGTCAGCTCGTCGGCTGCGCCTGCGAACTCGCTGAGCACGAGCACGCCGAGCCCATCGGTGCGGCTGACAGCGAACTCCTTGGCCACGAGGTTCATACCGTCGCCCAAGGGGGTCACCAGCATGACGTCTGCGGTCTGGTACAGGGGGATCAGCTCTTCGAGGGGGAGGCTCTGGTGCAGGTAGTGCACAGCGGGGTAGCCGAGGCGCCCGAAACGACCGTTGATCTCGCCGACGAGCTGCTCGACCTGGCGGCGCTCCTCTGCGTAGTGCTCGAGACGGCCCCGGGTGGGTACCGCCAGCTGCACCATGACGCAGTCCCTCGCCCGCAACCGACCTTCCTCCAACAGGCGGCCGAAGGCCTGCAGACGTTCGACGATGCCTTTCGTGTAATCGAGACGGTCCACGCCGAGCAGCACGCACCGGGGCGACCCCAGGCGGGTACGCAGCTTCCAGGACTGCTCGGTCGCCTCGGGGCGGTGGGTCAGCTCCTCGAACTCCTCGACATCGATCGAGATCGGGTGTGCCGCCACCTTCACGGCTCGGTGATCGACCTTCAGAATGGGGAGGTCACCATCGACGCCCAGCAACCGGTTGGCGGCGACGGCGAAGTTCTCGACGGCCGTCTTGCGTTGGAAACCGACGACGTCAGCGCCCAGGATTCCTTCGAGCACCTGCTCGCGCCACGGCAGCCGCGCGAACAGCTCGTGCGGCGGGAACGGGATGTGGAGGAAGAAGCCGATGCGGACGTCGGGACGCAGCTCACGCAGCATCGCCGGGACGAGTTGGAGCTGGTAGTCGTGCACCCATACGACGGCATCCTCTGCCGCCACACGCGCCGCGGCGAGCGCGAACCGTTCGTTGACCTTGACGTAGCTGTCCCACCAGCACGGGTCGAAGGTCGAAGGGCGGATCCCATCGTGGTAGAGAGGCCACAGCGCCTCGTTGGAGAACCCCTCGTAGAAGCCCTCGTACTCTTCCCGGGACAGCGAGAGAGGCAGGAGGTGCACGCCGTCGTGGTCGAAGGCAGCAGGAGCATCGCCCACGCACCCGGCCCATCCCACCCAGGCTCCGTCGCGCCGCCGCAGCGCGCCCAGCATGGCCCGCACGAGACCACCCGGGCTGGTTTCCCAGGGGGCGTCAGGGGCGTGGCGCTGGACGGGCAGGCGATTGGCGACGACGACCAGGTCGTGCGTCGGGGTTTCTGGCGGCACGAATCGCTCCCGCTCGGCCGCTCAGGCGATCCCCGGAGCCTGAAGCGGGAACAAGCGGTCGATCCCCTCGCGGTGCAGCAGATCGACGACGCGTGGGATGTCGCAGCGCAACCCCACCGAACCCGTCTTGGCCCGGGCCTTCACGAGCAACGCGACCAGGGCGGCGAGGCCGGGACGATCGAGATCCCGGAGCCCCTCCAGGTCGACGACCAGGCGATCTCCCCGCCGGATGCGCGACGTAGCCATACGGACCAGGGAGGCTCCGCTGGCGGTCAGCTCACCGGTCATCCGCAGCACCGTGGTGGTGGCGGCCGGGAGAATCTGGATGTCGAGCACGCTCCGCCCTCCATCTCGGGGACCCCTCCACCGTTCCCGGCCCAGGTTGTCGCCACGCCACCATCCTGTTGCGATTCGGTGACAGTTCACTGCTCGTCAACCATTGCCACGCACGGTGGTCGCGCCGGCCGGAAAGCGAACCATGCCGCTCTCCGATGACCTGCGCTGGTACCAGCGCGCCATCTTCTACGAGATCTTCGTCCGGTCGTACTTCGACTCGAGTGGCGACGGCAACGGTGACCTACGGGGCATCATGCAGCGCCTCGACTACCTCGAGTGGCTGGGCATCGACTGCATCTGGCTGCTCCCCTTCTACACGTCGCCGCTGCGCGACGGCGGCTACGACATCTCGGACTTCTTCACCATCCAGCCTGTCTACGGCGTACTGGCGGACGCGGTGGAGCTGATCGAGGAGTCGCACCGGCGCGGCATCCGGGTGGTCGCCGACCTCGTCGTGAACCACACGAGCGACCAGCACCCATGGTTCCAGGAGAGCCGGAAGGATCGCACGAACCCGAAGGCGGACTGGTACGTCTGGCACGACGACGATCAGCGCTGGGGCGAGGCGCGGGTCATCTTCCACGACACCGAGACGTCGAACTGGACCTGGGATCCGTTGCGCCAGCAGTACTACTGGCACCGCTTCTTCCACCACCAGCCGGACCTCAACTACGACAACCCCGAAGTCCAAGAGGCGATGCGCGACGTGGTGCGCTACTGGCTCGACATCGGCCTCGACGGCTTCCGCCTCGACGCCGTCCCCTACCTCTACGAACGGGATGGCACCAACGGCGAGAACCTCCCGGAGACCCACGCCTTCCTCCGAAGGCTCCGCAAGCAAGTCGACACATCGCACCCTGGCAAGGTCTTGCTGGCCGAGGCCAACCAGTGGCCGGGGGACGTCCTGCCCTACTTCGGGGACAGCGACGAGTGCCACATGTGCTTCCACTTCCCGCTGATGCCGCGCATGTACCTGTCGGCGAAGCGTGGCGATCGCGGCCCGATCGAGGCGATCATGGCCGAGACGCCGACCGTGCCCGATGGCTGCCAGTGGGGGCTGTTCCTCCGCAACCACGACGAGCTGACCCTCGAGATGGTCACCGACACCGAGCGCGACGAGCTCTACGAGGAGTACGCGAAAGACCCGAAGATGCGGCGCAACACGGGCATCGGGCGCCGCTTGGCCCCCCTGCTCGACAACCAGCGGCCGTTGATGGAGCTCTTCCACGCGCTGCTCTTCTCGATGCCGGGCAGCCCGATCCTCTACTACGGCGACGAGATCGGCATGGGTGACAACATCCATCTCGGGGATCGCGACGGCGTACGCACGCCGATGCAGTGGACACCGGACCGCAACGCCGGCTTCTCCACGTCGGACTTCGAGCAGCTGTACCTGCCGCCACTCATGGATCCGGTCTACGGCTTCTCGGCTGTGAGCGTCGAAGCCGAACGGCGCAACCCGGGCTCGTTCCTGCACTGGATCCGCCGGATGATCGCCTCGCGCAAGCGCCATCCCCAGTTGGCCCTCGGTGACTACACCTCGGTGCCCGTGTGGAACCCCGCCATCCTCGCTTTCTTGCGCGGGCCGTGCGAGGGGGGGCCCGAGACCATTCTGTGCGTGGCCAACCTCTCCCGCGCGGCACAGCCGGCCGAGATCCCCTTGCAGGACTACGACGGCCTCGTGCCGGTGGAGTTGCAGGGGCGCGTCGAGTTCCCCCCGATCGGTGAGCTGCCGTACCTGCTGACCCTCCCGCCCCATGGCTTCTTCTGGTTCGAGTTGCGCTAGCCGGCGAATGCTGACTCGACCGGCATCACCATCGACCCGGGCGGCTACGGTCCGCGGCGGTGGACCCGATCGCCAGCCGGCCGGTCATGCCGGGCTACGGGCTGCTCGGCGCGACGGAAGGCCGCGGCTTGCTCCCGTGGGCTTGGGCGGCCGAGCGCCTAGCGGCTAGCGCGAACTACTGGCTGGCCACGACCCGGCCCGACGGGCGGCCCCACGTGCAAGCGGTGTGGGGGGTGTGGATCGACGACCGGTTGTGGTTCAGCACGGGCGCCGACTCTCGCAAAGCGCGCAACCTGGCCACCCGCGCGGATTGCGTGGTGACGACCGAAGACGGTGCCGAGCCCGTCGTCGTGGAAGGCGTGGCCGAGGCAGCCGACCCCGCCGACGCCGTGGCCCGCTGTGACGGCGCCTATCACGCGAAGTACCCACCCTGGCACCTCGACCCTGCACTCGGGCCCATCTTCGCCGTCCGCCCCATCGTGGCCTTCGGGCTCGTGCAAGCCGACGGCGCGTTCACGGCCACCGCCACGCGATGGACGTTCCGATGACCGCGGCCGCGAGGTAGCGATGCGTGTCGACGACCTGGCGACGCCGGCGTTGCTCATCGAGGCCCAGCTTCTCGAACGCAACCTGAGCACCATGGCCGCCGCCCGGCCTGGGGCGTCGCTGCGACCTCACGTCAAGGCCCACAAGTGCACGGCCCTGGCCCGCGAGCAGGCGGCCCTCGGGCACGAAGCCTTCACGTGTGCGACGCCGCGCGAGGTGATCGGCATGGCCGAGGCGGGCTTGGGTCGCGATCTGCTGCTGGCCAACGAGACCGTCGACGCGAGCCGCCTCGCCGCCATGGCCGCGTTGGCCGATGGCGCCCGCGTCACGGTCGCGGTCGACTCGGTGGCCACGATCGAGGCCGCCGCCGCCGCCGGCATCCAGTCCGTGCTGATCGACGTGATGGTCGGGCTCCCCCGCTGCGGTTGTGCCCCCGCTCACGCCGGGGCGCTCGCGGATCTCGCCCACCGCCGCCGGCTCGAGGTCCGAGGCGTCATGGGGTACGAGGGCCATCTCATGATGGTCGAGGATCGCAAGGAGCAGGCGGCGAAGGTGGCGGCGGCCATGGACGAGTTGCTCGCCGCGTACGCGGACGTCGGTGGGGAGGTCGTGTCGGCCGGGGGTACCGGCACCTACGACTTGCACGACCGGGTGAGCGAGGTGCAGGCGGGGTCCTACGCGCTGATGGACACGGCGTACGCCAAGCTCGGGCTGCCCTTCGAGCAGGCCCTCACCGTGCTCGCCACGGTCATCTCGGTGTCACCCGAGTGGGCGGTAGCCGACGCCGGGTTGAAGAGCCTCGGCATGGACCATGGCAATCCCTCCATCGACGGGTCCACGGTGTGGTTCTGCTCGGACGAGCACGTGACCTTCGCGCCTGAGCAAGCTGGCCGCTTCCAGCCGGGCGACCGCGTTCGCGTTCTGCCGGCCCATGTCGACCCGACCATGGCGCTGCACGAACGCGCCTACGTCGTGAGTGGCGAGGACGTCCTCGACACCTGGCCCATCGACTTGCGCGGGTGGTGACACCGGCTGGCTCTCCCTCGCGAACTTGAACCGGACGGTGGCGTGCGCGGCTCACCCAAGTTCAAGTTCAGGGGGCGGGAGGGGCCGGAGCCGTGCCGCCAGCGCGCGGAAGGCGCGCCCACGATGGGAGATGGCGTGCTTCTCTTCGGCCGTCATCTCGGCGAAGGTGCGACCGTCGCCTTCGGCGGGCACGAAGAGCGGGTCGTAGCCGAAGCCTTGATCGCCCCGCGGCTCCGTGGCGATGGCTCCCTCGCAGAGGCCTTCGGCCTGCACCGTCGAGCCGTCGGGCCAACCGACCATGGCGACGGTGCGGAAGCGGGCCGTGCGCCCCGGCCATGCCACGCCGGCCATCTCGCCCAAGAGCTTGGCCACGTTGTCGCCATAGGTCGCCTCCTCGCCGGCGAAGCGGGCCGAGCGCACGCCGGGCGCGCCGCCGAGGGCATCGACCTCCAGTCCGGTGTCGTCGGCCAGCGCGGGACGCCCCGTGGCGGTGGCCAACGCCACGGCCTTCAAGCGGGCGTTGCCCTCGAGCGTGGGGGCGTCTTCGACGACATCGGGGATCGACGCCGGGCGAGGCAGGAGGACGACGCCGTCACCTAGGACCTCGGCGATCTCGGCCACCTTGTCGGGGTTGGCCGAGGCGCACACGACCTCCAGCTGATTCGGCACTACCGCGCCGCCCGGCGCGCCGGCGGGACACTGACGAACTCCTCCTGCAGCGAGAAGATCTCGTAGATCCCGGCCTCGGCCAGGGCCAGCAGCTCGTCCAGCTCGCTGCGGGTGAAGGCCAAGCCCTCGGCGGTCCCCTGCACCTCCACGAACCGCTCGGCCGAGGTCATCACCACGTTCATGTCGACCTCGGCCCGTGAATCCTCCGCGTAGGGCAGGTCGAGCACCGGGACGTGATCGACGATCCCGACGCTGACGGCCGCGCAGTGCGCGGTGAGCGGGAGCGTCGGAAGCCGCCCCTCCTGCACGGCGCGGCCCAACGCGTCGTGCAGCGCGAGGTAGCCGCCGCAGATCGACACGGTGCGAGTGCCACCGTCGGCCTGCAACACGTCACAGTCGACGACGATCTGGCGCTCGCCCATCGCCCGCAGATCGGTGACGGCCCGCAACGACCGGCCGATGAGGCGCTGGATCTCCATGGTCCTCCCGCTCTGGCGGCCACGCGCCGCCTCACGGTCGATGCGCTCGGGCGAGGATCCGGGGAGCATCGAGTACTCGGCGGTGACCCATCCCCGTCCGGTGCCTTTCATCCAGCGGGGGACGTCCTCGTCGATCGAGGCCGTGCACAAGACGCGGGTGCGGCCGAAGGTCGCCAGCACAGAGCCGTTGGCCATCTCGGTGAAATCGCGTTCGAAGGTGATCGCGCGCAGCTCGTCAGGAGCGCGCCCGTCGGGACGGGGCATCGGCGGTCCTCAGGGGTCGGAAGGTCGATCACTCGATCCAGGGCCCGGATCGGGACCCGGGTCCTCGAAGTGCAGTTGCCCGGCGTGGGCCAGTTCGGGGCCGAGAAGCCGGCGTCCGAGGTCCTGGAACCACGCCACGTCGCCCGAGGAGTAGAAGCGGTGCTGAGCCGGGGACCCGGTGGCCTCGCGCCGGAGGTCGAGCTCGTCGAGCAGCCAGCGGACCTCGAAGGCGGTCTCGTCGGCCGAGCTCACGAGCACGACATCGCGGCCCATCACGTCACCGATCACCCGGGCCAGGTACGGATAGTGGGTACAGCCGAGCAGGAGGGCGTCGACGCCGGCGTCTCGCATCGGGGCGAGCAGCCGCTCGGCGAGCACCGTCACCTGGTCCCCTGACGTCTCGCCTCGCTCGACGAACTCGACGAAGCCGGGGCAGGCAGCCGCGTACAGCTGGACCGGCGCGCCCGTGGCGGCGACCGCCCGCTGGTAGGCGCCCGACGAGATCGTGCCCACCGTGCCGACGACACCGACCCGACCGGACCGGGTGGCCCGCACCAACGCCCGCACGCCGGGGTCGATGACCTCCACGACGGGAACGGGGAGCTCGGCCGCCAAATCGTCGAGGGCGGCGGCCGAGGCCGTGTTGCAGGCGACGACGACCAGCTTCACGTCGTGCTCCTTCACGAGCGCCCAGGCCAGCTGGCGAGCGAAGCGGCGGACCTCGTGCTGGGGCCGGGGCCCGTACGGGTAGCGGCCGGTGTCGCCGACGTAGACGACGTCCTCGGCGGGTAGCAGGTCGAACACGGCCCGCGCCACCGTGAGCCCGCCGAAACCGGAGTCGAACATGCCGATGGGACGTTCGGCCACGCGACAAGGCTAGAAGACCCGAGCCCGCCCTCCCGGGACGGTCGCCCCGGCCAGTGTTCCCCTGGGCGTGACCGAGGGTCGATCCGCCAGGGCACGCGACGCCACTACCGTCAGCCCGTGATGCTGCCGCCGCCGACAGGTACGCCTTCGCCCGACCCGGAGCTCACGTCGTTCCCGCCACCGCCGTACCCGCCGCCGGGTCAAGGACCCGGCGCCCTTCCTTCGACGCCGGCGCGCTACGGGCCGGTCGGGTCGCCGCCGGCGACGAGCGATCGAGCCCGTGAGGCCTCGGCACCAACCATCGCCATAGGTGCCTGGGTGCTGCTGGCTGCGGGCATCGCCGCCATCATCGGCGCCGTGCTGCCCTGGGTGCGGGCCGACGCGGCCTTCTTCACACTGCGGCGCGCCGGAACCGAGGCTGACGGTCGCATCACGCTCGTGCTCGGCGTGCTCCTCGGTACCGCGGCCATCGTGGCCGTCGCGACCCGCGCCTTCAGGGCCTGGGTGGGCGCGGGCGGCATCTTGCTCTCCGCCTTCGTCATCGCCATCGCCGTCGCCGACATCGTCGACGTCAACGACAAGGCCCGCCCGATCGAAGCGGCCGGCATCGCGAGGATCTCGGTCGGCGGCGGGCTGTGGCTCACGTTGGCGGCCGGACTCGTGGGACTGGCCGGCGGAATCGCCCTCCTGATCCGCCCCAGCGCCCAGGCCCGCCACCCGGTGCCCCGTCCGCCGAGCGTGATCTGACGCGGTTTCGCGTCGAATGCGCGCGCGCTAGGCCGCGCGAAATCGGCTGACTGGCGGCCCGCTATTAGAAGTAGATGATGCGTTCCGCGGTCGCCTCGGCCGCGTCGAGGTCATCGGTGTAGGCACCGGTCGACAGGTACTTCCAGCCGCCGTCGGACACGATGAACACGATCACGCCTTCGTCGATCTCCGTCGCCACCTTGGCCGCGCCAGCCAGCGCCGCCCCCGAGGAGATCCCGGCGAAGACCCCGGTCTCGTGCACCAGGCGTCGCGTCCATTCGAGCGATTCACGCGGCCGCACGACCCGTTTGCGATCGAGCAACTCGAAGCCGTGCCACGTCTCGAAGACCGGGGGGATGTAGCCCTCGTCGAGGTTGCGCAAGCCCTCCACGAGCTCTCCGAGCGGAGGCTCGACCGCCACCACCTTGATGGCGGGATTCTGCTCCTTGAGATAGCGGCCGACACCCATGAGCGTGCCGCTCGTGCCCAGCCCGGCCACGAAGTGGGTGATCTCGGGGCAATCCCGCCAGATCTCCGGCGCCGTCCCCTCGTAATGGGCGCGGGGGTTGGCGTCACTCGCGTACTGGTACGGCATGAACCAGTCGGGGTGCTCAGCGGCCAGGGCCAGAGCCCGGCGGACGGCTCCGTTCGAGCCTTCGGCACCCGGCGTCAGGATCACCTCGGCCCCGAAGACCTCGAGCATCTGGCGCCGCTCGGCCGAGACGCTCTCCGGCATGAGGATCTTGATCGGGTGACCCTTGAGCGCGGCGATGGCGGCGAGAGCGATACCGGTGTTCCCCGAGGAGGGCTCGACGATCGTCTGGCCGGGCTGGAGCCGGCCCTCCTTCTCGGCCGTCTGGATCATCGAGCGGGCGATGCGATCCTTCACCGACCCGAACGGGTTCTGGCTCTCCATCTTGGCCAGGATCCGCACTTCCGGGTTCGGGCTCAGGCTGCTCACGTCCACGAGAGGGGTGTTGCCGATCATGTCGAGCACGTTCTCGAAGATGGGCATCGCCAGACCTCTTCCGACCCTTCCGCTCTATCGGCCGCTGCCGGCCTCTCCCGATCTCTCCCGGTCCCTCGTGGCGGATCGGCCACTAACCCGATCAGCTCAATCGGGATTCTACCCGGCCCGGCGGCGATCCGACCATCCGCGATCCGACCATCCGCCACCGCCGCGCGGGGCCCTTTCTCGTTCATGCGTGTCACTTCGCGCCGATGAGCGCCGATCGACCAGCATGATCGGCAAAAGAGCCGCTCGCCGCTCGCCGAATCGGTACCGATTCGGTACCGCAGTCGGGCTAGCGGCGCAGGAGCTCGACGGGCTCCTCGGTCACCTCGCCGTCGACGATCCGGTACGCCCGCAGGACCGGTGCGTCACGCTTGAGGCTGAGGATGACGTAGTGCCAGCCCGGGACGGGCGCCTGCTCGATGTCGGTGGGACTCGGGTAGGCCTCGGTGTGAGTGTGGGAGTGCACTACTCCGATGATCTCGAGCCCGAGCCGCTCGGCCTCCCGATCGGCTCGGAGGTGGTCGTGAGGATCGACGGTGTACACGCGAGCCGAGGCGGCGATGTTGGCGGTCGCGTAGAACCGCGAGACCTTGCCCGACTGTGGATCGCCGATGAGGAGACCGCAGGCCTCGTCGGGCAGGCCGTCGTAGACATGGGCGACGATCTGTCCGTACACGAGCTCTGTCAGGCGCAGCATGGCGCCGGGAGCGTAGTGGCGAGGTTGTCGAGCGCAGGCCAGGTCGAAGCGCGAGGGCGCGTCCTCGGTGGACCGGTTCGACCCGGTCCTTGGGGCCGGTCCGCCTGGCGAGGCCGGCGCTACCCTGGACTGCTTCTATGGCTCCCCCGGGTACCAAACCCGTGGCCAGCAACCGCAAGGCCCGGCGCGACTACACCATCCTCGAAACGGTCGAGGCTGGCCTCGTGCTGGCTGGAAGTGAGGTGAAGAGTCTGCGGGCCGGCCAGGTCCAGGTGGCCGACGCGTACGCTCGGATCACCCGCGGTGAGTGCTGGATGGAAGGCGTCCGCATCTCGCCATACGCCTTCGCCCAAGGCTTCGGGGCGCACGACCCCGATCGTCCCCGCAAGCTGCTTCTCCATCGCGACGAGCTCGACAAGCTCGCGGCGCGGGTCGCGCAGGAGCACCTCGCGCTGGTGCCGCTGTCGATCTACTTCCGTGAGGGGAAGGCGAAGGTCGAGCTCGCCTTGGCCAAGGGTCGCCGCAAGGGAGACAAGCGCCAGGCCATGGCCGAGCGGGACGCCGCGCTCGAAGTGGCGCGAGCCATCGGCCGCCAGCACAAAGGGATGGACGGGTAGGAGGCGGCCGAGCCTCCTAGTGCCGTGACCGGTGACTGAGGCCCGGTCCGCCGAGCCAGGGTTGGTGCCGGCAAGGCGCGACGAGGAAGCAATAGTCGCAGCACTATTGCGACGAGGCGCAACGCAGTCGGCGCCGGCACTGGCCGGCGCAACGGGGCGAACGTTGCCGGTTACGGCATTAGCGGGAGGGGGGCGGGCCCCCCTCCCGGCCTCCCCCCAGCGCGGCCGTCGTGGCAGTGAACCTGTCGGGCGGGCCAAGCCCGCCCTCGTGCGACCACGCTGGTGCGGTGGCGAGCGTGACGAACATCAACGAGGTCCTGGACGGACATGTGGGCTTGGAAGTGGAGTGCGTTGATCGTCTCTATCTGAACGCCTACGTCCAGAAGCTGCAGGTCGGGCCGCAAGTGCGTCGGTTCCTGGAGGACCACCTGGGCAACAGGATCGCCTCGCCTGCCCTGTTGGAGAAGATCGGGAACCGGTTCCGTCGCGACGTGTCGGCGTTCGCTTCGGCCAACGACATCCCGGTCTTGAAACTGAAGAAGCCCGACCGGTCTCGTTGGGATGACCGCAAGCTCGACCATGTCCGCCCTCATTTCGATCGGGCTGAACGCGACGGCCGGTTCGGCGTGGTCGCCATCGTGTCGGCCCAAGAGTTCCAGTGGGTCTACAGCGCTGCTCGCCGCACCGGCGGGGGCGGCGGCGTGTACTTCGAGTTCGCCAAGACCGAGCGCCGCGTCGGGAGCTACTACTTCTACGTGCTCGATCCCGACTTCGGGCCCGGCTTCATCAAGATCTGCACCTACTTCCCCTATCCGGCAAAGGTGTGGGTCAACGGCCACGAGTGGGCCAAACGCCAAGCCAAACGGGACGGTGTCACGTTCACGGCGCTGGCCAACGGCTTCGCTACCTGCGCGCAGCCGACGGCGCTGCAAACCATCTGCGACCGGTTCGGCCCTGACGACGTCCAGTCGTTCTTCGACCGCTGGATCACCCACATCCCCACGCCCTTCACCACCGCTGACCGGGCTGCGGGCTACTGGTGGGAGCTGTCCATGCGCCAGGTCGAGGTGAGCCGCACGCTGGTGTTCGACGATCCTCGCCGAGCACGTGGCTTCTTCGAGTCCCTGGTCGCCGACAACATCGGCATCGGCCGACCCCACGAGATGGCCGCCGTGTTCGCCCGCCAGGTCCGCAAGACCACCAAAGAGCCCTTCGCCACCCGAGTGTTCTGCCCGGGCACCGAGGTGAAGATCGACTTTCGCTACAAGCACTCCCGGATCAAGCAGTACTTGAAGGAGGGAAGAGCCCTTCGCATCGAGACCGTCATCAACAAGCCGTCCAAAGCGCACACGTTCCCGCCGACGTGTGCAAGGTCGCGCCTGAAGCTCACAGGTTCGACAGACGAGCGTCTTGGACCTGGTCGGCGGCATAGGGCAGGACGCCCGCCGGGGCCATCCCAGTGGCCTCACACACCAGCTTCGGGTCGAGGCTGGCGACCAGACCGACCAGACGCGTGGCCCGCAGGGGGCGCGGGGTGATGCCCGCGGGGCCGAGCACTCGCCACAGGTACTGATCCGACGCGGCTGTCCGACGCGTCCTGGTGATGGCGGTGACGATGACGTGCGGGTTGTGGGTGGCGAGTTCGTCGCGGTGATCGAGACAGCGCTGAAGCGCGTCCCATGTGGCGGAGTCGAGCGGAACGGGATGCGGCCGCCGACCGAGCCGGATGGTGCGTCGCCCGACGTCGATCTGGGACACCTTCAGGTTTCGCAGCTCCGAAGACGAGGCGGCGTGCAGCAGGGCGAACAGACCGACGAGGCGTTCATGGGGATGGGCGTCGCGGCCGGTGGTCCAACGGCGGAACAAGCGGCGCTGCTCGGCCAGGCTGAGGATCGCCGAGCGTGGTGCTCGGTGGCGATGGCTGGAGATGGTCTTGGTCGGGTCGACCAGCACGACCCGGTTGCCCCGCGCCCAGCGGAAGAAGACGCGCAGGGTGCTCAGCCGGCGGGCCCGGCTGAGGGTCCGTTCGGCCAGGAATGCCTCGATGTCGCCCCGCTCGATGCTCGCCCAGTCCGGTTTGGCCCGCTCGGCGATCAAGAACCGGGCGAGGTCGCGAACGATGGCAAGATCGTCCACGACGGTGCGCTCGCCCCGGGGTCGGGTGCCGGCCTGGCGGGCACGTTGCTGGCTGGCCACGAGTGTGTCGGCGAAGCGGGCCAGCGCCGGGCGCAGCGGCTCGGGTGCCTCCGCGATCCGGCGTCGACGCCGCGCCGACCAGCGTTGGGCGGTGCGGTCGATCGGAAAGGCGAGTCCGGCATCGACGAAGAAGTCCTCCAGGGTGCGGGCCAGCGCCCCCGAGCCTCCTGTTTGATGGGCCTGCTCGAGGAGGGCCTGGGGGTTGGTCGGTCCCGGCTCGGCGAGCAGGCGTCCCAGTCGACCAAGCATGAGCGACGTGCGGCCGACGCAGTTTCGGGCCGCGGCGTGGTCGACGAAGGCAGCCAGCCACGCCGGTGGCTGTTCGAGTCGGGTGGCGATCCGCTCAGCTTGGCGGAGCAGCCGGTCGGGGTCGCGCTGCCAGCACGAGTCGCACAGACCGCATCCCACGATGCGCCGCTGCTGCCCGCAGCCGTGGCAGGTCTGGTCGGGTTCTGCGGTGCGATGACATCGGCTGCAGCGAACCCGATCCCGAGGCCGGACCGGAGCGCCGCAGTCCACACACGCCCGAGCGGTCACCGCGGCGGCATGGAACGCCCGCGGGCCACCTTCGGAGGCTGACGGGAAGACCTCGCCGGCTTGGTTTTCGGCGTCACCGGGGTGGTGTCGACGTCGAACAGATCGTTGGGACTGCACTCGAGGGCCGTGCACAGAGCGGCGAGCGTCGTCAGTTTCACCTGAACCGGGTTCTTGGTGAACAGGGCGGACACCGACGCCGACGACAACTCCAGCCCAGCCCGCTCGGCCAGCAACCGGCGCAGCTGGGCGCCGGTCCACACCTCGTGCTGAGCGGCCGTCATCCGCAGCCTCCACCTAATGTCCATCGTCGCCCTCCTCGAGCTTGCCCAACGTGTCGGACACCGCCCGGCGATAGGCGTCCTCGATGAACGTCGCCGATGGTGTGACATACCGCATCGTGGTGCCGACCTGCCAATGCCCGAGCATCTGCTGAATAGCGACCAGGTCGACGCCTCGTTCGTAGTTGTGGGTGGCACAGGCGTGGCGCAAGCCGTGGGGGGTGAAGCGCTCCTCCTCCGGTCGTCCTTCACACGCCAGGAGGTGACGGAGACGATTGCGGATTGTCCCCCGGTGCAGTCGGCCTCCCCCTTCGTCACAGAACAGGGCCTTGGAGTCGGGGAAACGGGTGCGGACGTCGTCGACGAACCAGCGCAAGATCAAATCCAACCCGTCGAGCATCGGCACCCACCGCGGTCGAGGGCCCGACGTCTTGGCGCCCTTGCCGAAGCGCACGTGAAGCTTGCCGAAGGGACCGCGCCCGAAGTGCAGATCGCCCAGTTCGAGCGCGGCCGCCTCCTCGGCGCGCACGCCGGCGTGATAGAGGGTGCGGAACAGCGCGTAGTCCCGTCCCGCCGAGCCGAACTTGCGGGCGGTGGCGACCCGGTCGCGGAGGAAGTCGAAGAACTCCTCCATCCGCTCAGCCGTCGGTGGAGCCTCGGCGGACGCCGACTCGTTCCCCACGTGGCGGGCGGCGTTGAACTCATCCAGCGGGCTCTCCAGGCGAACCCCGAACGCGGCCTCGATGCTGTTCGCCTTCCGGGCGGCGAGGAACTCGTGGAAGCCCTTGAAGGCTTGCACGTAGCCGCGGCGGGTGGAGGGCGCGATGCCAGCCGCCGCCCACGTCCCCACCACCCGGTCCATGTCCTCGCGCGTCACCTCCCAAGCAGGCTTGGCGACGGCGGCCAGCACACGCTCCAGTCGAGCCGTGGCGCTGTCAACGGTCGCCTGGCTGAAGCCTCGGGCGACCCACGAGGCCACATACCCGTCGACGCAGTCGGTCTGGAAGCGATCCGGATCCAGGGACTCGCTGATGGCAACCTGCCCGCTGCCGTGAACGACCCGCAGCCCGGCCCGTCTTCCGTGCACGCCTTCCTCCTACCTCGATCTGCTAGGTGCCGCCTAACGATCGCAGACTTCACCTCGAAGAACGCGGACCCTCGACGAAGCCGGAGAAGCCCTGCTCGCAGCACGAATCTGCCGAAACGAACGTGTGCGGGTTTCGGTTGACATCGGGATCCTCGCCCGGCTCGAGCATCTGCCCGAACTCATCGCCAAGGCGAGCACGCGGTCAACCGTCGTCTGCTTATGATCGAACGTGCCGGTCAGGGCTGTGCCATCGGCTCTGCGCTCTTCGAGCGCATCCACCAGCCCTACATACGGGAGGGCCAACGAACCGGAGCCCTGCGCTTCGGAGACCCACGCGCCATGGCCCTGACCGGCGCCCTCTGCGTGTTCGTCCACGCCGTCGCCGGCTTCACCAACAAGAGCCTTCGCGGGCTGGTCGCCGGACTCCTCGGAACGGACTACACCCGATCGCAGATGACCTACGACCTGCGCCGCCTCCGCCTGCACGGGCTCATCCAACGCATCCCCCACACCAACACCTACACCCTCACCAACGACGGCATCCGAGTCGCCGTCTTCTACAACAAGGTCCACGACCGCGTCCTCAGACCACTCGTCGCCGCTGGCCACCAGCCACCCGCACCACCCCAGCTTCGCCGCGCCCTGACCACCATCGACCGAGTCATCACCGACTACGTCGACCACGCGCGCCTCACCCCCGCCGCATGAAACATGCCGACATGCTCAACGTTCTGACCCCAGAGCACAGCTAGATGACAAATTCGAAGGGGTCGTTAGTAGTCGTAGGCGGTGAGGGAGCGGAGCACTGGTTGGCCGGTGTGGTCGTTGTGCCAGATGGCGGCGGTGAGGGCGAGAAGGCGTTGGAGGACTCGAACAACGACGCCACCTGGTGTTCTGCCGCCGTGGCGTTCGAGGTCGAGTTGGCCTTTCAACGTGTCGTTGATGGATTCGATGATTTGACGGAACGGTTTGAGCAGTCGGGCGCCGGGACGAGATGGTTCGCGCTTGAACGTGGGGCGCAGCAGGTGCACTCCGTGATCGGTGAGGAAGGTCTCGAACTCGCGGCTGGCGTAGCCCTTGTCGGCGATGAGGATCTGACCGGCCCGGGCGCCCAGCAGGTCGGGGTCGGTCTCGAACAGGTCTCGGGCGATGTCGCGTTCGTCGAGTTTGGGGTGGGCCAGGGCGTAGGTGATGGGCAGCCCGCCGGGAGTGCAGACGAGGTGCAGGCGCAGGCCCCAGAAGTAGCGGGAGTGGCTGGCGCAGTAGCCGTAGCCGGCCCAGCCGGCCAGATTCGAACGGCGGGCGGTGGGCCGGGATCGGCCGCATTCCACCGGGGTCGAGTCGATGATCCAGGTGTCGTCACACCACGCCCGAGTGTCGACCGCCAAGACTCGGATCAGCGCCTGGAGCAGGCCCGACGCCGCCCGCAGCCGCCGGTTGTAGCCGGACTGGCGAGGCAGATAGGGGAACAGGTGCACCAGGTGGCAGCGGGCATAACGCAACCAGCGCGTCTCGGATGTGAACCCCAACAGCGCCTGCAACACCGCCACCGTCGCCAACTCGGCGTCACTCAGTCTGGGCTCGATGCCCACCACCGGGCGCACCGGCGCCAAGCTCGGGTCATCCTTCAACGCGTCATCGATACGGACGTACAGTGCAGTCGCGAGGGTGTCCAGGTCGGCGTCCATGAGACCTCCACGGTCGAACGGAGTAGCAACGCCGATCGTGGACGCTCTCGCCGCGTCAGGCGCGGACCCTTGGAATCACTCGTCTAGATGACTAATTCCCGGGGGTCAGTGGTCGTAGGCGATGAGGGAGCGCAGTGCGGGTTGGCCGCTGCGGTGGTTGTGCCAGATGGCGGCGGTGAGGGCGAGGAGTCGCTGGGCGATTCGCACGACCACACCGGTTGCAGTGCGGCCGCCGTGGCGTTCGACATCGAGTTGGCCCTTGAGCGTGTCGTTCACCGATTCGATGAGTTGACGCAACGGCTTGAGCAGCGGCGTACCTGGGCGTCGCTTCTCGTCGGTGCGGGCCGGGCGTAGGAGGGTGATGCCGTGGTCGGCGAGGAACCGTTCGAACTCGGCGCTGGCGTAGCCCTTGTCGGCGAGGATCGTCTGGCCTGGGCGGGTGGCGATCAGGTCGGGTTCGGTTTCCAACAGGTCGCGGGCGACTTCGCGTTCGTCAACTTTGGGATTGGTCAACGCGAACGTGACGGGCAGCCCGCGGGGGTGCACACCAGGTGCAGTCGCAGCCCCCAGAAGTAGCGGGAGTGGCTGGCGCAGTAGCCGTAGCCAGCCCATCCGGCCAGATCAGACCGTCGGGCGGTGGGCCGAGACCGACCGCACTCGATGGGGGTGGAGTCGATCACCCAGGTGTCGTCGCCCCACAGATCGGTATCGGTCGCCAACAGCCGGATGAACGCCAGCAGCTGGTCCGACGCCCGCCGCAGCCGCTTGTTGTAGCCGGACTGGCGGGGCAGATAAGGGAACAGATGTCGGAGGTGCTGACGGGCGTGGCGCAGCCAGCGGGTCTCGGACGTGTACCCGAGCAGCGCCTGCATCACGGCCAAGGTGATCAACTCGCTATCAGCCAGCTTCGTGCTGAAGCCCTCCCTGGGCCGCGCCGGCGCCAGGCTCGGATCGTCCGCCAAGGCGTCGTCCACCTTCACGTACAGTGCGGTAGCGAGAGTGTCCAGATCGGCGTCCATCGGTCCTCCCAGATCGATCGGGTAAGCAACGCCGATCGTGGACGCTCTCGCCTCGTCAGCGGCGGATACCCCCGGGAATCACTCATCTAGACGAGTGATTCCAAGGGTCCGCGCCTGACGCGGCGAGAGCGTCCACGATCGGCGTTGCTACTCCGTTCGACCGTGGAGGTCTCATGGACGCCGACCTGGACACCCTCGCGACTGCACTGTACGTCCGTATCGATGACGCGTTGAAGGATGACCCGAGCTTGGCGCCGGTGCGCCCGGTGGTGGGCATCGAGCCCAGACTGAGTGACGCCGAGTTGGCGACGGTGGCGGTGTTGCAGGCGCTGTTGGGGTTCACATCCGAGACCGCGCTGGTTGCGTTATGCCCGCTGCCACCTGGTGCACCTGTTCCCCTATCTGCCTCGCCAGTCCGGCTACAACCGGCGGCTGCGGGCGGCGTCGGGCCTGCTCCAGGCGCTGATCCGAGTCTTGGCGGTCGACACTCGGGCGTGGTGTGACGACACCTGGATCATCGACTCGACCCCGGTGGAATGCGGCCGATCCCGGCCCACCGCCCGCCGTTCGAATCTGGCCGGCTGGGCCGGCTACGGCTACTGCGCCAGCCACTCCCGCTACTTCTGGGGCCTGCGCCTGCACCTCGTCTGCACTCCCGGCGGGCTGCCCATCACCTACGCCCTGGCCCACCCCAAACTCGACGAACGCGACATCGCCCGAGACCTGTTCGAGACCGACCCCGACCTGCTGGGCGCCCGGGCCGGTCAGATCCTCATCGCCGACAAGGGCTACGCCAGCCGCGAGTTCGAGACCTTCCTCACCGATCACGGAGTGCACCTGCTGCGCCCCACGTTCAAGCGCGAACCATCTCGTCCCGGCGCCCGACTGCTCAAACCGTTCCGTCAAATCATCGAATCCATCAACGACACGTTGAAAGGCCAACTCGACCTCGAACGCCACGGCGGCAGAACACCAGGTGGCGTCGTTGTTCGAGTCCTCCAACGCCTTCTCGCCCTCACCGCCGCCATCTGGCACAACGACCACACCGGCCAACCAGTGCTCCGCTCCCTCACCGCCTACGACTACTAACGACCCCTTCGAATTAGTCATCTAGGGGACGAAGACTCCGGCCTGATCGACGAGGACGTTGCTGGCGGCGGAGGTGTAGATGCACACGGAGCCCCCCGCGCTGGCCACTGCGGCGAGGTTCGGCACCACGTCGCCGCCTTTGTAGTTGAGGGTGGAGGCGTTGGGACGAGCGCCGCACGGATAGGCGGTGAGATAACCCGGGGCCGTTGGCACCACCGCCGTGATCGTCGCCAACAACGCCCTGGCCGCGACCGGGACGGCGAACGCTCCGCCGGCCGGGACCGGACCCGCGTGGCCGCGGCCGCTGCGCGTGTCCACGATCCGCTGCGGGGTGGCCGCCTGGAGTCGCAAACCCGTGGAGCCGAACCATCCGACGACATCGACCACGACGTGACTGGTCGTGCTCAACGCGAGGCAGACATGGCCGGCGCTGTCGAGCGCGGCCGCCACGAGATTGGCGACCACCTGCCCGGCGGGAAAATTCACGTTGGAGACGAGTGGCTGGGCCCCGCAGTTGTACACGGTGACGTAGCCAGGACCGTCGGGGTCGATCACCGTCACGTTGAGGAGCGCGGCCTTGACTCCGGCGGGCACGGGCCCGACCCCGGCCACCTGGAGCGCGAAGCGGCCGCCGACGTGTCCGAGGTGGGGGTTGCCCAGTCCGCGTCCGTTACGGGTGTCGAGGAACCTCGTCGGGGTCACGGGGTTCACGGCGAGCCCGGCGGGTCCGAAGGACCCGAAGAGGTCGACGACGACGTCTGTGGTCTCGCTCGCGAAGAGGCAGAGATTGCCTCGCGGATCGAGCAGCACCGAGGCCAGCGCGGCGCGGGTGCGACCGGTGGCGAAGTTCACGTTGGATGCGAGGGGCACGGATCCACATGGGTAGGCCGTGACGTATCCGGGCCCGCAGGCGCTCACGGCGGTGACGTTGACGAGGACGCTGGTCGTGCCCGCAGGAACCTTCCCCGTGGCGAGCAGTGGGATCGCGATGGCGTGGTTCGTTCCGAGGGGGAGGCTGACGGCATCACCGTCGGGCCGGGTGTCGAAAACTCGTATGGCCGACGCCGTGAAGTGCGCCGCCGGCGCCTGCCGCGGCGCCAGGACGGTCGGCGGGCCAGCCGGTACGCCGGACACGGCTCCATGACAGCGTTGCAGCCCGAGGCTGTCGTACTGCGCCCTGAGGAAGCCAGCGAGGCCCTGCGCGCCCAGCGCGCTCAGGTGGATCCCGTCGCGGGCGAACCACGTGCTGCGACCGATCGTGTATCGGTCCCAGTCGGCCACCCTCAGCTCCGGGTACTGGCGGGCCTTGGCGAGGAGGGTGGCGTTGAACTGACGGTAGGTAGCAGCCGACGCGCCACCCACTCCCACGTAGGGACCCTGAGTCCGGTAGGTGAGCCAGATCACGTGGCCGATGGACTGGCGCAGCGCCTCGGCCATGATGGCGTCCACCGCCGCCGCGAAGCCGAACCAATCGTCGTAGCCCGCCATGATCACCACGGCGTCGCCGAGCTG
Source organism: uncultured Acidimicrobiales bacterium (assembly GCA_963738325.1). GTDB lineage: Bacteria > Actinomycetota > Acidimicrobiia > Acidimicrobiales > Ilumatobacteraceae > CAVTWD01. Next base: position 333,454 of record CAVTWD010000002.1, read on the forward strand.
GCCTGCCCGCGCCCGCATCGTGACGAGCGTGTTGGGCGGCACGAGGTGATCGCGGCCACGGCAGCTGGTGATCACGAGGCGCCGGCAGCTGCGGGCGTCCCACAAGAAGCTGTAGGAGGCGCCGACGACAGCGCGAGCCGAGGCGGTCATCCCGAGCAGCGTCGAGTCGCCGATGGCGCTGACTGGGGGCAGCGCCGCCGCCGCCGGCGGAGCGCCGGGGCCGAGCGCCGCGACCAAGCCTCCCAGCACCAGCACGACCGCCGTGACCGCTCTTCCGCACGCGCCCCACCCACGCTTGGACATCCGGGGGACCGTAGCGGGCGGGGAGAGCCGTTCCGTCCATCGCTTCTTCCGCGCCGACGAGCGCGTCGCGCCGGATATCAGGGGCCGGGACGGCGGGGCTTGCCGCTACACTGGCGGGCGCACGGACACGGGGCTGACAGGTTTCGACGTCAGAGCCGCTGGCCGAGCGTGCGACCCGAGTTGCTCAGACTCGCTAAACGGGGCAAACCAATATCTGCCAACGAGCAGTACGCTCTCGCCGCCTAATACCTAGACGGTAGAGAGACATCGTGAGCCGCAAGGCCACACGGGGCCGGTCCACCGCAGCCCGGCAACAGAAGCGGAGGATGACAGCGGGAAAGCCTGCTGGCGGCGGGAAAGACCGCTGGCCCCGGGGAAAGACCCGGCGGTGGCCTCGTGAGGGGCCAGCCGACCCGGCGGTGAGGCGACGTCAGCCTCGAACTCGGGAATGGTCGTAGCACGGACGGTCACCGCCTGATGGACGGGGGTTCGATTCCCCCCAGCTCCACCATTCGTTTGCGCACGTAGACAGCTATTTTTGGCTGTGGATAAGTCTGAACTTCTACCGGTTTTCTACCGCTCGACTTTCCAGAGCACTTGGTGCTCGATCAGCCGAAACCACGCTGCGTGAGATTTGACGGCCATCAGCCGGCAGTAAGACGGTCGGGATCGATCGGTGTGGCCTGGGCCGCCGGCTTCCGAAGCAAGCTGCTGTGGCGCGTCCGCGACGCCACACGGGGGGATGCTCTTGTCGCGAGGGTTCGAGCGCATGCTGGCGCCACCGGCGAGAGCGCCGATCGCCGGTTCGACGCTCCAGCTCGCCGGGCCGCGGCTGAGCGATATGGGCGGCTACGCGGCCCAGCCTGACCCGCACGTAACGCCGATTGTTCCGACCTGGTGATTGTTCCGACCTGGGAGTGATTCCGGCCGGTTGGTAGGCGGTTGGGGCGAGCGCAGGTCGGAACAATCCAGCGGCTCTGCCGATGCCTTCTTCACTGGTTGCGAGTGAAGGAGGCGGTTCATGTCCAGATCGGGTTCCAGCGCGGTGATGCCGTCCGAGGTTCTGTTGGAGGCGTTCATCGGCTACTTGCGCAGCGAGCGCGGCGTGTCGGAGTTGACCGTCGAGGCCTATGTGTCCGAGGTTCGGAGGTTCCTCGCGGGCCTCGGTGGACGCGAGCTGCGCGCGCTGACTGCGGCTGACGTGTCGAGCTCGGTGCTCGGCGAGGTCGGTCATCGGTCGCCGGCGACGGTGCGGCGCTACGGGTGCGCGCTGCGTTCGTTCCTTCGCTACTGCTGCCTGACGGGCCTCGTCGACCACGACCTTTCGGCAGCGGCGCTGCCCGTGTCGGGGCGGCGACGGTCGCTTTTGCCGCAAGGGATCACACCGTCGCAAGCGAAGGCCTTGCTGGGGGTGTGTGATCGTCGGCGGGTAAGTGGTCGACGCGACTACGCGGTGATCGTGTTGATGTTGCGGCTCGGGCTGCGGGCCACCGAAGTCGCCACGCTGCAGCTGGATGATCTCGATTGGCAGGCCGGTCAGCTCACGGTCCACGGCAAGGGCGGCCGCGTTGATCAGCTGCCGCTGCCCGTCGATGTTGGCGAGGCGATCGTGGCGTACTTGTGCCGGGGCCGGCCGCTCACCGCCACGGTGCGGGAGGTGTTCCTGCGCCTGCGACCTCCCCCTGTCGGCATCAGGCGAGGCGGGGTGACCGCGATCGTGGCCAGCGCGGCCCGTCGGGCCGGGCTTGGCGTGGTGCGCGCCCACCGGCTGCGCCACACTGCCGCCAGCGACATGCTGCGCGCGGGCGCACCTCTCGGGGAGATCGGCCAGGTGTTGCGGCACCGGTCGCTCGCCTCCACCGCTGTCTACGCCCGCGTCGACGTCGAACGGCTCCGCACCATCGCGCGGCCCTGGCCGACAGGAGGGGCGCGGTGAGCACGCTGGGCGAGCATCTCGATGATTACCTGCGGCTGCGCCGGGGGTTGGGTTTCCAGCTCGTTGATGCGGCCAGGTTCTTGGCGGGCTTCGTCGTCTACCTCGAGGCCTGTGGAGCGACGATGGTGACCGTCGAGTTGGCGGTCGCCTGGGCCCGTCAGCCCGAGGGACTCAAGCCGATCAGCGTCGACTACCGGCTGAGCGCGGTGCGCTGCTTTGCCCGCTACCTGCACGCGATCGACCCAGCTCATCAGGTCCCACCGCCCGGTCTGCTCTCCGTCCCGCGGCGGCGGCCGGCACCCTACATCTACACGCCGGACCAACTCGGCGAGGTGCTGGCCGCAACGCAACGGCTCCAACCGCCGCTGCGGGCGGCGACCTGCCTCGCCTTGTTCGGGCTGCTGGCCGCGACCGGCATGCGCGTCGGGGAGGCGGTCGCGCTGAGGTGCACGGAGGTCGACCTCGTCCACGGGATGATCACCGTCCGACACGCGAAGTTCGACCGTGTGCGGCTGGTGCCTCTGCACCCGTCAGTCACCGCCGAACTGCGGGAATATGCAACAGCCCGCGATCGGCTGTGCCCGAGACCGCTGGTCGATCGGTTCTTCCTGTCGGTCACCGGGGGCGTGCTCTCGCGGCACGCGGCCCACCGGGCGTTCCGCGAGGCCACCGAACGGATTGGGCTGCGCACCGAGACCGTTCATCCGCGCATACACGATCTGAGGCATGCGTTCGCGGTGCACACACTCATCGATGCGCACCGCCACGGCGTCGACATCTCGGCGCTGCTGCCGGTGCTGTCCACCTATCTCGGCCACGTAGAGCCGGCCAACACCTACTGGTACTTGTCTGCGGTGCCCGAGCTCATGCAGTTGGTTGCGGCTCGTCTCGAACAGCACCAGGGAGGCGAATCATGACCGCGCTCGCACCGGTGCTACAGGCCTTCTTCACCGATCGTCTCATGGCGCAACGTCGCGCCTCCCCTCACACCATCGCCGGCTACCGCGACACGTTCCGGCTGCTGCTCGGCTTCGCCGCCGCCAGGACTCGCAAGGCGCCGTCGAGGCTCGACATCGCGGACTTGGACGCGCCGCTCGTCGCCGGGTTCTTGGACCATCTCGAACACGACCGGCACAACACGATTCGCACCCGCAACTGGCGGCTCGCAGCTATCCACTCGCTGTTCGGCTACGCCGCTCTCCACCACCCCGAACACGCCGCCGTCATCCAGCGCGTGCTCGCCATCCCGACCAAGCACCGCGAGCACAGAGACGTCACCTGGCTCACCGACACCGAGGTCGACAAACTCCTGACCGCGCCCGACCGCAGCACCTGGGCCGGTCGGCGGGACCACGCCATGCTCGTCCTCGCCGTCCAGACCGGCCTGCGGATCTCCGAGATCATCAGCCTGTCCCGCGGCGACGTCGCCCTCCAGGCCGGCGCACACGTCCGCTGCATCGGCAAGGGACGGAAGGAACGCGCCACCCCGCTCACCACGCTCACCGTCGCGGTGCTGCGCGGCTGGCTCAGCGAGGACACTGGCGAGCTGTGGGAACCGCTGTTCCCGACACGCACCGGGACACGGCTCAGCCACGACGCCATCGAACGCCGCCTCGCCGGCCACCTCGCCGTCGCCCGCAGCAGCTGCCCGTCGTTGCGCGACAAGCACGTCACCATGCACACCTTGCGGCACACCGCCGCCATGCGGCTCCTCCACGCCGGCACCGACGTCGCCGTCATCGCGCTCTGGCTTGGCCACGAACAGATCGCCACCGCCCACATCTACCTGCACGCCGACATGGACCAGAAGGAGCGAGCAGTCGCCCGCGTCACGCCGCCGGGCACCACGCCCGGCCGCTACCAGCCGCCCGACCCGCTACTCGCCTTCCTCGACGCCCTCTGATTGTTCCGACCCCGCGGCCAACGATCCTGAGATCGCACAAGCTGATCGACGCGCAGGTCGGAACAATCACCAGGTCGGAACAATCGGCGTTGTTCCGAGGTCGGAACAACGCCGAATCGGTGCGCAGCAGGATGCAGCTCCGCGAGTCGATTGGCTCCGGCAGCGTTCGTGGCGGCGCCAGAAGTCAGCGACGAACCACCGGCGAGGTCGATGGCCGCTCGATCTCGACGTTCTCAACCCGAACCGCGAACGAGCTCGAAGAGCCCTGTCAACCGATGGGCTGGGCGAGCGCGACGATGATCCCCTCGGGGCCGCGGACGTAGGCCATTCGCCACGAGCCCTCGTACTCGCCGATTCCGCCCACCAACGCGTAGCCGGCGGAGGCCGCTTGGTCAACGGCGGCATCGAGGTCGTGAACCTCGAACACGATGCTTCGCAGGCCGATTTCGTTGGCCATCGCGGCCGGTGAGCCCGGCATCGAGCTAGGCCGGACGAAACAAGAGAGTTCGACGCGTGTGCCGTGGTCGGGAGGCCGAAGCATCACGATCTCGGTTCTTGACTCCGGGATGCCGATGACGGTGTCGATGAACTCACCCTCGACAAAGTTCCTCCCCTCGATCTCCAGCCCCAACGCGACGAAGAAGTCCGTCGCGGCATCGAGGTCTGCGACCGTGATGCCGACGTGGTCGAAGCGGCGTACGTGTGACATGTCCTTCCTCCGATGATTCTGATCCGGGGCGCTGGCCTAGATCTTCTTGGTTCACCGGTTTCTGGATTTTGTGACAAGTTTCAAGCTGCCGTCCCAAGTCGGGCGTTGGCCACGTAGTCGGTGAGGAGCCGGTCGACGGTTGCGAGCGCGCGACGCATCTCGATCGGCGCTGGCGGTGCGTCGGCGTCGAGGAGCGGGCAGAGGAGTCGGGCGTGGAGCTTGGTGTAGAAGACGGCGACTCGGATCCCTTCGGCGGTGAGCTGGTAGGAGTTGGTGCCCGCTTGACGCTCGATCAGACCGTGGAGGCGGAGGCGGCGGAGGTCGTAGCTCATCTGCGAAGAGCTGTAGCCGTTGCCGAGGAGTCCGGCCACCTGCCCGCGAAGGCTCTTGTTGGTGAAGCCGGTGACGGCGTGGACGACGAGGCAGAGCGAGCCGGCCAGGGCCATGGCGCGTTGATCCCCGAAGCGGAAGGCTCCGGTTCGTTGGCCCTCCCGTATGTAGGGCTGGTGGATGCGCTCGAAGAGCGCAGAGCCGATGGCACAGCCCTGACCGGCACGTTCGATCATAAGCAGACGGTCGTTGACCTGGCGGGCCTTGGCGACGAGCTCGGGCAGGTGCTCGAGCCGGGCCAAGACCCCGATGTCGGACGGCTTGTTGATGACGGTCTCGATACGAAGCGCCCTCCCTTCTTTGAGGTATTGCTTGATCCGGCTGTGCTTGTAGGAGAAGTCGACGTGGACGTCGGTGCCCGGGCTGAAGACCCGGGTCTGGGATGGGCACTGGGTGCGGGCCCCGCGCCTGGTCGGGATGAACACGGCCCGGACCTGCTCGGGACGGCCGATGCCGATGTTGTCCGCGACGAGGGCCTCGAAGAATCCCCTCGCCCGGCGGGGGTCGTCGAACACGAGCGTGCGCGAGACCTCGACTTGGCGCATCGACAGCTCCCAGAAGTACCCGGCGGCGCGGTCGGCCTCGGTGAACGGGGTCGGGATGACAGCAGTCCAGCGGGCGAAGAAGGTCTCGATGTCGTCGGGGCCGAAGCGATCGCAGATCGCTTGCAGGCGCGCCGGGTCCTCACAGGACGAGAAGCCGTTCGAGAGTTCGGTGAAGCCGAGGTTCTCGCGACGGGCCTGGCGCTTGGCCCATTCGTGCCCGTTTCAACCACACCTTTCCCGGATAGGGGAAGTAGGTGCAGATCTTGATGAAGCCGGGCCCGAAGTCGGCGTCGTAGACGTAGAAGTAGTACATCCCGACTCGGCGGTCTTCCTTCACGAAGTCGAAGCTGACCACGCCCGGCTTGGTCGAGCGGTTCTTGGCGCTGAACACCCACTGGAACTCCTGGGTGGCCACGATGGCGACGACCCCGGTGCGACCCTCGGCCTCGGCCCGCTCAAGGTAGGGACGAACGTGGTCCAGCTTGCGGTCGTCCCAGCGCGTCCGGTCCGGCTTGTTCAACGTGAGGATCGGCACCTCGTGCTCGGCGGCGAAGGCCTTCACCTCGCGGCGAAAACGGTTGCCGATCTTCTCCAGGAGGGCCGGCGAAGGGATCGGGAACCCGAGGTGCTGGGTGAGAAAGGTAACGACCTGGCCGCTCACTTGAAGATTGGGCACGTACGCGTTGAGCAGCAATCGGTCGACGCAGTCGCTTGTCAGGCCAACATGGCAGTCCAGCACCTCGTTGATGTTCACCACCGTCGTCATGACACCAGCGTGGTCGCACGAGGGCGGGCTTCGCCCGCCCGACAACCCCAACCCAACAGCGGGCCGCGCCGGAGGGGGCCGGGGGGAGGGCCCGCCCTCCCCCCGCTAATGTCCGGCGAGCTGAGCTACGAGTGGAGCCAGCGTGTCGGCGAAGTCGGCGCCGAAGATGAAGTAGGAGAAGCCGATCTCCTCTCGCCGACGCTGGATCTCCTCGGCCGCCGCTGCCGGGTCATCCGGGAGTACCGCCAGGGAGTCCGCGGCGCGAAGCGCAGCGGCGTCGGTGTCGGGCGGCGCCATGAATGGCGCGACAGTGTCCCCGATCACTGGCACGTGGAGCGCGAGTTCGACCTCCCGGGTGGCGCGGAAGTCGCGTACCAGCTGCGTGACTTCGACCCGAGGATCACCGGGCAGCAGTGCGAAGGTGACCGTGTCCGCGAGCTCCGCCGCGAGCGCCTGGGCCTTCGGACCTCGCACGGCCATCACCACCGGCGTGTGAAGGTCGGGGCCGTCGAGATGTCGCAGCGCCGTCACGGTCTCACGCACCTGGGCCAATCGCTCTCTCGATGGTACGACAGGCAGCGCGAGTTCGCGGAGTTCGTCTTCGATGCCAGGCCTGCCGGTGCCGATGCCCATCTCGAAGCGACCATCGGTGAGCATCGAGAGCGAGTGCGCTTCCCACGCGGTGCTCCAAGCCGGACGCAGTGGGGAGGCATACACCCACGTCCCCACTCGCAGGTCGGTGAGAGTGGCCGCAACGGCCAGCGTGGGACCGGGCGCCGGCTGCCATTGCGGGACGTCGGGCATCAGCAACGTCGAGTAGCCGCTGTCCGCGATGCGGCGCACCCGATCTCGCCACGTCGGCAGGTCAGTCATGAGCGGGGCCACGACCCCGAATCGGAACGGTCTGGTTCCGCCAGTTGCCGTCGAGTCGCTCGTCACACCGGGCCGCCGAGGGATCTGGTGTCGACGAGCCTGCGATTGCGCGCAGGTCCTGGCGACGTCATGCGGTGGAATCGAGCGGTGGGTGCTCGAGGACGCGGGGCCGGTACTCGACCATCTGGATGCTCCGGTCGAAGGTGCGGTCGTCGACCATTTCGAGAGCCACGTCGGGATAGCCGTCGTAGATGCGTTCGGCGCCGGTGGCACCGGTGATCACCGGAAACATGACGACGCGGAAGCGGTCGACGAGTCCGGCTCGCAGCAGCGACCGGCACAAGCTGAGGCTCCCGATCGTGCTCAGCAGACCCGAGCCGTCGTCCCTCATCGCCCGGACCGCTTCCACCGCATCGTCGCGGACGAGCGTGCAGTTGGCCCACCTGAGCGGGGCTTCGAGCGACGCGGAGAACACCACCTTCGACGCCTGCGTGAGCCCGTGGACCGATGCCTCCTCGTCAGCGGGAAGCTCTTCCTGTCCTGCTGGGGGCTCGCCCGCGGCGAAGCCCGACATCAGCCGGTAGGTGTTCGCTCCCATCAGGTAGGTGACCTCGGGTTGCTCGCTGAGCCACGCCAGGTACTCAGGCCCTTGCAGGCCCCACCAGCCCGGCCAGCCGTCGGCCGACGCGTAGCCGTCGAGGGAGGTGATGAAGTCGACGAGGAGTTCTCGCATGCCTGGGTCCTTGTCCTCTGCCAGATGATCGCCGTTGCCTTCGCTACCACGGCGGACACGAGGTTGGACGTGCGGCGACTCGAGAACTCATCGCAGCACCCACGGAATGGAGACGAGCGAGATGCCTGCGGGGCAACGCACACGGCGCGGTGTCAAGGCGCACCATTGCCCGCGTCACGCCGGCTGAGCGGCGAACCCAGCCCCACGGCTGCCTCCGCGAGCGCTGCATATCGACGGCGCTTCCCGGTGTTCCGTCACCGCGAGATCGTTCAGAGACCGATGACGCGCAACGCCGGTGCGAGCGCCAACGTGGGCTGGCGGATGACGCCTGTGCTCGGGAAATACCTGTCCGCGGCCGGCACACCGGGGACACCACGAGCGTCACCCCGGCTCGAACTCGAACACCCGCCAACAGATGTCGTTCCGTCGACGTTGGTCCGCGACGACCAGCTGACGGATCGCATCCGGGAGTTGCTCGCGTTGCCAAGCACATTCGAGGCAGCCGGCAAGACGCTCATCCCTTGGGGTGCCAGCACGAGCCGCCTTGATGGCGTAGGCAGCGGCTCCGAGGTTGTGCTCAGCCACATGAGCGACGCATGCGGCCTGGCCCGCGGCATAGGCGGCGTGTCGAGCCGCTCCCGTCACCTCTCGTGCCGCTCCCATGGCATGACCGCCCGCCGCGCGGGACGCCATCATCGTCACGCGCCCTTGAGTCCAGGCGCGGATCGCTCGAATCGCTTCGCGAGGTCTCGTGTCCGAAGGGCACTCGGCCTCGAAGAAGTGCAAGACGTGTTCGGCGCATGCCGCTGCCCACCGCGCGTGGAGGTGATGGTCGGAGTCGGTGAGCGTGCCCCCTCTGCGGATCGTGATGAGGCGAGGGTCGCGCTCCTTCGGGAGGATCACGGCCGCAGAGTAGAACCCGGATATTGCGGCCGGTGGGGGCTGATGGCTGGATTGACGCGACAAGTGCCCCGCTGCCTGGGACGATGACGGTTGCGAAGCCACATCGAGTCCAGCCAGAGGAGCACCTGACGGGTGAACGCTACCGCGACGTTGTTCGATGCCGGGGAGATCATCTCGAGGCCCCGCCGAGAGGCGGCACCGGTCAAGGTGTCGGTGACCGATGAGGATGTGACGGGCGTGGCCGGGGTCGCCTTGTGGGGCCCGATGCTGGATCGTCTCAACCTTGTGGATGTGGCTGACGCCCGCCGGCTGCGCCCGGTCGGGCCGGGTGGCTACACCGGCGGGGAGTGCTACCGGACCCTGGTGGAGGTGGTCCTGGCCGGGGGTGAGTTCCTGGCGGACCGGTCGCTGCTGGAGGGCGCCACCGAGGCGCTGCGTGGGCAGCAGGCGTTCCCGTCGCATACGACCCTGTTCCGGTTCTGTGCCGGCGCCGACTTCGGTCGAGCCCAGAAGGCGGCGGCGGTGAACCGCACGATGCTCGCTCGGGCGTGGGCGATGGGTGCCGGCCCCACTGGTGGGGTGATCACGATCGACCCGGACGCCACCCTGGTCGACACCTACGGTCCGGGCAAGGAAGGCTCGACGTTCACGTACCGGGGCGAGGTCGGTCTGTCGCCGTTGATCGGGGTGTGCGGCGAGACCGGCGACGTGCTGGCCCTGCGGGCCCGGGGCGGCAACGCCCATCCGGGCCGGGCCAACGCCGGGTTCATCCGCGAATGCGTCGCCGCCATCCCCGCCCCGGTGCGGGAACGGGCGAACCTGTGGGTGCGGGTCGACTCGGCGGGCTACCAGCACGACGTGTTCGCGGCCTGCGAGTCCCTCGGCGCCGTGTTCACTGTCACCGCGCCGAACAAGTCCAACGTGCGGGCCGCCATCGTCGCCCTCGCCGCTGATCCGGCCACGGTGTGGCGCCCGGCGCTGACAGCCGAAGCCGAACGGGGATCGGAGATCGCCGAGACGGTCATCGAGATCGGCCGCCGCAACAAGGACCAGCGAGAGCTGCGCCTCATCGTGCGCCGCCAACGAACCCGCGCCGGGGACCAGCTGTCCCTTGATGATCTCGACGGGTGGCGGTTCCATGCGATCGTCACCAATCTCCCCGCCCTGTTCGCACCCGCCGACATGGTCGAGGCCCATCACCGTCTGCGGGGCGGGATCCCCGAAGACACCATCCGCCAACTCAAGGAAGACTTCGGGCTGATCCACGCGCCGGTGCAGAACTTCTTCGGGAACTGGCTGTGGTGGCACGCCGCCGCCCTGGCCCACAACGTCGCCCGCTGGATCCGGGTGCTCGCCCTGCCCCGCGAGTTCCGCCGCTGCCGCGGCAAACGCCTGCGACTGGCGTTCTTCAACGTCGCCGCCCGGGTCGTGCGCCACGCCCGCCAGCTCTGGCTGCGCCTGCCCCGCTCCCACGCCTGGGCCGACGCCTTCATCGAAGCCCTCACCCGCATCCGGCAGCTGCCCACGTTCGCCTGAACCGGCCAGGCCCACCCTCCCCGCCGGAGACAACCCGATCGACCACGACCCCTGCATCACCGCGCCCCGACGAGCCCGACACCTCGTCTCGACCGCTCGACACGATCATCACGCCACCGAACTCGCCGATCGCGCCCCAGTCACAAGCCTCACTGCAATATCCGGGTAGAAGTCTCGACGGGCGGCCCGACGGCTGCCCCGGAACACCGGCTGACGGGCATGCCCACGCTCCGGCGAAGCGCGACGGATCGACGGCTGCGTGCGTTCGTCTGGCGCGACAGATCGGCCAGGCCATCGATGAGTTGATGGCCTGGCCGCTGCGAGTAGTCCTGGCTCGGGGGCCGTTCACCGCCGCGGCGGCGAGGCGCCGGCGCGCGAAGTCACCTTGGCCGATGCCGTGAAGGGGGCGCTCCCGAGCACCTCGGCTTTGCGGTGCTCTCCGATGACAGCCGTCTCGCCAACCCTTGGGGCCGATCGGTCGGGGTCATGCATCTCTGCCGTCGAAGCTTGATCCTGTCGAGTCGCTACCGGGCTGCGCCGGCCAGGAAGGCCGCGACAATGTACGTGGCGTGGCGGTCGAGGGATACGCGGGCCCGGTCATAGCGCATGGTCGTTCGAGGGTCGGCGTGGCTGGCTGCTTCCTGGACGTCACGGAGCGGGACGCCGGCGTCGAGGGCGGCGGTGATGAAGGCGTGACGGAGGCTGTGTGGCCCGACGGCCTTGTTGATGCCGGCCTTTCGGGTGAGGCGGCGCACGATCCGCCAGGCGGCGTGGCGGTCGAGTCGTTCGCCGTTGTGTCCCAGGAAGATCGGACCCCCGACCCGTTCGCCGATGGCGAGATCGATGGCGCGGGCGGTTCGGGGTGCGAGCGGGATAGTGACGACCTTGCCGCCTTTGCGCAGCACCGTGAGCGTGCGGTGCCCCCGTTCGAGCCCGAGCGCTTCGATGTCAGCACCGAGCGCTTCGGAGACACGCAGGCCGTTGATCGCCAGCAGGGAGACGAGCGCGTGCTCCCGTGCCGAGGCCAGCCCGGCAGCCACGAGGAGGGCGCCGACCTCGTTGCGGTCCAGGCCGGTGGCATGCGACTCGTAGTCCAGTCGGGGCCGACGGACATGAGCCGCCGGTGACCGCTCGAGCAGGCCCTCCTGTTCGGCGTAGCGGTAGAAACCCGCCACCGTGCAGAGGCGACGAGCGACGGTTGCGCGAGAGCGGCCACGCGCTTCGAGGTCACGGGCAAAGCACTCGATGTCGGCCCGCCGGGCGCCGAACAGGCGCACCTGGTGCTCGGCGCACCAGGCGACGAACTGGCGCAGGTCCAGCCCGTAGGCCTCACGGGTCAGGCCTCGGTAACCGGCGAGGAACGCCGCCAATGCGTACCGCTCGCCGTCGGAGAACGCCAAGTCGACTATCGCGACATCGGTGGTCACAGTTGTATTCGACACGTAGCACCTCCAGGTCAGGCCGGGACCCGGAGACCGGAGCCGCCCGGCCCCAGCTGCACGTTGAGGACGCCCACGTAAGCACGATCCGTCGCGATCGACAGCGGCCAGCGGCAACCACGCCGATAGCACCTACCGCCGATTGTTCCGACCTGGTGATTGTTCCGACCTGGGAGTGATTCCGGCCGGTTGGTAGGCGGTTGGGGCGAGCGCAGGTCGGAACAATCCAGCGGCTCTGCCGATGCCTTCTTCACTGGTTGCGAGTGAAGGAGGCGGTTCATGTCCAGATCGGGTTCCAGCGCGGTGATGCCGTCCGAGGTTCTGTTGGAGGCGTTCATCGGCTACTTGCGCAGCGAGCGCGGCGTGTCGGAGTTGACCGTCGAGGCCTATGTGTCCGAGGTTCGGAGGTTCCTCGCGGGCCTCGGTGGACGCGAGCTGCCGCGCGCTGACTGCGGCTGACGTGTCGAGCTCGGTGCTCGGCGAGGTCGGTCATCGGTCGCCGGCGACGGTGCGGCGCTACGGGTGCGCGCTGCGTTCGTTCCTTCGCTACTGCTGCCTGACGGGCCTCGTCGACCACGACCTTTCGGCAGCGGCGCTGCCCGTGTCGGGGCGGCGACGGTCGCTTTTGCCGCAAGGGATCACACCGTCGCAAGCGAAGGCCTTGCTGGGGGTGTGTGATCGTCGGCGGGTAAGTGGTCGACGCGACTACGCGGTGATCGTGTTGATGTTGCGGCTCGGGCTGCGGGCCACCGAAGTCGCCACGCTGCAGCTGGATGATCTCGATTGGCAGGCCGGTCAGCTCACGGTCCACGGCAAGGGCGGCCGCGTTGATCAGCTGCCGCTGCCCGTCGATGTTGGCGAGGCGATCGTGGCGTACTTGTGCCGGGGCCGGCCGCTCACCGCCACGGTGCGGGAGGTGTTCCTGCGCCTGCGACCTCCCCCTGTCGGCATCAGGCGAGGCGGGGTGACCGCGATCGTGGCCAGCGCGGCCCGTCGGGCCGGGCTTGGCGTGGTGCACGCCCACCGGCTGCGCCACACTGCCGCCAGCGACATGCTGCCGCGCGGGCGCACCTCTCGGGGAGATCGGCCAGGTGTTGCGGCACCGGTCGCTCGCCTCCACCGCTGTCTACGCCCGCGTCGACGTCGAACGGCTCCGCACCATCGCGCGGCCCTGGCCGACAGGAGGGGCGCGGTGAGCACGCTGGGCGAGCATCTCGATGATTACCTGCGGCTGCGCCGGGGGTTGGGTTTCCAGCTCGTTGATGCGGCCAGGTTCTTGGCGGGCTTCGTCGTCTACCTCGAGGCCTGTGGAGCGACGATGGTGACCGTCGAGTTGGCGGTCGCCTGGGCCCGTCAGCCCGAGGGACTCAAGCCGATCAGCGTCGACTACCGGCTGAGCGCGGTGCGCTGCTTTGCCCGCTACCTGCACACGATCGACCCAGCTCATCAGGTCCCACCGCCCGGTCTGCTCTCCGTCCCGCGGCGGCGGCCGGCACCCTACATCTACACGCCGGACCAACTCGGCGAGGTGCTGGCCGCAACGCAACGGCTCCAACCGCCGCTGCGGGCGGCGACCTGCCTCGCCTTGTTCGGGCTGCTGGCCGCGACCGGCATGCGCGTCGGGGAGGCGGTCGCGCTGAGGTGCACGGAGGTCGACCTCGTCCACGGGATGATCACCGTCCGACACGCGAAGTTCGACCGTGTGCGGCTGGTGCCTCTGCACCCGTCAGTCACCGCCGAACTGCGGGAATATGCAACAGCCCGCGATCGGCTGTGCCCGAGACCGCTGGTCGATCGGTTCTTCCTGTCGGTCACCGGGGGCGTGCTCTCGCGGCACGCGGCCCACCGGGCGTTCCGCGAGGCCACCGAACGGATTGGGCTGCGCACCGAGACCGTTCATCCGCGCATACACGATCTGAGGCATGCGTTCGCGGTGCACACACTCATCGATGCGCACCGCCACGGCGTCGACATCTCGGCGCTGCTGCCGGTGCTGTCCACCTATCTCGGCCACGTAGAGCCGGCCAACACCTACTGGTACTTGTCTGCGGTGCCCGAGCTCATGCAGTTGGTTGCGGCTCGTCTCGAACAGCACCAGGGAGGCGAATCATGACCGCGCTCGCACCGGTGCTACAGGCCTTCTTCACCGATCGTCTCATGGCGCAACGTCGCGCCTCCCCTCACACCATCGCCGGCTACCGCGACACGTTCCGGCTGCTGCTCGGCTTCGCCGCCGCCAGGACTCGCAAGGCGCCGTCGAGGCTCGACATCGCGGACTTGGACGCGCCGCTCGTCGCCGGGTTCTTGGACCATCTCGAACACGACCGGCACAACACGATTCGCACCCGCAACTGGCGGCTCGCAGCTATCCACTCGCTGTTCGGCTACGCCGCTCTCCACCACCCCGAACACGCCGCCGTCATCCAGCGCGTGCTCGCCATCCCGACCAAGCACCGCGAGCACAGAGACGTCACCTGGCTCACCGACACCGAGGTCGACAAACTCCTGACCGCGCCCGACCGCAGCACCTGGGCCGGTCGGCGGGACCACGCCATGCTCGTCCTCGCCGTCCAGACCGGCCTGCGGATCTCCGAGATCATCAGCCTGTCCCGCGGCGACGTCGCCCTCCAGGCCGGCGCACACGTCCGCTGCATCGGCAAGGGACGGAAGGAACGCGCCACCCCGCTCACCACGCTCACCGTCGCGGTGCTGCGCGGCTGGCTCAGCGAGGACACTGGCGAGCTGTGGGAACCGCTGTTCCCGACACGCACCGGGACACGGCTCAGCCACGACGCCATCGAACGCCGCCTCGCCGGCCACCTCGCCGTCGCCCGCAGCAGCTGCCCGTCGTTGCGCGACAAGCACGTCACCATGCACACCTTGCGGCACACCGCCGCCATGCGGCTCCTCCACGCCGGCACCGACGTCGCCGTCATCGCGCTCTGGCTTGGCCACGAACAGATCGCCACCGCCCACATCTACCTGCACGCCGACATGGACCAGAAGGAGCGAGCAGTCGCCCGCGTCACGCCGCCGGGCACCACGCCCGGCCGCTACCAGCCGCCCGACCCGCTACTCGCCTTCCTCGACGCCCTCTGATTGTTCCGACCCCGCGGCCAACGATCCTGAGATCGCACAAGCTGATCGACGCGCAGGTCGGAACAATCACCAGGTCGGAACAATCGGCGTTGTTCCGAGGTCGGAACAACGCCGATTCCGTCGCGCTCTCGACACCGCTTGCCAAGGCAATTCCAGATGCTGACCGGGGCCCCCGGGCATGCTGGCGGCTGTGGCGGCTGTCTGGCTCATCACGGGAGCACAAGCATCCGGCAAGTCCACCATTGCCGATCTTCTCGCGCGGCGCTTCGAGCACGCGGTCCATGTGAGGGGCGGCCAGTTCTACCGCTGGGCGGTCCGCGGGTGGGTCCACGTAGACAGTCCGGACGAATCCGAGGCCAGATGATGAAGCGCCCCGGCGGCGGCGGTCAGCGAGGCGTTGGGTGGTGCGCTGAGCGGTGCCAGGGTGAGCATCGGATCGTCGCGGCAACCAAGCAGATCGCCCCTATGGCCAACAGGACCAGCGCGGCGAGCACGATGCCGCGGGCGACGGCCTCGGTGTGATCGGCACCGGGACCCAGGAACGGGAACGCCCAGTGCGGCCGTCTGACCGCTGGGGCCGCCCCGGCCGGTGGTTGGCCAGGAGCGGCCATGGACGCCGAGCGAGTCCCGAACGCAACCGCGACCACGCCAGCAGCAGCGACGACGACCGCGAACAGGCCAACGATGGCCGCGATCAGCGCAGGGCGGCTCGACCACCTGGGCTTCGCCGCCGGGACACCGGCCACACCGCGAGCCTCCGCCCAGGAAGCGGCGAACCCTCGCGGGTCGAACACAGCGTCGCCGAGCAGCTCCTCGGCGCCGACCCCGTCTGCGGCAGCTTCGTCCAGATCGGCTTGCAGGTCCGCGGCCATCTCGGCGGCGACCGCCTCAGCCACGCCGAGCCGGTCCCACTCTCGGCGGCACTCATCGATGAAACGGCTCACGCCTTCACCTCCATAGGGCCGGGCGCAACAGCGAATCGACGGCATCCCTGGTCGTCGCCCACTCGGCGACCCCTTCGGCCAGGGCCCGCTTCCCCGCGTGCGACGCCTTGTAGTACTTGCGGGGCGGGCCGCCGTTGCTGGCCGCCCGGTAGGCCTCGACCAGCCCGTCGCGCTCGAGCCGGCCGAGCAGCGGGTAGATGGAGCCCTCACCGACCATCGACAGCCCACGGTCACGGAGCCGCTTGGTCATCTCGTAGCCGTACGCCGGTGCCTCCTGCACCACCGCCAGGAGGCACAGGTCGAGCACCCCGCGCAGGAGCTGGCTCCGCCGGCCGTCGCCATTTGCCATGCACCGCAAGGTACTCGCCACTCCCTTGCGCTGCAAGAGACCTCTTGCCCAAGGGCCCCAGCGACGGTTGAATTGATGCTCGGATTCTAGGTAGCTAGCATCCTGGCATGGCAGCCGAGGACGTGAAGCAGTTCAACGTCTACTTGCCTGTGCAGCTCATCAAGCGGGTGAAACACCACGCCGTCGACACCGAGCGGTCGTTGTCCGCGCTCGTTGCGGAGGCGCTGGAGGAGTACGTGCAATCAAGAGAGGACGAACGACATGGCGACTGATGGCATCGAGGCGGTGTTCCTCGAGACTCACAACTGGGGCAAGGCGGCCAAGTTCTTCCAGGCGCTCGGCTACGGGCTCGAGTTCGAAACCGATCACAGCTCAGGCCAGCTCCGCAACGGCGACGGTCCCTACGTGTTCATCGCCGAAGTCCCGGCTGACCAGCCGACGGGCACGCGGCTCGTCCTTCGTGTTCCCGACGCCGACGCGTTCGACGCCGACTCCATCGTCGAGGTCGTCACGCCCTTCGAGCCGACGCATTGGGGTACACAGGAGATGACCGTGCGCGATCCTGACGGGCGGTTGTGGAGCCTCCAAGCACCTGCTTCCGCTTGAGTGCCGCTCCCGACAGCAGCGCAGTGCGCACTGCGCTGTGGCGCGCCCTGCACGTTGTGAGGTCGAGGCGCCACCGCACCTCCTCAACGACACGCTCGGCCTCGCCTTGGCCCAGCCTGAGTCGGAGTGGCGCGAGCGACCCGACATGCACCCGGAGGGCACCAGCCGCTACCGGGCTGCGCTCGTCGCCCGTACCCGCTTCGTCGAAGACCTCGTGGTCGACGATGAAGCGACGCAGTACGTGCTTCTCGGGGCTGGACTCGACACGTTCGCGCAGCGTCATGCCGAACTCGCCCGGCGGGTGCACGTCTTCGAGATCGATCGACCCGGACCGCAGGTCTGGAAACGGCAACGGTTGGAGGAACTCGGCCTCGGCGTGCCAGCGCACCTGCATCTGGTACCGGTCGACTTCGAATCCAACGACGATTGGTGGCAGGCGCTGCTCGACGCTGGCTTCGATCCCCACGCAAAGACGGTCGTCTCCTCGAGCGGCGTGTCGATGTACATCAGCAAGGACGCCACCGCGTCCACGCTGCATCGCCTCGCCCGACTGGCCCCGGGCTCAACCGTCGCGACGACGTTCGTGCCGCCCCTCGAACTCGCCGATGAGGCGGAGCGACCCGCCCTCGAAGGAGCAGCGAGCGGTGCGCGCGCCTCGGGCACGCCGTGGATCAGCTTCTACACCCCCGACGAGATCAGCGGTCGCGCCACCGAGGCGGGCTTTCCGCGTGTCCGGTGCGCCGCCACCGCCGATCTGGCCGAGCAGTACCTCGCCGACCGGACCGATGGCCTCCACCCGGCGCACGGCGAGATCATCCTTCTCGCCAAGACCTGACGGCGAGACAGCCACCGCGACCTGCCCCTCGCAGACGTGCTGGTGGGTGCCCGGACAAGCCGGCGAGTGGCACACCTCCGCGCTCAACTGCCTCCCTGCTGCCTACAGCGAGCGCAGGCGATCGACGAGAAGGGTCCTTCTCATCCGCTGATCTGTCGCGCCAGATCGGGCCGCCGACTGTGACTCGCATCGCCGATTCGGGATCGTCATCTCCTTGGCTCTGCGCTCCGACGCCAGGTCATCATCGGCTCTAGTCGACTTACCAAGGGATCCTCAAAACGTCCCACCTCTGCTGCCATGCAAGGACCGATCGGGCCGGGCGCGTGGGGCCAGCGAACCTCCGTGTGCGCACCCACGACCACGCACTGAGCGACGGCCCGCGTCGCCGTTCCGGCTATCGCCAGGGCCGTCTCGGCCGCGAGATATGAGCGACTCCTCGCTTCGCTGCACAGCCCTCGGACCGCTGGTGGCGGATACGCTCCGGGTGCCCACGGAGGACGATCAGGGAGCGATAGCACGTGAACCTTCTCGTCGGAGAGCAACTTTATGACAGAACGATCCAGCCCGGAACCCCTCTAACCGTGGAGGATCTAGACCTGGCGTCGCTCGGCCTTAATCTAAGTGTCGCGCGTGAGGACCCTTTGCTCGGTTACCTTCTCAGTTTTGCTTTTATTCCCAGTTTCGAACCCGGACTTTCAGATCGACTAGCCACGCAGTCGACTGGCGAGGCGCCGGTCTGGTTGACTGATTTGTACGAGAGAACACCATGGCTAGTGCCGGTGCTTCGGCCGGTAGAAGTTAACGGCGGGGCGTTCCTTGTACCGGACGACCTCAGCGACATAGCTTTTTTCCATTTCTTCGTTGGCATGCCGGAACGAGCGGCGAGGCTGAGTATCGCTCGTCCCGCCACGGCGTTCGCAGGAGCCTTATCCTGGTCCGCTCACTCGTCAGCAGCGTGTGTCGAGAACATGAAGTCCGGCCTTTGTGAAAACGGAGACGGCTCCTGCTCTTGCGGTTTCATACCTTCACCCGATGGTCAGCCAGGGTCTGTCTGCGGTTGCTCACGATGAGCGTTTGGTACGACAATTTTGGATGGATACCTGCGATATTGAGCGCTCTCGCAGGGCCGCTCGCCTTGGCTGCCGTCATCGTCACCATCTGGCACTTCAGAGCATCTGGTTTCCGCCCTTCAGCGAAAGCCAGCGTCGGGTCACTGGCTCGGGAGGTGTCATTGGAGGTGATCAACAAAGGGCGCCTCGGTGGGCGCCTGGCCTGGGTAGCCGTGGTCCAAACGGAATCGGCAACAGACGTGGTTGTGCCGGTCTATTGCTGGGAGACGGCTGGTCCACTTCCGCAGTCGTTCTCCGGTGTCGCAATTGCTCCCGGGGAGCCGATCCAACTTACAATCCTTGCATCGAAGCCGACCGCCGTCGACATTTGGGGGATCGCCGAGGTAAGCGCCTTCGACTTGCGCGTTACCAAGGACATTGTCCGTCTTTACTTTGGAGACGGAACGCAGGCCGATGTTAAAATAGCCAAGGCGGGAGTGAGTCGGTTCTGGTGTCTCTCCTCTCGCGAGGGTATTTACTCGAGCTTGTCGACGGAGACGAAGGAATCTGTCGGGATTGAGGCCCATCTGACTCTTCTCGGCCTCCTTACGGCTTGGGCCAAACAGTTCCGTCGCCCGAACCGACAACCAGCTGGGTGACAGATCGACGGGACTGGGTCGTTGTTCTGGCGCGCCATATCGCTCGGCCGCCGGTGACCCCGTACGCCGATTCCGTGCGCCCGGTCAAGCTTCAGGGGCGACTCCACGCTCACGGACTTGGCCACCTTCTACCAGCACATGGAGGCCGTGGCCCGGTACCTGGACGGCGGCGGGCAGAGATCACGGCGATCGCGCTGCCGGCGGTCCGCGACGATCTGGTCGTACAGAACTCTGCCGTTCCTCGTTGAGTGGACTGGAGGTCGTTTCGATGGACGAGATCAAGGGCATCGCACGGGTGAAGATCCACCCCGGCAAGCTCGACGAGTGGAAGCGCCTGACTGAGCAGGCCATGGAGATCGTGCGAACCCGAGACCCAGGCACCCTCCAGTACGAGGTGTTCTTCAACGACGACGAGAGCGAGGCGATCGTCTTCGAGCGATACCAAGACGCCGACGCCGCGTTGGAGCATTTCGCCAACATCGGCCACCTCATGGAACCGCTCATGGCCACCGCCACCGTCACCGGCGAGGTCCTCGGCGCCCCGAACGAGACGATGCGAGCACAGCTTGGCGACGGCGAACCGAAACTGTTCACCGCGTGGATGACCGCACACGACTAGCTAGCAGGGTGCTGAAATTCGGCTGAGGTGCTCGCGTTCAGCGCTCGGATCGAAAAGACTGTGGGGGATGCGTGGCATTCCTGATCCCCAGTTGGCGATGTTGATCTCGTTGAGCACGGAGGAGTTGATCCCGCCCGATCATCCGATCCGCCGGATCCGCGCCGTGGTGGACGCGGTACTCGCCGACCTGGACGGCACGTTCGACGGGATGTACGCGTCGGGTGGCCGGCGCAGCGTGCCGCCCGAGACATTGTTGAAGGCGACGGTGTTGATGGCGATGTACTCGATCCGTTCCGAACGGGCGTTCTGCGAACGCCTCAACTACGACCTGTTGTTCAAGTGGTTCCTGGACATGCGCATCGACCAGCCCGCGTTCGACGCCACCACGTTCACGAAGAACCGCCAGCGCCTCCTCGAGCACGAGGTCGCTGACGAGTTCTTCGCCGCCGTCGTGCGCCAGGCCAAGCTGCGCCGCTACATCTCCAGCGATCACTTCTCCGTCGACGGGACGCTGCTCAACGTGCTGCTCAACGCGTGGGCGTCGCACAAGAGCTTCAAACCCAAAGACGGCCCACCGTCGCCGTCGGATCCGCCGGCGGGCCGCAACGTCGAGGTGCAGTGGCACGGGCAGAAACGCGCCAACGACACCCACGCCTCCACGACCGACCCGGAGGCCAGGTTGTATCGCAAGAGCCACAACACCGCCGCCACGCTTGTGCTACTCGGGACACCTGCTGATGGAGCACCGCTACGCGCTCATCGTCGACGCCGAGCTGACCACCGCCGACGGCTACGCCGAGCGGGCGACCGCGCTCGAGATGCTCGCCCGGCTCCCCACCACCGCCCGGCGGCGGACCGTCGCCGGTGACAAGGGCTACGACACCAGAGGGTTCATCGCCGAGGTGCGCGAGCTCGGCTTCACGCCCCACGTCGCCCAGAACACCACCCGGCAACGATCCGCGATCGACGCCAGCACGACCCGACATCCCGGCCACGCCGTCAGCATGAGGATCCGCAAACGGATCGAGGAACCCTTCGGCTGGATCAAGACCATCGGCGGTGGCCGCAAACTCCGCTACCTCGGGCGACAACGCAACCGGGCCTGGTTCAAGATCACCGCCGCCGTCTACAACCTGATCCGCATCACCGCCCTCGACACCAAGATCGCCTGACGGGAGCCGCCCGCCGGACCTCGGCCGCACCGGCAGCACCACGGTGACCAGCCGAACGGCGTTAGATCGGCGACTCAACCTCGCCAGCAGCCTTCAGAAGACGGTTTTCCGCGCCCTGCTAGACGACGCGAGGCCGCACCCTCACGCCATTGAAAGACACCGATGGCGCGATCCGTTGCCGATCCTGCCGACTGGCGGGCGACACCCACAAACGCCGGTTGGCGGCGGTAGCGCGTGCGGTCGATCTGTTCGGCCGGCACGCGGTCCGGCCATGCTTGGCAGTTGGGACTGCCGCGACCGGTAGCGCTCGAGAGTCACCTCCCGCAGGCCCGTTCCGGGTGCGCCGCCGATGAGTTCTCCACCGTCGTAACGTCGAAGCCCACATGAGCGGATTCGACCCTAAGCGCCTCGCGCGCCTCGCCCAGGCGATGCAGCACCATGTCGGGCAGGACCAGGTCGGCGGTGTCGCATGGTTGCTCGCTGCAGGCGATCAGGTGGAGGTCGGTGTCGCCGGCCAGCTCACCCGAGGCGAACCGACGCCGGTCGGCCGCGACAGCATCTTCCGCATCTCCTCGATGACCAAGCCGATCGTGGCGGTGGCGGCGCTCATCCTCGTTGAGGACTGCGGCGCTCATCCTCGTTGAGGACTATAGACTGCGGCTCGACGATCCCGTCGACGCGCTGCTTCCCGAACTGTCCGACCGGCGCGTACTCGTCGACGCTCGCGGTCCAATCGATGGGGAAACGGTGGCCGCCCAGCGGCCGATCACGCTGCACGACGTGCTGACGTTCCGGCTCGGCATCGGCATGGACTTCTCGGCACCTTGGCCGCAGCCGCTTCTCGAGGCGCTGGCCGAGCTCGAGCTCGGCGCCGGTCCGCCCGAGCCGCAGGTACCGCCGCCGCCGGACGAATGGATGCGCCGGCTCTCGACGCTGCCCCTCATGTACCAACCCGGCGAGCGCTGGCTCTACAACAATGGGGCCGATGTGCTCGGCGTGCTCATCGCACGCGCCGCCGGCCAACCGCTCGACGTCGTGCTGCGCGACCGGGTGTTCGAGCCGTTGGGCATGGTCGACACCGCCTTCTCCGTAGCTGACGTCAATCGGTTCGGCACCTGCTACGGCACCGACCCCACCGGTGCACGGTTCGTCTTCGATCGTCCGGATGGCCAATGGGCGAAGCCGCCGACGCTTCCGTCTGGCGCGGCTGGCCTGGTGTCGACGGTGGACGACCTGCACGCGTTCGCGCGGATGCTCCTGTCGGGCGGACGGCTCCCGGATGGCTCGCGCCTGCTGTCGCGCGCCTCCGTCGACGCGATGAGCACCGACCAGATCGATGTCGCAAGCGGCGCGCCCGGGCCCCTGCCCGACGGCTCGCAAGGGTGGGGCTTCGGCGTCGGTGTGCAGGTGCGCCGCACAGGTCTCGGGCCCGCCATCGGGTCGTACGGCTGGGCAGGCGGCATGGGGAGCATGTGGTCGAACGACCACAGCAACGCGCTCGTCGGCGTCATGCTCAGCACTGACGCCTTTGCCGGCCCGTTCCCCCCGCCGGCGGTCATCCAGGACTTCTGGACCGGCGCGTACACCGCGCTCGACAACTGACCAGGGAGGTCGTGATGTCATCGCCTGCTCCGACACCCGATCTGGACACCAGCTTCAGCGCGCCCGGCGCCATGCCGACGCCGTGGGAGGACGTCCTCGGCGTGCTCGTATCGGCCGAGCTGTTCTGGATCTCGACCGTGCGCACAAACGGGCGTCCGCACGTCACGCCGCTACCGGCGGTGTGGCGCGACGGCGCGCTCTACTTCTGCACCGGTCCTGGCGAGCAGAAGGCCCTCAACCTGCGCGCCAACGACGAGTGCGCGCTCACAACAGGCGAAAGCCGGTGGAAGGCCGGCCTCGACATCGTCGTCGAGGGACGGGCCGCAGCGCGTCACGGACGACGCGTCGCTGCGCGCGCTTGCCGCAATGTGGAAGACGAAGTACGACGGCGACTGGCAGTACGACGTGCGTGACGGCGCCTTCCACCACGAACCGGGCGTCGCTCACGTCTTCGAGGTCCGTCCCCGGAAAGTGCTCTCGTTCGCCAAGGGCGAATTCGCCCAGACTCGGTTCCGCTTCGGCGGCTGACCCGCAGACCGCTCAGTCAGTGCTGCGCCTCGCCGTGAGTGCAACGGAACGACGGTGCGGCGTGCCCGGCCGGCGCGACCGAATACTCCGGGCTCGGGAACACCGTCGTTCGGTACGGCGCCGTCCTCGCTCACTGCCTGACCCGGACCGCCGAATAAGGACACTTGATCACGGCTTGCCGAGATCGCAACACAACCGGCCAGCGGTCCCCCGCACTTCGATGATGCCGTCGCTGCCCGGGTGGTGCGGGTTATCGGACGCGCGTTTCCGGACGTCGCGTCGCGATCGACGGAGCGCGCCAGGCGACACTTCGAGGATGCCCTGACGACCAAGCGGATGAACGTTTCCGGACTGTGAGGTTCCAGAGGCTGTCTTGCTGACCACGGCATGACGGCGTGCAGGCTTGTCCGGTCCACTTCGGGAAGCCCGGCGCGGCGCTTGTGTCTAAACTGCGGCCCGTCGGACAGGAGCAAGGGGGGTGGGGTCGTGGATCGAGGGCTAATGGTGATCGGGTCGAGGAAGCGAAGGCTGAGTCTTCTTGCCGTTTTCGCGGTTCTTGGCGCCGCCGTCGTCGTACCGCAGCCAGCGGGCGCGGTGGGGCGTACCACCGATCCTGCCGTCATCAAGGCCCTCGCGGCCGAAGCGTATGTGTGGGGTCTCGGCCCGCAATTCATCGAGCGGTTTTCGACATACAACACAATCATCGGTGCGCCATTCAATCAGTTCAAGTACGGCGGCGTTCCTGCGGCCTGGAACAACGAGGCCGCGAACGCGGGGGACGCATCGGTTCTCTACATCAGCGCATTCGTCAACTTCGAAGAGGCTCCTGAGCTCGTCCTCACGGTGCCGCCCTCGAGCGACCAGTACTACGTCATCCAGTATATTGACGGTTACAACAACAACGTCGGAAGCATCGGGACGCGCACGACGCCCTCCGATGAGATGACGTCCTACCTTCTCGTCGGACCCGAATCTCGATATGCCAAGCAGCCGACCGCCAAGATTGGTGGCTACGAGTACCCGGTGATGGCGTCCGACACCAACGTCAACTGGTTCTTGATTCGTGTACTCACCAACACGTTGGTCCCGTGGTCGGATCCGACGTCGGTCCCCAACGTCGCCAAGAACGTCCAGCACAAGTTTGCGCTGAACTCCTTGCAGGAGTTCGAGGGGAACGGTCACCAGCCGGTGTATCCGGCCAGCTTCTTCACGCCGCCGCCGACTGAAGAGCAGACCGCAGAAGCTGCACCGTACCTGAACACACCGAAGAAGGCCGTCGACTTCTTCACCCAGCTCGGCGATGCGGTGGTGACGAACCCGGTACCGCAGCGCGACACCGGGCTGTCCGGCACGCCGTTGACCGATCTACCCTCCTGGGTCGTTCCGCAGTACGGAGCCGAGAAGACCTACGTCGTTCCCTCCGCCGGTCAGGAACGGATCTTGCGTGCGTTCGGGCCGCTTGGCCTGACGGCGCAGGGTTTCGAGGTCCCATCCGACTGGGGGCGTGAGCAGCTGGATGCCTTGCAGGACGGTTACGAGCAGGGGCAGCAGGCTCTACTCGATGCCTACAACAGCGGTGGCTCCGACGCGGGCACCAACTATTGGGCCATCTTCAACGACCCGGTCGGCACGTATCCGAACAATGCGCTCGGCTACCTGTTCCGCGCCTTGATCGTCGTGGCGGGCGGGACCGCCAACATCGGTCTGGACGCGATCTATCCGACCTTGCGCGTCACCCCTGATCCGCTCGTTGGCACCCCTGAGCTGCTCGATGGCAACCGGACCTACACGCTCACGTTCATGCCGCCGACGTCCAACCCGCCGCTGCCGGTCGATGGGAGCTACCCGCCGATGGTTGAGGACAGCAGCGGTAACCCGCGAGGCTTCTGGTCGGTCCATGTGTATGCGGTGGATCCCTCGGAAGCCAGTGCCCCCTTCATAGCCCAGACCAGTGTGTTGAACACCAGCTACTCGACTGCGGACAGGCCTGTCATCTCGGTGGACGCCGACACCGACTACATGACGGTGAGCGATCCGATGTGGGGACCGCTCGTGAAGAACACCGCCATCCTGTTCGGCGAGGACGCCACCGCCTACGGTTTGAAGCCGAACACCGTCTACTTCGTGGCAACCAACCCACGTCGAACGCTGACCAGACCACGTACACCTTCCAGGTCACCACGCAATGGCTCCAGCCGTTGTCGGATGGCGATGTCCACGGCCAAGTCCCGATCCAGGGGCACGGCGGCAACCCTGGGCCGATCGTCGACCTGCTCTCGCCCGCCGGCGCCGGCGCACTCAGCTACGGAATGGTCCAGCCGGTCACGCAGCTCGGATCGGCACAACTCGCCGCCAACCAACTGGCGCTCAACCACGACGGTTCACTGACCATATGGTTCGGCCCCACGCTGCCTGCCGGTGCGCCTGCGTCGAACTGGATTCCAATGCCGTCCACGGCCTACTACAGGACCCTCTACCCCGACACCAAGATCAGCACCGTTTCCCAGTTCACGCTTCGTATGTACTACCCGACACCCGGAGACCAGCCGCCGTCGATCCTGCCGTGCCCTGTCGAAGTGTGCGGAGCGGCCTTGCACCAGAGCTGGATACCGCCGCTCCCCCTCCAACTCATCCACTAGCGAGCTCAATTCGCTAGGGCAGCAGCACGGTCGAGACCCTCGCGCGCGCGTTGTCTCGCACCATCGTCGGTCCGCAGCCGCTCGCCGCGGTCGTCACTCGGGACGGCGACTGGACGGTCACACCCGGGGAGCGTGCCGCCGCCACGAGGCGGGCATCGTAGGCCACCATCGTCTCGGTGTCGGCGCGGAGCGCTGTGGCGATGAAGCGTGCATCCAAGGTCCGCAGGTGCCGCCCGAGCAGGAGCCCCGGCCTCGTGGACACCGACCGCGGGAGGTCGACCACGTCGACCTGCGTGCCGGTCGCTCACGGCGGATTCATCGAGATGGCGGTGCACCGCCAGCCGCCGGAGCCTCGGCCTCGTGGACACCGACCGCGGGAGGTCGACCACGTCGACCTGCGTGCCGGTCGCTCACGGCGGATTGATCGAGATGGCGGTGCACCGCCAGCCGCCGGAGCTCGATCTCGAGCACGGCACTGGAGCGGAGCTCCTGACCGTCCACCGTCTCGGCGAGGTAGGCCACCAGGGCATCGGACTCGGGCTTGTGCCACCACCTCGTCGCCGTTACAGAAGACACTTTGGGACGCGGTCAGCGCCCAAACCTCCAACACTCAGTGGTCGTTCTGGAGGCGCAACGAGCGGTGTTCTCGGATGAACAGCGGACAGGGCCGAGGTGCCCCCTACCGCAGCCTCGCTCGCTGCGCTCCGCTCGGCCGCAACCAATGGGCGTCGCCGGTGGTGTGCACGTCGGGGCCGGGCCGGCGGAGCCGGCCCTGTGCGCTCACGTCTGGCGGCGAGAGACTTCGCGTTTGGCGTCGGCGCGGAGGTCAGCGATGGGTGCGTTCGAGGATCTGCATCGGGACCGGATCACCGGCAGTTTGGCGATGTTCGACCGGATGATCTTCAAGGGCCGCCTCACCGGCCTCTACAAGGAGAACGGGGCCAAGTGTTTCCTGTGGACCCAAGGTGAGGCGTGTCTGACTTTGCCGCGGAGATCGTGTTGGAAATGAACCAGGTCACGGTGTCTCCTCGGGGTTGTGGTTGGTGGTCCGGCGGTGGTGGTCGAGCCGCTGTTGGCGGGCTCGGTGCGAGGCCTTGCCGGCGGGCCTCGCGGATCGGTTCTCCTCGTCCCTCGTGCTCGTCGTTGGGGGTGACGTAGCCGATCGCTTCGTGAAGGCGCACCGAGTTGTACTCGATCCGGACGCGGTCGAGTTCGGCTTCGAGCACAACGGGATCGTCGATGTCCTCGAGGTGGGGCCACTCGCCCTTGATGTGGCCGAAGAAGCTCTCGATCCAGGCTTGGTCGGTCGGGGTGTGTGGGCGGCCCCGGTGCTGCGCGATGGCCATGAGGGTCATGAACGCCCGGGTGTCGGTGGCGGCCATCGGCGGGCCGTTGTCGGACACGGCGAGCAGGATCGGCCGGGCCGGGTCATCGACCGCGAGATCGAGGCGTTGGTCGGTCAACAGCTCGAGCAGGCCCTCGACCTCGAGGGCGTGCTCGAAGATCACCTGAACCTGGGTGGCGGTCTCCTCGACCGACACGAGGGTGTCGATCCACTTGCGGCTGACCATGTCGACGATGGCGAACACGACCCGGCGAGGCCCGGGTGAAGTGGGTCGCGTCGTAGATCCAGATCCGGTTCGGCTCCCAGACCAGCCAGTCCGGCCACGGCTTCTTCACGCTCGGGGTGCGCGTCACCGGTTCGGGCAGGACGAGGCCGTGAGCAGCCAGAACACGCCGGAACGTCGACGGTGCGACCCACACGAGGCCTTCGTAGGAGCCCCGGTGGGCGAGCTTGCGATGCGACCGGTCGATCGGCCCCCACGCCTCGGCGACGGCCAGGATGGCGTCGATCTCCGCCGGGCAGGATGCCGTGCACCGGGTTCCCGCCCGGAGCTCGATCGGCGAGGGTGCCCGACGTCGCGGCGGCGGGCCCGCCAGCGGTGCACCCGGTCATCGGAGACCTGCCACAGCGAGCACACCCAGCCGTGCGGGAAGCCGTCGGCAACGGCGTCGTCGACGGTCTTGAGGACCAGCTCCTTCACGTCGGCGGGGACTCTCGCCGGGAGCGGTCCGCTCAGCCCCAACCGGACTTTCCCCGGATCACCGCCAGCTCGATCGCCTGGGCCTTGATCGCCTCGGTCAACGCCCCGATCTCGGCCTGCGCCGCCTCGAGCTCCCAGTTGCGTTCCTTCAGCCGGCCGGCCCGGCGCCCGCGACAGAGCGGCCAGCGCGGCGTCCTTCACCGTGCGGCGGATGCCGATGATCGTCGACACATCGACCTGCCACTTTCGGGCAGCGTCGGCCTGGGTGATCTCGCCGGCAGTCACCTGCAAGAAGATCTCCCACTTCGTCTCCGCCGACAGCTTCTTGGGCGGCCGGCGACCACTCGACTCGGACATGACTGGCTCCTCTCAACTCGGCCGAGGAGACAACCAGACTTGGGTCATTTCGCGGCGGACCCTCCGCGGCGAAGTCAGACGCAAACCACAAGGGGTGGCGCTGAAGGACTTCACTCCTTACGCCAAGTGGACCACCGCCCGGATCGCTGACACGGTCCGGGGTTTGGCCGAGGCGGCGGGCCGGCCGGTGATCTCCTTCGATCACGTCAAGACCCGCAACTACGCCCAACGCAAGGACGATCTGGCCCGCGCCATCGCCGAGCGCGACGGGATCACCGAGGGGATCATCTGCGTGATCTCGGCGGTGGAGTCGTGCATGAGCTTCCAGGTCCGCAAGAGCTTCAAGACCAAGACGATCGAGATGTACCGCCGGGAGCGCAAGTGCCTGCACCACTACCTGTATCTCATCGACCCTGAGTTCGGGTTCATGCACGTGCGCATCCAGGGCTGGATCCCCTACGACTGCCAGATCTATATCAACGGACGGGAGTGGCTGGCCCGCCGACTGGACGAGGCCGGGATCGGCTACGCCCGTTACGACAACGCCCTGGTGAAGGTCGACAACCTCGAGGCGGCCTGCGAGCTGTGCGAGATGTTCGCCCATCGGGCTTGGCCCCGGGTGCTCAACGCCTTGGCCCGGATGGTGAACCCGATCATGCCGGCGGTGCGGGCGGCTGGGTACGGCGGCTACTACTGGGTGTTGGACCAGGCTGAGATCGCCACCGACGTCATGTTCCGCACCCGCCCCGCTCTCCTGGACATCTGGCCCGACCTCGTGCGTCACGCCGTCCTCAATCTGGGCTCCGAGGATGTGCTGGGATTCTTGGGCCGCAAACTGCACCCGGCGCTGGCGGCCGAGGTGGTGACCGACACCAAGCGTCGACCCGAGGGGTGGCGGGTCCGTCACCGCATGAGCGCCAACTGGGTGAAGATGTACGACAAGGCGTCGGTCTTGCGGGTCGAGACGGTCATCAACAATCCGCGCAAAGCGCACACGTTCCCGCCGACGTGTGCAAGGTCGCGCCTGAAGCTCACAGGTTCGACAGACGAGCGTCTTGGACCTGGTCGGCGGCATAGGGCAGGACGCCCGCCGGGGCCATCCCAGTGGCCTCACACACCAGCTTCGGGTCGAGGCTGGCGACCAGACCGACCAGACGCGTGGCCCGCAGGGGGCGCGGGGTGATGCCCGCGGGGCCGAGCACTCGCCACAGGTACTGATCCGACGCGGCTGTCCGACGCGTCCTGGTGATGGCGGTGACGATGACGTGCGGGTTGTGGGTGGCGAGTTCGTCGCGGTGATCGAGACAGCGCTGAAGCGCGTCCCATGTGGCGGAGTCGAGCGGAACGGGATGCGGCCGCCGACCGAGCCGGATGGTGCGTCGCCCGACGTCGATCTGGGACACCTTCAGGTTTCGCAGCTCCGAAGACGAGGCGGCGTGCAGCAGGGCGAACAGACCGACGAGGCGTTCATGGGGATGGGCGTCGCGGCCGGTGGTCCAACGGCGGAACAAGCGGCGCTGCTCGGCCAGGCTGAGGATCGCCGAGCGTGGTGCTCGGTGGCGATGGCTGGAGATGGTCTTGGTCGGGTCGACCAGCACGACCCGGTTGCCCCGCGCCCAGCGGAAGAAGACGCGCAGGGTGCTCAGCCGGCGGGCCCGGCTGAGGGTCCGTTCGGCCAGGAATGCCTCGATGTCGCCCCGCTCGATGCTCGCCCAGTCCGGTTTGGCCCGCTCGGCGATCAAGAACCGGGCGAGGTCGCGAACGATGGCAAGATCGTCCACGACGGTGCGCTCGCCCCGGGGTCGGGTGCCGGCCTGGCGGGCACGTTGCTGGCTGGCCACGAGTGTGTCGGCGAAGCGGGCCAGCGCCGGGCGCAGCGGCTCGGGTGCCTCCGCGATCCGGCGTCGCCGCCGCGCCGACCAGCGTTGGGCGGTGCGGTCGATCGGAAAGGCGAGTCCGGCATCGACGAAGAAGTCCTCCAGGGTGCGGGCCAGCGCCCCCGAGCCTCCTGTTTGATGGGCCTGCTCGAGGAGGGCCTGGGGGTTGGTCGGTCCCGGCTCGGCGAGCAGGCGTCCCAGTCGACCAAGCATGAGCGACGTGCGGCCGACGCAGTTTCGGGCCGCGGCGTGGTCGACGAAGGCAGCCAGCCACGCCGGTGGCTGTTCGAGTCGGGTGGCGATCCGCTCAGCTTGGCGGAGCAGCCGGTCGGGGTCGCGCTGCCAGCACGAGTCGCACAGACCGCATCCCACGATGCGCCGCTGCTGCCCGCAGCCGTGGCAGGTCTGGTCGGGTTCTGCGGTGCGATGACATCGGCTGCAGCGAACCCGATCCCGAGGCCGGACCGGAGCGCCGCAGTCCACACACGCCCGAGCGGTCACCGCGGCGGCATGGAACGCCCGCGGGCCACCTTCGGAGGCTGACGGGAAGACCTCGCCGGCTTGGTTTTCGGCGTCACCGGGGTGGTGTCGACGTCGAACAGATCGTTGGGACTGCACTCGAGGGCCGTGCACAGAGCGGCGAGCGTCGTCAGTTTCACCTGAACCGGGTTCTTGGTGAACAGGGCGGACACCGACGCCGACGACAACTCCAGCCCAGCCCGCTCGGCCAGCAACCGGCGCAGCTGGGCGCCGGTCCACACCTCGTGCTGAGCGGCCGTCATCCGCAGCCTCCACCTAATGTCCATCGTCGCCCTCCTCGAGCTTGCCCAACGTGTCGGACACCGCCCGGCGATAGGCGTCCTCGATGAACGTCGCCGATGGTGTGACATACCGCATCGTGGTGCCGACCTGCCAATGCCCGAGCATCTGCTGAATAGCGACCAGGTCGACGCCTCGTTCGTAGTTGTGGGTGGCACAGGCGTGGCGCAAGCCGTGGGGGGTGAAGCGCTCCTCCTCCGGTCGTCCTTCACACGCCAGGAGGTGACGGAGACGATTGCGGATTGTCCCCCGGTGCAGTCGGCCTCCCCCTTCGTCACAGAACAGGGCCTTGGAGTCGGGGAAACGGGTGCGGACGTCGTCGACGAACCAGCGCAAGATCAAATCCAACCCGTCGAGCATCGGCACCCACCGCGGTCGAGGGCCCGACGTCTTGGCGCCCTTGCCGAAGCGCACGTGAAGCTTGCCGAAGGGACCGCGCCCGAAGTGCAGATCGCCCAGTTCGAGCGCGGCCGCCTCCTCGGCGCGCACGCCGGCGTGATAGAGGGTCGGAACAGCGCGTAGTCCCGTCCCGCCGAGCCGAACTTGCGGGCGGTGGCGACCCGGTCGCGGAGGAAGTCGAAGAACTCCTCCATCCGCTCAGCCGTCGGTGGAGCCTCGGCGGACGCCGACTCGTTCCCCACGTGGCGGGCGGCGTTGAACTCATCCAGCGGGCTCTCCAGGCGAACCCCGAACGCGGCCTCGATGCTGTTCGCCTTCCGGGCGGCGAGGAACTCGTGGAAGCCCTTGA
Organism: uncultured Acidimicrobiales bacterium; assembly: GCA_963738325.1. GTDB lineage: Bacteria > Actinomycetota > Acidimicrobiia > Acidimicrobiales > Ilumatobacteraceae > CAVTWD01. The sequence goes on from CAVTWD010000002.1 coordinate 365,437, forward strand.
AGGCTTGCACGTAGCCGCGGCGGGTGGAGGGCGCGATGCCAGCCGCCGCCCACGTCCCCACCACCCGGTCCATGTCCTCGCGCGTCACCTCCCAAGCAGGCTTGGCGACGGCGGCCAGCACACGCTCCAGTCGAGCCGTGGCGCTGTCAACGGTCGCCTGGCTGAAGCCTCGGGCGACCCACGAGGCCACATACCCGTCGACGCAGTCGGTCTGGAAGCGATCCGGATCCAGGGACTCGCTGATGGCAACCTGCCCGCTGCCGTGAACGACCCGCAGCCCGGCCCGTCTTCCGTGCACGCCTTCCTCCTACCTCGATCTGCTAGGTGCCGCCTAACGATCGCAGACTTCACCTCGAAGAACGCGGACCCTCGACGAAGCCGGAGAAGCCCTGCTCGCAGCACGAATCTGCCGAAACGAACGTGTGCGGGTTTCGGTTGAGTTCAAGATCCTGCGGTTCGTCACCAACGACGAGGGCCGGCGCCAGCGGCGGTGGTGTCCCATGCGCAAAGGCGTCAGCGACCTGTGGCGCTGCTATCAGGTCGGCATGGCCGCCAACCAGCGCTACCTCCACGCCATTTCGGCAGCACCATTGAAAGGCGAAGGCGTCGCTGCTCTGGACGCCTTGTGCCGGCCCCACACCAGGCGCGGGCGACGCGTCGCCCGCTTCAGTCCCCTCAACCCGACCGACTTGGCCCTGTTCAAAGCGGCCATGGCCGGCCAACACAACATCGTCGGGTTCCGCAACGCCGACCTCACCCGACGTCTCTACCGACGCCCCCCGGTCGATCGTGATGAGGCTCACCGGCGATGCGAACGTGTGCCACGGCTCATCGTCAAACTCCGAGGGCACGGGCTGATCGCCAAAGTCCCACGAGCGCGCCTCTACCGCGTCACCCCCTACGGCCAGCGAGTCATGACCGCCGCCGCGGCCGTCCACGATGACCAATATCCGCTCCACTACCTCCAACGCGCCGCATAGAACGTCACCCTGTCTCTCGCGACGCGCGAATCTTGCTGGGGTCGGTTCGAACGCCGGCTCGACGGCACGGTCAGAGCTTCACTCGGCGCCGACTGCTGTCTGACGCGAGCGCCCAGATCGACGGGAGTGGTCGCTGTTCTGGCGCGACAGATCGTCGGCGGTGCGCGGACCCGCACGCCGACTCGGTACTCCGGTCTGATCGCGGCACCCAGCTCGCGATGCGCGCAGAACGGCAGTTATGGCGCGGCGACGGGGGTGGCGTGACACACGAAGTCGGCGTGGGTCGTGCTGTTCGCTGTGACAACCACGTTGATCGTCTCGGCACACGATTCTGGTGCAGGACCTCCCCGTTGCCCCGAGAGCCCACCGATCACCGAGTATGACCCCGGCGGCAGCGTCACGGTGTACTGACCGTCCGCGCCCACCTTCGTTGTCTGCCCATCCCTGTCTCCGTGGACGCTGGTGGAGAAGTTCAACCCGCCGCGCTGAAGATCGGCCGTCGGCCTTCCTGGCAGACGGAAGGATCCGTCAACGACGCCACGCGGCCCGCCGTGCCCGCACCCTGCCGTGAGCACCACGGCGATCACGATCACCCCGACTGCTCTGGACACTCGGCACATCCTGCCCGACCCGGCCCGACACCGATCGCCAGCTATGGGCGGGAGGCCTACTCCTCGATGAGGATCACCAGGGACTCGGGCACGACGCCGTCATGAGCCATCGCCTCGGCCGCTGCCTCGCTCTGCATGGCGGCCATGAGGGCATCAAGATCGGCAACGTCCATGAGAACGGCTACTTGGGATGGGTTCTCCGGATTGACAAACGTTCTGATGTTCGTGACACCGAGGGGACCAAAGACCTCCTCACGTTTCGGAGAAGCGAGCCAGTGATCCTTCCCCTTCGAGATGTCATGGTGCCCGATCACGGTCGGCATGGTGCCCCCTTGGATTGTTGATGAACTTCGCCCTGAGGCGGCGACCCTAATCTCAACTGCGAGGAACCCGTGTCACGGGCCGGCGCGGATCGGTAGTTACGCGCCCGCCGAGATCGCTGACCATTGGACGCTGGTCGACCGGCACGAGCGCTCGGACGCGGTGACGCGGTCGAAGGTCTACCGTTCTGGCCCCGTAGGGCCGGAACAGGGAGGACGACAGTGGACCACGCCGCGACGATGCGGAGTACGTACGAGCGGATCAACGCCGGAGACATCGCTGGGTTCGGCGAGTTGGTGGCCGACGACTTCGTCGAGCACCTCGAGTTGCCGGGTCTGCCCCCGACGAAGGAGGGGATGCTCGGGTTCTTTCGGGAAACGCTGCTGGCAGCGTTCCCCGACATGCGGATGGACGTCGAGGATCTGATCGCCAGCGAAGACAAGACCGTCGCCCGAGTGAAAGTCACGGCAACGCACCAAGGCGAGTTCATGGGGGTGCCGCCGACCGGCAAGCACGTGGAGATGCAGCTCATCGACATCATGAGGTTCGACGACGCTGGGCTGGTGTGCGAGCACTGGGGCCTCGCGGACATGCTGTCGCTGATGCAACAGCTCGGCGTCGCGCCCGCGGGACCGGCCGAATAGACGACCAGGGACGGCGACGTGGCCATCAAAGTGATCGTCGAGCTGCAGGCCGAACCCGGTCGGCGAGACGAGCTCCGTCGTTTGCTCGAGGGCATCGTCGCGGCCGAGGGACCGAGCCAGGACGGCTTCCTTGGAAGCACGCGGTACGAAGTGCTCGACGCCCCCGACGTCCTAGTCGAGATCGCAGATTGGGAATCGGCCGAGGCGCGGGACGCGCACATGCAGAAGGCCTTAGCAACGGGCGCATATGCACCGCTGCTCGAGCTGTTGGCCGCTCCGTTTAGGGCAACGGTCATCAGCCAGCTCCCGTAACCGAACTCGGCGGCGCAACAAAGCCGGTGGGAGCGACGGCCCTCCCGCCACCAACCTGCTGCTGGGTCGGAGGCGAGTCGTCGAGACGCCCACTGGCCGTTCGGCTGCCCGACTTGACCGCGCACAGATTGCCCTGATGGGGAGGCGGCGTCGACTGACCTCGGCGTGCCGGCCTCGCCCATATAGACGGGAGTGGTCGCTGTTCTCGCGCGACAGATCGTCGGCGGTGCGCTGACCCGCACGCCGAATCGGGGCATGCGCGAAGGAGTGGGCGGTATCTGAATGCGCTCGCATTCTGGACCCGTCCATATGTCCGGCGTCCGTTCACGTTGGATCGGCCGTCCGCGGCGGACTGAGGCCGTCGAACGACCGATTCTCCAGGGGCCCGCCTAGCCCAGGGAAGCGAAGAACTCCAGAGCGATGTTCTCCGGGTCGCGAAACGACAGCACTGAGCCGTAGCTGGCGTCAACGACCCCTCCATTCGGGACGTCCAGTTCGTTTAGCCGTCGTTCCCAAGCCTCAAGTTCGGATCGGCTGGAACATGCGAAGGACAAATGATCGAGCCCCGGACGGCGCTCATCGAACGGCTCAGAACTGTGCAGGTCGGGGAACCAGTTAATGGCCACAAGCGCTTCACTCACCGACCAAACAACCTGATGAAACGGACCGGTGTCCTGGTCAAGGACCGGATCTGAACCGAAAAGTCGCTGATACCACTTGCGGCTGCGGTCAAGGTCGCTGACCGTGAGAGCGACATGTGCGATCGCCGGGAACTTTGGCAAGGAGCTACTCCTCTTTTGCAATCCGTCCGACCATAGCCCGCGAAGGAGGACTTGGGCCTGCGAGCAACAGATCGGCGATCATTTCGCCGTTGACGAGAGGACCAGCCGTGCAAGGCGACCCGGCAAACGCGGCCCCGGCACGCCCGAATATCGCATCTGAGTGCGGCCGATCGGTTGACACGCATAGCTCAGGCAGCGCATAGGGTCCACGTCAGGTTAGTTCGCGCGTAGTAGGGTGGCGGTGTGGAGGTCACGTCGGAGGCGCTCGCGCGATTCTTCGATGTGGTCCTGCCGCACATGAACGAGGTGCAGCGGCGGGTGGTGGCCGGTGCGGCGGCGGAGATGTTGGGGCGGGGCGGCAAGACGGCGGTGGCGGCGGCGTCGGGGATGAGCCGCAACACCGTGATCAAAGCGGAGGCCGAGGTGGCGGCGGGGATCGAGCCGTCGGTTCGTCTGCGAGCACCGGGCGGTGGTGACAAGCCGCTGATCGACAAGCAACCGGGGTTGCTCGAGGCCCTCGACGGGCTCGTGCACCCCGAAACGCGGGGCAACCCGATGTCGTTGCTGCGTTGGACGTCGAAGTCGTCGACGAAGCTGGCCGCCGAGTTGGGGCGGCGAGGGTTCGAGGTGTCGTCGCGCACGGTGCTGCGCCTGCTGCACCAGCTCGGCTACTCGTTGCAGGCCAACGCCAAAGTCACCGAAGGCGCTCAGCATCCCGACCGCGACGCCCAGTTCCGCTATCTCAACGACATGGCCGCCGGCTTCATCGACGACAACCAGCCGGCGATCAGCGTGGACACCAAGAAGTCGGCATGGGTGTTCGACCCACGCGGGAGCGATGAAATGCTGGTCGGGCCCGTCGGGCGCGGTCGCCGTCTCCTTATTGGTGCCTGTGAGCCCGCAAGAAGTCTGGTGCTGGGACCGTCGGGACCCGGGAATGTCGCTGTGAGCACGAACCCCAGAATCGCCTGAGATCCGGGCCCTCCTCGGCGGGTGTCGTTGACGCCGAAGCGAGGAGGATCCATGGAGCAGATCTATGAACGGGTGGCCGGGCTCGACGTCCACCGGGACAGCGTGTCGGCTTGTGCTCGGGTGCCGGGTCGGCGCGGCGGGACATCGGTCGACAAGGCCCGGTTCGCGACCACGACGTGCGGCTTGGCGGAGCTGGCCGACTGGCTGGCTGGCCATCGGGTGAGCGTGGTCGGCATGGAGGCGACGGGGGTGTATTGGAAGCCGCCCTTCTACGCGCTGGAGGGCGGCTTCGAGGTGTGGCTGTGCAACGCCCACCACGTCCAGAACGTGCCCGGTCGCAAGACCGACATGTCCGACGCCGAGTGGCTGGCCGATGTGGTGGCTCACGGGATGGTTCGCCCGAGCTTCGTTCCGCCGCCCAACATCCGTGAGTTGCGGGACCTGACCCGTTACCGCAAACGCCAGGTCGACACCCGCACGGCCGAGGTGCAGCGTCTGGAGAAGGTTCTCCAAGACGCCGGGATCAAGCTGTCCTCGGTCGCTTCGGAGGTGCTGTCGATGTCGGGGCGTCACATGATCGAAGCGCTGATCGCCGGCCAGCGCGACCCGGCCGTCCTGGCCCAGATGGCGATCGGGCGCATGCGCAACAAGCTCCCCCAGCTCACCGAGGCGCTCTGCGGACACTTCGGCGACCACCACGCCGTGGCCGCTCGACAGATCCTGGAGCACATCGACTTCCTCGACGCCAACATCGCCGCCCTCTCCGAACAGATCGCTCTGCGCACCGCTCCCTTCGAAGCGGCATTGACGCTGCTGGTCGAGATCCCCGGCATCAACCGCATCACGTCTGAGGTCATCGTCGCCGAGACCGGAGCCGACATGAGCCGCTTCCCCAGCCCCGCCCACCTCGCTTCGTGGGCCGGCCTGGCCCCCGGCAACCACGAGTCGGCCGGCAAACGGCGCCGGGTCGGGACCCGCCCCGGTGACCGCTGGCTGCGACGAGTACTGATCGAATCGGCCTGGGCCGCGGCCCGCACCAAGGGCAGCTACTTCGGTGCCCAGCACCGCCAGATCGCCCGACGCCGCGGCCCCAACAAGGCCAACGTTGCCGTCGCCCACAGCCTCCTCGACGTCATCTGGCACATCCTCAGCACCGGTGAACGCTTCACCGATCTCGGCGACGACTACTTCCAGCGCCGCCGGAACCCCGAGCGTGAGGCCCGCCGACTCGTCCACCAACTCGAGCGGCTCGGCCACACCGTCACCCTCCAACCGATTCCCAACTGAACCCGTCGCCGTCCCGGCTCATGCCGTCGGGGCTGGCGCCCCGACCCGCTGACGCGCGCGCCACCCGCTCAGCCAACTCAGGTGCATTTCACCCCAGAAGGAGCTGATCGGCGACTACGCCAACGGCGGGGTCGAATGGTCGCCCGAACGTGAACCCGAGCGCGTGAACGTGCACGACTTCGCCGACCCGACCCTGGGCGAGTTCGCCAAAGCCATCCCGTACGGGATCTACGACGTGGCCAACGACGAAGGCTGGGTCTCGGTCGGTGACGTCGCCGACACCGCCTGCTTCGCCGTCGAATCCATCCGACGATGGTGGAACCTGATGGGCCGGGCCCGGTTCCCTGACGCCGACCGGCTGTTGATCACCGCCGACGCCGGCGGCTCCAACGGCTACCGGGTCCGAGCCTGGAAAGTCGAGCTCGCCCGTCTCGCCGCCGAGACCGGCCTGCGCATCACCGTGTGCCACTACCCGCCCGGCACGTCCAAGTGGAACCGGATCGAGCACCGCATGTTCAGCTTCATCACCATGAACTGGCGGGGTCGACCCCTCACCACCCTGCGCACCATCATCGAACTCATCTCCGCCACCGCCACCACGACCGGGCTCACCATCCAAGCCGCCTACGACCCCGCCTGGTATCCCACCGGCGTCAAGATCAGCGACGGCGAACTCGCCGCCGTACCCCTCCACCCGCACGACTTCCACGGCGAATGGAACTACACGATCGCTCGAAATTGACCCGGCGTGAGGCCATAGCGACGGATATCGCCAGACGCGAGAGGCTGAGCCAGGCGCACATAACCACGCGAGTCGACGGCGTTGGCGTGAGTGCATGACCGGCGGTCGGGCGCGTCATGGGAATCAACCGGATCGTCACCGAGCGTGGCCGCGACAGCGGCAGCCAGTCGGCCGATCCTTGGGCCCGGACGACTGTCACGGAATGGCCGAACCGTGCGGCCGGTTCCAGCGTCGGCCCACCCGGTATCGGCGCGCCTTCGGCTTCGGGCGGCCAGCCGCGCCTTCCGGTTCGATACCGGGCGCCCTCGCGCCGCTGGACGTCGACATCGGCCCGCACGGACCGGTGGATATCCGGTCTCCGTTGCCGCACTTCGTTGCGTCGGGCGCGGTGCGCCGGTCGAGTCTTGTGCATCGGCGTCGAGAGATAGAACGAAGTGGACCTGCTCGCCCTCTCGGTCGTCGTCTGGCGTCATTGCTATTGGCTCCTCACAAGATCGGCGACCGGGACGAAGGCGACACGGCGCGCGGCCAACGCGCCGATCCCGACCGCGGTGATGACGATGGCGGGCGCCACGACGGCGACCACCATGGCGCCGAGCGGCGCCGCGAGCCCGGGGCCGATCCCGCTCGAGTCGCCCACCGACGCCATGAGCGCGTGGTACGCGGCCCAACCGAAGGGCAGTCCGAGCGCGACGCCCGCGACGGCGAGGATGGCGGCGGACGTGGCGGCCATGGCGACGGTCTCGCCCCCGGTGAAGCCGACCGCACGCAACACGCCCAGAGCCCGTTCCCGCTCCCGGACCGCCAGCACCAGCGTCGCTCCGAGATTGACGAGCGCGACGGCGAGCACGACCACGGTCACGAGTGTGAACGCCAGTCGGAAGGCCCGGAGCTCGTCGCTGCCATCGGACCGGCTCAGCCGCACCTGGGCGACGCCGCGCACCCGCGGGACGAGCGACGCGGCGATGGAGTCCACGTCGGCCCGGTTGCCATGGACGAGGAACGACTCGGGCTGTGCGCCGGGCTCGACCCGCTGCAGGGCGACGAGGGGGAACTGCAGCACCTCGCCGCCGTCCTCGCTCTCCGAGTACTGACCGACGATCCTGAACGTGAGCGGTCGCCCGTGGACGTGGACAGTCACACGGTCGCCGACGGTGATGCCGAGGCTCCGCAGCAGCCCGTAACCGGCGATGGCCTCGTCCGGGGCGCCGAAGAGCCGCCCCTTGCGGATGACGTAGCCGGCATGGGCGACGTCGCCGCCCAGGGCCCGCCCGAGGAACGCGCCCTGATCGTCCACGACGCGCCGCTCGGTCGCGGTGTGGAAGCTGGTCACACCTTGCTCGGCGGAGAGCACCCTCGCCACCGAGGCCGTGGTCGCCGACGAGGGGTCGTCCACGCTCACCGCGAGCTCGTAGGGGTCGCCCGTGAGGCGTGGGTCGGCCAGGGCGCGGTCGACGGTACGCGAGAAGCCGACGGTCACGACCACCGCCATCACCCCCAGCACCATCGACGTCACGGTGAAGCCGGCTCGGGCGGGTCTGGTGGCGACGTCCCGGGCCGCGACGTCGGCGACGGGGCCAAGCCGGAGGCGGGCAACCAGCCGCGACGCCCGGGCCGCGACGAGGCGAGGCGGCGCGGCGGACAGGGCCGCGGTCGTCCCGAGGCGGGCCGTCCGCCATGCCGTTACCAGCGTCGCCAGCACCGTGATGGCCTCGACCACGAGAAGAGCCACGAGCAGGCTGCGCACGGGGAACGACGGCCCGCCGCTGCCGAGCACCTGGGCGATGCGCAGCTGCATCGGTCCGGCCAGCAGACCACCGCCGAGCCAGCCGGCGAGGGCGGCGACCGCCGCCACAGCGGCCATCGGGGCGACGACGGAGCACGCCATCTGGACGGGCGTGGCGCCAGCCGCCTTGAGCAGCCCGAGGGTCGCGTCGGCGGGCGAGAGCCCGGCTCGCCATCGACGACGCGACCACCACCGCGGCGGCGATCGCGACGAGGACACCGAAGCCGCTGAGGAAGGCACCGAAGAAGCCGTCGACGACCAAGGCGTCGTCACGCGTGTTGAGCCAGTCGTCGGTGGAGACGTCGGGGTGCGCGTCGAGGACCCGCGTGACGAAGGAGTCGACCGCGCCGGGGTGGCGTAGCCGCAGGAACACCGAGGAGTAGACGCCGTTGCCGCCATCCGCGAGGCGGGCGAACCCGGCGGGATCGACCCACACGGTCGTGGGATCGCACTGCGGGAAGAAGCAGTCCACCAGATCGACCGCGATGCCCACCACGGTAAAGGTGTAGGTCGAGCCGGCGCGGTCGAGCGTGACCCGGCTCCCGACGTGCAGGCCGCGGTCGAGGGCGAACGAGCGGTCGAGGACGATCTCGCCGGCGGCGCCCACACCGGCCCATCGCCCCTGACGCAGCAACGGGCGGGCGATGGTCGCGCGGTCCCCCGCGGCCATCTCCCGCACGCGGGCCTCGGCCCGGCGGCCGACGCCGGTGACGTCCACCTGGGACAGCGCCCGGTAAGGGTGGGTGGCGGCGGCGACCTCGGGATCGGCCGCGATCGCGGCGAGCGACGACTGATCGGTCGACGACGCGACGACATGGGCCCCGTAGGCCTGGCGAAACGCACGGTCCCAACGCGATGTGGCGCCCGTTCGGCTGGCCATGCCTGCGACGAGGCCCGTCGACGCCACCGCCAGGACGATCAACAGGAGCACAGCCGGGAGCCGTCGCGACCCCCGGAGATCGCTGCGGCCGAGCAGCGCGAGCACGTTCATCGCCCGGCCGCCGTCGCCAGCAGCGGGGCGTCTCGCTGCTCGCGCGCGATGCGGCCGTCCTGGAGCACCACCACTCGCGACGCGGCGGCCGCCACGTGGGGGTCGTGGGTGACCATGACGATCGTCTGCCCGCCGCGGTGCTCGCCCCGCAGCAGCCCGAGCACCTGGCGGGCCGTCTCGCTGTCCAGGTTGCCGGTGGGCTCGTCGGCCAGGAGGACGCCGGGCCGGTTGGCGAGGGCGCGAGCGAGGGCGACCCGCTGCTGCTGCCCGCCGGAGAGCTGTGATGGGGATCGGTCGCCGGCGTCACCCACGTCGAGCGCGTCGAGCAGCCCGGTGGCCCGCAACCTCGCCTGACGCCGCGAGGAGCCGGCGAGAAGGACGGGAAGGGCCACGTTCTCGACCACCGTCAGCTCGGGGAGCAGGTTGAAGAACTGGAACACGTAGCCGACACGACGCCGTCGCAGTCTCGCCCGCCGGGACTCCGAGAGCGCGGACAGGTCGTGGCCACACACCACGATCGAGCCGGCGTCGGCGGAGTCGAGCCCACCGAGGAGCTGCAGGAGGGTGGACTTGCCGGATCCGCTGGGGCCCATGATTGCCACCCACTCGCCTCGGTCGACGTCGAGGTCGACGCCTCGCAGCGCCGGGGTCTCGGCCGTGCCCCGGCGGTACGCCTTCCGCACGTCGCGGCAGATCACCGGACGGTCATCGTTCGTGGATTCGCTCATGGCGATGACGGTAGGGATGGGCGCCGTCGCCGTCGTCCATCGGCGGAGCGGTTCTCGTTCTCCTCCGCGCGGCGGAGGACGTTCCATCTCTGGGCGGGCGACGCCCGGGCGCGGCGTCGGTACCGTGAGCCCGTGAGGGAACTCGTGCGCCGCTGGCGACGGCCGAGCCCGATCGCGACCGACACGCTGCTCGCGGCGGCGATCGCGGCCATCCAGATCACCAGCGCCGCTCTCGTCAGCCGCAAGCTGGGCGAGCAGACCCTGACGCCGACCGCGGTCGCGCTGCTGTTGGGTCAGGCGGTGCCCCTCGTGTGGCGCCGGCGCGCGCCCGTGCCGGTGTGGGCGATCACGAGCGTCGCGGCCGCCGCGTTCGGCATCAGGGACTACCCCGACCCGTTCCTACCACTCGGCCCGCTGGTGGCCCTCCACGCCGTCGTCGTCCTCTGCCCCCGAAGGGTCTCGACCACGATCGGGGTGACGACGCTCGCCGCGATCGCGGTCGCGACGGCCGCCGCCCGCGACTCCGACGCGATCGACTACTTCGTCGTGTTCGTGTCCCTCGCCTTCACCTGGGCGCTCGCCGAGAATCAGCGCCAGCGCGCCGTCCAGGCTGCGGCCAGCCACGCCGAGGACGCGCGCCGGGCCGTGGCCGACGAGCGAGCGCGAATCGCCCGAGAGCTCCACGACGTGGTCGCCCATCACGTGAGCATGATCGTGGTGCAGGCCGAGGCCGGGGCCAGCGTCACCTCTGCGTCCCCCGATCAGGCCGTCGAGCGGTTCGACGCGATCGGTTCGACCGGCCGGCAGGCCCTCGACGAGCTCCGGCGACTGCTCGGCGTCCTGCGCGACGACAGCGAGCGCGGCGCCGTCGACCCACAGCCGGGTGTCGCCGACCTCGACGAACTGGTGCGCGACGTGCAACAGGCCGGCCTCCCTGTCGACGTGCGGGTCGAGGGCCAGGTGCGCGCCCTTCCCGCCGGACTGGACCTCTCGGTCTACCGCATCGTGCAGGAGGCCCTCACGAATACGCTCAAGCACGCGGGTCCCGCTCGAGCGTCCGTCGCGTTGCGATACGAGGGCGACGCCGTCGAGGTGGAGGTGAGCGACGACGGCTTCGGACCGAGCGACGCCGCCGGGGTCACGGCCTGGTCGGGATCCGCGAACGGGTGACGCTGTTCGGCGGGTCGCTGCGCGTCGGTGCCCGGCCTAGGGGCGGGTTCGTCGTCGCCGCTCGGCTGCCGCTGGTGCGCCGGTGACGATTCGCGTCGTCATCGCCGACGACCAGCCGGTCGTGCGCGCCGGGTTCCAGACCATCCTCGACGCGCAGGCCGACATCGACGTGGTTGCCGAGGTGGGCGACGGCCGACAAGCGGTGGACGCGGCCCGCCGCCTCCACCCCGACGTCGTGCTCATGGACATCCGCATGCCCTCCATGGACGGGCTCGAGGCCACGAGGCATCTGGCGGGGCCCGACGTGGCCGACCCCGTGCGCGTCCTCGTCCTCACCACCTTCGACCTCGACGACTACGTCTACGAAGCCCTGCGCAGCGGCGCCAGCGGGTTCCTGCTGAAGGACGCCACGCGCGACGAGCTGATCTCCGCGGTACGCATCGTGGCGCGAGGCGACGCCCTCCTCGCCCCATCCGTCGCCCGGCGGCTGATCGCCGAGTTCGCCAAGCGCCCGTCGACCGGCCAACCGCAGCTGGCGGCGATGGCGAGGCTGACGCCCCGGGAGCGAGAAGTGCTCGAACTGCTGGCTCGCGGTCTGGCCAACGCGGAGATCGCGGAGCGCCTCTTCGTCGGCGAAGCGACGGTCAAGTCGCACGTCGCCCACGTGCTGTTGAAGCTCGAGCTGCGGGACCGCATCCAGGCGGTGATCTTCGCCTACGAGGTCGGGCTCATCCGCCCGGGCGAGGGCTGACGACGACCGTGCATCGAGGCGTCGTGCCCGGTGGCTGAGCGGGTGGCGCCCGGCGACGAGGGCCGGCGAGTGCTGGGTCGCGCCTGTTGCTCAGCGCCGCCCACCGCGTCGCTCTTCATGGCCTTCGTCGGTGCGACCAAGCCGCTTCGAGCTGTGCGCAGCCACGGCCGGTGGAGCGACGATCCGTACGACGCCGTCGTCTCGTTCACGATGTTCTTCGTGCCCTTGCTCGCGGGGTACGGCGGCCTGCGCGCGCAGCGCTGCCGACGCCAGGGCCAGGACCCAGTCGCCGCTCCAGACTGGCCGACCTGTGGCGCACCGGCATGCTCTCGACGGCGCTCGTCGCGGCGACCGCGCTCACCGACTAGATCGCGGCGGCGCGCGTGCCGACGCGAGGAAGCGCTCCGTGCATCGTCGCGCTGACCGTGGTCACCGGTGCATGCGTCGCAGCGGGTGTCTCCTTGGTCTGCGCCCACCGGCCCGGACAAATGGCGCCACGCTGCAGAGCCAGATGCGTTCGACGACCTCGCCGAGCTCCTCGGCGTTCTCATCGGCGCACCCCTGACCTGCTTGCTCGACAGTCCCGTAGGCTTGCGTCGCCACCGCGCCACGGCAGTCGCCGTCACAGCCGGCACATTCGGTCTCGCGGTCGCCGGAGCCGAGCTCATCCCCGAAGGCGCCGTCGGGAGTGCAAGCGGGCTCGTGTGGCGAGCGCTGTTGGTCGTGCTCGTCGGCCGCTGCGGGATGGCCGCCCTTCTCGTGCTAGCAGGGCAGTCGCCGGCGATCCTGCACCGCGCCGGGGGCTGCCAGCCCCCTCGAGCGAAGGCGAGCAGCCGCCCTCGTCGCCTCGATCACCGCGGTGCCAGTCACACTCGCCCTCCGCGACGAGCTGCTCTGGGTCGCGACGTACGGGAACGAGCCCGGTGCCCTCGTGGTACGTCTCGTTGCGGTCACCGCGGTGACCGGCACTATCGCCGCCGCCGTCGCCAGCCGCGGTCGGCGACATCCCAGCGGGTGAGTGTCGCCACGTCACTGCCGCCAGACGCCCGGGCCATCGACACCATCCAACACGTCGACCCGTTAGAGCGTCCTGACGTCAGGTGACAACAGGTACCACCGGGGCGACGTGCGGTTGTCGGCGAACAGCAGACGGCCGTAGGGCAGGAACCCTCCGGCGGACTGGCCCCCCGTTCCACTCGACCGCCGGCGTCTGCCGGCGGCCGTCGGCGTCCATCACCCACACGTCGTCGGCGTCGCAGCGGTTGGTCGTGAAGGCGATCCGCGATCCGTCGGGCAACCAGCCGTCGAAGGAGTCGTCGCCCGCCGCGTCCATGAGTCGCACCGGTGGGGTGAAGTCGGCCCCGAACCGCCAGATCTCCCAGTTGTGCCTCCGCCGTCTGTTCTGCCGCCTGCCGCGGCGACGGCCCCCTGCTCCCGGTTCATCACCACTGCACTGCCGTCGGGCGACCAGTCGAGGCCCTGGCCGTACACGCCGAGGTCTCGCACCTGGCCCGTTCGTCACGCCGACGAGCACCGCCATGGTGATCCCGATCACCGGTCGGGCTGGCCGCCGACGGGTCACGACCCAACCGTGTCCTTGTCACGTTCCCGGTGAGCAACCCCGACGTCGTCGGCCCACTGCTCCTCCAGATATTCAGCCAGCGCCGGTTCGAGGAGGTTCAGGACCACGTCGATGCGGGCCGTCATGTCGGCCCGCTCGCTGGCCATCACGACACGTCCCGCGTCACGGTGAGCCTGATGCCCGCCGCCGCGATGACCCCGACGTAGGCGGCCAGCAGCAGGCCACCGGCCCACATCGACAGCAGCATGCCGTTCTGGGGAATCGAGCGCATCAGGGCGCTAGCCGCGCCGGTGGACAGCCACTTGCCGACCGACGGTGCGAGGCCGAGCAGCAGGTTCTCGACGATCAGCACCCAAACCAGGGACGCGACGACCGCCACCGTCTGGTTGCGGATCAGCGCTCCGACGGCCACACCGACCGCGCCGTAGAGCGCGGTGGCCAGGAGGACCCCGACGACGATGAGCCCGACCTCGTCGCGGATGAGGGAACCGTCGACCCCCTTCGCCACCAGCCAAGGGATCGCGACGACCAGCGTGGTAAGACACGCCAGCGCCCCAAACCCAAGGCCCACGGCGGCCGTCGCGATCAGTTTGGCAGCGACGAGGCGGCCTCGCTGCGGGGTGACGAGGAACGTCGGCGTGACCGTGTTGTGGCGGAATTCGCCCGCCATCGCCACGATGCCAAGCACGAGCACCAGCACGACGCCCCAGCCCGCCGAGCCGAGCACGTCGCGCACGCCCATCCGCGTCGCCAGCCGGCCATCGTGGTCGACTCGCACGACGCTGCTCGCCGTTTGGAGTATCACGCCGGCGACGACGCCCCCGGCGATGCCCCAGCCCATCCGGGTCGTGCGGATCTTCAGCAGCTCGGCACGGGTCAATCTCCTCACGGGATCCTCCTAGGCGGTCAGCTCGAGGAAGATCTCCTCGAGGTCGAAGCGATCAGCGGTCAGCTCGTAGACGACGATCCCTGCCCCCGCGGCCACACCACCGACGGTCTCGGCCGTCGTATCCAAGGCGACGACCGTGTCGTCGCCGCGGCGCTCGGTCAGGGTGCCGGTCGCGACCAACGCCTCGCGCAACGCGTCAGGCTGGGGAGTGCGCACCCGCACCACGGGGGTGGCGCGACGGCTGAGCTGCGCCAGCGACGACTGCGCCACCAGCCGGCCGTGAGCGATGACGACCACGTCGTCGACGCTCAGGGCGATCTCGGCCAGGAGATGGCTCGAGACGAGCACCGTCCCGCCCCGTTCGGCGAACGAGCGGAGGAACTGCCGCAGCCAGTGGACGCCCTGCGGGTCGAGCCCGTTGGCGGGCTCGTCGAGGATAAGAGCGCGCGCCAATAGGCGTCGAGGTTTGACCATCCACCGGTCGTCGTGACGGCCCGGAGAGGCTCCGGGTGCTGTCCGGAAACAACGACACGGTGGAGGTCGGTTCCATGCTCGCACTTCATCCTCGAGTGGTCGAGGCTGTCTGGCAGGCGGTCGAGGCGTTCATCCCGCGCCACGTCGCCCCGCCGCATCCGTTGGGCTGCCACCGACCCCGGATCGCCGACCGGGTCTGCTTCGAAGGGATCCTGCGTCGACTGGTGACCGGCTGCTCGTGGGATGTGGCCGGACGGATCAGCCAGGCCGGGGAGACCACGCTGCGCCGCCGCCGCGACGAGTGGGTGGCCGCCGGCGTGTTCGACCGGCTCGTCGAGCACGCCCTGGGCGCCTATGACCGGATCATCGGGCTGGACCTGTCCGACTGCGCCATCGACGGCAGTCTCCACAAGGCGCCCTTCGGGGGTGACGGCACCGGCCCCAATCCCACCGACCGGGGCAAACAGGGCTGGAAGTGGTCGATGCTCACCGACCGCTGGGGCATCCCATTGGGCTGGACCGTCGAGGGGGCCAACCGTCACGACAGCGCCCTGCTCGGCCCCACCCTCGCCGCCACCGCCGCTCGAGGCCTGCTCACCGACATCGACACGTTGCACCTGGACCGGGGCTACGACAACAGCGTCGTGCGTCACCTCGTGGCCGCGGCCGGCATCGAAGATCTGGTGTGCGCCAAGCGCCGCAAACCGGGCACCGCCACCGGCACCACCCGGCTGCCCCTCGGGCTGCGATGGCCCATCGAGCGCACCAACTCGTGGCTGTCGAACTTCGGTCAGCTCCGCCGCAACACCGACCGCCACGCCGCCCACCGCCCCGCCCAGTTCGCCCTCGCCGTCGTCCTCATCATCACCGTCAAGCTCATCAAATGGGCCGACCGGTGGGCCTGACCACCACCTACTGGCGCGCGCTCTAAGGACGCGCGGATCTGCGAGGAGGGCGGTCGCCAGCGCCAGCCGCTGGCGCATGCCGAGGGAGAACCCGCGCACCCATCGTGACCCGGCGTCGGCCAGCCCCACCTCGTCCAGCACCTCGTCGACGCGGCCAACGGGGACCCCGGCCGCGGTGGCCAGGACGCGGACGTGGTCGCGGGCCCGACGTCCCGGATGGAACGAATCGGCCTCCAGCACGGCCCCGACGTGGCGGGACGGGTCGACCAGTTGTCCGTAGCGCGCCCCGCCGAACGTGGCCGTCCCCGCGGTCGGCGTGACCAGGCCGAGCAGCATCCGCAGGGTCGTCGTCTTGCCCGCCCCGTTCGGCCCGAGGAAGCCGGTGACGCTCCCCTCCTCGACCGTGAAGCTCAGGTCGTCTACCGCCACGACGTCCCCGTAGCGTTTGGTCAGGCCGTGGACCTCGATCGAGGCCATCGTCATCGTCCTCCTCCGGTCGGCCGCTGTTCAGTCCACCAGGATCGAGGGCGGGGCCCCCGCCGTCATCAGCACCGAGTGGGGTTCTGCCCCATCCGCGGGACGAGCGGCTCGGTGTGTCGTCTCCGCCTTCGGGCAGAGGCCAGTCCGCCTCTCGGGGGATGACCCCCGGCCGGCACGGCGTTATCGTCGACGTCGTGGGGAGGGTCGCTCGGCGGACGCGGGTCCTGGTCGCCGCCCACCCGATGGCCGGTGACGTGACGATCGCGGCGGTGCTGCTGGCCATGACCGCTGTGGCCGTCCGCTTGGCGATCGACGCGGCCCCGCCCGGGACCTACGACACGCCGTCCACAGCCGCTTGGCTCACCATCGTGGTGGCGCTGACGCTCCCGCTGGCGCTTCGACGGCGGTTTCCGCTCTCGGTGCTCGTCGCGGTCACGATCGCCAACTTCTTCGTGAGCGACATCCGCGAGCTCGGCATGTCGATCATCATCTACTGGGTCGCGCTGTACAGCGCTGGCGCCTACGGCCGCCCAGGCCGGCGCGACTGGGTACGGGCGCTCAGCGTGCTGGTGGTGTTGGGGACGGTGCTCGACCGGCTCGGCATCGACGGCTTCACCGGGCGCACCGCCGTCCTGAACACCGTCTTCCTGGTCGGCTTCCACGCCTTCTTCGATGCGGCGGCCTGGATCGCGGGCGACACCATGGCGGCGCGCCGGGCCACAGAGGCGTCACTGCAGCGGCGCGCAGCCGAGCTCCAACGGGAACGGGAGGAGAACGCCCGACGGGCCGTGTTCGACGAGCGGGTGCGCATCGCACGCGAGCTGCACGACGTCATCGCCCATCACGTCAGCGTCATGGGCGTCCAGGCCGGGGCCGCCCGGCGCGTCATGAGCCGCCAGCCCGACAAGGCCGAGGAGGTGCTCACCGCGATCGAGGCGGGTAGCCGCCAGGCGGTGGTCGAACTGCAGCGGATGCTCGGCTTCCTGCGCAGGGACGACGAGGTCGACGAACTCGCGCCACAGCCTGGCCTCGATCAGCTGGACGAGCTCGCCCGGCGCCTGCGCCAGGCGAAGCTCGAGGTCGACGTTGACGTAGAGGGGGAACCGCGGCCGCTGCCACGAAGCCTCGACGTCTCGGCCTACCGGATCGTGCAGGAGGCGCTCACGAACACGCTCAAGCACGGCGCCGCATCGTCCGCCGTCGTGCGGGTCAGATACCGCGCCAAGGTCATCGAGGTCGATGTCGTCGACGACGGACATGGCGATGGTCACGAGCCCGCGCCAGGCAGCGGTCATGGTCTGATCGGCATGCGCGAGCGGGTCACGCTGCACGGCGGGCACCTCCGGGCGGGGCCCCGGCCGGAAGGAGGCTTCGCGGTTCATGCCGAGCTGCCGCTGAACGGTCGCCGGTGAGCATCCGCGTGGTCCTGGCCGACGACCAGGCCATGGTCCGCACCGGGTTTCGATTGATCCTGGAGGCCGAGGACGACATCGAAGTCGTCGGCGAGGCCGACGACGGCGACGAGGCGGTCGCCACGGCAATCCGTCTCCGTCCCGACGTACTGCTCATGGACATCCAGATGCCACGCGTCGACGGCCTGGAAGCGACCCGCCGCGTCACCGCCCGGGACGACGTCGCAACTCATGTCGTGATCCTCACCACCTTCGAGCGGGACGACTACATCTTCGAGGCATTGGGAGCCGGCGCCAGCGGCTTCCTCATCAAGAACGCGCCGCCCGAAGAGCTCGTGCACGCGGTTCGGGTGGTGGCCGGGGGCGACGCGCTCCTCTCGCCCTCTGTGACCAGGCGGATCATCCAGGACTACTCGCATCGCGCGCCGCCGCGCCGGGACGCCGCGGCGGTCGCACGCCTGACAGAGCGCGAGCTCGAGGTGCTACGGCTGCTCGCCACCGGCAAGAGCAATTCGGAGCTCGCCGCCGAGCTCTACGTCGGGGAGGGCACCGTGAAGACTCATGTTTCGAGCGTTCTCAGCAAGCTCGGGCTCCGCGACCGCGTCCAGGCCGCGGTCTACGCGTACGAGAGCGGCCTGGTCGAACCCGGTCGTTAGTGACGTCCGCGCCCCTGCCGTACGACGGATTCGGAACCCAGTCCTGAGACGGACGACGCGAGGGAGGTGGTTCCGTATCTTCGTTCTGCCTGATCACTCTTCGCATGTTCGATCGGCGGGTTAACGCGGGACACGTGAACGAGGAACGAGATGAATGAGTCACACCGGCGACCCGCGGTCAAGAGATCCTCGGGGGTGGACTGGCTCTCCACCCGATCGTTGCGCAGCCGTGGGTGATGTTCTGGCCCATCAACCCAGCCATCGGGTCAGCATCGCACGCGGCGCACTGCTCGGCGCCACCGCCGCTCGGCGCGGCCGGGACTGAGCGACCGCACCTGCTGTTCGTGCCTGTCCGATACTGACCGCCAGTTTCGTTCGCGCCTTCAGCGAGACCGGGTGTACGTCGTCCGCGCAGACGGACCACGGCCTCGTGGATATTCCCGAGCTACGGAGATGGCCTGCCCCACGACCTGTGCCATCTCGTCGTGGAGGAGTGCCTGGACATCCTCGACGGCTTTGGGGCCTCGTCGATAGAGGCGCCGCTGTCCAGCTTCTTGCCAATCAGCCGAGCCTCGTGCATGCAGGTGTGCCGATTCTCAAACAGCGTGGGGCTGAACTCGAAGGGCTCCGCAAGGCGGAGGACGCCGTGGCGCTGCTCGCCGGACCCGGGGGTGTCAACGCGATCGGCGACAAGGGCGAAATGTCTCTCCAAACCGCCGCCGAGCAGTCCGACGGTGTAGCGCGTGACCTGCCCTGCGGCGTCGAGGCGTGCGTGCAGCGGTTGCTTTCGCACCGGCCCACGTCTCGAGCGTCCTGTCCAAGCTTGGCCTTCGCGACCGGGTGCAAGCGGTCGTGTTCGCGTCCGAGAACGGTGGCGTCGAGCCAGGGGGCTGAGTCCAGTCCGTCTCAAGACAGAGGCGATTTACGTCACCTGACCGATGACGGACGCCTCAGTCGCTCGTACAGTCGCCCCATGTCGTCTGATACGCAAGCCGCGCGCGAGGACACGACGCTGGCCAACGCCGCAGTTGCACTGTCGATCGCGGGTCTCGTCGTACCGCTCTGCATCGTTGGATCGATTGGCGGTCTCATCTGCGGGTACCGCGCCCGACACAACACGGGGGCAGTGACTCGTTCACGGGCGACGATCGGGATCGTGCTCGGCTGGCTCGGCGTCGCCGCACCAGTGGTGCTGTTGTTCGTGTACTGCGTCGTGCTCGGCCACCCGTTCCCGATCGCGCGCTACCACGGCGACTGATGACCTACTGCATCCGATCGGTCGCCGTTGGCGTCGTTCGCCGTCGTGTACCTCACCTGTATGTCTCGAAACGACACCAGCCTTGAGAGCGGGCCGACAACCTCGGGCTCGGGCGCTCGGAACGCCGCGGGAAGGCCGTGGGTCGTGAGCCGGTGGCGACAGTCCGGAGTGGTGGGCACGGCGGTCGCCGTGCTCGTCGGCGTGACGGCCGGTTGCAGCGGCCCGGTCCATCGAGCGGGCCAGCGGCCGCCGACCACAACCACCTCCGTGCCCCGACCGGACCGCGCCGCTGTCCCTGCTGCGCGCCTAACGGGTCAGATCGCATTCTCCGGACCCGGCGGCCACATTTGGGTGGTGGATGCCGCAACCGGCGCTCGTCGCCAAGTCACTCACGGCGACGACGGCGTCGACTTCGACCCGCACTGGTCGCCCGACGGTGAACGGCTCGTATTCCGGTCGACCCGCATCCATGTCCCCGACCCGCTGAGCGTCGGGCTCGACGGCATCATGATGGTCGACAGCGACGGCTTGAACGAGCAGGTCATCTCCGGAGCGGTGGGCGGGCTGTTTCCGAACTGGTCGCCCGATGGCCGCACCATCGTCTTCAGCACGGTGCCGGACGGCAGTCATGAGCTGCTGGCGGCCTACGACGTGGCCTCCGGGCGTGTGCACGACCTCGGGATCTACGGCGAAGGGCTCGACTGGTCGCCCGACGGCGGAGCGCTCGTGATGAACCGAGAGCAGGGCACCGTCGATGCCGCTGGCGGTCGAGCCGGCGGGACGAGGCAGAACTGGGAGATCTGGCGATTGGCGGCCGACTTCACGCAACCGGTGCGACTCACCAACGCCGCGGGTGACGACACCTTCGGCGGCTGGTCGCCCGACGGGTCGCGCATCGCCTTCAGCACCAACCGCCACGACACCGACGACGTATGGCTAATGGACGCCGACGGCGGCGGACAGCGGCCGTTGATCCAGTGGGACGGGGGCCAGGCCGCTGGAGGCTTCCTCCACGACGGCCGCCTCCTGTTCGCCGACAACCGGACGTCGCCCCGCTGGTACCTGCTGTCGCTCGACGCCAACACGATCGAGAACGTCGACGCGTTGGACGGCGTCGACGGACCGGTCGCGTGGCAGGAGTGACCTTTGCCAACGTGGGACTCGACCCGCGTCCCGTCGGTCGTCGCCGACCGCGACCGAAGGCAGCGTGGCACGACGGTCGCACCGGAACTACCTCGAGGACGCCGCTTCTCTGCTGAGCACGTGAGAGTCGGCGGTCCGGCCCGAAGCGTGCATCTAGGTGGCTGGTGTCGAACGAGGCCTGCTGGACGAGGAGATCGGCCGGTTGAAGGTCATGTCTGCTCCTGGGTGGCTGTCTGCGGTGGTGTTGTCGCGGTGGGTGCCGGGCGTGTCGGGCCGGCGAGGGTGGTTGTGCGGCGGCGAAGCTCTCATGGTCGAGTTCTGGCCGGGTCGTTCAGGTGATCGCCCATCCCGTGGTCGTGGAGCGAAGGCCGAGCGTGGCGAGGCGGGCGAGGTTGGCGGCGGCGGCGAGGAGGTTGAAGTCGGCGTCGACTTTTGGTCGTCCTCGAACGCGTGCTCGCCGCCCCCCGTGACGGCGGCGCATGAGGTGGGCGAGCTTGCGTTCCACCTTGGGTCGGTTGGCTCGGTAGTCGGCTTGCCAGTGGGACTCTGCCTGCCGTTGGCGGGCTCGTGCGAGCGCAGCTTCGAACTCGTTGACCCGGATGGTGCGGCCGCTGGCGGCGTCGGTGCACTGGTCGCGCAGCGGGCAGGCGATGCAGTGCTCAGCGAAGTAGGCAATGCCATCGCCGTGCACACCGCGGCGGATCGACACGGTCACCCCGCCAGGGCAGGACACGGTGTCGTGGTCGAGGTCAACGTTGAAGCGGTCCTTGCCGAAGCGGCCGGCCGGCGCCGACGGCGGTTGAGTCCGGCAACCCGAGTCGATGTCCTCGTCGTCGAGGCGCTGTTGGAACTCGCCGGTCCCATAGGCCGAGTCGCCGTAGACCTTGGCGTCATCGCCACGGTCGTCGTCGTCGAGAAGGTCGACGATCAGGTCTTCGGCGACGGACGCGTCGCCGGCGTTGCCGGGCGTGACGATCGTGTCGGTGATGATCTCGCTGTCGGGATCGACCGCGACGTGGCCCTTGTAGCCGTCAAAGACTCGGGCTTGGGTCTTGTGTCCGTGGCGGGCGTCGGGGTCGATGGTGGAGATGACCCGGTCCTTGGCGACCTTGCGGGCGATGCGGAACCGACCGTCGTCGCCTTCTTCGAGGTCCTGGCCCAGCGCCGTGGCCAGCAGCTGTGCGACCTGGCCGACGGCGGCGGTCAGGTCGCGGCCATCGAGCACGCCGAGGCACGCGAACCCGTTGGCGGCGAACTCGGCGACGAGCTGTTCGCGGGCGCCAGCATCGTCCCAATCACAGGTCGGCTTGCCGCCCGACGCGTAGTCGTCATCGCGGCGAAGCCCCCCCGGCTCGGCTTCCAGCGTCGGGTCCCCAGCGGCGAGAAGCTGACGGATCGCCGAGCGAATCATCGTGACCGTGTCCTGAGTCGCCACCGCGTCATACAACGGCGTCGAGTCCAGCACCCGCTTGACCGACACGACCCCGGCCTCGCGGGCTGCATCGAGGGTCACCTCGAAGATCCGCTTGGGTCGCTCCGACCGATCGAGGCGGGCGCGAGCCCTCAGCTTGGTCGCGGACTTGTTGAACATGTCGGCAAGTTTCAATGCAGGGCGCGAAGCAAGTAGTCGGTGTCTTGCTCGGCGCTACCCGCTCGGGGCTGATCTCCATGGCACTGGTCGGACCCCTCAGCTGCACGCGCAGCTCGCCGAGGTCCGGGAAGGCGAAATTTCGTCCTCGAGGCCCTGTTCCTCGACGCCGGCGTCGACGAGGCACCCGACCTGCTTTCGATGCAACAGCTCTGATCACCAGCGTGCCCCACGGCTGTCTCGCCGCCCTCACGTCTCGCGGCGGTGCGCTCCTCGTCGCTAGGCTCAGGTCAATTGAGCTGGTCGGTCTACATCGCACCCCGCCGTCGGCCGACCGACTCATCTAGCCATCCGGCGACGTATCGCCCGATATCTCGGCGAATTGAAGCGCTCGCCGTACCCCATATTGGCCGATCCCGAGCGGTCCAGGGACGACCGCCAGCGCACAGATCGCCGCCCCGAACAACGCCGCCCGGAGCCTCGACGAGCACGTTGAGCGGCACATCGCGCGCTCGGGAATGCGGCTCCACCGATTCCGGCGATCAGGCTCACGCGTGAACGTCCAGGGCTCTTGCTAATCGCTAGCGCTCCCGAAGTAGACGGCTCGCTACCAGCGCCGCGGCGTCGTCGTGCATCGTCGGCTGCACATGTGAGTACGTCTGCAGGGTGACCGAGATGTGCGCGTGCCCGAGCCGCTCTTGCACGACCCGGGGGTGGACGCCGTTGGCGAGGGCGATGGTGGCCCATGTATGCCGAAGGCCATGCGGTGACAGGTAGGGGAACGCGTGCTTCCGAACTCGCCGCTTGAACGCCTGATACACCCGCTCGGGGTGGAGCGGGCTGCCATCCGGCTCGGAGAAGACGAAGTCCTGATCGACGAATCCCGCCCCGACCAGGAGCCGCTGTTCGAGCATCCCCTTACGGTGGTCACGGAGCACGCCGACGGTGATCGGGTCCAGCGCGATCGGTCGCCTGCCGGCCGATGTCTTGGGTTGGCCGGCGACGACCTGCCAACCGATCGCACCGAGGGTATGCGTGATGCGGGCCCGACCGGAGTCGAGATCGACATCG
Organism: uncultured Acidimicrobiales bacterium; assembly: GCA_963738325.1. GTDB lineage: Bacteria > Actinomycetota > Acidimicrobiia > Acidimicrobiales > Ilumatobacteraceae > CAVTWD01. The sequence continues at coordinate 388,972 of CAVTWD010000002.1, forward strand.
CTCCAATGGAGTCCGAGCGCCTCGCCGCGGCGGAGGCCGGTTGTTGCGAGGAACACCCACAGCGAGTAGAGCGGATCGTCGGCGGCCCGGCATTCGTAGAGGAACCGTCGCGAGCGTCTCGGCGTCCCACGCTCGGATCTCGAACGCGGTCGACCGAACGTCGAGGAGGGTCAGCGGCATCGGCTGGGTTCCTCGCGAGCCGTCCCCAACGGACGGCGTCCTTGAGCATCCGATGAACGGTCATCGCGACATTCTCGATGCTCTTGGCCGAGAGGCCCGACAGCGATCCTTCAGACGATCGAGGCCGCCTTCCGCTCTCGGCAAGCGTGGCCCAGAGCCGATTCAACGACGTCGCGTCGAGCTTCGTCAGCGGCAGATCGCCGACGTACGGCACGACGTGGGTTCGGAGGTCCCGCCGGTACTTGTCCATCGTCGACGGGCGGATCGTCGCGCGGATCGCCTCCAGCCATTCGGACGGCGAAGTCCCCCACCGTCTGTCGGCTTGGGGCGACGTAGTCGCCGCGTTGCAGCGAGGCGAGAAGCTCGTTGCACGCGGCCTGAGCCTCCCGCTTGGTTCGGTAACCGGAGTGCCATCGACGCTTGCGCCGTCCAGTCTCCGGGTTTCGGTCCTCGACGACGACGTACCACCAGGCGCCCTTCTTGACGATCGATCCGCGCATCACTCGCCCCGCTTGGTTGGTCGGTAGCGGGGGGAGACCTTGGGTTGTTCGCCGGGGCGAAGCCCTTCGGCGACTTCGACGCGTTGAACGGCGACGCGGTTGTTGAGATGCCAGAAGGCGTCGTCGTGCTTGCGCGGGTACGTCTCTCCATACCCGGTGGTGGTGAGCTGCTTCAGCTTCGTGAGGCTTGTCGAGCAGGGCTTCGACGAGGTCGCTCTGGTCCGAGGCGAACTGGTCGAGGGCGGCGTCGAGGAGCTCCTCGCGTTTGTCGTCGATCCCGGCCCACTCGTCGGCGCCAGGGTAGCCGGCGGAGCCGAGGAGTTCGTCGTGGAGGATCGACCGGGGAGCGCCGATCAGGGCCATGACGCGGGCGAGGTACCACTGCCAGGCGTCCTCGTCACCGAAGGACGTCGACGGCCATCGTCGCGGCGTGCTCGTAGAGGCCAGGGATCGGGTCGGCCTCTCGGCCCTGGGGGGGTAGGAAGAACCAGGCGATCGGCAGCCCGAAGGCGCGGGCGAAGGCGGCCAGCTCGGCGACGTCGATGACTCGTTGCCGGCGAGAGGTGATAGGTCTTCTCGATTGCCGACAGCCCCGCGGCGGTGACGGGCCGTCCGAGCGTCTCGGTGATGGCTCCGGCGGCCTCTTCTTGGGTCCAGCCGCGTAGCTTGCGGGCTTGGTACACGTTGTGGGCGACGACTTGGTGGACGGTGAGAGCGTTGGCCAGGGGTCGGCGTCCGGACGATCGGGCCACAACACCGACGGTAGACCAGAATGCAGACCTTGTCAGCATTCCCGTCGTGTGCGAGAATGCAGATCCGTTCTGCATTAGGAGCGCCTCCGTGTTGGATGATCTGCCACCGTTCCTGACCGTCGAACAGGCCGCCAAGGAACTGCAGCTGGGCCGGTCGAAGGCCTACGAGCTGACGGTCGAGTGGGAGCGCACGGGCGGCCGGTCCGGGCTTGCCGTTCGTGTGGTTCGGCCACCAGAAGCGGATCCCGACGAACTGGTTGATCCGTCTCGCCGAGTCCACACCTGGTCAACCGCCGGCGGCCTGACCAGTGGTCGACGCGGTCGACGCCGGAACCGAACGCGGCATCGTCGTCTGGTCGCACGCGCGGGAGGTGCGTCGCTCACTGCGCCCGGAGGTGTGGGTCGTGCTCCAGGACGTCGTCCTCGACGCCGAGTGGCGCGACGGCCGGCTGGTGGCATCCACCTCGGCGCGGCTGGTGGCGGAACACCTCGACGTCGATCCCGGAACGGCGGCGTCGGCGTTGCGCGCCTTGCGTCGAACGCGGGTTCGTCGAACTCGAGCAGCATGCCGGGCGGGGTGGCCGCTTCGGTCTGGCCGTGTACAAGGTGCTACTGCCAACTGGGGTCGAGATGGTTACATCACCGCGTGGGGAACGGCCGCACACGGCTCCTCCGCGCACGGTCAATGCGGATACGGCGACGAGGGCCGTGCCGCGGCAGGCAAGACCACCGCGTGAAGCCGGCTTCGAAACCGATCGAGCAAGGCACGCTCGACTTGGGACTGGGCGCGCGATGAGCGCCGCGCGATTCGCCTGCCCGAAGGGCTGGCAAGTGTCTGTCCGCCTCATCTCTGGCTCTGGCGGTGCCCGGTGTTGACGGTGACGGCGTTGACGAACGCCGAGTACTTGTTGTCGTCGGTGGCGTTGGGGATCGACGAGTACTACACGGGTGTCGGTGAGGCACCTGGGGTGTGGACGGGCCGATGGTCCCGAGCCGCTCGGGTTGGACGGCATGGTCGAAGCGGACGACTTGCGGGCGCTGATCGAGGGGAACGATCCGGCGTCGGGCCTGCCGCTGCTGGTCGGGTTACGGCAGCGCACGGTGAAGGCGTTCGATCTGACGTTCTCGGCACCGAAGTCGGTGTCGCTGCTGTGGGCGCTCGGGTCCGAACCGGTCGCCGACGTGGTGATGGGCGCCCACCGGGAGGCGGTCGCCGCCGCGCTCGGGTTCTTGGAGGAACGCGCCGCCCTGGCCCGCGTGCAGGTCGACGGGCTGCGTCGCCACGTGCCGACGGCGGGGTGGGCGGTGGCGGGGTTCGTGCATCGCACGTCTCGAGCCGGGGACCCGCAGGTCCACACGCATTGTCTCGTCCCGAACGTCGTGCGCCGGGAGGACGGGCGGTGTGTGGCGATCGCCGCCCGGCCGATGTTCGTGTGGGCCCGCGCCGCTGGGTCGGTGTATCAAGCCGAGCTGCAGCGGTTGCTCAGCTTGCGGTTGGGCGTGGAGTGGCAGCCGGATCGCAGCAACACCCGCGAGATCGCCGGGTTCGACCGCGAGACGTTGCGCACGTTCTCGAAACGGACGGTCGAGATCGAAGCCGAACTCGAAGCCAACGGGCGCCAGCTACGAGTCCCCGCGTTCTGCGGATGCGCGCCGACGACGAAGCCTCCCTGGCGACCCGCCCGGCCAAAGAGCACACTGCCACCCCGGCGATGCTGTTCGCTCGGTGGCAGACCGAAGCCACCGAGATCGGCCTTGCCGTCGGGCCACAGCTGGAGCAGTCGGTGTGCTGGCGTGACCCCGAACTCCGTTCCCTCGAGTTCGGCGAGATCGCCCGGCGTCTCGTCGACGAGGACACCGGGCTGTGTGCTCATGACGCCCGGTTCGCCGAACACGACGTCATCGAACACATCGCCGGTCTGGCCGCTGGTCGGCTGTCCCCCGTCGAGATCACTGGACTCGCACAGCAGTTCCTCGAGTCGGATCTTGTCGTTCGCCTTGCTCCGAAGGCGACCTCGGGGTGGGAACCAGCACGCTGGTCGACCGTCGGCTCACCGTCGCCTCGAGGACGACGCCCTCCGCGTTCTCGACCGCCTCGCCGCCCGGCCCGGCGCCTCGATCGCCACCGCGACCATTGCTGCCCGGCTGCGTGCGGCCGGGTTCCTCGGTGCCGATCAATGTCAGGCGGTGTCGACGCTGTGCGGGCCGGGCGGATCGGTGCGCGCCGTGCTTGCTCCGGCCGGCTACGGCAAGACCGCCATGGCTCATGTCGCTGCTGACTGCGCGACCGCAGATGGCCGCCCCGTCCTCGCCGTCGCAACGACCGCGAAGGCGGTGGCCGAGCTGCGGTCCGCTGGGCTCTCGGCCCGGACAATCGCCCAGTTCCGCATCGACCTCACCAGCGGGGCGCTCCCGACAGGGACGGTGGTGATCCTCGACGAGATCTCCCAAACCTCCACCCGCGACGGCCACACCGTCCTCGCCGCTGTCGACACCTGTCCCGGCGCGCAACTTTGGGTCCTGGGCGACCCACGTCAGGCGCCCGCCGTGAAGGCCGGCGGGATCGCCGCCGAGATCGACACCCGCGCCACCACCGGTTCGATCCCCGCCGCCCAACTCACGGTGAACCGCCGGCAGGTCGACCCCGACGACTGCCGAGCCCTCAACCTGCTGCGCGGCGGCGATCCGGTCGCGTCTCAACGGTTGCGCCGCGAGCATGGCTGGGAACACACCGGTCAGAATCCGGAGGACACGCTGCGGGAGATGGCCGACGCCGTTACCGCCGACATCGTCCGCTACGGCCCCGAGACGAGTGTCGCCCTCGCCTTGTCCCACGCCCAGGCCGAAGACCTCGCCGACCGCATCCGTCGCCGACTTACGTCCGCCGGCCAGCTCACCGGCCCCACCATCACTGGGCCCGGCTGGACGACGGACCGCAGGTATCAGGCCGGCGATCGTGTGCTCCTCCACACCCGCCACGGCGACCGTCACTCCCCACTCGTGAACGGGACCGTCGGCACGATCACCGCCGTCGACGCCCAAGGCCTGCTGTTCCGTCCCGACCAAGGTATGCCTGTGCCGCTGCCTGCCGCCTTCGTGCAAGGCGTCCGGGCCGACGGGGCACCCAACCTGTCCCATGCTTGGGCTCGCACGGTCGACGGCTCGCAGGGCGGCACCTGGGACCACATCCACCTGTTGGGTACCGCCGCCCTCGACGCCTACCGCGGGTACACCGCCCAATCCCGCTCCCGGCAACCCACCCACACCTGGAACACCGCCATGCTCCCCACCCTCGACTTCGGTGGCCGGCTCGCTCATGGACCCGACCCCGACCGTGATGTCGCCGTCGCTCTCGCTCGCATCCCCGACACGAGCATGGCTGCCGTCGACGACCCCTGGACCCTCGACCGCCACCTCCGCCACCTCATCGCTGCCCATCGCGCCGTGCTCGACGGGCAACCGCCCGACCGACATCGTCAGCTTGACGAGGCCGACCGCCATCTCGCCACCGCCCGAGAGAACCTCGCCGCGGCCAACAACGCTCTCGCCGCGACCCAACACGCCCTTGACGGGATCGGCCCGCTCGCCGCGCTGACCCGCAGGGGACGTGCGCAACGTTCCGACCTCGAGGAAGACCTCGTCGCCCGCCAGGCCAGAGGCGTCGATGCCGCGGGGTCGGTCGCTACCGCTGAGGTACGCGTGGCACGCCTCACTGGGGAGCAGGCCGCGCACGATCGACACGAGCAGGAGCACGGCTGGCGTCGCGGCGCGATCGACGACGCGTGGGAACGGCTCGACCAGCACTGGACCGACGTGGCGCTCGTCTGCGTCCGCGCCGACCAAACCCTCGCCTACGGCGTCGAACCACTTCGCATCGGCCGCCAACACTTGACCAGCCAGCTCGTCGCCATCGAGGCTGCTCTGCCGCAAGATCTCAGCTACGACCGCGACATCGCCCGCACCCAGGCGCGCGCCGCCACCCGCGCTCGCGCTGCTGCGGAAGACCACGTCGCCGCGGCCGAGGCCGAGCTCGACGAGCAGATGGCCCGCCGTTGGCCCCGACGCGACAAGATCGCCGTCGGCCGATGCACCAATCAACTCCACGCGGCCCACCAGCAACTCCTCGGCGCCCGCCACACCGAATCCACCGCCCGAGCCCGCTTCGACGACCTCGATCAGCATGAACAGGACCGTGCGGCGGCACTGGCCGCCACCGCTGGCGATCGCTTCGAGCTCACCACCGCCATTGACCAGCTCGACAGCGCTCTCGACCGCACCCGAACCGAACGGGTCTTGCAGCTCGTGGATCAGCCGACCCAGCTTCACCTCGACGTACTCGGTCCGATCCCGCCGGGCGCCGCCGGCCGAGCCGTCTGGTGCTACCAAGCCACCCGCCTCGAACATCATCTCGATCACGACACCGGCAACGACGGGGCCTGGCATCGTCTCGTCGATGACCTCAGCGAGACCCCCACCCTCGCCCGGCTCGCCGATCGTCACATTCGTTTGGACCGCGAGCCTGTCCACCCCAGCCACTGGCGCCAGATCACCGACCACGCCGCCGCGCTCAACGCCTCGACCATCGAGCAGACACGCCACATCCCACAACGCGATCTCGGCATCGGCCTCGAACTGTGAGATCTCTCCGAGGCTAATCTGTCCCGTCGAGCTCAGGGCGAAGGTGGCTTGAGCCACACGACCGTGCCGGTTTCTGGGCGACCAGCCTCGACCGTCGCGGCGAGTGCCTTTACGAGTCGGCCGACGATCTGCCTGTGGTGTCGTGGGAACGCGCCGGGCGCGACGAGCACGAGACCGTGATGCGGCGCCTCCTGCTCGCTCCGCCAAGCTGCCTCGACCTGAACGAAGTCCGGAACGTTCTCGGTGACCAAGCACCGCTCGTCGAGCTGCGCCGCGACGAAGACCTCTGGATCTGGGAGACCGCGCATCGACGGCATCTCCTGGATCGCCACAGCATCGATGCCCCGCCGTCGCAGTCCTTCGGCCACCGATGGCGGAAACATCTCGTCGAGCAGCAGCCTCACCCGTAGAGCCGGGCACGGGCCGCCGACGCTCGTTGCGCTTCGTCAGCAGCGGCGACGTTCTCGGCGATGCGATCGTCGATCTCGGTCGGGTAGGCGCCGTAGTAGCCCTCGGCCGCGCGGACTTGCGCTTCGCTGAGCCCGAGCCACCGCGCCGTCTTCTTGACGGCGGCCGCTGGTCCGGCTGCGCCGAAGTCCTTCAGCACCACTATCACCTCCCACACGTCCGGGCCGTTGGCCAGCCCGGCGCGCCGCCCAGCGGGGCCGTCGCGGAACACGACGCCGGGGTGCTCCTCCATTCGCATGCCCTCATCGACGAGGCGCACGACGAGACCCGAGGCGGGCTCGCCGGTGCGCGTGCTCCGGCGACGCAACCGGCCAGCCACGTCCTCAGGAAAGCGAACCGAGACCGGAGTGCTCATCGAACTACATCGTAGCGCGGACCGCAAGCCGAGGGCGACCACGTTCAGTAACCGTCACGCTCCGTAGTGGACGGCGAGCAGCGCCAGAAGGACCCGACTTCTACCCAACTTCTACCGAACTCGGTAGAAGTGGTCAGCACGGTCGAACACAGGTACGCACGTCGAAAACCCGAAATCCCTGCTCAGGACATACTTGAGGACACGCAACGGCACTCGGCGGACGCCTTCCGGGGGTTCGATTCCCCCGAGCTCCACCGCTGCCCCAAAATGCCCATCTACCAGGTACTTTGCAGCACGGAGACCGGACGATGGGATCCCCCGACACCACGGCAGCCCGCTGACCAGGGGTTTCGCGATCAGGATGGACGGGGGCACCGTTCCCCCAGGACGTACGGGAGTGGCGAGACGTCGCAGGTCAGTGGCACGTCGCCGGGCTGAGGACGGATCGAGGACGGATGGCGACGCGCCAGGTGTCCTCGAACACCCAATGCACAAGTGATCTCAGGGCATCCACGACGCGGCAAGTACCGCGTGATCGCCCGTTCGGGTGACACCGGATCAACGGCGTGCGCCGCTGCGGCGCTGCGCCGAACCAGGAGCGCATGCTCGACACGGAACAGACGATGGGTGCGTTGGTCCTTGGGTGAGAAGCGCGGTGCCGCGACGGACATCGCAACGAGCTCCAGCTGGTCAACGCGATAGCCGCTCCCCTCGTGCAGGATGGTCGCCGACCCGCTCGTGACCACGTTCTCGAGCCAGTCAGTGTTCAGTCCGTAGGGCAGCGCAGTCAGAGGACTGCGCCACGCCGATTCCTATGCCGATCAGGACCCAGTACATCCAGGTCGCCGTGATCTCGGTAGTCATGAACAGATCGGTCACCAGGTGACCCGTCATGGCCGCAAGGACCGCGATCAGTACAGACTCTCTTTCGGGCTGACAGCGATCGGTTGGCGGCCCGAATGGTGAACGCGGCGGCGCTGGCGATGAACCAGATATAGGCGAAGATCACGGGTATCCCGGCGCCGGCGGTGATCGCCAGGTAGTGGTTGTGTGGGCTCTCGACCCGAAACTGGTCAAAAACCGCGACGCGTTCTGGGGTGAGGACCTTGCGGCTGTAGACCGCGAGCTGCTCCGGGAAGGTCTCGGGTCCGGTGCCGAGGAGGGAATGGTCCTCGATGATCTCGACGGCAACCCGCTATTCGTCACGGTGAAAGGCCATCGAATCGGACAGACTTCCCTCGCGGATTGACGCAATCTGGGAGTGCAAATGCTGGCGAGCGTCGACTCTTCGACCCTCTCGTCGAAGCCATTCGCCATCGAGGCCGCGGCGCCCCAGCACGTGGAGAGTGTCCGTCGCTACTTCTTCGACCAGGTCTCGAAGCAAAGGCTCGAAACACTTGCTGCCGTGTTCGATCGCGTGCTCGACAATCTCGCCGAACGCGCTACCGCAGCAGGCGCGAGCCGCTGAACGTCACCTCATGGCGACCGGTCGCTGAAGACTTGCCGTTGTCACCCGCCCGTGCAGCACTGTGCTCCACGTCCTCATGGGCAACGAAGCGCGCTCAAAAACGACGGCGAAGCTCGGCGGGGCGAATCGGCTTCCTCGGCTTGTCTCGTGCAGAGCTGTTCAAGCGTCGATCGCAGCACGCCGCGCGCCAGTCTGTCGAGCGCGGACTCGCCCGGCTGACCGTCTCGGACCGCGAGGAGCAACGCGTCGAGTGAGGGCGCGCGCACCGGGAGGCGTGGCCGCGCTGAGCGATCGCTCCATCGAGTCGATCGCCGTCGCTGAGCCGCGTGGACGGTTCCGCGATGCCGAGGTCGGCCCGCCAAGGGGCACCGCGGCCGGGCGTCGGCGAGCACGGCCTGAGCACGCGCCGGCGTGTAGGCGAGCGCTTCTGCACGCGCCTCGGCCCAGCCGGTGAGGATGGTGAGATCTTCGACTTCGATCACGCGCGGAGTCGGGCTCGCGGAGTCGGGAGTGCGGTGACTCCGAGCGCGCGTCCGAGGCCCGGATCTGGTGGACGGCGACATCGAAGTAGTGGGTCCCGGTGTCGACGGGCCAGCGGCCGTCGGCACTACGCCGGGTCGCGCGAGCTCCGCAAACGGTCAGAAGCACGCCTTGGGCGCCCGGCTCGAGCGAGATCTCGCGGGTCCCCCGGGCGGGGTCCTTCCACAGCGCGACCACCGGTGATGATTCGTGTCCGGACGGCCTGGAGCGCTGTGCCATGCCGAAGGAAGTCAGCGTCATGACGGCCGAGCCAGGGTCATCGGCCAGCACGCTGGCGTACCGCGCTGACCAGCGGGAGGTGAGCTGCGGGCCGTCGAGCAGAGCAGTTGAAACGATTGTCGGGCCGATGGACCGGATGACCTCCGCCACATCGTCGTTCTGCGCCAGGTCCTCGCACACCAACGACACGATCGTGATTCCTTCGCCGACTTCCACGACCTGGACCGACCGGCGAGGAACGTCGATGGCCTCCCACCAGCGGATGTGAGGGTGAAGCGCGCCGCCAAGGTGGTACTGGTAGATCTGGCGTTCGTCGAGCGACCAGCGATGATGCTTGTCCTGGCGGATGTGAAACCACTGTCCGCAGAGTGGGGACTCGGAAAGAGGCCCGCCTTTCTCTAGTCTCGGGTTCACGCCGACATGCATCTGATTGCTCCCGAGCCGGCCCGGTCGCTGTGAGCGCTTGCGGAGCCCAGCTTGCAAGTAGGTCACTCCGTGACGGTCCAACAGCGCTTCGAGCGCGTCGAGCTCGCTCTCCTCGACGGCGCTCTCCGGCAGCAGGACGACATCGACGCTGCCGACCTCTTCTCGGGCCGCGACGAGCATCCGGTCGACCAGATCCAGGTCGAGCCGCTCCTCCGGTGCGAACTCGAAGAAGCCGAACGGCTCCTTTGCCAGCCTTTGGACAGAGCCCTCCACGGCCCGGAAGTCAGACTTCCCTGACTCGCAGCGGCCACGGCAGCAGCAGCAGCTGAGCGTGCTCGGCCTGGGGGTCGGTACCGCGATGACGAGCCGGCACCTTGTGCCAGCGGGTCTCCAAACCCGGGCGATAGACACAGGCGTAACGTGAGAACGACGCTCTCCCCGTCGGCGGCGTGCGGATCTTGGGAAGCACGCGGACGAAGTGCGAGTGCATGCGAGCGAGGGATCCGGCCCTCGCCAGGAGCTCCCGACCTCGGGCGCGATAGATGCACCCTTCCCCGTCGGAACGATCAAGCGCGACGAACAGGCCCGCGCATGCTTCGTCGGCGATCGCATGAAGCGTCAAGAGCGCTTCGCAGAGCTGCCAATCTCGCCCATCCGCCAGCTGTTCCAACGGGAGTCCGGCGCGCTCCCGAACCACGCCCCACTGTCTCGGCCACGAGCTCAGGAACTGCGCCATTCCGATCCTCGGCCCACTCGCTCCACCTCTGCGCCGCCTGCACGACCGCGTCGCTCCAACTTGCGTCGCCGCCCGGCGGCCACAGCGACTCCATCCGGCGGGGACAAGACGAATCGGTACGCCTCGGCGCGCTCAAGGATCACATCGGTCAGCGCGAACACATCCGGCGGCCACTCGAGCAGCTCATCCCCCATCGTGCTCCCGGCGACCGCCTGCCACGTGGACGCCAGCGTCGGCTCCCCCAAACGAACACGATGGTCGACTTGGCGCCCGTCGCTTTCACCGTGCTGTGCGCTGAGGATCATCCGCGAGCCGCTGCCGTCGTCGCCGGAGCAACGGTGGACGCCCCGTGCTCCGTGACCGCCTTGTCGATCAGGTCCACGATGGCGTTTGGTTGCGAGGCCAGCGACGCGTGGCTGGCGTCCAGCTCGATGGTGTGGCGTGGGTTCATACGTGCGGCCATTCGCCGCTCGGTGTCGGGGTGGATCATGCGATCGTCCGTCGACACCTGGTACCAGGTCGGCTTGTGCTTCCACGCCGGCTCCGACACAGCGTTGGCGAAGGTGGATCCGACCGGCGCCTTCTGCGTCACGGCCATCACCAGTGCCTCGTCAGCGGGTAGGTCCTGGCAGAAGCTCTCGCGAACGTTCCCTGCTTGATCCAGACACGACCGTCCCTGTCCGGCTCGACGTTTGCTACCGCCGCAGCCGATTGCCACGCCCCGATCTCGGCAAGACTTTCACCGGCCTCGGGAGCAAAGGCGGCGACGTACACCAGTCCGACGACGTTGGGAAGGTCGCCGGCCTCGGTGATCACCGCACCGCCATAGGAATGGCCGACGAGCAGAACCGGACCATCGATCTGCCGGACCATCTGTCGGGTGCGGTCGGCGTCGTCGGCGAGGGACGTCAAGGGATTCTCCACGGCGTGGAGAAGTCGTAGCCTCGGCGATTCAGCTCGACGATGACCTTCGCCCAATGGGCGGCACCGCCCCAAAATCCATGGACGAGGACGATGCTCGGCTTGTCATTCATGCGTTGCTCCTTGTTGTTGTCGAACGCTCTTTGAGGCGGCCGTGGTCACTGCTTCGGCGCGATCGGGTGGCCGCCGACGATCAGCTCTTGCGGATCGACGCTTGCTCGGATGCGCTGCAGTCGGGCGTAGGCGGCCTTGCTGAAGAAGCGGGCGGAGTCGGCGGGGAACTCCGTGAAGTTGGGATAGAGCGCGCCCGTTCTCGTATGCGGCCGTCGCCGCGCGGAGACGTTCCAGCGCGGAGTCGACCTCGCGACTCGAATCTCCGACGATTCCGCCACCCAACAGCACGTACTCCCCATCCAACGACCCAGCGCTCCCGTCGCCGTCCATCACCCGTGACAACGCGTCCGCCGAGGTGGCGCAGCTCTCCGAGCATCAACGGCGGCTGCACCGCGGCGGCGAACTCGTCGAGCCCAGCGGCGTCGATCTCGCCGAGGAGTGACGAGTAGCCGGCGAATGGGATCGGCATCTCGGGATCCATGTGGAGCTGGCTCAGTGCGGCAGGCGACGCGGGACCCCACGCGTCGAGCTCCGGTGCGAGCCCTCGCAGGCCAGCCACCGCCGCTCGGCCAGCATCGACGTTGCCGGCGAAGGCGCCATCGACGACGACGATGGATCGACCGGACAGGTTCGGCGGCAGCTCGTCGAGCCACGGGAAGTGCATGACGCGGAACGAAGTGGTCACCGCGTCGGCGTGCTGCGGGTCCACGCGTACCACGAGTGGATGACGTCAAGGCGACGTTCGTAGGGCCAGAAGAACTTGCCCGCGGTAGACCTCGCGATACGGGAAGAGCGTGAACTCCAAAGCCGTCACGACGCCGAAGCTGCCTCCGCCCCGCAGCGCCCAGAACAGGTCCGCGTACTCCGACGGCGTTGCCCGCGTGATTCGCCCGTCGGCGGTGACGACCTCGATCGCCGTCACATTGTTCGAGGCGAGGCCGTGCTGACGCGCGAACGAACTCAGGCCACCGCCGAGCGTGTACCCGACCACGCCGACGTCCGGCGACGAACCGGAGAGCGGATACAGCCCGAACCGGCTCGTTGCCTCGGTGACCTCGTGCCAGAGCGTTCCCGCTTGGACACGAGCGATCTGCCTCGTCGCGTCGATTTCGACGCCGCGGATGTGTCTCGTCGACAGCAGGATCGTGTCGGCGAGTGAGCCGAGCGCCCCAGCGCTGTGGCCGGTACCCTGCGGCGCGATCCGCAACCCGGTGCGGCGCGGCATACAGCACGATCGCGGACGTCATCACAGTCCAGCGGCAGCGCGACCAGCGTGGGCTGCTGGTCCACGGCCAGGTTCCACGGCTGGCGAGCAGCGTCCCACCCCGAGTCACCCGGTACCACGAGCGCACCTCGGATCGAGGCGGCGAGGTCGCGGAGCGACACGGGCACGGTATCGGGATCGTGTGGGGAGTTGAAACGAAGAGCGTCCATGGTGTGGTGCCTCGTCTTGGTTGGTTCCGTGACGAGCATGAAGGCCGACAGCGCGACTCGAATCCCCGAGAACGTGTAGTCGTCGCCATTGAAGGGCTCCCGCGCCCCACGCGATCCGGATGGGCACGGCCGGATAGCGTCGGCGTCGTGCTTCTCGGCCGCAGTGCGGAGAAGGCGGCGATCGATCGCGTTCTCGACGCGGCCCGCGCCGACCGGGCCGGTGCACTCGTCCTGCGCGGCGAAGCCGGGATCGGGAAGACGGCGCTCCTCGACCATGCCGCCGCGAACTCCACCGATCTCAGCGTGATCCGAGTGATCGGTGTCGAGTCGGAGATGGGGATGGCATTCGCCGCCCTGCATCGCCTCCTCGTGTCGTTGCTGCCGGCGCTCGACCAGTTGCCCGAGCCGCAGCGAGCCGCCCTGGAATCGGCGTTCGGGCTGCGCAGCGACGGGGGTGGCGACGTTTTTCTTGTCGGTCTGGCGACGCTGACACTCCTCGGTGACGCGGCGCGGGAACGCCCGCTGCTGTGCGTCGTCGACGACACGCAGTGGATCGATCGGGAGTCGGTCAATGTGTTGGCGTTTGTCGCCCGCCGCGTGTATGCGGATCAAATCGCGTCTGCTGTTCGCGGTACGCGGGCCGTCCGACCCGCCGACGCCCATCGATGGGGTGCCAGACCTCTACGTGCGCGGGCTCGAACACCCAGACGCGCGCGAGTTGCTCAGCTCGGTGGTCGGCGGTCCACTCGGCCCACTGCTCGCGGATCGGATCGTGAGCGAAACCCGCGGCAATCCCCTCGCGCTCGTCGAACTCGGCAGCGAGCTGACGTCCGATCTCCTCGCCGGGGCGCCGATCACCGAACCCCTTCCCATCGGTGAGCTCGTCCAGGCGCGGTTCCTGCGGCAAGTACGGGCGCTGCCGCGCGACACACAGATGCTCCTGCTCGTCGCTGCCGCGGACGGCGTCGGTGATCCGGCGACGGTGTTGCGAGCCGGCGCGTCGTTGGACATTCCCGCTGGCGCCCTCGCTCCAGCCGAAGCCGCGCGCCTCGTCGTGACGACACCGGCGGTCGAGTTCCGCCATCCCTTGCTGCGCGCGGCGATCTATCACGGCGCCACGCTCGCTGATCGCCAACTCGTCCATCGGGCACTGGCCGACGTGCTCGATGCCGAAGGCGACGCAGATCGCCGCGCGTGGCACGCCGCTGCAGCGGTGCTCGGGCCCGACGAAGTCGTCGCCGCCGAGCTCGAGCGCACAGCCGAACGGGCACGCCGCCGAAGCGGCTTCACCACAGAGAGCGCTTACCTCGAACGCGCCGCCGAACTCACGCCGGCTCCACGTGAGCGAGTCCGCCTCCTGCTCGCTGCGGCCGGCGCCGCACACGTCGCAGGATCGTGGAATCAGGCCGAATCATTGTTGACGCGGGCGCAACCCTTGCTCGAGGACGCCGAGCAGTCCGCCGCCGTGCTCCGGCTCCGCGCCGCCGTGCGTACCGGTCTCGGACGTCCGGCTGGCGCCGTCGCGATGATGCTCGAGGCAGCCGAGACGCTCGAGCTTGTTGACGTCGCCGCTGCCCGCGACGTGATGCTCGAGGCGCTTCACACGAGCCTTTTGACCGACCCGCTCGGCGGCTCGGTCACGGCCCTCGACCTGGCCCGCGCGATTCGGAGTGGTCCCCGACCTGACGCCGGAGGCAGCGAGCTCACCGAACTCGTACTGGACGGTTTTGCGACGCGGCTCTGCGGCGACGTTGACGGCGCCATACCGAAGCTTCAGGCAGTTGTCAATGCCTTGCGCACGGGACAGGAACCGGACACCCGACAGTTGTGGCCGTTGTTCGGATTTCTGGCGGCGCTCGAGGTGTGGGACAGCGAGGCAGGGTATGTCATCCTCGAACGGATGGCGCGACGCCAGCGCGCCGAGGGTGCGTTGCTGGTACTGCGGTTGACCCTCCTCGCCCTCGGGGCAACACTGATCGCCGCCGGACGGTTGGCCGACGCCGAGGCGTGCTACGACGAGGCGGCCGAATTGACGTTCGCGGTCGGACTGGACCCGGCCGTGTTCAGCCACATGAATGGTGAGCTGCTGGTCTGGCAGGGCAAGAGCGAAGAAGCGCGTACCACGGTGCGCGCCGCGATCGCGGGACACGTCGCCGCCGGATTCGACTCCTACGAGTACATTGGCCCGCAGGCTCTCACCGCACTCGAGCTCAGCGCAGGCAACTACGACGCGGTGCGAGCGGCCGTAGAGCGCAGCTACGTCCACGACACGCTGGGCTTTGGGAACCGGGCCCTGCCTCCGCTGATCGAGGCGGCAACGCGGCTCGGCGACGACGTTGCCGCACGTCAGGCACTGGAACGCCTGAGCGCCCGCACTATCGCGGCTGGGACCCCGTGGGGACTCGGTCTGCTCGCCCGCTCGCGAGCGCTTGTCGCCGACGACGACCACGCGGAGGCGCACTATCGCGACGCGATCGCCCTCCTCGAACGCACCTCGATGAGGCCTGACCTTGCTCGTACCCATCTTCTGTACGGCGAATGGTTGCGGCGTCAGAAGCGCCGGGTCGATGCCCGCGAACAGCTCCGCGTCGCCCACGACATGTTCAGCGAGATGGGGGCCACCGCATTCGCGGAACGGGCGCACCTCGAACTGGCCGCAACGGGCGAGCACGTCCTGATGCCGGCGACGCGACGCGGTTCGATCTCACACCACAGGAGGCACGGATCGCACGGCTCGCCGCTCAGCGCGCGACCAGCCGCGAGATCGCCGCCGAACTCTTCATCAGTCCCAATACCGTTGACTACCACCTGCGCAAGGTGTTCCAGAAGGTCGGCGTGAACTCTCGACGCGCTCTGAGGACAGTCCTCCCCGAGCTGATGTGAAGTCGTGGCGAGATCGGTAGAGGTCGACCGAAGCGGCGGGTCGGACGTGGCGAACACGCAACCCATCGAGCACACGCAGCCGACGTACCCTCCGGGGCTTCTCGCATAGGTACCGTGCGGCTCATGGTCGTCTCGCAAACCTCGCCCGGGCCGACGTCGCCGTCGGTCAATCGCCCGGGGCTAGGAGTCGGTCTGTCGGCGGCCGTCGCCGTTGGGGTCGGAGTCGGCGCGCTCACGGCATACGCGGCAAGGTTGGCTGAGTGACGCAACGACGTCGCTGGCCAACTCGGCCGGACCGTGGTCTTTCGCTGCATTCCTCGTCGCCCGTTACAACCGCCGCTTAGCGTCCGCAGTCGTCGCTGCGATGCTCACGCTGGCATGCTGCGAGCTCGGCTACGCACTCGCGACGGAACTGCGCGGCGGCACGAACGCCATTTCGACGGTGGTGTTCTGGCTCACGGCGGCGATACTCGCCGGGCCTCCGCTCGGCGTCGCCGGAGCGTGGTCGACCGAGACGGGGCTGCGCCGTGGGGTCGGACTGTCAGTGCTCGGCGGGGTACTGCTCGGTGAAGGGTTGTACGGCTGGAGCACGGTCGCGGATACGACCGACTAGCGCTACTGGTCGGTGGAACTGGTCATCGGTGCACTCGTCATTTCATTCGCGGCCGCGCGCAGCCGGGTGGCCTCTTCATGCGACGCTCACCCTCGCGACAGGGGTGCTCATCGCTGCTGTCGTGTTCGCGTTCGGCCGACTCGCGTAGGGGCATTTCTACTTTCAGCCAGGCGTAGATCTGGCGACCTCCCGGGTCCGCCGATACGCGAGCACGGAATTCGCGCTCGGGATCTCGCGAGTGGGTGGATGGTCCGACTGGTTTCCACACGCCGTGGACTGATTGCCGCTACGTCGTGGGTGTGTGCCGATTTCGATGCGGTCAGAAACTCGAATTCGTAACGTGATCCGTGACGTCACTGTTGGACGATGGAACCATGAGAAACGTGCACCGACGTCGCTCCTGGTTCAGGACGGAAAAGGGACGGATGGAACGGAAGAAGGACGGGTCACACCGGTCATTCCCGGTCACTCCAGTCAGCAACAGTCACCCAAAGAAACTGGGCCTGAGCAGGGTCGCAGGCCTCTGAGCAGGCACAGCCGGGTCGGACGGATGGTGGTTCGATTCCCCCCAGCTCCACCATATTTTCCCTGCTCAGAGGCCTAAGACGTGCCCCGTGGTCACGGTTTGGTCACACATATCGGCAGCCCGGCAGCGGCTCGCGGAATCGTGTGACACGAATCGTGTGCCATGTGACACGAATGGTGTGGCCGTCGGCTGCTCGGACGAGTCGCCTGCGCCGGACCCCGGCCGCGACCGACCGCTCGGAGTGAACGGGCCGCCGTCGAAAGCCTTGAGTCCTCGACCGGCATCCGGCAGCCGATCGTTGGTCGTCAAAGGGGGCGGGAAGAATCGTCAAGAGCGGTGGATCGGTCGGTTGATTACGCGGCGACCTCCCCCGCCTCGGAGCCGAAGAACCCTCCAACGCCGGCACGAAAGTTCCCGCTCGACATGCTGTGCAAGTACATGAGCGGCAACGCTTCGGTCACCTTCCGGGAGCGGCGACACCATGGCGGCACGATCGAGCTGCGGAACCGGACCCGCTCACCTGTCTCGGAGTCGACACGGCGGTCGTCCCGCGAGGCGCTCGACTGTCGATGCATCCCGCCCCGGTCGTGATGGTCCGCGGGCGCGGATGCCCATTACGGACCACCAGGCGCGTGGCGTCGTTCGACCTCGCCGGCCCGCGCCTCGACATCGGCGTCAACCTCAGCCTCGAGCGCAGCGGCGAGCATCCGCCACGCCCCTTCCCGGCAGATCTCATCGCGCCCCACTCCGTGCGCGCCGTTTCTCAGGCACTACCTTCAACATCGGGCTGGCATTGACAGGGCATGCCAGCTATAGGGGTGACGATGGATCGCTTCGACGTCATTGTGGTCGGCGGGGGATCAGCGGGCGCAGTTGTCGCTGCGCGGCTGTCAGAGAGCCCGGGGATTTCGGTCCTTCTACTGGAAGCCGGCCCGGACCACACTTCTGCGGACACCCCGGCCGCTGTTCGGGCTCGGAACTTCTTTCACGCATGGGCCGAACCGGTGCGGCAATGGCCCAACCTGCTGGCCCGCCGTGCTGCTGGTCAAGAGGAGACGTTGTACCGGCGAGGCCGCGGCAGTGGCGGATCTTCCGCGATCAACGCGATGTGCGGCATCCGTGGCACGCCTGATGACTACCAGCGTTGGGTGGATGAGTTGGGATGCGACGGCTGGGGCTGGGCCGAGATGCTGGCCACGTTTCGTTCGATCGAGGACGACGTTGACTACGGCGGCGACGAGCGGCACGGCAACGGCGGTCCGATTCCACTGGCCCGGCTTCCATTTGAGGAACTGGCACCGACGGACATGGCGATGCGCGCTGCGCTGAGCGAACTTGGCTACCCCGAATGCGACGACTATCACGTCGCCGATGCCACCGGGGTCAGCCGGTGGGCGTTCACCTGGCGAGACCGCTGTCGGGTTTCGACCAACGACGCCTATTTGGAGCCGGCCCGCCAGCGAGCGAATCTGGTCATTCTGGGTGACGTTCAGGTCGACCGGGTCCTGCTTGACGGCCGCCGAGCCGTCGGAGTTCGCACCGCAACTGGTGAAGAGATCGAAGCTCGAGAGGTCGTGCTCAGCGCCGGCGCGATCCATTCTCCGCCGATACTTCTCCGCTCCGGCATCGGCGCGGACGACGGCCCGCCGGTCGGCAAGCGTCTCAAGGATCATGCCACGGCCCCGTTCCAATTGTCCCTGAGACCGAATGCTCGACGGGCGAGCGGAGACGATCCCGTGATGGGCTCGGTACTGCGCTACAGCTCGGGGCTGGCCGCGGCGGGCCCGAACGATATGCAGATCGCTTGGTTCGATGCGCTCGGACCCACTGAAGAAGGCCGGGCGCTGGCAGTGCTCTGGGCAGCGGTGATGCGAGTGTTCTCGGCTGGGCACGTCCGCCTGCGTTCAGATGATCCCCTTGACGATCCGATCGTGGACTTCTGCTTCCGCTCCGATGAGCGGGATCTCGTTCGCCTCCGTGACGGCGTGAACCTAATGATCGACATCGTCCAACGACCCTCGATGCGGGCTATCGCCGAGGAAGTGACCGTGGCACACACTCCGATCGAGGAGCTTGACAACGATCAAGCGATCGACGACTGGCTCCCGTCGATCGTCGGCGACTATGTCCACGCGGTCGGCACCTGCCGGATGGGCCGACCCGACGACGATGGCGCAGTCGTCGACCTCGATTGTGCGGTTCGCGGCTACCGAGCACTATCGGTAGTCGATGCCCCCGTAATGCCCGACCTACCCAAGTGCAACACTCATCTCACCACGGTGGCCATCGCGGAGCGCTTCTTGGAGCGACGACGGTCCGAAGCAACGTGACGGACGGTCCGGCTGGGACCGGAGCTGAGCTAAACAGCTACTAGCCGTGGACATGGGGGCTCAGTGCGGTCCGCCGTACGACCTTTGAGCCACACCTCGGCCTCCTCCGTCACTGACGGGCGGTGATGGTGGAGGTGTAGCCGCTCGGCGAGGTCTCGCCTTCTTTGCCGGCGCCTCCGTTCGTGGCAGACGCCGCTGATGATCAGGAACAACCCGGGCAACGCGAAGGCGGCAGCAATGATGTAGAACATCATCTCCGGCACGTACATGAGCTACGCCGGTACCCGGGGGCGTGCAGGCGGTCGCCCAGACGCTATTGCTCGATGCTGAGAGCTCGACCGAGCACATCCACGGCCGATCTGTCGTCCTGAGCCGTCACGTGCTGATACACCCGCATCGTCACAGCGACGTCTGCATGACCGAGGCGCTGGGCGACAACTTTTACAGGCACGCCGGCGCGGAGAAGCCTGCGTCGCGGCTGTGTGACGAGCGTCGTGGAGGCGAATCCGCGGAACGCCGGCTCGTTCCACCGCTTGCCTCCACCACCTCGTGATCGTCTCGGGGTGGGGCGGGCAGGCCAAGCTCGTCGACGAAGACAAGTCCAACATCTCGCCAGCCCGGGCCCGCCGCGAGGCGCTCCTCAGCCAGGCGGCGGCGCCACGCCGAGAGCGCACCAATCGTCTCGCGATCGCGCGCGACAACGCGGCATCCGGCCCGTGTCTTCGGTTCGCCTGTCACGACCGCCTCGGCAACGACACGAGTCCTTGCGACGGTCAACGTTCCGGCCGCCATATCGACGTCACTCCACCGGAGGCCGGCGAGCTCACCGCGCCGCAACCCGGTAGCGAGAGCGATCCGCCAAAGGGGATACAGGCGATCGTCGGCCGTCGCAGCGAGGAACGCCGTCGCCTCCTCCTCTGTCCACGCACGCATCTCCCGGTGCGGTCGCCGCGGCAGCCGAGCAGCAGCTGCGGGATTGTGTGACAGCAGCTCGAGCCGCACCGCATCCGACAACGCGATTGAAAGCACGCCGGCCGTATTTGCCACGGTCTTGGGTGAGAGCGGCGCTCCCGAACGTCCTCCCGAGGCAAGCGCTGCCGCGTAGAAGCGTTCGATCATGGCTGCGTCGAGCGACGCGAGTGGAACGTCGCCGAGGTACGGAACGATCCGACGACGGATGACCTTGGCGTAGCCGAGGATGGTCGACGGCCGCAGGTCGGCCTGTCGGGCTGGCAACCACCGCTCCGTGAGGTACACCCCAACCGTTTCCCGCGTTGGGCGCACATACGACCCCGCGACCGGCGTCGGCGATCACTTCGGCTTCTGCCTCAGTCGCCGCCTTCTTCATCCCGAAACCCCGCCGGCGAACCTGCTGTCGCCGTCCGGCGGCCGCGCCAATGTCCACGACGAAGTACCACGTGCCTCTGCCGATATCGCCCCGCACGACCATTGGCCCGCTCCGATCCGTGAATCCCTGCGGCGATCGCTCCGCTCCTGCTACGCGGTGCGGAACCGCACGAGCACCTCGACAAGCACGCTGGCCGCGTCGTGCCGGGTACCACGACTCTAAGCGTCCGCCGGCACGTTGACGAGGCTCTCGTCGGCGCCTCACGAAATCGTGCCGTCGAGTGTCGGATGGTGCTGCGGCGTGCGCACAGCCAAGCGCGAGAGGAGAATTTTCACCCGGCAGCGCACTTCGATGTCCGTTGTTGTGCGTGACGTCGGATACGCGTGCCACTGCACCGGGACCCTCGTCCCACGAGATGAGGTTCGAGCGTGGGCCTTCGAGTGAGAGCGGGAAAGGAGGCGACGCGGTAACCCGCCCCGACGGTCACGCTGATGTGGCGCCCGACTTCCTAACCGTCGAGGAGGCCGCCGAGGTCCTGCGGATCGGCCGAACAGCCGCATACCAACTCGCCCGCCAGTTCCTTGCGAGCGACGGCGGCCGAGGCCTGCCGGTGATCCGCTACGGACGGCAGTTCCGAGTACCCCGCTACAAGCTCGAGCAGCAGTTGGGCGGACCACTCAGCTGGCCGCCCAACTCAACGTCGCCGCCGCAGCACCGCAGACAAGCCCGAGCCCGCCGACCCTCGACGCGCCAACTCGCACTGTCGGTCGAGGCCTGAGGTATGGCCCGCAATGGACGCTCTCGCTCGACGACCCGTAGATGACAGACAAGTGCACACGAGCCGCAGTGAGTTGCTCCGATGATGCGGGTGACGACGTTGTACACGGCTACGGCCACCACGACGGCGCGGTACTACGCGCTATCTGAGCGATGCCCCGGGCGAATCGCCCGGACTGTGGCTCGGCCACCAGGCCGCTGCGTTCGGATTGTCGGGCGTCGTGTCGACCGACGCCCTCGAGGCGTTGCTCTCGGGACAGGAGCCCGCCACGGGCGCTGTCTTGGGTCGGCCGTTCCTGGACCGGATCACTCGAGAGGGCAAGGTCGTGCGCGCCGTGGCCGGGTTCGACGACCCTGTCGGCGCCGAAGTCGCTGTCGGTGCTATGGGCGTTGACGGGCGACGACGGTCTGGCCGTGTGTCACGACGTCGCCGTTGGTGCCGTCGTGGACGACCTGGAACGGTTCGGTTGGACGAGCGGGTCCGCTCCGGCCACGGCATGTTGCACCCCGAGACGCGTGGGCTCAGCGTCGCCGCCTTCCGTCAGAGCAGGTCGCCGCATGCCGACGATCCGCAGCTCCACACCCACCTGGTGATCTCCTCCAAGGTGCAGACCGACGACGGACGCTGGTGGGCGCTGGACGCTCGGGTACTGAAGCGCCACCAACGGGCCCTGGGCGGCCTCTACCATCCCGTGCTGCGCGCCGAACTCACGGCCCGCTACGGGCTGGCGTTCGGGCCCATCCTGAGCGGACAGGCGGAGATCGCGGGCGTTGCCCGGTGAGCTGATCGAGGTGTTCTCCAAGCGCGCCGCCCAAGTCGCCGAGGCCCTGGAGCTCAAGCTGGCGGAGTTCTGGATCCGGGAGGGAACGCGACCCCGAACCCATCGAGCGCGCGGCAATGGAGCGCGAAGCCGCCGTCGACACCCGGGTTCGCAAATCCGGGCTCCCAACGCCGGACATGCGGGCCCGCTGGAGCGCCGAAGCGGCGCAGCTCGAGATATCCGGGCACTCTCTGCTCGAAGCAACCGCGGCCGCCGCACGACACACGCCGGCGCCGCGTCCAACAGCCGTGGCGGAGGTGATCGACCAACTGTCCGAATCGCGGTCGGCGTGGCACCGCATGGACATCCTGCGGGTGCTCTGCGATCGGCAGGCGCCCGTCGCCGGGATCTCAGGACATCAGTGGGCCACGTGGCTGGATCAGGCCGTCGAGAGCATCGTCGACCGTTGCGTGACCCTCGATCCACCGACCAAACGTGATGGCCTGGCACGGGTGTCCGACGGCCGGTCGCTGTGGCTCGAACCGGTGTCGGCCTCCTTCACCAGCGCCGCGGTTCTCGTCCAAGAAGAGACGATTCTCACCTGGGCGCTCGACGCCCAGTTCGAGGACGGGGAGCCCTCGACGACCGTCGACCCAACCGGCCTCGATGTGCTGCAGGCGGCCGCCGCAGCGGCGGTGGCGGGCGAAGACCGGCTCGTGCTGATCGTGGGACCGGCCGGCGCCGGCAAGACGACGATGCTCGCGCCGCCGTGCGGGACTTCCACGACGTCCAGCACCGACCGGTATCGGGCGTTGCCCCGACGGCCAAGGCCGCCAACGTGCTGTGGGACGAGACCGGCATGG
>CAVTWD010000003.1:0-37250 GCA_963738325.1 uncultured Acidimicrobiales bacterium
GACTGGTGAGGATCTCCCCCCCGCCGGCGGCACCGCCGATCCGCGCCGCGAGGCGCACGCCTCCGCCCTGGTAGTCGCCGCCTGCGCTCATTGCGTCCGCGAAGCGGATGCCGACCCGTACCTGGGGGGCGAACGTTCCGCGCCGTGTCCGCGCCGAGGTCGTCCTCTACCAGCGCCGAGCGCGACGTCGATCCCGGCGGCGATCCCGGCCGACGTGAAGACGTCGCCGTCGCGCACGTAGAGCGCTTCTGGATCCACCTGCACCGTGGGAAAGCGCTGCGCCAGTGCGGCGGCATGGCGCCAATGCGTGGCCGCCGCCGTCCGTCGAACAGCCCGGCCGCCGCGCGCGAACTGCCGGTGCACACCGACACCATTCGACGGGCGCCCGCCGCCAGCCAGCGCGACCTGTTTGACGAGCACTGGGTCGACGAACAGGTGCCAGTCGGGGCTTCCCGCCACGAGAGCGTGTCGATGTCGTCGACGCCGACGTGCTCGAGGACCGCGTCGGCGCCCAGTCGGTTCCCCGTCGTGGTCACCACGTCACCACCGCCGATGGTGGCCACGCGGAGCCATGTAGAGTCGCCCTGCTCGTCGGCCACTGTGAGCACCTCGAGCGGACCGACCACATCGAGGAACCGGACGCCGTCGTACGCCACGACGACCACCCGGCGAGGACCACCGTGGGCACCCATCGCCTCATTTTCGCGGATCGGCCGCCGGCTGGGAACCCACCGGCGGCGCCGTGTATCCAGCCTGCATGTAGGGGCTCTGGATCGTCGGACGTGGGCTGGCCGCAGGGTGGCTGCCTCACCACTTCCATGCGCAGCCGGGGAACAGAGGGGAGCGGGCAGAGGGTCGTGAGGTGTCGACCCATCGCGCCGTCGAACCGAAGGCACTCCGTCCCGTTCGAAACAGCAACGCACGCGCCCAGAGGGACGCGGTCAAGGGAGGAACCATGAGGAAGGCTGCATTCGGCGTGGCCATCGGCCTGGGCGTGCTCGCGTTGAGCTTCGCCGTCCTGGGCCTCGTACGAACGACCAGGCCAACTTCTCGAAACGCGACGTCCACGACCAGCTGGCCGAGAAAGCAGATCACCTTCACGCCGTCGCCGAGAACCTGGCTGCCGAACCAGAAGACGGTCCCCGTGCCTCGTCGAGAAGCGGGCGAGAGCTGGTGACCGGCAAGCAGGCCCAGTGCTACGTGAAAGGTACCAGATCGGCCTCGACCTCGCACTCATCGACAACGGCAAGACCTACTTCGAGGACGACTACGCTGCGCACCTGCTGCGGGTGAAGTCCCAGCAGGCGCTGGCCACGGCACCGAACGACCCGGCGACGCAAGCGCTCGTCCGCAGTCCGCGTGGCCGTCGCAGAAGGCAGAGGACTCTTCGACGGCGAGACGATGCGGGGCCTGCTCCTCACCGCCTACGGCTTCAGCTTGCCCGGCGACAAGGGCGCCACCGTGGCGCTGGCCTGCTTCATCATCGCCATCGTGGTGGCGCTCGGCGCGGCCGTCAGCCTCGGCTCGGTCTGCGATGGACCCGGGTCGTCGGTTCAGCGGGTGAGGCGGCCCGTCAGGTCGTACCGGTCGCGGGTGACTGGCTGATGCAGGGGGAGGGATGGGCCGGAGCGTGACGTCTCCGGCCCATCCCGCTGTCGGGTGGCGCCGGTCAGGCGATGACGAGCGCGCCGTAGGCGAGCAGAGCCCGCAGGCGCTGACCAGCAGGAAGCTCCCGGCGACCAGCAGCACCATCCGCCGCCGCCAGCCCCGCACGCGTCGACCGGCCGGCACCGGGAAGTACCACTCCGGCAAGCCCGCCCCTGTCGCTCGCCTAGGTCGCAGGGACGGCATCGTCGGGCACCTCGATGTCCGGGTCGGCGGCCAGGGCTAGGGCGCAGAGCTCCTCAGCGGTGATCACGACCCCAGCGTACGCCCGCTCCGGACGGAGCGGTCGGCGGGCTGGTCGGCCCTCGACGCTCGGGGCCGGGGCCGTGCCGACGTACGGTGCGGGCGTGATCGTGCTCATCGCCACCTACCGTGGGAAGCCGGGCACCGGCGACACGATCGAGCCCCTGCTCGCGGAGCTCGCCGCCGCGACCCGGACCGAGTCCGGATGCCTGCTGTACCTGGTCAACCGCTCGACCACGGCGCACGGAACGTTCGTCATCTACGAGCATGACGACGACGAGGACCGCCGCTCGCCGCCCACCGCAGACCCGCCGACTTCCATCGCCTCGCGGTCGGCGAGGTCATCCCGATGCTGGAGGAGCGGGTCTTCGACATCTTTCGCCTGGTCGAGAGTCCGCCACCCAGGTGTCGTTGCCGGCCGTCGGGCCGGCCGGGTCAGCCGAGCGGGAAGGGCGGCAGCAGGCCGCGCTGGACCAGGGAGACGGTGGACCTCGTCCAGGGTAGATCATGCCGCTGACGGCGAACCGGGTGACACGCCGCCGGCGAACAAGTCCTCCTGCGTGTAATCATTCGCCCAGCGTGGCGACGATCGCCGGGGAGCCGGGTCGCTCACGTCGAGGAGCCGCTGCTCGAAGCTGTCGTGGGCCGCGCCGGATGGCGCGCAGGAAGAACGCCGGCGGGAACGCCGCCGAGGGCGTCCCGCAGCGACGCGAGGGCGTCGGCGTGCGTCGTACCATCGTCGACGACGGAGCCGATCGTGGCGAGGAGGCTCGCCGTCGAAGACCGGGTCTGACGTGACGGCCGGGCGCAGCCACCGGCAGCGGGCTGCTCGACCGCGGCGGCTAGGTCGTCCTCGGCGTGCTGGCGCAGCTGCTCGAGCCGTGCCCGGCTGGGAGGGTCGCGGGGAGCACCGCGGCCCCCGAGGCTGCGGCCATGCCGGCTGGCGCCTCAGGGGCCTCGCCGGACCGGCCCGCGTGACAGGAGCGCGCGGGTCGATGCCCCTGCCAGGTCGCAACATCTCGCGTTGGGCGAGGCTCGCCGGGGCGGTCGGCCGCCTGGCGTCCCCTGCTCGGTCGTGGCGCCGCCCTCCTCCGCCTCCAGGTCGTGGCCCGGCGAGCGGGCGCAGTGCACCGAGAGGTGCTCGACGAGAGCGTGCTGGAGCGTCGCCAGCCGCTTCCAGCTCGTCGAGGACCTGCGCTCGATCCAACGGTGCATCGCTCACGCGGCGTCCCCTCCCGGTCGTCGGTACCTGCCGGCGGCCCGTCCTAGCAGGCCCGGCGCCAGGCCGGTTCACGACACGCCATGACCGGGTCGATCGATGACATCGTCGAGGTTGTCACCGATGCCCACGATGCGGGTAGATCCGTGACAGCTTGTGGAGGGCGGCGCGGCGAGCGGGTCGGGCGCGGGCCCAAAACGCGTCCCCGCCGGTCCCCGAGCGGGCGATGGTCGGTAGGATGCCGCCATGGAGTACCGCCACCTCGGCCGCACCGGCCTGCGGGTCAGCCGGCTGTGCCTCGGCACGATGAACTTCGGCCCGCAGACCGACGAGGCCGACAGCTACGCGATCATGGACCGCGCGCTCGAGCTCGGGATCAACTTCTTCGACACCGCCAACGTCTACGGCGGGAAGCGGGCGAGGGCGTCACCGAGCAGATCGTCGGCCGCTGGCTCGCGCAGGGCGGCGGCCGGCGCGAGAAGGTCGTGCTCGCCACCAAGGTCTACGGCGGATGGGCGACGTGGCCGAACGACGCGCGGCTCTCCGCGCTGCACATCCGGCCGGCCTGCGAGGCGAGCCTGCGGCGGCTGCAGACCGACCACATCGACCTCTACCAGATGCACCACGTCGACCGGGAGACGCCGTGGGAGGAGATCTGGCAGGCGATGGAGCTGCTCGTCGCCGCAGGGCAAGGTGCATCTACGTCGGCAGCTCGCAACTTCGCCGGCTGGCACATCGCGCAGGCGAACGAGGCCGCCGCGGCGCGCGGCATTCCTCGGCCTCGTGTCGCGAGCAGAGCCTCTACAACCTGCGAGCGCGGACGATCGAGCTCGAGGTGCTCCCGGCGTGCCGAGGCCTACGGCCTCGGCGTGATCCCGTGGAGCCCGCTCGGCGGCGGCCTGCTCGGCGGCGCGCTCGCGAAGGCGACCGAGGGGCGGCCGCGCGACCGACCGAGCGCGTCCAGCGCGCGTCGAGAGGCACCGCGGACGCAGCTCGAGGCGTGCGAGGGCCTGTGCGCCGAGCTCGGCGAGGAGCCCGCCGACGTCGCGCTCGCGTGGCTGCTGCACCAGCCGGCGGTCACCGCGCCGATCATCGGCCCGCGCACGCTGGAGCAGCTCGACGGGCGCGCTGCGCGCGCTCGAGATCACGCCTCGACGCAGGACGCGCTCGACGCAGCTCGACGAGATCTTCCCCGGGCCCGGGCGGTGCGGCGCCCGAGGCCTACGCCTGGTAGGGCGGGGCCGGGCGGCCCGGCCGACTGCGCCATGATCGCGAAACGGACGACGGAGATGACGATGGCCGAGGACGAGACGACCGGGACGACGCAGACGAGCGAGCCTGGGGCGACAGCGGTGACGGCCCGGCACGGAGCCGGGATCGACCGCTCCGAGGAGTGGGCCCAGCTCGGGCCCGTCACCTCCTGCGCCCTGGAGAGCGGGCCCGCGTCGTCGGCGCGGGGCGTGCACCACGTTGCCCTGCTCAGCCCCGACGTCGAGCGGACGATCGCCTTCTACCAGGACCTCCTCGGTTCCCGCTGACGGAGGTGTTCGAGAACCGCGACTACCAGGGCTCGACCCACTTCTTCTTCGACATCGGCCACGGCAACGCGCTCGCCTTCTTCGACTTCCCCGGCCTCGACCTCGGTCCCTACGCCGAGCGGCTCGGTGGCCTCCACCACCTGGCCATCTCCGTCGAGTCGGAGCGCTGGCACCACCTCAGGGCCAAGCTCCGCGACGCGGGCGTGCCCGTACCACGAGGAGGGTGGGACGTCGCTCTACCTCCAGGGGCCCGACGGCGAGCGCATCGAGCTCATCGCCGACCCCCTGGGCGAGATGTACGGCTGGCCTGTCGTGTAGCGTCGGGCGACGCTGCGGGCGCGAACTGTGGCCGAAACGCGCCATTCCTGGCGCAGATTTCGTCGCAGTTCGCCCAGATCAGACGACGGGGGTGCCGGCGTCGAGGCCGAGCAGCAGGCGGCCGAGGATGTCCAGGTGGGTGCTCGCCAGGATCATGTGCTGGGTGGCGACGTTGCCGTCGCGGACCAGCCGTTCGATCGTGGTGTCCGAGTAGACGGCCGTCGAGCTGGCCAGCTGCTGGCAGGTGAGGAGCACGTCGCGGGTCACTGCGGCGGAGTGGCTCATCGCGGCACGCATCCGGGCCCGGAGGAGCTCGGTCGACCGGCGCCCCCGCCTGCGCCGCCTCGTCGATGGCGGCCACGGCGCGCCTCAGCAGGGCGCGGGCGGCGTCCAGGGACGTCTGCGCGGCGCCGATGCGGGAGTGGGCGTGCGGCCGGTCGGCCAGCACCTGCCCGTTGTCGGTGCGCTTGGTCGGGGCGAGGCCGATGACCTCGTCGATGGCGGCCTGGGCGATGCCCACGACGATCGGCGCGCTCCCCGTCGAGGCGATCGTGAAGGCGGGGATGCGGTAGAGCGGGCGGTCGATCCGGCTCGGGTGGCGGGGCTGATCGCCCGGCGCTCGGGCACGGCGACGTGGTCCGCCACGACGGTGTTGCTGCCGTCCCCCGCATGCCGTGCGTGTGCCAGGTGTCGAGCACCGTGACCTCGTCCCGGCGCGGGAAAAAGAACACGCGCACGTCGGGGCCGGCCGGCCCCATCCGGGGCCCGTCGCCGTCGACGACCATGCCAAAGAGCGCGACCCAGTCGGCGATGTCGATGGCGCTGACGATGTCCCAGCGGCCCGAGAGCACCAGGTCGCCGCCGGCCACCGTGGCCGTCCCCGCCACCCGCGCCGAGTTGGCGATATGGGTCGTCGTCGGCGCCCCAGATCTCGTCGCCGGCCTCCTCCGTGAGCAGCGCGGCGCTGAACCCCATGTTGCCGTTCCACACGTTCCAGGCCGCCGGGCCGTCGACGCGGCCGAAGGCCTCGTAGATGTCGACGAGCGTGGTCAGCGGCACCTCGAAGCCACCCCGCTCGATCGGTGTCGTAGGCGGAACGCCCCACGCGGCGCGCAGCGTCTCGGCCAGCCCGACCGGGAGGCGCCGTGCCTCCTCCGCGTCCGCCCGGCCGGCCTCGATCGGAGCGCGCAGCGTCTCCGGGAGGGCGAGCAGGTCTGCTGTCGACGGGGCCAGTGGTGGCGGACCAAGGCGGTGTAGACCATGAGTCCAGACTAATGATCTGGACTCAGCGTCGCAAGAGGGCTGTTAGGCTGCGGTCGTGACCCCTTCCCTGGTGACCAAGCGGCGGGGGATCGACACGTCGATCACTCGTGACCGGGTGCTCGAGGCGGCCGAGGGGCTCATCTTGTCCGGCGGCTTCACGCAGGCCACCGTGACGGAGCTGGCCGACCGGGCCGGCGTCTCGCGGGCGACGGTCTTCAGCCGGTTCGGCTCCAAGCTGGGAGTGCTGGAGGCGCTGGCCGTGCGCTGCGCCGGCGGCCCCAGATGTGGGCCATCCGGGAGGCGGTGGCCACGGAGGACCCCGCCGAAGCGGTGCTCGCCACGGTGGCCGCCTCGGCCGAGCACTGGGAGCGTCAGGGCCACATCCTCCTGACGCTGAAAGCGGTCTCGGAGCTGGAGCCCGGCGCCATCGCCCTGATCGACGACCAGCGGCGGGACCAGCGCGACGGGATGGAGCGCCTGGCGCGGGGCCTGGAACGCGACGGCCGGCTCGTGGTGCTGACGCGGGCGCAGGCGGCGGCCGCGCTCCACATGATCACCAGCGTCGAGTCGTTCATGGAGCTGCGCCGCAACGCCGGGCTGTCGCTGGCCGCGACGAAGCGGGTCGTCACGGCGATGGCGGCCGGGCTGTTCGACCTCGAGCCGCTGCTGAGTCGTCGCGGTAGGCCGCGGCGATGGCGCCGAGGGTCGTCATCCACACGCCGTCGTGTCCGGCGACGTACTCCACGAAGCGCTCGAACATCAGGAAGGCGTGGGCGCGGGCGATCGTCTGCGGGTGGACGGTGAGCGCGAACACCCCGCCCGGCACACGCTCGTAGGCGAAGTCGAAGTGGTCCTTCCACCGGGCGTACAGGACGTCGGCCGAGCCGAGCGGGCCGCCCGAGGCAGGTGTTCGAGGAACGGGAAGTCGTCGAGGTACCACGACACGGGGATCTCGACGATCGGGCTCGGCGGGCCGAAGGAGTTGCCCCGCTCCCGGTCGACGGTGACGACCGGACGGGGTCGGTACACCTCGAAGTCGCGGCCCATGAGCGAGGAGTCCCACACGAAGCCGTGCTCCTCCAGCAGCCCCAGCGTCGCGTCGGAGAAGTCCCACGCCGGCGAGCGGTAGCCCTGGGGCCGGCGGCCGAGCAGCCGCTCGTGCTCGGCCAGCTGCAGGACCATCAGCCGTCGCTCCTCGTCCGGATCGAGCTTGGGGATCGGCTCGTGGTAGCAGCCGTGGGCGGCGATCTCATGACCGGCGTCGGCGATGGCCCGGCTCTGCCGGGGGAACGTCTGGAGCGAGTGCGAGGGGATGCACCACGTCGTGCGGAGGTCGTGCCGGGCGAACAGGCGCCAGCAGCCGGGGCACGCCGACCTCGGCGCCGAACTCCCCCCGGGCCAGGTAGCCCGGTGAGGTCAGCCCGAACGTGCCCATCCACACGCAGTGCGCGTCGAAGTCGGCCGAGATCGAGACGGCCAGGCGCCGGCCGTCAGGTAGCTGCAGCGGCACGTTCCCCCCTCGCGCGGCAGGCGTCACGTCGCGTCCCAGCCGCCGTCGATGCGCAGCACCTGGCCGGTGATGTAGGCCGCCTCGTCGCCGGCCAGGTAGAGCACGGCCGCCGCCACCTCGTCGGCCCTGCCCGGTCGGCCGACCGGGATCAGCCAATCCATCTTGTCGCTCGACGTGCCGACGCCCCGGTCGACGTCGACCAGGTCACCGAGGACCTCGGCCGAGTTGGCCCGGATGGCGGTGCTGATGACCCCCGGGGCGACGACGTTGGCCGTGATGCCGGAGCGGCCGAGGTCGAGCGCCAGCCGGCGGGTCATGCCCTCGATGCCGGCCTTCGACGCCGCGTACGAGAGGCCGTCCGCGCCGCCGTGCGCTCCGGCCACCGAGCCGATGCTGACGATCCGGCCCCGGCCTCGTGGGGCCATGACCGCGCTGGCCGCCTTGCAGCCGTGGAAGCACCCGGTGAGGTTGACCTCGAGGACGCGGTGCCACAGCTCGGGTGACGTCTCGTCGACTCCGGCGTAGCCGTCGAAGACGCCCGCGCAGCTCACGAACACCGCGAGTCCGTCGCCCTCGCCGTCGGCGGCCGCGATGAAGGCTTGGACCGCGGCGAAGTCGGTCACGTCGACGACGTGGGTGCGCACGGCGCCGAGCGGTTCGAGCTCGGCCACGGTCTCGGCCAGGCGGCCCGGGGAGACGTCGCTCGCGTGGACGACGCGGCCCTGTTCGAGGAAGGCACGCGCCACGGCCCGGCCGATGCCCGAGCCGGCACCCGTGACCGCTACGACCCGTCCGGCCATCCGGCGCTCCTCCGATCGGTGGCGAAGTCGTGCTCGGCGCCGTCGCCGTAGTCGACCATCGCCTCGGGCACGACGCGGATCGGCCGACCGGTGCGCAGCTCCTCCGAGATGTGGGCGACGACGCCCGGCATCGTCGAGAGCACGGCCAGCCCGGTGGTCTCCTCCGGCGTGAAGCCCAGCTCGACCAGCACGACCGCCATCATGCCCACGTCGTTGATGGGGATGTCGGCCTTGCCGGGCAGGGCCGTGAAGGCCCGATGGACCGCCTCGTACAGGCGGGCGCGGTCGCCCCACAGCCCGCTGGCTTCCGCGATCTCGCGCAGTCGCTGTGCCCGCGGATCGATGCGACGGAAGCGGGGATGGCCGAATCCGGGGATGCGCTCGCGCCGCTCGCGGGCCTCCGCCACCAGCGTGGCGGCCAGCTCATCCATGGTCGCTCCGGAGACCACCATCCGGGCATGGGCCTCGAGGATGAACCGGG
This sequence comes from uncultured Acidimicrobiales bacterium, assembly GCA_963738325.1. Lineage (GTDB taxonomy): Bacteria > Actinomycetota > Acidimicrobiia > Acidimicrobiales > Ilumatobacteraceae > CAVTWD01. The sequence goes on from CAVTWD010000003.1 coordinate 9,038, forward strand.
CCGTGTCCTCGGGGGCCAGGGTGTGCTGGCCGACGGCCAAGACCGCCGCGGCGATGCCGGCCACCATGCTCGGGTTGGCCGAGACCGTGTAGCGGGCGGCCACGGTGCCCGGCTTCTCCAGGGCGTAGTCGAGGACGGCGTTGAGCACCGCGTCGAGGGTCCGCACCTCGTCCGGCGTGGGGAGGCGGCCCCGCAGCAGGAGGAAGGTGGAGGCGGTGAAGCTCTGGCCGCCGATCAGCTCCTCGAGGTCGTAGCCGCGGATGCGCACGCGCCCGTCCTCGATCCGGCTGACCGACGACGTCCAGTACGGCGGCGGATCCTGCGCTGCGTCGTCCACCATGGTCCGTCCTTTCAGCCCGCGGCGGCGCGGGCCTCGGCCAGCAGCTCGTCGGCGATGAGCAGCTGCAGGATCTCGTTGGTCCCCTCGCCGATCGCCATCAGCGGCGCGTCGCGGTAGAGGCGCTCGACCGGGAAGTCCGTCGTGTAGCCGTAGCCGCCGAGCACTCGCATCGCCTCCAGGGAGCACTCGATGGCCGTCTCGGAGGCGAACACCTTGGCCATGGCGGTGTCGCTGCGGGACCGGCCCTCGCGGTCGATGCGGGCGGCGGCGGCGTGGGTCAGCAGCCTGGCGGCCCGGACCCGGATGGCCATGCCGGCCAGCTTCAGCTTGATGGCCTGGTGCTCGCCGATGACGACCCCGAAGGCCTCGCGCTCGGTGGCGTAGCGGGTGGCGGCCTCGAGCGCGGCCCGGGCGATGCCGACGCTGGCCGCGGCCATGTAGATGCGGCCCCGGTCGAGCGCGGCCAGCATCTGCGAGAGCCCGGCGCCCTCGCGGCCGCCGAGCAGGTTGGCTGCGGGGACGACGGCGTCGTCGAAGACGAGCTCGCACAGCTCGACGCCCTTGTGGCCGAGCTTGGTGATGTCCCGCCCGACTGTCCACCCCGGCGTGCCCTGCTCGACCAGGAGGAGGCTCATGCCCCGGTGGGGCGGCGTGACGGTCGGGTCGGTGACGGCCAGCACCACCAACGGGTCGGCGTGCCGGGCCTGGGTGATCATGGTCTTCGTGCCGTTGACGACGTACGTGTCGCCCCGGCGCTCGGCCCGCAGGGTGATGGCCTTCAGATCGCTGCCGGTGGCCGGCTCGGTCAGGGCGATGCCACTCATCCGCCGACCCGCCGCGAGGTCGGGGAGGAAGCGCTGCCGCTGCTCGTCGGTGCCGAAGCGGCCGAGCAGCCAGCAGCCGCTCTGCGAGCTGCCGACGACGCTGGCCAGCCCCATCCAGCCCCGGGCCAGCTCCTCGAAGACGATCGCGTAGCCGACCAGGTCGATGGCCGACCCACCGTGCTCCTCCGGGATCGACATGCCGAGCACGCCGAGCGCGGCCAGGGCGGGCAGCAGGTCGCCCGGGTAGTCGTTGGCCCGCTCCCGCTCGCCGACCACCGGGAGCACCTCCCGCTCGACGAACCGCCGGAGGGTGTCGCGCAGCGCACGGTGCTCGTCGTCGAGCTCGCCGGCGTCGGAGCCGGCCGGCGAGCCAGCGCCGCCGATGCTCACCAGTGCACGCTGGCGCCCGGCGCGATCGGCTCCAGGTCGCGGCCCCAGCGGCACTCGGTCATGTCGATGTCCGGCTCCTTGCCCAGGAGCAGCTGGGCGACCAGCTTGCCGGTCATCGGTCCGGAGGCGTTGCCGAAGACATGGCCGGCGGCGACGAACAGGCCGGGCGCGACCTCGTCGATGATCGGCACCAGGTCGGAGGTGAACGGCAGCACGCCGGCCCACATGCGGGTGATCCCGACGTCGCGCAGGCCCGGGAAGTCGTCGCCGATCGCCGTCGCCGTGTCCCGCAGACCCGACAGCGTCACCTCGTGCGTGACCTCGGCCGGGTAGTCCATCGGGCAGCCGAGCAGGACCTCGCCGTTGGCCCGCTGCGACAGCAGCTGGAGCATCCACCGTCCGGACTCGATCTCGTACGGGCGCGAGGAACGCGGCCTCGTCCCACGACGGCAGGTCCCGGAACAGGCTGTACTGCTTGGCCGCCAGCGGCCCGTAGACCACGGGGTGGATGTCGAGCGGTCGGGGCACGGTGGCGAGCACCTGGAGGCGCTCCATGCCGACGGGCACCTCGAGGTCCTGGTCGACCAGCAGCGGATGGGTCCACGCTCCGGTGGCGACGACGACCATGTCGGCCGCGACCGGTCCGGCGTCGGTCTCGACCCCGACGACGCGGTCGCCGGCCCGAGCCAGCGCCGTGACGGTGACGCCCTCGCGGACGTCGGCGCCCTCGGCCCGCGCGCCGGCGGCCAGTGCGGCCACGACCGTCGGCGTGTTGATCTGCGCGTCGTTGGCGCAGAAGCTGGCGCCGAGCACGTCGGGGCGGATCGGGCCGACCTGCCGGCGGACCTCGGCACCGTCGATGAGCTCCATGTCGAGGCCGTCGTCGCGGCGGCGGGCGACGAACTCCTCGAACACCCGTCCCTGCGCGGGGGACGTGAAGTAGATGAGCCCGCCCTCGGCCCGGAACTCGAAGGGCACGGGCAGGTCGCGGGCCAGCTCGTCGTACAGCCGCCGTCCGGCCAGCGAGACCTCGAGCGCCCAACCGGGGTTGCGGCAGTGCAGCCAGACGAAGCCAGGGTTGCGGCCGGAGGCGCCGTAGCCGACCGTCTCCTGCTCGAGCAGGGTGACCGACAGGCCTTCGCGTGCGGCGAAGTAGGCCGTGGCGGTGCCGACGAGCCCACCGCCGACGACGACGACGCGGTCGGTCATCGAGACGGCTCCAGCGCGGGGCCCATCGGCGCTCGCGCGGTGAGGAGGGCCGTGATGACCTCGGCCTGCTCGGCGCTGTGGCTGCCGTGCTGCTGGTAGTAGCCCGCACGGCTCATCCGGTACTGGCCGCTGGCCCGCAGGTCCGCGAAGAGCTCGGCCACCTTGACCGCCATCAGGTTGGGGTTGACGACCGACAGGGCCGACAGCTCGGTCGCCCCCTGCAGCGCGGCGAGCTCGTAGCACGCGGAGACGATGGTGCAGCCGATGACCACCGTCTCGGCGCCGGACGTCCGCATCACGTCCTCCACCTTGGCGTAGGTGTCCTTGGCCACGGTCAGCGGGTCGAGCACCATGTCGTCGACGAACCAGTCGATGGCGTCGACGGCCCGGCAGCTCGACTCGAGGCCGTACAGCCGGATGCGGTCCCGCAGCTCGGGCACGGCCTTGTGGTGGTCGGTGAGCACGGCGAAGCTGTGGCCGAACAGGCGGGAGAGCAGCACCGACGCTTCCAGCGGTCCGATCACCGGGATGTCGACCAGCTCCCGGCATTGGGTGAGCGCCGGGTCGTAGCAGCAGCCGATGACGAAGGCGTCGAAGCCCTCCCGTTCGGCCGCGACCGCGGCCGCCATGATCTCGGTCTCCGCCAGGTGCTTGGGCGCGTAGTAGTCGATGTCGCGTGGCGCGTGGGCCAGGTGGCGGATCTCGACCTCGGTCGAGCCCCGGAGGCTGGGGAGCAGCGTCGAGGCGATGAGCTCGTCGTAGGCGTCCGTGCCGAAGGGGTTGAGGAAGCAGAGTCGGGGCATCGAAGCTCCTCCCGACCGGGCGCAGCGGTCCGCACCCCACGCTCCGGCCATCGAGCTCCGGCCGGGCGGCCGGTGGTCGTGGCCAGCGTACGGCCTGGTGGCGGGCCGGGGAAGCGAGCGGTTGCCGTCCGCGGGACGGTCGTGGAGACTGCGCCGCATGGCGCACGCTGGGTCGGGGATGCTGTTCGACGAGTTCGAGGTGGGCCAGGAATGGGACAGCCCTGCCCGCACCATCACCGAGGCCGACGTCGTGACCTTCGCGGCGTTCTCCGGCGACCACAACCCGCTCCACACCGACGAAGAGTTCGCCAAGACGACGCAGTTCGGGGGCCGCATCTTCCACGGCCCGGGCGTGTTCGCCGTCGCCACCGGCCTCGAGTCCCGCCTCGGCATCAAGGAGGGGACGGCGATCGCCTTCCTGGGCATGACGTGGAGCCTCAAGGCCGCGGTCAAGCCGGGCGACACGATCCACGTGCACGAGAAGGTGGCGGCGGTGCGCACGACGAGCAAGCCGGACCGGGGCATCGTCACCTTCGACGTGGCCGTGCTCAACCAGCGGGGCGAGGTGTGCCAGGACGGCCAGTGGGTCGTGATGTTCCGGCGGGAGCCCGAACCGTGACGGCGTCGACCTTCGACGGCCGCTTGGCCGAGCAGATGCGGGAGCGGCCGGACGCGCCGCGGTCGTCTTCGGTAGCGAGTCGTGCACGTACACCGAGCTCGACCGGCGGGTGGAGCGCATGGCCGCGCAGCTCGCCGGCGGCGGCGTCGCTCGGGGCGACCGGGTGGCGCTCGTGGCGGACAACTCGGCCGACCACCTCGCCGCGGCCTTCGCGGTCTGGCGGGCCGGCGGCGTGCTCGTGACCATCTACCCGTCCTCGACCGAGGCGGAGCTGGCCTTCGCCATCGAGCGGGCCGAGCCCATGGCGGTCGTGGCCGGGACGCGGGTGGTGGGGACGGTCGCGGCAGCGGCCGGCGAGCGGACGGTCGCCGAGCTCGACGGGAGCGGTGGCTTGGCCGGTCTCCCCGTCGGACGGGCGGCGCGCCTGGACTCGGGCGCAGGCACCGGCTGGCGACGGGTCGACCCCGGTGCGCTGGCCCTCATCTGCTTCACGTCCGGCTCAACCGCACGCCCAAGGCGGTCATGCACAGCCACGCCGGGCTGCTCGGTGCCGCCGCGGCGTACGCCCGTGTCTGGCACCTCGGGCCCGACGACGCGACGCTGGTCTGCCTGCCGATGGCCTGGGCCTTCGGTTTGGTGACGACGTCGATGGCCGCGTTGCTCACGGGTGGTCGCGTCGTGGTGCTCGCCCGGGCCGAGCCGGCGGCGATGCTGGAGGCGATGGCGGAACTGGGCGTCACCTTCTTCGCCGGTGTCACGACGATGTTCGGCAAGCTGGTCCAGCTCCTCGACAGCCGTGACGGACCGCCCCCGGACCTGTCACGCCTGCGCCTGTGCATCTCCGGCGGCGAGCCGCGCAACGAGGTCGCCTTCTCGCGGTGGCGGCAGCTGTCCGGCTGCCCGGTGCACGACGTCTACGCCGCGTCAGAGTGCTTCCCGGTGGTCACCTACGACCCCATCGAGGATCCCCTCCCCGGCCGGGCAGCGCCGGCCGTGTCGTCGCCGAGGCCGCCCTGCGCCTGGTCGACCTCGAGGGCCGCGAGGTGCCGCCGGGAGCTACCGGCGAGGCGTGGACCCGCGGGCCGGCCTTCCTGGTCGGCTATTGGCGCGACCCCGACCTCACGGACCAGGTCCTGACGCCGGACGGGTGGTACCGGACCGGCGACCTCGCCCGGGTTGACGACCGGGGCTACGTGCACGTCGTCGGGCGGGTCTCGACCATGATCATCCGTGGCGGCAGCAACGTCTCTCCGGCCGAGGTCGAGGCCGTGCTCCGCGACCATCCCGACGTCCGGGAGGCGGCCGTGGTCGGCCTGCCGGACGCGCAGTACGGCGAGGAGGTGGCGGCCGCGGTGGTGCTCGCGCCCATCGCGGTGCTCGACGCAGCCGCGCTGCGAGCCCACTGCGCCGGCGTGCTGGCCGGCTACAAGGTGCCGTCACCGCGTCGTCGAGGTCGAGCAGCTGCCCCGCAACCCGCACACCGGCAAGGTGCAGCGGGCGGACGTCGTCGCCCTGCTCCTGACGCCGGCCGGGGCGGAGGTCGAACCGTGACCGCCACGCTGCGGGTCGCTGCGGTGCAGCTGGAGCTGCGGGCCGAGCCCGACCTCGAGCACTTCGCCACCCATGTCGCAGCGGTCGTGGGCCAGGCGGCCGATGCGGGCGCCGAGCTGGTGGTGCTGCCCGAGCTGGCCAGCACGGGGCTGCTGGCCTCCGATCCCGACGCCCGGGCGCTCCGGCTGGCGGATGTGCCCGCGGCCTACCGGCGGATCTTCCCGCCCTGCGTCGAGCCCATTGCCGAGATGCTGCGGGAGCTGGCCACGGCCCACGGCGTCACCGTCCTCGGGGGCAGCCACTACCGACAGGCGGCTGACGGCAGCTACCGGAACACTGCGCTCCTCGCGCACGCCGACGGCCGCGTCGAGCAGCAGGACAAGCTCCACCTCACGCCGCAGGAGCAGGGGATGGGCACGACCCCGGGTGGCGACGTGCTCGTCACGCGGGTCGGTCCGGCCACCGTGGCGATCCAGATCTGCGCCGATGTCGAGTTCCCCGAGGTCAGCCGGCACCTCGCCCTCAGCGGCGTCGACCTGATCCTGTGCCCATCGCTGACCTGGAACCGCCGTGGCGCGCAGCGGATCCGGTACGCCACCCACGCCCGTGCGCTCGAGAACCAGCTCTTCGTCGTCACCGCTCCCCTCGTGGGCAGCTGCGGCATCCCGAGCGACGGGGCCATCCACGGCACGGGCACGGCCCTCGTCGCCGCACCCATCGACCGGACGTTCGGCCTCGACGACGGCGTCGTCGCCGAGCACGAGGACACCCGCGCCGAGGGCATGGTCGTCGCCGACCTCGACTTCGATCTGATCACCGCGTCACGCGCTCGACCCGAGCCGCCGGGCCTGTCGAACGTGCGGCCCGACCTGTACGCGCGGCTCGCCGCCGAGGGCGCGGCGAGGGCCGAGGACCGGTCGGCGTGAGGACGGCCTTCACTGACCTCCTGGGCATCGAGCACCCCGTCGCGTCCACGGGCATGGCCCGCGTGGCGCAGGCGCCGCTCGTCGCCGCGGTGAGCGAGGCCGGGGGGCTCGGCTGCCTGGGCGGGGTCAGCTTCCTGCCCGACGCCCTCCGGGACGAGATCCGGGCCGTCCGCCAGGCCACGGACCGACCGTTCGCGGTCAACCTCCTCGTGCCGTCGTCCCTCGTCGACCCGGACGCACCGTCGTGGGACACGGTGGAGGCCCGCTGGCAGGCGCTGCCAGCCGCGGTTCGGGCCAAGCTCCGAGGCGTCGAGGCCATGCTCACCGCCGGCGCGGTGCAGGGGCAGGTCGAGGTGGTGCTCGACGAGCGTCCGGCCGCCGTCGTGCTGACCTTCGACGTCCCCGCGTGGTTCATCCAGGCCTGCCACGAGCGCGACATGCGGGTGCTGGCGCTCGTCGGGTCCGTCCCGCGGGCTGAGCAGGCGGCCGCCGCCGGTGTCGACGTCGTCGTCGCTCAGGGGACAGAGGGCGGAGGGCACACCGGCCACGTGGGCACGATGGCGCTGCTGCCCGGCGTCGTCGACGCCGTTGCGGTGCCCGTCCTGGCCGCGGGCGGGATCGTCGACGGGCGCGGTCTGGCCGCCGCCCGTTGCCTCGGCACGTCGGGGGCGTGGATGGGCACCCGTTTCATCGCCAGCGCCGAGTCCTACGGGCACCCTGCCTACAAGCAGCGGGTGGTGGAGGCCACTAGCCGCGACACCGTCCTCGGCCGCGCCTACACGGGGAAGCCCCTGCGCACCCTCGAGAATGCCTGGACCCGGGAGTGGTCGGGTCGCACCGCGGAGATCCAGCCCTTCCCGGCCCAGTACGCGGTGGCCGGTGTGCGGGTCGAGACCGGCTACCAGGACGGCGACGTCGAGGAGGGGATGATGCCGGCCGGCCAAGCCGTGCAGCAGCTGCGGAGCATAAGGCCGGCCGGCGACATCGTCCGGGAGGTCGTGGCCGACGCGGAGTCCATCCTCCGCACGCTGTCGTCCGAGGCTTGACCAGCCACAGACCTGCGGTGGGCGAGTGCCCGCCTGGCGGCCGCGCCGGTCGCGGCGATGGAGTAGAACGGTCCCGATGACGCAGGGGGCTGGCGTCCGGGCCGAGATCGAGGCGCTGAACGTCGAGTTCTGGTACCGGGTCGACCACGAGAACGGCGAGGGTGTCGCCGAGCTGTTCTCCGAGGACGGCGTGTACTCGGTCGCCCGCGGGCGCAACGCGGGCCGGGCGGCCATCGCGCGAGTCCTACGTGCTGCGGCGGCGCGCGGGCCACGGGTCTCCCGCCACGTGCACAGCAACCTGCGCCTGACCGTCGAGTCGCCGACCGGGGCCCGCGGCGTGTCGATGCTGACGCTGTGGGCCGACGACGGCGAGGCGCCCCTGGCCATCGAGATGCCGTCTCGGTCACGGACGTCGGGGACGAGTACAGTGCGGCGAGCGACGGCGACTGGCGGATCCGCCACCGGCACATCTCCGCCGGCGTTCCTCGGGGACGAGCCGGCCGTGCTGCCGTTCACACCGAACCCAGTGCCCGCGTCGGTGCTGGACCACGACAAGAGCCGGGAGGCTGATGACCTACACACCAGGACGATCCCCGATCGCAGCTGGCCACGATGACCGCCGCGCCGACGGCCGGCCGGCGCGTCGTTCCCGCCGCAGTACTTCGAGCTCGGGACCTCGCGCCCGACGAGGTCACCGCCGACGGCACCGCGACGTGGTTCGTCCGCAGCCAGAGCTGCGCCTCGCCTACTCCGAGGCAGTGGCCGGCCAACGCTTCGACACGGACCGGGCCAGCCCGACGAGTACATGGTGCTGTTCCCCGCCGGAGGATGCCTCGGGTGTCGCTCACCGCGGGCAGCGATCAGAGCGAGGCCGTGCAGGGCGCACCGTGGTCGTGATGCCGCCCGGGCGACAGCGAGATCGTGGTGGCGTCGGGCGGGCAGGTGGTGCGGATCTTCTCGGCCCGCACCGAGGACGTCGTCGCGCGGTGCCGCAACGCGGGCACGTTCATCGAGCTCGGATCCCAACGTCACGCCGTGGCGCCGTGGCCGGATCCGGTCGACGGCCATCGCATCCGCGCCTACCCGCTGGCCGACGTGCCGGACGAGCCGGGCCGCTTCGGCCGCATGCTCCGCTGCAGCACGATCATGGTCAACTACTTCCGTCCGACGACGGGGCGAGGGACCCGAGCAAGCTGTCGCCCCATCACCACGACGACTTCGAGCAGATCTCGTTGCAGCTGCAAGGGTCGACTACGTCCACCACATGCGCACGCCGTGGACCGTCGACATGGCTGCACTGGCGCGACGACGAGCACCACTCACGAAGGCCCGGCCGTCACGATCATCCCGCCGCCGACGATGCACACCAGCCAGAGCATGAACGAGAGCGCCACCAGCTGATCGACATCTTCTGCCCGCCCCGCGTCGACTTCTCCCAGCGGCCGGGTTGGGTGCTGAACGCCGACGAGTACCCGATGCCGTGAGAGCCGTCCCCGCCGGCTTGCGACGGTCCCGGTCCGACGACGTTCGGGCACGTGGGTGAAGCTGCCCAGCCTCGAGACGCTCGAGCTGCTCGCGCGGCGGGCTTCGAGTTCGTCGTGATCGACATGGAGCACAGCCCGCTCACGCTCGACTTCGCGTACCAGCGCCATCGTCGTCGCGCAGGCGCTCGGACATGGCCGCGCTCGTCCGGGTGCCGGACCGCAGCGGGAGCCACCGCAACGGCTGCTCGACGCCGGCGCCGACGGGATCCTCGTGCCCCAGGTGGCCGAGCGCGGCGGAGGCCCGCCGATCGTCGAGCAGATGGTGTTCTCGCCGGCCGGGCGGCGGGGGATGGGCGCCACCTCCCGGGCCGGGCGCTGGGGCCTCGCCGCGACGGCCGAGTACCTCGCCACCGGTGACCGGATCGTGCGGGCGATCCAGGTCGAGGACGCCGCCGCGTTCGACGAGCTGGACGCCATCCTCGACACGCCCGGGCTCACCGCTGTCTTCCTCGGCATGGGCGACCTGTCCCTGTCGAGCGGGCTGCCGGCCGACGGCCCCGAGCTGCAGGAGCTCATGGACCGCCTCCTCGCCGCGACGGCCGCCCGCCAGCTGCCGTGCGGCACCGCGGTCGGCGACGCCGCCGCGGCGATCGCCGCGGCGCGGCGCGGCTTCTCCTTCGTGATGGTCAGCAACGACGCCACGATCTTCGGGCGGGCCGCCGCGGAGCTCGGCGCCGCCGTCGCCGCTGGTGTGCGCTGAAGCGTGTGCCCCGGACGGCAGAGCGCGGGAGGTCAGATCCGGCGTCAGATCGTGAGCGCAGGGCCGATGTCGAAGCCGATGACCGTGAAGTTCGGCGTCTGGTCGTAGTCCTTGGGGATGCCGGCGGCCGTGGCCGTCAGCAGGGACTGCAGCGACTTGCGGGACGAGGGCTCCTTCCACGCCTTGAGCAGCGCACCGGTGAACGCGCCGTTGACCCGGCCGTCCCGGCTGAACTGGTGGTCCTGGCAGCCGGAGAGCAGCACGACCGTCGCCGCCATCGACGCCAAGCGCTCCTTGGGCACCTTGCGCTGCAGCTCGTCGTACTCGGCCTGGTGCGCCTTCTCCGTGGCGATGGCGACCGACATCGGGAGCTGCTTGGCCGCCGGCAGGTCGTCGTCCGGCGGGTCTCCGCGGTCGACCGTGCCGCTGTGGCAGCTGTCGGAGCACATGACGACGCGCACGCCCGGCTTGAAGGTGGCGAGCAGGCCGAACAGCTCGTCGTCGATGAGCTCGCGGTCGTACAGGCACCACGTCTCGTCGAGGTCGTCCTCCTCCGGGTCGTCGTCGGGGTTGAGGTTCGTGACCTGGCCACCGTGGCCGGAGTAGGTGAGGAAGAAGATGTCACCGGGCTCCAGCTCCCCGGCCACCTTCGTGATCTCACCGATGACCGCAGCGGAGGTCGCCTGCTTGCTCAGGAGCGGACCCCCGCACGTCGAACTTCTGCGCCGTGGCCAGATCGACCATGGCGTGCACGTCGGCCTCACACGCCGCCAGCTCCCCCTTCCACGGATTGCCGTCGCCGTCCTTGTAGTGGTTCGGATCGACCTCGTTCAGACCGATGTGCAAGGAGACCCCACGGGCCATGCGCCGTCCCTCCTCCTGATCGACGGCGGGAGGCCCGCCGCGTCCTGGCCGAGCCCTCGCCCGGCGGTGTGACGGTAGTGCGCGGTCAGCCCGGCGCGAGCCTCAGTCCCTACCTTCAGTCCAGGCCGCCGAGCTGGCGCACGACGTTGAGCGTCACCCGCTGCACCATGGGGTCGCGGTCCAGCCCGAACGCCCAGTCCGTGGTGCCGGCGTTGAACACCCGGCCCTTGCCCTTGGTGAAGGTGCCCATCACCGCGTGGTTGTAGGCGATCTTCTCGACGTTCTCCGGGGACGCCTCGCCGAAGAGGCCGGCTGCGACGCCCTGGAGATCGCCGGGCGGCTCGGTGCTGGCCCACAGCGCCTTCGGCGCCTCGCACTCCTCGTCGGTGATGGAGAGGAGACGGGCCGGTGCCGTGCCCAACACCTCGAAGCCGGCCGGCGTGCCGTCGGCGAAGGTCGGCTCCGGTCGGCCCCGGACCAGGGCGAGCTCACAGCCGTCGACCTCGTAGCCGACGATCACGTCGGCCCCGCCGAGCACGTCGCCGTAGCGCAGGTCCGTGCCCTCGAACAGCGGGTGCTCCGGCCGGTGCACCGTGTAGCCCCCGGACGCCCGGGGCGTGGCCTGCCCGACCCGCGCGTAGCCGCCGCGGGTGAAGCTGAGCCCCGTCGTCAGGCACTCGGGACGGCCGATCGCCGGCAGGGACCACATGGTCGACAGGAGGCGGGCGCGGTCGGTGCCGAGGACCGGGTCCTCGCGCGTACTGGCCCTTGTAGCAGACCATCGTGCGGCCGTCGTCCTCGTAGCGAACCTGCCAGAAGCAGGTGTTGCCCGAGAGGATGGCCCACGACCCGCCCGACTCGACGAAGGCGTCGGCCCGGTCGCGCATCCCCCACGACCAGTACTCGTCGTGCCCGACGCTGAGCATCAGGCGGTGGCCGTCCAGGACCCCGGGGTGGACCTCCAGATCGGAGCCGACCGCGTAGTCGAGCGCGATGCCCTGCCGCTCGGCCCACTGCACGAACCGCCGCTCCCACGAGTGCCAGCCCCCGGAGGCGCACCACAGCGGGTAGTCGTTGTCGGCCAGGTAGCGCTGGAAGCGCACGTGCTCGACCTCGCCCTCCGGCTCGATGCTGGCGACGCGGCCGTCGTAGGCGGTCTCGTCGGGCGCGGCCGGCCGGCGGATGTACCCGCGCTCGATCGGGCGGGCGAAGGAGACCTTGACCGCGCCGCTGTAGAGGCAGGCGCCGCCCCACTGGTTGTAGGCGTTGTAGGTGTTGGTGGCCAGGACGAGGATGGCGGGCGCGGCGGCCGAGGGCTCGGGCCGGACGACGAAGAGTGCCTCCGAGTGCGCCCGCTCGCCCGTGGCGCCGTCGGCCAGGAGCGCGATCTCGTAGAACCCCGAGGGCCACGCAGGATCGACGGCGAAGGAGAACACGACCGGCCAGTCGCAACCGACCGCATACGCGTCGTCGGTGACCGGGTGCTCGGCACCACGGATGCCCTCACCGCGCCAGACGACGACCCGGTCGTTGCCGATGCGGGCGACCTCGGCCGAGAAGCCGGCGGCCCGGCTGCTGCACCGGACCTCGACGATGTCCCCGGCGCGATAGCTCTGCCGATCGGTGAAGCCCTCGACGACGGGCCAGTTGGTGAAGTGCTGCTTCATGGGCCCATCTTGGCCGGGTCGCCCCACCCCATGGCACGGTGATCTCCCGGACCATGGGCGCCCGCGAGAGTCGTTGCATCTGCAAGCATTCGCCCCCAGCTCCGCTATCCGGACCGTGGGCCGAATGGTTGTAGGACCAGGTCCTCCGGTGCCGCGGAGATCGCGGCCGCGCTGTGACGCGAGGTCAGCGGAAGGCGCAGAACTCGTTGCCTTCGGGGTCGGCCATGACCCACCAGTCGATCTCGTCGTCCTTCGGCCGGAGGAGGATGGCGCCCCGCTCCTGCAAAAGCTCGACGTCGGCGTCGAGCATCTTCACGTCCCAGTGCACCCGGTTCTTCGCGGTCTTCGGTTCTGGCACCTCCGTGAACACCCAGTAGGAGAACGGGAAGCCCGCCGCGCCCTCCACCCAGGCGTAGGTCACCCCCGGGCGCTGCCCGACCGTCCCCCCGGTGCGCTCCGCCCACCAGCGGGCGATGGCCTCTGGGTCGGCGGCGTCGACGACCAGCTCGAAGGGCCCCATCGGCGCGTCGGGGTACTTCGGGTGCGGTCCCATGACGCACAGCGGGATCCCGTCGGGATCCTCGAGGACGTACCAATGGTCCTCGTCGGTCGGCGGGCGCACGATCGCGCGCCGGCGGCGACGAGCGGGGCGGGATCGCCGTCAGGGAGCCGCAGGTCGAGGTGGACACGGCTCTTGCCCGCCGGTGCCTCGGGCACGTTGTTGACCCAGATCGTGCGCTCCCGGGGACCTCCCGGTGGGGGGTCGAGGTGGTAGTCGCCCCACTCGTGGGCGACTCCGGCCTGGCCGAGCGCCGTGCTCCAGAACGACACGACCTCCGCGGCTCGGCCGCCGCCGGCGGTCACGTCGAAGCACAGGTCCTTGAAGGCGAGATCGGGCACGTCGCCCAACCTAGGCCCGCCCCGCGACGCCCACCGCCCGTGCGCTCGCCGTCGCCGTCGCCCACGCCAGCCGGAGGTGATTCAATCACTGACCGTGCATGACGACACCGCCCACCCGCTGCCCGTCAAGCTGGCCACGGGGCCGGTGACCTGGGGCGTCGACTTCGCGGACCGGCCCAGCAACCCGCCGTGGTCCCACGTCCTCGACGAGATCGAGGCCTCGGGGCTGGGTGCCCTGGAGCTGGGACCCGTCGGCTACCTGCCGGAGGATCCGGCCACGCTGCGGGCCGAGCTGGCCAGTCGCCACCTCACCGCGGTCGGCTCGTACGTCTTCGAGGACCTCCACGACCCGGCCGAGGAGGAGACGGTGCTCGCGGTGGCCGAGCGGGCGTGCCGGGCCATCGCCGCGGCCGGCGGCGCGGTGCTCGTCATCATCGACCGGCCGGACGAGACGCGCGTGGCCACCGCGGGAAGGGCCGACGTCGCGCCGCGGCTGTCCGACGAGCGGTGGGCGGCGATGCTCGACGTCGTCAACCAGGTCGCGGCGGTCGCCCACGCCGACGGGCTGCGACCCGTCGTCCACCCCCACGCCGGCGGTTACATCGAGTTCGCCGACGAGGTGGAGCGCCTCGTGGCCGACACCGACCTCGACCTCTGCATCGACAGCGGCCACTTCGCGTACGCCGGCATCGATCCCGTGAGCGCCATCCGCACCTACGCCGACCGCCTCGGTCACTTTCACTTCAAGGACATCCGGCCCGACGTCATCGACCGGGTGCGCGCCGAAGGGCTGGACTTCTGGACCGCGATCAAGGAGGACGTCTTCTGCCCGATGGGTGAGGGGCTCGTCGACGTGGCCGGGGTCATCAACGAGCTGGCCGCCGTGGGCTACGACGGGTACGCCACCATCGAGCAGGACCGCGTCGCCGGCAGCGGCACGCCGCTCGAGGACCTGCGGCGCAGCGTCGCCGTGCTCGAGCGCATGGGCAGGGCATGAGCGAGATGGGGGCGACCGACGAGGTGCGCGTCGGCATCGTCGGTTCCGGCCAGATCGCCGGAGCCCACAGCGCGGCCTACCGGACGGTGGCCGGGACCTACCCGGACGCTCCGCGCTGCGTCGCGCTGACCGCGGTCGCCGATGTCGACCGTGGCCGCGCCGGTGCGCTCGCTCAGGCGTGGGGTTGGAGCCGGGCCGAGGTCGATTGGCGGGCGATCACGCAGGCCGAGGACGTGGACCTGGTCGACATCTGCGTCCCCAACGCCCTTCATGCCGAGATCGCCATCGACACGCTCGCCCACGGCAAGCACGTCGTGTGCGAGAAGCCGCTGGCCAGCGACTGGTCGTCGGCCCGGGCGATGGTGCAGGCCGCGGACGCCGCGGACCGCGTGGCCCAGGTCTGCTTCTACTACCGGGTCTGGCCGGCCGTGACCTGGGCCGCCGAGCTGGTGTCGTCCGGCCGGCTCGGCCGCCCGCGGCACTTCCGGGGCTGGATGCTGCAGGAATACGCCGCCAACCCGGCCCACGACCCGGCGTGGCGGGCCCGCATCGGCGAGTCCGCGGCCGGCGCGCTCGGTGACCTCGGTTCGCACATCATCGACCTGGCCCGGTCGCTCTGCGGCGACATCACCCAGGTCTGCGGCACCCTCCACACGTTGGTCGATCGCGGCCCGAGCGCCGCGGGCATCGACGACCTGGCCGCGATGCTGGTCCGGTTCGAGGACGGGACGAGCGGCGTGCTGGAGGCCAGCTGGGCGCTGCGCGGCCACCACTGCGACCTCGGCTTCGACCTCGTGTGCGAGGACGGTGGGGTCCGGTTCTCGTGGGAGCGCTTCAACGAGGTGCAGGTGCTGGAAGGTGACGCGGCCGACCCGACCAACGGCTACCGCGTCGTCCACATCGGCAAGGGCCAGCCCGACGTCGACCGCTTCGTGTCCGTGCCCGGGCAGGGGATGGGCTACCGCGACACGTTCACGATCGGCGTGTCCCGGGCGCTGACCGCCATCGCCGCTGGGCAGACCGCGGTCGCGCCGTCCTTCGCCGACGGGCTCGCGGCAGCGCTCGTGGTCGACGCCACGCAGCGCTCGGCCCGTGACGGCGGGTGGGTCGACGTCGCCCATCCCGACGCGGCCGGAGCGGCCGCCGGATAGGTCCGGTACTACTGCCACACGTACCTGACGATCGGCCTGGCCCTCCTCGGGCTGGGTTCGGGGTGGCCATCCTGATGGCGGCCGTCTTCCTGCTCCTCCCGTTCGTGCTCGTCCGCCGCACGTGGCGCGCCCTGCCGGAGAAGCGGACGACAGCGCCGATCTTTCGGCCTCCTCGGCTTGGCCTTCATCGCCTTCGAGATCACGCTCATCCAGCGCTCCTCCCTCTTCCTCGGCTACCCCACCTACTCGCTGACCGTCACGCTCATGTCGATCCTCCTCTTCACCGGCATCGGCGCGCTGGTCAGCCCGCGCTGGCACACGCGGCGTCAGCACCTCCTCGGTGGCCTGGCGGTGGCCATCGTCGCCCTCGGCATGTTCTACGCCCTGCTCGCGCCCCGCCTGGTCGACGCACTGCTGGCCTGGCCCACGGTGGCCAAGGCCGCGGTCGTCGTCGTGCTGTGCGCGCCCCTCGGGTTCTGCCTGGGGCTGTTCATGCCGCTCGCCATCACCCTCGTGGCCACGGACGAGGGGCACAGCTCCGAGTACGTCGCCTGGGGTTGGACCATCAACGGCTTCTTCTCGGTCATCGGCTCGACGCTGACGACGATCGTCTCGATGAGCTACGGGTTCCGGACCGTCCTGCTGAGCGCGGTCGTGCTCTACTTCGTCGTCATCGCGCTGTTGCGCCGCCTGGTCCGCCACAAGGCTCGGACGGCGGCACCGGCCGAAGCCGCGGAGCTGCTCCCCGTCTGACCGCCGCGGCGGCGGCCGGCGGTTGCTGACCCAGCGAGGTTGTCAGCGAAGTACCCGGGAAGTGGGCACTTCCCTGCCTACCTCGGAGGGTGTCAGCGATCTACCCGGTCAGTGGGGGTCAGGCGCGGGCGCGTCTGCGGCGGGCGCGTCTGCAGCGGGCGCTTCTGCGGCGGGCGCGCCGGCGGCGGGGCCGTCGGCGGCCGGAGCGGCGGGCGCGTCTGCGGCGGGGGAGTCCGGCGTCGGGGCGGGCGCCTTCTTCTTGGGCGGGGGCACGCCGATCTTGGGGGCGGCGTCGGCGAACTCCGGCCAGCGGCGGCGGCTGACGATGGAGAGGAGGCGCAGCAGCTTCATCGCCTTCTCGTCCTCCTGCGCGGGCGGGCGATGATGACGCCGTCGGCGATCATCCGGCTGATGACCTCCTCGCCGAGCTCGGTGCGGACGATGGTCAGGGTCCAGTCGTTGTCCTCGCCGATGCCGCCGGTGGCGATGTCGGAGTGCTCGGCCGCGAAGTCGGGACAGCTCTTGCAGCCCTGACGGGTCCACGCGTGGCACTCCTTGAGGTCGATCTCGTGGTACGAGCCGTCCTTCATCCAGATCTGGAAGACGCCCTTGATGTTCATCTTCACCATGTCGGCCTTCTTCAGCCCGTACTTGGCCTCGAACAGCTCCGGGAAGATGGCGTCGTCGAAGGTCTTCGAGCAGAGCAGGCCGATGTTGAAGAGGAAGGGGCGCGACACCTTGCCCGCCTTGCGGTCCCACATGACCGGCGGTGAGCTCGTCTGGCAGCCCATCCCGACCAGGGCCAGCCGGCTCAGCCCGGCCTCCTCGCGCGTCACGCAGCGCGAGCGGGTTGGCGCAGTAGGTGTAGCGGCTGCCGGCGGTGGCCAGCACCTCCTCCTTCGTCCGGGCCAGGACCGGCTTGGCCTTCCAGGCGTCCTCGGGCTCCACGCCGCTGACGAGGGCGGCCTCGATGTAGTCGTGCTCGAGGAGCCAGATCAGCATCGCCGAGACGAACCCGCCGTCCTGCCCGACCTGCTGCTGGTCGGAGTCGACCGCCCGCGTCAGCAGCAGCTGCCGCCAGATGCCGGCCATCTCGTCGGGCTCGCGCACCCGGCCGAAGAGGTGGAGGTCGGCCGCCGGCTCCCACGCCCGGAAGCGGGGGCAGGCGCGGGTGCAGGTGGTGCAGCCCTTCTCGCCGTGGATGCAGTTGTCGAGCCCGAGCTCCTCCTCCAGGTGGAAGGGCAAGTACTTGCCCTCCTCGTGCTCGTAGCCGATGACGTCGTGCGGGCAGGTGACCACGCAACCCGCGCACCCCGTGCACAACCCGGTGGTGATGACCTCGGCGTACAGCTCCTTCCACTGCGCCGTCCAGCGCTCCGCCTTGGGGGCGGGGGCCGTAGCCGGCGGGTCGCTGGTCATCGTCATGGCCACCAGCGTAGGTGCGGAGGGGACGGCGACCGGCAGCCAGGGGCTATCCGTTGTCCGGGGTCGATGACCGGCCCTGGTCGACGAGCGCGGTCACGCCCTGCTCGAGTGCGATGAGGTGCGCCTTCAGCTCGGCCAGCTCGGTCTGGACGTCCGCGGCCGCGGCCGCGCTGTCGGCGCGCCCCTTGGCTGCCGCCTCGTCCTCGGCCGGGCTGCGGGCCGACCGGAAGGCGCTGGCCAGTGTGCCCGAGATGACGCCGAGGGTGGCGATGCCGGTGAGCATCAGGAACACGCCGGCCAGCCGACCCTTCTCGGTCTCGGGAACGATGTCGCCGTAGCCGACGGTCGTGAGCGTGACGATGCCCCACCAGATCGAGTCGCCGAACGTCGCGAACTCCGGGTTCGTCGGCTGCTCCGCAACGTAGGCCATCCACGCGCAGAACAAGAGCATCGCCACGGCGAAGATGCCGACCGAGCTCAGACGACGCCCGAGCTGGCGGGCCGTCTTGCTGACGAAGAACAACCGCACGAGCCGGGCCAGCCGGGCCAGCATCAGGATCTGCGTGCCGCCGAACCCCGGGATCAGGAACCAGGGTGCGGTGATCACGACGACGACGAGGTCGAAGATGCCGACGCGCATGCGGAGGTAGCCGCGCACCAGACGGATGTGGACGAAGAGGTCGTAGACGAAGACCAGCCACGAGACGACGCTCACGGCGATCGACACCCGGGAGTCGGTCGCGGCCCTCGAGGCGGCGACGACGATGGGCAGGATGGCCGACAGCACCAGCGGCAGGTAGATCCGGCGCTCGTGGTCGGCCAGCCGGCGCGCGTCCTCGGGCGAGCGCACGCGGTCGGCAAAGCGGTAGGCCGCCTCCCCGCTCGCGGGCTGATCGGGCGGCTCGTCCGGCGCGGGCCGCTGCTCCTTCGCGGGCTCCGATGCCATCGGGCCGCCATCGTGGCAACTGCATCGGCAGCGGTGGTGGATGTACTGCCTGAGGGAGACTGCGCCGATGGACCTGCAGCTGACCAAGGAATCGATCGACCTCGGCATCGTGGTGCGCGACATCGACGCCGCGCTCGCGTTCTACCGCGACGTGCTCGGCTTCGAGCCCGCCGGCGACCTCGTGATCCCCGGCGGCGCCCACATGCACCGGCTGATGTGCGGGACGTCGATGATCAAGTTGCTCGACTTCGACCCGACCCCCGAGGCGGCCAACCCGCCTGGCGCCATCCAGAAGGCTTCGGGCTACCGGTACTGGACGATCTCCGTCGCCGACGTGGCTGCGGTGATCGCGGCCTGCGAGGCGGCCGGCGTGAAGGTCAAGGTCCCGCCGACCGAGGCCGTGCCCGGCGCCACTATCGCCATCGTGGCCGACCCGGACGGCAACTGGGTGGAGTTCCTGCAGAGCGCCTGACGCCGCCGCGCCGTCGCCTCCGGGTCGGGTGGCTCGCCCGAGTCGCCGGACTTCACGCGTGGTCGTGGGCGAGGCGCTCGGCCAGGCGGCGAACCTCGACTCGCACCTCCTCGGGCTCGAGCACCTCGATCCGGCACGGGAGCCCGGCCACGAAGCCGGCGATCCAGTCGGCGTCGCCGCCGACGCGGGCGATCGTGGTCGCCGCGCTCTCGGCCTCTATGACGCCGTCGGTCGGCGCGATCAACCGGGCCGCCTGGTCAGGCGGGAGGTGGAGGCGGATCCGGGCCTGGAGGGGGTGGACGGCCAGCGCCACCCCGTGGGCCACCAGCGCTGCTGCGTCGGGCGGATCGGTGCGGTCGAACGGGACACCGGTCGGGTGGGGCTCGCTCATGCGGTCCACCCGGAACGTCCGCCACGCGTCCCGGTCCCGGTCGAAGGCCACGAGGTACCAGCGCCGGTCGGTGTAGACGAGGCGGTAGGGCTCGACGTGGCGCTCCGACCCCGTCCCGTCGCCGGCCCGGTACGAGAAGCGCAGGCGCTCCGGCCGCCGGCAGGCCACGGCCACGGGCACGAGCACGTCCAGGTCGACCGGAGGCACCTGGTGGGGGCCGAGCGCCACGGTCACCGAGCGCAGCGCGCCGATGCGCTCCCGCAGGCGGACCGGCAGCACCTGGTCGAGCTTGGTGAGGGCGGACAGCGCGGCCGATTCGAGCCCGGACGCCCCGCCGCCCGACGCGGACCGCAGCGCCACGGCCACAGCGACCGCCTCGTCGTCGTCGAGCAGGAGCGGCGGCAGGTGGCCAGCCGCGCCGAGTCGGTAGCCGCCGTAGGGGCCGGTCGTGCCCTCGATCGGGTAGCCGAGGCCTCGCAGCCGGGTGACGTCCCGGCGGAGGGTGCGCTCGGTGACCTCCAACCGCTCGGCCAGGTCCGGCCCAGCCCACCACGGGCGGGCGGACAGCAGGTTGAGCAGGCGCAACAGCCGGGCAGGGGTGTCCACCGCCACCAAGGTTCCCACAGTTGCGGACCTGAACTGTCCGGAACCATTCGTACCGTCGGGAGGTAGCCCACGCCCCCCTCGGAGGACCCTGATGCACCCTGACCTGACCATCGCCGTCGCCCATGACCGTCACGTCCGCCGGACCGCGGCGGTCGAGGAGCGATCCGCTCGCCCCGTGGCCCCGGCCGCGGTGCGCCCGCCGGTCGATGCTCCGACCGCGCCGGGGCCGCCCCCGCTCCGCTTGATCCCCGGCGGTCGGCGGTCGAGCTCCCGGTCCACCCGTACCCGCCCGGCGGCCTGAGTCGCCCCGAGGGGCCGGAAGCATTCGGCCGTGCTGCCGGAATCCGGATCGTCAGCCGAATGCCTTCCCGGGGAAGACACACCGGTGGGTGGGCACCGCTTCAGCGGCCCCCGTCAACCGGCAGGGGGTCAGCTCTCGATGAGGAGCTGGTAGAGGCGCTTGCCGCGTCTCCTCCATGATGGAGGCTGCCTGCTCCACCTGCTCGGAGGAGCCGGCCATCGCCACCTGGCGGGCGGCCATGTTGACCTGGCGCACGGAGCCGAAGAGCCGGCCGGGGCCCGCGCCCCGCCCATCGGCGGCCCACGGCGCGCCGCCCGACTCCTCGATCCGGCGCTCGGCCTCGGCCCGGCCGGTGTCGGTGATCTCGAAGACCCGCTTGCCGTCGCGCTCGAAGCTGCGCACCAAGCCCTCGTCCTCCAGCAGCTGGAGGCTCGGGTACACCGAGCCGGGGGAGGGACGCCAGGCGCCCTCGCTCTTGTCCTCGATGCGCTGCATCAGCTCGTAGCCGTGGCCGGGACCCTCGGCCAGCACCGCCAGCAGCGCGGTGCGGATGTCGCCCCGCCGCCGCCGACCGTCTCGACGGCCCATGCCCGGGCCGCCGAAGTGCTCGTGGAAGTGGCGCGGTCCTCGCCCTCGTCCTTCTCTCATCGTGGTTCTCCTGTTGATCGATGACCGTCGCCGTCAGTAGCGACCGGTTCGTGTGCGGTCACGATATATCGCGAACAGTCTCGACACAACCTCACACCCAACCCGAAGCTCACGCTCGTGCAGGCCGACGCCGACGTGTGGATCGAACGGCCGGACATCGTGTCGAAGTGGCGCAGGGCGTGCCACGAGATCGGGGCCGCGCTCGACGATCAGCCGCGGCCCTGTCCCCGCTGTCGCCCGCCGCCCTGCTCCCGCCGATCGCCGCGTGAATCTCGGCATCGACCAAACCGATCCGCCGCCGCGGTCGTGTCCATGCAGCCGACGACGGAATGGAGAAGGTAGATGCAACGACGGATGGCACTCGCGACAGCGACAGTTGCAGCACTGGTGGCGGGCACGGGTGGTCTGGCCTACGCGGCGCTGTCGGGGGGGAACTCGCGGGGATCCGCCCCCGATAGCTCGCCGGCGACGGCGGTGGACATGGCCTCCATGTCCACGTCGCCTCCCTCGTCCTCCGTGCCACCGGTCGTCGTGACCCGCGACGTGGTCGTCGATGACGTGGTCGTCGTGCCCTCGGCGTCCCCTGCGCGGGCGCCACAGCCGGCCTTGGCCGCTCCATCGCCTGCGCCGCCCGTCAGCCTGAGCGTCGAGCCCCAGGCCGAGCACACGATCGCGCCGCAGGCCGGGCCGGCAGCACGAGGCCGAGCACGGCGATTCGCAAGGGCACGAGGGCGAGCACGACGGTTCGCAAGGGCACGGGGGCGACGGCGGGCACGGGGGCGACTGAGCGATGGGCGGAGCCCGCGACCCCCGGAAGAAGCAACGCCATCCGGCCCTGGCGGGTCGCGTCATGGCGACGGGGATCAGCACGGCCGCGCTCTTGGGCGTCGTGGCCGGGCTCGCACACGACGCGGCCAGTGGCGAAGGGTGAGGCGGCCGGCGGCCAAGGTGAGGCCCAGCCCGTCCCGGAGCCGCCTGCTCCATCGATCCCGGCGCCGCCGGTGACGCCACCACCGGCGCCGATGACGCCTGCGACGGTGGTAGTCGTGCGCCAGATCCATCGCACCGTCTACGTCGACGAGAACGGCAACCCGGTCGGGCCGCCCGCTGCCGCGGCGGGCGGGGCCGCGGCCGCGCCGGCGCGGCGGCTGCGCCCGCGCCCGCCCGTCGCAACTCTCGCCCCGCCGCGCCCGCGCGCGCCGGCACCACCGCAGGCCGCTCCGGCGCCAGCGCCGCCTCCGCCCCCTGCCGCCAAGCCGAGCCCGCCCGCCTGTAGCGGATCGAAGTGCCCGTGAGCCCGACGCCTGGCCGCGACCTGGGAGGACTGCTCCGCCCGAGCCATGGGCTCGCACGCACGGTTCATCGCCGGTGACGGACCACCCGGGCTCGTCGCGTGGGCGCTCGGCGAGCTCGAACGCCTCGAGCGCGCGCTGGAGTCGCTTCGATCCGACGAGCGAGCTGTCCGCGCTCAACTCGTCGCCCGAGTGGACGCTCGCCGTCACAGCCAGGTTGATGACGGCACTCGTGGTGGCGCAACAGGCCTGGAGCGAGACGGCTGGTCACTTCGATCCGACCGTCCTCGACGCCCTGGAGGCCGCGGGGTACAACGTGACGTTCGCCGCGCTTCCCCGATCCGGGCCGCTCCTGGCAAGCGGGCCGGTGGCAGGACTGGGAGCCGTCATATTGGACCGTGGCCGGGCTCGCGATCACGCGCCCGCCCGGCTTGCGCATCGACCTCGGCGGCATCGGCAAGGGGCTCGCAGCCGACCTCCTCACTGAGGGAATGGTGGACCGCGGGCGCGCTGCGCCTGCGTGTCGCTCGGTGGTGATGTCCGAGCGGCCGGGCTCCCGCTCGACGGACAGCCGTGGCTCGTCCCGGTGGAGGATCCCTTCGACGAGCTGGTGATCGCCCGCGAGGTGCCCCTGACCGACGGTGCGGTG
This sequence comes from uncultured Acidimicrobiales bacterium, assembly GCA_963738325.1. Classification (GTDB taxonomy): domain Bacteria; phylum Actinomycetota; class Acidimicrobiia; order Acidimicrobiales; family Ilumatobacteraceae; genus CAVTWD01. Next base: position 32,052 of record CAVTWD010000003.1, read on the forward strand.
GTCACCAGCACGAGGCTGCTGCGGAGCTGGGATCGCGGCGGTCAGCCTCAGCATCACCTCATCGACCCGAACACGGGGCGACCGGCATGGACGGGGGTGGCAGCCGTCGTGGTGCGCGACCTGACCGCGGCAAGGGCCGAGGCGTTCGCGAAGGCCGCGCTGATCGCGGGACCACGCGCCGGCCTGGAGCTGCTCGATGACGCCCACCTGGAGGCCTGGCTCCACCTCGACGATCGCACGGTCGTCTGCTCGAGTGCGGCTGGTCAGGGATGACCGCCGTCACCACGCAGCTGACGTGGTACGTCGCCCGAGCGAGCGGGCTGGTCGCCTGGGGGCTCGTGGCCGCCAGCATCGTGTGGGGCCTCGCCTTCCTCTCGCGTCGTCCAGCGCCGCGGTCTGCCCGCCTGGCTGCTCGACCTGCACCGCTACCTCGGCGTGCTCGCGCTCGTGTTCACCGCCATGCACCTCGCCGCCCTATGGGCGGACAGCTACGTGGCCTTCGGCCCAGCGGAGCTGTTCGTCCCCTTGGCCGCCACGTGGCGCCCGGGCGCAGTCGCCTGGGGGATCGCGGCGTTCTACCTGCTCCTGGCCGTGCAGCTGACGTCATGGGCGCGCCGACGCCTGCCCAAGCGGGTGTGGCACACGATCCACCTGTCGTCGCTTCCGCTGTTCGTGCTGGCGACCGTGCACGGCGTCCAGGCTGGCACAGACGCGAACAACTCGACCGTGGTCCTGCTCGCCACCGTGCTCTCGTCGGCGGTCGTGTTCCTCCTCGTGTACCGGATCGTCGCTCCCCGCCGCCCGTCTCGGGTTCCTGCCGAGGCCAGAGCGGCGGCCAGGGCATCCTCGGCGGTCCACGGCACAACGCTACACGTCATGCTTCCGCTCGGGTGAGTACCCCCACATCCGAGATCCTCGGTGAGGCCGCCACCCGGACGGTGCTTCCGTAGGCTCCCGAGCCGTGATGGAGGCGACCCTGCCAGTTCCGGCTCTACCTGGAGGCTGGCCCCTTTCGCGGCCGAGCGGGGCGCCATCTTCGCTCGCCAGTGGTGTTGCGTCGCTCGGGCCGAGGAGGTCGGCGGCCCCGGCGACTGGCTCCGGGTCGAGTTCGCCGGCGAGTCGCTGCTCCTGGTGCGCGGCACGGACGGGACGCTGCGCGCCTTCTACAACGTGTGCCGCCACCGGGGCTCGCAGCTCGCACCGACCGACGGGCCCGAGCCGCGGCCACGTCCGCCGGTTGCTGCGCTGCCCGTACCACGCGTGGGCGTACGGGCTCGACGGACGACTGCGCCGCGCACCCTGGCCTGGAGGACGTCGAACGCGACGCGACTCGCGCCTCCACGAGGTCGGGCTCGACGAGATGGGGCGGCTTCGTGTTCGTCGCCTCGACGCCGCGACCGCCGACGCCCGCCGCGCGCTCGCTGAGCAGCTCGGCCCGGTGCCGGAGCGCTGCGGCGCTACCCGCTGGCCGAGCTGCGCACGGGCCGTCGCGTCGACGTACGAGGTCGGCCGCAACTGGAAGGTGCTCGCCGAGAACTACAACGAGTGCTACCACTGCGGCCCGGTGCACCCGGAGCTGTGCGACCTCGTGCCCGCGTTCCGCAGCGGCGGCGGCGACCGCTCGACTGGGAGCACGGCATCCCCCACCGCGAGGGCGCGTGGACCTTCACCGCGCACCGGCACGACGGCCCGGCGCCCGTTCCCGGCCCTCGACGAGCACGAGCGCGTCCGCCACAAGGGCGAGCTCGTCTACCCCAACCTGCTGCTCAGCCTGGCCGCCGATCACGTCGCCGCGTTCGCTCCTGACCCCGCGGGCCCGGCGCACACGACGGTCGTGTGCGACTTCCTGTTCGCACCCGGACGAGATCGCCGGCCCGGCTTCGACCCGTCCGACGCCGTCGACGCTCTGGGACGTCGTCAACCGCCAGGACTGGGCGATCTGCGAGAGCGTGCAGCGCGGCATGGGCTCGCGTGGGTTCACCGCGGGTGGTTCGCCCCGATGGAGGACGCCGAGCCTCGACATCGGCCGCTGGTACCGCCGCGCATGGCGATGCCACGTGAGCGATGGCGCGACCGCGAGCGTCGCCGAGGACCGCGAGCGTGGCCGGAGCGCCGCCCGAACGGCGGGCGACCGACGGCGACGTCGTCGTCGTCGGGCTCGGGGCGCTCGGGAGCGCCGCCGCTGTGCGCGGCGCGGCGCGGTGCGCGTGATCGGCCTCGAGCAGTTCGAGCTCGGCGTCACGAGCGGCGGCGCGTCGCACGACCACTTCGCGCATCATCCGGCGCTCGTACCACACCGCCGGCTACGTCGAGCTCGCCGCGCAGGCCTACGACGCCTGGGGACGGTCGAGCGCGAGCGGCGAGCCGCTCGTCGTCCGCACCGGGGGCATCGACCTGTTCCCGGCCGGCGCCGCGATCGCCGTCGACGACTACACGACGTCGATGGACGCGGCCGGCGTCGCCGTTCGAGTCCTCGACGGCGCGCGAGGTCACGGCGCGCTGGCCGCGTTCGCGGTCGCCGACGACGTCGTCGCCCTCTACCAGGCCGACACCGGGATGCGTCGCCGCCGACCGGGCGACCGCTGCTGCAGCGCGTGCCCGGGCACACGGCGCCGAGCTGCGCGCCCGGCGCCGGTCGTGCGAGAGCGGCCGGCGACGGGATCGCGGGTGGTCGGTCGACGGCGCCGACCGACCGTGCGCGGGCCCGACCGGCCGTCGTGCGCGCGCCGACGCGTGGACGAACAGGCTCCTCGCCGGCTCGAGTGCCGACGTCCCCCTGACCGTGCTGCAGGAGCAGCTCACCTACTACCGCGGCGCGACGATCGGCGCGTTCGTCACCCGAGCGGTTCCCGGTGTGGATCTGGATGGACGAGCCGTGCTGGTACGGCTTCCCGCGTTCGGCGAGCCCGGCGGTGAAGATCGGCCGAGGACTGCGGCGGCCGGAGGTCGACTGCCGACGACCCGCGCCTTCGACCCCGACCCCGCGATGCTCGAGCGCACCTGACGCCTTCGTCGCGGTCGTTCTTCGGGGCGTCGGCCGGCCGGCCGCGCTCACGAAGACGTGCCTCTACACCTCACGCCCGACCGGGACTTCGTGCTCGACGCGCGTCCCCGGCGCATCCCGACGTCCTCGTCGCCCTCGGCGCCGCGCACGGCTTCAAGTTCGCGGCGTGGTTCGGCCGGGTGCTCGCCGCGCTGGCCGCCGGCGCCGACGTCGCCGACGATCGGGCCGTTCGCCCTCGACCGCCTCGCACTCGCCGATCCGACCGGGGCGACCAACTGGCTGGTGTGATCCGCCGCTCGCGGGCACCCCCGGTTAGCCTCGGCCGTGATGACGGACGCCGGCGGAGGAGAAGGTCCGCGCCCATCTCGACGCGGCTCGGCGTCGAGCACGAGATCGTGCCGTGCGACCCCGCGCTGGCCGACACCGCCGCCTTCTGCGCCGCCTACGGCTACGGCCCGGAGGAGTCGGCCAACACGATCGTCGTCGTCGGCAAGGGCGATCCGCCTTGCTTCGCCGCCTGCGTCGTGCTGGCCCACACCCGGCTCGACGTCAACCGGACGGTGAGGACGTCGGCTCGGCGCCAAGAAGGCGTCGTTCGCCGATCCGGACCAGACGCAAGCGATCACGGGCATGATGATCGGCGGGGTGACCGCCCTCGGCCTGCCCGACGGACCTGCCCGTCTGGGTGGACGAGCGCGTCGTGGAGCGCAGCGCATCGTGCTCGGCGGCGGCAGCCGGAGCTGCAAGGTCGTCGGGCCGCCGACGCTCCTCACCGCGCAACCTGCGGTCGAGGTGGTGGAGGGCCTCGCCCTCGACCCGGCCCCGGCGCGCCGGCTGAACCGCGTCCGGCCGGGCCCTCCGCGCGTGCCTCGGGGAATGGCCACGGCGACGTTGTCCCTGGTTACGATGCCTCCGTCATGAGAACGCAACATCCGTGGGGGCTAGGGCTGCGCAGCGGGGAGCGAGCCGGCGGATCGCAGCCACACTCGCGTTGCTCGCTCTCCTCGTCGGTGCGTCGAGCGCCAGCGGCGCGTCGAGCGACCTCGGCAGCAAGCGCGACGACGTGCGCCGCCAGCGGGCCGAGAAGGCCGCGCAGCTCGACGTCCTGCAGGCGAAGCAGGGTGACGTGAAGGCCGCCCTCACCGCCCTCGACGCCAACCTGGCGGCCGAGCAGCACCTGGCCGACCGGGCGCCCGGGCCGAGGAGGAGGCCACGGCAGCCGCGCCGCGGCCCAGGCGGCGGAGTCGGCCAAGCAAGCGCAGATCAGCCGGCTGTCATCGGCCCGAAGCGAAGGTCGCCGTCGCCCTGTACATGGGCAGCGGCAGCTCCGTCCGGCTCGGGCGGGCTGTCCCGGCCGGGCGATCACCGACGCGATGACACTGAGCCAGCTCAGCGATCTCGCCGTCGGAGGCGCCGGAGCAGCATCGACGCGCTCGACGCCGCCCGCCAGGACATCACCGCCGTCCGAGCGCGGGCGGAGCGGGCGCAGGCCGGGCGACAAGCAGCGCGGCGCGGCGCAGGAGGCGGCGCAGCTGGCCAAAGGCATCGGGCTGTCGCAGCGGACCCAGGCCCAGCTGGAGGTCCGCATCGACCAGAACCTGTCGGAGGCGGAGCGCTGGCCACGTCGATCGAAGCTGTCGAAGGAGATCGGCGCCGGGAGGCGGCATCGCCGAGCGCCTGCGCAAGAGCCGAGCGCAGGCCGCGGCCCGAGCCGCGGCCGACCCGGGCCTCTCCGGTGGCGGGCGCGCGCTGTCATCGGGGCGCCCGGCCATCCGGCTCGCCGCCGGCAACCTGGTCACGGTCGACGGGATCAACGTCGACGCCAGCATCGGCGGGGCGCTGGCCGGATGATCGAGGCCGGCGGCCCGAGCGGCTTCGCGCTCGGCGGCAACGGCTACCGCAGCGCCGACCAGCAGATCGCGGTCCGCCGGAACAACTGCGGGTCGAGCGAGTACGACATCTGGCAGAAGCCGGCGTCGCAGTGCCGCCCGCCGGCCGCCCGCCCGGGCACGTCGATGCACGAGCGGGGTCTGGCCATCGACTTCACCTGCAACGGTGCGCTCATCAGCTCCTACGGGAGCGCCTGCTACGGCGTGGATGCGGGCCAACGCCCCAGCTTCGGCCTCCACAACCGGCCGGGCGAAGCCTGGCACTGGTCGACGAACGGCAACTGATCCTCAGGGGGGTCGCTTGTC
>CAVTWD010000004.1:0-95840 GCA_963738325.1 uncultured Acidimicrobiales bacterium
TCTGGAAGCTCGTCGACGTCGACACCGGCAAGGCGAACTGGGAGATCGACTGGGCGTTCCGGGTCGGGGACCTCGTCAAGATTCGCCTGCTCAACGACATGGACCAGGACCACCCGATGCACCACCCGTTCCACATTCACGGCGCGGGTCGGTTCCTGATCCTGGCCCGGGACGGCGTCGTCGAGTCGAACCTGGCCTGGAAGGACACGGTCCTCGTACGCTCCGGCGAGACCGTCGACATTCTGCTCGATGTGACGAACCCCGGCTTGTGGATGCCGCACTGCCACATCGCCGAGCACAACCGGAGCGGGATGATGTTCTCCTTCCCGGTCCGCGAAACCTGACCGAAATCCCAATGCCCGAGGATCAGGAACCGACGCAACCTCCACGGATCGTCGTCTTGGAACGCGACTCGGCGACCCGTGCGACGCTCGCCGCCGAGCTGGATGCCCGCTACGGCCGTCACTACCACGTCGTCGTCGCGGCGTCGAACGAGGAGGCACACGGTTGCCTCGGCGAGGTCGCACAGGGTCCGGTGGCGCTCGTCCTCGCCGATCGTGGTGATGATGGTGCGCAGCTGTTGGCCGCGACACGATCGCTGCATCCGCATGCGAAGCGCGTGTTGTTGATCGGATGGAACGAGAACCGCTCGGCGCGTGAGGAGATCGTGGAAGCGATCACGCGTGGCGACGTTGATTACTACGTCGCGAAGCCGACGATGCCACCCGACGAACGCTTCCACCGCGCGATCGTCGAGTTCCTCGACGACTGGTGGCGGCTTCGCGGTCGTCGTCGAAGCCATCCGTGTCATCGGCGACGAACAATCGTCCCGTGCCCACGAGATCTGTGACCTCCTACACCGGCACGACTTCTCGTACACGTTCTACGACGTCGACTCCGATGTCGGCCGCGGGGCGCTCGAAGCGGCGGCGGTCGATCCGACGGCGACTCCGGTAGTCATCGTCGACGGCGGGGCCCCGCTCATCGATCCCACGAACGTCGAGGTCGTCGTAGGTGCCTTGACCGGGCCGGGTCCGGGCGCCAGCGCTTCGGCGGGTGATCGGTGGCGGCCCCGCCGGCCTCGCGGCGGCGGTCTACGCCGGTTCCGAGGGCCTGCGCGTCGCGCTCGTGGAACGTACGTCGATGGGCGGCCAGGCCGGCACCAGCTCGATGATCCGCAACTACCTCGGGTTCCCACGCGGCATCAGCGGCGCCGAGCTGGCCGCCCGCGCCTTCGACCAAGCGATCCTGTTCGGGACCGAAATGGTCTACGGCAACGACGTCGTCGCCGTCCGCGCCGACGGCGATCTCCGAGTCGTGGAGCTGGCCGACGGTGCCACTCTTACGACGCGAGCGGTCGTGGTCGCGACAGGCGTCGCCTACCGCAGGCTCGAGGTTCCGTCGCTCGATGCGTTCTACGGTGTCGGCGTCCACTACGGCTCTGCCATGTCGGAAGCACGAGCACTCACGGGTGAACTCCGTGCGTCGTCGGCGGCGGCAATTCGGCTGGGCAGGCCGCAATGCACCTGGCACAGTTCGCAAAGTCCGTGACCATCATCGTGCGATCAAAGACGCTCGCGGCGAGCATGTCCGACTACCTGGTCAAGAGCATCGAGCGGACCCCGAACGTCGACATCCGCTTCGAGACCGAAGTCGCCGAAGGAGGCGGTGACGGCCGCCTCGAATGGATCGACCTCGAAGACCGCACAACTGGGGCAATCGAACGTGTTCCCGCAGCAGGGCTGTTCGTCCTCATCGGCGCCGACCCCTGCACTGACTGGCTTCCACCCTCAGTTCAACGTGACGCGTGGGGCTACCTCGCGACGGGTGGACAGTGTGAGTGCCACATCGACCTCGGCGGCGAGCGGGGGCCCCTCATGTTCGAGACCACTATGCCCGGCGTCTTCGCCATGGCGACGTACGACAAGGATCCGTCAACGCGTCGCATCCGCTGCGGGCGAAGGAGCCGTTTGCGTCCGAGTCATCCACGACTACCTCGACGAACAATCCCGCACAACATGATGCAAGTGGACCGCTCCGTCGGGCGGTCGCTTCCGAAGGCGGGACTTTCGCATCTGGCCGCGTCGCACCTTCACATCGGTGAACAGCGACAGAGGCTGACCGGCGCCCCGTTCGCCACCCCCATGACAGGCCCATGCAAGACGCAGGCGTTGCTTGCAAATCCGCACGGTTGTCGGAACAGGAGGGAGCTATGCCGACCAACGATACGAAGCAGATCGCCTTCGTCCTGTATCCCGGTCTCACACCTCTCGACCTCATCGGGCCCCTCCAGGTCCTCGCCCCGCTCTCGCTCATCGACCCGACGTTCGAGGTCATCGTCGTCGCCGAGCGCCCCGACGTTGTGCAGACCGACCGCGGTCGTGAGGCTCGACCTCGCCACGTCTTCGACGGCGCTGAGTCCCCATTCGCCATCGTCGTTCCCGGCGGTGGCGAGCCCACCCTCGCGGCGTGCGGAAATCGCAGGTTGATTGACTACGTCATCGGCGCCGCATCGAGCGCTGAGATCGTGATGTCGGTCTGCACGGGAGCGCTCATCCTCGCCTCCGCCGGATTGCTCGACGACCGGCCCGCCACGACCCATTGGGCCTACTTCGACATCCTCGAAGGGCTCGGCGCCAAGTACGTCCACCAGCGATGGGTCGAAGACGACAAGTTCCTCACGACCGCCGGTGTGTCAGCGGGCATCGACGGCGCCCTGTGCCTCGCGTCGCGACTGGTCGGCGAAGACATGGCCAAGCTCATCCAGCGCGGCATCGAGTACGAACCGCAACCCCCATTCGGAGCAATCGACTGGGACCCCGCCATCGTCGACGCCGTGCGCCCCATCTGGCGCGGCCCGCTACCAGAGGTCCTCGCAGCACATCCGTACTTGGCTCGTGGGGCCCGTCTTGGCGCGTCGTCCTTCCAGAGACCGTAGCTGCAGCAAGGAAGACGAGCATGCGCACATTCCGGGCTGGTTCGCCGGGACGCGTGCGGCGGCGAGTCCTCCAACACAAACAAGCGGCGGCACCCGCCGTCGGCAATGCGGCATTCGTAGGCGCTCTGCTCGACGAGCTCAACCGACTCGCCGGAGCTGCCGGTGCCTTGAAGGCGACCAACGGCCGTGGTCACATCGTGGTCACAAAATCCCGATCAGCGGCCGGCATGCGGCGGCACACGCCGACAGCCTCACGACGCGAAAGCGCAGGTAGGCGGCAGTACGCATGCAGAGCCGCCAGCGGCGAGCACGAACTCCGGCGAGTTCGATTCCCCCAGCTCCACAACGTGTTTCCGCAGGTAGATGGCACTTTTGGGCTGTGGATAACCCCAGACTTCTACCATTCTTTCTACCCTCGCTTTTTCCGACTCCCGCGTCGATCTCGATCGATCGGGAGGGCACGGTCATCTCCTGCGCTGCCTGAACGTTGTCCAGCGTAGGCCCAAAGTGGGACAGGAAATCGTCCGCCGCCTGCTCCGTCGCCTCCAGCAGGAGGACGCTGCAGTGAGGTGATGCCCCGGTGGCAACGAGCTCGTATCCGGCCCGGCGCAGTCGTCCGACTCTCGTGGTGGCGTATCTCGACGTGGACCACATGCGCTCTAGAAGGACGCGCTCGATGGTCCATCCTTCGATCGTGAGATCGACGCTGACGGCGACCATCGGTTCGCCCCGGTCGGTGAACACGGCTTGCTGGCGCCGTGGTTGCTCGACGAGCTTGGCAGCTGCGATCGGACCACCACGGATGACGACGACGGCGTCCTGCGGTGGTTCCTCGACTCGGATGAGCGGCACGATGGGTTGACCGGCGGGCGCCATGTCTTCAGACCGTCGGCATGATGAGGCCGGCCACGAGCGCTGCCGCGTCGTCATGCATCGTCGGCTGGACATGCGAGTAGGTCTGGAGCGTGACCGAGATGTGGGCGTGGCCCAACCGCTCCTGGACCACCCTGGGGTGCACACCGTTCGCGAGAGCAATCGTGGCCCACGTGTGTCGCAGGCCATGTGGGGAGAGGTAAGGAACGTCGTAGGTCCGCACTCGCCGCTTGAACGCCTGATACACCCGCTCGGGGTGCAGCGGGTTGCCATCGGGCTCGCAGAAGACGAAGTCCTGATCGACGAATGCGGTACCGACCAAGAGGCGCTGTTCGAGCATCCGCTTCCGGTGATCACGGAGCACGCCGATGGTGATCGGGTCCAGGGCGATCGGTCGCCTGCCGGCGGCTGTCTTGGGTTGGCCCGCGACGACGTGCCAACTGATCGAGCCGAGGGTGTGCGTGATGCGGGCCCGACCGGCGTCGAGATCGAGGTCGCTCCAATGGAGTCCGAGCGCCTCGCCGCGGCGGAGGCCGGTTGTGGCGAGGAAGACCCACGACGAATAGAGCGGATCATCGGCGGTCCGGCAGACGTCGAGGAACCGACGGAGCGTCTCGGCGTCCCAGGCCTGGATCTCAACGCCGTCGACAGACCGGCGAGGAGGATCAGCGGCATCGGCTGCGTTCCTGGCGAGCCGTCCCCAGCGGACGGCGTCCTTGAGCATTCGATGGACTGTCATCGCCACGTTCTCGATGCTCTTGGCCGATAGGCCCGACGGCGATCCCGCAGGCGATCGGGGTCGCCTCCACTCTCAGCGAGAGTGGCCACAGCCGATTCAACGTGGTCGCGTCAAGCTTTGGCAGTAGCAGATGGCCGACGTACGGCAGGACGTGCGTTCGGAGGTCGCGTCGGTACTTGTCCATCGTGGACGGGCGGATCGAGGCCCGGATCGCCTCCAACCACTCGGACGCGAAGTCCTCCACCGTCTGGCGACTTGGGGCGATGTAGTCGCCGAGTTGCAACGAGGCCAGCAACTCGTTGCACGCGGCCTGCGCCTCGCGTTTCGTTCGGTAGCCGGAGTGCCATCGACGCTTTCGGCGGCCGGTCGCCGGGTTTCGGTCCTCGACGACGACGTACCATCGGGCGCCCTTCTTGACGATGGACCCGCGCATCACTTGCTCCGCTTGGCTGGTCGGTAACGGGGGGAGACGTCGGGTTTCTCGCCGTGGCGGGCGCAACGCTGCGATCATGCTCGAACTTCTCGAAACCGGTTGGGGACGCGAAGACTCGCCGTTCGGGTCGATGGTCGCGTCGCAGCTCATGCCGGAGGGCTCGCCCGAGCAGTGGGGGGCGTTCGTCGAGGTGCAGAGACGCACACGTCGGGGCCTAACGCAAAGTGGCTGATGAGCATGTCCCAGGACATCGACGTGACGGAGGTTGCGCCCGCGGTCACTGTGCCGACGCTCGTGTTGCACGCCACCCGCGACCGCCGCGTACCAATCGAGCAGGGGCAGCTGTTCGCCGACCTGACCGCGCGGGCGACCTTCGTGCCGCTCGAGAGCCACAATCACATCCTCCTGGGTGACGAACCCACGTGGAAGGTCTTCGTCGAGGAAGTGGAGCGGTTCATCTCGTCCGATGTGTGAGCGCTCCCGTCTGGTCGGGACGGTCTCCACGTTCTCTCCACACGGTCTCCAAGCCCTCGGAGCCGCCTCAGCGCATCGTTGACGGCATATGAACACGTCGTTGCAGCGCACCCAAGGCGGTCGACCCGCATTCCGTGCGGCACGCGACGGCACGAGGTCGATGGCGCCGTGGCTCGTCGGCATCGCTCCGCTCGGGCTGGTGATCGGCGTCACCACCACGCACGCCGACATCCCCACGTCCGCGGGATGGCTTGCCGGCCCGTTGATGCTCGGCCAGCGCGCAGGCCGTCACCATCCAGCTGCTCGACCGCCACGCAGCCGCCCTGGTGGGCCAGCTCCTGCACCGCGTGGACGACGGCACGGTCAGACGCGCAGTGACGGTCGCGGTCGTGCTCGCGCTGAAGAGCGTCACTGCGCCGCTGCATCTCGGGACGCTGATCGCGATCACGGGCGGCACGCTCGTCGCGATCAAGACCGGAGACGGAGCGCGATGAGCGTGTACCTCGTGGTCATCGCGGTCGGCTTCGGGAGCTACTTGCTGCGCAACAGCATGCGCGTGCTCACCGCGTGGACCGGCGCCGTGCCGCCGCTGATCGAGCGCGCCGCCCGCTACGAGATTCCGGTGTCCTTTGCCGCGCTGGCGACGGACACGTTCGCGTCGCACATCGCGCTCGCCCGGACAGCGATTGCTCCGGCGGTCGCACTGGTGGCCCGCGATCGTCGCAACGCGGCGAACACGCTTGCCCCATGCCGCGATCATCGCGGGCCTGCCCGCACTGTGGCTCGTCACGGCACTCACTCGAACCTAAGCAGTACCCCAAGACAAACCCAGACAAGGAAGGAACTACCATGCGCTTCAAGAGCAAGATCGCCGCGTTCGCGTTGGCCACGACGATCGGCGGGGCCCTGATGACCTCGCCTGCATTCGGCGCCGCGCCGCCGAACGCGAACGGCACGAACTGTCACGGCGTCTGGCTGTCATACGAGAGCACCAGTGACATGGCGCCCGGTCAGCTCCACAAGGACTTCGGTACGTCCGTGAAGGATGTCCAAGCCATCGCGGACATCGTCTGCAACTGACGAGTCCACACCCGAATACCGACCCAGACAAGGAGAACTGATCATGGTCTTGACCGTGGATTACGACTATGCCCCCGCGCTCGACGGCTCGCTCCACCACTCGTGGACGGTTGACGACGTGTTCAAGGGACGGACGTTCGATTTCACCAAGCGATTCCTGCCCGAGCGCATTGCCGGAGTCAACTCGATCGCGTTCCTCGACAGCGATGAGAAGTTGAAGCTCAACCAGATCCGGGGCAACAGCTACTGCCACCTGTTCGCGTTCGTCGAGGAGTTCATCGTCCCGATGGTGCTCGAAAACGCGACTCGCGACGTCTACGGCGACGAAACCCGACTGTGGTCGCTGTTGCGCTTCGCGGAAGAGGAGCTGAAGCACCAGGAAATGATGCGTCGGGCATGCGAACAGTTCGCGGCGGGATTCGGCACGCCGTCCGAGCTCGTCGGCGGTCGCGAAGCCGTCGCCGAGGCCGTGTTGATCACCTCACCGCTGACCGCGCTGCTACTCACGAGCGCAATCGAGTGGTTCGTCCAGCTCCACTACGTCGAACACGTCCACGATGACCAACAGCTCGACCCGCTGTTCCGCGACCTGCTCAAGTATCACTGGATCGACGAGTCACGACACGCCAAGGTCGATTCGCTTCTGATTGCCGAGGTCGCGTCCGAAGCCTCCGAGGCCGAGCGCGAGTCGGCGATCGACGAGCTCCGGCAGCTCGGAACGGCGATCGATGGGCTGCTCGCGCAGCAGCTCGAGCTCGATATCGACGCGCTTGAGCGAGCGTCCACGCGTGCGTTCAGCGCGGACGAGCGTGACGAGATCCGCGTCGCGCAACAGCGCGCCTACCGCTGGACGTTCCTCGTCTCGGGCCTCGAGCACCCCAGATTCCTCGAGGTCGTGGATGCCGTGACCCACGACGGCCACGCCAAGCTCGACCTGGCCGCCGAGGCGCTGTCGGCCTGACCATCTCGGCTCGGAGGTTGTCACCGAAAACGCGCGCTCGTGTTCGGGCCACGCCGACGATCGGCGGCGCGGGGTCTTTCCCCGACGCCGCCGATCGCCTCGATCCGGATGCCTGACGCGTCGTCGACGCGGGCGTTGTGGCGTCCAGACGATGGTCAGCCCGATCACGTACTCGCTGGCCCAGTCAGTATGGCTCTCGAGCTCCGTCGTGGGTCTCGTCGCCGTCGCGCCGATCACGTTCAACGACCCGGGGCGAACACGAGCTCGAAGGCTTCCCCAGCACCTCGCGACTGTTCTTGGTCAGCGCGGCATCGCACGCAAAGTCGACACGACTCTCGACGATGTTTCTCGACGCACGCGAGACTGGCTCCAAACGCGCGCCCCAGAACACCGTCGCCCGGATATCTCCTACCGCAGCCGCGCTCGCTGCGCTTCGCTCGGCCGCAACCGATGGGCGTCGCCGGTGGTGGGCACGTCGGGGCCGGGCCGGCAAAGCCGGCCCTGTGCGCTCACGTCTGGCGGCGGGAGACTTCGCGTTTGGCGTCGGCGCGGAGGTGAACGATGGGTGTGTTCGAGGATCTGCATCGGGACCGGATCACCGGCAGTTTGGCGATGTTCGACCGGATGATCTTCAAGGGCCGCCTCGCCGCGCTCTACAAACAGAACGGGGCCAAGTGCTTCTTGTGGACCCAAGGGGTGGCGTTGAAGGACTTCACCCCGTACGCCAAGTGGACCACCGCCCGGATCGCTGACACGGTCCGGGGTTTGGCCGAGGCGGCGGGCCGGCCGGTGATCTCGTTTGATTGAACCGGCCTGGGATCCGCGGAGGCTCCATACCTTGGAAGTGAGGATGGAGCATGGGAGCGACACACGTGTCACAGAAGCGGTACCCGCCCGAGCTGAAGGAGCGGGCGGTGCGCATGGCCCGGGACGCGATCGCCGAACAGGGCGGTCAGACCTTCGGTGTGGTACCTCGGATCGCCCGCCAACTCGGCGTGGGCGTTGAGTCCCTGCGGGGCTGGCTCGCCCAGGCCGAGATCGACGCTGGCAACCGGCCGGGCACGTCGAGCGCCGACGCGCAGCGCATCGCCGAGCTGGAGCGGGAGAACCGCGAGCTCCGTCGGGCGAATGACATCCTGAAGGCCGCGTCGGTTTTCTTTGCGACCGAGCTCGACGGTCGACCGAAGAAGTAGTCGCCTTCATCGACGCCCACCGGACGGCGGAGTCCGGTGGGCTGCCATGGGGGGTCGAGCCGATCTGTCAAACCTTGCAGGTCGCCCCCTCCACCTATTACTCCGCCAAGGCTCGCCCGCAGTCGGCGCGGGCTCGCTCCGACGCCGTGCTCATTCCGTTGCTGGTGGCGCTGTTCGTGAAGAACTACTCGGTCTACGGACGCCGCAAGCTGACCAAGGCCGCACGCCGCGCCGGGCTGGACGTCGGCCGGGACCAGGTCGCCCGGCTGATGCGCCGAGCCGGCACCCGGGGTGCCACGAGGGCCAAGAAGCGCTTCACCACGCGGGCCGATCCCTACCATGTCCGCGCCCCTGATCTCGTGAAGCGGAAGTTCACGGCCGATCGACCCGATCGCCTGTGGGTCGCCGACTTCACCTACTGCTCGACGTGGTCGGGGATCGTCTATGTCGCCTTCGTCGTGGACGTGTTCTCCCGCCGGATCGTCGGCTGGAAAGCCGCCCGCAGCATGCACACCAGTCTTGTCCTCGACGCGCTGAACATGGCCACCTGGACCCGCCGTCACGTCCTGTTGGACGGCTTGATCTGTCACTCCGACGCCGGCAGTCAATACACGTCGATCACCTACACCGACCGGCTCGCCGAGATCGGCGCCGCGCCCTCGATCGGCACCGTGGCCGACAGCTTCGACAACGCGATGGCGGAGACGACGATCGGGTTGTTCAAGGCCGAACTGCACCGCAACCCCGCGGCGATCGCCGCCAACGGCGGACCGTGGCGGGGACTCGACGACCTCGAGCCCGCCACCTGCGCGTGGGTGTCGTGGTCACGATATGCGGGTGATCCACCGGCCGGCCGTTGGGGCCGGTCAGGCTGCGGTCACCACCGTGATTGGAGACTCCTGTGGCGTTCATGCCGTGCTTGGTCCGCGCCTCGGGAACTGCCGGTGAGGTGATCCGGGTCGGTCACCCGCTGCTCGACGCCTACGTCGAGTTGGTGACCGCTCGGGCTCGTTGGAACACGGTGTTGGCCACCGCGTTCGATCTGAAGGTGTTCTTCTCTGTCGTCGACAAGGGCCCGGTCGACGTTGAATCTGCCGACGTGCTCGCCTTCATCAAAGCGCAGCGCCAGCCGCGGCACGGGCGCGAAGGTCGTGCGGATCGAGGACGGCGAGGCGGGCCTGTCGGCTCGCACGATCAAGCGTCGGCTGGCGACAATTGCCGGCCTCTACGAGTACTTGATTATCCGCGGCGACACCGGCGTCACACGGAACCCGGTGCCTCGCGGTCTGGCGGTGCGGCGCCCGGGACAGCGGGCCGTTCGTGGTGTTCCGTTGATCCGAGCGCCGCGCACGCTGCCCCGCGTGATCGACCCCGACGAGGTCGACGCTTTCATGGCGGCGCTGCGCACTCGCCGGGACCGCGCCATGGTCGAAGCGATGCTCCTCGGTGGGCTACGCCGCTGTGAGGTCCTGGGCCTGCGCGTCGAGGACGTGCGGCCGGGCGAGCATCGTCTGTTCATCGCTGATGGCAAGGGCGGGCACCAGCGCATCATCCCGGTGTCGAAACGGTTCTTCGCGACCCTGGCTGACTACCTCGAGACCGAGCGGCCGCGCACGTCAAGCACGAGTCGCGTGTTCGTCGCGCTGAAGAGCCCGCGGCGCGGACAACCGCTGAGCGCAGCGGGACTCGACGAGATCATCTCCGGGGCCCGTCAACGGGCCGGCATCGAACACCTGACCTGCCACCAGCTCCGCCACACCTGCTTCACCCGGCTCCGCGAAGCCGGCATGGCCTTGGAGGCTATCCAGGCGCAGGCCGGGCACCGCTCGATCGAGTCGACCCGCATCTACCTGCACCTCGCGAATGACTGGCTCGCCGGCGAATACCGGCGGGCGACCGAAGCGATCGACGCCCAAGCCATGGGGGCGAGCTGAGATGCCCGCCGCTGTTGCTCTCGTCGTCGAGAACGCGGACATGGTCGACGCCTACGTGGCCACGTTGCAGCGCGCCGGTTTGCGGACAGGTCGATCTACCGTGCAGGCAGCCAGGTCGTTCTGCGCCAAGGTGCAACGCGCCGGCGGATGGACCGGGTTGAGCCGAGCCCGCCAGATCGACGCCGTCGCCAAGGCGCGCGCGTTCAGCTCGTGGCTGATGGTGACCTGCCAGCTGACGGTCAGCGCCGATGTGCTGGGACGGTTGGACCTGCGCCTCGGGAATGCCGGCAGGAACTACTGCCCGACGCGCACGCCTGGTTCCTCGCCGCCTGCGAGCGCATCGGGATCAGCCCTGCAGACATGGCGCTGCAGTGGAACACGCTCGCCAAGATCACCGCCATCACCGGCGTCGCGCCCGATGAAGTTTCCGCCGCCGAGTTCGAGTCGGCGCGCGCCGCGATCATCGACGCCTACGTCGCACGTGGGCTACCGCAGTCAGGCCGCAACATGGCCGCGATCTTCCACCGGCTCCAGCTCACGCTGTTCCACGCTGGTCGGCTCGACAGCCATCGACGGCCGACGTCGAGACGACCGGTGTCGGTCACCGGGTGGGCCGTCGTCGCTCCCGCCGTCGCCGACAACGCCCGCCGTTACATCGCCCAGGTCGAGTTGAGCCTGCGCCCGAACACCACGAAACACATCGAGTCCGACCTGCGCGAGTTCGGCACCTGGCTCGCCGACGCCCACCCCGACGTCACCAGCTGCGGCGAGCTCGAACGCCACCACATCGAGCACTACAAGACCTGGGTCTCAACCAAGCACGGGCGCTACACCGCCAAGCCGTTGAGCCGCATCAGCGTGAAGAACCGGCTGATCAACCTGCACTGCTTCTTCGACCGGATCACCGAATGGGGCTACCCGAACCCGCCGCAACGCCCGCTGATCTTCGCCGGCGACATGCCCATCGTCGACAAGCCCCTCCCGCGTTTCCTCGACGACGCGGCGGCCACCAAGTTAATGCGGGCGTCGCGCGCCGACCCTGACCCGCTGGCGCGACTGATAGTCGAGCTCTTGGCCCGCACCGGGATCCGCAAGAGCGAGCTCCTCGGTCTCACCGTCGACGCCGTCGTGCAGATCGGCTCCGCCTTCTGGCTGCGCATCCCCGTCGGCAAGCTCCACAACGACCGCTACATCCCGCTGCACCCACAGCTCAAGGAGATGCTCGACGACTGGATCGCCAACCACCGGCCCACCGGCCTGCGCTCGGACCGCCTCCTCCTCGAACGGAACCGACCCGTGACGTCACTGCGAGTCGCGAACGCTTTGAGCCGGCTCAGCCACGAGGCCGGGATCGGTCACGTCACCGCCCACCAGCTCAGGCACACGCTGGCCACCCAGGCGATCAACCGAGGCATGACCCTCGACGCCATCGCCGCGTTGCTCGGCCATTATGCGGGTGATCTTGTCAAGCGAGGCACGTTCTTGGCGTTCGCACTCTGGTTCAGGACGCGTGCTCGTCGAGGCGGGCGAGGAGGCCGTCGAAGATCTTCTGTCGGCCGAGCTGGCCTTTGGCGACGGCGTCGTCGCGTTGGCGTTGCAGGGTGGGGCGGAACTCGATGGTGGTCTGGAAGAAGGTGCACGATTCGCAGATCGACTCGAAGTGGCAGTCGAGCCCGACGGGTCTGGCGCAGTAGCCGTTGCCGAGCATCCGCTGGTGCATCTCGGCGCGCAGCTTGCGCATCTCGGTGCCTTCGGCGTCGGCGGGCAGTTCTCGTGGTGCGTCGTAGAGGGCTTCGACCTTCTCCGCGACCGAGAAGTACTCGTCGGCGACGGTGCGGTTGGCGATGCGGGCATAGACCATGGTCATTCGCATCGATCGATGCCCGAGAAGTGCGGCGATCGCCTCGAGCGACATGCCCCGGTTGATCGCCTGGGTCGCCAGCGTGTGACGGAGGCGGTGGGGGCTGACGTGGCCGATCCCGGCGGCCCGGGCGGCCTTGGCGACGGCCCGGTCGACACGGCCCTCGCCGATGCGTTGGCCATGCTCGACGAACAGGTAGGGGCTGCGCAGACTGGCCGGACGGACGGTGAGCCAGGCGTCGAGCAGTTCTTTGAGTTGCGGGTGCAGCGGGATGTAACGGTCCGAGCGGAGCTTGCCGACCGGCACGTGGAGCCAGTAGGCGGCACCGATCTGCACCACGGAGTCGACGGTGAGGTCCAAGAACTCGCCTTTGCGCAGACCGGTGCGGGCGAGGAACTCGACGCACAGGCGCACGAACGGGTCGGGGTCGGCGCGGGTGGCCTGCAGCAGTTTGGTGAATGCGCCGTCGTCGAGGAACCGGGGCAGCGGTGCGTCGCGCAGCGGCAGGTCGCCGTCGAAGACGAGCACCCGGGTCGGGACGTCGTCGCCGTTCCATTCGGTGAGGCGTTCGAAGCAAGTGCGCAGTCCGCCGAGGTGTTCGGCCAGGCTGGTCTTGGTGAGCGTGCCGCCGCGGGCCGAGGGACGAGCGGCGAGGTGCAGCTTGTAGGCCTCGATGTGGCCGCGGCGGAGGTCGGCGACGCAGGCCGACCTCGGGGGCGTTGGCGGCCAGCCAGCAGGCGAACTCGCGCAACACGCCCTCGACACGCACCATCGTCGAGGCTCGCAGCGACAGCCGCACCTGGGCGATGTAGCCGGTCAGGGTGGACGCCAGCCGGGGCGGGATCGACGCCCACTCGGCGGTCCGCTCGGCCGAGCGGTCGCGGTTGGACTTGCGGGGCGGGGCGTCGAGGACACCGAGATGGAACAAGGTGGTCTGCGCGCCGAACAGCGCTGCGCTCAACGCCTTGGGGCCATGGCTGTCGGGTCGGTGACGGCCGATCGCGGCGACCAGCGCCGCTCGGCCCTGGTCGATCACCGCCTTCGTTGCCTGCTCGGGGGCCAGCCCGGCCAGCGCCGTCACCTTGGTCAACGCCGACCACTGCAGCCGGGTCACGGTGCGGTCGAAGCCGAGCTCGGCGGAGGTGGCGCTGAACCGCTCATGGAACGCCCGGTGATGGTGGGCGGCGACTTCACCGAGATAGGGCCGGCACGCCACCAGATAGTCGGGGCTCGGCCGCAGCCGGCCGGTGACGATCAGCCAACCCACCACCCGCCGGTCCTTGAGCGGCAACGCGCATTGGGCGGCCAGCGGCAGCCGGGCCCACCCGTCGGCGCCGACCCGGGTGAAGAACATGCGAGCGACCGACGTCACCGGGTGGCCGGCGAACATGCCGGCCGCAACGAGGTCGGCTCGATACGCGGCGACGAGATCCTCGACATCGGGGCGACGCGCCCGTGAATGCCGCTCATCCCGCCACCTCGGCGGGCGGGGCGGCCTGGGCCTCGATCGCCTCCGCCGCTCGCAGGTACTCCTTCTCCAACCAGTCATTGGCCAGATGCAGGTAGATGCGGGTCGACTCGATCGAAGCGTGACCGGCCTGAGCCTGGATCGCCTCGAGCTTCATGCCCGCCTCCCGCAGCCGGGTGAAACAGGTGTGCCGCAACTGATGGCAAGTCGCCCTCGCCAGCCCGGCGCGGGCCCGGGCACCGTCGAGGATCTCATCCAGCCCGGCCGCCGACAACGGCTCCCCGCGCCGGCGGCCTTTCAGCACCACGAACAACTGCTTGGTCGTCGACTCCGATGGCCGCTCATGCTCCAGGTAGTCGCCGAGCGACGCGAAGAACCGCGCCGACACCGGCACGACCCGCTGTCGGCCACCCTTGCCCTCGGCCACGAACAGGCGCCGCTCCCCAGCGTTGACATCTTCCAGCCGCAAGCCGAGCACCTCGCAACGGCGCAGGCCGCCCGAGCACCATCGCCGTCGACCATCGCCCGATCGCGGTGGGTGCGCAACGCTGCCACCAGCGCGTCGACCTCGGCCGGAGCCAGCACCCGCGGCAGCGTCCGCGGTGTGCGGATCAACGGCACGCCGCCCTTCCCGCGCCGGGCGCCCGGGCGGCGGGCGGCCAGACTGGTCGGCACCGGGTTGCGGCCCACGCCCGTGTCCTCGCGCGCCGACAGATACGCATACAAGCCGCGCACGCTCGACAGCCGTCGAGCGATCGTGCGCGCCGCCAGGCCCGGCTCGCCATCCTCCAAGCGCACGACCCGCTCCCCGTGACGAGGGGTGCGCTGGGCGGACAAGAACGCGAACACG
The DNA here is from genome assembly GCA_963738325.1 of uncultured Acidimicrobiales bacterium. GTDB lineage: Bacteria > Actinomycetota > Acidimicrobiia > Acidimicrobiales > Ilumatobacteraceae > CAVTWD01. The sequence goes on from CAVTWD010000004.1 coordinate 14,805, forward strand.
TCCGCCGGCGTCACCTCCGCCGGCGCCTTGGCCACCACCCCGAAGAAGATCTTCAAATCGGACGCCACAGCCAGCCACGTGTTGATCCGGGCCCGCACCGCCACGAACGCCAAATAGTCGTCCAACAGCGGATGCCCGAGCGTGATCGACGCCAACTCAGCTCCGCGGCGATGACGGATCAGACACGGCATGAACCCGCCCACGGGGCGCTCCTCGCTCGTCCGCCGACCATGCTCGCCGCGCCCATCGACCGGATGGTGGATCACCCGTGTATTAACCACAAGACGCTCGCCATGACGATGATCTACGCCCGCATCGCCGACAAGACCGTCGCCGACGAGTACTTCGCTGTCACCGAGAAAGTCGAAGCCCTCTACGACCAGCCCCGCCAGCTCCCCAGCGACGACGAAGGCGCAGAGACGCGCAAACTCCGCGGTGAGATGCACCGCCGCATGCTCGGCAACGGCTACTGCGCCCGCCCCGTCGATATGGACTGCCACTTCGAATCCATCTGCGAGAGCTGCACCTTCTTCGTCACCACCATCGAGTTCCGACCGACGCTCCGCAAGCAACGTGAAGACGCGGTCGCCAAAGGCCAAGTCGGCCGGACCAAGATCTTCAACGGGCTACTCGAACGCCTCCAACACGACGCCTCGTGAGGAACCCCTTGACAGGATCACCCGCATAACTACAACCACTCCACCGCCACGCCGGCTCGGGCTGCACACCCCGGCCGAGATCGAAGGCGCCTACCACCGGGACCATCCTCACGCCGACGCCGCCTAACCGCCCGCACCAGCCACCCCGTCCGTAACGATAGCGTTACGATAGGTCGATGGTCAGCTGCGCCTGGTGTGGCGCTTCCTTCGTCGCCTCGGGACGGCGACGGTTCTGCAGCGACGCCTGCCGACAGGCGAACTGGCGAGCTCGCCACGCGCCGTCAACACCCACCCCGCCCCTCCCGGTCCGCCCCGACGCCACCGTCTACGAGTGCCCATCGTGTGAACAGCGCTACCTCGGCACACGCCGATGCGAGGACTGCCAACTGTTCTGCCGCCGGATCGGGCCGGGGGGACTATGCCCCCACTGCGATGAGCCGGTGGCTCACCAGGACCTGAACCGCTGAAGTCGCCCTTCCATCACGGCTCGGGCTCATGCGACAATCGCCCGCGGCCAGACCAAGCGTCTGCCCGAAACCCCCAACCGAACGAGCCTCCATCAAACCCAGGCCGATTCAGGCCGGCCAGCGGCGGTGGTGTCCCATGCGCAAAGGCGTCGGCGACCTGTGGCGCACCTATCAGGTCGGCATGGCCGCCAACCAGCGCTACCCCAACGCCATCTCGGCAGCACCATTGAAAGGCGAATGCGTCGCCGCCCTCGACGCCTTGTGCCGGCCCCACACCAGGCGCGGGCGACGCGTCGCCCGCTTCAATCCCCTCCACCCGACCGACTTCGCCCTGTTCAAAGCGGCCATGGCCGGCCAACACAACATCGTCGGGTTCCGCAACGCCGACCTCACCCGACGTCTCTACCGACGCCCCCCATCGCTCGCGACGAGGCACCGGCGATGCGAACGTGTGTCACGGCTCATCGTCAAACTCCGAGGGCACGGGCTGATCGCCAAAGTCCCACGAGCGCGCCTCTACCGCGTCACCCCCTACGGCCAGCGAGTCATGACCGCCGCCGCGGCCGTCCACGATGACCAATATCCGCTCCACTACCTCCAACGCGCCGCATAGAACGTCACCCTGTCTCTCGCGACACGCAAATCTTGCTGGGGTCGGTTCCAACGCCGGCTCGGCGGCGTTCGCGAATGTGGCCGTGCGCGTAGCATTTCGACACGACTGGTCCAGCCCGCGGGACCGATCACGACGTACGTGTTCGAGGGCTACGAGCTGGATACGCGCCGTCATGAATTTGCGTTATCAGGGTGCCTTGGTGGCCGTCGAGCCTCAGGTGTTCTCGGTACTCGCGTGTCTCGCCGCGCACGCGGACCGCATGGTCGAGAAGGATGAGCTTCTGGACGCAGTGTGGCAGACGCGGTTTGTCACCGAGTCCACGTTGACGAGCCGAATCGAATCAAGGCCACACGCCACACGATCGGCGACGCCGGGCACACGCAGCAGGCGGTTCAATCCGCACGATCCATGGGCGCGGCTACCGGTTCGTTGCCGCGGTTACCGCCCGCGAATCGCAGCTCGTCGCTGCCGATGTCGATCCTTTGCTGGATGCCGAGTTTGGCTATTGCCGGGCTGACGATGGTGTACGCATTGCGTACGGCAGCACGGGATCTGGCACACCGGTGGTGAAGGCTGCGAACTGGCTCACGCACCTCCGCTTCGATCCGATGAGCGCGGTGTGGCGGCACTGGGTCCGCGATCTGTCGCGTCGATACCGGCTCGTCCGTTACGACGAGCGCGGCTGCGGTATGTCCGATTGGGACGTCGAGGACGTGTCGTTCGACGCGTGGGTACGCGACCTCGAGTCGGTCGTTGATCATCTCGGCGTCCGACGCTTTGCCTTACCCGGTATGTCGCAAGGCGGCGCTGTGGCCGCGAGCTACGCCGCTCGCCATCCAGAACGTGTCAGCCACCTCGTGCTTTACGGCGCGTTTCCTCTCGGGCGCCGCGTGCACGCCCTCAGTGAGGCGGAGCGACGCGACGCCGAGATCCTGCCCGAACTCCTCGAGACCGGCTGGGGGCGGGAAGACTCGTCGTTCGGGTCGATGCTTGCGTCGCAATTGATGCCCGAGGGTTCGCCCGAGCAGTGGGCTGCGTTCGTCGAGGTGCAGCGAGGCACGACATCTGCGCGCAATGCGAGGAGGCTCATTCGCGTGTCGCAGGAGATCGACGTGACGGAGGTTGCACCTACGATCACCGTACCCACGTTGGTGTTGCATGCCACGCGCGACCGGCGCGCGCCACTCGAGCAGGGGCAGCTGTTCGCCGACTTGATTCCGCAGGCGACCTTCGTGCCGCTCGAGATCCACAATCACATCCTCCTGGGTGACGAACCAGCGTGGAAGCGGTTCCTCAAAGAAGTGGAGCGGTTCATCTCGACCGACGGATGAGCGCACCGGTCCGGTCGGACGGGTCTCCATGTTCTTCGAGAAGCTGCCCACCCGCAGCCCGGCGAACCCGCCGCGGCCCCGGGTGCCGACCACCACCAGGTCGGCGTCGATGCGATCGGCTTCGTCGAGCAGCACGTCAGGGCTGTCGCCGTCGAGGAGCACCGACTCGACCGGGTCGATGATCGCGTGCGCCGGCTGGGCCCACGATTCCTGTAGGAGGCGGAGCGCCTGGTCACGTTCGGCTCGCGCCTCGGCTTCAGGCAGCTCCGCTCGACTCGGTCCCCACACGCTGGCGACCACCAGCCGCGCGCCCAGATCTCGCGCCAGGCGCGCCGCCCAACTCTCGGCGCCGGCCGCTTGGGTCGAGCCGTCAACCCCTACCAGGATGCGCTCCAGCATCGACCTCCTTCGCATCGGTTGCTCGATCGTCCAGCCTCGCGGGTGGGAACCGCCGACGGAAGGGTCTGATGTCCCTCCGTCGCGCGAGGGTGTGATGCTGGTCCGAGGACCGAGCGAGGTGGTGAGCGTGGCGCGCACCCTTTCAGTCATCGTGCGGCGGTTCCGACCGATGGTCGCCGCTGGCCGAGCCGGGCGCGGTCGCCCATGAGCGCCGACGTCGACCTGCAATCTCTTCCTCTGGAGGAAGTCGAACAGCGTCTGGAGTGTTCGGCGGACGGTCTGAGCCAGGCTGAGGCCGAAAGGCGGCTGGCCCGCTACGGGCCCAACGAGATCGCCGAGACGAAGACCAACCCCTTCTTGAAGTTCCTCACCTACCTGTGGGGGCCGATCCCGTGGATGATCGAGATCGCGGTGCTCCTGTCGGGCGCGGCAGGGCACTGGGCCGACTTCTTCATCATCTTGGTGCTGCTCGTCGCCAACGCAGTCGTCGGGTTCTGGGAGGAGCGCCAGGCGGGCAACGCCATCGACGCCTTGAAGGCCAACCTGGCGATCAAGGCCCGAGTGAGACGCGACGGAAACTGGATCACCCCCGCGGCACGAGAACTGGTACCGGGTGACGTCATCCGCGTGCGGCTGGGCGACATCGTCCCGGCCGATGCCCGCCTGCTCGATGGCGACCCCCTCGAGGTGGACCAGTCCGCGCTCACCGGCGAGTCGTTGCCCGCTACCCGCCAACCGGGCGAGGCGGTGTTCTCCGGGTCGATCATCCGCCAGGGCGAGATCAACGCCCTCGTCTATGCCACCGGTGCCGCCACCTACTTCGGCAAGACAACCGAGCTGGTGCAACAGGCGCGCACCGTCAGCCACTTCCAGCGGGCCGTGCTCAAGATCGGCAACTACCTGATCATCCTCGCGGCCGCGCTGGTGGCGGTGATCATCACCGTTGCGGTCGTGCGGGGCGACCCGATCCTCACCACGGTGCAGTTCGCGCTGGTGCTGACCGTCGCCGCCATCCCCGTCGCGATGCCCACAGTGCTGTCGGTGACGATGGCCGTCGGGGCCCGCCAGCTCGCCGGGAAGCAGGCGATCGTGAGCCGGCTGGCCGCCATCGAGGAGCTGGCCGGCGTGGACGTGCTGTGCGCCGACAAGACCGGCACCCTGACCCAGAACTCCTTGACGCTCGGCGACCCGTTTCCCGTGAACGGCGTCACCGTCGACCAGGTCATCCTGTGCGGGGCGCTGGCCTCGCGAGCCGACAACGACGACCCGATCGACCTGGCCGTGCTCGCAGGCCTGCCCGACGACCAGGCCCTGCAGGCCTACCAGGTCCGCCACTTCGACCCGTTCGACGCGGTCCACAAGCGCACCGAGGCTGCTGTCACCGACACCCACGGCGCCGCGTTCAACGTGACCAAGGGCGCGCCGCAGGTCATCTTGGCGCTGGCTGGCAACGCGACGGGTGTGACCCCCGCGGTCAACCAAGCGGTCAACGACTTCGCGGCTCGCGGCTTTCGTTCGCTCGGCGTGGCCCGATCCGACGGCGACGGCGACTGGCAGTTCCTCGGCGTGCTGCCTCTGTTCGACCCGCCACGCCACGACGCCGCCGCGACCATCGCCACCGCCCACCAGATGGGCGTGACGATCAAGATGGTGACCGGCGACACGCTGGCCATCGCGCAGGAGACCGCCACCAAGCTCGGGATGGGTTCCGACATCCTCGACGCCACCACCCTCGGCAACGTCAAAGACCACGAAACCGCGGCGGCGGCCGCGGCCATCGACGAGGCCGACGGGTTCGCCCAGGTGTTCCCCGAACACAAGTTCCACATCGTCGACGTCCTCCAACAACGGGGCCACATCGTCGGCATGACCGGCGACGGGGTCAACGACGCCCCGGCGCTGAAGAAGGCCGACTGCGGCATCGCCGTGTCGGGCGCGACCGACGCGGCGCGCGCCGCCGCCGACATCGTGCTGACCACACCGGGCCTGTCGGTGATCATCGACGCCATCAAGGAGAGCCGGAAGATCTTCCAACGGATGACCAGCTACGCCATCTACCGCATCGCCGAGACGCTACGCGTGCTGTTGTTCATCACCCTGGCGATACTGATCTTCGATTTCTATCCGCTGACCCCGGTGATGATCGTGATCTTGGCGCTGCTCAACGACGGCGCCATCTTGTCCATCGCCTACGACAACGTGCACTACAACCAACAACCCGAGGCGTGGAACATGCGCGTGGTCCTCGGGATCGCCACCGTGCTCGGCGTCATCGGGGTCGTCTCCGCCTTCGGCTTGTTCTACCTCGGTGAGCGTGTCTTCGACCTCGACCGTGACCACATCCAGACCCTGATGTACCTGAAGCTGTCCGTCGCCGGGCACCTGACCATCTTCCTGACCCGCACCCGCGGCCCGTTCTGGTCGACACCGCGCCCAGCTCGCGCTGTGCTGATCGCGGTGTTCGGCACCCAGACGCTGGCGACGCTCATCGCCGTGTACGGCGTGTTCATGACCCCACTCGGCTGGGGTTGGGCGCTGTTCGTGTGGGGCTACGCCCTGGCCTGGTTCCTCCTCAACGACCGGGTGAAGCTGCTTGCCTACCGGTTCCTCGATCCCGACGGCGCCCAGACACCCTCCTCGTCAGATCCGACGCCGCGGACCGCCTCGCGACCGCGCCGGCACGACCGGCCCGAGCACCGCCACGGCCATGCCGTACAGGGCTGACCACGACACCCGGCCGCTCGGCCTGCCCGGCCGGGTGCAGGGGTGCCCGTTCGACCTCGACGGCGTCCTCACCCAGACCGCCACGGTGCACGCCGCTTGGAAGGAGACGTTCGACACCTCCCCGCGAACTCGCGCTGGGCATCGAGACGAACCGTTCATCGCAATCGACCCGGTCGGCGACTACGACACCTACATGGACGGCAAGCCCCGGGCCGACGGCACCCGAGCGTTTCTCGCAGCCCGTGGCATCGAGCTCCCCGAAGGCCGCCCGGATGATGCCCCGCCGAACCCTCGTCGCGTTCAGCCATGTTCGGCCCTTCCTCAACGGCCGGCCGCGGCATGAGCTCGAGTCTCGCACCCGGCGCCGGCACTCCGTGTTCGGCACGCTCGCACCGCCCCACCGCGGACATCCGCCCACGGGGGACACCTGTGAACGCGAGGGACCGCGCTGCCTGTTGCGGTGCTTCTGGTTCGTCGACAGGCTGGGCCCGCCAACGTTGATCGTGTCGTCGCGGTTGACCTGGTCCTCGGACATCGCCAGGGGTTACGTGTCGCCGCTCGTCTGCACGAGGATCTCGTCGAGTTTGAGGATCTCGGTGGTGGTGACGATGCCGACGAAGTCGTCACCGTCGAGCACGGGCACGAGGTCGACGTCAGCCTCTTCCATGAGAGCGAGCGGTTCGCGGACCAGCACGTCGGGTTTGACCACGGGGAAGTCGGTGCGCAGGTGTTTGCCGACCGTGTCGGTGTCCCATTGTTCCTGCGGCACGGCTTGGAGCTCCTCGATGCGCATGATGCCGAAGTAACGGGCGCCGTCGACAACGGCGACCGCCTTCTCGCGGTCGCCGATGAGGTGCTGCCAGAAGAACTCGTTGAGCGTCGTGTCCGGCGGCATTGTCGCGACGTCGGTCCGCAGGGCAGCGCTCAGGGGAAGGGCGAGGCGGCGTTCGAGATGCCCGGCGCGGGCCGCGACCTGATAGGGTGAAGCGGAGGCGCGGCCCATGAACAGCTGGGCGACCATGGCCGCGATCAGCCCGGGAACGATGAAGCCAGGCCGGCCGGTGGCCTCGGCGGCGAAGACGACCCCGGCGAGCGGAACGCGGTAGCCAGCGCCGAGGAACGCGGAGACGCCGATGAGCGGGAAGAAGTTGCTGCCCGTCGCCGCGGTACGGAACAACCCGCCCACCGCGCGGCCAAGCAACGCGCCCTCGATGACGAGTGGGATGAACAATCCGCCGACACCACCACCAGAGAGCGTGGCGACCGTGGCGACGGCGCGCAGGAAGAAGAGCAGCATGACGAGACCCACCGCCCGGCGCGGGTCGAACGCCCAGGTGAGGTTGTCGTAGCCCGCACCGAGAGTGAGCGGATTCCCGAACGCGGCCTTGGCAATCAGCGCGAGCCCGACGAGCACGGCTCCCGCGGCGGTGGCGCGCACTGCTGGGTGCACTCCAGCGGCGAGCCGCTTGGCCCGCACCAAGGCGAGCGCGAACATATCGCGATCGGTGACGTTCGAGACCGAGGAGACGTCAGCGCTGCCGTCACTGGCTGCGACGTCGTGGTCTCCGCTGTGCACGGCTTCGTCGGCCCCCGCGGCATCTCACCCCGGACAGTCGACCGTGATGGCAACGCCAACCTCACCGATGCCGCCAAAGCGGCCGGCGCCGATCTCGTACTGATGTCGGTCGTCGGGGCCGCGCCCGACAGCCCCATGGAGCTGTTCCGCATGAAGCACGCAGCCGAGCAGCACGCAGCCGCGAGCGGGATCCCAGCCACGATCGTGGGCGCCACCGCGTTCATGGAGCTGTGGATCGACCTGCTCCGCCAGACCGCCGGCCGCTCCGGCCGCGCGCTTGTGTTCGGCCACGGCGACAGCCCCATCAACTTCGTCTCCGTCACCGACGTCGCCAGCCTCGTCGAACAGGTCGTCACCGATCCGAAGAGCCGCGGCGAGACCGTCGAGATCGGCGGTCCCGAGAACCTCACGTTCAACGAGCTCGCCCGAGCCGTCCAAGCTGCTGACGGCAGAACCGGCCCGCCGCGGCACATCCCGCCGACGGCGTTGCGGCTCATGGCGAACACGGTCGGCCGCGTCCGGGCGCAGGTCGGCCGACAAGCGCGCGCCGCTCTCGCCATGGACTCCGGCGATCACACCTTCGACACTTCGGCGCTCCGCCGCCGCTACCCGGGAACTACCGACAACGCGGCTCACCGACAGGCTCCGCGTCCACACCTGAGCGTTCGGCTCAGCATCGAGTACGTCACAGAGTCGACGCGTCGGGCCTGCAGGCCGCAGAAGAATGTCCGCATGTCGTTCGCCGTCGTGAACCACGTCCGCATCCTCAACGCCGACCGGGCCGCCGCCGCGACCCGTGACGTCGTACTGCCACGCCTTCGACAGCTGCCCGGCTTCGAGCAGGCCATCTTCCTCGCCGAGGGCGAGACCGGACGCGGGTTCAGCGTCATGGTGTTCGCGACGCAAGACCAAGCCGACGAGATGGCCGACCGTCTTCGCGCTGGTCAGGTTCCGGAGCCTGATGGGATCGCCTTCGAGCGCCAAGAGGTCTGGGAGGTCACCGCGAGCAGCTGACGCCAGGCACGTCGATCGGGCCCGCCGTCCCCGGCCCAGTACCATGAGCCCTGGCGTGCCGGGAAGCCTGGTCGGCGTTCGTAGTCGAACGCGAGACCAAGGAGCCCCCGTGCCGTCAGGGCATCACACGACCAAGGCCCGGAGCACGACGCCGGCGCGCAGCCTGCCTGGTGTCGTGCACCGCTTCATCGAAACGGAGGCGGCCAGCGGCATCGTGCTGTTCGCGGTGACCGTGGTCGCGCTCGTGTGGGCGAACTCGCCGTGGCAGCACAGCTACGAGACGCTGTGGCACAACCCGATCGTCCTCCAGGCCGGCGGACTGCGCATCGCGGAGGACCTCCGGCATTTCGTCAACGACGGGCTGATGGCGTTGTTCTTCTTCGTCGTCGCCCTCGAGATCAAGCGCGAGATCGTCCGCGGCGAGCTCGCCGACATGCGCGTCGCGGCGCTCCCCGTGTTCGCCGCCCTCGGGGGCATGGTCGTGCCCGCCTGCCTCTATCTGCTCGTCACCGTGGGCAGCGGCGCCGGGCACGGCTGGGGCATCCCGATGGCGACCGACATCGCGTTCGCGCTCGGCGTGCTCGCGTTGTTGTCGCGCCGGCTGCCAGGGTCGCTCAAGGTGTTTCTGTTGACGCTGGCGATCGTCGACGACATCGGCGCCATCATCGTCATCGCCGTCTTCTACGGCGGGACGCTCGACCTCACCGCGCTGGCCGTCGCGATCGGGTTCCTCGCGGCAACCGCGGTGCTGATCCGTGTGCGGATCGACTGGCCGCCGCTGTACCTCGCGCTTGGCGTCGCCGCCTGGTACGCGACCTATCGCTCGGGTGTGCACGCCACCATCGCCGGCGTGGCGTTCGGTCTGCTAACCCCAGCGCGGGCGCTCGCGCCGACGGAAACAGTCCGGCGGTGGGCGCTGGACCTGTCCGACGAGCCGAACGCGTCGGAGGTGCAGCAGATGATGGTGATCGCCCGCGAGAGCGTCTCGCCCGCCGAGCACCTGGAGGTGCGGCTCCATCCGTTCACTAGCTTCGTAGTCCTGCCGTGCTTCGCGCTCGCCAACGCCGGCGTCGTGATCCACCGCGACATGCTCGGCACCAGCGGCGCTCGGGCAGTGGCCGCCGGCGTCACGCTCGGACTGGTGGTTGGCAAGGTCATCGGGATCATGGCGGGCAGCTGGGCAGCGACCCGGCTGCGCCTCGCCCTGCTCCCCGAAGGCGTGACGTGGTCCCACATCGCCGGCATCGCCGCGCTCGGAGGCATCGGCTTCACCGTGTCGCTGTTCATCTCGGGTCTCGCGTTCGACGACCCTCGACTCGCCGACGCGGCCAAGCTCGCCATCCTCGCGGCGTCGACCGCGGCCGCCGTCATCGGCGCGGCCCTGCTTCGCAGGGCATCAAACCAACACCCATCCGCCGACTCGCCCGACCCATGACCTTCGGGTTCCTAACGAAGCACCCGCCGAGAGTCCAGCAACGACGGCGCCTCCCGACGGCATTGTCATCAGGAGTGATGACAACGTGATGACACGGCGCCCGGACTCGACGGTTCTCCGCTGTTCCCGTTGGCGTGGTACATGGTTGGTACGTCGCGAGCTGTCAGAGGTCAGGAACGGGTGTCGCACGAGACCTTCTCGAGCAGCGCGATCGCCGACGCCGCGACGGCCTTCAGCGACCTGGAGTGTCGGCGTCTGCCCTCTTCGGGACCGATGCCGCCAGATGATGTGCGTAACATGCACGTTACGGCTACGCTGATGGCCATGGCGAAGCCACGCACCGGAGCAGAGCGATACCTGGCCCGCCGCCTCGAAGACCCGGAGTACCGCCAGGCTTACGAGGAGGCCCGCGAACGAATCGAGCAGCTCGATTCGGTGATCCGCGCGCTGGACGCTCGTCGCGAGGAGCTCGACCTCACGAAGGCCGAGCTCGCTCGCCGGGCCGGCGTCAAACCTGAGGCCATCCGTCGGCTCTTCTCGGCGGAGAAACCGAACCCCACGCTGACCACACTCGTGGCGCTCGCCGGGGCACTCGACCTCGAGATACGGCCCACACCTCGGAGCAGCGGTGCCACTAGTCGAGCACGGTCCGTCTCTTCTGGAACTCGGCGCCGCACCGCTTGACACGCCTGTAGTCGCGGGGGTGTGCTGCGCTCCTGGGTGGCTTCGACAGTTACGACCAGGACGATCGCGAGGAGGTAGCTCAGGAGTCCGAACCAGCGTGGGAACAGGCCCGCTCGCAAGGCTCGCGTCGTACCGGCCATCATGAACACGGCAGCGGCGCGCAGGGCGAACACGACGAGGATGGTGTCGGCGAGCACGAGGAAAGGTCGCACCGCTTCGACGTCCGTCGGCGACGGCACTCCGCTGTCGAGGCTCAGCGCTACGGTGACGATGCTTGCAGCAGCCGAGAACTGCATGGCGACGTAGATCGCCCCGCTCAGGATCTGTACCGTCGACAGCATCGTGCTCTCGGTGCCCGCGAGCCGCACGATCCGGTCGCGGAACGCGGCGAGGAACCACAAGAAGGCGATTCCGGCGAACGGGATCAGATACAACGTGACCAGCTTCAGGTAGTCGACGTCGTTGCTGGCGTAGTACCGAAGAATCTCGGTGTCGGTCCGTGACGCTTGAGGCAGCCCGCGCACGGCGAGGAAGCTGGCGAGGTAGAGCCCGCTGAAGGCCAGCCCGGCAAAGGCTGCGCGGTTGCCGGGCAAGGCGGCCCGGGGAGGTTCGGTGGGTTCGCCGGTGGCACTCATGTCGATTCTCCTGGCTTACGAGTTGGTCCTCAGAACTGTCCTTCGGAGAAGACGCAGGAGGATCTGGGCACCGTGAGCGATCCTGCCGATCGCTGCAACGCCCCGGCCTCGTGAACGACGCCGGAGTCGGGGCCTCGCGGCCGGAGGGCAACCGCTTGGCCGGCACTTGCAGGTCAGGTCCGATCAGAGGAGGCCGATGTCGGTTGCCTTGGCGACTGCTTCGTCTCGGTCAGCGACATCGAGCTTGCGGTAGATGTTGCGAAGGTGGGATTTGAGGGTGTTGACCGAGACGTAGAGCTCGGCGGCGATCTCCTGGTTCTTGAGCCGACCGGGCAGATACTCCAGAACCTTGAGTTCACGCTCGGACAGCGGTTCGAACAGTTGCGATTGGAGGGCGCTGCCATCGAGGTTCTGCGCGGCGTGCATCATGGCGTCGTCGAAAAGCTGAGAGCGCTGTCTGGGGTTGCGCTGGAGGAGCCGGAGGGCGCCGCGAGCTTCGAGGAACGGCCATCGGAGGAGCTGTCTCTCGGCGAGGGCTATCGCCTCTCCGAGTGCGTCGGCGGCCATGTCCTGGTCGCCCTCGGCGTCGGCAACGGTGCCCGTGCGCAGTAGGTGACCGATCGCAGCGCGGATGTCATCGTGGTGCGGGTTCCACGTGTTGAGGTGGTGTCGGGCGCCAACGACATCGCCCTCGGCGAGAGCGAGATCGATTCGAGCCGAGGTGAGGTCGTCGGCGTCGGCGTCGCCGAGCAGAGTGTGGGCCGTCGAAAGGCGGCGGGCGCCGATGAGCAGCCGGGTCTCGAGGGCGCGGTTGGTGTTCACCAGTACAGCTGGTTCGTGGACGGACGCGGCGGGTTCTCGCAAGATGGCCAGGGCCATGGCGGGGCCGTCGGCGAGCGAGGCGAGCCGGGCGTTCAGCGCTCGTTGCAGGTCGAAATAGGCGACGCTGGAGGTGCGGCGGCGGTTCTGCAGCTCGGACTGGGCGAGGTGCGCGCTGGCGCGGTCGAGGTCGAGTCGGTCGAGATGCACGACGGCGGCCGCCATGTGGGCGTGGGTCACTCCCGGGTGACCGGCGAAGCCAAGAGCTCGTGCTGCTTCGATGGCTGATCCGGTGAGCTGCAACGCTTCGGTGCTGTGCCCAGTCCAGGCGCGCACGAGCGCGAGCGAGCTCAAGGTGTAGATCCTCCAGACCGGGTAGCGCATGCCGGGGAGGTTCAGCACCCGCTCGAGGCTGTCATGGCTCTCCTGCAGGTTGGCCTGCAGGAATCGAGCGATCGCGGCGGCGTACTCGGCCAGGACCTGGATCGAATCGAGTCCCCCGATCCCGAGGAAGTCGACGACGTCGCGCTCGTCGAGCAGGGGGAGGGCAGCGAGCACGTCGTGCACTGTCTTGACCACGATGTCGGGCGGCAGGTCCCGGAAGACGAGGATCGCGTAGAGGGCGTCACTCGTCGCTCGTTCACCGGCGGTGAGATCGGTGCGACGGGACAGCCGCCGATACGTCTCCGCCGTGGCGAGCCCTTGGTCGGCGGCGATGTGTGCGGCGAGCAGGTTCACTCCGATCGCACCCGGGCCGTGCGGGTCCAGCTCGTCGATGAGTGTGAGCCAGTGCACGAGTGTGGCTGACTCGCCCCGCTCGAACAGCCTGTGGCCGAGCTGGGTGATGATCTCGAAGGCCTGATCGCGCTCACCGGCCGCGATCAGGTGCGGGATCGATGCTTCCTCGTGGCCGTGGTCGATCAGCCAGCGGGCCGCCGCAGCGTGGACGTCGCTGGCCGCGGCTGGGTCCGAGGCGCGCAGCCGGTGGGCGAGGACATCGGCGAAGAGGTGGTGGTAGCGGAATCGCTCGCCGGAGCGGTCGAGAGGGATCAGGAACAGGGACCTGTTCGTGAGCTCGTCGAGCATCGCTCGGGCGTTGCCGCTGCCGGTCACCGCGTCGCACAGGTCGACCGAGAGCTCATCGAGCACCGACGTCCGCATCATGAACTGCTGGACGTCGGAGGTTTGCCGTTCGATCACCTCCTCGAGGAGGTAGTCGGCGACCAATTGGTCGGTGCCGGCGAAGGAGTGGATGAACCCGGCCACGTCGGATGCGTTCTGCAGGGAGATCGCGGCCAGCTGCAGGCCGGCCGCCCAGCCGTCGGTGCGATCCAGCAGGCTCACGACCTGATCGCCGGTGAGGTCCCGACCGGACACCGCGACGAGCATCTGGCGCGCCTGGTCGGCGTCGAAGGCGAGGTCGGCGCCGCGAAGCTCGACGAGCCGGCCATCCAAGCGCAGCTGTCGGAGGTTCCACGGGAGATCGCGCCGGGTGCTGACGATCGCTCTCACGTTGGCCGGGAGACTGGTGACGACCGTGCCGAGATCCTCGACCAGCGCCGATCCCGTCAGGATGTGTACGTCCTCGAGCACGATCACGAGCTCCTCTCGAGCTCGCGCCAGCTCGGCGAGAAAGGCCTCGATCATCGGCTCGCCGAGGGCGGCGCCGCCGCTCTTGACGAGGTGCTCGATGGTGGTGTCGACGTCGGGGACCGACACGCGGATGGCGGAGAGGAGGTCGCGGGCGAGCACGACACCGTCGTCGTGCCGGGCCGTCAGCCCGAGTGCGCTGACGCGGCAGCTCGGGACGATCCTTGACCCATTGCTGCAGCAGGACCGACTTCCCTGATCCGGCGGAGGCGACGATGAGCCCGACCCCTCCGGCGGTGACCTGGTCCAGGCGTCGCTCAAGCCGCGGTCGCCCGACCGTGACCCGAGGTAACGGCTGGCGGAGCGGGTCCGCCTCCCTCAACGACGCCATGGGACCATGATTCCACTTGGCCCTTCCCGGCCGAAGCGACCCGGGAGCTGACCTTCGTTCAGCGGTCGTCCACTCGATGGACGTCGATGATGTCGATGTGCAGGTCCTGGAGCCGGTGCAGCGCGCCGTGTAGCGCCGCCTGGTCGATCACCTCACCGACCAGGCGCGACCGGCCTGCCGGGGCGGACGACACCTCGAAACCTTCGAGGGCGTTCACCACCACCGACCCGACCCTGCCGTCCACGATGATCTCGTAGCGTGCCACAGCACCACTCCTTCGTTCTCGACGCGCTGACGGTGTCGGGACGTCGGTGCTCAGCCGCCCCGGGAGATCCGTCCTGTCACCCGAGTCGGGCGTGGCCCATCTCGAGCTCGGTGGGCTGGGGAAGCTTCGAGGTCGTGACCATCTGCCACTGCTCCTCGAGCAGCTGCTTGGCGGCCTCCTCCAGGAACTCCGGCGCGGCCCACTCGTGGACGTCGAAGTCGCCTGTGGATGTAGCCGTGGCTGAGCATGAAGTCCTTGCCGATCTCGATCGAGACCAGGTTCTGGGGCGACAGGTTCGGCACCATGTCCATGCGCTTGATCCCGTGGTAGGTGTCCTCGACGTCGCGGTAGAACGTCTGCCTGTTCAAGATCACGGCGGCGGCGTGCTTGTGCTCGTTCGCCCAGCGACCGACCTTGATCATCGCTTTCATGTAGGCGACGACCAGCTCGGGGTGCTCGTCGGCCATCACGTCGGTGCAGGTGATCACCGCCGGGCAGTTGGCCATCTGCAACGTCCAGTCCGGGTAGCGGGACAGGTCCTCGATCGCCTTGAACTTGCCCGTCGCCTCCTGCAGGTGCTGGAACACCTTGCTCTGGGTGTAGATGGCGTCGACGGTGCCGTTCTCCAGCGAAGTCTCCAGCGGCCGGAACGCCAGGTCGTGTTTGTGGTCACGGCGCAGCCACAGCTCCGAGGGGTTGTTCATGTTCACCTGGAGCATCTCGGGCTTGTCGTACCAGTCGTCGGGGTACGGGAACTCGACGATCTCGACGTCGTCCAACTTCATGCCGTTCATACGCAGCATGAGCTCGATGCCGGCATGCTCCTGGATGCGCCACCAGTCGTTCTTGATCGTGTTCAGGCTCTTGGTGAGCCCGATCTTCTTGCCCCGAAGGTCCGTCATCTTGAAGATGTCGTCGCGGGCGCGGACCATCAGGGCGCCGCCTTCCCACACCTCGGTCGCCCCGAGCAGCCGGGTCCGGCGGATGTCAGCGTTGACGTGGATCGGCGGGTAGAGCCCACCGAAGCGGATCAGGTTGTCCAGGTTGTGGACGTAGTGCGGGTACCAGTTGTTCTCCGGACGGGACCGGAAGTAGGCGTACTCGACACCGACCTTCTTGAACTCCTCACGACACCACCCGAGCTCCTGGTCGACGTTGTTGGCCGACACCATCGGGCAGTTCGTGAAGTACACCTCGTCCCAACGCAACGGGACGGTGGTCGCAACCTTCGCTTCGGTCATGTCACAGCTCCTTGGGTTCTCGTGTCGTGTGCCCGGGTTGGGCCCAGGCGGTCTCGTTTCTTCTTCGCGCCGAGTTCGACCGGGTCAGATCCCGGCGAACTCGTCGTCCACGGTCGGCAGACCGGCTTCCTGCCATGCCTTCATGCCGCCCTCGAGGAGGGCGACGTCGGTGAAGCCGAAGGTCTGCAAGGTGTGCCCGGCCAGTGCGGCGCGCGTCCCCGATTGGCACACGACGATCACCCGGCGGGCGGGGTCGAGCATGTCGAGGTGGCGGGGGCTGGCCGGATCGGCGAGGAACTCGAGCAGGCCGCGCGGCGCACGGACGGCGCCCTCGATGTGGCCGTGCTGCCACTCCTCGTTCTGGCGCACGTCGACGAACAGCGAGCGTCCCGATGCCGCCTCCGCCGAGGCATCTGTGGGGGAGACCAGATCCAGGTCTGCTCGTGCCGCCATCACCAGTTCTGCAGCTGTGGTTGCCATCTTCGTGCTTCCTTTCGCGGGGTTCAGCGACGGTCGTCGCGCCGATCGTGTCGGTCGTCTCGGCGGTCATCGCGGCGGTCACGGCGGCGGCCGACGCCATGGGCGACGACAGCGGCGGTACCGACGGCGGCAGCGGTGCGGGCGACGGGAGCGCCGACGACGCCGCGTCGCATGGCGCGTGCTGGTCGGAGTGGCATGTCAGGGTCCTTCGTCGAGTTCGGCCTCGAGCGAGGCGGCGATGGCTTGGATGGGGATCCGGCCGCTGGCGATGAGTTGGCCGCCGGCGCGGCGGGCCGCGGAGGCGAACGGTGCGGCCCACGCGTTCTCCCATACGAGGACACCCGCGACGCTGCCGGGCTCCATGGCGGCGGCGAGATGGACCACGTCCTCCTCGGCGAGGATCTCGGCGATCTCGGTCTCCAGGGCACGGAGTTCGTCGACTCCGTCCAGGTCGTCGACCTCGAGCGCCTCGATGGAACCATCCGCCGCCTTCTGGATGATCAGGAGATCGAGCACTCGGATAGTTCCCGATTCGGCCAGCGCCGCCAGCTCGGCGGCCATCTCGCCGTTGAAGTTCGATTGACCAGCGGGGAATTCGACGACGAGGTAGTCGACCGGTCCCATCTCGTCGATGTCGGTCTCACTCATGGATGGTCCTCTCGACGCACGATCACTTGACGAGGTCATCGTGCGCCGCCCGACCTCGGGTCGCATCGCCCGCGCCGGATGGTTCCCCGACCGTCACAACCATCCCCGCAGGGTGATGCGCGTCCGGTGCGCGCTGCATGAAACTCGCCGCAACGACGCCTGCTGCCGCGGGCCCATCGGGAGGGACACGCTCATGAGGTCCGAGCTCGGCTCTGATCAGGTCCTCTCGAGCACCGTCACGACGGGACCGTCGCCCGGCCACTGACCCCATCGCACGATCAACGAGCACTGACGCATCGCACGATCACTGAAGCGCAAGGAGCCGAACCCGATGTCGAAGCACTTCAACGGTCGGATCGCACTCGACATCCGCGACTCCGAACCGGACTGGACGCCGTATCTGGCTCCCAAGGCGCCCGACGGGTCGCCGAACGTGCTCTTCATCGTGTGGGACGACTTGGGCTACGCCACCATGGACACCTTCGGCGGGCCGGTCCAGTGCCCGACGATGGCTGGCATCGCAGAGCGGGGTGTGAAGTTCGCGAACTTCCACACGACCGCCCTGTGCTCGCCGACCCGGGCGTCGCTGCTCACGGGCCGCAACGCCACCTCGAACGGCATGGCGACGATCGCCGAGTTCTCGGCGGGCTTCCCCGGCATCTCGACTCGCATCCCGTTCGAGAACGGGTTCATCTCCGAAGTCCTCGCCGAGCGGGGCTACAACATCTACTGCGTCGGCAAGTGGCACCTGACCCCGGGTGAGGAGTGCAACCTCGCCGCCTACAAGGGTCGCTGGCCGCTGGGCCGCGGCTTCGAACGCTTCTACGGTTGGCTCGGCGGCGAGACGAACTCGTGGTACCCGGACCTGGTCGAGGACAACCACCAGATCGACGCACCGGGCCGGCCCGAGGACGGCTACCACCTCGCCGACGACCTGTCGAACAAGGCCATCGAGTTCGTCCGCGACGCCAAGGTCGTCGACCCCGACAAGCCGTTCTTCATGTACTTCGCCCCCCAGGCCGGCCACGCCCCCCACCATGTCCCCAAGGAGTGGGCCGACCGCTACCAGGGCGTCTTCGACGCCGGCTACGAAGCCATCCGCGCCGGGATCCTGGCCCGCCAGATCGAACTGGGTCTGCTGCCAGCCGGGACCGAGCTGTCCGTCATCAACCCGCACGGCGAACCGGAACGCACGGGCCCCGACGGCCAACCGTGGCCGATGCTCGACACCGTTCGCCCGTGGGACTCGCTGACGAGCGACGAGCGACGCCTGTTCGCCCGCATGGCGGAGGTGTTCGCCGGCTACATCTCCTACTACGACGACCAACTCGGTCGGCTGCTCGACTATCTGGAAGCATCGGGGCAGCTCGACAACACGCTCGTCGTGGTCGTCTCCGACAACGGCGGCAGTGGCGAGGGCGGACCGAACGGCAGCTTCAACGAGTGGCGGTTCTTCAACGGCGTCGCCGACAGCGCCGAAGGGACGCTGCCCCACATCGACGAGCTCGGCACGCCCCAGTCGTACAACCACTACAACACCGGGTGGGCGTGGGCCTTCGACACGCCGTTCCCCTACTGGAAGCGTTGGGCTGGCGCCGAGGGCGGCGTGTCGGACATGTGCATCGTGTCGTGGCCGGCCCGCATCCCCGGCACCGCCGAGCCGCGCCACCAGTACATCCACGCCGTCGACATCGTCCCCACCGTGTACGAGCTGCTCGGCATCGACCCGCCCGAGGTCATCAAGGGCTTCCCCCAGAGCCCCATCGAAGGCGAGAGCTTCGCCGCCGCGCTCACCGACCCCGACGTGCCCGGCAAGCAGACGCAGTTCTACTCGATGCTCGGTCAACGTTCGATCTACCACGACGGCTGGCTCGCCGCGACGGTCCATCCGCCCATCAGCGGGTGGAGCCACTTCGAGCACGACGAGTGGGAGCTCTACCACCTCGCCGAGGACCGAGCCCAAGTCCACAACGTCGCCGAGAACGAAGCCGAACGGCTCCAATCGCTGAAGGACCTGTGGTTCTACTACGCCGGTCGCTACAACGGCCTGCCACTCGACGACCGGGCCGCCATCGAGCAGGTGCTCGCCGAACGGCCCCACGGCACCCCACCGCGCTCGCGCTACATCTACTACCCCGACTGCGCCGACGTCCCCGAAGAAGCGGGCGTCGCCATCGGCGGCCGGTCCTACACGATCGCCGCCGGGGTCACAATCGATTCGCCGGATGCGGAGGGCGTCCTGTACGCCCACGGCGGCGTCGCCGGCGGCCACAGCCTGTACGTGAAGGACCAGCGCGTCCACTACGTGTTCAACTGGGTCGGGACGTTCCTCCAGAGCATCTCCTCGAGCGAACCGCTGTCGCCGGGCGCTCATGTCATCACCGCCGAGTTCACCGTCAGCGGGCGCAGCGACCGGCCCGACATGCCCGGCGCGACCGGAACGCTCACCCTCTACGTCGACGACGCCGAAGTCGCATCCGGCGACATTGTCACCCAACCCGGCGCCTTCTGCCTGGTGGGTGACGGCATCTGCGTTGGCCGCGACAGCGCATCACCGGTCACACCCGACTACGCCGACCGCGGGACCTTCCCGTTCACCGGCGGCACCATCGACAAAGTCATCGTCGACGTCTCCGGTGAGCGCTACATCGATCACGAAGCCCAGGTCCGCGCCTGGTTCGCGATCGACTGAACGACGAACGAAGGAGATGGCCATGGGCCAAGGAATCGGCGAGGTACTCACCTTCGCGGTGGGTGTCGCCATCAGCCCGGTCCCGATCATCGCCGTCATCCTGATGCTGTTCTCGGCGCGCGCCAAGGTCAACGGCCCGATGTTCCTGCTCGGGGTGGGTCGTCGCTCTCGCCGTGGTGAGCTTCGCCGTCTACTTCGCGTCGGACGCCACCGATCCATCCACGAGCAGCGGAGCCTCCGACGCGATCTCCTGGGGCAAGGTCGTCCTCGGCACACTCCTCCTGGTGCTGGCCTTACGGAGCTGGCGGAACCGGCCGGCGCCCGGCGAACAACCGGACATGCCGAAATGGATGGACGGCATCGACGGCCTCGCGCCCGGCAAAGCGCTGGTCCTGGGGGTGCTGCTGGCCGGCGTGAACCCGAAGAACCTGATCCTCACCGTCGGCGCGGCGGCCAGCCTCGCCCAACTCGGCCTGGACACCGCCGACGCGGTGGTCTCGCTGATCGTCTTCGTCGTCGTCGGCAGCCTCACCATCGCCCTCCCGGTCGTCTACTACCTGGTTGGCGGCGACCGTGCCCACGCCGCGCTCGACAACCTCAAGGCGTGGCTCACGGTCCACAACAACGCCGTCATGTCCGTCCTGTTCCTCGTGTTCGGCGTCAACCTGATCGCCAACGCCATCCCGCCGCTCACCGGCTGAGCCGGGCATGACCGAAGAGTTCGAACGCCGATCAAGTAAGTGGCATAGCCCTCAGCTCGCCGGGCTTGCAGGAACTCCTCGGCCAGCTGCCCCGTCAACTCCGAGGCTTCACAGGCATCGCCCTCGAGCCACCGGCTCAGGTGCGCCATCAGGCACATCTGCTTCTCAGCCGACAATCGCGTGTAGCCCTCCGAAAGCAGCCCCGCCCAGAACCCAGCCGAGTAGGGAGCCAGCGGCCCCTCCACCCGGATACGACACCGTTCAACCATCATCGGCTCCTCTCCAAACGAGATGCGGAGCACGATCGTGATCGCCCAACAGCCCGACGATTATCCCGAACCCGCCCGGACCGTCACCCCCGCCCACCAGCGCCTATACGCGCGAGAACCACGCAACTCGGGATAACGGCGCGCTCGGAGTAATGGCCGAGGAACGTGGACAGCAGCGGGAGCTGTGGCTCCACGTCGACTCCGGCCCGATACCAGCCGAGCAGAGTCGTGCAGGCAAAGGTGTGCCTCGCGTCATGCAGGCGAGGTCGGCACTGTTCCGAGCGAGGCCGCAGACCGGCGGCCCGCGCCAGGCAGGCGAAGACCTGCTGGAGGGTGACATACACGAGACCGCCGAGGCCAGCGGATGGGCGGTGTAGCCCTCAAGCGACAAGAACCGCAGCAGCGACCGAAGCGCCGTGACCAGCACCTTGGCCGAGCCGACATGGCGCCGACGGCACTCCCCTACGACGTAGACGTTCACCTCCCCGGCGGTCAGGTGCGACAGGTCCAGGCCCTCGGGACCGTCCAGGCGGGACAAGAACGACCTGGCCTCGCCGACATAGCCACGGACCGTTGCCGCCGCCAAGCCCCGCTCGTGGATCAAGCAGTGGCGGTACTCCTCTACGACGGCATCCACCACCGTCTCCGCGGCTGGAACCATCGTCGGAGCAACCCCCAGACCGGCCACGTAACCGAGAAGCCTGATCATCGTCTGGGTGGTGGGCACCTCGGCGTAGCCCGCGGCGCGCCTGGCCGCGAGGAAGTCGGCCACCCGCGCCTCGGTCAACTCACCCGCGGGCAACCCCTCTGCCTCAAGCCAGCGGCTCAAATGCGCCAACAGCTGCACGTGCCGGGCAGCGCGCTCTGGCGGGTAGCCCCGCCGTGTCAGCTCCTCACCGAAGCCGACAGCGTGCACCGCCAGCGGTCCACTCACGCGGACACGACTTGGATCCGTCGTCATGGCTTCACGTCCCTCCCGGGCTCATCCCGGGTCGAGGAAGCCTCCACCACGACCGCCGGATTATGTGGCGCCCTCACGCCGGCAACGACGATCAACCAGGGCCGACGCTCTTCCCGTCACATAACTTCGGCCCGCGCATAGGAGCTGGGTGCGGCGGTCGGCGGCGGACGCCACGACTACGCCCTGTGCCGAGCGTGCGGAGCAGTAGCCGTGACTCCTGCCGCGACTGAAGTCGAGGCGGTGGTTGCCCGTGCCGCCGCGTGGCTCCAGGGGATGGGGTTCGTCGCCGAGCGGTACCACGTGGCACTCGTCGGCACCTGTGCGCGGTGCGGGTGACGGTGCCGCGTCCGTCGCGACTTGATGGACCTGCCCGGATCGAGAACTACTCTTGGCGCGAGTAGAGTGAGACCTATTATCACTCAGGTCCGAAGAGGTAGGTGGAGCGTGTTGTCGCGTCGTCTCAGGATTGCGAGTACGGGAGCCGTGCTGGTGGTCGCGGCCGTGGCCGCCGGATGCGGTTCGTCGGGGACGTCGCAAGACAACTCGTCGACCGCGACGACGGCGGGCGGCGGGTCGACAAGCGACGCTGCGGTCACGCTGAACGTGGTGGCGTCCACCAACGTCTACGGCGACATCGTCAAGCAGATCGCCGGGGACAAGGTGCACGTCACCTCGATCATCAGCGACCCGGATGCTGACCCCCACTCCTACGAGGCGAGCACTCAGAACCAGTTGGAGCTGTCGCACGCCGACGTGGTGATCGAGAACGGCGGCGGATACGACGACTTCATCGACACGATGCTGAAGGCAGCGAACAACTCGAAGGCCACGGTCCTCAACGTGGTCGACATCTCCGGCTTCACCGCGCCGGCCGGTGGCGGACTCAACGAGCATGTCTGGTACGACTTCGGCACCATCGAGAAGCTGACGGATCAGCTGGTGGCCGCGCTCTCGGCTGGCGACGCCGCGGACGCGGCGACGTTCACCGCCAACGCGGACGCGTTCAAGCAGAAGCTGCAGCAGATGATGGCCACCGAGGCGTCGATCAAGCAAGCCCACTCGGGTGACGGTGCGGCGATCACCGAGCCGGTGCCGTTGTACATGCTCGAAGCAAGCGGCCTGGTCAACAAGACGCCGGCTGAGTTCAGCGAGGCGATCGAGGAAGGCACGGAAGTCTCGCCGACGGTGCTCAAGGAGACGTTGGACCTGTTCACCACCGGGGCGGTCAAGCTGCTCGCCTACAACGAGCAGACCTCCGGCCCGGAGACCGAGAAGGTGCTCGATGCGGCCCGTTCGAACAACATCGCGGTCGTCCCGGTCACGGAGACCCTGCCCACCGGCTTGGACTACGTCACTTGGATGAGCGACAACCTGTCGGCCATTCAGTCCGCACTCGGCTAGGTGATCCACAACCACCAATCGGTCGGCGTTGCGCATCCCGAACGACCGACCGGGGAAGAACCTGTCCTCCAGATGCGCGACGCGGCGCTCGCCATCGGGGCCCGACCCCTGTGGTCGGGCCTGACGCTCGACCTCTACCCGGGTGAGTTCCTGGCCGTGCTCGGGCCCAACGGATCCGGCAAGACCAGCCTCCTGCGGGCGATCCTCGGCCTGGAGCCGCTCACCGCCGGAGCAGTGACGATCGCCGGCCACCAGGTGCGGCACGGTAGACGGCAGATCGCCTACGTCCAGCAGCAACAGCGCATCGACCCGCTCACACCACTTCGCGCCAAGGACGTCGTGCGCCAAGGGCTGGACGGTCACCGCTGGGGGTTCGGCCGACCCGGAGGGGTGCCGTGGAACCGTGTGGAAGAGGTGCTGGCCGCGGTCGAGGCGGCACCGTTCGCGGAGATGCCGATCGGAACGCTGTCGGGCGGCGAGCAGCAGCGGGTACGCATCGCCCAGGCCTTGATCGGTGACCCGATACTGCTGCTGTGTGACGAGCCGCTGTTGTCGCTCGACCCGGGCAGCCAACGCACCGTCACCGCCCTCGTCGATCGCCGGCGCCGCGAGCACAACACGGCAATCCTCTTCGTGACCCACGAGATCAACCCGATCCTCCCCTACGTCGATCGCGTCCTGTACCTGGCGGAGGGACGATTCCGGATCGGCACGGTCGAGGAGGTCCTCAACTCCGCGACGCTCGGTGAGCTGTACGGGGTGCCGATCGAGGTCATCCGCCGCGGCCAACACATCCTGGTCGCCGGCATCCCACCGACCCACCACGTCGCCTCCCACGCCCATACCCCCCACCTCGTCACCTCCGAGCTCGGCGACCCGTGAACGTCTTCGCCCAGTCCACGACGGCGCCCGACTGGTGGCACCAGATCTTCAACTTCTCGAACTACGGCGAACTCCTCGGTCTGGTCCACAACTCGATCATCGCCGGCGCGGTACTCGGCATCGTCGGCGGTCTGATCAGCACGTTCGTGATGATGCGGGACCTGCCCTTCGCCGTGCACGGCACCAGCGAGCTGTCCTTCGCCGGTGCGGCCTTCGCGCTGCTGATCGGCGCCAACGTGATCGTCGGGTCCCTCGCCGGCTCGATCCTCGCCGCCCTCGTGATCGGCGCGCTCGGCAGCCGGGCCCGCGACCGCAACTCCATCATCGGCGTCCTCATGCCCTTCGGCCTCGGTCTCGGCGTCCTGTTCCTCGCCCTCTACAAAGGCCGCGCCGCCAACAAGTTCGGGCTGCTCACCGGCCAGATCGTCGCCGTCGACACCACGCAGCTGACCTGGCTGATCGTGATCCTCACCGCGGTGGTGATCGCCCTGGCGATCCTGTGGCGGCCGCTCAGCTTCGCCAGCACCGACCCCGAACTGGCCGCCGCCCGCGGCGTTCCCGTCGCCGCGCTCTCCCCGATCTTCATGGTGCTGCTCGGTCTCACCGTCGCCATGTCCGTGCAGATCATCGGTGCGCTGCTGGTGCTGAGCGTCATCTGCACCCCCGCCGCCGCCGCGCTGCGAGTCACCGCCTCGCCTCGCATGGTCACGATGCTCAGCGTCACCTTCGGGTTCGCCTCCATGGTCGGCGGCATCCTGCTCGCCTTGGGCAGCAGCATCCCGATCAGCCCCTACGTCACCACCATCTCCTTCGCCATCTACATCGCCTGCCGCCTCATCGGATCTGCTCGTACCAAGCGTGGCTGGGTGTCCGGGCGCGCCAACCGTCCCGCCGGCGCGTCAGTCGCCTGACGTCGCTGAGCGACACCGTCGCCGCCGTGGACCCGATTCTCAGGTATTCTTATTCTTATGGCTGAGCTCCATTCGATCGTTCGACGCCAGGTGGTTGCTGCTGGACACATGTACACGCGGGGCCGGCAGGTCCTGGTGGAGGCGCTGGCGGCGATCGGTGGTCCGGCCACGACCCCAATGATCCAGCTGCAGGCGCCGGGTCTGGTGCAGAGCTCGCTGTACCGGAACCTGGCCGTGCTCCAGGACGCGGGGGTCGTCACCCGTGTCGACGTCGGCGAGGGACGGTCCTATTTCGAGCTGAGCGAACTCGTCACCGCGGAGCATCATCATCACCTCGTGTGCCGCGAGTGCAGCACGGTGGTCGACATCGCGCTGCCCGTCCGCGCCGAGCGTGCGATCGAACGTGCCCTCGGCGACGCCGCGCACGGCGCCGGCTTCGAGCTCACGGAGCATCGGGTCGATCTCGTCGGCGTCTGTGCCGCTTGTCGCGCCGCCTGACGCCCGGTTTGGCACCTGGCCGTGCTGCTGGTGCCGGGCGGCCGACTGACGTTCGCAGTCTACCAGGGCCTCGACCCGGTCACGGGTCAGGAGCGGCGGACCTGGCATCCTGCGGGCACCGACCGCGCCGCCGCCGAGCGGTTGGCCGCGAAGCTTGCGGCCGAGGAGCAGGGTCGGGCCGATGCTGCGCGGGCGCTGGCCTTCGGTGCCTACCTGACCGGACAGTGGCTGCCGGGCAAGAGGCTCCAGCTCGCGACCAGCACCTACCGGGGTTACGAGCGAAACGTGCACCGCCACGTCGTCCCGGCCCTCGGGCGCATCGGGCTGCGACGGCTCCGCCACACCCACATCGAGGCGCTCTACGACCGGCTCCTCACCCCGAACGCCGAGCGGCCCGCGCTCTCGCCGAAGACAGTGTACGAGGTGCACCTCGTCATCCGCGGCGCACTCCACGAGGCGGTACGACGCGGCCTGCTCACCCGCAACGTCGCCCTCATCGCCCGGTCGCCCAGACTCGGGGCGATCCAGAAAACCGAAGCCCAGTCCTGGACCGCCCCGCAACTGCAGGCGTTCTTGCGGGCCGCTGCCGGTCACCGGCTGTTCCCGATGCTGTGGCTCGCCGCCATGACCGGGATGCGCCGCAACGAGGTCCTCGGCCTCCAGTGGCCCGACGTCGACTTCGCCAAGGCCCGCCTCTCGCTCAACCGCGGGCTCGTCGCCGTCGGCTACGAGCTCCACCAGACCCGAGGCAAGACCGACAACGCCCGCCGCAACATCGACCTCGACCCGACCACCCTGACCGTCCTGGCCGGCTGGAAGGCGGCGCGAGCCGCCGAGTTCGCCGCCGTCGGCATCGACGATGACGGGTGGGTGTGACGGCCAGCCCATCCACCCCACGCCCTCTCCCAGATCTTCGAGCGCATCGCCCGCCGGGCCGGCGTCCCGGTCATCCGACTGCACGACCTCCGCCATACCCACGGGACACTGCTGATCAAAGAAGGCGTCCCGGTGAAGGTCGTCAGCGAGCGGCTCGGGCACGCCAAACTCGCCTTCAAGATCCAGACCTACCAGCACGTCCCGCCCGGTATGCAAAGCGAGGCCGCCTACGCCTTCGAGGCGCTCGTCGCACCGAGCGTTCCACCGGCCGCCCGCTCCGGCCGCTCGAGCCGGTTGAACATCCGGGAGAACACGGCCCGCAGGCGGTAGAACACCACCCCAACGACGAAGGCCCAGGTCACTGACCTGGGCCTTCAAGCTTCACATGGTGGCGGAGGTAGGATTTGAACCTACGACCTTCGGGTTATGAGGGTTGGAGTGAGGCGTTCTCCCTGGTAGGAGGCAGTTTTCACCTGGTCAGAGCGCCTCGTCAAGTCCCCCTTGTTCCCTGCTGTTTACCGTTGGCGTGGTACATGGTTGGTACATCGGCGGCAGCCGACCAGGCGCTATCCGATGGGGAGGCGACGGACCCGAAGCCGGCCTCGGGCGAATGTGGCGATGGCTCCCGCTCCGAGATCCTCGGCGACGCTGTCGAGGTTGGCGAGAATCAACCCCGCCACGTCGTCGACGGTCAGCGGATCCGACGAGCGCACGAGGATGAACGATGGCTTCACCTGCCGCCGAGCAGCCAGGAGCGTGCCGAAGTCCGTGTCGTGGGAGACGATGACCCGGTCATCGGTCAAGGCCCAGTCGAGGATCTCGTCGTCGGGCGCTGCGACAAGCCCGACGTCTCGCACGGCGACGGCGTCATGACCAGCCGCTGTGAGCAGTGACGCGACGCGTGGTGACACGTTGGCGTCGACGAGGAACCTCACGCCGGGCGAGTGAGTGGGAGCTCGCGCTCCTGGACGGCTTCGGCTGCGTACTCGAGGGCCGCCGGGATGTCCTCAGGCTGCAGGTCCGGGAAGTCGGCAAGGATCTGCTCGGCCGTTCGACCAGCGGCGAGCTGGCCGATGACCGTGGCGACCGGTATGCGCAACCCGCGGATGCAGGGCGCTCCCCGCATCTTCCCCGGCTCGATCGTGATCCGCTCGAAGGCCACGGTCGCAGGATAGGGGCTCGTCGGACGAGAGGGTGGGTTGATGGCCGGGCATGTCGGCGGCGGTGTGCCTGATCACGGGCCGACGCAGGGTATCGCAAGCCCTCGTATCGGCGGCCGGCGCCCCAGGTAGCCCGCACGCAGCTCGGCGCAGGTCGCCGGCCGTGGTGTCCCACCGGGTCGACGAAGGCGCCACACGACCACCTGATCCTTGCACGGGACTCGCTCGTCGGCGGCGGTGTCATCGGGAGCCGGTCTTGGGATCGGTGTCGAAGCCGAGGGTGGCGTAGGTGGCCAGGCGCTTGCTGTGCATCTTGCGGAACACCGGCCCGGGATCGAGGTAGTCGTGTGAACCTCGACATCGGTCCTGGTGTCGGTGGTGCGCAGGATCCGCCCGATGTACTGCACGACACGGCCCTTGAACGCGAGCGGGAACGCGAGGAACAGGTGTCGAGCGACGGGCTGTCGAACCCCTCACCGAGGTACGACCCGGTCGCCAACAAAAGCTGGCCCGACGGCGCGTCATCGGCGCTCAGTTGCTCGATCACCGCAGCCCGCGCCTTCTTCCCCAACCCACCCCTGAGCACGAACGGCGCGAGACCGTTGTGCTCGAGCATCGCAGCGAGCGCGTCGAGGTGCTCGGTCCACTGCGTGAGCACCAGCACGTTGCGACCGTCCCTGACAGCGGCGGATACGTCGCTGGCGATCTGGCGGGTCCGTGCCCCGTCGGTGACGAGCGCGCGGAACACGTCCTGGATCGCCGCGATCTCGCCGTTTCCGGCGGTGCAGCGGGTCTCGTGAGTGTGCAACCGTCGGATCAGGTTCGCCGCCGCGGTTTCAGCGAGTGCGATCTCGTGGCGGACGGGGCCGCACTGCATCGTGATGATCGCCTCGAGCCCGTCGCGCCGATACGGGGTAGCCGTCAGTCCGACCCATCGACGAGACCGCGCGTCGCGTACCGCGAGTTCGAACGAACGGGCGGGGAGGTGATGGCACTCGTCGACGATCACCATCCCGTACCCGTCGAACGACCCCGCCGCATCGGGCCGACGCGCGATCGCTTGCAGCGTCGCGATGTCGACGATCCCCGACGCCTTCGCCGTCGCAGCGACTCGGCCCACCTGTCGACGACCGAGACCGAGGTGCTCCATCAGCCGTGACTTCCACTGCTCCACCAGCGGTGTCCGATCGACCAGGATCAACGTCGGCACCCGGTGCGCCGCCATCAACGCGCTGGCGATGACGGTCTAGTTCTTCGTTGGGCCCGCGGCACCCGAATGCACATGCCCGATTGGAGGAACTGTCCATGGCCACACATCTGCTCCATGGCGACGACCGCCTGAATCCAGGACTCCTGACGCAATGAGCTGAAAGCCTTGCAATACGAGGTGCTATCCACCACCTGCCGCTCCGTGCGGTCCATAATTGTTGAAGGGGTGTGAGACGGGGAGGTGGCGGTGGCGGCAGGCGGAGTGGCGGTGGGCAAGGGTTGTCCGATGCCGGTGCCGGTCGCCCCTTTCGGGTCCTCGCCCGTGTCGAGTGGGGTGGACCTGGTCGAGTCGGGCGAGGGTGGCGTGGTGTTCGTGTGGGGGATGGCGACGTGGTGTTGGCAGCCGGGGGATGTGGCGGGCCGGCGGCTGGCGGCGGTGCAGCTGATCGAGGCGGGCGCGGCCCGCGTCGGCGAGGTGGCTGTCGCCTTCGGCACCGATGATGTGACCCTGTGGCGCTGGCGCCGGGAGTACCGCGACGGCGGGGTGGCGGCGCTCGTCCCCGAGCGGCCCGGCCCCCGTGGGCCCTCCAAGCTGACCGAGGAGAAGGTGGCCGAGATACGCGGGCTGCGGGCCGAGGGGTTCTCGCGTGCCGAGATCGTCGAGCGTGCTGGGGTGGGTGCGGGGACGGTGTCGCGGGCGCTGGCCGGATCGGCACCGGCGCAGCCAGCGCCGGCGCGCCAGCGGGCTCGAGCCGCTGGCCCGCCCCGAACCCCGGGAGGCCGAACGTCAGGCGGCTCGGCGCGGCGAGCTGGCCGAGGCCGAGCCCCGCATCACCCCGGGGGCGTCGCTGCCGTTGGCCGGGGCGCTGGTCGTGCTGCCGGCTCTGGCGGTCACGGGCCTGCTCGACTGCGTCGAGGCGACCTACGGTCGGGCCAGGGCCGCCTTCTACGGGCTGCGCAGTCTGGTGCTCACCGTCGTGTTCGCTGCGCTGGTGGGCGAACCCCGGGCCGAGGGCCTCACCCGCGTCGACCCCGTCGACCTCGGCCGGCTGCTGGGCCTCGACCGGGCACCAGAGCCGAAGACCTTGCGCCGGCGCATGGCCGCCCTCGCCTCCCGGTACAGGGCCGCCGAGCTGCTCGCCGCCCTGGCCCACCGCCACGCCGCTGCCGACGCGGACGCGCTCGGAGTGCTCTACGTGGACGGTCACGTACACGCCTACCACGGCAGGGCGAAGGTGGCCAAGGCGCACCTGGCCCGCCTGCGCCTGTCCATGCCCGCCGAGGTCGACACGTGGGTGGCCGACCGCAACGGCGACGGGCTGGTGGTGTTCTCGGCGCCGCCGGGGGCGTCGCTGGCCGCCGAGCTGCGCCGGGTCGCCGCCTGGGCACGCCAGCTCCTCGGCCCCGACCGTCGCCCCACCATCTGCTTCGACCGGGCCGGCTGGTCCCCGACGCTGTTCGCCGAGCTCTTCGCCTCGGGCTTCGACATCCTGACCTACCGCAAAGGCGCCAAGCCCCTCGAACCCGCCGTGTTCGCCGAGCACACCTGCCAGTTAACCGGCCAATCTGCCTCCCCCTTCGGCGCGGTGATTGGCCGGTTGAACAGGCATTGTCCGGGCCCGAAGGGCGGACCAATCTCCGATTGGCCGGATTCGACGACGCCGGCACCGAACACCGCTACCTTCTCGCCGACCGGCGGGTGCGCGTCCCCTACACCCAGAAGGGCCGGCGGCACGCCTTCGCCTGCCGTCAGATCACCCGGCTCGACCCCGACAGCGGACACCAGACCCAGATCCTCACCACCCACGCCGACCCCGACCCCGCCCCCCTGGCGCACGCCATGTTCAGCCGCTGGCGCCAGGAGAACTTCTTCCGCTACATCCACGCCCACTTCGGCCTCGACGCCCTCGACGCCTACGACCTCGCCGACGACGACCCCACCCGCCTCGTCCCCAACCCCGCCCGGCGCGCCGCCGACGCCCGCGTCCGCGACGCCGACGAGTCCTGGAAGCAGCCGAAGCCGAAGAAGGCCGCGCCACCCTCGACGGTCGACGCGACAAGATAGCCGCCGCCGAGATAGCCGCCGCCTTCGCCGCCGCCCGCACCCACCTCACCGAACTCGCAACCGCCGCCCGGGCCATCCCCGACCGCGTCCCACTCGGCGACGCACACCCCGACGCCGCCCGCCTCGATCCCGAACGCAAACGCATCCACGACGCCATCCGCATGGCCACCTACAACGCTGAATCCGCACTCGCTCGCCTGCTCACCAACCACTACCCCCGCGCCGATGACGAGGCTCGCAGCCTGCTGCGTGAGATCTTCGCCAGCCCCGCCGACCTCGAGGTGATCGGCGAAGAGTTGCACGTACACGTCAAGCCT
Organism: uncultured Acidimicrobiales bacterium; assembly: GCA_963738325.1. Taxonomy (GTDB): domain Bacteria; phylum Actinomycetota; class Acidimicrobiia; order Acidimicrobiales; family Ilumatobacteraceae; genus CAVTWD01. The sequence goes on from CAVTWD010000004.1 coordinate 45,718, forward strand.
CTATCGGCACCCCGGCGGACACGGGCGCTCGCCGGCCTCTGCGACGACCTCACAACAACCGAAACGACCTACCCCGGCACGAAGCTCCGCCTCGTCTACAGCGTCAAGCAGGCCTGACAACTTGCAGCAACTCGCGGTCGCGCGTCAGGAGTCCTGGAATCTCGACCTCCCGGCCGAGTGGACCGAGCGATCGCGCGTCGTACTCGAACCAATCGCGTCGCCGTCCATTCTGGGCCTGTTCGGCTTCGCCGGTGCGACGTTCATCGTCGCCGCCCATCTCACGGGCTGGTACGGCGGCGACAACACCGCGCTCTACCTGTTCCCGTTCGCAGCCATCTTCGGCGGCTTGGCGCAATTCATCGCCGGTCTGTTCGCCGACCGGGCTCGTGACGGCCTCGGCACGGCCATGCACGGGATGTGGGGCTCCTTCTGGCTCGCCTACGGCATCCTCTACGGCTTCGTCGCCGCCGGGGCCATCGCCGATCCCGGCACCGATCAGTCGGCGCTCGGCTTCTGGTTCTTCGTCCTCGCTGCCATCACCCTCATGGGCGCGATCGCCGCGCTGGCCAAGAACCTGGCCCTTTTCAGCGTCCTGCTCGCCCTCACCGGCGGGTCGGTGTGCCTCGCCATCGGCTACGTCGCTGGTCTCAGCGGTTGGGAGACGGTCGGCGGGTACTTCCTCGTGGTCTCGGCCGGCTTGGCCTTCTACACGGCCAGCGCCGAGATGCTGAACTCGTCCTACAACCGGACGATCCTCCCCACCGGCGCCCCGGGCGCTTCCGAACACCGCAGCCGGTCCTATCCGCCGACGCTCTACGACGATCGCGGCCCCGGCTACACCGGCGTCCGCACCGGCGAGACGCTCGGGCCCCGCTGAAGGACAGGGACCCCGGGGGGCGGCTCACGCTCCCCGGGGACCCGACCAGCCGAGCGCAGATGATGAGCGCAACGGCGGAGCGCGGCACGTGAAGGCGATGCACAAGTTGCCGGGGCCCCGGCGGGGACGCGGCGTCGTCGAGATGCTCGCCGGCGCGACCTTGATGGTGAGCGCCGCGGTGCGCGGCGGCCGGCCGACCTGGAACTGCGGCCGCCGAGACGCCCGCCTCGCCGGCCCGTCCGGCCGGCGACACCCGCCCACCTGACCGCCCTGGCGATCCAGGGACAGGCCTCCTGGATCGGGTCGACCGGTGGCAGCGCCGAACCGGGCCGGTGGCGTTCCTCCTCGGCGTCGTGAAGAAGTTCGGCGACGACCGCGCCGGTCGCCTCGCCGCCCTGGTGGCGTACTACGGCTTCTTCTCGCTCTTCCCGTTGTTGCTCGTGGCGGTCACGATCGTCGGGTACGTGTTCGGTGACCGCAGCGCTGCGCAGATCAAGAACTCGGCCGTAGGGCAGATTCCGGTCGTCGGGGATCAGATCGGCTCTCAGGTCGGCGGCCTCGCCGGCAGCGTCACGGCGCTCGTCATCGGCACGGCGACCGCGCTGTGGGCCGGGCTCGGCTGCATGCAGGCCGCGCAGGACGCCATGAACGAGCTCTGGGACGTGCCGCGTGCCGAGCAGCCGTCGTTCGTCGCCAAGCGGTTGCGCTCGCTCGCCATGCTGGGCATCATCGGACTGGCGTTGGCCGCCGGCGCAACGGGCTCGCAACTGGTCACCATCCAGCCCGGGCTCAACGGCGGCGCACGGGTCGGCGCCATCGCCGGCACTGTCACCCTGAACTGCGTCGTCTACGTGGTCGCGTTCAAACTCCTCGCGGCGCGGTCGGCTCCTTGGTCCTGCCTGGTCCCGGGAGCGGTCGTCGCCGGCCTCGGATACACCGGGCTCCAGATCGCCGGGCACTGGTACGTCCAGCGGGCGATCGCCGGCGCCGAGGACACGTACGGCACCTTCGCCGTCGTGATCGGGCTCCTCACGTGGCTCTATCTTCTCGCCCAACTGAGCATCTTCGCCGCCGAGATCAACGTCGTACTGGACCGACGGCTCTGGCCCCGTGGGCTGCGAGCCGACCGGCCCACCGCAGCGGACGTGGAGGTCATCGAAGCGGCGGCGGCTGCGATGCGCATTCGCTCCGGCACGACCGTGTCCGTCTCGGTCGCGGGTGCCAGCTCCGAGGGAGGGCCTCACCCTCCAGCTTGACGTGGGATGCGTCAGCTGACGGCTGATTCCGTTCCGACCGCTCAGCGGCCGTGCTCGAGACGCCGGGCGATCTCGGTGAGTATCTCGTCGGCAGCTCGTGGGTCGACGGCACCGGATCGCCGGAGCCCGAGCACACGGTCTCGTTGGAACCGGAGCAGGGCTTCGCCGACTTCGCGGGCCCGACGTCGCTTGTCTTCTTCATCGTCTTCGTCCTCGCCCGGTTCGTAGCGCCGCATGACCATCTGGTCGCGCGCTCGCTCGGCGATCTCGGGCCCGACTTCGCCGGCGGTCACCCGCCGATCGAGCTCGGCGAGCCCGGCCTCTCCGATCTGGGCCCGCAACTCGGCTTCCGCATCGAGCGGGTCGGTGTCGGCTCGGAGACCCAGGAGCCGCACCACCAGCGGAAGCGTGAGGCCTTGGACGACGAGCGTCACCGCTACGACGAAGAGACCCGACACGATGATCGTGGACCGGCCCGGAAAGGGATCGCCGGCATCCGTTGCCAGCGGAAGCGCCAGCGCCGACGCCACGGTCACCACACCGCGCATGCCCGCCCACGACAGCAAGACCGCCGATCGCTTGTCGGGCGGCGGCCGATCGGCCGCCGTTCGAGACCGGATGATCAGCGGGAAGACGATGGCGATCCAGAGCGGACGTACCCCGATCGCGACCACCGCCGTCAGGCCGGCGACGGCGAGGTTGGCGCTGGACCCGGGATTCTGGCCGATCACCACGGACGCCAGCTCGACACCCACGAGGGCGAAGGCGAGGTTCGACATGACGAACTCGGTGATCGTCCAGAAGCCACGTCCGGCGAGGCTGCCGGCTGCGGTCGTCGCCCGGATGCCGCGCTCACTCAGGAACAATGCGGTGGTGAGAACGGCCAGGACGCCTGAGGCATGGGCCAGCTCCGCCAGAAGGTAGGAGGCGTACGGCACCAGCAGCATGAGCGCGCCCTCGGCGTCGGCCTCGTCGATGTGGGCCAGGAGCCAGCGTGCCGTCCAGCCCATCGCCAGACCGACGGCCATGCCGAGAGCCACGACGGTGACGAATTCGGTCGCCGCTCGCCCGGCCGAGAGCGTGCCGGCCACGACGGCGGACACGGCGAGCCGGTACAGGACCAGGGCGATGCCGTCGTTGAAGAGACCCTCGCCCTCGAGGATGGTCACGAGCGACGCGGGCAGTCGGAGGCGACCGGCCACGGATGTCGCCGCCACCGGGTCGGGCGGCGACACGATGGCCCCGAGGGCGAACGCCGCCGCCCAGGTGAGCTCCGGATCCGTCTGATGGGCGACCACGGCAACGGCAAACGTGGTGATGAAGACCAAGCCGACGGCGAGCAGCGAGATCGGCACGGCATCGGCGACGAAGGCACGGAAGGGTTGTCCGTCGCGCCGCCGTGAAGAGCAGCGGCGGCAGCACGAGCGGCAGGATGAGGGCAGGGGGGAGCCGCAGATTCGGCACGAACGGGACGAACCCGACGGCGGCTCCGAACAGCATCACGACAACAGGCGGCGGAACGTTCAGCCGGCGCGCCAACGGCGTGAGCAGCGCCACGCCGAGCAGCAGCACCGCGACGAGCTGCAGCTGATCGGTGTCAGCGGGCACCGGAGTCCAAGGGGCCGCTCAGCGGCCCGCGCCTCGCCCGGCCAGCCGTGCCGATGCCTCACCGGGGCCGTCGCGGTGGAGGCGACGGTGGCCGGTCGCTTCGTCCACTCCCACGATGGATCGATACCCGCGCCGGCGGCCCGCGATGCGTCTGCGGAACGACTCCCGCTACTCGATGAACCACCGCTCGTAGGCCTCGTGCACGACGCGTCGGTCGTGTTCGAGGAGGTCGGCGGCGTCGCTGGCGGCGACGGCGAAGCGGGCCTCGTCGCGCAGTGCCGCAGCCCGTTGTCGCCGTCCGGCCGCCTGCACTGACTCTTCGAGCCGACCGAGCGCTTCGAGGATGTAGGCGGTGACGGCCGGATGCTCGGCGGCGGCCCGTCGGGTCTGGGCGAACGCCAGTTGAACGAGTTCGGTGTGATCCGGTGCCGCCGAGAGCAGCAGGCGGCCACCCCGGTCGCCCACGAGCCGCTGGGGAGGAGGATCGCGGAGAAGGAGCTCGCGCAGCACCGCCGCCGTCTGGAATATCGCATCCTGCGCGGTCGTGGGGTCGTTGATGCCGGGTGAGAGGGCCTTGATCGCCACATCGGCGAGTTGGCGCAGGCCGTACGCGACGTCCTCCTGCATCGTCCGGGTGGGTCCCACGATGGCCGCCGAGCGGATTCGCCGGGCGACCGAGTCGAGATCGGCGGCGGCCGGTGTCGGGAAGATGGTGCACAGGGGCGTGCCCTCGATGGCGAACCGACCGGGGTAGGTATCGACGCGCAGCACCCCCCCGTCGGGGACGCATCCGAGGAGCTGTGCGGTGTCCAGTTGCTCCACCCATCCCGTCCGGTCGAAGCGGATGACGGCGTTCGGTTCGGCGATCACGTCGATGGGTGCGTAGGTCTCGGCGCCTGGCCGTGGTGGCGACCAGTTCCGGCGCACCAGCTCGATCGTCTCCCGCCGAACCCGCTGGAGGATCTCGCTGACGTCCATCGTGTGAGCGCTGTGATTGATGAAGGCCACGACGGCGAGGATCGTGCCGATGCCGAGAACGACCGCGACGGCCACGGAGATGTTGGGGATGATCGGGCGCCCGGCCTGGCCGAGCGCCGACCGCACAGATCGCAGTACGACAACGCAGTAGGTGAAGGTACCGACGACCAGGGCCATGACCCGCTTGTTGAACGGATCCCGGAACAAGGTGCGAACGACGCGGGGCGAGTAGCTGCTGGATGTCTGCTGGATGACCAGCAGCGAGATCGAAAAGGCGATGGCTGCGAACGTGATCGTCGCGCTCGGCGATGGTGCTGAGCACGGCCCGGGCGCTCTGCACTGTCGATGTCAGGCCGAGCGGCAGGTCGCCGTTGGAGGTGTTCAACCACTCGTCGAGCGCGATGCTTGCGAGTGCGACGGCGATCGCGACGGCGATCGCCGCCATCGGGACGAAGAACAGGCTGGTCCGCAGGCGTTCGACCAGCAGGCTGATGCGAGACGAGCGGCTCACCAGATCTGGGCGGCAGCCCCGGGCGCCTCCGGAGCCGTCGACGTGACAGCGCGCCGCTCCGGGCGCCGGGGGCAGCTCACGGGCGGAGGGGTCCGGAACCGCCATTTGTCGGCCGGCTCGGCTGCGGAGGCGGCGTCGGCGAGGCCGACGGGCCGGCAGCCGTCGACGGCCGTCACGAGCCGATCGGCAACCACTTCGACCCTGGCGGTTCCCATTGCGCACCCTTCCTCTGGGACGAACGTGAACGTGATCTCAGGACGCGGCGGCGGCCGGACGCTGCTGGACGGCGAGCGTCTGTGCCGGATCCCGGGCCGACTGCTTCCCGGACTCGAGGACGCACAGCCGCTGACTGAGCGACGAGGCCAGCACCGCCAGGGCGCCGGCGCGCGTGAGCGCTCGGCGGTGGCCGAACGCCAAGAGCCCGGCGCCGGCGACGGCCAGCCCTTCGGATGCGAGCCGGTAGGCGCCGGCCCTTCCCGTGCGGCGGGAACGGTCGAGCGGACCGAGCTGGCGCTCCATCACGCGCCCGGCGACGAGCTCGGCGATCGAGGCCGCCGCGCCCAGGGCTCGGGCGGGACGCGCCTGTACAGCCGGGGTGCTCATGCTCGTGGCGGCGCCGGCGGCGGCCGCGGAACTGGCGGCAAACAGGAACGGGAGCGTCCGCCGGCTCTCGTGCCAGACCGGCGTGGCCGTGTTCGCGACGAGAACGGCCGTGTACGTCGCCACCCCAGATCCGAGAGCCCCGGCCACCACGTCACACAGAGCGGCGACCCGGGGCAACCGCCCGATCGCAGCCAGCGCCGCCGCCCCCGTCGCCGCCGGTGCGTAGGCGGTCAGCAGCCAGCTCCCCACGCTCATCGGCGACGTCGGCTTCGCGACCCGGAGCATGTTGGCGAACCGGCCGGGGCGACCCAGATCGGCGATCAGCAGTACCGGGCTCGGGGCCAGGCCGGCCAGCGCCCAATGGCGAGCGTGGCGGGCCAGAGCGGGCTGGCCGAGGAAGCGAGCCGCCGTCGCCAGCACCGAAGAGCCGCCGGCGAGGCCGCCGGTGAAGAAGTAGCCGGCGATCTCGTTCTTCCACGGGGCCGGCTTGACGATCGAAGCGCCGTAGTAGCCCGGCTCGGGGCTCCCGCTGCTCCAGGTGCTCATCGGCGCCCCAATAGTGCGGCGCCGAAGGTGGCGGCTATCAGGGCGCCGCCGGCCAGGACGGCCCGGCCCCAGGTGCCGAGCACCGATCGGGTCGCCACCACCGGGTCCGGTGGCAGGCCGTACACGTCGGGCTCGTCGAGCAACAGGAAGAAGGCACCGGCGCCACCGACACCATCGTCGGGACTGTGCCCGTAGAGACGGGCCTCCTCCACACCGTCGGCGTGGAGCTGCTCGACGCGCGCCGCCGCCCGCTCGCGTAGCTCGTCCAGGGGCCCGAACTGGATCGACTTCGTCGGGCACGCTTGGGCGCAGGCTGGCTCCATGTCGCCGCGCAGGCGGTCGTAGCACAGCGTGCACTTCCACACCCGGCCGTCTTCCTCCCGCCGGTCGATCACGCCGAAGGGGCAGGCCGGCACGCAGTAGCCGCAGCCGTTGCAGATGTCCTCCTGCACCACCACCGTGCCGAACTCGGTTCGGAACAGCGATCCGGTGGGGCAGACGTCGAGGCAGCCGGCGTCGGTGCAGTGCTTGCACACGTCCGAGCTCATCAGCCAGCGGATCTGGTCGCCGTCGGCCCGGGCCGCTCCGCTGCTCGGAGCAGCGATCGGCCGGGTCTGCTCGATGAAGGCGACGTGGCGCCAGTTGTCGGCGTCGAGGTGCAGCGTGTTGTCGTACGAGCGACCGCTCAGGCCCCGGTCACGGTCGGGAACCAGGTTCCACTCCTTGCACGCCACTTCGCACGCCTTGCAGCCGATGCACACGGACGTATCGGTGAAGAATCCCATTCGCACCTGCGTCGTGGTCATCGCCCGGCCCTCCGGTATCCCTCGACCAGCGTCCGCAAGTCGGCCCCGCGAGGCCGGCGACCGGCGCGGATGTCACACGTCAGCGACTTCGTGTCCTGGATGTGCACGTTCGGGTCGAGGGCCAGGCCCACCAAGTCGTTCGCCGAGTCGCCGACCGTCAGGCCGCGCCGGCCCCAGTGGAACGGGACGCCGACCTGGTGCAGCGTCTGGCCGCGGATCCGAAGCGGCACCATGCGGCGGGTCACCAGCACACGAGCCTCGATGGCGCTGCGGGATGTCACGATCGTGGCCCAACCTCCGTGCTCCAGCCCGCGTTGCTCGGCCAGCTCGGGGCTCACCTCGCAGAACAGTTCGGGCTGCAGGGCGCTGAGCCGGCCCACGGTGCGGCTCATGCCGCCGGCGGTGTGGTGCTCGGTGAGGCGGTACGTGGAGAGGACGAAGGGATAGGCGTCGGCGCCCGGCTCGCCCGCCGACGGGTTGACCGGGTTGGCGGGATGGTTGATCGGTTCGATGGCGGGGTTCGACCTGCGCCGGTAGAGCGGGTTGGCCACGGGCGACTCGAAGGGTTCGTAGTGCGTGGGGAGCGGACCGTCCTTCAACCCAGCCGGGACGAAGAGCCACGCCTTGCCGTCGGACTGCATGATGAAGGGGTCGTCGCCGGCGAGGGCCCGTCTCGGCTTCGGCGCCGGGCGGCGGCACGTAGCCGGGCGCAGTGTTGGGTGGGAAGTCGGCGACGTCGAAGCCCGTCCACTTGCCTCGTTCTCGCCGTCCCACCAGACGTACTTCCGTCGCTCCGACCACGGCCGGCCGTCGGGATCGGCCGAGGCGCGGTTGTAGAGGATCCGCCGGTTCGCCGGCCACGCCCAGCCCCACTCGGCCGCGACCCAGTCCTGCTCGGCGCCGGGCCGGCGCCGGCGCGTCTGGTTCACGCCCTCGGCGCGGCAGCCGCAGTAGATCCAGCACCCGCAGCGAGTCGAGCCGTCGTCGCGCAGCTCCGTGTAGGACGACAATGGCTGTCCGTCGGCGTTCCAGCCGTTGATCTCGGCCAGGACGGACTCGGCGTCCGGATCGTCGTGGGGCCCGACCGTCGGGTAATCCCAGGTGAGGTCGAGGACCGGACGATCCCGGTCGTCGGTGGAGCCGGTCAGCTTCTCGCGGATGATCCGCCCGAGGTGGTAGGTGAACCACAGCTCCGAACGCTGGTCATCCACGGGCTCGACGGCCTTGTCGTGCCACTGGAGGAGGCGTTGGGTCTGGGTGAAGGAGCCGTCCTTCTCGGTGTGGGCGGCGGCGGGCATCAGGAAGACCTCGGTGGCGATGTCGGCCGTACGCAGTTCGCCCGACTCGACCTCCGGAGAGTCGAACCAGAACGTCGCCGTCTCGATCTCCTGCATGTCGCGTACGACGAGCCAGTCCAGGTGGGCCATCGCCAGACGGTGCATGCGGGAGTTCCCGCTTCCCACTGCGGGGTTCTCGCCGAGAGCGAAGAAGCCGGTGACCGACCCGTCGAACATGCCCAGGACGCTCTGGTACGTGGAGTGGTCGCCGGTGAGCCGGGGGAGGTAGTTGAAGGCGAAGTCGTTGTCGGCCGTTGCGGCGTCGCCCCACCATGCCTTCAGCAGGCTGACCACGTAGGCCCGCATGTGGCCCCAGTAGCCGGTTTCGGCCGAGTCGTGCTCGACATAGTCCTCGAGCCGTTCGCCATGGTCGGCGTGCGGCATCGGGATGTAGCCGGGGAGGATGTTGTAGAGCGTCGGGATGTCGGTGGAGCCTTGGATGCTGGCGTGGCCGCGCAGGGCCATGATGCCGCCGCCGGGCCGGCCGATGTTGCCCAGCAACGTCTGAAGGACCGCGGCCGTGCGGATGTACTGCACACCGACGGAGTGATGGGTCCAGCCGACGGCGTAGCAGAACGCGCTCGTCCGCTCCGGACCCGAGTTGTCGCACAGCAGGCCGGCCACCTTCGAGAAGAGGTCGGCCGGGATGCCGCACGTCTCGCTGACCATCTCCGGCGTGTACCGGGCGAAGTGCCGCTTGAGGATCTGGTACACACAGCGAGGGTGCCTGCAGGGTCTCGTCCCGGTCGGCGTCCCGCTGTCCGTGGCGGCCGCCGAGACCTCCGCTCGTCTCGCCGTAGCTGGTCGACTGCTCCCGGGCGCCCGCTGACGGCGCCGCCGCGCCGCCGGCGTACTGCCAGGACGACGGGTCGTACGTCCCGGCCTCCTCGTCGAAGCCGGAGAACACGCCGCCGAGCTCCTCGGCGTCGACGTAGTCGTCGCGAGATGAGGGTGGCGGCGTTGGTGTAGTGCACGACGTAGTCGCGGAAGTCGCGCTCGTTCGTCAGCACGTAGTTGACCAGGCCGCCGAGGAACGCGATGTCCGTGCCGGCCCGGATGGGCACGTGGATGTCGGCCAGCGCAGACGTCCGGGTGAAGCGAGGATCGACATGGATGACGGTCGCCCCGCGCGCCTTGGCCTCCATCACCCACTGGAACCCCACCGGATGGGCCTCGGCCATGTTCGATCCCTCGATGAGGATCACGTCAGCGTGCTGCAGGTCCTGCTGGAACGACGTGGCGCCCCCTCTCCCGAACGATGTCCCCAAACTGGGGACGGTCGAGGAGTGTCATATGCGGGCCTGGTTCTCGATCTGGATGGCGCCCAGCGCCGTGAACAGCTTCTTGATGAGGTAGTTCTCCTCGTTGTCGAGCGTGGCCCCGCCGAGGGACGCGAACCCCATCGCCCGCCGCAAGGGCCGGCCGTCGGCGTCTCGGTCCTGCCAGAACTGGCGGCGGTTGGCGATCACCCGGTCGGCGATCATGTCCATCGCCCGCGCCAGGGGCAGATCCTCCCACTCGGTGCCGAACGGTCGGCGGTAGCGGACCTTGGTCAGCCGGGAGGGCGCCATCACGAGGGAACGGGTGGCCGAGCCCTTGGGGCACAGCCGGCCCCGGGAGATGGGGCTGTCGGGATGACCTTCGATCTGGATGATCTGCTCGTCCTTCACGAAGACCCGCTGGGCGCATCCCACCGCGCAGTAGGGACACACCGACGACACCACCCGGTCGGCCTGCTCGGTCCGCGGCCGCAACTGCGCCTGGCGATCGGAACGGGCCGCCTCGCCCCGTCCGGTGTGGTCCGCTGTCGTCATTTGGCGCAGCGACCGGCCACGATCGCAACCGGTTCCCCGCCGAACGCACCGTTCCCATCGTTCCGCCACTACCCCACCCGGTCGTCGGTCATGCATTCCACGCGTGCCGCAGCCGAGAGCGGGGTAGCAGTCGGGCGTGAGGATCTTCGAGAGCAAGGCCACCCGCTGGCGCACCCTTGTCACCGACGTGCTCGTCCTGGTGTGGATCGGTACCTGGATCGTCGTCGGCATACGGGTCGGTCAGGACCTGTACGAGATCCGCAATTTGAGCGAGACCCTCGACCAGGCCGCCGGCGCGCTCCATCAGACATCGGATGGGTTGTCGCTGGCGGCGGACATCCCCTTTGTCGGATCGCGGATCGGGCGTCTCGCCGACCAGATCGATGCGACCGCTACGAGCGCGCAGAAGAATGCCCAATCGGCGCGCGATGCGGTCACCCGCCTCAGCTTCCTGCTCGGCGCGGCAATCATCGTGCTGCCCTCCATTCCGCTGCTCGGCATCTACGTGCCGTACCGGATCGAGCGACGCCGGGAGGCGAGGGCGATCCGCCGGGCGCTGGAGGAGACAGCCCATCCCGATCTGCTCCTCCGGTACCTGGCGGAGCGAGCTCTCCTGGACCTGCCGTACGACCAGCTGCGAGACGTCAGCGCGGCTCCGTGGGACGACGTCGAGGCCGGCCGCTATGAGCCGCTGGCCCACGCCGAGCTCGACGATTCTCTACCTCCACGCTCGTCGCCGGCATCGGCGCGAGGGCGCGGCGTCGGTGGATGCCGCCGCGGGTGCAGCCAGCGAAGCGACGCCGCTGGTCTGTGCGGCCGGGGTCACCATCGCGGCCACCACGGCGACGCTGGCACTGGCGTCGCTGCCGTTGTACTCCAATGTCGGTCCCGGGCTCGCCGTGGCGACCGGAACAACCCTTGTCGTCGCAGTCACCTTCGTGCCGGCGCTCATGGCGGTGTGTGGCCGCTTCATCGACTGGCCCACCCGTCCGGACGCCCACCAGCCGGAGTCGCGGGAGCCGAAGCGGTCCCGCCTCACGTCGCATCGACTCGTCACGGTCGCCGTCGTCGCCGTCGGCCTGGCCGGTCTCGGCGGCGCGGCCGCGGTGTTGTCGCACGCCAGTATCGGCGTCGACCTCATCTCCGACCTGCCGGATGGAGCCGAGCCGGCTCGTGCGGCGCGGGCGGCCGCGGAGGGCTTCGGGCCGGGGACCGTGGCGCCGACCGAGCTGGTCGTGGCGGCGCCGGGCGTCGCCGAGCAGCGCGATGCGCTCGACCGACTGCAGCAGCAGCTCTCGCAGTTCCCCGGGGTCGATGTCGTGATCGGGCCCAGCCAGCAGCCGCTTCCCATCCGCGCCGGCGTGTTCCTCGCTCCCTCTGGAAATGCCGCCCGGTTCATCATCGTGATGCGTGACGACCCGTACCGAGCGGCCGCCGCTCGCGATCTCGCCGACCTTCGCGATCAGTTGCCTCGGCTCCTCGCCGATGCCTCCATCACCCATGCCCACGCCGCATTCGCGGGGGACACCGCGCTCAGCGCCGCGCTCGTGAGGCTGACCGTCCACGACCTGGTGTGGATCGGCGCCCTCGTCGTCGGTCTGGACTTCGTCATCCTCGGCTTGTTCCTTCGCTCCCTCGTCTCGCCGCTGTTCGTGTTGGCCACCGGTTGCCTCGTCGTCGCGGTCGCTCTGGCCGTCACCGCGGTCACCACAGGCGAGTTGACGTTCTACGTCCCCTTCGCCGCAGCGCTTCTGCTGATGTCATTCGGCGCCGACTACTCCGTCATGGTCATCGGTCAGGTGTGGCGGGCGGCCGACTCCGAACCCTTTGGCGCTGCGGTGAGGAGCGGAGTGATGCGGAGCCGATCCGTGCTCACCAGCGCGGGCTTCGCTCTCGCCGGATCGTTCGCGCTCCTGTTCCTCGTCCCCGTCGGCGCCTTCGAGCAGTTCGCCACGACCATGGTCACCGGCATCGCGCTCGATACCTTCGTGGTCCGGCCCCTCGTCCTTCCGGCACTGCTCGCCCTGGCCGGACGAACGAGCATGTGGCCATCGCACCCCAGGCCGTCCGCTTCACATCGGCTCTTTGAGCCCCCGGCGCAGCAACCAAGAGTTGACGGGATAAGCGGTGAGAAAGCCGAGCACCATGCCCACCTGCATCAAGAACCAGTAGGCGGGATGGTCCGGGTGCAGTCCGGACGACGAGAACCACACCAGCTGCACCAGCGCCATCCATCCGAACATCCCGATCTCGAAGGCGGCCAGTGAGAGGGCGTCGGCCTTGAGCGCGGCCCTGAAGCCCTTGCGCACGCCGAGGCCCCGCATCGGTGCGATCGTCAGGTACTGGAAGAGTATGCCGAGGCCGAAGGCGAGTGCGAAGTTCACGAGGTACTCAGCCCAGAGGCTCCGGCCGGCGAGCTCCCATGCCAGGACGAACACGATGGTGCTGCCGGTGATGTCGCCGAGCGTGCAGCCTGCTCCGCAGTCGGTCACGCCGAGCGCCGTCGCCGCCGGCAGGTCGCCGTCGTCAGTGACGGCGTGGGCGCGGCGCCACTGCGGGGACCGGAGATGGCCCCACCGCCGGTAGGCGACGTTGGCGACGCCCGGGGCGTAGAGCGCCGTCACCGGCCACACGACCTCCATCACCCACATGCGCTGGCGGTGTCCACGCCCGAAGACGTCGATGAGGATGTCCGCAACGGAGAGCGCCGCGGCGGCGAGCGCCACCCACGCGACGACAGTCAGCCACGTGGGTGGCATCAGAGATCAAGCGAACCGGCGGCTAGCGCCGGTCCTGTCGTGAAGTGGGCGGGTGCTCTCCCTCAGGACCCGTGCTCCGTGCGAGCCGCGGCGATGGCGTCCCGGGCTCGATCGGCAATCGCCAGCATCGGTCCTGCGACCATGTTGCCCGTGGCGGACGTGGGGCCGGCCGGGTGCGGACGCGTGGGGGCCGCCTTCTCGGCGGCGCGGAAGACCGTCGCCAGATGCTCGAGTTGCTTGGCGTCGACCGCCTGCTCGATGAGGGGGAACTCCTCGCTCTCCTCGTGCTCGGCATGCGCGAGAACGTCGGAGTGCAGCGAACCGAAGGTGGTGGTGAAGTCAGGGTCGTCGGGATTCATGCCCTCCAGCCGCTTCAGCACCTTCTCGCCCTTCTTCTCCTCCTCGAGCCGCTGGGAAACGACGGTGTCGCCATCCTCGGCCTTGCGGGCGAGCGGGTGAGACACCTCCTGCTCGGCCGTCTCATGGATGATCAGCTTCCGCATGAGAGCACCGAACTGCTGGTCGCGCTCCTCGGTCGTCGCCGCGTTCTGCACCCCCGCAAACATCTGCTTGATCTGGGCGTGGTCCTCGAGGATCGCAGCCAGGACGTCGTTCGGCCGCTGTCGTGCCTTGTCGAGGTCTTCCTGAGCCGTCACATGGCCTCCAAGTGGGAGTCGATCGGCCGCCGACCGTTCGACGGCCCTACCGAGCCCTTACCCGCCGTCGCAGAGCCCGATGCGGGCGCCGCTGAGCCACTCTCTCTGTCCCACGCGCCCTGGGGGCCGCACGCATCGTGACGCCGACGTGCCGCACGTCGCTCGTGACGCGCGCTCGTCACGATCGAGACGACCAGCAGCGCGCGCGACCATCGCCGCGGTCGCCACTGTCGCCGCCGCGGCGCCGGCCGTCGCCGCCGTCCGCTGCATCCGATGGGGAGCGGTCGGTGACGGGCCCGGTGGCGCGCTGCGCTCCGGGCGCTCGGGTGGCAGATCGGCCATGCCGTGCTCGGCGGCGATCCGCAGCACCTGGGCGACATGCAGGGCGCTGCGACCCGTACCACCCTCGGCGATCTGTGTCTGGCACGAGAACCCGTCGGCGACGATGAGGGTCCGAGGGTCGGCGGCTTTGACATGGCCGAGGAGGGCCTGCTCCCCGCACGCCATCGACAGGTCGTAGTGGCGTTGCTCGAAGCCCCAGGACCCGGCGAGCCCACAGCAGCCGCCCGTGACCTCGTCCACGTTCAAGCCCATCTTGACGAGCAGCTCCTTCTCGCTGCCGATGCCGCCCGTGGCCTTGTGGTGACAGTGGCCCCAGAGAAGGGCTTCGCCGCGCAATCGCGGGACGGGGACGTCGAAGGCGTGGAAGAAGTCAGGAAAATGATAGGAGAGCTCGACGAGACGCTTCACGTCGTCGTCGTGGGGGAGGAGCTTCGGCGCCTCGTCCTTGAAGACGGCGAGACAGCTGGGCTCGATGCCGACGACCGGCGTGCCCCTGCGTATCTCCTCGCGCAGAGCGTCGATCGTCCGCAGGAGGTACCGCTCGGCGAGATCGAGGAATCCATAGTCGTAGAGCGGGCGCCCACAGCAGACGTGGCCGTGCGGCATGACGACGTGCCATCCAGCGGCTTCGATCGCCTCTACGGCCGCCGCGCCGACGTCGACGTGCATGTGGTTGTTGAAGGTGTCGGGCCAAACGACGACACGAGGACCACCGAGGTTGCGTTCTCCGCGCTGGCGGAACCAGCGCTGCAGCGTCACCGGCGCGAACCGCGGGACGCTGCGCTGCTGCGCGGCGCCGGCGGCGAACTTCAGCACGCTCCGCACCGCCGGCGCCTGACCGCAGAAGTTGGCGATGCCCGGTGCCGCCGACGCCGCTCGGGCGGCCTTGTCGATGAGCCCGAAGGCGTAGGCCGATCGAGGTCGTAGTCGACCCTTCCAGTGATGGTGCAGGAACTCGGCCTTGTACGTCGGCATGTCGACGTTGACCGGACAGTCGTTCGTACAGCCTTTGCACGCCAGGCAGAGATCGAGTGCGTCCTTCACCTCGGGGCTCCGCCAACCGCCTGTCACGACGTCGCCCTGGAGCATCTCGAACAACAGACGAGCCCGCCCGCGAGTGCTGTGCTTCTCCTCGCGTAGAACCATGAAGCTCGGGCACATCACGTTGACGCCGTCGGGCGTCCGGCACTTGCCGACGCCCACACAACGCAGCGTCGCATGGGCGAAGTCGCCGCCGTCCTGCTTGTACGAGAACTTGACCGGCGGCCGCCATGGCTCGTAGTCGGTGCCGAGCTTCAGGTTCTCGTCCAAGCGGAACGGGTCGACGACCTTGCCCGGGTTCATCTTCCAATCGGGGTCCCAGATCCGCTTGAACTGGCGGAACGCCTCGACCAGCTCCTGGCCGTACATCTTGGGAAGCAGCTCGGCGCGCTGCTGGCCGTCGCCGTGCTCGCCCGACAGGGAGCCGCCGTACGAGACGACGAGGTCGGCGGCTTCCTCGAGAAAGCTCCGATACTTGCGCACGCCGTCTGCCGTGCGCAGCTCGAACGAGATGCGGGAGTGGATGCAGCCGTCGCCCAAGTGGCCGTAGATGGCGCCGTGATAGTCGTACTTCGAGTACAGCTTCCGCAGATCGTGCAGGTACGGCGCCACGTCGCCCGGCGCCACCGCGCTGTCCTCCCAGCCCGGCCAGTAGTCCTTGCCGTCGGGACCGAAGGCGGTGGCTCCCAGGCCGCCCTCGCGCGCCTCCCACAGCTTGGCCTCCTGCTCCGGATCGTCGAAGATCACGTGACCGACCGGGGGGTCCTTGTCGGCTTCGAGAGCAGCAACAAGGCTACGAGCCTGGTCGTCGGCGTCCTGCTTGGAGTCGCCTCCGAACTCGACCAACGTCCAGGCGTCGCCCGCGGGGAGCAGCGTGATGTCGTCCACCGCGATCCCCAGTGTCTGCTCGTTGTGGAACAAGATCCGGTCGATGCCCTCGCAACCGATGGGGCGGTGCTGGAGGATCTCCTCGAGGTGGTCGGCGACGCGGAAGATGTCGGGGTAGCCGAGGACCACCAACGTCCGCGCCGCAGGACGAGGGATCAACTTCAGCGTCGCCTCGAGGACCGTCACGCAGGTCCCCTCCGTGCCGACGAGAGCGGCGGCCACGTTGAAGCCGCGCTCGGGCAGGAGCTCGTCGAGGTTGTACCCGGACACCCGCCGGGGGATCTGTGGGTACCGGGCCCGGATCAGCGCCGCGTACCGGTCGCGAAGCGCCCGCAGATCACGATAGATCTGGCCCCGCCGCCCACCGCCCCGGACGATGGCGTCGATCTCGTCTTCCGGTGTCGGCCCCACCGTCATCCTGACTCCGTCATAGGTGAGCACGTCGAGCGCGGCCACGTTGTCGGACGTGCGGCTCCCATCGCCTTGGAACCGAGCCTCGAGCGAGTGGATGCCGCAGGAGTTGTTGCCGATGTTCCCGCCGATGGTGCAGTACTTGTGGGTAGAGGGGTCGGGCCCGAATATCAGTCCGTGGGGGCCCGTGGCGATGTTGACCTTCTCGTTGATGGCACCTGGGAGGACCCGGACGCGTCGGCGTACCGCGTCGATTTCGAGTACGTCGTGCAGGTACTTGGAGCAGTCGATCACGACGGCGAAGTTGACGCTTTCGCCCGAGAGGCTGGTGCCGGCGCCGCGGGCGAGGATCGGTGCGCGGTACTCGTGGCAGACGCGATGCGTCGCCACGATGTCGTCGACGGACTTGGGCACCACCACGCCGATCGGCGGCTGGCGGAAGTTCGACGAGTCGGTGGCGTACAGGGCCCGGGACGCGGTGTCGAAACGGACTTCGCCTTCGACGGCGTGCGCCAGCGCGTGTTCCAGTCCTCGGGCGTCGATCGTCTCCTGGCCCGACATCCCCGTCGCGAACTGTGGCCCGCCGGCCTTGACCGGGATCGTCACCCGGCCACGAGTCTTCGAGGCCATCGCCTGTCCTCCCTTCGTTCGTTGGATGCGAGCCGGATCGTGCCCAGGGCTACGCCACGCGGTACCGCTCGGCCTCGGCGCGCTTGAGCGTCAGCCCGTGGCCGGGACGGTCGCGATCGGGCCGCAAGCAACCGTCCTGCGGTTCCGGTGTTCCGTCGAAGAGCATCGACTCCAGCCGGACGTGGTCATGGAAGTACTCGAGATGGCGGAGGTGCATCACGGGCACGAGTGCGTGGGCCGAGATGGCAGGAGCGCAGTGGCCCGACAAGTCGATGCCGTGCGCGTCACAGACGCCACTGATGCGGACCAGCGCGGTGATGCCTCCGCACCTCGTCACGTCGGCCTGCAGGCAGTCGACGGCGCCTCGCTCGACCAGCTCGCGGAAGTCGGCGAAGAGGAAGCCGTACTCCCCGGCGGCGATGTCGATGCCACCGGGGGCCCGGTCGCGCACCAGCCGGAGTCCCTCGAGGTCGTCGGAGCTCACCGGTTCCTCGAACCACGAGACGTCCCATTCCTGGTGGAAGCGCTCGGCCCAGTAGAGGGCCTGTTTGCGGCTCAGCCCGCCGTTGGCATCGACGAACAGCGCCGTCTGTTCGCCGATCGCCTTGCGAGCGGCGTCCAAGCGCACCGGGTCCTCCTCCGGAACGCGGCCCACCTTCATCTTGACACGAGGGATGCCGGCCTCGACCCAGCCGCCCAGCTGCGACTCGATGCGATCGAGGGTGTAGCTGGTGAAGCCCCCGCTGCCGTAGATCGGCACGGCGGCGTGAACGGGGTGCAGCAGTTCGACGAGCGGGAGATCGAGCAGTCGCGCCTTGAGGTCCCACAACGCGACGTCGACCGCGGAGATCGCCATCATGCCGGCGCCCGGGCGTCCGGCGTTGCGTAGGGCGCGCGACATGTCGATCCACCGGGCCGCGATGTCGCTGACCCTCGCGCCCGCGAGCAACGGACCGAGTCTGGCGGTCACCAGGCGGGCCACGCTGGCGTCGGCGTACGTGTACCCGAGCCCGGTCGTGTCCGCCCCGTCGATCTCGACGACGACGATGGTCGTCGAGTCCCACTGCAGCGTGCCGTCCGACTCGGGTTCGTCCGTCGGCACCTCGTAGGCGGCGGCCCGCACGTCATCGACGAGGACGTCGAGACCCATCAGGACTTCCTGG
Source organism: uncultured Acidimicrobiales bacterium (assembly GCA_963738325.1). Taxonomy (GTDB): domain Bacteria; phylum Actinomycetota; class Acidimicrobiia; order Acidimicrobiales; family Ilumatobacteraceae; genus CAVTWD01. The sequence goes on from CAVTWD010000004.1 coordinate 63,944, forward strand.
TGGCGATGGATTCCTTGAACTCCTGGAACTTCTGCCGGGCGCCCCGTTGCAGGATGCCGAGCGTCTCCGGATCTCCGTGCAGGAACGCCTTCGTGAACTTCTTCGCCTGCGTGTACTTGATGTGCGGCGGCATGGGCGCCACCTCACGGTCGACTTTCACCTCGAGCACGCAGGGCCGGTCGGCGCGGAGCGCGGCGTCCCACGCCGCGCCGATGCTGTCGTCGTCGTGGCACTCGATGCCGCGCAGCCCGAAGAGCTCGGCGATCTGAGCAGCGGGTACGTACGGGATGGCCTGGGATCCCTCGAAGCGGGGGTCGCCGGCCATCGCCCGCTGCTCCCATGTCACCTGGTTCAGGTCTTCGTTCACGAACACGCAGAACACCAGCGTCGGGTTCGACCACTGCTTCCAGTAGCGCTGCACGGTGAGCAGCTCGTTCATGCCGTTCATCTCGAAGGCGCCGTCGCCGACGAAGGCCACCACCGGACGGTCCGGATAGGCGAACTTGGCGGCGATGGCGTAGGGCGTGGCGGGTCCCATCGTGGCGAGGTTGCCCGACAGCGAGGCCAGCATGCCCCGACGGAGCTTCAGTTGTCGGGCCCACCACGTCGTCGACGAGCCCGAGTCGGCGGTGAGGATGGCGTTGTCGGGAAGGCGCGACGAGAGCTCCCATGCGACCCGCTGGGGGTTGGCGGGCGTCATGGGTTCGAGGGCGCGGGCCTCGACGACCTTCCACCACTCCGAGACCTGCGCCTCGATGAAGGAGCGCCAGTCGCGATCTGCCTTCCGGTGCAGCTTGGGGATGAGTGCTCGCAGCGTCTCCTTGGAGTCGCCGATCAGTTGGACGTCCATGGGGTAGCGAACGCCGATCATCCGCCCGTCGATGTCGATCTCGACGCCCTTGGCCTGGCCTTCTTCCGGCAGCCATTCGGCGTAGGGAAAGCTGGTGCCGATCATGAAAAGGGTGTCGCAGCTCGTCGTCATCTCGTAGCTCGCGGTCGAGCCGAGGAGGCCGATGGGGCCAGTGACGAAGGGGAGATCGTCGGGGATCGTCGCCCGGCCGAGGAGCGCTTTGGCCACACCCGCACCGAGAAGCTCCGCGGTCTCGATCACTTCGTCGGACGCCTCGGCGGCGCCCTGCCCGACCAGCATCGCCACTCGTTCACCCTGATTCAGAATGTCGGCGGCCCGGTCCAGCTCGGCTTCGGCAGGAAGGATGCGCGGCTTCGACCAACCGACGCTCGAGTACACCGAACCATGCTCCCGAGGTGGCGACGGTTCAGCCGGCTCTTCCTGCACGTCCTCGGGGAAGATGACCGTTGCGACACCCCGATCGGTCAGCGCGCACTTGACGGCCCGATCGATGAGGTGGCGGGCCTGGGCCGGGTGAGAACAGGTGTTGACGAAGACAGACACGTCCTTGAAGAGGGTGTTGAGGTCCACTTCCTGCTGGTACATGGCTCCCAGCGACAGGCGCTTCTGCTGGCCGACGAGGGCCAGCACCGGCTGGTGGTCCATCCTGGCGTCGTAGAGACCATTGAGCAGGTGGACCGCTCCCGGTCCCGATGTCGCCATGCAGCAGCCGATCTGTCCAGTGAACTTGGCGTGGCCGCACGCCATGAACGCGGCCATCTCCTCGTGTCGCGGCTGCGTGAACTCGGGGTCACCGCCGGCGCGGTCGAAGGCGCCCAGGAAGCCGTTGATGCCGTCACCCGGGTACGCGTAGACGCGATGGATGCCCCACGCCTTGAGGCGTTCCAGCACGTAGTCCGAGACGAGTTGCTTCACGCGTCGCTCCTTCCGTTCGTCCGGTCCGGGCGAAGCTTGGTCGGCAGCCGCGTGTGACCTCGGATGCACCGGGTTCGATCCACAGCCGGTCCTTCCTATCTCCGCTCAACTGTCGCTTTCCCCCCGAAGGGAGGCCCTATGCAGGCGGCGTGTCCCCCGGCGCCGCCGTGGCGGCTACGCCCGAGCGGCGGTCGCCGTTGACAGGGCGGCGGTTGGCTGAGCGTGCCGCCCTCGTCATGGCGACTCCCCGTTGCGCGGACTCCTCGGCACAGGTGGAGCTCTGGACGCTGACGGCCACGCTGGCGACGTCGCGTGCGTAGGTCCTCGTTGCCATGGCGAGGAGGCCGGCATTGAGGAGCAGCATCGGAAGCGCCAGCAGCAGCGCGATCTGGACGCCATGGTGGTGTCTCCCGAAATGGTCGGCGACCGCGCCGATCGCCACTGGGGCGACCGCCTCCCCGGCCGTCCGCAGCAGGATCCGCACGCTCTCGGCCCGGCCCCGCAAGGCGGGATGGACGATGTCGAGACGGACGGCGTCGAGGACCGGGTTGGGAGCGCTGAGCCCGGCGCCGCCGACGATCATCAAGGGGATCGCCACGAACAGCGAGGTGGTGACGAGGGCGGGCAGGAGGGCGGCGGCGGCCAGGAGTGAGCCGCCGATGGCGACGTGAAGACGGGCGTTGACCCGCCCGCGCGCCAAGCCCAGGTCGCCCAGCCGTCCGCCGACGACGAGACCAGCCAGGGCGCCGGCGCCGACCACCGGCACGAGCAACGGAGCGGTGGACCGGCCCAGACCGTACTGCTCGATCACGAAGAGGACCGCGAAGAGCTTGAGCCCGGCGAAGAAGAAGTAGCCGAGCGAGCTCGCCACCAGCACGAGCACGTTGGTGCGGACCCGAAGCGAGTAGCGCAGCGCCGCTCCGAGCGTCACGTGGTCGGCATCACGAAGGACCGTCGACGCAACCGGTGCCACGCCGGCGGCGAGAACCAGTTGCCCCGGACCGGTGGGCGTCGTTCGACGGTCGGTGCTCTCCCCGGCTCCCCGGCGGGGTTCGGGGAAGCGCAGGAGGATCGCGGCCAGAACCAGCCCCGCCATCGCCAGGAGCCAGAACACCCATCGCCACGAGAGGTTGGCGACCACGACGCCGACGAGGAGCGAGCCTGCGGCCAGGCCGACCAGTTCGCCCGATTCGATGAGGCCCAGGGCCCGACCCCGCGCGCCCCCGGGGAACAGGTCGCCGGTGATGGAGGCGCTGGCTGGTTGGCCGACGGCGGTGAGCGCGCCGAGGGCGGTGCGCGCCCCGAGCAACATCATGAACGTGGCGGCCGCCCCGCCCACCACCATCGCCGCCGACCAGGTGAGCACGGCGGCGGTCAGCAGCGTGACCCGGCGGTATCGGTCGGCGAGTGCGCCGGCCGGGATGACGGCGATGCCGGCCACTGCGGCGAAGGCGCCAGCGAGCACGCCAAGCTCGGTGTGGGAGATCGAGAAGGCGTCTTCGAGGCTCGGGGCGATGGCACCGACGGCGCCGCTGTCGGCCGCCGTGAGAGCCAAGATGCCCGCGAGCACGACGATCGCCCGTCGCCTGTGGGGAGTCTCGTCCGGGGCGGCGTCCGGCCGGTCGGTGGATGAGCGTCCGTGATCAGCCCGCTGCATCGGCTCGGTCCCGATCGGCCGAGTGCCGATGGCGCCGCACGATGAGGACGACGACGGCGGCGACCACCGCGACGGCGACCATGGCCACGCTGCCCCAGCCGAGCCAGGACGCCACCGCCGAGTACGCCGAGCCGACGGCATACCCGACCAGAACTGTCGCTGCGCTCCATGCGGCCGCACCGAGGACGTTCCAGAGGAGGAACTTGGGATAGGGGAGGCGGGCGTCCCCGGCGACGGCCGGGACGACGGCGCGCACGACCCCGATGAACCGCCCGAGGAAGACGGCCAGGGCGCCGTGCCGGTGCAGCAGCCGGCGCGATCGGTCCCATCGGTCGTCGCCGACCCAGCGGCCCAGGCGGGTGGTCCGGAGTCGTTCACCGCCGTGCCGCCCGATCTCGTAGCCGATCGAGTCGCCGAGGACGGCGCCGACGAAGGCGACGCCGATCGCCAGCGGCAGTGACAGCCGCCCCTGTTGAGCCAGGAAACCGGCGAACAGCAGTGCGCCCTCGCCCGGTACGGCTAGCCCGATGAACGCCGACGCCTCCAGCATCGTGGCCACTCCGAGGAGCACGTAGCCCCAGGGTTCGAGGGCGGGGCCGAGCCAGTCGACGATTCGTTCCATCGGGGCCCTCTATCGACCGATCCGTTCGGACGCAGCTCGCCGGCGAGCCGTCAGGCAACCATCAACGTCCGCGTCCACGGACGTCCCGTACCCCGGGCGTGGCCTTCCGACTCGCTGGGCCGGGACCCAGCGGCTCCCGAACCGCGCCAAGCCCGATTGCTCCGGCGTCGCGCCGGATCGTGGCGCCACGGCGCTACCAGGCGGCCGCTCCACTGCTGCTGACTGGTCCGAGCTCGCCTGCGGTTCGCCTCGGCGGCGCGCGGGTAGGCATACGGCAAGAGCGCCCGGCGCCTCAGCGTCGCGCCCGGGAGGTGATGAGCACGAGGTTCAGCAGGATGTGACCGAGGGGCGACAGCATTCGAAAGCGACGACGAGCGGCCGGACCGTGATCATGGCGTTGCTCGCCAACCTCGCCATCGCCGTTGCGAAGGGCGTCGCGGCCCTGCTCACGGGATCGGCGGCGCTCCTCGCCGAGACTGCTCACTCGGTTGCCGACTCCGCCAACGAGCTCCTGCTCTACATCGGCGTGCGGCGCGCCCGCCATCCGCCCGACCGGCAGCATCCCTTTGGCTACGGGCAGGCGCGCTACTTCTGGTCTTTGCTCGCTGCAGTGGGCATCTTCGTCGTCGGAGGCGTGGCCGCCATCGCCGAAGGCGTGAACAGCCTTCGCCGCCCGGAACCCTGTCGAGCCTGCCGATCGGGCTGGCCGTCCTCGCCGTGTCGGCCCTCTTCGAGGGCTTCTCGTGGCGCACGGCGCACCGAGAGCTGCGAGCAGAGGCCGCCGGCCGGGAGATGGACCTCGCCGATCACGTCAGGACGTCGTCGAACCCCACGCCCACCACCGTCTTCCTCGAGGATTCGGCGGCGCTGATCGGGATCGTCATTGCGGCGACCGCGCTGGTGGTGCACGCGGCAACCGGCTCGGCCGTCGCGGATGGCGGGGCGAGCCTGATGATCGGCCTGCTCCTGATCGTCGTGGCGGTCCTCCTCGCCCGCCGGAATGCCGCTCTCATGATCGACGAGTCGACGCCCCCCGATGTTCGCGACCGGCTCACGGGCGTACTGGACGACCAGCAGTGGATCCTGCGGGTGGCGGAGCTCACGGCAGTGTGGACGGGCCGCAGGAGGTGCTCGTCCTCGTTCACGTCGTCCCCGGCGACGGTGCCGACCTCATCGGTGATATCGCGGCGTTACGGTTGAAGCTGCTCGCTCTGCCGGCGGTCGAACGAGTCGAGGTGACGCCGGTTCGCGAGTAGACGACGAGGCCAACGACGCCATTCGTGAGGTGGTGCCTCACTGGCTCGACAGCGTCGACGCGATGGGTCCGGCCATGGCCCTTTCCGGGCGGGTTCCTACGGGGCCTGATGCTCGGCGACTCCATCCCCGGACCCGTCGCCGGCGTCGCCGGTCACTTGGGCGGTGGCGGCCCGCACGAGCAAGGCGTGTACGAAGCTCTGCGGGAGGTTGCCCCGTGCTTCGCCGTTGGCCCACGTCGAATTCCTCGGCATACAGGCCGGCCGGGCCACACGACGCACGCGCCCGTTCGAAGACCCGTACCGCTTGTTCCCGCCGGCCGAGGCGCAGGCAGGCGAGGCTCAGCCAATGCTGCACAGGAGGAACGCTCCTTCTGCCTACCCCAGGGGGAGATTGCCGGGTCGGAAGCGGTACACGTAGCCGTCGGCGACGAGTGTGTCCAGCACGGCGTCCAGCGTCACGATGGACCGGGGATCCTCAGGGACCGCTCGCGCGACCACGGCGAGCAGCGCGGCGTCGACGCCGGCGTCGTCGTCGGCGCGCTGCCACCGTCCGCTGGGGTGCGTCGCCTGGCGGGCGGTGTCGGCGACGATGGTGTCGGCGAGCGCGCTCGACGCGCCGACGCCGAGCTGTGGGGGTGGAACCGAGCCACGCTCTGCAGCCCCTGAGCGGCGGTCAGCCGGCTGTGCGTCCAGTGGCGCGGTTCGAGCTCCCAAATGCCGGCGTCGGGTTCCTGCCACCGGGCTTCGATGGCGTCGGCAGCCACGGTGATGGCCGACCAGCCGTCGGCGTCCAGCCGTTCCTGGGCCCCTGCGGCCGCCAGCAGAAGGAGGACCTCCCCGAACGAGTCGAGCTGGAACTGGTCGTTGACATGGTTCCCCACCAGGTCGGTACCACCGGGGTAGCCGGGGAGCTGCAGGCGCCGTTGGTCGGGCACGGGACCGCCGACGTTCGTGTACGCCGGGCGGAGCCCCGGGCCGTCAGCAAGGACACGAGCTATGATGAACCCCCACGACCCTGTCCTGCAAGCGGGTCGCTGAGATGCAGGCCGCGGCTTGCCCCGAGTAGCAACTGTCGCGGATCCACGCGTACCGGTAGTCATAACTACGGCCCGCTCGGGCGCGCTCGGGCAGCGAGGTGGTCGCCGCCGCCACGAGCCCGCCGCTGGGCGAGCACAGACCGGTCAAGACGGCAATGGCGTGTTCGACATCACGGGCCCCCGGACCATCGAAGCGCTGCGGCACCTCCTCCCGCCATGCCCGCTCGGTCGCCGACCAGCAGGACTCCGCGTCAGGAACTTCGCCCTCGATCGAATCACCGGCCAGTTCGAGCACGAGATCGATCTGGTCGCCCTCCCGGATCACCAGGCTGGCGTCGAGTCGGCTGCCGCCGTGGCCGTCACTCGCCGCCGACGCCGAGGGAGCACCGGTCCACCGGGCCGTGACCTCCTTCGCTCGGCCATGCCAGGACGCACGGTCACGTCTCCACGCTCGTAGCGGCGTCCTGCCGTAGTCAGGACGCAGCTCCAACGAGACGTCGACCCCGGGCGGTCCCGTACCGGCCGAGGATGCGACGCAGGATCACGGCCCGGTTCGGATCGCCGGGAAAGGCCAACGCCTCGCGGCACTCCACGGTGGCTTCGTTGGTGACCCACTGGGAACGCCAGATGAGGCCGCCCAAATTCCCCTGACCGAGTCCCAGGGAGGTCTGGATAAGCTGTGGGCAACGGCGGGATCAGCGGGCGGGGGCGGAACCTGTCAAGCACTTTGAGACACGCTCTTGTCACGCCGTCTGTGCGACGTCTTCTGTTGGTTCGTTGATCCACGCGATGGTGGGGAGCTTGGGCGGTTCGGGTCTGCGGTGCCGGAAGCGAGCAGGGTTGGCGGCGTACGCGGCGTCGAGGGTCTCGGCCCGCTTGGCGCGCACCTCGGTGGCGGTGCCGTAGTGGACCGACGCGGGTGTGTGGTAGCCGATGCCTGAGTGGCGGTGCTCGTGGTTGTAGTACGTGGATCCCTCAGGCGGCGTTGACGCGGTGGGGTCGTCCGCCGGGGTTGGCGAGGGCGCCGTGTTCGCGGGTGCGGTCGTGCTTGGCCCGGTGGGAGCGGATGAGCTGCTCGCCGATGGAGATCTCGACGGTGTCGCCGACGACGGCGACTTGGACCTGGCGACGCCTGTAGGCGTTGCCGACCCGGTAGTTCGCCCCGGCGAAGCTGACGTTGCCCGACGAGTCGACCTTGCGGGTCACCGACGGGCTCGACGCCGACCGGCGTGACGGCCTCGGCTTGCGGCCGCGTTCGACACCGGCGATCTGCTTGTCGATCGGATGCCGGCGGGCGTGGGTCGCGACGAGCACTCCGCGGTGGTGGATCTGCACCAGCCCGCCCTCACAGACGACCTCAACGGTCTGGCCGGCCAGCCATGCTCCGGCCTTGTAGGCGACGGTGGCGAACCCGATCGTGCCGTTCGCGCTGACCCGCCTCGTCGTGACCGGTCCACGATCCTCGACGTTCGGCACCAGCGGCCTGGCCGGCTTCTCGCGGGGCTCGGCGAGCTGGAACCGTTCGATCGGCGGGACTCTCCCGATCGACTGGTGCGGCCGCTCGAAGTTGTAGTGATGGACCCACACGTCCAACTGCGCTTGGGCGTCGTCGAGCGAGGCGAAGACCTTGCCGTCGAGGAACTCGCGGCGCAGCGTCTTGTGCCACCGCTCGACCTTGCCCGTCGTCGTCGGTGATCTTGGCGCCGTGAGGATGTGGGTGATCCCGTTGTCGGTGCAGATCTTGTCGAACAGCACCGGCCCCGGGCCCGGCCCGAAGCGGGCGGTGAACACCTTGCCGTTGTCCGTCAAGATCTGCTCGGGCACGCCGTGCTCCTGCATCGCGAACGTGAGCGCGTCGCACACCGGCCGCGCCGTCGCCCGAGCGACCACCCTCGCCGAGGTCACGAACCGCGAGTGGTCATCGATCCCCGACACGATCTTGGCCTCGCTGCCGTCGATGATGCGCACCCCACCGACGATGTCCATCTGCCACAACTCCATCGCCCGACTGCGTTCCCACCGCTTGTAGTCCGACCGCTTCCGCTTGCGCGCCTCGGGCGTGACCAGCCCGTGCCGGATCAGACAACGTTCCACCGACGTCCGCCCCGGCAACGGGCACACGCCGTCGTGCTCGAGCCAGAACAGGATCGTGCGTGGCCCCCACCCCGGATGCGCACGGCGCATCTCAACGATCCGCGCCTCGAGCTCGGGGCTCATCTGATGCGGACACGACAACGGCTTGGAGCTGTGATCGGCCAACCCGCCCAGCCCCTCGGTCGCGTAGCGGCGCAACCACTCGTGCACGGTCTGCCGGGCGACCCCGTGACGGCAGGCCACATCGGTGACCGACGCCCCATCGCTGAGCACCTCGAGCACGGCCTGATAGCGCTGCTCGACCACGTTCAGCTCCACCAACACGACAGCGGCCTCCTCCGGATCTGCAGGGATCACCCCACAGCGAAGAAGGTGGCCACCGTCGAATCACGAACCCCGAGTGTCAGCCACCTACCGGGGTCACTGTCGCCCAGGAACCGGGGCCGAGTCCGAGAACCGTCAGCTACCTACCGGGGGCACGGTGTCCAGCATGAACCGGGTCCGCACAAACGGCGTGTTCGCGTCTTGTTCGCATCTCGCACGCCCGAACGCCAAGAGGCCCCTTCCGATCTCTCGAAAAGGGCCTCTGAGCTGGCATGACCTTGGTGGCGGGGGCAGGATTTGAACCTGCGACCTTCGGGTTAGGAGCCCTCGGCCGTAGTGAGGCGTTCTCCCTGGTAGGAACCTATTTTCGCCTGGTCAGGGCACCTCGTCAAGTGCCCGTTGCTCCCTGCTGTTCCCCGCTGTTTACCGCTGGCGTGGTACATGGTTGGTACATCGGCGCGTCGGGTCCAGCCCGAGGCTCGGCGGCGGGTTCGCCCGCCGGGACGCAGCGATGTGGGCCCGATGGAGGAGCACCGAGCCGCTCGATGCATGCGGTTCGAGGACGCGTCGTCACACGGTGCAATCCGCGGAAACCGGCTCACGAGGTCGTTGCCATAGGCGGCGGCCTCGGCCCGGCCGCAGACGCCGAGCTTGCGGTGGACGGCGACGCCGTGGTGCATGACCGTCTTGGCGCTGATCCCGACCGCCGCCGCGTCCTTGTTGGTCCCGCCAGCGGCGATCAGGCGCAGCACGTCCAGCTCCCGCTCGGTGAGCTCGAGCTCCCAGGACCCATGACGTCGTGCTGTCGTGGGTCGCGCGGGCGGTGGCAATGAAGGTCTCCCAGGTGCGCAGGTGCCCGGGAGGTGTGCTGCGCCGCAGCCTGGGAGTTGTCACCGGTCCTGTGCCGGTGATCACCGTCGAGTTGTCACAGACCCACCGGCGCACCGTGCATTTCGTGCACGCGGTGGAGCACAGAGGTGTCGGCGCGATCTGCATCCGCGCCAGCCGGGAGCGGGTGCCAGCGGCGAGCGACGGATGACCGGGCTGTCACGGAAGCTCGAAGGCGGGCGGCTCGAAGGTGTCGACGCAGCTGTGGTCAAACCCGCTCGGTCGTTCGAGGAAGTTTGCCATGATCGTGGCGAAGCAGGTCGGTGCCCAGCGCGACGCCCCGTGTCCGATCCCGGGGAACACGAGCTGGGTGGAGTTCTTGAGCGTCTTCGCCGCCTCGGCGGCGTAGCTGGGCGGCAGGGTGCCGTCGAATGCGCCGCTGGTCAAGAGCACGGGTACATCGCTGGTGACGGCTGTGGTGCCTTGTGCGGAGGCGGTGGGCACGTCCCACTTCGCGCAGTCACCGAAGATCCAAGGGAACATGGAGGGCAGGGCGGTCACGGATCCGGGAGCGTCGGGGAAGTCGCGGGCGCCCGCAGCGGCGACGCGCTCGGGGTCGGTGCGGCCAACCATCTCGCCGCACTCGACGCCGTATTGCAACCCGTAGCTGTTGAATCCACGCGGGAAGACCCCGGCGAGGACCTCGAGGGCGGCCTCGGTGCCGTCGCCGACGGCGAGGTTGTGGATCATCGACGGCAGCTTCGGCGGCGAGCCGATGAGGGTGCCGAACTGGACGGTGTAGCTGAGCTTGTACGCGTCGATCACGACGGTGGTGTCCTTGCCCGTCTTGGGATCGGCGACGTGAACGGTCCGTGGGTGGGCGGCGAGGTCGTTGAGCACACGGGTGTACTCGGCGCGCCCTTCCGGAAAGGCGGCATGGCAAGCGGGGTCGGCGGCGCAGGCGTCGTAGATCGCCGTCGCGCTCTCGTTGGCGCCACGCCAACCGGCCTCGATGGGGTTGATGTTGGGCGGCAGGACGGCGTCGGCGACGACGCTCCGGATCCCGGCCGGGTGGTCGCGCAGTGTCTGCAACGCAAGATCGGTCCCGTACGAGATCCCGTAGAGGTTCCATTCGTCGTAGCCCATCGCGATCCGTAGGTCGGCCACGTCCGCCGTGCTCTCGGCTGTGTTGTAGGCGGCGAGGTCTGCGCCAGCGCCGGCCAGCCGGTCCCGGCACGCCTGCACGACCGCCCCTTCCTGCTCCGCGGTCTCGGGCGCGCTCCACGACAACCCGACGGTGCTCGCCATGAACGTGTCGATCTCAGGGCACGACAGGAACGGGTCCGACTTCAGGGCGCCCCGCTGATCGAGGAAGATGACGTCGCGGTCAGGACGCCATTCCTTGGCGACCCCCGGGCCCTCACCAAGCCCGCTCCCGCCCGGGCCGCCGGTGAGGAACACGATCGGATCAGGCTTCTTGTCCGGCGCGGTCGCGGGGCGGATGGCGACGGCGAGCCGGATGGTCCGGCCGTCCGGCTTGCTCCGGTCCTCGGGAACGGTGAGATACCCGCACCTGAAGTCCGGACCCAGATCGAGGCTGTTACCGAACTCCGAGAAGATCGGGTTTGGACACGGCGCCGCGGCGTACGACGCACGCATACCGTCCGCGGGCAGGACCGACGCCGTCGAACCCGCCGGAGCGGATGACGCAGCCGGGCGCGCCGCCTCGCTGCTCGCGCAGCTCGTCGCGACGACGGCCACGGCGACCAATGCCGCGATCGGCCATCGCGGCCGGGCGGCGAGCGAAGTTGAATACGGACAACTCGTAAGCGACGTGGAACTTGTCGTCTGATCCTCGGAATGGCGTCGGGTCGGACGCCAGGGCAGTGATGATCGACGGGCTGATGGTGTCGGTCGTCGCCACGTCGGCGGTGGTGCCAGCAGGCGTGGTCGTCGATCGGGCGTCGTGGGCACAACCGGCGCCTGAGACGACCACCGGCCAATGGCGATGAGGGATCCGAGGAAAGGTCGAGGCATGGTGGTCCTCCGTGGGTTCGTGACGCTCGACCGGGTCAGCCGGTCGTTGACGTGGGGGCGAGGCGAACGTCGTCGACGATGGTGCGGATGGCGTCGACGACGAGCGCCGGCTTGTAGAGGTAGATGGCGTGTCCGCTGTCGGTCGCGGTGACGTGCTCGGCGCCCGGTACGAGGTTGGCCACCTCGCGCGGCGACGTGTCCTGCGCGGCGCGGGTGATCACGTTCATGTCGGCGGGAACGCCGGGGATCTGCACCGCCGGGTACGGCGCGTCAGCGGTGAGCACGACCACCGGCATCGCTGCGATGGCCTCGTCGGCGTCGACCTCATCGAGCGCCTTGGCGAAGTCGACCCGCTCGTCGTCGGGGGTGTCGGCGATGATCGCGTCGGCCGGCCTGTTCCAGCGCATCCACGCCGGCCAGTTGTCGCCCATCGAGTCACGCAGCTCCGGCGAGAAGCTGTCGATCAACACCATTCCGACCACGTCGTCGGGGTACCGGTTCGCGTAGTAGCGGGCGACGAGGCCGCCGTAGGAGTGCGCGGCGAGCACGACCGGGGCCGTCTCGCCCGACACCTGGAGCAGGGCGTGGAGGTCGGCTGCCGACGCCCAGGGCACGACCGGCTGCGGGACGGGGTCGCTGCGGCTGATCCCGCCCTCGGCCACCGCCCGGGTCGTGCCGCGCCGGTCGTAGACGCAGGTCCGGGTCTGCCCAGAGACCGCTGGGCAGACGGTTGGCCGCTTGCCGAGTGGGCTGTCCCACACGTCGCCGGCGATCCATACGCGTGCGGGTTTGTAGGTGGTGATCTCGGACGAGATCGCTCGGTCGATGGACATGGCTGTTCCTTTCGATGCGTCATACGACGCCGACTGACCGTCGTGACGCGTCATTCGGGAGTGAGCCCGGCCGCGTCATTGCATGAGGGTGCGCCGCCGGCTCGCCCGAGACATCCGCCAGGTGGCGTTCTGTGCGCCTGCGTAGGATCGGGCGGTGACCGCGGACGCCATCGGTCGCGGCGCCGAGCTGGCCGTGCTCACAACCGCTGCTCGCCGGGCGGTCGCCGGCAGTGGCTCGGTGGTCATCGTCGAGGGCGACTCCGGCATGGGCAAGACCCACCTGCTTGAAAGGTTCGAGCGGGAGGCCGGCGCCCACGGCATCTCGGTGCGGCGGGCGGCCGCCCAAGAGCTCGAGCGCCGCCGCCCGTTCGGATCGGTGTTCGATGCACTGGCTTCCCATCCGCGCATCCGCGACGTTGATCGCTCGGCCACCGAGTTCGTGATCGAGGAGGCGCTGCTGGCCCTGTTCGAGCGGACCGCCGCCGGTTCGCCTGTCGCCGTCGTGATCGACGATCTGCAATGGGCCGATCCCGCCACCATCACGCTTGTTTCGCGGCTGGCGAGGCTCGTGCCCCAGCTTGGGCTGCTGCTGGTCCTGTCCGTGCGCTCTCCTCCACGGCCGCCCGACGTGAGCCAGCTCCTGACCGTTCTGCGGGCGGGCGGGGCTCGAGACGTGTCGGTCGGGCCACTCGCCGATGAGGAGGTGGAGGCCATCGTGGTCGACGCCGTCGGGGCTCCCCCCGGTCCTACCCTCTCCAAACTCCTGGCCGGCGCCGGCGGCAGTCCCTTGTTTGTCTGTCAGCTGCTCGTTGGGCTGCGGGCCGCCGACGCACTGCACGTCGACGACGACGGTCGAGTGGCCGCCGACGACGTCGGGATGCCGAGCTTGCTGTCGGCGGCCGTCCTCCGGCGCCTCGAGCAGCTCGACCTCGACACGGTCGAAGTGCTCCGGTTGGCCGCCGTGCTGGGCATGTCGTTCACCGTGGCGGAGCTCGGAGTGGTCAGTGGGCGTCGGGCCATCGACCTGCAGCGGCCGCTCCACGCCGCGCTCGTCGCCGGCATCCTGCGGGAAGACGAGGTGCGCCTGGCGTTCGTCCACGACCTCGTGCGCCTGGCGCTCTACAAGGACATTCCGCTGGCGGTGCGCGTGGGCCTGCATCGTGACGTCGCCGTTGCGCTGGCCGCGGCCGGTGCCCCCGCCCTCCAGGTCGGCGAGCATTTCTTGCGCAGCGCCGCTCCCGGTGATCGGGAGGCGGTGGACTGGCTCGAGCGGGCGGCCGCGTCGGCCGGCCGGCACTCGCCGGTGGCCGCGTCGGAGCTGTTGGAGCACGCCGAAGGCCTGTTGCCCGAAGGCGACGCCCAGCGAGCGCACCTGGCGCGGCTCCGGGCCCGTTACCTCTCCTGGTCGGGACGGGCCATGGACGCCGAGCGGCTCTGTCGCCAGCAGCTCGCCGCCCACCCCGGGCCGGACGACGAACGCGCCGTGCGCCAGATCCTCCTGGCGACGTTGTTCGCCCAGTCGCGCGTGCGCGAGGCGCTCGAAGAGGCGGAATGCATCCTCGCCAACCCCTCGACCGACCGCTCTGAGCAGCCCCGCACGACCGCCGCCAGCGCCTGGGCCCGCATCGCGCTCGGCGATCTGGACGGCGCCGAACGGGCCGCCGGGCGAACCGTCGAACTGGCGACCGCGGCCGACGACGGTCCGTCCGCCCACGCCGCCCACGTGACGCTGGCGGTCCTGGCCCGCATGCGGGGCTGGGCCGTCGCCGGCCTCGGCCATCTCGATCGCGCCGACCAGGTCGCCCGTCGCTCGGCCAAGCCCGTCGGCGAACAGAACCCCGCCGACGTGTGGCGAGGCATGCTCCTGTTCGACTTGGACCGCACCGACGAGGCCATCGACGCCCTGCGCCGAGGGCAGACCCGAGCCGAGGCCGGTGGGGTCGGCATGCTCGAGGCGATGTACCACGCCGCCATGGGCTGGGTGCTCATGGCCACGGGCGAGGTCGACGACGCGGCCGCCGAGTGCCGCAGCGGGCTCGATTTGGCCGTCGACCTCGGGACCGGCTGGCGCCTCGGGAGTTACGGGGCCCTGGTCGGCCTCGCCGTGCGGGGCGACGACCTGGCTGGCGCGGCCGAGATGGTCGACGCGGCCGATGGCTATCTGCGGCGCACCGGCGAGCAACCTCTGCTCGACCTGTTCCGCCAGGGCGAGGCCGAGCTGTTGGAAGCCCAGGGGCGAGTCGACGACGCGACCGACGTCCTCCTCGATGTCTGGCGGGGGTACCTGCGCGACGAGATGTACGGGTCGGTGCCATTCGTCGCTCCCCACCTGGCCCGGCTCATGGTGGCCGCCGGGCGTATGGAGATGGCCGACGAGCTCACTCCGTCGGTCGAGGTCGGCGCCCACCGGCTCGCCTCGCCCACCGCCCGCTCGGCCGCGCTGACCTGCCGGGGGTTGCTCAGGAGCGACCTCGACGCCCTGGTCGCGGCGGCCGACATAGCCCGTACGGGGCCGCGGCCGTACTGCGCCGCACTCGCCGACGAGGATGCCGGGCGCGCCCTGGCCCACAGTGGGCACCTCGCCGCCGCACAGCTGCGCCTGCTGGCCGCGATGGCCACATACGAGCAGTTAGGGGCAGTGCGCAGCGCGGCCCGCACCGAGGCAGCGCTGCGCGCCGCCGGCATACGCCGAGGCCAACGAGGACCCCGCCGGCGACCCACAACGGGCTGGGACAGCCTCACCGTCACCGAATGGCGAGTCGCCGACCTTGTGGCCACCGGACTGTCCAATCCCGACATCGCCGAGCGGATGTTCCTGTCGCGTCGCACCGTGCAGACCCACGTCTCCCACGTGCTGGCCAAGACGGGTTTCACGTCACGAGTCGAGCTGGCGGCCGCCGTGGCCCGCCGCGCCGGATGATCCTCGCCGACTCCGACATCAGCCGAACGTTCGGACGTCGACCGCCCACACCTCATCGCTGACCGCGGTCAGCGGCCTGGTCGCGGACGCGTTCTGTCGGCCCTCATCGCGAGCTGCTTCTGGCGGCCACGAGAGAGCTCCCAGCGGCCCAGCAGCGACGGAAGTCGCAGGCCGCGAACGCGTCACCGGCCTGCCCTGCGCGGCGCGGCAAAGTGCGCCACCTGGCCGATGTCTCCGGCGAGCCGGCTGCGCACGCTCACGGAATGACCGCCGCCGAGATCGATCCCGAACACCGGGGACTCTTCGCCCATCGTGGGCTCGAACCGTGGCTCGACCTCGCGGACGACCGACGATTCGCCGCCCGGTGCGATCGAACTGACGCGCTGCACTCGGCGAGCCCAGACCGTACGTGCTCGTCACCCATTTCTGCGGCAGCCTCATCGCCACGCTCGACACCCGGACCCACCCCGCCCGACGTCGCCGGCCTCGTCATGGTCGACCCCGCCACCCAGCTCATGGCGACCGTCGTCAGCGCGGCCGCTTTGGCCAACTGGGACGCCGCCAACGTCGCCACGTCGGACCAGGTCCGTGAGGGCGTGCAACTCGTCGACGCATGCGCCCAGATCGACGCCGCACCACCCATGCCGCGGATCCCGGCGGTGGTGCTCTCTGCCGGCCAGCCGTGGCGGATCGACCTGCTGCCACCCGAAGCGACACGCGACGAGATGGTCACCTTCCAGGACTGGCTCACGTCGCTCGACCGGTTGGCTGCCGACCTCGACGCCGAGCGAGTCATCGCGACCGACAGCGGACACGCCATCTACCTCGACAAGCCGGCGCTCGTCGTCGACGCCATCCGCACCATCGTCGACGACGTCCGCCTCGCGCCGACGGCGTCGGCCGGCTGACCCGCTGCGCGCGCCCGGAGCTCACGGAGGACCACCATGCCTCGACGTTTCCTCGGATCCCTCGTCCCCATATGGGCCACCCGGACGATGTCTGCGCCGCGACGAGTCCGCACCATCGAGATCACAACCCGCTGTGCAGATGACCCGCTCGGCGGTCGAGCACACCGACCAAGTCCGACTTCGAACCGAAAGGAATCATCATGACAACCAGCTCGACCCGGCCCTGCTTCGGCGCCCGCCGGCGGACTGCGATCGTCGCCGTCACTGCCGGCCTGTTGGCGATCGCCGCCTGCGGGAACACATCGTCGTCGTCCCCCACGACGACGACGGCTCCGGCGGCGCCGTACGCCAACGAGATGGGCCCGGTGCTGGCCGAGCTCGTCGAGTCGATGCAGGTGCCCTCAGCGGTGGTCGTGGTGCGGTCGTCGAAGTTTGGCGACGCTACGTTCCGGTTCGGGTCGCGAGTGCTGGGGGGCGACGACCAGCCGGGCACGTCTGATCACTATCGGATCGGCAGCATCACCAAGACGATGACAGCCACGATCATCTTGCAGCTGGCCCACGAAGGTGAGCTGTCGCTCGACGATCCGATCTCCAAGTACCGACCCGACGTCCCCAACGGCGACAACATCACGATCGCCCAGCTGCTCGACATGCGCAGTGGGCTGGCGGGCTACACCGAGAACCACGCGTTCCAGCGGGCCGTCGACGAGGATCCCGAGCGGATCTGGAGTCCCGACGACCTCCTGGCCCTGGCCTTCAGTGAGCCGGTGTCGTTCCCACCGGGCACGGCCTGGCAGTACTCGAACACCAACTACATCTTGCTCGGACTGGTGATGGAGGACGTCACCGGCCAGACCGTCCCCGAGCTGTTCCAGGAGCGCCTGTTCGATCCGCTCGGCATGCACGCCACGGTGATGCCGGCACTCGACGACGCCTCAATGCCCACGGTGTACGCCCACGGCTACCAGTACGGAACGGCGGAGAAGACCTTCGGTACCGATCCCGCCTTGCCTGCCGATGAGCAGCAGGCGGCCGCCGACGGCGAGCTGCTACCTGCTGATTGGAGTGGGGCGAACCCTTCGATCGCCTGGACGGCCGGATCGGTGATCTCGACCGCCGACGACCTGGTGGTGTGGACCAAGGCGCTGGTCGATGGCGCGCTGCTCGACCCCGAGACCCAGGCGCACCGGCTGGCCTCGATCCAACCGATCGATCCCGATCAGCCCGATGGCCCGGCCTACGGCTCGGGAATGATCAGAGCGGGCTCCTACTACGGGCACGCCGGCCAGATCTCGGGCTACGAGTCCCAGGTGGTCCGCGATCCAGACACCGACACGACCATCGTCGTCTTGGCCTCCCTGTCCGCATCACCTGCCGGCAGAGGCCCCGCCAGCGAGCTGTCCCGCGCCGTCAGAGCGCATCTGACCGAGACCGCCAGCACGGCCGCGACCAATGGACCCGAGCCGGCCACGAGCCATCCCTGAGCGATCCGACCGCCCAGCCACCGTCAGCACCACAACGCCAGCCGTTCCCTGGCTGCTGACGTCGAGCTGGGACTCGATGATCCTCGATCTCACAAGGAGCCGAACATGCCCAGTTCCCTTTCCGCTGTCTACCGAAGCGCGGTCGCGTTCCTCATCGTCCCCGGCGTGGCCGCCGGGTGCGCAGATGTTGACGGCGCCTCGAACGGTCCATCTGCAACCACCGTGACATCCGCTGCGCCGAACCCCACCGGCGAAGCGCGCGGTACCGCGGGCCCCGAACAAGTGCCGACGATGTTCGTGCTCGAGGCCAACAGCGGTGCCGCCACCCCCATCGGTGACAGCGGAACCTACGAGCTCACCCTGAGCGGTGTCGCAGGGGTGACCTGGTTCGCCGACCGGCCGCAACGCGGTGCCGGCGAAAAGTCGCTCGCCAGGTTCGTGGAGGCCTGGCCATCGCGTTTCGCCGACAGCCCGCCGAAGGCTCTGTTGCGTTGACGGATCGCGTGCCGGCGACGAGGGTGTGCCGATGAGACGTTGTCGCTGTGTCGCGCACCCCGCCAAGTTGTCCTCCGTGTTCGCTGGGTTTCGGTTCCCGCCGGAGGTGATCCTGTTTGCGGTGCGCTGGTACCTTCGGTTCGGATTGTCGTACCGTGACATCGAGGAATTTGCTCGCCGAACGCGGCTTCGAGGTTGATCACGTCACGCTGCACCGCTGGGTGCAACGGTTCACTCCTTTGCTCGTCGACGCCGCCCGACCGTGTCGCCATGCTGTCGGGCGGCGCTGGTTCGTTGACGAGACCTACGTCAAAGTCGCCGGCGTGTGGCGGTACATGTACCGGGCGGTCGACGGATACGGCCAGGTCATCGACGTGTACGTGTCGGTTCGGCGTGACATTGCCGCGGCGCGCACGTTCTTCACGACGGCGATCGCCGCGCACGGCGAACCAGAAGAAGTCGTCACCGACCGCGCGGCGCCGCTCGCGAACGTGATCGAAGAGTTGCTGCCCCAGGCGTTGCAGAACACGAGCAAGTATGCGAACAATCGGGTCGAGTGCGATCACGGCCGGTTGAAGGCGCGGCTGCGCCCGATGCGCGGCTTGAAGACCGACCGCACCGCGACCGTGATCATCACGGGTCATGCGTTCATCCAGAACTTGCGCCGCGGCCACTACGAACTCGGTGTCGACGCCATCGCCGACCGTCTTCGCTGTGCTGCCGCGTTCGACGAACTCGCCACCGCGATCTGACCGCACCAGGCACGACGTGGTCTCACGCGAGCCCTGAACGAACACCGCAACAGCGCCTGGCAGCGGCTGAGTTTGGTCGTCGCAGCGATCCATCCCACCATTCCGCGGTCCTGTCGTCCGAAATCCAGACAGCGGACGACAGCCGCTGATTGGTCTCGTGTCGCCGGGAGAGGGGAGCGATCAGGGCGACTCGGATTCCCTCAGGTAGGACCTTCTGCGTTTTCGAGCTTGGCCCATATCCGGGTGATGGCAGCGATGTCATCGTCGTTGAGGGGATCGACGAAATATTTCTTGACCGAAACTTCGAAGGTTCGTCTGACCGTCTCGGCGAAGTGCCGTCCGCTCTTGGTGAAGCTGATGAGCGACACCCGACCGTCGCCTTGGTCGGCTCCACGTTGGAGGTGCCCGGCATCGATCAGTTCCTGAACCAACCGTGATGCTCTGGTCGGGCTGACGCTGACAAGTTTGCCAGACAGACCTCGAACCGACTGAGGCTCGGTCTCCATGAGCCAGCACAGGATCTCGACGGTGCTGAACGAGATCTTGTGCTGGTCCATGAGCACGGCGTCGATCCGCCCGGTAACCGTGGCGTGCGTGAACAGCAGCGCAAACCAGCCGTTGACCTGGTCCGGGGAAATGATTCGCGGTTGCGATAGGGTGCCTTCACGCTCGGCAGCATACCCGAAAAGTAGTTGCTCGTCCAGTTGCATGCGCGTGCACGCATCTGTTATGGTAGGCATGCATCCACGAACGGGAGACGACCCCGTTTGCGGAGCGCTGCTCACAACCGGCGTTAACCCGCCGACAGAAAGGTAAAGGACACCATGCCCAAACTTGATGGCAAGGTCGCCGTGATCACTGGAGCAACCTCTGGGATGGCGTTGGCAACGGCCATGTTGTTCGTCGCCGAAGGCGCCGACGTGTTCATCACCGGACGAGACAGGAACAGACTGGACGAGGCGGTCGCCGCCATCGGCCACAACGTGACGGGCGTCCAGGCGGACTCGGCAAATCTGAACGACCTGGCTCGCTTGGCCGAGACCGTGCGGGAGCATCACGGACGAGTCGACGTCCTATTTGTGAGCGCCGGCCTCGGGTCGGTGTCCGACCCGTTGGGAAGCATCACCCCGGATACGTTCGATGCGATGGTGGGCGTGAACTTCCGCGGCACTGTGTTCACCGTTCAGTACCTGCTGCCGTTGATGAGCGACGGTGCCTCGATCATCCTGAACGGCACGACCAGCGCGACCAAGGGCATCCCCGGTGCCGGTCTCTACTCGGCGAGCAAGGCCGCCGTTCGTTCACTCGCGCGCACCTGGGCCGCGGAGCTGAACGTCCGCGGTATCCGGGTAAATGTCGTCAGTCCCGGTTCGATCGACACCGCGCTTTTCAGCACCGTGTCCCCCGAATTTCGGGAGCAGATCACCGCCGCCATCCCGCTCGGACGGCTGGGAACCAGCGAGGAAATCGGGACTGCTGCGCTGTTCCTGGCCTCCTCCGACTCCAGCTTCATCACCGGCGCAAACCTCGTCGTCGACGGCGGGTTCAGCCAGATCTAACGGCGAGCGACGACCAGAGGAGTGCCTCATGTCGGCGCTCTGTCCGGATCACACGAACGACTGAAGGAGACATCGATGCCTGACTACGGTCATCCCCTGCGTTTCGCAACATTCATCGGACCAACCAACTCCCCGCCCAGCCGTCCGGTCGAGTTGGCGCAGCTCAGTGAACGGCTCGGCTTTGACTTCGTCACCTTCCAGGACCATCCCTACCAGTCGAGCTTTCTCGATACTTGGACTCTGCTGAGCTGGGTGGCCGCGCGGACCGAACGCATCGGAGTGTCCGGCAACATGCTGAACCTGCCGCTGCGTCAGCCACCCGCCGTACTCGCCCGCGCGGCGGCCAGCCTCGACCTGCTCTCCGGTGGACGGACCAGCCTCGGACTCGGAGCCGGCTTCTACTGGGATGCCGTGCAGGCGATCGGCGGACGGCGGCTGACCCCGCTACAGGGCGTTGCGGCACTTGACGAGGCAATCGACATCATCCGCGGGGTCTGGGATGCCGACGAGCCCGGCGGCGTGGATGTTGACGGCGAGTTCTATTCGGTCCACGGCGCCGAGCGCGGACCCGCACCCGCCCACGAGATCCCGATCTGGATCGGAGCCCACAAGCCGAAGATGCAGGACCTGGTCGGGCGCAAGGCCAATGGCTGGCTGCCGTCACTGCCGATGATGGAGCCGGGCGGCCTGTCGAAGGGAAACGCGATCATCGACGACGCCGCCCGGGCCGCCGGCCGCGACCCCCGCGAGATCACCCGTCTACTCAACATCTTTGCGGGCCAGCAGACTCAGGAGACACTGGCCCAGATGGCCGTCGAGGACGGTGTCAGCATCTTCATCCTGGCCAGCGACGACCCGGACGTAATCGAGTGCTTCGCCGCTGAAACCATCCCCGCCGTACGCGAACACGTCGTCCGCGAACGCTCTTAGCACTCCCCCCCGCTGCTGCGCGGCCAATGCTCTCTACGCAGCCCACCACACCGGCAAGAACCTGGTACCCAGCAGTTATCCACAGACAGCAAAGGAAATCGTCATGACCACCATCAGCATCATCGGCTCGGGCAACATGGCCACCGCCATCGGCACCCGGGCAACCAAGCACGGCCACACCCTCGAGCTCATGAGCCGCAACACCGCCAAAGCTCAGGTGCTTGCCGACCAGATCGGCAACGGGGCGACCGTCGGCACGTTCGGCGCAAAACCGGCAGGTGACATCGTCATTCTGGCCGTCCTGTACGCCGGCGCCGTCGAAGCGGTCGCGCACTACGGCGAAGCGCTGGCCGGCAAGATCCTCATCGACATCACCAACCCGTTCAACACCGACGCCACCGGACTCGTGACCACCGCGGGCAACTCGATGTCCGAGCAGATCGCCGCCGCTGCCCCCAAGAGCGCACACGTCGTGAAGGCATTCAACACAATCTTGAGCAACGTCCTTGCCGAAGACAAGCCCGTGGACGTGTTCTTCGCCGGCGACAGCGCCGAGGCGAAAACAGCCTTCGCGGCGTTTCTGCAGAGCATGGACATGCGGCCCCTCGACGCAGGACCGCTCGAGATGGCCCACGCCCTCGAATGGGCCGGCATCCTCCTCGTCGGCGTGGCCCGCAACGGCGCCGGCTTCGACATCGCCTTGGGCGCCAAGGTCCTCTGAAGACTCTCTCCAGGAGTGAACATAGCCACGGTCGTATTCGTCAACCGGCGGACGGTAAGCGCGACGCTCTGATCGGCGTCCAACGCGAGTTCGCCGACTCGATCAACCGCGCGGGCCGAGGCCCCAAGGTCATCGAGAGTGGCCACAGCTGGGCTCCGGCGAGGATGGCTCGCCGGTAGGACGGAACGGAAGAAGGACGGGAAAGACCGGTCAACAACGGTCGCTCCCAGTCAACCACGGCATTCGAAAGTCGAACTGATGACGGTTCGATTCTGCCTTCCATCGTGACGATCTGGTCGACGCCTGGCGACGGACCTTCGGGTTCTCTACCCGACGTGGGACCGTCGGGTTTCGTCCACGTCAATCTGACCTGGGGCAACGCGCCGCGGACGGCTGCGCTGATGGCTTCTGTTGACAGCAGGTGTGGGCGCCGTCGACGTTATAACGAGTGTTGACAAATCGTTGACAACAACCCCGATTCAGCCAATGGACAGGGCCGGCTCCCTATCGGAAAACCGGCCCTGACCTGGGTTAGTCAATTGGTGGCGGGGGTGGGATTTGAACCCACGACCTTCGGGTTATGAGCCGTCGGCCGGGTGTGCCGGCTCGTGACGGTTGGTGCCGGATCACGCCGTCTAGCTGGACTTTCGCGATCCGGGCAGTGACGGTTGATGCCTGTGGATAACACCGTCTGGCGTGAGGTCCGTTAGAAGTTCCGTTAGAAGTGAGGCAGGATCGAGCCTCGTCCGGAGCGCCGACGACGAGGCAGCGCGGGATCACACGGCTGCGTCTGCGCGTCGTAGGGAGCCAACCTGTCGCTTCACTTCCCGCAGCGTGTGATATCGGTCAGCCATGAAGGCAGCCGTAAGTGCGACTGGACTGAACGCGTCGTCGAAGTTCACGGCCGTCCACGTCGATCCGTTCTCCAGTTGCCGCAGCCCGTTCACCGCCTCGATCATCTTCTGCTCGACCCACTCCTGCGTGTAGGTCTCGATCAGTTGCGCCTTGTCATCGTCGCCGTCGGAGTTCGCCCACTCGTTTACGGCTGCGAGGATCGCCTGGTAACCACGAAACTCGCGGTTGAGAAGGAGGATCGCCGCCGTGAGACCGTCCTCCCCGGCGAGGGCAGCTGCCCGGTCATGAAGGCCCCTGCCGTTGCCGTTGACCAGCGGGAAGTCATCGCTCTCGGCCTCGGTCACCCACTTCGGGTCCAGGCGCAGGATCGTGAAGACTTCGGTAGCCGGCTCGCCGTGGGTCTCATCGATCTGCGTGAGCGCGGCGCCAATTCCACGTGTCGCGCCCGGTCCCTGTCGTGTGCCGGCGCCTGCCGAACGCTCGATCACCACACCGTCAGTGTTGCCCGGGCCGGCCGACGCCGGGCCGCCCGCAGGCATGTCACCCGTTGCGCTGCGCCGGAAGCGGCGCGGACGCAGCATCTGCATGACATCCTTCAGGCGGTCTCGTATGCGCCGCGCACGATCCGGGTCCTCGACCTGGAGGCGAGCCTGTTCCTCCAACATGGTGCGCCTGATCGGTTCGGGCATGTCGGAGCGGAACTGGTCCGACCACACGTGCCATGCCTCGCTCTCGAAGACAGGTCGGCCGCCGACCAGAACGTGAGCCCGAGCAAAATCCGAGGTCACGGTGGATCCAAGCGGCTCCAGGACGAAGGCAATCCGTGTCTTACCGAAGAGGACACCGAGTCGCGCGAAGAAGGGATTGGCCTGGTTGCTCGTGCGCCAGTCATGGAGCTCGTTCTGGTAGAGGACGGCGATGCTCCCACCGCTCGCGGTTCGGGTACTGACATCGGTCCCGGGACCGGCCGGGATGACCCACCAGTGGAGTCGTGCTGCGGGTACGTCCGCACCTGGATCCCCGGCGAGATCGACAACGCCTCGATGGCCGGCACCCTGTCGGTCCGATGCATCGTCCCATACGGACGCCGTCCCGCGGACCTTCGACAGATTGAACGATCGACCGCCGACGCCGCGTTGCCGCTCATCTGCGTCCTCTCGGGTCTGTGGCCAGTCCTCGACATCACCGACAGGGACTCGGACGAGGAGGTCGACTGCGTCGTTGGCGAAGCGAAAGAAGCGCTGGTGGAGGTACTTGAACAGCCAACCTCTGGGGCGACCCGGCGGCGCGAAGGTGTTGTCCAGGTCGGCGTTGCCCAGGAACGTGACGACCGTGCCTGAGCCATTCTCGACTATGAAACGGGGAAACATCTCCTCGGGCACGGAGACGACCGACTCCCCGTTCGGGCCGATGGGAATCAGCCCGTACTCCTTGGTGGCAGGATTCCAGCCGACCTGAACCATTGTGTGCTCGCCGTGCTTGAGCGAGCGGATCAGAACACCGGCCTTGTGGCGCGTTGGACCACTGATCTTCAACCCCATGCCCTGGTTGCCGCTCAGCGACTGGTTCCGCCCAGCACCCTGTACTGCGAGGGTCGTCGTGTACCGCTCCAGTTCGGACCGGCTCATGCCGTCGCCGTTGTCGGTGCACGCCACGTACCAGGCTCCAGTGGCCTGCAGCATCGCCCAGTCGACGTCGTACTCGATCCGCCCTGGCGCACTATTGGGATCCAGCTCAAGACGCCGCTGGATGGCCTCTTCGGCGTTCTTCGCTGCCTCGCGGTACTCCTGATCAGGCAGGAGTTCGGACGCGAGCTTGTCGGCGATGAAGTCTGCGTTCTCCACGCGAAACATCTGTTCTCTCCTTCGCAGGCGGCCCGAGCCGGGCCGGTGTCGATGGGTGCTCGGCGTCGCTCTCAGGAAGAGGACCAGAGGTCGTGTTCCGTCGGGTTCGGTCGAGCAGGCGCCAGGATACGCCGCGCTCCGGCGGCGCGCACTGCAAACAGACGGCTCCGGCGGAATCAGTTCAGTAGCTGTCGTCGGCGAGCTCGTCGACGTCGCTGATGGCCTGGTCGAAGCCCAGGGGCTCCTCCACCTCGAGGCCCTCGGGGAGTGAGCCGGCCGGAACGGTCCACGTCGGGTCGTCCGGTGCGTAGCGCTCCTCGGGAGTGACGCCCTCGTTCCGGATCACGACCTCGCCCCGCATGATCTCGATGAGCTCAGCCAGGGTGATGGTGTTCGAGGGCGGCTGGTTCCGGGTGGCGCATTCTCCACGTCGAAGAACTCGACGACGCCGTTGTCGGTGAACAAGCCGACGTACACCTTCTCGAAGAGGTCCGAGCGAGGTGCGTCGGCCGATCGACGTCCGGCGCGCTTGCGGAACGTGAAGACAGCGTGTGCGAAGGAGCTGTGGCCGGTCACGCCGTCCCAGCAGGCATCTCGTGGCATGAAGAAGAGAGCGAACAGGACGGCGTACGGCTGACGACGGTGGAGCACATCTGCTTCGTCGCGAAGCTCCATGTCGTTCCGCTTGACGTTGCGCTGATAGCGCCCGAGGTGGGCGGGCTTCTTCGCCGTCGCCCCGTGGTAGTCGCGGAACGAGTAGGTCTTGATCGGACACGCCAAGAATCAGCCCTGCCGAATCGTCCCACACGCCGACGTCCGTCTTCTTGCTGTCGAGCTTGGCGCCAACACTGAACTCGAGGCCGGTGCCGTCTTCGCGGGGCGTTAGTCGCGCCTTGGCGTAGTGCGGGCGGAGACACTCGGCGATCATCAACGCGAGCTCGGCGCTGAGGTTCTGCGCGTAGTTCTTCTTGTCGCTCCGGTTGTCGCCGAACGCTGGCGGTCGGACACCACCTGGCGACTTCGCCGCCGCGCGGTTCGAGCGCCACCTTCATCGGCGTCTTGCTCTTGTCGGGCCTCGGCGTTCGGCTGGGCATCAGGTCAACCGTAGGACGCTCATCGTTGGTTTTCCCGCCTCTGCTACCGGCGCTTGCAGACCGCCCCCTCGACTCGTCGCGCTGCCGATGTCCACGTCCTCGTGCTCCCAGACGCGGATGACGAGCCACCCCTGAGCTCGCGAGGCGGCGCGTCGGTGTCCCGGTCGCGCGCGACGTTCGCCTCAGCTTCGCGACCCACCATTCGCGGTTCGCCTTCGGGATCGTGCGCGTGCTGTCGGACAGCTGTGCCAGAAGC
Source organism: uncultured Acidimicrobiales bacterium (assembly GCA_963738325.1). Lineage (GTDB taxonomy): Bacteria > Actinomycetota > Acidimicrobiia > Acidimicrobiales > Ilumatobacteraceae > CAVTWD01. The sequence continues at coordinate 90,239 of CAVTWD010000004.1, forward strand.
AGCCATCGACGTACACCGCGACCTTCGCCCGCGTGAACACGAGATCGGCGCGTCGGCGGCCCGGGATGGGGGCGACGTCGACGCGATAGCGCAGCCCGAGGCGCCAGACGGCTCCGCGAAGGGCGAGCTCCGGCTTCGTGTCTCGCCGGACCTGGCGCTCCATCCGTCGTCGGATGTGCTCCGACGACGCGGGCGGGCGGGCCGGATGGCCGTCGTCAGGCGACGACGGATACCTCGCCGCTCATGAGTGCGACATGCTCCTCGAGGTCGTCGAGGAAGTCATCGACGAACCGCAGCTTCGCTCGTCGAGCGCTTGACAGGAAGCCAGCCGCGCCTCGTGCCGACAACGGCTGAGCGGACGCGAGATCGACGATTCCGGCCAGGTGCTGGTACCGCTGCGTGGGTCGGCCACATGGAGACGTCGACTGCCCAGACCTTGCCGCCGGCGCCGAACGCTGCGTTCGGCCAACGGTCTCCTGCCTGCATCGCTGCTCCCTCGAGGAACGGCTCGCCCGGGTTGCGGATGCGCTGACCAGCCATGCCGACACGCCAACGGTCACTGCGTTCCCACGAGCTTCCATCGTGTGCCCTTGCGACGTTCGACATCCGTTGCCGGCCGCGGTCCACCCGCGCGGGAAACCCTGCAGCCGCTCGGCGTCCTCGATGCCCGGGACGACGATGCGCCGTCCGAGCTCGCCCGCGGGGCACCAGATGCCTGGCGGTGACGGGATGCCGACGGTGGAGCCGCCCTTGAGGGTCGGGACGGCGTCCTGTGCCCACCCCAGACCACGCAGCCCTTCGGTCCAGTAGAAGCCGAAGCAGTCGTCGTGGTACCGGTCGGACCGAGGTCCGCCCAGCATCATCGGCGAAGAGGATCGCCCTTGGGTCGACGTCGCGTGCGGCGACGAAGATCACACGTTGGCGACGCTGCGGTACGCCGGTGAAGCGCGAGTCCACCAGCCGGTACGCCCAGCGGTACCCGAGCAACTCGAGCTCTGTGACAGGTACCGCATCGCCTCGCCACTGTCGAGCACGAGCATGTTCCGCACGTTCTCGAGCACGAGCAACGGGACGCGCTGCCGCCGTAAGAGCCGGAACACCTCGGCGACGAGGCCCGACTGGCTTCCTTGGATGCCGCGTGTGCGCCCTGCCTGCGACAGGTCCGTGCAAGGGAAACCTGCGGCCACGACATCGACCTTGGGGAGCGACTTCAGGTCGCGGACGTCCCCGACGAGTGGGACGTCCGGGAACCGCTCGGGCGAGGACCGCCTTGGCGGGCTCCCACCATTCGCAGAGCAGCTCCGCTCGGCCACCGGCTCTCGCGAGTCCGCGCTCCATGCCACCAATGCCCGCGAAGAGGCCGGCGACGGTGAAGCCGGAGTCGGAATCCACGACTCTCAAACTACAACGCTGGAACTCGCGGTCGAGCGCTTCCCGACCGGCGCGTCGAACAGGGTTGGGACGGTGCGGACACGGCGTGTGGGCATGGTGTTCTCCCCGCGGAGCCCTCCGTAGAGGGCCGGATCCGTGGGGCCGCCGTGGCCGCTGCGACCCGAGACCCCGACTCGTGGTCGGGTCGGCGGCCCCTCCGGGCCTCCGTGCCAACCTCACCTTAGGTCTGATCCCGCGCAGAGTCGGCTCTGGAGCTGCACCCCTTCCACCTGCCGGGCGGCGTGAAGCCATACGCTCCGCTGCCGGTGCCGGCTCGCGTCGACCAGGACGGCTATGACGAACGATTGCGCTCCTCGGCTCTCGCTTTCCTCCGCGCCATGCAACTGCGAACGGGCGGGCCTGTCCGCCATGAGGACGTTGCGAGTTTCGAGTTCGAGGGCCAACGCGTCCCGTTGATGGACGTTCAACGCGGCATCCGGAAGCCCCGGGTGCTCGATTCCGCCCTGAGCTTTCGAACCGTCTTCGCCGCTCGTCCGGACCAGCGCCCATATGCAGACGAACGAGGTCCGGACGGCTACCAGCGCTACAAGTGGCGCGGCACTGAGCGCGACCACCCAGAGAACGTCGCGTTGCGCCGTGCGATGCGGGGCCGCCTCCCGCTCATCTGGTTTCAGGGGATCGCACCAGGTCTGTACCTCCCCGTGCTCCCGGTATGGCTCGTCGACGAGGAACCCGACCAGCATCAGTTCGTGGACGCGCTCGATCTCGAGCAACTGCGCTCATGGGGTCACTCCGACGACGCGGTGGTGATTGAACTCCGCCGCGCTTACGCCGACCGAGTTGTTCGCGAGCGCCTTCACCAGCCCGTCTTCCGGGCGCAGGTGCTGGCCGCCTACGCCAGCCGATGTGCGCTCTGCCACCTTCGCCACCCGGAGCTACTCGACGCCGCACACATCCGCAGCGATGCCATTGGTGGCGAGCCCGTGGTGACCAACGGGATCGCCATGTGCAAGATCCACCACGCGGCATTCGACAACTACCTGATGACCGTGCGCCCCGACTACGGGATCGAGGTGCGAGGGGACGTACTCGCCGAGGAGGACGGTCCGACGCTGCGGTATGCGCTGCAGGGGCGCCGAGCGGGGTCACAAGTCGATCCCGAGGCCGTCGACCTCGGAGGCCTCGACATCGCGCATAGCGGGGGACCGGCCGTCGAGCGGGTCGGGCCGATTCCACTCGACCTGCAGCTCGGCGCGGCGGGTGTGGGCCGGCAGGTCGATCCAGTCGGTGGCGATGCTCTGGGCGAAGACGTCGGCGGCCCGCTCCTCGCCTGTGGTCACGATGAAGGCTTCGTTGGTCTCGGTGCCCCGGGTCATCGGCACGTAGACGTTGCGGACATCGGTGGGCCGTCCAGGAACAGCAGCCCGGCCTCACGGTGCGTCCCTGGGCGCCGATGCCGGTGGGGGCGTAGGCCAGGTCGACGTGCTCGCCCACGTAGTCGGCGGGGAGTGGACGGTGCCGTGCGACCGGTGGCGGTCAGCGAGCCGTCGCCGTGGATGTCGGTGACGGTCCAGTGGCCCGGTTGCGGACCATGTCGCCCCGGTCGGTGACGAGGCGGCGGTCGTTGTGCCGGGTGGCGATCTCGTCGCCGACGTAGATCCGGTAGGCGCCGGCGGATGACGTGAGACTGCCAGTGTCGATCTCGCCGGTCGCGGAGGCGTGCGCTGCTGGCATCGCTGGTTGAGTCGTTCGGCGGCGTCGTTGGTCGGTGCCATCAGCAGAGCGTCGCTTGCCTGAGTGGCGCAGCTCCCACCAGCGGGCGACGGCGGCCGCTCCATCTGCGGGGTGGTGCCGCCGTGGAGGCGGCCGTTGGCGTCGTAGATCTCGGCGACGGTGACATCGCCACGGCGCAGGCGGAGGCTGGCTTCGCGTTCCCAGGCGTGCGTCGAAGCGGTGGACACGCTCGAGTTCGATTGCGCCGAAGGTGTCGACGAGCAGGCCGAACATGCCGCCCCGGCCGACGGCGGAGAACTGCAACGGGTCGCCGACCAGCGCGAGCCGCCAGCCCTTGACGTCGGCGAGGTCGGCCAGCTCGGCGAGCTTGGCGGTCGGCATCATGCCGGCCTCGTCGACGATCACCGTCGCGCCGACCGGCAGGTCGTAGCGGTGATCGGGTGGCCGGGTGAGGCGGTGCTCGATGAGCAGCTTGTCGAGCGTGTCGGCGACGACGCCGGTCTCGTCGGGAGCACGTCGGCCGCGGTGGCCGACGGGGCGACACCGAACACGGCCCGGCCGTCGGCTCGGAGCTGGGCGACTGCCGGTGCGAGCGCGGTGGTCTTGCCGGTGCCGGCCGGGCCGACGACCAGGACGAGGTCGTCGGTCCCGGCGACCGCGCTGGCGGCCTGCCGCTGGGCGACGTTCAGCTCGACGTCGCCGTGCTCGCTGGCCGACGGGTCGTCCGCGCCGTCGTGAGGAAGCGACGGTCGGCCCAGTCGATGAGCGCGTCCTCCTGGTCGAGGATCGCCTGCGTGGTCAACGCCCGGTCGACGACCGACTCGGTGACCGGTCGACCGTCGCGGCGCAGCAGCGCACCGGGTGGGACCGGCCGGGAGAGATCGACGCAACGTAGTCACCGACCGTATCGTCGACCAGGCGTCCATCCACTCGACCAGCTCGGCGGCTTGACGGCGAGGTCGTCGGGTCGCGGCGCCGAGCTCTCGGTGGAGCTCGGTGGGCCGCCACGTCGACTGCTTCTCGGCCATCGTCCGCGAGCGCCTCGTCGATCACGAGCCGAGAGGCGTGCCCGTCGAGCCCCAACCGTGGTGCGACCTGCTCGATCGCAGCGGTCGACCAACTCGGCGGGTCGAGTCCGAGCGCTTGCGGCCTGCTCGGCCCAACGCGCGTGCAGCTCGCGGCGTCGACGCGTGTGGACTTGCGCCGGGCGGCTGTCGATCGCTGCTTCTCGTTCGAGCTTCCATCGCTCCCGGGGGTCGGGTCGCGTCCCATGGTGTCGATGAACCGGTCGAGCTTGTCGTCGATCCGGCGACGCATCTCGCCGGTGCGGGTGGAGAACTCGGCGAGCACGTCGTCGGGGACATCGCGGATCTCGGCGATGCCGTGCTCGGGTGGCTCCCAGGCGACACCGAGGCGGTCGGTCAGCTCGGACCGCAGGCCGGCGTGGTAGATCGCCGAGAGGGACTGCTGGTCGTGCTTGATCAACCGGGCGTCGAGGGCCAGCCATCGGCCGTCCGGTGACTTCACCCGGTTGGCGATCACCAGGTGGGTGTGTAGCTGCGGGTCGAGCGCCCGGCTGGTGTGCTGGCGAAACGCGGCGGCGACGATCCCTTCGGCGTCGACGACGGCGACCTCGCCGCCGATGCGGTAGCGGGTGTGGGCGTGACGCTCGATCCATCCGGCCAGCGCCGCCACGGCGGCGTCGTGCGCGGCGAGCACCTCCCGGCGGGTGTCGGCATCGCCGAGTGCGAACAACACGGACACGGACTTCGGCGCCGAGCTGTCACGTCGAACCCACGCACCGACGTGTCGTCGTAGCGGCGACCGAGATGGCGGTCGGGTCGTCGCGGGTCCATGCCGGCCATCACCGCGAGGAAGGCGTCGTCGTCGACCTCGCCGGCGAGGCCGAGCCGTCGTGCGCCTTCGCCGAACCAGACGCCGCGGGGCTCGCCCGACTGCAGGTAGTAGTTCGGCAGCTGCTCGACGTAGTAGGCGCCGGCGTCGGCGCCCTTCAGCGTGGTCACCCGGACGGTCACGACCACTCACTCCGCGTGTCCGTGCACTCGTCTGTCCTCGATGTGCCGGGAGGCGGGGACCGTTGAGCGTGGTCATCGGGGCTACACCGAGAAGAGGCTCGGTGTCTGCTCGTCCCGCCGTGAACGCCGGTTGCGGGACACTCGGCGACAGCGGCTCGGGCGGCTCGGTGGACGGGCCAGGTGATCGGCCCGCCGAGCGCCTCCTCCAGCTTGCAGCGGGGAACGCGGAGCTGCTTGCCGTAGCGGACGGCAGGCAGGCCGGCAGCGCCGCCGGTGGCGAGGTACTGGCGGGCCAGGCGGTAGGCGGCCGTACGGCCGATGCGGACGACGTCGGCCGCCTCCTCGACGGTGAGGAAGTCAGGCGGGTCCTCCGTCTCGAACGCTCGGCTGTCGGTCATCAGCGGTCCTCGGTTGAGGCGAGGCATGGCGGATCACGCCTT
>CAVTWD010000005.1:0-68969 GCA_963738325.1 uncultured Acidimicrobiales bacterium
CGGCTCATCGCTGGCAGAGAGGCCCCTTCAGGCTGTTGGTCCACATCTGGTACATGGCGCTCAAGAGGCGCCTCGGCCGGAGAACGCAGAAGGCCCGGAAAACCTAGGGTTTCCGGCGATCTCTCTAGTGGCGGGGGCAGGATTTTGAGTCCTGCCCCTGACCTTCGGGTTCGGTGCTCGAAGGCTCCGAGCGGAAAGCCGGGTTCGTCGACATCGAGGTCACCAGCGGTCACTGGCGCGTCGTGGCGGTCAACGTGTCCTTTCTGCTCGACGCTCGTTGAACAGCCTCGCCGCCGGCGTTGGGTTGCAGCGTGGTTGCACGGACGCGACAGACCTGGCCCGACATACCGTCTGACCAGGGCTTCTGTAGTGGCGGGGGTAGGATTTGAACCTACGACCTTCGGGTTATGAGCACGCAGCCAGATCGAGGCATTCTTCCTGGTAGAGGCTATTTTGCCCTGCTCAGACCGGGCTTGCAAGTCCCCGTTGTTCCCTGCTGTTCCCCGATTTTACCGTTGGCGTGGTACATGGTTGGTACATCGCCCTGGGGCGCATGAGGGTCGCCTCGGGCGAGGGGCACTCCGCTGGAGGATCGTCGGGCTGAACCGCCACGAAATGCCTGACCGTCGTCGACCTGCTCGACGCGCACGACTGTCCAGAACCGGTCGGTGCGCTCGATCCGGTCCGCTGGGTCGCCGTAGGAGGGGACATTACTTCGTTCCGGACCGTTCACGGTCGTCGGTTCACGGTCATAGCTGACCATTGGCCTTCGAGCAGGCGAAGCTCATTCCAGCATCCGGTGTCTTGCGTGGCGTCAGGGTCGAGGCCGGCGAGCATGTGGAGAAGGGCACGGTTGACGGCGTCGTGGGCTACCACGACCGCGGGGCCCTCCGGACTCGATGCGAGTTCGGCAAGTAGCGCTCGGGTGACGCGGTCGCCAAACGTCGCCCATGGTTCGATGCCGGGGGCCTGATCGACGGTGCCGAAGCGGGTGACGATGTCGGCGATGAGGGCCCCGGCCCACGGACCGTAGTCCCGGTCGCGGAGCCCGTCCGCGGTGTGCACCGGCAGGCCGTGGGACTGAGCGATCGCGGTCGCGGTCTGGTGGGCGCGTTGGAGTGGGCTGGACACGACGTAGGCGATGGTGATGGTGTCGAAGTGTCGCCCAAGTGCGCTCGCTTCGTCCCGGCCGACGTTGTCGAGGGGTGGGTTCTGGTCGCCTCGGAGACGGCCTTCGGCGTTGAGGTGGGTCCGGCCGTGGCGGACGAGGTAGGTAGCGTGAGGCGGTTGGTCAGGCATGGACGACCTCCTCGGGTGAGGCGTAGCGGCGCAGCGCAGGGGAGCCGACGACGATGGCGATGGCGGCGAGGGCGAGGGCGCTGCCGAGGAGGAACGCCGCTGTTGGGCCGTGCTGGTCCCACAGGACGCCGGCGAGGACGCTGGCGGGCAGGACGAGGAGGCCGCTTGCGGCGGCGAAGTATCCGTAGGCGCGCCCGCGGTCGTGTTCGGGGACGATGGAGGCCACCCACGCCTTGAGGGTGCCTTCGGCGGTGGCGTAGAAGATGCCGTAGGCGAGGAACAGCACCACGACGGCCCAACTGGTGTCGGTGACGGCGAAGCCGAGGTAGACCAGCGCATAGGTGGACCAGGCGACGAGCAGCAGCGGTCGCCGCCCGATCCGGTCGGAGAGCCGCCCGGCGGGCATCGCGAGTGCGGCGTAGACGAGGTTGAAGGCGGCGTACGCGAAGGCGACCTGGGCGGTCGTCAGCCCGGTGTCGCTGGCGCGAAGCAGGAGCAGGGTGTCAGACGAGTTGGCCAGCCCGAACACGGTGACGGCGATCAGGAGGACCACGAAGGCCCGGGGCAGGGGTGCCCGGGCCCGATCGGGCGGCGGTGGTGGCGGGCGGTGGTCGTGGGTGCGCCGCAACATCAGGAACACGGCGAGACCCGGGAGCGCGGCGCAGGCGAAGACGACCCGCAGGCTGCTGGCGTTTCGGCCCCACCACAGCAGGAGCCCACCGGCGATCACCGGACCGGCGACCGAGCCGAGAGTGTCGAGGGCTCTTTGCAGCCCGAAGCCTCGGCCGAGTTCGGTGGTGGCGAGGTCGGCCGCGACGAGGGTGTCCCGGGGGGCATCCTTGCCGCCTTTACCGAGGCCGTCGGCGATCCGCAAGGCGGCGACCGCGCCGACTCCGGGTGCCACGGCGATCAGAGGCCGGGCGGCGAGCGACATCGTGTAGGCGACACGTGTCAGGCGCTTGGGGGAGGCGCCACGATGCAGGAGGCGGGCGCTGGCGAGCCGTGAGACGGTGACGCCGACAGCGAGCGCGCCTTCGATGCCGCCTAGGGTTGCGGCGGACGCGCCGAGGGCGACGACGACGAACACCGGGAGAAGCGGATACACCATCTCCTGGGCGAGCCCGCTCCAGAACGCCACCCAACCGAGCACGACGGCGTTGGATCGGGATCGAGTCATGCCGGTACGGACGGGCTCGGGCCGGTTGCGAGCTGGGCGTTGAGTTGGTCGAGCTCGCTCAACAGCATTCCGAGGTGACTCTCCGCAGCCGCGTCGTCGCTCGCCGCCCGGCGTGCCGCGCGTTGGACGGCGCCGAGCAGGCTCACCGCTGCGCTGTCGACGTGCTCGCGCATGGAGGCTTCGAAGGTGGCGCGGACCTGGTCGAGACGTTTGACGAGATCGTGGCGGGCTCGTCCGGCGTGCTTGTCGAACTCGCGGCGGAGATCCTCGAGGGCCCGATCGGTGAGACGGCGCCGGACCACGGGAGCAGGAACGAGATGGCGTCCGGCGGTGATAAACGGCTCCGACATGCTCATGGGGGGCAGGAACAGGTAGGAGAAGTCGCTGGTGACTGCGGCTACGAGCGGAATCGGGACATCGCGGAGCTCGACGTCGAAGAGGTCAGCGGTGGTAGCCCGCGCTTCGCGGACTCGCTCGGTGACGGTGTCGCGGAGTCCGGTCGCGGCCCGCTGCCACTGTACGTCGAGCTGTGTTTGGAGATCTCGAAGGAAGGCGTCGAAGCTCGATCGGACGGCGGTGGCCACTCCGGCGCGAAGTGCATCATCCAGACCCACGGGCGCGGTGGCCTGACCAATGGCGCGCAGCTCGTCGTCGTGGCACGCTGGTTCGGTGCGGGCGAACTCGGCCAAGCGGTCACCCACCTGCCGGCTGATCTGGTGGCATCGTTCGACGAGCAGATGCTGTTCGGCGGCGAGGGTGTGGCGGGCGGAATGCACGGCCGCGTCCATTCGGGCGATCCGCCGAAGGCGGTCGTCAGCGTCGAGTCTGGCGGCGCCGATCTCCAGTCGGACGAGATCGCCGAGGTCGGTGGCGAGCTCGACCAGGCCGATCCGTGTCGCACGATCGCGGGCTTCGGCGAGGTCGCCGTCGGCGAGGTCTCGCAGCGCGGTCACGAACGCGGCGAACTCCAGACCATCGCCGCCTACTGCGGCGGCGCGGGCGTCGGTCGCCCAGATCCGCGATTGTGGGAACCCGGTCGTTTCGGCGACGAAGCATCGAACCTCGTTCCGCTCCCCTGGATCGAGGCGGTCGGCCTTGTTGATCAGGACGAACACCTGGTCGGCCCGCGCGAGGAATGATCCAAGGATGGCTTTCTCGGCGGCCGACAGGGGGCTGCCGGCATCGAGCACGACGATCGCGCCGTCGGCGGCGGCGTGGGCGTCGAGCGCGACGCTGGTGTTGTGGTGGTGGATGGACCCCGTGCCGGGGGTGTCGATCAGGACGATCCCACTGCGAAGGAGTGGAGCCGCGAAGCGGATCTCGACATGCTCGACCTCCTTCTCGTTGCCGGGGTTGGCTGCCTCGGCGACGTAGGCAGCTACGTCCTCTACCCCGATGGCGGCATGGGACCCATCCAGGAGCACGACGGTCGCGCCTGACGCCCCGAACATGACCTCGGTGGGCACTGCGGTGACGGGTAAGACCCCGGTCGGGACGATCGTCGTCCCGACCAAGGCGTTGATCACGGTGGATTTGCCCCGGTTGAAGTCACCGACGACCGCCACGTGGAACCGGTGAGCACGCTGGCGATCGGCGAGTCGTCGGGCCCGGCTCGCGATCCGCGAGGACTGTTGCTCCGCCAGTGCCGCCAACCGGTCACCGGTAGAGGCCAGATCGACATACGGCACCCACGAACCTCCATGTGTTCGTAGGGACCGTCAGCCGGCGGACCGGCGGTTGTCGGCGAGCCCCATCGCCGCCAGCCACGATAGCCAGGTCGAGCGGCCCTTCAGCTCGCGCTCTCGGCGTCATAGACCTGGGCCGCGAAGCCCTCGAGTGCGATCTCGCACCGGCCGAGCGCGTCGGCCGCGGCGAGCCCGCCGCCGGCGCCGAGGACGTCGCGGGCTTGCACCTTGGCGAACCAGCTCTTGAGCTTGGTCAGGTCCTCGTCATTCTCCTCCAGCTCCGCGTAGGTGAGATGGTCGTCGGCGAGCTCATGCTCGATCTCGGCTTCGAAGTCGGCGCACCGGGTCACGATCTCGGTGTACTCCTCGTCGCGTGCCCGGTTGAACGAGTCGACCACCTCGGCGTGGCCGGCGAGCACCTCACTGCGCAAGAGCTGCGCCTCGCCGCCGAGTCCCTGGATCTCGCTGCGCAACGTACGCATCGCCCGCTCTGCCCCAGCCGACGCCGGCAAGGCGGCACACCCGTTCTGGAGGTAGACGGCGCCGATGCCCTTGATGCGTCGCCACACGGTGGCGCGCAGCCGGGTCGGCTCGGACGGCACCTTGTAGATGAGCACCAGCCAGGTGACGTCGTTGGCCACGGCAGCGACGCTAGGTGCGGTCCTCGGCGGCGTGGAGGCTATGGATGCCCTCGCGGACGCCGTAGACCACCAGGATCGCTCCGGCGGCGATGTCGGCCCACCACCAGCCCAGCAGCGCGTTCAGGAGCAGGCCAACCAGGATGGCGGCGGCCAGGGTCCCGTCGACCACCGTCACCTTGGCTTCGGCCTGCAGCACCGGGTTTCCCAGGGAGGCGCCCGTACGGGCCTTCCCGGCCGCCAGGGCGAACATCACGACGCAGGTCGCGGCCAGCCAGGCGATGCCGGCCGGAGAGGAGTCGGGACGGATGTCCAACGCCAGCGACACGGCCGCCTGGACGACGATGTAGACCGCCAACACGAAGAAGGCGAAACCGATCATGCGCACCGCCCGTCGCTCGCGCGCCGCATCGACGGTGCCTTTCAGCTGCCACACCACGACGATCGAGGCGAAGATCTCGATGCACGAGTCGAGCGCGAAGCCGGCCAACGCCACCGAACGGGCCGATGCCGCCGCGGCGACCAGGAAGCCGATCTCGACCATGTTCCAGCCCAACGTGGCGTACTCCAGGCGAAGGCCTCGCCGGAGCAGCCGAGCCCGTGACGTGGCAACGACGATGTCGTCGGCTGGTGCGATCGTCATCGCCCACGAACCTAACAACGGTTAGACACTGATTCAAACGACTGTTGAAGCGACTACTGGGGCGCTTCAGCGAGGCAGACCGTGTCGCCTCCGGTACCAATGGGCCCATGCCCGCTGACCCACGCCGATGACGACGAAGACGGCGATCATCCCGGGAACAGTGCCGCGGCCGATCACGTACGCCAGGAGTGCTGTGATGGCGCCGATGGCGGCAACGATGAGCAGCGTCCGCGGTTGGAGTGGTCGGCGATCGGCCGGATGCTCGTTCATTTGCTCGTGGTCGACGTACCACCACTGTGACATACCACTGCAGGGCCAGCGAGTAGGTCCGAAGGGGCGGTTAGCATTGGTGGCGGGTGATGGATCTCGCCCGGTCGTCGCCGACCGAACCGCCGCTGGCTGACGGGTCCTGCGAGGCTGGAGGCGCACGTGACCGTTCATCCGCATCGATCGTCGCCGGGCGGCCCGAGGCACCAGACGGATGCTGGCGTCCTCCGGCTGGACGACGGCACCGCGATGGTCGCTCTCTCGGTCGGACGCTGCGGCACGGGCTCCCTTCTCTTGGCTGACCCGCGGCGTCGGTGCAGGGCGCCAGAGCCGTTGCCGGTTGGCGACGGTGCGCAAGGTCGCCACGACGCTGCCGTCGTCGGTGGCCCCGGTGATGCCGCCGGATTCGGGGAGTGTGGCTCGCTGGGTGCGGTAGCGGCCTCGATGGGCAATGAGCCCGACGGCGACTACAGGGACGATGGCGACGGCCACCGCCGCGGCTGCGCCGAGCCAGTTCGACGACCCCATGAGCGTGCAGGCGATGGGAACGTGATCGCTTCTGCAAACTCAGCGATGAACCCAACGGCGGCCATCCGCGGCGCGTGTGGGCAGGGCGCGGCCGAGGGTCGCTGCGAACTTCGCGCCAATCGCGAACAGAGGGTCGTCGCGAGTCGCATCGCGGTGACCCGGCACGCTAGGGAGGCCGACAGCCGCACACGATGCCACGCACACCACGTTCACCGATGAGTAGCCGACCACTCGACCCCGATCCCGACCCGCCGCCGTCGCCCACCGACGAGCGCAAGCATGTCGATGACGGGTGGGAGGACTTACCCATCGATCCCGACGTCGATGTCGGTGCCCGTCCTAGACCGATGCGGCGACACCGGCGCCGCCCGAGTGGTCGGGCTGATCCTCGGGTGCTGTTCGCCATCTCGCTCGGATCGATGGGGGGTGCCACGGCCCGCTACAAGCTGGCCACCTGGATCACCGTGCCGGCTGGCGGGTTCCCGTGGGCCACGTTCTGGACCAACGTCTCGGGCTCGTTCGTCCTCGGCTTCCTGCTCCTCCTGTTGATCGAACGGTTCCCACCCACCCGCTACGCCCGCGCCTTCGCCGGCACTGGTTTCCTCGGCGCCTACACCACCTTCTCCACCTTCAGCGTCGAGACCGACGTGCTGCTCAAGGACGGGCAGCTCGCCGTCGCCGTCGCCTACGTCGTGTCCAGCCTCGCACTCGGCATCGCTGTCGCCTGGCTCGGTGTCATCCTCGGCCGGCTCGTCCCCCACGAACACCTCGCACGGAAGGAGGGCCCGTGAAGCTCGAAGGACCCCAGAAGCGACTCACCATCTTCGTCGGCGAGTCCGACCACGTCGGACGCCACTCGCTCGCCACCGAGATCGTCCATCGCGCCCACGCCGCCGGACTGGCCGGTGCGTCGATGTTCCGGGGCATCGAGGGCTTCGGCGCCTCCAACCACCTCCACACCACCCGGATCCTGTCGCTGTCGGACGACTTGCCGATCGCCATCATCATCATCGACAGCGACGAACGGATCCGCAGCTTCCTGCCGGTCCTCGACGAGCTCATCACCGAAGGACTGGTCATCCTCGACGAGGTCGAAGTCGTCAAGTACGTGGGCCGAAGCCGGGGACCGGACGCATGAGCGCCGACGTGTGGGTCGCCTTCCTCATCGCGGCCGCCGTCGGGGCCCCGGCCCGTTACCTGCTCGACGGGCTCATCCAGGACCGCACTGGCGGCGAGTTCCCGTGGGGCACGTGTGTGGTCAACGTGTCCGGGTCGTTCGTGCTCGGCCTGATCAGCGGTCTCGCCCTCTACCACGCGTTTCCGGGCGACGCGAAGCTGGTGCTCGGTACCGGGTTCTGCGGCGCCTACACCACGTTCTCCACCTTCACGTTCGAGACCGTACGGCTCGCCGAGGCGGGCCTGACCCGTGCCGCGATCCGCAACGTCGTGGTCAACACCGGCGGGGCGCTACTGGCCGCCGGTGCCGGGCTGGCTCTCGCCTCGCTGTGACGATCGCTCAGGGGGTGGCCCAGACCCTGAGGGGCTTCTTGGGGCCCTCGACGATGGTCGCCAAGGACCTGGCGTCGACCGTCAAGCCGAGCGCCTCGCCCGTCCCGAGGTCCGGGAGCTGCGGCGTGATCCCGTCCTGGCGGATGGTGTTGTCGTCATAGATGCAGTCGCCAGCCGGCCGGGCCGAGAGCATTGTCTGGACGCTCTCACCTGGGCGTCGGTGCCACAGGAACGTCCGGCTCGGAGTCTTCATGAACAGCAACGACCCGTCGGCGCTCATCTCGGCGGCGGTGGGCTTGCCCGGCGGGCTCACAGTGGGGTCGATGGCGTCGATCTGGACCATCGGTGGGCCGAGCGCGAGGTGTGCGCCTGGCTGAAGGGCGGCGCCGGCGATTCGGAACACCTTGGGCGGCACCTCCTTCGCCACCAGGTAGAAGTCGCCGTTCACGGGGTCGATGAACGTGGCCTCCACGTTGTGAGGGCCGTCCGGGTAGGTGAGGGTGACCACGGTGTCGGCGGCTGTGCTCAGCGCCTTGCCCCCAGTGTCAGCCCCAACCCCGAGCGCCGGTTCGGCCACCCGGTACAGCTGGACCGTTGCCCGGTTCCTGAGGTTGTCGCCAGTGTCGGCGATCCACAGGTAGTCGACCCCGCCCACGGTCACCGCGTCGAGGTCCTCCCAGTCGCCCAGCCCGACCCCTGTCACGTTCAACGTTCGCGATCACGTCGCCGCTCGACGCCTCGAGTGCGTACAGGCTGGTCACCTTCGGGCTCGGCGGTGAGGTGTCGTTGTGGGTCCACCAGACCCCCGACCGCAGCCGTGACGCCGCCAGACCCGACGCCTGGATGATGCGAGGGTCGGTCATCGGGTGCGCCGACACCGCCGTCCACGACGGGCATCGCCAAGGACCAGGAGCGGTGGTCGACGGCTGGGTCGTCGCGGTGGTCGAGCTCGTCGGGAGAGACGACGGTGGAGTAGCACCGGGCGGCGAAGCGACACAGCCAGCGCCGGACATGGTGACAGCCACGACCACCAGGAGGAATCGCTTCACCACGCCATCGTGACCAGCCGACCTCGGGCGGCCGACGGGGCGAGGCGTCCAGTGTCGAAATCCAGCCATCGAAAGGGACCACCGCTACACAGCGCGCTCCCCACCCCACCGGCTGCGCGGCGTTGGTGTCCGACCCGGGCCGGGTGACGACGACTCGACCGGCCACATTGTGGGTACGCTTGTCGTCGGCGATGGAGCTCGCCGTTGAGTGCCCCTCCGGGCTGATGGCTCCTGCGAACGAGCGATGCAGTTCGGAGGGTCGATCATGGCAACACTCGACAGCAGCGGTACCGGTGCTGTGACCTCGGAGCGGGGGGCCTCGACGCCCTCGCCGGATGGCGTTGCCGTTGGGCCGTCGATGCCGCAGCCCATGGCGACCTCTGACCTGAGCGTGCTCTTCGACTGCCCGCACGAGCCCGAACGCACGGTCCGGGCGACCGACGTCTTCCACGACCTTCATCTGGACGACATCGTCGCCACGATCACGGCCGGCCGTGAGGAGTACGACCTCGCGCCGTTCTTTGCGCATCCGGTCGACCGACTAGCGACCGTCAGGTACCGCCAGGACGCTGTTCCGCGACCTGGACGGCACGGCGCTCTTGGGTGAGGTCGTCGTATTCGCCGAGGAGATGCGATCGATGCGACGCCACCTGGCACGCTCACACGATCGCCACGCCTACCGGCGCGATCAGCAGCGATGGTTCCTCGACGCCGCGCAGATCTACAGCGCGGCGGTGCAGCCGGTTCGTCGACCACCTCGAACACGCCGAACCCGTATCGCGGGCGTTCATGACGCTGCGTCGGGCGTTCCTCGACTACGTCGGCTCAGACGAGTTCGTCTCGCTCTCGGCCGACGCCGCCGACGCCCAGGCGGCGCTCGATGAGGTCAGGTACTGCGTGAACCTCCGAGGAGATCAGGTCCGGGTCTCCCGGTACGAGCACGAGCCCGACTACAGCGCCGACGTCCTTGCCACCTTCGCCAAGTTCCGCCAAGGCGACGTCGACCGCCACGTGTGGCGGGTCAACGAGCCCGGCGGTCTGAACCACATCACGGCGCAGATCGTCGACCTCGTCGCCAGGCTCGTACCGGAACCGTTCTCGAAGCTGGCTGAGTTCTGCGAGGCGCATGCGGGCTTCCCCGAGACGTTCGTCGTGCGCTTCGACCGAGAGGTCCAGTTCTATGTCGCCTACCTCGAGTACATGAAGAGGTTCCGGCCGCAGGGCTGAGCTTCTGCTATCCGAACTGTCGGACCGCTCCAAGGACGTCGCGGCGTCCGAGACGTTCGACTTGGCCCTGGCCGGCCGGCTCCTCCGCGACGGCGAGCCCGTGGTCCCCAACAACTTCTTCCTCCACGACCAGAGCGGATCATCGTCGTCACCGGCCCCAACCAGGGCGGCAAGACCACGCTCGCACGAACCTTCGGGCAGGTGCACCACCTCGGCCGGCTCGGCTGCCCGGTGCCGGCACCGCGGCGACCCTACGCTGTACGACCGCATGTTCACTCTCTTCGAACGCGAAGAGGACCTCACCACCGAAAGCGGCAAGCTCCAAGACGACCTCCTGCGCATCCACGACATACTCCAGGCGGCAACGCCGCGCAGCATCGTCATCCTCAACGAGATCTTCACCTCGACCGCGTTGCACGACGCCGGCCTGCTCGGCACCGAGATCCTGAGCAGCTCATCGACGCGGGACCTGCTGGGCGTGTACGTCACGTTCGTCGACGAATTGTCGGCGCTCGACCCCAGCATCGTCAGCATGGTCAGCACCGTCGAACCCGACGACCCCTACCCAGCGCACCTACCAGGTGGTGCGCGAGCCCGCCGATGGGCTGGCCTACGCCGTGGCCCTCGCCGAGAAGTACGGCCTGACCTACGAGACCCTGAGCCGCAGGATCGCGTCATGAAGGCCCACCTGCTCCACCCGGACCACGATGTCGATCTCGCCCAGCCCCTCCCCGCCAACGCCGCGAGCACTATCTCCAAGACCTCGAGCTCGACCGGCTCCTCGACGCCATGGCCGGCGGCGACCCCTTCGTCCGGGACGTGGCCGTGCGCACTCCTGCTGTGCAGCGTCGAGGACCGCGACACCATCGTCTACCGGCAGCACGTGCTGCTCAGACTGCCTGCAGCATCCCGAGGTCATCCGCGCCCTGTACGACGTCATCGTCCAGTCGTTGCTGGAGGCACGCAAGATCTGGACCGGAAGCTCACCGGACTCCGTCCTGTCCGGATCGGTGAACCTCCTCACCCACCTCATGGCCACGCTCAAGACCCTGCATCGACGTCGCCGACGAGCACGGACCAGCGTTCCGCTCCCCCGGCCTCACCGCCTTCTTCCAGATGCTCCAGAGCCGAGCTCGACGACACCTACCTCCGCCAGCTCGAAGGGCACCTGGCACAGCTCCACTTCCGCGAGCGGCGTGCTGATGAGCGCCGCGCTCGGCGAAAGGCAACGCCGGCACCCGGTACGTCCTGCGGACCGCTCAACGCAAGCGGCGGTCATGGCGACTACCCGGTCAACGCCGCGACACCTACACCTTCCGGCTGGCCGCCACGAGACGAGGCGGGCGCGCAGATCGTCGGCGAGATCCGAGCCCGGGGCATCGCCCTCGTCGCCTCGGCCGTGGCCGAAGCCGCCGAACACGTCCGCAGCTTCTTGCACCACGCTCCAGGCCGAGCTCGCCTTCTACGTCGGATGCCTCAACCTTCACGACGCCCTGGCCGCGCTTGGCGAGCCGACCTGCTTCCCCGAGCCCGACACGGCTCGCCAGCCCGACCTTTGCCACCCGCGGGCTCTATGACCCATGTCTGGCGCTCACCCGCCAAGGCCGTGTCGTCGGCAACGACGTCGACCGCTCGTCATCGCTCGCTCATCATCGCCACCGGAGCCAACCAGGGCGGCAAGTCCACCTTCCTGCGCAGCGTCGGCGTGGCCCAGCTGATGATGCAGAGCGGCATGTACGTCGCCGCCGAGTCATTCCAAGCGGACCTCCGCAGCGCCGTCTTCACCCACTTCAGGCGCGAGGAGGACGCGAGCATGCGCAGCGGCAAGCTCGACGAAGAGCTGAAACGGATGAGCGACATCGCCGACGAACTCAGCCCGCGATCGATGATCCTCTGCAACGAGTCCTTCGCGTCGACCAACGAGCGCGAGGGCTCCGAGATCGGCCGCCAAGTCATCCGAGCCCTGCTCGACAACGGGAACAAGGTCGTCCTCGTCACCCATCTCTACGACCTCGCCCCCAGCCTCGTGGCGCACGCTCCAGCAGACACGCTCGCCCTCCGCGCCCAGCGCAGCGAACGTGGCCACCGGACCTTCCGCCTCATCGCAGGGAACCGGAGCCAACCAGCTACGGCGACGACCTCTACCGGAAGATATTCGCCGCCGCCTCATGAACACCCACCCCACCGCCGGGAACACTGCTTGCCGTCGCGACCCGCTGAGGCTAGGCAAGGGGCTGTCCGGCGGTCCCGTCGGTCGATAGGAGTCGGCATGGGCTTTCGATTCGAGTCGGTTGATGCGGTCGAGATCCTCGACTCCCGGTCGCGGCCGACCCTGGAGGTGACCGTCCTGGGTTCCGACGGGGTGCGAGCCACCGCCGGCGTCCCGTCCGGCACGTCGACGGGATCGCGCGAAGCCGTCGAGCTCCGCGACGGCGATCCGTCCCGGTACGGCGGCGCCGGTGTGCAGCAGGCGGTCGGTCATGTGCGAGGCGAGATCGCCGAGGCGTTGGTCGGCAGGAGCTTCGCGACGCTGGCCGAGGTCGACGCCGCATTGATCGGATTGGACGGGACCGACACCAAGTCGAGGCTGGGGGCGAACGCCATGGTCGGCGTCTCGATGGCCACGGCGCGGGCGATGGCCGCCACGGACGGGGTGGAGCTGCATCGCTGGTTGCAGCCAGTCGGTGTCGACCGACGCCTACCGGTCCCGCACTTCAACGTCATCAACGGCGGTGCCCACGCCCAGAACCCCCTGGACTTCCAAGAGTTCATGATCGCTCCGCTCGGAGCGCCGACCTTCGCCGAAGCGATGCGAGCCGGCGCGGAGATCTACGCGGCGCTGCGGGCCCGACTCCACGGAGCGGGGATGGCGACCGGTCTCGGCGACGAAGGCGGGTTCGCGCCCGACATCGCCACCCCCGAGGAGGCGCTCGAGCTGCTGGTGCGGGCCATCGACGACGCCGGGTACACCACCGGCCGCCACGGTGTCGCCATCGCGTTGGACCCGGCCGCGTCGGAGTTCGCCGACGACGGCGGCGGCTACCGGTTCGGCGGCGAATCCCTCACCAGCGCCGAGATGATCGAACGGTACGTGGCGATCGTCGACCGATTCCCCGTGTGGTCGATCGAGGACGGTCTGGCCGAGGGCGACCGGCCCGGCTGGATTTCGCTCACCGAACGGCTCGGCGGCCTGGTCCAGCTGGTCGGCGACGACAACTTCGTGACGAACCCGGCCATCATCGCCGACGCCATCGACGCCGGGATTGCCAACGCCGCGCTCATCAAGGTCAACCAGATCGGCACGGTCACCGAGACCCTCGACGCCATGCAGATCTGCCGAGCGGCCGGTTACGCGCAGATGGTGTCGCACCGCTCCGGGGAAACCCCCGACGCCTTCATCGCCGATCTCGCCGTCGCGAGCGGATGCGGGCAGCTCAAGTCAGGCGCACCGGCGCGGGGTGAACGGGTCGCCAAGTACAACCGGCTACGTGTCATCGAAGCCGGAGCACCAGACCTTCCCTATGGCCTGGCTTGATCGTCCCACGACGGTTCTGCGGGCATCCGGATTTCCCGCGCCCGTTTGAGCGGCCATGGCGCCTACCCGCTGACCGTGCTGGTGACGCGCCCCGAGGCGGATCTTCCGGCGCGGCAGCGACGCCGTTCCCGCCCCCGACTCATCGGCTCGCCTGCATGCCGCGGGGCGGGTCGAGCGGGTACACCTTGAGGCGGCCATGGCTATCGTCGCGGTGACCTTGCTCGTGTTCGGCGTGTCCGGCACGATCACTCGGCCATGGAAACTCCCGGCGTGCGCCTTCCCGGTCACGGCCGCCGTGGTCACCGTCGCGGTGGGCGCGCTACGGCCGCCGGATGCGTGGCAGGCAGTCGAACCCCTCGTCGAGCCGATCCTGTTCCTCCTGCTCGCCGTCCCGCTGGCCGTGCTCCTCGACGAGCTCGAGGTGTTCAGCGCCGCGGCACGATTCACCGCCGGGCGCCACGTGTGCGCCGGCATGTGGATGGTCTGCGCCGTTTCGGTGGCCGTCCTCAACCTCGATGCCGCCGTCGTGCTGTGCACACCGCTGGCCGTGACCGTCGCCCGGCGGTGGCGGCTCGATCCCGTTGCCATGGCGTTCCAGCCTGCGCTCTTGGCCTGCCTGGCGTCGTCGGCGCTGCCCGTGTCGAACCTCACCAACCTGATCGCCGTCGCCCCGGGCCGCCTGAGCCCGGCGCAGCTGACGTTGCACCTCACGGTGCCGACACTGGCCGCGTGCACGATTGGGTACTTCGGCTGGCGCGTCGCCTTCCGTCGCCGTGACCTGAGGCCCACGGTCCCGCCCGGCGACCAGCATCCGCCCCGCCGACCACTCATGATCGGCGCTGCAGTCCTCGCCGTCCTCCTCGTCGGCTTCCTCTTCGGCCGCACCGTCGGGATCCCTCCATGGGCCGTGGTCGCGGTCGTCGATCTGGCCCTGGTGGCGGTGCGCCGAAGCGTGCCCTGGCCGGCGATCCCGTGGGGTACGGCGGGTGTCGCGGCCGGGCTGGCGATCGTGGCGGCAGCCACCGCCGATCGCACCGGGCTGACACGCTGGCTCATCGCGCCAGGGATCTGGCACCAAGCGCTCCTCGGCGCCGCCTCCGCCAACGTCCTCAACAACCTGCCGGCCTTCCTGGTCGCCCTGCCCCACGCCGGCGGGACGAACCAAGTCCTGGCTCTGCTGCTCGGCGTCAACCTCGGACCCACGATCCTGGTCACCGGATCGCTCGCGGGGTTGCTGTGGCTCGAATCGGCCCGTCGATCCGGCCTCGACGTCGGCCCCCGCGAGTACGCACGAGTCGGCCTCACGGCCGGGATCCCAGCCCTGCTTGCTGCCATCGCGGTCCTGTCACTGCTCAGGTAGACAGCACGCCGACGGGCGCCTGCCGGCCATCGATCCCGTCCGCTCGGAATGGTGGCGGCGCTGGGCCGGCCGGACCATGACCACAGCTACGTCTACGAACCCGGCGATCGACGCGCACGGTAGTTCGACGCCGCGGCCGCCACGACGACCCCGGTAGACGATCGGTCCGAACACGTCGAGCGCCACCAAGGCAGCGACAACGAACCCGATCCAGATGACCCCTCCCCCGGCGATGCTCGTCGCTCGGTGTCGCGTTCGGTCGACATGGCGATCGCTCCCAGACGGAGCGAACCTGCTGGGACCTGCGACGCCAGGCACGAAGGTCCCCACGCGTCGAGCAGCTGGCGGCAACGGCATGTCGAGTCATTCGCCGCCGGCAGCACGTCGCCACACATCGCCGCTTCCACTGCGTGTGGAGGGACCTTCGCCTCTGGGCGGAAGAGGACACCATGAGTGCAGTGTGTTCACATGGTGACGACGACCGGTGAGCGCGGAACGGGCCCGACTGCTGCGGCCCCCTCTAATTGCGGATGTGAACTGCCGTGTGGCCCTGGAGGTCGGGACCATGACGGAGTCCGGAAGCTCCCCATCGTGTGGCAGCGCCTGGTTAGCGACGGGGTGACGTGCCCTCGCTGTGCGGGGACCCAGATCGAAGTCGAACGGGCGGTCACCGTCCTCGGCGACGCGTTGCGGCCGCTCGGTATCAAGCCGACGCTGGAGACGCTGGCGCTCGATCAGTCCGACTTCGAGGCTGCTCCGCCCGAATCGAACCGGATCTTCATCGCGGGCCGACCGTTGGAGGATTGGCTCGGCGCGACGGCGGGTGCCAGTGAATGCTGCTCGGTCTGTGGCGCCAACCATTGCCGTACGGTGGAGGTCGCCGGCCGAACATTCGAGACGGTGCCCGCCTCCATGATCATCAAGGCCGGTCTCCTTGCAGCCGGGTCGTTCGTGGCCGCTTGACGAGCGCGCGTTGGGCCGCGCCGGCGACGCCGCTTCGCTGTTGACGCGCGTCGTTCGGATGGGCGCTACTTGCGGGCGATCAACGTGGTGGCGAGGGTCATCGCTGCGGCGAGGAAGCCGAATGCCCATGATGGGCTGAGAGCGGTCCACAGCAGACCGGCGATGGCGCTGGCGGCGAGGTTGCCGAAGCTCTGCACGGCGGCCAGCAACCCGAACGCTGAACCACGGATGGCGAGCGGTGCAGCGTGGGCGACGGCGGCATGCTCGGCGGTCTCAGCGGATCCGATACCCACGCCGGCGAGCACGAACCATGGTGCGAGGGCGAGCCAACTCGTCGTGTCGCGGGTGAAGCCGACGTAGGCGATCGCGAACGCCGCTGCACCGACGGCGAGCACGAGGCGAGGTGTTCGACGATCAGACACGTGACCAGCGGCCACACTGATCACAGTGGCGGACACGTTGTAGACGACGTACAGGGCGATGGCGATCGTCGTCGCAGCGTCGGTGCCATGGCCGGGCTCCAACAGGTCCGCGGCGCGAAGGATCATCAGCGTGGCGGCGCAGTTCCCCAACTCGAACGCCGAGATGCCGACGAACAACCGGCCGAGTCCACCCTGCAGCACCGGCTTGACGTTGAGCCGAATTGGTTCTCGTTCACGCCGGTGCGGTGCGGGCGTGTGGCGGATCGCGTACACAATCGCCACCGCCGCCAACAGCCCCGGGATCACGGACAGGCCGATCGCCCAGCGCGTGCCGACGGTGGCAACGAGCGCGATCGCCAACAGTGGACCGACGATCGCGCCGAGGTTGTCCATCGCTCGCTCGAACCCTAGGCCCGGCCGTACGCCTTCGCTGGGACGACATCGGCCAGCAGGGCGTTGCGAGCCGGGACTCGTAGCCCTCGTGCCGTCCAGGCGCCCGCTCGGAGGATCGCCACCTGCAACACCGACGTCGCTCCCGCGGTCGCCGCTGACAGCACCGCCGTCGCCGAGTAGCCGCCGACCGCGACCGTGCGGCGTCGATCGGGGTCATCGGCCAGCGCACCACCGCCGAAGCGGGCGAGCCCGGCGAGGGCGTCACTGACACCCTCGATCACGCCCAACGCCGCTGGCGACGCGTTCAGCGTCGAGGTCAGCAAGCTCGGCAGTAGAGCAGTCGGGACCTCGTGGCCGGCATCCGCGAGAAGGCTCGCCGTGCCGATGCCCTTGACACCGGGCGTCAACCACTCGGCCTCACTTCCCGGCACGGCCTCGGCAGTCATCGCCGGAGAGTCTGGTGGACAGGCGACCAAGCGATGGCGCCGAATGCCTGAGCAGCGACCGCGAGGCCGATCGTCAGTTCCGCCGTGTTGGATTCGGTTCGGACGGCGGCAGCGGTGCGTGCCAGCTCCTCACCCGCCGCGCGGTCGACCTCACCGGGCCGGAAGCTGCAGTCCCCGGAGCCAGCCACCCTGACCAGTGGCGCCGTCGCGTCGGGTCCCGACGTTTTGGCTCGAAGAACACCCCTCCCCAATCCGAGGCGCAGGTCATGTGGCGCCGGCGGCTACGCCGACGGCGGTGGGATGGCCCCGTCGTGATCAGCGGCCGGGACCTTCGGCCCTGATCGCGGTCACCAGGCCGGGCGCACGATGAGGGCATGAGTTCAACGTCGGTTGAAGGCTTGCGAGCGGTGGCCGATCCGGTGCGCTGGGAGATCGTGCAGGCGCTGCGGGACGGCCCGCGGTGCGCCTGTGACCTCGTTGAGCAGCTCGCGATTCCGGCCCCTCTGCTGTCGCACCACATGAAGGTGCTGAGGGCGGTTGAGGTGGTCCATGCCCGCAGGCTGGGCCGGCGGGTCGAGTACACCCTCGATCTCGCGGCCCTCGACGCACTGGCCGGAGCCGTCACTGGCCGGGTCGAACCGCTGGCAACGGCTGGCCGAGGTGCGCCGTGAGCACCACCCTCGCCCCGGTTGACGGGCACGTCACTGCCCGCCTGTCGAAGCTGAACCGGCTGCTGCCACTGTGGATCGGACTGGCGATGGCCGGCGGCCTGCTCCTCGGTCGTGCCTTCCCGGACCTCAACGACTGGCTCGACAAGGTCAAGATCGGCACCGTCTCGCTGCCGATCGCCATCGGCCTGCTGGCCATGATGTACCCGGTCCTGGCCAAGGTCCGCTACGGACGCATCGGCGCCGTCACCGCCGACCGACGCCCCATCGCCCTCTCCCTCATCCTCAACTGGGTGGTCGGGCCGGCCTTGATGTTCACCCTGGCCTGGTTGCTCCTGCCCGATCTCCCCGAGCTGCGCACCGGCCTGATCATCGTCGGGCTGGCCCGCTGCATCGCCATGGTCCTCATCTGGAACGACCTTGCCTTCGGCAGCCGGGAGCTGGCCGCCGTGCTCGTAGCCGTGAACTCGCTGTTCCAGATCGTCATGTACTCGGTGCTCGGCTGGTTCTACCTCACCGTCCTGCCCGGCTGGCTCGGCCTCGACACCGCAGCCCTCGACGTGTCCCTGTGGGACATCGCCAAGTCGGTCCTCATCTTCCTCGGCATCCCCCTCGCCGCCGGCTACCTGACCCGCACCATCGGCGAGGCCCGCAAGGGCACCGAATGGTACGAACAACGCTTCCTCCCCCGCATCGCCCCCATCGCCCTGTGGGGCCTGCTGTTCACCATCGTCGTGCTCTTCGCCCTCCAAGGCGAACAGATCACCGCCGCACCCCTCGACGTCGCCCGCGTCGCCCTCCCGCTGCTCATCTACTTCGCCGTCATGTGGACCGGGTCGTTCGCCCTCGGCTACCGGCTCCGCTTCGACTACGAGCGCAACACCTCCATCGCCTTCACCGCCGCCGGCAACAACTTCGAGCTCGCCATCGCCGTCGCCATCGCCGTGTTCGGCGTCACCTCCGGCCAAGCCCTCGCCGGCACCATCGGACCCCTCATCGAGGTGCCCACCCTCGTCGCCCTGGTCTACGTCGCCCTGTGGGCCCGCCGGCGCTACTACGACCCCGCCGGACAACCCCGCCGGGGAGAGGAGAACCCATGAACTGCCTCGACTGCACCCTCGCCGGCGCAACCACACCAGCGGTGGCCACCTGCCACTCGTGCGGCGCAGCCGTCTGCGCCGACCACGCCGTCATCCAACCCCACTACCTCCAGCGCGTCGTCCCGCTCAACCGGCTCATCCCCATCGAACCCCCCGCTCGCGTCATCGCCTGCGAAGTCTGCGCCGCCGCGCAGGACGCCGCCCAACACCCCGAACCGGCACACCACGGTCACTTCCACCGTCGTCACGCCCCCGCCCCTGAGGCCGCGGTCCTCACGGCTTCGTCACCGCGGGAGCGCCAGGAGACAAAGAGCAGTGCCGGACCGCAGCCCGACCTCGCGACCGCGACCCCACGACACCACTGAGGAGACGCCGCCTCATGGATACTGACATCACCCGCAGCTACGACGTGCACGCCGAGACCATCGGAGGCGGAACATCCGAAGCGCTCACGAAGCAAGCGACGATCCGGTTCGATTCGTCGCCCCGCCAGGGCGACCAGCTGCCCGGACCCGCCGATCTCCTCACCACCGCCTTCGCGGCGTGCGTGCTGAAGAACGTCGAGCGAATGGCTGGCATCCTGCCGTTTCGGTTCGAGCGTGCGACGATCGACGTCCACAGTGAGCGTCAGGACAGCCCACCCCGCATGACCCTCGTCCGCTACCGACTCCAGGTCGTCACCGACGAACCCCCCGAACGCGTCGATCTCCTCCACAGAAACATTCGCCGCCACGGCACCGTCTACAACACCCTCGCCGCGGCCTGCGACGTCGACGGAGACATCGTCGCCGTCCAGTCAAGAACGAACGACGTGCCCGTCGGTTCCTCCCAGTAGCCGCTCCGCACCAACCGCATCGACCGAGCGCCGCTTGCTCGGCGCATCGCCCCGATCGGTGAAGGCGTCAATGTCACGACCTGTGAAGAGAATCAGCCTTGAGCGTGCCGGGGGATGTTCAGGCCGCGATCTTTTGAGGGTGACTTGGTAGCCGAGGTCTTGGAGTTGTTGGACGAGTCGGTCTTGGTGGCGGGCGGTGTTGCCGCGGCGGGCGAAGTAGTCGCCGCCGAGGTCGTCGTAGTCGGCGTTGTTGGTGAGCAGGTGCCAGCAGATGACCAGGATCGAGTGCCCGACCGCGATCGCGGCTTTCTTTTTGCCGATCCGTCGGGCCAGGCGCCAGTACTGGGCTGACAGGTAGGTGTCACGGGAGCGGGCTGCGGCCCATGCGCACTGGTTGAGCATGTCGGCGAGCCACACGTTGCCTTTGTTGGTCGTGCCTGAGCGTCGTTTACCGCCGGTGATGTTGTTCCCGGGCGCACATCCCGGCCCAGGAGGACAGATGGCCGGCGGTGGGGAACAGGGCCATGTCGACGCCGATCTCGGCGATGATGCACTCCGCGGCCCGTTGGCCGACCCCGGTGATGGTGTCGAGCCGGTCGCGGGCCTCAGCGAAAGGGGCGATCACCGCGTCGACGCGTTCGTCGAGCTCGGCGATGGCGGCCTCGAGGTGGGCGGCGTGATCCAAGGCACAGCCGGATCAGCAGCGCGTGGTGATCCCGGAACCGGCCCCGTAACGCTTCGCGCAGCTCGGGGATCTTCTTGCGTAGCCGCCCTTGGCCAGCTCGGCGAGCACGTCGGGGTCGCGTTCCCCGCCGACGAGCGCGGCGAGCATCGCCCGGCCCGACACGCCGAGCACGTCAGAGGCGACCGAGTCCAGCTTGATGCCAGCGTCCTCCAGGGTCTTCTGGATCCGCTGGCATTCGCTGGTGTGGGCCTGGATGAGCCGTTTGCGGTAGCGGGTCAGGTCCCGCAACTCGCGGATCGCCAACGGGCGGCACGAAGCTGCTTCGCAGCAGCCCGTCCTCGAGCAGCTCGGCCAGCCACTCGGCGTCAGCCACATCGGTCTTGCGGCCCGGGAGGATCTTGACATGGCGGGCGTTGACCAGCTTCAGCTCGAAGCCGCGCTCCTCCAGCACATACCACGGGGACTTCCAATACGACCCGGTCGCTTCCATCACCACCTCGGTGACACCCTCGGCTGCTGAACCAGTCGGCCATCGCCTCCAGCTGCGACGTGAACGAGCTGAACGTCCGGGTCTCCTTGCGGCGACCCCTGCCGCCAGGGCCGGGTGTGCGCACACACGCGACCACCTCGTCCTTGCCGATGTCCACACCGGCGCACCGCTCCACCATCAAATCCATGACCGACCTCCTCGTTCGGCTCTGGGCTGGGCGGGCCGGCGGGGTCAACCGATCAACGACGCTGTGAAGCGTGCACAGGACAACAATTCGTGGTGCCGGGAAGACCCCTGGCGTCAGTCTCTAAGACGGGCTCTACCGCACCAAGGAAGAACGAGCTCAGCCAGGCCCGACACGATTCTCATCCATCGAGGCGGCCCCCGGCCATGGGGGTCTGTGAAGAGAATCAGCGTTGAGTGTGCCGGGGGACGTTCAGCCGCGATCTTTTTGAGGGTGACTTGGTAGCCGAGGTCTTGGAGTTGTTGGACGAGTCGGTCTTGGTGGCGGGCGGTGTTGGCGCGGCGGGCGAAGTAGTCGCCGCCGAGGTCGTCGTAGTCGGCGTTGTTGGTGAGCAGGTGCCAGCAGATGACCAGGATCGAGTGCCCGACCGCGACGGCGGCTTTCTTCTTGCCGATCCGTCGGGCGAGGCGCCAGTACTGGGCTGACAGGTAGGTGTCACGGGACCGGGCCGCGGCCCAGGCGCACTGGTTGAGGATGTCGGCGAG
The DNA here is from genome assembly GCA_963738325.1 of uncultured Acidimicrobiales bacterium. Classification (GTDB taxonomy): domain Bacteria; phylum Actinomycetota; class Acidimicrobiia; order Acidimicrobiales; family Ilumatobacteraceae; genus CAVTWD01. Next base: position 21,649 of record CAVTWD010000005.1, read on the forward strand.
CCACACGTTGCCCTTGGTGGTCTTGCCTGAGCGGCGTTTGCCGCCGGTGATGTTGTTGCCCGGGCACATCCCGGCCCACGACGCCAGGTGGCCGGCGGTGGGGAACCGGGCATGTCGACGCCGATCTCGGCGATGATGCACTCCGCGGCCCGTTTGCCGACCCCGGTGATGGTGTCGAGCCGGTCGCGGGCCTCAGCGAAAGGGGCCATCACCCGGTCGACGCGTTCGTCGAGCTCGGCGATGGCGGCCTCGAGGTGGGCGGTGTGGTCCAAGCACAGCCGGATCAGCAGCGCGTGGTGGTCCCGGAACCGGCCCCGCAGCGCTTCGCGCAGCTCGGGGATCTTCTTGCGCAGCACCGCCCTTGGCCAGCTCGGCCAGCACCTCGGGGTCGCGTTCACCGGCGACGAGCGCGGCCAGCATCGCCCGGCCCGACACGCCCAGCACGTCGGAGGCGACCGAGTCCAGCTTGATGCCGGCGTCCTCGAGGGTCTTCTGGATCCGCTGGCACTCGCTGGTGTGGGCCTGGATGAGCCGTTTGCGGTAGCGGGTCAGGTCGCGCAGCTCGCGGATCGCCGCCGGCGGCACGAAGCTGCCGCGCAGCAGCCCGTGCTCGAGCAGCTCGGCCAGCCACTCGGCGTCAGCCACGTCGGTCTTGCGGCCCGGGCAGGATCTTGACGTGGCGGGCGTTGACCAGCTTCAGCTCGAAGCCGCGCTCCTCCAGCACATACCACGGCGGCTTCCAGTACGACCCGGTCGCCTCCATCACCACCTCGGTGACACCCTCGGCGCTGAACCAGTCGGCCATCGCCTCCAGCTGCGACGTGAACGTCGCTGAACGTCCGGGTCTCCTTGCGGCGACCCCTCCGCCCGGACCGGTGTGCGCACACACGCCACCACCTCGTCCTTGCCGATGTCCACCCCGGCACACCGCTCCACCATCACGTCCATCACCGACCTCCTCGTTCGTTCTGGTGCTGGGCGGGCCGGCGGGGTCAACCGATCAACGACGCTGTGAAGCGTGCACGGGACAACAATTCGTGGTGCCGGGAAGACCCCTGGCGTCAGTCTGTAAGACGGGCTCTACCGCACCAAGGTGGAACGAGCTCAGCCAGGCCCGACACGATTCTCATCCATCGTGGCGGCCCCCGGCCATGGGAGTCTCAAACAGGGCGAAATGGTCCTCGGTTCGACGGTGGCGGCCCGCCTCCCGTTCTCGCCGCGGGCATCCTCGGCCTACCGGCCGGCGGCCTCGGGCTCAGCCTCTTCGCCGGACTGAGCGTCGCCGCCGCCGCGCTCGGCGCCCGAGCCCTCGGTGCGGCCGGCCAGATAGTCCCGGCGCCTCGATCGGCATAACACAAGCGATGACCGGTTGAAGCCTGAGGACCGAACACGTCGACGGTGATCACGATGACTCTCGCCGCGCTGGCCTGACCGCACCTCAACGACCCAGATCGGCACCCCCGGCTCGGCTCCGCCGGCACCACTCCAAGCCGTTCTCACGTGATCTGCCCTCGTCCCAACACCCGCTGACCGGCCCGTCACGCCTTGGCAGACGCACGGTCGACAGCTCGCGCTGCGTGTTCTACCGATCGTTCGCACGGGTTCCGGACCGGACGAGCCCAGGATCCGGGAGAACCGTCATGCAAGGACATGTCGCCCGCAAGCGCGGCCGCTACTACGCCGTCATCTACGAAGGGCTCGACCCCGTCACCGGCAAGGAACGACGCACCTGGCATCCCGCCGGCACCGACGGCGCCGACGCCGAAGTCCTCGCCGCCCGGCTCGCGGCAACGCGACGGGCGCAACGACGAGGTTCGCTCGCTCACCTTCGGCGCCTAGCTCACCGGCCAGTGGCTGCCAAGAAGCTCACCCTGTCCGTGAGCGCCTACCGGGGCTACGTGCTCAAGGTCCGTCGTCACATCCTGCCAACCCTTGGCCACAGACGGCTCCGCCGGCTCCGGCGACAGGGTCTCGAGCACTCTACACCTCGATGTTGCAGCCGACCGACGAACGGGCCGGATTCACCGAAGACCGTCTCCCAGTCGGGTTCTGTAGAGCTCAAGCTCATGAGATCGAGTTCGATTCGTCGGGGACTAGGTACGACGCTCAATCCCGCACGCTCAGAATGGCTCTGATCGGGCTCGCTCGCCGCCCGGCCACTCCCCGTTCCCGTTGGACTGCACCCCGGTGGGCAGCCCGGCGTTAGTTCAGCTTGCAGGCTGTGCTGGGTGCGCCTGTCGGCGGCCTTGTCTCGAAGCGACGACGCTGAGTACGGCGGCGGCGGCGTGGAGACCGGCGACCAGGGCAGCGAGGAGCGCGATGCCGGCTTCGGACGCGTCGACCTTGCGGGCGACTTCGGCGACGCCGATGATCACGAACACCACCGCCACGACCGTGATGGCCGTGAAGGTCGACGCTTTGGGCGCAAACCACGCCAGAGCAGCGAGCGTCAGAGAGGCGAGCGCACCGAGGCCGATCAGCCAAGGTGATTCGACCTCAACGCCGAGCAGCTTCTCCTCCTGTTCGGATTCCTCGGCCCCTTCCGCTGCATCGCCTTCTGCCGAGGCTTCGGTCGCTTCGGCGGTCTCGTGGTGATCGTCTTCGCTGCGCTCGTAGAACGCCCCCGCGCTGAAGAGCACGGCAGCGACGACGAGTAGGGCGGCAACGACCCGGCCGAGCTGGGTCGTCGTCATGATGGCGTGCGAACCGTGGGCGGCGCGACTGAGACCGCCGTGGGCGGCGCGCAACGCCGACGACGCCGGCGGTGCCGGAGGAGCACAGGGATCGAGCAGCGCGATCACGACGCCGATGATGCCGAACACTGCGACCCCAAGGACCGTGCCAAGGCCGATCGCAGCCAGGAACCCGAGGATCGGACCGGCGCAGCACACCGCGCAGGCGGCGACACCCACGCCGACGACCGCAGCTCCGTCGCTGCGCTTCATCCACGGCTCCGAACAGGGCGTGGACGACCGGTAGGGCATCGGCGGGCGCTCGGACCTCAAGTCCGTGGCCGCGTGGTCGACGGTGAGGGCGAACGAGAAGAACCGACAGCAGTCCTGCTCGGCTCCAGCGAGGCGGGCGAACTCGTCGAACGGCGCGGTCGGGTCAAGGTCCAAGCGAACGCCGTCCTCGACCGGGGTGCGGGCGCGGACGAAGCCGAGCACACGTTGCCAGTCCCCCATGCGGCCCGGCATCGCGTCGGCGCTGAGCGTGCAGGCGATCGGGACGTCGGCTTCGGCGGTTGGTTTGGCCACGAGCGATACCGAGGCGACCGTCGCTGCGGGGTCCGAGGAGCAGCCGCACTGGTCGTCGCAGGGACCCTCGGGTCGGTGGCGTTCGAGCGCTGATCGTGCCCTTTGCAGCTCGGCGGACAACGTGACCAGCTCCGCGATCCGAGCTTGGGCGTCGGCCAGCTTCGTGGCGACGAGTCGCGCAGCCGGTCCTGGACCGGGCCGCACTGGCCCCCGTCCCACGCCAGCGCCAGGTCGCTGATCTCGTCCAGCGTGCAGCCGAGCTGCTTGGCTCGGGCGATGAACGCCAAGCGCCGCAACGCCTCGTCGTCGTAGCTGCGATAGCCGCCCGCCGTGCGCTCGGGAGCCGGCAGGAGGCCGATCTCCTCGTAGTACCGAAGGGTCGCGGGCGTGAACCCGCTCCGGCGGGACACGTCAGCGATGCGAAGTCCGCTCATGCGAGCAAGGGTAAACGTTCAAGTCAGGATGAAGGTCAAGGGCGCGAGCGCTCGTCATCTGGGCGCGTACATGATCACACCCACCCCCACGAGACAGATCGCGGCGCCGAGCACGTCGTACCGGTCGGGCCGAAAGCCGTCAGCGACCACGCCCCACAGGAGCGAGCCGACCACGAAGATGCCGCCGTACGCAGCCAGGACCCGACCGAAGTTGTCGTCCGGTGCAGGGTCGCGACGAACCCGTAGGCACCGAGCGCCACGATCCCTGCGACCACCCATGCCGCGCCCCGATGTTCCCGCACGCCCTGCCAGATCAACCAGGCTCCGCCGATCTCGAAGATCGCAGCCAGGACGAACAGCAACACCGAGCGCAGGGTGTCAGGCATCCGAGAAGGGTAAGGGCCGACGTCCCCTTGGTAGGGCCTCGACGCAGTTACCGGCACCGCGGCGAGCGACGTGTCCGATACGACTGCCGGCTCAGGTCGTCCTGGCGGACGGCCGAGAGCTGGTTCTCGAACGGCCCCTGATCGCCATCGGACGGCACTGTCCGACAGCCATACGCGGCGTGCTCGTCGGGCAGCATCGATGGGGCCGAACGGCAGCGAGGTTCTGAATCTGCTGACCTTGGCGGTGCCCGTTCGCTCACCGATCGAGGAGTTGCGCTCGACGATGTATGCCTACTCCACCTTCCACCGCGGCATCGAGGATCCCCTGCGGAGCCTCGCGTGACCGATCACGTGATCGGCGAGGGCGACCTCCTTCCCGACGTCGCCCTCGTGGATCACGAGGGGCGCCCGTGGCGGTTCAGCGCCCAGCGGGGCCGCCCGCTGGTCCTTGTGCTGCACCGGCACCTTGCTTGACTGCCGTGCCAGGAGCACGTGGTCGCCGTCCGCGACCACCAGACCCAACTCGGTGACGCCCTGGTCGTCGTCATCACGTTCGCCGACGCGCCGCTCGCCTGGCCGCCTACGGTCGGCACCTCGGCCTCGACGTCACCGCGATGCCGGTGCTCGCCGACCCCGAGCGGACCCTGTACGGCCTGCTCGGCGCCCGGCGTGGCTCGCTGCGCCAGGTCTGGTCGCCCGGCACGCTCGCCATGTACGCGCGGCTGCTGCGGCAGGGCCGGCGCCTGCAGCGCCCCGAGGAGGACACCCGCCAGCTCGGGGCCGACGCGGTGGTCGACCGCTCTGGCCGGCTGCATCGGGTCTGGCTCCCTTCCGGCCCGGACCAGCGTCCGGCCATCTCCGAGATCGTCGATGCCGTCCGCGAGCTCGGTGACCGATGAACGCCGATCGGTAGCACCACCGTGACCCAGCACCGCCTCGTGAGGCATCGCGGCCGGGCACGACCGGCTGGGCTTCCCGGAATGGCCGCACTGGCGGCCGGGTTCTCGACCACGTGACTCGCTCGTTCGATCTCGTGGTGGTCGGTGGTGGCGCCGGCGGCCTCGTCGCGGCCCGAGAGGCACGCCGCCGAGGCGCCAGCGTGGTCATCGTGCAAGACGGTCCGGTCGGCGGTGACTGCACGTTCACCGGGTGCGTCCCATCCAAGACGCTGCTCGCCGCGGCCGGGGCTGGAGCCGGGTTCGACGAAGCGATGGCGCGGGTCCACCGGGCGGTCGAGCGGATCGCCGCCACCGACGATGCTGCTGCCCTCGCCACCGAGGGGATCGACGTGGCCGACGGGTTCGCCCGCTTCGACCTCCCCGACCACCATCGACGTGGACGGCCGGACGATCTGGTCGAAGCGGTTCGTCGTCGCCACCGGTGCGCGACCTACCGTGCCGCCGATCCCGGGCTTGCACGACTCGGCCCCGCTGACGAGCGAGACGCTGTTCGACCTCGACCATCGACCGAGTCGATGATCGTGCTCGGCGGCGGACCGATGGGCTGCGAGATGTCCCAAGCGTTCGCCCGGCTCGGTACCCGCGTCACCCTCGTCGAGGGGCTCGACCGGCTGCTCCCCCCGCGAGGAGCGGGAAGCTTCCACGGTGATCGCCGAGGCGCTGATCGCCGACGGCGTCGACGTCCGCGTCGGCGTCCGAGTGGACCGGGTGGTGCGCGTCGACGGCAGCACCGTGTTCGTCCACGTCGACGGCGCCCCGATCGCCGCCACCGAGCTGCTCGTGGCCGTCGGGCGCACACCGTCGGGACGCGGGTTCGGCCTCGAGGAGCTGGGCGTCGAGGTCGACCGGCACGGCGCCGTCGTCGTCGACGACACGCTGGCCACCAGCGTCGAAGGGATCTGGGCGGTCGGTGACGTCACGGGCGGCCTTCAGTTCACCCATGTCGCGGGGCGGATGGGCTGGATCGCCGCCTCCAACGCGCTGTCCAAGCTGGCCAAGGTCCGGGCGTTCCGCTTCGACGCCACGAACGTGCCGTGGGCGACGTTCACCACCCCTGAAGTGGGCCGTGTCGGGCTGACCGAGTCCGAGGCCGCCGTGGAGCACCCCAGGGCAAGGGTCGCGGCACCTGCCGCTCGGGCACGTCGATCGTGCCGTCGCCACAGGAGCCGAGCGCGGCTTCGTCAAGCTGATCGCGGCGCCCAAGCGTGGGATCGGCCACCTCGGCGGTGGTCGGCTCGTGGGCGCCACGATCGTCGCTCCAACTGGCGGCGACCTCGTCCACGAAGCGGCGCTGGCGATGCAGACGAACATGTTCGTCGGGCGCCTGGCCCAGACGACTCACGCCTATCCGACGTGGTCGATGGCGGTGCAGCAGGCGGCGCTGCAGTTCTTCGGCCCGTCCGCCGGACTCCGAGCCCGGCCGGTCGCCGGTCAGGTCGCCGGTTGAGCACAGCACCGAGCACAGGCGGCGCTTCGGCGATCGCGGCCACTTGATCTCGGAGCGTCGTCGCCACCGACCCCCGAGGGACGTGAGCCCGGAAGTGGCGTCAGCGGGCCGGGCCGAAGATGCGGATCTCGACTGCGCCGACGTTGCCACCCGACGACTCCTCGATGTCGAAGCGCACGACCCGGCCGCTGACGTCGAGTGGGTCGATGCGGCTGGTGGCGGGGCTGGCGGCCGGGGAACGGTCCGAGGGCTCGCCGTCGTCGACGCGGACGGTGTAGGTCGAGGTGATCGCGCTGCCGTCGGCCATCGAGCGGGTGACGAACTCCACGCCGGCGATGTCGTGGGCTGTGCCGAGGTCGATGGTGATCGAGGCGTCGTCGCCGTCGCCCGCCGTCGACCACTCAGTGGCCAAGTCGCCGTCGATGGCCAGCATCCCTGCGAAGCCGGCCGAGAACTCGGAGCTGACGTCGACCACCGTCGCGTCCAGCGCGAGGTTCTCGCCGACGTCGACAGCGGCGGTGGAGTCGGCGGGGGCTTCGCCGTCGAGGGTCGGGGATCGTGAACGTCGCCGGGTGGACCGGTAGAGGGTGCCATCAGCCGTCGTGCCCTGGACGATGAAGTGGTAGGTGCGGCCCGGCACGGCGTCGGGGAGAGCAACGTCGTGTTCGATGATCCCGGTGCCGTTCATCGACAGCGAGTTGTTGAACCGCCCGAGCAGCTCGGTCTCGCCCCACACGATGGCGCAGATCATCGGCTCGGTGGTCTCGACCCGGAAGATTCCGCGGGTGGGGTCGAGCGGGTCGGCATCGAAGGCGAACTCGGTCGCCTGCACCTCCGCGAACGGGCGAACGTCGACGTCGGTCGTCGAGCGGTCATCGTCGCCGCCGGAGCCGCACGCGCGAGAGCACCGCGGCGATGGCGGCTGCGACGAGGACGGTGATCAGCCGGCACGGGCGGGGAGCTCGGGCGGAGGGGATGGTGGCGGGCCGTGGCCATGGCCGCATCGAACAATGGCGGTCCACCGCGACGCATCGGGTTGGTTCGTGTGTCAGCGTCTGACGGCGGTGAGGAGCATGTAGCCAGCGTGGCCCTGCTCGACGAGCTCGCCGGCACGCCTGGCCATCTCGATGCCGCCACGAATGTTGAACCCGCGGAGCACAGGGAGATCGGCGAGGCGCAGGGCTCGCAGGCGGACGACAATGCGCTCGATCGTGTCGAGCAGCGCCTCGTCGTGACGTTCGACGCTGAGTGACACCGAACCCCGCGGCCTCCACGAGGGCGACGACGTCGGCAATCGGGCGGGCATCGGCGACGCAGGCCACTCGCCCGGCGAGGCCACGTAGCTCGGGATCGAGGCGGGTCGGGTCGAGCCAGATGTCGGTGATCCCCACGCGCCCGCCGGGGCGGAGTACGCGTGCCATCTCAGCGGCTGCCGCGGCCTTGTCGGGGAAGGTGCACAGGGCGCACTCGCAGACGACGGCGTCGAACTGGCCGTCGTCGACGGGGAGTCGCTCGGCGTCACCGACTTCGAAGCGCGCCCGGTCGCCGAGGCCGGCGGCGGCAGCACGGGCGCGGGCGTGGGCGATTTGGGTGGCGCCCAGGTCGATGCCGTCCACATCGACTTCGCGTTCGGCGGCCAGCAGAAGGGCGGTGGTGCCGATACCGCAGGCGACGTCGAGCACTCGCTCACCGTGCTGCAGGTCGAGCCGCTCGGCCAGCCGCCGGGTGAGCGTCACGCCGCCGGGGTGATAGCTCTCGCCGAGGAACAAGGCAACCAGATCGAACCCGTAGACGGTCGCGCAGCAGGACTTGACCGCCGCCGCGTCCTCGCCGTCGACGCCGCGAAGGTCGTTGGCCATCCGTGCGAGCGACAGCAGCGAAGTCGTCGCTTGGCTGGCGGTCATCGCAGCGACCGACCCAGGTTCACCTGAACCGGAAGCGGTTCGGGCCACCGCGGCCGCATCGCCCACGGTGCGCGACCCGTGCCGAGTGGGCACGACCAGATCGGCCAGCTCGAGGGCGTTGGGCACGACCGTCGCCACCGGCGTGCCAGAGAGCTGCTCACGGACCTGCTCGCGATAGCCGACCGAGTTGTAGGCGCAGAACGGGATCAGCCGCCCGTCGGGAGTGATCTGCTCGACGCAGCACTTCATCAGCTGGCGGACGTTGAGCGTGTAGGCATCCTGGAAGTCCTGGACGACGATCATGAACGCCTTCGACGGCGATCTCGGCCAGTGCGTCGGGGAAGTCGATGCCGCACGCTGCGCAGGTCTCGAGGGCGGCGCCGGCGATGTGGCGCAGATCGTCGGGCAGGCCGAGCGAGGCCAGCGCCGTCTGGAGCCCGCCGACCATGGCGTCGGTGCCCGGGATGGCCGAGGCGCTCCACAGGCCCTCCAGGACGCGACGCAGGCTCGGGTCGGGCAGCGCCCGGTTGGCCAAGTAGTCGAGGTAGTCCTCCATCGCCAGCAGGCGGGGGATGGGCAGCGACGTCTTCCTCGTCGGCGAGCAGGTAGGTGATCGACCGGCACGTCGGCGCACAGCACGGCACCGGGAAGAAGTCGGTTGGGCGGAACCAGTCGGGGCACTGGTCGACAAGGCCGTGGATGATGTCGGAGTTGGTGAGCCGCTGGCGGGGGTCGAACGTGAGGTGGCGACCGGCGTGGGTGACCGGCTGGAACACGACGCCGTGCACTGCCGGGATGGTCGATGCCGTGGCGGACGACGGCGCCGAGCTCGTGGGTGTTGACGCCGGCCTCGACTGCGGCGACCAGCATCACGGCCAAGCCGGCCTCGGCGCACCGGTCCAGCGCCTGGGCCTTGGCCTTGCGTAAGTCGCGGCCACGCAACGCCAAGTGCGTCGCTGCGTCGAGGCCGTCGAACTGGAAGTAGATCTTCACCCCCAGCTCGGCGAGCGCCGGGGCGAAGCTGGGGTCGTGGGCGAGCCGGATCCCGTTGGTGTTGAGCACCACCGTGCGAACGCCCTTGGCGCGGGCCATGGCGCAGAACTCGAGGATCTGAGGATGGATCGACGGTTCACCGCCGGAGAACATCACCACCTCGGGTTCGCCCTCGGCAGCCACGAACGCGTCGAGGCCCGCCTCACCTGCTCCAACGTGAGGGAGAACCCGTCAGGTTGATGCCCCGAGTCGGCGAAGCAGACCGGGCAGTCGAGGTTGCAGGCGGTGTTGACCTCGATCAACCCCAGGCAGGCGTGCTGCTTGTGATCCGGGCACAGCCCGCAATCGAGCGGGCAGCCGTCACGGACCTCGGTCTGGAACTCCAGCGGGATCGTGCCCGGCTTGTTGAACCGCTGGATGTCGACGTACATCGCCGCGTCGCCGTAGAGCAGCGCCTCGAACGGGCCGTGGTCGCGGCACCGCTTCCGCAGCCACACCTTCTGGTCGCGGATGTTGACCTCGGCGTCGACCACCGCCTTGCACACCGGGCAGACGCTCTTCGTGTACTCCACGAACACCTCGTCCCGGTCGACACGAGGACGCGACGGCACAGGGCTCACAGCAGACCTCCAGAGAGGACGAACAACAGCAGACCTCCAGAGAGGACGAACGAAGCCGAAACCCGGCCCAGGCGGCGAGCATTCCGGATCTGCCCCATGTTTGCATCGAAGCACGAACGCGTCGCCCGCCGCGCCGGAGTCCCGGTCATCCGCCTCCACGACCTCCGCCTCCCCCGCGGCAGCCTGGGACCCTGGCCTCCAGAACGTGCTCGACCTACGCGTCGGTGGCGGCTGCTGCGAGACCGACCACGAGCACACTTGACGCCGCCGCCGCGGGCCATTCGCTCCATGATTATTGACTCAAGAGATAGTGAGTGAAACAGTGAGACGGTGCATGAGCGTGACCTCGAGCGGCGCGCAGCCGTCCACGCCGCCCTCGGCGACCCGACGAGGCTGGCGATCGTGGACGAGCTGCTCGCCTGCGACCGGTCACCGGTCGAGCTGCGCCGGCTCACCGGGACCGAGTCGAACCTGTTGGCGCATCACCTCGACGTGCTGGCGGGCGTGGGCCTGATCACCCGCCAGCGCTCCAGCGGTGATGGACGACGCCGTTACGTGCACCTCGACCAGGCGGCCCTGATCGCGGTCATGGTGACGGCTCGGGTCGCCCCGCAGCCGGTGGTGTTCGTCTGCACCCACAACTCCGCCCGCTCGCAGCTGGCAGCCGCCCTGTGGACAGCGATCACGGCGGCGCCCGCGGACAGCGCCGGCACGCAGCCCGCCCGCCGCGTTCATCCGGGCGCGCTCGACGCTGCTCGCCGGGCCGGGCTCGACATGTCCGGTGCCGTACCTCGCGACATGGCGGAAGTGGAGCTGATCGATCGTCTCGTGGTCACCGTGTGCGATCAGCCCACGAGGAGCTCGACCCGCCACCGTCGTGGCTGCACTGGTCGATACCCGACCCGGTGGCCGCACCGACAAAGGCCGCGTTCGACCGCACCCTGACAGAGCTACGCCAGCGCATCACGCACACCGTTGGGCAGGCGTCATGACAGAGCTGTCGCGGCGGCCACCCGCCGGCGCGCTGATCACGCTCATCTCGCGGTGTCCGGCGGCCACTTCAACCCCTCTGGAGGATTCCATGCCCGACCTCGAAAGCCTGTCCATCGACCAGCGCCACGCACTGCGGGTAGCCGCTGCCACGCTGTACAAGGAGTTCGGGGAGTTCTTCTCCACCGAGACCATCGAGCTGTTCCTCCAGACCAGCTACGACCAGTTCGCCGACCGGGCCACCATCACCAACTTCCTGCCCCTCATGGCCGAACGCTTCGCCCGCCAACGCCTCCGCGCCCTCGCCCAGGTGGAGGGAAGGGCACCGACGGCACCCCCATCGTGCTGTTCCTGTGCGTCCACAACGCCGGGCGCTCCCAGATGGCCCTCGGCTGGTTCAACCACCTCGCCGGCGACCGAGCGGTCGCCTGGTCCGGCGGATCCGAGCCCGGCAGCGAGATCAACCCGGCCGCGGTGGCGGCCATGGCCGAGGTCGGCATCGATATCACTGCCGAGTTCCCCAAGCCCTGGACCGAGGAGATCATCAAGGCCGCCGACGTGGTCGTCACCATGGGATGCGGTGACGCCTGCCCGCTCTACCCGGGCAAGCGCTACGAGGACTGGGAGCTCGACGACCCCGCCGGGCGCGACGTCGCCGCCGTGCGGCCCATCCGCGACGAGGTCCGCCGCCGGGTCGAACGGCTCCTCACCGAACTCGGCGTGACCAGCTCGGCCTGAGCGCGGCCCTCAACGCGATGTCTTGACCGGGATGCCGCCCAGGCCGGTGCCGTCGGCGAGGTTGCGGTGCAGCGTCAGCCACAACCGGAGCAGGTGACGGCGGCGGGCCGGGTCGTCGTGGTCCTGGTAGGCCGTGCGGGAGTGCAGGATCGTCCGGTTGGCCAGCCACTGCATGTCGCCAGGCTGGAAGTCCATATCGAGGTGGATCGCCCGGTCGTGGGCCAGCTCGTCGATCAGATCGAGCAGCTCCACCTGCGCGACGGTGAGCCGGGGCACGTCGGCATGGGACTGCGCCTTGTCGATGTACCAGCGCAGATACACGAACTGGAACCGATCGCCCAGGCCCGACAGGATCGGCGCCGCGAACCACGGGCGCTCGCCGGGGCGCTCCTCCCCGTAGCGGTCGAAGTACCACGGCTCGCGCAGCAGCGGCTCGAGGTCGGGCCGGCGACGAGCCACCTCCTGGTAGATCGTGACGGAGCTGGCGATCTGCGACAGGCCTCCCGATTTGGCTGGCTGGAGGCAGAGCAGGCCGACGACGTCGGACCCGTCGACGTGGAACGGCTGTGCCAGGCGGGTGCGGTAGCGGCGCACCGTCGGGTCATCGGGGTCCGACCCGTCGTCGCGCACATGGCCGAGCAGATCACCGGCGGCGTTCTGGGACACGGGCACACCCAACTGGAGCCCGAGCGCCACGTAGGCCATCGCCGACCCGTCCTCACCGAGCTCGTCCACCGGCATGCCGCGCACCAGCACGAACCCGCGCCCGCCGTCCAGCTCGTCGGCCCACCCGTCCACGACCGGGGCGAGGCACGGGAGGGCGAGCGGTTCACGGTCGAGCTGGTCGACGGGCACGCCGGCTCGCTGGAGGCGGTCGACCAGGTTCACGAGCTCGCCGACCTCGTCAGGGATCAGCTCGTGGAGCCACACCGTCGAGGTGGTGAGGTCGGCGCCTCTCCAGGCGGCCGGGTGCTGGGTGTCGGGCGTCATGGGCTGCACTCTGGTGGCGCATCGTGATCGCTGCAACCGCCGCAACGCTGGTACGGGAGCGGATCTGACGACGGTGTGTCCATGAGGACGCAACCTTCACCGCACCGCGGCCCCCGTCGTCGGTTGGGGTGCCGGTTCGCTGTGAGCCGGCCTCGTCCGAACCCATGGAGGACACGCCATGAACACCGCAGCCGTCCCGACCACCAGCCCGGTGCAGGTGGCCCCGGAGACGTTCCTGATCCCCAACCTCGCCGACGGCGGCGACGGCGTGTACGTGCCGGTCAACTCGCTGCTCATCCGGGGGCCGAGCCGATCGTGGTCGACACCGGCGCCCCGGTCCACCGCCAGCAGTGGCTCGACAAGGTGTACGGCCTGATCGAACCGGAGGACATCCGGTGGGTGTTCCTCAGCCACGAGGACGGCGACCACACCGGCGGTCTCGCCGACGTCCTCACCGCGGCGCCGAACGCGACGCTGGTGTTGAACATGTTCGGCACCGAACACCTCGCGCTCGAACGGCCGGTTGACATGCAACGGCTGATGTGGCGGGACCCGGGCGAGACGTTCAACGCCGGTGACCGCACCCTGCGGCTGTTCCTGCCGCCGATCTTCGACGGGCCCGCCACCCGCGGCCTGATCGACGAGCGCACCGGGGTGATGTGGGCCGTCGACTCGTTCGCTGCGCTCACCCCGGGTGCCGTGCACCACGTCGCCGACATCCCGGCCGACCTGTACGACGAGAGCTTCGGGGTGTTCAACAGCATGGTGTCACCGTGGCACGCCTGGCTCGACCCGGTGGCCTACGGCCGTGCACGTCGACAGCGTCGAGCGGCTGGCCCCGTCGGTGGTCACCACGGCCCACGGGCCGGTGCTCACCGGCGACGCGATCGGTGACGCCTTCGCCCGGGTCCGGGTGTTGGCCGGTCAGCCCCGCGCCGCCACCCCCGGTCAATCGTTGCTCGACGAGCTGCTGGCCTCGGCCGTGGCCGCCTGAAGGGGAAGGACGCTGCCATGACCACCGCCACCATCCGCCGCTCGCTCACCGCGCTGACCTTCGTCGTCGTCGCCGTCGCCGGCACCTCGGCGGCTGCGAGCGCCACGCCGGCCAGCCGCCCACCGCTGGTCACCATCAACGGGACGGGCACCTGGGCACCCCGGCCCCACGGCGACGTCGTCGTCAACGGGCAGGCCGAGGTCACCTGGCGCTCCGGCGTGACCCGCACCGTCGAGCTGGCCGCGACCATCGGCCCCGACGACCGCACGATGCCCGCTCCCGGGGAGTGCGAGCCGGCCGTGTCGACCCTCACCGTCTACGGCCGGGGCCGGCTGGACGTCACCCTCATGGGCGACGGCGACGTGTGCGGTGAGTATCCGGAGCCGCCGACGTCGATCGTCACCCATGTGTTCACCGGCCGGTACGAGGTTCTCGACACCACTCGGCGCCGGCTGGCCGGCACCGACGGGTTCTTCGAGATCCGCCTCGCGGCCGACAGCACGGCCAGCGCCTTCGTCATCGACACGTGACCACCCGACCCCCAACCTGATCCTGCCGGCACCAAACACGCCGGCCGGATCGGCCGCGTCGTCTCAGGCCCCGTGCAGCTGAACCCGGCCGAAGGCGACGGCGTGGCGGACACCGAGGGCGCGGCCCGCTCCGATGGTCATGCCATGGAGGAACTCGGCGGGGTCGAAGTCTCGGCCGAGGCCGTCGAGGTAGGCCGCGGTGGGCTTGCAGCGACTCGACACCGGCGGCGAGGGTGTCGGTGACGTCGACGGCGTGGGTCGGTTCGTTGGAGCCCATCACGTACACGTGCCGAACACCGGGCCAGGGCTCGAAGCCGTCGTCGAGCAGCTCGGGGAAGATCCATCGGTTGGCGGCGTCTCTCGCTGCGTCGAGGGTGGCGATGCCGACGGCACGGTGGTCGGCCTGGTTGACGATGCGCTGCTCGGGCGACAACCCGTAGGTGAGGTCGTACGTGGCGATCAGCAGCACGTCGGGCTGCGAGCGGCGGATCTCCCGAGCCACGTCCCGGCGGAGGCTGGGGCCCTGCTCGATGACGCCGTCGGGGTAGCCGCAGGAAACGGACGTCGTCGACGCCGACGATCTTGGCGCTGTGCTCCTGCTCGGCCATCCGGATCGGCCCGGCCTCCTCCGGCGGGAGGCCGTCGATGCCGGCTTCGCCGTTGGTGACGACGACGTAGCCCACCCACTTGCCGGCCTTCGTCCACCGGGCCACGGCACTGGCCGCGCCGTACTCCAAGTCGTCGGGGTGGGCGACGACAGCCAACATCCTCTGCCAGTCCTCGGGCACGGCTCCCAGGGGATGGTCCACAGCTCGTCCTCCTTCGTAGTCACGTTGCGATCCCGATGACGAAGCGCCCACCGCATGGACGCACTTTCCGACTCGAGCTGCGTCCGTCGCCGCGGTCGTTCGTCATCGACGGTGCCTCCCCACACCGAGTGGGAGCCGACGAAGGAGCACCCTCGCCATGTCCACCAGCCGTGTCCAGCTCGCCCTCAACGTCGCCGACATCGAGGCCGCCACCGGCTTCTACCGGGACCTGTTCGGAGTCGAGCCGGCCAAGCGGCGACCGGGTTACGCCAACTTCGAGATCGCCGACCCGCCCCTCAAGCTCGTGCTGTTCGAGAACCCCGATGCGGCGTCACCGCTCAACCACCTCGGCGTCGAGGTCGCCGACACCGGCCGACGTCGCCGCGGCGGCCGGGCCGGTTCGACGCCGCCGGGCTGCGCGCACACGATGACCGAGGCCGACCGCTGCTGCCACGCCGTGCAGGACAAGGTGTGGGTCGACGCTCCCGACGTACCCCTCGGCGCCTGGGAGTTCTACACCGTCCTCGCCGACGACCCCGCCGAGGGCGACGGCACGGCCGCCAGGGTGCATGCTGCGCGACGACGCGACCGGCACCGGCGTGCTGCGGCAACCGCGTGCGGGAGCGTGACATGGCCGCCGAAGCCGTGGTCGTCGAGGACGTGCAGGTCGCCTTCGGGACCACCTGGGCGCTCGGACGGCATCGACCTGCGCGTCCCGCCGGGCACCACGCTCGGGGTGCTCGGCCACAACGGCGCCGGCAAGACCACCTTGATCCGGGTCCTGACCACGCTGGTCCGCCCGACGGGGCCGGGTGATGGTCGACGGGATCGACGCGTCGCCGAGCCGGGCGAGGTTCGCCGCCGCATCGGTGTAACCGGCCAGTACGCCGGCCTCGACGACTTCCTGACCGACGACGGAGAACCTCGAGCTGGTCGGCCGGCTCGCTGGCCTCGCGCCGCGGCCCGGGGCCGTGCCCGGCGACCTCATCGACCGCTTCGACCTGCAGACCTCGCGGCCGCCGGGTCGGCGAGCTGTCGGGCGGCTCCCGCCGCCGGGTCGACCTGGCCGCCAGCCTGGTCGGCTCGCCGACGGTGCTGTTCCTCGACGAGCCCACCACCGGCCTCGACCCGACCGCCCGCCAGGCGCTGTGGGATGTCGTCGCCGAGCTCACCGCCTCCGGCACCACGGTCGTGCTCACCACCCAGTACCTGGACGAAGCCGATCGGCTGGCCGACCAGGTCGTGGTCCTCGACCACGGCCGCATCGCCGGCCGAGGAACCCCGGCCGAGCTGAAGGCGGCTGGTCGGCGGCAAGGTCGTCACGGGCCACCATCCGCGACGGCTCGCGTCGACACGCTACCCACCGGCCCGACCTGCGGCGTCCCGCCGGGCCTGACCGCGTGACGGTGTCGTTCACGCTGGCCGATGCGGCCACGGCCGCCGGCGCTGATCGGCCGCCTCGCACAGACTCGGTGGCGATCACCGACCTCGAGGTCGCCTCCCCCAGCCTCGACGACGTGTTCTTCCACCTCGCACCGAGCGGAGCACCGGCATGAACACCCCTCCAGCGCACCGCGCCAGCGACCCCTCGCCGTGCGACCAGCTCGCCATCCTCGTCGCCCGCAACCTGCGCACCAGCGCCCGCGTTCCGCAGCTGCTGATGTTCTCGCTGACCATGCCGATGGCCATGCTGGTGCTGTTCAGCCAGGTGTTCCGCAGCGTCGCCGACAGTCCCGACCTTCCCGGACGGGGTCAGCTACATCGACTTCCTCACCCCGGCCATGCTGGCCGTGACCACCGTGATGGCCGGCACCAACGCCGGCGTGGCCGCCGCCATCGACCACACCAACGGCCTCCACGACCGCTTCGCCACCCTGCCCATGCCGCGCGGCCTCCCCGGGCTGGCCCGCACCATCAACGAGACCGTGTTCACCGTGGCCCGCGCCGCCATCCTGATCGCCGCGGCCGACGCTGCTCGGGCTTCCGGCTTCCACGGCGGCGCCGTCGACGCCGCAGCCGGCCTCCTCGTGCTGGTCGTGCTGGCCGGGGCGATGAGCGCCCTGTTCGGCCGCATCGGCGACCGGCTGCGCCGACCCGACGTCGTGCAGTTCGCCGGGATGATGATGATGATGCCGTTCATGTTCATCTCCGGCGCCTTCGCCCCGCTGGACACCATGCCCGGCTGGATGCAAGACCCTCGCCGCCCTCAACCCGGTCGCCCACGCCGCCGACGCCCTACGCGGCAACGTGCTCGGCACCGCCCGCCTCGGCGACACCATCGCCGCCCTCGCGGCCGCCGCCGCGCTGTGGATCGCCGTCACCGCACGGCCACGGCGCAGCCCGCGGCGGGCCACGGCGGCACCCGCCTCCCCGTGAACGGCGCACGATCCGCACCCGAACGTCCGAGCTCCGCTTCCGCCGGCACACCCCCCGTGCCGGCGGAACCGCGTCCCGTCTCGGGTGTCCGTTTGTCGCCAGCGTCGACACCCGTCCCCGAGCGAAGCCTGATCCCATGCCCGTGTCTTGCGGCGCCGACCGTCTACAGCCCGCGCCGGATGGCGATGGTGCGGCCGTGCCGCGACCGCTCAGGAGCAGGACGGCGTCGCGCCGCAGCCGCACGCGGCCTGCCCGGTCGGGCGGTAGCTGGCCACGGCACCGGTCCCGTCCACTCCGACGGTGCAGCACTGCTGCAGCAAGTCCTTGAGCTGGCGGCGGGCCCGCTGCACCCGGGACTTCATCCCCGACACCGACAAGCCGAGCTGAGCCGCCGCCTGCTGGTGGGTCTGGCCATCGACATCGACCCGGCGTCAGCGCGTCGCGAGCAGTCGGCGGCAGCGCGTGCAGCATCGGCTGCAGGCACCGGGCCAACTCACGGGTGGCGTCGTTGGGCTCGTTGTCGAGCGGGCCGGGGTCGGGCCACGCGTCGTCACCGTCGAAGGGATCGTGGACGTGGCGGGTGCGGTAGTGGTCGATCACCGCGTTGCGGGCCGAGCGGTACAGCCACGCCGCCGGGTTGTCCACCCGATCGAGCGCCCCGGAGGCGATGCTGCGCACCACGACGTCCTGGGTGATGTCGGCGGCCAGATCCGGATCACCGACCCGGGCGGCGACGAAGGCCTGGACACGGTCGAGTGTCTCGACCCAGCTGGCGTCCAGCCGATCCGTGCGCACCTGCGACATGGCGTCCTCCGAAGCCTCCCACCGTACAGACGAACGACACAGCAAAGGGACGCAACGCCGGAGCGGCTACCTCCCCAGCGGGTGCGTCCCCAGCGGCCGCCATTCGTCGTGGTGACCGCCCGGACCGTGACCGGTGACGGGCGGAATGGTCAGGCGGCCGCCGCCAGCCGTGGCGTGCTGAGCGCCAGGGCGGTGTCGAGGAGCTCGTCGACGTTGCGGGCCGTCTCGTGGAGGTCGAAGATGACCTCGTCGGCGCCGAGCTCGCGGAGCCGGTCGAGGTCGTCGAGGACCTGGCCGCAGGTGCCGGTGAACGCCGGGCGGCCGGCGCCGAGGCGGATGTCGTGGCAGTGCGGGTCGGCCCGCACGACGAGCTGCAAGCGGTGCGGGTCGCGGCCCTGCTCGGTGGCCCGCTGGCGGATCCTCGTCCAGCCGGCGGCTACCTCGTCGAGGGGGATGCCGAAGGGCAGCCAGCCGTCGGCCCGGTCGGCGATCCGGTCGAGCCCGGCGCCCGAGGTGGCGGCCAGCAGGATCGGGGGACCGGACGGCTGGGCCGGCTTGAGGCCCATGGCGCTCGGCGCGATCCGCTCGTTGCTGGTGGCGATGTCGACGATCGGGTCCGACCACACGGCGCCCATCACGTCGAGGATCTCCTCCAGCCGCTGGCCCCGGCCCGCCATCGGCGCGCCGACGGCGTCGAACTCGTCGACCGACCAGCCCAACCCGAGCCCGGCGACGAGGCGGCCCCGGCTGACCTGGTCGAGGGCGGCCAGGGTGCGGGCGAGCAGCACCGGCGGGTACCACGGCGCCACCAGCACGTCGGTGCCGAGCCCGATCCGGTCCGTCACTGTCGCCGCCACCGTGAGCGCCACGATCGGGTCGAGCACGATGTCCTGGGCGGCGGGGAGTCGCCCATCGACACTGCCCGGGTAGCCCATCGTGCGGGGCGCGATCGGGGACAGCAGGCGATCCATCGCCCACAGCGACGACAGCCCGGCCTGTTCGGCGGCGACCGCGACAGTGCGGATGGCGTCGGGGTCGGCGAGCGGGCCGAGGTGGGGGAGACCGAGTCCGAACTTCATCGTGTGCTCCTGGGTCGGGGCCGGCTGTTCACCGGCGTCACGACTACCGACGCCCGGCCGGTGGCGGTGGGCGCAGGTTGCGTCCTGACCGCCGCGCCGTCGTCGGCTGGAGCTCGGGTCAGGCCGCCGGCTTGGTGGCGCGGATGATGGCGGCGTGGACGCCGTCGCCGACGGCATGGGTGCACTCGATCGACACCTCGGTCAGCCCGGCGGCCTCCAGGCCCGACCGGTAGTCGGAGATGGCCAGCGCGCCGGCGATGCAGCCGACGTAGCTGCCCCGCTCGGCCCGCTCGGCGGGGGTGAGACGGTCTTCGGTGACGACGTCGCTGACCCCGATCCGCCCGCCCGGGACCAGCAGCCGGTGCATCTCGGTGAACACGGCGGCCTTGTCGACAGCCAGGTTGACCACGCAGTTGGAGATGATCACGTCGACCGAGTCGTCCGGCAGCGGGACGGCGTCGATGCCGCCCTCGAGGAACTCGACGTTGGTGGCGCCGGCGTCGGCGGCGTTGCGGCGAGCGAGGTCGAGCATCTCCGGTGTGAAGTCCACCCCGTAGGCCCGGCCGGTCGGGCCGACCCGGCGGGCCGACAGCAGCACGTCGATCCCGCCGCCGGAGCCGAGGTCGAGCACCACCTCCCCTGGGTGGAGGTCGGCCACGGCGACCGGGTTCCCGCAGCCGATGCTGGCCAGGGTGGCGGCGTCGGGCAGGCCCTCGAGGTCGTCGTACAGGCCGGCGCCGAACCGCTGCGCTTCGGGGCCGCAACACGCCGCCGAGCCGCCGCCGACGGCCACCGCGGCCTGGGCGTAGTGGTGGCGGACCTCGGCTTCGACGTTGCTCGGCTGGTTCATCGGGTTCTCCTCGCCTTTACGGTTGACTGGTTCCAGGGTGCGGCGCCGGCCGGGACCTTGCCCATCACCACTTCGGCCGCCGACGGGAAGCAGGCCAGGCAGCGCTCGTTGACCCGCCACCAGCTCACCGTCACCTCGCGTTCCACCAGCGCGAAGCCGACCTCACCCAGGATCTTGAGGTGGTGCGAGACGGTCGACTGGGCCAGGCCGAGCGCGTCGACGATCTCGCCGACCGACAGCGGCCGCCCGGACGTCGCCAGCAGGTTCAGGATCAGGATGCGCGACGGGTCACCGAGGGCCCGGAACCATGCCGCCCACGTCTCCGCCTGCCCCCGATCGACCTCCATCGATCATCGACGATACTCGATCACGGGCGGTTCGCCAAGGGACCTGCCCGGCATGGAGTGGTCAGGGGCAGATGTCGGGGCGGGGCCGGTAGTCGACGGGGACACCGCGGCTGTCAAGCGTCGGGGTGCAGCATTGGCGCAACACGACGCCGAGCTGGCGGCGCCCGCGCTGCACCCGGGACTTCATGCCCGACAGCGAGACGTGCTCGAGCTCGGCTGCCTCGGCCTGGCTCAGCCCGCCCAGGTCGGTGAGCTCCAAGGCCCGGCGGTAGTCGGCCGATAGCTCGGATAGCAGCGGCCGCAGGCACACCGCCAGCTCGGCCAGCACCGCGTCCTGATCCTCGACCCACTCGTCAGTCGTCGACACCGACGCCACGTCGTCGGGCTCGGCATCCAGCACCTCGCGGCGGCGGCCCGACATCTTGTAGTGGTCCTTGATCACGTTGCGGGCGATGCGGAACACCCACGCCGTGAGGCGCTCCTGGTCGTCGAGCGTGTCGAGGTGCCGGTGGACCTTCACCACGATCTCCGACACGAGGTCCTCGGCCTGGTGCGCGTCGGCGACCCGGCGCCCCACGAACGCCCGTAACCCGGCTCCGAACTCGACCCACACGTCCTCCACCGTCAGAGCGGTCGCCGTCTGCACGCTGTCGTCTCCCTCCCCCCGAGCCGAACCGGCTCGGGACCGGCTGGGTCCCTCGCGCATCGCGGACGACGGTAGTGGCCCAAGGACGCACATCTCCCGAGAGCACCGACGGGTTGCGTCTCCCTGTCGGGATCGTCGTCTCGAACAGGGGAATACCAACACATCGACAGACGTCGATACATACTGCATCGACGTTCATCGATCAATGACCGGGAGGTCTGCCACCATGCCCACCGAACCCCACGTCGTCGTCATCGGGGCCGGCCCCGTCGGTCTGACCGCCGCCGCCCACTTGGCACTGCGCCGGATGCCCTTCACCGTCCTCGAGGCCGGCGACGCGGTCGGCGCCTCGATCCGCCTGTGGGGCCACGTCCGGCTGTTCTCACCCTGGGCGATGGACATCGATCCCGACGCCGCCGGCCTGCTGCGCCAGATCGGCTGGACCCCGCCCGCCGCCGGTGAGCATCCGACCGGCCACGACCTCGTCGACCGCTACCTGGAGCCGCTCGCCGCCCACCCCGGCATCCGCCCCCGGCTCCGCCTCGGCGCCACCGTCACCGCCATCACCCGCCAGGGTCGCAGCCGGCTCGACACCGACGGCCGCGCCGACAGTCCCTTCCTCGTCCGCTACGCACAGGGTGGCGTGGAGCATGAGATCACGGCGACCGCTGTCCTTGACGCGTCGGGCACGTGGACGACGCCCAACCCGCTGGGGGCCGCCGGTATCCCCGCCCGCGGCGAGCACGCCGCCGCCGACCGGATCACCTACGGCATCCCCGACGTGCTCGGCGGCGACCGGGCCCGCTACGCCAACAAGCGCGTCGCGGTGGCCGGTGGCGGCCACTCCGCGGCCAACGTGCTGCTCGACCTGGCCGCCCTCGGCCCCACGGCGCCGGGCACCAAGGTGACCTGGCTGCTGCGTCGCGACGGCGCCGCCCGCCTGGTGGGCGGTGGCGCCAACGACGAGCTGCCCGAGCGGGGCCGGCTCGGCACGGCTGTCGACCAGCTCGCCGACCGGGGTGTCATCACCGTCGATCGCGGCTTCCGGGTCGATTCGGTCACCGTCGGCGACGATGGTGTGATGATCGGCGACGGTGACCGCCACATCGGGCCGTTCGACGAGATCATCGTCACCACCGGCCTTCGGCCCGACCTCGCCCTGCTGGGCGAGCTGCGCCTCGACCTTGACGACATCGTCGAAGCCCCCCGAGTTCTGGCGCCGCTCATCGACCCCAACGTCCACAGCTGCGGCACGGTCCCGCCGCACGGGTTCATGGAGCTGTCCCACCCCGAACCAGGGTTCTTCATCGTCGGCATGAAGAGCTACGGGCGGGCCCCCACCTTCCTGCTGCGCACCGGCTACGAACAGGTCCGCTCCGTCGTCGCCGCCCTCGCCGGCGACCTCGACGCCGCCAGCCGCGTCGAGCTCGTCCTCCCCGAAACCGGCGCCTGCTCCCTCGGCAACCGCCCCCCCATCGAGTCCGTCGAGCCGGCCGCTGCCGCGGTGGGGTGCTGCGGGTGAGCTCACCCAGCCGAGGTCTCGTCCCCGGCCTGGCCGTCACCGAGACGGTGTCGTGGGGGATCCTCTACTACGCCTTCCCGGTGCTCCTCCCGGTCATGGAACGAGACCTCGGCTGGAGCCGCACCACCCTCATCGGCGCCTACACCGCCGCCGTCATCACCGCCGGCCTCGCCGCCCTCGCCGTCGGACCGCTCCTCGACCGCCACCCAGCACGGCCACTCATGACCGCCGGCTCGATCCTCGCCGTGCTCGCCATCCTCGGCTGGGCCGCCGCCACCAGCCTCGGCGCGTTCTACGCCGTGTGGATCGCCGCCGGCATCGCCATGGCCCTCGTCCTCTACGAGCCCGCCCAAGTCGTGCTCGTCAAGCAATTCGGCGCCCACGCCACCCGAGCCATCACCACCCTCACCCTCGTCGCCGGGTTCGCCTCCACCATCTTCCAACCCCTCACCGCCGTGCTCGCCGACCACCTCGGCTGGCGGACCGCCCTCGTCGTCCTCGCCACCGCACTCGCCGCCATCACCATCCCGATCCACCTCACCGTCCTGCCCCGCACCGTCGACGCACCCAGCACCGCACACCGCGCTGTCCACCCGGCCCGGCCGGGCCACGCCGTCCGCCTGCTCACCATCGCCTTCACCCTCGCCATGGCCGCCATGGCCGCCGGCATCGTCCACCTCATCCCCTACCTCGTCGACCACGGCTGGACCCCGCTCACCGCCGCCATCGCCGCGGGCACCCTCGGCGCCACCCAGGTCGCCGCCCGCGTCGCCTTCGGACCGGTAGCCCGACGGACCGCGCCCCGCTCGCTCACCGCACTCATCCTCGGACTTCCCGCCGCCGGTCTCGCCGTCCTCGCCCTCTCCGGCGGCGGCTCGACAGCCTGGATCGCCGTCGCCCTCCTCGGCATCGCGCAAGGCACCGCCACCCTGCTCCGCCCCATGCTCCTCAACCTTCTCCACGGCCCCCACGGCTACGGACGCATCGCCGCCACCAGCGCCGCCACCACCACCATCGCCCGCGCCACCGCACCCCTCGCCCTCGCCGCCATCGCCGCCATCGCCGGCTACGGCCTCGGACTCACCCTGTTCGCCGGACTCAGCGTCGCCGCAGCAGCGCTCGGCGCCCGAGCCCTCGGTGCGGCCGGCCAGATAGTCCCGGCGGCGATGACCAAAACCGGCTCCCCGGTGGCTGCTGTCGACGGCTGACGGAACGCCATCCTGCTCGGTCTCGGTCGTCGGTCGGTGCCGCCCTTGGCGACCCGTGGACGTCGGACGCTTCTTGACTCAGCCGACTGCGTGGGATCGAGAGCCACCGGGGACGTCCCAGGGAGTGGTGTAGGAGGGTGAGGGTCCACCACTGAGGTGGGCCACCGGCGTGATCTTCGGCGTGTTCCTGCCAGGGTTCACGTAGAAGGAGACCTGCCGGTGGCCCTCACCGATCATGACCTGTCCGAACTGCTCGCCGCGCTCAGGGCCGGCGAGATGACCGACACCATCCGCACCAGCCTGGAGTGGATCCTTCAGCAGCTGATCGAGGCGGAAGCGACCGCGGTCATCGGGGCCGAGTCGGTTCGAGCGGACCGAGACCCGCACGAACCAGCGCAACGGGCATCGGCCCCGGTTGTGGTCCACACCAGCCGGCGATGTCGAGTTGGAGATCCCCAAGCTTCGCCAGGGGTCGTTCTTCCCGTCGCTGTTGGAACGGCGCCGCCGGATCGACCGGGCCCTGTTCGCGGTGGTGATGGAGGCGTACGTGCACGGCGTGTCGACCCGCAAGGTCGACGATCTGGTCAAGGCGCTCGGTGTCGGGTCGGGGATCTCCAAGAGCGAAGTGTCGCCGGATCTGTGGCGAGCTCGACCGGGACCTCACCGCGTTCCGGGACCGGCCGTTGGATCACGCCGAGTTCGTCTACGTGTTCTGTGACGCCACCTATGTCAAGGGCCGCGTCCGCGGCCGGGTCGTGTCGCGGGCGGTGGTGATCGCCACCGGGGTCACCGCCAACGGCGACCGCGAAGTCCTCGGCATCGACGTCGGCGACAGCGAAGACGGCGCGTTCTGGACCGCGTTCCTCAAGGGCCTCCGGGCCCGCGGGCTCAGCGGGGTGCAGCTCGTCATCTCCGACCATCACCTCGGTCTCAAGACCGCGATCGGGGCGGTGTTCATCGGCGCCAGCTGGCAACGCTGCCGGGTGCACTTCATGCGCAACGTCTTGGCCAAGGTCCCAAGGCGTCGGCGGAGATGGTCGCCGCCGCGATCCGCACCGATGTTCGCCCAACCCGACCCCGGCCATGTCCGCGTCCCAACTCGACGAGGTCGCCCGCATGCTCGACGCCAAGTTCCCCGACGTCGCCGCCATGCTCCGCGACGCCGCCGAGGACCTCCTCGCGTTCACCGGGTTCCCCGTCGCGCACTGGCGCAAGATCTGGTCGACCAACCCGCTCGAGCGCATCAACGGCGAGATCAAACGACGCACCAACGTCGTCGGGCATCTTCCCCAACGACGCCGTCGATCGTCCGGCTCGTCACCGCCGTGCTCGTCGAGACCCACGACGAATGGGCCGTCGCCGAACGCCGCTACCTCTCCGAAGAATCCATGGCCAACATCGGCGAACCCGCCGCCACCATCGAGGAGACGCCCTTCGCCATCACCGCCTGACACACTGACAACAACGCCGACGATCACAACGGCGCCGACCTACACCACCCCGCGGGACACGATCGAGCCACCGCTTAGGAATCCGATCCGGGATGTGCGTCTGGTCTCGTCCGACGGTGTCTGGGCTGCTCAGCTCACGTCTTCGTCTCGTTGAGTCATCTTCCGCACCACCGAATCTCGTGCCTTGGATGGACAACTTGATGGACATCTCGGCGCGGCGTACGCCGACCTCTTGACATACGCCGACCTCTTGCCGGCCCGGCCAACGCCCGACCACTCTGGACCCCGGCGCCCTACCACCTACGGTGATGCCAGGACGACGGGCTCGGCGATGTTCAGCACCGAATCCCGAAACACCGTCAGCAACTGAACGATCTGGATGGCACTTGCGACTCCGTCGGCAACATCGGTCTGAAGCTGCGATTCGCTCAGCCCGGGTTGGACGATGCCGATGCGCCCGACGATCGACGGCTTTCGTCTCGACACGGACAGCCGCTCCCAACGCGTGGACACGCCTAGCAGTACCTCAAGCTGCCGCCGGCGGCCCTCGAGAGGTAGGCGCGCGGGTACTCCGTGCCCCGCAATCGTGCTCCAAGGTGAGGCCAGAGGCCACGGTCCGTCGGCCACCGGCGGCTCTTGATCGCTTGGGCCGACACGACCTCGAAGTCGGTCACCCGTACTCCACTGGATGACCCGCCCACGAACTTTGCGTGCCAGAGATCGACGGCGATCTGACCGCTGGCGAGTGTCTCGATCACGATGTAGTCCGCGATCTCCCCCGGTCCGTCGTTGGAAAGGATCCAGCGGTGCCGACCGCGTCTCGGTCGGCTCCGGAGGTAGTTCTCCGTCCACTCGTGGACCGAGATCCCACGACCGTTTTTGATCGCTCGTGCCTTCGTCTCAGCCGTGATGTCGACGCCAGTCCACGTCTCCCGTCGGACCAGGCCGGATGGGATGGCGAGAGTTGTCCTGGTCGGCGGGTAGACCTCCCTTCCTCGCACGGTGGTGCCATCGACGAAGAACAGGGTGGGTGGTCGCTCGCTGAGGAGCTCGGAGAGCGTCGTGGGGTTGCCGTGCCCACGCCGGACCGCGAGGTCTGCCGAGGTGTTCGTGATCGAACCGATGAGATCCAGTTCACCTGTCCAGATCACGACTTCGCCGGATGCGTCCGGCAGTCTCGCGGCCAAGGCCACACGATCAGCCGTCGCTGGATTGGGAGCCCCAAGCTCGACGGCTTCGTTTCCCCCGCGGAGATCAAGAAAGTCGAGCGAGCTGTGGCCGTCGATGGTCCACTCTGCCCCGATCAGCGCGTAGTCCAGCGCGACGGCGAGAACCGGACTCACCGGCCACTCGACAAGGGTCGTTCCCCTGTTGATCTGCGGAAGCAGGGGTCCCGAGGCCGAGACCGTCGGATACCAATAGCGCTCGGCCAGGTCGGCGACGAAGGCCTCGTAGAGCCGGAGCGGCGTGTACCTGGTCTCCCAATACTTGCCCTTCCCCGTGGAGACGCCCGCCGTGAACGCACCGCCCTCGTCCGACACCTGAACCATTGCGTGACCGAGGGATGCCTGCGCTGTGTCGGAGTCCCGCAAGCCACTCTCGATCGAGCTTCCTGCAAACATCTTGTAGCTCGGCGTCCCGCGGGTCGGCCCGTACGTGCTCCGGACACCGATCGAAGAGACGGAGAGACGGTCAAGGCTGTCGAAGGCGCTCTGGATTCGGCTGGCATCACCTTGGCGCACAACGTCCGCAGCGCCGATCGCGTCGACCAGTTGCCTTCGCCCAACCGCCCGTGAGGAGTTGACGAGCAGGAGATCGGGAAGGTCCACTCGGGGGGCTCGTCGGTGCGAGACGACATGAATGTCGTACTCGAACGAATCGAGCTCATCACCGGCGTTCCAACGCGGTCGGACCATGGCGCCGGTGACGACGAGAAGTGTCGTGTGCTCAGGGTTCGTGCCTACATAGAGAATCTGTTGGCCAGCGAAGGCTTCGCCGACTTCCAGTTCTTCAGGAACCTCGTCGTCGTGATACGACGGCTGCCAACCTGGCTGTGTTACCTCGAAGATGACCGCCCGCCGCAACGGGTGTAGGTGCGCCGGATCGACGATTCCCGGTCCGCCGCCGAAGGAGCGGGCGTACTCCGCGTTCTTGAGGTCATCTTCGACGTAGGTGTCGATGATCCCTGGCAGAACGGTGGCCCAGTCACGATCCTCTTCGTAGAGACTGCGCACGGCCCCTTCGAGGTGGGGGTAGACGTCAATGTCCCTGGCCGTCACGAGCACTGACCGCTGTGGGAAGTCGGCGTGTACGCGGGCGAGGCGGCCGAGGAGCTGCGCGGTCGGCTCGAGCGACTTGTGCTTGTCGTGATACGCAGCCACGCGGAGACTTGGGAGGTCGAACCCCTCAACGAGCATCCCCACCATGACCAGACCTCGATGCGTTCCCACGCGAAGGCCGTCGATCACTGAGCGCTGCCTCGTGGGGGTCAGGCCACTGTGCAGGACCGGGATGTCAAGCCCGCGGTCGGCATAGGAACTTCGCAAGTTCGTTCGCCCTGGCCTTCGTGTTCGCACGGACGAGCAGCTGGCTCGTTTCGTGTGCCGGCGCGGCGAGAAGGTCCAGCACCCGATCGACGATCAGAGCATCGATGTCCCGCTTCTGGGCAGCGGCCGGGACGTCGAGGATGATCGGGTCGACTGGCTGGTAGAGCCCACGCTCGAGGGCCTGACGCAGGGGGTAGTAGTAGACGAGCCGACCGGGAATTCGCTGTGCGATCGCGACGGTGCGGCGTGGCGGTCAGCAAGAGCTTCCGCCCAGCGAAGTGCTCCAGGATCGCCAGCCAAGTTGCGGCCGGGGCGTGGTGGGCCTCGTCCACGATGACGAGATCGAACATGTCCGCTCGCGGCGGGTTGTCTCCAGCGTGAGCCGGGTTGATGGATGCGGGGATGCCGACGATCACATCAGCCGCGTCGTGCTGCGACCAATCGTCAATCCGCCCTTTGGCTTCATGGACGATGGGCGCCTTGAAGCGCTGAGACCGGAGCGCCCCGATACGCAAGAGCACGTCCTGAGTCGAGAAGCGTTGCACGGTCTGCCGTCGGAGCTCCTGGGTCGGCACGACCACCAGCGTCCGGCGCGCACGAGCAAGGAACGGCGCAGCGAGAGCGATTGCAGTCTTGCCGACGCCTGTTGGGACTGACACAAGCGGCGTCTCGCTGCCAGCCAGACTCCACTGTGCGACTACCGCACCGAGAGCCGCCAGTTGGGGCTCGCGCCAAGCCGGATCGTCACGAGTGCGAAAGAGCGAGAAGCCGCGAGTGTCCGTCTCGTAGTAGCCAGCCATCGCCTCCGACCGTACAAGTGGGCTGTGACAGTGGCGTCGACTGCGGCGACGGTCACGCTTCTGCTGGTCGCCGACGAGGAGGCGCGCCCGAGCCAGCGATGCCGCGGAGACCGAGATCGAGCTGAGGTTGGGAGGCCTCCGCTCGTCGTTGCACCGGTGATGGCCTTTCGCCGTTGTCGGCGCGGGCGACAGCGACGGCGCCTCTGGCCTCTGTGTGGACCTCGAGGAGCGGGTATTCGGGCGAGCCGAGTGACCTCGCAAGGCCGGCCAGCTCGAAGGCGTGGGAGAACTCGTCGAGGCCGATCGAGTCGGCCTGCCGCGTGAGCAACAGTGCGTGGAGTAGCCAACCGGCGAACTCCGGGGACAGGGCTGGCTGTTGCCCGATCACGAATGGACCGCCGTCGGGTCCCTCCAGCAGCCCGAGGTAGCGCATGGTCGTGAGAACCTTCCTCGCGCCGATATCGATGGTTGATCGATCGCCCAGGGCGGCGCGTGCCTCGGCCTTGATTTCGCGCGGGTCGACCTTGGCCTCGAGGTGAAGGTGACGGCCGACGATGGCAGCCACCGAGCCCGCAAAGGAAACGTCGCCAAGATCGCCCCGAAATGCAAGGCGCGCCGATCGCCGGCCTCCACCTGGTGATCGATCGCCCAACGAATCATTCGCCGAGCCGGCGGGGGCGGCGAAACCCACACTCGGCTGAGGCACTTCTTCGTCTTGCCTTCAGCCTCCTGCGCCGAGGCGTGATCCCGAAGGGCAACGGTAAGGAGGCGACGGGCCTCCGGCGCACCGTCGTGTTCAGTTGCCACGCGCAACCCAACGTCGAGCAGCTCAGGTGTCAGCGCTCGGTCGAGCACCATGCCGATGCTCCCGCCGGCGCTCATGCCGTCACCCTGGCCAGCGGGACGATGACCTCGTCGAAGCTCAAGCCGCCATGGCTAATGCTGACTCGGTTGTTCGTGAACGCGCTCCGACCGGCTGGCGAAGAGCAGCGGCTCGGCAGTCGACGGCATGCCCGGGATGTCGTCCCACACGATGCCCTCAGCGGCGGACGCGTCCCGGAGCGTGCGGTTCGGGTAGCGGAGCAGGCGCTTGCCGCTCGACTCGATGGCAACGCCTTCGGAGATCGAGCCGCTGCCGATGCACTCGAGGTTGCCGTGGTCGGCCGTGATCCACGTCTCGATCCCGTCGGCGCGTGGCGCGCTGGACGAGGTCGACGAGGAACCCGTTGTCGGCCCAGACGTCGAGGTTGGCGAGGAGCTGGGCGTCCCCGAAGAGCTCTGAAGTGTGCATGAGATCATCCACCGCGTTGACGACGACTCCGTTGACCGGGGCGTCGCCGAATCCCAAGTGATCATGCGGTAGGCGACCTTTCACACGATGGTACGCGACCCCTGTGACAGCGATGCCCTCGCCCGGCCCAGTGCCTCGCGCCATCGTCGGGGTTCCGGCTGCGTCGTCCAGAGCGTGTCGGGGAAGGACGAGCGGCAGGTCGCCGGCAAAGATGGCCTGCCGCGAGACCGTGGTGTAGGTCGGGACCAGGGCGAGGGTCGACCCGGACTCGACGACCTCGAGCGGCGAGGCGCTCCCGAAGGTGAGCCCATTGGGCATGACCCAGGCCGTCGAGCACGACGAGCAGGACGCGTTCTGCTTCGCCGTCGCGCAGGCGCCGGGCGAGGAAGTGCGCGACGCGATGGACCGCCGTCGGCCACTTGGCGGCGCTCGACAGGAGCGTCCCGTAGCGGGCCCGCAGCCACGGCAGGAACGCCGAGTCGAGCTCGGCCCACACGCTGCCACGCGTTGATCACGGAGCTCGGTCGGCGCCGCCGCGGTGAGTCGTCGCACGTCACCCCACCACGTCGCGACCTCGCACCAGCCAGCGAGATCGGTCGGTGGCTCGGTCGGCGCGTCGAGCGAGGAGCTGCCCGGGCGCGCTCGTCGGCCGACGGGCGTCGCACGCCGACGCTCGCCCAACCGATCGACCGGACGGCCCGCAGGCGACGGGTTCCAGTAGGCCGACGGCGAAGAGCTGCGCGATCTCCGCGCTCGCATGGTCCGAGGTCCGCTGCCCAGTGGTCACTCGCACCCGAGACGTAGTCGAGCCACGACCTCTTGCAGCGCCAGCGTGTCCGGCGGGTCGTCGAGCAGCGACGCCGCGACCGGCTCGATCGACCCACCGCCGCGCCAGCGTCGCCAGCGCTGCGGACCGTCGAGCGACCGGACCGCGAGCCGAGCGGCGAGGCGCAGCTGATCGGCGCGCGGACAACCGGCGATCCGGTGACGTCGACGCCGGTGACGGCGCGGAGCAGCGCGGCGTCCTCGTCGACGGCTGCAGCGGCGACCGCGGCGATCGCTCGCGCCGCCTCGTCGTCGTCGAGCGTGGCGAGGGCGGCACGCACCGGCCGGCGGCCCGGGGAGCTTCACGGCTGCGACGGCTGCGCTCGCCTGCTCGATGTCCCAGGGCAGCGGCGACGATGCCAGATCGCCGACGATGACGATGACGAGCGGCGCGAGGTCGTCTGATCGTCGACGGCCACCGCGCTCGTACTCGCGGCGAAGCGACCACCAGTCCTCGACGACGACAACGTCGCCCGGGAGCGAAGCCGGCTCGACGAGCCGGTCGTCGGTCGAGCACCACCACGACGCCCGAGCTCACGGCACGAGCGGGCGCGAGGCACTGCGACACCCACGCGTTCACGCTTCGACCCGTGCAGCGAGTCGGAGGGTCAGCGGCGGGCACCGCGCCATGTGGGTCTCGGTAGGTGTGGTCGGCGGCGAGGGCTCGGAGGCGCTCGAACTCCTCGCTCGTGAGCTGTCGGCTCGGGCCCAGCTCGCGGCATCGGTGAGCGCTGTCCATGTCCGGTCGGCGAGGTCCGGCCGGACGGCGCCGGAGTCGGTGACGAAGAGCGCGGTGGCCGTGTGCTCCGTGCCGGTTCGGACCTCCCACATCGTCCACCACCCGCTGGTCGGCGCCGTCGAGCACCGGCACCGGCTCGCCCGGCACCACCTGTGGGACGGTCCCATCGACTCTGCGGCCCGCGTCCCGCAGCCGGCGCCGGGCGTCGTCAGCGATGTCGAGCCAGCGACGCAACGACGACGGCCTCGGCGGGCGCCCGCCGACGATGCTGGGTCCGAGCGCTTCTCGGAGTGGTGTCGTCTCCTCGACTTCGGCTCGGGCGCCTTCGGCCATCGCGTCGGCGGCACGCTGCAGGCTCTCCGGTTCGAGGATGGCGGTCGTGTAGAGGTCGTCGACCCGGGTTTCGACGCTGGCCAGTACGTCGGTGGTCTTGTCGACGCCGAGCTCGGCGAGGATGACCGCGAGCTTGGCCTGCAGAACGTCGAGCACCCTGCGCGTCGATCGACGACTCCATCACCAGGTTGTGCGCGACGACGTCGTGCGACTGGCCGATGCGGTCGACCCGCCCGATTCGCTGCTCGATCCTCGTGGGGCTCCACGGCAGGTCGTAGTTGATGACGACGTGGGCGAACTGGAGGTTGACGCCTTCACCGCCGGCGTCGGTGGACACCAGCACCCGGGCGTTGGTCCGGAACTCCTCCTGGGCGTCGCGGCGCTCGGCGATCGACATCGAACCGTTGATGGCGACCGCACTGATGCCGGCACCGTCGAGCACTTGGAGCAGCATCTCCTGCGTGGGGACGAACTCGGTGAAGATCACCGCCTTGGTCGCCGGATCTCCCTCGGCGCGGGCGATCTGGCCCAGCAGGTCGAGCAAGTAGCGCGCCTTGGCGTCGACGCCGGCAGCCATCGACTTGCGGGCAAGATCGACGAGGAGCTCGACCTCGGCGCGTTCGTCACCCCACGCCGCGCCCTGCGCGTCGGCGAGCGCGGCCTGCTGCTCCTCACCGGTGAGGTCGCCCCACTCGCCGACGCGGTCGCTGAAGAGCCGGAGCTGTTGTCCTTCGACGGTGACGGCGACCAGGCGCCGCTCGAGCGCCGCCAGGATCGCTGCGGTGCTCGACGAGACCAGCCGCTGCATCAGCAGCACGAGGAACCCGACCGCCGGCCGCCGTTCGGCGCGCGCTCGGCGGTAGCCGTGGCGCACGTAGTCGGTGACGGCCTCGTAGAGCGATCGCTCGACGGCGCGGTCGCCGTAGGGGACGGTGGCGAGCGTCGTCGTCCGCGGGCGGAAGAGCGGGCGTCCGCCGCTGTCGGTCGCGTGACGCTTCTCGGTGCGGACGACCAGCGGCGCGACGGCGGCGCGCTCGATCGGCCGTCCGCGGAGGAAGCCGTCGTCGAGCAGGCCGAGCAGCCGGGCGAAAGCGTCGGACTTCCCCGAGTGCGGCGTCGCTGACAGCAGCAGCAGTCGCGGTGTGGCGTCGGCGAGACGCCGGCCGAGCTGGTGGCGGGCGACGTCCTCGCTCGACCCGGCGACGTGGTGCGCCTCGTCGATGACGACGAGGTCCCACCCGGCTTCGACGATCGCCTGGAGGCGTCGGTTGTTGTGCTCGGCGACCCGTTCGACCGTCCATCCGGCGCGCCCCGGATCGGCTTCACGGCATCGAGCGAGCAGACGACCTGGTCGAAGGCGCGCCACGGGTTGATGCCCGACGTCGAGCGGAATGCCGCCGGCACCGACGAGCACGAACTCCTCGTCGAAGCGGTCGGCCATCTCCGCCACCCACTGGAGCTGGACGCCCTTCGGTGCCACGACCAGGACCCGCTGCACGAGCCCGCGAGCCTTGAGCTCGGTGATCACGAGCCCGGCTTCGATCGTCTTGCCGAGGCCGACCTCGTCGGCCAGCAACAGCCGCAGCGGTTCGGTCGCCATGGCCCGATCGAGGACGGCGAGCTGGTGGGGTAGCGGATCCACGCCACCCCGGGCGATCGCGAGCGGTTCGCCGCTCGCCATGGCGCGCCACGCCAGCCCGGTGGCGGCGCGCCAGACGACCTCGTCCGGCAGACCACGTCCGATCCGCGAGCGGGCGGAGCGCCGAGGCTGCCACCCGCTCGAGCCGTCCGGTCGACGGCACCGCGACCGTCGCCACCGATTCGCCCCAGAGCTCCTCGGTGGCCAGGATCGTGACCGGCTCGCCGCCGTCAGCCCACCAGGCGGCCTCCATGTCAGCCGGCGAGTTGTTCGGCGTTGTCGAGGTAGAAGAGCAGCCGCTCGTCCTGCGCGAACGCCTCGGCCGGGAGCCGCTTGCCCACGGCGACGATCGACGCGAAGTCACGCCGCTCCCACGCGTCGGAGAAGCCCGCCCGGACAGCCGCGAGGCTGAAGTGCTTCAGCGGCCCCTTGCCGGCGGCGTAGGTGGCGAACTCCTTGAGCCGCTCTCGCTTGCGCAGCTTCTCGAGGTCGGCCTCCTTCTTGGGATCCGGCACGTACCAGCGGCCCTCGTCGTCCTGCAGGCAGGACCGCTCGAGCAGCACCTTGAGGTCGGGCGGCTCCTCCCAGTCGGGCAGGCCGGCCTGCACCTCGCGGAAGAACTCGGGCTGGATCGCCGCGTACGGCTGGGGAGTTGCGGCGGCTCTTGAGGAACTGGCGGAGCCACTGGATCGCCGACTCCTCGTCGGTGATGAACAGCTGCGCCGCCTTGAGGTCCTTGATCGTCATCCGCTGGCGCTCGTAGGCCTCGACCTGCTCGTCGAGGAAGTGCATGCCGTCGCGCTGAGGGAACCGCTGCGACAGACCCTCGTAGAACTCGGCGGCCGTCACCGGGATCGCGAGGTTGCGCGTCAGGTGGAACGCCTCCATCCGGTCGTAGAGCCGATCGGGCAGCCGCTCACGGATGACCCGTTGCTCGCCGCTCGGGTCGCGCTCGACGGTCACCGGGAGGTGATGCAGGTGCTCCCGCACGAACGCCCACGCCGTGTCCGGCGTCCCGGCGGCGGGCCCGATGCGCTCGGCGAGCTCATCAGCGGGCTTGTACGCCGAGATGACCAGATCGCGCTTCACCGCGTTGGTCGCCGTCACCTGGCGATAGGACAGCTGCTCCTTGTCGATGATGCGCGTGTCCGCGACCACGAACCCGGCCTTGGCAAGCGCGTGCTGGATCGTCAGCCACACCTCGTTCGAGGAGTTCGAGAACTCGACCGTCATCCACCGGCCCGGCTTGAGCACGCGGTGGAACTCGGCGAAGCACCGCTCCATCAGCTCGCCGTACTCGGAGAGCGTGCGCACGAACCGTGCCGCGCTGGCCCATGACCGCCTCCTCGGCGGCGTTCGTCCGAACGCCGTGCCAGGACTCGACGAGGATCGCGAGGTCCGAGTACGGGATGTTCGCCCCGAACGGCGGGTCGACGAAGACGTAGTCGATGGATGCGTCCGGAAGCTCGAGCGTGGTGGAGGAGCCCGTCGAGATCGCGACCGAGCCAAGTCGGGCCGGTGAGGCGCTCCCACGTCTTCACGAGCGACTGCACGCTTCCCGCGCGACGGCTGACTGCCTCGAGGTTGTAGGCGGGTTCGTCTCCGCGTGCAGCGACGGAACGTAGTACACGCCAGACAGTAGTTGTTGACCGCTGAACCTGCCGAGTACCCAACTGCAGTGCCTTGTAACGGTTCATCCAAGACAGCCCCCAGATCGCCTGCTCCACCCAGAACAGCAGCGCGAGTCGGAGGAGTGGGTCGGCTTCCTTACGGCCGCGGTACCACAGCGCGGCGAGGCTGACCAGGGCGCGGTCGCCCCAGAGGTGATGGACGTGCGTGAAACCCTTCGGCGCGAGGCGACTGCCATGAACCATGTGCTCAATCGGAAGCGCCTCCGTCGGCACGACGCCTGGGAGCGTGAGACCCGCGATGCGCCGCAGCACCGCTAGGTCATCCTCGTCGAGGCGCTTCGACCTTCTTCCGGACCCTCGTCGGTAGACGATTTCCGACAGGCCGAAACTCGACACGGTCAATCGAGTCACCGACGAGAGATCGTGTGCTCGACCTTGCGCGCTCGACAGTCGTCCTTCGTCAGCTCCTTGCCGCAGGACGGGCAATCGGAAGGTGTCGCGATCACGCGGCCAGTCGTAGGGTCGAAGGCGACGTCGTAGAAGACGATGGGCCCTGCGCACGACGGACAGGTGAACACCTCGGACCACACCGTGTAGTCGATCGTCCGCTCGCGGCCGCGCTCGTCGGTGGTCTTGTACATCCAGCCCCACTCGGCCTCGAACTCCTCGAGGATCTCGGCCGAGCGACGGTCGAACGCCTTGGCGTCGACGGGCAGGTTGACGCCGGCGGCGATGAAGGTGGCGGACGGCGAAGGTCGGACAGGACCGCTCGCCGGAGCCCCCATCGGACCTCGCCCATCTCCTGCTCGATGTCACGACGCAGGTCGTTGGGCGGCATGCCACACGCCTGTGCCGCCACGCCAGTCATGCCGGTGCCGCAGAAGCCGTCGAGGACGACGTCGCCGGGCTCGGTGTAGTGCAGCAGGAACCGCATGATCGCCGGGTGCGGCACCTTCGTCGGGTAGGAGTGCGCCTTGTAGAAGGGGTTCGACTTGCCCTCGGAGATATCGGTGGTGAAGGGCCCGGGGTCGACGTACTTGCGGTCGTCGTGTCCGTCGGGGGTCGTCGCCGCCAGCCAGTCGGCAAGATCGGGGTTGGGGCAGGCCGTGTAGTACGGCGGCAGGGACATGGCGAGGATGTCCGCGTCGTCGCCGAGCGGGGCGCCGGGCGAGCCTGCGGAGCTCGGGCAGCTTCTCGGCGAGACGGTCGCGGTGCGCAGCGAGTCCCAGGCCGCCGGGTCGGTCGGGAAGTCGGTCACGATTCGTCGTCCCCCTTGGGCAGGAAACGCACTCGTTCGGGATCCGCGCCGGCGGTGAGCTTGTCGAGCAGCGACTCGAGCCGCTCGCGGAGCTGGTCGCCGGTGGCCGGCGACGTGTCCGGGAACAGCGCGTCGTTCAGCTCCTTGGGCGAGACGTTGCGGATGTCGACCCGGTTGAAGACCTGGTTGAGTGCCTCGATGAACGGGCCGTCGATCGGGTCGGGCAGCGTGCGGGTCTTGGCGAGCGTCTCGATCTTCCCGCGTGCGGTGGCGTCGCTGACGTAGCCGACCTGCTCGGCCATCTCCTTCTCGTTGAGGCTGTCGACGAGCGTGTCGGTCCAGGAGGCGACGAGGGCGTGGGCCCGCCGCTCGCACTCCTCGAGCCGGGCCGCTGCGGACGGCCCGTCGATCGGTCGCGGTGGGTTCTGCCCGGGGAGGATGACCGAGCTCTTGAGTGCCTGCTCGTCGATCTCGAAGAGGGAGCGGATCTCGACGAGATCGGACCGGAGCTGCGCGAACGGTCCGGGCGCCAGGATGGAGACGGCCTGCAGGGCGTCCAGGGTCGCGATCGGGGCCCTCGAGCAGCTGTCGCTTGCGGGCGTCGCCGGCGGCGTCGACGTGGTCGTGGCGGTACGACCGTGAGGCCAGCTCGGCGAAGCGGCGGCGTAGGTCGTCGCCGGCGTTGCGCAGCTTGACCACCCGGGCCGGGTCGATCGGGTCGTCGCTCTCGAGGAGGTCGACCATGTCGGTGCGCAGCGCGAGCGCGTCCTTCGACTCGTCGACGCCGGCGCCGAACACACCGGTCGCTTCTCGCAGGTACTCGGCGACCGCCGTCAGCTTGTCCCGGGCGGCCAGGACGTCCTCGATCTTGGCGAGCTCCTCCTTCCCTTCGCGCGCCTGGGCGATGGTGGCGTCGTCGAGGTTGAGGCTGTTGAGCTTGCCGGCCGAGTCGCGGACCTTGAGGTCGCCGAGGAAGCCCTTGAGGTGCTCCAGGCGTCGGGCGCGCTCGTCGGCGAGGTCGAACAGCGGCTCGCCCCAAAGCTCGGCCCGGTCGACGACGGCGCGGAGCGCGACGTCGGTGCGGCGAAGGAGGTCGTTGGTCTTGGTGACGACCTCGACGGCGAGCTTCTCGTCGGCGCCGGTGTCCTTCACCGCGCCGGCGGCGATGTCGAGGATGGCGACGACCGACCGGAGCTGGGTGACCGGCAGCGTCTTCGGCGGGGCGAGATGGTCGAAGCGCGGCGAGCTGGTCGGGCCCGTAGCGGGTCAGGCGGTCGAGCCCGAGCGCGTCGATCCGCTGACCGTCGATGCTGATCTCGAGCTTGCCCTGCTGGCAGAGCGCGGCGGCGACGACCACGAGCCAGACCGGCTCCAGGTGCCAGGGACCCCAGACGGGCACGTCAGGGTCGAGCGGCTTGAGCAGGTCACTGCGGTTCACGACCTTGCCGCCGGCGGCGTCGAGGGCGGCGACGAGCGCGGCGGCGTAGGTGCCGTCGGGCCGCAGGTCGGTGCCGTTCAGGGCCAGGAGCTCCAGCGCCTCGAGGATCGCGGTCCCTGCCCCGGTCGGTCGGCGGCTCGCGATCTGCGTGAGCGCGACCCGGACGTCGGCTTCGAGCGTCGACGGGGTGATCCGCCGAGAGAACCGCGGGTAGCCCGGGTAGCGGCCGGCGAAGTGGTCGGCGAGCGCGGTCGACGCGACGGCGTCGATCTGCTCCTGCACCTTCGACCGCTCCCCCGGCACGGTGGCGAGCCACGTCCCGAGCGGCTTCGTCTCGCCGCGGTAGGTGACGGTCATGGCGGTCGCCATGTTCGATCGCAGCCAGGCGACCATCTCCTGCAGCGCTCGGCGCGACTTGTCCTCGTAGACGGGGCGGTGCGTCGCCGTGGACTCCTTGGCCTTGGCGGTGGCCCCGGCGTAGCGCCGCAGCGCGGTGGTGAACTCCTCGCTGCGGCTTGGCGAGGCGGATGAACACCTCGTCGGCGCGCTCCTCGTCGGTGAAGCGCGGCTCGTCGTAGGGCTGGATGAAGTAGATGTAGAAGTCCCGCGGCGGCTGCGCGGTGGAGCGCTCGTTCGGGGCGCCCATGAAGAGGTAGCCGCGCCGGTCGGCGTTGGTGGTCGCCCACGGCAGGTCGTACTGCCAGATGCGGTAGCCGGCGACGTAGGGGTCGTCGCTCACGCCGAGCACCTGCTCCATCGCGAGGTAGTACGCCCCGTCGAGCTCGTGCTCGTCGAGCGACTCGGCCCGCTGCTCGATCTGCTGGTCGTAGTCGATGTCCTTGGTGACGTCGAGGTAGATCTGGCCGTTCTCCTCGTCGATCGAGATGAACTGGCCGCTCACCGCCGTGAGGATCTTGCGGACGATGGAGTCGACGGTGGTCTTGAGGAACAGGGCGTCGCGCTCGGGCAGGCCGGGCGGGAGAAGGCAGAGCTCGTCGCGGAGCATCTCCGCCGTCATCCCGATCGGGCGGTTCACGTCGTCGGTGGTGAGCC
This sequence comes from uncultured Acidimicrobiales bacterium, assembly GCA_963738325.1. Lineage (GTDB taxonomy): Bacteria > Actinomycetota > Acidimicrobiia > Acidimicrobiales > Ilumatobacteraceae > CAVTWD01. The sequence goes on from CAVTWD010000005.1 coordinate 60,536, forward strand.
GGTGGATGGTGAGGCCGTCGATGATGCGCAGCGCGGTCTCGACGTACTGCTTCTCCGGGAGCGCGCTGGCGACCTTGGACCGCAGCACGTCGCTCTTGTCGAGCACGAGCTGCACTTCGGGGATGGTGCGGGCCGACGGGTCGTCGGCGAGCCGCGTGCGGTAGCTGTCGGCGCAGATCAGCCCGACATGGTCGGTGGGCACCTCGGCGTCCCGGAGCGGCCGTCACCTCGCGCTCGACGGTGCGCAGCACCTCGCGCTTCTCGATCATGCGCATGTCGTTGAACGTGCGCAGGTAGTCGGGGTGCACGGGGAACAGCGACGACGAACTCGTCGATCCGCTCGGCCATCCCCTCGTAGAGCGGCGCGAACGCCTGGAGGTGCTCGGCGATCTTGGCCCGCTGGGTGGCGTCCTTCTTGAGGAGCCGCTGCTCGACGACGAAGGCGACGTCCTCCTTGGCGATGCGCACCTGCTCGAAGCGGTCGCGGACGCGGCGGATGGTGTCGGCGACGCCGGCGAACCGCGGGTTGTCGAAGATGGCCTCCTGCAGGCCGGCGATGAGACGGAACCGGGTCGACGCGGCGATCTCGCCGATCTCGCGCAGGAAGGCGAGGTCGTGGACGAGCTCGCCGTCGCGCCGGCCGCGGAGGTAGTCGAGCAGCTCGTCGAGGATGAAGAGCAGCCCGTGGTCGGGGTGGACGGCCTCGAAGGCCGCCATCATGTCGGCGAAGGCGTCCTTCGAGTTCGTGACCGTCGACCAGTCGGGGAACGTGAACTCGACGCCGAGGTCGGCGAGCCCGCGCTGGATCTCGGCGGCGACGATCTCGCGCAGTGCGAGGCTCGTGGCGCCGATGTCGAAGCGGATGACCTTGAACCGCCCGGCGATCGGCTCCGCCGCCTCGGCGACCTCGGGATGCTGGAGGCTGGCTCGAAGAGCCTGCGTGCTCGGCGACGCCGCCGATGACCGACATGAGGTGGGTCTTGCCCGTGCCGTAGGTGGCGACGACGAAGACGCCCTTCTTCTTGGTGTCGCCCGACCCGTCGAAGCGCAGCGCCGGGATGATGATGTTCGTGAGCTGGTCGGCCATGCGGTCGGAGATCACGAACGTCTCGACGTCGCGCTTGGCCGCCTCGAGCGTGTCGGACTCGCGGATCTGCTTGACGCTCTCGAGGGGCTCGGCGGGCTGCAGCAGGTCGGCGTACTTCATCGGAGGATCCTCTCGATCGTGAACGGCACCTCGTCGGGGAACCGGGTGCCGCGAGGGCGCAGGACGACGACGTCGCGCAGCGGCGATGTCGTGGTGGTCGGGACGGCCCGGCAGCGCTGTAGGTGGCGCGGCCGCCGGCGATGTCGCCCCGGCCACACGGCGATGGTCGGGCGGCGGCGGGCGCGCGCCGACCAGCAGCTGCAGCGGCGCAATGTGCATGTCGGGCCACAGGAGAACGTCGAGGTCGGTGAGCACCGTGGCATCGCCGCAGGCCGACTCGACATCGCCGACGAGGGCGGCTGCGGGCGGTCGGCGAGCGCGAGCACCGAGTCGCACGACGTCGAGACCGAGGTCGGTCTCGGAGCCGCTCGACGAGGGCGTCGGCGTCCGCGGGCGCGGCCGCGGCGATGAGCGCCACGCGCCCGCGCGCCGCCGCTCGAGCTCGTCGAGGAGTGCGAACCCAGCGGTGGGCCACGCGTCGATGCCATGGTCGGCCACGTCGCCACCGTAGGAAATGCGCACGAGCGCCGCTACAGCCGCTCATCGTGCGTCGTCCTGGCACGCTGCGGAAGTGGTCGGCGACCGCCTGCGCGGCGAGGCAGTTGTCGCCGGCACAGGTGCACTTCTGCGGATCCGCTCGGCCGTCGGTGAGGTGGGCGCGCACCCGCTTGCGGTCGGCCCAGGCGGCAAGGTCCTCGTGGGTGAACGTCGTCATGCCTCGTCCTCCCAGCCGTCCCCGCCTTCGGCATCGAACTCGCGTTCATCGTCGTCGTCGGGTGTGGCGTCGTCCCAGTCCGAGGCCGACGAGCGGTCGCCGGCGCCGTGGCGGGCGACGTGAGTCGCTCGCCAGACGGGGATGCGCTGGATGAGCTTCATGAGGTCTTCCATCCATGCATCGGCGTGGCCCGGCTCGACGCCCTCGGTCTCGATGAGCGCGTCGGCCGTCGACACCCTCGACACCGACCAGGCGCCGGACGGCCCGGTCGACGGCGTCCATGGCGTCGCCCATCTTCGCCAGGGCCTCCATGTACCGCTCGTGGGCGGTGTCGGGCGCGGCTGGCGCCACCGGGCGCCCCGGAGGCGGGAAGGTCTGGCGCAGCCAGTTGTCGGTGACGAGCTGATCGCCGTCGCCGTTCTCGAGGGCGATGGGCTCGCCGATCGGCGCAACGGCGCGGATCTGGCGGCCCTGCGGCGTGGTCGCGGAGCGCCTGACCGAGCTGGTGGACACCCCAAGCGGAGGTCCGCATCCGCTCGATGACTTTGCCGGGCTGGCGGCGGTCGACCTGGACGTTGTCCTTCGTGCCGCGGTCCGGGAAGAGCTGCCGGGACACGACGAGGGGGTAGGCGGCGCGGGCGGCGAGCTCGAGCGACGCCGGGCCGGTCTCGACGCCCCGGTCGAGCTCCCGGAGTGCGTCGGCCACTACCTCCTCGGTGGTCCGGTAGGTGGCCTGCCACGGCTCGGACGCGAGGGAGTCGGCGAACCCGGTCTGCAGCGCCCGGTAGATGTCCGACACCTTCTGGCCCTCGTCGCCGCCACTGACGGCGCGGAGGATCAGGGCCGCAGCCACCTCGAGCTTGAACTTGTTGGTGATCCGCTGCTTGGTGGTCTGCCCGGTGATGGCGACCCGGATCGCCTGGTGCACGGTGGGGTCGGTGTCGGTGAGCAGCCGGACGATCCGCGCGGCCCGCACCGCAGGGTCGGCGGAGAAGCCCTTCGCCTCCGCCTCCTCGGGCGTAAGGGCGCCGAGCAGCCACAACTCCTCCTCGGGCCGGAGGAGTCCCTGGTCGGTAAGCGCTTCGAGCACGGCGTCGGCGATCGAGCCCATCTTCGCCGCCTCGTTCCACGCCTTCGGCGGCTCGACGTGGCGCAGGGCGACGAGGGACCGCACGGCAGTCGCGAAGGTGGCGGTGGAGCCCGGGTGCGGCTCGAAGCCGACGAGCAGGAGCGCCGGGATCGTCTCGCAGCGCAGCGCCTCGGCCTGCTCGATGGTGGGCCCGTTGGTGACCACCTCGTTCAGTGACCGGACGATCGAGCGGAGACCCCGGTCGTCACGGGCGTAGGGGACATCGGCGGAGCGAATGTCGAGGATGTCGTGACAGGCGGTGAGCCGGCTGCTGCCCTCGGAGGTGACCGGGACCGTCACGTTCGCGGTGCCGTCGCCGTGGACGAGCGTGACCGCCGACAGCCACACCTCGGTCATGACGCCCTGGTTGCGGATCGAGAGGCGCCAGTCGTTGTCCTTGAGGATGTACTTCTTGGCGATCACCGACGACCAGGTGAGGTGCTCGCGGCTCTCGATCGAAAGCTGCAGCTCAGGACGCCCGTCCGGATCGGGGTCGGGCTCCGGGATGGGGCGGAAGTGGGCGTCCTCGGTCGACCCGGGCCGGACGGCGATGGGGTGACGGCGCGCCGGGCCCACGCGTGGGTTGCGGGGATCGGGCATCACGCGCCTCGTCCACACCCGGGCCCGAAGGCCGTAGAGCGTGCCGCCGGGCACGTACAGCTCCTCGGGGTTATCGGCCGCCTTGCGGATCTCGGCGGGGTCGACGACGGCAGAGGCGAACGCCTCGGCGGCGTCGGGCGACAGGTTGAACTGCTCCTGCAGGCGCTCCGCCGCACGGCGGACCGCGGGCGCGAGCGCGGGCACCTCAAGCAGCTGCGGCGGTCGAGGAAGCAGGGTCTCGTCAATGGTCCTGGCCATGGTGTGCTCCTTGTCCTCAGGCCGCGGTGCTGGCGAGGTAGCGGTAGACAGTGCGCTCGGTGCAGCCAAGCTCGGCCGCGATCGAGGGGATGGTGCGGTTGCTCGCCGCGCAGGATGCGGGCCAGGTCGGCCGGCGGGCGCAGGTCGATCTCGATGTGCTGCGTGGCGAGCCCGATGCGCTCCGCGAGGAGCTCGCGCTCGTCGGGGCTGCAGCCTCCCCACCAGCCGAACCGGAGGCCGTCGTCCGACTCGTGGACCAGGGCGGTCGCCAGGCATTCGTGTGCCACGGTGCAGGTCATGCACCGGGCGAGCGCCTCCGTCCGTGGCAGCTCGCCGTCCTCCGGGAAGTACGGGTCGCCGGCCAGCGGGAGGTCGGCGCAGGCGGCGCGGTCGTCCCAGCGCCGGGTGGTCGTGCGCGGGTCGTTGACCAGCGTGACGAGACGGGACTCGTCGATCAGGGGGATCTGGATCATCTCTCGCTCCTCTCGAGCTCTATCTGCCAGTACTGGACTGGGGAGCTCGGGGCGAGAGGCCCTTCGCGATCCCCCTCCCGGGATGTCCAAGGCGGGCCTTGGCGCTTCGGAAGGCGGCAGCGGCTGTCGGTGATGCCCTCAAGGCGTACTGACCCCGGACCTGTCGGTCTGTAGTCAGCGTTGCCGCCCCCGGCGCCGAGGCTTCGGGGTAGGGCGACCACGTCGTTCCGTGTCGCAAGCGAGACATTACCAGGCACCCCTGACAGGGTGCGCGGTGTGCGGGGTCAGCGCCCCAGGCGGAGATGGTCGAGGTACGGGTTGAGCGAGATGAATCGCGTCGCAGCGTCTTTCAGCTCCCGCGACGCGTGATCCCAGAAGGCGAGGTAGACCGAGAACCCACGCGACCGGACCTGGTCCACCGTCGGTACGTAGTCGCCATCTCCTGCCACGAGCGTCAGCTCGTCGACGCCGGCCGTCATGCGCTCGTACGAGTCGGCCATGATCTCGGTGGCGATGCTGGTGTCGACCTTCTTCTCCTTGTTGCGGATGCTTCGGTCGTAGACCAAGACCTCGAACCCACGGCTCTTGGCGACGGCCCACAGCGAATCGTTCGCCGGTGGCCTCGACCCAAAGAGCACTGCCCGGCCGGCGCCGTCCCCACCAGCGAACTCGTAGAGCCGGCCGAAGTCGAGCTTCCACCCGAAGTCGCAGACGTTCGCCGCCTGCGCCGTACGGATGTCCGGGGCAGACCCACTAGCAACCGCAGCGACGTGCATGCCTTCGATCCACACGTTCGAGTTGTCGACGTACAGGAAGTTCGCCACGGGTCCAGCCTCCAAGTCGTTTCTGACACGCCGAGAGGACCGTAGCCACGGCCGGTGACAGGTCTCCGGCGTCGTGCGAACGAACGTCAGCCGTTGCCGCCCTGCGGGCGGGTGCGGTGGGTGCGTCGACGCTCCCGGCCGGTCAAGCCCGCTCGCTGCGCTCGGGGCCGAGCCCTTCGGGTTGACCGGCCGCTCGTCGCCGACGCCGCCCCTGTAGGGGCGAGCCCGGCGAGTGGAGGTGGCCGAGATGAAGGCGAGCGATCTGTTCGAGCAGGTGACCGCCGATCTGGTGGCGGCGATCGAGGCGGGAGCGTCGAACTGGCGGATGCCGTGGCAGCGCCTGGCCACCGCCGGCGTGCCCCGCAGCGTCGACGGTCGTCCCTACCGCGGGTGGAACGCCCTCGTGCTGGCGATGACGGCGGCCGATCGTGGGTGGTCGTCGTCGACGTGGGCGACCTACCGGGCGTGGCAGCGCCACGGCGGCCAGGTCCGTCGGGGCGAGCGGGGGACGCACGTCGTGCTGTGGAAGCCGATCGATCGCCGAGCCGACGACGACACAGCCGACGACGAGGCCGGGCACGGGCCGTCGCTGTTCGCTCGCACGTTCACGGTGTTCGCCGCCGAGCAGGTGGACGGCACCGACTATGGCCCGATGCGCAGCGGACCCGGTCGACGAGCCGGCCCGCCTCGCGTCGGCCGACAGGTACTTCGAGCGCGTGGCCGCGAGCGTCGTCTACGGCGGCGACCTCGCTTGCTACGTCCCCGCCGCGGACATCATCCGGCTGCCCGAGCTCGCACGGTTCGACCGGCCGGCCGACTTCTACTCGACGTCCGCTCACGAGCACGTCCACTGGACCGGCCACCGCTCACGGCTCGACCGGGACCTGTCCGGCCGGTTCGGTGACCGTGCCTACGGCGCCGAGGAGCTGATCGCCGAGCTCGGCGCGGCGTTCTGGTGCGCCCAGTTCCAGCTCGAGCAGGCGACCCGGGCCGACCATGCCGCCTACCTCGGCGACTGGCTGAGCGCTCCTCCGCCAGGACGCCCGGGCCCTGGTCGCCGCCTGCGGCCAGGCCCAGCGGGCGATCGACTACCTGAACACCGCCGCCGGCTGGCCGTGCCGCACCGACGCGGGACGCTGCCGAGGCGAAGGGTGAGCGCCAGCCGCCGGTGGCCGAAGAGGCCCGGCTGAGCAGGTCGAGTGAGTGGTGCGGTGAGCGGTCGAGTGTGCGCGTGGGCGCAGCGTGCGCGTGCCGGGCTGTCGCGGTGCCGTTGCCGCCCCTGCGGGGCGGGTGCGGTGGGTGCGTCGGCACGCCCGGCCGGTCAAGCCCGCTCGCTCCGCTCGGGGCCAAGCCCTTCGGGTTGACCGGCCGGTCGTCGCCGACGCCGCCCCTGTAGGGGCAAGCCCGCCCACACCGGGACGGGACAGGCCGGCGGAGCGGTCCGGGGTTCGGGGAAGTGCCCCGGCCGCTCCACCGGCACCACATCCCCGAAGGAGCACGACGATGACCGAGACGACCCGACCGACCACCGTGCGAGTGATCGCCGACCACACCCCCGGTCCGCACCGCACCGACAGCGACGACCTGTGGTGGTGGCTGCCGATCATCGGCCCCACCGCCAGCGCGCTGGCCTTCCTGTTCGCCCGCCACGCCGCCACCGGCGAGGCCTGCTGGCCGACCGACGACCTGGCCCGCATGGTCGGCCTGGCCGGCAACCGCTCCCAGCTGTGGCTGAGCCTGGACCGGCTGCACCGCTTCCGGGTGGCCACGTTCGTGTCCACCGACACGCTCACGATCCGGCTGTGGCTGCCGGCGCTCAGCGAGCGCCAACTCGCCCACCTGCCCGCGTCGATGGCGGCCGCCTACCGAGCAGGTGGAGCGCACCGCCTGACGACCCGGCTGGCCTCGGGTGGCCGGCATCGTCGCCCGGCCGCCCGCCGGCCCGGCGTGGCGGGCCGTTGCCGCCCTGCGGGCGGGTGCGGTGGGTGCGTCGGCGCTCCCGGCCGGTCAAGCCCGCTCGCTGCGCTCGGGGCCAAGCCCTTCGGGTTGACCGGCCGCTCGTCGCCGACGCCGCCCCTGTAGGGGCGAGCCCGCCCGTCGGCGGCGGACAGGAAGGAGACCGAGATGAACACCGTGACCGTGTCCGGATGGCTGGACGCCGATCCGGTCGATCGAGCACGTCGGCGACCTGGCGATCGTGCGAGCTCCGGCTGGCCGTCGAGCGGCCCGACCGGCGGCCCGAGCGGCGTCGTGAGCCGTGACCTGCTTCGGCGGGCTGGCCGTCCTGGCCGCCGAGCGGCTCGCGGTCGGCGACCTCGTCGGCGTGACCGGCTGGCTGCGCACCCAGCCCGAGACCGGCAGCGACGGCAGCGCCCGTCAGCGGGTCGACGTGGTGGCCGAGCGCCTCGACTTCCTCGGCCATCCGACTGCCGGACGCCCGCGCCCGATGCGCACCTCGAGGCCGCCTACGACGACCGCTACGAGCTCGACGAGGCGTGATGATGATCGTCTACTCCGACCGCACCGTCGTCACGCGCGACCGTCCTCGACTGGGCCGACGACGAGCCGACGAGGATGGCGTGGCTCGCCGACTGCCTCGCCCGCCACCTCACCGCCGACTGGGGCGACCTCGACCCCGAGGATCGAGCCGCCAACGACCACGCCCTCCGCCGTGGCCAGGGCCGGGTCCTGTCCGCCTACCGAGCTCCCCGCCGAGCTCGCCGGCACCACCACCGAGAGCCGGATCTGGGTGATCACCGACGACCTCGACGACCCCGACACCGCCACCACCATCCTCTGGCCCAGCGACTACTGACCACCAAGCCCACCCCGACCAGGAGGCCCCTGCCCAACCGGCAGGGGCCTCGTCGCGTCCGGCCGCCGGCCGGCTCGAGGCCGCTCACTCCCGTCGTCGCCGCCGAGGGGCGGATTTCTCTCACAGATTTTCACCCCAGGGGTGTACGGGCTGTCCGTTGGGTGGCGATGCTGTCGATCGCCAAGCTCCGCGTCGGTCAAGAGGCCTACCAGCTGTCCGGGGTCGCCCAGTCCCTCGACGCCTACTACACCGGCGCCGGCGAGGCCAGCGGCGTGTGGGTCGGCGGCGGCGCGAGCGGCTCGGCTCTGGACGGCGAGGTCGACCCGGATGATCTGCGCGCCGTGCTCGCCGGGCTCGGGCCGGGGTGGGGCGGGTCTGACGCCGAACGGGCAGCAGCCCCGTCCGCATCCTCG
>CAVTWD010000006.1:0-71989 GCA_963738325.1 uncultured Acidimicrobiales bacterium
GGCTTCTGCATATCCGGCGAAGTGCGGTGATCGCCGCGCCCGATATTGGCCGATCCTTCTCGGCGCGGACGTTGCCGGAGCCGCCCGATATCGACGCCCAACTCCACGGCTCTGCCCGGCCAGGGGCTCCTCCGCCTACGATGGTGTGAACCGTTCGACGATGTGAGGAGTCGTAGATGAGCCAATCATCTCGGTCGCTCGATGTCGTCGTCGCCGAGGACGGTTCGGTATCGGTAGGCCCCGATCGACTCGCCGAGCTGGGTGTAGGGCCGGGTGACCACGTCAGGCTCGTGACCACGCCGCGGCGCCACCGCCGGTCGATGCTGGGCGTCGCAGCGCGACCCGTCGGCTTCACCCAGGAAGATCTGCGCCAGCTCCGTCGCGAGATGGGATCCGGCCTCGGGGATGACCTCTGCCGGTGAATGGATCGGTCAGGCTGCTGGCCGACACACAGATCGTCATCTGGTACGTCACCGATCCTGGGCGTCTCACCTCGACCGCGATCAGGGCAATCGAGGGAGCCACCGAACGAGACGAGGCCGTTGGCGTCCTCGCGTTCGCGCTGGTCGAGATGATCTACGCGGTTGAGAAGGCCACGAATCCGCTGACGGCGGAGGACCTCGAGGCGATCGTGCGTGTGCTCGCCGATCCTGAGAGCCCCTTCGAAGTGATCCCGATCGACGCTGCCATCGCCGAACGGGTCCGGTCGGTGCCGCGGCAACCGAGCGCGGATCCGGGAGATCGTCTTGTCGTCGCCGCAGCGGAGGTCCTCGGAGCGTCGCTCATCACCGCCGATCGCCAGGTTCCGGCGATGACTGCCACCCCAGTGATTTGGTGAATGGACTCCCGCCGTTGTCCTTTGCCGCGAATTTGCCGCGAATCCTCGCAACACGAGCCGGCACGAGCCGTCACCGAGCGGCCGGAGCATCGCACGTGAGCAGGCAGAACGTCACGTGACGACACCTGCCAACACGCCCTGCCGGCGACTTTTAATCCCAAGGTGCTGGGTTCGAGACCCAGGCGGCCCACCAACCCACATGCGCAGAGGACGTTGATGACGCGTCAGCCGAGCTGATCGGGCAACTGCTCCCGGCGGCGAACTCGACGGGTCGCCGGAGTACCTCGGTGAGCGGACCACGGCGCGTCACGTAGTGCCGGAGGACGCGATCCGTCGGTTACGCCCCTAGCTCTCGGTCGGCCCCTGAGTGTCTCAATGCTGGGTTCCCACGGGGAGCTGACTAGGCCCGTTCGTTCACTCCATCTGACGGCCGGCGCCCTCGCCGCCATCGGCACGCCGGTGGTGCCTCGGATCCGGCGTTCCGGCAGGAGTCCCGGCCAGGGGACAGGCTCGCTCGGTATCACCAGGTCACTCCGAGGCGGGTCCAGGCGAGAGCAGCGTGGGGAGGAGGTCGGACACGGGGCCGAGGTGGTGCAGTTTGTCGGGGTTGACGATCGAGCGGATGTCTTGGATCTGGCCGTCGGCGATGTCGAACGAGAGCGCAAACACGACCCGCTGCTGCCCGTCGAGGCCCAACGCGCCGGGGTGGCCGTTCACCTCGACCGGTCGGATCGAGAAGCCTTCGATCCGGCTGACGACCTGCATCCAGCTCAGCACCGTCCGCGCTACCCGACTGCGCCCGAACAGCGGCTGCGCTATCGCCCGCACCTTGCCGCCGCCGTCACCGTGCAGGGCCACGTCGTGGGCCAGCAACGCCTCGAGCCCGTCGAGGTCGCCCGTCTGGGTGGCCGTCATGAACCTGCGTGCCAGCTCGTTGTGCTCCCGGCGCGAGGCCTCGAAGCGGGGCCGGTCCTGTTCGATGTGGCGGCGGGCCCGCACCGCCAGCTGCCGACACGCGGCTTCGCTCTTGCCGACGATCTCGGCGATGGCGTCGTAGCCGTAGTCGAACACCTCCCGCAGCAGGAACACGGCCCGTTGCTCGGGCGACAGGCGTTCCAGCAGGACGAGGAAGGCGAGCGACAGCGAGTCCGACACCTCCGCGTGGGTGGCGGGATCGTCCAGACCGCCGGTCACCACCGGCTCCGGCAGCCATTCGCCGACGTAGGTCTCCCGTCGCACCTGCGCCGAGCCGAGCCGGTTGATTCCGAGCCGGGTGACGACGGTGGCCAGGTAGGCCTCCGGCACCGCGATCTCCTCGCCGGCCTCGAGGACGCCGTGGAGGCGCAGGAGCGCCTCCTGCCGACGTCCTCGGCCTCGCTCACGCTGCCGAGCATCCGGTAGGCGATGGCGAACGCCGCGGCCGCAGCTCGTCGAGCAGTTCCGCCATGTCAGCCGAGCCCCTCGGCGAACCCCTGCCGCCAGCTCGGGTAGCGCAGCTGCCAGTCCAGGTCGCGCTTGGTCTTGTCGTTCGAGGCGCCGCGGATCTCGGTCATGGCCACCGTGGCCCACTCGCCTGCGGCGAGGCGCCCGACCCAGCGCGGCACCCGCCGCGGTCGCTTCGCACCGACGGCCGCCGCCAGCACGGGGGCCCATTCGGACACCGGTGCCGGTTCGTCGTCGACGACGTTATAGATACCGGCCGGTCAGCCCTCGACGGCGGCGACGGTTGCCGTGGCGGCGTCCTCGATGTGGATGAACGACCAGATGCCCGTGCCCCCGCCGACGATGGGGAGCTGGCGCTTGCGGATCATCTCGATCTGGCTGCCAAGGGGGTCGAGGGCGATCGACGTGCCGGGGCCGTAGAGCCAGCCGTAGCGCAGCACGACACCGTCGGTCCAGTCGGCGCCCGTGAGCGCCGCCTCGAGGTGACGGAGCGCCGCGAGCCCCTGACGCATCTCCGGAGGGGGATCGGCGTCAAGGGGAGCATCCTCCCGCTTGATCGGGTCACCGGTGCGGGCGTACAGGCTGGCGTTGCTCTGGGCGACGAATCGCTTGACGCCCGCCGCCAGGCCCGCCGACAGCAGGTGGTCGGTGCCCTCGGTGCGCAGTCGGTTGGTGAGCGCGAACTCGCGTTCGAAGCGTCGCATGTTGATCTTCGGCGGTATGGCGGTGAGCTGGTGCACGATCACGTCGGGCTCGGCCTCGCCCACAACCCGGCCCACGGCGTCGGCATCCAGCGCGTCGGCCACCACGGGCTCTACGCCCAGACTGCGGAGCTGGTCGCGCTTGGCGTCCGTGCGGGTCATCCCGACGACATCGTGCCCATTGGCGACCAACATGGGAACCAGCTGCTTGCCGAGCGCACCCGTGGCGCCGGCGACGAACACCTTCATGACGACTCCCTTCTCGTCGGACCCCACCAAGACAAGACAGCGAGCTCGCCTGTGACAGCAGTGCACGATTGGGTGTCACGGGCCGGGCGGGAATCTCAACGTCCGTCGGCTCCCGTGATCGGGGAGTTGGTCGTTCAGCACCGAGAGGCGCCGACCCCCGCGCAACCCCAGAGCGCGTACGGTGAAGGGTCAGTCCACGGGCGCCACGAACTGGAGCTCGAGCTCTACCACGATCTTCCAGCGAGGGCGGACTTGTCCACGCCCGGCACCGCCAGAGCCGTCCTGGCGGGTGACCCCGAAGTGCCGTTTACACGGGTGATGTGCGCCACGAACGCAAAGGAGGCGTCGATGTAGAAGGTCGAAGCTCTGATGCGGTGCTGTGTCAGAGATGGAGGTAGGTCCTCCGGGATCGCCCTGCAGGGGGAGGTCTCAAACCACCGCAAGCTGCGCCGGTCAAGAGCCGGGGTGGTAAGCGTTGCGGAAGAGGCGCGCCAACGAGTGCGTCAGGTGTGAGCTGAGAAGGCGAGCGGAAGCGAACCGCTGATGACGTGTCGAAAGTGTATAGATGGCATCGAAACCGGGAGATGATCACCTGTCCCGGGATGAGCCTGGGGGCAACCTGCTTACTGCCCAGGTGGTGTCCGGCATGGAGGCGGCGCGAGCTCAGCTCGGGCTCTGGCATGGAACGTGGGAACCTGTCGCCCCGCTACGACGGCCGTTCACTGGGCTGCCGGATTTGGCCCCCCGGTCGCGAGAGGGAGGACTCCAAGCAGCGGGAACTGCGAGGAGCAGAGTACCGATGCGGGGCACAGGGACGGACCGGCTCGTAGTAGTGGTGATGCCCGGTAACGCGGGCGGAGCGAAGGGGCCGGGTCATCCGGGCATGTCTGGTGGTCAACCGTGATCGTGCGGGAGGAGCCGGTGGACGTGTCGAAGCCGACGACGGTGAAGTCGTTTGAGATTTCCAAGTGGGTTGTGTGGGAGGCCTACGAGAAGGTCAAGGCCAATCAGGGGGCTGCGGGTGTCGACGGGGAGTCGATCGCAGAGTTCGAGAGGGATCTGAAAGGGAACCTCTACAAGCTCTGGAATCGGATGTCCTCGGGGACGTACTTCCCGCCGCCGGTGCGTGCGGTGGAGATACCGAAAGCAGGAGGCAAGGGGGTCCGCCTTCTCGGGGTGCCCACGGTGTCGGACAGGATCGCCCAGACGGTCGTTCGGTCGTATCTGGAGCCGGAGGTGGAGCCGCTGTTCCATCCTGACTCCTACGGCTATCGGCCGGGGCGGTCCGCTCTCGATGCGGTGGCGACATGCCGGCAACGGTGCTGGAAGAAGGACTGGGTGATCGATCTCGACATCCGAGCCTTCTTCGACAGCTTGGATCACGACCTTGTGATGCGGACAGTGTCTAAGCACACGGACTTGCGGTGGGTTCTTCTCTATGTGGAGCGGTGGCTCAAAGCTCCCCTCCAGATGGGAGACGGCACCTTGGTGCAACGGGATCGTGGGACCCCGCAGGGTTCGGCGATCTCGCCCCTGCTGGCGAACCTCTTCCTCCACTACGCGTTCGACAGGTGGCTGGCCCGGGAGTTCCCGACGGTCGGTTTCGAACGCTACGCGGACGATGCGGTGGTTCACTGCGCGACCGAAGCCCAGGCACAACATGTGCTTGGGGCCATCGCCGAGCGTATGGCGCAAGTCGGTCTGGAACTTCACCCCGACAAGACGCGCATCGTGTACTGCAAGGACGCCAGCCGCCCGGGCTCACATGAGCACGAACGATTCAGCTTCTTGGGGTACACGTTTCGTCCCCGACTGGCGAAGAGCAGGCACGGGAACTTCTTCGTGAGCTTCTTGCCGGCGGTCAGCGACGACGCCAAGAAGGCGATCGGACGGGAGATCCGCTCCTGGCGGATCAACCGGCGCAGCGACCTGGCCCTCAAGGACCTTGCGCGCATCATCAACCCCATCGTGCACGGGTGGATCAGCTACTACGGGCGCTTCTACAAGTCCATGCTGTATCCGCTGTTGCGTCGACTCAACGCGCATCTCGCGCGTTGGGCGGCACGGAAATACAAACGGCTGCACCATCACTTCGCCAGGGCAGTTCGGTGGTTGCGGAGCGTCGCAAGGCGCGACCCGACTCTCTTTGCCCACTGGCGGCTGGGCGTCACGCCCTGACGGCTGGATGATGGGAGCCGGATGAGTCGAGAGGCTCACGTCCGGTTCTGAGAGAGCCGGGGGGTGCGATTCCCCCCGGCCACTCGCCCTTTCGGCCTGGGCTGTGCTTATGGAAGCACGGGGTGGGCTGTGTGTCGAGCGGCGCGTCAGTCGGTAGTTGCTGTCGTCGACGACGTCGACGTGCTCATCGTAGAGGGTGGTGCGAACCATGTCGTCGTGGGCGATGGCGTCGTCGCGTTGGCGGCGCAGGATGGTGACCAACTCGGGCCCGGTCTGGTAGAAGCCGCAGCCTTCGCGAGGTGGTTTGGAACCGACAGTCGAACTCGAGGGGTCGGGTGCAGTGGGCGTTGCCGAGGAGCCGCCGATGCCGCGCTGCGGGTCGCGCTGGGCTGCCGACGACGACGTTACTGTCCGGGTGTCGGCTTCGACGCCCGAGAGCGATACGTCTCTTGACCGACGCGGAGCTGGTGATCGAGAGCATCACCACCCAACGGACGGCACGCACACGACACCACAGGTGTCGGCCTCAGCCGAGCGGAGCTCGACGAGATCCTGTGCGCGGCGCGGCGGCAATCCGCTGGCACTCGTCGAACTTCCGCCCGTCTGGCACGCGTACGACGCCTCAGTGAGCGCAGCGACACCCCCGCTTACTGCTCGCCTGGAGCGAGCGTTCGCGGGTCGCCTGTCCGAGCTCCCGCAGGAAACCCGCGACGCGGTCCTGGTCGCCGCGGTCGATTCGCTCGACGACCTGGCGGAGATCCTCGCCGCGACGTCGGTGCTCGGAAGCACCGAGGCCAAGGTCGACGCGCTCGGGCCCGCCGCGCTCGCCGGCCTCGTGCAGCTGGAGGACCGGCACGTACGGTTCCGTCATCCACTCGTCCGCTCGGCCGTTCTGCAATCTGAGGCGCTCGCGCGCCGACACGCCGCGCACACCGCGCTCGCCCAAGTCTTGACCGACGATCTCTACCGCGGCACGTGGCACCGCGCACATCTGCTCATGGCGCCCGACGAAAATGTCGCGGACGACCTTCAAGACTGTCATCGCACCGCGTTGCAGCGTGGGTCGGTCTCTCATCGGCGGTCTGGGCGCTGGAAGGCTCCGCCCAGCTCACAACGGACCCGGCGCGCCGTTCCCACCGCTTGCTGCTTGCGGCTGAGTACGCGTTCGGTCTCGGCCGCCGCGACAAGTCGACCAACTCCTTCAAGACGCGTCACAACTCTCGCTCTCCGACCTCGACCGGGCGCGTGCAGGGGATGGCTGCGCGAGATCTTCGACGACGGCGTTCCGGGCGACGCGGGGCCGCGTCCTCGAGCTGTGCGCAATCGCCAAGCAGTCGGCCCACGCAGATGACGCTGACCTCGCGCTGAACCTGCTTCACGCGGCAGCGCTTCGGTGCTGGTGGGCCGATCCGGGTCCCGCAGCGGCGCGCACGCGTCATCGCAGTGCTCGATGAGCTTCCCCATCTCGAGGACGATCCGCGCTACGTCGCAGCCCTCGCCATCGCCGAGCCCTTCTTCCAGGCCGCGCGGGTGATGGACCGACTGTCACGCGTCGTCATCGAGAGCGTCACCGATGCCGACGCGCTCCGGCTCTTCGGACAGTCGGCCCACATTGTGGGCGATGCGGCTCGGGCGCTGGGCTCCTTGAGCCGCGCCGACACGAAGCTGCGGGAGGAGGGACGGCCCGGTTTCCTGTCACAGGTCCTCACGGTCCAGATCGCGCAACATGTCGACCTTGGCGGCTTGGACGTCATCAAGTCGATCGAAGCCGAGGCGCGCAGCCTCGCGGAGGAGACGGGCCAATCCCTCTGGAGCACAGGGAGCAGGGTCCTGGAGGCGCTTACCGCCGGTCTGTGCGGCGACAACGAGCGCGCGGCAGGCGCTCGCGGGCGAGGTCGAGCAGTTGGCGACGAGCCGCCGTCTCAATCCGTTGCTGGCCGTCGTGCAGCTCGCGCGCGGCTCCGGCTGGCTGGCCGCGGGTCGCTACACGGAGGCGTTCGACGCGCTCGTACGAATCTTCAATCCCGCCGACCCGAGCTATCACGCCGTCGAACGTTCCCGCGGCGTGATGTTCCTGGCCGAGGCGGCCGCCCGCGCGGACCGCGTCGCGCACGCGTGCACCATCATCGCCGAGCTCGAGCGCGCCGCGCTCATCACGCCGTCGCCAACGCTGCACCGTCCAACTCTCATACGCGCGTGCGGTTCTCGCCGACGACGGCGACGCCGAGAGCCTCTAGCTCGTGGCGCTCAGTCAGGACCTCCTGCGGCGGCCGTGGGCACGCGCGAATCGAGCTCGCGTACGGAAGTTGGCTGCGACGTCAACGACGCGTCGCTGAGTCGCGGTCGCTGCTGGGCGCGGCGTATGGCACGCTCAGCGCGATCGGCGTGACGCCGTGGGCGGAAGAGGCGCGCGCCGAGCTACGCGCCGCCGACGAACGCACGACGGAGCAAGCACCGCTGGGACACGAACTGTTGTCGCCGCAAGAGATGCAGATCGCGCGGCTCGCGGCCGACGGGCTTTCGAACCGAGAGATCGGTGAACGGCTGTTTCTCTCCCCCCGAACGGTCGGCTCGCATCTGTACCGCATCTTCCCAAAACTCGGAGTCACCTCGCGTTCACAACTCCCGACGCGACTCAAGTCGACCAGCTACGCGTTGATGTAGCGGCGTATCGAACACGCTGGGGAGCGCTGAGCGACTTCGGCCCGCAGGGCTTGCTGCACCCACGGTTCGACCAACAGCGGGAACGCGGCGTTCGCCGCGCCGACAGCGCAAACGCGAGAGCGATGGCGCCGAAATGCATCTCGATGCGCCGATGATCGTGTCCCGCTTCGATGAGCTGCTCGCGCAGCTCGCTGAGCCCAGGTTCGGTGGTCAATCATGGGTCGTCGACCTCGTCCTGACGGTCGGCGCGCATCTCACGACACCGCGGCGGCACGGCGGGCCGCTCGTCCTCGCGAGAACGCGGTCGCGATCTCAACGCCACCCGCAACGATGGCGATGACGCCGATGATAACCGCGGCGGCGCGTACCGTCCCCGACCGGCGTGCGATCAGCGCGACGCCGAGGATGACCTGCACGATGTCTGCGACGAACCGGGCGGTCCAATGCACGTGTTCGCGACGCGTCGCGGCGACGATCGTCGCGTCGACGGTGGCCTGCACCACCACGATGGTGCCGACGACGACGGCGAGAACGAGCAACGTGGGGTGGGGCCACGCCAGTAGCACCAAACCGGCGCCGACCTCGAGCGCACCTTGCAGCGCCCCGAGCGCGCCCGTGACGCCATCGAAGGATGTCGTGGTGAGGTGCAACGCACCCCGGGCGACGAGCAGCATCGCGACGAATGCTGCGAGCTGGGCGATCGTCCAGTCGACGAGGAACAGAGCGATGCCGGCGATCACCGCGACGGCGCCGATCACGGCGAGCTTCCATGGCGGCCCGAACGGCGACATCACGTCTCCGCAACCGGGGCCGGCGACATCGCGGCAAGCAGGCGCACTACGTCGGCATGCGTGCGCTCGAGCAGCGGGACCTGTGCCTTGATCTCCTCCGCGATCGCCTGCGCGTTGTCGGTCATCACGTTGTTCCGCTTCAGTTCCTTGTGGATGAGCTTCGCGAGTACCTCCATCCGGTCGGCCTGGTTGCGGTTGTGGCGCTCGGTGCGGTTCGTCGACGCGCCCACAAGGAAGCCAATGTACAGCTCGGCGATGGTGGTGACCGTGTTCAACGGGAAGTTGAAATTGTTCGACGTGAACCAGGCGGGCAACACGCTGTGGTTCGCCAGGTATGGGCCGAACGCGAACCACGTGCCGACGAGGATGAGCCAGACGACGATGTTCTGCCAGGTGCCCATTGCATAGCTGACGCGATCGGCGACGCGCACGAAGCGGCTCGTGTGTTTGTTCGTTGTCCTCGTGTTCGTCGCCGTGGTCGTCGTCGTGTTCGCGGTGGTCGGGGTAGTGGTTCATGGCATGGCTCCCATCGCCCGGCGGCCGAATCGAAGGACCGTCGCGGCGCCGCGTCGAGTTCGCGGTCGAGGTTGTCGGCCCGAGCTGAGAGGTTCTTCGCCTCGAACGCGAGCACGGTCTGGACGGCGCCGGAGATCAGGGCCCAGAGGCCGAGCGCGAGGACGGCGGCGACGAGGGTGAGCCCAGGACGGGCGAGCAGCCAGAACGAAAACAACGTTTCGAGGATGCCGAAGGCCAGCATGAGCCCCCAGTAGGGAAGGAGGCTGCGGGCGCTGATCGCGCCGGCGATCGTCATGATGCCGCTGAACAGCACGTACCAGCCGATGAAGAACGCAATGACGAGCAGCGTGAGACCGGGCCACACCCAGAGCGCGAGCCGACGAACGCTTCGATCAAGCCGAGCGCCATCGACCAGCCGCGTCCGGAGCCGTCGAGCGGGACGCTGATCATCGTGAACTTGCCCCCGGCGCTCAAGCTGACGACGCCGCGCTACCAAGCGATCACGAGGGACGCGCTTCGCCTCCTCACTTCCGATGACGGCGGCGCGGTGATCCGGCTCATCGCCGGCGACATCGGCGGCTTCACGGGTCCGGGGGTCACCCGCACCCCGATCACCTACGCCCATGTGACCCTCGCGCCTGGAGCCCAGCTCTCCGTGCCTTGGAACGCTGCGTTCAGCGCGCTGGCCTACGTGCTGACCGGTCGAGGCACCGCCGGATCAGAGCGCCGCCCGATCGAGAGCGGCCAGCTCATCGTGTTCGGTCCCGGCGACCATGTGGTGGTGGCCGCCGCCGACCGGCAGGCCGAGCCGCTCGACGTGCTCCTGCTCGGCGGGCTGCCGATCCGCGCACCGATGGCCCACTACGGCCCCTTCGTGATGAACACCCGCGAGGAGATCATCCAAGCCGTCGACGACTACCAGGCCGGCCGACTCGGAATCGTCCCCGCCGACCAGCTGGCACCCCGGAGCTTCGCGTGAGCCGAACCTGCGGTCACCTCGACCAAGTCGTCGACGTCATCCCCAGCAGCGACGGGTGCGAGGACTGCCTGCGCATCGGGGGCCGATGGGTGCACCTGCGGCTGTGCATGTCCTGCGGCCACGTCGTCTGCTGCGACAACTCGCCGCACCGGCACGCCACCGCCCACTTCCACTCCAGGCACCATCCGCTCGTCCAGTCCTACGAACCAGGCGAGGACTGGTGGTACTGCTGCCTCGACGACCTCGCCTTCACCGTCGACGGCGCACCGTCGTTCGCCCACCCATGAGCGTCGGACCCGCCAACGCGCTCCGCGACGCTGAGGCCGGACGACGGGCGAAGCACGATCGCGCGAACGATCACCGTTCCCGTCGACCTCCCTCCGAGCAACGCCAGCGTCTCGCCGACGTCGCCGAGCGGACCCCGGGTGACCGTCGCGATCCGGGCCGGCACACCCATCAGCACCACCTTCCAATCACGCGGCGAATGAACGTCACGACCGACACAAGGAGCACACTCCAATGACAACGCGAACGCTCAGTGTCCTTCGCACCCACGACGACCGCGAGATCCCCGTCGCCGGCGAGTACGCCCTCGACCCAGCCCACACCTCCGTCGAGTTCATCGGCCGACATCTCATGATCACCAAGGTCAGGGGCCGCTTCCCGGAGGTCTCGGGGACCATCACCATCGATGACCAACCAGAGCGATCCCATGTCGAGGTCGACCTCGAGGTGGCCAGCATCGACACCGGCAACCCCGACCGCGACCGCCATCTCCGAAGCGCCGACTTCTTCGACGCCGACAAGTACCCGACCATCACCTTCCGGTCCACCAAAGTCGAAGCCGGCACCTCGGGCACCTGGGCGGTGACAGGCGACCTGACCGTCCGCGACGTCACCCGGCCGATCACGCTCCAAGTCGACTTCGACGGCGCCAACGCCTCACCGATCGGCGACGAGCGCGTCGCCTTCAGCGCAGCCACTGAGGTCGATCGCGAGGACTGGGGTCTCACCTGGAACGTCGCCCTCGAGACCGGCGGCATGCTCGTCGGAAGGAAGGTCCGTATCGAGCTCAACGTCCAAGCCGTTGCCTCGGTGCGACCGTGACCAGGGTGAGTGAGGACGTAGAACGCGAGCGGCCCGCCACACATCGAACCCGGACGGTTGGCATAATCGGTGCCGGCCACATCGGGCAGGCGTTGGCTCGCACAACACTGCGGGCTGGTCGGGAGGCCGTGATCGCGAACAGCCGCGGCCCGGAATCTCTCGCGCCGGTGGTGGCCGCCCTCGGTGCAGGAGTGTCGGCTGGCACAGTCGTCGAGGCGGCGGCAGCCGGCATCGTCGCGATCGCGGTGCCGTGGACCAACGTCCCCGCGGCGGTCACCGGGCTGCAATGGGACGGTCAGACCGTGATCGACGCGACCAACGCGTGGAACGCCGATCTCGGCGGCCGCACCTCCAGCGAGATCGTCGCCGACCTCGTCCCCGGCGCCCGCCTCGTCAAGGCGGCCAACACGCTTGCGGCGGACGTCCTGGCCGCAGATCCCCATGAGGCGGGCGGCCGTCTGGTGATCTTCCTGTCCGGCGACGACGCCCCGGCCAAGGCCGCGGTCGTCGAACTGTTCGACGCCGCCGGCTTCTTCCCGATCGACCTCGGTGACCTGGTGACGGGCGGGCGCATGCAGCAGTTGGGGGGCCCGCTGCCGTCGCACGACCTGGTGAGGCTCCCTCCCGTCAGATGAACAAGCAGATGCCAACCGACCACGAGTGCAGGGACGCCGCGGCACGCGGCCGTGCTCGTCTCGGTCCCGTCGGTGTCAGGATGCAGCTGATCAGCGAGCCAGCGACTGCCGAGCCTGCGGTTGCCCCGTCGTCTTGCAAGATCTCGGGTACGGGCCCGTGCGTCCATCTCCGAGGCGGCCGCGACGCAGTACGCCGCAGCCCTCTCGAACTCGGCGCCTGAAACCGTGGCGCGAAGATCGCCGACACTCTCACCGCGCTCGACGCGACGCCCTTCGACCTCAACAATGGGATGGGTGGACACTCCCATTCGAAGCTCATGACCAGCATCGAGCGCTACGGCATGCAGGTTCTCGTCCAAGGATGCTCGCATGAGCAATCGACGGGATGAAGCCCGGACGTTCTCTTCGACCAACGACGCCGCCACGGCGTTCCCGACGCCCGACGACGCCAAGCTGCCGCGCTCGATCCGCCAGAGCGAGCCGAGGCCTCACCACTCCATCTTGGACGCTGATGGCCAGCAGGTCGGTCCCCGCCGGGTTCGGCCGTGGAGCCCGGACAGTCAGCGGTAGGCGTCGACCACGCGCTGACTGAACCCCGGTCGATCTGACCCGGGCGAGGATGAGGGCGCCTTCCACGGTTTCGCTCCGGCCCTCGCGGACCTCAACACAGCCGCGAACTTGGGGGCCGACCATCGCGATGTCGATACGGAGCGCGCCGCGATCTTTCAGGCGGGCAGTTTCGGATGGGGGGAAATCGGTCGCACCGTTCCCTCCAAACCAGCCGCGAGGCTCAGACGGCGGCCGGGGGGGCGCCCTGGGTGCTGGCGGCGAGGTCCGGGTCCCATCCGCAGACCATGCAGGCGTGTCGAATCGCCGAAAGGCCGAAGTCGAGCGCGGCGCCGTGCGGGTCCGGTACGACGCGAACGTCGTCCCAGTCGAGGATGTACTCGCGCAGTTCCGTGTTCCAGTGCGCGGTCGGCGGTGACAGCGTTGCTTTCTCGAACCCGTCCGGGGCCGGGAAGGCAAAGGCGAAGAACGCGGCGTGCGGGTAGCGGGCATCGCCCGGCCACCAGCCGACTTCGATCTGCTGCGCGTTGGCCGAGTTGCGCGTGATGAAGTCGCTCGAGGGCGGGTCGACAGCTCGACCGGAGAACAGGCTCACGGCGAGGTCGAAGGTGCCCCACCACGCGTTGACCGGCGTGGAGCGTCCCCGGTAGGGAGCGCGGAGTGCTGCGAGCACCAGCGCCGCCCGGGTTGCCGCCGCGAAGTAGGTGGTCACCTGGGTCGGGTCGTAAGTGGCGTGCTCGAAGTCCTCGTCGAGCGGCGTCGTCCACGGGGTCTCTTGCGGTCTGGGGTCGATGTGCACCGGGCCGGCGAGGTCGCCGACGGCAGCCAACAGCTCAAGTGTCACGTCGGCGACTGGCCGGTCGGGGGCGAGCGGGATGCGTTGTGCACGACCGTCGGTGTGCTCGGCCACCGCGTGGTGGGTGTGCAGGTCCAGGGCGACGACCAGAGCGCCGGACCCGTCGGGCGCCGGCAGCGGCAGGGTCTCCCAGCCGCGCCCGCTGAGGCGCAGAGCGGCGTGCTGGAGCTGCGGCTCCGGCGGGGCGAGCGCCACTGCGAGCTTGCCCAGGACCTGGGTGTGCGAGTGCAGGGTGTCGCAGGAGGCGCTCCACGTCTCGTAGGGAAGCGGCGGCCATGTCGAGGGCATCGAAACCACCTTACCGATGGCGAAGGGTGTGGCTATCGGCCATCAGGCCACGGACTCGCGGCACGACCGGGTGCCGTAGAGCTCGATACTGGTCATGACGCCGTCATGGTAGAGGCCGACCATGCCGTACTTGAGGCGGAGCGAATGGCGCCAAGGCCGGCGCACCACACCTCGTCGTGAATGCGGTCCCGACTGCCGATCGACGCCGAACCTTGGCTGCGGTAGTCCCCGAACTCGGCGTCCAGCGCGACCCAACTACGACACCCGGCGTGCGAGCTGCGTCCGTGACGTCACGTCGAGCTTCCGGAACACCTTGCGTAGGTGGTACTCGACGGTGCTCGGGCTGATGAACAGCCGAGCGGCGATCTCTCCGATTCGTGTACCCCTTCGCCGTCAGTTGGGCGATCTGCGCCTCCTGCGGAGTGAGCTGGTCGAGAGTGTCCACCGTCCGTTTCCGGGCGCGCTCGCCCGTAGCCTGTAGTTCCACTCGTGCCCGCTCGGCGAACGCCTCCATCCCGAAGTCGGCAAAGAGCTCATGGGCGACCCGCAGCTGATCCCGTGCGTCAAGGCGGCGGCGTTGGCGGCGCAGCCACTCCCCGTAGAGCAGATGAGCCCGCGCCAGGTCCAGACGAAGGCGTGTCGGCTGTAGAAGATCGATCGCGTCTCGGTAGAGCGCCTCGGCGGCTTCCGTGTGACTGAGGAGCGCCCGCGAGCGTGTTTCCACGCCCAGCGCCCACGGGTGCCGCTGGCACTCGTGGATTCGCGCAACAGGTCGAAGGCCTCGGCGGCGCGGTCGGTTCGGCCGCTGCGGCTGGCGGCTTCGATCAGCTCGACCGTCGCGAACGTCGAGAACCACAGCTCGTGCGGATCCGTGGTGGCGTCCGCGGCAGCGGTGAACGCATCGTCGTAGCGCGCCAGCCCGTTGTAGAGCGCGGCGGTCACCCACTGCGAGACGGTGAGCCCAACTCCCTTCGCCGCGGGTGATGAAGTCCGACATGTTGGTCCGCACCAATCGCGTGACTTCATCCTCGCGGCCACGAAAGCGGCGAGGGCGAGTGCGCCGTACAGGGGGACGATTCGACTGTACGTTGCGTCGGCCAGAGCGTCCGACTGCTCGACCAGCGACGCGGCCGCCTGCAGCTCCCCCGCGAAGAGGTGGACCTCCACGCGGGTGCTGAACGCGAGCGGCAGGTGCCCGAGTGCGCCGACCTCGCGGGCCACTCGCACCTGGCGCGCCGTCAAAGAGTCCCAGCTTTCGTAGTCCCAGATGAATCCGGCCGGTCGGCCCGCCGGCCAGAGCCAGCGCAGGCCTTCTTCCGCTCCGATCTCCTCGCTGTGGAACGCAGTCAAGGCCTTGCGCAAGGTCGGCGTTGCGACCGTGTGCCCTTGGGTGATCAGCAGCGCCAACCCGTCGAGGAGGAGGTCCGCCGCTCGCGGCGGAGACGGCGAGGGAGGCGCGGCCAGGGCCGCGGTCGCGACCTGTCGCGTGTCGTGTCCGCCTCCCAGTCGACCGGCGAACAGGGTGGCGGTCAGCGCGTCGAGGTAGATATGACGCGCCAGCCGCACATCGAGGGCCTCGAGTCTTCTGGCCGCCGTGAGCAACAGGCGTGGTGCCTCGCTTCCCCGATCCGCGGCGAAGGAAATTCGGGCGCGAAGGACGTCGACATGGGCCCGCTGGAACTCGTCCAGCGGGCCTGCCTCCGCCCTCGAACGAGCGTGAGCGCCTCGTCGAGCGCACCCGCCTCAGCCGCGGCCCCGAATGACTGAAGTCGATGGTCGCGGCGCTGGGCGACGGAGCGTCGGCGCGGACAGTGGCCGAGGCTGCAGCAGCCAGAATCGTGGTCATCGCCGTGCCGTGGGTCAGGGTCCCGGAGGCCCTCGCGGGACTCCAATGGAACGGTCAGATCGTCATCGACGCCACGAAGGATTTCGACCCCAGCGACCTCGCTGGGAGGACGTCGAGCGAGGTCGTCGCCGACCTCGTCGGCGGTGCTGCCGTTGTGAAGGCCGCGACACGCTCGCGGCTGCCCTGCTCGGCGCCGATCCACGCGAGGCGGGAGGCCAGCGTGTGCTCTTTCTCTCAGGCGATGAGAGAGATGCGAAGGCCGAGGTAAGCGGACTGTTCCAGGACGCGGGCTTCTTCACCATCGACCTGGGCGATCTGATCACCGGCGGCAAGATGCAACAGGTCGGCGGTCCGCTCGCCGGCGCCAACCTGATTCGTCTCCCCGACCTGGACAAGGCCATGGCTGTGCATACCGAGCTCACGCCGTCCGAAGCCGCGGACCGTCTCGCCATTCGCGGGTTGTTCGATGCGTACGCCCACTGCGCCGACCGCCGCGACGCCGAAGGGCAGAAGGCGCTCTTCACCGTCGACACCCGGTTCGCGGTCTACATGGATGGCGAGGGGAGCGAGCCGACCTACGTGCTGCAAGGGCGAGATGCACTCACGCCGGTCTTCGCCGATCTGAATCGATACCGGGGAACCACACACTTCAACGGGCAGGGCACAGTCGAGATCGACGGGGACCGCGTAACGGGTGAGAGCTACACGATCGCTTACCACGTCTTCACCGAACAGGGCACCCGCAAGATCATGATCGCCTCGCTCCGTTACCTCGACACGTTCACGAAGATCGACCAGAGCTGGTTCTTCGCCGAGCGCAACCTCATCGACTGGAGCGAGACGCGATGCATATGAGGCGCCCGTTGGGCTCGTTCTCGGTGTCGGCGATCGGGTTCGGGGCGATGCGGCTCACGGGGCCAGGCGTGTCGCGCCACCCAGCGACCGCGATGAGGCGCTCGCCGTACTGCGCGAGGCAATCGACAGTGGCGTCGACCACATCGACACCGCCCAGTTCTACGGGCCGGACGTGGTGAACGAGCTCATTCGCGAGGCGCTGTATCCGTACCCCGAGGACCTGATCCTGGTCAGCAAGGTCGGTGCGCGGCGGGACCGGCACGGCCGTGTCCTCGCCGCCCAAGAGCCCGCCCAACTCCGCCAAGGCATCGAGGAGAACCTCCGAACGCTCGGCATCGCCGCTCTTCCCGTCGTCAACCTCCGGCTGATCGGCGGTTCCGAACCCGATGCCTTCTTCGACGAGCAACTCGCCGCCATGATCGCGGCGCGTGACGACGGTCTGATCAAGGCGATCGGGCTCAGCAACATCACGACCGCACATCTGCTCCATGCGCTGCGGGTCACAGATGTCGCCTGCGTGCAGAACGAGTTCCACCTGGCGAATCGTGTGTCCGAGCCCGTGCTGGACGAGTGCAGCCGGCGGGAGATCGCGTTCGTGCCGTTCGCATCGCTGGGCTTCGGTGTGCCTGGCCCGGACGCTGTCCTCGGCCGGCCCGGCGTCGTCCGGGAAGCGGCGCGTCTGGGCGTCACACCGGCGCAGCTCGCGCTGGCCTGGGCGCTGGCCGTCTCTCCGAACATGTTGCTCATCCCTGGAACGTCATCGCGGCGGCATCTGCGGGAGAACCTGGCGGCGTCAAGTGTCAACCTTGACGCCGAGGCCGTCCGCCGGCTGTCCCTCATGTGAACGGCATCGGCGTCGAATCTAGAGCGGTGAGTCCGCAGGACTGCTCGAGCGGACAAGGTCAACCTGCAGGGCGGCGCATCGCTACTGCGGCGTTGACGGTTGTTGTCATTTCTCGCCATACGGTCGGCGATAGCCCGACGAGTCTTCTCTGCCTCAGGTCCGCGCTGATGGGCGCCGGCCCGGCACATGAGCAAAGTGAAGGGAATGCCATGTCCAGCATCGTCCTCGTCCATGGCGGGTTCGTCGACGGCTCCGGGTGGGAGGCCGTCGACCAGATCCTGCGGAAGTCCGGCCACACGGTCACCGTCGTGCAGAACCCGACGACCTCGCTCGCCGACGACGTGGCCGTGACCAAAACGCGCACTCGACCAGCAACCCGACCAAGCGGTGCTCGTCGGGCACTCGTACGGGTCGTTCGCGGCGGACGTCAACCCGGATCTGGCGGCGTTCATGGCCGACTCCCAAGTCCCCTGGGGCGTCGACGCGCTCGCCGGCGCGATCACGGAGCCAGCGCGGCGGACCAGGCCCAGCTGGTACCTCGTGGCGACCGAGGACCGGATGATCCCGCCGGATGCACAGCGCGTGATGTCTCGTCGGGCCAACGCCACGGTGGTCGAGACCGCTGCCAGTCACGCCGTCTACGTTTCGCAACCGGAAGCGGTGGTCGCGATCATCGAGACAGCCGTCAAAGCGGTCGCCTGAGACAGGCGGTCATGCGTCCCGCATAGATTGCCCTCTGGGTGTCGTGCCGCCAAGGCACACGAGCACCGAACGCGCGCAGGGGTATCCGAGAACGAGCGGGACAACGCCGCCGGTCACTGCCGGGAACGCCGGCTGGACGACGTTCCGACAGACGGTCCGATATCGCCCTGAGCGAGCGATCGCGTCGGCCGCCCGTGGGCAGATCCTGATGGTCACGAACGGGCACCGCGATCGATGTGGTGTTCGACGTCGTTAGCGGCGGGACGACAAGACATCACCCCGCGGCGCCAACCACTGTCGGCGGCACGCCGATGGATCGGAGAGCGGCATGTCGCAGTTACCTGCTTCGGAACCAGTCCACGGTCCGCCGCACGGCCTCGCGATGAGGTGTTGGTACGAACAGTCCAAACGCGCGCTCGAACTTCGACGCATCCGAGATGAACGGCCGCTCGAACTGGTAGAGCGTCTCGTTCAGCTCCCGCGCCATCGGGTTGAACAGGCCTGCCAGTCTGATCATCATGCGGGTGGCGACGCCGGGCTTTGCGGGGTGCCCGGCTGCCTCGTACACGAGCGTGAGAAACTGGCGGCCGGTGAGCGGCTCTGCTGCCGGCAAGTGCCACACCTGGCCGTCGGCCTCGTCGCGTTGGCCGAGCGTTACCAGCGCGCGTCCCATGTCCTCGAGGTAGTTGAGCGTGTGGGGCTCGTGGAGTGAGCCGAGCCAGCGGGCCCGCTTGCCGCGCAGCGCCGGCTTCATGATGTTGTCGCCAGCGGTCGTGCCGGTGCCCCGTGGTCCGTAATAGTCCGAGGAGCGTCCGATCGTGCAGCGCAGCCTGCCGTCGGCGTGCGCCTGCAAGATGGCCGCCGCCATCTCGACGCGGGTGCGGCCCTTGCTACCCTCTGCCCGCTGCGGTGTCTCCTCGGTCATCGGACCGTCCGGTGGCCCGTACACGTACAGGTTGTCGGCGAACACGAGCTTGGCGCCGGCCGCCGCCGCGCCATCGAGCACGGCTGCGGTGAGCGGCGGGAACAACGCGACCCACTTCGTGTAGTCGGGCTGGGCACAGTGGTAGACGACGACAGCACCATCACACGCGTGCCGGGCCCCGTCGGGACTGGCAATGTCAGCCGCAACCTGCTCGACCCCCTCGGGCACGTCCGCCGTCCCAGAGCGTGACACCGCTCGCACCGGGAGCCCACGGGCGACGAGCTCTAGGACGACCGCCGAACCCGTCCCACCAGCAGCGCCCAGCACGACATGAGGCGCCGAGACTGCCGTCATCAGCGGTGAGCCTACGTGGACCAGATCTGTCGGCGGCCCGAGCCACAGAAGGGGGAGGCGGGTCGCTCCCGGCGGCGACGCCTGTCAGCGACGCCGTTCGTCGCCGACTGGACGAGGAACGCGCATCGAACCACTTCGGCGCAGTGTCCTCGAACGGCGGGCGCCGAGCCACCGCGTCCGTTACCACCGGCTCGATTGCGTTCGCGTCCGGCGGGTGGTCGGCCTCCTTCATGTAGGAGGTCCAGAGACACGCACGATGTAGCGAGCAGGAACGGGACGGATCGTCCAGTCAGCCGTCCCGGAGCGGACCGAGGTCGACGTCACCAACATCGGGGTTGCGCAGGGCTACCCCGGTGGCACACACGAAGATCACCAGCAGGGTCGGAAACCATCACCGTTGAAGCAACGCCAGTGACCAGGAACATGTAAGCAAGCCCGGAGGTCGCCAGGCCCGCAGCCATCACCACCCCCAGGGGTGCCCGCCAGCGCGGCAGGATGCGTCGTGCGCGGGCCAGCTGGCAGATGGCCAGAGTCATCCCGGCGAGCAGGAACATCTTCGCTCCGTCGATCCGCACGATGGCGTGGTACACGGCCCCGGCCGTGCCGGTCCGACGGTCCGGCACCACTCCGCCGATCAGCCACACCCCCAGGGCCAGTTGTGCCCAGGAGATCACCGCTACGGCGATCCCCAAAGCGGCCGCGGCCAGTCCGGCCCGGGGATGCCCCCAACGGCGGGCGGCACGCGCCGCCGATGTCACGACGACAACCAGGGCGACGGCCGCGACGCCCTCGGCGAGGACGAACATGGCCAGGGTCCGCCCGCGGTGTCCGGCGAACGCGGCCACCACTCTGCTGCCCGCCGCGGCGACGCTCGGGTTGGGCGCTCCCACCGACAGGCTGATGATCCAGGCGGCGGCATAGCTGATGCCGGCCAGCGCGGACAGGGTGATGGCCATCCGCCGCCCGGAACGGGTCGGTTTCGAGGACGTAAGCAAGGCGGTCATGACCGTTCTCCTCATGCCGGGCTGGTGTTCGGCACACGGCTGCCGGTCCTCGAGCGGCGGGCTTGCGAGTTCGGTCTGAACATTCCTGCGCAGCGCGGCGAGTGTCTCTGATGACGTTCACCGCAAGAAAGCAGCCATCGTCTTGAACCTCGACACACGCGAGAATCAGGACATGCCCTGCCGATCACCATCGTGTCGTGTGCGTCCTCACCGACGGGATGACCTCCCTCGGTGCAGCGGTCGCCCACGACGTGTTCGGCGCCCCCTGGGACCTCGGCGTCCCCTGGTACCGGTACACGGTCTGCACCGCCGATCAGTCGCCGCTCCGCGTGGGCGGCCTGCCCGTCCACGTTGACCGCGGCGTCAACGCGCTTTCTCGTGCGGACACCGTGATCGTGCCAGGCCGGGGACTCCGCCGACCCGCCCCCGAGCTCCTGGTTGCCCTCAGGCGCGCCTATCAGCGGGGCGCCCGGATGGTGTCGTTCTGCACTGGGGCATATGTGCTCGCCGAGGCGGGCCTGCTCGATGGGCGGCCAGCGACCACATTGTGGACGCACGCTGAACGATTCCAGGCCCGCTTCCCGGCCGTGAGGCTGAACCCGGCCGTGCTCTACGTCGATGACGGCCAGGTCATGACCTCGGCGGGGAACTCAGCCTCCGTCGACCTTGCCTTGTACATCCTGCGCAACGACTTCGGGGCCGACATCGCGAACACCGTGGCCCGCCACCTGGTCGCACCTCCGCAGCGGCGCGGCGGCCAGGCCCAATATGTAGAGGCTCCACTGGGCGCTGACACCCGGACCGGTGAGGTGCTTGCCGCAACCCTCGACTGGGCGATCTCGCGGCTCGACCAGCCACTGTCGGTCAGGGTGCTCGCCGCCCGCGCCACCCTCAGCCCTCGCCAGTTCACCCGCCGGTTCCACCAGGAGACCGGCACCTCTCCCCACCAATGGCTCCTCACCCACCGGCTCGCCCTGGCCCAGCGACTGCTCGAGAGAACCGACAACACAATCGAGCACATCGCCAACGCCGCAGGATTCCGCACGCCCGCCGCCATGAGACTGCACTTCCAGAAGACCCTTGACACCAGCCCGCTGGCCTCTCGCCGGGCCTTCCGCCTTTCATCAGCCGCCTGATCTCTCACACGCCGCACGAGGCGGCGCGCCGCTGATGGCAGCGTCCGTTCCGATCGCTTGCACGGATCCGCGCCCTTCTCCGGTCGTCATCACCTTCTGCACGAGCGCTCGCGGATGGCGACGAGCTGGATGGGTACCGCGCGGCAGGGGTCACGACGGTGGTGGACCTGCGCCCGGAGCCCGATCGGCCCGTCGACGACGCCACGCTCCGGTCCTTCCGGCTGCGGATCGTCTCGCTGCCGATCCGCGACGGCCAGAGACCGACGCGAGCCCACCACGCAACGCGCTGGTCATTGCCGCCAGCCGGGTGCTCGACGCGCCGCGCCGGATCTGGACCGTGCTCGGCCGACCCAACCGAGTTTCATCCCGTCCGAGTTGTTCGGCCCGGAGGAATCCGGTTCGGCACTCGGAGAGGTCGAGACACCCGGATGCGTGCATGCCGGCGAGGTTCAGGTCGCCGGCACGTCGATGATACCGAGGACGTCGCCGCGCACACGGTCGATCGGGGCGTCCTTCAGGCAGCGGTGAGCCGTTTGCGTTTCTGCGGTCCGAGCTCCGGCGAAACCGTGGCCACGCCGATGCCGCCGTCGCCGATCCGCAACGCTATGAGCCGGTTGCCGACGGTCAACGGCGGGCGCTCATGTCTTCTTGCGGATGCCCTCCTGCCAGATCAACTTCAGCATCGACGGCTTGGCACTCGGTGTGGCGATCGCGATCGTCGAGCGCGCGTAGGTGTCGTCGATAGCCTGGCGCAGCAGGCAGTCGGCCAGGTCGATCCGGGCCGTGAACCGATACCCGACGTAGTCGGGGGCGACGGTGTAGGCCGACACGGCCGGTGCCTCGAACAGACCCGATGGGCGGACCACCGTCCAGGCGAGGTCGCTGTCGGCCACGACCGCTTCCATCCGACGCATGTCGTCGTAGACGGTCTTGCCCAGCTTGTTGACGACGTAGGGCTGCATGATCTTCTCGAAGACGAACCCGCCGAGCGATTCGGGGTGCGGCCCGATCGCACTCGAGCTCACGCACGCCAGCCGTTTGACGCCGGCGGCGTGCATCCCGGCGACGATGTTGAGGGCGCCGCCCGAGTACACGCTGATCGGCGTCTTGGCGAAGGGAACCCCGAGTGTGGAGAGCACGGCGTCGGACCCGTCGATCGCCGAGGTGACGGCGGCGGCGTCATGGACGTCCCCGCCGGCCACCTCGAGGCGCGGATGCTCGATCGGGAAGGCGTCGGGGCGACGGGTGACGGCGACCACGTCGTGGCCTTCGTCGAGCGCCAGCTGGGTGAGGAGTCGCCCGGTGGGGCCATTGGCCCCGAAGACTGTGAGCTGCATGTGGGGAACCTGCCTTCTGTGCGAGTCCGGCGGTGCCGGTGGTCCTGCCGCGGACGGTACGGGTGGACACGGCGATCGTCGTCACCCGAAGGTGGACGCGTAGGTGGTATCTGCTCGGGTCGGTGCGCCCTCAGGAGAGCAGCCCGAGCTCGCGGGCCCGGGAGGCCGCTTCGGTGCGGTTGGCGGCGCCGAGCTTCTCGAAGATGTGGGTGACGTGCTTCTTGACCGTGTTCAGCGCCAGGTAGAGCTGGTCGGCGATCTCCTGGTTCTGTTCACCGGCGGCCAGGAGCCGCAGCACCTCGAGTTCACGCTCGCTCAGGGGGGTGACCAGGCCGGGACCGGTGGCGGGGCTCGGTGTCACCCGGCCCGGGGCGTCGTGTTCGAAGGCGCGCACCAACCGTCCGAGGTAGCCGAGGGACACGCCGGTCGTCGGCTCGCGGCGTTGGGACGCCAGGAGGGTGCCAAGGAGGGCGGCCATGGGTGCGCCTTCGTCGACGAAGACCCTGACGTGGCCGTGGGCCTGGCCAAGGGTGAGGGCGTCGGTGAGGGCGGCGACTGCGGCGGCCTGGTCGCCGTCGGCCCAATGGGCCAGGGCCCGCAGTGCTTGGATCTCGATCACGCTGCCGACCCGTCCCTCGGCCTGGGCGCACGAGTGGAGCCCTTCGAGGAGCCTGAGGGCGGCGCCAGTCTGCGCTTGTGCAACGAGCACCCGGGCCAGCACGAGGTGGGCGGCCTCGCCCGGATAGGTGGGCTCGTCCTCGCTGCCCAGGGCTCGTTCGGCCGTCCACTCGGCGGCGGCGGCAGTGTCGCCCTGCGCGATCAGGAGGCGGGCCCGCTGCGCTGGAACCACGTTGAGCAGGTCGGTCATGGACGGATCGGCCGCGCGCTCGGCGTCCGCCATCGCGTTCATCGCACCGGGCGCATCACCTTCGGCCTGACGGATCCAAGCCAGCAGCGCCAGACCGTTGGCCAGGACGTCGGGATTGACGAACTGGCGGCACAGCAGGAGGCCCTCGTCGAGATGCCGGGAGGCGACGTCCAGATCACCCCGTTCATAGGCGACCACGGCCATGCCAACGTACGCGGAGCCGGCGGCCAGCGAAGCGGACTGGCCGAGTGCGCCCAAGTCATCAAGCGTCCGCTGGAAGGTGCCGAGGGCCCGGTCCGGGCGGCCGAGCGCCCGTTGGATCTGGCCCAGGTACTGGCACCACAGCGCGACCATCTCGTGCATGCCGCCATCCAGCCATTGTGCGATGCTCGCGGCGATCGCGCCCTCGGCTTCGGCGAGCCGGCCACAGAGCCACTTGGCCGCTCCCAAGTGTGCGGTGGCCAGGGACTCCAAGAACCATTCGCCGTCGCGCAGTTCGGCGAGCGCCCGCGACGCGAAGGACAAGGTCGCCTCGCCGTCGCCGCGCTGGAACGCGACGAACGCCCGTCCGACGGCGATCATCGCCGGGACGTTCGCCAGCCGGCTCGCCCCCCGACCCACCGACGGCTCGAACGGCTCCAGTGCCGTGTCTGCGAAGGCAGCCTCGGCTGCATCCAGCAGCGCCTCGACCTCCTCCAGTTGCACGAAGCGCGTCCGGGCGAGGAGGAGCCGCGGCCGCGAGGCAACCAGTCCCTGGGGCAGCGCGGTCAGCCACCGAGACAACGTCGTCTCCTCGCCGCCCATGAGCAGTGCGTCAGCGTGGCGCTCGACCAGACGCGCCGCCCACAGCACGTCCCCGGCTGCGGCGGCGTGGCGGACGGCGTCGTCGACCAGCCCGTGTTCCTCGTGCCAGCGGGCAGCGTTGCGGTGGAGCTCCAAGACCCGCCGCGGCTCCTGCTCTTGAAGTCGGACGCGGAGCAGGTCGGCGAAAAGGTGATGGTTGCGCCACCACACCCGTACGTCGTCCAACGGCACCAAGAAGAGATTCGCCCTCTCCATCGACTCCAACATCGCCTGGCTGTCGGAGCGTCCGGTCACCGCGTCGCACAGCGGCCCCGAGAGTCGCTCCAGCACCGAGGTCTCGAGCAGGAACTGGCGCACCGGTTCCGGTTGGTGCTCGAGCACCTCCTCGGTCAGATAGTCGAGGACATAGCGGTGGCTGCCGGAGAACGTTTCGACGAACCCGGCGACATCGGACTGGTCCCGTAGCGACAGGCCAGCGAGCTGCAGGCCGGCCGCCCATCCCTCGGTGCGGGCCGTCAACGTGGCCACGGCCTCATCGTGAAGAGACGAACCGACCGTGTCGCGCAGCAGACCGGCGGCCTCCGACGGGGTGAACCGCAAGTCGGCAGCGCGCAACTCGGCGAGCTGGCCCCGCGCCCTTAGCCGCGCCAAGGACAACGGCGGGTCAGCGCGGCTGGCCAACACCACGTGGACTCCCGCCGGCGCATGTTCCACCAGGAACGACAGCGACTGGTGCACCGACTCGGTGTCGATGACGTGGTAATCGTCCAGCACCAGTACCAGATCGTCAGGTTCGGCGGCCAACTCGTTGATCAGCTGGGTGACGACCCCATCGAACGACCCTGACGCCGGCGACCTGAGCAACAGGGAGACCCGCGTCGCCAGCCCCGGCCGTAGTCGATCCAAGGCGGCGACGATGTAGCGCCAGAACCGGACCGGGTCGTTGTCTCCCCCGTCCAGCGACAGCCACGCGACTCGTGACGTGCGCTGCTGGCTCCAGTCGGCCAGCACCGACGTCTTGCCGAAGCCGGCCGGGGCCGAGACCAAAGTCATGTTCCGCGCCAGTCCTTCGTCGAGCTTTTCGACAAGCCGCGAACGCTCCACGAACCCTGACGGTGGCCGCGGCAGGTACAGCTTCGTGGTCAGCAGTGCTTCCGGTCCGCCGCTGACGACAGTCTGTGCGGAAATGCCCCCGGCGGGTTCATCCACGGCGCTGCCTACTTCCAAAGCCCGCTGCCGACATCAACGTCCCGCGGAGCGTAGGACGCGCAGCGGGCATTCCCACCCGGTGCCACTTGTCGGCCTCTATCCCGGCCCGCCGGACCCGACGAGTCCACCCCGAATGGCACCTGTGGGTGACGACGCGGTTCGGGGCTCCGCAGTCAACTGGACGCTGTGAAGTACGAGATCCGGATCCGAGACGGCCTCAACGAGAGCTGGACCAAATGGTTCGACGGGTGGCAGATCGAGAACGACGCCGACGGCGAGACCGTGATGTCAGGAACCGTCGCCGACCAGGCGGCCCTACACGGACTACTGGCCAAGATTCGGGATCTTGGCCTGACGTTGCTGGCTGTGCATTGCCTCGATCGGCACGACGGCGTTCGGGGATGCGACGAGTGACCGCGCCCAAAGCCGCCGCCGCACCTCCCGCCACTGGCGAGCCTGATCGCCGCTCTTTCGATCGGCGCGCCGACCTCGACGCGCCGCCGCCGATCCGGCGGTCCGGGTTGGACTACCACCTCAAGATGCAGAAGGAGCATCCCATGACATCGATTCTGGAGGCCCCCGGCCTCAACGACGCACCCGCGATCCAAACCGAAAAGCTGACGAAGACCTATGCGGGTGGGGTCGAGGCCGTGAAGTCCGTCGACTTCGACGTCGCTCCCGGCGAAGTGTTCGGACTGCTCGGACCCAACGGCGCCGGCAAGTCGACCACCGTCGGCATGCTGACCACGACGGTCGCCCCGACCTCCGGCCGGGCCCGCTTGGCAGGGTTCGACGTCACGACGCAACCGATCGCGGCCCGACAGGTGAGCGCGGTCGTGTTCCAGGAGCCCGTCGTCGACCGGTCCCTCACCGGGCGACGCAACCTGGGCGTGCACGCACGGCTGTGGGGCTTGGACCCGGCCACCACCGCCAGGCGCATCGCCGACGTCGTCGAGGACTTCGGCCTCGGCCAGATCGTCGACCGTCCGGTCGACACCTACAGCGGTGGCCAGCGCCGCCGTCTCGAGATCGCCCGGGCCCTGCTCTCCGAGCCGCAGGTGCTGTTCCTGGACGAGCCCACCGTGGGGCTCGATCCACGCATCCGCTTCGAGCTCGTCGACTACATCGCCGCCCTCCGGGCCCGGCTGGGCATGACCATCCTGCTGACCACCCACTACCTCGACGAGGCCGAACAGCTCTGCGATCGCATCGCGATCATGCACGAGGGCCGCGTCGTCGCCCTCAACCGCCCCGACGCGCTGCTGGCCGGTCTCGGCCGCGAGCTCGTGGAGCTCCACGTCGACGGCGACGTCTCCGCCGCCGTCGCCGCGTTGCGAGCTCGGGGGATCGCCGGCAACGACACCTTCGTCGTCGGCGCGTCCGTCCACATTCCGCTGCACGACCGGACCGGCCGTGACGCCGTCGCCGCCGTCACCGACCTCGGCATGGCCGCGCGTTCGATCGCCAGCCGGGCTCCGACGCTCGACGACGTCTACCTCCAGCTCACCGGCCAGTCCCTCGCCGCCTGAGTCGGATCGCATCCCCACCTACTGCAAGGAGACCCCCGATGACCGCCATCTCGACCGCCATTCACATGCCCACCGCTGCCGATCGGGCCCCGAGCCGCCGGCGCGGCCCTCTCGCCGCCGTGGCCACGCTAGCCAGCCGCCGGCTCGCTCTCAGCGTCCGCACGCCCCGGGAGCTGTTGATCCCCGTGGTGACCCCACTGCTCTTCGCCATCGTGATCGCCCCTGCCCTCGCCGACACCTTCGGTACACCGGCGGGCGGCATCGACTACATGACGTTCGTCGCCGTCTCCACCCTCGGCCTCCTGGTGCCCCTGAGCTGCATCCAGTCGGGCCTCGGCGTGGTCGTCGACCGCCTCGGCGGCGCCCGCCGGGACATGCTGGCGGCGCCCATCCCCCGTCCCCTGATCGTCGCCGGCAACCTGGTCGTCGCCGTAGCGCTCAGTGGGCTGCAGGTCGTGGTAGTCGTCTTCGCGGCGGCCGCACGCGGCGCCGAGTTCGACGTGACCGCCACCGGCGTCGGGTGGTTTGTCGCCTCGACACTGTTCTTCGCTGTCGCCATGTACGGCGTCGCCGAGATTCTGGCGAACCGGCTCTCCACGCAGGAGGAGTACATCGGCGCGCTGCCCGTCGTCGCCATCGTCCCGTACTTCTTCGCTGGCGGACTGTTCCCCATCAGCGCCCTACCCGCCGGTCTCACCGCCGTGGCCAAAGCCCTCCCCCTCACGCATGTGCTCGCCCTCATGCGCTACGGCCTCGCCGACCGCCGCGGCCAGGGCCTGCACGACATCTGGGGCATGACGAACACCACTGCCATGGCGATTCTCAGCTTCGCCGTCGTCGCCGTGTTCGCCGTCGCCGTAACCGCCGCTTCGATCCGCGTGTTCAAGCGCGCCGCGGTGACCTGACGAACCCGGACTGGCCGTGAGACCGCGGCCAAGGTGACCACAGGCGTTGGTGGGGGACCGACCGGCGTTGGTGGGGGAGGGAACGCCCGGCTGTTCGACGCGTCACGGCACTCGACGCGCACCGGGGCAAGGTCGACGGTCGACGAACGATGGAGCATGACGTCCTTCGGGAAGCGGTCCTGCCCATACAGGGGCGGCGAGGGCCGATACATCGTCAGCCGATGCCGGCCGTCCTCACGATCAGGTCGGTCATGAGCGCCGCGCCGGTGGGATTCAGATGGACGGCGTCATAGGTGATGCCGGCGCGGTTGGCCAGTTGGTCCCATCCGGCCAGCAGCACTTCGGGATGGCGGCCGGCCAGGGCCCGGAGTTGCTCGTTGACGTACGGGTAGTAGAAGCCGTAGCGAGGCAGCTGCCGGGCCCATGCGCGAGGTAGGTAGGCGCGCGAGAGCTCCCGCAAGGTCACCCAGACGACCGTCCGGGCGCCTTCGGCCTCGAGCGTGGACAGCAATGCTTCCGCGTCGCTGTCGAACTGCGCCGCCCAGCTGTCGTAGTGCCGGCGATGCTGCTCCCAGTACGAGTTGTAGCCGAGGCCGACGACCACGAGGGGAGGGATCGTGGCCTGTTGCGTGACGTGTGTCTTCGCCGCCTTCAGCGTGAGCCCGCGGACTCCGTCGACCGTGATGTGCCACGCGGGGAGGCGCTTGGCGAGGGCGTCCTCGGCGCCGAGGAGCACGGAATCGGTCAGCACGTAGAGATCGCCAGAGGCCGCGGCGCGGGAGGGCGTCGTGGGACTCGACGCGAGCGTGGCCACGACCGATGTCGCGACCGGTTGTGCGAGCGCCCGAGACCTGGACGCGTCGTGCTCATCGGCCGTGCGCCCGGCCAGCGCCACGACGACGAGCCCGCACACCGCCGCGACCGCGAGAGCAGCCTGCACCTGCCGGGCTGGACCGTGGCCGCGGCCTCTCGGGCCGGGGACGCCCCTGCGCACGGCGGCACGGTACCAGCAGGCCACGGGCCACCCGCGAGACCCCGTGGGCGCTCGATCAGGCCGGCGCCGTCGATCGCGCCAGTGACGCGCCGGGCCTCTCCACGCGACCCGCTGCTCGGTAGCCTCCGGCGGCCATGGCTTCCGAGCCGGTCGTGATCCCCCTCGCCACTTCGGCCGCTCACCGCCGCCGGCTCTGGGCCGGGTCAGCCGCGGCCGCGCTGGTCGTCGCCGCGCTGGTCTTGATCGCGGTCGCGGGCGGCACCGGGGCCGTGACGGGGCTCGGCCGCGCCGCGCTGGGCGTCGCCGCGGTCGGTGTCGGCGCCGTCGCTGCCGGGCTGGCCCGGACCGCGCTCGTGCCCGCGGGCTCGGTGACCATCGACGCCAAACGGCTGCGCATCGAGGAGCCCGAGCTGTTGCGCGAGCCGATCGATGTCCCTCGCACGGCATTGCGCACGCTGCTCGTCGACGGCCGCCGCCCGGCGCCCGCGGCTGGGCTGCCGGCCGCGCTGGCCCCGCGGTTCGCGTTGGTGGAGACGGGCGAGCAGCCGGCCTGGCTGCATCCCGCGGCCCGCGGCGCGCTGCCATATCTCGGGTGGACGCGTGAGGCCCCCAACCTCGCCGTCGTGCTGCGCTCGCGCTGACGACCTCGGTCGCCGACCGCGCCGTGTCATCGCCCTGCTGGAGGGCAATGAGGAGCTGCGCGTCCTCGCCGCGTGTGGTGGTTTCTTCCTCCGTGTGGCGGATGCCGAGGACGCGGCGCGGGCCATCGCTGGCCTGGGCCTCGACCCTCCACTGACGTTGGCCGAAGCCGAGGCGCTCGAGGACCATGCGGTCGACCGGAGACCCGGGCGTCGCTGACGCCGCAACTTCGGTCAGGCCGGCAGGGCGATGGGAAGATCGGCGCCGGTCCACGCCCCGAACCCGCCGAGGAGGTCCGAGCAGTCGGCGAACCCGGCCGCCTCCAGGAAGCTGACGGCGATCATCGAGCGATAGCCCCCGGCGCAGTAGGCGACGATCGGAGCCTCGCGGCTCAGCTCGTCGAGGCGTCGAGAGAGCGTCGGCAGCTCGATGGCGATGGCGCCGGGAATCGTGCCCTCGGGGCGTTCGCCTGGACCGCGCACGTCGAGGACCTGCAGACCGCCCACCTGCGCGAGCCGTTCCGAGAGCTCTCGCGCGGTCAGCCGTGAGCCTTGGCGCACGACGTCGGGGCGTTCCGCGAAGGCGACCAATGGCTCGGCGAGATGCCCGATCACTCGATCGAAGCCGATGCGGCCGAGGCGGACCTTGGCTTCGAGCTCGGTGCCCGGGCCGGCGACCAGCACGATGTCCTGGTCCGAGCCGATCACGTCCCCGCAGTACTCGGCGAAGCGGCCGCTCAGACCCACGTCGATGGAGCCCGCGAGGTGGCCGGCGGCGAACTCCGACGCCTCCCGGGTGTCGAGCACGACCGCGCCCGATCGCTGCCGGGTCAGGACCTCGTCGAGCGACAGCGGCGGGGGCGGCCGCTCGTCGAGCAGGTCGTGGACGCGGCGATTGGCGGCGGCATCGAACGCGAAGTAGAGCGGGGCCGCCGACTGCCCCTGCGTGATGGCCTCGACGAAGGCGTCCTCGGTCATCGGTGCGAGGGCGTAGTTCATCCGGCGCTGCTCCCCGATGGTGGAGACCGTCTCGCTCGACAGTTGCTTGCCACAGGCCGAGCCGGCGCCGTGCGCGGGGTACACGCGGGTGGCATCGGGCAGCGTGAGCAGCTGCTCGTGGAGCGAGTGGTAGAGCTGCCTGGCCAGCTCGTCCGCTGTCAGCCCGGCGGAGCTCAGGAGATCAGGGCGGCCGACATCACCGATGAACAACGTGTCGCCGGTGAGCACGGCGTAGGGGGCTGGATCGTCGGGGTGCTCCCAGACCACCACGCTGATCGACTCGGGCGTGTGACCGGGCGTGGCGCGCACCTCGATGGCCACGTCGCCCAGCTCCAGGCGCTGCCCGTGTCGTAGCGGGTCGATCGGGAATTCGGCCTGCGCCGCCTCGCCGTAGGAGATCGCCGCGCCGCACGCCTCGGCCAGCTCGAGGTGCCCCGACAGGAAGTCGGCATGGAAGTGGGTCTCGATGACCCTCTCGATGGCGAGGCCGTGCTCGGTGGCATCAGCGAGGTACTGCGAGATGTCCCGCTGGGGGTCGACCACCACGGCGCGGCCCGTCGTCTCGTCACCCACGAGGTACGAGGCGTGCGACAAGCACTGGAGGTAGTACTGCTGGAAGATCACCGCGCGCTCTCCTCGTCCCCGGCCGAGCCAGACGGACCTGTCTACGAACCCGGCCAGAGCGTCTCGACTTCGGACCCATCACCAGATGTGCAAGCACAAGAGGCTATCGGCGCCCGTCTGTCGCCGGTCCGCCTCATTTCAAGGCACGATGGGGAGCGTGGACTGGCTGCGGTTGACGATCGCCGATGCCATCCGTTCGCGCGTCGCCGGCCCGCAAGGCAAGGCGCGCGCCCATGAGCTGTTCGACGCGGAGGGCCTGCGCTGGTTCCTTCCCTCTCAGCCCATCTGGGTGGTCCACTCCGATGCGGCGATGTTCGTCGGGGGGATGCGAGCCCTCCTCCTGCAGAGCCTCCATCCCCTGGCGATGGCCGGGGTCGCCGACCATTCCGACTTCCGTCGAGATCCGTGGGGACGGCTGCAGCGCACCGCCGACTTCCTGGCCGCCACCACCTTCGGCACCGCCGAGCAGGCCGAGGAGGCGTGCGCCCGGGTGCGCGCCGTCCACGAATGGGTGCGGGGAGTGGCACCGGACGGGCGCCCGTACAAGGCCACCGATCCCCACCTGCTCCAGTGGGTGCACGTGGCAGAGGTCGACAGCTTCCTCGCCGCTCACCAGCGCTACGGGCGCCGCCCGCTCACGCGGGCGAAGTGCGACGAGTACATCGCGGACATGGCCATCGTGGGCGCCGGGCTGGGCGTGACGGAGCCACCGCTCTCGGTCGCCGAACTCCGGGCGCGGTTGCGGGCCTACCGGCCCGAGCTGCGCTCTACGCGGGAGGCCCGAGAGGCGGCCCGGTTCCTGCTCTCACCGCCGATCCCGCTGGCGGCCCGCGGGCCCTACGCGATCCTGGCTGCGGCCTCGGTTGGCCTCCTGCCCCTTTGGGCCCGCCTGGCGCTGCGGCTGCCGGTCGGGCCGGTGGCCGATGCCGTCGTCGTGCGTCCGGCCGGGGCCGCCCTCATGCAACTCGTCCGCTGGGCGCTCGCGCCCGGCACGGCCACATCGACCACTGCGCCTCGCTCGGCGTGAGCGTCACTGGGGGGCACTCCTAACCCACGGCGGCGGCGAGCGGCTCGGCGAGGTCGCCCCGGTCGCCGACGGCGACGCCGTGCAAGCCGAGCCAATGGGCCATCGCCCACAGCTCCTCGGCCAGGTCGCGTACCACGGCACCGGGCGCGACACCTGCCTCGGCGAAGGCGGCCGGCACTCGGAGAACGCCCGCCGCTCGGTCCGCTTTGACGTCGACCCGGCCGACGACGTCCTCGCCCACGAGGAAGGGCAGCACGTAGTAGCCGAAGACGCGCGCGGGCGAAGGCGTGTAGAGCTCGATGCGGTAGCTGAAGCCGAACATCCGCTTCGTGCGGCCTCGGTCCCACACCAACGAGTCGAACGGCGACAGCAACGCTCGCGCCGCGACGCGCCGCGGGATTCGGGCCGCCGGGTCGAGGTAGGCCGGCTCCTCCCACCCTTCCACCTCGACCGGGACGAGGTGGCCCTCCTCGACGACCTCGTGCAGGCGGGGACGGGACTTGCGCGCGTTGAGCCGGTAGTAGTCCGTCAGGTCTCGCTCGGTGGCCACGCCGAGGGCGCGCGCCGAGCGCCGCAGCAGCTCGCGCCGCGCCTCGTCCTCCGGCACGGCGGCGCGGTCGAACACATGGGACGGGATGATCCGTTCGGTGAGGTCGTATTCGCGCTCGAAGTTCGAGCGCCGCCGGGCAGAAACACGACCTGTCCAGAACAGGAACTCCAGCGCGGCCTTCCCGTCGCTCCAGCTCCACCACGTTCCCTTCCGCTTCCCGCCGTTGGACAGCTCGGTGGCCGTCAGCGGCCCGCGCGCCGCCACCTCCTGCAGGACACCGGCGACGTAGCCGGGACGCTCGCGGTTGAGCTCGACGAGGTGGCGGTAGGCGGCGCCGTCGAGGGCGGCCTGCATCCGCCAGTGACACAGGGGGAAGAACTCGATCGGCAACAGGCTGGCTTCGTGCGCCCAGTACTCGAACAGCTCGCCCCGCTCGGTCATGTCGGCCAGCACGGTGCGGGGATGGGCGCCGAGCCGCGCGAACAGCGGCAGCTCCTGCGAGCGGCACAGCACGTTCACGGAATCGATCTGGATGAGCCCGACGCGCTCGAAGACGCGTCGCACATGGCGCACATCGACGCGCCCTGCCGGGCGCGCCTCGGCGAAGCCCTGAGCGGCGAGGGCGATGCGGCGAGCCGTGGCCGCCGAGAGTCGAGTGCGCGGTCGTCGGGTCAGGGGGCGGGCTCGGTGCGCTCAGTCGGCTTCGGCGACCGTGACCGAATGGATCACCACGTCGTCGATCGGACGGTCTCCACTGCCGGTGCGGACGCTCTGCATCTGCTCGACGACGTCTACACCCTTCACCACCTTGCCGAACAGGGAGTACTGCGGCGGAAGCTGCACGCCGCTCTTGCCGCTGATGATGAAGAACTGGCTGCCGTTCGTGTTGGGCCCGGCGTTGGCCATGGCCAACGAGCCGATCTCGTAGCGTCCGGCGGGGGGAAGCTCGTCCGCGACGCGGTAGCCAGGACCACCCCGGCCCGTACCCGTCGGGTCGCCCCCTTGGCAGACGAAGCCTTTGATGATGCGGTGGAAGATCACGCCGTCGTAGTAGTGGTAGCGGGCGAGGAACACGAAGTTGTTCACGGTCTTCGGTGCGGCGACCGGGTCGAGGGCGATGACGAGCTCTCCGAGACTCGTCTCCATCGTCGCGGTGTAGCGCTTCGACGGGTCGATGCCCATCTCCGGCTCCTCTCGGAACTGCCGGGTCTTCGGAGACGAGCCGTCGGCGGCGGGGAAGGGCGAAGCCATCGGGCCACCCTACCCAGGGCCGGGCTGACGCCGGCGGTGAGCGGCGGCCCTACGGGTGCGAGCGTGCCTGCGGGCGCGACGTGACGGAAGCGGCGGCGGGCGCGACGTGAAGGGAGCGACGCGGCTTCTCGTCTCGGTACGCTCGGGCCTGTGACCGACCCGGCCAGTGAGCCGCCCGCGACCCTCGACGAGATCGAGTCCGACCTCGACGGCGTGGCGCGCGCCCTAGCCCGGCTCGAGGCCGGGGATTACGACCGCTGCGAGATCTGCGGCGGCCCGATCGAGGCCGAGGGCCTGGAGGCCGAGCCGACCGGCCGGCGCTGCACCCAGCACGCCGAACCGTGACGAGCTCGACCCGGATGCCGCGGCGGGGCGCCAACGCGGCGCGACGCGGCTCATGACCTACCGCCGGACCGTCCTGACCGCCTCCGCCGCGCTCGTGGGAGCGGCGTCAGCCGTGGCGGGCGTTGCACTGCGCGATCCCCATCGCCGCAAGCGCATCGAGCGTTCCGCGCGGGTTTGGTGGCTGAGCGCCCGCCGGAGCGCGCACTGGGGCGTTGTCAAGGTGCGGGGCGTGGGTCGCGACGAGGCTCGCAAGGCAGAGCTCGAACAGCATTTCGCCATCCGCTCCGCTGAGGACGTCGCGGCCGAGCTGGGCAACATGAAGGGCGCCATCATGAAGCTCGGCCAGCTCGTGAGCTTCATCGCGGAGGGTCTACCGCCCGAAGCCCAGAAGGCCCTGGCCAGCCTCCAGGCCGATGTCGAGCCGATGGCGCCGAGCCTCGCGGAGTCCGTCGTGCGGGCCGAGCTCGGACGCGATCCCGACAAGCTCTTCCTCGACTGGACGCCGGTCCCGGTGGCCGCCGCCTCCGTCGGGCAGGTGCATCGCGCCGTGCTGCGCGACGGCCGCGTCGTGGCGGTCAAGGTCCAGTATCCGGGCGTCGACCGAGCCATCATGAGCGACCTCGACAACGCCGAGCTTCTCTACAACCTGGTGTCGTCGGTGACGTTGCGCGGTCTCGACGTCAAAGGCTTCGTCGACGAGCTGCGCGAGCGGATGGGCGACGAGCTCGACTACCGCATCGAGGCGGCGAACCAGGCCGAGTTCGCCGCGCTCTACCGCGGGCACCCCTTCATCGAGATCCCCGCCGTCGTTCCGGAGTACTCCGCCCGCCGGGTCATCACCACAGAGTGGGCCGAGGGTCTCACGTGGGCCGAGTTCGAGGCGACTGCCGCCGCCGCCGTCAAGCAGCGCGCCGGCGAGATCCTGTTCCGCTTCGCGCAAGGCTCGGTCCATCGCCACGGCGTGTTCAACGGCGATCCGCATCCCGGCAACTACCGCTTCCAGCCCGACGGGCGCATCACCTTCCTCGACTTCGGCCTCGTGAAGCGCTGGTCGGCGGGGGAGTGGGAGCGGTTGTCGCCGTGCCTCGACGCCGTCCTCGCCCGTGACGCCGAGGGCTTGGCTCGCGCCATGGTGGGCAGTCACTTCCTCGCCGAGGACCACGGTCTCGATCCCGAACAGATCTTCGAGTACGTCAGCTCCCCGTACGTGCCCTACCTGACAGAGCGGTTCACTTTCAGCCGCCGCTTCACCGCCGAAGCGTTGGCCCGGGTGTTCGACGTCAACGGCCCTTACGCCACGGTGATCCGCTCGCTGAACATGCCGGCGAGCTTCGTGATCCTCGATCGCGTGGTCTGGGGCATCAGCGCGCTGCTCGGCAAGCTCCACGCCTCAGGACCGTGGCGGGCCATCCTGCTCGAGTACCGGGCCGGCGCGCCCCCCGTCACCGAGCTCGGCGAGCTGGACGCGGCCTGGCGGGCCCAGCTCTTGACCCACGAGTAAAGGTAGGGACGCTCCCGGGTAGTGTCGCGAGCGAGATCACGTCCAAGGGGAACCGCGTATGGCTGATCCGTACAAGCCTCGGGCGCCGTTCGCGCCGTGGGACCGCAGGGAGCTCCCAGGGGCCTTCGACGTGGAGGAGTCCGCCCGTCGCGTGGGTCACTACAAGTGGATCGAGATGAAGCTCTTCGAGGCGCTCGGGGGATGGGTGGCCACGGTGCCCGAGCTCGATGTGAAGATGCGCCTCGGCACGCACTGCTACCACCACGCCTGGCACGCGGAGCTCTGGCACAAGCGGCTGCCCGAGTTGCGCGAGATGAAGCCCGACCGCCTCACCGTGCCGGCCAACGAGGCGATGGTCGCCTTCGTCGATGCAC
This sequence comes from uncultured Acidimicrobiales bacterium, assembly GCA_963738325.1. Lineage (GTDB taxonomy): Bacteria > Actinomycetota > Acidimicrobiia > Acidimicrobiales > Ilumatobacteraceae > CAVTWD01. The sequence continues at coordinate 36,434 of CAVTWD010000006.1, forward strand.
TCACCGAACCCGAGGCGCCGGAACTCACGATCGAGAAGCTCGTCGGCGTCTACCGCGTCCTGATCCCCCGCAAGGTGGCCGCGTATACCTACCACCTCGCCAACACCAGCCAGATCACCGACGCCCCCACCATCCGCTCGCTCGGGTTCATCCTCCAGGACGAGATGGCCGACTGGCGCGATGGTGAGATGCTCATCCAGTCGCTGATCGAGACGGCTGACGACGTGGGGCGGGCTGCCGCCCGGCAGGCGCAGCTCGAGGCGCTCCTCGTCGAGGCCGGTGGTGTGGCGGGGCCCGGTTCGATCGGCTTCGCGTCCGAGGAGGTCGTGCCATGAGGAGCTTCTTCCCGGTGGAGGACCTAGCTCGCGACGAGCGCTTCGCGGAAGTGACGATGCGCCAGCAGATGGCCGATCGGCGCGGGGGCCGGCCCGCAGCGCCGGACGAGCCGCCGCGGCGATCGTCCAACCGGCTGACGCCGGGCCGGCGCGACGCCTCCGATTCGGCCCGAGCCTTGATGCACGGCATCTTCGTCGGGGAGATCCAGGCCCTCGAAGGAGCCGGGCGAACGTGTTGGGACTTCCCGGACCAGGGCCTGGACACCTCCGCTCCTGATGCCGTGCCCTTTGCTCTGAAGCTGGACATGGCCCGGCAATGCTGGGACGAGGCCCGCCACGTGGAGATCTCCTCGAAGCTGGGCGAGTGGATGGGCACCGGCATCGGTGATCACGTCGAGAACACGGTGCTGTTCGAGGCGGCGTGCTCGCGCGACCCGGTGCTGCGGCTCGCCGGTGTGAACCGCGCCCTCGAAGGTCTCGCCATCGACGTGTTCACGACGATGAAGGACTTCGGCGCCGTGGCCGGTGACCCCGTCCTCGAGTTCTGCGAGGACTGGATGCTGGCCGACGAGGTCACCCACGTGAAGATGGGATCCGATTGGCTGCGCCGGGTCACCGAAGGCGACGCCGAGCGACGGCAGGCCGCGCTCGAGTTCCAGTCGGTCGTCGACAAGCTCTTCAGCTACGGCGGGACCCGGTCGGATTCCGACCAGTCGGTGATCGGCCTGGCTCGCCGCTTCCGCGAGCTGGCCGGCTTCAGTGACGACGAGATCGACGAGATCGCGTCGCTTTCACTCGCCGCGATGGAGGAGGGCCAACAAAGCCGGCGCATCGCCCGCGATGAGGCGGCGTCGAGCTTCGTCGTCGCCACGGAGGAGCGGTGACCGTCGTCGTCGACCCGGCCACGTTCCAGTACATCGAGTTCGACGCCGCACGCATCGAAGCCGCGGCTTCCGAGCTGCTCGAGCGCCTGGAGATGGGCGCGCGCGACCTGCGCATCGAGATCGACGAGACCTCGCCGATCTCACGGGTGGTCCTCGTGGCCACCGATCCGCAGCTCGTCGTGCGAGCCGAGAGCGGAGCCTTCGAGGACACCCGCCGGCCACGTGCGCTGTCCGTCCTCGCCGTGGCCACGGCCCTCGGACGCGTGCTGTTGCGCAGCCGTGATCGCGCCGGCGAAGGCTTCAGCGACGCACCCGCCGACGCGGATCTGTCGCTCGCCCAGACCGCCGCCTGGGACGCCTGGTGCGTTGGACGTCTCGGCCGTCTCGGCTACCCGGTGAACCAGCAGCGGTGGCGGTACAACTTCCGCAACCGTCACGGCTTCACCGACGAGTCGGACCGCGTCTTCGACACGCTCTGGGCGGCCGAAGAGCTCACGTGGGCGCAGCTCGAGGATCTGTCCGGCCGCGCCATCGCCAGCCGCCAGAGCGCTTGAGCCGTGGTCACCGTCCGCTCGCGCGCGTCGCCTCGGTGAACGGCGTCGAGCTCGCCGTGACCGAGGCCGGCGATCCCACGGCGCCGCCGGTGATCCTGGCGCACGGGTTCCCGGAGGGTGCCTACTCGTGGCGCCACCAGCTCGCGCCGCTGGCGGAGGCCGGATATCACGCCATCGCTCCCGACCAGCGGGGCTACGGGCACTCGTCGTGCCCGCCGGACGTCTCCGCGTACGGCATCGATGCCCTCTGCGGAGATCTGCTCGGCCTCCTCGAAGAGACCGGCCACGACCAAGGCGTGTTCGTCGGCCACGACTGGGGCGCCCTCATCGTCTGGGACCTGGCCCGCCTCCATCCGGAGCGGGTGCGAGCCGTGGTCGGAGTGAGCGTGCCGTTCACGAAGTGGCCGATGCCCCCGACCGAGCTCATGCGGGCCCGCTTCGGCGATCGCTTCTTCTACATCATCTACTTCCAACCGGTCGGGCCGGCGGAGGAGGAGCTCGGGCGCGACCCCCGCACCACGATGGCCAAGATGCTGTACTGGGCGAGCGGCGAGGGCTGGCCGGGCCTGCCCGACTCGTTGCGCCCCGCGGCCGGGACGCGGCTGCTCGACACGATGGGCGACGTGCCCGAGTTGCTGCCGGGCTGGCTCAGCTGGACCGACGTCGACGCCTACGCGGAGCATTTCCGCGCGAGCGGCTTCTTCGGTCCTGTCTCGTACTACCGCAACCTCGACGCCAACTACGAGCGCGTGAAGGATTTCCCGGTCGCGCGGGTCTCGATGCCCGCCTTCTTCATCGGGGGCGAACACGACCTGGTCACGCAGTCCAATCCTGGGGCCATCGATGCCATGCGGGCATTGCTCCCCGATCTCCGCGGTGTCGTGGTGCTGCCGGGCGTCGGGCACTGGACCCAGCAGGAGGACCCGGACGGTTTCGACAACGCCCTGCTCGGCTTCCTCCGTTCGCTGTAGCGCGCGATCCCTTGCTGTTCGTCGGCCGTGAGTCGGCGGGCGGGTCAACGGAGATCGTGGGCGCTGATGGCACGCAGGAGGTCGATGACCGGTGGGCCGGCGAGCAGCCCACGGCAGGATTCGGCCATCTCGACCATGTCGGCGGAGTCGAAGTGGGCTCGCTGGGCGTCCTCTTTCTCCCACTTCTCGATGATGAGGAAGCGGCCCGGGATGGTGCTCGATGCACACCAGTCCACGTTGCGGCATCCCGGGTGCCCTCGGGTGAGCACGACGTACTTCGCCAGCACCCCCTGGAGGGCCACGGGATCGGCCGCGTCGAACTGGAGGGTGACCAGCACGAGGTCGATCGGCTCTGCCATCATGTCCCGCCCCTGATCGCAGGGGTCACGAGGATCGTACGCTTGCCCACGCTACGTGGTGGCGGGATGAGTCGTCCGGCTCGACCCGTCTCCGCAGGTGGAAGGGGTTGACCTCGTCGTTATCGTTGTAGCCGTCCCAGTCCGTCGACCGAGTCGTCCCCGCCGTGTCACCGGACCATAACGAGGAGTTCGCCTTGGCCAAGGAGCGCGTCGAGCGCGACGAGGAAGATCTCGTCCGCCTCTACCTGACCGATATCGGCCAGTATCCGCTGCTGACCAAAGACGACGAGGTGCGGTTGGCCAAGGCCATCGAGGCAGGCGTGGCCGCGGACGAGCAGCTCGCGGGCAGGGGGCAAGGACCTCACCGCGGCGCGCAAGCGCGAACTGCGGCGCCAGGGGAAGGACGGCGAGGACGCGGAGCGCACGTTCGTGCAGTCCAACCTCCGCCTTGTGGTCTCCATCGCCAAGAAGTACCAGGCCTCGGGCCTGCCGCTCCTCGACCTCATCCAGGAGGGCAACCTCGGCCTGATGCACGCCGTCGAGAAGTTCGACTGGCGCAAGGGCTTCAAGTTCTCGACGTACGCCACGTGGTGGATCCGCCAGGCGATCACCCGGGGTATCGCGAACACCGGCCGCACCATCCGCCTCCCTGTCCACGCCGGCGACACGCTGGCTCGCCTGCAGAAGGCCCGGGCCCGCCTCGAGCTCAAGCTCGGCCGGCCGGCCACGTTGGCGGAGCTGGCCGCCGAGGTCGAGATGCCCGAGGACAAGGTCACCGAGGCGTTGCGTTTCGCGGCCGAGCCCCTGTCGCTGTCCGAGCCGTTGCGGGAGGACGGCGACGCCGAGCTCGGCGACGTCGTCGAGGACCGTTCCGCCGAGTCGCCGTTCGAGGTGGCCGCCACCGCCCTGCTGCCCGAGGAGATCAACCGACTGCTCGCACCGCTCGACGATCGGGAGCGCGAGATCCTCAAGCTGCGCTTCGGGCTCGACCGCGGTGAGCCCCGCACCCTCGAAGAGGTGGGCGAGCACTTCAACCTGACGCGCGAGCGCATCCGCCAGATCGAGGCGCGCGCCATGTCGAAGCTGCGTCATCCCTCGAGCGACACCGGGGCCCGGGACCTGCTCGCGGTCTGATGGAAGCCGGCGGCGCGGGCGCCCCCGCCGCCGATGGTGTAGGCGGTCCCGAGGCGTCCCGAACCCGGATCTACGTACTGTTGGCTGTGCTCCCCGTCGTCCTGCTCGCGCTCGTCGCCGTCGTGGCCTGGCTCACGGCCTGACGAGCCTCTCCAGGGGCCCGGGAAGACTTATCGAGATGCTCACCAGCCTCGCCCCACAGAAGGCCTACGCGTAGACGTCGCCGCTGAGGTATTTGAGCCCCGAGTCGGGCTGGATGGTGACGACGCAGCCGATCGGGTCGAGCTCGGCGGCCAATCGCAGCGCGGCGGTGAGGTTGGCGCCACACGATGGTCCGCTCCAGACGCCCTCGGTCACCGCGGCCCGCCGGGCCATGGCCTCCGCGTCAGCGGTGGTGACCGCCTCCACGCGATCGAACCCACCCTCAGCGAGGAGCGGCGGCACGAAGCCCACGCCGCCCCCCTCGATGCGATGGGTCCCTGCGCGCCCGCCGGACAGCACCGCCGATTCGGCCGGCTCGACGGCGACGCGGGAGATGCCGGGAAAATGCGCCGAGAGGACGTCGGTGACGCCGAGGAAGCATCCACCGATCCCGACGTAGGCGCAGAACGCGGCGATGGGTGCATTCAGCTGGGCGACGATCTCGTGGCCGATCTGCCGGTAGCCGTCCAAGGCGTCGCGGTTGTGGAACTGGTCCGTTGCGTAGGCCCCCTCGTCGGCGACGATCTCCGCCGCCCGGCGCATCATCGAGGGGATCAGCTCGGGGTGGATGCCATCGGGGCTGTCGATGATGTCCAGACGCGCACCGAAGGACGCCATCGTCCTGAGCTTCTCGCTGGCGAACGCGTTCGAGGTGACGATCCGCAGCGGGTAGCCCTTGATGGCGCACACGAATGCGAGCGAGCTGCCCGTCGACCCGCCGGTGTATTCGACCACCGTTTGGCCGGGTCGGAGCTCGCCCCGCAGTTCGGCCCCTTCGATCATCGCGAGGGCCATGCGGTCCTTGTACGACCCGGTCGGATTGGCCGCTTCGAGCTTGACCCACACCTCGGCGCCGGTGGGTGGCGCGAGACGCGAGAGGCGCACGATGGGCGTGTCGCCGATGCCGGCGAGCGCCCCGGATCGATCCATCCCCGCTCCCTTCGACGAGGATGCACAGCCTCGCGCGGGCGGAGTGGTCGGCGGGCACGTCTCCTACGCGAGGTGCGGTCGCATGCGTACCGACCGACGGGTTCGAGTCGGCTGGCCGTGTGCGCTCTCGGCGCCAAAGGCGTTCGTGTCTCCTGGTCGGTGCCTCTCGTTGAGGATTAGCACGGCGCTCACATGCCGACGGTGAACACTGCGGTACGAATAGGACCTCGCCGCGCGCCGCTACCCCGAGGTCTCAGCCGCATTCTGCGCTTGTTGTCGGTGCCGGAATGTGTGAGCTACGAGCGCGTACGCGGGATAACGCTCGACGGCTACCTCGGAGGATGAGCGCTTCGTGATGACGATCGCTCACGCGGAGCCAGCGATCGCCGAGCGAGCGGCGTCAGGAGCAGGGCTGGGGGAGCCGGCGGGGCGTGTCACTGGCAGTCCGATCATGCCGACCGCCGGCGCCACATGTTGTCGTTCGTGCGAACTGACAGCAGGATTCCACCATGACGGCCACGATCCGCACGGAGGACCTGACCAAGCAGTACGGGCATGCGATCGTGCTTGACTCGCTCAACCTCGAGGTCGAGCAGGGGGAGGTGTTCGGATACCTCGGGCCGAACGGCGCGGGCAAGTCGACGACCATCGCCCTCCTGCTCGCGCTGATCCGAGCCACCTCCGGTGCGGCGTACATCTTCGACATGGACGTGTGGCACGAGGCGCCCGCGGTCCATCAGCGGCTCGCCCATGTCCCGAGTGAGGCGAACCTGTGGCCGTCGCTCACCGGCGCCGAGGTCCTGCAGTTCCTCGGCAACGTGCACGGGTACGTCGACGTGGCGTATCGCAACGAGCTCATCGAGCGCTTCGACCTGGTTCCCGACAAGAAGATCCGCGCCTACAGCCACGGCAACCGGCAGAAGGTGCTGCTGATCGCCGCCTTCGCCAGCCGGGCCGAGCTGCTGCTGCTCGATGAGCCGACGACCGGTCTCGATCCGCTCATGGAGCAGGTCTTCCGGGCGTGCGTGCGGGAGGCGAGCGACCGAGGGCAGACCGTGCTGCTGTCGTCCCACGTCTTGAGCGAGGTCGAAGCGGTCTGTGATCGGGTCGGCATGCTGCGGTCCGGCCGCATCATCGAGAGCGGCCGCCTCGAAGTGCTCCGCGGTTTGGCCGCGGTGCATGTCCACGCCGAACTCGACAGTGTCCCACCCGACCTGTCGAGTGTCGACGAGGTGAGCAACCTCGTGGTCGACGGCACGGTGATCGACTGCGATGTCAGGGGCTCGATGGAGCGCCTACTGCGCGCGCTGGTAGACGTCGGCGTGAAGCACACGATCGTGATCGGGTCGTTGCTCGTCGACCTGCTCAGCTCGATGGTCTCGAGCTTGAAGTGGCTCGAGCACCTCTCGCTCTTCCACTACATGGCGCTGGCACCAGCCGAAGCCATCGACCCCCTCACCATCGTCGTCACCCTGCTGGTGGCCGCCCTGCTCAGCGGCGCGGCGGCGATCACCTACCAACAGCGGGACGTCGGCACGGGCTGACGCCCGGCCAGGTCTCGCTCAGGTGGGAACCAAGGCTCCGAAGAACTGCTTCAGCGCGTCGGCCATATGGGCGCGGGCGCCGCTCGAGACGATCACGTCTACCGTCGGGTGTGAGGAGTGGGCGTGGCCGCCGTGCCTTCGGCAGGCGGACCGCCACCCCGCTGGCCTCCATGGCCTCGGCAGACTCCGAGCGGGCACCGCGGATGTTCCGGCTGCGCACGGCGAAACCGTCTGCGGTCTGCACCCGCTCGGGCTGCGCTTTGCGTGGCATCAGGCCTCCGTCCCGGGCGTGGCTCCCGCCCGGAGTCACAGCGGGAGCTACATGCCTGGAACCGGGTGACCGCCGCGGGAAGAACTCCCTGTAAAGAGCGAGGCCTGGTGAACCTTGGTGCGGACACCTTGACGTGGCACCGACAGCAACCGAGCATGGGCGCTTCGAGCTGAGTCAGGGCCAAGGGAGGTAATAGATGGTTCGACGCTCAACTGGTGTCAGCCGCCAGACGGTCGACCTGTCCGAGTTTCCTGATCTGGTCGTCATCTACTTGGGCATGCGGGTTCGCGCCCTCGGAGGGCTCGGCAAGCTGCTCCACACCGGACGCCAGATCCGGGCCGGGGTGGCCGAGGGCCCCGACGGTCTGTTGCTGCACGAGAACTTTGTGGTGTCACTCCTGCCGCCGCATTTCGGGATGCGGCAGTATTGGCGCGACCTCGATGCCCTGGAGCGCTGGACCCGCGAATTGCCGCACCAGCAGTGGTGGAGGGACTTCCTCCGCGATCCGGCGGGCACCGGGTTCTGGCACGAGACGTACTTCATGCGCGGCGGGATCGAGGCGATCTACGACGACATGGACAAGCCGGTCGGCCTCATGTCGTTCGCCCCACTGGTGAGCGCCCGCGGGCGGATGTTCAGCGCGCGTAGTCGGTTGGGACTGGGCGACCCCCAGTTGGAGGCGGTGGTCCCGGAGGACGCGCTCACAGATTAGGCGCGCGTCGAGCCGCGGCTGCTCGGTCCCTCGACGACACCCTCGCCGCGATCGCAGTCGTCGCGAGCTGCGTATCGGGGTCGGCCGGGCCGGGCTGCGTCCCACCCTTTGGAGGCGCGATGACCGACACCACCTATGACCTCAGGGCCATTGGCATCGTGGAGTCACCACTCGTCGATCGTCACGTCGCACCCAAACAGGGCGACGAAGGCGCACCCGATGCATGGCTGCAGATCGACCCCTCCGTGACCGTCGGGTTGCGTGACCTCACGCCCGGGATGGAGATCCTGGTGCTCACGTGGCTGGACCGAGCCCGCCGCGACGTCCTCGTCGTCCACCCTCGCGACGACCCGGCCAACCCCGAGCAAGGAGTCTTCAGCACCCGCTCGGCCGATCGGCCGAACCCGATCGGGATCCACCGCGTCACGATCGTCGCCATCGAAGGCACGCGCATCCGAGTGCAGAACCTCGAGGCGCTGGACGGGACACCTGTGGTGGACATCAAACCGGTTCTCGACACCAGCCACGAGCGCTGAGTGTGTTGGACCTGGCGTCAGGAGCCCCGGCCTCAGCCCTATCGTCACGCCCACACCATGACGACCGACCTGCCGCCGAGCGCCTCGCCGAGCCTTCCGATCGAAGGCGCCGAGCTACGGCTGGCCGTCGACGCCGACGCCGCCGAACTGCTCGTCTTGCAGCGCTGCTGCTGGGTAGAGGAGGCGCCGCAGATGGTGTCTTCCTCGTGCTTCGTGCCTGGTCGGGCGGGAGCATCGGTGAGCGGATCTTCGAGCCAGTCGGTGTCGGTGTTCCAGCCGCGCCCTTCGCCCAGGAGCCGGGCGACGCCTGGGCTGGTGAGCACCCAGATGATCTCGGCGGCGCGTTCGACCGGAACACGCAGCTCGCCGCGGGCGGCAATCCCGTCGGCGGCCCGGCGCGGTTTGCGGAGGCGGTGGCCACCGGGAGTTGCCCGCTGGCGGACACGACGCTCGCCACGACCCGAGCCCGATCTGGCGTCAGTGCCAAGGGCCCACACCGCCGACACGCTCAGGCGCTATGCGCATGACGAAACCGGGCGGCGGATTGTCCATCGCCGGGAACTTGACGTCAGGGCCGAGGTAGACGTGCGCCAGATGCTGCAACAACTCGGGCGCGCCACCCGGTTCGACTCGTGCTCGTCCATGGACGACCAGGTAGTGGTCGAGTCCGAACTCGTTGCGCCCCCCGGTCTCCATCGAGAGCACAACCCTCGGGTCGCGCCGGACGTTGTGCAGCTTCTGCTGTGACTCGCTCAAGTGAGCGGACACGATCTCGTCGCCATCGAGGCCTACCCAGACGATCGCAACCTGCGCCGAACCGTCGGCGTTGAGCGTTGCGAGGTGAGCGAGATGCCCAGCCGACAGCGCGGCCCGCGCCTCGTCGTTCAGAGTGATCACCGGTCAAGCTTTGCACGCGTGTCCACGACTTCCGGCACGGCCTGTCGCCAGCACCGACCGACGGCGTGCCCGGCGGAACGGGCTGGGGACCATGGGCGTCACCTCGCGGCTGGCTGGTGCCATTTCCCCTGTGTGATTTGTGTCGACGTGAACGATGCGCGTGGGGGCCGGTAGCACCGCGATACTTGGCCGATGGAGCCGTCTTCGGTGACGGTGCGTGTTTTGGGCGCGGTCGAGATGGTCGATGCCTCGGGCGAGGTTCGTGATGTGCCGGGTCGTCGCTTGCAGACGTTGCTCGCCCGCCTCGTGTCGCAGTCGGGGCAGATCGTTTCCGCGGATGCGCTCGTTGACGCCGTGTGGCCCGACGGGCTCCCTGATTCCCCGGAGGCGGCGTTGCAGACCCAGGTGTTCCGGCTGCGCAGGCGGCTGCGATTCCCAGGGGCTCCCACCGTAGCCACGCGGGCCCCGGGCTATGCCCTCGAGTTGGGCTCTGCGACCGTCGACGCGATCGAATTCGAACGAGCGGTTCGAGCCGCGATCGGGGCAGAAGCGTCGGTCGCCCGCGCGCTCTTGCACGACGCGCTGTCCCTGTGGCGGGGTGCGCCGTACGCCGGGTTCGAGGATGTCGAGCCCTTGCGTGCGGAGCAGGTCCGGTTGGAGGAGTTCCATCTCCAAGCGATCGAGGCACACGCCGAAGCGCTGCTGGCCTGCGGTGAGCCCAACCGCGCCATTACGGAATTGGACGCGTTCGTGTTGGAGCACCCGTTGCGCGCCGACGCCCAAGCGACCTTGATGCGCGCCCTTGCCGCCACCGGACGCGATGCCGAGGCGCTTCGCGTGTTCCAGGCTCACCGACACCATCTGGTCGAAGAGCTGGGTTTGGAGCCCTCACCACGACTCCGACGATTGGAAGCGGCGATCCTGCGCGGTGACGTCGACCCGGTCAGTGAGTTGGTTGCCTTGGCTGGCGGCCGCGGTCGGCAGCGGCCGTCCATCGACGGTTTGTCGTTGAAACGCCTGACCGGGGAGGGGATCGATCTCGCCTGGGGTGAGCTTGGAGCCGGGTCCCCGGTGATCGTGATCCCGGCGTGGCTCTCCAACCTCGAGGTGATCGCCGAGGGACACGATCCTCGGTCGTCGCTGGTAGAGCACCTCGCGCGAAGTCGCCGTACGATCACCTACGACCGGCGGGGCACGGGGTTGTCGGGGGGCACGGTTCGCGATTTCGGCGTCGAGGCCGCCGTCGGCGAGCTCGAGGCCGTGCTGGAAGATCTCGGTGAACCCGCTGCACTGTTCGCGATGTCGGGGGCGGGGCCGATCGCGCTGGCGTGCGCGGCCCGCAGACCCGATCGGGTGTCTCACCTCGTGCTGTTCGGGACGTACGCGAGCGGACCCAAGACGTTCGGTGACGTCGGTCGACCGATCCTGGACTTGTTGCGTCAGCGCCCGAACATCGCGACCGAACTGTTGGCCGGTCTGTACCGCCCAGGAGCGTCGGGGGCCGCGACGCTGCAGTTTGCGCGCATCCTGCGGGAAAGCGCTCCGGTGGAGGTGGCTGCAGGCTACCTCGAAGCGATCTACAACACCGATGTCACCGATCTCGTCGATGAGATTCGAGCGCCGGCGCTGGTGTTGCACTACCGAGGTGACCGCGTGATCCCGTTCGCGGCTGGGGAGGCCCTCGCCGCCGCGTTGCCGTCGGCCCGTTTCGTCGCGAAGGACGGCGCCTGGCATCTGCCTGATGCCCGCGACGTCGGCGACATCATCGACGCCGTCGAGGAGCTGCTGAGTTCGTAGCTCTGTGTCCACAGCTTTCTGACGTCGGCGACTCGGCCGGCGAACCTCCACGCGAGCGCGACGCGAGCGGACTTCGCGATGTTGCGTAGGCAAGCCGTCGGAAGACCCGTGGAGCCATGAAATGACCGAGACCGCGATTCTCGCGCCCCCCGAGCCCGTGCGTGACCTTCACCCAATCCGCGCCTGGGCCAACGCCAAGTTCTTCGAGTCGATGGACTGGTACTCGCATCGACGCCTCGGTGCCCGCAAGAAGGCCCTCTTCGCAGGCCTGCCTCAACTGGTCGTGGAGCTTGGTTCGGGAGCGGGTGCTTCGATGCGCTACCTCGCGCCCGGCACCCGCCTCGTCGCCATCGAACCGAACCCGCACGCGCACCGCGGACTGCGCCGCAATGCCGCGCGCTACGGGATCGACCTCGAGATTCGCGGGGAGCGTGCTGAGTCGACCGGCCTTGCAAACGCGAGCGTCGACGTGGTGATCTGCACACTCGTGCTGTGCACGGTAGAGGACCAAGCAGCTGCGCTCGCGGAAGTGCATCGCATCCTGCGTCCTGGAGGACGCTTCGTCTTCATTGAGCACGTTCGGTCCGGTCCGGGTCCGATCCGAGCGGTGCAGCGGCTGCTACGTCGCCCGTGGCGATATTTCTTCGACGGTTGCTGCCTCGACCGCGACACCGCGGCCACGATCGCGGCTACCGGCTTCGCGGACGTGCGGATCGAGCAGTATCGATTCGGTGGCGTGTTCGTGCCCGTTTGGCCCCAGATCAGTGGCGTCGCCGTCGCATGAGAACCGAACCACGCAGGCCGGTCGACGAGCGCGACCGCGCCTGTCGTCCAAGTCGTGGGCAGGAATGCAATGACATCCGGGAAAGACGTCACGCGGACCATGATCGGCGTTCCTCGCAGCGATGACGCGCCAGCGCGTAAGGTCATCATGCCGCGATCGATGATGGCCGGCCCGCACCTGCGTTCCCGCGCGAGTCTTCCCCGGAGGAAGCGCTCGCCCTCCTCCTACGACGCTCGGGACGCGGGATCGTGGCAAGCAGGATGTCATGCCGGCGGCACAGCTTCGCCGATCGCTTCGACCAGTCGCTCGCAGTCGTCGACCGTCACGGTCAGCGCCGAGTGGGGCCGGAAGCCGATCACACGAGGTATTCGCTGGCGAAAGTGCACGCACACCCCACGGTCGCGGCAGGTGCCGAACGTCAACCCGTCATCGACGAACGACAGGCGTACGCCGATCGCCGTGTACCAGCGGTAGCCGACCGTGACGTGTCCGCCAGCGACGTTGTCGAGCGGGGTCTCGACGTTGAAGAAGCCGAATGTTGCCCGGAAACGATTCTCGCGGAGTGTGACTCCGTCGCGTCCCGGGACGACGCCGAACGGTAGCCACAAGGAAGCGAAGCGCAGATCGTAGCGGTAGGGGAAGAAGTAGTCGTCGATCACCGAACGCTACGGCGAGCCGCGTCGAGCTTCTGGCCACACAGCAAAGTTGACAGCTGTCGGGCTACGGCCCGTCCTGCCAACGTTCGCGTGAGCAATCGGCGGCCTCGCGATCATCGGCTTGCGGTGGTCGCCGTGGTCGCCAGACCTGGGCGCGGCTCGCCACCAGGCGCACGGGCCGCAAGCCCTTCTTGCGCGCGCCCGTGCGGTCTCCGATCTGACGGACCCCGGTCACGTCGGCTGGTCTGGCGGAGTCCACCCAAAGCGACCCAGCCGCCGACGCCACTTGGGAGCCTGTGGTGTCGGGATCGCCGTTGCCGTTGCTGCGCCGGGCTGGCGGCGCTCACGAAGCGGTGACGGGCGGGAGCCGGAGGTGGCGGAGCGCGGAGGCGGCGGCGTTGTAGCCGCACATGCCGTGGGCGCCGGCGCCGGGCGGGCTCGCCGCGGAGCAGATGAAGGTGCCGGGGATGCCCGTTCGGTACGGGTCGAGCGCGGCCCGAGGTCGCATGAGGACCTGCCGCTCGGTGTTGGCGCCGGTGATGATGTCGCCGCCGACGTAGTTGGGGTTGTAGACGGGAAGTTGCGTCGTCGAGCGCTGGACGCAGGCGACGATGCGGTCACGGAACCCGGGGGCGAAGCGTTCGATCTGCCCGAGGATGGCCTCGGTGGCGTCGCCGGTGTAGCCGTGGGGCACGTGGGCGTAGGTCCAGATCGGGTTGATGTCGCCGGCCGAACGGGTGGGGTCGGCGACGTACTGCTGGCCGACGAGGACGAAGGGTCGTTTCGGCATGCGCCCTCGTGCGATGTCGCGTTCGGTGCTGGTGATCTCCTCGAAGGTGCCGCCCAGGTGGACGGTGCCGGCGCGGCCGCATGCTTGGTTCGTCCAGGGGACGTCACCTTCGATGGCGAGGTCGAGTTTGAACGCGCCCGGGCCGTGGCGGTACCGGCGGTAGGCGCGAGCGACTCGGGGCGGCATCCGGTCGCCGAGGATCTGGGCGATCGCCCCAGGAGCCAGGTCGAGCAGGACGACTTTGGCGGGCGGTATGTCCGCGGCCGTGCGGACGTAGACGCCGGTGTGGATCTTGCCGCCGAGATCCTCGAGCAGGGAGGCCAGTGCGTTGGCGATCGACTGGGAGCCGCCTTCGGCGACTGGCCATCCGTGGCGGTGCCCGGCGGCGATGATGGTCATCCCGATCGCGGAGGTGGTCGGGCGGTGCAGCGGATGGAACGCGTGGGCGGCGACGCCCCCGAAGAGAGCCCTGGCCTTGTCGGTGCGCCACACCCGGGCCGTCAGGGCGGCGGGGAGCAGCGCCGCCGGGCCGAACCGGAGCAGCCGGAGCGGATGACGGGGCACGTGCGTGATCGGGCGCATCAGGTCGTCGGCCAGTTCGTCGAACCCGGTGGCCAGACCGGCGAACATCTGTCGCCAGCGCCTGCCGTCCGGCCCGAGGCCGGAGGCGGTCTCGTCGATCGAGCGCCACAGCAGCCCGGCCTCCCCGGTGTCGAGGGGGTGGGCGCAGTCGATCTCGGGCCAACGCCACCGCAAGCCGTGGTCCTCCAAGCCGAGTGTCGACAGGTAGGGCGAGCCCACGCCCATCGGATGGAACGCCGAGCAGTGGTCATGGAGGACGCCGGGCACGGTGAGCTCGCTGCTCCTCGTGCCACCGCCGATGTGGTCGGCGGCTTCGAGCACCTCGACGTCGATCCCGTGCTGGGCGAGTCGTACGGCGGCCGCGAGCCCGTTGGGCCCGGAGCCGACGACGACGGCGGTGGCCATCACGACGCTCCGACACCGACGGCCGGCCGCTCCTGGGCGGTGGCGACGACGGACGTGGCCGCGATCGTGGTGGCGTCGACGCGATCGTCCACCGTCGGGCGGGTCCAGGTCACGTGCAGCGGGATCGGGCCGTTGGGGAGCCACGGGAGCTCGTCGACGGTATCGGCGACGTTGTAGCTGCCCCGCTCGATGATGCCGAGGGCGGCGTCGATCACCTTGTACTGCTGGCAGTCCTTGTGGATCGGCTGCGACTCGACCCACGCCACCAGGAACTCGCCGGGCTCGAAGTGGCATCGCTGCTGGATCGCCTGGATGAGCTGCTCGTCGTGGAAGTGGCCGTCGCCGAAGTTGAACCCGACGATGGTGTTGCAGCCGAACTCTGCCTCCCGGAACGAGTAGGTGTCGATGTCGTCGCCGAGGTGCTTGACCATCATCGACAGCAGGGCGGGACCCTGGCTGTGCAGCGACCGCCACGCGATCGGCATGGTCAGCAGCATCTCGGCGACCGGCGGCGGGTACATGGTCGCGACCTGGTCGACGGTGTTCCCGGCGCCCCGCACGATGTTGTCGAGCTTGGCCTCAGCACCCGGCGCGAACGCCCACATGGCCGACGCCCAGTTGCCGGCGTACTGGCGCATGGACGGCAGGAACGACACCAGGTCGGGACGCAGGTTGCCGAGGACCGGGAAGAAGAGCAGCCCGGCGACGATCGCGACGAGGAGCAGAGGCGAGGAGATGTCGGCGACGCTGTAACCCGCCCAGGCGGGGTGGCCCCAGAACAGGAACACCGTGGCGAAGGCGAACAGGACGTTCCACTCGAGGGGCACGGCCAAGGGGAACGTCGAGAGGATGAAGAGGTGGAAGACGACCATGCCGATCACCGCGAGCAGAGTGATCGTCGGGTTGGTCGAGAACAGCAGGATGAGGGGCAGCACGATCTCGACGGTCGAGCCGCCGATGTGGGCCAGCAGGCTGGCGGTGTGCGATGGCCGCGGGTCGTGGGGGAAGTTGCGGTAGTTCATCCGCTTGAGCGCCTTGGGCGCCCAGGGCGTGTTGCTGACCATCGGCGGCACGACGTGTGAGAAGTGGCGGCCGAACTTCGACACGCCGGCACCGACCCACACGGTGACGATCAGCAGCTTCAAGGCGACGATCAGGTCGACCGGGCCGAGGACGGCGAAGAAAACCAGCGCCGGCAGGTACTGCTCGCTGCGGGCGGCGAGGAACACGACCTTGTCGCGGAGGCCCATCACGACGAGCAGGCCGATCACCGCCAGCAGCAGCGCCGGGTTGACCAGGCTGACCCCGCTCCGGGTGACGGTGGGCGCGACGAGCGCGCTGACCAGTGTGGCGATGATCGCGAGGTAGAGGGCGACATCGGCGACCGTGCGCCGGTCACCGCGGGTGAAGGGCACCTTGTCGGGCCACGGTGGAAGGCGGATGGTGTCAGGGCGAGCCCAGTATCGGAAGCCGCCGGTCATCGGCTTGAAGTGGCCGGCGAGCGGCCCCCACGATCCGGCCAATCCGAGCGTCTCGAGCAGCACCGTCCACAAGATGAGCTTCTCATAGACGATCAGCTCCGGCCACCACGCGGCTGACGTGCCAGAACGGCCCGAGGCCGGAGGTGGCGGTGGCCACGAAGAGGCCACCCGCGATGTAGAGGACGAGAAGCTTCACGACGTAGATGGCATGAACCATCTTGGGCGTGCCGAAGCCGTACTCGACCCACTGGGTGGCGAGGATGCGGATCCGCTCGAACAACGGTCGCTCGTGGAACGTTTCGGGATCGACTGGCGGCAGGTTCCCGGTCGTGAAGCCCATCGTGATCTCCTCGTGGTCGACGGACGGCTGCGACCGGTGACACTAAGAACGGGACTCGCTGCCGCCCATGGCCGCGGAGCCCCAACCTGCGGGGCGGGACTGTTCTGCGCGCACAAGCCACGGGGTGGTGTGGGCTCGCCGCACAACAGAGCCGGTCAAGTCCGTTCCGTCGACACGATGGCGCGGCGAGCCCGGTCCGGTGCAATGCGTGGGATCGACACCGATCGAGATCGTCCCGGCCTGCGCTCGTCGCCTGAGCCCGGTCACCACGCAACGGACAGGAGAACCGTGATGCCCACCAAGACCCCACCGACCAACGGCCCGCGCGATGCGACCGGGGTGCCGTTCGACGCGGCGGATCCCGTGGTGCTGGGCGCCAACCCTCTCGTCGGTCTCAACCGCCGGCAGGTGGCCGCAGCGCTGGGTCGCCTGCTTCAGCGGGTGGCCGTCGAGCCCGGCGTCGTGGCGGCGACCACGCTCGAGGCCGCGGGCGATCTCCTCGAGGTGCTCGTCGGGCGCAGCGACGTGGCCCCCGAACCCCGCGACAAGCGCTTCGCCGACCGGGCATGGAGCGACAACCCCGCTTACCGGCGCCTTCTGCAGGCCTACCTCGTCGAGGCCCGAGCCGTGCTCGGCGTCGTCGACGAGGTCGAGCTGGACCCGAAGAGCCGCGAGCGGGCTCGCTTCGCGATGTCGCTGTTCACCGAGGCGGTCGCACCGACCAACACCCTGCTCGGCAACCCCAGCGCGCTCGGCCAAGGCGGTCCAAACCCGGGGCCGCAGCGTCCTCACGGGCCTGCGGCACATGGCTCATGACGTGCGTCACAACGGCGGCATGCCCGCGACGGTCGACACCCGCCCCTTCACGGTCGGCGGCAACCTCGCCGTCACCCCGGGCCAGGTCGTGCACCGCAGCGAGGTGTTCGAGCTCCTCCAGTACACACCCGCGGGCCAGACGACGTTCGCGCGACCTCTTGTCGCTATCCCGCCGCAGATCAACAAGTACTACATCTCCGACATCGCGCCCGGCCGCAGCCTCATCGAGCACCTCGTCGGGGCCGGCGTGCCCTACTTCGCGATCAGCTGGCGCAACTCGACCGCCGCCCAACGCGACTGGAACCTGGACACCTATGTCGCCGCCTGCAAGGAGGCGATCGAGGTGGCGTGCGAGATCACGGGTAGCGCCGATGCCAACGTGGTGGGCATGTGCGCGGGCGCGATCACCATGGCATGCCTGCTCGGCCATCTGACCGCTACCGGTGAGGCGCTCGTCAACGCGGCGACGTTCCTCGTCGCAGGGCTCGATTCCGCCCAGGAGTCACAGATCGGGATGCTCGCATCGAAGCCCGCCGTGGAGGCCGCCCGCATCCGCTCGCAGCGCGCCGGCTACCTCGACGGAAAGGATCTGGCGAAGGTATTCGCGTGGCTGCGCCCCAACGACTTGGTGTGGAACTACTGGGTCAACAACTACCTGCTCGGCCAGAACCCGCCCGCGTTCGACATTCTCTATTGGAACGCCGACACCACCCGCCTTCCCGCGGGGCTGCACGCCGACTTCTTGGACTTGGCGACGTCGAATGGGCTCGCCGAGGGCACCCTCACGGTGCTCGGCACGCCGGTCGATCTCGGCAAGGTCACGCTCGACGCCTACGTGGTGGCCGGCTCGACCGATCACATCGTGCCCTGGCAGACGGCGTACCAGACCACCCAGCTGCTCGGCGGTGAGTCGGAGTTCGTGCTCAGCTCGAGCGGCCACATCCAGGCGATCGTCAACCCGCCCGGGAACCCGAAGTCGTCCTACCGCACCCGCGAGGGTGCGCTGCCGGCGACCGCCGAAGCGTGGCTCGACGGTTCCGAGGCGCGCGCTGGCAGCTGGTGGGAGCACTGGACGGCCTGGCTCGCTGCCCGTTCGGGCGACCGACAGCCCGCACCGAGCGAGCTCGGCAGCGCCGCTCACCCGCCCCTCGAACCTGCCCCCGGCCGCTACGTCCACCTCACATGAGGGCGCGCATCCTCACCTTCGTACGCGTCGATGGGCACCTCGTGCGGGTGTCCATCCGCGGCGAGGGCCGCCCGCTCCTGCTCATCATGGGCCTCGGCGGCAACATCGAGATGTGGGACCCGCTCGAGCGCGCCCTCACCAACCGCGGGATCCAGACCATCGCCTACGACGCGTCGGGCACCGGCGAGTCGCCGTCGCGGCTCATCCCGCCGCGCATGCACGGGCTGGCGCGCCAAGCCGCCCACGTGCTCGACGCGCTCGGACAGCCCGACGCCGACGTGCTCGGCGTGTCGTTCGGCGGTGCCGTGGCGCAGGAGCTGACGCTGGCCAACCCTCACCGGGTCGGCCGCCTGGTGCTCGCGTCGACCATGTGCGGCTTCGGTGGCGTGCCCGGCAATCCGTTGGCACTGTCCCTGCTGGCAACGCCGCTGCGCTACTACTCGCCCACGTTCCTCCGCCTCACCGCGAACGTGCTCTACGGCCCGGGAGCAGCCGACGACGAGGGCCTCCTGCGGAACCAGATCAACGCTCGCCGTGCTCGGCCCCCGAGCATGTGGGGTTACGTCGGCCAACTGGCCGCCGGGATCGGCTGGACCAGCCTCCCCTGGCTGCATCGCATCCGGACCCCGACCCTGGTGCTCAGTGGCGCACGCGATCCGATCGTGCCCCCGATCAACGCCCGTATCCTCGCCCGGCGCATCCCGAACGCCGAGCTCGAGATCGTGCCCGACGCCGGGCACCTGCTCCTGATGGAGCACGCCGAACCGGTGTCCGAGCGAATCGCCACGTTCCTCGGTCTGGACGCACAAGCGAACCCCACAGGTTGGTAGCCGCGGCCCGAAGCCACGAACGGCTCCCGTCCTTAGATTCCTCCTCATGACCCTCACGACGACGCTGGCAACCCTCCCCGACGAGCGCGCCGCGCTCGACCCGACCGCAGCGTGCATCGACGACGATCGGCTCACGCTCACCAACGCCGGATTCCTCGCCCGCGTCGAGGCTACGGCGGCGATGCTCCGCGCGGCCGGGATCGGCCCCGGCGACGTGATCGCCACGATGCTGAGCAATCGCGTCGAGCTGGTGGTCGTCATGTTCGCCGCGTGGCGAAGCGGCGCCGCGCTCACGCCGATCAACCCGAGCCTCACGGCCGGCGAAGCCGCGTTCCAGATCGCTGACTCCGGCGCACGCCTGCTGGTACATGAGGGAGCGGCGCCCGATCTCGCCGGTGTGACCACGGTCGAGGTGACGACGCTTCCTTCGACACCCATCGGCGGCGACTCGGTCAGCGAGACCACACGGGACGCGTTGGCCCTGCTCATCTACACGAGCGGCACCACCGGCAAGCCCAAGGGGGTCATGCTCGATCACGCCAACCTCACCGCGATGGTCGGCATGATCACGGAGGCACTGGACTTGACCGCTGCCGATCACTGCTTGCTCATCCTGCCGCTGTTCCATGTCAACGGCATCGTCGTCAGCGTGCTGTCGCCGCTCGCGGCCGGTGGCTCTACGACGGTGACCGGTCGGTTCTCACCCTCGACGTTCTTCGACACCGTCGAAGCGGTTCGCCCGACCTACTTCTCTGCCGTGCCCGCCATCTACGCCATGCTCGAGCGCGCTCCCCGACGACGTCGACCCGGACACCTCATCGGTGCGCCTTGCCGTCTGCGGGGCAGCCCCCATGCCCGCCGAGCTCATCACGCGGTTCGAGCAGCGGTACGGCACGACAATCGTCGAGGGCTACGGCCTGTCCGAGTGCACGTGCGCCGCGACCATCAACCCGATCGGCGGACCCCGCAAGGCCGGCACGGTGGGGTTGCCGCTGTCCGGCCAGGAGGTCGCCCTGCTCGGCACCGACGGGAGGCGCACGATCGACGGTCGCGGCGAGGTGATCGTGCGCGGCCCCAACGTCATGCGGGGCTACCTCAACAAGCCAGAGGACACGGCTTCCACCCTTCAGGATGGCTGGCTGCACACCGGCGACATCGGCTACTTCGACGCCGACGGGTACCTGGTCCTCGTCGACCGAGTGAAGGACATGATCATCCGCGGTGGCGAGAACATCTACCCGAAGGAGATCGAGAACGTCCTCTACACCCATCCCGGGGTGCTGGAAGCCGCGGTCGTAGGGCGGCCCCACGGCGTCCTCGGCGAGGAGCCGGTCGCGTTCGTCGCGCTCCGCGACCCCGAGTCGGTCACGCCGGTGGAGCTCGTCGAGCTGTGCTCGAGGTCGCTGGCTCGCTTCAAGGTGCCGCGCGAGGTGGTCATCCTCGACGCCCTGCCGAAGAACGCCCTGGGCAAGATCGCCAAGCCCGAGCTGCGCGAGCTGGTGACGACAGGCTGACGACCAGCGAGCGGACCCTCGTACCATGGCTAGATGGAGCGAGGCGACCCTCGTGTTCGTGCACTGGTCGAGTCGGTCGCGGCCAGGGTAGGACAGCGGCTGGCGTCGGTGACCGGCGACGTCCAGGCTGTCATCGAAGAGGCGATCCCCGGACTCCAAGCCGATGAGTCCACCGCGTGGCTCCAGGCGAGCATCGGCGAGAACCTCGCCAGCGCCCTGCGTACGCTCATAGATGCCGGTGCGCCCGACTCGTTTGACGCGCCACTCGCCGCCATCGACTACGCCCGACGGCTCGCGCAACAGGACGTCCCAGCCGCGCTCCTCATCCGCGCCTACCGCGTCGGCCAGGCGCGGTTCCTGCGACACTGCATCGAGGCGCTCCTGCTCCAATCTTCAGGCGATCACCTCGAAGGCTTGGCGACCCTCGAGATGGTCGAGACGGTGTCCGACTACGTCGACTGTGTCGTCGAGCAGGTGCTCACCACCTACGGGCTGGCGCGCGATGACTGGCTGCGCGATCGCAGCGCGCTGCTGGCGATGCGGGTGCGCGAGCTGCTGCGCCGCGGGCCGGTCGACGTCGGGGCCGCCGAACGGGCCCTCGGCTACCGCCTCGACCAACACCACGTCGGCCTGGTGGCCTGGGTCGACGAGCCCGCAGTGGCAGACGCGCTCGAACGCATCCGCCGGGTCATCGGCGCGCTCGGAAAGACACTCGGCTGCACCAGGGCGCCGCTCGTCGTCCCGGTCGACGAGAGCAGCGCCTGGGTGTGGATCCCTTCGAAGCAGAGCCTGGCCAAGGCCAAGGAGCTCGACGCGGCCGCGAAGGGCGAACCAACCGTGTCCCTCGCCGTCGGCGAGCCGACTCGGGGGATCGACGGGTTTCGTCGCAGCCACGATCAAGCGGTGCGGGCGCGGGGCGTGGCGCTCGCCGCGGGCGACCAGCGGTTTCCCGTCACGCCTTTCGTCGACGTCGCACCGATCACCATGCTGTGTGCCGATCTCGACTCGGCCCGGGCCTGGATCCACGAAACGCTCGGTGAGCTGGCCGTCGACTCGAGCCGCAACGAGGGTTTGCGCGAGACGGCGCGCGTGTTCCTGCAGACCGGTGGCAGCTACACGGCGACCGCCGAGCAGCTGTTCCTTCACCGCAACACCGCGCAGTACCGCGTGCGCAAGGCCGAGGAGGTGCGAAGCCGACCGCTGCGCGACGGGCGGCTTGACGTGGAGCTGGCGCTCCTGGCCTGCCATTGGATGAAGGCCGCCGTGTTGCGAGCCGGCCCCTGATCTCGCGCGTCGTCCTACATCACCGGTCAGGTCTGGGGTGTCAACGGGGGTTACGACCTCTGAGTGGACTGCGAAGTCAGGCGTTCATGCCTCCGGTCGACATGTGGGGCGCGACCGGGTTCGGCGTCGGTTCGGCAGTACGGCTGAGGGTGGTCCGATCCACGTGGCGGAAGATGTCGGGACCCTGGGATCTGCAGCGCCCGTATCTCGCGAGCTGTCAACCTCGACTGGCCGCTGTGATCGGACCACGAAGGCGTACGTCCAGGTTGGTCGTCAGCGACCAACGACACCAGTCGCCGATCCCCGTACCTTCATCTGATGCAGGAGCTCCCAGCTACCGCGTATGTGCCGCCGCTCGACGACATCTGGTTCGTGCTGAACGAGGTTGTCGATCTCCGTGGACTGACGGCACTGCCATGCTTCGAGCATGCCGAACCCGAGCTGCTGGCAGGCGTGCTCGCCGAGGCCGGCCGGTTCGCCGCCGGGGTGATCGCCCCCCTGAACCGGGTCGGCGACGAGCAGCACAGCCGCAGGAACGCCGACGGGACCGTGACCACGCCCGACGGATTCGCCGAGGCCTATGAGCTCTACGTCGCGGCGGGATGGGGGTCCGTGCCGTTCCCGGCCGAGTACGGCGGGGGAGGCTTCCCGTGGTTGGTCGCCACGGTGCTGGGTGAGCTGCTGGCAGCCTCGAATCTGGCGTTCTCGCTCTGCCCGACGCTGACGCAGGGCGCCATCGACCTGCTGCTCGCCCACGGCAGCGAGGAGCAGCGCGAGATGTACCTTCCCCGCCTGGTGACCGGCGAGTGGACCGGCACGATGAACCTGACGGAACCGGACGCGGGCTCCGATCTGGGCGCCGTGCGGACCCGTGCCGTCCCCGCCGGTGACGGCACGTGGCGGGTCAGCGGCCAGAAGATCTTCATCACCTACGGCGACCACGACCTGTCAGCGAACATCGTCCATTTCGTGCTGGCCCGGGTGCCGGACGCGCCGCCGGGGACCCGCGGGATCTCGTGCTTCATCGTCCCGAAGTGGCTGGTCGGCCCGGATGGCGTCAGAGGCGAACGGAACCGCGTCGCGTGCCTCTCACTCGAGGACAAGCTCGGCATCCACGCCAGCCCGACGTGCACGCTGGAGTTCGACGACGCCGTGGGCTACCTGATCGGCGAGCCCGACCAGGGCATGCGGTACATGTTCACGATGATGAACAACGCCCGGTTGTGCGTCGGTGTCCAGGGGCTCGCGGTGGCCGAGCGGGCCTATCAGCAGGCGGTCGGCTACGCCCGCGAACGCCATCAAGGGTTGCCGCTGGGTGCAGCCGCCCGCACCTCGTCGCCGATCATCGACCATCTCGACGTCCGCCGGATGCTGCTGACCCAGAAGGCGTCGATCGAGGCCGTACGGTCGCTCGCCTACCTGCTGGCCGAGTCGATGGATCTCGCCGCCGAACATCCTGACGGTGCCGTCCGGGAGGCACGCCGCGAGCTGGTCGAGCTGTTGACACCAGTGACGAAAGCGTGGGGCACGGATCTCGGAGTCGAGCTCACATCGCTGGCCCTGCAGGTACATGGCGGTGCCGGCTACATCGAAGAGACCGGCGCCGCCCAGCACGTCCGTGACGCCCGCATCGCACCGATCTACGAGGGCACCAACGGCATCCAGGCCATCGACCTCGTCACCCGCAAGCTGCCACTCCGCGGCGGAGGGGCGATGGGGGACCTCCTCGATGACATCGAAGTACTCGACGAGCGCCTGGCGGCTGCCGGCCCGGGCTTCTCGGCGGCGCGGGCGAGCCTGGCGGCCGGTGTGGCGGTGCTGCGGCAGGCCACCGACTGGATCGCGGACGCGGACCCGGCGGACGCCTTGGCGGGCGCCACCCCGTACCTGCGGCTGTTCGGCATCGTGCTAGGTGGGTGGCTGATGGCCCGCCAGGCGCTGGCGGCCTGCGCCCTGCTCGAGGACGCACCGGGCGACCGGGCCGCGTTCCTCGAGGCCAAGGTGGTGACGGCACGGTTCTACTGCGCGCAACTGCTGCCGCAGGCCGGCGGGCTGCTGCCCGCGGTCACCGCCGGTTCAACGGATCTCCTCGAGCTCAGCCCCGACCAGTTCTGAAGGCCAGTGACGCGAAGCGTCATCGAGGCTTGATCCTCCGATCCCGCCTCGCCACCGTCCGCGTCGACCACCCGAGGCACACTCCGGGTGCCAGCGCAGCTAATCCTCGGAAGGCTTGGTGACCATGTCGAAGCTCGAAACCACCGTCGACGTCTATGAACCCCACGACGCACAACATTCGCCGGTCGTCCTCTATCAACTGAAGAAGCGGGCCGACGATTGGCAGCTGCACCTCGCCGACCGGATCACCACGTTCGCGGGCTCCATGCCGTTCGTCTGGGTGCATGTGGCGATCTTCGCGTTGTGGGTCGCGTCCGGCCTCTTCGGCGCCGACCGTTACCCGTTCCAGTTCCTGACGTTCATCGTGTCGCTGGAAGCGATCTTCCTCTCGACGTTCGTCATGATCGGTCAGAACCGGCAGGCGGCGTTCCAGCAGGCCAAGGCCGACCACGACTTCCACGAAGCGGAGACGGAGCTGAAGGCGAACACGGACCTGACGCGCGCCATTCACGCGATGACGCAGGAGATCCACGCCATGGCAGAGGAGGTGCGACAGCGGCTGGGCGGCGAGGACTCGCAGCGCGGCGGCTCGTGACCCGTTCGAGAGGCCACTTCCGGGCGGGCATAGTGTCGCTTCGAATCACGAGCGAGGAGCGTCGATGGACGAGCTGACCGCAGAGCTCGCGAAGCACCGCAAGCGCCTGGGCGAGATCATGGCGGTGCTCGGTCGTTACGGACTGGCCGACTGGGCCGAGCGGGGAGGAGTCGCCGGCGTCAAGCTTGCGGAACGATTCGCAGATCCCGAGCTCGTCGCGCTCTCTCCCGGTCAGCGGATGCGGAAAGCAGCGGTCGAGCTGGGGACGACGTTCGTGAAGTTCGGGCAGATGCTCAGCCTGCGCCCCGACGTCGTCGGGGCCGAGGTTGCATCCGAGCTCGAAAAGCTTCAAGCGTCGGTCCCACCCGATCCGCCGGAAGTCGCGTCTCGCCTCGTGGTCGAAGAGCTCGGAAAGCCACTCGAGGGGTCATTCGCCACGTTCGAAGCCGAGGCGATGGGTTCCGGCTCGGTGGCGCAGGTGCACGCGGCCACCCTGCACGACGGCACCGACGTCGTTGTCAAGGTGTTGCACGACGGAGTCGAGCGTAGGGTCAACGAGGACCTCGAGCTCATGCGAGCCCTGGCCGAGTACGTCGAGCGACAGGATCCTGAGCTCGCCCGCTACCGCCCCACGATGATCGTGTCGGAGTTCGACAAGATGATGCGGGGTGCCATCGACATGGGCCAGGAGCGCTCGAACCTGCAGCGCTTCATCGCCAACTTCGCCGCTGAGCCCGACGTCGTCATCCCGACGCCGTACCCGGAGCTCTCGACCAGCCGGGTCCTCACGATGAGCCGGCTCGTCGGCCTGCCGCTGGCAGATCGAGCCGGTCTGGAGGCGGCGGGATGGGACGTGGACGCCCTCGTCCGTCGGGCCACCGAGATCTACCTCGAGATGATCTTTCGCGACGGCATCTTCCACGCCGACCCCCACCCCGGCAACTTCTTGCTGCTCGACGGTCACCGCCTCGGCATCCTCGACTTCGGCGACGTCGGCTACGTCAGCGCGCCGCGCCGGGCGCAGCTCGAAGAGCTCGTCATCGCGGCCGGCACGCGCAACGTCGGCGACCTCACCGACACCATCTTGGAGATGACGACGCCGCCGCCCGACGTCGAGATCACACAGCTGCGCGGGGACGTCGACATCTGGCTGCACCGCTACTTCCTGGCCGGGGTCGGACAGCTCGACGTGACCGCGATCCTCACCAGCTGGTCGCAAATGATGCATGACTACCAGCTCCTGCTCCCCTCGGACCTCGCGTTGTTGATGCGTGTCCTGCTCCACCTCCAAGGCCTCGGGCGGGGCGTCGGTACGGAACTACGCGCCACCGAGCTGCTCGCCCCCTACCTCCGACGGATCATGCTCGAACGCTTCGACCCCGAGCGGATCGCACGCCGCGCGCTGCGGACCGCCCGGGCCTGGGACCACCTGATCCAGACGCTTCCCGAGCAGATCCAGGCGACGTTCGAGCGCCTGCGAACGGGGCAGGTCGGTGTGGACTTCCGGGTCCGCGACGTCGACGGCGCCGTCGATCGCTTGGTCGACGGCCTCCTCGCATCGGCATCGCTGCTGGCCGCCGCCCACCTGATCGCTCGTAGAGCGGGCCCAACGGTCGGGGGCGTCTCCGTCGCCGGTCTCGCGGTCGTCGGCGTGGGCGCAAGGACCTGGGCGCGGCTCGCAACCAAGCGACCGGGCCACAAGCCTCTGTTGCAGCGAGCGCGTGCGGTCTCCGATCTCCGCACGCGCTGACGCTTGCGCAAGTTGCCACGCGCCGCGCGACGAGCCGACTGCGCGCAGCGGTGAGCACCACCTGGTCGGAGGTGACCGTCATATCATCGAGCCGGCGAGCCGGTGGGCGGGGGTCTCGCTGAAGTGCTGCGAGGGCCCGAATCGAGATCGCGATGGACACCGAGCCGGAGTTGCGGGTCGAGAGCCGAGAGGAGCTTGTCTACCTCCTCGGCGAAGCCTGCGAAGTTGAGCACGGCTTGATGTGCGAGTACCTGTATGCACAGTTTTCGCTCAAGCGGTCCACCGATGAGGGGCTCACGCCCGACCAGCTGGCCAGAGTCGAGGCCTGGGAGCTCACTCTTGTCGACATCATCAAGCAGGAGATGCTGCACCTGGCCTTGGCCACCAACCTCTTGACCGCCATCGGCGCGGCGCCCCACTTCGAGCGCCCCAACTTGCCGATCCGGTCGCGCTGGTATCCACCGGAAGTTCAGGTGGCGTTCCTGCCGTTCGGTGAGCAGGCCCTGCGGCATTTCATGTACCTGGAGCGGCCGGAAGGAATGACACTGGCCGATGCCGAGGGCTTCACGGCGCTGGCGGGCAATCCGGCGGTCACCACAGCGGATACTTCGCTGGTTGCGGTGCCCGAGGAGTGGCGGACGGTGGGGCACTTGTACCGGGGGATCGAGGCCGGCCTCGCTCAGCTGTGCGACCGCTTCGGCGAGCAGACCGTGTTCATCGGGCCACCAGACGCACAGGCTGTCACCGCGACCTTCGA
Organism: uncultured Acidimicrobiales bacterium; assembly: GCA_963738325.1. Taxonomy (GTDB): domain Bacteria; phylum Actinomycetota; class Acidimicrobiia; order Acidimicrobiales; family Ilumatobacteraceae; genus CAVTWD01. Next base: position 63,444 of record CAVTWD010000006.1, read on the forward strand.
GTGGAAGCAGCTCACCGCAATCACCGACTTGGCGTCAGCGAGCCGGGCGATCGAACTCATCGTGGAGCAGGGCGAGGGCGCTCGGGGCGACTGGGTCACGTCGCACTTCGGCAGGTTCGTGGGGATCCTCGAGGATCTCCTTGTGATGCAGGCCGGCGACCCGGGGTTCGACCCGGCCCGGCCAGTTGAGCCTGCTTACGTCCGCCTGCCACCTGATGTGGAGTCGGGATCCCTGATCGAGGATCCGCTCACGGCGCAGGTTGCCGACCTCTGCAACGGGCTGTACGAGGTGATATTGCAGGTCCTGGTGCGCTACTACGGGCACGAGGGTGAGACGCCGGCTGAACTCGAGACGCTGGCCCGCACGGCGAAGCATCTGATGAACTGGGTCATGCGGGAACTCGGCCCAGTTCTCACCTCCCTGCCAATCGGCCCCTCGCACCCCAGCCGGACCGCCGGCCCAACCCTCGAGGTCCCCAAGCCGGCGTCGTTCGTGCTGCCCCACCGTCAGGCCGCCTGGACCATCCTCAACGAGCGCCTTGTCGTCCTCACGGACACGACCGCCGCACTGGCGCAACAGCCTGGTCTCGGTGCGCTGACCGATCTGGCGGCGAAACTGCGCGCCATGTCGGGGGACATCCGCACACACCTCGATGAGCGCGCGGCCGTCTCCGACCCGGGCTAATCGTTTGGGTCTTCGAATCGAGAGGTTGTCGCGTTCGCCACCGCGGCGGTGAAGGCAAGGCGCTTACGCGACTTAAGAGCCTGCTAAGGCAGCGGCAAGCCCGCCGGGGGTTCGACCCGACCGCGCTGCAGCTCGTCGCGGCCAAGCCCCTGAGCACCGGTGTCGTCATCCTCACCTACCGCCCCGCCGCCCGTAGTGCCCACCAACCTGCCCGGCGTGACTGGCGGCTTCCCCGTGCCGCTATTCGATCAACTCGACCAGATCGCCAACAACACCGCGCTCGACCTGGCCTTGCGATACGCGGTGTTCCGGTTTGCCGAAGCCGGGCGATGTCGATGCCCGGTATCGGCAGTGCCGTGACGGGTCAGCAGTTGGCGAGCGTGTCCAGAGCGTCGCAGATCCGGCGTCGCCCGTCGATGCCGAGCTCCCCGAGGCGTGTGGTTAGTACGGACTTCGGTACGGCTGCAAGGTTGTCGAACGTGGCGACGCTGCCGTGATCGATCCCTTCCTCGGCGCCCACGGGAATACAGGTGGGGATGTCGCGGACGGTGGTCGTCACCGGCGCGACCACGACGTTGTTCAAGACGGGGATGACCTCGTCACGTGACACGACCAGCACCGGGCGGCGCTTCCGATTGGGTGTCTCCATCAACCACAGCTCGGCTTGGGCTACCACGGCTCCGCCTCCGTGAGCGCGATGGCGCTCGCCATGGCGAGCTCATCGTCATCGGGAGTCTGCGGGTGCTCTCGATAGGACGCAACCATGGCGGCGCCGACGCGGCGCCCGGTGGACCGAGTCGGCGAGGTGCCGGACGCCTCGCCGAATCACAGCAGATCGACTATCGCCGATCCCTTCGGTGACGAGCTGATCGATCAGGGCGAGTTCGTCGTCGGTGAAGCGGGTAGGCACCGGGGTTGTCACACAGCCGAGTATACGTTCTGTAGAGCGCCTGGCGGCCGCCCTTGGTCGCCCAGGCTCGCAGGCACTGGCCGGCAGGCGCCTCCGAACACCGGCCTGAGGGCACCCGATGTCGGCGACGGCGAACTCTTCGTCAACGCGCTCATAGCCGGCCCTCTTGTGGTGCGCTCCGAACCGATCCCGACGGGCGACTTCAGTGCCGCCGGTGATGACGGCCAGGCGTCACGTCGCCCATGGGCGCCACGGCGTGGTTCGATGCCGGAGCCATCGAACCGATCGGCGTCGACACTGCGGTTGTAACGACCCGCTGGTGCCACAGTCAGATCAGAAGCTGACGCTTCGCGCGTCCATCCGAACACAGGCCCCTGACATGGAGTTTTGCGGAGGTGGACGGGCCTCCGATCCCAGCCGCGAAAGACCTGCTCCGGGAGGTGCAAAGGCGGTCCAGTGTCCTCTTGAGAGTTACCGTGAGAGTTACGAAGCTGTGGGATTCCGTCGGAGACGCGAGTCAGACGTCGTTTCCCCACGTAGTCCGCTTGAGGCAGCTTCCGGACGAGGCAGGTGGCAGCAACCGCGGCAGCAACGCCCGAGGAACGGCAGCGAACGGCGCCAGGAAGGGACTGTCGAACTCCGTTCTAGAGGCGAGGCGGCGGTTCGCACCGGGCCGTCTGGGTGATGGCTGCGCTCGGTTCAGGCTGTGTGCCGTTGAGGTAGGCGAGGACGCGGCGGCGGTCGTCGTCGCTGTCGGTGATGTCGAGTTGGGTGAGGCTGTGGTGGACGTGGGCTTCGGTGCTCCGACCCGCCAGCATCCCACGCTTCCGACGAGACGCCCGGGCTGCCAACGTCGGCGAGTCTGACGTGCTGCGCCAACCCTCGCAGCGCGTCGGCTCGACGCGTCCGCTGTCAGCAGCATCGACCCAACGGCGGCCATCACCTGCGCCCGCTGGCCGCCAGCTTCGTGGCGAGCGGTCGTTTCGCACGATCACCGACGGGTCACGAACCGGTCACGCCGCACGGGGTCTCACGTCTGGGCGGCGTAGAGGTGCGCGGTCAGCGGGGCGAAGACGATGACGATCGTCGCGGTGGCCACCAACGTCCACAGCACGTCACCGCCGGCTGGCGCACCGAGCATGAGGTCACGGGCTGCGCTCACAAGATGGCTGACGGGGTTGATCCGGATGAAGGTTTGCAGCCAGCCGGGCGTGGTGGTCGGGTCGACGAACACGTTGCTGGCGAGGGTGACGGGAAACAGGACGACTAGTCCGAGGTTCATCACCGCGGCGGGGGACCGGACGACGAGCCCGATCGCCGCCCAAATCCAGGAAAGCGCCGAGCAGAAGGCAAGGATCAGCGCGATCGACGCCACGACCGCGGCGACGCCAACGGGCCGGAAGCCCATCGCGATGCCAAGGCCGAGCACGAGCCCGGCGGCGATCAGGTAGCGGCCGAGATCGCCGACGAGGGCGCCGACCATCGGTGCCGGTCGCCACATCGGCATCGCTCGGAAGCGGTCGAGGGTGCCGGTCGAACGGTCGGTGGCCAGTGCGACCCCGGTGTACATCGTGAGTAGCAGGACGCTCATCACCAATGTGCCGGGCAGCAGGTAGCGGAGGTAGTCGCCGGTCGACCCGGCGAGGGCGCCGCCGAACAGGTAGGTGAACATGACGGTGAACACGATCGGGATCGCCAGCACGTCGAGCGACTGCTCGGGCACGTGACGGACCTTGAGCACGGCGCGGCGGGCAAACACGAGTGACGCTCGCGCCCAGCCGGCGCCTGTGAGCGGCGCCACCGTTGGGGTCGCTGGATCCTGGCAGTCATCCGTGGCAGTGGCGGAGGTGGCGGTGCTCATGGTCGGCTCCCTTCGAACTCGGCGGCGGCAGGCTCGGCACGGTGGGCGGTCAGGGTGAGGAACACCTCGTCGAGGCTCGGTTGGGCGAGCGAGAAGTCGGCGACGGCGACGCCGGCACGGGTCAACTCGCCGACGGCGTCGACGGCCCGCGCGGCGTCGGGGGCGACGGCGATGAGGACGGTCGGGTCCGACGGTGAGGCGGCGACACCGTCGAGGCGCCGGGACAACAGGTCCCGCCCGCGGCCGGCGTCCGCCGGCTCCTGGACCCGGACCTCCAGGCGCGAGGCACCGATCGATCCCTTCAACTCGGCCGGAGTGCCCTCGGCGATCACCCGTCCTCGGTCGAACACGGCGACTCGTCGAGCGAGCTGATCGGCCTCGGCAAGGTACTGGGTGGTGAGCAGGACGGTGGTGCCGTCGTCCGCCAACGTCCGGACGAGGTCCCAGATCTGGTTGCGGCTGCGGGGATCGAGCCCGGTGGTCGGTTCGTCGAGGAAGAGCAGTGGTGGGCTAACGATGACACTGGCGGCGAGCTCGATGCGCCGACGCATGCCGCCGGACCAGCCCCGCACCGGGCGGCCCGCCGCGGCGTTGAGCTCGAACAGCTCGAGCAGCTCGCCGGCGCGGGCCCGGGCTCGCCGCCGAGTCGCACCGAGCAGCCGGGCGATCATCTCGAGGTTCTCGAGACCGGTGAGATCGCCGTCGATCGAGGTCGACTGACCGGTGAGGCAGATGCGGGCGCGCACCGCGTCGGCCTGGTCGACCACGTCGTAGCCGAACACGCGGGCCGAGCCGGCATTCGGTCGCAGCAACGTGGCGAGGATGCGGATAGTGGTCGTCTTCCCCGCACCGTTGGGCCCGAGGATGCCGAACACCATCCCCGCCGGGACGGCGAGGTCGACGCCGTCGAGTGCCCGCTCGGGGCCGAAGTTGCGCACGAGACCGGAGGCCTCGACGGCCATGGAAGCAGTCATGACGGTCACTCCTTTCTGAATCTCACTTTCAGAACAGGAACCTACCAAGATAGTCACTGTCAGCCAACACTGACTGTCAGAACCGTGCTACGGTGGCGGCATGTCGGACGGCCTGCGGGTGCGCAAGCAGCGGGCGGCGATGCGCCGGATCCAAGAGACAGCGCTCGATCTGTTCGACGAGCGCGGCTTCGACCGCGTGTCGATCGAGGAGATCGCCGACCGCGCCGACGTCTCGCCGAGCTCCGTGTACCGCTACTTCGGCACCAAGGAAGGGATCGTGCTCTACGACGAGATCGACGTGAACTTCGTCGAACGGGTCGAGCAAGAGCTCGCGGACCATCCCCCGCTCGTGGCCGTGCGACGGGCCACAGCGGCGCTGATGGCCGAGTACTTCGACCGGAACGACGAGCTCACCCGACGAAAGCTGCGCTACGCCCTCGACGACCCCGCCCTGCGGGCGGCCACGCTCGAGGGCACCGACGCCTTCATCCCCCATGTCGCCAGCGCACTCGCCGCCGCCACCGGCCGACCCGCCGACGACCTCGACGTCCAGGTCGCAGCCGCAGTGATCATCGCCGCCATCTTCGCCGCCGCCCGCCACTGGCACGCCGCCGGCGGCAGCACCTCACTCGAAGCCGACATCGACCACGCCCTCACGACAGTCCAGCACGGCCTCGACCTCGATCGCAGCGGTGACCGAGACGCGGCGGACGGCGGCCGCCGGCGGCGCCGGAGGCCGACCTGATCGGCACGTTTCGCATCTCGTCGATGGCCGGCGCAGTCGAGTCGTCCGTTCCCACATCCTCGCCGTGCGAGATCGAGCCGATCGTCGCCTCGAACAGTCGGACACTCGCATGGCGCCCACGCCGACGTGGTCCGCTCGAGCTGGGCGACTTCGTGGCTCGTATGCTGGGCACCGTGCACCCGTTGGTGCACAACCCTCGCCACCGGGCCGGTCGACCCGACGGCCAGGTTCACTTCGTCGTTGTACCAGGGCGAGCGGCCAACCTCCGGAGCGCTCGACACCGGTTTCGCCGCTGCGAGTGTTCGGTGGTCCTCCCGGGCACGCGCGTCGGCGAGGCAGCTTCGATGCTTAGCCGAAACGATGCCCCCGTGGCACCGTGAACGAGTTGGCACGGACGGTGTCGGCGACGTGGCTGAGCTGGAGTGCGTCGGGCATGCGACGGGTAAGGGCACGTGGGCCTTCGAAGGCGAGCCGGCCGGCACGCATCGCGTGGGTCATCGGTTCGCGACCGAGCCAAACACGGTGGAGGGTGTCGACGTCTGCCCTGATCGTGACGTCGACCTCGAAGCCGGGGTCGATGTCGCACACCGAAGGGCCTTGCGCGTCGACCACGATCCAGTAGCGGCGGGGATCATCCGCGAATCGGACCTGGAGGACGGTGCGCCGGTCGGGCAGCTGCCGGGGGTCGATGCGCTTGTGCATCCACCACACCAGCAGTTCGGCGTCGAGCTCCAACGGTTGCGGGTCGCCGAAGATGTACTGGGCCGCCCACTCGCCGAGCCCGAACACGATCGGTCGCAAGGCATCGCCTGCGTCGGTGAGGTGGTACTGGCCGTCGAGCCGCTCGACCAGGCCGGCGTGCTCCAGGCGGCGCAGCCGTTTCGTGAGCAGGCTACGGGACAGTCCCGGTAGGCCGCGGGCGAGATCGTTGAAGTGCGAGGTCCCTGTCAGAAGGTCGCGGATGATGAGCATCGTCCACCGCTCGCCGAGGAGATCGACGGCACGGGATACGGGGCAGTATTGGCCGTGGCCGGTGCGGGTCAACGTGTCGCTGTCGAGCGTCGCGGTCCCGGCACGGTGGTTCATGGTCGCCGTCATGTCGGGTCCACGACGAACGGCGTCACGGACGATCGTGGTCGTCACCGCCGTCATTTGTTGCGGCCCTCGACGAGCGCTGGTGTGGGACCCGCGAATCGCGGAGCGAAGTCCTCGAGCGGGACACGAGCCGCGACCGCCGTGAAGCTGATGGCGTGGTACCAGCCGCACAGCATCGTCAGGTCGAGGATCTGGTCAGCGCCGAATTGCGTGACCAGCCCATCCCACAGCTCGTTCGGGATGTCAACGGTGTCATGCAGCGCGTCAACTGCCCGGATCAGTGTGCGGTCGCGTTCGGATGTCCAGCACGGATCATCCGCACGGCCACACGCCAGTGAGTCGATCTGACCGTCATCGAGTGCCGCGCGAGCAGCGAAGAACGCGACATGAACGCCCCACTCGTACTCGCATCCGCATCTCGCACACGTCCGATCGATGACGAGCTCGCGGTCCCGCAACGAGAGCGAGAGCGCCTTGCTCAGCTCGTATGACCCCCAACCGTGCATCGCATCGGTCATGGGGAGGTTGTGGGCGAACGTCCGGAACAACGCGATCGGCGGCACTCCCGCTGGCATCATCCGCTCGAGCGCCGCACGTGTCTCGGGGTCGAACGGGGCTTCGCGAGGCGGGATGCGGGTCATGTCAGCTCCTCCCATGTTACGAAATCAGTAACGCCTGTGATCACGATAACGTTTCGAAAAACGAAACGCAAGAGGGAGGTGACAGATGCCATCGCGCACACCGAAACCCGGACGGCCGGTTCGAGCGTCGAGGACCGGTCGGCCGATCATGGCCGCTCTCGATCTCCTGGGCCGACGATGGGCGCTACGCATTCTCTGGGAGCTCCAGGCCGAGCCGCTGGGCGCCCGGGCGCTTCTGTCCCGCTGCGAGGGGCTGTCGCCGAGCGTGCTGTATGACCGGCTCCGGGAGCTGACCGAAGCCGGGCTGATCGGTCGTGAAGGCGAGGCATACGCGTTGACGAAGCTCGGTCGCGCGCTGGGGGACGCCATCGGGCCGCTCGACGCGTGGTCGAGGCGGTGGGCTCGAGAGCTGGGATGACGCCCAGTCCGGGAGCCGTCCGACCGGTCCAGAATTAGGACCGGGCCGGTCCAGTCTCTGCACTCGTCTTTGCCCGACGTCGTCCGTACCTTCGAGGCATGACGACACTCGATGCACCCCCCACCACCACCCTCAGTCCCAATCGCTTGTTCGACGAGGTCGCCAAGATCGCGGCCGAGTTGCGGACGACGGCCCCGAACTCCGACCGAACCGGTGAGCTCGACGTCGCGACCTTCGAACGGCTCCGTGAGACCGGAGCGACCGCCGCCCTCGTGCCGACCACGTTCGGCGGCGGCGGCGCGACCCACGCCGAGATGGGCGAGATCCTGCGTGTGCTCGGCGCCAGCGACCCCGCCGTTGCGGTCACGCTCGCCATGCACTCCCACCTCGTCGCCGCGGAGGTGTGGCGCCACCATCACGGCATCGACGCCGAACCATTCCTACGGAAGATCGGGGCGGCGCCATCGCGCTCAACCGGCGCATCGGACTGGGTCGCGGTCCAACGGCACCGCGACCAAGGTCGACGGCGGCTTCCGTGTCAACGCACGCAAAGCTCCCGCCAGTGGCTGCGAGGTCGGTGACCTCCTCGTCACCAGCATCCATTGGGACGACACCGAGCCCAAGGTGATCCACTTCGGGATCCCGTTCACCGCCGAGGGTGTCCGGCTCCGGGACCTGGGACACACTCGGCCTGCGTGCCACCGGCTCGCACACCGTCGTGCTCGACGACGCGTTCGTGCCCACATCGCCGTGTCACTGACCCGATCGGCGACCGAATGGCATCCCGTGTGGAACACCGTCCTCGGAGCCGCGCCGCCGTCATCATGGCCGCCTACGTCGGGATCGCCGACGCCGCCGTCGACGCCGCCGTCGACCTGACCTACGGCCGGAGCGACGACCACGTGCTCCAACTCGCCGGCGAGATGATGAACGCCTACACGACGGGTGCCGACGCCGTGCGCGCCATGTTCCTCGACGCCGACGACCTGCACTTCGACAACACCGACGTGCGCTCGCCGCACGGATGCTCAGCCGCAATACCGTCGCCACCGACGCGTCGATCTATACCGTGCGCCTCGCGATCGAGCTCGTCGGAGGTGTCGGCGACACGTGCTCGTCGCCGCTGGAGCGCCTCTACCGAGACATCCACGGATCGCTGTTCCATCCCCTGCCGCGAGGCAAGCAGACCCGACTTACCGGCCGCGTCACCCTCGGGC
>CAVTWD010000007.1:0-54934 GCA_963738325.1 uncultured Acidimicrobiales bacterium
ATTTCCGCGTCGTGGCTGTTGTCGAGCCGCGAGGCGCGGAGTCGCTTGAGCATGCGATCGCATCGCTCGAAGTGCACGCTGTAGCGGCGACGCACCGCGGCGTGCCCGAGGGCGGTGGCCAGGAAGGTCTTGCCCACGCCGACCGGGCCCATGATCACCGTGTTGTGGCCGCCGTCGACGAAGCGCAGCGAGCACAGTTCGTTCCACACGGCGTGGTCGTAGGTGACCTTCGCTTGTCGTCCCAGCGATCCAGCGTCATGGTCGGGTCGAGGCCAGCTGCCCGGGCCCGGCGGTCGGCGCTGGTCGTCTCCCGTCGTGTCACCTCGTCGGCGAGTACGAGCTCGAGGAACTCGGCGTGGCCGAGGCCGCCGGTCTGGGCGAGGGCGAGCCGTTCGGGCAGCGTGTCGAGGCAGCGGCCGAGCTTGACCCGGCGCAGCAGCGTGCGTAGCTCGGGTGTGACGGCCGGAGCGCTCATGGCCGGCCGTCCCTGGCGCTGGTGGTGAAGTGGTCGGGGTCGCGGGCGAAGCGGCCCGGCACCACGACGCCGGGCAACGACGGCTGCGTCGTCGTGCTCTCGGTGCCGCGCTCGAGCATGCGACCGATCAGCCCGACGTTGACCGCCTCGTGCGCCAGGGCGCTGGCACAGGCGGTGTCGACTCGGTCGGCTCCCCAGCGCTTCACCAGACCCAGCAGCGCGTAGACCTGGCGCATGCGCGTCCAGGGCAGCGGCGTGTCGAGCAGCGCCCCGGCGAAGGCGCCGACGGCGGGCCCGTGGCCGGCGGCCAGCCGGCGCAGGTGTCCAGGTCGCGCAGGGCATAGGCCGTGCGCTCGGCGGGCAGGTCGGCAGGATCGGTGCTGCGACCACCGGGGGCCTGGCGGGGATCGATCTTCATCAGCTGGCCACGCGAGAACACCCGCACCCGCACGATCAACCCGCACCTCGACGGGGTGCCGATCAGGTGCCCGGTATCGAGTACAGCGCCTTGGCCACCTCGATGTGGTGATCGCGGTGCACCTTGGCCGTCGTGTAGATCGGCAGGTCGTAGAGCGAGGTCGGCGCCGGCCGGAGCCGGGGCTGCTCCTCGACCCGGAACACCTCGGCGGGGCGGGCCTGAATCGTGCCGTGGACGCATCCCCGCCCGCCCCCGACACCAGACATCGGCCCGGCGCTGCGCATCGGCGAGATCGACGAAGTCCTCGCCGGCGAAGAAGCTCTGACGGACGAAAGGCACCGCTCGCTCGACGCGGGGCTTGTCCTGGGGCGAGCGCACACGGGCCGGGTCGACGACGAACCCCCGAGCCTGCGCGTACTCAACGAAGGCCTGGTTCAGGCGGGGCTCGGTGGCGTCCGCGTGCTCGACGATCGCCTTGAGGTTGTCGGGGATCAGCGTGGAGAACACGCCGTCGTAGAACACCCACGCCGCTTCGCAGCCGGCGATCACGTCCTCGATGGTCTGGCGGAACGAGAGCCACACGAACGTGTAGCGGCTCACGACCGGCGTGAAGACCAGCGCATGGCACACGCGGCACCGGCCGATCGTCGGATCGGGAACCAGCCCGAGGCGACCGAAGTCCACCTGGCATTCGTCGCCGGGCTCGCCGTCAGCGACGCGCACCGTCGTCCCTCGTCGGCCCCGGCCCACGTCGCACACCTCCAGCGCGTAGCGGTGCAGGGTCCGCTCGGGCACCACGACCCCTCGCCGAGCGAGCAGCTCGCGCGTCTTGCGTACCGTCATGTCGTCCTTCGCCAGCCAGCCCACGATGAGCTCGTGGTTGGCGACGAGCAACTGCCACGCCTCGCCGTGACCATCGGAACGGTGCGGGCGCACCGCCTCCACCACCGCACCGACCAGCTCGTCACGCAACTGCTCCTCGCCGCCGTCGCGGACCACACCCAGCTCCTGGGCAGCGGCCAGGTAGCGACGAACCGTCTTGCGGTCCACACCCGCCAACCGCTCCGTCGAACGGATCCCCTCGCCCCGCAGCCACAGCCGCAACACCTCACGTACCTCGAACACACGCACCTCCCGGAACGCCATCGCCGCCCTCCTGAACCGCTGGTCGGATGGCGGCGAGTGCACCGGCAGCGGCACCGCTGCTGGTGGACCCCCGGGTGGTCCCACTACTGGCGACGGGACTGTGCGCCTAACGGTGTGTCCGGCCTGACCGCCTGCCGTGAGGTGGGCTGAAGGGAGCGGTGATGACCGCGACACTGGACACCGTGGCCAAGAAGAAGGAGTCGGCGGAGCTGCAGGCGGCTCAAGAGCTGGTCCGCCAAGCCAAGGAGCAGGGCCGGTCTTTGACGGGCCCGGACGGCTGTTGAAGCAGCTGACCAAGACGGTGTTGGAGGCGGCGTTGGACGAGGAGCTCACCGAGCATCTCGGCCATGAACGGCGGGCGCCGGCGACGGGTGGGAACGTGCGGAATGGGACCCGGGCCAAGACGGTGCTGACCGAGGCCACCGGTCATGTCGACATCGACGTGCCCCGTGACCGGGCGGGGACGTTCGAGCCGCAGATCGTCCGCAAGCGGCAACGCCGCCTGTCCGGCGTCGATGAGGTCGTCTTGTCGCTGTATGCCAAGGGGCTCACCACCGGGGAGATCTCGGCTCACTTCGCCGAGATCCAGGGCGCGTCGGTGTCGAAGGAGACGGTCAGCAGGATCACCGACCGGGTGATCGAGGAGATGACCGACTGGTCCGTGCGGCCCTTCGACGAGGTGTACGCGGCGGTCTTCATCGACGCCATCGTGGTCAAGGTCCGTGACGGTCAGGTCGCCAACCGGCCGATCTACGCCGCCATTGGCGTCACCTTGGACGGCGAGCGCGACATCCTCGGCTTGTGGGCGGGCCAAGGCGGCGAAGGGGCGAAGTTCTGGATGAGCGTGCTCACCGATCTCCGCAACCGCGGCGTCCGAGACGTGTTCTTCGTGGTCTGCGACGGCCTCAAGGGCCTCGGCGACGTGGTCGGGAACGTGTGGCCCCAGACGATCGTGCAAACCTGCATCATCCACCTGATCCGCAACACGTTCCGGCTCGCCTCACGCGACGGGACGCCCTGCGCCAGAGGTGAAGCCGATCTACACCGCCGTCAACGCCACCGCCGCCCACGACGCCTTCGAGCACCTGGCGGAGTCCTGGGGGCAGCGCTACCCGGCGATCGTGCGGTTGTGGGACAACGCCTGGGACGAGTTCATCCCGTTCCTCGACTACGACGTCGAGATCGCCGGGTGCTGTGCTCCACCAACGCCATCGAGAGCCTGAATGCTCGCTACCGGCGAGCGATCAAGGCCCGTGGTCACTTCCCGTCCGAGCAGGCCGCGTTGAAGTGCCTCTACCTCGTGACGAGATCGCTGGACCCGACCGGACGAGGCAGGCAACGATGGGTGCAACGCTGGAAGCCGGCCCTCAACGCCTTCTCCATCACTTTCGCCGACCGCTTCCCGGCCGCCGAGACCTACTAACCAACAATGCCGGACCCACCGTTAGCGAGACAGTCCCCTGGCGGTACCAGGTGGTCCCATGCTCCTGGCGAACGTCACCTCAAGGTGGTCCCATGCTGCTGGCGAGCGACACGACCTCATCGACGGAGTCGGTGAGCCGTGACGGTGCAGACAGCGTGGCATCGTGCGACGCCTCGTCATCTCGTGCAACGTGCTCATCGTGGGGGTGATTCATGGCTACCCTCCTGAGCGACGGCCCGGACGAGAGGTCGCTTGCCGGACAACGGACTGCCGAAGCGCCGACTGGGCGAAGATTCGTCCCGGAAATTTGTCGAACCGCTTGCGGACGGACCCGTCTGACCTACAGTTCGACGACGTCACTGGCGTATGGAACGGACAGAGTCACATCGGCTGCCTCGGCGAGCGGGTCGGTGAGTGACGACCACGACGAGTCGATCGGCGCCCAAGCTGGGATGCCATTTTCGGCTCGCCTGGCGGCGAGGTGTTCGAGCCACTCGATGGCGGCGGTCGAGGGTGGTGTTGCCGTCGGCGACGGCGCACAGGGCGACGCGGAGCCACGGCTCGCTGTCTCGATGGCGCCGGTGAGGGTGTCGGTGATGGGCGGGTGAGCAGGTCGTCGAGCAGTTGCGGGTCGGGTCCCCACGTGCCGGCGGTGAGGGTGCGGTTGATTTCGTGGTGTTCGACGACGTGGGGCCAGTTCTCGAGGATCCAGCGTCGCGGCGTCTTGCCCGTCGGTGGCGGCGGCGAGGAGGTCGGTGGTGTCGTCGAGGGTGAGCTGGCCGGAGCGCAGCTGGTCGATGACGGGCCGCCAGTCGGGTGGCGCCGTGTCGAGGATGGCGTCCAGGTCGGCGAGCCGGTCGAGGAGTTCTCGGTGGCTCGGTGTGAAGGTGTCGGCGGGATGGATTCGGTCGGCTGGTGGCCAGCCAGGTGCGGGTGAGCCCGAGCCGACGTGTGCAGCCGGTCCCACGTCGCTGCGCCGTCGTGGGTGGTCGGGTCGCCGAGCGCCCGGATGGTCGTCGTGGAGCTGGTGGCGGGCGCGCCAGCGGGCGATGGCGTGGACGGTGTCGTCGTAGGTGGTGGCGCCGGGGACGTCGGCGGGCCGGTCGCCGAGCAGGACGTCAGCCAGCTGGTGGTTCGGCGAGCAGGGTGTGGGTGTGCGTTGAGGTGGCGTTCGATGGCGCGTGCGTAGGGTCGCGTCGCCGGGTTCGACGCCGAAGCCGTGCACGCGTCGCTCCAGTGTTCGGCGGTGGTGAGGTCGGCGGTGAGGGGCGATCTCGGGCGGCCGCCGGTCGGGTGGCGGTCGTGGCTGGGGTTCGAGGAGGCGGAGCTGGTCCCAGTCGAAGCTGCGGGTGGCTTCGCGCCCGGTCGTCGGACGTGAAGTGGACGGTGACGGTGCCCGGCGTCGTCGTCGAGGGCGGTGACGATGCCGACGTTGTGCCGATCGGCCGGCGAGACCCTCACGCCGACGGCGATGTGGCGGGCGACGTGGTCGATGCGGGCGAGCGCCTCGGCGAGGGTCGGTCGGCGTCGTAGCCGTGGATGGCGGTGGCGTTGTGCTCGGCGGCGACGGCGGTGTCGCGGCGGGCTTCGAGTTCGGCGACGGTGCGGGTGCGGGCGAGGTGGTCGACCCGGTCGAGGTCGGGGTCGAGGTTGTGGGCGAGACTGTTTGGCGCGGGATCGGTTGATGCGTTCGACGAGGTCGTCGCCGGTGTCGGCGGGCTGTTCGTCGGGTGGGACGAGGCCGGTGTCGTGGCGGGCGAGTTCGGCGGCGGCGTGGCGGTGCAGTTCGGCGGCTTCGGGGTCGGTGAGGACGAGCCAGTTCGCGTGGGCGCCGCGGGACAGCTCGACGTAGGCGCCTTCGCGGTAGAGGCCGTCGGCGCCGACGGCGATGGCCAGGTCCCAGGTGCCGCCTTGGGCGCGGTGGGTGGTGAGGGCGTAGCCGTGGTCGATGTGGCCGCCGCGGGCCAGGTAGCGGTCGGCTGAGCACGACGTCGATCGCCGTCGCGGTCGAGGCGCACCGTGAGCCGGCCGTCGGCGACGGCGACGACGGTGCCGGCCTGGCCGTTGGCGACGTCGACGGCGTCGTCCGGCGACGGTCGTGTTCGGTGCCGTTGCGGCGCAGCACGACCCGTTCACCGACCCGGAACGCGCCCGGCCCGAACGCGACCGGCGTCGCCGTCGAGTTCGCCGGCTCGACGAGCCGGTCGATGACGGCCTGGTTGAGCGGTCGACGAGGTCGTTGGTGCCGGCCAGCAGCACGGGTGGCGGCCGGCGTCGCGGGCGGCGAACCAGCGGTCGACGGCGGCGTCGATCATCGCGGTCGGGTCGTCGGCGACGACGACCCGGCCGTGGGCGAGGTAGGCGTCGACGGCGCGGGCGACGGCGCCGTCGCGCAGCTCGGCCAGCGCCGTCTGTTCCCACGGTGGCGTTGGCGGCGGTTGACGGTCAGCTCGGCGACGCACGGTGCGTGGTCGGCGGCGTAGGCGAACCCGCCGCCGGCGCCGATCTCGGGGAGCTGGTGGTGGTCGCCGACGAGCAGCACCCGGCCACCGGCGGCCACCTGGCGGGTGACGACGGCTTCGAGGGTGCGGATGTCGGCCATGCCGGCCTCGTCGATGACCAGCAGCGACCCGCGGCCGCGGGGTGTCGAGCCGCGGCGCCACTCGTCGAGCAGCTGAGTGCAGGGTGCGGGACGGGATGCCGGCGCCGGCGGCGAGCTCGAGGGCGGCCCGGGCCGACGGCGCCGCCCCGATCACCGGCATGGCCGGCGTGCTCGAACGCGGCGCGACGGCGTCGAGGGTGTAGGTCTTGCCGGTCCCGGCCGGACCGACCAGCACCGCCACCGGGTGCCGGTCGCCGGCGATGGCGTCGCACGGCGGCGGCCTGGTCGGCGCCCAGCGTCGGCCGCGCGGCGACGGCGCGGTCGACCGCGTCCGACGGCAGCCGGTCGATGGGTCGGTGCGGCGGTGAGGGCGGCGAGGAAGCGGTCCTCGACGTCGACCAGCTCCCGGCTCGTCCACCGCGGCCGGCTCCCCGCTGCCGGTGGCGACGGCGATCGACCTGGTCGGAGGCGAGCACGCGGTGGGCGATCCGTTCGATCGTCTCGACCGTGGCGCCCTGGCCTTGGCGGGCGGCGACGGCGCGGATCAGGTCGGCTCGGTGAACGTCGACGCCGTCGCCGTCAGATCGGTGCGCAGCAGATCGGCGATCCACTCCTCCGGGTCGACGATCCGCTCGATGCTGTCCGGGCGGCCGTGCTCGTCGAACACGCACCGTGGCGAGCCGCCACGCCGCCCTCGACGGTGCCGGCTGACCGTTGCCGTACCAGGCGACCAGCGCTCGGCGGCGTCGGGTCCCCACCCGGCCGCCTCGGCCTCGGCCTTCCAGCCGTCGTCGAAGCGGCCGTGCTCGACCTCGGGCTTGTGGCGCCGGGTGGCCAGCACCGCCGCCTGGCGACCCTGCGGCGTGTCCGGCGTGCCGGTGGCGGCCAGCCAGGCCTCGATCTCGCGGGAGCGTTTCGAGAACCGTCGAGCAGCGCCTGGGGGATGCCGGCGATCTCGCGGGACGTGACGGCCGGGCCGCCACTCCACCCCCAACGCCGCGGTGAGCTCGTCGCGGAACACGGCCTGGAACACCTCCCCGGCGGCCTGGGCCTGGCGGTAGAGGTCGGGTGCACGAACGGCGACCACCGCCCGTCGGCGCCTTCGGCGAGGTTGGCGACCAGGACATGCCAGTGCAGCAACGGGTCACCGGCCCGCGACGTGCGATGCCGGAACGCCGCCGCCACCACCCCCGACGTCACCAGCTGGCGCGGGCCCGACCCCGGCTCGTCGGCGTGGGCGGCCAGCCACGCGCTGGTTGTGCGAGCCGCGCCGCACCCGGATCGCTTCGCGCTCCAGCCAGCCGAGCGCGGCGCGCATCGCCGTCTCGCCGGCGTCGATCACGGCGCCCTGCACCCGCGGGTCGTCGGACACGGCGTACAGGACGCTGGCCGACTTCGGGGCCTTGAACGTCAGGTCGAACCCGGGCACCCGGCGTGGATGCGGCCGCGGCGTGTTCGCCGTTCGGGCGTCAGGCCACCCGATGCCGGGCGCCAGCCCGGCGAGCACGGCCCGCAGATCGTCGGGGTCGACCTCGCCGTCGAGGCCGAGCCGCGCGGCGCCGCCGCCGACCCACACGCCCGGCGGCTTCGCCGGCGCCGGTGTAGTAGTCGTCGAGCGACTGGGCGACCCCGGACAGGTGGTAGGCCTCTTGGCCGACGCGGAGCTTGGCGATCGACAGCATCACCACCCAACGGACGGCCGGTACACCAGAGGGTGAAAATCTGTGAGTTATCCAGGCTCCCGGATAATTCACATCATCTGGGACCCGTGGTTATCCGGGACGCGGGCTGGCGGCCCTGGTCGGAGGCCGGCCGACGGGGTGGTGATCCCGGATAATCAGAGGGCTTCAAGGAAGGCGAGCAGGCGGTCGGGTGGCTGGTAGCGGCCCGGCCGGGTTCCTGGCGGCTTGGTGCGGGCGATGGCCCGTTCCTTCAGGGTGAGGTCGCCGTGGAGGTAGATCTGGGTGGTCTGGATGTGCTCGTGACCGAGCCACAGGGCGATCACGGCGGTGTCGACACCGGCAGCGAGCAGGGTCATGGCAGCGGTGTGGCGCAGCGTGTGCGCCGTCACTCGCTTGGTCGTCCAGCCGGGGTGCTGGCGGGCGGCAGCCACGTGACGGTCGATGAGATCGCCGACGGAGTCGGGGTTGAGCGGGCCGCCCCGGCGGGTGGGGAACAGGGGCGGGTCGCCGACGTGTCCGAGCTCGCGCATCCAAGTGCGCAGCACGCCAGCGGTGTGGCGGGTGAGCGGCGTGCAGCGTTCCTTGCGGCCTTTGCCGTAGCAGCGGACGTGGGCGCCGACGCCGAGCACGACGTCACCGCAGCGCAGCCCGCACAGCTCCGAGACGCGCAGCCCGGTCTGGACGGCGGTGACCAGCAGGGCGTGATCACGGCGCCCGAGCCAGGTGGTGCGGTCGGGGGCGGCGAGGAGTGTCTCCACTTCGGCCGGTGAGAGGAAGGACACGACCGGGTGGCGGGCCCGTTTGTCGGGGATGGCGAGGACCCGTTGGATGAGCGCGGCGTGGGCCGGTTCCCGGTAGGAGGCGTAGCGGAACATCGAGCGGATGGCGGCCAGGCGGGCGTTGCGGGTGCGCACGGTGTTGCGCCGTTCGTGTTCGAGGTAGTCCAAGAACCCGGCGATCAACGGGGCGTCCAGATCGACCAGGTCAAGCTGGGAGGGCTGTTTGCCGGTGCGTTGGCGGGCGTAGTCGAGCAGGAGCCGGAACGTGTCCCGATAGGCGCGCACGGTGTGTGGGCTGGCGTGCAGTTGACGGTGGAGCCGTTCGGTGAAGAACGCCTCCAGGATCGGGGCCAGCGCGCTCACCGCTGGGCTCCGCGTTGTTCGAGGCGTTGGGCGGCCAGGGCCATCAGCTCGGGGGCGGCGGACAGATACCAGTAGGTGGAGGCCGGCTCGACGTGGCCGAGATAGGTGGACAGGCGTGGCAGCAGCGCCTGCGCGTCGGCGCCGTCGCGATACCAGCCGAGCAGGGTCCTGACGGCGAAGCTGTGGCGGAGATCATGGGCGCGTGGGCGCCGGCCGTCGGCGGTGGAGATCTTGGTGCGGTCCAACAGCTTGACGAACACCCGGTGGAACTTCGGATAGCAGACCCGTTGCCCGTCCGGGGTGACGAACATCGCTGGCGTGGTCACCGTCGCTGGGAGCTGGGCGCGGTAGCGGCCGAGCGCCGCGATAGTGCTCGGCGCCAGCGGCACCAGGCGGGACTTGCCGAACTTGGACAGCCACACGGTGAGCACCCCGGTGTCGGGATCGAGGTCGGCGGTGTTCAGGCGGAGCACTTCACCGACGCGCATTCCCGTCACCCACAGCGTCCCGATGATCGTCTCCACCGTCGCTGCCCACAGCGGCGGCCGTAACGCCCGGGCCGCTTCCGTCAACGCGGCAATGTCGGCGTCGGAGTACAGGTGCGGGACCGGGCGTGTTCGGCGCACCGGCAACAGGCCGGTCGGGGGAACTTCGTGGGTCGGGTCGAGGGCCTGCAGGTAGCGGGCGAACCCGCGGATCACCGTCAACCGGCGGGCCCCGTTGCCGCCTCGAGGGGTGGTGGCCGCCCATCGGGCGGCGACGGCGACGGTCACCGTGTCGATCCCGTCGGCGTCGAGATGAGCGACGAAGCGGGCCAACAGGCGACCGGCCTCCTCCAGGCGGTAGCCGACAGCGCGCCGCACCGCCAGGTAGTCGGCCAACGCCACCCCGAGCGCGGTCATGACCCGCTCCCCGGCCACGGCTGAGCCAGACCAGCCAGCGTCGTGGAGTCGACCCGGGCGTAGATGGCGGTGGTGGCCAGGTGGTGATGTCGGAGCAGCTGGCCGATCTCGGGCAGCGCCGCGCCCCGGCGCAACAGGTCGCTGGCCACCGAGTGGCGCAGCCGGTGCGTGCCCAGATCGGGGAGACCGACCCGGGCGCAGGCCCGGCGCATCACCGCGTTCACCGCACCGATCGGCATCGGTCCGTGCGGTGGCATGACCCGCAGGAACACCTGACGCCACCGCTCCTCACGGCCTCGGGCGGACAGATAGGCGACCAGCGCGTCGCCGACGTCGACCGGCAGCGGAAGCGGGTCCCGACCGCCACCCTTGGAGCGCACCACCAACTCACCGCGGCGCCAGTCAATGTCGTCGACCTGCAACGCGACCAGCTCGCCGACCCGCAACCCGAGCCGAGCGACCACCGTGACAATGGCGAAGTCGCGGGCTCCGACCAAAGTCGAGCGATCGAAGCTGGCCAATAGCACCTCGGCCGCTCCCGGAGGAACCAGACGCGGCAAGGTCGACACTCGACCCCGGGCCAGCCACGGGGTCGCCTGGGCCAGGGGCGTGGCGATCAGGCCGGCGGCGTAGAACCAGCGCAACAGGGCGCGCACGGCCGAGACGATCGCGTTCACCGAGCTCGCCCGGCGGCCTTCGGCGACGAGGGCCACGAACCGGGCCACATCGGCGGCGGTCAACGCCTCGACCCGACACGGATCACCGTCGCAGGCCAACGACAAGAACAACCGCGCCATCCCCGTGTAGATCGTGATCGTCGTCGGCCGCAAGCCCCGCTCCACGGCCAGATACTCCCGATAGCGACCCAGCAGCACATCGACCGGAGCCGACCTCGGCGCCCGAGGCGGCACCACCCCCTGGGCCCGCAAGAACTGCAGCACCAGCCGGAACGACCGGCCCGTCAGCGACCGGCCCCGTCCCTCACCTTGATGCCCGGCGAGCAACTCCCCGATCAGCATCTCGTCGACCTCGACCGGGTCGAACCCGTCGCGCTCCAGCCAGCCGCTCAGCAACGCCAGCCGGCGGGTGTGGTTGATCTGCGCCTGCCGGCCGAAGCCCGACCCGGCCAGCCAGCCGATCAGACCCGGCGCCCAGCCGGACAACGGGCCCGACACCCGAACGCGCGACGCGTCGTGCACATCCATCACTGCCTCCTCCAAGGACCAGGGACCATCCCTGGAGAAGGCTCACGCCGCTGTCGTTATCCGGGATCACCACTACCACCCGCCCGCCCCGACCAGGACGGCCACGCCCCCGTCCCGGAATGCACGGCGAGCAACTCACCGATCAGCATCTCGTCGACCTCGACCGGGTCGAACCGGTCGCGCTCGAGCCAGCCGCGCAGCAACGCCAGCCGGCGGGTGTGGTTGATCTGCGCCTGCCGGCCGAAGCGCGAACCGGCCAGCCAGCCGATCAGACCCGGCGCCCAGCCGGACAACGGGCCCGACACCCGAACGCGCGACGCGGTCGTGCACATCCATCACTGCCTCCTCCAAGGACCAGGGACCATCCCTGGGAGAAGGCTCACGCCGCTGTCGTTATCCGGGATCACCACCACCACCCGGCCCGCCCCGACCAGGACGGCCACGCCCCCGTCCCGGATAACCCCGGGTCCCAGATGATGTGAGAGATCCGCCTCGACCTCATCACTGAGGAGAGTGAATGGTTCGTGTCACGAGCCGCGCGAGCGGAGCGGTGTCGGGACGCGACGAGGCCCCTACCAATGGCAGGGGCCTCGTCGTCGGGTTTCGTTGGTGCTAGTAGTCGGAGGGCCAAACGATGGTGGTTGCGGTGTCGGGGTCCTCGAGGTCATCGGTGATGATCCACACGTTCCCATCGGCGACGGTGGCGGTGAGGTCGGCGGGCAGCTGGTAGGCGGAGAGCAGCCGCCCGGCCCGGCAGCGGAGGGCGGCGTCGTTGGCGGCCCGGTCGTGGCGGGCGAGGTCACCCCAGTCGCCAGCCAGATGACGGGCCAGGCAGCCAAGCAGCCAGACTTGGCGGTCTGGGTCGGTCTCGGCCCATTGGTAGACGGCGGCGGTGGCGACGAGCCGGCGGTGGGGCACGATCGTCATTGGATGACCGTCTCGGCCGGGTGGGGGTAGGCGGCCGCCATCGCCTCGGGCAGCCGGGCCAGCTGACGCGCCGTGAGCGCCGGGAGCCAGTGGCGGATGATGAGCGTGTCCGTGGCCACGAACCGGGCGACCCCGAACCGCTCGAGACGTTCCAGGCTGACCCACAGCTTGGACCGATTCCCGGCCAGCCCGATCATCTGGGCCAACACCTCGGTCGGCCAGCACGCATCACGGTCGGTGGTATGACGGGCGAGGTGGTAGGCGAGCACGGTGGCCGTGGGCCCGATGATGGGCAGCCACCACCACACGTCGTCGCTGTGGTGCGATGCACGCCCGGGGTGGGGTCGGCCACGACGTGCAACAGGTTCGGGCGGATCGAATCGGACATGGGTGAGCTCCTTCGGGGAGGCGGGGACCGACGGAGCCGTCTCGGGCTTCCCCGACCCTCGGCGGCTCCACCGGCCTGACCCGTCCGGAGGTGGGCGGGTTCGCCCCTACCGGGGCAGCGTCGGCGACGAACGGCCGGTCAATCCGAAGGGCTTGGCCCCGAGTGCAGCGAGGCGGCTTGAGCGGCCGGTCGCGCCGACGCACCTACCGCACCCGCCCCCGCAGGGGCGGCAACCGCACAACCGGCCGGCACCACGCATGGTGGAGCGGGCCACACACCGCACCACTCACTCAACTACTCATCTCGCCAGGTCGGGGGCCCGATGTTTTGGACTGGTCTTGCCATGCGGCGCCGGTTGTTCAGGGCGCAGCACGCCGTTCACCGACTAGGGCGGCGCCTGCTCAGGTGGATGACGAAAGACACGCCGTCTCGGCACTCATCGGGGAGAGAAAATGGGTTGCGACCCCAAGTGATGGCCGGCCCGAGGTGGAGCCGTACTCGCGCGCAGCCAGGGCACCGCCATCGATGACTGCACCGCATTCGCAGCACGTTGCCGGCTGCATTGCCGACGGACCGCACGCCCGAACCGAGAAGCATCGAGCCACAAGTACCACCAGCGCGGCACGACAGACGCGCGTCGGAGCCCGCCGGTGGCCGCGATGATCCTGGCGGAAGCCGCGGCAGCGCGCGACGGCTGCCTCGGTAAGAGCGCGGTAACGGGCCCGGCCGAGTGAAGGCAATGATCACCCCTAGGTGTACGTCCTAGGAACGTTCGTCGGCGTGGGTGCGGCTGATGGGCGTTCTGTGACCGAGGGCGCTGTGTGGTCGACGGCCGTTGTAGCACGCGAGTCAGGCAACAGGGTGCCGGTGGTCTTGGTAGCTGGCGGCGTAGGCCCATTCGGCTTGGAGGGTCAACCGCCCTGGCGGCGGCGAGCGGGTGGGCCCGCACGGCGGAACTTGCCGAGCTTCTTGACGTCGATGTGGACGCGTTCGCCTGGGTGGCGCCGGCAGTAGCGGGGTTGGGCGGCTCCGGTGGCTTCAGGCGCGACAGACGGTTCAGGTCGAGGCGGCCGACCACGGCGCACACCGTCGAGGTCTTGATGCCCAGCGCGGCGGCGATGCGGGTCGAGGTCCAGCGCAGCCGGCGGAGTTGCTCGATCACCGCCTTGACGGCCGCCGCCGTCCGCCCGGGGAGCAAGCCGGGAGCCGAGGAGCGGTCGATCATCGGTCGCCCCGGTCGTAGCGGGCCAACCACCGGTAACAGGTCCGTTCCGAACAACCGGCGGCGTCGGCGGCATGCGCCACGGTCCAGCTTCCGAGCCGGACCGTTCACACATCAGTGTCCGGCCGGGTGGCGTCCCGGCTCGTGGTGTGGGTGACCACGCGCGTTTCCCGGAAGCTGTTGGTCAGGTTCGGGGTGCTGCGGGTAAGGCGTTCGGCGCTGCAGTCGGTGAGGTTGGCGACGGAGGCGGCGGCGGTGATGTAGCGGCGTTCGGCGGCGATCATCTCGTTGTTGATCCCGACGACGCGGGCGCCGCCGAGGCGGATGACGGATGCCTTGTCGAGGCATATGCCCACGACGTCGGTTCGGGTGAGGAACTCGCGCCAGAACGCTCCGTTCGGAGTCACCGAGGTCGACACCGAGCACCTCGCGATGGCCGTCGGCCCGGAGCCCGGTGGCGATCACGACCGCCTTCGACACGACGTGGCGGTGCTCGCGGACATGCAGGTAGGTGGCGTCCAGCCAGACGTAGACGAACAGCTGATGATCGAGGCGGCGGGTGCGCAGCACGGCGACATCGGCGTCGATCTGGGCGCGGATCGGCGACACCGTCTACTTCGATACCCACTGTCGCAGCCGAGTGCTTTGAGAGGTCGTCGAACCTTGCGGGTGGAGGTGCCCGTGATGTAGGCGGTCGGTCATGATCACCGCCCACAACGCCCGATCCACGCGCCGGCGCGGCTCGAGCAGCTCCGGGAAGAAGCTGCCCGTGCGCAGCTTCGGGATCCCCACCTCGACATCGCCCCCCTGTTGCTTGGTCGCTGCACGGTGACCACCATCACCCCGAGGACCGGTGTCGCCTCCTACACGACGTAGCCGACTCTCCCTCCGACAGCTTCGTACCCCAACGATGCCGCCTGCTGGCCAGCGACGTCGAACTACTTCCGCGCGCCCTGCAGCGCATCCAGATCGAGCGCAGATTTGAAATCCTGTCGAAGCGTCGCCGTCCCGTACGGCGAACGAGCCGACGCTTCACCGCTTGCGTCCCTGTGCTGCTGCTCTCACCACGGCGAGTACGCTGGCGCCTCGTGAGGCTGCTGGTTCGATGACGTCAGGGCTGAGCGCCTCGTCGAGCGACGCGCAAGTCCGCTCGGTGTTGGTCCCGCTCGACGGGTCCGAGTTCGCCTTGCGCGCCATGCCGACGGCGCGAGTGCTGGCAGGCCGCTTCGACGCGCCGCTGCACACGATTAGCGTGGCCGAGGCAGACGACGAGGCGAGCCGCCTACGGACCCTGGCCGCCGCGGTGCTGGACGTCGATGTCGGAGATGACCGAGTGCAAGTGGTGGTGGGGGGCGAGCCAGCCGAGGTGATCGTCGGCCGTGCCGGTGAACTCGAAGACTGCCTGGTGTGCATGTCGACGCATGGACGCGGTCGGCTCAGTGGTGCGCTGGTGGGGTCGGTGGCGAGATCGGTGCTGCAGCGTTCGCGTCAGGCAATGGTCGCGTTGGGCCCGATGGCCGACAATCCTGTCTGGTCGCCCCGTCCCCGCAACTGGCCAGAGCCGCTATCGGTGCCGCGGATCGTGGCCTGCGTCGACGGCTCCGAGATGTCCGAACAGGTCGTCCCGCTGGCGACGGCGTGGGCACAGGCGCTGGAGATGACGCTGTCGATCCTCACCGTCGTCGAGGATGCGCCCGAGCCCCTCCGGCCGGAACGCCAGCGCAGCCGGTACGGTCTTGGCGTCGAACCCGAGCGCTACATCGACGGCCTGGTGAAGCAGGTTGAGGGCCACGTTCCGGATGTCGACGGTGTCGTCGTACGAGATCCGATCGGGCCGGCTAGCGGCATTCGGAGCCACCTCGAGGAGCGACCAGCCGGCCTTGTCGCGGTGACAACACACGCCCGCTCGGGAATGCAGCGTGCCCTTCTGGGCGCGACAGCCGCGAGCATCGTGAACGCGTCGGTCGCGCCTTGTGTCGTCGCGCCCGTGAACGAATGACCGGGCGTCGCACCAACAAGGCCGACAGAGCACGAACAACCCGCCCTGAACGCTCGCTTCTGGTGGCTGGCATATCGGGACCCGCCCCGGCGGAAGGCGAGAGGAAGACCGCGCCGTGCAGAGCGTGCTGGCGCGCTCCAGCTCTCTACAGCGTGTGAACTCCTAATCGCGAAGTAGAGCATGATCGATCTCGTCGAAAGTGCGAGTGGGTTGACCCGGATTTTTGCCACACCCGGGCTGACAGCGTCCGCGCGATCTTCCAGCGTGACGAGGCGGCCAAGACCCGCCGGGCCACCGTCACGCGATCGCCCGACGGATCAGCGGTCGCCAACCTTCCAAACCGTTGTGCATGATCTGATCAACCGTTCAGGGCGTCGCGCCGAAGTTCGCCGAGGTCGTCTCCGGCGTCATCAAGTACCGCCCCACGAGTGGGTGGACGGAGCGGACGCACAGAAGCTCGCCGGATGCCTCCTCTAACGCGCCCAGACCCACCCGATCGTCGCCCCTGCGGGCTGGCCGACCACGCGCGAGCTCTCCTTGGTTGTAGAAGCGTGCCAAATGCGGGGTTCGCCGCGCACTCCTGTCGTAGCGAGAACGGGTTTGCTCGAGCCCCCGTGACCCCGCCTTCCAAGGGGAGGTAGGAATGTTGAGCACTGCTGCACTGCAGCCGGCCAAAGCCCTTCGCCATGACGAGAAGTACAGGCCGCCCGCGAGGGGCGGGTCTGGGACTGGCCCGACAGCGTTGTCGTGCTGGCTCGCAGCGAGGGAGGCCACGCGCCTGTCAACGACGGCCGAAGATTGACCTCACGGCGACGGTTGAATGTTGAACCCCCCGTCGCCATGGTTCTGGTCATGCTGTGTCGTCGGTGGGCACCCTTCCGAGGTCTCGGTCTTTGAGCCGGTAGCTGTCTCCTTTGAGGGAGACGACCTCGACGTGGTGGCGGTGGGTGTCGTCACCTACCTCCCGGTGAGCCCCTGTCGAACTCGATCCCCAAACTTCACACCGGTTTGCAGCAACCCCTGGAAGAGGCATACGGGATCCTGACATCTGGCACTGACCGTCGTCCCAGACCCCGGCGACCGCCTGGAGGGCGGCGCCCCATGAGGGCAGAACCAGACGACGAACATCGAATGATCTTCTCCGCCACGGTCGGCGCAGACAGTCATCCGGCGCTCGCTGTAACGGAGCTGCGGGTGGCGACCCAGAATCGCCGTATGTCCACCTGGTCGTCGAGGGCTCGCTTGGCGAACGCGAGTGTGAGTTCGTCGCCCGCGATCTCCTCCACGTCGCAGCCACGTCACGTTGTATCAGCGTCGACCCGTCCGAAGTCAGCCTGCTCAGCGCAGCCGTCTTCGGCGTGCTCGCCCGGATGCAGCAAATCGTTGCCGAGGAGGGCGGTGGCCTGTCGTTCCCCGCCGTCAGCCCAGCCGTCGGCGAGGTTCTAGAGATACTCAATCGGAATGAAGTCAGCCACGCCATGGCTGAAGGCGCCAACCAATGAGCGTTGCGTCGGATCCGCGGCAGTTCGGCACGTGCTGACGGTGGTCATCGAGGCAAATCGCATTGCCCGGGGTCCCGCTGGTGACCTGGCTCCGAGGCCACAGCGACGGTGATCCGGGTAGCGCCGGGTAGGCCGCCGAATTCCGGGACTACCTCGACAAACGCGCCAGGTCCGACCTGACCGGTCCGTCGATCCTGGCTCGACAGCCCGTGCTGCATCCCGAGGGACCGGCACCCTGCCGAGGGGCTTGGACCCAGGGCACGCGAAACCCGGGATGCGAAAGTGCGCGCAAGCCTGGTTAGAACGGCGCAGTCTCCATCCGGCCCGGCATGGACAGCCAGCTGGGAACGCCCGTCCTCGCAGCCCGAAGTTGTGAGAGCTATTTAATCTAGTATACACTGGAAGAAAGCGCTGAAGGGTTTGGTCGCCCTGGGCGGCCGTCCCGGTCATGAGGAGGAAGTCTTGGGACATGGGCGCGGTCAACTTCTATTGTGCCGGCCGCAGCGCGGGCTGGCGGAGTACGTCATGGCGCGGCTCGCGAGGCCGTTGCCATGCGGGGCGAGATCGCGGTTGGTGGCTCCGGTCCCGTCACCGGGCTGACGATCGGGCTCTGGCGGCCGACGCGGCACCCTC
The DNA here is from genome assembly GCA_963738325.1 of uncultured Acidimicrobiales bacterium. GTDB lineage: Bacteria > Actinomycetota > Acidimicrobiia > Acidimicrobiales > Ilumatobacteraceae > CAVTWD01. The sequence continues at coordinate 17,667 of CAVTWD010000007.1, forward strand.
GGCAAGCTTGATGCCCCTGGACCACCACGGCGGCTGGGCTCAGCCGAGTCGCGACCTGGGCGACTGGATCGTCGTTCCCGCCTCGGAGGCATCGTCGTGTGCGCGCGAGAGGGAGTCTGGTCACTCATGACATCAACGGTCCCACTCGGCGTGCGAGCATCGTCGGCCCCGGTCTTTCGTGATCAGCAATGCATCGGTAGCGACAGGCCGGCGTTGCGACTCGACCGGCCATCGGTCCAAGGAGTTTCTCCTCCCAATGGCATCGCTCCTGCCAAGTCGATCCCGCGCCCGCCGCCGGAACGACGCCCGCGAACTCGCGCAGTCGTGCTCGACCGAGCCGAGTGTGCGTCGCTTCTTGAGGGGCAGAAAGTCGGGCGACTCGGGTTCGTCGTGGACGGTTGGCCGGTGGTTCTACCCATGAACTACCTCCTGGAGAGTGGTGACATCGTGCTCCGCACCGACTCTGGCACCAAGCTCTCTGCGCTTCGTCATGGCGTTCAGGTCTCCTTCCAGGTTGACTCGGTCGATCCGTTGTACCGGTCGGGATGGAGCGTGCTCATCCTCGGCCTGGCGGTCGAAGTGATCGATGCATCGGCCATTGCTCTCCTACGGTCGCTCGGCCTCTCGTCGTGGGAGGACGGGGACAAGGATTCCTGGATCAGGATCAGCCCCGTGCAGATCACTGGTCGCCGGTTGCCGAAGGCCTGGCGTTACCCCGACTCCACCAGTGAGCCGTGAACGCCTCGAACGGCGCGTTTGGCGCCGCGATGTCCGTTCCCGAATTTCACCCGCGACGAGGTGTGAGAAGGCGACACCTGGCGAACCCAAACACATCCACTCTTGCCAGTGGCCGGCGGCGCCCGGGACGCGAGAATGCCTGTTGGTACCGCACGGCCATGACGTCGAGGCGCGACACCGTTAAGGAGCACCATGCCGGTCACACCAATCGAGGCGCGTTGTCGCCGCTGCGACGGAGATTTCTCTCTGTTCGAGGTTCGTGTTCAGCAAACGGGGGTCTGTCCGCGGTGCGGCTGGATGCTCACACCCGACTGGACGGCCAAGCTGCTCGAGGACGCGGCCGTTGCAGACATCGCGCAGCGCCATCTGGTCAGCGCGCTTCGTAGCCTGCGCAACCTGCCTGGCAATGCGATGGTGCGGCCACACACGGTCTTACGGAACCTCTTCGAGGAAGTCGGGTGGCAGAAGGATCTCGCTGAAGCTCCAGAAATGCTGCGCGATGACCTCCGCGAACTGCGGCGGCTCGTCGCCGCTTGGGAGCTGCTCGATCCGTTGGTCGCTGCCGCGCAGCCAAGTCGAACCCGGATCCAGCGCCTAACAAGCGCCATCACTGGTACAGCGCCCGTACCCGTGGTGGCCCCGGCCGCCGGATCCGTGTCGAAGAACGGCGACCTCGACGATGGCGACCGAAGCAACCAAGAAGTTGAAGAGAAGCAGATGGCGAGCGTCGCCACCCGCAGATGACTGAACCCGGGAGGAAGACTGATGCCCCCTCCTCTGAGTCCTGATAACGCGTTCGATGGCCGCGTTCGGCGGCGACCCGAAGGGTCTCGATCTTCGGGCGTCATCTCGTGCCAGAGCACGATGGAGGTACCCGTCACGGCACCCACTGAGGCGTCACGCGACGACGGTCGAGCACCCGCCTCGCGTCTTGGGACGGGCCCGCCAGCGTTGCTTCGCACAAGCCTTCTTGTCGGGCTCGATGAGGAGGTCTTGCGGTTCGCGCAGCTTCAGGCGACGTTCGCCGCGCTCACGGCCGACCCGGCGAACACGACCGGCCGTGATCGCGCCGTTGCTGCGCTTCGCATGTATCGCGCGCGTGCGGTGATCGAGGAGCTCGAAGCTGCAATCGTTCGTTGCGAGGTCGGCTCCTACGGAACCTGTCGGTCATGCCATCGGCCGATCTCCCCGGAAGGCCTCGAGACGACTCCCCACGGCTACCGCTGCGGGTTCTGCGCAACCACGGCGACGCTGCCCGCTTGGCTCGCCGGCCCGCGCCTGCACCAAGAGCGTCGTGAGCCGGCCGCCGCATCCGCTTTCCTGCCCGCCGGCTTGGCGCCGCATCCCCAACCAACCGCCCACCGAGCCCGGAGAAGACGCGTGGCAGCCGAACCACTCGATGAACAGGATCCCGGTGTCAGACCCGCACCCAAAGCACTTCTTCGGGCAAAGACGCCTGGCGACCGGCGACGCACAAGCACGCCGCTCACCGTCGCTCCTGATCCGCTCGTGCTCGTGAGGAGCCGGGATCGGCACCCGTCGTCGGAGCGTCACGAGCCGTCGCTCCCCGGACCCGTGGGCCCGGTTGAACGGAGCTCAGGGCCGGCCGCAGACGCACCGGCGGCGGTCCGCCGGCTCCTCACCCTCGCCAAGTGTCTGCTTGACGCAGATGCGGACGAGAGCCGCAACGCTTCGGCAGCCCTCGTGTCTGCGCCTTTGCAGCGCGTCGCGCTCCTCCGCGACGAGCTCCATGTCACCGCAAACCGCGTCGCTCGGTTTGGTGTCGACGAGCACCCGATCGTCGATCCGGTTCGGATCGCAGCACCGACCGTCGCCAGCTCGGTACTCGCGCCCGGACGGCTCTTGTCTCAGCTCGGCATGGCGGCCGACCGGCTGATCGCCCTGCTCGAACGGCTTACGCCTCGTGATTGGTCCTGTACGTGTCGGATGGGGGACCGGATCGTGACGCTCGGCGACCTCGTCGACGGCGTCTTGGGCGAGGCGACCCACGACCTTCTCCACCGTCTGCACGACGTGACGGAGTCGCCAGCACAGGAACGGATGGGCTGATCGATGGGCGAAGCCGACGTGACAGCCTCGAGGAGCGTCCGGCGAGGATCCCGTCCGACAGAGAGGCCAATCGAGATGCCGCCACGTTATGACGTACGTCTTCGCCGCGCGTACGACCACGATGTCCAGGGTGATGACGGCTACCGGGTCCTCGTGGACCGGCTGTGGCCACGCGGTGTCACCAAGGCCGACGCGGCGTTGGACGAATGGGTCAAAGAAGCTGCCCCAAGCACCGAGCTCCGGCGCTGGTACGGCCATGACGTGGACCGGTTCGCGGAGTTCGCTGGTCGCTACCGCGCCGAGCTGCGACAGCCTCCTGCCGCGGCCGCTGTAGACCGTCTCGTCGACCTCGCCCGTACGCAAACGATCACCCTCGTCACCGCCACCCGCGACGTCGAGCACTCCGGCGCCCGAGTGCTCCATCACTTCCTTGCAACGCGCCGGGATCGTCCTACCGCTGAAGACCACCGAGCGCCGCCGCACCGCCGGGTCGATCGGTCGACGTGAGCGCAACGACGACGAGGAGGCCAGGATGACCAGTCGTGAGAACGTCGAGCGGCCTGGAGCCGGGTCCAGATGAACCCGTACCGGTCCTTGCGCCAGCTCTCCGACCCTGACCCCGGCGAGGTGCAGGAGTGGATCGATTCCCTCGACGCACTCGCCGGGATCCGCGGAGCAACCCGCGCGCGTCGAGTGCTGTTCCACGTCCTCGGGAGAGCCGCCGAGCTGGGAATCGACATCCCTCCGCTGGGGGGGACCGACTACATCAACACGATTCCCGCTGCCGAGGAGCCTCCCTATCCCGGCGATGAAGATGTCGAGCGGCGCATCCGCCATTACATCCGGTGGAACGCGGCAGTGATGGTCGCGAGGGCCAACCGCCGCCTCGACGGCATCGGCGGCCATCTGGCCACCTACGCATCGGCCGCCACCCTCTACGAGGTGGGCTTCAACCACTTCTTCCACGGCAAGGCAGATGGCGCCTTTGGCGATCAGGTGTTCATCCAGGGCCACGCGTCACCGGGCATCTACGCCCGTGCCTTCCTCGAGGGCCGCCTCACGGAGGACGACCTCGAGGGGTTCCGCCGCGAGGTGGGCGGTGGCCTGCCCAGCTACCCGCATCCTCGGCGGTCCGACTTCTGGGAGTTCCCCACGGTGTCGATGGGGCTCGGTCTCATCAACGCTGCCTACCAGGCCCGGTTCAACCGCTACCTCCGCGATCGCGGGATCGTGGACACCAGCGATGCGACGGTGTGGTGCTTCGCCGGCGACGGCGAGATGGACGAGCCCGAGAGCCTGGCCGGCGTGGTACTGGCGGGTCGGGAACGCCTCGACAACCTCATCTTTGTGGTCAATTGCAACCTGCAGCGCCTCGACGGCCCGGTGCGAGGCAACGGCAAGGTCATCCAGGAACTCGAGGGCCTCTTCCGGGGCGCGGGGTGGAACGTGATCAAAGTCGTCTGGGGTCGGGAGTGGGACGACCTGCTTGCTGGCGACAGCGACGGCGACCTCGTCACCAAGATGAACGCCACGGTCGATGGCGCGTTCCAGAAGTTCCGGGTCGAGTCGGGCTCCTACATCCGGGAACACTTCTTCGGTCCCGAGGCACCTCTCGCATCGCTGGTCGAGCACCTTTCCGATGTCGATCTCCGCCGGCTGCGACGTGGCGGTCACGATCCCCGGAAGGTCCACGCCGCGTACCGCGCCGCGCTCGAACATCGAGACGCGCCCACGGTCATCCTCGCCCACACGGTGAAGGGCTGGGCGCTCGGACCCGGATTCGAGGCCCGCAATGCGACTCACCAAATGAAGAAGATGAGCGAGATGGAGCTCAGGACGTTCCGGGACCGCCTCGAGTTGCCGATCACTGATGAGCGCCTGAGCGACGAGTTGCCGCCGTACGTGCACCCAGGCCTTCAATCCGAGGAGTACGACTACCTGATGGCTCGGCGGCAAGCCCTCGGAGGTATGGTGCCGGCCCGGGTCGTCCGGAGCCGTACGCTCGTACTACCCGGCGAGGAACGCTACGCCGAGCTGCTGGCCGGCACAGGCGAGAAGGTGGCCGTATCCACCACGTCTGCCTTCACCCGCCTCCTGCGCAACCTGCTCCGTGATCCCGACGTCGGCCGACGGGTCGTGCCGATCATTCCGGACGAAGCGCGCACTTTCGGCATCGACGCTCTGTTTCGGCAGTCGAAGATCTACGCGCCGTCCGGTCAACGCTACGAGCCGGTCGATGCCAACCTGCTTCTCAGCTACCAGGAAGCGACCGACGGCCAGATCCTCGAGGAGGGGATCACCGAGGCCGGCTCGATGGCATCGCTGATTGCGGCGGCAACCGCCTACGCCACGTGGGGTGAGCCGATGATCCCCTTCTTCGTGTTCTACTCGATGTTCGGGTTCCATCGACTGGGCGATCTCATCTGGGCGTTGGGCGATATGCGGGGACGGGGATTTCTCATGGGCGCGACGGCTGGTCGCACGACGCTGCAAGGCGAAGGCCTGCAGCACTGCGACGGCTATAGCCACGCCTGGGCGGCGGTTGTCCCGGATTGCCGTGCCTACGACCCGGCGTTCGCCTACGAACTGGCGATCATCATCCGCGACGGGCTGGCGCGCATGTACGGCGCTGATCCGGAGGACGTCTTCTACTACATCACCTTGTACAACGAGACCTATCCCATGCCGGCGATGCCCGACGGTGTCGAGGACGGGATTCTCCGCGGGCTGTACCGATTTCGGCCTGCCCCCGCCGGGCGAACCCACCAGGTCCAGATCCTGGCCAGCGGGACCGCGATGCTGGCCGCCCTGGAAGCCCAACGCCTCCTGGCCGACGAGCACGACGTCGGCGCCGATGTGTGGAGCGCGACCAGCTACCAACAGCTGCGCAACGATGCCCTCGCAGTGGAGCGCTGGAACCGGCTGCATCCCACCGGGTCCCAGCGACGGGCCTACGTCGTGGAGGCGTTCGGCGAGCTGGCCGGCCCCGTCGTCGCCGTCACCGATTTCGTCAAGGCGGTGCCCGACCAGATCGCCCGCTGGGTCCCACAGCCATTCGTGCCCCTCGGCACCGACGGTTTCGGCCTCTCCGACGCCCGCGCCCCGCTCCGTCGACACTTCGAGGTAGACGCCGCCCATGTCGTCGTGGCGGCCTTGGACGGACTGGCGCAACGCGGTGACGTGAAAGTAGACGTGGTCGCTGCCGCCATCGACCGATACGCCATCGACGCCGCTGCACTCGATCCCAGGAACGCGTGACCCGCTTCCGCGGGGCAAAGGAGTCCACCATGGTCCTACGTGTGGGTTTCAACGGCTTCGGCCGGATCGGCCGGTCCCTCCAGCGGGTCGTGCTGGACCGGAGGCCAGCCGTCGAGTGGGGCTACGCCAACCGACATGACCACGTGGTCGAGCTGTTGGCGAGCTGAGAAGCGTCATGCCGACAGACAGTTTCGGGACTCATGGCCGGCTCGCCGTCGGAGGAACCTCTTTCGGGATCTTCCGGCTTCACGCTCTCGACGCGATAGCCGAGGTTGGCCGCCTTCCCTTCTCCGTGAAGGTCCTCCTGGAGAACCTTCTCCGCTCCGAGGACGGCGTCGCGGTTACGCGGACCGACATCGAGACGCTCGCCCGCTGGGGGCCAGGCTCGGCCGGCACTCGAGAGATCGCCTTCGCGCCGGCACGCGTCCTCATGCAGGACTTCACCGGCGTGCCCGCCATCGTCGATCTGGCCGCAATGCGGGACGCCATGGAAGCGTTCGGAGCAGACCCGGCCAAGATCGACCCGCGCGTGCCCGTGGAGCTGATCGTCGACCACTCGGTGATCGCCGACGTGTCGGGTCGCCCCGACGCGTTTCGTCGGAACGCCGAACTTGAATTCGTCCGCAACCGCGAGCGCTACGAGCTGTTGCGCTGGGCGCAGGACGCCTTCGCCGACGTTCGAGTCATGCCTCCGGACTCCGGCATCTGCCATCAGGTCAACCTCGAGTACCTGGCGCGAGTGGTGTTCGTCGACGCCGCCGGCTGCGCCTATCCGGACACGGTCGTCGGAACCGATTCGCACACGCCGATGGTGAACGGGCTGGGCGTCCTCGGCTGGGGGGTCGGCGGGATCGAAGCGGAGGCAGCCATGCTCGGCGAGCCGCTTTCGCTGCTGCTCCCAGCGGTCGTGGGCGTCCGACTCGTCGGCGAGCTCCTCGAAGGGTCAACCGCTACTGACCTGGTGCTCACGATCGCCGAGCGGCTGCGCCAGCACGGGGTGGTGGGCAAGTTCGTCGAGTTCTACGGACCAGGGGTCGCCGCAGTGCCACTCGAGAACCGAGCGACCATCGGCAACATGTCGCCCGAGTACGGCTCCACCTGTGCCCTGTTCCCGATTGACGCCGAAACCGTGCGCTACCTCCGGTTCACCGGCCGCGCACCCGAGCAGATCGCCCTCGTGGAGGCCTACACGAAGGAGCAAGGACTCTTCTACGAGCCAGGCGCGGCCGACCCGATCTTCTCCGAGACCATTGACTTCGACCTGGCGGCAGTGGTGCCCAGCATCGCCGGCCCGGCCCGCCCCCACGACCGAGTCCCGCTCACCGATGCCAAACGCACGTTTCGACTGGCCCTCGCCGGCAGCCAATCCGCCACGAACATGATGTTCTCGCCGCGCGGCCCCGACGAGGCCTCCGCCCAGTCCTTCCCGGCCAGCGACCCGCCGGCATCGAACGCTGGGCGTTCCAACCCGGCCGGCCCCGAACGTGACTCGGCGCCGCCGTCGTCGGCGTCCGAGGCGATGCCCGAACGCTTCAGACGCCCCACTCCCGCGGTTCTCGCCGACGGGGGCGACGTCACACTCGACCACGGTGACGTCGTCATCGCCGCCATCACCAGCTGCACGAACACGTCCAACCCCTCGGTCATGATCGCTGCCGGGCTGCTGGCGAGGAAGGCGCTCGAGCGAGGACTGATGACCAAACCGTGGGTAAAGACCTCCCTCGCCCCCGGCTCCCGGGTCGTCATCGACTACCTGGCCGAGGCCGGCTTGCTGGAACCACTCGAGACGCTCGGCTACCACCTCGTCGGCTTCGGATGCACCACGTGCATCGGCAACTCGGGTCCCCTCCTCGACGGTGTCTCGGAGGCCGTCGACAGAGCCGACCTGACCGTGTGTGCCGTGCTGTCGGGGAACCGGAACTTCGAAGGGCGCATCCACCCCGACGTCCGCATGAACTACTTGGCCTCGCCGCCGCTCGTCGTGGCCTACGCGCTCGCCGGAACCCTCGACATCGACCTGATACACGAACCGTTCGGCACCGACGCCGATGGCCGGGGAGTGTTCCTGCGCGACGTCTGGCCCACCTCGGCCGAAGTGGCTCATACCGTTCGAGACGCCGTCCGTTCCGAAATGTTCCACCACAGCTACGAGAAGGCGTTCACCGGCGACGACAACTGGCGGGGGCTCGACATCGCGACGGTGAAGTCGTTTCAGTGGCGGCCGTCGTCGAGCTACATCCGCCGCCCCCCGTTCTTCGACGGCATCGGCCGCGACCCAGAACCGGTAGGAGACATCGTCGGCGCCCGGGTCCTCGCGGTGCTCGGCGACAGCATCACCACCGACCACATCTCTCCGGCCGGCACGATCAGGCCCGACAGCCCAGCCGGCCGGTACCTGATCGGACTCGACGTGGCGGCGCCGGACTTCAACTCCTACGGTGCTCGGCGCGGCAACCACGAGGTGATGGTGCGGGGCACGTTCGCGAACATCCGGCTCCGGAACCGTCTCGCGCCAGGCACGGAGGGCTCCCACACCGTTCACCTTCCAGGCGGGGAGCCGTCGCCGATCTACGAGGCCGCCATGCGGTACGGCAACGAGGGAGTGCCGCTCGTCGTGCTGGCAGGTGCGGACTACGGCGCTGGGTCGTCGCGGGACTGGGCGGCCAAAGGTACGTTACTCCTCGGCGTGAAGGCCGTGCTAGCCAAGGGCTTCGAACGCATCCATCGCTCCAACCTCGTGGGGATGGGTGTCCTGCCACTTGAGTTCGTCGACGGCGAATCGGTCGAAACCCTCGGCCTGACCGGACGCGAGGTCTATGAGATCCGTGGACTGGCGGCGCTGAATGCGGGCGAGGTCCCGGAGCGAGTGACGGTTCGCGCTGACGACACCGAGTTCCGCGTGCGCCTCCGCATCGACACGACCCACGAGGCCGCCTACTACCGCCACGGAGGCATCCTCACCTACATGCTTCGTCAACTCATGAGTGACCGCGATCGTGGCGCGGTCAGTGATGACCGGTAGCGACTCAAGCGGCCGGGCCGGTGAAGGAGCGTCCGCGTCGGTAGCGCCCGGGGCTTCGCCTGAGACGTTGCGCGACTTCCGGTCGCAATTGACGAAGGGTCGAAACGTCGTCGATCCGACGACATGGGCCGGCTCGGTCCCCCAGGCCAGTGGCATCGCGCCCCGCGTCCGGATCGGTCGCAGCAGATGGTTCAACCTGCTCTGGTTGCTGCCCATTGCGCTCCTGCTCCTGATCATCGCCGTGGCGGCCGCGAAGGGCCTGCGCAACATCCCGTCGGTCGAGCGCTTCATCGCTCGCTATCCGGGCACGATCGAGACAACCGCCGCCAAGGCCAATCCCGGACTACCGATCTGGGTCGGCGTGCAGCACTTCTTCAACCTCTTCCTGATGATCTTCATCATCAGGTCCGGGCTGCGAGATCCTCAGTGACCACCCCCGATTGTATTGGACGAGGCACAGCACGCCCGGTAAGGAATGGTTCCGCATCCAGAAGTCGGTCCCGGCCGAGCCCTTGTGGACGGCGAAGCAAGACTCCATCAGTCTACCGGGACAGGTGGGCCTGCCGGGCATCCGGCACTCCATCGGCCTCGCGCGCTGGTGGCATCTCGGCACCGACTCGCTCTGGTTGCTCAACGGACTGGTCTTCTATGTCCTGCTGTTCGCGACGGATCAGTGGCGCCGCGTCGTGCCTACCACCTGGGCGGAGCTTCCCAACGCGGTATCCGTCCTCATCCAGTATCTCTCGTTGCAGTGGCCGACCGAGAACGGGTGGGTCGCTTACAACAGCCTTCAGTTGTTCGCCTATTTCATCACCGTCTTCGTCGCCGCCCCGCTTGCGTTCCTAACCGGGCTTGGAATGTCACCGGCGCTGTCCACCCGTTTCAAGCGGATTAGCCGGATGCTCAGCATTCAGACGGCGCGGTCGCTGCACTTTCTCGTGTTCGTCTGGTTCGTACTGTTCATCGTGATACACGTGACGCTTGTGTTCACCACCGGCCTGCTCAGGAACCTCAACCACATGTATGCGGCGCGGGACGACGCCAGTTGGATCGGCTTCACCGTGTTCGCTATATCGATGATCGTGTGCATCGTGGGTTGGGTGGCGGCGACGCCTTTTACGCTGCGCCATCCTCGAGCCGTGCAGCGACTCGGCTTCGCGTTGATCGGGCCCGCGCAACGCCTCTTCGAGCACGTGGACGCCACGCCGGGGGAGTACACGGAGAAAGACATCTCGCCCTACTTCTGGTACAACGGACAGTATCCCGATTCCGACGAGTACAAGGCACTCTTCGATGGGAACTTCACGGACTACCGGCTACGAATCGAGGGTCTGGTTGAGAACCCCGTCGAGCTCTCCCTCGCCGAGTTGCGGGCTCTGCCGTACCACGAGCAGATCACCCAGCACTTCTGTATCCAGGGATGGTCGGGTATCGCCAAATGGGGCGGGGTGTCGATGCAAACCATCATGGAGCTGGTTCGGCCGCAGGTCGAAGCGAAGTGGGTCGTCTTCTATTCGTTGGGTGATGGAGCGGACAGAGGTATCTACTACGACGCACATCCCATCGAACAGATGCACTACCACCTGACGATGCTCGCCTATGACATGAACGGCGAGCCGCTGTCCTTCGGCCACGGGGCCCCCCTGCGCCTTCGCAACGAGACCCAGCTCGGCTTCAAGCAGGTGAAATGGATCAAGGGTGTTGAATTCGTCGCTGACTTTACCGAGATAGGTGGTGGCTACGGTGGCTACAACCAGGACCATGAGTTCTTCGGCTACCGCCAGTCGATCTAGCAGCCCCATGCAGGCAAGGAGTGGTCATCAGAGTCGAGGAGTGTCGTGACGGCAGCCCTCCGTGCGCGCAGGGTGAAGATGGTGTGCACCCTTGGTCCTGCGACGTCGACCGCGCAGAAGGTGGAGGCGCTGGTACGAGCTGGCATGGATGTCGCACGCCTGAACCTCTCCCACGGCACTCACGAAGAACATCGCCAGTTGTGCGCATATGTCAGGGAAGCGGAATCCGCCACGGGTCGCCACGTGGCCGTGCTCGCCGACCTCCAGGGTCCCAGGATCCGTCTCGGCGTGTTCCGTGGTGGGGGCGCCGCGCTCGCGACGGGGGCGGAGTTCATCATCTCGACCGAGCCGGTCGTGGGGTCGGCCGAGCGCGTGTCGACCACGTATGCGCAGCTGGCGTCGGACGTCGTCGAGGGCGACGCGATTCTCATCGACGATGGGGCGGTGCGTCTCGAGGTGCTCAGGACGGACGGTCGCGAGATTCGATGTCGTGTCGTCGACGGCGGCTTCGTGGCTGATCACAAGGGTCTGAATCTGCCTGGCGTGCACATCACCGCCCCGGCGCTCACGACCAAGGACATGGTCGACGTGCGGTTCGCGCTCGACGTCGGCGCCGATCTGGTGGCGCTGTCGTTCGTTCGCAAGCCGTCGGACATCGATCCCGTCCGCGCGCTCATGAACGAAGTCGGGCGGGAAGTCCCCGTTCTCGCGAAGCTCGAAAAGCCCGAAGCTGTCGCGTTCGTCGACGAGGTGATCGCCGCCTTCGACGGGATCATCGTTGCCCGCGGGGATCTCGGGGTGGAGCTCCCCCTCCAACAGGTGCCGCTCGTGCAGAAGAACTCGATCCAGGCGGCTCGTGAGCGGTCGAAGCCGGTTGTCGTGGCAACGCAGATGCTGGAGTCCATGATCCAGCGCCCGAGGCCGACAAGGGCCGAAGTGTCCGATGTGGCGAACGCGGTACTGGATGGCGCTGACGCGCTGATGCTGTCAGGTGAGACGGCCATCGGCAGGTGGGCCGTTGCGGCGGTGACAACGATGGCGGACGTCATCGTCGCCGTCGAGGAGAGCCTGGCTCACAACATCCCGCCGCTGCGCGGGCGCGCGACAGGACGCGAGGACGCGATCGCCGAGGCCGCGGTGGCCATCGGCTCGGCAACGGGTGCGTCGGCGCTCGTGGCCTTCACTCAGACGGGAATGACGGCGCGCCGCCTCGCCGCGCGACGACCGCCGATACCGCTGATCGCCTTCACTCCCGACCGGGCAGTCCAGAACCAGCTCGCGCTGTCGTGGGGCGTCATGGCCTTCATCGCGCCGCCGGTCACCGCGACCGATGAGATGACGGCCGCTGTCGACGAGGCGATGCGAAGAGTGGGCCTGGTCGAGCCCGGCGAGATCGTCGTCGTCGTTGCCGGGACCCCGCCGGGCAAGACGGGAAGCACCAACAGCATCCGCGTACATGAGGTCGGACGGTTCGCCTCATGAGCGAAGGAGTGCGCTCCCACCCGTCGGTCGGGGGATGACAGTTGTGGCTGGCGCCGCGAATCCGAGCTTCGGTGTCGAGCCGCCCGCCCCGAGCAGGATCCGTGCTCGCGCGAGGTGGAGTGATGAGGACGAGCGCCGTCACCGCCGGCTGAACGACACCGCTGAGCCTGGGCCGCTCCGTCGGTCGTCGTCAGGACGGCTGTTGCTCTTGCCCGGCGTAGGTCGTAGCGCCGGTAGGGACAGTGCTGCTTGGACGAGCGCGGCGTGGGTGAGAGCCTGGGGGTAGTTGCCAAGGTGTTCGCCGGTGACGGGGTCCATCTCTTCGCCGTAGAGGCCGAGCGGGCCGCCGAGGGCGAGGAGCTCCTCGAACAGGCCGGCGGCGTCGTCCGTTCGGCCGGTGTTGGCCAGAGCCTGGACGAGCCAGAACGAGCACGGCAGGAAGGCGCCTTCGCCGCCGGCGAGGCCGTCCGTGCCGGGTGGGTACCGGTACAGGAGCGGTCCTCCGGCGCTGAGCCGCCGGCGGATAGCGTCGACGGTGCCGATGACGCGGGGGCTCAACGCCGGATCGATCCCGAGGACAGGGAGCATGAGCACGGCGGCGTCGAGCTCGGTCGAGCCGTAGGCGGCGGTGTAGGCCTGCTGGGCAGGGTCGAAGCCTCGGTTGCGGATGTCCTCGGCGAGTGCATCTCGTGCCGCGGTCCATCGGCGGGTTCGACGCCAATGTCGATCGCCGCGAGCCGCGGCGATGCAGACGGCTCGGTCGAGCGCCAGCCAGGCCATGAGCTTGGAGTGGACGTGATGGGCGGGCTCCGCCCGTTTCTCCCAGATCCCGGCGTCGGGCGCGGTCCAGGTCGTGGCGACCTGGTCGGCAAAGGCGGCGACGGCCCGCCAGGTCTCGCCGTACAAGTGGTGGCCGGCGTCGGTGAGGAGCGAGGCGGCGTCGACGACCCAGCCGTAGCCATCCAGCTGATGTTGACGGGCGGCGCCGTTGCCGACGCGTACAGGGCGACTGGAGGCGTAGCCGGGCCAGCCGCCCAGTTCCCTTTCGGCAGGGCCGGGGCGCCCGTCGAGGGTGAAGAGGACCGGCAGACGCGGTCGAGACAGACGGCTGGCGTGCAGCAGCCAGGCGAGAAAGCTCCGTGCCTCGCGTGGCTTGCCGGCAGCCAGAAATGCGGCAATGCCGATGGAGGCGTCCCGAGGCCAGGCGTAGCGGTAGTCCCAGTTGCGATCGCCGCCGAGCCGCTCTGGTAGCGACGTGGTTGGTGCAGCGACCGGTGCGCCGGAGGGCGAGTAGGTGAGGAGCCGAAGGGTCAGGAGGCTGCGCACGACTTCCTCGCGATGGTCCGCCGCGTGGATGTCGCCGGCCCAGGCCCGCCAGTCGGCCTCGTCGCGGGCAATCTCGGCGACGGCCAGTGCTGGGGGTACGACGATGAGCATGCTGCGGCTGGCCGCAGTGACGACGATCGTCACCGGCTGGTCCGGGTGCACCTCGAAGTCGACGGGCTGGTCGACCGCGACGGCGGGACCGTCGGACGCAACCGCGATGGCGAGATCGCGACCTTCACACACCAGGGCGCCCGCCCGGCGCCCGACGCGTCGCGGCGGCCGGCGGTCGTACCCGAAGCGGGGAGCGAGGTGAAGTTGGGCTCGTACGGTCCGTCCCTGGGCGGTCAGTTGTCGGACGAGCACCGTGGCGGGAAGGAAGCGCCCTTCGACTTCGGCGATGAGGCTGTCGGCGAGCTCGAGTTCGCCGCCCCCAACCGCCCAGGTCGTCGTCAGTGTGACCGTGTCGGGTCGGTACGCGCGGCCCGCCAGCGCGGCCGCCTCGTTCGGGCCGAGCGAGAACCAGCCGGCTTCGTCGCCACCGACCAACCGACCGAAGATCGGCGGGTCGTCGAAGCGCGGCGCGCACCACCAGTCGATCGAACCGTTTGGCGCCACCAGCCCCGCGGAACGGGTGTCGCCGACCAGTCCGTAGTCGCCGATGGGAACCCGGCGAGCAGTCATGGTCGCGTGGAAGACGGCATCGTCAGTGACTCCCGAGGAACACGCCGAGCACGGCCCCGTAGGCCATGTGGGCACCCACCGCGACGAGCGGAGTGGCCGTTCCGTAGTTGAGCGCGAACAACCCCGGTGGTTCAAGCACGGCGGTCGAATCCGGCCCGGCTCGCTCGCTCGCCATACGCGGGTGAACGCCCTGGAGCAGGGGCACCAGCACGGTGAGCGCGATCACCGCGTGGGCGAGGCCGAAGAGGGCGCCGAGCCACCAGCCGGAGCGGTCGAGCGCCGCGAAGCCAGCGGCGTAGAAGAGAGCGAAGACCTCGCCGATGGCGAGGTGGATGGCGAAGCCTGCGACCCGCGCCCGGTCGGGGTCCTCGGTCGCGATGGTGCCGAGCATCAGCGGAAGGTCGAGCCGAGTGCGGCCGGCGAGCTGGGCGCCGATCATCACCGCGGTCAGCCCGGTCGTGGCGACCAGCCCGAAGACGGCCCACCCGGCCCAGTCCACTACCGGTCCTTCGATGCTCGCCGGCGGGCGTCGAGGCGGACGCAGCAGTTGGCCGCCGACGGCTCCAGCCGCGCCGCGAGCACGTCGTCGCCGACGGCGTCGGCCATCCCGGCCAACAGGTCATGGTTCATCCCGCATACCAGGTCGCGCTGTTCGTCAACCAGAGCGTGGAACGGGCAGTTGGCCAACACCACTTCGTCGCCGCGCACGCGGGGTTCGTAGCCCTGCTCTTCGAGTACGGCCAGCGCCGCGTCGAGGAGGGCCCGCCGGCTCGGCCGCTTCCCCGCCTCCCGCCGGGCCCGGTCCCCGAGCCCGTGTCCACACTCGGTGGCCACGCGGGTCAGCGCGTCCCCGACCGGCGTACCGGTGCGAATGGCGTCGTTGACTGCGGCGGCGAGCAGCCCCGCCGCAAGGTCATACTGGCGGGCCGGGAGGCTCACCGACAGCTCCGCCTCCGCGCGTCGATACAGCTTCGCCGGTCGCCCAGCGCCGGGACCCTGCCGGCCGGTGAGCCGACGGAACTCGGGGGTGAGCAGCCCGTCGGCGACAAGTCGGTCGAGATGGAAGGCCGCAACGGACCGGGCCACACCCATGGCCCGGGCGGCCTCGTCCTTGCTCACGGCGTCGCTGCGGTTGACGACGAATTTGTACAAGGCACGCCGCTGCGGCTCCGCCAGCGAGGCGACACCGGCGATCCGTTCCTCGAAGTCGTCGCTGGCCATGGTCGGAATGTCTCCTTGGGCTCGTCAGGTGTCGAGACGCCGTGCCGCGGGGCACCGCGCGGCGACGTCGCTCCAGTTGCGCACCTGCCACACCCCGCCGGAAGTGGTCACCCTCGCCGGTGAGGCACTGCCGGTTCGCACGTTTCGCCCAGACGTCGCGACGGGAGCATCGCTGAAAGCGATGATCTTCTGGCCCGAGGGTGACGGAGGAGTGGGCCAGCTCGGGGGCTGGTCTCCATCGTTCACTCGCTTCTCCTTTCCGGTCGCGTTCAAGGGTCGGCGACGAAAGCGGCGAGGCGTGCCAGCGCACCGAGACCGCGGGAGGTGTAGCCGTCGGGTAGCACCAGGGTAGGCGTGATGGGTCGGGGAAGTGCCTCGAACTCGCGCTGCCACCTGTTGGCGGCGGCGACATCACGGTCACCGGCGTCGAGCCGATCCAACTCGGCGGGATCGCTGATGTTGCGGCCCTCAGCCCACACGGCGGTGAAGAGTCGTCGGCGAAGTCGGTCAGCGTTCCTGCACGCGGCGGCGAAGGCCGCTGAGGCGACGCCCGTGTTGGCCCGGACCGGCGGAACGGCGAGGCGCAGGCGCACGTCGTGCTCGCTCAGGTCGAGGATCGTTGCGACCTCGGCCGCCAACTCGGCGGCCAGGTCACCCTCGACCGGTTCACCGGAGCCGGGGATCGTCGTGTCGTGCTGGATCGCGCGCCAGTCGATCTCGTAGGCGTCGACGGCATGGAGCATGTCGGCCCTGGCGCTGGCAAGGGCCGAGAACGGACAGTTGAAATCGCCGTAGATCGTCAGCCGAGTCGCCGCTTCCCCGTTCTAAATCTCATTTTCCTTGACGATACTTTCGGCACCCCCTATAGTCAAGTGGTGCTGTCGATAGAGGGAGGAAGAGGCTCATGGCTACTACTGACCTCCGAGTCGGCCGGTCGCCGCGTCGCTGGCCGGCGACACGGCCCGCAAGTCTCCAGGACCCGACGTACCAGGCGTTCTGGCTATTGCGGATCGGCTTCATCGTCGCCCCGATCCTGTTCGGCGTCGACAAGTTCTTCCATGTGCTCGTCGATTGGGACCGCTACTTGGCGCCCGAGTTCGCCGACCTGTTCCACGTCCAGGCCCACACCCTCATGTACGCCGTGGGCGTCATCGAGATCCTCGCCGGCGTCGTTGTCGCGGTTCGGCCCCGCTTCGGGGCTTATCTCGTCGCCGCCTGGCTGGCTGGGATCATCATCAACCTCCTGTTGATGGCCGACTACTACGACATCGCGCTGCGCGACTTCGGGCTGCTGCTGGCTGCGCTGACCCTCGCCCGTCTCGCCGAGGTGTTCCCGCACCGGCGGGCATGAGCTTGGTCCACCCCCTCTCACTATCCCGGGCGGGGCACTGGCCCGGACAGGAGTCACGATGCGCAAGTTCTCGTTCCGCCCAGCACTCACCCTACGAGGCCGCACCTTCAAGGGCCTGCGGGGCTGGGCCGGCAAGCCGCTGCACCCGCCCCTGACCGACATTCCCGTCGGCGCCTACATGCTGGCGGCAGGCTTCGATGTCATCTCCTTTGTCGGCGGTGACGACCGCCTCTGGGCCCGGGACTTCTACCGGGCCGCGACGTTCACGCTGATCGGCGGCGCCGCGGTGTCGCTGCTCGCCGCCCTCACTGGCTTCTGGGACTGGAAACGCTCCACCGAGAAGGGAACGCAGGCCCGGCGCACCGTCAACGCCCATGCCTGGACCATGCTCACTGTCACCGCTCTGGTGCTCGCCGGGATCGCGGTACGGATTGCGTTCTTCTGGGACGACCGGGCGACGCCACTGCTCGCGCTGGTGTTCACTGTCGCGGCAGCGGCGTTCACGTTCCTCGGCGGAACGCTCGGCGGTACCCTCGCCTACGACTACGGCTTCAACGTCGAAACGGCCGGCGACCACCCCGTCTGGCACCGCTCGGAGACCGACGTCTTCCCCGGCGACAAGCACGACAGTGCGCCCGTCGCGCCCGCGTTGACCGAAGCGACGCCCACTGAGCTGCCCGTTCGAGGCGAGCCACGACGATGACCCATCATCCCTGGGTGCCACGACACGCCAACTCGGTAGAAGGCGAGTACTAGGGGAGTGAAATGAACGTGTCCGAGAATGGCGACGCTGGCGACCACTTCCTCAGGAGGCTGGTGGTTGGCATCGATGGATCGGACGGCTCGCGATCCGCCCTGACGTGGACGGCTGATCTGGCCAAATCGGCACACGCGGAAGTCGTCGCTGTCCATGTCCTCACCTACAACGAGGAGTTTGTACGTGACCTCAGTCTCGACACGCTCAGAACCTGGCGGCGTGACTTGCGGCGCGACCTCGAGACGGCTTGGACCGAACCGTTGCGGGCCGCTGGCGTCGGGTACCGGTGTCTCCTGGTCGAGGACGACTCACCGGCCGCCGGCTTACTCGCCGTCGCCGCGCGTGAGAACGCCGACGTCCTCGTCGTTGGCGTTCGTGGGCGAAGCAAGTTGACGGGTCGTGTTCTCGGCGGTGTGAGCTACCGGCTTCTGCACCACGCCGATCAGCCCGTCGTCGTGGTTCCTCTTCACCGGACGCGCTCCGACTTGGGATAGCTCGGGCTCCACGCCGCTGGCAAGCCGTTTACGGCTCCGTATCTACGCCGGTGTTACAAGTGCCTGACTGGCCCGAGCGCCGGCGAGTCGGCGTCCAACCACCCGGAGTTGGCGAGGCTGTCGAGCAGGAGGTGGAAGTAGACGAGACCAGCGTAGGGCTGCCAGCGCTCTGTGATGCCGCCGATCGTCCGGTAGTCGAGCGGTAGGCCGACGCCGATCCAGCGAGCGAGCTTGTTGCGGGCGCCGACATCGTCTCCGGGGAAGACGTTCACCCGGCCGAAGCCCCGAAGCATGACGTACTCGGCGGACCACCGGCCAAGGCCGTCCAACTGGCACAGTCGTGACTCCAGGGTGTGGTCGTCGAGGTGGGCCAGGTCGTCCTCGTCGAGGCGTCCGTCATCGATCTCGCGGGCCAAGGCCGTGATGACGTGGCCTTTGCGGGTGCTGTATCCCAGCCGGCGAAGCTCGTCGCCCGACCTCCGGGCCAGATCAGCGGCTTCCGGAAACGCATGAGCGCCGGTCGGGCCCCTTCGGCCGTAGGCCTCGGTGAGGCGGTTCAACAATCGGATGCCGACGGTCAGGCTGAGCTGTTGGCACGACACCGCCGCGGCCACGGCCTCGATCAGATTAGGGAACCGGGGTGGCCGCATTCCAAGGAACCGGTGGCTCAACGGAGCTAGGAGCGAGTCGGTGTTGGCCATCCGATAGAAGCCCTCGAGGTCGACGCCGAGGCGGAGAGAACGCGTGACGGCCTCCGCGACGGCGGCATGGGTCGACGTCCGCCGGGCCGACGGTCCGCTCAGTGTCACCCGGAACTCTGGCGTCTCTACCGTACCCACCTGACAGACAGCGACGTCAATGAGGCCATTGACGGTGGTCATCATTCGCCGATAGGTGCCGTTGTCGTCCCACCGGTCCACGATGTTGTCGGGCCGGCGGCGCAGCGCCCAGACGGTGAGATCCAGCCGGAACGGTGGACTGGGTTGCAGCGTGAAGGTCGCTTGGTTGCCGGCGGTGCCCGTCATGTGCGCGCCCTCCCCGGCTGGTCGAGCGCGCACCCAACAACCGCGATCGCCTCCGACTGCCTCAAGCTTTTCGCACCCAAGCTTCTATACTAGCGACAGCTAGAAGAAATCTGGACGATGCGACTGGGAGGACTGCACGCCATGCGCGACACGCCGCGGCCCGCACCAACGCGAGATCTCGACACGCCAGAGGAGATCAAGGAGATGGTGCGGCGCTTCTACGCCGACGTTGCCCAGGACGACGTTCTCGGCCCGGTGTTCAACGACGTGGCGAAGGTCGATTGGTCGGAACACCTCCCCAGGCTCACCTCGTTCTGGGGTCGGGCGTTGCTCGGCATGCCCGGATACTCTGGCAACCCCTTCCGCGCGCACGCACTCGTCCACGACCGACGAGCCTTCACGGCGGCGCACTTCGAGCGCTGGCTCCATCTGTTCAATGAAACCCTCGAGCTCGGATGGATCGGTCCCCGGGCGCAACGGGCGGCCGCTCTTGCCCAGAACGTTGCACGTGTGCACCGTCGGCAGCTCGGCTGCCCTCAAGGTGTCGATCAACGAATGATCGGCGCACTGACCGCATCGTCAGACGATGACCCGCTCACGTGCGACAGAGGTAGGTCCTGATGCGCGCTCCGGACGTCCACTCGACGCGACACGCTGCCCAGTCTACGGATACTCGTGCTAGCCGCTCCGGACACCATCGACTGATAGAAGTAAGGTCGGATCGACGCGAGAGTAGGGAGCGGACACATGCCCGACGTTGACCCGCTGATCGCCGACCGTGCGGACTCGATCACCACCGAGATCACCGTCGTCGGGGCGAACTGCCCGTGGTGCTTCAACGAAACGCTCGACTCGCTCCGAAGCGAACCTGGCGTCGTGCAGGCAACCGGCTCGATGACGGGCCAGTGCCTGAAGATTGTTCACAACGGTGTCGACCTCGACCGGCTCATGACCGTGGTGCGCCAACACCTGCACGGCGTCGGCCGCTCCTCGGCCGACCAGGTCATGGTCGAGGTCGAGCCTCGGCTGGCGGAGCTCCACTGCCGTCATAGGCTTGCGGAGCAATGACCGGGTACTTGCACACCGCGAAAGTTCGTTCTCGACCGGCAGCGGAAGATTGCCGATGACCTTCCTGTTGCCGTCCGAGCCGGTCACGTCGCTCGAGGCCTACCTCGCGACCGATACCGGTGGTCTTGGCATCGAGACCGCACAGCGTCTCGGCCCCGAGATCACCATTCGCACGGTCGCCGACTCCGGCCTGCGAGGACGAGGAGGTGGCGGCTTCCCAACCGGCCGGAAGTGGGCCAGCATTGCCGGCCAGAGTGCGACTCGTCGCTACCTCGTCTGCAACGGCGCCGAGGGCGAACCGGGAACCTTCAAGGATCGCGCCATTCTTCGCGCCAACCCCTACCAGGTAGTCGAGGGTGTCATCATCGCCGCCCTCGCCGTCGGGGCCGATGAAGCGTTTATCTGCCTGAAACGAACGTTCGAGCGTGAGATCGCCGCGGTAACCCACGCCGTGCAGGAGTTCCAGGCCGCAGGCATCTGTAACGACTGCATCGTCAACATCGTCGCCGGACCAGACGAGTACCTGTTCGGGGAGGAGAAGGCGATGCTCGAGGTAATCGAGGGCAAGCCACCCTTGCCGCGCTGGCTCCCGCCCTATGAGCATGGCCTGTTTGCGTCCGGACCGCAGGAAGGATGGGAGGCGGGACCTCACGGCCCCCGGCCGCGGACCGATGAGCCGAACCCGACGCTCGTCAACAACGTCGAGACGCTGGCGAACGTGCCCCACATTCTCGTGCGCGGCGGCGACTGGTTCCGATCGATGGGAACCGCCGCTTCGCCGGGAACAGCGGTCGTGACGGTCGTCGGAGATGTGGTGGGCCCCGACGTCGGGGAGGTCGAGCTCGGCACACCTCTCGGAGCAGTCATCGACGCGGTCGGTAGCGGACTCCGGCAGGGAAGGACCGTCAAGGCCGTCTTTTCGGGAGTCGTCAACCCGGTCATCACCGCCGCCCATCTCGACACGCCGCTGAGCTACGAAGGCTTCGAGGCAATCGGCAGCGGGATGGGTGCGGCCGGATTGATCGTCTACGACGACACTGCTTGCATGGTCGATGCCGCCTATCGGTTCTCCCGGTTCCTCTACATCGAGTCATGCGGCCAGTGTCCACCATGCAAGATCGGCACCGGAGAGATCACGACGAGCCTCGAGCGAATCGAGGGCGGCGCGGGAGACGACAATGACCTCGGCGTCATTGCGGGCTGGCTCGAGAGAGTCACCGACGGCAGCCGGTGTTATCTCGCTGCGGAGGAGCAACTGGTCGTGAGCAGTCTGCTGCGTGCCTTTCCGGAGGAGTTCGCAGAGCATATCGAGCGCCATCAGTGTCCGCGGCCCGACCGACGTCCCATTCCGAAACTACTCGATCTCTCCGCCGGCCGAGCCACGTACGACGAGACGTTCTGGCGAAAGCGCCCTGACTGGACGTACGACACGATGTGAGCGCGCGCTGGCCACCTGCCGCCGCGGCAGCATCGATCGTCCGAAATCGACCCGTCGCAGCGGGCTAAGCAACCCCTGGAGATGCGGACCGGTGCTCATGTGCGAGGCGGTCTCCGTCGAGCCCTTGTGTCACAACGGCTCGACCGACCATCTCGAGCCGAGGTCGTCCCTGCGACCCGATGGCCCGAAGGGCAATACAACTGTTCGTTATGAACAACGCGCCGCCAGAATGAGGTGACCTTTCGCTAGTGCGAGAGGGCGACGATTCATTCGAAAATAAACCCATGGATCATGTGGTCGCTCCTATGAAGTCGTCACAAACATACGGAAACGAGGGCACAGAAGGCGCGATTGAGGCCTCGACGACCGTCCAAGTTCGCGTCGCGAAGGTCTGTTCGATCCTATTGCATCACCCCAGTGCAGTGTTCGGCTATGCCGACGACGCCGAGCAGCGGCGCGAGAGCCCGCGTATTTCGTACTGAGCTGAGCCTCGACCTCGGCGCGGGCGCCAGCATCCACCAAGAGGTGACGTTGCGGCAGGGCCTCCCCCAATCCGGCGAACGAGGGCTCGTGCTCCCGCTGACTTGGCAGGCAGCCGGCCGCGAGAGGCTGCTCCCCGCCTTTGAGGGTGAACTCCAGGTTGCGGAGTCAGCCCCAGGTCGCACGACTCTGCGCTTGATCGGTATCTACACCGTGCCAGCTGGCTTGGTCGGAAGCGTCGCCCACAGTGCGGTCGGCCGACGCCTTGCGCGCCGGTCTCTCTGTGCGCTGGTGGAACGTTACGGGCATCGCATTGAATGCGAGGCGGGCCGGCGCCTCGATCCGGTCGAAGACCGTCGAGCGCCGCTGCCAGTCGCGGCGCCGGCCTACGAGCACTCGGAGATCTACGTCGGATGATGCCAGGGCGGAGCATCCCTGGATGTGTGTCTGACGCCTGCGCGACGGAGGCGCTCGACGCTGAGTGACGTGTGGTCGATCATGTGGTTGCTCCGTGTCCGGCCCCGGAGGCACTCGCCGTGATGTGCCTCCGGCGCCGAGCATCAGGCGACGAGACTTGCACAGGCGATGCAAGACCGTATATGTGGAAGCGCCCTGAGGCGCTCGAACCCGATCGGTCTGTTACATGACGCGCACGTCCCATAGATGCCGCCGTCGATGCGAGCCAGAGCCTCTTCCAC
The DNA here is from genome assembly GCA_963738325.1 of uncultured Acidimicrobiales bacterium. Lineage (GTDB taxonomy): Bacteria > Actinomycetota > Acidimicrobiia > Acidimicrobiales > Ilumatobacteraceae > CAVTWD01. The sequence continues at coordinate 40,569 of CAVTWD010000007.1, forward strand.
GTCTTCGAGCAGGTTCCGAGCGAACGCCGCCGAGACCATGGCATGCTCGTCGAGTTCGTCGGTGCCGCTGGCGGCGGTCAGCTCGTCGAGGATCATCGTCTGCTCGTCACGGCTCGCGAGGAGCAGGTTTCGGAAGTCATCGATGATGTCTCGCCGATCGGGCTCGAAGGTGGCCGTGCGGCTGTCGATCATGTGCGACGTTGCTGGCATAGTCAGACTCCTCGGGAAGTGCGCGTGTTCGAGACCACGCGGAACGACAAGAACTATCTGCTTCGAACCGGCTTGACTGTGGATCGTGGCTGGCGCCTCCGGTCTGGCGGTTGCCGGCGGGTCCTGGGCTCCAGCGTCGGCCGGAGCGAACGAGGCGTGCTTACGACGTCGGAGAGTCAGTGCACCGAGCGCCAGTGACGCCTCGCGGTCACGGACAGGGCAGCGGAGTTATCGAGTTGCTTGGACCGCGGCCGACTGCGAGTCGGATGTCAATTCGAAAGCACGATATGGAACGCGCTTGACTCGCCCGGCGCCGGGTCAACTTGTCCACCGGGTCGTGGACAAATTGCCCATCCAGCCATTCCAGCGGCCGAGACGGCCACGGAGTCCGGAACTACCTGCGTGTCGTTGGTCATGATCGGGCCTCCCTTCGCGTTCTCACGAGGTCAGTCTTGCCTGAGGAAAGCGAACTGCCACTGGTCAGATGACACACGAGTCGGATGCAGAGCTGTCCAATTCTCACATGCGGTGGTCGAGTGCCGATGCTCCCTCGTAGTGCCGTGCGACGAAGATCGCGACCTGGCACTCCAATGAGCGAGCGGAGTCATCCACGATTGGTCCGAGGATCGCTTCGACCCGTTCGAGCCGGTTCTTGAGGGTGTTGTAGTGGACATGGACACGTCGCGCGGCCTCAGCCATGTTGCGCGTCTGGAGCCAAATGTCCAATGTCTCGACGAGGTCCGTGCGGTTCACTCGGTCGTAGTCGACGAGCGTGCCGATGGAGTGCTGTACGAACTCTGCGAGATCGTCGGTTGGGGTCGACGCCAGGAGTCGCTCGAGGCCGAGTTCGTCGAAGACTTCGGTCACATGACGGCCCTTTGCCCAGCGTCCGACGTCGACGGCGCGGCTTGCCTCGTAGAAGCTCCGAGGCAGCTCGCTGGGAGTGTCGACCCGACGTCCGACCCCGATGCTGACGTTCACGGAGCTCAGCCGCCGGTCGAGTTCCAGCCGGAGGCCTTCCGCGATGCGCCGGCGCTCGGCGGGCGCGTCGCTTTGGGGCGCGACGAGCGCGGCGATCGTCGCACTGCGTGTCCATACGATTGCGTCGTGACCGAGCGTTGCCCGGGCGGCGGCGGCGATGTTGCCCAGCGCCACCGCCAGGTTGGGCCCATCGGCAGGCGGGTCGATGGACGCGAGGAGGACGGCTCGCGGCCGGGCGAGATCCCATCCGAAACTGATCGCTCTCTCGGCAACGGCAGCGGCATCGCCGGGGTGACCGGCGATGAGCTCTTCGAGCGAGATGGCGGCGAAGCGTTCCTCCGCCTCCGCGACGGCGCTGGCCTGTGCTAGTCGAAGGGCGATGGCCATCGACGCACGTTCGAGTGCGAGTCGCTGATCCTCGTCGAGGCTTGCCTCGTCGGCGAGTGCAATGATTTCGCCGTAGTTGTGCTCACCGGCCTGGATCGGTTGTCGGATCGCCGGGGCCGACGCCTGGTCGAACGCCCCGGCAGAATCCGCGGGAGCGACGACGCTCGCGTTTCCGTCAGCGTCGGCGACGGCGACCGGGCAGCCGAGCAGGTCGTGCAGGGTGGCCGCAATCTCGGTCGCGCCCCCGCCGGCCAGGACGATGCGAGTGAAGCGTTGGTGGATGTCGAGAATGCGCTCCAGACGTTGCCCCTGGGCGGTGAGCAATGCGTCGAGTACGGCTGCTGTCACATCGGCCAGCGCGGTCCCTTCGGGAAAGACGATGAGGGGAAAGGACAGGGCGTCGGCCGCGCTCAGCAGTTCGGACGGGAGTGAAACCGACGGGTCGAGTCTGACTGCGAGCCCGCCAGCCTGCGCCCTCTGCAAGCGGTGGACGAGCTCAGCGACGGTTCCCCCCGCGGCGAGGAGTGTGGCTGTGGTCGTAACGACCAGTTCGTTCGCCTCGACCTCACGCAGATGCTCGGGCGAGGCCGCCAGCCGTGCCCGGCTCACTCTTCTCGCCATTCCCCCGGCACCGGCGGCGACGACCGCGTCGCCCGACGGCAGCGAATCAACCACGGCTCCGACGTCAAAGCTTCGCCACATGCCATCACTTTGGTCCGTCTGGGGCGGTCGGCCGCGCACGACCCGCTCGAGCCGGGACCCAGAGAGGTCCGTCCGGGCCCGGCGGGAGGATGTGTCGCGACGGATGCACTCTGCCCCCGTCCGACTTGGCCGCTCTGCGATCACTGCCTGGTCAGACATCGCCGGCCCCCCTGCTCGAGGCCGAAGGTGTACCGGCGGACCGGCGCCTCGCCGTCGAGGCCGGATCTCCACGGCGTCACCGATTCGGTTGGCGCGTTGTGCGGAGATAAGGCGTCTGGACCGTGTACCCGTAGGGGAAGGTTGCGGACGCCTCCTCGTCGGAGAGTGCCGGCGCGATGATGACCTCGTCACCGTTGGACCAGTTTACGGGCGTCGAGTCGGGGAAGCGTGAGCTGAGCTGCAGAGCATCGAGGACGCGGAGGATCTCGTCGATGTTGCGGCCGATGGCAGCTGGGTAGGTGAGGGTCAGTCGCACCGACTTGTCCGGGCCGATCACGAAGACCGTTCTCACGGTCGCGGTAGTGCTGGCGTTTGGGTGAATCATCCCGTAGAGATTGGCAACCTTCCGGTCGGCGTCGCCGATGAGGGGGAAGTTCAGTGCGGTGCCCTGCGTTTGCTCGATGTCCGAGGACCAGCGACCGTGAGACTCGACGTCGTCAACGCTGACTCCGATCAGCGTGGTGTCGCGGGCGGTGAACTCGGTCTTCCGACTGGCGAAGGCGCCGAGCTCGGTGGTGCAGACAGGCGTGAAGTCGGCGGGACGCGAGAACAGGATCCCCCAGCTGTCGCCGAGGTACTCGTGGAGGTTCAGGGAGCCTTCCGTGGTATCGGCGGTGAAGTCCGGGGCGGTGTCACCGAGCATGATCGTCATCGAGCGATCCTCCAATCGTCTAGGGAATGCTAGAACAATATCAGCCATACCGCGGCCCGCTCCTGGGGGAGGAGAGTTCCCGAGGCACCGGGTGCGCGACGGGCCTGGCAAGAGTCGATGGCACCTCCACGACGACACGGGCGTCCGTACCGCCGGGCTGCAGCCGAACCAGACTGGCGCATCAGTTTCTAGCATAGACTAGAGTAAATAAGAAGGAGGGAAGCTCATGGTTGCGGTTCGGACGGTTCTGCTCGTTGTAGCAACACTGGCGGCCAGCATCTGGATCGGAAGCCTGGTTTGTCTGGCGCTCGTTGCCCTGGTCGCCCGGCGGACTCTGGACGGACCCTCATTCGTCGTCTTGTTCCGTGAGGTTGGACGCCTCTACCGCGTCGTCGGGACCGCTTCACTCCTTGTGGCCATGGTCGTCGGCCTGGCGCTCGCCTGGCCGATCTCGGTGGCTGGGCTTGACCTGGCGATTGTGGTGTCGTCGGCGTTCCTCGTGTTGGTTACGGTCGCAGCGATGGTGCAGGCGCGCCGGATGACCGTCCGCCGGTTGCGTGCGGTGAACGATCCCCGCGACCAGCTGGCGGCGGATGAGGTCCGGCGAGGAGCCGCCATCGCCAGCCTCCTGCGGGGTTTGATCGGTGTGTCGACCCTGGCCATCGTCGTCTTGTGCGCGGGACTCGTCGAGTGGTAGCTGGGAGCCGGCCGGACCTTGACTCCAGAGCGGAGATTCACGGTCTCGTTGTCGCCTTCTATCGCGAGGTCGCGTTAGACGACTTGCTGGGACCGGTGTTCAGCGAGGTCGTCGAAGTGGACTGGTCGGTCCACATTCCGAAACTCATCGACTACTGGTGCCGGGTCCTATTGCGCGAATCGCGCTACGACGGATTCATCCTCGCTTCTCATCGAGAAGTGCACGACATCCAGGCGCTTCGGCCCGAGCTCTTCGACCGATGGTTCGGGTTGTTCGTGGCTGTCATCGACGAGGGATGGGCCGGCCCAACCGCCGAGCGTGCGAAGGCGCATGCCGCTCGAATGGCGGCGACGCTGGCTCGGCAAATCCTGGGAATCGACTGGAAGGCCCGGGGGCCAGGGCCGAGCCCGTCGCCGGATCGGTGTGCTAGTTGCGCGACGGACGGTCGGGGTTAACGCGGCCGGGGTCGGTGATCTTCTGTCGTTCGCCGTTCGCAGCCGGTCTGCCCGTCGAGTCCGCCGTGGGCGCGTAGAAGTGTTCCCATTCTTGGAGCTCCTGGTTGACAGGCCGCTGTCGTCGATGACGACCCGGTCGAGCATCCGTAGAGTTCTCGGGTTCGATGCGGCGGAAGCCGATGCCGCGGTCGAGGAGGTGCCAGTGGAAGGCACCTTCTCGAACGCGTAGTCGGCGTGTACTGGTGATGCGTCTTGCGCGATCCGGCGACCGGCTCGAGGAAGTTGACGTTCACCTGCGCCCGGTGGCCAGGCAGGGGCTTCTCGTAGCGCTTCCACCCGATGGCATGACGCTTGTACCGCTGGGAGGTGGGCAGTCGGTTCAGGTCGTGATGCCCTGGTAGCGGGGCAGGCACATCGAGATCTTCAACGGCCCGAAGTGGTAACTGCGGCGCAGGTAGACGATCTTGTCGACGATCTCGGCCTGGGTCACGTCCGGCGAACGCTGCGGCGCCGACGACCGGTCTCGGTGGTCCTCCTCGCCGAGTTCTTCGTAGCGGCAGTGCCACTGGTAGAACGTCGGTCGGCTGATCCCGTAGGTAGTACCGGCAGCTCGCCGAGACGTCCCCGGTCACCTCCTCCTGCCTCGACACGGCCGGGCGATGCCGGATCTTGCGCTGCTGCTCTCGTCCGTCCACAGGTCCTTTTTCAGAATCAGAGACTCCCGAGCCGTGTAAGCGTCCCCCGCCATTCCTTCATCTAGGCGACTGGAGGCCGATGATCGGCTTCGAGTTCGGAGAGCCGTTGCCGTGTTCGACGGCGCTCCTGCCAGCGCTCCGCATCGTCGCGGATGACAGCGGCGACGCCGAGCGGCTGTTGCCGACCGGGATCGGTGAGGAGCGTCACGGTAAACGCGACGGACATCGGATGTCCGTCCCGGTGGACTGCAGGGACCTCGAGCAGTCGATCGCCGTAGTCGGTGTGCCCGGTCGTCATCACACGGCGGTATCCGGCTTCGTGCCGCGCGCGCAGCCGCGCCGGGATGATCAAATCAAGAGACGTTCCGACGGCCTCGCTTGAACTCCAACCGAACAGGTTCGTTGCCGCCGCGTTCCAGAAAATAATGAGCCCGTCTGGGTCGGCGATGACAACTGCGTCCGCGAGCTCGTTGACGAGCTGCGCGAAGCGGTCCGCCGTCAGCATGCCGGCCTGCTGCTCGAATTGGTGCACGAAACACGGGGCCCCCACCGCCCTCGTCGCCGGATGTCGTCGGCGCGTCGCTCATGAGGGGTGCGCAGTCCGCGACGGGGATGAGGTCACAAGATCGTCGTCGGTGTGGCAGCGCAGGCGACAATGGGCCCGCCGCGGGTCTTTCGGAATCAGTTCGTCGACGACCAGTCCACCCACGACGTCAGCGATGCCGTGGGCGAGTCCGAGATGGAGGTTGCAGACCGTGTCCGGATCCACGAGGGCGGTCGTGACAAACGGGCACCTTCGGAGGCTGATGTCGACGTCATTGCCACGCTGACGCACCGCGGGGTCGAACCCCTGGTACGCCATCTGCTTCGCGAGTTCGCTCACTGGATCATCATCCGAGTGTGTCCCGAGGCGGATGCGACGCCCGGCGCGACGGCCAACCTCGACGGGAGTATCGCCCGTGCGGATGACCTCGCTCAACAACAGTGATAGCCGCTCGTAGGAGCCAGTCACTTCCCATCGACTGTCGACGGCGGGGTCCACGCTGTACAGGAGCCGCGGGCGACCGCGCCCGACGACCGGTGCCGTTTCTTCGGTGACCAGTTCGGCGTCGACGAGCTTGGCCAGGTGCTGGCGAATGGCATTGTGGTTCAGACCGAAGTGCCCGGTCATTTCGGCGACGTCGACAGGACGCCCGGCATCGGCGACGTAGCGGAAGATCGCGTGACGGGTTGGGTCGCCGAGTGCCCGGGCCTGCTGTTGGAGCGTTGTCATGTGTGGTCCTTGCTGGCGCGCTACGAGGTTGCCGTGGCGTGAGGAGTGATCGTCACTGCGGCCCAAAGGTACTGGCCATGGCTAGCCCGAGGAGGAGAAGTCCCACGATGGCCACGAGAACCAGTGCCCCGGGCCTTCGGATGTGCCAGCCGTTCAGGAACTGCGGTGGCCGCGTCCGTGCGCCGGTCCGGACGGCGTTGTCGGGTGCGCTCGCTCATCTCATGCTGCTCACGGGATCGGCAGACTCGCGCCGGTCGTAGCTCTGCGAGATGAGGCGGTCGTTGACCGCCCCAGGACTATGAGTCTCGTGGTCGTCGGGACCGACCAGCTGAGCCGTCTCCTTCGATCGGGCTTGCTGATGTTCCACATACCAGACGGCACCGAGCGTCCCCCCGAACCCCGGCCCCCCGAAAAACGCCACGAACGCGCCCATCGCGATCGACTCCGCGAGGTGCGCACCCGCCCAAAGGGCGACTAAGCCGACAAAGCTCCAGACGATCACGGACGCGATGAGGGCGCCGACGACAGCGGCCCTCCCGATCCCGCTCTGGTCGGCCTCAAAGAAGGGTGTATCCGTACCTGCTGTCATCGGATCGGCTCCAGCTCGCTCGTCGGCGCTAATATATCTAGAGAGTGCTAGAAATGCAATGGAGCGGAACGCTCGTCGGCGGGCGCCGCTGGCAGTGAGGCGGCCCGGCTAACGGTGCGAGCCGTCGGGGCCTCTGTGTCGTTCAGCAGGCTTGCCTGGACAGCGGGGCCGACGTTCCAGCTATGGCGTGATACCGGAGTCGCGCCGAGTCGACGACATCGGACGTCGAGGAAGCAGCGGCCGGATCGCCAGCGCCAGTCAGTGCTTGTTCGCGGTCATGCCGTTGGCGCGGGTGCGTTGTTCGCCTGCGCGACGCCTACTCGGCGCCGATCCAGGGCAGGGCGATCTGGCACGGCGTCGCTGGTCCGGACGCCGGCGGCACCATGGGCTAACCGTGGATACGGCGACGTTGGGAGGTAAGGATCAGCGCGGCGACCGGCGAGATCAGCGCGGTCGGGAGCAAGGCGATGCGGACCATCTCCTTCCTTTGCTAGTTCCTCGCACCCGGCCGTTCGCTGAGTACAGCGATTACTAGAAGAAATGTTGTAAGCTGCCGAAGAGGCAGTTCACTGACATGGCGACTACGGCTCCTGAACTCAACGCGGCGACTGTTGCCATCGCTCGCCGACACCTGCTCGGCGCGATGGAGCACCTTGACGTGGCGGGCCTTACGACTCGACGAGGGTACGCACGACCCGCGCCGTCGACGCGATCCCGAAGCGTTTGGCGGATGATTCGCTGGTATCGACCACTCTGCGGGGTCGAGCCTGCCCACGTTCGCAATCTCGAACTTGTGGCATCTCTGCCCGTCCGACGCTGCGACCTCACGCCAGACCCAGCCGCGCTTCGACGGTGCCCTATGTCGCCTTGAACCGAGCACCGAACTTTCACGCTGCCGCCTTCCCGAGGAGCGGGGGCCATGGTGTGGTCCCCCGCTGGGTGATGCCTCAGCTCGCTGCGTGCGGGGACTACGCCCGATGAACTCCGTGCCCGCCCCAACGGTTCCACCGGGCCTCCTGCCGTTCGTGATCGCCGGCACGGTCGCCCTTGTCTCCGGTGGGATCGCCGCCGCGCTGACAAGGCCGACCGGTTGCGATCATGGTCCGTGGGTCGCGGCGTTCTTAGTGCTCGTCACAGGAGTCGGCCAGATCGGCCTGGCCATCGGCCAGACCGTCTTCGCCGACCATGTGCCGTCCCGTCGTCACCTCGCCGCCGAGGTCGCGTCGCTGAACGCCGGCTCAGTAGTCGTGATTTCCGGCACGCTTGTGTCCTCGCCCGTTGTGGTGTCCGCCGGCGCCTTGGCCTTGCGGCAGGTCTCACGATGTTCGCGCCCGCTCATGCGAGCAATGGCCGGCTGACGTGGATGCATCGCGCGTACACCGGCTTGCTTCTCCCGCTGCTCACCAGCACACCCATCGGTGTCGCGCTGGCCTGGATCCGCACCTAAGACTCCAGTGGCCAGGCGCCGAACCGCGACCGAAAGGCCAACCTATGCAACTGGCACGACTTGTTGAGGCTCCCAGCTACGACGACGCACAGGTGGTAGCGCAACCATTCCTCGACGCTGCGCAGTGCACTGTGCGCGTGATCAAACTTGAGCCAGGCCAGGTGCTGCCGCCGCACACCCACGGTGTCTCCGACCTCATGCTGTACGTCGTCGAAGGCGCGGGGCGCCTCGACACGTCCGACGGCCCGGTTGCCTTCGCGGCTGGAAGCCTCGCCCATCTGCGAGGCGACGAGGAACTGCGACTGGCCAACACCGGCAGCGATGGAATGACCCTGCTGGCCTTCCTCGCCCCGCCGTTTCCGCCACGCGAGGGCACGTGACGTTGATCATCAGCGTCGGCGCGCCCGCGTCGCGCCGGTGCCTGCCGGTGTTGCCATGACCTGACGGCGGTGCCGCCGTCGCAAAGCGCTACCACCGAAGGTCTCGCCCGTGGCGAACGGAGGCGCAACCTCGGATCTACTTGACGCGTAAGTTCGGCGTTTCCGCCCAGGCGGCGGGAAGTGTGTGAGAGACACCAGCCATCGTGATCCCCCCTGGCTTGGTTGACGTCCCACGGAGTGGTGCAGAAGCGCGACCATCCACCGCTGAGATGGGGTCACCGGGTGATCTTCGGCTTGACCGCCAAGTCGAGCCCCTTGAAGGAGAACCCGGTGACCCTGGGCCAGTCCTGACGTGTACGAGCTGCTGGACGCGATTCGAGGGCGACATCGACATCATCCGCAAGGGCGTGGAGCTCGTGTTGCAGGCGTTAGTCGTCGCCGAGGCCACCGAGCGCATCGGCGCCGGCCGCTTCGAGCGCACCCTGACGCGCACGATCCAGCGCAAGGGCGATGGCAGCTTCGGCACCGCGTAAGGAGTCGCCCGCGATCACAGTGACGCCGAGCGCTCGACCCAAGCCGTGACGGCGACCGCTTGCGCGATACAGCGGGACGAGCTTGTCTCATGACGGCTAGAAGCGACGCCGGCCGTCGGCACCCAGCGGGACGACCCGCGCCTCGTCTAGCCAAGCCTCGATGTCGGCCGGATCGAACCGCAGAAGGTGTCCCACTTCAGGAACGGGATTCGACCCTCGTTCACCAGACGGTGGACATGGCGGACCTGCACCCCAAGGCGGCGCCACCGCCTCGATGTCGATAAGGGTGTCCGACTGGCTCGTGCGCCCTCGCCGAGTCGACGTCCTCCGCCGCGCGTCCTCGACGCCCATGCCCACTGACGGCATCCGCAGGAACTCCCCCCGACGTAACCATTGCATGACGCTGCTGGCTGGCGATGCGGGCCAGAGACCAGGATCTCGGAGACGCAGGCCGACGCCGCAGGAGGTCGGACCGTACGGGTTCGAATCCCGCCCCGGTACCGAGGCGGCTCGGCCAGCTAGAGCCGTTGTAGTCCCAGCCGTGAAGGGCCGTTCGTAGCAACCGCGGTAGTAGCAACGGCGCTGTGGCATGCACTTCTCATCGTTGCTACGCCGCCTTCTGAGCGAGCCACGTCGGGATCCGACCCTTCAAGCCGGGCGACGCACGGCTGCGGCGAGCAAACGCCCACAAGCCGACAGCATGGCCGCCCCCGGCGAGGACCAGCCCGACGTAGGCGAGAGAGGCCACGAGGGTCCGCGCGTACCCGCGAAGGACGAGGGCGACCACCACTACCTCCGGGGACGGGCTGGTCCCGTGGCGGAGCGCGCCGCGCTCGACGACAACCACCACCGCGAGCCACCAGCTGATGCCGGTGCCGAGCTGCACGAGGCGGGGGCCGGCCCGGCGCAGCTGCTTGCGGGCCGTGCGCGAGCGCACCGAGTTCCGGTGAACCAGACCAGCCGTGTAAGCGAAGCCCGAACGCTGCGGCCCTCGGGTGCTCGGTGAGCGTGGCGAGCGCGACTGCGGCGACGAACCAGGCCAGATCGAGGTGAAGCCATTGAGAGGTCGCTCGCCGGTCATCGTCATCCGGGCCTGGGTGGCGACGAAGAACGGCAGCGATCCCTGCGATCACGAGCCCGACGAGGCCGAGCACGTGGACGATCACGTAGGTGTCGCGCAGGGCCAGGATTGTGATCGCCGCCTCGGAAAAGGACTTCATGACCTCCGCGCTCGACCTCAGCCCGGAAGGCGCCCGCGTCGGCGCCGCCTCCTTGCTCCGGACCCTAGTCCCCGAGCTGGTGGCGCTCACGCTCGACGCGAGGCGGCGCGGCTGCACGTCGGCCTACTCTGGCCGGCTTCACGCGCGGATGCCGCCTCTGCGAGTTGCGCAGCCGGGCTCGCCCGGGGGCCGTCAGGCCCGGGCGTACGCTGTGCGCCGTGGTCGTTGAACGCGATGGCCTGGGGCGGGCGTGGTGACCGCTGACGAGCCCGTCACCTCCGTACCGCCACGGTGAGCAGCGCCGGCGGCGCGACATCACTGAGGCGCGGCCCGGGCTACCGCTCGGTCTCGGCGTCGGCCTCCGGCGGGCCAACGGTGACGCATTCGCCGGCGCAGACGTGCAGATACGGCACTGTGACCCCGACGGTCGCTACTCGGGCTATCCGCCCCAGCGTGCCCGGCGTCGTCAACGCGACGCCGGTGCGGCCAACCTACCTCCCAGACGAAACGTTCATTCGCGGCCGGCAGACCAGCGACGAAGGCGGCGGGGTCGAGTTCCGCACGATCTACCCGGGCTGGTACGCGGGACGCACGGTGCACATCCACCTGATGGTGCACGCGCCGGCTCTCGGGCGGCAGCGCGCTGGGCGAGCGCTCTCTCCATGAGCCTCGCCATCCCCACGATCGCCGAGGACCTCGCCGTCCCGCTCGCTGACGACCCACCCCAGAACGGTCTCGGGCCGTCCCATCCACGCTACGTCGAGCAGCTCGCGGACCGGTGCCAGGGCATGGCCGCCACGGTCGTCGCCGAGGTTCTGTACGACCCGATCAGCGTGGCGTCGGGGCTGCGGGCGCACCTGCTGACGGAGCCGGCCGGTATGGTGGCCGTGACGACTCGGGCACGGAGCGGCGTCGATCGGCTTCGCGTGGGCGCCGTCGCCGCCGACATCGTGCGCACATCCACCGTCCCCGCACTCGTCGTTCCGTTCACGGAGGACCCGACGGTTCAGTGAACCCCGTTGCCGCTGGTCTCGTCTCGAAACACGCTTGCCGCGGTAGACGACCGCGCGGTGCTCTGCCTCGCCAGGCTTGCCGACCGCGTCCTTGGCGGAAACACCAGCGCACACCAGCTCGCCACAACCTCGGGACCTCAGTCGGGCGATCTTTGCGTTTGGAGCGGCCTCGGACGCCGACGTCGGTCACCACTGACCCCAGGGCCGGGCCACCGGCCCCGCCTTGTCGCCACCGTAGGAAGTCGGAAGGAGGAGCATGTCTGGTCAAGGCGTTGACTCGTTGTTCGATGGCGTGGGAGCGGTGCTCGACGAGGTCGAGGCCCTCTACAAGGACGTCCACCGGCATCCCGAGCTGTCGATGCACGAAGAGCGCACGGCCGCGCTCGCCGCAGAGCGCCTGCGGGCCGCCGGGTTCGAGGTCACGACGGGTGTCGGGCACACGGGCGTCGTTGGGGTGCTCGGCAACGGCGACGGCCCGACGGTGATGCTGCGTGCCGACATGGACGCGCTCCCGGTGCATGAGCAGACCGGCCTGGAGTACGCCAGCGTGGTGGACGGGTGATGCATGCGTGTGGGCATGACATGCACGTGGCCTGGCTGTCGGGGGCGGCCGCCCATCTTGCGGCGCACCATGCGGGCTGGCGCGGGACGCTCGTGGCGTTGTTCCAACCCGCCGAGGAGACGGCGGCGGGGGCGCAGGCGATGATCGCCGATGGCCTGTTCAAGCGCTTCCCGGAACCGGACGTGATCCTTGGTCAACACGTCATGCCCTCTCCTGCGGGCGTTCTCGGGACTCGCGCCGGGGTAATCACATCGGCTGCGGACAGCTTCGAGGTCCGGATGTTTGGGCGAGGCGCGCACGGGTCGATGCCCCAGGCGAGCGTCGACCCGGTCGTGATGGCGGCCGCTACGGTCCTGCGCCTGCAGACGATCGTGTCCCGGGAAGTGGCCCCCGCCGACTCGGCGGTCGTCACGGTGGGGGCGCTCGAGGCGGGTATGAAGGAGAACGTGATCCCCGACGAGGCGGTCATCAAGCTGAACGTCCGCACCTTCGACGAGGGCGTGCGAACGCGAGTCCTCGACGGGATCAAGCGCATCGTCGACGCCGAGGCTCGTGCCTCGGGAGCCCCGAAGGCGCCGGAGATCACGCCGCTCGATCGCTACGAGCTCGTCCGCAATGATCCCAGGGCGGTGCAGCTGGTGCAGGCGGCGTTCGTGGCGCACTTCGGTCAGGAGCGTGTCGCCGCGATCGGTCCCATCTCGGCCAGTGAAGACTTCGGGTCGTTCGGCCACGAGTGGGGCGTCCCGTCGGTGTTCTGGACGATCGGCGGGACCAACGGCGAGACCTACCAGCGAGCGCAATCGGCTGGGCGCTTGGCGGAGCTGCCCACCAACCACAACCCACGGTTCGCGCCCGTGCTCCACCCGACCCTCGAGACCGGCGTCGAGGCCCTCGTGGCGGCCGTGGGTGCGTGGCTGAGCGCTGCGTAGCTCGTGCCGTCCGCCCTGCAGGGGTTCAACCCGACGCTCCTGCTCGTCCTCAATCTCACGGGGACCTTCGTGTTCGGGATCAGCGGCGGGTTGGCGGCCGTTCGGGCTCGGCTCGACGTGTTCGGTGTGATGGTGCTCGCCGTCGTGGTCGGGCTGGCCGGCGGCATCACCCGCGACTTGCTGATCGGCATCCCGCCCCAGACCTTCCGCGACTGGCGCTACCTCGCCGTGGCCGGCGCCTCGGGCCTCGTCACCTTCGTTGCCCATCCCGGCCTGACGCGGCTCGAGCGCCCGATCCTCATCCTCGACGCCGGCGGCCTCGCCTTGTTCTGCGTCACCGGCGCCAGCACCGCCCTCGACTACCGCCTGGGAGCGGTCGAGGCGATCGTGCTCGGCGCCATGACGGGCGTGGGGGGAGGCGTCCTTCGCGACATCCTCCTCCGTCAAATTCCCGTCGTGCTGCGCACCGGCCTCTACGCCATCCCCGCCCTCGCTGGCGCTGCCGTCGTTGTCATCGCGTCACAGAGCGGGACGCACCGCCTTGTCTGGCCGATCCTCGGGGCGGCCGTCTGCTTTGTGGTCCGCGTCGCCGGCATCCACTTCGACCTCAACGTGCCGCGAGCACCTGGCGGCCGGCACGATCCGTCCACGGACGCGTAAGCCTCGCGCCGGGCCTCACGGTAAGGGACATGACGGCTTCCCAAGTCGAGGCGGCTCGCCCGGCTTCAGCTGCCGAAGCTGGCGTCGCCAGAACCCGTGCGCGACCCGTTCGTGCTCCGGTTTCGTCGTCGGGAACGACGACGACGACCGACATCAGGGCCGCGAGGCACATCAGCACGTGAACAGCACCCCACGGCCACCGCCGAACGCGTCGCCACGTTGTCCTGGCGCCCCCCAGAAGATGTGAGGAACGAGGTTGGCCGGGGGATGTTGGCGGCGCCGGTGTAGATGGCGGCGGAGACCGCGATGGACGGGGTGTCACCGGCCTCGTGTTGACTCGATCGCCCATGCTTGTGCCTCGAGCGCGCTCCCAGCGCGGCGGCGGGTCGGACGGGCGGGAACCCTGTCGGGCAGTCGGGTTCGAAGGGACGCAGGCCAACGCCACCGAAGCGCCAAACTCAGCCAGAACGCCTCGCTCTGGCTGCGTGCTCATAACCCGAAGGTCGAAGCTGCGCTGCTGCCGAGGGACGGGGGCCGTCCGTCGGGCGCGCTTGACTCTGGGCGCAGTCGTTCGACGAGCGATCGTCGCGAACCCGGTCGGGACTTCCGCGGCACATCCTGGCGACCCCGGCACCGTGCGTGCATGCTCCAAGCGAGTCCGTGGAAAGTCCGCGGTTCCCACGGACTCGGGCCGACACAACGGACAGCGGCACACGCGAAGGGCCAGCTCAGAGGCCACTAGCCGCGAAGACGCAGGTCAGC
>CAVTWD010000008.1:0-549895 GCA_963738325.1 uncultured Acidimicrobiales bacterium
GCGACGAGTCCCAGCCGGGCACGCGCAGCGGACAGCGCGGGGGCGAGCCCTCCGCTCGAAGGAAGGGTTGCCTCCGCCGTGACGCTCATGGCGTCAGGCGGCCCAGGAGAACTCGGACGTCGAGAGGCCGGTCTTTCCCTCGTACTGGATGCCGAAGGCGTTGATCTTCGACCGCTTCGCCTCGGCCATGGTGAGGTTCGAGCCGACCGGATGGAACATCCCGTCGAATCGCACCGGTTGTCCGGATTCGACACCGAAGGGAACGATGTCTTCGATCTCGAAGTCGATGGCGTCGCCGATGCGGACGCTGTGGCGCAGTCCGTCGTCCACGACCTCGATGGTGGCTCGTTCGGCGCCGAGTACCTCGCCCACGAGCGGAGTGAGCGCTGCCATTGGCCCGCCGAGCTGCCCGCTGAAGACCTGCACGAGCTTGTCGAACTGCTCGTCGGTGGCTCGGGCGTCGATGAACACGCCGAGGCGCCAGTTCCCTTCGGTCATCACCTTGGGTGTGTCCGCGATCGCCGCCACCTTCATGCCGGCGATGTCGGTGCCGTCGATCTGACCCTCGCGAATGTTGAACACGAGCGTCACACGACAGAAGTCGTAGGTGGCGCCGTGGTCGAACGAGAGGTTGCACGGACACATCAGCTCGCACGAACAGGTCTCGACGTAACTTCCCGTCAGGTTCCACGCCATCGACCGGCCCCCTTCTTCCAGACCAACGATCTTCCCTCCCGGCGGTGTACGCGTCAACAGACCCGCGCTGTTGGCGCTTGCCGGCAAGGCCGGGCTGTCGTGCGACGACGTGGTGTCGGCGCAGGTCGTCACCGCCGACGGGCAGCAGTGACCGCGTCGGCCACCGGCCCCCCCCCCCCCCGACTTCTCTGCGCTGCGCGGCGGGGGCGGCAACTTCGGGGCCGTGACCGAGTTCGAGTTCGCGCTGCACGATGACGCGGCCAAGCCCGCAGTTCTCGTATCGTCGACCGCGCCGTGATCGGCGCGGGTCTTGTCTCGTCGGTCACCCGACCCTCTGGCGCCCGCTGCCCGCCCGAGCAATGACCTTCGGGTTCACACCCCCGACGAGTTGGGCCCTGACGAGCGCCTTCGTCGTTCCGTGTCAAACATCGACCGGGCCGGTCAAACGTTCATGTTTGACACGACCGCCAGACACAGCGAGGCCCTCCCGTTGGGAGGGCCTCTGGCTTGCATCGATTGGTGGCGGGGGCGAGATTTGAACCCGCGACCTTCGGGTTATGAGCGCGCGGCCTGGGTCACCTCACCCGGGGGCGACAGCTCCACCGAGGTCCGTCCCGTTTCCTGTTGTCGCAGGTCAACGGGATGGGCGCCGTCGAGACCGTGCCCTGTCGTAGGCGCCGGGGGGATGTTGGTCCGTCGTGGAGTGATGACAAGTCTGATGACACGACGCCCGCTACGACGGAGCAGGGACGAGACGTTCGAGCAATCGAGGCTGCGACGAAGTCGGCTGACATGTCGCCTCGCACGCTGGCCAGGTGCTCCATCATCGGCTGATCCTCCCGCGCGTTCATCGCCAGGACGCCGTCGTCCGGCAGCGGATTCTCAGTGAGTGCGGGAGGCGACGACGATGTCGACCGGGAGACCCCACATCGACTGGCTTGCCGCCACCTCAATCCGGTAGCCGGCGTCGTGGATCAGCTGGCTTGTGGGGATGGGGCGGCAGTCGAGGAGGCGAGGGAGGTGGCGGTGGCCGGCCAGGTACAGGCGGGAGATGACTCCTGGCTCGTCGGTGACACCCAGCGCGACGACGCCGAGGCGGCCACCGGGGCGGAGTACCCGCCGGGTTTCGGTCAGCACGGCGGGGATCTCGGGGGTGTCGAACAGCTCGAGCACGAAGCTCATGAACGCGGCGTCGAAGCTGGCTTCACGGAAGGGCAGGGCCGTGGCGTCGGCGAGCGCGAGGGCGGCGCGAACGCCGGCTTTCTGGATGCGGCGGCGGGCGAGGCGCTGCATGCCGACTGACTGGTCGACCCCGGCGGCGAATCCGGCCGGTCCGCTGCTGCGGGCGAGGTCGACGAGGGCGTCGCCGGTGCCGTGGCCGACGTCGAGGGCGCGCTCGCCTGCTCGCAGGTCGACCAGCCGTAGTCCGGCGCGGCGGGCGCCGGCCTCGAACGGCCCTTCCAGCCAGTCATAGACATGGCTGACACGGTCATAGATCGCTCGGGCGTCGGCGTGTGAGCGGCGGACCCGCTCCATGCTCGCTGCCGGTGTCGTCATCGGTCCGGCGCGGGTGGCACGAGGATGACGGCCGCGCCGGTGTGGTGGACGAGTTGCAGGGGGACGCGCCCGAGGCGGAGTCCGCTGAACCCGCCCAGGCCGCGGGTGCCGACGCATGCCACGGAACCGGGGTGGTCGTCAAGGGCGCGGGCGATGGCGGCGACCGGGTGGATGTCGCGGTCGTCGTCGACGTCGAGGGTCACGCCGGCCTTCTCGATCGGCGCCACCCACTGGCGAACGTCGGCCTCCGCCTGGCGATGCCAGCTGCGGGGGTCCGTTTCCGGCACCCACTCGGCGAACGGGTCGAAGGCGTACACCGCGGTCACCGGTACCTTGAGACGGGCAGCGAGCTCGGCAGACACGTCGACGGCGGCGAGACTGCCCGGCGACCCGTCGACACCGACGACGAGATGGCTGACCGAGCGCGGCGCCCGTGCGGGGCACGATGGCCAACGGCATCGTGGTGTGGTGCGTGAGGTGGTGGGCGACGCTGCCGATGATGGAGGTGCAGGAAGCCGCCGGCGCCGCGACCTCCGACGACGAGCAGATCGGCGTGCTGGTCGCGGGCCGCCGCCAGCAGCGCGTCCGGGGGTCGCCGTCAAGCAAGACAGACGCGGTCCGGACCGCCAGCTCGGGGAGCGACGTGCACCACTCATCGAGCTCGCGGCGCGGACACGTCTCACGGGCCGGCTCCTCTTGCGTTGGCTAGCTCAACGCAGCATCCCGCCCCGAGCGGGGAGGACGAAAGGGCCGGAAGTCACTGCTGCCACCCGAACGGTAGTCCCCTGCGTCTGCTACTCGGGGGGCGGGACGATGATCACCGGCCGGTCACTGTGGTGCACCAGCGCCATCGTGACCCCACCGAGGCGCAGAACCGGTAGCCGCGGAGGTCGCGGGTGCCGATGACGATCGCATCGGCGTTCACCTCGACCGCAACCTCGAGCAGGGCGTCAGCCGCGTGCTCGGTCTCGACAAGCCGCGTGTCGACGGTGACGCCGGCGTCGCGCAACGGCGCGACCCAGTCGTCCAGCGCGGCCCGCGCCCGTACCTCCCAGTCTTCGGGTAACGATCCCAGCCAGCTGCGGTGCGGGCGATGTGCGTGCACGGCGATCACGTCGGCACCGAGTGGTTCCGCCAGCGCGAGGCACAAACCAACGACCCACAGATCGCCGTCGGAGCCGTCGAGTCCGATCACGACTCTGCCCACGCCCGGCTCGGCGTCGGCAGGGATGACCGCGAGGGGCCGGGTAGTTCGGTGGGTGACATAGTCCGAGAAGCTGCCCACCCGCAGCCCGGCGAACCCGCCGCGGCCCCGGGTGCCGACCACCACCAGGTCGGCGTCGATGCGATCGGCTTCGTCGAGCAGCGCGTCAGGGCTGTCGCCGTCGAGGAGCACCGACTCGACCGGGTCGATGATCGCGTGCGCCGGCTGGGCCCACGATTCCTGTAGGAGGTGGAGCGCCTGGTCACGTTCGGCTCGCGCCTCGGCTTCAGGCAGCTCCGCTCGACTCGGTCCCCACACGCTGGCGACCACCAGCCGCGCGCCCAGATCTCGCGCCAGGCGCGCCGCCCAACTCTCGGCGCCGGCCGCTTGGGTCGAGCCGTCAACCCCTACCAGGATGCGCTCCAGCATCGACCTCCTTCGCATCGGTTGCTCGATCGTCCAGCCTCGCGGGTGGGAACCGCCGACGGAAGGGTCTGATGTCCCTTCCGACCGTCGCGCGAGGGTGTGATGCTGGTCCGAGGACCGAGCGAGGAGGTGAGCGTGGCGCGCACCCTTTCAGTCATCGTGCGGCGGTTCCGACCGATGGTCGCCGCTGGCCGAGCCGGGCGCGGTCGCCCATGAGCGCCGACGTCGACCTGCAATCCCTTCCTCTGGAGGAGGTCGAACAGCGTCTGGAGTGTTCGGCGGACGGTCTGAGCCAGGCTGAGGCCGAGAAGCGGCTGGCCCGCTACGGGCCCAACGAGATCGCCGAGACGAAGGCCAACCCCTTCTTGAAGTTCCTCACCTACCTGTGGGGGCCGATCCCGTGGATGATCGAGATCGCGGTGATCCTGTCGGGCGCGGCCCGGCACTGGGCCGACTTCTTCATCATCTTGGTGCTGCTCGTCGCCAACGCAGTCGTCGGGTTCTGGGAGGAGCGCCAGGCGGGCAACGCCATCGACGCCTTGAAGGCCAACCTGGCGATCAAGGCCCGAGTGAGGCGCGACGGAAACTGGATCACCCCCGCGGCACGCGAACTGGTACCGGGTGACGTCATCCGCGTGCGGCTGGGCGACATCGTCCCGGCCGATGCCCGCCTGCTCGATGGCGACCCCCTCGAGGTGGACCAGTCCGCGCTCACCGGCGAGTCGTTGCCCGCTACCCGCCAACCGGGCGAGGCGGTGTTCTCCGGGTCGATCATCCGCCAGGGCGAGATCAACGCCCTCGTCTATGCCACCGGTGCCGCCACCTACTTCGGCAAGACAACCGAGCTGGTGCAACAGGCGCGCACCGTCAGCCACTTCCAGCGGGCCGTGCTCAAGATCGGCAACTACCTGATCATCCTCGCGGCCGCGCTGGTGGCGGTGATCATCACCGTTGCGGTCGTGCGCGGCGACCCGATCCTCACCACGGTGCAGTTCGCGCTGGTGCTGACCGTCGCCGCCATCCCCGTCGCGATGCCCACAGTGCTGTCGGTGACGATGGCGGTCGGGGCCCGCCAGCTCGCCAGGAAGCAAGCGATCGTGAGCCGGCTGGCAGCCATCGAGGAGCTGGCCGGCGTGGACGTGCTGTGCGCCGACAAGACCGGCACCCTGACCCAGAACTCCTTGACGCTCGGCGACCCCTTTGCCGTGAACGGCGTCACCGTCGACCAGGTCATCCTGTGCGGGGCGCTGGCCTCGCGGGCCGACAACGACGACCCGATCGACCTGGCCGTGCTCGCAGGCCTGCCCGACGACCAGGCCCTGCAGGCCTATCGGTCGGCCACTTCGACCCGTTCGATGCGGTCCACAAGCGCACCGAGGCTGCTGTCACCGACACCCACGGCGCCGCGTTCAACGTGACCAAGGGCGCGCCGCAGGTCATCTTGGCGCTGGCTGCCAACGCGACGGGTGTGACCCCCGCGGTCGACCAAGCGGTCAACGACTTCGCGGCTCGCGGCTTTCGTTCGCTCGGCGTGGCCCGATCCGACGACGACGGCGACTGGCAGTTCCTCGGCGTGCTGCCTCTGTTCGACCCGCCACGCGACGACGCCGCCGCGACCATCGCCACCGCCCACCAGATGGGCGTGACGATCAAGATGGTGACCGGCGACGCGCTGGCCATCGCGCAGGAGACCGCCACCAAGCTCGGGATGGGTTCCGACATCCTCGACGCCACCACCCTCGGCAACGTCAAAGACCACGAAACCGCGGCGGCGGCCGCGGCCATCGACGAGGCCGACGGGTTCGCCCAGGTGTTCCCCGAACACAAGTTCCACATCGTCGACGTCCTCCAACAACGGGGCCACATCGTCGGCATGACCGGCGACGGGGTCAACGACGCCCCGGCGCTGAAGAAGGCCGACTGCGGCATCGCCGTGTCGGGCGCGACCGACGCGGCGCGCGCCGCCGCCGACATCGTGCTGACCACACCGGGCTTGTCGGTGATCATCGACGCGATCAAGGAGAGCCGGAAGATCTTCCAGCGGATGAACAGCTACGCGATCTACCGCATCGCCGAGACGCTGCGCGTGCTGTTGTTCATCACCCTGGCGATCCTGATCTTCGACTTCTATCCGCTCACCGCGGTGATGATCGTGATCTTGGCGCTGCTCAACGACGGCGCCATCTTGTCCATCGCCTACGACAACGTGCACTACAAGCAACAACCCGAGGCGTGGAACATGCGCGTCGTGCTCGGGATCGCCACCGTGCTCGGCGTCATCGGGGTCGTCTCCGCCTTCGGCTTGTTCTACCTCGGTGAGCGTGTCTTCGACCTCGACCGTGACCACATCCAGACCCTGATGTACCTGAAGCTGTCCGTCGCCGGGCACCTGACCATCTTCCTGACCCGCACCCGCGGCCCGTTCTGGTCGACACCGCGCCCAGCTCGGGCCGTGCTGATCGCGGTGTTCGGCACCCAGACGCTGGCGACGCTCATCGCCGTGTACGGCGTGTTCATGACCCCACTCGGCTGGGGTTGGGCGCTGTTCGTGTGGGGCTACGCCCTGGCCTGGTTCCTCCTCAACGACCGGGTGAAGCTGCTTGCCTACCGGTTCCTCGATCCCGACGGCGCCCAGACACCCTCCTCGTCAGATCCGACGCCGCGGACCGCCTCGCGACCGCACCGGCACGACCGGCCCGAGCACCGCCACGGCCATGCCGTACAGGGCTGACCACGACACCCGGCCGCTCGGCCTGCCCGGCCGGGTGCAGGGGTGCCCGTTCGACCTCGACGGCGTCCTCACCCAGACCGCCACGGTGCACGCCGCTTGGAAGGAGACGTTCGACACCTCCCCGCGAACTCGCGCTGGGCATCGAGACGAACCGTTCATCGCAATCGACCCGGTCGGCGACTACGACACCTACATGGACGGCAAGCCCCGGGCCGACGGCACCCGCGCGTTTCTCGCAGCCCGGCGTGTCCACAGATCGGCGTCTCGAACCTTTGGCTTGGAAGACCTGGACGAACATGGGGACTCTCCTTCGTCGGGTGCCGCAAGTGGACCGCAGCCGCCCCTGTCTCGCAAACACGCCGAGCCAAGGCGTCGACCATCCGCACCTCGCCCGCGTGGGACTGGCCATCGTGCCGGTGGTCTCCGATCTGATGACGCCGTCGCGACGGCACTCCTGCCTCCCCGGCCCAGCATCTGCGACGTCGCACCCGCGACGACACGCCGTTACAACTCGTTCAGATGCGGCAAGGACACTTCGAAGGATCCCGTGAGCGCCTCCGACGTGAGCAACGCCCTCGGTCATCGGTCTCGGTCTCGGTTGCGGGAAGGTGTGACGAACGACGTCGTGGCGGCGTCACCGACGGGCAGGTCGTGTCACCGGCGATCCACCTGTCCCGGACGATCCGCGTTCGAGGTCTTCGTCGATGGGCCTATCGGTCGATACACGGCGGAAGCGTGGCGAGCAGCTGGCGCGCTCTCGTGGCGAACGGTTTGGAGCCTTGCGCGTCGGCGGCCGACACCGCTGCCATCGCAGCTTCGTTAGCCGCGAAGTTGTCGCCGCGTCCCGCGAGCATCTCGGCTCGGAGCCGGTGGAGCTCGGACTCGTAGTACCGCTCCTCGGTGCGCTGCAAGATATCGATGGCGTCGTCGATGGCGGCGAGCGCGGCGGCGGTGTCGCCGGCGGCGGCGAGCAACTCGGCCAGCGTCGCCTTGGCGGCTGTCAGGGTGACGGCGGTTCCCGTTCGAGCCATCCCGGCCAACGCTTCGTGCTCGAGGCTGAGTCCGTCACCTCCCCGTCGTCCGGTGGCCCAGGCGAGCGGGGTGGAGGCCAGCGCATGGAACACGGGTATGGCGTGCTCGGACGCGATCGTGACCGCCGTGGTGGCGTGGCTCAGCGCGGCTGACGGGTCGTCGCGCATCTGGGCGAGCAGCGCGGCGAAGGTGTGCACATAGGTTTCGGTCAGGGGATGGCCCAGCGTGGCGGCCCGATCCAGCGCCGTGGCGATGGCCGCAGTCGCCCCGTGCTCGTCACCGCAGAACCACCGCGCCCAGGCCAGAACCGACCATCCAGCGGCGGCAGGATCCTCGCCGAAGGCGGCGATCAGCGCAGCCGTAGTTGTGTCGTCCAAGGTGGCTGGGATGCGCTCCAGGTGGCGCAACGCGCCAGCCGGATCACCGAGGAACAGCAGCGGCCAGGCCACTGCCCGTTCGGCGACGGCGACGGCCTGGTGGTGGGTGCGCTCGGCGAGGTCTAGGAACGCCTCGGCGATCTCGAGGGCGGCTCGTGGCTGGCCACCCACGAGCGAGGTGTTCCACAGGCCGTACAACACCGGCAGGACGTGGACGCCATCGCCGAGGCGTTCGCACAGCCGGCGGGCTTCGCGGTAGGCGTCGGCCGTCTCGGGCGCGGCGTACCCCTTCGCGGTGAGCAGTGCGTTGCCGAGCGCGACCTGGACGTGGAGCGCTTGCTCGATGTGCGCGGCGTCGTCGGGCAGCCGGGACAGCAGCTCGGCGGCGGCCTGGAGGTGGTCGATCGCTTCGCGGTGAACGCTTCGCTGGAGCTGGTCCTCGGCGGCCAGGATGCGGAACCGCACCGCCTGGTCGAGGTCGCCGCCTCGAGCGAAGTGCACAGCGAGGGCGGCGGCCAGCGGCGGCAGGCGCGACCGGTGGGTGTCCGCGAGCCGGGAGCCGATGCGAAGGTGGTGCGCGGCGGCCCGAGCCGGCCCGGTGCGCTGGTACAGGACGTCACGGTAGAGGTCGTGGTCGAAGGCGAACGACGACGTGATGGTGCCGTCCGGCCAGGTCGTCTCACCGCCGGCGTGGATGAACACTCCTCGCCGGGCCAGGTCGGCAAGGATGGCTTCGACGTCTTCGTCGGGCTGGAGGGTGGCCGCCGACACCTCGGCCGAAGTGAATGATCGCCCCGCGACGGCGGCGCCGGCCAGCACGGCTTGGTCGGTGGTCGCGAGCCGGTTGGCGGTGTGCTCGATGAGGAGACGGATGCCGTCGGGGATGGCGTCGGCGAGCTCGGCGGGCGGCCTGGTGGCGACGACAGAACCGGAGCTGACCTCGAGCGATCCGGCTCGGAGCCAGTCGTCGAGGAGGTGTTCGACGAACAGCGGCACGCCGCCCGTACGCTCGTGGATCAGCGTCACGAGATCGGTATCGGCCTCGCCGCCCACCCGGGCGGCGATCAGCTCGCGAACGTCGTCGACGGTCAGGACGTCGAGGGTGATGAGCGAGGCCGCGTTGGCGAAGGCGCAGACCCACCGCGAGGGCGTGGACAGCCTGGCTGGTGGACGACCCGTCTCCGGGTCGATAGGTGGCGACAATGAGCAGCGGCGCCGGGCGGCGATCGGCGGCGACGGCGTCGACGAGGTCGAGGGTCGATCCGTCGCTCCAATGCAGGTCCTCGAGTACCAACACGACCGGCGTCGCCACAGCGGTGGCGCACACCGCGTCGAGCAGCTCACGCAGCATGCGATCTCCCGTGGCACCCACCGCCCGGGCTCGCAGCCCGTCGGCGACGTCGGGAGGAACGAGGCCGGACAGCTGCAGCACCCAGCTGGGAGCCACCTCGACGAGGCGGTCGATGGACGCGTGCCCGTTGGCGGCGTCGCACGCATCGCGGATCGCGCCGAGCACGGGCAGAAAGGCCTCGCCGACGCCGCGAAGCTCGACGCATTGGCCGACGCCGGCGAGCACGTCGGTCGGGAGGGATTTGAGGAACTCTAGAACGATGGTTGTCTTGCCGATGCCGGGCGACCCGGCAACGAAGACCACCTGGCGGTCGCCACCGGCGGCCAGGGCGAGACGCTCGTGCAGCTCGGCCAGCTCGCGTCGACGGCCGGCGAGGCGGGGCGGGTGCAGGATGGTCGATGCTGGCTCGACGCTCGACGCCTCGCCGGTCAGGGTGCCGACAAACCGGTAGCCGCGGCCGTGGGCGGTGCGGATCAGCGTCTGGCGGCTACCATCGTCTCCGAGAGCCCGCCGGGCCGCCTTGATCCGGCTGGTGAGAGCCGACTCGCTGACGAAGCGGTCGCCCCAGATGTTGTCGAGGAGCTCTTCTTTGGTGACGACCCGATCGCGGTGCTCGACGAGGTAGGCGAGGACGTCAAAGACCTGGGGCTCGACCGGCACCGTCACGCCTTGGTGGCGGATCTCATACTGGGCGACGTCGAGCTCGTAGCCACCAAAGGCGTGAATCATCTCCGGTCCCACCCGACAGGCGTGGGGCGCGTCAAGGCCGGCTGGACCGCGTGGGGCCCTGTCGAACGCACGTCACGTCGCCCTTCGTACCAGACCGGGCGAACAGCGCGGCCCCGATGGTGAACGCCTCCAACCGGTGGCCAAGACCGCCGAGGACTTGGGGATCTCGGGGTCGTGCCTGCGCAACTGGATCGATCGACGATCGTCCGGCCGCATCGCCAACGCGGATGGCAACGGCATCTCCACCAGCCGCCGAACGCGTTCTCCGACGACCTGGCGCCGGGTCGCAACGCGCTCCGTTCAAACCGCTGCACGACCGGGGCCACTCGCTCGCGAACGGAAGGAGAGCGTCACGCCGCGAGTCGTCGATCGATCATCGTGCTCACCGAATCGCCGTCCCCAGTGCTCGCCGCTGCTGGCGCGACCCACGTCTCCGTAGACGACCGGATCCACCACCGCGCCAACGGCAGTACGGCTAAAAGCGCCGGGAGCACGAGGACGACAAGACGTACGCGGCCCTCGATCCGGCCGCGTCAGCTGACGAGACGTTCCCGGCCCGCCCAGTACGGCGCGCGCGCAGTTTGAACTTCTGCACTTTTCCGGTGGCGGTCCGGGCCAGGAGATCCCTGGAACTCGATGGACGTGGGGCATTTGTAGTGGGCCAACCGATCGCGGCTGTGCTGGATCAACTCCGCCTCGGTGGCGGTGTGGCCTGCTCGCAACACCACGATCGCTTTGACCGTCTCGCCCCACCGATCGTCGGGCACACCGATGACGGCCGCTTCGGCGATGGCGGGGTGCTGGCAAAGAACGTCTTCAACCTCCACGGAGGACACGTTCTCGCCCCCTGTGATGATCACGTCCTTCTTGCGGTCCGACACGGTGAGGTAACCATTGTCGTCGATGCGGCCGCCGTCTCCAGTGTGGAACCAGCCGTCGCGCGAGGACCGACGCGGTCTGGTCGGGCTGTTGCCAGTAGCCGTTGAAGACCACGTTCCCCCGCGCCAGGACTTCGCCGTCGTCGTCGATGCGGAGGCGCACGCCGAGTGCCGGCGGCCCGGCCTGGCCGAGCCGTCGGGCGCGTCCGGTGGGAGTCAGGGAATCCCATTCGGCCCGGCGGCGGTTCAGGGTCAAGAGCGGTGACGTCTCGGTGAGGCCGTAGATCTGCATGAATTCCCAACCGAGGTCGGTCTCGACGCGCTCGATCGTTGCCGTCGGTGGGGGAGCGCCGCCGACCACGATCCGTACGCGTCGGCTTTGCGAAGCGGCTCCGTTCACATCAGCGGCGGCGGCGAGGATGGTGTTTACGACGGCGGGCGCACCGCCCATCATGGTCACGTCGTTCCGCTCGATGCGGCGGAGGATCTCGGGACCGTCGACCTTGCGCAGCATCACGTGGCGTCCGCCCATGCCGGTGACGGCATACACCATGCCCCATCCGTTGCAGTGGAACATCGGTACGGCCCAGAGGTACACGTCGCAGTCGTTCACGCCGGCGTGCCAACCGAATGTCATCGCGTTCACGTACAGGTTGCGGTGGGTCAGTTCGACGCCTTTGGGGCGGGCGGTCGTCCCGCTCGTGTAGTTGATGGAGGCGACGGCCGATTCACAACTGCCGACCCAAGCCTCCGGCTCGCGGTCGAACCGGAACAGGACGTTGTCGCTGGCGCGGCCGAGCACGAACTTATGCTTGGCGTGGACGGTCGCGAGTGCTTCCTCCAGTTCCGGGTCGATCAGCAGCACGGTGGCGCCGGAATGCTCGACGATGTAGCCGATCTCGTCGGCGTTGAGGCGGAAGTTGATCGGTACGACCACACGGCCATAGCCGGACACGCCGAACAGGGCCGTGAAGAGTCGTGCACTGTTGTGCGACACGATCGCGACGCGCTCGCCACGACCAACGCCGAATGCGTCGAGGCCGGCCGCAAGCGCCCGAGCGTGTGCGGCGACCTGTCGCCAGGTCATCTCGCCCCAGGTGTCGGCGGGCTGGTCCGGCTCGTCGACGAGGCCGACTCGGTCGCCGTAGACCAGTTCGGCACGATCGAGGAAGTCGATGACGTTGAAATCGGCTTTCACGAGCGGCTCTCCTTGATCAGGGGGTCGCGACGGACGGGGGCCATCCGTTGCACGTGAAGCGAGTACAGGTCTTGCCGCCGGATGTCGTCGATGTCGGCGAGGAGCGCGTCGAGGTCGTCCTGAACGGAGAAATGGCGTCCGGTGAGGACATCGGCGTCGCCCGCGGCGAGTCGGACGACCAGTTCGATGGCGTCTGCGGGATCGGCACCGCGACCCTCGCCGAGCTCTCGGCTGACCCACGTCCAGATGTGGTCCTCGTAGGGATTCGGGGCGACACGGTGCGGCCCGTTCGGGCCGACGCTCATGCCGATCGGAAGGAGCCCGGAATGCTCGCTGAACACCGAGATGCCGAAGCGGCTCACCTCGCGAGCGAGGTTCTCGGTGAGCTTGGTGACGGCCGCCTTGGAGACGGAATAGGCCGACACGAGCGGCCAGCGATGGACGCCCGCCTGGCTGCTGATGTTCAGGATCCGGCCCCGACGTCGAGCGATCATGTCGGGCAGGACCAGTTGGGTGCAGCGCACCAGTCCGGCCAGGTTGACCTCCATGGTCTTCCACCAGTCGTGCCCGTCGACCTCCCAAAGTGGCCCGATCGGTCCGACGATCCCGGCCCCGTTGACCAGCACGTCGAAGGGGCCGAGCCGGTCGCGCAGTCGTGCGAGCGCCGCAGCAAGGGCGTGGTCGTCGCTGACATCGGCCGCGGCGTAGGCGACAAGGCCGCCGGCCGCCTCGATGAGCGCGGTCGACTCGGCGAGCTCGTCGTCCGAGCGGGCCACGAGACCGATCTCGGCACCGGCGTCGGCGAACGCGACGGCGAGGGCCCGACCGAGTCCTCGTCCTCCGCCGGTAACGAGGATGCGGGCCCCGGCCAATTCGAAGGTGCGAGGGTCGGCGAGGCGTTGTTGGGCGTCGGTTCGGGTGGCGGTCATCACGCCACCCCTTCCGTGTCGTGGTGAACGGTCCGGTGGTCATAGGACGCGAGCCACACCTCGGCCTTGCGCCCGAGGAAGTAGAACGACAAACGGTGTGGCCGTCGACGGCGGACGTTCGATGCGGAATGGCTGGTGGTGTGCATGGCACGTCTCCTGCGTGGAAGGACAGGAGCAGTGTCCGGCGTGGCCGGTGCCCGGTCTTGAGCAGCGAGTTGCTCAGTGCTCGGCGCGGCCAGCGTGAGCAGGTGACGTGGGGTCGCAGCCCTCAGGTGCCGGTTGCGTCGCCGCCGTGGCCCAGGGCGGCGGCCAGTTCGCGGCGGCTCGTCACACCGAGCTTGGTGTAGGCCCGCTGGAGATGGTTGTTGACCGTGCGAACCGACAGCACGAGGTCCGCGGCGATGGCGCCGCTCGCAACGCCGGCCGCGGCGAGCGTGGCGATCTCGCGTTCGCGTTCGGTGAGCGCGACCGTTACCTTGAGCGTCGACAGCGCCGGGGTGCGGGCGCCCTCACAACGTTCGACCAGCGCAGCGGCTCGCGACTGCGCTGCCGCCGCCCGCCGCCGCTCGCCTCGCCGCAACCATGCCTGCGCGGCGCCGGTGGCCGCTTCGGCCGCGCTCAGCACGGCGCCGATCGACTCGAACGATCGGGAGGCTTCGGAGAGCGCGACCGGGTCGTCGTCGGCGGCGGCCCGGGCGTGGGCGGCGTAGCCGGCAATCAGCGCGGCGTCGCCGAGGCGCGCCAACTCCGCCAAGCGGTCC
This sequence comes from uncultured Acidimicrobiales bacterium, assembly GCA_963738325.1. GTDB lineage: Bacteria > Actinomycetota > Acidimicrobiia > Acidimicrobiales > Ilumatobacteraceae > CAVTWD01. The sequence continues at coordinate 13,870 of CAVTWD010000008.1, forward strand.
GCCACCTCGCCGGCGCGGCCAAAGCGGACGAGGTCGTGCAGCAACAACGCTTCGCTGTTGCGGTGGCCGGCCAGGGCGCCCTCGGCCGCGGCGGCGGCGAGCATGGCGCACCCGGCGTTCAGCTCGCCGGCGGCGACCGCAGCCCACGCCCGGCCCCGCTCCTGTTCGGGCGTCATGAACCCGAACGGCGCGAGGCCGGCGAGTTCGTCGGCCGCGTGGCGGGCCAGGTCGATCTCGCCGAGCCAGCTGTTCGCCGTCGCCAACGCCGACAGCACGATCCGGCGGGGTCCGCCGAAGGAGAACTTGGCGCACAGCGCGTCGGACTCGGCGAGCCATCGCTTGGCGGTGCGCGGCGTGCCGGCAACCAGCGCGGCGCGCCCGAGAGTCATCGTGAACAGAATCTGGCCGATGGGGTGACGCTGTTGGCGGGCGACCTGGTAACCGGCCGCACCGATCTCGAACGCGTCGGCCAGCCGGCCGCCCTCGACCAGCGCGAACACCTCGGTGGCCAGGTGCGTGCCGGGCCGGTCGACGTCCGCGCTGGTGGTGATGTGGATGTTGCGGCCCACGCGCGCCACGACCGCCGCTCGTTCGGCCCGCCCGCCGGCGATCAGCGCGCAGGCCTCGGCGATAGCGCGCAGTTCTCCGCCGCGATGGGAGTCCTCGCCGAGCTCGCCCAGCACATCGAGCGCGTCGGCCGGGCGGTCCGAGAACACCAGTGCCCAAGCGATCGCGGCGCGCAGCATGTCGCGGGTCGCGTCGCGGCGCGCCTCGGCATAGGCGGCTCGGGCGAGGTCCTCGGCTTCGGCCGGACGCAGCAGGCCCCACACGAAGTTCCGCAACCGCGCCGCCACCGTGTGGACCAGCTCCTCGTCGTCGGTGGCATCGGCCTGCGCCTGGGCCAACGTCACCTCGGCCTCTTCGAAGCGGCCGAGGTCGGCGAGCGCCCGGCCCAGGATCAATCGCGCCGCCGACGACGGCGACTGCGCCAACGCGGCGCGGGCCAGCCGCTCGACGTTGCGGTAATCGTGGGCGTAACGGGCCGAGCGCGCCGCCGAGAGGAGCAGTGTCGGGTCGGCCGAGCCCGAAGCCTCCAGCCGCCAGATGGAACGACGGACCGCATCTCCCTCTCCGACGCTCGATCTGGCGTCCAGCCAGCCAAGGTGATCGGCCAGCACCCGCCGCCGGGTCATCGACGCCATCGCGTCGCTCATGAGCTCACCGTAGAGCGGGTGGGCGAGCTCGACCTGGCGGTGTGGACCGTCGGCGACCATGCGCAGGACCCCAGACCGCTCCAGTTCCTCGACCGGATCGCTCCCGAACCGCTCGACGAGCTCGACGAGCTCAACCGGGGCGGCCACCGCCACCAGCTCGGTCACGGGCCGTTGCTCGGCGGGCACTTCACCGAGCCGCCCCCGGATTGCGTCGCCCAACTGTCCCACCGTACGGCACGCGACCCGCGATATGCCACACGCCGTGGCGGACGCGCAGCGCTCCTCGAGCCTGTGCTGCCAACACGATCTCCACGCGCGAAGAGCGCGTTGCCCAACGTCAACGACCACAACGACGACAGCGTTGCCGGCACCACCTCACCGCCCAAAGCCGCCATCAGCAGCGCTTCGAACTCGGCGCGTTCGAGGTGCTCGAGATCGACCCGGCGGACCCCGTCACCTCGGACGACTTCCATGGGCCCGCCCGCCGCCACCTGGTCGGACCGCGCCGTCGCGAGCAGGAACGTGTCCCCGGCGTCGAGGAGCCGCTGGATCAACACCGCGGACGTCTCGTCCAGCAATGGGAGATCGTCGACGAACAACACGAAGCAACGCGATCCCGCCTGCTCGCGTACCGACGCCACCACCGCCGCGAACAACGCGGCCACATCACTGTTGCTTGCCGCGTCGGTGCGGGCGAGAAGGTGCGCGAGCGCACCGAGGGGCACCTGGCCGCCCAGTGACGTCGCGGTTACCCGGCCGACCTCGTGACGAGCCCGCGCGCGATGGCCAGGCACTCTTCCGCCAACCTCGTCTTGCCCGCGCCCGCGGCGCCGAAGACACAGACGCCGCGGCAGGCGCGGTCCCGCAGCGCGCGGGCGAAGACGTCGAGCTCAGCCGTCCGACCGACGAAGGGCCATCGAACCGGAACCGGCGCCGCGTCCGATCGCTTGGACACGCCCGCACGCTACCGGGGCACCGCAATTCCCGCCGGGGAATGCTTGTCGAGAGCCAGGTCTGGTCATGTGAGTCGCGGCGTCTCGCTCCGGCACCTCGACCGAGCCGGTCCACGCGCTCGCGGGGCGAGGAACGCGTCGACCCGGTCGACGGTGCTGTCAGACGGGAACGTTGAGGTCGACGTTGCGTTTCGTGAACACGCGCCCCAGGCGATCGGCGACTCGCCCGCCGAGCGGATCGAAGTCAAGCAACGTGTGCTCCATCTCCCCGAGGATGACATGACCGCGTATCCCGTCGGTGCCCGGGTCGTGCACAGCGACTCCCTTGATCGAGAGGCGGATCATCTGGGCGAACACGCCGTTCACACCGATCGCCCGGAACCGGGCTTGGAAGCGGTGCCGTAGCGCAGCCCGAAGACCTCCAGCGAGGTGGACGGACCGAACGACAGCGGAATGTGCCTGACGATCGCTTGTCCGCCGCCCACGACCGTTCGGGGGCCGAACAGTGAGGGTGGCCTGGCGGACACCTAGGCCGGTGGCGCCAGCCGGAGCTCGAACATGAAGCCGGCCGAAAGGACCCGGGGGTCGCTGCCCGTAGTCGAGGTGCTGATCGAGTTGCTCACCAACGGGTAGACCGTGGTGGCCACGCCGTCGACGGCGAGCGATGCCGACACACCGGACATGGCCCGAGTCCGTCGTCGCGGTGGCGGAGGTATACCCGCAGGAACGTCCGCTTGCCGCCGATCAGCGCCACTGCGACGCGGGAGGTCTGGATGCCTTGGGTGAGTTCGGTGCCATCGATGCTGATGCGACCGGGCGCCCGCCACACGCTCGTCGTGACGGTGAACCCGCCGGCGTTGTCGGCCAGGTTCGGATCGCGCCGCCGGTAAATCAAGCGTGCCGCGACCCCAGGAGCGTTGCTGCAGCCGACCAACGCCGCCGTCGACATCTCCTTACCGACCCAGCCGCCGGGGTTGTTGTTGAACGTGGCGGTGGAACTGTACGGGCGGATCCCGTTGACGTCCGGTGTACCGACACCGTCCGGACCGACGATATTCACGGCTTCGTAGCACAACTTGCCGGTCACGGTCACCCTCACGACGTCACCGGGGTAGATCCCATTGTCCGGATCGGCGATGCCGCTCGGGAACGTCACCTGGGTTTTGGTGCCGGCGGGGAACACCGATTCGACGATGTCGGGCGCGGCGCCGGACTGGCAACGCTCGAGCACGGTGGGCAGCGCGGCGTGGGCAGCGGCCGCGCTGACCGCGAGCACCCCCGCCACGACGGACCCCAGCGCGGCGATCCGCAGCACACACGAGAAACGACGGTTCCTGTTCATCGGTCAGTGTCTCCTCGGCAACCCGGGCGTCGTTGTGACCCCTGGCACCGGGTAGGCCACGCCGGGCCCCACGGTTCGCCCGCAGTCCGCCTCACTTGTCGCGAACCTCTTGGACCAGACCCCGAATCAGCGACCCTGCACGCCGGCGCACACGTCGCGTCCCACAACAATCATCGCGGGTGCGTCTCATCGGTCTCGACCGACAAGCTGCTGCGTGATCTCGCGATTCGCCAGCGGCCGGCCGCTCGCCACGGTCTGTCACCCTGAGCGTTCCCACGCACCGTGGCGGGCCGCAGCCGGCTCGAGAAGCGCTCTACCGAACTTCTACCGCATCGGGTAGAAAGTCATCATCACGCTCGAACACAGGTACGCATCACATCACGGTAAAGCACCTGCTCACAGGGTACGCGTCACTACTGGCCGACACCCGACGAACCCCACCAGCGGGTTCGATTCCCCCCCCGCTCCACAACGTGTTTCCGCAGGTAGATGGCACTTTCTGCCTGTGGATAAGTGCGAACCTCGACCGGATTTCTGCCGTTGGTTGCAACGAATCCGTTGCGCTCGGGTCCGGCGTCGGCCACGCACCGTGGTCGTCGAGCCGAACGCGATCGGAGACCGCGCCGCGGTCAGCGTCCTTGAGCGTGACCGACCCGGTGTCGCGTGACCAGATTCGGAGGACTCAACACCCCAACTACGCTGCGGCCGAGCGGACGTCCGCTGAGTCAGGTCCGCTGAGCAGGTCCGCGTCGCTGGGAGGGGCGATCGATGCGTGACGACGTGCTGGTGAGCTGGAACGAGGGTCCTGCAAAGCGGGCGATCCTCGACTTCGTTCGATCGGCGACGACAGAGGGCCCGGGGTTCGTCCCACCGGCGGACCGCATCGCCGCGTTCGACAATGACGGCACGCTCTGGGTGGAGCAGCCGGCGCCACCGCAGTTCGACTTCGTGTTCCGAACGTGGGCGAAGGAGATCCACGATGATCCTTCGCTCGCAACCCGCCAGCCCTACAAGGCGCTCGTCGAGAAGGATGAAAAGTTCTTCGCTGCGGTGGCGACCCAGGACCCGGAGGCTGTCGCCACGCTCGAGGATGCCGTGGCCCGATCGTGGGCGGGCACGACCCCGGACGAGTTCGACACCGAGGTGCATCAGTGGGTCGCCACAGCCAAGCAGCCCAAGTTCGGGGTGGGCTACACGGAGCTGGTGTACCAGCCAATGCTGGAGCTGTTCGATGTTCTCAAGTCCCACGACTTCCGCGTCTTCGTCTGCTCCGGCGGCGGCCGCGACTTCATGCGGGTGATCGCCGAGGACCTGTGGGGCATCTACAAGGAGAACGTGATCGGCAGTGCGGCCGCCTACGAGTACAAGGACGGCAAGATCGTGCGCCGCGCGGGGATCCACGGAGGTCTCGCGTTGGGGCCGGGCAAGCCCGAGCACATCTTCGCTCGAACCGGGCGGCTGCCGATCGTCGCGGGCGGCAACGCGGACGTCGACATCGAGATGCTCGAGACCGCGAGGTTCGCTGTGCTGGTGAGCCACGACGATGACGCCCGCGAGTTCGCCTACACGGCGGGAGCTGAGAAGTCCCTGGCTAAGGCCGCGGAGTTGGGTTGGACGGTGGTGAGCATCAAGGACGACTGGTCGTCCGTGTTCCGCGACACGCCCGATCGGGGACGCAGCCCCAGCAGCTGAGAAGGCACGACGTGACCGACCTGACCGCCATCGACATCCGGATCAACCCCGACGGAGCGACGATCGAGCGCGCCCGGAAGGTCAACGCCTGACTGCCGCCAGAGCGTGCCCGACGGCTTCGCGCTCGACGCCACCCACCAGCCCACACCACCACCCTCCAGCGCTACGTCCGGACCGCCGATCTCGACCAGGTGCACGACGCAGTGCCGGAGACCGTCGCGGCTACCGACGCCGGGTCACTCTCCTACCAGGCCATCGCCATCAGGCACACCGACTGGGGCGTCCCCGGACAGGGCCTCGCCGTCCTCGTGGTGCAGCCCAGCCCGCAGGTGCTGGACTTCCGCCAAGCGTTTACCGCCATCACCCCCTTCGTCGGGTCGGGTGGCACTGCCGCGGCGTCCGTGACCGACGCCGACGAGCCCCACATCAGCCAGAGCATCCGCGACTGGGTCGAAGGGTTCGTACCCGCCCAGACCGGCCCGGACGCGCATCGCTCACATCACGGTCGGCTTCGCCACGCTCGACGACCTCGAGATCATCGAAGCCGAATCGTTTCGACGCCTTCTCCGTCCACCCCGCTGGAGTGGCCGTCTACCACCTCGGCCACAAAACAGCAGCGCCCACACCCTGCTCAAGCCGTGGACACTGCCCAACTGACTCCGTGCGCCCTCAGGCTCCCTCGGTCTGGAGGAGCCGGTCGATCTCGTCCATTGCGGCTTGTTGTTGGGCCATGAGGTCCTTGAGCTGGCTGACCTTGGACCGCGCGTCGACCGCCCCGGATGGTGCCTCCGTGGCTGTTGGCTGCTTCGACGGCGCCAGGAAGAGGGTCGCCAGGTAGCCGGTGAAGGTGCCGAAGATGCCCACGCCGATGACGATGATGAGCGAGCCGAAGAGTCGACCTTCGTTCGTGACGGGGTACTGGTCGCCGTAGCCCACCGTCGAGATCGTGACGATGACGTACCACAGCGCGTCGGAGCCGGTCGTGATGTTGGCGCCGGGCGCGTACTGCTCGATGTGGAGGATCTCGAGGCTTCCGAACTCGAGCACGAGGATGCCCATGAGGAGCAGGGTGAGGAGTGCGCTGCCGGCGCGGTCCTTGACCAGGCTGCGGGCGATGCTCTTGACGCCATAGGCGCGGAGGAGACGGAACACCCGGATGAGGCGGAAGACCCGCAGGATCTTCAGCTGCTCGACCGGCAAGCTGGCCAGCAGGTCGGCCCAGCCGAACTGGCGGAAGAAGTAGCGAGACTTCGACTCGGCCGTGAAGAGGCGGTAGGTGAAGTCGATGAGGAAGATGGCGCTGAGGATCCCGTTCATGACGTACAGCACGGAGTCCAGGTTCGGATCCTGGACTGCGTAAAGCAGGACGATGTTCACGATCGACAAGATCGAGAGGATCCCGACGAAGATCTCGTAACCGGTGTTCTTGAGCTCCTTGCGGTGCGTCTCCGCCTCGGCCATGCCCGTCCTCCTCGTTCGTTTCCCGATGTCGTGACGTCCCCGAGTTGCAGGTCCGACAACGAGGGCCAGAACGCTCCTGCATCAGGAGCCCGACGACCCGCGTCGAGGAGGGTAGGACCTGACTCTCGCGCCGACGAGCGCCGTCGCTCTCGACTGCCGGCGCGGGAGCCCGGCGGCATCGTCGAGGATCGCCAGGACCCCGCCTGCGCGTGCCAGCGTCCCCACCACTCACCGGGCCGGCGCGAGCCCGCGCACCAGCCCGGTTCGGGGGCCGAGGAGCACACGTGTACGGTGGCGACGGCGACGAAGGACGCCGCCGCGGTCTTGCTGCTCGTGGCTAACCGTGAGGCGGAGCCGGAGGAGTGGTGCCGCCCCGTCGTGTAGAGAGGTGGACCAGATGGGCGCGGTGTTCAAGGGCGCGGTCGACATCGACATCAGGGATTCGCATCCGGACTGGGCGCCGTTCGAGCCGCCACGGGCTCCGGAAGGGGCAGCGAGCGTCGTCTACATCGTGCTCGACGACGTCGGCTTCTCGGCGATGAGCTGCTATGGCGGGCCGATTGACACGCCGAACATCGACAAGATCGCGGCGCTCGGAGTGCGGTATCGGCAGTGGCACACGACGGCGTTGTGCTCGCCGACCCGCTCATGCCTGTTGACGGGTCGCAATCACACCCGTAACAGCATGGCGTGCATCACCGAGGCGGCCATCGGGTTCCCGAACGCCAGCGGCACGATCCCACCGGAGAACGGCACCCTCGCCGAGATCCTCGGCGAGCGGGGCTGGAACACCTACATGGTCGGCAAGTGGCACCTGTGCCCGGAGGACGAGATGAACCTCGCTTCGACGCGCCGCAACTGGCCGAGCGGTCGGGGCTTCGAGCGGTGGTACGGGTTCTTGGGCGCGGAGACGAGCCAGTGGTATCCCGAGCTGGTCTACGACAATCACACTGTCGACCAGCCCAAGTCGCCCGAGGACGGCTACCACCTCACCGAGGACCTGACGGACAAGGCGATCGAGTTCATCCGGGATGCCAAAGCGATCGCGCCGGAGAAGCCGTTCTTCTTGTACTACGCGCCGGGCGCCTGCCACGCGCCGCATCACGCCCCGAAGGCATGGATCGACAAGTTCAAGGGTCGGTTCGACCAGGGCTACGAGGCGCTGCGGGAGGAGACCTTGGCCCGCCAGAAGGCGGCGGGCATCGTGCCGCCGGACACCGAGCTGCCGCCGCTCAACCCGATCGGCACGCCCGACACCCGGTCGGGTCCGGACGGCAAGCCGTTCCCTGTCCTGGACGTCACCCGGCCGTGGGACTCCCTGTCGGCCGAGGAGAAGGAGCTGTTCGCCCGGATGGCCGAGGTGTACGCCGGTTTCCTCGGCCACGCCGACGCCGAGATCGGCCGGCTGCTCGGCTTCCTCGAGGAGTACGGATGGCGCGAGAACACCCTTGTTGTCCTCGTCTCCGACAACGGCGCGTCGGGTGAAGGCGGCCCGAACGGCTCGGTGAACGAGATGAAGTTCATGAATGGCATCCCCGACAACATCGAAGACAACCTGCCGTTGCTCGACGAGCTGGGCGGCACGAGGACCTACAACCACTACCCGAACGGGTGGGCGATGGCGTTCAACACGCCGTTCAAGATGTGGAAGCGCTACGAGTTCAACGGCGGGACGAGCGACCCGTGCATCATTTCGTGGCCGGCCGGGATGAAGGCCCGGGGTGAGACGCGCGACCAGTACCACCACGCCGTCGACCTCGTGCCGACCATCCTCGACGTCCTCGGCGTCGAGCCACCGGCGACGATCAAGGGCCACGTCCAGAGCACCTTCGACGGTGCGAGCATGCGCTACAGCTTCGACGACGCGGCTTCGCCCACCGCGCGACGCACGCAGTTCTACGCGATGCTCGGTTCGCGGGGCATCTGGCACGACGGCTGGAAGGCGGTCACGAACCATCCGACGGTCAGCGGTTGGAGCTGCTTCAACGACGATGAGTGGGAGCTGTACCACACCGACCTCGATCGCTCCGAGCTCCACGACCTCGCCGCCGAGCAGCCCGACAAGGTGCGCGAGATGGTGAACCTGTGGTTCGCCGAGGCCGGTGCCAATGGGGCGTTCCCGCTCGACGACCGCTCGCCGCTCGAGATCATCCTCACGCCCCGTCCGGTCCTTTCACCGCCCCGGAACCGGTACGTGTACTTCCCCGACGCGGCCGACGTCCCCGAATCCCAGGCCGTCAACATCCGCAATCGCTCCTACGCCATCGGCGCGCTAGTGGACATCCCATCGCCGGGCGCGCAGGGTGTGATCTTCGCCCACGGCTCACTGTTCGGCGGCCATGCCCTCTACGTGAAGGACGATCGGCTCCACTACGTCTACAACTTCGTCGGGACAGCCGAGCAGAAGATCGTCGGCAACGCCGACATCCCCACCGGCGAGAACCTGATCCTGTCGGCGTCGTTGGACAAGGACGGCGAAGACCCGCCCGGCTTCTGCATCGGGATGCTGTCGCTGTGGCACGGCGACACCAAGGTCGGCGAAACCCGGATCAAGACCCAGCCTGGCAAGTTCATGCTCGCGGGCGAAGGCCTGTGCGTCGGACGCGACAGCGGCGCCGGCGTCACCGACGATTACCCGGGTCAGCAGCCCTGGCCCTTCAACGGCGGCACCATCAAGCGGGTCGCCGTCGACGTCAGCGGCGAGCCATACCTCAATCTCGAGCGCGAGGCCGTCGCCATGCTGCTGCGCGAATAGGCACGACGGCCACGACCAGTCAAACCGATGAGCGCAGGCGGCCCCTGCTGCACGAGGGCTCCCTGTTCTGACTCTGGTATGGCGGGTAGCGGCAGAGGGCGTTGCGGTTGGGAGAGTCGTTGGGGCGGGGTCCGCTAACCCACGGTGGCGCCGCTGATCGTCCCGATCGAGGATCTTCTGGATCCCGACCAGGCCCAGGCGTTCGCCGATGCGATACGCACCGTCATCCGCTCGTACCGACGCACCCTCCCGGCCAATCGCCGGCAGCTGCTCGAACGGTTCCGCTATGTGCATGGCGCCCGGAAGGTGGTCGGGGTCGGCAGCGTCGGTACGCGGGGCCTGGGTGGTGCTGATGCTCGGCAACGACGCCGGCGACCCGCTCTTCCTGCAGTTCAAGGAGGCCGAGGCATCCGTGCTGGAGCGCTTCCTCGGCAAGAGCAAGTTGACTGACCACGGCCAACGCGTCGTCGAGGGACAGCGGCTCATGCAATCGGCCAGCGACATCATGCTCGGCTGGTTCCGCACCCGTGGCATCGACGGCGTGACCCGTGACTTCTATCTCCGCCAGCTGTGGGACAGCAAGGCATCCGCGCCCGTCGAGACCATGTCCCCATGAGGGCTGAGGGTGTACGCCGACATCTGCGCCCGAACCCTGGCTCGAGGGCGGTGGCGGGGTTCGTGCATCGCACTTCTCGAGCCGGGGACCCACAGGTTCATACGCACTGTCTGATCCCGAACGTCGTGCGGCGGGAGGACGGGCGGTGTGTGGCGATCGCCGCCCGGCCGATGTTCGTGTGGGCCGGGCAGCGGGGTCGGTGTATCAAGCCGAGCTGCAGGGTTGCTGAGCCTTCGGTTGGGCATGGGGTGGCAGCCCGGTCGCAGCAACACCCGCGAGATCGCCGGGTTCGACCGCGACACGTTGCGCATGTTCTCGAAACGGACGGTCGAGATCGAAGACGAGCTCGAAGCCAAAGGCGCCACCTACGAGTCCCCGGTCCTGCGGATGCGAGCGGACGACGAAGCCTCCCTCGCCACCCGCCCGTCCAAAGACCACACCGCCACCCCGGCGATGCTCTTCGCTCGGTGGCAGACCGAAGCCACCGAAATCGCGCTTGCTGTCGGCAACAGTTGGAGCAGTCGGTGTGCTGGCGTAACCCCGAACTCCGTTCCCTCGAGTTCAGCGAGATCGCCCGGCATCTGGTGGACGAGGACGCCGGCTTGTGTGCTCATGACGCCCGGTTCGCCGAACACGACGTCATCGAACACGTCGCCGGTCTGGCCGCTGGACGGCTCCCCCGTCGATATCACCGGACTCGCACACCAGTTCCTCGAGTCGAGTCTTGTCGTTCGCCACGAGGACGACCTCGTCGCCAGCCAGGCCAGAGGCGATGCCGCGGGGTCGGTCGCTACGGCTGAGGTACGCGTGGCGAGGCTCACCGCGGAGCAGCCCGCGCACGATCGACACGAGCGGGAGCACGGCTGGCGTCGCGGCGCGATCGACGACGCGTGGGAACGGCTCGACCAGCACTGGACCGACGTGGCGCTCGTCTGCCTCCGCGCCGACCAACTCCTCGCCTACGGCGTCGAACCGCTCCGCATCGGCCGCGGACATTCGATCAACCAGCTTGTCGCCATCGAGGCTGCTCTACCGCAAGATCTCAGCTACGACCGCGACATCGCTCGAATCCAGGCGCGCGCCGCCACCCGCGCTCGCGCTGCTGCCGAAGAGCAGGTCGCCGCGGCCGAGGCCGCGCTCAACGAGCAGACGGGCCGCCGTTGGCCCCGACGCGACAAGATCGCCGTCGGCCGATGCACCGATCAACTCCACGCGGCCCGCCAGCAACTCCTCGACGCCTGCCACACCGAGTCCGCCGCCCGGGCCCGCTTCGGCGACCTCGAGCAACATCAACAGGAGCGTTCGGCGGCGCTGGCCGCAACCGCTGGCGATCGTTTCGAGCTCACAAGTGCCATTGACCAGCTCGACAGCGCTCTCGACCGCACCCGAACCGAACGGGTCTCGCAGCTCGTAGATCAGCCGACCCCGCTTCACCTCGACGTACTCGGGCCAATCCCGCCAGGCGCCGCCGGCCGTCTGGTGCTACCAAGCCAACCGCCTCGAACATCATCTCGATCACGACACCGGCAACGACACCGCCTGGCATCGTCTCATCGATGACCTCAGCGGGAGCGACACCCTCGCCCGTCTCGCCGATCGTCACATTCGTTTGGACCGCGACGCTGTCCACCCCAGCCACTGGCGCCAGGTCACCGACCACGCCGCCGCGCTGCACGCTACGACCATCGAGCAGACACGTCACATGCCACAACGCGATCTCGGCATCGGCCTCGAACTGTGAGCTCTGGGAGGGCTTGCATTCGGAGCAGTGGCAGATGCGGACGTCTGTCCTGCCAACGTCGATCACACCAGTTCCTCGAACCGCCAGCCGAGGAGATCCGGGAGCTGGTAGCCGCCGGGAATGTCGTCCGATCTCGTCCGCCGCTATCGGTCCCGCCGAGCTCGGGGCGGAGGCGGCACGAGCCACGCGACAGTGCCGGGCTCGGGGTGATCAGACTCGATCGTCGCGGCGAGTGCCTTCACAAGTCGGGCGACGATCTGCCTGTGGTGTCGTGGGAACGCGCCCGGCGCGACCAGGACAAGACCGTGGTGCGGTGACTCGTGTTCGCTCCGCCAAGCGGCCTCGACCTGAACGAAGTCCGCCACGTTCTCGGTGACCAAGCACCGCTCGTGGAGCTGGGCCGCGACGAAGACCTCCGGATCTGGGAGACCGCGCATCGACGGCACCTCCTGAACCGCTACCGCATCGATGCCCCGCCCTCGCAATCCTTCGGCCACCGATGGCGGAAACATCTCGCCGAGCAGCAGCCTCACCCGTAGAGCCGGGCACGGGTCGCCGACGCTCGTTGCGCTTCGTCGGCAGCGGCGACGTTCTCGGTGATGCGGTCGTCGATCTCGGTCGGGTAGGCACCGTAATAACCCTCGGCGGCGCGGACTTGCGCCTCGCTGAGTCCGAGCCATAGCGCTGTCCTCGTTATGGCAGCCGCTGGTCCGGCGGCGCCGAAGTCCTGTAGCACCACGATGACCTCCCATATGTCCGGACCACCGGCCAGGCCGGCGCGCCGCCCGGCCGGGCCGTCGCGGAACACGACGCCGGGATGCTCCTCCATCCGCATGCCCTCATCGACGAGCCGTACGACGAGACCCGAGGCCGGCTCGCCGGTGCGCGTACTCCGGCGACGCAATCGGCCGGCCACGTTCTCGGGGAAGCGAACCGAAACTGGTGTGCTCATCGAACTACACTGTAGCGCACTGCCGGAGACCAATCGACGCGACGCTCCGACCACGGTGTCGAGCTCCACCCCCGCCCGGCTGCGCCTCGATGACGACGGGCGTCACGTTTCAGCGTCGACCCGGAGCAAGTGCAAGGCCTCTGCCGCCTCGACTGACTCGATCTCCGGCTCAGGACCCGCGAGCAACTCGTCAACGAACGCGCGGAACGACTCCGACGAGCAATCCTCGTCGGGGTTCGTGACGACCACCGCCGGATCGTTCGGCAGTTCGCGGGCCATGTCACCAGCGTACCGAACGGGCCCGCGGCGGAATCCCGCGTTCGTCGCTCACCACCGTCCGCGGTCTTCTCGTGGGCGATCCCACCCGCCGGACTTCTACCCAACTTCTACCGGACTCGGTAGAAGTGGTCAGCACGGTCGAACACGGGTACGCATGCTGAGGGCCAGAAAGCCCTGCTCAAGGCATACACCGCGACACGCAACGACTCTCGGCGGACGCTCTCCGGGGGTTCGATTCCCCTCAGCTCCACAGATCCCCAGCTCGAGGCTCCGGGTCGGGGGAGTCGCTGAGTTCTACTGCCAACCGCCGTCATTGAAGCCACACGCCTGGCGGTGCTCGTGAAGCCACGGCACGCCGACAGTGTGGCGGCTTCGATCAGCCACGGTTACGGGGCTGCATCAGCTCGATTCGGTTCCCGAACGGGTCGTAGACATAGACCCGGTCGTATCCGTCGAGCGGTTCGTCGTCGACGACCGTGTAGCCGGCAGCCCCGATCGCCGCCGCGAGCGCACGAAGGTCATCGACGATGAACGCGGGATGGGCCTTGGTCGCGGCCCGGAAGTCTTGCTCGACGCCCAGGTGGACCTTGAGGTCACCACGTTCGAACCAAGAGCCACCGCGACGGGCGAGATGAGGCGGCTTGACGACGTGGGGGATCCCGAGGAGCCCCTCGTAGAACGCCGCGGCTTTGGCTTCGCCTCCTGCCGGCATGGCGAGCTGAACGTGGTCGAGGCGAAGCACGGGCACCTCGTCCATCATGCCTGGCCCTGACCGGCCGCCGCCGCGACCGTGGCGTGACCCGCGGTCGAACGGCGAGCATGTCGCCTACGTTGAGGCGGACCATCGAGCGGATCACACGCCGGCCGGACCCCATCGCCGCCGGCGTCGTCTCGGTGCGGAGGACGGCTTAAGGGGGGCCGCGTGGCGACCTGGGCAGAGTTCGAAGCCGCGGTGCCTCACCTGGCCGCCGATGGGAGAGCACTGCTGTACCACTACGGACCGCCCCTCGGCTACCTCGCCACCGTGCGAGGCGACGGCGGGCCACGGGTCCATCCCTTCTGCCCCGTGGTGGCGGAGGGTGGACTCGGGGCCTACGTCCTGCGCCGCTCGCCCAAGGGCGCCGACCTGCGGCGAGATCCCGCTTCGCTCTCCACGCGTTCTCGCCCAACGACGTCGACGACGAGTTCTTCGTGAGGGGTCGGGCCGAGCCCACGGAACCCTCCGATGCCTTGAAGGCGGCCGTGGTCGCCGCGGCCGCTCCGGCCATGGTCGGAGGTGACGACGAGCAGCTCTTCCAGCTCCACATCGACCGCGTCCTGCTCGCCACCTACACCCATCGCGGTCAATGGCCGCCGTCATACGAACGATGGGCGGCTCCGTGACGGGCTGGTAGTGCCGGAGCCGGGCGCGGCTGTTGTACAACGTGCATTCCATTACGGCTGACCCGAGGAGGACACGTGTCGTTCGACTACCAGGCGCTCTTCCACGTCGGGGTGCGAGTGCCTGATCTCGAGGCCGCCATGGCAGGGCTGGGCCCGAGCCTGGGCCTCACCTGGGCTCAGGTCGTGGAACGCGATCAGGCCTTGTGGACTCCCGACCAAGGGCAGCACACGGTCCCTCTTCGCTTCACCTACTCGTGCGAGGGCCCGCAGCACGTCGAGCTGTTGCAGGGGGCGCCCGGATCGATGTGGGACGGCGCCGAGGCCCCGGGCGTGCACCATGCCGGGGTGTGGGTCGACGACGTGGCCGCCGAGGTCGAGCGCCTCGTCGAGGCTGGATGGACGCTCGAGGCGGCCCAGCGGGCGCCGGAGGACGGGTACGGCGCGATGGCCTATCTCCGCTCCCCCGGCGGCGTGCTGCTCGAGCCAGTGGCCGCCGAGGTCCGCCCGAGGTTCGAGCGATGGTGGGCCGGGGGACCATTCGCCTGAGCGGGCACCGCGACGTCGAGCGGACGGCGACGAGGCGTTACTCGCCGGTCGCGCCGTCGATGGACTCCCGGATCAAGTCGGCGTAACCATTGTGACGCGCATACTCCTGGATCACCTTCAACAGGTTCTCCCGAAGACTGCGCCGGCTGCCCGCGCCGGGCGCATCGAGTGACTCGTGCCGCGCGATCAAACGGTCCGCGTGCGCGCATTCTCGTCGCCACGCCTCGAACGAGGAATCGACCATGTCCTGGCGCAGGTTGTCGAAATCGCCGGCGGGGCCGCCGTCCTCGTACGGTTCATAGACCCACTCGAGCTCGCCACCACCGATGCCGTAGGTGAAGTAGACGCGTTCCATCTCGGTGAGGTGACGCCCAACCCGAGCAAGGACAATGCGAAGCCGCCCGGGCCGGCACGGATCACGTCTTGCGGTCCGACCCCATCGAAGTCGGACGTCCCCGCACCGCCGGCCGCCTGGTCCCACAGCCCGCCACTAGCGTCGACGGCGTCACCGCGGGACAGCCTCGCGTCCCCTGGAAACCGCTCGATGGCGAAGGGGTGTGCATGACCGAGGAGGCGAGCTACGAGGAGCGGCACGCGCTGGCGGCTGACACCTTCGCCGTCTTCGTGCCCGGCGTGGAGCCCGAGCGGGTCGCGGCGTCGTTCGCTCGGCGCCTCGGTGCCCTCGGCGGCTTCGCCTTCGACGTCGTCGGCGAGATGTGGGCCCGGCCGGAGCTGTCGCGTCGCGACCGATCGCTCATCGTCGTGGCGACACTGGCCGCGCAAGCTCGTGACGAGGAGCTCGAGCTCCACACCGGGGTCGCGTTGCGGAACGGGCTCACGCGCGTCGAGTTGGAGGAGATCATCGTCACCGTGGCGGCCTATGCCGGGTTCCCGGCCGCGATGGCCGCCAGCCGGCGCGTCGACGACGCGTTGCGGACGGCCGCGGGCATCGACCGGTTGAGCGACCGCATTGCACCGGCGACGATGCCCGATGCCGAGCGAGATCGTGCCGGTGCCGATGTCTACCGGATCATCTCCGGCGGGCGCGAGGGCCATGACCCTCAGGCGGACTTGGCTTACCTGTCCGACGCGCTCGGAGAGGTCGGCGTGCTGGCCTACCGATGGGTGTTCGGAGAGATCTGGTCGCGCGACGAGTTGTCACGGCGCGACCGGTCGCTCGCCGTCATCGCCGTCCTGATCTCACTCGGCGCCGTCGACGAGCTCGCCGTCCATGTCCCTGCTGGGATCGGCCACGGCTTGTCACGCGAGGAGATCGAGGCGGCCATCACCCACCTCGCGCTGTATGCGGGGCTGCCGTGTGCCGTCGAGGCCATGCGGGCGGCGCGAGCAGGCCTTCGCCCGGTTGGACCCGTGACCGCCGACGGCCTCGTTCTTCTCGAGCCGCGGCGCTTCGAGCTTCGCGCCTTCGAGGTCCCGGAGATCGGTGACGACGACGGGCTGCTGCGCGTGGAGGCGTGCGGGCTGTGCGGCACGGATCACGAGCAGTACACCGGCCACATCCCCTCGCGCCATGCCTTCATTCCCGGCCACGAAGTCGTCGGGACGATCGAGGAGGTCGGCGCACGTGCCGCCGAGCGTTGGGGCGTGCGAGCGGGACAGCGGGTGGCCGTGGAGGTGTTCCAGTCATGCCAACATGTGCCGCCTGTCGAAGTGGCGTTTACCGCCGCTGCGAGCGCAACGGGATCGCCACCATGGTGGGCTTCGTGGACGTCGGCCCGACCCCCCGGCCTCTGGGGTGGCTACGCCACGCTTCTCTACCTCGGGCCCGACGCCATGCTGCTCCCCATACCCGACGACCTCGATCCGGTGCTGGCCACGATGTTCAACCCGCTCGGCGCCGGCATCCGCTGGGCGGTCGATCTCCCGGGAACCGAGCCCGGCGATGTCGTGGCCATCCTCGGCCCTGGCGTCCGTGGGATCTGCGCGGCCGCCGCCGCCCGGAACGCGGGCGCGGGATTCATCATGGTGACCGGCCGAGGGCCACGCGACGCCGATCGGCTGGCCTTGGCAACGAGCTTCGGCGCCGATCTCGGCGTCGACGTGGCGAGCGACGACCCGAACCGAGCGCTGAGAGCGGCGACGGGCGGCCTCGCCGACGTGGTCGTCGACGTCACCGCCAAAGCGCCGGCCGCCTTCGCGCAGGCCATCTCCCTCGCCCGCACCGGAGGCACGGTCGTGGTCGCCGGGACGCGTGGCACGCCCGAAGCGCCCGAGTTCAACCCCGATCACCTCGTGTACAAGGAGCTGCGCGTGCTCGGTGCGCTTGGCGTCGACGTGGCCGCGTACCGGCCCGCGCTCGACCTGTTGGCCGGCGGTCGGTATCCCTTCGCCGACCTACCGCGGGAGGTCGTCGGCTTCGACGATCTCGAGCCGGGCGGCTGCCTGTCCGCCGAGCGCTTTCGCGATCGCGCGGTCGCGGTCCCTGGTGGCGTAACTGCCCGTCATGCCGGTGGCACCTGGCAGCCTTCCCCAGCGCCCGCCCAGTCCGGGGCCCGGCCACTTCCGGCTCGGGCGTGATGGCCCACCGCCGCCTCGTAAGCCTCGAGGACCTGCTTGAACTGACGCTTCTTTGTCTCCGGATAGATCTGGACGAACACCACCACGACGACACCGGTCCAGAGTGCCCAGCCGAGCGCGTAGAGCAGGTCGGCCACCAGCAACAGAGGCTCCGTCGTCGCCGAGGACTTGAGCAGGAATCCGCCAACATGAGCGACCAGACCCACCACGAAGCCGAACCCGAGGCTCCAGTACAAGATCCGCTGCCCGAAAGCCGACCGTCGCACCAGCGTCAGGTTCTCGCCCACCCAGCCGAGTACTAGGTCACGTTCCCACTCCCCGCGACCAAGGATGTCTTGTCCTTGAGCGCGCTCGTCAGCAAACGGGCGTGGAGCCCCCTTCGCTCCCGGTTCTCCAGTCATGGTCGAACCTCCCTGGCAGCCAATTCTGCACCGCAGCTCTCACTGCAAGCCCTCGGGACCGGGCCAATGCCGCGTCGTTACTTGCCCCGGAGATAGCCTGCTAGCTGGGCTGATGCATCCCCTGAGCGGCGCACAGCGCACGGACCTTCGCGTTGCGGGCGGCGACGAACTCGCCGGGAGCGAGCCTTGCAGATCGGCCATCGCCTGCTGCCCGCTCACGAACCGCGACGCTACGCCCTGCTGTCGATGCCGACGCTCGCTGCTCCAAGCCGAGTTCTCGGAGGGCGGCCCTACGGGGCTGCCGGGACAGGCGCGCTGCGGCGATAGATGCCCAGCGCGAGCGTGTACGAGACGACCAGGATGCCGAGGCTCCAGGCCAGGGCGGCCCAGATGTCGGGGCCTGGGGTGCCCTCGGTCAGCAGTGAGCGCATGGTCTCGATGATCGGTGTCATCGGCTGGTTCTCGGCGAAGCCTCGCAGCAATGGCGTCATGGAGTCGGTCGGGACGAACGAGGGGCTGATGAAGATCAGCAACAGCAGGATGTAGCTGAAGGCGCCGGCGCCTTCGACCGTCTTTGCCAGCAGGCCGAAGAACATGGCCAGCCAGGTGGTGGCAAGGGTGAAGAGGACCAGAAGGCCGCAGAACCCGAGCCAGGCGGCGGTGTCGGCCGCGGGGCGGAACCCGACGAGGAGCGCCACCACGACCACCAGGGAGCAGGAGAAGAGGTTGGACAGCGTCGATGACAGGGCCTGCCCACTCAGGACCGACGAGGGCGTCACCGGCATGGTCCGGAAGCGGCTGATGATGCCTTCTGGAGGTCCGTGCTGAGACGCACGGCGGCATAGGCGATGCCGCTCACCACCGTCATGATGAGGACCCCGGGGGTGATGAAGTCGACGTACTCGATCGAGCCGGTCTGCGTCCCGAGTGCGCCGCCGAACACGTAGACGAACAGCAGCAACATGGCGATCGGCATCAAGACGACCGTGATGATCGTGTCGACGCTGCGCGTCGTATGACGGAGGCTTCGTTTCGTCATGGTCCAGGTGTCAGTGAGCGCTCGCATGTCGGTCCTCCTTTTCTTCGTCGAGGATCTTGAAGAACACGTCGTCCAGCGTCGGCAGCTGCCTGGAGAACCCGGTCGGCTCGATCCCGCTGTCCTTGAGCCGGACGAACATGTCGGCCATCTCGGCCACCGAGCCGGGGGTGGCGACGACCAGCTTCGAGTCCGTCCGGCTGACCTCGTGCTGCTCGCCGAGTGCTCGCTGCGCCGCAGCCAGTTGGCCTCCTGTCGCCGAATTCCAGTTCGACGAAGCCGGTCGGCACCATGGCCTTCAGCTCGTCTGGTGTGCCGCTGGCCACGATCCTGCCGCCGTGGAGGATGGCGATCTCGTCGGCGAGACGGTCGGCCTCCTCCAGGTACTGGGTGGTCAGGAAGACCGTGGTCCCGTTCTCGACCAGTTGCCGGATGGTCAGCCACATGTCGGTCCGGCTCTTGGGGTCGAGCCCGGTGGTCGGCTCGTCGAAGAAGATGATGGGTGCGTCGCCCGACCAGGCTCATGGCGATGTCGAGCCGGCGCCGCATCCCGCCCGAGAAGGTCAGCAGGCGGCGGTCGGCAGCCTCGTTGAGCTCGAACTTGTCCAGCAGGTCCGCCGCGGTCTGCGCGGGATCGGCGACGTGGCGCAACTCGCCCATCAGCACCAGGTTCTCCCGGGCAGTGAGCACGTGGTCCACCGCGGCGAACTGTCCGGTCAGGCTGATCTGCTCGCGGACCTTGGAGGGTTGCTCCGCCACGTCGAACCCGGCGACTCTCGCCGTGCCACCGTCGGCGTTGATCAACGTGGTCAGGATGTTGATCGTGGTCGTCTTGCCCGAGCCGTTGGCTCCGAGCAGTGCGAAGACCGTGGCCCGCCCGACGGTCAACGAGACGTCGTGGAGCACCGGTGCTCCCTTGTATCCCTTCACGAGGTTCCTCACCTCGATGGCGTTGGTGCTCTCGTCCATGGTTCTCAGGTATCTCCTCGCCGATTCGGGACTGACGAGCGTGTGATCACGACATCGCCGAACTGGGTCCGGGCGCGGACCTGGACGGTCTCGGCTGACGGTTCGGGGTCGTCGGCCGAGGTGAGGTTGCTGTGGACCCGTCCGAACTTCGTGGCGGCGTCGATCCAGGCGGCCGTACCCTCCCTGACCCCGATCTCCAGCCCGCCGGAAGCGGTCTCGATGGTCACCGAGCCACGGGCCACCTGGCCGAGCCGGATGTTCCCGTTGGCGGTCTTCACCGTGACGTCGCGGCCCGCATCCTCGATCATGACGTCACCGTTGGCCGACTTGACCCTCACGGTGCCTCCCACCCGGCCGATCCAGGTCTTGCCGTTGAGGTTCTTGACGTCGGCGTCGCCGGCCACGACGCCGATGGTCATGTCGCCGGCAGCGACGATCTCGGCCCTGCCGGATGCCTGCTCTACCGCGACGTGTCCGGCGCCGCTGCGCACCCGTAGCGCCCCGGTCTGGTCGAGCCGGACATCACCGGCGCCCGTCTTCACCTCGACATCGTCGAGACGGCCATCGCATCGGAAGTCGGCGAAGCCGGCCTCGGCGCGTAGAGAGGACCTCTCCGGGAGCTCCACGGTCACGTCGACGGAGCCGCCCCGTTTCCATCCGAGGAGTGGTGCGGCGATGCCGCGTGGTTTCGGCGCCCTGACGGAGAGGGTCCCGTTGGCCAGGTCGACGACGGTCTTTCCCGCCGCCTCGACGTCTTCTGGCCGGTCCCGATCGCTCGGATTCACCGCCACCACGGTGTCGGTGCGGTCACTGGCGATGACGTGCACCGCGCCCTGGCTCATCTCGATCGACAAGACGATGGGCTGGTTGGTCTCGAAGGTCGGCATGTGCGCTCCTGATCCGTGTCGCTGAAGGGGGGCCATGGTCGTCAACGGACCCATCCGGTGTATTTCTGGCTCCCTGCCGGACTGCGCCGTGACATCTGTGCCTGGGTGCCTTCGACGGCGACAGCCGCGGCGCGGACCAGCCATGCGTTCAGAGACAGACCCTCGCGTCGCGCCGCCTCTTCGATCTTCGCCTTGAGTCCTTCCGGGAGCCGGAGGTTGAGTCGGGAGGTACCTCCCTCGTCGTCACCAGCGGGCATGACCATGGGGGAGGCGGCGCTCCCGGAAGTGGCGATGTCGCTGGCCTCGTAGGTCGGCAGGGTCACGACGAAGTCGGGGTCGCTGCCGCGCAGACGGACTTCCACCGCTCCCGGCGCCAGCTCCCTCGTGATCTCGTCGGCAGCCGCGGAGAGCGCCTGGAGCAGAACGAGGTGCATCGCCGCCTCCAGTCCGGGGGCGAGCCTCTCGACGGCAGCTTTGCTCTCGGGTCCACCCGAATCGGCAGCGGCGACGAGCTGCTCGCGAAGGGTCTCCACGTACGTCGCGAGATTCATGTGAGCCACATTGGCATCATATTGGCACCATGTCAAGTGTCAGACTGTACCGAGCCCGCGGCGCGCGGTCGAGGTGGCACATCTCCTGGCCGTGCCACTGCTACAACTTCCGTCTGACAGGCCGAGCGGCGGAGGAGGACGGCCGTGAGCAACGTCGATCGCGGGCCGGATAGCCCTCTGCCCCGCCCCCACCAGGAGCGGGGGGCAAGATGACGCTCTGGGCTCGCTACCGCTCGGCGCCTCTGTGGGCGCGCGTGGCCATTCCGGTGGGCACCGTGGTGGTGCTGGTCGGCATCGGCCTTGGCATCGCGAGCGCGGTCGGAGGGGGAGAGTCGGCCAGCACGACGGCCACCACCGAGCCGGGGGCGCCGGACGTGCTCCTGTTGGCAGTGGCCAAGCAGCTGACCGTCTCCCCGACAACAACGACCACCGAGGCGACGACGACGACATCGACGGCCGCCCCGACCACGACGACGGTCGCCCCGACGACCACGGAAGCTCCGACGACAGCTCCGACCACGACCGTCGCGCCGACGACCACGGTCGCGTCGACCACGACCGTCGCGCCGGCGACCACATCGACGACGGAGGCGACGAGGACCACATCGACGACGTCAACCACGACCGTCGCGCCGACGACCACAACGGCAGCACCGACCACACCGACGTCGATCGTCGAACTGCCGCCGGGCAGCGTGGCCGACAGCGTGCGCGACTTCCAAACCGCATGGAACAGCACTCCCGCCGTCACGAGCGGGGCGGTGCCGAAGATCACGACCTGGACCGAAACGCCCGTCGCCGGCAACATCGTGAACTTCGCCGATCTCGGCGGCAACCTCAAGTTGGCGCTCGCCTCCCAGACGTCCGACGGACCAGTGGCCGAAGCGTTCCTCGCCTGGCTGCCGCTCGGCGATCCGGCCCATCAGCCGGCGCAGAACGCCATCTACCGCGGGGCCTTTGCCGTCTTGATGAAGACGGTGAACCCGAACGTCACCTCCGGCGAGCAACAGAACGTCGCAGATGAGCTCGGCCTCTCGCCGTCACAACCTCCGTTCCCAATCGGTACGACGGCCGAAGTCACGCTGTCGCCCCAGCACTATCTCCTGCAGGCGCTGCAACCACCGAGCCAAGCCGGTGCGGACACGATCATCGCGGTGACGAAGGCGAGCTGACCCCACGGGGCCCCGCTCTACGCTGAGCCCATGGAGTGCTCCTGCTGCGGCGAGGACCGCGACCCCTCGATGGTGGCCGCGCTCCAGTGTCACGATGACATCAAGGTCTGCCGCATCTGCATCGGTTGGCTGATGCCGCGGGCCGGCGGCATCGACGTGACACCGACGTTGCCGGTGGCGGACATGCCGGCGGCCATCCGCTTCTACGAAGCGGCGGGCTTCGACGTGGAGCCCTATGACGAGGGGTTCGCCTTCGTGCACCTCCGCGACCAGAGTGCGTTCGATCTCGATCTCCACCCGGCCGCTGACCCGGCGACGAACGGAGCCGGTTGCTACATCATCGTGGAGGACGTCGACGCCTGGCACGACCGCCTCGTCGTCGCGGGGCTCCCGGTAACCCCGGTCGAAGACATGCCGTGGGGTATGCACGAGTTCGCCCTCACCGACCCGAGCGGCAACCGCATCCGCATCGGGAAGGGCATCTCCTCGCTCGCGGGCGCTCGGCCGCCGCCGTCGAGACGGCCGGTAGCTTGCAATGCAGCATCGAGGAGGAGCCCATGAGCATCCACCTGCGAGAACTGCTGATGAGCCAGCTGGACGGGCTGCGCTACGAGCCGACCGACAAGCGCATCCGGGCTTCGCTCGGGGGCCGTGACATCCTCGACACCACACGGGCCCTGCTGGTCTGGGAGCCGAAGCGGGTGGTGCCCAGCTACGCCGTGCCCGGCGACGACATCGACGGCGAGATCGCCGCGGCACCTCGTCCGGGCACCGAACCCGATGCGACCGCGACGGCCGGCCCGCGCCTCGGCAAGGCGTCGCGTGCTCGACCTCGTCGTCGACGGCGAGGCGCTCGCCCGCCCCGTCACGCCCCGGTCGCGCTCCTGACCGACAGGTGCCCTCTCACACAACTGGTCGCGTCGAGCGACCTCGCGCCGCGGGTCACGAGCAGTGTTCGATGCCCGCCACGCCGAGACGCTTGTGGACGACCTCGCGCGCCAGCTCGATGGCGGCCGGGTCGTCGTACAGGACGAAGCTGGCGTCGGCGGCCAGGATGATGCCATTGAGCTCGAAGGCGAGCTGGCGGGGATCCTCGCCGGCGGGCAACTCCTCCTGCGCCACCGCGGCGGTGGCGAACTCCCGGATGAGCGAGACGAACCCGGCCTGGAAGGCGGCGATGCGCTCCTTCACCGGGCCGGGTCGGGTGCCCATCTCGAGCGCCGCGCCCACGAAGAAGCAACCGCCTGGGGAACGTGCGGCGCGCGAGGTGGTCGAAAAAGGCCTCGCACACGGCCACCAGCTGAGCCCGGCCCCGCGGCGCTGATTACGCCGGCTGCACGACCTCCTCCTGGAAGATCCGGCCCGCCTCCTCGACGGTGGCGATCTGGAGGTCGACCTTGGAACGGAAGTGGGCGTACAGCCCGCTCTTGCTCATCCCCAGCGCGGCGGCGAGGTTGCCGATCGAGAGGCCCTCGAGCCCGTCGACCGTGGCCAACGAGGTGGGCGCCCCACGCTCATGTTCCAGACCAAGGAAGCCGTGCGACTGGCGCTCGACGGCGTCGCCGTCGGCGTCGCCTGCGATGGCTGCCCACCGCTGCCCGACCTCCTCGTCCGGTACGAGAAGGCCGGCGGGCGCTACATGGCCTGCCCGATCTGCTTCAACGCCAAGGGACTCGACAAGGGCGACCTCCTCCCCAACGCCGAGCTCGCCGGGACCGTCCAGCTCTGGGAGTGGATCGGCGACGAGGGGGCGACCACCTTCAGCTACTGACGAGCGCCCTCGGCACCCGCGGGCCACGCGTCTCTTCGAGGGCGCGAGCGGTACCGTCCGGTCATGCCCACGCTCTCGCACGATTCGGTCACCTTGCACTACGAGACCTGGGGCAGCGGTCCGGCGGTCCTCCTGCTGGCCCCCGGCGGCCTGCGGGCCTCGCGCATCGAGACGTGGGCCAATGCCCCCTGGAACCCGATCGAGGCCCTGGCCGGCGACCACTTCGTGGTCGGGATGGATCAACGCAACACCGGCACGTCGTTCGCGCCGATCACCGCCGCTGACGGCTGGCCCTCCTACACCCGCGACCAACTGGCGGTGATGGACCACCTCGGCATCGAGCGCTTCAGCCTCCTCGGCATGTGCATCGGCGGCGCGTTCATCCTGCGGCTGCTGAGCGAGGCGCCCGAGCGCATCCAGGCCGCGGTCGCGCTGCAGCCGATCGGCCAGGAAGGCAACCGCGGCGAGTTCCGCGCCATCTTCGACCAGTGGCGAGCCGACATCGCGGGAGATCATCCCGAGACGACCGACGCCGACTGGGAAGGCTGTTGGTCGAACCTCTTCGGCGTCGAGCACCTCCTGTGGAGCGTGCCCGACGCGCAGCTTCCGACGCTGCGCACCCCCCTCCTCGTGCTGGAGGGAAACGACGTGTACCACCCGAGCTCGGCCTCGCGACACCTCGCCGCCGCCGCGCCGAACGCGTCGCTCATCGAGCAGTGGAAGGAGCCGGAGGCCCAACCTGCGGCGCGCGCCGCTGTCGCAGAATTCCTCACTGCGCACAGGGACTGACCGCGACCAGCGCCCGCGGCGCGAAGTTGAACCGGGGTGAGCTGCCGACAGCCGTCTCCGGTTCAAGTTCCGGGGAGGCGCTGCTTCCCGGAGCCCGCGGGACTCGCTTGACGAGGGCGACCGACACGTAGAGGATGCGCGGCCGAGGGAGGGGACATGCCGCTCGATGCCACCCCGCTCGACCTGGCGAGCCTGCCGCCTATCCTGGCGGGGCCGATCCTGCGCCGGCTGACGCGCACCGAGATGGCGGTGTGGGTGGCCCTCTCGTCGCCCAGCCCGGTCACGGTGCACGTCCAGGTGGCCGGCCAGCCGGCGACGAGCGTGAGCGGACCGGCGGTCACACCAACCCCTGTCGGGCAGCACCTGTGGCTCGCCGTCGCCACCGCCCCGGGCCCGGGCGGCACCTTCGGCGCCGGGCAACGCTACGCGTACTTCCTCGACGCTCCGGGTTGGTCGTCGCCGCCCGACTGGAGCGGGGTCGCCATGGACGGCACCCTGCCGTCGTTCCCCGCGCCGCCCGCCGCCCCGGAGGACCTCACGCTGCTGCACACCTCGTGCCGCAAGGTCCACGGGGGAGGCCGCGACGGCCTCGGCACGGCCGTCGAGCTCGTGCGCGACCGCATCGCGGCCGGCGGGCCGGGGGCCCGCCCGCACCTCATCGTGATGTCAGGCGATCAGATCTACGCCGACGAAGTGCCCGCACCTGTGGCCCCGCGCATCCGTCGCATCGCCGCGGACCTCGTGGGCATCGACGAGACCGACGTGTTCGGCCCCCTCCCCGCCATCGGAGGCCGCCAAGGCCCCTGCCAGTCGTTCGGGTTCACGTCGGCCGCGGCCGCCGACCACCTTTGGACGTTCGGGGAGTTCTGCGCCAGCTACCTCCTGGCGTGGTCCGACGTGCTGTGGCCGGCATCGCTGCCGGCGTGGACCGATGTCGACCCGGCCGTCGACCTGGACCCCGCCGCCGGCCTCGACGAAGCGGCCTGGAACGACCTGCTGGCCGATGTCGGCCGCTTCCGCGCCACGCTCGCCGACGTCCGCCGGCTGCTCGCCACCGTGCCGTCGCTCATGGTGCTCGACGACCACGAGGTCACCGACGACTGGAACCTCGATTACCCGTGGGCGGCGGCGGTGTACGCCAGCGCCCCTGGCAGCCGCGTCGTGTTCAACGGGGTGCTGGCCTACGCGCTGTTCCAGCATTGGGGCAACGAACCCCACCGCTTCACGACGCCGGGCGCACCCGAGACCGCGCTGCTGGCCGCGGTGGCGCCGACGGGCGCCAGCCCCGACCGCACGGCCACCCGCGGCCTGCTCGGCGTGCCCACCGCGCCACCGCCGGCGCCCCCTTCGACCTTGCGTGACCTGAGCGACGCCGGGGCCATCCGATACGACTTCTCGCTCGGGCCCGACGACGGATGGCCGGTGCGGTTCCTCGCCCTCGACGAGCGGACGGCTCGGGAATTCCTGCGGGTCGACCATCCCGCCGCCCGCATCTCGATGGCCGCCCTCGCCCTCATGGTGGCCGAGCCGGCCCCGCCTCCGCCCGCACCGACCTTCGTCGTGGCTCCTTCCCCGATCCTCGGCACCCACGTCGTCGAGCACGTCGTGCAGCCCCTGGCCAGCCTCTTCCCTGGCGGCGCCGAGTACGCGGACTTCGAATCGTGGTCCGCGGCCGTGCCCAACCACGAGGAGCTCCTGCGCCGCCTCGCGCTGTACTCCCCCCTCGTCTTCCTCTCGGGCGACGTGCACTACAGCACCACGTCGTCGATGGCCTATGTGCGCGGCTCGACCGACGCCCTCGGCGCGCAGATCACGTCGAGCGCGGCGAAGAACGCCGACGCCAAGACCATGACGCTGTCGGTGCTCGGTGAGTTCGCCATGCGTGTCGGGCTGGAGCGGGCGCGCCGCTACATCGGCTTCGCCGCCCTCAGCGACGCGGATCGCGCCTCGCTCGCCTCGCCTCCGGCCGCCGGGACCTCGCTGGACTGGGACGACCTGGTCGACGTGCTGCTGGGACGGGTGTTCCGCGCCGGCCAGGAGCGGCCCGCCGTGCTGAGCGGCGGCGTGGCCACGGCCTACGGCCTGGGCAGCGGCGACTGGCACTACGACGTCACCCCGGCGGACGACCAGACGATGCCCGACCCGGGGACGCTGCTCACCGACATCAACGGCGCGCCGGACGGCTGGGACGGCTGGGATCCCATGAAGTCGTTCTCGATGCTCCGAGCGATGCGCGCCGCCGACCTCCACCGGATCGGGCGGGTGTACGACGGGCTGCCCCAGATCTCTCTGATCGAGCTCACGACCGCGCCGCTGACCGTCCACCATCATCTCGTGTCGCCCGTCGGCGACGACGTCGCCGCGGCGACCGTCCAGCACACGGACACGTCGGTGGTACTCGCCTGATGCCCAGCGTCTCGATGCTCGAGGGGTTGTCGGCGAACCTGGTCGACGGCCTCGAGCGGGCCCTCGACGGCAAGAGCCCGCTGCTCCCCGCCCTCGACCCGCCCGACGCGGCCGGCGCCCGGGCCGCGCTCGCCCAACTCGGGCCGCGGGCCACGGCGGTCACCCAGGCGACGGATCCCGACCAGTGGGCGGCGGCGGTGGAGCAGTGGGTCGCCACCTTGCAGGACATCGCCGACCGGGCCTTCGGGCCGCCAAACGCGGCCGAGGCGATGCTGGCCCGCTTCCTGCAAGAACGCCTGCCCCGCACGGCGGCCTACCTGTCGCTCGCCGGGATGATCGTGAGCGACCCGAGCGGCCAGGACACCATCGACTGGAACCGGGCTCGGGCCATCTTCACCGACCCGGGCACGGCCGTCGATGAGTCGCTGTGGGACGCGCTGCTCGGCGACACCGGTCTCTCGGGCAGCGGCCGGCTGCCCGCAGTGATCGTCGCCCTCCTCATCCTCGCCCCGCAGACGATCGTGGCCCTGGCCCGCGGCGAGCTCACCGTCAACCCGCTGCCCGCGCCCGCGGCCGACGGACCGGGCGACTGGCAGACCTTCCGCAACCGCACCGAGGGTTGGATCTCGATCACTGCCCCGTTCGGGGATCCCGAGGCGGCCACTCCGGTGCCCGCGTCCCTCTTCGATCTCGCCTCCGACCTCCTGCCCGACCTGAGCGCCACCTTGGGGATCCGGTCGCAGCGTCGCCAGGCCGCCGGCGCGACGGTGACCGACTTCGAGCTGTGGCTGGCGTTCGCGGCGGCCAAGGACAAGTGGGAGTACCACTTCGGGACCGGCTGGTTCGTGCGGGTCGAGCCGGGCATCACGATCGGCGTCGGTCACGACGGCAGTTGGCACGGCGCCTTCCGGCAGTTTCCCCTGGGCACCGTCGAGCCACCGGGACCGGGCGACCCGGTCGTGGCGAGCCTCGGCCGCGAGCTGCCCGACGGCGCCCCGGATCTCGTGCTGGGCCCGCCGTACGACACCCGCATCGTGATCCAAGACCTCGGCGTCTACGTCAAGATCCGGGAGGACCATCCGATCGTCGAAGTCGGCGCCCTCGTGCACGGCTTCGCGCTGATCCTCACCAACCGTTGGTTCCGCACCTTCGGGGTGACGAGCGAGCTGTTCGGCGACGGCCTGCGCTTCGACCTCGACCTCGACATCGCCTACGTCGAGGGCGAGGGGCTCCAGCTCAACCTGAGCTCGGGCCTCGAGGTCACCTTCGACATCGACAAGCAGTTCGGCAAGGACGCCAGCGTCGTCAACTTCAAGCTCCACAGCATCCAGCTCGCGCTACCGATCATTGCCACCGAGGCGACCTTCGAGACCGATGCCGAGGTCCGCTTCCATCTCTCTTTGAAGGTCGGTCCCGTCACCATGACCGTCGACGGCATCGGCGGGGCCGTCGGTGTGCACTACGACGACGGATGGTCGGTGCCGGCCCGCTTCCTGCCCCCGACCGGCGCCGGCCTCCAGATCCAAGCCGGACCGGTGACCGGCGGCGGCTTCCTCGACTTCACGGGCGGGCCCAACGACCGCTTCGGCGGCCTGCTCTTCGTGAAGATCGGCGCCTTCGAAGTGACCGCCTTCGGGGTCCACGAGCTCACGGGCCACCCGGATGACGCCGTGCGGCACACGTCGATCGTCCTCGTCCTCGGCGTGCACTACTCCCCCGGGCTGCAGCTCGGCTACGGCTTCGCCATCTCCGGGGTCGGCGGCCTCGTCGGCATCAACCGCCGGGCCGACACCGACGCGCTCCGCGAGCGGCTCACCTCCGGCGCGGCCGGCAACGTGTTGTTCTCCGAGGATCCGGTGCGCAACGCCCCGGAGATCCTCGACGACCTCGATGCCCTGTTCCCGCCCGCCGCCGGGCGCACGGTCATCGGACCGACCATGGAGCTCACCTGGCTCGACGTGGCCGGCTCTCCCTTCTTGCGGGTCGACATCGGGGTGTTCCTCGACCTTCCCGCGCCCGTGACCGTGGTCATCCTCGGCTCGGCGCGCGCCGACGTGCCTCCCGCCGACGGTGTCCCCAAGCTCCTCCACCTCCGCTTGGACGTGGTCGGCCTCATCGACGTGGCCACGAGCACCGCCGAGTTCGACGCCACGCTCATCAGCTCCAAGGCGCTCTACACCTTCCATCTCACGGGCGACGCCGCCTTCCGCCTCCACTGGGGCGATCAGCCCTACATGTTCCTCACGCTCGGGGGCTTCCATCCGCAGTACCACCCCGAGCCGGCGGTGTTCCCCGAGCTCACCCGCTTGGCGCTCACGATGGAGGACCCCCAGCTGCCGGGGCTGTTCTTCCGGGCCGAGGCGTACCTCGCGGTCACATCGAACACGGTGCAGTTCGGCGCGGCCATCGAGCTGGGCTACAAGACCGGCCCGCTGAACATCGTCGGGTTCGTGCAGCTCGACGCGCTCGTGCAGTTCTCGCCCTTCCAGTTCTCGGTCGAGTTCAGCGCCGGCATTCGCCTGCGGTGGCAGGAGCACACCCTCGCCGGCGTGAAGTTCGTGGGCACCATCACGGGGCCTGGTCCGTTCGTGATCACCGGCAAAGCCTGCTTCGAGATCCTCTGGTTCGACATCTGCAAGAGCGCCACCATCACGATCGGCTCGACGGAGACGCCGAGCGCGCCGGCGACGTCGAGCGCAACCCAAGCACTGGAGTCAGAGCTGAGCGCGCCGAGCAACCTCGCCGGCATCGCCGCCGACGACCCTCACGTCGCGCAGACGCGGCGCCCGGGCGCGCGGCCGCTCGTCGCCCCGATCGGCGGGCTGCGCTGGGCGCAGCGGCGCGCCCCGCTGTCGACGCTGATCGACCGCTTCGACGGCCAGCCGCTCCCTGGGCCGCAGCGGGTCGTGCTCACCTGCCCGCAGGCGCTCGGCCCCGCCGCCGACTGGTTCGCCCCCGGCTCGTTCGCCACCCTGACCCAGGCCGAAGAGCTCAACCGGCCGGCGTTCGAGCAGCTCCCGGCCGGGGCCGACCTCACCTTCCCGGTGGCGGCCGCCAGCCCCGTCCTCCACGACGTCGCGGTGCAGGAGATCCGCCTGCCGGCGCCCGCGCCGAAGCCCGGCCGGGTGCTCGCCTTCCCGTTCACACTGCTCGAGGCGGCAAGGGACCGCACGGCTCCTGGCGTGGTGCGGACGCGCCAGGCACTGGTCGGCGTCCGCAACGAGGTGTTCGTCGTGCGGGACACGGCCGGAGCGGTGACCGGAACCGCCACGAGCGCGGCCGACGCTTTCGGCGCCGCCCAACTGGACGGCGGTGTGGCCGTGGCAGCCGGAGACCTCGTCGACGCCACCGCCCTCGGGGTGCCCGCATGAGCGACGGCATCCGCCTCGCCTTCCACGGCTGGATGCGCTCGGGCGTGTACGGCCTCGTGCCGTCGGCGGCCCTCACGCCCGAAGGCCGGCTCACCGGGCAGGTCGAGCTCACGTTGCGCAACGACCTGGCCCCGAACGAGAGCGTGAGCCGAACGCTCGCCTTCGACATCCTCGGCCCGGGCGACGCCGGCGCCCTCAAGCCGGGCGCCATCACGAGGATGGTGCCAGCGCCGGGCACGCCCGACGCGGAGGAGACGAAGTGCGCGTACATCGAGCTGGCCGCGGCCGATCTCCCGTGGCGCTACACGCCGGCGCTCGCCGCCGGGGCGCGGCTGCGGCCGTGGTTCGTGGTCGTCGTCGGCATGATCGGCAACGGTGAGATCACCCTGGGGCCCGGGGGCACCGTCACCCTCACGGGGGCCGCGCTCGCCACGCACGACCTGATCGCGTCGGCACGGTGGGCCCACCTGCAGGAGGACGCCGACCATCCCGGCCAGGCGCAGGTGGCGCGGGTCCTGTCGCCGCGCGATCTCGCCCCCGACACGAGCTATCTCGCGGTCGTGGTGCCCGCGTTCACCGCCGACGGCCAACCGGCCTGGATCGCGGCCACGCCGTCGATCACGCTTCCCGCCTTCGCGTGGTGGGAGTTCGCCACCGCGGACGCCGGCGACTTCCCATCGCTCGCCTCGCGCCTCGTCCCCGGCCAGGCGCCCGACACCCTGGGCGTGGCCCCCCTCGACTACGGCCCGCTGGCGGGCACCCCGGACGTCCCCATCAGGGGCGCACTGGCGCCCATCGGCAGCACTGGCACCATCGTGCCGGGTTCGATCGCCGGCGACGTGACCGTGCTCACCCAACCTCTCGTCGACCCCCTCCGCCCGATCGTCGGCATGCCCAACTACGGCGACTGCTGGGTCGACAAGCCGAAGGGCACGACGTGGGGCGGCGTCTTCCATACCGATCCGCGGCCACGCGCCGCGGCCGGGCTCGGCCTGCGCGCCGGGATCGAGCAGCAGGATCTCCTCTCCGATGCCGCCACCGCGCAGGCCGGCGCGCTGGCGGCGGCCGCCCAACGGGTGCGGCACCTCACGGCCGGCCTCGCCGCCACGAAGCGCCTCTGGTCGCGGCGCGTCCCGGTCGACCCCGCCCGTCGCGTCACCGTGCTCAGCCCCGCGCTACGGCGCATGCCCACGGCCGCCGGCACCGTGCGAGACCTCGTCGCCGGCCCGGGTCGCGCCCTCCCCCCCGCCCTCTTCTCCACCGCGGCCCGCCGGCTCTTGCGCAACGGCCCCGCTCGCTCAGCGGTCGCCGCGACCGGGGCCACCGATCCCGCCGCCGTGCTCCCCGCGGCCAACACACCGCCACCCCCGCCCGTACGGGCCCCCGCGGGACTCCCCCACGCCGACGACCTGTCCGCTCAGGGCGCACCGACCCTCGACCTGCAACTCACCGCCGGGGTCAAGACCGGGCGCGTCCCGGTCGCGCATCTCACCGACCTCTACCACGCCTTCGACCGCACGGGGTACAGCCCGCACACCCTCGGCGTCCTCGACCAGACGGTGACGCGGGCCATCAACCAGGGCAAGCAGGGCATCGCCGTCCACGTGCTGGCGCTCATGGACGTGCTGGACCCGACGACGCCGACACGCCTCACCGACACGGACCTGCTCGGCCGCCTCCACCAGGTCGACGCAGAGCCCGACGGTCCTTCGCTGCTCGCCCTGGCGGCACAACTGCGCACGAGCGCGCCCCACCGGCCGGCGGAGCCCGCCGACCTCACCGCCTTGTCGGCCGTGGTCGATGCCGCGATCGACCCGCACGCCGGCATGCCGTTCATGGTCAGCCGGGTCCTGGAGACGATCGACGGCGTCGACGACCAGCCGATGGCTCCTCCGGAGCTGTGCCCCGACCTCGACCTTCCGGCGTGGACCTTCCTCCGCGACGAGGCGCCCGAGTGGCTGCTGCCCGGCGCGGGTGAGCTCGGCGACAACCAAGTGGTTGCGGTGCAGACGAACCAGGCCTTCGTCGAGGCGTACCTGCTCGGCCTCAACACCCAGACCGTCGGCGAGTTGCGCTTCCGGAACATCCCGATCGTGTCCCGCTGCACACCGCTGCGGCAGTTCTGGTCGCGCCTCGATCCCGAGGCCGACGGCTACGTCGACGACATCGTAGGCGTGGCCAACTGGCCGGCCGACTCGGTGCTCGGCGCCCCCACCCACCAGCTTCCGGGGGCGACTGCCACCGACGTGGTCATCGTGTTCCGGAGCCCGCTGTTCCGTCGGTACCCCAGAACGCTCGTCTACCTCGCCCCGATGTCGGAACCCGAGCTGTCCACCCGAGTGCTGCCCGCGTTCCAAGGCGTCCTCGCGCCCGACCTCACGTTCTTCGGCTTCCCGGTCGCACCGACGGTGGTGTCGAGCCACTGGGTCGTGCTGGAAGAGCCACCCCACGGGGCGCAGTTCTTCAACAGCCCGCCCCCGACCTTCGATGCGGCCCACGTGGCGGCGTTCAACGGTGCCACCGACGGCGGCGCGTTCGCGGCGGCCGCCTTCGCCGACCCGTACCGGGTAATGATCCGGGGCGACGTGTTGGTGCCGGTGCCGCCATGACCACGACACCGGGGACGGTCGGCGTCCTCCTCCCCCTGCGCCTGGAGACGCGGTTCTTCCCGCCCGAGGGGGACGCCGGCTGGACCATGCGCGTGCGCATCGTGCCCGACGCGCCCTCGCTCGACCGTTTCCAGCCGGTGCCGACCGCGACCGAGCTGGACGCGGTGGAGGGACTCTGGCGGGACACGGGTGGTGACCTCACCACGCCGGAGGGCATCGCCCGATGGAACTCCTTCGCGGCCGTGGTGGGCGCGGCCCGGGCCGCGTGGCTCGCCCGCACGTTTCCGGCCGTGCCGGCGGCGTTCACCATCGCCCGGCCGGCGGCGACCGGCGAGGACCTCGCCAGCAGCCGCGTCGTCGGGCTGCCTGGGACGCTCGAGCTGTGGGCGGCCAGGGGCGGCGGCGCGCCCGCGCTCCTGACGACCCTCACGATCGACGAGACGCGCCTCAGCCTCGACTTTCCCGACCCCGCGTCCGGCGAGCCGCGGTGGTGGACGTCGTTCGAAGAGGCGGTGGCGGTGGGCCTCGGCGCCGTCGTCGATCTCGGGCCGTCACCCCCCGATGACCTCGACGTGCTCTACGTCGTGGGGCTGGGTGACGACGACCCGGCCGACCTCTTGGGCGACCACCGTGACGCGGGCGAGCTCGGCGTCCTGGCCCTGGGCACCCCGACCAATGCGGTCGACGGTGAGCCCGCGGCCGATCTGGCGCGCGACCCCGAGACGTGGCGCCAGCTCCTCCTGCTCACCAACCCCCAGGCGGGCACGGGCGCAGTGAGCCTCGCCCTCACCGGGTCGGCGACGACGCTCGGGCCGTTGCCGGGAGGTGACGCGTCCCCCGCCGCCGTCAACCACGCCCTGGTCGCCGCGCTCTGGCCCGCCCTCTGGGGTCACGCCCTGAGCGAGGTGTGGGGGCTCGACACCCAGGCCCGTGAGCTCGGGGCCTGGGCGGCGGCCAACCTCGTGCCCGAAGGCCCCGTGCCGCCCATCCGCATCGGCGACCAGCCCTACGGCGTGCTGCCCCTCACTCCGCTCTCACGCGTCGCGCCCGCGCCCGGCGACCCACCGATCGAGCAAGCCCTCGTGGCGCTGCTGGCGACGTTGCGCGACCACTGGGTGCTGGCCGCCGAGGGTGCGGGAACGAGCGAGGGCGCGGGCACCGATCGCCTCCTCGAGCTCGTCGCCCACCCGCCCTCGTCCGTCGGGTATGCGTGGCGCCACTTCCTGCCCTTGGAGCTCGTCCACGGGCTCACCTGGGGGTTCGGGACGGGCGTGCGGTGGTGGGCGACCGGCCAGTTCTGGTCGCGCCAGAGCGCCGCCGTGACCAGCCTCGGTGCGGCCCCGCAGCGCCGCTACGCCACGTTGGGCTGGCCCCAGGACCTCCCCATCCCACTGGTCGTGCCCGACAACGTGGCCGCCGGCGTGACCATCGACGGCTTGCTCGCGCGGCTGGCCGCGGCCGCGGCCCGCCTGCTGGCGACGACCGCCGGCCAACGCGAGCTCGCACAGCCGTGGCCCGACAGCCTGCTCTACCGCCTGTGCGTGCAGTCCTTGGTGATCAGCGGGGCCCGTGTCGTCGCCGGCGGCGCCGGCGTCGCGACCCTGCTCGACCCGGTCAGCCGCCCGGCCACGACGGCGGCGCGCTTCGCCTCGCTGGGCGCGCAGTTCGTGCCGACGATGCTCGGCGACGACGAGGCGAGCGGGGAGTACCGCCGCTGCGCCAGCGCCATCCGTACCCTCGCCGCGCTGACGAAGGACGACGTCGCCTCCGTGGAGCGGGCCTTCCGGGCCGCCCTCGACGCGGCGAGCCACCGGCTCGACCCGTGGATCATCGGCCTGGCGTGGCGACGTTTGCAGGCCTTGGCCGCCGCCCCAGCGGCTGGACCGTGGCGCCTCGGCGCCTACGGCTGGGTCGACGCGCCCCATCCCCGGACGGTCGAGCCCTTCCCACCCGAGTTCCTGCACGCCCCCTCTGACGCGCAGGCGCTCACCAGCGCGCTCCTCCGGGACCGCGCCCTCAACGACCCCGAAGCGCAGCGATGGCAGATCGACGTCGACTCGGCTTCGGTGCGTCTCGCCGACGAGCTCGCCGCGGAGGTGCGCCTCGGCTCGCACCTCGGCGAAGTGCTCGGCCGCGCGGTCGAACGGGCCGTCGCCGACCCGGTGGCCGTGGCCGCGTTGCGGACGCGCTTCCCACTGCGCACCGAGCACGCCGGCCGCCGGGTGTGCGATGGCCAGGCCGTGCTGGCCGCGGATCCCACGTCGCTCGGCCTCGACCCGCCCGTGCTCGAGGCGCTCGCGGCCCTCACCGAGGCCCTCGACACTTATGGTGACCTGCTCGTGGCCGACGGCGTCTACCAGGTGATGTCTGGTCGCCCCGCGCTCGCGGCCACCTCCATGGACGCGGCGGCCGGCCTCGCTCCTCCTCCTTCCCTGGATGTGCTCCGCACCGGCCGCAGCGGGCGGGCGGTGGCCACCACGGTGCTGGTGGCGCTGCCCTCCGTGCCGGGACCGACGGTGCTCGGCGCGACCGTGAGCCCCGCGGCCGTGGCCGATCCCGCCGTGGCCGCCTTCCTGACGGCCACCGTCGGCGACCCCGCCGGGCCGGCGTGGAGATGGACGGTCGATGACGGCGCGGGCACGAGCCGGAGCGTCACGCTGTCCGAGCTCGGGCTCGAGCCGATCGACACCCTCGGCCTTTCGGCGGCCGAGCTCGTCCGGGCGGTGCAGGACGAGGCGGGGGGCGGCACCGTGACCCCGGCCGGCGCCCTCGACGCTTACGACCGGTGCCGTCGCCTGTCGGACGTGCTGGGGCACAAGCCGGCGCTGCCGGCCGACGTCGCCGTCGACGCCGCCCCCGGAGGCGACAGCCCCGTGCAGGCGGACCTCGTGGCGCGCTACTCCGACGCGTTGGCGGTCGCCGCCGCCGTGCGAGCCGAGCTGGTCGGGGCCCCCGACGATCCCGCCTGCTTGGTCGCGCTCCGCCACGCGCGCGGCGCTGGGGCATCACCCCGCTCACCCTCGACGATCCCTCGCCGTCGGCCCGCGTCGAGCGAGCCGTCGCCGCCCTCGACGAGCGCATCGCCCGTGCCCCGTCGGCGGCTGCGGCCGCCGGCCTCAGTGCCACCGTCGTGGCCCAAGCCCTGGCCGAGCTGGTGTCTGCCGGAGGCCGCGTGCCGGTGCTCGGCCGGCTGGAGACGTCCGCCTTCCCCACCCTCTCAGCCGAACCGCCGGCGACCGGCACCCCCCTCGTGCCGGACTGGCTGGAGGTGGTCGCTCCCGTCCGCCTGGCCCTGGCGCGGCTCGAGGCGTACCAACTCGGCGAGGCCCTGGCGGGCCGAGTGGGGCTGGACGCCTGGTCGAACCGGCCCGGCGACCCCTGGCAGGTCTCGACGGCCGCGGTCGACGACAGCGGCCTGGTGGCGCCGAGCCGGTTGCTGGCCGTGTTCGGGCCGGCGGGCACCATGACCGCCACCGCGGTGGCCATCGGCGTCCTCGACGCCTGGACGGAGGTGGTGCCGGCGACCGGGCACGCCACGAGCGTCGCCTTCCACTATGACGCGCCCGGGGCGAAGGCTCCACAGGCCATCATCGTCGCCGTCCCGCCGACGCCGACGGCCACGCTCGACGGAGCGATGCTCGTCGAGCTGGCGTCCGAGGCCCGGCTGCTCGCCCACGCCCGGGCCAGCGTCCCCGCCGATCTCGACGCCTTCGCCACGGGCCTGCCCTTGGCGGTGCTTCCCCACGAACCGGAGGGGGTGAGCCTGGAGCGGGCCTGAAGGTCGCTCGCGCACGCCATGCCCTACCGCTACGCGCTCACCCGCCGTCTCGAACCGATCCGCCCCCACCGCGATCTCGACGGTGGCATCCGCGCCGAGGTGGCCGACCCGGTCTGGTTCCTCACCCGCCAGTGGCAGATGGGCGAGCACCGCGGCGAGGACGCGGGTTCGCCCGTGAACGTGAACGTCTCCGCCTCCCGAACCCCGATCGATCCTCTCGCCGGCGACCCGGCGTGGGATCCGATGGTGGTGCCACCAGAGGTGGCCATCGAGTCAGAGCCCGACGACTGGTGGACCCCGGGCCGGCGCATCCGGGTCGGTCGAGCGGTCGCCGCCTTCGTCCCCGCCTCCGCCGGGGACGACCCGACGCTGCGCCTCGACCGGCTCGCGCCCCCTTATGACGGCCTCGCCGGCGCTTTCGACGGGCGCGAGCTCCACCGCCGCCGCGTCGAGCTCGGCCTGGCCGACGACCTGTTCCCCGCCGTCCCGCCCGACCCCGTCGACTGCTGGGACCCGGCCGAGCTCGTCCATCGCGCCACCTTCACCGCAGGACCGATCAGCCTCACCGTTCCTCGCCACGACGGCGGCGACGTGGACTGGTACTCGGTCGACGCCAGCGGGCCCGCCGCGCCTCCGGATCCGCTCCCCCCCGGTGTGGATGTGGTGCCCGGCCGCCTCGCCTATCCCGGTGCCCCCAACCCACGCTGGTGGCAGATCGAGAACCATCGTGTCGACCTGGGCGCCTTCGCGCCCGACCGCGGGCACCTGGCCACCGCGTTGCTGATCGACCTCGTCGTCTCCCACGCGGACGAGTGGTTCACCTTCCCCGTCGACGCCACGGCGGGGACGATCGTCACCCTGCACCGCGTCACCGTGCGTGACGGCTTCGACGTGGAGACCGACTTGAGCACCCCCACGACCTGGGGCCTCTTCCACGTGCATGGCCTCGACCCCGCGTCCCTCGTCGTGTGGCCGACGGTCGCACTCCCCTCACCGGGCTCGTGGAGGACGAGGTGATCATCGGTGTGGACGAGGACGCCAACCTGCTGTGGGGCGTCGAGCGACGGGTGGCGGGCCGCCAGCTGGCCGACGAACCCGTCGGCCCTGTCGAGCCCCCGCCGCCGCCCGGCGCGCTGCAGGCGGAGGGGCAGGTCCGCTTCCGCTATCGACCGAGCACCAAGCTGCCTCGCTACTGGCATCCGTATGTCATCGCCGAGGTCGACGGCCGGCGCCGATTCGTCCAGGGCCGCCTCGCCGATCTGGAAGCCCGCCCGCCGGCGCCCATGCCCCCGCCGATCTCGCCCCTGCTCGTTGACCCGGAGGCTCCGGCCGCCGGCCCCGTGCACCAGATCGAGCCGGCCGCCATCCCGACCAACGGCGTGCGGCTAGCACGCCGATGGGTGCTCGGCCGGGGCACCGACGGCCTGCCCGTCCTCTGGCGCCAGCGCCGCCGCATCCCCCTGCAGGGCCCCCCTGTCTCGGGCTTGCGCTTCGATGTCACCGACCCGGAGCTCCCGAGCTCTCCGTGACCCTCCCTCCCCGAAAGTTGAACCGGAGAGCGCGCTCGACGGCTCATCCCGGTTCAACTTCCGAGGAGATGAGGAAGCGGTCGTGCATCTCCACCGCCCGCACGGCCAGCGCCGTCGTGTTGCTCGTCCGCTCGAGCTCCGGATGCTCGATCAAGAACTCGGCCGCCGCTCGCACGGCGACGTGTCGGACCCGGCTGCTCTCCGTGGCGTAGCTGAACCGCCACCGCTGCACGTGGCGATCGAGCGCCGCCTTTCCTTCGCCTTCCGGTCGCAGGCCCGAGGCCGGGAAGACGCGGCAGTCGTAGGTCCGGCAGGCTCTGGGCCGATGCTCGTAGATCGAGCAGCGGTTGTCGACCAGCATCGGGCAGTGACCCCGCTCGTCGTAGCCGAGCACCACGTGACCGGGAGGCAGGCGCGGGGCGGCGAACAGGAGTGCGGGCGGGATGCGCGCGAGCGTCTCGGTCTCGTCGGGAGCGATGTGCACGAACTGGGAGGCGGTGCAGCACGCCGTGCACGAGCCGCATGGCACCTCGGAGCCGTGCTCACCGCGAAGCGCGCCTTGCATCTGCGTGAGCCAGGTGGCGAAGTCTCCCGCGGGCAGTTCGCCCGCCTCGGCCGGCGGGGTGAGGTCGCTCTCGTCGGAAAGGTGCACGAGCCTTCCTCCCGCGGTCCGACACGACGGTAGCGCCGGCCCCTGTCTCGGAGCACCGACCGCGCCCTGTTTGGGGTAAGACACTCCCATGACCGACCTCGCCGACTTTGCCGCGCTCGTGCCGCGCGACCATGGCCTCCTCGTCGTGTCCACGGCGCGCGCCGACGGGACGATCCAGTCGTCGGTCGTGAACGGGGGCGTCGTCAACCACCCCGTCTCGGGCCGCCCGGTCGCCGCCTTCGTGGCAGCCGGTTCGTCTCGCCGGCTCGACAACCTCCGGGCGCGGCCCCGCGCCACCATCGTGATCCGGGCTGGTTGGCAGTGGGTCGGCGTGGAGGGACCCGTCGGGCTGGCCGGACCCGACGACCCGCTGGCGGGCATCGACCAGGAGCGGTGGCGCCTGCTGCTCCGCGAGATCTTCACCGCCGCCGGCGGTACCCACGACGACTGGGACGAATACGACCGGGTGATGGCGGCCGAGCGACGGGTCGCCGTGCTCCTGAGCCCTGAGCGGGTCTACGGCAACTCGTGAGGTCTTGGTCGGAGCGCTTGGCGCCTGCCCAGCTCGTCCTCATCCTTGACTGTCACGGACGTTGACGAACGAGTCATCGCGAACCTCCCCCGCGCCCGACGGGACCTTCGGCCCTGGTCGGGCCGGCGCGGCCGCGCCATCCTGCAGGCAGGGCCCGGGCGTGCGAGCGGGCTCCGGCCCTTGCCGGCGTCATCGTCGTGAGAGGTCTCCATGGTCATTACCATGTTCGACCGCCGAGTCACCACCTCGGCGCCGGACACGACAGGCGCCCTCCTCGAAGCGGGGCTGGTCGCCATGGGCCTCGGGTGGGCCACCGTCGTCGGGTTGGACGGCTCACCGTTCTGGCGCGTCGGGCGGATCATCGCCGTGGCCGCGCTCTTCACCGGGTCGATCAGCGTGGTCCGACGGGGTTCGACCCACGCCATCGGTCTGGTCGCCATAACGCTCGGTCTCATCGGGGTTGCCGCCGGTACCGCCATAACCCTTCCCTGGCTTCGGACCGACGGGATCTCGATGAAGGCGGCGAGCGCGCTCGTTGCCGCCGGCGCGAGCGCGCTCCTCCTCGCCGTGGGAGCCCTCGTGGTGATCCGCTGCGTCACGGGCTGGAGACGGCTGCTCGCCGTCCCGGTCGCGGCGGTGCTCGTCTACGCCGTCGCCGCGCCCGTCGCCATCGCGGTCTTCGCCACGAACGTTCCCCGGCCCTCCCTCGGGCGCGAGACCCCGGCTGATCGTGGCCTCCGCTACCTCGACGCCGCCTTCGTCACCTCCGACGGCGTCACGCTCTCCGGCTGGTACCTCCCGTCGACCAACGGTGCCGCCGTCGTGTTGCTCCACGGCGCGTCGTCCACCCGCTCGGCGGTGCTCGACCAAGCCGTCGCGCTGGCCCGCCACGGCTACGGCGTCCTCCTCTTCGACGCCCGGGGGATGGGACGAAGCGGCGGCCGGGCGATGAACTTCGGCTGGTATGGCGATCGGGACGTGTCGGCCGCGGTCGACTATCTCGCTCGCCGTCCCGAGGTCGATCCGGCCCGCATCGGCGCCCTCGGGGAGTCGATGGGCGGTGAGGAGGCGATCGGAGCCATGGCCGCGGACGCTCGCCTGCGGGCGGTCGTGGCGGAGGGGGCCACCAACCGGGTCGCCGGCGACACCGCATGGCTGTCCGGCGCCCACGGGCTCCGCGGCAGCGTGCAACGAGCCATCAACTGGTTGACGTACACCCTCGCCGACCTCCTGACCGATGCCCCTGCGCCGGCGACCCTCCGCGCGTCGGCGGTCGCCGCCGCGCCCCGACCGATCCTGTTGATCGCGGCCGGCACCGTGGACGACGAGCGGGCCGCCGGCACCTGGATCCGCGACGGCTCGCCAGGCAACGTGGAGCTGTGGGTCGTGCCAGGCGCCGCCCACACCGGGGGCCTTCACGCTCAGCCGGCGGAGTGGGACCAGCAGGTGAGCGCGTTCTCCGACCGCGCCCTCGCCTAATACGCGCGCCTATCGGACGTCAGTCGTCGATGGCCTGGTACACCGACGTCCAGAAGTCGCGGCACACCGGGGGCGGGTCGGGCGACGTCCACGCCGCCTGCGTCATCAGGATGCCGACGATCTCCTCCGAGGGGTCCGACCACCACGACGTGCCCAGGCCGCCGTCCC
Organism: uncultured Acidimicrobiales bacterium; assembly: GCA_963738325.1. GTDB lineage: Bacteria > Actinomycetota > Acidimicrobiia > Acidimicrobiales > Ilumatobacteraceae > CAVTWD01. Next base: position 55,442 of record CAVTWD010000008.1, read on the forward strand.
AACCGAAGGCGCCCGCCGAGCGATCGGTGGCGCTGCGCTTCGTGACAACGCCGAGGCCGAGGCCCCAGCCATGGGCGTCGAAGAACCCTGGCACGAGCGACGACACCGCCTTCCGCTCGGGGGTCAACTGGTCGGTCGTGGGAGCCTCGACCGTCGGCCTGGACAGGATGCGCTCCGACCCGCCGCGGCCGTTGTCCAGCAGCAGCTGGCCGAACAGGGTGAAGTCCTCGTTGCGCCCTGGCGAGCCCTCCGCCACTCATGCAGGCTCAGTGGACCATTAACGGGGCGGGAGATCAGCCGGCAGGCCGAACTCGGCGAACAGGTTGGTGTCGAGGAAGTTGTGGTGACCGACGATGCGGCCGCCCGACACCTCGATCACCTGGATGGCGAAAGGGGCGTGGCCGCCCTTCTCGTCGGGGCGGTACGAGCCGAAGGCAGCAGAGCCGTTGGCCGCAGTGGCCACGAGCCGCGAACCTTGGCACGCGATGCCCGGGCCGAGGAACCAGCGGCTCATCTGCTCGGGACCGCGGAGCCACATGTTGTACGGCGGCATCGACATCACCGCGTCGGCGTGGAGCAGCGTGACGAGCTCGGAGATGTCGTAGCGCTCGAAGGCGTCGACATAGCGGGCGAGCAACACTTCCTGGCCGGCCGCGACATCAGCAGGCCGAGCGTCGATGACCCGCCCGGAGAGCGTGGCGCGAGCTCGCTGCAAGGCGCTGTTCACCGACGCCACCGTCATCTCGAGCAGCTCGGCCACCTCGGTGGCGTGCCACCGCAGCACCTCCCGCAGGATCAGCACGGCGCGCTGGCGGGCCGGGAGGTGTTGCAGCGCGGCGATGAAGGCGAGACGGATGGTCTCGCGGGCGGCGGCCACCTCGGCGGGGTCGCCGGTCTCCGGCAGCACCCGGGCGTCGGGGATCGGCTGCACCCACGTGGCTTCAGGCAGCATGGGCCCCGGTGCGTCGGCGGTCGTGGCCGGGCCCATGTCCATGGGCGACGCCCGGCGGCTGCGTCCCCGGAGTTGATCGAGGCAGACATTCGTGGCGATGCGGTAGAGCCAGGAGCGCAACGCGGCCCTGCCCTCGAAACCGCCGAGCGCCCGCCAGGCGCGGACCATGGTCTCCTGTACGGCGTCTTCGGCCTCGAAGCCCGAACCGAGCATCCGGTAGCAGTAGCCGGTCAGCTCGCGGCGGTACTGCTCGAGTTCGTCGGGGGCGACCGTGACACCCGTCGCGACGTCAGAGCGGAGGGTCACGAACGTCCACTCTACGGCCAGAGGGGGCCAGAGCGGCCGGGCGGGTGCCCTGGGCGCAGCGGCCGGTCAGTCGGGCAGGAGGGGCACGCTCAGCCCCTCGTCGCGCCCGAGCAGCACCGCCCGCGTGAGGGCGCTCGAGCCGAACCTCTCACGAACGTCGTCCACCGCGACATCGAGGGCCGTGCCGGCGTGACGGTCGAACGGCAGTTCGAGTTGGAGGCCTCTGGCGCCGTCGAAGTTGGCGACGCTGATGCCCACGAGCGTGAGGCCCTGTTCCTCGATGAGAGGGCCGGCCGTAGCCAGCAGCGCCCTCGCCGTTGCCAGGATGCGCTCGGTGTGCGCCGTGGGCCGCGGCAGCGTGTACGAGCGGGTGGCGCGGGAGAAGTCGTCGAAGCGGAGCCGCAGGATCACCGTCCGCCCGGCACGGCCAGCCGCCCGCATCCGGCGGGTGACACGGTCGACGAGCCCGACGAGCACGGTGTCGACCGCGTCGGGAGAGCGCGGGGAGCGACGGAGGGCTCGCTGCGAGCCGATCGAGCGCCGCCGCCGCCCGACCACTACGGGGCGGGGATCACGATTGTGGGCCAGGGCGTGGAGGTGACGCCCGACCGCCTGGCCGAGCATCGCCGTCAGCGCGGCTTCGGCCACCTGCGCGACGTCGCCGACGGTGCTCAAGCCCCGCCGGTGCAACTTCTCCGCAGTGACCGCGCCAACGCCCCAGAGCCGCTCGACGGGCAACGGGTGCAGGAAGGCCAGCTCCCGCTCGGGCGCGACGACGAGGAGGCCATCGGGCTTGGCCACACCGCTCGCCACCTTCGCCAGGAACTTCGTCCTCGCCACACCGACGGTGATGGGCAGGCCCACGCGCTCGCGCACCATGAGCCGTAAACGAGCGGCGATCTCTGCCGGCGTGCCCGACACCCGCCGGAGCCCACTCACATCGAGGAAGGCCTCGTCGATGGAGAGACCTTCGACCAGCGGTGTCCTGTCCTCGAACACCGCGAACACGGCCTTGCTGGCTTCCGCGTAGGCCGCCATCCGCGGCTCGACCACGATGGCCCACGGGCAGAGCCGCCGCGCCAGCGCGCCCCCCATCGCCGTGCGCACGCCGTAGGCCTTGGCCTCGTAGCTCGCGGCCAGCACGACGCCGCCACCGACGATCACCGGACGCCCCCGCAGGCGCGGGTCGTCGCGTTGCTCGACGGACGCATAGAACGCGTCGAGGTCGGCGTGGAGGATCGTGGCCTCACTCACCACGAACATATGTTCCCACGCCGTGCCGCCCCCCGGCGCCGAGGTGTTCGCGGGAGCGAACTTGAACCTGGGGGTGCCGTTCAGGGCTCACTCCGGTTCAAGTTCGAAGGGGAAGGGGGGCGCCCTACCGTGGGAGCGTGGACGACGTGGTGCGCAGGGCGCTCGAAGCGGCCCTCGGCGCAGCCATCCGCGGCGCGGTCGGCGTGCGGGGCGGCGACGTCTCGACGGCTTACCGGGTCGAGCTCGACGGAGGCCGGGTCGTGTTCGCCAAGACCAAGGCCTCGCCACCGCCCGGGTTCTTCTCCACCGAGGCAGCCGGCCTGTGCTGGTTGCGCGAGCCGGGAGCGGTCGCCGTCCCGGCCGTGCTGGCGGTGTCCGATGGCGCGCCCGCGACGCCGGCCTTCCTCGCCCTCGAATGGGTCGACGAGGGGAGAGGCCGGCCCTCGGGAGAGGAAGCCCTCGGAGCGGCGCTGGCCGCGCTGCACGGGGCCGGCGCGCCTGCCTTCGGCCGTGAGGACCGGCGCACCACCGGGAGCCTCGCTCTGCCGAACGACCCGTGCGCGACGTGGGTCGAGTTCTACGCCACGCGCCGGCTGCTCCCTCTGGCCCGGATCGCCGCCGACCGCAGGGTGCTCCCGGACGCCACCATCTCGGCACTCGTCCGAGTGGCCGGACGCCTCGCCGAGGTCGGCGGCCCGCCCGAGCCGCCCGCCCGGCTGCACGGAGATCTGTGGGCGGGCAATCGGTTGGTGGACCGGAACGGCACCAACTGGCTGATCGATCCCGCCGCCCACGGCGGTCATCGCGAGTTCGACCTCGCCATGATGCGGCTCTTCGGCGGATTCGACCAGGCCGCCTTCGCCAGCTACGCCCAGGTCAGCCCACTCGCCGTGGGATGGGAGGGCCGGGTCTCGCTCCATCAGATCGCGCCGCTGGTGGTGCACGCCATCAAGTTCGGCGGCGGTTACGTCCAGTCCGCCACCGCCGCCATCCAGCGCTACGCGTGATCGGCACAGCAGGCTGCCGTTCACCCCCCGCAGGTCTCGAGCAGCACACGGACGAACGCCGCGGTGGATGCGGCCGTATCGCCCACCCGCCACGCCACGCGGAACTCGTCGTACAGCGCCACCGGCTCCAGCGGCCGCACGACGACGTCGCGGCGGCCCCGCTCGCGCTCGGCCTGCCAGGAGTTGAGCCAACCGATGCCGGTACCGACCGCCACCATGTCGAGCATCCGCTCGACCTGGGTGGCGGCATGCGTGATCCAGCGCGGCCGGGCCCCCATGGCCTCGGAGTAGGCCTCGATCTCGTCGTGGGCCGTCGGCGCCTCCCCCCGATCGACCACGAGCACGGGCTGGCCGTCGAGATCCCGGGCGTGCACGACGGTCTGGGCCGCGAGGGGATGGGCGGGCGGGAGAGCGACATGGTCGACGGGCACGCGCGCGAGCGGCACGGAGGCGACCCGGTCGGGATCGAGCACCGGGCCACGGACGACACCGACGGCGAGGCGCCCGCTGCGGAGGCCGTCGAGGATGTGCAGGGAGGTCAACGCCTCGGGTCTCACCGCGGCCTGCGGCTGTTCCTGGAGGAAGGCATGAGTGGCGCGAAGCACGCCGCCCTCGCTGCCGTGGCAGTGGCCGATGGCGATCGTCGGCGGCCCATCCGAGGCGAGCTCGGTGGCCACCGCGTCGAAGCGGTCGACCGAGCGGAGGACATCTCGCGCCTCGACGAGCAACCGCTCGCCGGCCGGGGTGAGCACGACGCGGCGGCTCGTGCGCTCGAACAGCCGGATGCCGAGCTCTTGCTCCAGCTCCCGGATGCGCTGTGACAGCGGAGGCGGCGACATGTGGAGGCGAGCGGCCGCCCGGCCGAAGTGGCGCTCCTCGGCCACGGCGACGAAATAGCGCAAGCGGCGCAGGTCGACGGCCCGAACCACACCGGAAGATTATCGATGCGGACATGATCCATGTCGGAGATGGTCGTAGACATTTCCGCCCGGCTCGGCCACGGTGGCCCCGTGAAGCTGCTGTGGTTCCACCTCATGCCCTACCCGGAGCTGCCGGAGGACTTCAACCGCAAGCACCGCAGCGTCTGGGTCGACGTCGACCCCGGGCTCTTCGACCCGGGCGTGATGGCCGACTGCTACGAGCGCTACGTCGAGCAACTCGTCTACACGGAGGAGTGCGGTTTCGACGGCATCTGCGTCAACGAGCACCATGGCAATGGCTACGGCCTCATGCCCTCCCCCAACGTGATCGGCTCGGTGCTCGGCACCAGGACCACGCGGGTGGCCATCACCGTGCTCGGCAACTCCGTCGCCCTGTACGACCCGCCGGTGCGGGTGGCCGAGGAGATGGCGATGCTCGACCTGCTCTCGCGGGGCCGGCTCATCAGCGGCTTCCCCGTCGGCACGTCGATGGACACCGCGTACGCCTACAGCGTGAACCCGGGCATCTTGCGGGAGAAGTACCTCGAAGGCATCGACCTGGTCCTGCAGGCGTGGGCCGCCGCCGCGCCCTTCGCGTTCAATGGCCGCTTCACGCAGATGCGCTACGTCAACGCGCTGCCGCGCCCGCTGCAGCGGCCGCGCCCGCCGATCTGGATCCCGGGCGGCGGCTCGGTGGAGACGTGGGACTACTGCTCGCGGCGTGACTACGTCTACGCCGCGCTCTCGTACTTCGGCCACCTCATGGCGAAGGAGACCGTGGGCGGCTACTGGCGCAAGGTGGAGGAGAACGGCAAGGAGCCGAACCCGTACCGGTTGGCTTTCCTGCAGTTCATCGGCGTGGCCGACACGGACGCCGAGGCCTACCGCCTGTACCAGGAGCCGGCGGAGTACTTCTTCAACCGCTCCCTGCACGTCTACCCGGGCTATGCCGATCCCCCGGGCTACGTCACCGAGGCCTCCGCGCGCGCTCGTTACAAGTCGCAGATGCGAACCCTGGTGCGATCCAAGCAGGCCAGCCACGACCTGTCCTGGGACGAGATGGTGGAGAAGGGCTACGTCGTCATCGGCAGCCCCGACACCGTGCGGGAGACGCTCGAGGACGTGGCCAAGTCCTTCAACTGCGGGCACCTGCTGACCATGCTGCAGTTCGGCAACATGTCCGACGAGCTCACCCGGTACAACACCAAGCTGTTCGGCGAGAAGGTGGCGCCCGCCCTCCGCGGCCTGTTCCCCGAGGCCGTCGACCACTGGTGGCCGGCCAACGCGGTGGCCGCGTGATGTCCGAGACGCCGGCCCGCCGTCCCGAGCCTTCCGACCGCCACCTCGTCTACCTCTTCGGCATCGCGGGGTACCCCGCCACGTCGCCCGCGCTCGACGCGGTGGCCGCGGCGGGATGGGACGTGGTGGTGCCGACCCTGCCGGGCTTCGACGGGCGGAGCGGGTTTCGCGCCCCTGACGACTACCTCGGATGGCTCACCGTCGTCTGGGACGCGCTCGATGCGACTGGGGCGCTCCCCTGTCCGATCATCGGGGCGTCGACCGGCGGGATGCTGGCCGCCGATGTCGCCGTCCTCCGACCCGAGGCGGTGACGGCCCTCGCGCTGCTTGCTCCGTTCGGCATCTGCGATGCCGCCCATCCAGGCCTCGACCTGTACGCCGTGCCCGGGCCGGAGCGCATGTCCCATCTCTTCGCCAAGGGCGTGCCCGACGCCTTCGCCAACCGCTTCGCGGAGCTCGGCCCCGACGAGGGACCGGTGGCGCGCTACCTCTGCGACGTGGCCGCGGCCAGCCTCGTCTGGCCCCTCGGTGACCGCGGCCACGCCGCCCGCCTCCACCGCGTCACCTGCCCCCGCCTCGCCCTCTGGGGCGAGCAGGACGAGCTGCTGCCGGTGACGACGTCGTCGGTATGGGCCGCGAAGGGGGTGCCGGTCGAGGTGGTGCCCGGCGGGGGACACCTGCTCGAATGGGATGCGCCCGAGGCGGTCGGGGCCCGCCTCGTCGAGTTCCTGGCCACCACGTAAGGACTGGCGGTCCAAGGCCACACAGCTTCGACCGGCTCACGTTCGACGTCAACGGCACGCCCACGGTCGTCCTGGCCGCCGGCGACCGCGGCGCCCCACCCCTCGTGTTCCTGCACGGCGCCGGCACCTTCCACGGGTTCGCCTTCGCCGAGCCCTGGACCCGCGCGTTCCGCGTCCTCATCCCGTTCCATCCGGGCTACGGCGAGTCGGGTGACCTGGAAGGGCTGCGGGAGGTGCACGACCTCGTCCTCCACTACATCGAGCTGTTCGACCAGCTCGAGCTCACCGCTCACGTCAACCTGGTCGGCTTCTCACTCGGTGGGCTGGTGGCGCGCTTCGCCATCGAGCAGAAGCACCAGGTGGCGCGGCCGTGAGTGCCTTCTGCGACCTCGTGGGCTGCCGCTATCCCATCCAGCAGGCCGGCATGGCCCGCGTGACGACGCCAGCTCTCGCCGCCGCAGTCTCCGACGCGGGCGGTCTCGGGATGCTCGCCTTCGGCCGCCAACCACTGGCGTTGCTGCAAGCTCAGGTCGACGTGGCGCTCGCCCTCACGCCGCAGCCGGTGGGCGCCACCTTCATCGTGAAGTTCCTCGATCTGGAGCTCGTCGACCACGTGGCCGCCCGGCTCCCGGTCATCGAGTACTTCTGGGGATGGCCGGACCTGTCGTTGGTACGCGAGGGCATCGTCACCGGTTGGCAGGTTGGCTCGCTCGACGAGGCGCCGGCAGCGGCCGACGCCGGTTGCCGGTACGTCGTGGCCCAGGGAGTCGAGGCGGGTGGCCATGTCCGCGGCACGATGGCCCGCGACCAGCTCGTGGCGCAGGTCCGCGACGCGCTCGACGTCGTCGTCGTAGCCGCCGGCGGCATCGCCACCGCAACCGACGTTCGCCGCGCCCTCGACCACGGGGTCGACGCCGTACGAGTGGGGACCCGTTTCCTCGCGGCGGCCGAGGGGGATGAGGCCGGCCGCACGGAACCGCAAGGCCAACCGACTGTCCGTCCGGGCGCGCCATCCTGCCTCTCGCGCGGCGAGCAGGCCTTCGTGGTGCGCCTCTCCCGCCTCTTGGGCGCCCAGATCCTTCAAGAGGAACGGCACTCCGCCGAACGGTGCGTCGGGCCGCAGCGGCTGGGTGGCGTCGGCGAGGGCCCGTTCGTACTGACGGTGGATGACGGCGTTCAGCGCGGGATCAACGGCTTCGATCCGCTCGATGGCTTCCGCCACGAGCTTGCGTGGATGGACCTCGCGCCGGCGAGCTCGGCGAGCGCCGTGGCGTCGTGGTCGTCGAGGACGCCGGCCACCCTCAGTTCGGCACGCGGCCGCCGTTGACCAGGATGGTCTGGCCGGAGACGAAGGCCGAGTCGTCGGAGAGCAGATAGCAGAACGTGCCGAGCAGGTCGGCCGGGCGCATCACCCGGGCCAGAGGGGTGCGGGTCGGGTCGTAGGCGCCGAGCACCTGCGACCCGGGGGTGGGTGTGTACCCGGGCACGACGCAATTCACGCGGATGGCCCGCGGACCGAGCTCGTTGGCCAGCGCCCGGGTCATGGCCATCACCGCCCCCTTCGAGGCGACGTAGTGGACGAAGCCGTGAGAGCCCGTGACGGCGGTCTCCGACGCGACGTTCACGATGCTGCCGCCTCGGTCACCCATGGCCGCGGCCTCCGCGACCGCGCGCTCGGAACGAGCCGCGAACGTTCACTGCGAACATCAGGTCCCACTCCTCGAGATCGATCTCGTCGTGGCGCTTCCGCCCGACGAGGAGGGCGGCGCAGTTGACCAGTCCGTCCACCTCGCCCGCCGCCGCGAACAGGGCGGCGACCTCGTCGGGATCGCTGACGTCGCAGCGGACGTCGGCCCCGGTCAAGCGGTCTCCCGTGACGACGCTGGCCCCCCGCGAGCGGAGCTCCGAGGCCAGGGCGGCCCCGATGCCCCGGGCGCCGCCCGTGACGACGACCCGCTTGGCCTCGAGGCCCTTCACCGGCGGGCCTTGCCGGCTGGAGGCGCCGTCGGCCCCACGCCGCCGCACCTCACCGCGACCCGTCCACCGATCGGACGACGTCGACCAGCGCGCCGTGGATGGCCCCGTTCGAGGCGAGCACGTTGGCGAGGCCGGGCCCGAGGTTGAGCGGGCCGCCGTCGAGGTCCTCGGCGTGGCCTCCGGCCTCGGCGATCATGAGCGACCCCGCCCCGACATCCCAGGCATAGGTGGCGTCGCGTTCCAGGAACGCGTCGATGCGACCCGCGGCCACGTAGGCGAGGCACAACGCAGGAGACCCCACGCAGCGCACCCCGCGACAGATGGTGCTGAGGGCCACGATGCGCCGCCCGAAGGCCTCGAGCGCGCTCAGGTCGTCGGACTGGATCCCGGTGCAGACGAGGGCATCAGCCACGTCGGCCGTCGAGGAGACGTGGAGCCGGTCGCGACCGAGCCACGCGCCCCCGCCCCGGATCGCGGTGAACCGCTCACTGCGGAAGGGCTCGGCGATGGCTCCGGCGACCACGCCATCGGCGTCACGCACCGCCACCGAGCTGCACGCGAACGGGATCCCGTGGGCATAGTTGGAGGTTCCATCGAGCGGGTCGACCAACCAGGTGTAAGGAGCGTCGCCGCCCCAGCCCGGGCCCTCCTCGGCGAGCACTGCGTGATCCGGGTAGTGCTCACCGATCACGCGGACCACCTCTGCTTGGGCGGTCACATCGGCCCACGTGACGATCGAGGCCCGCTCGCTCTTGCGCTCCACCTCCTTGGGGCGCCCGAGCCCCTCGATCAGCACCGCAGCCGCCGCTTCGGCGGCGCGCACGGCGACGTCCAGCAACTCCCCCGGGCTAGGCGCGTTCTGTTGACGGCGGGTGCCCATCAACCGCACGGGAGCAGTGGTCTCACCCGCGGCCGGCCGCGAGCATGGCGTCGACGAGCGCGAAGGCCCGGGTGCGATCGGCGTACATCAGGTGGGCCACGGTGCGGTTCGTCCTCGCCGACGCGAGGTAGTTGCGCTCGTAGAGGTCGTTGCGGGCCCCCAAGCTGGAGCCGACGTAGTCCCACGCCAGCCGGTACAGCGCCGATCGTTCCTCGGCGCCGACGTCGCGGGCGCCGTGCAGGAACTCGTCGATCAGCGGCCTGAGCCGGGCATTGTCGAGCATGGCGCGGCTGGGCGTGGCCAGCAGGTTGTGACTGCCGATCGTGATCAGGATGTCGTTCACCCGCGGGAACCACGTGGCCAGGATGGCCCGCATGGGGTGCAGCGGCCGCCCGTCCGGGAACCACACGCCCTCACCGCGGTCGTATGCGTGCTCCTCGGCCAAGAGCACCGCGCTGCGGGTGACCTCCACGAAGCCGTGCAGCTCCCCCAGCATCTCGAGGGTCCAAGGCGAGGCGTCGTTGACCACCTCGGCCATGCGGGTGGCGAGTCCGTACGCGAACTCGAGCTTGGTCAGGGCCCGGATGGTGGTCTGCTGCATGATGTTGGCCCACCACGCGGTGGGGCCCATCACCGAGTTGTAGACGTCCGGGTCGGCGTCGATGAACACGCGCTCGCGCGGTACCTCCACGTCGTCGAAGATGACGAAGGCGTCTTGCTCGTCGAAGCGGGGCGACAGCGGGCGGTCGAAGAGCTGGCTGGGACGGTCGGCCGGTGTCGACGCGCTGTCGCGGCACAAGAAGACGAGGCCCGGGGTGTCCATGGGGATCGAGAAGCTGAGGGCGTACTCGGGTGGGGCGTCGCCGGGAAGCGGATGGCCCGGGTAGACGGCGATCTCGTCCGCGAAAGGCGCCAGGGTGGCGAGGATGCGCGCGCCGCGCACGACGATCCCCTCCTCGGTGGTGGCCACCTTGTGCAAGGGCACGGGGTTCGTGGCGAACGACTGGTCCTTGGCGCGATCGATGGTGGGGTGGACGATCGTGTGGGTGAGGGCGAGGTCGTCGCGCGCCAGCTGCTTCTGGAAGGCGGCCAGGTTGGCTGCGCCCTCTTCGTTGCGGCCATCCGGGCCGAGCCACGCCCGACGCTCCCCGGCGAAACCGGCGAAGGTGACGTTCATGTAGTCGGGCGTGCGCCCCATCATCCCCGCCGACAGCTCGGCGATGCGGGCAAGGCCCCGATGGCGCCGCTTCAAGTCCTCCTTCGACCGCGGGATCATGTGGCTGACGTTGATCGCCTCGCCCGTCTCGGGGTCGGCCATGAGGCAGTCGTCGGGGAATTCGTGCTGGCGATCGAAGACCGCCGCGAGCGCCTGGGCCGCTCCGGCGAGGACCGGGTGCTCGACGACGTCGTCGACGCGTTCGTCGCCGACCCAGACTTCCCGCTTCCGGGACCGCAACCCTTTGAGGTACGCCTCGCCGGTCCTCGCCCCCACGGGCCGCCCTAGCCGGTGACGGGCTGCCGGGTCACGATGCGGCCCGGCACGGCCGCGGGTGGCTCGGCGTCGAGGCCGAAGCGCTGGTAGTCGGTGCGGTCGTCGAGCGCTTCCTCGGGCGGCAGGTACTCGAAGTAGTTGAGGGCGGCGTCGACGTCGCCCGACCACACGTCCTCCGGCACGTTGTAGAGCACCTCGAGGCCGTAGCCGTCGGGGTCGGCGATGTAGGCGGAGTGGGTCATGCCATGGTTGCCGCGCACGATGAACTCGACGCCGTGGGCCTGCATGTGGCGCAGCTGGTTGAGCCACGACTCGCGGTCGGGGTAGGCGATCGCCACGTGATTGACCCCCACCCGCTTCGGCGCCATCGACCATGCCTCGGGGGCAGCGGCGCCCTCGGCGCCGTCGATCTGCACCAGGGCGAGGTCGTGATGGTGCGACGGGTTCCCGCGGTAGAAGCGCATGTTCAAGGTGTGGGTCATCTCGCCGCACTGCTGGAAGCCGAGCACCTCGGTGTAGAAGCGGTGCGAGACCTCGATGTCGCGGACGTTCAACACGAGATGGTTGAAGCTCGCCCCCGCGGACGCTGTGGTGCCCGGTTGCGTCGACATCGCTGCCCCCCATCGGGATCGTTCGATCGGGATCGTCCACGCCCCGCAGGGCGCCGCCTCACGAAGCGTAGCCCACCGACCAATGTCAGGGAGCCGGACACTCGCGGGCGAGGGGCCTGCGGCGCTCCAGGTTCTCAGGACCTCACCCCGGATGGAGGGCTCGCCAGATCCGCTCGGGAGTGAGGGGCGTCTCGAGGTGGCGGACGCCGAGGTGCGCCAGCGCATCGACCACCGCGTTGTACACCGCCGGGATCGAGCCGATCGTCCCCGACTCGCCGACACCCTTCGCGCCGAGCTCGTTGACCCGCGTGGGCGTCTCCATGTGCACGACGTCGAAGGACGGCAAGTCGGCGGCGGAGACGATCGGGTGGTCGGCGAAGTTGGTGGTGCGGGGCTGGCCGTCGTCGTCGTACACGACGGCCTCGAAGAGGGCCTGGGCGACACCTTGGGCGACGCCCCCGTGCACCTGCCCCTCGGCCAGCAGCGGGTTCAAGAGCAGCCCGGCGTCGTCGAGGGCGACGAGCTGGCGCAGGGTCACGCGCCCGGTCTCGGTGTCCACCTCGACCACGGCCACGTGGGCGCCGAAGGGAAACGTGGGCATCGGCGGTCGGAAGTCCGCCTCGGCCGACAGCGCCTCGCCGTCGCTGCGGGCCAGATCGGCCCATCCCACGCGGCGCGCCGGGGTGCCGGCGACGTGGAACCGGCCTTCGTCGAGCACGACGTCGTCGAGGGCGGCCTCGAGCAGCTCGGCGGCCCGGCGGCGCGCCCGCTCCACCAGCTCGGTCGACGCCTGCGCGAGGTCCGCCCCCCCGAGTTGGACCGATCGCGATCCCACCGTGAGCCCGCCGGAGCGGATGACGTCGGTGTCGCCGTGCCACACCTCGATGTCGTCGAGGGCGACGCCGGTCCGGTCGGCCATGATCATGGCCCAGGTCGTCGCGTGCCCTTGGCCGTATGGCGTGGCTCCACTACGCACGCGTAGGCGGCCGCCGTCGAGCAGCTCGACGGCGCCGAACTCGCTGCCCGGCGCCCCGGCGGTGATCTCCACGTACACCGAGAGCCCGATCCCGAGCGCCACCGGGTCGTGGCCTTGCCGCCGCGCCCGCTGCTCGGCGCGCAACTCGTCGTAGCCGGCGGCGGCGAGCACTCGTTCGAGCGCCTCGGGATAGTCGCCGACGTCGTAGACCGTGCCGATCCCGGTGGTGTACGGCTCGTCGAAGCGGGCAACGAGGTTTCGCCGCCGCACCTCCGCCGGGTCCATGCCGATCTCGGCCGCGAACCGGTCGATCATCCGCTCGATGGCCACCGCCGCCTCGGGGCGACCCGCGCCGCGGAACGCGGTCGTCGACGCGGTGTTGGTCACGGCTGACACGCCCGTGAAGCCGACATTGTCGAGGGCGTAGACACCCGTCGTCATGCGCTGCGTCATCGCCGGGAGGAGCGCGCCCATGGCCGGGAAGGCACCCACGTCCTGCACGACGTCGAGCTGGTACGCGGTCACGCGCCCGTCGCGGGTACCGCCCATCCGGGCCTGCTGCACCTGGGCCCGCCCGTGCGGCATGGCCACCATGTTCTCCGAACGGGTCTCGGTCCAGCGCACCGGCCGGCCCACGGTACGGGCGTAGAACCCGAGCGCCAGCTCCTCGGGGTAGGTGCGGGACTTCGCCCCGAATCCTCCTCCCACGTCGGGCACGATCACGCGGACCTGTTCGGGCGCGAGCCCGTAGATCGTCGCCAGGAGGTCGCGCGTCGGGTGCGCGCCCTGGCAGGCCGAGTAGTGCACCAGGCGGCCGTTGTCGGTCCAGTACGCCGCGCCCGAGCGGGGTTCGATCGGGGCGGCCGTCATGCGCTGGTTGACGATGCGCTCGGCCACCACCACCTCGCAGGCGTCGAAGTCGGCCTGCGACTTCGACGCGAAGCGGTACACCACATTGGTGCCGGCGTCGGGGAACAGGAGCATGTCGTCGCGAAGCGCGGCCTCGGCATCCACCACGACGGGCAACGGGTCGTAGTCGACCAGCACGAGGTCGCCGGCGTCGGCCGCGGCCGTACGGTCTTCGGCGACAACCGCCACGACCGGCTGGCCCACGTAGCGCACGACATCGGCCGCCACGAACGGGCGGCGCATGGCCTCGGGGAAGGCAGGGTGGAGGTTGGGGGCGAGCCCGAGAGGGGCGAGATCCTCACCGGTGAGCACGGCCAGCACGCCGGGAGCGGCGCGAGCAACGGAGACGTCGATGGCCGAGATGCGGGCGTGGGCCACCGGCGAGCGGACATAGGCGAGCCAGGCGGCGCCGGGCAGGGCGAGGTCCTCCACGTAGGTGCCGCCCACGGTCAACATGCGTGAGTCCTCGACTCGCTCGACCCGGTTCCCGAGGATGCTCGCCAACTCCGGCCTTTCGAACCGTCCGTGGTTGACTACGGGCACCACTATGACAGCCGACCTGATACTCCCTGGTGAGCTCGGGCGCACCGCGAGACGCTGATGGCCGACGCGCCCCCTCGACCGTGCGAACTCACCGATGTGCTCGCGCGCGCAGCTTGGCGCGGTGTCGACGGCCACGTTGACGTTCCAGCTCCAGAAGCGGGGCATCCGCAGCACGTTCTTGAGCGGTGTGCACCCCGTGAAGGACGGCCAGCGGATGCTCGGCTACGCCCACACGCTGCGTTTCGTGCCCCTGCGCGAGGACCTGCAAGCACAACTCAGCGGCGGTCAGAACGCGCAGCGCCGGGCCATCGAGAGCCTCGGCCCGGACGAGGTGCTGACGATCGAGGCCAGGGGCGAGCCCGACGCGGGCACCATCGGCGACATCTTCGTCCTGCGCGCCCTGCGGCGCGGCGCCGCCGGAGTGGTGACCGACGGGGCGCTGCGCGACACGCCCGCCATTCGCGCCCTCGCGCTGCCCGTCTACCACCGCGCCTCGCACGCCGCCACCTTCGGTCGCGTCCACATGCCCCTCGACCAGCAGACCCCGATCGCGTGCGCCGGCGTCACCGTGATGCCAGGCGACATCGTGGTGGGCGATGCGGAAGGCGTCGTCGTAGTGCCCGCGGCGCTCGCGGCCGAGGTGGCCGCCGATGCCGCCCGGCAAGAGCTCGAGGAGGAGTGGGCACTGGAGCGCGTCGACGCCGGCGAGAGCACGGTCGGGGTCTTTCCGATCAGCAAGGATCGCCGCGCCGAGTTCGAAGCCTGGCTGGCCGAGCGCCAGCGCTAGCAAAGAGGGAGAACCGTCCTCCCCTGGCCAAACGGAAGGACACGCCATGGCTCGCCGTTCGATCGAGATCCCCGGCTTCGCCCACGCCAACCCGATCCCCGCCGCGTCGCGGGTCGGGCCGCTGGTGGCCTCGAGCGTGGTGGCACCGCGTGATGCGGGCGCCGACACCATCCCCGATGACGTCGAAGCGCAACTCGCCAACCTCTTCCGCCACGTCGGCGAGATGCTGAAGGCCGCCGGCGCGGAGTGGCGTCATGTGGCGAAGATGACCTTCTACGTGCCCGACATCAAGGTGCGCGACCTCATCAACGCGCCATGGCTCGAACGGTTCCCCGAGGCGGGCTCCCGACCGGCCCGACACACCCAGCTGACGCCGGGCGCCAAGGTCGTGACCTGCGAATTCCTGGCCTACGTGGCCGCCGACTGAGCGATCCGGTGCAGTCGCTCAAGACCATCTGGCAGAACGGGGCCACCGCCCTCGGCGCCTGGATGCAACTGCGCGAACCGCTGCTCGCCGAAGTGGCCGCGGCCGCGGGCTACGACTACGTGTGCGTCGACCTCCAACACGGCTTGTCCGACCTCGACGGCATGGTGGCCACGCTCCACGCGCTGGCCCGCACGGCCACCGTGCCGCTCGTCAGGGTCACCTGGAACGAACCGGGTCTGATCGGGCGCGCCCTCGACGCCGGTGCGCTCGGCGTGATCGTCCCGCTGGTCAACTCCCCCGAGGAGGCGCAGCGGGCCGTCGAGGCGTGCCGGTACCCGCCGGTCGGGATCCGCAGCTACGGGCCGCTCGGTGCGGGCGCCCGCTTCGGTCTGGGCTACGCGGGCGCGGCCAACGACCACGTGGCCTGCATCCCCATGATCGAGACCCGCACCGCCGTCGAAGCGCTCGACGAGATCCTCTCGGTGCCGGGCATCGACGCCGTCTACGTCGGTCCGGCCGATCTCTCCGTCACCTATGGCCTCCCACCCGCCACCGACCATCCCGGCGACCCGTTCCAGGCCGCGCTCAGCACCGTCGTGGAGGGTTGCCGCCGTCACGGCGTGGTAGCCGGGGTCCACGCCAGCGCGGCGCTGGCCGCCGCCCGCCACCAGGCGGGGTTCCGCATGATCACCGTGGGGTTCGACGCCCTCCCGGCGATGCAGGCGCTGCGCAACGACGTGCGCACGGCGCGAGAAGCCATCGCCTAGGGCCGTGACCGGTGACTGAGGCCCGGTCCGCCGAGCCAGGGTTGGTGCCGGCAAGGCGCGACGAGGAAGCAATAGTCGCAGCACTATTGCGACGAGGCGCAACGCAGTCGGCACTGGCCGGCGCAACCGGGCGAACGTTGCCGGTCACGGCATTAGCGGGAGGGGGGCGGGCCCCCCTCCCGGCCTCCCCCCAGCGCGGCCGTCGTGGCAGTGAACCTGTCGGGCGGGCCAAGCCCGCCCTCGTGCGACCACGCTGGTGCGGTGGCGAGCGTGACGAACATCAACGAGGTCCTGGACGGACATGTGGGCTTGGAAGTGGAGTGCGTTGATCGTCTCTATCTGAACGCCTACGTCCAGAAGCTGCAGGTCGGGCCGCAAGTGCGTCGGTTCCTGGAGGACCACCTGGGCAACAGGATCGCCTCGCCTGCCCTGTTGGAGAAGATCGGGAACCGGTTCCGTCGCGACGTGTCGGCGTTCGCTTCGGCCAACGACATCCCGGTCTTGAAACTGAAGAAGCCCGACCGGTCTCGTTGGGATGACCGCAAGCTCGACCATGTCCGCCCTCATTTCGATCGGGCTGAACGCGACGGCCGGTTCGGCGTGGTCGCCATCGTGTCGGCCCAAGAGTTCCAGTGGGTCTACAGCGCTGCTCGCCGCACCGGCGGGGGCGGCGGCGTGTACTTCGAGTTCGCCAAGACCGAGCGCCGCGTCGGGAGCTACTACTTCTACGTGCTCGATCCCGACTTCGGGCCCGGCTTCATCAAGATCTGCACCTACTTCCCCTATCCGGCAAAGGTGTGGGTCAACGGCCACGAGTGGGCCAAACGCCAAGCCAAACGGGACGGTGTCACGTTCACGGCGCTGGCCAACGGCTTCGCTACCTGCGCGCAGCCGACGGCGCTGCAAACCATCTGCGACCGGTTCGGCCCTGACGACGTCCAGTCGTTCTTCGACCGCTGGATCACCCACATCCCCACGCCCTTCACCACCGCTGACCGGGCTGCGGGCTACTGGTGGGAGCTGTCCATGCGCCAGGTCGAGGTGAGCCGCACGCTGGTGTTCGACGATCCTCGCCGAGCACGTGGCTTCTTCGAGTCCCTGGTCGCCGACAACATCGGCATCGGCCGACCCCACGAGATGGCCGCCGTGTTCGCCCGCCAGGTCCGCAAGACCACCAAAGAGCCCTTCGCCACCCGAGTGTTCTGCCCGGGCACCGAGGTGAAGATCGACTTTCGCTACAAGCACTCCCGGATCAAGCAGTACTTGAAGGAGGGAAGAGCCCTTCGCATCGAGACCGTCATCAACAAGCCGTCCGACATCGGGATCCTCGCCCGGCTCGAGCATCTGCCCGAACTCATCGCCAAGGCGAGCGCGGTCAACCGTCGTCTGCTTATGATCGAACGTGCCGGTCAGGGCTGTGCCATCGGCTCTGCGCTCTTCGAGCGCATCCACCAGCCCTACATACGGGAGGGCCAACGAACCGGAGCCCTGCGCTTCGGAGACCCACGCGCCATGGCCCTGACCGGCGCCCTCTGCGTGTTCGTCCACGCCGTCGCCGGCTTCACCAACAAGAGCCTTCGCGGGCTGGTCGCCGGACTCCTCGGAACGGACTACACCCGATCGCAGATGACCTACGACCTGCGCCGCCTCCGCCTGCACGGGCTCATCCAACGCATCCCCCACACCAACACCTACACCCTCACCAACGACGGCATCCGAGTCGCCGTCTTCTACAACAAGGTCCACGACCGCGTCCTCAGACCACTCGTCGCCGCTGGCCACCAGCCACCCGCACCACCCCAGCTTCGCCGCGCCCTGACCACCATCGACCGAGTCATCACCGACTACGTCGACCACGCGCGCCTCACCCCCGCCGCATGAAACATGCCGACATGCTCAACGTTCTGACCCCAGAGCACAGCTAGGGCCGGCACGACAGCGGCAGGGTCAGCCGTCGCGCAGCGGCCGTACGACGTCGAGCCAGCGCAGCGCCGCTTCGAGATGCTCCGCGGGCGCGCGCAAGCCGGTCGCGCCGTGATCACCCGAAGATGCGTGGCGCCGAGCTCACGGTAGGCGACGGCCTGCTCGAGCCACTTCGCCGGGTCGTCCCCGGCGCGGAGAGTGGTGACGCGTTCAACGCCGAGCGACGCCGGGTCGCGCCCTGCCTCGGCGGCGTAGCCGCGCAGCTTCGAGAGGGCGTCCGCCAGCTGGTCGCCTGGTGGGAACTGCGGCATCCAGCCGTCGGCCAAGCGGGCGATGCGCCGGAGGACGCGATCGACGATGGCACCGAAGTACGAACCCATCCAGACCGGGATCGGTCGTCGGGAGGGGACGTCGTAGGTGTGGACCTTCTCACCGCGGAGCCGGTCCGGATGGCCGCCGGCGACGTGCTCGGCCGCCACGAGATGGTCGAACCCGGCCTCCTCGATCGCCTGGGCGTACTCCTTGTAGAAGCCCGGGTCGTCGCAGAGGTCGGGATGGCTGAAGGTGACGCCCAGTCGCACGCTGTGCCCCTTCAGACCGCGGAGAACGTGACTTCGCCGAGCGTGTCGAACAGGGCGACCACGGTGTCGCCCGCCTGGAACGGGATCGCCTTGATGAACGAGCCCGACAGGATCACGTGCCCGGCCTCAGGCGTCACGCCGTAGTGGTGGAGCATGTTGGCGAGCCACGCCACGGCGTTGATGGGATTGCCCATGACGGCGGAGGCGACACCGCTCTCCTCGACGCTCCCGTTGATGGCCAGGCTGGCGCCGATGCGACGGATGTCGACGTCCGTCAACCGCATCGGCCGGCCACCGAGCACGACCAGGCCGCACGCGGCGGCGTCGGCGATGCTGTCGACGAGGGGCCTCGGGCCGCGGCCGCGCTGGCGGTTGTCGACGATCTCGATGCAAGGGAGCACGAAGTCGGTGGCGCGGATCACGTCGGCGGCGGTGACTCCGGGGCCGACGAGGGGCCCGCGCAGCACGAAGGCGAGCTCCACCTCCACGAGGGGGCGGTTCATGCGAGCCCGCTCGACGGTGCTGCCTTCGAGGATGAACCAGTCGTCGAACATCGTGCCGTAGTCGGGTTCGGTGGCCCCCGTGAGTGATCGCATCGCCTTCGAGGTGAGGCCGATCTTATGCCCCTTGACGATCCTCCCGGCCTTCACCTTGAGGTCGGTGACGGCCGTCGAGATGCGGTAGGCGTCCTCGACGTCGGCCTCGGGATAGGTCTCGGAGATCGGCGTGATCGGCACGTTGTCGAGCTCGGCGCGGTACAGCGCCGAAGCCGCCTCGGCGACCTGGGCGTCGGTCAACATCGGGCCTCCCTCGTCGAAGGCTCGGGACGGTACCAGGGAGCGCGGTGACGCGGGCCTGGCAGAGTCGCCGCCGGGGTGGCGATCGTGCAGGAGCACAAGGCTGTGGTCTGGCCGCGCTCACGTGGCCGCAGGAACACGCAGCCGAGCTCGGCGCCGACGCGTCGCGCACCTACCTCTGCAGCGCGTCGGCCGGAGGCCACCTGGCCGCGCTCGCCGCGCTCACGGCTCCGGCCGGTGCGGTGCAGGGCGTCGTCTGCTGGTACCCGATCACCGATCTCCTCGCCCTCGACCTGACCAGCACCGACAGCTTGGAGGCGATGCTGCTCGGTGGCCCGATCGGGGAGCATCTCGATCTCGCCCGCGCGGCGAGCCCGGCCGCCCACGCCCACCCCGGCGCCCCACCCTTCCTGCTGCAGCACGGCGAGGCCGACACGTGGGTGCCCGTCGGGCAGAGCATCCGCCTCGCCGAGCGCCTCCGGACCGTGGGAGGCCGCGTCACCCTCGACATCATCCCCGGTGCTGACCACTTCTTCGGGGGCGCCTCCGACGTCGAGGCGATCTTCGAGCGGGCCGTCGACTTCCTGCTCACCCTCGATCGGGTTCGCGAGCCAGGTCAGTCCCCGATCGTGAACTGGTCGAGGTCGACACCGCAGACCAGCTAACCGTCGAAGTGCGGCCGCACCCGTGCCTCCCAACCGGCCTCGTCGATCTCGGCGTCGCCGGGCACCACGTGGGAGAGCACCAAGGTGGGGACACCGGCCCGCGTGGCGATGTCGCCCACTTGGTCGGCCGAGGAATGGGAGCTGGCGAGGTGGTTGCGGATCGCTTCGTAGTTCGGCAACCCGGTCAACCGGTAGGTCAGGCCGTCCACGTCGATCACCTCGTGAACCAGCAGATCCGCGCCCGTGGCCAGGCGCGCCACGTTCTCGCAGCGGCCGGTGTCGCCGGAGAAGACGACCGAGCCGGCCGGGGTGTCGAACCGGAAGCCGAAGGCGGGGAAGACCGGGGCGTGCTGCACGAGCACCGCGCTCACCTGCACCCCGTGGTCGTCCTCCGGGTAGATGACGACGGGGTCCATCGGTGGCGCCGCGGCCCGCGGGGAAGAAGCGTCACCGACCACACCGAGATCGATGTCCGGCGTGTAGCCGTCTCGACACGTGCCGATCTCGCGCACCCTCACGGCGTCCACCAGGTTGCTGCGCCCCTCGTCGGCGATGCGGACGTTGATGTTGTAGGCGAAGGCCCGCAGGAGGTGCTCGGTCGTCGCCCGGAGACCGGGCGTGGGTTCGTCGGCGAAGGCGAGGGGCCGAACCGCGCCGGCAGGAAAGTTCGGGATGGGCGATCCCGCCGGCGACGGCCCGAAGACCTGCACCGGGTGATTGGGCCAGCTGCCGACGAAGAGGTTGGCCAGATCCATGATGTGATCGGCGTGAAGGTGGGTGACGAACACAGCTCGCAGGATCGGGCGCCGGCGGTCGTAGTTCGGGTTGACCGTCAGCCCAGCCCGCCACAGTTGGCGGTGCACCCCCTCCCCGCAGTCGACGAGATAGACGGCGTCGCCGACCACGACGGCGTTGGCAATGCCTGATCGTGTGCTCTTGGGGTTGGAGCCACCGGCCGTCCCGAGCAAGACGAGGCGGCAGGCGGCGTCGCTCTGGCGAGGAGGACGGCGCGCCCGCAGCACGCCCCGCCAGTCAGCGCGATCGATGGGCGGGGCCGCTACCGCCTTGAGCGCGTCGGATGCCTGGCACACAGCCTCGTCACGCT
The DNA here is from genome assembly GCA_963738325.1 of uncultured Acidimicrobiales bacterium. Taxonomy (GTDB): domain Bacteria; phylum Actinomycetota; class Acidimicrobiia; order Acidimicrobiales; family Ilumatobacteraceae; genus CAVTWD01. Next base: position 76,363 of record CAVTWD010000008.1, read on the forward strand.
ACTGGCCGTGCCCGCCGGGGATGCGCTCGCCGTCCGGCGGTTGGGCATGGTGCCCATCGGGCGATCGCAGGACACTTGATAAGGTTTCCGGCCGGGCGCTCGCCAGGCGGGTTGGTCAGTTCACCAGGGGGTTCGAGGTGGTTTCGACGACCGAAGAGATCGTCTTTCCGGGTCCGGACGAGGTCGAGGGATTCTGGGCGCTCGACAAGATGCACGCGCCGCGACCGGTCACGCCGCTCTCGTTCGACGTGATCGTGCGGACGCTGGCCGAGGGCTTCACGGCCGCACAGGCCGAGTACGACTGTCCGATCATGGTGAGCACCAACGAGGTGAACCACTACTTCTACGTCGCCTTCCATCCGATCCCGGACGAGGACGTCATCAAGGATCGGATGACCCGCTACCACGACAAGCTGGCCGAGAAGGTCCCCGGCATCGGGCGCACCTGGGAGGAGAAGTGGAAGCCCGAGGTCATCGCCACCAACGTGCCCAGCAAGACCGAGGACTACAGCGGGCTGAGTGACGAGCAGTTGGTGGCCAAGCTCGACGAGCTCACCGACCGCATGCGCCACCAGTGGTGGATCCACGGGCACATCAACTTCGTGTTGCTGTCGAGCAGCGCGTTCTGCGACCTCTACGACAAGCTCATGGAGCCGGAGGAGTCGACCGAGTCGTACCAGACGCTCCAGGGCTTCCACACCCGATCGGTGGATGTCCAACGCGGGCTGTGGCACCTCAGCCGGCTCGCCAAGAACAGCCCGACCCTGCGAGAGCTGTTCCAGACGAAGGACCCCAAGCACGTCGTCGCCGCGCTCGACCAGACCGAAGGAGGCCGCAACTTCCGCCGTGAGCTCGACGAGTTCCTGTTCGAATTCGGCTGGCGCAGCGATGCCGTCTACGACCTGGCCGACGTGCCGTGGCGCGAGGATCCGTCGATCCCCCTCGGCAGTGTGGCCGGGCTCATGGAGGTCGACGACAGCCAGGATCCCGAGCTCTTGTACCAGGAGCGGGTGGCGCGGCGCGAGGAGCTACTGGCCAAGGCGAGGGCCAAGCTGGCCGACGACCCCGAGACCCTGAAGAAGTTCGTCGAGCTCTACGGGCCTGCGGTGTACAGCTTCCCGCTCACCGAGGACCACGCCTTCTGGATCGACCAACTCGCGGTCAGCGTGTTCCGGCGTTTCGCGCTGACCGTCGGCGAGCGGCTCGTGGCGAAGGGCGTCGTCGACGCGCCCGACGACGTCTTCTACCTCTACCGCGACGAGGTCGTCGACGCGCTGCGCAACGCCGGCGACCGGCGGGCCGTGGTCGCCGAGCGCCGCGCCAGCATGGAACGGGCGAGCCGGGTGATCCCGCCTCCTGCCCTCGGCAACCCGCCCCCTCCCCCGACACGCCGGACCCCTTCATGGACGCGCTCGTCTTCCGGCTGCTCGGCATGGTGCCGCCCGAGGAGAACCTCGACCCCAACGTGCTGCGCGGTGTCTCGGGGGCGCCGGGCGTCTACACGGGCACGGCGCGGGTGGTGCGCTCGCTGGCCGAAGCCGTGGACCTCGCGGAGGGAGAGGTCATGGTCTGCGAGATGACGTTGCCGCCGTGGGTGCCACTCTTCTCGATCGCCGGCGCGGTCGTGGCCGACGTGGGCGGCGTGCTCTCCCACTGCGCCATCGTCGCTCGCGAGTTCGACCTGCCAGCCGTCGTCGGCTCACAGGTCGGGACGGCGGTGATCAAGAGCGGCCAGACCATCACCGTCGACGGCACCAAGGGCGTCGTCTACTTGGACGGCCGCGCCGCGTAGAGAGATGCGCCGGGCTGGTCTGAGCCCGCGCTCCGACCTGCAGGGTTGTCCGAGCGAAGCGAGTCGGCGGCGCCTGTCCGTCCTCCGGCCTGGGGATTGTCCGAGCGAAGCGAGTCGGCGACGCCTGGCCGTCCTCCGGCCTGGGGATTGTCCGAGCGAAGCGAGTCGGCGGCGCCGAGCCGCCGCATGTCACGGCGAAGAGCCGCCGCATGTCACGTCACCCCCAGAGGCGCTTGCTCGCCAGCGCGGCGCCTTCGGCCAAGGCCCGGAACTTCGGCCACACCACGGTCGGGTGCACCTCGGGCGAGTAGGTGGCGCGTGACGAGAACCCACAGTCCGCGCCGGCGATGACGTTCTCGCGCCCGACGAGGCCGGCGTACTTGACGATGTAGTCGGCGATCAGCTCCGGGTGCTCCACGTAGTTGGTGGCATGGCCGATGAGCCCGGGGATCAGGATCTTGCCGTCGGGCAGCCCGATGTCCTCCCAGATGCGCCACTCGTGGTAGTGGCGGGGGTTCGCCACCTCGAAGCTGTGGGCTCCCGCGTGGATGGCGAGCATGAACGGGACGGCGGTGGCGAGCGGGATGTCGTTCATGCCGCGGCCCATGGTTGAGCCCGTAGCAGGTGTGGTGGCGGATCTTGTCCATCGGGATGTCGCGCAGCGCATGGTTGAGCGCCTCGACGTGGGCCCAGGCCAGCTTCTCCCGGTCGGCAGGCTCCATGCTCGGGTCGCTCAGCACGTCGATGAGGAAGGGATCGTCGACCTGGAGGATGAAGCCGGCATCGACGATGGCCATGTACTCCTCCCGCATGGCCTCGGCCACGGCCGCCAGGTACTCCTCGTGCGAGGGGTAGTACTCGTTGCGCCCGAACCCACTCGGGCCGGTCGAGGGCATGAACACGTCGGCGACGTCGAACGGCGCCACGGCCGCCTTGAGATTGTCGATGTCGATCTGCAGCAGTCGCTGGCCGACGTAGCTGATGGGTCCCTTGCAGATGATGCGCCGCAGCGGTGACACAGTCGACGCGTACTTCTTGAAGTAGTCGGCGTAGTATTCCGGGAAGTCGTCGACCTCGGCCTGCCACGAAGGGGCCATGCGGGAGTCCCCGGTGTCGACCTCGAATCCGCCGAGGCGGTCCTTCACGTAGCCGAGGAAGCTCACCTTGCTCATCTCGCCATCGGTGGCGATGTCGATGCCGGCCTCGACCTGCTGGCGCACCCGCTCGGCGACCGCGTCGCGGACCTGGCGATCGAACAGGTCGGCGTCGTAGGGCCGCCCGTTCTCCTTCTCCTTCATCGTGTCGAGCAGCTCGGTGGGCCGGGCCAGGCTGCCCACATGGGTCGTCAGGATGCGTTCGGTGCTTCGCTTCATGGCGTCTCCGACGGTGTGCGAGCGGCTGGGCGGACCGTAGTCAACGAAGCGGCCACGTCTCTCTTCGTCCGCTCACCCGTTGACGCCGGTGATGTACGTCCAGCAGGCCTGGAACGTCGGGCGGCCGTGGAAGAGCACGTCCGGCGAAGCGGCGCGAGCAGCTGAGCACCATCGCGCTCAAGGCCTCGGCCGTGGCCGACCAGGTGTGCGACGCGGTGAAGGAAGACCGCTTCTACATCCTCACCCACCCTGCCAGCATCAAGGGGTTCGACGAGCGAGCCCGGCGCATCGTGGCGGCCGAGAACCCGCAGGAACCACCGCCGTGACACCATCGCCGCGCCTGATGAGGATGGGCGGGGTGGCCGCGGCCCGACGAGCCGATCCATCCAGCCAGCCCTGACCACCGGAGGCCAACCATGACCGAGAAAGCCCAGGCCGAGCTGTTGGCCGAAGTGCTCTCGCGCTACGAGAACTCGCCGAACCCTCGCCTGCGGGAGATCACCGAGGCGGCCATCCGCCATCTCCATGCCTTCGTGCAAGAGGTCAACCTCCAACGCGACGAGTGGTTCGCCGGCATCCAGTTCCTCACGGCCACCGGGCAGAAGTGCGACGCGACCCGCCAGGAGTTCATCCTGCTCTCGGACACGCTCGGCGTTTCGACGCTCGTCGAGATGCTCACCCACGCGGGGGCGGACGGCAGCACGGAGAACACGGTGCTCGGTCCGTTCTACGTGCCCGACTCGCCAGAGCGGGCCATGGGCGAGTCGATGCTGGTCGACGCCGACGAGGGCGACCGCGTCGTGATCCGTGGAGCCGTCACCGACATGGATGGCAAACCCATCGCCGGGGCGACGTTGGACTGCTGGCAGAACGCGACCGCCGGCTTCTACGCGGTGCAGCAGCCGGACGTGCAGTCGAGCGAGAACCTGCGGGGCGTGTACACGACCGACGCGGACGGCTGCTACGAGATCCGCACGGTGCGACCGGTCCCCTACCCCATCCCTTCCGACGGCCCCGCCGGCGACTTGCTGAAGGCGCACGGCCGGAACTGGATGCGCCCGGGTCACACCCACATGTGGGTGCGCGCCGACGGGTACAAGGACCTCATCACCCATGTGTTCGACGAGGAGACGGCCTACCTCCCCGACGACGCCGTGTTCGGCGTCCGCGACAGCCTGGTGCGCCGGTTCGAACCTGATGAGCACGGCGAGTTGGCGACCACTTTCGACATCGTCCTCGACCGCGTCTAGTGCGGCGGCGCGCGGGCCGGGTTCACTCCCCCACGACGACGTTGGACAGCGTGCCGACGCCCGTGACGGTCACCTCGACCGAATCGCCGGGCTCGAGGAGCAACGGAGGCGTACGCGCGTAACCGACGCCCCCCGGCGTTCCCGTGGCGAACACGTCGCCCGGAGCCAGCGTCGTCCAGATCGACGCGTACGCGATCAACTCGGCGACGGAGTGGATCATGTCCTTGATCGGGACGTGCTGCACCTCCCGGCCGTTCAGCGTGGTGGTGAGCTCGGCCGCGTCCAGGTCGAACTCGTCGGGCGTGACCAGCCAAGGCCCGAAGGAGCCCGAGCGGTCGAAGTTCTTGCCCGCGGTGAACTGGCTCGAGTGGCGCTGGTAGTCGCGGATCGAGCCGTCCATGAAGCACGAGTAACCGCCGACGTAGGAGAGCGCCTCCTCCGCCGCGATGGCCCGGCCGGGCCGGCCGATCACCACGGCAAGCTCGCCTTCGTAGTCGAACACCACGCTCGCCCGCGGGCGTACGAGCGGCGCGCCGGGCGCCACGAGCGACGACGGGAACCGCACGAAGAACGTGGGGTGCTCGGAGGTCACCTTGGCCGCCGACTCGGCTCGATGCTCGTGGTAGTTGAGGCCGACGCACAGGATGCGGGTGGGATCGGGGACGGGGATATCCAGCTCGACGTCGGCGAGCGGCACTGGTGGCGCGGCGAGCGCGGCTGCCTGCGCCGAGCCGTCCCCGATCGCGCCCGACCCGAGGAGCGCGGCGAGGTCCACCCAGGCCCCGGTTCGGGAGAGATCGTGGAAGGCGTCGCCCACGACCGCGCCGAACACCGAACGGCCGGCGTGGTGTCCACTGATCAGTCGCATGATGCCTCCGTCCTCGCGTCGGCCCGCGCCGCCCTCGCCGTCGCCCTCGGCGGCCATGATCCCAGCCGCGGGCGCGGCTGTCGACCGCACCCGCGGCAATCTCATGCTCCCTGATATTCTCGGGGCGGATGCCCGCCCTCCCTCAGCCCAGCACCTACCGTGGCGCGGTGGCGAGCCCTCCCGCAGGAGACGTCCTCACCGACAGCGGGAGCCCGACGCTGCTGTATCTCGTCGGCCGCGTCGACCGGGTGGTGCGCCGCGCCATCAGCGAGGTGGTCAGCCAGCACGGGCTCTCGGTGAACCAGTACACGACGTTGAGCGTGCTGGACCATCGCAGCGGGCTGTCGAATGCCCAGCTCGCCCGCCGCGCCCTCGTGTCACCCCAATCCATGAACGAGGTGCTGCTCGCCCTGGAGGAGCGCGGCCTCGTACGGCGGCGTGCCCATCCCGATCACGGGCGCATCCTGCAGAGCCAACTGACGCCGAAGGGCGGTCGGGTGTTGCAGGCCTGCAACCACCACGTGGCCGCCATCGAGCAAAGGATGGTGAGCGACCTCACCGGGGTCGAGCAGGCCGCGCTCCGTAGCAGCCTCGTGAGCTGCGTGCGCGCCCTTCACGGCGGCCTCGGCGGGGGCTAGCGGGCGGCGCCCGCCCCAGGTCACGGGCGGCGACCGCCCCGGGTCACGAGCGGCCCGAGTCCGGGCTGGCGGCCGCCGGTTCCCAATAAGGGGCCCGGAGTTGGCGCTTCAGCACCTTGCCCGGCCCGGATTTCGGGAGCGGGTCGGTCCAGATCTCGATGCGCTTGGGCACCTTGAACCCGGCGATCGAGGCGCGGCAATGGGCGCGGAGCTCCTGGGCCAGCGAGGCGGCTGCGACGTCGGGGGCAGCCACCACGACCACGGCGTGAACCGCTTCCACCCAGTGCTCGTCCGGCACGCCGAACACGGCGCACTCGACGACGGCGGGATGGCGACTCAAGACGTCCTCCACCTCCAGGGAGCACACGTTCGCCGGCCTCGAACGCCGGCAGCACCACCAGCGCGCCATCCAGCCAGACGAGGGAGAGCACCGGAGCCGTGCCGGCCACATGGAAGAACGGGCTGGCGGCGAGGAGGACGTCGGTCGCCCGCAGATCGCAGGCGAGCGTCTTGTGGAAGGAGTTGGCCACGAGGTTGCGATTCGTGAGCATCACGCCCTTCGAGCGACCGGTCGTGCCCCGGTGAAGCACAGCAGGGCGAGATCGTCCTCGGCCACGCCGGCGCCGGGCACGACGGCCGGCGCGCGGGAGAGCTCGACCTCCCACTGCTCGAAGCCGATCACTTGGCCCACCTCGGCCGCGAGCGGACCCGGATCGCGGTCGGTGACCAGGACCGTCGGGCGCGCCGCCCGTGCGATGCCCACCAGCTCGGCCGGGGACAGGCGGGTGTTGAGCGGTACGAGCACCCGCCCCGAGCCCGGGACACCGAAGTAGGCCTCCGCGTAGCGGTAGCAGTTGGCGGCGAGGATGGCCACCCGCTCGCCGCGTCTGGCGGCGAGATGGTCGAGGAGGCCGCCCACCTTCGCGCAGCGGTCGGCGAAGGTGGCATGGTCGAAGCGCTCCGAACCGCAGATCACCGCCGTGGCGCGGGCGGACGTCTGCCGTGACCTGACCAAGGCGTCGGCCATCGTCGCGGAGGCCACGGAACGCGCTCAGGTGCGCTCACGCAGGCGGACGGCGCGATCAGGGTCGTGCGCGGCCCGCAGGTCCTTCTTCACGATCTTGCCGACCGCCGAGCGGGGGATCTCTTCCGCGAACTCGTACCAGCGCGGCCGCTTGTAGGGCGCGAGGTCGGCCAGGCAGTGGGCGTCGAGGTCCTCGGGCGTCGCCGTGGCTCCCGGGGCGAGCACGATGATCGCCTTCACCGCTTCTCCCCAGCGCGGGTCTGGCACGCCCAGCACGGCACAGTCGACGACGGCGGGATGGCGCAGCAGCACGGTCTCGACCTCGATCGAGTAGACGTTCTCGCCTCCCGGCTTGATCATGTCCTTCGACCGGTCGACGAAGTAGAGGAAGCCATCGCCGTCGAGGCGCATGAGGTCGCCGGTGTGCAGCCAGCCGTTGCGCAGTGTCTCGGCCGTCGCCGCGGGCAGGTTCCAGTAGCCGAGCATCGTGCTCGCGCCCCGCAGGCCGAGCTCGCCCTCCTCGCCCGGGCCGAGATGGCTGTCGTCCTCACCCAGGATGGTGGCGTCGAAGCCGATCAAGGGGCGCCCGATGGTGCCGGGCCGGGCCCGCTCCTCGTCGCCGGAGCTGACGGTCACGAAGTTGCCCGCCTCGGTCGAGCCATAGATACCGGCGAAGCGGGCGCCTGGCAGCATCTCCTCGAGGAGGTCGAGGGTCTTCGAGCTCTCCATCGCGGCGCCGCCGAAAACGATGCGCAGCGACGACCGATCCACCTTGTCGGCCATGGGGTGGACGAGGCCTTGCTTGAGGCCCGGGATAGAGATGGTGGTGAGGGCGTGGTCGCCCACGAGGCGCCAGATCTCCTCCGCGTCCGCCCCTGCCGGGATCACGACCTGGCCGCCCATCGTGAGGTGGGTGAGGGCGACGCCGAAACCGGCCACGTGGAAGAAGGGGAACACGCCGAGGAGGCGGTCGTCGGGCCCGACCCCCAAGGCGTGGGCCATGTTGGCGTTCGAGGCCAGCCAGCCCCGCTGGGACAGCAGGCAGCCCTTCGGGGTGCCGGTCGTGCCCGAGGTGTAGAGGTGGATGCACGGACCTTCGACGGGGGGGCGGGGCGCGTTCCAGGGTCGTGGTTCGGCCGCCGCCACCGCGGCGTCGAGCTCGGCCCCGATCGTCCAGGTACGGCGATCGCCGAGCCCACTCGCGGCGGCCAGCTCGCTGAGACTCGGGTGGATGAGGGCGTGGGTGACGCCGGCGTCGTCGATCTGGAAGGCCAGCTCCGGCCCGACGAGGCGCATGTTCAGCGGCACGACCACCGCGCCGAGCAACGACGCGGCGAAGCACAGCTCGATCACCGCGGGCTGGTTGGGTGAGAGCGTGGCCACCCGGGTGCCCTCCCGCACCCCGGCCGCGGCCAGCATCGCCGCCGCGCGGGCCGTGCGGTCGGCGAGCTCGCGGTAGGTCCGCGTCCGCCCCTCCCACACGAACGCCACTCGTTGCCCCCACATCCGCTCACCGCGGTGGGCGAGGTCCCCCAGCACCATCCCGGCCGTTGGCGTCGTCACCATGCCCCCTTCCCGTGCGGTCACGCCTCGTCGAGCTCGAGCAGCCGGAAGCGCGGCAGCGACACTTCGTCGCTCACCAACTCGAAGGTGACCGCCACCCGCTGGCCGATCTGCACCTCGTCGTTGGCGATGTCCACGAGGTTGCTGATGATCCGAACGCCTTCGTCGAGGTCGACCATCACCACGTTGTAAGGAAGGTCGCCGGCGAAGCCAGGGTGTACGAGCTGATGAACGAGGGTGAAGGAGTAGATCGTGCCCGTCCCCGCCGATGCCTCCCAGCTCAGGTCGTCGCTCAAGCAGGAGATGCAACGGAAGCGCACCGGCCACATCCATTGGCCGCAGGCGCCGCACCGCTGGAGCACGAGCTCGCCCCGAAGCGTGCCGTCGAAGAATGGCCTGCTCGCGGCATCGGGCACGGGCACCGGCTTGCCGTACTCCACCTCGACCCCGATGGCTTCGCCAACGTGTTCGGTCATCGTGTGTGCGGCGACAGGAGCATCGTCGAGTGGTAGTTGAGGTAGCCCCCGTTCCCGCTCACCAGGACGACATCGTGCTTGTCGACTTGGCGCAGGCCCCCCTGTCCCCGGGCCTGGATCACCCCTTCGGACAACGGCGTGAACCCCCACATGTAGAACGACGAGAGCTGGCCGCCGCCGGTGTTCGTCGGCAGCGACCCACCGGGGCCCAGCTTGCCGTCGGCCACGAACGGGCCGCCCTCGCCCTTGCCGCAGAACCCGTAGTCCTCCAACGTCACCAAGACGGTGTAGGTGTAGCAGTCGTACAGCTCGAGGACGTCGATGTCGTCCAAGCGGAGGCCTGCCGTCCGCAGGGCGTGCTCCCCCGACTTCGCCGCGCCGGTGTACACGCCGGGGTGGCGGTCGCTGCGCTGGCTGTCACCGGGCGCCGCCTGACCGACCCCGAGCACGTACACCGGAGGTTGACGCAGGTGGCGGGCCTGCTCGGCCGAGGTCACCACCAGGGCGATGGCGCCGTTCGACACGAGGCAGCAGTCGAAGAGGTGCAAGGGCTCGGCGATGTAGCGCGACGCCTGATGGTCTTCGAGGGTGAGGGGCTTGCGCATCTGGGCGCGCTCGTTCATGAGCGCCCACTGCCGCTGGGCGACGGCGATGGCGCCGAGCTGCTCGCTGGTGGTGCCGAACAGATGCATGTGGCGGCGCGTCGCCATGGCGTAGCCGGGATTGGCGCCGAAGAACCCGTACGCGTTCGGAAGGCCGATCATCCCTTGCGGGGGGAGTTGGTTGGCGTAGGACGCACCGGCCGAACCGTGCGGCTGCAGCGGCGCGTCGGCGTAGAGCAGCACGACCACGGTGGCCTGGCCCTCGGTGATGGCCGCCGCCGCGTACTGGAACATCGTGGCCGGCGTCGAGCCGTAGCCGTGCATGGCGTTGAGCAGCGTGAGATCGTGGAACCCCAGCGCGAGCTGGAGGTTGGGGTCCATCTCGGGCGAGAGGTTGCCGTTGATGAGCAGACCGTCGACGTCGCTCATGTGCAGTCCGGCGTCCTCGAGGGCCAGGGCGATGGCCTCCGCGGCGAAGTCGGTTGCGCTGCGGCCGTAGATCTTGCCCATCTCGGTGATGCCCAACCCGGCGATCGCGGCTTGGTCGAGGCTCATGACCCCCTCCGTGGTAGCGACACAGTGACGGCACCCGGGCCGACCGACACGCCGTCGTCGTTCTCCGACCACACCTGTAGATCCACCAGACCGGTGTCGCCGTCGAGGCGCACCCGTTCGACGCGGCCCTTCACGGTGACGGTAGCGCCCGCGACGTTGAAGGAGGTCATCCGGAAGCCGGTGATGGCCCGGATGCGACCTCGGCAGCCCACGAACTCGCGTACGGCTCGCTCCCACATGCCGAGCAGGAAGGTGGTGTTGGCGTACATCTCGGGCGCTCCGGACGCCTTCGCGTACTCGGAGTTGTGGTGGATGGCGTTGAAGTCCCGGTTGGCCCCTGCCGCCACGACCAGGCGGTAGACGCTCAGTGGGAACGAGACCGGAGCGAGCTCGTCCCCTTCGTGGACTTCCTCCCAGTGGCGCTGCTCGCCCCAGTCGACGGTGACATTGCTCGACGGCACCACTCCTGCGGTCATGCCGGCTCCTCCTCACGGGCGTTGTAGAAGTACAACCCCGTGCGGACGATGGCGACGACGTCGCCTCGTTGGTTGTGCATCTCCCACTGCCACTTGGTGAAGACACCTCGGCCCACGCGCGTCTCCTTGGGCTCACACGACAGGAGGACATTGCCGACGCGGGTCAGGCGGTCGCCCACCTTCATGTCGAACAGGAACTCGAACTCGATGTCGGTGGCGAAGTAGCCGCTGAAGGGAGGGGCCAGGCCGGCGGTCTCGGGCTTGACCGGCGAGCGAGCGGGCTGCTCGTCACGCCCGGCGGTCGCGAAGAAGGGCGGCTCTCCGGGGCTCCACATCGGGGGGATCGAAAAGGTGAGCACGCTGCTGATGGGGGCGACGACGCCGTCGTACCCGGCGGCTCGGGCCGCCTCCTCATCGAAGTGGATCGGGCAGCCGAGCTCGAGCGGCTCGCAGTAGCGGCGCACGAGCCCCAACTCGATGTCGTCGGCGCCTTCGATCGCGCTCCCACCGAAGTCACGGCCGATGGCGTCGATCATCGGCTGCCAGGCCTCCTGCCAGTGATCGGCCACGCGTGCCCCCTCGTCGTCGGCTCCCCTCGCGAAATGCATGCTAGGTAGACCCAGCTCAGCTCGCGGCGAGCCGACGGTCGAGGTCGCCGTTGGCGGAGCGAAGCGACACCGGCCCGGGAGCCAACCGCGACGGCGCTCGCGTGTGCCATTTCTCACACGGAGGTCGCGTCGGTGCTGCTTAGCGGCCGCCGCCTGCTTGCGGTGGGCCGAATGGTCAACCGCTTCGCGTGGCGAGCGCGGTAGGAAGGACTCATGTTGCACCGGCCGGCACATCGGCGACCACGCCGCGCACGCCATCCCGTCGCCCTGCGGGAGCTCGTGCTCTTCGACGGCGTCGACGACCGCCGACTTCGCACCCTGAGGCCGTGGGTGACCGCGGTCGACGTTCCCGCCGGCCAGGTGCTGATGCGCCAGGGCGGCCTCGGGACGGAGGTTTTCCTGATCGGCACTGGAGTGGCGACGGTGACGCGTGACGGCCAGGAGATCGCGAGGCTGGGGCCTGGCGACGTCGCCGGTGAGATGGCCCTCCTGGGCGACGGCCGGCGGAGCGCGACGGTCACCGCGCTCACGCCGATGACGGGCTACGTGTGCACCACTCGGGAGTTCGCGTCGCTGCGGGCCGCGGTGCCGGAGGTCGGCGACTCGCTCGTGCACCTCGCCCGCGAGCGTGCCGAGGCCAACCGAGTGGTCTCCGCGGCGGACGGGCCGGCCGCTGCGCTATGGCGATCGGTGGAGCTGCCCGGCCGCGGCACCACGTACGCCTGCGACTTGCCCGGCCCGCGTCCCGACGCGCCGACGGTGGTGCTGCTCCACGGTCTCGCGGCCACGGGGGCGTTCAACTGGGGCCCGCTTCTCGCGCCGCTCAATGAGCACTACCGAGTGGTGGCGCTCGACCATCGTGGTCACGGCCGCGGCCTCGCGGCCACCGACACGTTCACGCTCGAGGACTGCGCCGACGACGCCATCGCCCTGCTCGATGTCCTCGGCATCGAGACCGCCATCATCGTCGGTTACTCGATGGGCGGGCCGGTGGCCCAACTGCTCTGGCGGCGCCATCCCGAGCGGGTCGCCGGCCTCGTGCTCTGCGCCACGGCGGCTGACTTCCGCGGGACGCGAGCACAGCGGATGCTGGCCGATGCCCTCGCCGAGGTCGACCGGGCGTCGCGCCTGATCCCGCGACCGCTGCGCACCGAGGGCGCGAGCTCGTTGCTCGGCAGCGTGGTGGCTGACCCGGCTCAGCGCGACGAGCTGCGCGCCGCCCTCCGCGACCACGACACCGCCGCGGTCCGCGAGGCCGGCCGGGTGGTTCGACACTTCTCCTCGAACGACTGGATCAGCGAGGTGTCCGTGCCGGCCGCGGTCGTCGTCACCACTCGCGACCGGCTCGTGCCGACCAAACAACAACTCGACCTCGCCGCGCGGATCACGGGCGCCCGAGTCGTCGAGGTGGACGGCAACCACCTCGTCTTCTGCACGCGCCCGGAACTGTTCGCCACCGGCGTCCTGGAAGCCTGCGAGTTGGTCGCCCGCGATCTCTCGCCCGCGGACCAACCGGAGACCGCCGTCGACCGGCGTCGCTGGCTGCGCCGGATCCGGCTCGCCCGCCTGCGCCACGCCCGCCGGGGGGAGCGCTCGCGGCGCGGCCGGGCTGGGGCCGCTCGCCAGGCTGAAGGCGTCGCCCAGGTGGCGGTCGGGGCTCCTACCAGCGACTGGCGAGGGGATCGATGAGTCGGTCGTAGCGGCCTTCGGCCTTCCACTGCTCGAGGGCGCGGAGGTGCGGGCGGCCACCCGTTTCAGGTGGTCACGGTCCGGTCAGGAAGATGGTGCGGCCTTCCTCGGCCGCCTCCACGACCAGCCCCTCGCCGCCCCCGAACCCGGCCACGAGGGCGGCCACCTCGTCGTCGGTGCGCCCGGGGTCGTGGTGGAACAGCAGGAGGCGGCGGGCCCGGGCGCGCCGGGCCAAGGCCACCGCGTACTCCGCCGCCGAGTGACCGAAGTGGGCTCGCTCCGCCAGCTCGGCCGACGTGTACTGGGCGTCGTGGATCATGAGATCCGCGTCCCGGCACAGGTCGAGGGCGGCCTGGTGGTACGGGCCCCAGCCGTCCGGTCCCGGGCCGAGGATGGCGCGGGGCCCGTGATCGGACAGGTAGGCCACGGTGCTGTGGGCGTCCGACACCCGGTACCCGAACGTCCGGCCGCCGGGATGGGGGATCTCCCGGGCCAGCACGTGGAAGTCCTCGATGTCGTGCTCGCCCTCCTCCAGGGTCCCGTAGGTCCATTCCCCCCGCAGCTCGAAGGGCCCGATGGGGAAGGTCGGCGGGGACATGAACCGGGCCACCAGCGTGTCGGCTTGCACGCCCTGTTCCGGCAGCAGGACCCGCACGCGAGCATCGGGATGGCTGCCGCCCCGGAAGAAGGGGATGCCGTAGGTGTGGTCCCAGTGGAGGTGGCCGAGCAGCAGGGTCCCTCGGAAGGGCGCGCCGCCGAGCAACGCGGTCACGAGGGAGAGGCCGGTCCCCGCATCGAGGACGAGGCGCGGCCGCTCTTCGCGATCGTGGGCGAGGGCCACACACGACGTGTTGCCCCCGACCCGTGCGAACGCGCATCCCGGCGCCGGCGCCGAGCCCCGCACTCCGCAGAGGTGGACTCTCACGGGCGGCGCTGCTCCTCGCGACGATGACCGCTGGAGAGCGCCGCCAGTCGGGCGCGATCGATCTGGTTCCCGGGCACGGCCGCGACCCGGCAGTCGGTGACCGCCCGCATGGTGGACGTGCGGCGCCCGCCCTCGTGGCTGCCGTCAGCGCGGATCGTGAGTTGCAGCGTGGACCACACGATGGGGGCGCGGTACTGGACGAACGGCGGTCGTTTGACCGGCCGAGGCAGAGGCACCCCGGTACGCCCGCCAGCCGTTTGGGTGAAGCGCACCCAGCCGTCGCCCACCTCGGCTTGGCCGCGACGGTCGGCGAACGCCACCGCAGGAACGGTGATGGTGCCGACGCCGAACGCCACGGTCGTGGCCCCGATCGAGCCTCGCCCCTCGTAGCCGTGGCCCGTGACCTTGCCCGCGTCGTCGAAGTCGACGTACGCCCGCAGGACGTTGGCGAAACGGATTCGGTCAGTGCTCCGGAGCGCCTCCACCACCGCATCGACGTCGGTGCCCAAGTCGTCCGGGGGCGGCTGGCCATGGTGGGCCATGTGCAGCCGGGTGCCGAGTCGGCCGACCCCTTCGAGGAGATCCGAAGGGATCCAGGACACGGTCGTCACGCTCGCTCCGATGCGCATCATCCCTCCCATCCCTAGGTTCGCCCGAGGCGTCACAGCGTAGAGGCGCCCGGCCGGCGGCCCTCGCACGCGCGCCGGTCGCGCGCCGAGAGAGCACGGAGACCCACGCGTGTGCCAAGGTCAAGGCATGAACACCGTCAACAGCCGCTTCGACGGTCGGGTCGCGCTCGTCACGGGCGGGGCCGGGGGCATGGGTCGAGCGATCGCCGTCGCTTTCGCCGAAGCGGGAGCCTCGGTCGTGGTGGCGGATCTCGCCGTCGAGCAAGGGAGCGAGACCGCCGGGCTGGCGCGGGCAGGGGGCGGGGTGGCCGAGTTCGTGCCGACCGACGTTTCAAAGGCCCGCGACGTCGAGCAGCTCGTGGCCCACGCCGTCTCCCGCTTCGGCGGGCTCGATTGCGCGGTGAACGCGGCCGCCATCGAGATCGAACGAACCGAGCTCGTGGATTGCGACGAAGAGGTCTTCGACCGGCTCGTGGCCGTGAACTTGAAGTCGGTGTTCCTCTGCCTCAAGTACGAAGTCCGAGCCATGCTCGAGCGAGGCGGCGGTGCCATCGTCAACATCGCGTCGACGAACTCGTTCCGGCCCCAGCCGATGCAGAGCGTCTACACGGCCACGAAGCACGGGGTGATCGGGATGACGAAGACGGCCGCCCTCGAGTACGCCGGTCGTGGCGTCCGTGTCAACGCCATCTGTCCCGGGGCCATCGACACGCCGATGCTGCGAGGGGCCATGGCCCGCCGAGGTCGGGATGAAGCCGACGTGATCGGCCGCCTCAGCCTGGTTGGCCGCTTCGGCCGGCCCGACGAGATCGCCAAGGCCGCGCTCTGGCTGTGCTCCGACGACTCCTCCTTCACGGTGGGCCACGCGGCTCGCGGTCGACGGCGGTTACCTCGCGCGCTGACGCCTGTCGGCGGAGGCCGCCGCGGCCACATTGACGATTCCGACGGTCCGAGTAGGCTCGGCGGGCAGGCGCGTCGGCGAATCCAATGACATGGGCGACCGACCGTGTCGACTGCCGAAGGGGTGCAGACCTCCCCGCGAGGTCTTGGGTGGGCGTGACGCCGGTGGCCCCGAGTCGCCGGCGAAGAAAGGAGAGCCGCAATGGCTGCACGTCGCGTTGGAGGGCTCGGCTGGGTTCCCGACCTCCCCGATCCGCGGGATCTCATGTACTCGGCGCCACTGGCGCGCCTGCGCAAGCTCCCGGCCCACGCCGACCTTCGCCCGAAGTGCCCTCCCGTCTACGACCAGGGCCGCATCGGCAGCTGCACCGCCAACGCCATCGGCGCGGCCGTCCAGTTCGACCGCCGGAAGTTGCGCAAGCGGCCCGACTTCGTCCCGTCGCGGCTGTTCATCTACTACAACGAACGGGCCATGGAGGGCCACGTCGGGTACGACTCGGGCGCTCAGATCCGAGATGGCATCAAGTCGGTCTCCAAGCTCGGCGTGTGCCCCGAGAAGGAGTGGCCGTACGACGACACGCCCGCCGAATACGACGGTGGTCCCTTCCCGCCAGGCTCGCCTCCGGCCACCAAACCACCCGCGTCGGGCTACACCCACGCCAAGAAGTACATGGCCGTCGCGTACCAGCGTGTGGCACAGGTCCTGGCCCAGCTGAAGGGCTGCATCGCCGACGGCTACCCCTTCGTCTACGGCTTCACCGTGTTCCCGTCGTTCTGGGAACCGTCCGGCAACCAGGCGACGGTGACGCCTATGCCGGGACCGGGCGAAGGCCCCGTCGGTGGCCACGCCGTCCTCGCCGTCGGCTACGACAACGCGAAGAACTGGTTCATCGTGCGCAATTCGTGGGGGCCGAAGCAGGCGGACAAGGGCTACTTCTACATGCCCTACGCCTATGTCACCGATCCCCAGCTCGCCTCGGACTTCTGGACGATCCGCACGATGGCGGGCTGAGGCTCAGACGGCCTAGGAGCACTCGCGCGCGCCAACTCGGGAGGTATCTCGAAGGGGGGAGGTCTCCTTCCCCCCTTCGCTAACGCATGGCGCGGATGAAGGCCTCGAGCGCGTCGATGTGCTGGCGGGCCGAGACGAAGCCGGGGTCGTCGGCGTGGAGGAACGACGCGGCCGTCGACATGGCCCGCATCGAGAAGTGCGTGAGCTCGAAGGGAGCCCACGCCTCGAGCTCCGACTGCCAGCCTTCCGGGCCCGCGGCGTAGTCGACGACCGCCTCGAGCCCGAACGAGGACCGGTCTCGGCCCTCGGCGGCGAGTAGTTCGGGCGCATGCGCGGCGATGCCCCGGACGCGGTCGTTGGAGCTGCCGAAGATGTAGCCGTCGCCGACGCGTGCCGCACGGCGCATCGACGCCACCGAGCCCCCACCGAACCAAAGGGGGATGGGTCGCTCGGGCCGCGGCAAGAGCCCGGCGCGGTCGATGCGATGGGCTCGGCCCGTGAAGTCGACGACGGGCTCGCTCCAGAGCCGCTTGAGCACCTCGACCTGCTCGTCGAGCCGGCGGGCGCGATCCCCGAACGTGGTGCCGAGCGCCTCGTACTCGACGTAGTTCCAGCCGGTGCCGAGGCCGAGCCGGAGGCGGCCCTTGGAGAGGAGGTCCACCTCTGTGGCCTGCTTGGCGAGGAGCACTGTCTGGCGTTGGGGGAGGATGAGCACTCCGGTGACCAGCTCGATGCGCTCAGTCACCGCGGCAAGGAACCCGTACAGCACCATCGGCTCGTGGAAGGGGTCGTGCTCGGTGTACGGACCCCACAACGGAGGGTCGCGGTCCTCGTGGACGGCGCCCAGGACATGGTCGTAGATGACGATGTGGTCGTAGCCGAGACCCTCGGCCGTCTGGGCGAAGTCGCGTATGACCGCGGGATCGTTGCCGATCTCACAGGTAGGCAGCACCGCACCGATGCGCATGTCCCCTCCTCGATGGCCGACGACGCATGGTGGCACGCGTGGGGCGAGCCTCGCCCGCCCGCATCACCCCGCCCGCATCACTCGGATGAGGATTCCGAAAAGGGTGGCGGGAAAGCCGCTCGCCCCACGCGTCGAATCAGCGGCTGAAGACCAGCAGGACCTCGAGCGTTCCGTGGTCCTCCGTCTCGGCCGGCCCGAAGCTCGGGTTCGGGATCCCCCAGTCCGAGAAGGTCAGCTCGGTCGAGCCGGCCACTTGGATCTGGCCGTTGGCCCGTTGCGCGGTGAGATCGATCGTCACCGGCTTCGTCTGCCCTCGCAGCGTCAGGTCGCCGTGCGCCTTGGTCGTGACCCGGGTCCCATCGGGCGGTGCCGAACCGAGGTCGATGGGAGAGGTGAGCTTGAACGTCGCCGTCGGGAAGGAGCTGACGTCCATGATGCGATTGCGGAACTGGTTGTCGCGCTGGCGCTGGTCACTCGACACCGTGCTCATGTCGACGCTGAAGTCGGCTGCGGTCACCTGCGGTCCGTTGATCGTGGCCTGCCCGGTGACGGAGCTGGTGCGACCAACGGCGGTGGTGCTCTGACCGAACAGGACCTCTTTCACGCGGTAGCCGACCTGCGACCCGTCGGCGATGTGCCACGTGCCGTCGATGCTCGCGCTCGCCGTCGTGGCGCCCCCACTCGCGTTCGCGGCCGCGCTGGTCGCGGCACCCGGGACGGCGGTCGTCGTGGTGATGGAGTCGAGCGAGAGCTTCGGCTTCGGGGAACCTTCGATGAAATGGATGTAGACGAACGGCCCGACCGTCACGAGGACGAGCACGGCCACGGCCGCGCCGATCAACCACTTCGCCCAGGTGGGAACCCGCCGAGCCATCATTCGACGCTACCGGCGCCACCTGAGACCGGCCTGAGTCGGCGCCGACCTTTCTGTATGAGCTCACCTCGGCGAGTGCGTGAAGCGTCGCCGCGCTCGTGTCGCGCAGGACACGTACCCGTCCATGGCGCCCCTCTCGGCAGGTCGGTCGGCAGCCACCGCACCCCGTGGCCAGCGGAGCCTATCCTGGGGGCCGGCGAGCGACTCCCGAACGCCCAATATTGATCGTTCGATCAGTTCGGTGGTTAGCTGGGATCGCGGCATGACGTCGTCGGTGCTCTGGGGGCACGCGACGGGGGAAGGAGCACACATGGCCCTGCCGGAGGAACCAGGCTCGGCGCGTTCACCGGGGCTGAGCTACCAGCAGCTCCTCGACACCGACACCCATGAAGTGCCCGAGGTGCTACGGCTCGAGTCGCCCCGCTACCTCGGCGACGCGGACGTGTCGATCGACCGCTACATCTCGCGCGCGTGGCACGAGCGCGAGAAGGAGCGGCTCTGGAAACGCGTCTGGCAGTTCGCGTGCCGCGAGGAGCACATCCCGACGGTCGGGGACTTCGCGGTGTACGAGATCGCGGGCCAGTCGTACTTCGTCATGCGGGCCGCGCCCGACACGATCAAGGCCTTCCCCAACGCCTGCCTCCACCGCGGCCGGCAGCTGAAGCAGTACGACGGGCGCTGCGCGGAGATCCGCTGCCCCTTCCACGGCTTCGCCTGGAACCTCGACGGCAGCCTGAAGCAGGTCCCTGCCGACTGGGACTTCCCCCACGTCGAGGCGGCCAAGTTCGGGCTGCCCGAGCTGAGAGTGGGAACGTGGGCGGGCTTCGTCTTCGTCAACCCCGACCCGAACGCGTCCCCCCTCGAGGACTTCCTGGGCGGCGTGGCGGAGCAGTTCGAGCGGTGGGACCTCGGCCGGCGCTACGTCCAGGCCCACGTGAGCAAGGTGATCCGGGCCAACTGGAAGATCGCGCAGGAGGCGTTCTGCGAGGCTTTCCACGTCAACGCCACGCATCCCCAGATCCTCCCCTACATCGGCGACACCAACAGCCAGGTCGACGTGTGGGACACCTTCGCCAGGGTGATCACGCCCGCGGCCACCCCGAGCCCGTTGCTCGGCGAGGAGCCCGACGAGGAGACGATCCTCCGCTACGCCCTCGACGTGCGTGTCGATGAGGAGGAGTTCCTCACGATCGCCCCCGGGCAGACAGCTCGCCAGGTGATGGCCGACGCGACACGAGGCCGGTGGCGCCCGGTCGTCGGTGGCCTCGTCGACCAGTGGTCCGACGCGGAGATGGTCGACAACCTCGACTACACGATCTTCCCCAACTTCCATCCGTGGGGCGCCTTCAACCGCATCGTGTACCGGTTCCGGCCCAACGGCGACGACCATCGCTCCTCCATCATGGAATGCCTCTTCCTCGCCCCTTTCAACGGCGAACGGCCCCCTCCGGCCCCGATCCACCGCCTCGGCGCCGACGAACCGTGGACGGAAGCGCCCGAGCTCGGGGTGCTCGGCAAGGTCTTCGACCAGGACACCTTCAACATGCAGCGCGTGCAGCTCGGGCTCGAGTCCACCTGGAAGCCGGGCGTGACCCTCGGGAACTACCAGGAGAGCAAGGTCCGCTGGCTGCACGTCATGCTCGATCAGTGGCTCGAGGAGGACTGACATGTGGGGCGTCGTCCATCCGTTCAGCAAGGCGCTCTACGAGCAGGATGGTGAGAGCACCGGGATCGTGAAGGTCACGACGACCGACGGGAATGTCGGGCGGTTCCGCCAGGACGGCTCATGGATCGACGGCGCGAGCTTCGACGTCGACCCGCAGCTCTGCAACTGGGTCGGCGGGCCGCGCGCCAAGCATCGCCTCTCGAGCGAGCCGAAGGTCAGCTGAGCGCGACCACCCCGCCCTTCATGACGGCGTGCACCAGGGGCATGCCCGGGCGGTAGGCGAGGTGGACCGGGTTTGGCGCATCAAGCACGATCGCATCGCCGCGAGCGCCAGGTCGGAGGCGGCCCACGTCGTCGCGCCGGAGGGCGGCCGCTCCCCCGGCCGTCGCCGCCCAGACGGCCTCCTCGACGGAGAGCCCCATCTCCCGCACGGCCAGGGCCACGCAGAAGGCCATCGAGGTGGTGTAGCTCGAACCGGGGTTGCAGTTGGAGGCGAGCGCCACCACGGCACCGGCGTCGAGCAGCCGGCGCCCGTCGGCGTAGGGCTGGCGGGTCGAGAAGTCGGCCGCCGGCAGCAGCGTCGCCACCGTGGCCGATCCGGCGAGCGCCTCGACGTCCTCGGCGGTGAGATGGGTGCAGTGGTCGGCGGACGCGGCCCCGAGCCGCACGGCCAGCGCCACGCCCGGCCCGGCTCGGAGCTGGTTGGCGTGCACCTTGGCGAGCAGGCCGGCCGACTGACCCGCTCGCACGACCGCGGCCGCTTGGTCGGCATCGAACGCGCCCTCCTCGCAGAACACGTCGACGAAGCGAGCGAGGGGGCGCGCCGCGGCCAGCATCTCGCCGCAGACGAGGGCGACGTAGTCATCGCCCCTGCCCTCGTACTCGGGCGGCACCACGTGCGCGCCGAGGAACGTCGTGTCGTCGGTGAGCTGCCGGCCGATGGCGAGGAGGCGGCGTTCCTCGTCGGTGGTGAGCCCGTAGCCCGACTTGATCTCGATCGTCGTCGTCCCCCCGCGCAATGCCTCCTCGCGGCGCGCGTCGCGGTCGCCCTGGCGAGCTCCTCATCACCCGCCGCGCGGGTGGCCGCGACGGTCGTGGCGATGCCTCCGGCGACGTAGAGACGGCCGGCCATGCGGGCTGCGAACTCCTCGGAGCGGTCGCCGGCGAAGACGAGATGGGTGTGGCTGTCGACGAACCCGGGGAGCACGCACCGGCCCTCGGCGTCGTAGCGCTGGTCGGCCGCGGAGGCGCCGGAGTCGCCGACTGCGACCACGCCCCCGTCTTCGAAGGTGACGGCCGCGTGGCGGCGCAGGCCGAGCGCGCCGTCGCCCAGCTCGGGGGCGTTGGTGACGAGGAGCCCGATGTTGTCGACGACCAGGCTGGCGCGGGCGGCCGCTCGCGCGTTCACCGCGCCCTCATCGCCTCGGCCAGCTCGGCGGCCACGTCGAGGCGTTGATGGCGTCCGCCCCGCACGACGGGCTCCCCGCCGATGACGACGTGCTGCACGTCCGAGGCGGTCGCCCCGAAGACCACCGCGTCGAGGGCGAGCTCGGCAGGCGTGCCGGCGAGTCGCACGGAGTCCAGGCCGAGGGTGACGAAATCGGCCAGGCGGCCAGGGGCGAGGCGACCGCCGTCGGGCCAGCCCAAGCTGGCATAGCCGGCGCTGGTGGCCATGGTGAGCAGGTCAGGGGCGCGGTGATGACCTCGTCGCAACGTGCGGAGGCGCTCGTCGAGCTCCAACGCCCTCGCCTCCTCGAACGGATCCACGACGGCATGGGAGTCACTGCCGAGGGAGAGCACTGCGCCCGCGGCCCGCAGCTCGCTCGAGGGGCCGATGCCGTCGGCGAGATCCCGCTCCGTCGTTGGGCAGAGGCAGCAGGTCGAACCGGAGGCACCGAGCAGGGCGACGTCGGTCGCGCTCAGATGAGTGGCGTGCACGGCCGTGAAGCGGGGGCCGAGCGCGCCGTGGTCGGCGAGCAGCTGCGTGGGGCTCACGCCGTAGACCGCCAGGCATCGCTCGTTCTCGGTCGGCTGCTCGGAGACGTGGGCATGGAGCGGGGCCGCGTGCGCCTCGGCCCACGCGACGGCGACGTCGATCCCCGGCGGGTCGACCGCGCGAACCGAGTGGATGGCCGCGCCGCGGCGGGCTCGTGGGCCGAGGGACGCCGAGGTCTCGAGTCGCTCCCGCCACGCGGCGGCACCCGGGTCGGCGAAGCCGCGCTGTTCGGCGCTCAATGGCGCGCCGAAACCCCCGGACAGGTAGAGGGTGTCGAGGAACGTCAGGCGGATGCCGGCCCCGCTGGCGGCCTCCACCACGGCGGCCTCCATCTCGGGAGGTTGGTGCAGGTAGTGGAACTCCCCTACCACCGTGTAGCCGCACTGCGCCATCTCCGCGTACACCGCTCGCGCCAGGCGCAGGTAGCCCTCCGGGGTGAGCCGGGCGGCCAGCGCGTACATCTGCTCGCGCCATGACCAGAACGTGCCGGGGCGTTGGGTTCGCCCACGCAGGCCACGGTGGAAGGCGTGCGAATGGGCGTTGGCCAGCCCGGGCAGGGTCAAGCCGGGCAGCACCTCGGCCCTGTCGGGAGGCACGGGGATCGGGTGGTGAACGGCTTCGAGGTGTCCGTCACGCACCTCGAGCAGCACTCCCGCGACGGGGACGTCCCCCCCGAGCCAGGCCAGCTCACACCAGTAGGTCACGAGCCGACGCGCTGCACGAACTCGGTGATCCGCTCGATGAAGGCGGCGCGATGGAACCGCTCGAACTGCGCCCACGTCGTGAGTGAGCGCGTGTCCTCGACTCGGTCGAGGAACAAGACACCATCCAAGTGGTCACGTTCGTGCTGGAAGGTGCCGGCCGTGAGCCCGCGGCGCACCTCGTCGTGCTCCTCGCCGTCCCGATCCCACCAACGCACCCTGATGTTGACGTGACGGCGCACGTCGCCGCGAAGATCGGGCACCGACAGGCAGCCCTCGTTGATCACCACCAGCTCGTCGTCGAGCGGCTCGATCACCGGGTTGACGACCACGGTGAGCGGGATCGGCGGCTTGTACGGGTAGCGAGGATTGTGATCGACCTCGATCACCGCGATGCGCACGGTCTCGTGCACTTGGTTGGCGGCCAGCCCTGCGCCGTGCGCGGCCCGCATCGTGTCGATCAGGTCGTCGATGAGGCGCTGCCGCTCCGGCTGGCGGAGCTCGTCGCGGGTGACGGGGCGGGCCGGCTGGCGGAGCACCGGATGGCCGACGGTGGCGATGGGGCGGACGGTCACGGGGCATCCATCGGGAGGCGCACGCCGCGCTCGCGGGCCACGGCCCGCGCCCGCTCGTAGCCGGCGTCGGCGTGCCGCATGACGCCAGTGCCCGGGTCGTTGGTGAGGACGCGCTCGAGCTTGGCCCCGGCCAGATCGGAGCCGTCGGCCACGCACACCATCCCGGCGTGGATAGAGCGGCCGATGCCGACCCCGCCCCCATGGTGGATGCTCACCCAGGCCGCCCCGGAGGACGTGTTCAACAGGGCGTTCAGGAGCGGCCAGTCGGCGATGGCGTCGGAGCCGTCCGCCATGGCCTCCGTCTCGCGGTAGGGCGACGCCACGGAGCCCGAGTCGAGGTGGTCTCGGCCGATCACGATCGGGGCCGACACCTCCCCTCGGCGCACCATGTCGTTGAAACGGGCGCCCAGGCGATGGCGCTCGCCGTAGCCGAGCCAGCAGATGCGAGCGGGCAGGCCTTGAAAGGCGACGCGCTCACCCGCCAGCTCGATCCAACGGCGGAGGGCGTCGTTGTCGGGGAACTCTTCGAGGACGGCGCGGTCGGTGGCGGCGATGTCGGCGGGATCGCCCGAAAGCGCAGCCCACCGGAACGGGCCCTTGCCCTCGCAGAACAGCGGGCGGATGTAGGCAGGGAGGAAGCCGGGGTAGTCGAAGGCCCGCTCGAAGCCGCCGAGGCGGGCCTCCGTGCGCAAGCTGTTGCCGTAGTCGAACACCTCGGCGCCGGCGTCGAGGAAGCCGACCATGGCCGCGCAGTGGACGGCCATGGAGGCACGGGCTCGGCGCACCAGCTCGCCGGGATCGCGACGGCGCAGCTCGTCCATGGCCTCGAGCGTGAGATCAGCGGGGACATACGAGAGCGGGTCGTGCGCGCTCGTCTGGTCGGTCACGATGTCCGCGGCGAAGCCGGCTTCGAGCAGAGCCGGCAGCACCGCCGCGGCGTTGCCGACCACGCCCACGGACAGGGCCCTCCGCCCCCGCCTGGCCGCCTCGCAACACGCCATCGCGTCCGCCGTCGAGTCGGCCACCTCGTCGAGGTAACGGGTCTCGAGGCGCCGGCGCACGCGCGCCGGGTCCACCTCGACGCAGAGGGCGATGCCACCGTTCATCGTCACCGCGAGGGGTTGAGCGCCGCCCATCCCGCCGAGGCCGGAGGTCAGCGTCACCGTCCCGGCCAGGCTCCCGTGGAACCGGCGCCGGGCGATCTCCGCGAAGCATTCGTAGGTGCCCTGGAGGATGCCCTGGGTGCCGATGTAGATCCACGATCCCGCGGTCATCTGCCCGTACATGGTGAGGCCCTCGGCCTCGAGCCGCCGGAACTCCTCCCACGTCGCCCATTCGGGCACGAGGTTCGAGTTGGCGATGAGGACACGGGGCGCCCATTCGTGGGTGCGGAACACGCCCACCGGCTTGCCCGACTGGACGAGCAGGGTCTCGTCGTCGCGGAGGTCGACCAAGGCGCGGCAGATGGCGTCGAAGCAGGCCCAGTTGCGTGCCGCCTTGCCCGTGCCGCCGTAGACGACGAGGTCGTCCGGCCGCTCGGCCACCTCCGGATCCAGGTTGTTGTGCAGCATCCGGTAGGCGGCTTCTTGAGGCCAACCCCGGCAGGTGAGCGTGGCCCCGCGAGGGGCCCGGACCGTGCGCGCGCCCTCGGCCACCCCTCGACGGTACCGCGACGCCGCGTCTCGCCGCGGTCTCGTTCCCGCTGTCTCCTCCCCTACTCCCTGCGCATCTCGCGCGGCTGAGCGGCGTCATACGCCGGTCAGCCGCGTCAGATCACCGAGAGCGGCGGCCATCGGGCTGGGTACGCTGGCCGCGGTGACCGCCGTCGAGCTGGGGGCCGAGCTGACGGTGGCGGACGTGGTCGCGGTCGCCCGGCACGGCGCGTCCGTGGTGTTCGACGTGGAGACTCGCCGACGGGTCGCGGCCGCCCGCGACACCGTGGAGCGGCTCGCCGGATCGGGCCGCGCTCTCTACGGGGTGAACACGGGCTTCGGCGATCTCGCCCAGGTGCGCATCCCCGACGCCGAGCTGGGCGCGCTCCAGCGCAACCTGCTGCGCAGCCATGCCGTGGGCGTGGGTCCGCCGCTGCCCGATGAGGGCGTGCGAGCCATGATGCTGCTCCTGGCGGCCAGCCTCGCTCGCGGGCACTCAGGGGTGCGCCCGGCCGTCGTCGAGCTCCTCGTCGCCCTGCTCGAGGCCGGCGCGACCCCCGTCGTTCCCTCGCAGGGTTCGGTGGGAGCCAGCGGCGACCTCGCCCCCCTCGCCCACCTCGGTCTCACCTTGTGCGGGGAGGGGCAGCTGCAGCTGGAGGGCGCGACACGCCCGGCCGGCGACGTGCTGGCGACGTTGTCGGTCAGCCCGGTCGAGCTCGCCACCAAGGAGGGCCTGGCCCTCATCAACGGCACGCATCTGATGGCGGGGCTCGGCGCGCTTGTCGTCCACGACGCCGTCCGCGTGCAGGCGGCGGCCGAGGTGATCGCCGCGCTCAGCCTCGACGCCCTCCTCGGTTCGGCTGCTCCCCTCGATCCTCGGATCCAGGCCGCCCGCAACCGCCCCGCCCAGGCCGCCGTGGCCGCCAAGGTGGCCACGTTGATGGACGGCTCGGCGCTGCTGCGCAGCCATGCCGACTGCGGCCGGGTACAGGACGCCTACACGCTGCGCTGCATCCCCCAGGTGCTCGGCAGCGACGCGAGAGGCGCTCGAGTACGTGGAGACGGCGATCGGTCGCGAGCTGGGCGCGGTCACCGACAACCCCCTCGTCTTCCCCGACGACGGCGACGTGATCTCCGGCGGCAACTTCCACGGCCAGCCCCTGTCGTTGCCACTCGACGTCGCCGCCATCGCCGTGGCGGAGGTGGCGGCGTTCAGCGAACGCCGGACGTTCCGCCTGCTCTCCGATGCGCCGGGCCTGCCCCGCTTCCTCACTCGCCAACCGGGCACGCAATCCGGCTTGATGATCGTGCAGTACGTCGCCGCCTCGCTCGTCGCCGAGAACGCGGTGCTGGCTCATCCCGCGGGCACGGGCACTCTACCGACGAGCGCCAACCAGGAGGACTTCAACTCGATGGGCGCCACCGCCGCCCTCCATGCCCGGCGGGTCGTCGACAACGCCACGCACGTCATCGCCATCGAGTTGCTGTGCGCCGCCCAGGCCCTCGACCTGCGCCGGCCCCTGCGCTCGACTCGTGCCCTCGAGGCGCTCCACGCCGAGGTGCGCGCCCTCTCCCCTGCTGTCGACGAGGACCGGCCGCTCGCCACCGACATCGAACGGCTCGCCAACGCTGTGCACGACGGCCGCCTGCCATCACTCGGGGCTCGCCCGTGAGCCCCGAGACCGATGCGGCCGACACCGGTCGCGTCGGGCGGGCCGAGGCCATCGCGCTCGGACTGCTCAACGAGTCGGCCAGCCTCGAGACGCCAGCCGAGCGGCGGCGGCGCGCCCGCGTGGCCCACCTCGTCGGCGATCCCGACGCCACCTCCTTCCTCCTCGAGTTGACCGACCAGGTGCTGCGCATCCACTCGCGGCCGCGGGCGGCGGAACGGTTTCGCGCCCTCGTCACCCGCCGCGGCTTCCCCGCTTTCGCCACGGGCCTCGATCGTGTCGCGCTGGCGGCCGGCTCGCGGTTGGCCCCGGTGCTCCCCGGCGTGGTGATGCCGCTCGTCACCAGCCGGCTGCGCCACGAATTCGCCGGGATCGTGCTGCCGGGCGAACCAGCCCGCTTCGCCCGGCACGCCCGCCGCCGGCGAGCACAGGGCATCCGGCTCAACGTGAACGTGCTGGGCGAGGCGATCCTCGGCGAGGACGAGGCGCGGCGACGCCAGTCCGCCATCCTGGCCGCGCTCGCCCGACCCGACGTCGACTACGTCTCGGTGAAGATCTCCGCGGTCTGCGCCCAGCTCGACGTCCTCGCCTTCGACGCGAGCGGTGGCGCGGATCGTCGAACGCCTGCGCCCGTTGTTCGTGGCCGCGGCTCGCCATCGGCCCGCCAAGTTCGTCAACCTCGACATGGAGGAGTACCGCGACCTCCATCTCACGATCGCCGCCTTCCGCGCCTCCTCGACGACCCCGAGCTCGCCGGGTTCGAGGCCGGCCTCGTGCTCCAGGCCTACCTGCCGGACTCCGTCGCGGCGATGGAGGAGCTGTGCGGTTGGGCCCGGACGCGGCGCGATCGAGGCGGTGCCGGCATCAAGATCCGGCTCGTGAAGGGGGCCAACCTGGCGATGGAGCGCGTCGAGGCGGAGCTCCGCGGGTGGCCCCAGGCCCCGTACGAGACGAAGGCGGAGGTCGACGCCAACGCCAAGCGCCTGCTCGACATGGCTCTCGCGCCCGAGAACGCGGGCGCGGTGCGGGTCGGGGTGGCCAGCCACAACCTCTTCGATGTGGGATGGGCCCTCGCGACCCGAACCGAGGCCGGCGCCGAGGACCGGGTGGAGATCGAGATGCTCGAGGGGATGGCGAACCCGCAAGCGCTCGCGGTGCGCCGAGCCGCCGGAGACCTCCTGCTCTACGCCCCGATCGTCTCCAGCGCGGACTTCGAGTCGGCAGTGGCGTACCTCGTGCGCCGCCTCGACGAGAACACCGCCCCCGAGAACTTCTTGCACCATCTGTTCTCCCTCGCGCCGGGCTCGGCGTCCTGGGAAGCGGAGCGGGGGCGCTTCCGGCGTTCGGTCGACGAACGCCATTCGACGTCTCGCTGCCCTCGACGCACCCAGGACCGGGCGGCCGAAGCCCTACCGGCCGACGCGCGGGAGCTCCCGCCGTTCGCCAACACGCCCGACACCGACATGACGCTCGCCCCCAACCGTGAGTGGATCAACGAGCACTTGCACCGTTGGCCCACCATGCATGCGGTGGAGGTGCCGGCCTCGGTCGGGGGAGAGCACGTCGACGCGCCGCTCAGCGGCCGCGGCATCGACCCGTCGGCTCCGTTCACCGTCCTGTACCGCTACGTGGAGGCGGATCTGGCCACGGTCGACCGTGCCGTCGAAGTAGCACAGCAGGGGGCGAGCGCCTGGGGCCGCCGCCCCCTGTCCGAGCGCCGCGGGATCCTGCATCGCGCCGCCGAGGTGATGTCGGTCGAACGGGGCTCGGCGATCGCCACGATGGTGCACGACGCCGGGAAGACGGTGGGCGAAAGCGACCCCGAGGTGTCGGAGGCGATCGACTTCGCCCGCTACTACGCGGACAGCGCGCTCTGCCTTGCCGCGCCCGGTCTCGAGTTCCGGCCTCACGGCGTCGTGGTGGTGGCGGCACCCTGGAACTTCCCCTACGCCATCCCCGCGGGCGGTGTCTTCGCGGCGCTGGCGGCCGGCAACGCCGTCATCCTGAAACCCGCTCCTGAGACGGTGCTGACCGCCTGGCTACTCGCCCAGCAGTGCTGGGCGGCGGGTGTACCCGCCGACGCGCTGCAGTTCGTCGCTTGTGCCGACGGAGAGGTCGGTCGCCGCCTGATCACCCACCCGGCAGTTGATGCCGTGATCCTCACGGGGTCGTGGGACACGGCGCGGCTGTTCCTCGGCTGGCGGCCCGACCTGCACCTGCACGCCGAGACGAGCGGCAAGAACGCGCTCGGTGATCAGCGCGGCGGCGGACATGGACGACGCCATCCGCGACCTCGTGCGCTCGGCGTTCGGTCACGCGGGGCAGAAGTGCTCGGCGGCCAGCCTCGGCATCCTGGAGGCCCCCGTCTACGACGACCGGGCCTTCCTCGCCCGCCTCGCCGATGCCGTCCGCACGCTGCGGGTCGGGCCGGCGGACGATCTCTCGACCCAGGTCGGGCCGCTCATCCGGCCTCCCTCGGGGGCGCTTCGCCGCCAGCTCGAATCGCTCGGCCCGGGGGAGGAATGGCTCGTCGCCCCCGAACCGGTGGGCGCCAATCCGCACCTGTGGCGACCCGGCGTCAAGCTCGGCGTGCGTCCCGGCAGCGAGCTGCACCTCACCGAGTGCTTCGGCCCGGTGCTGGGGCTGATGCGAGCCGATGACCTCGATCACGCGCTGGCCCTGCAGAACGCGCCCGTCTTCGGCCTCACCGGCGGGCTCCACAGCCTCGACGACGAGGAAGTGAGACGCTGGCGCGACACCGTTCAGGTCGGCAACGTCTACATCAACCGTCACATCACGGGCGCGATCGTTCGCCGCCAACCCTTCGGAGGCTGGAAGCGTTCCGCCGTCGGTCCAGGCGCAAAAGCGGGTGGGCCCCACTACGTCCCTTCGCTCGGGTCGTGGCACACGACCGCCGATGTGACCAGATCCCTCGAGGCGGCCCGGGCCGCCTGGGCGCGGTGGGGGCAAGGCGAGGATCCCTCGGGGCTCCGGGCCGAACGCAACGTGCTGCGCCTGCGGCCCCTTGCTCGCGTCGCTCTACGCCTCGGCCTGGCTGCCGATGCTGATGCCGTGCGGTTCGCCGTCGGAGTCGCGCAGATCGTCGGCGCCCGAGTCGACCTGTCCGCCGTCGAGGCCATCGCCGGCATCGACGTCACCGTCGAGGACGAGGACGGCTTCATGGCGCGGGCCGCGACGTCATCGCCCGACCGCGTGAGGGTCCTGAGCGCGGAGCACGATCTGCGCCTGCGTGTGCTCGACGCCCGCCTTTCGCTCGACACCACGCCGATCGTGCCCGACGGCCCGCTCGAGCTGTTGCGGTGGACCCGGGAGCAGGCCATCAGCGAGACCCGGCACCGCCACGGCAACCTCCTCCCGGGGGCCGTTTCGACGAGCGGCACAGGGTGAACAGTCGCGGCGACACCTAGCGAGGTGGAGGGTGAACATGGAGATCGTCGACGTGCCCGAGCGGCACCGCTACGAAGCCCGCATCGACGGCGAGGTGGCCGGCCACCTGAGGTACGCGCTGGATGACGGGGTCATCACCCTCATCCACACCGAGGCGTCTCCGGAGTTCGAAGGCCAGGGCGTCGGGAGTTCCCTGGCTCAGGGGGCGCTGGACGATGCGCGCCGCCGCGGTCTGCGGGTGGTGGCCAAATGCGAGTTCGTCGCCGATTGGATCGACAAGCACCCGGACTACGCCGACCTCGTCGCGGGCACGTCTCTCGGAACTTGAACCGGACGGCGCGCTCCACGGCGCGCGCCGGTTCAACTTCGTCGCCGTCCCCGTCACGCGGCCGCCTCAGGTGCCGCTGAGCTTGGCCACCACCGGCGCCATGGCCGCCGTGGCGTCCTGCTGGAAGGCGATGTAGCTGATGCCCCAGCGGTCCCGCAGGCCTGCAGGTTCTCGGCGATCTGGTCGATCGTGCCGATCTGGAAGTAGGGCGCCTGGAGCACGACCTCGGGGGGCAGGCCGAAGGCGGGTGCGAGCTTCTCGGCGAACGGCATCGGGTCGTCGGTCACACGCGTGACGAACACCTGGAGCTGCAGCTCGAGCTCGTCGAAGCGGTCACCGGCCGCCTCCTTCACCCAGCCGATCTTCTGGTCGACGACGTCGGCGGCGGCCGTGGCCATCGACTTCGGGTTGATGGTGCGGGCCACGATCTTGGGGTTGATGCCGACGATGTCGGCCTTCTGCGCCGCGAGCGACAGGATCTTCTGGCCGCCGCCACCGACCAGGATCGGGATGTCGGAGACGGAGCGGGCTTGCCGTCCACCTCGGCCACCGGAAGTGCTCGCCGGCGTAGGAGAACTTGCCCTCGCCCCAGAGGCCCCGCATGATCGTCGATCGCCTCGCCGAGCCGGGCGATGCGGGTGTCGGCGTCAGCTTGGTCGATGCCGGCGATGGCGTAGTCGTCCTTCAGCCACCCCGCGCCGAGCGCCGAGCATGAAGCGGCCTTCAGACAGCAGGTCAATGGTGGCCGCCTCCTTGGCCAGGACGACGGGGTTGCGGAAATCGACCCCGGCCACGAGCGTGCCGACCTTGACGGTTGGTCGTGGCCGCGGCCGCCGCCATGATCGCCGGGATCGGGGCCAACTGGTTGCCGAAGTGGTCGTCCATCTGGAAGCTGACGTAGCCGAGGTCTTCGGCCTGGCGGGCCAACTCGGCCCACTCCTTCGCCGATGCCGGCCTTCGTGGCCTTGGCCCCGAACCGGAACGGACGAGTTGTAGCCATGGCGGGAGACGCTAGCCCTCGGCTTCGCCTGCCTCCCAAGGCCACCCGCTCGCAGCATCGCCTGCCGCGCGTCGGCGCCCGGCGGCCTCGGACGTCAGCGAGCGGTCAGCGGCGAGGCTCCCACTGGAAGCGCCGCACGGCGACGATGGACGCCGCCACTCCCCAGATGGCGACGACCGCGAGATCCGACCACGCCCAGCCGTGCGTGGGCCCGTGCGGAAGGCGGGGATCGAAGGCGGCGAAGATCGCGTTGACGAAGTGACGGATGGGGAAGAAGTCGGCGATCCGGGCCAGCACCGAGGTGTCCTGCAACGGGAAGAACACCCCGGACAGGAACAGCACGGGGAAGAGAATCCCGTTCACGACGGCCGGGGCGGCGTCGGCGTTCGGGATGAAGCACGAGACGGCCACTCCGATCGCGCAGAACGACGCCGCGCCGACCACGAGGGAGACGATCAGCGCCGGCCAGTGCCCCGGGAAGGTCACGTCGTAGAAGAGCATCCCGACCGCCATGAGCACGGCCGTCAACACGGCGGAGACGACGATGGCGTTCAGCAGCAGCCCGCCGAGCACCGAGCTCGCCGGCACGGGGGTGCCCCGCAGCCGCTTCAGGATCCCCGAGTCGCGCCGGATGGTGATGGTCATCGCCAGGTTCGTGTAGGACGCGCTGATCACCCCGAATGCCAGGATGCCGGGGACGTAGTACTGGTTGTAGCTGATGCCCCCCGAGGAAGTCGATCGTGCCGCCTGCTGTTCAGCGACGCGAAGATCACGAGGAACATCACCGGGAAGGCGAAGGTGAACACCGCGGCGGCGGGGTTGCGCCAGTAGCTCTTCTGCTCGTATCGGAGCTGGTGCGGCGAGAGGCCGACCGTGCTCATGCCGCCGAGCCTCGCCCGCCCGGCCGGCGTCTCGGCGACGGGTTCGTCGGGGCCTCAGGTGAGCTCGAGGTAGACGTCGTCGAGCGATCGGCGCGATCGACGGTGAGCCCGGTCGAGGTCGACGCCGTGTTCGAGCGCCCAACCCATGAGGTCGTGAGCACGCGCACCTCGTCGCTCGGTGCGTCAGCTCAGACGAGGCCATCGCTCAGTTGGTGCGTGGACGGGATGTCGCCGGTCGACGCCGCCGGCGGCAGCCCGAACCGGATGCGGACGGCGGCGTCGGCGCGGCCTCCGATCGTCTCGGGCGTTCCCGCGGCGACGATCTCGCCCTGCGGCGATGACGGCCACGCGGTCGGCGAGGTCCTGCGCCTCGTCCATGTAGTGCGTGGTGAGGAGAACGTCGTGCCGCGCCGGCGGAGGTGCTCGCACGAGTCCCAGGCCTGCCGCCGTGCCGCCGGGTCGAAGCCGGTGGTCGGCTCGTCGAGGAACAGCAGCTCGGGTCGCGCCGATCGATGCCAAGGGCGACGTCGAGACGGCGCTGCTGGCCGCCGGAGAGCGACTTCACCCGCGCCTCGGCCTTCTCGTCGAGCCCGACCAGCTCGAGGACATCGGCGACCGCGCCGCGGGTGCCGGGTAGTAGCCGGCGTTGCGGCGTGAGCACCTCGCGCACCGTGAGATACGGCTCGACGCCGCGCTCTTGCAGCACGATGCCCATGCGTGCCGCCACGCTCGGTCCCACCGTGGGCGGGTCGACGCCGAGCACGGAGCACCGTCCCCGGCGCTCGCGGCTACGAAGCCCTCGAGGATCTCGACCGTCGTGGTCTTCCCGGCGCCGTTCGGCCCGAGCACGGCGAACACCTCACCCGGTCGACGGAGAAGGTGATGCCACGCACGGCTGCACGTCGCCGTACGACTTGCGGAGGTCCTCCACCACGATGGCGGGCATCGCCTCCACCGTAGGCGGCGCATCCCGGGCGCGGCCCGTCGGCGCGACGGTTTACGTTCGCGGGTCGTGCGCATTGCCTCGGACCGACTGCGGGCGAGGGCCCGATGAGGGTCCTCCACGTGCTCCGGCACGCCAAGTCGGATTGGGGGAATCCTCGCCTCGCTGACCACGACCGCCCGCTGAACCGTCGGGGCCGGGCGGCCAGCCGGTTGATCGCCGCGCACGTGGCCGGCTGGCCAGTCGACCTCGTCGTCTGCTCGTCGGCCACCCGCACCAGGCAGACGGCCGCGGCGATCTTGCCCGGCCTCGGCTGCCCGATCAGGTACGAACGGGCGGTCTACCGCGCCGACGCGGAGGAGCTCATCGAGATCCTCGCCGCCCTCCCCGATGGCGTGGCCACCGCGATGCTCGTCGGCCACAACCCGGGCGTCGAGGACTTGACCGTCGCCCTGTGCGGGCAGTCGCCTCGCTACCCGACGGCCGCGCTCGGCAGCATCGAGCTCGCCATCGACGGATGGGACGGCGCGCGCCCCCGCTGCGGCACCCTCGTCGCCCACGTCGTTCCGGCTGACCTGGCCGCGGCCGGGTGAGCGGCGCGCCAGACTGTGGCCATCGACACGCCCACGGGTGGGACGAGCCCGACGAGCACACGCCGTTCGTCGACGCCGCGCTCGTGCGCTGCTGTTGGGCCGCGGACGCCGTCGCCACCGCCTACCGGAGCTCGCGCCACGACGGGACCCGCCTCGAGGTGGAGACGGCCGGCGGTGGGTTCCAGTGGGACATCGGCAGCGACGGCACGTGGACGTTCCGCTCGGGGTCGTGGACCGACGAGTACGGCCGCCTTCACACCACCACCCTCCTGCGGCCGACGCTACGCGGTATCGCCCGCGCCACCCGACCCGATCCCGAGGCGACCCTCGCCCTCGTCGTGCGCGACGTCGAGCTGGCTGCCGGCGCGCTCGTCGAGGTGGCCGAGGAGCATCGCCGCCGTCCCCGCCGGGAGCCCGTGTCCCGTCCCACGCCCGAGGAGCTGCTGGAGCGGACCTGGCCCACGCTCACCCCCGCCGATCGGGGGACCCTCTGGCAGCTCACCCACGTCGTCGACGTCCAGGCCGGGGTGACGTTGATGGTGCGCGACGAGCGCGGTCACGATCTGCTGTTCCTGCTCGACGGGATTCTCGCCGTGCACACGGGCAAGGAGACGGTATACCTCGCACCCGGCTCCGTCGTGGGTGAGCGGGCCGCGATCGGCGACGGGGTCCGCTCCGCCACCGTCGAGACCGTCACCGACGCGCTGCTCCTCGCCGCCTCGGGCCACGACCTGGAACGGCTGCCCGAAGCCGTGCGGGCCGAGCTCCACCGGAAGGTGCTGGCCCCGTGAGCCGTGCCGGCCGCGGCTGCACCGGGAGCTGCCGGCCCCTGGCGCTGGCGCGGATGCCCCCCGGCTCGCGTCCGGCGTGAGCCTCAGCCTGCTCGACTGGCGCCGGCAGGTCGCCTCGCTCTACGCGGAGGTACGCGAGCGCTCGCGCTCCGACCCGGCCGCGGCACACGCCCACTTCGTCACCGGCCGTCAACGGCTGTTCCGGGACCATCCCGAGAGCCCAGTGCCCGTGGCCGACCGGGCCAACCATCCCGGGCTGCCGACTTGGCCGTACGACCCGGCGTGGCGATTCGAGGTCGACGTGGCCCCGCGA
The DNA here is from genome assembly GCA_963738325.1 of uncultured Acidimicrobiales bacterium. GTDB lineage: Bacteria > Actinomycetota > Acidimicrobiia > Acidimicrobiales > Ilumatobacteraceae > CAVTWD01. The sequence goes on from CAVTWD010000008.1 coordinate 111,101, forward strand.
CCCCTCGAGCGGCTCGTGGTCGTGAGCGGCACCGACGAGCCGTTCACCCTGGAGCGCTTCGGGGCGGTCGAGCTACCGGTCGGCTCGCTCGACGTCTACTGGATCGCGGTCTATGGCGGCGGGCTGTTCCTGCCGTTCACTGATGCCACGAGCGGCCAGGCCACCTACGGCGGCGGGCGCTACCTGCTCGACACGATCAAAGGAGCCGACCTCGGCGGTTCGGGGAGCCGCCTCGTGACCGACTTCAACTTCGCCTACCACCCCTCCTGCACCTATGACCCCCGCTGGAGCTGCCCGCTGGCGCCTCCTGCCAACCGCCTGGCCGTCGAGGTCACCGCGGGCGAGCGACTGCCAGGGTCGGGCTGAAGATTTGGCGGCGAGCGCCGGTCGCGTGAATCAGCTCCGCCGCCTGGCGCGCCGGCGCACCCGGCTCATCAACGGGCGCACGACCTCCACGAGCGACGGCGGGGGATGCCCGGCGGCCACGGCGCGCTGGGCGACGAGGTCGGGACGGCGCCCGTAGAGCACGACCACCCGGCCGTCGTGGGCCGGGGCGCGCACCAGCCCTCCATCGACCCGCCAGCCCGCGGCCTCGCCCCCCTGGAGTGCCGCCGACGGCGCCGCCACCGCCTCCGCCCCCTGGGCTCGGGCCGCGGCAGCCAGGGCTTGGCAGTCGGGGTAGCTGTCCGGCCCGCCCAGCAACACCCCCTCGTCGGCCGTCATCTCCGCCGCGGCGGTGACGAGACCCCGAGGCACGTCGACCGCCCACAGGTCTCGAGCCACCCCGGCGACGTCGTCGGGATCGAGGATCTCCTCGTGGCGCAGGAACTCCGCCCACGCCCCGCTCGGGGTGTCGGCAAGGTACTGCGCGGGCCCTTCGCCCCGCCGGTGCCAGCGTGCGGGGAACAGGTTGTCCTGCTCCCAGAGGAACGGCAGTCCCGGCGGGGTGTTGCGCCACAACGTGACCATCAGGTGGCGCCCGTTGAAAGCACAGCCGCGGCGAGCTCGCGTACCCGTCGGGCGGCAGTGCCGTCGGGATCCCAATCGGGCCCGAGAAGATCGGCCACGTTGCCTCCCTCGAGGCTCGGACGGCTGCGAACGAACCAACGCCGGATCCCGTAGTCGTTGTAGCCACCACGCAGGTCGGCGCACACCATGGCGAGCACATGCAGGCGAGCAGCCACGACATCGGGTGTCGGGCGGGCGCGACCGGCGTAACGGCCGAGACTGCTGTGCGACACGCCGAGCAAGCGCCCCAGCAGCTCGTCGCCGAGGAGGGCGCGCAGCGGCTCCCACTCGCGCTCCGGAAGCGGGTTCCCGTCGAGCGCCTCGATCAGGTGCTCGACGGCGACTGCGTCATAGGGAACTCCCGCAGCCACGCCGGCGGCCGCCCGGGCCACTCCGGCTTCGGCGAGGCGTCCGGCGACGTCGTGAGCCAGGGTCGCCACCTCCTGCGGCCCCCGCACCACGGCCTCCGGGCCGGCGACGCCGAGCAAGCGGGCGCGCTCCAGCAGCCGGTAGCCACCCAGCACGAGGCGCCGATCGTCGATCGTTGGATCAGCTCCGGACACGCTTCGGACTCTAGCCATACTCCGAATCATATCCAGAGCGTCCGTTCGCCAACGCCCTCGACCCTCGGAGTTGAACCCCGGTGAGCCGTGGACCTCACTCCCCGGTTCAACTTCCCGGCGGGACTCGGGAGCGCGAGCCGGCACCGATCTAGTGTCCGGGTGATGCCCCCGCGACCGGGCCCGTGGCTCGACCCCGACGTCGCCGCCTACGCGGCCAGCCACACCGAGGCGCCCGACTCCCTCCTCCAACGCCTCGTCCACGAGACCCGACAGCGCCTGGGCGACCGGTCTCGGATGCAGATCTCCCCGGATCAAGGCGTGCTGATGCAGATCCTGGTGCGGCTGATGGGAGCGCGAGAGGCGATCGAGATCGGCACGTTCACGGGCTATTCGGCGTTGTGCGTGGCCCGCGCCCTGCCCGCCGACGGCCATCTGCTCTGCTGCGACGTCAGCGAGGAGTGGACGGCGATCGGGCGCCGCTATTGGGCCGAGGCCGGCGTGGCCGACAAGATCGAGCTCCGCATCGGCCCTGCGCTCGAAACGCTCCGTTCTCTCCCGGACGAAGCGCGTTTCGATGTCGCCTTCATCGATGCCGACAAGCCCTCGTACGGCGCCTACTTCGACGAGCTCGTGCCCCGCATGCGAGCCGGTGGGTTGATCATGGTGGACAACACGCTCTGGAGCGGACGCGTGATCGATCCCGACGTGCAGGACGCGGACACGGTGGCCCTTCGCGCCTTCAACGACAAGGTGGCGGCCGACCCGCGAGTGACCGGCACGATCCTCACGGTGCGCGACGGACTCACCCTGCTGCACGTCCAGGCTGAGGGCTGACGGTCGCCTCGGGGCGCCCTTCAAGAGAACGTCGGCTCCTCCCATCCGGGGAAGATGTCGGGCAGGTCGGTGCTCACCTGCATCGGGAACGCCGCCGGGCGCTTCTCGAGGAACGAGACCACCCCTTCGTGCGCGTCGGCGCTCGGCCCGCGAGCGACGATGCCCCGCGAGTCGACCCGGTGCGCGGCCATGGGGTGTGCGGCGCCGAGCAGGCGCCAGAGCATCTGGCGGGAGAGCGCGACCGAGACCGGCGCGGTGTTCTCGGCGATCTCGAGGGCCAGTGCTCGGGCCGCCGGCACGAGCTCGTCAGGCGGATGCACGCTGCGCACGAGGCCCCCGTCGCGCGCCTCGCTCGCCGGGAAGAGCCTGCCCGTGAACACCCACTCTGTCGCTTGCTGGATCCCGACGAGCCGAGGGAGGAACCACGACGAGCAGGCTTCCGGCACGATCCCGCGGCGGGCGAAGACGAAGCCGATACGGGCGCTCTCGGAGGCGAGGCGGATGTCCATCGGCAACGTCATCGTGATGCCCACGCCGACGGCCGGGCCGTTGATGGCCGCGATCACCGGCTTCAGGCTCCGGAACACCCGCAGGCTCACGAGCCCGCCGCCATCGCGTGGGACGGCCTGCGGCCCCGACCGATCGCCCCCTCCCCCGTGGGCGAAGGTGTCGCCGCCACTCGACAGGTCGGCACCGGCGCAGAACCCCCGGCCTCGACCGGTCACGATCACGGCGCGGACGGCATCGTCGGCGTCGGTGCGGTCGAAGGCGTCGATGAGCTCACGCATCATGACGCCCGTGAAGGCGTTGAGCTGGTCGGGCCGATCGAGGGTGATGGTGGCGATGGGGCCGTCGACGTCGTAGGCGATCTGCGTGTAGTCCACGCTCGCCGACCCTAGGAGACGGGGAAGGGGGACAGAGGCCTCCACCTCACGCCCGCGGCGGGTTGGCCGCGGCCCACGCCAGAGCGGCGGAACTGACCGCCAGGCCGAGGAGAAGCGACACCGTGCGGCCGTCGACGCCAAGGACGTTGCGGGTGTCGTCCCGCCAGGTGAGCAACCCCACGACGGCACCGAGAGCCGAGACGCCGGCGGCGACCCACAGAGTAGGGACGGGAGTATCGGCCGCCAGGCCGACCAGCAGCACGATCCCGATCCCGACCAACAGGAACCCTCCGGTCACATTGACCGTGTAGAAGCTGAGCTCTACGTCCGGCGCGCCGACGATGACCCCCTTCGTCGACGAGGAGGCGGCGATGATCCCGGCGATGCCGGCCAACACCGCAATCACGCCGATCACCAGCTCGGCCCGCCGGACCGCAGCAGTCACGACGCCCACCACAGGAATCGGCCGAGGCCTCGGCGGTGCTGGGCCAGCGATGGGCGGATCACGCCGTCGATGCCGAAACAGCGTCCCCCGGCCGTGGCGAAGACCACGAGGTTGGCCGCCACCATCAGGTAGTACGACCACGGCCACTCCCCGCCGAGGCGCAGCACGCTCAACGCGATGAGCACGGCATGCCCGGTGCCCACGAGGGCCCAGAAGCGGGTGGCGAGGCCGAAGGTGAGGAACGCTCCGAGCACCACCTCGAGGAGCAGGACCCACCAACCGAAGAGCGTGAGGTGCGGGAGCACGACGTGCTCCACGAACCATGAGTAAGGCTGGAACACGGGGTGGTCGACGGCGGCCTGGAGGTACCGGTGGAGGCCGCGGTTGCCCGCCCGGCCGAAGTCCGGCGGGACCTTCCATCCCGTGTTGGTCAGCCAGAGCAACCCGACCACGATGCGCACCGCACCCAGGACGACGCGGGAGACCTGGTCGGTTGCACGGGTAGGGGCGACGGTCGCCACGGGCGCCTCCTCGGACGCAGAACCTACCTGCGCCCTCGCCCGGGATCGCGACGGCCGACCGCGCCCTCAGACCTGCAGGTAGCGAGTGACGGCGATGCCCGAGCCGATCGAGCCGGCGAGCACGCCCACGACGAGCACCACGATGAAGACGAAACGCAGCTCACCGTTGGAGATCACGAGCGCTTTCAGCTGGTCGACCTGCAGGCTGTCGATCACCCTGCTCTTCCAGAACTCGTTGAGCGACCACACGCCGATGCAGGCGACAATGGCTCCGAGCAATCCCTGGACGAGACCCTCCAGCATGAACGGGACCCGGATGAACCAGTTCGTGGCCCCAACGAGCTTCATCACCTCCACCTCACGGCGGCGGGCGAAGATCGCGGTGCGGATGGTGTTCCAGATGAGCATCACCGCGGCAACGAGCAGTACCACTGCGGCGACGATCAGGCCCACGCCGAGGAAGCCGGAGATCGTGCGCAACCAGTCGAGGGCTTTCTTCGAGTACTCCACTTCGAAGACGCCAGGCTTGCCTTCGAACTGCTTGCCGAGCGCGCCCACGATGGCGCTGTCGTCGGTGCGGGGCACCACCCGGTAGCTCGGTGGCATCTGGTCGACGGTCAGCGATTCGGTGAGCTCGGGTGAGTCGGGGAAGAGCTTCTTGAACTCGGTGTAGGCCTCGGGCTTGTCGACGAAGCGGACCGACTTGACCTGGGGATTGTCCTGCAACTGCCCCTTCACGGTCTCGAGCTGGTCCTGGCTGGCGTCAGGCTTCATGAAGACGATGAACTCGACGCCGCCGCGCCAACGGACGAGGGCGTTGTCGACGGCCTGGCGGATCAGCAACGAGACCCCGACGAGCGTCAGCGACACGATCACCGTGAGCAGCGAGGCAGCGGTGAGCGTGAAGTTGCGACGGAGGTTGGCGCCGGTCTCGCGGAACGCGTAGGCAATGCGGCTCAACATCAGTCGTACACTCCCCGGGCCTGGTCGCGGATGATCACGCCTCGGTCCAGCTCGATCACACGCCGCCGCATCATGTTCACGATGCGCTGGTCGTGGGTGGCCATCAGCACCGTCGTCCCCGTGCGGTTGATGCGGTCGAGCAGGCGCATGATGCCCTCGCTCGTGCCGGGGTCGAGGTTGCCGGTGGGCTCGTCGGCCAGCAGGATGAGCGGCCGGTTGACGAAGGCGCGAGCGATCGAAACCCGCTGTTGCTCTCCACCCGAGAGCTGGTCCGGGAAGCGGTCCTGCTTGCCGGCCAGCCCGACCAGCTCGAGGACGGCCGGTACCTGCTGGCGGATCACGTGCTTGGGCCGGCCGATGACTTCCAGGGCGAAGGCCACGTTCTCGAAGACGGTCTTGTTGGGCAGGAGCTTGAAGTCCTGGAAGACCGCGCCGATGTTGCGCCGCAGGAAGGGCACCTTGCTGGCAGGCAGTTCGTTGATGCTCTTGCCCGCCACCCAGATGGTGCCCCGCTCGGGCAGCTCCGACTTGTTGACCAGCCGCAACATGGTCGACTTGCCGGAGCCCGACTGCCCGACCAGGAAGACGAACTCGCCCTTGGGGATGTCGAAGCTGGCGTCGCGCAGCGCCACGACGCTCCCGTTGTAGACCTTGGAGACGTTGTCGAGTCGGATCATCCGCCTTGCGGGGGTCGGGGCTGGGCTGGGCGGGACCCGCCCATACCGCCGAACGACGGTACCAGCCACCTGGGGGCGAAACGGGTCACCCCCGAGCGCGACGCCGGCGCCCGCCGTTTCCTCGTTCGTGCGTGTCACATCGCGGATCTGCGCGAATCGACCCGAATGAACAGGATGGGACACGGATCCCGGGCGGTCACGGGGTGGCGAAGGAGGCGCGCTTCCAGCGGAGGAAGGCCTCCATGAAACCATCGAGGTCACCATCGAGCACGCCCTGGACGTTGCCCACCTCGTGGTCGGTGCGCAGGTCCTTCACCAGCTGATAGGGCTGGAGGACATAGGAGCGGATCTGGCTGCCCCAGCCGACCTGGGCCTGGCGGCCACCGGCGATCTTCTGCAGCTCGGCCTCGCGCTCCTCTTCGGCCCGGGCGGCGAGGATGGCGGCGAGCTTCTGCATGGCCTTGGTCTTGTTCTGGAGCTGGCTGCGCTCGTCCTGGCAGGTCACGACGACACCCGTGGGGAGATGGGTGATGCGGATGGCCGACGACGTCTTGTTGACGTGCTGGCCACCGGCCCCCGAGGACCGATAGGTGTCGATGCGGAGGTCCTTCTCGTCGATGTCGACCTGCGCGGATTCGTCGAGGGCCGGCCACACCTCGACCGCCGCGAACGACGTCTGGCGGCGGGCATTGCTGTCGAACGGGCTGATGCGCACGAGCCGATGGGTGCCCCGCTCGCCCTGCATGAGGCCGTAGGCGTAGCGCCCCTTGATGGTGAACTCAGCCGACAGGATGCCGGCCTCGGTGCCTTCGCTCACGTCGTCGACCTCGACCTCGAAGCCCCGGCGCTCGGCCCACCTCGAGTACATCCGCAAGAGCATCTCGGCCCAGTCCTGCGCGTCGACGCCGCCGTCCTTCGCGTTGATGGCGCAGATGGCGTCGGCTTCGTCGTGCTCGCCGGTGAAGAGGCTGCGCAGCTCGAGCTCGTCGAGCTCGGCGCCCAGTTCGGCGATGGCGGCGTCGATCTCGGGCTCCTGGCTGTCGTCGCCCTCGTCGCGGGCGAGCTCGAAGAGCACCTCGGTGTCCTCGAGCCGTTGGAGGAGCCCGTCATAGACGGCTACGTCGTCGCGGGCGCGGGCGTAGGCCGAGCTCACCTGGCGCGCCCGGTCCTGGTCGTCCCAGAGATCCGGGCGCTGGACCTCCTGCTCGAGCTCCGCGAGGCGGTGGCGCGTGTCGTCGATGCGGAGGTAGCGCCGGGCCTCCTCCACGCGGAGCCGCAGCTCCTTCAGGTCGTCGGTGACATCACGCACGGCCGGCCTACCGGACGCCGTGACACATCTTGTACTTCTTGCCGCTCCCGCAGGGACAGGGCGCGTTACGCGGCGTCCGCGACCACTCGTCCTTGACGAGCGGCTTCATCGCCGGCGCCTCCTCGGGTGCGGGGGTCACCGCGGCGGGAGCCTCCTCCTCGGCTCCGCCGGCTTGAGCGGCAGATTGCATCGCCGCCGCCCCCGAGCGGTCCACGTCATCCGAGGAGAACGTGCGCACGTTCTGGACCTCCGCCGGCTGCGGCTCCTCGCGGACCACCTCGACGTGCATGACATAGCGCACGAAGTCCTGCGCGATGCCCTTCATCATCTGCCCGAACATCTCGTAGCCCTCGCGCTGCCACTCGACGAGAGGATCTTTCTGGCCCATGGCGCGGAGGTTGATGCCCTCCTGGAGGTAGTCCATCTCGTACAGGTGCTCGCGCCAGCGCTGGTCGATGATGCGCAGCATCACCTGCCGCTCGATCTCACGCATGAGGTCGGGCCCGAGCTCCTCCTCGCGCCGCTCGTAGTGCGCAGTGGCCTCGGTCATGACCGTGTCGTAGATCTCGTCGGTGGTCACGTGGTCCGCCAGTTGCGCGGCCGTGACCGTCGACGGGAAGTAGGTCTGCAGCTCGGCCACGAGCCCGTCGAGATCCCACTCGTCGGTGGCATCGGCCACGCAGTAGCTGCTGATCGTCGTGTCCACCGCCTCGGCGAGCTCCTGCATCGCCGTGTCACGGAGATCGGCGCCGTCGAGGATCTGATCGCGGCACGCGTAGATCACCTTGCGCTGCTCGTTCATCACCTCGTCGTACTTGAGGACGTTCTTGCGGATCTCGGCGTTGCGCTGCTCGACGGTGTTCTGCGCGCGCTCGATGGCCTTGGTGACCATCTTCGCCTCGATGGGGACGTCCTCGGGAAGGGCCTTGCCCATGACCCAGCTCATCGCCCCGGTGGCGAAGAGCCGCATGAGCTCGTCGTCGAGGCTCAGGTAGAAGCGGCTCTCCCCCGGGTCACCCTGGCGCCCGGAGCGGCCCCGGAGCTGGTTGTCGATCCTGCGGCTCTCGTGGCGCTCGGTGCCGAGCACGTACAGACCCCCCAGGTTGCGGACCTCGTCGCGGTCGGCGTCGCACTCCTGCGAGAACTTCTCGAGCAGCTCGCGATAGCGGGCGAAGGCGTCGGCGCGGACCTGCTGGTACTCCTCGGGTAGCTCGGCCAGCGGGGCGGGGAGGTCGAACTCGTCAGCAAGGGCTTCGGCGGGAAAGCCTTCGCGAAGCACTTCTTGGCGGGCGAGGCCCTCCGGGTAGCCGCCGAGGAGGATGTCGACGCCGCGCCCGGCCATGTTGGTGGCAACCGTGACCGCGCCGAGCCGACCGGCCTGGGCCACGATCACCGCCTCACGGGCGTGCTGCTTCGCGTTCAACACCTCGTGAGCGACCCCGCGCCTGCGCAGCTGGTTCGAGAGGTACTCGGACTTCTCCACAGAGATCGTGCCCACGAGCACGGGCTGGTTGCGCTCATAGCGCTCGGTGATGTCGTCGACGACGGCGTCGAACTTGGCGATTTCGGACTTGTAGATCTTGTCGGCCTGGTCGGCCCGGATCATGGGCTTGTGCGTCGGGATCGACACCACCTGCAGCCCATAGGTGTTCATGAGCTCGGCGGCCTCGGTCTGGGCCGTGCCGGTCATCCCGGCGAGCTTCTCGTACAGGCGGAAGTAGTTCTGGAGGGTGATGGTGGCGAGGGTCTGGTTCTCCTCCTTGATCTTCACGCCCTCTTTGGCCTCGACCGCCTGGTGGATGCCCTCGCTCCAGCGCCGGCCCTCCAGGATGCGACCCGTGAACTCGTCGACGATCTTCACCTCGCCCTGCTGGATGATGTAGTCCTTGTCCCGCTTGTAGAGCTCCTTCGCCTTCAGCGCCGCGGACAGCTGGTGGACGAGGTTCTGCTGGACCTCGTCGTAGAGGTTGCCCAGGCCGAGGGCGCGCTCGACCTTCTCGATGCCCTCCTCGGTGGGAGCGACCGATCGCTTCTCCTCATCGACCTCGTAGTCCTCGTCGCGCTTCAGGCTGCGGGCGATCGAGGCGAACTGGTAGTAGAGCTTGGCCGCGTCGGCCACGCGTCCCGAGATGATCAATGGCGTGCGGGCTTCGTCGATGAGGATCGAGTCGACCTCGTCGACGATGGCATAGACGTGGCCCCGCTGCACCTTCTCGGCAAGCGTGGTGGCCATGTTGTCGCGGAGGTAGTCGAAGCCGAACTCGTTGTTGGTGCCGTAGGTGATGTCACACTCGTACATCGCCCGCTTCTTCTCGGGCTCTTCCTGCCAGCCCGGGATGACGAGACCGACGTCGAGACCGAGCCAGCGGTGGATCTCGCCCATCCACTCCGCGTCGCGACGAGCGAGGTAGTCGTTGACGGTGACGATGTGCATGCCCCGCCTGGACAAGCCGTTGAGGTAGGCGGGCAGGGTGGACACCAGCGTCTTGCCTTCGCCGGTCTTCATCTCGGCCACCCAGCCGAAGTGCAAGGCGGCGCCGCCCATCACCTGGACGTCGTAATGGCGTTGACCTATGACCCGGACGGCGGCCTCCCGCATCGTGGCGAAGGCCTCGACCAGGAGATCGTCGAGGTCCTCCCCGTTGGCCAATCGCTGGCGGAACTCGCCGGTCTTGGCCCGCAGCCCGTCGTCGGAGAGGGCATGGATCTCGGGCTCCAGCGCATTCACGTCGGGCACGATGCCGGCCAGGGCCTTGACCTTCTTGCCCTCGCCCGCGCGCGAGGATCTTGTCGAGAATGCCCATAGGTCGAATCATGCTACCGGGGCCCTTCCGGGTCACCCCGGCGGGGCTCAGCGGGGTGTCACAGGGGGGAAGGTCTCCTTCCCCCCTGTGACAGGAACCGGACGGTGTCGCGCATGACTCGGAGGCGATCGCCGAGGTCGTGGGCCCCCGAGGGCTCCAGGGACAGGGCGAGACGGAAGACGTCGACCGTGGAGAGCCGCAACCGGCCGTCGGCCACGGGCTGGCCGTCGGGCGTCAGCAAGGACAAGTCGAGCCCAGTGCGGGTGAGCGCCGGCCATCCGCCCCCCGGGGCCAGGTCGATACCCGCTCGGAAGACGAAGGGACCGTCGGGGGTGGCGAGGCGGCCGGTGGCCTCGAAGCGCCGGCCGGCTGCGGTCGGGCGCACCGAGAACCGGCCATCGGCGAGGGGCAAGGGCCCCCATCGCGGGTGGCGCAGCCAGCCGACGGCCGTGGCCTCGGCGTCGGGCACAGCCGTGAAGCGGGCGAGGTCGGTGACCTCGCCGCCGAGGAACACCTCGACCGCCTCGCTCGCCAACTGGCCCTGCCCCCGGAGCGTGAAGCGGGCGCCGAGGGGGGCGGCGAGCATGGCTGTGGCCGACTCGTCCAGCACCACGCCAGTCGGCGATGCACCGGCCAGACAGCGGGTGGCGTCCCGGTAGCCCATCGCCACGAGGGTCTCGGCCGTGATCCGCCCGGCGAGGAAGTCCGGGTCGAGCGGCAAGGGGTATTCGGGCTTCACCACGTGGACGACGACGGGGTCGGTCGTGCCGCCCACGGGTTCGCCCGCCCGGCGTCGCTCGTTCAGCTCGGCGATCTGGCCGAGCTCCCAGAACAACGCCCCGTTGGCACTGAGCTCGATCATGTGCACGTACTGCTCCAGCGCGCCGTTGCCCCAGTACGGTGTGTTGGCGATGCACCACGCCAACCACAGCTCGGTGCATCCGCGGCGCACCGCTTCGAGGAGGTTGGCGTCCTTGATCCAGACCGCGTCCGTCCATACGTGGTCCTGGTCGCGCACCGACGGCAGGAAGACCGGCAGCGACACCCCGGCGATGAGCCGGGGCAAGTCGAGCTCGTCGTGGGGGATCGGCACGCATTGCTTGCGCGTGAAGTCGGCCACGTTGAAGGTGCCCGTCATGATCCGGGTCGAGCGGATGCGATCGACGTCGATGCCGAGGTGCGGGAAGACCGCGTCACGCAAACCGTCGGCATCACCGAAGGCCGGCAGGTTGGTGGGTGAGCCGAGGTAACGACGAAGCGGCAGGAGCGAGATCGAGCGCCGAGGGTTGAGCGTCCGCCAGCGTTCGCCGAGCTCGTCGACCGGCACCCCCGACAGCAGCATGCCGAGGGTGAAGATTCCACCGGAGGTCCCGTCGCCGTGGTCGAAGTCAAGGCCGGCCTCCGCCAGGGCCCGCACCACACCCGCCTGCCACGCCACCCGGATGCCGCCGCCGGCGAGCACCAGGGCCCGCCGCGGCCGGTCATCGTTCACGGGCCTTGGCGCGTTCCCTCGCGGCGCCACAGGCCGTAGACGACGAGCGCGCCGGCGATGTCGAAGGCGGCGACGAGCAGCGCGAGCGCACCGAAGACGCCCGTGATCAGCGCGATCAGCAGGACCAGGACGGAGGCGCACTTCTGGAGCACGCACCAGAACAGCGCCACCGGCGGCGGATTGGCCCGCCGGGCGGCGTCGATCAGCAGCCCGCCGAACAAGAGGATGAAGACGCCGACGATGCCGAACAGGTACGACGACGGATCGGGCTTGTCGGCGTCGAGGAGGTCCAGCATCGTCTTGGGGAAGGCGAGGACGAGCAAGCCGAAGAAGGCCGTGAGCGCCCCGACCAGTACCGACAGCCCTCGGGGAGGATCGGCTTGGAGCTCTTCGATGGAGGTCATGAGCGTGCTCCGATCGCCAGGGCCACGAACCAGAGACCCATCGCCAACCACTCGATGGTCCACAGCGCCGTGCGGGCCAGGTTCAGCCGGATCCACTTGGCCAAGGTCATCCGGAAGAACGCGGCGTCATTCGTCGGCGTGTTGAGGACCCGGTTCACCGGGAAGATCAAGAAGATCGTGACGCTCGTCGCCGCCAAGGTGGCGACGAGATAGATCAGCGGTCCCCATCGGTAGTTGCCCTCGTCCCACTTGGCGATGGTGAGGATCAACCCGCCCACGATCATGAGCGTGCTCCACACGGTGAGGAACGTCACGGCGAGCTTCAGCGGGCCGCCGAACCGTTCGGGGAACTGGCCCGGGTGGGTCCGCTCGACCGCGCCGGGGAACTGGAAGATCGCCATCGACGCCCCGAAGCCGAAGTAGAACGAGGCGAACAGGAGGAGGGCGGCACCCGTCCAGGCGCTGGCGGCGGCGCTCATCGCCCTGCCGCCCGAGGAGGGTCGCGCCAGGAGGTGTCGTTCGGGAGGCCGACGACGCTCTCCAGCCCCTCCGGCGGTTGGTCCGGATCGGGCTGGTCGCGAGAGGTGATGAACCAGCCCTCGAAGTGATCGTCGAGGATCCCGTTCGAGTGGGGCAGGCAGACGGTGAGGAAGGGGCGATCGGCGATGTCGAGCTCTCGCAGGGGATCCATGCGCGGGTGGTCGCCGAGCAAGATCTGCGCGGACGCCGAGCGTCCCATGGCCGCCTCCACGCGATCCGAGAAGTAGATCGAGGACTTCATGAGCAGGCCGCGGAACTCGCAGTAGTTGACGGCGCCGAGGTTGCGCAACGGGACCTTCCAGCGGCGCGGCCGATCGACGGTGATGCGCAGGCACAGCTGGCCGTCGAGGTCGTACTGGCTCGACATCTGCTGCTCGTCGAGGCGGAAGTCGAGGTTGCCCTGGTGCTTCGGCATGCCCCAGATCCCCTTGCCACCCTTCACCGAGATGCGACTGCTCACCGGCAGGTCCCACACGTACTGGCCGAGCCCGCTCCAGCGCTGGCAGACCAGCGCGGCGAGAGCCGGCCACGGCCGGGTGCCGTGGGTGCACCCGAGGGCGATGCTGAACTCGATGTAGGCCCCGATGTCGGTCGTCCGGTAGTCGATGACGGTGACGAGCAGGACCCCGCGGCCGTTCGGCAGGCGCAGCAACCGCAGCTCGTTGCCGGGCAGGAGAGCGCTGGCTCGCTTCGCGTCGACGGAGAAGCCGGCCATCAACGCCGGGGAGTCGAGCGAGTTGATCGGCATGACGAAGGGGATGTCGTCGACGAGCGCGTAGCGGCCCTCTTGCTGGCGTTGACGACGCGGCAGGCTCATGCCCGGTTCCTCTCGGCCACGGTCAACGCTCGAGCTCCTCGACGATGAGGGGGAAGACGTCGTCCGCGGCGCGCCGGCCGAGGAAGACGTCGAGGTGGCCGTAGCCGGGCAGCACGTGGAGGGAGTGGTACCGCGGGCGCAGCCCATCGAGGAAGGCGAAGGTGCGGGCCTGGCTCTCGGCCAGGAAGCAGTGGTTCTCGGCCCCCGCCAGCAGCACGAAGCGCGCGCCGGTGCGCGGCGGTCGGGCGACAGGGCTCACGGGCAGCTCGGGCCGTCCCTCGACGGGGACGAGATGACCTCGCACGACACAACGCATCATCTGCGCGAAGAAGGTGAACGGCACATCCGCGAACTCACCCTGGATCCAGTCATGGACCTCGGGCGTCAGGTTCTCGTGGCTCCAGAGACACGGGAACCCCGTCCCGTAGGTGAAGCTCACCATACGGCACACGGTGTTGTCGCACTCGTGATGGGTGAGCTTCACGGTGGCCACGACGGCCTTGGCGAGGAGGGTGGGCGGCTCGAGCCCCCAGCGCGGGTTCATGTAGGGGGTGAGCCGGGCGATCTGCGGAGCCACCGCTCGTCCCTTGAGCTCGGAGATGCCGGGGATGACCGGATGCAACGACACCGCGTTCGACACGATGGTGCGCACCTCGGGCAACAGCCCCGCCACCGCTGCCATCACGAAGCTGGTCGAGCCTTGGCAGTGGACGACCGCTTGCAGCTCGGATGCCCCGGTCTCGGCCAGGACCGCCTTCACGATGGCGGGATGGTCGTGGACAGCGGCCTGGTCGAGTGTCCAGCGGTTGGGGGCCAGGTCGATGCTCGCCCGCCAGTTGGCCAGCCAGACGTCGTAGCCAGCCTCTACCAGCACCTCCACCACCGTGGTCTGGCCCGGGGGCCGGAAGATGTTCGCCCGCACCCCGGCACCGTGGACGAGGAGGACCGGCCCCTTCGTCGGGGCGCTCGCTCCGATCACGTGGTGGACGTCGAGGGCCATGCCATCGCCCGCGGTGACGGGATGGATCGTGGTCGTGAGCGAGGCCGCGGTCATGGTTGCCTCGTGACGGTGATGGGCGGTTCGATGAGCTCGGCCACCGGCTCGACCTCGGGCTCGAACCAGGGGACTTCGGGCGGCTCGCCCGGTTCGAAGCCCTTCCAGCGACGCGCCACCCGCTCCACCTTGATGGGGTAGATGGTGAGATCGCCGTCGGGCTGCAGGTGCAGGCGGAGGAAGCACTTGGAGTCTTCGAAGTGCTGGGCGGCGAACTGCTCGTTGGTGTTCACGTCGAAGAAGTCGGCGATCACGAGGTACACGCCGACGACGAGGCACCCGAGGGCGCCGCCGAGCATGCCCACGGTGACCACCACGGCCCATCGCCACCAGCTCGTGAGGTTGGTCTCGAACCAACGACCGTAGAACGAGGCCGAACTCACCCAGAACACGAGGATCACCACGGCGATGACGTGCAGCAGCGTGTGCAGCGCGGCGAGCAGCGAGGCTCGCACCTTGCGCTTTTCGTGGGTGAAGAGGCGGGTGATGACGAACGTGACGAGGATCATGAAGGGAGCGGCGAAGGGGACGACCACGCGGACGATGGTCTCGCCGAGCCCACGAGTCGGATCACCGGGCCACACCAGGGTGAAGGCCCAGATGGCGTAGAGCACGCCGACCAGCACGGGAAAGCCGAGGCCGTTGCGCCACAACAACGAGGGCGCTCCCAACCCGAGTTGGCGCGAGCGTTCCTTGGTCGGGTAGCAGGCCTCCGGCCCGTTCAGCGAGCCGAGGTGGTAGTCCCGCTCGTCGGTGCGCTTCGTGCTGCGAGATGCGGGCGGCGGCAGGGTCAGGCGATCGGGTAGGTGGTGGGTGGCCGAGAGGTAGGCGCCGCCGCCCCCGGCGATGATCTTCTGCTCGCCGTAGTACGCGCGGTCGTAGCGCTCGTCGCGGCACTCGAAGCGGGCGTAGTGATGATGGTCGCCGGTGAGGGCCACGCGGACGCTGCGCCCGCCGGCTGGATGATCTCCTTCTCGAAGAAGTCGAGCGTGGCGTAGGCCTCGCGGTTGTAGGGGTGGCTGCCGGCGTCGACCCACGCGGGCTTGGCCGAGCAGAGCACCACGGCGTCGCCTTCGTCGAGCCCCTCGCGGCGACGCCCCGGAAGTAGTCGAGCTGGGGCTCGTCGATGTAGGTGTCGAGCTGGATGTCGATGCCCCAGAGCCACCACCGGTGCGCCAGCTGGATGGCGAAGTAGCTCCGGCGTTGGGCGGTCTGCCAGCCGCCGATCCACCTCCCGGTCTGCGGGTCGTCGGGACGTTGGTTGCGCTGGCAGAACACCCGTACGAAGCTCGTCAGCCCGTCGTACCAGTCATGGTTGCCCGGGAGCGCGAACACCCTCGGCGCCGGCGGGTCGGAGTAGGGCCGCTGCGAGCGATACGGCCCGAGCGTCTTGTCCTCGTACGACTGCACGTTGCCGTAGGGGTAGACCTCGTCGCCTCCCATCACGAGCAGCCGCCCAGGAGGCGTCGGGTACACCGGCCCCTGGCCGCGATAGCGCAGGGCGAGCGGGCTGCTGGCGAGGTGGGCGATCGTCGCCGTGGCGTCGAAGCCGTCGCCGATGTCGCTGACGTAGTCGATCCACAGCTCGTGCGGTTCGGTCTCCGGGGCGATGCCGAGCTCGGAGAGGGTGAACGCGTCCATCGGGAACAACGCCTGCTCCTCCCGCTTGTCGGCGAAGGCCCCGAACAGCCCGCTCGCCCACAGGTTCACGCCGATGCGGGCGAGCACGCTCGGGCTGAGCCACTTCGTGGGCGGCTGGCGCCGGAAGCCGAGCTCGCGCTCGGAGTCGTCGGCCGGGCGCCGGCGCGGCGGGGCCGTCACCGGATGCCCCGGCCGACATAGGTGGCCCAGAGGGTGCCGACGAAGGCCCTGGCGAAGCGCAGGAGCGGCCCCGGCTGGCCCCGGAAGGTCGTGAGCTGCTTGGCGAAGTCCAAGGGCTGGATCACGATCACACCGCGGGCCAGCACCGGCGCGTGCTCGTCGTCACCCGCCTCGACATGACCGGCCAGCAGCGTCGTGAACAGCGACGTGGTGTCCTTCCAGAGGTCGAAGCCCGGGTCGTCGCCGATGTCCTTGTATCCCGAGAGCGTGACCGGATGGTCTTCGGCGTCGGCGAACCAGAGGCGGTAGCGCATGGTGGTGCGATCCGGCCGGGCGCCGGGGGCGAAGAGGTTGAAGATGCCTCGTTCCACTGGCCGCCGACCCCCGAGCGCGTCACAACCCACCCAGCCCACCGCGGACCCCGTGTGGTCGGGGTCGGAGAGGAATCGGTCGATGTCGTCGACGGAGATGGTCAGGTGGAACATCAGCCGGCCACCGCGGCGCGTCCGTCGTGCCATCCGCTCACGTAGTCCGCGGCCCCGAAGCCGACGTACCCCTTCATCTCCTCGGTGAAGCGGACGACGCTCGTCATGCGGGCCTCACAGGCGATCAGCCATGCGGTCGGCGAAGGCGGCGATGGTGAGCGACGGGTTGGCCCCCACCGGCCCGGGCATCACCGATCCATCCGCCACGAACAGCCCGGGAACGCCGAAGACCTCGCCGTAGCCGTCGACCACCCCCTCACCCCGCTCGCGACCCATCGGGCAGCCACCGAGGGGGTGGACGGTGATGACCCGCTTGAGCAACGACAACGGGTTCGCCTCGAAGCAGGCGTCGAGAGCAGCGGCGATCGCACCCATCCGACCCTGCAGGCGCGAGAAGTACTGAGCCGAGGTCTTGATGGTCCAGTCGTTCTCGAGCTCGTCGCCGCTCAGCGTCATCACCCCGTCGGGCACGTCGCGCCCCATGCCGAGGAGCGGGAGCGATGTGGACGACGTCACCGCCGGGCCGAGCAGCCAGGCCACCTCGGCCGAGAGGTCGCTCTTCCGTTTGCCCTTCACCACTTCGACGAGACGTCGCCAGGCGAACAGCGCCGCTCGCGTGGCCAGACCGGGCGCCTGGCTCCCTTCGACGAGCCATTCGGCGAACCCGGGGAACCCGGCGTCTTCGATGTAGGCCCCGAGGTCCGCGGGGTCGCCGGTGTCGGTGTGGTCCGGCAGGCGCATGGCCGAGGTGATCACCGGGCCCCGGCTGCCGTTCATACGGCGAGGCGCCCCATTCGGGTCGCGGGCCCGCATGACGAACCCGAGCAGGTCTCCATTGCCCGAGAAGCGGGTGCCGAGCGCGGGGCTCAGCTCGGGAAAGGCGGCCCGGTTGCGCAGGAGCAGGTAGGTCGAGCCGAGGGTACCGGCGGCCAGGACCATCTTCGTCGCCGTGATCGTGTGGAGCGGGAGGCCGCGGGTGTCGGTCTTGTGGCCATCTGTCGAGGGGTCGTGGACGACGTAGCCGATCTCGAAGCTTCCGTCGGGCCGGCGCTGGAAACGCCGCACCTCCGAGCGCACGCTGATGACGGCACCAGCGTGGGCGGCGGCGGACAGATACGTGTGATCGAGCGTGCTCTTGGCTCCGTCGTTGCAGCCGATGTCGCACTCGCCGCACAGCCGGCACGTGTGACGGGGCGCTCCGTGAAGGTTGCCGTAGGGCTCGTCAGCCAACGGCTCGGAGGGGACTGGGGCCCGACCATCGTTGGCGAACCGAACGGCGAGCGGCACGAGCTCCCACTGCTGGCCAAGGGCGATCGACGCGTCCCGAAGGGCGGCGGTCTTGGCCAGCTCGTAGCCGGCGACGTCGAATGGCAACCGTTGCGCGTGCAACATACGCTCGACCTGCTCGTAGTGCGGGTCGAGATCGGCCCTCGTGACCGGCCATGTCTCGACCGGCCCGCTGTGGTGCGGCTCGTCCTTGACGAACCACCGCTCGTCCTTGCGCAGCAGCACGTTCGCGTAGATGAGCGACCCGCCGCCGAGGCCACTCGAGATCAGCACCTCGAGCCCCTTGAAGGACCACACGTCGAAGAGGCCGTGGTGTCCCTCGCTCGGGTCCCAGAAATTGGCGCCCATGTCGGCGGGGGAACGGGCGAAGGAGCCAGGCGGGTAGGCCTTTCCCCGTTCGAGCACGCACACCCGCCGTCCCGCCTCCGCGGCACGGTACGCGGCCACCGAGCCCCCGAAGCCGGAACCGATGACGACGACATCGAAGTGGCCGGACACCCCGGTCACCAGGGCTGTCATCGGCTTCCCCCTTCCGTGGCGACGAGCCCGCGTCGCGACGTTAGCCGTGCCGCCCTCATCGGTTTCGGACCCTCCGCGCTGCCGCGGTGGGCTCAGTCCTCCGGCTCGATCAAGCCGATGTCGCCGTCGGCGCGGCGGTACACGACCGCGAAGTCTCCCGTGTCGGCGTTGGCGAAGAAGAAGAACTCGTGCCCGAGAAGCTCCATCTGCAAGATGGCTTCGTCCGTGGTCATGGGCTTCATGGCGAAGCGCTTCGTCTTCACGAGTCGGGGCGGTTCTTCCTCGGCGTCTGCGGCCGCGGCCGCCGACTTCGGCCCGACGTGGCCCTTGCCGTGGTGCTTGGCGATCAGCCGCGACTTCAGCTTGTGCAGCTGCACCTCGAGCTTGGCCACCGCACCGTCGATCGCGGCGAAGTGGTCGGCGGCGTCGACGCGAGCGCGCACGAGGCGTCCATGGCCGTACATCGTCACTTCGCAGACCTCGCGGAGCTCGATGCGCGGGTTGCGCTCTTCGGAGAACAGCACGTCGGCCCGTTCCATCCCGTCGACGAAGCGGCCAAGACGACCCACCTTCTCCGTGGCCGTGCCTCGCAGCGACGGTGAGATCTCGACGTTGCGGCTGCTCACGATGACGTCCAACCTTCACCCCTTTTCAAGAGTGCGCGCCAGTGTAGGAGCGAGCCCGACCCCGCCCGACCGGGGGGTGGCAGCCACCGCCCAGCAGGCGACGTCATCGGCGCCCGCGCTCCGAAGCGCCGCGGCCGCGGCGCGCAACGTGGCCCCCGTCGTGATCACGTCGTCGATCACGAGCACCCGCCCTCGCACCGGCCGCGACGTGAAGCTCGGCCCGGCCAGGCGCTCGACCCGGGGACGACCCGTCTGCGGACCGGCGCGGCTGGTGCGGCGCAGCAGGCGGCGGGCGGGAACAGCCAGCTCGCCGCGCCGTGGCGCGGGCGATCAGCTCGGCTTGGTCATACCCTCGCTGGCGCCGCCGCGATGCGCTCGTGGGGGCCCAGGTGACCACGTCGACGCGGGCGGGGCGGGCGGCGCGCGCCAGCGCCACTCCGAGCCAGGCGACGGCGGACCAGGCCCCGTGGTACTTGAGCGCGGCGAGGAGGATGCGCCCTGCGCCGGCATAGGCGAACAGCGCCGGGGCGCCCCCCTCTGGCGGTTGGAGAGAGGCCACGCACGGGAGGCAGGGCGAGGGACCCGGACGATGACAGATGGGGCAGACCGATGGCAAGAGCACACCATCTGTCTACGCAGGGGGTGCTACAGAGTTCCGCAGGCGTCAGAACCGGCGTCGCCGTGGGGGACCAGGCGGCCCAACGAGCGCATTTCCGCACGGAGCGCCGCCTGGTTCGGGGGCGTGACGATCGAGACGCGTTGGTGGCGTGGAGCGAAGCACCCGGGCGCGTGGCGGGAGGCGCGTGGCAGGTGGCGACGGAAGAGCGTTGGCTCAGTAGCGGTAGTGCGCCGGCTTGTACGGGCCGCCCAGCGATACGCCCAGGTACTCGGCCTGCGCGTCGTCGAGCTTGGTGAGCTTCACGCCGAGCGCTTCGAGGTGGGCGACGGCCACCTTCTCGTCGAGCCGCTTGGGGAGCACGTACACACCTACGGGGTACTCAGGCGTCTTGGTGAACAGCTCGATCTGCGCCAGGACCTGGTTCGAGAACGAGCACGACATCACGAAGCTCGGGTGCCCGGTGGCGCAGCCGAGGTTGACCAGCCGGCCCTCGGCCAGGATGAGGACGCCGTGGCCGTCGGGAAACGTCCAGAGATCGACCTGCGGCTTGATCTCCAGCTTGGTGATGCCGGGATAGCGGGCCAGGCCGCTCATGTCGATCTCGTTGTCGAAGTGGCCGATGTTGCAAACGATGGCGTTGTGCTTCATGCTTGCCATGTCATCGACGGTGATGATGTCCCGGTTGCCGGTGGCGGTCACGAAGATGTCCGCCGTGGCCACGACGTCCTCGAGCGTCGTGACCTGATAGCCCTCCATGGCGGCTTGGAGCACGTTGATCGGGTCGACCTCGGTGACGATCACGCGGGCGCCCTGGCCCCGGAGGCTCTGCGCACACCCCTTGCCGACGTCTCCGTAGCCGCAGACGACAGCGGTCTTGCCTCCGATCATCACGTCGGTGGCGCGGTTGATGCCGTCGACGAGCGAGTGCCGGCAGCCGTAGAAGTTGTCGAACTTGCTCTTGGTGACCGAGTCGTTGACGTTGATGGCCGGGAAGAGGAGCTCGCCGCGCTCCATCATCTGGTAGAGGCGATGGACGCCGGTCGTCGTCTCCTCGGTCACGCCCCTGATGCCAGCGGCCATGCGGGTCCACTTCGTGGGGTCATCACGCAGGCTGCGCTGCAGGAGGCCGAGCACGATGGCGAACTCGGCGCTCGCCGCCGTGGTCGGCGGGGGCACGTCGCCGGCCTTCTCGAACTCGACGCCCTTGTGGAGCAGCAAGGTGGCGTCACCACCGTCGTCGAGGATCATGTTCGGGCCGTCGGCAACTCCGTCGCGCGCCGGCCAGGACATCATCTGCTCGGCGCACCACCAGTACTCCTCCAGGGTCTCGCCCTTCCAGGCGAACACGGGGACACCCTGAGGGTCCTCGGGGGTGCCGTCGGGCCCGACCGCCACGGCCGCAGCAGCGTGGTCCTGGGTGGAGAAGATGTTGCACGACGCCCAGCGGACCTCGGCGCCCAGCTCCACGAGGGTCTCGATCAGCACGGCGGTTTGCACGGTCATGTGCAGCGACCCCGAGATACGGGCCCCCGCGAGCGGCTTCAGCGGCCCGTACTCCTTGCGCAGGGCGCGCAGCCCCGGCATCTCGTGCTCGGCCAAGTGGATCTCCCGGCGACCGAAGGGCGCTAACGAGAGGTCCGCGACCCGGAAGTCACGGCGCGGCAAGACGGGGGCGTCGCTGGTCATGGCGCAAGAGTCTAGGAGTGCCGAGTGCCGCCGAGTCCTACCAGTGCCGCGGCCGGCACCAGCTACTAGCTAGTCCGCCAGGATCACCGCCGTGACGTCGGACAGGTAGTGCACGAAGCCGCCGAAGTTGTAGGCGGCGAGCTCGTGGGGGGGCGAGGCGGTCGACAGGGGCACGACCACGAGGTTCGGGATGGTCTGCCCCGCCACGATGTTGATGTTCGAGGTTCGTGGCAACGACTTGTCGTTCGGGAAGAGCGTCAGGTAGCTCGGCGCCGTGGCCGCGGTGGTGGTGACGTTCATGACCAAGCCCGTGATCGGGCCCACCGGCGCTCCCCCGTCGGTCAGCGAGGAGACGAACGGCTGGAAGTTCCACGCCTCGCGCTGGAGCGGCCCGAGCCGGGTGCCGTACTCCCGGGTGTCGAACGCGCGGAACGGTGCCGACAGAGGGACGACCCGACCGACATACGTGCTCGCGCCGTCGCCCGTCCTGAAGTACCCGACGAGGTCCACCGCCACGTGTGTCGTCGCGGAGGCGTAGATGCGAATGGCCCCGTCCGTGCCCAGACCGGTCATGACCAGGTTGGCCCGGGTGACGCCCCGCACATAGTTCACGTTCGACGTGTTCGGCTTGCCCGGGCCTGGGAACACCGCGAGGTAGCCGGGAGCGCCGGGCGAGATGACCGTGACGTTGACGACGACCCCGATGGCGCTGGTGGGCGCGGACCGGCCTCGGATGGCGAGCGTGCGCGTCTGGCCCGAGGCGATGGGCGCCCCGCTGCGGGTGTCGAGGAGACGGTTGGGCGTGATCGGGATGAGCCGCGCGCCGCGCTTCGCCACGCCGTCGCTGCCGTAGTACCCGACGATGTCGATGACGACGTGGGTAGCCCCGGCGCTCAGGAAGATCCCGATGGCGCCGGTGGCATTGACGCCACTCACCACGAGGTTCGCGACGGTCTGGCCCGTCGAGAAGTTCAGGTTGGAGGCGAGGGGGCGGGGGACGCCCCAGGGCCAGACGGCGAGCCAGCCCGGTGCGGTGGGCTGGATCACCGTGACGTTCATGGCCACCGCGAGGATGTTCGCGTCGGGGACGTGGGTGGGCGCGGTGACCCGTGCCGCGTAGTTGAGACCATGCTGCACCGCGCCCTTGAAGCCGATGCCTGACCGGGTGTCCAAGACGCGCGTCGGCGTGATCGCGGTGAATTCTCCGCCCCCGCCAGGACCGGTCGCCGCCGGTGCTGAGCCCACCGGCACCACGACGAGCGCGGCGACCAGGGCCACTGTCGCGAGAAGGCCTCTCGCCCACGCCCGCCCGGGTCGATGAGCTCCTTGTTGCCGCATGCCGTCACCCCTCCGTGCGCCCAGGCGGTGCCGGCCACCATAGCGGGCGGCCATTGTTACGAAAAGGCTACGACTGGAGTCCCAACTTGATGTAGTCGAGGGCGGGGATCGGCCCCGGGTCGACCCCCGCTTGCAGGGCGAGCTCCACCGAGACCACGTCACCCACGAGCACCAGGTCGAACAGCTGTGCCAGCGCACCGTCGCCCTCGGCGTCGACGCGCACGACATCGGCGACGACTTCCTCCAAGAGGTCGTCGACGAGGACGAAGCGCCGCTCGACCTGTGGATGCTCGTGGTCGTGGCGCAACTCGACGAGGGTGAACACCTGGCGGGTCACATCGCCGTGCTGCCCCCAGCCGGCCACCTCGTTGTGGCAGAGCTCGGGCAACCGGTTGGCCCAGGCGGGCACCTTGGCGTTCTCGTTGGCCTGCGCCTTCCACCGCTGGGCCGCCACCGCCCCGATGGCCCCCGCCCCGTACACGAGGGGCATGGTGCGGCCGATCCGGCGGGCCAACGTCTCGGCCGCGTTGCCAGGGCGAGCCAGGTCGTCACGGCGGCGGCGCAGCTGGGCCACCGTATCGGCGACGGCGCGGCGGGCCCCCGGGAACAACCCGGCGTCCTCGAGCGCGACGAGGAGGGGGACCGTGAGGGCGCCGATACCGGCGCGGGGCATGGTGATCGTGGGGGGAACCGGCAGGTGAGGGGCTCCCACCTCGGCCGCCAGCGCGGCGAGGCTGCCGCCCTGGCTCACGGCCACGAGTCGGGCCCCCACGTGGACGGCCTCGTTGGCGAGCACCAGGGTCTCCTCGGTGTCGCCCGACGCGGAGACGGCGAACGCGAGCGTGTCGGGCCCGACGAAGCCGGGCAGCTCGTAGTCCTTCACCACGACGATGGGCACGGGGCACATGGGGCCCGCCACGGCCGCCAGCACGTCGCCGGCGATGCCGCTCCCGCCCATCCCGACCACCAGCACGTTGGACAGAGGCCCCTCGGGCAGCGCGCCGACTCCCTCCGCCAGCGCCCGCGCCGCCTCCTCGACCTGCTCGGGGAGCCCGAGGGTGGCCCGTGCCATCTCGAGCGAGTCGAGCCGCTCGATCATCCTCACTGCGCCTCGTCGAAGGTCGGTCGGATGCCCATGTCGGCCGCTTTGGCCACGAGGCGATCGTGCTCGGCGTCGTCCACCGCCTCGGCCTCGTCGATCAGCATGATGGGGATCCCCTCCCGGATGCGATAGCGGCGCCGCAGACGGGGGTTGTACAGCGCATCGTCGTCGGCGAAGTACAGCAGCGGGCCCTTGTCCTCGGGGCAGGCGAGGATCTCGAGGAGCCGCGGGTCGAGAGGCATGGACTTCCTTCCTTCAGCCGGTGATGAGGGCGACCACCTCGGCGACGTGCTCGTCGCACTCGGCGCGCGTCGGCGCCTCGAGGTTCAGCCGCAGGAGCGGCTCGGTGTTGGATGGCCTCACGTTGAACCACCAGGCGCCGTGGTCGACCGTCAACCCGTCGACGCGGTCCTGGCTCTGGTCGGCGTAAGCGGCCGCCAGCCTCTCGATGACGGACGCGGGATCGGTGACCTCGGTGTTGATCTCGCCCGAGGCCGCGTACCGCTCGTAGGGCTTGCGCTGCACGGACAACGGCAGCTCGGACTGCGAGAGCAGCTCGAGCAGGACCATGGCGGCGATGATGCCCGAGTCGGCCCGGAAGTTGTCGCGGAAGTAGTAGTGGGCCGAGTGCTCGCCCCCGAAGGCGGCGCCGGTCTCGGCCATCACCTGCTTGATGAACGAGTGGCCGACTCGTGTGCGCACGGGCACGCCGCCGTGCTCCCTCACCACTTCGGGCACCGCCCGGGAGCAGATGAGGTTGTGGAGGATCGTCGCCCCGGGCTCCTTAGCGAGCACGCCGACCGCCAGCATGGCCGTTGTCGTCGAGCCGGAGAGGCCGCGGCCCGCCTCGTCGATGCAGAACACGCGATCGGCGTCGCCGTCGAAGGCCAGCCCGAGATCGGCCCCGGCCGCGACCACCCGGGCCTGGAGGTCACGCTGGTTGGCCGGTTGCATCGGGTCGGCCGGATGGTTCGGGAAGGTCCCGTCGAGCTCGCCGTACATCAGCTCGAGCTCGACCGGGAGCCGCTCGAAGACGGCTGGCACGACGAGTCCACCCATGCCGTTGGCGGTGTCGGCCACGATGCGGAAGGGTCGAAGGGCGGTCGGGTCGATGAACGCGACGACGTGGTCGGCGAAGGCACCGAGCAGGTCGGCATGGTCTTCCCGGCCCGGCGTGGTGGCCGGTGCCGGCGCCTTGGCGTCCAACACGTCCTGGGCCATGTCGCGCACGTCGGCCAACCCGCTCTCCAATCCCACCGGCCGCGCGCCGGCGAGGCACAGCTTGATCCCGTTGTACTGAGCCGGGTTGTGCGACGCGGTGAGCATGACGGCGGGCGCGTCGAGACGACCCGAAGCGAAGTACACGAGATCGGTGGAGCACAGCCCGAGATGCGTGACGTCGACGCCTGCAACCCGTACCCCGTCGGCCAGCGCGGCACCGAGCTCGACCCCGGTCGGGCGCATGTCGCGCCCGATCAGGATGCGAGGAGACCCGGCGAACTTCGCGAACGCGAAGCCGATGGCGCGGCACGTGTCGGCGTCGAGCTGGTCGGGCACGGTGCCCCGGATGTCGTAGGCCTTGAAGATCGCTTCGAGCGGCGGCGCCATAGGGCACACGACGGTAGTGCGCCCCGACAGGGCGCGGCGCGTCAACCGGGCGGCTCGTCCGGGGGATGCTCTCCGTTCGGTGGGCGCGCGACTTCGTCGGGGTGCAGGGACTCGGCGGGCGGCGCGGGCCACTCGGGCGGCGCCACGAGCACGTCGGTCGAGGTCGCCACCCCCTCGGGCGGCGTGGCGAGCGCGCTCGGTGGGGCGGGGCCTTCGTCCCAGTCGAACAGGAGCGTCTGGTCCTCCTCGTCAGTCGCCGGAGGGGGCCAGGCACTGGCTTCTTCTGGCGTGACCTCCCGGGCGCCACCCAGGAGGGCCGGCAGCCGAGCCGGACGGCGGCGGACGCGGCGGCCAGGCACGACGGGGCCGGCCCGCCACAGGTACACGAGGCCGACGATGCCGATGAGGGTGAGGGCGTAGGAGAAGATCTCGACACCGCTATAGCCGTAGTGCAGCGACACGTGGGTCGACGTGGGGACCACGACCATGAAGTTGGGGGCGGCCCGGTACGGACCTTTCGCGCCGGACACCTTCCAGTCGGGGAAGTAGCTCTCGCGCACGAGCACCGGCACCCCGACCTTGTCGACGTCGAAGGAGATGCCGTCGTCGGTCTGTTTGATGTTGCTGACGGTCACCGGCGCGAGCTGCTGGGCGGTGATGGGCGTAGTCGGCGACACTTGGGCCAGGCTGCGGACGTCATCGGTGGTCTGGCCGGGCAGGGGCGCCACGTCGATGTGCTGCCAGGAGGACGGGCCGCCGGCCACGGGGAGCGCGGCCCATTGCGACTGGTGCTGGAACCAGCTCGTCCCCACCTCGAGCCACGGGTCGGGGCTCGACGAGTTGACGCCTCGCACCACGACGGGCTGCGTGCTGAGCGGGCTGACGAGCGACACGTCCTTGACCTCATAGACGTGCCAGGGCCCGGAGGTGGCCAGGGGCACGAGGTCAGGATTGGCATCCGCCTGCGCCACGATCGGCGGCGAGTAGGCGAGGTAGTACCGCACGCCGAGCGTCTGGAGGTACGGCACCCCCTTCGAGAGATCCGCGTTGTCGTACTGCAGTCGGCGCACCGGGTTCGAGCTCTGCTCGCTCACCGCGGCGGCCGTGATGAAGTGGTAGGGCGTCGTGCCCGAAGCCTCGAAGAAGAGGCCTTCCATCGAGCCGATGCAGCCGTCCGTCCAGAACGGCAGCAGCATGAGGGCCATCGGCGTGCCGTACTTGTTGATGTCGTTGTTGTTCTCCCACAGGGCCCGCCCGCAGCCCTGGGTGCTGCCGACCTGCTTCATGGTGTTGATCACGCCGTAGTACTCGCCGTAGGCGTCCTTGGCCTCGTAACCCTCGTAGTTCCACTTGGCCCAGTACTTCACGTAGCCCGCGCTGTCGCTCTTCAGGATCGGGAAGCTGGCCGGCCAGGCATAGACCTGCTTGCCCCCGTCGTTGATCAGGCCTCCCCCGGGGAGGACACGGAAGTGGAGGCCGAGGGCGAGCCACGTGGCGAGCGCGGCGATGCCCAAGGTGGCGAGCCGGAAGCTCCAGTCGAGCCAACGGCCGCCGGGGCGGATCAGCCGGGCCAAGGCGCGGCCGATCTCCACCACTCCGACGGCGGCGAGCAGGTAGCGGCAGAGGTAGAGGAACGGCAGCAGCCGGTAGTTCCACAGGAGGCCCTGCGGCTGGACCACGGCCCAGACGCCGAAGATGATCGCCATCACGCCGAGGAACACCCCGGCGCGAGAACGCCGGAAGACCGATCCGACGAGGCCGATGATGGCGACGCCGTTGAGCAGCAGGTCCCCGATGGGGGGCTGCGGGAACAGCATCTGCAGGTAGTCGGTGCCCCGCTCGTAGTGCATGTCGGTGCCGTAGCGGTGCAGCCAGTAGAAGGGGATGATCCAGAACGCGGTGAGCAGCCCGCCCACCACGGCGACCGAGGTGAAGATCTTGAACGAGCCTCGTTTGGCCGACCAGAGCAGCCAGAGCACGATCGTGCCCACGATGACGAACAGGGCGACGATGCCGTGGCAAAGGCAGGCGAGCGCGAAGAGGGCGGCGGCGAGGGCTCGGTGGCGCCCCGTCCGCAGGCAGTAGGCGAAGACTCCGAAATAGAGGACGGCGATCGATAGCGCGATCGAGAACGAGTACTCGCCCGCCATCGTCGAGGCGATGTTGCCGCCGTAGATCTGGAAGGTCTCGTCGAACAGGAAGATCACCGAGGCGATCGAGAGCATCTGCGGCACGGGGAAGCGCAGGCCCACGAGCTTCCCGAAGGCCCAGCAGCAGATGGGCAGGGACAGGATGCCGAGCGCGCTCACGATCTTGAGGGCTTCGCCGTACGGGAGCAGGAAGTTCACCGCGATCACCAGCAGGGCCGGCGGGAGCATGTAGAAGACGTACACGGGGAAGCCGGCGTACCAGTCGTTGGCCCACCCGGTGAGGCGGAACTTCGGGAGGATGTGATCGCGGAGGAAGGCGGGCGCCCACACGTGGGCCCCCATGTCGCCGCCGGTGGGCGTGGTGTTCGAGAACAGCAGGCTCGGATGCAGTTGGGCGAGCGTCCACAGCACCGCCCCCCCGACGATCACGATCGTGGCGGCGATCTCGACCCCGCGACGGGTGTCGCGTCGCGACGCCCAGCTCTCGGCGGCCGCCTCGGCCTCGCTCGGCGGCAGCGGGAGGACGGCGTCGCTCGGCTCAGGGGCCGTCCCACGGTCGAGGAGGTCCGTCATGGTGGCGGACATGCTTTCATGCGCCAGCCCGCAACAGGATGTCAGCGCGCCAGCAGGAGCGCCACGACGGTCGTGGCGTTGAACCCGGCGTGGGCGAAGATCGACATGCCCAGTCGCTTCGTGCGCTGCGCCATGTACCCGGCGACCATGCCGAAGAGCACGAGGGCAGGCACCGTGGTGGTCTGGAAGTGGGCGAGGGCGAAGAGCACCGAGGAGCCGACCAGCGCGATCCAGTCGCTGAACTGGGCCTGAATGGATCGCATGAGGAGACCGCGGAAGAAGAGCTCTTCCACGATCGGTGCCCCGACCACGACGAGGAGCACGAGCAGCGCCACCCCCCAACCGGTCGCCCGCTCGGTGAGCTTCTTGGCCGGCTCCTGCACGCTGCTCGTGTCGATGAACGGCAGCAACTTGTAGAGGACGGGCACGAAGACGAGTTGCACGAGCACGCCGATCGGCACGCCCACCACATCGACTGCCGCGAAGCGGAAGCCGTAGTCCCGGCGCAAGCTGCCGGTGCCCCAGGTGCGGCTCACGATGATGACGGCCCCGATGAGCCCGATCCACAGCGGCACCTGGAGGATGGCGATGACCCAGATGGGCAGCTGATCGGTCGAGGTGACGCCGCCGTAGCCGAGCGCGTTGAGCAGCAGGATCGAGCCGAGATTCGAGAAAAGGAAGGCCGCGGCCCAGGCCCCCAGTGCGATCCCGGGCCGGAATGTGGGCTCGTCGGGCGCCGGGCGCACGTTTGGCGACACTACCGACGGGCCCGTGCGGGCGCGATGTCGCTCGGCGACGACGCGAGGGCGGCGCGCGCCGTCGGCGTGGGGGATCAGCCGGCCGGGCGCTCGGGGTCGTCCACCGCCCGAGCCTGGCGTGGTGCCGGTCAGCCGGCCAGCCGTTCGGGGTCGTCCACCGGTGGCGCCGGGCGCACCGCAGGATGACGCCGGTCCTCGTAGCGCCATCCTCGTGGCACCGAGACCCGCGCCGCGTGGCGCTCGCACAGGTCGTAGGCGTGGGGATCGCGCTCGGGGGTGAGGATGTCGAGCCAGGCCGAGGCCCGCTCGTACCGGAAGGCGAGCGTGGCGGTGGCCGGCTCGGCGCAGGCCGGCCGCGAACACTGCCGGTGGGCGAGGCGCCCGTCGACGGGCACCCCCACCACGACCAGCGTGGTGACGTCGTCGAGGCGGGGAGCGGGCAACGGCGAGCCGGATCCGGTCACGGCGGCCACGGTAGCGAGCAGACCCCAGGGCCGTGGTGGACGCCCCTCTGCTTGACTGAACGTTGGCTGAGCGAGCCCGAGCACGCTGGCGCGACCGGGCCTTCGACCGCGATGGAAGCCGCCGAGGCCCCTAGCATGTCACCATGACCAACCTCCCCCCTCCCCCGCCGCCTCCCCCGAGCGGTGGATCGGGAGGGCAGGTGCCGCCTCCGCCCCAGGACCGCGGCCGCAACCCGCTGCGCCCGCCCTCGCGGCCAGGCGGCGGATTGCCGCGCTGGACCATCTGGGTGCTGCTCGGCGTCGTGGCCATCCTGCTGTTCGGCACACAGTTGCTCTCGAGCAACCCCAGCCGGAAGGTCCCCTACAGCCCCGACTTCCTGAACCTCGTCAAGTCGGGTGACGTCAAGGAGATCCGGGTCAGCAACGACTCGGGCTCCATCTCGGGCACGCTCACGAGCGGCGAGAAGTTCACGACGATGGGCCCGAAGGACATCCCCCAGGCCGACCTGGCCCTGTTCCGTGACAAGAACGTCAGCGTCGAGTTCTACACCCCGCAGCCCAACCCGATCGGCCAGTTGATCCCGTTGCTGCTGCCGGTCGTGCTGATCATCGCCTTCTTCGTGTGGATGCAACGGCGGGCCGCCGGCCAGATGGGCAACGTGATGTCCATCGGGCGCAGCCGGGCGAAGGCCTACAACGCCGACAAGCCTTCGACCACCTTCGCGGACATCGCCGGCTACGAAGGGGTGAAGCAGGAGATCAAGGAGGTCGTCGACTTCCTGAAGATGCCCGAGCGGTTCAAGGAGATCGGCGCCCGGGTGCCGCGGGGCATGCTGCTGGTCGGCCCACCGGGTACCGGCAAGACGCTCTTCGCCCGTGCGGTGGCCGGTGAGGCCGGTGTCGGCTTTCTGTCCGTCACCGGCTCTGACTTCATGGAGATGTTCGTCGGGGTCGGAGCGAGCCGCGTCCGCGACCTGTTCCAGTCCGCCCGCAAGATGGGCCGGGCCATCATCTTCGTCGACGAGATCGACTCGATCGGCCGCAAGCGGGGCGCCGGCCTCGGCGGCGGCCACGACGAACGTGAGCAGACGCTGAACCAGATGCTGTCAGAGATGGACGGCTTCGAGACCAGCGAGGGGATCGTCATCCTGGCCGCCACGAACCGGCCCGACATCCTCGACCCCGCCCTGCTGCGCCCCGGCCGCTTCGACCGCCAGATCGTGGTTCCGCTCCCCGAGATGGACGAGCGCCTCGCCATCCTGAAGGTCCACTCACGCGACAAGCGCTTGGGGTCCGACGTCGATCTCGAGACGATGGCCAAGGGCACGCCGGGCATGAGCGGCGCCGACCTGGCCAACCTCGTGAACGAGGCCGCGCTGTTCGCCGTGCGCCGGGGCAGCCGCCAGATCGAGCGGATCGACTTCGAATCGGCCCGGGACCGCGTGATGATGGGCGCCCGCCGCGACAGCCTGGTGCTGTCGGCGGAGGAGAAGCGGGTCACCGCCTATCACGAGGGTGGCCACGCCGTGCTCGCCGCGGTGCTCCCCATGGGCGACCCGCTGCACAAGGTGACGATCCTCCCCCGCGGGATGGCGCTCGGCGTGACGCAGACGCTGCCTGAGGAACGTCATTCGTTCGCCCGCGAATACATCCAGGACCGGATCTGCATGGCCTTGGGGGGCCGGGTGGCCGAGGAGGTTGTGTTCGGGCAGCGCACGACCGGCGCCGCCAACGACCTCGAGACGATCACCAACCTCGCTCGGCGCATGGTGCGGGAATGGGGCATGAGCGATCGGATCGGTCCCATGGCGTGGCAGAGCCAGCAGCACGTGTTCCTCGGCGAGGACCTCATGACGGGCAGCCGGGAGTACAGCGACGACACCGCCCGCCTCGTCGACGAGGAGGTCCAGCGCATCCTCCGGGAGCAGGAGGAGCGGGCCCACGAGCTCATCGAGAAGCACCGCAAGGGGCTCGACCTCGTGGCCGAGGCGCTGCTCGAGCGGGAGACGATCGACGGCTCGGAGGTCGTCCGCCTGGTGCAGCAAGGGATGGGTGAGTCCACCCCCGTGACCGAGACGCCGACGAACGGCCAAGGGGTGCCGGCCACCGCGCCCGTCCGCGACTGACCGTTGGCGAAGGGGGGAAGGAGACCTTCCCCCCTTCGGAACCCCCCGTCCGACGAACTCCGCTCGACCGGCCAAGCCGGATCGAGCTCCGTACGAGAACTCGGAGCCCCACCCGCGCGCCGCCTGACCATGACACTCAGTGGTCGAGTACGCCGGGTGGTCAATTACCCTCAATGGTCGATGGGCGCAGAGGGGGGTTGATGGCGCGCCGGGTCGTGGTCGCCTTTCTGGCCGTGGCCGCCCTCGCGCTCGGCGTGACCACGTGGCTGATGGCCCAGCGGCAGGCCAGCGACGACGCCAAGGCACTCCGCGCCGTCCTGCGCGCAGACGCCGCCAACGAGGACCAGGCCGACAGCGCGGCGAAGCAGCAGGTGGTGAACGGGTGGACGGCCCGCGACCTGCTGGCCCTCCAGAGCCGCCAGCAAGCCGACCAGCATCGCCTCGTCGGCCTCGTCGGGGTTGTGGTCGGCCTCGCCGGCGCGGCGATCGGGGTCGGGCTGCTGCTCCTTCCGGGTCGCCGTGCCGCGCCGGTGCGGGACATCGCTCCGTTCGCCCCGCCCGCGCCACCTCCGCCGCCCCCACCCCGTCCGGATCTCGCGCCGGACGACCGCCACCCTGGCGAGCCAGTCAGGCGAACGAGCGAACTTCGCACGTTCCGCCGCCTGGAACGGGGGGCCGGGCGCGGGCTGCCCGCTGAGGACCGTTAGAGCCCGGGTGACGGGGCGGAGCCATTCGGATGCTGCAGCGCCGAGAGGGCCGCGCGCAGCTTGCCCGGCGCTACCGGTCCGGCGAAGGAGCGGTGGACGACGCCGTGCTGGTCGGCCATGACCGTGATCGGTACCGCGTCGATGTGGTAGCGGCGATGCAGCTCGGGCTGCGCGGCCACTTCGATCTCGGCGACGGCGGTGTCGGCGCTCGCCAAGGTCTGGGCGGCGTCGACGACACCCTGGCAGGTGTGACAGCTCGACGCCGTGAAGATGGCGACGAGCCAGGGCAGCTCCGCCCGGGGGAAGTCGCCGCGATCGAGCTGCGCCGGCACCGTCCAGTCCGCCGGCTGGCTCGGGGCGTCGGGACGGCGACGGCGTTGCAGCAGCACGGCCACGACGAGGGCCGCCCCCACGACCACCACGGCCACGACGACCTGGATCACCTCACGGCTCGGCGGGTATGCCCCGAGCGATGGACACGCCGGTGCGTCCCGCGGGGGCGCCTTCGAGCCGCTCGGCGACCACGGGCAGTGACGACAGGACGAAGACGGGAGCGCCCTTCACGCCCTTGGCCGAGAGATCGACGCGCAGCGAAGCCGCCGCGCCCAGGGTCACGCCGTTCAGACCTTCCAGGGCTGTTGGCCCGGCGGGGCCGAGCACGCGGACGGTGACGGTCGTCGCTTCACCCGTCGTATTGGCCACAGCGAGGGACTCCGAGTTCCCGGCCGCGCCGGAGAGGAGCGTCCAGGCCGTCGCCGTCAACGGGGAGCCGGGCTGCAGCGTGACGTTGGCGGTCTTCGTCCCGGCCACGTCGAGCAGGCGCTCGGCGACGACCGGTCGGCCCGACTCGGCCATGACCAGGATGCTGTGGTCGCCATCGGGCACCGAGTCGGTGGCGTTCACGTCGAGGGTGACCGAGCCGGCCGCGGGAACCGTCACATCGACAGGGTCGGGGGTCTGCGTCTTGGACGGATCGGCCGGATAGAAGGCGACCTCGACGTCGCTGTCGTCGTCGCCGGGATTGAACAGGGCCAGCCGCTCAGAGGTGCGCGAGCTGCTTTCGCCCGCGGCGAACCACCAGCTCTCGGAGGCCTGCGTGGAGCCGAGCCCGACGGCGAAGGCCCGCCGCGTCCCCACGACGAAGCTCTGGGCCCGGCCCAACACGACCCGCCCGGATCTGGCCTTCACCGTGGTGGCGATGGTGGGCTCGCGCCGCACCACGTCGTCGAGGGGAAGCACCTTCAGGCTGCGCCCTTTCACCACGAAGCCCTGGAGGCTGCCGGGTTGGCGGGTGCCGCTCGTGGTGGCGAAGGACATGTCGACGATCGCGTCGTCGGGGAAGGGGTTGAACAGCAGCAGCGACAGGGACGCGTCCAGGGTCGTCACGCCGTCGGCGAGGTACCACGTCTGGGCGGCCGTGTTGGCGCACGCGCTGGATGCGAAGCCGGCGGAGGACGATGCGGTCTGCTCGACGACGCCTTCGGCACCGAGGAGCTCGACGACCGCCGCGGCCCAGCCGCCGGGAGCGACCTGGGACATCCGGAAGTCACTCCGGCTGCGCTCCGGCAGGGCGAGGGGCCTGGCGATGGGTTCGCCGTCGATCGGGTACAGCGTGAGCGTCCCCTCGATGGCGGAGTCACCCGGGTTGAGCACGCTGATGACGCCGTCGCTCCCAGGTGTCGCGCCTGCCGGCACCCCTGGGCAGAACCAGGACGACGAGAGGGGCGTGCCCGACGGCACGACCGGCATGGGCGAGACCGTGCTCGAGCCGAACTGCACCGCCGGAGCCGGTGCCAGGTGCCGGTCGGCCAACAGGCCTCCGGCCACCAGCGCGACAATGGCCACGAGGGGTACCAAGCGCTCGATCCAATGGTGCCTCATGGCGCACCGCCTTCGCCGGGTGCCGGCGGGGACGGGGGCGGCGACCCACTCCACGGCAGGCTCGGGGCGGACGAAGGGGGGCCGCCGTGGGGGGCGAGAGCCCCCGGCGCAGGGCTGCCCCCGTGGGGCGCGGGAGCCCCCGACCCTCCAGGCTCGCCGAGCGGCGCAGCACCACTGGGAGGTGCTGGCGGCGCGGCCGGCGGAGCGAGCCCGCCGCCCTGCCCGGCCGCCACGGACGCGGCCACGGGCTCGGCCGGCTGGCGGTCACCGAGGTCGATGAGCACGGGCACCAGGCCTGCGGTCCGCCGCCGCCGGCGCTCGACGGTGCCCAGCGCCAAAAGGATGGCCCCGACCCACACGGCTACCTGGGCGGCGACGAGCGTCCACCGCCACGGCGAGGTCGAGTAGGCGAGCACGGCCTTGCCCCCCGCGGGCACCTCGAACGCATTGGCCCATCCGAAGGCTGGCCGCCGCGCCACCGAGTGCCCGTCGACGTCCAGGTGCCACCCTGCCGACGACGCTGATCCGAGGTACACGGTGCCCGCGGCCACATCTCCGGCGTAGCGGCGAGGCTGACCGGTGGCCGGGAGCACCGCCTTCGAACCGCTCACGTCGGCTCGCACCAGGGTGTCGAAGCCAGCCTCGGCGCTCGCCTCGGCGGCGGCCGGGCTCAGCTGGGCGCGCTCTGGCATCCAGGTGGTGTTCTCGTAGACGACGAGCGCGTCGTCGAGGTCGACCTCCCGCAGGTCGAGCTGGCTGGCGAGGGCGGTGAGGAGCGCTGGCGGTGGCTCGTGGCGGGGCGTCGGCTCGGCCTGGGGTGCCCGGTGGAGCGGCACGACGATGTACCGGACACCCATCGGGCCCAGGAGCCGCCCGAGTCGCGCGGTCTGCGCGTCCGACGCGAGCCCGAGGGCGTCGGCCACGAGCTGCTCGGCCCGGGTCGGCGCCGCGGACCAGAGGTCGTGCACGTCGGGCGCCCCGTCCTGCGAGAGCTCGTAGGCCAGCCCGTCGGCCAGGCGCCATCCGGTGCCGGGCAGGTTCCGGGGATCGCCCACCCAGAGCACCCGGAAGGCACCGGCCTGTTGCTGCGCCGGCAAGAAGGCGAGCGAGTCGGTGAAATCGCTCCGGCCGAGCTTCCATGCACCATCGGTCACGGCCGCCAGCGCGGGGAGCAGCGCGATGGCGATGGCCACCGCGGCGACGGTGCCGAGCGGCTGGCGCCAGGACAGCCGCGTGCCGGCGACGTCCTGATCGACGGCCGCGGCTCCGCACGCCGCCGCCAGCGCCAGCCCCACCGCCATGGGCGCCAGCACCACCTCGATCGCGGGCAGCCCGAATCCCAGCGTGCCCCGGTCGCCGAGCCAGGCCACGGCGAGTGAGGCCACGACCATTCCCATCGACCGACTGGCCCAAGCGAGCCGGCAGCCGCGGGCGAGCAAGAGCGCGATGACCAGCACCGCGAGGAAGGCCCAGCCCAGCCAGGAGGTGTGGATGGGGCCGGTGGTCAGGCGAGCCAAATTGCTGAGGCCCAGGCGTTCGCCGCCGGGGATGACGACCGACGCGAGCGTCGACCAGTTGCCTGACCGAGGCAACGTCCAGCCCCACGGCAGGTGAAGGAGGAAGAGGGCGGCGCGTGACGCGACGACTGTCCCGCCGAGCATCCGACCCATGCCGCGCCATCCCCCGACCGGCAGCGACCCGAGCACGAGGGCGATGGCCGCGGCGACGGCCACGAGCGGGAACAGGGGGACGAACGCCGTGACGAGGGCGAGGAGGAGCGTGAAGCCGGCGAGCCGGGCGACCAGCGGCCGCACCCGCTCGCCCGGCGCCGGCCCGAACGGCTCCAACCCCGAGAGCCTCGCCATCGCGGCGACGACCCAAGGCATGGCGCCATAGACGAGCACGCCCGCCCAGCGCCCGGTGGCGATGGCGTTGTACCCGAGCGGCGCGGCCCCGTAGATCACGACCGAGGCGAGCTTGGCGCGCTGGCTACCGAACGGGCGAGCGAGACGCCACGCCCCGAGGTAGCCGAGCCCGAGGGGGGCCACGACGAGCAGGGTCCGCAGCAATGCCATGTGGCCGAAGGTGAAAAGACCGCCGAGGCCGAGCAGGGCCACGCCACTCGGCAGGGGCACGGTCGCCCCCAGGCCGTGCGTCGACCAGGCCGAGAGGTACTCGCGGCAGGAGCTGCGTGGGCTGGGCGGGGAAGGGCAGGAGCGTGCCGACCGCGGCCACCCCGTCGGTGAAGAGCGATCGGCTGCCGATCAGCAACAGGAACAGGATCACGACGGTGGCGATGATCGAGCTGCGAGGCGCACCGGAGCGGACGCTGGCGGCGATGCTGCGGCCCGCGGAACTCACGAAGCGGTCGCCACCGGCCGCCCGGCTGCGGAGGAAGGCGCGCAGGCGGGCGCTGCCGTGCACCTGCAGCGTGCGAACCTCCGCATCGGGAACGAGTCGCGTCGCTCGCACCCCGCGGCGCTTCTCCCGGATGTCGCCGATCCGCGTGAGGTTCCACGGCCAGGCGCCGAGCTCGGCCGCGGCGACGTGCAACCGCCCCGTGAGGAGCGCCCCCACGGCCAGCATCACGGTCATGATGAGATGCTGGGGCAGCACACGGACGAGCTGGCCGGGGGTGTAGTTGCCGAGCACCGTGCGCAACCGGTGGCGCGCCGCCAAACGGGGGGCGTCGAGCTGAGGGTTGCGCTCGCTCAGGGAGCCGACATGCCGGGCGCGCGCCGCGGGCACCGCCAGCACGCGCGCCCCGGCCACGTGCGCCCGCCAGCACAGATCGAGATCTTCGCCTGAATACGCCAAGACCTCGTCGAAACCGCCGAGGGCGCGGAAGAGGTCGGTGCGCACGAGGAGGCAGGCGGAGGGGACGAAGAACACGTCGCGCACGGCGTCGTGCTGCTCCTGATCGAGCTCGCCTGGCTCGACCAGAGACGACGGCGTGGCGAACTTGTCCGCCGACATGCCCACCTCGAGGAGGTGGTCGGGGGCGTCCCAGTCGACCAGCTTGGGCCCGACGACCCCGGCGTTGGAGCGGTAGGTCTCCTCGACCAGGAGGCGGAGCGCGTCGGGGTCGAGGGCGACGTCGTCGTGCAGGAAGCAGAAGAACCCGGACCCCTCGACCAGTCGCAGGGCTTCGTTCGCCGCCATCGGGAAGGTCGTGGTGGCGTCGAGTTGGCGGACGAAGGACCCCGGAAGGCGAGCGTGCACCCGCTCGGCCAGATCGCCCTGGGCGCCGGTGTTCAGGAAGAGGACGCGCAGGTTGGGGTAATCCTGGCTGGCGAGCCCGTCGAGCACGACCTGGAAGCGGGGGCCCGGGTCGTGGGTGACGAGGACCGCGACGACCGGAGGCGCGGTCGGGGCGGCTTCCTCCACGATCGTTCGAGGGTAGTGCCCTGTCGCTCGCGAACGGCGGCACCCGATGGTCGGGCCCGAGGGCCCCGTGGACGCCGCGCTCCGTCGACCTATCGATTCGGGGTCCGGGCGGCGCGCGCTCCTTCCAACTGAACGCCGTCAGGAAACGGTGACCGAAGTCACGCCGCGCGTCCTGCTTTTGGTGGAATGCTTGCAAAAGTTAGCAAGCATCGGTACACTGCTAGCACAAGCGGAAGGAGCGCATTCTACATGTCCGAGCAGTTCAAAGTCGAAGACGTCGTCAACCAGGTGACCAACGTCGCCAAGGACGGGATCTACTTCACGGTCGGCCTGGCGGTCGCATCGGTGAAGAAGGCCCAGGAGCAGGTCGAGGACCTGCGGGCCAACTTGGAGAGCCAGCTGGAGAAAAGCCGCTCACAGATGTCGTGGTTGACGGACCGGTTCGAGCCGCAGCGCAAGGCGTTCGACGATCGTTGCGCCAGCTTCGAGACCAAGCTCGACGAGCTCGTCGAACAGTTCACCAGCCGCCTCCCCGACCAGGCCAAGGAAGCGGTCACCCAGGCCCACGACGCCGCGAAGTCGGCTCGGGCCCAGGTCCGCGAGCTCTGGCTCGGCGAGGCCAAGGCCGCCTGAGCGGCGGGCACGCCCGTCGGCGTCACTGGTCGCAGATCTCGGGACGCCGCACGGCGTCCCATCGACGGAGAGACGGCGAAAGCGCTCGACGAGCGCCTTCGCCGCGTCAGGCCGTGAACCAGCCTTGGAGATCGGCGATGAGGTGGGTGGACGTCGAGGTGTAGAGGCACACCTTTCCGGCGCCGAGCGCGACCGTAGTGAGGCTGGCGATCACTCGACCGCGAGCGGGGTTCAGGTTCGAGGCGTTCGGTCGCGCGGCGCCGCAGGGGTAGACCGTCACGAACCCCGAGGCGACGCTGCGGGTGGCCGTCACGTTCAGCGTGGCCGCCACCGTGCCGGGAGGACCCGTGAGCGGGAGGGCGATCGTTCCTCCCGGGGCCACCGGCGTGGTCCTCGGGACGCCGATGGCGGCGCGGGTGTCGAGCACCCGCCGCGCCGTCTGGGCCAGGTACCGCGCCCCGGTCGAGCCGTACCAGCCCAGGACGTCGACGACGACATCTGTCGTCGTGCTGCCCACGATACAGACCCTCCCGGACGGCCCGACCGCGACCACTACGGCGTTGGAGGAAACGCCCCCGGCGGTGAAGTTCACGTTCGACGACCCCGGTCGCGCCGCGTCGCACGGATAGGCCGCCAGCCAGCCGTTGGCGCGGGGGCGCACCGCGGTGAGGTTGAGAGCCACGGCGCCGACGGCGGTGCCGGCGGGGATCCCGCCCCGACCGGGGAGGGCGATGACAGTCGGGACGCCGCCGGGCGCGGGGCGCGGGTCCTGGTGTCGAGCAGGCGGGCGGGGACGACCGGTCGGTAGCCCAACCCGCTGCTCCCCCCGTACCAGCCGAAGACGTCGATGACGACATCTGTCGATTGCCCCACGAAGATGCACACGTAGCCGTCGCCGTCGAGCGGCACCGTGACCAAGGCGGGTACCGCGACACCGGCGACCAGATTGGCGTTCGAGGCCAGCGGCCGGCCCGCGCTGCACGGGTAGACGGTGACGGATCCGGGGCCCGCGGCGCCCGTCAGCGTCAGGTTGAAGGTCACGGCGCTGGCGCCGGTGGCCGGCACGCCGCCGAGCCCGGCCAGGTGCACCGCGAGCACGCAGCCCGCGCCGATCCGGGCCGCGGCGGCGTTGAGGCCGCGCCGGGTGTCGAGCACCCGCGCCGGCGTGACCGGATGGAACATGGCCGGGGTCGGAGCCGGGGTCGGCGTGCCACCGGCGCGCCCCGCGCAGCCGTCGGGGACCGAGAACCAGTTGGAGCGCAAGGCCAGCCCGACGCGGAACTGGTCGCCCGTCAGCACCACCGCACCCGCAGTGCCGCGGAGCACGAGTTGCTGCACCCGCCCGCCCCACTCGCCCAGCCCGTTGCGCTTGGTCACCACGATCGATTGGAGCGCCCCGACCGACGGCCAGTGGGCCTGGATGGTGGCCACGGCCACGGTCACCGACCACGAATGGAAGGGCGAGACGGCGTCGCCCGCGTCGACGACGGCCGGGAAGACCGTGCCTGCGGTGACGCCGCCGCTCGACGACGAGTACATCGCGAACACCGGTGCCCCGGCGCGTTCCAGGATGACCGCCGACGTGTTGGCCGTGGCAGTCGTCGCGGTCGGTTGCTCGAGGGCGAAGAGGGGAGCGCCGACGGTGCCCCGCTTCGCCACGCCGCCGTACACCTGGCAGCTCTGGCTGTCGCAGATCCTGGCGTAGCTCCATCGGCTGCCCCCGGCAATGGCGAAGGTCCGGGCGGCCACCGCCTGAGCCCGCAGCGCGTTCATGCCCGCGCCGCCGCTCGACAGCCCCCACGACGCCGGCATCTCGCGCGGGACCACTCCCTGCACGTAGAGATCGAGCGGGACGAGGTTCACGGTCCGGTTCTCGCCGGCAGTTCCGTTCACGGCCCGCAGCGACCCGCGGTAGTAGACGACGCTCGCATCCGGTTCGCACACCCCGACGAGGTTGCCGATGTCGGGAGTCGATGTCGGCACGCCGACGACCGCGAAGTCGGCGTAGCGGCCCTGGAGGCTGGAGGAGATGACGCCGGCCTTGACGAGCGTCCAGCCCGTCGCGTTGAAGGGGGCGGCGTAGCTCGGGCACACCTCGGCGTCGGCGCGGCCATAGATGTTGTAGACACCCGGGGTCGCGGTCTCCAGCGCCACCATGGACCGGAACCGGCCCACCCCCCCGTCGACGTTGGTGGCCAGCGCCGCCTTGTCCTGTACGAACGCGGTGAAGGGCCGGTCGTCGAGGGCCTGGAGGCGGACACTGAGCAACTGGTTGGGGTTGGTCGTCGCCAGCGTCGTGCCGCCGTAGTAATGGGCGAGGATCTGCTGCCACGTCCAGCGGTACGTCGTCGCATACCCGAAGGCGCCGTACTGGCCCATCCCCTCCCCGTGGCCGAAGCCGTGGCCTTGGATCGTGAGGGTCGTCCCGTACGCCTGTG
The DNA here is from genome assembly GCA_963738325.1 of uncultured Acidimicrobiales bacterium. Lineage (GTDB taxonomy): Bacteria > Actinomycetota > Acidimicrobiia > Acidimicrobiales > Ilumatobacteraceae > CAVTWD01. The sequence goes on from CAVTWD010000008.1 coordinate 151,624, forward strand.
GGGCGACACTCGGGGCGACACTCGGGACGACACTCCGAGCGGTCTGGGGCGGGCCGCTCGCCGCAGCCGCGGGTGCAGCCGCCAGGGAGGCCGCGGCCGTGGCCACGGCCGCCAGGACAACTCGGGCGCGGCCGAGGGTCGTGATCTTCATGGGAGCACCCCCGAATCTCGCCCGCGACCCGCCCACGCTACCGTCAATGGCCGTCGCCCTCGGCGCGCCCAGGGCGATGAGCATGCAGGCGATACCCTGATTTGCCTTGGCGACGGCGGACCCTCCCACCTCGGCGCCCGCCACGCGGCGCAATCCCCTGCCGGAGGGAACGCTCTCGGTGGGGGCCGGCCTCGTCATCTCCGGCCTCGGCGCCTACGGCTACCTGGCCCTGTCGCGCCGGGCGGTCGGCGCCAGCAACTTCGCGCCGCTGTCGGTGCTCTGGTTCACCACGTTCGTGCTCGCGCCGGGCTTCTTCCTGCCCGTCGAGCAGGAGCTCGGCCGTGCGCTCGCGCATCGGCGTGCCCTTCGCCAAGGTGGGGCGCCCGTGGCGCGGCGAGCCGGCGTGCTGGCGGTGGGCCTGGTCGCGTTGATCAGCGTCGTGATCCTGGCGCTCGGCCCGGTGCTGGCACGCGAGCTCTTCTCCGGCGACTGGGGGCTGGTGGGAGCTCTCGTCTTGGCCTTCATCGGCTACGCCTGCGGCCACTTCGCACGGGGCTTGTTCTCGGGCACGGGCCGCTTCAGCGGCTACGGCACGTTCATGGGCAGCGACGGCATCATCCGCGTAGCCGCCTGTGCATTGCTGGTCGTCATCGGCGTCCACAGCGTGGTGCCCTACGGCCTCTTGGTCGGCATTCCCCCGCTGATCGCCGTAGTGCTGGCGCTCCGGGTCGCCCGCCCTGGTGAGGCGCTCCACCCGGGCCCGGAGGCATCGTGGCGGGAGCTCACGCCGAACCTCGGCTGGCTCCTCGCCGGATCGGTGCTCGCCGCCGCGTTGGTGAACGCCGGTCCGTTGGCGGCAGGTCTGCTGGCCACCCCCGCCGAGCAGCCCCTCGTGAGCGCGTTCAACGCCGGGGTGCTCGTGGCGCGGGTGCCGCTGTTCCTCTTCCAGGCCGTCCAAGCCGCCCTGCTGCCCAAGCTGGCCCAACTCGCCGCCCAGGCCCGCTTCGAGGAGTTCCGCCTCGGCTTCCGCCGCCTGCTTCGCTCAGTGATCGGGGTGGGTGCGCTCGGCACCGTCGGGGCGTTCCTCATCGGGCCCTTCGTGTTGAGGGTGCTCTTCGACTCCCACCTGTCGCGCCGCACGCTCACCCTCTTGGCCCTCGCCAGCGCGGCATACATGGTGGCGTTGGCCCTCTCCCAGGCCATCATCGCCCTCCAAGGTCACGCCGGAGTCGCCTTCGGCTGGTTCGCCGGCATGATCAGCTTCCTCCTGGTCGTCGCGATCGCGAGCGACGATCTGCTGCTGCGAGTCGAGTTGGCCCTGATCGCCGGATCGTTCGTGGCCATGTTGGTGTTCGCCCTCACGCTGCGCTCCCGCCTCGCCACCGGCGCGGTGCCCGACGAGGCATCGTTGCTGGAGGCGCTCCAGGACATCCCCCTCGAGCCATGAGAGAGGGGACCGGCGTGGCGCGACCCGGTCCTGGCGGTACCGTCACGCGCATGGCGCTCACCGTCGCGATCGATACGACGCCCACCCTCCCGCGAGAGCGCACGGGCATCGGGACGCTGGTGGCCCGCCTCGTCGAGCAGTTGGCCGCCCGGACGGACGTGGAGCTCCTCCCCTATGCCGTGAGCATGCGAGCGAGCGTGCCGGCAGGTACTCGGCGCTTCCCCTACCCAGCGCGCGCCGCCCTCGGGGGGTGGGCCCTCGCCGGCCGCCCGAACGGGCGCCACACGCTGGCCGGCGCCGAGGTGGTACACGGCACGAACTACGTGGTGCCGCCCACCGGCTGGCCCACCGTGGTGAGCGTGCACGACGTCTCCTTCGTCACCCGCCCCGAGCTTGCCAACACCACTGTCCGATCCTTCGTGCCCCTCATCCGGCGGGCCACCAGTGAAGGGGCATGGGTGCACACGATCTCCGAGCACGTGGCCACACAGGTGCGACGGTTGTTCGATACCGACCGCGTGCGGGTGGTCTACCCGGGCGTCACCCGCGAGCGCATCGACGCCGAGGGCCCGGCCCCCCTGGCCGGGCTCGACGGGCGGCCCTACGTACTCGCCCTCGGCACCCGCGAGCCGCGCAAGAATTTCACCCGCCTCGTGAGCGCCTTCGGCTCGGTGCACCGCGACCATCCGGACGTGCAGCTCGTCCTGGCCGGTCCGGAAGGCCCGGACGACCCCGCCATCGCCGAGGCCATCCGAGCCTTGCCGCGCGACGCCGCCCAGCGCGTGCTCGTGACCGACTGGCTCGACGAAGCGCACCGGGATGCCGTCCTGACCCACGCCGCGCTCCTCGTCTACCCGTCACTCGACGAGGGCTTCGGCTTCCCCGCCCTCGAAGCGATGGCCGCCGGCGTCCCCGTCGTGGCCGCCCGTGCCGGAGCGGTGCCCGAGGTGGTGGGCGACGCCGCCATCCTCGTCGATCCCGATGACCTCACATCGATCGCCGCTGGGATCATCGCCGGTTTGTCAGATGACGCGCTCCGAGCCCGCTTGCGCCAGGCCGGGCGGGCCCGGCTCCAGCACTTCTCCTGGGCGGCCATGGCCGACGGCATGGTGACGCTCTACGGGGACGCCCTGGCCGCCGCAGGGCGATGATCACCGTCCTCGCCGGCGGCGTGGGCGCCGCCCGCTTCCTGGCCGGGCTCGTGCAGGTGGTGCCACCGGGCGACGTGACCGCGATCGTGAACACCGGCGACGACACCGTGCTCCATGGCCTCACCATCTGCCCGGACCTCGACACGGTCACGTACACGCTGGCCGACGCCATCGACCCCGAGCGCGGGTGGGGGTTGCGCGACGAGACGTGGCGAGTCATGGCCGCGCTCGAACGGTTCGCGGCGGGGCGCCCCCCTGGGTCCACCGCCGCGGCCACGTGGTTCGGGCTGGGCGACGCCGACCTCGCCACCCACCTCTATCGCACGCACCGCCTCGCCGAGGGAGCGACGTTGTCCGAGGTCACCGCGGAGATCACGTCCTCGTGGGGGGTCGGCGTCAGGCTCCTGCCGATGTCCGACGACCGGATCGAGACGCGCCTCGAGCTCGTCGAAGGAGGCGAAGTCGCCTTCCAGGAGTACTTCGTGCACCTCCATCACAGCGTCCCGATTCGGGCTGTTCGCTTCGACGGCGTCGACGAAGCCGAGCCGGCTCCGCGGGTGCTCGACGCGGTGCGCGACGCCGACCTCGTCGTGATCGCGCCGTCCAATCCGGTGGTGTCGATCGGACCCGTTCTCGCCGTCCCGGGGGTGCGGCCAGCGCTGCGAGCGAGGCGCTCGAGCGTCGTCGCCGTGTCGCCCATCGTCGCCGGCGCCGCGCTCAAGGGGCCCGCCGACCGGATGCTGCGCGAGCTCGGTGGGGACGCGAGCGCCGTGGAGGTGGCGCGTCGTTACCGAGACGTCGCCGGCGCGCTGGTGATCGACGAAGCCGACCAGGGTTTGCGGAACGACGTCGCCGCGGAGGGCGTGGCCTGCATGGTGACGGACACGATCATGCGCTCGCCGGCTGTCGCCGCCTCCCTCGCCGCCGCGGTGCTGGCGGCCGCGGGCTGAGCCCCGGGCTGCCGCCCCAGCCCCCGCACCAGCGCAACGGCCACCAGCGGTACCGCCCCGCCGAGCAGGACCAGCCCCACCTCCAGGCCGACGACATGGAGGACGGCAGGGGCCAGCACCGATCCGAGGAACACCGCGCCGACGACGGCGGTGTCGTAGAAACCGAAGACGCGGGCGAGGACCTCGCTCGGCACCGCCTTCTGGATTGCGCCCACCGCGATGACCTCGGTCACGACGGAGGCTCCGCCCGAGATCATGAGCAGCACCACCGCCGGACCCGCGTGGCGAGCCACGGCCAGGAGCGCGACGGATGCGCCGCACACCAAGCATGCCGTCGCCGGTAGGGCCGATCGGGCGAGACGGTTGGTCAGCACGACCCCGGCCAAGGCGCCGAGACCGAAGGCCGCGTTCAGGACGCCGTAGCCCGTGGCGCCGATGTGGAGATGGCGGGCGACCAGCACGAGCGCGACCAGAGCACCGCCGTAGACGAAGTTCACGGTGACGCCGAGCACGAACGGACCGGCCGCGCTTCGCGAGGCCGCGACGGCCCGGAGGCCCGCAGTGAGCTCGCGTCGCCATCCGTCCCGGCCGTCGCGGGAGGGAGCGGGCAGCAGCGGCACCGAGAGGAGGGGCACCAGCGCGGCGAGCAGCACGAGGGCGTCGAGCAACATGACGGCGGCGGGTCCCGCATGGAGGAGCGCGCCGCCGAGCGCGGGGCCGACAAGGAACCCCGACGCCTCGACCATCGTGACCAACGCGTTGGCCGGTGTGAGCCCGGCCCTGTCGACGAGCCCGGGCACGACCGCGGCCACCGTCGGGTAGCACGGCGTACCCACCGCCACCAGCAGGGCGCTGAGCGAGACGATGACGGCGGGAGCCGCCCCGGCGGAGATCGCGAACGCGGTCAACCCGGCGAGCGCGGCGCGTCCGGTGAGGGAGGCGATCAGGACGCGGCGGCGGTCGCAGTGGTCCGCCACCACACCGCTCAGGCTCGAACACAGCAAGTAGGGGACGAATCGCGAGGCGGCCGCGGCGGCCACCCACGCGGTCGAGCCGGTGCGGTCATAGACGGCGACCGTCACGGCCACCGCGCCGAGCGATTGCCCGAGGGCCGAGCCCCCGAAGGCGGCGAGGAGCGCACCGAAGGGTCGGGTGCCGAGCACGCCGCGATAGGTGCCCTGCCCGCGCGCCTCGATCTCGACGGTGACGCCTTCCTCGGCCATCAGGAACACCCGAGCCTTCCGGTGGCACGACGGATACGCCGCGGGGCTCCGGGAGTCGAACCGTAAGGTGAGCGGCGTGGGCCGCTTGGAGGTGTGGGGCGTCGAGGGCATCGGCGAGGTGCGGCGCGGTGACGCACTGGCGGACGTGATCGCGGATGCCTGCGCCAGCCCGCCCAACGGACCGCTCCGTGACGGCGATGTGCTCGTCGTCACCCAGAAGGTGGTTTCGAAGGCCGAGGGTCGCCTCGTCGCCATCGACCCTGATGACCCGCGATCGCACAAGTCCGTGGTGGAGGCCGAGGCGGTACGGGTCCTCCGGCGGCGGGGCGACCTCGTCATCACCGAGACCCGCCACGGCTTCGTCTGCGCCAACAGCGGCGTGGACCTCTCGAACGTCGAGCGCGGCTACGCCGCCCTCCTCCCCGTCGACAGCGACCGGTCCGCTCGGCGCTTACGCGACCGGCTTCGAGCCCGCGCCCACGTGCAGGTGGGCGTCATCGTGAGCGACACCTTCGGCCGCCCTTGGCGCAAGGGGCTCACGGACGTGGCCATCGGGTGCGCCGGAGTGGCCGCCGTGGTGGACCTGAGGGGGACGGAGGACGCCCTCGGCCGTGTGATGCAGGTCACGGAGGTGGCCGTGGCCGACGAGCTGGCGTCGGCGGCCGAGCTCGTCATGGGGAAGTCCGCTGGCATCCCGGTGGCCATCGTGCGCGGCGTCGAGGCGGCCTGGTTGCGAGATGCAAGCGTCGCCCGCGAGCTCGTGCGCCCGGCCGCGGAGGACCTCTTCCGGTAGCCCGACGGTCGCCGGAGAACCTCACCGCACGAAGCAGGCGGCTGAACGTGCCTTCGGAAATCGCACGAATAGGTGGTTCGGAGCTCCGGCGCTAGCCGCCGCGGCGGAGGGCGTCGATGCCTTCGGCGAGGGGTGTCCACGGGGCCCAGCCGAGGTGGATGCGGGCCCGCACGGGCGAGAGCGCAAAACGCGTCGGCACCACGCTCTCCCCCGGCACGTAGGCCGGTGACGGCGCCGAATCACCGACCACCATCCGGTGGAGATCGCGCAGGCTCGTCTGCACACCGGTGCCGATGTTCACGACCAGACCGCTGCCGCGCCCGCCGGCTCGCACGAGCGCGTCCACCGCGTCATCGATGTAGAGCAGGTCGCGAGTGCAGCGGGCGTCGCCGGCCAACGTGGCGGGCTTCCCCCGGGCGGCGGCGTCGAGCAGCGCGGCCACCGGGCCGCGCTCGGGCGCCTGGCGGGAGCCGTAGACCGAGGAGAAGGCGAGCGCGGTGAACTCCAGGTCGTGCTCCGCGCGGTATTGGGCCAGCACGTCGGCCACCGCTCGGCCGCACACGCCCGCGAGGCTGGTCGGCGTGAAGGCCTGGCCTTCACGGATGGGCAACTCCTTCGACGGCACCTCGCCGTACAACGCCATGGCGTCGAGCGCGGCGACCACCTTTTCGGCGCCGCTCGACCGGGCGGCCTCCAGGAGGTTCACGGTGCCGACGACGGCGAGCTCGGCCACCGCTCGCGGCGTGGCCGCCGGTGCCGGCGCGCCCAGGTGGAAGACGACCTCCGGCCCCCGCCGCTGCAGCAGCTCGACCAGCTGTGGAGTGAGGAGATCGAGGTGATGGATGTGCAACCGTCCCGCCGCGACGGCCCGGGCCTCGGCGAGATTGGCGAGCGAGCCCGTGGAGAGGTCGTCGACGACGTCGACGGCGTTGCCCTCGGCCAACAGCCGGTCGACGAGGTGAGAGCCGAGGAAGCCGGCCCCACCGGTGACGAGGGCCCGCACCGGTCAGACCGGTTCGGGCACGCGTGTGCCGGAGAGGCGAGCGCCCTCCTCCACGGCCACGTCAGCGCCGACGACCACCTCGACGAGATGAGCACCGGCTCCGATGACCGCGCCGGTGCCGACGATCGAGTCGACGAGGCGGGCGTCGCGACCGACCCGTACCCGAGGAAGCACCACACTTCTCGATACGACCGCTCCGCCCTCGATGCACGCGTCAGTGCCGACGATCGCGCGTTCCACGAGGGCGGCGGCATCGACACGGGCGCCCGCGGCCACGGGGTCGCAGCGATCATGGGTCCGCCGGCCCTCCAAGATGTCGAGGTTCGCCTGGCGGTAGAGCTCGGGCCGGCCCGTGTCGAGCCAGTAGTCATCGGTCGCCATCGCGTAGAGGGTGCCGTCCTCGACCATGGCCGGGAACGTACGGCGCTCGATCGACGCCGGGAGGTCCGGCTCGATGCGGGCCAACACCGAGGCTTCCAGCACGTAGGTCCCCGCGTTGACGAGGTTGGTGGGCGCCTCGTCTCGCGGCGGCTTCTCGATGAAGGCCTGCACGCGCCCATCCTCGTCGGTGGGCACGACGCCGAACGCGGATGGGTCAGCGACCGGGGTGAGGTGGATCGTCGCCTCCGCCCCGCGCGGACGATGCAAGGCGAGCAGCGACGCGACGTCCAGATCGGTGAGCACGTCGCCATTGACCACGATGAAGGTCTCGCCGATGCCGCCGAGGCCCGCGGCGAACCGGATGGCCCCTGCGGTGTCGAGCGGCTCTGGCTCGACGGCGTAGGCGAGGCGCACCCCGGCGCACGTGCCGTCCGGGTAAGCGGCGATGAAGTCATCGGGACGGAAGCCGAGGGAGAGCACGGCCTCGGTCACCCCGCCGCGAGCCAGGTTGGCCAGCACCCGTTCGAGCATCGGCAGGTGGCCGACGGGCAGCAGCGACTTGGGAGTGGTGAGGGTCAGCGGTCGGAGACGGGTCCCGAACCCTCCGACCAGGACCACCGCCCTCATCCGCTGGTGGACGAGGAGGGCGTTGTCGTGGCCGTCGTCGTGGTGGCCCGCGGGACCGTTGCCGCCCCCGGTGCCGTCGTCGCCCCCGGGACCGTGGTGGCGCCGGCCACGGTGGTCGGCGTCGTGCCGACGTCGCTCAGCTGATCGAGGGTCGGGATGCTCGGCGGCTTCAGCTTGTCGAGGTTCACGTCGTCGGGCACCCAGGCGATGGTCATGGCCATGCGGTCGTTGGTGAACCGGATGTTCTTGAAGTCGCTCGTGTAGATCCTCGGGGCGGCCGTACCCGTGGCGTCGTCCCACACCGCCACCCGCAGGTTGGCCGGCTTGCCCTTGCAGTCCTTCCCGTTCTCGTAGGTGCCGAGGTTCTCGGGCATCTCGAGCTTGGTGTTGGACATCTTGATCCCCGCCGCGTTGAAGAAGACCCCCAGTTTGGCATTCGAGCCCGTCGAGACGGAGGAGAACGGGTGGACGTGGATGACGCCGTCGCCGTGGGTGTGGATGCCGTTCGGGTCGTTCTGGTTCTGGACCGCGGTGAGGAAGTGGTCGCAGGCATAGACGCCGTAGGCGGTGTGCCAGTGGTCGGTCAGCGTGGGGGGTTCGGCCACGGCCGCGGTGCGCCCGCTGGTGCGGGCGAAGATGATCAAGGCAACACCGACGATGACGACGACGGCGAGGGAGATGTAGAACACCTGGCCCTGGGTCGACCGGACCTTGGTGCCCTTGCCTGCCTTTGCAACCCTGGCGACCTTCTTCGCCGATGATGCCTTACCCACGAGTCATCGAGGCTAGCGGCTGGTCGGCGCTCATCCCGGTCGGCCGGCGAAGCTCGTCGAACAATGACTCGTAGGCCGCGGCGACCGCGCCGGGCGAAACCCACCGCTCCACGAAGGCACGGCCGCGAGCCCCCATCGCCTCCGCGCTCCCTGGGTCAGCCAGCAGACGGCGGAGCGCGCCGACGAAGGCGGTCGGGTCCTCGGGGGCGACGGAAAGCCCGCAACTGGCCCGTGCCACGAGCGCGGCGACCTCGGTACCCGCATCGATGCTCGCCAGTAGGGGACGGCCGGCGGCGAGGATCGAGTAGGTCTTCGACGGGACGCTCGACGTCGCGAGGCCTCGGCGGAGGGGCACGACATGGATGTCGCCGCTGGCGAGAACCTCGGCCAGACGCGCCTTGGGCTGGTACGGCGCGAAGCGCACGTTCGGGAGGTCGCCCGCTTGCCGCCGCAGCTCCTCGCGCGCCGAGCCGCCACCGTTGATCACGAAGACCACGCCGGCATCGTCGGCGAGCTCACGCGCCGCCAGGATCATGAGCTCGAGGGATTGCGAGAACCCGACGTTCCCCGCGTACATCACCACCGTCTCGGGCCCGATGCCGAGCTCGGCCCGGTACGGCGTCAGGCGCGGCCGCGGCTGGATCGCCTGGGTGTCGACGAAGTTCGGAATTACGCGGACCTTGGAGCTGTGGCCCTCTGGCAGCTTGCCGGCCACGTTCTGGCGCAGATCCTCGGAGAGCACCGTGATCGCGTCCGCAGCGCGGTAGCTGGCCCGCTCGAGCCATCGGGTGGCCCGGATCAGCCGCGGATCGGTGATCGCGCCGAGCTCGATGGCGACGTCCGGGAACACATCCTGGATGTTGAAGACCAAGGGTCCTCCGCGGGCCAGGGCGACGGTGGCCCCCGTGAGCCCGAGGGTCAACGGCGGCGACATCGCGAGCACGCCGTCGACCGTCCCACCGCGCAGGCCGGCGAGACCGGCGAGGCCGCTGAAGGCGGCGAAGCCCGCGGCGCGGCGGGGGATCGACGTCTTGTCGGTCGGGAAGGGATGGACCCGGGTGATCGAACCCCACTCGGTGGCCTCGCGGCGCACGAGCGTGCCCGACCACTCGGGCTCGACCCGATGGTGGACGTACCAAGGGAGTGCGGAGACGACGTGCACCTGGTGCCCACGGTCGGCCAGCTCGAGCACGATCCGGGTCATGACCTCCCCGGTCGGGGCGACGTCGGGAGCGAAGTGCGGGCAGAGGATCGCGAGCTTCACGCGAGGGCGAGACCGTAGGCGGTGAGGAGCGCGGCCGCCGACCGGCGGGCGGTGAAGCCGACCGCCCGGCTCAGTCCCGCTTGACGGAGCAGGTCGGCTTGGCCCGGGTCATCGAGCACGAGGGCGATGGCGTCGGCCCACTCCTCCGGCTCGTCGGGATCGACCAGCAGCCCCGCCCCACCGACCACCTCGGGGAGCGCCGCCGTCCGGGCGGCGATGACCGGGCAGCCGGCGGCCATGGCTTCGATCACGGGCGCGCCGAAGCCCTCGTAACGGCTGGGGAAGACGAGTCCACCCGCGGCGAGGTAGAGCGCGTCGCGGTCGGCGGCGGGCACGCGCCCCGGCCGCACGACGGCGGTGCCGAGGGCGAGGCCGGCGATCTCCGCTCGGAGGTCATCCTCGGCCGAGCCGGCCGCACCGAGCAGCACCAACTGCACGTCGGGGTGCGACTTCTGGAGCACCGCGAGCGCCCGGACGAGCACGAGATGGTTCTTGTGGGGATAGGTGATCGCCGGGTAGACGATGAACGGGCCGGGGAGTCCGTAGCGGGCGCGAGCGGCGGAGACCGCCTCGGGGCCCGGGGGCTCGACCGGCAGGAGCCCGTGGGGCACGACGACCACCCGCTCCGGCGCGGCGGCGAGGGATTCGATCACGGTCTGGCGGACGTACTCGCTCGGCACCGTGACGGCATCGGCGCGGCGGACGGCGGTCGGGACGGCGCGCCTGAGCCAACTCCGCTTGAGGAGGGAGAAGCTGTCTGGGAACCGCACGTACTGGAGGTCGTGGATGGTGACGACCGACCGGGGCCCCCGTCCAATGGCTGGGGCCGTCCCGCCACCGTGGTGCATCAGCCGGACGCGATGGCGCCGCGCCCGAGCGGCCAGCCATGAGTTCTCCATCACCACCCGCCAGGCGCGGTTGGAACCTCGAGCCGGGGCCACCTCGATCGGGTAGTGCACCGCCAGCTCGGGATGGGCCTCGGCCAATCCGGCGAGCCCGAGGATCGTGACGTCGTAGTCGTGGTCGAGCTCGCGCAGGCCGCTCAGCTGCCGGCAGAGGTACTCCTCCGACCCGCCGACGACGCCGGGTCGCAGCCACAGCAGGTTGACGCCGACAGGGATCATCGCCACGTCGCGTCCCGGTAGGCGGCCACCGTCAGCTCCGCCGTCCGGGCCCAGGTCATCTCGGCCGCCCTCGCCCGCCCGGCCCGGGCGAGCTCGGCCCGCCGGTCGAGCGCCTCCACCATCCCTCGTTCGATGTCGGCCACGTCCAACGGGTCGACCAACACGGCCGCGCCACCGGCGACCTCCTCGGTGGCGGTTCCCTTCGAGGTGACCACGGCAGTGCCCTGGGCCATGGCTTCGAGCACCGGCAGGCCGAAGCCCTCCCGCAGGCTCGGATAGACGAAGGCATCGGCGCCGGCGTACAGCGCCCGGAGGTCGTCGGCGGGAACGAAACCGAGGGCGAGGACCCTCCCACTCGCGGTCGCCGACCCGGGGCCGGCATCCTCACCCGCGACCGGCTGCTCTTGGCCCCTCGTCCCCCAGCCTTTCGGCCCTGCGAGCACGAGGCGGCGACCACCCGGGGCGCGCTCGAAGGCCTCGACCAGCCGGGCGAGGTTCTTGCGGGGCTCGCGGGTCCCGGCGAAGAGGAGGTACCCACCGTCGAGGCCATAGCGCCGCCTGACCCGCACCACGTCCGCCTGGGTCACCGGCCGGCTGTCCACGCCGTGGGGGACGAGACGTAGCCGGCCGCGGTCGATCCCGTGCGCGGCCGCATCCTCGAGCGTCGCCGAGGAAGGGCACAGCACGAGGTCGGCCTGGCGGCGGGTGAGCTCGAACCCTCGGCGCAGAATGCGGACCCCTCGGGCGGTGAAATGGCTGGGCTCGTGCACGAAGGCGAGGTCGTGCAGCGTGACCACGAGTGGCGCGGAACGAGGCGGGACGACCAGCGTGGTGGCGTGGACCACGTCGACCGGCCCGGTGGCCTGCTCCACCCTGGGCCGGCGAAGGTGGTGCCAGGCCTCATAGAGCAGCGGGCGGGGCAGCCGGAGCTGTCGGACGGCCACGCTGGGCGCGAAGCCTTCCGTCGGAGGGTGGTGGTGGCGGGCCGCCACCCCGACGATGTCCACGTCAGCTCGCCTGGCCAGCGCCGAGGCCCGGGCCAGCTCCGACGCGGCCGTGCCGCCCGGGACGCGATGCCAGCACTGCTCGAGCGTGAAGGCGACGCGCACGGCCGACCATCCTGGCAGGCGGGCTCGCCGTAGCATGATCGTCCGATGCACACCACGTGGTTGGGCCGTCGCGTCCTCGTCACCGGCGGATCCGGATTCCTCGGCCGAGTGGTGGTGGCGAAGCTACGGGACCGAGGCGCCCACGTCATCTCCCCCGGCCGCCGCGACTACGACCTCACCGACCCTTCGGCCACCGACGCGCTCTTCGCCGACACGCACCCCGAGGTCACCGTCCACCTGGCCGCTCGGGTCGGCGGCATCGGGTTCAACCTCGCCGAGCCGGCCCAGCTCTACCTCGACAACCTTCTGATGGGCACGCACGTCGTCGAAGCCGCCCGCCGCCACGACGTGGCCAAGCTGGCCCTGGTCGGCACCGTGTGCTCGTACCCGAAGTTCACGCCGGTGCCGTTCCGCGAGGAACGGCTGTGGGACGGCTATCCGGAGGAGACCAACGCCCCCTACGGGATCGCCAAGAAGGCGTTGCTGGTGCACGCGCAGGTGAACCGGACCCAATACGGCCAACGGTCGGCCTTCGTGATCCCGACCAACCTCTTCGGCCCCGGCGACAAGTTCCACCCCTCGGTCAGCCACGTGATCCCGGCCTTGATCCGCAAGTGTGTCGAAGCCGTCGAGCAGGGCGAGGACAAGGTCGAGGTCTGGGGCACAGGCCGGGCGACGCGGGAGTACCTCTACGTGGACGATGCCGCCGAAGGGATCGTCCTCGCCGCGGAGCTGGTCGACGATCCGGAGCCCGTCAACCTCGGCACGGACCACGAGGTGTCGATCCGGGAGACCGTCGAGCGCATCGCGGCCATCGTCGGCTTCGACGGCGAGCTCCGCTGGGACCCGTCGAAGCCCGACGGGCAGCCCCGCCGGCGCGTCGACGCCTCGCGGGCCGAGCAGTTGCTCGGATGGCGGGCGGTCACTCCCTTCGAGGAGGGGCTCCGGCGCACGGTCGACTGGTACCTCGCCCACCGCGAAGAAGCCGACCGCCTGCCGACCTGAACCCGTCCGTATCCCCCTCTCAGGCGGGACGGTCCGCGCTCAACCGCACTGCTTGTCCACCCCGGGCACCGTGCCGATGGGGCGAGTCGTCGTCGGCGGCGCGAGCGTGGTCTTCGCCGTCGACGCTGACGTGGCCCGGGTCGAAGCTCCACTCGACGCGGTCGAGGCCGGGACGGCGCTGCCCCCGCGGAAGTAGTCGAGCAGGGGGGTGGCCTGCTTCTCGTTCATCACGAGCACGGCGTTGCCTCGGATGTACTTGCCGTCGGCGGGGACCGTGTAGCTCGCGATCTGCGTGCCCTGCAGCGACTTGAGCCGGCCGGCGAAGGCGAAGAGGTCGAGCCCCTTGTCGATCGTCAGGTTGTCGACCACGGCGCCCAGCAGCTCGTTGAGCGCGAGCGGGTTGCTCGTCCCCTTCTGCACCGCCTTCTGCAGCGCCTTGCGGATGAAGTCCTGCTGGCGGCTGATGCGGCCGAGGTCGGCCGTTCCGTCCTCACGCCAGCGGCCGTTGATCTTCGTCTCGAGATGCCGGGAGCGGGCGTACTCGAGAGCCATGACGCCGTTCATCTTCACGCAGCCGGGTTCCTGGATGTAGAGGCCGGTGTTGGCGTCGCGTACGGGGTGGTCGAACCAGATCGACACACCGCCGATGGCGTCGACGATGCGCTTGAACCCTTGGAAGTCAACTTCGACGTAGTGGTGCAACGGGATGCCGAGATCTTCGGTGATGGTCTTGATGAGGACGTCGGGCCCTTTGAAGAACGCGGCGTTGATGCGGTTCGAGGTGTTCGTTCCCGCGATCGGAAGGTAGAGGTCCCGGGGCAGCGAGAGAATGGCGGCTGAGTTCGTCGTGGGGTCGTAGCGGAGGATCATGATCGTGTCGGAGCGCTGCCCGACGGGATCCTCGGTGCCCACGATGCCGCCGTAGTCGGGATCGCCCGGCTTGGCCCCGGCCCTCGTGTCGGACCCGACCAGCAGGTAGTTCTCCACCCGCGTCGGGAAGTGCCCGCTCACGGTCTGGCCCTGAGGGGTGAGCACCTGACCGAGCGAGATCGTCTTCACGCTGTCGAGGCGGTGCTTGGCGTACCAGACCCCAGCGGCCGCGAGGAGGCAGGCCGTGACGACCAGCACGCCGACCGAGAGCAGGATCCGCTGCGGCCAGCTGCGTCGAGCACGCCGTCGAGAGCGACCGGCCGTGGACACGGAGCGCCACGCTACTACGGGGAGGGCTTCATCTTCGGTCACCGGTGGCCTCCCGGCTCGCCGGTGATGCCGTGGCGCAAAGCCCGGCTCGGGCCAGGTTTCAGCCGGCCTGCACGTGGATCACGTCGCCGGCGCGCACGGTGTGACGAGCGCCGTCGTCCGTCTCGACGACCAGCGAGCCGTCGGCGTCGACGTCGCGCGCGGTGCCGACGAGCTCGTGTTGCCCGAGCTCGACCCGCACGCGCCGGCCGAGAGTCGACGAGCGAGCGCGGTACCGCGCCGTGAGGCGATCCCAGTCGGTGGCGGCCAGATGCGTGAGGAAGGCTTGGAGCAGGCGTTCGCGGTCGATGTCGCGGCCGGCCTCGAGGTTCAGCGCGGTCGACGGCCGCCCGGTCGCTTCGACGTCATGCTGCTCCCAGTTGACGTTGAGACCGATCCCCACCACCACCGTCCCGACGGAGGGGCCGACCGCCTCGGCGAGGATCCCGGCCAGCTTGCGCTGTCCGACGAGCAAGTCGTTCGGCCACTTCAGCGTGGGCGCGACTCCCGCCACGTCCTCACACGCTTCTGCCGCGGCCAGGGCCACCGCCTGCACGAGCTGGTGGGCAGAGGCCGCGCCGGCATCGGTCGTGAGGAGCAGCGAGCACAGCAGGGAGGTGCCGGGCGGAGCCTCCCACCGGCGGTCCATCCGGCCGCGGCCCGAGGTCTGGTGATCGGCGACGAGAACCGCACCCGGCGCTTCCCCTGCTCGTGCGGCAGCGACGAGGTCGGCGTTGGTCGATCCGGTGGTCGCGACACGCCTGATCCGCCAAGCTGGCCACTGGCCAGTGGCGCGTCGGCTGGTCACGGCACCAACATAGGCAGCCACATGCTCACCAAGATCCTTGTTGCCAACCGGGGCGAGATCGCCGTTCGGGTCATGAGGGCCTGTCGCGAGCTCGGCATCGGGTCAGTCGCCGTCTATTCCGACCTCGACCGTGCGGCGCTGCACGTCCGGTTGGCCGACGAGGCGTACGCGCTCGGAGGGCAGACCGCGGCCGAGAGCTATCTCAACACCGAGGCCATCCTCGCCGCCATCCGCCGCAGCGGCGCTGACGGCGTGCACCCTGGCTACGGCTTCTACAGCGAGAACGCCGACTTCGCCCGGGCCGTCACGGAGCTGGGCGTGGTGTGGATCGGGCCACCGCCCGAGGCCATCGTCGAGATGGGCGACAAGATCTCCTCCCGCCTCGCCGCCCTCCGCGCCGGCGTGCCCGTCGTTCCCGGCACCACCGACCCCATCACCGACCCCGCGCAGGTCCGATCGTTCGGCGACGAGGTGGGCTGGCCGGTGGCCATCAAGGCCGCGTTCGGCGGCGGGGGCCGGGGCATGAAGGTGGTGCGCGGACCCGAGGAGGTCGACTCTGCCATCGAGTCGGCGCGGCGGGAAGCCCAGGCCTACTTCGGCCGGCCCGAGATCTACATGGAGCGGTACCTCACGTGGCCTCGCCACGTCGAGATGCAAGTGATCGGTGACCGGCACGGCAACATGGTGTGGGTGGGCGAGCGCGACTGCTCCTCGCAACGCCGCCACCAGAAGCTCATCGAGGAGAGCCCGGCGCCCGCCTTCCCCGACGAGACCCGCGAGGCCATGGGCCACGCGGCAGTCACGGTGGCCGCCGCGGTGGGCTACACCAACGCCGGCACCGTGGAGTTCATCTTCCAGGACGGCGCGTTCTTCTTCCTCGAGATGAACACCCGGCTGCAGGTCGAGCACCCGGTGACCGAGATGGTCACCGGCATCGATCTGGTGGCCGAGCAGATCCGAGTGGCCTCCGGCGAGACCCTGTCCTTCACGCAGGAGTCGGTGGTGCGGCGGGGCCACGCCATCGAGATCCGCATCAACGCCGAGAACCCTGCCGGCGGGCGCTTCCTGCCGTCGCCCGGCAAGATCACCGCCCTCCAGGTGGCGGCCGGCTTCGGCACCCGCTGGGACGGCGGGTACGAGGCGGGTGACGAGATCTCGCAGTACTACGACAACCTCGTCGGCAAGCTGATCGTCTGGGCCAGCGACCGTGACGCGGCGATCGCCCGCGCCATCCGGGCGCTCGACGAGATGCGCATCGAGGGCATCGCCACCACGATCCCCGCCGACATCGCCATCCTCCAGGCCGAGGACTTCCGCCGCGCCGTGCACTCGACGAAGTGGGTCGAAGAGCGCCTCGACCTCACCGGGATCGCGGCACCGGCCCCCGCCCCGGCGCCCGTCTCGGGCGACGGCGAGGCGCCCCTCGTCGAGCGGAAGGTCGACGTCGAGGTGAACGGCAAGCGATTCAACGTCCGCCTCTGGGTGCCCGACGCCGGACCGGCCCTCGTCGCCGCCGCGGGAGGGGCCGCGGGCTCACCGAAAGCCCACAAGCCCCGCTCCGGCGGCTCGAGCTCGCGCGCCGGAGGCGGGAGCGGCGAGGTCACCGTCCCGATGCAGGGCACGATCGTCAAGGTGCTCGTCGAGGTGGGGCAGACGGTCGACGTGGGCGAGCCGGTGGTCGTGCTCGAAGCCATGAAGATGGAGAACCAGATCACCGCAGAGAGGGCCGGTGCGGTGAAGACCGTGAAGGTCGGTCCTGGCGACACCGTCGGGGCCGGCGACGTCGTGGTGGTGATCGAGTGACGTCTGCGGGCCCGCAGCTCACCGCCAATGCCTGGCTGCGGTTCGACTCGATACGGCGGGCGCTGCGGCGGAGCCAGCCCAAGACGGTGCTCGAGATCGGCGCGGGGCGGGGTGCGCTGGGGAGTTGGCTGGCCCGGCGATACGACTACACGGGCGTGGAACCCGACCCCACGTCCCGCGCCGTGGCCGCCGCTCGGCTCGAAGAGGTTGGGCGCGGCCGCATGGTCGACGACCTCGAGCAGCTCGACGGTGAGCAGTACGACTTCGCCTGCGCGTTCGAGGTGCTCGAACACATGGAGGACGACGTGAAGGCGCTCGAGCAGTGGAGAGAGCTCGTGCGCCCAGGGGGCTCACTGGTGTTGAGCGTTCCCGCTCATCCCCGTCTCTACGGACCGTGGGACGAGCTGGCCGGTCATTACCGCCGCTACCGGCGAGCCGAGCTGGAGGAGCGCCTCGAAAGGGCCGGCTTCGACGTCGTCGAGCTCCGGAGCCAGGGCGCAGGCCTGGGCTACGCGCTCGAGCTCCTTCGCCACGCGGTGGCTCGCCGCGCCCGGCGCAGCGGCACGTTCGAGGACCGGACGTCCGCGAGTGGCCGGAGGCTGCAGCCGAAGAGCACGCTGAGTACGACTGCCTTGGCCTTGATCGCCGCACCGTTCCGGCTGGTACAACTCCCGTTCGCACACACGGACATCGGCACGGGGTACGTGGTGGCGGCTCGCCGATCGAGGTGACGCTCAACCGCAAGGCGGTGGGTCGTGTCGCGATCGCGATCTTCGTGCTCCTCGCGATCACGTTCTTCGCCCTCGCCCTCGTCGATGCCTGGAGCGCGACGAACGGCGAGCTGCCATCGCTTGGTCGCTTGGCGGCGGCGTTCGGGTGCGCCGCGTTCGGACTGCTCAGCGCGGCCTTTGCCTGGGGGATCCTGCTCGGGGGTCGTCGGGTCGACCACGGCGCCGCGCTGCTCGTGTCACAGCTCGGCAAGTACGTGCCTGGCGGGATCTGGCAAGCGACCGGGCAAGTCGGCCTGGCCCGCTCCTTCGGCGTGGGTCTCAAGCGAGGGGCGACCGCGTTCACCGTTCTCGCCGTTACGCAGGCGGTAGCGGGTGGCGCGTTCGTGCTCACGCTCGCCCTGGATTGGTCGGCCGCGTCGCCGGGCCTGCGGGCAGTGCTCGGCGCCGCCGGGTTGGCGTCGCTCGTGCTGCTCGACCGGCGGTGGATGGTCTGGGCGCTGCGCAGGATCCCCCGTACCCGCGACACCTCCCAGGAGCTCGTCCCGAGCCAGCGGTCGATCCTCGCAGCGTGGGCCACGAACCTCGTGACACTTGTAATGGCCGGCACTGCGTTCCTCGTTCTGCTCGGCAGCCTCGACGAGGTGCATGAGCCGTTCCTCGTGATCAGCGCCTACGCCACCGCGTGGACGGTCGGTTTCATCGCGGTGCCCATCCCGTCGGGCGTCGGCATCCGGGAGGCGGTGCTCGTCGCCATCCTGCACGGCTCGTTCCCGTCCTCGGTGATCGTCGCCGCCAGCGTCTACCAGCGCCTCGTCGCGGTCGCCGCCGAGGGCCTGCTGACCGCGGTCGCCTCACACCGGGTGCGACCGGGACGGATCGCTCGCACCACGACCGCGGAGGGCCCCACGACTGCCACCAGGCCGGGAACCCGACGCCGTGATGTCGGCGCTTCGCTCGCCACCGACAAGGACGAGGACGTCACCGGACCTTCTTGAGCACCTCGTCGAGGCGAGCGCTGAGCGGTCCGGTGGCGTAGTCGGTCAGGTAGCGGCGATGGGCGGCGGCCCCCGCGGCCTCGCGCCCGACCGGGTCGTCGAGCCACCGCCGGATGGCGCCCGCCAGGCGAGTGGGGTCGCCCGGAAGGGTCAGCGCGATCTCCTCCTCGCTGAAGGCGCTGCGCACGGCGGGGGTGTCGCCGGTGATGACCGGACGTCCCACGGCCACACACTCGTAGAGCTTGTTCGGGACGACACGGTGGGCCTTGCCCGTCGTGCCGAAGATGCCGAGGCAGACGGTGGCTGCCGCGATCTCCCTCGGTACCTCCTCGAGCGGTATCAGCCCGACGAGCTCCATGTTCGTGATCTGCAGATCGTCGACCAGCGCTTCGACCCGCCCCTGCTCCTGCCCGCTCCCCACGATGCGGAACTCGACATCGTCATCCTCCAGCAGCTTGGCCGCATGAACGATCGTCTCGAGGCCTTGCAACGCGATGAAGGTGCCGTGGAAGAGCACCCGGCGTGATTGCGGCTCGATGCCGGCCTGGGGCCGGAACACCTCGTCCTGAGCACCGAGCCACACCACGCTGAACCGGTCAGGCGGGAGGTCGGCCAGGGACGCGAAGAACTCGGCGTGCGCGGGCGTGTCGGCGAGGACGTGCGTCGCCCGTCGCAGGCTGCAGCGATCGATGCCGAGACACAGCCGACCGAGCCATGACCGAGGCGACGCCAGCTTCCGGTCGGACACGACGGTGTCGTACAACGAGATGAAGATGTCGAAGACCACCGGCATCCGCCGCAGGCGGGCCAGGAAGGACAGCAGCGGCAGGTCGAACCAGCCTGGGTACAACACGACCACCACGTCGGCCCGTGGCAAGCGCAGGAAGCGCCAGACGAGGCGGGGGTAGGCCCGCGCCGCCCGCACGAGCGTCGCCAGCTTGCTCTGCTGCGGGATCAGGTACCGGTCTCCGGCCCACACGTCGACCTGGCACGTCTCGATGTCGTGGCCGAGGTGCTCGAGCAGCGCTCGGATGCGACGGTTCCGGGCGAAGTTCGGATCGAAGGTGCCGGCCAGGACGATGCGGCTCATCAGCCGGTGGCGCGGCGACGGACGGCCGACTCCCACCCCGGCGGGAAGTTCTTCCAGACCTCGACCGCTTCGAAGTCCGGGGTGCGGCGCGGCCCCTTCGCCTTGGCCCATGCCGCCATGCGGCCGATCCCGACCTCGAGGCTGACCGGGGTGGTCTCACCGAAACACGCCCTCACCTTCTCGTGGGAGGCATAGGCGTGCTCCACCTCGTTGCGCGCCGGCAGGTGCTCGATCTCGGCCTCGACGCCCATGGCGTGGGCCACGACGTGCGCCAGCTGCATCACCGTGTACGGCTGATCGGCGCCGACGTTGAAGATCTCCCCGGCGGCGCCTGGCTCAGTCGGGCTGCGGGCGATGATCGGGGCCACGTCGTCGATGTGGGAGAAGGCGCGTGTCTGGCGCCCGTCGCCGAAGACCGTCATGGGCACGCCCTGCATGATCTGGTTCATGAAGATGCCGACGACGTTGCGGTACTTGTCGCCGATGTTCTGGTGCTCCCCGTACACGTTGTGAGGCCGGAAGATCGTGTACTCGAGCCCGAACATCTCGTGAGCCGCCCGGAGGTCGAGCTCGACCGCGTACTTGGCGACCCCGTAGGGATCCTCGGGGCGCGGGACGAGATCCTCGACCATCGGCAACTGGTTCGCGCCATACACCGCGATCGAGCTGGTGAACACGAACCGCTTCACGTTGCCGCGGACGGCCTCGTTGATGAGGTTCACGCTCCCGATGACGTTGTTCGTGTAGTTGAAGCGGCGGATGAAGTGCGAGAGGCCTTCGGCGGCATAGGCGGCGAGGTGGTACACGTAGTCGAAGCGCTGGTTCGCGAACAGCGAGGTGACGAGATCCGCGTCCGTCACCGAGCCCTGGACGAGCCGAGCCTCGGGCGGGACGTTGTCTGCGAAGCCTCCGGAGAAGTCGTCGAGCACGACGACGTCGTGCCCGGCGAGGACCAGATGCCTGGCAACGTGCGAGCCGACGAAGCCGGCGCCTCCGGTGACGAGTGAGCTGGGCATCGAGTCCGAGGTCCTCCCTTGTGCGAGATGGGGGGTTCCGAAAGGGGAAGGTCTCCTTCCCCTTTCGGCACTAGTCGGCGGCGTCGGCCAGCGCCTCGGCGAGCGAAGGATGCACGAGGAGGCTGTCCACGATGTCGCTCACCTTGAGGTTGGCCGTCACGGCCAAGGCGATGACGGAGATCAGCTCCGCAGCGTGACGCCCGACGATCGAACCCCCCAACACGACGCCCGTGGCGGGGTCGGAGAGGATCTTCACGAAGCCCCGGGTGTCGTTGTCGATCAACGCCTTGGGAGCCGCGGCGTAGGGCACCTTGGTCACCCGGATCTTGCGTCCGGCGGCGAAGGCGTCGGCCTCGGCCAGGCCGACGTCGGCGATCTCGGGCTCGGTGAATATGGCGGAGGCGGCCTTGTCGTAGTCGAGGTGGCGATGCTCCCGGGTGTGGAGGCCCATGACGTGCTCGGCCACCTTCCGGCCCTGCATCGACGCCACCGACGACAGCGGCAGCTTCCCGGAGACATCGCCGGCCGCGTAGAGGTGCGCGATGTTCGACTGGCAATGATGGTTGATGCGGATGTAGCCCGCCGGGTCGACGTCGACGCCGGCCTCGGCGAGGCCGAGCCCCTCGCTGTTCGGGATGCTGCCGATGGCGAGCAGCGCGTGGCTGCCGGCCACTGACCGGCCGTCGTCGCAGCGCACGAGCACGCCGTCATCGGTGCGGTCGATGGCGTTCGCCCGGGCCCCCTTCAGCAGACGGACGCCCCGGTCGAGGAAATCGGTCTCGAGTGCGGCGGCCACCTCGGCGTCCTTCGTGGGCAGCACCTGCTGCCGGCTCACGATGAGCGAGACCTTCGAGCCGAGCGTGTTGAACATGTGCACGAACTCGACGCCCGTGACCCCCGAGCCGATCACGACGAGGTGCTCGGGCATGACGGGCGGCGGGTAGCAGTCGCGCGTCGTGAGGATGCGGTCGCCGTCGGGCACGACCCAGTCGGGGATGCGGGGCCGGGACCCGGTCGAGATCAACACCGCGTCGGGATAGAGCTCCTCGACGCCGGTGGAGGTTTCGACCACGACCTTTCGAGTGCCCTCGAGGTGGGCCCGCCCGCTCAGGATCCGCACCGACTGGCTCGACAGCAGCTCGATCAGCGAGCGGTTGAGGCGACCCACGATCGTCTCGACGCGCTCCTTCAGGTCGGCCAAGTCGACGTCGGGCTCGAGGGTCTCCAACCCGAAGCCCTGGGCCCGGCGGGTGAACGACATGGCGCCGCCGGTCGCGATCATCGTCTTCGACGGGATGCAGTCCCACAGGTTGGCGGCTCCACCGATGATCTCCTGCTCGATGAGCGTGACCTCCCCGCCGAGGCGCGCCGCGTGCGTGGCCGCGGTCGCCCCGGCCGGACCGCCCCCGATGATCACGAAATGCAGCGCCATCGGGTTCCGAGGCTAGTGCCGGAGGGGGAGGTTCTCCCTCCCCCTCCAGGTGACACCCCGGCTCAGCCGTTGACGCTCTCGTCCTCCTCGGGCCGGACGAAGAGCTGATCGCGGCTGTCGGTCGCCGTCGGGTTCGGCGGCACCGCGGCCCGCTCGGGAGCATTGGGACTCGGCGTGCGGGTGACGCCCGCGACGTTGGGGCAGTAGCGAGAGGGGTAGCTGAGCAGATCACGCCGCTCGCCGACGTATTCGAAGTGCATGCCGTCGGGATCGAGGAAGTTGCCTCCCCAAGCGAATCCGTACTTCCGGAAGATCTGCACGATGGTGCAGTTCATGTGAGGCACGCAACCCAGACAGTTGGTCACCGTGTTCATGTCGATGGCGCCGCCCCACGAATGGCGACTGATGGAACCACCGGTCGTGCTCCCGTTGGCGCGCACCTCGCGGGCGCCGTAGCAACCGCCGGCGCTGTTCGTGTTGGCCCGGTCGATGAGGCCGCCCAGGCCCCGGGCCGTCACCTCGGCGAGCGCGGCCTGGATCCCGGGCTCGACGAGGCGATGGCAGTAGGTGTTGATCGTGCCGCCACCGACCGGGATGGCATAGCGGAAGATGTTGGCCGAGCGCCACGCCGCGTCCTGCGTGATCGAGTTGCCCGAGCCCGTATACGAGAATTCGCCGAGCTTCAGCTTCTCGTTGGCCGTCGACAACGTGCTGTCCGGGTTCGGCGGGTCCCACGAGCGCACGATCCGGATGGTCGGCTGCACCAGCCCGTTCGCGGTGAGCGCCTGGCCGAGGCGCGTCAGGCTGGGGAATCCGAAGATCACCACCTCGTCGGGCCGGTAGTAGCCGAGCGTGTGGAACAGCTCGGGCGTCATGAGCACCTCGGCCCCCCCCGTGAGCGTGGCGCGGCCACCAGGCCGACCCGCAGCGGCACCGGATGGGCGGCCGCGTTCCAGAGGTAGACGAAGTCACCGGCTCGGATGCCGTGGATCGTCGCCGTGATCTGGTTGATCACGACCTGTCGGGCAGCGATGACTCCAGCCACGGTCCTGCTCAAGATGCGCCCAACCGCGTCGCTCGGGACGGCGCTCGTCGACAACCCGTAGCGGTACCCCGGCGGCGGCGCCTGCACCACCTTGCCGGCGCGCACGACGGCCGTCATGCCGAGGGTGGCTCCTTCCGTGATGAGCCCGACGGCACCGGCCTGATGGGCGGCGTTGAAAGCGGCGATCGCGACACCGCCCGGGAGTTGGCGGGAGGTGTAGACGCTCACCGCGGCGCTGACAATGCCCGGAGGCGCCGCTCGGGCCGTGGCCGTGATCCCGCCGCGGGCGAACAAGTTGGCGGGGAACGAGGGCTTGGCCGCCGGCCGGGCATCGTCTTGCTTGGCCGCCAGGACGCCCACTCCCGCGGTAGCTGCAAGTGCCACCACCAGCAGCGCCCGTGGCGTCAGGCGGTGCATCCCGGCACCCTACCCGTCCCCTTCGGCGGGCTCGGACACCCTCTCGATGGCCCTGGTCATGGCGCGAAGCCAGCGGCCGAGCCCGTCGTCGCGCTTGTAGCGTGGCACTTCGTGCCCCCCGAGCGGCCCGAGCCCCCTGACGTGTCCGAGCCTCCTGGCGCGTCCGGCAGCGGCGACGCGGCCTGCGCCGGGGAGGCGGGACCGGAGCCGGCCGGCCATCTCGCCGCCGAGCGCGCCAGCCGCCTGGCCAAGCTCGAGGAGCTACGCCACGAAGGCATCGAGCCATACCCGTACCGGTTCGACCGGAGCATCACACTCGCTGCGCTCCGTGCGGCTCACGCCGATCTCGTCCCGGGCACCGAGACGGACGAGCGGGTGCAGGTGGCGGGCCGCATCGCGCTCATCCGCCGCCAGGGCCGCCTCACCTTCGCCACGCTCCGGGATCGCGACGGCGAGGTGCAGCTCTTCGTCTCCCGCTCGGTGATCGGCGACGCCGCGCACCGCGAGTTCGATGCGCTCGACCTCGGCGACTGGGTAGGTGCCGCCGGCATCGTGATGTCCACGCGAAGGGGCGAGCTGTCGGTGAGGGTGGAGCACTTCGAGCTGCTGGCCAAGGCGTTACGGCCGCTGCCCGACAAGTACCGGGGCCTGAGTGACGTCGACACGCGCTACCGGCAGCGGTACGTCGATCTCGTCGTGAACGACGAGGCGCGGAAGGTCTTCGCGGTCCGTCACGCCGTGGTGGGGTCGGTACGCCAGACGCTCGACGCCCTCGGCTATCTCGAGGTGGAGACGCCCGTACTCCACCTCGAAGCGGGCGGCGCCCATGCTCGCCCCTTCTCCACCTTCCATCACACCCTCGACATGGAGCTCTATCTCCGGATCGCGCTCGAGCTGCATCTCAAGCGCCTCATCGTGGGCGGCCTGGAACGCGTCTACGAGATCGGCCGGGTCTTCCGCAACGAGGGGATCTCGACGCGTCACAACCCCGAGTTCACGATGCTCGAGGCCTACCAGGCCTTCGCCGACTACACGGACATGATGGAGCTCACCGAGCGCCTCGTAGTCGAAGCGGCCCGCGCCGCGCTCGGCGGCACCGTCGTGAGCATCGACGGCGAGACGACCGACTTGTCGATCCCTTGGCGGCGCGCACCGATGCTCGAACTCGTGGCCGAGCGCCTCGGCCGGCGCGCTCATCCGTCCATGCCCGTGGAGGAACTACGGCGCCTCTGCGAAGCGCACGGCATCGTCTGGGAACCCCACATGGGGCCCGGCGCGCTGTGCGTCGAGCTCTACGACTCTGTGGTGGAGCCGACCCTGCGAGCCCCGACGTTCGTCCTCGACCATCCGCTCGAGGTGTCGCCGCTCGCCCGCACCCATCGGCAGGATCCCTACCTCGTCGAGCGCTTCGAGCTGGTGGTCGGGGGGCGCGAACTCGCCAATGCCTACAGCGAGCTCAATGATCCACTCGAGCAGCGGCGGCGCTTCGAGGCCGAGCAGGCGGCCAAGGCGGCGGGCAACCTCGAGGCCGGCACCGTCGACGAGGACTACTTGCGGGCCCTCGAATACGGCATGCCGCCCACCGGCGGCCTAGGCGTCGGCATCGACCGCCTCGCCATGCTGCTCGCCGGCGTGGGCTCCATCAAGGAAGTGATCCTCTTCCCCACGTTGCGGCCGGAGGCCTGACCGCGGTGGCGGCTCGGCTCCCCGGACGGCCAACGTCTCCCGCCGGGAAGGTCCTCGCTAACGCTAACGAGCGGGGTGGTAGACCCCGAAGACTTCGCGGAAGGTGTCGCTGACTTCGCCCAACGTCGCGTGCGCCTTGAGGGCGACGCGGATCGGGGGGAGGAGGTTCTGGGTGCCTCGGGCGGCGGCCCGCACGTCGTCGAGCGCGGCGAGGACCGCGGCCTGGTCGCGGTCGGCGCGGAACCGCTGGAGCCGCTCGATCTGCCGGCGTTGGAGACCGGGGTCGATCGGGAAGATCTCCGGCTCGACGCGCTCTTCCTCCGTGAAGCGGTTGACACCCACGATCACCCGCTCGCCGTCGTCGATCGACTTGGTGTACTCGTACGCGGCCTGCTCGATCTCGTCCATCTGGTAGCCGGCCTCGATGGCGGCTACGGCCCCGCCCATCTCGTCGATCTTCGCGAGGTACTCCCAGGCCCGTCGCTCGACCTCGTCGGTCAGTGATTCGACGAGGTAGGAGCCGGCGAGCGGGTCGGGAGTGTCGACCACGCCGCTCTCGTAGCCGATGATCTGCTGCGTCCGCAGTGCCACCGTGACCGCCTGTTCGGTGGGCAGCCCGAGCGCCTCGTCGAACCCGTTGGTGTGGAGGCTCTGGGTACCGCCGAGCACCGCGCTCAATGCCTGGAGCGTCACCCGCGCCACGTTGTTGTGCGGTTGCTGTGCCGTGAGCGTGCTGCCACCGGTTTGGGTGTGGAAGCGGAGCAGCTTCGACGCCTCCTTCTTCGCCCCGAACCGCTCGGTCATGAGGCGGTACCAGATGCGACGCGCGGCGCGGTACTTGGCCACCTCTTCGAAGAAGTTGTTGTGCGCGTTCCAGAAGAACGAGAGGTGGGGCGCGAACTCGTCGATGTCGAGACCCGTGGCCAGCGCGGCCTCGACGTAGGCCACGCCGTCGGCGATGGTGAAGGCGATCTCCTGGACGGCCGTCGACCCCGCCTCACGGATGTGGTAGCCGCTGATCGAGATCGTGTTCCATCGTGGGATGTGCTCGCGGCAGTAGGCGAAGATGTCCGTGATGATGCGCATCGACGGGCGAGGTGGGTACACGTAGGTGCCCCGCGCGATGTACTCCTTGAGGAGGTCGTTCTGGATCGTGCCGTCGACGGCGGAGCCGGGCACACCCTGCTCTTCGGCCACGAGCTCGTAGAGCAGGAGGAGGATGGCGGCCGTCGAGTTGATCGTCATCGAGGTGGTGACCTCGGCGAGGGGGATCCCGTCGAGGAGCCGGCGCATGTCGTCGAGGGAGGAGATGGCCACGCCGACCTTGCCCACCTCGCCCTCGGCGCGAGGGTGATCGGAGTCGTAGCCCATCTGCGTCGGCAGGTCGAAGGCACACGAGAGGCCGGTCTGCCCGGCGCGGAGGAGGAACTTGAACCGCTCGTTCGTCGCCTCGGCAGTGCCGAAGCCCGCGTACTGGCGCATCGTCCACAACCGGCCTCGGTACATCGTCGGGTACACACCGCGGGTGTAGGGTGGCTGGCCCGGGAGCCCGAGCTTCTCGACCGGGTCCCAACCGGCGAGATCCTCCGCCGTGTAGACGGGCTTGATCTCGATCCCCGCGTCGGTGCGCCGCACGTCTTCCATGACTGAAGGTTACGGCGGGCGGGACGCGACAGCCCAGGTGATCGCCTCGACCAGGCGGGATTGCTTACGCTCCCGCGCCGTGCGCTCCCCGTTGCGCTGGTTGATCGTGGCGCTCTTGGTCGTGCACGCGGCCAGCGCGCTGCGGGTGGCGGCGGAGAGCGACTGGTTCCACGCGCGCTTCGCCAGCGGGGACAACATCCGCTACCACGAGATCGCGAGTGCGCCCGGGCTTCCCTACCGCGATCATGCCGTGGAGTACCCGCCCCTCAGCTGGGGGTTCATCGAGCTCCTCGACCGCTCCTCCAACCTCGAGACCACGGGTCGGATCCTTGTCGCGACGCAGATCCTGGCGGATGCCGCCATCGCCTTCGCGCTCGTCTACGGCTGGGGGACGAGTGCTGGCGTCGCGTGGTTGGCCCTGCTGTTGCCGCTCGTGTGGGAAGGGTGGATCTACGGCCGCTTCGACCTCCTCTCGGTGGCCGTCGCCATGTGGGGCCTCGCCCTCGCGCGCCGCCATCGTGAACGCCTCGGCGGCGCGCTCGTCGGCCTCGGGTTCTTCATCAAGACATGGCCGATCGTCACCGTGCCGGGCTTCGCGGTGGAACGCCGCCCTCGTGCCCTCAAGACGGCGGTGTTCACCGTCGCCGGGGGGCTCGTGGCGTGGTTCGCCCTCGGCGGGCTCCAAGGGTTCCAGCAAGTGCTGAGCTTCCGCGGTGCGCGCGGTTGGCAGATCGAGAGCAGCGTCGGCAGCCTCTACTTGCTCGACAGCACGCTGCCCACCCTGTCCGAGGAAGGTGCGCTGCGCATCGGTCACGCCACCGGGCTGCAGAAGGGCGCCCTCGCCGCCCTCCTCGTCGCGGGCCTCGTCATCACGTGGCTCCTGGCGGCACGTGCGGCACGTGCGGGGCGGACGAGCGCGGCCGACGTGAGCGCACTGGCCGAGATCGTCTGCGTCGTGCTGTTGCTGGTGCTCTCGCCGTTGCTCTCGCCGCAGTACCTCGTATGGCTGATCCCGTTCGTCGCGATTCGGTGGAAGGACTGGAGCATCACCATCCTCACCCTCACCGCGACGGTGTTCACCGCGCTCGTGGCCCGCAACTACAACCAGCTCCTGAACAACGGGACGGGTTGGGTCCTCCTGCTCATCAGCCGCAACGTCCTCCTCGTGTGCATCGCCTTGGTCGGCGTGCGGAGGCTGCTTGCGCTCGGCCACGCGCCCTCGGCGTCGGTGAGCCCGAGCGGGGCGAGTGTGACGGCTCGGCTGCCGTGACGCTCAGTGGGCCCGGTGCGGCATGCAGAGCTCGTCGTACTCGGCGATCACGAGCTCTGAGGGATCGATCGAGCAGGCCGGGCAGCTCGGGTCGCGCAGCACCTTGAACGTCCGGAACGACTGCTCGAGCGCGTCGTAAGCCAAGAGACGGCCCCGCAAGGAGTCACCGAGGTCGAGGAGGAGCTTGATGGCCTCCAGCGCTTGGATCGAGCCGATGATGCCGGGCAGCACACCCAGCACGCCGGCCTCCGCGCAGGAAGGCGCCAGCTCCGCGGGAGGCGGCTCGGGGATCATGCAGCGGTAGCACGGGCCGCGATACGGGTCGAACACCGTGGCCTGCCCCTCGAAGCGGAAGATCGACCCGTGCACCACCGGGATGCGCTTCACGAGTGACGCGTCGTTCAGCAGGTAACGGCTCGGGAAGTTGTCGGCGCCGTCGACGATCACGTCGTACCCATCGACGAGGTCGAGCACGTTGTCGGCCGACAGCCTGGTGTCGTGCACGACCACGCTCACATCGGGGTTCAACGCGGTGAGGGTCTTCTTGGCCGAGTCGACCTTGCGCTCGCCGATCCGGTCGACGTTGTGCAGGATCTGGCGCTGGAGGTTCGACGCGTCCACCTCGTCCATGTCGACGATGCCGAGCGTGCCGACGCCGGCGGCCGCCAAGTAGAGGGCGGCGGGCGAGCCGAGCCCCCCCGCGCCGAGCAGCAGCACCTTGCTGTCGAGCAGCTTCACCTGACCCTCCACCCCGATCTCGGGCAGCAGGAGGTGACGCTGGTAGCGATTGCGCTGGTCGGGCGTGAGCGTGACGGGAACCCGCCACTCCCGCCCCTCGTCCTTCCAGCGCCCGAATCCCCCTGCCATCGACACGACGTCCTGGTAGCCGAGCTCGGCCATGGTCTTGGCCGCGAACGCCGAACGGACCCCGCCCGCGCAGTAGACGATCACGTGGGCGGTCTTGTCGGGCAACTTCTGCTCGACCTGGCTCTCGAGGTGTCCCCGCGGGATGTGGATCGCGCCCGGCAGCGCGCCCTGCTCGTACTCGTCGGGTTCGCGGACGTCGAGCACGATGGTTCCGGGCGCGGCGAGCGCGGCCTCGGCCGTCGCCGGGCCGACCTCGCGGATTTGTGACTTCGTCTGGGCCAAGAGATCGCGGAAACCGGCCATACCGAAAGGCTAGCAACCCGGTCGGATTTTGGCGCTTTGGCCACAGGAGGCCTGGTGAGGGGACCTGTGAAACAAATGACGCCAGTGTGTCGCCCGTCCGCAACAATCGTCACGCGCTTGACACACAGGTAGGTCGTGTGGCCTAGAGTCGCCGTCGCGCGGGCCGGCTCGGCGACGGAGGGAGAGGGTCAGTGCGACACAGGGTGTTGGGTTTTGTCGCGGTACTCGCGACCCTGTTGGCGGGAGTGGGGCTGGTGGCTCCGGTGGGTTCGGCCGCGGCGGCCACGCTGCCCGACGGCGCCTCAGCGGAGTGGCAGTTCCTCGCCCTGCTCAACAACGCCCGCCTCACCCACGGGCGCCCGCCGCTCGTGCGTGATGGCCGCCTCGACGGGGTCGCCCGAGCCTGGTCGGCCCACATGGGAGCGGTGTACCTCGTCACGGGTGATCCCGTGGTCAAGGTGAGCGCACCGACCAACTGCCAGATCAGCTCCCTGTGCCACCGTCCCGACCTCGTCGCCCAAGTCGGCGCCATCGAGCCGAGCTGGCGCATGATGGGCGAGAACATCGGCGTCGGCTCGTCCGTCACCTTGCTGAACCAGAGCTTCATGCGCTCGCCGGGCCACCTCGCCAACATCCTCGGCGCCTACAACCGGGTGGGCGTGGGCGTCCTCGTGCAGGGCCCGCGGCTGTGGGTCACTGTCGACTTCCTCTCGGGGCCTGCCATCGGCGGCACCACCGGCACCGAAGGAGCCATGGCCATCAACCCGCCCCCCGCCGGCCTCGTGCCTCCTGTCGTCACGCTCAGCTCCCGCGACCGGTACAACGCAGTCTCGCCCGTCCGCGTGCTCGACACCCGCTCGGGCCTCGGCGGCTACCGGGGCCGCCTGGCCGCGGGTGGGACCTTGCGGCTGCGGCTCTTCGGTGTGGGCGGCGTGCCGAGCAGTGCGGGTGGCGTCGCCATGAACCTCGCTGCGATCCAGCCGCTCGGGGGAGGCTTCATCACCGCGTTCCCCTGCGGTCAGGCCAGGCCGTTGGCCTCGAGCCTCAATGTCCGGCCTGGAGAGACGAGGGCCAACCACTCCGTGACCGCGCTCGATGCCACGGGCTCGGTCTGCATCTACACGTCGATCACGACCTATCTGCTCGCCGACCTCGCTGGTTGGTACGGCGCCACCGGGTACTCCTTCAGACCCTCGAGCCCGGTGAGGGTCCTCGACAGCCGTCGGATGGGCGCTCGCACGTCCTTCGTCGTTCCCCTCGCGGGCCGCGTCAGCCGTGACGCCGGCGCCGCGACCGTCAACCTCACCGTCGTCGGGCCCGGGGGCAACGGCTACGTCACGGCCTATCCCTGCGGGCAGGCCGCGCCCGTGGCTTCGAACGTGAACTTCTTCGCCGGCGAGACCATCGCCAACCTCGCGACCGTGCGCCTGGGCGCCGGGCAGTCGATCTGCGTGCGGAGCTCGGTCGCGACCTACCTCGTCGTCGATCTCTCCGGCGCCTACGGGGCCAGCGGCGGCTCGCTCAGCGCGTCCGTCCCGGACCGCTTCATGGACACCCGCAATGCGGCGGGTGGTTGGATCGGCGCGCTCGCCGCGAAGCAACGCGTAACCCTTGCGGTCGGTGGGGCCAACGGCTTGCCGAACACGGCTACGACCGCGGTGCTGAACGTGACGATCACGGGTGCTGCTGCCCCCGGATGGCTCGTCGCCTACCCGTGCGACATCCCCATGCCGACGGCCTCGAACCTCAACTTCCGGACGGGCGACACCGTCCCGAACCAAGTCGTGGTCCGGCTCGATGCCAGCGGACGGGTCTGCGTCTCGGCCAGTGCCCGGGTCTACGTCGTCGTCGACGTGAGCGGCTGGTTCAGCGCGTAGTCCCGACGAGGGCTGGGAGGATCTCGCCGATCGGGCCTCGTAGCACCGCGTCGGCCAGATCGTCGAAGGGAGTGGGTTGGGCGTTGATGATCACGACGTGCGCCCCTGCCTGCTTTGCCCGTGGCACGGCATAGGCGGCCGGGTAGACCTGCAGGCTCGTGCCGATGGCCAGCAGCAGGTCGGCCGCTTCGGCCGCGTCGAGCGCCCGGTCGATGACCTCGGGCACCAACTCTTGTCCGAAGGAGATGGTGGCTGACTTCAGGATGCCCCCGCAGCTCCGGCAGTCAGGATCGTCCTCTCCGGCCCGCACACGGGCGAGGGCCCGTTCCATGGGCGCCTCCTCGCCGCAGCTCCAGCAGACCACTCGCCGCATGGTGCCGTGCACCTCGATCACGAGCGCCGGGCTCGTGCCGGCCCGCTGGTGGAGCTCGTCGACGTTCTGGGTGATGATCGCCGAGAGCCGCCCCTGGCGTTCAAGCTCGACGAGCGCCTGATGGCCGGCATTGGGCTCGGCCGTCCAGGCCGGCGAGTGCAATCGGCTGTGCCAGGCGCGCTTCCTGACCTCTGGATCGCTCAGGTAGTGCGACAGGGTGGCCGTCTTCTCCGCGGCCGGGTCCTTCGTCCAGACTCCGTTCGGACCACGGAAGTCAGGGATGCCGGACTCCGTCGAGATGCCGGCACCTGTGAGCGCCACGACGCGCGTCGCGGCTCGGATCCACTCCCGCGCCTGGGTCATGGCTAGCTGCTCGGTGCTCATCGCCGCCTCCTTCCTCTCCCGCCCCGTGGGCCTCAGCGCCTGTCTTGACACCTTCCTGGGAATCAACGAAGATACACGTCACTTCCTCTGAAGGAATGAAATTGATCGAAAGATAACGGAGGCGTAGTCTGGCCCTGCCGCCGGACGCCTGCCCGCTGCTGCTTGGAGGAAGCCGTGCCCACCCCCTTCGACCTCGGCAACCGGCTCACCATCATCGTGCTCCCCTGGCCCGACCCACTCGTCGAGGCGGGGGGCCACGATCCCCGGTCACCATACGTCGAGCAGTTCTACTTGGCCCTCCTCGGGCCCACGCTCACCTTCCTGTTGCGGCGCATGGCCGACGGGCTCGATGCGTGGCCTGACGGCTTCGAGGCCGACGTGCACGAGCTCGCCGGCGGGCTCGGTCTCGCCAGCACGCCCGGCGGTCGTCACGGCCCCTTCGCCCGGGCGCTCCAGCGCGCCATCCGCTTCGGGTTGGCCCAGGGCCACACCAGAGGCCTGTCGGTGCGGCGCAAGCTGCCCACCCTCACCGTCCGCCAGGTCGCCAAGCTCCCGCCGGCGCTGCGGGCGGCCCATGACCAGTGGCAGGCGGAAGCGGCGTCGAGCGCGTTGCCACCGCGCCGGCCAGAGCTTCTCGTCGGTACGCTGGGAGCGGGTTGCGGGGCGAGTAGGTCAGCTTCACCGAACGAGGAGGCTCGACCGAGCCCTTGTTCACGGCGAGGAGCCCGCCGAGCGCGAGCTCCGCGATGGCCTCTTCGTCCAACACTTCGACGGCCAGGCCGCGGTCTGGCGGGCGACCTCGGCAAGGTCACGCGCCGTCAACGAATCGGGCGGCGTGTTGATGAGCTCGCGGGCGAAGTGACGGCCTGGGCGAGGGCGCGGCCCCGTTCGGCCCCGGCGGCGACGGCGCGCGCCCGAGCTGGATCGGTGAGCAAAGTGAGGCGCTCCAACGTGCAGGGGCTGGCGTCGCTCTTCTTGGCCACGTACTTGTACGACGCCAACACGGCGCAGCACCGCCGTCTGGCCGAGCTTGCCCTCGAAGCCGAGGGCGGCGAGGGCTCTGCGGCTGATGCCCGCGGACCTCGGCACAGGGCCTTCGCTGAAGACGGGCACGCCGAGCACGTCGGTGTCCCGGGGGGCGCTGCGGGCAGTGGTGAACGAGAGCGGCACCGGACTCCTCTCAGCCAGGCGCCCGAGCCGCTCGGGAGTGGCCCTCCTGCCAACGTGCCAGCGTCCAGAGCAGATCGGAGAGCCGGTTCAGGTAGACGACCACGACAGAGGGCGGCGAGGCGGCGGCCACGGCGTGGCGTTCGGCGCGGCGGACGGTCGTGCGGGCGAGGTCGAGCCATGCCGCAACCATCGTCTCCCCGGGGAGGACGAACTCGGTGGGCGGATCGAAGCGCGCCGAGTACGCGTCGATCAGGGCCTCGAGGGCATCGACCATCTCGACGGTCACGGCCGAGCTGCCCGGGGTGAGCTTGTGGCGGTTCTCCGGGCGGGTGGCGAGCTCCGCCATGAGCACGTAGAGGTCTCGCTCGATGCCCACCAGGACGGCGTCCAGCTCCGAAGCGGGGCCGGCACAGGCACGAGCCAGGCCGATCACGGCCTGGGCCTCGTCCACCGTGCCGTAGGCCGCGGGCAGCTCGCTGTCCTTGCTCACCCGGCCGCCGAAGAACAACGCCGTCGTTCCGTCGTCGCCGGTCTTCGTGTAGATCTTCTCCCGCGGCATGGCCGGGGCGAGGCTATCCCGGAGCGCGCTCACCGGGGCGCGGCCGATGGCGGATCACCTTGGCTGGCGACGGGAACCGCTCGACGTTGGCGGCGCGAGTCGGCCAGCATCCGGTCGCGCTGCGCCGCGAGGCGCCCAGCCGCACTGCGTCCGGGAAGCGCCCGCCTCCGGCGTCGTCCAGCCCATAGGCTGGCCCGGATGCCCTCCCAGCCCTTCCTGGACGCCGTGCACGAACGCGTCGTCATCTTCGACGGCGCCTTCGGCACCTACATCCAGGCCTTGGAGCTTGGCCCCGACGACTTCGGCGGTCCCCATCTGGAGGGCTGCAACGAGCATCTCGTGTTCACGCGGCCCGACGCCATCGCCGGCATGCACGAGGCCTTCCTCACCGCCGGTGTCGACGTCGTGGAGACCGCCACCTTCGGGGCGTTCGCCACGGTGCTCGCCGAGTACGGCCTCGCCGAGGAGACCTACGAGCTCAACCGCGAGGCCGCCCGAATCGCTCGTGAGGTCGCGAGCGGGTTCGCCGGCGACGGGCGGGCGAGGTACGTGGCCGGCTCGATCGGTCCGGGCACGAAGCTTCCCTCCCTCGGCCACATCCGCTTCACCGAGCTCCGCGACGCCTACGAGGTCCAGGCCCGCGGCCTCGTCGATGGCGGCTGCGATCTCCTGGTCATCGAGACCTGTTACGACCTGTTGCAGGCCAAGGCCGCGCTGCTCGGGGCGAGACGGGCGGCGGCCGCCGCCGGGCGGGAAGTCCCGCTCCAGATACAGGTGACGATGGAGACCACGGGGCGGATGCTCGTGGGCTCCGAGATCGGCGCTGCGCTCGTCGCCCTCTCGGCGCTCAAGCCCGATGTCCTCGGCATCAACTGTGCCACCGGCCCACGCGAGATGACCGAGCACCTCCGCTACCTGTCCCGTCACTCGCCCCTGCCCATCTCGGTGCTCCCGAACGCCGGGCTGCCCTCGGTCGTCGAGGGGAGCACGCACTACGACCTCAGCCCCGACGAGCTGGCCGACTTCCACCGCCGGTTCGTCAGCGAGTTCGGCGTGCGCGTCGTGGGGGGCTGCTGCGGAACGACTCCCGGCCACCTGCAGCGCGTCGTCGATGCGGTGCGCGACCTCACTCCCGCCCCGAGGAGCGCCGTCGTGGAACCGTCGGTCTCCTCGATCTACTCACCTGTGCCGATCGAGCAGGACAACTCGTTCCTCATCATCGGCGAGCGAACCAACGCCAACGGCTCGCGTGCGTTCCGCGACGCGATGCTCGCCTCCGATCTCGACACCTGCCTGCGGATGGCGAACGATCAGATCCGCGAGGGCGCCCACGTGCTCGACGTCTGCGTCGACTACGTCGGGCGCGACGGCACGACCGACATGGACGACCTGGCCGCACGCTTCGCCACCCAGGTCAGCGCCCCGATCGTGCTCGACTCCACCGAGCCGCAGGTGATGGAAGCCGGCCTTCGCCATATCGGCGGCCGGGCCATCCTGAACTCGGCCAACCTGGAGGACGGCGAGCTCCCTGGCAGCCGGCTCGACCGCGTCTTTTCCCTCGCTCGGGAATACGGCTGCGCTGTCATCTGCCTGTTGATCGACGAACGGGGCCAGGCCCGCGATGTCGAATGGAAGCTCGACGTCGCGCACCGCCTCCACCAGATCGCCACCGAGCGCTACGGGCTCGACGCGCACGACCTCATCTTCGACGCGCTGACGTTCCCCCTCTCCACGGGAGACGACGACCTCCGCCGCGACGCCATGCACACCATCGACGCGATCCGCAGGATCAAGGCGGAGATCCCCGGCGCGTACACGACGCTCGGCGTCTCCAACGTCAGCTTCGGCCTCTCGCCGGCGGCCCGCCACACGCTGAACAGCGTCTTCCTGCACGAGTGCGTCGAGGCCGGCCTCGACTCGGCCATCGTGCACGCCGGGCGGATCATGCCCCTCAACAAGATCCCGGCCGATCAGCGCGACGTCTGCCTCGACCTCATCTACGACCGCCGGCGCGCTGCGACCGGCGGCGAGGCCGCGTATGACCCGCTGGCGGCACTGCTCGGGGTCTTCGCCGACGTGAAGGCCGCCACCGTGGAGCGGGAAGACCGCAGCGGCTGGCCCGTCGCGGAGCGGCTGAAGCATCGCATCATCGACGGCGACCGCGACGGCTTGACCGATGATCTCGACGCGGCGCTGTCGGAGGGGATGGCCGCCCTCGACGTGGTGAACGACGTCCTCCTCGACGGGATGCGGGTCGTGGGAGAGCTCTTCGGGTCGGGCCAGATGCAGCTGCCCTTCGTCCTCCAATCGGCGGAGACCATGAAGACGGCCGTCGCCCACCTCGAACCGCACATGGACCGGGTGGAGGGCCAGACGTCGAAGGGCCGCCTCGTGCTGGCCACGGTGAAGGGCGACGTCCACGACATCGGCAAGAACCTGGTCGACATCATCCTGACCAACAACGGCTACGAGGTCTTCAACCTCGGCATCAAGGTCCCCATCGCGGACATGGTGGCCAAGGTGAAGGAGGTCGAGGCGGACGCGATGGGGATGAGCGGCCTGCTCGTCAAGAGCACGCTGATCATGCGCGACAACCTCGAGGAGCTGAACCAGCTCGGTCTCGCCGAGGTGCCCGTGCTGCTCGGCGGCGCCGCGCTGACGCGCAGCTACGTCGAGCGCGACCTCCGCGAGGTCTACGAAGGTCGCGTGTTCTACGGGCGCGACGCCTTCGAGGGCCTGCACACGATGGACCGGCTGATGGAGCTGAAGCGCTCTGGCATCGACGACCCCGACCTCGGCCGGGTGCCGACGGGTCGCGTGCTCCCCGGTCGCCGGACCCAAGAAGGCGAGGATCTCGCCACCGACGCCGTCCCGTCGCGCTCACCCGAGGTCGACACCGACCTGCCGGTGCCGATTCCACCGTTCCTCGGATCGCGCATCGTGAAGGGTATCCCGCTCGACGACATCGCCGGCTATGTCAACGAGACGGCACTGTTCCGCAACCAGTGGCAGTTCCGTCCGGATGCCGGCGAGCGCGATGACGAGTTCAAGGCCCGCATCCGGCCCACGCTGCGCGAGCAGCTCGCGGCGGCGAAGGCCTCAGGCGTGCTCGTGCCCCAGGTGGTGTACGGCTACTTCCCGGTCACCGCCGACGGCGACGAGCTCGTGGTCTGGATGGACGAGGATCGCGCCACGGAGCGCGCCCGGTTCCGGTTCCCCCGCCAGCGCAGCGCACCGTGGCTGTGCATCGCCGATTTCTTCCGCCCCGCGGACACCGGCGAGCTCGACTACGCCGCCTTCCACATCGTCACCGTCGGCCATGCCGTGTCGGAGGCCACCGCCTCCCTCTTCGCCGCGCACCGGTACCAGGACTACCTCTTGCTCCACGGCCTCGGCGTCGAGATGGCCGAGGCGCTGGCGGAGTACTGGCACCGGCGCATCCGCGAGGAGTGGGGCTTCGCCGGTGAGGACGGCCCGACCCTCGTCGGGCTGTTCCGCCAGCAGTACCGGGGAGGCCGCTACTCGTGGGGCTATCCCGCCTGCCCGGACCTGGAGGACAACGCCGCGGTCGCCGCCCTCTTGGGGGCCGAACGGCTCGGCATCGAGGTGAGCGAGGAGACGGGGTGGCAGTACCATCCCGAGCAGACCACGTCTGCCATCATCTGCCACCACCCGCGGGCCAAGTACTTCGTCGCCCGCTGAGGTCATGACTCAGGACGGGAGCCCGGGCCGTCCGTAGGATCGGGCGCATCCTCACTCGTGGGAGCCGGCTTCTCGCGGGTCGACGCCTTCTGGACGGGTGCCGGCGCGCCACCACCGGGCGCGCGTCGCGGGGCTCCCCGCCTTGGCCGCCTTTGACCGCGACGGTGCCCTCGATGCGTTCGAGGCCTTCGACACATTCGTGCTCTTCGACGCTTTCGAGGCCTTCGCCGCGTTCGAGGCCTTCGCGGCGCCCGCCTTTGCCGTCGTCGCCTTGGCGGCGCGCGGCGGCGCGGCTGCCTTCGTGGCCCGAGTCGCCTTCGTCACCTCCGCGGCTACGGTCTCGCCGACCTCGTCACGTGGGGCCGCGGCCGGGCCGGCGGGTACCGTCCCTTCGGAGGTGACGTCGACACGGGCGCCCGCGGTCGGATCGCCTGACGCCGCGTCCGCCGGGACGACGGGATGCGGCGTCGCGTCGGGCGCGACGGGCCCGAAGGAGCTGACGACCGGTCGGGACGGAGCGTTCGGGCTCCCCATTCGACGGCGGGCCTTGAGCCGGCTCGTGACGTAGGCGACGGCGACGACGAGCGCGACCCATCTGAGGACCTTCAACAGCCGGCGCATTCTCGTCCTCCTCTGTGGTCCGAGCCTCCGGCGGCGGCGAAGGCAGCCGGGCGCGAGCCGCTGAGCCTAGCGACCGACCTGAATCAAGCTCGGACCCACCCCGTGTCGCGAACTCTGTTGCACCCCCTCGTCACGATGTTCCCATGACCAAGCCGACCCCCCTACCCGAGCAGCTCCGGCTCCTCGATCCCCCTGGCATCCCGCTCCCACTCAGGCTCGACACCCGCACACGGCGCATCGGGCTCGCTGGCGTGGCGAGCGCCCGGGCCATCCTTGCCGAGCAGGCGCGCCGGTGCGACCAGATGGAAGCGGCCGGCGCCCATCCGCCTCTCCCCCGGCAGCCGGCCGCGGCATGAAGGGCACGCTCAGCGCGCCGAAGGCGCGAGGGCCCGCACAGCCTCTCTGTGATCGAAGGGGACGAGGGGCATCAGGGCCAGCGACGACGTGGTCACGCCGTTGTCGAAGTACTCCTGGATCCGGGCCCGACATTGCTCGGGCGTGCCGTGCACGATCAGCTCGTCGACGACCGCATCCGGGATGGCGGCGAGGGCCGCCTTGCGGTCGCCCGCGTTCCAGGCCTCCCACATGCCGCCGAGCACGTCACGGCGCCCGAGCCACTCGTGGAACGCCGCGTAGACCGGGACGTTCAGGTAGGCCGCGATGGCGAACTTCCCGGCCTCCCGGACGGCGGCCGTGTCATCCGACGGGCAGACGAAGATGCGGCAGACGATCTCCTTGTCCTCGCCCTCCGCCCGGACGATCGGCACCACCTTGGCGACATCCGTCGGCGACAACCAGTTGATGATGGCGCCGTCACCCTCGCGGCCCGCGAGGCGCAACATGCCGGGGCGCAGCGCGGCCACGAGGATCTTCGGGATCACCTCCGGCCGGACGCCGAGCCGGAACCCTTGCACCTCGAAGGTGTCGTAGCGGTGGCTGACCTTCTCGCCCGCGAGGGCCGCCCGAAGGAAGCGCACCATGTCGCGGACGCGCTTGTACGGCTCCTCGAAGGGCACGCCGTTCCAGCGCTCGACGATGACGTTCGACGACGTACCGATCCCGAAGGCGAAGCGTCCCGGCGCGGCGTCGGCCAGCGTCGCGACCGACTGGGCCATGCAGGCCGGCGCGCGCGTGAAGGCCGGCACGATCGCCGTGCCCAGGCGCAGCCTCGGTTCCCAGGCCGCCACGAGTGCCAACGGGGTGAAGGCGTCCGCGCTGTCGGCTTCGGCCGACCAGACGTCGGTGTAGCCGAGATCGGCCAGCTCGATGAGTTGCTCACGCTGCCCGTGCAGGTGGCCTGGGAGCGGCAGGGTCAGGCCAGGGCGGGTGGGCAGGGTCATGTCGCGACTCCTTCGGGTGGATTCCAGAAGCGGACGATGCAGCTCTGGCTGGCCGTCGCCAGCAACGTGCCGTCCTCCGCGAACATGTGCACCAGGCCGTGGCCGAAGCCTCGCTCCACGGTGTGCACACGGATATCGAGCAGCACCCACTCGGTCGGCACGAGGCGGGCGACGCGAAGGGTGTTGTCCAGGCTGTTGCCACCTCCCATCCTGCCCAAGGCCTGGCCCACGCCCATCGGCACGTAGTCGCCGAGCACGGCCAATGCG
The DNA here is from genome assembly GCA_963738325.1 of uncultured Acidimicrobiales bacterium. GTDB lineage: Bacteria > Actinomycetota > Acidimicrobiia > Acidimicrobiales > Ilumatobacteraceae > CAVTWD01. The sequence continues at coordinate 191,264 of CAVTWD010000008.1, forward strand.
GTCGCGTCAACGGTCTCCAGGAGCTGGGGGATGCGCGCCCACAGCACGGTGTGGCCGTCACCCGCCGTGCCGTCGAGGCATTCCCATGTCCGGCCCACCGCGAGGCGGAGGTCGAGTCGCTCCATGATCGTGCCGTCGACGGGGAGCCGGGTCGGGCGAGGTGGGCAGTGCGAAGGGTGGGGCACGCCTTCTGGCATCCTCTCCCACTGCCCGGACGAGTCGGACTCCCGCACGCCGAGGGCAGCGTTGACAGTGAGGATCTCCCGATCGGCGACGTGGCCCACGGCGCGGGCCTGGGTGATCTGGTGCCCGGTCACCGCCAGCGTCACGTCGATGTCGAGGACTTCGCCTTCCTTGGCGTACTCCAGGTACTGCGCGGTGGCCCAGATGCACGGGCGCCCGCTCGTCCCCTCCATGGCGGAGATGGCCGCGCCGAGGCCGCTGCCGCCGAAGAGGAAGCCTCCGCCGGTGACGACGCCGGGCGTCACGTCGAGCGACCACCGGAACGGGTTGTGGCTCGGTCGCAGCCCGAGGAAGGAACGGGAATCCATCGCCGCCGGACTCTAGGAGCAGGCCGCGCTGCCGCACGATTTACACAAGCTTTTACTTGTGTTATAAGACCAGGGTGGCGATCACGAGCAGGCGCGGCGCGTCCCGGCTCGGCATCGCCCGCCAGGACGCCGCCCTCGTGGCGGGGCTCGTGATGGCGGTGACCGTCATCGCGTTCGACGCCACCTCGGTCGCCACCGTGATGCCCCGCATCGCGACGGAGCTCCACGGCGACTCGCTCTACGGCGCGGCGTTCTCGTCCTTCATGCTCGCCAATCTCGTAGGCATCGTGGTGTCGGGAGAGCAGGCCGACCGCCATGGGCCGGCCGCGTCGTTCGTGCTCGGCGTGGTCGCCTTCGGGGCCGGCCTGGTCGTTTCGGGGTTGGCGCCGACGATGCCGGTGCTGCTCGTCGGTCGGGTGCTCCAGGGTGCCGGCGCCGGCGGGCTCGCCTCGACCGCGTACGTGGCCCTCAGCCGGGGCTTCCCCGCTGAACGCCAGCCTCGTCTCTTCGCGCTCCTCTCGAGCGGGTGGGTCCTGCCGAGCCTCATCGCACCGGCCGTGGCGGGCACCATCGCCGAGCAGTGGAGCTGGCGGTGGGTGTTCCTGGGGCTGCTGCCACTGCTCGGCGCGCTCGATCGTGTTGGCCCTGCCTTCCCTCCTCGCCATGCGCACCGAGTCGCGCGCCCGGAGCGGACCGAGCCGCGTGCGGCCGGCGCTGCTCCTGGCCGCGGGGGCCGCCGTCGTTGTCGCCGCCCTCGGGGCCGACAGGTGGGCGATCCTCGTCTCGGGTCTGGCCTTCGGGCTGATCATCGGCCTCCCGGCGCTGCGCCGCCTCCTCCCGCCCGGGACGGCACGGGCGCGCTCCGGGCTGCCCGCCGCCATCTCCAGCCGCTTCCTCGTCAACATCGCCTTCTTCGGCGCCGACACCTTCCTCCCCCTTGCCGCCTCCCGCCTTCATGGCGCCACCCCCACCGTCTCCGGCCTGGTGATCATCGGCGGGGCGGTGTCGTGGACCGGCGGCGCCGCGCTGTCCGCCCGCAAGGCCACGTCTGCGGCCAGCAAGGTGGTCACCGCCGGCTTCGCCTTCCTTGCCCTGGGTATCGGGGCGGTCGCCCCGATCGTCATGAGCGGGTTCCCGCTGTGGGGTGCGTTCCTGGCGTGGTCAATCGGCGGGCTCGGTATCGGGCTGGTCTTCAACACGACGTCGGTGGCCGCGCTCTCGGCCGCGGCGCCGGGCCGCGAAGGCCTGGTGAGTAGCCAGCTGCAGATCGCTGACACCCTCGGCTTCGCGCTCGGCCTCCGGCTTCGGCGGCGCGCTCGTGGCCGCCGCGGATCGGGGCACGTTGGGACTCGACGTGGCCCTCGCCATCGAGTTCGCCCTGATGGTCGGCATGGCCGTCCTGGGGCTCTTCGCCGCTCGCGGGGTCCGCCGCGAGCTTCCGGCGCCCGCCGCCCCTCGCCCCGACCACGGGGAGCGTCCGGCCCCCGCCGCCCCTCGCCCCGACCACGGGGAGCTTCCGGCCCCCGCCGCTCCCCGCCCGGATCACCCAGAGCTTCCGGCCCCCGCTGCCCCCGCCTGAACCCAAGCCGACCCGAAGTGGCCGGAGGGCTCAAACCTTGGCGGGCGGCAGCTCCTGCACGGTGGTGAGCACGGACGCGAACAGGTCGCCTCGCTCGCTCACCCTCGCGAGGACGTCCGCCGTCTCGAACACCAGCCCGGCCTCTCCCGCGGCGCACGCCTCGACCTCGTCCCAGGTGAGCGGCGTCGAGACGGTCGGCCGCGGTCGAGCCCGCAGCGAGTACACCGCCACCGTCGTCTTGTGCCGGGTGTTCTGGCTCCAGTCGACGAACACCTTCCCGGGTCGCTCGACCTTGGCCATCGTCGTGACGACCTGCTTCGGCCGCTGCCGCTCGAGCAATTGGCCGACGGCCAGAGCGAACGACGACGCGTGATCGTGCGTGACCGGGCTGTTCACCGGCACGTAGAGCTGCATCCCCTTCGAGCCGGAGGTCTTGGCCACCGCCTCGAGACCGACCGAAGCGAGCACATCCCGCACGGCGAGCGCGATCTCGGAACAGGTGTGGAGGTCCGCGGGCGCCCCGGGGTCGAGGTCGAAGACCACGGCGCGCGGCGTCTCGAGGTCGTTGGCGAGAGCCATCGGCGCGTGCAGCTCGAGGGCCGCCAGGTTGGCCGCCCAGACCAGCGCAGCGGGCTCGTCGATCACGCAGTACTCGATGCGGCCGTTGCGGTCACCGGGCCCGACCGCGACGGGAACCCACGGAGGCCGGTGCTTCGGGCAACGCTTCTCGAAGAAGCTCTGCCCGTCCACGCCGTTCGGGAAGCGGCGGAAGGTGAGCGCCCGGCCGGCGAGGTGCGGGATCATGACCGGCGCGATCCGCGCGTAGTAGTCGATGACCTCGGCCTTCGTGAAGTGGGCCTCCGGGTAGAGGACCTTGTCGAGGTTGGAGAGGGTGAGGGTGCGATCCCCGATGGAGACCGAGGTGCTCACGCCGACTTGCGCCGCCGGGCGCGGGCGGGCGCAGCCTCATCGGCGTCAGCCGCCGCCCTGCGCTTCGACGCCGCCTTGGCCGGCGCCTTCGCCGTAGGGTGGCGGGAGCGGCTCTCCTTGGCCGCTTGCACCGACGCCTCCAACGCGGCGAGGAGGTCGACGACCTTCGGCGCGGTCGCGGCCGGTTCGGGGGCGACCAGCTCTTCGCCGGCGGCCTTCTTCCCGATGAGGTCGAGCACCTGTTCCCGGTACTCGTCGTGGTACTTCTCGGGCTCGAAGGCGGCAGACAGCGATTCGACCAGCTGCTCGGCCATCTTGAGCTCGCGGGCCGACACGTCGACGTCGTCGAGCCCGGAGAACTCGTCGATGGACGACGGGTCCACCACCTCGTCGGGGTAGACCATCGTCGACAGCACGAGCCTGCCGTCGACGGCGCGGACGGCGGCGACGTACTGCTTGTTGCGCATCACGAACCGCCCGACGGCCACCTTGCCGGCCTCCTCCATCGCTCGCACCAGCAGCGCGTAGGGCTTCACCACCTTGTCGGGCGCGAGGTAGTAGGGAGAATCGAAGTAGAGGGGGTCGATCTCGCCGAGGTCGACGAACTCGTCCAAGTCGATGGAATGGGTGCTCACCGGCATGAACTGCTCGAGCTCGTCGGGCTCGACCACGACGTACTGGCCCTTGCTGACCTCGTAGCCCCGCACGATGTGGTCATCGGGCACTTCCTCGCCCGAGTCGCTCGACACCTTCTTGTAGCGGATGCGCGCCATGCTGCGATCATCGAGCTGGTTGAACGACACGCCCTTCTTGCTCACCGCGTTGAAGAGCCGCACGGGGATGCTGACCAGCCCGAAGCTGATGGCGCCCGTCCAAATGGGCCTCGGCATGGCTGTCATTGTTACCGGAATCGTGCGCTCGTGAAACGCCGAACCCACCCGGAGCAGGCCGGCAGGTGACCGCGTCGCCCCAGCGTGGCTCAGGCGAGGACGGCGCGCGCCACGAGGTCCATCCCGAAGGCGGTGAGGATGGCGAGGTAGAGGAGCCCGGTAGCGGCCATCACCGCCGAGTAGTAGCGCTCGTTGAGGGCGGCGCGGGTGACGATGGCGAGCACCAGCGTGGTGATGGCGCAGGCCAACCACATCCACCCGAGGATGCCGTTCCAACCATCGTCGATCGAGCCGCTCAACACCGAGAGCATCCCGACGGGGAGGACGAAAGCGAGGACCTCGAGGGGCCACAACCAGATGACCCAGGTCACCAGCTCGTCGAGCAGCCGTCGGGGCAGCCCTGGCTGCACGAGGTACCAGTGGCCGAGCAGCATCGCATCGGTGATCGCCCCCAGGAACGCGGCCCCCGTGAGGTTCCGGAAGACGGCCAACCACGCCGGACCCGCGCCGGCGATGCCCGCGGCGATCAGCCCGATCGCGCCGATCAAGGGCGCGACGAGATCCAGGTTCGGAGGGAACTCGGGGCCTCGGGGTAGGGCGCGGTCGTCGACCGTCCGGTCGATACCAGTCATGGCCGCCACCCGGGCGTGGCGCCGGTCGTGCTCCAGCTGCTGGCCGGAGACCCCGGCGGACTTGCGGCCCACCGACAGCGCGAGGGTAGCCGCGGCGGCCGCCGCCACCCCGATCGAGGCGGCTTCGCGGACGGGTTCGGGGTCCACGAGGAAGCCGGCCACGGCGGCGCCGACCGCCAGGGCGAGATAGGCGGCGCGGGTGCTCCAGCCGTAGCCGAGGCCGACCTCGCGGTGGCGGGTCGTCACCCATAGGAAGAGGAGGCCCCCCGATGCCCATTGCAGGAGGACGGTGGCGGCGTCGAGCTGGATCACCGGCCCTCCACGTTAGGGGGGCGCTGGGGCAGGCGAGGGGCCGAGGGATACCCTCGCCGCGGTGCGCCGTGCTCGCCGCCTCGCCGTGCCGCTCTTCGCCGGCCTGCTGCTCACGGGTTGCGTCACCGGCGCGCGGCCGACGCTCGGCCCGACGGTCGACGTGGGCGGCGCGGCGGGCACGGCGACCGGCAACGCCGTCGTCGATGCCGTGCTGCGACGCCTCGAGGCGACGCCGACCTCGAGCTTCACCGCTACCTACCGCATCGTGCGCAAGTTCGGCCTCAACGCCACGACGGGCGTGGTCGTTCACGACGGCTCCGACACCTCGATCACCGTCGGCAACGTGCGCTTCACGGAAGGGAAGACGGCGAGCACCTGCTCACTCGCCGACCACAGGTGCGAGCCCGGCACGGTCGAGGCCCGCATCAGCGACTACTCGGTCGGCTCACAGTTCTTCGCCGGGGCTCCCGCCAGAGCGCTACGGGTCGCGTACAGCCGCCGCAGCGGCGAGCCTTCGGCGGCGACGGCGGAGGTGGGTGGCGTCCGCGTGGCCTGCGCCCGGGTCCCCGTCGGCACGGGGGTGGAGACGTACTGCGCATCCCCTACCGGCCCGGTGGCGCGCTGGGACACCGCCGCCATCGACGTCGAGCTCACCGGGTTGCGCAACGCCGCCGATCGCGCTGCCCTCGAGGCCCCCGCGGGATAGGCGTGAATGGCCCGGACCAGCGCTTCGGGTTGCTACTCGACGGCGACGAGGGCGTGGTCGACCCGGTTCATGGGCTCGGGCCCGTCGTCAGCCGCCACCACGATGTCTTCGAGTCGCATCCCCCAGCGGCCGGCGACATAGATCCCGGGCTCGACGCTGAAGGCGTGACCGGCCGCCAGCGGCAAGGTGTTCCCCGCCACGATGTAGGGTTCCTCATGGGCCTCCATCCCGATGCCGTGCCCGATCCGGTGGAAGAAGTTCTCACCCCACCCGGCCCCTGAGATGATGCGGCGGGCGGTGGCATCCACCTCTTCGCAGGGCGTGCCGACGACGGCGGCCGCCACGGCGGCTCGCTGCGCGGCCAGCAGGACGGCGTAGGCGTCGGCGACCTCGGCCGGCGGCTCCCCGATCGAGACGCAACGGGTGATGTCGCTGCAGTAGCCGTCCATCGTGCCGCCGAAGTCGCAGAGCACCACCTCGCCGCCGCGGATGACCCGCCCGCCGGCGTCGTGATGCGGGCTGGCCGCGTTCTCGCCCGCGGCCACGATGGCGAAGTTGACCGTCTGGTGGCCTTCGGCGACGAGACGCCGGGAGAGCTCGGCCGACACCTCGGCCTCGGTCCGCCCCGCCAGGGGGATCTCCCCCCGCTGGAGCTGGGCCGCCACTCGGTCGGCGGCCGCCCCCGCGGCGCGGAGCGCCTCGATCTCGGCGACATCCTTGCGGATGCGCAAGGGCACCATGATCTCGTGCGAGCGCCGGAAGCTGGTCGCCGGGAGCGCGCCCTGGAGGTCGATGAGGAACCGGGACCAGGTGTGATCGCCGAACGCGGCCATGACGGAGCCCTTCACCAACTCGGCCACGAGCGCGATCGGATCCTGTGTCTCTCCCCAGGGCAGGATGGAGAACAAACCGGCCCGCTCCTCGACCCGCGGTGCCTCCAGCCGCGGCACGACGAGGGTGGCGTCGCCCTCGCGAGGTAACACGAGCATGGTGAGGCGCTCGAGGGGCATGGCTTGGTAGCCGATGAGGTACGGCAGGTCAGGGCCGACCGACAGGAGGAGGACATCGACGCCGCGGGCCTCCAGCTCGGCGCGGGCCCGCGCCACCCGGCCCGAGTAGACGTCCGAGCCCGCGGTCACCAGGCGTCCTGTGCGATCTGCAAGCCGGGCAGCCCGTCGATCGAGCGTCCGTTCTTGGCGCCCCAGTAGGCGATCAGCTCGTCGGACGACTTTGCGGCGGACCAGTCGAGCAGTCTGTCGCGCTCACCCACGTACGCGTACAACGGGACGCCGAAGCCGCAGGAGTCGGCCACCCGGTCGAGCTCGACGGCGACGACCGACCGACGGCCGGGATAGGGCTCGACGGTGGCGGCCACCGCCTCGAAGAGCTCGTCACCGGCTTGGTGAACGCTGCCCGTCCCGTAGAGCCGCACGATCCGCGGCGGGCCCTCGAACGCGCAGAACATCAGCGTGATGCGCCCGTTCTCCCGGACATGGGCGATGGTCTCCACCCCCGAGCCCGTCAGATCCATGTACGCGACCTGCGTCGGCCCCAGGACGCGGAAGGTGTCGAGTCCCTTCGGCGAGACGTTGACGTGACCGTCGACGGGCGCCGTGGCCACGAAGAACAGGCGCTGGCGGCCGAGCCACGCGATCATGGCCTCGTCGAGGGTCTCCCGGATCGTACCCATGGCCGCCAGTCTGCCAGCCGGAGCCTCGACTGCTCCCGGCGTCAGGCGAAGCGGGCGTGGACCGGTGGCGTACCGGCCGCCGCCTGCCGAGCGTGGTAGCTCGAGCGCGTGAGGGGCGACGCTTCGACGTGGCCGATGCCCATCGCTTCTCCGGTGCGGGCGAGCCCTTCGAACTGCTCGGGCAGCACCCAGCGGGCGACGGGCAGGTGGTGCGTGGTGGGACGCAGGTACTGGCCGAGGGTGACGATGTCGACGCCTACGCCGCGGAGATCAGCCAGGGCTCCGACGACTTCGGCGTCCGTCTCGCCCATCCCGAGGATCATGCCGCTCTTGGTCACGAGCCCTGACTGTTTCGCCGCGGCCAGCACCGCCAGGCTCCGGCTGTAATCCGCCGAAGGCCGCACCGCTCGCTGCAAGCGAGCCACCGTCTCCAGGTTGTGGTTCAACACGTCGGGTCGAGCCGCGAAGATCTGCGCGAGCGCGGCGGGATCGCCCTTGCAGTCGGGGATGAGGACCTCGACCGCCACCCTCGGGGCCCGCCGGCGAATGGCGCGGATCGTCGAGGCGAAAGCCGCCGCGCCACCGTCGTCGAGGTCGTCACGAGCCACGGCCGTGACCACGGCGTGGGCGAGGCGCATGCGCACGACCGCTTCGGCTACTCGCTCGGGTTCCGCCTCGTCGAGGGGGACGGGGCGGGAGGTGTCCACCAGGCAGAAGCCGCAGGCCCGTGTGCACCGGTCTCCGTTGATCATGAAGGTGGCGGTGCCGTCGGCCCAGCACTCGAAGATGTTCGGGCAGCCGGCGTCCTCGCAGACGGTCACGAGCTTCAGCTCGCGCATCGTCTTCTTGAGCTGCACGTACTCGGGCCCCATGCGAACCTTGGCGCGGAGCCAATCGGGCTTGCGGGACGAGATCGACAGCCCGTCGGTGACCCCGGCCTCGGCGAGACGACCGAGCAAGCGGACCGGTGGCCGTTCGACCAGGCCGGGGCCGTCGCCGCGACTGAAGGGGAGAGGTCATCGGGCCGGTGCCGCCAGGCCACGTCTTGGCGCTCGATCTCACCGCTGCCCCACTGCTCGCGCGGCCCGGTGGGCGACCGCGCCGACGACGTCGAGCATCGAGACGTCGACGCCCTCCGCAGCGAGCGACGTCACCGGTTTGTCGGGGATCCCGCACGGCACGATGTGCCCGAACATCGAGAGGTCGGTCGTGACGTTGAGGGCGAAGCCGTGCATGGTGCGCCCGCGGCTCAGCCGGACGCCGATGGCCGCGATCTTGCGGGGCCTGTCCGTGGCCGGCGCCGCCCAGACGCCCGGGTACTGGCGCAGGCGACCGCAGTCGGCGAGGCCGAGATCAGCCAAAGCGTTGATCAGGACCTGCTCGACCGAGCCCACGTAGGCGACGGTGTCGGCCATGCCGCTCGTGCCTCCCCGCTTCGGCGGCAGGCTGAGGATCGGGTAGCCCACGAGCTGACCGGGGCCGTGGTAGGTGACGTCGCCGCCCCGGTCGGTGCGAGCCAACTCGGCGCCGACAGACGCGGGCGGCACCAGCACGTGGGTGGGATCGGCGCGCACGCCGAGTGTGTAGACGGGCGGGTGTTCGAGCAGCAACAGGTGATTGCCCTCGCCGTGCTCGAACAGGCCGCCTTGGAGGGTCAGCGCCTCGCCATAGGGAACCCGCCCGAGCCAGCGCACCCGGAGCGGCCCGGCCGCCCGCGTCACTAGAGCTCGGCCTCCCAGTCGCGGGTCTCGAGGATCTCCTTCACCTTCACCAGGAAGGCCGCCGCGTAGGCGCCGTCGAAGGCACGGTGGTCCCAGCTCATGGCCAGGTTCCCCACCGAGTGCACGGCGATGCCCTCACTGCCGTCGGGCAGGTCGACGACCACCGGGCGCCGCTTGATGGCGTCGGTGGAGAGGATGGCGACCTGCGGCTGGTTGATGATGGCGGCGGTGAGGACCGATCCAGCCGAGCCGTTGTTGGAGATGGTGAAGGTGCCGCCCTGGATCTCGTCGGGGCTGAGCTTTCGACCCTTGGCCCGGCTGGCGAGATCGTGGATCTCGCGGGCGATGGCCCGCAGCCGCTTGGTGTCGGCGTCGCGGATCACCGGCACGAGCAACCCCTGGTAATCGAGGTCGACGGCGATGCCGAGGTCGACGAACTTGTGCACGACCAACTCCCCCGCGCCCACACTCGCGTTCAGGTGGGGGAAGTCGGCGAGCGCGTCGATCACCGCCCGGCTGATGAAGGGGAGGTACGTGAGACTGAAGCCTTCTGCACTCCGCCATTCGCCTTTCACCTTGCCGCGGGTGATGTCGACGTTGGCGTAGTCGACCTCCACCACGCTGAAGGCGTGTGGGGCGACGGCGAGCGACATCACCATGTGGTCGCCGGTGAGCTTGCGGATCTTCGAGAGCCGGACCTTCTCGTCGCGCTCTCCGGCGCCGACCGGTGGCGCCGTCACCGCCGGCCGGGCGGCCGGCGCGGCCGGGGCCGCGGCCTCTGAGGCCGGGACCGGGGCCTCAGCCGGCTGGGTCGGCGCCGGCGCGGGCTCGGTCGGTGCAGTGGGGGCCTGGGCCGGGGCGGCGGCGGCCGTCGGCGGTGCGCCCGTCCGGTCCAAGTGGGCGAGCACGTCCTCGCGGGTGATCCGCCCGCCGGCGCCCGTTCCGGTGATCTGCGCCGGGTCGAGGTCGTTCTCGTTGATCAGCTTGCGCACCACCGGCGACAGGAGCCGGCCGTCGCCCGACGGGCCTCCCCCGCCTTGACGCGCAGCCGTGGGAGCCGCGGCCACGGCGGGCTCGGGAGCGGTCGTCGGCGGTGCCGGGGCCGCTTCGGCAGGCTGGGCCGGCGCCTCCGCAGGAGGGGCTTCCTGCGCCGGGGCGGGGGCCTCCGGCGCGGGGGCCGCTTCCGCAGGTGGGGCCGGCGCTTCCTGCGCCGGGGCCGGCGCCGTTTCGGCCGCCGCGGCGTCGCCCACGACGGCGATCACCGCCCCAACGGCCACGGTGTCGCCCTCCGAAGCCTTGATCTCGGTGAGGCGGCCCGACACGGGTGATGGCACCTCGGTGTCGACCTTGTCCGTCGAGACCTCGAAGAGGGGCTCGTCGAGCTTGACCTCCTCGCCGACCTGCTTGAACCAACGCGTGATCGTTCCTTCGGTGACCGTCTCACCGAGCTGGGGCATGGTGACGTCAGGCATCAGCCGTGAAGGCTCCTTCCCGTTAGCGAGAGCACGGTCTCGCCGAAGTTCTCCGACAGGCTCGGATGGGGCTGGATGAACGCGGCCACCTCGTCGACGGTCGCCTCCCAGTTGACGGCCAGGTACCCGCCGCTCAGCTGTTCGGTCACCCACGGCCCGACCATGTGGACGCCCAGGATGCGCCCACCCGTCCCATCGGGCTGCTTCTCCGCGATGATCTTCACGAGACCCTCGGTCTCGCCGATGATCTGAGCCCGGCTGTTGGCCCGGAACTGGTGCTTGGAGACGACCACGTCGAACCCCGCCTCTTTCGCCGACTCCTCGCTGTGGCCGGCGAAGGCCACCTCAGGATGGCAGTAGATGGCCCACGGCACACGGTCGTACATGACGGGCACCGGGTTCTCGCCCAGGATCTCCTTGATCACCATGATCGCCTCGGCGAAGCCGACGTGGGCGAGCTGCGGAGAGTCGATGAGGTCGCCGAGCGCGAAGACCCCCGCCTCGCCGGTACGGCAGTACTCGTCGACCTCGACGAAGCCCCGCTGGTCGACTTTCACCGCCGTGCCGACGAGGCCCAACTGGTCGGCGAACGGGCGGCGCCCGACCGAGACGACCACGATGTCGGTGTCGACCGGCTCCTCGCCCTCGACGAGCACGCGCACGCCGTCTGATGTCGTCTCGTACGCCGTCACCTTGGCCCCCGTGCGGATCGTCATGCCCCGCTTGGTGAAGGCGCGCACGACCACGTTGGCCACGTCGGCGTCGCACAAAGGCAGGATCTTGGGCAGGAACTCGAGGATCGTGACCTTGGCCCCGAGGTCCGCGAACGTGGAGGCGAACTCACACCCGATGGCGCCCCCGCCGATCACGACGACCCGCTTGGGGACGTAGTCGAGCATGAGGACCTCGTCGGACGTCATGATGGGCCCGCCCACCTCGAAGCCGGGAATGGTCCGCGGCACCGACCCCGCCGCGAGCACGACGTTGGTCCCGGCGAGCTCGGTGGTGGAGCCGTCGGCGGCCTTGACGGTGACCGTGCGTCCCGTGCCGAGACTCCCAACTCCCTCGTAGGTCACGATCTTGCGGGACTTGATGAGCCCGGTGAGGCCCTTCCACAACCCGTCGACCACCTTCTGCTTGCGCGCCTGGCTCACCGAGAAATCCACCATCGGCTGGCCGGCATCGATGCCGAACTCCTTGGCTCCCGAGACATGGCGGTAGGCCGCCGCCGTCTCGAGGAACTCCTTCGCCGGGATGCACCCCCGATGGAGGCAGGTACCGCCGATCTTGTCCTTCTCCACCAGCGCCACCGACAACCCGGCGGCGGCGCCGTAGAGCGCGGCGGCGTAACCGCCGGGACCGCCGCCGATCACCACGAGATCGAACTGCTCGGCCGTCGTGACCACCTCCTGGGATCGTCTCGCGGCAGGTTACCGACCCCTCCGCCCGATCGCTGAGGAGCCACCGCGCGAAGTCGAGCTCAACTCGGGATCGTCCAGACGGCCCGGGCCGAGCCGCGCCCGTAGAGGGCCTGCAGCCCGGCGGAGACCTGCCCGGCGGTGGCGTTGAAGTAGAGCGAGCACGACAGCGTGGCGCCCTTGGCGAGGGGCACGCCGAGGCAGGGGACGCCACCCGCCGGCTGAGGGTCGGCCCGGTCGACGAGTGACGGGCCTCGGTTGCTCAGCACCGCCCAACCTCGCGCCGGGTCGCTCACCTCCGCGCTCACGGCCTCCATCCGAACATGGAGGACGACCTGGCCGCCCGCGCCCACCTCGGCCTGATCCAAGGTCACCGACATCGGCCCGATCGTGGCCGGCATGCCGACGGCGAGCACCGGAACCGAGGGACCCGCGTCCCCGGCTCGTCCCTCCTGGAACAACCAGATCCCACCGGCCACGAGGATGGCCAAGCCGCAGAGCAGGGCCACGGCGATCAGGCGGCGGGTGCTCACGCCGCGAATGGTACGAGCGGCCTCTCTCGCCCAGGGAGCCTCGGACCAGGGATCGCATCTCGATCCCGTGGCCATCCGTGGCTTACGGTGGCGGGGTGCGACGGCTCCTCGTGGCGATGAGCGCGCTCGCCGTCGTCGTCGCGTTCGCGTCGGGCTGCGGATCGCAGACGCCCAGCCGGAAGATCGAACCCATCTCCGTCTCGCCCGGCGCCACGGTCGGCCCGATGGGGACCAGCACGGCTCCCTGACGCCGGGAGCTGGCACACTCTCCGTGTGGGCTTCCGCGACCTGAGGCGCCGGGTGACCGCCTCCATCAAGGAGCTCGACGCGGCGCGCCTCCACGACCGCTTCGTCGGGCTCGACCTCACGCCGATCGGGCAGGCGCCGACCCGCGTGCCCGTCCGTGTGGGTGGCGAGGTGGTCCGCATCGGGATGGCCCCTCGATCCGGATCCCCGACGCTCGAAGTCGTGGTGAGCGACGGTACCGGCGAAGCCGTCGCCTTGTTCAGCGGCCGGCGACGGATCGGCGGCGTCGAGCACGGCCGCGGCATGGTGTTGCAGGGCGTAGCCCACACGGAGCGCGGCCGCCTCGTGGTGCTCAACCCGGCCTACACGCTGCTGCCGAAGGCCTGACGCCGGGCGGCGCGTCAGCGCCCGGTCAAGATCGAGCGGACCTCGTCCTCCGACTCGGTCGTGACGAGCACAACGACCTCGTCCCCAACGCGCACAACGGTGTCGCCTCGGGGCACGATCACCCGCCCGCTCCTCACCACGGCCACCACGGTCGAGTCGCGGGGCAGGCCCAGCTCGGAGATCTCGCGGTCGGCGGCGGGGCTCCCTTCGGCCAGGGTGACCTCGGCCAACCGGGCCTTGCCGCCTTCGAAGGAGAGCAGGCGCACGAAGTTGCCCACGCTCACCGCCTCCTCGACGAGCGCGGTGAGCAGGTGAGGCGTCGACACCGCCACGTCGACCCCCCACATCTCGTTGAACATCCACTCGTTCTTCGGGTTGTTCACGCGGGCAACGACGCGGGGCACCCCGAACTCCTGCTTCGACAGGAGGGCGATGACCAAGTTGTCCTCGTCGTCGCCAGTGACGGCGGCCACGACGTCGGCTTCCTCGACCTTGGCGTCGGCGAGCTGGCTCACCTCGCACGCGTCGGCCTGCACCCACGCCACCCCTTTGGGTTCGGCGGCCAACTGGTTGCGGCGCACCACGGCCGCGTCCTGGTCGATGATGAGCACGACGTGGCCGGCGTCGTGCAGCTCCTGGGCGATGAAACGCCCGACACTCCCTCCTCCGGCGATCACCACTCGCATCGGCCTGAGCCCTCCATCAGGGTGCGGGCCGGGGGCACCGGCACGTCAATGCCCGACCATCACGGGGCCGCCGAGGAGCGCGTCGACCTTGTCGAGCTGGTCACCGGCGACAGCCAGGTGCAGGACGTCACCCTCCTGTACCACCATCCCCGGTCGGGGAACCTGCGCCGTGCCGTAACGGCCGACCGACACGACCCGAGATGTCCCGGCCTGTTCGAGCTCCTCGATGCGGTGGCCGCCCCACGCGGCCGGAACGACCCGCTCGATGAGCACGACCTTCGCGCTCGGGTCCACCCAGTCCACGGCCGGCTCATCGGGCAGGATCCGCCTCAGCACCCGCTCGGTCGTCCAGGCGACCGTGGCGACCGTGGGAATGCCGAGGCGCTGGTAGATGGTGGCGCGGCGGGGGTCGTAGATGCGGGCCACCACCCGCTCGATCTGGTACGTCTCCCGGGCCACGCGGGCGATGAGGATGTTGGAGTTGTCGCCGTTGGTGACGGCGGCGACGGCGCCGGCCTGCTCGATGCCGGCCTCCGCGAGCCGGTCGCGGTCGAAGCCGATGCCGTTGATCGTCCTTCCGGCGAAGTTCGGGCCCAGACGGACGAAGGCTTCTTGGCGCCGGTCGACGACCGCAACGGTGTGGCCCGTGGAGAGGAGGCTCGAAGCGAGTGCCGACCCGACGCGGCCGCACCCGACGATCACCACGTGCACCTTGGGACCTCCTACCGGCTCGGACTCGGGATCCTAACGCTCGAGGCGGACAGTCTCGGGAGCCTCGTCGCGTCGCGGGACGTGCCAGAGTTTCGGCCGATGTACTCGACGATGAAGCGGGTCCTCATCGGTCCGCCGATCGCGTCCTCCGAGGAGCACCACCAGCGGCTCATCAAGTTCATCGCCCTCGCAGTGTTCGCCTCGGACGCGATCTCGTCGACGGCCTACGCGACGGAAGAGATCCTCCTCGTGCTCATCCCTCGAGGTGGGATCGACGCCTTCAAGTACCTCGTGCCGATCTCCCTGATCGTCGTGGTGCTCCTCGCCATCGTCGTGACGAGCTACCGCCAGACGATCTACGCCTACCCCAACGGAGGGGGCTCCTACGTCGTCTCGCGGGAGAACCTGGGGCGGACGCCGTCGCTCGTGGCCGGCTCGTCGCTCCTCGTCGACTACGTGCTCACGGTGGCGGTGTCGATCTCCGCCGGTGTGGCCGCGATCACGTCGGCCTTCGACGGCCTGCGCCCCTACCGCGTCGAGATCTGCCTCGCCTTCCTGATCCTGATGACGGTGGCGAACCTGCGCGGGGTGAAGGAGTCGGGCCGTCTCTTCGCCGGGCCCACGTACGTCTACGTGTTCTCACTGCTGACGTTGATCGGCGTCGGGCTCTGGAGAGTGTTCTTCGGCAACCTCGGGACCATCCCCAACCAGGGGGCGGCCCTCGCCGAGTTGACCCACGGTGGGGAGACGCTCGGGACGGTCGGGCTGTTCCTCCTGATGCGCGCCTTCTCCTCTGGCGCGGTCGCGCTCTCCGGCGTCGAAGCCGTGTCGAACGGCGTACCGGCCTTCCGCCGGCCCGAGTCTCGTAACGCGGCGACCACCCTGATGTGGATGGGGATCATCCTGGGAGGCTGCTTCTTCGGCCTGTCGGTGCTCTCGTTCCACCTGAAGCCCATCCCGCAGCAGAACGGCGACACCGTCTTGTCGATCCTCGGCAGCGCCGTGTTCGGCAGCGGTTCGTTCATGTTCTACGTCTTGCAGTTCGCCACCTTCGCCATCCTCGTGCTCGCCGCGAACACCGCGTACGCCGACTTCCCCCGCCTCAGCTCCATCATCGCCCGCGACGGGTACCTGCCTCGGCAGCTGTCCAACCGTGGCGACCGGCTCGTGTTCTCCAACGGCATCGTGGTGCTCGCGTTCCTGGCCGGCGTCTTGATCGTGGTGTTCGGCGGGGACACCTCCGCCCTCATCCCGCTCTACGCCGTCGGCGTGTTCACCGGGTTCACGCTGAGCCAGTCCGGCATGGTGGTCCACCACTGGAAGCTGCGCGCGCCTCGCTGGCGGCTCGCCCTGGGCATCAACGCCCTCGGCGCCATCACCACGGGCATCGTCCTCGCCGTCGTGGTGATCTCCAAGTTCACGATCGGCGCGTGGATCCCGGCCGCCGTCATCCCCATCTTCGTCGTGGTGCTCCGCTCGGTGGGGCGGCACTATGACCGAGTCCACGAAGCCGTGGAGGTGCCGGAGGGCTGGCGCCCCAAACGCCACCAACACTCGGTCGTGGTGCTCATCGGGAACATGAACAAGGGCGCCTTGCAAGCCCTGGCCTACCCGCGCTCGCTCGCCCCGGACCGCCTCGTCGCCGTGTCGGTGGTGGGGGAACCGGCCGAGCAGGAGACGTTGCTCAAGGCCTGGGAGGAGCACCACATCCCCGTGGAGCTCCACACCATCTACTCGCCCTACCGGGAGCTCACCCGGCCTGTGCTCCAGTACCTCGACGAGTTGGACGCCGAGAACCCCGACGACGTGATCACCGTCGTGATCCCGGAGTTCGTCACGTCCTGGACCACCCAGTTCCTGCACAACCAGTCGGCGTTCGCCCTGAAGGCCCGCCTGCTCTACCGGCCGAACACGGTGGTGACGTCCGTCCCCGTCCTCGTCGAGTGAGCCTTCGCCACCCGAACGAGGCCGCCACTTGGGCGCAATCGCTCGTTCAGGCGCCTGGCTCGGGGCCCGCGACCCGCGCCGCGACTACTGCTGGTACCCCTCCACGGTGCGCGGGTCGCGCTCGACCGCCTCGTCGGGGTCGAGGTGGGCGTGGCGCTTGGCCCTGCGCTGGCGCAGGAGGTCCCAGCACTGGTCGAGCGCGACCTCCACGCTCTGCAGCCGTGCGGCGTGGTCGGGCGAGTCGCTCTGGCGCAGGTCGTGCTCCTCGTCGATGAGGCTCTGGATGCGCTGGAGGATGTCCTGGTCGTCCACGCCCGGAGGATGCCCGTTCCGGGCCGGTCCCGCAACCGTCGCGCGCGACGATGGGCCCGCCACAGCCCTCGCCGGCCCGAAGGGCACCCGCCCGCGGCCAGCTTCTCGCCAACCAGGCCACACCCACCGTGGAGGATCGCCATGGATGTGCTCGTCACCGGCTCGACCGGACTGATCGGCACAGCGCTGGTGCCGGCCCTCGAAGCGGCGGGGCACCACGCCATCCGCCTCCGGCGCGGACCCTCGGCGGCGGACGGCATCTCGTGGGACCCAGCCGCCGGCCGGATCGACGCGGCCGGGCTCGAAGGGATCGATGCCGTCGTCCACCTGGCCGGCGCCGGCATCGGCGACCACCGCTGGACCGACGCCTACAAGCGCGAGATCCGCGCCAGCCGCGTCGACGGCACCGATCTACTCGCCCGCACGTTGGCCGGCTTGTCGCGCCGTCCCGCGGCGATGGTGAGCGGCTCCGCGGTCGGCTACTACGGCGACCGGGGCGACGAGGTGCTCACCGAGGCCAGCCCACCGGGCGACGGCTTCCTCCCAGAGGTGTGCGTGGCCTGGGAGGCGGCGACCAAGCCGGCGGAAGAGGCTGGGATCCGCGTGGTCCACGCGCGCACGGGCGTCGTGCTGTCCGCGAGGGGAGGGGCGCTGAAGAAGCAGCTGCCGCTGTTCAAGGCCGGCCTGGGCGGCAAGCTCGGCAAGGGCCATCAGTGGCAGAGCTGGATCGCGATCGACGACGAGGTGGCCGCCATCCTCCACCTCCTGGAGCACGACGTGAGGGGCTCCGCCAACCTGACGGCCCCCAACCCCGTGACCAACGCCGAGTTCACCACCGCCCTCGGCCGCGTCCTCGGCCGCCCGACGGTGGTGCCGATCCCCGCGTTCGGGCCCAAGCTCGTTTTCGGGTCGGAACTGGCCGAGAGCCTGTTGTTCGAGGGCCAACGGGTGCAACCTCAGGCGCTCGAGGCGTCGGGCTTCGCGTTCGCCCACCCGGACCTCGAAGGCGCCTTGCGCGTCCTCCTGGATCGCCCTGCGGCGTGACGGTCGTGCGGGTCGTCACGGTCGAGCGCGTGATCCGGGCGTCGCCGGCCGCCATCTTCGACGTGCTGGCCGAGCCGAGCCAGCACCCGGACATCGACGGCTCGGGCACGGTGCGGGCCCCGGTCTGGGCGCCCGCGCGCCTCTCGCTCGGGGCCCGCTTCGGCATGGACATGCGCATCGTCGTCCCCTACCGCGTCGTCAACACCGTGGTGGAGTTCGAAGAGGATCGGCTCATCGCGTGGCGGCACATCGCCGGCCACATCTGGCGGTACCGACTGGAGCCCATCGCCGGCGGCACGCGAGTGACCGAGGAGTTCGACTACCGGACGAGCCGCGCACCGTGGGCGCTCGAGTTCACCCGCACCCCCCAGAAGCATGTGCCCGCCATGCGGGCCACGCTCGAGCGGCTCGCCCAGTTGGTGGGCGGCGACGTCTGAGCCCTTGCGCGGCCGTTCCAGTCGGCGACTCCGCTCGGCCCCATCACGCGGCGACTTCGCTCCGCCGTCCCGGTCGGCGCCCACGTAGTGTCGGGCCATGACGACCGTGGACGACGTTGGCGTCGAGGCGCGTCCGAGCGCCGCCTACACGAACGACCGGGCTCACGTGTTCCACTCGTGGTCGGCACAAGCAGGCCTCCAACCGATCGTCGTGGCGGGTGCTTCCGGCAGTTGGTTCTGGGACGAGGACGGGCGGCGCTACCTCGACTTCTCGTCGCAGCTCGTCAACGCCAACATCGGTCACCAGCACCCCAAGGTGGTCGCCGCCATCCGGGAACAAGCCGATCGGCTCTGCACCGTGGCCCCCTTCCACGCCAACGATCAACGCAGCGAGGCCGCTCGCCTCATCGCCGAACGCGCCCCGGGCGACCTCGACATGGTGTTCTTCACGAACGCCGGGGCGGAGGCGACCGAGAACGCGGTGAGGATGGCGCGGCTGGCGACCGGCCGTCACAAGGTGCTCACGACCTACCGCTCCTACCACGGCGCCACCAATGGTTCGATCACGATGACGGGCGATCCCCGCCGGTGGCCGAGCGAGCCCGGGATGCCCGGCGTCGTCCACTTCTGGGGCCCGTACCCATACCGCTCCGCCTTCCATTCCTCCACCGTGGCGGAGGAGGGCGAGCGGGCGCTGGCCCACTTGGACGACGTGATCACCGTCGAGGGCCCGGCCGCGATCGCCGCCGTCCTGCTCGAGACCGTCGTCGGGACCAACGGCATCCTCGTCCCTCCCGACGGCTATCTCGCCGGCGTCCGGGACCTCTGCGACCGGTACGGGATCGTGATGATCTGCGACGAGGTCATGTCCGGCTTCGGGCGCTGTGGCGAGTGGTTCGCGGTGGACCACTGGGACGTCGTGCCCGATCTGATCTGCTTCGCCAAGGGCGTCAACTCCGGGTACGTGCCGCTGGGCGGCGTGGTCATCAGCCGCCGTATCGCCGACGTGTTCGCCGAACGCCCTTATCCCGGCGGGCTCACCTACTCAGGGCATCCGCTCGGCTGCGCGGCGGCCGTGGCGTCGATCCACGCCTTCGAGGAGGAGGGGCTCCTCGAGCACGCCCGCCACCTCGGCGAGCGCGTCATCGGCCCGTCGCTGGCGGAGATGCAGACGCGCCATCCGTCGGTGGGCGACGTGCGCGGGCTCGGCGTGTTCTGGGCCATCGAGTTGGTGAAGGACCGCTCTACGCGGGAGATGCTGGTGCCTTTCAACGCCGCCGGCGAGGCCAACCGGCCGATGGTCGAGCTGGCCGCAGCCTGCAAGGAGCGCGGCCTGTGGCCCTTCACCCACTTCAACCGAGTGCACGTCGTGCCCCCGATCACCACGTCTGAGGAGGACACACGCCTCGGCCTCGCCCTCCTCGACGACGCCCTCGCCGTCGCCGACCGCTGGGCCGCGAGCTGACAGCGAGGGGGGAAGGTCCCTTCCCCCCTCGCTGTCCTTCTACGAGCAACAGGACACGCCGGACGTGCCGGCTCACGACTTGGCCACCACCTGGTCCACCACCGCGGGCATGATCTGCTCGCCATAAGCCTGCAACGTCGACTCCTTGGCGTCGTGTTGCAGGTAGATGGCGAACTGGTCGACGCCCAGTGATTTCAACTCTGCGAGGCGTTCAACATGTCGCTCGGGTGGGCCGAGGAGGCAGAAGCGCTCGATGACCTCGTCGGGCACGAAGGCCGTGTGGACATTGCCCGCCCGGCCGTGTTCGTTGTAGTCGTAACCCTCGCGTCCACGGATGTAGTCGGTGAGCGCGGTGGGCACGGCCCCGCCATCCGCGCCGTAGCGGGCGACGATGTCGGCCACATGGTTGCCCACCATGCCCCCGAACCATCGGCACTGGTCGCGCTGGTGGGGAAGGTCATCGCCGACGTACGCGGGCGCGGCGACACACACCTTGAGCGACGCGGGGTCTCGGCCGGCGCGCTCAGCGGCCTCGCGGACCGCCTTGACACTCCAAGCCGTGATATCGGGGTCGGCCAACTGCAGGATGAAGCCGTCAGCGATCTCGCCCGTCAACGCCAAGGCCCGAGGTCCGTAGGCGGCGATCCACACCTCGAGCGTGCTCGCCCCGCACCACGGGAAGCGCAAGTGGCTGCTCTTGTACTCGACCTCGCGCCCGTTGGCCAGCTCCCGGATGACGTGTACGGCCGCCCGCAACGTGGCCAGCGTGACGGGTGCGCCGTTGGTGACGCGCACGGCGGAGTCGCCCCGGCCGATGCCGCAGATGGTGCGGTTCCCGAACAGCTCGTTCAGGGTGGCGAAGAGCGAGGCCGTAACTGTCCAGTCTCGCGTGGCGGGGTTGGTCACCATGGGCCCGACGGTGATGCGGCGAGTCGCCGAGAGCATCTGCGAGTAGATGACGAACGGCTCCTCCCACAGCAGGTGCGAGTCGAACGTCCAGGCGTGGCTGAAGCCGAGTAGCTCGGCCTGCCTGGCCAGCTCGACCACGCGCCATCCGGGCGGATTGGTCTGCAAGACGACGCCGAAGTCCATTGCTCCTCCCCCTCTCAGCTGTCTTCACCGCGTGCGCGGGAACCCCAAGTCCACCGAAGAGGTCGCCGGGTCGGGCCAGCGGCTCGTGACCACCTTCGTTCGCGTGTAGAAGTGGATGCCGTCGGGCCCGTACATGTGCGTGTCCCCGAAGAGCGACGCCTTCCAGCCGCCGAAGCTGTAGTAGGCGACGGGCACGGGGATAGGGACGTTCACCCCCACCATCCCCGCTTCGCACTCGAACTGGAACTGCCGGGCGGCACCGCCGTCACGGGTGAAGATGGCAGTGCCGTTGCCGTAGGGGCTCTCGTTCACGAGCCGCACCGCGTCGTCGTAGGTGGGAACCCGAACGACCGAGAGCACGGGGCCGAAGATCTCGTCGGTGTACACGCGGCTCGTCGGGCTGACGTGGTCCACGAGCGACACGCCGAGGAAGAAGCCCTGGCCTTGCACAGCAAGCTCGCGGCCGTCCGCCACCACCGTCGCCCCGTCGGCGAGCGCGGTGTCGAGGTAGGACGCCACTTTGTCCCGGTGCGCGCGGGTGATGAGCGGGCCCATCTCCGAGTCCGGGTCGGTCCCTGGACCGATGCGCAGCTTCGGCAGCCGCTCCTTGATCGCGGTCACCAGTCGATCGCCCGCGTCGCCTACTGCCACGACGACGGACACCGCCATGCAACGCTCGCCGGCCGAGCCGTAGCCCGCACTGACGGCGGCGTCGGCCGCCATGGCGATGTCGGCGTCGGGTAGTACGACCATGTGGTTCTTCGCGCCCCCGAGGGCCTGGACCCGCTTGCCGTGCGCGGTGCCCTTCTCGTAGATGGAGCGCGCCACCGCCGTCGAGCCGACGAAGGACACCGCGGTGACGTCGGGATGCTCGAGCAGGTGGTCGACGGCCACCTTGTCACCGTTCACGACGTTGAAGACGCCGTCGGGCAGGCCGGCCTCCTTGAGGAGCTCGCCCAGATAGAGGCCTGCGGACGGATCCTTCTCGGACGGCTTCAGGATGAAGGCGTTGCCGCAGGCGATGGCGTTGGCGAACATCCACATCGGCACCATCGCCGGGAAGTTGAACGGCGTGATGCCGGCGACGACCCCCAATGGCTGGCGGATCGAGTAGACGTCGACCCCACCGCTCGCCTGCTCGCTGAACCCGCCCTTGAGGAGATGGGGCACCCCGCAGGCGAACTCGATGTTCTCCAGCCCCCGGGCCACCTCGCCCATTGCGTCGGCCAGGACCTTGCCGTGCTCGCTCGTGAGGAGGGAGGCGATGTCCTTGCGGTGCTCGTCGACGAGGTCGCGGAGATGGAACATCACCTCCGAGCGGCGCGAGAGCGAGGTGGTCCGCCAACCGGCGAAGGCCTCCTTGGCGGCGGCCACGGCGCGATCCACCTCCTCGACCGACGCGAAGTCGACCTCGGCCTGTTGCTCGCCGGTGGCCGGGTTCCACACCGGACCGCGCCGCCCCGACTCGCCGGCCACGAGCTTCCCACCGATCCAATGGTGTACGGCTCTCATGAAGCACCGTCCTCTCCTATGGCCTCGCTCGGCGTCCGCTTCGCTTTCGCCTCGCTCGGCTCCGCCTCGTCGCTGGCGCTTCCCTCGGCGGTCCTGCCCTCGTCTCCCCCCGTCGCCTCGTCGCTCGGCGTCCGCTTCGCTTTCGCCTCGCTCGGCTCCGCCTCGTCGCTGGCGCTTCCCTCGGCGGTCCTGCCCTCGTCTCCCCCCGTCGCCTCGTCGCTCGGCGTCCGCTTCGCTTTCGCCTCGCTCGGCTCCGCCTCGTCGCTGGCGCTTCCCTCGGCGGTCCTGCCCTCGTCTCCCCCCGTCGCCTCGTCGCTCGGCGTCCGCTTCGCTTTCGCCTCGCTCGGCTCCGCCTCGTCGCTGGCGCTTCCCTCGGCGGTCCTGCCCTCGTCTCCCCTCGTCGCCTCGTCGCTCGGCGTCCGCTTCGCTTTCGCCTCGCTCGGCTCCGCCTCGTCGCTGGCGCTTCCCTCGGCGGTCCTGCCCTCATCTCCCCCCGTCGCCTCGCTCCTAGATCAGGTACTGCGACAAACCCCGTTTCACGAACTGGCCGTGACCCTTGCTCCCTACATACTTCCCGTCGTTGATGATCACCGTGCCCCGCGACATCACGGTGTGGACCCGCCCCGGCACGACATGGCCTTCGTACGCGCTGTGGTCCATGTTCATGTGATGGGTCTCGACGCTGATCGTCGTGGTGGCGTTCGGGTCGTACAGGACGATGTCCGCGTCGGCACCGGGCGCGATCACGCCCTTCTTGGGGTACAGGCCGAACATGCGAGCGGGCGTCGTGGCGCACAGCTCCACCCAGCGGCTCACGCCGATACGGCCGTCGGCCACACCCTGGTAGATGAGATCCATGCGGTGCTCGACGCCGCCGATGCCATTCGGGATCTTCGAGAAGTCTCCGAGCCCCAGCTCCTTCTGCTCCTTGAAGCAGAAGGGGCAGTGGTCAGTGCTCACCACGGAGAGGTCGTTCGTGCGCAGGTACTTCCAGAGCTCGTCCTGGTGACCCTCGGCACGAGCACGCAGCGGCGTGGAGCACACGTACTTCGCGCCTTCGAAGCCCGGCGCCCCGAGGTGCTCCTCGAGCGAGAGGTAGAGGTACTGCGGGCAGGTCTCCCCGAAGACGTTCCAGCCCTTGTCCCGCGCCGCGGCGACCGCGTCGACGGCTTGCCTCGCCGACATGTGCACGACGTAGACGGGGCACTTCGCCACCTGCGCCAGCATGATGGCGCGGTGGGTGGCCTCTTCCTCCGTCTCCCAGGGCCGCGTGTACCCGTGGTACACGGGATCGGTCTCGCCTCGCGCCAACGCCTGGGCCACGAGCACGTCGATGGCGATGCCGTTCTCCGCGTGCATCATGATCGTGGCGCCCTTGTTGGCGGCGGTCTGCATGGCCTGGAGGATCTGGCCGTCGTTCGAGAAGAAGACGCCGGGGTAGGCCATGAAGAGCTTGAAGCTGGTTATCCCCTCGTGGTCGACCAGGTACTCCATGGCCTTCAGCGACTGGTCGTCGACACCGCCGATGATCATGTGGAAGCCGTAGTCGATCGCGCAGTTCCCGTCCGCCTTGCGGTGGTAGTCGGCGAGACCCTCCTCCACGCGCTCGCCGGTTCGCTGCACCGGGAAGTCGATGATGGTCGTGGTGCCCCCGTGGGCCGCGGCGCGCGTGCCGGTCTCGAACGTGTCGGACGCGTACGTACCGCCGAACGGCAGCTCCATGTGAGTGTGCACGTCGACGCCGCCGGGGATGACATACAGCCCCGTCGCATCGATCTGAGGGTCGTTGCCGCCCGCTCGCACGCGGCCGGGCTCGAACAACGCGGTGATACGACCGTTGTCGACGACGATGTCCATGGGTGAGGCACCGGTGGCACTCACCACGGTGCCGTTCTTGATGACGGTGGGCATGGTCACTCCCCTCTGCCGGGCGGCCGGCTCGCCGCCCCGTCGTGCAAGCTGCCGGCGACCTCCTCGATCGCCGCTTCGAGGATGTCGAGCCCTTCGCTCGCTTCGGGCTCGGTGATGCTGAGCGGAGGCGCGATGCGCAGCACGTTGCCGCGCAGGCCACCCTTGCCGATGAGCAGGCCGTGCCGGCGAGTGGCCTCGAGCAGCTCGCCGGCGGCCTCGGGCCACGGCTCGAGACCGGCACGACCAGCCTTCGGATGGCACAGCTCGACGCCCACCATCAGGCCGCGACCGCGCACCTCGGCGATCAAGGGCTGGCGCTCACCCAGGCGCCCGAGGCGGTCGAAGAACAGCGCGCCGATCTTGCGGGCGTTGCCCTGGAGGTCGTGCGCGGTGAGGTAGTCGAGGTTGGCGAGGGCCGCCACGCTGGCGAGGGGGTTGCCGCCGAAGGTCGAGATGCTGAGCGCGTCGAGGCTGTCCATGACCTCGGCCCGGGCCACGAGGCCTCCGAGGGCGACGCCGTTGCCCACGCCCTTCGCGAACGTCAGCACGTCGGGCACGATGCCGTGGGCCTGGTACCCCCAGAAGTGCTCTCCCGTGCGCCCCCACCCGGTCTGGACCTCGTCGCTCACGAACAGGATGCCGTGCTCGTCGAGCACCTCCTTCATGGCGCCGAAGAAGCCGTCAGGAGGAACGCAGAAGCCGCCGACGCCCTGGATGGGCTCGGCGATCAGGCAGGCCACGTCACCGGAGACGCACATGGCCAGCACGTCGCGGAGGTCTTGCACGCAGGCGGCGGTGAACTCGGCGTCGGGCAGGTGCCCGAACGGGCTCCGCAGCCGGTACGTCGTCTGCAGGTAGCTGACGCTCAGCCCCGACAGGCTCGTGGGCGACCATGCCCGGTTGCCCGTGATCGCGACGGTGCCGAACGACCGGCCGTGGTAGCTGTTGCGGAGGGCGAGGACCTGGTTGCTGCGGCGGTGGGCCGTGGCGACGAGGAGGGCCGCCTCGTTGGCCTCGGTGCCCGACGTCGTGAAGAAGACCTTCGGATCGGGGAGGCCGGACAGCTCGGCGACGCGCTCGGCCAGCTCGACCATGGGCCGGCTGAGATACAGCGTGGACGTGTGGAGCAACTGGCCGGCTTGGTGACGAATCGCTTCGGTGATCTCGGGCACGCCATGGCCCGAGATCGTGGTGAGGATCCCCCCGAAGAAGTCGAGGTAGCGCCGGCCGTCCGCGTCCCAGACGTGCCGTCCCTCACCCCGGACGAGCTCGATCGGCTCGGCGTAGTACGTCGGGGTCCACGACGGCGCCAGGGCCCGGTGGCGGGCGGCGAGGTCGGGGTCGCGCGGGACACTCATCCGTGGGTCAGATCGCCATAGGCGTCGGGGCGGCGGTCCCGGTAGAAGGCCCAACGATTGCGAACCTCGCCGAGAAGGTCGAGGTCGAGGTCGCGCACGAGCAGCTCGGCGTCGTGGTCGTGGCCCACCTCGCCGACGAACTTGCCTTCCGGGTCGACGAAATACGACGTGCCGTAGAAGTCGTCGTCACCGAGTGGCTCGATGCCCACACGGTTGATGGCGCCGATGAAGTACTCGTTGGCGACGGCTGACGCGGGCTGCTCCAACTTCCACAGGTACGCCGAGAGGCCGCGGCTGGTGGCCGACGGGTTGAACACGAGTTGCGCGCCATTGAGCCCGAGTGCCCGCCAGCCTTCGGGGAAGTGGCGGTCGTAGCAGATGTACACGCCCACGGGGCCCACCGCGGTGTGGAACACCGGGTACCCGAGATTGCCGGGCCGGAAGTAGAACTTCTCCCAGAAGCCCTTGACCTGAGGAATGTGGGTCTTGCGGTACTTGCCCAAGTAGGTGCCGTCGGCGTCGACGACCGCGGCGGTGTTGTAGAGCACCCCGGGCTGCTCTCGCTCGTACATGGGGAGCACCATCACCATCCCCAACTCGGAGGCGATGCCCTGGAACCGCTCGGTGGTGGGCCCGGGGACGGGCTCGGCGTACTCGTAGTACGCAGGGTCCTGCACCTGGCAGAAGTACGGGCCGTAGAACAGCTCCTGGAAGCAGATCACCTGTGCGCCCTGCTCGGCGGCCTGGCGGGCGTACTCCTCGTGCGCCTTGATCATCGTCTCCTTGTCACCCGTCCAACCGGTCTGGACCAGCGTGGCCCGGATCACGTTCGCCACGGTGAACCCCCTTCGCTCGGCCCTCGGTGCGTCGGCGGCAAGCGCCAGACACGTGCGGCCTGCAACCAACCTCTCTCCCTCGAGAGTAGTCGTCAGCCGCCGTTCAGGTCGTGGGTGACTTGGAGCAGGTCACCCTGGTCGTAGAAGTTCACGGCGATGATCGTCGGCTCGAGCCCACGCTCGGCCTCGCACTGGCGCACCCGCCCCATCAACACGCTGTAGGAGTTCACGTCCCGGGCCGTCTGCGCCGAGGGGGGCTGGTTGTTGGTGATGAAGTGGTTCAACTCGAACAGCGGCGCATCCGCCGGGCCGCGGTTGTGCGCGCAGCTGAACTGCGCGGGCGAGGCGAACGTGAACGGCGTGTCCTGGAAGATCCCGTAGCCCTTCGTGTACCAGTCCGGGCTCCCGCCCTGGTGCTCGGCCAGGACCAGGAGGTTCCGGCGCGCCTGGACCATCTGACGGAGTGTCGGCGGCGGCTGGGTGGTGTCGTAGTGCCAGACCCGGTCGAGGAGGTGAGCCGCTTGGAACTCCTTTGCTGTGTCTGCCGGTGACACGTAATCGCCGATGAACAGCATGACCACCTGGTCGGGATGGCGGTCGAGGAAGCGGCGGATGTCGGCCAGGGCGTCCGAGAACTTGGTCGCGCCGAGCGAGCAGTACACGTGGCAGAGGTACACGGCGCTGGCCGATGGGTCGGGCGGCACGGTCTTCTCGAGCTGCTCGGCCCGCGCCACGGCCTGCGGCGAGAGCTCTTCGATCTCCTCCGCGGCGTTGTTCGCGATCTCGCGCGCCGTGTCGGTGACGACGAGCGCCGTACCCTCGATCTCGATCCCGGTCGGGACGCCGTAGTGGGTCTTGACGAGCAGCGCCCTGACGCCGTATTCGAGCTGGGCGCGGATTCCCCTCAGGTTCTCGGGGAAGAGCCAACCCGGCTGGTCGGCCGCCGACATCGAGTTGTGGGAGCCCGGGAAGACGACCTCGTCGAGGCGGCGGTCGCACAACGCGGTCGAGCCGTTGCAGCGGAGCTGGGCCGCGTCGGTCGCACCGGCTCGTGCCGCCCGAACGGCGAGGAAGCCGCCAGCCACGACGGCGACGACGAGCACACCGATGGCCAGTGCCTCCACGAACTCCCTCCGTCGCGCGGGGGCGGGCCTGGTGGCGTGGGCGGCCGCGACCGGGCGCCCGAGCAGGGCGGTGAAGACGACGAGGAGGGCGAGGTAGCCGAGGAAGGCACCCGCCGCCCAGACCAGCAGCACGGGCACGTCTTCACGCCAGGCCACCGCGGCCACCGCGATCAGGCCGAGGCCGACGCCGACGAGGAGTTGGCGGATCCGGCCCCGCCGCCCTGCCGCCGACTCCACCCCGTTGCGACCCCACACCCGGGCGCGCGTCACGAGGTGCGGCGCGCCGGTGGCGGTGGCCGCCGCCGCGACAAGCGCCCCGAGGCCGATCATCCACGCCCCGATGACGGCGAGGTCGGACACGAACCGCCCCACCGCGCCGCTGATGGCATGGGCCAGCTCGGCGTCCGCCATGCCCGCGGTCGCCGCCCGGGGCGCGATCAAGGTGATCCCGAGCACGGCGAGTCCGTCGACGGCGATCCCGATCCCCAGGTGGAACAGGAATCGCCGTCGCCGCCGCTCGAGGATCAACCCCCCCATCACGGCGATGACGACGACGACCCAGGCCGCGGTGGCCACCCACCGGATGCGCTCGCTGATCCGCCAGGGGCGCAGCCGGTGGAGCACGGGCGCCACGTCGATGAGGAGCGCGCTCGCCTCGGAGGGCAGCCGCGCCACCACGTCCTTGTGCGACACCTCACCGGAGCTGGTGAGCACGGCGAGCGTCTCCCCCAGATCCAGCACGCCTCGATCGGCATCGCGGGCGAGGATCGTGCGATGGGCCTGCACGATCGCGGAGCGGAAGATCGCCTGGAAGGCGGGGGTGCCGACCACGTCGTCGACGAGCGGCAGGAGCACGGCCCGGTACGAGGCGAGGTTGGTTTCGCCGTGGGCGATCAGGGCGTCGGTGAGCTCCTCCGCCAAGGCATGCCGCACCGCGGCCGATTGGAGGACGACCACGGCTCGATCGGCGAACTCGCCGCTGTCGAAGACATCGCGCTCGACCCAGCTCGCCAGAACGGCGACGAGCAGGCTGATGATCGCCAGCACGGCCAGCGCCACGCCCACCCATCGGCGCGGGCCGCCCCCGTTCGGCGGCTCGGGCCGGGCGAGCCGTGGGGGCGGTGCGGGCGGCGGCAGCGTGGAGACGGGAATGGCCCTACTTCGGTTGCATGCGGATGGCGCCGTCGAGACGGATGACTTCGCCGTTCAGGTAGTCGTTGTCGATGATGGACAGCGCCAACTTGGCGAACTCGTCCGGATCGCCGAGCCGCTTGGGGTACACGACGCTCGCGCCGAGCGCTGCCTTGGCTTCGGCGGGGAGCAGGCCGAGCAGCGGTGTGTCCATGAGCCCTGGCGCGATGGTGACAACGCGAATCCCGGCCACGGAGAGGTCGCGGGCCGCGGGCAGGGTCATCGCCGCGACGCCGCCCTTGGACGCGCTGTACGCGAGCTGGCCGATCTGCCCGTCGAAGGCGGCCACCGAGGCGGTGTTGACGATCACGCCGCGCTGGCCGTCGGCGGTGGGCTCGCTGTTGTAGATCTGCGACGCCTCGTGGGTCATGCAGAGGAACGTCCCGAGCAGGTTGATGCCGACGACCCGATCCCATTCGCTGCGGATGTGCGGCGTGCCGTCCTTGCCGATGGTCCGCACGGCGGTGCCGGTGCCGGCGCAGTTCACGGCGACGCGCAACGGGGCGTCCTCCGCGGCCACGACCACGGCCTCGGCCACCTGCTCCGAGTCGGTGACGTCCGCCTTCACGAACTTCATGCCCAGCTCCTTCGCCAGCGCGTCACCGCGGTCGGCGTTGAAGTCGAGGATGGTCACCACCGTCCCGGCTGCCGCCAGCCGGCGCGCCGTCGCCTCGCCGAGACCCGACGCCCCACCGGTCACGATCGCTGCTGCACCCTTGATGTCCATGGGCGGGCAGGATACGGAGCCGTGGCGACACCGGGCCAGGCAGCTGACCCGCTGCGGGAGTTCGGGGAGTGGTCCTACCCACGCCTCGTCGGGACCCTAGCCGCCGCCGGCATGCCCTTGGCGGAGGCGGACGCCTTCGTCCGGCGCGTCCTGAGGCGCAACCTCCGCCTCGGGCTCGAAGGGGGCAGCGAGTTCGGCGCCTTCGTCCGGGCCGAGGTGCTGGATCGGGCTCGGCCCCCACGCCTGGATCGGGCTCGGCCCCCACGCGAGGAGGCGACCCCCGCCGGCGCGGTTGCTCTGGCCCTGCACCCGCTGGCGTGGCGGGAGCGGCTGGCCACACTCGCCACGCTCGTGCTCGGCGACGACCGGCTCGGGCCGGGCCGACCCGATGTGCTCGCCGGCCTCGACGGGGATCCGGCGACGATCGCGCGAGAGGCGGTCGACGCGGTCGCGCCCCCGGGGGATGGCGAGCTCGTGCCCAGCGTGCGGGCGTCGCTCGCCCGCCGGCGGCGCTGGACGGCGGTGGTCACCGCCGCAATCGTGCTCGTGCTGATCGTCATCGCGGTCCTGTCCCTCAGCCGCACCCGGGCCGGCTCGCGGCGGGGACCGGCGCCCGGCCCTCAGGCCGCGAGTGGTCAATGGGTGGCCGTCGTGCGGTTCGGCCCGGACGCGTTCGCGCTCTACCCCGACGTCGCCCGCCTGGGACAGATCATCGGCGTCTACGCCTTCACAGACCGCTGGGCCTGCTACTCGGGCCGCCCGCACGGCGTCGTGGCCAAGGGTCCCTGGTTCCTCGGCATCGCGGCCGACGATCGAGCTCAGCTCGAGCGCCTCGTGAAGCAGGCGGCCGTCACGCCGATCACCGAGGCGAGGCTGCGTCAGACCTGCCTTCCGCCGCCTCCCGACTCTGCCTCGGCGGAGGGCTCGCCTGCTCCCGAGGCCGCGGCGCCGGGCGCGCCGACGTTCGCCTCCCCTGGCGCCTCGTCGGCCGTCGTTTCCGTCGGTTCCGCTGTCACCGTTCTCGCTGTCGCCGTTTCGGGCGCCGCCGCCTCGCCGGGCGGCCCGTAGCCCCCGCCGCCGGGGGTCAGGAGCCGCAGCACGTCCCCGGAATGGAGGCGTCTCGTCACCTTGTCGCCCAGCCTCTCGGCCCGCTCGGCCTCGCCCCCCGGGAGCAGCCAGTTCTCGCCGGCCGCCCCCGGACCGCCGCCAGCGAGTCCCCACGGTCGGCTGACGCGCCGCTCGGTGATCAGCGAGAGGGTGACGTCCTCCAGCACTTCGAGGTCGCGCTCGATGCCGTCACCGCCCTGCCAGCGCCCCACCCCACCGCTGTCCCGGCGCAGCCGCAACCGTCTGACCCGCAGCGGATAGGTCCGCTCCAAGGCTTCGACCGGTGTGTTCTTCGTGTTCGTCATGGCCGTGTGGACGCCGCTCATCCCCGATCGGCCCGGCCGCGCCCCCTGGCCGCCGGCGACGGTCTCGTAGTACACCCAGCCCGAGCCACCCATCACGACGTTGTTCATGGTCCCCTGGCCGGCCGCCGCCACCCGCCCCTCCACGGCCTGGGCCAGCACACCGAGGCAGACGTCGGCGATGCGTTGGCTGACCTCGACGTTGCCGGCCGCGACCGCGGCGGGAGGCCGGGCGGCCACGATCGTCCCCTCCGGCGCGATGACCCTCACCGGCCGCAGCGCGCCGCCGTTGGCCGGGATGGTCGGATCGATCACGGACCGCACCGCGAACGCCACCGCACTCACGGTGACGGCTTCGACGGCGTTCATGTTGCCGGCCCGCTGCGCGTCGGTCCCCGTGAAGTCGAACGTCATCGTCTCGCCGGCGACGGTCAGGGTCACGGCCAGGCGGGCGGGAGCTTGCTGGCGGGGCGCGGGCCCGGTCGAGTCGAGCACGTCTTCGAAGGTCCAGGTGCCATCGGGGATGGCCCGCACGGCGGCCCGCATGCAGCGCTCGCCGTAGACCAACACGTCGTCGAGCGGCGCCCCCGCCTCGACCAGGGCGGCGAGGCGGGCGACGCCGACGACATTGGCGCCGACCTGTGCGTCGAGGTCGCCGGCCCGTTCGTCGGGGGTGCGGCTGTTGGCGAGGAAGACCGCCCGAATCTCGGGCGAGAGGGCAACGGGCGGGAGGCGGAGGCCCTCCTCCTGGATCTCGATGGCCCCGGCCGGCATCGAGCCCGGCGCCGACCCACCGACATCGGCGTGGTGGGCGCGATTGGCCGCCCAGCCGACGAGGCGCCCCCCGATGACGCACGGCGTCACCAGGGTCACGTCGTTCAGATGGGTGCCGCCCGCGAACGGGTCATTGAGGATGATGTGGAGATCCGGCCGGGGAGCGGCCCCGGCCACGGCGAGGGCGGCGGCGACAGAGGCCGGCATGGAGCCGAGGTGGACGGGGATGTGCTCGGCCTGCACGAGGAGCTCGCCGCCCGGGGTGAACAGCGCTGCCGAGCAGTCCGCCCGCTCCTTGATGTTGGGGCTGTAGGCGGAGCGCCGCAACGCCGCCCCCATCTCGTCGGCGATCCCGGTGAGGCGGGCGAGGAGCACGGCCAGGGCGGCCGGCCCGAGGGGGCCCTCGTCGCTCACGGCTCCCGCCCTGCACGGAGCCCGCAGGCGCCACCTTCGTTCACGGCGCCCGGCCCGGACGCAGCACATAGGCGCCACCCTCGCCCACATCGGCCCGCCAGCCGGGCGGAACCCAGATGGTGCAGTCGGCCTCGGCGATGACCGACGGCCCCGATGCCGGGCGCCGGTCGACGTCGGGGAAGCCGGCTGGGTCGACCGGGGAGGCGGCCGTCGCCCGGGCTCGCAGCGCCACCACCTCGACGGGCTCCCCGGGCCGGGCGAAGCCGTTGCGCCGGGCGTGCTCCTCGTGGAAGTCGGCCACCTCGGCCACCGTCAGCTCGTGGCTCTGCCCCCGGTACCGGCAGTCGAGCGTCGTCTCGTGCGTCACCGAATCGGTGCCGAATCGGTGCCCCACGAGGTGAGACGCCGACTCGGCCTCCTGCGGCAACGAATCGGTACCGAATCGGTGCCCCACGAGGCCGCGGGCCCTCGCCGCCAGGTCGGAGCGGGCGGCGTCGAGGCCGGTGTGGTCGAGGGGCCACGGCCAGCTCCGCACGAGGTCGCGCTGCTCGGGCGCGCGTCGACGAGCCCGACGGCCGAGAACACCCCCGCCCGGGCGGGCACGACGACCGCGGCCATCCCCAGGGCCTCGGCCAAGGCGCACGCGTGCAGTGGCCCCGCCCCGCCGAAGGCCACCAGCGCCAGCTCGCGGGGGTCCACGCCCTGGCGCACCGACACCGCTCGCAGCGCCTCGACCATCGCCGCGTCCACGACCGCCACCACGTCTTGCGCCGAAAGGCCCGCTCCCTCCAAGGCGGCCACGGCCGCGCCACGGTCGAGACGTCCGAGGCCGGGGAGGGCGGCATCGGGCGGGATGCGTCCCAAGACGAGGTCGGCGTCGGTCACGGTCGGCTCCGTGCCGCCGCGGCGGTAGCACGCCGGACCGGGCACCGCTCCGGCCGAGCGCGGGCCCACCTCGAGTGCGCCGCCGGCGTCGATGCGGGCGATCGAGCCCCCGCCCGCGCCGATGGTGTGGATGGCGAGGGCGGGGAGGCGGACCGGATACCCCCCGATCACCAGCGAAGGGGCCGGGTCGGGGAGGCCGCCGAGGATCAAGCACACGTCGGTGGAGGTCCCGCCCATGTCGAAGCTGATGGCGCCGGGGAAGCCATTGGCGCGCGCCACCCAGGCGGCGGCCCGCACGCCGGCGGCGGGGCCCGAGAGCAAGAGCGAGGCCGGTCGCTCCGCGCCGACCGCCAGATCGACGAGGCCCCCCGCCGACGTCATCACCCCGACGGCGGGCGCCAGCGTCGGCGAGGCCCCAGAGGTAGTCGCGACACACCGGCCGCAGGTGCCGCGTTGACGACGGTCGTGACGGTCCGCTCGTACTCCCGGTACTCGGGCGACACCTCGTGCGAGCACGTGACGTCCAGGCCGCGACCCTCGCAACGCCTCGCCCACCCGGCGCTCGTGGCTGGGATCGAGGTCGCTGTGGAGGAGGACCACGGCGACGCTCGGGACACCGACCCGCAGCCGGTCGAGCTCCGCCGGCTCGAGCGGCTCGACCTCGTGGCCGGTGCCGTCGAGTCGGCCCGCAATTCCGTGACGGCGGGACCGAGGCACGAGCGGCGGCGGCCGGTCCGCCCACTGGTCGTACAGGGAGGGCCGGTCCTGGCGGGCGATCTCGATCACGTCCTCGAGTCCGGCATTGGTCACCAGGGCCACGTCGCCCAGCCGGCCCTCGAGCAGGGCGTTCGTGGCCACCGTGGTGCCGTGAGCGAGGTAGCTCGGCTCGCCGCAGTCCCGCACGGGGCGCAAGCCGTCGGTCACGGCCGAGGCAGGATCAGCCGGCCGCGACGGCACTTTGACGACCGCGCCGGCGTCGGTGACGACGTCGGTGAACGTGCCCCCCGTGTCGACCCCGACTCGCATCGCCCGGCGACGGTACCGTGCTCGTCCATGGCCGGCCCGCTCGACGGCATCACGGTGATCGAAGCGACCCAGATGGTGTCCGGACCACTGGCCGCGATGCTCCTTGCCGACCAGGGCGCCCACGTCGTGAAGCTCGAGCATCCCATCGGTGGGGACCGGCTCCGTTACCTCGGCGACCGTCGGGGCGGCATCGGCGCCCTCTGGGCCAACGTCAACCGAGGCAAGCGCTCCGTCGTGCTCGACCTCCAGCACGCCGACGGCGTCGCCCTCCTACGGCGGCTCGTCGAGCGCGCCGACGTCTTCATCCAGAACTTCCGCCCGGGCGTGGCTCACCGGCTCGGGATCGACCACGAGCGCCTGTGCACCTCCAACCCCGATCTGGTCTACGTCTCCATCTCCGGCTTCGGCGAGACGGGGCCGTTGGTCGATCAGAAGAGCTACGACTACGTGATCCAGGCCATGTCGGGCATGGCCGCCCTCCAGGCCGACCCGGTCACGGGCGAGCCCGCCCTCGTACGCAACATCGTGATCGACAAGGCGACGGCCTACACCGCGGCTCAGGCGATCACGGCCGCGCTGTTCGCCCGGGACCGAGGCGCCGGCGGGCAGCACGTCCGCCTCGCCATGATCGACGTGGCCCTCTCGTTCCTCTGGCCGGACGGGATGATGCGCCACACGTTGCTCGGTGACGGCGTCACGCGGGCGCCGCACCTGGCCGACGGCTATCTCGTCCGGCCGACGATCGACGGCTATCTGGCGGTGATGGCCACATCCGACCGGCAGTTCCCGCGGCTGTGCCGGGCGCTCGGTACGGAGTCATGGCTCGACGACCCCAGGTTCGCCACCATGGAGGCGCGGGAGGCAAACGCTTCGACGCTGAGCGATCTGATCGGAGCCCGGCTGGCCGGATGCGCCACCGAGGAACTGGTCACCCGCCTGCGCGCCGCTGACGTCCCGTGCGCGCCGATCACCGCGGTGGCCGAGGTCCACACCAACGCGCAGATCGTGCACAACGACATGCTGGTCGAGCACGAACGCCCGTGGATCGGACGTGTCCGCGAGCCGCGGCCCGCGGCGCGGTTCGAGGGAACCCCGACCGCGCTCGGACGGCACGCACCCCGCCTCGACGAGCACACCGACGAGGTGCTGGCCGAGCTGGGTTGCACCGCGGAGGAGATCGCGGACCTCCGCCACCGGGGCGTCGCCGGGCGTCGGCGTCCGGCGCACTGAACCACCGGGGCGTCGCCGGGCGTCGCCGTAGGGCGCACTGAACCGCCCGGCCAGCGAGCGTCTCGGCTTCAGCGGCCCGCCATCTTGACCGCCTCGGCCACGGCCAGGCGATCGACGAGATCGTTCATGGGGTCGCCGCTGTGGCCCCGCACCCAGCGGAAGCTCACGTCGCCCCGCTTGCGGACGAGCGCGACGAGGGGCTCCCAGAGGTCCCGGTTCGCCACCGGCTGGCGCTTGGAGTTGACCCAACCCCGCTCCAGCCATCCCGCCCACCAGCGGTCGCGGAAGCAGTTCACGACATAGGTCGAGTCCGACACGACCTCGAGCGGCCGGCCGTCGAGGGCCCGGACGGCTTCGAGCGCGGCTCGGATCTCCATCCGCTGGTTCGTGGTGACCGCTTCGCCGCCGGCGGCCGAGGGCCTGCCGCGGGCGCGACCGCCCAAGCCCACCCGCCGGGTCCCGGATTGCCCGAGCAGGCCCCGTCGGTGAACACGATCAGAGGAACTTGCGCCGAGGCCATCGGATCGAGCCTCCCATACGAGAGAATGGGCTCATGATCTTCGACGGCCACGTGCACCAGCTCCCCGACACCGATCCCGTCGAGACCGGGGAGTGGCTCGAGAGCCTCGATGCCCTGGTCGACACGCACGGCAAGACCCGCGCCCGCTTCATCGTGACGAAGCTGCTGGAGCGGGCGCGCGAGCTGCAGGTCGGCTTCCCGGCCACCGTCAGTACGCCGTACGTCAACACCATTCCTCCGGAGCAGGAGCCGTGGTTCCCGGGCGACGAGTACGTCGAGCGGCGCATTCGTGCCTACATGCGGTGGAACGCGGCCGTCATGGTCATCCGGGCCAACAAGCACGCCGAGGGCATCGGCGGCCACCTTTCGACGTTCGCGTCGTCGGCCAGCCTCTACGAGGTCGGCTTCAACCACTTCTTCCGCGGCAAGGACGACGGCCTCGCCGGCGACGCCATCTACATCCAGGGCCACGCCGCGCCCGGCGTCTACGCCCGGGCCTACATGGAGGGCCGCCTCAGCGAGGAGGACCTCGACCACTTCCGCACCGAGATCGGTCGCGTCGGCCTCTCGAGCTATCCCCACCCACGTCTGATGCCGGAGTTCTGGGAGTACCCCACGGTGTCGATGGGCCTCGGCCCGATCAACGCCATCTACCACGCCCGCTTCAACCGTTACCTCCAGCATCGCCAAATCGACGACACGTCCGAGACGCGGGTGTGGTGCTTCCTCGGTGACGGGGAGACCGACGAGCCCGAGTCGCTCGGCGCGCTGTCACTCGCCAGCCGCGAGCGTCTCGACAACCTCATCTTCGTCGTGAACTGCAACCTCCAGCGCCTCGACGGCCCGGTGCGCGGCAACGGCAAGATCATCCAAGAGCTCGAGGCGGTGTTCCGCGGTGCGGGCTGGAACGTGATCAAGGTGATCTGGGGCTCGAAGTGGGACGAGCTACTCGCCCGCGATGTCGACGGGGTGCTCCTCAACAAGATGAACACCACGGTCGACGGTGAGTTCCAGCGCTACTCCGTCGAATCGGGCGCGTACATCCGCGAGCACTTCTTCGGCCCCGATCCGCGGTTGCGGCGCATGGTCGAGCACCTGTCCGATGAAGAGCTGCGCTGGCTGCCACGCGGCGGACACGACTACCGGAAGCTCTACGCCGCCTACAAGGCCGCCGTCGAGAACCTCGGCAGCGGTCGCCCCACGGCCATCCTGGCCAAGACGATCAAGGGATGGACGCTCGGGCCCGAGATCGAAGGGCGCAACGCCACGCATCAGATCAAGAAGCTCACGGGTGCCCAGCTGCGGGTCGTGCGCGACCGGCTGTACCTGCAGGAGGAGATCCCCGACTCGGCGCTGGAGAGCGAGCAACCCCCCTACTACCGGCCGCCCGCCGATTCGGTCGAGTACCAGTACATGATGGAGCGGCGCCGGGCCCTCGACGGCCCGATCCCGCGGCGCGTCGTGCGGGCCCGCCGACCGCTCGAGCTCCCGAACGACTCGTCGTTCAGCGAGTTGCTCGGCGGTTCCGGCAACCAGCCGGTCAGCACGACGATGGCCTTCACGCGATTGCTGCGCAACCTCAGCCGGGACACGCGCTGCGGATCGCGGATAGTGCCGATCATCCCCGACGAAGCCCGCACCTTCGGCATGGACTCGCTCTTCCGCGAGATCAAGATCTACGCCGAGGGGGGCCAGCGTTACGAGCCCGTCGACCACGACCTCCTGCTCAGCTACACCGAGGCGCGCGACGGCCAGATCCTCGAGGAGGGCATCACCGAAGCGGGCGCCATGGCCAGCTTCGTGGCCGCGAGCACGAGCTACGCCCACCGAGGCGTCCCGGTCATCCCCTTCTACGTCTTCTACTCGATGTTCGGCTTCCAGCGAACTGGCGACCTCGCGTGGGCGGCCGCCGACGCCCGCGCCCGTGGCTTCCTGTGCGGCGCCACCGCGGGGCGCACCACGCTCCTCGGCGAGGGCCTCCAGCACCAAGACGGCCACAGCCTCGTGCTGGCGTCGACGATCCCACCCTGCCAGGCCTACGACCCCGCGTTCGCCTACGAGGTGGCGACGATCGTGAAGCACGGCATCCGGCGGATGTACGGCCCCGAGGCCGAGGACGTCTTCTACTACCTCACGCTCTACAACGAGAACAGCGTGATGCCTCCCATGCCCGACCGGCCGGGCATCGAGGAAGGGGTGCTCCGGGGCCTCTACAAGTGGGCGGACGCGCCAGAGAACACCACGCGGCGGGCCACGGTGCTGTTCTCGGGCGCCGCGCAGGGCGCGGCCCGGCAGGCGGCCGCGGAGCTGGCCGAGCGCTACGACGTCGGCGTCGAACTGTGGTCGGCCACGTCGTACAAGGCGCTGCGCGACGAGGCGCTCGCCGTCGAACGGTGGAACCGCTTGCATCCGACCCAGCCCCGTCGCAGCCCGCTCGTCACCCGGCTCCTCGCCGACGCCCCGGGGCCGATCGTGGCCGTCACGGACTTCATGAAGATCGTGCCGGATCAGGTGAGCCGGTTCCTCGGCGACCGGCCGTTCCTCTCGCTGGGAACGGACGGCATGGGCCAATCGGACACGCGCGAAGCGTTGCGCCGCCTGTTCGAGGTCGATGCCGCCCACGTGGTCGTGGCCGTCCTGGCCGGCCTGGTCGACCATGGCGAAGGCAAGTCGGACGAGGTGGCCGACGCCATCGCCCATCACGGCATCGACCCGGACTCCGCCGGCACCGCGTTGCCGTAGAAGCGAACGGAGAGGTCGTTGCCCGCAGTCCCCCGGGCGGATCTCCGGGGGCCGCCGATACCATCGCCGCACATGGCCATCGGGACGCTCCACATCACGGGTGACGAGACGGCCGACGAGCTGTTGAACACCGACGGTCTCGCCCTGCTGATCGGCATGCTCCTCGACCAGCAGGTGCCGATGGAATGGGCGTTCCGGGGCCCGGCGACGCTGAAGCAACGCCTCGGCGGCATCGACGCCCAGACGATCGCGGCCATGGACCCAGAGGCGGTCGTCGCCGTGTTCGTCGAGAAGCCCGCCCTCCACCGCTACCCCGCCAACATGGCTCGCCGCGTCCACGACCTTTGCGTGTTCCTCGTCGAGCGCTACGACGGCGACGCGACGAGGCTGTGGGGCGGCGCCGCGACCGGGGCGGCGCTGCTCGCACGGCTGCAGGAGCTACCGGGCTACGGCAAGGAGAAGGCTCAGATCTTCGTGGCCATCTTGGCCAAGCGCCTGGGGGTGGCCCCGCCGGGTTGGGAGGCGGCCGCCGGGGTCTTCGCCGACTCCGAGCCTCGCTCGGTGGCCGACATCGATTCGCCGGCCAGCCTCGAGAAGGTGCGCGAGTGGAAGAAGGCGATGAAGGCGGCCAAGCGGGACAAGCAGGGCCGCCCGGTCACTTAGTCATCCCCCGTGGCCGGCCGTCCAGGCGAGCAACGCGACGTCCTGCGGGCCGAAGGCGAGCTCGGCGAGGTCGGCGAGCACCCGGCCTTCCTCGGTCGGCGTGTCCGGGCCGGGCTGAAGGGCGGGCCGGCTCCGGTGGAGGAACAACAACTCATGCCGTGCGAAGCCCGTCTCGCTCGCCAGCACGGTGAGGAGCTCGGGTGGCACCGGGCGTTGGTGGGTGGGGTCGAGCCAGAAGTTCGCCGTTCCGACTTGGAGGTTGCGGCAGTTGGGCGTCTCGGCGATGAACAACCCGCCCGGCACGAGGATCCGCTCGATCTCGACGAACAGCTCGACCAACGACGCGAAGGGCAAGTGCTCGACGACTTGGAACATGGTCACAGCGCCGAGCGAAGCGGCATCGAGCCCGGCCACGTGGGTGAGCAGGTCGCCCAATCGGACGTCGAGATGCTTGGCCATCGCGTCGGCCACCATCGCCGGGTTGTCGTCGATGCCGTACGCGGGGATCCCGGCCTCGCGGCAGATGTCGAGCCACTCGCCCCGCCCGGCACCGAGATCCACGAGTGGATGCTGGGCGTCGCACGACTCGACGTACTCGACGTACGTCCTCTGGTACTCCGCGATCAGCTCGGGCGCACCACGCAGCACATCCTCGAGCGCGATGTAGAGGTTCGGAGGCACTGGCCGTCCGGTCGCGCCGGCTCGTGCGGGTCCCTCCTGAAGAGGTGCCTCGCGGCGACCGCGCGACGGTGTGGGTCCCGATTCCAGGGTCCGCTCGGCCCGCACGACCCGCCGGCCGAGGTTCGTCACGTCCCCCTGCGCTGCGGCTACTTGACCCGTCAGTTCGCTCACCCGACCGCTCGTCTCGGCCGTGGACGCCTGGAGGCCGGCCGCGACCGCCTGAAGCTCCGCGGCGCGAACCTGCAACGCCTGCAGCTCGGCGCTCGACGCCCGGGCCCGCTCGTCGCTCACGGCGGCCAGCTCGTCGACCCGCTTCCGCAACGAGTCCACCTGGTGGTGGAGCGCCTCGAGCTGGTCAGCCAGTCGGTCGATGTTGGCATAGAGACGGGTGACCGGGGGGACCCTGCGGGCGAGCCGCTTGAGCATTCGATCCACTCTAGGAGGACGCGGTCGCCGGCTTGTCGCGGGTGACGGCCACAACACGACTGCATCCCCTGGCTGGGGCGGCGCACCGTAGAGTGTCATCGAGCATGGACGGCATCCGCCCGGCCCCGGGCGCCCTCGACACCGTGGACGCGGGACTCTCGGTCGTGGCTCCGCATCGTTCGATGGCGGAGCGGCTGCGACTGATCTGGCGCTACCGCGAGCTGCTCTCCACGCTCGTCCGCAAGGACCTGAAGGTGCGCTACAAGGGCTCCACCCTCGGCTTTGCGTGGAGCATGCTGAACCCGCTCCTCTACCTCGTCGTCTACTGGCTGGTGTTCGAGGTGATCCTCCACAGCGGGATCCCCGACTTCCCCATCTGGCTCCTCGCCGGCCTTCTCCCGTGGACGCTGTTCTCGACGTCGCTCACGCAGTCGACGACCTCGATCACGCTCAATGGCTCTCTCGTGAAGAAGGTGTACTTCCCGCGCGAGATCCTGCCGATGGCCACGATCGGGGCGGCCCTCGTGCACTACGTGCTGCAGACGGGGGTGCTCGTGGCCGTGCTGATCGCGCTCCGGTGGTCCGTCGATCCCGCTTACGTCTGGCTCGTGCTGCCAGCGCTCCTCGTGATGTTGTTGCTGTCGACCGCGCTCGCCCTGCTCGTCGCCGCCTTCAACGTCC
Organism: uncultured Acidimicrobiales bacterium; assembly: GCA_963738325.1. Classification (GTDB taxonomy): domain Bacteria; phylum Actinomycetota; class Acidimicrobiia; order Acidimicrobiales; family Ilumatobacteraceae; genus CAVTWD01. The sequence continues at coordinate 232,135 of CAVTWD010000008.1, forward strand.
GCTTGCGCGACACGCAGCACCTGCTCGAGCTCGTGCTGCTGGCGTGGTTCTGGGCGACCCCGATCGTCTACACCTACATGCTGCTCGCCGAGCGCCTCGGCCAGTGGAGCTGGGCGCTGCAGCTCAATCCCATGACGCCGATCGTCGTGGCCTACCAGCGCGCCATCTACGGCCAGGTGTACGGCGCGGTGCAGCCTGACGGCTCCCGCGTCGAGCTCCTCCCCCACGACGCCAGCCAGCTCTGGTATCTCCGCAACCTCGCCATCGTCGGCATCGCGGCGTCGATCCTCGTCGTTCTCGCCTTCAAGGTCTTCGACCGCTACGAGGGCACCTTCGCCGAGGAGATCTGATCCGCGTCGCCATCGACGTGGCGGGTATCTCGAAGAGCTTCCGCATCGACGCCGACCGCGTCCCCTCCCTGAAGGAGCGCGTGGTTCGGCGCCGGAGGGCGCCCGCCCGCACCTTCTGGGCCTTGCGTGACATCAACCTCGAGCTCGAAGAGGGACTCACCATCGGCCTCATGGGTCACAACGGCTCGGGCAAGTCGACGCTCCTCAAGCTCATCGGGGGCATCCTCCACCCGACGTCGGGCAGCATCTCGGTCGCGGCCGCGTGGCGTCACTGCTGGAGCTCGGCGCCGGCTTCCATCCCGAGCTCACGGGTCGCGAGAACGTGTTCCTCAACGGGGCGATCCTCGGGCTCTCGCAGAAGGAGCTGCGCCGCCGCTTCGAGGAGATCGTCGAGTTCGCCGAGCTCGAGGACTTCATCGACACCCAGGTGCGGAGCTACTCGTCGGGCATGCAGGCCCGCCTCGGCTTCGCGGTGGCCGTCAACGTCGACCCCGACATCTTGCTCATCGACGAAGTCCTCGCCGTCGGTGACGAGAACTTCCAGCGCAAGTGCCAAGAGAGGATCCACTCCCTGCAGCGGGACGGCCGCACGATCGTGATCGTGTCGCACGCCACCGACGAGCTGCGGCGCATCTGCGACACCATCGCGGTGCTGGATCATGGACGACTCGTCACCTACGGGCAACCCGGCGACTCGATCAGGATCTTCCGCGAGCACATGTTCGCCGACCAGCGCGAACGGGCGGCCGTGATCGAGGCCCGCCATCGCGAGCAGGAAGCCGAGACGACAGCCGCCGCGGGCGAAGTCCCGGCCGAGCCGGCCGTCCAGGCGGTTCCCGCCGGCCCGGTCCGCCTCAAGGAGAGCCCGCTCAAGATCACCAGCATCGAGCTGGAGCACGCCCACTCGGCCGACCGGGCCTACGTCCATCCGAACGAACCCCTCGTCATCCGCATCGGCTACGAGGCCTCGGCTCCCGTCGAAGACGTGATGGTCGGCATCGCCATCTACGACAACGCCGACGGCCGCCACCTCTTCGGGATCAACACCCAGTTGATCGGCATGGAGCTCCCCACGCTCGTGGGTCCGGGCGAGGTCTTCTACGAGCTGGAGGCGGTCCCTCTGCTCGATGGGACCTATCCCATCGTCGTCGAAATTCTCGACACGCGACGGCGGCACCGTCTACGACCGGAGCGAACAGGAGCACTGGATCGAAGTGATGAACCCCGACCGGCACCGTGGGCACCGTCGCCTTCGACGTGCTGGTCAAGCTGTCGGCCACCCGGCCGCCCACACCAGCCTCGCTCAGCGAGCCAACCTCGAATCCGTAGGCGCGGCGTGCACGAACCCACCGGCGGCGACGCTCCCGAGCTGCTCGAGACCCCGGCCGCTGAGCCCACCGACAGCTGGCGCTGGCGACAGCTCACGGCGGAGCTGCGAGCCGCCGAGCTCGAGCACGACATCGTCTCTGCTCGCAAGCGGCTCTCGATCGCCCGCAACGGCCTCTCGTGGCGACTGACGAAGCCGTTGCGCGTCGTACGCGTCGCTCCCCAGCGAGCCCGAAGCTTTGTCGAGCGCGTCGAGGCGCAAGCGATGCGGAGCCCCACCGCTCGCCGGTTGGAGCGTTGGTCACGGACGCGAGGGGCTGGCTTGCCCTCTCCGCGACGCGCTACGGCCGCACCGGCCCTCGAAGGGCCCGGCCCGAGCCCGGCGCTGGCGGCGGTCAGCCAGCGACCAGCGGCCTCGCCCCTGGAACTCGCCATTGCCACGCGCCTCGCCACCGCGGCCGCTCTGCTGCGGGGCAAGGAGCCAGAGCCGAGCACCGATCTCGCCTCGGCGATGCTGGATCTCGAAGACGCGCTCGCGGCGGCTCAGGGCTCGGCCTGCGCCACCGCGTGGCTGTGCTCGGTGGCGGTGCGGGCGGCCTGGCCCACCGCCCAGCAGGTGGAGGAGTTGGCCACCGGGCTGCTCCTCGAAGGTCCTGCCGTCGTCAGCGCCGCACTCTGGCACGAGATCCAGCAGCAGTTCCGGAGCGGTTGTGCCTGCTCGTGGCGCCTCCGCGTGGTGGGCGGCGGGGGCGTCGTCGTCGACGTGAACCACACCGCCAGCCACGACCTGCACACAGGCATCCAGCGGGTGGTGCGAGAAACGGTCGAGCGGTGGCGACGCGACCACGAGCTCACGCTCTACGCGTGGGACTGGACCCGCGGCGCACCGGTGCCGCTCGACGACGAGGAGATCGACCACTTCGTCGCGTGGCGCGCCCGCGTCAACTCAGGCGGTTCGCCGCTGCCTCGCTCCCCCGTCGAGCACGGCAGCGAAGTGATCGTGCCGTGGGGAGCCACCGTCGTCATCCCTGAGCTGTTCGGGGAGGCCACGCGGACCGAGCGCTACCGGGGGCTGACCGCGGCCGGCATCGCCAGCCGCGTCGCGGCGATCGGCTACGACATGATCCCGGTCACCATCGCCGAGACCGTCATGCCCGGCATGTCCGCGCACTTCGCTGATTACCTCGGCGCCATCCGCGGCATCGATCGCATCTCCGCCATCTCGCAGTCGACGGCCGGCGAGCTCCGCGGCTTCACCGGGATGCTCGCCGCTCAAGGCGAGCGAGGCCCGGAGGTCATCGGGTGCCTGCTGGCCACCGAAGCCCCGCCGCTGCCCGAGAATGCGACGACGCGCCTGGCCGCGACGTTCGGGCTCGGGCGTCGACCACTGGTGCTCGTGGTCGGTAGCCACGAGCCGCGCAAGAACCATGTCGCGGTGCTCGTCGCTGCCGAACGACTGTGGCGCGAGGGTCATTCGTTCGATCTGCTCTTCATCGGTGGGTCGGGTTGGAAGGGCGAGTCCTTCGACGAGCTGGTGGACGAGCTGCGCGACCGCGGCCGACCCATCACCATCATCAAGTCCGCGGCCGAGGAGACACTGTGGGCCGCCTACCGGTTGGCTCGGTTCACGGTGTTCCCGTCGCTCGCCGAGGGTTACGGGCTCCCCGTCGCCGAGTCGCTGGTGTCGGGGACGCCGGTCATCACGTCCCGATTCGGCAGCATGGAGGAGATCGCCCAGGGAGGCGGCACCCTCAGCGTTGACCCCCACGACCGCGGCGAGCTGGAAGCGGCGATGCGCAAGCTCCTCCTCGGCGACGGTCTGGACGACCTGCGGGCGGCGGCCCGAGCGCGCCGCTGGATCACGTGGGACGAGTACGCGGCCAGCACCTGGGAGTACCTCGTTGGCGACTGACGGCATCCCGGCCGACGAGCTCTCGGCGAGGGCGCGGGCCCTCGCGACCGCCGAACGGCTGCCGGTGCTCGAGCGCGAGGCCGACCGCGCGCAACGCGAGTTGGAGGCGACGTATCGCACCCTTTCCTGGCGCGTCGCGGCTCCGCTGCGGCGCGCTCGTCAGCAAGTGGCGCGAGTGCGCCCACTGCTCGCCCGCCTCGACGCGAAAGTGGCACGGACGCCGATCACCCCTCGACTCGGCCTGCCCGCGTCCGAACACCGTCCGGCGTCGCGAGCCCCCACCGGATCGCTCGAAGAGCCCGACCGCGCCAGCGCGTTCGCCGACCGACTCGTGTCGGTGTGCCACGCCCTCGCCCCCGACACGGGGATCGAGCGGCCCCTGCACCGGTTCTCCGAGCTGGCCGCCTCGCTGCCTTCGCTGACCGCGGCATGGCTCGGCTGGGTGGCGGCGCGGGCGGACTACCCCACCGAGACTCAGCTCGAGCGGGCCGCGCTCCGCGTCGAGCTCGGGGGGATCGAGGCCCTCGCCGGCTGGATGGCCGAAGACGTCGCCGCTCAGGAGCGGTCACGAGGGGCGCCCGCTCGCCGGTTGCGTCTCGCTCACGACGCTGTGCTCATCGATGTGACAATGACGGCCACACAGGACGTGCACACCGGGGTCCAGCGCGTCGTGCGGGAGGTGGGCGAGCGGTGGTTGCGCCGCCCGGACGTCTCCTTGGTGTCCTGGGACGCGGATCTCCAAGCCCCTCGGGCGATCGTGGGCGCGGAGGTGGATTACTTCCTGTCCTGGCGCGACCGCACCGACAAGCCGCCCCGCGTTCGCGCCCCGGTGACGGAAGCGGACGACGTGCTGTTGCCCTGGAAGGCAACCGTCGTGATCCCCGAGATCGCCATCGAACCTGCCCGCATCGAGCGGCTCCGCGCCCTCGGCCGCGCCGGCGTGCTCGAGCGGCTCTCGTTGATCGGCCACGACATGATCCCGATCACGCTGCCCGAGAGCGTCACGCCGGGGATGTCGGCGCAGTTCGCGGAGTTCCTCGGTGTCGTGAAGTTGGCGAGCCGGGTGAGCACGAACAGCGAGACGACGGCGGCGAGCTTCGGCGGGTTCTGCGCCACGCTGACCTCCCAGGGCATCCGCGGCCCGCTGGTCCAGGCCCAGCCGCTGCCCACCGAGGCAGTGGCGGTCACCCCCGAGGTCATCGAGCGGGCTCGTCGAGAGCTCGGCCTCGACGAGGTGCCCATGGTCCTCGTGGTCGGCAGCCACGAGCCCCGCAAGAACCATGTGGCCGTGCTCCTGGCGGCGGAGCGCCTGTGGCGGGCCGGCGGTCGCTTCCACGTCGTCTTCGTCGGCGGGGCGGGCTGGAAAGGCGAGCAGTTCGAAGCGGTGGTCGCGCGCCTGCGGGCGAAGGACCGGCCCATCCAGGTGATCCGCCGCGGCGACGAAGGTCTGCTCTGGGCGTCCTACCGGTTGGCCCGCTTCACGGTGTTCCCCTCGTTGGCCGAAGGGTTCGGACTCCCCGTCGCCGAGTCGCTGAGTTGCGGCACTCCGGTCATCACCTCCAACTTCGGCAGCATGGCCGAGATCGGCGCAGGCGGAGGCGCGCTGCTCATCGATCCCGCGAGCTGCTCGCGCTGGAGGAGGCGATGGCGTCGCTCCTGGCCGACGACGGACCCCTCCAGCACCTCCGCGAGCAAGCGGCGAGGCGAACGTGGAAGACGTGGGACGTCTACGCCGAGGAGACCTGGCGCCATCTCGTCGAGTAAGGCGCGGCAGAAGGAGCGCCGTGCCGGGTCAGGCCGCCGCCAGGCAAGCGGCGCGACGCGGCGTCGGAGCTCCGCGAGATGCCAAGCCCACGATCGTGGTGGCGAGCAGCGCCAGCCACGGGAACACGGCGATGAAGCTCTCCAGCGGGGTGAACGGTCCGGCTCTGGCCCTGTCCCAGGCCCAGGGGAGCGCGTCGGCCCACCGGCTGTAAACCGTCAGCAGCAATACGCCACCGGACACGTTGTAGGCGAGGCCGGCCCAGACGTCGACCAACATGGCAGGCGCGGCCGCCCATGCCAGGTACTGCGTCGCCGTAGCCGTGCTGAGCAGGAGCACCATGACCAGCGACAGGCCGAATGCGCAGATGGTGGAGGCCGGGCGGCGCCACGCGAGCACCAGGGGCACGAGCGCGCTGAGCAGGACGCAGACGAACCGGCCGGGGCCGTGGACTGCGTCCTGCCACGACTGTGGCAGACCAGCCGCGTGCATGAACTCGACAAGGCCCCAACCGGGCGAAATGTACCCGCGGTACTCGAGGACCTCGTGTCTGAACGGAGTCCATTGACGCACGACCACCGGTCCCCACAAGAGGGCCATGAGAGCGGCGCCCCCGCCCAGGAAACCCAGGAGCCGCCGCTTCCCCGAGCGTGCCGCGAGCAGCAGCAGAACCGGCAGCGTGACGACGGGAACCAGCTTGATGCTGATGGCGGCCGCGAAGCTGACGCCGGCGAGCACACTCGAATGCCCCCGCACCAAGAGGTAGACGCTGAGCATGGCGAACATCACGAAGATCGGGTCGGTATTGCCGTGGAAACCCGAGACGGTCAGAAGCACGGGGCTGGCGGCCACGATCACCCCGGCGAGCGTCGCCTCCTTCAGCGGGCGCGTGGTGCGGACCAGCTCGAAGACGAGCATGCAGGTGACGACGTCGGCCAGGGTGGCCGGCGCCCGGATCAGGAAGTGGAACGGCAGACCTCGTTCGCTCAGCCAGTTCAGGAGGTCCAACAGCCATCCCGTCAACGGCGGATGGTCGTACGGGGAGGCGATGACCTTGTGCGCATAGATGTCGATCGGGCCGTAGAAGCCGATGTTCTTCGCGAAGGCCTGGAAGCTGAACACGTCGTTGGTGCCGGCGGTGACGGCGGCCATGAAGAGCTTCAGCGCCGTGAACACGGCGGCAACCGCAAGGACCAGGAGCCGGCACCGGACGACGGCAAGCCTGGGCGGCACGGCCCGCCTCGGGGCGGCGATGTCGCTCCGGCCGGTACGGCGCGAGTCGCGATCAGTGTCGGCGACCCGCAACTCGGCGGACGGCTCGGCCACGCCTGGCCCGCCGGGCGCGCTCACCGTCGCAGCCAGCGGCGGACGCGCCCCTCGGGCGCGCCGACGGCAGGAACCGTGTCGTCCGCGGTGGCCTCCCGTGCCCGCCGGCCGTAGATCATCACGCCGTGGCAGCCGCCGTGATCGGTGTGCTCGACCTTCACCGTCCCGACCCCGTTGGTGAAGAGGATCCAGAAGATCCGGTTGAGGTCGTAGTCGTACATAGACATGCCGCCCACCCCGACTTCGGGCGCCATGGTCAGCAGTTCGACGACCTCGCCGTCGTAGCGGTAGTCGCCGAGATCTCGGTGCACCTCGCCCGTGTGGCGCTGGTCCCGGAAGAAGGTGACCTGCACACTCACGAAGCCGCCGGGCCGCAACAACTGGACCAGTTCTTCGAACAGCACCGTGCCGCGGGCGGGCGGAATGTGTTGGAAGACGATCAGAGAGTTGATCCAATCGACCCCGCCGCCGGCCGGCAACGTCGTGGCCCATTCGGTGTTCTGGATCCCCAGGTCGCGGGCGCGTTGGCGCGCCACCTCGAGCATCGGTTCCGCGACGTCCACACCGATCACACGGTTCGCGTGATCGGCCATGGCGAACACGAGCCGGCCCACCCCGCAACCGAAGTCGACGGCCACCTCGGGGGCGAAGTCGGGGTCGAAGGCGCGCAGGATCTCGACCGTGCGGGCGACGTCGGCCCGGCCCGTCTCGTAGAACTCCTCGACGACCTCAGGGGTGAGGTTGGCCGTCAGGTACCGGTTGTTCGTGAGCACGCCGAAGTACGGATCATGCTCGCTGATGATCCGCCAGTCGCGGTCGGTGTCCCGGGCCGGACGCCCGGCGGGCGGCTCGGCCACGCCAGGCGCTCCGGGTGCGCTCACCGTCGCCCCGCGCCCGAGCGCTCGGCCTCCACCTTGAGGTCGTGGTCGACCATCCGCTCGACCAAGCCGCGGAAGTCCACCTCCGGCCTCCAGCCGAGGACGCGATGCGCCTTGCCGGCATCGCCGACGAGCAGATCCACCTCCGCGGGCCGGAAGAAACGCTCGTCCTGTCGCACGTAGGCCCGCCAGTCGCCCATGTCCGCGTGGGCGAAGGCGAGCGTCAGGAAGTCCTCGACGCTGTGGGTCTCGCCGGTGGCGACCACGTAGTCCCCGGGCTCGTCCTGCTGCAGCATCGCCCACATCGCCTTCACGTAGTCACCGGCGTAACCCCAATCCCGCTTCGGGGTGACGTCGCCGAGCACGACTTCGCTCTGCAAGCCCAACTTGATGCGAGCCACCGCGTTCGAGATCTTCCGGGTGACGAACTCGAGGCCTCGCCGCTCCGACTCGTGGTTGAACAGGATGCCCGAGCAGGCGAAGAGCCCGTAGGAGTCGCGGTAGTTGACGGCGATGTGGTGGCCGAAGACCTTGGCGCAGCCGTAGGGCGAGCGTGGGTAGAACGACGTGTCCTCGTTCTGGGGCGTGGCCCGCACCTTGCCGAACATCTCGGAGGACGATGCCTGGTAGAAGCGGATGGGGTTGTGCTGCGACCCGCCCACCATTCGGATCGCTTCGAGGAGGCGGAGCACGCCGAGCCCCGTGACGTTGGCCGTCAGCTCGGCCTGCTTGAACGAGAGGGCGACGAAGGAGATGGCGCCGAGGTTGTAGACCTCGTTCGGCTGCGTGTACTCGAGGGCAGCGACGAGCGACGGCAGGTCCTGGAGGTCACCCGAGACGAGCTCGACGAACGGGAAGGCCTCCTGCACCAGCTCGGCCTTCGGGTTGTTCTGGCCCTTCACCAATCCGAAGACCTGGTAGCCCTTCCCGTGCAGGAACTCGGCCAGGAACTGGCCGTCCTGTCCGGTGATGCCGGTAATCAGAGCGCGGGGCATACACCACCTCACAACCTCGGAGACGGGCCAAATCTACTGCCGGGTGCGTGGCCGCCCTCCGGAACTCGAACCGGGGTGCGCCGTTGACGGCACCCACCGGTGCAAGTTCGCGCCTGCCCGGGAGACTGGGCCTGCGCGCTCTCAGGCGGCGCGGTTGCGTTGGCGGTCGAGCCAGCCGAGGAGGATGGCCACGACACGGGGGTCGTGCCGCAACCGGTGACCCGCACCCGCGACCAGCCGCAGCTCGGCCGAGCCGTGGGCCTGGGCGATGAGCCGGGCGTCGACGACGGGGACGGTGTCGTCGTCGTCGCCATGGATGACAAGGAGAGGACGGGGTGCGACCCGCCGAGCGGCCTCGAGCGGCCGGCACGACCGCAGCTCGCGGGCCCAGGTGTCGAACTTGGGGGGAAACGAAGGCGTCCTCACCGCCCCGATCTCCCGTGCGTGCTCAAGGAAGCGCCGAGGCTGCCCCGCCCAGTCATCGAAGTCGGCCCGCGCGGACAGCGCCGCCACCCCTCGCACCCGCTGATCCTCGGCCACCACGCAGAGGCTCAACGAGCCACCCGTCGACGTACCCGCCAGCCAGACGCCTGTGGGGTCAGCTTGGTCGACGACGTGGTCGATGGCGGCCATGAGGTCGCGCCGCCAACCGGCGAGGCTGAAGTCGCCCTCGCTCTGCCCGCAGCCGCGAAAGGTGAACGTCATGCCCACCCAACCGAGCTCGGTGACGACTCGATCGATCAGCTCGGGGAACGTGCCGGCGGATTGGCGGGCATCCAGGGGGCCGACGGGAAAGCCATGGCAGAGCACGAAGGCGGGGAGCCCGGGGGGAGGCTCGCCGCCCCGCCCGCTGGGGAACGCGAGGTAGCGCGCCAGCTTGAGACCGTCGGACTCGAACCAACCATTCACTCCGTCAGTGCTCCCCGCCCAGGTCCCGCGCGTCGCAGGCCGCGTCGACGCCGCTCACTCGTGGGCTGCGGCGCGGACCCCGGCACAGCTCCGGCAAAGGTGGTACCCGCGGTTTCGGGCCTCGGCGAGCGTGTCGGGCGCAAAGCAGGCGAAGGCCTCGGCGGCGACCATCTCGTGAACGATCTCGGGTCGGTCGCAGGCGTCGATGTCGTGGACGACCTGGTTGCGCTTGTCGCCGACGTAGCGGTGCTCCTCGAAGCGGGGGAGTCGTTCCACGCCAGCGACCCTAGTGGGCGGCCATCCGGCGCCTGCGCCGCCAACCCGAGGACGGCCCGAGCGGCAGCCGGGTTCGCTCAGCCGTCCTCGCCCGCTCGCAGGGCGAGGTAGATGACGCCCCACGGCGTCTCGGGACAGACGACCCGTTGGCTACGCCAACCGAACCGGTTGAGGGTCTTCACGAAGTACGACTCCTTGAACCCCAGCTCGAGCCAACCGTTCTTGCGGATGGCCCACAGCGACTCGCCGTCGAGGCGCAACCCCCAGGGGTACGGCAGATCCTCGGTGATGGGCTCCGCCGCGAACAGCACCCTCCCGCCCGGAGCGACGAGACGATCGAGCCGTTCGAGCAGGCGGAGATGGTCGGCGCAATGGTGGAAGCACTCGAAGAACAGCACGGCGTCGAAGGGGCCCTCGAGCTCGGCGGCCATCGAGAAGTCCCCCACGAGGGCGCGCACGGAAGTGTGGACGCGCGCCGCACGCGTGGTGATCAGCTCGACGAAGTTCGGCTCGATGTCGATGGCGGTGACGTCGTGGCCCATACGCGCCAGAGCCAGCGTGGTGTTTCCCCACCCCGGTCCGAACTCGAGCACACGGCTCTCAGGGGCGAGGTCGAGCGTCCGGATGACGTGGCCGACGGCGATCAGATGGTTGCCGACGGTCTGCGCGCTCTTCGTCATGTAGGGGAAGGGCACATCCGCGGCCGATTCGACGTCGAACGGCGTCGATTCGTTCTTGGCATCGTACGGTCGTCCGTGGAGCCACTCGTAGAGCTCGAAGACGGCCCGCCGGTACTCCTCCGAGTAGGGATCCGCCGGCATCTTCAAGTCGAGCTGCATGCGGAACTTCGTGAAGCCGCGGCGCAGCTCGTCGTCGGAGATGGCCTGCGCCTCGTCGAGCATCGTCAACATCTGGTCGAGCTGATCCAAGGTGCGCACGACGACGGGACCACCGTTGGCGGGGGCGGCTTGTTGCGCGTCCGCGGCCGGTCGCGGTGGTTGGCACGGCGGCGGAGCCACCATCCCGTGTCTGCGCAACGCGGCCACCGCGCTCGCCTTCGGCGTCGCCACGAGTCGCGAACCTCGCACGCTCGGAGGGAGGCGGTCCCACCACCGGCGGGCCACGGCCTCGAAGCGGGGCATCAGAGCGACGGTACCTCAGCCGTCCCTTCGTGCGGTGCCGCCGTACCGGGAGCAGGTCCGGGCCTTGGCGTCTCGCGAGCTAGGGTCGCTCATCGGGTTTGCCTTCCTCGGCACGCGGAGCGGATGGTTCGACCGCTCCGGACCCCGAGATGCCCCCCGACCCCAGCTCGACGCGTGGCCAGCGCACCAGGACCGGGAGCGTAGGAGGAACAGATGGCCGAACAGGCGATGAGCCCGGAAGAAGCCGGTCCGGACTCTCCCTGCCTGTCCGTGGTCATGCCCTGCTACAACGAGCTGGCCACGGTGGAGACAGCGATGAAGCGGGTGCTCGATCTCCCGTTCGTCGGCCAGTTGATCGTGGTCGACGACGGTTCGACCGACGGGACGCGGGGGGTGCTCGAGCAGCTCAGCGACCCCCGGTTGGAGGTAGTCATCAGGCCCTCCAACCGCGGCAAGGGCGCCGCCCTCCGCGCCGGCATGCCGCTCGCCACCTTCGCCTTCATTGCCTTCCACGACGCCGACCTCGAGTACGACCCTGCAGACCTCGCCCGCTTGCTGAGGCCACTCCTGCACGGTCAGGCCGACGTCGTCTACGGCTCCCGCTTCCTCACCTCCGAGGCGCACCGAGTGCTGTTCTTCTGGCACAGCTTGGGCAACAAGGCGTTGACCACGCTGTCGAACATGGTCACCAACCTGAACCTCACCGACATGGAGACCGGTTACAAGGTCTTCAGGCGCGACGTGCTGAACCAGATCTGCATCGAGGAGGACGGCTTCGGGGTCGAGCCCGAGATCACCGCCAAGGTGGCGGCCATGGGCTGCCGCATCTTCGAGGTCGGCATCTCTTATGACGGCCGAACGTACGAGCAAGGCAAGAAGATCGGCTGGCGCGACGGCGTGCGCGCCGTTTCGTGCATCGGCAAGTACTCGGCTCGGGCGAATGCCGCGAAGCGCAGAGCCGCACTCCGTGCCCCCGCCGGCCTCCATGAAGCGGATGAGGAGCTGGCGTCGACGCTCCACAACCTCGACAGCGCGGTGAACTACGCGGAGTGGCTCGCCTCGTTGCTGCAGCCGCACCTTCGGGGGCGGATCCTCGAGGTCGGCGCCGGCCACGGCACGTTCTCGGAGCAGCTCGCCGAGCTCGGACCCCTGACGGCGAGTGAGCCGAGTGAGCGAGCCGTCGCCATCCTGCGAGACCGGCTCGCCCACCGTGACGACATCGACGTCATGCACGGCGACCTCACCACCGCCACCCGGGATCAGCGCTGGGACGGCATCGTCATGCTCAACGTCCTCGAGCACATCGACGACGACGCGGCCGCCCTCCGCCAGGTACGGGAGGGGCTGGAGCCCGGAGGTCGACTAGCCGTGCTCGTGCCCGCCTTCGAGTTGTTGTACAGCCGCTTTGACGCCGCCATCGGCCACCACCGCCGCTACCGGCTGCCCGAGCTCGTCGGCAAGGTGGAGGCCGCCGGCCTCCAGGTGCAGGTGGCTCGGTACGTGAACTCGGTCGGCTTCTTCGCGTGGCTGCTCACCGCCCGGATCCTGCGTCTCACGCCGACATCCAGCACCCTCGCCACGACCTATGACCGCGCGGTCATCCCGATGTTGCGCAGCACCGAAGCCCGGCTCAAGCCGCCCTTCGGTCAGTCGGCGCTCGTCGTCGCCGCTCGCTGAGACGACCCGGAGGTGCCGGCCGCCACCCCCGTGCGCACGGCCCACGCCGCCACCTCGGCCCGGCTCGACATGCCGAGCTTGGCCAAGATGTTGGACACGTGCACGGCCGCGGTCTTCGGGCTGATGTAGAGGCGGCGGGCGAGCTCGGCGTTGCTCAATCCTTCCGCCAGCAGTGCGGCCACCTCGCGCTCGCGGCGGCTGAGGAGGTCGTCGTCGTCCGGGGCGGCCGCGTGGAGACGGCGCAGCAGCGTGTCGACTTCGTCGCGGCGCCAGCCCGGCCACCGGTCGAGGGTGACCCGGGCGGCGCGAGCGGCTTCGTGGGCGGCCGATCGCTGGCCGGTGGCGGCCAGGCCGCGGGCCAGCGCGACGCGCAGCGCCGCCGAGCGATACGCCGGCAGCCCCAGCGAGGGATCATCCAGAGCGGCGCGGAGCGCGGGCACGGCCTCCTCGTGCCGGCTCCCCAGCGAGGCCATGACGCCCTCGACAGCGACGTGGTAGGCCTCCGGCCAATCCTCGCGTTGCCGCCACGGCGCGACCACGAGCCGGGCGACATCCGCGTTGCTGAGCCCAACGAGGTGGGCGGCCTCGATCGTGTTCAACACGGTCTCGAGCGTCTCGGCCAAATGAGGATGCCGCGCGCCGGCCGCCGCCTGCCCGACGAGCGCGCCGACGTCGAGGTTGCGCTCCCCACGGTGAGCGGCGAGCGCCAGCCTCAGCTCGGCATGCCAACCAGCGTGCTCCGCGGCATCACGCCCGTGCAGCTGGGAGACGCCTCCGGCCGATGGAACCTCGCACTCGGCCAGCGCGGCGTCGGCCGCCGCCAATCGCCCTTGTTCGGTGGAGAGGAAGACCTGGACATGGTTCATCCACGTCGCTTTGATCTCGGCTCCGAGGGGCATCAGCTCGAGACCTTCATCGATGTCCGATTGAGCCGTGGCGAGATCGCCCTGGGCGATTGCGTAGCGGGCCGCGTGGAACGAGGCTTCGGCTCGCAGCACGTCGAAGCCCGCACGAGCCGACGCCTCCCGCAGTCGCGCCACGAGCTCGGCGCTCTCGGCCGAGCCCGATGGGAGGTACATCGACATGTTGTTCAAGCCGCGGGCCACCAGCACCCAGTCCTCCGCAGCCTCGGCCTCCACGAGGGCGAGGCGCATGGCGGCCTCCCCCTCGTCGAAGCGGTCAGGGAGGCCGGCGAGGGCCGAGGCCCGCTCGACCAGCGCCTGGGCCCGAACCGCCTTGGCATCGGCGGCGTCGGCCTCCTCCACTGCTCGCTCGGCCCAGACGACGGCGTCGGCGGGATGGGAGCTCAACATGTGCATCTGGGCGATGCAGGCGAGATTCCGGGCTCGGTCCTCGCCCGACGGCAGGCGGTCGTTCAAGGCCTCGAGCTGGGCCACCTTGGGCCAGAGCTCGGCCTCCCGGCCGAGCTCGTGCAGCAAGCGGCATTCGACTCTGACCGCGGCCGCCTCCGCAGACAGGTCGCCCGACAGCCGCGCCAGCTCCTCCCAGTGCCGGGCACAGGGGAGCGCCTCGGTCGACTGCCCGACGAGCCACGCGGCGCGCGCCGCCCCCTCCAGGAGCAGGAGGTCGTCCGGGGCCTCGGGCAGGGCCTCGAGGGCCAGGACGAGCGCCTGGTGGGTGGAACCGGAAGCGAGATAGTGGACCACGCCCTCTCGGGCGATCTCCACCAATTCCTCGTACGCGCCCGCACCCGCCGCGTGGCGGGCCAACTGCGCGAGGTCGGCACTCCGCTCGCCGCGCAGCGCGGCGAGCGCGGTGGCGTGGAGGCGGCGTCGCTCTCGACCGAGCAGCTGTTGTTCGACGGCATCACGGACCAGGGCATGGCGGAAGCTGAACTGGTCCTCGCGCTCCTCGACGACCAGACCGCGCTCGACCAACGAACGCAGATGGCCGATCAGCACGTCCTCGTCGCAGCCCGTCATGGTGGCCAGCAAGTCGAACGGCGCCCGCCGACCGAGCACCGCGGCCGCCTCGACGACCCGCCGCTCTTCGCGTGACACCCCGTCGAGCTGGCGCTGTACGAGCTCGGCCAACGACCACGGCAGGGGCGAGGCACACAGTCGCTCCGGCTCGGTCTCGCTGGCGAGGAGCTCTTCGAGGAAGAAGGGGTTACCACCGGTGCGGCTGTACAGCTGATCCACCACCGTGGGGGGCAGGGCCCGTCCGTACACGGCGGCGAGGAAGGCGGCGACGTCGACGTGACGGAGCCGATCGAGACGGAGCTGGTGGACCTGGTGGCGGCGCTCGAGACGCATGAGCATCTCGGCGGCCGGAACGCGGCGGGTCAACTCATCTGGGCGGTAGGTGCCGACCAGCAGCATGGACGGCCGGGCCAGCCCGGCCAGCCGCTCGAAGACGGCGACGCTCTCGGCGTCCGCCCAGTGGAGATCTTCGAACACGACGAGCGTGCGCCGCTCGCCGACTCGCGTCTCGACGGCCTCGACGATGGCTCGTACCGCGTCCTCGGCGTGCGCCGGTGCTTCCCCGAGGACGCTCCTCGCCAGTTCGAAGGGTCGCCCGAGCGCACCCGGCTCGGCCTGGCCGGCGAGGACGAGGGTGCCCGCGGGCGCCCCCTCGATCAACTCGGTGAGCAGCCGCGTCTTGCCGATGCCGGCCTCCCCGCCGACCAGGGCCACGGCGGGACGGCCGTCGCGGTAGGCGCTGGTTGCCGTCGCGTTGGCCAGCAGGCCGGTCAACCGGCCGAGGGGGCTCGAGCGACCGACCATGGTGGGACTCAGCCCTCGGCGACCAGCGAGCATCTCGAACGAGCGTACTGGCGAGCCGCCGTTGGGCCGGGATCGGTCCGTGGTGTCGAGCGTCACGCCGATAAGGCGAGGAGGCCCTCACGGGCCCGGTGGTGGCGGGGCTGGACCGCGAACGCGCCGCGGCGCCGGCGCGAGCGCCGGCTGCTGCGGGCCATGCGATAGTTGTCGGCCTCGGCCGCGAGGGCTTCCTGGCGCTGCCGGGCGATGTGCTCCACGTGGTAGGGGTGCATTTCGGTCTCCTCGGTGGTCTGATCGACGAGATCAGGATGCGCCACTGAGGTAGCCGGATACATCGGGAGGGTGCCCTAAAGTCGCCGGGCCCGGATACCTAGAGCGCGCGTGGCAGGTTCAGGGGACGTCCGGATCCTGGGCCGGCGGCCCCACGGCCCCGATCTCCGCCAGGTAGTCGAGGTGGGCGTCGACCACTTCCGCGACGTCGACATCCTCGACCTCCATGCCACCGGCGTCGGCTCCGCGAGCAGGGCGCCGACGACCCCGACGTCCTCGATCACGACCGGTGCGTCGATGTCCTGGCGGCGGTCGACCACCTCTGGCGGCAGCAACCCCTTCTCCCGCAGGACGGCCATGTGCCAGCGGAGCAGCCTCGCCACCTCGTCTCGCGTCAGCCGCGCCTGGCTGGCTTCCGGAAGGTGATCTGCCACGTAGTCGACCGCCTCCTCGAACACATAGACGGTGCGGGGGGCGACCGCGTCGAGGCGATGGCTCTCACGGCCGATGACGACCGCGGCGATGACGAACACGATGACCGCGGCGACAACCAGCATGACGATGGCCAACGCCGTCACGAGGTCGAGGGTAGCGACGACGCCCTCGCCGCTCGTGCCGGTCTCGATACCATCCGCCTCCGATGGCCGAGACCCTCCTGCCCCAGCCCCGCGCCCAGGGCTGGCCGAGCGCGGCCTCGCGGTGGCGGTGGCCGCTCGTCGGCGCGGGCGTCTTCCTTTTCGGCTACCTCTTGCTCGTCTGGTTGAGCGGCGTGCCGAAGGGGCACGTGGCGAGCGACAGCATCCATCTCGTGCAGGGCGCCCGCCAGGCGGCCGCGTGCATCGACGCCGGCACATGGTCGGCCTGTGGCCACCTGCCGGGCACCGACCAAACCTTGGTGGGGCCTTACCCGCTGCTGCAGTACATTCCTGCGTTCGCCGCAGTGAAGGCGGGCCTGTCGAACGCGCAGGTGCTCGGCGTGCTGTCGCGGTTGAGCGCGTTGGCCTTCGTCGGTTGTCTCACGTTGAGCTGGTTCGCGCTACGGCGTCGTCCGGCGCTCGCCGCGGTGGCGGTTATCGCCCTTGTCGCCAGTGCGGCGACCTATCAGGCCACGTCGCCCTTTGGCGAGATGCTGGCTGCGTTCGTCGCGCTGGGCGCGGTGGTGGCCGCCCTCGAGCGTCGGCCCGTGCTGGTGCTCCTCGCTTTCTTCGCCGCCAGCCTCGGGAAGGAGACGATGCCGTTGTTCCTCCTGCCTCTCGGTCTCGTCGCCGCCCGTGACGACGCGGATGGATGGCTACCGCCCCGGCGGCTGCTCGCCCCGATGCTCGGCGGGTTGGCGGCGGGCACGCTCCTCTCGGCGGCGTTCAACGTCTTCCGCTTCGGCACGGTCCGCAACCTGCTGTACCTCAGCCCCGACTACCGGGTTCCCGGCCTGGGTTGGAAGCTCGATTATCTCGCCGGCCAATGGGTGGCGCCGACGTCGGGACTTGCCTGGTACTGGCCCGTCGGCACCGCAGTGATCGTGATGGTCGCGGCCGTCGGGCTCCGTCGACTCCTGCGCCATCGACGCAACTGGCGGTCGTGGGCGCCGCCTCTCGTCACGGTGGGTACGTTCTTCGCGCTCACGCTCGGCCTGGCCGCGTGGTATTCGCCCTTCGGATGGGTGGCCTACGGTCACCGACTCGTCGTCCCGCTGCTGCCGGCGACGATCGTGCTCGGCCTCCGCAGCGCGCAGAACGAGGTGGTTGAGCTGCTCGGCGCCATTCGCAGGCAACCGCTCGTCTTCGCCAGCCTCCTCGCCATCGTCGGGCTGGCCGCCTGGTCGCAGGTTGCGGCACCGTGGCGCTACCGAGAGGTGCTGGCATTGCAGACTCGCCCCGACACGGTCTGCACACCGAACCGGGTGCGGACGGTCCAGTCGAACCTTCGGTGTACGTCCCACACGATGTGGCGACTGGACCCTCTGCCGCTGCAGGCGACGATGGGCGGGGGGGACGCCGTGACCATCCTCGCCAGGCTGAGCGCCATCACGGTCGTGGGCCTCCTCGTCGTGGTGGCGGTGGGGAGCGCGGCGGCTCGCCCACGGGAAACCGAAGACGACGAGGCGACGCCGAACACAACCCGGCTCGGGGCGGTCCAGCTCGTGGCCCCGCCGGCGTAGGACCGGCCGTTTCCGCCTTCGCTAGATGCCGATGCGCTGCGCCAAGAGCTCCCTGTGGTAGGACGGATCGCCGAACAGCAGCTCGCTCGACTTCGCCCGTTTGAAGTACAGGTGGGCCGGGTGTTCCCAAGTGAATCCGATGCCACCGTGGATCTGGATGTTCTCCGCGGCGGCATGGAAGTACGCCTCGGAGGTGTAGGCCTTGGCCAGCGAGGCGACCGACGGCAGCTCGTCGTTCATCTCCGAGGCGCACCACATGCCGTAGTAGGCGGCGGACTTGGCCGACTCGACCTCGAGCAGCATGTCGGCGCACTTGTGCTTGATGGCCTGGAACGATCCGATCGGTCGGCCGAACTGCACGCGCACCTTGGCATACTCCACCGACATCTCGAGCACCTTCTGCCCACCGCCCACGTTCTCCGCCGACAGCCCCACCGAGGCGAGGTCGAGGACGGTCGCCAGGGTGTCCCACCCGCCGCCTTCGCGCCCGAGCAGACGAGCCGGGGTGTTGGAGAACTCGAGCTTGGCCTGCTTCCGGGTCTGGTCCATGGTCGAGAGGGCCGTGCGGGTCAGCCCAACAGCGTCGCCGTCGACGGCGAAGAGGCTCACCTCGCCACCGGTGCGCGCGGCCACGATGATCAGATCGGCGGTGTGGCCGTCGAGCACGAACATCTTCGTGCCTGACAGCGAGTAGCCGTCGCCTGACTTCGTCGCCTCCATGGTGATGCCGCCCTCGTCCCACTTGCCCGAAGGCTCGGTGAAGGCGAGCGTGGCGATCGTCTCGCCGGCCGCGATGCCGGGCAGGTAGTCCTTCTTCGCGGCATCGTCGCCGCTGTGGAGGAGCGCGTTGGCGGCCAGCACCACGGTCGAGAAGTAGGGCGCGCACAGCAGGGCCCGGCCCTGCTCCTCCAACACGATCCCGAGCTCGACCCACGAGAAGCCCGAGCCACCGAAGTCCTCGGGGATGGCGAGGCCCTGGAGACCGAGCTGCTCACCCATCTGCTTCCACACCGCGGGGTCGTAGCCCTCCGTGGTCTCCATGAGGCGGCGGACCTCGGACTCCGGGGACTTCTGCTCGAGGAAGGCTCGGATCGTCTTGCGGAGCTCTTCCTGCTCCTCGCTGAAGGCGAAGTTCATCGGGCACCTCTCACGGATGGACGGCCAGGACGTCTCTGTCTAGCTCCCCGTCGATTCGAATTCGAATCGACGTGTGTACACCGGTGCTACAAGACAGGCACCTACCGGGATAGGGTGGCTCGATGGAGCGGTTGGGGATCCGTGAGCTGCGCAACCAGACGGCGGCGGCCGTGCGACGGGCCGGGGCAGGCGAACGCATCGTGATCACCGTCGACGGCCGGCCGGTGGCACAACTCGGGCCGCTCGACCCCTTGTCCAAGGCGCCCACCCTCGACGATCTCGCCGCCCGCGGCCTCGTCACGCTGCCCCGCCGGCCGGATCGCCCGGCGCCCAGCGTGGTCGTGCCCATGTGGGCCGGCGTGCGGCTCGGGCGGCTGTTGCAAGGGATCCGCGGCTCGTGACCGAGAGACCAGCCGGCGAGTGACCCTCGCGCTCGACACCTCCGCGTTGATCGCCCGCTACGTCGATGACCCGGCGCGCGCCGTCGCTCTGGAGGCTATGGACGCGGACCGCGACTGGTGCGCCAGCGCCCTAGCGTTGGCCGAAGCGCTCACCCTCATCGAGCGGTTGACCGACGATCCCTGGTTGCGCGACGAGCTGCGGCGGGCCCTGCGTGATGACTGGGAGCGGGTGGCGGTCATCCCTGTCGACCCGATCTGCCTCGACCGCGCCGCCGAGCTCGGCCGCAGCCAACCCATCCGCATCGTCGACGCGGTGCATCTCGCCGCCACCGACCGCCTCCCCCGACCGATCACCTACCTCACCTTCGACCCTGGGCAGATCCCGGTGGCCCTCGCCCTCGGCTTCGACGTCGTCTCGACCTGACGAAAGAGGTCGGCGTCAGGACTCGCTGCAGATCTTGCTCGAAGCGCCGTCCAGGGTGAGAGCGGCGCAGCCGAGCTTGATCAGCGCCGGGTCGATCGCACGAGTCATCTGGGCCCCCAGCCCGACGTACGTCTTGTTGGTCTGCAAGACGGGCGGCGTGCTCACGCTGACGACCATTTTCGTGTGGCCAGGGGGCACGTCAAGTTTGAGGTAGACCTGCTGTCGAAGAGGGATCGTCGTCGTGGTTGAGCCGTTGCCGTCATAGGAGAGTGACGCCGTCGTCGCGTCCCGATCGGCGTGATCGAACTGCAGCACGAAGATCTCGTGGCGCGTCTGGTGGACCGGGTTGTCCACGTCGAACCCGATGCGAGAAGACTTGCTCCACCCGTTCGGCTCGACCTGGGTCGTCGGCTCGATGATCACCGGTGGTGTGGTGAGGTCGCTCGCGCTCACGCCGGTCTTCTGTAGCGCCTGACGCACGGGCCGCAGGTCGTAGAGAATCTCGTTACGCGAAGGGCTCTCGAGGAGGCTCCTCGCGCCTATCGCGACGAGCGTCTTGTCAATGGCGGCCCCTCTGTCGGCGTAGCCCCGCCGGTCCACGACGACACCATCGAAGCCAGAGCTCGCCGCGATGCCGACACCGGCCTCGGGTGGAAGGACGGAGAGGGTCTCCGACCACTCGCCGCTGGGCCGGCCCCGCATGGCACCGCTGGAGAAGCGCAACGTGCCCCCGACGATCATGCCGCCCAGCTGCGCGAACTGCGGCATCGACGCCTGCGGAGGGCTCTCCGGGAACACGCTGAAGGGCAGTTGGTAGATGGCTGCTCCCTTGCCCATCATGGCCTCGACTTGGTGGTAGAACGCGGCGTCGGACTTCCAAACTGCGGTGTCCGAGATCGGCTGGGCGGCGGGAGTGCTGTCGAGCCAACCCAGAACAGCCACGAGCCCGAGCACGGTGGCCATCACCACCGGCGTGGTGCGGCGACGGTCGAGCCGTCGCGCGAGTGCCGTGAGCCCGAAACCCAGGATGACGGCTGAGAGGAACCCGATCCACACCGAGATGCGGTTCCAGGTTCTGAGGACCTCGAAGCCGCGGAATGTGAATATGAGCGACAACCCACCTGCACTCCCGAGCGCAACCGCCGTCCATTGCAGCGCGCCGTAGCGCGCGACCTGGCGGAGGAAGCCGGAGCGGTCTCTTACAACCCCGAGACCCGCGGCGAGCGCGGCGAGGCCGCCGAGAAGAAACATCGACGCGAAGACGAACCCGAGCGCTTGCGAGTCCTCACCAGGCGGTATCTCCGCCACCGCGTCGCTCTTGAGGTTCGCCAGCGCTGGGATCCGGTGGCCGGTGATGGGCAGCAAGAGGTACGCGGTTCGCAGCCCGTAGCGATCCTGGTCGGAGATGACTCGGGCGGCCGCCTCCCGGTTGGGCCCGTTCTCGAAGCGCGAGCTCAGGTAGCCGGCGTTGTTCGCCAGCAGCGCCGCTCCGATAATCGCTGAGAAAGCGCAGGCCAGCAGCAGCGGCATGAAGTCCCTTCGAGCGAGCACGACGGCGAGTCCGACGAGAAGAACCAGGAGGATCGTGAACGTCGCCTGCTGCTCGTCGATCGAGCCGATCACGACCGCGGCGACGCTGAGCACGATCAGACGGTCGCGTCGCCATGCACCCGCGCTCGTTGCGTCGGCCGAAGGCTTGCGCAGCGAGGCTCGCCAGGTGACGAACCACATGATCGCCACCACACCGATCGCCGGAGTGATGTAGGTGGTCCGGAGCAGATGGCCCTGTGCTCGCCACTGGTGGTAGGGCAGGAAGGCGAAGAGGAACGCGGAGACCGCCGCCGCGCCTCGCTGGATGGGAAACTGGCGAAGAGCCGCGTAAGCAGCGACGGCGACGAGCGGATAGCTCAGCAACAGGTAGAGGTTGTAGGTCGCCCCGATCGACAACACCCTCGTGAAGAGGAAGAGCACGAACAGCTGGAGGTTCTCGCCGCCGACCGGGAAGTCGCGGAAGTCGAGCCCGAAGGGGGCGGACAGCCGAGGGATCGTGAACCACCAGTGCCCTTCCTTGAAGGTGCGGAGGATGGCGAGGTCGGTCATCTCGTCCCCGTGCCCGTAGTTGATCGGGATGCCGAAGGGTCGTTGCCACACCTGGAACAGCACGCAGGCAGCCGCGAACGAGACGAGGGCCAGAACGGCGGGGACGACCCATGGTCGCGGCTTCCCCCAGCGCACGGGCGGGGGGACCGTCGTTGTCTCGACGCGGGGGATCGCTTCGGTCACCACGGTGGCATCAAGACGGGGAGTGTAGGAGGCACGGCCTTGCGGGCGGCGACGTGACCCCGGGCGAGGAAGCTCCGGTACTAACGTCCCTCTGGCGATGGACCGCACTCGCACGCCGACCTCTCCAACGAGCGTCACGGTGGTGATCCCCGCGTACGACGAGGTCGAGGCCGTTCCCGACGTCGTCCGCAACGCTTTGCGGGTGCTGCGTTCCGCCAGCTTCTCCGCCCACGTCGTGGTGGTCGATGACGGCAGCACGGATGCCACGAGCGCCGCAGTCGTGGCCATCGGCGACGCAGACGTGGAGGTCGTCCGGCTCCGTCGCAACTCCGGCAAGTCGGCCACGCTCGCGGAGGGCTTGCGGCACGTCGACGGCGACATCGTCGTACTGCTGGATGCCGACGGCCAGGACGACGTCGAGGCAATACCGCGCCTAGTGAAGCTGCTCGACGAGAACGAGGTCGACCTCATCACCGGACGGCGGGCCAACCGCCAGGATCGCTTCGTGAAGAAGCAAACCTCGCGTCTCTACAACTGGGCCACGCGCCGCCTCACCGGCGTGCAGGGACGCGACTTCAACAGTGGTTTCAAGGTCATGCGGGCAGACGTGGCACGGGAGCTAGATCTTTACGGCGAGTTGCACCGCTACATCCCCGTGTTGGCGCACTGGCGCGGCTTTCGGGTCGCGGAGGTGGACGTCGCTCACTTTCCTCGAGCCGCTGGCCGTCCGAAATTTGGGGGTGCTCGGTTCTGGCGAGGCTTCATCGACCTGCTCACCGTGAAGTTCCTCACGACGTACACGAACCGTCCGCTCCACCTCTTCGGTGGGAGTGGGGTCATCGTGGGAGGCATCGGCTTCCTCATCCTCGCCGCACTGTCGGTTGAGAAGATCCTCTTCGGCGCCGGTCTCAGTGACCGCCCACTGCTCGTGCTCGGCGTTCTCCTCGTGATCGTCGGCGTGCAGCTGTTCCTCTTCGGGCTGCTGGCGGAGCTGATCGTCCACCTCAATCGGGTGCGTGGCCCAGACCGGTCGCCCGTCGTGGACACCACGAGCTCGTGAGTCGCCGCCGGCGGGAGCACCGGTGCCTGACATCGCTGTGACCGCGCTGGTACGCTGCCCCAAGTGGGTGTCTCGCCGGCTGGTCTCGACGCCCACATGAGTTGAGAGCCATCCGGTGATGGTCGACGTCCAGTCCGCCCCCGAGACGGGGGTGCCGACCGCCACGACGGTCGCTCCCAACGACGGCTCCCTCTCGGTGATCCCGGAGTGGATCGCGTACGGCTTACTCGTCGTGGTGGCCGTCCTCGTCGCGTTCGGCGGAGTCGGTCTCCTCCTCGCCGACATCGGGATCTACAAGTTCCCTTTGGTCTTGCTCGGCGCTATACCGCTCGTCGTTGCCTTCTTCGCGCTGGCCAAGGTTGGCCGCTGGCCCCGGGCCGGGCGGAAGGCGCGACTCGCCGCTGCGGCGGCGGTTCTGATCGCGATCGCGTTCGGCGTCGGCAACATCCGAGACACCGGCCAGCACGTGCTGCAGGACCGCGATCCGGGGGTGTACCTCAACACCGCCCGCTACGTCGAGCAGCACGGCACGCTGGAAGTGCCGTTCGTGACCGGTCCGTTCGCCGCTTCGCGCTCGGTTCGCGTGAACACCCCGGGGCTCTACGCCGAAGTCGGTGGTGACGGCGAGTTCCAGTTCAACCACTTCCTGCCCGTGGTCGCGGCCGAGGCCTACCGAGTCGGCGGCGTGGGCTCGATGACACGCGTCCCCGACTTCCTCGTCGCGCTGGGACTGTTGACCTTCTACGCCGCAGCCGCTGTGTTCACGCGCCGGCCGTTCCTCGCCGTCGGAGCGATGCTCGTTCTCGGGTTCTCGATGCCCATACTGGCCGTCGCGCGCGACATGTACTCGGAATCGTCGACGTTCGTGCTCCTCTGGGCGGCCCTGTGGTTGTGGCTCGTCGCCATCAAGACGCGCCGCCCCGGCCTAGCTCTCTTGGGAGGGCTCGCGCTGGGCGCGACGGTCATGACCCGTGTCGACGCCGTCATCTACCTCGTGCCCGTCCCGCTCGCGATCACGTATGAGTGGATCCGCTCTCGACGGGAGGAGCCGAGCACGGCCCGCCAACTCCGATGGACGCTCTTCGCGTTCGTGGTCGGCATCGTCCCCCCAGCCGTGCTCGGCACGGTCGACGTGGTGGTGCGATCGAGCGGCTACTACGACGCCCTCAAGGGCGAGATCAAGTCGCTCTGGGCCGCGCTGGTCGTGACGGGGTTGGTGGCCGGGCTGATCGTCATCGGCGTAGTGCGCGGATGGAAGGTCCGCGAGGGTCTCAGCCGGCATCGCCACCACCTCGCGTGGACGTTGGCCGGCCTCGTCCTCGCGGCTGGGTTGCTCGGTTGGCTCGTGCGGCCCGAGGTCTCGAAGGTGACACGGCAGAGCGTGCCGGCGGTGGCCGACTTCGTCGCCGCGGTGCAGAGAGCGAACGGGCTGCCGCTCGAGCCGACCCGCCTTTACAGCGAACAGTCCCTGCGATGGATGGCGTGGTACCTGGGCGATGCGACGGTGGCGTTGGCCATCGTCGGCGCCGCGCTGGTCGGTTACCGCATGATCGTGGGCCGCCGCCGACAGGATCTGCTGTTGCCGCTCGTCATCGGCCTGCCGACCGCCTTCTACCTCTGGGACCCGAGCATCAGTCCCGACCAGATCTGGGCCGCCCGTCGATTTGTGCCCGCGATCCTGCCCGGGCTCTGCCTCTTTGCCGTCATCGCGGTCGGCGCGATCGTGGGCTACCTCGCAAGGCGTTGGCCCGCGCGGCACCTCGCGGTCGGCGTGTCCGTCGTCCTCGTGGGCACGATGGTGGTGTCATCGGCGGCGGCGTCGTGGCCAGTGCGACGGTTCTCGGAGCAAGCCGGCTTCCTCGCTCCCGTCGACGCGATGTGCGCCACGATCGGCACCAAGGCCGCCGTCGTCGTGCTGCCCGGCGACAATCTCGACGCGACCCTGCTGCAGCCGATCCGCTCCTGGTGCAACGCGCCGGCCGCCGCCGCTCGCCCCACCGCTGACCGGAACGGCATCAAGGCCTTGGCACGCACCTGGTCGTCTCAAGGTCGTCAGCTGTGGGTGGCGGCGTCCGACCCGGAGACGATCACCACGCTGCTCCCCGAGGCGAAGCCGACACTGGTCCAGCCAGCCGAGAACAACCGACACCTCGAACGGACCCTCACCACCCGACCCAACGCGTATGCGCCCCAGAATCTGAACATCGCACTGGCGCCCGTCGCGGCCACATGAGCTCGACGATACGTTCTCGCGCGAAGTGCGAGCTCGTGGAACGTGGACGAGCGGTCGGAAAGCCCGATACCCCCGGTGATCGTCGCTTCGGCGTAATGTGACGATAATGGCTACGACGCCGGAGAGCGCACCGTTGGACGTGTCGGTGGTGCTCGCCGTCTACAACGAGCTCGGTCACCTCGAGGTCGAGATCAAGCGCATCACGAAAGCGCTGGAAGAGTCTCCCTACCGCTTCGAGATCATCGTCGTCGATGACGGCTCGACCGACGGCTCAACCGCCGCGCTCGAAGCGATGGGCGGCATCCGGCTGATCCGTCTGGCCCGCAACCACGGCTCGGGTTTCGCTCGTCGCATCGGCACTCAACAGGCACGCGGCGCGGCGGTGGTGTGGACCGACGTCGACATGACGTACCCCAACGAGGAGATCCCCGATCTCGTCGCTCGACTCGCCGACCACGACCAGGTCGTCGGGGCGCGCCGCACAGAGCAGGGAACGATGAAGGCCTTGCGCGTCCCGGCGAAGTGGTCGGTGCGCAAGCTGGCCTCCTACCTCACCGCCACCGAGATCCCCGATCTCAACTCGGGGCTCCGAGCCTTCCGTCGTGACGTCGCCGAGCAGTACCTCCACATGCTGCCCGACGGGTTCTCCTGCGTCACCACGATGACGATGTGCTTCCTGTCGAACGGCTACTCGGTCGGCTACGTGCCGATCGACTACTTCCCGCGCGCCGGGCGGTCGAAGTTCCACCCGATCAAGGACACGCGGCGCTACCTCACCCAGGTGGTGCGCATGGTCCTCACGTTCAATCCGCTGAAGGCGTTCGCGCCATTGGCCCTCGCCCTTTTCGGTGTCGGCACCGTGAAGCTGGGGGTCGACCTCATCACCAAGGACTTCCGGGTCCCGACGAACACCCTCCTGATCTTGTTCACGGCCTTCCAGCTGCTGGCCATCGGTCTCATTGCGGACCTCATCGTGCGGTTGGCTCGACCAGCGAAATCCATCACACCGACCAATCAGTAACCGTCCCATCACGGGCGAGCGTGGAGGACGAGCCGACAGTCGGTCACGCCGCGCCGGTTGCTCGTTGCGAATCTCCGAGCGACCGATTCGACGGAAGTGAAGCCAGCCGCTCGGCACATGCCGTGGACCGCGACCTCACTCGGCAGGTACCAGTTCGTGGGATCCTGGTTGATCTCATAACCCTGGACGAACTCCACGAACGGCCGGTCCTCGAAGCCGGCGATCTCGATGGCCGCCGTTTCGATCACGGCCAGTTCGCGGGTCAACGCGCGGAGACGTGTGAGGGCCCGTAACGGCTCCCGCATGTGGTAGAGGACTCCAAGGAACAGCACCACGTCGAAGGGGCCCGTCACGGGGTCGGAATCGTCGACGAAGTCGGCGATGATCGGCTCGACCGTGCTCGCCAGCGAGGCCCTCGCGATGTCGAAGCCGCGCTTGCCGACCAAGGTTTCGGCATCCCAGTAGGCGCAGCCAGAGCCCCACAGGTCGTAGGGCTCGCCCCGGTCCTCGCAGGCGTGCACGTAGTCCCAGTACTCCTCCGCCCGCGTGAAATCGAGGCACCACACAAAGGAGTCGAGCGCCACGACCCGCGCCGCTCCCTCCCGCTCTGCCCGAAACGAGAACCAGCCATCCCAGGCGCCGACATCGAGTACGGACTTGCCCGCCAAGTAAGGGAGCTGAAGCGACTCCCACTTCGAGCTCGAGGACATCGGCCGACTTCTCCCCGGGGGTCACCACGCCGTCACCGAGGTCGATCGAATGCCACCAGAAGACCCCGTCTTCGTCGATGGCCATTCCACTCCCAGGGGCGCGGTCCCGTCGACGACGAGAGCGAACCCGGATGGTACCGAGCCCTGCTCGCTGGATCTGCGCTCGCCAGGAGCGACGCCGTCGCTCGTGGAGCCGGGTCACGCGTCGGGCAGACTGGAGCCATGACGCTGCACCACGCCGACAGCCGCCTGGAGATCCACAAGCTCGTGGTCGGCCCGTACGACAACAACGTCTTCGTGCTGCGGTGCAAGGAGACAGGCGACGCGGTGCTGCTCGACGCGGCGAACGAGCACGAGAAGTTGCTCGACCTGGCAAAGGGGCTCGGCGTGCGGCGCATCCTCGAGACCCACGGCCACTGGGACCACATCCAGGCCGTCCCCGCCATGCGGGAGGCCGGCTACGAGGTGGCGGTCACTGCGCTCGACGCTCCCCGCCTCAAGGAGGTGGGCTACGACGTCTTCCTCGACGACGCCGAGGTCATCGAGGTCGGCCGGTTACGGCTGCACGCGATCCACACGCCTGGCCACACGGAAGGCTCGATCTGCTTCCTGGTCGAAGGCGCCCCCATCCTCTTCAGCGGCGACACCCTGTTTCCCGGAGGGCCGGGCAACACCAGCTTCGAGGGCGGCGACTTTCCGACGATCATCCGCTCGATCGACGCCAAGCTGTTCACCCTGCCGGCCGACACGATGGTCCTGCCCGGCCACGGGCTCGACACCACCATCGGCACGGAGCGCCCTCATCTCCAGGAATGGATCGACCGGGGCTGGTGACATGCGCATCTCGGCCAAGGCCGACTACGCGGTGCGGGCCATGTGCGAGCTGGCGTCGTGCGGCCCGGGACCCACGAAGGGCGACGTGCTGGCCGCGGCCCAGCGCATCCCCCTCAAGTTCCTGGAGAACATCCTCGGGGAGATGAAGCGCTCGGGGCTCGTGGCCAGCCAACGGGGAGCCGATGGGGGCTACTGGCTGGCCCGCCCGGCGGCGGCCATCACCGTGGCCGACGTGATCCGGGCCGTCGAGGGGCCCCTCGCCGATGTTCGCGGTCAGCGCCCCGAGGTGCTCGAGTTCACCGGCCCGGCCGAGAGCCTGCGCGACGTCTGGTTGGCCGTGCGGGTGAGCCTCCGTGACGTGCTCGAGCGGGTGACCATCGCCGATGTGGCGGAAGGCGACCTGCCGTCTCTGGTGCCCGAGCTGCTCACCCGGCCGGACGCGTTCCTGCCCCACTGATGTCCGCCTCGCTGCCGGCCGACGCACGGCCGATCGACCCGACGCCCGTCCACACCGCCGACCTGCCGGCCACTCCGGTCCGCGACCGCAACATCCCCGCCTCGGCCTGGGTCGAGGCACCCGCCGAGCTGCTCCACCTCGGCGACGACATCGGGCAGCCCCTCGCCACGTACAAACGGCGGATCGGGCGCTGGCTGCTGTGGCGGGCGGGGCCGGCCAGCAGGGGCGACGCCCGCTACCTCGCCATCGATGCGGAGGATCTGGGGCGACAGCACTCGTTCCGGCTCTTCGCCGATGGCCGCGGCGAGGGCCTCGACCCTGAAGGCGGCCGCCACGAGCGGTTCCGCACCTGGAAGGAGGCCCTGCGCGACGCCGGTTGACCGGGGACATTTCCACTACCGCCGTAGTGGTAATACACTGGAGGCATGAACCAGGCCGCCGAGTTGCTGCGCGTCGAGCAACTCCATGCCCGTCCCGCCGACCCGCCTGGCGCGCCCGAGATCCTGCGAGGCGTCGACCTCGTGGTGCGCCCCGGCGAGGTTCACGCCGTGATGGGCCCCAACGGGAGCGGCAAGTCCACCTTGGCCGGCGTGCTCCTCGCCAACCCGGAATACGAGGTCACGGCCGGTCGGATCCTGTTCCAGGGCGACGACGTCACCTCCTGGCCCACCGAAGTCGCGGGCCAAGGCGGGGCATGTTCCTCGCCTTCCAGTACCCGCAGGAGATCGCCGGCGTCTCCGTCATCCAGTTCCTGCGCCAAGCGCTCTCGTCCCGGAAGGGCATCGACCTGTCGGTGCTCGAGCTGCGCCTGGCCATCATGGACTGGATGAAGCGCCTCGACATGGACGCCTCCTTCGCCGACCGCTACCTCAACGAGGGCTTCTCGGGCGGCGAGAAGAAGCGCAACGAGGTGCTCCAGATGGCCATCCTCGAACCGGAGCTGGCCATCCTCGACGAGACGGACTCCGGCCTGGACATCGACGCACTGCGCACCGTCGCTCGCGGCATCGACGAGGTCCGAGAGCCGACCGGCCCGAGCTCGGCATCGTGCTGATCACCCACTACCAGCGCTTGCTGGCGAGATCACGCCCGACCGGGTGCACATCCTCCTCGACGGCCGCGTCGTCGACAGCGGAGGCCCCGAGCTGGCCGAGCGGCTCGAGGGTGAGGGCTACGAGAGCTGGCGGGCGGCCTGATGGGAGGCCTCGACGTCGCCCGCGTCCGCAAGGACTTCCCGGTGCTCGACCGGGTGATCAACGGCAAACGGCTCGTCTACCTCGATTCGGCCGCCACCAGCCAGAAGCCCCGGGCGGTGCTCGACACCATGCAGCGCTTCTACGAGACCTCGTACACGCCGACCCACCGCAGCGCCTACGAGCTCGCCACCGAGGCCACCGAGGCGTTCGAGACGGCCCGGCAGAAGGTGCGCCGCTTCATCAACGCGCCCGCCGACCACGAGGTGGTCTTCACCAAGAACGCCACCGAGAGCCTGAACCTGGCCATCCAGGCATGGGGACGAGCCAATCTGCACGAGGGCGACGTGGTGGTGCTGACGCAGATGGAGCACCACGCCAACATCGTGCCGTGGCACATGCTCGCCGCCGAGCGAGGGATCGAGCTGCGGTGGGTGCCCCTCACCGTCGGGAGCGAGCTCGCGCTCGACGACCTGGGCGCGCTCCTCGACGGGGCCAAGGCCTTCGCCTTCACCGCCATGTCGAACGTCCTCGGCACCATCACCCCTGTGCGCCGCCTCACCGACGCCGCCCACGCGGCCGGCGCGCTCACCTTCGTCGACGCGTGCCAGTACGTCCCCCACGTCCCCACCGACGTGCAGGCCATGGGGGCCGACTTCGTCGCCTTCAGCGCCCACAAGATGTGTGGGCCGACGGGTATCGGCGTGCTGTGGGGTCGTGAGGCGCTGCTCGACGCCATGCCCCCGTTCCTCGGCGGCGGCGACATGATCGCCGACGTTCGCCTCGACGGCTTCACGCCCGCGGAGTTGCCGGCCAAGTTCGAGGCCGGCACCCCGCCCATCGCCGAGGCGATCGGGCTGGGCGCCGCGGTCGACTACCTCGAGCGAGCTCGGGATGGCGAACGTCCGGGCGCACGAGATGGAGATCACCGCCACGGCGCTCGCCGCTCGAGGAACGATTCGGCGACGACATCCGCATCTTCGGCCCCACCAACGTCGAGCTGCGGGGCGGCGCCTTGAGCTTCGCGCTTCCGCGACCTGCATCCCCACGATGTGAGCCAGGTGCTCGACCAGTCGAATGTCTGTGTTCGCGCCGGTCACCACTGCGCCAAGCCGCTCATGCGGGTGCTCGGTGTGGGTGCCACGGCCCGAGCCAGCTTCTACGTGTACAACGACGCGGACGACGTCGAGGCGCTCGTCGACGGCCCTCGCCGACGCGGCCGACTTCTTCTCTCTCTAGAAGGAACGCGACCCATGCCCGGCCTCGAAGACCTCTACCGCGAGATCATCCTCGACCACTACCGTCACCCTCGGAACCGCGGCGAGCTCGAGACGCCACCGGCTACCCGAGCCGAGGGGTTCAACCCACTCTGCGGCGACGAGATCGTCGTCTTCCTCGATGTCGATGGCGGGGTGGTGCAGGACATCAAGATCGACGGCCAGGGTTGTTCGATCAGCCAGAGCTCGGCCTCGATGATGTCCGCGGCGGTGAAGGGCAAGACGGTCGAGGAGGCTCGCGCCTTGGTACGGGCCTTCAAGGGGATGATGTCGATCCACGAGCACGCCCTCGACGGCGAGGACGGCGCCGGGGCCGACGAGGCCGCGCTCGACGCCGAGATGAAGTTGGGTGACCTCGAGGCGTTGCGGGGCGTGGTCAAGTTCCCGGTGCGCATCAAGTGCGCCACCTTGGCGTGGAACACGCTCAGCCAGGGCTTGGACGAGGTGGCCGCCAGCTCCTGAGGGCCCTCAGCGGCCAGAACACGTAGAAGCCCGATGAGATCCGAGCCGAGCTCGCGAGGGCGACTCCGACGCCGAAGGCGCCCGCGGCGGCGAGCGGCGCGACTTCCCTCCACCACGCTGCGCCCTGCGGCGCGCACGCCGGAAGATCAAGATGCCGAGCCCGGGCAGCACGAAGAACAGGCTCGAGGTCGAGAAGAGGGCCGCGACGGCGACGCCCGCCGCGAGGGCGATCCTCGCCCGGTCGGTGTCGTCGCGCTCGGCGTGCACGAGCAAGATCAGCACCAACAACGAGAAGAACCCGTCAGCCGTGTACTGCTTCAGGTCCTGGCGCAACAGCGCGGCGGGCATGGCCGCCGCCGCGATTCCCGTCGCGGCCGCCACCATGAAACGAACCGAGCGCGATCGCCATGACAGCGCGCCCACGAGCACGACGCCACACACGGCACTCCCGGCCACGAACGCGAGCGGCAGCAGCCGGGTGGGCAGGAGCTTGACGGCCGCGGCGAAGCCGAGGGGCGTGCTGAGCGCCTGGCTCGGCAGGTCGCTCCAGCGCTCGTACCGGAACAGCGCCACCCAGGCTTCGTCATTCGTGTAGGGGTGGCGGATGAGATAGCCGAAGTCGTGGACGGCGAAGACGACGACCACGGCGGCGAGGCCCGCGACCCACAACGTCGGGGCGGCCGAGCGCACCTTGGCAGGCGCGTGTGACCGCGCCTGGATGGCGGTCACGGTCACCGCAGCATCGTCTCGCGCCCGGCATTGCTCGACGAAGGCGTCGAACAGGCCTTGCTGGGTCGGGTCGTCTGCCGCCGTGTCCTCCGGATGCCATTGGACGCCCACGACCCAGCCACGATCGAGCTCGGCGCCCTCGATCACGCCGTCAGGGGCGGTGGCGGTCAGGACGAGTCCTCGCCCGAGGCGGTCAACGGCCTGATGGTGCTGCGACGAGCCGATCACTCGCTGGGCGCCCATGGCCTCTGCCGTACGCGAGCCGGCGCGCAGCTCGACGTCGTGCCGCTCGTTCCGATGGGTGGTGGTGGTCTCCGTGAGGTGCTGTACGAGCGTGCCCCCGAGGGCGACGTTCAGCACTTGGAACCCGCGGCAGATGGCGAGGATCGGGAGCTCGAGCGCCAGCGCGACGCGCACGGCCGCGAGCTCGAACTCGTCGTGCTCGGGGTTGACGGCGGCGACCTTCTCGTGGCGCTCGGCGCCATAGCGCGCGGGGTCGACGTCGCCTCCCCCGAGAAGGAGCAGACCGTCGAGCCGGGCCAGCACCTGCTCCAGGTCGGTGCCGCCCACCTCCGGGAGGACCACCACGCCTTCGGCCCCGGCGCGGCGCAGGGCGCGCAGGTACGCCTGGCCGGCGGCCACCGCCGCCGTCCGCAGACCCTCGGCCTTCGTGCTGAGCCGACCGGGCACGGCGACGAGCGGCATCACGCACACCGAGGCTACGGCAGCGAACGCCGCTGCCTCGGCCGCGGCGCAGGTCGACGACCTCGCCGCCGCTCACCCGCACGAGCACCTCGGGGGAGATCGGGAAGACGTCGTTCCACGTGCCGGCGGCGGCCCACACCTCGTCGTAGCCGAGCAGGTCGGGATCGACGAAGACCCGCAGCGGGGTGGCGTGGCCGAAGGAGGCACGCCACCGATCGGGTACCCGGTGGCCTGCCGTACGACGTCGGCATCGACCCGGCTGGCCTTGACACCCCCCGCTGCTCGGGCCAGCTTCTTCTCGTCGAGCTGGTTGGCCCCGCTCACGTAGGCCAGCACGACCTCTCCGTCCACCGCGAAGATGAGGGACTTCACGATCTGGCCCACCTCGACGCCGATGGCCGCGGCGGCATCCGCGGCGGTCTTCGTGCCCTCTGGGAACGTGTGCACGTCGATGGTGAGCCCGTGGCTCCTGGCCACCTCGGCGACACGCCGGGCGTTGGGGTGCAGATCGCTCACGGCCTCGGACGGTAGCCAACGGGATCGGACGGCTCGTCGCAATCCCCTGCCGCCGGACGGGCCGGTCGCTCGCCGAAGTTGAACCGGGGAGTGCCACGAACGGCTCCCTCAGGTTCAACTTCCAGGAGTGGAAAGGAGAACGGGCGTCAGCCCGGGCCGAGTTTGTTGGCCTCGTCGAGGGCAGAACGAAGGGCTTCGAGCTCCATCGTGACCGAGCCGACCTCCTTGTCGAGCTCGGCCACCGGCGCCGGCGACGACGTCACCGCCAGCTCGGCCCCTCGCGCCGCGCTCTCCTGCAACCGCGCCTCGAGGACACGAAGATCGCGCTCGGCGCTGCGAGCGGTGTCGACGAGGCGTTGGTGCGCGTCCAGACGGGCTTGTAGCGAGCTCACCGCTCGTCGCCGGCGGGCACGGAAGCCAGCTGGCTGCGGGTCACTTCGATGCGCATGTCCGCGGCCGTGCGGTCGAGGCGGTTGCCCTGCTGGGCGATGGCCCAGCACTCGGCGACGGCGTCGTCGATGCGCCCGCCGACGGCGAGCAGCT
Source organism: uncultured Acidimicrobiales bacterium (assembly GCA_963738325.1). GTDB lineage: Bacteria > Actinomycetota > Acidimicrobiia > Acidimicrobiales > Ilumatobacteraceae > CAVTWD01. The sequence continues at coordinate 265,845 of CAVTWD010000008.1, forward strand.
GCTCGCGGACGGCCCCCTCCGGCGCGGCGGCCACGAGCGCCCGGTAACGACCCTGCGACTTCAGGGCGCCGGCCACCAGCTGGCGCCACGGCTCGGTCAAGGTGAAGGGGTCCATGGCGGTGGTGCCCTTGCCGATCGACTTCGAGGCGCGCAGCCCCAGCACCGGCACGCGCCGACAGCGGCCGCCGCCACCAGGAGGAGGACCAAGACGAGCCAGACGATGCCGCCAGGCTAGGGCGCCGCGAGAGCGTTGATGGCCTCGGCCATGGCGACGTCTCGATCGGTCACCCCTCCCTTGTCGTGGCTGACCAGCTCGACCACGACCCGGTTCCACGAGTTCGACCAGTCCGGATGGTGGTTCGCCTTCTCGGCCATCAACGCCACCCGGCTCATGAAGCCCCAGGCCTCGGAGAAGTCCTTGAACGACAGCTCGCGCCGCAGCTTGCCCTCCGCCATCTCCCAGCCGACAGGTGCATCCATGAACGGACCTCCTCCTCGTGCCAGAGCGACGTGTTCGTGCGGTTCATCATGCCCCCGAACGGCCGGCCCGTCGTCATCTCGCACGCCGATCGCGGCGCCTGGTGCGGGCCTCTTCTCTGAGAGGTCGCTGAGATCACCGGGCACGCGGCGCGCCGATGCGGTTCGCCTCTCTACACTGAAGGACGTGGTACCCCGCGTACGAGATGTCCTCGACGCCATTTGGGCCTGGCTGGCGCCGCGCCCGCAGCCCGTCGCGATCCCGGTGCGGGTCGACGGCAAGCGCCGCCCTGGCCGCTGAAAGAGGTTCGGTGGAGGCGGTCAAGAACACCTTCAAGACCACGGTGCTGCTCGCCGCCCTCGGTGGGCTCTTCATCGGAGTGGGCGGGATCCTGCTCGGCAAGTCGGGAGCGGTGCTCGGTCTCCTGATCGCCCTCGTGATGGTCGGCGGCTCGTACTTCTTCAGCGACTCCCTGGCCGTCAAGGCGGCACGGGCAGCGCTTCGTCGACGAGCGCCAGGCCCCTGAGCTGTATGCCGTCGTCCGCGAGCTCACGAGCCGGGCCGGGCTCCCCATGCCGCGCGTCGCGGTGAGCCCGTCCGACCAGCCGAACGCCTTCGCCACGGGTCGCAACCCACGTCATGCCGTCGTGTGCGTCACCAACGGCCTGCTCACCACGCTCCCGCGTGAGCAGGTGCGGGGCGTGCTGGCTCACGAGCTCATGCACGTCCGCCATCGCGACATCCTGATCGGTTCGGTGGCGGCCGCCGTGGCCACGGCCATCTCCTTCGTCGCCAACATCGCGATGTGGAACACGATGTTCGGTGGCCGCCGGCGCAGCAACTCCAGCCCGCTGCTGATGATGGCGGCGATGCTCCTCGCTCCCCTGGCGGCAGGGCTTCTCCAGATGGCAGTCTCCCGCTCGCGTGAGTTCGACGCCGACCGCGGCGCGGCCGACCTGCTGGGCACCGGCGAGCCACTGGCCCAGGCCCTCGAGAACATCGAGGCGACGGCCAAGACCCGTGCTCCGATGGTCGTCGCCCCGCAACAGGCGTACGCGTGGATCCACAACCCGCTGGCCGAGGCGCCCAAGCCCCGCGGCGGCGGTATCGACATGGCCCGCCTGTTCTCCACCCATCCCGACACGGGTGAGCGCATCCGCCGGCTGCGGCTGATGACGGCGATGGGCCGCGGCGGCCCCTCCCTCGGCTGACGGCTAGGAGAACAGAAGGCGGTCGACGAGGGCGACCCGCTCGGACAGCATCTCTGGGTCGTCGGCGACCACGGTGACGTGCCCGACCTTCCGGTTCGGGCGCGGCGCCTTGCCGTAGACATGGACGTGGGCGCCGGGGATGCGCAGGAGGGCGCCGACGTCGGGCACACCGCCGATCAGATTGATCATGGCGCTGAGGCCGACGCGGCTCCGCCGAGCCGAGCGGCCAGCCGAGGATCGCCCGGAGGTGCTGCTCGAACTGGCTGGTCTCGGCCCCTTCGATCGTCCAGTGCCCGGAGTTGTGGACCCGGGGGGCGACCTCGTTGGCCACCACGCCCTCGTCGACTTCGAAGAGCTCGATGGCGAGCACCCCGACGTAGCCGAGCGCGTCCAACACCCGGCAGGCGGCTTCGGTGGCGGCCGCTCGCGCCGCCTCGCTCAGCCCGGGCGCCGGACGCGAGCGTGCGCCGGAGGATGCCGTCGGCGTGCACGTTCTCGACCACCGGGTAAGCACGCGGTCGCGCCGTCGCCCCCTCGGGCGGCGACGACGGAGACCTCGCGCCGAAGGCGACCAGCCCCTCGGAGATCACGTCGTCTCCGAGCGGTGCGGCCGCGGCCACGTCGGCTCCCGGGGGCACGACGACCTGGCCCCTCCCGTCGAAGCCGCCGCGGCGAGCCTTCACGACGGTGCCCTCCGGCGAACTGCGGCGAGCCCGGCCTCCCACGGCGCGGTCGGGACGCCGGCGGCGAGAAGGGCTTCCCTCTCGGCCCGTCGATCCTGCGTGACGGCGACGGCCGCGCGGATTCGGCTGCACGGGCACCCGCTCGGCCAACCAGTCGAGGGCCGCGACAGGGACGCCCTCCAGCTCCACCGTCACCACGTCGCAGCGCCGAGCCAGCTCGGCCAGAGCCGTCGGGTCGTCGTAGGGCGCCGTCAGCACCTCGGCCGCGGCCCCGGCCGGCGCGCCGGGCGCTGGCTCGACCACGAGGCAGCGGACGCCGAGCGGCACGCCCGCCAGCGCGAGCATCCGCCCGAGCTGGCCGCCGCCGAGGATGCCGACGACCGTCACGAACGCGGGTCAGGCCGCGCCAGCGACGTCGGCGGTCTGGCGGGCCCGCCAGGCCCGCAGGCGTTCCCGCAGCGGCGGGCCGGGAGGCGGACACGATGGCGGTGGCGAGCAGCGCGGCGTTCGCCGCGCCCGCCTTCCCGATGGCCAGCGTGCCCACCGGCACCCCGCCGGGCATCTGCACGATGGACAGCAACGAGTCCATCCCGCTGAGCGCCTTGGATTCGATCGGCACCCCGAGCACGGGGAGCACCGTGTGCGCCGCGACCATGCCCGGAAGATGGGCGGCGCCTCCGGCCCCGGCGACGATCACCTCGTAGCCGGCCGCCTCGGCGCCCGACGCGAACTCAGCCAGCCGGACCGGTGTCCGGTGGGCCGACACGACCCCACGGTGTGGGGCACGCCCAGCTCGTCGAGCAGCGTGGCCGCGTGCTGCATCGTCTCCCAGTCCGACCGCGAACCCATGACGACCGCGACGAGGGGCTCGGCCACCGGGCGAGTCTGCCATCCCGTCTCACGCGGCCTCGTCCGGGGTCCCGACTGTGCGTCCAGAGCGATCTCGCGGGGCGTAACGCGCGTATGCGACGTGAAACCGCGTCAGTTCGCAGGCACGAAGGCCGCGGTAGCCGTCGCGCTCCAAGACCTCGGCCAGCTCGGGACCGCCGGAGGCCACGATCCGCCCGTCGAGCGAGGATGTGGACGGAGTCGGGGCGCAACTCGTGGAGCAGGCGGCTGTAGTGGGTGATGGCCAGCACGCCGAGGCCGGTCTCGTTGGTGGCCGTCCTCGACCCGTCGGGCGCAGGCCCGCAGCGCGTCGATGTCGAGGCCGGAGTCGAGCTCGTCGAGGATGGCGATGGCCGGCTCGCAGCACCGCCAGCTGCAGCGTCTCGTTGCGCTTCTTCTCGCCGCCGGACAAGTCGACGTTGAGCGGCCGGTGCGAGGAACCGCTCGTCGAAGCCGATGCGATCGGCCTCGACGGCCAGCGCGGCGGTGCAGATCGGACACCGGGCGCCCCGGCGCCCTCAGCGCCCTCGCCGAGCACCGCCTCCAGGGAGACGCCCGGCACCTCGGTCGGGTACTGCATGGCGAGGAACAGGCCGCGGGCGGCCCGCTCGCCACGGCGCCAGGACGAGCAGATCGTCCCCGTCGAGGGTGACCGACCCGCCGAGCACCTCGTAGCCGGGGCGGCCCATGATGACCGAGGACAGCGTGGACTTGCCCGCCCCGTTCGGGCCCATGACGGCGTGGACCTCGCCCGACGACACGGTCAGGTCGATGCCTCGGAGGATCTCGCGCCCGCCGACCGCGGCTCGCAGCCCGCGGACCGCGAGGGTGGTCACGAGGGCACCTCCACGCACGACGTCGTCGCCCTCGCACCCGAACCCGGTACACGGGCACCGGCCGCGTCGCCGGGAGGGACTGGGGCTCCCCCGTCTCCAGGGAGAACGTGCTGCCGTGCTTCCAGCACTCGATCTCGTGCTCGTCGCAGAGCACCTCGCCTTCGGACAACGACACCTCGGCGTGGCTGCAGATGTCGCCAATGGCGTAGACGTCTTCGCCACAACGCACGACGCACACCGGTGGCCGTCGACGTGGAAGCGCCGGGCCGACCCCGGTTCGAGCTCGTGGAGGGTGGTGATGCGGTGCTCAGCCATCGTCTCTGGCGTCGAGCTTCTCGGCCACTCGGGCACGCAACTGCGGCACGAGTGCGGGCGCCGGGAGCTGCTCGAGCACCTCGTCGAAGAAGCCGAGCACGATCAGCCGCTCGGCGATGGCGGTCGGGACACCCCGGCTCTCCAGGTAGAAACGCTGGTCCTCGTCGATCGGCCCGACCGCGCTGGCGTGGGAGCAGCGGACGTCGTTGGTCTCGATCTCGAGGTTGGGCACGCTCTCGGCCCACGCGTGCTCGGAGAGCTTCAGGTTGCGGTTGGTCTGGAAGGCGTCGGTGCCACGAGCCTCCTTGCGAACTTTGATGAGACCGGTGTACACGCTCTGCGCATGGCCGGCGAGGGCTCCCTTGAACAGGAGGTTTGACCGGGTCTTGGGCGCGGCGTGGTCTTGCAGCGTGCGGAAGTCGTGCATCTGGTCGGCCTCGCCGAAGTAGGCGGCGAGCTGCTCGCCCTGGGCCCGCGCCCCGACGAGGCGGGCGTCGGTACGGACCCGCGGCGTAGTCCCCGCCCAGGGCGATCGTGGCCAGCTGCGTGCGTGAGTCCTGCTCGCCGGAAGCCACCTGGTGGGCGACGAGCCACACCCGCGGCCCGGCCTCGTTGACGGCCACGTAGCGAAGGCGGGCGCCGGGCCGGGCGATGAGCTCGACTACGGGCACGACGAGGGCGTGCACGTCGTCGGACGTGAACCGCTCGACGATCGTCACCTCGCTGGCTTCACCGGCCTCGACCACGAGGCGGGGGAAGGAGGCACCGCCGTCGACGCAAGCGTGGTGCTCGAGCACCACGGGATGCGCAACGACGGCTCCCGGCGGGATGCGGACCTGGCGGGGATCGTCGGCGAAGGAGGTGTTGAGGTCGGCGAACACGTCGGGGGCTTCGCCCAGCAACGATCCGAAGAGCTCCTCGTCGGCGACGTCGACGGCGGGAGGCGCGGTCAGCCTCGAGCTCGCGGGGTGGAACTCGCCGAGGTCGAGCTCGGCGATGCGGCTGTAGCGCCAGATCTCCTCCGCAGGGGACGGCAGCGAGGCCGCCGCGAAGCGTCGAGCCGCGGCGTGTCGGCGCGAGCGCAGCCATCCCGGCCCGTCGAGGGCCGCCGCGGCAGCGGGAGCAAAGGCGGTCACGTCAGCGCTTGCGGCGGAGGATCCGCTTCCAGAACGGCTGCTCCTCGGCCTCGAACTCGCCGAGGATCTCCGGCCCGACCGCGTTGACGATGTCCTCTGCCTCGTCGAGCACCGCCCCCGCCGAGCCGTCGTCGAGGCCCGGGGGCTCGGGTGGCGTCGGCGGCGTCACGAGGCTCCCGTGCGCCCAGTTCACGTCGGCCAGCCGGCGCTCGTAGGCTGGGCAGTTGTCCGGGCATCGCCATGGAGCGTCGGGGGCCAGGTCGAGGTTGCACTTCCGGACGGTCTCGCCGTCGGGATAGGTGCGGCTCTCGAAGTTCTTGCACTCCTCGCGCATCGCCATCGCGGCCTACCAAGAAGCTCGCGATCGGCGCGCCCCGCCCAGCGGAGTCCTCATCCGACGCTGCCCTCCATCTGCAGCTCGATGAGACGGCTCCATTCGACGGCGTACTCCATCGGCAAGGTCCGCGTCACCGGTTCGATGAACCCGTTGACGATGAGCCCCATGGCCTGCTCCTGCGAGAGGCCGCGACTCATGAGGTAGAAGAGCTGCTCGTCGGCCACCTTCGACACGGTGGCCTCGTGGCCCACCTGCGCGTCCTTCTCCCCGACCTCCATGTAAGGAAGGGTGCGGCTCGTCGAATCCTCGTCGAGGATGAGGGCATCGCACTGCACGTGGCTCTTGCAGTGGTGCGCCCCCTCCTCGATGCGGACCAGACCGCGATAGGTGGTGATGCCGCCGTCCTTGGAGATCGACTTCGACACGATCTTCGACGTCGTCTCGGGCGCGGCGTGGATCATCTTGGCCCCGGCGTCCTGATGCTGGTGCGGGCCGGCATACGCCACGCTCAAGACCTCCCCCGTGGCCCTCGGCCCGACCAGGAACACCGACGGGTACTTCATGGTGAGCTTCGAGCCGATGTTGCCGTCGATCCATTCCATGCGACCCTCGGCCTCGACCCGAGCGCGCTTGGTGACGAGGTTGTAGACGTTGGGCGACCAGTTCTGGATGGTCGTGTACGTCACCCGGGCGCTCGGCTTCACCACGATCTCGACCACGGCGGAGTGCAGCGAGTCGTTGGTGTATACGGGGGCGGAGCAGCCCTCGATGTAGTGCACCTTGGCGCCCTCGTCGGCGATGATCAGCGTGCGCTCGAACTGGCCGGCGTTCTCCTTGTTGATGCGGAAGTAGGCCTGCAGCGGCATCTCGACCTCGACGCCGGGCGGCACATAGATGAAGCTGCCGCCGGACCACACCGCCGAGTTCAAGGCCGCGAACTTGTTGTCACCGGGCGGGATGATCGTGCCGAAGTACTGCCTCACGAGCTCGGGGTACTCGGCGCAGCGCGGTGTCCATGTCGCAGAAGAGGATGCCCTGGGCCGCGAGCTCGTCCCGGTTGCGGTGGTAGACGACCTCGGACTCGTACTGCGCGGTGACGCCGGCCAGGTACTTGCGCTCGGCCTCGGGGATGCCGAGCTTCTCGTAGGTCGCCTTCATCTGCTCGGGCAGCTCGTCCCACTCGTCGACCTGCCGGTCGGTGGGCTTGATGTAGTAGTAGATGTCCTGGAAGTCGAGGTCGGGCATGTTCACCGCGAACCACGGCAGCATCGGCTTGCGCTCGAAGGTGCGCAGCGACTTCTGGCGGAGGCGGCGCATCCATTCGGGCTCGCCCTTCCACCACGACATCTCGTCGACGACGCTCTCGCTCAGGCCCTTCTCGGGCTTGAAGACGTAGTCCTCCTCGTCGGCCCAGCCGAGCTTGTACCGGCCCAGGTCGAGGTCAGTGACAGCCATCGGAGCTCCCGGAGTAGGCGAGGATTTGCACTACCTGGATAGTAACAATCCCAGGCCCGGGTTCCACAGCCCTTGGCCCCCACCGGTCCCACCGCTGCCCGGCTCCGGCCCCTTTGAGCCCGGCGCAGCAGGTCAGGCCGCCGGCTCGGCCACCTCGTCGAGCTCGATGAAGATGCACTCACCCGGGCAGTCGAGGGCCGCGGCGACCACGGCCTGGTGGTGGCGCAGGGGCACCCAGGCGAGGCTGCCCCCGCCGCCGGGATCGTTCCCGGGCACGCCTTTCTCCCGGACGTAGGCGATGCCGTCCTCCAGCTGGATGAAGACGTCCGGGCAATGGTCGACGCACAACCCGTCGCCGGTGCACAGGTCCTGGTCGATCCACACGCGCATGGTGACTGCAGGGTAACGGCCCCCGCGACCACCTGGGAACACGGCGCGCTCCGAGGAACTTGAACCGCAGAGCGCGCTCCACGGCTCACCTCGGTTCAAGTTCCGGCCGGGAAACCGGTCAGGCGGCCAGCGCGGCGACCGTCGCCAGCCCGAGGAGCACGAGGTTGCGCACGATGGAGCCCCAGCCGATGGCATCCCGCGACAGGGCTCCGAAGCAGGCGCAGGGCGGGTGGCGCCCCATGAGCAGCAGGCGGAGCAGGAAGTAGGTGAAGGCCACGAGCAGGAGGGCGGCCACGACGGCCGCGTCTCGGCGGGCGACGTTGACGACGAGCAGCGCTCCGAGCACCAGCTCGAGCACGGGCATCCCGGCGATGAGCAGGCGAGGCAGTCCCAGCGTGCGGGCTTGCGAGCGCCAGATGTCGCGGCCGGCGAGCTTCAGCGCGCCGGACAGCACCAGCACGATCCCGAGCGGGATGGCGGCCGCCCAGCCGAGGGTCATCGGCCCGTCATCCCGGGCTGAAGCCGCCCAGCTTCCCCCTGAAGAACAGGAGCGGATCCGCCCACTCGTCGGCCACGTCGAGGGCGAGCACCCGGCCGAGCACGAACCAGTGGTCTCCGGCCTCGAGGACGTGGTCGATGTCGCAGTCGATCCAGGCCACGACCCCCTCGATGATCGGCGAGCCGCTCGACGGCGCGGGCTTCCAGGACCGGTCGACGAACTTGTCGTCGGACTCGCGAGCGAAGGCCCAGCACAGCTCGCCCTGGCCGTCGGCAAGCACGTTGACGCAGAACGATCCGGCCCGCTCGATGTCCGGCCAGGTGGTCGAGCCCTTCCCGGGCAGGAAGCCGACCAGCGGCGGGTCGAGGGAGACCGACGTGAACGACCCGATGGTGAAGCCGACCGGCTCGCCCTCGAGGACCGCGGTGATGATCGTGACGCCGGTCGGGAAGTGGCCGAGCACGTGACGGAACCGGGCCGAGTCGAAGCCGGACATGCCTCGGGACACTACGGCTCGGCGGGTTCGGCGCCTACCGGCGGGTCCGTGTGGTGGCCCCGCGTCGCCGGCCGGTCAGCCCGTTCATGCCGGGCAGCCCGAACGCTCCCGGGTCGTCGTCGAGGTTGACGGTGAGACCTTCGGCCGCCGCGAACACCTCGATCCCGGCCAGCGCGCCCACCTGGGCGGTGCACCACGTGATGTGGTCGAGGGAGTCGTCGTCGCGTGCCGGGTCGTGGTGATACAGGGCGAGGCGGCGCGCGCCGGCCTCGCGGGCGACGGCAAGGGCGAACTCGTAGGTGCAATGGCCCCAGTGCGTCTTGCGGGCGAACTCGGACGACGGTGTACTGCGCGTCGTGGATCAGGAGGTCGGCGCCGTGGCACAGCTCGAGCGCCTCCTCGCTCACCTCGTGGCTGCCGTCGAGCGGTTGCTGATGATCGGGGAGGTAGGCGACGGTGGCGCCGCCCCAGGTGATGCGGTAGCCGTTGGTCGGCCCGACATGCGGGATCAAGGCGTGACGCACCAGGGCCTCGCCCACGGTGAACTCGCCGTCGGGGCAGTCGTGCACGCGGATCTCACTCGGCAGGTCGGTCACGCGGATCGGGAAGTACGGCGGGCGGAAGAACACATCCATGGCGTCGTGCACGGTGCGCCCGTCGGCTTGCGGCGGGCCGTAGATGTCGAGACGCGCCCCGGGCACGAGGACAGGGCCGAAGAACGGGAGGCCCTGGACATGGTCCCAGTGGAGATGGCTGACCAACGCGGTCGCCTGGAACGAGCCGTCGTGGGGCTGCGTGCGCCCGTACGAGCGCAGCCCGGTGCCCAGGTCGAGCACGATGGGCGCCTGCCCGGGCACTTCGAGGACGACGCAGGCGGTGTTGCCCCCATAGCGGCGGATCTCGGGACCGGAACACGGGGTCGAGCCCCGGACGCCGAAGAAGGTCACATTGAGCACCGGCACCCCCCTGTGACGTGCACGCTAACGCCCGGAGAACCTGGGGTGTCCAGCGCGACCGTCCGAGAGTGACGAACGTCGCACCGCTGGCTACGGTCCGGTCCATGGCCTCGATGGAGACCGGCGGGTGACGGCCAACGGTGTCGACTTCACCTACCTGGCCTGCGGCCGGGGCCCGCTGGCGCTCTGCTTGCACGGCTTCCCCGACTCCGCCCACACCTGGCGGGGCCTCCTGCCGCAGCTCGCCGCAGCCGGCTTCCGAGCCGTGGCTCCCTTCCTGCGCTGGTACTTCTTCTTCCAGCATCCGCTCTCGGACGTCATCGTGCCCCTCGACGACTTGGCCTTCATCGACCGGCTGTGGGCCGACTGGTCGCCCGGCTACGACGGCGCCGCCGACGTGGCCTTCGCCAAGGAGGCGCTGCGCCAGCCGGCCGACCTCCAAGCCGCCCTCGGCTACTACCGCGCCGCCCTGCGCACCGGCTACCGCGACCCTGACCTCGAGGAGATCGACGCCAAGACGTCGCAGCCGGTGCCGATCCCGCTGTTCTACGGCCACGGGGCCGACGACGGCTGCATCGGCGCGGAGTTGGCGTCGGGCCTCCACGACGACGGGTGCTGGCGAAGGGCTCCGAGGTGGCCGTGCTCGAGGGAGCGGGTCACTTCCTCCACCTCGAGACCCCCGACGTGAACCGTCGCATCGTGGAGTTCCTTACCCGATAGGGACGGCAGACGATCAAAGGGCCCCGTAGACCCCGCCTGCCCGACGGGCTGGTGGCCGTCGTGAAGCGGGAATGCGCGACCTGCCGGATGGTCGACGCCGGTGCTGGCCGAGCTCGCCGCCGGGCCCGGCGGCTCGACGATCTTCACGCAGGACGACCCAAGCTTCCCGCCGGGCCTCGGCTCGATCTCACGACACCGACCTGGCCATCAGCTGGCACCACGACATCGAGACCGTGCCGACGCTCCTGCGGATCGTCGACGGCGCAGGAGGTCGAGCGGACGGTCGGCTGGGAGCCGCGCCCAGTGGGAGGCGGTCACCGGCGTCGCCGGGCTCGGCGCCGGGCTGCCCGAGTTCCGGCCCGGCTGCGGTTCGCTGTCGGTCGACCCCGACCTCGTCGACGAGCTGCGGGTCGCGCTTCAGCGGATCCGCGCTGCGCAGCCGCCGCGTCGAGCTCGCCGATCTCGAGGACGAGATGGAGGCGATGTTCGCGCGGGGCTGGACCGACGGCCTGCCCGTCGTGCCGCCGACCGAGGCGCGGGTGCTGCGCATGCTCGAAGGGACGTCGCCGTCCGCCCGACGAGATCGTCGCCGTCGTGCCGCCCGACCTCGTCGAGGGCACCGTCGAGAAGGTGGCGATCAACGCGGTGATGGCCGGGTGCAAGCCCGAGTACCTGCCCGTCGTGCTCGCCTGCGTCGAGGCCGCCTGCACCGACGAGTTCAACATCCACGGCGTGCTGGCCACCACGATGCCGGTCGGCCCGGTGATCATCGTCAACGGCCCGATCCGGCGGGCGATCGGCATGAACTCCGGCGTCAACGCCCTGGGCCAGGGGAACCGGGCCAACTCGACGATCGGACGGGCGCTGCAGCTCGTGGTCCGCAACGTCGGCGGCGGGCGGCCGGGCGAGGTGGACCGGGCCACGCACGGCAACCCCGGCAAGCTCGCGTTCTGCTTCGCCGAGGACGAGGAAGGCGTCGCCGTGGGAGCCGCTCTCGGTCGCGCGCAGGCCTCGAGCCGGGGGTCAGCACCATCACGCTCTTCCCGGGCGAAGGGGCCGCGCTGCGTCGTCGATCAGACTGTCGCGCGACGCCCGAGTCGCTCGCGGCGTCGATGGCCGCCTGCCTGCGCACGGTGCACCATCCGAAGCTGCCGCTCGGCTTCGACGCCATCCTCGTCGTGTCGCCCGAGCACGCCCGGGTGTTCGCCGACGCGGGCTGGAGCCGTGAGCGAGCTCGAGGCCGAGCTGTCGGCACGCCTGCAGCTGCCAGGCGCGCGAGATCGTCCGCGGTGCCGGCGGCATCGCCGAGGGCGTGCCCGAGTCGCGCTGATCGACGCGCACGCTGCCCAAGTTCCGCCCCGGCGGCCTGCTCATCGTCCACGCCGGTGGCGAGCGCGGGCTTGTTCTCTGCGATCATCGCCGGGTGGGCCAACGGCGCCACGGGCAGCCAACCAGTCACAAGGAGCGGCATGAGGTGGGCGCGATGAGCAGGATCCTGCTCGATCCGACCAGCGAGCGGCGGGTCGCCGAGCGCGACGCGGCTGGCCCGACCCGACTCGCTCGACGGCCTCGTCGTCGGCCTGCTCGACATCTCCAAGCCGCGGGGCAACGTGTTCCTCGACCGGCTCGAGGAGCGTCTCGTCGAGCGCGGGCGTGACGGTCGCTGCGCTACCAGAAGCCGACCTTCACCAAGCCGGCGCCGGTCGATCTGCGCCACGAGATCGCCACCACTGCGACGTGGTGATCGAGGCCCTCGCCGATTGAGGGAGCTGCACGTCGTGCAGTGTGCACGACATCGTTGATCTCGAAGGCCGGGGCGTGCCCGTCGGCGTTCGTCGCCTCGACGGAGTTCGTGCAGGCGGCCGAGGCCCAGGCCACCTCGCTCGGCTTCCCGACCGTGGCCCGTGTCTTCGTGCCCCACCCGATCCAGGACCGCACCGACGACGAGATGCGCGCCTACGCCGACGGCGTTCGAGGAGATCCTGGCCGCAGTCACCGCGGCCCTGACGCGATCACCGATCCGCCGGTGGGCCGGCCGCAGGAGGCGCCTACCATCGCGCCTACCATCGCCCGGGTGAGGAAGCTCGTCGCGATGGTGCTCGCCGCGGCGCTCACCGGGGCGGCGGGGGGGTCGATCGGCGCGGGCCGGGCCGAGGCCGGCACGACGGGGCTCGGCGTGACGCTGGTGGGCGACTCGGTGATGGCCGCCTTCAACTATGTGCCCAGCGCGCAGACGACGATCTCGTCGGGCTACGCGATGAACCTCGACGCCAAGGTGTGCCGGCGGCTGGTCGCCCCGAGTTGCAGCTACCAGGGCGTCGCCCCGCCGACGGCGCGGCAGGTGATCCAGGCCAATGCCACTCACCTCGGCGACGTGGTGGTGGTGAACGTCGGCTACAACGACTCGTGGACGACCTACCGCGCCCAGATGGACCAGATCATGCAGGCCATCGCCGGTCACGGGGTGCCGTTCGTCCTCTGGGTGACGCTGCGCCAGTCCGGTCCCAACGCCGGTGGCTACGCCAACATCAACGCCGCCATCAGGTCGGCGGCCGCGACCTATCCGCAACTGCGCATCGCCGACTGGAATGCGTACTCGGCAGGTCAGTCGAGTGGTTCTCCGGCGCCGACGGGCTCCACCTCACGGCCACCGGCGCGATGGCGATGGCCACGCTCGTCCGCAGCCCGGCTCGACGCGTTGCTCCCGTGCCAGCCCAAGCTCGCCATGGCGCGCCGGCGCCTCCCCTCGCCACCCTCCCGCCCTCGCCGCCGGCTTCGGGGCAGCGCATGGTGCCGATCGCTCCGCAACGCCTCGTCGACACGCGTCCCGGCCTTCCCAACGACGGCGTCACCGCGCGCCTCGGCGCGGGCCGCGTGCTCACGGTCACCGTCGCGGGACGGTCACCCGTGCCCACCAACGCGCTCGGCGCCATCGTGAACCTCACCATGGTCACCCCGTGCGCCCCGGGCTACGCCGTCGTGTATCCCGCCGGGGCCGCGCACCGGCCGCTCGCCTCGAACGCGAACTTCACGGCCGGCCAAGTCGTGGCCGGGCTTGGCGGTGATCCCCCTCGGCGCGGGCGGGGCGATCAGCGTCTACACCACCGTGCAGACCGATGTGATCGTCGATCTCGTCGGCTACGTGGTCGCGTCCAACGGCTCGCTCTACAACCCGGTCGCTCCCTTCCGCGTCTACGACAGCCGGAGCACGAAGGTTCCGATCGCCGCCGGCCAGCAGGTCGCCATCGCGGTGCGCGGTGCCGGCCACGGCACGATCCCGGCGTCGACGGGCGTGACCGGCGCGGTGGTCAACCTGACCGTGACATCGAGCCGCGGCCCCCGGTTACCTGACCCTCTACCCCAGCCCGTGTACTCGGCACTCCGCCGAGGGTCTCGAACGTCAACTACACGACCGGTCAGACCATCGCCAACCTCGCCGAGACCGCGGTCGGCGCCAACGGGACGGTGTGCGTGTACACCAGCGCGACGGCGAAGTCATCGTCGATGCCGCCGGCTGGCTCGGCGCCAGCGGCAGTGGCTGGTTCGGCGTCGCGCCGCAGCGGCTCGTCGACACCCGAGCGGGCACCGCTTCGCACCCGACCATCAAGGGACGGCTGGTGCCCCGGCGCCCCTTGACGGTGGCGCTGGGGACGAACCCCGGGGTCCCGCCGGCGTCCACGGCGGCGGTGGTGAACCTGACCGTCGTGCACCCGTCCGCGCCGGGCTACCTCACCGCCTATCCCGGGCCCTGCACCGCGACGCCTCCCCTGGTGTCGAACGTGAACTACGTGGCCAACGACGTCCGCCCGAACCTCGCCGCGGTGCGGATCGGCCCTGGCAGCCAGATCTGCCTGGTCTCGCTGGCCGCACTCGACGTCGTGATCGACCTCCAAGGGTGGTTCGGGTGAGGCCGCGGCCGGAACGGCGGGCGCTTTTTGAGCCGAATGGCTCAGGGAGCCCGACTTGATGCCCGGATTACGTTCGGGCCCGTGAATCGCGCAACCAGGTTTCTGAGCGCCGCCGCGCTCCTCACCACCCCTCTCGTCGCCATCGCGGCCGCCGCCCCCGCCGCGCAGGCGGCCACCAGCAGGATCAAGGTCTCGGTGATCGGCGACCAGTCGGTCGTGGGCCTCAGGGACGCGGGGAAGGCGTCGCATACCCCCCTCACCAGCGCCTACCGGGTGAACCTCGAGACGACGGCCTGCCGCCAGACCGTGGTGCCCGGCAGCAACACCTGCGCCGTGATCGGTGTGCCCAACACGGCCCTCTCGATCGCCACCTCGAACCGCGGCGACCTGGGGGAGGTGGTCGTCATGGCCACCGGCTACAACGACCCGCCACCTGTCACAAACGCGATCAACGCCGTCATGACCGAGCTGACCACCCACGGCGTGCAGAAGGTGATCTGGCTCAACCTGCGGGTGTCGAGCGCGTCGAACCCTCCCACCGGCGCCCAGCTCACCAAGTGGCAGACCTTCAACTCGACGCTCACGACCCTGGCCGGCGGGACCTGGGCGGGCAAGCTGCGCATGGCGGACTGGAACCAGGCTTCCACGGGGCAGGACGGCTGGTTCCGCACCGGCGGCACCGACCCGGTGCAGTCACAGATCGAGATCCGTTCCAACGGACCCGGCCCGGCCGCGCTGGCCGGGTACATCAAGGGGCAGATCGACGCCATCGCCGCTACGGTCACGCCCGCCCCCCCGCCCACCCCGCCAGCAGGGAGCCGGTGCAGCGGATCGAACGCCATCGGCGTCCCCTCGTCGGGCCCGACGACCGTCCCGGTCGTCACCGACGCCGCCAACTCCCTCTACAAGGCCATCACGCCGCAGCGGCTGCTCGACACCCGCGCCGGCCGGTCTGCCCTCAACATCACCGACCGGATGCTCGGCACCGGCCGGCTCTACCGCCTGAACGTCACCGACGGCTTCGGCTCCGACGTCCCCACCTACGCCACCGCCGTCTCGCTGAACGTCACCGTGTCCACCCCCTGCCGCGCCGGGCTTCGCCACCGTCTTCCCGTGCAACGCGCCGCCTGACACGGGTTCGAGCCCGCTCGTGCATCGACCGCCGAACGCCTCGAACCTGAACTTCACCCCCGGTGTCCTGGTGCCGAACGCGGTCATCTCGAAGCTCGGCGAGCTCGGCCGGATCTGCCTCTACACCTCGGCCCAGACCGACCTCATCGTCGATGCCACCGGGTACTACAGCGACAGCACGCCGACCACGACGTCCGCGCACCTGTCGGTCACGCCGCAGCGGCTCTTCGACACTCGCCCGGGCCGTGCGGCGGTCTTCAACCTCGGCCACCCGATCGCCGGCACGCACCGCCAGGTCGTCACCGTGTCGCCGGCCGGCGTCGTCCCGGCGGGCATCGCCGGTATCAGCCTGAACGTCGGCATCACCGCGCCGGCCGCGCCCGGCTTCCTGTCGGTCACACCCGGCAACTGCCCTGCGCCCGGATCGCCGGCACCGAACACCTCGAACCTCAACTTCTCGGCCGGGCAGACGGTGGCCAACCAGGTTCAGGTCCAGGTGCCCTTCGGCGGGGGTGCCGGCAGCGGCAAGGTGTGCGTCTACGCCTCGGCCACCACCGACGTGTTCATCGACGCCTTCGGCATCTTCCTGCAGCCGGGTACGGCCGGCGACGGCCTCCGCGCCCAGACGCCGCTGCGCCTGCTCGACACCCGTCCCGGGAGGTCGGCGGCCAGCCCGGACAAGACCCCGATCGCGACCAACGGGACGAAGGCGCTGAACGTGGCCGCCTACGGCCACCTCCCGGCGGGCACGCACGCGGTCGTGCTGAACGTCACGGCCGTCAACGAGGCGGCCCCCGGTTACCTGTCGGTGTTCCCGTGCACGGGCGGCAACCACACCGTGTCGAACATCAACTTCACCAGGAATGTGATCCGGCCGAATCTGGTCGACGTGTCGATCACGGGCGGCGTCTGCCTCTTCGCCTCGGCCAAGACCGACGTCATCGTCGATCTCGCCGGCTGGTACCAGCCCTGACCCCGGGGAGCCCCGGCTCCCACTGAGGCGTGACCGACCGCCGCCCATCACGGGCGGCGGTCGGCGTTTCCGGTACCCTCCGTGGGTGACACGCCCGTGGCGGGGGGCGGCGGTCATCTCCCTCGTCGCCGCGCCCCTCTTCCTGTTCTTGACCGCGACCCCCGCCGGAGCCGACTCGCCCATGCGGGTGAGCATCATCGGCGACTCGGTGGCGGCCAGCATCTCGGCCAGCATGCCGGCCCGCCGGGTCTTCTCCGGCTACGCGATGGCCATCGACGCCCAAGTGTGCCGGCGCACCGCCGCTCGCTCGTGCCGGTGGAAGGGACACACCCCGACGACGGTTCGCGACGTGGTACGGGCCACCAAGGGCGATCTCGGAGATGTCGTGGTGATCGTGAGCGGCTACAACGACGACCCCCGCCGTTTCGCCCGAGATGTCACCAACACCTTGCACGACGTGGTCGCCGCCGGTGTCAGCCAGGTGGTCTGGCTCGACCTACGCATCGGGCCGGGCCTGTCGCCCACGCTCGCCACCCGCTACCGAGCCATGAACGCCACGCTCCACGACCTCGACCGGGTGTCGCCGGTGCTGCACGTCGCGCCCTGGGATGCCTTCAGCCGCGGGCACGACTCGTGGTTCTTCGACTCGATGCACCTGCGCTCCCGGGGCGCGGTGCGCCTGGCCCGCTTCATCCGCGCCCAACTGTCCACGCTCCACCGCACGGGGTTGCGCCAGCGCACCACGACACGCGCCTATCGCTGCGCCCGCAGCGCGGCCGGGGGCTGGTCACCAGGCCCGGTCACCGCCGCTCCGTCCTCAGCCGCGGGCGACTGGACGACGACCCGCAAGCCCGCGGTGCTGCTCGACACGCGACCCGACCCGCACGATGGGGTCGGCCGGCCCGTCGGCGCTCGCCGGGTCGTGCGGATCGGCGTCGCCGGCCGGCCCCGCATCCCCATGTCGGCCGAGGCGGCATCCATTCGCGTGCGGGTCGTCTCCGCCTGCTCGTCGGGTCGCCTCGAGCTGGGCGGATGCGGAATGGCGCCGAGCGCCGCGTTCGGGTTCACCCGTCGCGGTGCCCTCGTGCAGGCAACCGTCCCCCTCGGGGCGTTCGGGCGCGTGTGCCTGCGGACCACCGCACAGGCCGACGTGCGCGTCGAGCTGCTCGCCTGGGCCACCCCGACCACGCGCTAGCCCCCGCGGCTCGGTTCGTGCGTGGCGCGTGTCAGCCCGGGACGCGGAGGCGGCGATCAGGGAGGCGGTAACCCGAGGCGTCACGTACGGCGAGGCCGTCGCGCACGAGTGACGCCGCCACCCGTTCGGCTCGCGCTTGGTCTCCGGGCCAACCCATCACCGCGGCCATGTCCGAGCGCGCCACTGTGCCGTGGCGAAGGGCGGCGACCATCCGACCCCGACCCTGCCGGTCGGATCCGGCGAAGGGAGGCTGCCCGGTGCTGACGCACGCGGAGCGCACGGCGGGATCGGCCTCATCAATGGATCCCTGCCAGTGACAACCTGCCCGCACGGGGCAGGCAACACACCGCGGGCGGGGCCGGCAGACGAACGCGCCGAGGTCGAGGGCGGCTTGGTTCCAATCCCAGCCACGGCCGTGCGGCACGGCGGCGTCGGCCGGACGCTGGACCTCACCGCGTCGTGAGGCGGCGCCCGGCCATGCGCGCCAGCACACGTGCCACGTTGGTGTCGACCACGGCGACGTCGGCCTCGAACGCGAACGCCAGCACCGCCTTCGCCGTGTACGGCCCCACGCCGGGGAGGCGGCGCAGGCCCGCGTAGTCCTTCGGGAAGGCTCCGCCTCCTTCCTGCATGATCATGCATGCGGCGGCATGAAGATTGAGGGCGCGTCGGTTGTAGCCGAGACCCACCCACTCGCTCACGACGGCCCGCACCGGGGCACTCGCGCAGGCGCCGGGGGTGGGGAAGCGGGCCAGGAACGAGTGGTAGCGGGGGACGACCCGGTCGACCTGCGTCTGCTGGAGCATGACCTCGCTCACCAGCACCGCCCACGGATCCCGCGTCCTCCGCCAGGGCAGATCGCGGTGATGGGCCTGCCCCCACGCCAGCAGGTCGTCCTCGAACCCCGCGAGCGGCGAATCGTGGTGCGCCGGTCGCGACCGCTTGGCGGCCGTCACGCCGGAGGCCACACGTCCTGACCGTCGTAGGGGCGCTTGCGTTCAGGAGCGCTGTCGCGCTTCCAGACCATGACGCGACGACGGAAGTAGCACACCTCGTGCCCGTGCTGGTTGAAGCCCTTCGTCTCGACCGTGACGATCCCGCGGTCCGGCTTGGACGACGACTCCTTGACTTCGAGCACACGGGTCTCGGCGTAGATCGTGTCGCCGTGGAAGGTCGGATGGCGGTGTTGCAGCGTCTCGACCTCGAGGTTGGCGATGGCGGCGCCGCTCACGTCGGGCACGCTCATGCCGAGCACGAGCGAGTAGACGAGGTTGCCGACCACGACGTTCTTGCCGTGCACGGTCTCGTGCTCGGCGAACCACGAGTTGGTGTGCAACGGATGGTGGTTCATGGTGATCATGCAGAAGAGGTGGTCGTCGTACTCGGTGATCGTCTTGCCAGGCCAGTGCTTGTAGACGTCACCGACCGCGAAGTCCTCGAGGTGACGACCGAAGGGCCGCTCGATCGTGGTCATGGCTCGCGGAGGCTACCGCCCGGGCCTCAGCCGGGCGAGGGCGGCGGCGGCCAGCCCGGTGACGGCGGCGGCCACGGGCCCGGCTCGCGCCTCGGGGGACGGTGCCCGTAGCGCTCGGCCCACTCCATCCCGCTCTCACCGGGATGCTCGATGGCCTCCACCGCCACGTCCCGGAAGCGTTCTAGGCGTTGCTCGCCGCGTGGGATCGAGAAGGGGCCGACCCGCAACGTCACGTAGCTGAAGGCACCGATGATCATCGGCAGCCAGAACTGCGCGAGGCGGTACGTCGGCACGCCGATGGCCACGGTCGAGGCGGGAACGCCGAATGCGACCAAGGTCGGGATGTAGACGCCTTCCACGATCCCGATGCCGCCGGGGGTGATGGGGACGGCGGCGAACACGTTGGCCAAGCCGAACGCGACGAGCAGGCCGTCGAGGCTGAGCGTCCCGCCGTACGCGTAGAGGAAGATCCACAGCGAGGCGGCGTCGAGCAGCCAGTTCAACGTGCCCCACAGGGCGATCCGGCGCAGGAGCTCACGGTCACTCAGGAGCTCTTGGAGACGCTCGGCCAACCGATCGACGACCCGCGCGGCGCGGTCCTCGTCGAGGAAGTGCACCCGCCGGGCGATGGCCCGGACCACCCGCAGCGTCTGCTCCCGCCCCCCGCGCAAGGAGATGACGATCCCGAAGAAGACACCGATCAGGAACACGCCGATGACCGCGGCCGTCACGTACAAAGGGTTGAAGCCGCGGACGGGGATCGAGATGAGCAGGCCGGTCCACAGGATGATGTTCAGGAGCACGGCGGACCCCAAGCTCACCGTGGCGAGCGCGAAGCCGGAGTCGGCTCCGTCGACGCCCGAAAGGGTGAGGAGTCGGTAGCCGAGGGCAGAGGAGGCCGCGCTTCCCCCCGGCACGATGCTGGCCACGGCGCGGGTCGAGAACTGGATGCGCACAGTGCGGGTGAGCGAGATCGATCCGGGTGGGAGGGCGACCCGGGTGAGCTGGCTGTAGCAGACGAAGGCGCCGAGCTGCAGGCCGAGGCCGATGACCAGGAAGCTCGACTTCACGCTCGTCAGCTGGACGATGGCGTCGCCCAAGCGGGCCAGCTGCGGCAGCACCAGGAAGTTGAAGACGAGGGCGAACAGCAGCAGCTGCACCGTCCGCTTGACCCGTCGACGGGCCGGCGACGTCGAGGATCGCTTGCCCTCCCGCCCGAGCCGGCTCATGCCCACCTGAGCCCCGGCGCCGCGGTCGTCCGCCGGCGCTGGGGAGGGCTCTGACACCCTCCCTTGCTACCGCATCCACGGCCCGATTGGCGGTATGGGCCCGTGGCGCCGAGGCGCGGCCGTCAGGTCTGGCTGCGGTCGAGCCACTTGGGCAACGGCGGCAGGGGCGGCTGGCCGAGCACGTCGAGCGCGGCAGCCACGCCGACGGCTCGGTGGGCGAGGGCCCGGTGCTCGGGGCGCAGGAATCCCTCGGCGACGGCCTGGTCGAGGAGTGCGAAGAGGGGGGCGTAGTAGTCCTCGACGTCGAGGACGACGACGGGCTTGGCGTGGTGCCCGAGTTGCGCCCAGGTGAGGATCTCGCACAGCTCCTCGAAGGTGCCGAGGCCGCCGGGCAGGGCGATGAAGGCGTCGGCCAGGTCGCTCATCACGGCCTTGCGCTCGTGCATGGACGAGGTGACGCGCAGCTCGGTGAGCCCTTGGTGCGCGATCTCCTTCGCTTCGAGCACGGCCGGGATGACGCCCACCACCGAGGCGCCCGCCGCCAGCGCCGCGTCGGCCAGGATGCCCATCAGGCCCACGTCGCCCCCGCCGTACACGAGCCCGATGCCCCGCTCGCCGAGGGCGAGACCCAGCTCGGCCGCCGCTTCCGCGTATGCGTCCCGCCGTCCCTGGTTGGAGCCGCAGAACACACAAACAGTGCTCACGGCCACTGGTCGAGTCTAGGGCCCGGTCGCGCCCGGCCCGTGGTGGCGGCGGATTCTCGGCCCCGGGTGACCCCTCAGTAGCCTCTCGCAGCGATGCCGACACCTGCCGACCTCACTCGTGCCGCCGCCGCCCTCGACCTCGCCCAGCACGTCGTGCACGCGGGCGTGGCGAGCCTTCGCGCCGGCGGCGGCCCGGACGGCGCCCAGGTGCTCGCGTACGACGTGGCCCACGCGGCCGCGGCGTTGGAGACGGCCCGCTCGATGCTCGACTACGGGGGACGCGGTGAGCGCGAAGCGGAGTTGACCTGCGCGTTCGTGGCCGACGCCGTGCACGATCTGATGACCAAGGTGGCCTGTCGTGAGCGAGTCTGGGGGGTGGAGGACGACCCGCTGGGAGCGGCCAAGGCCTTCGCCGCCGACTTCCGTGACCCGGACTTCCTGGCCTCGCTGGCCGACGAGGGCGGCCCCCGCCACCTCGACGCCGACTTCGAGCTGGTGCAGGACAGCTTCCGCCGCTTCGCCGAGGACAAGATCAAGCCGGTGGCCGAGCACGTCCACCGCGACAACGCTGACGTGCCCGAGGACATCATCATGGGCCTGGCCGAGATGGGGGCGTTCGGGCTCTCGGTGCCCGAGCAGTACGGCGGGTGGGCGAGCGGCGGCGAGCACGACTACCTCGGGATGGTCGTCGCCACCGAGGAGCTCTCACGCGGATCACTCGGCATCGGCGGCTCGCTCATCACCCGCCCGGAGATCCTGACGCGCGCCCTCGTCAAAGGAGGCACCGAGGCGCAGAAGCAGACGTGGCTCCCGAAGCTCGCCACGGCCGAGGTGATGGCCGCGGTGGCGGTGACCGAGCCCGACTACGGCTCCGACGTGGCCAACCTGAAGGTCACGGCCACGCCCGCGGCCGGCCCTGACGGCGAGGACGGCTACGCCATCACCGGCGTGAAGACCTGGTGCACCTTCGGGGCGCGGGCCGATGTGCTGATGCTGCTCGCCCGCACCGATCCGGATCGTTCCGCCACCCACCGCGGGTTGTCGTTGTTCGTGGTGCCCAAGCCTCGGGGTGACGGCCACGGCTTCCAGTTCGATCAGCCGGGCGGGGGGCGGATGGAGGGCCGGCCCATCGACACCATCGGCTACCGCGGGATGCACTCCTACGAGGTGGCCTTCGACGGATGGTGGGTGCCGGCCGACTGCCTCATCGGGGGCGAGGCCGGTTTGGGCAAGGGCTTCTACTACCAGATGGAAGGTTTCGAGAACGGCCGCTTGCAGACCGCGGCACGCGCCATCGGCGTGATGCAGGCGGCCTACGAGGCGGCCCTGGCCTATGCCGAGGACCGCCAGGTCTTCGGACGGCGCATCGGTGAGTACCAGCTCACGAAGGTCAAGCTGGCGCGGATGGCCGTGCTGATCCAAGCCGCGCGGCAGTTCTCCTACGCGGTGGCCCGCTTGATGGCCAAGGGCCAGGGAGGGCTCGAAGCCTCGATGGTCAAGGCCTACGTGTGCAAGGCGGGGGAGTGGGTCACCCGCGAGGCGATGCAGATCCACGGTGGCTACGGCTACGCCGAGGAGTACGCGGTCAGCCGGTTCTTCGTCGACGCGCGCGTGCTGTCGATCTTCGAGGGGGCCGACGAGACGTTGTGCCTGAAGGTGATCGCCCGCCGCCTCGTCGAGCAAGCGGCGTAACCCCTCGCGGTCAACCCGGCGGGCGGAGCTGCCAGATGGCGGCGTGGCGTACGGCGAGCGCGGGTTGGCCATCGGCCAGCGTGGCCACGTCGAGCTCGACGAACTGGTGGCCTTTGCGCTCGTCGCAGGCGGCGACCTCGGCGCGGACCTCGAGGGCGGCGCCCAAAGGGACGCGGCGCAGCGTCCGGAGGCGGCTGCCCGCGTGGATCCACGGGCCGAGCACGACGCTGCGGGCCAGGATCTCGTTGGCGTCGAGCAGGAGCCAGCCCGGATGCGCCACTCCCTGCTCGAGCCACCAGGCCGAGTCCTCGCCGACGCGCTGGAGGTAGCGGATCATGACGTCGGGATCGGCGCGATGGTGCAGCGAGCCCAGGACGCGACCCACCGCGAGGCTCTCCGTCGAGGCCGCCGGGCGCGGGTCGCTCATCGCGCCGGCGGGCGGGATGCGATCGAGGAGCCCGGCCCGAGCCGACCAGACCTGGCCGCTGACACAGATCGCCCCGGCGCCGTCGCGCAGCTCGATGCGGCCCTCCTCACAGCTCGTCACCACCTCGTCGCCCTCGTAGACGGCGGATACGAAGCGGACCTCCGCCCAGCCGCCGTCGAGCCAGCCCTCACCTTGGTCTTCGAGCAGCGGAGGCACGAGATAGGAGAAGAGGGTCACGCCGGGTACGAGGCCGCCCCGGAACCCGTACTGCCGGGCGACGACATCGTCGTGGATCCTGTTGTCCGACGTGGTGGCCCAGTTGCGGGCGACGACCGTACGGCTTGGCATGCTCGGAAATCTGCCACGCGGAAATGGCCCTGCGGGAAGGCGACATGACCCCTACGGTGACATCGTGCCCGTCGTCGTCCGTGTCATCACCGAGGAGGAGTTCGATGCCTGGTGCGCCGGGCTCAACACCGGGTTCCTCCACCGCGGCTCGCCGGAGGCGAACGAGGCCCGTCGCCCGAGCATGGACTTCGCTCGCCTGCGGGGCGCGTTCGAAGGTGACGTCGTCGTCGGCACCCTGCGTTCCTTTGCTACCGAGCTCACCGTCCCCGGC
This sequence comes from uncultured Acidimicrobiales bacterium, assembly GCA_963738325.1. GTDB lineage: Bacteria > Actinomycetota > Acidimicrobiia > Acidimicrobiales > Ilumatobacteraceae > CAVTWD01. Next base: position 289,597 of record CAVTWD010000008.1, read on the forward strand.
GGCGCCTTCGTACCGGTGTCAGCCCTCACGGCGGTCACCGTCACCGCCACCCACCGGCGCCAGGGACTGCTGACTCGCATGATCGAGCCCGACCTGCACGACTCCGCCGATCGGGGCGAGGTGGCCAGCATCCTCATCGCGGCCGAGTACCCGATCTACGGCCGTTTCGGCTACGGACCGGCCGCCGATCTCGTGAACCTCAACGTCGACGCTCGTGCCGCGCGATTCGAGGACCGACGGCCCGGCTCGGTCCAGATCGGCGACCTGGCCATGCTGCGCAAGGAGGGACCGGCGTTGTACGAACGGCTGCGGGCCGGGCAGCCCGGCGCCATCCGCCGCGACGAGCGGTGGTGGGACCTCGCCTGCGAGGTGGTGCCGAGCCCGAACGCGGAGGAGGGCCCCTTCAAGGGGTTCATCGCGCTCGGCCGTGACGAGGCCGGCCAACCCGACGGGTACGCCCGCTACTCGATCGAGCGCAAGTGGGGCGACGACCGCCGCCCGCAAGCCGTCCTCACCATCCACGAGCTCGTCTCGACGACGCCGGCCGCCTACGAACGGTTGTGGCGATACTGCTGCGAGGTCGACTGGGTGGCGAAGGTGATCGCCGAGGACCAGAGCCGCGACGACCTGCTGCGGTGGCTGCTCCACGATGCCCGCGCCATCACGGCCACCTTCGCCATGGACTTCCTCTGGGTCCGCCCGCTCGACCTGCCCGCCCTGCTGCAAGCGCGCCACTACCTGACGCCCGGATCTGTCGTGTTCGAGGTGGTCGACCCGCTCGGCTTCGCCTCGGGCCGCTATCGCCTGGAGGCCGGGGAGGACGGGGCGATAGTTGCCGCGCCACACGGGAGGCGGCCGGGCTCACCATCCCGGTCGACGTGCTCGGCGCCTTGTCCCTCGGTGGTCGGTCGCTGCGGATGCTCGCCGCCGCCGGCCGCGTCGAGGTGCACGACGAGCGCAGCCTCGCCCTCGCCGACGTGATGTTCCGGGGCGAGATCGTGCCCTGGTGCTCCACCTGGTTCTGAGCGAAGGGGGAGGGAAACCTTCCCCTTCGAAACCCCCATCCGCGGCACTCCGGTCGCCTGGCGAAGCCCTGATCGACCTCCGTACGAAAGAGCGCCATTTCCCGAGGCCGAGCTCAGCCCACCAGGTCGAGCAGGTCGTGAAGGCTGCGGATCCGGCGGTGCGAGGCATCCGGGTGGTCGTCGTGGGGGTCCAGATGGAGCGGGACGAGCCCGGCCGCTTCCGCGCCGCGGACGTCGTTGCGGATCGAGTCGCCCACGTAGGCCACACGGTCGGCGGCCAAGCCGAGGCGGGCGAGGGCCGGGGCGAAGATGGCCGGGTCGGGCTTCATGACCCCCACGACCTCCGAGTCGACCACGACGGACACCGGCACGCCAGCGCCCAAACCCACCTGGCACACACCCTGGGCCGCCAACGTCCCTTCGATCTGTCCGCTGGCATTCGAGACCACGCCCATCGGCACCCCGCGCTCGTGCAGCCTGTGGAGCGCGGCCACGGACTGGGCCAAGGGGTGACGCCACACGTACGGCGACCACACCTCGAGCAGGGCCCCCGCCGCGAGCGTCGCCTGGTCGGGAGCGATGCCCGCAGCCATCACCAGGTGGATGCGGTACAGGTCCCAGTCGTCGAGCTCACCATCGCGCGCCTCGGCGTCCTGGGCCCGCATCCCCGCGTAATGGGCCCGTACGACGGCCTCTGGCGTGGGGTCGGCGCCAAAGCGGCGGAGGATCGGCGACAAGGCCGCTGGGTCGGGAACCACGAGCACCCCGCCCGCGTCGAACAGCACCGCGTCGATGAGGGCGCCCATCAGCGAAGGAGGGAAGGAGCCCTTCCTCGGTACGAAGGCGCGCGACGACTGGGGTTCGGGCGGATCACTGGGTTCAGCTCTCTGTCCGCTCCGAGCGCTTCAGCCCGGCCCGCTCCCCCCGGCTCACGAACTTGATCGCCATCTTCCGCGAGGCCTCGTCGATCATCTCGTCGCCGAACATCACCGCGCCCTTGCCTTCCACCTCGGTCGCCTGCCGGTAGTGCTCGAGGATGTCCCACGCGCGGTCGAACTGCTCTTGGGTCGGCGAGAACAGCTCGTTGAGGATGGTGACCTGGCCGGGGTGGAGCGCCCACTTCCCGTCGTAGCCGAGGGTCCTGGCTCGCTGCGAGTACTCGCGGAAGCCGTCGGGATCGCGGATGTAGAGGTAGGGCCCGTCGATGACCTGCAGCCCATTGGCCCGCCCGGCCATCAGGATCTTCGAGAACACGTAGTGGAAGTGATCGCCGGGGTAGGCGGGGATCTCCACGCCCCCTGTGAGCACCGGCATCTCCATCGAGGCGGCGAAGTCGGCGGGCCCGAAGATGATCGTCTCGAGCCGGGGCGAGGCGGCGCAGATCTCCTCCACATTGATGAGCCCGCGGGTGGTCTCGATCTGCGCCTCGATGCCGATGTGGCCGACGGGGAGCCCAGCTCTCTGCTCGACCTGGGAGAGGAGGAGATCCGTGGCCACCACCTGCGCGGCCGACTCGACCTTCGGCAGCATGATCTCGTCGAGGCGGGGGCCGGCGCCGCCGACGACCTCGATGACGTCGTAGGCGGTCCATGGCGTCGACCAGTCGTTGACCCGGACGCACAAGACCTTGTCGCCCCACTCCTGGTCACGAATCGCCGCCACGACCTTGGGCCTGGCCGCTTCCTTCTCCTTGGGCGCGACCGCGTCCTCCAAGTCGAGGAACACCATGTCCGCGGGGATGCCGGGGCCCTTCCCCAGCATCTTCTCGCTGGAGCCCGGGATCGAGAGGCAGGAACGACGAGGCAGGTCACGTGAGCGCGCGGACATGCCCGCAGGCTAGGCGGGCGACCCGGCCGTGAGCGAACCTACGAGCCGGCGTCGCCACCGCCTCCGCCCGCGCCGCGTGCGTCAGGTGAGCGTGGTGCGGAACAGCTCGAGCGTGCGATCCCAGGCCTCGGCCGTGTGCTCGGGCTGGTACACCTCCGGCCGGGTGTCGTTGAAGAAGGCGTGATCGCTGCCCGTGTGGATGACCAGCTCGACGTCCTTGCCCAGGCCCCGCAGCGTGGCCTGGAAGTCCTCGGCCATCGCCGGCGTGAAGAACCCGTCGAGCTCGGCGTAGTGGCCCATCACCTTGGCATCGAGCTTCGACCAGTCGGGTTGGGCGTCGGGCCAGGGGATCAGGCCGTAGAACGGCGCGGCCGCCTTCACCGCGTCCGGGCGTTGGGTGGCCACGACGAGGGCCAGGCCGCCTCCCATGCAGAAGCCGACCACCCCGACCGCGCTCTGGCCGCTGCGCTCCTGCAGCAGGTCGACCGCCCCGGAGAGGTCCTTGGCCGCCTGCGCCATGTTGAGGGCCATCATCAGCTTGCCGGCGCCATCGGGCTCGGAGGCCTGCTGGCCGTGGTAGAGATCGGGGGCGAGGGCGACGAAGCCCTCGGCCGCGAACCGGTCGACCACATCCTTGATGTGGGGCACCAGTCCCCACCACTCCTGGATGACCAGCACGCCCGGCCCTCTTCCTCCGGCCGGCGTGGCCAGGTAGCCGGGACAGGTTCCCCCGTTGCTCGCGAACTCGACCATCTCACCCATGGCGCGGACGTTACCTTCGCCTTGCGGTGCGGGGGCCCTCAGTAACGGCCACCCAGCTTCGTGTGGTCCCAACTCACGACCCGCTCGATGTCGATGACCACGCCGACGCGCTTGGCTGCCTGCGCCTCGACCGCGGCGCGGCCCGCCTCGGTGTCGGCCGCCGGGCCGTTGTACCGCACGGCCACCGACCGGCCGAGCTCGAGAATCGCAGCGCGATCCTCGACGATCCGAGCGGTACCGACGAGCTCGACTCCTTGCAGCTCGCTGTAGGTGTCGCCGGCTTCGACGAGCACGCTGATCCTCGGATCGCGCCGCAGGTTGACGACCTTCTGGCTCTTGGCGAAGGTCCAGAACGCGGGCTTGGCGTCGAGGAACCCGTACCACATCGCCACGACGTGAGGGTGGCCGGTGGGGCCGACGGTGGCCACGTTCATGACGCGGCGCCCCTGGAGGAAGGCGTCGACCTCGTCCGGGGTCATCTTGATGGCGTCACGTCGACTGGGCACGCCCGGACTCTACGACCGGGCGGGTCAGCCGTCAGAAGGCGGTGGTGCGAAACAGCTCCGGGGCCACGGGCGACGCCGTCCGGCGCAGCGACTCGGTGACCGCTTCGACCCCTCGAGGGCCGCACAGCCGGTCGACGAGGTCGATGGGCACGACCTCGTCGTCCTCTTCCCACGGGTCGCCGCTCTCCTCCTGGAAGCGAGCCGCCAGCGCGCGCCACATCGGTGCGGCCATCACTCGCCCGACACCCGCCACGAGCCACACCGGGATGCCGGCCGTCTTCGCCACGGCCGCCGCGGCGCGCGACCCCGCCACGGCGACGAAACCGTCCGGGCCCACCGCGCTCGCTTCCAGCAGGACGACGTCGCTCGCGGCGACGGCCGCGCCGAGGCCCGACGAGGGCACCTCCTCCGCTTCCGCATCGCTGCGCCGGAGCCGGCGGACGAGCCCACCGCCTTCGCCGAGAGTGTCGACGACGAGGGCGAGGCAGTCGCCGCGGCGCACGAGCGCTTCGCTGGCAAGCTCCGGCCAGCCCAGCAGGCAGACGGTCGCCTCGTCGGGCAGAGCGGCGGCCAACTCGTCGCTGGTGGGGTCGTCGCCGATCTCCTCGGCCGCCCGCCACGCCTCGGCGATCGGATCGCCGGCCGTGAGCACCCGGGCGCAGAGCCACCACAGCGGGCCGGAGACGACATGGCGATCGACGATGCGCCGGCAAGCCGTCACGAGACCGGCGGGGTCCATCCCGAGGGAGGCCAGCGCGCCTCCCGTCTCACGCACGAGCAGGCTCTGATCGGCACCCGAGGCCCGGGCGACGTAGCGGAGCCGCTCGATCGGGTGCACGCGAGCGACGTTATCTGCCAGTCGCGCTACCTTCGCCGCCGTGGCCACCGATCCGCCCCTCGACCTCTCGCTCGCGCCCCTCGACGGCGATGCGCACACGTTGGCGGAGTGGCTGACGACGTTTCACCTCGCTCCGGTCGTCATCGATCCGTACACGAACGAGTGCGCCTGGATCCTCGAGACCGCCGCTCGGATCATGCAGTCGATGGCGGGCGCAGACGTCCGCGTCGCGTGGCTCGTCACGTCCGACGCCGATGACGCGCGGGCCTTCCTCGGCCCACTGGCCGAGCAGTTCCTGACCTTGCTCGATCCCGATCGCGCCGCGGTCAGGGCCCTCGGGCTGCAGCGGTTGCCGGCCTTCCTGCTCGTGATGATGGACGGCTCTGTCGCCGCCGCCGCCGAGGGATGGCAACCACTCGAATGGCGGGCCGTTGCCGCCAAGATCGCCGACGCCACGGCGTGGTCGAAGCCGCTCATCCCCATCCCGAGCGACCCGCTCCCCTACGAGGGCTCTCCCGCCCTGGGCGCGCCGGCGCTCGACTGACCGCCGCGGCCGGCGCGGCCCTGGCCCGCCGTGGTCAGGTGAGGATGCCGCCCTTCGTCATCGCGACCACATCGAGGGCGCGGTCGACGTCGGCTTCGCTCATCAGGCCCTCCTCCAGGACGACCTCGCGGAGGGTGCGGTCCTCCGCCACCGATCGCTTGATCACCCGGGCGGCCGCCTCGTAGCCGATGTAGGGGTTGAGCGCCGTACCGATCGAGGGCGACGACTCCGCATAGCGCCGGCAGCGCTCGACGTCGGCCTCGATCCCCTGCACGCACTTGTCGGCCAACGCCACCGCCACCGAACCGAGCAGCCGGATCGACTCGAGGAGGTTCCTCGCGATCACCGGCAGCATCACGTTGAGCTCGAAGTTGCCCATGGCGCCGGCGAACCCCACGGCCGCGTCGTTGCCGACGACCTGGGCGACGACCTGGTGGACCGCTTCGGGGACGACCGGATTCACCTTGCCCGGCATGATCGACGAGCCGGGCTGGAGATCGGGGAGATGGATCTCGGCCAGGCCACAACGCGGGCCCGAGGCCATCCAGCGAAGGTCGGTCGCGATCTTGTTGAGGCTCACGGCCACGACGCGCACCGCGCCGCTGGCCTCCACGAGCGCGTCGCGCGCCCCCTGTGCTTCGAAGTGATCGCGCGCCTCGGTGAGGGGCAGCTCCATGTCGGTGGCGAGGCGCGCGATCACGCGCTTGGCGAAGCCCTCGGGGGCGTTGATCCCGGTGCCGACGGCCGTCCCCCCGAGCGGCAACTCCCCGACGCGGGGCAGCGTGGCCATCAACCGTTCGATCCCGTGCTCGACCTGCGCGGCGTAGCCGCCGAACTCCTGGCCGAGCATCACCGGCGTCGCGTCCATCAGGTGGGTGCGGCCGGACTTCACCACGTTGCGGAACCGACGCTGCTGCCGGCGCAACGCCTTGGCGAGCTGCTCGAGGGCGGGCACGAGGTCGTGGGCGATGGCGCTGGCCGCCGCCAGGTGGATGGCGGAGGGGAAGACGTCGTTCGACGATTGCGACGCGTTGACGATGTCGTTGGGATGCACGGGCCGCCCGAGGCGCTCAGACGCCAGCGAGGCGATGACCTCGTTGGCGTTCATGTTCGACGACGTCCCGGACCCGGTCTGGAACACGTCGATCGGGAAGTGGTCGTCCCAGGCGCCTTTCGCCACCTCCGTGGCGACGTCGTGGACGGCGCCGGCCGCATCCGCGGGGATCACGCCGAGGCGGCCGTTCTCCATCGCGGCGGCGCCCTTGATCGAGGCGAGGGCCCAGATGAGACGGCGCTCGATCCGTAGCCCGCTGATCGGGAAGTTCTGCACCGCCCGCTGGGTCTGGGCTCCCCACCGGGCCCACTCCGGGACGAGGACCTCGCCCATGGAATCGTGTTCGACGCGCTGGCTGGTCATGCTCCGACGGTAGGAGCGGCGGAGCGCGAATGCGACCGCTGGGGGCCGCGACCGGGGCGAAGCGTGGCCTGGGGAAGCGCTCCGCACGACCGCTAGCGTCGCGCGCGTGAGCGACTTCGCGTACCAGGAGCTGTTGCCGCTCGGGGCGGACGAGACCTCCTACCGCCTGCTGGCGCCCGGCCATGTCACCCCGTTCGAGGCGGGTGGGCATCAGTTCCTCGAAGTCGCGCCGGAAGCACTGAGGCTCCTCACGTGCCAGGCCATGCTCGACATCGCCCATCTCTTCCGCCCGGGCCATCTCGCGCAGCTGAGGGCCATCTTCGACGATCCCGAGGCCAGCCCCAACGACCGCTTCGTCGCGCTGGAGCTCTTGAAGAACGCCAACATCTCGGCCGGCGGCGTCCTGCCCTCGTGCCAGGACACCGGCACGGCCATCGTGAAGGGCAAGAAGGGTGAGCGGGTGCTGACGGGCGGGGGCGACGAGGCCGCCATCGCCAGAGGCGTCTACGACGCCTACCAGATGGCCAACCTCCGGTACTCGCAGATGGCGCCGCTCACGATGTGGGAGGAAGTGAACACCAACAACAACCTGCCCGCCGAGATCAAGATCGCCGCAGTCGACGGTGACACGTACAAGTTCCTGTTCATGGCCAAAGGGGGAGGCTCGGCCAACAAGAGCTTCCTGTTCCAGGAGACGAAGGCGCTGCTCAATCCCGCCTCGCTCACCCGGTTCCTCGACGAGAACCTGCGCAAGCTCGGCACGGCGGCCTGCCCGCCGTACCACCTCGCCGTCGTCATCGGTGGCACCTCGGCCGAGGCGACGCTCGAGACGGCCAAGCTGGCCTCGGCCCGCTACCTCGACTCGCTGCCGCTCGAGGGGTCAGCCTCGGGTCACGCCTTCCGCGACGTCGGCTTGGAGGGGGAGATCCTCGAGCTCACCCGCCAGTTCGGCATCGGCGCACAGTTCGGCGGGAAGTACTTCTGCCACGACGTGAGGGTGATCCGTCTGCCCCGCCACGGCGCGTCCTGTCCCGTGGGGATCGCGGTGTCCTGCTCAGCCGACCGCCAGGCCCTCGGCAAGATCACCGCGGACGGGATCTACCTCGAGGAGCTCGAGCGCGATCCCGCTCGCTTCCTGCCTGACGCCGTGAGCGAAGAGCTCCCGGGCGACGTCGTACGCATCGATTTAAACCGGCCGATGGACGAGATAAGGGCCGAGCTCTCGCACTATCCCGTGAAGACCCGGCTGGCCCTCACCGGCCCGATGGTGGTGGCGCGCGACATCGCCCACGCCAAGCTCAAGGAACGACTCGACCGTGGTGAGGGACTGCCCCAGTACCTGCGCGACCACTGCGTCTACTACGCCGGCCCCGCGAAGACACCGGAGGGCTACGCGTCCGGATCGTTCGGGCCGACCACGGCCGGGCGGATGGACGCGTACGTCGACGCGCTCCAAGAGGCCGGCGGCAGCTTCGTGATGCTGGCCAAGGGCAACCGCTCGAAAGCGGTCACCGACGCTTGCAAGAAGTGGGGCGGCTTCTACCTCGGCTCGATCGGCGGACCGGCCGCCCGGCTGGCCAAGGACAACATCACGAAGGTCGAGGTGCTCGAGTTCCCCGAGCTCGGGATGGAGGCGGTGTGGAAGATCGAGGTGGTCGACTTCCCCGCCTTCATCGTGGTCGACGACAAGGGCAACGACTTCTTCAGCGAGGTCTCCAAGCCCGTCGCGCTGCGCGCCTGAGGCGTCCATCTGCCTCGCGCGGCTAGGCGAGCGCCACGAGGTCGAGAAGGTCCTCGCTCCAGTAGTCGAGCGCGCCGTCGGGCATGAGCAGCACGCGGTCGGGCTCGAGGCGGCGCACGAAGGCCTCGTCGTGGCTCACGAGCACCATGGCACCCGGCCAGGCGGCCAAGGCGTCGGCGACGGCCTCGCGGCTGGGCGGATCGAGGTTGTTGGTGGGCTCGTCGAGCAGCAATAGGTTGCGCCGGCCGGCGACGAGTTGGGCCAGCGACAGCTTCGTCTTCTCGCCGCCCGAGAGCGTCCCCGCCTCTTGGAACGCCTTCCCCCCGCTGAGGCCGAACATCCCGAGCAGGCCGCGCTGGCGCGCTTCGGGCAGGAGTGGGTCTTGGGCGCGGATGTGGTCGAGCAGGTGTCGAGCAGGATCGAGGCCTTCGTGCTCCTGCGCGTAGTAACCGCTCACCACCCCGTGGCCGAAGTGGACGTCGCCGGCGTCGGCCTCGGACTCGCCGGCGAGGATGCGTAGCAAGCTCGTCTTCCCCGCGCCGTTCAGGCCGAGGACGAGGAGCCGCTCGCCTCGCCCGACGTCGAAGCTCACGTCCTCGAAGACAGGCGGCCCTCCGTACGACTTGGCCACACCGGCCACTTCGAGCACGACCCTGCCGCAGTGCGGGGGCTCGGGGAAGTGCAGGCGCACAGCGCGCTGGCCCCGCGGCACATCCACGAGCTCGCGGCGCAAGCGCGCGACTCGCTTGTCCATGCTCTGGGCCATGCGCGCCTTGCTGGCCTTGGCCCGGAACTGATCGGCGCGGGCCGTGAGCCGCGCGATCTCCGCCTCCTGGCCCGCGGCGACCTTCGCCAGCCGCTCCTGCTCGCGGGCGCGCGACTCGAGGTACTGGGAGTAGGTGCCGCGGTACTCGATCAACCGCCCGGTGCCCTCCTCGCCGGCGCGGTCGAGGTGGAGCACGCGGGTGATCGCTTCGTCGAGCAGGTCGAGGTCGTGGCTCACGACGAGCAACGCCCCGCGATAGGCGCGCAGGAACTTCATGAGCCACGCCTTGGCATCGGCATCGAGATGGTTGGTGGGCTCGTCGAGCAACAACCCGTCGCTGCCGGCGAAGAGGATGCGAGCGAGCTCGACTCGGCGGCGCTCGCCTCCCGAGAGCACGCTCAGGGGAAGGTCGAGCCGGTTGGCGCCGAGGCCTAGCCCGTGGCCCAAGCTGCGGGCCTCGGCGTCGGCGGCGTACCCGCCATCGGCCCGGTAGCGCTCTTCGGCGCGGCTGAACCGGTTCACGTGAGCGGGGCTCGGGTCCTCCTCCAACTGCAGGCGGAGCTTCTCGAGCCGGACCGCAGCCTCGTCGAGACCGCGGCCACCCAGGATGTGGCGCAGAGCCGTCGTCCCGTCGAGCAGCCCGGCCAGCCGCGGGTCCTGCGGCAGGTAGCCGAACGCGCCGGAGCGGTGGATGGTGCCGCTGACGGGCGGCGTGGCGCCGCCGAGCACCCGCAGGAGGCTCGTCTTGCCGGCGCCGTTGCGCCCGACCAGGCCGACCTTGTCGCGGGCGCGGACGGTGAAGCTGGCGCCTTCCACCACGAGGCGGCCGCCGACTTCGACCCCGAGCCCACGCACCTGCAACATCGGCGTCCAGGCTGGCAGCCCACTTCCACGGTCACAACCGAGTTGTGGCCCTACGATCGGCGGCCGTGGCGGCCACCGGCGAGCGAACCGCAGTCCGACGAACGTCCGTCGCGGGCCCGCTCGGCGTGGCCGGCGGTGCCGCCCTGGCCTGCGCCTACGTGGGCGCGGTCGATCCCAGCACCCACGGTGCGTACCTGCGTTGCCCCCTCCACGCCGCAACGGGGCTGTGGTGCCCGGTGTGCGGCGTGACCCGCGCCCTCCATTCGCTCCTACACGGCAACGTGACCGCCGCGATCAGCGCCAACCTGTTCCTGCCCGTTGTCGCAGTCCTCGCGGTGTGGGCGTGGCTGGCGTGGCTGAGCCCGAAGGTGCCGAGGATGAGCCGCGTCCTGCCCCAGTCGACGACGAAGGTGCTCGTGGTGGCTGCGCTCGTCTTCGGCGTGGCCCGCAACCTCCCGGTGTTCCAGGCCCTGGCCCCGTAGTCCAGAGCTACGGCGCGCTCACCGAGCGGAGGATGAGCTCGGCCATTCCTCTCGCCCCGGGCGGGTTCAAGTGGAGCCCGTCCCGAGACGTCCAGCCCGGCTGGATGGACCGGGCCCAGGGGATGAGCCGGAGGTTCGTGAACGTCGCCTGTTCCGAGGCGAGCACGGCGTCGGCCGAGGCGTACCGAGGCTCGGCCATCGTGAGCCAGAAGACCCGCCGAACGCCGGCCAGCTCGCTCAGGACCGCCTCCACTCGCGGACGGAAGACGCTGGGCGTGCCGGCATCGTTGTGGCCGAGCATGATCACCACGGTGTCGGTGGCGGCTGGATGCAGGCGGGACAGCACCGCGCGCCCTTCGATGGTGGAACGGTTGACCTTGGCGTCGATGGTCACCCGCCAGCCCGCGGCCCCGAGGATCTTCTGGGCCGCGTCCGTGTAGTTCGGGTCGAGAGCCGCCATCACCGAGTCACCAACGAGGATGATGTGGCCGGGAACGACGGGGGCAGCCGTAGGGGCAGGGGCCCGGGTGGCCGGGACGGTCCTCACCGGGGAGGTGGGCGGGCGCCTGGCAGCGGAGGCGGCGGCGCCTGTCGAGCCCGTGGCACCCTTCGCCGTCGAAACCCCGCAGGCGGCCAGCGCGAGAACCACGACGGCGAGGCCCGGCCACCGCTGCCAGCTGCGCACGGGGCCAGAGTCAACCCGGGAGGTACGCCTCGGGCAAGTCGCCTGTCCGCACCCACGCGCGGGAGAAGTTGAACCGGAGCGCACCGTCTTCGGCACGCTGGGGTCCAACTTCCCGGAGCGGCAGCCGGCAGCCGGGTCGAGGCCCCCTGAGAGAAAGCCCTAGTTCACCTTCCGCTCGCGGCCCGCCCAGAACGACTCCCGCAACTTGAACTTCTGCAGCTTCCCCGTGGCCGTGCGGGCGAGCTCGTCGCGGAACTCCACCCGCCGTGGGCACTTGTAGTGCGCCATCCGTTCGCGGGAGAACGCAATCAGCTCGCCCGCGGTGACCGAGGCGCCAGGCGCCAGGACGACAAGCGCGGTGACGGCCTCACCCCACTTCTCGTCGGGCACGCCGATCACCGCCACCTCGGCCACGGCCGGATGCGAGAACAGCGTGTCCTCCACCTCGATCGAGCTCACGTTCTCGCCGCCCGAGATGATCACGTCCTTCTTCCGGTCGGAGATGGTCAGGTAGTTCTCGGCGTCGATCGTCCCGCCGTCGCCCGTGTGGAACCAACCGTCGGTTATGGCGTCGGCCGTGGCTTCGGGCTGGTTCCAGTAGCCGTCCAGCACCACATTGCTGCGGGCCAAAACCTCCCCGGTCACGTCGACGTCGAGCTCGACCCCCAAGGCGGGCGCGCCGGCCCGCCCGAGGCGCTGGGCCCGGTCATAGGGCGCCAGCCCGTCGTACTCGGCCCGCCGGCGGTTCATCGTGAGGAGCGGTGACGTCTCGGTGAGGCCGTAGATCTGCACGAACTCCCAGCCCAGCTCGGTCTCCATGCGCTCGATCGTGCGGGTGGGAGGAGGCGCGCCGGCCACGACCATGCGAACGTGATCTCGTCCCGGGATCGGCCCGTCCCAGTTGCTGGCCGCGTCGAGGATCATGGCCACCACCGCGGGAGCGCCACACAGGAGGGTGACGCCGTGCTTGTCGACCCGCCGGAGGATCTCGGCCCCGTCGACCTTCCGCAGCACGATGTGCTGCCCGCCCATCCCGGTGACGGCGTACACCATCCCCCAGCCGTTGCAGTGGAACTGCGGCAAGGTGTGGAGGTAGACGTCACGGTCGCTCACGCCCATCTGCCAACCGAAGGTGGCCGCGTTCACCCAGAGGTTGCGATGGGTCAGCTGCACGCCCTTCGGCCGGGCGGTCGTGCCGCTCGTGTAGTTGATGGTGGCGGTGGCGTCCTCGTCGGCCGCCCAGGCCTCGGGCTCGACTCCGTAGCGGTAGAGCTCTTCGTCGCTGTCGGCCCCGAGCACGAACCGCCGTTTGGCGGTGACCCCCGCGAGCGTGTCGTCGAGCTCCGGATCCACGAGGAGTAAGGACGAGCCGGAGTGTTCGACGATGTAGGCGACCTCATCCGCGTTGAGGCGGAAGTTGACCGGGACGAGGATGCGTCCGTACATGCTGACCCCGAAGAAGCTCACCAGCAGCCGAGCCGAGTTCTGGCTCATGATGGCCACCCGCTCACCCTGGGCGACGCCTAGCTCGTCGAGCGCGGCAGCCTGGGCCCGCGCCCGCTCGGCCACCTCGTGGTAGGTCAGCGAGCCCCAGGACGCGGCGGGCTGATCGGGCTCGTCGACCACCCCGATCCGTTCGCCGTAGATCAGCTCGCCCCGGCGCAGGTAGTCGGCGATCGTGAGCGGCACTTTCATGGTCACCCTCCGTGACGACGTCGGAACATGAGCGGGCGCGCTGATCCGTCCCGGTCCTCACGACGAACGGTAGTCGTGGAGGCGACCACCACGCTCACGGCCGCGCCTAGCGTGGCCGTCATGACCAGGCCCTTCGTCGATGCGCCCTGGGAACGGCGGATCCTCGAGCGGATCGCGGCCGGCCCGCCGGATCGACACCGCGCTCGCCGCGCTCGACGACGAGCAACTCGCAGCCCGCCTCGAGGGCCAAGCCCTCACGCCGGGCGACCGCACCCGCCAGCAGTGCTTCGAGCTGTGGATGCACACCGACGACGTCCGCCGTGCCACCGGGCGCCCGTTCCTCGACCCCGACCCCCAGCGCACCTGCGCCCTCTCGGACCTGTCGGCTCGCTACCTCGGCCTGGGCATGCTCGTCACGGGGCAGGACCATCCCGGTCTCCTCGGACGGCTGGTGCTCACCGGCCCGGGAGGTGGCACCTGGCTCACCCCGCTGGCCGTCGGAGCGGCGGAGGAGAGCACGGAGGCGGTCACCGTCATCGCCGACGCCATCGACTACTGCCGCATGGCCGGGCGCCTGCTGCGCATCGACGAGTTGGACATCGAGGTGGAAGGGGACCCGGCCCTGGCCCTGGGGCTCCTCACCGGCGCACAGGCCTTCGCCGTCTGAATGACATGAGGATGGTCTCCCCGCGGGCTGGCCGTGGGGCTCAGGTGGGCCGCACCGGGCGCCGCCGCCAACGGCGGCTGCGCTCCAGTGAGGCCAGCAAGCGGTGGTGCTCGGCCGCCTTGCGGTAGCGGGCCTGGCGGTCGGCGGCGATAGCGGCGACGGTCATCGGCTGCATGGGAGGATCCCCCGTCCTGAGTGTGGTCGGCGCCGGAGGCGTCCCGGTCACCCGTGCTGAGTCTCTCTTGCTCCTCACCCGAACGACCGTACGCCCTGTTGCGGACAGGTCCTGTCCTCGATATGACAGAATCTGGCAGCCATGGACACCGCGGCACGGTCGCTCGAGCTGCTCGCCCTGCTCGGGGCGAGGGCGTGGTGGCCGGGCGCCGAGCTGGCGCGACGCCTCGAGGTCACGGAGCGCACCCTCCGGCGGGACATGGCTCGCCTCCGCCTGCTCGGCTACCCGATCGAGGCCACCTCGGGACCTCACGGCGGCTACCGCTTCGGCGCGGGTGGGCGGCTACCGCCGCTCGTCCTGGACGACGACGAGGCCGTCGCCGTCGCCGTCGCCCTGCGCCACGCCGCCGGCCAAGCGGGCTCGGGCATGGAAGCGGCGGCGCTCACCGCGCTCACGAAGCTCGACCAGGTCCTTCCGGTCACGCTCCGTGAGCGAGTGGCCGCCGTGCGGGCCGTCACCGTGGATCTCCGCAACCCCCGGCTCCCGAGCGCCGACCTCGACGCCCTCGTCGCCCTGGCCATGGCCTGCCGGCGCCCCGAGCGGGTCCGCTTCACCTACGAGGACGGGTCGGGCCGGGTCACCAGCCGCCTGAGCGAGCCCTATCGCCTCGTCACCACCGAGCGCCGGTGGTACCTCGTCGCCTACGACACCGGAAGGCGAGACTGGCGGACGTTCCGGGTCGACAGGATCACCGAACTTCGCTCGACGGGCGTGACCTTCACGCGGCGGAATCCGCCCGACCCCGGCGCGCTGGTGGCCGAGGGAGTGGCGGTCCGGGCCTGGGAGACACAAGCCTCGGTGCGCCTGCCCGTGGCGCTCGAGGAAGCGGCGCGGCATATACCAGCGACCGTGGGGGTGCTCACTGCGGACGGCCCGAACCGCACGCTCGCTCGCATCGGAGGCGACCCGGAGTGGATCGCCCGGTTCCTCGTCGGCCTGCCCTGCCCGGTCGAGGTGATCGAGCCCGACGACGTGCGCGCCGAGCTGCGCGCCATCGGCGAGCGCCTGCTGCGCGACCACGACGCCGTTGTCGCCGCCGCCCCCCCCGCCGCCGGCTGAGCGCGCCGCTCGCAGAAGCCACGGCCCGCGGCCCGGAGACCGGTCCCCCTTCCCGCCGGGGCCCGTCGGTAGAGTCCCCCGGCCCGGGCAGGAGGTGGTCCGTGTTCGATTCGCAGTGGCTCGACATCGCCATTGGAGTCGTCACCATCTGGGTGCTGCTCTCGATCGTCGTGTCGGCCGTCAACGAGCTGGGCAACCGCGCCCTCGCCATCCGGGCCAAGCAGCTGTGGAAGGCGCTCCACCAGATGCTCGACGACCCGCGGGAAGCCAAGGGCGTGCTCCGCAATTCGCTGTCGCTGTGGTTCTGGCGCGGCCGACCTCAGGCCGGGGCGGTGCCCGAACCCCTCTCCACCGCGGCCGTGCCGGCGGTGGCCCCCGGGGCGACCCTGCCAGCCCCGACCGGCGAGCCGACCGCGGGTGGCCCTGATGAACCGCCGTCCGCCGATGCCGGTGGGGTCGGAGCTCCGTCCACCACCGTGACGCAACAGCTCTACGCCACGAGCACGATCCAGGCGCTCGAGAACCATCCCGAGAACACGCGCAAGACGCGCATCCACAACATCCCGAGCTCGATCTTCTCCCAAGCCTTCATCGAGCTCGCCATCGGCGCGGGCGATGTGAGCGCGCTCAGCGCCACGCAGATCGAGACGTTCATCTCCCGCGTCCCCAACCGTGCGCTGCAGCGCCAGTTGCTCGCCCTCTGGACCACCGCCAGCAACGACATCGCCCACTTCCAGCAGAACGTGGAGCGATGGTTCAACGGCCAGATGGACCGGCTGAGCGCCATCTACCGGTCGCAGGTGCGTCTCGTGATGATCGCCATCGGGGCCATCGTGGTGGTGATCGGCTTCGGCTTCGGTGTGCGGACCGACAGCCTCGGCCTGGTCTCGGATCTGCAGCGTGACTCCGCATTGCGCGCTGGCCTGAGTGACCTCGGCACGCAGATCTCGAGCGCTGGCAACGACGGGCTCGCGGCGCGAGGTTGCCCGCCGCCGTCAACCCCGCCCGGGGAGACGACGACCACGAGCGCCACGACCGTCCCCGCCGCGATCTGCATCGCCCGCGGGCTCGGCACCTACCAGCAGTTGCCGCTGGTGCTCGACGGCGGGAATCCGGCGACGGCGACGCACCAGTCGTGGACGAGCGCGCTGCGACAGGGATGGCGCGACTTCGTCGGGCGCCTCGGCGACTTGTGGACGTGGCGCCACGTGGTCGGGCTGGCGGCGACCGCCATCGCGTTGGCGTTCGGCGCTTCGTTCTGGTTCAACGTGCTGGGGCGGCTGGTGGGGCTGCGCCAGCACGGTCAGTCGGCTCCTTCGGCCTGAGCCGCCGCCACTGGTCGAAGCTTGGACCACGCCTCGGCGATCTCGTCGAGGATGGCCGGATCATCGATGGTCGAGGGAACGACGAAGTCCCGCCCGTCGGCAATGGCGCGCATCGTGCCCCGCAGGATCTTGCCCGAACGAGTCTTCGGCAGCCGCGCCACGACCGTCGCATCCCTGAACGACGCGACCGGCCCGATGCGGTCACGGATCATCGCCACGAGCTCGGCCTGGACCTCGGCAGGGGCACGGTCCACACCCGCCTTCAGCACGACGAAACCCAACGGAACCTGACCCTTCAGGTCGTCGGCCACCCCGATCACGGCACATTCGGCGACGTCGGGATGGGTGGCGATCACTTCTTCCATCGCGCCGGTCGACAACCGGTGCCCGGCCACGTTGATCACGTCGTCGATGCGGCCCATGACGAACAGGTACCCGTCGGCGTCGAGGTAGCCGCCGTCCCCGGTCGTGTAGTAGCCGGGAAGGGTGGACAGGTAGCTCGACACGAAGCGCTCGTCGTCGCCCCACAGCGTCGGCAACGTGCCAGGCGGGAGCGGCAGCTCGATGGCGACCGCCCCTTCCGTTCCCGCGTCCAACACCGCGCCACTCGCCGGATCGAGGATCTTGACGCGATAGCCGGGCACCGGCTTGGTCGGCGACCCGGGCTTCACCGGGAGAGCTTCGAGCCCCAGGCAGTTGGCGGCGATCGGCCATCCCGTCTCCGTCTGCCACCAGTGGTCGATCACGGGCCGGTCCAACAGCTCGGACGCCCAGTGGTACGTGTCCGGGTCGAGACGCTCCCCGGCCAGGAACAGGTACCGGAAGCGGGACAGGTCGTGCCCGGCCAGGTGGGCACCGGACGGGTCTTCCTTCTTGATGGCGCGAAAGGCGGTGGGTGCGGTGAACAGGGTCTTGACCCCGTGCTGGGCCACCACGCGCCAGAACGCGCCTGGGTCGGGTGTGCCCACCGGTTTGCCTTCGTACAGGATCGTGGTGCACCCGGTGAGCAGCGGGGCGTAGACGATGTAGCTGTGGCCGACCACCCAGCCCACGTCGCTGGCCGCCCAGTACACCTCGCCGGGATGAGTGTCGTAGATGTTGGGCAGGCTCCAGCGCAGCGCCACCGCGTGCCCGCCGTTGTCTCGTACGACCCCTTTCGGCTTACCGGTGGTACCAGAGGTGTAGAGCACGTAGAGCGGGTCGGTGGCGGCCACGGGCACGCAGGGCGCTGGCTGAGCGGTGCCGATCAGGTCGGCCCAGTCGAGATCGCGGCCGTGCGTCAACGACGCCTCGGGCAGCTCGACCCCGCCGGCGGTGGAGCCGCGACGCTGGACGATGACGCAGTGCTCGGGTTGGTGATCGGCGGCCAGGAGGGCGAGGTCGAGGAGGGGCTTGTAGTCGATGACGCGGGCCACCTCGATGCCACAGCTGGCCGAGATGACGACCTTCGGGCGGGCATCGTCGATGCGGATGGCCAGCTCGTTCGGGGCGAACCCTCCGAACACGACGGAGTGGATGGCACCGAGGCGCGCGCAAGCCAGCATGGCGACCACAGCCTCGGGCACCATCGGCATGTACAAGATGGCCGTGTCACCCTTGGTGACACCAAGTGAGGCGAGCGCGCCGGCGCAGCGCGCCACCTCGTCACAGAGCTCGGCATAGGTCACGGCCCGCACCTGTCCCGTGACCGGCGAGTCGTAGATCAGGGCCGCCTGTGAGGCGCGACCGTCGGCGACATGGCGATCGATGGCGTTGTGACAGGTGTTCAGCACTCCGCCGTTGAACCACTTCGTGAACGGAGCACGACTGTCGTCGAGCACGATCTCGGGAGGGGTGATCCAGTCGATCGCGCCGGCCGCGTCCCCCAGAACCCCGCCGGATCCTCGAGGCTGCGGCGGTACTGCTCCTCGTACTGACCCATGGCGGCACGGTACTCGGCCGTCCCCGCGCGGGAACGGCCGAGTCCGCAGCTGATCCGGCGCTGTCAGATCACAACGTGGGCTTGGTCGAGGGTCACGACCCGCGTGAGCGGAGCTCCTCCCGGATCTGCTGCAGCACCGAGAGCTCGGTGTCACCGGCCACGTCACCCGGCGTCCGCCGCATGCGGTTGTAGGCCTTCACGATGAGGAAGAGGATGAAGGCGACGACGACGAAGGAGATGATGGCGTTCAGGACTTGGCCGATGCTGATGCGGGCGTCCCCGAGGTCGAAGCCGATGTCGAAGAAGTCGCGCTTGCCGAAGATGGCGGCGATGATCGGGTAGATCACCCCGACGAGCAACGCGTTGATGATCTGCTGGAAGTACAACGCGATGACCAGGCCGACGGCGATGGTGAGGAAGTCACCCCTGTTCAAGAACTCCTTGAACTCTTCCCAGATGTTCTTCTTCGCCGGTACCGGTGTTGCCATGTGTCGTCCCTCTCTCTCGGGGCGGTGGGTGGGCGGCGTGATCACCCGTCCCGCGACACGGCGGCGACCTCGACGCGCGCGTCATTGAACCACGACCCGCGAGCCGGGTCATTCAATGCGAGACGCCTGCCGACGGTCGCGAAGCCGGGTGTGAGTACGCTCGCTCGCACGGGGAGAGGAGAGCCGGGGCCATGACGGACCGCTACGACCTCGTCATCATGGGGATGGGGTCGGCCGGAATGGTGGCCGCCGAGTTCGCCGCCTCGATCGGGCTACGGGTGGCCGCGGTCGAACGCGACCGGGTCGGCGGCACCTCCCTCTGGACCGGATGCGTGCCCTCGAAGACGCTCATCGCCTCGGCGAGAGCAGCCCACGTGATGCGCACGGCCGACCGGTTCGGGTTGCGGCCGGTCGAGCCCGTCGTCGAGCTGTCCGAGGTGTGGCAACGCATCAGAGCCGTGCAGGCGGAGGTCGCGGCGACTGACGACGATCCGGCCCGCTTGGCCGAGATGGGGGTCGAGATCGTCCGCGGCGAGGCCACCTTGAGCGGCCCGAACGAGGTCAGCGTGCACGGCCACGCCCCCCTTCCCACCCGCGTGGTGCTGTTGTGCACCGGCAGCCGGCCCCGCCGCCTCGACGTCCCCGGGCTCGCCCGTGCCGGCTCGCTCACGAGCGACGACGTCTTCGCGCTGGACACGCCGCCGGCCACCACGAGCATCGTCGGCGGTGGACCAGTCGGCGTGGAGCTCGCGCAGGCCTTCAATCGGCTCGGCATCGCCGCCACCATCGTCGAGCGCGCCCCGACGATCCTGCCTCGTGACGAGCCCGGCCTCGTGCGCCGCCTGAGCGACGTGTTGACGCGCGAGGGCGTACAGCTGCACACCGCAGCCGATGTGCGACGGGTCACCACCGATGGACCAGTCACGGTCGTGCACGCCGCCGTCGACGGGGAACCCACGACCGTCCGGAGCGACGCGGTGCTGGTCTGCATCGGTCGCACCCCGAACGTCGAAGGACTCGGCCTCGAGGAGTTGGGCGTGACCATCGGGCCCGACGGGGTGGAAGTGGACGACCGCGGGCGCACCCCGGTGCGCAGCATCTACGCGGCCGGCGACGTGACCGCTCGCCACGGGTTCACCCACTCGGCCGCCGCCGAGGGCGTCCGCGCCGTGCGCGACGCGTTCTTCCCTGGCAAGGGAGGCCGGCCCGACCTGGTGCCCTGGTGCACGTTCACCGATCCGGAGTTGGCCCACGTGGGCCTCACGACCGCGCAGGCCGAGGCCCGCTACGGGGAGGACGTCGATGTCTGGCGCCACGACCTGGCCCACTCCGCTCGGGGCAGGGCCGAGGCCACTCCCGAAGGCGAGGTCCTCGTGGTGACGGCAAAGGGCCGCCTGCTCGGCGCCCACGTCCTCGCGCCGGCGGCAGGAGAGATGATCCACGAGCTGGGGCTGGCGATCCATCACGGCCTCAAGCTCTCTGACGTGGCCGATCTCGTGCACGTGTACCCGACCCTGGCGACCAGCATCGGGCAACTGGCCGCCGAGGCCGCGCTCGAGAAGGCGCAGAAGCTGCGCTGGTTGGTCCGGAAGGGCCGCTGAGAGCGTCCGCTCGACCATGGGGAGCCCTTCGATCGACTACCGCGCCGTCCAACCCCCGTCGACGAGCAGAGTGGTGCCGGTCATGAAGCTGCCCGCGTCGCTCGCCAGCAACAGGAGCGGTCCGTCGAGCTCCTCCCCCGCCCCCATACGCGGGATCGGCGAGTTCGTGGCGATGAAGCGCTGGCTGCCAGGGTCGGTGTCCATCCCCGCTGTCATCTCCGATGGGAACCAGCCTGGGCACAGGGCGTTGACTCGCACCCCCTTGCGGGCCCATTGCGAGCGCGAGCTCGCGCGTGAGGTTGATCACCGCGCCCTTCGACGCCGTGTAGTGGGCCTGTTTCACCGGGGTCGAGCCGATCAGCCCGAGCATCGAGGCCACGTTCACGATGCTGCCCGAGCTCTTGGCCACCATCACCTCGCCGCACAGCTTGCTCAAGTGCCAGGTGGCGGTGACGTTGACTTCGAGCGCGCCCCGGAAGACATCGAGCGTCTCGTCCTCCACCGACACGGTGTGGCCCACCCCGGCGTTGTTGACGAGGATGTCGACGGTCGCGTGCCGGGCCACGGTCTCGGCCACGAGCCGCTCGCGCTGGCCGGCGTCGCTCACGTCGGTGACGATGGCCGTGGCGCCGGGCAGGTCAGCAACGAGGGTGGCCAGCCGATCGGCCCGGCGCGCGGCGACCACGACGGTGGCTCCCACGCTGTGGAGCACGCGGGCGAAGCGCTCGCCCAGCCCGGAGGAAGCGCCGGTGACGATCGCCACGCGACCGTCGAGCCGGAAAGGAGCCAGCGGATCGAGGGCGGCCATGGCGGCGAGGTTACGGCGGGCGCCCGCGGACAGCCGGCCCGTCACCGCGCCGACGCTGGGACGGCACCCCCGATGCGGTCGGTCGGGTAACGCGGGCGTGCTGATCGGGTTGCAGCTCGGTGACACTTCGTGTTCCCGTGTATCAATCCAACCGCGCTCCGTGTCGAATGGGGTCGTGGTGCGAGACGCGGCCTTCCGGGGGTTCGAGCCAGGGCCCGACGACGACGTCCTCGATCGGAACTGGCGCTTCGCTCGCGGGGTCGCCGCCGCGTCGGCTGGTCTGAGCGCGGCCCTCGGGGGCGCCTTGCACGTCTTCGCCGGGGTCGGGGCCACGCCCCTGGTGGCCGGGGCCGCGGTCACCGCGATCGCCATCGGCAGCCGCCTACCGGCGGCCGCACCCCGCCGGCTGCGCCAGCATCTCAGCGTCTGACCCTCGGCTCCGTCGGTGGCATCGGCCCACCTGTGCGAGCATCCGGCCGTGAAGATCCGCATCGGCTACGGGTTCGGTACGCGCACCCCCTTGAACGACGGGCACTTCGCCGCGGCCGTCGACGCCTTGGAAGAGCTGCACTTCGACAGCCTCTGGCTGTCGGAGCGCCTCGGCGGCGAGGCCCCGGATCCAGTGGTGGGCATGGCCTTCGCCGCCGGAAGGACGCAACGGCTGAAGTTCGGCACGAGCGTGCTCGTGCTCCCCGGCCGCAACCCCGTGGTGCTGGCCAAGGAGCTGGCCACCCTCGACCGGCTCTCGAACGGCCGGCTGCTGCCGGCCTTCGGGCTCGGGGTGGCCGACCCCCACGAACAGCAGGCCTTCGGGGTCGAGCGCGGCGAGCGGGCGGCGTGGTTCGACGAGGCGCTCCCTTTGATCCGCCGCCTCTGGCTCGAGGACTCGGTCGACCACGACGGTCGCCGCTTCCATTTCGAGGGACTTCGGGTGTTGCCGAAACCTCGGCAGCAACCGCCCGACGTGTGGCTCGGTGGCATCGCCGCTTCGGAGCTGCGCCGGGTCGGGCGCCTGGGCGACGGCTGGCTGCCTTCCTTCGTGACCCCGTCGGATGTCCGGGAAGGGCGGGTCGTCATCGAGCGAGTGGCGGCCGAGCACGACCGCTCGATCGAGGAGGAGCACTTCGGCGCCCTCATCGCCTATGCCATGCGCGAGCCCCGGCCGGAGCTGCTCACTTTGATCTCCCGGCGTCGCCCGGACATCGACCCGACGGAGCTCGTCCCGGTCGGCTTGCCCACTCTGGCCCGCCGCATCCAGGCCTTCATCGAGGCCGGGGCATCGAAGTTCGTCTTGATCCCCTTCGACGAGCCGCCCCCGAGTGAGGTACCCGCCCATCTCGCCGAGGTGGCCGACGCGCTGTTGCCCTTGCAGACCTGATCAGCCCGGGTGGCGGGGCGCCACCTCGAGCTCGTAGAACCGGATCGCGCTCCGGCGCGGGTGGAACAGCCCGGCGCCGATCTCGCAGAAGTGGCGGGCCAGATGGTCGCGGTACCAGCACGCGGGACGGAACACGGCGCTGAGATCCGAATGGAGAGGGTCGATGACCGCCCGCCGGTCGCCGGCCGTCGGAGCCTGCAGGTACAGCACAGCGCGGGTCGCGGCGGCGAGGTTCGAGATGGCACGCGAGGCCCGGTCGTCGTCCAGGTACTGCAGGACGTCCTGGCACACCACGAGGTCGTAGGGCCGGGGCGGGCGCCACTCGGCGATGTCCCCGAGCTCGTGCCCGAAACGACGGCAGGCGTACGGGCTGGCGTCGACCCCTCGGTACCGCACCGCGGGCCGGTTGACGGCCAGCCACTCACGCCAGTAGCCGGGACCCGCCCCCACGTCGAGCACCGAGCGGACCGGGATGCCCCACCAGGCGCACAGGCCCAGGACGCCTTCGGCTAAACGCCCGATCGCCCGGCGGCCGTGCACAGGGCGGCGACCGTAGAAACGGCGGTAGTAGGCCGCGTCGAAGTCCCTCCTCGGGGCGGGCGTGGCGACCATCACGCCAGGACGCGCTGCTCGCCCAGAGCCATTCGTTCGCGGACACGTTGCGCCACCGCCGGGGGCGCCTTCTCGGGCGAGCCGGCGTCGAGGGCCGTGAAGCGCGGGAACAGGGCGATGGCGATCTGCACGGAGAGCTCCTTTGGCGCGGAGGCACGACAGACTCGCGCGCCCGCAGCCCTTCGCCCGCAGCCGCGCGTTCAGGCCGCCGTGTGGTAGTGACAGAACCTCCTCTGCCCGCGACGTCTCAGTACCCGAGACGGAGCCGAGCCACACCGGGCGTGTCCCCGGGCAGGCGCCCCCCGCTCAGCGGCCGTCGGCGTCGCCGGCCGCCGGGCGGGCGGCCTCGCCGTAGTCGGCGAAAGGGGCGTCGCGCTCACGGACAGCCTGGCGCCAACCGACCTCCTGCGCCCGCGCCACGAAGTCGAGGCCTTCCTGGGTGTGGCGGGCCACCCCGTCGAACAGCATGCCGAGCTGGCGTGACGCCGCCGGTTGGAACTGCTGGCGGGCAACGTCGTTGAGCAGCCACTTCATCATCTGGAGCTGGTTGAGGGGCAGCTTCGCCACACGCTCGGCCAACTCGAGGGCCTGCGGCAGGAGGAGGTCGTCGGGCACGCATTCGAGGATCATGCCGATGCGAGCCGCCTCGGCCGCCGGGATCTCGTCGCCGGTGAACAGGTAGCGCTTGGCCCGCTCCAGGCCCAGGCGGGCCACCCACACCCACGGCGCCTCCGGGGCGCCCCAGACCCGCGCCGGCGGGTAGCCGAAGCGGGCGGACTCGCCGGCGACGATCAGGTCGGCATTCAGCACCATGTCCGTGCCCCCGGCAACGCACCAGCCCTGAACGGCGGCCACCGTGGGCTTCGAGATCTCATGGAGCTTGGCGAAGGCGCGCCCGAAGGTCTCGATCATCTGCAGGTCCGCCACGGAATCCCACCCCCGCGAGGGCGCGGCCCGCTCGGCCATTGTCGACCAGTCGAGACCGAACCCGGCACAGAAGGCCCTCCCCTCCGCGCGAAGCAACACGACCTTGACCGCCGCGTCGCGCTCGGCCTCGTCGAGGGCCAGGGCGAGCTCGTCGCGCAGGCCCGGGGTGATCGTGTTGTACGCCTCCGGGCGACAGAGCACGAGGTGCCGGACACCCCTCGCGGTCTCGGTCCGGATCGCTCTGCTGATGTCGGCCACCGCGGCCTCCTTCCTGGACAGCTCCGCTCACGTCCAGCTCGACGACCCGCTCTCGGGCCGAGGCCCGGAGGCGACGGAGAGCTCGGCCGCGATGAGGGCCAGCATGTCGCACACTTCGGGTGCTCGAGGCCCGGTCACGGGCGACGTAGCCGAGCACGATCTGCTCACCCTCGACCACGGCCTGCTGAACCGTTTCGAGACGGGTGGCATCCCGGCGCGGGGCGGCCCGCTGGTCCCAACCGACGGGGTCGATGACGACGGCGGACGACGCGGCCTCGGCTGCAGACCCGTCATCGCCTGACCGGTCTGCTGCGGGATCGGGTTGTTCGCGGGAACCGGCGCGCGGTCCCTCACAGCGCCTGGTGGACGAGGAACCAGGCCGCGAAGGTCACGAGCAGCACGCCGAAGGCGCTGCGGGCCTTTCGGGCCGGCACCCGCTGCGCGAGGCGAGCCCCGATCAGCGAGCCGGGCACGGCACCGAGGGCGAAGGCACCTGCGACCGACCAGTCGATGTGCCCCAGGAACCAGTGGGTGGCGAGCGTCGGGATCGTGAGCGCGGCAACGGCCACCATGCTCGTGCCGGCGGCGGTGGTGGCACTGAGCCCGAGCACGACGATGAACAGCGGCACCAGGAGGAACCCACCTCCGTTGGCCAGGAGACCCGTCAAGAGACCGACGGCGAAGGCAGCCGCCACCACGAGGGCGGTGTCGGCCCGGCGCTCGGCGCAGCGCTCGGCGTGGCCGTGAGGGTCGGGCATCAGCACTCGGACGCCCACCACCAGCAGCATGAGGCCGGACAGCACGAGCAGGCGGGTGCCGCCGAGGAGCGACGACAGCAGGGCTCCCAGCACGGTGCCGGGCACCCCGCCGGTGACGGCCAGCTTGGCGACGCGAAGGTCGAGGCGACCCGAGCGGAGGTAGCGGCGGGCCCCGGCCACCGAGGCGGGCAGCATGGCCGGCAGCGGCGAGGCCACCGCGAGCACGCCGGGCACCCCGAGGAGGGCTAGGACGGGCGTGGCGAAGGCCGAACCGCCCGCGCCGAAGAGCCCGAACACGCCGCCGACCCCGAGGCCGGCCACCAGGATCTCGACGAGGTGCATCATCTCTAATCCAACGCCGTGGACGGTCAGAAGCCCAAGACATGTCGTCGCTAATGTTCATATGATTCTTATATGGATCACCGCCGGCTGGAACTGTTCATCGCCGTCGTCGATCACGGGGGCTTCACGGCCGCGGCACGAGCCGTCCACGTGGCGCAGCCCGCCGTCTCGCTCGCGGTGAAGCAGCTGGAACGGGAGGTCGATGCCGGGCTGCTGGTGCGATCCCGCCACGGCGTGACGCTTACGGCTGCGGGCAGCGCGCTGGTCGGCCCCGCCCGCCAAGCTTTGCGCGACCTCGACGTAGCCGCCGACGCGGTCGCCGCCGTGACCGGGCTCGTCGCCGGCCGCCTCGATCTGGCATCGCTGCCCACGCTGGCCGCGGATCCGCTGGCCGAGATGGTCGGGCGCTTCTGCCGCGCCCACCCGAAGGTCGAGGTGCGCCTGGCCGCTCCCACCGACCCGCGCGATCTGGCCGACGACGTGCGCAGCGGCTCAGTCGAGCTCGGCGTCACCGAGCAGAGCCCGGCCAGCAGCGGGCTGGTGCAACGGCCGGTCGGCGAGCAGGATCTCGTGGCCCTCCTGCCCCCGGGCGAGCAGCACACCGGGCGGCCCCTTCCGCTCCCCGCACTGGCCGCTCGCCGGCTGGTCGTGACGGGGCCCGGCACGTCGCTACGCATGATCGTCGAGCAGGCCCTGGCCCAAGCCGGACTCGCGCTCGCCATCGCGGTGGAGACCGAGCAGCGCGACGCGCTCGTTCCCCTCGTGGTGGCCGGCGCGGGGACGGCCGTGGTGCCGGGGCCGCTGGCCGCGAGCGGCGCCGCCCAGGGCGCGGTGGTCCGGCCCCTCGAGCCGCCGTGGCGCCGGTCGGTGGTCCTCCTCCATCGCGACGCCCGCCTCTCCCCCGCCGCGGCCCGCTTTGTCGAGCTGGCGCTGGCGCCGTGAGCTACCCGTCTCGCCGAGCCCAGAGCGACGATGATGAAGGCTCAGTCCCAGGCGACAGGCAGCGACTTGCGACCCCACAAGAAGGGCGACGGCACCCGGGTCGGCTCACCGTCGAGGCGCAACGTCGGCAGCCGCCTCACCAGCACGTCGAGCGCGGTGCGGCCCGTCAGCCGGGCGAGATGGGCGCCGAGGCAGTGGTGGATGCCCCAGCTGAAGGAGAAGTGCCGCATCGTCTCGGCCAACGGCCGATCGACGCAGAACTCGTCGGGCTCGTCGAAGGCATCGGCGTCCCGGTTGGCGGAGGCGAACAGCATCATCACCTTCGACTCGGCGGGGATCCGGACACCGTGGACGTCGACGTCGTGGTTGTTGGTGCGGCACAGCCCGAGCACGGGCGGGTCGAAGCGGAGGCTCTCCTCGACCGCGTTGGCCACGAGCGCGGGCTCGGCCACGACGCGTTCCCAACGGGCCGGCCGGTCCTCGAGCAGCCTCCAGACGCAGTTCGTGATCAGCGAGGTGGTGGTCTCGTGGCCGGCGACGAGCAGCTGGTTCACCATCTCGACGACCTCGACCGTGGGCATCGGCTCGCCCTGGTCGGTGTAGGGCGCGGTGGCGAGGTGGCTGAGGAGCCCCTCCGGCAGATCACCGCCGCGAGCGGCGATGGCGCGGCGGCGTTCGATCTCCGACCGGGTGAACGCGCTCAACTCGCGCCGCGCGTCGGCCCCGCGCTTCGGGTAGGCCATCGCCACGGTCATGTCGTCGGCCCAGTGGACGAACTGATCCCGGTTGGCGATGGCCACGCCCATGATCGAGCAGAAGCTCGTCACGGGTAGCGGCAGCGCGAAGTCGGTGTAGAGGTCGCCTCGCCCGTTCGGCTCTATGGCGTCGACGATGGACGTGGCCAGCGCGCGGAGCTCGGGCTCCAAGCGGGCCACGGAAGGAGGCACGAACCAGGCGCGAGCGGCCTCGCGGCGGCGATCGTGCTCGGGCGGGTCGTCGTGCTGCATGTCGCCGATGGCCCCTCGTGACGCGTCGATGCCCGGGCCGCGCCGGTTGGACCACGTCGCGTGATCACGCAACGCCGCCGCCACGTCGACGCGGCGCGAGAACGAGTAGAGCGGGGCGCCGAGATCATCGCTGCGATGGACCGGGCAGCGTTCCCGCAGCTCGGCGTAGGCGGGCGCGGGGTCGGCGAGCACCTCGGGCAGCACGGGGCTGTAGGTCACGCCGCATTCGTGGGCATCGCTCGACGTCACTTGGGCCTCCACACCTCACCGTCGCGCTCGACGCGGAGCGATCGTACGAGGCTCACGGTCGGGTGCAGCAACCCCTCCGGCAGCGGGCGGGCCGCTCGTCGAACAGGACCACCGCGGCCGACTCGGTCAGGCGTGCGCGAACCGGCGCAGCCACGAGGTCACTCTCTCCGAGAGGCGCTCCAGTCGATAGAAGGGGGCGAAGGCCACCAGGAAGAGCGGGTACGGGAACGTCACGAACATGATGCTGGCGATGGCAGCGTGCATGAGCCACGCCGAGATGACCCAGGCCGTGCGCACCTTGCCGCCGACGAGGGCCAAGGGAGCGGCCAGCTCGAGGAGCACCGCCGCGACCGCCATGGGCGGGAACAGCCATCCGTAGCCGACCAGCCATCGCCCGAGGGGCGAGGACGGCCCGCCGAGCAGGTCGACCCGCACAGCGGAGTAGGCGACGTGATTGCGCAGGGCATCGCTGAACATCCAGTCGAGCCCTGCGATCCGCAACTTCGCGACTGCGGCGAGGACGTAGGTCGCCACCGTGACGAGCGCGGCCAGCCGCACGGGCCCGCCATAACGGGGATCGGGGACCGTGACCGGTGCCGTCCTCGCGGTCAGGGCGAGGGCGTCGGCGCTGTGGGAGAAGCCGACGACGAGCACGTGCAACACCATCAGGTTCTCGATCCAGAGGATCTGCCCCCACGAGCTGCGGTAGGTCGACAGGACGAGCAGCGCGAGCGCGAAGGCCGGCCCCGTGGCGCGGAACCACGCGCCGAGGGTGTAGGCAAGGCCGAGGCCGAGCGCGCCGAACACCAAGACGAAGACCGCGAGGCGTGGGAATGGTCCGGGCAGCATCGAGAGGATCCCGACGGGGTCGAAGCGAGACTCCCGTGCGTCGGCGAGGACGAGGAACGCAGGCAGTCTCACCGCCAGGTAGATGACGGCGAACAACCCGGTGAGGATCCGCAGGGTGGCGAGGCGCTCGGGCGGTGCGGATGGGACCAGCCAGGCGTCGGCGCGTCGCCACCACGAGGTCACGGCGACACCTCGCAGGAGGCGAGAACGGTTCGTTCGCGGAGCGACGACTTGCCCTGCGCACGGGCAACGACATCGTGCAGCTCGTCGACGACCTCGACCGAGGCCGACTCCGAGCTCACCCGACCTGCCACCTCGGCGCACAGCGCATCGGCCCGGCCGGTGCGAACCGCCTGCGCGACGAGCGATTCGGCGATCAATGGGTCGTCGGTGCGAGCGATCGTCGACAACGACAGCCGGTGGACCGTGCCCGCGTGGTCGATGCCCACCACCGTGAGGAAGTGGTCGAGGCGCGGGGCCACGCCCGCATACATGGGATAGGTCGACAACGGGAAGCTGTCGTGGTTCGTGAGCAGCGGCGACAGCACCGCGGCCAGAAGCCCGGCGGCCACCAAGCGGCCGCGCCAGCCGGCTGACCGTCGCCCGGTCGAGCCCACCCGCGTCAGGTTAGTGCGGTGCTCGGTCTCGCCCTGCCGAGGGCCCGACACCGACCGGGGCCGTTCACCTGAGGCCCCCCACACCCACCAGAGATAGGGAGCGCGGCGTCGAAGCGCTCGTCCGACTCGGTCGCCACGACGACGCGGAGGCGCTGCTGTCACAGAGCGGCGAGCGCGGTGTCGGCAAGTGCATCACGGCACCATCGATCCTCCGCTCCATGATCGCCACCCGCGCTGGCCGCTTCGACGACGCCCGCCGTTTGCTGGAACTCGCCGACGAGGTCACGGCCGCCTTCACCGACGTCCAGCTCCGAGGCGGGTTCCACGTGCAGGTGGCGGAGCTGGCGCTGCTCGAGGGCCGTCCCGACGACGCCTACCGCTCCGTCGAGCAAGCTCTGGCTCTCGCCGCCGGAACCGATGATGCAACCGTTCGACCCGAGATGATCGCCCTCGCCGTGCGCTGCGTTGCGGATCAACTCGCGGAAGCGCAGGCCCACGGTCGCCGCGTCGACGTCGACAAGGCCCGCCGTATCGCCGACGGCTTCGAGCAGGAGGCCCTGCAGCTGCTCGCCGCGCTGGTCGAGCACGGTGGCCGGTGCCCGCCCCGGACGTATGGCCTCGTCACGACGTGCGTGGCGGAGCGGACCCGACTGTACGAATCCGACCCGGACTGCTGGGACGAAGCGGCGGCGCGGTGGGACATCGCCGGCGAGCCCCATCCCGAGGCCTACTGCCGGTGGCGGGAGGCCGAGGCGCTCCTCGACCGCCGGCGCGAACGCAGCCGGGCGGAAGCAAGCCTCCTGGAGGCCTGGCGGCTGACCGTGGAGCTGGGCACCACCCCACTGCGGGAGCGCATCGAGCAGCTGGCCCGTCGTGCCCGCATCTCGCTACCCGATGGCGAGGCCGAGCCGGCGCGAGGGTCGACAGTGGCCGCCGACCTCGGCCTGACCCCCGCGAGGTCGAGGTCCTGCACCACCTCGCCGACGGCCGGACCGACCGGGAGATCGCGACGCTGCTGTTCATCAGCAAGAAGACGGTGAGCGTGCACGTGTCGAACCTGCTGCGCAAGCTCGACGTGCCCAACCGGATCGAGGCCGGCAGGATCGGGCAGGCCAGCGGCTGCTCCACAGGCTGAGCCCGCCGCACGTCACATCGCGCGCATGCGCCGCATCAGCTCCTCGCGGTCGACGTCTTCGATGTGGGTGCTCAGCATCCACTGGTGGCCGTAGGGATCGCGCAGGCGCCCGCCGCGGTCTCCATAGAACTGGTCGGCCAGCGGGTAGACGACTTCGCACCCAGCGGCGAGGGCGCGTTCCCACACGCGGTCGACATCGGGGACGTTGAGCGCCATCAGCGCGGTCACGACGCCTCCGACTTTCGCAGGCGCCACGCCGTTGCCATCGCCGCTCTCGTCGGTCACGAACACGACCGAGTCGCCGATGCGCAACTCGGCGTGCACGACCTTGCCGTCAGGGTCGACGAAGGGGTCTTCGAGCGCCTCGCCGCCGAACGCTTCACCGTAGAAGCGCATCGCGTCCACGGCGTCACCGGCGAACACGAGACGGGGCGTGATGGTGTGCAGGCGCTCGGGCACGGGATTGACGTCGCCAGCCATGCGAACCTCCTCTGATCGCGCCCACTCAGGGAGCGCAACCATGGCCCGCATTCAACCATCCGTCGCCTCCGAGCGGGCACCCTGGCCGGGCAACGGATGCACGTACCGCGTCGGAAGGCGTGACACGAGCCGACTTCTCCGCTCAACTGCGCACGTGGGCGCCATGTGGCGCGCTCCTGAAAGAGAGGTAGCCATGGTCCAGCAGCCCGTGGAGAGCGGCAAGCAAGGCGCCAAGCTCAGCGGCGGCGCCATCGGGTCCCTCGTCGGCGTGGCCGTCCTGGTGATCTTCATGATCCAGAACACCGACGACGTCACCATCAGCTTCCTGGCCTGGGACTTCACCTGGCCGATCTGGCTGCTCGTGCTCATCTCCGCGCTGATCGGCGCGCTCGTGTGGTTCGGTTTGGGCGTGCTGCGCCGTCATCGCCGCCGGACGGAGCGCCGCGCCGAGAGGTGAACCTCACCGCGTCCGTCCGCCGGGCCGTCCCGCTCGAACAGTCGGGCGTTACGGCCCTCGTCACTGCGAGGCCGGCTGCCCCCGGGTCGCATCGAACGTCACCTCGACCATGGGAGAGGTTGTCACCAGGTGCACCGAGGCTGGCCTGATCGCCGGCCGGTGGTCGTGATGTCGACCGTCGGGTCGTCCCGCAGCTCCTCGCCGGCGACCTCCATCGGGGAGACGCTAACGGGCGGCGCGAGATCCTCCGCCCGCGCGGCTTCCTCACCTTGCGCCGACTCGCCGTGGTAAGCACCGACGGATCCGCTGCCGAACCGGAGGCCTACGACATGGCAGACGCGCCACCCCCAGCCACCGATCCGGGAGCAGTGCTGCGGAGCCGACGCTTCGTCGCCTTGTTGGTGCTGGCCTCCATCGTGGGTCTGATCGTGTCGTTGCTCGCGTGGGGATTCCTCGAGCTGATCCATCAGATCCAACAGGGTCTGTTCACCGACCTACCGAACGGGCTCGGCTTCGACGAGGTGCCGTGGTGGTGGCCGCTGCCGATCCTGGTGCTGGCCGGCATCCCCGTGGCGTATGCCGTCCGCCTTCCCGGGGCGGGTGGCCACGTCCCTGCGGAAGGTCTCACGATGGCCAGGACGACCCCGGACATGCTGTTCAGCGTCCTCCTCGCGGCCATCGCCTCACTGGGGCTCGGTCTCGTGCTCGGGCCCGAGGCACCGCTCATCGCCTTGGGGGGCGGCTTCACCATCCTCATGGTCTCCCAGCTGAGGAAGAACGCGCCGCAGCAGATGCTGATGGTCCTCGGCGCGGCCGGTAGCTTCGCGGCCATCTCGATGATCTTCCAGTCGCCGGTGGTGGCGGCCGTGCTGGTCATCGAGGCGTCGGGGCTCGGCGGTCCGACACTGCCGGTCATCCTCCTCCCCGGCCTGCTCGCCGCCGGCATCGGGTCGCTCACGTTCATCGGCATCTGCAATTGGGCCGCCCTCGACACCAGCGCCTACTCGCTCGCGCCGCTCTCGCTGCCCTCCTTCGCCAGCCCCACGTGGGGCGAGGTGGGTTGGTCGATCGTGCTCGCCGCCATCGCCGCGGGACTGGTCTTCGTCGTGCGGCGGATCGGGCTCGAGGGGGTCAAGGTGGCGGCCAAGCGTCCCGCCGTCGTGCTGCCGGTGGTCGGCGCCGTCGTCGCCGTCCTGGCCATCGTGTTCGCGCAGATCACCGACCACGGAACCGAGCAGGTTCTGTTCTCGGGGCAGGACGCGCTGCCAGGCCTCGTCGCGCAATCCAGTACGTGGTCGATCTCGGCGCTCGTCCTCGTGATCCTGTGCAAGGGACTGGCCTGGGGGGTGTCGCTCGGGACGTTCCGGGGCGGTCCCACCTTCCCCGCCTTGTACCTCGGCGCGGCCGGCGGGCTGCTCGCCTCCCATCTCCCCGGCCTCTCCATCACGCCCGCCGTCGCGGTGGGCATGGCGGCGATGGCGGCCGCCATGCTGCGGCTCCCTTTGTCGTCCGTCATCATCGCGACCGCACTCACCATCCACTCAGGGGCGGGGTCCGCGCCGCTCATCATCGTCGGTGCCGTCACCGCCTACCTGGTGAGCTTGTGGCTCGACCGCCCACCCGAGGAACGCAGAGCCTTTCGCCGTGCCTCGGCCGAGGAGCAACCTGCCATGACGCGGGAACTGACGACCGCGACCTCACGCCGCAAACCGGGCGGCGGCTACAGCAAGCGCCGGCGGCGGGAGTTGATGACGCCGGTGTCGAAGCCGGCGAGGTGCAGCCCACCGTGGAAGCGGGCGTGCTCGATCTTCAGGCAGCGGTTCATCACGACGCCGAGGCCGGCGTCCATCGCGCGGGCGCGCCGCCTCGTCGTTGCAGAGGCCGAGCTGCACCCACAACGACCTTCGCCCCGCCGCGATGGCCTCCTCGGCCACGCCGGGGAGGGCGCTCGTGCCGGCGGAACACGTCGACGATGTCGGGACCGTCGCGGCAGGCTCGAGCGAGGCGGATACACGTGGTGCCCGAGGATCTCGTCGGCCGCTCGGGTTCACGAAGTAGACTCGGAAGTCGGTGCGTGCGGAGCAGGTAGGTCGCGACGAAGTAGCGACGAGCGAGCGGGTTCGGCGACGCGCCGACCAGTGGCGACCGATCTCGGGCGCTGGAGGATGTGCGAGCCGCTCGCGGCGCGGTGGCTCGGGACCGCCGCGACGTCCGCACGCGTCATCCGGCCGCCTTCCGAGCGCGCGGTCGAGGTCGCGAGCGATGTCCTCGACGTCCTCGATGCCGACCGAGATCCGGATCAGGTCGGGGCTGATGCCCACCGCGACCGTTCGGCTTCGTCGTCGAGCTGCTGGTGCGTCGTCGACGCCGGGATGGATGACGAGTGTGCGCGGCGTCGCCGACGTTGGCCAGGTGGCTGCACATCTCGACCGCCTCGATGAAGCGCCTGGCCGGCGGCGCGGCCGCCCTTGACGCCGAACGCGAACACCGCGCCCGGCCCCTTGGGCAGGTAGCGCTTCGCGCGCTGGTGCCACGGGCGACGTCGGCAAGCCCGGCGTACGCGACCCATTCGACGCTGCGGTCGCTCGGCGAGGAACTTCGCCACCGCAGGCGGCGTTCGCGACGTGGCGCTCCATCCGCAGCGCCAGCGTCTCGAGCCCGAGCAGGAAGAGGAACGCGTTGAACGGGGACAGGCTGGCGCCGAAGTCGCGCAGCTGCTCGACGCGCAGGCGCATGCAGGAAGCCGTACTCGGCGAAGTTCTCCCAGAAGCGCAGCGTCGTCGTAGGAGGCGACCGGCTCGGTCATGCAGCGGGAACTTGCCGTTGTCCCACGGGAAGCGACCCGACTCGACGACGACCCCGCCGATGCGCGGTGCCGTGGCCCCCGATGAACTTGGTCGCCGAGTGCACCACGATGTCGGCGCCGTGCTCGATGGGCCGGCACAGGTAGGGCGTGGCCAGCGTGTTGTCGACGACGAGCGGGATGCCGCGTGCGTGCGCGACGTCGGCGACCGCGGCGAGGTCGAGCCACGATGCCCGAGGGGTTGCCGATCACCTCGCGTGTAGATCGCCTTCGTCGTCGGGACGGAGCGCGGCGGCGAAGGCCTCGGGGTCGTCGCTGGCGACGAAGGTCGTGTCGATGCCGATGCGCCGCAGGGTGACGTCGAGCAGCGTGCGGGTGCCGCCGTAGAGCTGCGCCGGAGGCGACGATGTGGTCGCCCGCGGCGGCGAGCGCAGGCGAACGTGAGGAGCTCGGCGGCTTGCCCGCTCGCGGCGGCCACGGCCGCCGAGCCCGCCTTCGAGGCTGGCGCCATCCGCTCCTCGAAGGCGGCGACCGTGGGGTTTGACGATCCGGCTGTAGATGTTGCCGAACGTCTGGAGCGCGAACAGGTCGGCGGCGTCGGCGGAGTCCTCGAAGACGAAGCTCGTCGTCTGGTAGATGGGCACGGCGCGGGCCCCGGTCGCCGGGTCGGGGCGACCGCCGGCGTGCACGGCGCGGGTGCGGAAGCCAGGCTGCTCAGGGCCACGATCTCTCCTGTTCGCACCGGTTTGTCGACGGGGCCCCCATTGAAGCAGCGTCGGTCGCTCCCGGGGCGGCTAGTCTTGATTGAACTCGTCGAGTATTCGCCGACCCACGAACAAGGAGCCAGGATGACCAGCACCGACACGCCGTGGACAACGGCGTCAACGTCCAAGCGCTGCTCGACGCGCGCGGGGCGCTGCAGCAGTCGCCCGAAGCGGCGCCAGTTCCAGTGGCGGGCCCAGTGCCGCTGGGTGAACGGCACGCACAGCCAGTCGACGATGCAGGGCTTCTACGGGCTGGGCGGGGAGCAGAGCACAAGACCGACGTTCACCTTCGACGCGGACCATCCGGAGCTCTTCGCCTCCGAGGACCATGGGGCCACTCCGGTCGAGCTCGTGCTGGTCGGGCCTCGCCAGCTGCCTCACCGCCGGGGTGGCGGCTCGGTCGCCCAGCAACGCCAGATCCAGCTGCGCTCGGTCTCGGCCACCCTCGAGGGCGAGATGGACGTCCTTGGCATCCTCGGCGGCGATCCCGAGGTGCGCAACGGCTTCAGCGGGATCAAGGTGAAGTACGACATCGACGCCGACGCCACCCCGGAGGACATCAAGGCCCTCGTCGCCCAGTCGCAGAAGCGCTCAGCCGTCTACGACGTCATCACCAACCCGACCAACGTCACGGTCGAGGTCAACTCCCCCTCCTCGTGACCCGCCGCACCACCACCGTCGTCATCGGCGCCGGTCACGCCGGCCTGGCGATCAGCCACTGCCTCACCGAAGGCTCCATCGATCACGTGGTGATCGAACGGGGCCAGGTGGCGCACACGTGGCGCACGGAGCGCTGGGACTCGTTGCGGTTGTTGACGCCCAACTGGCAGAGCCGCCTCCCGGGCTACGGCTACTCGGGCGACGACCCGGACGGCTACATGACGATGAGCGAGGTGGTGGCCTTCATCGACGGCTACGCCCGCCACATGTCGACGCCGGTGCACACCGAGACGACGGTCAGCTCTGTCCGCCCCGTCGACGGTGGCTACGTCGTCGTGACCGACCAGGGCGAGTGGGCGTGCCGCACGGTGGTGCTGGCGACGGGAGCCTGCAACGTCCCCAAGGTGCCGGCGCTGGCGGGGGCGATCCCGCCCGCCGTCACGATGATGACGCCGTTCGAGTACCGCCACCCGGCCCAGCTCGACGACGGCGGAGTCCTGGTCGTCGGCGCGTCCGCCACCGGGATCCAGCTCGCCGACGAGATCCATCGATCGGGACGCCCCGTGACGCTCGCGGTGGGTGAGCACGTGCGGGTCCCCCGCGTGTACCGAGGCATGGACATCCTGTGGTGGATGGACGCCGCCGGGGTGATGGACGAGCGCTACGACCAGGTCGACAACCTCCTGCGGGTGCGCAGCCTGCCGTCGTTGCAACTGGTGGGGACGCGAGGGCGGACGACGCTCGACCTCAACGCCCTCACGGCGATGGGGGTCACGCTCGTCGGGAAGCTCGCGGCGATCAGCGGGGGCAAGGCCCAGTTCTCGGGGTCGCTGCGCAACCACTGCGCCCTTGCCGACCTGAAGCTCGGGCGTCTGCTCGACGCCATCGACGAGTGGGCCACGGCCGAGGGCTTCGACGACGAGGTCGAGCCACCGCAGCGCTTCGCCCCCACCAAGGTGGACGACTCGCCGCCTCTCGGGCTGGACCTCGACTCGGGTGAGATCCACACGATCGTCTGGGCGACGGGCTTCAGCCCCGACTACTCGTGGCTCGACGTGCCCGCCCTCGATCGCAAGCGCCAACTCCGCCACGACGGTGGCGTCGTCGAGGCGCCCGGCTTGTACGTCATGGGCCTGCCCTTCCTCCGGCGACGCAAGTCGACCCTGATCGACGGCGCCGCGGACGACGCCCGCGACCTCAGCTCGCACCTGGCCGCCTACCTCGACACCGAGGTGCGCACCGCCAGCTCCTGAGCCGTCGCGCCGAGACCACCTCGAGCCATGGATTTCATCCCGTCTGGGTGAGGACGCCGGTGCCGGCGCGGGCTTGGCTTAGGGTGATGCCCCTCCTGGGAGTGGTGCCCGTCCTGGCGGTCGACCCCGTGCCGTGGGCGAGGGCTCAGATGGCCTTCACTCTGGCGTGCCACATCATCCTGGTCCCTTTGGGCGTGTCGTGGTCGTTCATGGCGCTGGTCGCCAACTACCGGGGCCTCAAGCGCAACGATCCGGACGCGCTGCAACTGGCACAGCGCTGGTCGAAGTACATGGCGGTCACGTTCGCGGTGGGTGCCGTCACTGGCACGATGCTCACCTTCGAGTTCGGCCTGCTGTGGCCGCGCTTCATGGGCCAGTGGGGCGACGCGTTCGGGGTTCCGTTCGCCTTCGAGGGGATCTTCTTCTTCACCGAGGCCATCTTCATCTCGATCTACATCTACGGCTGGCGCCGGCTGCGCCCGTGGGCGCATTTCTGGACCGGCGTTCCGCTGGTGGTCACCGGCATCCTCGGCGCCACATCGGTGGTCGCCGCCAACGCGTGGATGAATGCTCCGTCGGGCTTCACCCTCAACTCGGCCGGGCAGGTCACCGACGTCGATCCGGTGAAGGTGATCTTCAACGACGCCATGCCGCTCATGGCCGCCCACATGGTCGTCGCCGCTTATGTCGTGGGGGGATTCCTGGTCGCGTCCATCTACGCCTTCGCCATGCTGCGCGGGCGCCGCGACCGCTACCACCGGATCGGCTTCCTCATCGCCTTCAGCGTGGGAGCGGTGGCGATTCCCATCCAGATGGCAGTCGGGGATTCCCTGGCCCGCTGGGTCTACAACAACCAGCCGGAGAAGTTCGCCGCCATCGAGTTGCTTCCGCAGACCGCGAGCGATGTGCCCGAGACCCTGTTGGGGCACCTCAATGCCAACGGCACCGTGAGCGGGGGCATCGAGATCCCCGGGCTGGCCTCGTGGCTGTCCGACCCGACCACCGGCACCAGCACCGTCGTGCAAGGGCTCGACTCGGAGCCCTCCGACCAGCGCCCGACCACCGTCGGAAGTCAACATCGTGCACCTCTGCTGGGACATCATGGTGGGGTTCGGCACGCTCATGCTGTTGCTGTCGGTCTGGTATGGCCTGTGCTGGCTGATCCGGCGGGACATGCCCAGGAGCAAATGGTTCCTCCGACTGGCTTCCGTGGCCGGGATCACCGCCGTCGTCACCTTGGAGGCGGGGTGGGTGGTGAGCGAGGTCGGCCGGCAACCCTGGATCGTCTACAACCTCATGAAGGTCGAGAACGCGGCCACGGCCAACACCGGGGTGTGGGTCACCTTCATCCTGGTGAGCATTCTGTACATCGGGCTGGCCGTGACCACCATCCTCATCCTGAGGAAGATGAGCAGCCGGTTCCGCCAACGCGGCGTGAGGGACCAGGACGTGCCCTACGGGCCGAGGTGGTCCAGCTCGTGAGGACGAGTCCGCCGAGGTCGTTACCGTATGAGCACGACCATCGCCGTCGTGCTGTTCCTCGCGGTCACCGCCTACGGCGTCCTCGGCGGGGCCGACTTCGGCGCCGGCTTCTGGGACCTGGTGGCCGGCGGCGCGGCGCGCGGCGAGCGGCCCCGCGAGGTGATCGACCACTCAATCGGTCCCGTGTGGGAAGCCAACCACGTGTGGCTGATCTTCATCTTCGTCGTGTTGTGGACCGGCTTCCCGGAGGCCTACGCCTCGATCACGCTCACGCTGTACGTGCCGCTGAGCCTCGCCGCCTTCGGGATCATCCTTCGCGGCTCGAGCTTCGCCTTCCGCAAGACCGTCTTCCTCACCCGCGATCGGCGGAACTTCGGGGCCGCCTTCGCCCTGTCGTCGGTCCTCGTCCCTTACTGCATGGGCGCCGGCGGCTGGAGCCGTCGCGTCGGGACGGGTTCCCGCCGGCGGCAAGGCGGGTGATCCGTGGACCAGTTGGGTCAATCCCACCTCGGTGATCGGTGGCGTGCTGGCCGTCGTCGTCGTCGCCTACCTGGCCGCCGTCTACCTCGTGTGGGACTCCCGCCGGCAGCGCGACCCGGCCATGGTGACCTACTTCCGGCATCGAGCCATCGGCGCCGCGGTGGTGGCCGGCGTCGTCGCCTTCGCCGGCATCTTCGTGCTGCGCTCCGACGCCCGCTACGTGTTCGACGGATTCACCACACGCGCCCTGCCGCTGGTGATCCTGTCCGCGCTGTGCGGCACGGCCTCGCTCGTGCTCCTCATCCGCGACGCCCACCGCTGGGCACGGCTGCTCGCCATCGGCGCCGTCGCCAGCATCGTGATCGGCTGGGGCGTGGCCCAGTGGGACTACATGCTGCCGACCAGCCTCACCGTGTCCGACGCGGCAGCGCCGTCGGGCACCCTGCAGGCGCTCCTGGCCGCCACCATCCTCTTCGTGCTCGTCGTCGTGCCCGGCTTCGCCCTGCTCTACACCCTCGATCAGAAGAGCCTGCTGCCCGGAGAAGGGGTCGACTGACAGACGGGCGGGGTTACGGGGCAGGCGCGTCCGGCGGCGGCGCCGTCGCGCCCGCCGTCGGTTCAGCGGCAGGCACGTTCGGGAAGGGCGCCGGTTCGATGATGGCCCTGACGTTCGCGGGCAGGCTCAGGTCCCCGCCGGTGTGGGCGGTGCTGAACTCCCGTTCGGCACGGCCTCGGCCGATCATCGAGCGCAACCAGCGCAGCATCGTGGTGAGGCGGTTGCCGAAGCCCGACAGGAAACCGAGGTGCACGAAGAACCAGACGAGCCAGCCGGGAAATCCGCTGACGTGGAGCTTGTGGATGCTGGCGATGGCTCGGAAGCGCCCGATGCTGGCGACGCTGCCCAGATCCCGGTACTTGAAGGCAACGACGTCCTTCCCTTCGAGGCGTCGGACGATCGAGTTGGCGGCGTGGAGCCCGCCTTGCATGGCGACCTCGGCCACTCCGGGGAGGTTGCCGAGCGCAGCCATGTCACCAATGGCGAAGACCTCGGGATGGCCGGGCAGGGTGAGGTCGGGCAACACCGCGATGCGGCCGGCGTGGTCGAGCGCGGCGCCACTGGCCTTGGCCAGCGCTGCCGCCAGCGGTGAGGCCTGCACGCCCGCGGCCCAGATCGCGGTGTGGGCGTCGATCCGCGTTTTCGTTCCCTGGCCGTCGACGACGTCGACCCCGAAGGCGTCCACACCCACGACGCGAGCGCCCATCCGCAGCTCCACCCCGAGCTCCTCGAGGGACTTGGCAGCCACGCCCGAGAGGCGGTCGCCGAAGCTGGCCAGCGGCTCCTTGCCGCCGTCAACGAGCAGCACGCGGACCGAGGCGGGATCGAAGTGGCGGAACTCGCCCTTCAGGCACCGCACGGCGAGCTCGCGGATCTGTCCCGCCAGCTCCACGCCGGTCGGGCCAGCGCCGACGACGACCATGGTGAGCCATCGCCCTCGCTCGGCCGGATCCTTCGCCAGCTCGGCCATCTCGAACGCGCCGAAGATGCGCCGGCGCAGCTCCCGGGCGTCGTCGATGGTCTTCATGCCGGGTGCGAAACGGGCCAGCTCGTCGTGGCCGAAGTACGACTGGTGCGATCCAGCGGCGACGATCAGGCTGTCGTAGGGAATCTCGAGGTTGTTCAGGTGACCCGGGCCGACCGCGTGGACGACCCGCCGCTCGAGATCGAAGCCCGTCACCTCCGCCGCTTCGACCTCGACGTTCTCGAACTTGCGGAGCACATGACGCAGCGGTGGTGCGATCTGGCCCGCGGACAGCATGCCCGTGGCCACCTGGTACAGGAGCGGCTGGAACAGGTGGTGATTGTGGCGGTCGACCAACGTGACCTCGACGGGCTTGTGCCCGAGCAGGCGCACGGCGAACAAGCCTCCGAAGCCGCCTCCCACCACGACGACGCGGTGCCGCCGGGGCTCCTCTTGTTCAGCATTCATGCTGGCCGCCGACGTCAGAGCCCTGGGCTGGAATGCATGATGCCGCCGTCGGCGAATATCGTGGTGGCGGTGACGTAGCTCGCGCCCTCGCTCGCCAGGAACGCCACCACCGACGCGATCTCGCTGGGTTGACACATCCGTCCGAGCGGGATGGCCTTGTCGAGCGTGGCCAACTTCGTGGGATCGTCCATGGTGGCGGTGTTGATCGGGGTGGCGACGGCGCCGGGACCGACACCGACCACCATGACGCCATAGGGAGCGAGCTCGACGCCGGCAGTGCGGGTCAGCATGCGCATGCCCCCCTTCGACACGCAGTACGGGGTGTTGCCGGGCATGGGCCAGTCCTCGTGGACCGACGTGATGTTGACGATGCGGCCGCCGCCGCCCTGGGCGATCATCTGCTTGGCGGCCAGCTGAGTGCCGAAGAAGGCGCTCTTCAGGTTGACCGCCATCACCTTGTCGAACTGCGCCTCGGTGGTGTCCAACACGGAGGTCCGCGTCTCGATGCCGGCGTTGTTGACCATGATGTCGACACGGCCGAAGGCCTTCACGGCGGCATCGATCAGGCGCTGCAGGTCGGCCGGCTTGCTCACATCGGCCTCGACCCCGATGGCCTTGTCCCCGAGGGCGGCCACCTGCTTCTCGAGCTCTTCGGTGGCCGCTTCGTCGGCCACGAAGTCGATCACGACGTTCGCCCCCGCCTCCGCGAGCCCGAGCACCACCGCCTTGCCGATTCCGCTGTTGCCTCCGGTGACGATGGCGACCTTGCCCTCGAGGATCATCTCCGCTCCTTCCGTTCTGCCAGCACCTGAGGAATGTCTCCGGTTGCGTAGACGCCTTGACCGGGGCGGCCGCGGATGACGTCCGCGATGACGCCGGTCCAGCCCGTCTGGTGAGAGGCGCCGAGGCCGGCGCCGATGTCGCCGTGGAAGTACTCGTTGAAGAGAAGGTTGTCCTTCCACTGCGGATCCTGCTGGAAGCACTCGACCGACCCGAAGCACGGCCGCCGCCCGTCGGCCCCCACGACGAAGAGGGCGACGAGCCGCCGGCGCAGGTCATCGGCGATCTTGTCGAGGGTGAGCCGCGAGCCGCTCCCGGTCGGGTACTCGACGGTGAGGTCGTCGCCGAAGAAGCGGTAGTAGCGATCGAGGGCGCTGATGACCAGGTAGTTGAGAGGGAACCAGACCGGCCCGCGCCAGTTCGAGTTCCCACCGAACATGTCGGTGGTCGACTCGGCTGGCTCGTAGTCGATGGTGGCGCTCAGTCCTTCGACGGTGATCTCGTAGGGATGCTCGCGGTGGTAGGCCGACACGGCGCGAAGGCCATAAGGCGAGAGGAACTCCTTTTCGTCGAAGAGCTTGGTGAAGATGCTGGGCAGATGCTCGATGTCGACCACCCCGAGGAGCAGCCGTTGGTCGCCGGGCTCGCCCCGCAGCACGCCGCGCTCGACGAGCGCTGTGCGGCCGCCCACCCGCTCGAGGAGTCTGGCCACCCGCTTTCCGACGGCCTCGGTCTGGACGAGCGCGTCCTCGTCCACCACCACGGCGGCCAGCAGCGGGATGATGCCCACCATCGACCGCACCTTGATCGGGACTTCGGTGCCGTCGGAGGTGACCAGTTTGTCGTAGTACAAGCCGTCGGCGGCGTCCCAGACACCCAAGGTGTCCATGGCGTGGCGGATGGCCGCGAAGTGGTCGAGGAACTTCACCACGAGATCCAGCGCCGCGCGCTGGCCCGATCGGTTCAGGATCGAGGCGATGGCCGCCATGCACAGGGCGTAGAACGCCATCCATCCCGTGGCGTCGGACTGCTCGAGCGTGCCCCCGACGGGCAGGTGCGAGCGGTCGAGGGGGCCGATGTTGTCGAGCCCCAGGAAGCCGCCCTCGAAGAGGTTGTTGCCGCTCTCGTCCTGCAGGTTCACCCACCAGGTGAAGTTCACCAGCAGCTTGTCGAAGATGCGACTGACGAAGTCGAGATCGCGGGCACCGTCGATAGCGAACACTTCGAGCGCCGCCCATGCCTGCACCGGCGGGTTGACGTCGCTGAAGTCCCATTCGTACGCGGGCAGCGCGCCGCTGGTGTGTTGGAACCACTCCCGGCACAGCAATATGAGCTGGTACTTGGCGAAGGCCGGATCCAGATGGGCGAGCGCGACGCAGTGGAAGGCCATGTCCCAGGCCGCGAACCAGGGATACTCCCACTTGTCGGGCATCGACATGATGTCGAAGGCCTCGAAACCCAGCCACCGGGCGTTGCGCCCGGACCGGCGGCTCGGCGGTGGCGGCGGTTGGGTGGGATCGCCATCGAGCCAGCGCCCCACGTGGTAGTAGAAGAGCTGCTTGCTCCACAGCATCCCGGCGAAGGCCTGGCGCATCACTGCGGCCTCGTCGGTTGACGCCTGGGGCGGCGTCAGCTCGGCGTAGAACTCGTCGGCCTCCTCACGGCGTCGACGCACGATGTCGTCGAGGTCAGCCCCCAAGGCCTCGGCGGCCGGCTGCGGCGACCACAACGGCCGCAACCGCAGCCGGAGCTCGACGGTGGCGCCCGGGTCCACCCGGGGCTGGTACCAGAAGGCGGCCTTTGAACCATTCTCCGCGGGATTGACCGTCGCCGCACCGGCGACGACGTGATCGTTGATCCCATCCTTCGGGTATGCCGTGGCGGACGGCACGCCGAAGAGCCGCTGGTTGTTGGTCTCGTTCTCGCAGAACAACGCCGTCGGCGTCGTGCCATCCGGCGCTGGCCCGGCGACGAGCTCCAGGTCCCCCAGGAACGGATGGGCGATGACGATGGCGCCGTCGGCCCGGCGCCACAGCCGTGGCTTCGGGGCGTCGACCTCCCATTCCCACGTGTTCCGGAACCACACGGTCGGGAGCACATGCAGCGTCTCGGCCTCCGGGCCGGCATTGGTGGCCCGCACCACCATGATGAGGTCCGTCGGGTCGGCCTTGACGTAATCGACCTCCACGATCCAGTAGCGGTTGCCGTCGAACACGCCCGTGTCCAGCAACTCGTACTCGAGGTCGAACTTGCCGCGTCGGCCGTTCTCGGCGATGAGCTGGTCGTAGGGGAAGGGGCCCTGCGGATAGTGGTACCGCCACCGGTTCCACGAGTGGCTCGGGACGGCGTCCAGATACCACCAGTACTCCTTGACGTCCTCACCGTGGTTGGCCTGCGCACCGGTGAGGCCGAACATCCGCTCCTTCAGGATCGGATCGCGACCGTTCCACACGGCCAACCCGAGACACAGCCGCTGTTCGATGTCGCAGAAGCCGGCCATGCCGTCCTCGCCCCAGCGATAGGCGCGCGAGCGAGCGTGATCATGCGGGAAGTACGACCAGGCGTCTCCGCTCGCGCTGTAGTCCTCGCGCACGGTGCCCCACTGTCGCTCGCTCACGTACGGACCCCACAGGTACCAGGGGCTGGCATCCCGCAACCCGTTCTCGAGCGCGCCGAACCCCTCGACGCGGTCCCGCTCGGCGCCGCTCATGCCAGCCTCCCGACCAGGTGCTCGCCGACTCGGATCCCGTTGGCGATGGCGGTCAAGGCCGGGTTCACGGCCCCGATGCTCGGGAAGAAGCTGGTGTCGACGACGTACAGGTTGTCGAGCTCGTGGGCCTTGCAGTTCACGTCGAGCACCGACGACGCCGGGTCGGTGCCGAACCGGCAGGTGCCGACTTGGTGGGCGCAGCCCGCGATCGGGATGTTCATCCTCATGTAGAAGTTCTTGCCCAGCACGTGATGCTCGGCGATGCCGATGTGGTTGAGGATCGTGCGCAGCTCCCGATAGAGGCCCTTGGCCTCTTCGTCGTTGTTGGAGCGGTAGGCGAGGCGGACACGGCCCTCCTTGTCGACGGTCACCCGGTTGTCGGGGTCGGGGAGATCCTCGGTGGTCAGCCAGAAGTCCACGGCGTGGGCGGCCACGTCGTCAAGGCTCCAGTGCGGGGCGAGCTTCGTCAGCTTGGGTTCTTCGCCTTTCATCGCCCAGCCGTTCGACTTGCCGACCATCT
This sequence comes from uncultured Acidimicrobiales bacterium, assembly GCA_963738325.1. Lineage (GTDB taxonomy): Bacteria > Actinomycetota > Acidimicrobiia > Acidimicrobiales > Ilumatobacteraceae > CAVTWD01. The sequence continues at coordinate 334,304 of CAVTWD010000008.1, forward strand.
GGATGTTGCCGAGCGGCCGATGGTCGGTGCTGTTGTCGAGGTAGAAGTCGTTGAGCCCGAGCGTCTTCTGGAACACCGTGTCGTTGCGCTCCTTGGCCAGGGCCACCACCGCTTTGGAGTTGTGGTACATGTAGTTCCGGCCGACCTGGTCCGAGCCGTTGGCCAGGCCGTTGGGATGCCGGTCACTGGCCGAGTTCAGCAACAACTTCGCGCTGTTGGCAGCTCCGGCCGACACGACCACGATGTCGGCGTCGTAGGTCTCGGTTTGACCGTTGCGGGACACGACCACTCCTGTGACGGTTCGTCCCGTCGGATCCGTCTCGAGCTTCACCACCTCGGCCTCGACCAACAACGTGACGTTGGGGGCCATGAGGAGGGGGCGGACGGCGATCGTCTCGGCGTCCGACTTGGCGTGGACCAGACACGGATAGCCGTCACACCAGGTGCATCGGATGCACGCGCTGCGGGGGCGGTCGGCCTCGTCGAGCAAGATGCCGCAGGGGGCCGAGAACGGGTGGTACCCGGCCGCCGCCAGCGCGTCGGAGATCTCCTTGATGCGGGGCTCGTGGGACACCGCCGGCCACGGATACTGCTTGGACCAGTGGCCTTCCGTCGGGTCCTCGCCATGCTGGCCGTGCACCTGGTACAGCCATTCGGCCCTTGTGTACCAGGGCTCGAAGTCGTCGTAGCCGACGGGCCAGGCCGGAGACACGCCGTCGACGTGCTTGATCTCGGCGAAGTCCTGAGGGCGCAGCCGGTACAAGGCGGCACCGTACATCTTCGTCGCCCCGCCGACGAAGTAGTGGACCTGCGGCTGGAACGGAGTGCCGTCGGCGTCGACCCAGGTGTCGGGCGAGATGTACCGGCCGTCGAGGAAGACCGGCTCGGGTTGCCAGTTCTCCGTCTCGCGGGGCAGGAAGTTGCCCCGCTCCAAGAGCAGGATCCGTTTGCCAGCCAAGGCCACCGTGTGCGCGAGCGTGCCGCCGCCGGCCCCCGTGCCGATGACGATCACGTCGTAGTGGTCGCTGCCGCTCATTGGACGCTCCTCCGAGGGTGACGCCGATCGGACACACGGCCGCCGTCGGCCGAGCGCCGATCCATTGGACCCCATTTCCCACTCCTCGACATCACCCGGTCAGGATGAAACCCGGCCTTCATCCACAGTGGATGATGACGGAGCGGGACCCGCCGTCGAAAGATGCGGGGCGCGGCCTGGGGCTTCGAGGCGCTGCTCCGCCGGGCGCAGGACGGCGAGAGGCGAACCTGGTTCGTCGCCGATCTGACCCTCGAAGGGGAAGACCCCGGACGTCAGACGTCGGCGACCAGACCGAGCTCGCAGAGGCGCGCGATCGTCTCGCCGCGTGAGGAGACACCGAGCTTGCGGTAGATGGAGATCACCTGAGACTTGACGGTGTTGCGCGAGAGGAAGAGCCGCTTGCTGATCTCACCGAGGGAGAGGTGCGACGGCAGGAGCGGTAGCAGGCGCAGCTCCGCGGTCGTGAGCGAGGAGAGGCCCACCGCCTCGCCCGAGATCGTCTCGAGATCGGCCCGCAGCTCGTCGGCTTGCGTGGCCAACAGCCCGAGATCCGGCCGGTGCTGGCGGATGTCTTGTATCTGCCGCAGGGCGGCGCGGGCACCGCCCGGGTCACCCAGCGCGATGTAGGCGCGGGCGAGCTCGAGCAACGCCTGCACCGAGACGACCGGGAGCGCATGAGTGAGCAACCTGCGCAGGCGGGCGGCACGAACCACGAGGTCCCGGGCCTCGGCGATGTGACCCCGAGTGGCGGCGACACGGGCGCAGAACGCCAACACCAGGGCGCTGGTCCAGTAGTCGTCGAAGGCGCCGCTTCCCAGGAGCGCCAGCGCCCGCGTGGCGAAGGTTTCCACATCGCGCCACGCCCCCCGTTCGCTGGCCACGATGCCCCGCTCGGTGAGGAGCAGCGGGATGAAGGGCGCAAGGTCGGCGCTGGTCGCCTCGTCCAGAGCCTGCGAGAACAAGAGGTCCGCCTTGTCGGGAGCGCCTTCGAGCAGGTGGGCAACACCTTGGGCGTGCAGCATCGCCGGCCGGTACGGGCTGGTGGGGCCGAGCCCCAGCAAGGAAGTCTCGGCGTCACGGCGCATCTCATCGAGCCCACGGCGGCAGAGCAACGTGCGCAGGTACGCCAACGTGCCCTCCATGGTGTTCCCGTCGGGCAGCATGCCGGTCCACGTCGTTCGCTCTGCTGCGGACGCCCACCGTTCGGCATCGCTGGCCTTTCCGACGAGCGCGTAGATCAGGGCGCCGTGCACCGCCACGGCCGGGTGACGCTCGATCAGATCGTTGGACGAGAACCAATCGATCCAGCGCAGCACCGTGTCCAGTCGGCCGCTCCCCCACACGGGGTTGGCGACGTTGAGCACGAGGCGAGCGACGCGGTCGGCATCCACAGCTCGCCGCGCGTGCTCGATGGCCGCTTCGGGCAGGCCGTTGCCCTCGTACCACGACGCCGCCCGCCCGTGGAGCTCGGGGAGCATCTCCGGCTCACGCCTCATCAGCTCGGCGTGCAGCAACTCACCGAACAGGTGGTGGTACCGGTACCACTCCCCCTGTCGATCAAGCGGGATCACCAGCAAGTTGCTGCGCTGCAGCCGGTCGAGGAGGCGGCCCGAGCCCCTGCGGCCCACGGTGATGTCGCACAAGCCGCCGGACATTCTGTTGAGGATCGACGTGCGGGTGAGGAACGACACGTCGGCGCGCGAGAGGCGATCGAGGAACTCCGAGCGAAGGTAGTCGCCGATGTACCGATCGGCTCCGCTGAAGGTGAACTCGACATCCACGGAACTGCTCGCGTTCATGGCCAAGGAGGCGAGGTAGAGCCCGACGGGCCAGCCCTCGGTCCGTTCGACCAACTCCCGTACCTCTGCCGATGAGAGCTCGACGCCGGCCCCCGACAACAGCGATTCAGCTTCGGCGTGATCCATGGTGAGATGGTCCGCCCCGATCTCGAACAGTCCGCCCTCGGCCCGGAGGCGAGGAACGGGGATCGGCACCTCGTGTCGAGACCCCATCGCGAGCTGCGAACCACGGGGCAGCCGCAGCGCGAGCTCGGCCACGAGGTCCCGGCAGTCGGGGTTGGTGAGCACCTCGACATGGTCGAGGATCACGACGACGGGGGCGTCCATCGCGGCAATCGATGAAGCGAGCCGCACCACGTCCGCGAGGGCCGCCCCAGGCGATGCCAACGACTGGAACAGCTTGCGCCCGACGGGCTCCACCCGATCCAAGGCGACGGCGAGATAGGTCAAGAGCACGGCCGGGTCGTTGTCACGATCGTCGAGCGAGACCCACGCCACCCGCGGCCGTTTGCACTCGGCCCATTGCGCCAAGAGCGTCGTCTTGCCGTAGCCCACGGCGGCCACGACTGCAAGCACCGCGGGAACGGGGCGCGTGTTCAGCGACTGGAGGAGAGCAGTGCGGGTGACGATGCCCGGGCGGGCTTCGGGGAAATGCAACTTCGAGTCATCGAGATCGAACGCCGGCGCGGAGGCGCGTCGAGCAACCGACCGGGAAGCAGGAAGAGGACGCCGGGGGGGCCGCGTCGGCACGCGGGTGAGGGTACTTCAGCCTTCGCCCGGGCGACTCTCCGCTTGCATGAACACCAGCTGAAGACCTGCTACTGGCTCGCGCCTCATCCGGTACGGGTGATGACACGCCCGTGGGGAGGGCAGAGAATCGCCCCGGGGAGACGGCGACTCCCCATCAGGAGGAAGACCATGAGCGATCGCGCTGTCGTGATGGCTGTGGCCAGCTACCCCTCGAGAGCGGCCGCCGCGCGGGACTTCCGGATCGTGTCGAGTGCCCCGTGCTGTCGGGAGCGCAACTACCTCGCCGCGGCGAAGCTCGAGAAGGGGGCTGACGGCCTCCTCACGATCGACGACCACCACACGGCCGGGCGTCTCGCCTGCGGTGCCGCGCTCCTCGGCGGTGCCCTCATCGTCGTGGCCGCTCCACTCGGCATCGTCTTCCTGGTGCCGGCGCTGGCCAGGAAGACCGCCTGGGCAGGTGTTGGCGCGATCGTCGCCCACCTGTGGAACAACGTCCCGAAGGGTGAGCTCCGGAGCATGTCTGACATGGTCGAGATGGCCCAGGCCGCGCTGCTCGTCGTGGCCCTCGGCTACCAGGGCGACGACATCAAGCCCCTCTTTGCGAATGCGGCAGCCAGCGTCGTCGTCGACGTCACTCCGGCCGACCTGGAGGCGGAGTTCTCCTACGCCGTCGACGAAGCCAACGCGACGTAGCGCCGCGGCTCGAGCCAATCGTGCCCGGCGTGGCCTCAGTCAGCGGACTTGCAAAACCAACGGATCCGCTCCTCGAAGGCGGCCACGAACTCGCGGGCGCGATCGTCGCTGATCTCCGGGTTCTGGTAGGTGACCGTCATCGCGAGGCGTCCGTTGATCGTGATCCCGTTGAACGAGACGAACGGCCAGTAGCTGTGGTGCATGGGCAGCGCGCCGCGGATGACCCTGGGGCGCAGCGCCGTGCCCTCGCTCGGGAGGTCAACCGCACCGAGGTTGGCCATCGTGCCCGTGTACATGGGATCGCCGACGGTGGTGGTGAGGTGCTCCACCCACTTCTTGCCGCCGAAGACGAAGGCAAAGTGATCGTTGCGGTCGATGCCGTCGGAGACCTGCGTCTTGAAGTCGCGGGCGTGGTCCCATTCGGTCATGGCGCGCATGTCGTGGTGCCGACTGGTGATGACGGCCGCGTATGATCCCATGTCCTCGATCGCCACCGGGATGCGCAGACCGTCGCGGATGTCGAGCGTCGTGACGATGACGATCTCGTCGTCCGCCGCCGGGTGGAGGACATCGTCGATGGCGAGGAGCTCGGCCGCGCCCAGCGTCCCGAGCACCGTGGTGCCATTGGCCCGCGCGTTGGCTCGCATGGCCGACAGCTGCTCGATGGGGAGGTCCATCGGCAGCACGTGGCTGATCCTCGGCTCGGTCGAGTCGCCGCGTTGCGACGGCCACGGCATGGGCCGCGGGAGTTTTGCCTGCCGCTCGAAGAAGTCCGCCAGCAGCGCTTCCCCGGCCTCGCCCGTTCCCCACTCGGGCAGGATGTCCTCGACCGCGGGGCTGATGCCGCTGGTGGCGATGCTGGCGTCGCCCTCCCCGCCGAGGGCGAGCGCCTCGTACTCGCTCAACAGCTGACGGCAGAAATGGAACAGCGACCTGCCGTCGCAGAAGGCGTGCGTGCACGACAACACCAGCTCCCCGCCCGGCTCGCCCGAGATGTACAGCAGGGCGCGAACCGGTGGATCGCCGTCGACGCCGAGCTGGACGTTGAGCTCGTCTTGGAAGGCGCGGAAGGTCTCCTCGGGCCCGACGCGTTTGATGACCGAGAACTCCGGCGGTGTCGAGTCGTCGATCACGAACGAAGGCCGTTCCCCCGCCGGCGTCGCCGGCACCCGGGCCCGCAGGATCAGCCGGCGGGCCACCATGTTCCGGAAGGCGCGCTCCATGAGCTCGGGGTCGACCAGGCCGTCGAACTCGATGAGGCGAACCAAATGGCAGGCCGCATGCGACTGTTCCAGCAGGTAGAGCAAGTACTCCGCGGCGCCGAGATCCCTCACTCGCCCACCACTCGTCTCAACCGACTGCTGCGTCATGATGTCCCCCGGTCTCGATCCAGCACAGGTGCTGTTCGCGGGCGATAGCCCTCTCGATGCCCATCGTAGGCAGGGGCCCGACGCGGGGCGGAAGGGAGCGGCCGTTCGTCGCCGGCGTGCAGCGAGGGGTCGGGGCGATCAGGCCTCCCCGGCGTGCAAGCGGCTGCATTTGGGGAGAGCCCACCGTGTGCCGCAGTCGAACGGCAGCACCGCAGCGACGTTGGCCCGGTCGCGACGTAGCGGCTCCAGCGAGAACAGCGGGGAGAACGCGGCCCACCACAAAGCCAGCTCCGCCAAGCTGCGCTGGCCGGTCTCCGTGGCGACGAGTCGACGGTGAGAGCGCCTGTCGAGCGCCGTCACCTGGATCCCGATCTGGCCGACGATGCCGCACAGGTGAACATCGATGCGGTGCGACACCGGCGGCCCGAGCGCGGTAAGAGCAAGCTCGAGGACGCGCCGGGCACAGGTAACGACAGAGGGTGGAGCCGCTTTGGGGTTCCCGCATCGGTCCAGGCGCACCTCGACGCCGTGGCGGCGCGCTTCGACCACGAGATCGGAAACGTCCAGCATCTGGCAGACAGGCCACCGCCGGCGAGACTCGTGCACGGCCGAGCCGGCCGTGACCAGTTGAACGAGGTTGACCTCGCCGCCAGCCGCAGGGCAGGGCGTGTCGGCGTCGGGCGACTCCTCGAACAGGGGATCAGACTCCATGGTCCCACCACACTGTCTCGATGATGCTTGTCATGAGGCCGCGGGCGCCGGGCCCCGCTTTGGTCGGCGGGCCACGGTCGCGCTGGGAAGCTCACCGAAAAGCGCTCGATACTGATCGGCGAAGCGACTGAGGTGCCGGAAGCCGAAGTCCGACGCGGCCCGGGTCACGGCGTCACGGGCCGCCGGGCCCTCGAGGAGGGCACGACGCACCTCGTGGAGGGCGGCGCTGCGGAGAAACGCGGTTGGGGAGAGTCCGTAGCACTCGCTGAAGGCATGGCGCACTCGGCGCTCGGACGCCCCGGCGGCGCGGCAGAGATCGGTCAACCTCAGGTTCTGATATCGGGCCTCACTCGCGTACGACTCACATGCTCCTGCGATCCGCACGCTCCTGGGGTGGGCGGAGGGCGGCGGCTCCCCGGTGGCGCCTGACGAATGGTCATCTGGCGCGGCGTCCCACGCTTGCATTGCAATTGTCATGGCTCGGATCTTCCAATGCTCGGTCCGCCCCGACATCGCCCCTGCGGGATGATTGCGAGCAGGTCAGGGGGCCATGCGCCGGTAGGGCTTCGGCTGGCGCCTCAGCCGGCCACCGGCGCATCTAAGTCGTAGCCGAGAGCCAACGCCAGTTCGGGCGCGGCTGACGTCGCCCGAGCGAGCCCGACGATGGGCGCCACGGCGATGAGCACATCAACGATGTCGGTCTCGGTCGCGCCTGCGGCCAGCGCCGAGTCGACCGCCCACTGATAAGAGGCGGATGGTGATCGGACGGCGATCAGCGCCGCAATGCGAGCAAGGGCGGGGGTTCGAGTCTCGGGGTCGGTCACGGCGAATACCCCCGTGCCGCTCATGACCCGTGCGATCGTTGCCTCGTCATTCAAGGCGAGCCGCCGAAGGAACTCTTCCTGGCCGGCCCTCATGGCCCACGCACCTGCGCAGCCCATATCACGGGTCACACCGGATCCGCTGGAAGAGAGCTCCAGGGCGGATCGAGCTGCTCGAGCGCGGCGTCGATGTCGTAACCGACTCGGAGGGCGACGTGCGGAGTGGCCGACACCAGGCGCGCCAAGCCGACGATGGGCGCGACCGCGTTCATCGTGGCGATGACCTGTTCGTCGGTCGCGCCGGAGTTCATCGCACCGGCGACGATCGGGCGGTAGCAGGCTGCCGACGAGCCGAGGGCTACGAGCGCGGCCATTCGCACGAGGGCCTTGGTCCGGGCTCCGAGCCCGGGGTCACCGAGCTCTTCGACAAGCGCGCCGTGGGGACGTGACGGCAGGGCGGGGTCCGACGACACCAGCTCGTGGAGCTGTGTCCGGACCCGCATCAGCTCGGTGCGGCCTCTTCCCGATCCGGCGGCGGCGGCCATAAGACCGATTGGACACTGCTTCGGGATGGCCCGCATCACCCCGATGGTGTGAAGCGCCGCGGCGAGCCCCTAATGGCCGAGCAGGCCGATCTCCTCGGCTCGCGAGACCGCCTCGCGCCGCGATGACACGCCCAGCTTCCTCATCAGGGACGCCGCCTGCGACTTCACCGTGTGCCTGGACAGATGCAGACGGTCTCCGATGTCCGGATACGACAGGTGCGTGGCGAGCAGGGGGAGGAGGCGGAGCTCGGCGGCGGTCAGCGATGACACTCCGACGCTTCCCGTCGGAACGGCGTCCACCATCTGCTGGAGCTCGTCGGCATGGCTCCCGACGGTGCCGACGTCGGGGCGGAGCTGCAGGATGTCGCGGACCTGGCGGAGAACGGCCCGCGCCCCTGCGGGATCAGCGCACTCGAGATACGCATGGACGAGCTGCAGCAGGAAATGAGCCGACAGGGGAACCGCGGCAGTGCACAGTGGGCGCAACCGGCTGGCTAGGACCGTGTAGGACTTCGCTGACGCGACATCCCCCTGGTGGGCGGCCGTGCGGGCGGCGACGGAGTAGGCCACCACCGCCGCTAGGTAGGACTCGAGGTGCCTCTCCTGCACGATCTCGAACGCGTCCTGGGCCAACCGCTCGGCCGACGGCCAATCGCGGCGGTCAATGGCGATGACCGCTCGTTCGGCGGTCGCCATGACGGCAGTCGGGAAGGTCTTCTTGCGAAGGTTCGTTTCGACCGCTTGCGCGAGCAGGGCGTCAGCTCTTGGCGCGTCGTCGCTCAGGGCGTAGGACATCGCCTCCAGGTACAGCGCGGGGCCGAAGAACGGGCTCTGCGGGTTGAGCCCCGCGCGAGCCTTCTCAGCGTCCTTGCGCATCTGCAGCACGCCTCGCCGCAGCAGCACCGCCTCCAGGTGGGCAAGCCAATACTCGAACGGGCTGCCATCGGGCGCGATCGGGGCGGCGGATGCGGAGGCGGCCGCGGCGGCGTCCGCCCACTGCTCGGTTGTGGCCAGATGGCCGAGTAGCGCCTCTCCCAACGAGGCGATCACCGCCAGGTGTGGGTTCCGTTCGATGAGCCCTCGCTCGTCGAACCAGGCGATCCACCGCTGCACGGTGTCGATGCGTCCAGCGGCGAACGTGACCTGGGCCACCTGGCCGAAGAGGCGAGCCGCTCGTAGGGCGTCCCCGGAAGCCTGGGCGTGATCGATGGCCAGGTCGGCCTGGCCGTTGGCTTCGAACCACGTCGCCGCGCGATCGTGCAGGCGGCCGATCATTTCCGGCTCCCGACAGGTCACGTCGGCGGCCAGGACCTCCCGCAGCAGATGGTGGCATCTGTACCAGCGCCGCTGGCCGTCGAGCCGAACCACGAGCATGTTCGAGGCCGCCAGCGACTCGAGCAGCTCGTGCGAACCCGTCGTGCCAGCGACGGCATCACAGACGGGGCCACTCAACCGTTCGAGGATGGACGTGCGGGTGAGGAGCAGCGTTGCCTCCGGCGAGAGGGAGCTGAGAACCTCGGAGCCCACGTAATCGGAGACGAAGAGATCCTCCGGGCGGAATGGAGGCCGTCCGATCGGAGCGTGGCGCCCGGCCTTCATGGCCAGCGCGCCGAGATAGAGGCCGACCGGCCAGCCTTCGGTCCGCCGCATGAGCTCGCTGAACTGCTCCTCGTCGGCCTCTGCCTCCGCCTGTTTGATGAGAGCCCGCGCCTCCGGTTCGGTCATGGCGAGATCGTGCGCAGTCAACTCGAGGAGGTGTCCTCGCGCCCGCAGTTGGGAGAGTGGGATCGGCGGCTCGGACCGCGAGGCCACCGCGAAGCGCGAGCCTGGCGGCAGGCTGAGCGCAACCTCGCTGATCACATCTCCGCAACGTTGGCTCTCGAGCATCTCGGCGTGATCGAGAACCATCACGAAGGGAGTGCGCATCGCGGCAACGACCACCGCGAGGCGGCGGGCGACCGCACCGGCGTCGACGGCGCTGGGAGCCACCAGAGCTCGAAGCACTCGGGGAGCGATGGGCTCGATTCGGCCCAGTACCTCGGCCAAGTACGCGACCAGCGCGCCGACGTCGTTGTCGTGTGTGTCGAGCGAGACCCACGACGTGGCGAGGGGCGTCTGGGCCAGCCATTCCGCAAGTAGCGTCGTCTTGCCGTAGCCGGCCGGGGCGACGACGGAGATGACCGGTGTCTCCGTGTGCTCCAGTCGATCGACCAACGCCGGCCGCTTGACGAGGCCGGGCCGGCTCTGGGGTGGCCGCAGCTTCGAGTCGAGGAACTCGAACTCGAATGTCGACGAGAACGGCCGCGCGCTGTCGGCGGCACGATGGGGCCCAGCCATCGTGGAAGTTGACATGGCCGGTCAGAGTAGACGAGGTCACGACGTCGACCCTGCTGGACGTCCCCCCTTGCGGGTGCGGCGAGTGCTTGCGCCTATCGGCGAGTGGGTGCGCCTACGAACGACCGCTCACGCCAGGGCCTTCGCCTTGAGGCGCTCGAACTCGTCGTCGTCGATGACTCCTCGGGCCTTGAGGTCGGCGATCCGAGCGAGCTCGTCGGCGGCACTCGGCGCGGCCGCCTCCTGCACGTACGCACGCGCTGCTGCGTCCTCGGCCTGGGCCGCCTGGGCTTCGTGCTCGCTCATCTTGTGGCCACGAGCGATGAGGTAGATGAAGACACCCAGGTATGGCACGACGATGACGAAGATCGTCCACAGCGCCTTCCCCCACCCCGACAGGTCGCGGCTGCGGAAGATGTCGCCGAAGACCAGGATCAGCAGCCAGATCCAGACGAAGAAGAGGAAGAACCAGAACATCGACCAGAAGACCTCTCCGGTCCCCCAGACAACGGACAGCGGCATGTGAGCCTCCTCGGCTAGGCGTCGCGCCCATACTCCGGCCCCGGCCGAACTCGTTCATCACCCCGTCGGCATGATTTCCGCCGCGGACGGGTCGTGTTCGCCGCTGCCAGCACCTTCCTCGCGCTCAACCCCACGGTCGTCGCGCCGTCCAGACCTCACGTTCGACCTTGCGTCAGGTCTCGAGTTCGACTGAACGGCGGCCCGGGTGTCCGGGATGGACCCGCTCGCGCTGCTCGTCGTGCTCGGTGATCCTGCCCACGCCGACCACCTCACGGCGGGCGAAGTACCACCGGCCGTCGAGCTTCACCAGCTCGTCGACCCAGCGACCCCAGAAGTGCATGGGCGGCGTGGTCCGCCTCGTACCTGTGGAACGCGTACACGTACGACTGCGAGGTCGCGGTGTCGCCGTTGATCACCGGGGCCACGTTCGTGAGATGGTGGCTGGTGGCCGCGAAGACCTGGAGGATGCCACGGAGACGCGCCACGATGGCCTCCCGGCCCCGGTACTCACCCCAATAGACGCCGAGCCCGTCGGGAGCGAAACAAGCGGCCGCACCATAGGGGTCGTTGGCATCGATGCAATCGATGTAGCGGATCATCAGCTGCTCGATGGCCCGCGCTTCCAGCATCTCGACTACCGACTCGGAGTCGAACGGAGAAGTTGCCATGGCGCATGGCTAGGCCCGCGGTGGCGTCGGCCGCAACCCGTGCTGGCCGGTTCAGAGAGTCGATCCCGGGCGGGCCCTGTCGAGTCCCTCGCGGGCCGCGCCCGAGACACCGCCATCACACGGAATCGCCACCGCGGTGATGAAGGCGGCGGCAGGAGAGGCGAGGAAGGCGGCGAGCGCGGCGATGTCCTCCGGTTCGCCGAGTCGGGCGACGGGCGTGCGACTGACGTAGTGATCGCGGAACTGCGCGGGCATCGATCGCACGAGGGGGGTGGCGATGAGGCCGGGCAGGATGGCGTTCGCGGTGACGCCGTCGGGGCCGAATTCCTGGGCCACGGCCTTGGTGAAGCCGATGACACCCGCCTTCGACGCGGCATAGGCAGGTTGGCCGAGCCCCGGCGTCAGGGCCGCGATCGACGACAGGTTGATGACGCGGCCCCACCCTCGCCGCGCCATCGACGGCACCGCGGCGCGCACCGTGTGGAACATGCCGGACAGGTTGACCTGGAGCTCGTGCTGCCAGGCTTCCGGCTGCATCTCCGCGATGTGGGCGATGTTGTTCACGATGCCAGCGTTGTTCACCAGTACGTCAGGCGGGCCGAGTTCGGCCGTGCAACGGGCGACCGCCTCCATGACAGCCTCCGGGTCGGCCACATCCAAAGCGATGGAGGAGACCCGCCGGCCGGCTTCGATCACCCTGACAGCCGTCGAAACAGCCTCCTCAGGACCGGAGATGCGTCGGCGCAGACGGTAGTACGGCTCTCCCTCGAAGGGCTCCGGGTGAGCGTCCGCCACAGCCACATCGGCACCGGCCGCGGCGAGAGCGAGGGCAACGGCTCGCCCGATACCACGGGCGGCCCCGGTGACGAACGCGACGCGACCGGCCAGTGGCTCGGGGCCGTGCACGGGGTCGAGCGTAGCCACCGAGCCGGGTCGAAGTGACTAGCGGCACTATCACGCCCGGCTCGGGTCAGAGTCACACGGGCGGGCCACCGCCGCCATCCCCGATTCGGCGAGGAGCGTGAGATCAGACACCCTCAACCGCCTCGAGCCGTCTCGACCTGATCGCATCGACGAACGCGTGATGGTCTTGTTCGTTCTGGTCGGCGTAGCGCTCTGCGAAGTCGGTGATCGAGTGGTCGAACCGATCCTTCTTCCCAAGGTACGCGGCGAGCGCGACCGGGTCGCCCGATCGGGCGTGCGCCCGCGCCAGCGTGCGGCCGCATATTCCAGCGTAGAACGTCATAGCTGGCGGACTCATCGTTTCGATGACAGCCGAGCCCTTCATGTCGCGCAGCTGCCTCCAGTACAGGTACCGGTTGGCTTCGGCACCCTTGGTCCAACCTAAGAAGATGTCGCTCGCCGCCTGCATCAGCCGCTGGCCCTGGACCACTCGCTCGCCCGGCTGCGAGTAGCGGCTCTTTGGCAGGTGATCCTCCAGCACCGACGCGGTCGCCTCCTTGACCTGCAAGAACAGAGGGTCCCCTTGGTCGCGGCCCTGCAACAACACGATGAAGGCCCTCGTGCCGACACTGCCGACGCCCACGACCTTGCGAGCCATGTCGACGATCTCGAATCGCTCTAACAGCCTCCTCCGATCGTCCTGCAATGTCGCCCTGTAGGCGCGGAACTGCTCGTGGATCAGGCGCTCCATCTCGTCCACGGAGCGGCCTATGCTGGGCGCCAAGTCGCGCAGCGGTACGACGATCGGTGGTTGACTGACGATGCGATACCGACCCTCGACCATCTCGGCGAGCTTTGACAGCGCCTGCAAGCTGTCGCGAGTATGTGCCTTCCGTGCGGCTTTCTCAGCGGCCTTCTTCGCCGCTTTGTCAGCGACCCTTTTCGCCCCTTTCTGCGCGAGGACCGCCTTCTCCATCGCACGGAACAGCTCGTCTTCTGACAAGTGGGCATACCAGATGTCGAGGGTTCCCATCGTCGCGAACCGAGCCATCGTCTCCCTGTACGCGGTTGCCGACGCGAGGGTCGCCGTGCGGGCATCGGCCCTCGAGAAGCTGTTGTTGCGCGCCGCGATTGTGAGGCTCGCGGCCAGACGCTTCACGTCGTACTCGAACGGACCGGGCAGCGTCTCGTCGAAATCATTGAGATCGAACAGCAATTCTCGTTCGGGTGATGCATACACACCGAAATTCGAAAGGTGCGCGTCGCCGCAGAGTTGCACCTCGAGGCCCGCCGTCGGCGTGTTCCTCAGGTCGGCCGCCATAATCTTCGCCGCGCCTCGGTAGAAGGTGAACGGGGAGACCATCATCCGGCCGTGTCGCACCGGCACGAGGTCGGGCTCTCTTGTCGTGTTCTGCTCCTCGAGCAAGGCGACCGGATCCCGCCGGCCGGATGCGGGTGCCCATCCTGCGTGGCCCCAAGGCGCTACTCGTCCGCGCGCAGCCCTTCCGCGCTCTGCCCGCTCATTGGCGGTTGGATGGACGACGGTGGTCATGATGTCTCCTTCATGAGTTCTCCGCGGTGAAGATTTGGTCAGGCTTCGATCTCTTCCCAGACCGCCTGCTCGTCGTGCTCCTCCCAGTCCGCGCCTGGCAGCGCGACAGCCCAGCTCGTCCATGTGCCAATCGGCCGAGCGGGCGCCGTCCTGACTCTCGCGTGGACCAGCATCCCGGGCGTGAGCTCGACGGGCGAGCGCAATGGGGCCGTCGTCATCCCCCAATGAGTCGGCGGATCGTCCGGTCCCACGGCGAGGCGCACACCGGGCGCGAGCTCGGCGCTGAACCAAAGTGCGAGTGCATTGGCGATGCCGTGTTCGCGAACGCGCAGCAACGTCTCGGCTTCGGAAGGCGCCTCTGCCTCCTCGAGGGAGATGAGGTCCGCGTCAGTTGTCCACAACAGCCCGGGCTCGGAGCGCCTGTCAGCCGCCGCAAGGTGACGGAAGCTGCCGGAATACAGGATCTCGTTGACCGTCTTGTCGACTAGGCCATCGAGCTTGACGCCATACGGGCAGTCCTGCAGGAACTCCACCATCTTCCCGAGATGGCAGTCGTACACCAGCGCGGTGCACGCCGTGACCGAGCACGGGATCATGACCCCGCCCGGCTTGAGCCAGCGGTCACGGGCGACGATGACCGGAACCAGCATCCCTTCGTCAATCCCGAACCCGCCGAGCCACTCCGAGACGATCACATCGACACGTTCCGGCGGCTCGACATCCACGACGTCGCCGTGAATGACCTGGACGATCTCCGCGACCCCGTTGGCGGCTGCCAACTCTTGCGCTAGGACGGCGACTGCTGTCCGCTCCACCGCGTACACGCGAGCGGCACCCGCCCGCGCCGCGAAGACGCTCAGGATGCCACTTCCCGCTCCGACGTCAAGGACCACGTCGCCGGGGCGCACCATCGTAGCGATCGCACGCTGGAACGCTCCGGTGCGAACACGGTCGCAGATCATCGTCCGGTGTACTTCGAACTCCGCGTACATCGGATCGGGCGGATTCCTGATCGGCGTCCGCACGTCTAATCAGCCCCGTCCGCGCGACCTCTGAGACGCTTGTGGTACCAGAGGACGTCGGTCCCTGATGGGAAGTCCTCGACTCGACCCACCAGTTCGTAGCCGTTCTGCTCATAGAGCGCCCTCGCCTGAAAGTCGTAGGTGAAGTGGACGGTCTGCATGCACCCGCGGGCCACCGCCTCGCCTTCGGCGGCGGCGATGAGCCGGGTCGCGAGACCGCGGCCACGGAGAGTCGGTCGCACCCAGAGGTTCTGCAGCTCGCAGCAGTCGCCCCAGGTCCATCCGCTAATACCGGCGACCACCTCGCCAGCGTTGCGTACGAAGACCGCCAAGTCGCGTTCTTCACCGAGCCCCAAGGCGGCGGACGCCTCACGACGGATCTGCGTTTCGAGGAATTCGATGTCGAGCGGATCCGGATGGTCCTCGACGCGGAAGTCGACAGCGAGCGACTTGTCAGGCACCGACGATCTGCTCGATCAGCGACACGTCGTCGAAGTACGTCCGGAACGACCGGATCTTCCCGCCGCGGAAGTCGGCCACGGTGACGCCGGGCAGCTGGACGTGCCGTCCCGTCGCTTCCAACACCGCATCCTCGCCGAGGACGAGTGACCCCGTGTGATCCGCCTCGATGAGCCATTCGGCGAACGCCTTGTTGCCCACTTCGTCGAGTCCTCGGAACATGATGACGACGTTGGAGAACGCTTGTTCACGGTCGGTGGAGAGCTCGGCCACTCCGGTCAGCCCCGACACGCTGGCGATCGGCGACCAACCGACGACGTCATCGGTGAACAGGGTGCTCGGATCATTTGAAGCCCCACCGACCTGGGCCTCGAGCGCCTTCAACAGCACATCCTTGCGGGAGTCACTCATGGCAGCCACCTGCTTCTGTCGCGATCGATCTGTTCAAGTCTTGCGGCAAGCCGACGTGCATCAAGACCCGAGGGCCTTCGCTTTGGCCGCCGCGAACTCCTCGTCTGAAAGCGCACCCGAGGTGTGCAGCTGGGCGAGGTGTTCGATCTCGTCGGCCGGGTCCACCGGAGGCGGCGCATACTGCGGTTGCGCCTGGTCGGGAGGCGCCGGCGCGGCGGCCTGTTGCTCCTCGCCGTACACCCTGTGCCTGTGGTGAGCAACCGCCGCTCCGGCAACGAGCGCGCGGCGCCTTGTGCGTCGCCTGAATCCCATCGAGGACTCCTTTCGCGTTTGTTCGACAGATCACGAGTGTGCCTGTCCGACCGACACGCCACCCCGTGTGCGAGCGGCATGTCAACCTCCTTGTCGTCTGCGGACTCGTCGTCCCGACATTCGCAAGTATTCGCATTTCGGCGTGCCGCGGCTATCCGCTTTCGGCACCCCGGAGACTTGCCCTGAAAAGGGCACCGCGGCCAGTCGTGTCATGGCCCTAGCGAAACCCGACTGGCAACTTTCGGCGTGAGGCGCTCATGCGGCGAGGACGCGAATCGCGGCTTCACTATGTGCTGCCGTCGGCCATCTTCTGTTGGGCGTCGGCGAGGGCGCCTTTGAGGGCCTGGGCGTGGTTACCTTCGGCCTCGCCGACGACCTTTTGGATTGCACGGGTCACCGCCGGTTCGACCTTCTCGGCCACCGAGTGTGGGTAGGCAACGATGAGGCCGGCGCCACCGATGGGAATGGTCTCCTCGGCCATCTTCTCGACACTGCTGCCGATCTTCTTGTGCAACGCCTTGCCTCCGACGGCGCCCAGTGCGGCCCCGATGGCGGTGGCGGCGAGGAGCGGCGGTGCGAAGAGGCCGACCACGAAACCGACCCCGGCCAGCCCGGCGGCGCCCTCCTCGACCGTGTGGTCGGTCTGCTCCAGTGAGACATTGCCCTCGAGGTCCTTGCTCACCACTACGGCACCCCACAGGCGCGCTCCGCAACCGAGAACCGCTTCGTAATCGTCGTGGGCGGCATCGGTCGACAGGTACCCGCCGATCAGGACGTCGGTCGTCTCGTCATCGAATGCCATCGGGGTCTCTCCTGACGTCTTTGGTCATGCCGACAGTGCGTGGGCGGCTTGTCCGTGCTGGGACGCGGTGTGGAGGTCGATGGCGTCTTGGTCGGAGAGGTGTGGCTTGATGTCAAACGTCACCTTCTTGACGGTGCCCGTGAACGCAAAGGGCTTCTTTGCCTCGTAGGTAAGGTCCACGACGCCCCCGTTGTCGCGGCCGATGTCCATGCCAGCGTAACCGGAAAAGCGGATCGGCACAGTGTGGTCCATCCGGCCTTTGCCAACGGGTCGATCATCGATGAACAGGGTCACTTCGCCGCCGGTCGCGGGTGTGGCCCCGTCGGCGGCGAACTCCATGCGCACCGTCACGTCGCCGATCGGCAGGCCCTCCTCGGCTACCTGTTTGAAGACGAACACACCCATCATCGAGTAGGTGTGCGTGAGCTTGCCGTCTCTGACGTAGAGCGTGAACCCCCCAAGATGGTCGGCCTCAGCGACGATTACGCCCTCGGCACCGCCCTCTGGCACCACCAGGTCGGCGGTGATCGCGTACGAACGGTTGTAGATCCTAGGAATCATGCCGGACATGACGTTCTGGACGTCGCCGCGGAACTCGAACGTTGTCTGCTCCGCGATGGGAGGGAGCAGCCCGAAGAACGTGGACAGCGTGGCGAGCAGCGGCAGCACCTTGTACCGCTCGGCCTCCTCCCAGAACAGTTCCTTGAGCGCCTGGACCTTGTCGGGATGGTCCGCCGCCACGTCCTTCGCCTGGGTGAAGTCGTCGGGTAGGTAGTACAGCTCGGCTGGGCCCTTGTCGGGATCCCAGACGCCGGGCGCGTATGGCTTGAGGGCCTCGGGTGTGATGACCCATGGGATGCGCTCGGTCTTCATCGCCAGCCACCAGCCATCCTTGTACATGGCCCGGTTGCCGATCGTCTCGAAGTACTGCTGGGTCCGGTGTTCAGGGGCGTCCCTATTCGTGAACGACGCGCCGAACGTAGAGCCGTGCATCGGCACCTGCTCGATCCCGTCGACCGTGTCGGGCTCGGGAATACCCGCGACATCGAGGATCATCGGAGCCACATCGATCACATGCGTGAACTGAGAACGCAGGCCGCCGCGGTCGTGGATGCGCTCGGGCCAGTGCACGACCAACGGGTTACGGGTCCCGCCCAGGTGCGAACCGACCTGCTTGCCCCACTGGAACGGCGTGTTCCCGGCCCACGCCCACGCCGCGCCGTAATGGGGGTCCATGATCGCCGCGCCCCACTGGTCCAACCCGCCGTACCGTTCGGA
This sequence comes from uncultured Acidimicrobiales bacterium, assembly GCA_963738325.1. Taxonomy (GTDB): domain Bacteria; phylum Actinomycetota; class Acidimicrobiia; order Acidimicrobiales; family Ilumatobacteraceae; genus CAVTWD01. Next base: position 352,292 of record CAVTWD010000008.1, read on the forward strand.
CAGCTGGAGTTGCATCTCGTCGGTCAGAGGGATGCCGTTCTGCATTGTCAGCTCGTTGAACGAGCCGGTGATCGTCCCTTCCATGCTGGCCCCGTTGTCACCCCAGATCCACAGGATCAGCGTGTTGTCGAGCTCGCCCAGTTCCTCGATGGCTTCGATCACGCGGCCGACGTTGTAGTCAGCGTTCTCTGAATACCCCGCGTAAACCTCCATCTGGCGGGCGTAGAACGCCTTCAGCTTGTCGGGGACGTCGTCCCATGCCGGGAAGGCAGCGTCGCGCGGTGTGAGCTGGGCGTCGGCGGGGATGACCCCGAACTCCTTCTGGCGGGCGAAGGTCTGCTCGCGGAGCCGGTCCCATCCCTGGTCGAACTTTCCCTTGTACTTGTCGGCCCACTGCTTCGCTACGTGGTGCGGCGCGTGGCTGCACCCAGTCGAGAAATAGACGAAGAACGGCTTCTGGGCCTCCTGGGCGCGTATCGCATGCAACCACTCGATGGTGCGATCGGCCATCGTGTCCGGAAAGTAGAACGGATCTTGATCGTCGTAGAACTCCTCGGGAGTGCCGATGATCTTCTGGTTCTCTGCCAGACACGGGTCCCACTGACTCGCGCCGCCGCCGAGGAACCCGTAGAAGTAGTCGAACCCCCAACCGTTCGGCCACCGGTCGAACGGCCCGGCCGGACCTTGCTGGCCGTCAGGGGTCAAGTGCCATTTCCCGAACGCGGCCGTGCTGTAACCGTTGTCCCGCAGAATCCGGGGCAAGGGAGCACAATCCCGTGGGAGCGTCGCCGAGTAGCCCGGGAAGCCACCCGCGAACTCGCCGATCGACCCGAACCCGACAGTGTGGTTGTTCCGCCCGGTCAGCAAGGCGGCGCGCGTGGGGGAGCAGAGTGCGGTGACGTGGAACCGGTTGAAGCGCAGCCCTCCCTCGGCGACACGGGTGTAGTTCGGCGTCTGGATCGGCCCGCCGAACGTGCTCGGGTTCCCGAATCCCGCGTCATCGATGAGGACAAGCAGGACATTCGGTGCGCCTTCCGGCGGGGACGGGTGTCCAATGAGGTTCCAGTCGGGCTGCGAGCCGTCCAGTGTCCGGTTGACGACCCCCCCGAACGTGTTTCGCCGAATAGGGAGAGTTCTGCGGTCGACGTCGGTCACCGTCACATCCTTCCTCGTTGCGTGGCTTTTCGCGGGCGTCACGGGCCATTCCAGTCTCCTGAAGCCCGCTCCGCTATCCCGGCTCGGCAGCGCGGTCTCATCCGCTCGGGCACTCTAGTCATGCGTCACACGAGCGCGTTGCGAGGAAGTCCGAGTCGAGTTCGGTTCATAAGCACCAGAGACGGATTCGTCGCTGATGGCGACCTCGTCGATAGGCGTCGGGCGTCGGGACATTGTCTCGGAACAGTTACTCGCAATCAAAAGCGGCGGCGCGTCCTCCGTCGGTCCCGTCGGTGCATTCCCGCGGCGGAGACGGGGGAGAGCGGACGCCCGAGAGGGTCGATGAACAAGGTGCATGCGCCGGCCTTGACCGGCACCTCCCCCTCGAGGACATCGATCGCATATGTGACCGAGTCATCCGTGATTGTCGGATCGCGGAACACCACCACGACGTCGCTGAGCGTGCTGTCGTCCGGCTCAGCGAAGGAGAGCACAGCGTTGGGCGGATCCGAGGCGAAGCTGTCGGGCCCTTCGTTCCAATGGTCCACGAACTGCCGCGTCGTCATGTGTCCCACGACGCGTTCGGGTCGGTCCGAGAAGTACAGCGTCGACGGGCTCGCTCCCAGGAGCGTCATTGAGCTGTCGGTCGTGGTCACGCCTCTCGCGAGCTGGACGAACATCTCCTCGATGAGCTGAGTGTCGTTCTCGGCCATGGTCGATCTCCCTCGGATTGTCGGGCGGCCGGTTGACTGGTTGAGGACGTCCTCACAGATCGGCGGACTCCTCGAGTGCTATCCAGATCTGTCAATGGCCTGCGGGAGAGCATCGCCCAGCGATGGTCTCCCGTCTATCCGGATTCGGCATCGCGGCGCCGATCGGGATAGCCACGCCAACTCGCGGCGGCCGATGGTGCTGGCATGTCCGGGGCTCGTGGTTCTTCTGCCGGTCGCCACGGGATCGTCGGTCAGGGCCCGCTGCTCACCCGTGCGCCCGCTCACTTGTCGGGTCGGCGACTTCGGTGAACAGGCCGCCCTGGGCCGCACGGGACCCGGCCCTACCGCCACCCCGTCCTCGCAGGACGAACCCACACACGACAGCGAGAGCCGCGCCGGCGATGGGCCCGGCCACGTAGACCCAGTAGTCCGAGAAGTCGGCTCCGACGAGGTCGGGCCCGAACGTGCGGGCTGGGTTCATCGAGGTGCCCGAGATCGGGCTACCCCACAGCCCGGCCAACGCGATGTAGCCGCCGACACCGAACGCGCCGATGATCCCTATGTTCTGGGCGCCCGATGCCGTGCCTAGGATCACGCTGACCAAACCAAGGGTGAGGATGAACTCCATCCAGAACGCCGCCCCGGTCGAATACCCGGCCGCCGGATAGTTCGAACCATAGGTGGCTGACACGTCGACCACCGCTTGGAGAAACCAGGCCGCCAGCGTCGCGCCCAAGAGCTGCACGACGATGTAGCCCGGTACCCGGCGCCATGGGAAGTCGCCGCGCGCTGCGAACGCCAGACTGACCGCCGGGTTCAGGTGCGCACCTGACACCTTGCCCATGAACAGGATGATCGCCATGACCATCAGGCCGGGCGCGGTGACAGCTGCGGACCGGGCGATGGTGTCGGGGAACGCCTGGCCCATCATTCCACCGCCAGCGGCAACGAGGACGAGGAAGAACGTTCCGAGTGCCTCGGAGAAGAGTCGCCTCCACTCCTGGTTCGGGTTCTGGAAGTCTTCGATCGGGTGGACGACGTTCTCGTCGAACCACGATTGCATCCACTGTCTCGTCCCGGTGTCTTGGCTCACCACATCCTCCCTGCTGTGATCTCGATCGAGCTGCTCTGGAGATTTCGGAGCCCGGGCAAGGCGCGAAGAGCCATTGATGTCACGAGTACATTCTCAGCCCACGCTGGTGCCATCGGCACAGCGTTGCGTCCCCACCCCCGGACATGGCACGCGCGCGATAGGAGCTCTTTGGAGCCACTCATCCGATCCAACCGGCTGCGGCCTCGAGCGCGAGGTGTGGCGGACGGACCCTGGACTCGGGTGTCGTGTGCTCGCCACCGTGGCGCGCCCTTCAGCGCTGCCCGAGAGCGAGCAGCGATCGCGAGCCCGAGCCGGGTGGCGAAGACGGCCGACACCGGCAGGGACGCGCTGTCTGATGACGTGGACTCCTGACCACCGATGAACACCAAGGCCGAGTCGAGCAGCACGAGCGCCACAGCCCAGGCGAGGAAGTGGCCGACGGCCATCGCACGGCCGGGCGTACCCAACGTCATCACGAGCGCGTTCGAGTTCATTCGGCCACGCGAGGTCGGTCGCTCACGTGCTGCCCGTGCCGGCCCTGCGTCGGCCGGGACGGAGATCGCCGGCCCGAGAAGCATTCCCACACCCGGCGTTCGACAAAGATCGAAATGAACTGGGTGACCCTCGCTCCCGAGAATGCGCCGAGTTCGGCCTCGACCCGCTCCGCGATCGCAGCTGTGTCGAACCCGCGCCCGAGCCGCGCCTGCAGCGATCGGACGATTGGCCACGCTCGCCCCGTCATGGTCTCGGATGCGATTGGCGCTGACGCGCCACGCTCGTCGCCAGCTTCCGAGTTCGGACCGAGATGCTCCTCCACGGGAACGCCGACGTCGACCGGCAGACCCTCCGGCCGACCAAGCCTGTCCAGTGCAGCATTCGAATCGCCCGGAAAGCCGACGTCGGGCAGTCGCAGAGGCCCGTGGCCGCCCGGGGTACTCCTCAGGTCGTCGCAAGCAATCGTCGCAGGCGGGGGCAGGGACGCTCGCTGCGCGGCCTCTTGAGTTGAATGCCCCTCAGCCATCGACATCACCCTCGGTTCAAACTGTGGCTCGTCGAACCGTCACTCGCTATCCGCATTCGGCATCGCGCACCACCCTCGTCTCTCGTGCTCATCGGCGTGGACCGAGGCCCGCCGTCTCACCGACGGAGGACGCTGACAGAGTCTGCCGCTTGTCGAGATGGATCGCCCGAGCTACCGATCGGGTTCGATCGTCGTGGACCCACCGACCTGATTGGCCAGAGTGTTCGTGGCACCTGCAGCCCACCTTCTCGACGCCAAGCGCGGACGAGCTCGCTGGCGTGGCAGTCATATGTCGGCGGCCGACGCGGGTGTCTTCACGGCCGCGGTGTGCGCGGCGGCTGCGAACCCGCCAAGTAGATCGAGCGAGTCCGCGGAGTCGGTCGCGAAGTCGATGTGCTCGCCGCCGTCGTCGACGAACCGTACGATCGACGGCGGGTGATCCGAGGCGACGCAGCTTCTTCGCGTCCGCTGGACTGGGAGGAAGGGTGACGATTTCGCGTACGCCGATCAGGGACTCCTTCCAACCTGCCGGGGAGCCGCGATATGCGAACACGTCGTGTACCCATACACCGTAACCGCGCGTCCAGCACGACTTGCCCGACTGTCGTCGCCTCACCTTCACGCTTCCCGGGCGCTTCCGGATCGCACGATTGCGCGCGACCAGGATACACAGGCCGGCCACACACAACCAGATCGGGACACCCAGGAGCGCAAGGATCGCCCAGATCATCGTTGCGGCCTCGCTTTCGGAGAAACGGTCGGTGATGTCAGCGTGCGCCGTCGAGCGGTACCGGCATTGAAGCATCCATGTCTCAGCTTTCATATCCACATTCGGCAAGCCGCGTCGCGTGCCGAATGTGGATGGCGGATGTGCCCGGGCGACTTCACGATCAGGTCGTTCGATCAAAGAAGGAGCTAAAGAAGGAGCTGACGACGATGAACAAGGACACTCCGATCACCCTGGCGGTTGCCACGTACAGCGACCGTGCGACGGCGGTCAACGACTTCCATGCAGTCATGGCTGCCAAGTCGGAAGGCGCGTTCGATCACGTCGCCGTCGGCGTGCCTACCAAGGGGGTTGACGGGAAGGTCGAGGTCGAGCGTCACGACGGCACGGCGAAGCACCTCGCCTGGGGCGGTGCGCTCGTCGGTGGTGCGCTGTGCGTGGTGGCGCCGCCGCTCGCCCCCCTCGCGATCGGCGCCGGTGGTGGCGCGAGCGCAGCCGGCCTCGCCGGTGCGGTGGCATCGCCGGCCACTCCTGGCACAACATCCCGAAGGAGACGATCCACGAGATGAGCGACACGCTCGAGGCTGGCGACAGCGGCCTGGTCGTCGTGGCGGTCAACCCGAAGGGCCATGACCTCAAACCCATACTGAGAGGGGCGCAGAAGCTCGTCATCGACTCGACGACCAAGAGCGACCTCGAGGGCGCCTACGACGACGCCGTCAAGAAGGCAGCCGCCTGACCGGGCCCGAGGTGGGGACTTTTCGTTGGCCACCAGTGGGGACTCCACGCTGGCCATTGACAGTCGCGGTCCTCGCAGTCACCGGCTGGTCTTTCAGACCACCGTGCTCTCGATTCCGAGTCCCGGGGGACGGAGGGTCTACAAGGAGTTGCCGGCGGCGTCGCACGGGGCGTGGATCGTGCGCCCGGCCGCGTTGAGTTCCTGGTCGATGATCTTCTCGGCGCGCTGCATGGCGACGGGACGCAGGCCGCCGATCCCCGGGTGGAAGGGATTGTTGAGGAACTGCAGAAGGAGCAGTGTCGACACCATCACCGCCACGACGCTGCCCATCAGGAGTGCTTGGACGATTGCTCGTTCGGCGCTGTCGGCGAAGAACAGTATGTACACGAAGATGACTCCTGCGGTGAACAGCAACACGAGCCAGAGGGGCAGGGGGATCACGCCGACGGCGCCGTGGATGCGGTCGCTGCGAGCTGTTTCCCGGTCCGTCCGCTCGTCGAGCCATTTGCTGTAGGCGGCCTGCTGGCTGGGGGTCTGCGGGTCGACCCGCTCGAGCGTCTGCGCGAGCTTCACCGCCCACGGGTTGAGATCTTCGCCGATGGTTCCGTTCTGCATGCGCTGCCACTGGACGCCAGCGACCGAGCGGGCGTAGCAAACCAGCTCTCCTGAGAGCTCGTCGACCACATCGGCGGGGAACAGCTGCGCCGTCTCGACTTGTTGCGCGACGATCTGGGCCTCGGTCTCGGCACCCGATCGTGCGGCGTCGTAGCTCGTGAACGCCAGGAACACCACGAACCCGAGCAGAACCGCGAATCCGGTCGCCAAGACGCCGAAGACGCCCGCGGCCCGGTCACCGTCGTTGAAATAGCTTCCCTGGTGCTCGGCGGCGAACAAGGAGCATGGCGGCGATCGCCAGGGCCGTGCTCGCCAGGACGATGAGTACCGCGACGATGAAGTTCACGGTTGTCTGTTCGGGCCAGCAGTGCAGTCCTGCGAGACAGTCGTCGAGGATTTCATGCGATCGCCCTTCGGGTGAACGCCGCCGCCGAGTACGGTGACCGGCTTAGCGTGCGGTCAATTAGCTAGGCGCACGGCCCCTGGTCGGACACGGTCGCGAAGCTAGACACGCTATTCGGGCCGAACCGAAGCGACTGGACGACGAGCTCACGAACTCGTTGACTCGGCCCGGCGCCTCACCCGTGTGCCCGTCGAGGCGCGGCCTACAGTCACGCCATGGCGTGGGTGACTTCGCTGCCGGCTGCCTCGCTCGTTGCAGCTTGGCTAGCCCTGCCCCTCATCATCGCCGCAGCCAGCCGAGTGGCGATCCACGCTCTTGTCACCCCACAAGACCGCGATCACCTACCGGCCCATCGCCGCTCCGCTCATGCCGGCCCTCGGGGCCGTCTTCGCCGTGCTGATGGCGCTCACGCTGGCGAGCGAAGCCGGCTACCTGCACTCGGCGCAGGACATCGTCAGCACCGAGGCCGAAGCTGCTTCGCGACTGGCCTCGGCAGCGACAACCCCAGGGATCCGAACCGCCGTGATCCAGACGGCGCTGTTGGCCTGTGTCCGGCTGTTCGCGCCCGCGAGTGGCATGGCGACGCCGCTGCCGCCGGCGACGACCCTGTCGTTACCGACAGCATCGGCGGCCTGGAACACGCTGTACGCGGCGAAGCTGCCAACCCGGCACTCGGGACGCCGCAGAGCACCGAGCTGCTAGCCGCCCTCGACGGCGTCACCACGAGCCGCCGAGCGCGCATCTCGGCGGCGTCACGGCAGATCCCTGCCCTCTATGTCACGACTCTGGTCGTCAGTGGAGTGGCGCTGATCGTCAACGCCAGCGTGTTGACCATCCGCGTCCGCGTTCGCACGTCCCTGCTCGTCGGCGGACTCGCCTGCGTCGTCGGTTTGAGCATCGCCTTGCTCTTCGTGTTGACGGCGCCGTGGCGAGGATCGCTGGTGGTGAGCGGTCATCCCCTCGACATGGTCGCAGGTGACCTCCAGACCGGCTTCTTCCACCTCTGAAGAACGACGCCGCAGTCGGAACCATCCGGGCTCTGAACGAGCCTCCGAGGAAGGACGTGCAGGCATGCAACCGGTCCACCGTGCCGGGAGCACACAGATTGCCCTGATCTACGCTCCTCGTCGGCAACGATCACGCGGGGCCGCGGCGCACCGCCTGGAGTCCGATGGCGGCGACGATGGTTACGGGCGCGTAGTGTGGCGAGCCCAGACTGCTGTCGATTGCCGTCTGCTCCGGCTCCGGCGACGCGGCATCTCCCTCGACCAAGGGATGGAGCCAGATGGCCACTCAACGCCTCGACGTGCTTCGAGCGAGGAAGGGCGTCGTGTGGGTCGCCCGCGTGATCAGTTACCTCATCTACTTCTACGTCATCGTCGTAGAGATCATCCTGGTCATCGGCTTCTTCCTGCTCTTGTTCGGGGCCAACCCATCGGCGGGCTTCACGGAATGGGCGTACCGCAACCTCGACCGTGTCATGGAGCCGTTCCGAGGCATCTTCACGCCGATTCAGCTCGGCACGACCAGCGGCAACGTCAACGCAGTCTTCGACACTTCAGTTCTGTTCGCGATGATCATCTACGGCATCGTCGCGATGGTCCTGAGCGCGTTGACCAGATGGTTGTCCCAGCGGTTGCGCTATCTCGACGCGGCCGAAGCTGAAGCCGAGCGTCGTGAACAGCAAGCGCAGGCGGCTGCTGCCACGCAGGCATCGCTGTCGCAACTCGCCGCGACGGAGGCAACGACCAACCCGCCGACAACGGGACCGCCGCCCGCCTGACTGGCCGGGCTCCTCACAGTGCCGCACCGAGCTGCCGACGGAGGTCGGGCTGAACGGAGAACCGGGCGGCGCTCGCGACCGGGCCCGACCGATGGGTCTTGGAGTGCATCACGGCTCAAGTGGGGTTGACGCTTGCGTCCTCGGCGGCCCCATCGCCGACGCGTTGGTCCACGAAGCGGTAGACGACACCGATTTCAGAGCAGTGCCCTCCGCGGCGGCGCGGCGCCCTCATTGAGGCTCCACCGAGTCGAAGGGTCGATGAGACACTCTCCGGACGAGGCGCCTTGCCGTACAGCTGCTGTGGGACCTCATGGTCTGGCCGCAGCGCGAACGGCGTGTGCAGGCTCGCCGGTCGGTGTGAGCTCATCTCGACGAGACGCGGAACGTCGTCCATTGCGCAGACGGACCCACCGCTGGCACGGGGCGCCGACCTGAGCCGTCGCCTGTTGGTGCGATGGTTGGATCGTGTCGCCGCGGCCGCATCTCGGTTCAGGCGGGTGTTGTGCCGGTGTCCTCACCCGGGGCGCCGCCGACGTCGGCGCCGATGGATCGGTAGACGAGGGCCCCGAGGATACCGCCGACAAGTGGGGCAATCCAGAACAGCCAGAGCTGGCTGATCGGCCAGCTTTCGCCAGCGATCGCTTCGATCACCGCGGGACCGGTGGAGCGGGCCGGGTTCACCGAGGTATTGGTGACGGGAATGCTGACCAGATGGATCAACGTCAACGCTAAGCCGATCGCCAGGGCAGCAAAGCCCTTCGGGGCCCGCCGGTCGGTGATGCCGAGGATGACAATGATGAAGATGGCTGTGAGGACGATCTCGGCGACCAGCCCGGCGCCGAGATCGAATTGTCCGGGAGAGTGACTTCCGTAGCCGTTGGCGGCCAAGCCGCCAGCGGCCAGCGCATCTTTGGTCTGGCCCTTCTGGTTGATGGCGATGAGCCAGAGGGTCGCGGACGCCGCGATGGCGCCTACGACCTGCACGATGATGTAGGGGAGCGCATCTTTGGGTGGGAAGCGGCGCCCAGTGACCAATCCGAGCGTGACCGCCGGATTGAAATGGCCGCCGGAGATGTGCCCGACCGCGTAGACCATGGTGAGGACCGTGAGACCGAACGCCAGGGAGATACCGAGGAATCCGATGCCGAGCTGCACCGGGCTGCCGACGGCGGGAACCAAGAACTTGGCGGCAAGCACCGCGGCGCCCGTGCCCCCCAAGACAAGGACGTAGGTACCGAGGAGTTCGGCGCCCAACCGGCGCCCGAGGGTCTTGTCCATGTGCGACTCCTGTCGTAGCGGCCGGACCGGCGGCTGCCGCCGGACCGCGGGGTCTCGCGCAACTTACGCCGTGCCGTCCCGGACGGCGCGGACCAGGACAGCTCGAACGGCACGCATTCGACGGCACAAATCCGACCGCATCCTCGCGGCTGTGTATGGCACGGTCGCTCAATCGGACAGTCCCGCACCGCACCCAGATGAGGGTTCGGGCTGTCCGGGATGTCTTGAGACATCACACTGGCAGCCCCAACGGGATTCGAACCCGTGCCGCCACCTTTGAGAGGGTCATCGGGTCGGTCCGTCCCGTGTCGTCCTGAGCCATTTGGGCAGCTCAGGTGCCATGCGCGATCCGTCGAGTGTTGCCCAGTAGCGGCTCGTGCCGGCTGTTGTCGGCCTCGTGAAGGTCGCGCTTGTCGTGTCCTACAGGACGTGTAACCAGTCCGGGATCTCGCATCGGCGACGACTGAACCGCTTGGTAAGCGTGCACCCTCACCAGCTTGTGGACGCGTCCGGGTGTATCTGGCCTCCCTGGTAGGTCGACAGATAGCGACGGCAATAGGGCCAGTTGCGACAGCTGAGTGGGCTCGCCGTTGACACCTTCTTCTACCGGGAGATGCCCGGGGCCCCGATGCACGTCGGCACGATCATGGTCTACGACTCCTCCACGGCACCGGGCGGCGAGATCACCTTCGAAGCCGTCGTGCGGAACATTGGACGTCGCCTTCACCTGGCCGGGATGTTCCGCCAGAGGATCGTTCCCGTACCCATGGGCGTCGACCACCCCTACTGGATCGAAGGCCCGGACTTTGACCTGGCGTTCCACGTTCGCCATGTCATCCTTCGCCGGCCGGGTGATTTGGGGCAGCTCTGGGCCGAGGCTGCCCGCCTTCTCGCTCGGCCCCTCGATCTGTCCTGCCCGCCGTGGGAGATCTACGTGATCGAGGGGCTCGACGGGGTTGAGGGCACGACGGAGGGGAGCTTCGCTCTCGTCGAGAAGGTCCATCATGCGGCCATCGACCGTCTCTCGGGCATGGAGATCCTCGCCGCCATTCACGACCGCACACCCGACGCCGTGCCCGACCCGCCGGATCAGCGATGGGAGCCCGAGCATGAGCCTTGGTCGTGGGAGCTGGTGGCCCGGGCCGGGATCAATAGCCTCTCGCGCCCGGCGCGCTTGACCCGCGTGTTCGAACGTACGATGCCCGCCCTGATGCCGGACCCGACGCTGTACGCCGACTGCCTCGACGAGTCCCTCGACGAGCTATCCGGCGCCTGTCGCTGAGGATCGTCTCAGGCGGGTGGATCGACCAACCGCCTCGTTCTCCCGGCGACCCCACGCCTCGAGCTGGACGACTTCGTCGTCGGTTCGGTCGATGTGGACGCATGCCAGCGCGTCTTCGCGCTGGGAGGGCTTGCTCGCGCCCACGAGCGGGGCGACGACGACACGGTGGCACTGCAGCCAGGCGAGCGCGATCCACGCCGGGTAGGGTGATGGGTGGGCGTTGGTACGGCGTGGCTCGGTGGTGCTGCGCGTCGGATGGGGTGCTGCGGACGGGAGCGGTTCGTACGCCGGCGAGGGTGTTCGGCCGAACCGGTCAGGGCGCGGCGAGGAGCCTGGGCAGGTACTCGGCGCGGCGAGTGTTGCTGCCCGTGACGATGGTCGGGGCCGAACATCGCGTCGCGAGATGTCAGGAACTCAGGATGGGCACGGATGGTCGATGAACGGAGGGTCGAGGCGGCGATCTGGTCGATCGCCGATGGCCGAGGGTCGGACGCTGACCTCGCCCTCGTGCGCGTCGATGAGCGCGGGTCGCTCGCCGTTCTTGATCGCTTGATCGTCGAGGCCGAGGAGGACCTCGCGTCCGTGCAGAGCCTGCGGGGTGACGAGCGCGCCCAGGTGGTTGCCGACTTCCACGACACGATCGACAGCCTGCGGGCCGCGGCCGCCGTGCTCCGCCAGGCGCCGACGGGGAGTCGGGGTTCGGAACCCGACGCCGTGGTGGCGATCCCTTGCGAGGAGCTCGAGCCGGGCGAGGTGCAGTTGCAGGTGTCGTGGTCTGCGGGGCAGCTCGTCGTGTGGGCGGGGGCTCGTGGTGCGCCTCCGGAGGCGAACGACGCGCTCGCGACACGGTTGGAGGCGATCGGAGGTCCACCGGTGGGCTGGCAGCTCCACCCAGGCGTCGTGCTCCCGGGCGGTGTGCGCGCCGAGGCCCTCACGATCCCCATGAAGGATGCGCTGGGCTGGCTGGTCGCTGTCGGGGGTGGACACGGTCGCGGGGGCGTTGGTGCGAGCGTGCTCTGGCTCGGCCACGTTGCGCTCGAGGGGGTGCGGCTCGTGGCTCGTGGGTCGGTCGTGCCGAGCCTGCGAGTCGCCAACCGTCCGGACGGCCGACTCGTCGACGCCGCCGTCCGATGGCGTCCGGCGCTCACGGACAGCCCGACCGTCGAAGCCCTCGCACGATCGATGCCCGGGACGGTCGCCGCGGTCGATGGTGGGAGTGGCCGTGCAACGGCCATCGGCGTCATCAGCGCAGTGGTCGAGGCGATCGTCACCGAGAGCGTCGAGCGCATGGAGCTGCCGGCGCCACCTCCGAGCGTCGACTCGCCGAGCGACCTGGCCGACGCCGTGATCGCTCGCATGGACGGCTCGCTTTTCCGTGCCCAGGCCCGGCTGGCGACAGACGTGGCCAAACGGCTCGACCACTGGTCGCACACTGTCACCTCGCGCACATCTCCGGGGCTGGTCGTCCGACTCGATGAGCCTGGCGCAGGGGGCGTGTGGCTCGTCTCCGTCCACGCCCCGGCCGGGAAGGGCAAGCTCGTCACGATCGACGCCGCGCTCGAGAGCCGAGCGCACTCGCGGCCCGGTGGCGGCGGAGTGGGCGCGATTCGGAGCGGCTCTTCCCGGCGCTCGATCGCTCGGTGATCCGCCGCCGCGGGCACGTCGCCCTGAGCCAGGAAGAGGCGTGGGAGTTCATGACGGTCCTCGGTCCGACGCTCGCGGCTGTCGGGTTCGAGGTGCGCGTACCGGCGTTGTCGCGGCGCAAGGCGACGACCGGGTTGCGGCTGTCGGCGGAGACTCCGGCGGGTTCGGTGGTGGGGGCGCTCCAGCTCAGCGACGTCACCTGGTCGGTGCTCGTCGACGACGTCGAGCTCACGGCGGCCGATGTGGCTCGGCTCGCCCGGCAGGCTCGCCCCTTGGTGCAGTCGCGTGGCCGCTGGGTCGAGGTCGACCGGGTCGATCTGGAACGGGCTGCGACGGCGCTCGCGGAGCGCGAGGCGCTCACCCAGCTCACCGGCGCCGAGATCCTGCGCCAGAGCATCGGTCTGGACGGATCGGGCCTGCCCGGCGGCGTCACCGTGCATGGCACCAGCTGGGCGAACGACATCGTTCGACGCGCCGAGGAGGCGTCGAGCGCACCGCTCAGCCGGCCCGAGGGGTTCGTCGGCGAGCTGCGCACTTACCAGGCCGAAGCACTCGCATGGATCGGGTTCCTCGGCGCCGCCGAGCTCGGGGGATGCCTCGCGCTCGACATGGGTCTCGGCAAGACCCCGACGGTGCTCGCCCATCTCGCGGGCGCGACTGAGGCCGGACCGACTCTCGTCATCGCACCGGCAGCCGTCGTCGGCAACTGGGCGGCAGAAGCGGCCCGTTTCACCCCGGGGTTGCGTGTCGTCGTCCACCACGGCGCGGCCCGGTCGACAGCACAGGAGCTGGAGGCCGAGATCGCCGATGCCGACATCGTGATCACGACCTACGCCACCGCCGTTCGTGACGTCGAGGCTCTCGCCGCGGCCAGCTGGGAGCGGATCGTGCTCGACGAGGCCCAGGCCATCAAGAACCCGATGAGCGAGACAGCCCAGCAGCTCCGCCGGATCCAGGCCCGCACGCGCCTCGCCCTCACCGGCACACCCATCGAGAACGGGCTCGGTGACCTGTGGGCCATCCTTGACTTCACGAATCCCGGCCTCGTCGGGTCACGGGCAACGTTCCTGGCGCAGATGTCCGGTGAAGGCGAAGCCGCCCTGCGGGCGTTGAACGGGATCCTGCTGTTCCGTCGGACCAAGTCGGAGCCGGAGGTCGCCGCGGAGCTCCCCGACAAGATCGACGAGCTCGACCACTGCACCATGACGACCGAGCAGATCGGGCTGTACCAGGCGGTGCTCGACGAGCTCGTCGTGGACATGGCCGGCCCCGACGCCAATGGGGAGGGGAGGAGGGGGGCGATCCTCGCCGCCATCACCGCCCTGAAGCAGATCTGCAACCACCCGGCGGCGTACCGCGACGATGGGCAGCCACTCGCCGGGCGGTCCGGCAAGCTAACCCGCCTGGAGGAGATCGTCGAGTCGGTCTTCGCTGCCGGCGAGCGGATGCTCGTGTTCACCCACTTCGCGACGTGGGGCCGGCGACTGGCCGAGCACCTCACCCAGCTCACCGGGGTCCCGGTCGCTTGCTACGACGGGAGCCTTGCCCGTGGGGTCAGGGACCGCCTCGTCACCGACTTCCAAACCGGCGAAGGACCGGGCGCGATGGTGCTGTCGCTGAAGGCAGGGGGCAGCGGGCTGAACCTGACCGCCGCCAACCACGTGGTGCTCTACGACCGCTGGTGGAACCCGGCAGTCGAGGACCAGGCGCGCGATCGCGCCTGGCGGCTCGGACAGAGCCGCACGGTGGTCGCCCACCGCCTCGTCTGCCCCGGCACCGTCGACGAACGCGTCGAGGAAGTCGTCGCCGGCAAGCGCCACATCGCACAGGTCGTGCTCCCGCGGGCCAGCTCGGTTGCTGATCTGAGCGCCGACCAGCTCCGCCTCGCGCTCGGGCTGCGACCCGACGAGCTGCTCCCAGAGGGTGACGAATGAACCGCCCTCGACCGAGCCGCACCAACCAACGGCGCAGGCCCCAGGCGAAGCGACCCCGGCCCGTCGACATCTGGCGCACCGCGGATGAGCTGCCGGCGGTCGAACCGATCGTCGTGTCCGAAGAGCCCGGAACGTTGCTCAGATCGCTCGGCGACCCACCCGTGGGCAACGGCACCGCCGCCGGGCACTACTTCGATGCCGTCGTCCAGAGGGCGGCAGCCCTCGCCGCCGCCCTCGCGCTCAGCGCCGACCTCCTCGCCGCACCACACGACGACTGAACAAGCACAGAGCGATCTCGCTGATGCGCCGCGGGTCCCGGATGACAGCGGGATCGTGCATGTCGCGCTCGAGCGAGTCTCCTCACCGCGGTCCGTCCAGCGACGGCTCATCCTCCTCAACTACGACGGCCGATGGAGCGCCGACGGTTAGGGTTAGGGTGAGGGCAGAAGCAGGGGAGACACGACGATGGCCGATCAACAATCGCTGAGGCCGCTCGAGCGCCGGGTTCTCCGCCTCGTTCGCAACGGCGTCGATGACACCGAGATCGCCCGCCGCTTCCGACGTCGACCAGAGTTCGTGAGGCGGGTGATCGCTTACACGGAGATACCGCGGACCGGCGCGAAGCCGGAAGCGAGCGTCCTTCGGCCGGTGGAGCGCCGGATCTTGAAATGGCGAGCCGGTGGCGCCGACCATGCCGAAATCGGCCATCGCTTCCACCGCAGCGGGGCCCACATCGAACGAGTCGAGCAGCTCGCGTCCTACAAACTGCAGGTGACGTGATGCTCGGGGGCCAGGCCTGAGGACGTCGGAGACCCGCACCGGCGAGGACGGCGATACCGGCTCGCCCGCGTCCACTCGCGTTCACGGGCCGCCGCTGAGCGCATTCACCCCGCGGGTGGGCCCGAGGCGAAGGTGTCGTCACTCAGCGCAGACCTGCAACGGCACGGCTCGCGACGGAGCCGTGCCGTTGGAACTGAGCCCGTTCTTCACTCGGCGATAGAACCGGCTGTGACGGCCTGAGCCACACCCTCAGCGTGGGCGATCTCAACCTTGCGTGGCTTGGCCTCCTCGGCTACGGGGATCGTGAGCGTGAGCACGCCATTCTCGTACGCGGCGCTGAGGTGGTCACGGTCCAGGCCCTCTCCAAGGAACAACTGGCGGCTGAACTCGCCGTGGGCCCGTTCTGCGATCTGGATCTGATCGCCCTCCGCCCGGACCCATGCGCGCGTTGCCCGCACGGTCAGGAGATCCTTCTCCACGGTCAGCTCGATGAAGCGGGCATCTACACCCGGCAAATCGAACTGGACCTTGAACTCGTTGCCCCGACGGTACGCGTCCACAGGGATTTGGCGGGCTCGGCGTTCGCTGAGCATCTCCTCGGTGATCCGGTCTAGCTCCCGGAACGGCTCGAATCGCATCAACATGTCAGATCCTCTCGGTCGCCCTCGAGCAGCTGAGGGTCGGCGACCGGCGGCTACGGGAGCTGTCACCCACCCTACGCTAGTTGGGAGAAACTAGCAATCTATTTCCAGAAAGAGCTGGTTAGGATGTGTACCCATGGCGGAGTGGAGCTTCCTCACCAACCATGCTCGGGTCCTCGTCTGCATCGCCCACGACCCCGGGGTGCGCCTGCGGGACATCGCCGCGACGCTGGGTATCACCGAACGCAGCGCCTACAGCATCGTCACTGACCTGACCGAGGGTGGCTACGTCGTGAAGGACAAGGATGGCCGGCGCAACCGCTACGAGATCCAGTCTCATCTGACGTTGCGAGAAGCCATCACCCAGGAGCGCACGATAGGTGAGGTGCTGGACGTCCTGGTCGAGTCGAAGGTTCGCACTCGACGACCGCCCGACTGAGGCAGGCCCTTGGGTCCTCAGGCCCGAAGGGATCACAGCTCGATGCCCAGTTCCGGCTCGGTCCCCCCGAGTTCCCCCGCCCGATCTGCCTCCTGGATGATGCCCTTTCGGCGAAGCAGCTCGCTGACCGGCTCGAGCAGCTCGAACCACTGCGTGCGATCGACGTCACCGGGGTCGAGGGCGAAGCCGGGTGCGTGCTGGGCGACCTCGTTGAGGGTCTCGACGGCATCAGCGAGCTCGCCGGTGGCGACGCGGCGACCGCGGGTCCTGGCCGCGTGGCCGCTTGCGCAGCTTGGCGCAGCACGCCGCGTCCGACGCAGCGATGCCCGCAGAACGGCGAGCGCCGCGGCGACGCCGGCGTCGCGGTATCGCTGTCGTCGCTCAGCACGAGGTCCGCTGCCATCACGAAGGCCTCCGCCTGCTGCAGCCGCGACCTACCTTGCGCGGGCGTGCAGTCAGCGGTCTTGGCCGCCGTCAGCTCGCAACCTTCAGGACGTCGCGGCTACCCGTGATGACGACGAGGTCACGTTCCCACTTGGCGAGGATCGCCTCACGCGCTCGGCGCATCCGGCGAAGATCCTTCGAACCGAGGGTGGTCACATGTGTCGCGTTGCCAGTCCACCGCTCGACCTGCGCCGCAAGCTCCGCCGGCGTGGTCGGATGCATCCGTGGCGTCGGACACCACGAGCAGATCGATGTCGCTCTCCTCGTCCCCATCACGCCGGGCCGCCGATCCACAGACGCCGATGAGCGGCGGCGAATCTGACCACTGACCGACGTGGCGACGGATCCGGTCGAAGACCTCGCCCCACAGCTGGGCAAGGGACTCGATCGCAGGCGTGGCGCACTGGCTGCTTGCTGTCGGGCGAACAGCTCCAGGCGCCGGCCGGCAGTTTTCCTGGGCCTCGATCACCGCGTCTGGCACCTGCCGATCGGCAGCAACACGTGGAGCCGATTCATTGCCGACGGCCCTCGCCCCTCCGCCCCTTCTGGCTGCCGGCCTCCGCCTCGTCCAACTCCTGGTCGACGACAACCGACACCTCCCTGTCGTGTCCGTCCCTGACCGAGTCCGCTCGGACACGCGCACCTGAACCCGATGTCGGATGCGTCCCCGATGAAGTCGATCAGAACGGCTCACGGAACCCACCCCCAAATCGCGGCACCTCGATCTAGTGCCTCACCATGACGCTCATGGACGATGCTCTTTCCAGAGGGCTCGGCCCACGTCGCCGACGCTGTAGACGCCGTCGCCGGAGCGGCCGCGTATGACATCGGCGATCACTCCCGTCCATCCGGTCTGGTGCGATGCGCCGAGGCCGGCGCCGTTGTCCCCGTGGAAGTACTCGTTGAAGACGAGGTTGTCCTTCCAGGCCGGATCCTGCTGGAGACGATCGACGAAGCCGAAGCACGGGCGCCGCCCGTCCGGCCCGACGAGGAAGAGGCCGACCAGGCGGGCGCGGAGATCAGCGGCGATCTCGTCGAGCGTGAGCCGGGTGCCGCTGCCGGTCGGGAACTCGATTGTCAGCTCGTCGCCGAAGAACCTGTAGTAGCGATCGAGGCTGCTGATGAGCAGGTAGTTGAGCGGGAACCACACCGGCCCTCGCCAGTTCGAGTTCCCACCGAACATGTTGGTGGTCGACTCGGCCGGCTCGTAGTCGATGGTGGCCCGCACTCCCTCGACGTCGATCTCGTATGGGTGGTCCCCGTGGTACGCCGAGACGGCCCGCAGGCCGTAGGGTGACAGGAACTCGTTCTCGTCGAAGAGCTTGGCGAAGATCTTCGTGAGGTGGTCGACGTCGACGACGCCGACGAGGAGCCGCTCGTTGCCGGGTTCACCGCGCAGCTGGCCCCGCTCGGCGAATCCGGTCCGACCGCCGAGGCGGTCGAACATCTGCGATGCCTGTTTGCCGACCGTCAGCGCCTGCTCGAGGATCCCAGCGTCCACCACCATGGCGGCCAGCAGCGGGATGACGCCCACCATGGACCGCACCTTGATGGGCACCGCGGTCCCGTCGGGCGTGACCAGCTTGTCGTAGTAGAGGCCGTCGGCGTCGTCCCAGACGCCCAATCCGTCCATGGCCTCGCGGATGGCGGCGAAGTGCTCCAGGAACTTCACCACGAGGTCCCGCGCCGGGCGCCGGCCCGAGAGGTTCAGCATGAACGCGATGGCCCCCATCGTCAGCGCGTAGAACGCCATCCAACCGGTGGCGTCGGACTGCTCGAGCACTCCCCCAACAGGCAGGTGGGAGCGGTCGAGGGGGCCGATGTTGTCCAGACCCAAGAAGCCGCCCTCGAACAGGTTGTTGCCGCTGGCGTCCTCCAGGTTCACCCACCAGGGTGAAGTTCACCAGGAGCTTGTCGAAGACGCGGCTCAGGAAATCGAGGTCCCGGCCACCGTCGATAGCGAACACCTCGAGCGCTGACCAGGCCTGCACCGGCGGGTTGACGTCGCTGAAATCCCACTCATAGGCGGGAAGCGCTCCGGTCGGGTGCTGGAACCACTCCCGGCACAACAACACCAGTTGGTACTTGGCGAAGGCCGGATCGACGTGGGCCAGGGCGACGCAGTGGAATCCCATGTCCCAGGCCGCGAACCAGGGGTACTCCCACTTGTCGGGCATCGACATGATGTCGAACGCCTGGAAGTTCTGCCACCACCGACTGTTCCGCCCGTGGCGTCGGTTCTCGGGTGGTGGAGGCTGCGTCGGGTCGCCGTCGAGCCATCGCCGGACGTCGTAGTAGTAGAGCTGCTTGCTCCACAGCATCCCGGCGAAGGCCTGGCGCATCACGGCGGCCTCGTCGTCCGAGAGACCGGCCGGGACCAGCTCGGCGTAGAACTCGTCCGCCTCCTGCCGGCGCCTGGCGACAACCTCGTCGGCGTCGGCTCCGAGGGCCGACTCCAGCGCGACCGGTTCGGATCCGGGTCGCCGTAGTCGGAGCCGCAGCTCGGTGGTCGCGCCTGGTGCCACAGGCACCTGGTACCAGAGTGCCGCCTTGGTGCCGCGCTGTTCGGGGTTCACGGTGGCGCGCCCGTCGACGACGTGATCGTTGATGCCGTCCTTCGGATACGGCGTCGTCGACGCCACGTTGAAGAGCCGTTGATCGTTCGTCTCGTTGTCGCAGAACAGCGCGGTCGGAGCCGAGCCGTCCGGTCCGGGCGCCGCCAGCAGCTCGAGCTCGCCCAGGTAAGGATGGGCGATGGCGATGGCACCGTCGGGGCGGCCGTGCAGCTCCGGAGTGGGCGCGTCGACGTCCCACGCCCAGGTGTTGCGGAACCACACCGTCGGCAGCACGTGCAGGGTCTCGGCCTCAGGCCCGGCGTTGGTCACCCGGACGATCATGAGGAGGTCGCTCGGGTCGGCCTTGACGTAGTCGACCTCCACGATCCAGTAGCGATCCTGGTCGAAGGCGCCGGTGTCCAGGAGCTCGTACTCGGCGTCGAGCTTGCCCCGCCGCCCGTTCTTGGCGATGAGGTCGTCGTACGGGAACGCCGCCTGCGGATAGTGGTACCGCCACCGGTTCCAGGCGTGGCTCGGCACGGCGTCGAGATACCACCAGTACTCCTTCACGTCCTCGCCGTGGTTGGCCTGCGCACCGGTTAATCCGAACATCCGCTCCTTCAAGATCGGGTCCCGGCCGTTCCACAAGGCGAGGGCCAGGCAGAGGCGCTGCTCGACGTCGCAGAACCCGGCCATGCCGTCCTCACCCCACCGATAGGCACGCGAGCGGGCGTGATCGTGGGGCAGAGAGGACCAGGCGTCGCCGTCGGCGCTGTAGTCCTCCCGAACAGTTCCCCACTGCCGCTCGCTCACGTACGGGCCCCCACAGGTACCAGTCGCTGGCCTGGCGCAGCCCGTCCTCCAGCTGGCCGAAACTCTCGACCCGGGTCCGCTCGGCTCCGCTCACGAGAGTCGCTCGTTCAGGTGATTCCGGGCGCGGATGGCCTTGGCCACCGAGGTGAGGGCGGGGTTGACGGCACCGATGGACGGGAAGACGCTCGTGTCGACCAGGTGCAGGTTGTCCAGCTCGTGGGCCTCGCAGTACGAAAGCACGGACATGGCCGGGGCGGTGCCGAGGCGGCACGTCCCGGCGTGATGGTCGCTGCCGAGCACATGGTGCTGGGCGATGCCGATGTGGTTGAGGATCGTCCGCAACTCCTTGTACCGTCCTTTCGCGTCGTCGTCGCTCGACTTGCAGGCCAGATGGATGCGTCTCTCGGGAGTCGACCGTCATCCGGTTGTCAGGATCGGGGAGATCCTCAGTAGTGAGCCAGAACTCGACGGCGGAAGCGGCCACGTCATCTGGACTCAGTTCGGAGCTTTGTTACGCTTGGGCCACCAATTGCCCAGCCGGTGGACTTCGCGACCATCGGGATGTTTCGTGAGCGGACAGTCGTCTTCGCGGTTGCCCAGGTAGAAGTCGTTGATGCCGAGACTCTGCTGAACACTGGTTCGTTCCGCTCGGCCAGGGCGACGACGGCGACTCGTGGAACATGTGGTTTCCGGCCGCAACTGATGCGCGCCGTCGAGCCCTACCAGCCCGAACTCGCGGTGGTGGGTTCCGACACACGGCCACCTGGTTGTAGCGCAGCGTCCAGAGATCGTAGGCGGCGATGCGCCGCCGTGACGGCCCCGGCCAGTTGGGCGACGAGGTAGGGCGCCACCCAGGCGGGCAGGAAGACTCCCCGGGCGGTGAAGGCGGCGGTAACGGCCGGGTTGATGTGGAGACCCGACAACGGTCCCCAGGCGTAGATGAGCGCCATCACGACCGCTCCCGGCGCCACCACGGCGGCGGTTCGGGAGATCGGTCCACCACCGACGTACTCGTTGATCACACCGGAGCCGGCCGCCACCAACACGAGCGCGGCGGTCCCGACGAACTCGATGATCACGCGGATCCACAGGGGTCGTTGCTTGAGTGTCTCTTCCTCGAAGCGGATGAGGTATCGGCGCCCGAGGCCGTCGGCGTTGACTTCTGGCTCGCCTCCAGGTGGGGCTACGGCCGTTGACATTCCCACTCCTTCGTTGTGGATTCTCCTGGTGATGCTGGATGGGTGTGTCGGCCGACGGCACTGGACCGCCACGCCCGTCGCTACAGGCCTGGCGTGGCTGTCAGCCTTCCGGTGTCGACTGCTTGGCGGAAGGTGGCGTAGTCGTGCTCGTTCTGGTCGGCGTAGGACTCGGCGAACGTCGCCATGGCCCGGTCGAAGGTGTCTCCGGCGCCGAGGTAGCTGCCGATGGCGACGGCGTCACCGGAGCGGGCGTGGGCTTTCGCCAACGTCCAGCCACAGATCTCGGCGTAGATCCTCAGAACTCGGGGGTCCATGGTCTCGATCTCGGCCGAGAACTTGCTGTCCCACAATTGTCGGACGTAGAAGTCGCGTTCGACGCCGTCGATGCCGGTGACACGGACCCAGCCGAGCATGATGTCGCTCGCCGCCTGCATGAGCCGTTGGCCCTCCACCACCCGCTGGCCGTGGTTGGCGAACCCGCTCTTGCCGAGAAAGCCTTCCAGCACCGAGGCCTCGGCCTCTTTGACCTGGATCATCAGTGGATCGTTCTCGTCGTTGCCGACCAGCAGGGCGATCCAGGCCCGCGTGCCGACGCTGCCGACGCCGACGACCTTGCGGGCGGCGTCCACGTAGCGGAAGCGCTCGAGCAGTCGTCGGCGGTCACCGGGCAACGTGCGTCGATAGGCGCGCAGCGTGGTGCGGACCCACTCCTCGAACTGGTCCCGCCGGTCGGGAGGCAACAACTCGTCGATGGGGACGATCAGTGGCGGGTCACTGACGATCCGGGGCTGACCGTTGACGACCCGGGTCAGTTTGCCGAGGGCCCTCAGGCTGTCCTTGGCTCGGGCCTTGGCCTCGTTGCGCTCGAACCTCTTCAGGTCCGTCCGGTTGACCCGAGCGGCCCACTGCTCGCGGAGCTCGTCGAGGTCGATGCGGGCATACCACACGTCGAGGGTCCGCATCGTGGCGAAGTCCCTCATCGTCTGGCGGTAAGCACGGGCCACGGTCAGGTTCACCGATTCCCGCACTCCGGCGTCGAAGCCACGATCCCGTCCGGCGACGGCGAAGCTGGCCACCAGACGCTTGACGTCCCACTCGAACGGGCCCGGCAACGTCTCGTCGAAGTCGTTGACGCTGAACACCAGGCGCCGGTCCGGAGCGGCGAACGCACCGAAATTGGACAGGTGGGCGTCGCCGCAGAGCTGGACCTGCAGGCTGGTTCGGGGTGTAGCCGCCAGATCGGCCGCCATCAGTAAGGCCGCCCCCCGGTAGAACGTGAACGGCGAGACCAGCATGCGGCCGTACCGGATCGGCACCAGCTCAGGCACACGCGTCGCCGCCTGCCCCTCGAGCAGCGCAACCGGGTCTCGCCGATCCGGCCCCGGCTTCCATACGCCGTGCGATGACCGCGGCACCGCCTCGCGGGCGGCTTTGCCCAAGGCGGCGCGCTCGGCCATCGACAGATGCTCGACACGTCCTGCCGGCACAGCCTCGTGTGAGCCAGACAGGGCGCCCCCGACGCCGGCGATCTCTTCGGTTTTCGTCAGGTCCCTCGATTCAGGCAACTTCCAATCCGAAGGGGGCTCAGAGGCCGGCAGCCCGATGAGGCCCCCACTGCGGTCGTCACTCTCGTGCGAACACCATGGCCGCCTCGCGGGCAAGATCGACGAACGGCTCGCCGTTGACGTCGACGAATACGCGCTTGATGGTGCCGCCGACGAACGGCCAGGGCGACTCGCCGGGATAGTCGTCGGTGACGGGTTCGGCGCCCTCTTTGCCGACGTTGAGACCCTCACCGGCCAGCGAGAACTTGCCGGGCTGCGTCTTGATCTGGGCCTCGCCGACCTTGCGGGTCGCGGATGTAGAGGCTGAGCGTCCCCTCAGTCGGCATGGCGTCGCCCTCCTTGGCGAACGACGCCGAGAACACGACGTGACCGGTGGGGATCGGCTCCTCGGCTTCCACTATCTGTTCGAACTCGCCGACCCAGTTGTAGACGTACTTGAGTCGGCCGTCTTTGATGTAGAGGGCATGGCCGCCAAATCGGGCGCCCTGGGCGAACAGGACGCCGCTGGCTTCGGGGGTGTCGATGGTGAGTTCGGCGGCGATGGTGTAGGAGCGGTTGCGGATGTTGGGCGCGACCGACTCGGGGACTTCGGCGCAGTCGGGGTAGTAGACGTCGCGGCTGCGGGGTTTGGCGAGCTGGGGTCGTTCTGTGGCGAAGATCTCGATCGCATCGACCTCCCTGGCGTCGCCGAGGTTGCCATGCAGGGTAGGGTAGCCTCCACGCCGCGAACACGATCGTGCGCCGTCTCCGTGGCGAAAACGCGACCAAGCCGTACACCTACCGCGACGTCGGAAGCGTCGCCGCCATAGGGCGATTCCGGGCGATCTGCAGTGTCCGAAGGATCCGCTTGAGCGGATTCCCCGGCTGGGTCGTGTGGATGTTCGTCCACCACGCCTTCCTCAGCGGCTTCGGGAACCGTTTCTCGACCTTGCTGAGATGGCTCCGGTGGTCGGTCGGCCACAACCGTCCAGAACGTGTCTTCAGCCGGGCCCACACCGGCGGCGACCTCAGCACCCCGTCCAAGGTGCGCGCCATCATCGAGCCGACCCCGTTCCCGGAGGTGGACCAACAAGCCACGGCGTCGACACTGCCGGACCACGGACCGGACCACGGACCGGGCGACGCTCCCTGACGACCCTCCGCGGTCCAAAGGAGCCTGCGAACGACGTCGCGCGACGGCGCCCGGTCGAGTTGCGGTTGTCAGAGCTCAATGCCGAGCTCAGGCACAGTTCGCTCAAGCAGCGCGGCTCGAACGGCTGGGGCCTCAAGACCCCGACCCCGCAGCAGGTCGATGACCGGCTCCAGGACCCCGGTCCATTGCGACCGGTCGACCGCGCCAGGATTGACAGCGAACAGCGGTGCCTGCCCGGCGAACTCAGTCAGGATCGCGACGGCCTCGCCAAGTTCGGTTGTTACGACGGACTTGCGGTCGGTCCACCTCGCCCGTACGTCGACTGCGTTCAGGACTTGGTCGATCTGGTGAAGCTCCTCGCGCTTGAAGTCCTCCAGACCAAAGCAACCCGGCGGGTGAGCGAGGCCAGCGAGGTTTCTCGCCTCTGTTTCGAGTCCGTCGAGGCGTCTTTTGATGCCGGCGCCATGGGTGTAGACGGCGGCGATGCGAGCCTCGGCGTCGTCGACGCGCTGGCTGGCTGTCGTGGCCCGCCGGGCGGCGGTGTGATGGTGTCCGAAGCTGGCGTGGACGGCGTCGTGGTTGGCTTTCCACATGGCCGGCCGCAGCTCGCTGCGGAGATCGTCTTCGATCGCCCCGATGGCCACGCGATAGGGCTCCCAGGCGGCCCGGGCTGCGGCCAGGGCGGGCTGGAGGTCGGCGAGATCGGCTCCAGCCTCGGCCCGGAGCTGGGCTCGCTCGGGCGACATAAGCAAGAAGCCCCTGACGGCGCTCTTCGAGCTGGGCGCGCCAGGGCCCGAGCCAGGCAGGAACGACCGACTCCGGCTCGGGCTCCCAGGGCCGGGCGGGCCGGACGGCTGGCAGCTGGCCGGCGAGTTCGCGTCGCTGCGACACGGCGGGGATGTCGACGCGGTCGTGGGCGAGGACGGTTTCGAGGACGTCGCGGGCTTCGGCCAGAGCGGTGCTTTCCGTGATCACGTGATGCAGTTGTCGTCACGACCGCGGGTGGCGCCGACGGACAGGCCCCGGTGGGTGGTGGCGGTGGAGACGAGCTCGATGGCGACGTCGACGGTGTCGGCCTGGTTGCCGTGCTCGGTGGCGGCGTAGCCGAGACGCACGTGCTGATGCGTGTACTCGGCCGGCAGGGTGACAACGCCGTGTCCGGTCCGGTGGGACACGGTGAGCGACCCGTCCCGATGGGTCGAGACAACGTCCCACAGGGTCACGGTTGCGGACCGGCTCGCCAGTCGAGGTGCGAAGTTCACGCTCGTTGCGGCGGGCGGCGACGATGTCGTCGGGGTGGGCGATCTCGCCGTCGGCGATCCACACCGCCTCGGCGGGTCGAAGCCGGCCGATGGTGAGGCGCAGCCGTTGGACGGCGTCGTCGATGGCGTCGACGTGGTCGTTGGTAGCGGTGATGGCCACCGTCCGGCCGTCGACGGTGAGCCCGATCCAGTCCTTGGCGATGGCGTCGAGGTGGTCGAGGAAGGGGCCGGGGATGATCCGGTCGTGGGCTTCGTAGGCGTCGAGGGCTCGCGGGTTGCCAGCCCGCAGCTGGAGCGAGGCGGCCGCCTCCCACCGTTCGTTGAACCGGTGCAGACGGGACAGCTCGTGCACCCGGCCGGTGGCGCACAGCTCGGCGAACAGGCCGCCCCGGCCGACGGCTTGGAGCTGTTGGGGGGTCACCGACGAGCGTCACCTGCCACCTCTCGCGGTCGGCGAGATCGACGAGGCGGTGCAGCGAGGGGGTGCCGAGCATGCCCGCCTCGTCGACGATCAGCGTCGTGCCGACGGGCAGCCGGTACTGCTCGAGCGGAACCCGGTCGGTGCGGTCCCATTCGTGGAGCAACTTGGCGACCGTGTCGGCGGCCACGCCCGGCTCTCGTTCCAGGACGTGGGCCGCCTTGGCCGTCGGGGCCACAACGTCGAGCCACCGACGGAGAGCTGATCGATGACCTCGTCGACGGTGACCATCCGTGAGGACTGGCCGTGGCGCTCCAGGGAGGCGGTGTCGATCGTGGCGACGAGCCGGTCCGATGTCCAGTCGAGCTCAGCAGCCTCGACAGTCCACCGTGTCCGCAGATCGCCGACACCGCTGCCCGTCTTGCGGGCCCGGGTGTCGGCCGAAGCCTCCCGGCACAGCGCCGCCCGTTCCCAGGCCGTCGGGTCGCGTCCCTCCCGGAGTCGGAACTCACCGACCTTGACGGCCAAGGCCCTCGACCTGGCTGGCGCGTTTGGAGAACACCTCGAGCAGCTCTCGTGGCATCCCGGCGATCTCGGCCTGCGCATTGACGATCGGCTCCCAACCGACCCCGTAGCGGTGGGTCAGCTCCGCCCGCAGCACCGACTGGTACAGGCCCCCCAGCATCCGCTGGTTCCGCTTGAGGTAGCGGACGTCCAGCGCCAGCCACCGGCCATCCGGCGTTTGGACCTTGGCCGAGATCACGGCGTGAGTGTGAATCTGGAGGTCATCGGCCCGCGACGTCGTCTGGCGGAACGTCGCCACCGTCAACCCCAAGGTGTCGGGGTGCTGGCGCCGGCCGTCCACCCGCACCCGGGTGGTCGCCCCGAACCGCTCCAAGTGCTCGAGCGCCGCTCGCACGGCGACGTCGTGCGCTTCGAGCAGACCCGCGTCGCTAATGAGCGCCCACCACACACTCAGCGAACTTCGGCGCCGAGCACGTGACATCGAAGCCCCGCACCGACGTGTCGTCGAAAGGGCGGCCGAGATCCCGCCGCGGGCGGCCAGGATCCCGCCCGGCCATCACGGCCAAGAACGCCTCGTCACCCACCTCACCGGACAGACCCAGCAGCTCGGCGCCCCGGCCCAACCAAACGCCTCGGGGTTCGCCCGCGTCCAAGTAGTAAGCCGGCAGCTGCTCCACGTAATACGCCCCCGCCAACGAGACCCTTCAACTTCGACACCCGCACCGTCACCGCAACCACCGACGCGTCGCCGTGCACCCGTCTGTGCTTCCCGACTGGTTCCATGCCGGCTGAAAGATCGACATCACTGGGCCGTTCAGTCGGAGAACGGCAGGGTGGCGAGGTGAGAGCGAGCCGCCCGTCGAGCAGTCGACTCCGGCGCCGACGACATCCGTGACTGCGTCGGGAGCGGTGCGGCGATGCCACGTCGCGGCGGCGGCCAGGTGATGGGTCCGCCGAGCATGCGTTCGAGCTGCCAGCGTGGAACGCGCAGCTGCTTCCCCACCCGGACGACAGGCAACCCACTCGTGCCCTGGCTGGCCAGGAACTGGTGAGCTTGCCCATAAGCAGCGGTGCGGCCGATCCGCGGGATCGCCGCCGCCTCCTCGATCCGGAAGAAGTCGGGCGGCCCCGCGATCGTCTGGTCCGTGTCAAACCGCTCACCTCCGATGTCCGGGTCCTCGACCAGCCATCGGCGACGCCCTGTGCCTCCCATGAGACGGCGAGGGAGCGCAATGAGCGAAAGTCGACGGCTGCCCGGTTACAGAGCGATGCGAGACCGAAACGCAGCACAGCGCGATCGGCAGTACCCGTCAGATGCCGAAGGCGCCGGCCGGCTCACGCTGAGCCAACCGGTTCGGCTGGGTCAGCGAGTCAGCTCGTCCGCCGCATCGACGGCCGCATCCTGGAGCTCGTCCCACGCCTCGCTCTGGTCAGCCCAGGCTGGGCTCTCGTGGACCAGCCTCTTCGCATCGCGAAGGCTGAGCTGCAACACCGCCCGCGTGACCTTCATCGACTCGACCGGTGAGAAGCCGTCGGCCCGCAGCTGGGCGAGGACCTCGTCCCAGTCGCGCTCGGCCAGCGTCGCGCTTGGGTTGCCGTGTCGCTCGCTCATCGATCTTCCTCATCGAGCCGGATCGTGATGTCAACTCTACGGCCGGGTCGGCCGCCCGAGAGCCGGGTTCCGGTGATCCGAAGCTCGACGAAGCCCTCGTCACGCGCTTGCGCGACGAGCTCCCTCGCCCAGCCGAGCAGCGTGCCCACGGGCACCGCCAGCCGCCCAGCGCCGCGTGGATAGATGGCGACGTCGCGAAGCTCGAGGCGTCCTCCTACCACCACGGTTTCGGCCAGCACCTCTACCACCCCGCTGTCCGACTCGAACGACCGCTCGAACAGCTCGCCGTGGACGAACGTCACTGCCGCTCGCTGTCGAGCAGCCCAGCCAGCAGCTCAGCTGCGTCCCGATCGGCCTCGGGCACGAAGTGGGAGTAGACGTTGAGGGTGGTGGCCGCGTTGCGGTGTCCCAAGCGGCCAGCCACCGTTCGGACGTCGACCCCAGCGGCCAGCAACCGGGTCGCGTAGTGGCGCAAGTCGTGCAGCCGGACGTTCGGCAGCCCGGCCTCGTCGGCGACGCGCCGAAAGCGCCGGCTGACAGAGTCCGGGAACCAGGGTGCCGCCCCGATCACATCGCCGCTGAACACGAACGCTTCCGTGGCAATCTCCACCTCGCCGAGCTGGGCACGGGCGAGCACCATCTCTCGATAGTCTCGAACGCGTCAGCCGTCGCTTCGTCGAGCGCGACCCGCCGAGCCTGATGGGTCTTCGTGTCCTTCTCCACAAGTCCATTGGGTCCCATCACGATTCCGCGCTCGATCGACACGACGCAACGGTCGAGGTCGACGTCACTCCACCGGAGAGCGACGAGCTCGCTTCGACGAGCGCCTGTCGCCGCGGAGACGCGCACGAAGACAACCAGCTCAGGGTCGCGGGTCTCGGCCAGCCGCAGGACGCGGGCCAGGTCGTTCGGCGTCGGAGGCTTGACCTCGACGCGAGGAACCCTGGGAGGCGAAGCCGCCGCGGCCGGGTTCACGCCGAGCCATCCCCAGCGCACACCTTGCTGAAGTGCGCGTCGAAGAATGCCATGGATCCGGCGGATCGTGGCCGGAGACAGCGGACGCCCACGCGAGCCACGAGCCAGCAGGTCCCGGTAGAAACGATCGAGATCCTCGCCGGAGTTTCGCCAGCGTGACCGAACCCAGAGCCGGCGAGAGGTCCCGGTCGAGGTAGCTACGCGTCTCACGAACGGTCTTGGGCGAATAGTCGAATCGCGGCCTGGGCAAACCAGCGCTCGAGCAGCTCGCCTACCGTTGCCGAGGTCCGGGCGAACGTTCCCTGGTCGGCGGCGGTGACCATCCGAGCCAGCACGCGCTCGGCCTCCCGGCGCGACCCGCGCATGCTCTTGGTCGCGTATCTCTTCTTCCCGTGATGGCGTCCTGGCCCAGGTGGACACGAAGCTCCCAGGCGTCGCCCCGCCGGCGAATGACCCTCGCATGGCCACTCCTCGTTCCTAGATTGGCACGAGAGTGGCAAGCGGCCGGTGCACACATCAGGCCCCGGTTCGGAAACCGGGCCTGACCTGGGCTTTCTCTGGCAGCCCCAACGGGATTCGAACCCGTGCCGCCACCTTGAGAGGGTCATAGAGTCCGTCCGTACGGTGTTGTCCCGTGCCGTTTGGGCAGCTCAGGTGCGGTGCACTGTCCGTCGAGTGTTGTCCTGTAGCCGCTCGTGTTGTCGAGTTGGGTGTAACGAGGGTGTAACGGCGGGCTGTTCTCGCTGTTGGCGGCCGCGCTGTTTGCACATGGCCAGGCAGCACTCCGTGCTCAGTGAGCGGCATGGGTCGATGAGCACGGAGTGCTGAGTGTCAGTCGCGGGTGAGCTCGGCGACGGCCTTCTTGGCGCAGGAGTCGTCGACGAGGAGTTTGTTGTCGGCGGCGGCGGCGATGATGGCGGCCGTCGCGGCGTTGTTGAGCGCTCGAGGTAGTCCTCCTGAAGCCCGGTGCAGGCGCGCGACGGCGTCGTCGGCGAGGAGCGGTTCGTCGCGCCCGGCGAGGGTGAGGTGATGTCGCAGGTAGGCGGCGGACTCGCCGATGTCCATCGGGCGGATCGCGAACCGGGTGGCGATGCGCTGGTCGAGTGCGGCGAAGACGCCCATGCGGAGTTGGCGGTTGAGGGTGGGCTGGCCGATAAGGATCCCGGCGAACGGTGAGGCCGAGTCCATCTCGGAGTTGGTGAGCAGCCGCAGCTCTTCGAGTTGGGCCGGCGTGAGCAGGTGGGCCTCGTCGCAGACGAGCACGACGCGGCGGTGCCGCTCGGCGGTCTCGGCGGCGAGCAGATCGGCGGCTTGGGCCATCAGCTCGGCTTTGAGGTAGCGGGGCTCGGCACCCAGGGAGCGCACGATGGTGACGTAGAGGCCGCGGGTGCCGAAGGCGGGGTTGGCGATGTAGATAACCGAGTGTCGGGTGCGGTCGAGCGCGTCGACGGCGGCACGGACCGACACGGTCTTGCCGGCGCCGACGTCGCCGGTGATGACGCCGAGGGCGGACTCGACGACGCAGAAGTTGATGCGGGCGACGGCCTCGGCGTGGGCTTGGCGGGCGAAGAGGTCCTTGGCGGCGATGGACTTGCCGAACGGGGTGCGCTGCAGCCCGAAGTGCGCGGCCCACGGGGCGGGGGCGCTCATCGGGTCTGCTCCTCGATGTCGGGGTCGGCGAACATGTCGAGCTGGGAGAAGTCGATCTTCTGCCCGGTGCCGGCCGCCTCGTCGTGGGCGGCGGCGACGAGGCCCAGGTAGTCGATGCCGGTCACCTCAGGTTCGGGGCGGGCGGCCTGGGGGACGGCGGGGTGGACGTGGCGGCGGGTGACGAACGGGGTGGCCACCCCGGCGGGCCGGCCGTCCAGGTAGACGTCGATGCGGGTCAGGTCCTCGGGGTCCTATGCCCGGCCGCGAGTTATGTGCCGTGGTGGTGTTTGGAGGTGTCAGAGCAGGACGTTCAGCGCTGATCGGTCGGCATAATCCGTTCGGCTCAGAGGCCAGCGAGGAATGCGAGCAGGCGGTCGGGCCCCTGTCTGTCAGGCTGACGTGAGACACCTGCGGTAGCCGACCATCCCTGCAGGGCGAGTCTGGAAGACGTAGACCCGATGACCATGACGACTGCATCTCTGCTTGCGCGCGCCCATGATGGCGTGGTGGACGAGCCCGACCCGGCTGCCCGGCCTGGCGGCGATCGTTCACCGCCGAGTACAAGGCCGAGATCCTCGACGAGTACGACGCGTTGCCGGTCGGCTCGAGCGAGCGCGGGGCGTTGCTGCGCCGCGAGGCCCTCTACAGCTCGCATCTGGCGGAGTGGCGCAAGGCTCGCGATGCCGGCGCCCAGCAGGGGCTGGCGCCGAAGGCGAAGCCGCGTCGTTCCCCTGAGCAGGTCGAGCTGGAGCGGCTGCGCCGCCGCAACGAACGGTTGGAGACGGAGCTGACCAAGACGAGATCGGCGCTCGATGTCATGGGAAAACTGCACGCGCTCTTGGAAGGGCTCTCCGAGAGCGCGGACACCGATCCGAAGTCGACGCGATGATCGAGGCGCACTTCGGTGAGCTCGAAGCGATGACATCGACCAGCGCCGCCTGCGACCTGCTCGGCGTCTCGCGGGCGACGCGCTGATCGGCGGCAGCGACCGCCAGTGGCGGGTCCGCCGGCACCCCGGCCGGCCCCACCGAACAAGCTCACCGAGCAGGAGCGCCAGCGGGTGCTGACGGTGCTGCGCTCGGCGGAGTACTGCGACCTGGCCCCGGCCCAGGTGTGGGCCCGGCTGCTCGATGACGGCATCTACCTGTGCTCGATCTCCACCATGTACCGGCTGCTCGCGGTCGCCGGCGAGAACCGCGAACGGCGACGGCAGCGCACCCACCCGGCGACCAAGAAGCCCGAGCTCATCGCCCGTCGACCGAACGAGGTCTGGTCGTGGGATATCACGAAGCTGCAGGGCCCGCAGCGGGGCGTCTACTACGAGCTGTTCGTGGTCATCGACATCTTCTCCCGCTACGTCGTCGGCTGGATGGTGTCGCCGGCCGAGACCGGAGAGCTCGCCGAAGCCTTCATCGCCGACACCCTGCAGCGACACGGCATCGGCCGCGGCCAGCTCTCCTTGCACGCCGACCGGGGCACCTCGATGACATCGAAGCCCGTCGCCCAGCTGCTCGTCGATCTCGGTGTCGCCCGCAGCCACAGCCGGCCGCATGTGAGCAACGACAACCCGTACTCGGAGGCGAACTTCAAGACCCTCAAGTACTGCCCGGCCTTCCCTGGCCGGTTCGGCTCGATCGAAGACGCCCGGGCGTTCTGCGCCGCGTTCTTCGATCACTACAACCACGTCCACCGCCACGCCGGCATCGGGCTGCACACCCCGGCGTCGGTCCACTACGGCACCGCCGACGAGATCCGCGCCCAGCGGGCCGTCACTCTCGACGCCGCCTACGCCGCCAACCCGGCACGGTTCGGGCACCGCCCGCCCCAGCCGCCGAAGCTGCCCACCATCGCCTGGATCAACGAACCCAGCCCCGAAGCACTCATCACATCCGCATGACAAGTTGTCTCACCGGGCTTGACAGGTTCCGGTCCCCTGTCGGCTCGCGAGGTTGCTCACGGATGCTGTGGTTCCGCGGACGGCGACAGGTGGACAACCGGCACTATCTACTTCGACATGAGCACTGCGACGCAGCCTCCCGGCGCGGCAACTGCGGCAAGGCCGGCACGACAGCTCAGTCATAGGTCAATCGGACCATGGCTCTCTGTTCTCACGCCGCGCAGACTAGGCCGGCCGACGAGCGGGAGGGCGGGCTGTGACGGCGCTACCAACTGGTGGGTTGATGGACGGCGGCCATGCGTCAATCGAGCGACCCGATCCCGGCCGACTGCTCATCAGCGAGCTGGATCACTTCCTTCTCGCAGTGGTGGCAGAGCCTGCCGACGCCCCAGATCAGTCAATCGCGCGAACGTTCTGTGAGATCCTCGCCCGGACGAAGTCGAGAAAGCTCGAGATCCTTGTTGACGCGGCTGTAACGAACGACCCCAACCTCTTCCTCGCAGGTGGACTTCGACTCCTTGACGCGAGACCTCAGGCCGTAACTGAGACCGACCTTGGGCGGTTACTCGTAAGCCACCTGCGCTCTCTACGGCAAAACGACTTCTGGAAACGGGTGAGCGACAACCCGCAGAAGGCCCAGACACATGAAATACTGATGTCCCTCCGAGCCGCCGTCTCGACGTCGATCCGCGATCTCGAGCAGACACTACGATCGAGCCTCGGCCGATCACCGCAGGCCAGCTGCGAAGCCCTGATGAAAGCCTTCGGAAATCCCGTCATCAGAACCGTCGCCGCCCCCTTCGTCGCGTGGAACAAGGCGGAGCTTGAGGACCTGTACCGATACGCCGCCGACTGCCTGGCGCACACGGAGCTCGGACTCTTTCGCCTCTTCGACGAAGCAGCCACGCGCGTCCTGGACCGGCTTGACCGTCTCCACACGCACTGGTCCCTTCTCCTCAAAGACAGCATTCTCGTCACTATCGCGGCTGTCCGAGACGCAGTTGATGAGACTGGTCGTCTCCAGCCAGCCACTCTCACAGTCACGGCGGTACATCGTCGCCTGCCACTAGACTTGCCCGGGCAATCGTTTCGTCTTCCCGTCACCATAGCCAACCTCGGCCCAGGTGTGGCATTCTTACCCCGCTTGAAAGTCGAGACGGCGGACGGACTGGTTTTCGCCCATGATCCCATCTCAATGGGAGATGAGTTGCCTCCTGGGAGCGTCACGATCGACATCCGTGGCGATGTCGGTGAATGCAAGCCTCCATCGCACGCGGCCATCATGTTTGAGTTGGAGTGGAACTCGTTTTCAGGCGAGGTCCACCATGACTACCCGATCGTCGACGTAATGGCCCAGAAGGCGGACGTCGACTGGGACCACCTCGATCGACAGCAACCGTACTCTCTCGACGCCGTCGAGTCCGCCAAGGCCCTGTACGGCCGAAAGCAATGGCTACGCCAACTCCGCGCCACGCTTATGGCTGACACGATCGGCTCGTTCTTTATCTATGGGCAAAAGCGGGTCGGTAAGACTTCTCTGGCCAAGTCCGCGCTAGCCGAGCTCGCACAGTCTTCGCCGTCGACGGTATCGCTCTTTCGAGACATCGGGAGCATCAACAACGCTGACCCGGCCCGAGCCGTGGATGCGCTCGTCGAGAGGCTCGTGGAAGATCTGCGTGCGACGCGCCCGAATCTTCGATCTCTCGGCGACCCAGTGCTAAAGGGATCCATCGCACCACTTTGCCGTTTCATTGAGCTGGCAGTGGCTGAGGATGATGATCTGCGAGTGGTCATCGCACTCGACGAGTTCGATCGGCTGCCGGTTGAGCTCCTTCAGCGAACACCGGAAGGTGATGCGTTCTTCACTGGCCTCCGGAGTATGACGGCTCTCCCCAAGGTTGGAGTGATCCTGATTGGGGGTGAGCGAATGAAGCTCATCTTGAATGGTCCCGGCGTTGAGCTCAACAAGTTTACCGCAGTCGCCCTTGACTACATAGATCGCACGACGAGTTGGTCGGACTTTGTCGACCTCGTGCGTGATCCGGTAAGTGGCGTCATCGACTTCGACGATGACGCGGTCGACGCAGTCTACCAGTCGTGCCGTGGGAACCCCTACTACGCCAAGTTGATATTGAAGACAGTATATGATCGATGCATTGAGAACCGAACGGCGTGGGTCATCGGGTCAGATGTCAGCGAGGCGATCTCCCGACTTGTGAGTGGCGGAGCATCTAGTCTGGCTGCGAACAGCTTTTCCCACTACTGGGAAGACTACTTGTTGGAACGCCGATCGGAAGCTGACGCCGTGACGTTGCGTCGCCGCCGAACACTGTTGGCGCTCGCCGATAGTCTCAGAGAGTCGGCTGGACATCCTGTCCCTTACGATACTGTACTTGCGAGTTGCTCGCGCTATGGCCTTCATGACTTGGAGGCTCGGCGCGAGTTGGAGCAGTTTCGCCAACGCAACGTACTTTGGCATCAAGACGGATCCTGGAGTGCTCGTTTGCCGCTGTTCAAAGACTGGCTCGTAGCCAGGGGTTCTTCAGAGATAGTCATGAACGAATCCGAGCTCGACGCCGAGAGCGAACTCGCACGGGCAGACGAGGCGCAACGGGTGGCATTTGAAGAGGCCGACCAGCTGTCCGATCGATTCGGGGTCTATCAGGGGCGGCGAATCGGCCCAGAGCAGATATCGACGTACCTGAGCCAGTTCGGTAGCCACAGCGATCAGCGCCTGATCTTTGATCTTCTAAAGCGAGTGAAGTATTACTCAGCGGCGGACTCCATGGCGTGTGCCAGGGCAGCGTGGGATCTTGCACAAGTTGAACTGAGAGCTCGCGGAGGTTGGAGCCGGGAGCGAGCGCTGGTGACCTATGTGGACGGCCCGGGAAAGAGCCAGCAGTATTTGGCTCGGGACCTGGCAATTGCGATGCAGGCTTCGCCTAGCACAAATGTCGTCGATCACGACCGCCTTGTTCGACGTTTGAAGAGCAAGACCGTCGACGCCGTGCTCTTGCTCGATGACTTTGTGGGGACAGGAGAAAGCTTGTCGAAGGGGTTGATTGATCTACTCCATGCGGCACCAGCATTGCGAGAGTCCGACGCCTTGGTCGGTGTCTTTGCGATCACGGGCTTCGAGAGTGGAGTCATTCGCGTTGAGGAAGCCCTACGGCCGCTGTTGGGCGACCGGCTGGTAGTCAGGTGCCTCGATGTCCAGCAAGAGGACCAACGGGCGCTGGCTGTATCGGCCTTTGCATCTCCTCGGGAGCATCAGGCGACTGTTGAGCTGGTTCGGTCACACGGTGAGCGCTTGGATCGCCGGAGTCCGCTGGGCTTCGGCGACTGCGCAGCGCTCGTGGTATTCGACCGGAGCACCCCGAACTGCTCGCTGCCGATTCTCTGGAAGAGTGGGACGGCGGAGGATCCGTTCACACCGCTCTTTCCCAGATACCCGAGACGCTGATGCGCCCCCAGCGAAATTGGCCGCGAGGAGGGGCGCGGATGAGTACTCGCGATCGATCGGCTGACCGCGGGCGTTCCTCGGGAGACCGTCGGGGAGCACCGCCGCTGGAATAGGCGCCGCTACCTTCCGGCAGCGGGGCATTCGTATCACGGGTGGGCCGGCTCGGTGGGGAGCACTCGATGCCCGGCCGTGATGCCGGATGGAGCTTTCCCAGGATTGCGGTTCGTGTTGCGAGAGCGCCGTTGGTGACGTCGGCTGACCGACGCCGTCCGATCGCCGGCCGCGGGCGCGCAGGCCGAGTGGCGGAGCGTCACGGGTGTCCGTCATCGGCGCGCGTCGCTGGCGGGTACTGCGAACCTGCCTTGGGTTCGCCGAAGGGGAGTCAATGACCTCGTGGGTCGACGGACTCGAGGAGGTCGAGGTAGTCGGCTGCGGGGACCAGCGGTGGCCCCTCTCCGAGCAACGCCCGCCGGACCTGGAGCACTCGCCCGATCACCCAGGCGTACTCCTCGACGAGGACCCGGGCTGGGCGGGCGTCGAACGACGGGTCCGACACCGTGTACTCGCCGTGGCTGAAGGACTTCGGCCGGGTGAACGGGTCCGCGAACAAGTAGGTCTTGGCCGCCAGGTCGGAGCCGTATTCGAGCAGCAGCCGGCGCACGTAGGGAGCGGCCATGACGAACACCGCGCTCGCTTGATCACACATGCCGCGATCCAGTTGCTGCGGCGGACGTTGCGTCGCGTCGGCCCCCCAACACTCGAGCATCGCCAGCGCCCGGTCGGCGGCCCGCTGGCCGGCCTCCAGGCCGGCTGACAGGCAGGGGAGGTCGGGGCACACGAGGTGGTAGAGGCGGGACGCCAGCATCGACCGGGAACAGTTGGCGTGGCAGACGAACAGGGGCATCGCCAGCGCACTCACCCGAACTGCCCTCTTCCGGGTTGGTGGTGATGGGCGGCGAGCCCACCACCCCTCACGCCGGGATCGAGGCCCGCCGGGTGGACGACTGCTTGGGGCTGCGGCGCCCACACGCCGGGGGCGCTCGTCGCCGCGGCATCGACGCGAATCGAGGCGCGGGCACCCATCAGGCCATTGAACCAGCCCAAACGGCCCTGCAGCGGGTCGGCCTGCCGAAGACCGGCAGGTCGACCAGGACTACGTCCCGGTGGCCAGCGCGTCCGACAGCAGCCCCACAGAACGCTCCTACTGCCAAAGGCATCGCTATCGGGACTGTGTCCCGTCGTCCGAGGTCTTTGGGCGCGGGATGCCGGCTTGGGGTGGGGTTCGACGAGCTCGGCGAGGTGGAGGTGTTGCTCGGTCGCCTGAGGCGGTGTCGTGTGCCGGCGTCTGTGGTCGGGGATGGTGCGGAGGCGTTGGATGCCGTCGCCGGTCAGCAGCGGATGCTGCTGTCGGGGGCCGGGCCGGTGGAGGTGATCCGGTGTTGGTGGATGACGGAGTCGCAGGCTGCGGCGAGGCTGGGGAGGAACCGCGCTGGGTGGCGTACGGCGACGTCGTGGTCACCGGCGACGTGGTGCACGGTGGCCCCGGTCGCGTGGGCGAGCTGGAGTTGCCGGCGGGCGGGCACCAGCCGGTCGTGTTCGGTGACGACGCTGGCGGCCGGACAGTCGAGTTGGTCGATCCAGGGTCGGGCGTCGAAGAAGCGCACGGCCCGCGCCGCCTCGGCGATGGCCGCCGGGTCGTGTCGGCGCAGTTCGTCGAGGAAGGCTGGCGGCATCGTCGTTTCGCGTCGCAGGTACCGCACGGTCGACTCCGCGAGGGACCGGCGAATCGGCGGCGGCACGACACGCAGGGCAGCAGCCACGGCGCCCGTGAACAGCGGCGCGGGGATGTCATCAGGGACGAACCGGGCGCTCGTCGCGCACAGGACCAGGCCGGCTACCCGGGACGGATGGCGCCGGCGGGCGAGCAGGGCCACGGGTCCCCCCATCGAGTACCCAGCGGCGACGAAGTGATCGATGCCAAGGACGTCGACGAGCGCGACGACGTCGTCGGCGCAGTCGGCGAGGCGAAGCGGCCGCCTGGTTCGGATGCCCCGCCCGTGGCCGCGATGGTCGAGGGCGAGGACCCGGAACCGGGGCGACAGGGCCCTAAACGCGCCTGGCCAGTTGATGGCGGCGGTGGCGCCGAGACCGTGCAGGAGGATCACCGTCGGCGCGCCGTCGATACCGGGGGCGTCGCGCACGAATGTCGTCCCGCGCCCAGGGATCCTGACAGGCCGGCCGGCCGGAACGAGGGTTGACGGATCGTGGGTGTCACGTTCAGGCATGGTCAGCTCCCCGGTCGATCGTCGGTGTCGGCGCGCCGGTCGTCATAGTGGGCCAGG
Organism: uncultured Acidimicrobiales bacterium; assembly: GCA_963738325.1. Taxonomy (GTDB): domain Bacteria; phylum Actinomycetota; class Acidimicrobiia; order Acidimicrobiales; family Ilumatobacteraceae; genus CAVTWD01. The sequence continues at coordinate 390,391 of CAVTWD010000008.1, forward strand.
AACGCGCGGGTGGTGTCATCGAGGCGACGCAGCGCTTGGGCCCACTGGTCGAGCAGTCGACGCCCGGCGGTCGTGAGGCGGTATACGCGGCGGGCCGGTCCGCTCGGGGAGATGTCCCAACGGGAGCCGACGATGCCCTCCATCTCGAGCTGGCGCAGCAGTCGGTACAGGTTGGTGACTTCGGCGTGGTCGCCCACGAGGCTGGTCACCTGCTCTTTCAGGTCGTAGCCGTGGCGAGGACCGTCGGCCAGCACCAGCAGCACGGCCGGCTCCGCGAACCGTTCGATCCTCCCGGCCGTCCGGGCGCAACGAGCCAGCGGCACCGCGACGTCAGCAGCACACCGACCACGCTAGCAGTCAATGACAGCTAGAGTCGCTCCATCCACAGGCAGGTCGCCCGGTCGATTGCTGTCGGGAGTTGGCTCCCACCTTCCGGGAGTGAGGCCGAGGAGAGCCGCCTTCCTCCGGGACGGCGCACAGGCGCCGCTAACTGTGAGGTAGGCCGCTGGCTGGTCGTCCGTGCCTTGGCGTCGGGTGCTGGGCCTTGGCTTTCTCACCCATCTCGGCCGGGTCGGTCTCGCTTCGCCAGCGGCCCCCTTTCAAACCGTGCGTGCGGTTCTCCCGCACACGGCTTGCCGACATCGTTCACCGCCAGGTATGCGGTGTCCCCCACCTCGTGGTGCCTTGCAGCCTGTAGACCCGAAGGGCCCTGAGCCACTCCCAGTTGAAGCGGCCCAGGTTCCATCCGGGTAGCCCGTGCTTGCGGCTGGCGAGGATGGCCAGGCGCTCATGGACATACACGTCGATGTCCTCGAACTTGCGTGCCGAGTTGCCGTAGCGGAAGTACGCCGTCCAGCCTCGCAGCACGTGGTTCAAGTTGGCGACCACGATCGCCCATGATGTGCCTCCGAAACGACGGTCGGTGGCGGCGCGGACTTTGGCCCGTATCGACGCCATCGCTCGTTTCGACGGCCAGCGTTGCAGATACCAATGACCCCGCCATCTGAACGACTCCACCTTGTGGTGGTGGAACCCCAAGAAGTCGAAACCTTCGGCTCCTCGGGTCAAGCAAGCGATCCGAGTCTTGTCCGGGTTCAACCGCAACCCGAGCGGGGCCAGGATGACGCTCACTCGCCAGCGGGCTTGTTCGGCCCGTTGACGGGTCGGGCAGATCACCACGAGATCATCGGCGTAACGCACCAGCACCCCGAGTCGCTTCCCGACGCCATGCGTGAAGTCCTCGTCGAGGGCGTGCAAGGCGATGTTGGCGAGCAGCGGGGAGATGACGCCTCAAACGCAATAGCGAACTTCGAGTTCGACGTTGCGTTGGCGTACCAGCGTGGGGAGAAGCTCTTCAAGAAGCCGCGCCGGAGATCCACCACCCAGAGTGACGCTAAAGGTAGGATCTAAGCGTCATGACGGATGGTCGCCGAGCCCGAGCCGATCAGGTCGCCAAGCGGGTCAACACCGCGACCGGCCTGCTGGCCGGCGGGATGAGCGTGACGGACGCGATCGTCGCGTTGGCCCGCCGTCACCGCCTGTCGGAGCGCCAAGCTCGCCGATATGTGGAGCGGGCTCGCGACGGGGGTGCGATGGAGGTACCGGGCCCGAAGGTCGTGTTCACGGTGAAGTTGCCCGCCGTGCTGGCTCGCCGGGTGCGCCGGATGGCGAGGGTGACCGGGCGGACGATCTCGGACCTGGTCGTCCAGGCGGTCGACGAGTTCTTGGAGCGCCACGGCCAGGGCGGGGGCAGCGGTGGCTGAGCGGGCGGTCAGCGTCGAGTTCGTCTTCGACCGGACCGGCACCAAAGCACTGGCTCAGGCCTACCGGATGCTCGTGCCCGAACGCCGGGCGCGAATCCGCGACGCGGAGGAACACTGATGACGATCAGCCGGCCGACACGGCGGTCACCACGCCAGCCCGAACACCACAACGGCCCGCCGTTGTTGCCGATGCGAGCCGTGCGCTCGGCGCTTGAGCCCCGAGGCGCCGATGCCCGTGCGTAACGATGGCGTAACGGTGTCCTGCGCCGTGTGCGGGGCGTCGTTCGTGGCGTCGGGCCGGCGCCAATGGTGCAGCGACGCCTGCCGCCAGAAGGCGTTCCGCCGCCGGCGTGCCGCTCCCCGCCCGGTGACGCCAGCCAGGGCCGACACCGTGTATGAGTGCCCAGGGTGCGAGGCGCGCTACCTCGGCGAACAACGCTGCCAGGACTGCAACCTGTGGTGCAGGCGGCTCGGGGCGGGCGGCCCGTGCCCGCACTGCGACGAACTCGTGGTGGTCGGAGACCTTCTCCGTGCCGACCAGCTGGCCGAATCACCGTCCCCACGGGGACGCCGACCGAAGGAGCGACCATGACGAACGCAGCCCTCTACGCCCGGGTGTCCTCGGCCCGCCAGCGCGACGAGCAGACGATCGTGTCGCAGACCGACGGCGCTCATCGAGGCGGCCGCCGAGCGCTGGGGGCTTGAGGTGCCCGCCGAGTGGGTGTTCGAGGACGAGGGCTACTCGGGGGCGACGCTGGTCCGGCCCGGCGCTGGAGCGTCTGCGGGACCTGGCCGCCCAGGTCCCCGTCGACATCGTGCTGGTGCTACTCCCCGACCGTCTCGCCCGCCGCTACGCCTACCAGGCGCTGCTCATCGACGAGTTCGCCCGGGCCGGCACCGAGGTCCGCTTCGTCAAGGGCGCCGCAAGGCGAGCACGCCAGAAGACGAGCTGTTGATCCAGTTCCAGGGGATGATCGCCGAGTACGAGACGAGCCCAAATCGCAGAACGCACCCGCCGAGGAAAGGCCCACGAGCCCGGGGCGGCGTCGGTGAACGTGTTGGGCGGCGCCCCTACGGCTACCGCTACCACGCGGCGCAGCGAGGAGGCCGAGGCCCGCTACGAGATCGTCCGAGGACGAAGCTGCGGTGGTGCGCGAGATGTTCCGCCGCTACGTCGAGGACCAACCTGTCGATCGCCGGATCTCGCACGGTGGCTCGGCCGCCGAGGAGCGTCGCCGACATCGACCGGCAAGGCCCGCTGGGACCGCTCCACCATCTGGGGCATGCTGCGCAACCCCGCCTACGCCGGCCGGGCCGCCTACTCTGAAGACCGGCCGGGTCGACGGCACCCCGGCGCTCAACCGCACCGCCCGACGTCAGGGCCGCTCGATGTCGTGCCATGCCCGCACCCGGCCCCGCCCGAGCCGAGGAGTGGATCGAGATCGCCGTGCCCGCCATCGTCGACGAGGACACCTTCATCGCTGCCGGTCGCCGGCTGGAGGACAACCGCCGCTTCGCGGCCCGCAACACCAAAGAGCCGTGCGCTGCTCATGGGCCTGGTCGTCCTGCGCAGAGCTGCGGCTACGCCTACTACCGGACCTCCACCCGCACCAAGACCCGCAAGCTCTACTACTACCGCTGCCTCGGCTCCGACGACTACCGCTACGAGCACGGCCGCATGTGCACCAACCAGCCGGTGCGCGCCGACTACCTCGACGAGCTCGTGTGGGGCCAAGTCACTGTCACTGTTCGCCGACCCCGGCCTCGTGCAAGCCGAGCTCGACCGTCGCCTCGCCGAGCTGCGCGCCGCGAACCCGGCCACCGTCGAGCGCTCCCGGCTCGAACTCGAACGCCACCCGCGCCACCAAGAGCATCGAGCGTCTCGTCCTGGTCGGCTACCAGGAGGAGCTGCGTCACCCTCGACGAGCTGCGCGGCACGGCATGCCCGACCTGCGTGCCAAGGACAGCCAGCCTGCGCGGATCCCTCGACGCTCGCTCGAAGCGCAGCTGCTTCGACCGCGACACCTACCTGAAGCTCGCCGAGGACCTCGAAGGCTTCCTCGAGCCGGCTGCGCGACACCGCCGATGTCCGCCACCATCGAAGCCCGCCAGAAGGTACTACGCAGCGTGGTCAAAGAGAGTCCTCGTCGGACCCGAACGTGTCATCATCCGCCACTCGATCCCGGGGGCCGATCATCCCTTTCGACCCTCCGGTTATCGGTTGCGTTTGAGGCGTCATCGGGGACCCCTGCGGGGTCCCCGCCACCGTGTCGGTGACCGTCCCGTCTTCCAGCACCCCGACCCGCAACCACGATCGCAGCAGCTTGAGCATGTCCCGGTCGGCCACCCTCCGCTCGACGAGCGCTATGAGGGCGTCATGGGAGATGCTGCCGAAGCAGTTGCTCAGATCGGCGTCGAGCACCCAGTCGGCGCCCCGGTTGGCCTCGACCCGGATGGCCTCACAGGCCATGTGGGCCGACCGCTTCGGTCGGAACCCGAAGCTCACCGAGAGGAAATCAGCTTCGAACAGTGGTTCGAGGATGATCTTGGCGGCCGCCATTGCTACGCGGTCGCGCACCGTCGGGATGGACAAGGGCCGCGACGCGGTGCGCGTCGTCTCCCCCGCCTTGGGGATGTACACCGTCGCAGCGGGGCAGGTCGATAGGTTCGCGCCTGCAACGCCGCGGCGAGTTCATGAAGGAAGACGGCCACTCCCAACGCTTCGACGTCGGCGATGCTCACACCGTCGACACCGGGCGCCCCACGGTTGGCACGTACGTCGTCCCACGCTCTGGCCAGCACGTCGCTGCGGGCGACGTGGCCATACAGGGCGTGGAAACGGCGGGTGGGTTCCTCCTTGGCGCTGCGGTACAGCACACGCTGCAAGGCTCGGGTCTTGTCCAAGCCGTCGGCTTGCCTGATGGACCTAGCCGTTCGGGCACTCATCAGAACCTCTCCTGCGAGCGTGACGCATCGATGAAGCAGGGGTCCTTCGCCATGCGGACGGCTTTCCCGCCCTCGGACTACTACGACCCCCTCCGACTGCCTCTCAGCCGCCACGCCACTTCCCGGGTTCACCGGTTATAGACGGACATCGCTTCCCACCCGCACCGAGTGGGGCCGAGGAGGCTCTCTCCAGTTCCCAGGACAACCGTCTGACCGTTCCACGTCCCATACGCCGGGAGGTTCGTGGGCACCCGCTCCAGGGTCTCTGGTGCCGTCCGTGGCCTTCGCCGTCAAAGTGCCGGCTCGGCTCCTCCTTGGCCCGCTCACACGGGTTTCTCTTACGACGCCGCAGACTTCGCTTCATGCTGCGGACCGGCCAGTTGCCACCCCCTCCATGGGGTGTCGTTGCTCCGCTTCGACGCCGGGATTTCGCCCAACGCCGGGAGCCGCGCTACCAGGGACCCTGGCGTCTCCCCGGACCGGACTTCCACCGGCTGGCTGCCCTGAACTTGCCGCTCGGTTACGTCATGGCCATCTCCTTTGATGTCCTGGCGCCCGAACTGCTGGACGCACACTTGCCCCGGAAATAGCCTGGTAGCTGCGGTGATGGTCCCGGGTGGGCACGCGTGTGTTCGGTACGATGGCCTCCGACCCTTCTGGTCCAAGGGTGGAGGCCATCGTGTTACGAACGGTAGGTCCGCAGGGCTCGTTGTTCGAGCTTCTTCTGCCGGCGGGGATGCGGGTCCTGTCGGGTGAGCTCGCCGAGATCGATGAGCTGCTTGACGACGAGCGGTTCTTCGGTCCGTTCCGGTCGTTCTTCGACCCGACCGAGGGGCGGCCGTCGATCCCGGTCGAGACCTATCTGCGTCTCATGTTCCTCAAGTACCGCTACAACATCGGCTACGAGCGACTGTGCGCGCTGGTGGCTGACTCGATCACGTGGCGTCGGTTCTGTCGCATCGGCCTGGAGGTGTCGGTGCCCGATGAGTCCACGATCCGCAAGATCACCCGCCGGTGCGGCCCTGAGCTCATCGAGGCGTTGAACCGCCAGCTGCTTGCCGCCGCTCACGCCCGCGGCCAGGTCGATCTGGACCGGGTGCGAGTCGACACGACGGTGGTCGAAGCCGACGTCAAGTACCCGACCGATTCGGGTCTGTTGACCGCAGCGACGTGTCGGATCGCGTCCCGGCTGCGTCGACTGGCCCGACTCGGCGTGAAGGTCGCCTACACCGATCGCACGGTGCAGGCTCGGGCCTGTCAGCACTCGATCGGGGCGTGGCTGCGACGCCGCAGCGACGACGCCAAAGCCGAGGTGCTGGTGATCACCGGCCGTCTGGCTGAGCTGGCCGAGGCGTCAGTCGCCGAAGCCACTGTCGCCTTGCAGTACAAGGCTCGCCGGCGTCACGTGCGTCGCCGGCTCGACGAACTGGCCGTGCTCGTCGAGCGCACCAACCGGGTCATCGCTCAGGCCCGCACCCGAGTCGACGGCGGTCAGCCTGACGGCTCGACCAGGCTCGTGTCGCTCCATGAAGCCGATGCTCGCCCGATCCGCAAGGGCCGCCTCGGCCGTCCCGTTGAGTTCGGCTACAAAGCCCAGGTCGTCGACAACGCCGACGGGATCATCGTCGATCACTCCATCCATGTCGGGAACCCCTCGGATACCGACTTGATCCGCCCGGCCATCGAACGGATCATCACCCAGCTCGGCGCACCCGCCACCGTGACCGCCGATCGTGGCTACTGGGACGCCACCATCGAAGCCGATCTCACCACTGCCGGCGTGACCACGGTGGTGATCCCCCGCACCGGGAAGGCATCGCAAGCACGAGCCGCCATCGAGCACGCCGACGCCTTCGTCGAGATGGTCAAGTGGCGCACCGGGTGCGAGGGACGCATCTCGCATCTCAAACGGGACTGGGCATGGCGACGCACCCGCCTACGCGGTCATGCCGGTGTGCGCATCTGGTGCGGGCACGGCGTGTTCGGCCACAACCTCCTCAAACTCACCGAACTCCAGCGAGGATCGACCATCGACACGGCCAGCACGAACCAGCACACGACACCGCGTCCCGACGCGCCCCAGCGAACGTCCCATCAGCGACTCAACCGCCACGACACCGACCAGCAGAGCACTCTCAATCCCGCACGCCGACCGCGCCACCCGAAGCCGGCCCCCGGACCCACTTCTTCCGGGGCAAGTAACTAATCGCCGCGTTGGACGGCGATTGCTTCTTGGACCGCAACCTTCCGCGCCCTTGTCCGGAAGACGACCATGTGGCCGGGAGGATAACGATGGCCCCAGGCTTGACTGCGGGAAGCCGGCTCAGGACGCCTCTTCGAGCTCGGCCAGGATGGCGTTACTGAGGGCTACGAGTGGCGGGTCGCGCCGGAAGCTGCGCCGGCGCCGCGCTCGTCTTGATCGCGTCCGCCACGAGTTGGCGCTCCAGTGCTTCCAGACTTGGCACCATTACCCGAACGAGGCGCAGGCCGTAGTACTGCTCGAACAGACTGTGCGGCTCGTCGATCGCCTTCAACGCGGCCAGGACGTCTCGGCATTCCTCGCGCGCGAGCATGACGTTGAGGGCAACCACCCGAAGCGCGTCCGTGCCCTCGTGGAACCACGTGGACACCTCGGGCGGGTCGAACTCCGCTTGGCGGGCAACGGCCTGCATTCGCGCCGCCACCTGATCGAGGGCGAAGGTGCGCCGATCCCCGGCGGACTGCGTCGCGCGAATGTGACCGTAGAGGTCGTGAAGTCGGTCGAGCTTCTGGAGTGCGGCCGCCTGCCGACGCAGAACGTCGGTGTCGGGTCCGCCCGGCCCCGCGGCGGCCACGGTCTCTGCGAGCTGAAGTCGGCGCGCGACGACTTCGCGGACGCGGATCTTCGCGCCGAGCACCTCAAACGCTTCGAGTTCCACTCGCGGCCCGAGCCAGGCGATGAGCACGAGCACGAGGCCAAGCGTCAGAAGGAAGACACTGCCAGCACTGTTACCGGTCGTGAACAGGGCGACGGCACCGGCGATGATCGCTGCCGCACCGGCCAACGCCGCCATCGCGCGAAGCCACCGACCTTTCCGCACGAAGGCGCGCACCACGCCCGGACGCTACCTAGAGAGCCCGTGAAGACCGCCAATGTGGCCGGAGCGCGGCGGCTATGCGCCGCATTACTCCCTGGGGCGCACGGCTGGGACGCGCCGGCACCGTGGCGAAGGTTTCGGTTCCGACGCTGGTCGTCCCGGGTTGTCACCACTGGCTAGGTTGCATAAATGCGTCCCTTCGGCCAGGGAGAGCTGAACTGCAGCATCGACCGGAGCCTTGTGTCGGCCGGGCGGCTCTTGGCTGAGCGGCACTTCGCCGTCGTTGCATCGCACTATGAATCGGTGCGGGACACCGATGACGCTCCGGTGTGCCACATTCGTGATCGTCTGCCCGACGGGCCGCTGGTCGGCCTCGATGTCGGTGCCGGCACGGGCCGCTACACGAGACTGCTGGCCGGCCTCCTCGCCGATCGAGCGTCGATCCTCGCCCTCGATCGCAGCCAGCCCATGCTCCTCGTACACGAGGATGGGAGGCCAGGCGAACGGGCCACCGCGTGCGCTGAAGCTGAGCGGCTCCCGATCGCGGCCAACTGCGTCGACTTCGTCGTGACGTTCAACGCGGTCCACCACTTCGATCTCGACCGGTTCGTCCAAGAGGCCGCCCGAGTGCTGACGCCAAGTGGCCATCTGTTCGTCTACACCCGCACCCCGGAGCAGAATGCCCAGTCCATCTGGGGTCGAGCGTTCCCCGACTTCACGTCCCGCGAGCACCGCCTCCATGACGAAGCCACGCTGCGGCACGCACTGCGGCCCCTCGGCACGGTCTACACAACGTCGTTCAGCTTCCCCCGCCGGTCGACGCCGGTGAGGCTGGCCGAGCGGGTCCGGTGCCGCGCCTACTCCACGTTCATCCTCTACGAGCCCGACGAACTCGAACGTGCCCTCGATCGCTTCCTTCGAGCTCTGGACGGTAGCGATGAGGTCTGCTGGCATGATCACAACCTGCTTGTCCACGTGCAACGGCCTGACTGATCGCTCCTCACCCGCCGACCGGCAAAGGATCACCCCCGCGACCGGCGATGCTGCCAATGACGACCGCCCTCGCCTCTCGAGGGGTACAACGAGGATGTCGAGACGAACGCAGGACGGTCCGCTCCCCCCGCACTCAAGCGAAAGGGTGCCGGCGGCGTGTTCGTCGTGGACGGCGCGCAAGGCGATGGCAGACATGCGCCGCTACCTTCCGGCAGCGGGGCATTCGTATCACGGTGGGCCGGCTCGGTGGGGAGCACTCGATGCCCGGCCGTGCTGCCGCATGGAGCTTTCCCAGGATTGCGGTTCGTGTTGCGAGAGCGCCGTTGGTGACGTTGGCTGACCGATGCCGTCCGATCGCCGGCCGCGGGCGCGCAGGCTGAGTGGCGGCGCGTCACGGGTGCCCGTCATCGGCGTGTCGAGCGGTGGCTGTCGGGAACCTTCCTTGGGTTCGCGAAAGGGGAGTCAATGACCTCGTGGGTCGACGGACTCGAGGAGGTCGAGGTAGTCGGCTGCGGGGACCAGCGGTGGCCCCTCTCCGAGCAACGCCCGCCGGACCTGGAGCACTCGCCCGATCACCCAGGCGTACTCCTCGACGAGGACCCGGGCTGGGCGGGCGTCGAACGACGGGTCCGACACCGTGTACTCGCCGTGGCTGAAGGACTTCGGCCGGGTGAACGGGTCCGCGAACAAGTAGGTCTTGGCCGCCAGGTCGGAGCCGTATTCGACTAGCAGCCGGCGCACGTAGGGAGCGGCCATGACGAACACCGCGCTCGCTTGATCACACATGCCGCGATCCAGTTGCTGCGGCGGACGTTGCGTCGCGTCGGCCCCCCAACACTCGAGCATCGCCAGCGCCCGGTCGGCGGCCCGCTGGCCGGCCTCCAGGCCGGCTGACAGGCAGGGGAGGTCGGGGCACACGAGGTGGTAGAGGCGGGACGCCAGCATCGACCGGGAACAGTTGGCGTGGCAGACGAACAGGGGCATCGCCAGCGCACTCACCCGAACTGCCCTCTTGCGGGTTGGTGGTGATGGGCGGCCAGCCCACCACCCCTCACGCCGGGGTCGAGGCCCGCCGGGTGGACGACTGCTTGGGGCTGCGGCGCCCACACGCCGGGGGCGCTCGTCGCCGCGGCATCGAGCGCGAATCGAGGCGCGGGCACCCATCAGGCCATTGAACCAGCCCAAACGGCCCTGCAGCGGGTCGGCCGGCCGAACACCGGCAGGTCGACCAGCACCACGTCCCGGTGGCCGTGCGCGTCCAACAGCAGCCGCACAGAACGCTCCCTACTACCGGATAGGCGCCGCTATCTACGCCGTGACAGCTGCGCGAGTACCGAGGTCGTCGTCGATGCTCCGCTCGCGTGGCGAGAGGCGAAGGACGGGCGACGGTGACCGCACGGACGCGCGCAACGCACTCCTGCCGGGGCCATTACCGCCTCTTGCCCAGCCGGGCAGCACGCTCTGTAACCACCGGTCTGTGCGGGTCGGCGCCGACCGCGCAGCCGCCCATATCGCTCAGCCGCGTAGGCATTCACCCGGGAGCCGAACCGGTGAGAGCGAGCGCCTCCTATCAAGGTGCCTGCATCATCGATCAGGCGGTCGTAGCCGAGCGAGTCAAAGGTCGATGCCGAGCTCGGGGCCGTTTCGTTCGAGTTCGTCGTGTCGTCCGGCAGGCAGTTCGATGCCGTGGCTTTGGAGCAGCTCGGTGACTGGCTGGAGCGCGTCGAACCATTCGGTGCGGTCGATCTCATCCCGGTCGAGGGCGAGCAGCGGTGCGCGCTGGGCAACGTCGCTGAGGATTGCGACGGCGGCCGCAAGCTGGTCCGTGGACACGGGTCGTCCGTCGGCCCACGTCGTCCAGGTGTCGACGGCGTCGAGGAGTCGGTCGACTTGGTCGAGTTGGTCCCGGTTGAAGGGTTCGAGGCCGTAGCCGGAAGCTGACGGGTGGGCGAGATCGTTGAGGTTGCGCGCCTGGGCGTCGAGCGCATCAAGGTGCTGCTTGACGTCGGACCCGTCGGCGCGAATGGCAGCCACGTGCGCCTCGGCATCATCGACGCGCTCTGTGGTGTCCTTCGCTTGCCACGCGGCGCGGTGGCGGTTGCCGAAGCTGGCGTGCATGGCGTCGTGGTTGGCTTTCCACATTGCGGGGCGCAGCTCGGTGCGGAGCTCGTCTTCGATCTCGGCGATCGCCTCGGCGTAGGGCTGCCAGGCCGTGCGGGCGGCGGTGAGGGCGGGTTGAAGATCGAGCAGTTCGTGAGCGGCCTCGACACGCCGCTCGGCTCGGTGGGCGAGGTAGCCGGTGAGGTCCTCGCGCTGTTGCTCGAGCTGGGTTCTCCAGGGCGTCACCCAGGCGGGGATGATCGATGTCGGCTCGTATCGCCGGGACGGCGTCGGGTCGTGGGGTGGCATCTGTCGGGCGAGGTCGCGGCGTTGGGTGACGGCGGGGATGTCGGCCCGGTCGTGGGCGAGCACGCACTCGAGAACGTCTCGGGCTTCGACGCGGTCGGTGGTGTCGGTGATCACGTGGACGCGGTTGTCGCCGCGGCCGCGGGTGATTGCCACGTAGAGACCTCGATGGGTGGTGGCAGCGGAGACGAGGCCGATGCCGACGTCGACGGTGTCGGACTGGTGGCCGTGTTCGGTGGCGGCGTAGCCGAGGCGCACGTGCTGGTTCACGTAGTCAGGCGGAAGGGTGGTGGTGCCGTGTCCGCTTCGATGGGACACGGTGAGTGCACCGTCGGAGTGGGCGGCGACGACATCCCACCGGTCGCGGTTGCGGACCGGCTCCCCACTCGACGTGCGCAACGCTCGGTCGTTGCGACGAGTTGCAACGATGTCGCCGGGATAGGCGAGCTCGCCTCCGGCGATCGTGACGGCAACGTCGGGCCGGAGCTGGCCGATGGTGATACGGATCCGTTGCACGGCGTCGTTGAGGGCGTCGACGTGATCGTTGGTAGCGGCCGTGATCGCCACCGTCTTGCCGTCGAGGGTGTACCCGACCCAGTCGCGGGCGATGAGCTCGACGTGGTCGCCGAACGTGGCGGCGACGATCCGGTCGTGGGCTTCGTAGGCGTCGAGCGCACCGGGGTCGCCGGTTCGCAGTTGCAGGGAGGCGGCGGCTTCCCAGCCTTCGTGGAAGCGGTGGATGCGGGACAACTCGTAGACGCGACCGGTGGCGCACAGCTCGTTGAACAGCCCTCCCCGGCCGACGGCCTGCAGCTGGTGGGGGTCACCGACCAAGACGAGTCGCCAGCGTCGCTGTTCGGCCAGTCCGACGAGCTGGTGGAGCGAGGCGGTGCCAAGCATTCCGGCTTCATCGACGATCAGGGTCGTGCCGGCGGGGAGCCGGTAATGCTCGAGCGGTGGCCGGTCGGCGCGGCTCCATTCGTGGAGCAGCTTGGCGACGGTGTCGCTGTTCATGCCGGTCTCGCGTTCGAGGACACGGGCCGCCTTGGCGGTCGGGGCGACGCCGAACACCGGGCGGTTCCACGCGGCCAGGTGATCGACGGCGCGCTCGAGCGCGGTCGTCTTGCCGGTGCCGGCCGGGCCGACGACGAGGACCAGACGGTCGGCACCGGCGACCGCCGCGGCAGCGTCGGCCTGGAGCACATCGAGCCCAGCCCGGTCGATGGTGGTCGACGGTTCCGGTTCGTCGGCTTGGGCGTCCATCGCCCAGGCCAGTACTCGTTCCTCCTCGGCCAGGATCGTGTCGCTGGTGATGTGTGGGGCGATTGGCTCCAGCCAGATCGAGCGGCCGTCTGAGGCCCGGCGGCGGACTCTCTCGGCGGTGGGGTCGAGGTCGACGCAGTGGTCGATCACCTGGTCGCACGCTCGTTCGAGGGCGGCCGCCCAGCGGTGGCCCGTCATCGGGGACGGCGCCGGTTGCAGGTCACAGATCGCTCGCAGGATGTCAGCCCGTGTCCACGTCGACCCAGAAGCGGAGAGCTGATCGATGACCTGCTCGACGGTCACCATCAGAACCGGCCGCTGGGCGAGGTCTCGGCCGGCGGCGTCGATCTCGGTGACAAGCCGTCGCCGGGTCCAGCCGTGCTCCGCGGCTTCGCCCTGCCACCGTGTCGCCAGATCCGAGACACCGTTGCCTGTCTTGCGGGCCCGGGTGTCAGCGGATGCTTCACGGGTGCAGCGCGGCGCGCTCCCACGCGGTCGGGTCGCGGCCCTGGCGTTGACGGAACTCGTCGACCTTCACCGCCAACGCCGCGTCGACCTGCTGTGCCCGTTTGGAGAACGCCTCGAGCAGCTCCGCCGGCATGCCGGCGATTTCGGCCTGGCCGTGGACGATCGGCTCCCAGCCGATCCCGTACCGGTGGGCCAGCTCGGCGCGCAGCACCGACTGGTACAAGCCGCCCAACATCCTTTGATTGCGTTTCAGGTAACGGGCATCCAACGCCCACCACCGCCCCTCGTCGGTCTGCACCTTGGCGCTGATGACGGCGTGGGTGTGCAGCTGCGGATCATCGGCCCGCGACGTGGTCTGACGGAACATCGCCGCCGTCAAGCCGAGCGTGTCCGGATGCTGGCGGCGACCGTTCACCCGTACCCGGGTCGTCGCCCCGTAACGCTCCAGATGGTCGAGTGCCGTCCGCACCGCGAGGTCGTGGGCTTCGAGCAGACCGGGATCGCCGGTCAGCGCCCACCACACGCTGACCGACTTCGGCGCCGAAAACGTCGCGTCGAACCCGGCCACCGCGCGCACCACCTTGCCGTTCGCCATGGTGCGATCGACGAGCAGACTCCCCAGCGGCGTCCCGGATGCTGGGTCACGGCCCTCCAACAGGACCCGGAGTTCATCGGCGGCCACGCCCCCCGAAAGCCCCAGGCCGATCGCCTGATCGCCGCACCACACACCGGGCTCCTCGCCCGGTGTCCCTGCCAGGTAGAGCGTGTAGTACGACGCGGTCGCCATCGCCGACGACGCGTAGAGCGTAGTGACGCGCAGCATCAGCCCTCCCCGCCGCCTGCGGGCACCTGTCTGTTGGGAAGAGAGTGCGTTGCGCGGGGGATGAACGCCATGTCGAGTCAGTCGGTCTCGAGGAGCGAGAGCTGGGTGGCCGCGTTCGCGATGCGGGAGGGCCGAAGGCGAGGTGCTGCGGTAGCCACCGAAGTGGGTGCAGACCGATCACGCGGACCGCGCGACCGAGAGGCCTTCTGCGCTGCGAGAGTGTCCGCTGGGAGCATGACGACGTAGCACCCGCCTGCGAACCGGCCGCGAACACCTCGACCCTGCGCGGCGACGATCAACCCGGCATCACGAAGCACGCCGAGGGCCCGAGCCGCAGTGTCCTTCGCGACGCCGAGCTCACCCGCCAACGACCGGACCGAGAAGTCGGCCACGAGCCGGCCATCGATCTCGCGCGAACGAGCTGCGAGCGCTTCCAGGGCCACCCAGGACATCGGACCGAGCGTTCGACGGAGGCCGGAGGACTCCGTCCCGAGCACCACCACCGGCCAGGCGACGTCAGCGTCCATCGCCGGCCGAGCCAATCAACCCCGCGGCCGCTTCGCTCAACCGGAGGACCCGGCCGGCGCACGCCGACTCGATGAGCGCCCAGCGCGGCACCCCGAGGCACGACGAACCGAGGCGCATCGCCTGCAGACCCTCGGCCCCGCCCGTCGCCGGACAGCGGCGGGCGAGCTGATACGCGACCGTCAACAGCGGGGGCAGGTCATCGAGCGCTGTCTCGACGACCGGAAACGCGCGCATGGCTTGCTAGTTACACCGTTGTCGTTCCAGCAGCAACACCCCGTAACCGCAGGCCAGAGCCTGTATCGGAACTCAGCGGTACTCAACGGACCCCGGCAGTACTCGGCGGTACCAAACGGACAGGTCGGGTGTGACCAGAATCACATCGAAGCGCGGCACGCGATCGGTTCGCAGAGCAGAGCGCCGGGCGGGCGGGAACAGAACGGGCAACCGAGGGAGGTGCGGTTACCATTGAGGCCGATGCGCACCACACCGTCGCCCACCCGGAATCGCATCGCAGTCGACGACCTGCGGGCCCAGCTCCAGGCCTTCCAGTCTCGTCACAACGTCACCGCCGAGACGTGGCTCGACGCCTTCCGTGATGCCGACGGCAACCTGGTCGAGTCGGCGGAGTTCTTCGAGATCTCGTCGCTCTACGCCATGCTCGCTACCACCAAGGCGTGACCGGGGCGCTGTTCCCAGCACGCGTCCGCACGCTCGACGACGCGATCGCCTTCCTCCCCCACTGGGCCGAGATGATCGGTGGAGAGCTGGTCTCCGGGATCGAGACCGACGAGCTCGTCGATGCTGGGGGCGCGGTCGCCGTCGTCCGAGTACGCCCGATTCGCGTCCTCTTCCGCTCCTCCGCGACTGAACTGACTGTCCGGCTGGTGTTCTCCGCTGACCTCGAGCCGCTCGGCTACTCGTTCGACTTGCGACGAGACAACGGCGCGCTTCTGTGGCGCCACGACTGTCACGAGGGCCACGAACACGAGCACGGCGGGCCTTGGCACCTCCACATCGGCCCCGATGAAAGCCATCGAGTATCGAGTGAGCCGATGACGCTCGCCGCCATTGCGGACAAGGTGGTTGCGACTCACATCAACCTCACCGGATGAGCAACGACGGGTGGCCGTGCGAGGCCGTCGAGTCCGCGTGCGGCTGTCCGTGTGCGGTTGTTCCGGACACGGTGAACCCGTTTACGTCTCGGCGTACATCCGCCCCATGAGCTCAGCCGCGTTGCGGTCGGCCGCCGTGCGGGCTCGGGTGTAGGTGCCGAGCACGGTGGCTACAGAGTTGCCGAGACGCTCGGACACCGTCTTGGCATCTATCCCGTTGTCGATCATGGTGGTGGCGGCTTGGTGGCGCAGGCTGTAGAGCGTCACGTCGTCGAGGTCATGGTCGACGCGGAGCTTGCGGAACCGGCGCGACGTCGAGTCCGGTCGCCAGAAGCCCGAGCCATCGATATCGATGGTGTCACTGAACACGTATGCGTCGGGTGCGAGCGACGTCCCGACCGTTTCGGCCAGCTGCTCGCGGGCATGGCGGAGCTGGACCAGCACTTCGATCGTGCCGGCGTCGAGCGGGATCCGTCTCGTCTTGCCGGTCTTGGTGAGGTCCTGCACCTTGGGCTGCGGCTTGACCTGAAGGATGCGACGCCTGACGAAGAGCTCCCGCGCGCCGACGTCGATGTCAGTCCAACGCAGACCGCACACCTCGCCGGGCCGGGCGCCGGTCACCGCCGCGACATGGAGGTAGACCGCCAGCTCCGGATCGTGCTGGCGTGCGGCCGTCAGGATGCAGCGCACGGCAGCCGGTGTCGGGGTGGCGACGACCGCCTTCGGCACCAGGGGCGGCCTGGCGAGGGCGGCGACGTTGGAGGACACCCACCCCCAACGCACCGCCTGAGCGAGCGCGGCGCGCACAATCGTGTGGGCTTTGCGAATCGACGCGGGGCTCAACCCCTTGTCCCGGAGCGTCGCGTACCAGCGTTCCATGTCGGCGACGCGTAGCTTGCGCAATGGGACCGCGCCGAGGGCGGGCAGAATGTGCAGACGGATGTAGCCCGCGTAGACTTGGCGGGTCGCTTCCCCGGCCGGGCCACCGGTGGCGAGCCACTGCTCGATCACGGCCGCCACGGTCGCATCGCTGGCCCGCTCGGCGGGATCACGCGACTGGTTGACCATCTCGTGAAGCAGTCGATGCGCCGCCCTTTCGGTCCTCGCGGTACCGGTCAGGACCCGTTGCTTGCCGGTGCCCAGATCACGCCCCACCTTCACCTGGCACACGTAGCTCTTCGAGCCGTCCTTGTTGACCCGGACCCGCACCGTCCCCCTCATCGCCACCTCCCAACCCGCCGACGCCAGCAAGCTACACACAGCAAGCTACCTGAAAACTTGGGTGTAACGAGGGTGTAACGGCCGCTGCAAAGAGAAGAGGCCCTCCACCGAGGGCCTCTGACCTGGTACTTTCTGGCAGCCCCAACGGGATTCGAACCCGTGCCGCCACCTTGAGAGGGTGGTGTCCTAGGCCACTAGACGATGGGGCCGTGCGTTGAGCAGCACGTCACGCTAGCAGCGGCGCCTCGGGCCGCCAACGGTGACGGGTGGCGTCGACGCGGGCGCCCCCGCGGGTTTCATGCGTGAAGACCCAGGCCGATCGCCTGGGCCTTCGCTCGATGCTCCGGGGGGGAGGACTCGAACTCATCTTTGGACCGTGTCGACTCGTGCCGGCGCGGGCTGCTCCGATGCCCCAAGCTGGGATGATGTCACCCAAAGGGCGAGGTCGCGTCCGGCCTGTGTCGGCCACTGCCGGTGTGTTTGTGACCAGCTCGTGACCAGACGAACCGCCGGAGCCGACACACGAAGAAGGCATCAAGGGGTCGTCCGCTCGTCCAAGTCGAACGATGCGACACGCACGACGGCCCTGTCGCCGGCCGTCTTGCGGCGATGCCCGCTTCGCGCCTCCGTCAGGTCACCGCTTGGCGGCCTTCTTCGCCTTTGCCGGGTCGGCCCCGAGCTCTTCCGCCGCCCGGCTGTTCTCAGCGCCGCCAGCGTCCTCGTGGGCGATGATTCGCCCGGCCGCGATGGCCGCTGTAAACGCGGCGAAGTCGTGGTCCGACTGGTTCGCGTAGGACTCGGCGAACGCCCTGATGGCTTTGTCGAAGGACTTCCCCGGCCCCAGGTAGGCGGAGACGGCAATCGCGTCGCCGGACCGAGCATGGGCGCGGGCCAAGGTGTGACCGCAGAGCTGTGCGTAGGCCTGCAGCCGCTCCTCGGTGAGCGACGCAGGATCCGGCGACCACTTCATGTCCCGTAGCTGGCGCACGTAGAAGCTCCGGCCGCCGGGTCCGTCGATCCAGCCCAGGAACGAGTCGCTGGCCGCTTGCATGAGCCGCTGCCCGGTGACGACCCGGTGACCGTGCTTGGTGTACGCCGACTTGCGGGTGAAGGCCTCCAACACCGACGCCTGCGCCTGCTTGGCTTGAAGGACGAGGAGATCCTGCTCGTCGCGGCCGCGGAGCAGCAGCACGAACGCCAGCAGACCGACGCTGCCCACCCCCACGACCTTGTGGCCCATGTCCACGATCTCGTACCGCTTGAGCAGCTCCTGCCGGTCGTCCTGCAACGTCGCCCGGTAGTCCCGGAACAGCGCGTTCACCAGCGTCGCGGTGTCGGCGTTGAGGTCCAGGCGCGTCAACAGCGGAGGTTGGTCGCGGAAGCGGCGACGGCCATCCACGACCTCGGTGATCTTGTCGATCGCCGACCAGGCGTCGTGCAGCCGCGCCTTCGCCGCCGCCCCCTGGACCGCCGCCTCCTCCTTTCCTGCCTTCTTGGCCCCTTGCTTGCCCTTGTTGCTCGGAAGCTCGCGGATCGGCGGCGACGATCCCGCTCACGTCGATTCGGTCGTACCAGATCGCGAGCTCGCCAGGCCGGCGAAGTCGGCCATCGCGGTGCGGTAGGAGGCGGCCACTGCCTCGGCCGCGGCCGGGCCGGCCTTCTTGGCCAGCTTGTTGTCCCGGGCCGCGAGGACGAACGAGGTGGCCAGGCGCTTGACGTCCCACTCGAACGGTCCGGGGTTGGTCTCGTCAAAGTCGTTGAGGTCGAACACGACCGAACGGTCGGGAGCCGCGAACAGACCGAAGTTGGACAGGTGGGCGTCGCCGCACAGCTGCACGGCCAGCCCGCTGCGGGACATCGCCGCCAGGTCGGCCGCCATCAGCAGCGCCGCCCCGCGGTAGAAGGCGAAGCCGCTCGTGGCCATCCGCGGCGTGCCGCACGGGGACCAACTCCTGGACTCGCGAGGTCTCCTGACCTTCCAGCAGCGCCACCGGATCGGCCCGGTCCGATAGCGGCTGCCACACCGCCGAGCTGCTCGTGCGGGGTCTCGGCCCGTGCGACGCGGCCCTTCTGCTGGCGCTCCTCGATGCTCAGGTGCGGCACCGGCTTCTGCGCCGCCGCCTTCCCCGAGCGCTCACGCACAGCTTCCTGCGGGACCGAGAGGTTCTCCCTGACAACGTCGGACACCGTTGCCGAGCCCGCCGAGCCATCGCTGGCTCCTTGATCCTCCGAGCGGCTCGCGCTCGTGGAAGCCTCGTCCTGGGTCATGCCTCGCTACCCCCAACCCGGCCACGGCGGGCCGGCTCGTCGAGATGGGTTCTTCCTGAGGTGACGCGCACAGTTCGTGCCGAACGCGAAGCCATCGGGGCCCAAGTTCAGCTCATCCGACGACGCGTTCGTCGGCGCTCGCGGTGCACGCTGCAGACCGACACCGCACGGACAGCTACACCTCGACGACCACGTAGGGATCGGCCGGGCGGGCGATCAAGTAGGCCAGGACGCCGATGACAGGGACGAACACGATGAACAGGGTCCACAGCGCCTTGGCCCACCGGGAGTGGTCGCGGCGCCGGAAGTTGTCGATGAAGACCCAGATGACGATGAAGATCCACAAGACCATCGCGGCGAACATGACCAGGCTCCAGAAGACGCCGAGCAACGGGTAGTCATAGGCGAGCATGCGAGACCCTTTCTGACGGTGCCGCGCAGCGACTGGGCCTGCGGTCACATCGGCGAAGCCTGCGGTGTGTGCCGCAAGTCGTGCACTGCCCTTGGGAGTCGCATACGCGGCTCCGGGCTCCATCGTGGGGAACACGAGGTACAGCAGTCAGGGCCAAAGGTCCCAGAGGTGGGCGTCGGGCGCGGGCGTCGACGTCCGCCGCGCTCTCGCAGCTCAGGACGAAGGGCCTGCCTCCACGCCACCGGGGTCAACTTGGCGTCGGACGCCGTGGCGAGGTTCAAGACGTACGAGGCAGCCGAGGCATCGACGGCCGCCAGTGCGCCGAGGCGCACGATCATCAGCACCCGAGGGTCGAGGTCGGCCCGCTCGACCGGCGCAGCGGTCATGTCGACCGCGGTCTCCAGCAGGGGACGTACCTCCGCCATGGTTCGAGCCTCCTGTCGTCGTGTCGTTCTGTCGATGAGCGGGGTGGTGGTGCCGCCTCCAGCCGGCGGATGACCAGGCCCGAACCGGCCCGTGCGTCCCTTCGCAGCTGATCGGTTGTACCAAGGCAAGGATGCGACCAGCCGGGCTTGCCGTGCATCGACCGATGTGGTTGAACCGCCGGCAACCACGACTCACCCCCCGATGAGGCTCGATCACGTGGGAGACGGTCGGGGGGCGCACAAGGCGCCCATCGTCAGGCGAAGCCCGACCGCCCAGCCCTCGGTGCGCTCCACCAGCTGCTCGACCGCGCCGGGCGGCAAGGCTGCTGGCCGCCGAGCGGCGTCGGTGGACATGCTCCCCGACATGCTCCCCAGGGACCATCGAACCGGCATGGCGGGCAGTGCCAAGGGTCCTGGCCGTACGACGCGACGGTCAGCGCAGCTCGCGGAAGCAGGCGCGCAGCTCGTCCACGAAGAGGTCGGGCTCCTCGAAGGCGGCGAAGTGGCCGCCACGGTCGACCTCGTTCCAGTAGCGCAGGTCCGTGTAGGTCCGCTCGGCCCACCGCCGCGAGGCGCCGAAGATCTCGCGCGGGAACAGCGTGACAGCGGCCGGCACCGGCACCACGACACCGCCGAAGGCGTTGAAGCTCTCCCAGTACAGCCGGGCCGACGACGCCGCCGCACCGGTGAGCCAGTACACCATCACGTTGTCGAGCAGCTCGTCGCGCGTGAGCGCATCTTCTGGGTGGCCGTCGTTGTCGGTCCAGGCCCAGAACTTCTCGAGGATCCATGCGGCCTGGCCCGCCGGCGAGTCGACCAGGCCGTAGCCGACCGTCTGTGGCCGGGTGCTCTGCTGCTTCGAGTACCCCGAGTCGTGGGCCCGGTAGTGCTCGAGCTTCCGCAGGGCCGCCACCTCGGCCTCGGTCGGGTCGGTCATGTCGTCCGCGGTCGGAAAGGCGATCGGCATGTTCACATGGATGCCGGCGCAGTGGCCCAGGTCCTGCGCGCCGATCCGCGTCGTGACCGACGATCCCCAGTCGCCCCCCTGGGCCACGTAGCGCTGATAGCCGAGCCGCACCATCAGCTCGTCCCACGCGGTGGCGACGCGGTCGACGCCCCAGCCGGTGCTGGTCGGCTTGTCGCTGAACCCGAAGCCCGGCAGCGACGGCGCCACCACGTCGAACGCGTCAGCCGGATCACCGCCATGGGCTGCCGGGTCGGTGAGCAGCGGGATGGCCTTCAGGAACTCGACGGTCGAGCCGGGCCAACCATGGGTGAGCACGAGCGGCAAGGCACCGGGCTCTGGCGAGCGGGCGTGGAGGAAATGGATCCCGAGGGGCTCGTCCCCACCACCTTTGAGGGTGGTCCGGAACTGTGGGAACCGGTTCATGGCCACTTCCCGGGCCCGCCAGTCGTACGTGGTCCGCCAGTGCTCACAGACCTCGTGCACGTAGGCGAGCGGGATGCCCTGACTCCAGTCGCTCACGGTCTCGCGGTCGGGCCAGCGCGTGCGGGCCAGCCGGTCGCGCAGGTCGACCAGGTCGGCCTCGGCCACGTCGACCGTGAACGAGCTGATCGCCGGATCGGTGCTCACGAACCGACCGTAACCGCCGCGGCCAGCGGTTGGTCGGTGCGCCAGACCCGCCACTCCGTCTTCGTCGCGTGGCGCTCGAAGTGGAGTGCGTGGACGACTCGCCGATCAGCCAGCCAGCGCCAGAGCGGGATTGCTCGGCTGCTGGAGCCCTGCACACTCTCTCCAACGGCGTCAGAATGACCGGACCACCGCCGTCAAGGGCAGTGCGGCTTCGGAAGGGATCGGGCACATGATGCAGCGGGGTGCTGGGGCGATTGGGCGATGACCTCTGACGCCGGGAGCGACGCACCGCCCGCCCAGCACGGCGACAGCCGCACCGACATGATACAGGAACGACTCCGCAGCCCCGATCGCGTCGTGGCGCTGACCGATGGCGTATTCGCCATCATCGTCACGATCCTGGTCCTCGAGATCAACGTGCCCCCCAACCTGAACCACGACTCGCTGCGAGCCGTCCTCGACGAGCTCCGCCCCACGGTCGTCGCGTGGGTGATCAGCTTCCTGATCACCGGGATGTACTGGGTGGCCCATCGCGATCTCTTCGCCCGAGTGCGATACGTGAACCGCGACCTCGTGTGGCTGAACCTGCTGTTCCTTCTCCCCGCGAGCCTCATGCCGTTCGCGGCCTCGGTGCTGGGGGACTACCCGAACGAGCCCTTGGCCATCCACATCTACGGCGTCGTGATGATCGTGGTGTCCGTGCTGCGGCTGGCCCTGTTCGGCTACGTGATCCGACGTCCGCGCTTGCTGTGGGCGGGGGAGGTCAGCAGCCGGTCATGGATCGGGTACCTGCTCGTCGCCTCCCCCATCGTGGTCTACGCCATCGCCATGGCCGTGGCCGGGGCCTCGACGTTCGCGAGCATTGTCCTGTTCTTCTCCGTCCCGGTCCTGTACTTCCTGCTGGTCACGATCCTGCGGGAAGGGCGCGGCGACGAAGGCCCAGGCCGCCGACTTCTCCTGATCGCGGTGGCGCGTGACGGACCCGCCGGCCACCCATCGCTTGCGCTGGGTGGCCGGCTCACGCCCCGCATGCAGTCGGCGGTGGCGCCGAGTGACGTGATGGACCCGAGCGGTCAAGTCGCCGCCGCGGCGTCCTTGGCGATGTCGTCCACGTCCGCGGTGAGCTGCTTCTCCTGGACCTTCTCGGCGCCCTTCATGGCGCCTTCGATCTGGGCGCCCGAATCGGCCACGCCGACGACGACGAGACCGGCCTGGCCGGCATCGAGCTGCTCGCCGAGCTCCTTGAGGTCCTTGCGGCTCATCCCGGCCGCGGCGTGCCCGGCGACTGCGCCGAGCGCGGCGCCGACCCCAGTGGTACCGAGCAGGAGGCCACCACCGATGGCGGCCGCCGGGAACAGCGCGATGACGAGACCGGTGGCGAGGCCCAAGCCGGCGCCTCCTACGCCGCCGACACGCGTCGGCGTCTCGTGCTTCTTGACGATCTTGACCTTGCCGTCGGCGCGGCGATCGATGACGGCAGCGTCGTACGCCTCGATGAGGCCGTCCTTGACGTGGAGGTCGTGGACAGCCTGGTAGTCGGCCTTGGCAGCCTCGACGTCGGTGTAGACGCCTACGTAAGCGATGAAGGTTTGCGTTGCCATGATGGGGGTCCCCTCTGTTGGTTGCGAAGTGTGGTGGGCGGCCCGAGCGTTCCCTCAGAAGCCGGCGCTCGCGAGGCCCTCGTCGAGCGCGAGCGCGATCCCGAGGCGTCGCCGATCGTGACGGCGGCCGCCATGACCTTGGGCGTGCCGACGATCGGGGCGACGGCGACGAGGACGCTCCGGGCTTCTCCGAGGGTCAACTTGGCGTCGGACGCCGCCGCGAGGTTCAAGACGTACGAGGCAGCCGAGGCATCGACGGCCGCCAGTGCGCCGAGGCGCACCATCATCAGCACCCGAGGGTCGAGGTCGGCGCGCTCGACCGACGCCGCGGTCATGTCGACCACGGTCTCCAGCAGGGGACGTACCTCCGCCATGGTTCGAGCCTCCTGTCGTCGTGTCGTTCTGTCCTTGAGCGGGGTGGGTGGTGCCGCCTCCAGCCGTGGATGACCAGGCCCGGACGGCCGGTGCGACTCCTTCGCAGCTGATCGCTTGTACGAAGACAAGGGTGCGACCAGGCGGGCTTGCCGTGCATCGACCGATGTGGTTGAACCGCGGGCAACCACGACGGACGCCCTGATTAGGCTCGATCACGTGGAGGCAGGTGGTGCCAGCATCGACCGAGACGCGGCCGATGCGACGGCCGAGCTCGCCCGGATCCTCAGCGTCGATGCGCACAACTGCATGGTGCCGACGCTGGCTGATGGTCTCGTCGCGCGCCGGCAGATCCTCGACCGCATTGCAGGGCGACGCGACGTCGGGGTGGTGCTCGTCACGGGACCAGCCGGCTTCGGCAAGACCACGCTGGCCGTCCAGGCAGCGGTGGCAGATGGTCGCCCGGTCGCGTGGGTGACGGTCGATGAGCACAGCGCCACACCACTGTCGTTGCTCCGGAGCATCGCCGTCGCGGTGCACGCCCTCCAGCCGCTGCCACCCGCCGTGGTCGATGCGCTGCTCGGCGGCGAGCAGACCTGGTACACGTCAGCGTTGCCGTCGCTCGCCTGTGCGCTTCGCGATCGTGACGGATTCGTTCTCGTCATCGACGATGCTCACCACCTGACACGGCCAGATGCCCTCGACTGCCTCGATCATCTCATCGATGCGTGGCCGCCCGGATCGCTCGTGATCCTCGCCTCTCGGTCGCGTGTCCGGGTTCGCGTTGGGCGTCTGCTGCTCGCGGGCCGTGCGGTGCGGGTGGAGCCCGACGACCTGCGACTGTCCGTGGGGGAGGCCACGGTGATGGCTCACGCCCTCGGCCTTGATCTCCCGCCCGGCGCGGTCGAGCAGCTAGTGGAGCGCACCGAGGGCTGGGCGGCCGGGCTTCGCCTGACGATGGGCGCCTTGATGCGCCCCCAGACCGCAGCTTCCCACCGCGCAGACCGTCGACATGGTCCATCCGGCGGTGAGGGACTACCTCGGAGAGGAGTTCTTGGATCGTCAGCCGGACGACCTTGTGAGGTTCCTCACCCGGACGGCCATCCTGGACACGCTCTCGGGCCCGGTCTGCGACGCGGTGCTCGAAGTCGCAGGCAGCGGCGCCCGGCTGGAGGAGATCGCTCGCCAGGGCGACCTCTTCATCGTCACCTTGGGAGAGGACCGAACCTGGTTCCGAGTGCACGCACTCGTCCGCGAGTTCCTCCAAGCTGAGCTCGCCCGGCGTGAGCCCGAGCTGGTTGCCGAGCTGCATGCTCGGGCCAGCCGCTGGTACGAACTGCATGGCGATCTCGGCCGAGCCATCTTGCACGCGAAGCGGTCCGGCGATGTCGAACGGGCCGAGGACCTCGTGATCGAACGTCTCGTCGACGTCGCGACGATCGGCGGCACCCAAACCCTCGGGCGCTGGTTGTCCTGGTTCACCGATGAGGAGTGCCTGCGTTCGGCGGCGCTCGGCTTGGCGCGCTGGAGCAGGTTTGGCGCCGGGCTAGGGCGGCGCGCACGCGTGGCTCGCCATCGGAGAGAGTCGCCCCGACGATGTCGAGGAGTGGCTCGCCCGCGCCGCAGCGCTCGGAAGCGTCCGCCCCTTGAGCGATGGAACGCCGTCGGTCGACTACGCGGTTGCGGTGACACGGGTGATGCTGGGCTCGGAACCGGGCGATCGACTCCTCGCCGCTCTCGAGCCGTATCTGCGAGATGCGACAACGAGCCCCTTCTTCGCCTTCGCGGCCATCGTCGACGCCGGGGCGCGCTGGCTGATGGGCATCGAATCCTCGGCCGTGCTGGCGCGGAGCGAGCCGGCGTGGATGCGCGTGCCGGTGGCTCGCGCCGTGGCGCTCGGCTACTTGGCCGTCATGGCCTCCGAGCGTGGCGATCGGGACGAGGCGGCATCGCTTCGGCGCAGAACCCTCCGGACCGTCGATGAGCACCATCTCACCGACCACCCGGTGGTGATTGGCACCCTGCTGAACCTGAGCCTGCTGGGCCTCGAGCTGGGCGCCGGGGGCGTCGACGCAGCGTGGCTCGCGAAGGCACCGAGCCTCTTGGCGGGCGTGGGCCACCTCGCTCCGAGGACCCGCCTGCTCGCGTATCTGCTCCTCGCCGAGATCCACCTGCGGCTCGACGACCTCCAAAAGGTCAGCGAGTTCCTCGCCGAGGCCGAACGGCTCGCCCGACGTGAGTCCTGGGCCACCGCGCTGGTGGCGCACGTCGCACGCGCCCGGGCGCAGCTCCTCGAGCGCACCTCGGTGGCGAAGACGCTGGTCGGGCCTGGCCCGGGCTCCATCACACCCGCCGAGCTTCGGCTCCTCTCCTACCTCCCTACCCACCTGTCGATCCGCGAGATTGGCGACCACACGTACCGGTCCACGAGCACCATCCACAGCCAGAGCATCTCCCTGTACCGCAAGCTCGGCGTGGCCAAGCGCGGTGAGGCGGTCGAGCGAGCGAGGGAGCTCGGCCTGATCGACTGAACGTCACCGCAGGAGCGGTTGAGGTCTGGTCGATCCCCGCTTCGGCGACCACCGCCTCGGTGTCGACTCAACTGGTCTGGTTGATGACGGGTGGCCCGGCGGGTCTCCACAATGAGCCGGATGGGCGCGCTGGATGATGCCGGCGCCCGATGGACAAGGAGACCAGGATGGCCGACGACACACCCCTCCTCGACACGCTCGCCGCGATGACAATGGCATCGGTCGAGAGCTGCAACCTCGAGCCGCGAGAGCTCATGCTCGCCCGGATCTCGGCACTCACGGCAGTGGGCGCACCCGCGGCGTCCTACCTGGTCAACGCCGGCACCGCCAGCGACGCCGGGATCACGCTGGAGGACGTCCAAGGGCTGCTCATCGCCGTCGCACCGATCGTCGGCACCGCCCGGACCGTGACGGCGGCCGGCAACATCGCGCGCGCTCTCGGCTTCGCCATCGCAGCCATCGATGCGGAGATCGAGGCGGAGCTCGCGGCCGAGACCGACTGAGCGGGGTCGAAGTCGCCCGGCCGGGTGCGCCGAGCTCCCGAGCGGCCAACACTCGGTAGACAGCACGTGGGAGCGTGATGGACGACGCGGCGAACAAGGGGTGGTCGGCGCTGGTCGCCTTGGCCACGGCGCAGTTCCTCATGGTGCTCGATCAGTCCGTGATGAACGCTCGATCAGTCAGCTGGTCAAGGACTTCCACACGACGGTCACCACGATCCAGGCCGTCATCACCCTCTACTGCTTGGTGATGGCCGCCATGCTCATCCTCACCGGGGCCAAAATCGGCGACATAATCGGCCGCCGACGGGCGTTCGTCATCGGCTCGATCATCTACGCCTGTGGCTCAGCGTTGACCGCGGTGTCGCAATCGGTGGCCGCCCTCGCTCTGGGATGGTCGGTGCTCGAGGGCGTCGGTGCCGCGCTCGTCTTCCCCGCGCTCGCCGCGTTGATTGCTGGGAATTTCGACGGATCCCGGCGCAAGGTCGCCTACGCGGTCGTCGGTGGCGTCGCCGGGGCGGGGATCGCGGTCGGTCCCATCGTGGGCGGGTGGGCGACGACGGTACTCACGTGGCGGGTCGTGTTCATCGGCGAGGTCTTCATCGCTGCCTTCATCCTGCTCATGACGCGGAAAGTGCGAGACGCGCCAGGTCCGACTCCCCCGCCAAAGCTCGACGTCGTCGGCGCGGTGCTCTCGGCCACGGGTTTGGGAGTGTTCGTCTTCGGCGTGCTCGAATCGAGCACTTGGGATGGCTCAAACCCAAGAACTCGCCGATCACGATCTTCGGCTTCTCACTCACCGTCTTCGTCATCGGCGCCGGATGCGTTCTGCTCTGGGGTTTCGTGACGTGGCAGCGCCACCGCGAGGCCACCAACCGCGACCCGCTCGTCCACCTCTCGCTGGCCCGGGTCCCGCCGGTCCGGTCCGGACTCGTTGGGGTGTTCAGCCAGAACCTCATCCTGATGGGCGTCTTCTTCGTCATCCCGCTCTATCTCCAGCTGGTCCTCGGGCTCAATGCCCTCAAGACCGGGATCAAGATGCTGCCGATCTCGATCACCATGTTCGCGAACTCGGCGATCGGTTCGAGGCTGTCGAATCGCTTCCCGGTCCGCTCCATCGTCCAGAGCGGTCTGTGTGTGACCATCGCCGGCACGCTCATCCTGCTCGCGACGATCCAGCCCAAGCTCTCCGACGCCGGGTTCGCGATCGGCATGGGCGTCCTCGGCGTCGGGATGGGCCTGATGATCTCCCAGCTCGGCAACGTGATCCAAGCCTCGGTCGAGGAGTCAGGTCGCAGCGAGGCCGGCGGGTTGCAGTACACGGGCCAGCAGCTCGGCTCGGCGCTTGGAGTCGCCTTCATCGGCTCGATCGTGCTGATCGGGCTGACCTCCACCTTCATCTCCACCGTCGAGCACGACTCGCGGATCAGCGCACAGGTGTCGACCCAAGTCGGTGTAGCCGCCGGGTCCAACACCAACTTCGTCTCGTCCACCCAGATCGAGAGTGCCGCCAAGCAGGCGGGCATCGACGAGGCCACCACGGCGGCGCTGGTGGACGACTACGAGACCGCCCAGCTCGACGCGGGCGTCGGCGAGCTTGGCCTGGCGACCGGCGGCGTGGCGGTGCCCGAAACCGGCGCGTCCCGCGGCGTGGTTGGCTTGCCACATCGCCGGGCGCGACTCGTCGCGCAACTCGGCCTCGATGCCGGCGATGCGCTCGCCGTAGGGCGCCCAGGCGGCCCGAGCGGCGGCAAGCGCCGGTTCCAGCCCGCCGAGCTCGGCCGCAGCTTGGGCTCGATCGTCTTGCCCGGCTCGCAGTGAGCGGACGAGCTCTTCACGATGGTGCCCGAGGCGGACGCGGTAGTCGTCGACCCAGTCCGGGATCCGGTCCTGAGGGGCCTGGGCCTGCTCACGGGGTGGAGTCTCGCGGGCGAGGGTGCGTCGTTGGGTGACGGCGGGGACGTCGGCCCGGTCATGGGCGAGACGACTCCAGCACGTCGCGGGCCTCGGCCAGATCGGCGGTCTCGGTAACGACGCAGAGCCGGTTGGCCTGGCGGCCGCGGGTGGCCCCGACGTACAGCCCGCGGTGGGTGGTCGCGGGCGAGACGAGGGCGAGGGCGACGTCGACGGTGTGGCCCTGATGGCCGTGCTCGGTGGCGGCATACCCGAGGCGCACGTGCTCGCCAACGTAGTCAGCGGGCAGCGTGACGCGGCCGTGTCCAGCGCCATGGGACACGGTGAGCGAACCGTCGGGATGAGTTGCGGTGACGGTCCAAGGTCGCGGTTACGTACCGGCTGACCTGCATCGGTGAGGAGCTGGCGGTGGTTGCGGCGGGTGGCGATCACATCACCCACGTAAGCGAACCCGCCATCAGCGATCGCCGCCACGGTGTCGGGGTGGATGTCACCGACGGCGAGGCGCCGGCGCTGGATGGCGCCGTTGATGGCGTCGACGTGATGGTTGGTGGTGGCGGTGATCGCCACGGTGTGACCATCCAGCATGTACCTGAGCCACGCCTTGGCGATGGCATCGACGTGGTCGTCGAACCTGCCGGCGACGATGCGCCCGTGGTCCTGGTAGGCGTCGAGCGCGGCCGGGTTCCCGGCTCGCAGCTGAAGCGATGCCTTCGCCTCCCACAGTTGGTGGAAGCGGTGGATGCGGGCCAGCTCGTGGACTCGGCTCGTGGCGCAGAGCTCGGCGAACAGCCCACCGCGGCCCACGGCTTGGAGCTGGTGGGGGTCGCCGACCAGCACCAGGCGCCAACCATCCCGCTCGGCCAGCTCGACGAGGTGGTAGAGCGACGAGGTGCCTAGCATGCCGGCTTCGTCGACGATGACCGTGGTCCCGGCAGCGAGCCGGTACTCATCGAGCGGCAGCCGATCGGTGCGGCTCCATTCGTGGAGCAGTTTGGCGACCGTGTCCGTCTTCACGCCGGTCTCCCGTTCGAGCACCTGGGCGCTCTTGGCCGTGGGGGCGACGCCGAACACCGCCCGATCCCAGCTCCTCACGTCGTCGACGGCGCGTTCCAACGTCGTGGTCTTGCCGGTGCCAGCCGGACCGACCACGACCACGAGGCGGTCCGATCCGGCGACGGCCGCGGCGGCGTCGGCCTGCAGGACGTCGAGGCCGGCTCGGGCCACCGTCGACGATGGCGCCGGCTCGTCGGCCTGGGCCTGCATCGCCCAGGCGAGCACGTGCTCCTCCTCGGCGAGGATCGCCTCGCTGGTGAAGTGCGGCGCGACCGGCTCGACCCACACCGAGCGTCCATCAGACGACCGCCGGGTTGAGCCCGTGTCGGGCGGGTCGAGATCGACGCAGCGCTCGATCACCCGATCAGCGGCCCGCTCCAGGGCGGCCGCACGGTCCTGTTCGGCGGCGTCGATGCCGGCGACCAGCCGATCCGGTCCCCAGCCGAGCCCGCCGGCCTCGGCCGCCCACCGTGACCGCAGACTCGAGACACCGTGGCCGCTCTTGTGCGCTCGGGTGTCGCCAGACGCCTCCCGGCAGAGCGCGGCCCGCTCCCGCCGGATCGGATCCCGACCCTCCCGTTCACGGAACTCCTCCACCCTGGGCGACCCTTGCGCTCGTCGCCGGCGTCGATGTGCGAATCGTGTCCGAACGCCTCGGCCACGCGAGTCCCCTGATCACCTGGCAGACCTACCAGCACGTCATCAAGGGCATGCAGTCCGACGCCGCCGAGAAGGTGGCGAGCCTGATCTTCGGGAGCACGACAGCGTGACCTCACCATTCGGTGGACCGATCCCCGACGAGATCGTCCTCACCCGCGTGGAGGCGACGGTCGTGCTCTTCGCCCTCGATGAAGGCATCGATGCCGTGAACGACGTTGCCTTGCGGTCGCGCCTCGAGGGTGCGGCACCCATCATCGTCGAGAAGCTTCTCCCCGACCTGCCCGACCTCTGAGAGGACGACCTACGCTGATGGCCATGACCGAGCGTCTGCTCCGAGTGCCCGAGGTGGCGAGGCGCGCCTAAAGCTCGACGGTCCCGTCGTCTACGACCTGATCCTGAGCGGTGAGCTGGCCGCGGGCAAGGGGGCCGACGGCTTGGTGTATGTGCGCGAGTCAGCGCTCGTCGAGTACGAACAGCGCCCAGCGCCCTCGACGACGTAGCGACAACCTGCCGACCGTGGGTCCCCTCGCGGCCGGCCCGCACGGTGCCATCAGCAGCCTCGGCCCGCGCGCTTGTGACCAACTCGTGACCACGACGGCGTTTCATGTCATCTCATGCAGAAGGCCCAGGTTCGTGACCTGGGCCTTCGCTCGCGCCTCGATGCTCGGGGGGGAGGACTCGAACCCCCAACGACAGGGCCAGAACCTGCTGTGTTGCCGATTACACCACCCCCGAAGGGCGATCCGTGAGCCTAGCGGTCGCATCCCGGCACCCGCACCCGGGCACCGAAGCGCCCCGCAGTCGAGGTAACGACCCGGGACCGCGTCAGCCGAGGAGATCGACGAAGTGGCGCCAGCCGATGATCCGGGCGACGGCCACGCCGGCCGCCTCCTGCAGCTCGCGGCGGAAGGCATCGGCGCCCTGGATCGGACTCGTCTTCGTCGGTGACGCGTACGCCGTGAGTCCGAGCTCCTCGGCCATGCCCTCGATGCGCAACGAGTGGTACGGGTCGGACACGAGGAGCACGCGATGCTTGCCCGCGCCTTCAGGAGGGCGGCGGTCGACGATAGCGACTGCCAGGAGTTGCGCCCGGTCGTCTCCTCGAGGATGGCGGAAGCCGGCACCCCCCGTTCGGTGAGGTACTTCGTCGAGGCGGCCGCCTCGGTGTAGCGATCGAGCGGTTGCTTGCCCCCGGTCACGACGATGGTCGGCACGTAGCCGGCGTGGTACAGCTCGAGAGCGTGGTCGAGACGGGCCGCGAGCAGCGACGAGGGCCGGCCGTTGTACTGCGCCGCCCCGAGCACGACGATGGCGTCGACGGGACGGGCCTGGTCGTGATTACCGGTCGACCACACCTGGTACAGCGTCACGAGGTAGTAGCCGGCCACCAGCACGAGGAAGGCGAGCAACCCGACGAGCACGCGGACGCGGCCACCGGCGCCGTGAGCGACGGGGCTTGCCCGCACCCACGTAGGCACTCTCGGCACCACTCACCGCCTCCGGCACGGGTGCGTCCAACGCCGGCCACTCGGCCGTGATCGGATCGACCACGGTCGGGTCAGAGCCGGGCCCGGGCAGCCCGGAGGCGGGCAAGGGTCTCCTCCCTCCCGAGCAGCTCGAGCGGCTCGTACAGCGGCGGGCCGACGGTGCGGCCGGTGACGGCGACACGCACCGGGGCCTGCGCCTTCTTCCAGCCGCGGGCGTCGCCGATCGCCTCGAGCGCTGCCTTCAGCTCGTCGGCCTTCCAGTCGACGTCCTCGTACGCGAACGCGACGGCGTCGAGCAATTCCGCCGACCACGGCTCGGCGCGTGCCCTTGGCGAACTCACCCTCGACCTCGGGCACGGCGTCGAAGAAGTCCACGTACGCGGGCACCTCGGACAGCACCTTGACCCGCTCCTGGACGAGCGGGGCGATGGCGACGAACTTGGAGAAGGCTTCAGCGGACAGCGGCACGAGATACGGCCGCGCCGCCTCCACGAAGTCGTCGACAGCCATCCGCCTGATGTACTCGCCGTTGAACGCGGTGAGCTTCCTCACGTCGAAGAAGGCGGGCGAGGGCACGACGTCCTCGAGGCGGAACTCGGCCTCGATGCGCTCCCAGGGAACGATCTCCTCGTCCCCCTTCGGCGCCCATCCCAGCAGCATGAGGTAGTTGCGCATGGCCTCGGGCAGGTAACCCTCGTCGCGGTACTCCTCCAAAGCCACCTTGTCCCGCCGCTTCGAGAGCTTCTGGCGCCTCTCGTTCACGAGCACCGGGACGTGAGCCCATCGCGGCTCGGGACCGCCGCCCAGCGCCTCCCAGAGCAGCAGCGCCTTCGGCGTGTTGGGCAGATGCTCCTCGCCCCGGATGACGTGCGTGACACGCATGTCGATGTCGTCGACCACGTTCGCGAGGATGAAGGTGGGCGTGCCGTTGGCCCGCTCCACGACGAAGTCCTCGATGGTGCGGTGCTCGAAAGTGGGGGTGCCTCGGATCAGGTCCACCACCGTCGTTGACCCCTCGTAGGGCGTCGCGAACCGCAGGGCACGGCCCGGCCCCGGACCGAGCCTCCGCTCACGGCAGAAGCCGTCGTACCCAGGGGTCGGTCGGCCACGCGTGCGGGCGTCAACCTGCTCCCTGGTGCACTCGCAGTAGTAAGCCCGTCCCGCCTCGTACAGGTGCGCCGCCGCGCCACGGTGGCGCTCGGCCCGATCGGACTGGAAGACCGGCCCCTCGTCCCACACCACGCCGATCCAGGTGAGGGCGGAGAGGATGCCCTCGGTCCACTCGGGCCGGTTGCGCTCGGTGTCGGTGTCCTCGATGCGCAGGATGAAGGCCCCGTCGTGCTGGCGGGCGAAGATCGAGTTGAACAGCGCCGTGCGGGCCCCGCCCACGTGGAAGTAGCCCGTGGGGGAGGGAGCGAAGCGCACGCGCACGGGCCCGTCGGTCACTCCACGAGGCTACCGAAGGGGGCTCCGGCGGTTCGGGCGCCCTCGGTCGCCTCTCACTCGGCTCGTCTGCGCGGAACTTGAACCCGAGATGCCGTGCACGGCATCCTCAGGTTCGACTTCTGAGAGGGACGCGGGTCAGTCGACGCCGATCGACCACATGGCGTCGAGGTCACGACGGCTGTAGCTGCGGAAGGCGATGAGCGTGCGCGTCCGCGTGATGCCGTCGAGCGCGGCGATCTCGTGGGTGACGACGTCGGCGAGGTCGTCGTGATGGCGGACACGGGCGACGGCCACCAGGTCGTACTCCCCGGCGACGGAGTACACCTCGGCCACGCTCGCCAACTCGGCCAGCGCGGCGGCGAGGCCGGCGGTGCGAGCCGGGACGGCGTTGATGAGCACGAAGGCGGTCACCATCGGCGCTCAGGCTAGGACTTCGAGTGGTCGAACGGTTCCGGTATCGTCGCGCTCGTGAGCAGTCGGCCTCCCGTGGGATCGCCTGGGCCTCTGCTGCGGCTCCTCGAGAGCCGCGCCGTGTGGGAAATGGGGGCCTTCATGGCCGCCTCGCCCATGCTGCGGATGATGGGTCGGGGTGATCGCCATCCGGTGCTGGTCATGCCCGGGTTCACCGCCGACGACCGGTCCACGGTGCCCCTACGCTGGTTCCTCCGCGGGCAGGGCTACTGGACGCATGGGTGGCTGCTCGGCAACAACTTCGGCCCCACCCGGCGGGTGCTGCAGGGCATCGACGAACGTCTCGACGAACTCCACGACCGCCATCAGCGCAAGATGACCCTGATCGGTTGGAGCCTCGGGGGCATCTACGCCCGCCACCTCGCCCGCGTCCACCCCGACAAGGTGCGCCAGGTGATCACGCTCGGGACCCCTTTCCGGATGATCGAGGGCGATCAGTCCGCGGTCGACGGGCTATGGCACTCGATCGACCACCGCTTCTCCCCTGACGACATCGCCGCGTTGCTACAGCCGGAGGACGAGAAACCCCGCCTCCGCGTGCCGGCCACGGCCATCTACAGCCGGACCGACGGTGTCGTGAAGTGGTACACGTGCATCGAGCGGGCCGGGCCCTTGCGGGAGAACATCCAGGTCCGCAGCAGCCACTCGGGCCTCGGCTGGAACCCGGCCGTCCTGATCGCCATCGCCGACCGGCTGGCGCAGCCCGAAGGGCGATGGCGGCCCTTCCGGCCGCCCTTCGGTTGGGGCGGGTGGTACCCGAGAGCGGCGAACTATGAGCCGCCCGAACCGGCCCGTCGCCGCTTCCGCATCGCGTAGATCCCTCGCCGCGACTCGCGCGCCGCAGGCCCCCCGGGCCGAGGCGTCAGCGGACGGGCATGCTCGACAGCACGAGGTTGCGCAGCTGGCGCAGCGCCACCGACAGCGTGGTGAGGTCGAACGTGCCTCCCGCCCGGATTTCGCCGAACAAGCGACCGAGTCGCTCGACGATGCGCTGGTTCTCCTTCACCCACGCTTCCAGGAGCGCGTCGACGGGCGTGAAGAGGTCGCCACCGCGGAGGACCTCGTCGAGCAGCTCGCGCATGGCCGTCAACAGATCGTCGCGCTGGCTGGCGCGCGCGTGGCTCTGCCACCGATCGGTGCGAGGCAGGGCCCCGATGCGCTCCCACAGCCAATCGAGGTCGAGCCGGTCGAACAGCAGCCAGTAGGTGGCACAGACGTCCTCCACCTTCCGGCCGCGGGCATTCGCCACTTCCACGAGGTCGAAGGAGATGTGCAGCAGCGGCCACGCCGACGCCAGCCGGGCCAGCTCGGCGGGCACCCCCGCTTCGCCGTACTCCTTCCGCAGGGCGGCGGTGTTGTCGGCCTTCGAGCCGATCACGAGGTCGGGGAGCACCTCGCCGAGCACGGTCGTGCCGGGTTCGAAGACGTGAACCGTTCCGTCGAGATCGAGCGGCGGTCGGCGGCGTCGCAACAGCCAGAGCCCGCCTCGCTCGACGAGGCGTCGCAGTTCGAGGAACAGCCGCACCTGCACCGCTGACGCCACGCGACCGTCAAGGGCCTCGATGTCGGCCCAGTGCTCGCGCATGCGGAACACGTCTCGCGAGACGATGTGGGCCCGGGTGATGTCGGACACCGAGGCGCCCGTCTCCTCGGTCATCCGATGGTCGAACGAAGTGCCGGCCCGGTTGACCATGTCGTTGACGACGACGGTGGCGATGATCTCCCGGCGCAGGCGGTGGCCTGGCATGAGCGCGGCGAAACGTTCCTGCAGCGCGGGTGGGAAGTAGCGCACGAGCTCGGGCAGGACGTAAGGATCCTCCGGGAGGTCGGAGTCGAGCACCGCCTCGACGTTCGTGGTCTTCGTGTAGGCGAGGAGCACGGCGAACTCGGGCGTGGTGAGCCCGAGCCCGGAAGCCTCTCGCTCGGCGAACTGCTTCTCGCCCGGGAGGAACTCGAGCTGGCGGTCGAGGAGGTCTTCCTGCTCGAGGCTGCGGACGTACCGCGTGTGCACGTCGATCATCGGTGCCGACTGGGAGCGGGCGATGGCGAGGGCCACGTTCTGGTCGTAGTTGTCGGCCAAGACGTGGGCGGCCACGTCATCGGTCATCTCCACCAAGAGCTGATCGCGTTGCTTGCGGGTCATGTCGCCGGCGGCCACCACGCCGTCGAGGAGGATCTTGATGTTGACCTCGTGGTCCGAGCAGTCCACCCCCGCCGAGTTGTCGATGGCGTCGGTGTTGATGAGACCGCCGGCGAGCGCGAACTCGACGCGCCCCAACTGCGTGAACCCGAGGTTGCCGCCTTCCGCGACCACGCGGCAGCGAAGGTCGGCCCCGTTCACCCTCAACCCGTCGTTGGCGCGATCGCCGACATCGGCGTTCGATTCCGACGTCGCCTTCACGTACGTGCCGATGCCGCCGTTCCACAACAGGTCGACGGGGGCGCGCAGGATCACCGAGAGCAGCTCGACGGGCGTGAGGACCTCGGCGTCGGTGCCCAGCGCGGCACGCGCCGCGTCGGACAACGAGATGCTCTTCGCGCTACGGGGCCAGACCCCTCCCCCCGCCGAGATCCTCGTGCGCTCGTAGTCGTCCCACGACGAGCCGCCCAGGTCGTAGAGGCGCTGGCGCTCGGCGAACGACACGGACGGGTCCGGGTCGGGGTCGATGAAGACGTGGCGATGGTCGAAGGCCGCCAGCAGCCGGAGGTGATGGCTGCGCAGCATGCCGTTGCCGAAGACATCACCCGACATGTCACCGATGCCCACGACCGAGATCGGGGCGCTGTCGGCGTCGACGCCGAGCACGTTGAAGTGTCGCCGGACGCTCTCCCATGCCCCTTTCGCGGTGATGCCCATCTTCTTGTGGTCGTAGCCAGACGAACCACCCGAGGCGAACGCGTCCCCCAGCCAGAATCCGTACTCCGCAGCGAGGCCGTTGGCCACATCGCTGAACGCGGCGGTGCCCTTGTCGGCCGCCACCACCAGGTAAGGATCGTCGCTGTCGCGCCGCACGACCCGAGGGGGAGGGACGACGGCGCCTTCGACGATGTTGTCGGTGACGTCGAGCAGGCCCCGGATGAAGGTCCGGTAACCCTCGACGACGGCGTCGTGGAGCACGCTGGGGTCAGCGGGCGGCTCCTTCACCACGAACCCGCCCTTGGCGCCGACGGGGACGATCACCGCGTTCTTGACCATCTGGGCCTTCATCAGCCCGAGGATCTCGGTGCGGAAGTCCTCCATGCGATCGCTCCAGCGGATGCCGCCGCGTGCCACCGGGCCACCCCGCAGGTGCACGCCCTCGACGCCCGGTGCGTACACCCAGATCTCGAACATCGGGCGCGGCAGGGGCAGGTCGGGGATCTTGGCCGGGTCGAACTTGAAGCTCAGCCAGAGGCGAGGAGCACCGCTGTCGTCGGTGCTGTACGCGTTGGTGCGCGTCGTCGCCTCGATGAGGCGCAGGACGGAACGCAAGATGCGGTCCTCGTCGAGGCTGGCCACGCCGTCGAGGTCGTGGCCGAGCTCGGTCGCGAGAGCGGCCGCACTCTCTTCGGGGGTGTTCTGGCGGGCCGGGTCGAAGTGGAGGGAGAACAGCTCGATCAGCTTCTTGACGATGGCCGGGTGCGACGGCCATCGCGCTCTCGATGTAGC
The DNA here is from genome assembly GCA_963738325.1 of uncultured Acidimicrobiales bacterium. Classification (GTDB taxonomy): domain Bacteria; phylum Actinomycetota; class Acidimicrobiia; order Acidimicrobiales; family Ilumatobacteraceae; genus CAVTWD01. Next base: position 427,377 of record CAVTWD010000008.1, read on the forward strand.
GCTGGCTGAAGGTGGTGCCCGCCTGGCGTAGGTACTTGGCGTACGCCCGGAGCACCGTGACCTGCCGGCCGGTCAGCCCGCCGGCCAGCACGAGGCGGTTGAAGCCGTCCGGCTCGATCTCGTGTCGATAGAGGCCGGCGAACGTCGAGCGGAATTCTTGGCGGGCCTCCGGGGTGTCGAGGGCGGCGCCCGCCGGCGCCCGGAGACCGAAGTCGTAGAGCCAGCGCCGGCGACCGTCGTCGAGACGCAGCTCGTACGGTCGCTCGTCGGTGACTTGCATCCCGAGGTGCTCGAGCAGCGGCAGCACCGACGAGAGCGAGATCGGCGCGCCCTCGACATACAGCTTGAAGCGCAACTCCCCGGGGGTCGCGTCGACGGGGCGGTAGAGCGCGCTGGCGATGCCGTCGACCTGGTCGAGCGACTCGAAGCGTCGGATGTCCTTCACGGCGCCACGCGGGTCATAGCCCTCGCGATACGAGGCGGGGAAAGCCTCGCCGTAGCGGGCCAGCAAGGCGAGACCCTCCTGCTCGCCCTCGCTGCTCACGAGGGCATCACGCAAATCGTCGATCCACCATCGGGTCACGGCGACGAGTTGCCGCTCGACGGCGGCCGTGTCGATGTCCACGGGCGCGTCGCGCCCCGTGTAGACGAGGAAGTGCACGCGAGCGAGCACGCTCTCGGTGATGAGCGTGGTGTGCTCGGCCGTGGTGCCGCCGTAGGCCCGCAACAGGATGTCCTCCATCCGGACCACGACCGTGGCGCTGTAGCGGTCGCGCGGGACGTACACGAGGCACGACCAGAACCGCCCGTACTCGTCGCGGCGGGCGAACAGCCGCACCTGCTTGCGCTCTTGGAGGTTGAGGATGCCCGTCGAGATCTCGAGGAGCTCGTCGACGGAGATCTGGAAGAGATCGTCGCGGGGGAACGTCTCGAGGATGTTCCAGAGCTCCCGCCCGTCGTGGCTGTCGAGGCTGAGCCCCGAACGGTCCAAGACGGCATCGATCTTGCCTCGCAGGAAGGGGATGTCCATGGCGCTGGCGCGGTAGGCGAGCGCGGTATAGAGCCCGATGAAGTGACGCTCGCCGGTGACCACGCCCTGCTCGTCGATGATCTTCACGCCGATGTACTCGAGGTAGTCGGGGCGATGGATCGTGCTGCGCGAGTTGGCCTTCGTCACGATGAGCAGGTTCGGCTCGTGGATGCGAGCCCGCACCTCGTCCGGCAGCTCGGACAGACGCCTCAAGCTCGGGGCCTGGCCGCCCTCGCGCAGCACGCCCAGCCCCGTGCCCGGGACGCCCCGCAACACCTCGGTGCCGTCGGCATGGCCGAGCTGGTACTCGCGGTAGCCGAGGAAGGTGAAGTGGTCGTCGGCCATCCACTGCAACAGCTCGCGAGCCGCTTCCCGCTCCCTCGGGAGGATCGCCGCCGGCTCGCTGGCGAGGTCGGCGGCCAACCAACGCGCCTTCTCCCGCATCACCGGCCAGTCGTCGACCGAGGCGCGGATCTGCTGGAGGACGTGATGCAGCTCGGTGACCACGGCGCTCGACTGCTCGGGATGGGCCTGGCGATCGACCTCGAAAAGCAGCCAGGACTCGCGGCAGTCTCCGCCGACGCCGACGAGATCGCCGGTGGTGGTGCGCTCGACCAGCAGGATCGGGTGGATCACCAGATGGATGCCCCATCCCCGGCGATGGAGCGCCATGCTCATCGAGTCGACCAGGAAGGGACGGTCGTCGCACACGATCTCGACGACCGTGTGGGGGCTCTCCCACCCGTTCGAGTCGACATCGGGGTTGTAGACGCGGACGCTCGGCGGACCACCGAGCTCGCGATGCCCGCCCGTCGCCCAATGCGACATCGCCGCGCCGTAGAGGTCGCGGGGGTCTCGTTCGGCGAGATCTTCGAGAGGCACCCGCTCGTAGTACGGCGCGCACGAACCCGGCCACCCGTTCGGCGTGCTCACCGTCGAGTCGCTCCAGCGCGAGTCCCGCGACCCTTTCCACGAGGTGCTGGTGCGCGTCAACCGCGCGCATGGCCATGTCGCGTCCCTCACTCCCTCCCCACGCCGCTGTGGAGAGCTCGTAGGGCGATGGTACCGCCCGACGGCCGGCGGTGGCGGGCCGTCGCCGGGCGCGCGCCGCCTCAGCCGAGGATGGGCTCGATGGCGGGGACGCCAGTGTGCAACTCGGCCCCTTCGATCACATGAGGGCGTGGGCGCATCGTGGGCGCCGCGTCCTCGTCGTTCAGGAACGACGCCGCGATCACGCCGATGATGCACAACACGATGGCGCCGATGATGGCGGCATGGAACGCGTCCGTGGCGGAAGCCGCGGCCGCCGGCGTCATCGCCAGCGGGTTCAAGTAGGCGCGGCTGCTCTCCACGAGGATCGTCGCCAGGATGGCCACCCCCACGGCCGAGCCCACTTGGCGCTGGACCTGGAAGAGAGCCGACGCGCGACCGGTGTCCTTCGGCTCGATCCGGGCGAAAGCCGCGGCCTGGATGGGGATGAAGATGAGCCCGATCATCGTCCCGCGGGTGAACATGAGCAGCCGGATCCACCACTGGCTCGTCTCCACCCCGATGAAGAGGAAGCAGGAGGTGATCACGCCGACGCCGAGGCAGCCGGTCATGGTGAGCCGCCGAGGGCCGACCACGGGATAGATGCGCGTACCGACGAGCCGGCTCGTGAGGATGATGCCGAAGGCTTGCGGGAACGTGGTGAGACCGGACTGGAACGGGTTCAGCCCGCGGGGCCCCTGAAGGAACTGCGGGAGCACGAAGAGCACACCCAGAAGCGCGCCATACGTCGCGAAGGAAACGATGTTCGGCGTGCGGAAGCTGCGCCGGGCGAGGAGCTTGAGGTCGAGCATGGGGAACGCCACGTGGTTCTCCACGATGACCAAGGCCGCGATGGCGACGACGCCGAGCAGCAGTGAGCCGATGACGAGCGGGCTGCTCCAACCCTGGATGGGTCCCTCGGAGAAGGCGAACAGCACGGCGGCCAAGCCCACGCCGGCGAGCACGAACCCGCCGGCGTCGAATCCACCCGCGCTGCCCTCCTTGTGCTCCTTCAGCATCAGCGCGGAGAAGATGACCCCGAAGATGCCGATGGGCACGTTCACGTAGAAGATCCACCGCCAGCTCGCGTAGGTGACGAGGAAGCCACCGAGCACCGGGCCGATGGCCGGCGCCAGCACGGTGGCCGACGCCAGGATCGCGGCCGCCCGCGGCCGCTCGATCGGCGGGTAGGCCCGGTAGAGCATCGCCGTGCCAACGGGCGCGATCATGCCGCCGCCGACTCCCTGGAGGATGCGGAACGCGACGAGGGACTGGATGCTCCACGCCAGACCGCACAGGGCGGACGCCAGGGTGAACACTCCGAGGGCGAAGCAGAAGATCCGCTTGGTTCCGAATCGGTCGCCCAGCCAACCCGAGGCGGGGATCCACAGAGCGAGGCTGAGGAGATAGCCGGTGACGACCCACTCGATCTCGCTGGTGCCCGCCTGGAACTCGCGGCCGAGATCGGGCAGGGCGACGTTGACGATGGTCGTGTCGAGGATGTCCATGAACAGCCCGAGCACGAAGGCGGCGGCGACGATCTTCTTGTAGGAAGCGGTCGCTTCGGTCACCCCGCACCCCCCCACGGAGCTCAGCCCACGGCGCTCAGGCCAATTCCTTGCACCCTACAGGGAACCCGGCCGCAGGACCCAGGCCGCGCGCCCGCCGGAAGGGGCCGGGTGAGGGACCCGCGCAGGCCGGAGGTCAGGCGGCGCTGACTTCGCCGTGCGTGGCGGGGAGGCGGGCGATGTCCCCCGCCGCCAAGGGCTCGGCGAGGAGCATCCCCTGCACCATGTCGCAGCCGAGTTGCACGAGGACGTCGAGGCGGGCCGGATCGTCGACGCCTTCGGCGACGACCCGCAAGCCGAGGCCGTGGAGGAGGTCGAGCAGCCGCTCGACGAGGTACCGGACACGATCGTCGAGGGCCACCGCATCGATGACGTCCGAGCTCAGCTTCACCATCGACAAGGGCAGCTTGGTCAGTTGCGCCAGTGACGAGTAGCCGCTGCCGAAGTCGTCGATCGCCACCGAGACGCCCTCATCGGCCAGCCGCGCGAGGCTGGCCTGGGCCCGGTCGAAGTCGGCCAGTGCCACCGACTCGGTGATCTCCACCCCGATGCGCTCGGGGCTCACGCCGGCGTCCCGGCAGTGGCCGAGGACGAGGTCGGCCAGACCCGGGCGAACGAGGTCCGACCCGCTGATGTTGACGAGCAGCGACGGGGCTGGTGACCAGAGCTGGGGCCAGTTCCGCGCGTCGTGGGTGGCCTGGGCGACCATCCAATCGGTCAGGGCGCCGATCGTTCCGACGTGCTCCGCGGCCGGCACGAAGCGCGCCGGCGGCACCGGGCCGTGGAGGGGGTGGCTCCAGCGGGAGAGCGCCTCGAAGGCCTCCAGCGCCCCGTCCCGTCGCCAAACGGCCTGGTAGAGCAGGCGGATCTCACCGGCCGCCAAGGCGATCGGCAGCTCTCGCCCGAGCTCGAGGTCCTCCCGCGACGGCGCCGGCGCACCACAGTGGCCGCACTGGCCTCGGTGTTGGCGGGTCGGCGGGTTCACCGGCTCGGGCGGGTAGAGCGTGCTCATGACACCGGCAAGATCGTTCGGGGCGGACGAAGGGATACGGGCCGAACCGTACAATTCCTTTCGGCAACCCGAAATGAGCCTCCCGACCCACATTCGCTGGCGGGCAACATCAGACGGTAGAACCGCCGGTGAGCACGGATTGTTCCCGAGGCCAACGCCGGAGGCAGAGAACCGACGGCTCCGGCACCGGGATCAGGCTCCCACCCGCTCCTCGACGCGGGGCGGCGGCCACGGCGTGCCGGCCCTGGCCGGGGGCGGCCGTGTGGGCTGCGAGAGATCCTCGACTCGCACCTGGCCCAGCACGTGCCCTTCGGCGTCGCGCACCATCACCGGGAGCATCAGGACCCGTGAGCCGAGGACTCGTGAGACCTCTTCGTCGGGGCTGGCCACGGCGCTGTCATCGACGGGCTGAGCCAACTCGCCCACCATGACCTGCCCACGAGAGAGCGCGGCCCGGCTGGCGGCCACCGCGGTGAGGATCCCGACGGGTCGGCCGTCCCCCCGGTCGATCAGGTACACCGGCGACGGGCGGCGACCCATGTCGGCCACCAGGTCGTGCACCGTTGTCCACGCCGGCACCGAGGGTGGCGGGGCGCTCATGACGTCGCGGAACCGCAGGCCGGCCATGGCTGTGCGCCACTGCTGGAGACGCCGCTCGGCCCCCGAGGCCGTCACCACCATCCACCCGATGAGCGCCAGCCAGAGCCCGGCGAAGGCACCGTTGAGGAACACGAAGATGCCACCGGACAGCAGCACCAGCCCGACGACGCTGGAGACCTTGGCCGCGATGACCGTGGCGCGCTCGCGATCCTTCGTGATGGCCCACAGGGCCCCGGTGAGGACGCGGCCACCATCCAGTGGGCGCGCGGGCAGCAGGTTGAACACGGCGAGGACGGCGTTGGCAAAGGCCAACCACGCCAGCCCGTTGATGAGCACTCTGGCGTCGGTGGCGGCGTTGACGGCCACGGCGGCGCCGAAGAGGGCCGCGGCCACTCCGAGGCTGGCCATGGGCCCGGCCCCGGCGATCAGCAGCTCCGAGCCCGGCGTCGGGGCCTCCCGCTTGAGCTCGGCCATGCCACCGAGGATCCAGAGCGTGATGCGATCGACCTCGATCCCGTAGCGCCGGGCGACGGCCGCGTGGGCGAGCTCGTGCAGCACGAGACCGCCGATGAAGAGGGCGACGACGAGGCCCCCGGTCACCCAATAGGTGCCCGTGGGATAGCCCGGCAGACCGGCCTCGAGCCCGCTGGCCAGCGACCAGACCGCCAGGAGGGCGAAGACGAACAATGACCAGTGAGCGCCGACTTGGATGCCGAGCGGCCGGCCCAGCGTGACACTCGATTTCATGATGGGGACCACCTTCGACGGTTCTCGACGACGGGACCGCCAGGTCTGATCCGCCCGGTGATCCCGGGTGACGCCACCAGGCCCTTCATGGCTCGGGCCGTGTTGGTGGTGGCGCCGTCGAGAGGGTTGCTCCCCTGGTTCACGCCCAAGGTTACCGCTTCCGGCCGCCCGTCCCACGGTGGGGGTTCAGAACGCTTTCAGGCCGTAGGCGCTCGTTGAACGCCCGCTGACAGGGAACCCGTGGTGGAGCGGTCGGCGCCGATGGATGATGGAGGCGTGCAGACCGTATCCGATCCGGGGTCGCCCGTCACCGCCGCCGCCGGCGAGCGCTTCGCGGTGGAGCTGGCCGGCAACCTGACCACTGGCTACCGCTGGGAGCTCACGGCCGGCGAGGGGGATCATGTCCGCCTCCTGGAGTCGACCTACCAGCCCCGGCCTGAAGGTGGCGTCGGCGGGGGCGGGGTCCACCGCTTCGAGCTCGAGGCGGTCTCGGCGGGCAGCACCGTCCTGCGCTTCCGCCATGCCCGCCCCGGCGAGGAGGACGCTCCGTCGGTGCGCACGGTCGAGTTCTCGGTCACCGTCACCTGACGCCATCCCACTGCAGAGGTGACCCCCGGTACCGCCATCCGCTGACCGCCCTGCGGCTGGAGGGCCGGCGCTACAACGGGGGACTACGGTCCTGGCCTGGCCGCAGGAGGTGCGCCATGACCACCATGATCGCCCCGCTCCGGAGGGCCACCCTCGTGGCGGCCGGCGACGTCGGTGTCGTCTGTGGACCCGTCGGGCTCACCTATCGCGACATCTGGGACCGTTGCCGGCGCCTCGTCGGCGCGCTGCGGGGGCTCGGGCTGCGAGAGGGCGACCGGGTGGCGGTGGTGGGACCGAACTGCCATCGCTACATCGAGCTCTACCAGGCCGTGCCCGGCGCAGGGATGGTGCTCGTGCCGCTGAACCAGCGCCACACCGTGAGCGAGCTGCGCTACGCGCTCGAGGACTCGGGGACGAAGGTGCTCTTCGCCGGGCGTGACGTCGAGGGACTGGAGAGCAGCGTCGAGCGCATCGTCGACCTCGGCGACGGCTACGAGGCGCTGCTGGCGGCGGCCGAGCCCGCCGACTTCCCGGGCGATCTGGCCGAGGACACGCTCGCCGGGCTCTTCTACACCGGCGGCACGACGGGCGCGGCCAAGGGCGTGATGCTCACCCATCGCAACCTCGTGGCCAACACGTTCCACTACTTGGTCTTCCTCCCGTTCCGGCCCGAGACACGGTGGTTGGTCGCGGCCCCGTTGTTCCACGCCGCCGGATCGGTGGCCGTGCTCGCCACCGTGTGGAACGGCGGCTGCCAGGTGGTGCTGCCGACGTTCGACCCGGCGATCGCGCTCGATCTCATCGAGCGCCACGGCGTCACCGACACGCTGGTCGTGCCGACGATGCTCGCCGCCATGAGCGAAGAGCAGGCGGCTCGCCCGCGAGATGTCGGGTCGTTGCAGACCATCAGCCACGGCGGCTCGCCCATCGCCACCGACACCTTGCGCCGCGCCCACGCCGTCTTCCCCGACGCCGAGCTCCTCCACCTGTACGGCACCACCGAGACCGCTCCCATCGCCACGACCATGCGCGGCGAGGAGCAGTTGCTCGACACACCCCGCGCCCGCTCGTGCGGTCAGCCCGCCGTGGGCGTGGAGGTGGTCGTCGTCGGCGTCGATGGCACGCCCCTTCCGCACGGGGAAGTAGGCGAGCTCGCCATCCGCGGTGCCAATGTCATGGTCGGGTACTGGAACAAGCCCGAGCAGACAACGGCCGCCCTCGTCGATGGCTGGTACCACACGGGCGACCTCGGCTACATGGACGACGAGGGCTGCCTCTACCTGGTCGACCGAGCCAAGGACATGATCGTGTCGGGCGGCGAGAACGTGTACAGCACGGAGGTGGAAGACGTGCTGTACCGCCATCCGGCCGTGCTCGAGGCCGCCGTCTTCGCCGTGCCCGACCCGCGCTGGGGCGAGGCCGTCCACGCCGTCGTCGTGCTCCGGGCCGACGTCAGCGAGGACGAGCTCGTGAGCCACTGCCGCGCCCACATCGCCGCGTACAAGGTGCCCAAGCGGATCGAGCGACGCGACGAGCCGCTGCCGAAGTCGGGCGCGGGCAAGGTGCTGAAGCGGGAGCTCCGCGAGCCCTACTGGCAGGGCCAGGTGGCGCGGGTGGGTGGGACGTGACCGCTCGACGCCGAGATCGACCGCCGTGCTCGTGACGGCGGACGCGCGGGCCGAGCGGGACGAACGACTGCGCCACGACATCGGCGCCATCTACGACGAGCTCACCGATGGACGGCGCCGCTCGCGGCGCGTCGCCGACCTCGTGTATGCCGCGGCCGAGCTGTACCCGGACCTCTTGCCTTCGCGCGCGGACATCGACGAGGAACGCACCCACCTGCAGAAGGACAAGGGCGGCCTCGAGATCGACCAGGGGAACTTCGTCGCCCACGTGCTCGCCCATCCCCCCTCGGGGCGGCACCTGCTCCACTCGATGTCCCAGCCGAGGGCCGAGGCCATCGAGCGACTCGACGAGTTCCAACGGACCGGCGGCCTCGACCTCGGACCTGTCCGTTTGGATCGGGACGAAGCGATCGGTCTCGTCACGATCACCAACCACGCCTTCCTCAACTCTGAGGACGACGTGTCGACGGCCGCCCTCGAAGTGGCCGTCGACTTGGTGTTGCTCGACGACACGATCGAGGTCGGCGTGCTACGCGGAGGGCCCGCTACCCATCCGAAGCACGCCGGTCGGCGCATCTTCGGCGCGGGCATCAACCTCACCCACCTCTACTACGGACGCATCTCGCTCGTGGAGTTCATGATCGAGCGCGAGCTCGGGGTCGTCAGCAAGATGTACCGCGGTCACGCCCTCGGTCCCATCGACAGCGGCACGGTCGACGACGGCACGCTCGAGGAGCGGAGGGAGAAGCCCTGGATCGCGGCCGTCGAGTCCTTCGCGATCGGCGGCGCGTGCCAGTGGTTGCTCGTGATGGATCGCGTGATCGCCGAGGACGGCTCGTACTTCAATCTGCCGGCGCGAAAGGAGGGCATCATCCCCGGCTGCGCCAATCTCCGCCTACCGCGCTTCGTCGGCGAGCGCGCCACGCGCCAGGCCATCTTCTTCGACCGTGCGTTCGCGGCCGACAGCTATGAAGGCCGATTGCTGGCCGACGAGGTGGTGGCCGGCGTCGAGATGGACGCGGCCATCCAGGCCGCCGCCGCCGAGCTCACCAGCGCCGGGACCACCAGCCTGATCGCCAACCGACGGGCCCTGCGGGTGACCCAAGAACCGCCCGAGCGCTTCCGGCGTTACATGGCCACCTACTCGCGCGAACAGGCCCGTTGCTTGTACAGCCCCGCCCTCATCGAGAACCTGGAGCGCAACTGGGACGCGAAGCGCAGGACGCCGTGATGCCGGCGGCGGGATCGGTCCGAGAGGTCGCCCACGAGCTCATGCGGGCGCTCGGTCTCACCACCGTCTTCGGCAACCCCGGCTCGACCGAGCTGCGTTTCTTCCGCGACCTTCCGGCCGACTTCCGGTACGTGCTCGCCTTGCAGGAAGCCTCGGCGGTGGCGATGGCCGACGGCTACGCCCAGGCCACGGGCAACGCCGCCTTCGTCAACCTGCACTCGGCCGTCGGTGTCGGCCACGCCATGGGGAGCATCTTCACCGCCATGCGCAACCGCGCCCCGCTCGTGGTCACCGCCGGGCAGCAGACGCGGTCGATGCTGCCGCACGAGCCGTATCTGTTCGCCGAGCAGTCCACCGAGCTGCCCCGTCCCTATGTGAAGTGGAGCTGCGAACCGGCCCGCGCCGCGGATGTGCCCGCGGCCATCGAGCGGGCCTACCACACCGCCATGCAGCGGCCGCGCGGCCCGACCTTCGTCTCGGTGCCCGAAGACGACTGGGAAGCGGAAGCGGAGCCGTTGGCGCCCCGGCAGGTCGAAGGTGAGTTCGTGGGCGATCCCGACGCGCTCCGAACCGTGGCCGACGCGCTGAACGCCAGCCGCCACCCGGCCCTCGTCGTCGGCTCGGGCGTCGACCGCGACAATGCCTGGGACGCCGTCGTCGCGCTGGCCGAGCGCACGGGCGCGACGGTGTGGGTGAGCCCGTTGTCGAACCGTTGCAGCTTCCCGGAGGACCATCCCGCCTTCGCCGGGTTCCTCGTGCCGCAGCGCCAGAAGCTGGCGGCGCAGCTGCAGGGCCATGACGTCGTCGTGGTGCTCGGCGCGCCGGTGTTCACGTACCATGTCGCCGCCGGGGGGCCGTTCGTCTCAGAGGGCACCCGGCTCTTCCAGCTCGTCGACGATCCGGGGCAGGCGTCGGCGGCCGTGCTCGGCACCGCGGTCGTCACGACGCTGCGGCTCGGGCTCGCGCGGGTCCTCGATCACATCGGGTTGCGCGAGCGCGAATCGCCCCCTGGGCGCGTGGCGCCTACGGAGCCGGCGGCCGCCGACCCGATCCTGGGCGCCTTCGTGCTCCACACCCTCGCGAGGCTCATGCCCGCCGATGCGATCGTCGTCGAAGAAGCGCCGTCGCACCGCAACGCGATGCATGAGTACCTGCCGATCCGCCGGCCCGGCGGCTTCTTCACGACTGCCAGCGGCGGCCTCGGGTATGCGCTACCGGCGACGGTCGGCATCGCCCTCGGATCGCCCGGGCGGCGGGTGGTCTGCGTGCTCGGCGACGGATCGAGCCTCTACTCCATCCAGGCCCTCTGGACGGCAGCCGAGCACCACCTGCCCATCACCTTCGTCGTGCTCGACAACCACGGGTACTCGGCGCTCAAGGCGCTCGGGCAGGCGATGGGCATCGACAAGCCTCCCGGGGTCGATCTCCCCGGCCTCGACCTGTGCGCGCTGGCCACGGGCTTCGGCTGCGGGGCCGTCCGGGTCGAGCATGCGGCTGCGGTCGCGGAGGCGCTCCGGCAAGCGCTGGCTGGGGACGGGCCGGTGCTGCTCGACGTCGTGGTCGACGCCACGATCGAGCGGCTGTACTGACTCCGCCGGGATCCGGCCGGGCGGGCCGCGCCTCGTCACTTTTCCCCGTTCATGCGGGTCGATCCGCGCAGATACGCGCGAAGTGACACGCATGAACGTCAGCCCGGGACGTTCGGCCCTACCACGCGACACGGGCCGCGAGCACGTTGAGGAGGAATCGGTACAGGGAGGTGGGACGATGAGTGGTCCCGAGGGAATGATCCTGATCGACGTGTCGCCGGGGGTCGGGGGCGAGTTCGACCGCTCCTTCCTCGAACGGATCGGCCACCAGGTGGTGGTGTGCCACGGGCCCGGCCACGGCGAGATCTGCCCCCTCCTGGCCGGCACCGGTTGCGAGAAGGTCGATGAAGCCCACGGCATCGTGTTCGCCCTCGATCTGGACCGCAGCGAGCACCGGGCGATCCTGCAGCGCTACCGAGAGATCACCCGGCCCGAGGTGCCGATCCGAGCCGTGGTGCGCCCGGGCCAACGCGTAGAAGTACCCGGACCTCGTCGAGTCGGTCGAGGTCTGGGAGGAGGAACCGACCGTCGCCGATCTCGACGGGTTCGCCGCCGAGGTCGAGGCCGCTGATCGAGCGGAGTAGCCGCATCGCGCCCGTACCAGCGGAGCGGCTCGTGGAGGAGCGCGCCGAGCCGCTCGTCGTGTCGCTGTGCTCCGCCCACTGACCGGCGGGCGCTTCAAGCTGCTGCCGCGGCGCCGCGTCGCGCCCATCCCTCCCTGCCGAAGACCTTCCACCATGAGTGGCATCGCCTCTGCACGCCGCCAGCACGCTCCCCAGAGCAGGGACCGCGCCGAGTGCGGCGCGGTCCCTGACGCCGAACGGCTTATCGGCCGCGCAGGCCGATCGGGTTGCCGTCGACGTCGGCGAGCACGCACACCCGCGCCTCGGGTGCGACCTGGCGCGGGGCGCTGCGCTCCGTCGCACCAGCCGCGAGCAGGGTCGCGCGGGTCGCGTCGAGATCCTCGACGTCCGCGTAGGCCACCGGCCCGCCGGCCACGTCGCCTGGAGCCAGGCCGACCTCGAAGCCGCCGACGTTGTAGCCGACGTAGTAGGGCTGGTCGGTGTGCGGCGCGCCGAGCAGTGCGTCGTAGACCGCCTTGGCGGCGTCCAGGTCGGACACCGGGACCACCAGGCTGCGGATCGTGGCACTCATGTTTGTCTCCTCAGGAGGCACGGCGGTCACATGGGCGACCGCTCCTTCGTCAATGGATGACGCATCAACCGAGAATGTGACGGCGAGGGGCGACCTGACCGTGATGTCCGAGGAGGAGCGTAGCCATCTGCGCGCGGTGCTAACCGGCTGCTGGGGTCGGTGCAGAGGCCAACGACGACGTCACGGAGACCTGGCTGCACCCGGAGCGCGCCACGTTGCGGGTCCGCCCCCGCCCCGATCGCCTCCCGCGACCGCCAGGTCAGCCGAGCCCGCGCCGGCACCTGTCTGCTTCCAACGGGGGCCTACAAACGTCGCACTAGTGCTACGATCTCGTCATGACCGAGGTCGCCTCACGGGAGTTGCGCAACAACACCCGCCGACTCCTCGAGCGCGTCGACGCCGGCGAGCACGTCGTCATCACGGTCGACGGCCGGCCCGTCGCTGTCCTCCAGCCGGTGGGTCGTCGCCCTCGATGGATTGCCCGGGGGGAGTTCTTCAGTCGCGTCCTCGGCCGCCAAGCCGACCCTGAGCTTCGACGCGAGCTTGCCCGTCTGGCGCCCGACTCGACGGACGACGTCCCACTCGCATGAACCGCGGCCTTGCCGACACGAGCCTGTTCATCGCCCGCGAGTCCGGCCGAGACTTGGCTGTCGAGTCGGTACCGGACGCCCTGGCTGTGTCGGTGATCACGATCGGCGAGCTGCGGGCCGGGGTTCTCGCCGCCGATGATGTCGCCACCCGCGACCGTCGTCTTGCCACGCTGACCGCAGCCCTCACGCTCGAACCGATTCCGATCGACGAGGTTGTCGCCGAGGCGTGGGCGATCCTGCGCGTCCAGCTTCGCGACCTCGGCCGTCGGATGCCGGTCAACGACACCTGGATCGCGGCAACAGCCGTGGCTCTTGGCGTGCCCGTCGTGACCCAGGACGATGACTACGTGGAGCTCCCAGGCCTCGACGTGCTGCACGTCTGAGCGGAACCGCGCCGGTCCTGACGTCAGTGGCTGCAGCGAGTTGCCGCATCCGAGGCCCCTGCCAGCTGCGCGGGGCGCCCTCGACCAGAACCACATCGAGGGGACCGTCGACCTCTGGAAGGACCCGAACCAGCACGATGTCAGCTCGCTCGAGCCTCGAAGTTAACCACCGGGGTGAACGGGTCAACCGAAACCGCACGGATGATGCTCGCAAGGTGCCGTCATGCAGACGTTCGGGCTGTCGGCGCTCGTCGTCGGCCCTCAATCTGTACGATCGGCGCGGCTACGCGCAAGCTGGACAATCTCCTCTCGGCTCAGCCCCACGAGGTCGAGCCCAAGCCGGTCGAGTAGCTCCTTCCTTGTCGCCATGTTCTTGCAGGCCGCGAACTCTGGATGCGTGGCGAGAGTTTCAACCGCGGCGTCCCGTCGCTCGCGTCGTTCCCTGTCTCCTTGTAAGACCTCCGCTTTCGAACGGTCCGCTCGCAAGGCACGACGCGTATCGACGTCTGGGATCATTGCTTCGAGCGACTCGGTGCGGGCCCGAAGGTCATCGAGCAGACTGCCTGAGGCGGGCACGTACCAGGCGTGAACGACCCCGCCCGACCTCCGCTCGGCGGTCCATCCCGGCGTTGTCTCGTTGTGTGGCGTGCTCGCAGCGGCCGATACGTCTCTCATCAGCGGCAAGAGACGGGACTCGAGGTCTTCGTCGAATGACACTTCACGTTGGAGCTTCTTCAGCTGGGAACGAAGGCTCGTTAGGGCATCGTCAGCTGTCTCTTCGGCCACGTACAGGAGCGGACACCGACAATGGATTGCGACGGCGATGAAGTCGTCGATGTCACCGTCGTCGTCCTCGTCCCAGAGGTAGAGCGCTCAACACCTTTCGGTGGTCGCGTCCGAAACGGCGGTTCCGCGCTGCCGCCAGCACGCAACGGTACCGTCGCTGCAGGGTCCGGTTGGAGGTCGGGAAACGTGGTAGCGCCGTCCGAGCCAGCGGCCGTCTCTACAGCTCGATGCCGAGGTCTGGAACTGCTCGATCAAGCTCGGATCGTCGATCGACACGGATGTCGATCCCCCGCTGGCGTAGCAGTTCGGTAACCGGCGCCAACGCCGCGTACCACTGCGAGCGGTCGATCTCCCCATGGTCACGTCAACAGCATCGAGGAGCTGGACAGTCTGGTTGAGTCGTTCGCGGTTGAACTCTTGGACGCCGTAGCCGCCGGGCGACGGATGAGCGAGGTCGGCCAGGTTCCTCGCCTCGGCCTCGAGCGTGTCGAGGCGCTGTTGGACGTCGGCACCTTCGAAACGGACGCCGGTGATGCGCGCCTGAGCCTCGTCGACCTGCCGGGTCGTGTTCTTAGCCCGACCTGATCGAGGTATAGCCGCGCTGCAACTTCACGTTGGCCGACGATGCAAGTCGCCGTTGCCGGGACGTCTTCCCAACACGCGGCAGACGACGAGTACCTCGTCAACTACGTGAGGGAGATGGCGCAGGCAGCTGGCTGAGGCATCCCTCTGCCGAAATCGAGAAGAGCATCGGCGGGCACTCCGTGTCAGGTTGACGGCTCGTCAAGCAGATGACGGTTCTCGCTCAGCGAGCCGGGGAGAATCACGAAGTGGACCTGGCCGTCGTCGTCGACCGCCGTCACCCGCACGACCGCTTGCGCCTGAGCGTTGCCTGCGAGGAGCATCCGGCCGACGGTCATCTGTCCAGGGTCTCGAGCATGGCTCAGGATCGACCATCCAAGTCCGTCGTCGTCCTGAGCGTTCAGGTCGGCGACCAAATCGATAGGCGTCTCCACGGAGTCAGCCCGCCGAGCAGATCGCGCCACCGCTGACGAGGTCGAGGTGGTCTGCGGCGCGCCCAGGCAGAACCCGAACCAAGACCACGCCGCGATCATCAACGCTGACCACTTCAGCGACGGCAGACTCGGCCTCCTCGTTCCCGACCACGAGGCACCGGCCGACTTGGATCGCGGCTCCAGGCTCGGCGTTGCGGAGGTTGGTATGCGTCAGCCTCGCACCGTCCGTGCGGTGGTAGTCGACCCACAGATCCCACGGCTGGCCACTCATGCCAGTTGCTGAAGCTCGCCGGCCTCCTCGGCCAGCTCACCCCGAAGGCGAAGGACGAGAGAGCCCGTCGCCTCGTCGTGCTCGATCACCTCGGCGGCCACGATCCCCCAATCGTCGTCACCGACGATCACGACGGCACCGACGTGCAGGGGCGTGCCCGGCACGGCGCGCTGAGCATTGGCACGGACCACGTCGTCCGCGATCACCCGGTTGAAGTCGACGGTCAGCTGTCTCGTCATTTCGGCCTCCGTCACACGCTGAGGAGGTGGGCTCGTCGCATCGCCTCGACGTAGTCGAGCGGGTCGCCGGGGAGGATCTCGAGATGCACCTTGATCCCGCTCGGCCGCTCGGTGAGCGAGATGACACGCGCGAGCACAGGATCCTCGCGGTCGCCAGTGACGACGATGGCGCCTTCGACGATCCGTGAGGCATCCCGCGCCTCGTCGAGGAACGCCCACGGATGCCCCGTGTGATCGATCTGGGTGGGGTCGCACGGGATGTCGACCTCGATGTCCACGCTCTCACCTCCCTCGGCGCTTGTATGGGTTCGGCTGCGGCGGTCCGAAGCATTCGAGCAGCCGGTCGGCATCAGCGTACCCAGCACTCGGCAGCACCACGTCGTAGTGCGGCACCTCGTAGGTCGGCAGAAGGACGAAGCCAGAACTGCGGAGGCGGCCAGCCGTTGATAACGCCACCGTCGCCCGCGAAGCCATCGGACCGGCGAGGATCGCATCCACCGTCCATGCAGCGACCGTGAGGCTCGCGCTCACCGAGAACATCGGCGCACCACCGAACGTGTACCCCCGTGACTGGCGATGAGCATGCTCGGCGACCTTCTCCGTGGCGATCGGACCTCCCCGGACGACGACCACGGCGTCGTCGGGCGGCTCCTCGACGCGAAGGTAGGGCTCAATCGGCTCGCGGGCAGGCTCAGCCACGACCCGCGCCGTCCAGGGTGTTCGCGAGCGTCGCCGCGACGCCGACATCGGCTGACTCCACGGCGTGGGCATCGACGCGGAGAGTCATCGCAGGGTTCGCGTGGCCGAGGCGGTTGGCGACGGTGCGGATGTCGTGGCCGGCGGCGATCGCCGTCGTCGCCGACCAGTGCCGCAGGTCGTGCAGCCGCCACTTGGGGTCCAGGCCGGCAATCCCGGCGGCGCGGCGCCACCATGCCGTGATCCGCTCAGGGTTCGCCGGTCGCTCCCCCACCGCCAGGATCCACGGTCCCCACGGCTCTCGCTCTACGCGCAACGACGACAGCATGGACAACGTCGCCGGGTCGAGCGTGACGGTGCGCCAGTTGCCGGTCTTCGTCGGGTCGTCGCGCAGCACCGGCTCGGTCTTCGCCTTCCGGTCGCCGTATCGGATGATGGCCATGCTGCTGTCGACGGTCAGCAGGTCGCCGTCGAGGTCGTCCCACGGAGGCGCTGCCAGCTCCGAGCGTCGAGCGCCGGTCATCGCGGCCAGTCGCAGTGCGACCGCGGCGGCCGGATCGAACGACGCGGCCGCCTCGATCGCACGTCGCACTTCGTCGGGGGACAGCGAGCCGCGCACGGAGGGCTTGCGCTTGCCGAGCCGAGCCACCGCGGCTGGGTTCGAGACGATCCCGCCCCACCGCATCGCCAAGGTCAGCGCGGCTCGCAGCACCCGGTGCTGGTTGCGGATAGAGCCTTCACCGGCGCCGGCTCGGCGGAGTCGGTCGTGCCAACGCTCGACATCAGCCACATCCAACCGCAATTCGAGCCGATTGTAGATGTCGCATCTACGAGGGTCGAAAACCTCAGCCGAGCAGGCGCTTTGCGATGACGATGCGTTGGATCTGGTTGGTACCCTCGTAGATCTGGGTGATCTTGGCGTCACGCATCATCCGCTCGACGGGGAACTCGGTGGTGTACCCGTACCCCCCGAGCACCTGCACCGCATCCGTGGTCACCGACATGGCGGTGTCCGACGCGAACGCCTTCGCCATCGCCCCGATCTTCGACAGCTCTCCCTCGGCATCGCCGTCGTCGACGATCGCGCACGCACGGTAGACCAGCGCACGCGCCGCTTCGACCTTCGTGGCCATGTCGGCGATCATGAACTGCAGGCCTTGGTGCTCGGCGATCGGCTTGCCGAAGGTCTTGCGTTCCTTCATGTACCTGACGGCGTGGTCGAGGGCGCCCTGGGCGATGCCCACGGCTTGGGCGCCGATGGTGGGACGGCTCCGGTCGAGGGTGTGCATGGCGATGTAGAAGCCCTGGCCGACATGGCCGACAACGTTCGTGGCGGGCACTCTCACCTCGTCCAACAGCAGCTGCCCCGTTGGAGAGCCTCGGATCCCCATCTTGTGCTCGAGCTTGGTCACCTGCACGCCCCAGTCGCCTTCCACGATGAATGCCGTGATGCCCCGATGGCCGGCCGACGGATCGGTCTTCGCGAAGATCAGATACAGGTCGCTGATGCCGGCGTTCGTGATCCACACCTTCGTGCCGCTGAGGACGAAGTCGTCGCCGTCACGTTCGGCCCGCAGGCTCATGGCCGCGACGTCGCTGCCGGCGTCGGCCTCCGACAAGCAATACGAGGACTGGCTCTCCCCGCTGGCCACGCGGGGCAGGTAACGACGCTTCAGCTCCTCGGTGCCGAAGTTCATGATCGGCATCATCCCGAGCTTCGAGATGAGGAACATGAGGCTGGCGGACACGTCGACGCGGGCCAGCTCCTCCGCGGCGATGGCCTGGGTGACGAGATCCGCGCCCGCGCCGCCGTACTCGATGGGGATGCCGAGCGCCGGCAGCTCCATCGAGACGATCGCTTTGAAGGTCTCCCAGTCGTACTCGGCGGTCTCGTCGGCCTGTGCCGCCCGAGGGCCGATCCGTTCCTCGGCGAACTGGCGAACAACGCGACGGAACTCACGCTGCTCGTCGGTGAGCGTCAGGGGCGTCATGGGGAGAGTCTGCCGCCCGGCGCGCCAGCTCGCACCGCATGTCATACCCCGACGTCGGACGGCCTGCCTTTCGAGGATGGGGTCGTCTACGGTGCTGGTCATGCGGAGCCTGCGACGGATCGCCGCGCTCGCCGGTGCGACAGCGGCGGGATTGGTGTTGAGCGGCTGCATCAAGCTCGACATGGACCTGTCGGTCAAGTCGAACGACACGCTGAACGGCACGATCATCGTCGCCGTCAGCAAGCAGGTCGCCTCGTTCCTGCCCGGCGGTTCCAACGACGTGAACAGCCTCTTCGGGAGCGACACCAGCATCCCCGGGGCGAAGAACGTCAAGGTGCAGCCGTACTCCGACGACCAGTTCGTCGGCCAGAAGGTCAGCTTCACCGATGCTCCGCTGTCCGCGCTCGACCAGGGTTCAGCGGCGAACGGCCAGTTCAGCCTGGTCCACGAGGGCCATCAGTATCGGTTCAACGCCACCCTGCCACTCGAGGCGAGCGCACAGAGCCCGTCCGACACGACTCCGGTCTCGCTGCCCAACGTCGACCAGTTGCTGTCCCAGGCCCAGGTGCGCATCCGCCTCGCCTTCCCGGGCAAGGTCACCGCGTCGAACGGGAGCGTCGAGGGCTGTGCCGCGACGTGGCAGCCCAAGTTCGGCCAGACGGCAACCCTCACCGCCACGGCCGACGACGCGGGCGACTGCGGCGATCCCAATGGCTCCATCGAATGGTGGGGTTGGCTGCTGATCGCCTTGGGCGCGCTCGTGCTGATCGGGGCGGTGTACGCCATCGTCAAGGTGATCCAGGGCGAGCGGAACCGCCATCGCCCGCCGCCGGCCCCGGAAGCGCCCGTGCCCGACGCGCCCCTGGCCGCACCGCCTCCACCCCTGACGCCGCCCACCGCCGCGCCGCCCGCCACCGGACCTCCCACCACCGGCGGGCTGCCGCCCCTACCTCCACCGGCGCCCCCGGTTCCGTTCCCGCCCCCCGGGCCGCCCCCGCCGCCCTCCGCCTGAGCCCCATCGTCGGCCGCAATGGCGGCGCTCCTAGGCTGGCGTCGTGGCGAGACGCATGACCGACAGCGAGGTGCGGGCCTTCCTCCTGACGGGAACCCGAACGGGGAAGGTGGCCACCGTCCAGCGCGACGGGCGCCCCCACGTGGTGCCCGTCTGGTTCGTGGTCGATGACGACGGCTCGATCCTCTTCACGGCCGGCGAGGGCACGGCCAAGGCCAAGGCGATGCGAGACGAGGCTAGGATCGCCCTCTGTGTCGATGACGAGAATCCGCCCTACGGCTTCGTCCTGGTCGAGGGACGAGCGGAGATCGGCGACGACCTCGATGAGATGCTCCCGTGGGCCACGCGCATCGGCGCCCGCTACATGGGCCCGGATCGCAGTGCGGAGTTCGGCCGCCGCAACGCCGTCCGCGGCGAGCTGCTCGTGCGGCTGCGCCCGGACCGGGTCATCGCCATCGCCGACATGACCGGCTGACGTCGCCTCCTCAAACCGTCGCCCCCACGAGCTCTCGCCATCGGCCCGGGGAGGCGGCGGCGACCTGATCGACGGTCATGCGCAAGGTCGCCTCCGGCACCGCGTCGGCGATCGCGCGGCCCTCGGCGTAGTGGTACGGGTTGCCGACCCCTTCGAAAGCCTTGGCCCGCAGCGCGACGAGATCGTCGGGTGGCGAGGTGTCGAGGAAGCCCCACATCGTGAACACGACCGTGAGGTCGTGGATCACCGGGGCGCGCCCGTAGAGCGAGGCGCGCCGGGTGGCGATGGCCACGCATCCGGCCACGGCGTCCTCGGCGTGCTCGCCCGAGGTGAGGACGAGGCGGCCCTTGAACCGGTCCTCGGCCAGCTTCATGGCGTAGCCCTGGTCCGGCCCTTGGTAGCCGAGGCCCCTCCCGGTGGGCTGCGGGCCGTTCAGCTCCCCCGGGCGGTCCCCCACCCACGCCTCGGGGACGACGTCGGGTGAGCCGTACGCGCGCGCCTTCGACGTGGGCGGCACGGGGACGTACTCGGGGGCGGCCATCGGGCCTCCTGGTCAGGCTTCGGGAGTGTGGAGCAGCGCGTAGACGATCGAGTCGGACAGAGCCTGCCACGACGCCTGGATGATGTTCTCGCTGACGCCGATGGTGCTCCAGGTCCGGCTGCCATCACTGGCGTCGATCAGCACCCTGGTGACCGCGCCCGTGCCCGCGGCGCCGTCGAGGATGCGCACCTTGAAGTCGACCAGATGGACCTTGTCCAGCTTCGGGTACCGGGCCGTGATCGCGGCACGCAGCGCAGCGTCGATGGCGTTGACGGGGCCGTTACCCTCGCGCGTCTCGACGACGCGATGGCCTCCGACGTGCACCTTGACGGTGGCCTCGGTCGTGAAGGCGCCCGACGGCTGCTCGTCCGTGATGACCCGCATCGACTCGACGTCGAAGAAGGGTTGCTCCCAACCCGTCGCCCGCCGCAGCAGCAGCTCGAGGGAGGCATCGGCGGCTTCGAAGTGATAGCCCTCGTGCTCGAGGCGCTTGAGCTCGTCGACGACGCTCGTGACCGTGGCGCCGTCGAGGGGCAGGCCGAGCTCTTCGGCCTTGAGCTTGATCGTGCTGCGTCCTGCCAGCTCCGAGACGACGAAGCGGGTGCCGTTGCCGACCGCCTCGGGCTCGATGTGCTCATACGCGTCCTTGGCCCGGGCGATGGCCGAGACGTGCAAGCCCGCCTTGTGGGCGAAGGCCGAGGAGCCGACGTAGGGAGCCTGGTTGTTGAGGGGACGGTTGACGAGCTCGGCGATGTGGTGACTCACCGGCGTGAGCAGCCCGAGATGACCGTCGGGCAGGGTGGCGACACCGAGCTTCAGCGTGAGGTTCGGGATCAGCGTGGAGAGGTTGCAGTTGCCCGTCCGTTCGCCGAGCCCGTTGATCGTGCCCTGCACGTGGCGAGCCCCGGCGCGCACGCCGGCCAGCGCGTTGGCCACCGCGCAGCCGGTGTCGTCATGCGTGTGGACGGCGACGATGACGTCGTCACCGAAGTGGGAGACGACCGAGGCGACGATCTGCTCCACCTCGAACGGCAACGAACCGCCGTTGGTGTCGCAGAGCACCACGTGGCTGGCGCCGTTGACCACCGCCGATTCGAGCACGCGCAAGGCGAACTCGGGGTTGCGCTTGTAGCCGTCGAAGAAGTGCTCGGCGTCGAACAGCACCCGCAGCCCGTGGCCCACGAGGTACTCGACCGAGTCGCCGACCATCGCCTCACCTTCATCGAGGGTGGTGAGCAGCGCCTCGGTGACGTGGTAGTCCCACGACTTCCCCACGATGCACACGGCACTGGTGCCGGCCTCGACCAGGTTCCGCAGCGTCGGGTCGTCGTCCACCTTGCCCTTCGGCCGTCGCGTCGAGCCGAAGGCGACGAGCGTCGAGTGCTCGAGCGTCAACTCCTTGGCGGCGCGACGGAAGAACTCGTCATCCTTCGGGTTCGCCCCCGGCCAGCCGCCCTCGATGTAGGTGACGCCGAGGCGGTCGAGCTGCTCGGCGATGCGCAGCTTGTCGTCGACGGTGAGTGACAGCCCCTCCACCTGGCTGCCGTCGCGCAACGTGGTGTCGAAGATCTCGACCGATGCGGGCAGTCGTACGGCCGCGTCAGACATGCTCGACCCACTCCTTGTACCGATCCACCTGGCCGCGCACCGCCTTGCCGAACTCGTCCATGATCGCCAGCGTCATGGGGCCGGGGCAGGGCACCGCACGGTCGTCGACCGAGTTCACCGGCGTGACCTCGGCCGCGGTGCCGCTCACGAAGATCTCCTCGGCGATGTAGAGGTCGCTGCGGGCGAGGTTGTCCACGCGGATGTCGATGCCGAGATCGTGGGCGATCGTCATCACCGAATCCTGGGTGATGCCTTCGAGCGCGCCGGCGACGAGCGGGGGGGTGAGAAGGCGGCCGTGGCGCGACGACGAAGATGTTCTCGCCGGTGCACTCGCTCACGAAGCCCTGGCCGTTGAGCATGATCGCCTCGTCGTATCCCGCCTTCAGCGCCTCCACCTTGGCGAGCGAGGAGTTCACGTAGTTGCCGACGGTCTTCGCGGCGGGCGGCATGGTGTTGTGGTCGTGGCGGACCCACGAGCTCACCTTCATGCGGGCCCCCCTGCGCACGGCCTCCTCGCCGAGGTAGGCGCCCCACGGCCAGCACGCGATGGCGACGTCGACCGGGCAGGGCATCGTGTTGAGCCCCATCTCGCCGTAGCCGTAGAAGACGATGGGCCGCACGTAGCACGACGGGAGGCCCGTGGACCGCACGGTGTCCTTGCACGCCTGGGTGATCTCCTCGGGCGTGTACGGCACATCCATCATGAGGATGCGGGCCGAGTTGAAGAGCCGGGTGACGTGGTCGGTGAGGCGGAAGATGGCGGGGCCCTGGGCCGTCTCGTAGGCGCGGATGCCTTCGAACACGCCGGTGCCGTAGTGGAGGGTGTGGGTCAGGAGGTGCACCTTGGCCTCGCCCCAGGGGATGAGCTCCCCGTTCATCCAGATCTTCTCGGTGGGCTGGAGGGGCATGTCAGACCCTTTCTGCGAGGAGGTCGCCGATCGCCTGCGTGGAACCGGTGATGGGTTCGCCGCAAGCCTTGCGGATGCGGGCGGCGGCGTCGGCCTCGCCCAGGAACTCGAGCATGAGCGCCGCCGACAAAACGGCGGCGGTGGGGTTGGCCGTGCCGCGGCCGGCGATGTCGGGCGCGGAACCGTGCACCGGCTCGAACAGCGACGGCCCCGTCCGGGCCGGGTTGAGGTTGGCCGAGCTGGCCAGACCGATGCCGCCGGTGACGGCCCCGGCCAGGTCGGTGAGGATGTCGCCGAACAGGTTGTCGGTCACGATGACGTCGTACCGGCCCGGGTCCTGGACGAGGTGGATGCAGGCGGCGTCGACGTGATGGTAGGCGGTTT
This sequence comes from uncultured Acidimicrobiales bacterium, assembly GCA_963738325.1. GTDB lineage: Bacteria > Actinomycetota > Acidimicrobiia > Acidimicrobiales > Ilumatobacteraceae > CAVTWD01. Next base: position 450,454 of record CAVTWD010000008.1, read on the forward strand.
GCACGTCCCGGTAGCCGGTGGCGACGTCGTCGAAGGTGCGCTGCCAGAGGTCGCCCGCGAACGTGAGGACATTCGTCTTGTGCACCAACGTGAGGTGCCGGCGCGGGCGGCTCTGGGCCAGGTCGAAGGCGAAGCGGACGCAGCGCTCCACGCCCATCCGGGTGTTCACCGATCCCTGTGTGGCCACCTCGTGCCGCGTGCCCTTGCGTAGGAAGCCGCCCTCTCCGCTGTACGTGCCCTCGGTGTTCTCGCGGATGACCACGAGGTCGATGCCCGGTGCCGTGAAGGGTCGGAGGTTGACGTAGAGGTCGAGCTCGAAGCGCAGCCGCAGCAACAATCCTCGTTCGAGGACGCCGGGCGGCACCTCGGGGGTCCCCACCGCGCCGAGGAGGATGGCGTCGAACCGGCGCAGCTCGTCCAACGTCTCGTCGGGCAGCACCTCGCCGGTGCGGAGGTAGCGCGCCGCGCCGAGGTCGAACTCGGCCGAGTCGATCGCCACGCCGGTGGCCCGCGCCACCTTCAACGCCTCGGCCACGACGTCCGGGCCGATGCCGTCACCCCCGATCACCGCGACCTTGTGGCTCATCGCCTTCCTGTCCTCTTCGAACGCTCGGTTGGTCTGGTCATGTGGCCCCCGGAACGAGAAAGCCGCCCCCGGAGGGACGGCTCGAGGCGCACGCCGGTTCCGACGTGCGCTAGGGAATGATGATTACAGGCGCGACGGGAGCCGGCATCGCCGTGCAGTCTCGCCAATCGGCGCCACGTCCGTCAACCCACGGCGGTAGCCTGTTCGCCATGTCCGACGTCCACGTCCTCTCGCGCGCTGCCTACGAGCGCTTGCAGGCCGAGCACGACGACCTCACCACGCGCGGCCGCATCGAGATCGCACAGGCCATCGAGCGGGCCCGTGAGCTGGGTGACCTGTCGGAGAACGGTGACTACCACGCCGCCAAGGACCAGCAGGGGTGGATGGAGTCACGGATCCGGGAGCTGGAGAAGATCCTCAAGAACGCCGAGGTCGTCGACGAGATCCGAGGCGGCGTCGTCGCTCCGGGCACGGTCGTCACGATCCTCTACGAGGGCGACGAGCCAGACATGGCCGAGCGGTATTTGATCGGCCACATCGAGGAGCGCCACGACGAGCTCGACGTCATCTCCCCCGGCTCCCCCCTCGGTTCGGCGCTCCTCGGCCGGGCCGTCGGTCACCGCGTCGAGTACCAAGCCCCGAATGGAACCCTCACCGTGGAGATCCTGGCGGTAGAAGTGGGCTGAGCGCCCGTGACCGCCGTGCCCGATACCTCCCCTGATCCACATTCGACGGCGCTCGTTCCCCCGCCGGGCCCGCCCCGGCCGCCGGGCCGTGAGGTCGAGCTGCCCGGGCGGGGCAACACGTTCGTGCGCGAGGCCTGGGGGCCCCCCGGGGCGCCGGTGCTCATCCTGTTGCACGGCTGGACGGCGACGGCGGACATCAACTGGTTCACGTCGTACGGGGCCTTGGCCCGGCGCTTCCACATCGTGGCCTTCGACCACCGTGGCCACGGACAGGGCATCCGGTCGCGCAAGCCCTTGCGGCTGGAGGACTGCGCCGACGATGTCGCCGCGCTGATCGAGGTGCTCGGGTTCGAGCGCGTCCTGCTGGCCGGGTACTCGATGGGCGGACCCGTCGCCCAGCTCACCTGGAAGCGCCACCGCGACCGCGTCGCCGGCATGGTGCTGTGCGCCACCGCCCGCCACTTCTCGAGCGGCGTGCCGGAGGAACGGCTGTGGTTCGTCTCGCTGAACGGGCTGGCCTTGGCCTCACGGCTCAGCCCGGGTCAAGCACGACGGTGGATCTCCGAGCAGTTCCAGGCCCGCCGAGGCCGCGAGTACGACCCATGGGCCTTCGACCAGGTCCAGGCGCACGACTGGACCGCCGTCTTCGAGGCCGGCCGCGAGCTCGGGCGTTTCTCGTCGGTCGCCTGGGCCAAGGGGATCAACGTGCCGACGGCGGTCATCGTGACGACGCGGGATCGGCTGGTGCCGGCCCGCCGCCAGCTGCGATTGGCCGAGTCGATCCCGGGCGCGCGCGCCTTTCCGATCGACGCTGACCACGACGCCTGCGTGGCCGCCGCCGATCGGTTCGTTCCCCTGCTCGTGAGCGCAGCCACGTGGGTGGCTGAACGGGCGCGCACGGCGGCGTAGCTCGGCGGCGCCGGGTCTCTGCGACTCGGCGCATCAGCCACCGGCTGGCCGGGCCTCTCGGCGGCAGCGGGCGGGAACGGGCGCCGGCGGAGGCGCGACCCCCGGGCGGTCCCAGACCCCGAGGAGGGCCTCCATGAGCTGTCCTTCACCGCCGGGGTCCACGACCACCGCCGCCCCCTGGAGGCGGATGGCCGAGCAGCGGCGCCCATCCCGGGTGACGACGGTGACGGTGCGGGCCCGGCGGCGCCCGGGATGTTGGCTCGGCCGCCCGAACCAGGAGCCGGGGTCGTCGGGAGGGAAGGCCCAGCCGTGGGTGAGCAGGGCCAAGGCCTCGACGTCGTCGCCGATGTGGGACACCTCGAGGAGGTGGTACGCCGAGCCCTCGCCGATGCGGAGCCACGGGACGCGGTCGGTGGCGAGGGCCTCGTCGATCAGGTCGGAGGCGAGGGGTAGCAGCGCGTAGAGGCCGGCGGGGGTCGTCCAGGTGCCGCGGCGGTCGTGCTCGGCTTCGAGGGAGGTGGCGAGGGAGGCGAGGTGCTCATCGGTGAGCGCAGTCATCGACTGCATGTGTGCGCGGGCGAAGGGGAATCGGAAAGGGCGGCCTCGATGGCGAGCGCGGCCCTCACGACGGCCTCGCCGAAGCGGGCCCCGGGATGGCGGCTCAGGCGTTCGAGCGGCCCCGAAATGCCGACCGCCGCGATCAACCGGCCGTCGCGAGCGTGCACCGGCGCGCTGACCGAGGCGACCCCGGCCTCGCGCTCCTCGGCGCTCTCGATCCAGGGGGGGCGCCGATTCGGTACCGAATCGGCGTCCCACGCTTCGGAGAGCAGCACCCGGCCGGCGGAGCCTCGGTCGAGGGGCAGGACCGCCCCGACAGGCACGATCCAGCGCAACCCGTGCCGGGATTCCAGGGACTCCACGCACACCCGGCGGTCACCCTGGCGGACGAACAGCTGCACGCTTTCCCCCGTCTCGTCCCGCAAAGCCTCCAGCACGGGCCGGGCCGCCCCCCACAGTGGATGCGCGTCCGCCGCGCGACGGCCCCAGATCACAAGCTGCGGCCCCAGCGCGAAGCGCCCGTCGGCGTCCCGCGACACGAGCCCGTGCGCCTCCAGGGCGACGGCCAGGCGGTGGGCGGTGGCCCGGGTGAGCCCGGTCGACTTCACGAGCTCGGCCAGCGACTGAGGGCGGGCGGCGATCGCCTCGAGGACGACCACGGCCTTGTCCAAGACGCCGACGCCACTTAGCATGTGTTCCACTCAGCAGGATCGTAGTCTCACATTCTGAGACTCCCAGTGGCAGACGACGTCCACGACGCCGGCCACCCACCAAGCCGAGACACGAGGAGCGGCCCATGCCCGAAACCCTGGCCCAGAAGGTCTGGGATCGCCACGTGGTCCACGCCGCGCCCGGGGCGCCCGACCTCTTGTACATCGACCTGCACCTCGTGCACGAGGTCACCTCGCCGCAGGCCTTCGACGGTCTCCGCGCCGCCGGGCGCCGGGTGCGCCGACCGGATCTCACCGTGGCGACGGAGGACCACAACGTCCCCACCACCGACCTCGACCGGCCCATCGCCGACCCGGTGTCGCGCAAGCAGGTCGAAGTCCTGCGCCGGAACGCGGCCGAGTTCGGCATCACCCTCTACCCGATGGGTGACGCCGGGCAGGGCATCGTCCACGTCATCGGCCCGGAGCAGGGGCTCACCCAACCGGGGATGACCGTGGTGTGCGGCGACTCGCACACGTCGACCCACGGCGCCTTCGGCGCGCTCGCCTTCGGCATCGGCACCAGCGAGGTCGAGCACGTGCTCGCCACCCAGACCCTGCCCCAGGCCCGCCCGAAATGGATGGCGGTCACCGTCGACGGTGCCCTCCCGGCCGAGGTCACGGCCAAGGACATCATCCTCGCCATCATCGGGACGATCGGCACGGGCGGCGGCATCGGCCACGTCATCGAGTACCGCGGCGCAGCCTTCCGAGCGCTCTCGATGGAAGGCCGGATGACGGTCTGCAACATGTCGATCGAGGCCGGGGCCCGCGCCGGGCTCATCGCACCCGACGACACGGCCTTCTCCTACCTCGAAGGCCGGCGCCACGCGCCGAAGGGCAAGGCGTGGGAGCGGGCCCTCGACGACTGGCGGAGCCTCCATTCCGACGAGGACGCCCGCTTCGACCGCAGCGTCACGCTGGACGCGCCGTCCCTGCGCCCCTACGTCTCCTGGGGCACCAACCCGAGCCAGGTCGCGCCGATCGACGACGCCGTGCCCGATCCCGGCGAGCTGGCCGACCCGGCCACGCGCGAGTCGGCGGCCCGGGCGCTCACGTACATGGGGCTCACGCCACGCACCCCCCTCCGCGACATTGCCGTCGACACCGTGTTCATCGGCTCGTGCACGAACAGCCGCATCGAGGATCTCCGCGTCGCCGCCGCCGTGCTCGACGGCCGGCGCGTGACGGTGAAGCGAGCGCTGGTCGTGCCGGGCAGCCACGCGGTGAAGGCGCAAGCCGAAGCCGAAGGCCTCGACCGCATCTTCCGCGCCGCCGGCTTCGAATGGCGCGAACCGGGCTGCTCGATGTGCCTGGCCATGAACCCCGACAAGTTGGAGCCGGGGGAGCGGGCGGCGAGCACCAGCAACCGCAATTTCGAGGGCCGACAGGGGCGCGGTGGGCGCACCCACCTCGTCTCCCCGGCGATGGCGGCGGCCACCGCGGTGGCCGGCAGGTTCGCGACGCCGGGCGATCTCGACGCCGCCCGTTGACCGAGGAGCACCCATGAAAGCCGTGCGCATCCACTCCGGGCGAGCCGTGCCCCTGGCCCGTTCCGATGTCGACACCGACCAGATCATCCCGAGCGACTGGCTGAAGCAGGTGGAGCGCACTGGCTTCGGCAAGGGCCTGTTCTCCGAGTGGCGCGACGATCGCGACTTCGTCCTCAACGACGAGCGCTTCACCGGAGCCACCGTCCTCGTGGGCGGTCCCAACTTCGGCACGGGATCGTCTCGAGAGCACGCCGTGTGGGCCATCCAGGACTATGGCTTCGCTGCGGTCATCTCGTCTCGCTTCGCCGACATCTTCCGCAACAACTGCACCAAGAACGGACTCGTGCCCGCGGAGATCGAGGCGGCCGTCGTCGAGCGCCTTCTTGCGGCGGTCGAGGAAGACCCGAGCTTGGAGGTGGTGGTCGACGTCGAGCGTGGCGTCGTCGAGGTGCCCGCCCTCGGGATCGAGACCCCCTTCGACCTCGACGAGGCCACCCGTCACCGGTTCCTGCACGGCCTCGATGACATCGGCCTCACGCTGCAGCTCGACACCGAGATCGGGGCCTACGAGGCGACACGACCGGCCTGGATGCCCGTCGTGGCACCCGCCTGACGGCCCCGCGCCCTGCCGGGGTGGTTGACATGAGCGAGCCCACGCTGGCAGCATCGGTGCCGATGACCCGGGACCTGGGCCTCCTCCTTCTCCGCTAGGCGACCGCCACATATCGCGGTCGCCGAACCTCCTGCGCCGGAAAGGCCAGGAGGTTCTTCCGTTTTCCGGCCACCTCGAGAGGACCATTCGACCATGCCGCCCCAACCCATCACCCCCAAGCCCATGGCGTTCGACAAGTACCAGCCGTTCGTACCCCTCGCCGGCGGGCTGGCCGATCGCACCTGGCCCAACCAGCGCACCGCACGAGCTCCCCGCTGGTGCTCGGTCGACTTCCGCGATGGCAACCAGGCCCTCATCGACCCGATGGACCCGGTGCGCAAGCTCCGCATGTTCGAGTCACTGGTGAAGATGGGGTTCAAGGAGATCGAGGTCGGGTTCCCGTCGGCGAGCCAGCCCGACTTCGACTTCGTGCGCCAGCTCATCGAAGAGGACCTGATTCCCGATGACGTCGTCATCCAGGTGCTCACGCAGTGCCGTCCCGAGCTGATCGAGCGGACCTATGAGTGCCTGCGGCGCGCGCCCGGGCCATCGTGCACTTCTACAACTCGACCTCGATGCTGCAGCGCCGAGTCGTCTTCGGGCTCGACAAGGCGGGCATCACCGACATCGCCGTGAACGCGGCGAAGCTGTGTCGCAAGCTCGAGCAGACGCTGCGCGGCACGGACGTCTTCTACGAGTACTCACCGGAGAGCTTCACCGGCACCGAGCCTGACTACGCCGTGGAGATCTGCGAAGCGGTGATGGACGTGATCGAGCCGACGCCCGAGCGGCCGCTCATCATGAACCTGCCGGCGACGGTCGAGATGTACACCCCGAACGTCTACGCGGACGTGATCGAGTGGTTCCTGCGCACGGTGCGCCACCGCGACCGCGTGTGCCTGTCGCTCCATCCGCACAACGACCGGGGCACAGCCGTGGCCGCGACGGAGCTGGGCGTGATGGCCGGCGCCGACCGCGTCGAGGGCACGCTCTTCGGCAACGGGGAGCGCACCGGCAACGTCGACATCGTGACGCTCGCGCTCAACCTCTTCAGCCAAGGCGTCGACCCGCGGCTCGACATCACCGACATCGACGGCCTGCGCCGCGTGGCCGAGTACTGCAACCGCCTGCCGGTGCACCCGCGCCATCCCTACGTCGGCGACCTCGTGTACACCGCCTTCTCCGGCTCTCACCAGGACGCCATCAAGAAGGGCATCGACGCCCTCGAGCGTGACTACGCGGTCTGGGAGGTGCCCTACCTGCCGATCGACCCGAAGCACGTCGGGCGCTCCTACGAGGCGGTCATCCGTGTCAACAGCCAGAGCGGCAAGGGCGGCGTCGCCTACATCATGAACACCGAGCACGGCTTCGACCTGCCCCGTCGCCTCCAGATCGAGTTCTCCAAGACCATCCAGTCGATCACCGAGGACACCGGCACCGAGATCTCGCCCACGGACATGTGGGTCGCCTTCCAGGACCAGTACGTCCCCGATACGGCTGCGACCCGGCTGGTCTCCCACGAGCTCGCCTCGGGCGAAGGCGACCGCACTCGCATCACGGCGCAGCTCGACGTGGACGGCGAGCGGATCACGGTGCACGGCGAAGGCAACGGACCGATCGACGCCTTCGTCCACGGTCTGCGCACACAGCTCGCGCTCGAGCTCGACGTCGTCGACTACGCGGAACACGCCACCGGATCGGGCGCCGACGCCACGGCCGTCGCCTACGTCGAGACGATCGACGGCGACGGCACCACGCGCTGGGGCGTCGGCGTGCACCCGAACATCATCACGGCCTCGTTGCGGGCCGTGGTCAGCGCGGTCGACCGGATCCGCCGCGCCGCCTAGCGAGGCGGAGGGGGAAGGAGGCCTTCCCCCTCCGGGGCTAGCAGGTCAGGCGCAGATCCAGGCGGGCATCGATGATGCGCAGTGGTTGGCCACGAAGCTGTTGCCGCTGCCCGAACCGTCCCAGATGATGTCGGCCGGCTTGTCGCCGAAAGCGGTGTTGTCGCGGATCACGTTGCCCTCCGGGTTCGACCCGTCGGGCTTGCCCGTGATCAACAAGATGCCGCCCGAGTTGAGGGCGTTGCCCTTCTCGTGGTACTCCCTCCTGGAGCCCGCCGTGTCCGCCGGTGAACCCCGCGGCCACGCTGCGCCTCGGCTCACGGCTGCGGCGAGCGCGGGGCCCTGTGCTAAGCAACCGGTCATGCGCGTGATCGTCGACTTTGACGTGTGCGCGAGCACCGGCTCGTGCATGCAGGTGTGCCCCGAGGTCTTCGAGGTGCGCAGCGACGGCTATCTCTACCTGCTGCAGGAGGAGCCGCCTGATTCGTTGCGCGACAAGGTGCAGCAGGCCGTCGAGCTCTGCCCCACCGGGGCCATCAGCATCGAGGACTGACGAAACTCGAAGGGCGGGAAGGAGACCTTCCCTAGGCGCCGCGCAAGGGGTGCACCGACACGATGCCGGGCACGGCGCGCAGCTGGTCCAGCACCTCGCTCGGTACGGGCTCGGTGGTGGCCAGCACCATGAGCGCCGAGCCCGGCACGGCGGCGCGTCCCACGTCCATGTCGGCGATGTTGATGGCTGCCTCGCCCAACATGGTGCCGACCACGCCGATCATCCCCGGCCGATCGTCGTTGCGCACGACGAGCATGTGGGCCGCCGGGGGCACGTCGGTGGTGTGATCGTCGACCATCACGATCCGTAGCTCGCCCCGTCGACCGGCGATGGTGCCCGCCAACGCGTGGTCCCCGGCCCGCAAGGTGACCAGGTTGACGTAGTCGACCGCGGTGGCGCAAGAGGTCTCCCGCACCTCGAGGCCGTGGTCACGGGCCAGTTGGGGAGCGTTCACGAACGTGACCGGCTCGTCGCTGATGCCGCTGAACAGGCCTCGGAGGACCGACAGGGTGAGGATGCGGGTGTCGTAGTCGGCCAGGTCGCCCTCATAGGTGATCTCCAAGACCCCGGGCGCGCCCTCCACCAGCGACGCGAACAGCCGCCCGAGACGCTCGGCCAGGGGCAGGAAGGGCCGCACCGTCTCTGACGCCTCGGCCGCCGAGACGTTCACCGCGAACGGCACGAACTCCCCGGCGAGGGCGAGCAGCACCATCGCCGCGATCGTCTCGCCCGCCTTGTCCTGCGCCTCACGCGTGGACGCGCCGAGGTGCGGGGTCACCACCACGTCGTCGAGCGCGAAGAGGGGGGACGAAGTGGTGGGCTCGGCCGCGAAGACATCGAGGGCAGCCCCCGCGAGCATCCCCTCCCGCACGGCCCACGCCAGCGCCTCCTCGTCGACGATGCCGCCGCGGGCGACGTTCACCAACCGCATGCCCGGCTTCGCCTTCGACAAGAGGTCCTTGCCGAACAACCCGACCGTGTCGCGCGTCTTGGGCAGGTGGATGGTGACGAAGTCGGCCTCCTCCACCAGGCGTTCGAGCGGGACCAGCTCCACCGCCATCTGCCGGGCCCGCTCGGCCGAGACGAAGGGGTCGTAGGCCAGCAGCCGCATCCCGAAGGCGAGCGCCCGCTGCGCCACGAGCCGCCCGATGCGGCCGAGCCCGACGATGCCGAGGGTCTTGTCGGCCAGCTCGACGCCCTCCCAGCGAGAGCGCTCCCAGCGGCCGGCCTTCAACGCCGTGTGCGCCTGCGGCACGTTGCGGGCCTGGGCGAGGAGGAGCGCCATGGTGTGCTCGGCCGCCGAGACGACGTTGGACTGGGGCGCGTTCACCACCATGACGCCGCGACGGGAGGCGGCGTCGACGTCGACGTTGTCGAGGCCGATCCCGGCCCGGCCCACGACCACCAGGTCCTTGCCGGCGGCGAGCACCTCGGCGGTCACCTGCGTGGACGATCTGATGATGAGGGCATGGGCGCCGACCACCGCGTCGAGCAGGCCTGCAGGGTCGAGGCCGAGCCGCACGTCGACCTCATGGCCCGCCGCATCCAGCTCTTCGAGCCCGCGGGGGGCGATCTCTTCGGTCACGAGGATGCGGGCCATGGCCATCCAATGCTTCCAGGTGGTTCCCCAAGCCGGCCAGCCGCTCAGGGCGCCGGCGACGGGACTCGGACCGTCGTCGCCGTGGCCGCCGTGGGCGTCGTCGGGTGAACAGTGGTCGTCGTCGGGCGAACGGTGGTCGGCGGGGGCAACGTCGTGGTGGTCGTCGTCGCGGGCTCGGGCTGTGTCGTCGTCGAGCCGGGCGGAGCCCGCAGCGCTCCGGCCAGGTAGGTGCGCAGCACGCCCCACTGGCCCCCGGACATCGTGCGGTAGTCGTAGATCGAGCCGCCGATGGCGTCGGTGTCGGTGAGGGCGCGGAGGAAGTCGGCCACGTCGGCCTCCGAGATGGCGTCGCCGATCCCGCCGACGGGATGGACGGCCGCATCGGGCTCACCGAGATGGTCACGCATCCTCCGGACGCTCTCGACGGTGTAGCGGTAGGCGTCCTTCCAGTCCGCACGGCGCAGGCTCCAGTACGTCATCGGCAGCCACACGTCGTAGTAGGGGGCGATCTGCTTCCACGGGAAGGCCGGCCAGTACGCGGGGTTCACCACGTCGAGCTGCACCGCCGGCGGGACGGTGGCGCCGATCACCGCGTCGGGTCCCAGCTCCTCCTTCAATTGCCGCGAGAGATCGACCAGGCGGGCGTTGCGCTGGTTCACATCGGTGACGTCGGTGACGTCCTCGATGTCGACGGTCACGCCGTCGAAGTGCTGCCCCTTCCATCCGAAGTTGGCGATGGCAAGGAGCCGCTCGAGATCCGCGTCGGTGTCGAGGTGCTTCGGGAGGTACCAGCCGACCACCTTCACGCCGCGTCGGTGGGCTCGCTCGAGGAACTGGCCGAGGAGGTCACGGTCGACGATGCCCTGTGGGCTCTTGTCGTCGTTGCGAGCGGCCTGGAGGAAGAGGGTCTTCACCCCGAGGTCGGCCATGGCGTCGACGTCCGACGGTGTGACCGTCGGTAACAGCCCCGGCTTCTGGTACGCCGGGGCGTAGTCGTACACGTCGACCCACGCCCCCAGGCCCTCGTACGGCACCCGATCGAAGGAGCCGCCGCCCTCCGACGATGTCGACGCGGCCCGCACGGCGACGGCCACCGCCAGCACGCCCACGAGCGCGACGGCCAGGAGCGCGAGGCGAGCCCGCGCGCCACCAGGGACGGTCAAGACAGGAGCTTCTGGATCCTCGTGACGCCCTCGACGAGGTCGTCGTCGCTCAGGGCGAAGGAGAGGCGGGCGTAGCCGGGGGCGCCGAAGGCCTCCCCGGGCACGATGGCCACCTTGGCCTCGGAGAGGATGACGTCGGCGAGCTCGAGTGTGGTGCGGGGGGTGTGCCCGGCAATGTCGCGGCCGAGGATGTCCTGGAACGACGGGAAGCAGTAGAACGCGCCTTGCGGGGCCAGGCAGCTGACCCCGGGGATCCCGCTGAGCAGCTCGTGCATCCGCCGGCCGCGGCGCTCGAAGGCGGCCCGCATCTCGGCGACCGCGGCGAGATCGCCGGTCACGGCGGCCAGCGCCGCGACCTGCGAGACGTTGCCGACGTTCGAGGTCGAGTGGGACTGGAGGTTGGTGGCCGCCTTGATCACGTCCTTGGGCCCGATCATCCAGCCCACCCGCCAGCCGGTCATGGCGTACGTCTTGGCGACGCCGTTGACGATGACGCAGGTGTCGGCCAGCTCGGGGACTAGCGTCGGCATCGAGGTGAAGCGATGGTCGCCGTAGGTCAGGTGCTCGTAGATCTCGTCGGTCACGACCCACACGCCCTTGTCGAGCGCCCAGCGGCCGATCGCCTCGACCTCAGCGGCGGGGTACACCGCACCGCTCGGGTTGTCGGGGGAGACGAACAGGAGCACCTTGGTGCGCGGCGTGACGGCGGTCTCGAGTTGCTCGACCGTGACGCGAAAGCCGGTGCTCTCATCGGTGTCGATGACGACGGTGGTCGCTCCGCTGAGCCCGACGGCCTCTGGATAGGTCGTCCAGTAGGGAGCCGGCACGAGCACCTCGTCGCCCGGCCCGCACAGCGTGGCAAAGGTGTTGAAGATGGCGTGCTTGCCGCCGTTGGTGATGAGAACGTCCGCGCCGGTACAGGCGAACCCGGAATCGCGGGCGGTCTTGGCGGCGACGGCCTCGCGCAGCTCGGGCAGGCCCGCGGCCGGCGTGTAGCGATGGTACTTCGGCTCGCGGCAGGCGGCCGCGGCCGCCTCGACGATGTGCGCCGGGGTCGGGAAGTCGGGCTCGCCGGCGCCGAAGCCGATGACGTCCTCACCCTGGGCCTTGAGGGCCTTGGCCTTGGCGTCCACCGCGAGAGTGGCCGACTCGGGGATGCCGGCAATGCGGGCAGAGATACGGGGCACGGATGCAATGCTGGCACAGTGACCCCCCTCGATCCTGCCCAGATCCGGATCCCCGCTGAGCTGCTCCCCGACGACGGCCGCTTCGGCTCGGGACCGTCCAAGGTGCGTCCCGAGGCCGTCGCCAACCTGGCCGCCGCCGGGCGCGACTTCCTAGGCACCTCGCATCGCCAACCAGGGGTGAAACGGGTCGTCGGCAGGATCCGCGACGGTTTGCGGACGCTGTTCGACCTGCCCTCGGGCTGGGAGGTCGTGCTCGGCAACGGCGGCACGACAGTGTTCTGGGACGTGGCGACGTTCTCCGTCGTTCACCGCACCAGCCAGCACCTGGTCTTCGGTGAATTCTCGGCGAGGTTCGCGGCGGCGGCCGCCGCGGCCCCCCATCTCGGTGACCCGATCGTGATCGAGTCCGAACCGGGGACCCATCCCGACGCCGAGCCCGACCCCGCGGTCGACGCCTACGCCCTGACCCACAACGAGACCTCCACCGGGGTGGCGATGCTGCTCGAGCGGCCCGCGGAAGACGGCCTCGTGCTCGTCGACGCCACCTCGGCGGCCGGCGCCCTGCCCTGGGACCCTGCCCAGGTCGACGTCTACTACTTCGCTCCCCAGAAGGTGTTCGCCGCGGACGGCGGGCTGTGGATCGCGCTCTGCTCACCGGCCGCGGTCGAGCGTGTCGGCCAGATGGACAAGTCGGGCCGGTGGAAGCCGGCGTCACTCGACTTGGCCGTGGCGCTCGAGAACAGCCGGCTCGACCAGACCTACAACACGCCGGCATTGGCCACCCTGTTCCTCCTCGATCAGCAGCTGCAGTGGATCCTCGGGCAGGGCGGGCTCGCCTTCGCCGCGGCCCGCTCGCAGCAGTCGGCCGCCATCCTCTACGGCTGGGCCGAAGCGAGTCCCTACGCCGCGCCCTTCGTCGGTGACCCGGGCCAACGTTCACCAGTCGTCGGCACGATCGACCTCGACGGCGTCGACGCCAACCTGATCGCGGCCGTGTTGCGGGCCAACGGCGTGGTCGACACCGAGAGCTACCGCAAGCTCGGCCGCAACCAACTGCGCATCGGGATGTTCCCCGCCGTCGACCCGGGCGACGTGGCGCAGCTCACGCGCTGCATCGACCACGTGGTCGGCGTCGTGCGGTCCTGACCACGCGCGTCAAGCGCGCGCCGCCTCATCCGCCGCTGACGTCGGCCACCTTCTGCCGCCCGGCCGAGATCCAGGGCATCATCGCCCGCAGCTCACCGCCGACCACTTCGATCGGATGGCGCTGGCCCGCCTCCCGCAGCGCGTTGAAGCGAGCGCGGCCCGAGTCGCTCTCGGCCACCCACTCGTCGGCGAAGGCCCCTGAGCGGATCTCCTCCAGGATGCGGGACATCTCGTCACGGGTCGCCGAGGTGATGATGCGGGGACCGCGGGTGAGGTCGCCGTACTCGGCGGTGTCCGAGATGGAATAGCGCATCCCGGCGATGCCCTCCTCGTACATGAGGTCGACGATCAGCTTCACCTCGTGCAGGCATTCGAAGTAGGCCATCTCCGGCTGGTAACCGGCCTCGACGAGCGTCTCGAACCCGGCCTGGACCAGCGAGGTGAGCCCGCCGCACAGCACCACCTGCTCACCGAAGAGATCGGTCTCGGTCTCTTCGGCGAAGGTCGTCTCGATGACTCCGGCCCGCGTCCCACCAATGGCGTCGGCGTACGACAGGGCCAGCTGCTTGGCCTTTCCGCTCGCGTCCTGGGCCACGGCGATGAGGCACGGCACGCCGCCGCCCTCGGTGTAGGTCCGCCGGACGAGATGCCCGGGGCCCTTGGGGGCCACCATGATCACGTCGACCCCTTCGGGGGCCACGATGCGCCCGAAGCGGATGTTGAAGCCGTGCGCGAAGGCCAGGGCATCGCCCGGCTGCAGGCTGGCGGCGATGTCGGCTTCGTAGATGCGCTTCTGCTCGGTGTCGGGCAGCAGCATCATGATGACGTCGGCCTCGCGGGCCGCTTCGGCGATCGGGAGCACGCGCAGCCCGGCCGCTTCGGCCTTGGCCACCGATGCCGATCCTTCGCGGAGGCCGACGCGGACGTCGACGCCCGAGTCCTTGAGGTTCAGCGCGTGGGCGTGGCCCTGCGAGCCGTAGCCGATGACGGCCACCTTGCGGCCGAGGATGGCCGAACGGTCGGCGTCGGCCTCGTAGTAGATGGTGGCAGGCATTCAGCTGACCTTTCCCTTGACGGCGCGCAAGCGCGAGTCCCGAACCAGCTTGGGCAGCGCGACGCGACCGGTCCGCTGCAGCTCCACGATCCCATAGCCTCGCACCAGCTCCTCGAAGTCGTCGAGCTTGTCCGGATGCCCCTCGAGCGAGACGGTGATGGCGTCGGTGCCGACGGCCAGGATCTTGCCCTCGAAGATCTGCGCCAGCTCCACGATCTGGCCCCGCACCTCCGGATCGACCCGAACCGTGGCCAGGAGCAGCTCGCGCTCGACCGCGCTCGCGGGTCGAGCTCGCTGATCTTCACGACGTTGATGAGCTTGAAGAGCTGCTTCACGATCTGCTCGACCGAGGCCGACTCCACGTCGACCACGATGGTGATGCGGCTGAAGCGATCCTCCTCTGTCGGGGCCACGGCTAGGGAGTAGATGTTGTACCCGCGGCGGGCGAACAGCGACGCCACCCTGGCCAGCACACCCGCCTTGTTCTCGACGAGCACCGAGAGGATGTGGTGGGACGGCTGACCCGTCAGGCGGTTCGACGGAGCGTTCATCGCAAGAGTCCCTTGTCCTGGCTGGGCGGCAGCACGATGTCGTCGTTCGAGTGGCCCGCCGGCACCATGGGGTACACCTTCTCCCGGCTGTCGACGCGGAACTCGAGCACCACCGGGCGGTCGTCGATGTCATTGGCCTTGTCGACCGCCGGTTGCACCTCCTCCGGCGCCTCCACCCGGATGCCGATGCAGCCCATCGCCTCGGCCCACTTCACGTAGTCGGGCAGGTCCGGGGAGAGATACACCTCGCTGTAGCGCTCGTCGTAGAACATCTCCTGCCACTGCCGCACCATGCCCAGGTACGAGTTGTTCAGGATGGCCACCTTGATCGGGATGCGCTCGGTGGCGGCGGTGACGAGCTCTTGCGCGGTCATCTGGAAGCAGCCGTCGCCGTCGATGGCCCAGACGGTGCGATCGGGTCGGCCCACCTTGGCGCCGATGGCCGCCGGCACGGCGAAGCCCATGGTGCCGAGGCCGCCCGAGTTCACCCAGGTGTAGGGCTGCCGGAAGCGCCAGTACTGCGATGCCCACATCTGGTGCTGGCCGACGCCCGAGACGAGCACCGTGTCCTCCGGCGCCGAGTCGCGCAAGACCTCGAGGCAGAACTGCGGCTTGAGCGCGTCGCCGGGCAGCGACGGCTCGTAGGTGAGCGGGAAGGTCTCCTGCCATCCACTGATGCGGCTCTTCCACGCGCTGGTGTCCGCCGGGGTCGCGCCGGCGGCGAGGAGCTTGCGAAGCTCGGCCACGATCTCCTCGATCACGAGGCGGCAGTCACCGACGATGGGGACGTCGGGACGGCGGACCTTGCCCTGCTCGGCGGGGTCGATGTCGACATGGATGACCTTGGCCTCGGGCGCGAACGTCGGGATCTTGCCGGTGATGCGGTCGTCGAACCGGGCGCCGAGGGCAACGAGAAGATCGCTGCGCTGCATGGCCGTCACCGCGGTGGCATTGCCGTGCATGCCGGGCATGCCGAGGCACAACGGGTGCGAGTCGGGGAAGGTGCCGCGGGCCATGAGCGTGGTGACCACGTGGATCTGGGTGAGCTCGGCCAGCTCGCGCAGCGCGTCCGCGGCGCGCGCCTTCAGGATGCCCCCGCCCACGTACAGCACGGGCCGCTCGGCCTCCAGGATCAGCCGCGCCGCCTCCTTGATCATGCGGGGATGGCCCCTCATCGTCGGCTTGTAGCCCGGGAGGTCGACGCCGTCGGGCCAGTACCAGTCCATCGAGCCCTGCAGCACGTCCTTGGGCACGTCGACGAGCACGGGCCCCGGCCGCCCCGTGGTGGCGATGTGGAAGGCCTCTCGGACGACGCGCGGTAGCTCCTGCGCGCTCATCACCAGCTCGTTGTGTTTCGTGACCGAACGGGTGATGCCGACGGTGTCGCATTCCTGGAACGCGTCGGTGCCGATGGCCGCGGTACCCACCTGGCCGGTGATGGCAACCATCGGGATCGAGTCCATGTACGCGTCGCACAGCGGCGTGACGAGGTTGGTGGCGGCCGGGCCGCTCGTCACCATCGCCACCCCCGGGCGGCCGGTGACGTGGGCGTAGCCCTCGGCCATGTGGCCCGCCCCTTGCTCGTGGCGCACGAGGATGTGACGGATCGACGAGTCGAGCAGGGGGTCGTAGGCGGGGAGGATGCAACCCCCGGGCAGGCCGAAGACCACCTCGACGCCTTCCATCTCCAGGCTCTTGATGAGCGCTTGGGCTCCGGTGAGTTTCATCGTGCTCTCCTTGGTGGGCGGGATCAGCGACCTCCCGTTCGGGGAGGTCGGGGCGCACGCGGACGGAGGCCGCTGCGCCTAGGTCACTGACGAGAATGAGGGAGCGGCCATCGGCGGCCCATTGTGACCGGGCTGGCGCGCCCTTGGCAACCCACCCCTCGGGGGCCGGGAGCACGGTCGAAGGCGGGACGCCCCGGGGCGGCGCGCCGGCGCCCGGCATGCGAGGATGCCAACGTGGGCGGAGGGCTCAACAGCCGGGAACGCATCATCGAGCGCTCGCTGCCCCTGCTCGAACCGGGGGAAGTCGTCGCTCACGTGGTGCGGGCCTCGAGGGACCGAACCGCTGGCTGGCATCCTCGCCTCGTTCCTCGTGGCCTTCCCGCTGGCGGGACTCCTCCGGGCGCCCGTGCTCGCCTTCGTGCTGTTCATAGCCATCTTCACCACGCTCTACGCGCGGCGGATCGTGCTCGCCACCGATCGGGGGATCGTCGTCATCAAGGCCGGCCGTTGGCGCTTCACCCCGCGGGAGGTGCTCGACCGTCTCGATCTCGAGACCAAGATCGGGCCGCTGAAGGGCTTCTGGCGGTACGCCGTGCTCAACGGGCGCCGCCTCTACATCGTGCCCCGACGTACGCCGAGGTGCAGGCCGCCGACGCCGACGTCGACCAGACCGAGCCGCCCGCCCTCAGACTCGGGGTTGGTGATGGCGCCCGTCTCCGCGCCGGTGACCAGCCGGGCGTACTTGGCCAGCACCCCGCTGCGGTAGCGGGCCGGCAGCGGCGCCCAGCCGGCGCGGCGCCGGCCAGCTCGTCGTCGTCGACCAAGAGGTCGAGACGCTTGGTCGCGCACGTCGATCACGATGCGGTCGCCGTCACGGACGCAGCGCGATCGGTCCTGCGTCCACCGCCTCGGGCGCCACGTGGCCGATGCAGAACCCCCACGTGCCGCCCGAGAAGCGGCCATCGGTGATCGAGCGCGCAGTCCGCGCCGCGGCCCGCGCCTTTCAGCGCGCCGGTGACGGCCAGCATCTCGCGCATCCCGGGGCCGCCCTTCGGCCCCTCGTAGCGGATGACGAGCACGGTGCCCGGGCTGGATCGAGCCGGACAGGATGGCGGTGAGCGCCGCCTCCTCGCGGTCGAACACGCGGGCCGACGCCTTCGAACCGCAGTTGATCTCGCCGAGACCGGCGACCTTCACCACCGCGCCCTTCGGCGCGAGAGACCCGGTGAGCACGACGATGCCCGCCCTCGGGATGGATCGGAGCGTCGAGCGGAATGGACGACCACGCCGTCGGGCGCGCGGCGGATCGAGGCGAGCCAGGTTCTCGGCCAACGTCCTGCCGGTGACGGTCAGGCAGTCGCCGTCGAGCAGGCCCGGCGTCGAGCAGGTGCTGCATGACGACCTGGACGCCGCCGACGGCGTCGAGATCGCTCATGTGGAACTTGCCGCCCGGCTTCATGTCGGCGACGTGGGGGACGCGTGCCGCGACGCGGTTGAAGTCGTCGAGGGCGAGGGCACACCGGCCTCGTTGGCGATGGCGAGCAGGTGCAGCACGGCGTTGGTCGAACCGCCGAGGGCGTTGACGACGGCGATGGCGTTCTCGAAGGCGGCCTTGGTCAGGATCCGACGGGGCGTGATGCCCAGCTCGAGGAGGCGGACCACGGCCGCCGCAGGCGCGGGCGTCGTCCTCGCGGCGACGGTCGACGGCCGGCGGCGAGGCGGAGCCCGGGGAGGCGACATGCCGAGCGCCTCGGCCGCCGACGCCATGGTGTTGGCCGTGAACATGCCGGCGCAGGCCCCTCCGCCGGGGCAGGCCCGCTGCTCGATGGCGCCGAGCTCCTCCTCGGTGATCGGTGCCCGCCGCGCAGGCACCGACCGCCTCGAACACCGACACGATGTCGAGGGCGCGACCCTTGTAGTGGCCCGGCAGGATCGAGCCGTTGTAGACGAACACCGACGCGAGGTCGAGACGGGCCGCGGCCATGAGCATGGCGGGGATGCTCTTGTCGCAGCCGGCGAGGCCGACGAAGCCGTCGAAGCGCTCGGCGTGCATCACCGTCTCGACCGAGTCGGTGATGACCTCCCGTGACACGAGCGAGGCGTGCATGCCCTCGTGGCCCATCGAGATCCCGTCGCGACACCGTGATGGTGCCGAACTCGAGCGGAACCCCCCGGCCTCTCGGATGCCTTCCTTGGCCCGCTCGGCCAGCTTGCGCAGCGTCAGGTTGCACGGCGTGACCTCGTTCCACGAGGAGGCCACGCCGACCTGGGGCTTGTCCCAGTCGCCCTCGCCCAGCCCGACGGCGCGCAGCATGGCGCGGGCCGGTGCCTTCTGCATCCCGGCGGTGACATCCTGCGAGCGAACCTTCAGCGAACGTTCGGCCATGCCGGCGACGCTACCGCGTGGACCCTGCGCGCCCCCTAGTGTCCTCCTGGATGGCGACGGTGGTCGAGGCGGGCGATGTCGTGAAGCGCTTCGGGGCCGTCACCGCGCTAGCCGGGGCCACCCTCGAGGTGCGCTCCGGTGTGACCGGCCTCGTCGGCGCCAACGGCGCCGGCAAGACCACACTGCTCGGCCTGATCCTCGGGCTCTCGCGCCCGACGAGGGCACGATCGAGGTGTTGGGCATGGACCCGACCCGCGCCGGTCCCGAGGTGCGCGCCCTCGTCGGCTACTCCCCCGAGCACCACAACCTGCCGGGAGACGTGCGAGCCGCCGACCTCGTCTCCCATCTGGCCGAGATCCACGGGCTGCCCCACCGAGACGCGGTCGGCCGGGCCAGCGACGCGCTCTGGCAGGTGGGCCTGGGTGAAGAACGCTTCCGTGCCTTGAGCACCATGTCCACCGGCCAGCGCCAACGCGTGAAGCTGGCCGCCGCGCTCGCCCACGACCCGCGGCTGCTGCTGCTCGACGAACCCACCGACGGCCTCGACCCGGTGCAGCGCGACGACATGCTCTCGCTCATCCGCCGCATCCGCACCGAGTACGGGATCGACGTGCTGCTGTCGTCGCATCTCCTCGACGAGGTCGAGCGCGTGTGCGACGACGCCGTCATCCTCGGCGAAGGCCGGGTGGTCGCGGCCGGCCCGCTCGAGTCGCTTCGCGCTCAGCGTCGGCGGCTGGGAGCTCGAAGTGGAAGGCGACGTCGCCCTCCTCGTGGCCCGGCTGCACGCGCAGGGCGCGTCGGTGGACCAGGACGGGACGCGGCTGCGCGTCGACGGCGTGGGCTCGGCCACGCCGATCACCGACGCGGTGGCGAACCTCGGCCTCGGGCTCGTGCGCCTGCAACGGCGGCGCCTGTCGCTCGAGGACGTCTTCCTGGAAGCGGGCATGTACGGGAGCGGGACATGAGCGACGCCCGCATCTTCGACCGGGGTTACCGCGCCTACACCGGGCCGCGCCGCGGGCGAGCCGGTGCCATCCGCAGCCTGATCCGGGCGACGGCTCAGCGGGTCATGGGCATCAAGCGCCCGGCTCGGACGAAGGTGCTGCCGATGGCGGCGGCCATCATCGCCTTCGTCCCCGCCATGGTGTTCGTGGGCGTCGCCGCCCTCATCGACGACCCGCGGGTGCGGGAGCGGGTGATCCCCTCGCTACGGCCAGTACTACGGGTACATCGTGTCCGCGCTCATCATCTTCGCCGCGTTCGTGGCGCCCGAAGCGTTGTGCCCGGACCGTCGCACGGGCCTGCTGGGGCTGTACCTCGCCTCTCCGCTCTCACGTGACTCGTACCTGGTGTCCAAGATCATCGCCGTGCTGGGACTCCTCGCCATCGTCACCCTCGGACCGCCCCTGCTGATGCTGCTCGCGTTCGTGCTGCAAGGCCTCGGGCCGTCCGGGGTGCTCGGCGTGCTCAGCGTGCTCGGGCGGATCCTGCTCGCCGGAGCGCTCGTGGCCGGCGTCTACGCGGGCGTGTCCCTCGGGCTGTCGAGCTTGTCGGACCGCAAGGCATTCGCCGCGGGCGCGGTGCTGCTCGTGCTGCTCGTCACCAGCGCGGTCACGGGCGCTCTCGTCAACGGCGTCGGCCTGCCGGAATGGCTGAGTGCCTTCAACCTCGCCGCCTCCCCCTTCGAGCTCGTCCAGCGCATCTACGGTGAGCATGGCGACCTGCCGGAGACGGCCACGTGGACCCTTGTGGTCGTCAACGTCGGCTGGATCGTGGTCGGCTTCGGCGTCACCTGGTGGCGCTACCACAGCATCGTGGTGACGCGATGAGCGCGCACACATCTCCGCCGAACTCGAACCGCCGGATGCTCTGTACGGCTCTCCCAGGTTCAAGTTCGCGCGATCGAGGTCGGACTCGAAGGGCGAGCCCGTGAGCGGGGACGGGTGGGGGCCGCCCACGGCGGCAGCGGCTGTGCGGGAGCCGTTCATCCACCTCGAACGGGTGTCGAAGTGGTTCGGCGACGTGGTCGCGGTCTCCGACGTCACGTGCCAGATCGGTCCCGGCGTGACGGCGCTCTTGGGGCCGAACGGCGCCGGCAAGTCCACCGTGCTGCGGCTGCTGGTCGGCCTGGCCCGGCCGTCGCAGGGCCAGGTGCGGGTGCTCGGGCGGCGATCCCCGCCGCGACATCGGCCTCTTCGGGCGCATCGGGCTGGTGCCCCAGCAGGAGGGCCTCTTCGAGCCGCTGACGGCGACCCAGTTCGTCACCTCGGCCGCCCGCCTCCTCGACCTGCCCGAACCCGCCGCGGCGGCGGCCCGCGCCCTCGACCTCGTCGAGCTCGACCCCACAGATCGCCGACCCGTGCGGACGCTCTCGAAGGGCAACCGCCAGCGGGTGAAGGTGGCGGCCGCCCTCGTCCACGACCCGGAGATCCTCGTGCTCGACGAGCCACTCAACGGGCTCGACCCCCGCCAGCGGGTGCACCTCATCGACCTCGTGCGCCGCCTCGGGCAACGCCAGGACCGCTGCATCGTCGTGTCCAGCCATATCCTCGACGAGGTCGAGCGCCTCGGCTCCCGCATCCTCGTGATCGCGCAAGGCCGCCTCGCCGCCGAAGGCGACTTCCGCGCCATACGCGACCTCATGGACGACCGGCCCCATCGCCTCCGCCTCGTGAGCGAGCACGCCCCGGCGCTGGCCGCGTGGCTCCTCGAGCACGGGGTGGTCGTCGGGGCGAGGGTCACGGCCACAGGCGAGGCCGAGATCGAGACGACGGACATCCATCGGTTCCGCAGAACGGTGGCCGTGGCGGCGCGAGATCTCGGCGCGCCCCTCGACGAGGTCGTCCCCCTCGACGACGACCTCGACAGCGTCTTCCGCTACCTGGTGGGCCGATGATCGCGACCATCTACCGGATCGTGTTGCGCACCCAGGTGTCGCTCGGGCGCCTCGCCTTCCTCGGGCTGCTGGCTGTCGTCGGGCTCGTGGTCGGGCTGTCGATCGGCGTGGGGAACGTCTTCGACCGGCTCGACTCCGGGACCAACCTCGTCAACGCCTTCGGCCTGACCGTCTATGCCCCGGTGACGACGCTCGTGTTCGCCACCGCCGCCCTCGGCGACCCGATCGACGACGGCACCCTCGTCTACCTCTGGTTGCGACCGGTGGCCCGCTGGCGCATCGGGCTGGCCGCCCTGCTCGCCACGTGGACCGTCGCCCTGCCCATGGTCGTCGTGCCCCTCGTGGCGACGGCCGCGCTCACCCGAGGCGGCGGCGAGCTGGTGCGGGGTGCGGCCGTATCGGCAACCGTCGCCGTCATCGCCTACGGGGCGATCTTCGTGCTCCTCGGGCTGTGGCTGCGGCGGGCGCTGCTGTGGGGCCTCGCCTACATCCTGCTGTGGGAGGGGTTCATCGCCATCGCCGGCCCGAACGCGAGGCGCCTCGCCATCCGCTCCTACACGCGGTCACTGCTGAGCCAGGCCACGGGGGTCAAGCTGCGCCTGGCCGACATCGGTCCGGTCACCTCGGTGGTGGTGCCGCTCGTCGTCGCCGCGCTCGCCTTCGCGTTGACGGCCTGGCGTCTGCGGCGCACCGAGGTGGCCTGACCGGGCGCGGTGGCCGTCAGGTGCGCAGGCTGTCGGCCAGCCGCGCGAAGGCGGTGCCGTCCCCGTAGTACCGCCGGGCCCAGATCCCCGTCGGCGCCTCGTCCTCGACGGGCATGCGCCACGTCGTGACCCGTGCCGCGTCCAGGTCGACGGCCACGAGCGCCCGAGGCTGGTCGATGGTGTTCTGGATGTACGCCTCCGCCTGTTCGGTGGGCACGTAGCGGCAGGCGATGGCCCGATAGGTGTCGCGCCACACGTCATCGTCACCGGGCTCGTGCACGATGCGGGCCCGCCCCTGGATCGTCACCTTGCGGTAGGGCAGCGGCTCCTCGTCGATCGACAAGGCCACGCGGTCGTCGCGCCGCAGGTTGGCCAGGAACACCGCCGGCGAGCGCGGCGTGAAGAGGATGTCGCGGTCACGGCGGACGAACCACGTCGGCACCACTCTCACCCAGCCGTCGTCGTCGACGGTGCCGATCCGCACGAGGTGGCCGGGCTCGTCGAGGAACGCGGTCACCTCGGCCTCGCTCATCCTCGGCATCAGAAGAGGTCCCAGAAGCTGCTCGCGCTCGCGCAACTGGTCGCCGGTCTCCTCCAGGATCACCCGGCCGGCCCGCATCACGTAGGCGCGGTCGGTCACCCGGAGGGCCTGGCCCACGTTCTGCTCGAGCAGCAGGACGGCCAGGCGCTCCTCGTTGGCCAACTGGCGGACCCGGTCGAAGATCTGCTGCACGACCGCCGGCGCGAGCCCGAGCGACGGCTCGTCCAACATGAGCAGGCGGGGCCCGGCCATGAGCAGCAGGCCGAGGCTGAGCATCCGCTGCTGGCCACCGGACATGGTGGCCGGCCTTCTGCGAGCTGCGCTCCCGCAGGATGGGGAACAGGTCGTAGACGCGGTCCAGGCGCTCCTTGCGCATGGCCGCGTCCTTCTCGTTGGCTCCGCCGAGGAGCAGGTTGTCCATCACGGTGAGATCGGGGAAGACGAAGCGCTCGGACGGGATGAGGGCCATGCCGGCATGGACGTTGTGGCGGAACCCGGCATGGGTGACGTCGTGCCCGTCGAAGAAGACCCGACCGCCCTGGGCCGGGAACAGGCCGAGGATGGTCTTGATGGTGGTGGTCTTGCCCGAGCCGTTGTGGCCGAGCACCGTCACGACTTCTCCCTGGGCGACGTGCAGGTCGACGCCGTAGACCACTTGCTTGCGGCCGTAGCCGGCCTTCAGGCCCTCGACCTGCAGCAGCGAGCCGGAGTCTCGCTCCACGGTGCGGGCGGCGACTCGCTCAGACGGTTCCAAAGTAGGCCTCGGCCAGTCGCTCGGAGCCGGTCAGCTCCTCGATCGTCCCCTCGGCGGTGATGCGGCCGAGCTCCATGAAGTAGACGTGGTCGGCCAGGCGACCGACCACGTGCAGGTTGTGCTCGACGATGCAGATCGTGCGGCCCTCACCCCGCAGCGACTCGATGAGCCCGAGCATGGTGTCGAGCCAGACGGCATCGATGCCGCTGGCCGGCTCGTCGAGCAGCAGCACGTCGGCCTCCGAGGCGAGCACCCGGGCCAGGGAGATGAGCTTGGACTGGCCGAAGGAGAGCGCTCCGGCGGGGATGTCGGCGAAGTCGTGCATGCCGACGAACTCGAGCCACTCGTCGGCCTTCTCCATCGTCGCGCGCTCGGAGCTGTTGGCCGCCCCCGGCCGGAACAGCAGCGGGAGCACGTGCTCGCCCACCTGGCCCTGCACGCCCATGGCCACGTTCTGGCGGCAGGTGAGGCGCTGGAACAGGCGCACGTCCTGGAACGAGCGCACCATGCCGGCGGCGGGCGATGGTGTCGGGCGACAGACCGACCAGCTTCGGTCCCGTTGAGCTTGACCGAGCCGCGGTCGGGCCGGATGAACCCGGTGAGCAGGTTGAACACCGTCGTCTTGCCGGCGCCGTTCGGCCCGACCAGGGCCACGATGGCGCCGTGGCGGAGGGTAAAGGCGAGGTCGTCGGCGGCCACGATGCCGCCGAAGCGCTTCGACAGCGCGTTCACCTCGAGCACCACCGGCGCGCTGTCCCAGAGCCCGGCGCGCTTGGCCATGAGCGTCACCGTCGCCCGCCGGCACGAGGTCGCCGTGCTCGCAGGTACTCGTGCTCGGCGGAGGCGAGTTGGCCGACCGTGGAGCCAACGGAAGGAGTCCAGGTCTCCGCGCCGGAGCATCTCGATGCGTTCTCGGCCGGCTCGCTGCCCCTTCAGGAGGCGCTTGAGCGAGGTGCCCTCCGGGATGAGACCTCGCGGCCGGAGGGCGATGAACAGCACCAGCAGGACGCCGTAGATGACGAGGACGACGAAGAACGCCTTCTCGCGTCGAGGTGGAGGTCACTGGCCAGGCCCGACAGCGCCCCGGTGCGAAGCTGGTTGATCACCGGCTCCAGCAGGCTGAGCAGGAGCGCTCCGACCACCGAACCGAGCAGGTTGCCCATGCCCCCCACGATCACCATGGCGAAGATCGTGAGCGAGATGGCGAAGCCGAAGAGCCCCGGCGTGGCCAGCTGCAGGAAGCCGCTCAAGAAGGCCCCGGCGAAGCCGGCCATGGCCGAGGTGATGCCGAACACGAGGACCTTGGACTTGAAGACGCTCTTGCCCAGGGACAGCACCGCGGCCTCGTCCTCGCGGATGCCCTTCAGGACGCGCCCGTAGGGCGACTCGCCGAGGCGCCAGCACAGGCTCCAGATGAGCGCCACGGCGACGAGCAGGGGGATCAGCCAGTCGATCGAGCGTTCCAACGTCCAACCGAACAGCTCCACCTTCGGCAGGTTGATGAGGCCGTAGGTGCCACCGAGCTCGCGGGAAGGTCGTGAACGTGCCGAGGATCACCGACGAGACGGCGAGGGTCAGCAAGATGAGGTACTCCGGTGACAGCTTCATGGCCGGCAGCGAGACGAGCAGGCCGGCCGACGAAGGCGAAGCCGACGCCGAGCAGGATGGCCGGCAGGAAGTTCCAGTGGTCGGTGAGCACCAGGTAGCCGACGGTGTAGCCGCCGATGGCGGCGAAGGCGGCGTGGGCCACCGACACCTGCCCGGCGTAGCCGAGGAGCAGGTTCAGCGACAGGGCGAAGCAGGACGTAGATGAGCGCTTCGGCGAGGTAGAAGTACCAGATGTTCATGCCGCCTCCTCAGACCGATCCCGCCCGGATCCGGGCGATGATGCGGCGGGGGTCGAGCGACAGCGAGATCAGGTAGAGGAGGAGGACGAGGAACACCACCAGCTGGTTCCAGCGCACATCGAGCCAGATGGTGCTCCACTGCTCGATGAGCCCGATGATGATGCCGGTGACGAACACCCGGATGGGCGACGACGCCGACCCGGCGAGGAAGGCCACGACGAAGGCGAAGACCACCGGTTTGAAGCCCATGTCGGGCTGCACCGAGTACTTCACGCCGAACCAGAAGGCGGCCACGCCGCACATGACGGTGGCCAGGGCGAAGACCACAACGTAGATCTGGTTCGGGTCGATGCCGATGATGCGGGCCATCTCGGGGTTGCCGCGCGTGGCTCGCACCGCCCGCCCGAGCGGGGTGAAGCGCAGGAGGGCGGCGAGGCCGAGGACGAGGGCAACGGCGCTGAGCACCTGCCAGACGTCGAGCCATCGGAAGACGCGTCGGACCCCAATGGATCGTGGTCCGCAGCGCATCGGGCGCTTCGATCTGCTGCGAGGCCGACGAGTAGAACAGGCTGATGAGGTTCTGCCCGGCGATGGCGATGCCGAGCGAGGCCACGAAGATCGACAGCAGAGCGGTCGCCCCGGCGCGAGCGGCAACCGGGCGGTAGATGAAGCGCTCGATGCACCACGCCGAGCACGACGCCGAGGACGATCCCGAGGATGGCGCTCAGCCAGAAGCCGACGCCGACGCGGTCGACGAACGTGAACACCATGTAGGCGGCGAAGCGTGTACGTGAGGCTGTAGGCGAAGTGGAACCGCCCGCTCACGCCCAGGATGAGGGCGAACCCGGCACCGAGCAGGCCGTACGCCGCCCCGTTGATCACGCCGGTCACGGTGAGCTGGCTGACCGCATCCCACGTGAAGTTGCGCCGCGAGGATCATGCGACGCTCCTGTCGGGCATGGACGCGGGACCCCGGCCGTCGGCCGGGGTCCCGCAGCCAGCGCCGACGCTCGGTCAGGCCATCTTGAAGTCCGCGCCGCCGATGTCGAAGTAGGCGAGCGGCGTGACCTTCTTGTCCTTGTACTCGAACACGCCCATCGGGCGCTTGCTCGACCGAGTGGGTCGTCGGGTCGAGCGTGTACGTGCCGACCGTGTTGGCGTCGCCGCCGTAGACGCTGACCACGGTGAGGTTGTCCCTGAAGCGCAGCGTCGAGCTGCGTCGCCGTCGTTGATGTCGCCGCCCTTGGCCAGCACCCGGCGGATCACCTCCCACATCACCAGCGTGTTCTCGTAGAAGTTGGCCGCGTAGAAGTCGGGCTCGCTCGCCGTACTCCTTCTTGAACTCGTCGACGAAGAGCTTGGCCAGCGGGCTGATCGGGTTGTCAGAGTCGAAGTAGTCGTAGGCGAAGGTCCAGCCGACGCTGTCGTACGCGCCCTTGGAGGCGTTGACGCCGTCGGGGGTGAACTCGAAGCCGATACAGCTTCGCCTTCAGCCCTACGGTCTGGGCCTGGTCGAGGAAGAAGCCGGGGTCCTGGCCGTACATGCCGGATCAGCAGGATGTCGGGCTCGTTGGCCTTGATCTTGGTCAGGATCGCCGAGTAGTCGGTGGTGCTCGACCGGGAACAGCTCGTACAGGCCGTTGAACTGGTAGCCGGCCGCGGCGATCTTCTTCAGCACGTCGGTCTTGATCGCGTGTTGTTCGGCTCGCCGATGTCCCAGCCGGTCGAGGCCGACCGTCTTCAGGTCCGGGTACTTCTGCTTGATGTACATGAACAGGCCCGGGAGCGCGTCGTTCGGCGTGATGGCCCGGGTGCCCCAGAAGTAGTCCTTGCCCTGGCCGAAGTTGCTCGTGCCGCCACCGCCGTCGAGGGTGAAGATCTTGAACTGCTTGGTGCCGGCGAGCATGGCGCCGAGGTCGTCGACGTAGGAGGCGAGCTTGGCCGGAACCTTGGCCGCCCCCAGCTCGTTGATGGCCGTCGTGCCCGCTGTGCGGGTCGCCCGACTTGTGGTCCTTGTAGATCACCTTGATGTTCGGGCCACCGGCCGCGGCGATGTGCTTCACCGCCAGGTCGGTGCCGCGCGTCATCGTCTTGCCGTAGAACGAACCGTTGCCGGTCAGCGCGAGCACGTTGCCCATCTGCCAGTCGACGCCCTTGCCGTTCTTGCCGGCCGGGTCGATCTTCAGCAGGGCCGCGAGCTGGCTGCCGACGTCACCGCCGCCACCGGCCGCGGCGCTGGTGGAGGCGCCAGCGCCTCCGCCGCGGCGGTGGTGGACGCACCCCCGCCGCCCGTCGCCGCGGTGGTCGCCGTCGACGACTTGCTGCTGCTGCCGCAGGCCGCCAGCGCGGTCGGCGTGACCACCGCGGCCGCGCCCAGCAAGCCGAGCGGCGAAGCACCTCCCGCCGTGACAGCCCACTGGGGAGCTGGACGTCGTCATCGTTGGACATGGTCATTCCCTCCTATGAGATCTGGCCTACGAGATCCGGCCTCTGTCCGGCCGGGTTGATCTGGCCTGGCCGACGGGGCCGTACCGGAAGGGCTCGCGCCCACCCGTGACCACGCCGTGCCGGAAGGAGAGGTCCCGGTCACACCGCCCGTCGGTGGCCCGGCGGCCGAGGCAGGGCACGCGGGGTGAGGGCTCACACCGCCGACCCTGGTCGCTCGAGCATCTTCCCCCCAACTGCATCGACTCGCCCCCAAACGCTGCGAGTCAGCTCTTACGCCGCTCATCATGCCGAGCCGCCGTCCCCGACTGGCGTCGGCAACCTACTTGTCACATATCCCCGAATGTGGCGACGGCCAGAGTTGACGAAGCCGTCAACTCGTGCTGGTAGTTGTAGCCGCTCGTAGAGGGCCCCGCAACTCGTAGGCGACCCAGCGCGCCGGAACCGCCCGGCCGCGAGCTGGTATCGGTTTCGTGGGTCAAGTCGCGGCATCGCGCAGCTCGCGCCGGAGGATCTTCCCGGTGACCGTCTTCGGTAGCTCGTCGATCAGCTCGACCTGGCGGGGGTACTTGTACGCGGCCATCCGCTGCTTGCAGAAGTCGCGAAGCTCCTCGGGGGTCGCGCTCGCCCCCGGTTTCAAGCTCACGAAGGCCTTGACCGTCTCACCCCGGTACTCGTCGGGCACCCCCACCACGGCCGCCTCTCGCACCGCCGGGTGCTCGTACAGCACGTCTTCGACCTCGCGGGGCCACACCTTGTAACCGGCGGCGTTGATCATGTCCTTCTTGCGGTCGACGATGTAGAACCAGCCCTGCTCGTCCATGAACCCGACGTCGCCCGTGTGGAGCTGGCCGTTCGGGATCGACTTCGCCGTCTCCTCCGGCTTGTTCCAGTAGCCCGACACCACCTGCGGCCCCTCGGTCACGAGCTCGCCCACCTCGCCGGCCGGCAGCTCGGTGCCGTCGTCGGCCACGATCCGCACGACGGTGTTGAAGATCGGCACGCCGACCGAGAGCGCGCCCGAGGTCGGGTCGACCGGCGCCTCGGCCCACAGCGGCACGCCGTGGGAAGGTGACGTGGTCTCTGTCAGGCCATAGATGTTGTGGATCGGGTGCCCGAAGCGCTCCTGGAAGCTCTTGGCCACGCTGGGGGCGATGGGCGCGCCGCCCGAGTAGATCTTGTGGAGCGAGGCAAGGTCCTCGGCGGTGATGCCCTCGGCGTTGCTGAGCGCGATGAACACGGTGATCGACCCGACCGTGAAGGTCGGTCGGTGCTCGCGGATGGCGTCGAGGACGACGTTCGGCTCGAACCGGTAGGCGAGCACGAGCTTGGCCGGCAGCAGCAGGGCGATGGCGATGTGGGCGATGAGCCCGGTGATGTGGAACAGCGGCGCCACGCCGAGCACCACGTCGTCGGGGCCGAGGTCGATCCAGTCGCGGTACGCCTGCGCGTTGAACACCACGTTCCCGTGGGTGTTCATGGCCCCCTTGGGCACCCCGGTGGTGCCCGAGGTGTACGTGAGGAAGGCGACGTCGCTCGGCGAGAACGAGACCGGTGGTGGCCCCTTGCCGCGGTGCGCGGCGATCAGCTCGCTCATGTCGAGCGTGCCTTCGTGGCGGGACCGCGCGATGCCGGCGAACAGCCGGGGGTCGTGTCGTTGCTGGTACTCCAGCTCGGACGTGGTGATGACCGTCTCGACACCCGTGCCCGGCACCACGTCCCGCGGCGACATCGGCGTACAGGCTCTCGAGGCACAGCAGCACCCGAGCCCCCGAGTCCTTGAGCACGTAGTCGAGCTCGCGGGCGCGGTTCATCGGGTTGATCGACACCATCACCCCACCCGCCTTCCACGTGGCGAGCATGGCGATCACGAACTGCGGCACGTTCTGGAGGTAGACGGCGAGGCGGTCACCGCCGCGGAAGCCGTGGGCCAGCAACGCGGCCGCCAAGGCGTCGCTCTGCTCGTCGAGCTCACGGGTGGTGAGCGCCCCGTCGAAGTAGACGATGGCGGGCGACGAGGGAGCCGCGCGCGGCGGCGGCGCGGAACATGGCCAGCGCGTCGTCGTACTCAGGGGTGATGTCGCTCGGCGTCCCCGGCCGGTAGCGAGCCAGCCAAGGTCGCGACTCGTAGGTGCTCACGGCCACGCCGGCCTCACTTGATGGCGACCGGGTTGACGGGCGAGCCGGTGGCGTTCACCACCTTCAGGGGGGCGGCCACGTAGAGGAAGGTGTACTGCCGGTCGTTGGCGCAGTCCTCGGCGAGCTGCTCGAGGTCGCAGATCTCCGTGAACAGGACGCCGAGGTTGCGCATCGAGCGCGCAGTGCAACGGCAGGGCGACACCGCTGGCGGGGTCGATCGTCACCTCGTTGGCGATCGTGTCGGTGACGAGGTTCGGGATCTCCATGTCCTGGAACCACGTGACGAGCTCGGCCGAGTGGGTGAGGCCCGGTTCGACGAAGCCGTCGTAGAACGCTTCCTTGCCGAACTCGTGGAACTGCGTCAGGAAGCCGGTGTGGATCACCAGGACGTCGCGCTTCTCGATGGTGCAACCCTGGGCCTCGGCGCACGCCAGGAGGTCTTCATGGGTGAACGTCTCCCCCTTGTCGAGGCTGCGCTTGCCCCGGTGCCGGGCCATGTCGATGAGGACGCCCCGGCCGACCACGCCCCGCTGGCCGATCGGGTACACGCTGGCCTTCGACAGGCCCCCGATCGTCGTCTTGGCGTCGTAGCCGTTGTAGATCTGCCCGTCGAACCAGACGTGGCCGAGCGCGTCGTACTGCGTCGAGCCCTGGAGGAAGGCGGTGATGAAATCGTCCGCGTAGTGGAGGCCGCCGGGGAACTGCGGCGCCTTGTCGCCCTCCCAGGTGCCCTCGTCGCAGATCATCAACCGCTCCGCGCCGCGCCGGCCCGGCCAGACGGGATCGCCCCGCGGGTCGCACATCGCCATCTGCAAGGTGAAGACCTTGCCCTGGCGCACGTGTTTGACCGCGCTCAGGATCTGCTCGGGCCCCAGGTAGTTGAGCCCTCCGACTTCATCCTGAGGCCCCCACTTGCCCCAGTTGCTCGGGGCGTCCTTGAGGAGCTCTCGCATGTGCGGCGCGACTACATCCGTCATCTCGTTCCCCACCCCCTGCCGTTCGGGACCGGCTCGCACGCTGTGACCGACCGATCGATCGCTCGGTAATCCGATGATCTGGCAGGCCGCGGCGTTCTGTCAAGGCTGGCGTCAGGTGCGGCGCGCGCGCGAGGCTGCCCTGCACCAGCGCGAGCGCCATGTGCACGTAACGCCCGGCCACTTCCTCGGGCGTCAGCGGCCCATCGGGTCGGTACCACTGGGGCACCGCGGTGCACATTGCCACCGCGGCGCGGCGTGGCCTCGCGGGGATACGGCGTGCGGAACCGCCCGCACTCGGACGCCTCCTTCAGGGCGGCCTCCACCATCCGCTGCTGCTCGACCCGCAACGCCACGATGCGGGCCCGGTTCTCGGCTCGACGTAGCGCATCTCGCTCGAACCGATGAAGGCGAGATCCCGGCGGTAGGTGTGGTAAGAGGACGAGGCACTCGACGAGCAGCTCGAAGGTGCGCACCGGGTCGCCGCGTCCTTCGTCGTGCGCGGCGTGGCTGCGCCAGCGGAGATCCTCCATGCGCAAGTCGAGGATCCGGGTGAGCATCTCCTGTTTGGTGGCGTGATGGTGGTACATCCCCGGCACGGAGAGCCCGGCTCGCCGCGCGATGTCACGGACGGTTGCACCGTGGTAGCCCACCTCGACGAAGACCTCGAGCGCGGCGCGCAGGACCGGCCCGAGCGGGAGGGGTGGGAAGACCCGCCAGTCGTTGCCCTGGTCGGGCAGCGTCAACGCCACGAGGCGGAGCTACGAGCGGAGCCTCAGATGGTCAAGGTGCCCGCAGGCGTCGACGGGCGCGACGTCCTGGCGCGTCGCCGCCAGCTCTGGGCGAGCCCGAGGGCACGCGCGCACAGCACGTTGAGCGTCTCGAGCCCCTTCTCCTCGTCGAAGGGCTCACCGAGGACGAGCCACACGTAGAGCGACCGGTCGACCATCGAGCCGAGGGCGCTGGCCACGTAGCGGGCGTCGAGCTCGGGGTCCACGAGCCCCTCGCGCTGCCAGCGGGCGATGGCGCTCGATGACCGGGCATTGGCCGGTCCCCGCATCTGCAGCCGCAGCTCGCGCCACAGGGCCTCGTCGGACGTGGACACCTGCTCGAGCACGGCCATCATGCGGGCGTTGCGGCGGAAGGCCTCGTAGTAGCCGCGGTTGGCATGGGCGATCCGCTCGGCGGGCGACAACCCGGCCGGGGCCGGAGTCCGCGCCGCCTGCATCTCCTCCTGCATGCGGGCGAGGACGTGGCGAAACACGTCCTCCTTGGACGCGAAGTACGTGTAGAAGGAGCCGTGCGCGACCCGGGCGACCTTGCTGATCTGGGTCACGCGCGTGCCTTGTGGTACCCCTCGCGTTCGAACACCTCGCGGGCGGCGGCGAGGAGGCGTTCGCGGGTCCGCTGGCCCCGCTCCGTGAGCGCGTCGGCGCTCGTGCCCTTCGCGACGACGGGCGCCGCCACCCGCCGGGTGCGAGTCCACGGTGAAGGTGCCGCGCTCGTCATGGCTACTTCATGGCGAGCGGGTTGATCGGCGACCCGACCCCTCGGGTGACCTTGAGCGGCGGGGCGCAGAAGAAGAACTCCCAGACACCGTCGTCGGCGCAGTCGGCGGCCAGCTCCTCCAGGTCGAGGATCTCACCGAGGGTCATGCCCATGTCGCGGATGAGGACCATGTGGCAGTTGAGGATCACGCTCGGGTCCTCGCCCGGCAGCACCTCGATGGCCCAGTTGTCCGAGCAGACGGCGGCGACGTCGCGGTCGTGGAGCCACTGGCAGCAGTCCTGGCCCAACCCGGGCTCGCCAGCCATGAACTCGGTCGGCGACTTGCGATCGAGGAAGAACCGGCGCCAACCGGTGCGCAGCACGAGGATGTCACCGGGCCCCACTTCCACGCCGCCCTGTGCCGACATCGCCGCTTCCAGATCGCCGGGCGTGATGACATAGCCGGCCTCGAGCCAGTCGACTCCCTTCTGGCGGGCCACGTCGACGAGCACGCCACGGCCGGCGACCCCCTTGGCGATCTTGTCGATCGTGTCGTGGAAGGCGCCGACCACCGTCACGTCGGTGGCCGGGTAGCCGTTGTAGAGCTGGTCGTCGTAGTAGACGTGGGCCAGCGAGTCCCACTGCGTCGCGCCCTGGAGCGGCATGAAGATGTAGTCGTCGGCGTACTTGAACCCGCCCGGGAACACCTGGGTGTCGCCCGTCTGTGACATCAGGTGGACGGGGTTGATGCGCCCGCCGCCGGGCTGCGGGCCCGTTCTCGTCGAACGGGATGCCGAGGTCGAAGATCTTGCCTTGGCGTACGAGCCCGGCCGCCGCCACGAGCCGCTCGGGCGTGATGTGGTTCAGCGTGCCCCGCTCGTCGTCGGGACCCCAACGACCCCAGTTGCGCAGCCGGGCGCCGACAGCTCGGAAGTCCTCCACGGTGGTCCTCTCTCAGTACGCGCCCAGCGGGCGGTCGAAGATGGTGCGCGCGACCGGGCCGCGCACAGTCTGGACAGCTGCCATCCGGGCCTCCTTGACTCAGTCGGGTGTGATCGGTTGGCTCAGCTCGCCGGACCACTCGTCCCACGGCTGGGGCAGCTGGGCGTAGCCGCCGCTCGCGCTCCACCCTCCGTCGACGGCGATGACGGTGCCGGTGACGAAGCTGGAAGCATCGGAGGCGAGGAAAGGAACGGCCCGACGAGCTCGTCGAGCTCACCCAAGCGCCGCATCGGCGTGCGGCTGCGCATCCAGTCGGCCATGCCCGAGTCCTCGAGCAGCCGGCGGGTCATCTCGGAGATGAAGAAGTTCGGGGCCAGGGCGTTGACCCGAAGGTTGCGGTCACCCCACTCGCAGGCCAGCAGCTTGGTGAGCTGGTTCACGCCGCCCTTCGCTGCGAAGTACCCCGCGGTGCGGTTCTCCGAGCCGGCCATGCCGAAGATCGACGAGAGGTTGATGATGCTGCCGCCCCCGCCGCGCAACATGTGCGGGCGCAGGCCCGCGTCATGAAGAAGAGGCCGACGAGGTCGGTCTTCACCATCTTCTCGAACACCTCGGGCTCGGCAGTGCTCGGTGCGGATGAGCCGGTCGTCCGCCCATCCGGCGTTGTTCACGAGGCACGTCGATGCGGCCGAACGTGGCCATCGCCTCGACGACGACCCGCTGTCGCAGTCCTCGTAGACGGTGACGTCGACCGGCACGCGACGCACCGGCGGCCCCCGCCTCCTCGACCACGGCGCTTCGTGTCCTCGAGCTTGTCGTCGGAGCGGGCCGTGACCACGACGTCGGCGCCGGCGGAGGCGAGCATCTCGGCGAAGAGCACGCCGAGGCCATAGGACGCGCCCGTGACGACGCCGACCTTGCCGTCCAGGCGGTGGAGGACGGTCAGGTCGATCGGTCAGTCTCAGGCGAACCGATCGCGCAGGTCGCGCTTGAGGATCTTGCCGCTCACGTTCTTCGGCAGCTCGTCGATGAAGAGGACCTTGCTTCGGCTTCTTGAAGCCGGCCAGCCGATCGCGGCTGACGGCGATGATCTCCTCCTCCGTCGCGGACATGCCCTCGCGCAGCACGACGACCGCGGTGACGCTCTCGCCCCAGGTCGGGTCGGGCAGGCCGATGACCGCCGCCTCCGACACGGCCGGATGGGCGTAGATCACCTCCTCGACCTCGCGGGAGTACACGTTCTCGCCGCCGGTGAGGATCATGTCCTTCATGCGGTCGACGATGTAGAAGAAGCCCTCCTCGTCGCGCCGCGCCATGTCGCCGGTGTGGAACCAGCCGCCCTCGAACGCCGCCTTCGTGCCCTCCTCGTTGCGGAAGTAGCCCTTCAGCACCTGCTCGGCCTGGATCACGATCTCGCCGACCACGCCGGGCGGGCACTCGGCCATGTCGTCGTCGACCACCTTGACGTTGGCGAGGCACATCGGCGTGCCGCACGACGCCAGCAGGTGCTCCTCGCCCTTGATGGCGCGGACGTGCGCCGCCTTCGGGAACGTGAGCACGTTGCCGCCCAGCTCGGTCATCCCGAAGCCGGAGTACACGATCGGGACCGAAGCGATCGATGGCGGCCGCAACACCTCGACCGGCATGGCTGCCGCGCCGTAGCCGATGCTGCGCAGCGTCGAGAGGTCGTAGTCGTGGATCTTCGGGTGCTGCAGGAGGAAGTTGAGCATCGTCGGGGCGAGCGCGGTGCCGGTGATGCCGTGTTCGTCGACGAGTTGCATCCAACTGCTCGGGCTCGTACGCCCGCATGAGCACGATGCAGCCCGCCGCGGAGGTGGTGACCGGCACCGAGTAGCCCGACACGTGGCACAGCGGG
This sequence comes from uncultured Acidimicrobiales bacterium, assembly GCA_963738325.1. Taxonomy (GTDB): domain Bacteria; phylum Actinomycetota; class Acidimicrobiia; order Acidimicrobiales; family Ilumatobacteraceae; genus CAVTWD01. Next base: position 485,865 of record CAVTWD010000008.1, read on the forward strand.
AAGGCCAGCAGCGTTGCGCTCGTCGGGCTGCGGCTGGTACTCGATCACCGACTCGAGCACCGCGGCCACGAGGTTGCGGTGGGTGAGCATCGCGCCCTTCGGGAAGCCCGTCGTGCCGCTCGTGTAGATGAGCCACGCCGTGTCGTCCTCGTCGACCTCGACCGGCGGGCTTCGCCGCCGGGCGGCCGATCCGACGAGGTCGCTCGTAGTCGACGCGTAGCCGCCTCCGCCCGCCACCCCCGATGACGACACGTGCTCGATCGAGGGATCTCGCCCAGTACCGGCTCGATCTGCTCGAGGAACGTACTCGCTCGACGATCAGGACCCGGGCCTCGGCGTTGTTCAGGATCCACGCCCACTCCTTGGGGTGGAGCCGGTAGTTCAGGAAGGTGAGCGCCATCCCCGCCGCAGGGCACGCCGTAGTAGCACTCGACGTACTCCGGCACGTTCTCGGCGAGGATGGCGATCGCGGTCGCCCGGCCGGCCAGCCGAGCAGCGCGTTGGCGAGCCGGAGCAAGCGGTCGTGGAGCGCGCCGAAGCTGATCTCGCGATCGCCGTCGACGATGCGCCAGCCGCTCGCGGCGTCTTCCGGCGTTCAGCCGGACGATGTCTCCGAGCAGCATGGCCTGATCCCCCCGGTCACGCTGCCCGCTGGCAGTTGACGAGTCGTGTCAACTTGTGGGCGAGCAGTGACTTTCGTCCGTCTCCCGCTGGCGTGTCAAGGGTCCCGCGACGTCGGGTCACACGGCGAAGGAGGCCGAGATGATCGTGAAGCAGGGTCGGACACCGCGGATCATGCCGTTCCCCATGCACGACGTCGAGCGCGACGCGCGACGGCGTGCTGCGCTACACCAACTGGCGCCGCTCGCTCGTGGCCATGTTCCGCGACACCGTCGAGCGCGCCCGGACCGACGAGGCGCTCGTCGAGCTCGGCGGCGAGCGGCTCAGCTACCGCGAGTTCTGGGACCGCGCCGCCAGGGTCGCCGGCGGCCTGCGGGCGCTCGGCGTCGGCGGGGCGACCGCGTCGCCATCCGGCTGCGGCAACGGCAACGACTGGGCGCTCGCGTTCTGGGGCATCCAGATGCGGGCGCGCGTCGCCGTGCCGGTGAACACCCGCTTCACCGAGAGCGAGGTCGAGTACGTCATCAGCGACTCCGGCGCCCGGCTTCGTGTTCGAGCCCGGCGCGCCGCTGCCCGACGGCGACGCCGCTACGTCGTCGACGACCTCGGACCCAGGCGACCTGGCCGCCATCTTCTACACGAGCGGCACGACCGGGTTCCCGAAGGGGGCCATGACCACCCACGAGAACTTCCTGTCGAACTGCGAGACGTGCCGGCGCGTCATCGGCTTCCCCGACGACGTCGACCTCCGCAACCTGATCTCGGTGCCGATGTTCCACGTCACCGGCTGCAACAGCCAGCTGCTCATCACCGATGATGCTGGGCGGCACCGACGGTGATCATGCCCGCCTTCGAGGTGCAGGCACTTCCTCCGCGCCGTGGTGGACGAGCGGATCAACGTGCTCACCTCGGTGCCGGCGATCTACTGGCTGGCGATGAACCAGCCGAACTTCGCCGACTTCGACGTGAGCGGCGTGCGCTGGCTGCAGCCTACGGCGGCGCGCCGACGCCGCCCGACGTCATCGCCACGCCTGCGCGACGTCGTTCCCGAACGCCCGCCTCGGCAACGGCTTCGGCCTCACCGAGACGTCGTCGGTGTCGACGTTCCTGCCCGACGAGTACTGCGAGGCGCGCCCCGAGACAGTCGGCTTCGCCGCTCCCGTCGTCGAGCTCGACCTCGCGGACGTCGACGACGACCGGCGTCGGCGAGCTGCTGATCCGCGGCCAGAACATCGTGGCCGGCTACTGGAACAAGCCCGAGCAGACGGCGGAGACGTTCGTCGACGGCTGGCTGCACACCGGCGACCTCGCCCGCGTCGACGACGACGGCTTCGTGCCAGATCGTCGACCGCAAGAAGGACATGGTCAACCGCGGCGGCGAGAACGTCTACTGCGTCGAGGTCGAGAACGCGCTCGTCGCACCACCCGGCGGTGTTCGAGGTGCGCGGTGCGTCGGCGTGCCCGACACGATGATGGGCGAGAAGGTCGGCGCCATCGTCGTCGTCACAGCCCGGCACGGAGCTGACGCGCACAGGAGCTCACCGACGTGCGCGCGCGAGCAGATCGCCGACTTCAAGGTGCCGCAGTTCATCTCCTTCCGCGCCGAGCCGCTGCCCCGCAACCCGGGCGGCAAGGTGCTCAAGCCGGTGCTGCGCAAGGAGACCGAGTGGGGGCCGCCCGTGAAGTGACGGGCGGCCCGCAGGGGGATAGATCAGGTGTTCAGGTAGTTCAGTGGGCACCCTGCTCGCGGCCAGGTCGTCTTCACCAGCCGTCCCGTGGTGGACAGTGTGATGTAGGCCGTGCGCAGGTCGTCACCGCCGAAGCAGATGTTGGTGGTGAGGAGGTCGCCGGTTGGGTAGAAGTCGACGAGCTCGCCCTTGGGCGACACGCTGGTGACGCCGCCGTTCACGAGCGTGGCCGCGCACACGTTGCCGTCGGCGTCGACGGCGAGCGAGTCGAGCAGCTGGAAGCCCGGGAAGCCGTACAGGCACACCGAGGTGTCGACGATGCCCGCTTCGGCCACCTCGCCCGGGCGCGACGATGTCGCGCTGCATGATGCGGCCGTTCCAGGTCTCGGCCCAGTAGAGCTTCTTGCCGTCGGGCGACAACCCGATGCCGTTCGGCTCATGGGCCGGGAACACGATCTCCTTCACCATCGAGCCGTCGGCCTTGCCGTAGTAGATGCCCGTCACGTGGGCGATCGCGCTCGTCGGTGAGGCCGTGGTCGGTGAAGTAGAACCCGCCGTGGGCGTCGAAGACGAAGTCGTTGGGCGCCCACAGCGGGCCGCCCGTCGACCTCCCGGTAGACGTCGGTGACCTTGCCGGTGGCGATGTCGACCCGCTGGATGCTGCCTCCGAGATACTTCGACATCGTCGGCGGGCCGGGGAAGCTCATGCCGTCGAGGTCCATCTCCGTGAAGCGGGCGCCGTTGTTGCACACGTAGACCGCGCCGTCGGGACCGATCGGCCGCGCCGTTCGGCCCCCCGGGGACCTCGGCGACGGTCTCCTTGGCGCCGTCGGGCTTCACCCGGGTGAGCCGCGGCCCGAACATCTCCACCAGGATGACCGAGCCATCGGCCATGGCGATGGGGCCCTCGGGGAACTTGAGGCCGGATGTGACTTCCTCGAACTCTGCCATGCGGACACCCCCAGGTATGACGGAGGGGCTCAGCCAGCCCCGCGGACCGTCGGCAGCTTTCCCTAGCGCATCCGCCTCGCCCACGTCCAGCGAAGTTGACGGAGCCGTCAGAAGTTGGTGCCGTAGTGGGGTTCGCGCTCGGCGAGGAAGGCGAGGTCGAGGCGCGCCACGCTGCCGGGGATGTGCTCGTCGATGAGCCCGGCCCGCGCCAACGTCTGCGCCCGCACGCCGCCGAGGTACAGCGATCCGAGCGCGCCCACGCCGAGGGCGAGGTCGGCGCGGTCGGCGGTCGGCTGGCAGGCGGCACCGTCCGCCCCGCCCTCCAGCCGCACCCGCCCACCCAGGTCGAGGAAGGGATCGTGGACATCGAGCACGACGTCGAGGTCGGTGGCATAGCGGCGGGCGGCCAGCGCGGCGGGCACGTCGAGGAGGCGCACCCACATCCCGTCGTCGACCACCGTGGTGCGAGCCTGGCGGGGATCCTCGAGGGCGTCGTCGAGGTTGTCGTCGAGGGTGTCGTCTCCGGGCTCAGCCCGTCAGGAGCTTGCCCGCCGAGCCTGGAGCAGGGCCGTCACCGCCTTGCCGTCCGCCTTGGCTCCGGTCGCCTTCATCACCTGGCCGACCAGGGCGCCGGCGACCTTGTCCTCCCCGGCCAGGTAGCGCTGCCAGGTGGGCTGGTTGGCCTCGATCACGCGGTCGACGACCGCGGCCAGGTCGTCGGCGCCCATCGCCTCGAAGCCCCGGGCGCGGGCGAGGGACTCCGGGTCGGCATCCCCACCGGCGGCGACGAGATCGGCGAGCACCGCCTTGGCCTGCGTCGCAGTGAGCCGGCCGTCGACCTCGAGGCGGGTGAGGGCGGCGAGCGCAACCGGGGTGACTCGTTCTGCGCCTTCCACGGCCAGGTTGTGCTCGATGTGCACGAGGACGCGAGCCGGGTCGCCGCCCGCCTCGATGGCGGCGAGGGCCAGGTCGTCGAGGCCGCGGTCGACGGTCACGACCACACCGGCGTCGGCGGAGCCGGCTCCCGCAGCGGCGGCGAGGCGGTCGCGGCGGGCGGCCGGCAGCACCGGCATCGCCGCGTGGACACGCCGGACCCACTCCGCGTCGGGCGCGAGCGGCACGAGATCGGGCTCGGGGAAGTACCGGTAGTCGTCGGCCTCTTCCTTCGTCCGGAGCGTGTGCGTGCGCCCGTCGCCCTCGGCCCAGTGGCGGGTCTCCTGGCGGACCTCGCCACCGTCTTCCAGGATGGCGATCTGGCGGCTCACCTCGTACTCGATGGCGCGACCCAGTGAGCGCAGCGAGTTGAGGTTCTTGATCTCGCAGCGGGTGCCGAACACATCGCTGCCGGCCGGCCGGACCGACACGTTGGCGTCGACCCGCAGCGACCCTTCCTCCATCTTCGCGTCGCTCACGTCGGTGGCCACGAGGATGGTGCGCAGCTCGTTGACGTAGGCCCTCGCGTCCTCTGCCGAACGCAGGTCGGGCGCGCTCACGATCTCGAGGAGGGGCACGCCGGCGCGGTTGTAGTCGACGAGGGTGGCGTCGCTGCCGTGGATGCGGCCGCCACCGTCGCCGGTGTGCGTGCTCTTGCCGGTGTCCTCTTCGAGATGGGCGCGCACGATCCCCACCCGCGTGCCCGAGGGCAGCTCGAGCCGGCCGTCGACGTTCACGGGCTGGTCGTACTGGCTGACCTGGTAGTCCTTCGGCATGTCGGGGTAGAAGTAGTTCTTGCGGTGGAAGATCGAGGGCCGCACCTCGCAGTGGAGGGCCTCGCCGAGGCGCAGGGCCAGCTCGACCACCTGCTCGTTGAGCACCGGGAGGCTGCCCGGCAGGCCGAGGCACACGGGGCAGACGTTCGTGTTCGGCTCGTCGCCGAAGCGGTTCGGGCAGGAGCAGAAGATCTTGGTGCGAGTGTTCAGCTCGGTGTGGACCTCGAGGCCGATGACCGTCTCCCAGGCGCTCACTGCGGACCTCCGGCGGCGGCTTCGAGCACGGCGGCGGCGCGGAACATCGTCGCCTCCTCGAGGGTCGGGGCGAGCACCTGCACCCCGACGGGGAGGCCGTCGGCGCCCGTGCCGAAGGGGACGGTCACCGCCGGGTGACCGGCAAGGTTCGACGGGATCGTGCAGACGTCGGACAGGTACATGAGGAGCGGGTTGTCGGTCTTCGCCCCGAACGGGAAGGCCACGCTCGGCGAGGTCGGTGCGATGAGGAGATCGAAGCGCTCGTAGGCGCGCTCGAAGTCCTCGGCGATGAGACGGCGGACCTTGAGGGCCTTGCCGTAGTAGGCGTCGTAGTAGCCGGCGGAGAGCGCGTAGGTGCCGAGCATGATGCGCCGCTTGACCTCGTCCCCGAAGCCCGCGGTGCGGGTGGCGGTGTTCATGGCCGCGGCGTCGGGGGCGTCGACCCGCAGCCCGTAGCGGACGCCGTCGTAACGGGCCAGGTTGCTCGACGCTTCGGCCGGCGCGATGAGGTAGTAGGCGGTGAGCCCGTGGATCACGGCCGGGACCGACACCTCCTCGACCTTGGCGCCGGCGGCCCCTGAGCGCGTCGGCGGCGGCCTCGAGCCGGGCGAGCACGTCCGGGTCGATGTCGGTTCGCAGCTCGCTGATGACGCCGATGCGCAGCCCGTCGACGCCGTCGGTCAGCGTGGCCGAGATCGGGCGGATCGGGCCGGGGATGGAGGTCGAATCCCTCGGGTCGTGGCCACCGATCGCCTCCAGGAGGGCGGCGGCGTCGGCCACGCTGTTGGCGAACGGGCCGATCTGGTCGAGGCTCGACGCGAAGGCCACGAGGCCATACCGGCTGATCGCACCGTAGGTCGGCTTCACACCGACCACGCCACAGAGCGCAGCCGGCTGGCGGATCGACCCTCCGGTGTCGGAGCCGAGGGCCAGCGGGGCGAACCCGGCCGCCACCGCGGCGGCGCTACCTCCCGAGGAGCCCCCAGGAACCCGGCCGGGATCATGGGGGTTGCGGGTGGGCCCGAAGGCCGAGTTCTCAGTCGAGCTGCCCATGGCGAACTCGTCGAGGTTCGTCTTGCCGATGGGGATGGCGCCGGCGGTCACGAGGCGCTCGACCACCGTGGCGGTGTACGGCGGGCGCCAGCCATCCAGGATCTTCGACGAGCATGTGGTCGGGACGCCCCGGATGCAGAGGTTGTCCTTCAGGGCCACGGGCACGCCGGCGAGCGGACCGGGATCGAGGCCTTCCGACACGGACTGGTCGATGATCACGGCCGCGGCCCTGGCGTCGTCGGCCAGGACGAGGTTGAAGGCGTGGAGCTCCGGGTCTCGCTCGGTGATGCGCGCGAGGTGGTCGTCGACGACGTCGAGTGCCCGCAGCTCGCCGGCCCGGACGGCGGCGGCGATCTCGAGCGCGGTCACGGGGCCTCGCCGAGGATGGGAGGCACCTTGAAGCGGCCCGCCTCGGCCGACGGTGCCTCGCGCGAGAACCTCGCCTCGGTCGAGGCAGGGGCCCTCGACGTCCGGTCGCAGCACGTTCACCAGCTCGAAGGGCTGAGTCATGGGGGCGACGCCGTCCAGGTCGAGCGCGTCGATGTCGGCGAAGTGTTCGAGCATCGAGGCCAGCTGCGCCGTGTACCGCTCGAGCTCGTCGGGCGTGAGCTGCAGGCGGGCGAGGTGGGCGACGTGGGCGACGGCGTCGGGCGAGATGCGCTCGGGCACGGGAGACCATGCTAGGCGCCAGCCCAGCCGCGCCGGCCTCGGGTTGTGCTCAGGAGCGCGCCGGCAAGGGAGCGAACGCCGGCGACCGCTTCTCCAGGAAGCTCTGCACTCCCTCGCGGAAGTCCTCGGCCTTCAGGCTGGCGGCCATGAGCGGGGCGGCCCGCTCGGTGGCCTCCGCGACACTGAGTCCGTAGTCGTCGTAGATCTGCCGCTTGATCACCGCCATGGCCGACGGCGAGCTGTAGGTGACGAGCTCGCCGGCGTAGTCGAGTGCACGATCCAGCAAGTGCTCGGGCTCCACCACCTCGGTCACGAGGCCGAGCGTCGCGGCCTCCTCGGCCAGGAGCACCCGCCCCGAGAGCAGCAAGTCGAGGGCCCGGGAGGGTCCCACGAGGCGGGGGAGGATCCACGAGATGCCGTGCTCGGCGATCAAGCCACGGCGGACGAAGGCGGTGGTGAACTTGGCGCCGGCCGCCGCGAAACGGATGTCACACATCAGCGCCTGCACGAAACCCATACCGGCACACGCCCCGTTGATCGCCGCGATCACCGGTTTGGGGATGGTGGTCGTGTACCACTGCTGGCGCTGGGGCCCGGCAGCACGGTCGGCGGCGCCGGCGTTCTGACCGACGGCTTGCAGCATCTCCATGTCGGCCCCGGCGCAGAAGCCGCGCCCCGCCCCGGTGACGACGATGGCGCGGACGTCGGGATCGGCCGCCGCTTCGTCGAGGGCCTCGAAGTAGCGGGCGCCCATGGCGGCGGTCCAGGCGTTCAGTCGTTCGGGTCGGTTCAGCGTGAGCAGCATCACCGGGCCACGCCGCTCACTCAGGACAACGTCGTCAGCCATGCCCCGGACGATAGCGGCGCCATCGGAGCCCCGCCCAGCCCGGCCCGACCAGTGGGGAAGCCCGCGCGTTTGCTGACTGACTCGGCGATGGTCGCCGCCGCGCGACGGGTCAGCCGGAGTCGGCGTGCGGCCGATTCGGTACCGATTCGGTGGCGGAGGGGCCGGGCTCGCCCTCCGGGTCCGGCTCGGCCTCCTCGGCCACCTCGGGTGGCTCCGCCCGCTCGCCAGGGGATGGCGGCTCGGCAGTCGGCGCCGCCTCGGAATCCGGGGGCCCGAGCGGCGCCGCCACCACGACGGGCTCACCTCGGTGACGCCACCAGTCGACCAGGAGGAAGCCCGCCGCGCCGAGGAACATCAACCCGGACACCCACTCGTTGACCCGCAGCGGCCCGATCTTGTTGGCGTGATCGATGCGCAGGCCCTCGATGAAGAAGCGGATGAAGGTGTAGCCGGCCACGTAGCACACGAACAGCCGGCCTCGGCGAAGCGGATGGCGACGGTCGATCCACAGCAGCACGCCGCACAGCCCGAGGTTCCACAGCGCCTCGTAGAGAAAGGTCGGTTGGAACGTCGCGTACTGCTCGTATCCGGGGGGGCGGTTGGCGACATCGATCTCGAGGCCCCAGGGCAGCGTCGTCGGGCGGCCGAAAAGCTCTTGATTCCACCAATTGCCGACCCGACCGATGGCCTGGGCCAGTGCGAGCGCCGGGGCGACGGCGTCGAGCCCGGGCAGCAACGGGATCTTCCGCTTGCGCGCCTGCCACAGCCCGACGAGGACGCCCGCGGCCACCCCGCCCCAGATCCCCAGCCCGCCCTGCCAGAGGTAGAACGCCTTCACGGGGTCGTCGCGGAACAGCTCCCAGTCCGTGATCACGTGATACAGGCGCGCCCCGATGACTCCGGCGGGCACGGCCCACAAGGCGATGGCCGCGGCGTCGTCACGGGTGGCGATGCCCTTCTGCTCGAAGCGCCGCCCCAACAGCCACACGGCGGCCACGACGCCCAGGGCGATCATGAGCCCGTACATCCTCAGCTGGAACGACCCGATGTGGATCGCCCCCGAAGAGGGGCTCGGGATCGAGGCGAGCAGGTGCATCAGCGACCGACGCTAGCGAGCCGCCGGGCCAACCCGACGTTCGCTCGGAGCCGCGGCCAGCCGGTCAGGAGGCGGCGGTGACGCGGCGCACGAAGGCGACGACCTGCTGCTGGAGGTGCGGCCCGTCGTCGTCGAGCGTCGCCACGTGATAGCTCCGTTCGAGCGTGATCCGCTCGACCGGCCCGGCCACGCCGGCGGCCAGGACGTCGGAGTTGACCGGATCGACGACGTGGTCCTGCGGGCTCGTGGCGATGAGCACCGGGCACGTGATGCGACCGAGCTCGTCGGGCAGCGACTCCAGGGAAGCGAGCATCGAGAGCAGGGGCGCGAGTGGCGTCGCCTCGTACGCGCTCTCCTTCACGTCGGGGTCGGCGATGTCGCTGCCGATCGCCGGCATCGTCGTGGTCCCTTCGTCGAGCATGCCCTTCACCATGTCCACCACCTCCGGCGGCTGCGATTGGACGACCGTGTTGATGCACACGAGGCCGGCCAGCTCGGGATGGCGGGACCCGAGCCACACGGCGAGGGCGCCGCCCATCGACAACCCGCCGACCACCACCTTGTCGCAGCGGGCCTGGAGGCGGCCCAGCGCGGCTTCGGCCTCGGCTGACCAGTCGTCCCAGCCGGTGGTCATCATGTCGTCGACGGTGGTGCCGTGACCGGGCAACCGCGGCAGCTCCACCGAGAAGCCGGCCGCGGCCACCGCCTCGGCGATGGGCCGCATCGACGTGGGATTGCCGGTGAACCCGTGCAGGCAGAGCATGCCCGCCGGCCCGCCTGCGACGGACCACGGCTCGGCACCAGGCAACACGGGCGGGGTCATGGCGGTCTCCTTCGACGGCTCAGATGCGCCGAGACTCTAGAGGCGACGGAAAACGCCAGAGGGGGGACGCTCCTTCCTCGATCGTTCACCCCTGATACGGGTCGTCGCCGGACAGCGGCAGGCTCCACCACTCGGCCGGCGAACCGACGCTGGCCCACTCCTCGAACGGGTAGATGCAGTTGACCGGGCAGGCGGGCAGGCACTTGTCGCAGCCCGAGCACAGCTCGGGGATGATCACGACATCGGCCCCGTAGTTGAAGATGGCCCCGAACTGCGGGAGGGCAGTGCCGCAGGCAGGCGTCGCAGTTGATGCATTCGGCCATCTCGATCCGCAGCGGCGGGTTTCGCCACTTCGGGTTGCGCTGCCGGGTGCTGATGCGTTCGAGACGGGTCGGCGCCGCCACCGCGGCAGCCTTCCGCGCATTGACCCTGCGGTCAAGGACGGGCTTGACTTTGCCCGTGCCTGCTGACGGCGCCCGACGTCACACCGACCAGGGCCAGCAACGCAAAGAGGAGCTGCTGGCCCACGCCACCGCGCTCTTCGCCGTCGCGGGGGTATGCCAACACGCGGGTCATCGACATCTGCAAAGGCGCCGGCGTCTCGAAGGGGCTGTTCTACTGGTACTTCGACAACAAAGAGGCGCTGTTCGCGGAGCTGGTCCGGTCGATGCGAGCGCAGCTCGAGCGGGCCAGGGCCGAGGCCGTGGACCCGTCGGCCGACGCCCTCACCCGCCTGCGCCAAGCGGTGGAGTCCTCGGTCCGCTTCATCGCCGAGCCACGCGGAGTTCTTCCGCGTCGTTCGCATGGAGCGCCGAGAGCCGACCGTCTCGGCCCTGCTGCGCGAAGCCGCCGACGCCGACGTCGCCGGAGTGGCCGCCCTCGTCGATCAAGCCCAGGGCGCCGGGCTCATCACCGCCACCGAGCCTCCGCTGCTCCTGGCGCACGGCGTCGTGGGCGCCGTCACCACGTTCTCGCAGGCCCACCGGGCGGGGAAGGTGGCCGCCGACGTCGACCACCTGGCCCCGGCCGTAGGGGGATGGGTGGTCCGCGCCCTCGGCGGGCGCAACAGCCGGACGGCGACGAGCACAGCTCAGGCGCGGCGAGTCCGCTGCGGCGGCTGCCGATGGGGAGCCGCCAGCTCGACCGGCCGGCCCACACCAACCATCCGAGCGCTCCGGCGGGGATCTCGGCCAGGTAGACGAAGGCGGAGAACAACAACACCGCGGCCGTCACCGTCGCGGGATCGCCGCCCGCCGCGACGAGGTACGCGGCGATGCCCGCTTGCACGAAGCCCAACCCGCCCGGGGTGACCGAGACGTTCGACAGCACCCGGCCGACGGCGTACCCGGCGAGCACCTCGGCCCAACCGAGATGGTTGGGGACGGGAGGCAGCACCGCCAGGCACAGGAGCAGCAGCAGGTACTGCGTCACGTTGTAGACCACGATCCACACGGTGAGGGCGACCCACTGCTCGGCAATGAGCGCCTGGCTCTCGTGACGGAACTCGACGAAACGCTGCTCGAAGCCGTGCAGAGGGCCGCGCCTCGCTATCCTCCCGAGCCGGTTCAGCACCCGTTCGACGAGGCGTCCGACGCTCGCCGCCAGCGCGTCGCTGCGCAACACGAGCCAGAACCCGCCGACGGCGGCGAGGACGATGGCCACGCCGAGGACGGCGACGACGAGCACCGCGACAGTCGCCTCCCGTGTGAAGCAGAGGACCACCAGTGCGAGCACCGGCAAGGCGAGCTTGGCGAAGACGTTCCACACGCCCGGAGACGAGGATGGAGCGGGTCGTCTCGACCGGCCCGAACCCCCACGAGCCGTACATCAGATACGTCGCCCCCACGCCCGCGGCACCGCCGAAGGGCAGCACGTTCGACACCGCGCTGGACGAGAGGTTGGCCACGAACGCCTGGGGATGGGTGAGGCCCGGCAACGAGTGCGTGAGCACGCCCGTGTAGGTGCAGATGTTGACGAACCACGCCACCGTGAGCAGGCCCACCTGCCATGCCTGAGCCGGTCGAGGACGTCCCAGACCTGGGCGTAGCTGCTCCCGGTGATCCTCCGGGAGGACGACGACGAAGATGCCGACGACGACCCCGACCGACAGCAGGATCTCGATCGCCCAGCGGAGGCGGGACTTGGGCGATCGGGAGACGGCCGTCGGGGCCGGAGTGCGTCTCGACGGGCTTCGTCGCCACGTCCTTCACGGCAGCCCGACGAAGATGTCGTGGTCGAGGCCGCTCACCGGACGCGCCGCGACGGACGAACCACTCCTGGCCGAAGGCGAGGGCGGAAGTAGTCGTCGGGCAGCGAGGCGAACACAGCCAGGCTCCGCGTCGTGTCCCAACCTCCGCGCTCGTGGCTTGGCTGGCGTGGGCCGCCATGGCCGCGTCGCTTGCGGTCGAGCTGGGCCGAGACGTCGACCACCGTGGTGATCTCGGCCTCGGGGAGGTACCAGGCGTCGAAGCGACTCGGGCCGGAAGTCGGCCCCGAAGCTCGTAGCCGAGGGCGGCGCCAGCTCGGCGCCGGCCTGCAGCAGCTCGCGGCTCACGGTGGCCTCGAGCACGACGGGCGTGCCGGCCAGTTCGGCGGCGCGGAGCGCCGACACGGTGGACCTGGACGTGGTCGGGGTGGCCGTAGCCGCCGAAACGGTCGTACATGGTGAGCACGTCGGCCCGCTCCTCACGCAGCACGTCGGCCAGCGCGCTCGGCGGCCTCGTCGACGTCCGCGCGCCGAGAACGCACCGTCGGCCAGGTGCCCGTGGACGGGGCCGGATCCGCTGTCGCCGTAGCCGAGGAAGACCACCGCTGCTCGACGCCGAGGATGGCGGCCGCCGCCTCGGCCTCGGCCGCGGCCGCTGCGCCAAAGGCCGGAGCGCTTCGCCCGCAACGCCGTGGGCCCGAGGGTCGGCGTCGCCCGGCTTCTCCGTCGGTGGCGAACACGGCGACCACGCGGTGGCCGGCGTCGGCCGCCTTTGCCATCACTCCGGCCGTGAGCAGGGCCTCGTCGTCGGGGTGGGCGTGGAACGTGACCAGGGTGTGGGACATGGTGGCCGGCGCATGGCACGCCGCCGTGGGGTGGGCCGAGGGACGGGTCAAGGTTAGGCTGTGCCGGTTGACCCGTCTGCTGATGCGCCACCCCCGCCTTGAAGGTCCTGCTCGCGTCGGATTGCTACGTCCCGCGGCTCGGCGGCATCGAGGTGCAGGTCCACGAGCTCGGGCCGACAGCTCGCCGCGGCCGGGCACACGTCGAGGTGGTGACGCCGTTCCCCGGTCCGACACCGTCGTCGACGGCATCCAGGTCCACCGCCTCGGCGAGCCGCTGCTGCCCCTCGACGTGCCGTTCACGCCGGCGCACGTTCCGCAAGACCGAGCGGATCCTGCGCGACGGCGCACTACGACGTGGCCCACTTCCACGGTGGCGTCGTCTCGCCCTTCGCCTTCGGTGGCGCCTACCTGAGCCAGCGGCTCGGCATCGCGACGGTGATGACCTCGCACTGCGTCTGGAACCGGACGCAACTGGTGTTCCGGCTGCTCGACCGCTCCTTCAACTGGAAGGCGTGGCCGGTGCTGTTCTCCGGGGTGAGCGACCTGGCTGCGTCGGAGATCCGGGGCGTCGTCGGCCAGGGCCGCCGGGTGCTCGTGCTGCCGAACGGCATCGATGCCGCGCGACGTGGCGGGTCGAGCACGCCGATCGCGATCCCGGGGATGGTCACCCTCGTGTCGGTCATGCGCTTCGCGCCTCGCAAACGCCCGCTGCCGCTGCTGCGGATGCTGGCCCACGCTCCGCCAGCGGGCTCCGAAAGGCCTCGACGTGCGGCTCGTCCTCGTCGGCGAGGGTGGGCAGGAGAAGGCGATGCGGGCCACGATCGAGCGCCTCGGGCTGCCGGGGCGCCGTGACCTTCCGGGTCGGCTCGACCACGACGCCATCCGCGAGCTCTATGCGTCGGCGGACGTCTATGTCGCGCCGGCCAACCTGGAGTCCTTCGGCCTGGCGGCCCTCGAGGCCCGCTGCGCCGGCCTACCCGTGGTGGCGAAGGCGCAGACGGGCATCCGGGAGTTCGTCGAGCACGGGCAGGAGGGGTTGCTGGCCGCCAACGACCACCAGTTCGTCGACCAGGTCCTGTCCCTGGTCCGCGACCCCGAGTCCTGCGGGCCAAGATCGCCGCCTTCAATGCCGTCGACGCCGGCGCGCTGCGAATGGCCCGAGGTCGTCCAGCTCACCTTGGACGGCTACCGCCAGGCGGCCGAGCTCGTCGGCAGGGCCCTCGGCGCGGGCACTGAACCTCGACGATCGGGCTGCCTGCGTAGCCCCGCAGCGGCACGACGTCCGGCCCGGGTGATCAGCAACGCCACGCCGTAGCCGATGGCCATGATGATCGCTCCGCCCACCGCGTCGAGGAAGTAGTGGTTGGCCGTGACGACCACGGCGAAGACCGTGGCCACGGGCACCAGCAACACCACGACCTTCATCACCCGTGTGCGCACGAGCCCGAAGGTCGACATCGTCACCCACAGGGCCCAACCGCAGTGGAGGCTGGGCATGGCCGCGAACTGGTTCGACACCTTCTCCATGGCGGAATCGTTGAACGACCAGAGGGTCGGGTACTGCTTGAGGGTGTCGACGAATCCGTAGACGGCGTGGCCGAGGTGCACGTCGAGCAGGCGCGGCGGCATCAAGGGGAAGAAGCGGAACCCGATGAGGCCGAGCAGCGTGCCCACCGCGAGCACGTTGCGCCAGAACGGATACCAGTCGGGACGCCGTCGATAGAGCCACACGAGCGTGCCGAGGGTCGTGATCACGTAGCCGGCGCCGTAGAAGTAGTTGGCCGTCACGAGCACCCAGCGGTCGTCGAGGAAGAGGCGTTGCATCTGGTACTCGACGTTCATGCCGAGCCAGCGCTGCCATTCCATGATCTTCAGGGCATGGTCGTAGGCGACCCCAGCCCCGGACTTGGTGATGTCTCGGGTGCTCTCGTAGAAGACGTACAGGGAGCCCGTGATGAGCAGCTCGCGCCACCAGCGCAAGCGGTGGCCCGTGACGAGTCGTGAGCGCCCCCCGGGCGACGGCGCGACGGCGACGGCACTCGGAGCCGCTTCGGTCGCAGCAGTCGTCTCGTCCACCACCACCCTCACTCGTCGCCAGCTGCCGCCCTCCGCGGCTCATGCATCTTAGGGAACAAAGGTGGCCTTCCCCCCTTCATTCGCCGGTCTCTTTCCCCCCTTGGCTAGTAGTCGATTCCCTTCCTGGCCGCCACCCCCGGCGGCTCATCGACGGCCGGGCGTTCATCCGGCGCACTCGTCATCGCACCGGCACCACCACGAGCCGCCCTCCCTCGTGCAGCACCCGGACCCGGGCGCGATAGTGGTTGGCGATCAGCTCCTCGGTCAGCACTTGCTCGGCCGGGCCCGGACACCACGACGCGGCCGCCGTCCAGCAACGCCATGCGGTCGGCGTACTGGCCCGCCACGGCGAGGTCGTGCATCGTGGAGAGGACGGTCAGGTTGTTGGCGACGCGGAGCTGGTCCACGAGCTCGAGCACGTCCTGCTGATGGCCGACGTCGAGGGCGGTGGTGGGCTCGTCGAGCAACAGCACCGGGGCGGCCTGCGCGAGTGCACGGGCGATGATGACGCGCTGGCGCTCACCTCCCGACAGCGTCGACACGAAGCGATCGGCCATGGCGGCCAGATCGAGCTGTTCGAGGGCGGCCTCGCGCGGCGGCGACGTCCGACGGGCCTTCCATCGCCAGCGGACGGAGATGGGGTGTGCGCCCCAGCATCACGTAGTCGCGGACGCTGAGCCCAGGCGGCACCACCGGGGCCTGCGGGACGAGGGCCACGAGCCGCGACCACTCGCGGCGGCGCAGCTCGCTCGTCGCCCGGCCGCCCAGCTCGACGCGCCCCTGCCCCCGGACCAGCCCCGCGAGCACCCGCAGCAGCGTGGTCTTGCCGCCCCCGTTCGGTCCGACGATCGTGACCCACTCGCCGCCGTCGACGGTGAGCTCGAGCTGGTCCAGCACGGCCCGGCTTCCGTACCGGACGGTCACGTCCTTGGCCACGATGTCGAGGCTCACTGGATCGACCGCCGGCTCGTGCGCAGGACGAGGATGAAGAACGGCGCTCCGAAGAAGGCGGTCACCACGCCGATGGGCAGCTCGGCCGGTGCCGAGCGCGGTGCGAGCGACGAGGTCGGCCAGCGTGAGGAAGGCGGCCCCGAACAGCACCGACAACGGCAGCACGACGCGGTAGCTGTGGCCGGCGACGAGCCGGACGGTGTGCGGCACGATGATCCCGACGAAGCCGATCAGCCCGCTGACCGAGACCGCGGCCGCGGTCGCAAGGGAGGCGACGACGACCACCAGCAGCCGGGTCCGTTCCGGATTCAGGCCGAGGGACGCCGCTTCCTCGTCGCCGACGGCGAGCACGTCGAGCTGGCGCCGGCAGCCGAGCAGCACGATGGTCGTGACGACGAAGTACGGCAGCACCATCCGCACCTCGCCCCAGCCCGCCGTGGTCAGCCGGCCGAGGATCCACGAGTACACCTTGCGGATGTCGTCGGTGTTGCGCTGCAGGACGAAGGTCTGCAGCGCGGTGACGAAGCTCGCCACTGCCACTCCGGCGAGCAGGAGTGACGCGGCCGAGCCGAGCCGCCCGCCCGCCGCGCCCACTGCGTAGGCGAGGAACACCGCGACCATCGCGCCGACGAAGGCGGCCACCGGCACGAGGCCGTCCGACGCCCCGTTCACGAGCGCCAGCGTGGCCCCGAAGCCGGCTCCCGCTGCCGCGCCGAGCAGGTATGGGTCGGCCAGCGGGTTGCGGAACACCCCTTGGTAGGCGCCGCCCGACACCGAGAGCATGGCCCCGACGACGAGCCCGAGCACGACCCTCGGGAACCGGAGGTCCCACACGATGGCGGCCTCGCGGACGTCGAGCCCCGAGTGCACGTGGAGCAACGGCACGTGGCTCAGCACCTCGGTCAGGACCGCCTTCGCCGGGATGTCGACCGCTCCGATGGTCAGCCCCAGCACCGTCGCCAGGATCACCAACGCCACGCCGACGCCAAGCCATCCCAGGCTCACCCGCGACGCGGGTCGGACAGCGGGGACAGGCCCGGCGACGGCGGTCATCCGCCCGGGAGCGCGGCGGCCGCGTGCACCGCGCTCGACAGCAACTCGACCACTCGGGGGCCCCAACGCGAAGCGATGTCGTCATCGAGCGCGACGACCCCGCCGTCGGTCACGGCCGTGAGGGTCGACCATCCCGGCCGGGCGGCCACCGTGGCGGCGGACTGCTTGCAGCACTTGGTGTCGGCCAGGAAGACGAGGTCCGGATTGGCCTCGACGATGTACTCCGCCGAGAGCTGCGGGTAGCCGGTGCCGGCGGAGTCGGCGGCGTCGGCGATGCTCTTGAGCCCCGCCAGCGCGAAGAGGCTTCCGATGAAGGTCTTCGAGGTCACGCTGTAGTACGTGTCGTCGAGCTCGTAGTAGTACGTCGCCGGCGTTGGCCGCTTCACCGCGCTGGCGGCGAGATCCGTCACCTTCGTCTTCAGGTCGGTGGCGGCCCGCTCGGCTTCGGTGGTGTGCCCGGTGGCCTGCCCGAGCTCGTTCAGCTGGCGGTAGGTGTCGTCGAGCCTGGAGGCGGCGTCCTGGACGAGCACAGGCACCTTGGCCGCGGCGAGACCCGCTTTGACCTTGGTGGCGTCGGAGACGACGACGAGGTCGGGGTGCTCGGCGAGGATCGCCTCCAGGTTGGGCGTGAAGCCGGAGAGGTTCGTCCTCGGCGCCTCCGGGGGGTAGTTCGACTGGTCGTCGACGGCGACGACCTGCGACCCGGCGCCCACGGCGTAGAGCATCTCGGTGGCGGTGGGCGACAACGACACGATGTGCGTCGGCCTCGCGGGGATGGTGACGGTGCCGTCGGGCGTCTTCACGCTCACCGGGAAGGCGGCCAGGGTGGTCGGCGCCGCGGTCGTGGCCGGCGCGGCAATGGTGGGCGCGGCAGTCGTGGGCGCCGCCGTGACCGTGGCCGCCGGGGCGCCCGTCGCCGTAGAGCCGCACGCGGCGAGCAACGCACACCCCGCCAGGGAGAAGACGGTTCGTCGCATGGCTGGTCCTCCTGTCGTTCGAGGGCTTCACCGTCGGACGACAGGGGCACCTGCCGGTCGAACCGCTCGTCCTCGAGAGCGTGTCTCGTCAGCCGGCCGGAGCAGGCGACCTGGCTCGCCCTCGAGGACCGAGGGACCACAGTTGCGGGACAGCGCCGGACTCGCACCGGACTTCGCTGCTACGGACGGACCGGGCAGCACGGTAGCAGGCGCGCCTTTTCCGCCCGATCAGACGCGGGCGGCGGGTCGAGATCGCGGCGTGCGGTCAGTCGGTGAGGGGCACGCAGTCCGAAATGCAACCGTTGGCGTTGGCCGCCGGCACCGCCGCGGCCCGGTGGAGCACGGCCTTCGTCGGACGCACCCGCACCGCCGCGTCCTCGCCGCTCACGGCACCGTCACCGTCGACGATGAGGCTGTAGCCGCCGGTCTCATAGGGGGCCCACA
This sequence comes from uncultured Acidimicrobiales bacterium, assembly GCA_963738325.1. Classification (GTDB taxonomy): domain Bacteria; phylum Actinomycetota; class Acidimicrobiia; order Acidimicrobiales; family Ilumatobacteraceae; genus CAVTWD01. Next base: position 504,129 of record CAVTWD010000008.1, read on the forward strand.
CCAGGGAGACCAGCGGTCGTGCCCGGGTGTTGACCGCAGTGCTCCGGCCGATGGGCGCAACGAGCTCCTCCCCGTCCCAGGCCACCACCACCCCAACGGCATGAGGACGGCCGTCGCCGCTCACGGTGAGCAGGAAGGGGGCGGGGCCGAAGTCGACCATCGCCTCGCGGAGGCGCTCGAGGGAGACCGGCACGCTCACGCCGCGGAGCGTACCGCGGCCCGGCCGACCGGCCTCGCGCGAGCTATCGGCCGGTCTGGATGTACCCAATGATCGCGGAGTTCTCGCTCTCGAGCTCTCCGATACGGCTCTTTACGACATCGCCGATGCTCACGATGCCCGCGATGCGCTCGTCGACGACCACGGGCACGTGGCGCACGCGATGGTCTGTCATGACCGCCATGAGCGAGTCGACGGTGTCGCCGGGCTGGCAGGTGTGCACCTCGGCCGTCATGACCGTGGCGACGGTGGCGTCGAGCACATCGGGCCCTTCCCGGTACAACGCCCGGACGATGTCGCGCTCGGAGACGATGCCCGCGATGCGTTCGCCGTCCTCGGACACGACGAGAGCGCCGATGCCGTGCTCGGCCAAGCGGGCGACGACGTCTCGGAGGGTGGCGTGGGGCTCGATGGTCGCGACCGACGAGCCCTTGGTCCGGAGCAGGCTGCTGATCTGCACGGCAGCACCTCCTTGCCCGAGCTACCCCCAGTAGCGCAGCCATGCCATGTTCGCGCGCCGAGGCCTCGCGCGTGGCGGAGGGTGTCATACCCCCTTGAACGGCGAGAGGCCGGCCAGCTTGGCCGGGTTGATCATGACCCGGATCGCCGAGACGTGGTCGTCGGTGACGTCGAGCACGAGGAGGGCCACCGGCCGCCCGGCCAGCTCGGCGAGCAGCGCCGGCTGGTGATTGGCGACCAGAGACCGCACCGACACCTTGGCAGGCAGCCGCTTGGCGAGGTTCAACAGCAGCCGACCGACGCGGTCGGGTCCCACCACGGGCCGTCGGGCGGCATGGTGATCGGGCCCGCCGTCGGACACGAGCACCACGTCCTGCGCCAGCACCGTCCGCAAGGCTTTCACGTCACCGTCGGAACACTGCCCGCTCGACCGGGTCCAGGCGCTCGAGGACGGTGAGCACGCCGAGGGTGATCGACTCGGTCAGGGCGACCGACTCGCCCGGATCGGGCTCGGCCGCGGTCAGCACGGGCTCGGGCAGCCACGGGCCGACGTAGACCTCGCGCTCGCGCCGTGCCCGGCGTAGGCGGTCGAGGGCGAGCCGAGTGGTCGCCGTCGCGTCGTGGTCCATCGAAGCCTCCTCGATCGTCTGCTGGGCTTGACGAACGAGAGACCCTCGGTGTGACAGCTACTCGTGCGGTGGCACTAGCCCCGTATTCCGCACCGTTGGGGTGAGGGTCAAGGAGTGGCGGCGGCTCGATTCGTTCTCCCGGGCGCGTTTGTGCTGGTGAGTCGCTTGGGGCCGCGAGTCGTTGTGTTCGTCGCAGCCGTCGGCTGTTGGGGAAAGACGCCAGGCACAGATGGTAGGGGATCCGCCGGTTGAGCAGAGATGTGTCGTAGGGTGTTGGGGAAATGTATGTACGAGTGCAGAAGGTGCGGCAGGGCGGTCGGGTCTACGAGTACGTGCACATCGTGGAGGGCTACCGCGACGAGGTCGGCAAGGTCCGTCACCGTGTTGTGGCAAACCTGGGCCGCCGCGACCGGCTGAAGGACTCCGGCGCGCTGGACAACCTGGCCGCCGCCTTCACCCGCCTGGACCCGGCTCCGGGTCGCTACCTGGTCGGAGCTCTGCCGTTGCTGGTCCCGGTGCTCGAGCGCCTGGACGTGGCCGGCATCGTGGACCGGGCCTGCCCGATGCGGGGCCGGTCCCAGCTCACTCACGGCGAGGTGATCGCCGCGCTGGTCGCCAACCGGCTCACCGCCCCCCGCCCCCTCTACGACGTGGCCGACTGGGCCGCGGCCTACGCCACCAACGACTGGCTCGGCACCCCCGCCGGCCTGTTGAACGACGACCGGCTCGGCCGGGCGCTGGATGCCCTGGCCGGACGGATGGACGAGGTCGCCTCCGCGGTCGCGCTCGCCGCCATCGCCGCGTTCGGCGTCGATGCCGCCCGGCTGCATTGGGACTTCACCTCGGTGGCGTTCTGCGGCGCCTACGCCGACCAACACGGCGCCGCGCCTCGCATCGGCTTCGGCCATTCCTCTGATCGTCAGGCCCATCGCCGCCAGTTCAAGGTCGCCCACGCCACCACCGCGGCGGGCGTTCCCCTGTTCGGCCGGGTGGTCGACGGCGCCCGCCACGAAGGCGCCGAAACCGGCGGGCTGCTCGAAGGGCTGCGCGCCCTCGCCCAACCGAAACGGCTGCTGCTGGTGGCCGACTCGGCGTTGGTCACCAAACCGAACCTGGCCGCCGCTGACGCGGCCGGCATCCGGTTCGTGTCCCGGCTGCCCCGCAGCTTCGACTACGAACCCGATGCCCTTGCCCTCCACGACACGGCGTGGCGGCCGCTGCGCTACTGCTCGGCCCGCTCTCGGCGGCGGCCACCCGCGTCGCGACCCATCTTCCGCGGTGCGGAGGCCACCATCGCCATGACCGGACCGGACAAGGTCCCCCGTACGTTCCGTGTCCTGTACGTGTACGGCAGCGAGGAAGCCGGTGCGGCCCGAGCCAGCCGGGCCAAGTTGCTCGCTCGCGCCGAGGACGCTGTGGCCACCATTGCCCGCGGGCTCACCGCTCGGCCACGCCAAGATCCCGAGAAGCTCGAGCGCCGCGTGGCCAAAGCAGTATCGAAAGGTCGCGTCGGCAACTGGCTGCGCACCGAACTGCGATGCGACGACGACGGGAACCTCTCCCTGTCCTGGTGGCGTGACGCCGACGCCATAGCCGACACCGAACGCCGCGACGGCCTCTACGCCCTCGTCACCAATATGGGCCCGGCGCAGTGCTCGGCCGACCGGCTCCTCGCCCTCTACAAAGACCAGGCGCTATCAGAACGAGCGCACCACTTCCTCAAAGGCCCCCTGGCCGTGCGACCCGTGTTCCTGAAATCGAACCGCCGCGCCGCCGCTCTCGTCGCGGTTTGCTCGATCGCGCTCCTCGTCTATGGGCTCATCGAAACCGAACTGCGCAACGCCATCGCCCCTGCCCGCACCATCCCCGGGCTACTCCCCGAAGGCCGCGCCGCCCGACCCACCGGCCAGAACATCTTCCGAACCTTCACCGGCCTCGGCTACCAACTCGCCCGCACCACCCACGGACTCCAAGAAATCCCCGACCCCCTCACACCAGCCCAACACGCCATCCTCAACGCCCTCAACATCACCTCCATCCTGCCGTCACCGGGACAACCCTGACCTCAAAACAATGCGGAATACGGGACTAGCTCTCGTAGTACTCGCGGCCGAGATGGGTGATCTGCTCCTCGCCCATCAGCCACCGCAGCGTGTTCTTCAGCTTCGTCTGCTGGATGAAGAGGTCGTGCTCGGGATACAGCCCAGGGGCGGACTGCGGGCTCTTGTAGTAGAAGCTGAGCCACTCCTGCACGCCGCCCATGCCGGCCCGCTGCGCGAGGTCCGTGAACAGCACCAGGTCGAGTGCGAGAGGCGCGGCGAGGATCGAATCCCGGCACAGGAAGTCGACCTTGATCTGCATCGGGTAGCCGAGCCAGCCGAAGATGTCGATGTTGTCCCAACCCTCCTTGTTGTCACCGCGAGGGGGTAGTAGTTGATCCGGACCTTGTGGTACACGTCGCCGTAGAGCTGCGGGTAACGGTCGGGGTCGAGGATGTGCTCGAGCACGCCGAGCTTCGACTCCTCCTTCGTCTTGAAGCTCTCGGGGTCATCGAGGACCTCGCCGTCCCGGTTGCCGAGGATGTTGGTCGAGTACCAACCCGACAGCCCGAGCATCCGGGCCTTGAGCATCGGGGCCAGCACGGTCTTGATCAGCGTCTGGCCGGTCTTGAAGTCCTTGCCCGAGATGGCGATGCGACGCTCGTTGGCGAAGGTGGCGAGCGCCGGCGTGTCGACGCAGAGGTTCGGGGCGCCGTTGGCAAAGGGGACCCCCTCGAGCAGCGCGGCGTAGGCGTAGAGCATGGACGGGCGCGATGGTGGGGTCGTCGGCGTCGATGGCCGCCTCGAACGCCTCGATGTTCGCGTGCGCGGGACCGGGCTCGATGAAGATCTCCGTCGACCCGCACCAGATCATCACGACCCGATCGACCTGGTTCTCGTCGCGGAAGCGGTTGATGCCTTCGCGGAGGCCGTCGAGCATCGCCCGCTTGCTCTTCGTGGGCAGCACGTTGGGCCCGTCGAGGCGCTTGACGTAGGCGGGGTCGAACGCGGCCGGCATCGGCCGGATCGCCCGGAGCGCCTGGGCCACCCCTTCCAAGTGCCGAGGGCCGTCGAGCACGCCTGCCCGCATGGCCGCGACATACGCGTCGTCGGGGAATGGATCCCACGCCCCGAACACGAGCTGGTCGAGGTCGGCGAGCGGCACGAAGTCCCGGATCAAGGGCACGCGGCTCTCCGTGCGCTTGCCGAGGCGGATCGTCCCCATCTGGGTGAGTGAGCCGATCGGTTCACCCATCCCTCGCTTGGTGAGCTCCACGCCCGCCATGAGGGTCGAGGAGACCGCGCCGAGCCCGACGGTGAGCACACCGAGGTAGCCGCTGGCGGGGGCGATCGAGGGCGGGGTGTTCGGCATGAGCAGCCTCCTGGGAGCCCCGACACGCTACCCACCGACCCTCGCCAGGCCGCTCCTCCCCGCCTGTCTCCTAGGATGCGGCGATGGGCTGTGGCTGCCTCGTCGTCCTCCTGGGATCGGCCTTCCCCCGCATCGCGCTGATCATCACTTGGCTGTTCACCGATCGCGTCGACATCGCGTTCCAGAACAACTGGGCTCTGCCCCTTCTCGGCCTGCTGTTCCTGCCCTACACCACGTTCTTCTACGTGCTCGCGTACGCGCCCATCATCGGGGTCGGAGGGATCGGCTGGCTGTTCGTCATCTTCGGGTTCTTCCTCGACATCAGCTCGTACACCGGCGGGGGCCGCTACACGCAGCAGCGCTACGTCCGGTGACGCGCCGCGGCACGCGTCATGCTCCGGTGGCGACCGGGATGCCGAGCGCGCCGAAGATCACGCTCGTCATGAGCCGTGCCCCGGCCGGGTTCAGGTGGATCGAGTCGTAGGTGAGGCCGTTGTGCTGAGAGGCGGACGACCAGTCCGCCAGCGTGACCTCGGGGTGGCGCGGCACGAGGGCTCGCAGCCGCTCGTTCACATAGGGGAAGTACCAGCTGTACTGGTTCAGCTCGTGCACCGCGCGGCGGCACGATCGACGAGTTCACCTCGCGCAGCGTGACCCACACGATCTTCTTGGCGCCGAGCGACTCGAGAGTGGCGAGAAGGGTGTCGGCCTCGGAGTCGAACTTGGCCGCCCAGGTGTCGTAGCGAACCCGGTCGCGTTGCCACAGCGAGTTGTAGCCGAGGGCCACCACGGCCACGGGCGGGATGGGAGTGCCCGCGGCCTTGAGCATGGTGTTGGCCTTCTTGAGCATGAGCGCGGGATGGCCGTCGACGGTGACCTGCCAGTCGGGCGAAGCCTTCGTCAACTGCGTCTTCGCGCCCAGCACGACCGAGTCGGTGAGCACGTAGATCCGCTTGGGCCAGGAGGGGTCGATGGGGATGCCGCCGGTCGGTGCGGCCGAGGCGGGAGCGGTGGTCGTCGTCGAGCCCGGTTCGCCGGACGCAGGCCCGGCCAAGCCGGACAACGCGACCGTCTGGGGGGTGCCCGTGACGGAAGGAGCGGGGGCGGTCGTGGGACCGGCCGAGGCCGAGGTCGTCGTCCCGACGGCGGAGACGGCGGCGGTGCCTGATCGGCCGAAGAAGGAGACGGCACCGATGACGGCGAGCACGACCGCCGCAACGACGGCCATCACGATTTGGAAACGGCGGGCGATCAGGGGGCACCTCGGCGGCTCGGCAGGACGCCCGGCAGGCTAGCGAAGCTCGTCACCCGGCTCGGGGCACCCCTCAGACGGGATCTGCTGGCCCGGCCAGGGCTTGGCGGGCCGCTGCGGCGTCCGCCGCCCGCACTTCGACGCCGACCGAGAGCTCGCCGGCTTCGGTCGATTGGATGCTGCCGCCTTCGACCCTGTCGACGATGATCGACTCGATCCCGAAGGCACGCAACGCCGCCTGCGCCACCTCCGCCTCACCCAGATCGGCGTAGGCGGCCACGACGACCGGCTCGGCGTGCTCGTCCTGATCGTGCCGCACCACCTCATCGGTCATCGGCCCGAGCGTACCGGCCCGGTCCGCGCCGATCGTCTGCAACGCTGGGCGGGGGCCTCGCGGGCGGGCCTTCAGCGAGACGCTCGACCTCGCCATCTTCCTGCTCGCAGGTGATCGCCGCGCCCACGCCCGGTCTGTCGGGAATCAAACGTTCGAGCTGCAAGAACGCGGCGAGGGCGACGAGGTGGGGGAGGAAGATGATGCCGAGCACGGCGAAGGTCGCCGCGTGGAAGCCGTACAGGCCGAGCACCACGAAGCTCCGTCGGCGCTCGGAACGGATGGCGAAGACGAGCGGCGAGGCCAGCTCGCCGATCAGGGTGAGCCATTGGAAGCCCTGCAGCAGGAGCGGCAGCCGCAAGAGCCAGGTCCCGATGGCCGTCGGCCGCCGCACGATGGCCCACGCCAACGTGCCTCCGTTCACCCAGCCCCAACCGCCGATGCGGATCTTCGCCCACGCCGCCAGGAAGTAGGTGGCGATGGCGGCGACCTGGGTCAGGCGCAGCGCCCAGCCGGCGGCGCTGGATGCGGTCCGGTCGCCCAGCCGCGCTCGGCCCACGGTCGGCAGCGCGGCCAGCAGCACGAGGTAGGCGAAGCGGTCGTGGTCGACCTTCCCGTAGGACATGGCGACGACCATCCACCACAGGTACAGCCCCGCGGTGAGCGTGCCCGCGACGCGGAGAGCCGCGCCCCCGCCCCGCAGGGAGGACACCAACGCCACGGCTGCGGCGACGAGCAGAGCCAGGCGGAGCCAGACGACGAGGCCGGGCGTCGGGGCCGGCAGGTGAAGCAGGCGGGCGACGAGCAGCGGGCGGTAGAGGCCGGGCGTGGCGGCGTCGCGCCCCACCCAGCTCGTCGTCACCAACACGTCGACGAAGACGAAGCCATAGGCCAGGAGCCGCATGACGCCCACCCGGGCCAGTGGGGCCGGGGCGAACCACCAGCTCGTCCGGGCCGGCGGCGCGGACGCGCTCACCTCGTCCATGCCACCACGACCTGATCGACCGGGGCCCCGACGAGACCCCCGCCCTGTAACCGGCGACGGCGCCGCACGACGTCGAGCTCGGCGAGCCGGGGTACCTGCGGATGCCGCTGCTCGTAGGCCTCGACGAGTTGCGCCAACAGCGCCGGCTCCGCCACCAGCTGAGCCACCCGCCCCTCGAGCTCCGCCCGTCGCAACCCCAGGGCTTCCGGAGCCACTTCGGCCATGGCTGCGCCAGCCGGGCGGACGTCGACGACATAGGTGTCCACCACGCCGTTGCGAGGCTCGGTCGTCGCGTACATCCGGAACGGGCCGAACGGGAAGTGGACGTCGTCACCCCAGAGCGTGCCCGCCACCAGGAGGCCGAACACGACGAACGTCACCACCGCGCGGGTGCGCCGGCCACGCGCCGACAGTGCCGCCGGCGCGGAGGCGTTCACGACGTGAGGTACTTCGCGAACCAGTCGAGCGTCCGCGTCCAGCCGTCCGCCGCCGCAGTGGGCTCATAGCTCTCGCGCTGGTCGCAGTGGAAGCCATGCCCGGCCTGCGCGTAGCGGACGACGTCGGTGGGCTGGCCCGAGCGGGCCGCCGCCGTCCGAAGGGCCTCGACCTCGGCCACCGAGATGGCGAGATCGAGGTCGCCGAACAGCCCGAGCCAGGGCGCCTTCAGGTCGGGCGCCACGTCGACGAGCGGGGGGAAGCCGAAGCGGCCCTGGCTCACGCCGCCGCCGTAGAAGGTGACGGCCGCTCCGACGCGACGCTGCGCGGCGACGACGAGCGCGACGGTCCCGCCCATGCAGAAGCCCACCACCCCCGTGCCCGCGGCGCTGATCCCCGACGACTCGAGCCGGGCGATGGCGGCGTCGATGTCGGCGAGGATCCCCTCGGCGGTCAGGGCCTCCATGTGCGGGCGCACGACCGTCAGATCGTCGTAGCCGAACTTGGGGTCGCCGCTGCGGTGGAACAGGTGCGGCGCGACCGCGAGCCATCCCTCCTCGGCGAAGCGCCGGACGACGTCCTCGATGTGGTCGTTCACCCCGAAGGCCTCTTGGACGACGGTGATGCCGCCCTTCGGGTCGCGGCTCGGCCCGTGGACGGTGAGCGGCGTCTCAGAGGTCACGGCGCGACGCTAATCCCATGGCGGCGCGCGGCGGGCGCCCGGAGGGAATCGGCCTGAACGGGAGACGTCAGCCCTTCCGGCCGGTGAGACGATCGAGCGCTGCACCACCGCGCCGATGCCGACCGCGACCGCCATCACCTGTACGTACGCACCCGCGGCGTTCCCGATCACCGTGAGCAGCGCGGCCCGCCGCCCCAGGGCCACGGCCCGGCTCACGGTGAAGAGGACGCTCGGCCCGGGCTTCGGGCGCCTCCCCGCTTTGTGAGAGCGGGTGCCGGTCAGGGCCGGCCGTGCAGCCGCATGGGCGGGAGCCGTGGCGGTGGCTGGCGCCGGGGCGGCAGGTCGGCGAGCAACTGCGCCGTGGCCGTCGCCACCGCCGCGATGGCCTCTTCGAACACCGCTTCGGCACCCGCCGGCGGCTTGGTCGTGCCGCTCACCTTGCGGACGTACTGGCGGGCGGCGGCTTCGATCTCCTCCGGGGTGGCGGGCGGGGCCAACCCCCGCAGGGTCGTGATGTTCCGGCACATCGCAACCTCCTCTCGCGACGTCGAGGCCGTGCCGTGCGAGCCTGCCACGCGCGAGCGCGCCGACCACAGGCGCTTTACGGAGCAGGGGCTGCGGGTAACGCTTGAAGCGTGGCGTGCACGATCCTGGTCGGCACGAGCGGTTGGTCCTACGACGACTGGGCCGGCCGGTTCTACCCCCGGGGCCTTTCCCGCACGAACTGGTTGAGCCACTACGCCCGCGAGTTCGCCACCGTCGAGGTCAACAACACCTTCTACCGCCTCGTCTCGCCCACCGCCGTGAAGCGATGGCGCACGCAGGTGCCTGATGACTTCCGCTTCGTCGTCAAGGGGAGCCGCTACATCACCCACATGAAGCGCCTCCATGACACCGAGGCCGCCACCCGTCGCTTCTTCGAACCTCTCGAACCCCTCGGCGCCACGCTCTCGGTCGTACTCTGGCAGCTCCCGCCGACGATGCCGGCCGATGCCGGTCTCCTCGATCGCTTCCTCGACACGCTGCCGACAACGGTGAGGCACGCGGTCGAGTTCCGCCACGCGAGCTGGCTGTGCCAAGAGGTCCGAGACGTGCTCGAAGCCCACCACGCCGCGACGGTGAACGTCAGCGGTCCCCAGCTGCCCGTCGACCTCCACGTCACCTCCGGCCTTGCTTATGTGCGCTTCCACGGTCTGGCCGAGGGTTACGCGTACGACTACGACGACACCGAGCTGCAGCCCTGGGCCGACCACCTCGCCCGCCAGCCTGCCGGCTACGCATTCTTCAACAACGACGTGGGCGGCCACGCGGTCGAGAACACGCGCCAGCTCCGGGGCTTGCTGCACTCGTAGCGGACCAGCCCTCGGTCACACGATCCCGGCGGCCACCGCGACCCGTCTATAGGCGGCCGCCAACGATGCGATCGTCTCGTGCGCGTTGAGCCCACTCGGATTGGGCAGCACCCAGAGCTCGGCGGGCCCGACTCCCTCCGGTTGGCGGCCGACGGCGGCTCGCGGCTGGGCAAAGGCCTGGCGGAACGCGGTGAGCCCCACCACGGCCACGACCTTGGGCTGCACCGACACGACCAGCGCGCGCAGTCGATCGGCCCCGCGCCGGAGCTGCTCGACCGAGAGCTCGTCAGCTCGAGCCGTGGCCACGTTGACCAGGTTGGTGATGCCCACGTGCCGGGCCTTCAACAAGGCGACGTCGGCTTCATCGAGGCCACGCGAGGCGTCGATGCGGCGGTCGGTGATGCCAGCTTCGTCCACGGCCGGCCAGAAGCGGTTGCCGGGTCGCGCGAAGTGCCGCGTTGACGGCCGCCGTCCACAGCCCGGGATTGATGCCGACGAACAGGAGCCACACGTCTGGCCCGAGCAGATCGTCCACGGGATGGCCGCGGAACCGTTCGAGGTCCTCGCGGCGCATCACGCCAGTCCACCACGCCATCGCGCGCCTACGATCACCGCGCCATGGACGACCTCGGTTGGATGGACGCGAGCGCGCAGGCCGAACTCGTGCGCCGAGGAGACGTGACCCCCACCGAGCTGGTCGATGCCGCGATCGCGCGGATCGAGACGACCAACGGCGAGCTGAACGCCGTCATCACGCCCGTGTTCGACCAGGCCCGCGAAGCGGCGGCGCAGCTCTCCCGTGACGCGCCCTTCGCCGGGGTCCCGTACCTCCTCAAGGACTTGGCCGTCGAGTGCGCCGGCGTGCGCTTCACCGAGGGATCGCGGTTCCTGCGAGACAACGTCTCGAACCATGACCAAGAGCTCGTCGTCCGCCTCCGCCGTGCTGGTCTCGTGATCGTGGGGAAGACGAACACGTGCGAGTTCGGGCTGCAGCCGACGTGTGAGCCGGCACGGTTCGGCCCGACTCGCAACCCATGGGATCCGTCGCGGACCCCGAGCGGTTCGTCGGGCGGGTCGGCGGCCGCCGTCGCCGCGGGCATGGTGTCGATGGCGCACGCCAACGACCTCGGAGGGTCGATCCGGTTCCCGGCCTCGGCTTGTGGGCTCTTCGGTCTCAAGCCGACGCGAGCGAGGAACCCCCTCGGTCCCGAATACGGCGACGTCGTCAGCGGGATGGCGGTCGAGCACGCCGTCACACGATCGGTTCGCGACAGCGCGGCCCTGCTCGACGCCACCTCCGGTCCCGACCTCGGTGACCCCTATCCCGCGCCCCCGGAGCACCGCCCCTTCCTCGACGAGGTGCGCACCGACCCGGGCGCGCTACGCATCGCGTTCACTCGTACTCCCGCGGGTGGCTTGCCCGCCCATCGCGACTGCCTCCGCGCCATCGACGACGCCATGCACCTGTGCGAGTCACTCGGCCATCACGTCGCCGAGGCCGACCTCGTGGCCCTCGACGAGCGCGTCGGAGCCGCCATCGGCACCATGTTCAGTGGCGCCGCGGGGTGGATCCTCGCCTACTGGATCCGCAAGCTCGGCCGAGAGCCGGAGCCGGGCGAGCTCGAACCGCTGACCGAGGCCTTCTGGGACCATGCGAGGATCCTCAGCGCGGGCGACTACCTCCTCGCCATGGACGACCTCCGCGCCTTCTCGCGAGCGGTGGCGCGGTTCCTGCTCGACTACGACGTGTGGGCGATGCCGACCCTGAGCGAACCACCCGTGCCGATCGGGGAGATGGTCTCCACCCCCGAGGACCCCTGGCGGTCATTGAACCGCAGCCGGTACTTCGTCGCCTTTCCCGCGGTCGTGGCGAATGTGACGGGCAACCCGGCGATGTCCGTACCGCTGCACTGGAACGCCGAGGGACTGCCGATCGGGGTGCACTTCCTGGGACGCTTCGGCGACGAAGCGACTCTCCTGCGCCTTGCCTCCCAGCTCGAACAAGCCAGGCCGTGGAGCGAGCGCCATCCACCGGTGAACGCCGTCGCCGGTCCGTGAGGCGCGCTCCCGTTTGGCGCCGGCGGGTGTCGTCATGCGCGACGGCATCACCCCGGGCTGACATACTCATCGGCGCCTTTCAAATGGGCAAGCACTGACAACGGGTGTCCGGCCGATCCGGACGAGATCAAACAATCGGTTCCTGGAGGTACTGAGTCATGCTCTTCGCCGACTTCCAAGTCGGACAGGTCTTCCTGTCCATGCTGTGGTTCTTCTTGTTCTTCATCTGGATATGGCTGCTGATCGTCGTGTTCGGCGACATCTTCCGCAGCCATGACCTCGGAGGGTGGGCCAAGGCGCTCTGGATCATCTTCATCATCGTGTTGCCCTTCCTCGGCGTGTTCGTGTACCTGATCGCTCGGGGCCACAAGATGCAGGAGCACGCCGCCCAGGCGGCCCAAGCCCAGGATGCGGCCATGCGGCAATACGTCCAGAGCGTGGCCAGCACCAGCGGCGGGAGCGCGGCCGATGAGGTGGCCCGCCTCGCCGACCTGCGCGACAAGGGTGTGATCACGGAGGCCGAGTTCCAGCAGGGCAAGGCGAAGGCGCTCTCCTCCTGAGCGACACGGCCACGTCGCGGGTGTCGGCTCCGGAGCCGGGAACCGAGGCACGCAGGCACGAGGCGTCGGCTGGGGAGCGCATCGAGCGCTCCCCAGCCGACGTCCTCCGCCTGGCGGTGGCGGCGGTCGTCCTCGTCGTTCTCCTCATCATCGAGGGGCTCTTCGGCGACACGCTCGTCGCCTTCGGCTCGGACCTGTTGCGCGGGCTCGACGCCCTGCCGGCGTGGATCGTCGACGTCATCGTCGTCGGCACTCGCATCCTGGCCATCGTCGTCCTCGGCGGTGGGTTCCTCTGGACGGTGGCCAAGCAGCGTTGGCGGATGCTGGCCACCGTGGCCATCGCCGGCGTGCTGGCCGGGCTGTTGGTCCCCTTGCTCCACGGGCTGACCGACCCCGGCGAAGGGCGGACGACCATCGATCTGAACGCCGGTCTCGGGCCCCTCACGAGCCGCGCCTTCCCGAGCGCAGTGGGGATCGGCGTGGTCGCCGCCGTCCTCACGGCGGCGGCGCCATGGCTCGGCCGTCGATGGCGCGAAGCCGGATGGGCGCTGATCCTGGGCCTGGTCTTCACGAGGTTCCTCGCGTCGCCGGTCTCCTTCGACTCGGTGCAGGCTCCGCTCGTCGGCTGGTTGATCGGCGCCGCCGTGCTGGTGGCGATGGGCGCTCCGTCGCGCCGGCCGACCACCGAGGCCGTGGTCGAGGGGCTGGCGAGCGTCGGGCTGCCGGTCAAGTCGCTCGACAAGGCGAGTGTCGACGCCCGCGGCTCGACGCCGTACTTCGGTGAGGGTCTCGACGGCGACAAGCTCTTCGTCAAAGCGCTGGGGGAAGACGAGCGCAGCGCCGACCTCCTGTTCCGCTTCTACCGGCGACTCCAGCCTCGCGATTTCGGTGACGAGCGGCCGTTCAACTCGCTGCGGCGCACCGTCGAGCACGAGGCGCTCGTGGCGCTCGCCGCCACCAGCCTGGGCGTGAAAACGCCACCGCTGCGGGCCTTCGCCACGGCCGACCCGAACGGGTACGTGCTCGCGTACGAGGCGATCGCCGGCCGGTCGCTCGACCGTCTCGACCAGAGCGAGCTCACCGACGACATGCTGGCGGCCATCTGGCACCTCGTCGCCCAACTGCGCCACCATCGCATCGCCCATCGCGACCTGCGGTTGGCGAACATCTTCGTCGACGACACGGGCGAGGTCTGGCTCATCGACTTCGGCTTCAGCGAGATGGCGGCCGCCGACCTGCTGCTCGCCACCGACGTGGCCGAGCTGTTGTCGTCGTCGAGCGTGTACGTCGGCCCCGAGCGCGCCATCGCCCCTGCCGTGGCCACCACCGACCGCGCCACGCTGCTGCGAGCGAGAGACCGGCTGCAGCGCTGGGCCTTGAGCGGCGCCACCCGCAGCGCGCTCAAGGCTCGACCGGGCCTGCTCGACGAGGTACGCGGCCGGCTCGGGGAGGCGGCCGAAGCCGGCGGCACGGCCACGTGATCGGAGGCGAAGCGGTCGATCCGCCAAGCGGGCGATGAACCCTAGGTGGCTCTTCGTCGCGGGAGCCGGACTCGTGGTGCTCGCCCTCTCGATCAACGAGGCTCGCAAACCATCGATCAGCGCGGCCGAAGCGCGCGCCTTCCGCGCCTGCAACCGGCTTCCCGGATGGCTCCACTGGGTCCTGTGGCTCCCGATGCAACTCGGCAACCTCGTGGTCGGCACACTCGTGGGCCTGGCCGTGGCGATCGCCTACGGCGACGTGGCCGTCGGCATCGGCGTGATCCTCGCGATGCTGCTGAAGCTCGTGACCGAACGAGTCATCCGCCATCGCATGGCTGACTACCTGACCGTCCGCCAGCGGCCGGGGACGAGCCAGGTCGCGGCCATCCTGCGGGGAGGCGACGTGCCGGCTTCCGGGCCGAGCTTCCCGTCCGGGCATGTCATCCTGGTCGCCGCCATCGCCTGCGTCGTGGCGCCAGACCTGCCGGTGGCATGGTGGTGGCTCCCCTTCCTCGCCACCCTGCTCGTGATGTTCGGGCGCGTCTACGTCGGCGCCCACAACCCTCTCGATGTCACCGCCGGTCTCGGCGCGGGCCTCGTGCTGGGCGGCATCCTGGCCGTGTTCGTCAACTGACGTGACGGCGGGCGGTCCCTCCCGCTTCGCGGGTCAAGCGCACTTCAGGTTCTCCAGGCTCGTGAGCAGGGTGCTCCCTGTCTGCTGCACATCCTTGCCCGCGGTCACCACCGCGGCGATGCCCCCGGAGCTGACGTTCGTCACCGCCGTCTGCAGTTGGCTCAGGGAGTCTTCGAGCGCCTTGACCTGTGGCTGAAGGTCGGAGGTGGCCGCCGACTTCACCGCTTCCAGGTTGGTCTTCACGTTGGTGAGCGCGGTCTGCAATGACGACGTGCCGTTCTTCACGACATCGATGCTCGTCAGGTCCTGGATCGACGCCTTGAGCACGTCCCGCGCCGCGCACAGTTGGGCACTGGCGGTTCCTGCCGTCGCCGATCCAGTGGCCGAGGTGGTGACGCTGGTGGTGGCGGTGGTGGCCGACGAGCTCGAGGAACTGCTACTGCCACACGCCCCGACGGCGAGGGCGAGGCCGACGAAGGCCACCGCAGCGGCACGAGTGGGGATCTGGGTCATGGGCTGCTCCGTGCTCGGGCGCCCGGGTCCGGGGCGCGAGGCGTGTCGTACGCATCATGCCCGCAGACAGGCCGCGCGCAATCGTCCCATGGGGGATGAAATCCCCCTCCGGATCGTTCATCGTCACGACGACGGTTCAGGCGGGCGCGCCCGCGGCGTGTTCGGCCGCCGCCCGCCGGCAGCGCTCGGCGTCGAGCGGCTGGCCCGCTCGTTGGAACCGCTCACACGCCGACTGCATCTCGTCACGCGCCGCCGCGACATCGCCCTGCGCGGCCGCCAGCGCGGCCCGCGCCTCGGCCAGCCCGGCCTCCCACGACGTCCCCTGCCACATCATCGCCGACCGGTCGGCCACGGCCAAGAGACGCTTGGCGCTGTCGAGATCACCGGCCTGCGCGCAGGCGATCGACGCCGGCACCCACAGCATGACCGAGCAGAACGGGCAGGCGTCGTCCCAAGCGAGCATCGACTCGGCCCGGTCGACCGTGGCCCGAGCCTCGATGGCGTTCGGGGCCGCCAGGATCATCGTCCCGAAGATCCGTTGGAGCAGATGTTTGGCGATCATCGAGCCACGCGCCAAGGGGAAGGCTTCCTGCAGCAGTCGCAGGGCCTCAGCGCCGTCACCCTGGGCGATTCGCACCTCGGCGAGTCGCTGCAACGAGTGCGCCTGACCACCCGGTGAGCCGAGGTCACGGTGCAACTCGCCGGCCTCGATGAGCTCGGCCGCGGCGAGCTCGAGGTCGCCCGACAGGAGCGCGGCTTCGCCGATCAGCGCCGATGCGAACGCGGCGGCGCGTAGGGCCCCGCTACGGCGTGCGGTGGTCTGCAGGTCTCGGGCGACGGCGATGACCTCGGCGTAGGGCGTCGATCCGTACAACAGGTACTCGGCCGGGCAGAGGTAGCCGTCGAAGATCGCGTTGGCCATCTCCGGGTCCTCGCGCATCCGCCGCAGCTCGAGGCGCATCCGGTCGAACCACGTGCCTGAGAGATGCGCCAGGAAGCCTTGCAGCGCGATCAGGTCCAGCACCTTCCAGCTGCGCTCGCCGGCGAGCACCAGCTTCTGCGCCTCCTCGCTGGCCACGCGGGCCATCTCCAGGTCGGCGGAGAAGAACGCACACTTGCCCCGGACGAGGAGGATGTCGGCGTCGTCGACGCCACCATCGGTCTCGACTCCGTCGAGGGCGGCGCCGGCGGTCTCCAAGTCTCCCGACATCATCGCGGTGCGAGCCAGGCGGACGCGCAGCGAACGAGCCGCCTCCGGGGCGGCGCCGTCGAGCGCTTCCCGGTAGGCCGACGCCGCCATCGGGTCGCCGAGCGCGTTGAGCAGATCGCCGCGCAGGGACAGCGCCATGGCGCGGTGAGCACCGGTGGCATGAGGAAGGACGGCGTCGACGAGAGAGAGGGCGTCCCGGTAGGCACCGACCGCGGCTTCGGTCTCCGCAGCACGAAGGAGGTAGGGCACCGCCTCCGCGGTCGCCCCGGATTGAAGGAGGTGATGACCGACGCGTGCGGGCGACGAGCCCAGCTCGATCAGGCGGTGCGCCGCGTTGCGATGGATGAGTCGACGGCGGTGCGGCGGGACGTCGTCGAGGAGCGCGTCGCGGACGAGACCATGGCGGAACCGGTATCCCGAGCTTGCCGGCTCGATGATCGAGGCGCCGAGGGCGGCGTCGAGATGATCGAACGCCTCTTCCTCCGGTCGCCCGGACAGGGCCACGAACTCGTCGGTGTCGAACGACGAGCCCACGATGGCCACCCGCTGCAGGATCTCGCGGGTCTCCGGGGCGATGCCGCCGACCACGTTGGCGTCGAGCACCTGGACCCAGCTCGGCTCGGTGGCCGCGCGCCGGGCGAGCTCGTTCACCGCGAACGGGAGACCGCGAGCGAGGACGGCGATCTGCTCGACCTGCTCGGCGGTGGGCTCGGAGAGGTGACGGCGGATGAGCGTGGCGGTCGCTTCCTCGGCGAGCGGGCCGAGCTCGAGCTCGATCGCTCCGTACCTGTCGAGCAGGCTCCGGCGTGTCTCCGCCAGCATGTCGGACCTGGGCGCCGGTCGATGCGCCACCACGATGCAGACCCGTTCGTCATGCGTCGAGCGGGCGATGTAGTGGAGCAGTCGCAGGCTGGCGTCGTCGGCGTCGTGGACGTCGTCGATGGTCAGCAGCAGGCCATTGGTCGCCGAGGCCAGCCGGACCAGCTCGGCGGCGGCGACGAAGAGTCTTTGGTGGGAACCCGCGCCGCTCCACGCGAGGTCCGTCCCGGCGAGGGCCCGCTCGATCTCCTCGCGATGGTGGTCGGGTAGGCCGTCGAGGAGGGGCGGATGGCGCCGGCACACATCGGCGAGCGCCTCGACGATCGGGGCGTACGGCCACGCGCCTTCGACCGGTGCGGAGGTTCCGTGCCCCGCACGGAAGCCCAGCTCCTTGGCTCGCGCCGTGATGGCGGCGAGGAGCGACGACTTCCCCACGCCCGCCACCCCGCTCACCACGAGCGTGCGGCTCTGCCCGGCCGCCGCCTCGAGGAGGGCTCGTTCGGCAATGGCGAGCTCTGGCTCACGCCCGACGAGGGTCTCGACGCGTCTCGGGATGACCTGCTGCTCGGCGAGCAAGCGGTCGCGCAGGTCGAGGGCCTCGCGGCCCGGGGCGACACCGAGCTCACCCCGCAAGGCGCGATCCATACGTTCGAACTGGCGCACCGCGGCGTGGCGGTCGCCGTTGGCCGCGTGCTGGCGCATGAGGGCGAGATGGGCGATCTCATCCGTGGCGTCCAGCTCGACCACCGCCTCCCAACGACCATCGAGCCGCAACAAGTCGAGGTAGCGCAACCGGAGCTGCTCGCGACGATCCTCGGCCCACACCTCGTAGCGATCCTCGGGCAGCAGCTCGCCCCCGTACATGGCCAGCGCGCGCCGAGCGCCGACGGCATCGCCATCGGCCAGGGCGCGGCGAGCCAGGTCCTCGAACTCGGTGACGTCGACGGTCGCGTCGACATCGGGGAGCAGCACGGCCTGGTCACCCCGGAGCACGACCGCGTTGGGCAGCCCGATCGCCCGCCGTGCGTAGTGCGCGGCCTTGTGCAGCTTCGGGGCCGCCTCCTCGATCGTGTCCTCGGGCCAGAGGAGGTCGATCACCTGCTCGCGATGCAGCCGCCGTCCCCGTGCGAGCGCGAGCACCTTCACCAACGCCGCCGCCTGGCGGCGGGTCCATGGCCGATCGACGACCGCGGCGCCGTCGACCGTCATGTTGAAGTCGCCGAGCAGGGTGATGTGGACCATCGACATTCCCGGACCTGTTCCTTCTGCCTCGTCACTCATCGGGCGAGCAGCCCGAGGAGAATGATCGCACCGGCGTAGACACCGCCACCGTAGAGAACGAGCCGCAACATCGAGGCGCCCCGGGCGACGAGCACCACTGCGGCTGCCATCGCCAGCACGGTGGGGAGCGCCGAACTCCCGGTCGCCGCGTGCCGTGTCGAGACGACGATGAGGGCGGTCAGCGCGCCGGTGCCCGCGTGGCGGATCCACCGGTGGCCGCGCTCGGAGAGCGACACGCGCTCCAGCGCCAACAGCGGCCCGAGACGGAACACGAAGCTGCCCAGGCCGACACCCAGGATCACCAACCAGGTCATGACTCGCTCCTTCGAGCCACCATCGATCCGGCCGCGCACCCGGCGATCACGCCCGCCAGGATGCCTGTACCGGCCGGCCAACCGGAGCTGGCCCAGGCCGCGCCGGCCGCGGCCGCGATCACCCAGCGTGTCGGGCTGGCTCGAAGCCCGGCGCCGACCAGTCCGAGCAGGCACAGCGGGATGACGATGTCGAGGCGGAACCAGTCGAGCCGCGCCCCGACGATCGCTCCGGCCGCCATCACCGCCGACCAGCCGGCAACCAACGTGAGCCCGGCACCGAAGAAGTAGCGCCGTTGCTCGCCGCCGTCCGGGCACCACCCGGCGTGCTGCTCGGCGGCCGCCCACGTCGGGTCGATGATCAGCCCTGCTGCGGCGACGCGGAACCACCGAGGCTGGTGGGCCCACGTCCGGGCGAGCGACGCGCTGTAGACGACCAGGCGGGCGTTGATCAGGAGGCCGGCCACGACCGCAGCGAGCACTCCGGCTTCGGGGAGCGTCTGCAGCGCCGCCAGCTGAGCACTGCTGCCGAGGATCAGCCAGCTGCCCGTCCACCCGGCCAGCGGCGCCCCGGCCGTGGCGGCAGTGGACCCGATGACCAGGGCAAACGGAAGGTAGGCGGCGACGAACGGGAGCGCCGCCAGCGCGCCCCGGCGGGCCGCGGACGGCCCGGCCCCGTCGGTGGGCACGACGGGGGGTGGGCTGGCGGTCGCCATGGTTGGTGAGCCTCGAGGCCGCGCCTTCCCTCGACCTTCCCCCACGCCGAGGGGCGAAGGAATGGGAAGGGAAGACGCCGTCCGTACGGTCGCCTCCGCTCGTCGACCTGACGAGCCGACCCCGAGCCTCGGCATGACACCGACGACCGAGCCCGAGCAGGAAACGATCGACATGCCCTCCCGCACCCACCCGTCCCCGCTCCGCCGTCCCCCCTCACACGACGTCATCGTCGTCGGCGGGGGCGCCGTCGGCGCGGCCACCGCCATGCTGTTGGCCCGCGGCGCGCTGCGCACCGTGCTTCTCGGCCCACGGCGACCCGGCCCCGAGCCACCGGCCATGCCCACACTGTCGCGTGGCAGCGTGCTGCAGCTGGCCCGCTGGGGGTTGCTCGACGACGTCGTCGCCGCGGGCACCCCGCCGGTGAAGAAGATGACGATCCGCTTCCGCGACGAGCAAGCCGTCATCAGCATCAAGCCGTCGCAGGGGATCGATGCGCTCTACGCCCCTCGTCGCGAGTTGCTCGACGCGGTGCTCACGCAAGCCGCCTGCGCCGCGGGAGCCGAGGTGCACGACGGGGCCTCGGTCGTCGATCTGAGCATGGACGACGGCAGGGTCGTCGGCGTCCGCGCCCTCACCGCGGCTCGGAAGCGCATCGACCTCCGCGCCCGCCTGGTGGTCGGCGCTGACGGCCTGGGCTCGATCGTGGCCCGCCATACCGCGCCTGCGTTCACCCGCGTCGGCCGCCACGCCAGCGCCATGACCTACTCCCACTGGCCCGACGTCGACGTCGACGGCTTCCACTGGAGCCTCCGACCGAACGCCTGCTCGGGCGTGATCCCGACCAACGGTGGCGCGTACGTGTTCGCCAACACGTCCCCGGCGGGGGCGGGCGACGGTCCCGAGCTCCTCACCGCGCTCGTCGCCGACGGTACGCTGGAGTTGGCCGATCGCTTGCGGGGCGTCACCCCGGACCCGCGCACGAGGACATGGAGCGGGCGTCCTGGCTTCGTGCGCCGCGCGCACGGCCCCGGATGGGCCCTCGTCGGCGACGCCGGCTGCTACCGGGACCCGATCAGCGCTCACGGAATGACCGACGCGCTGCGCGATGCAGAGCTGCTCGCCGACGCGGTCATGCGCGGCTTCGACAACGGCGCCACGCTCGACGATGCCACGCTCGACCATGCCACGCTCGACCATGCGCTCGCCGAGTACCAGGTCAGCCGCGATCGGCTCGGACTCCCCCTGTTCGACATCGTCGACCGCATGGCCAGCCACCAGTGGGACGAGGCCGAGATCGCCCACCTCGTGCTGCGACTGAGCTCGGCCATGGCCGACGAAGTCGAGGCGCTCGCCGCCCTGGGAGCACGATCATGACGCGGCGCACGCTCCTCGGCGTCTGGGCTCACCCCGACGACGAGGCCTACCTGTCCGCCGGCCTCATGGCCGAGTGGCGTCACCGCGGGGATCGCGTCGTGGTCGTGACCGCGACGCTGGGCGAGCACGGCACGAGCGACCCGGTCTCCTGGCCGCCGGCGCGGCTCGCGGGCATCCGGCAGGCGGAGCTCCGCCACAGCCTGGCGGTCCTCGGGGTCGACGAGGTGCGGCTCCTCGGGTTCGAGGACGGCGGCTGCTCGAACTGCGATGCGAGCGACATCATCGCCGGTCACATCGCCGAGATCGGGCCCGACCTCATCGTGACCTTCGGACCGGATGGGCTCACCGGCCATCCCGACCATCGCGCCGTCTGCGATTGGACGACGCGGCGTGGGCCGCCACCCTCCCGTCGGCAACGCTGTGGTACGCGACCGTCACCGCCGAGTTCCACGAGCGGTGGGGCCCGATCAACGATCTGATCGGGCTGTGGGCCGATCAGCCCGCACCGCCCTGCTGCGCGCCGACCGACCTGGCCCGCCGCACGACACTCTCGGATGACTTGCTCGATCTGAAGGTGAGCGCCCTGCGCGCCCATGCCTCGCAGACGGCGCCGCTCATCGAGCTGGTCGGCCGGGCGACCTACCGCGAGTGGTGGCGCACGGAGTGCTTCCGGTGGGTCCTGCCCGAGGACGAGGGCGCGCTCGCCGTTCTCACCGCCGGCCACGACTGACCTCTTCGAGGCAGTACAGCGCCATCAGCTCGGCGGGGCCGGCGCGGCGCGATCACCACATTGCGCCCGTAGGCTCCTTCCAATGCGGCTCTCGTGGCGTGCTTGGCCGGGCCGGCGTCGGTGAGGAAGAGCAAGCCGGGCGGAGAGCGGGCCCGGCGCTCGTCGGTGGCGGTCCAGGTCGGGCAATTCGCGCTCGCCGGCCTCGTCGCGCTGGCCGTCGTGGGATTGGCCACGGCCATCGCGGCGCGCCGCGTCGGCGAGCGCGAAGCCATCACCGAGGCCCCGGCCACCACCACCGCTCGCGCCGAGGGCCTGGTCGCCCCGGTGCTCACGGAAGGAATCGTCGACGGCGAGCCGGAAGCCGTTGCCGCGGTGGCACGGGTGGTCGAGCTCGGCGTGCTCGACCGCTCGTTGGTGCGGGTGAAGCTGTGGACCCCGTTGACGGCCGACGCCGACCGACGACACGCCCCGCTGACCGCAGCGCTCGTGCGCCGGGACTCGTAGTGACCGTCGGCGACACCGCCCGCCGTTCGCGCACCGTGAGACACCTTGATATCGAACTGTTCACCGAGCTGACCGGCGACCGCAACCCGCTCCACTACGACCGCGAGCTGGCCGAGGCGAGCCGCTTCGGGGGCGTGATCGTGCAAGGCGGGGTCACCACCGGGCTGCTCAACGCCGTCGTCGCCGAGGACCTTCCCGGCCCCGGCAGCGTCTTCCTCCACACCGACTGGAGCTTCAAGGGGCCGGTACGGCCGGGCGACACGATCACCGCCGAAGTCGAGGTGCTCGAAGCCCGCGCCGACAAGCCGATCTCACGGCTCCGCACGACGATCACGAACCAGGATGGGGCGGTCGTCGTCGACGGGACGGCCCTGGTGTGGACCGAGCCGCTCAATCGCTCCGCTCGGCCGGCTCAGGGCTCCTGACTGCTCGACGCCGGTGGCACCCAGATTCCGCGTTCCTGTAGCAGGCGGATCTGGCGTTGCGTCACCTCTGCCTTGTACTCGGCGTGACGGTACAGCGCGCGTTCGAGGTAGAGGTTCTTCGGGTAGATCGGCTCCTCGTAGACCATCTGGTACATCTCCGTGCGGAGATCCTTCATCCAGTTGGTCCACGGGCTCGTGGCTCGGTGATGGCGCAGGGCCTCGATGTTGATCGGGCCGCACACCGACGTCGACACCCCGCCGTACTCCTGCGAACCCACGAGCTGACCGCGGTAGTCGACGATCATCGACTTCCCCCCGAAGGTGTCGATCGGCGCCTCGGACGCCGCAGTGAGGTAGTAGGTGCCCATGTTCGGGGCGAGCAGGTACATGTTGTTGTCGAGGGCGCGAGCGCGGTTCTGGATCTCGAAGTAGTCGTTGGACGCGGCCGGATGCGGGATCGAGGCGCCATAGACGACCTCGGCGCCGTTCATGGCCAAGGCCCTCGCGTTCTCGGGGTAGGACCCCTCGTTCGCCATCATGATCCCGAGCGAGGTCGAGCACCTCGTCGTTGAAGCCTTGCAACGCGCCTTCCGGCAAGGCCACGAGGCGCACGGGGAGGTCGAGCGACGCCAACCAGCTCGCCGCTTTCACCATGTGCCGGTGATGCTCGAGGTTCCGCATGATCTCGCCCCGCTCGGAGATGCCCCACACGGTCGGGACGAGACCAACGGCGTTGTACGGCTCGATCATCGCTCCCCCTGTCCCTCGCGCGAAGTGGCGCTCTTGACGGCCGACTGTCCCACCCAGGACTCGCGCCGGCCGCCCGCCCTACTCGGTGATGCGCCGATGAAAACTGGCCGCGCCAACCAGCGTGACCACGATGACAAGCGGCGGCAGCACGATCCATCCGAGCCCCAGCGTGACCACCGACAGGACGGCTGCCAACAAGAGGACCGTATCGAGCGCGAAGAGCCCGATGCGATAGCCCCTCGAACGGCCTCGCCGGTCTGTCACGATCGGCGGAGTACGGCGATGAAGTCGCGATCGTCCGGCGTGAGGTAGCGAGTCGACGGCTTCGCCATATCGGGGAGCAGCTTCATCGCCGAACGGGCTACCAGCTGGCCCGTTGCGTCGTGGGGGAAGACGTTGAACGAGACCCAGGCGCGGTTGATGTCAAGTTCCATGGCTCTGAGGGCACCGGCACGGCGAAGGAGCTCACCGAGGGTCCGCACGCTCAGCCCGTCGCCGGCTGCGTAGATCAGATTGCCTCCGGCATCGACGCCAACCCCTGAGCGCCACACGAACAGCGAGTTGCCGAGGGTCTTCCCCCACAGATCGTCCACGTTGTCGTCGATGCCAGGAGCCAGCCGGCCTCGATCGACGATCAGAGCGAGGTTCTGCCGCACACCGACGACCGACGACGAGAGTGTGGCGTCGCGTCCCCAGGCCTCCACGTCGGCCGTTCCGTCAGCATGGAGGACGAAGGAGGCCGCCCCCTCGCGCAGGCTTCCCGCCGTCTTCCCGTTCAGGTAGAAGCCCCCACGAGCATCGGCGAGGCGGAACCCCGAGTTGAAGGCGGCCAGCAGTCTCGGGAACAACCTCGGCGGTACGCCGTCGCCCCCCGGCCACGGCCCATGGCCCGGCTGCGTGCGCCCCGGCACCAGCCCGATCTCTGTCACCCGCCGATCGATCCAGGCCAGTGCGGCCACGAGGGTGGTGTGGACAGCATCCGGTCTGAGGTAGGTGACCTCGACGGAGGGAAAGCCTCGGATGAGCGGTCCTACTGGCTGCCATGTACCCTCACCCGGGAGCGGGTCGGCCACGGGGGGAACAACGGGCGACGGCCCGCCAATCACCGTGAAGCTGGTGGGCGAGGGCAGCAGCCGGCCCGGCAATGCCGTGAGCGCGCCGCCCACCTTCGGCTGACGATGCGAGTAGTACCAGCGCTCGATTTGATTGACGACCGCGCCGCCGTTGTGACTCCGCAGCCATTCTATGAGCCGCTCGGTCGCGGTCATGTTGCCGGGTCGGGTGAGCTCGGAGAAGAGCGATGACGCCGTGATCAACACCAAGGGCAGGCAAAGCACCGAGAACCATCGCACGATGAGACGGACCGGGCCTGGACGGCCCCCGCGACGAGGCGCAGTCGAGCGCTCGTCGCCGGCCCGTTCCTCGTCGGTCCTGCTCAACACCGTGCTGGCATCCGTGTCTCGCTCGGGGGATGGCGGGATCAGCCACGACCCTGCCGGCGGCGCGCCGGCGGTTGGAACGAAAGTCCGCAGGCGCCAGCACCTCCGAGATGGGACGCGGTTTCGCGGACTCTATGCGGGATGCTGGCGCAGGTGGGGGCATGAGCACAGCCGAGAAACGGCGACATCCATCCGGTCGCTCGTGGCTCTTACCAACTTCTCACTCCGCCCATATCTCGCCCTTACCCAAGCCCACCCAGAACCGCTGTAAGCGTCGCTCAGACCGGGACGATGTTGTCGTTGAGCCGGAAGAAGTTGTCCGGGTCGCACTTCTGCTTGAGGCCGGCCCGCCGCTCGAGGTTCGGTCCGTAGGCCTGCCTGACCCGGCCCTTGTCGTCGGCGTCGAGATGGTTGACGTAGACGCCGTGGCTGTACGGGGCGATCTCGTCCCAGAGGCCCCGGGCCCACGCGATCCCGCCTCGGCCTGCTCGGGCTCGAACCATTGGGCCAGCGCGTCGAAGTCCCACGACGGCGCGCGGTGAGGGAAGGCGGTGTCCGCCACCGCGACGCGTGTCGCCGCCCCGTGCTGGTGGAAGAACAGCTCGACCGAGAGTGGCGTGGGCTTCCGGTCGCCCGCGTCGGCGATCTTGGCCAGGACGGGCTCAGGAAAGTCGGTGAAGTGGCCCGACTTCCAGTAGCGCGGCAGCCGTGTGGCACGGCGTCGTCGAGCATCGAGTGCAGCGCGACATACGGGATCGGCCCTACCATGTCGACGGCCGGCGACGGGCGCGCACGGGAGCGAGGGCCGCTCGGCGCCGTCGAGCGGGCCGAACCAGCCCGCGACAATCGCCACCAGGGGCTGCATGTCCTCGGGGTTCGGGATCAACCCCGCGAACAGCGACAGCTCGTCGGGCAGCTCACGGCCCAGCTCCACATACGCGGCGAGGATCTCGCGCGACTGCGCCGCCGGCCACATGATCGGACCGCCGTAGACCATCGGTCCGACCGGGTGGAGGCGCAGCTCGAACGACGTGGCCACCCCGAAGTTCCCGCCGCCACCCCGCAGGGCCCACAGGAGCTCGGCGTGCTCGCGGTCACTCACCCGCAGGTAATCGCCCGTGGCGGTGACGAGATCGACCGAGACCAGGTTGTCGCAGGTGAAGCCGTGGAGCGGTGCCAGCCAGCCGAGACCTCCACCCAAGGTGAGACCGGCAACGCCCGTGTGCGAGACCGTGCCCCCAGTGGTGGCCAAGCCAAAGGCCTGGGTCTCCTGGTCGACGTCCGACCACAGGCACCCACCGCCCACCCGCACCGTCGAGAGGGCCGGGTCGACGTGCACCGACCGCATGGCGGAGAGATCGATCATCAGCGCGCCGTCGGCGGTCGCCTTCCCGGCGACGTTGTGGCCACCGCCTCGAACCGACACGAGCACGTCGTGCTCGCGAGCGAAGCGCGTCGCGGCCACGACGTCGGCCGCGCCCGCGCACCTGACGATGGCGCCGGGTCGAGGTCGATCATGGCGTTCCACAGCGCCCGTCGAGCGTCGTAGTCGTCGTCCCCGGGCGTGACCACCTGCCCCCGCACCATCGATTGGAACTGGCTCCAAGCCGCGTCGTCGATGGAGACGCTGCCGCCCTCGAAGCTCGTGAAGTCCACGGGGCGCCCACCCTTCGTCAGTTGGGGGCAAACCGTATACCCGCGCGCCCGAACGGCTCGTCGGGCTCTTACCGTCCGTTGACCTCCGCGTCCTTACCGTCGAAGCGACGCGCGGGCACCGACGAGGAGGACACCATGACCTGGCGAGCAGCGCTCTTCGGTGGAGCGACGACCCTCGGCGTGGCGGCGGCTTTCCTGCCGACGGCGGCGGCGGCTTCCTGCCCCCTGCCGCAGTTCGGACCCGGCCCGCACTACCACCCGAGCATCGATCCCGGCCGCTTCAGCCCGAACATCGCCAACCCCTGGTTCCCGCAGCGACCCGGCACCACCTACCTCTACGTGGGCACCAAGGACGGCAAAGCGGCACTCGATGTCGTCGTGCCGTCGTCGCGAACCAAGGTGGTGGACGGGGTGCGCACCCGGGCGGTGGAGGACCGGCTGTACCTTGACGGCATGCTCGCGGAACGTGCGAGCGACTCCCACGCGGAGGACCCTTGCGGCAACGTGTGGTACTTCGGTGAGGACACGGCCGAGCTCGACGCGCACGGCCACGTGGTCGAGACCTCAGGGTTGTTCCACGCCGGCGTGGGCGGGGCCCAGCCGGGTGTCGTCTTCCAGAGCCACCCCCAGCTCCATCGGCGGTTCCGCCAGGAGTGGCTCGCGGGCGAGGCGGAGGACACGCTCAGCGTGATCGACCTGTCGGGCGCGGTCACCGTCCCCTACGGCCGGTTCGCCCACGCCGTGCGGACACGCGAGACCACCGCGCTCGAGCCGGGCGTGGTCGACAGCAAGGCATGCGTAGGAGGCATCGGCGAGGTGCTCGAGACGGCGGTCAAGGGCCCGAAGGAGACACTGGGCCTCGTGGAGATCATCAGGTAGCAGCGGTGCGGGTCCTGGTCGTCGAGGACTCGCTGAAGCTGGCCGGGTTCCTCCAACGCGGGCTGGTCGAGGAGCACTTCGCCGTCGACGTCGTCCACTCGGGCGAAACGCCCTGTGGTTGCCGGCGAGACGAACTACGACGCCATCGTCCTCGACATCGGCCTTGGCGCCCCCGATGGTTTCGAGGTGTGCCGTGGCTTGCGCGCCGCGGGTCGATGGGCGCCCTTGCTCATGCTGACCGCTCGCGACGCGGTCGCGGACCGGGTGCGGGGCCTCGACGTGGGCGCGGATGACTACCTGATCAAGCCGTTCGCGTTCTCCGAGCTCCTCGCCCGCCTCCGCGCGATGGTCCGCCGCGGCCCCGCCCCGCGACCGCCGATCGTCGAAGTGGGCCACCTGGCTCTCGAGGTGTCACGATCTCCGTCGAGGACGACGGCCCTGGCTTCCCGAGCAACTTCGAGGAGCGGGCCTTCCTGCCCTTCGAGCGGGCTGCGGAACACGGCGGCGACGAGCGCGGCGGCGTGGGGGAGGGCGCCGGCATCGGCCTGGCCAAGGATGGTGGCCGAGAGCCATGGTGGCCGGGTCACGGTCGAGCAGGCGTCGGGTGCGCGAGTCGTCATGAAGATCCCGATGGGCGCATCGGAACGGTCCGAGCAGGTGGTGGGCGCCGGCGAAGGCCGCGAACTTCATCGGCACCGAGGAGGGGGCCGGTAGTAGCTTCGGGCGACCCTACGGCGCTTCGGGATCAGCGCCACCTCGAGGTGACACCATGGATCTGCGGCTGCAGAACCGGGCCGTCGTCGTGACGGGAGCAGGCTCGAACATCGGCCGGGCCGTCGCTCTCACCTTCGCCTCGGAGGGCGCTCGACTCACGCTGGCCGACATCGACGCCGACCAGACCGAGCGCGTGGCCGGCACGGCGCTGGGGTGCGGCGCGGCGGACGCGCACTTCGTGCGCACCGACGTCACCGATCTCGACCAGGTCGATGCCATGATGGCGAGCGCGCAGGCTCGGCACGGGTCGGTCGACGTGTTGGTCAACGGCGTCGGCTGGGACCAGCTGATGTACTTCACCGAGACGACACCCGAGTTCTGGCAGAAGGTGATCGCCATCAACTACCTCGGGGTGCTCAACTGCACTCGCGCCGCGTTGCGCTACATGATCCCGCAACAACGAGGCGCGATCGTGTCGATCTCCTCCGACGCCAGCCGGCAGGGCGAGCCTCGTGAGGCCGTCTACGGGGGCGTCAAGGCGGCGATCAACAGTTTCATGAAGACCATCGCCAAGGAGAACGGCCGAGCCGGCATCCGATGCAACGTCGTGTGCCCCGGCGTGACGATCCCGGAAGCCGACGAGGAGGTGGGCGAGGCGAGCATGTGGCGTGACCGGGACCAGATGTTCACGGAAGAGCAGCTCGAGAAGATCGCCCGCGGCCTGCCGCTGCGCAAGCTGGGCCGGCCCCAGGACGTCGCCAACGCAGTCGTCTTCCTGGCCTCGGACGCGGCCGGCCATGTGACGGGACAGGTGTTGTCGGTGTCGGGCGGCTACAGCATGGCGGGCTGAGACGGGGCAGGCGCTCAGCGGTACGGGCCGAAGTCGGGCGAGCGCTTCTCCGTGAACGCCGCCACTCCCTCGCGTGCTTCGGGCGTGTGGACGAACAGCTCGAGGCTGTCGAAGGCGAGCTGCCCGACACCCGCGATGTGCTCGGTCTCGGCGTTGAACGAGTGCTTCAGCACCTTGAGCGCGGTCGGCGAGAGCCGCAGTGCCTCATCGGCCCAGCTGCGCACGGTGGCGCGGAGTTCGGCCAGCGGCACGACCGCGTTGGCGAGGCCCCACCGCTCGGCGGTCTCGGCCGTGTACTGGCGGCAGAAGATCCAGACCTCACGAGCTCGCTTCTGACCGACGATGCGGGCGAGATAGGCGGAGCCGAAACCGGCATCGAAGGACCCGACCCTCGGGCCCGTCTGCCCGAACATGGCGTGGTCGGCGGCGATCGTGATGTCACACAGGACGTGCAGCACGTGCCCACCACCGATCGCGTACCCGTTCACCGCGGCGATGACGGGCTTGGGCACATCGCGGATCAGCCGGTGCAGCGTCTCGACTTCGAACAGCCCGGATTCGGTCGGCCCGTAGTCGCCGGTCTCGCCGCGCTGCTTCTGGTCGCCTCCCGTGCAGAAGGCTCTGTCGCCCGCGCCGGTCAGCGCGATGACGCCAACGGACCGATCCACCCAGGCCGCCTTGAAGCAGCGGATCAGCTCGTCGATCGTGCGGCCTCGAAACGCGTTGTAGCGCTCCGGACGGTTGATCGTGATCCAGGCCAGGCCGGCATCGACCTCATAGGTGACGTCAGTCAGTTCGTCGAGCTCCACGGGGATGACACTACGAGGCCGCACGAGGATCGCGGGCGCCTTCCGTGTCACGTCATGCTTGACACGGCTGGGGTGAGAAGCCACTCGTCGGGCGGGCTTGATCGCCGACGTCCGTCGTCCAGACGAAGACGCCGCTTGGGCCTCACACCCCGCCAGCGCGGGCCGCGTCGGCGCGTGTGAACTGGATCCACCGCGGTTGGAGGCGCTCGCCGGTGGGATGAGCCCAGCGCGGCGGCCGATGAATGTTCCTCGGTGCCGGCGGCGCCGGCGGCGTGCCGGACAGCGGCCGCCCTCGGGCGTCGGTGAAGACGAGCCCGTCCGGCCCGTCGGCATCACCGCTGATGCCGAGTAGTCCTTGGTGGTGCATTCGGTGATGCCGGTGGCACAGGGCTACGAGATTCGAGCTCTCGGTGGGGCCGCCGTCCTCCCAGTGGACGACGTGGTGCAACTGGACCCGGTGGCGCGTGCAGCCGGGCACCCGGCATCCGCGGGTCGCGCTCCTCCACCAGCCGGCGCAACGCCGTCGACACGATCCGCGTGGAACGTCCAACGTCGACCGGGCGGCCGTCACGAAGACCCACCACCACGCCATCGGCATCGCACAAAAGTTCGCGGCGCAGCGACGCCGGGAGCACCGGCCCTGCATGCCAGCAGGCCCGGGAGCCGTCGGTACGCACATGGAAGACGGCTCGGAAGGCCTCTCGCCGAGCGGGTGACTCGACCGCACCCAATGACCGCTGCGCCACGTCGACCAACGCATCGGCCCACGTGACGTCGACCTCCCCTGCGTGGAAGAGGCGATCGTGCGCTTCGCGCAACGCGGCATCGACCACCGCGCCATGGTCAGCGTCGAGCACCGCGCGCAACCGGTAGTAGCCGCGCTCGTCGAACATGCCGGACACGAAACACGGATCGGGATGTTCCTGCGTCGTTGCCGTATCAGGCTCGTCGAACGTGTAGCGGCTCAGCGTGCGGCCCAGCTGGGACACGGTGGCCGACCGGGCGAACGCGGCCACGTCGGCATCGAAGGCGGGCGGCGTGTGACGCGCCACGACCGAGACCTGGTCGACGGAGAGCTCGCCCGCGCCGAACGCCGCGAACGTCGCCGGCAGCTCCAGCCGGCGGCGGGCCATCTGCACGACCTGCCGCGCTCGCCCCGTTGACAGCCCCGTCCGCCAGGCCACCCATTGCTCACAGCAGTGGATCCCGGCTCCCTCCCAGCAGCTCAACTCCAACGTCTGCG
This sequence comes from uncultured Acidimicrobiales bacterium, assembly GCA_963738325.1. Classification (GTDB taxonomy): domain Bacteria; phylum Actinomycetota; class Acidimicrobiia; order Acidimicrobiales; family Ilumatobacteraceae; genus CAVTWD01. The sequence continues at coordinate 534,839 of CAVTWD010000008.1, forward strand.
CCACGAGGGCGACGAGGCGAGCATGGGCCGCGTTCAGCTCACCGCACACCTCCGCCAACGCCAACTCGATCTCCGCCGAGGCCATCGCCGACGCGCCGGCCGGAGTGCCGGTCGACGTCACGCCCTCGGCCCTTGTGTCAGTCCTTGCATCCATGGGGTCAACCTACGCAAGGGGTGTCACAGAGATATCTCGGGCGAGCTCCGCCCAGCCTCGGGCCGCGCGCAGACCCCGTTGGCCCCCACCGGCTGCCTTCAGTCGAGGCCGATCCAACTTAGCTCAGAGGCTGTCGCGAATGTTTCGCCAGCGCGATCAGGGTGTTGCTGGTTGGGTGAGTCGGCGGAGGAGGTAGCGGCTGTGGGCGGCCCATACGAAGCCTTCGGTGACAACCGGGTCGCGTTCATAGTCGATTTGGAGGCGTCGACTGTTCATGAGCCATGACCAGGTTCGTTCGACGATCCACCGCTTCGGTAGGGCGATGAACTGGTGGGGTGGATGCGGTTCACGACCTCGACGGCGACGTGATGGGACCGGCAGTGCTCGACGAAGGTTGTCTTGAACCCGGCGTCACACCACAGCCGAGCGAAGCGCGACGAGCGAGCCCGGGCGCCGTCGGCGACGGTGATCCTGAAGGGTCCAGCAACAAGATCGCGGTCTTGACCAGGTACGACACGCTCGGGCACGCTCCTCGCCGGTGGCGCTCAGCTTCCTCTACCGCCTGGTCCGCCGTGTCGTCGAGTTGCTCCGGATCCACCGGATGGACGGCGTTGCCAAGGACGCCGAGATCTTGGTGCTGTGCCAGCAACTGGCCGTGCTCAGCCGTCAAGTCGTCGTCCCCGCTTCTGCTGGTCGGACCGGGCGCTCGTGGCCACGCCGGCAAGACTTGTGCCGCGTGAGCGCGAGGCAGCCTTCCTCGTCACCCCCGAGACGATCCTGCGCTGGCATCGTGGCCTGGTCCGTCGGCGCTCGCCATACCCGCAGCGACGACCAGGACGGCTGTGGGTGCCGGAAACTCGGTCGTGGGTGTTGACCAGCGACTACGCCGGCCGATCCTGGAGCCTCATGTATCGCGTTCTGTACCGGTTCCTCGCCGCGCTGGCTCGCCTCGCAGTGCGTTCCGGGCGTTCGAAGGACCTCGAGATCATCGTGTTGCGCCACCAACTCGGCGTGCTCCGCCGCCAGATCGACCGCCCCGCCCTCAACGACGGCGACCGGAGCGTGCTCGGCGCGATCGCAGCCCGGCTCCCCCGCCCATGCCGTCACGGCTGGCTCGTCACGCCCGACACGCTCCTGCGCTGGCACCGCCGCCGCATCGCCCCCCACTGGACCCAACCACAGCGACCACCGGGCCGACGCTCCACATCGGCGGAGCTGCGGCGACTCATCGTGGCGATGGCCACCGAGAACCCGACATGGGGCTACCGGCGAATCCACGGCGAACTCGTCGGCCTCGGCCATCGGCTGGCCGCCTCGACGATCTGGCAGACCCTCCCCACCGCCGGCATCGACCCCGCACCCGAACGCTCCAGCGTGACCTGGTCGCAGTTCCTGCGCTCCCAGGCTGCGGTTGCCTGTGACTTCGCCACCATCGACACCCGTCATCCTGCGCCGGTTCTACCTGCTGTTCTTCATCGACATCCCCACCAGGTCCGTCTACCTCGGTGGCATCACCGAACACCCCACCGGAGCATGGACCACACAGGCCGCACGGAACCTGTTCCTGCGCCACCGCGACCAACTCTGCGGAGCACGGACGCTGGTGCGCGATCGAGCCAGCCAGTTCATCGCCGCCTTCGACGAGATCTTCCGCACCGACGGCCTCAAGATCCTGAAAGCCCCGATCCGCACCCCGGTGGCGAACGCATTCGCCGAACGCTGGATCGGGACCCTGCGACGCGAGCTCCTCGACCGCACCCTCGTCTGGAACCAGCGACAACTCCAACGCCTCGTCGTCGACTACATCGACCACTACAACACCCACCGGCCCCACCGCGCCCTCGACCAGATGCCACCCACCGGCGGCCAAGCTCCGAACCCGCCCCACCAGCAGATCCGACTGGTGAAATCGACCCGCTGCAACGGACTCATCAACGAGCACCAACAAGCCGCCTGATCAGCCACGACCGAGTTTCCGGCACCCACAGGGTGCACCGTGTCGCCTCCCTGGTCAAGCGGTGGCTCCTGGGCACCCAGCAGGGCGGGATCGCCCCAGCCATCTCCAGGACTACCTCGACGAGTTCACCTTCCGCTTCAACCGGCGAACCAGCCGAGCCCGCGGACTGCTGTTCTTCCGGCTCCTCGAACAGGCAGCGGTCACCGACCCGGTGCGCTACACCGACCTCGTCGCCACCCCCGGGACCGGCAACCGCAGCGCACACCCGCCGGGCCGCCACCGCACCGCCCCCGACACACTCGCTATTCCTCCGCTCGACGTCCCTGGCGCCTCCCGACCGGCTGACCAGGGCCACTGCACTCAGATGGATACCTCCTCCAAGGGATATAGAAGCCGCGGGATGACCAGGGCCTCCGCTCGGTGAGGCTCGCAAACGACTGACCTCATGTTCCTTGGAAGCGCGCGGCGCGCCGTTCGATGAAGGCCCGCACGCCCTCTTGCACGTCGGCGGTGTCGTTGAGGAAGTTCACGGTGAGCTCGGCGTCGCCGAGCGCCTGTTCGAACGTGAGCTCCTGGGCGCGGCGCATCATGCGCTTCGCCAGTCTTATGGCTAGGGGTGGCCCGGAGGCGAGCCGGATGGCGAGGTCGGTCACGTGCGCTTCGAGTTCCTCGTCGGGTACGACCTCGGTCACCAGTCCAAGGCGTTTCGCCTCTCCGGCGTCGTATACCTCGTGGAGCCACGTCATCCGCAGCGCCGCGTCAAGTCCCATGGCCCGGGGGAACAGCCATGCACCGCCCTCGTCGGGGAGGAGCGCTGCGAGGCTGCTGGTGTCACCCAGGCGGGCTGACGCGGCCGCCACGCGGAGGTCGCAGAGCAATGCGAGCGTCAGCCCACCGGCAACGGCGGGGCCGTTGATCTTGGCGATCACCGGTTTGTCGAGACGATGGAGGGCGAGGTTGACCGCGTGCGCCGCCTCGCGCAGCACCGAGCCGTGGCCGAGTTGGCGACTCGTCGCTTCGTCGATTTCCACGGTCGACCGGACGTCGCCGCCCGAGCAGAACCCGCGGCCTGCTCCGGTGAGGACGAGCACACGGCAGGTGTCGTCGCGGGCGTAGCGGTCGAGGGCGTCGACCAGCTCGCGGCACATGCGGGAGGTGTACACGTTTAGGGTCTCTGGGCGGTGCAGCGTCAGCCGGGCGATTGACGGGTTGTCCGTGTCGTAGAGAATGTCGTGATACTCCATCCGATCCCTTTGACCGTCGTCAGATCAGAGCGCTATCCAACCTCGAAGGTGATTCTGACGTCAAGTTCGAGGCTTTGAACCACCATGACAAGCTACTCTCGGGGAGCATGAATGAATCGCAGGAACGGCGACGAGAAGGATGACGGCGGGGTTGCGGCGGTAGCAATGCCGCTGAAGGCCAGAGGCTTGCGGACCCGCAAGCGGTTACTCGAGGCGGCTCGCCGGATCTTCGAGCGTGACGGATTCCTCGCTGCTCGTGTTACGGACATTGCCGATGAGGCTGGCGTCGCCCACGGCTCGTTCTACACGTACTTCGGGTCGAAGGAGGAGATCTTCAGAGAGCTCTTCCTTGACGTCGAGGCAACGATGCTAATCTCGTCGGCGGCGTCGCGCGACCCGGATCCGTGGCGATCGATCGAGGCGGCGAACCGCCGCTATCTCGAGGTGTATCGAGACAACGCAGCACTCATCGCGAACTGGGAGCAGGTTGCCGCGTTCGACACCGACTTCAGCCGGCTGCTCCGGGACTGGGGGTATGAGAAGTTCGTCATACGTTCGGAGCGCGCCATTCGCCGCTGGCAGGGTGAGGGTCTCGCCGACCCTGACGTCGACCCCGTATACGCCGCCCACGCGCTCAGCCACATGGTGACGCGGTTCGCATACGTGATGTTTGCGCTCAAAGAGCCATTCGAGTTCGAGACCGCGGTCGAGGAATTGACGCGCCTGTGGGCGAACGCGATCGGTGTACAGAAGCCGGGCCGAGCAGCTATCCGCTCGGACGGCGCGCCAGCCGACGCCACCAGGCGCTGACACGACTGCGATCAGAATGGGCGCGGCGGTGGCTGGTGACGACACGCAACACCGGCGCTCGTCCGGCCATCGCGTCAGCTCCGCTCTGGTCGGGGCTCGCGTGGGAGGCCCAGGCCGCGCTCGGCGATGATGTTGCGCTGGATCTCGCTCGTTCCGGCCGCAATGGTCAGCCCACGGCTCCATAGGAAGGCGTTCTGCCATCGCGACCACCCGTCCCCGCCGTCTGGGCGAAGGGTCGATGATGGCCCGAATGCGTCGACCGCGACCTCACCCATGCGGGTTTGGGCCTCGCTCCAGAACAGCTTCGAGGTGAGTTCGATCGGGCCAGCAGGTCGCCCGAGCCGCTCCGCCTCGAGCAGGCGGTCGTTGTGCCACTGGAGGAGACGGTTCTTGATGTGGAGGGCGACGACGTTGCGCCGCGTGAGCGGTGACTGCAGTCGGCCGAGTGCGCGGAGCTCGCCGATCAGACTGTCGACATCGCGGTCGAACTGGATGCACCACTCCGTGAGCAGGTTGCTGCGCTCGTGCGCGAGGGTGGCGTTGGCGATGGTCCATCCGTCACCCATGGCGCCGACGACGTTCGCGACCGGTGTGCGAGCCTCGCTGAAGAACGTCTCGCAGAATTCCGATGTTCCGGCAAGCTGGCGGATAGGCCGGACCTCGACACCCGGCGTAGCCATCGGCATCACGACGTAGGAGAGACCCCGGTGTTTGGGCGCCGCCGGGTCGGTGCGACACAGGAGGAAGATCCAGTTCGCTCGCGTCGCACCTGAGGTCCAAACCTTCTGGCCCGTGATCACGAGGTCGTCACCGTCGATGACGCCTCGCGTCTTCAGGCTGGCCAGGTCGGAGCCGCTGTCGGGCTCGGAGAAGCCCTGGCACCAGCGGTCCTCGCCCGAGATGATTCTCGGCAGGAACCGCTCCTGCTGCTCGTGCGTGCCGTGGCGCATGAGCGTCGGGCCGAACATCGCCTCGCCCATCCCTCGCAGGATCCTCGGCATGCGGGCGCGCGCGAACTCGCGATCGGCGATGGCCATTTCGACGGGACCGAAGCCGAGCCCTCCGAACTGGACGTCCCAATGGGGGCAGATCAGCTTCATTTCGAGCAGATCGCCCTCCCAGTCGCGATACGCGGCAGCAACATCACCGCCATACTCGTCGGCGATAGTGGGCTCGACATCACCGTCGTACTCGTACAGACGGAAGCTGTCGAGGCCGTCGAGCGCCGCCCGTCGGTGTTCCTCGAGCCAGGCGCGAAGCGCCGAACGCAGGGCATCCTCACCGTTTCGCGCGACCTTCGCCAGATTCACTGCGCTCACGCTCCCCCAGTCGGCTCCGGCGCCAGCTCAGCCCCGAGGTGGAGGCGCTCGAGGGCGGCGTCGGCCCGAGCACCCTGCACTTCGCCGTAGTAGATGACGCGACCTAGGTCGATCATCACGATGCGGTCGGCGACAGACTTCGCCCAGGCAACGGACTGTTCGACGAGGACGATGGCGAGGCCGTCGTCGCGTAGGCCAGCGATCACGTCGTAGAGGTCGGCGACGACGGTAGGCGCCAGACCCGCGGACGGCTCGTCCAGCAGCAACACCGAGGGGTCGCGCATGAGCGCCTGGGCGATGGCAAGCATCTGCTGCTGCCCGCCGCTGAGTGCACCAGCCGCTTCCCGGCGGCGTGTTGCCAGCACGGGGAACCGCTCGTAGGCGGCACCGACTCGCGCGCCGAGCTGACGCCGCTTCACGCGTGTGGCGAACACGCCGAGGAGGAGATTCTCCTCGACCGTTCGGCTCCGGAAGATGCGCTTACCCTCCTGCACGAACGCGACGCCCGCAGCCGCCCGTTGGTAGGGCGGACGCGCGCTGATGTCCCGGCCGTCCAGGACGATCGAGCCCCGCGTCCCCCGTAACAGCCCGGCGATCGTGCGCAGCGTGGTCGTCTTGCCCGCGCCGTTGCGGCCGAGCAGCCCCACGATGCTCGCGCGCTCGACGGTGAACGACATGTCGCGGACGACGATGATGTCGCCGTAACCGCTGGTGACGTCTGACAGCGTCAGCGTGCTCACGGCCCCACCATGTCGGCGACGGCGTCGCCGATCGCCTGCTCGTGTAATGGCGCCGAGCGACCCTCTGGCGGGCCCGCGCCGAGGTACGTGGTGCGCACAGCTTCGTCGGAGGCGATCTCCGTGGGGGTCCCGGAGGCCAGCAGCCCGCCCTCGGCCAGGACCACGACGTGGTCCGCCACGGCGGAGATCAGGTCGAAGTTGTGTTCGACGAGCACGATCGTGGCGCCTGCGTCGCGCAGCCTGCGCACGACGAAGCTGAGCTCCGTCACCTCGTCCTGGTCGAGCCCGGAGGCGGCCTCGTCGAGCAGCATGGCGGCGGGACCGAGCGCAAGGACGCGGGCGAGCTCGACCAAGCGGCGAGTCCCGATCGGCAGGGCAGCGGCCACGTCGTCAGCGTGATTGTCGATGCCGAGCGCGGCCAGGATCGCGTCGATGGCGACGGAGGCTTCCCGCTCCCGCCGGACGAAGGACGGGAGCCGTAGCATCGTCGAGAGCACGCTGACCTCGCACGGGAGCGCGCCTGTGCGGACGACCTCCCTCACCGTGAGATCGGCCGGGATGATCGGAGTCTGGAACGTTCGACCGACGCCGAGGCGGGCACGTCGGTGCGGCGCCAATCCGGCGATCTCGGTGTCGCCGAGGCGAATCCGTCCCTCATCGGCGGTGTAGTAGCCGGACACCACGTTGAGCAGGGTGGTCTTCCCCGAGCCGTTCGGTCCGATGAGGGCGGTTATCTGTCCCGGCTTGGCGGTCAGCGACACGCCCCGGAGCGCTTTGACCCCTCCGAACTGCTTGGAGACCTCCTCGACGCGCAACTCCTGGCCGGCGACCGCAGGCAACTCGTGCCCGACGCGTTCGGATGGCGTGGGGGAGGTGCGGCGGCGGACCCCGACGGCGCGCCCCACCACGGCGATCAGGCGGCGGATCAGCGGTGCTAAGCCGTTCGGCAGGATGACGCCGCCAACGACGAGGAAGGCGCCGTACGCGACGAGGGCGTAGTCCTGGAAGGCGGTGCTGCCCAGCGGACCGAGCTGGATCAGCGCGGCGCCGAGGATCGCACCGTAGATGGTGTGCATACCGCCGAGCACGGACGCGGCGAGGACGGCGATGGCGAGACTCAGCCCGAATGATGACGGCGAGACGAACCCGTCGAGGTAGGCGAACAGGCAGCCGGCCACGCAAGCAGGAACGGCGCCGATGGCGTAGGCCTTCAGCTTCAGGGCGTAGCTTGACACGCCGAGCGACGACGAAAGGGTTCGGCCGGCCGCGAGCACTCGGAACCCGGCACCCCGAGGCGACTGGATGAGGTTGCGGAAGAGAACAAACCATGCACCCGTCACCAGGACGACCAGGACGTAGAACTGCTCTGTGGTCAGCTCGTGACCGAAGACGATCGGCAGCGGGATGCCCGACAGGCCCTCGAGCTGGCCGATCGGGTCGCCGATGATGTTCACGATGTCGGGGATCAGCAGCACGAGGAAGAACGAGCTGATCGCCAGCATCCAGCCGCCGAGCCGAACGCCCGGCGCACCGGTGATCAGCCCGACGACCAGGGCCGCCAGGCACGATACGGCGATCAGCATGAGCAGGTCGTTGATGTAGTTCTTCGCGAGGTAGCCCGTCAGGTAAGCGCCAGTGGCGTACAGAGCCGGTTGGCCGAGCGCGAGCTCGCCCGCGTAGCCGAACGTGAGGTTCAAGCCGCTGACGATCAGCGATAGCAACGCGATGAGGATGATCTCGCGTGTCCAGAACGCGTCGAGACCGAAGCTCGGCAGCAGGGCGATGCTGGCGATGGCGGACGCGACCAGCAACGGACGCACACCGCGGTGAGTTCGGGCAACAGGGTCGCCAGTCATACGACCCGCGCCTCCTTCGCACCCAGCAGCCCCCGCGGCCGGGCGAGAAGGACGAGCATGAAGATGACGAAGACGGTGATGTTGCGGTAGTCGGGACCCATCCAGCGGGCGGTCATCGACTCGCCGATACCGAGCGCGGCGCCGCCGACCAGCGCGCCGAGGTGGCTGCCGACGCCGCCGAGCGTGAGCACGACGAAGCCCTTGATGGCGAGCACCAGCGCGATCGTCACGACGGCGAGCGTCTTGGCGCCAACGATCGGGCCGAGCGAAGCGCCGAGCGCGCCGGCGGCGGCGAACCCGCCCGCGGACAGCAGGCGCACGTTGACGCCCTGCAGCATCGCCGCGTCGCGGTCCTCGGTCTGGGCGAGGCTCGCGAGACCGAGCCGGCTGTACCGCGTCCAGATATGCAGCGCGACGCCTAAAGCGACCGTCACCGCGATGACGACCAGATCGATCTTGCGTACACCGCCGCCAAGCACTGTGACCCGGGTGTCGTGCATCAGTGGGACCCTCCGCGGGTCGGTCCCCCAGACGAGGAACGCGATACCCGAGACGACGGTCGCCGCCCCTACCGTCGTCACCAGCTCGCTGTGCCCTCCGGCACCCCGGCGGAGGAGCAGCGATCGGGTCGGCGCGATGGCGACGATCTCTTCGACGAGGCCAGCCGCGCCGCCGACGGCTGCGCACAACAGGAACGTGAGCACGACTGGGAGGCCGAGGTCGGTCAGACTCCACGAGGCGAGGAACGACCCGAGCATGATGAAGTGCGCGTTGGCGAAATTCAGAACGCCCGAGCACGTCCACGTGATGTTGTAGCCGTATGCGACAAGCGTGTACACGGCGCCGACGGCCAGACCCGCCCAGACGACGGTCACGGTTTGTCAGCCTCCGGTGGTCTGGAACATCCCTTTGACCATGGGGCCCGGCGTCGTGAAGCTGAGATCGTCGAGCGTCGGTTTCGGGAAGTGGTCGTCGGCGCTGTAGCCGTGGTGGCTGTACATCATGAGCTCGGGGAACTTGAAGGTCGCGCTCTCAAGCACCTTTTTGACGGCGTCGCCATCGGTCGATCCGGCGTCGTTGGCGGCTTTGGCGAGGACCTGAATAACGTCCCAGAACAGGCCCGGCGTGAGCACGTTGCTCGTCAGCCCGCCATGCGCCGCCATGTGGGCGAAGAACCGCTTCTGGACGTCGGTGTACTGCTCCGGGGGGACGTACTTCTGGAACCGGAACACCTCCATGGTGAGGTTCTTGAGCGCCGCGGGGTCCGCCCAGTCGGCCGGCCCTCCACCGATGCTCGAGATGCCGAAGCCGGCGATTGTCGGGATGTTGGTGGCGCCCACACTGAGACGGGTTTCGACGAGGCGCTGCGTGATGTCGCCGATCGCCTCGAAGAACACGGCGTCCGGGTGGCCGGAGATCGCCCGCTGGTACGAGACTGAGATGTCGAGGTCGGCGGGATTGAACTCCTCCACGGTCAGCTCGACGCCTGTGCCCGCCAGCGTCTCCTTGAGACCATCGGCGATCGAGGTGCCGTAAGCATCTTTCGGGGTGATCACCGCCAGCTTCTTGACGTTCATCTCCTTGAGCCGGCCAGGCAGTGCCGCTTGCAGATCCTTCGAGGTGAGGGAATACCCGAAGTGGTACGGGTACTTGTTCGGCGAGTTCAGCGCAGGGTTCGCCGCGTTGTTCATGCTGACGATCTTCTCCCGCGTGAGGAGCGGCACCATGGCCAGCGCCTCCGTGCTCGAGATCGCTGGGACGACAAAGTCGGGCTTGGCGTTCTGCGTGACGTAGCGTTGAAGGACGCTGACCGCCTGGGTTGGATCTCCCGTCGTGTCGAGCGTCTCGAGCTTGACCGTGCGGCCGTCGATGCCGCCGTGCTCCTCGACGTCGTCGATCGACGCTTCCATCGCGACCTTCGCATCGTTGACGCTCTTCGACGTGGGCCCGGTGAAGCCGCCGACGAACAGGATCTTGACGGGATGGCTGTTGTCGAGCTTGACCGACGTGGCCGCGCCCGGGCTGGTGCTCTGCGTGACACCTGCACTCCCGTTGGAGCGGCTGCTACCACAGGCGCTCGCCACGAGGGCCACCAGCAGCAGGACGACGACGCCGGACCCGAGCCTCGAGCGCTTCATGGCATCCCCCCAAATCGGTGGCAACGCGGTGCCCGCTTCCCCAAACGGACAACAGGTTAATCCGAAGTTGACGTCGACGTCAAGTTGACAGTGACGGCGATGACCTCGTCCCGAAGCTGCCGCTTGAGAACCTTGCCGCTGCCGCCCGTCGGGAGCTCCCGTGCGATGTCCACCACCTTCGGGCACTTGTAGTGGGCCAGGCGCTCTCGGGCGAACGCGATGAGCTCCTCGGGCGTCGCCAGGCCGTCCGGCACGAGCGTCACCACGGCGTGCACAGACTCACCCCAGCGCTCGTCGGGAACGCCGAATACGGCGGCCTCGAGCACGCTGGGGTGCCTGGTGAGGACATTCTCTACCTCGACCGAGTACACGTTCTCGCCGCCCGTGATGATCATGTCTTTGAGCCGATCCTTCAGGTAAAGGAAGCCGTCCTCGTCGAGCGTGCCGACGTCACCGGTGCGCAGCCACCCATCGGGCATGAGCACCCGCGCCGTCTCCTCGGGCCGGTGCCAATACCCGATGGTGTTCTGCGGTCCGCGCACCCACACCTCGCCGTCACCACCTGTCGGGACGTCCTGCAGGGTGTGGGGATCGACGATGCGGAACTGGTATGTCGGGATGGCCTGGCCGACGGTGCCGTGCTTGTGGTCGGGGTCGCCGAAGCGGTGCGGAGGTGCGATCGCGATGCCGCCGCACGTCTCGGTGAGGCCGTACCCGTGGAAGAAGGCGCACGCCGGCATCAGCCCCATTGCCTGCCCGATCGTCGTGTCCGCCGAGGGAGCGGCGCCGTAGACGAGCACGCGCAGGCTCGAGAGATCGGCCGATCGCGACGCCGGGTGCGCGAGCAGCGCAGCGATCATCGACGGCACCAGCGCGGTGTGCGTGATCGCGCGGGTCGACAGCTCGCAAAGGATCAGCTCGGGCGTCGCGTCACGCAAGAGCACGACCTCGCCGCCGACGTGGAGCGGCGAGAAGGTGAGCCCTGTCCCGCTGACGTGGAACAGCGGCAGCATGGCGAGGCAGCGCATCGGTGGCTTCATTAGCCACGCTTTCGACATGGCGCGCATGTTGGCGTCGACGTTGCGCTCGAGCAGCATCACGCCCTTGGCGCGACCGGTCGTACCACCCGTGTACGAAAGCAGCACGACGGCGTCGGCCTCGTTCTCGCTGACCGGGAACGCGTCGACGTCACCGGCATCGCGCCACGCCTCGTAGTTGCGGTCGAGCCACACGACGGGAGGCAGCTGCGCCACCTCGGCGAGCAGCTGCTCATACTCGTCCTCCACGAAAACCAGCGCCGGCCTGGCGTCGTCGATGATGTCGGCGATCTCCCGCGGCGAGAGCCGGAAGTTGAGCCCGACCATGGCAACACCGGCTAGCGAGGCGGCGTGTGCCAGCTCGATGTAGGCCAACCTGTTGCGGGAGACGACGGCGAAGCGGCTACCGCGTTCCAAACCTGCCGCGGCGCAGAGCCGACGCCGCCCGGCTGGCCGCCTGGGCGAGGTGCGCGTACGTCGTGGTCTCTCGATCGATCGTAACCGCCGGCGCGTTTGGCCTTGCCGAGGCATGCAGCAAGAGCCTCCCCCCGAGCGTCTGCGGATCTCCCACGTCGTCCCCCGTCACAGCCGCTCCTCTTTCTCCATCATCGGCGTCTCAACCGTGGCGTGCGAAGCCACCCCGCTCCTGGTCGCGCCACTCCAATCGTCGCGGCGGCCGAACGCGGGCGTCACGCTTGGTCCACCTGGTCGCCACCCCGAATGGGCGTGCCCGGCGCCGCGGGCTGGCCGCTCTCACGCGCCGACGGTAGGTTGTATGTGAGATCGACGTCAAGTTCGACTTTGATCTTGCCCGGGCGATCGAGGGCTGCATTGGGGGCCGGCGAGCTGACACGGCACGAAGAGATCGTCGAACGGTTCTGAAGCTCCCCTGTCTGTCACCGGACTTCCGCAGAATTTCGAGACATACGCGGGCCCGAGAACGGGGTCTGACCAGGGCGGATGAGTGCGTGTCGGCGAGGAGGTCGTGTTACTGCAGCCCGGTTCAGTGGCTGGCGGGACTGAACTCGACGAACCGGGGCGGCTCGGCCAACACCCGCACGAACCGCAGACCACGATTTTCACCGTGGTCTCGATGTCGATCACCACCTCGCTGTCGGTCTCGGTCAACGCCAACACTCGGAACCCGACCAGTCCCAGCAAACGCCTCGGCCAGACCGTTGTCGTCGCTCACGGCAGGCGGTCTCGATGCTCTTCGCTGTCATTACACACACGAAGATCGCGAGACCCCTGACCCGCGCGGTGGACCCACCGCTACACGCCGCTTCCCACTCCATCGCGAAGGGCCGTCAACGAGTTCGTCGCATCCGGCCAAGGCTTGCCTTCGCTCCCAAGGGACACGTGTACCGCGAATAGGTCGGGTTCCCCGCAGCCGACTACGACAAGTGGGCCGCCCTGCTCGACGAAGCGCAAGCCTTCGCCGAGGGCTGACCGCTGCAGCCTTGTAGCGACGACCGGGAGTGCACCCAGCACTCTTAGCGACGGGATGCCCGCGTGCCACGGACGGCTTGGGGTCGAAGACTCGTGCCGGCGCAGCAACCACCGCGAGCTCTGCTCGCCGCCCCTGTCAGGTCGACGCCAGTGCAGCGGCGTTCTGGCGCGACGTAGACAAGGGTGGGTCGCACGCGTAACTGATGTCATGAAGAAGCGCAGCGTCGCTTCCGGTGTGACGGGCCCGGGTGGCGCGGGCCGGCGCCAACCCGTGTGTTGAGCGCCACGCTGAGCTGAGCACGCGCGGGGTTGATGGCGACAGGCATCGTGAGCACGGCGTCTGGCTGATGGGTGGGGGCGCGGCCGTCGGGTTGGCGCTGTAGGTGAGAGCGGCGACAGGGTGAGCGCGTGTCTCGATCGCGCAAGAGCCCTCTCGCTCGACCTCTTGACCGAGACGCGAGAGGGCTCTTCCTGACGGTGCCCGGAGGCGTCGCCGTGCTCATCGTAGGAGTGGACCCGGCTGTGGTCGAGGCCGACCTGGTCGCGGGCGATTGGCGTGCCCGGGCTGTGGAGCGGCTTGCGGCCGTGGGGCCAGGCCCGCGAGCGCGAGCTACGCAGTCGAGCTGGCACAGCGACGGTTCCGTCCTCGGCGGAAGCATCTGCGCTGGCTGCCGGTGACGCACGTGTTGTTGCCCGAGGACGGCCTCGCTCGTCGTCGTGACGCGGTAGCCGACATCGGCGAGGCGTTGACGGCGAAGGCAGCAGGTTCGGGGCACGGCCGATCGCGGCCCGCCTGGGGGTGCCGGCGGCGACGGTGCGGGGCTGGCTACGCCGGTTGTAGCGATGGCCGAGCGGATCCGGGAACATTTCACCCGGTGGGCCGTCGCGTTGGACCCGATGCTCGGGCGGGTCGAGCCGGCCGGCTCGACCTTCGCCGATGCGGTCGGGGCGATCGGCGTGGCCGCGGCGGCGGCGGTCGCCGGTTGGGCCGCGTGCCGGCGTGGCATTGGCGTCGGTGCTGACCGGCGGGGGCTGCTGTCCAACACGAGCTGCCCCTGGGCGGCGCCCGGCTGAGGGTTCATAGTCGCCTCCGACCGTCACGACACCTTGGAGGAGACCGCCGTGAGCAGATAGCCCAGGAAGGAGTCCATGAGCGCCCCGGTCGGCGACGACGCCGGCCGGACCGGCGCTGTCACCACGCCCAGGTCGCGCAACAGCTCGAGCAGGCACAGCAGGCCCGGCCGCGACAGCGAGGACCGCTCGCGACCGCTCCCCGCGCTGGGCGGCCAGGAAGGCCTCGACGCATGCCTCACTCAACTGGTCGATACCCAAACGCTCCGCCACCAGCCAGCGACTCATCTGAGCCACCTGCCGCTGGAGGTTGACCGCGGACAACCGCGTGTAGCCGCGCTCGTCCAACTTCACGCGGGGACGCGTCGGCGAACGGGCCCAACGGCCCTGTCACCAACACCCTGCTCACCCTGCTGGTCGGCCTCGCCATCCCTGCCTCCTTCTCTCCGAACGAGGAAGAAGACAATGGCGGTGACGGCGCGCGTTATGCCGACATGAGCAGCCCGATCACTTTGCCCCGCAGGGGCGCGCACACCGAAGTCGGCATAACGCGAAGGTCGAGATAATCGTGCTTAAGTTTGAAACGCGCGCGGTGATCGCCGGTCGCGACACGCGGGACGAGCTGGCGGGCGTGCGGGCCCGGCTCGGCGTGGGCGCGACACCGGTGGCGGCCCCCAGCGGCGCCCGGCGGTTGGTGCTGGCCGCCGTCGACGAGTGGGCGACTGAGCTTCTCGTGGCAACGCTGCGCGCCGAGGGCGAGCTGGCGGTGTCTCGACCCGACGGCGGCGCGCCGTTCGACGCGTGGATGCGGCATACCCGCCCGATCACCTTCGGGACCGGGTCAGCGTTTGCTTCGCGCGGTCCGAACATGACCGGGGAGGTCTGTCGCCGTTGATCGAGCTCGGCCCTGGGGCTTCGGGAGCGGGCAGCATCCCACGACGGGGATGCTGATCGAGGAGCTGGTCGGGCGGATCGGGTGGGGAGCGAGTCCTCGACGTGGGCTGCGGCAGCGGTGTGCTCGGACTCTGCGCGCTCGAGCTCGGCGCGTCTCATGTGGTGGCCGTTGACGTCAAGGCCGGTGCCATCGAGGCGACCCAACGCAACGCCGCGCTCAATGGCATGGACCGGCGAGTGGAGGCGACCCTCGCTCCGCTCGGGAACCTCGAGGGCGCCTTCGACGTCGTGCTGGCGAACATCGGCAGGGCGGCGCTCGTCGAACTCGCATCACCGCTCGTCCGGCTCGTGTCGCCGGGCGGATGGCTCGCAGTGAGTGGGATCTCGC
>CAVTWD010000009.1:0-855257 GCA_963738325.1 uncultured Acidimicrobiales bacterium
CCTGAAGAAGTAGGTGGCGCCGGGTCTGGATGCCGTGGGTGTGGGTGCTCGGCGCTGGTGGGCAGCTGGAGCGGCCGGAGGCTCCCTGAGCTTCTGCTCGCCGGTCGTTTCCGGTGCTTGTTCTTGCCGCTCCCAGCGCGGTGTTGCCGCGCTGGGAGCACGTTCGCGCTCTCAAGCGGCCGCCGTTTCGGGCCGTTCCCGGGTGTCGGCCGGACCGGCGCGTTGTCGTTCGGCTTGGGCGATGAGGGCGCTGATCTTGGTGGCGTTGTGGGCGAGCACACCCCAGCCGCACCAGGTGGCCGCGCCGGTCTCGCCGTCGGTGAGGGTGCGCCGCCATCCGTAGTCGCGTTTGAGGCAGGAGATGCGCGCTTCGCTGCCGGTGCGCCACTTGACGAGCTTGCGGAACGACCGGGTGCGTTGCACGTGTTGGCGGGCGGCGCCGGGCCGGCCCTTGCGGGGGATCACGACCCGTTTCACGCCGAGGTCTTCGAGACCGGCGTCGACGACGGCTTCGCCGTAGCCGCGGTCGGCGGTGACCGCTCGGGGGGCTCGCCCGAACCGGGCGATGATGCGGGCGATGGCGGGCACCAGCTGCGGCGCGTCGGGCGGGTTGCCGATGTGCACGTTGTGGTCGACGCACGATGCCGTCGACGTTGTCGACGACCTGGGCCTTGTAGCCGAACTCGACGGGCTTGCCGAGGCGGCCCTTGGCGATCGGGCGGGCATCAGGGTCGTGCAACGACACGATCCGCGTCGACGCCGTCGGGGGTGACGCCGGACGAGCCGCAGCCGGGTCTGGGCCGCGATCCGCTCCACCAGTTCGGCGGTGCGCTCCAGCTCGGCGATCAACGCCAGCGTCTTGCCGGTGGCCAAGTGCTCCGCGCTGCGCGCGCCCGCGGCGGGCGTTGGCGGCGACGTGGCGGGCGTCGCGCGACGCTGCGCTCGGCGATGGCCGACCATCTCGGCGTTGATGCCTGCGACCTCGGCCTTGGCGTCGTCGTTGCGGCGCCGCAGCCACGCCCCGATGTCATGCGCCCGGCGGCGCACCGAACGGGTCCGGTCCCGGAACGCTGGTGCGCGTCGCCAGACCCGGCCGCCTTGATCTGCCGCGGTCGAGCCGGGCCAGCTTCGCGACGCCCTTGGCCAGCAGCCCCGAGTCGGTCGGGTAGGCGACGTTGGCCTCGACCACCGTCGTGTCGGCCCGCACCTTGTCGAGACGCACCAGCTTGTCCTCGTGCGCCTTGGCCAACAGCGCCTCGTTCAGCCCGTCGATCGCGGTCTCACCGCACCGCGTCGTGATCTTCATCAACGTCGTCGGGTGCGGCGCCCGCGTGCCCAACGGCAGCCGACAGAACTTCCGCCACGCCAGCCTGTCGGCCACCTCGCGGCACAACGGCTCGAACCCCAGCCGGTAGCGGTACTTGAAGAACATCATCCGCAGATAGGTCTCCATCGGGATCGACGGCCGACCCGATCGCCGGATCGAAGAACGCCCGGAACGGCTCGAAGAACCGCGGGTCATCCAACAGCTCATCGATCTCGGCCAGATCGCCGGGCAGACCCAGCAGGCACTCCGGGATCACTGACTCCCACAACGTCGGCTGATCGCTTACGGTTCTCAACACGGCGATGGCTCCGATCCTCGTTTCGCGGCGAGGTCGGAGCCATCGTCACATCATTCGAGCCCGAATCGCGAGCACCCTCGACATCGCGAACACCCTGGTCACACGCCAATTTCTGCAATCGACTATTTCAGGTCGAAGTAACTAATAGACGGATGGCGATGTGCTGGACGCCATCACGGTCGACCGCGGCTGCTTCACGTGCATGCTTGGCGGCGAGGATGGCCGAATGCTCTCTTCATCGTGGCCAACCAGTACGGTGGCAACGGCGCGTCGGACGAGATCGTGCATGGAACGGTGGCTTGTGTGCGCGCTTCGGCGCCATGTCGAGGACTGTTGAGATCGACCACGTCGAAGGCGTCGCCGCTGCCGGCCGCGTACTCGCGTACGCCCATGACCCAGCCGCTCCCCGGGTGGGCGAGCACACGGAAGGAAACGCTGTCGTCTGAACCGCTCAGTACCTCGACCAGATCGAGCAGGTCGCGGTACCAGGCGGCGCTGCGCTTCGAGGCAGTGCGCAAGGCAGCCCACCATGCCCGCGGCGGACACGATGTCAACGGCTTCCGGAGCGGCTGGCCGGCGCCTTCGACGCGGCCGCTGCGGAGCGCGATCAGCAGCTCGTGCTTCCAGTGCGTGCGCCAGGCCTGAAGGCATCGCCAGGCGCCTGAAGGTGGCCTCGGCCAGCGACGCCAGCCGGGCGGCCTCGTTGAGATCGTCGGTCACCAGGGGCCTACTACCGATCGATCGCCGATGAGCACCCCAACCCGGAGCGAGGGCATCAAAGCATCCAGATATCTGATGCTATGATGCCGCCATGAGGACCACAGTGACGCTCGATCCCGACACGGAGCAGATCATCCGCCGTCGTATGCGGGAACGAGGCCTTTCCTTCAAGCAGGCTCTCAACGACGCCATCCGCAGTAGCAACGAGGATCGAGCGGCGAGTTCGAAGCCGTTCCGAACGAAGACCGCGTCACTGGGCACCAGCCGCGTCAGCCTCGACCGCGCCCTGCAGCTCGCGGGCGCTCTCGAGGACGACGAGCTCATCCGCAAGCTGCGGACGGGTTCGTGAAGCTCGTCGACGCCAACGTGCTGCTCTACGCGGTCAACGCGGATGCACCGCACCACGAGCGGAGCCGACGTTGGCTCGACGGCGCCTTGTCGGGGGCGGAGACCATCGGGTTCGCATGGATGCCGCTCTTGGCCTTCGTGCGCCTGGTCACCAAGCCCGACCTGTTCCCCTCGCCGCTCACAACCGACGAGGCGCTCGAGCGGGTTGAGGCGTGGCTTGCTGCTCCGCCGGCGGTAGTGCTCCAACCCGGCGTGGAGCACGCTCGTCTCGTACGACGCTTGCTCGCACCGCTCGGGACGGGCGGGAACCTGGTGAGCGACGCGGACCTTGCGGCAGTGTCGGTCGAGAACCACTGTGCCATCGTCTCGTTCGATCGTGACTTCGACCGTTTCGACAGCGTCGAGCGCGTGGAACCGGCGGCGATGAGCGGCCGCTCAGCCAGGGCCCGGCGGGGACGCTCGGCTGGCTGATCGAGCGCCAGCGAGGCGATCGTCGATGCGGACGCGATCGAGGCGTCGCTCGCGGCCAGCCGGACCCTGAACAGCGAACCGATCCTGGACGCCGAGCTCCGTTGACACTCCCACAGCCCCAAACGGCACCGGCATGTCGTGTCCGCGAACGATTCGATTGGTGCCGACGTCGCGGGAGCTGAATCGCAGCCGAACAAGGTAAGCCACCAAGGCCCGCTCCTGCCGCAGACGACGAGCCCTGCTCGCCCAGGCCGTCCAAGAGCGTGGACGACCTCGACCCGATCCGTCATCGTCGCCGTCGGATCGCCACGGGTAGTCACGATGACGTCCCCCCAACCACGATCGCCGTTGAGGTACGCCAGTACGTTACGAGACGACACCAACATGACTCGGTGCCCGGTCGTTGCCGATGACTCAAGACGTCCCGGACGACAGGAGTTCGCCTCTTGTACCTCGGCGGCGCGTGACCTGAGACTAGGGAGATCGCGCTGCGTCGGCGCCGAGCGAGAACAGGCACTCGGGACGCCTGCGTCCCGACGAGGCCAGCGTTGCTCGGAACGGTCAGAATGAGGGCGTGGCATGAACGTGACGGAAGCGGTTGGCATCGTCGGGGTGGGCGCGGTGTCCGGGTACGGCTGGGGCCTCGATTCCCTCTGGAAGGGGCTGCTCTCCGGCACCTCCGCGGCGCGACCGGTGGTGTTCGAGGAGTTCGCCGGCCTCGCGGCGATGGTGCCTGACGGCGGGAACGAGGAGGACTCGGTCACTCTGTTCGGTCGGGCGTTGTATGGGTCTGGCCGGGAGGCGGTGGCCGACGCCACGGCTCGGGGATGGCGCCCCGGGGCTCGGGTCGGGTTGATCCTGTGCACGTCGCTGGGGGAGGTGCAGGGGTGGCGCGATCTGTACTTCAAGCACGGAGGTCACGTGCGGCGACGCCACTACCTGCAGCTGTTGCCGTCCACGGCGCCGTCGATGTTCATGGCCGAGCAGGGCTTCAACGGTCCCTCGATGAACGTGGGCGCGGCGTGCGCGTCGGGCGCGCTCGGCGTCATCTTGGCGAGGCAATGGCTGGTCGGTGGGTTCGCCACCGACGTGATCGTCAGCGGCACCGACTTGTCGGTGACGGCGGAGAACGCCTGGGGCATGGGTGCGCTCGGTGTGCTGGCTACCGAAGGTACGCCGGAGCAGGCCTGCCGTCCCTTCCAGGAGGGCAGCCAGGGGTTCCTCCCCGGGGAGGCGTCGGCGGCGCTCGTCGTCACCGGCCAGGCTGATGCCGACGTGTACGTCCACGTGCTCGGGGGCGGGTTCACCCACGACGCCTTCCACCCCATCGCCATCAAGCCCGACGGGTTGCAGGTCGCCGCGGCGTGGTCGCAGGCCATGGCCGACGCCGGGGTCGAACCAGGCGAGATCGCCTACGTCAACGCCCACGGCAGCGGCACCCTCCTCAGCGACACGGTAGAGGCCGGGGTGGCCGACGCACTGTTCCCGCCAAGCACGAGGATGTACTCGACGAAGATGCTGACTGGCCACGGTCTGGGCGCGGGCGGAGCCCTGGAGACGGCCATCGCTGCGCTGACCTACGAGCGGGGAGAGGTTCCCGCCCCAGCGCTCGTCGCCACCGCGAACCCACGCGTGCTCGACGGCGTCACACCACGAGCGCCCGGCCCGACGCTGAAGTCCTCTATCGGCATGGGCGGCTACAACGCCGCCCTCGTCATCGATCGACTCGAGAGCTGATCCGCTACCGCGGCAACGAGCGAGAGGTACACGAGCGTGCCGTCACGGAGGTGGGTGTCCTTGCGCCAGACCCTGACCCGCGAGGAAGCGTCGACCTTGGACGGTCAGTTCGAGATCTGTGTACCAGGGCCCTGGACGCTGACCACTCCGAAAGCCCCAGATGAGATTGCGAGACTTGGCGGCCTCGAGGCGCCGAGCGACGTCGGCGAGTGGCAGACCGAGCGCCCGTGCAATGCCGTCGTTGTCGAGGAGCGAATCGGCGTCATCGCCTTGCTGCACGACGCGGAGGACAGGGGCAAGGTCGTCGTTTGTCACCGGGACGAATCCCATACGACCTCCTTCACTCGGGCCCCCCGGCAGTCCCGAGCGACACGCACAACCTAACCGAACTGTTGCACGACAGACCCTCGCGAGGCCGACTGCGCTGTCCTCACCGGGGGGAATGCTCCCTCGGCTCGACCTCGCTGCGTTACCGTGACCCCGCGCCCGGATCGCACCGCGGCATCGTTTCTACGACCGTCATCGCCCGCGAGGAGGCTAAGCGTGTACGCACCGCGATGGAGCGCGAT
Organism: uncultured Acidimicrobiales bacterium; assembly: GCA_963738325.1. Taxonomy (GTDB): domain Bacteria; phylum Actinomycetota; class Acidimicrobiia; order Acidimicrobiales; family Ilumatobacteraceae; genus CAVTWD01. The sequence goes on from CAVTWD010000009.1 coordinate 5,471, forward strand.
CCTCCTGGGCGCAGCCGCGGCTGTCTTCGTCGCCGTCGAGGCCGCAGAGCGGCGCGTGCTGGCGAGGCTCGACGCGCGACCCGACCCAGACGCGGGAACCGACTTTCGCGTTCCCGGCCGACCACTCGCATACCCTCTCTACGCCTGATGGCGGCCACCTGCACATCGAAGAGTGCGGGCGGGGGCGGCCGCTGCTGTTGATCCACGGACATGGCGCGACGCTCGGCACGTTCGCGCTCCTCGCCGGACCGCTCGCGGCCCGCGGCCACCGCGTGCTCGCGCTCGACCTCCGGGGCTTTGGGCGTTCGTCGCGTGTGCCGGACGGCTTCGGCTTCACTGGCTTCGTCGACGATGTCACCCTGATCCTCGATGCCTTCGACCTCCGGGAGGCAATTGTCGTCGGCCACTCGATGGGCGGAGCCGTAGCTCTCGGTGTGGCCGTGTACCGTCCCGACGTGACGGAGCGGCGAGTCCGTGGTCTCGTCCTGCTCAACAGCGGAGCTCGGGGCCCACAGGATACGCGCCGCAACCGGGCTCAGGTCCTGGCGTTCGACTGGGCCGGCCTCGAGCGTCTGAGCCGCCACCCGCGGCATGGCGTCGTTCTCACCCGCGTCAACTTCGGCGACGCGCCTCGGCGAAGCCACATCGAGGCCGCGCAGGTCATCGGGTCGCAAAGTCCTATCGGCGCACGCCGGGGTTTGGCTCGCCGACTCCTCGGCACGGATCTGAGCGTCGAGCTGGCCAACGTGGATGTTCCGGTGCTCGCGCTGGCAGGCTCTGTCGATCGCGTCGTGTCCGCTCACGAGTCTCTGCGGCTGGCCCAGCTCCTTCCAAACGCGCGCGCGGAGGTCATCCCCGGCGCCGGGCACATGCTCCCCATGGAGCGCGCCGACGTCGTCGCAGAGCGGATCCTCGACTTCTCTGGCCGGCTCGGCGACGTCGCCCCGTCGCGCGCCAGCACTAGACGAGTGATTCCCGGGGGTATCCGCCGTTGACGCGGCGAAGGCGTCCACGATCGGCGTTGCTGATTCCGTCGACCTTGGAGGTCTCGTGGACGCCGACCTGGACACCCTCGCCACTGCACTGTATGTCCGCGTCGATGACGCGCTGAAGGATGATCCGACGCTGGCGCCGCGCCTGCCGAAAGGATCGTTCAGGCCCAAGCTGTCCGACGCCGAGCTGATCACGCTGGCGCTGCTGCAAGCCCTCGCCGGGTTCGTGTCCGAGACCCGCTGGCTGCGCCACGCCCGTCAGCACCTCTGTCACCTGTTCCCCTATCTGCCCCGCCAGTCCGGCTACAACAAGCGGCTGCGGGCGGCGTCGGGCCAGCTCAAAGCCATGATCCGGATCTTGGCGATCGAGAGTCGAGGATGGAGCGACGACGTTTGGCTGATCGATTCGACCCCCGTCGAGTGCGGCCGATCTCGGCCCACCGCCAAGCGGTCCGACACCGCCGGCTGGTCCGCCTACGGCTACTGCGCCAGCCATTCCCGCTACTTCTGGGGCCTGCGTCTGCACCTGATCTGCACCCCCGCCGGGCTGCCCATCACCTTCGCCCTCACCAACCCCAAGACCGACGAACGCGAAGTCGCCCGCGACATGCTCGAGACCGAGCCCGAGCTCCTCGCCCGCCGCCCCGGCCAAACCCTCATCGCCGACAAGGGCTACGCGTCTACCGAGTTCGAGGGGTTCCTCGCCGACCACGGCGCCCGACTGCTGCGCCCCGCCTTCAAGAAGGAACGACCCCGACCCGGCGCCCACCTGCTCAAACCGCTCCGCCAAATCATCGAGTCGGTCAACGACACCCTCAAAGGCCAACTCGACCTCGAACGCCACGGCGGCCGGACCTGCGACGGAGTCGCCGCACGAGTACTTCAACGCGTCCTCGCCCTCACCGCCGCCATCTGGCACAACGACACCACCAACCAACCCATCCTGCGATCGCTCATCGCCTACGACCACTGACCCCCAGGAATTAGTCATCTAGGTGGCTGGTGTCGAACGGGGTGCATTCGACACGGGGATCGGCGTGTTGATGGTCATGGCTGCTCCTGTGGGTGTTCGGGCGGCGGTGTGGCTGGGGTGGGTGTCGCACGCCGGCACGCGGCACCGGGTCGCTGTCGGGGCGCCAAGGCGGCCGTTGATGGGTTCGGGCCGGTTGGTTCATGCGGTGACCGCCCATCCGGTGGTCGTGGAGCGAAGTCCGAGCGTGGCGAGGCGCGCGAGGTTGGCGGCGGCGGCGAGGAGGTTGAAGTCGGCGTCGACCTTGGGTCGTCCGCGGACACGTGCTCGGCGGCCGCCGTGGCGGCGGCGCATCAGGTGGCCGAGCTTGCGTTCGACCTTGGGTCGGTTGGCCCGGTAGTCGGTTTGCCAGTCTGGGTCGGTCTTGTCGTTGACGGGCGCGTGCGAGCGCTGGCTTCGAGCTCGTCCGACCCGGATGGTGCGGCCCGCCAGCGGCGTCGGTGCACTCGCCGCGCAGCGGACAGCTGCTGCAGTGCTCGCTGAAGTAGGCGATGCCGCCACCATCGGCGCCCCGGCGGATGGTCACGGTCACACCGGCGGGACAGGTGACGGTGTTGTTGATCAAGTTGATGTCGAAGCGGTCCTTGGCGAACTTGCCTGCGGGGAGCCGACGGCGGCTGGGTCCGGCAGCCCGAGTCGATGTGCTCGTCATCGAGGCGCTGCTGGAACTCGCCGGTCCCATAGGCCGAGTCGCCGTAGACCTTGGCGTCATCGCGCGCGGTCCTCGTCGTCGAGGAGATCGTCGATGAGATCGGTGGCGACCGAGGCGTCGCCGGCGTTGCCCGCCGTGACGATCGTGTCGGTGATGATCTCGCTGTCGGGGTCGACCGCGACGTGGCCCTTCAACGCCGAGCTTCCAGTAATGCCGCGTAGCGTGTAGGACCCTCGGCGATGGCCTATTCGCGAGGGTGACCGGCCGGCACGCTTGCCGTTCGACGCGGCATTACTGATCGCGGCGCACGCTGCTGCCCTCATCGGAGGAAGGGGCAGCAATGAGCGGAGCGTGTGGAGTGCAGACGGGCGGGCCGCTGGCGCCGTTCGCGGCAGGGCTCGGGGAGGCACTGGTTGCCGACGGCTACTCGAAGCAGCGGGCACGGCTGCTGATCGGCCTCACGGCCGAGGTGAGCCACTGGTTGGAGGCGAATGGCCGCCGGACCGGCGATCTGAGCGGGGAGGTGATCGACGAGTTCTTCGCTGGGCGTGGCCCGAGCCGCTCGCGGTGCCGGACGGCGCGCTCGTTGGAGCCGATCATGGCGCACCTGCGTTCGATCGGCGTGGTGGCGCCGGAACCCGGCCTCGCCTCGGGCCGCACAGACGGCGAGGTCGAACTGCTCGACCGCTATCGACGCTGGTGTGTCGCCCAGCGTGGGCTCACCTCGACGACGGCGGATGAGTACGTCAGGCGCGTGGTGGTGTTCCTTTCTCTGTGGCGGCCCGACGCGCATTTCGTCATCGCCGATCTCGACGGCAGTGCGATCCTCGCCACCGTCGGAGCGGCCGCCGATGCGATGCCGACCCCGTCGCTGCGCTGCATGGTCACGGCGCTGCGCTCGTTCTTGCGGTTCCTGCACGCCACAGGCCGGACCACTGTCTCGCTCGTGGCCGCCGTCCCGGCCCTCAAGACATGGCCGCGCACAGCCCTGCCGTCGGTGCTGCCAGCCGGCGACGCCAGACGGCTGCTCGCCGGATGCGACCTCACAACCCCAAGGGGTCGTCGAGATGCAGCGATCGTGCTGGTGCTGGTGCGGCTCGGTCTGCGCGCCAGCGAGGTTGCTCGTCTCGAGTTGGACCACATCGACTGGCGTGGCGGGGAGATGACGATCAAAGGGAAAGGCGGCCGCCTCGACCGGCTGCCTCTCCCGGTCGAGGTCGGCGAGGCGATCGCCGCATATCTCCGCGGGGGCCGGCCGTCGAGCACTCGCCGCTCGGTGTTCTTGACCGTCACCGCGCCAATCAGGCCGTTGTCCCCGGATGGTGTCGGGAGCCTCGTCTGCCGGGCCTGCACGCGAGCGGGCGTGGCGCGTGTCGGGCCGCACGCGCTGCGACGCACGCTGGCGACCGAGACGCTGCGTGCCGGGGCGCCAATGTCGGAGGTCGCCCAGCTGCTCCGCCACGTGGACCAGGCCACGTCGTCGATCTATGCCGCCGCCGACGTCGCCGCAGTGGCGGCGCTGGCGCAGCCGTGGCCGGGGGTGCAGGGATGACCAAGCCGACCTTGCAGCACATGGTCGAGGACTACCTCGCCGTGCGTCGTTCCTTCGGTTACCGCCTCAAGGGCCACGACGGCCCGCTGGCGGACTTCGTCGCCTACCTCGGGCGGGCGGGGCTCGACATGGTGACGGTCGAGTCGGCGCTGGCCTGGGCGGTCGAGGCGGAGTCGACCCCGTTGCGCCACGCGCAGCGACTTGCCATTGCCAGAGGGTTCGCCATCTACCTCCACACGCTCGACCCGCGCTGCGAAGTGCCTCCCCGGGATCTCCTGCCCGAGGGGCGCCGACGCGTCCCGCCGCACATCTACACCGCCGACGAGATCGCCGCGCTGATGCACGAGAGCCGCCGTCTGCAGCCGCCGCTGCGCGCCGCCACGATGGAGACGGTCCTGGGCCTGCTCGTCGTGACCGGCATGCGCTCGGGCGAAGCGGTGCGCCTCAACCGCGAGGACGCCGACCTTGTCACGGGCCGACTGCGGGTCGTCGCCACGAAATACGACAAGTCGAGGGAGCTGGCGCTGCATCCCACCACCGTCGAGGCGATGCAGGGCTATCAGCGCTTGAGGGATCGCCACCGGCCCCGCCCAGTGACGGTGGGTTTCTTCGTGTCGGGCACCGGCCGGCGCTTGAGCCAGAGCAGCTTCGAACAGACCTTCGCGGAGCTCGTTCGCCGAGCCAGGCTCGAGCCCGCAGCAGGATCGAGAGCACGCCGTCCGAGGCCGCATGATTTGCGCCACAGCTTCGCTGTGGCCACCCTGATCCGTTGGCACCGCACCGGCCAGGACGTCCAGGCGCTGCTACCGATGCTGTCCGCCCAGCTCGGTCACGTCGACCCGGCGTCCACATACTGGTACTTGACGGCCGTCCCGGAGCTGTTGGCCGTGGCCAGCGCACGAGCCGAAGCCACGAGGGAGATCCCGCGATGACCGCCCTCGCCCCCACACTGGAGGCGTTCTTCGTCAGCCGGCTCGGCCGCCAGCGCGATGCGAGCCCCCACACCGTCGACTCCTACCGCCACGCCTTCCGGCTGCTCCTCACCTACGCCGAGGTGCACATCGGCAAGAAGCCTTCCCAGCTTGACCTGGGGGACCTCGACACCGCGTTGGTGAGCGGTTTCCTCGATCACCTCGAGGACGACCGGGGAAGCAGCGTTGCCTCCCGCAACACTCGCCTCGCTGCGCTCCAGTCCTTCTTCCGCTTCGCCTCCTACCGCCATCCCGAGCATGCCGAGACGATCCAGCAGGTGCTGGCCATCCCTCGCAAGAAGACCGATAGCAACCCCCGGTCCTTCCTCACCAGCACCGAGATGGACGCCCTCGCCGCCGCCCCCGACCTCTCCACGTGGTCTGGGCGCCGCGACACCCCCCTCGACAAGCTGACGGTCGAGCTTCTGCGCTCCTGGCTGCGCGAGCGCCGAGGTGAGCCCGACGATGCCCTGTTCCCTTCACGGCGCGGCGGTCGCCTCAGTCCCGACGCCGTGCAGCGCCTCGTCGCCAAGCACGTCACGACCGCACGAGCCGCCTGTCCCAGCCTCGCGAACAAGCGAGTCAGCACCCACAATCTTCGTCACAGCTGCGCGATGGACCTCCTCCGAAACGGCCTTGACGTCGCAGTGCTGGCGATGTGGCTCGGTCACTTTTCTGGGGTCCGAGAGTCGTCGCGTTGTGTGCCGTCTCGAACGCTTGTTCGCCAACCTTGTCGCACCCTGTGCATACCGTGCAGCACGTGCATGAACGTGAACGACGGAGTCGGCCGGGGTGCGGGCGCTGAGGGTCGAGGTGACGCCGGCGTTGGCGTACTGGACCGTGGTCGACGACGACTGGTGTCCTGTCGCGGTCGCCGATGCCTTGTTGCGTCATCTTCGTCTCGGTCGAGACCGGGCCGAGGGAACGACGAAGGCTTATGCCGGCGACCTGGCGTTGTTCTTGGGCTGGTGCGTCGACAGTGGCCGGGACGTCGTCGGCGGTGCCCGCTCGCTGAGCCTGTTCGTGGCGATGCTGAAGACCACGCCAGTCGAGCGGGCGGGGGCGGGGCAGGGCAAGGTCCGCAGCGCCGGTCGGATCAACCATGTGCTGGCGGCGGTGCGCGAGCTCTACAAGCACGCGGTGGCTGACGGGACGGTCGACGCGTCGGTGCTGGCGGTGCTCTATGAGGTCGGCGATGACCGTCACCTGCCGGCCGAGCTGCGTCCGGAGGGGTCGGGCCTGCGTTACCGGGCGCGGCCTCGCCACGTGCAACGCAGCCGGCGCACCCCCGGTCCCGGAGCGGTGCGTGGCGAGGAGGTGGCGGCGCTGCTGCGAGCGTGCCGGTGCTGGCGGGATCGGCTGCTCGTGGTGATGCTGTGGTTCTGCGGGCTGCGCATCGGGGAGGCCCTCGGGCTGCGACGGGCCGACTTGCATCTCACCGCGTCGGCACGGGCGTTGGGTTGCGCGGTCCCTGGCGCGCATCTGCATGTCGTCGATCGGGACACCAACGTCAACGGCGCCCACGCCAAGGGCGCCGACCGCCACGTGCCGGTGAGAGCGGAGGTCCTCACTTGCTACGACCACTACTTGGGCGAGCGTGCTGCATGCCGGGAAGCGGAGGGCTGCGACTTCGTGTTCGTCAACTTGTTCCACGCCCCGGTCGGCCGGCCGATGTCCGATCACACCGTGCGCCAGTGGCTCGCCGCCCTGTCGGGTCGCGCCGGTCTGGAGCGAATCATCAAGCCGCACATGTTCCGCCACGCCACCGCGACCGAGCTGTTGGCACGGGGTGTCGGTCTCGACGTGGTGAAGGAGCTCCTCGGCCACGCCTCGATCCGCTCGACCGAGTGCTACCTGCATCCCGACGTCGCCGCCCTGCGCTCGGCGGTGGATCGGCTCGGCCCGCTGCGCGTTGAGGAGACACAGTGACGGCCGCCGTGCGTGTCAGCGAGGCGGTCTCGGCGCCGTTTCGTGCTGACCGGCTGCGCGGCGCGTTGGATCTCGACGTGCTGATCGGGCTCGGCTGGGATCCCGACCGCCAGGCGTTCGCTCCCGATCCGGCCCACCCGTTGTTGGGCTACCCGGTGTGCCGGGTGGAGGGCTGCGGGGCCGAGGCGTCAACGGGGACCGGGATCTGCACCGGCTGCCTGTTCCGGTGGAAGGCGACGCCGGGCGTCGATCTCGCGGCGTTCTGCGCGGCGGGGATCCACCGGGTGCAGCGCTCCCAACCCGAGTTGTGCGCGGTGTGCCGCGTGCCCGGCTTCGAACGCCCGGCGACCGCCAACGGATTGTGCTTCATCTGTGATCACCAGCGCCGCCGACGCGGCCAGACGACGGCCACCTACGTGGACGGTGACGACAGGTTCCCGCCGGCGGAGCCTCGTGCGACGTTGGGACCGTGCACGGTGTGGGCCTGTCAGCGCCTCGCGGCGCGCTCATCGACGCGGCTGTGGAGCCCACGACGTCGCCTGGCGGACCGCGGGCCGTCCCGAGCTGGCGTCGTTCCGCCGGACCGCGGTTCCGTGCGTCGGTGATCGCGGCGGACGGGTCATGCTCGCCGGCTTGGACGACACGGTCATCACCGAGGTGCTGTTCGCCATCCAGGCGTCGGTGGCCGAGGGGCGGCGCCTCATGCTCCAGGTCCTGCGGCCGGCCGTCGCCGCGTTGCGCCGCGGCGAGGCTCGAAGCGTGGTCGAGGTCGACACCGCCGGGCGGGACCCGGTGCGCTGGTTCCTGCGCTTCTCCGCTGACCGGGTGCGGCTCGCCCGTGCCTGTCCCGAGACCGAGCAGGCGCACGACGTGTGGGACTTGCGGGTGTGGGGCTGTCGAGGTCGACTGTCGTTCCTCGGCGGCGGGATCTGTCACCGCAACGACGGCGACCCGACCCGGCCGATCACCCAGCCCTGGCTGAAGGCCGCCGCCAAGGCGTGGGCCGCCGAGGCGCTGACCCGGATGACCACCGGTCCGGTGCGGGCCGTGATCGGCGCGGTGGGCCTGTGGTCTGAGTGCCTCGGGCGACGACCCGACGGTGGCACCGATCCGGCCGCGTTGGGCCATCGTGACATCGAGGCGTTCCTCGCCCGTCTCGGCCACCTCGCCCAAGCCGGGAGACTGTCGGCGAGTGCCCGGGACTGCACCATCCACACGGTCGCCAAGTTCCTGCGTGATTGCCGGGAGATGGGCCTCACCCAGCCCGGCCGGGAGCTCGCGTCGCTCCCGGCTGACGTCGTGATCCGAGCCGTCGAGCGGCCCGCCACGACCCGACGCGACGACGAGGCCGGCAACGCGTTGCCCGATGCGGTGATCGCCCAGTTGCTCAACCCCGCCAGCCTCGCCGTGCTCGAAGAGCTCGCCGGGCCCACCCTGCGCGCAGCCGTCGAGCTCGGTGTCGGTGTCGGCCGACGGACCGCCGAGCTGTGCTCGCTCGCCTTCGACTGCCTCGACTACGACGACCACGTCGACGCCGACGGTGAGCATCGGCGCAGCCCGGTGCTCGTCCACGACATGCCCAAGGTCAACAAGATCGGCTGCCGGCTCCCCATCCACGAACGAGAAGCCGGCATCATCCGCGCCCAGCAAGCCAGGGTCGCAGCCCAGTTCCCCACGACACCTCGCCGGCTGCTCGCCCTGTTCCCCCGGCCGCTCACCAACCCCGACGGGACCCGCCCGGTGCGCACGTCACAGCTCCAGCGCGCCATGCGCCAGTGGGTCAACGTCCTGCCCCGCCTCGACGCACCCGAACCAGACGCCGCCGGGCAGCCCGTCCCGTTCCCCCGTGACGCCATCACCCCCTACACCTTCCGGCACACCTTCGCCCAGCGCCACGCCGACGCCGGCACACCGGTCGACACCCTCAAGGAACTCCTCGGTCACGACACGGTGCGGACCACGCTCGGCTACTACCGGGTCACCGCCAAACGCAAACGAGAGGCCCAGAACCGCCTCGGCCCACTCCAGCTCGACCGCACCGGTCGGCTCGTGCGACCCGAAGTCGACGGTCTCGTCGAGGCCGAACGACTGCGTGACGACGTCGGGCAAGTCGCGGTGCCCTTCGGCATCTGCACCGAACCCACCAACGTCGCCGCCGGCGGACACTCCTGCCCGTTCCGGCACCGCTGCAGCGGCTGTGAGTACTTCCGCACCGACCCGTCGTTCCAACCCGAGCTGCGGGCCTACCTCGCCCAGCTGCTCGCCGACCGTGAGCGCCTCACCACCGCCGTCCCCGCGCTCGCCGAATGGGCACGCCGCGACGCCACGCCTTCCGTGGAGGAGATCGACGCCGTGCGCCGACTGGTGCGGGCCAACGACCACGCGCTCGACGCCCTCGACGAGCGCGCCCGCCACGCCATCGAAGACGCCATCGCCGTGATCCGCAAGCACCGCGCCACGCTCGACGTCACCTTCCCCGTCGAGCTGCGACACGTCGTGCGCCAGCCAGCACCACAGCTCTTCCCCACCATCGAGGCCGAATCCTGGGCTTCCCCCCAAACCGTGGAGGGTTGCTTATAGGTCAAGGTAGTCGTTGAGGTCATGGCCGCCGGCGGGCGGGAGCGAGTTGGTCCTCGCTGATGATGTCTTGAAGGGCCACGAGTTCGTCGCAGTGGGGGCACGGGCCTCCGGGCCCGACCCGGCGCATGAACGTGCGGCAGTCCTCGCAGTACTGCTCGCCGAGGGCGCGTTCTCCACAGCTGTCGCATTCGTACACGGTGGTCGGCTTGGCCGGGACCGGCGGCATGGGCGCCTGTCGTCGGCGTCGCCACGCCTGCTGTCGGCAGACGGTCGAGCAGTACCTCTGACGGCCCTCGGGTGAGAACGACCCGCCACATGCCGGGCAGACGTTCGTCGCGGTATCGTCGCGCACGGGGTTCATGCTGCCACCTCCCCGGGGTCGTGTTGGGCAGCGCGTTCGGCGAGCACCTGCTCGTAGGCGACCGGGGCCATCATCTCGGCCGAGCTGTGACGGCGCCGATGGTTGTAGGCGTCGATGTAGGCGGCAACCTCGCGACGGGCTTGGTCCTTGGTGGCGAACCGCCGGCGGGAGAGCAGCTCGTGCTCGAGGGTGGAGTTGAAGCTTTCGGCCGCCGCGTTGTCCAGCGCTTGTCCGGCCAATCGGAGATTGGTCCGCCCTTCGGGCCCGGACAATGCCAGTTAACCGGCCAATCACCGCGCCGAAAGGGGGAGGCAGATTGGCCGGTTAACTGGCACGAGCCGACCCGCCCCATCGACTGGATCGCCCCCAGCCCGGCGCAGGCTTGGGCGAACACGTCGCCGGTGTACTCGCCGCCCTTGTCGGAGTGGAACACGACGCCGGCGACCCGCCCGCCGCGCACGGCGGCGGCCATGCACAGCGCGGCCCGTGCCAGCGCGGCGTCGTGGTGCTCGCCCAGCGCGAAGCCGGGCAGCCGGCGGCTCGCCAGGTCCAGCACGGTGGCTATTCTGTGGAATCTGACTTGTCAAGTCCCTTTGGCTCGTCGGGTTGGTCGCAACTGGACGTTCGGGAGCTGGGTTGCCGTGACGGTGGTGCCGAGTGATCGTGGCGTTGAGCCCGCTGGGCTGGGGACTTCGCTCAGTCGATTGATGAGGGCGCCGAGAGCGGCGTGACCGTCCTCGACGGCGGCTCGTTCGTCGTCGGTGAGGGGGACGGCGACGAGCATGCGTTGGAGGTGCTCCTTGCCCTCGAGGATCTGTGTTCGGCTCGACGGCTTGGGGCTGTAGAAGTCACAGCGTGCGCAGGCCATCCGGTGCGGGCACTGCTCGAAGAAGCTGTAGCTGCAGTAGCCGTGGCCGAGGTCGTAGTGCTGCCACGGCTCGCCGTTCCCGGCGCGTCCCGAGGTGACGGCTTCCCGGTCGAGGAGGACTTCGATCGTCCGTAGGTTGCGGGCGAAGTAGCCGGCCTCGGTGTAGGCCTTGGACAGGGTGGCCGGAGTGATCTTCGCGTAGTGCTGGGTGCTGGCCGGGCTTCGGTGGCCGAGCCAGGCCTGCAGTTCGAACAGCGTCATCGCTTCCTTGGCGTTGTAGAGCTGGCTGGCGATCGTCGAGCGGGCCCGGTGGCTGGTGATCTTGCCTCGCACGTCCGCGGGCGGGACGCCGGCCTTGGCGCACAGCGCGGGGATGATCGTCCGGTTGAGGTAGCTGCGTGCGACGGGTTGGGCACGCACCGCGAAGAGGATGTCGACGTGCTCGGCGGTCTTGCGGTCGAGGGTCTTCGGCTGGGCCGGTCGGACGCGCTGCCACGCCTCGATGGCCTCGCCGACCAGCGGGTCCACTGGCTTGGTGAAGGCGGTGCCGGTCTTGTGCACGGGCACATCCAGCAGGCAGACGGCCTCTTCGGCGAGGACGTCGGGAGCGTCGGCGGGGATCGGGTGCCCGTCATGGCGCCAGCGGGCGCAGCCAACACGGAGCCTGGTGATCTCGTCGGAGCGCAACCCGCTGAAGAGCCACGTCAGGGTCACCGCCCGGATCAGCTCCATCGGGTAGTAGGTGTCGGCGGAGTTGCCCGGCAGGTCGCCCGGCTCCAAGTTGAGCCCGGCCCACAGCAGCTTCGCCCATACGTCATCGGCGATCACACGGGGATCGGTTGCGATCAATGCCGCGACACTGCGTGGGACGGCGAGCACGCGTGAGGGATCGAAGCGACGGGGGATCCACTCCCACTCCTGGCAGTCCCGGAAGAAGGTCCTGCTCGCCATCAAGATGTGCGCCTTGGTGCGCGGCGAGATCGGTGCGCCCTCCCGGTCCCGGAGCGAGTGGCGGCGCTGCACATAGTCGCCGACCGACATTCGGTCGACCGCCGCCACCCAGGCAGCGCAGGTCGCTCGCGTCCACTGGGCAGGCTCGGTGATCTCTGGATGCTCAGCTGCCAGCCAGCGTCCGGTCTTGGCCATGATCGTGCGGACGATTGACCGCACCTTCGGGGTGAGCGTCGAGGTCCCGTGCCAACGCTCGACCCAGGCAGTCCAGGTGAGATCGGCACCTTCGATGACCGGGACATGGTTGTAGCCGGTGCGCACTGGCGCCTCGCAGTGCCCGAGCGCGGCGACGGCGCGCTGGAGCGCGTAGAGGATGGACAGCTGGTATCCGCTCGTCGCTGGGTGTTCCCGGAGCCGGGCGAAGGCGTCGGTGCTCAGGTCCCCGAGGAAGGGGCTGCGGTTCACGAGGAACGCCTGGCTGAGCACGCCCCGGAGTCGATGCTTTGCCAATCCCGGGATGCGATAGCCCCAGGCATCGAGCTTCTGGCCCACCTGGGCGATGGACGACTCGACGGTGTCGGCGCCGAAGACGAGTCCGGCGAGGTGCAGACGGTTGAAGGTTCCGAGTCGCTCGAAGCGGTCGAACCCGCCGAGCAGGTAGGCGAGGGTGACGGCGAAGGGACGGACGGTCGTCTCGGTCGGAAGCGACCGTTCGGCGAGGAAGGCCTCGGCGCTCGCACCGAGGAACTCGGCCCACTCTTCGCACGTCCAGGCCCAGTACGAGCGGCCGATCACGCTGCAGTGCTCAAGCACCAGCCCGACCGCGTGCAGACCGGCCCGTCGGTGACGGACGTTGTCACCATGGTGTAGCGCGAGCCGCGCGGCATCGAGCGGGTCGACCAAGCGGGCGAGCACCCGCCAGCACGACGCGGTGCGGCGCGGGATGCCGCGGGCGCGGTTGCGTCGAAGACCGACCGGGCCGAGCCTCGCCAGCCTCGCGCTCATCGTTTCTCAACATGCCTGAGCGGTCGTAGGCAGTGACGTCGATGGCCGGCCATGGCTGTCTTCTCTGCTCGCCGCGCGCGGCGGAGGCGCCGGCGTTCACTGCTCTCCGCCGTCAGTGTCGGTCCCCGTCAGCAGGCTGATGCGCCAGGCGTGGATCTCTGCCATCCCCCGGTTGAGCTTGTCCGACAGGTCCCGGCCCGAGAGGTGGATGTAGCGCAGCGTCGAGTCCGTGCTGCGGTGGCCGGCGAAGGTGGCGATGGCGTGCAGCTCCCAGCCCATGCGGGCGAGGTCGGTCAAACAGAGGTGGCGCGTCGTGTGGGTGGAGAACTGCGGGACATCGGCGGCGAGCGCGACCCGGCGCACCACCTTGGACCAGGTCCACAGCGTCAGCGGCTCGGCCCGGTTGCGCCGAGATTCCGACAAGAACAGCGGACCACGCGAGCGGCTGAGGGTGCCCCGGTGGGCGAGGTAGGCGGCCAGCAGTGCGCCGGTCGCCGCCGAGTAGGGGACGCTCCTTCCCCTGCGGGTCTTGGTCGTCTCGGCTCGGACCCGCACCATGCGATGCGCCGGGTCGAGATCATCGGTGCGAAGCGAGCAGAGCTCCTCGCGCCGCAGCGCGGCGTCGTAGGCGAGGGCGACCATCAGCCGATTGCGGATCGCCTCGTCGCGGAAGACCGCCAGGATGTCCAGCCACTGCTGGTCGGTAGGGATCCACGGCAGCTTCACGAGCCGCGGCACCAGCGGCCGCCCGCCGCTGCCGAGGTTGTGGCGGGCGCCGTAACGGCCACGGCCGACCGGATTCGAGTCGCGAACTCCCTCCTCGACGAGGAAGTCGTAGAAGAGCCGCACCGGAACCAGGCGCTGCTGGAGGGTGGCGTTCGCAAGGCCGCTTCCCGAGTCGAGCGCCACCGTGTTCGCGCCAAAGCGGCTCGGGCGGTTCGTCAGCTCCCGGACGAACGAAGCGACCTGTGCTCGGCCAGCAGCGAGCGGGTCGACGCCATCACGCTCGCAGACCTCGAGATACTCAGCGAGCCCGCGCCCGTAGGCGTCGATCGTCCTCGGCGCCCGACCGAGATCGGCCCAGATCCGCAGCCACTCGACCGCCCGCGCGTGACGGCCGAGAACCACCCACTTCTCCTCCAATGGCATCGACAAGACGTGGCCGACCTCTCAGCTCGTGGGATGCAGGGGGGCCATCCAAGCCCCCGGCTTGATTCCACGTAACTAATAAATACAGCTTGCCCTCGTCGGTGGGGATCTCGGTCAGGTCCCCGCACCAGCGCTGGTCGATCACCGCCGCGTCGAAGTCCCGTTTCACCAGGTCCGGGATCGGCGCGGCCGCCTTGTCGGGGCGGGTCAGGGAGCGTCGCTTGCGTTTCGGGCTGCGCCCCTGCAGGCCCTGGCGAGCCATCGACGCGGCCACCGTCTTCTTCGACACCCGCCAACCGTCGGCGATCAGGTCCTCCCACACCCGGGGCGACCCATAGGTGCCCGGCGTGCCCCCCGAGTCCTCGAACGACGCCTTCACCGCCGCGTCAAGCGCGGCCCGACGGGCCTGGCGGGGAGTCGGGCTCGCGGTCGCGCCACTTGTAGAACCAGGACTCGCTCACCTCCAACGCCCGACAGGACAGCGCGTGGGGGACACCGTGCTCGGTCCTTTGGGCGGCGATGAACGATGCCACGGTCACCGCGTCGCCTCCTTTACCCACAGGACCACGGATCGCTTGAGAGGGGAGCGGGGCGAGAAGGAGGGCCTGAGCGTCGACGAGACCCGGTCCCGATCAACCCAGTTGCCCAGCGTCCCCGGGTTGATCCCGATATCCCTGGCCACCTGGGCGATCGACTTGCCGGTCTCGCGCACGATCCGGACGGCCCCCTCACGAAACTCAGGGTCGTACTTCCGTCGTGTCTCTGGCATCTCTCCTCCTCATAGAGGATGCCTCCACGAAACGGGGGGAAGCCCAGGGAACAGGGGCGCGTCGGGTGGGGCCGGGTAGGCCCGTGTCCATGCCTTGAGGGTGGCGACGGTGGTCTTGTCGAGAGGGATGATCCTCTGTTTGCGTCCCTTGCCGGTGACGACGATGTGGGCGGGCCGGCCAAGAGATAGGTCGACGTGGCGGAGGCCGATGAGCTCTCCGACGCGGATGCCGGTGGTGATCATGAGCAGCAGCCAGGCGTGGTCGCGTTGGCCGCTCCAGGTCTGCAGGTCGGGGGTGGCGAGGACGGCGTCGACCTCGTCGTCATCGGGCCGCCGGGTCCGACCAGGAGCGGGCCGCTGGTGCGTCCGGCGCAGTACTCGGCCAGCTTGTCGGCGGTGGTGGGGTGGATGGGAACCAGACGGTGACGGTCCCCAGCCCCCGAACGGCGAACAGGTGCGCCTCGAACTCTGCGAGCAGCAGCTCAGACCCTTCGATCCGCGTCGGTGACGCAGGCGGGACGACGCCCTGGCCGCGAAGAAACTCCAACAGCGGCGCCACACCCCGAGACGAGCGCAGCGGCTGACAGCGGCGGCGACGCTCGGACACGTACACCTCGACGATGTCGTCGTCGATCGTCGCCAGGACACGCCCGCGGTCCTCCAGCCACCCCGACAAATCGCGGACCATGCGCATCTGGGCGTCAACGGTCCGAGGCGAGTAGCCACGCCCCCACAGCACCTCAGCGAATCCCTCAGCCAACCCAGCCAGCGGCCCACGCACCGCCACGAACTGGCCCACGTAGTAGTCGGACACCGCGTCCCCTCTCCTCGATGGAGACGCCAGCGTCCTCCCAGAACGCCGCCGCGTTATGCCGAACTCAACCCGACCAGACCCAGGCGACGCCGGCCCACGACCGCCAACATCGGCATAACGACGAGATCGGGATAATTGGTGTTATGCCGATATCGGCATAACACCAACAACCAAGCCGAGCGCGACTTGCGGCCCACCACACTCCACCGCAAAATCTCCGGCTGCTTCCGCAGCGAAACCGGCGCGGAGCGCTTCGCCCACCTACGCAGCTACCTGTCCACCACCCGCAAACACGGCATCCCCGCCATCGACGCCCTCACTCACCTCTACACCGGCGAACCCTGGATGCCACCCCAACCCACCTGAACACTTACGCTGGTGGCGGGTCGATGACCTCTGGCACCACGCCTTTGTCGCGGCCGTGACTTTACTTGCGGGCCGCGGCGGTTGCGCACAGCCCGCACGTTGCCACGATCTGCGCACAGCTTCGTTGACCGCCCGATCGCGGGCGCATAATCACTCCAGAGCGGGCAATATGCATCCGAGCCGACCACGTCCTGGCCAGCCGCCAGCCCGACAACCCGCACTACTACCCGAGGTCGCCTCGGGCCGGATCGAAGGTCCCAAGAATTGGAAGATTTCGAGACCGCATGTGTGCTTTGGGATCCGTTGCATCCGAATGCGCCGGTCGCCGGCACTCTTCGCTTCAATCGAGAGTCCGGCGTGACGGCAGACCTTGTTGGTTCACTTGACCCCGAAACCCCCGTGGCGACTGGCCTGCTAGAGCCGTCCGAGGTCGAACTAACCAAGCTACGCGATCTGGCTCACCGCGCTTTCTCCAGAGAACCAGGTGAGGCGAGCCTCGTCCCCAATACTCGACTTCCAGTTGTGTTCGGGCTCATTCCTAGTTCGGAAGTCACGCTTCTGAACGTTGACCGCACTGGCGGCTCTTCGTCGGTGCCTGGGCCTACCCATGAGGTTCTGTCCTGCGACGCACTCGTGCGAGGCAGTTGGCTTGACCTTGGGCTCGACGCACTCGTGAGCTCCTTGATCGTCGACTTTGACTCACTAGCGGACTGGTACGACACGGCAGCGCCCGCCCGTCGTTTCGCTACAACAATGGGTCATGCCAAAGATGGTGGAATCTTGCGGTGGCGAGCTCCACACATCGAGGAAGCTCAGCTCAGTTTCGGTCATGTCATAGCTCTCCGGCCCCGGCTCGAATCGCGCATCGGGCAGCGAGGGTTTCAGGTCGGCGTCCACCCGGAGTTCGTCATTCGCTTTGAGACACTGACACCCACGCGTCTGAGGGACGCCATCGAGTTCGTCACGCCTCTACGATGGTTTGATGTCGATCCTCATGCGGAGACCGGCCCATCTAACCGCACTACGCGTCTCTGAGCCCGACACTTTCGGGGAATTGGACGTCATGTTTGCCGTCCAAGAGCCGCGTGGGCGCCTGCAACGTCACGATACAATGAATATCACGTTGAGATTGAGCGAATTCCATTTCTCCAACGCGATACGTCGGTGGATGGACATGGCTGATCGCCTGCGTGTGCCGATGGCCCTGCTGTTCGCGGAACTGGTTCAGCTCAGATCTATATTCGGAGAATCGTCTATTGAATGCCGCTGGTGCCGCGGAATCGCTGGCGAATCTTCTCCGTCCCGATACCCGAACGACCTCGAGCGCAAGGCCAGCTGCGGTAACTGCATTTGTTGAAGCCTTTCCGACGAGCGAGCGCGCCCTGCTGCGTCAACGACTTGACCACATTAATGACCCATCATTCGCGGACCGCTTGCGGGAACTTGTAGCAGACGCTGGAGACGCGTTCGCGCTGGTCGTGGCCGATACTGCCCGCTGGACGAGGCTCGTGGTCGATGCGCGGAACGACATAGCCCATGGCGTGCAACTAGATCGCAATGGGCCACGACTCCGGGCACTCGCCGAGAGTGTTGAGCATCTAATCGAGGCGCACTTATTGGTCCAGCTCGGTCTGAGTCGAATCGAGAGGCCGTTACGGATGCACTACAGAGGGCCCCTCGCACTGTCTGGATAGCCGGCTTGGCGGCCCAGCACCTCGGTGTGGGCCACACACAGTCCGCACGCCCTGGCGGTTAGCCCGTGCGCCGAACTGCCGATCTGGCCGTCAGTCGCACCGGAGATGGACTGTCCTCCACCGATCTCGCCAAGGACGGCATCGCGAGGTTCACCGACCTGAATTCCGTAGCCCGGTCGATGCCGAGGTGTTCGGCCCGGCTGATCCGCAGCCACCGCTCGAGGATCTTGTCCGTCGTCTCACCCGGCGTCGGCGAATGGGACAGCTCCGGACGTCCCCCGTACAGGGTTGCGGTGGTCATGTACAGGTGCGTCGAGGTACGGGCGCGGCTCAGGGCCGTGTAGCCGGCTTCACGGTGCAGATCGTCACCACCCAGCACAAAGGCCTGGCCGACAGTTAGTCCTTGGGCCTTGTGGATCGTGATGGCGTACCCGTGGTCCACGTGCCCGGCCTCGACGTAATGGTGAGACACTACCACCTCCTTGCCACCGGTCAGGGTCACCCGCATCGAGCCGGTCTCGACATCGACCGCACGCACCGTGCCGCGCATCCCGTTGAGCAGCCCGAGCGCCAGTCGGTTCTGCAAGAGGATCACACGGTCGCCCGTCGCGAACGGACACCCGTCGACTTCGATCACCTGGGTACCAAGCAAGCCGTCTTCTGCCAGCACTTCCCGAGCGAGCCGGTTGAGGTCATCGACATCACGTCGACGGACGGCCAGCATCACCGTGTCGGGCGTCGCGCGCGTCGCTGCGAACCAGTGTGCGACGAGGTGGCGGCGAACCTCCCCGAGGGTGGCGAAGTCGTGAATACGTTCGTGCTTCCAGTAGGCGTCGAGGAAGCGGCGGACGTCGCCGGATCGAAGCTCGACGAGGGCCCGTCGCTCCCACTGCTCCTCCTGACGGCGGTTCTCCGTGAAAGCAATCGTCGGGAGCCTTCCCTCGAGACCGCGCAGAACTCCGCCGGCCTCGATGGCCTGCAGCTGGCGCGGGTCACCAACGAGCACGACCCGTCCGCCGCCTCGGTGGGCGGCTTCGAAAATCGGGTGGAGGTCACGGGTGCCGACCATGGCCGCCTCGTCGACAACAAGCACCGTGTGGTGGTCGAGATGCTCGACACCGCTCGCGAGGTCGAGCAGCAGCCGTTCGACGGTGCCCGACGGGATGCCGGCCTGGTCCTGGAGCTCCTGGGCGGCTCGGGCCGCCAGACTGGCGCCGATCACCCTGAGGCCCCCATCCTCCCAGGCGGCCCGCGCCACGTTCAGACAGAAAGTCTTGCCGCTGCCAGCCGGAGCGACCAGCGCGTCGGCGATGCCGTGACGGGTCAGCAGCGTGCCGACGGCCTGGCGTTGCTCGTCGGACAGCGTCGGGTAGCGGTCGAGCCTGGCCCGGCCAGATCCCGCGAGACGTGCGGTCGTCCGTCGGCCCGCAGGATGATCGCGAGGTCGACGATGCGCCGCTCCTTCGCCAGAAGCTCCTTGGTCGAGTAGCGGACGCTCCCGTTGTGCCGATGACCCGGCCGTCGGCGAGGCGCACAGCGTCGGACCTCGCGCAGGTGCTGGAGCCAAGTCGCACTACCTCGGCTTGGCTGAGCAGCTCGTCGACCGTGTGCTCGGCTTCGTCGATCGTGCATCCAGCCGGAGTGGCTTCGCACAGGCCTCTCAACGCGTCGAGGCGCGTGAAGGTGCTCGAGCGACAGGTCAGTCCCCTCGGCCCCAAGAGGAGCGGGATCGCACTGCGAACGTCGGTCACGGCAACGTCGTGACCCGTGACACCCTCGAGGTTGGCCCTCGTGAAGCCGGCCGCGGCTGCTTCCGTGCGCCACCGGTTCCACAGGGTCGGGTCGGCCTCGGCTGGTGCCTTGCGGTCACGAGTCGCGTATGCGGCGGTCTGCGCGGCCTTCGGGGAGGTGTAGCCGGTGATCGCCAGCCGCTCGACGATCCTGTCCCGGCGCTTGGCGAACAGCCGCTGCAAGCCAGCCGGGACGCCGTCGATGTCGGCGATACCCTTGCTCACGCTTCCCCACCGGACCCCGAGTGTCTGGCCGAGCTCGTGGCGAAGCTGCGCTTCGAACAGGAACCCGGCGGTGCGCAGGGCCGGGTAGAGCCGGGCGCCGTCGAGCGCGCGCCACGCGCCGTCCGGCGCCCGGGTGGCGTTGGCCACCAGGACGTGCCAGTGCAACTGAGGGTCGCCGGCCCGGCTCGTTCGGTGTCGGAACGCCGCGGCTACGAGGCCGTCTCCGTCGACCGCCTCGACGCCGTCATGACCGAGCCGGCTGCCGCAGGCGTGATCCTCGAGCCACGCCAGCGTCCTGGCGACGGCCACCTCGCCGGCGTCGACGATCCTCTCCGACAGCTCAGGTCGCAGCGCGGCGAGCACCGAGACTGACTTCGGGACAGAGAACGTGAGATCGAAACCTGGGACCTTGCGATTCGCCGCACCGATCGTCATGCCGTCGGGTGCCCGGCCCATGAGCACGGTGCGAAGGGCCTCGGCGGTCACCTCGCCGTCCAGTCCCAACAGCTCGGCGCCACGACCAGTCCAGTAGCCGGGCGCCTCGCCGCGCCCGACGTAGTAGTCCTCCGCACCCCGGGCGACGACGTCGAGGTAGTAGCCCTCGCTACCCCGGGGCGAGCTTCGCGAGGCTCAGCATCGCGAACCGCCCGAACGCGATCCTGCTGGCGCATCTTCGATGCAAGTGCGTCCCTCTGTGGTCGAATCGAGCGCGATCGCCTCGAAGCCGGGCAGGACTGGTGACGCAGATGCCGAGGTCCATGAGAGCGGCAGTGTCGAAGGCTCTGCCGACGCGTCCGCTTCGGGTTGCGCCGCTGGGCCGACAGCGAGTGGAGCGATCGGTGAGACGTCGTCTGGAGAGCTCAAGCGAGCGAGGTCGGCTCGGGAGAACAGCCAGCGAGAACCGACGCGGCGGGTGAGGATCGGCGAGCAGCCCAGCCGGGCCAGCCGCCGCAGGTTCTGGGCGGTCGTGCCGAGCTGGGGGGCGGCCTCCTCGGCCGTCAGCCATGGCGACGGGCGGGTCGAAAGGGATGACATGAGCACCTCCGGCGCTGTCTGGGCCGGCGTGGTGCCGACCGGACAGCTCTGAAGGTGCGGATCGGTGGCTGCTGGTCACGCGACCGAGCAACACCGGAGGCTTCGGTGACCCCGGACCGTGGGCGCAAACGCGAGTGACAACGCGACGAAGCGCATCGCTAACGCGTACACCGACGCCGCGATCAGGCCCATGGGCGCCCCTTCAACGCCTCACCCATCAGCTCGGCTGCTCGGGTGTCGGCTCCCGGCATCATGTGCGTGTAGCGGCGCAGCAGGGCCGAGTTGTTGTTGGGCTCGTGTCCGAGTCGGCCGGACACGGTGGCGATCGACTCGCCGGCGTCGAGGAGCAGCGACGCATGCAGATGGCGAAGGTCGTGCAGCCGCGTGCCGCACCCCGACCTCGGCGCACAACCGTCGCCAGGCCTGGCTGATCCGGTCGGGCGGCAGCGGGTCGGTCGAGCCGGGCTGGCGAGGGAACACCCAGTCGTGCCGGCTGGGGTCTGGCACCGGCCGCCAGGCCGAGCTCCAGGGCCTCACGACGATGCGTCCGCAGCACCTCGGCGGTGTCGTGCATCGAGACGCACGCGGCGCACGGCATGGTCTTGGTGTCCTTCACGATGAGCTGTGCCTCGACCTCGACGACGGCGCGCCGGATGGTCACGACCGGCATAGCATCGTCGAGGTCGAGGTCCGCCCACTGCAGCGCGCACACCTCGCCCCGCCGGCAGCCCGTCGCGGCGAGCACTCGGAACACGACGGCGTTCTCCGGGTTGCGGCTCTGTGCCGCGGCGGCGAGCACCTTCACGACGTCGTCGACCGCGGGCGGGCGGATCTCGGCGCGGCGGACGCTCGGGGGTGTGGCCCGGTCGGCCGGGTTCGTCGGCAGCCACTCCCACTTCGTCGCCTGGCGCAGCGCGGCGTGCAGCAGGGTGTGGAAGCGCAGCACGGTGGCCGGCTTGCGGTACCCCTCGGCGAGCAGGTGTCGGTAGAGGTCGTCGAGCACCTTCGGTGTGACCCGCTTCAGCGGTGTCGCCAAGAACCCGGCCGGCAGCTGCAGCACGAGGCGCCGGTAGCCGTACAGGGTCGTGGGCGAGCGTCCGAGGTGCTCGATGTGCTCGAGCCACGCGTCGAGGAGCTGCTGCACGGTGATGGCGGCGGGCGCGGTGCGGCCCTGGTCGACCTCGGTGACGAGCGCGGCCAGCGCCCGCTGCGCCTCACGCTTGGTACCGCGGAAGCCCTTCGTGCGGTAACGCTTGCGACCGGTGATCGGATCGGTGCCCTCCGCGACGCGCAGCTGCCAGTAACCGGGCCGCTGCTCGCGCATCGACCCTCTCACGGCCGAACCTCCGAGGGTGCCCGCCGGTGCGAGAGGCTCAGGCGGGTGTCAGCAGGTCCCGGTGCGACTCGACGCTGCCCGGCAGCACCTCGAGCTCGATGTGCCCCTCGTGGTCCACGAGCAGGATCTTCGCAACCGCCGGATCGGCATCCTCGCAGCCCACCACGACGTACCGGCCGGCGATCGGCACGAAGCCCGGCCGCGCGTCCTCCAGGTGCGTCCACAGGTGTCGGTCGTTCGTCATGTCCATGAAGTCGACCGCCACGTCGTACCTGGTCATGGCAGAACCTCCGTTCCACAGGCTACCCCCGCGGGTCGCGGGCCGGGTTCGGGATCGGGGCGTCGAAGCAGTGTTCGAGGCGGGCCAAGGTCACCTCGGAGAGATCGGGCAGCACGAGCGTGAAGTGCGGGTGGTCGAACGTGGCGACGAGGGCAAAGCCGGCGCCGTGCACCCTGCCGAACGTGGAGAGGCGGATCTGGCGGTACTGGGCGAGCCGCTCGCTCCGCCGACAGGCGTCGAGCACGCTCCTGCCGATCGCCCCCTCGACCGAGATCCCGAACAGGCCGTAGAGGCGCATCGTTCGGCGAGCGGCCTGCGCCATCCCCTCGGCGCTCATCACGCCGGCGCGGATGACGACGACCGTGTCATCGGGCGGTTGCTCCGCTCGGATCGGCAGCGCCTTGCGCACGAAGGAACGCTAGAAGGCGGGATGGCACACTGGATGGCACACTGCCGGTTGGGGACTGATCGCATCGGCCACAGACCAGGCTGAACTGGACTTTTGCGGTGCCCCCGGCAGGATTCGAACCTGCGACGCACGGTTTAGGAAGGGCGTGAGACGGTTCCGGGTAGATCCGCTCTCGTCCTGCTTGAGCACGCTGAGCTGGCACTTCAACGATGAAAGTCCTGTCCAGACTGCCGCGGTCCTGATCGATCTCGTTCAAACGGTTACCACGGCGTTACCTTGACCACTGCCGCACGAATCCGCTGGTGTTCCGAAGTGTGCCGGGAGCTTTCGGCGATGCGATGTTCGCCGCAGTGAGAGAATCGGGGGCTGTGGTGCCGCGCATCGTGGGGCGGGACGGCGAGCTTGCGGTGGTGCGCGACGTCCTCGATGGTGTTGGCGACGGTCCGGCGACGCTGGCGCTGTGGGGGGACACCGGGATCGGCAAGAGCACGATCTGGGAGGCGGCCGTTTCGGAGGCGCGACGGCGGGGATTCACAGTGCTTGCCAGCCGGCCGGCTGCCCCAGAGGTTCACCTGAGCTACGCCGGTCTGGCCGACCTGTTGGCCGATGTGGACGTGGAGGTCGTGGCGGGTCTCCCGGTGCCGCAGCAACGGGCGCTCGACGCCGCGCTACTGCGCGGTTTCGAGGATGAGGCTGCGGCCGATTCGCGGGCCATCGCCGCCGGCGTGCAGTCGGTGATCAACGGCGTCGCCGCGGCGGGACCAATCGTGGTGGCGATCGACGACCTGCAGTGGCTCGACGAGCCGACCCGGCGCGTTCTGGCGTTCGCGATCCGCCGCTGCCATGGACCGATCGTGATGCTGTCGGCGGTGCGCGCGGAGGGGGAGCCGGGTGCCCGCATCGCGGCTGTGGGCCGCCGATCCCGGCCGGTTGCGTTACCTGAACGTCCCGCCATTGAGCCTCGGCGCGCTGCACGAGGTGCTGCGGCAGCGGACTGGGCGTTCGTTCGCCCGCCCGATGATGGTACGGATCGCGGAGCTGTCGGGTGGCAACCCGTTCTTCGCCTTGGAAGTCGCCCACTCGCTCGCCGCGCACCCCGTCGGTCCAAGTGTGCTTCCTGGCCAGCCTGCGACAGTTGGTGTGCGATCGCTTCGCGTCACTCGGCCCGACGGTCCGGGACGCGTTGCTGGTGGCCGCCGCGGTGGCGGACCCGCGGCTCGAGCTCGTGGCGAAGGCGTGTGGACAGGTCGACGTTGCCGACGTGCTGGGCCCGGCGGAGGATGCCGGCGTCGTCGAGCTGACCGACGGCCGGGTCCGGTTCACGCACCCGCTGCTCGCCAGTGGCGTCTACCGGGAGGCGTCCCCCGGCCGACGCCGGGCGCTGCATAGAAAGCTCGCAGATCTCGTGAACGGCGTCGAGGAGCGGGGGCGCCACCGCGCATTAGCGGCGACGGGCCCCGAGCCAGACGTCATTGCCGCGCTCGAGGCCGCCGCGGATCACGCTCGCCGGCGGGGGGCTGCGTCTGCGGCCGCTGAGCTGTTGGAGCTCGCGATCGGGCTCGGTGCGGGCGATCCAGGCCGACGATCGCGAGCGGCGCGGGACCATTTCCACGCCGGCGATCTGCCACGGGCACGCGAACTCCTCGAGTCGGCTGTCGCGTCCCTGGACGCCGGACCCGCAACACGCCGAGGCATTGGGCTTGTTGGGCACTGTTCTCTACGCAGGCGAGGGTTACGATCGGGCCGTCGAGGTGCTCGAGCGGGCATTCGGCGAGGCGGACGCCGACGGTCGCCTCCGGTGTTCGATCGCGCTCGAGTTGTGCATGGCGCTGCCGAATGCCGGGCGGCTCCCGTCGGCGCTCGAGTACGCCAGCATCGCGATCGCCGAAGCGGAGACAGCCGATGACGACGGCCTGCTCGCCGAGGCGCTCGCGCAATTCGTGACCATCCACTTCCTTCTTGGCGACGGCGTCGACCAAGCATCACTCGAGCGGGCGCTGGGCCTGGAGGACCCACAACGGTCGAGCCACGCAGTGCTGTGGCCGTCGCTGAACGCGGCGATGGTGCACTTGTGGAGCTACCAGCTTGACCAGGCCCGTGGCGACCTTGCCGCGCTTCACGAGCGGTGCCTGGTACGCGGAGCCGAGAGCGACCTGTGGTTCGTGCTGGCCTACGCCACCGTGGCCGCGCTGTGGTCCGGCGACGTCGTGTCAGCCGAACGGCTGGCCGCCGAGATGACAGAGCGAGCGCGGATGACCAGTAGCCAGCCGGTCGCCGCACTGGCGCTCACCGTGCAGGCGACCGTCGACGCCTGGCGGGGGCGGGTCGACGAGGCTCGCGCCAACGCGGAGGCGTCGATGGCAGGATTGGCGCGATCCCAGTTCGGCGCCGGATGGCTTTTCGCGCTCGGCGCATGGGGCATGGCCGAGCTGTCGGTCGGGCGCCACGCGGCCGCCGTCGGCTGGCTGGCCGCGGCTGCCGAGGATCTGGTGCAAACGGGGGTGGGCGAGCCCTCGGTGGCTCCATTCCTGCCTGACGCGGCCGAGGCGCTGATCGCGGTCGGCCGCCTGGACGAGGCCGAGGGGTTAGTCGAGCGGCTCGAGACCAGCGGGCGCCGCGCCGGTCGGACGTGGGCCGACGCGGTCGGCGCTCGCTGCCGCGGCCTGCTGTTCGGCGCGACCGGTGAGCTGGATCAGGCGATGGCGGCGTTCGGGCGGGCCCTCGCCGCACACAACCAGCTCCCGCTGCCCTACGACAAGGCCCGGACTCTGCTCGTGCTTGGTCAGCTCCAGCGCCGACGCCACGAGCGAAGGGCCGCCAAGGCGTCCCTCGAGGAGGCGGCTGGGCTGTTCGAGGACGTCGGCGCCACACGCTGGGCGGCCACCGCCCGCGCCGAGTGTGAGCGTCTCGGCTTACGGCCCGGCCCCTCGGATCGACTCACGCCGAGTGAGGAACGCGTCGCCAGCCTGGCCGCCGCGGGGATGACCAACCGTGAAGTGGCGGCCAGGCTGCTCGTGAGTCCCAAGACGGTCGAAGCGAACCTGTCGCGGGCCTACCGCAAGCTCGGCGTGCACTCGCGTGCCGAGCTCGGCGGCTGGTTTGCACAACGAAGCGACGGGGTGCAGCCGACGACATAGGGAAACACCTGATGCGGTATCGACCGGCGGTGCCGCATCGTCGAAAGGGTGGCGCAGACCTACATCGTCGAGTGCTACTGCCCTGGCGTCACCGAGGATGCGGTCGCTGAAAGCGCGGCACGCGCCGGCGCCGCGGCGCTGGTCCTTCAGGCGCAGGGCAGCGTCATCGAGTTCCTTGGAAGCGTGCTCGTCCCAGCCGACGAGGTCACGTTTTGGCGCTTCGCCAGCGACACCCGCCACGCCGTGGAGCAGGCGAGTGCTCGCGCCGGACTGGCCTACGACCGGGTCGTCGAGTGCGTCGAGGTGCCCGCCGAGCCCCGGCGCCAGGACCTACGAGGTGACGATCCATGAACAGGTCACCAACCGGACGTGCCGCAGCGCTCCCCGGCGGGAAGGATCGAGCCGGGCCACGTGCGGATCCCGGAACCCTCCCACCGGCCGTGGTGGACCGGTTGCACGGTCCGCACGGTGGTCGACAACGGACACCGAACCGCCTGTGGCTGGTGAGGTAGCGACGCGAATCGAAGAGGTATCGAGATGCCCGACACGATTCCCGTGACGATCGCGGACACCGCTCTCCTCGATGGTGGCGATTCGCAATGGATCGCCTTCCGCCCGGCCGTCGAGGGTGCCGCCAGCCTGCGCAGCGTGCTCAGCAAGAAGCCCACCCATTCAGAACTCGGGCTTGTCGGGATCGTGTCGCTGTTCCCGCCGGGTACCGACAAGGCCCTCGCCACGGTGAAGGTGAAGCTCGTACCGGGACCGGGAGCGGCACCGGTGCTCGCCCTGAGCCATGTGGTGACGGCAGCGGAGCTTGCCGCGCCGGGAGACTGGCGTTTTCAGGTGTTCAACGGGGCCGACGAGGCGGTCACCTTCGCCACCGAGGTCACCTATCTCGGCCCGATCCAGCTCGATCACCGGATCGCCACGATCGATGTCGCATTCCTGGGCAGCATGTTGGCTGAGGCGGTCGCCGACGCCGGGGTTTCGTGGCACCTCGAGAGCAGCGCCAACCAGGAGGCCATGTCCTGGATTCGGTGGTCGAACGCGGCCGCCGCCTTCGTCGGCTCGCCGTTGATGATGTTTGCCATCGACGACATTCGGGTGGAGCACCACTTCGACATCGGCACCCTCACCTGGGTCGTGCTTCGGTTGTCGAACCTCGACTCCGATCCGCTGACCCCCGTGTCGGCGCTGCTGACCCAGCGTGACGGTGGCGTGCCGGTCGTGCTCGTCACTGTGCCCTTCGCTCCTGATACGGCTCAGATCGTCGCCATCGACTCCGACGTCGACCTCGACCAGCTGTCCATCGAGGCTGACGTGAGCCGCCTCGAGGTCTTCGTATCGCTCGATTTCTCGGGCACCATCAGCGCCACCAGCAGTGGCTCGGGCACCATCACGGTGGCCGGCCAGCAAGTCGTCGACATCGACAGCGATCTGACCGTCGCTGTCCCTCGCAACCTCAACGCCGCGCTGAGCGGCCTGGAGCCAGCCCAGGTGCGCCAGTCCATCGACAAACTGTTCCGGCCGCTGATGCGACTGGGCTCCGATGCCCGCGTCGAGGGCTACCAGAGTGACGGCACCACGTTGACCGTCCACTACGCCGTGCCCGTCACCTCGCCAACCGGTCCACGTCGTGAAGGTCTCAGGCGCGAGGAGAGCTCAGTGACCTACCCCGTGCGAGCCAGCCAACAGACGGTCGCCCCTCTCGACACCCTGGCCGTTCCTTTCCGGCCCACGCTCCCCGGCATCGTCACCGCGACCGTGGTCGTTCACGGCCGCCAACCACCGCCCGATGACGGCGACGACCGGGGCGGACCGCCCCCGGTGATTCCGTTCCGGCGCTTCACCATCGGCGCGGCCATCGAGTTGCTCACGCCCGGCAGCACGACACCGGTGGCCCGGTCAGCGGTGAAGACCGTGATCACGGGCCCTGAGATGAGCACCCGGCTGGTCGTCACGGTGACGGCCTCCGCCTCCGCCGCCGATCTCGCCGGAGACTGGACGGCTCGGATCACCAACACCGCGGATGGTGCGGCTGGCCCGCCTCTCGGGCCGGCCCGTTATGACGTCACGGTTCGCTACCAAGAACAGGGCGGGAACCTGGGCAAGGTCGACCACATCGTGGTGCTCATGATGGAGAACCGGTCGTTCGACCACCTGCTCGGGTATCTCAGCCTCCCGGGCGACGGCGGTCGGGACGACATCGAGGGCCTCACCGGCCAGGAGTTCAACTGCGACAGCGCCGGAGTGAAGCATCTCGTGGCGCTCCGGACGCCACCAAACGTGCCGCCCGCTCCGGGCGGACGGCCCTATCCGGCCACCGCGTTCCTCAACGACCCCGAACACGGGCTCGACGAGGTCACGAAGCAACTGGCTGGCGATGGTGAACTCACATCCAACGCCGGCTTCGTCAAGAATTTCGCCGAGAAGCTAGACCGCGACGCCTCCCACCTACCGCCATTGCTGCACACCGAGAGCCGATCAGACACGATCGACTCGGTCGGCGTTCTGGACATCTCCTTCCGCCCTACCCGTCCTGGACCCCTGACCGTGGCCACCCAGTACACCGGTCACCCGGTCAGCTCAGAGACCGGGCAGCTCGCCAGCCTCGGCCTGTACCTGCCAGGAGCCTCCCAACCAATCGCCTTCGTCCGAACTCCGCTGGGCAAGCCAAACCTGTCCATTCACGTCGACGTTTCCCAAAACGAGCTCGACGCCACCAGCGGGAACTGGACGGCCCGGATCTTCAACGCCACCCTCCAAGCCCTGCCCTTCACGACAATCCTCACGTACGTGGAGCAGGACCACGACCGCAGATGGCAGGAACGGCCCGAGGCGGTGATGAGCTACTACCACGCCGAGCACGTCCCGGTCTACGACCTGCTCGCCCGTCAGTTCACCGTCTGCGACCACTGGTTCGCCTCCATGGCCACCGACACCTGGCCCAACCGACTCTTCGCCCTCACCGGCGGCTCGGATGGGATCACCACCACCCCATCAGGCGATGGGGTGATCGACAACCCACCCGGCTACACGCGCCCGACGATCTTCGAGTTCCTGCAGGCCAGCGGCGTCGAGTGGGGCTACTACTTTTCCGACGCGCCGTTCGCCCTCGTGTTCCAGCGAGTGGCCCAGGATGCGACGTTCACCTCCCGCATGCGCCCGCTACATGACTTCTACGACCGGGCGGCAACCGGAGAGCTACCACCGGTGACCTGGATCGACCCGAACTTCACCGACATACCCGACGATCCCGACCGCGCCAGCGACGACCACCCGCCCGGCGACATCGCCCGCGGACAGGCGCTCGTGGCCGAGATCTACTCCCACCTGATCACCAGCCCCGCCTGGCCGAAGACTCTGTTCATCATTGTCTACGACGAACATGGCGGCTTCTACGACCACAGAGCTCCCGAGCCGGCCGTCGACGACCCCACCACTACCTACGGCCCTCGAGTACCGGCGCTGCTGGTGTCACCCTACGTCTCCCCCAAGTCAGTATCGAAGGAGATCTACGACCACACCAGCCTGCTGGCCACGATCCTCCGGCGGTTCTGCGAGCAGCCCGACGGCCAACTGCCGGATATCGGCACGCGCGTCAAGCACGCCAACGATGTGGGATCGACCCTCACCGCCAACCCGACCACCTTCGAGGCGCCCGCACCCCCAACGCTTACTGCAGGTGTGTTCGTACCAAGCCCGCCGACCGACCGGATGTCGTTCGGGACCGTGCTCCACACCGCCTTGTTCGGCTTCTGACCGCTCTCAGGCACACCCGCTCCAGCCGCCCGTGACACGAGTCGTCACGCCGCTTACGCAGTGAACCGATCGTCGACCAACTGAGGAGGCTACGGATGCCTACCGCGACCGTCAGCGACATTGCCATGCACTACGAGATGGAAGGATCCGGCGATCCGCTCATCCTGATTCCCTACCTCTCCGCCGATCACGCCTGCTACGCCTTCCAGACGCCCGAGTACTCCAAGCACTTCACATGCCTCGCGATCGACCCGAGAGGGGCGGGAACGACCGACAAGCCCGCCGGCCCGTACTCGACGGAACAGGTGGCCGACGACGTCCACGGGCTGATGACGGCCCTCGACATCGACCGGGCCCACGTCGCCGGGGTCTCGTTCGGCGCGGCGGCAGGGATGTGGTTGGCGGCCAAGTACCCCGCGAGTGGCCTCCCTATCGCTGCACAGCGCCTGGACGAAGACGGACCCGTTCCTCGCGACCGTCGTGAAGTCCTGGCAGGTCATGGCGCGGGCCCTTGGAAGCGTGGCCGAGATGGTGGTCGAGGGGATCTTCCCGTGGTGCTTCACCCCGGAGATGTACGCCCAGAGGCCGGAGTTCGTCGCTGCCCTGGAGGATTTCGTCCGCGGCCGCCCACCCCAGCCCGTCGGCGCCTTCTTGGAGCAGACCCAAGCGGTTCTTGCTCATGACGCCGAAGCCCAACTGGGACGCATCGTCGCCCCCACCCAGATCACGTTCGGCCGCCGGGACCTCGTCACCTCGACCCGCTTCGCCGCCGCCCTCACCGAAGGCATCAAGGATGCCGAGCTGCTCGTCTTCGAGCACCTCTCCCACGCCGGCCTGCACGAAGACGCCGAACATTTCAACGTGGCCACCCTCGACTTCCTCACCCGCCAGAAGCTCTAGCACCGGGCCCGACAGTCGCCGACGACGCGGCGCCCTGGCCGCGCGCAAGGGCGCCGTTCGACGGCATCAAGCCGCAGTCGAAGCGGCCCCGCTCGTCACCGACGCGGGTGGCGGCGGGTGTGGAGGAAGAGATCGTGGACCTCCGCAAGAGCTCACCGAGCTCGGGGTCGACGCCGGCGCCAAAGACGACCCGGACAACACGCACAGCCCGTCCGGGATGTCACGCGACACCCGTCCGGGATGTCTCGCGACACACCAGGAGCCCCCGGCAGTGCCTGCGCTCAGGACATAGGAAACGGATGTCGCGCGACATGGGAAACACCATCCGCGGTCGAGACGCTGGCCGGTTTTGACGTTGGCGGGTGTCGAAAGCTCGTCTGGTCATCACTGCTGTTGTCGTGGAGGGCCGCACCCAGGCCGAGGTCGCTCGCGAGTACCAGGTCACGAAGGGGTGGGTGTCCAAGCTGGTGGCCGGCTACCGGGCCGAGGGTGACGCGGCGTTCCAGCCTCGTTCGCGGCGACCCAAGACGTCACCGACGGCGATTCCCAACAGGACCGTCGAGTTGATCGTCGAGCTGCGCCAGCGGCTCAGCCGTCAGGGGTTGGATGCCGGTTCCGACACGATCGCCTGGCATCTCGAGCACCACCACCAGATCCGGGTATCGAGAGCGACCATCGACCGCACCCTGCGCCGTCAGGGCTTGGTTACCCCGGCGCCCCGGAAACGGCCCCGATCGTCGTATGTCCGCTTCGCCGCCGAGCAGCCCAACGAGTGTTGGCAGGCCGACTTCACCCACTACCGCCTGACCACCGGCGCCGACGTCAGATCCTGTCCTGGCTCGACGACCACGCCCGCCATGCCCTGTCGGTCACCGCCCACCACCGCGTCAGCGGCCCCATCGTCGTCGACACGTTCCGCGCCGCTGCCGCCCACCACGGCTACCCAGCATCGACGCTGACCGACAACGGCATGGTGTTCACCACCCGCCTCGCCGGCGGCATCGGCGGCCGCAACGCATTCGAGACCCAACTGCGCCGCCTCGGCATCATCCAGAAGAACTCGAGACCCAACCACCCCACCACCTGCGGGAAGATCGAGCGCTTCCAGCAAACTCTCAAAGCCTGGCTTCGCCGCCAACCCCAGCCGGCCACCATCAACGAGCTCCAACACCTCCTCGACGGCTTCGTCGACGTCTACAACCACCAGCGACCCCACCGCTCGCTCCCCGGCCGCTGCACCCCCGCCGTCGCCTACGCCGCCCGACACAAAGCCAGTCGTAGGCGACGACCACGACGTGGCGCAGCTGGCCCACCCCACTTGTCACGGGCCCATTCTTGCCAACCCGGGCGACCGGAGTTGACAACAAGGCCGCGAGCTACCTCGCGAGGGCTGGCGGCCCTCGCGAGGGCGGCCGCGTCGACGAGCCGAGGCAGGGGTGTTCCGTCCCTGGCGATCCGCGAAACCTCGGTTCCGGCCGCACGCACCCCCTGGCTCGGCCTGTTGGCCGGCACCGCTCCAAGACGCTGAGAGTTGACGCGTCGAGTGCGGTTCGACGAACCGCGTCCGTCTTCGTTGACTTCTCTGTGGTCCCAGCGGTCACGGCGGCAACACAGCGGCCGACGACGAATTTGCCGGGTGTAGTCAACGTCGCCCCATGACGAGCCCACGGCGTTCGGCACGTCGCATCCGGCAATGGCCCCGAGGAGGAGCAACGTCCAAGCAACGGAGTCATCCGTCATCGCTCGTCATCGCTTCCTTCACGAGAACACGAATGGCTGCCGACGTCGGCGGGGCATTCCGGATGTTGCGAAAATCCGTTCACCCACTGGGTGCAAGTATGTGAAGGACTCCGCCTCCTGGTTCGGCGACGCCCGATCGCCATCGCAGGAGCGAGCACATGGTGCGCAAGGCACGACAGAGCCGGTGGCCGCGTCTCCCGGTGCAACGTTCTCGTCGATGATCGGTACGAGTCGCCCGGACCGCTCCCGCGGCTGCAGGGCCACTGTGATCCACACAATCACGGACGTTACGGAACTCGGTTCACCGGCCGGGTAATGCTCTATGAGGAGGATTCGCCCCTTCAGCACGGCGGGGCCGAGTGAGTGGCGCGTCCGTGGCAGCGGGTTCGGAGCGAGGAACTTTGACCCCGAGAGCGCTCTGGCCGTCCGTTGGAGTAGTAGACGCCACTAACCGGGTGGCGGCCCCAGCACCAGGGAGTGCCCGTGATGATCAAGCGCGTTCCGCATCTCGACGACCTTCCGGACTTCCTCACCATCCCCGAAACGGCCGGCGTTCTCCGTCTCGACCGCAACGCCGTCTACGAGCTCGCTCGCGAGTACCGCGCCACCGGCAGCGGGCTCCCCAACTTCCGCCTTGGGCGACGCATTCTCGTACCGAAGCACGCTCTGCTGATGTGGAGCACCAGCAACGGCCCTGGCACCAATGACGTCGTCTGACGAACTCGACACCATCCTCGCCCTCACGCCCCGGCTGGGTCCTGTCGCCGTCGTCGTGCTCTTGGATCTGATCCGGCATGAGAAAACACCGCCACTGCCCCGTCAATCGGCCATCGCCTGGGCCTCGGGCGCGACCGAGTGAATCACGCCTTAGCCTGCCTGCGCAACGCCGGCCTCGTCTCCGTGACGCAAGAACGGATTGACGGGCGATTCGCGAACACCCGCTACACCACGCACCTGCCGACACCAGCATCCAGCCGGTCGAAGCGTCGAGCTGCCGCCGACGGCACGTTGCCGCTCTTCCCGGAGTCGGCTACGCCGTGACCGGCCAAGCCGAGAGCGGGCCGACCGGTGGCGGCGAACCCGGAAAGCGGCGCGGCCGGCCCCGGAAATGGGCCAGCGACGCCGAACGCCAGGCCGCCTACCGAGTCCGTCGCGCCCTCGAACTCGCCGACATCGACCGTCTCCGACGCGAACTTCGCGACACTCGGGCGGCCCTCGCCGCTGTCACCAAGGAACGGGATCGACTCCGCCGCCAGGTCGACCACCCTCCCGAGCCCAGCGACGGCTGGGAAGTCACGTATCTCCGTAACGAACTCGCGGCGCTCCAGGCCAAGTTTCGTTCACTCAACGCGGACTATCTCCGTCTGCTCACCGAGCCACTTCGATTGGTGTCCCTCACGCTCCCGAGGTCAACAAGGCTGCAGCCGTGGCCGCCGCCTCGGCCTGCTGGCCGGGCATGACGTGGCCGTAGCTGTCCAGCGTGAAGCTAACCGAAGCGTGCCCGAGTCGCTCGCTGACGACCTTGATGTTGATCCCGGCCATCAAGAGATGCGACGCATGGGTATGGCGCAGGTCGTGCAGCCGAATCACGGGAACCCCCGCGCCAGCCACCAACCGGCGGAATGCCTGTCCTACCGAGTTCGGCTGCAACGGATCACCGATCTCGTTCGTGAATACCCGATCGCTGGCTCGCGCCGTCACGCCGAAGCGCAAGTAGCCCTCGCGCTGCGTGACCCGATGACGCTCGAGCAACGTCGCCGTCTCGGGGTCGAGATCGAGCACCCGACGGCTCCGACGCGACTTGGGTGTCGCCAGCGTCTCGACGCCGTCGACGACGGTGGCGGCGTGATTGACGACGAGGCGCCGGCGGCCAAGATCGACGTCGGCCCACCGCAAACCGATCACCTCACTCCGACGCATCCCGGTGAGCGCCATCAGCCGAAACAAGGCTTCGTTCCGGTTGCCCGCGATCGATTCGAGGAACTGGCGCAGCTCGGCCGGTGTCCACACCGTCATGTCGGCTGCCTTCGACCGGGCCGCGGTCAGCGAAGGGGCGTTGGCCAACCCCGCGACGTTGCGCAGGACGAGGCCTTTGCGCTCGGCATCGTGGAGCAGCTTGTGCAGTGCCGCGTGGACGTGATGCACCGTGGTGAGCGCGAGTCCGGTTCCGTTCCGTCGACCGGATCGCGCCAGACGGGCATACAGACTGTCGAGATCGGCGGCGCTGAGGGCCTGGAGCGGGACACGGCCCAGGCTCGGCAGCACGTAGGCCTGCAGCGTGCGTCGGTACCCGAACAGCGTCGTGGCTTTGACTCCTTGATTCTCAAGCCCATCGAGCCACGGATCGACGAACTCCGCCAACGTGATGCGGTTCGGCGAAACGAACACACCGAGCTGGTAGGCGCTCAGCAACTTCGCCAGCGCCGCCTGCGCCTCCGCCTTGGTGCGGAACGCTCGCTTTGTCTGACGGCGGCGCCCGGCCTCCTGCCAGCTGGCGTGAGCCACCCACGACACGGTCCCCGACGACGTCTTTCGCCGGTAGATCGTGCCGCTCGCCATGCCAGACGTTACCACGGCGTTACCCCAGCCCTTCTCTAGGCGACGCCTAACCGACCCGCAACGCCTTGACCTGCGTAAATGTGGCGCCCTCGGCAGGATTCGAACCTGCGACGCACGGTTTAGGAAACCGACGCTCTATCCCCTGAGCTACGAGGGCATGCCCGCGGTCCGCTGCGCCCCATCGATGGTACTGACCGCCGATCCAGGGCGGGCCATGGCGCCACGGGTGCGAGGTCATCCGAGCCCTTGAGGCTGGCGGCCTCCACACCCCCTCCGGCGAGAGCTCTCCCCGTACCTGTTGCACGCCGACCCCAACCGACGATAGGCGCGGCGTCAGCTCGGCCGCGAGCCGACCAGGCCGCCGGCGATCACCGAGCCAGATGGGTGCGAGACCCCGTTCAGATCGTCGACGACGTTGAACAAGTCGCCCTGGTTGTAGAAGTCGACCGCGAGGATGTTCACGAGATGCCCGCGCACCTTCGCACAGTCGCGTGCTCGCGCTTCGAGCACACCGACGGAGTTCACTTTCGCAGCGGCTTCTGGATCGGGCGCGCCATTGGTGAGCCAGTGGTTGAGGAGCAGCAATGGGCTGGACGCGGAACCGCGGTCGGGCGCACACGAGAAGTCGGCCGCCGTCGCGAATTCGTGTGACGTTTCCTGCATCAAGCCGCCGTACGCCGGCAGATACCAGGGCGTCGCACCACCTTCGTTCTCGGCGGTCACGAGCACGTTGTGGTGCGAGCGGATCATCTCGCGCAGCGTCGGCAACGGCGGACCCGAATGCCACGCCAGCGCACGGCTGGCCAACCCGCTCTCGTTGAGGACGCGCAGCGCGTCCGGGACATCGACATGATCCTCGATGTCGAAGATGATCACCTCGTTCGGGTTCTCCTGGAGGAACGCGGTGATCACACGAAGGGTGTCGAGCGCCGGTGAGGCCCCGAGCTCGCACCAGTTGTGGCACAACCAGACCTCGGGCGACCCCTCTGGCGTCCCCCCGGCGATCGAGAGAGCGCGATCGACGGCGGCCTTCTGGTCGGGCGTGAGATCGGCCGCGGCCAGTTGGCGCTCCGACTCGTTACGGAAGTCGGTGCGCACGATGTCTTCGATGCGCGTGCCGTAGTGGAAGTCGATGAGGAAGGCTCGAACGCCACGCGCCAGCTGGGCGCCGATCCCGCCCATCTGATGTGCGATCAGCCAGCCTGGCTCGTCGCTGGCAGACATGGAGTTGTGGGTGCCCGCGAACACCACCTGATCGACCCGCCGATCGCAGAGCTCGAGGAAGCCATTGCATCCGGTGGTGTTCAGGCTCGCGTGCCGGGCTTGAGGTGCTCGCACGGCGCGAGCGAAGGCCAAACCACCGAAAAGCAACAGGAGAGCGCCGACCGAGACGAGAGCGCCGGTCGAGACGACAACCCGTCTCGCCGCCCGCTGGACGTCGGGTGATCGACCCGCGGCCCACTGGCGAGATCCGAGGAGGTCGAGCAACCCGGTCGCACCGGTGACGAAGGCGAAGAACGCGAGGAGGCGCATCGCCACCGCGGCGCTGGCCGCCGGCCACACGAAGACGACAACCGCACCGGCAATGAGCACGAGGGACGCGATCCCCCGCCACACCGCGTTCTCCAGGTGGCGGCTCAGCCAGTTGCGAACCTCTCCGGCCTGGTCCCAGATGCTGCGACCGCCTGCTGTCGCGGCGGCGAGGGCGAGCGCCGCCCCGCCGGTCACGGCGATCTTCGCCTCGATGCTCAGGAGGTTGGTGAAGCTCCAGAAGACCGCCCGCAGCGCGGCACGCTGCTGGTCGTCGTGCCCGAAGTCGGCGACGATCGGCGCGGCCACGGCCTGGACGGCCAAGCCCAGCAATCCCGCCGCGACGAGACCGCACCCGACG
Organism: uncultured Acidimicrobiales bacterium; assembly: GCA_963738325.1. Lineage (GTDB taxonomy): Bacteria > Actinomycetota > Acidimicrobiia > Acidimicrobiales > Ilumatobacteraceae > CAVTWD01. The sequence continues at coordinate 42,218 of CAVTWD010000009.1, forward strand.
ACTTCGACGGCTCGACGCCGATCGCGCGAGCGCACGACGGCCAGCACGAAGCACGCCATAGCCATGGCCGCGAGGGGCAGCGCCGCCCACCCCGCGATGTCCGACGCTCTGAGCAGCAAGTCGACTTGCCAGCTTTGCGACAGGCCGACGGCGATGTTCAAGGCGGAGTCCGGGATGATGGAGGCGAGGGCGGGGTTCACCACCTTCAGCGAGTCCTTCACGAGGGGAGCGGCGTCGTTGACCTCGACGAGGAGCCGGGCGCGGTGTCCCTGCACCACCGCGGCGTGCACTTCGCGCACCCCGGCGTGGAACAGTCCTTGGAAAGCATTGGTCGCCACCACCTCGGCTACGACCTCCTGGAGCACCGGGCGGGCCGTGACCGCCACCCGTGCCGTCGTCGACTGCTGTTCGAGCGAGACCACGATCTGCTGCGCGATCGTCTGGCGGACGGCGTCGTCCTGCAACATGTCAGTGGCGACGTCGGCGAAGCCCTGCGAGTCCGCGAACGTCCGCCACATCCACAGCGAGATGGACGCGAAAGCGGTGAAGAGGCTTCCGAGGAACACCAGGAAGACGGTCGAGCCGCCGAGGATGCCGATGAAGCCCGAACGCGGACGTCCGGCCGCGAGCGGGCCTGACTGTCCTGCTGCGACCATGGCGCCCCCGTCGGCAGTGGGCCCCTATGCAACCACGTAGCGCGGCAGGATGGCCAGCGGCGCGCCCGCGTCAGGCGAGCAGGACGGCCTGCGACTGCATTGTCACCGACATCGCCCTGCCATCGGCATTCGAAAGCGTCGTCTGGACCACGATGACCCGCCGCCCGGCTTGGAGGATGCGACCTTCCGCCGTGACCGCGCCAGAGGTGACCGGGCGTAGGAAGTCGTACTCGACTGGATCGTCGCCGTACCGGGCCCCGCCGGCAGATGCTGGAAGGCCGCAGTCCCGCCCACGACGTCGGCCAGCGACATGAGGAGCCCGCCGTGGAGCAGACCGTTGCTCGTGCAACGCTCCGGCTGCCATTGCGCACTCGCCGTCACCGCCTCGGCACTCACCATGACGGACTCGATACCGACGAGGCGACTGTCGGGCATGAGGTCGTGGACGAGGGCGGTCCGGTCGGAGGCCGTGGCGTCGGGCATGCGTCCCAGCATGGCGCAACCCGGACCCAGACGCGGGACGTCCGACCTGCTCGTCGCCCGCGACGCCACGCGACGCGGCGCGAGCTCGCCCGCGACCGAAATTGAGGGACCCCGGGCGTCGTCGCCCGTGACCTTGGTCCCTGACGAGCGACCATGACCTTTTCGGACACTGGGAGCCACATCCCCGGCCGATCAGGTTCGGGGCAGGGAACCAAGGAGCCACACCATGAAACGCCGGACCCTCGACATCATCTTCAGTGTTGGAGGCACGTTCATGGCCGCACTGCTGCTCGTGCTCGGCCTCGTGCTCGCCAACCAGGCGAACTTCGCGAAGAACTACGTGCACGACCAGCTGACGGCGCAGCGCATCACGTTCACCCCGGTCGCCGGGCTGAACGACCAGGAGAAGCAGGCGAGCTGCTTGGTCGCCAACGCCGGGCAGTCGCTGGCCACCGGCAGCCAGGCCGAGTGCTACGCCAACAAGTACATCGCCCTGCACCTGAGCGAGGTGAACGGCGGCCAGACCTACGCCCAGACGAGCACCGCCGCCCGCGCCGCCCGCGCCAAGGCGGATGCTGCGCTGAAGGCCACTCCCAACGATCCCGCCGCCAAGCAGCTCGACACCGACGCGACTGCGCTCCAGGCCAAGGTCCAGACGCTCTTCCAGGGCGAGACCCTGCGTGGCCTGCTGCTGACCTCCTACGGCTTCTCGATCTTCGGTGACCGGGCCTCCCAGGCGGCCTGGGTGTGCTTCGGGCTCGCCCTCGTGCTGGCGCTGGCTTCGATCGCCGGGTTCGTCCATGCCTTCCGGACGTCGAAGGACGAGGCGTTCGCCCCCGCCGAGACCGTCGAGCATTCCCCGCAGCCTGTCGGGGTCTGATCCCACCGGGCGCCCTTCCAAGGAGAGCGGGCCGCGTCGTCGGCCCGCTCTTCTCCGCGCCCAGGCCGGCGCGCGGCGAGCCGGTCAATCGATGGGACCGATCCGCGCCGCCTGGTCACGAGGCGTGGCAGACTGCGCGCCGATGCCAGCGAAGCCGAGGTTCCTCCGGGCGGCACTCGCTATGGGAGTTGTTGCCGCAACCGCCGTCATCGGCTGGGCCTCACCGGCTAGTGCCGTGTTCACCCCCGGTCCCCCTCCGGGAGGACCGAGAGGGGGCGTGCCGAGTGAGATCACCATGTCCGGCACGGGAGCGGGCGGCGGCGTCGACGGTTTCATCGGCCCTGCGGGAAGCGTCTCGGACCCTTCTGTCCCGTATCCGCCGCAGCCGCCGCTGGGGTTCACGTCTCATCCCGAAGGCTTCGCCGGGATCATCCACGGCAAGCCGACGGGAGGCGGTAGCACCCTCAACCTCTATTGCATCGACATCCGGACACTCACCTACGGCGGTGTCGGCTACAACCTCGGCACCTGGGACGACTCCAACGTGAACAACGTCGGATTCGTCGCCTACATCCTGAACCACTACTACCCGCAGGTGCCCGGCGCTCCGGCCCTGGGCAGCGCCAACCAACAGGCGGCCGCCGTGCAAGCCGCCATCTGGTATTTCAGCGACAACTACGTGTTGTCGAAGACGGATCCCCTGCGGCCCGCCGTGACCAGCATCGTCGAGGACGCCCGAACCAACGGGCCCTTGGTGGCGCCGCCTCCGCCGAGCCTGCAGATCTCGCCGGCGACGGACACGGGGCCGATTGGAACACCCCTGGGCCCCTACACGATCGCGAGCCCGCAGGGACCAGCGACGGTCAGGGCGATAGGCGCCGCCATGTTCGCCGATGCGGCCGGCACGATACCTATCGCCGATGGCGACACCGTCTCCAACGGCGCCCAGATCTGGCTGGAGCAAGCGGCAATCGCGACAGCAACGTTGTCCGCGACGGCCACGGCCGTGGTGCCGTCGGGCAACGTCTACCTGTACAGCGGCAACTTGACCAACGTCTCGGACGCCCAGCGGCTCATCCTTGCTCAGAGCACCACCCTGACCACGACGGTGTCGGCTGGCGCCCAGTTCATTGACACCGGCGCCCTCAAGGTCACCAAGACGATCGACGGCACGGGAGCGGGACTGCAGGGCGCCATCACCATCACCGCCGAGTGCGGCGGCACGGCGCTCACCCCCGACTTCGTCATCCCGGCGGGGACCACCGACAGCGTGAGCCAGACCTACACCGATATCCCCACCCCCGCGACGTGCACCGTGACGGAAACCGTCGATGGGGGCAACGCGCAGGTCACCGTGGTGACGGTCGGGAGTCCGCAGACCGTGGACCTCCCCGCGGACACGACCGCGAACAATCCCGTGACCGCGACGATCACCGACACGTACTCCGTGGAGACGACGACCTCGAGCGAGACCACGACCACGACGACGACCATCGCGGGCACCACGACGACCATCGCGGGCACCACCACGACCATCGCGGGCACCACCACGACCCTTCCGGGCACGACCACGACGAGCGTGGAGCCGACGAGCATCGCCAACACCACCACGACGACCACGAACCCGGGCGGTCTGCCGACGACCGGCAGCGACATCGCCGACGGCGTCCAGCTCGGGCTCCTCCTGGCCGCCGGCGGGTTCCTCGTCCTGGCCGCGCTGGCCCTCGCCCGGGCCTGGGAGCACGAAGGCTGAGCGCCCTCGCCGTTGACCGATGGAGACTCGACGGCTCGGCCGCACCCGACACGACAGCACCGTCGCCATCCTCGGCGGTGCCGCCTTCGCCCGCTGTTCCCCGGACGAGGCGGCTCGCGGGTTCGCCTCTGCCGTGGCGCATGGTGTCAACCACCTCGACATCGCCCCGTCGTACGGAGCGGCCGAGCGCAACATCGGTCCCGTCCTCCCGCCCGTGCGCGATCAGTGGTTCGTCGCCTGCAAGACGCATCGCCGCAGCTATGACGGCGCTCGCCGCCAACTCGAAGATTCACTGACCCTGCTCGGCACCGACCACTTCGACCTGTACCAGCTCCATGGAGTCACGGGACTCGACGTCCTCGACGAGCGAGTGGAGGCGGCCCGCGCCATCCTCGACGCGCGAGCCGAGGGGCTCACCCGCTTCGTCGGGATCACCGGCCATGACCTCGCCGCACCACGCGCCCACCTCGAGGCGTTGCGGCGCTGGGATCTCGACACCGTGATGTTCCCGGTCTACCCGCGTGTCTGGGCCGATCCGGGCTACCGGGCCGACGCCGAGGCGCTCCTCGAGGAGTGTGGACAGCGCGACGTCGGGGTGATGGCGATCAAGGCTGCGGCCCGCCGTCCCTGGGGCGACCGCGAGCTGTTCGCCACGAGCTGGTACGAGCCGTGGAGCGATCCCGGGCACCTCTCGACCGGCATCCGCTTCGCGCTGTCGACGCCTGGCGTGCACGGCTTCTGCACCCCGGGCGATCTCGACCTCCTCCGCGCCGCGATCGACATCGCCGAGGACGCGCGACCGCTCACCTCCACCGAGTGGGCAACAGCCATCGACGCCAGCGGCGCGGACGAGCTCATCTTCCCGATCCAGGAGAAGGCGCGCTTCTGACGCCGCGCGAGGAGGAGCACCATGTCCGACATGCGAGATGACACGCGCGAGTTCCGCGTCTGGATCCTGCGCGTGGCCAAAGTCATCGTCTGGCTGGTCTATCTCTTCGTGCTGGCCGCCGTCGTGCTGCTGCTGATCGCCTTCGTGTTGCGGTTGCTCGGCGCCAATCCGTCGGCGTCGTTCACGGAGTGGGTGTACCGGAGCGTCGACCGGATCATGGAGCCGTTCCGAGGCATCTTCCCGTCGAAGCCCATCAACAACCGTTCCGTCCTCGACTGGTCGCTGCTCTTCGCGGCGATCATGTACACGCTCTTCGCGCTCGTCGTTCACTGGGTCATCGTGCTCGTGACCCGGCACTTGAGCCGCCTCACCGCCAAGCCGCCCGCGCCGGCTCCGCCGGCCCAACCGCAGCCCGTGTATTACGTCGCCGCCCCGCCCGCCGCCACGACGGTGACCGTGCCTCCCGCCCCGGGGAGCTTTGCCCCGGCGGCGAGCCCGTACCCGACGGTCCCGAGCGCCCCGAGCACCGCGCCCGCGGCCACTCCCTATCCGGCGGGCACGACCTACCCGACGGACGCCCCGCCCCCGACCGGCACGCCCTACCCGTCCGACGCCCCCGCCGCGACCGGCACCCTCCCTCCGACCGAGGTCCCGGCGGGCGAGACCGACGCGCCCACGACACCGCTCCCGAGCCCGCCCCCACCTCCCCCGTCCTCCTACGCATCGCCTTAGGAGCGCGTGTCCCCCGTCCCCGGGAATCTTGACAAGTCAGGTCGGGTTTCGGGCAGACTGGCGCCAGACTGCGAGAGAAGATCGCGTATCCGAGCAGCGCCAGGAGGATCCATGGCTATCCGATTGGGTGACGAAGCACCCGACTTCACCGCCGACACGACCGACGGCACCGTCAACTTCCACGAGTGGCTCGGTGACAGCTGGGGCATCCTCTTCTCCCATCCGAAGGACTTCACCCCCGTCTGCACCACCGAGCTGGGCTACGTCGCCAAGCTGAAGCCGGAGTGGGAGAAGCGCAACGTCAAGGTGATCGGACTCTCGGTCGACTCCGTCGACGACCACAGCAAGTGGGAGAGCGACATCGAGGAGACCCAGGGCCAGGCGGTGAACTTCCCGATGATCGGCGATCCCGACCGGAAGGTCGCCGGGCTCTACGACATGATCCACCCGAACGCGAGTGACACCGTGACCGTCCGGACCGTGTTCATCATCGGGCCCGACAAGAAGGTCAAGGCCACGTTCACCTACCCGCAGTCGGCGGGTCGCAACTTCGACGAGATCCTGCGGCTCGTCGATTCGCTCCAGCTGTCGGCGGGCTACAGCGTGTCCACACCGGTGAACTGGAAGGACGGCGAAGACGTCATCATCATGCCGTCGATCTCCGACGAGGACGCGAAGGGCAAGTTCCCGAAGGGTTGGAAGACGCTCAAGCCCTACCTCCGGTTGACGCCGCAGCCCAACGAGTAGAGGGCTTCAATCTGCTCGATCAGTGGAGAAGATCACGTCCGGTCCACGTTCGAGGGGCCACGCGGCACGCAGGATGGCCATCCACCGCTCCCAGAGCTGGGGGTCGTCGAAGTCGGCCGCCTCCTGGATCAGGTGGCTGTGGCCGAGGTGAGGAGGACAGAAGCGTCCGATGACGAGGCCCGTCACCATGGCGGCAAGCTACTGACGCGAGTGGCGCTCCGGGCCGCCGGGGGCAACTCAGGCCGACGGCGCCGCGCCCGACGTGAGGCGGTCGGCACCGGCGGCCAACCGGAAGGCGGTGACCCAACCAGCGGCGGGGAGATCGAGGGCCTGCAACCGCTGGCGGGCGTCGGCCTCGGCCGCGGTCGCGTCGCTGCCCACCGCCTCCAGCCCGATGGCGAGGGCCAGCCGGGCCAGAGCCTGGGCCACCCGGTCATCGGTCTGGTCGACGACGGCCACACCGTTCGTGAGCACACGCTTGGTCTCGAGCGCGTCACCGAGTTGGGCGGCGGCGAGCCCGAGGGCGGCCGACGCGGTCTGGCGGTCGAGGTAGGACGCGCCCGGCGACTGAACGACTCGGGCGGCGACTTCTGCAGCCGCGGCGGGCTCCCCGCCGGCGGCCAGTACGAGCGCCCACGCCGCCGAGAGATAGGGATGGGTCGGAGAGCGCTCGATCCAGCGGGCGAGCGCGGTCGTTGCCTCCTCGATCTGCCCTTCCTGGAGGTGGCCGAGGGCGAGGGCGACGTCGGCGTCGAGCCCGAGGTCGCCCATGTCCTGCTCGGCGAGGTACTCGTGGGCGAGACGGCCGGCCGTGACGGCTTGGCTGCCGCGGCCGAGGTGGGCGGCCACCCCTGCCACGACGGTGGCGCCGAGCGAGGGCATCGCCGTGCGGACCCCGAGGGCCTCGGCCCCTTCGGCGGCCTGGTCGGCCTCGACCGTGCGGCCGAGGGCGGCGAGGGCCCGCGTGATGGGCACGAGTGACTGCAGCTCGCCCCACCGGTCGTTGAGCTCCCGGAACTCCTCGTGCGCCTGCTTCGCCAGCGCGAGGGCGGCATCGGCCTGGCCCCGCCACAGCCGCAGACCAGCCAGGAGCACCCACATCATGGCCCGCGCCCACCGTTCGCCCCGCAGGCCGGCCTCGCGAGCGACATCGGCCGCCAACGCCTCGGACTCTGCCAGACGCCCTTGCTGGTAGCGCACCCAGGCCAGCAAGCCCATCGTCCATCCGAGGCCACCCTCGTCGCCCATCTCCTCGAAGGTGGCGGCGGCGGCGTGGAGGCGGGCATCGGCCAGGTCGAGGTCGCCCCGCATGAACGCGATCCAGGCCCGGTGCTGCTCGACCCACGCGTGGCCGCGCCGGTCGCCGGCCTTGTCGAACAGGGCGTCGGCCTCGTCGAGGAGGGTCTCGGCCTGGTCGAAGCGGCTGCCCAGCACGCTCGACATGCCCCACGACCGGAGCGCGGCGGCGAGGGCCGGCTCGTCGCCGAGCTCGCGGAGCACGCGCACGGCCACCGCGTACTCGCGATCCGCGGTGTCGTACTGCTGTCCCGCCTGCGCGATGTAGCCGAGCAGCGCTCGCGCCCGCGCGCCAAGGCCGCGGTCGCCGACGCGATCGGCGACATCCGCCACGATGGCCGCGTCCGTGCGGGCACCGTCGAGGTCGTGGGCGTCGACGCGCCCCTGGCCCCGTACCAGGAGCAGGCGCAGCCGGCGCTCGTCCTCGACCGGCGCACCCGCCGCGTCGAGCAGATCGAGCGCGTGGTCCGCATGGCGGGCGAGGGCGGGGTACAGGAGTTGCTCGAGATCGTGCTCAGCGGCCCGGGTGAGCCATTCGACGGCGAGGTCGTCGATGTCGCGAGGGACGCCCGCCACGTGGTGGAGCTCGTGGACCAACTCGGCCGACGCGGCGTAGTGGTGGGCGACGGCCTCGACCTCTTCCGGATGGCCACGGCGGATGGCATCGGCCACGCCCGCGTGGCGTTGGGCCCGGGCCACCTTGGTGAGGGTCTGGTAGGCGACCTCGCGGACGGACTCGGAACGGAAGACCCATTCCTCGCCGTCGACGTCGAGCAGCTCACGGGAGGCGAGTGCGGTGAACGTCGAGCGCACCGTCGGCTGATGGAGGGCGGCACCGAAGGCGGCGAGGCCGCCCCAGGTGCCCGACGGTCCGAGCACCGCGGCGTTCTCGAGCATGTTGCGCTCGTCGACGCTCAGCTCGTCGAGGCGGGCGGCGACGAGGCCGCGGAGGCTGTCCGGGAGCTCGCCCACGTGGCCGGAGTCCTGGACGAGCGAGGCCAACTCTTCGAGGAACAGCGGGTTGCCGCCGCTGCGCTCGAGCAGCTCATCGACCAGGACGGGATCGACGTCACGGCCGAGGAGCGTGCGCACCAGCTCGTCGGCGGCGCCGCGATCCAGGGGATCGAGCCGCAAGAGCATCGAGTTGTGGCGCCCGGGCACGACCGCCGGACGCGCCACATCGGTCGGGCGGGCGGTCGTGAAGAGGGCGAAGGCCTGCGTGCCGAGCTCGGTGAGGACCCGATCGAGCAGCTCCAGCACCTCGGCGTCGGCCCAGTGGACGTTGCCGATCACCAGGACAAGGGGTCCTTGGCGGGCGAGTCCGCACAAGAAGGCGAGAACGGATCGGCTCACCTCGGTGCGGGCATTGACGGGGTCGATCTCGTCGAGGGGCGTCGCTTCACCGAGCAGCTGCAGCAGTCCGGCCGCGACCCGCTGCACGTCGGGGGACTCCGGGCCCTCGCCGAGAGCGGACACCGTCGGCGCGGAGGCAACGTTCTCGCACCGTCGCCGAGCTCATCCCGGGCGTGATGCCGGCCGCCCAACGCACCGCGCCGGCCAGCGGACCCCACACGTTGGCCTCGCCGTAGGGGAGGCAGCGCCCCACGAGCACCTCGACACCGAAGGCGGCACGAGCTTCGGCGAGCACCTCTTCGGCCAGCCGGCTCTTGCCGACGCCGCCCTCGCCCTCGATCTGGGCGTGGAAAGGTCGGTAATGGCTCACCGCCAAGCGGATGCCGTCGAGGAGCAGCGCCCGCTCGGCCATGCGGCCGACGAGCGGGGCACGATGGCGGCGGGGGCGACGGCCCGGGGGCGCGACCGCCTCGAGCGCCAACCACGCCTCCACCGGCTCCTCTCGCCCTCGAGCGGCGATAGGGCCGACGTACTGGTAGCGAACCACCGCCTCGGTGGTGGCGTGCGTGGCCGGGCCCACCAGAACGCCACCGGGCGGGGCGGTGACCTGCAGCCGTTGGGCGATGTTGACGGCGTCGCCGAGGGCCGTGTAATCGCCCCCCGAGCGCAGCGGGCCGACCAGCACCTCCCCGGTGTTCACACCGACTCGCATCTGGATGTCCACGCCGAGCCCGGCCGTGCGGTCGGCCAGCGTCTGGTGCATCCGCAGCGCCGCCCGCACCGCCCGCTCGGCGTCGTCTTCGTGCGACACCGGGGCCCCGAACAGGGCCACGATCGCGTCGCCGACGATCTTGTCGACTCGGCCACCGAAGCTGGCGATGTCGGCCACGAGCCGGCCGAAGCACCCGTCCACGATCCCCTTGACCTGTTCGGGATCGAGGTGCTCGGACAAGCCGGTGAAGCCGACGAGATCGGCGAACACGACGGTGGCCACCCGGCGCTCGTCGGGGCGCGGCGCCTGGAGGGCATGGCCGCAGTTGGGGCAGAAGCGCGCCCCCTCGGCCACGGAGTGATCGCACGCCGGGCACTGCACGGGCGCAGCGTAGGGCAACGGCTCCAATTCGCCGACCCCTTTGACCTGGTTCTTCTGCGAAACACGAGGGACACGGCGCGTGAGATGTGGCAGAAAGGACCCATGTCCACCGCTTCCCCCCTGGCGCCCCCAGTCGTCTCCGCTGCGTCGGCCGTGGATGTGATGAAGATCTACGGCAAAGGCGAGAACGAGGTCCGCGCCCTCGATGGTGTCTCCGTGCAGTTCGCCTCCGGCTGGTTCACCGCGATCATGGGACCATCCGGCTCGGGCAAGTCGACGCTCATGCACTGCGTCGCGGGCCTCGACCGCGTCACGGCCGGGACGGTGTACATCGGCGGCACCGACCTCTCGAACCTCAGCGACAAGGAGCTCACCCTCCTTCGCCGCGACAAGGTCGGGTTCATCTTCCAGTCGTTCAACCTCATCCCCACTCTGGACGCGTACGAGAACATCACCCTTCCCATCGCTCTCGCCGGCCGGAAGCCCGACAAGACGTGGGTCGACGGCGTCATCGCCACGGTGGGGCTCGGTGATCGCCTCACGCACCGACCGAGTGAGCTCTCGGGCGGCCAGCAGCAACGGGTGGCGGTGGCCCGCGCCCTCGCCTCGCGCCCTGAGATCATCTTCGCCGACGAGCCGACAGGCAACCTCGACAGCCACGCCAGCGCGGAGATCCTCGAGTTCATGCGCAAGGCCGTGGCCGAGCTCGGCCAGACGATCGTGATGGTCACCCATGACCCGACCGCCGCCGGCTACGCGCAGCGGGCGGTGTTCCTGTCCGACGGGCGCATCGTGGACGAGATGGCGTCACCCACGTCCGAGCGCGTCCTCGATCGCATGAAGCGCCTCGGGGAGTAGTCCGTGCTCAAGCTCACCCTGAAGAACGTGTTGGCTCGCAAACGACGGCTGCTCCTGACCGCGCTCTCGATCGTCATCGGCATCGCCTTCTTGGCGGGCACGTTCGTGTTCACCGACACCATCCAGCGCACGTTCAACGACTTGTTCGCCAACGTCTACGAGCACACCGACGCCTTCGTGCGCGACGCGCAGAAGATCGAGACCGGGTTCGGCCAGACAACACGCGGCCGCGTGCCGGCCACGCTGGTTGACCGAGTGGGCGCCGTCGACGGGGTCAAAGAGGCGGTGGGGAGCGTCCAGGGGTTCGCCCGGATCGTCGGCAAGGACGGCAAGCCCCTTGGAAAGGATCAGGGGCCGCCCACCTTGGGGGGGAGCTGACCCAGAGCGAGCTGTCACCGTGGGTCCTGCACGAAGGCCGGTTCCCGAAGGGCGGCACGGAGATGGCCATGGAGCGGGCCAGCTTCAAGAACGGCAAGTTCGCGCTTGGTGACCCCGTCACCGTGCTGAGCCAGGGCGGCAGCCGGCAGTTCAAGCTCGTCGGCGTCGTGACCTTCGGTAATGCCGATTCGCCGTTGGGCGCCACCTTCGCCCTCTTCGACCTCCCGACGGCCGAGGAATTCGTCGGCAAGCCCGGCCAGGTCGACTCCGTCCTCGCCAAGGGCGACGGCAGCGTGTCGCAGCCCGAGCTGGCCAGTCGCATCCAGAAGGTGATGCCTCAGGGCGTCGAGGTGCTCACGGGCAAGCAGATCACGGCCGAGACGCAGTCGGACATCCGCAAGAACTTGCAGTTCTTCAACGTCCTGCTGATCGTGTTCGCCGCGGTGGCCCTCTTCGTCGGCTCCTTCATCATCTACAACACCTTCGCCATCATCGTGGCGCAACGGATGCGGGAGACGGCGTTGCTGCGGGCCATCGGGGCCAGCCGGCGCCAGGTCATCTCGGCGCTGATCCTCGAATCGGTGATCGTCGGGTTCGTCGCCTCGATCATCGGGATCGTCCTCGGCATCTTCATGTCGAAAGTGCTCGAAGGCATCCTGAACCAGCTGGGGGTGAGCATCCCCTCGAGCGGGCTGGTGCTGCTGCCACGCACGATCATCGTGTCGCTGATCGTCGGGGTGGCCATCACGGTGGTGTCGGCGGTCATGCCGGCCATTCACGCCTCACGCGTGCCGCCGGTGGCGGCGATGCGCGATGTGGAGCTCGACCGGTCGGGCTCCTCGCGGGCCCGCCTCATCTGGGGCGTGGCCCTCACCCTGGGCGGGGCCGCCATCCTCGGCCTCGGGCTGGCCGGGGTGAGCCCGTGGTTCCTCGCCCTCGGCGTGCCGGCCATCTTCGTCGGCATCTTCGTGCTCGGCCCGCTCATCGCCCGCCCCGTGTCCCGGTTCCTCGGGGCGCCCTTCACCCGCTTCGACGGGATCACCGGCACGCTCGCCCGTGAGAACTCCATGCGCAACCCGAAGCGGACGGCGCGAACTGCCGCCGCGCTCATGGTGGGGGTCGCGCTCGTAGCGGGGATCTCCGTGCTGGCCGCCTCGATCAAGAGCTCGGTCCGTAGCGTGTTCGAGAAGCAGTTCAACGGTGACTTCGTGGTGAGCACGCAGAGTCGTTCGGCTTCGGCGGGCTCAGCCCGGATGCGGCCACGAAGCTGGGCCAGCTCCCGGAGGTCTCGGCCGCGGCCGGGATCGAGATCGGCGTCGGCAAGGTGCGGGGCAAGGACACCACCCTCACCGTCGTCGACCCGGCCAACGTCGGGAAGCTGTTCGACCTGGAGTTCACCCAAGGCTCCCTCGACCAGCTGAACGACTCCTCCGTCGCCATCAGCAAGGCCCGCTCCGACCGAGATCATCTGGCCATCGGGGATCCAGTGCAGCTCACCATGGTCGACGGGAAGACCCGCGTGCTGACCGTCAGCGGCATCTACAAGAAGGATCAACTCGCCGGTCCGTACACGATCACCAAGTCCTTGTATGGCACCAGTGGGGCCGATCAGTACGACTTCGCCGTGTACATCCTGAAGAACCCGGGCGTCTCCGACAGCCAGGCCGAGGCAGCGATCACGCAAGTGGCCAGCGCGTACCCGGGGGCCAAGGTGCAGAGCCGCGCCGACTACATCGACAGCCAGGCCGCGCAGATCGACCAGTTCGTCAACCTCGTCTACGCGCTGCTGGCGTTGTCGGTGATCATCGCCGTGGTAGGCATCGTGAACACCCTCAGCCTGTCGGTGTACGAGCGGACGCCGCGAGCTCGGCCTCGTGCGGGCGGTGGGGGCGACGCGGGCACAGGTTCGGCGCACGGTCCGCTGGGAGTCGGTCATCACCGCGTTGCTCGGGGCGGTCCAAGGCATCGTGATCGGCATCGTGCTCGGCTGGGCCGTCAGCTTGGCGCTGCGCAGCCAGGGACTCAGCACGTTCAGTCTCCCGGTTCGCGCCCTGGTCGTAGTCGTCGTTCTGGCCGTGGTGGTCGGCATCGTCGCGGCCATCCTCCCGGCCCGGCGGGCGGCGCGCGTCGACGTCTTACGCGCCGTCACCACCGAGTAGCGAGGACGCCCAGGCCACCGGCTCCGTCATCGCCCGTCGCTAGCCTCGGTCGGTGGCCGGGTACTCGGGCACTCCCCTCGCCAAGAAGCTGGGCATCGCCAGCGGAGCGCGCGTGCACGGGGTCGACGCCCCTCGGGAGTTCCGCGCCCTGCTCGAACCGCTGCCCGCGGACGTGCGATGGTCGGGGCGCCTCGCCGCTCCCCTCGACATCGTCATCGCCTTCTTCACGCGCGGCGGCGATGTGATGCGACAGTGGCCGCGGTTGACCGCGGCCGCCGGTCCGCAGGGGACGATCTGGATGGCGTGGCCGAAGCGGAGCTCAGGCGTTCCCACTGATCTGACCGAGCAGACCTTCCGCGATCTCCTGCTGCCGTCGGGTTGGGTGGACGTGAAGGTGTGCGCCATCGACGACACCTGGTCGGGCCTCAAGTTCGTGCTCCGGCGCGACCGTCGATGACCACGTTGGGGCCCCGCTTCGTCGCCGCGGTGGCCCTCGCCAACGATGTCCATCGCGGGCAGGTGCGCAAAGCGGCGGCCGGCGGGGGCGGGACCACGCCCTATGTCGCCCATCTGCTCGCCGTCGCCGCCCTCGTGCTCGAGGCGCAGGGCAGCGAGGACGAGGCCATCGCCGCGCTGCTGCACGATGCGTTGGAGGATCACCCCGACCGCATCACGGCCGCCGGGTTGGCGGCCGAACTGGGGTCTGAGGTCGCCCGCATCGTGGTGGCCTGTTCGGACGTGGTCGGCCAGCCGGATCCGCAGCACAAGCCGCCGTGGCGGGCCCGGAAGGAGGCCTACCTCGCGCGGCTGGAGGAGGCCGACCCGTCCGTGCTGCGCGTGTCGCTGGCCGACAAGCTCCACAACGCCACATCGCTGCGCCGGGAGCTCGAACGCTGCGGCGCCGCGGCGTGGTCGGCCTTCAAGGCGGGCCGTAACGAGCAGCTCTGGTACCACGAGGCCTTGGTCGCGCTGTTCCAGCGCCGCTGGCCGGGCTCGTGGACGGACGAGTACGCCGCGGTGGTGGCGCGGGTGAGGGTCCTCGCCGCATCGTCGACGGCCTGATTCCCACGGGCACCTCGGGAGAAGGCGACCACCAACGAGCGCTACCGCGAGCGGATCAGGGGACGACCCACTGGCGCTTGCCCTCGCCGAGGAGCAGGCGACCGAACTGGAGGCCCGGGAAGTGGGCGGCGGCCACCGGGATGTCGGTGCCCTCCAGCTCGCGGGCGAGCGCGTTCCGGGTCCGCAGGGCGAGCTCGGGATCGACATCGCCCATGCCCGCCCACTCGTCGTCGAGCAACTCGACGGGACAGTGGACGACGTCGCCGAGCAGCATCGCCCGCTCGGCGCCCGAGCTGATCACTACGATCCCGCTCCCCGGCGTATGCCCGGGGGCGAGCAGCACGTCGATCCCGGGAAGCAGCGGGCCCGAGCTCGACCAGAACTCCATGCGGTCGGTGAGGGGACTCAGCTTCCTCGTGGCGCCGGGATCGGGCCCGACGAAGTGGGCCCAGTCGCGCTCGTCGCAACGGTAGGTGGCGTTGGTGAAGACGACCGAGCCTCGCTGCGTCGCCCAGCCCACGTGGTCGAAATGGAGATGGGTGAACACGACGTCGGTGACATCCTGCGGCGTGACGCCGAGGGCGTTCAGACTGTCGAGGAACGCGCCCCCTTCGAACGGCGGAGCCAGGACCCGACCCACGCCGGTGTCCACGAGCACGACGCGGTTACCCGTGCGAACGAGGAAGCCGCCGAGGGCCAGCTCGAGCTCGCCTCGGCCCGTCAACAACTGCCGGTGGGGAGCCCACGCCGCCGCCGGGGTGGTGGCATACGCCTCTGCCACCGGCATCCGGGCCACTCCGTCGGCCACCGCGAGGATGTCCAGGCTCCCGACCCGCATCGCCGAGGACCCTACCGGCCGTAACCGGTTCGCTGACCGGGTCTCCGAGCGGGCCCGAGCTCGGGGGGTAGCGTCTCCGCCT
Source organism: uncultured Acidimicrobiales bacterium (assembly GCA_963738325.1). Lineage (GTDB taxonomy): Bacteria > Actinomycetota > Acidimicrobiia > Acidimicrobiales > Ilumatobacteraceae > CAVTWD01. The sequence goes on from CAVTWD010000009.1 coordinate 57,477, forward strand.
CCTCCTCGGCGAGCGCAGGCGGCTCCTCCTCTGGTTCTGGCCGCGGCAGGTAGACCTGGCAGCCGGGACACCAGTACGTGACCCGGGCCTGCTCGCCGTGGCGCGACACCGCGATGGGTGTGGCGCAGCGGGGGCAGAGCTTGGCGTGGCGGCCGTACACCGCCACCCCACCCGCCACGCCCGGAACCGTTACCCGACCGGGGCGGTCGAGGTTGGCCCGCAGCAACCGGGAGGCGGTCGCGAGGAGGGCCCGACGCTGTTCGACCGTCAGCGCGCCGACCGGGCTGAACGGGTGCAGCTCGCACACCCACAGCACCTCGGACTTGTAGACGTTGCCCACCCCGCATGCGATGCGCTGATCGAGCAGCGCCTCGGCCACGGTCGTCTCGGCGGTCACCAGGCGCCCCATGCGCTCGACACAGTCGTCGAGGTCGACGTCGGGCTCGCAGAGGTCCGGGCCGAGCGCGGCGACGCGCGGGTTGGGATGGAACTCACGGGCCTGGTAGGTGTCCACCACCGGAGCCGAGAAGCACACCGCCTGCCAGCCGGGGACCTCGATGATCACCCGCGCCTGGCGGGTGCTCTTGCGCCACTGCTCCCCCGGCCGGTACAGGTGCCACGAGCCGGTCATCCGCATGTGGGTGTGGAGCACGACGCCGTCGTCGAAGCCGATCTCGAGGTGCTTGCCACGACTCTCCACCCGCTCGATGACCGCTCCGACCGCAGGCCGCAAGCCGGTGAGCCGAGGCGCCTCGAACGCGGTGAGGGGCTTGCCGAGCACGGCGGTGCGGAGCGCGGCGGCCGCCCGGTGGATGGTGTCGCCCTCGGGCATCGGGCCGAGGATAGGACGGCCGCTGCGGTGGGTCGGGTCGGGCGTCAGCCCCTTAGGACCAAGCCGCGATAACCCTCGGCGAACCCCGCCCCGCGCAACGCGTTCGCCCAGCTGGAGGTGACCGCGGGCTCGCCGTCGATCTTGCGGACTTCGAGCGAGCGGACCCGACCCTCCTTCACCAGCTCCACGAGCGCTCGCAGCCACGCATCGTCGCCGCCGGCGGAGGGGAACGTGGCCAAGGACCGGCCGCGCCGGTCGATCCAGGCGCAGGCCTCGCCCCGGAAGAGGACGACGAGGGCGCCCGGCACCCTGGCCGGACGGCCCCGGGACTCCGGCCACCCGAGCGCCGCACCGTAGGGCTGGGCCGGGTCGGTGGCCGCCAGCACCAGCGGCGTGGCGTCGGCCGGCGAGTCGCGCTCGGCCCGCAGGCGATCGACGGCTCCGGCGAGGGCGAATTGCGCGGCGCCGAGCCCGGCGACGAAGTAGCCGCGCCTCACCTGGCCTCGCTCCTCCATGGCTTTCAACACGCCATAGACGCCGGCGAAGCCCCCCGCGGTCCCTTCGGCGAGCACCCCCTCCCGGGTGAGCACACCGTGGCGCTCGAGCAACTGCTGAGCCATGGCTGCGGCGGCTTCTGTCGCGCCCGGCGCCGACCCGAGCAGCGGTGCCACCAACGACCAGCGTCCGGCGCCGGCGGGCGGCCCGAGCCGGGACAGCCGCCCGGGCCGCGGCCGAGCCCGGCCGCGCGAACCCGCTGCCCCTCGCCGGCCACCGGACACGTAGGCCCGCAACGGACCGAGCGAGTCGTTCGTGACCTCGCCCGCCCACACGAGGTCCCAGAGGGCCGCGAGCAGCTCGGCCTCGGTGGCCTCCGGGGCGGCGGGGAGCAACTCCGTCCAGAAGCAGGCCCCCCGTTGCGCCAGGTGGGCGCGCACGCGGTCGTGCATGGGACCCTCCGGCGGTACACCGCGGTCGTGGGGGGCCAGCAACCCGACCTGATCGCGGAAGTACAGCCGGACGCGGCCGTCGTGGGCAGCGAGGCCGCCCGCGCCCAGCCAGACCACCTCGCCCGAGGTGCAGAGCGCGTCGAGATCAGCAGGCCGGTACTCGTGGACGCGCGTGGCCAACACGTCGTCGTCGAGCGCGCTCGCCGAGATCGCCGCGCCCTGGAGGACACCGATGGCCTCGACCAGCGCCTCGGGTCCGCGCCGGGGCGCGCCGACCCCCTGCCAGCCCACGAGGAATCGGGCGAAGGCCGCCGGCTCGACCGGTTCGACCTCCTTCCGCAACGCGGCGAGCGACCGCCGCCGGAGCTGGCGCAACACGTCGGCATCGCACCATTCCCGTTCGATGCCACCAGGGCGGAACTCGCCCCGCACCACGCGGCCCTCCGCCTCGAGGGCGCGCAAGGCGTCGAGGACGTGCTCGAACGGGATGCCGAAACGGCTCGCCGGGGCGTCGGCGAGGAACGGCCCGTGGGTGTGTGCATAGCGACCAACGAGTTGCTCGAGGGGCCGCTGCACCGGTTCCGTGAACGCGGCGGGGAGCCCGAGTGGCAGCGCCGCGCCGACGCCGTCGCGGTAGCGGGCCGCGTCCTCGACGGCGGCGAAGCGATCGTCGCCGGCCACTCGCACCGGGAAGGCCCGCCGCTGCGCCACCAGCGTGGCCAACCATCCCTCGGCCGCACCCTCGACGCGCGTCCGCAGGTCGAGCTCGCCGAGGGACAGCTCGCCCAGCTGGCGGAGGAGGTCGTGGGCCTCGTCGGGCGAGCGGGCACGGCGGCGCTCGGTGAGACACTGCAAGTGGAGCTCGAGGTCGGCGAGGACGTCCGCGTCGATCAGCTCACGCAGCTCCTCGGCACCGAGAAGCTCGCGGAGCAGATCGCGATCAAGGGCGAGCGCGGCGGCCCGGCGCTCGGCCAGGGGCGCGTCTCCCTCGTACATGTAGGTCGCGATCCAGTTGAACAGCAGACTCTGCGCGAAGGGGGACGCTTTCGCCGTGTCCACCGTGACCAGGCGGATGCGCCGGGCCCGGAGGTCGCCGAGCACCTGCCGCAGGGCGGGCACGTCGAACACCTCCTGCAGGCACTCGCGGGACGCTTCCAGGAGGATGGGGAACGAGGGGTACTTCGCCGCCACCGCCAGGAGGTCGGCCGCCCGCTGCCGTTGCTGCCACAGCGGCGTGCGGGAGTCGGGCCGCCGACGAGGCAGCAGCAGCGCCCGCGCCGCGCACTCGCGGAAGCGGGACGCGAACAGCGCCGTGCCGGGGAGAACGTTCATGACGATCTCTTCGATCTGGTCGGGATCGACGAGGACTTCCTGGACCGGCATCTCCTCCATGGCATCGGGGAGGCGCAGCACGATGCCGTCGTCGCTCCACATCGACTCGACGCTCAGCCCGTGGTGGTCGAGGATCCGTTGCTCGATGGCCATCGCCCAGGGGGCGTGCACCGGCGTGCCGAAGGGGCTGAGGATGCAGACCCGCCAGTCGCCGATCTCGTCGCGGAAGCGCTCGACGACCACCGTGCGGTCGTCGGGCACGACACCGGTTGCCTCGGCCTGCTCGGCCAGGTACCCGACGACGTTGGCGGCGGCCCACGGATCGAGCCCGTCGTCGTTCACGAGGCCGTCGACCGCCTTCGACGGCGCCTGAGCCCGCGCTTCTCGTACGAAGGCACCGAGGGCGCGGCCCAGCTCGAGTGGGCGGCCGGGCCGATCGCCATGCCAGAACGGCATCTTCCCGGGTTGGCCGGGGGCCGGGCTCACGACGACGCGCTCGAAGGTGATGTCCTCGATCCGCCAGGTGGAGGCGCCGAGCAGGAACGTCTCCCCCGGGCGACTCTCGTACACCATCTCCTCGTCGAGCTCGCCCACCCTCGTGCCGTCGGGGAGGAAGACGCCGAACAGCCCGCGGTCGGGGATGGTGCCGCCGCTCGTGACCGCGAGGCGGCGCGCCCCTTCCCGTGAGCCCAGGCGGTTGGCGGCGCGATCCCACACGACGCGGGGCCGCAGCTCCGCGAACTCATCACTCGGGTAGCGGCCGGCCAGCAGGTCGAGCACGCCGGACAGCACGTCGTCGGTCAACTCGGCATAGCCCGCGGCCCGGCGGACGAGGGCCGCGAGGTCGGCGACGGTCCATTCCTCCACCGCGGTCATGGCCACGATCTGCTGGGCGAGCACGTCCAGCGGGTTGCGCAGGTAGCGCGTCTCCTCGATGAGGCCGGCGCGCATCCTGCGGGTGACCACGGCCGCCTCGAGGAGGTCGCCGCGGTGCTTCGGGAAGATCTTGCCGCGGCTGGGCTCGCCGACCGAATGGCCTGCGCGCCCGATGCGCTGGAGCCCGCGGCTGACCGCGCCGGGCGACTCGACCTGGACCACCAGGTCGACCGCGCCCATGTCGATGCCGAGCTCGAGGCTGGACGTGGCAACCAGCCCTCGCAACTCACCCCGCTTCAGCTGGTCTTCGATGACCACCCGTTGCTCACGGGCCAGCGACCCGTGATGAGCCTTCACGAGCTCGCCCACCGCGCCCGGCCCGATGCGCTCCTCCGCGACCCGGGCGGCCCACTCCTCGCTGCCGGCGAGGTCGTTGAGCCTGGCCGCCAGGCGCTCGGCCAGGCGGCGCGCGTTGCAGAAGATGATGGTGCTGCGGTGGGCGAGGATCTCCTCGAGGATGCGCGGGTACAACGACGGCCAGATGCTCTTGCGGGCCGGACCGAGCGAGGCCGGGCCGCTCACCGGCTCGTCGAGCGCCTTGCCAAGATCCCCCATGTCCTCGACCGGCACGACCACTTCGATCTCGAGCGGTTTGCGGATGCCCGCATCGACGATGGTGACCGGGCGGGGACGGCCCGGCTCGACGTGACCGCCGAGGAAACGCCCGATCTCGTCCAGTGGCCGCTGCGTGGCGGACAGACCGATGCGCTGCGGGGGACGCTCGCACAAGGCTTCGAGCCGCTCGACGGAGAGCATGAGGTGCGCGCCCCGCTTCGTGGGGGCGAGCGCGTGGATCTCGTCGATGATGACGGCTTCGACGCCCCGCAACGTCTCGCGCGCCTGCGAGGTGAGGAGGAGGTACAGGCTCTCGGGTGTGGTGATCAAGAGGTCGGGCGGGTGCCGGACGAGCGCGGCCCGTTCGCCGCGCCGAGGTGTCCCCCGTGCGCACACCCACGACCGGCTCGGTGAAGGCCAGCCCCAACCGACCGGCCGCGAGCTCGATGCCCTTCAGAGGGGCCCGCAGGTTCCTCTCGACGTCGAAGGCCAGTGCCCGCAGCGGCGAGATGTACAGCAGGCGTGTGCGCCGGGCGGGCTCGGGCACGGGCTCGGTGACGAGCCGATCGATGCCCCAGAGGAATGCAGCCAGCGTCTTGCCCGAACCGGTCGGGGCGAGCACGAGAGTGTGCGCGCCGGAGCTGATGGCCGGCCAACCCTGCTGCTGAGCAGCGGTGGGCTCGGGAAAAGTCGAGCGCGAACCACTCCCGAACGGCGGGCGAGAAACGGTCGAGCACCACCCCGGGAACCCTATCGAGAGGGTGTGACAGAGACGCTCCAGCAACGATTCGGCGGCGGTTCCGCACGAGGCGGTTTCCGCCAGGGTCCGCGAGGAGGGGCCGCCGGTACACTCCGCCCATGCCTCCCGGCGAGTATCACCCCGCGTTCGAGGAGTACTGCGAGTGCATCTTCGAGCTGCACGAGGACGATGTCGCCGTCATCCAAGCTCGCATCGCCGACCGGCTCCAAGTCTCGCGGCCGGCGGTTTCAGAGATGACCAAGCGGATGGAGGTCGAGGGCCTCGTCACCGCGTCGAAGGGCCGCATCCGCCTCACCCCTCGCGGGCGCGACCTCGCCGAACAGGTCGTCCGGCGCCATCGGCTGGCCGAGCGCTTCCTCACCGACATCCTCGGGCTCTCCTGGGCCGATGCACATCGTGAAGCCGGGAAGTGGGAGCACGTGATGTCCGACTCGGTGGAGGCCGCTGTCAACCGGGTGCTCGGTGACCCCACCACCTGCCCGCACGGCAACCCGATCCCCGGCTCCCACTACGTGGCCCCCGACGCGCACCGCCTCTCCGATCTCCGAGTCGGCGCCGCGTTCACCGTCACCCGCATCCCCGAAGAGCTCGAGTTCACGCCTGGCCTGCTCGAGTACCTCGAGGAATCGGCCATCCAGCCGGGACGCACCGGTGTGGTCACGGCGTCGTCGCCGGACGGCACCATCACGGTCGAGATCGGTGGCCACGCCGTCGGTGTCGGCGCCTTCGCCAGCACCCGCATCCTCGTCACCGCCTGAACGGCCGCGGAATGCCGACCGGCCCCGCGCGGTTGGTGCCGGCATGACCGATGTGACCACTCGTGGACTCGTACGCGTCGAGCCCGGGCTGAAGCGGGTCCAGGGCTACGCGGGCGGCCGGCTCGTCGTCGACAGCGACCGGGTCCGCCTGGTGTGGGAGAAGCCGTACTACCCGACGTGGTACTTCCCCGTCGACGACGTCGCCTCAGGGGTGCTCGTGGCCAATGGCAGGACCCGGCGTTCACCGAGCCGGGGCGACGCCGACCTCTACGACCTCGTGGTCGGTGAGCGGGTGGTGCCCGACGCGGCCGCTCGCCATGCCGGCTCTCCCATCGAGGAGTTGCGCGAGCTCGTCACCATCGACTGGGCCGCCATGGACGCGTGGTTCGAGGAGGACGAAGAGGTCTTCGTGCACCCGCGCAGCCCGTACACCCGGGTCGACATCCTCCCGAGCAGCCGCCACGTCCAAGTCGTGGTGGACGGTGTCACCGTGGCCGACAGCCACCATCCCCAGCTGCTGTTCGAGACCGGGCTGCCCGTGCGCTACTACTTCCCGAAGGTGGACGTGCGCATGGATCTCCTCAGCCGCGACCGACACCTCCAGCCAGTGCCCCTACAAGGGCACCGCCCACTACTGGACGGTCCGTGGAGGCGGCGCACCCCAGCCGGACCTCGCCTGGAGCTACCCGACGCCGCTCACCGAGAGCGCTCGCGTCGCGGGGCTCGTCAGCTTCTACAACGAGAAGGTCGACATGTACGTCGACGGCGTGCTCCAGGAGCGCCCTCGCAGTCGCTTCCCCTGAGCAGAACTACGGCTGGGCTGCCAGCCGGATCTCCGAGATCGGGGTGGTGTTGCTCCCAGCCGGCGGGTTGGTGGCCAGGATGCGGATGGTGACGGTCCGGGTGACGACGTCGACCGGCAACATCTGCATGGTCGCGGAGTCCTGGAAGTTCTGCGTGACACGGACTTGGTGATCGAACGTCCACGTCACGCTGGACACCGTGCGGTTCTGGCGGAAGAAGTCGGTGCCGTTGCAGCCGTCGACCTTCGCCCAGCCCGGCACCAGCCCCACTTGTCGCAGGTGGGTCGGCGCGGCGAGGCGCAGGATGATCGCCCTTCCGATGCCCGAACCGCGGACCCGCCAGGCGGTGGAGATGTCGCCGTCCTGCAGGTTGGCCGCGGCGAAGGTCTCTTGCTGCTTGCAGGCATCGACCAGGGCGCGCGTGGGGCGGCTGGCGATGACGGACACCGCCTTCACGGTGAGCAAGGTCGGCGCGGTCGTCGGCGGCGTGATCGGCACCGCCGTGGCGGGCGGCGCGGTCGTGGCCGCGGCGGTAGTCGCCGGCCGGGGCGCCCTCGTGGTGGTGGCCGATCGCTTCGCTTCGAGGCGGGCCGCGGTGCGCTGGTCGTCGAGGCCGTGGTACACCTGCAAGACGGCCAGCACGAGGATCGCGGTGAGCCCGGCGAGGAGCAACAGGCAGCGCCCCGGGGCGCCACGGCCCGGGCTTCAGCGGGCTGCCGCAGTACTCACACCACTGCTGATTTGATGCCACCGGCTGGTGGCAACGCACGCAATGCACGACCGCTCCTCGGCCTCCGCCCTCGCTCACCATCGTGCCACGCCAGGCACCGCCCGCCCAGGCACCCTTACGACGACGGGATCCCTCCGTCGGCCACCGGCCCGGCCGCCTCGTCGCCGAGCAGCGCTTCGGGCAAGGGGTCGGCATGGACCACGACCAGGCGGCGCGTCGCCCGGGTGAGCGCCACGTAGAGCGCCCGCAGCCCCTGCGGCTCCTCGGCGACGATCCGGGCGGGCTCGACGACCACCACGCCGTCGAGCTCGAGTCCCTTCACCAGCCCCACCGGAACCAGGTTGATGCCGTCCTCGAGCCCGCCGCGGCTGGCCCGACCGAAAGGCACCGCGGCAGCGCTGAGGGCCGCGTCGACCGGCTCCGCCAACGACGGCGGGACCACCACGCCGATGCTCCCGTCGCCGAGGGACGGCTGCACGGCGAGGACGGCGTCGACGACGGACGAGGTCAGCTCAGCAGGGCGGGTGCGGATGATCTCGGGCAACCATTCCCCCTCCCGCACCGAGCTGGGGGCTTGCAATGCCGGGGCGGTGACCCGCAGGACGCGAGCGGCCAGGTCCATGACCTGGGCCGGGATCCGGTAGCCGACCGTGAGCTCGCTCAGGCGAGCCGGCCGTCGGTCGGGCAGGTGGTCGAGGACGTCGGACCAGTCACGTGGCGCATGCACGCCCGTGGCCTGCGCGATGTCCCCGACCACGGTCATGGAGCCGTTGAGGGAACGTCGCGCCGCCATACGCAGCTGCATGGGCGAGAGGTCCTGCACCTCGTCGATCACGATGTGCCCATAGGTCCGGATCTCGTCGTTGGCCTCGCCGTCGGCGACCCTCCCCAGTTTCGGGCGGGAGGAGTGGGGCCCGAGGAGGGCGCGGGCCTCGTCGAGGAGGGCGGCGTCGGCTTCGGACCACCGCACCTGACCCACGTCGGGGGAGCGGGGGCGGAAGAGGGCGGCCAGCTCGGCTTCGCTCAACCACTTCGAACCGGCCAGGGCGAGGAGCGCGCGCGGCGCCGAACAGGTCGTGCAGCAGCTGGTCGGGCGTGAGCACCGGCCACATCCGCTCGAGCGCAACGCGGATCTCGTCGGTGTGGCGGGTGCGCTCGCGGACGGTCTGGACGTTCAGATCGTCACGGCTCGAGGCCGCCAGCGCGGCGAACAGCTCGCCCTCCACGAACCGCCGCGCGGCGTTGTGGCGGCGGTAGCGGCGTCTGGCCGCTTGCACGATCCGTTCGGTCTCGGCCACGGGGACACGCAGGGAAGTGAGGCCGAAGGGCACGACGAGGTCCTCGCGAAGGGGCCGACCGCGGTCGCGCACCGCCTTGGCCAGCACTTGCGCCATGCGGACGTCGCCCTTCACCCTGGCCGAGGCCTGGCTCTCCGGCGCCCCGAAGTGCACGTCGGGCACGAGATCGCTGAGCACCACCTGCTCCACGCCCGCCTCGCCCAGCGACGGCAGGACACGCTCGATGTAGCGCAGGAAGACCCGGTTGGGCCCGATCACAAGGACCCCCTGGTCCTCCAGCGGGAAGCGGAACGTGTAGAGGAGGTAGGCGGCCCGGTGAAGCGCCACCACCGTCTTGCCCGTACCCGGCCCGCCTTGGACGACGAGGACACCTGCCTGGGGCGAGCGGATGATCTCGTCCTGCTCGCTCTGGATCGTGGCGACGATGTCGCCGAGCTTCCCGGTACGGCTCCGTTCCAAGGCTGCGATCAGGGTGCTGTAGCCCCGCAGCCCGAAGGGAGCCTCCCCCTCGCTCCCGATGCCGAGGTGGCTCGCGCCGAACAGCTCATCCTCGAGGGCGAGGAGTTGGCGCCCCCGCACGGAGAAGTGACGGCGGCGAACGAGGCCCATCGGCTCCCGACCCGTCGCTCGGTAGAAGGGCTCGGCCACGGGTGCCCGCCAGTCGATGACGACCGGCTCGCGGTGCTCGTCGGAAACGGCGATCCGGCCGATGTGGAAGGACTCGGTCTCGGCGCCGCCCTCGCCGTTGCCGTGCCCATTGCCCGCCACCACCTCGGCGGGGACCTGGCGGTCGATGCGCCCGAAGACGAGCGCAGCGTCGTGGAGGTCGAGTTGGCTGAGCCGACTGTGGATGGCCTCCTCGACCACATCTCGCTCGTAGCGGGCCTGGTGGGTGCCGCCCCTGCCCACTTCGGTGAGGGCCCGCATGCGGAAGGCGTCCTCACGGGCCGCCTCCAGGCAGGCGTAGGCATGATCGAGGTACTGCTGCTCCGCCGCCAGATCAGGATGATGGGTGGTCATCAGCCGTGCCTGCTACGCCCTTCCCGCGTGTCCCGGGGACAGAAAAGCTTACCTGCTACTCCCTGCATTCCTGTGATCACCCCCTGAACCGGTGCAAGCATGAAAGGCATGGGGCAGGTCGGGTTGGTCCTCGGAGCAGGAGGGCTGGTCGGCCACGCCTACCACGCGGGCACCCTCGCCGCGCTCGCCGAGCACGGCTGGGACGCCCGCCGCGCCTCGCTGATCGTCGGCACATCCGCGGGCAGCAGCGTCAGCGCGCTCCTGCGCGTCGGGCTGGCGCCCCGTGATGTGCAGGCTCGCATCCTCGGCACACCGCTGTCGCCAGAAGGTATGCGGATCCTGAGCGGTGCCCCTCCGCCGATGCGCGGAGCCCCTCGCCGGCGCTGGAGCGGTGGTCTGCGCAGGCCGGCGTCACCCGAGCTCCTGGCCCGCACCGCGCTGTGGTGGTGGCGGGCCCGGCCCGGTCACCTCATGGCCGCCAGCATGCCCGAGGGGCAAGAGCCGACGACGCCGATGGGGGACCGCATCCGGGCCGTGTACCGCGGCCAGCGCTGGCCGAACGAGCCCCTGTGGGTGTGCGCCTTGCGCCTGCGTGATGGGGCCCGGGTCGTCTTCGGCCGGGATGCACAGCCACAACCGGATGTCGGCACCGCGGTCGAGGCCTCCGGGGCCATCCCGGGCGTCTTCGTCCCGGTGAGGATCGATGGTGAGCGCTACGTGGACGGCGGGGCGCACTCGCCGACGAATGCCGACCTGGTCGCCGGGCGCGAGCTCGGGACGATCGTCGTCGTGTCGCCGATGTCGGTGCGGGCCGATGTGGCCCTGCGAACCGACACCGCGCTGCGCCAGTGGTGGCATCGACAGCTCAACCGTGAGCTCGCCCCCCTCCGGGCCGCAGGGGCCCGGGTCCTCGTCTTCGAGCCGGGGGACGACGACCTGGCGGCCATGGGCCTCGCCGCCGACGCGATGGAGGGGTGGCGCATGGCCGAGGTCACCGCCCAGGCGGAGCGGACGGCGGCCGCTCGCCTCGCCCACGAGCCGCCGCTGGGCTGACGCCCGGTGGGGCGAGGGCCCGGTGGGCTGACCGCCCGGTGGGCTGACGGTTCCGTTAGCTCACGCCGGTTGGCTGGCGGCCACGTCGGCGCCGCTACCGTCCGCACCGGTGACCGCGCCCGCCGACCACGTCTTCCTCGCCGCCTGCCGCGATGAGGTCACGGACCACACGCCGGTGTGGTTCATGCGCCAGGCGGGACGCTCACTGCCCGAGTACCGGGAGAGGCGCGGCAGCGGCTCGATCCTCGCCGCGATCGCCGACCCCGACCTTGCGGCCGAGCTCACCCTCCAGCCCGTGCGCCGCCTCGGCGTGGATGCCGCCATCCTGTTCTCCGACATCGTCGTGCCCGCCGCCGCCGTCGGCTTCGGCGTCGAGGTCGCCCCCGGGACCGGACCCGTCGTCGCCCAGCCGTTCCGGTCCTCGGCCGATCTGCGCCGGCTCCGGCCGCTCGACCCCGAGCACGACACCCGCGCCGTGCTCGAGACGGTACGCATCCTGGCCAGGGAGCTGACCGTCCCGCTGATCGGCTTTGCCGGAGGCCCCTTCACCGTGGCCAGCTACCTCGTCGAGGGTCGCCCCACTCGCACGTGGGCCCTGACGAAGTGCCTCATGTACGGCGACGCGGCCTTGTGGCACCAGCTCTGCGATCGCATCGCCGATCTCGCCCTCGCGTCGCTGCGATCACAGGTCGAGGCCGGCGCGCAGGCGGTGCAGCTCTTCGATTCCTGGGCCGGCCAGCTCGGCCCGGCCGACTACCGCCGCTACGTGCTGCCCCACAGCACCAAGGTCCTCGGCGGGCTCGAGGACCTCGGCGTGCCCCGCATCCATTTCGGCGTCGGCACCGGCGAGCTGCTCGGGCTCATGGCCGACGCCGGTGCCGAGGTCGTCGGGGTCGATTGGCGCGTCGACCTGGGGGAGGCTCGGGCGCGGATCGGCCCGCGGGCGGTGCAGGGCAACCTCGATCCGGCCGCCTGTTTGAGCCCGTGGCCGTCTGTGCAGGCGAAGGCGCTCGAGGTGCTCGGGTCCAACGCGGGCCGTCCCGGCCACATCTTCAACCTCGGCCACGGGGTGCTCCCCGAGACCGACCCGGAGATCCTCGAACGCCTCGTCGAGCTGGTGCACATGTGGCACCCGTGAGCCCGCCCGTCGGCGTCGTCCTCATGGCTTACGGGACGCCCCGGCGGCCCGAGGATCTCGAGGCGTACTACACCGACATCCGGCGCGGCCGCTCACCCATGCCGGAACAGGTGACGGCCTTGCGCGCCCGCTACAACGCCATCGGAGGGCTTTCGCCGCTGGCGGAGCGAACGGAAGCGCAACGGGTGGCGCTGCAGGCCGCCCTGGATCGCCTCGCCCCCGGCGCCTACGTCGTGGCCCTCGGGCTGAAGCACGCGGACCCCAAGATCGAAGCGGCCGTCGACGAGTTGGCCAGCCAGGGGGTGAGGGAGGCCGTCGGGCTCGTGCTCGCGCCGCACTGGTCGAGCCTGAGCGTGGGCGAGTACCTGGACCGGGCCACGGCCGCGGGCCGGAGCGCAAGGGTCACGGTGCGGGCCATCGAGAGCTGGCACCTCGAGCCCGCCTACCTCGATTTCGAAGCCGAGACGGTGCGCCGCGGCCTGGAACGGCTCCCCCTCGGCACGAAGGTGCTGTTCACCGCCCACAGCCTCCCGGCCCGTGTGCTCGACACCGGCGACCCGTACCCGCGACAACTGCTCGAAACGGCGGCCGCCGTCGCCCAGCGAGTGGGCCTCGGGCCGTGGGCGGCGTGGGGGCTCGCCTACCAGTCCGCGGGGCGGACACCGGAACCGTGGCTCGGTCCTGACGTCCTGCAGGTGATCGACAGCCTTGCCGCCTCGGACGGCGCCACCGGCCTGCTCGTGTGCGCCTGCGGGTTCGTGGCCGATCACCTCGAGGTGCTCTACGACCTCGACATCGAGGCACGGCAGCGAGCCGAGGCGCGCGGCCTGGCCTTCGCTCGGACGGCTTGCGTCAACGACGACGCCACGGTGATCGCCGCCCTGGCCGAGCGGGTCGTGGCGGCCGCCGGCCCGTGACGGCACGCGTCGCCGTCATCGGCGGAGGCATCACGGGACTGGCGGCGGCCTACGAGCTGCGGCGAGCCGGCCCGCCCGACCTCGAGATCACCGTGTTCGAATCCGACAGCCGCCTTGGCGGGAAGCTGCGATCCTCGCCCTTCGCCGGCCTCCCAGCCGTCGACGAGGGTGCCGACGCCTTCCTGGCCCGGGTGCCGTGGGCGGCCGACCTCTGCCATGAGATCGGCCTCGACGACCTGGTCTCGCCGGCCACCGGGAAGGCCTACATCTGGTGGGACGGGCACCTCCACGCCCTCCCGGAGGGCCTGGTGCTCGGCGTGCCGGCGGGCCTGTGGCGCCTGGCGCGGTCGGGGCTCCTCAGTCTCGGGGGGCGGGGAAGGGCCGCCCTAGAACCGCTCATCGGGCGCGACCATCCCGCGGCGGACAACCTCGGGGCCCTGATCCGCCACCGCTTCGGCGACGAGGTGCTCGAGCGGCTCGTCGACCCCCTCGTGGGCAGCATCAACGCCGGCGACGCGGACCGGCTCAGCCTGGAGGCCACCGCGCCACAGGTCGCGGAGGTGGCGGCCCGCTCGCGCAGCCTCCTGCTCGGCTTGCGGCGCCGAGCGCCCGCCCCCTCGGGACCCGTCTTCCTCGCTCCTCGTGCGGGCATGCAGAGCCTGGTCGATGCCCTCGCGAGCCGCCTCCCGCACGTCCAGGTGCTCCTCGACGAGCGGGTCGTTGCCCTCGGCCCGACCGGGGGGGCGTGGGAGGTGAACGGGCGCATGGTCGACCGTGTCGTCATCACCACCCCGGCCGACGTCTCGGCGGCAACGCTACGCGCGGTCGTTCCGGACGCGGCGGCGCTCCTCGCCGGCATCGGGCACGCCTCGGTGGTGATGGTGACGTTGGCGTTCCCCGAGACGGCCGCGCCCGCGCTCGACGGCAGCGGGCACCTCGTCCCCAAGCCGGTGCAACGCCACATCACCGCCGCGTCATGGGCCTCGACCAAGTGGGCCCATTGGAAGCTGCCCGGACAGGTCATACTGCGCGTGTCGCTCGGCCGCTGGGGCGACGAGCACGCCGTCGACGAGGACGACGAAGCGATCGTCGGCGCCGCCCTGGCGGATCTCGACACCCAGCTCGGCATCCACGACGCGCCGACCGAGGTCCGCGTGACCCGTTGGCCTCGTTCCTTTCCCCAGTACGCGCCGGGCCACCTCGCGCGCATCGCGGCCATCGAGCGCTCCCTGGCGATGGAGGCTCACGGGTTGATGGTGGCGGGCGCCTCCTGCCGCGGGCTCGGCGTTCCGGCTTGCATCCGTCAAGGCCGAGACGCCGCCACCGCGATCCTGCGATCGCTCGCACGGTGAGCGAGAATGGTGCCATGCGGAGGAGGGTGGTGGCCGCCCTCGCGGTGGCCGGCGGGCTCGCGGTCGCGGCCTGTGGCAACGGGTCGAGTCAGGTCTCGCTCGACAACCCGAGCCTCATCGCGCCCGCGCCCGCGCCCGCGGTCGCTCCGACGACGGTCGCTCCGACGACGGTCGCTCCGACGACGGTGGCGCGGAGGACGGTGGCGCCGCCTACCACACGAGCGCCGGCCGTCACCCATCCGACAACGACCACCATCGCCCTGCCGGTGCCGTTGCCTCCGCCGGTCGACTTCGGGATGCCCGGTCCCGAGGTGGGCAGCATCACCATCCCTCGCATCGGGCTCAACCTCCCCTTGTTCACCGGGGTCAACATCGCCACCCTCGACGAGGGAGGCGCGGGCCTCTGGCCGGGCACCGCTCAGCCCGGGAACCTCGGCAACGCCGTGATCGCCGCGCACCGGGTGAGCCACGGTGGTCCCTTCCGCAACATCGACAAGCTGAAGATCGGCGACCAGGTCAGCTTCACGGTGGGGAAGACCTCCTCCACGTACGCGGTGACGAGCACGGGGGTGGTCACGCCCGAGACCATCCAGATCATCGACCAGACGCCCGCCTACACGGCCACGCTGTTCGCCTGCCATCCCCCGGGGTCGACGAAGTTCCGCTACGTCGTCAAGCTGAAGCTCGTCTCCGCTCACGCTTAGAGGCCGCGCCGGGGCATCGGGCGGTGTTCGCCCGGCAGGCGGCGTTCGCCGATGAGGCGGCGTTCGCCGATCAGGCGGCCACGACGCCGATCAGCTCACCCGTCACCGTGGGCACCACGACGGTGGCGCCGACGACGGCCGGGGCGGAGCGCACGGCGCCGCCCGCGTAGAACTTCCACTTGAGGGCGCCGGTGTTCGCGTCCAGGGCGTACATGTAGAGGTCCTCGCTGCCGACGTAGAGCGTCCCGTTGCTCAGCGCGGGCGCACCCGAGATGGGGCCAGCGGTCTTGAACGTCCACCGGGGGGCCCCGGTGGCCGCGTCGAAGGCGCGGACCGACCCGTCCGAGGCTCCGGCGTAGACGACGCCCGGGCCCGACGCGGGCGCGGAGACGGCGAAGCCGACCGGCGCCCGCCACCTGGGCTGGCCCGTGATGGGGCTCAGGGCGATGACCTCACCCTCGCTCGTCCCCAGATAGACGTTGCCGTCCCCTGCGGCCAGGCCGCCGGCGATGGGGCGATCCGTGTCGAAGACCCAGTCCCGCGTGCCATCGACGGTGAAGGAGAAGACCCGCTTGCGCTCGCCGCCGAAGATGACCCGGTCGTCGACCACGACCGGCGCTGAACCCACGCCGACGGGGATGTCCTTGGTCCATCGAGTCGTGCCACTAGGCCCGGACAGGGCGTAGAGCGTGCCGGGGTTCGCCCCGACATAGACGCCGAGGCCGGAGGTCGTCGGGCCCCCGGCGGCCGGGCCACCCACGTTCGCCACCCAGCGCGCCACGCCGGACGCGCCATCGAACCCGTACACGTGGTTGTCGGCGCTGCTGGCGACGACCAGGTCGCCGGAGATCACGGGCGAGCCCACGAGCGATCCGAACGTCTGGGCCTTCCAACGGATGGCGCCCGTCGTGGCGTCGACGCCGTAGACCCGGCCGTCCGCCGAACCGGCATAGACCGCGTTGATGCCGGCGACCACCCCGGCGATCGACCCCTGGGTCGAAGTCCGCCAGCGCACCGAGCCCGGCTGGCCGGGCGCGGCCGTGCTCGGGGTCGAGATGGGGGCCGTGGAGGGCGGGGGCGGGAGGGTGGTGGTGGGTCGAGGGACGCTCGTACGGGCGGCGGTCCTGGTGGTGGGGCGCAGAGCGACGGTGCTGGTCGAGCCGACGCTCGAGGCGCCGCTCGATCCCCCCGAGCAGGCGGCCAGGGTGGTGAGCGCAGCCAGGACGATGGCGGTGGACCCGAGGCCACGGGGCGCAGGCACGGCGCAAGGTTGTTCGCTCACGGTGACCGCACGCAATAGGCCGGGAGGACCTGCGATCATGGTGCGGCCATGTCGCCGCCTCGCCGGAACCTTGCCGCCGGGGCCGCCAGCTTGGGCGCGGGCGCCCTGGTCGCGCTGTCTCTCCCCCGTGGGGTTGGTGGCCTCTCGCCTTCGTCGGCCTGGCCATCTTCGACCGCCTCCTGGCCGGGCGCCCGTGGCGCTCCCGCTTTGCTCGAGGGTGGTTCTTCGGCGTCGGCTGGTTGGCACCCGGCCTCGGCTGGATGTGGTTCCTCACCGCGCCGGGCTACCCCGTGGCCACGGCCGTCTACGCCGGCTATCTCGCGGTTGCGGCGGCGGTGGCGCCCGGTGGCCGCTGGCGTTGGCTCGGCCTGCCCGCCGCCATCACGCTGGTCGAAGCCGTTCGCTTCCGCTTCCCCTTCGGTGGGGTGCCGCTCGCCTCCCTGGCCATCGGCCAGGCCGCGGGCCCGTTGGCGCCGCTGGCCCGCATCGGCGGCGTGCTCCTCCTGACGCTGGTGACCGTCTCCGTCGGGGTGGCGCTGTCCGCGCTCACGGCGCGGCGCTGGGTGCCCGCCGGCGCGGTGGCCGTCGGCCTCGTCGCGGTGATCCTGGCTGCGGCGCTGGCGCCCCAGGGCCACCAGATCGGGACCGTCCGCATCGCTCTCGTCCAGGGGGGAGGGCCGCAGGGGACGGTCGGCCGTGACACCGACCCCCGCGTCGTGGTCGAGCGACACCTCGCCGCCACGGACACGCTCACCGAGCGCGTCGACCTCGTCGTGTGGCCCGAGGACGTCATCGACGTCCCGAGCTTCGCGGACAGCCCCGAGCGCCAGGAGGTCGCGGCCGAAGCGCGTCGCTTGGGGGCTCCGGTTGCCGTCGGCATCACCGAGGACGCCGACGGCAGGAGCCGCTTCGTGAACGCCGAGGTCATGGTGCTGCCCGATGGATCCATCGCCTCGCGCTACGAGAAGGTCCATCGGGTGCCGTTCGGGGAGTACATGCCGCTGCGCTCGCTGCTGCGCGCCCTCGGCGCGCCCACGGATCTGGTGCCCCGGGATGCCGTGTCGGGCACCGGTCCAGCGGTGCTCGACAGCCCGGTCGGGCGCCTCGGCGTCGTCATCTCCTGGGAGGTGTTCTTCGGGGATCGCACCCGTGATGCGGTCCGCCACGGCGGCACGGTGCTGCTCAACCCAACGAACGGTTCCAGCTACACGGGCACGGAGCTGCAGACCCAGCAGATCGCGTCGTCCCGCCTCCGAGCGCTCGAGACCGGACGATGGGTCGCCCAGGTCGCCCCGACCGGGTTCACGGCGTTCGTGACCCCGGATGGCCGGGTCCTCGACCGGACGGGAACCAGCGAGCAGGCGGTGCGGGTCCACACGGTCGGGCTCCGCGAGGGCGAGACGCTCTACGTCCGCTTCGGTGATGCGCCGGTCGTCGTGCTGGCGGCGGCCATGCTGGCGAGCGCGCTGGCCCTCACCGAGCGGGACCGGCGCCGCGCTCGGCGGCTTTCAGCTCACGTCGAGCAGGACGGTGACCGGACCGTCGTTGACGAGCTCGACGGCCATCTCGGCTCCGAACCGACCGGTGGCCACGCGGGCGCCGAGACGCCGTAGCTCGTCGGCCACCTCGGCGACCAAGGGCTCGGCGTGTTCCGGCCTCGCCGCTGCGATCCAGCTCGGGCGCCGACCCCGCGTCGTATCCCCGTAGAGGGTGAACTGGCTGATCACGAGCACCTCGCCGTCCGTATCGGCCCCCGAGCGGTTCATGACCCCCTCGGCGTCATCGACGATCCGCAGGTGCCAGAGCCGCGCCGCCAGCTTGCGCGCCTGGGCCGTCGTGTCCGAGTGGGTGACGCCGACCAGCGCGACGAGCCCGGGCCCGATGCTGCCGATCGTGTCGTCCCCGACACGCACGGTGGCCCGGGTGACCCGTTGGACGACGGCCCGCATGGCACGGCGACGGTAGCCGCCGCCACCTGCCGCCCTCTGACGCATGAACGAGGTCGCGAGATTGCGGGCCCGGCCGCGGTTCATGGGCTGAAGCGCCGTCCCAGGCACCGATTCGGTACCGAATCGATGCCCCACGGTCGCGCTCGTCTTCGGGGGCGTCGAGAATGGGCGGCGTGATCGAGCGAGTGGCGCCCGGGGTCGTCCTGACCATCGACGCCGAGCGCGGCGGTCGCATCGCCCAGCTCCGGGTCGAGGGCCGCGACCTCCTCGTGCCCAAGGACCACGCCGATCCTCACCCGATGCTGTGGGGCTCGTTCCCGATGGTGCCGTGGGCCGGCCGCCTCCGCCACGGCCGTTTCCGCTTCTCCGGCCGCGATCACCAGATGCCCCTGGACCTGCCGCCCCACGCCATCCACGGGCTCGGCTACGTGCGCCCGTGGGACGTCGAGCCGACTGGGGACCTCACCCTCGAGCTCGGCGCCCCCTGGCCCTTCGGCGGCCGCGCCGTTCAGCGCTTCACTCTCGGCGACGCCAGCCTGACCTGCACGCTCGAAGTCCACGCCGAGGAGTCGATGCCCGCGCAGGTGGGTTGGCATCCGTGGTTCGCGCGCCCGGTGACCTTCGACCTCGCCCCGAGCGCCATGTACGAACTGGATGCCGAGAGCATCCCCACCGGTCGCCTCGTCGCCGTGCCGCCCGGACCCTGGGACGACTGCTTCTGCGACCTCCGGCGCCCGCCTCGCCTGGCGTGGTCGGACGGCCCGGTGGTCACCGTGACGTCGAGCTGCACCGATTGGGTCGTCTACGACCGACCTGCTCACGCCGTCTGCGTCGAGCCCCAAGCCGGGCCGCCCGATGCCCTCAACCTCGCCCCCCACGTCGTCGAGCCCGGGGTGCCCCTGGTGGCCACGATGACGCTGCGCTGGGCCTCCGCCTGACCTCCCTCAACGCCCCTGACGGTAGGCTGCCCCGCCTATGCCCGAGGACGGCCCCCTGCGGATCGCCTACCTGAGCTACCGGGGCAAGCCGCACGTCGGGGGCCAGGGCGTCTACACCCGCCACCTCACCAAGGCCCTCGTCGACCTGGGTCACACGGTCGAGGTGTTCGGCGGCCAGCCCTACCCGCTGCTCGACGACCGGGTCCTGCTCACCGAGCTGCCCAGCCTCGACATCTTCAACGACCACTATCCCGGCCGGTTCCCCGCGTACTGGGAGCTGAAGACCTGGCCCGACGTCGTCGAGGCCCTCCAGTTCCTCGGCGGCACCTTCAGCGAGCCGCTGGCGTTCAGCCTGCGGGCCTGGCGGGCCCTGCGCGACCGCACCGCCGACTTCGACATCGTCCACGACAACCAGAGCCTCGGCTACGGGCTGCTGGCCATCGAGCAGCAGCTGCCCACCCTCGCCACCCTCCACCATCCCATCTCGAAAGACCGCGAGCTCGAGGTGGCCCATGCCCCGAGCCTGTACAAGCGGATCTCGGTGGGGCGGTGGTACTCCTTCGTGAGGATGCAGGCGCGGGTGGCGCGGCGCCTTCCCCGCATCGTCGTGGTGAGCGAGAGCTCGATCCGGGACATCCACGACGACTTCGGCGTGCCGCTCGACCGGATGCGCCTCGTTCCGGTCGGCGTCGACCCCGAGCTGTTCCGCCCCCGCCCGGAGATCGCTCGCCGCCCCGGCCGACTCATCACCACGGCCAGCTCCGACGTCACCCTGAAGGGGCTCGCCTACCTCCTCGAAGCGGTGGCGAAGCTCCGCACCGAGCGCGAGGTGCACCTCACCGTCGTCGGCAAGCCCAAGCCCGACGGCCGCGCCGCGCAGAGCATCGACCGGCTCGGGCTCACCGATGCCGTGGAGTTCGTCTCGGGTGTCAGCGACGAGCGCATCGTCGAGCTCTACGCCGAGGCCGAGCTGGCCGTGGTCCCCAGCCTCTACGAGGGATTCTCACTGCCGGCGGTGGAAGCGATGGCCACGGGCGTGGCGCTCGTCGCCACCACGGGAGGAGCGCTCCCCGAGGTCACCGGACGGGATGGCGAAACGGTGCTGTCCTGCCCACCCGGCGACGTCGACACGCTCGCGGCCACGTTGCGCCGCGGCCTCGACAACGCCCGCCTGCGGGCCCGCGTGGGAGCGGCCGGACGCAAACGCGTCGTCGAGCGGTGGAGCTGGCGCCACTGTGCCCAGCTCACCGTCGAGCAGTACCGCGAGGTGCTGGCCTTGCCCGCCCACCGGGAGAAGGCCCCTCGCGCCGCCCGGGCTCGCCTCCGGCCGGCGCGCTGATGCTCACCGTCCGCTACCCGGTTCTCGAGGTGCGGCCGGGCGACCTGCTCCTCGACCTCGGGTGCGGCTTCGGTCGCCACGCCTTCGCCGCCGCTCGTCACGGCGCGCGCGTCGTGGCTCTCGACGCGTCGGAAGCCGAGTTGAAAGAGGTGCGCAACACCTTCGAGGCGATGGTCTCGGCGAGTGAGGTCGCGTCCACCGCATTGGCCGGCACCGTCCAGGGCGATGCCACCGACCTTCCCTTCGCGGCGGCCACCTTCGACCGCGTGATCGCCAGCGAGGTCCTCGAGCACATCCCCGACGACGAAACTGCGCTCCGCGAGTTGAGCCGCGTGCTGCGGCCCGATGGCACGATCGCGGTCACCGTGCCTTCCTGGCTCCCGGAACAGGTCTGCTGGGGGCTCTCAAACGAGTACCACGCCCCGTTCGTCACCGGCGGGCACGTGCGGATCTACCGCGGCCGCGATCTGCGGGCACGGCTCCGCGCCGCCGGCCTGCAACCGGGCTTCGCGCACCGGGCCCACGCTCTGCACACGCCGTACTGGTGGCTGCGGTGCGTGGTGGGCCCCACGAACGAGCACAACCCTGCCGTGCGTGCGTACCGCCGGTTCCTCGAATGGGACATCGTCTCCGCTCCTGCTGCGACCCGCGTCGCGGATCGGGTGCTCAACCCGATCCTCGGCAAGAGCCTCGTCGTCTACGCGCGAAAGCCGGCGTGATGCCGCCCCGCCACGACCTGCCTGATCTCCCTGGCGTGCTCAGCGCGGCGGAGGTCCTCGACACGGCGGGCTGGATCGGCGAGCTGCAGCACCCCTCAGGGATGGTCCCGTGGTTCCCGGGCGGTCACTGCGATCCTTGGAACCACGTCGAGACGGCCATGGCCCTCGACGTCGCGGGGCTGCACCGTGAAGCCGAGCGCGCCTACCAGTGGCTGGCCGACCGTCAGCGGGTCGACGGCTCGTGGCACGCCTACTACCTCGGCGACCGCGTCGAAGACGCCAAGCTCGACACCAACGTGTGCGCATACGTGGCCGCGGGGGTCTGGCACCACTGGCTGGTCACAGCCGACATGGGCTTCACGGAGACGATGTGGCCGGTGGTCGAACAAGCCATCGACTGGGTGCTCGGCCTCCAGACGCCGAGAGGCGAGATCATCTGGGCCCGCCACGTCGACGGAACGCCGTGGAGCTACGCGCTCCTGACGGGCTCGTCGTCGATCTTCCACTCCTTGGCGGCGGCCGTGCGGCTTGCCGGGCTGGTAGGCGAGGAGAGGCCGGACTGGGAGCTCGCCGCGGTCAACCTGGCCGAGGTCATCCGCACGCAGCCGAGCGCGTTCGCGCCCAAGCATCGCTGGGCGATGGACTGGTACTACCCCGTGCTCGCCGGCGTCCTGACAGGTGAGCGAGCCACGGCGCGGCTCGCGGGCGGCTGGGGCATCTTCGTGATGGAAGGGCTCGGGGTCCGCTGCGTGAGCAACGAAGCGTGGGTCACCGCCGCCGAGACGGCCGAGTGCGCGCTCGCCCATCTGAGCGCGGGCGATCGCGACACCGCGCTCGCGCTGCTGCGATGGACGCGCCGCCACCGCCACGACGACGGTGGCTACTGGACCGGCCTCGTCTACCCGGGAGAGATCCACTTCCCGGCCCGCGAACGCACCGCATACACCGCCGCGGCCGTCATCCTCGCCGCCGACGCGCTCGCCGGCGCCTCGCCCGCCAGCGGGCTGTTCCTCGGCGACGGGTTGCTCAGCGTGGACGACGAGCTCGACGGGCTCGAGGACGTGAGCGACCCGACCCTCGACTGAAGCTGGCGGCCCGGCTCAGTGGCCCGCACGCTGGAGGACCCGGAGCGAGCCGGTGGCCTGCACCTCCACGAACCGGCCGCTGCACAGAGCCGGGAGGTAGATCTCCTCGTAGGGCGGGCGACCGCCCTCGGCCGGGTCGGGGAACACGTCGTGGATGGCCAGGAAGCCGTGCTCGGCGACGTGCGGGGCCCATCCGTCGTAGTCGGCCCGAGCCGGCTCGACGCCGTGGCCCCCGTCGATGAAGCAGAGCGCGAGTGGGGTGGTCCACCACGCCGCCACCACCGGGGAGGAGCCGACGACGGCGATGACCGACGCCTCCACGCCGGCGTCGGCGATCGTCCGCCTGAAGACCGGCAGCGTGTCCATGCGGCCGGACTCGTCGACCAGGGTCGGGTCGTGCCACTCCCACCCGGGCTGGTTCTCCTCGGAGCCGCGGTGATGATCAACCGCGAACACCACACTGCCTGCTTCCTGTGCCACGGCGGCCAACCAGATCGTCGATCGACCGCAATAGGAACCGACTTCGAGCAATGGGGCGTTCGGGACGGCGCCGACCGCGGCCCGCGCCGCTTCGTACAACGCGTCACCCTCTTCGGGCGGCATGAAGCCCTTTGCGACGAGGGCCACGGCACGCAGGCGCACGTCCACCTACCAGCTGTCCCAGTGGATGATCGTGTCGGGATCGAGGTCGAGCCGCGACATCAGATCTCCACGAGGGGCGCGTCCGACCGGAACAGGTACTCGTCGAGGATCAGGAACTTCGCCACCCAGAGCACGCCGAAGCCGGCCAGGTTGGCGAGGTTGACGACCCAGTGCTGGGTGAAGAAGTGGTCGGCCAGGCCCACGAACAGCGTCGAGAGCGAGACCGCCGAGGTTCAGCACCCAGAACGCGACCGCCTCGCGCCGCCATGGCGACGAGTCGTGGTTCGGCCAGATCCACGACCGGCTCAGCAGGTAGGCCGGGATCGTGCTCACCATCACGGCCACGAAGTTGGCCACCGCCCCGTTCCAACCCCACGAGCTGACATAGAGAAAGATCTGCGCCTGCGTCAGCACGGTGCCGACGATCGACACGCTGACGTACCGGAGCGCCTTGCCCCTGAAGCGGCCGACCACGGCGGAGGGACGCAGGTCCATGAGGACAAGATGGTATCGACCGCCGCGGCCCGGGCCGCAGGAGGCCTCTTCGCTCGCGCTACGCGAGACTCCCCGCCGTGATCGACGCCCTCGCCGAGCTCGAACGGATCCTCGACCTCGAGCGCGCCGGCGTGTCGAACTCCTCCCAGCAAGTGTGGATGCGGGCCGCGGGGCGCCTGCCTGACGATCCCGTGCTCCACGCCTGCGTCGTCGCTTATGCCTCCGACATGACGCTGCTCGACACGACGTTGCTGCCCCACGGCTTGGCCTGGCCCGACACCCGCATCCAGATGGCGAGCCTCGACCATGCCATGTGGTTCCACCGGCCGTTCCGAGCCGACGAGTGGCTGCTCTACGACCAGTGGACGCCCTCGATGTCCCGGGCTCGGGGCCTGGCTCAGGGGTCGATCTTCACCCGCGACGGCCAGCTGGTCGTCTCCGTCGTCCAGGAGGGCCTGATCCGGGTCTCACCGTGAACGTGACCGGTCGGCTGCGCATCCCGAAGGGGGCGGCGGCCAAACGTGCGAACTTCGCCCGAACAGGCGGCTGATTCGGGCTGAGGGGCGACGGGCGGACGGGTCAGGCGGCTCGCAGGTGGCGCAACACCACCCGGGTCGCGACCGCCCCCGCGGCTGCCCCGGCGAGAGGGGCCGCCCACACGAGGACGGGTAACCGGCGCCCGTTTACCTCGACGCGCCCGTCACGACGGACGAGCACGTCGGTGGTGGGCTCGAGACCGAAACCGGTGAGGCGCCCATCGACGACGTTGGCGAGGAGGCCGGCACCGATCTCGATCGAGTAGGTGCCGTAGCGACGACCGCGCCGGCGGCAGCCACCCACCTCGTCACCCACCTTCGCCATGGTGATCGCCGCCACGCCCGCCTCCTCGCGGCTCGGTTGCGGTGCCGGTCGTGAAAGGACCGGCACCGCTCCATGGGACCACCCCGCGGTTGCCGTGGGGCGAGGCGCCTGCACCTTTGTCCGATCCGCATCGTGCGCCGGGGCGCGAATGCCGGCAATGGGCCGGACGGCTCACGCTCCGCCGCCGGGCGCAAATGTGCGCCGCACGCGGCAACGAACTGCGTCAACGCCCCTCGAACACCGCCGCCCGTTTCTCGAGGAAGGCCTTCACCCCTTCGCGGTGGTCCTCCGTACGGAAGAGCTCGGCGAGATTTCGCGCTCACCCACACGCCGAGCTCCGTCCAGTCGGGGTCGAGGGCTTTGCGCAACCCGGCCTTCAGCCGCTGGACGGCGAGCGGCGGGTTGGCCCCGATCCGCTCGGCGAGGGCCATCGCCGTCGGCATCAGCGCGTCGTGAGGAACGACACGGCCGACGAGACCGATGGCCTTCGCTTCCGCGGCATCCACGACGTTGCCGGTGTACAGCAACTCGGCCGCCTTCTCCCGCCCGACCAACTGCGCGAGTCGCCCGAGGCCGGGGACGTCCGAGACGAGGCCGCGCAGGACGAACAGCTCCCCGAAGCGCGCCCGCTCACTGGCCACGCGGAGATCGGCCATCAGGGCGAGCTCCATCCCCCACCCGACGGCCGGGCCGTTCACGGCGGCCACGACGGGCACGTCAGTGTGCAACAGCGCGTCCGCGGCGGGCGTCAGCCGGGGCGTGGTCGGCATCTCTGGTGGCCGCTCCCCACCTCCCATCACCTGCTTCACGTCGTCACCCGAGCAGAAGGCGGGGTCGGTGCCGGTGATGACGAGGCAGCGGGCCGTGGTGGCGCGAACGGCCGACTCGAGGAGCTGGTAGGTCCGCCAGGTGAGGGCGTTCCGGGCCTCTGGGCGGTTGAGGGTGATCACCCCGACGTGTCCGTCCTCGCGGTAGAGCAGCTCGTCGTCCATGCCGCCAGCCTGTCATGAGCGTTCCGACCTCGCACCAACGGGCCGGCCCGGCGAGTCAGCGCAACGCGCCCATGAACATGACGCGCAGGGCCTCGTAGTGCTCGATGCAGTGCCCGGCGCCCAGCACCACTGCCTCGAGGGGGGTGTCGACCAGGTGCACCGGCACGCTCGTCTCCCGCTCGATGCGGGCGTCGAGGCCCCGCAGCAACGCGCCGCCGCCGACGAGGGTGAGGCCGCTCGAGAGGAAGTCCTGGGAGAGCTCGGGTGGCGCCTTCGAGAGGCACCGGATCACGGAATCGACGATCGAGGAGACCACCTCGTCGATCGCCACCCGCACCTCGCCGGGGGACAGCACGACCGTCTTCGGCAGCCCCGTCATCAGGTCGCGGCCGCGCACCTCGGCATGGACCTCATCGGCCGTTGGATCGGCCGAGCCGATCGCCATCTTGATCTCCTCGGCGGTGCGTTCGCCGACGGCGATGCCGTACTCGCGCCGCACGTAGTTCTGGACGGCGGCGTCGATGTCGAACGAGCCCACCCGAATGGCTTCGAGCGCGACCACGCCACCCAGGGAGATGACCGCGGTCTCCGACGTGCCTCCCCCGATATCGATAACCATGTTACCAATGGGCTCGTCAATAGGTAGACCGGCGCCGATGGCGGCGGCCAGCGGCTGGCCGATCAGCTGGGCCTCCGTCGCCCCTGCTCGCTTGGCCGCCTCGATGACGGCTCGTCGTTCGACCTCCGTGATGGCCGAGGGCACGCAGATCAGCACGCGGGGGCGATTGAAGCGGGTAACGCCGACCCGCGCCAGGAGCAGGCGGATCATCTTCTCGGTGACGTCGTAGTCGGTGATCGCCCCGCCGCGCAGCGGGCGCACGGCGACGATGTAGCCGGGCGTGCGGCCGATCATCTGCCACGCCTCCCGACCGGTGGCCAGCACCTCGCCGCTCTGCGTGTTGAGCGCGATGACCGACGGCTCGTTGAGGACGATGCCGCGCCCCTTCGCGTAGACGAGGGTGTTGGCCGTTCCGAGATCGATGGCCAAGTCGCGTGCCAGCGCCTACTCCCCTGTCGTGTCCCGGTTGGGCCGGATCGAGCGAAGGCGTGGATCAGTGGCTCGCCGCGCTTCCGGCGACAGGGCGCGCAGCTCCCGCCTGAACGCCGCCATCGCGTTGTCCTCGTGCTTGGGCTCGTGATGGCGGACCAGCACGACGAGCGTCCCGATGGCGATCAGGATGCTGGCGGCGATGAGAAAGACGTACGCCTGCACTCAGTGCCTCCTCGCGGCGGGGCGCATCGGTGGGGTCGAGATCGCCTCGTCGCCGGGGCCGTGCGGGACGGAAGCGACCTCGGACGCCTCGACGAGGGGTTGCGCCCCCTGCCCCCACGCCGCGCCCTGCTCCCACGTCTCGTGCTTCCAGATGGGGACGCTGGCTTTCAGCGAATCGATGCCGAAGCGGGCGGCGTCGAAGGCCGCGGCGCGGTGAGGGGCCGACACGACGACGACAACCGACGACTCGGTCAGGCCGAGCCGCCCAATGCGATGGAGGAGGGCGACCCGCCCCAGCATGGGCCATCGGAGCCGCATCTCGGCGGCGATGGCGACGAAGCGGGGCTCGACCTGCTCCTCATAGGCCTCGTACGCGAGCTCGGTGACGCCCGCCCGCCCCTCCGCATGGTCACGAACGGTGCCGCTGAACAGCACCACGGCCCCGCAGTCCGGGCGGACCGCCCACTCGTAGGCGCCGGCGACGGGGAGTGCATCGGAGGTGAGGGCGAGCCAGTCGTCGCTCTGCTGAGGGGGCGCCACGCCGGAGGATCGTACCGTCCGTCCTCGCAACGAGCCCAGGGCGCCCGGCCGGAGGGCGGGTTCGACCGTCTGGCCGCGGCCCGCCGCCGGGTCGTCGTAACTAGATTGACTCGCCGTGGATCGGAGCGAGTGGGGCGACGACGACGAGCCGGTGCGCCCCCCTCTCCCTCCCGAAGATCGGATCTGGCGCCATCCTTCCGAACTCGGCGCCGACGCCCCGCGGCTGGACCCGCCACCTGCCCCGAGCCGTCCGCGAGGGCCGATGGTGGCCGGGGCCGTCATGGCCGGAGTGCTCCTCGTCGGCGGCATCGGCCTGACCCTCCGCCTGGTGAGCGGGCGGGCGGCGCGTGCGGCCGATCCGAGCTCCGAGGGCCTCGCCAGCACGCTGTCGACAACCACGTCGGGGAACCCGACGTCTCCGATGACGCCGCGCCACGCCGGGGTGAACCTCCTGGCGACGACGGCGACAGGCGAGCGGACCACGCAGGCGGTCGTGCTCGACGACTCGACGCTCGTCACCACGGTCGCCGTCGTCACCGGGGCGAAGGGCCTCGCGGTCATGCTCGACGGACGGCGGAGCCCGGCCACCCTGCTCGGCACGGATCCGGACTCCGGCGTGGCCATCGTGCGTTTCGCCGGCGGGTCGCTCAGCCCCGATTCGACCGGCACCGCGCTCGCGGTGCGCAGCGGGAGCAGAATCTGGTTGGCGGGCCAAGAGGTTCCCGTCCACGTGGTCGCCATCGGGCGGCACACGACATCGCCGGGCGGGCACGCGCTGCACCAGGTGATGCGCCTCGATGTCGACGAGGGTCACGCCTCCGAGGGCCAACCCCTACTCGACGAGCACGGCACCGTCATCGGCTTGTGCACCTGGGACTCCCAGGGCGATCTCGTCGGGATCCCCATCGACTTCGCCACTTCCGCCGCCCGCTCGCTGCGCCAGGGCGATCACGTGCGGATCCCCTGGCTCGGCATCAACGGCCGCGACGCGACGGGCGACGGTGACGACCCGACGGGCGCCCTCATCACGACGGTGGCCTCGGGAGGACCCGCGGCGCACGCCGGCGTACATGTCGGTGACGTCGTCACCCGCATGGGCTCCGTGAAGGTCACCTCGATGACCGGGCTCGTGTTGGCGACGCGCGGCCACACCCCGAACGAGACGGTCTCTCTCACCGTGGTTCGCGACGACAAGACCCTGACGCTGTCGGTCAAGGTCGGCCAACGCGACGCTGATTGACCCGCCGCCGGCGGACCGGGCCTCAGTCGCCGGCCGCGGCGCGAGGCCGCCGCCGACGGAGCGCTCCCCGACCGATCAGGGCGCCCACGCCCACCAGGCCGGCCATCAACAGCCCCATGACCGTGAGTGACAGTTCCTGGCGGCGCTTCGGGCTGAGCGTCGTCCACCACTTGGCCTCGGTGCCGGCCACGAAGGCCTGCTCGTTGGTGTGCCGGGGCGCCCATCCCGCCGCCCGTAGGCGGTCGTTGGCCACCACCCAGGGATGGGTGGCGTAGGCGAGCAACCCGTGCGACGCCGGCCCGCGCCGCAGACGGAGCCGCACGTGCTCGACGCGCGTGGCCACCCGGTTCGGCAGCCGGAGCCGGGGCGTCGAGCCGCTGAGGGCTCGCACCGTTTCGCCCGGCACCCATCCGTCGGGGGCGACGTTGTACGGGCCGTCGAGCGAACGCCGCCGAGCGAGGTCGACGGCGGCGGCGAGGTCATCGAGGTGCACGAACTGTGCGGGCGGATCGTCCTCGCCGGCGCGCAGGCTGGCGGCCTCGGCGAGGGCCCAGGCCATCCAGGACTCGCCGTCCTCGGCCAGCGCCGTGCACGGCCGGAGCACGGCGGCGGTACGGCCCGCTTCGGCGGTCACCCAGTCCGCCACGATGTGCTCGACGTACGACTTCTGCACCGCGTACGCGAGATCGGGGTTGGGGCGCAGCGGCGCCTGCTCGGTCAGGGGGACCGGGTTGTTGGGCCACGCGCCGTAGACGGTGGCGCTCGACACGACGACCAGGTGGCGCACGCCTCCTTCGGCCGCGGCCGTCAACAGCCGTCGCGTGCCATCGAGGTTGCTGCGAGCGCTGGCCTCCATCTTCCGGCCCTCACCGAGGGCAAAGGCGAGGTGGATGACGACGTCGGCTCCGTCGACCAGTGGCCCGAGATGGGAGCGGGCGAGGTCGAGCGTGTGCGCGGCGACGCGATCGCCGTCGATGGGCGGCAGCCCGTTGCCCAGGACGACGACGCGCTCGACCTCCGGATCGTCGAGGAGGAGGCTCAGGACGCGACGGCCCAGGCTGCCGCTGGCGCCAGTGATCGCGACGGTGGTCATCGATGCGGCTGAGAAGGCGAGGGTGGACCGGACGCGCTCCCTGCCTACCATGCCTGCATGACCCAGCGTGCCGGGCGCCCGCCGGAGCCGATGTTGGAGCCCCGCGGCCAGCGCCTCCTCGCGGCGCTCACCGGGCTGGGACGCGGTCTCGAGGCCGGCCGGTGAGTGACCCCGAGGACCCGTTCAAGGGCATCCCGTTCCTCGGCGAGTTCGCCAAGATGCTGCAAGGGCAGGGGCCGGTCCACTGGGAGGCGGCCCGCCAGTTCGCCCTGATGGTGGCGACCGAAGGGGTGTCGCCGCCGAACATCGATCCCGAGGTCCGCTTCCAGTGGGCCGACCTGGCCCGGATCGCCGAGTTGCACGTGCAGACGGTCACCGGGCTGGACACCACGGTGGAGGGACGCGCCGTCGAGGTGGTGCCCGTCACCGCGGCCACCTGGGCCCAGCGCTCCCTCGACGCCTACCGCCCCTTGTTCGAGCGGATGGCCGGCTCGCTCGGGCCCCGCCAGCTCCAGCCGGAAGACCTCCCCGCCGAGCTCGAGGACGACGACCTTCCCGCCATGTTCGGCGGGCTGCTGCAGCTCATGTCACCGGTCATGCTCGGCATGGCCGCCGGCAGCATGGTGGGGCACCTTTCGCGGCGCGCCTTCGGGCAGTACGACCTGCCGATCCCGCGGCCCCGGTCGAACGAGCTGCTCGTCGTCACGAGCACGGTCGACGAGTTCGGGAGCGAGTGGAGCCTGCCCCGCGACGACCTGCGCCTCTGGGTGTCGCTCCAGGAGCTCACGAACCATGCCGTGCTGGCCGTGCCCCACGTCCGCCAGGAGCTCGAGCGGTTGCTGCAGGACTACGTGGCCGGCTTCGACCCCAACCCCCGTGCTCTGGAGGACGCCTTCGGAGCCATGGACCCGAGCCAACTGGCCGACCAGGCCGCGCTGCAGCAGGCCTTGGGTGACCCGGCCGTGTTGCTCGGTGCTCTCCAATCGCGGGCCCAGCGCGAGTTGCTTCCCCGCCTCGACGCCATCGTCGCCGTCGTGATCGGCTACGTGGACCACGTGCTCGACGAGGTCGGCCACGGTTTGGTCGGTGGTTGTGACCGCATCTCGGAAGCCGTCCGTCGCCGCCGGGTGGAGGCCGACGCGTCCGATGCGTACGTCGAGCGCCTCCTCGGGCTCACGTTGTCGCGCGCCCAGGTCGAGCGGGGCCATGCCTTCGTCGAGGGCATCCAGGAACGAGCCGGGCGCGAGGGCCTGGCCCGTCTCTGGACCTCAGCTCGTGAGCTGCCCACCCCGGCCGAGGTCGACGCGCCCGGCTTGTGGCTGGCCCGCATCGACCTGCCCGCATCGTGAGGGGGGGGGGGGGAAGCCCCCCAGGGGAACCGGGCCCGGCTCAGCCCTCGGGGGGGATCGGCGCCGAACCGGCCGGAGGTGGCTCGGGGCGGTGCCCCCGCGCCAGGCGGCGTCGTAGCTCGCGACGGGCTCGGCGCGTGATCGAGCTGGGGACGACCCCTTTGGCCCGCACCATTCGCATCCCCATCAGGTACCAGGCCGCGCCCGTGAGGGCGACCACCCCGACGAGGAAGAACCCGAGCGGGCCTGGGATCGGGAGGGCCACGGGGAGGAAGGCCGCCAGCACCCAACCCAGCTGGAATCGGGTCTCGAACTGGGCGAAGGCCCGACCCTGGTTGGCGTCGGGCGCCTGGCGCTGCACGGTGGCGTCGAAGCCGAGCCGGGCCAGGGCGGCGCCGAATCCCACGACGCCGGCCGCGAGGGCGGCGGTGTACTTGTCGAGGACGAAGGACGTGAGCAGGGTGGCCGCCCCGGTGAGGGCCAGCGCGATCAACAGCATGAGCTCTTCCCGCACCCGCTGGCGGAAGCGAGGTCCGGTGGCGTTGCCGGCCAGCGTCCCGATCGCGCTCGGCACCCAACACGACCCCGAAGAAGGCCGTGGACGCACCGTTGTCACGCAACCAGAAGGCGATGAGGAACGTGAGGAAGCCGGAGACGGCCCGCAGCAGCGTCATCGCCACCGCCGCGATCGTGATCGACGGCGAGTGGAGCTCGACCTTCTCGGCCGGCGTGGCTTCCTTCGGGGCGATGGCCGTGCGCGGCAGGCTCCGGGCCGAGACGGCGGCAAGCGCGAAGTACACCGACGACCAGAGCACCGTGGCCGACGGGCCGATGAGGCTCAGGAGCAGCGCGGGGATGGCCGCCGCGAAACCGACGAGCCCGGCCACCGTCCCGAGCTTGGCGTTGGCCTCGACCAGCTCCTCATCGCCATGCACCACGCTCGGAACGAGCGCGCTCTTCGCCACCACGTAGGCCTTGCCGAGCACCAGGGCGACGAAGGCCTCCGGGAAGAGCAGGAGGCTGTCGAGGTGGGCGGTCATCAAGAGGCTCACCACGACCCGCCCGATGGCGACGAGGGTCACCATCATGCGGCGCCCACCTTTGATGCGGTCGATGGCCGGACCGAGGAACGGGGCGATGATGGCGAAAGGCGCCACCGTGAAGAGGAGGTAGAGCGCGACGCGCCACCGGGCCTGGCTGGGATCGATGCTGAAGAACAGCGAGCCGGCCAGGGCGATGGCCACCGTCGCGTCGCCCGCCACCATCAGGGCGTGCGTGCGGACGAGGCGCGTGAACGGAGGCAGCGGCGCCGGCCAGTCGCCGTCGCCGCCCCGAGGCGGCCGTGTCGGCCCGGCCGTGTCGCTCACATCGGAATGCTAGGAGGCGGCTGCGAGAGAAGTGCGCGCCGCGCCGCACGGGCCGGGTCAGCCCCGCGGCGCCTCGTACTTGTAACCGAGGCCGCGGATGGTGACGATGCGAGAGGGGTTCGACGGGTCCTCCTCGACCTTGGATCGGAGCCGCTTGACGTGCACGTCCAACGTCTTCGTGTCACCGACGTAGTCAGCACCCCACACCCGATCGATCAACGTGTCGCGAGTCAGGACCCGTCCGGCGTTCTCGAGCAGCAGCTCGAGCAGCTCGAACTCCTTCAGCGGGAGCTGCACCTGCTGGCCGCGGATCATGACCTCGTGGCGCTCGGGATCGAGGCGGACGTCGCCCACCTCCAGGGCCTCACCGTCGCCTTCGGACGTCGCGCCCCGGGGCGCCCGGCGCAGCACGGCCCGCATCCGGGCCACCAACTCCCGGAGGCGGTAGGGCTTGGTGACGTAGTCGTCGGCCCCGAGTTCGAGGCCGACCACGGTGTCGATCTCAGCCCCCTTCGCGGTGACCATGATGATCGGCACCTGACTCTTCTTGCGGATCTGGCGGCAGACGTCGATGCCGGAGACGCGCGGCAGCATCACGTCGAGCAGGACGAGGTCGGGCCGCACCGCGTCGAAGACGTCGAGGGCCTGCGCGCCGTCGCGCGCCACCTGCACATGGAAGCCCTCGCGCCGAAGCCCGATGGTGAGGGCCTCGACGAAGGACTCCTCGTCCTCGACGACGAGGATCGTGCTCTGGGTCGTCATGCTCAGCCTGCCTCCGGCATGGTGACGGCAACCGGGCCGGGGCACGCGGGCACCCGGATGGAGAAGGTGGAACCGGCCCCTTCGACGGACGAGACGGACACGGTCCCGCCGTGGTTCGTGGCCACATGGCGGACGATGGCGAGGCCCAGACCCGTGCCGCCCGTGTCGCGGCTGCGGGCGCGATCGACACGGTAGAAACGTTCGAAGATGCGGTCCTGGTCGCGCCGGGGGATGCCGATGCCGTGGTCGGCCACCACCAGCTCGGCCCAGGCGCCATCGGTACGGGCCGAGACCTCCACCGTCGAGCCTGGGTCGGAATACTTGATCCCGTTCTCGATGAGGTTGGCCAGCGCCGAGACGAGCTGGCGGCGGTCACCGGCCACGGTGAGCCGGCGCGACGGCTCCTCGACGTGGACCGTGATGTCGTGGCTGTCGGCCAGCGTCCGCACCCGCTCGACGGCCTCGGCGGCGAGGAGGCCCACCGGCACGACCTCGAAGCGCGGTCGCCCATCGTGCTCGATGCGCGAGAGCTCGAGGAGGTCCTCGATGATCCGGGTGACACGGTTGGCCTCGGTCACCATCTTCTCGGCCAGCCGGCGGGTGAGCGCTGGATCCTGTTCGTCGACCATCGTCTCGGCCAAGAGGGCCAGCGCCCCGACCGGGGTGCGCAGCTCGTGGCTGATGTTGGCCACGAAGTCGGTGCGCATCGCCTCGAGCCGCGCCCGCTCGCTCACATCCTCGATCAGCGCGACGGCCACCACGTCGACGGATTCGACCGGGACGGCCCGCACCGAGATCGAGCGCCGAGGAGGACCGAGCAGATCGAGGGTCTGCGCGCTCGGCTGTCCCGACAGGGCCGTGCGCAGATTGGCTCGCAGCGCCTCCTCGACGAGCGCGTCGGCGTAACGCACGCCGAGGAATCCTGCCGCCGTGGCGTTGCGCAGCAGGATCTCCTGATGGCGCCCCGCGACCACGAGGCCGACCGGCAGCGCGTCGGCGGCCGCCTGCAACTGCGCGAACGACTGCAGGCGGGCCTCACTCCCTGAGTGCACCCACGCGATGGCCCGCTCCATGAGGCTGAACGCGTCTTGCAGGTCGGCGGTCGGGACACGGGGCAGGTCCGGGTCGGTGGCCGTGGCTAGGGCCGAGAGCCGTACGGCCAACCGACGGCGGACCAGCACGGCGGTGACGAACGACGCCAACGCCGCGGCCAGCACCGCGGCGACGATCGCGCCGAGAATCATCCGTCGCTCGGCTCCGCGGGCGGCTCGGAGTCTCTCTCCCCGTTGTGGCCCGAGCGCGGCAGATGGCCCGTGACGGCGTAGCCGACCCATTCCCCCACGTTCACCGCGTGGTCTCCGATCCGCTCGTAGAAGCGAGCGATGAGCGCCAGCTGCACCGCCACTTGGAGGTCGGTGCGGCTGCTCGCATGCGACTCGAAGATGGCGGCGATGAACGACACCTGGAGCCGGTCGAGCAGGTCGTCGATGTCGTCGAGGGCCGCCGCCAACCCAGCGTCACGCTCCACGTAGGCGTCCACCGCGAACCTCATGAGCTGCTGGGCCTGGTCGCTCATCTGGGTGAGGAAGCCCCGCAGCCGTGGGTCGAGGTCGTGCCCGTAGAGGCGGCGCGCCGCTTTGCAGATGTTGGCGCAGAGGTCGGCCGAACGTTCGACCTCAGCCGCGATCTTGATGGCGGCGATGAGGGCGCGGAGATCGCTGGCCATCGGCTGCTGCAACGCCAGCACCGCGTAGCAACGCTGCTCGAGGGCGTGGCACCGACGGTTGTACTCGTCGTCGGCCTGGATCATGTGGTCGGCGCCGTCGAGGTCGCCGTCGAGGAGGATCTGGGTGGCACGGGGCACGGCCTCGACGAGCAACGCGGCGATCCGCGTCACCTCGTCGTGGATCTCCCCCAGCTCCTGGTGGTATGTCCGGCGCGCTTCGGTCCCCGTCATCCGAACCGTCCCGTGATGTAGTTCTCCGTCCTGGCGTCTCCCGGGTTCGAGAAGATTTTCTCGGTCTGGTCGAACTCCACCAACAGCCCGGTGCGCTGGTCGTTCTCGGAGTCGAGCTCGGCGGTGAAGAAGGCGGTGCGGTCGCTCACTCGGGCCGCTTGTTGCATGTTGTGGGTGACGATCACAATCGTGTAGCGCTGCTTCAACACTTGCATGAGATCCTCGATGCGAGCTGTCGCGATCGGGTCGAGTGCGGAACACGGTTCGTCCATGAGCACCACTTCGGGTTCGACCGCAATGGCCCGCGCGATGCAGAGCCGCTGTTGCTGCCCACCCGACATGCCGAGGGCCGAGTGCTTGAGCCGGTCCTTCACCTCGTCCCACAAGGCGGCCTGGCGCAGCGACCGCTCGACGACATCGTCGAGCGCGCTCTTGCGTACACCGTTCACGCGCGGGCCGAAGGCCACGTTGTCGTAGATGGTCTTGGGGAAGGGGTTGGGGCGCTGGAAGACCATGCCGATGCGCCGGCGCACCTCGGCTGGCGACACGTTCGGGCCGTAGAGATCGACGCCATGGTAGAGGAGGCTGCCTTCCACCCGCGCCGTGGGGATGAGGTCGTTCATGCGGTTGAAGCAGCGCAGAACGGTCGTCTTCCCGCAGCCCGAAGGGCCGATGAACGCCGTGATCTCGTGCTGACGTATGGAGATCGTGACACCACGGACGGCCCTGAACGCGCCGTAGTACACCGCGAGGTCCTCGATCTCGAACACCACTGCCGTGGGGGCGACCGTCGAGGTTCTGCTCACCGCGGCAACGGGCGTAGGAGCTGTCGTGTTGGCGCGGGCGATCACGACGGGATCGGTGGTGGCCTCTGACGGGCTCATCTGCTGCTCCTCCGGGAGGTCGGCCATGCGGGTCACCGGTTCCTCCCCGGGTTGAACCGGGCCGCGACGACGCGGGACAGCACGAGCAAGCCGAACGCCATGGCGATCAAGGTGAGCGCGGCGACCCACGCTCGCTGCTGAGCACCGACGAAAGGCTGCTGCGCGTTGGTGAAGATCTGAGCGGACAGGGCCGTGTTGGGGCCCTTGAACGGGTTCCAGTTCGACGTCGTCGCCGCGCCGATGGTGAAGAGCAACGGGGCGGTCTCGCCCGCGGCGCGGGCGATGGCGAGCAGCACACCACTCAGGATGCCGGGGGACGCGGCCGGCAGCACGACGGTGAGCACCGTCCGGGCCTTGCTGGAACCGAGAGCGTAGCTCGCCTCGCGCATGTCGTCGGGCACGAGGCGGAGCATCTCTTCGGTGGAGCGGATGATGATCGGCAGCATCAGGCAGGCGAGGGCGAGGGCCCCGGCGAACCCGGTGACGCCGTCGACACCGAAGCGAACCACCCAGATCGTGTAGATGAACAGCCCCATGACGATCGACGGCACGCCCGTCATCACGTCGGCGAGGAAGCGGAGCACGCTGGCCAGCCGGCCGGTCTTGCCGTACTCGTGGAGGTAGACCGCGCCGAACACGCCGAAGGGGATGGCCATCAGCGCGGCCATCCCGGTGATCACGATCGTGCCGACGACGGCCGGGCCGATGCCTGGGCCGGCCTGCTGACCGGGTGGAATCGGCTCGGTGAGCATCGACCACGACAACACCGAGGCCCCCTTCTGGATCACGGTGAAGAGGACGAAGCCGAGCGGCACCATGACGACGACGACCGAAAAGGCCATGAGCACCGTGGCCAGGCCGTTGCGGAAGGTGCGCCCGGAGTGCTTGGGCTGGAGGTCGACGGCGATGGACGTGGGCGTCAACGTGGAGCTCACTCGCCCCGCGACCTCCGTGTCGAGCGGGCGACAATGCTTCGCGCGCCGAGGTTCACGACGATGGTGATGATGAAGAGGAGCACGCCGAGCCCGATGAGCGCGGCCTGCCAGAGCCCAGAGGCTTCACCGAACTCATTGGCGATCACCGAAGGCATCGAGTAGCCCGGCTGGAAGAGCTTGGCCGTTATCTGCGGGTTCGAGCCGATCACGAGCGCGACCGCGATCGTCTCGCCCATGGCCCGCCCGAGGCCCAGCGTGACCGCACCCACCATGCCGCCCTTGCTGTGGGAGAAGACCGACTGGCGGATCATCTCCCAGCGGGTGGCCCCCAGCCCGAGCGCCGCTTCCTTCTCAGAGACGGGCGTCGTGTCGAACACCTCCCGGGTGAGGGAGGTGATGATCGGCACGATCATGACGGCGAGGATGATGCCGGCGGTGAAGAAGGCTCGACCGTTCACGGGACCCTTGAAGAGCGCCCCGATGATCGGAATGGGCCCGAGGACATCGCTCACGTGCTGGTAGAAGCCTTTGATGGGATCGGCCAGGACGAGGATGCCCCAGAGGCCGAAGACCACCGACGGCACGACGGCCAAGAGGTCGATCACATAGACGACGGGTTTCTTCAGCCACCCGGGGGCCACCTCGGTGATGAACAGGGCGATGCCGATGCTGGTCGGCACGGCGAAGATCACGGCGATGATCGAGGTGACCACCGTGCCGAAGACGAAGGCCAGGCTCCCGAACTTGCCCTCGTTCGGCGCCCAGGTGGTGGTGAAGAGGAACTGGCCGCCCTTGTCGCGGAAGATCGGCCAGGCCTGCTTCGTCGTCGACCAGGCGATCAACGCGAGAATGGCGAGCACCGACAGCCCGGCGGCCAGCGCGAGCCCGGCGAAGACGCGGTCGCCGGCGCGGCGGCGGCCGCGCAGCTCAGGCGGGACGATGCCCGGAGCCTCGGTGGGTGGCGGGGCGACGGTCGTCATGTCCCTCCCTCAGATCCTGCCTGCTCGAGGTCGCTGCCTTCCCTGACTCGGCCCCCCGGGAGGGTGCAGCCCGGACGGCGGCCGAGCTCGTCGCCGTCCGGGCCCCATCATCACCCTCATCATCCCCAACCTGTCAGCCGATCTGGAGCTGGCTGAGCTGCGCGATCGCCTGCTGCTGGATCGACTGCGGCAAGGGGGCGTAGTTCAGGCCGGGCAGGAGCTGCTGGCCGTCGTTCAGGAGGTACGACAGGTAGGACTTCAGGAGGTTGCCCTTCCCGGCGTCGGACTGCGCCTGATACACGATGTTGTACGTCTGGAGGGTGATCGGGTAGGCAGCAGGGGCCGATGAGTCGTACGACTTGAAGGTGAGGTCGGGGTTGACCGTGACGGCATCCCCGGCGGCCGTCGCTGACTCGGGCGACGGGGCGATCCATTCGCCCGACTTGTTCTTGACCGACGCGTACTGCAGGCCGGCCGCCTTGGCGTCGGAGTAGTCGACGTAGCCGACGGCACCGTCGGTCCCCTTGACGATCTGGGCCACACCCTGGTTGCCGTTGCCGGCTTGGGTGTCGCTCGGCCAGGCGATCGTGGATCCGGACTTGAGCGTCCAGGCGGTCGGCGCCGCGACGACCAGCCATTCGGTGAAGTTCTGGGTCGTGCCCGATCCATCCGAGCGGTGAGCGACCGTGATGGCCGTGCTCGGCAAGCTGACGCCCGGGTTGTCGGCGGCGATGGCCGCGTCGTTCCAGTTCTTGATCTGGCGCTCGAAGATCTTTGCGATCGTGTCCGGCGAGAGTTGCAGCTTGTCGACGCCCGACAGATTGTAGGAGATCGTGACCGGGCCAAGAAGGATCGGGAAGTACAGGATCGGTTCCGCCGGCTTGTCGGCCGTCGGCGTAGGGAGCGTCCGAGCCGGCGAAGTCGACCACCTTGTTCTTCAGATCGGTGCGGCCCTTGCCCGAACCACCGCCCCCGTAGGTGATGGTCGTGCCGGAGTTGGCCTTCTGGAAATCCTGGGCTGCCTGTTGTTGGAAGGGCAGCGAAAAGCTCGAGCCGCTCCCCTGGAGGGTGCCGGACACCTGCTGGCCGGCGGTCGTACCCGCGGCAGCCGTCAGTCGCGCTGCTGTTGGAGCTCGAAGAGCTCCCGCAGGCGGCGCCGACGAGGGCGATGCTGACAATGCCGGCGACCGCGGTCGCGCGGCGGCGAATGGTTGTGTTCACGCTGTTCGTCTCCTTCGAAGTCGGCAGACGGCGGCACCGTAAGCAGGCCAGGTGAAGGCTCCGGGCGGGAGCGGTGAACGAGGGATGAACGTAGACCGAACGCCGACCGAAATAGCGGGCCATGACCGGTGAACGCCAGGTGACGGAGAGCCGAGCCGTCAGCGAGGGGCGCGACCGACACCGACTGGGCGAACACGTCGAGCACGTGGCGGTCGTGCTCGTATGTCAGCTGGGCCCGCGCCTCGACCACCGGCAGCCACCGCGCCTCGTCGACTTCCGGGTTGGCGACGAAGGCGCCGCCCCTCACGGGCATGGCCCAGTAGTGGACCCGCTTCGGCCGGCTCTTCGCGTCCCGATACGTCGTCGTCGGCAACGGCGCGCCGAGGCCGACGTCGTAACCGGTCTCCTCCCGCACCTCTCGGCGGGCGCAGTCGGCAATGTCGGCGTCGGTCGGCTCCAGCTTGCCTTTGGGGAAGGTCCAGTCCATGTACTTCGGCCGGTGGACGACGAGGACATGGAGCTCGCCATCGCTTGCGTGACGCCACACCACCCCGCCGGCGGCGATGACGAAACCGTCGGCGTCGCGTTGTGGCTCAGCCATGGGCTCCCATCCACGACCGCAGCTTGCGCTGGTCAAGCTC
This sequence comes from uncultured Acidimicrobiales bacterium, assembly GCA_963738325.1. Taxonomy (GTDB): domain Bacteria; phylum Actinomycetota; class Acidimicrobiia; order Acidimicrobiales; family Ilumatobacteraceae; genus CAVTWD01. The sequence continues at coordinate 97,156 of CAVTWD010000009.1, forward strand.
CTTCCAGACCGAGCGCCACTCCTCACGGCGAGAGGCGGCCTCAGCCCGCTGGCTCGCGATCAGCAAGCCCGCCACCATCCCCTCGTCCCCGCTGACTCCGGCGGTGACCGTGTCGCGCAACCAACCTTCGGCCACCACGGCGTCGTGCTGCTCGCCGAGCACGTCCTGCAGGTGTGCCACCTGCTCGGCGAACTTGGCGGCGGCGGGGATGATCCGCGCCGCGGCCTCGGACAGCGTAGCGCGCCCGCTTGGCCCGGATCCGCAAGGCGTGGAGCTCTTCGTCGCTCGCGTGCTTCCCGAGGTCGCGGGCGTCATTGCGCAGCTTGTGCCACGGGCGGGCGACGACTTCGGCGAGCACTTCGGCGGCGGGGCGGTCGGCTTCCGGGAGCAACGGCGGGCGCCTCGGCCGCAGCCACCAGGCGGTCGATGAGGTCGAAGTAGCGATCGCTCGCCATCATCCGGAGGAGGCCGGCGAGACGGTCGCTGCGCTCGGCCCGCTGGTGATCGAGAAGTCGCCGGCCCGTCGCCTCGTCGCGGGCACCGAACTCGGCCAGATCGCGCTGCAGGCGCATCCCGAGCACATCGCTGTCGCGGACGGCACCGAGCGCGTCGGCGAGCCACTTGAGCTCGTCGCGCAACCCCTCGGCCCACTCGCGCTCGACGACCACTTCGAAGGTACGGAGATCGCTGCGGAGCCGCCGCGTGCTGACCCGGGCTTGGTGCACGCCGCTCGGCGCGAGGTCGAGGCGAACGATCGGGTCGTGGGCGACGATCCGTCGCACCGCAGCCCCGATGGCCTGCTGCACGACCGCAGCCATGGTGGGCTTGGCCGGGACCTCGGCGACGGCGGGGTCGGGAGGGGCCAGGGCGTCAGGCCCGAGGGCGCGAACGAGCTTCGGGGTCGGATCAGGCTCACCCGCCCCCGCGCTGCGGAGGCGTTCGACGACGAGATCGAGCAGCGAGGACGGCGCGCCGGGCATCGCCTCGATCTCGATCTCGCGGAACTTGAGCGCCGCCCGCTCGCCGTCGAAGACGGTCACCTCGTCGTCGGCCACCTCTCCCACGCGGCGACCGCCCCCGTCACGCAGCGAGACGACGCGGCGCTCGGTGCGCAGCCGCGCCACCGGCTTCAGCGGCTCCCGTCGCAACAGGCCCGCCACCGCCGCCTGCAGCGGATCGGGCACGACCCCACCCGGCGCGTCGAAGGTGATCTCGGTCCGGTCGAGGGCGGGGTCGCTCTTGCCCGGGGAAAGCTTCGACGCGGCGGGGAGCTTCAGGGTCCAGCGCCCGTCCTGGCCGCCCTCCCCCGTGCGATGACGGAGCGTGACTCCGGCGCGGATCAGGCGAAGGTCGGCGGCGTCCATGTACGTCGCGTCGAGGAGGTGCTCCCCCGGCTCGGCTTCCGCGACCCAGTCGGCGAGGTCGCCGAGGTCGGGCAACCGGAAACCCGGCCAGGCCCCGAGCTTCACCTCCCGTTCGGCTTGGTGCTCGACGTCAGCCATCTGCGAACGCCTTCGCCGCCCGCGCCCCGATCGACTCGTACAGCCGTCGCTGGACGTCGAGGCCGTCGTAGGCGTTCACCCGCTCCCACCGGTCGTCGGGGCCGAGCTCCCAGCCGCTCACGCCCGAGGCGAGGTTGAGCTCGAGCACCGCGCCGAGCCGCCGCTGCAACTCCGGCCGCTCGACCGGGACGAGGACCTCGACGCGTTTGTCGAGGTTCCGCTGCATGAGGTCGGCCGAGCCGATGTAGTAGGCGGGCTCGCCCGTCCCGTTGCCGTTGGCGAAGTAGTAGATGCGCGAGTGCTCGAGGTAGCGCCCGAGGAGCGATCGCACCCGGATGTTGTCCGAGAGGCCGGGCACCCCGGCGCGCAGGCCGCAGATGCCGCGGATCACCAAGTCGATGCGAGCGCCGGCCTGGCTGGCGGCGTAGAGGGCCTCGATCATGTCGGGGTCGACGATGGAGTTGAGCTTGACCGCGATGCGCCCGGCTGAGCCGTGGGCGGCCTCCTGGGCGATGAGGTCCTGCAGGCGGTGGCGCAGCCATCGGGGCGCCACGAGGATCTTGCGATATCGGACCTCCCGCCCGTAGCCGGTGAGGAAGTTGAACAGTTGCGTCAGGTCGGCGCCGAGATCGGGGTCGCACGACAGCAAGCCGATGTCCTCGTAGAGCCGGGCCGTCGAAGAGTTGTAGTTGCCGGTTCCGACGTGCACGTAGCGACGGATCCCGTCGGCCTCGGACCGGACCACGAGCAGCGTCTTGGAGTGCGTCTTCAGGCCGACGAGGCCGTAGACCACGTGGACGCCCGCGCGCTCGAGGGCCTTGGCCCAGTTGATGTTCGCCTCCTCGTCGAAGCGGGCTTTCAGCTCCACGAGGGCCGCGACCTGTACCCCCCGCTCCGCGGCCCGGATGAGGCTCCTGACGATCGGACTGTCGCCGGAGGTCCGGTAGAGCGCCATCTTGATGGTGAGGACGCGCGGATCATCCGCCGCTTGGCGGACGAACTCCTCGACCGATGCCGTGAACGACTCGTAGGGATGGTGCACGAGCACGTCCTGCTCGCGGATCACCGAGAAGATGTCGCGCTCTTCTGCCTTCGCCGCGGCCAGGGTCGGCTTCACGACGGGCGGCCACGCGTCGTCCTTCAGATCCGGACGATCGACGGCATGGACGAGGAAGAGGCCCTTGAGGTCGAGCGGCGCGCGGAGGAACGACACGTCGTCGCGCTCCAGATCGAGCTCACGGAGGAGCAACTCCACCATCTCGTCCGACATGCCGGCTTGCACCTCGAGGCGCACGGCGCGCCCGAAGCGGCGGCGTCGCAGCTCCATCTCGACCGCGGCGAGGAGATCGTCGGCCTCTCCCTCGGCCAAAGTGAGATCGGCGTTGCGGGTGACGCGGAAGGCCCAGTGCTGCTCGATGACCATGCCCGCGAACAGGGTGGAGAGCTGGGGCGCGATCACCTGCTCGAGTGGGACGAAGCGGTCACCATCACGGAGCTGGAGGAACCGCGGGAGGAGCGGGGGCACCTTCACCCGGGCGAAGCGACGTTCCCCGGTGTCGGGATCCCGCACCATCACGCCCAGGTTCAGCGAGAGGTTCGAGATGTAGGGGAAGGGGTGCGACGGATCGACGGCGAGCGGGGTGAGCACCGGGAAGATCCGTTGCTCGAAGATCTCTTCGAAGTGCTTGCGGTCGTCGCGGTCGAGATCGTCCCAGCTGGTGAGCTCGACCCCGGCACGGCGCAACGCCGGCACGAGCCCGGCGAGGAGGATCTCCTCCTGCTCGTGCACCAACTCCTCGACCCGATCGCTGATCTCGATGAGCTGCTGCGCCGGCGTCCGGCCATCCGGTGACGGGCGCGTGATCCCCGCCGCCACCTGGTCCTTCAACGCCGCCACCCGAACCTGGAAGAACTCGTCGAGGTTCGAGGAGAAGATGGCGGAGAACTTCACGCGTTCGAGCAGAGGCACCCGCTCATCGGCCGCCAGCGCGAGCACCCTGGCGTTGAAGTCCAGCCAGGAAAGCTCACGGTTCAGCAGGCGATCGTTCATCCCCACCTCGGCCACGACGACGGCAGCCTAGTGCTCCTGGGCGGACCCCAACCGGGGACCCGGAGACGGTCCGCTTCGAGCTCGTGCGGAACTGGATCCGGCTCTGCCGGTCGAGCGGAGCTCCAAGGATGGGGGGTTTCAAAGGGGGGAGGTCTCCTTCCCCCCTTTGCATTAGTACTCCGCGTCCGCCGGCAGGCCGAGGTCCCACTCGAGGAGGATGTTCTCGCGCTCCGCGTCGCGGATGATCCGTTCCCGGTTGCGCCGGAACTGGGGATCGTCCCGCGGGAGCAACACGAGACGAGCCAGCACTCGGGCCCGGAACTCGTCGACCACCGTGCGGTCCCCGAAGTCGCTGTAGACCTCCCAGTGCGGCGACACCGGACCCAGATAGACGACCCGGGCATGACCGCGGGGAGGCTCGACCGCAGTGGTGGGAAGGCTCGACACACTCGCTCCTCGGCGTTCGGGCGGAGTGGAGAGCCTACCCGCAGGCGGGTCCCGAGCGGTCGCGTCGAGACCCGCCGTTGCGGGGAGGGATCCGTAGAGACTCAGCCGCCGGTGCTGACCGGGCGCGTGCCGAGCCGGGCGGTGACCGTCTGCTGCTGGCCGTTGCGCTCGTAGGTGACCTGGAGGGTGTCGTTGGGCTTCTTGGCCGAGATGGCGTTGCGGACGTCATCGGTGGTCGTGACGGACTTGCCGTCGATCGCGGTGATCACATCGCCGGTCCGCAGGCCGGCTTGGGCCGCGCCCGCCCCGGGCTCGACCGAGGTCACGACCACGCCGTGGTCGGCGGTGACGCCGAGCTGCTGGCGTTCGGCCGGCGTGAGGTCGGAGACGGCGACCGTGCTGATCCCGAGGAAAGCGGCGGAGTTGGTGGTCGCCCCCGAGCCGTTCCCGGTGCCCTTGCCCTGCTCGAGCTGGGTGATGACGGTCTTCACGCTGTTGATGTCGATGGCGAAACCGATGTTCTGGGCGCCCTGGATGCCGGCGGCGTTGATGCCGACGACCTCGCCGGCCGCGTTGACCAGCGCCCCGCCGGAGTTGCCGGGGTTGATGGCGGCATCGGTCTGGATGAGGTTCGAGAGGCTCTCGGTGCTGGTCTCGATGGAGCGGCCCTTGGCCGACACGATGCCTTCGGTGACCGTGGGGGTGGCACCGAGATCGAAGGCGTTGCCGATGGCGACGACGGTGTCGCCCACCTTCAGCGTGGTGGTGTCACCGAGGGTGGCGGCCTTCAGGCCCGTGGCGCCCGACATCCGCACGACGGCCACATCATGGCTGGGGTCGGCGCCGATCACCGCGGCGTCGTACTCCTTGCCCGCGCTCGTCTTGACCTTGATCGAGTCGGCACCGGTGATGACGTGGTTGTTCGTCAGGACGAGCCCGTCGGCGCTGATGATGATGCCGGACCCGGCCCCGGCGCCGTAGATGCCGCCCAGCCCCACTTGGCTGGTCTCGATGGCCACGATCGACGGCGACACGTTGGCCAGCACGGCCTGGATGTCGAAGCCGGCCGTGACCTGCGACGACTGGTTCGAGGCGGTGGGAGTCGGTGCCTTCGTGGCCTCGGTGACGGCCGCCGGTGTGACGACCTTCGGATTGTCCTCCGTGGCCTTGACCGTGACGAACGCCACACCACCGCCGAGCAGCGCGCCCGCGATGCCGCCCGCCATCCACGCGCGCCAGCCGCCGCGACGGCGGGGAGGCTCAACGCGATAGGGCGAGGTGGGATCTTCCCTGGTCAATACTGGGCTGAAGGGATCGTCGGGGTCGATCGAAGGCCCGGAAGGCGGGGGGAACATGGACATCTGGAGGGCCCTCCTCTTGAGGCTCGAGGCCATTCGATCATCAGAACGCCGGAACGTCGACGTCGTGTTCCTTTGGGAATTCAGGTCGTTTTCAGGCAGACTTGGGAACTTGGCGCGAGCGGGCGACGTAGAACTTGCAGCCGAAGATCGAGGAGCGACGATGCACGACGACACGACGCAGACCGTGTGGATGAGCCGAGGCGCCTGCCGGCAGTACGAGCCTTCGGTCTTCTTCCCGAGCGACGGCGTCGGTGTGGACCGCGCTCGCAAGATCTGCGCCACCTGCTCGGTCACCCCGGAGTGCCTGGAGTACGCCCTCGTCAACCGCATCGATCACGGCGTCTGGGGCGGGGCCTCCGAGCGTGAGCGGCGGCGCATCCTGAAGCGTCGCCGGCTCTCCCTCCACCTCGGCTGACCTCCCGGCGATCTCAAGCCACCAACTCGAGCGAACGGCCGGGGCCACCCGGCCGTTGTCGCGTCCGGGGTGTCGTCCGTCAGCCGTCGCCTCCGAAGGCCTCGAGGAGGGCATGGCCAGCGGATTCCGCACGATCGACGATCGACCGACTGGCGCTCGCCGCCGGCAAGGCGGTCGCCACGTCGAGGGCGCCGTCGACGTCGAGGGCGCCGATCACCGCGTACACACGCTCACCCCGTTGCACGGCGAGCTGGCCGAGGCCCCTCTCGACGGCGACCCACCCAGGTTGGCCCTCGACGGAGAGGAGCTGCGCGCCGGGCGGCCGGGGGTCGAGATCGAGGCGTCCCTCGTCCCACGTGACGTCGAGCCCTCGCCCGCCGTCGGCATACAGGTCGTGGGTCCGGCCGCCCGCCTCGACGACCTGCACGAACTGGAAGCCGGCGAGGGACGTCGGCAGCCCACCCGCAGGTTCGGCGAGCATGTTGGGCACGGCACGAGGAGAGGGGCGAAGCAGTTGCTCGACGGCCGCGCCCACCGCGGGGTGGACCTCACCGGAGCGGTGCCCGATCACCGCCACGAGCGCGAGGGTCGCTGCAAGGACTGCGAGCGTTGCCAGCAGGCCGTACCCGAGCCGCTTGGAGGAGCTCCGGCGAGGGCGAGGGCCGAGTCGGAGGGTTCGCTCGTAGAAGCCGGCCGGGGGCTCGACGAAGGGCAGCGTGCGCATCACCTGGCGAACGAGGGCGAGATCCTCCAGCGTCTTCTGGCATACGGCGCAGCCCTCGACGTGGGCCTGGACGGCCGCCCGCTCCTCGGGCTCGAGGACGCCGTCCTCGTAGCCCGCGAGCACCTCCTCGGCAGGATGGGCGGAAGCGGACGTCTCGCTCACGTCAGCGCCTTGCGGAGCTGGGCCCGGCCACGATGGATGCGGCTGCGCACCGTGCCGATGGGAACGTCGAGCTGCCGGGCGATCTCGGCGTAGTCGTAGCCGAGCACGTCGCAGAGCACGATGACCGCCCGGTATTCCTCCGGGAGATCCCGAAGTGCTTCTTGGACGTCGTCGGGGAGGCTGGTACGGGCCAGGATGGCCTCGGGATCGCCACTGGGCGCCTCGCGCGGCTCGGGCAGCTCGGCCATCGCGTCCTGGGGACGGCGCCTGCGCCGGCGGAGGTCGTCCAGGAAGGCGTTCGTCGTGATTCTGCTCAACCAGCCCTCCATGGACCCCGGTTCGTAGGTGGCCAACCCCCGGCGGACCCGGAGGAGCACCTCCTGGACGAGGTCTTGCGCGTCCTCGTGGTTCCCGGTCAGCCGGTACGCGACGGTGTAGAGGAAGCGACCGTTGTCACGGGCCACGTCCTCCCATGTCGGCACACGGCGCGCCAGCGGAGCCGACGCCGGGCTCGCCATCTCAACGCCACCGGACCCCATCGGGTTCCCGGTAGCCGGCGATCACGAGGCGGGCTTGTCGCCTTCCTTGGATTCGGCCGCCCCCTCTGCCAGGCCCTGCTTGAACTCCTTCTGCGCCTGGCCGAGGGATCGCGCCAACTTCGGCAGCTGCGAAGCGCCGAAGATCAGCACGACGATCGCGAGCACGATCCACCATTCAGGTCCCATGCCCCGGACGGTACCACTCGGGTGGCCGGTGGCCCGAGCCGGACAGCAGGATGATCCGGTGCTCGAGTGCGTCGTCAACGTGAGCGAGGGCCGCGACGCCAGGGTCCTGGCCGCCCTGGCCGAGGCCGCTGGCGCCGATCTGCTGGATCTCCACCACGATGCCGACCATCACCGAGCCGTCCTGACCCTGATCGGCGAACGTGCCCCGAGGCGCGTCGCGGCTGTGGCCGTCGCCTCCATCGACTTGTCGAACCACAAGGGTGCGCACCCCCGTCTCGGCGTGGTCGACGTGGTGCCTTTCGTGCCGCTGGCCTCGACGCCCTGGGCCGACGCGCTCACGGCCCGCCAAGGCTTTGCCGCGTGGGCCGCGGCGGAGCTGGCGCTGCCCTGCTTCTTCTACGGTCCCGAGCGGGAACTGCCCGAGGTGCGCCGGCGAGCATGGAAGGACCTGCTCCCAGATGCCGGGCCCCTCGAGCCGCATCCGACGGCCGGAGCCGCCTGCGTGGGGGCGCGCGAGCCGCTCGTCGCCTTCAACGTCTGGCTGGCCGAGGCCGACCTGGCCGAGGCCAGGGCGGTCGCCGCCAAGGTACGGGGGGACGGGATCCGGGCGCTGGCATTCACCGTGGCCGGGCGCCGCCAGGTGAGCATGAACCTCATCGAGCCCGACCGCGTGGGCCCCGCCGAGGCCTACGACCGCGTCGCTCGCCTGGCGCGGGTGGACGGGGCCGAGCTCGTCGGCCTCCTGCCGGAGGCCGTCCTGGCGCGCATCCCCCGACCACGCTGGGACACGCTGGACCTGTCCGAGCAGCGCACCGTCGAGGCGCGCCTGCGAGCACGTTGAAGCAGGGATCAAGCGGTGGCGCTGCGCCGCGCGGCTTGGGCGCGCTGGCGGCGGATGCGGCGACGCTCGCGTTCGGAGAGCCCGCCCCAGATGCCGAACTTCTCGCCGTTGGCCAGCGCGTACTCGAGGCACTGCTCGCGCACGACGCAGCCGCGACACACCTCCTTGGCTTCCCGGGTGGACGCACCCCGCTCGGGGAAGAAGAGGTCGGGGTCGACTCCGAGGCAGTTGGCCTCGTCCTGCCAACTGCGATCCTCCGGGTCGTACACGAGTCTGCGCATCAGTTGCTGGCCTCCCCTGCTCGTCGGCCAAGCGGTGCTCGTATCCGCCCACCGAACATCGCCGAGGTCCCCCGTCTGACGATGACCGGTTCTCGCCGCACGTGCTCCCTTGACGAGTGGCGCTGGCCGGGCACTCCCACCGATGTAATTACAGTGATGTCATTGTGTCTCGTTCCTGTGCAATCGCGCAAGGGGAAAGCGCGAACATCGCGCCATGGCCGCGGCACGGCGTATCGAGGCGTGGCAGGGCCAGATCACCACGCTCGACGTCGACGCCATCGTGAACGCGGCGAACTCGGGACTGCGGCCCGGGGGAGGCGTGTGCGGCGCCATCTTCGCCGCCGCCGGCCACGCCGATCTGGAGAAGGCGTGCACCGCGCTCGGTGGTTGCGCCACGGGCGACGCCAAGGCGACACCCGGGTTCCGCCTGCCGGCGCGCTGGGTCATCCATGCCGTCGGCCCGGTCTGGCGCGGCGGTGGTGAAGGCGAGGATGACCTGCTGGTGTCCGCCTACCGCCGGGCCCTCGAGGTGGCGGGCGAGATCGGGGCGGCCTCAATCGCGTTTCCAGGCATCTCGACCGGGATCTACGGCTTCCCCGCCGACGGCGCTGCCCGCCTCGCCATCGCCACCGTGCGAGCCACGCCGGGGCCGGTCGAGCGAGTCGTCCTGGTCGGGTACACGGGCGAGGAGTACGAGCGGTACCGGGCCTTGCTGGGCGAGCCGTAGCGGCGATGCGGCCGGTCAGGCGCCCCGGCGTCCCGACCGGGTGGCCCGCTTCTGCTCGATGAAGTCCACCAGCACGTAGTCGCCGAGCGTCTCGGGAGTCGTGAAGAAGGCCCGGCCCCGGTTCATCTGGGTGAGCTTCTCGACGAACGCCTTGAGGTAGCTGTTGGCGTCGAGCATGAAGGTGTTGATCCGGATGTCCTCCCGGGTGCAGCGCGCCACCTCGCGCAGTGTCGCCTCGACGGTCTCCGGCACGGGCGGGTAGCTGAAGAACACTTCGCCGTCGGGCTGGATGTGAGCGGTCGGTTCGCCGTCGGTGATCATGATGATCTGCTTGGTGCCGGTCTGGCGGGCGAGGAGGCGCCGGCTCAGCAGGAACGCATGCTGCATGTTCGTGCCGTACACGAAGTCCCACGACACCTCGGGCAGCTGTTCGGGTTTCAGCTCGCGGGCCACCTCGCTGAACCCCACGATGCCGAGGTAGTCCCGCGGGAACATCGACGAGATCAGCGAGTGCAGCGCCATGGCCACCTTCTTGGCGGCGAGGAAGTTGTCGCGCATCGGCATCGAAAGCGAGAGGTCGAGCATGAGGACGGTGCTCGACCTCGTGATGTTCTCGGTGCGCTCGATCTCGAAGTCGTCCGGCGACAGTCGCACCGGGGTGCCGCCGCCGCGGCGGCCGATGGCGTTGCGGATCGTGCGATGGATGTCGAGGTTGAACGGGTCACCGAACTCGTAGGGCTTCGAGTCGTAGGTGCGTTCGTGGCCCACCCCGAGACGGTCGATCTGATGGCGGCCCATCTTGTCCTTCGCCAGCTTGGTGAAGAGGTCGTTGAGCGCGTTCGAGCCGATCCGGCGAATCCCTTTCGGCGTCAGCTCGTAGCGCCCTTCCTTGTTCTCGATGAGGCCGGCCTGCTCGAGCATCCGCGCCAGCTCGGCGAGACGCTCGAGCGAGCGGGCGGCGTCGTCCCCCAAGATCTCCCTGACCCGATCGATGTCGGCCTCGGCCAGGGCCCCGGGATTGGTCGCCCCGCGCAGCAGGTTCTCGAGCTGGTCGATGTCGCCGAGCTGCTGCATCATGTCGACGGCCTCGGCGAACCCGAGGGGGTCCTGACCGCCGAAGTTGTAGCGCCGGTCCCAACCCATCTGCGGGAAGAGCTGGCGCAGGTGCTCGCCGAGCTGGTCCACCTGCCAGCGCAGGTCCATGTCACCGAGGAGCTGCTCGGCCAACCCCTGCAGTTGGGCGCGCTGCTCGGGCGTCATCGAGTTGAGCATGCTCTGCATGGCCGCCATCCGCTGTGCCATGACCTCGAGCAGCTCGTCGAGGCTCTGCGGGTTCTCGGGGAAGAAGTCGCCGAAGCGCTCCATGAACTCGCTGAACGACTGGCTGGTGTCCTCGCCGCGTTCGCGCTGCTCGAGCATCTGGTTGAGCGCCGAGAGCATGTCCTTCATGCGCTGCATCTGCTCGGGCGTCGTGCCCTGCATCGCTCCGGCCATCTGGTCGAAGTAGCTCTGCATGAGCTGCTCGCGGAGCTTGTCCATCAACTCGTCGAAGCGCTCACGGGCTTCCGAGGAGGTGAACTCGTAGTTCTGCAGCTCCCGCACCTGCCCGGCCAGGTCGGGAGGCAGCATGTCCAGTTGCATCCGGCGTTCGGCCGTCACCTCCTGGGTGATCTCCTCGCGACGCTGGTCGCCACTGCCCCGGGCCTCGCGGTCGAGCTCGTCGAGCGCGCCCCGCTCCTGATCGACAATGTCGCGCAGCTCCTGCGCGATGTCGTCGTACACGCCCCCGAGGTCGTAGCGCTCGAGGGTGTCGCGGCGGCGCCGGCGGAGCTGCTCGAGCATGTCCCGTAGCCCTTGGAGCCGTTCGCCGTTGCGATCGCGGAAGCCGCTCTGCATCATGCGGCGCAGCGCGGCGTTCAGGTCGCCGTGGTAGAGCAGGTCGTCGGTGATCTCCTCGAGCACGCTGTCGGCATCCAGCTCGAAACCCACCTGGGTGCCGTCCCAGCGGGAGTAGGTGAACCGCGCGGGCATGGGGCGAGGGTACCTCCCGAGCGAAGCGATCCGATCCTCGGCGATCGGTCGAGGCGGCGAGAGCCGGGATGGCCCAACAGAGCGGGCTCCCACGCCGTAGCCTTGTCGAGTGCGGGTCCCCAGGACGTTTTGCTTCGCAGACCTCACCGGGTTCACGAACTACACCGCGGAGCACGGCGACGACGCGGCCGCCACGCTGCTGTCGGCCTTCCGGTCAGCGGCACGCGACGTGGCGTCGGCCCGAGGCGTGCGGGTGGCCAAATGGCTCGGTGACGGCCTCATGGTGGTGGCGGTCGAGCAGTCCGACGCGGTCGCCTTCGCCCTCGACGTCGAGCACAAGGCGTCCGAGCGCTGCACGCCGCTCGCGCTGCGGATGGGGATCGCGAGCGGCTACGCCCTGTTGTTCGAAGGCGACGACTACATCGGCTCGGCGGTGAACCTCGCGTCGCGGCTGTGCGACGCGGCGGGACCGGGAGAGATCCTCATCCCGGCTGAGCAGCTGCGCGACCTGCCCGCCGGCGTCGTGGCCTGCCACGTCCACGCCCTCAGCCTCCCCGGCTTCCCCGAACCGTTGGGCGTCGTCGAGCTGTCCGGCGAACCCGCTCCCGCGGCGAGCTTCGACACCGGGGAGCTCTGGACCCGCACCCCCTATCCCGTGTGAGCTCTCCCGGGCAGGCCCCTGTCTCATGGGGCGTGGTCGTCGGCGCCGCGGCGGCGGGGACGGCGGCGGCGAGCGATCGCAGAGCGTGGGAGGAACAGGGTCGGCTCCCGGCCTCTCGCGACGGCAACGGCTTCGCCTCGCGCTACGGGGAGGATCTCGCGCTCTTCGCGGAGCACGGGCTGTCCGACGTACGTCTCCACCTCGACTGGGCGCGCGTGATCCCGGCGCAGGGACGGCCCGATCCGGCCGTGCTCGAAGCCCTGTCGGCCTTGTTCGACGTGGCCCAGAGCGCAGGGACGCGCGTCTGGGCCACCTTGTTCGACCGCAGCCTGCCGGGTTGGTTCGTCGACGAGGGCGGCTTCGCCGACGACCGGAACCGAACATGGTGGTCACGATGGGTCGAGCTGGCCGCCGACCTCGTCGGCGATCGTGTCGCGGGGTGGATGCCGCTCGTCGAACCCGTGCCGTGGGCCGTCGAGGGCTTCCTCCTGGGCGTCGCGCCCCCGGGGCGGCAAGATCCGATGGCCTTCGCGACTGCAGTGCGCGGTGTCCATCTGGCATGGCGCGATGCGTGGCGGATCCTCCGGGGCGGTCCGCCAGTGGCGACGGCTCACCGGGTCGGCCCCATCTACGCCTCCGACCCCACCATCGCATCCCGTCGAGAAGCGCGCGTAGCGGACGCGACCTACTGGGGGTCGTGGATCGACGGACTCCGCGACGGCATCGTGCGGGTACCCGGCCGCGCCGACGAGGAGGTCGCCGACCTCGCCGGCTCGGGTGACCTCATCGGGATCACCTACGAGGGCGCCGTCGAGGTGACCCCCACCGGCGAGTCCCGGCCATATCCCTACGGCGCCCGGGTGGCCGAGTCCGGCTGGGCACCCTGGACCGAGGGGCTCGCCATCACCTTGCAACGCGTGGCCGATGAGCTGCCTGGACGGCCGGTCGTGGTCGCCGGCCACGGCATCGGTACCGACGACGACGAGTGGCGGGCGGATGTCGTCCGCGAGGCGGTGGCGGTCGTCACCGAAGCCCGTCGCGACGGCATCGACCTACGGGGCTGGTTCCACCATTGCGGCGTCGACGGGTACGAGTGGGCGAGCGGTTTCGCCGTCCCCTACGGCCTCGTGGACCGGGACCGCAACGCCAAGACCAGCCTGGCCGCGCTCACCGAGGCCGTCGCTGCCCTCGACACGGACTAGGCCCGGTCAGCTCCGGCCCCGGAAGGTGGCACGCCCCCCGGACGCCTCTTTGTTGAGCCGTTTCGACAGGTGAAGGCCCTCTAGCACGAACTCGATGGCACTCGCCACCGCGGCCGGCGACTCGTCGCCGCCGGTGAGGGCGGCCACCGGCTCCCGCAGCGCCGGCACCTCGCCCACCAGCTCGGCCTCGGTGGCGGAGGACATGTCCTCGCCGACGTGGGCGACCACCCCTTCGTCGAACGCGTTGATCACCTCGCGCAGCCGGTCGGGCGTGAGGCGCTGCTTGAACGTGCCGAGGATGGCGCCCTTCAGCATGTTGTCGATGATCTGGCCCTCGCGGCCCTCCTCGAGGCTCTCGATCTCGACCTTGCCTGAGGTCGACGCGGCCAGGGCGTCGAGGTCGCAGATGCGGGGCACGACCTCGCGCTCACCCGAGCGCAGGGCGCGACGCACGGCGTTGGCCGCCAGCACCTCGACGTTCGACACCGACAGCCGCACGGAAACGCCGGAGCGCTGGTTGACATGGCTGCTCTGCCGAGCGAGATGCGAGAACTCGGCGACGATCTCCTCCATGTAGGCCGGGATGGTCACGTGCACATCGCCGACGGAGGCGGGCCGCGCCTCCTGGCGCATGATCTCGACCTCGGTATCGATCTCGAGCGGGTAGTGCGTGCGGATCTGGCTGCCGAAGCGGTCCTTCAGCGGGGTGATGATGCGACCTCGGTTCGTGTAGTCCTCGGGGTTCGCGGACACGACGAGCAGGACGTCGAGCGGCAGGCGGATCTTGTAGCCGCGCACCTGCACGTCCCGCTCCTCGAGCACGTTGAGCAACCCCACCTGGATCCGCTCGGCGAGGTCGGGCAGCTCGTTGATGGCGAAGATGCCCCGGTTGGTGCGAGGGACGAGCCCGTAGTGCAACGTGAGCTCGTCGGACAGGTAGCGCCCTTCGGCCACCTTGATGGGGTCGACCTCGCCGATGAGATCGGCGATCGAGGTGTCCGGGGTGGCCAGCTTCTCGCCGTAGCGCTCGTCACGATGCACCCACTCGATCGGTGTGTCGTCGCCCCGATCGTGGACGAGGTCGCGCCCGTACTTCGACACCGGGTGGTAGGGATCGTCGTTGATCTCCGAGCCGGCCACGACCGGGAGCCATTCGTCGAGCAAGTCGGTGAGGGAACGGATGATGCGGGTCTTGGCCTGGCCCCGTTCGCCCAGGAAGATGATGTCGTGCCCGGCCAGCAGGGCGTTCTCCAGCTGCGGCATCACCGTGTCCTCGTAGCCCAGGACGTCGTCGAAGAGTGGCGCGCCGGTCGCGATCTTGGCCACCGCGTTGCGACGGACCTCCTCCTTCACCGGCAGCGACTGCCAGCCCGAGTCACGCAGCTGGCCGAGGGTGGCGGGACGCGAGGACATGCCGGGCACCCTACCGCCGCCCTCGCCACCCGCCTCCGCCCGGCCGCTCGTCCCGCAACTCGTCGATCTCGCGCGGCTGAGCGGTGTCATACGCCGCTCAGCCGCGTCAGATCACCGAACGCGGGCGGAGGGTACGCTGCCGCCGGGTATGGACCTGTCGGGGACCTGGCGGGCCGCGCCCGCCGACGACGATCTGCGGCGCGACGCCATCCAGCCCGAGTACGACGACGACGGCTGGGAGCTCGTGCCGGTCCCGGGCCACTGGCGTTCCGTCCCCGCCTTCTCCACGAGCGACGGACCTCTCATCTACCGGACCCACTTCGAGCTCGAGACCGGCCCCGCCGGCGCTCGCCACTGGCTCGTGCTCGACGGCCTCTTCTACCAAGGCGACGTGTCGCTCGACGGGGCCTACCTGGGCGACCCGGAGGGCTACTTCTTCCCTCACACCTACGACATCAGCGACCTCGCCCGCCTCGGTGGCTACCACGTGCTGTCGGTCGAGGTCACGTGCCATCCGCAGAAGGACCGCTCGGCCAAGCGCAACATCACGGGCGTGTTCCAGCACTGGGACTGCATCGATCCCGACTGGAACCCCGGCGGCATCTGGCGGCCGGTGCGTCTCGAGCGGACGGGCCCCGTGCGCGTGGAGCGGCTCCGGGTGGTGTGCCCGGAGGCCAACGAGGACCGGGCCGTGCTGCAGGTGCGAGCGGTGCTCGACACCGATGTGGCGCGTACCGTCCGGCTGCGCACGACCGTGGACGACCGGGTAGAGCGAGAGTTCACCCACGGGCTGGCCAAGGGCACCAACGAGGTGGCGTGGCAGTTCGGCATCGACAACCCCGCGCTCTGGTGGCCCTGGGCCCTCGGTGAGCAGGTGCTCACCTCCCTCACCCTCACCGTGTACGCCGACGACGAGGTGAGCCACGCCCGCACCGTGCGCACCGGCCTCCGCCAGGTGACGATGCACAACTGGACCTTCAAGGTGAACGGCGAGCAGCTGTTCGTCAAAGGCGCCAACCTGGGCCCGACCCGCCGGGAGCTCGGCGAGGCGTCTGCAGAAGAGATCCGCCGTGACGTCGTGCTCGCCAAGGACGCCGGCCTCGATCTGGTGCGCCTCCACGCCCACGTGAGCCGGCCCGAGCTCTACGAGGCGGCCGACGAGCTCGGCGTGATGGTGTGGCAGGACTTCCCACTGCAGTGGGGCTACGCCCGGGGCGTCAGGCATCAGGCCGCCCGGCAGGCGCGCGAGATGGTGGAGCTGCTCGCCCACCATCCGTCCATCGCGCTCTGGTGCGGCCACAACGAACCCATCGCCCTCGACCTCGATCCCGGTGAACCGTTCGTGCCCAAGCGAGAGTTCGCCCGCCACGCCTTCGGCCAGATCCTGCCCACCTGGAACCGCTCCGTCCTCGACCTGCGGGTGCGCCGTGCCATCGACAAGGCGGATGGCACCCGACCAGTCGTGGCCCACTCCGGCGTCCTTCCCCATCCGCCCACGTTCAGCGGCACCGACAGTCACCTCTACTTCGGCTGGTACACGGGCAACGAGCGCGACCTGCCGGGCTTCGCCGTCACGGTGCCCCGGATGGTCCGCTTCGTCAGCGAGTTCGGCGCCCAAGCCGTGCCCCACTCCGCCGACTTCATGGACCCCGAGCGGTGGCCTGACCTCGACTGGATCGGCCTCGCCCACCATCACGCCCTGCAGAAGTGGATCATGGACGCTCGCGTGCCGCGGGTCCCGTTCGAGACCTTCGAGCAGTGGAGAAGCGCCACCCAGGCCTACCAGGCAACGGTGATCAAGCATCAGATCGAGCAGCTCCGGCGGCTCAAGTACCACCCGACGGGCGGCTTCGCCGTCTACCTGCTGAACGACGCGCAACCCGCCGTCTCGTGGAGCCTCCTCGACCACGAGCGGGTGGCCAAGCCCGGTTACGTCGCGCTCGCCGAGTCGTGCCGGCCGGTCATCGTCGTGGCCGACCGGCTGCCGGCGCGGCTGCGGCCCGGTGAGTCGGTCGGGCTCGACGTCCACGTCGTGAACGACGGGCGCGCCGGTCTCGACGGCGCCGAGATCACGGCCCGATTGAGCTGGCCCGGAGGTGGTCAGGCCTGGCGGTGGGCAGGGTCCGTGGGCGCCGACAGCGTCGACCGGGTCGGCACGGTCCGCTTCGTGACCCCGGACGTCGAAGGCGAGATCGCCCTCGACCTCGACCTGGTGTGCGGTGAGCTGGCGGTGAGCAACCGCTACGTCGGCTCGATCGTCCGGAGCTGAGCGCTCGACTCAGGCTCGGAAACGGGTCACGAGGGCCCGGCCGAGGGCGCCGGCCAGGGGGGCGAGCTCGGCGTCGATGGCGGCCCACTCCTGGGGGGTGCGCGTGACGGCCGGGGGTGATGGCTCGAGGGAGCGCACCAGCTCCAAACGCAGGCTGGTGGGCGGGTGGCTGGCGTCGAGGCTGGCCTGCTCCTCGGCCGCCGCTCGCAGGAGTCGCTCGCGATCGCGCCCGAGCGCCGCCTCGGCTCGTTGGCGCACGACCATCCAGACGTCGCGAGTGGCCACCGTCTCGGCCAGCCGGCCGAGCTCGGCTTCGACCACCGGCGCGAGCAGCGACTTCTCGAGGGCGCGAGCCGTCGGCGAACGCCCGGCGACCTCGGCTGCGAACACGTCGCTCAGGTACTCGCAGCGCTGCTGATCCCGCAACACGAGGTGGACCAGCAAGGCGTGGGCGCCGCGCGGCACGAGGGCCAGGACGTAGAGGAATGGGTCGATGACAGCGAGGAACCCGCGGGCCCAACGTTGGCTGTAGCGCGATCGGTCCGGCCGCAGCATCGCGTCCCACCGGTGCAGGCTCTGCAACGCGGACCCGATGACGACCGACGTCGAAGGATCGCCGCTCACCGCGTGGCCGAACTCGTGGCCGAGCACGGCGATGCGCTCGGGACCGTCGAGCAACGTCCAGAACGGGAGACCGACCACGAGGAACCGCTGCTGCACCAGTCCCGAGGCGACATAGCCGATGTTGAAGTCGGCGGTGAGCACCACGACTTCCGGGCGGGGGGCGGCCAGTGCATCCGCCACGTCGTCGGCCAACGCCCGGAGCAGCAGTCCCTCCTCCTGACGGAGCCGCTGGCCGGCTGGCGGCCGCTCCAGCCGGGGCAGGACGGCCAAGCCGGCTGTGACCATGAGCAGCCCGCCCGCGGCCGCCAGCCAGTCGAACCAGGTGAGCCAGGCGAGGGCCACGCCGCCGACGATGAGCGCCGCCGTGCCCAGGTGGACGAGGCAGGCCACGATGAAGGCGGCGGCACGCTCGCCGGTGTCGGCTCCGGGATGCGGCGAGCGGCGCACCTCGTCGAGGAGCCGACGCGCCTGGCGCTCCCCCAACCGCCGGTAGGCGCGATCGAAGCCACCGCTCAGGGCGGGGCCATCCGTCGCCACGCCGCGAAGTGTGACAGACGCCGAGCGAGGAGCGGCGGCTCTGAGCGAGGGGAGCGCAGGCTCATCCCCCTTCGCCCCGCCTCAGCCGGTGTCGACCCGGCTCAGCATGCGGCGGTTCTTGAACTTCGCCGCCAGGTAGTCCCGGTTCATGAGCGCGATGAAGTCGATGGAGATGCTCTTCGGGCAGGCTTCCTCGCACTCGCCGTGGTTCGTGCAGGAACCGAAGTAGCGCTCCATCGTGTCGACCATCGCCTCGACCCGTTGGTAGCGCTCCGCCTGCCCCTGGGGCAGCAGGTTCAGGTGGGCGATCTTGGCCGCGGTGAACAAGTTGGCCGCGCCGTTGGGGCAGGCGGCGACGCAGGCGCCACAGCCGATGCACTGGGCGGCGTCCATCGATGCATCGGCGACCGACTTCGGCACGAGGATGAGGTTGGCGTCGGGCGCAGAGCCAGTCGGCGCGGTGATGAAGCCACCGACCTCCATGATCCGGTCGAAGGCCGACCGATCGACCATGAGATCACGGATGACCGGGAAGGCGGTGGCCCGCCACGGCTCGACGGTGATGGTGTCGCCGTCGTGGAACTTCCGCATGTGGAGCTGGCAGGTGGCGGTACCGCGCTGGGGTCCGTGCGCCTCACCGTCGATCATGAGCGAGCAGGTGCCGCAGATCCCTTCCCGGCAATCGTGGTCGAAGGTGATCGGCTCCTGGCCGGCCGCGTTCAACTGCTCGTTGAGCTGGTCGAGCATCTCGAGGAACGACGCCTCGTCGCTGATGCCGCGGACCTCGTGGGTCTCGAACCGACCTTCGTCGGTGGGGCCGTCCTGGCGCCAGACGCGCAAGATCACGTTGAGTGTGGTCGCCATCGTTATTTGTAGCTCCGCTGGGTCAGTTGCACCGTCTCGAACTCGAGGGCCTCGGCGTGGACGACCTCCGGCGTGCTCTCACCGGTCCACGCCCATGCGGCCACATAGGCGAAGTGCTCGTCGTCGCGCAGGGCCTCGCCCTCGTTGGTCTGGTACTCGGCCCGGAAGTGGCCGCCGCAGGACTCGTTGCGCTCGAGCGCGTCCCGGCACATGAGCGCGGCGAGCTGGAAGAAGTCGTCGACGCGACCGGCTCGCTCCAGGGACTGGTTCAACGAGCGCTCCTCGCCCAGCACGCGCAGGTCGGCCTTGAACTCGGCGTGGAGCGCGGGGATCTCCGAGAGGGCCTTCTCCAAGCCCGACGCCGTGCGCTCCATGCCGCAGTAGTCCCACATGATCTTGCCGAGCTCTTTGTGGAACCAGTCGACCGAGCGGGTGCCGCGCACCTCGAGGTAGGCGCGGTAGCGCTCGCCCACCTCCTGCTCGGCGAGGCGGAAGGCGTCATGGTCGGTGGGGACGGGCTTCGTGCCGAGGGTGGGCGCGAGGTAGTTGCCGATGGTGTAGGGCAGCACGAAGTACCCGTCGGCCAGGCCCTGCATGAGCGCCGAAGCGCCGAGGCGGTTCGCTCCATGGTCGGAGAAGTTGGCTTCACCGATGGCGTAGAGGCCGGGCACGTTGGTCATGAGCTCGTAGTCGACCCAGAGGCCGCCCATCGTGTAGTGCGGCGCCGGGTAGATGCGCATGGGCATCACGTACGGGTCCTCGTCGGTGATCCGCTCGTACATCTCGATGAGGTTGCCGTAGCGCTCCTCGATGACGGGCTGGCCCAAGCGAGAGATCGCGTCGGCGAAGTCGAGGTAGACGCCGTTCTTGCGGAGGCCCACCCCCTTGCCCTGGTCGATCATCGTCTTGGCGTTGCGCGAGGCGACGTCACGCGGCACGAGGTTGCCGAAGGCCGGGTACTTCCGCTCCAGGTAGTAGTCGCGATCGTCCTCGGGGATCTGGTCGGGACGGCGGGGGTCGTCGGCGTTCTTCGGCACCCAGATGCGACCGTCGTTGCGCAACGACTCGGACATGAGCGTGAGCTTGGACTGGAACTCGTCGCTCTGGGGGATGCACGTCGGGTGGATCTGCGTGAAGCACGGGTTGGCGAAGTACGCGCCGCGCCGGTGCGCCCGCCAGATGGCGGTGGTGTTGCACGCCATGGCGTTGGTGGAGAGGAAGAACACGTTCGAGTAGCCGCCCGTGGCCAGCACGACCGCGTGGCCGGAGTGGGAGGAGATCTCGCCCGTGACGAGGTCGCGCACGATGATGCCGGCGGCACGGCCGTCGACGACGACGACGTCGAGCATCTCGGTGCGGGTGTACAGCTCGACGTTGCCGAGCCCGATCTCGCGGGCGAGGGCCTGGTAAGCGCCGAGCAGCAGCTGCTGGCCCGTCTGCCCCGCGCGTAGAACGTGCGCGACACCTGGGCGCCACCGAAGGACCGGTTGTCGAGCAGGCCTCCGTACTCGCGGGCGAAAGGCACTCCCTGCGCCACGCACTGGTCGATGATGTCGACGCTCACCTCGGCCAAGCGGTGGACGTTGGCTTCCCGTGACCGGTAGTCACCGCCCTTCACCGTGTCGTAGAAGAGCCGGAAGATGCTGTCGCCGTCGCCGCGGTAGTTCTTCGCCGCGTTGATCCCTCCTTGGGCGGCGATCGAGTGGGCGCGGCGAGGTGAATCGTGGAAGGTGAAGACCTTCACCCGGTAGCCGAGCTCGGCCAGCGTGGCCGCCGCCGACGCTCCGGCGAGACCGGTGCCGACGACCAGGATCTCGAAGCGGCGCTTGTTGTTCGGGTTGACCAACTTGACGTGCTGCTTGTACTCCTCCCACTTCTCGGCCATCGGTCCCGGTGGGACCTTTGCGTCGGGGGTCGGGGAGGGATCGACGGAACTCATGCGGGCACGCTCCTCGTCGGCGACGGGTCCGGATCGAGCGCCCGGTGGGCGCCGGCCGGGCTCCGGTAGAGGCAACGATCGGTCATCGCTAGGGGCCGACGATCCCGGCCAGCACGGCGATGGGGAACGAGACGTTCGGGATCACGATGACGGCGGTGAAGGCGACGGCGAACCAGCGCCGCCATACGTTGAAGCGGGGGTTGTTCAGGCCGAGGCTCTGGAAGATGCTCCACGACCCGTGGTACAGGTGCACGCCCAGCGCGAGATTGCCGACGATGTAGACGAGCGCCACGGGGACGCGCTCGAAGCTGGCGACCACGTTGTCGTAGACCGAGCCCGAAACGAAACCGGAGTTGACCCAGCCCCACGTGAGATCCATCAGGTGGAAGGCGATGAAGATCAGCACGATGATGCCGGTCCAGCGCATCGTGCGGCTGGCGTAGTTGGCCGCGACGTAGTGGCGCGGGCTCTGGTAGCGGACGGTGCGGGCGCGCCGGTTCATGACGGTGAGCGACCACGCCGCGTGCAAGTGGAACACGAGGGAGACGATCAGCACCGCCCGGAAGATCCAGAGGAACCCGCTCTCGGGCAGGAGCGGGTAGGCGATGCGCCGCAGGAAGGCGGCGTACTCGTCGTACTCCGTCGGCCCCAGGTACATCTTGAGGTTCCCGACCATGTGGGCGAACACGTAGATCATGAAGATGATCCCGGTGATCGCCATCACGTACTTCTTGCCGATGGCCGACCGGTAGAAGCCGACGAAGAACGGGACCCGGCCGGCCCTGGCTCGGACGGGTGCCACCGTGGCGGTGCGGTCTCGTACCGCTTGGGCCATCTGCTCGTCGTCTCCTGTCCTGGCGGCTCGCGCCCGGCTGCGGGCGTCTGCGTCCACGGGCGACGACGCCGTCGGCGCCCGGGCTGCCGTTACCGAGAACGGTACCCGCGGGCAGGTCGGATGCGGTAACTCGGCTGGTGGCAGCCGCAGGGAGGCCGCCGCAGCCCGCTGGCCGCGGGCGCCCCGAGGAGGCGCAGCCGCCTGGTCGTGGGCGCCGCGAGGCCGCCGCGGCTCGGCTGGTGGCGAGCGTTACAGGCCGGGCCGGCTCGTGGGGCTCCACGGCGGCGGCGATGGGCTGGGCTCCCATCCCCCCACCATTTCGCCCCTGGCCTCGCCGATCCGTAAGATTCTGCGCCGACCTGGGCTCGGCCACCCGAGGTCACACCACCAGACACGCGAGGGACGCCTGTGACACCAGTACTCGCCGCCGAGGGCGGCTACCAACAGTTCGTGCTGAGCGGCGGGGAGTGGTTCATCCTCGTCGGCTCGGCCCTGGTAGCCATCCTGGCCATCTGCGTGGGTTTCTGGCTCGGCCGGGGTGTCATGGAGTGCGACGCCGGCACGCCGAAGATGCAGGAGATCGCCAGGGCCATCCAGGAGGGCGCGCTCGCCTACCTGCGGCGCCAGTTCCGCACCATCGCCTACATCCTCCTCCCGGTGGCGGCCGTCGTCTTCCTCACCTCGGTGGCGGTGAACAAGCCCGGCGACGGCCACGCGCTCTCGTTCGCCCAGTCGGGGGCGTTCAGAACGGGAGCCTTCCTCCTCGGCTGCTTCATGTCGGGCCTCACCGGGTTCATCGGGATGAGTCTCGCCGTGCGCGGCAACGTGCGCACGGCCGCGGCGGCGAAGACGGGCTCGATGCCTGCGGCTCTCCGCGTGGCCTTCCGCACCGGGGGCGTCGCCGGCATGTTCACGGTCGGGCTCGGCCTGCTCGGAGCCTCCGTCATCATGATGCTGTTCCAGAACTCCGCGTCGGCCATCCTCGTCGGCTTCGGCTTCGGGGGGTCGATGCTGGCCCTGTTCATGCGGGTCGGCGGAGGCATCTTCACCAAGGCCGCCGACGTGGGCGCCGATCTCGTCGGCAAGGTGGAGGCCGGCATACCCGAGGACGACCCGCGCAACCCGGCCACCATCGCCGACAACGTCGGCGACAACGTCGGCGACTGCGCCGGCATGGCGGCCGACTTGTTCGAGAGCTACGAGGTCACGCTCGTGGCGTCCATCATCCTCGGCGTTCCCGCCTTCCAGGCGATCTTCCCCGACCGACCAGACCTCTGGGCGGCCGGGGCACTGTTCCCGCTCGGTGCTCGTGCGCTCGGCGTCCTCGCCTCGATCGCGGGGGTCTTCGCCGTCCGCGCCCGCGACGACGACCGATCGGCGCTGTCGCCGATCAACCGAGGGTTCGTCACCGCCGGCGCGCTCACCGTGCTGGGGACGCTCGTCTTCGCCCTCGTCTACGTGGGCAACCCGGCCGGCAAGCTGTCCAACGTCGGCTGGCGCATGTTCGGCGCCGTCGTCGCCGGGCTGGTGCTCGCCCAAGTCGCCAGTCGCATCACCGAGTACTTCACATCGACGCACACGGCGCCCGTGCACGAGATCGCCGAGGCCGCCCGGACCGGACCGGCCACCACGGTGCTGGCCGGCACCGCGAGTGGCCTCGAGAGCACCGTGTGGGCCATCGTCGCGATCGCCTGCGCGATCGGGGTCGCCGTCGCCCTCGGCGGCGGCAACATCCAGTTCGCCCTCTATCTCGTGGCCCTCACCGGCATGGGCATGCTGGCCACGACCGGGGTGATCGTGAGCGAGGACTCGTTCGGGCCGGTGGCCGACAACGCGGCCGGTATCGCCGAGATGTCGGGCGAGTTCCATGGCGAAGCCCAGAAAGTCATGGTGGGGCTCGACGCGGTGGGCAACACCACGAAGGCCGTCACCAAGGGCTTCGCCATCGGCTCGGCCGTCATCGCCGCCGTGGCCCTCTTCGCCAGCTACATCGAGACGATCGGCAACGAGACGCTCGGCGCCGCCCGGGTCGACCAACTGCGTGAGCAGGGTCAGTCGATCTTCAACGTGATCCAGATCAACGTGGCCAACCCCACCACCTTCATCGGGCTGCTGATCGGGGGGTCTGTCGCTTTCCTCTTCTCGTCACTGGCGATTCGGGCCGTCGGCCGTTCGGCCGGCGTGGTCGTGATGGAGGTGCGCCGGCAGTTCGCCGACGGCCAGATCATGGCGGGAACCAAGCGGCCCGACTACGGGCCGGTCATCGACATCTGCACCGCGGCGTCGCTCCGGGAGCTGGCCACACCGGCGCTGCTCGCCGTGCTCACGCCGGTGATCATCGGGTTCGGCATCAACTACTTCGCCCTCGGCGCCTACCTGGCCGGCGCCATCCTCACCAGCCAGCTCATGGCCAACTACCTCTCGAACGCCGGCGGTGCCTGGGACAACGCCAAGAAGTACATCGAGGACGGGCACGAGGGCGGCAAGGGATCCGACGCGCACAAGGCGGCGGTGATCGGCGACACCGTCGGCGACCCCTTCAAGGACACCGCCGGGCCGGCCCTGAACCCGCTCATCAAGGTGATGAGCCTCGTGTCGCTGTTGATCTTGCCCGCCGTCATCAACCTCGAAGACAACAACTGGGCCCGGTTGTCGATCGCCGGCGTGTCGCTCGTCGTCCTCCTCAGCGCCATCGCCTACTCGAAGCGCCGCGCCCCGGCATGGACGTGGCGCTCGAGAGCGCACCACACGAAGCCGTCGTGAGTTAGGGGGAAGGGGACCTTCCCCCTTCGAAAGCCCATCCGGGGAGCTGCGGTCGAGCGGCGAAGCCAGATCGACCTGGGTACGAGGACCTGGCACAACGTGCCAATCTCCTGCGCTGGTTCGGGTGGCCTACATCCTTCTGGCGGCGGCGGCGGATAGGTTCGTGAGGACATGGGTGTTGCCGTCTATGCCAGCTTCCTGAACCCCGAGGGCTTCGTCCGCCACGGCGGGCTGTTGTTGGTGGCGCTCATGGTCTTCGCCGAGTCGGGGCTCTTCATGGGATTCTTCCTGCCGGGCGACTCGCTGCTGTTCGTGGCCGGCTTCCTCACCTCCGCCGCGGGCGGCCACGTGCTGCCCCCGTTGCCGGTCACGGTGGCCGTGATCTTCGTCGCCGCGGTGCTGGGCGACCAGGTCGGTTACATCTTCGGCAACAAGGCAGGCCCCGCCCTGTTCCGGCGGCCGGACTCGCGCTTGTTCCGTCAAGAGCACCTGCAGCGGGCCGAAGGCTTCTTCGAGCGCCACGGTGCCAAGACGATCGTGCTGGCGCGGTTCGTACCCATCGTCCGCACCTTCGCACCCATCGTCGCGGGCGCCAGCCGGATGCACTACCGCACCTTCGTGGTCTTCAACCTCGTCGGCGCCTTCATGTGGGCCGTCGGGGTGACGACACTCGGGTACTTCCTCGGACAGGTCGGTTGGGTGAAGGACAACATCGAGGTGGCCATCGTGGTCATCGTCGCCCTCTCGCTCCTGCCGTTCGCCCTCGACCACCTGCGCCACCGGCGGGCACGGCGTCAAGCCCCGGTGCTCGACGAAGCCGCCTGAGCTCGCGACGCGTCGAGCCTGTCCGTCGAGCAACCTCAGGGAGCTCGGCGCCACACCCGCCAGCCAGCAGCGCTCAGGCGGCGTTCGACCACCTGACCATCGAGGGCTAACAGGGCGCGACCCGACCCGCCGTCGGCCGGCCATCCCGGCGGCGGCTCGGGGCGGTTGGGCGGCGGTGGGCCCCAGCGGTGATAACGACGCGACGGGGCTTGCAGCTCGAGGCGGCCCTCGGTGATCTCGATGACGGCGTGCACCGTGCCGGCCTGGGTGTAGCCGGCGTCGTCGGTGAGCTCCTCGGGAGGTCTCTCGGCGTACCATTCGAGATCGAACGCGACCGGTTCGACCCGGCCGTACCCGCGGCCGAGCGCCTCCAGCGGGTCGTCGAGGGCGACTGCGTAGGCCTCGTTGGCCACCGTCCACTGCTCGTAGGGCGCCTCACACACGTGGCCGCACCAGAGGCCTTCGGTGCGCACCTCGAGGTCGATCGGGCGAAGGGGGGCGTCGAGATCGGCGAGGTGCAACATGGCCGCACCCGGTCGCAGCAGCACAGCCCAGTACCGGGAGCGGGCGAGCGCCGGGACCCGGGTGTACTCGGTGAAGGCGCCCAAGCCGTCGGGCGTCCAGAGCTCGAAGGTCCAGGTCTCCTCCCAGCCCGGCTCGGGTCCGGGCCGGTGCGGTTGCTCGTCGGCCGAGGCGAACGACATGGAGTCGGGCCAGACTACTGGCGTGACCGACGCGCCTCCTCCGGCCTCGACCCTCGACGCCCGCCCATCCGGGCTCGCCGAGACCGTGACCGCGCCGCCGTCGCAGGCTGCTTCCGGCCAGCAGCGCTACCTGAGCTTGCAGTGGATCAGCGACCTCGACGCCACGGCGAGAGGCGACGAAGGTCTGCGGCAGCTCGCCACGGCACGGCGCTTCGCAGTCACAGAGACGATCACCGGCGGCCTCGAGGGCGACGTCACGTACCACGTGCAGCTGGCCGACGGTGGGGTGCGGGTGGGGCCGGGGCCAGCCGACCACGAGGACGTCCGCTTCATCCAGGACTGGGACACCGCGGTCGGCGTCGCCACCGGGCGCATCAACGCGCAGGAAGCCTTCCTGCGCGGGAGCATCAGGTTCAGCGGTGACCACGAGGCCCTGCTCGCCAACCAGGATCTCTTCGTCGTGTTGGATTCCGTCTTCGCCGCCGTGCGCACGCGTACCCGCTATGCCTGAGCTGCCGGAGGTCCAAGCCCACGCCGAGCGACTCACCGCCGCCTACCGCGGGGTCGTCCTCACCCGCTTCACCCCGCTCGCGTTCCACGCGCTGAAGACGGCCACGCCGGCGCCCGACAAGGCGGTCGGGGTGGCCCTCGACGAGGTCGGTCGGCGCGGCAAGTACCTGCTCCTCGGCTTCGACGAGCTCACCTTCGTGGTCCACCTGATGCAAGGGGGCCGGCTCAAGGAGGACGCGAAGCCCTCGACGCGGCCGAAGATCGGCCTGGCCCGCTGGACCTTCGCCGACGGCCGGGCGCTGCTGCTCACGGAGGCGGGGAAGGAGCGACGCGCCGGCGTGTGGTGCAGCGCGACCGACGGGCGCCTCGATCGGCCGCCGCTCGACGACCTGGGCCCCGAGGCGGTGGAGGTGACGGCGGAGGAGCTCGCGGCCCGGTTCACCGAGCACCCGATGCGGCTTCACGGTTTCCTCCGTCACCAGGGATGCATCGCAGGGCTCGGGCGGCGCCTGGCCAACGAGGTCTGCCACCGCGCGCGGCTCTCGCCCTTCGCCTCGACCGGCAAGCTCGGCCTCGAAGGCGCCGAGCGGGTGGTCGCCGCCATCCACGACTGCGTCGAGGAGGGGCTGGCCTACGAGCGCGGCCGCCCCGACATGAGCAGCTCGCCCGACCGCCCGGGCGCGGTCCACCACCGCACCGGTGAACCCTGCCCGGTGTGCGGCGACACCGTGCGCGAGGTCGCCTACAGCGCCTACACGGTCAACTACTGCCCGACCTGCCAGACGGGCGGCAAGATCCTCGCCGACAACACCACGTCGAAGTTCCTCAGGTAGGGGTACGAGCTCGGGCCCGCGCCGGCATGACACGCCTACGATCGCCGGCCGTGCCCGTCCACCTCCGCCGCGGCGCCTGGCGACTATGCCCCCGCCGTCCTGTGCCCCGGCGACCCCGTGCGGGCGGAATACGTGGCCAAGACGTTCTTCGACGCGCCCCGGCTCGTCAACGAGGAACGGGGGATGCTCGGTTACACCGGCAGCTTCGAGGGCCGGCCGATCTCCGTGCAGTCGACCGGCATGGGCTGCCCGAGCGCGGCGATCGTCACCGAGGAGCTCATCCAGCTCGGTGCCACTCGACTGTTGCGCATCGGCACCTGTGGCGGCCTCCAGCCGCACATGGCGCTCGGCGACACCGTCGTAGCCGTCGCGGCCACGCCCTTCGACCGCACTGCCGCCGCCTACACCGCCGACGAGCCGCACGCGCCCACCGCCGACTGGCGTCTGGTTGACGCGGCGCTGCGCATCGGGCGCGACCGGGGGCTGCGCCTGCACGTGGGCCCCATCGTGTCGAACAGCGTGTTCTACGACCCCGACTCCGACCGCAACCGGCGCTTCGCCGAGCGCGGCCATCTCGGCGTGGAGATGGAGTCGGCCGTGCTGTTCACCATCGCCGCCCTCCGCAAGGTCTCGGCCGGCACGATCCTCACGGTGAGCGACACGCTCCTCGGTGAGCGCATCGTCCGCATCGGCGACGACGAGCTGCGCAAGGGGGTCGACCAGATGATGGAGCTGGCCGCCCGAGTCGCCATCGCCGATCTGCCCGAGACCTGACCGGCGAAGGCGCGGCGTCGCGGTCAGATCAGGCCGAGGTCTTGGACGGCACCACGCTCGTCGGCCAGCTCGGCCACCGAGGCGTCGATGCGCCGGCGCGAGAAGTCCTCGTGATCGAGGCCGGCCACGATCTCGTACGTGCCGTCCCGGCAGACGCAGGGGAACGAGGAGATGAGGCCCTCCGGCACCCCGTACGAGCCATCCGAGGGCACGGCCATGCTCACCCAATCACCATCGGGCGTGCCGAGATGCCACTCACGGATGTGACCGATGGCGGCGTTGGCCGCGGAGGCCGCCGACGACGCTCCACGCGCTTCGATGACCTCGGCACCCCGCTTGGCCACCGTCGGGATGAACTCGTTCTCGAGCCAGGCCGGGTCGTCCACGAGCTCGGCCGCGTTCTTGCCGTCGACCTCGCAGTGGTAGAGGTCCGGATATTGGGTGGTCGAATGGTTGCCCCAAATCGTCATCTTCTTGATCGAGGCCACGGGCACGCCGAGCTTCGCCGCGAGCTGGCTCACGGCACGGTTGTGGTCGAGCCGCGTCATCGCCGTGAACCGCCCCGGGTCGAGACCCTTGGCATTGTGCATGGCGATGAGGGCATTGGTGTTGGCCGGGTTGCCGACGACGAGCACCTTGACGTCGGGCTTGGCGTTCTCCGCGATGGCCTTGCCCTGCACCGTGAAGATGGCGCCGTTGGCCGACAACAAGTCGCTGCGCTCCATCCCGGCCTTGCGGGGCATGGCGCCGACCAGCAGGGCCACGTCGGCGTCACCGAACGCGACGTCGGCCTGGTCGGTCGGCACCACGCCGGCGAGCAGGGGGAAGGCACAGTCCTGCAGCTCCATGGCGACCCCGTGGAGCGCCTTCAGCGCCGGCGTGATCTCGAGCAGCTGCAGGATCACAGGCTGGTCAGCGCCGAGCATCTGGCCGCTGGCGATGCGGAAGAGGAGGCTGTAGCCGATCTGTCCGGCCGCGCCGGTGACGGCCACCCGAAGGGGCGTGGGCATGCGCGGGAGCGTAGGCGGCCGCGCCACGGCACGCGCAAACTCGCCGAGGTGTGGGCCAGCCGCGGACCCGTCCCGCTACGGTCGGTCGCCGTGGACGTCCTCATCCTCGGTGGAGGAACCTTTGTCGGGCGTGGGCTCGTCGAGCGTCTCCGCGCCGATCACGCCGTGACCGTCCTCAACCGCGGCCGCACGACGACCGCCCTCCCCGAGGGTGTCCGCCAGCTCGTGGCCGACCGCACGGACTGGCCGTCGATGCACGCCGCGCTCGCCGGCACCTCGTGGGACGCGGTGATCGACGTCTCGGGCTTCGTCCAGGTGGCCGGGCAGTCCGACATGGAACGCCTCGTCGAGCTGCTCGACGGTCGGATCGGCCGGTACTGCTTCGTGTCGTCGATCATGGCCTACGCGCCCCGCGGGATCTTCCCGTGGTACGGAGGACGCTCCGGTCCGTCCCGATCCACCCACCACCTATGGCGGTTTCAAGGTGATGGTGGAACGGCTGCTCCTCGACCGCCACGCGGCGAGCGGCTTCCCGGCCACCGTCGTGCGCCCGGCCGCCATCTACGGGCCGCACAACAACATCTTCGACATGGAGGCCGCGATGTTCCTGCGGCTCCTCGAGCGCCGGCCCGATGCTCGTACCCCACGACGGCCTGGTGCTCAACAGCTACGGCCACGTCGACGACCTCGTCGAAGCGATCGTCGTGATGTGCGAGCACACCGCGGCCGTCGGCGAGATCTTCAACGTCAGCGCCGAGGCGATCACGACGGGTGCCTACGTCGAGGAGCTGGCGATGATCGTCGGCGTCGAGGCCGACGTCGTCATGGTGACCGACGAGCTCCGAGCCACCTTGGAGAAGCCGGCCTGGGGCCACCTGTTCAACGACATGCACCACTCGATGATGGACATCGAGAAGGCGCGCCAAGTGCTGGGAGTGGCGCCGGCCATCTCCTTCAGCGATGGCCATCGTTCGACCTACGACTGGTTCCTGGCCAGCGGGATGGCCGACACCGATTCGCCGAAGGTGGACCCGTTGTGGCGGGCCAGCTGGGACTTCGAATGGGAGGCCGAGGTCGCGTCGCGAGCCGCCGCTCGCGCCACGGCTTAGGGGTACTGAGGTGCCCGAACTCCATGGGATCCGAAGGGGGAAGGTCTGCGTCCCCCCTTCGCTGATGGTCAGCGCTTGCGGCTCACGCCGAGGGAGCGAGAGGGCGCGCCACCGTCGTGGTAGTCGACCTCGCGTACGACGCGCAACCCGTCGAAGACGAGGTAGGTCATCCCCTCCGAGCGCCACTGCTTGCCCTTCGCCTCGGGCCCGAACGTGTCGTCGTTGACGGTCGCCGTCATCACCCAGCGCAGGGCGACGCCGTCTTCGTTGGTCCAGTATTCGTCGGGCGCCAACACGAGGTCGGGCCAGCGCCGGAGCCCCTTCGTGAAGAAGTCGCGAATGGCCGGCCAGCCCTGCTGCTCACCGCCGACGATGTCGTAGAGCACGGCATCGGGAGCGAGGAAGGCAGCCGGCGCGTCCGGATCCCCGCTGCTCCACGCGGCGAAGAGCTGCCGGGCGACATCGATGCGCGGATCGTCCATCGGTCCACCCTAACGATGCCCCTCGCACGCGTGCTCAGACGACGGGGAGGCCGAGGCTGGCGTAGATCTCGCGGGTCGCGCTCGAGCGGTTCAGGGTGTAGAAGTGCAACCCCGGGGCGCCCGCGTCGAGCAGCTCGGCGCACAGTCGCGTGGCGACGTCGACCCCGATCCGGCGGACCTCTTCAGGGTCGTCCGCGGCCGCGGCCAGCCGCTGCGCCAGCCAGTCGGGGAAGGCGGCGCCGCTCAGCTGCGCCATCCGCCGCACCTGGCTCATGTTGGTGACCGGCATGATCCCCGGGACGACGGGCCGGTCACAGCCGAGGGCGGCCAGATCGTCGAGCAGCTCCAGGTACGGCCCCGTCTCGAAGAAGAACTGCGTGATGGCGAAGTCGGCCCGGCAGAGCTTGGCCGCCAAGTAGCGGCGATCGCTCTCCCGGTCGGGCGAGCGGGGGTGCAGCTCCGGATGGGCGGCCACGCCGACCGAGAACCCGTCCGCGGACCGTACGTCCTCCAGCAGCTCCTCGGCGTAGCGGTAGTCGCTCGGCCGCACGTCGGAGGGGTCCGCGGGGGGATCGCCCCCCAAGGCCAGGATGTTCTCGATGCCGGCGTCACGGTAGGCGTCCAGGATCTCGGCGATGTCGGCTCTCGTGTGACCTTGGCAGGTGAGATGGGCCATCGGCGTGATGGTGGTCTCGCGGCGGATCCAGGTGACCACTTGATGGGTCCGCTCCCGGGTCGTGCCGCCGGCGCCGTAGGTCACCGACACGAAGCTCGGCCGGAGCGGTTCGAGCTCGGCGATGGTGTGCCCGAGGGTCAGCTGAGCGGCGTCGGACTTCGGGGGGAAGAACTCGAAGGAGAAGGTCCGTCCGGAGCGGAGCAGGTCGGCGATCCGGGCCATGAACGCTCAAGGCTACCCCGGAGTAGGCGACGCCCCGGCACGCTTCTCCCGCACGCGAGCGCGGGGTCAGTGCCGGAAGTGACGCTCGCCGGTGAAGACCATGGCAATGCCGTGCTCGTCCGCCGCGGCCACCACCTCTTCGTCACGAATCGAACCTCCCGGCTGGATCACGGCGCGGACCCCCGCGGCGACGGCCGCGTCCAGACCGTCCCGGAACGGGAAGTATGCGTCGCTCGCGCACACACCGCCGGCGGCGCGCCCGGCCGCCTTCTCGGTGGCGATGCGGGCCGAGTCGACTCGGTTCTGCTGCCCGGCACCGACGCCGACGATCTGCCCCGCCCTCGCCAAGACGACCGCGTTCGACGACACCGCCGCCACCACCCGCCACGCCAAGGCGAGGTCGTCCCAGTCCTCGTCGCTCGGCCGGGCCTGGGTGACCACTCGCCATGACGCGCGGCCCATGGCGACCACATCCGCGTCCTGTGCGAGCACGCCGCCATCCACGCTCCGGAACTCGAGCCGGCGCGGCCCGGGAGGCCGCGCCGCCAACACCCGGAGGTTCTTCTTCCTCGCCAACCGCTCGAGGGCCTCCGACGTGAAGTCGGGCGCCACCACCACCTCGGTGAACACGGGCGCCATGGCCTCGGCCAGCTCGGCCGGCACCGTCCGGTTGAGCGCCACGATGCCCCCGAACGCCGAGACCGGGTCGCCCTCGTGGGCCAAGCGGTAGGCGGTGGTGATGTCGTCGGCGACGGCCACGCCGCAGGGGTTGGCGTGCTTCACGATGACGGCCGCAGGCCGCTCGCCGAGGTCGTGCACGAGTCGCCACGCCGCCTCGGCGTCGAACACGTTGAGGTACGAGAGCTCCTTGCCTCCGTGCTGGACGATCTCGTCCCACCACGAGGACCGGCCCCGTTCCCGGTAGCGCGCCCCCTGCTGGTGCGGGTTCTCCCCGTAACGCAGGTCCTGGGCCCGATCGAGGGCCAGGTGAAGGGTGGGCGGCAGCAACTGACCTCCGTCGGGGTCGGTCTGGTCGAACCAGCCGACGATGGCCGCGTCGTAGGCCGCGGTGTGGGCGAAGGCCTTGCGGGCCAAGCGCCGCCTCGTCGCCGCGCTGAGCGCGCCGTCCGCACGGAGCTCCTCGAGCACGGCGGCGTAGTCCCCCGGGTCGACGACCACTCCGACTCTGGCGTGGTTCTTGGCCGCCGCCCGCACCATGGCCGGGCCGCCGATGTCGATCATCTCGATGCTCGGCTCGCGCCAGAACGGGTAGAGGTTGGCCACCGCCAACGAGATCGGCTGGATGCCGTGGGCCTCGAGGTCGGCGCGGTGCGAGGGGTCCTCCGGGTCGGCGAGGAGGCCCCCGTGCACTCGGGGATGAAGGGTGACGACCCGATGGCCGAGGGTGGCCGGCACGCCCGTCCACTCGGCCACATCGGTCACCGGCAGGCCGGCCGCCGCCAAGGCGGCCGCGGTGCCACCACTCGAGACCAGCCGCCAGCCGAGCTCGCGCAGGCCGGTGGCGAGCTCGATGATGCCGGTCTTGTCGAACACCGACAGCAGCGCGGTGTGGTCGCTCACTCCTGCGCCCTCGGGTTGCCGACGATCACCTTCATGCCAGGAGCTCCTTGAGGGCTTGGGGGTACAGGCGGCGCTCGACATCCTTGATCCGCTCGTGGAGGGTGGCCTCGTCGTCGCCCGGCAGCACGACAACCGCCTCTTGAGCGAGGATCGGCCCGTTGTCGACGGCCTCGGTGGCGACGTGCACCGTGCAGCCGGTGACCTGGACGCCCGCCGCCGAGCGCGTCGCGCACGGCGTGGCCACCGGGGAAGGCGGGGAGCAATGACGGATGGGTGTTCACGATCCGCCCGGAATACACGGCGAAGATGTCCGGCCCGAGCACCGTCATGAACCCGGCCATGGCGATCAAGTCGGGAGCGAGGTCGGCGAGCACGTCGACGACACGGGTCGTGTAGGCCGCTCGGTCGAACCCGGCGTCGAAGCGGTCGCGCACGACGAGGCGGGCTTCGATGCCGGCTCGCTCGGCGACGAGGAGGGCGCGGCACGGCCGGTCGGCCAGCACGGCCACGACGGGCAGCCCGCTCTCGATGATCGCTTCGAGGATGGTGCCGCTGCCCGAAGCCAGCACGGCCAACCGTGGAGACGCGTCGTCACGGAGGGGTGTGGTCGGCGCGGTCATGGACGCGAGCGACCGTAGCGGACCTCGAGCACGGCTCAGCGCAGCAGCACGAGGGCGTTGCTCGAGTCGAGCACCAGCACGCCATCGTTCACCGCGTCGATGACCTGGACCGATCCGGAGTCGTTCACGACCGACGACCAGAGCTGGCGCAGCGTGCTGCGGTCGAAGGCCGACACCCCGCCCTGGCCGTTGCCGACGTAGACGACATCGGCAGCGAAGGCCCATCCCGAGGTGGGGTCGAGAACCTGGATGCCCCGCTCCTTGCCCGACTTCGCGTCGACGACGCGGAAGACTGTGTCCTGGTCGGTCGAGCGCACCGTCAACAACGACGAGGAAGTGTCCTGGAGGACGAGCGAGGAGGGAGGGGCCTCCCACCGCGCCTGGCCGTCTGCCATCGAGAGACCGACGATCTCGCTGCCCTGCACCACGATGGCGAGGTCGTCGGTGCGGTTGACCACGGCGACCGGGGTCCCCGCCGGCAGGGCATGCCGCCACAGCACACTCCCATCGTCGGCGTACACGATCGCCTGGCGTTCCTCGACCACCACGGCGTGGCCGGCGACGACCCCGAGCGCCGCTGAGGGGTCAGCCGGCGCCTCCCACCGCTCCGCCCCGGTGGCGAGGTCGTGCAGTTCGAGCTGCGACCCGACCCGGACGAGCACGACGCGCGGGTCGAGATAGGCCTCGTCCATGCGCGTCGTCCAACGCGGCTTCCCCTGGGCGTCGAGCACGAAGAGCTGGCTGGTGTTGTCGCCCTGCGCCGCGCCCACGATGTAGCCGCCCGCGGCCGCGTTGAGGGCCACGAGACGCGCCTCGGGCCGGTCGTAGCTCCACTTCTCGTGCCCCGACGCGGTGTCGAAGGCTACGACGCGGCTGCCCCCGCCTCCGCTCAGGGAAAGGACGATCACGCCTTGCCAGCGGTCGGCAGCCTGGATCGTGAAGCCCTGGATCGTGGCCCGCCACACCAGCTGACCGTCCGTCACGGCGAAGCGCGTCAGCTCGGTGATGCCTCCCAAATCGGTGGCCACGAGGATCCCGTCGCCATCGACCCGGGCCAGCCGCGGCGTGCCCCGGATGCCGGCAAGCACCACCCGGGAGGTCGGGGCCCGGCGCAGCCCGGTGGGCATGTCGGTGAGACCGCCCGCCTGGTTGCGGAGTCGAACGACGGCGGCGCCGTCGTCGTGGCGCGCAACGACACCGACGACCACGCCGACCACCAGGGCGATCGCGGCCACGGCGGCGAGCACGCGAGGCCAGCGCCGACGCCGCGGTGGGACATCGGCCGGGGTGACCGGTGCCTCGGGCGGAGGTGGGACGGTCAGCAGGACGACCCGGGGGGTGGGCGGCAACGGCGGCGGGGACGGGCGGGGGGCGGGGGACCGTGGCGGGACCGGCGGCGGCGGGGACCGTGGCGGGACCGGCGGCGGGGACCGTGGCGGGACCGGCGGCGCCGGCCAGCTCGGTGGCGGCAGCGTGGTCACCCTGGCCTCGTCCTTCCTTCCCCGGGCCAACGAGGTTAGCGCCCCCCGGGAGACCACGGGTCAGCGGCGTCCCACGATCTTCACCACCAACTCCCCCGCCTCGGTCGGGTTGAGCCCCACCTCGGCTCCCGCGGCCCGCAGTGCATCCATCTTTCCCTGCGCGGTGCCCTTGCCGCCGCTCACGATCGCCCCCGCGTGGCCCATCTTCTTCCCCGCCGGGGCGGTCACCCCCGCGATGTATGCCACGACCGGCTTGCTCATCGATGCTTGGATGAACTCGGCCGCCTCCTCTTCGGCCGATCCGCCGATCTCGCCGATCATGAAGACGGCCGCGGTCTCGGGGTCGGCTTCGAACTCGGCCAGGCAATCGATGAAGCTCGTGCCGGGCACGGGATCACCACCGATGCCGACACAGGTCGTGACCCCCGTGCCGTGTTGCTTGAGCTCGTAGAGCGCCTGGTAGGTGAGCGTCCCGGAGCGGCTCACGATGCCGACGTCGGGCTGGCCGGGCACGGGCGGCTGCGCGATATCACCGGAGGTGATGCCAATGTTGCACCGCCCAGGGCTGATGATGCCGGGGCAGTTCGGGCCCAGCAGGCGGGTGCCGGCGTGCTCACGGCGGAGCGTGTTGAACACGAGCGCCTCGTCCTGGGCAGGAATGCCCTCGGTGATGCAGACGACGAAGGGGATGCCCGCGGCCGCTGCTTCGAGGATGGCCGCCGGGGCCGCCTTGGGTGGCACGGACACGAACGAGGCGTTCGCGCCGGTCCTGTCGACGGCCTCCTGCACCGAGTCGTAGATCGGGATCCCTTCGACATCCTGGCCGCCTTTCCCCGGGGTCACGCCCGCGACGACCTTCGTGCCGTAAGCCTTGTTGCGGAGGCCATGGAAGCGTCCCTGGCCACCGGTGAGGCCCTGGACGACGACCGTCGTGGTCTCGTCGACGAAGATGCTCATGGGTCGGGGTGTCCTCTCGAGACGAAGGTGACAGAAGGAGCGCGGCCGGGCTCAGCGGGCGAGCTCGACGGCGGCGCGGGCGGCGTCGAGCATCGTCGGCTTGAACTGCAAGCGGTCGGAGACATGGGGCTCGATGATGGCCCGCCCCTCGTCGGCGAGCGTGCCGTCGAGGCGCACCACGATCGGGGCGCGAACGTCGACCCGTCCGAGCGCCTCGACGATGCCGTTGGCCACTTCGGTGCCCTTGGTGATGCCCCCGAAGATGTTGATGAGGATGGCCTTCACGGTCTCGTCGAAGTTGATGACCTCGAGCGCCGCGGACATCACATCGGCCGACGCCCCTCCGCCGATGTCGAGGAAGTTGGCAGGCTTCCCGCCCACCTGGTTGACGACGTCGAGCGTGCTCATGGCGAGACCGGCTCCGTTGGCGATCACGCCGACGCTGCCTTCGAGGCCGATGTACTGGAGGCCCTTCGAGCGGGCGAGCTGCTCGCGCTCGTCGAGCTCTTCGGTGGCCTTGTACTCCTCCCACTCCGGGTGCCGGAACTCGGCGTTGCCGTCGAGGCTCACCTTGGCGTCGAGGGCGTGGACCTTCCCCGCGGGCGTGAAGATCAGCGGGTTGATCTCGGCGAGATCACAGTCGCCCTTCACGTAGCAGTCGTACAGCTGCAACAGGATGTCGGTCGCCCCATCCACCGCCGCCGGGTTCAAACGGGCCCGCTCGCAGGCGTCGCGGGCGGCCACGGCCGACAACCCGTCCACCGGGTCGATGTGGAGGCGCACGATGGCCTCGGGGTCCTCGTCCGCCACTTGCTCGATCTCCACGCCGCCTTTGGCCGAGAGCATCAGCAGGTGCTGCTTGGCCGAGCGATCGAGGGTGAAGCTGGCGTAGTACTCCTCGGCGATGTCGGACGCGTGCTCGACCCAGAGCCGCTTCACGAGGTGGCCCTTGATGTCCATGCCGAGGATGTTCCCGGCGTGGAGGCGCACCTCGTCGGAGTTGTTGGCGAGCTTGATGCCCCCCGCCTTGCCGCGCCCGCCCACCTGGACCTGCGCCTTCACCACGACGGGGTACCCGGCCGCTTCGGCCTGGGCCACGGCCTGGTCGATCGTGTCGGCCACGCCCCCCGGCGACACCGGGATGCCGAAGCGGGCGAAGTACTGCTTACCCTGGTACTCGAACAGGTCCACTCAGGACGCTCCTTCTGCTTGATCGAGCTCCTCGCGTTGGTCGAGCTCGGCTTCGAGCCAACGGCAGATGCCGGACAACGACGAACCCGGGGTGAAGATCTCCGCCACACCCGCGTCTTTGAGGGCGGCGACGTCGGCGGTAGGGATCACGCCTCCGCCGAAGACGAGTACGTCATCAAGCTGGCGCGACTTGAGCTCGTCCATCACGCGGGGGAACAACGTGTTGTGGGCGCCCGACAGGAGTGACAGGCCGACGGCGTCGGCGTCCTCCTGCATCGCCGTCTCGGCGATCTGCTCGGGCGTCTGGTGCAAACCGGTGTAGATCACCTCGAAGCCGGCGTCGCGCAGCGCCCTGCTGATGGTCTTCGCGCCCCGGTCGTGGCCGTCGAGGCCGGGTTTGGCCACGACGACTCGGTAGGGCCGTTTCACGGGGCCGCATACTAGGGCGATGGCTTTGATCCGCCCCAAGACCACCGTGGGTCGCGCCGTCGTGCCCGTGTCCCTTGGGCTGGGATTCTTCGTGCTGCTCGGGCTCGTCCTCTGGGGCGTGGCCGCCCTCGTGAGCAATGGCCACTCGGTGCAAGTCAAGTTGGGCGCCGACGTGTTCACCCTGGAGGATCCGGCCAGCATCGCCAAGGAGATCTCGACCAGCGGACCGCTGCTGTTCCCGGGGCTCGTGAACGGGGCGGAACGCCAGGCGATCGGCGTCTACCACACGGGCGACGACCCCACGACGGCCTGGCGAGTCTTCTCGCTCGTGCCGCCAGGCAGCGCCGGCGAGTTGTGTCGTGAGCCTCGACCGCTCCACCCGAGAGCTCGTCGCGCCCTGCACCGGCCAGCGTTTCCCGCAGGACGGGACCGGGCTGGCGCGGATCCCGTGGTCGGTGGACGGGAGCGGACACGTGGTGATCGACCTGACCCCCGGCGGTGCCCCCGGTCGCGGCACGACCACCGTGGCCAACGGCTGATCCATTCGGGTTCGGCTCGCAGGCAAGCTGCTCGCCTCACCTCCCGAGCTCGCCGCCGCCGCTCCGCAGCGGCGCTCGCCCACCTGGCCGATTCGCGCGACTCCTTCGTCGGGTTCGGCTCGCAGGCAAGCTGCTCGCCTCACCTCCCGAGCTCGCCGCCGCCGCTCCGCAGCGGCGCTCGCCCACCTGGCCGATTCGCGCGACTCCTTCGTCGGGTTCGGCTCGCAGGCAAGCTGCTCGCCTCACCCCTGTAACTCAGAGCGAGACCGGATCGGGGTCGAGGTGGGCCATCTCGGAGAAGGGCTCGTGCAGCGGGAGGCGCACCTCGAAACGGGCGCCACCGCTCGGCGAGGCGAGCGCGGTCACGGAGCCTCCGTGACCCTCGGCGATCGCCTTCACCAGCGCGAGCCCGAGGCCAGAGCCGCCGGTCTGGCGTAGTCGGCTCTCGTCGAGGCGGGTGAAGCGCTCGAACACGCGGTCGCGATCCTCTGCGGGGATGCCAGGGCCATCGTCGTCGACGCGGAGGCAGGCCGTCGTGCTGTCCTCGCTCAAGGTGACCGTTACCGCGGAAGCCGCGTGACGAGCCGCGTTGTCGAGGAGGTTGCGCACCAGCTTGGCCAGCTGCCGCCCGTCACCATCGACGCGAGCGGCGGACACGCCCTCGGCCCGCACCGTATAGCCCAGCCGCTGCAACCGGGCCACGTCGTCCAGCACCAGCTCGTCGACGTCGACATGGCCCCGGCGGGCGCCGTGCTCGCCGTTGCTCGTCTCATCGAGCTTGGCCAGGTCGAGGAGGTCGCTGACGAGGCCGTCGAGGCGCTCGCTCTCGTTCAGCACCGTGGTGGCCACTTGGGGCCAGTCGACCGCCTCCGGATGGAGCTTGGCCACCTCCACGCTCGTGCGGATGGTGGTGAGGGGGCTGCGCAGCTCGTGCGAGGCGTCGGACACGAACTGGCGCTGCTTCGTCTGGGCCGTCTCCAGCCGATCGAGCATCACGTTCATGGTGTGCGCCAACCGGGCGACCTCGTCACCCGTGGTCGGCTCGTCGATGCGACGGTGCAGCGTGGTGTGGCTGATGTCCTCGACCTCGCGGCGCATCCGCTCGACGGGCCGCAGCGCTCGCCCGACGAGCCACCAGCTCACCATCCCGACCGCGAGCACGACGAGCGGGATGCCGAGCCACAACGACGACGCCAGCGTCGAGACGCTGCGACGCACCTCGTCGAGCGACGACGCGGCCACGAGGGTGAGCGGTCCGTTGTTGCTCGAGATCCTGCGGGTCTCGACCACCAGCCGGTTGGTGGTGAGCCCGGCCACGGGCACCGGGTGACCGAAGCCGTCGATCGTGAAGAGCTGCGTCGCCGGGGTGCCCGGTCCGGACATCACGACGCGCCCGTCAGAGCCGTAGATCTGCAGATAGGGCGAACCGAGGGGGAGCAGCCCCGTGATCTTGTCGACGGACTGTCCCGCGGCCAGCTCGCCTTGGGTCTGGTCGAGCGCCTGCGCGGCCTCCTGGCGGGCGCGGTCGGTGAGACGGCGCTCGACCGAGCTGACGAGGAGGTAGGCGGCAAGGGCGAGCGTGACGCCCACGAGCGCGGTGGCGAGCAGCGTGATGCGCCAGCGCACCGATCGCCACGGGCGGCTCCGCGAGGTCCCTCCGAGCCGGAGCGGCTCAGCCATCGGCCACCACCCGGTAGCCCGCGGAGCGCACCGTCTCGATCGTGTCGAGCTTGAAGGGGAGGTCGAGCTTGCGGCGCAGGTAGCGGATGTAGACCTCGACGATGTTGGGGTCGCCGGGGAAGTCGGGGCCCCACACTTCCTCGAGGATCTCCGGCTTCGAGGCCACGCCGCCCTGCCGGCGCAGGAGCGCTTCGAGGACGGCGAACTCGCGCGCGGTGAGGTGCACGTCGGTCTCGCCGCGCTTCACCGTGCGGGTGTAGGGGTCGAGCACGAGCGAGCCGGCGCTCAGCGTCGCCGGCCGGGGCGTGCTGCCCCGGCGGAGGAGGGCGCGCAGCCGGGCGAGGAGGACCACGAACGAGAACGGCTTGGAGAGGAAGTCGTCGGCCCCGGTGTCGAGCGACTCGGCCTCGTCGTACTCCCCGGTCTTGGCCGTGAGCACGAGGATGGGCGTCCAGATGCCCTCCGATCGCAAGGCCCGGCAGACCTTGAAGCCGTTGGCCCCGGGCAGCAGCAGGTCGAGGATGATGGCGGCGTAGGGATGCTCGCGAGCGCGCCAGAGCCCGTCGTTGCCATCGTGGACGACGTCGACGCTGAAGCCCTCGGCTTCGAGGCCGCGGGCGATGCTCTCGGCCAGCGCGACCTCGTCCTCTACGAGGAGGACGCGCACGGTCCCATCATGCCGCTTCTCCTGGCGTTTTCCAGGACAGAGGCTGAGAACGATCTCAGTCCCTTTCCGCCGAGGAAGTTGCACCCAAGGGGGCCGTGGACGGCTCTCTCCGGTTCGACTTCCAGGCTGCGCGGGTGGGCTCACTCGAACAACTGCGCGAGGAGGTGCCGTTGCACCTTCTGGGTGGCCGTGCGGGGCAGCTCGTCGACCACGACGAGCTCGACCGGCACCTTGTAGTCGGCCAGCTCGGCGGCGGCGAACGCCAGGAGCTCGTCGGGGGTGACGTGGGTGTTGGGCCGGAGCCGCACCGCGGCGGCGGGCACCTCACCCAGGCGCGGATCCGGGAGGCCCACCACGGCGGCCTCGGCGACGGCGGGGTGAGATTCCAGCGTCCGCTCGACCTCGACGGCGTAGACCGAGTAGCCGCCCCTCTTGATGACGTGCTTCGCCCGCCCGGTGAAGGTCACCGACCCGAACGGTCCCGGCCGTACGAGGTCGCCGGTGCGCAGCCAGCCGTCGTCGGTGAGCACGCGCGAGGTGAGCTCGTCGTCGCCCCAGTAGCCGACGGTGACGCCCGGGCCCTTCACCAACAGCTCGCCGACCTGGCCCGGCCGCACGGTGCGCCCGTCGTCGTCCACCACCTTGAAGTGGTAACCGGGCAACGGACGGCCCACCCCACTGCCCGACAGCAGGCCACCGACGACGGGCAGGTGCAGCTTCACCGCCACGCCGCCGGCCGATTCGGCGAGGCCGTAACCCTCGAGGAACATGGCCTCTCCGACCGGGCCGACGAGAGGAAGGGTCGCGGTGGCTCCGAAGCCGCGGAACTGCTCGGCCAGCTCGTCAGGCATCACGTCCGCCCCGGCCGCCCACACCCGAATGCTCGACAGGTCCCGCTCGGCGGCGCCCGCCTCGAGCAGCATCCGGTACATCGCCGGCACGCCCACGAAGATGGTGGCCCGGCGGTCCTCGATGGCACCGAGCACGTCGTCGGGCCGGAACCGCGACATGAAGTACACCGGGATGCCGGCGCAGGCGAGACCGAGGAGCACGCCGAAGCCCATGATGTGGGCGACCGGCAGCGACACCACAGCCTCGTCGCGACGCAACTGGAGCGCCGGCGCCAGCGCCGCCCGCGTCGCTCCCCGAGCAGCGCCCGATGGGTGAGCTCGACCCCCTTCGGGCGACCAGTGGTGCCCGACGTGTAGAAGAGCGCGGCGACGTCTCCCGGGCGGGCGGTCGGTGTCTGGTCGAGCTGGTGATGGTCGTCGACCTCGTCCGGAGTCCGGATCACGAGCGCCGCGCCGGCGTCGGCCACCACCGACGACACCTCGGTCGCCCGCATCTGCGCGTTGACGGGCACTGCCACCGCCCCGGCTCGGCAGGCGGCGAGGCAGAGGAGCAACTGGTCGTAGCTGTTGGCCGTGGCCACGACCACGCGGTCCCCGGGGGCCGACGCGCGCCGCGATCCCGGCCGCCAGGCGGTCCACCCGGGAGGCGGCCCGTTGGTAGGTCAACAGTCGAGCGGCACCTCGCTCCTCGACGAGGCGCCGGCGGCCGTGGACGACGGCCAGCCGCTCCAGGACGTTGCCCAAGGTGGTGTCGCGAGCCAACCCGACGCGGAGCCGGGCCCCCAGCGAGCCGATCACAGCTTCTGCAGCGGCGACCACGCGAGGAGGAGCCGCTTCTCGCCGACGTCACGGAACCGCACGATCGCTTCGGCTTTGTCGCCCACCCCTTCGAGCGCCAGCACCACGCCCTCCCCGAACTTCACGTGACGGACATCGTCGCCCACCCGCAGACCGATGGTCTCGGCCCCCGTGGTGCGCCCCTCGCCCGACCGTCCCTTCGCCAGCGCCGTATCGACGATGCGCTCTCGACCGGCGTCACCACCCCAGACGTCGCGGCGCCCACCACCATCACTCCGGTAGGACGCCCGGCCCCCGAGCCGCCGACCCTCACCCACGTGCTCGACGAGATCGTCGGGAATCTCCTCCAGGAACCGCGACGGTGGGTTGTAGTGGGTCGACCCGAACAGCAGCCGGCTCCAGGCATGGCTCACGTACAGCCGCTCGCGGGCCCGAGTGATCCCCACGTAGGCGAGGCGGCGCTCCTCTTCGAGCTCGTCGGGCTCGGTGAGGGCCCTCAGGTGAGGAAAGACCCCCTCCTCGGCGCCGACCAGGAAGACGACCGGGAACTCGAGGCCCTTGGCCGAGTGCAGCGTCATGAGCACCACGCGGGAGTCGTCGCCGTCGAGTTGATCGGTGTCCGCGATCAGTGCGATCTGTTCGAGGAAGTCGGCCACCGTGGCGAACTCGCGCGCGGAGCCGACCAGCTCGCTCAGGTTCTCGAGCCGCCCGGCCGCCTCCACGCTGCGCTCGGCCTCGAGCTCGGCCAGGTAGCCGGAGCGCTCGAGCGCGGCCTGCAGGAGTGCCACC
This sequence comes from uncultured Acidimicrobiales bacterium, assembly GCA_963738325.1. Classification (GTDB taxonomy): domain Bacteria; phylum Actinomycetota; class Acidimicrobiia; order Acidimicrobiales; family Ilumatobacteraceae; genus CAVTWD01. Next base: position 140,257 of record CAVTWD010000009.1, read on the forward strand.
GGCCCCTCCGCCACGACCGCCTCCAGGGAGCGGAGGAGGGCGGTGAAGGCCTCGATGCCCCGCACGGCTGGGCCGCTCACGCCGGCCTCGCCGGCCTCGTCCAGTGCCTGGCGGAAGGTGAGCCCATGGCGGGCTGCCCAGGCGTCGAGGCGCTCCATCGTCGTATCGCCGACGCCCCGCTTGGGCACGTTGACCACCCGCTTCACGCTCACCTCGTCGGCCGGGTTGACGACCGCGCGGACATAGGCGAGCGCGTCCTTCACCTCGCGCCGGTCATAGAACCGCGTCCCGCCCACGACTTTGTAGGGCACCCCCGCCCGCATGAACGCTTCCTCCACCACGCGGCTCTGCGCGTTGGTGCGGTAGAAGACGGCGACATCTCCCCATCGGTGGTCGCCGTCGTCGTGGAGCCGCGAGATGGTGTGTGCCACCCACTGCGCCTCGTCGCCCTCGTCCTCGGCGTGGTAGCGCACGATGCGAGCGCCGTGACCCTGGTCGGTCCACAGGTTCTTCGGCTTGCGGCTGGCGTTGTTCTCGATCACCGCGTTGGCCGCGTCGAGGATCGTCTGCGTCGACCGGTAGTTCTGCTCGAGGAGGATGGTGGTGACGTCGGGAAAAGCCTGCTCGAACTCGAGGATGTTGCCCATGTCGGCACCGCGGAAGCGATAGATCGACTGATCACTGTCACCCACCACGGTGACGTTGCGATGGGCCGCGGCCAGCATCATCACGAGCTCGTTCTGCGCCTGGTTGGTGTCCTGGTACTCGTCGACGAGGATGTGCTCGAAGCGGCGCTGGTAGTTCTCCAGGACATCTGGACAGGTCGTGAAGAGGCGGACCGTCACCGTCAGGAGGTCGTCGAAGTCCATGGCGCCGGACTTCTCGAGGCGGGCCTGGTACTCGCGGTAGATATCGGCGATCTTTCGCTCGAAGATGCTGCCGGCCCGTTCCGCGTACTGCGTGGGATCGACGAGGTCGTTCTTGGCCGCGCTGATGACGGCGTGCGCGCCCTTGGGCGTGAACTTCTTCGGATCGAGGCCGAGGTCGCGTATCACGTACCCGGTGAGTCGCTGCGCGTCGGCCTGGTCGTAGATGGTGAAGCTCGAGGGATAGCCGAGGCGCGGCGCGTCACGGCGCAAGATACGCACGCAAGCCGAGTGGAACGTGCTCACCCACATCTTCCGCGCCACCGGACCGACCAGGGCCTCGACCCGCTGGCGCATCTCGTCGGCCGCCTTGTTGGTGAAGGTGATGGCGAGGATCGCGAACGGGCTCACCCCGTGCTCGGAGATGAGGTGCGCGATGCGATGAGTGAGCACTCGGGTCTTGCCGGAGCCGGCGCCGGCGACGACGAGCAAGGGTCCCTCGGCGTGCACGACGGCGTCGAGCTGGTCGGGATTGAGCAGGTCGGCGAGCAGAGCCGGGCGGGGGGTCATGGCGCCCCCATCCTACGGGCGCCCAGGCAGGCGGAACGGGAGCGGATCTGCCCAGGCCTCGGGCTACGAGAAGGCGACCGTGGCCGCGGAGCCCCGACCCTTGACGCGACCGTGGCCGGGGACCATCGGCCCCCGGCCACGGCGCCCACCCACGGTCGGATCAGGACTTGCCCAGGGCCCTGAGGAACGCGCCTCCATTCGGAGCACCGAGCCCCGTCAGGGTGTCGTAGCCCCGGAGCGTGCGCAGCGACTGCAGGTTGGCGTTGAACGTGCGGGCCGACGGCGGGGTGATCCCGTCGGTCGCGTCCTCGCCGTTCACGAAGTTCCGCCGGGCGACCGCCATCTTGGGGCCCGGCACGATGTCCCGGAAGGCGGACGTCCGGTAGAGCGAGTACAGGAACGGGTTCACGAAGCCGTGGGGCGCTCCCGCCTTCTGGTCGGCCAAAGCCATGACGCCGGCGAACAGCGGGCACGACAGGCTGGTGCCGCCGATGCGGAACTCGCCGTAGCTGACGCCCTTGCTGAACGTCTGGGTCTGGCCGATCAGCATGCCCGTGTTGGGGTCGCCGACCATGCCGACATCGGGCACGACGCGGCGCTTGCCGCCGATCGCCGTGGCGATGTTGGCGGGCACGACGCCCGCTTGGTACTTCGGCTGGTTGAACAACCGGCTGGGGCCACCGCCGGCCCCGTAGAGGAACGCCCCGGCGCCTCCGGGCACCCACGTCTTGCTCGTCGGGTCGAAGTTGCTGATGCCGGTCGTCCAGCCCTGCTCGACGGCGACACCACCGTTCCTGCTGATGCCCAAGCTGGTGCCGCCGACCGCCGTCACGAAGGGCGAGGTCGCCGAGAAGTCCGCCGCCGGGACCGGGCCGGTGTACGCGGGCTGATCGCTCTCGTCACCGTCGTCGCCGGAGGAGAAGTACAGCCCGATGCCCTGGAGGCCCGCTTCGAGGGCGATGTTGTTGAAGAACTGGATCTCGGACTTCGGGATCCCGACCTCACCGAGGTTGCCATAGGAGTTCGACACGATCTGCGCCCGGGCGTTGCCGACGACGTCGAGCAGGGCGTTGTCGATGTCGATGTCCTCGCAGCTCTTGGCGCCCACGAAGAGGATCTGCGCGCCTGGCGCCATCCCATGGACGGCTTCGACGTCGAGCGTCTCCTCCCCGTACCAGCCCTGGGGATCACAGAGCTGCTGGTTGGTGAAGGGCCGGAACGCCTTCTGCGAGAACTGGCTCGCCTTCAGCGGATGGCTCGGATCGTTGCGCCACCGCGTAGGTGGTGGCGTCGTTGACGATCGTCGGTGACGCGTAGGCGTCGATGATCGCCACCTTGGTGCCGCGGCCGTCGTTGCCCGACGCCACCGCGCCGGCCACCCCGTACGCCGCCCGGAGCTGACCGGGCTTCCAGCCGCACGGCGCCCATGGAAGCGGGTTCGGGAAGCCTCCGCCGAGGGGCGGGAAGCCGGTGGCCTGCTTCTGGTTCCAGTACGCCGGAGCAGGGCGGGGCGTTGCGGAAGCCGGGCGAAGGCGGCTCATCGGTGGTGACGTTGGCGCCATTCGTGGCCGGGGCCGACGTGCCGTTCTCGATGACGTGATCGGGAGTGAGGAGCACCTGGCCCAGGCCGCCGATGCCGTCCACCACGGCCGCCACCGAAGCGGGGATGCTCGGCGCGCTGGTGGGCACTCGGCGCAGGCCGGTGCTCGTGCTGACTTGCTGCAAGCTGGTGCCGAAGGCCGCCTCGACCTGGGCCACCGTGCCACTCGCCGAGACGGCGAGACGGTTGACGGCGACGTCGTCGACGGAGAGCCCGGCCCCGCGCAGCCACGCGCTGACCCTGGCGACATTCGCCGTCGATGGCGCAAAGCGCGCCGTGAACTGCTGCGGCGTCAGGTACTTGCCGTACGACGCCGAGCCCGGCGTGCTGACGGCCTGCAGCAACGCCTGCGCGCCAGCGGCGTCGTGCAGCTTGAGATACACGTTGACTGACATGACGGCCGCTCGATTCGCCGGCCCCGCCGGTGTGACCGCCCCGCGAAGGTCTGGCACGCTTCCGGCCAAGCTCACCTTGGCCGATGCCAACCCTGCGGGGATGACCGCGAACAACGAACCAGCCAGTGCCACGGCACTGGTGGCCACGATGGCTCTGCGCCTCAACTTGACCCCCTCCTCAAGTGGGTTCCCTCCCGGCGCGCACAGTAGCACTGGCCGGGGAACACCCGTTCAGACCGACGCCAGCCCGCAACAAACGTTTCCCCGAGGGCGGGGGGCCGTTTTCGCCGGCCGGCGCGGGGCCCGGCGCGCCCGGGACCTTGTGCCCTTGCCGCGGCGGAGCCCTTCCGTAGGCTGGGGCGCCATGACGTCGTTCTCGCCCAATCGCGACCACTGGTCGGTGTCCATCCCCCTGGACACGTCGCATCGCCGTTTGGAGATCCTCGAACCGACGGGGTTCGTGTGCCTCGCGGACTTCGACCGCCCCCTCGAGGCAGCGGAGTGGGAATCCCTCGAGTACATGGACTGGAAGAGCGGGGGCGACACCAACTTCGCCCCGATCGCGACTGCCGACGGAGAGCTCGACTGCCGCGGCTTCTGGAGCAAGGAGAACGAGCACGCGGACAAGGACGCCAAGTTCACCTCGAACGCCGCGCGGTGCCCGACCCTGCGTGACTACGTCGCCGGGGCCGGCGTGAACTTCGGCCGCGTCCGCATCATCAAGCTCGAGCCGCAGGACCACGAGACGGCGTTGCGCAGCATCCACCGCGACGACAACAACCGCTTCAACCCCGACGACGAGGGCTGGGTCGTGCGCTCGTGGGTCGAGCTGACCGACAACCCCGACAGCTACATGCTGCTGTTGGACAGCGGGCCCGACGGCCTGCCCGACCCCGCCACGGAAGTGCGGCTCCCCCTCGCTCGCGGGGCCCGTTTCGTGGTCGACACGCAACGGCTGTGGCACGTGGTCGTCCACAACGGCACGGCGCCTCGCTACGCGCTCATCACCAGCTTCGAGAGCGGCCCCGAGCTCGAGCGCTGGATCGGCGCCGAGCGCACCGTCTGATCAACCCTCGGGCAACAGGCGAGCCCGCAGGAAGGCGATCACCCGCTCGACGCCCTCCTCCTGAAGGTGCTCGGTCAGCACGGAATGGCCGCGACCCTCGAACTCGACCGCGATGAAGCGGTCACCGAGGAGTCGCCTCAACGTGGCGAAGCGCTCGCCGACGGCTTTGTCGTCTCGGTAGCGCAACCCGAGCACGTCGCAGCCCGCAGCGGCGCGCTCCTGCACGCGCTGGAGGTCTTCGGGCGACAAGCCGAGATCGGCCGCCCGCTTCTTGCCGGCCGCCATGGGCAGGGACGGCTGGCTGAGCACCGGCGCGATCACTGCGTCGTCGACCATCATGGCGAGCGCGAACCCTCCGGTGAAGCACATGCCCACCGCGCCGACGCCGGGGCCGCCGCAGTCCTCGTGGAGCCGTCGGGCGAGCGCGCGGAGCCACGCCGCCGCCGGCGAGGTTCGCCCCGCGGCGAAAGTGGCGAAGTCGCGAGACACACAACCGGTGAACGCCGACTTGGCGATGTAGCCGGCGGAGGGGGCCCGGCCCGGCTCTCCGAAGAGGGACGGCAAGGCAGCGGTCATGCCCGCCTCGGCGACGCGCCGCCCGAAGTCCGCGAGCGCGCGGCGTGAGGCCAGGGATCTCGTGGATGACCACGACGCCGGGCCCACTGCCCTTGCGGTACACGTCGTGGGTCCAGCCGTCAGCCGTGAACGGCTGGCAGTCGAAGTCGTCGAGGGTGTCGGTCACGGTGTCCTCATGCGATGCCGGAAGCCGCGGCGAGGGCCGCCTCGGCCAGCTGCTCGGTGCCGAGCTTGAACTGCTCGATGTTGAAGTCGTCGTCGCCCATCACTCCCTGCACATAACGGGCGTAGACGCCTTCGCTGATCACGGCGAGGCGCCAGTAGGAGAAGGCGACGTAGTAGGCGATGTCGGTGAGGTCACGCCCCGTCCGGCGCGCGTAGCGCTCCAGGAGCTCGGCCTTGGTGGGGAACCCACCCGCCGCGGTCGGGTCGTTTCCCCGCCGAGCGAGCTCGCCGGGATCGGTGACGTAGACGCACAAGTAGCCGGCGTCGGCCAGCGCGTCGCCGAGGGTGCAGAGCTCCCAGTCGAGAACCGCGGTGATCCGCCCTGTCGCCGGATCGACGAGGCAGTTGCCGAACCGGTAGTCGCCGTGGACGATCGTGGCGCCCTTCTGCGGCGGAATCCGAGCCTTCAGGCGGGTCTCCACCTCCTCGATAGCGGGAAGCTCGCGCGTCTTCGACGCCTCCCACTGCTTCGACCATCGCCGGATCTGGCGTTCGATGTAGGCGTCACGCCGGGCGAAATCGGACAGCCCGACCGCGTCGACGTCGACGTCGTGGAGGTCGGCGAGCACGTCGATGAGATGCCAGCCCGCGGCCTGACGCAGCTCGGGAGGCCAGGACGCCACCTTCTCCGGAGCGTCGGCCACCGTCCCTTCCACGAAGCCCATCACGTAGAACGGTGCCCCGTTGACGGTCTCGTCGACACACAGCCCATACGTGGGCGCCACGGGGACGGGGGTGGGGCCGAGCGCGCTCACCACCCGGTGCTCACGTGACATGTCGTGCGCGGTGGCGAGCACGTGCCCGAGCGGGGGGCGGCGGACGACGAGCTCGAGCCCGGTACCGTCGGTGACACGAAAGGTCAGGTTCGACCTCCCACCGGCGATGAGCTCGAAGGTGAACGGGGGCTGCGCACCGACGTTGCCGACCAACCAGGCTCCCACCCGTTCTTCGTCCAGCCCCCGCATGCCGCGGCACGGTAGCCGCCGGCCCGCTGAGCGACCGATCTAGGAACCCACTGACATCAGTGAGCGTCACAGAGTCGGGACGTTGTGACAGGTCTTGTACGGAGGTCGATCCGGCTTGCCCGGTCGACTGGAGTTCCCCAGATCGGGGTCCCGAAGAGGGGAAGGTCTCCTTCCCCCTTCGCCCTACGGACGGGCGACGCCGACCGGGTTTCGGATCGAGCCGATGACGACGCCGACGCCCGGCATCGAGGCGTGGACCATCTGCCCACCGCCGATGTAGATGCCCACGTGGTGGATGGGGTTGCCGAAGAACACCAAGTCGCCCGGCTGGATCGCACCAAGGGGAACGTGAGGCAGCGAGGCGTACTGGGCACGGCTGTAATGCGGGAGGCTGACGCCCGCCTGCGCCCAAGCCCACATCGTGAGGCCGGAACAGTCGAACCCGGTCGCCGGCGAGGCCTGGAACGCGACGTACCGGTTGCCGACTTGGCTCAACGCCGCCCGCACCGCTCCGGCCGCGCCCGCCGCCGGTGGCGGGACGGGGAACGAGCGCGCTGGAGCACGAGCCGGCGCGGGACCGCCGCCCGTGCGGCGCCCGATGGTGACCGCCCGGAGCGTGGGCTGGTTGGCCGTGGGCTGGTTGGCCGTGGCCTGGTTGGCCGTGGCCTGTGCGGCCGCCAGTGCGGCTTGGGCCTGCTGGGCCGCGGCTTGCTCTTGGCGTTGGCGTACCTGGGCGACGAGGTCGGCCAGCTCGCCCTTGACCTGTCCCAGCAGCGCCTGCTGCGTGACGATCGCCTTCTCCGCGGCCGTCTTGCGGTTGGACACCGTCTCGGCCAGCTGCCGCTGGCGCTTCTGCTTGGCCGCCAGGTCGGCACGGAGGCGGGCGTCGTCGTCACGGGCGGCGCCGACGGCATCGGTCAGATCGGCATCCGCACCGAGGGCGATCGAGACGTAGCCCTGGCGGCCGGCCGCCTCCCCGGACAGCGTCGCTTGGTCGAGGAGCGTGGCGACGCCGCTGGCCTGGTCGGCGTACACGTACGACTTGAGCGCGTACGCCGCCATCCGTGAGTGGAGAGTGGCCAGATCGGCCTCGTGGCGGGTGAGGCGAGCCTCCGCCGCGGTGACGTCCTGGTCGATCTGACCGAGGTCGAGCACGGCCTGGTTGTACGCCTCGCTCAGCTGCTCGGACTTGCTCTGGAGGCTGTCGATCCGAGCGGCGATCTGGTCCGCCTCGTGCTGCTTCGATTGGACGGAGTCGGCCAGGGCCGGACCGACCGGAGCGACGACCACGAGCGTGGCGGCGGCGAGGGCCACGATGCGGCGGAAGCGGGACATACGGGCGCCGACTTTAGCGACTCCATGACGATTATGACGAACACGTTGTGCTCCCGCGCGAATGGTGACGGCGCTTGGTCCCTCAGCAGGGAGTTCTCGCTGCGAGGGCTCCGATCATTCCCACTCGATCGTCCCCGGCGGCTTCGACGTGACGTCGTACACGACCCGGTTGACCCCCCGGACCTCGTTGATGATGCGGTTGGCCATGCGTTCGAGGAGCTCGTGGGGCAGACGGGCCCAGTCAGCGGTCATGGCATCGTCACTGGTGACGGCGCGGATCACGATCGGGTGCGCGTACGTGCGCTCGTCGCCCATCACCCCCACCGAACGGATGTCGAGGAGCACGGCGAAGGCCTGCCAGATCTCCCGCTCGAGCCCGGCCATCCGGATCTCGTCGCGGATCACCACATCGGCCTCCTGGAGCAGCGCCACCTTGTCGGGCGTCACCTCGCCGATGATCCGCACCGCCAGCCCCGGGCCGGGGAACGGCTGGCGCCACACGATCTCTTCCGGGAGCCCGAGCTCGGCGCCGACCCGCCGGACCTCGTCCTTGAACAGGTGACGCAGCGGCTCCACGAGCTCGAGGTCCATGTCCTCCGGCAAGCCCCCGACGTTGTGGTGGCTCTTGATCACGGCGGCGTGGGCGGTGCCGCTCTCGATCACATCCGGGTAGAGCGTCCCCTGGACGAGGAAGCGGGCGTCGGTCAGCCCGCCGGTGTTCTCCTCGAAGACGCGGATGAACAGCTCACCGATGGCCTTGCGCTTGTCCTCGGGATCGGTGAGGCCGGCCAGCCGCTCGAAGAAGCGGGCCGAGGCGTCCACGTGGATCAGCTCGATGCGCTGGTGCTCCTTGAAGGTGGCGACGACCTGGCTCGCCTCGCCCTTGCGGAGAAGTCCCGTGTCGACGAACACGCACGTGAGCTGAGGGCCGACGGCCCGGTGCACGAGCGCCGCCGCCACTGACGAGTCCACGCCGCCCGAGAGGCCGCAGATGATCCGGGACCGGCCGACCTGGCCCCGAACCTCCTCCACCGCGGCGTCGATGATGGAGGCCATCGTCCATGTGGGCTGGCAGCCGCACACGTCGTAGAGGAAGCGGCGCAGGATCGCCTGGCCGTGGGCGGTGTGGATGACCTCCGGGTGGAACTGGACGCCGTAGATGCGCCGGCTCGCGTTCTCCAGCACCGCGACGGGCGCCTCCGGGGTCGAAGCGGTCACGGCGAAGCCGGCCGGGGCGGCGATGATCGAGTCGAAGTGGCTCATCCAGACGATCTGGTGCTCGTCGTCCAGCAGCGTCGAGGGCCCGCCCGTGGACCGCAGCTCGGTGCGCCCGTACTCCCCGCGGCCCGTGCGGGCCACCTCGCCCCCGAGCTGCTGGGCGATGAGCTGCGCGCCGTAGCAGATGCCGAGCACGGGGACGCCGAGCTCGTACACCCGTGGGTCGAGGGCCGGCGCGCCCGGCACATGGACGCTCTTCGGACCCCCACTCAAGATCAACCCTTTCGGGGCCCGGGCGGTCAGGTCCGCGGCAGTGCTCGTGGCCGGGACGATCTCGCTGTAGACGTTGGCCTCACGGACCCGGCGGGCGATCAGCTGCGCGTACTGAGCGCCGAAGTCGACGACAAGAACGGTCTCGGCGGTCACGGCAGGGAGTCGGTCCCCGTCACATCAATGGCCCATTCCGACGCCTTGCGCCCGTTGCAGGGCTTTGCCCTCGGTCTGGAGCGCGGGCGCCACCATGACCTCCGCCTTCTGGAACTCCTTGAGCGTCTCGTAGCCGCAGGTGGCCATCGAGGCGCGCAGGGCGCCGAAGAGGTTCATGCGGCCGTCGTTCTCGTGGGCGGGACCGACGAGGATCTGCTCGAGCGTGCCGCGGGTCGACGTGCGGACGCGGGCGCCGCGGGGCAACGTCGGGTGGAACGTGGCCATGCCCCAGTGGAAGCCCCGCCCCGGTGCCTCGGCTGCAGCGGCGAGCGGCGAGCCGACCATCACCGCATCGGCCCCGCACACGATGGCCTTGGCGATGTCCCCACCGGTCCCCATCCCGCCGTCGGCGATGACGTGGCAGTAGACGCCCGTCTCGTCGAGATGGCGCATGCGGGCGGCGCGAGCGTCGGCGATGGCCGTGGCCTGCGGCACCCCGAGGCCGAGGACGCCCCGCGTCGTGCACGCGTGGCCCGGCCCCACGCCGACGAGCACCCCGACGGCACCGGTGCGCATGAGGTGGAGCGCCGCTTGATAGCTGGCGCAGCCCCCGACGATCACCGGCATCTCGTAGTCCCGGATCACCTTGAGCAGGTTGAGCGGCTCGCGGTTCTTGCTGACGTGCTCGGCGGAGACGACCGTGCCCTGGATCACCAGGAGGTCGAGCTCGCCCGCCTGGATGGCGGCCAGCAGCTGCGTCGTGCGCTGCGGCGTCACCGACGCCACGGCCACCACGCCGGCCTCTCGGATCTCGCGGATCCGGCGGGTGACCAGCTCGGGCACGATGGGCTCGCTGTAGATCTCCTGCATCCGCCGCGTGGCCTTCTCGTCGTCGAGCTGCGCGATCTCTTCGAACAGCGGGTCGGGATCGTCGTAGCGGGTCCAGAGGCCCTCCAGGTTCAAGACCCCGCCGCCGCCCAGGCGCCCGATCTCAACGGCCGTGGCCGGTGACACGACGCCGTCCATGGCCGAGGCGAGGAGCGGCAGCTCGAAGCGGTACGCGTCGATCTCCCAGCTGATGTCGACGTCCTCGGGGTCACGGGTGCGGCGGCTCGGGACGATGGCGATGTCATCGAACCCGTACGCACGGCGGCCGGTCTTGCCCAGCCCGATCTCGACCTCGGCCACGGTCAACTCCTCCCGCGCGGCGAAGCCCCGATCGTACCCGTGACTACCTCCCGCGGAATGCCTTCAGCACCTGCTTGGCCACTTGCGCGTTCATCTCGTACAAGGCCTTGTTGCCTGCTTCTCGTACCCGCTTGACCACGCTGTCGTTGGTGATCTGCGCCAGTCCGTCGAGTGTGTCGATCAGGGCCTTGGACGTGGCGTCGGTGACCGTGTAGCCCATCGAGGTCAAGCCCTTCACGAGATCGCTCTTGGCGATGGGCTCCGGCGCGGCCGCCGCCATGACGCGGAGGGCGTCCTTGGTGAGCCCCGCCGAGGCGTGGATCGCCTCCGCCGCGCTGAGCGGTTTCTCCTCGCCCTCGATGGATCCGAGCCAGCGCTTGACCTTGGCCACGATCTCGGCGTGCGTCTCCCCCTCGAACGACACGGTTGGCATACGCGAACGGTACTGTGATCGGGCCCGCCGCTGCTCGACTACCAACCCCGCGCCGTGCCTGCCACGATTCCGGGCGGATGCGTCGCTTCCTGGTTGCCTTGACCCTCGTCGTGGTGCTCGCGGCGGCGTCGCCGGTGGGTGCCCAGACCACTACCCCACCCGCGACATCGGCCTTCGTTCCCCCGAGGTGCGTGAGCGCCTATCCCGACGAGGCCGAATGCGACTCGGCCGAACCAGCCGACGCCCGCACCCTCGTGCTGTTCGGCGTCCTCGTGGTCGCGTTGAGCGCCATCGGCTTCGTCGTCGTCCGCTCGACCATCCGCCACGGCCGCGAACGACGCACGGTCCACTGAATGCAGCGAAGGAGACACGAACAAGCCTGTTCTCTTCACGGGCGCGACACGACCCCGGCCTGAGCCGGGGCCGTGTCACCGTTGTGCTGAAAGCAGCGTGCTCGCGAGCCGCCGATCGTGTGGCTGCACGTGGAACCGGGGTCGGCTCGAGCCGGCTCGAGGCCGGTCAGGGTGGGAGCCTCCGGCGTCAGGCCGCACTCCTGGCGTTTCGCGACGCCCCCGCTGGCGTCCGGCCGGAACGGGCGGGAAGCGTTTGCGGCGCCGCGGGATCAGCCCGGTGGGGTTTCCCCTTCTGAGGTGACCGTGCCTGCCATGCGGGTCCTTCACCTCCTGCGTATTCGGACAGATCCGACAAATCCACAATCGCGCCCGTCCTCCGGACCCGTCAACCCCTGGCGGCCACCAGGTCGGAGCAGAAAGCACGCGTCGCGCTCACGAGCGCGTGCGGCGCCTCCCACGGCACGAAGTGTCCGCAGTCGCGCAACAGGAACGGGCCCACATGGCGCGGGAACACGGTCGCCGCCATGCGATCGAAGTCCGGGTAGAGGACGTGATCGGAAGGACCGAAGAGGATGAGCGCCGGCGTCCGCTCGTTGCGCCCCAGCCGGGGCTCTGCGACGCGACGCGCGACGTCGAAGGCGCTCTCGTAGGCACCGAGACCGGCCCGGAAGCGCGCCGCGTCACCGAACGGCTCGGTGTGGAAGTCGACGACCGCGCTCCGGGCGAACCGCCTGCCGCCCGGTTCCGAAGGTGGATCCTCGAACGCCCCGGGATGGGCCCAGAACCGCGACGTGTAGAACGTGGCGATGTAACGCCGTCGCTCGTCCGGCGTGCGCAGCTCGGCGGCGAGCGCATCGGCATCGGTCCCCTGGCGGACGAAGTAGTCACTCGCCTCGCGTGCCGGGCGTGTGCGCATCCCGGCCATCGCCTGTGCGTCGTACGACAGCGGAGAGTTGAACAGCACGATGCGATCGACCCAGTCCGGGTGACGCAGCGCGAGGTCCTGGATGATCGGGCCGCCGAGGTCACCACCGAGCAGCACCACGCGTTCATGACCCAGTTCGTCTGCACGAGGGCGCGGAGGTCGAAGGCGTGGGACACGACGTCGTGGAAGCCGTCGGGACCGACGCCGCTGTCCCCGAAGCCGCGCAGGTCCGGCGCGATGACTTCGAAGCCGGCCTCGGCGAGTGGAGCGATGACGCGCCAGAAGATGCGCTTCGACTCCGGCCAGCCGTGCACGCACACGAGCGGCATCCCGCCGGTCCCCTCGTGGACGAAGGCCTGCGCGAAGCCGCGGGGTGAGGCGACGTGGGTGCGGAACCGTCCCGGATCGGTGTCGGGAGACGGGCTGGGCACCGCGGCACCCTACGCTCGCCGCCGGTGACCCGAACACCCCTCGGCAGCCGGCCGGCGACCGGCACCCGCGATGACGCCTGACGACTTCCGCCGCCACGGCCATGCTCTCGTCGACTGGATCGCGGCTTACCTCGAAGATGTCGAGCGCCACCCCGTGCAATCCTCCGTCGAGCCCGGCGAGATCCGTCGCCTCCTGCCTGCGTCCCCACCCCCCACTCCGGAGCCGTTCGAGGCGATCGTGTCCGACCTCGACCGTGTCGTGGTGCCCGGCCTCACGCATTGGCAGCACCCCCGATTCTTCGCCTACTTCCCCGCCAACGTGTCCTACCCCTCGGTGCTCGGTGAGCTCGTCGCCGCCGGGCTGGGCGTGCAGGGCATGTCCTGGGCGACGAGCCCCGCCTGCACCGAGCTCGAGCAGACCATGGTCGATTGGATGGCCGAGCTGCTCGGCCTCCCGCAACGGTTCCGCTTCTCCGGGGCGGGAGGCGGCGTCATCCAGGACAGCGCATCGAGCGCCACGCTCTGCGCCATCCTCGCCGCGCGCGAACGCGTTACCGATGGTCATGCCAATGAGATTGGGACGCCGGGCGGACTGGTCGCATACACGACGGACCACGCGCACTCATCGGTCGAGAAGGGGATTCGCATCGCCGGCATCGGTTCGGAGAACTTGCGGTACATCCCGGTCGACGCGGCCTTCGCGCTCCGTCCCGACGTCCTTGCCGCCGCGATCGCGGAGGACCGCGCCGCCGGCCGCACCCCGTTCCTCGTCGTGGCCACCGCCGGCACCACGTCATCACTGGCCTTCGACCCCGTGCCCGCCCTCGCCGACATCTGCGCTCGCGAGGGGCTGTGGCTGCACGTCGACGCGGCCATGGCCGGGAGCGCCGCGCTCTGCCCGGAGCTGCGGTGGGTGAACGCCGGGCTCGAAGGCGCCGACTCCTACTGCACCAACCCGCACAAATGGATGGGCGTGAACTTCGACTGCGACCTCTTCTACGTCGCCGATCGCGAGCCGCTGCTGCGGGCGCTCTCGATCCTCCCGGAGTTCCTCCGGACGGCGGCGGGCGACTCGGGGGCCGTCGTCGACTACCGCGACTGGCAGATCCCCCTTGGCCGCCGATTCCGCGCCCTCAAGCTGTGGTTCGTGCTGCGGGCCGACGGCGTGGGCCCCGCGCAGGCGATGATCCGCCGCCACGTCGGGCTGGCGCGCGAACTGGCCGGATGGGTCGCCGCGGACGAGCGATTCGCGCTCGCCGCGCCTCCATCGCTCGGCCTGGTCTGCCTGCGCCTCGTGGCCGGCGACGCCGCCACGGATGCGCTCGTCGAGGCGGCCAATGCCACAGGTCGAGCCCTGTTCAGCCGCACGGTGCTCGGAGGGAAGTCGGCGCTGCGTTTCAGCATCGGCGGCCGGACCACGGAGCGCCGCCACGTCGAGGAAGGTTGGGCGGTGCTCCAGGAGTTCGCCGGCTGAGCCGCGGCGGTTTCGAGGCGACCACCCTCGCCCCCCGGTGCGGCCCGCGGGGCCACGGCGCCTCTCACCGCGACCAGCGGAACTCCACCGCGTCCACGGGCCGGCCGCCGTCGCAGGCGCCCTCCTCCCGCCGCGGGCCGGGGACGAATCCGGCGTTGCGCGCGACCGCCTGGCCCACAAGGTTGGACTCCGCCACGAGGAGCACCACGTCCGGGGTGAAGGTGGCCGCGGCCCACCTGGCGGTGGCCCTGAGCGCGGTGCGGCCGAAACGCTGGCCGCGCGCCTCGTGAGCCACCCAGGCGTCGAGGCCCACACCGGACAGCCCGTCCAACGGCACGATCGAGACGCTGCCGACGAGCTCACCGGTGTCGGTGAGCGCCACCGCCAGCCATGCCCCGTGCGGCTCCGGCTGGCTCCGGGCGTGAGCCCGCACGAAGGCGGCCGCATCCGCGGCGCGAAAGGGGCGCGGGCCGCTCGACCAGCGTGCGACGTCGGGATCCTGGCGGGCGTGGAAGAGAAAGCTGGCGTCGGACGGGCCCCATGGTCGCAAGGTGAGCGGCCCGGCCTCGATCACGACTGCCCGTCCTCCGTGCCCGTGGCCAGCGCGAGCAGCTGCACGAGCATCCGCGCCGTTGCGCCCCACACCGTCTCGTCGTCGAGATCGAAGAACGACACGGCGCGCTCGAGTGGTGGCGTGCCCCAGCGCTCCTCGTGATAGGTGCCCGGGCGCAGCAGGTCGGCCAGGGACACGTGGAGGATCCGATCGACCTCAGCGCTCGCCCGGCGCAGGGCGGGCCGGCTGTGCAGCGTCGCCACCACGGGCACGATGAGGCTCCGGCTCACGACGGTGCTCAAGTGATCGAGCTCGCCGACGACCGTGGCCAACCCCGACGCCAGGCCCACCTCCTCTTCCGCCTCTCTGAGGGCTGTTTCGGGTGGCGACTCCCCCGGCTCCATCCGCCCCCCCGGGAAGCTGACCTCACCCTTGTGGGTCGAGAGATGGCGGGCCCGCCGCGTGAGCACCACTTCGGCTCCGTCGGGCCCTTCGGCCAAGGCCACGAGCACGGCGGAGTGCCGGGCGTCGTCGAGCTCGAGCACCGGCGGCCGCCCCGGTCCCCTCGCCGCGATCCGCGCCGCCAGAGGTTCGAGCTCGACCGGCCCGCAGGCGACCTCATCCCACGGCGGGAGCTCCCCCGGCGCCCAGACCGGCGGGCGGGGGATGACCTGGTCACCGCCGGCTCGCTTCTCCGCTCGTGCGGCCGCTCGCCCGGATGTCGCCGGGCCCCCGAACCCTGACGGGGGAACCTCAGGCGCTCCGGCCATCGACCGCGTCGACCAACCCGTGCAGCAGCTCGGGCAGCCCGTGGGTCTTCAGGTTGGCGAGCGTGCGGCCCGGAGGCGTCTCACCCCGCTCCCACTCGTCCCAGTACGCGAGCAGCTTCGCGGGGTCGGGCGGGGGTCTCTCCATGGCCAGAGCCTACGGCGAGGCCCGCGCCCGACCTCGCCTCCTGTTCCTCGGGGCCCGCACCCCGGGCGCGGCAGGGGTCACGCGGACGGCTTCCGGGCGCGGTACGCCTTGATCCCTCGACCCACCAGCCGGCCGGCGGCGCGCCCCACGTCCTCGCCCTTGGACGGCGATGGCGCTTCGGGCGGTGCCGCCGAAGGGCTCGGTCGGGGCGGACGAGTTCGATAGTCGGTCCGCAGCACGAGACCGACCAGTCCCAGCCGCGGCGATGACCGAGAAGGCGATGCCGAACTCGCCCATCTGCGCGTGGAACAGCACCGTGAGGGCGAGGATGGCCACGGCCAGGACGATGTCGAGGATCCGATGGACGGCCCGTGGCACGAGGCGGGCGGCCGCGAGGGGGCCGTCCGCGGTGGCGGCGGCGGCGATGACGAGGCCGCCGACGACCACGGGCACGATGGGCTTGTCGACATGGACCGCCTCCAGGATGACGAGCACACCCAGCAGGTACTCGACCAGTTGGTGGATCCAGAAGGCGAGTCCGCCGCGCTCGGGCACGTCCCCATTGTGGAGCGGGGGGCGAGGCGGCGCGAACCCCGAGCCGGGCCAGTGAGCACTGGGGCGAGAACGGCAAACGGCCCGGGCATCGGGCCCGGGCCGTCTCACCCAACGCGGCTGAGCGCGTCACATCATGCCGCCCATGCCGCCCATGCCCCCCATGCCGCCCATGCCGCCCATCCCGGCACCTCCCGGCATGGCCGGCTTCTTCTCCGGCTTGTCGGCGACGAGCGCCTCGGTGGTGAGCAGGAGCCCGGCGATGGACGCCGCGTTCTGCAGCGCGGCCCGGGTGACCTTGGCCGGATCGATGATGCCCGACTTCACCATGTCCTCGAACTCGCCGCTGACGGCGTTGAGGCCGATCGTGCCCGTCTCCTTCTGCACCTGCTCGACGATCACGGAACCCTCGAGCCCAGCGTTCTCGGCGATGAGGCGGGTGGGCTCGACGAGCGACTCCCACACGGCGCGGGCGCCCGCCGCCTCGTCGCCGCTCAGGCTCTTCACGACGTCACCGACGGCGGCCCGGGTGCGGAGCAGGGCGATCCCACCGCCGGCCACCACCCCCTCCTCGATGGCGGCCCGGGTGGCCGAGAGGGCGTCCTCGATGCGGTGCTTCTTCTCCTTGAGCTCCACCTCGGTGGCCGCCCCGACCTTGACCACGGCGACGCCGCCGGAGAGCTTCGCCAGCCGCTCCTGCAGCTTCTCCGGTCCCAGTCCGAGTCGGTGTTCTCGATCTCGGTCTTGATCTGGCTGATGCGGCCCTTGACGTCGTCGCCGGAGCCGGCGCCCTCCACGATCGTGGTGTCGTCCTTGGTCACCACGACCTTGCGGGCCCGCCCGAGCAGGTCGAGGGTGATGTTCTCGAGCTTGAGCCCGACCTCCTCCGAGACCACTTGACCGCCGGTGAGCACGGCCATGTCCTGGAGCATCGCCTTACGGCGATCACCGAAGCCCGGGGCCTTGACCGCCACGGAGGGGAAGAGGCCGCGGATGCGGTTGACGACGAGCGTGGCGAGCGCCTCGCCCTCGACGTCCTCGGCCACGATCAGCAACGGCTTGCCCGTCTGCATGACCTTCTCGAGCAGGGGCAGGAGCGCCTGGACCGAGGAGATCTTGGCCGAGTGCAGCAGGACGTACGCGTCGTCGAGCACGGCCTCCTGGCGTTCGGGGTCGGTGACGAAGTACGGGGAGAGGTACCCCTTGTCGAACTGCATGCCCTCGGTGAACTCGAGCTCGATGCCGAAGGTGTTCGACTCCTCCACGGTCACCACGCCGTCCTTGCCGACCTTGTCGATGGCGTCGGCGATCACCGCACCGATCCCCGAGTCGGCCGCCGAGATGGAGGCGACCTGGGCGATCTCGGCCCTGTCGTCGATCTCCTTGGCCTGCTCGGCGATGGCTTCCACCGAAGCGGCGACGGCCTTCTCGATGCCCCGCTTCAGGCTCATGGGGTTGGCGCCGGCCGCGACGTTGCGCAGCCCGTGGCGGATGAGGGCCTGAGCGAGGACCGTGGCGGTCGTCGTGCCGTCGCCCGCGACATCGTTGGTCTTGGTGGCGACCTCCTTGAGGAGCTGTGCCCCCATGTTCTCGAACGGATCGTCGAGCTCGACCTCTCGGGCGATCGAGACACCGTCGTTCGTGATCGTGGGCGCGCCGAACTTCTTGTCGAGGACGACGTTGCGTCCCCTCGGCCCGAGCGTCACTCGGACCGTGTCGGCCATGCGGTTGACGCCGGACTCGAGGGCGCGCCGCGCCTCCTCGTCGAACTTCAGGATCTTCGCCATCCGGCTACTTCTCGACGATGGCGAGGACGTCGCGCGAGGTGAGGATGAGCAGATCGTCACCGTCGACGGTGATCTCCGTGCCGCCGTACTTCGAGTAGACGACGGTGTCGCCAACCTTCACGTCGAGAGGGATGAGCTCGCCCGAGCTCTCGGCGCGGCGGCCGGGGCCGACCGCGAGGACCGACCCCTGCTGGGGCTTCTCCTTGGCCGTGTCGGGGATCACCAACCCCGAGGCGGTCTTCTCCTCGGCGTCGTTCGGCTTGACGACGATCCGGTCATCGAGGGGCTTGAGCTGCATCGCGGATGGCCTCCATTGGCATCGTGAATCGTGCCTCGACCGGGCCGCGGGGCAGGCGGTGCTCCGACGGCGGGCGTTAGCACTCGAAGGTTGCGACTGCTAACGATAGGCCGAACGGGCGGTGGTTAGCAACCGCGAGGTACGAGTGCTAACTGGGCAGGGGGCTCTCCCGGGAAGTTGAACCGGAGGGTGCCGTCGACGGCCCACCCCGGTTCGAGTTCCCCGGGGAGAGGGGAGGTTCAGTGCAACCGGAGATCCGGATGGACCCCGGCATCCAGACCCGTAGGCCCGTCGTTGCGCAAGCGGTGCCAACCCGCAGAAGCGATCATGGCCGCGTTGTCGGTGCAGAGGAGCCGGCTCGGCAGGAAGCCGTGCAGCTCGTCTCGCGCGCAGGCGTCCAGGAACTGCTCCCGGAGAAGGGAGTTGGCCGCTACCCCGCCGGCGAGCACGAGGCCACGGGCCCCCACCTGCGCGGCCGCCCGGCGCGCCTTGGCCACGAGCACGTCGACGACGGCCTGCTGGAACGAGGCGGCCACGTCGGCGGTGGACACGTCGGGATGCTTGCGCACGTGGTTGACGACCGCGGTCTTGAGGCCGCTGAAGGAGAAGTCGAGCCCTTCGTGCACGAGCGCGCGGGGGAAGGCGACGGCCGTCGGGTCACCCCTCATGGCGACCCGGTCGATGGCCGGGCCACCGGGGTAGCCGAGACCCAGGAAGCGGGCCACCTTGTCGAAGGCCTCGCCGGCCGCGTCGTCGATGGTCTGGCCCAGGAGCACGTAGTGACCGTGGTCGCGCGATCTCGATGAGCATCGTGTGGCCGCCCGAGACCAGGAGGACGACGAGGGGCAGCTCGAGGTCGGCGTCTTCGAGGAAGGCGGCGTAGAGGTGGGCCTCCAGATGGTTCACCCCGATGAACGGCACCCGCCACGTGAGCGCGAGGGCCTTGCCCGCCGACACCCCCACGAGCAGGGCGCCGGCCAGCCCCGGGCCAACGGTGGCCGCCACGGCGTCGATCCGGGCGTCGTCGATGCCGGCCTCGACGACGGCCCGGGCCACGACCGGGATGAGCAGGTCCATGTGGGCCCGGCTGGCGATCTCGGGGACCACGCCGCCGTACTGGGCGTGCAGGTCGACCTGGCTGGAGACCACCGACGACAGCACGTCGTAGCCCCCCATCACCACGGCCGCCGCGGTCTCGTCACACGAGGTTTCGATGCCGAGCACGATCGTGGCGGCGGACGTCGCCTCCGAGAAGATCACGCCAAGCCGTCCCACACCGTGCTGCCCGGCAGCGACTCCTCGATGGCACGGAGCCGCTCGGCGAAGGCGTCACCGGGAACGTCGTGGGCCCACATCACGATGGCGTCCTCGACGTTCTCGTAGTACTTCTTGCGCATCCCCACCGGCGAGAAGCCGAAGCCGGTGTACAGGGCCTGGGCGGCATGGTTGCTGACGCGAACCTCCAGCGTCATGCTCTTGGCCCGGTGGGCTCGGGCTTGGCGACCAAGGGTCAGCATCAGGCGGCTGCCGATCTTGTGGCGGTGCCAGGCCGGCTCGACTGCGACATTGGTGACGTGGGCATCGACATCGGCGAAGAGCATGCCGCCGTAGCCCACGACGGTGGACCCGAGCCGCGCCACCACGTAGCAGCGGGTGCCGTCGCGGTGGCCGAGCTCGCTGTAGAAGACGCCCAGCGACCACGGCCGCGGGTACACCTGCTGCTCGATGCGCATCACCTGGCGGAGGTGGCGGCGCTTGAGCGGCGTGATGCGCACGTGGAGCTCGGCCGGGTCGACGGTGGCCGGGAGCCGCAGCGCGTTCACCTGTCTGCCCTCGTGGCCCAGTTGATGATGGCGTCGGGCTTGCGGAGGTAGACCGGTTCGAGCTCCCAGTGGTTCACCCAGTCCTCCCGCAGCGCCTTGGCGTGGGCCAGCTGCACGAGAGGCGCGGCCGACGGGTGGGCGAGCCATTGGTCGGCGAACTCGATGCTGCGCCCCTGGCACAGCCGATCGCGGTAGCGCAGCGCCCCCGAGCCGGCGAGCAGGTAGTCGCCGGAGGTGGCCATGAGGTCGGCGAGGAGGTCGTCGGGCGTGCCGAGCTGCGGCCCGGAGACCCGCTGGACACCGCCGGGTACCTGCCGGTAGGACGCGTAGAACAACTCGCCGCGCCGGGCGTCGATGACGGTGACGATGGTGCGGCTCGAGTGCCGGAGCGGGAAGGCCAGCAGGTCGAGGCTGGAGATGCCGATCATGGGCACGCGGCGGGCGTGGGCGATGGCCTTGGCCGTGGCCAGGCCGACGCGAAGGCCGGTGAACAGCCCGGGGCCGATGTCGACGGCCACCACGCTGATCTCCTCGAGCGAGATGTCGGTCACGCGGGTGACGAACTCGATGGCCGGGGTGATCGTCTCGGCGTGACGGCGGCCCCGCGAGGACTCGAAGAGCCCGAGCACGCCCTCGTGCCCGCCGATGGCGCACCCCACCTTCTCGGTGGCCGATTCGATCCCGAGGATCAGCATGCCCACGCCTTCATCGCCGCGGCGAGCGCGGGCCACCGCCCGACCCAGCCGTTGCCGACAAGCTGCAGCTCGAACACCCGCTGATCGTCCCCCGCGCCGAAGCCGATCCGCAGCTCGAGGAAATCGGGCGGCAGCGCCGCCACCACCGCGTCGCCCCATTCGACGAGGGTGACGCCCTCGTCGAGCAGCTCGCCGAGGCCGAGATCGACCAGCTCGCCGAGGCGATCGAGCCGGTAGACGTCGAGGTGGTTCACGATCAGCCGGCCGGGATAGCGGTGGGCCAAGGTGAAGGTGGGGCTGGTCACGGGTCCCTCGACGGACAGCCCGCGGGCGAAGCCCTGGGCCAGGACCGTCTTCCCCGACCCGAGGTCACCCACGAGCAGCACCAGGTCGCCTCGCCGGGCCAGCCCGGCGATGGCCGCGCCGAGCTCGGCCGTCTCCGCCGCCGAGGACGTGCACGCCTGGATCGGCGATTGCGTGAGGTTCACCGCGCGGCCGCCGCACTGAGCGCGAACTTGGCTCGCACGAGGTCGGCCCGCATCTGGGCCAGCGGTTCGGCGCCACCGCGCAGGGCCGCCGCCGGGTGCAGCGTCGGGATGAGCACGCCGTGAGCGAAGGGGTACGACCGCCCCCGCAGCTTCCCGATGCCATCCGTCGTCTCCAACAGCCATTGCGCGGCGAACCGGCCGAGGCTCACCACCACGGCCGGGCGGATCAGCTCGAGCTGCTCGGTGAGGTAGGGCCGGCAGGCGTCGATCTCGTCGGGCCGGGGATCGCGGTTGTCGGGGGGACGGCACTTCACGACGTTGGCGATGTAGCAGCGGTCGCGGGTAAGGCCGAGCTCCTCGCGCAGCAGCCGGTCGAGTAGCTGCCCGCTGCGGCCCACGAAGGGCAGACCCTGGCGATCTTCCTCCGCGCCCGGGCCCTCGCCGATGAACATGAGCCGCGCCTTGGGGTCGCCCATGCCGAAGACCACCTGGGTGCGGCCCTCGGCGAGACGGCAGCGGGTGCAGGTGGATGCCTCGGCGGCGAGCAGCTCAAGGGACGCCGGCACGCCTGATGATGCTATCGGCCGGTCCAGTCTGGCCCGATGGGTACCGCCTGGGGACACGCGCCCCGATGCCGCACACGACCTCGTAGGCGATCGTGCCGAGCCGCTCGGCCCATTCGGTAGCCGTGATCGTCTCGCCCCCTTGCGTGCCGATGAGGACGGCCTCGTCGCCCACCCGAACCTCGGCCCGCGGACCGCAGTCGACCATGAGCTGGTCCATGGTGACCACGCCCACGATCGGGTGGCGTCGCCCCCCGATCAGCACTTCACCACCCGTGCCGAACAAGCGCCGGGGCACACCGTCGGCGTAGCCGATCGGGAGCGTGGCCACTGTCGTGTCGCGCGAGAGCACGTGGCGCAGCCCGTAGGAGACGCCCTCGCCGGCGCGAACGTGTTGCACGTGGCTCACGCGCGCCCTGAGCGTCATGGCCGGCCGCAGCGGCGCCGCGGCCTCGGCCATGGCCACGGACGGCGGGATGCCGTACACCGCGATACCCGCCCGCACGAGGGAGCGGCGCGCCGCCGGGCGGCCGATCGCCGCCGCCGAGTTGGCCGCGTGGACCACTGGCGGGTCGATGCCGTGGCGGTGGAGCTCGGCCAACACCGCGTCGAGGCAGGCCAGTTGGCGAGCCGTCGCGGGATGGTCGGGCTCGTCGGCGACGGCCAGATGGGTGGCCACGCCGGCGAGGCGGAGACCAGGCTGCTCCACGATCTGGCGAGCTCGGGCCAGCGCGTCCGACGGCGACGCGCCCACGCGATGCATCCCGGTGTCGACCTTGAGGTGTACCGAGAGCGGCCGCCCGCCCGCGGCGCGGGCCGCCTCGGCCCCGGCGGCGATGCCCGAGGCGGTGTACAGCATCGGCTCGAACTGCTCCGCGACCACCAGGGGGAACAGCTCGGGGGGTGGCTCGGACAGCAGCAGCACGGGCCCGCGCAGGCCGTGGGCGCGCAGCTCGGCGCCCTCCTGGGCGAGGGCGACGCAGAGCCCGGCCGCGCCTGCGCCGAGTGCGGCTCGTGCCACGGGCACGGCACCGTGCCCGTACCCGTCGGCCTTCACCACCGCCCAGACCGCGGCCGGCCGCGCCACCTCGCGGAGCCACGCCACGTTGGCGGCCACGGCGTCGAGGTCGACCTCGGCCCAGGCCCAACGCTCGCTGGTCACGACGAGAGAACCTCGGCGAGCAGGTCGGGGAGGTCGCCGGCCACCAGACCGCGGGGCCACCCTCGACGGGCGGCGGCGCCGTGCAGCCATGCGCCGGCGGCGGCTGCCTCGAAGGCATCGACCCCTTGGGCCAGGAGCCCACCGATCGCGCCGGACAGCACGTCGCCCGTGCCCGCGGTGGCGAGCCGGGCATCTCCCTCGGTGACCACGAGCGCCCGCCCACCCGGCTCGGCCACGACGGTCGTCGGCCCCTTCAGGAGCACCACGGCGCGAGCTTCGGCGGCGAGGGCGCGGGCCGCGCCCAGCCGGTCCGGCCCCGGCGGGTGCCCGGTGAGCGTGGCGAACTCGCCGTCGTGAGGCGTCAGGACCGTCGGCGCCGCGCGGCCGTGCAGCAGATCGAGCCTCCCGGCGAAGGCGGAGAGCCCGTCGCCGTCCACGAGCGTCGGCCGTCGGCTCTTGGCCACGAGCTCACGAACGCCCGTCACGGTGCTGTCCTCACGACCGAGCCCGGGGCCGACCACCAGCGCCCCGAAGCGGGCGAGCTCGTCGAGGACGACGCCGGCGAAGCCGGACGCGGTGGCGGCCCGCCCGACCACCTCGGTGGGCTGGAGCGGGTCGGACGCCACCCCCGGCGACGTGAGCCGCACCATGCCCGCCCCCACCCGCCCGGCCGCGCGGGTGGACAGGTGGGCGGCGCCGAGCATGCCGGGTGATCCGGCCACCACCCACACCGCCGCCTTCCACTTGTGCGCATCGACCGTTCGCACCGGGAGCCAGCCCTCCACGTCGGCCCGCTCGACCACATGGGCGCGGGCCGCGACCGGAAGCCGGATGTCGGCCACCTCGACTCGCCCACTCAGCTCGCGGCCCGGGTGGGAACAGTAACCCCGGTTTCAGCGCCGCGAACGTGACGGTGACCTCGGCGCGCAACGCCGCGCCCTCGACGCCCCCGGTCAAGCCGTCGACGCCGCTCGGGATGTCCACGGCGAGCACGGGCGCGTCCCCGACCTCCGGCGGCGTCCACGTCCCCCGGAAGCCGGTGCCGTAGGCGGCGTCGATCACGAGGTCACCGCGGGCCGCACCGCCCGTGCCCGCGTCGAGCAGCTCCACCCGGGCACCCCACCGGCGGAGCCGTTCCGCGGCGGCCCGGCCGTCGTTGCCGTTGTTCCCCTTGCCGGCGACCACCACGATGCGCCGGCCGTAGATGCCCCCGAGCCACCGCCGGGCCCTGCGGGCCACGGCCCCGCCGGCGCGCCCGATCAAGACGTCGACCGGGTCTTCGGCGGCGCCATCGATCAGCCGCATCTCCTCCGGGGTCACGATCGGGATCACCGGCGTACGGTACCGAGGAGGGAGAGTCTCGACGGAGAACGCCCGAGCGGCGGGGCAAGGTTCGCCTCACCCGGAGGTCACCCGGAGATGACGGCAGGCTGAGCGCACCGCGATCCCGCCACCTGGTGGTTCCGCCTTCTCGTGTGCGCTCTGCCTGTCGTCGTGTGCGGCTTTCGCCCTACCGCACCACAAGGTTGTACCCCGCTCGGCGCCTGTTCGACATGGGCCGATCGGACCACCGCAGGTGAGCAGGGCGGTGCGAACGGTCACTCGGCGATCACAACCGCCTGGGCCAGCGCCGCGGTGTGGGTGAGCGACACGTGCCAGCCCTGAACGCCACGGGCGTCGGACAGCTCGCCGGCCCGGCCGCGCAGCACCAGCGCCGGGCGGCCCGAGTCGGCCCGGACGACCTCGACGTCGTGGAAGGCGAAGGCACCGAGGCCGACGCCGAGCGCCTTCATCACGGCCTCCTTGGCCGCGAAGCGCACGGCGAGGCGCTCGGCCGGGTCTGCGCGTCGGCGCCACGTACGCCCGCTCGGCTTCCGTGAACAGCCGCGCCGCCAGCGCCGGGGTGCGGGCCAGGGACCGCCGGAAGCGGACGACGTCGACCGCGTCGATCCCGACCCCGACCACGGGTCAGGACCGCCAGCGCTCGGCCAGCTCGGTGACGGGCAGCGTGAGGAGGTCGCGCACGGGCACGTCCGCGAGCCGGTCGTCGCTGAAGGTGGTCTCGGTCTCGGTCACCCAGTCGACCAGGAGGTCGTAGCGGTCGCGGTAGCCCTGCAGCACGGCCCGGGCCACGTTCGCAGGGAGATGATCGCGCGAACTGCGACGTGCAGCAGGGTGATGCCCGTCGTCTGGTTGGCCTTGACCTCGGGAACGAGGATCACCGTGCGCCCATCGACGCGGCCCTGGGCCACCATCACCTCGCGGTCGAGAGCGACGCGTCGCTTCGTCCCCAGGAGCTCGGGGTTGCGCTCGACGCGCGAGGGCACGTCTCGCGCCAGGCCGCCCTTGTCGACGAGCGAGATGCGCGCCGTGCCCGCCTCGGGCTCGCCGTCGATGGCGTACCTCGAGAAGCCGGTCACCGCTTCGATGGCCGGTTCGAGCTCGTCGAGCACCTTGAGCGTCCGGTAGCTCAGGCGATCCTTGCCCGCCCCGGCGTCGAGCACTTCGCTGCACGAGCGCGGTCGGCGAGCAGGCTCTCGTCGGAGCGGGAGATGCCGACGGTGATGGTCTTGGCCTGGTGCTTGATGGCGTCGATCGGGCGGGTGAGCTCCTCGATGGCGCGGGTGAGCGCGGCGCCGAGGTCGTCGACCAGCACTTCTGGCGTGCCGACCACGCCGTGCTCGCGCTTGGTAGCCGTCGAGGGCCACGACTCCCTCGCCGTAGCGCAGCAGCGAGGTGAGGCGCACCGCAGTGCTCGCCTCGAGCTGGCCGTCGTAGCATCCCGCTGCGCAGGCCCGCCCAGAACCGCTCGGCCGCTGGGACGAGATGGGCCCGGAGGTCGCTCGAGCAGCTCGTCACCCGCGAGCCCGCGCACGACCGCCAACTCGATGGCCTCGCGGGCCTCTCGCAGCGGTCGGGCCAACCCGTCGATGGCCAGGGCGGCCTCGTAGCCGAAGAGGTGCCCGGCCATGGCCGAGAGCACGAAGGCGAGGGCGGGAGCGCACGGCGGGCACGGTGATGACACGCAGGGCGGCGGCGAAGCGCTCCTCGCCGTCGCTCGCAATGACGATCGGTGCGCCTTGATGGGCGCGGTAGATCGCCACCTCCTTGGCGATGTCGTCGGCCGTCGATCCGACAGCCCGGCCGCACACACGAGGATCAGCGGCTCCGAAGAGAGATCGATGTGCTTCTTGTCCTCGGTGACATCGCAGGCGATCGACTTGTAGCAGAGCTCGGAGAGCTTGATCCGCACCTCTTCGGCGGCGACGCGGTTGACGCCACTGCCGACGACCGCCCAGTAGCCGGCGGCCGGGGGCGAACCGGTGGGCGGCCTCGGCGATGCTCGCTGCGCCGGGCGAGCACGACCTCCATGGCGGTCGGGCAACTCGCGCAGCGCCGGCCAAGAGCTCGTGGCGGCGGCGGGGATCGCCGACGCCCGAGGTGCTCGGCGATGGCGCAGGCCAGCAGCGCGCCCGCGGCGACCTGGGCGTAGAACGCCTTGGTGGAGGCGACGCGACATCTCGACGTCACGCCCGTCGGACGTGTAGAGCACGCCGTGGGCCTTGTCGGTCAGATCGCTGTTGCGGCGGTTGACGATGCGCGATGACGGCGGCGCCCCGCGCCGCGGGCGAGGTCGACGGTGCGGTTGGTGTCCGTGGTGGTGCCGCTCTGGCTGACTGCCACGACGAGCGTGTCGCGCAGGTCGGTCGGCATGCCGTAGCCGGAGAGCTCGGTCGCGGCGATGGCCTCGACCCGGAGGCTCGTCGGACCGGCCAGCTCGGCGAGGATCGAGGCCATGCTCTGGCCGGCGACCGCCGCCGTGCCCTGGCCGATCACGATCAACCGGCGGATCGATCCCGAGGCGAGCCGTTCGACGACGTCGGGCGGCACGGCCCGCTCGCCGAGCTCCGCGACGAAGCAGGCCGTCGTGCTTGCGGATGTGGCCGCGTAGCGTCTTGCGGAAGCTGGCCGGCGCCTCGGAGATCTCCTTCAGGAGGAAATGGGGGAACGGCGCCCCGGTCGATGTCGCGGGTGGTGATCTCGCGCCCGCCGATCTCCGGTCGGCCAGCGGCAGCTCGCGTGCCGTCGTAGGCCATGCGCCGGATGCCCTCGAGCGACGCCGGCGCGGGCCGCCGTCGAGCACGAACACCTGGCCGCGGCTGCATCGGCTGGTCGGGGTGCAGCGGCGTCTCGCCGTCGATGCGCACATACTCGGCCGTGGCCTCGACGAGGCCGTAGGGCTCCGAGGCGACGACGAAAGCGTCCGTCGGCGAGGCCGACGTAGAGGCGCCTGGCCGCTCCCCCGCTGCGCCAGCCACACCTGGTCGGGTCGCTCGGCGCACGCCGCGGCGATGGCCACCGATCCCTCGAAGGAGGCGACCGCTCGGCGGAACGCCTCGGTGATGTCGCCGGTGGTCGCCACCTCCCGGGAGACGATCGCCGGGATGACCTTGGCGTCGGTCGTGATCGGCGCCGCGATGCGCAAGCCGTAGGCGGCCTTGAGGTCGGCGTGGTTGTCGACGTCGCCGTTCAGGACGGCGGCGATGTACGGCCCCGCCGGCCGGCCTTCCTCCTCCTGGTTGACCGGATGGGCATTCGGCTCGGAGATGATGCCGACACTCGCCCAGCGGGTGTGGCCGAGCACGCTGAGCGCGGGAGGTCGGGGCCGCCAGCGCGACATGCAGCAAGGCGTCCTCGCGCATGGCGGCCCGCAGTGCCGCGGTGTTGTCGCCGAGCTCGCCGATCTCGGCTGCCGCCTTGTAGACGAAGGCGAGCGTTCCGCCGACGACTCGCAGCGAACCGGACGTGAAGAGCGGGTCCGATTCCCGGCCGGCGAGGAGCAGCGCGGACGCTGGGGCTGTCGACGTCGAGACCGTGGTCCCACACGAAGACCTGCAGCCCGGCGGAGTCGCGGCCGCGAACCTCGAGGCGGTCGATGGCCGACAGCGCCACCTGCACCGCGCTGAAGCCCACCAGGGAGCTGGGCGGGGCATCGCGGCCGGCGAGCTCGACGACCTCGCGGGCCGCCCGCAGCCGGTCATGGCGGATGGCCCAGAGCGCGTCCTTCGTGCTCACCAGGGCGGCGTTCAGCTCCTCGACCGCTTCGGGAGGAGCGTCGTCATCGTGGCTCTCCAAGTGGGCCTCGACCCCGCTCACCGCGGCCTCCATGCGGGCGAGGCGAGCCGTCACCGCCGCGACCAGCTCAGGATCGGCGACCAGGGCCAGGACGCCGGGGGCGCCCTGCAGAGCCCGGTCGACCGCGGTCAGCTGGGCCGACGCCGTCTGCAGCTCGGGGGCATGCACCTCGGCCCGCGCCAGCACCGACATCGCCCCGTCGAGGCGAGCCAAGAGGTCCTGCGGCGCAGGGGCCGGGCGCCGATCGGGACGGTCGACCACGGCCACGATCCCGCACATGAGGGACCCAGCCTACCCGCCGTCACCCAACGCTCGCCGGACGGCCGCGGCTAGCTCGGCGGCGGTGGCCGCGGCCCGGTCGGCGGTGGTCGCCTCGACCATCACCCGGATGAGGGGCTCGGTCCCGCTCGGCCGCACGAGAACCCGCCCGGTGCCGCCGAGCTCGGCTTCGGCGTGCGCGATGTCGTCGGCGATGATCGCCGCGACGTCCGGCTCGCGGCGGGTCACCACCACGTTGACCAGGACCTGCGGGAGTTGGGTCATGGCCGTCGCCGCCAGCTCTGCCAACGGCCGAGCGTGGCGCACGACGATGTCGGCCAGGAGAAGGCCCGTGAGGATCCCGTCGCCGGTCGTGGCCAGGTCGGTGAAGATCACGTGACCGCTCTGCTCGCCGCCGATGGAGTAGCCCCCGGCCTCCAGGGCCTCGAGCACGTAACGGTCACCGACGGCCGTCTCGACCACGTTGATACCCGCCGCGTTCATGGCGAGGCGGAAGCCGAGGTTGCTCATCACCGTCACGACCACCGTGTCCCCGGCGAGGCGCCCCCGATCGCGGAAGTCGACCGCGCTGATGGCGATCACGTGATCTCCGTCGACGACGGCTCCGGTGTGGTCGACGGCGATGAGACGGTCGGCGTCACCGTCGAAGGCCAGACCGAGATCGGCGCCCGTCGCGGGCACCGCGGCCCGCAAGCCCTCGGGATGCGTCGCCCCGCACTCCGCGTTGATGTTGGTGCCGTCGGGGTCGGCATGGATGACTTCGACGCGTGCCCCGGCCCGTTCGAAGGCGCGCGGGGCGAGCTCGTAGGCGGCCCCATTGGCGCAGTCGAGCACGACGTGCAGGCCGTGGAGGGAACGCCCCTCGATGGCGGCGACGAGGTGAGCGGCGTACGCCTCCACCTCCTGTGGCCCCCGCCCGATGTGCCCGACAGCGGCGCCGGCCGGACCCGTCGCCGGTTGCGCTACGACTGATCGCAGCTCGGCTTCGATCTTGGCCTCGACGTCGTCGGGCAGCTTGCGCCCGCCTCTGGCGAACAGCTTGATCCCGTTGTCCGAGAAGGGGTTGTGCGACGCGGACAGCATCGCCCCGGACACTCCTTCGACCGAGGCCACGTAGGCCACCGCCGGCGTCGGTACCACGCCGAGGACCTCCACGGCGACGCCTTCGGCCGCGAACCCCGCGGCCAGGGCCGCCTCCAGCAGCGGCCCCGACACTCGTGTGTCGCGGCCGATGATGACACGGCGGCCGCCGAGGACGCGGGCCGCGGCCCGGCCGAGGGCGAGGGTCAGCTCAGGCGTGAGCTCCTGGTTGGCGACGCCCCGGACGCCGTCCGTGCCGAAGCGCAGCGGCATGGGTGCCTCGATTCAGCGCTTCGAGTACTGCGGCGCCTTGCGCGCCTTCTTCAACCCGTACTTCTTGCTCTCCTTCTCGCGGGCGTCGCGAGTGAGCAAGCCGGCTCGCTTCAGGGTGGGGCGCAGATCGCCGTCGAGCCCGGCGAGGGCCCGGGCGAGGGCCAGGCGCAGGGCACCGGCCTGGCCCGTGACGCCCCCACCGCCCAGGGTGGCGTCCACGTCGTAGACGTCGTCGGTGCTGGTGACCCGCAACGGCTCGAGGGCCACCATCCGATGCGTGGGGTTGGGGAAGTAGTGCTCGAGCTCACGGCGGTTCACGACGACCTTGCCGGACCCGGGCCGCAGGCGGACGCGCGCGATGGCCTCCTTGCGGCGGCCGGTGGACTGGACGAGCGGCTTGGACACGACGCTTCCTTCGGTCAGCGGGCCTTGGCGTGGGCCAGCTCGAGGGGCTCGGGCTGCTGGGCCTGGTGGGGGTGCTCGGGCCCGGCGTAGACCTTCAACTTCTTGAGCATGCGCCGGCCCAGGGGGCCCTTCGGCAACATGCCCTTGATCGACCGGCGGAGCGCGTCCTCCGGCCGCCGCGCCAGGAACTGCGCGTATGACTCACGCCGGATCCCGCCCGGGTACCCCGAATGACGGATGATCTCCTTCTCCGTGGCCTTCCCCGCGGTCAGCACGACCTTGCTGGCGTTGACGATGACGACATGGTCACCGGTGTCGAGGTGCGGGGCGAAGGTGGGCTTGTGCTTGCCTCGGAGGAGACGGGCCACCTCGGTGCACAGGCGCCCGAGCACCAGGCCGTCGGCATCGATCACGTGCCAGGCGCGGTGGATCTCGCTGGGTTTCGGGGAGTACGTGCGCATCGTGAACCTTCTCGGGGCCGCGCCACGACCAGGACGCCTTGGGGCGGAACCGATGAAGGATACGGGCCGCAGGGCCACAACGGCAAGCCGCTCGGGAGATTCCGGACCGCCGGCCGATCGCGAGATTCGGCGGCGTACACCGCGGCCACGCTTCTCGGGTGCCGCCGCCTCCGGGTGGGCGCGTCGAAGGCGGCGGCACCCATCTCGGGCTACCCGATGTGACCCGGCGACAAACCCTCCCCCAGCCCCTCCGCCGCCTATGCGGGGCGAGGCTGGCCGCGGCTTCGGCGAGGCGGAGGATCGTCGCCGTAGCCGACCTCCCACAGACAGAGGCCGTGGGACGGGGCGAGCTGGCCGGCCGCGCCGCGGTCCCGCGCTCGGAGGATGGCGGCCACGTCGCCGGGGCGGAGGCGCCCTGACCCGGCGTCGACGAGGGTGCCTGTCACGGAGCGCACCATCTGGTGGCAGAAGGCGTTCGCTCGGACGTCGAACCGCAACAGCCCGTCGCCGAGGTCGGTCCAACCTGCATCGAGGACGCGGCGCACCAAGGGGACGGGCGGGTCGCCCTCGCCCACCCTCGGGCGCCGGCAGAACGACGAGAAGTCGTGCTCCCCGATCAGCGGATCACAAGCCAGTTCGAGCAACGCCAATCGCAAGGGGCGCGTGACGTGCCATGTCGTGGAGGCCAGGAACGGGTCGGGCACCTCCCGGTTGAGCACGGTGTACCGGTACAGACGCCAACGCGCCGAGAAGCGAGCGTGGAAGTCGGGTGAGACCGCGGTGGCGGAGCGCACGACAAGGGCTGGGGCGCACTGCGCGTTGACGCTGCGCTGCATCCGGGCGAGGTCGACGCCCGCCTCGGTGTCGAAGGACACGACCTGGCCCCACGCATGCACGCCTTTGTCCGTGCGACCGGCGCCAGCGAGCTCAACCGGATGGCCGAGCACCCGTTCGAGCGCACGCCGCAGCGTGGCGGCCACGGTGACGACCCCACCATTCTCAGCGAAGCCGTGGAACCCCGAGCCGTCGTAGGCGACCACGAGCTTGACCCGTTGCGCCAGCCGGTCGGCGCTCACCGCGGACGCGCTCCGAAGGGGCTACACGAACTCGATCCGGGCCATGGGCGCGTTGTCACCCTGGCGAGGACCGAGCTTCAGGACCCGCGTGTACCCGCCCGGGCGTTCCGCGTAGCGGGGGGCGACCTCGTTCACGAGCTTGGCCGTCATCTCCTTGTCGTTGAGGTAGGCCTGGATGTCACGGATGCGGTGCAGGCCTCCCTTCTTCGCCTTGGTGACGAGCTTCTCCGCGACGGGTCGGAGCGCCTTGGCCTTGGCCTCGGTGGTGACGATGCCCTCGGCCGCGATCAAGGAGGCGACGAGGTTGGCCATCATGAGCCGCTGGTGGGCGGCATCACCGCCGAAGCGGCGCGAGCGGCGAGGGGTGGCAGGCATCGCTGGTTCCTCCTCAGCCCCGCAGCGTCAGGCCGCGCTCATCGAGCTTGGCCTTCACCTCGTCGAGCGACTTCTGCCCGAAGTTCGTGATGTTCAGGAGGTCCTCCTCGGTCTTCTGGAGGAGCTCGCCGATCGAGTTGATCTGGGCCCGCTTCAGGCAGTTCCGTGGGCGCTCGGAGAGGTCGAGGTCTTCGATGGGCAGGTCGAGGTCGGGGGAGCCGGCGGCCACGCCGGGCACCTCCCCCAGCTCGAGGCCCTGCGGGTTCTCGCTCAAGTTCGCCACCAGCTCGACCAGCTCCCGCAGGGTGGCCCCAGCGGAGGCCAGAGCCTCCTGTGGCGTGATGGACCCATCGGTCTCGATGTCGAGCACGAGCCGGTCGTACTCGGTGGACTGCTCGACCCGAGTGGGCTCGACGTTGAAGGTGACCCGGCGCACGGGGCTGAAGATGGCGTCCATCGGGATCAGGCCGATGGTCTTCTCCGCGGTCTCCCGGTCGGCCGACAAGTAGCCGCGCCCGCGCTCGACGGTGAGATCGACGGCGAGGCGGGCCTTGGCATTCAGATCGGCCAGGTGGAGGTCGGTGTTGAGGATCTCGATCTCGCTCGGGACCTTGATGTCACCGGCGACCACCTCGGCGGGGCCGCGCATGTCGAGACGCACGATCACCGGCTCGTCGGAGGTGCTGGTGAGGACGACGTCCTTCAGGTTCAGGATGATGTCGGTGACGTCTTCGGTGACGCCGCCGATCGTGTCGAACTCGTGCAGGGCGTCGTCGAAGCGCACCATCGTGATGGCCGCGCCCGGGATCGACGACAACAGCGTGCGCCGAAGGGAGTTGCCGATCGTGTAGCCGAACCCGGGCTCGAGCGGCCCGACGGCGAACCTCTGGCGGCTCCCTTCGGGATCGCCGAGCGGCTCGACGGTCGGGCGCTGGATCTTCAGCAACATGGCGTTTCCTCGGGCTGTCGGATGGGGGGTTACTTCGAGTAGAGCTCGACGATGAGTTGCTCGCGCACCGGTACGTCGATGTGGGCGCGCAACGGCAGCTCTCGCACGGTGACCTGGTTGCCGCCGTCGGCCCCTTCGAGCCAGGCGGGAAGAGCCCGGTCGAGGGTGTCGACGTTGTTGCGGACGACGATCATCGAGCGGCCCTTCGCGCCAAGCGTCACCACGTCGCCCTTGCGCACCTGGTAGCTGGGAACGGTGACTCGCTTCCCGTTGACGAGCACGTGCCCGTGCCGCACGAGCTGGCGGGCCTGCGAACGGCTCGAGCCCCAGCAGGCCCGGAAGGCGACGTTGTCGAGGCGTGTCTCGAGCAGGCGCAGCAGGTTCTCGCCGGTGACCCCGGACTGGCGGGAAGCCTCGGAGTACGCGTTGCGGAACTGCTTCTCCATGAGCCCGTAGATGCGGCGAGCCTTCTGCTTCTCACGCAGCTGGACGAGGTACTCGGAGCCGGTGGACCGACGGCTGCGGCCGTGATCGCCGGGCGGGTAGGGGCGCCGCTCGATCGGGCACTTCATGGTGTCGCATTTGGTGCCCTTCAGGTACAGCTTCATGCGCTCGCGGCGGCAGAGCCGGCACACCGGGCCGGTGTAGCGAGCCATCAGACCCTCCGCCGCTTCGGCTGGCGGCACCCGTTGTGGGGCACAGGCGTGACGTCCTTGATGCCCGACACCTCGATGCCGGTGTTCTGCAGCGAGCGGATGGCCGTCTCCCGACCCGAGCCCGGGCCCTTGACGAGCACCTCCACCTTGCGCATGCCGTGCTCCATGGCGCTGCGCGCCGCCTTCTCGGCCGCGAGCTGGGCCACGAAGGGGGTCGACTTCCGCGAGCCCTTGAAACCGACGTTGCCGGCCGAGGCCCACGAGATCACGTTGCCCTCGGTATCGGTGATGGTGACGATCGTGTTGTTGAACGACGACTTGATGTGCGCCACCCCGTAGGCGACGTTCTTGCGTTCCTTCTTGCGGGGGCGACGGCCCCCGGGCTTCGGCTTGGCCATCCCCTACTTCCTCACGACCTTCTTCTTGTTGGCGACCGTCCGCTTCGGGCCCTTGCGGGTGCGGGCGTTGGTGTGGGTGCGCTGGCCCCGGACAGGAAGCCCCTTGCGATGGCGGATGCCCTGGTACGAGCCGATCTCCATCTTCCGCTTGATGTCCTGGGCCACGTCGCGGCGGAGATCGCCCTCGACCCGCAGGTTGGTGTCGACGTAGCCGCGGATCTTGTTGACCTCTTCGTCGGTCAGATCGCGGACACGCGTGTCGGAATCGATGCCCGTCGCGTCGCAGATCTTCTGCGCGGTGGGTCGGCCGATGCCGAAGATGTAGGTGAGGCTGATCTCGAGCCGCTTCTCACGCGGGATGTCGACACCAGAGATACGGGCCATGACGCTCCTCGTCTAACCCTGGCGCTGCTTGTGCCGGGGGTTCTCGCAGATGACGTGGACCCGCCCGTGACGGCGGATCACCTTGCACTTCTCACAGATTCTCTTGACGCTCGGTCGCACCTTCATCGGTTGCGCTCTCTACTTGTAGCGGTAGGTGATCCGGCCCCTGCCCAGGTCGTACGGCGTGAGCTCGACTTGGACGCGATCGCCGGGGAGGATGCGGATGTAGTGCATGCGCATCTTTCCCGAGATGTGCGCGAGGACCTTGTGTCCGTTTTCGAGCTCCACCCGGAACATGGCATTCGGGAGGGGCTCGACGACGGTCCCTTCCAGGACGATCGCGTCTCTGTTGGCCTTGGGCAGCGGGGCACTCCTCGTGGGCGGACGACGGGACAGGCCCCGGGGGTCGCGCGCACACGACGGCCCGAGGGCCGACCGACAATGGTACCGGCGGGCAGGGCGGACGCCAAGTCCCCGGCCAACCGCGCCGAACCGAGCCGCGGCGTGCCCGGCCGATCCCACCGTAGCCGGGACGCGCCCCGGGCCGGAACCTGCTAGTGGTGCGCTGGTGGACGACGACGAGGCCGAGCCCGGGCTGGTCACGCTACCGCCCCGCCCGCCGCGGCCCTGGTGGGTCCACTGGGCGGCCGACAGCCTCGCCGTCTTCCTCGTGATCATCCCGTTCACGTTCCACGAGCTCGACCTCGCGGTCTTCGTGGCCGCCACGGCCGGAGCCGTCTTGATGTCCGTCACGCAATGGCTCGAGCGTCGTCACCTGGCCGAGCGCGAGGAGCGGGCCAAGGGCTGACCGCCCTGGGTCAGGGACGAGTCAGGATCTCAGGACCGTCGTCGGTCAGGACCACGGTGTGCTCGGCGTGGGCGGCCAGGCCGCCGTCGCGGGTCACGACGCTCCAGCCGTCGTCGAGCACGCGCACGTCGCCCCGGCCGGCCGTGAGCATCGGCTCGATGGCCAAGGCCAGGCCGGGCAGCAGCCGGGGGCCGCGCCCGGGCTTGCCGAAGTTGGGGACGTCGGGCCGTTCGTGCATGGCCCGACCGATGCCGTGCCCGCAGTAGTCGCGGACGATCCCGAACCCGTACCCGTCGATCACGCCCTGAACGGCCGCGCCGATGTCGGACAACCGGCCTTCGACCTTCATGGCCGCGATGCCGGCCGCCAGGGCGGCGTCGGCTGCGGCGACGAGGCGCGATCCCTCCTCGGTCACGGTGCCGACGGAGGCGCTGAAGGCAGCGTCGGCGTGCCAGCCCTCCACGATGGCGCCGCAGTCGATCGACACCAAGTCACCCTCTTCCAGGACTCTCGCGCCGGGGATGCCGTGGACGACCACGTCGTTCACCGAGGCGCAGATGACGGCCGGGTACCCGTGGTAGCCGAGGAAGTTCGAACGCGCTCCTCGCCGCTCCAGGACGTCGCGACCGACGGCGTCGAGCGCGGCCGTCGTGACGCCAGGGCGGATGGCGTGGCGGATCCGGGCGTGCATCTCGGCCACCACCTGCCCGGCCCGCCGCATGACCGCCAGCTCGTCACGCGAGCGGCGGGTGAGCGTCACGCCGATGCTCACACCATGGCCCCGCGCCGCCCGTCGCGGCGAGCCTCGATCACCTTGACGATCCGGTTCAGCACTTCCTCCGCCGTCCCGACACCGTCGACCACCTCGAGGAGCCCGATCTCCCGGTAGTGGCCGATCAGCGGGGCCGTCTGGCTCTCGTAGAGATCGAGCCGGCGGTTGATGGCCTCCTCGGTGTCATCGGCGCGCTGCACGACGTCGCCGCCGCACACATCGCAGAACCAGACGCGGCGCTCGGGGCCCGTTGACGAGTAGTTCGTCCCACAGTCCTGGCACACCCGTCGAGCAGCGAGGCGGCTGAGCACGACCTCCCGAGGCACGTCGAGATCGATGACGACATGGATCGGCTTCTCACCCGTGATCGCCATGATCGCCTCGGCCTGGGCGACCGTGCGGGGGAAGCCGTCGAGGATGTAGCCGCGGGTCCGCGTGTCGTCGCGATGGAGGCGATCGGCGACGATGCCGATCATCACCTCGTCGGGCAGGAGCTCGCCCGAATCCATGTAGTACTTGGCTTCGAGGCCGAGCGGGGAGCGCTCCTTGACCGCGGCGCGGAGCATGTCGCCGGTGGAGATGTGCGGTACGACGTAGTGACGCGAGAGCCGGACGCACTGTGTCCCTTTCCCGGCGCCCTGGCGGCCGAGGATGATCAGCCGAGCCCCAGGGATCACGCCGTGACCCTCGCCTCCGCACGATGGACGTCCGTCACTTCAGGAAGCCCTCGTAGTTCCGCATCATCAGCTGGCTGTCGATCTGCTTCATCGTCTCGAGGGCGACTCCGACGGCGATGAGGACGGTGGTCCCGCCGAGCGGGAACCGGGTGACGTTGCCTGCCGCCAACACGATCGAGGGGAGGATGGCGATGATGGCGATGAAGATGGCGCCCGGCAGCGTGAGGCGGTTGAGCACCCGGCGCAGGTAGCGCTCGGTCTGAGGCCCCGGCCGAATGCCCGGGATGAAGCCGCCCTGCTTGCGCAACTGGTCGGCCTGCTTCTCGGGCGAGAACGCGATGGAGTTGTAGAAGTAGGAGAAGCCCACGATGAGCAGGCCGTAGAACATCAGGTGCAGCCAGTTCGTGGTGTCCAGGATGAAGTTGTTGACGAACGTGCGCAGCCAGTCCCACGGCACGACCTGCACGAGGAGCGCCGGCAGGAACAGCACCGAGCTGGCGAAGATGATGGCGATCACGCCGGCCTGGTTGATCTTGAGCGGGATGTACGTGCTCTGGCCGCCGTACATCCGCCGGCCGACCACACGTTTGGCGAACTGCACGGGGATGCGACGCTGGCCCAGCTCCATGAACACGATGGCCACCAACGTGACGATGGAGAGGAACACCAGGAAGCCGAAGACGATGAACTGGCTCTCCTTCAGCAGCGCGTAGTACTGGAAGGGGAGCGAGCTGACCACCGAGGCGAAGATCAGCATCGACATGCCGTTGCCGATGCCGCGCTCGGTCATGAGCTCACCCATCCACATGAGCAGCACGGTGCCCGCGGTCAGCGTGGCGATGGCGAGCAGCACGCGCGGCAGCTCGAAGCCCGGGAGCAGCACCACGCTCGGCGCCGCCCGCCCGAAGAAGATGGTGTTGCCGCTGCCCTTGCCGAACACGAAGGTGAGGCCCGTCGCCTGGAGCAAGGCGATGGCGATGGCGAGGTAGCGGGTCCACTGGGTGATCTTGCGCTGGCCGACCGCGCCCTGGTTCTGCCACTCCTCCAGCTTGGGGATCACCACCCCGAGGATCTGGATGATGATCGAGGCCGTGATGTACGGCATGATCCCGAGGGCGAAGATGGCGAACTGGCTGAGCGCACCGCCCGAGAAGAGGTTGAGGAAGCCGATCGTGCCTTGCTGCTCGGCCGTGGTCTGGAGCTGCTTCACCGCCTGGTAGTCGACGCCGGGGACGGGAAGGTGGGCGCCCAGCCGGTACAGCAGGATCATGAGCAGGGTGAAGAGGATCTTGCCCCGAAGGTCTGAGACCTTCAGCACGTTCTTCACGCTCGAGAGCACGCCGGGCTCCTTGGTGGGTGGACAGCCGCCCGAGGGCGCGAGTCAGCGGTTCGTGAACTGGTTGCCCTTCGCCGGAGGGCGACCAGCACCGTAGGGCAGGGGCAGCACCTCGACGCTACCCCCCGCCGAGGTGATGGCGGCTTCAGCAGCCTTCGAGAAGCCATGAGCGCTCACCCGGACCGCCCGGGTGAGCTCGCCGCGGCCGAGCACCTTCACCAGGGCCCCCTTGTGGACCAGCCCGTGCTCGTGCAAGGTGGCCGGGCTGATCTCGCGGAGGCGGTAGTGCTCGGCGGTGGCCTCCAGGGTGTCGAGGTTGATGGCCTGGTACTCGACCCGGAAGGGGTTGGTGAAGCCCTTCAGCTTCGGGACCCGCTGCTTGATCGGCATCTGGCCGCCTTCGAAGCCGCGCGGCACGGCGTCGCGCGCCTTCTGGCCCTTGGTGCCGCGGCCCGCCGTCTTGCCGCCGTGGCCGGCGATGCCCCGCCCGACCCGACGACGGGACCGGGTTGATCCCGCGGCCGGTTTCAACTCGTCAACTCGCATCTGAAGGCTCCGTTCGGGCCGGCGCGCCCTTCGGCGCGTTGGGCTCGGCCACCGCTTCCACGGTGACCAGATGGGGCACACGGGCGATCATCCCCCGGATCTCCGGGCGGTCGGGAAGCGTCGTCGTCGCACCGATGCGACCCAGCCCGAGGGCGCGGAGGGTGCCGCGGGCCTTGGGCTTGGCCCCGATCTTCGAGCGCACCTGCGTGATCTTCAGCGCCGCCATCAGCGCCCCTCTGCGCCGGCGATGACGTCACGCTGGCGCTCCTTGTAGGCGCGCAGCAGTCCTTTCGGGACGAACTCCTCCACCGGGAGGCCCCGCCTCCGGGCGATCTCCTCGGGTCGCTGCAGCGAGCGGAGCCCGGCGATGGTGGCGCGAGCCACGTTGATCGCGTTCGACGAGCCAAGCGACTTGCACAGCACGTCGTGGATGCCGGCCTCCTCGAGGATCGCGCCGCGCCGCGCCGCCCGCGATGACCCCTGTACCGGGCGCCGCCGGCTTGAGCAGCACCCGGCCCGCGCCCGTCTCGCCGATGACGGGATGGGTGATGGTCCCGCCGGCGAGGGCCACGGGGAAGAGGTTCTTCTTGGCTTCCTCGGTGCCCTTCTGGATGGCGAGGGGCACCTCCTTGGCCTTGCCGTAGCCGAGCCCCACGCGGCCGTTGCCGTCACCGACGACGACGAGCGCGGTGAAGCTGAAGCGGCGGCCACCCTTCACGACCTTGGCCACCCGGTTGATGCTGATGACCCGCGACTCCCGCAGGCCGGACGCGCTGACCTCGATGTTGGCCATGCTCAGAGCTCCAATCCGGCTTCTCGTGCCGCGTCGGCCACGGCCGCCACCCGGCCGTGGTACAGGAACCCGCCGCGATCGAACACGACGCGTTCCACGCCGGCGGCCTTGGCCCGTTCGGCCACGAGCTTGCCGACCTTGTTGGCCGCAGCCATGTTGCCGGTCGCGCCCGCCCCTCGAACGTCCGCCTCGAGGGTGGAGGCGGAAGCGACGGTGCGGCCGCGGCTGTCGTCGATCACCTGGGCGACGATGTGGCGGTTGGAGCGGAACACCGACAGGCGGGGACGCTCGGTCGTGCCGTGGATCTTCTTGCGGACCCGGGCGTGGCGGCGCGTCCGCGCCGTGCGCCTGGTCTGGGAGGCACCGCTCATCACTACTTCTTTCCGGCCTTGCCGGCCTTGCGGAGGATCTTCTCGCCTGCGTACTTCACGCCCTTGCCCTTGTACGGCTCGGGCTTGCGGACGGCTCGGATGTCAGCCGCGGTCTGCCCGACGCGCTCCTTGTCGATGCCGCGCACCACGATGCGGGTGGGGGTGGGGACCTCGAAGGTGATGCCGTCCGGGGCCTGGACGACCACGGGATGGCTGTAGCCGAGGGCAAGCCGAAGCGTGCCGGGACCCTGGGCCTCGGCCCGGTAGCCGACGCCGACGATCTCCAGCTCCTTCGCGAACCCGCCGGTGACCCCCTGGACCATGTTGGCCACCAAGCTCCGGGTGAGGCCGTGGAGGGCGCGGCTCTCGCGCTCGTCGTCGGGGCGCTCGACGACGAGGGTGTCACCGTCCTGGCGGAGCGTGATGGCACCCGGGATGGCCCGCGACAGCGAGCCGTTCGGCCCCTTCACCGTCACGTTGCCGTCCTCGACCGCCACGTCGACCCCCGCGGGCACGGGGATGGGGGTGTTGCCGATACGGGACATCGCTACCTCACCACACGTAGCAGAGGACCTCGCCGCCGACCTTGCGGTGGCGAGCCTCGCGATCGGTCATGAGCCCGTGGCTCGTGGACAAGACGGCCACGCCGAGCCCTCCGAGGACGCGGGGGACCTTGTCGGCCTTGGAGTAGACGCGCAGCCCGGGTTTCGAGACCCGGCGCAGCCCGGAGATGGTGCGGGCCCGCTCGGCGCTGTACTTCATCTGGATGGTCAACTGCTCACCCGGACCATGCGACGCCGGTGACACCGAGAACCCCTCGATGTAGCCCTCCTGCTGGAGGATCTTGGCCAGCGCCACCTTCTGCCTCGACGACGGCATCCCCACCTCGTCGTGCATCGCCACGTTGGCGTTGCGGATGCGGGTGAGCATGTCGGCGATCGGGTCGGTCATCGTCACAGCACGCGCTCCTTACCAACTCGCCTTGGTGACACCGGGCAGCTCACCGGCCAGGGCGAGCTCGCGGAGGCAGATGCGGCAGAGGCCGAAGTCGCGATACACCGACCGCGGCCGGCCGCAGCGCCGGCAGCGCGTGTAGGCGCGCACCTTGTACTTGGGCTTGCGTTGCTGCTTCTCGATGAGTGCTTTCTTCGCCATGTCAGCCTTCCCTCGCGCCCGTCACTTCTTCTTCCCGGATTTGGTGGGTCCTCTGCGCCCTCGCGCCCCGCGGACGGGACGGCCCCGCCGCTCTCCCCGCGACAGGGACGCCTCCTCACCTCGCTTGAACGGGAAGCCGAACGCCTCGAGCAGGGCACGACCGCCGGCGTCGTCAGTGGCGCTGGTGACGATGGTGATGTCCATCCCACGCGGCAGATCGACCTTGTCGTAGTCGATCTCGGGGAAGATGAGCTGTTCGGTGACGCCGAAGGTGTAGTTGCCTCGCCCGTCGAAGCTGCTCGCGGGCAGACCCCGGAAGTCGCGGATCCGGGGGATGGCGACGCTGATGAGGCGGTCGAGGAACTCCCACATCCGCTCGCCCCGCAGCGTCACCTTGACGCCGATGGACTGACCCTCCCGCAGCTTGAACCCTGCGATCGACTTGGTCGCCTTCGTCACGATGGGCTTCTGGCCGCTGATGATCGTGAGGTCGTTGACCGCCCCTTCGAGCAGCGACGGCTGCTGCGTGGCCCGGCCGACGCCCATGTTGAGGACGACCTTCTCGAAGCGGGGGACCTGCATGACGTTGGCCAGGCCGAGGTCTTCCTTGAGCCGGGCCTGCACCTCGGCGTGGTAGCGGAGCTTGAGACGGGGAGCCTCGGTGGTCGCCGCGGCTTCGGTGGTGCTCACGGCAGCGTCTCCCCCGTTCGCGTCGCGACGCGGACCTTCTGCCCGTCGGGCTCGAGCTTGTAGTGGATGCGGCTGGGCTTGCCCTCCGCCACCAAGGCCACGTTGCTGGCGGGCAGGGGCATGTCCTTGTCGATGATGCCGGCCTGCATGGTGGCCCGTGTCTGCTTCTGGTGCTTGCGGACGAGGTTGACGCCCTCGACGATCACCTTGTCCTCCTTGGGCAGGACCCGCATCACCGCGCCGACCTTGCCGCGGTCCTTGCCGCTCAACACCACGACCCGGTCACCCTTCTTGAGCTTCACCGCCAATGCCTCCCTCTCCGCGCCACTAGAGCACCTCCGGGGCAAGCGAGATGATCCTCATGAACCGCTTGTCGCGCAGCTCCCGCCCGACGGGGCCGAAGATGCGTGTGCCGCGCGGCGACTTGTCGTCCCTGATGAGCACGGCCGCGTTCTCGTCGAAGCGGATGTAGCTGCCGTCGGCGCGCCGCTTCTCCTTCTTCGTGCGCACGACGACGCACTTGACGACGTCACCCTTCTTCACCGCGGCCCCGGGGATGGCGTCTTTCACGGTGGCCACGAAGATGTCACCGATCGACGCGTAGCGCCGCCGGGTGCCCCCGAGGACCTTGATGACGAGGACCTCCTTGGCCCCGCTGTTGTCGGCCACCCGGAGTCGGGACTCCTGCTGGATCACTTGGCCCGCTCCAGCACGTCGACCACCCGCCAGCGCTTCTGCTTGGAGAGCGGGCGGGTCTCCATGACCCGCACGCGGTCGCCGACCTTGACGTCATTCGACTCGTCGTGCGCGTACAGCCGCTTGGTCCGCAGCATGTACTTGGCGTACTTCGGATGCCGGACGCGGTCGATGACGGCGACGACGATCGTCTTGTCCATCTTGTCCGACACGACGACGCCTTCGCGCACCTTGCGAGCCGCGCGCGGGGCCGCCTTCGCTGATCTCGTCAGCCATCAGCTGGCCTCCTCGGCCTCGGCCGCCGCGATCTCGCGCTGGCGGAGCAGGGTGTTGATGCGGGCGATCTCGCGC
Source organism: uncultured Acidimicrobiales bacterium (assembly GCA_963738325.1). Taxonomy (GTDB): domain Bacteria; phylum Actinomycetota; class Acidimicrobiia; order Acidimicrobiales; family Ilumatobacteraceae; genus CAVTWD01. The sequence goes on from CAVTWD010000009.1 coordinate 182,806, forward strand.
CGCAGCTGGCCCAGCCGGGCCGTGTTGTCGAGCTGGCCGGTGGCGTGCTGGAAGCGAAGGTTGAACGACTCGGCCTTGGCCTCGGCCAGCTTGTCGACGAGCTCGCCGAGGTCGAGGTCCCGCAGCTCGGTCGTGGCTTTTGCCATCTCAGATCCCCTCGTCTCGGGAGACGACCTTCGCCTTGATGGGGAGCTTCTGGATGGCTCGCTCCATCGCGCTCCTGGCCACGTCGGGGTTCGGGTACGACAGCTCGAACATGATCCGGCCCGGCTTGACCACCGCCACCCAGTGCTCGGGATTGCCCTTCCCCGAGCCCATCCGCGTCTCGGCGGGCTTCTGCGTGACCGGCTTGTCGGGGAAGATGCTGATCCAGACCTTGCCGCCCCGGCGGATGTGGCGGGTCATCGCGATACGAGCGGCCTCGATCTGGCGGGCCGTGATCCACCCCGGCTCGAGAGCCTGGATGCCGTAGTCCCCGTACGACAGGGTGGTGCCCCCCTTCGCCACCCCGTTGAGGCGGCCCCGGTGTTGCTTGCGATGCTTGACCTTGCGCGGCATCAACATGGTCAGTCCTCCCCCGGCCGGAAGTGCGGGGTCTCGTGGGTCTGGCGGGTGCGGCGCTCGATCTCCTCTTCCTCGGCGAGGAGCTTCTCGATGTCCGGGTCGGCCTCCTTGACCAGGGGAGCGACCTCGGCGCTCTCGTCGCTCGTGCGGCGCCCGGCCGAGGAGACCACGCGGCGCGGCTGGCCCTGACCAGAGGTCTCGCCCACGGCCATGGCCGCCTCGCGCGCGATCTTGTCCTCCAGCGCGGCCTTGTACGGGAGGATGTCTCCCTTGTAGATCCAGACCTTCACGCCGATGCGGCCGTAGGTGGTCTTCGCCTCGCGGAAGCCGTAGTCGATGTCGGCCCGGAGCGTGTGCAGCGGGACCCGGCCCTCGCGGTACCACTCCGTGCGGCTCATCTCGGCACCACCCAGGCGGCCCGAGCACTGCACCCGAATGCCGAGGGCTCCCGCCTTCTGCGCGTTCTGCACGGCCCGCTTCATCGCGCGGCGGAAGGCGACCCGGTTGGCCAGCTGGTCCGCGACGCCTTGGGCGATCAGCGCGGCGTCGAGCTCGGCCTGCTTGATCTCCTGGATGTTGAGCTGGACCTTCGGATTGCCGGTGATCTTGGTGAGCCCAGCCCGCAGCTCGTCGGCCTGGGCCCCCCGACGCCCGATGACGATCCCGGGCCGCGCCGTGTGGACGTCGACACGCACACGGTCACGGGTGCGCTCGATCTCGATACGGCTGATGGCGGCCTGCGGTAGGAGCTTCATGATGTACTGCCGGATCCGCCAGTCCTCGGTGAGGTACTCGGTGTACTCCTTGTCGCTGAACCACCGGCTCTTCCAGTCGGTCGTGATGCCGAGCCGGAAGCCGTAGGGGTTGACCTTCTGGCCCATCAGGCGTCCTCTTCCGTGTCGCGCGCCTCGTCCTCGGTGACGTCCTCGTCCCTCTCGTGTTCTTCCGTCTCGTCGGACGGCTCCGCGTCTTCGAGGTCGTCCGAGTCGGTCTCGATCAACTCGTCGTCAGCCAGGTCTTCGTCGAGCTCGCCGGTGACGCCGGCTTCGTCGAGCTCGCCGGCTTCGGCCGCTTCGAGCTCGTCGGCCGTCGGCTCTTCCTCGGTCGCCGGTGCGGGGGCCGCGCCGCGCGCCGCGGCGGCCTGGCGGCTGCGAGCCACGCGCTCTCGACGGGAGGAAGCGGCCGTCGCCCCCGTGCGTCCCCGCCGGCCGGGCTGGGGACGGGCGGCTTCACGGCGCCGGCGCTGCTCGAGCTGCTCCTCCGACATCCGGCTCACGATGATCGTGATGTGGCAGGTGCGCTTGCGGATGCGCGTCGCCCGCCCTCGGGCGCGGGGCCGGAAGCGCTTCAGCGTGGGGCCCTCGTCGGCGAAGCAGGCCGACACGTAGAGCTCGTCAGGGTCCTGGCCGTCGTTGTTCTGCGCGTTGGCGATGGCGGAGGCGAGGCACTTGCTGATCACCCTTGCCGCGCCGCGTTCGGTGAAGTGCAGCACGTCCGCCGCCTCTTTGACGTCGAGCCCGCGGATGAGGTCGAGCACCGCGCGCGCCTTGGAGGCCGAGAGCCGGCAGTAGCGAGCGACCGCCCGCGTCCCGGCGCGCTCACCGACTTTCGTCGCGCCTTCGTTCGTCTTGGGGCCGCTCATCGCCGCCCCTTCGTGCTCTTCTCCTGGCCGGCGTGGTACCGGAAGGTGCGAGTGGGGGAGAACTCGCCCAGCTTGTGCCCGACCATCGACTCGGTGATGTAGACGGGCACGTGCTTGCGGCCGTCATGCACGGCAATCGTGTGTCCGACCATCTCGGGGATGATCGTCGAGCGCCGTGACCACGTGCGGATCACCTTCTTCTCGCCGCTGGCGTTGAGGCCGTCGACCTTCTTGAGGAGATGGTCGTCGACGAAGGGACCCTTCTTCAGGCTGCGTGCCATGGTCTCCTACCTCCGGCCCCGGCCGGTACGCCGGCGGCGGACGATGAGCTTCTGCGAAGGCTTGGTCTTGTCCCGCGTGCGGCCCTCCGGCTTGCCCCACGGGGAGACGGGATGGCGGCCGCCCGAGGACTTCCCCTCACCGCCACCAAGGGGATGGTCGACCGGATTCATGGCGACACCCCGGGTCTGGGGCCTCACGCCCTTCCAACGGTTCCGGCCGGCCTTGCCAATCTTGATGAGCTCGTGCTCGGCGAAGCCGACCTCGCCGACCGTGGCGCGGCAGTCGATGGGCACGCGGCGCATCTCGGTGCTCGGTAGCCGGAGCGTGGCGTAGTCGCCCTCCTTGGCCACCAGCTGCACGCTGGACCCGGCCGAGCGGGCCATCTTGCCGCCCTGCCCCGGCCGCAACTCGACATTGTGGATGGTGGTGCCCACCGGGATGTAGCGCAGGGGCAGCGCGTTGCCGGGACGGATGTCCGAGCCCTGGCCGCTCATGAGATGGTCGCCGACGGTGACGTCCTTCGGCGCGAGGACGTAGCGCTTCTCGCCGTCGGCGTAGTGCAACAGGGCGATGCGACACGAGCGGTTGGGGTCGTACTCGATGGCGGCGACCTTCGCCTCGACCCCATCCTTGGTGCGCTTGAAATCGATGACGCGGTACTGCCGCTTGTGCGCGCCGCCGCGGTGGCGGGACGTCTTGCGGCCATAGGCGTTGCGCCCGCCGGTCTGGGGCTTCGGACCGAGCAGCGACTTCTCCGGGCGGTCCTTCGTGATCTCGGAGAAGTCGGAAACCGTCTGGAAGCGGCGGCCGGCGCTGGTGGGCTTGCGCTTGCGGAGGGGCATGTCGTCTCGCCTCTTCAGCTCTCGAACAGCTCGATGCGCTCGCCTGCGGCGAGGGTCACGTAGGCGCGCTTGGTGTCGGCGCGCTTCCCACGCCGGTTGGAGCGGCGGGTCCGCTGGGTCTTGCCCTTGCGGTTGATCGTGTTCACCTTGACGACCTTCTTGCCGAAGATCGCCGTGACGGCGTCGTGGATCTCGGGCTTGGTCGCGTCAGGGTGGACGAGGAACGTGTAGACGTTCTCGTCGAGCAGCGAGTAGCTCTTCTCGCTCACGACGGGGCGGATGATGACGTCGCGAGGGTCCTTCATTCGGTGACCTCCGTGGCCTCGTCGTCCGCGCCGGCGCCAGGCAGCGTCGCCGACGTGAACACGACCCAGTCGTTCACGAGGACGTCGTAGGCGCTGAGCTCGCCGGGCTCGATGAGCTGGACGTCGGGGAGGTTGCGGAAGCTGAGCGCGGCGCGGTCGTCTTCCCGGCGCAGCACCACGAGCACCTTGCCGGTGATCCCCAGCGTCTCGAGCGCTCTGACGGCGTCCTTCGTGCGGGGCACACTGAAGCTCCACCCGTCGACCACCGCGACCCGGCCCGCGGCGGCACGGTCCGAGAGGGCGGAGCGCAGCGCCAGCCTGACCATCTTCTTTGGAGTGCGCTGGGCGTAGGAGCGGGGCTTGGGACCGAGGGCGACGCCGCCACCGGCCCAGTGCGGGGCCCGGGCGGAGCCGGCGCGGGCGTTGCCGGTGCCCTTCTGCTTGTACGGCTTGCGGCCGCCACCGCGCACCTCCGAGCGGGTCTTCGTGCTGTGGGTCCCGGCTCGCCGGTGGGCGAGCTGGGCGGTGACCACCTGGTGCATCACGGCGACGTTGGGTTCGATGCCGAAGAGCTCGTCGGCCAGCTCGACCTCGCCGGAGTCGACCCCCGCGGCGGTGCGCACGGTGAGCGAGGCCATCAGCGCGCCGCCTTCCTGTCGGCCTTGACGGCGTTGCGGACGATGACGACGCCCCCGCGTGGTCCGGGGACGGCGCCTTTCACGAGGAGGATGTCGCGTTCGCTGTCGGCCTCGACGACTTCGAGGTTGAGCGTCGTCACCTGCTCCGCGCCCATGCGCCCGGCCATCTTCGTGCCCTTGAACACGCGACCCGGGAACGAGCACGCCCCGATCGAGCCCGGTGAGCGGTGCATCTTGTGGTTGCCATGGCTGGCGCCCTGTCCCTTGAAGTTGTGGCGCTTCATCGCCCCGGCCCACCCCTTGCCCCGGCTCATGGCGATGACGTCGACCCGCTGCCCCTTCTCGAGGGTGTCGACCTTGATCTCCTGGCCGACCTCGTAGCCGTCGACGTCGTCGAGGCGCAGCTCCACGAGCCGGACACCAGGCTCCACGTCGGCCTTCTTGAAATGGCCGGCTTCCGGCTTGGTGAGCTTGCGGGCGTCCTTGCGGCCATAGGTCACCTGCACCGCGGCATAGCCGTCGCGCTCAGCCGTCTTCACCTGGACGATGCGGGCGGGCGCGACCTTCAGGACCGTGACGGGGATGACACGGTTGTCCTCGTCCCACACCTGGGTCATGCCTATCTTCTCGCCGACGATCGCTTTCGTCGCCATCGCTGTCCTGCTTTCCAGACTCCTTGCCTGTGCGCTTTCCGGCGCGCAGGCGGACCGAGGTCCACCCGTGCGTTCCATGCAGACGCTCCGCCGACGATCCGGGCGGAGCGTGAGTTCGATTGGGCCGTGCGGTCCCCATGGGCATGGGCACACACGGACGTCAGTTGGCGGATGTCACCTCGCGCCGGTTGGCAGCGCACGGCCTGACAACTCTAGCGGGGCACCAGCGGGTTCGCCAACCGCCGCTGCCTCCGGTGATCCAGCTCAGGTGGCCGCCGGGCCGGCCGGCCGCCGGGCCCACGCTCGCCCTCGGGCCGGGCCGCTGTCGTCGGGCCCTCGATCCTCTTCGGGCCCTGCCGGGGTGGTTGGGACGGACGGCGTGGCGCTGGCGAATCGCCGGCGATTCGCCCCTGTCTTGCGATTCGCTTACGGGAACCGCTTGGTGAGCCAGTCGGCCACGATGCCCAGGGCCTCGGGGCGGTGCCCCTCGAGGTAGTGGGGCGCCCCTCGCATCGGGACATACGTGCGATCCTCGGCGCCCGAGTTCTGCAGGATCTCCTCGGCCTGCCACACCCGGATCTCGGTGTCCCCGGTCGGATGCACCAGGAGGGTGGGCACGGTCACCTTCGGCATGGTGTCGGCGAGCTTGGCGTGGCTCGACAGACCGGACCAGGTGCTCAGCCAACCCCGGGCGGTCATCGTCCGCGCCAGCCCGCCGCGGCCGTAGTTGGCGTCCAACGGGTCCGGGAAGGCGAACAAGGAGCCGAGCGGGCGCTCGTCCGGGTCGATCGAAGGGTCCAGGTAGGCGGGATCGGCCAGGGTGCGGTAGATCACCAGGTACTTCATGAAGACGGCCCGGGCGCGGCGGTCGCGCCAGCGCCTCGGGTCAGCGACCTTGTCGAGACGGCCGAGCTCGTCGCGGGCCTCATCGGACTGGGCGAGGGCGTGGTTGGCGACGGCGTCGAGCCTGGCGACACGATCGACCTGGGCGGCCCGGTAGCGGACCAGCCAGTCGCGGTCGTACTGGCAGGGTGAGGGCCACGGACGCCACCCGTTGTCGGGGTTGTACATGTCGAGCTCGGGCACGACCGAGAAGGGGTCGTCCTCGCTGCCGACCGACGGGTCGATGACCTGCAGCATGAAGACGCCCTCGCCGGGGTGAGCGGCCATCCCCACCCACCCCTCGCCGACACCGGCCTCGGCATGAGTGAGCGCCATCAGCGACCCACCACCGGAGTTTCCCAGGAGGACGACGGCTTCGGCCCCCCGCCGGCGCATCTCCTCGGCCACGGTGGCGACGTCGACGATGCACGATTCGTGCAGGCAGTCGGTGTCGTTGCCCATGTATCGGGTGCCGAACCCGCACGTGGCATAGCCGGCCGCGGCCAGGAGCGGGCAGGCGTAGTGGACGGAGAAGTCCCCCGCGGGTGGCTGAGGATCACCGCGGTCTTCGACATCTTCCCGCCCGGCGGGAGCCACAGCAGTCCGCGGACGAGCGCCCCGTCGGGACTGACGAGGCGGATCGACTGCCGCGGGAGCTCGACGCCGGGATCGTCCTCCGGCAAGGGCCAGTAGCTGTAGCCGACGGGGCGGCGGCCTCCGAGGTGGATGTCGAGGTCCTGCATGACGCCGAGCGTAGAGAAACGACTCGTCGGGCGCCGCCGACGCCAGCCGCCCTCGAACCAGTCCGCTGAACGAGCCAGCGAACTCCGCTCGGAGAGCTGCCTCGTTCACCCGCGTTCGTGGCGACCGCGCTGTCGGCCGCGCCGTCCGGCGCGTCAGGCGCTTTGGATCTTGATCTCGATGTCGACGCCCGCGGGCAGCTCGATGCGCTGCAGCGAGTCGATCGTCTTCGGCGTCGGATCGACGATGTCGATCAGGCGCTTGTGGATACGCATCTCGAAGTGCTCGCGCGAGTCCTTGTCCTTGTGAGGCGAGCGGATCACCGTGTAGCGCCGCTTCTCGGTGGGCAGCGGGATGGGGCCTCGCACGTTGGCCTGGGTCCGCAGCACGGTCTCGACGATCTTCTTCGTCGAGGTGTCGATGATCTCGTGGTCGTAGGCCTTCAGCCGGATCCGGATGCTCTGCGCCATGGTCGGGCTCACTTGAGGATTTTGACGACGCGGCCGGCGCCGACGGTGCGGCCGCCTTCGCGGATGGCGAAGCGGAGGCCTTCGTCCATGGCGATGGGTTTGCCGAGCTGGACGGTCATGGTGATGTTGTCGCCGGGCATGACCATCTCGGTGCCCTCGGGGAGGGTGATGGTGCCGGTGACGTCGGTGGTGCGGAAGTAGAACTGGGGGCGGTAGTTGTTGAAGAACGGCTTGTGCCGCCCGCCTTCCTCCTTGGTGAGCACGTACACCTGGGCTTCGAAGTCGGTGTGGGGGGTGATCGAGCCGGGTTTGGCCAGCACCTGGCCCCGTTCCACCTCTTCTTTCTTGGTGCCTCGCAGCAACGCCCCGATGTTGTCCCCGGCCTGGCCCTGATCCAGGAGCTTCTTGAACATCTCCACCCCGGTGCACACCGTCTTCTGGGTGGGCCGCAACCCGACGATCTCCACCTCGTCACCCACCCGGACCACGCCCTGTTCCACCTTCCCGGTCACCACCGTGCCCCGCCCGGTGATGGTGAACACATCCTCGATCGGCATCAAGAACGGCTTGTCCAACTCCCGCACCGGCTCGGGGATGAACGCGTCGGCGGCCGCCATCAACTCCTCGATCTTGGCCGACCACGCCGCGTCGCCCTCCAACGCCTTCAGGGCCGACACCCGCACCACCGGCACCTCATCACCGGGGAACTCGTATTCGTTCAACAACTCCCGCACCTCGAGCTCCACCAACTCCAAGAGCTCCTCGTCGTCCACCGCGTCGGCCTTGTTCAACGCCACCACGATCGACGGCACCCCCACCTGGCGGGCCAACAACACATGCTCCCGGGTCTGGGGCATCGGCCCGTCGGTGGCCGCCACCACCAGGATCGCCCCGTCCACCTGCGCCGCCCCCGTAATCATGTTCTTGATGTAATCGGCGTGACCGGGCATGTCCACATGGGCGTAATGCCGGTTCGGGGTCTCATACTCCACATGAGCAATCGAAATCGTGATCCCCCGCGCCTTCTCCTCCGGCGCCTTGTCAATCTGCTCGAACGGCGTAAACGACGCCAACCCCTTCTCCGCCATCGTCTTCGTAATCGCCGCCGTCAACGTCGTCTTCCCATGATCAATATGACCCATCGTCCCAATATTCACATGCGGCTTCGTACGCTCAAACTTCGCCTTGCTCATGGCCTCGCTGCCCTCGTGATCTCGATTGTCAAGGAACCCTGATGGACTACTCGCCCCGGACCCGCTTGACGATCTCCTGGGAGATCGTCTCGGGGACCTGCTGGTACGAGTGGAATTGCATCGTGTACGTCGCGCGACCCTGAGTGCGCGACCGGAGGTCGGTAGCGTAGCCGAACATGTCGCCGAGCGGCACTTGAGCCCGGATGACCTGGCTCGACCCTCGTGCTTCCATGCCCTCGATGCGGCCTCGCCGGCTGGACAGGTCGCCGATGACGTCGCCCATGTACTCCTCGGGCGTCACCACCTCGACCGACATGATGGGCTCGAGCAGCGCCGGCCGAGCTGACTCCGCCGCCTTCTTGAAGGCCATTGACCCCGCCACCTTGAATGCCATCTCCGAGGAATCGACGTCGTGATATTGGCCGTCGACGAGCGTCGCCCGCACATCCACTGTCGGATATCCGGCCAAGACGCCAGCGTCGAGAGCCGATTGGATGCCCTGGTCGACCGCGGGGATGAATTCACGGGGAACGCGCCCGCCGGTGATCTTGTCGACGAACTCGTAGCCACCGCCGGGCCCGGTGGGCTCGAGGTTGATCTTCACCACGGCGAACTGCCCGGAGCCACCGGTCTGCTTGATGTGGCGGTACTCGATGTTCTGGACCGGCTTGGTGATCGTCTCGCGGTAGGCCACTTGGGGCTTGCCCACGGTGGCGTCGACGTTGAACTCACGCAGCATCCGGTCGACGAGGACCTCGAGATGCAGCTCGCCCATGCCCGAGATCACGGTCTGGCCGGTCTCGTCATCGGTGCGCACGCGGAAGGTGGGGTCCTCCTCCGAGAGGGCGTAGAGGGCCTTGCCGAGCTTGTCCTGATCGACCTTCGTCTTCGGCTCGATGGCCACGTGGATGACCGGCTCGGGGAACTCCATCTTCTCGAGCACGACGGCGTGGGCCTTTTCGCACAACGTGTCGCCCGTCGTCGTGTTCTTGAAGCCGATGCCGGCCACGATGTCGCCGGCGGTGGCCATGTCGAGGTCCTCGCTGTGGTTGGCGTGCATGAGCAGGATGCGCCCAAGGCGCTCCTTGCGATCCTTCGTCGAGTTGTAGACCTCGGCGCCCTTCTCGATGGTGCCCGAGTAGACGCGGAAGTAGGTCAGCTTCCCGTACTGGCTGGCCACGATCTTGAAGGCGAGCGCGGAAAACGGCGCCTTCTCGTCGGCCGGCCGTTCGAGCACCTCGATGCCCTTGAGGTCGAGTCCGGTGGCGGCCGGGATGTCGAGCGGGGACGGGAGGTAGTCGACGACGGCGTCGAGCATGGGCTGGACGCCCTTGTTCTTGAACGCCGAGCCGCACAGCACCGGGACGAAGCTGAACGCCAACGTGCCCGTGCGGATGGCACGACGGACGTCGTCGGCGCTGAGCTCCTCGTCGGAGAGGTACTTCTCCATGAGCTCGTCGTCCTCGGTGGCCACGACGTCGAGGAGCTTCGCCCGCCACTCCTCGGCCTGCGCCTCGAGCCCCGCGGGGATCGGGACTTCCTGCCACTCCTCGCCCTTGCCCTCGTCCCACACCTTGGCGGTCATGGTGACGAGGTCGATGATGCCCTTGAAGTGACCCTCGGCTCCGATGGGGAGCTGGATGACCGCCGGGGTCGACTCGAGGCGGTCGGCGATCATCTGCACGGTGCGGAAGAAGTCCGCGCCGATGCGATCCATCTTGTTCACGAAGCAGATCCGCGGCACCCGGTACTTGTTGGCCTGGCGCCACACCGTCTCGGTCTGGGGCTCGACACCGGCGACGGCGTCGAAGACGGCGACGGCGCCATCGAGCACGCGCAGGGATCGCTCGACTTCGATCGTGAAGTCGACGTGACCGGGGGTGTCGATGATGTTGACACGGTGGTCCCGCCAGATGCAGGTGGTGGCGGCGGAGGTGATCGTGATGCCGCGCTCCTGCTCCTGCACCATCCAGTCCATCTGCGCGGCGCCCTCGTGGACCTCGCCGATCTTGTAGGTCTTGCCGGTGTAGTAGAGGATGCGTTCGGTCGTGGTGGTCTTGCCCGCGTCGATGTGCGCCATGATCCCGATGTTCCGGGTCCGCTCGAGGGGGAACTCACGCTTGGCCATCTGTCATCACTTCTTCGTCGTTCAGGGGGAACACGCTGGTGACCGGGGCGCAGCCCGCCGATACCGCGGGGCTGTGGCGGTCACCTCGGGGGGACGCTGATCGAACGGTGGCGGGACCCGGATGGTTCCGGGGCCGCTCACCAACGATAGTGAGCGAAGGCCTTGTTCGACTCGGCCATCTTCTGGATGTCGTCGCGCCGCTTGATCGACGCGCCGACGCCGTTGGCCGCGTCCATCAGCTCGTTGGCCAGCCGCTGAGCCATGGTCTTGTCGCGGCGGGCCCGTGAGAACCCGACGACCCAGCGGATGGCGAGCGTCGTGGCCCGCCGGGGCCGCACCTCGACGGGGACCTGGTAGGTGGCCCCCCCGACGCGGCGGCTCTTCACCTCGAGCGGCGGCTTCACGTTGTCGATGGCCCGCTTGAGCGTGGCGATGGGCTCGCTGCCCGTGCGCTCTTCGACTTGGTGGAGGGCGTCGTAGACGATCTTCTCAGCCACGGACCGCTTCCCGCGCAGGAGGATCTTGTTCACCAGCTGGGTGACGAGCACCGATCGGTAGATCGGGTCAGGGGTGAGCTCGCGCCGGGGAGCGGGACCCTTACGAGGCATGCCGGATCACTTCTCCCTCTTGGCGCCGTAGCGGCTGCGGGCCTGCTTGCGGTTCTTCACGCCGCTCGAGTCGAGCGTGCCGCGGATGATCTTGTAGCGGACGCCGGGCAGATCCTTCACCCGGCCGCCTCGGACGAGGACGATCGAGTGCTCCTGCAAGTTGTGGCCCTCGCCGGGGATGTACGCGGTGACCTCGATCCCGCTGGTGAGCCGCACCCGAGCCACCTTGCGCAGGGCCGAGTTCGGCTTCTTCGGCGTCACCGTGAACACGCGCGTGCAGACCCCTCGACGCTGCGGCGCTCCCTTGAGGGCCGGGGTCTTGGTCTTGTCTGACTTCGTGCTGCGGCCCTTGCGGACCAACTGCTGGATGGTGGGCACGCGCTCCTCGGAGGCTTCCTGCGGTTGCTCTGGCGGACAGGCCGGTGCACGCGGAAGCGCGCCGGGCCGGCTCGCCATCCTACGGTGTCGCGTCCTCGGGCGGCAACCTGGTCGCGGGGCCGAACTCCACGGTGATCCCCTGCTGCGGCACTCGTTGCTGACGGCTGGCGATGCTCCGCAGCACCCTCCGGTCGGCCCGCCGCAGCCGCTCGCGGCGCAGGCTCCTCGGCCACAAGCGCTGGGCCAGCACCACGTTGAGCTCGGCGGCGTAGGTCGTCAACTGGGCGAGGAGGAAGAGCCAGGCCAGCAAGCCGATCACGACCGCGAAGGCCCCATAGGTCGCGGTGGCCCCCGAGACGACGTGGTTCAGGTAAGCGCCGCCGACCATCTGGAGGGCGAAGTAGCAGAGGCCGGCCAGGAGCGCGCCGGGCACGAGCGACGCCCAGGGCTGGTGCTTGGCCGTGAGCACCTGGAAGGACAGCAGGAACACCGCCGCGTCGGCGGCCACCGTCCCCATGAACAGCGCGATCCGAGCGGCCCCGGGCAGGCCGCCGAGCGAGGATGTGACCCCCGACAAGGCGGTGGTGGCCACGAGAAGGAGCCCGAGCACCAGGAGCCCGGCCACGGACCGGAGCCGGCTCTTCAGGAAGTTCGGGCGCTCCAGGTAGGGAATCTCGTGAACCTCGTTCATGGTCACCTGGGCGGCCTGCATCGCCGCCATGCCCGCCCACAGCGCGCCCACGATGCCGACGACGAGGGCAAAGGTGTTCCCGGTGATACTGCCCACGTTCCGGCGGAGCTCGTCGCCGATCACGGGGAACTGGCCGAAGGCCGAGTCGATCAGGTCCTTCTGCAGGTCGGGTCGGTCGGCGAGGACGAAGCCGAGGATCGAGACGAAGGCCAGGAGGAGCGGGAACAGGGAGAGGAAGCCATAGTAGGCGACGAGGGCGGCGAGGCGGCCCCCTTCGTCGTCGCCGAACTTCTTGACCACTCCGATCGGGAGACCCAGCCAACTGTGGCGCTGCTGATAGCGGTCGACGCGGGCGACGGCCTGGGCCAGCTTTCCGCCTGGAGCCTCGACCTCGGGGGAAGGATCGGGTGCCGGAGCGTGAGGCGGGGCGGGATCCTGGCGCTCTCGGCCCCGCCGGTCCGTCACCAGGGCCGAGACGGCGGCCGCCGCGACCACGACGAAGGCGCCGATGTCGAGGAGGACCGATCGATCGCGAGATACCGGCGTCGCCATGCCGCCATTGTTCCCCGGCGACCCGCCAGCCAGACTCAGCGGGAGGGTTAGGTGGTGGCGGTGATGTCGAGGATGTAGTGGGTGGACTGGTTGGAGTAGAGGTTGATGGCCCCGTCGCCGCCGACTGGGATGAGGGCCAGGTTGGGGATGGTCTGGCCCGGGTGGTCGATGTTGAGGTTCGACGTCGGGGGGATCTGCTGGCCGGAGGCCCACGCGGTCACGAAGCCCGCCCCGGTGGGTTGGGTGGCGGTCAGGTTGGCCACGACGGCGCGCAGTGTGCCCGGCGCCTTGCCCAGCTTCTGGGCCACGTTCACCTTGACCACGGCGTAGGCGGCCGGTTTCAGCCCGCTGTAGCCCACCCGCGAGGTGGGGCGGGTGTCCAGGACCCGTGTGGGTGTGACCGCGGTCAACGAGCTGCCCGCGGTCCAATAGCCGGCCACATCGACGATGAGATGCGCCCCACCCGAGGTGAACAGGCTGATCCGGTCACCCGAACCCACCCCCACCAACGCCGCGTTGGCGATCTGCTGACCCACCCGCTCCACGTTCAGATTCGACGTCCCCGGCTGGGCCTGACCCGTCGGCCACACCGTCACATACCCCGGCGCCGACGCCGCAACCACCGTCACGTTCACCGCCACCGCCGCCGCGCTGGCCGGGACCCCTCCTGCCGCCAACCCCGCACTCACCTGGGCGTTGTGCCCCGGCTTGGCCCCGCTGCGGGTGTCCAGCACCCGCCGCGGCGTCAACGGTGTGAACCCACACCCCGGCGCCACCCATCCCATGACATCCACGATGAGATGGGTCGTCATCGACGCATAGATCGCCACCGACCCCGCCCCGCTCAACGGCACCGTCACCAGCCCTGCGATCGTCTCCCCCGCCCGATCCGCGTTCACATTCGACGCCAACGGCCGCGGCTGACCCGCCGGCCACACCGTCACATAGCCCGGCGCCGCCGTGTGTGTCGCCACCACGTTCAACACCGCCGCCGCCGCCCCCGGCGGCACCGACGAACCCGTCACCCCCACAACCCGGGTTCCGCCCGCCACCAACGGCCCACCCGACACCCGCGTGTCCAACAACCGAGCCGGCCTCACCGCGTTCATGCAGCCGCCGCCGGGCACCCGGCCCCAGGCGGTGGCGACGGTGGCCGGGTCGACCACCTGCGCCCCCGCGGGGATGGCACTCAAGACAGACAGGAAGTCGTTCAGGCAGTACGTCTCGATCTGGCTGGTCCAGTGCTTGTTCGGATCCGCGCTCGTGCAGTCCCAACGCCGGTTGTCCGTCGGTGTCAGGTGCTGGTCGGTCACCAGCTTGTATGTGGACAGGATCGTCCACGTGTCGGCCTTGGCGTTGGCCAGCATCGCGATCATCTGCGCCGGCACCGTGTACACGTTGGCGATCCCCGCGCTGCCCGAGCACGGCGCGGTGGTGCACGTCCCCCCGCTGGTGTCGAAGCCATAGCTGTACCACGGAGCCTTCGTGACCTTCGCCCTGGTGTTGACCGCCTGGGCGGGCCCGCTGTAGAGACGCGTGAAGGCGAAGCAGTCGCCCACCGGCGAGGTGGCGATGGCGTCGGTGATGTGGTTGCCTCCCGGCCCGTACATGGCCCAGGCCCGAGTCTGGCCGTGGGCCTGGAACGCGGCGAGCGAGCCGCACGACTCGGCGTACTGGCCGCTGGGTGGGAGCTGGGTGATGTTCACCCGGTTCTGGCCGTTCGACACGAAGCTCCACCCATAGGTGTCGCGTAGGGTGGCCAGATCGGCCCATGACGGGTACAGGTTGCCCTGGTAGCACTGCTCGCCCGTCTGCTGGGTGCGCGCCGGAACCACCATGCCCGTCACCTTGACGTGCCTGGTGGCGAACTGTTGGGCCAACTGGACGAGGGTCGGCTGCCCGGCGATGGGATGGCAGTTCTGGGACTCCTGCCACATCGAGCGACCCACCATCACGCTGACGTACGGCGCCGTGGGCGCCGCCGGTGCGACCGTGGCCGCGGCGGCCGGTGGCGCCGGCGCGGTGACGAAGACGGCCACCGCGACGGAGACGACCGCCATGGCCGAGGCGCTCGCGCTCCACCGCCGCCACCATCCGGACGGCACGCCGGCCTTCCGGAGCGACGGATCGAGAGCCGCGTCCTTCCACCGGCCCGCGTCATTCGTACGTTCGATCATCTTCGTGCGTCCCTTCAGGACATCCCGCCGCGCGTCGCTGTGGTCAGGTGGTGGCGGTGATGTCGAGGATGTAGTGGGTGGATTGGTTGGAGTAGAGGTTGATGGCCCCGTCGCCGCCGACTGGGATGAGGGCCAGGTTGGGGATGGTCTGGCCGGCGTGGTCGATGTTGAGGTTGGACGTGCCCGGCTTCGGAGACCCCGACGCCCACGCCGTGACGTATCCGCTGGCGGCGGGTTGGGTGGCGGTCAGGTTGGCCACGACGGCGCGCAGTGTGCCCGGCGCCTTGCCCAGCTTCTGGGCCACGTTCACCTTGACCACCACTCCCGGTCCCGGCTTGGCCCCGCTGCGGCTGTCCAGGACCCGTGTGGGTGTGACCGCGGTCAACGAGCTGCCCGCGGTCCAATAGCCGGCCACATCGACGATGAGATGCGCCCCACCCGAGGTGAACAGGCTGATCCGGTCACCCGAACCCACCCCCACCAACGCCGCGTTGGCGATCTGCTGACCCACCCGCTCCACGTTCAGATTCGACGTCCCCGGCTGGGCCTGACCCGTCGGCCACACCGTCACATACCCCGGCGCCGACGCCGCAACCACCGTCACGTTCACCGCCACCGCCGCCGCGCTGGCCGGGACCCCTCCTGCCGCCAACCCCGCACTCACCTGGGCGTTGTGCCCCGGCTTGGCCCCGCTGCGGGTGTCCAGCACCCGCCGCGGCGTCAACGGTGTGAACCCACACCCCGGCGCCACCCATCCCATGACATCCACGATGAGATGGGTCGTCATCGACGCATAGATCGCCACCGACCCCGCCCCGCTCAACGGCACCGTCACCAGCCCTGCGATCGTCTCCCCCGCCCGATCCGCGTTCACATTCGACGCCAACGGCCGCGGCTGACCCGCCGGCCACACCGTCACATAGCCCGGCGCCGCCGTCTGTGTCGCCACCACGTTCAACACCGCCGCCGCCGCCCCCAACGGCACCAGAGAGCCCGTCACCCCCACAACCCGGGTTCCGCCCGCCACCAACGGCCCACCCGAACGCGTATCCAGCAACCGCGCCGGACCCGCCGTCCGCAGGCAGGAGACCGCGGGACCGAAGCGACGGATGAAGATGTCGGTCACGAGGTTGGTGTCCGGGCCGCCGTGGGCGACGTCGGGCGTGAGGTTGCAGTCACCCGACACGAACACCACGGTGTTCCCGTCGCCCGACAGATAGGGCCGCGTCACGATGGGCTGGTGGCCCTCGTCGCCGCCCCGCATCCCCGGGCAGTCGCCCCCACCGCCCGTTGGCGTCACGCCCAGCGACGTCGTATGGGAGTCGGGGCCGTCCCTGCGCTCGAGGGCCCAATTCCGGATGAACGAGTCCTCGTGGCCGTTCGTGTCGCCGCTCACGATCCCCGGGCTGTTGCTCACGAACGCCACGATGTCGCCGGAGTCGTCCAACTGGGGCCGGGTGCTGTCCCACGTGGGCGCCTGCGTGCCCCCGACGCCGTAGCTCACGAGATAGGAGACGCCGCTCGGGTTGGTGCGGTAGTCGCGCACGAACGCGTCGTAGGCGCGGTTGGTGTCACCGGGCGCGATGCTGGACGCCGCGCTCTGCCACGACACGACCTTGCCGTCGTGGTTGATGCCCGGCCGGCTGCTGGTACCACCCGCGGCGCTCCCGTTCATCGCCACCGACACGAGCCGGATGTCGCTGGCGGGGTTGAAGGCGCCGCCGTTCTTCCAGTTCGTGAGGTCGGCCTCGTACACATCGCGAGAGGTGTTCTTGTCCGCGGCCACCAACTGGGTGTCGGAAGCGAAGATGACGTGGGTGCCGTCGCCCGAGATCTCGGGGCGGAAGCTCTCGTCGTCACCGGTGAGGTTGCTGCCGTTCACCACGGTCAGCTTCTTGTTGTTCGACAGGTCCTGGACGACGATGTCGCTCTGCGTGATCGGCAGCGTGTTGTACGCCACGATGTTGCCGTCGTCGGAGATGACCGGCCGTTCGCACGCGGTCTGCAGGAGCTTCGTGACCCCCGCCGTCATGTCACGGATGAAGCATCCGGACGGGCCACTGGCTTGCGCGAGATTGGTGGCGTGAGACGTGAACACCACCTTCTGCCCGTTGCCGGAGATCTCCGAGATGGTGGAGTCGCCGTTCGAGTCGCCGCCGTTGTAGGAGACGCTGACCCGCTTGGTGATCGGCGCCGACGGGTTGGTCACGTCCGCCCAGAACACGTCGTCGGCGCTGTTGCGGTCGGGCGTGACGAGGTTCGTGGACACCGACTGGTAGACGATGAAGTGCCCATCGTGGCTGATGCGCGCCCGTGTGCTCGGGAAGTTCCCCTGCTGGAGCTTCGTCGAGAGGCTGACGCGGAATGTCTCGCCGTTACCCGTCGCCAACTTGGCCGAGGCGACCTGGGTGATGCCACCCGTCAACGCCGCCACGATCGTCGCGGCGGTGCACACAGCCATGATATGACGTCTCAACGATCTCTCCCTCCGTCGAGCGGTTGCCTCAAGCAAAGGTCGTCCCGCGTACGTTAGATGTGGGCTTTCCGGCCGGAGAGGGGCCGTTCGACCCATTCACCGCCGCATTCCCGCGCTCGATCGCGGCAAACGACGAGCAGGCGGAAAAGGTCGCGACTTTTTCATACACGCGACGAGCCCGCCCCCGGGATAAGCAGGGCGGGCTCGTGGTGACCGGAGGGCGGGTCAGATCTCGGCCGCTTCGCCCTCCTGCTCGCCGTCGGCCTCGAAGGAGCCCGAGATGCTCGCCAGCCACTCCGCCGGCTCCATCTGCTCGCTCGAGTAGAAGGCCATCGGCTGGTAGTCCGGCGCGACGACCTCGAACTCCCGATACCTGGGCATGCCCGTGCCGGCCGGGATCAGCTTGCCGATGATGATGTTCTCCTTGAGCCCGACGAGGTTGTCACCGCGACCGTCGATGGCGGCTTCGGTGAGCACGCGCGTGGTCTCCTGGAACGAGGCCGCCGACAGCCACGAGTCGGTGGCCAGCGAGGCCTTCGTGATGCCCATCAACTCGGGACGCCCTTCAGCCGGGCGCAACCCGCTCTCGACCATGCGGCGGTTGGTCTCCCGCAACACCTTCTGGTCGATGCGTTCGCCGGGCAGCAGCTCGGTGTCACCCGGCTCCTGCACGCCGCTACGTCGGGTCATCTGGCGCACGATCAGCTCGATGTGCTTGTCGTGGATCGACACTCCCTGGTCGCGGTAGACCTTCTGGACCTCCTCGACGAGGTAGAGCTGCGTCTCGCGGACGCCCTTGATCTCCATGAGCTCCTTCGGGTCGAAGGGGCCCTCCGTGAGGGGCTGCCCGGCTTGGACCTCGTCGCCGTCGTCGACGCGGAAGCGGCCGACCACAGCTCCGTAGCTGTCCTCACTGCCTTCGTCGGTCACGATGGTGAGCATGCGGCCGCGGCCCTCGTCCTCGGAGAGGCGCACCACGCCCGACGTGCGTGCCAGCCGCGCCGCGCCCCGAGGCGTGCGGGCCTCGAAGAGCTCGACCACCCGGGGGAGGCCGCCGGCGATGTCCTGGCCGGCGACGCCGCCCGTGTGGAACGTCCGCATCGTCAGCTGGGTGCCCGGCTCACCGATCGACTGCGCCGCGATCACACCGACCGCCTCGCCCAGCTCTATCGGGTTGCCCGTCGCGAGTGAGCGGCCGTAGCAGAGGGCGCACACGCCCAGCTCGGCGTCGCAGGTGAGCACCGAGCGCACGCGCACCCGGTTCACGACAGGATCGTCGCGGAGGGCGGCCACCTCGAGGTCCCCGAGGATCGTGTTGGAGGCCAGCACCGTGCCGTCGCTCAGGGTGACGTCCTGGAGCAGAGCCCGGCCGTAGAGCTTGGTCTCGAGATACGCCCGCTGCTTGGCGGTGTCGGGCTGGATGTGCTCGACCCACACGCCGAGGGTCGTGCCACAGTCTTCCTCCCGCACGATGAGCTCCTGCGCGACGTCGACGAGGCGCCGGGTCAGGTAGCCCGAGTCGGCCGTGCGCAAGGCGGTGTCCACGAGCCCCTTGCGGGCGCCCGGCGTCTGGATGAAGTACTCCAGCATCGACAGGCCCTCGCGGAAGTTCGACTTGATCGGCCTCGGGATCATGTCGCCGCGGGGGTTGGCCACCAGACCGCGCATGCCTGCGATCTGGCGGACCTGCATCATGTTCCCGCGGGCGCCGGAGCCCACCATCATGTCGATGGGATTGAACCGGTTGGCCTTCAGCGCCTTCTCGGTGGCATCGCGAACCTGGTCGGTGGCCTCGGTCCAGATGCGCACCTCCTGCTGGCGGCGCTCACCGTCGGTGATGATGCCCCGCCGGAACTGCGTCTCGACCTTCTCGGCCTCCTTCTCGTAGCGGTCGAGGATCATCTTCTTCTCGGGCGGGGTCCTGACGTCCTCGATCGAGATGGTGAGACCGGACTGCGCCGCGTAGCGGTACGAGATGTTCTTGATGGCGTCGAGGGCCTCGGCCACCGCCATCTTGGAGTAATTCTCGGCCAGGTTCTCCGAGAGCGTGCCCACGTCTCCCTTGCGCATGGCGCGCACGAGATGACCGAACCGGCCCGTGTAGTCGGCTGGTAGGGCCTCCTCGAACAGCAGGCGCCCGGGCGTGGTGTCGAGAACCTCCCGCTCGCCGTCGGCGTGGCGGGGCCCGACCAGCTTGATCTTGGCGTGGAGCGAGAGGACGCCCTCGTCCAGGGCGCGGTAGACCTCCCAGCGGTGCCGGAAGGTCCGGCCCTGCCCGGGAGCACCCTCGACCTCCTCGGTGAGGTAGTAGGAGCCGATCACCATGTCCTGCGTCGGGGTGACGATGGGGCGCCCGGACGCCGGCGACAGGATGTTGTTCGACGAGAGCATGAGCACGCGGCTCTCGGCCTGCGCCTCAGCGGACAGGGGCAGGTGCACGGCCATCTGGTCGCCGTCGAAGTCCGCGTTGAAGGCGGTGCAGACGAGCGGGTGGATCTGGATCGCCTTGCCCTCCACCAGCACCGGCTCGAAGGCCTGGATGCCGAGGCGGTGCAGCGTCGGGGCCCGGTTCAGCAGCACCGGGTGCTCCTTGATGACCTCCTCGAGCACGTCCCACACCTGCGGACGCCGCCGCTCGACCATGCGCTTGGCCGACTTGATGTTCGGCGCGAGCTCGAGGTCGGTGAGGCGCTTCATGACGAAGGGCTTGAACAGCTCCAAGGCCATGAGTTTGGGAAGGCCGCACTGGTGCAGCTTCAGGGTGGGGCCGACGACGATCACCGAGCGACCCGAGTAGTCGACCCGCTTGCCCAGCAGGTTCTGGCGGAACCGACCCTGCTTGCCCTTCAACATGTCGGAGAGCGACTTGAGCGGGCGGTTGCCCGGGCCGGTGACGGGGCGCCCGCGCCGGCCGTTGTCGAACAGGGCGTCGACGGCCTCCTGCAGCATCCGCTTCTCGTTGTTCACGATGATCTCGGGAGCCCCGAGGTCGAGGAGCCGCTTCAGGCGGTTGTTCCGGTTGATCACCCGGCGATAGAGGTCGTTGAGGTCGGAGGTGGCGAACCGGCCGCCGTCGAGCTGCACCATCGGCCGCAGCTCAGGTGGGATGACCGGTACGACATCGAGGATCATGGCGCGCGGATCGTTCACCCGCCGCCGGTGCTCGTCGCGGCGGTTGAAGGCCGACACGATCTTGAGCCGCTTGATGGCCTTCTGCTTCCGCTGCGCCGACAGTGGCTTGCGCCCCGAGTCACCCGGGTCGATGGCCTCGCGGAGCTTGCGCTCCTCCTCGTCGAAGTCGATGCGGTCGATGAGCGACTTGATCGCGTCGGCGCCCATGCCGCCCTCGAAGTAGTCGCTGTAGCGATCGCGCAACTCGCGCCACAGCGGCTCGTCGTCGATGATCTTGCGGGCGTGCAGGTCGCGGAACTCGTCGAAGGCCCGCTGCACCAGCTCGAGCTCGGCGTCGGCGCGTTCGCGGATGGCGGCGACGTCCTTCTCCGCTGCCCGCTGGCGACCCTTCGTCTCGCTGTCCTTGGCCCCCTCGCCCTCGAGCTTGGTGACCTCTTCCTCGGCCGCCTTGAAGCGACGGTCGATGGCCAGCTCCATCTCCTTGCGGATGACGTCGAGCTCTTCGGCCAGCTCGGCTTCGAGGTTGGCCAGGTCGTTGTGACGTCGCTCCTCGTCGACCCAGGTGACGAGATTGGCGGCGAAGTAGATGACCTTCTCGAGCTGCTTGGCCTTCAGCTCCTCACGCGGTTCGATGCCCGCCAAGAGGTAGGCCAGCCACGAGCGCGTGCCGCGGAGGTACCAGATGTGCACCACGGGCGCGGCGAGCTCGATGTGGCCCATCCGCTCGCGCCGCACCTTGCTGCGAGTGACCTCGACGCCGCAGCGCTCGCAGATGATCCCCTTGAACCGGACGCGCTTGTACTTGCCGCAGTAGCACTCCCAGTCCTTCGTGGGCCCGAAGATCTTCTCGCAGAACAAGCCGTCCTTCTCCGGCTTGAGCGTGCGGTAGTTGATGGTCTCGGGCTTCTTCACCTCGCCGTTGGACCAGAGGCGGATGGCGTCGGCCGTGGCCAAGCCGATCCGCAGCTGATCGAAGGTGTTGACATCGAGCATCAGTACGAAACCCTCTCCCGACGGCGGTCGTCGTCGTCGTCGCTCCCGCGCTCGGGCCGGCTGATGTCGATCCCGAGCTCCTCCGCGGTCCGGAACACGTCCTCGTCGATCTCGCGCATCTCGATCTCGGCGCCGTCGGCCGACAGCACCTCGACGTTGAGGCACAGGGCCTGCATCTCCTTGATGAGCACCTTGAAGCTCTCGGGGATGCCCGGCTCCGGGATGTTCTCGCCCTTCACGATGGCCTCGTACACCTTCACGCGGCCGAGCACGTCGTCGGACTTGATGGTGAGCAGCTCCTGCAGGCAGTACGCCGCGCCGTAGGCCTCGAGGGCCCAGACCTCCATCTCGCCGAAGCGCTGGCCGCCGAACTGCGCCTTCCCGCCCAGTGGTTGCTGGGTGATCATCGAGTACGGGCCGGTCGAGCGAGCGTGGATCTTGTCGTCGACCAGGTGGGCGAGCTTCAAGATGTACATGTAGCCGAGCGTGACCGGCTGGTCGTAGGGCTCACCGGTGCGCCCGTTGTAGAGCGTGGCCTTGCCGTCGGGCCCGATCAGCTTCATGCCGTCGATGCCGTCGGCGCGGAGGCTGCCCAGGATCTGCTTGATGGTCGGGTGCTCCCCGGCCTCTTCCTGCTCGTCCCAGTGAGCGCCGTCGAACACCGGCGTGGCGATGAAGGTCGAAGGCGGCGTGGTCGGTCGCGGTCTTGACCTCCGTGCCGCGCACAGGTTCGTCGCCGACCACCCGGCCGTCGTCGTGCCAGCCCCAACGGGCGCAGTACCCGAGGTGGGCTTCGAGCACCTGCCCGACGTTCATGCGGCTCGGCACGCCGAGGGGGTTGAGGATGATGTCGACCGGGGTGCCATCGGCCAGGAACGGCATGTCCTCGATCGGCAGGATCTTGGAGATGACGCCCTTGTTGCCATGACGGCCGGCGAGCTTGTCGCCCACGCTGATCTTGCGCTTCTGGGCGACATAGACCCGCACGAGCTGGTTGACGCCCGGTGGCAGCTCGTGGTGCTCGTCGCGGCTGAACACCTTGACGTCGATGACCTTGCCCTGCTCGCCGTGGGGCACCTTCAGGCTGGTGTCACGGACCTCGCGAGCCTTCTCACCGAAGATGGCCCGCAAGAGCCGCTCCTCGGGGGTGAGCTCGGTCTCGCCCTTCGGCGTGACCTTGCCGACGAGGACGTCACCCGCGCCGACCTCCGCGCCGATGCGGATGATGCCGCGCTCGTCGAGGTCGCGCAGGATGTCCTCGGAGAGGTTCGGGATGTCCCGGGTGATCTCCTCGGGGCCGAGCTTGGTGTCACGAGCATCCACCTCGTGCTCGTGGATGTGGATCGACGTGAGCACGTCGTCCTTCACGAGCCGCTCGGAGAGGATGATGGCGTCCTCGAAGTTGTAGCCCTCCCACGGCATGAGCGCGACGAGCAGGTTCTTGCCGAGGGCGAGCTCGCCGTGGTCCGTGGACGGACCGTCGGCCAACACCGTGCCCGTGACGACGCGCTGGCCTTCCTTCACCCGCGGCTTCTGGTTGATCGACGTGTCCTGGTTCGACCGGCGGAACTTGGCCAGGCGGTACACCTTGCGGCCGAGCTTCGCGTAGTCGATCACGATCTGGTCACCCGACACGTCGGTGACGGTGCCGTCGTCCTCGGCCAGCACCATGTCGGCGGCGTCGCGGGCGGCGCGGACCTCGACGCCGGTGCCGATGTAGGGGGCCTCGGCTCGCACCAGCGGGACGGCCTGCTTCTGCATGTTGGCCCCCATGAGGGCGCGGTTGGCGTCGTCGTGCTCGAGGAAGGGGATGAGGGCGGTGCCCACCGACACGATCTGCTTCGGCGAGACGTCCATGAAGTCGACCTCTTCGGGACGGACGTAGCCGATGTCGGTCGTGGCGCCGAAGAAGACATCCCGCTCGAGCTGCAACTTGAGGTCGGCCAGGCTCGCCGCTTGCGGGGAGCGGCGCACCAGCACCTTCTCGTCGGCGAAGGTGCCGTCGGGGTTGAGAGGCGTGTTCGCCTGGGCGACGACGTACTCCTCCTCCTCGTCGGCCGCCATGTAGACGATCTCCTCGGTGACGCGCCCGTTCACCACCCGCCGATAGGGCGACTCGATGAAGCCGAACTCGTTCACGCGGGCGTAGGTGGAGAGCGCCCCGATCAGACCGATGTTGGGCCCCTCGGGGGTCTCGATGGGGCACATGCGCCCGTAGTGGCTGAAGTGGACGTCGCGCACCTCGAAGCCGGCGCGCTCACGCGACAGGCCACCGGGGCCGAGCGCCGAAAGGCGACGGCGATGGGTGAGGCCCGACAGCGGGTTGACCTGATCCATGAACTGGGAGAGCTGGCTGGTGCCGAAGAACTCCTTGATGGCCGCCACGACCGGACGGATGTTGATGAGCGTCTGGGGCGTGATGGCCTCGACGTCCTGCGTCGTCATGCGCTCACGGACGACTCGCTCCATGCGCGACAGGCCGATGCGCACCTGGTTCTGGATCAGCTCGCCGACCGAGCGGATACGGCGGTTGGCGAAGTGGTCCTGGTCGTCGAGGCGATAGCCCGGCTCGTGCTTGGCCAGGTGGAGCATGTAGCTGATGGCGGCCAGGACCTCGCAGCGGCTCAGGACGTCCTGGTCGTCGGCGGGGAGGTCGAGCACGTCGTCGGGCAGGCCGAAGAGCTCCTTCAGCTTGGCCACCTCGGAACCGAGCTTGCGGTTGAGCTTGTAGCGGCCCACACGGCTCAGGTCGTAGCGGCGGCTCTCGAAGAACGCGTTGCGGAAGTAGGCGCGGGCCGACTCGATCGTCGGCGGCTCACCCGGGCGGGCCCGCTTGTAGATCTCGATGAGGGCCTCGTCCTGGGTGGGGGCGAGATGGCGGTCCTTCTCCCACTGACCCTCGAGGAAGTCGAAGTGGGCGACGAAGCGGTCGAGGAAGCCGGGCACCGACTCCTCGTCGTAGCCGAGCGCCCGCAGCAGGACGAAGATGCTCATGCGGCGCTTGCGGGCGACGCGCGTGCCCGCGGTCACGTCCTTGCCCGGCTTCTGCTCGACGTCGAACTCGAGCCATTCGCCGCGGTAGGGATGGATCGTGCCCTTGACGAGCTGGTACTTCTGCAGGTTCCGCAGACGGAACCGCTCGCCGGGCTCGAAGATGACGCCGGGAGAGCGCACCAGCTGGGACACCACGACGCGCTCGGTGCCGTTGATGATGAAGGTGCCCTTGTCGGTCATCATCGGGAAGTCCCCCATGAAGACCGTCTGCTCCTTGATCTCGCCGGTGTTGCGGTTGGCGAACTGGGCCCGGACGAAGATCGGGGCCGAGTACGTCATGTCCTTCTCTTTGCACTCCTCGACCGAGAACTTGGGCGGCGGGCGCAGATCCTCGTCGTTCGGGTCGAAGTCGAGGCCGAGCTGGAGGGTCTCGGTGAAGTCCTTGATCGGGCTGATGTCGCTGAAGGTCTCGGCCAGCCCCTGGTCAAGGAACCAGTCGAAGCTGGCCCGCTGGATGGCGATGAGATCCGGGAGCTCGAGCGGCTCGACGAGATTGGCGAACGAGTAGCGCTCGCGGGCGGTCGATCGTGACGGCAACGGGCTACTCCTCGGTCGGCGACGGGGGGAGTGCCAGGGCGCGGCGAACTACAACCTCGGAGAGGGAGAGAACACGGCGACGCACGGCAACCGTTGAAGCTACCCCGGAACCGAGCGCGAATGCAACACCCACGGCCATAGCCGCCGGTGTGCTGGCGTCGAAGGGTAAGGGTTCCGGGCGGGATCGTCAAGGATCCGCCCGCTCGAGCTTCGAGCTCGGGAGCCGACGAGCGCCGCCGACCCGTCGGCGGCGTCACCCGTCGGCCGGCTCCGGCGTCACTTGAGCTCGACGGTGGCCCCGGCCTCTTCGAGCTTGGCCTTGGCCTTGTCGGCGTCGTCCTTCGACGCCCGCTCGATCACGGCCTTCGGCGCCGCGTCGACCAGGTCCTTGGCTTCCTTCAGGCCGAGGCTGGTGAGCTCGCGCACAACCTTGATGACCTGGATCTTCTTCTCCCCCGCGGCGGCGAGGACCACGTCGAACTCGTCCTTCTCCTCGGCGGCGGCCTCCACCGGGGCGCCCGCCCCCGGAGCGGCGGCCGCGGCCACCGCGACAGGCGCCGCCGCGGTCACGTTGAACTTCTCCTCGAAGGCGGTGAGCAGCTCGGAGAGCTCCAGGACGGTCATGTTCGAGATGGCGTCGAGGATCTCGTCCTTGGTCAGGGTGGCCATGTCATTCACTCCTCAGCAGTGGTGGGCTCGGCGGCCATATCGGCCGTGGCGGTGGGCGCCGGCTCGGCGCTCTCGGGGGAGGCGTCCGCGGCCGAAGCCGCGTCCGCAGGCGAAGCGTCAGGCACGTCCGGCGCCGTCGCGGGGGAGGCGTCCGCGGCCGAAGCCGCATCCGGCGACGGCTCGGCCGCGGTGGACTCGGGCGGGGGGGCTTCCCCCGCCGCGACCCGCTCGTCGATCAGGGCCTTCAGGCCGAAGGCGAAGTTCCGCGGCAGGGCCTGGAGCAGGCCGGCGAACTTCGTCAACGGCGCCTGAAAGGCGCCAGCCAGCCGCGCCAGCATCACGTCACGCGGGGGCAGCTCGGCGAGCGCGGCGACATCGGTCGGCGCCAGCACCTTCGTGCCCAGCAGCCCGCCCTTCAGCACGAGGTGCGGGTTGGTCCGTGAGTAGTCGCGCAGGGCCTTCGCGGCCGCGGCCGCGTCGCCCTTCACGAAGGTGATCGCGGTGGGCCCGGTCAGAAGCACGTCGAGGCCCTCGCCGCCGTGGTCGCGGGCGGCGAAGCGCACCAGGGTGTTCTTGTAGATCTTGTACTCGCCACCCACCGCCTTGAGCTGGCGGCGCAGATCCGCGAGCGCCTTGACACTGAGCCCTCGGTACTCGGTGAGCAGAGTGGCGTCGGCATCGGCGAACCGTTCCTTGACCTCGTTGACGGTTGCCACCTTCGCCGGTCTCGGGTTGTCCATCAGCACCTCCTTCTCGGGCTCACGAACCCGTCCCCAGGACGAGAGACGGGCGCCCGCGCGCTTGGCACGAACGCCCTCGAGAGAAGGAGTTCGCCTCGTCTGGCGGCCCGGAAGCCATTACCCACGGAGTGGACCAGGGGTCTGCGGCGAGCAAGCTGGGTTGTCGGTCGGCCCGGTGAGGTTACCGGTCCAGACCCGGGGGGTCCACGCGCCGGGCCGCAGACGACCCGCCCACGGGATCTCCCATCGACGTCAGTCGGCCGCCCCCGGCAACTCGGGTCGCAGGCGGTTCGTGTCGATCCTGACGCCCGGTCCCATCGTCGACGCGACCGTGATCTTCTTCACATACTTGCCCTTCGCGGCTGCGGGCTTGGCTCGCTGCAACTCCTCGAGCACGGCCCGGAAGTTGGCCAGCAGCGCCTCCGTGGCGAAGCTGGTCTTGCCGATCGGGATGTGGATGTTGCCGTAGCGGTCGGTGCGGTACTCGACCCGCCCGCCCTTGAACTCGGTCACGGCCCGCCCCACGTCGGTGGTGACGGTCCCGGTCTTGGGGTTCGGCATCAGCCCCCGCGGTCCGAGCACCCGGCCGAGGCGGCCGACGAGCGGCATCAGGTCGGGGGTGGCGACCGCGACGTCGAAGTCGAGCATCCCCTTCTGGATCTGCTCGGCCAAGTCGTCAGAGCCGACGATGTCGGCTCCTGCGGCCCGAGCCTCGGCCGCGGCCTCGCCGGCGGCGAACACCGCGACCCGCACGTCCTTACCCGTCCCCGAGGGCAGGGCGACCGTGCCGCGCACGACCTGATCGGCCTTGCGGGGATCGACCCCGAGGCGAACGACTAGCTCGACGGTCTCGTCGAAGCGGGCACCGGCGAGCGTCTTGACCAGCTCCAGCGCCTCGGCTGGCGCGAACAGCTGGTCGCGATCGAAGCGCTTGGCCGCATCGATGTACTTCTTGCCTTTCGCCATGGCTGGCTCCCTCTCGTGTCGTGCCGGCCGGGCGAGGTCATCCCGGTCCAGGCTGGCTCGTCAGACGACCTGGATCCCCATCGATCGGGCCGTGCCCTTCACCTGCTCGACTGCCGCCTCCAGGTCATAGGCATTCAGATCGGGCATCTTGGTCTTCGCGATCTCCTCGGCCTGGGCCAGCGTGATGGTGCCCACCGTGCCCCTCCCCGGCGTGGTCGCGCCCTTCTCGACGCCAGCCGCCTGCCGGAGCAGCACGGGGGTGGGCGGCGTCTTGAGCACGAAGGTGAAGGTGCGGTCCTCGAAGACGGTGATCTCCACCGGCACGATCGTGCCGGTCTGGCTCTCGGTCGCCGCGTTGTACTGCTTGCAGAAGTCCATGATCGCCACCCCGTGAGGGCCGAGCGCGGTGCCGACCGGCGGTGCGGGCGTGGCCTTGCCTGCCGGGATCTGGATCTTCACGATGGCCGCGACTCGCTTCTTGGCCATTTCGAACGACTTCCTTCCGTACCTGTCAGGCCGACGGCTCCAGCGAGCCAGGGGCCACCGTGCTGAGGCGGCCTTCCATGATGGCCGCGACCGGCCTGGTCACGCCAGGCGGCTTGCGAGGAGGACCGGGCTCAGAGCTTGGCCACCTGGCTGAAGTCCATCTCGACCAACGTCTCCCGGCCGAAGATGTTGACGAGAACCTTCAACTTCAGCTGATCGGCGTTGATCTCGGCGACCTGGCCGGAGAAGTCTGCGAAGGGGCCTTCCTTGACCCGGACGCTCTCGCCGACGTCGTATTCGAGCCTCGGCTTGCCCCGCTTGGGCGCGTCCTCACCGTCGCCCTTGGCGGCCAGGAAGGTCTCGACCTCACGGCGACTGAGTGGGGTGGGCTTCTGGCCGTGGCGGCCCTGCCCGACGAAACCGGTCACCCCCGGGGTGTTGCGGATCACGTACCACGACCCGTCGTCGAGCTGGCAACGCACCAGCAAATAGCCGGGGAAGACCTTGCGCTGGACGACGACCTTCTTGCCGCCCTTGAACTCGACCACGTCCTCCATGGGGATCACGACCTCGAAGATCTTGTCCTCCATGTTCATGGACTGGATACGCGCCTCGAGGTTGCTCTTGACCTTCTTCTCGTAGCCCGACTGGGTGTGGACGACGTACCAGTCGCCCGGTCGGGTCCACGGGGTCTCGGCGGGCTCGGCCTCTCCGACCTCCTCACCGGTCGCCTCGTCGAGCTCGGTCGCGTCGAGATCAGCCAGCTCGGCGTCCGAGCTGGCATCGACGGCCACATCGGGCTCAGACGGCTCGGTGACGATCCCGGCGTCGTCGACCGCGAGATCGACCCCACCCGTCGCGTCGAGCTCGGCCTCGGCCTCGAGACCGCCTTCGGCGTCGCTCAGCACCGTGTCCACCTGGCTCTGGCTGGTGGGCAACGAGCCCGTCGTCTCGAAGAAGTCCGCGCTCATCGGCTGTACAGCCACAGGGTCGCCGAACCGAAGAGGTAGTCGAGCACCGCGATGAAGGTCGTGAGCAGGATGACCGTGATGAGCACGACGATCGAGTAGTTCCGCACCTCTTCCCGGTTGGGCCACACCACCTTGCGGAGCTCGGCCCGGACCTCCTTCAGGAAGGTCCGGATGGTGGCGCGCTCCTCTTTGGGCCGGGGCGTGGGCGGCGTGCGGACGG
Source organism: uncultured Acidimicrobiales bacterium (assembly GCA_963738325.1). Taxonomy (GTDB): domain Bacteria; phylum Actinomycetota; class Acidimicrobiia; order Acidimicrobiales; family Ilumatobacteraceae; genus CAVTWD01. Next base: position 211,796 of record CAVTWD010000009.1, read on the forward strand.
TGCGCGTCGGCGTGCCTTCCGCGGTGAGCGCGCCCATCTTCTGCATGGCCCGCTTCTGCGCTCGGTTCATCGGGGGAGTGGACATCTCGACACCGTCTCTGGTTCGGCGTGCTCTGGTGCTCGGTCTGGAAAAGGGCAGGGCAGGAGGGGCTCGAACCCCCGACCGCCGGTTTTGGAGACCGGTGCTCTACCAGCTGAGCTACTGCCCTCTGCCGTCCGGGGAGGCCAGGTTAGCAGCGGGTCCTTCCACTCCGGCGAGCGGGCCGAGTCGCCGCGGCCCGGCGCGGCTCAGCCGGTCGGGTGGGGTTCCTCGGCGGGGCGGGCGACGAGGAGCTCTCCCCCGGCGTCAGCGCGTCTCCTTGTGGACCGTGTGGGCCCGGTCGTAGCGGCAGTACTTCTTCAGCTCGATGCGTTCGCGGTCGTTCAGCTTGTTCTTCGTGGTGATGTAGTTGCGCCGCTTGCACTGCTGGCACTCGAGGGTGATCTTCACCCGCTTCTCGGTCTTCGCCATGAGGTCGTCCTTTGTCGTCCTGCTACCGATGCCGCAACCCGAGTCTCTGGGCAAGGCTGTCGTACGGAGCTCGATCCGGCTCTGCCGGGCGAGCGGAGTTCTCTGGATGGGGGGTCTCGAAGGGGGGAGGTCTCCGTCCCCCCTTCGCTCACTACTTGAGGATTTTGACGACGCGGCCGGCGCCGACGGTGCGGCCGCCTTCGCGGATGGCGAAGCGGAGGCCTTCGTCCATGGCGATGGGTTTGCCGAGCTGGACGGTCATGGTGATGTTGTCGCCGGGCATGACCATCTCGGTGCCCTCGGGGAGGGTGATGGTGCCGGTGACGTCGGTGGTGCGGAAGTAGAACTGGGGGCGGTAGTTGTTGAAGAACGGCTTGTGCCGCCCGCCTTCCTCCTTGGTGAGCACGTACACCTGGGCTTCGAAGTCGGTGTGGGGGGTGATCGAGCCGGGTTTGGCCAGCACCTGGCCCCGTTCCACCTCTTCTTTCTTGGTGCCTCGCAGCAACGCCCCGATGTTGTCCCCGGCCTGGCCCTGATCCAGGAGCTTCTTGAACATCTCCACCCCGGTGCACACCGTCTTCTGGGTGGGCCGCAACCCGACGATCTCCACCTCGTCACCCACCCGGACCACGCCCTGTTCCACCTTCCCGGTCACCACCGTGCCCCGCCCGGTGATGGTGAACACATCCTCGATCGGCATCAAGAACGGCTTGTCCAACTCCCGCACCGGCTCGGGGATGAACGCGTCGGCGGCCGCCATCAACTCCTCGATCTTGGCCGACCACGCCGCGTCGCCCTCCAACGCCTTCAGGGCCGACACCCGCACCACCGGCACCTCATCACCGGGGAACTCGTATTCGTTCAACAACTCCCGCACCTCGAGCTCCACCAACTCCAAGAGCTCCTCGTCGTCCACCGCGTCGGCCTTGTTCAACGCCACCACGATCGACGGCACCCCCACCTGGCGGGCCAACAACACATGCTCCCGGGTCTGGGGCATCGGCCCGTCGGTGGCCGCCACCACCAGGATCGCCCCGTCCACCTGCGCCGCCCCCGTAATCATGTTCTTGATGTAATCGGCGTGACCGGGCATGTCCACATGGGCGTAATGCCGGTTCGGGGTCTCATACTCCACATGAGCAATCGAAATCGTGATCCCCCGCGCCTTCTCCTCCGGCGCCTTGTCAATCTGCTCGAACGGCGTAAACGACGCCAACCCCTTCTCCGCCATCGTCTTCGTAATCGCCGCCGTCAACGTCGTCTTCCCATGATCAATATGACCCATCGTCCCAATATTCACATGCGGCTTCGTACGCTCAAACTTCGCCTTGCTCATCGCTCTATGTGGCCTTTCACGCTGACGGTTCGGAGGATGCTGGTAGCGGCGGTCGGACTCGAACCGACGACCACTCGATTATGAGCCGAGTGCTCTGACCAACTGAGCTACGCCGCCTTGGGACCCGGCTGGCACCGGGCGGCCCGGCCGGGAGCCCTCTGTGGGAATCGAACCCACGACACCAGCCTTACCATGGCTGTGCTCTGCCGACTGAGCTAAGAGGGCGGGTGCGATGTACTGCAGACCGGCGGACGAGCATATCAATGCAGCGTGCGGGCCGCCTACGCGACGAGCGATACGGTGCTCGCTCCGTGGAGACCCGCCCGGCCGGGCGCCAGGACGCCGAGGCCATGCGTGCCATCTACAACCTCGAGGTCGAGACCGCCACCTCCACCTTCGACCTGGTCCCGCGATCCCTGGCTGAGCAGGAGGACTGGCTGGACGAACGCCGCGGGGCGTTCTCCGCCATCGTCGCCGACATCGGCGGCGACGTCGTCGGGTTCGCGTCCTTGTCGCCCTACAAGGACCGGGCGGCCTACCGGACCACCGTCGAGGACTCGGTCTACGTGCGGCGCGACCAGCAGGGACGCGGCGTCGGCCGGGCCTTGCTCGAACGACTGCTCGACGTCGCCTCGGCCAGCGGGTTCCACGCCGTGATCGCCCGCATCGAGGCAGGCGGAGAGGCGTCCCGGGCGCTGCATCGCGGCTGCGGATTCGAGCTGGTGGGCATCGAACGAGAGGTCGGGCGCAAGTTCAACCGCTGGCTCGACGTGGCCGTCATGCAGTACCTGGTCTCGTCACGATCGAGGCGAGGTTGACCCGGCGGGTTTCGCCGGGGTCACGTGACCGTGAAGGGCACCCAGGGCTGCGTGGTCTCCGTGACCCCCGCGTCGTCGACGGCCCGGACCGACAGGGCGAAGGAGCCCGCGGGCAGCGTGAACGTGCGGGCCCAGGTCGTGGCGGTAGCGCCGGGCGACCCCAACGTGGCGTCGAACAGCTGGATGTTGGCTCCCCACGTGCCGTTGGCCTGGAGCCACAGCTTCGTGACCGTGTTGCGCACCGCCAGGCGCACCCGGGCGACGCCGTGGTCGTCGGTGGCCGTGCCCGACGTGGCGAGCGGGGAGTGGACCTGGGCGCGAGGCGTCGGAACCGTCACCGTCGAGTTCGGCTCGGCGTTCGGCGGGGGGGTCGAACCCGGGACGCGGCCCCAGGCGGTGGCGACGGCGGCAGGGTCGGTGACGATGCTGCCCGCTTTGATCGAATGCAGGACGGTGAGGATGTCGTTCAAGCAGTAGGACTCGAGCTCGGTCGTCCAGTGCGCCCGAGCATCGGCGGAGGTGCAATCCCACCGCCGACCCCCCGTCAGCTTCGAGCCGGTGACCAGTTTGTAGGTGCTCAGGACCACCCACGTGTTGGTCCCGGCGGCTGCCTGCAGGTCATTCGTCATCTTCGTCGGGAGCATGTACTTCTTGGTGAGGCCGCTGGAACCCGTGCAGGTGGCAAGGTTGCAAGGGCCTCCGTTGGTGTCGTCGGACTTGACGTAGTAAGGAGGGCTCGTCGCCACGGCCCGGCTGTTGAGATTCGTGTTGCCGTACTTGCGAGTGAACGCGAAGCAGGTCCCGACGACGTTCGTGGCGATGGAATCGGTGATCCGGTTCGAGCCGGGACCGTACATCCCCCATGCACGGGTATGACCATGGGTGGTGAACGCGGCGAGCGACCCGCACGACTCGGCGTACTGCTCCGCTGGGGACAGTGTGGTGATGTCGAGCCGCTTCTGACCGTTCGAGACGAAACTCCAGCCGTAGCTGTCGCGGAGCGCGGCCATGTCGGCCCACGAAGGATAGAGATTGCTGTTGTAGCAGAGCTCGCCCGTTTCCAGCGTCCGAGCGGGGACGGTCACTCCGGTGGCCCTGACACCGGCAGCCGCGAACTGCTGAGCGACCTGGGCGAGGGTGGGCTGCCCTGAGACCGCCTTGCACGCCTCTGACTGCGCCCAGAGGCCCCGACCGATGAGCAACGACACGTACGGTCCCGTGCCTGCGGCGGGGGTGGCCGCCGAAGCAGTCGTGGCGGTGACAGGCAGCGCGACCGCGGCGATGGCGATGCCGACGGGCACACCGACGCGCGCCCAGCTCCCGCCGAACCAACGGCGCCAACCCGATCGTGGGTCAAGCATCTTGCTCCAGGAGGGTGAGGATGAGGGTGCCATCCGTCGGCACGCCGCCGACCGGAGATCTCGGCATCCAACGGTGACGCGACTCTCCATCAGCCGGGCGCCTCACGGACATGGGCCGAATGGCTCTCCCGCAGCGGGAACCAGCGTCCTACCGTTCGCGAACGGCCACGGGCCGACCGCCTCCGCAGCCCAGATCCACTCGTGCCGAAAGGGCTCAGCGCTGATGAGATCCACACGACTTCTCGCCCCGGCGCTCGCGACCGCGAGCGCGCTTGCGGTGTTCGCCTCTCCCGCCTCCGCGGCCGTCGTGCCGACGGGCGGCGGCGAGACCCGGCGGGCCGATCTCGCCGCTGGCACCCTGAAAGAGGCCAACCGCCCGAGCACCCGGGCCCGCATCAGCGCCGACGGCAACTTTGTCGTCTACCAGTCAGTGGCCTACAACCTGGTGCCCGGCGACAAGAACAACGTCACGGACGTGTTCTGGACCGACATGCGCGACCCCAGCCATCCCGTGACCAAGTTGGTGAGCACCCCGGACGGCACCACCTTCGGCAACGGTGCGTCGACCTTCAGCGAGATCTCGGCGAACGGGCAGTTCGTCGTCTTTGCGTCCTCGGCCACGAACCTTGTGAGCGGCAAGGGCTCCGGCGCCTACATGAGGGACATGTTCGCCGCAGACCCGAAGTCGGCCACGAAGTGGATCGCCGGCGGCACCCGCCCGGTTGTCTCCGAGAACGGTCGTTTCGTCGCGTACAACAACGCGACCGACGTCTCCGTGAAGGACATGTCCACGGGCCGCACAGTGAGGCTCACGAACAAGCCCGCGGGTTCCAACGACGAGAGCCTCCGGCCGGAGATCTCCGGGGACGGTACGCACGTCGTGTTCGCCTCCGACCTGCAGCTCAGCCCGCTCGACCAGAACACCGCGCGGGACGTCTACGAGGCCGACCTCACGAACTGGGAAAAGCCGGGCGGAACGTTCAACGCCGCCACCGACATTCGGCTGGTGTCGATCGGTGTGAACGGCTTGGCCGTAGGTGGATCGAGCAGCCGCCCCGGAATCAACGGCGACGGTAGGGTCGTGTCCTTCCAGAGCATGGCCGGCAACGTTGTCGCCCTCGACACCAACAACAACATGGATGCCTTCGTGCGGGACTACCGCACCAACCCGGGTGGCGTGACCTACGCGATCAACCACGCGATGAGCGGCAAGATCCCCAACGCCTACTCGAGTCGGCCCCAACTCGACCAGACCGGCGACATCGTCGCGTTCGTTAGCACGTCCCCGTCCATCGTTCCGGGCGACACGAACGCCCGTGAGGACTCCTTTGTGCGCAACTGGGCCGCAGATGTCGCGAGCGGGAACTGGAGCCAGAAGACCTTCCTGCTCTCGGCCACGACCGACGGCCAACCGGGCCAGTGCCCCGGGATCGCCAACACCGACGAGGGCCATTCGGCCGGCTCGACCCGCCCGTACCTTTCGAACCTCACCGTCAGCAGTGACCCAGCCGTCGACGGCATCACGGCCGTCTGGGTGACCGGTGCGTGCAACATCGCCACCGATGCCGCCCATGGCGGGCCCGACACCAACATGGTGAGCGACATCTACATCCGGCACTACCCCTCGGCCTCGCTTCGCAGCTGACGTCCTCGGGCCGCTCGCCCTCATCCGGGCGGGCGGCCCGTGCCCGCCCCATCCAGGAGCCTGGGGCGGCCGTGGTGGTCCCCTGCCGGGCCATTGACCACCGTCCGTGGGAGCACGGCCACGATCCAGCGTCTAGCGTGGCGCGGGTGCGGCGGCACGACCAGGGCGCGGACGGCCGGGGGCTCGAGAGCCCCGAGGCGCTGGAGGACGATCAGGGCGCGGCCCGCGCTGCCAACCGTACCGATCCACGCCGGCGCGGCCAGGCGGGCTGGTTCCTCGGCCTCGGCGTGGCCATCATCGTCGTGGGGACGCTCTTCGTGGAGCGCCAGCGGGGCGACGCGCCGGTGGTGGTCGTCGACGGCTCCGTGTCGGCGCTGCCCGAACCCACCACGACGACCATCCCGCCCCGGCGGATGGAGGGGCGACTGGTGGCGTTGCTCGGCGACAAGCTGGTCGCCTCGCCGAGCGCCCTTCTCGGTCTGATCGGACCGGCACGAGGCCCCGGCCCCGTGATGGCCGTTGCCGGCGGCCGAGTGCTCGTGCAAGGCGTCGGGGCCGGCGAGGACCGTCGTGCGGGTACGTGGTCGTTCGACCCCGCCGCCCGCCGCAAGGCCGTGTTCCTCGGTGCTTCCACGAGCTTCGCTCCGGCCGAAGATCCTGGGCGGGTGTGGTTGGCGCAGGGGCCGACCGTGCGCCTCGTCCGCAACGACGGAACGGTGGCGATCGGGCCCATGGCACTGCCGGGGACCTTGATCGGCCGCGTCGGCGCCGGCCTCGTGCTGCAGCGGGGGAACCACGTCCTCTGGTGGCGACCGGGAGACAACGCGCCGAAGCGCGACCTCGGCGTCGGGCGCGCGGTCGATGCCGCCGGCGCGCGCGCCCTCTGGATCGCATCGAGAGGTGAGCTCGTGCTGACCGACCCCGTCAACGGCCACAGCTTCACGCCTGTGCTCGAGCGCGCTCCGATCACGACGGCGGTGCTGTCGCCCGACGGCAGCCGTTATGCCGCGGCGTTTCCGGCCGCCGTCCGGGTGGGCAGCCCCGCCGGCCCCAACTTCGATGTGCCCGTGTCCGGCGCCACCCGACTGGCCTGGGCCGGCAACGACCTCGTCGTGGCCGCCTCGAGCAAGGGGCTGCTCACGTCGATCGATGCCCACACCGGGGCCGTCCGCTTGCTCGGCCGGCTCCCCGTGGCGCCGAGCGCCCTCGGCATCGTGCTCGACGAGGCGCACCCACGCTGAGCCGTGGGCCGGGGTGGATTCGAACCACCGTAGGCGTTGCCGGCAGATTACAGATCGGTCCCGTTTCCACGGCTGACCAGGGGAAACGGGACCAGCGACCTGGCCAGACACACCTTCCGGTACCGGCTTGTGATGCCTTGTGACCCCTCGTCTCGACCTGTCCCGCGGGATGTTCGCGGGATGGCCTCCAAGCAGGGCCACGCACGTCCTTCTCGACCGAACCCCTGCCCGAGTGGCGGGTGGACCATGCGGACGCCAGCCCCGCGTGGATGTCGAAGTCGTGCCACGCGAGCACCGGGACGTCCGACGCCACCGGCCGGTGACGGCCATCTGCCGGGTCCCGCTCTGGCCGAACACGAGTCCAGGGACCGTTGCATCAAGAGCCATGGCCTTCGACCAACGGTGCGCCGGTGGCGCTGGCCGGGTGGTCTCGTCAATCCTGATCGGCATGAGCGACCTCGGTGAAGAGCCCACCCTGGGCGGCATCTGACCCGGCCTTGCCTCCGCCTCGGCCCTGGAGGACGAAGGCGATCGCCACTGCCGCCACGGCGCCGGCGAGTGGCCCGGCGACGTACACCCCCGTAGTCGGTGAAGTTGATGCCGACGAGATCAGGCCCAAAGGTGCGCGCCGGGTTCATCGAGGCTCCCGAGATCGGACTCGCCCACAACCCGGCGAGCGCGATGTAGCTGCCGACCCCGAACGCGCCGATGATGCCGACGTTCTGCGCCCCCGACGCGGTCCCGAGGATCACGCTCACGAGGCCGAAGGGTGAGGACGAGCTCGATCCAAAAGGCTGCCCACGGCGACGAGCCGACAGCCGGGTAGGTGGACCCGTACGTAGCCGAGACGTTGATGACCAGGCTGAGGAACAGCGCCGCCACCGTGGCGCCGAGCAGCTGGACGACGACGTGGCCGGGTACCCGTCGCCAGGGGAAGTCGCCGCGCAGTGCGAACGCAACGCTGACCGCGGGGTTCAGATGCGCACCGGAGACCCTTCCCATGAAGAGGATGACGGCCGTCACCATCAACCCCGGCGCCGTTACGGCTGCTGTCCGGCTGATCGTGTTCGGGAACGCCTCACCCATCATGCCGGCGCCGGCTGCCACCAGGACGAGGAAGAAGGTGCCGAGCCCTTCGGAGAAGAGGCGGCGCCACTCCTGCCTGGGGTCATGGAAGTCCTCCAGCCGTCTGATGACCTCGGACTCGAACCGACCGATGGCTCGAGGTCTCGTCACTACGGGCTCGCCCGTGGCGCCGTTCAGGTCGCTGCTGATCGACGGGCCCGACGTCCGTCGACGTCGGCGTTCCTCGGGTCGCCCATGCGGACCGTCCGGGATCGGGTCGATGGGGTGGATAGCTCCTCTTCTCGGTTCGGTCGTCATCGGACCTCACTCCTTCGGGCCGTGCCATCGAACGAGGTTGGAAAGCCGAAGGCGGGCACCGCCTGGGCGTCAGGGCGTCCAGACGTCGGCGAGCGTCACCTTCGCCAGCTCGGGCTCGGGTGGGAGCTGGTCGCCGAGGGCCTCGCGGAGGAGCTCGTGGACGCCGGGGTGAAGGCGATCATCGACGAAGTGCTGCCAGTCGGCCTCGGCGTCCCAGACATCGATGTATCGAAGGCCGCCCTCGGGGCGTTGGATCGCAAGGTGAACGATGAGGCCCGCCGGCGGGGTGTCGCCGAGGCCGTCCTTGATGCGCTTGTAGAAGTCTGCGTCGATCGGAAGATCCTGGGTGAATGCATAGCTCGTGGGGGCCGTCCTCCGGCAAGGTCGACGAGCGTGCGGATGGGGGAACGAACAGCGAAGCTCGGCTCAGGGCGGCCGCCCGGCGAGGAGCGCCTCGACGGCGGCGACGATTGTCCGTCGCAACCGTGCTGGGGACGAGCTGCCCCGCGTCGGCCCGGGCGAGGGTGAGGAGACCGGTGGTGAGGCGGGTGAGGTGGTCGGTCTTCTCGAGGGCGCTGGCGAGCGCCGCGATGACGGTGTCGCGGTTGCCGGGGTCGAGAGCCGTGAGCTCCAGCTCGCCGCGCAGCACGACCATGGGAGCGCGGAGCTCGTGGGCGGCGAGGGTGCCCGTACCGGGAGCGGGGTCGCTGCCGAGCCGTCGCGCTCCCTCCGCGGCCGTCATGCCCCGCCGGAACGGGCGTCGAGGAGCTCCCTCAGCGTGGCAACGAGGTCGTCGAGTGGGAATGGCTTGGCGAGGAACCGGTCGGCGCCGGCACGAGCCGCCGCCCGGTCGCCGGGACTGCTACGGGCGCTGATCATGACGATCGCGCCCCCGAAGCCGCAGGCCCGCAGGTGACGGCACACCTCGACCCCGCTCGGATGCGGGATCATGACATCGAGCACGAGGGCGTCGGGCTCGCCACTGTTCATCGCCCAAAGAGCTTGGTCGCCGGACTCGGCGACCACGCAGGCGAACCCGGCCTGCTCGAGCCAGGCCGCCAGGATCCTGGACAGCTTCTGGTCGTCCTCGACGACCAGGACGCTGCGGTGAGGCTCGGTGGTCAAGCTCCACGCTGCACTCATGGCCGAACCATGGCGAGGCGCTCGTGAGAAGCCCATGAGAGCGCAAGCGACGCCGAGCCACCGGGGGCGGGAGAGGCTGTTGCTGGGACCGCAAGGAGGAGCTACTGATCGGCGACGTGCCAGCGCCAACCACCGCCCATCTGGCGACACCACGTGGTTGGCCACGACGAGGTGGGTGTGGAGTTGGCGGTCGAGCGTGCTGGTGTGCTGGCGAAACGCCGCCACCACCCTCGCGCTCACGCGCAGCATCGCGATGGCAAAGGAGCTGCTCGGTGGACCTGCGATGCTCGGTTCGCTTGGCGCAGCCGATTCACAGCTAATCCTCAGCTAATCCCGCTGCGCCACGGATCTCTGCATGGCACGCCGATGCGGCGAACGACCCGCATGCCGCGCAGCGCATGGCATCAGCCCGGTCTCGCTGCCGTCACGACTAGCCTGCGGGCATGGCTGAGGCCCCAAAGGTGCTCACCGCTGCTGAGCTCGACCAGATGTCTCCGGACCAGCGAGCAACTGCGTTCCGCGAGCGACTCGTGTCCGACTTGGATGAGTTGCCGGCCACCTTCCGCCAGCAGGTCGAGGGGACAGCACGACGGCTGGCAGAACAGCAGCCGTCACGGACGGGGGAGTGACCGCGCGCCGCGTCGTGCGCGTCACGCAGTCCTTCTTCGCGGTCTACGCCGTGCTCGCTCCGGACGACGCCGTCGAGATCATCTATCTCGACCTCGAGGAGTCGACACCGTGATCGAGCTCCGCGTATGCAACAACCCGCGGAGTTCACGGATTGTCCACGAACGAGCGATGACGAGCGATCACAGGGCGACACTCGTAGGACCGCCGAAGGGCGTCATCCCTGCTCAGATGGCATGACCTGGCGCCACACGGACAGGTCGACGCCCTGTTGGCAGGACTGGGGGTCAAGAGGCCGCGAGTTCAAATCTCCCCGCCCGACCAAGAAGTACCTGCCCAGAGCTTCGGACTGCAAGGGATAAGGAGCCCCCGAGCAGTTCGTCGCCCCCCGTCGCCATGGCCCGCCGCCGGTTCGGCCAGGACCTCCGGCTGCACCGGGCTGCAGCTTGAGCCCGCAGTCGTGCTCCTCCGTCGTGGTCATGACGCCTCCCTCGGGCGACTCGAGCGGGGCGAGACCGGGAGGTCCTCCCGCCCCCCCGGTCGCAGGGTACGAGGGCGGTGGCACCCGAACCCAACGGCACTCCGCAGCGTCGCGCCCGGCAAGTTCGCAGCCGCTTCACAGCTCGCACAAAGGAGGCACTGTCAACCTGGGTCGACCACACGCGTCGCGACCCCTGACCCCCTGGAGAAGACCCGATGTCCGATGTCCTGCCTCCCGAGCCGGAGCGGAATCCGCCGCCGCCGGGTGCGCCCGACGTGCCCCCGCCCGCGGAGCCGCGAAAGACCTGGAAGGCTTGGGTGGCGCCCGCGGTCGTCGTGGCTGTGGTGGCCGTCGGGGCCGGGATCGTGGTCAGCCGCTCGGGCGGCTCGAGCTCGAATCCGCAGTCGGTGTCAGCCGGCGCGGCCCCGGCCGCACCCCAAGGCTCCAGCGGCGGGAGCGGCTACTCCGGCGGGTTTGGTCGCGTCGGGCAGGGCGTGGCCGGACGGGTCGTCTCGATCAACGGCACCACGTTCACGGTCTCCAGCACGAACCCGAACGCCGAAGCCGCCACCACCGTCACCGTGCAGACGAGCGGCAGTACGACTTTCCGCAAGACGTCGCAAGGATCGCCGTCCGACCTCAGCGTCGGCGACAACATCGTCGCGAGCGGGAGCGGCGGGGCCACCGCGGTCACGGCCACCCGGGTCATCGACACCGGCTCGGGCCAGGGCGGCGTGCCCGGGGGATTCCGCGGCGGGGCGGGCGCCAACGGCGGTTCGGCTCCGCAAGGCGGTAGCGGGGAGGCTCCCGCGAACGGCCGCGGCGGCCGCCCGAACGCGGGCGCCGGCGGCAGCTTCGTCACCGGCAAGATCAAGGCCATCAACGGCGACGTGATCACGGTCACCGCCGCGACCGGATCGACCAGCACGGTCACCACGACCTCGTCGACGGCGATCTCGGTGACCAAGCAGGTCGCCATGAGCACCCTGGCCGTCGGGGACACGGTGCGAGTCGTGGGCACGATGAGCGGCAACACGGTCCAGGCCACCTCGGTGCAGTTGGGTGACCTCGGCTTCTTCGGCGGCGCCGGCGGCCCGCGGGGAGCCGGCGGCGCGGGCAACCAGACACCCACCACGACGAGCAACTGATGGCCGAGCCTCTCGCCCCGCGGAAGTCCCGGTCGCGCCTGAGCCGACTCATCCGCCAGCCGTGGTTCGTGATGCCCGTCGTCGCCGCCATCGGGCTCGGCGTGTGGTACGTGGTGGCCGGCAACGGGGGCGCCGCCTCCAACACGACCCCGACGACGACCACGCAGGTCGTGCCGGCGACGTTGGGCACGGTCGACCGAACGGTCTCGGCCGAGGGCACCGTAAAGGTCGCCCAGACGAGCGACCTGAACTTCACCGCATCCGGGACCGTCACCGCCGTCAAGGTCGTCGCCGGGCAGAAGGTCAAGACCGGGCAGGTCCTGGCCACCATGAGCGCGCCGAGCTCCAGTCTGCCGTGGCCTCGGCCGAGGCCACGGTGGCCGCGGCACAGGCGACGTTGTCCGATCACGAAGCCGCCGGGGCGTCCGCTGCGCAGATCGCGGCCGACCGGTCGAGCGTGGCCTCGGCCCAGGATGGCCTCAGGCAGGCGCAGTCCGACATGGCCGGGGCGCAGCTCGTGGCGAACTTCGACGGCACGATCGCATCGGTCGGGGTGACTGTGGGCGAGGAGCTCGGCTCGGGTGGCACCGGCGGGACGTCCACCACCGGGACGGGCAGCGGGTCCGGCCGGTCTTCGGCCACGCTCGGGTCGGGCCAGTCCAACCAAGGCTCGTCGTCGAGCGCCGCCGCGACGCCGGACATCGAGCTGATCAGCTCGTCCCAGTACGTGGTCGACGTCGGCTTCGACGCGACCGACATCAAGAACGTGAAGCCGGGCCAAGGGGCGACCATCTCCGTCACCACCGCCACCTCGAACCAGGGCGGGTTCGGTGGGTTCGGCGGGTTCGGCGGGTTCGGCGGATTCGCCAACGGCCTGGCCGGCCAGGGCGGCGCCCGACAGGGGGCCAACGGGTCGACGAGCGCGTCAACGACGGTCCCCACGGCAGGGGCAGCGACGACCAAGGGCGTCGTGAGCACGGTAGGGGCGATCGCCACCGCCACCTCGGGGGTGGCGACCTATCCGGTCACCGTGACCTTCTCCGACACCACCCGACAGTTCAACAGCGGCGCGAGCGTCATCGTGCAGATCACGGTGTCCCAGACGACGAACGCCGTGCTCGTGCCCGTCTTCGCCGTGACGACGACCACCTCCGGGTCCACGGTCACCGTGCGTACGGGCTCGGGCGACGAGGTCCGGCCTGTGACGGTCGGCTCGACGAACGGGGGCATGGTGCAGATCGTCAACGGCCTCAGCGCCGGCGAGAACGTTGTGGTGACCAGGCCCGTGGGTCGCCAGGGCGGCACCGGCTTCTCGCGCCAGGGCGGCACCGCCGTCACCGGATCGGGCGGCTCCGGTGGCGCATCGGGCGGTGCCGGGAACCAGAGCGGCGGACGGGGTCAGACGTCTACGGGAGGAGCCGGCGGATGACGACTGACGCTCCCGACGTGCCGGTCATCGAGCTGGTCGACGTGGACAAGACCTACCGGGCGGGGTCCCTGGAGGTTCACGCCCTCTCCGGGGTCTCGCTGCGCATCGCAGCCGGCGAGTTCGTCGCGGTGGTCGGGCCGTCGGGATCCGGCAAGTCGACGCTGATGCACATCCTGGGCTGCCTCGACGTTCCGACCGGTGGCGAGTTCCTGCTGTCGGGCTATGACGTTTCGGGCTTCGACGAGAACCAGCTCTCCGACGTCCGCAACCGCCACGTCGGCTTCGTGTTCCAGCAGTTCAACCTTCTCGCCTACATGTCAGCCTGGCGCAACGTAGAGCTCCCCCTGGTTTACGCGGGGGTCTCGCCGGCCGAACGCAAGCAGCGGGCTCTCGCGGCCCTGACCCAGGTCGGCTTGTCGGATCGAGCGGACCACAAGCCCGGCGAACTGTCGGGTGGTCAGCAGCAGCGCGTCGCCATCGCCCGCGCGCTGGTGACCGAGCCTGCGTTGATCCTGGCCGACGAGCCGACCGGCAACCTCGACTCGGCGTCGAGCGCGGAGATCCTGGCGTTCCTCCACGACCTGAACGCCAACGGCCGCACGATCGTCCTGATCACGCACGAGGCCGAGGTGGCCAGGCAGGCCACCCGGATCATCCGGCTCCGTGACGGACAAGTGGAGGAGCCCGACCTGGCCGCCACACGCGGATGGTGGCGTCCATGAGCTGGCTCGACACCTTGCGGACGGCGGGTGAGGCCGTGCGCACGCACCGGCTCCGCTCGGCGTTGACCATGCTCGGCATCCTCATCGGCATCACCGCGGTGATCCTGACCGTGGGGCTGGGCGCCGGGGCCAAGGCCCAGGTGCGGCAGCAGCTCAACGCGCTGGGCACGAACATTCTGGTGATCTCGGCGGGCAGCAGCACGAACAGCACCGGCGCGCGCGGCGGCTTCGGCTCGGCCTCGACGCTGACGCACGCCGACGCGGCCGCCCTCAGCTCGCACGACGTAGCGCCGGACATCCAAGCCATCGCACCCGTGGCCTCGAGCACGGTCTCGCTCACCCACGAGGACACCAACTGGACGACGACGCTCACCGGCACCACGCCCTCGTGGCAAGACGTGCGTTCACGCGACGGTCAGCGAGCGGGCGCTTCATCAACAACGCGGACCAAACCTCGGCCAACAAGGTGGTCGTCCTCGGTCCGTCGACAGCGACCGAGCTGTTCGGCCAGCAGACCGCAGTGGGCCAGCAGGTCATCCTCAACGGCACGTCGCTCCAGGTCGTCGGGGTCCTGACCGAGCTCAGCTCGTCCGACGACGCCAGCAACAACGACCTCGCCATCGTGCCCCTCTCGACCTACAGCCAACGCCTCGTCGGGGGCGTCAACCGCAACTCGCTGCGGTCGATCTATGTGAAGGCGAGTTCGGCTGGGACGCTCTCGGCTGCGTATCAAGAGGCGAACACCCTGCTGCTGAACATGCACGGGATCACGGTGGCGACGAATGCCGACTTCTCGATCGCGACGCAGGAGTCGATCCTCTCCGCGGCGACCTCGGTCAACCAGACGATGACGATCATGCTGGCCGGCATCGCCGTCATCTCGCTCCTCGTCGGCGGCATCGGCGTCATGAACATCATGCTGGTGTCGGTGGCGGAGCGGATTCGCGAGATCGGCCTGCGCAAGGCGCTCGGGGCCCGACCGAAGCTGATTCGACGGCAATTCCTCGTCGAAGCCTCGGTGCTCGGCGCGGCCGGCGGCGTGCTGGGCGTGCTCCTCGGCGTCGTCGGCGCCATTGTCTTGCCCCACGTGGCTGACGCCCAGATCCAGCTCTCCGCCGGCGCCTCGGCGGCTGCCATCGCCATCGCCGTCGGCGTCGGCGTCGTCTTCGGCGTCTACCCGGCCTCCCGCGCCGCCCGCCTTGCTCCCATCGACGCGCTCCGGACCGAGTGACATGACCAACGACATCAACTCCACCCCCCAACCGGCACCACTGCTCCTGGCCCCGAGGCGGCGAGGAAGACGCGGACTGGTCGCGGCCATCGCCGTCGTCTGTCTGGCGGCCCTGTTTGCTGGCGGCGTCGTCGTCGTCGAGCGCCGCAGCGAGCCCTCCGGCTACCGCACGGCCGCCGTGACCACGAAGGACCTGAGCCAGACGCTCGACGAGGTCGGCGTGGTCGAGCCGGTGACGCAAGCCGAGGTCGCCTTCCCAGTGGCCGGCACCGTGGCGAGCGTCGGAGTCCACGTCGGTCAGACGGTCGCGATCGGTCAGTCGCTGGCGACGCTCGACGCCTCGTCGCTCGAGGTCACCATCCGCGCCAAGCAGGCCGCGCTGGACGCCGCCAACCTCACGCTCCAGAAGGCTCTCGACGGTCAGAGCGTGGGCGGCCTCAACGCCCTGGCCCAGAGCGACGCCATCGTCACGGGTGGGCAGTCGTACATCCTGCTCGCCGCCACCAGTCCTGCCACCACGAGCACGACGCTCACGACCACAACGACCACAACCACCACAACACCCACGACGTCCACCACGACACCGACGACGTCGACCACGACGCCGGGCACGCGGGGCAGCACGACGCCGGGCACGCGGGGCAGCACGACGCCAGGGGCTCCAGGCTCGTCCGGCGCCTCGGCGATCGAGGCGCAGGTCCGCGCCGCCCAACAAGCCGTGCTGGCAGGTGAGAAGGCGGTCGACAGCGCGCTGGAGACCGCGCAGCAAGCCCTCGACTCGGCCACACGCATCTGTGCCGCCGTCACCACGCCGACCACCGCCGTGGCCCGCACCTCCCCCTCCACGACGGTCGCCGCGGGAGCGACCTCCGCCGCCGCAGCCTCGAAGCCGGGGAGCACCACCACGACTACGACCCCGTCCACCGGCGGCGGCGGAACTGGAGGCATCGAGGCGTGCCAGCTCGCCCTGCAGAAGGTGCTCGACGCCCAGCAGGCCGTCAAGGACGACCAGACCTCGCTGAACACCGCGGCCAGCAACCTCGACACGCTGCTGGCCAAGCTCGCGTCGACCGCGTCGTCGACTCCGAGCACGTCGAAGGGCGGATCGAGCCGGAGCGGATCATCGGGCGGCTCGTCTGGATCGGGCGCCAGCAAGAGCGGGAGCTCCAGTCACGCCTCGAGCGGGAGCTCCAGCCACGCCTCGAGCGGGAGCTCCAGCCACGCCTCGAGCGGGAGCTCTGGTGGCGCCTCGGCCGCCGCGCCCTCGGCTGCCGACCTCATCGCCTACCAGAAGCAGGTGGACGCGGCGGCAGCCAACCTCGTCGTCGCTCAAGCAGCGCTGAAGCAGGCGACCTTGCCGAGCCCCATCTCCGGGAAGGTGATCGCCATCAACCTGGCCGTCGGTGACGACGTCCAGGCGGCATCGACCTCGGCCGACATCATCGTGGGCGGCGCGGGTGGCTACGAAGTCACCGCGACGGTGAGCGTCAACGATCTACCTCACGTCCAGCTCGGCCAGGGGGCTGTCGTCGTCCCGGACGGCCAGGGCACGCGGGTGACCGGGAAGGTTGTTGCCATCGGTGCGCCGGCGACGTCGAACACGGGCGTGACCACCTGTCCGGTGACGATCGGGCTCCATGACGCAAGTCTCCTCGACGGCTCGATCGCCACGGTGTTGATCGTGACCGCCGCGGCCAACGGCGTGCTCGCCGTCCCGACGTCGGCGGTGCACACGATCGGCACGCTGCACACCGTGACCGTCCTGGACGGCACCACGCTCCACACCGTCATCGTCCGGACGGGCGTATCCGGAGCCACCTGGACCGAGATCACAAGTGGTGTGCAAGCCGGCGAGCAAGTGGTGCTCGCGGACATCGCCCAGCCCTTGCCCAACAGCGCGACCAGCAACTCGAACGCCCGTACCACGGGCACGAACGGCCTCTTCCCCGGGGTCGGCCGCGGCGCGGGTGGCGCCGGCGGTGCGGGTGGCACTGGCGGGCGCCGCGGCGGCGGCTGAACCACCTCCAACCCGTTCCAGCGTGTCACAACGCGCAGGGGTGCGCGTTGTGACACGCTCAAACGTAGGCGGCGGACCCGTGGGCGACAGGCGACAGACCGTGGGCTACAGACCCGTGGGCGGTCGCCCCAGAGGTCGACGCCGAACCGCCACCATGCGCCGGAGCACGCAGCGAGGGGACGACGCCGCCCGGATGGGACCGGCGGACGGCCGCGTGGATGAGGCGGGTCGGAGCGCTCGTAGGTAGTGCCGACGCGAGATCTGAGGAGTCGTCCGAGGTGATCCAGGCGACGGTGGGGAGCTTCGACGGTTGTGCCGTCGGCAGCTCGGCGGGTTCGGACGTGCGCCACCGGCACGGCACCGTGATCGAGCCCGCGGGAGGTTAGGCCGATGGGGGTTCGACCGATCACGTTTGACCCGGTGGGCCGGGGTGGATTCGAACCACCGTAGGCGTTGCCGGCAGATTTACAGTCTGCTCCCTTTGGCCACTCGGGCACCGACCCAGGACGGTCGAGGTTAGCCGCGAGCCTGATGAGCGCGGTAGCCGCTCCTAGGCTGGCGCGATGCCCACCTTCGACGTCGTCTCGGAAGTCGACCGCCAAGAGGTCCGCAACGCGGTCGACCAGGCCCAGCGCGAGCTGAGCACACGCTTCGACTTCAAGAACACGGGGTCGTCGATCGAACAGGCCGACCTGGTGCTCACGCTGCGCTCGGCCACCGAGGATCGCCTGCGGGCCGTGCGCCAAGTGCTCGAGGAGCGCCTCGTGAAACGGGGCGTTTCACTGAGAGGTCTGGCGTACGGCAAGATCGAAGAGGCGAGCGGCGGCACCGTGCGCCAGGTCGCCACGCTCTCGGTCGGCATCTCGGCCGACAAGGCCCGCGAGATCAACAAGCTCATCAAGCAGATGGGCGTGAAAGGGATCCAGAGCCAGACGCAGGGCGACCAAGTTCGGGTCACGGGGAAGAAGCGCGACGACCTCCAGGCCGTCATCGCCGAGTTGAAGCAGGCCGACCTCGGCATCGCGCTGCAGTTCAACAACTTCCGCGACTGAGAGGCCGCCCGGTCAGGCTCGCTTCCGCGCCACCCAGATCTCTTCGCACGGCCAGTTGCGCGCCCAGGACGGCGGCGCCGCGGGGAAGGTGGTGGTGTCGCCCTCACCCGGGTACAGCTCGATCAGATCCTCGATCTCGAAGCCGTTGGCCCGGAGCAACCTCACCATGTCCCCATGGGACAGGTGGAACTCGATGCCAGGGTCGTCGGGCCATTCGAAGCGGTGCATGCCCCGCTGAGGCCGGAGGAGCCGACCGGCGGCCGGCATGCCGTCCTCGTCGGGCGCGCACAACATGAGCAAGGTCGAGTTGCCGAGGAACACGAGCCGCCCCCCCGGCCGGAGCAGGCGGGCCGCTTCGGGGATCCAGCGGTAGGGATCGCACCAGATGGCGGCGCCGTACTCGGAGATGGCCACGTCGAACATCGCGCTGCGGAGGGGCACTCGTTCCGCATCCGCGTGCACCAGCGGGAAGGCGAGGCCGAAGCGGTGCTGCATGCGCTGCGCCGTGGCCAGCTGCTCGCCCGAGTTGTCGAGCCCGACCGCGGATCTGGCGCCGCGCCGGAGGAGCCACGCCGAGACGTAGGCGGTGCCGCAGCCGAGCTCGACGACGTCGAGGCCGGTGAGGTCGGGAAGGAGGTGGACCCTCTCCTCCGGAATGCCGTACACGCCCCACGTCGGCGTGGACGAGGCCCAGTTGCGGACGGCGGCGTCCACGTACGATTCGGCGAGCTCGTCCCAGAGGCCACGATTGCTGCGAACGTGGTCCTCGCCCAAGGGCTCAGTCCTCCTGGGGAGCGGCCATGGCCCGGCTGCGGATCTCCTCCACCACCGAGGCATCGGCCAGCGTGGTGGTGTCGCCGAGGTCTCTGCCCTCGGCGACATCGCGCAAGAGCCGGCGCATGATCTTGCCGCTGCGGGTCTTCGGGAGGTCGGGCGTGAAGATGATCGTCTTCGGGCGGGCGATCGCCCCGATGTGTTGCACCACGTGTTGGCGGAGCACCTCGCCGTGATCCCTGTCGGCCTCGATGCCACTGCGGAGAGTCACGAACGCGATGATCGCCTGCCCCGTGGTCTCATCCTTGGCGCCGACGACAGCTGCCTCGGCCACCGTCTCGTGCGCGACGAGGGCCGACTCGACCTCGGTCGTCGAGATCCGATGGCCACTCACGTTCATCACGTCGTCGACTCGTCCCAGCAGCCAGAAGTAGCCGTCGTCGTCGAGCTTGGCGCCGTCTCCCGCGAAGTACCGGCCGTCGAAGCGGCTCCAGTAGGTGTCGCGGTAGCGCTTGGGATCGCCCCAGATCCCGCGCAGCATGGCCGGCCAGGGGCGCGTCAGCGTGAGGTAGCCGCCTCCGAGCGCGACGTGCCCGCCGTCGTCGTCGACCACCTCGGCGGTGATCCCCGGCAGGGGGAAGGTGGCCGAACCCGGCTTCAGCGTCGTGCAACCCGGCAGCGGCGTGATCATGATGGCGCCGGTCTCGGTCTGCCACCAGGTGTCGACCACCGGGCAGCGCCCGCCGCCGATCGTCTGCCAGTACCACATCCACGCCTCGGGGTTGATGGGCTCGCCGACCGAGCCCAGGAGGCGGAGACTGGTGAGGTCGTGCTTGCCAGGCTCCGCGGCTCCCCATTTCATGAACGTGCGGATGGCGGTGGGCGCGGTGTACAGGATGGTCACCTTGTACTTCTCGATGATCTCCCACCACCGGTCCTTCGCCGGATAGTCGGGCGTGCCTTCGTACATCACGCTCGTGGCGCCGTTGGCGAGCGGGCCGTAGACGATGTAGCTGTGGCCGGTGACCCAACCGATGTCGGCCGCGCACCAGTACACGTCGGTGTCGGCGTGCAGGTCGAAGACGAACTTGTGGGTGAAGGCCACCTGCGTGAGATAACCGCCGCTCGTGTGCATGATGCCCTTCGGCTTCGCCGTCGTGCCGGACGTGTAGAGCAGGTAGAGCAGCTGCTCCGCGTCCATGGGTTCGGCCGGGCAGGAGGCGTCGGCCGCGGCCATCATTTCGTGGTACCAGTGGTCGCGGCCCGGCTCCATGTGCACGTCGTTCTCCGTGCGGCGCACCACGATGACGTGCTCGATGGTCGGGGTGTTGACGAGGGCCACGTCCGCGTTGGCCTTGAGCGGCACGATCGCGCCTCGGCGCCAGCCGCCGTCAGCAGTGATCAAGACCTTGGCTTCGGCATCGTTGATGCGATCGACCAGTGCGTCGGGTGAGAAGCCACCGAAGACCACCGAGTGCGGGGCGCCGATACGGGCGCACGCGAGCAGCGCCACCGGCAGCTCGGGGATCATCGGCAGGTAGATGTTGACCCGGTCGCCGCGCTGGACCCCGAGCGAGAGCAACACGTTGGCGAGCTTCTGCACCTCGGCCAGCAACTCGGCGTACGTGATCACGCGTGCGTCGCCCGGCTCCCCCTCCCAGTAGTAAGCGATCTTGTCGCCGAGGCCGGCCTCGACGTGGCGATCGAGGCAATTCGCGGCCACGTTGAGTTGCCCGCCGACGAACCACTTCGACTCGGGCAGCTCCCACTCACAGATCGTGTCCCACTCCTTGGACCACGTGAGCAGGGAGGCGGCCTGCCGGGCCCAGAAGCCCTGGTAGTCCTCCTCGGCCTCGTCGTACAACGACGTGTCGATCACCAGGGATTGCTTCTTGAAGGAGTCCGGCGGTGGGAACGTCCGGTTCTCGTCGAGGACGACCTCGATCGCTGCTCCTTCGTCGGCCATGGACCTACCCCCCCAATCGCCTGTGGACGCGTGATCGAGCGTACCCGCACCCCCGGTCGGCCTCGTCGGTCGACCGGAGGGGGGAAGGAGACGCGAGAACTTGTCACAGCGTCCCAAGTCGAGGCCCCAGGTGCCGCTAGCCGACGAGCCAGTGCGCGACGGCGAAGGCGCCGAGACCCGCGGGATCGGTGAGGGCCTCGGCTTCGCGCACGCGGCTGCGGGCCCGAAGCGCCTCGAGGTCGCCGACCCCACCCCGTTCGGCCCACCTCCGGCGCCCCTCCTCGACCAGGTCCTGCAGGCCGTGGCGCTCGAGGAACGCGGCCTGGGTCTCGACCAGGGCCGCAGGCGAGAGGTCGAACAACTGGTCGACGGGAACTTCACACGTGATGTCCTGGGTGCCGGGGGCCTCGAGTGGGCTCGACCCGGCGGCCTGGTCGCGATAGGTGCGCAGCCACTCGACCTGCGGTCGTGCCGCCAGCTCGCCCGTGGTGGCGAGGTAGTCGAACACCACGACTCGGCCTCGCTCCAGGCGGTCGAGCGCGTCGCGCAGCCACGCTCGGGCGGCCAGACCGACGGGCACGCGGGCACCCGTGTCGGCGACGGCCGCAACCCGCTCTGCGATCTCGCCCACGGCCGGCCGCGCCGGCACGACGACCTCGGCGAGCGTGTCGCCCTCTCCCTGGCCGACCCACACCTCGGCCCACGCCTCGCCGTCCCATTGGCACAGCGCGAAGGGGAGGTTGTCGAGGAGTTCGTTGGCGATGACCACGCCCTCCGACCGGCTGCTGGGCAGCTCGCCGAGGCTCACGGCCAGGGGTCCGATGCCGGCTGGTGCCGGCTCGTCCTCGTCACTCTCGACACCGGCGAAGGCCCAGCTCGCGGGCTCGAGGGGGAGGTGCTCGTGGTGGCGGGCCCGCATGGCCGGCGAGCGGTCGACGAGCACGTAGCGCAAGGCCGGGGCGCACGCGGGCGTCGCGGCCAGCACGGCGCGAGCGAGCGTGCCGGGGCCGGCGCCGGCGTCGATCACGAAGAACGGGTCAGGTCGGTCGAGCTCGCCCCACCATTCGTCGAGCGCTCCGGCGATGACGGCACCGAACAGCGGCCCTGTTTCGGGCGAGGTCAGGAAGTCGCCGCGCCGCCCGGGCGAGCCGCCGCTCGTGTAGAAGCCGATGTCGGGCTCGTAGAGTGCCATCTCGACGTAACGCTCGTACGGAAGGGGCCCGTGGCGACGGACCTGCTCGAGCACCCGGCTCGTGAGATCAGCCGTGGCTACTGCCCGGCCGAGACGAGCGTGGTGAAGTCGCCGAAGTGCAGCACCAAGTTGGGCAGGATCCCGATGACCACCGTGGCCACCGCGGTGATGGCCAAGGCGGCGGTAAGCGACTGCGGCACGATCACGGTCGTCGTGTCACCGTCGGGTACCGGTTCCATCCACATCTTCCTCGCCACGTTGGCGTAGTAGTACAAGGCGATCACCGAGTTGAACGCACCGATGACCGCCAACGTCACGGCCCAGCCGCCCCCCGACGACAGCAGCGCGTTGAAGACGGAGAACTTGGCGATCCACCCGCCGAGCGGCGGCACGCCGGCCAGCGAGAACAGGAAGATCGTCATGAGCACGGTGAGCCCGGGCGCGTAGGTGAACAGCCCGCCATAGCTGTCGATCTCACCCGAGTGCGTCTTGCGGGACACGGCGATGACCACCGCGAAGGCGCCGAGGTTCATGGCCGCGTAGACGATCAGGTACGTGACGACGGCGGTGAGGGCCTGGCGGTTGGCGGTGGCGCTGTTGCCGACGACCGCCAGCGGCATGAGGATGAAGCCCCCCTGCGCGATCGACGAGTAGGCGAGCAGCCGCACGATGTTGCGCTGACGCAGGGCCACCAGGTTGCCGACCGTCATGGTGAGCGCCGAGAGCACCCAGAACAGCGGCTGCCAGACATCTTTGGCCGAGTAGAAGCCCACGAACACGAGGGTGACCAGGGCGACGAAGCCCGCCGCCTTCGAGGCGACCGACAAGAACGCGGTGACCGGCGTGGGCGCGCCCTCGTAGGTGTCCGGGGCCCAGGTGTGGAAGGGCACCGCGGAGACCTTGAAGGCGAAACCGACCACGACGAACACGATGGCCAGCACGATGATCGGCGCGTTTCCCGCGCTACGGAGACCTGGGGCCATCCCGGACAGCAAGGTCGTGTTGGTCACGCCGTAGAGGAGCGACATCCCGTAGAGCATCACCGCCGACGAGAACACGCCGAGCAGGAAGTACTTCACGCCGGCCTCGTTGCTCTTGGGGTCGCGCTTGCGCCAGGCCGCGAGCATGTAGGCCGGGATGGACAGGAGCTCCAGGGCGATGAAGATGCCCACCAGGTCGCGCGCCGACGCCATCATGACCATGCCGAGGAGTGACGAGAGGAGCAGGAAGTAGTACTCCCCCTGGTAGTAGTCGCCCTCCTCGATGTAGTTCGTGGAGATGAGGATGACGACGTAACCGGTGAGGATGAAGAGGCCCTTCAGCACGAGGGAGAAGTCGTCGACCACGTAGCGCCCACCGAACATGCTGCGCACGCCCACATCGCTCAGCCCCAGTGTCACCACGGGGATGAAGGCCGCCAGCAGACCCACCCCGGCCACGGTCGACAGGAGCCACTTGGAGCGCTCCGGGGTGAACAGGTCGATGACCAGCACGGCGCAGACCGCCGCGGCCAGGATCAACTCGGGTGCGAGCCCGTAGTAGTCGATCGTCGGCTGCGTGAAGGCCTGCGCCAGGACCGGTGTCATCCGGTCTTCCCGAGCGCCTGGAGCGCGACGCCGACGGCGGGGTCCATCACCTTGAACAGGATGTTCGGCGCGAGTCCGAGCACGAGGA
Source organism: uncultured Acidimicrobiales bacterium (assembly GCA_963738325.1). Lineage (GTDB taxonomy): Bacteria > Actinomycetota > Acidimicrobiia > Acidimicrobiales > Ilumatobacteraceae > CAVTWD01. The sequence continues at coordinate 235,547 of CAVTWD010000009.1, forward strand.
TGGCGATGAGCATCGGCGTCCACGCCGTCCACTCGAAGGCGTTGACGTCGCCGATGCGTTGATGCGCGAACTCGGGAGTCGGCTCCCCGAAGGCGGTGCGCTGGTAGAGCCAGAGCAGGTAGCCGGCGGCCAGGACGGTACCGACCGCGGCGATCACCATGAACGTTCGGAACGTCGCTTCGGAGAGACCGAGGGCGGGGCTGTAAGACGACAGGATGGCGAGGAACTCGCCCCAGAACCCGGCGAGCCCCGGCAAGCCGAGGGAGGCCATGGCGCAGAAGCCGAGGATCCAACCGAGGTGCGGGATCTGCTTGAGCACGCCCCCGATGCGCCGGATCTCGAGCGTGTGGTACCGCTCCTTCACCGAACCGGCCAGGAAGAAGAGCATGCCCGTGATGAGGCCGTGGGCCACCATCCCGAAGATGGCCGCGTTGAAGCCGAAGGTGGTCAACGTCGAGATCCCGAGCATGACGAAGCCCATGTGGGCAACGGAGGAGAAGGCGATGAGCCGCTTCATGTCCGTCTGGGCGAGGCAACACAGGGCGCCGTAGATGATGCCGACGATCGCCAGGAGGCCGATCCAGGGCGCCCAGTCCTTGGCCGCCTCCGGCAGGATCGGGATGGCGACGCGTATGAAGCCGTAGGCGCCGAGCTTCAGCATGACGGCGGCGAGGATCACCGAGCCGACGGTGGGGGCCTCCGTGTGCGCGTCGGGGAGCCAGGTGTGGAACGGGAACATCGGCACCTTGATGGCGAACCCGATGAACATCCCTCCGAAGATCAGGAGCTGGGTGGTCTGCGAGATCCCGCTGGTGGGGACGAGCCTCGCCAGCTCGGTGATCGAGAAGGTGACGCCACCAGTCTGGAAGTAGAGAGCCAGGAAGGACAGCAGCATCAACGCCGAGCCGAACAGCGTGTAGAGGAAGAACTTGATGGACGCGTACTGGCGGTGCTCGCCTCCCCAGACGCCGATGATGAAGTACATCGGCAGGAGGACCACCTCGAAGAAGACGAAGAACAGGATGAGGTCCTGCGCCACGAAGGTGCCGGTCAGCCCGACCTCGAGAATGAGGATGAGGATGAGGAGGGCCTTGGGGTTGCCGGGTTCGGGGATGTGGTCGAGCGAGTAGATGACGACCACCACGCTGATGAACATGGTGAGGGCCACCAGCGGGAGGCTCATGCCGTCGAGGCCGAGGATGTACCGGCTGTGGATCACGTTGATCCACGGCCTGTTGACGTAGAACTGCAACTGTCCGGCGCGGTCGTAGTCGAAGTCAGCCCAGAGGAAGACCCCGACGGCGGCCGTGGCGAGCGTCGTCAGCAGCGCGACTGCCTTGTGCGCCTCCTCCTCGGCCCGTGGGATGAACAGCATCACGGCGACACCCGCCAGGGGCAGGAACACCGCGACGCTGAGCGCCCAGTTGTTGTGCGAGATCGGGATCAAATTCCTCAGCTCCTAGAGGACGATGACGAGGATGAGGACGGCGATGGCGGCGGCCGCGAAGAGCAGCGCTCCGTACTGCTGCACCTTGCCGGTCTGCACGGTGCGCAGCCCGGTTCCGGACTCCTCGGCGAGGAAGCCGGCACCGTTCACCGCTCCGTCGACCACGGTCTGGTCGATGTTCTTGTAGACCCAACGCCCTGCCAACTTCCCGCCGATGCCCACCGCGTTCACCGCGCCGTCGATGACCCGCTGGTTGAGCCAGTTGGAGGCGGTCGCGATGGGGCTGGAGATGGCGTGGACGATGACCTTCTCGTAGAGGTCATCGAGGTAGTACTTGTTCTCGAGGAACACGTACCCGGCATGAGCGGCGCGGTTGCGGGTGGTGAGGCCGCGCAGGCTGGCAAAGTCGTTCTGGTAGAGCCACGCGGTCACGGCGACGGCTACGAGCGCAAGGCCGACCGACACGAGCGCTCCGACGACGCTGAAGGGTGCGTGCTCGACGGTGGGGAAGAAGGCGCGCGGCTCGACCCAGTCGAGGAACTTCTCGTAGGTGACGATGCTCCAGCTCATGTTGAGCCATCCCGCCACCACGGAGAGCACGGCCAGGATGATGAGCGGCACGGTGAGGATCGGCGGCGACTCGTGCGGCTCCACGTGCTCGTCGTGGGCATCGTGGGCGTGCGCGGCGGTGGCCGTCATGGCATGGCCGCCGTGCGTGTCGATCTCGGCGGCGAGCTCGGCCGCCTCTCGCCCGAGGACGGGTCCCGCGGGAGTCTCGACGACGGCGACGCCATGGCCACCCGTGGCGGCCAGCTCCGCCGCCTCGGCGTCGATGTCCTCACCGATCGGCTCGTAGCCGAGCTCACCGACATCCGGCTCGTGGCGGCCGCCGCGGTACTCCCCGAAGAAGGTGAGGTACACGCAGCGGGTCATGTACGCGGCCGTCAGGAAGGCGCCCACGAACCCCACGATCATGAAGGCCGTGTAGCCGTCGTGCCCGGCGTTGGTGATGATCTCGTCTTTCGACCAGAAGCCGGCCAGCGGGAAGATGCCCATGAGCGCGGCCGTCCCGATGAGGAACGTCACGAACGTGATGGGCATGTACTTGCGCAGCCCACCCATGTCGGACTTCATGTCGAAGGAGTGGTGCGAGCCCGAGTGGCTGATGGAGCCGGCACCGAGGAACAGCAGCGCCTTGAAGAAGGCGTGGGTGAAGAGATGGAAGACCGCCGCCGTCCATGCCCCCACCCCGAGGCCCATCACCATGTAGCCGAGCTGGCTGACCGTGGAGTACGCGAGCACCCGTTTGATGTCACGCTGCACGAAGGCCAGCAGGGCGGCGATGACGAGCGTGATGCCACCGATCAACGCCATCGGGTTCAAGCCGCCGGCATGGATGCTGAAGCCCTCCCAGAACACCGGGTAGAGCCGGGCGCCGAGGTAGACGCCGGCCACGACCATGGTCGCGGCGTGGATGAGCGCCGACACCGGGGTCGGGCCGGCCATGGCGTCGGGAAGCCAGGTGTGCAAGGGGAACTGACCACTCTTGCCGATGATGGCGAGCAGCAGCGTCAACGCCGCCCAGAGGACGAGCGTGTGCGAGACGCCGGGGGTGAGGGCCCACTGGCTGATGGCGGTGATCGAGAAGCTCTGCGCCCCCCAGAAGGTGATGACGATGCCGAGGATGAGCCCGATGTCCCCGGTGCGGGTGGTCCAGAACGCCTTCAGGGCCGCGTTGGAGTTCTGCTTCTCCTCCCACCAGTGCCCGATCAGCATGAACGAGCAGACGCTCGTGATCTCCCAGCCGAGCAGCAGTTGCAGCATGTTCTCGGCGAGTACGAGGTTGAGCATGCCGCCGGCGAACAGCGTGAGCGCGGCGAAGTAGTGGGTGTAGCGCACGTCGCCGCGCATGTACTCGATGCTGAAGATCTGCACGAGCAGGGCGACGATGCTGACGACGAGCAGCACGGCGACGGACAACCCGTCGATGTGGCTGCCGATGGCGAACTTGACACCACCCGACTGCCACCACGTCCAGGTGCGGATGACTGGCTCGACCGCGGCGCGGCTCTCCTCCGCGCGCGGTATCACCGACTGACCGATGCTGTGCAGGAAGCCGAGTGCCCCTTCGCCGCCCCCGGCGTCTTGGACCCGGCTGATCCACTGGATGGCGGTGCCGAGCGCCAGCACGAACGAAGCGCCGACCGTCGCCACGCCGATCTCGCTGCCGCCGCGCGGCAGGCGCTTGCCGAACAGCAGGATGGCCAGCCAGCCCAGGCAGGGGATGCTGGGGATGAGCCAGGCGTGCGTGAGGAACCAGCCCGCGCTCTGCTGGGTCAGCGTGGTCGCTTCGGCGGCGAGCACCATGGCGCGCATCAACCTTTCATGGCGCTCAGCTCGTCGAGCGCGATCGTCCGGCGGTTGCGATAGATGAGCAGCACCATGGCGAGGCCGACGCCGACCTCCGCGGCGGCCACGGCGATCACGAACAGGGCGAACACCTGCCCGTCGACGCTGCCGTTGCGCAGGGCGAAGGCGATGAGATTGATGTTGACCGAGTTCAGGATCAGCTCGATCGACATCAGGACGAGCACGGCGTTCTTCCGCGCCAGCACGCCGTAGACGCCGATGCTGAACAGGACCGCCCCGAGCAGGAGGAACTGGTTCACGAGCATGGTCGCCTAATCCCTACGGGCGAGAACGATGGCGCCGACGATGGCGGCGAGGAGGACGAACGAGAGCGCCCAGAACGGGATGAGGTAGGGGCCGAAGATGGAATCGCTCACCTGCTGGGTGGTGGTGGGCACGGCGTTGTCAGGCAGCTTCTGCGCGTGGAAGGCGTCGATCAGCGCGTACGCAAGCGTGCCGAGCATGAGGAGGCCGACAAAGGCGCCGAGCGCCCAGTACCGGTTGTTCAGGTCACTCTGGCGGCCGATCTTCGAGCGGGTGAGCATCGTGCCGAACAGGAACAGGACCATCACCGCCCCGATGTAGAGCAGCACCTGCGTGACGGCGACGAACTCGGCCGCCAGCAGGATGTACTGCGCCGCCGCGCCACCCAGGACCACGACGAGCCAGAGGGCGGCGTGGACGACGTTGTTGGTGGTGACGACTCGGATCGCGCTCACGACCATCATCGCGGCGATGATGCCGAAGGCGATGTTCTGGGCGACCATGCTCTACTTCTTGCCCTTTTGGGCTCCGGCCTCGAGCTCGGGGTACTCGGGCACGGTCTCCATCCACTCCCCGAGCTTCTCCTTGTCGTGCAAGAGGTCGGCGATGCGCGGCTCGGAGTACTCGTACTCCGGGCTCCAGAACAGGGCGTCGAAGGGGCAGACCTCGACGCAGATGCCGCAGTACATGCACAACGCGTAGTCGATGTCGAAGCGATCGAGGGCGTTGACGGTACGGGGCTTGCCGCCCGGGCGGCGGGGCGGGGCCTTCTGCTTGTGTCCCTCGATGTAGATGCACCAGTCCGGGCAGGACCTGGCGCAGAGCATGCAGACCGTGCAGTTCTCCTCGCGGAGGGCGATGACGCCGCGGGCGCGGAGGGGCGGCGCCTCCTTCTCGTGGGGGTACTGGACGGTGGCAGGACCGTGCGTCACCGTCCGCGCCATCGTGCGCAGGGTCACGCCCAGGCCTTTGATCAGTCCGGGAACGGCAGGCACTCAGAACACCACCTTGAAGACGGCGGTCACCATGATGTTCACCAGGGCGAGGGGGATCAGGAACTTCCAGGCCACCTGCTGCAGCTGGTCCTCTCGGAAGCGCGGGTAGGTGAAGCGGAACCAGAAGATCAAGAAGGCGACCATCATGATCTTGGCGAAGAGGATGAACGGGCCGAACAGGTTCATCCACGAGTCGTCGAAGGGCACCCAGGCCGTCGGCACGGCCCAGCCTCCGAGGAACAACGTGGCCGCGATGGCGGCGAAGGCGCCGGCCGTGGCGAACTCGCCGATGAAGAAGAGCAGGAACCGCAGCCCGCTGTACTCCGTCATGTAGCCGGTGACCAGCTCGCTCTCGGCGATCGGCATGTCGAAGGGGGTCTGGGTGAGCTCGGCCTGGGTCGCCACTAAGAAGATGAGGAAGCCGACGAACTGGGTGAGGACGTAGGGGTTGCCGAAGAAGTCGAACCCGAAAATGGCTCCGTTGGCCTGGGCGAACACGATCTGCTGCATGTTGAGCGTGCTGGCCTGGATGATCACCCCGACCACCGCCAGCACGAGTGGCAGCTCGTAGGCGATCAGCTGCCCGGCGGCGCGCAGCCCGCCCATCAGCGAGTACTTGTTGGCCGACGCCCAACCGGCCACGAGGATGCCGAGCACGGACACCGACGACACCGCCAGCGCGAAGAAGATCCCTGTGTCGAGGTCCGCGAACCACGCGTGGGGCCCGAAGGGGACGACCACGTAGACGAGGAACGCGTCGATGATCACGATGAACGGAGCCAGCGCGAACAGACGCCGGTCGGCCCGGTTGGGGAAGACGTCCTCCTTCTGGACGAACTTCCCGACCTCGGCGAGGAGCTGCATGGTGCCGTAGGGGCCCGCCTCCATCGGACCGAGCCGGCTCTGCATGAAGCTCATCATCTTGAACAGGAAGATGTAGACGAAGGTGCCCGCCGGCAGCAGGAGGGCGACCATCACGCCGATGACGCGGACGATCGTCTGCTGCCAGTAGGCGAGGTCGATGCCGAGGATCATCAGGGCGTCCTCGTTGCGGTCGGTGCGGCGGGTCCTGTCCGAGCGGCGGGTCCTGTCCGAGCGGCGGGTCCTGTCCGAGCGGCGGGTCCTGTCCGGCGGCGTCCGCCGCCACCCGCCGCCCCCTCACCAACCGACGCTTGGCGGCGCCCCCGGCCACCCGCCGCCCCCTCACCAACCGACGCTTGGCGGCGCCCCCGGCCACCCGCCGCCTCGACAGCGACCGCCAACGTCGCTCGAGCGGTCAACGGTCGATGTCCCCGAGGATGAAGTACAGGCTGGCCAGGATCGTGATCACGTCGGGGACGTACACGCCCCTCAGCACCCAGGGCGTGATCGAGATGTTGTTGAAGGACGCCGATCGGATCTTCACGCGGAATGGCCCGGTGTCGCCCTTGCTCACGACGTAGTAGCCCATCTCACCGAGCGGGTTCTCGGTGCTGACCCACGCCTCCCCCTCCGGCACCTTGATGATGCGCGGGACCTTGGCCATGATCGGCCCGGTCGGGATCGAGTCGAGGAGCTGGTCGACGATGCGGGTCGCCTCGCGGGTCTCCTGCAGCCGCACCCAGTAGCGGGCGAAGGCGTCGCCGTCGGGATGGGTCCACACCTTCCACTCGACCTTGTCCCACGCCATCGGGAGTTGCTGGTCGCGACGGAGGTCCCAATCCACACCGCTCGCCCGGAGGTTCGCGCCCGACAACCCGTAGGAGAGGGCGACCTCGGCGGGGATCACCCCGATGCCCCGGGTGCGGGCCTCGAAGATCTCGTTGCCGACGAGCAGTTCCTCCATCTCGTCGCAGAAGCGCCGCATCTTGACCATGATCGAGCGGGTCTCGTCGATCCAGCCCTTGGGCAAGTCGTCCTTCAAACCGCCGATGCGGTCGAAGTTCGGGTGGAAGCGACCTCCGGTGACCGCCTCAATCTGGTTGAGCACGTACTCGCGGTCGCGGAAGGCGTAGAAGACCGGCGTCAGCGCGCCCAGTTGCACACCCATGTCGCCCAAGAAGAGCGACACGTTGGCGAGACGCGACAGCTCGAACAGGATCGTGCGGATCCATTGCGCCCGGGGCGGCGCCTCGATCTCCATCAGGCGCTCGGCGGCGAGGATGAACGGCACTTCGTTGGCGAAGCTGCCGAGCCAGTCGATCCGGTTGATGAGCGTCGTGACCTGGGGGAAGGTGCGGACCTCGGTGAGCTTCTCGTAGCCGCGGTGCATGTAGCCGGCCGAGGGCTCGGCCCACACCACCTGTTCGCCGTCCAACCGGCAGATGATGCGCAACGTTCCATGGGTGGCCGGGTGTTGCGGCCCGATGTTGAGGGTCATGCCCTCGGTCTCGAGCTCGATGTTCACGCGCGCATCGGCCGCCTGCTGCGCGATGTAGGCGAGCTGGCGGCGCTCCGAGACGGTGTCGGTCACGACACCACCTGGACCCGTCGCCCCCACTCACCTGCGCCGGCGCTCAGTGCTCGACCGTCGGAACAGGACGACCCGCGCCACAACTTGAACCGGAGAGGGCTGCAAAGGGCCGTCGTGGGTTCAACTTCGGCTGCGGCGCGCTCTTCGGCTGCGGCAGGCTCATCAACTGCAGCGGCCTCACCGGCCGGGCTCCTCATCCGTCGCCCCCCTCGTCGGCGACCTCGTCTCCTCCGGGCATCGGCTCGACGTCCACGATCCCCGGCCAGGGCTTGACGATGCGGGCCAGGAGCGGGAAGTCCTTGCGGAGCGGGAACCCTTCGAAGTCGCTCGGCAGGTAGATGTGGCGCAGGTCGGGATGGCCGTCGAAGCGGATGCCGAACATCTCCCACGTCTCGCGCTCGTGCCAGTTCGCGCCGGCATAGACACGGACCCAGCTCTCCATGACCGGCGGGTCCGGCACGTCGGCTTTCAGGGTGACGCCGAGGTGCCGCCGGGTGCTGGCCACGCGGGCGATGAGCTGCCAGCGCGTCTCACCACCCGTGTAGCCCTGGACCATGGCCGTTGAGCGCTCCGGGGGTGGCTCGGTTGGATCGTCCTCGCCCTTCCCGAACGGGGAGGGCATCCAATCGATCGCCGACAGGAAGCAGAAGTGGTCGAAGCCGAGGTGGTCCCGCATGACTTCGCCGGCATGCCGCCACTGGTCGGCGCGGACGCGCAGCCAGAGGTCGGCTCCCGGCTGCAGATGGCTGTCCACGAGGGCCTCGCCGAGCTCGGTCCGGGCTCGCTCGAGCAGCGCCTCGCGCTGATCATCGTGCACCTCGGGTTCAGCCGTCGTGTCAGCGGACGACAACCGATTCCCTCTCCGGCTGGCTCGCCCTCCCCTTGGCCTCCTGCCGCTCCCGCTCGGCGACCACGATCGGCTCGTAGCGCTCGGATGTCCAACGCTGCGCCATGTCCTCGTTGCGGATCCGCTCTTGCAGCAAGACGATCCCCTCGAGCAACGCTTCCGGCCTCGGTGGACAGCCCGGCACGTACACGTCGACCGGGATGATCTGGTCGACACCCTTGGTGACCGAGTACGAGTCCCAGTACGGGCCTCCGCAATTGGCGCACGAGCCCATCGAGATCACGTACTTCGGGTCGGGCATCTGCTCGTACAGCCGGCGCACCGCGGGCGCCATCTTGTCGGTGACCGTCCCGGAGATCACCACCAGGTCGGCTTGCCGCGGGCTCGAGGGGAAGGGGATGACGCCGAGGCGCATCACGTCGTAGCGGGGCGATCCGAACGCGGCGCCCATCTCGATGGCGCAGCAGGCCAACCCCCACTGGTACACCCACAACGAGTACTTCCGGCTGATGTTGAGGAGGTTGGTGAGCGACTTCGGGAGCCGCCCGCGCTCGACGATGCCCATCAGACCGTCACACCCACCGCAGGACCCCCTTGCGCCACGCATAGAGGAGCCCCAGCACGAGCACGAAGACGAACACGGCCATCTCGGCTAGCCCGAACCCTCCGTAGGCCTCGAGCCTCGTGGCCCAAGGGAAGATGAACACCGCCTCCACGTCGAAGAGCACGAAGAGCAGGGCGAACACGTAGTAGCGGATCTGGCTCTGCGACCAGCCGTCGCCCACCGGGTCGACACCGCTCTCGTAGGGGATGTACTTCTGGGCACTCGGGCGGGTGGGCCGGAGGAAGCTCCCGAGGTAGAGGACGCTGGCCACCAGGAACACTGCGAAGGCCATGAACACGGCGACCGTGAGGTAGCTCCGCAGGAACTCCGACATCGCTCGATGACTCTATACGCGGCGCGTGAACGGCCTCACAAAGCCATCGGGCGTTCTGTCGCGGTCACGCCACGAACCCTCAGAGGCGACGGCCGGCGCGAGCCGATCGAGCTCAACCGCCAGACCGGGCCGCCTCAGACTGGGTGACCTCCGAGGGAACGTCCCCTACTCAGCGCGCCACGCCGGGCACGGCGTCGCGGGCGAAGTCGACGAGGAAGTTCGGGAGAACGCCCACGACCAGGGTGAACGCTGCCGCGACGGCGATGGCCAGCCCGGCTCCCAACGGGATGGGGACCGCGGCGCGACGACGCGGGGGCCTCCGTGGTGTACATGCTCACGACCACTCGGAAGTACAGGAACATGGCGATGACCGCGGCCGCCATCGCCGCGACGGCCAGGACGTAGTCGGAGGCCTGGGCGGCGGCGGTGATCACGCCGAACTTGGCGATGAAGCCGGAGGTGAACGGCACTCCCGCCTGGGCGAGCAGGAGGAGGGTGAACATGGCGGCGAGCAAGGGCCTGCGGCTGCCCAGCCCGCGGAACGCGGCGAACGACTCGTCACCGCCGGCCCCCTCGCTGACCACCGCGATGATGGCAAAGGTGCCGATGACCATCACGCTGTAGGCGAAGAGGTAGAGCAACGAGGCCGAGATGCCTGCCAGCGTGCCCACCTCGACGCCCACGAGGATGAAGCCGGCGTGGCTGATCGACGAGTACGCCATCATGCGCTTCACGTCGGTCTGCACGATGGCGACCACTGCCCCCACGAGGAGCGTGGCGACGGCGATCGCGGTCAGGGCAGGCTGCCAGTCGTTCTGGTAGGTGGTGAAGGCCTCCACGAACACCCGGAGCAGCGCCGCGAACGCCGCCGCCTTCGCGGCGGAGGCGAAGAAACCGGTCACTGGCGTGGGGGCGCCTTGGTAGACGTCTGGCGTCCACCACTGGAAGGGCACCGCCGCCGCCTTGAACCCGAGGCCGACCAGCAGCAGCGCGAGGCCGGCCAGCAGGAGCTTGTCGTCGAGCAGCACCGTCGTGCTCAGGTACTGGAAGATGCCGTCGAGATTGGTCGTGCCCGTGGCGCCATAGACGAGAGCGATCCCGTAGAGGAAGAAGGCCGACGAGAAACTGCCCAGGATGAAGTACTTGAGGGCCGACTCCTGCGACTCGAGCCGCTTCAGATCGCTGCCGGCCATGACGTACAAGGAGATCGAGAGCGTCTCGAGGCCGAGGAACAGCACGATGAGATCGGTGGCGGAAGCCATCACGATGGCACCGACGGCCGCCATGAGGAACAGGCCGTAGACCTCCGAGCCGTCCATGTCGCGGCGGCGGAGGTAGTCGTCGGCCGCCAGGGCGGTGAGGACGACGGTGATGCAGATGACGATCGTGAGGAAGAGGGAGAACCCGTCGAGGCGCAAGGCGCGCCCGACCAGTGAGCGACCGCCGTCGTCTTGCACCTGGAACCACAAGACGATCGAGATGATCATCGCTGCCATCGCGATCGCGACCGTGGCGGCGGCGTAGGCGCCTCGGGGCCAGCGCGGCGTGAGGGCCGAGACGACGAGGAGCGCCAGCCCTCCGCCGACGAGGACGATCAGGGGGCTGAGCGCCCACCAGTCCACCGACGGGCCGCTGAAGGTGGCTGTGGCCTGGGCCAGGACGTTCATCGCCCGGCCTCCGCGATCGAGCCAGGCTGAGGTTGGTGGTAGTCGCTGTGATGCTCGACGCGGGCGATGAGCTCGTTGACCGAAGGCTCGATGCGCTCGAGGAGCGGCTTCGGGTACACCCCGATGAAGACGATGAGACCCACGAGGGCGAGCATCACCGAACGCTCTCTGAGGTTGAGGTCGGCCATGTGTTCGTTGGCGGTGTCCGGCACGCCGTGGAAGACCCGCTGGTACGACCACAGCATGTAGACCGCGGCGAGGATGACGCCGGATGCCGCCACCACGACCCACCAGCGGTAGGTGAGGAAGGAGCCGATGAGGACGAGGAACTCGCCGACGAAGTTGTTCAGCCCGGGTACCCCGATCGACGAGAGCATGACGAGGGTGAAGATGGCGGCGAAGATCGGGCGCAGGCCGCTGCAGGCCCCTCAGGGCCTTGATCTCATAGGTGTGCCGCCGCTGGTAGAGGTAGCCGACGAGCAGGAAGAGGGCGCCGCTCGACACGCCGTGGTTGACCATCTGCAGGATGCCGCCCGTGAGGCTCTGCGTGGTGAGCGCGAACGTCCCGAGCACGATGAAACCGAGGTGGGAGACCGAGGAGAAGGCGATCACCCGCTTCAAGTCGCGCTGCATGGCTGCGCAGATGGCGCCGTACACGATCCCGATCACGCCGATCGTCACGAAGAACGGACCGAACCACACCGCGGCCGCCGGGAACAGGAAGATGCCGAAGCGGATGAAGCCGTAGGTGCCGAGCTTCAGCATGAGCGCGGCGAGCTGCACAGAGCCTGCGGTGGGCGCGTTGCCGTGAGCGTCGGGCAGCCAGGTGTGCACCGGGAAGAGCGCGGCCTTGACCGAGAAGGCGATGGCAAAGCCGGCGAAGAGCCAGCGGGCCGTCGTCTGGGAGAACGAGTTGCCCGAGGCGATGGTGATGAGGTCGAAGGTGAGCGGCCCGCCGTTGTCCTTCTGGTAGAGCACCGCCGTGGACACCATCGCCACGAGCATGAAGACCGATCCGATGCTGGTGTAGAGGAAGAACTTGATGGCCGACCGCACCTTGTCGCCGTGGCCCCAGCCCGCGATGAGGAAGTAGAGGGGCACGAGGGAGATCTCGAAGCACACGAAGAACAGGAACATGTCGAGGGCGAGGAAGGTGCCCATGACGGCGGCCTCGAGGAGCAGGAACCAGGCGAAGTACGTCTTGTCCTTCTCCTCCGGATCGACGGCGACCAGCGACACCGGGAACATCACACCCGCCAGCACCACGAGCAGCACCGAGATCCCGTCGACCCCGAGGTGCCACGAGATCCCGAGGCTGGGGATCCATTCGTGGTTCGTGACGAACTGCAGCGTCGTCGGGCTGTCCTTGTCGTACTGGGTGAGGAGGTAGATGGAGAGCGCGCCCGTGGCGATGGAGAACAGCGGACCGACCACCCGGGCGAGATCGGCCCGACGATTCGGTACGAGCAGCACCGCGAACGCGCCGACGAGAGGCAGCACCACGAGGGTGGTGAGGATCGGGAACGGCATCGCTCAACGCACCCCTGCGATGAGGAACCAACCGAGCACGAGAACCGCGCCGATCCCGATGGCAACCGCGTAGGCGCGCACATAGCCGCTCTGGTAACGCCGCAAGCCGCGCCCCACCTGTTTCATGGCCCCGCCCGTGCCCATCACTGCGCCGTCGATCACCTCGTGGTCGAACCAGGCGACGTCCTCCCACGACTCCATGCCCGGGTTCTCCACGACCCAGCCCACTCCTTCGTCGACGTACCACGCGTGGGCCAGCACCGGAGGCTCCACCGCCTTCAGCCGATGGCGCTGGTACACGAGATAGGCGAGGTAGATGCCGGCGGCCGCCCCGAGCGTGGTGAGCACGGCGAGGGTGAGGGCGAGCCAGGTGTCCTCGGTGTAAGAGAGCTCGGTCTGAGCCAGGAAGGCGACGCTCTCCAGCCACCGCTTGAGGAAGTCGAGGTGGTCGAAGGGAAGGTTGAGCAGCCCGCCGAAGGCGGCGAGCACCGCCAGGACCACCAGCGGCACGGTCATCGTCCACGGCGACTCGTGCGGGGTGGCGGTGTGCTCGGCGGCTTCGTGCGCGGCGTCGTCTGCCACCGCGGCGCCGACGGCCTGCGGAACGGGGGTCGGGGCGGCGTCGGGGGCGTGGACCCCGGCCTCGTCCCAACGGGCTCGCCCGAAGAAGACCATGATCACCTGGCGGGTCATGTAGAAGGCCGTGAGGATCGCGGTGATGCCGCCGACGGCCCACAGCGCCCAACTCTTGTGCCACGCCGCGGCGAGGATCTCGTCCTTCGACCAGAAGCCCGACAGCGGGGGCACGCCCGAGATGGCGAGCCAGCCGACGATGAAACAGGCCGAGGTGATCGGGAGGAACTTCCGGAGGCCGCCCATCCGCCGCATGTCCTGCTCGTCGTGGAAGCCGTGGATGACGGAACCGGCCGAGAGGAACAGCAGCCCCTTGAAGAAGGCGTGGGTGATCATGTGGAACACCGCGGCGGTGTAGGCCTGCGAGCCAACAGCCAGGAACATGTAGCCGAGCTGGCTGATGGTCGAGTAGGCGAGCACCTTCTTGATGTCGTTCTGCGCCACGGCCACCGTTGCCGCGAAGAAGGCCGTGGCCGCGCCGACGATGGCGATCACCCAGAGCGCGGCGTCGCTGTGGAACAACAGCGGGTTGATGCGCACCATCAGGTAGACACCCGCCGTCACCATCGTGGCCGCGTGGATGAGCGCGGACACAGGCGTCGGGCCCTCCATCGCGTCGGGCAGCCAGATGTAGAGCGGGATCTGCGCTGACTTCCCGACGGCTCCGAGGAACAACAGGAGGCAGATCGCGGTGACCGTGGTCTGGCCGAGCGTGCCCGCCGCCGGGAGGATGCTCGTGTAGCTGAGCGAGCCCACCGCCTGGAACGTGACGAACATCGCGAGCATGAACCCGAAGTCGCCCACCCGGTTGGTGACGAAGGCCTTCTTCCCCGCGACGGCCGCCGAGTGGCGGTTGAACCAGAACGACACGAGGAGGTACGAGCAGGTGCCGACCCCCTCCCAGCCCAGGAAGGTGACGAGCAGGTTCTCCCCGAGCACCAGCATGAGCATCGAGAAGACGAACAAGTTCAGGTAGATGAAGAACTTCGAGAACTTCGGGTCACCGTGCATGTACCCGATGGAGTAGAGGTGGATCAGCGTCGACACGCCGGTGACGAACAGCGCCATCGTGATGGAGAGCGGGTCGACGAGGAAGCCGAGCTTGACCTGCAGCGTGCCGACGGGCAGCCACGTGAAGAGGTTGACGACGTGCGTCCGATCGTCGGGAGACTGTGCGAGCAGGTCTCCGAAGACGGCGCAGGTGAGGAGGAAGCTCGCACCGACCATCACCGTGGCGAACCAACCGGCGCTCGGCTCCCCCATGCGCCGGCCGAAGGCGACGAGCACGAGGAACCCGGCCAGAGGCACCGCCGGCAGGAGCCACACCGCGTCGATCATCGAGCGCTCCTGCCGCCCGGGGAGGGCCACCGGCCGGTGGCATCGCGCCACGACCGTCCGCGCTGCATTCGAGAAGCGGCCGCGACCGCGGAGACCTCCACGTTCAGCCCTTCATCATGGCCAGGTCGTCGGCGGTCGCATCGGCCTTTCGCCGCAACACCGCCACGATGATCCCGAGACCCACGACCACCTCCGCGGCCGCCACCACGAGCACGAAGAACACGACCGTCTGGCCGGCGACGTCGTTGAGCGCGGAGGCGAAGGCCACGAACGAGAGGTTGACGGCGTTGAGCATCAGCTCGACGCACATGAACATGATGATCGGGTTGCGCCGGAGCACCAGCCCGGTTGCCCCCATGGCGAACAGCACGGCTCCCAGCACGAGGTACCACGAGGCCGTGGGGTGCAAGGAGGCCAGGATCACGGCCTCGACTCCTCGGCCTCGCGCGCCGACGAGCGCCGGGGCCGCCGGGCCAGGATGACCGTGCCCACGACCGCGATCACGAGCAGAACCGAGGTCAGCTCGAAGGCGAAGACGTAGTTGGAGAACAGCGAGTGGGCGAGCTGGGTGATGTCGGGCTCGTCGACGGACAGCGCGCCGCTGGCGCCCCGCTGGCCGGTGATCACCTTCGAGCCACCCGCCACGGCCACGAGGGTGAGGGCCAGGATCCCGACGCCGAAGACGGCAGCCAGCACCCGCTGGCCCTTCAGCGGTTCCACGGCGAGGCTCTCGGCACGCTCGACGCCGAACAGCATGATGACGAACAGGAAGAGCACGACGACGGCGCCGGCGTAGACGATCACCTGCACCGCAGCCAGGAAGTTGGCGTTGAGCTGCACGAAGAGCACGGCGATGCCGAAGAGCGTGAGGACGAGGCTCAGCGCGCAGTGCACGGGATTGGTGCGGGTCACGACGCCGATCGCGCCGGTGAGCACGATGGCGGCCGCGATCACGAAGACGATCGTGGCGATCAAGCGCGGTCCTCGTGATCGTGGGCCGCGTCCCGCTCGCTCTGCTGGCGTGCCGCCGCCCGCCCCGAGAGGTGCTCGCTCCAAACCTCCGCGGCTGCCAGCGTCTCGGGTGACGGCCCAGGGGCGGTCTGGCCGGCTTCGGGGGCCCGCACGCCGTAGCCCAGCTCACCTGACCACGCCACCCGTCCTTCGAAGGCGGCCGAGCCAGACGGCGAGGTCGCTCTCATCCAGCCGGAGGTATCGGCGTCGTCACCTTCGCGCCAGTCCTCCCAAGGCAGTTGCTTCGGCCGCCCGCTCTCGTCGACGAGAAGCTCGGCCTTCGTGTAGATCGCGTCGCGGCGGTTGGTGAAGGACCATTCGAAGAGCTTCGTCTCGGTGATGGCCTCGGTGGGGCAGGCCTCCACGCACAGGTCGCAGTGGATGCAGCGGAGGTAGTTGATCTCGTAGACGTACCCGTAACGCTCGCCGGGTGAGACGGGCGCGTCGGGCGGGTTGTCCGCCCCCCGGACGTAGATGCATCGGGCCGGACACACACCGGCGCACAACTCGCAGCCGATGCATTTCTCCATGCCGTCCTCGTAGCGGTTGAGGACGTGGCGGCCGTGCAGCCGTTCCGGCTTGGGGATCTTGACGTCGCGTTCGTCGCGCGAGATGCCGCCCGAGTACGGCGTGGTCACCGGTTTGTGCAGCTGGCGAAGGGTGACGAGGAAGCCCTTGAGCAGTCCCATCAGAACAGCGTTCCCTCGGTGGCCCGGCGGCGCGCGCTGGTCCGCAGGGCAAGGATGAGCAGTCCCACCCCGGCCAGGACGACCACGACGCAGATCACCGCCACGAGGAAGCGATTCCAGCCCTCGTCGTCGGCGAGCCGGAGAGCCGCCAGCAGCAGGAACCACGCGAAGGCGAGCGGGATGAGCAGCTTCCAGCCGAGGTCCATCAACTGGTCGTACCGCAGCCGCGGCAACGTGGCGCGCACCCACACGTAGATGAACAGGAACAGCACGAGTTTCAGGATCAGCCAGATGAAGCTCTCGAGCACGCTGGGGAGGAACGACAGGTGGAACAGCGGCCGCGGCCCGCCGAGGAAGAGCGTGACGATGATGAGCGACATCGTCACGAGGTTGAGGTACTCGGACAGGTAGAAGATGGCGAATCGGAACGACGAGTACTCCGTGTGGTAGCCGCCGACGAGCTCCTGCTCGGCCTCGACGAGGTCGAAGGGAGGCCGGTTCAGCTCGGCCGTCGCCGCCACCGCGAACACGAGGAAGGGCAGGACGCCCGTGGCCACCAGGTTCCAGTTGGCGAAGCCGTCCTGCTCGATGACGATGCCGCTGGTGGAGAGGGTCCCGGCGATGAGCAGCACGGTGGCCACGGACATGCCGAGGGCGGCTTCGTAGCTCACCATCTGGGCCGTGGCCCGCACAGAGCCGAGCAGCGGGTACTTCGACCCCGAGGCCCAGCCCGCCAGCATCACGCCGTACACCGCGATCGAGCTCATGGCCAGCATGAGCAGGATGCCGATTGGCGGATCGGCGACCTGGATCAGCGTGTCGCGGCCGAAGATCGTGACCACGCCGTTGTGGTTGTCCGAGAAGTCGCCCGCGAGCGGCACGATGCAGAACGTGACGAACGCGGGGACGAGCGCGAGGAACGGCGCGAGCTTGAAGACGAAGCGCTCCGCTCGCTGCGGGATCAGGTCTTCCTTGTTGATGAGCTTGATGCCGTCGGCCAGCGTGATGAGCAGACCCCAGGGGCCCGCCCACACCGGGCCGACCCGGTTCTGCAAGCCGGCGATCACCTTGCGCTCGAACCAGATGGTGAGGATCACCGCCACGAGCAGCAGGGCAAAGGCGATCACCACCTTCAGCACGACGATGAGCACGTCGCCGATGTCAATGCTGCCCGCGAGGAGCGGATCGGCGGCGAGCACATGCAGCATCACGCGCCGCCAGCCGGGAGGGTCGCGACGGTGATGTCGTTCACGACGAGGGAGGCGTCGAGGAGGCGGTTCACGGCGAAGTCGGGCTGGTTGTAGGGGATCCAGGCCATGCCCCGGAGCACCCCCGGGTCACGCACTAATGGGAGCGTGACCGTAGCCCTCGGCGACTCGACCTGTACACGGGTGCCGTCCTCCACGCCGAGGTGATCGGCGTCCCAACCGTTCAGGTACAGCCTCGTGCCGGGGGCGAGGCCGACGAGCCCAGGCGAGTTCGACACGTTGACGCCGGCGTCGTAGAGCTTGCGGCTGACGGTGAGCCGCAGCCCGTAGCCCTTCGTGAGCGGGGGCGTGGTGGCCGACGGGCTGAGCGGGAACGACCCGAGCGGCCCGCCGGGCACGACCCCGTCGTGGTCTGCGGCAAGGGCCGCACCGGTCACCGGCGCGTGACGGGCCGACACGGCGCGGATCTCCTCCCAGATGCCGACGAGGGATTCGAGTCCGAGGTCGCGGCCGAGGCGATCGGCGAGATCGGCGGCGATGATCCAGTCGGCGTGGGCAGTACCAGCCGGCGTCACCTTCTGGCTCAAGGTGCTGATCCGGCCTTCGAGGTTCGTGGTGGTGCCGGCCTTCTCGGCGTAGGCCGCCGCGGCCAGCACGATGTGCGCTTCGCGTGACGAGGCGTTGAGCACCGTGTCGACGGCGATGACGGCGCCCGCGCCACGCAAGGCCCGCTCTGCGAGGGCTCGGTCGGGGACGTCGTCGAGAGGATCCGAGCCGAGCAGCACCAGCGCGCGAATGCGCCCGTCGGCCGCCGCCTCGAGGATCCCCTTGCAGTCGAGGCCGGGCTGGCCGGGGACGGTCGGCCAGTGCGCCCGCAGCGCCTCACCGGCGGCGGCGAGCGGGATCCCCCCGGGCAAAAGGCCGGGCGCCAGTCCCAGCTCGATCGCGCCCATGACGTTGCCTCGCCGCAGCGCGGGTAGGAAGGTCGCCGTCGGCAGCGCCCTCCTCAGCGCGGCCAGAGCGTCATGCGCGAAGACACCGGACTCTGCCAGCGAGGCTCGTCCGGCCACCACGACGACCGGGCCGCGCCCGAGTTGCTCGCGGATGGCGGTGAGATCGTCGCCGGACACGCCGCTCGCCTCCGGCGGTTGCACCGCGGCGTCGACCAAGGCGCGCACCAGCTCGACCTGCTCCCCGGCACGATGCCGCAGTGCCTTCCACGCGTAGGGTGTGAGACCGGTGTCATGGGGGGCGAGCTCGATGAGGCGCGTGCGCCGCCGGACCGCCGAATCCCTCAGGCGCAGGTAGAGCACGGGCAGCTCTTCCTTCAGGTCAGGACCGAGGAGGAGCACCGTCGGGGCCGACGCCGCGTCCGCGATCGTCGCCCGGGGCAGGCCGAGCACGATGGCGGGATCGAGTCCGTCGCAGAGCTGCGCGTCGACGTTGTCCGTGCCGATCACGCCCTTGGCCAGCTTCACCCACGCGTACGCGTCCTCGTTGGTACCGCGGGCGCCGCCGATCACCGCCACTGCGGCGGGGCCGCCCGCCCCGAGCGCGTCCTTGACGGCGAGGGCCGCCGCGTCCAGCGCTTCCGACCACGAGACCTCGACGAGCTCGTCGCCCTTGCGCACCATCGGGGCTCGCAGGCGTGACTCGGCGTTGACGGCCTCGAAGTCGAAGCGCCCCTTGTCGCACAACCAGCCCCAGTTGACTGGCTCGCTGTCGACCCCCTGGTAGCGCAGCACCTCGTCGCGGCTGGCCTGGATGGCGACGCGACAACCCACCGTGCAGGTGGTACAGGTGCTCTCGGTCTGGTCGAGATCCCAGGGCCGCGCCTTGAATCGATACGACGTGGCGGTGAGGGCACCCACCGGGCAGATCTGCACGGTGTTGCCGCTGAAGTACGACGCGAAGGGCTGGTCGGGGAAGGTCAGCACCTGGGTCTGGTTGCCCCGATAGGTGAAGTGGATGAGCGGATCGCCGGCCACGTCCTTGGCGAAGCGCGTGCAGCGGTCGCAGAGAATGCAGCGCTCTCGGTCGAGGTAGACGAGGTCGCTGATGGGGATCGGCTTCTCGTAGTGGCGCTTCTCCTCGACGAAGCGGCTCTCGCCCGGGCCCCAGCTGATCGTCTGGTCCTGCAGCGGGCACTCGCCGCCCTTGTCGCACACCGGGCAGTCGAGCGGATGGTTGATGAGGAGGAATTCGAGGACGCCTTCCTGGGCCTTCTTCACCCGGTCGTTCTCGGTCTCGACCTTCATCCCCGGCGACACCGCCACGAAGCAACTCACGCCCAAGGCGGGACCACGACCGGTGTCGATGTCGACCAGGCACATCCGGCACATCCCGACCGGATCCATCCGCTCGTGGTAACAGAACCGGGGGATGTAGATGCCGTGGCGCTGCGCGGCGGAGATGATCATCTCGCCGGGTTCGGCTTCGATCTCCTTGCCGTCGACGGTGATGGTGACCGTCGACTTCGCCGCCTCGGATGTCTCAGACATCGGCGAGCACCTGTTCCTCGTCGGGCGCGTGCTCGCCGCCGTCACCGCGGGCGATGTAGGCCTCGAACTCGTCCCGGAACCGCCGCACCGCAGAGGCGATGGGTGACACCGCCGAGGGTCCGAGCGGGCAGATCGTCGTCTGCCGGGGGGGCCACGCGATGCCGGGGCTGATGTTGTCGGACACGTCCATCAGCAACTCGATGTCGTCCGGGCGACCGTGACCGTCGATGATGCGCCGCAGGATCCGCTCGAGCCAGGTCGTGCCTTCCCGGCAGGGCGTGCACTTGCCGCAACTCTCGCGGGCGAAGAAGCGCACGATCCGCCAGCAGGCGAGCACCATGTCGGTGGAGTCGTCCATCACTACGATGGCGCCGGAGCCGAGCATGGAGCCGGCCTTGTCGACCGTCGGCTTGTCCAGGGGCAGGTCGGCGTGCTCCTCGTAGAACCACATCGCCGAGGCCCCGCCGGGGATGAAGGCCTTGAGCTTGCGGCCGCCGCGGATGCCTCCGCCGTACTCGGGGGCCTCGAAGAGCTGGCGGAAGGTCGTGACGCCCTGAGGCACCTCGAACACCCCTGGCCGGTTGACGTGCCCCGACACGGCGAACATACGCATGCCGGTGGAGGTCGGGAGGCCGATGGCCTTGTAGGCATCGGCGCCGTTGGTGACGATCCACGGGAGGTTGGAGAGCGTCTCCACGTTGTTGACGATCGTCGGCTGCATGTAGAGACCCTTGGCCGCCGGGAAGTAGGGCGGCTTGAGCCGGGGCATGCCGCGCTCGCCTTCGAGGCTCTCGATCAGCGCGGTCTCCTCGCCGACGATGTACGCGCCGGCGCCCCAGGTGAGCGTGATGTCGACGCTGAAGTCGCTGCCCGCCACGTTCCGGCCGACGAGCCCACGCGCGTACGCATCGTTGAGGGCTTGCGCCAGCCGCTCCTGCGCCAAGGCCATCTCGCCGCGCACGTAGAGGAACGCCTGCGCCGCGCCGACCGCGTAGCAGCAGATCACGATGCCCTCGATGAGCTGGTGAGGGTCCAACTCCATGAGCATCCGGTCCTTGTAGGTGCCCGGCTCGCTCTCGTCGCCGTTGATCACCACGTAGCGGGGGTACACGCCCGGCGGGCAGAAGCCCCATTTCACCCCGGCCGGGAACCCCGCGCCCCCGCGACCCAACAGGTCCGCCGCCTTGACTTCGGCCGCCACCTGCTCGGGCGTCATGGTGAGTGCCTTGCGCAACGACTCGTAGCCACCGGTGCGCAGATAGCCCTCGATCGTGTACCCATCGGTCACGCCGAATCGGCTCGTCAGCATCGCCGGGCCGGTGGGCACGGCGCCCGAGCTCGTCTGCTCGCCGCTCACAGCGCATCCACCTCCGACTGCGCGAGCGTTCCCGTGCCGGCCCAGCGGTCGGGCGCGACCTTCTGGCGCACGCGGGCGAGGGTGCCGTGCGGAGGGACCTCTGCGTCCAGCCGGCCGGCGCGCAGGTCGTCGACCAGCGCGTCGAAGTCGTCGCTGGTGACGTTGTAGCGGTAGCGGTAGTTCACCTGGAGGCAGGGTGCCTCCGTGCAGGCGGCGATGCACTCGACGTCCTCGAGAGTGATCAGGCCGTCGGCAGTGGTGCTGCCAGCCTTGATGCCGAGGTGCTCCTCGGCGTGCTCGAGCAGCTCCCAGGCTCCGAGCAACTGGCACGAGATGTTGGTGCAGATGTTGACCATGTACCGGCCCACCCGTTCGAACTTGAACATCTCGTAGAAGGAGGCCGTGCCGTAGACCTCCGCCGGCGTGATGCCCACGAGCTCGGCGATGTGCTCCATGGCGTCCTCGGCGACATACCCGTCCTGCTCCTGGGCAAGGTGGAGCAGGGGGACGAGGGCGGACTTCGGCCGGGGGAAGCGCCCGATCATCTCGCGGGCGAGGGCCACGTTGGGTTCGCTGAGGCGGGCCATCAGCACCCGTTCCTCGCTCGGGCCAGGGCCCTCACCGGTCGACGTCCCCGAGGAGCGGGTCGATCGAGGACACCACGGCGACGGCGTCCGCGATGAGACCTCCCCGCATCATGTGGGGCAGCGCCTGCAGGTTCACGAAGCTCGGGCCCCGGATGTGCATGCGGTACGGCTTCGCGCTTCCGTTCGAGACCATGTAGCAACCGAGCTCGCCCCTCGGGCTCTCGACGGCGGCGTAGCTCTCGCCCGCGGGTACCCGGAACCCCTCCGTGAAGATCTTGAAGTGGTGGATGAGGGCCTCCATCGACTCGTCCAGCCGGGCCCGGGGTGGGGGCGTGACCTTCTTGTCCTGCACGCGGTAGTCGCCCTTGGGCATCTTCTCGATGCATTGCCACACGATCTTGACCGACTCGCCCACCTCCGCGAGACGGACGGCGTAACGGTCGAAGGCGTCGCCGTAGGTGCCGACGATCACGTCGAAGTCGAGCTGGTCGTAGGCGAGGTAGGGCTGGCTCCGGCGAAGGTCCCACGCCACGCCGCAGGCCCGCAGGATGGGGCCCGTTACCCCGAGCGCCACTGCCTCCTGCGCGGTGATCACGCCGACGCCCTGGAGGCGCTGGCGCCACAGGGGCTGGTTGGTCATGAGGTCGTCGTATTCGGCCAGCCGGGCGGGGATCACCTCGAGGATCGCGGCGAGGTCCTCCTCCCACCCATCGGGCATGTCCGCCGCCACCCCTCCGGGGCGGATGAAGTTGTGGTTCATCCGCAGCCCGGTCACCCGCTGGAAGAAGCGCAACACCTCTTCGCGCTCGCGCCAGCCGTAGATGATCATCGACACGGCCCCGATGTCCATGCCGTTCGTGGCGAGGAACATCAGGTGCGAGGCCAGGCGGTTGAGCTCGCACAGCAGGGTGCGAATCCACGTGGCGCGCGGTGGGATCTCGACCTCGAGGAGGTCCTCGGTGGCCAGGCTGAACACCAATTCGTTGAAGAAGGGCGAGAGGTAGTCCATCCGGGTGACGTTCGTTCCACCCTGGAGGAAGGTGAGCTGCTCGGCGTTCTTCTCCATCCCGGTGTGCAGGTAGCCGACGATCGGCTTGCACCGCAGCACCGTCTCGCCCTGCAGCTCGAGCATGAGCCGCAGCACACCATGGGTGCTGGGGTGTTGCGGACCCATGTTGATGATCATCGTCTCGTCGTCGCCGGCCACGATCTCCGGGTCATGAGCCAGCGCGGCCGCTTCCGTCTCGCTCAGGCGCAAGACGGCGCCCACGTCGCGGAGGAGCTCGCTGGCCGTCAGCTCGCTGGCGCGGGCGGAGCTCCTGCTGGCCTTCAGACGTGAAGATCGGTGATTCCGAGACGACTCGGGTCATCGTCCCTCCGGGGCGGCCTTGAACTGGACGGGTATGTGCCCCATTTCGTAGTCCTTGCGCAGGGGGTGCCCGATCCAGTCCTCGGGCATGAGGATCCGCGTGAGATCGGGGTGCCCGTCGAAGCGGATGCCGACCATGTCGAAGGCTTCGCGCTCCATGGCGTCGGTGCCCGGCCAGACGTCGAAGGCCGAAGGCAACACAGGATCATCCTCGGGCACCTGCACCCTGATCCGGAGCCGTCGCGGCGGGTCGAACGCGACGACCTCGAGCACGACCTCGAAACGCTCGGTGACAACGCCGTCGGGCACCACGCGATCGGGGTAGGTGAGGTAGTCGACGGCGCAGAGGTCGGCGCAGAGCACAAAGCCGTCGTCGACGAGCGCCTTCAAGAGATCCATGTACTGCGGCGCTGTGGCATGGAGGACGGTCTGCCCACGCCGCCTGGTGACGAGGCACCCGTGGAGCCGCTCGGGTTCGTCGACAGGCATCGCGTCGTCGGCCGATCCGGTCGTCGAGGCCTCGCTCACGGCATCAGTGACAGGGGGAAGGGGACCGGGCTCCGTGCTGAGGACTGCTCGCTCCGTCTCGGGTCCAGACCCATGAGGAGACCTAGTGGCGGGTGAGCGCGACGGCGACGGGCTGCCCTGCGGACACCTCGTCGAGGTGGACCCCGGCGCCGGCCCCGCTGGCCTGGCGCCGGCGCACGATCTCGCCGTTGCCGATCATCGTGCGGAGCTGCGAGATGGCGTGGATCAGCGTCTCAGGCGTCGGTGGGCAGCCCGGAGCGTACACGTCGACCGGGACGACCTGATCCACGCCTTGGACGATGGCGTAGTTGTTGAACATCCCGCCCGTCGACGCGCACACGCCCATCGAGATGACCCACTTCGGCTCCGTCATCTGGTCGTAGACCTGGCGGAGCACGGGCGCCATCTTCTGGCTCACCCGGCCGGCGACGATCATGATGTCCGACTGGCGTGGGCGAGGCGCGGAAGACCTCCATGCCGAAACGGGCGAGGTCGTAGTGGGCCGCGCCGGCGGCGAACATCTCGATGGCACAACAGGCCAGTCCGAAGGTGACGCCCCAGGTGGAACGGGAGCGGGCCCACTGCACCGCCTCCTCGATGCGGGCGGTGAGGAAGTTGTGCTCGAAGCCTCCGAGGCCGTCGGCGCGGAACAGGCCGTCGTCACGCGTCGCCTCGAACTCGTTGGGCTCGCTCACCGGGGCCTCGCTCACGCCGCCTCCTCACCCTCCGGTGGGGCCGAGCGGCCATCGAGGCCGACGCGTCGCACGGTCGTCTGCGTCGTTCGCTCCGCCGAGACGAGCGGGAAGAGGCGCCGCGCCCGCTGCAGGGGACCCCAATCGAGGCCGCCCTTGGCCACCTCGTAGACGAACGACAGGAAGAAGATGACGCTGAACACGACGATGGCCCAGAAGCCATAGGCGCCGAGCGAGCGCCGCGCCACCGCGAAGGGGTAGAGGAAGACGATCTCGATGTCGAACATGATGAACAGCATCGCCACGAGGTAGAAGCTCACCGAGAAGCGCTGGGGCCGGTCTCTGGTCGGCACGATCCCGCACTCGTAGGGCGCCGACTTCGCGGCGCTGGGCCGCTTCGGATGCAGGATGCGCGACATCGTGAGGCTGATCGCGGCGAACGTGGCCCCCAGCACCGCCATCACGAGGAGCGGGAGGTACTGGCCCACGGTCAGACCCCGGCCGTCTCGGAGTCGGTCTCGGCCGTGGGCTCCACGGGCGCCTTCATGTGGGCGATGACGAGCTTCTCCCGCCGGTAGAGCATCAGCATGGTGAGCCCGAAGAGGCAGGCCGCACCGATGGTGATGAACGTGGCCGGCACCCGCTGGGTGCCGAGGTCACGGAGCATGACGACGTAGACGGGCGGCTGGCTCGTGTCGGGGATCGGCTTGGGCGGGGCCCGGCCCGGCTCGGTCTCCTGTGGTACGACGGGTTGAACCTCGACGATGGCCCAGTGCGGGCGGTGGAACCAGGCGAAGAAATCGAAGGGGCCCCAACTCGGCCAGGAGTGACCGTCCTTGTTGTAGACCGCGGTCACGACGTAGTCGCTCGACGACGTGTACTTCTTGGCGGCGACGAGGATCTCGTCGGCCGCGGCGGTCGACTGGCCGAAGTTGATGTTGTCCGGGGTGAGCTTGACGAAGCCTTGGGTCGTCGGATCCGCCGCCGCGACCGCCGAGATGGAGGACTGGTCGAGCGAGCCGACGACGATCTCCTTGGGCACCCAGGTCGGCGAGCGCCCCTGCAGGCCGAGCGTGGTGGATGTGCTCGCGTAGCTCAGCCACACGATGCCGAGGATCGTGATCCAGCCGAACAGGGCCCCGAGCGTGACGAGCAAGCCGAGCCGGGCGCCGAGGTTCGTGCCGAGGAGGAGGTACACGCTGCCGCACAACGTCAGCACGCCGATCATCACGAACACGATCCCGCGGATCTCGGGATCCCAACCGAAGGCGAACACGGTCAGGGTGTGGCCCATCTAGAGCCCCCGCTCGTAGTTCACGATGGCCTGGATCTGCTCAGGCGTGAGGAGCTGACCGAAGCCGGGCATGCGGCCCGAGCCCTGGCCCTGCTGGCCGTACTTCTTCCCCAGCTCGGAGCCGGCGGTAACGAAGTCGAACTGGTCGGAAGCGCTCGGGAACTGTCGGACGGTGCTCCCGCCGGTGAGATTCGGCCCCATGGCCCCGCCTCCGGACTGCTTGGGGTTGCCGTAGGACCAGCCGTTCGTGTGGCAGCGGGCGCAGGAGTAGGCGCCGCTGTTCAGGTCGAGGTTGAACAGCGCCTCGCCCAGGGTCTTGTACTTCCCGGACTTCACCGCGTCCTCGGCCGCCTTCTGGATGGCGGCGATGGTGAACTGGCCGGGGTTGTTCGGGTCGCCGGCCGGCAGGTGGCCGGTGTCGCAGATGGTCTCGCCCTTTCCGCAGCCGTCCATCGGGCACCTGGATCGCTCTTGATGTACTCGATGATGTTCGAGATCTGCTGGTCGTTCATCGGACCGCCGCCGAGCAGCCCCCACGCCGACATCGGCGAGAAGGGCCGGCCGTAGGTGATGATGAACGTCAGCTCGTCGACCGAGAACCGGTACAGCACCGTGTTGAGCGCGGGCGCGAACCAGTTGACGGGGGTGACCGCACCGGTGGTCGGGTCGTTGCAGGCTGTACGCGGCCTGCCCGCCGGTGGCTCCCATGCCGCCATGGCAACCGGCGCAGTTGAAGCCGCCCTCGGCGGTCGGGGCGAAGTCGAGCGACCCCCAGTCGGCGAACCGCTTGTTGTAGCCCTCGATGGCCGCCGGCCTGGCGGCCCGGCTCGCCCAGCCAGTAGAGCGGCAGCCCGACGCCGATGACGACGAGCATGGCCACACCGAAGCAGTTGCGTGCGCTCGAGCTTGGGACCCTCCAGCTCCTCGTCGCGAGTAGTAGGGCTTGCGGTTCGGCGCCAGCTCCAGCTCGGCGCCGGCCTCGGGCCGGGCGTGGCGCAGGTTCCAGAGCAAGTAGACGAGCCAGCCGACGATCAGGACGACCGCGATCGACAACGGCCGACCGTCGTGGCGGCCGTGGCCGCGTAGACCATCACTTCTTCTCCCCGCCGGTGATGCAGTGCGGGCCCTCGGCCTCTTGGCCGGTCGTGTTGGTGCCGATCGGTGGGCCGAGGAAGACGGTCGCCGGTGTCGACCACGACATTGCCGTTCGACGAG
The DNA here is from genome assembly GCA_963738325.1 of uncultured Acidimicrobiales bacterium. Lineage (GTDB taxonomy): Bacteria > Actinomycetota > Acidimicrobiia > Acidimicrobiales > Ilumatobacteraceae > CAVTWD01. The sequence goes on from CAVTWD010000009.1 coordinate 262,518, forward strand.
CGTGACGGCGAACCGGTCCATGCCGCGCGGCGCTGGGCCGCCCTTCTTCTCCCCGACCCGGTTGTACTGCGAGCCGTGGCACGGGCATTCGAACCACTGCGAGGTGACGCAGTTCGGCACGCGGCAACCGAGGTGGGGGCACTTCTGGTAGAGGGCGTTGAGCCCGTCCTTCATGCCGCTCGAAGATCGGCGGCGGCGTAGACCTTCTCGGCCTTCGGGAGCGAGCTCGGCCGGGTACTCGGTGATCCAGTCCGGCCTTCGGCGACGTAGAAGAAGTTGTCGTTGGCACGGATGTCCGCGATGACGGCGTCGAGCTTGCCGACGGTGATCTTCGAGCCGAACCCGCCACCGAGGCTGGGGCCAGAGGAAGGCCAGCACGGCGGCGCCGAAGCCGGCGAGGCTGACGCCCATCAAACGCAACCGACGATGCGGTTCAGGAACTGCCGGCGGGTGACGCCGAGCTGCTCGGGGTCGGGCGGAACATAGGGGAGCCGGCAGCGCCGCTTCGCCCGGCGGGCACGAGCTCCTTCGACGGCTCGGGCGACCTCCGTGGCGGCCCGCTCGTAGGCTCTTGCCGGTCAGCGCCTCGGCCGGCCTTCGGCTGCGTCGGCGCTCCTCGTCTCGCGCGACAGGACGCCCATGCCTCGGCGCGTGTCCCGCCGCCGCATGTTGGTGACGAACAGGATGGCCGCCAGCAGCACCACCGCGACGATGGCGATGGCGATGATCGCCGAAGCGCTCAACGCTGGTCACCTCACAGGTCGAAGAAGATCCCGTCCTTCCACGGGAAGACGAAGTTGAAGCCGGGGCCGCGGAAGAAGGACCCGATGATGACCAGGACGGCCCAGAACATGAGGAAGATCGTGAAGAGCGAGATGGCGAACTTCCGGTCCTCGGGCTTGTTGCTCGGGTTGCGGTCGATGTAGGGCGCAAGGATCAGGACGAAGAGGCCCATGCCCGGGATGGTCACGCCGGCGACCATCGGGTGGAACATCGTGAGCAGCTCCTGCAGGCCGAGGAAGTACCACGGCGCCTTCGACGGGTTCGTGGTGCGGTTGATGTTGGCCAGCTGCAGCAGCGGGGCGTTGACGAAGATCGAGAAGACGAGCACGAACGCCGTCATCGCCAGCGACGGCGACGAACTCGACGGCGAGCAGGTGCGGCCACGTGTGCACCTTGTCGACCGGGCTGGCCTTCACGTCCTGGATCGAGCCCGGCCTTGACGACGGTGAGCAGCCGCTGGGTGTGACCGCCGGGGCCGGCGCCGACCGGAACGGCGCCCGTCCCGTGGGCGCCTGGCGTGACCACGGCGCCCGGGCGCTCGGCGACGGCCACGCCGCCACCTCCCGAGGGCGGCGCTTCGCCGCCCCCACCCGCCTCGCCGCCGCCCCCGGCGGCGCGGCCTTCGCCGCGCGGCTGCGCTCGAGCAGGTGGGCGGGGATCCGGGACGCCGCCTCCGAGCTGGGCGCGGCCGCTTCGGCGCCAGCGCGGAGCGCTGGGCGCGGCAGGTTCGGCGGGCGGCTGGGCGGCTCCCTTGGCCGCGGCGGCCTTGGCTCGGGCTTCTTCGGCCCGCTTGCGCAGGTGCTCGGGGATCTCGGTCATGGACGCTCACCTCCTCCGAGCGAGAGCACGGCAAAGACAGGCGGCGAGGGAAGCGCCAGCGACGAGCCGCAGCGGAGGCTGGGGCGAAGCGCATCGGAGCCCATGCCGAGCCATCAGAGCGGCCCCGAGATCCCGCCGTCCTTGCGGACCCGCCAGAAGTGGATGGCCATGAAGATGACGATGACGAACGGGAAGCATCAGCACGTGCAGCACGTACCATCGCAGCAGGGTCGGGCCGCCGATCTCGACGCCGCCGAGCAGCACGAAGCGCACCTGGCTGCCGAACACCGGGGTGTAGCCCATCATGTTCGTGCCCACGGTGACGGCCCACAGCGCCAACTGGTCCCACGGGAGCAGGTAGCCGGTGAACGACAGCAGCAGCGTGAGCGTGAGCAGGATGACGCCGATCACCCAGTTGAACTCCCGTGGCGGCTTGTACGCCCCGTGGTAGAAGACGCGGGCCATGTGCAGGAACACGGAGAGCACCATGAGGTGCGCTCCCCATCGGTGCATGTTCCGTACCAGGAGCCCGAACGTCACCGACGTCTGCAGCGTGTAGATGTCGTTCCAGGCCTGCGCCGTCGTGGGGCGGTAGAAGAACATCAAGAAGATGCCGGTGACGGTGAGCAGGATGAAGAGGAAGAAGCTCAGCCCGCCGAGGCACAGCGTGTAGCTCACCTTCACCGCGTGGCGCTTCACCTTGACCGGGTGGAGGTGGTAGAGCACCGAGTTCATGATCACGTACGACCGGTTCCGGGGGCTGTCGGTGTAGCCCTTCCGGAAGATCGACCCGGGCCGGAAGATCGAGTTCCATGCCTGCGACCCCTGCACGCCGTCGAGCGTCTTGTTCAGACGCTCCTTGGCAGATGGCTTTGGCTGGTCGTCGATGGTCTTGGCCACGTGATCTCCTCGAACCTAGAACCGCATGCCGTAGGCGTAGCCGTGGTTGTTCGTGCGGACATGGGGGTCACCGCCCCGGGGCGCGGCACCGACCTTGCCCAGGATGATGACGCCGGTCGGGCAGCGGTCGACGCAGAGGGCGCAGCGCGTGCAGACGTCGTCGTCGATGATGAACACGACGTGGTCGGTGGGATCGTCACCGGGCTGCTCGGTGTTGACCGACTCGGCGATGGCGTCGGGCACCACCATGTGGATGCACTTCCACGGGCAGATGTCGACGCAGCCCTCGCACATGATGCACTCGGACTGGTCGATGTGGATGAACTGCTTCGGCTTGACCGCCTTGGCGAGGTAGTCGGCGTCGACCTCGACCAGCTCGTACTGGTCGGACCACTCCGGCATGGGCGGGTTGGCGTCGGTGCGGGCCATCGGCGCCTAGCCCTTCTTCACCAGCGGACGGCCGTAGGAGGACGCAGGCAGCTCCGGAACCGCCTTCTTCTTGCCGCGGCTTCTGCCAGCAGTGCCACATGAGGAGCTGCAGCCGAGGAAGAAGACGTAGATGAGGACGACGACGATGTCGCGCACGGTCTGGTAGGTCATCTGGAACGGGAGGTAGGAGAGGATGCCCTTGTCGCCGACCTTGGGGCCGGTGAGGATCTGGTCGGGCCGCCACAACAGCTCGCTGTCGGCGTGGGTGAGCCACTGGTGGGGCACGACGCCGTAGGCGAGGAACAGCACCCCGAAGACGTAGATCGGCGGCCAGCATGGCTTCGGCCCACAGTAACGGCTGGCCGACGGGGCGGCGCTTGGCCACGGGGATGACGAGGAGCGTGAGGCCGATCGTGAGGAGGAAGGCGAAGACGAGGGCGACGTTGAGGCCGGGCACTCGGTAGACGGCGAAGATCGACAGCGTCACGCCTCGGCCTCCTTCCTCGTGAATCCGCTCACAACACTACCCACAGCTCCCTGCTCCTCGACCACTCGCGACCGGTCCGCGCCTGCGGAGCCTCCGGTCGAACAAGGCTCCGAGGTCGTGTCTACCACGCGGCCTGACGGCGACCGAACGCCTCTCGTGAACGTCATCAGGACGCAATGCGAAACGGTAACCGGGGCTGCTCTAGTGTTCCCGTCGTGCCACGAGCCGGCCGGTCCACGCGCCCGCCGTCGCGGGCGGTGAGACGAGCACCAAGAGGACGTGCGTGACCGAGATCCCCGAGCACCTGCTGAGACGCTCCCGCGAGCGGCGTCAGGCCCTCGGTCTGCCGACCGGTGGGGGCGAGGGTGGCTCGGAGCCGCCGGCGGGCGGCCCGCCCGCTGGTCCGGCCGCCGAAGGAGCGCCCACCCCGGCTCCCGCCCCGGCCGCCACTCCCGCCGGCACGGCCTGCACCGGCACCCCCGGCCGCGCCGCCACCGCCGAAGCCGGAGCCGGCCTACGTCGCGCGCCGCCCGCCGCGCCGGAAGATCCCGTTCTGGGCCATGCCCGTCCTCGCGCTTGCTGCCGCTGTGGGCGTTCATGTACGCGCAGGCGATGAGGCCGGCGGCCAAGACGGTCACCGGCCCGCTGGCCGAAGGGGCGACGGTCTACGAGAAGTGTTCGTCGTGCCACGGCAGCTCTGGTGAGGGCGGCGTCGGCTACCCGCTGTGGAAAGGCGAGGTGCTCAAGACCTTCCCCAAGCTCGAAGACCAGGTGACCTTCGTCGAGAAGGGCACCGCGGGGTATCAGGGCCAGGTCTACGGCGACCCCAGCCGGGCCGGTGGCGCTCACGTCGGCGGGGCCCGTCGGCGTGATGCCGACGTGGCAGGGGCAGCTGACGACGGTGGAGATCATCGCCGTCGTCTGTCACGAGCGCTACACGCTCTCGGGCGGCGATCAGACGAGTCAGGAGTTCCTGGACTGGTGCGCGCCGGACGCGCCGAAGTTCGCCGCCGCCGAAGCGGCCGGGTGACATGACCGCGGTCGGCCGCTCGCCCGTCCGGCACGCGCCTCCAGCTGAGGCATCCGTGACCGCCCGCTACGACGTTCTCGTCGTGGGAGGTGGCCCTGCCGGGGCGGCGACGGCCTACTGGCTGGCGAGGGCGGGCCACGCCGTGGTGGTCGTCGAGAAGAGGACCTACCCCCGCGAGAAGACCTGCGGCGACGGGCTCACGCCGCGGGCCGTGCACCAGCTCGACGAGATGGGCCTGGGTGACGCCCTGGCCCGCTTCCACCGCTACGGCGGGTTGCGGGCCACCGCCCACGGCAAGGTGCTCGAGCTCACGTGGCCCGACCATCCCGTCTACCCACCGTACGGTTACGTGGTCCGCCGTCGGGACCTCGATCAGCTCGTCATCGACCAGGCCGTGAAGGCCGGCGCGACCTTGTGGTCGGGCACCGAGGCGGTCATCCCGGTGATCGAACGCGGCTTCGTACGGGGCGCCGTCGTGCAGCGCAAGGGCGTCATGGCCCTCGAGGAGCTGCGTGCCCGGTACGTCGTCGTCGCCGACGGCGCCAACTCTCGCTTCGGTCGCGCCCTCGGCACGTCGCGAGTACGGGATTGGCCCTACGGGACGGCGATCCGCGGCTACTGGCAGAGCCCGCTGCACGCGGGAACCGTGGATCGAGTCGTGCCTCGACGTGACGGATCGCAACGGCAACCCGATGCCGGGATACGGCTGGATCTTCCCGGTGGGGGACGGCACGGTGAACATCGGCGTGGGCCTGCTGTCGACGTTCCGCGATTTCAGAGGGGTGAACACGACGAACCTCCTGCGGGAGTACGTCGCCACCGCGCCGGGTTACTGGGAGCTCGATCCGGGCGCGCCGGACGGCAAGCCGACGAGTGGCCGGTTGCCCATGGGCGGCTCGGTCGGTCCCAAGGCCGGGCCGACGCACCTCGTGGTCGGCGACGCCGCCGGGACGGTCAACCCCTTCAACGGCGAGGGCATCGACTACGCGTACGAGACAGGCCGGATCGCCGCCCTGGTGCTGCACGAGGCGCTGGCCGAAGGAGACCCGTTCGTGCTGCAGCAGTACGAGAAGCGCTTGGAGATCGAGTACGGCCAGTACTTCAAGGTGGCGCGACTGTTCGCCCACGTGATCGGGCGACCGGCGTTGATGCGGGAGCTGACGCGGGTGGGCATGCAGAGCCGCACCCTCATGGAGTGGGTGCTGCGCATCATGGCGAACCTGCTGCGGCCCGAGGAGATGGGCGCAGCCGAGCTCGCCTACAAGGCAGCCGCGGCCCTCGCCCGCGCCGCGCCGGACAATTGACGAAGGGGTGGAACCGGTGGAGGTTCAGCCCGCGCGCTCGGCTACCTCGAGCGCGGCATCCGCCGCGGCAGTGACGATCTCGTCGAGCACCGCGCCCGAGTGGGCGAGGCCGGGGAAAGCCACCTCGTACGCGCCCGGGGCCAATGCGACGCCTCGGTCCAAGAGAGCGTGGAAGAAGGCGGCATAGAGCCGCTCGTCGGTCGCCTTGGCGCTGTCGTAGTCGACGGCCGGGACGGTGCTGAAGTGCAAGCCCACCAGCGGGCCGACGACGGGGACGGTCAGGGGAAGGCCGGCGCCCGCGATGGCGTCGGCGAGGCCGGCGGCGAGCCGGGTGGCGCCAGCATTGAGGCGGTCATAGGCGTCGTCATCGAGGAGCTCGAGCGCGGCGAGGCCCGCGGCCGTGGCGAGCGGGTTCCCCGACAGGGTTCCGGCTTGGTACACGGGTCCCAGTGGAGCGAGCACGGCCATCACGTCGGCGCGGCCTCCGAAGGCCCCGACCGGCAACCCTCCCCCGATGACCTTGCCGAAGCACGTGACATCGGGGGTGACGCCGTACACCTCCTGGGCCCCGCCGCGTGCCACTCGGAACCCGGTGATCACCTCGTCGAAGACCAGCAACGCCCCGGCCGCGTCGCACGCCGCCCGAAGGCCCTCGAGGAAGCCGGGCGCGGGACCGACCAGGCCCATGTTGGCGGCGACGGGCTCGAGGATCACGCAGGCGACGTCGTGGTCGAGCTCGGGGACGACGTTGTAAGGGGCGACGATCGTCTGGCTCACCGCCTCGGCCGTGACGCCTGCGGAGCCGGAGAGCCCGAGGGTCGCCACGCCGCTACCGCCCGCCGCCAGCAGGGCGTCGGCATGCCCGTGGTAGTTCCCGGCGAACTTCACCACCTTGGGGCGCCCGGTGAACCCGCGCGCCACGCGGATCGCCGTCATGGTGGCCTCGGTGCCGGAGTTGACCATGCGCACCTGCTCACACGCCGGCACCCTCGTGCAGATCTCCTCGGCCAGCTTCACCTCGCGGGCGGTGGGAGCGCCATAGCTGGTGCCGTCGGCCGCCGCTCGCCGAACGGCCTCCACGACCCGCGGGTGGGCGTGGCCCGCGATCACCGCCCCGTAGCTCTGCACGAGGTCGACGAGCCGGTGGCCCTCCGCGTCCCACACGCACGGGCCATCGGCGCGGCGCGACGAAGTACGGCGTCCCGCCCACCGAAGCGAACGCGCGCACCGGCGAGTTCACGCCACCCGGGATGACCCGCTGCGCCCGCTCGAAGAGAGCGGCGTTGCTCAGCGCCTCACCCCGGCACACGACGGGATCGCAGCCGAGGGCCGCGCAGCCCTCGGGGTCGCAGACCGGCAGTGTCATCCCGCCGTCACGCCAGGGCCTCGGCCAGCTCGCGTGCAAGGTAGGTCAAGATCACGTCGGCGCCGGCGCGCTTGATCGCGGTCAGGTGCTCGAGGGCGACCGCAGCGCCGTCGATCCAGCCGTTGGCGGCCGCAGCCTTGATCATCGAGTACTCACCGGACACGTGATAGGCGGCCACCGGCACGTCGACCTCGGCACGCACGCGGGCGATCACGTCGAGATAGGCGAGGGCGGGCTTCACCATCACCATGTCCGCGCCTTGCTCGAGGTCGGCGCGGACCTCCACCATCGCCTCGCGCCCGTTGTGCCAGTCCTGCTGGTAGCCCTTCCGGTCACCGCCACCGACGATGCGAACGTCGACGGCGTCGCGGAAGGGTCCGTAGAGGGCGGAGGCGTACTTGGCCGAGTAGGCGAGGATGGCCGCGTCTTGGTGGCCGGCCGCGTCGAGGACGCTGCGGATGGCGCCCACCTGACCGTCCATCATCCCGCTCGGCGCGATGACATGGGCACCGGCTCCGGCCTGGGCGACGGCCGCCCGCGCGTACCGCTCGATGGTGGCGTCGTTGTCGACCTCACCCGCCGGCGTCAGGACGCCGCAATGGCCGTGGTCGGTGTACTCGTCGAGGCAGCAGTCGGCCATGAGCACGAGGCGGTCGCCGACCTCCTCCCGGAGGTCCCGCAGCGCGATCTGCACGATCCCCTCGGGGTTCCACGCCTCGCTGCCCTCGGCGTCCTTGCGGAATGGGACGCCGAAGAGGATCACCGCCGGCACGCCGAGCTCGGCCAGCTCGGCGGCCTCCTTCCGCAGGCTCTCCCGGGTGTGCTGGACCACGCCGGGGAGCGAGGCGATCGGCTGGGGCAGGTCGATGCCTTCCCGCACGAACAGCGGGGCGACCAGGTCATCGACGGACAGCCGGGTCTCCGCCACCAAGCGGCGCAAGGCCGCGGAGCGGCGCAAGCGCCGCGGCCGCTCTCGGGGAAGCTCACGGCCCCGATCCTACGGGGGCGGTTCCGATGGACGCCGATTCGATATCGATTCGGTGGCGGTCTCCGACGATCTCGCGCGGCGCAGCGGCGTCATACGCCACTCAGGCGCACGAGATCGTGTTCCAGCTCAGGCGTCGCGGCGGATGGTGAGGACGATGCCGACGACGAGCAGCACGAGCACGACACACGCCAGGTAGAGCGCGCCGACCCACGGGTTCAGGAAGTCCTTCCCCGGCTGGATCGAGAGCATGGCGCCGGCGGCCCGGAACGGCAGCCACTTCCCGACGCTCGGGAAGATGCCACCGACGATGCCCTCGACCAGCAGGGGCCAGAGGATCACGATGGCGATGGCGACCGGCTGGCTGCGCACGACCGCGCCGACGGCCAGGCCGGCCAGCACATAGAGCGCGGCCAGGATGACGCCCGCCACCAACACGCGTGGCGTGCCGGACAACGAGAAGTCGATCGGCGCGCTGCGCCCGCTCAGGACGGCGGCACCGAGCAGCACGGTGATGGCGACCATGAGCGCGCTGAGCACGACGGCGCTGCTGGCGAGCACGGCCGCTTTCGCCAGCACCACGCGCGCCCGTTTCGGCACCGCCACAAAGGTGAGGCGGACCGTGCCGAAGCGGAACTCCTGGGTGATGAGGAGGACCCCGGTGACGGCCAGCAGGAACAGGCTGAGGTTCACGCCGGCGAGTGCGATCGACAAGCGGTCGGCGACGGTGATGTTCCGCCGGTTGAGCGGGACGGACGCGGTGGCGAGGAGTCCGATGCCGATCGAGACGCCCACCACCGCGATCAGGAGCACGACGCTCGACGTGACCGTGCGGAGCTTCAGCCACTCCGATCGGATCGACGCGATCATGTCGGCGTGCCCGGCGGGGGCAGCGGTAGGGGTGGGCCGGTCGCGGTCTGAGCACCGGCCGCGCCGGCGCCGACCGATGCTCGGAACTCCTGCGCGTCTGCCGTCGCCTGGAGGAAGGCGTCCTCGAGCGACCCGGTGCGCGGCGCCAGCTCGTGGAGCATGACGCCGTTGTGGAAGGCGAGCTCTCCCACCGCCGGCGCTTCGACGCCGAAGACGTCGAGCGCGCCGTCGCCGTTGCGCTGCACGCGTGCGCCCTGCTGCTCGAGCAGCGTCGCGAGCCGAGCAGCCTCGGGGCTCCGCACCGCCACCCAGCTGGAGGTGCTCCGGGCCACGAACTCCTGCACGCTGGTCTGGGCCAGCAGGCGTCCCTTGCCGATGACGACGAGGTCGTCGGCCATGAGCGACATCTCGCCAAGAAGATGGCTGGAAACGAAGACGGTCCGTCCTTGGGCTGCCAAAGCCTTGAGGAAGGCGCGAACCCATTGGATGCCCTCCGGGTCGAGACCGTTGGCCGGCTCGTCGAGGAGCAGGATCTCCGGGTCGCCGAGCATGGCCCAGGCCAGACCGAGGCGCTGTCGCATCCCGAGCGAGAAGTTGCCCGCCTTGCGGGACGCGACGGGTGTGATGCCCACCATCTCCAAGACCTCGTCGACGCGTGCCCCGCCGATGCGATTGGCGCGGGCGAAGGCGAGCAGGTGGTTCCGAGCGCTGCGGGTGGGATGGAGGTAGCCCGCATCCAGGAGCGCGCCGACGTGGCGGAGTGGCTCGTGGAAGGAGGTGAAGGGGCGGCCGTCGAAACGCGTCGCGCCGCCCTGGGGCCGGTCGAGGTCCACCATGCAGCGCAGCGTCGTGGACTTGCCGGCGCCGTTCGGCCCGAGGAATCCGGTCACCCGGCCCGGCTGGACCTGGAACGACAGCCCGTCGACCGCCACCGTGAGCCCGAAGCGTTTGGTGAGCCCTTCGACCTCGATCACGCCATGCGACGGTACCCGCAGCCCGCCGTCGCGGCACGCGCGCGCCGCCTCGTCAGTAGCGCCCCTCCGGTCGCTGGCGCGGTGCCCCCTCTGGGCGAGCTTCATCGGTCGGTCCGGCCGGCCGCACGGGCGCGTAGAAGCGCAGACCGAGGTCGCTCTCGATGGCGTGGCGCGGCCTGGCGCCGGTGATGCTCTTGACCAAGGTGCCGTCCTTGAACAACCCGATCATGGGAATGCCCATGATCCCGTAGCGACTCGTCAGCTCGGGCGCCTCGTCGAGGTTGGTCTTCACGAACTTGATCCGGCCCCTGTAGTCCTGGGCCAAGGCCTCGACTTCAGGACCGACCATGCGGCAGGGTCCGCACCACGGCGCCCAGAAGTCCACCACCACGGGCTCGCCCGCGCCGAGGACCTCTTCGTCGAACCGGGTGACGGAGTCCGCTGCGATCATGGTCACGTCAACCGCCGGGGGCGGCTGTCCATTCCGGGTGCGTCAAGCGGGCCGTCGGGCCCAGGTCCACGGGTAGTCGGGGTCGCTGATCTTGCGCGCTTCGTCGGACAGGAGGAGCGGGCGGAACGTGTCGATCATGACGGCCAGCTCCTCGGTGCGGTCGTGGTCCCTCGCTTTCTCCACGCTGCCGGGTTGTGGTCCGTGCACGAACCCGGCGGGGTGGAGGCTGATCGACCCGACGCCGATGCCGGACCCGGCGCGGCTCATGAAGTCACCGGCTGAGTAGAAGAGCACCTCGTCGCTGTCCACGTTGGCGTGGTGGTACGGCACCTTGATGGCAGCGGGGTGGAAGTCGTAGAGTCGGGGCACGAACGAGCAGACGACGATGTTCCGGCCCTCGAAGGTCTGGTGCACCGGCGGCGGTTGGTGGAGCCGCCCGACGATCGGCTCGAAGTCGTGGATGCTGAACGCCCATGGATACAGCGACCCGTCCCATCCGGCCACGTCGAAGGGATGGTGGGCGTAGCGATAACGGGTGAGGCCTCCCCGGTGCCGCACGAGCACCTCGACGTCCTCCCCCTCGACCAGCAGCGGTTCGGCCGGGCCGCGCTGGTCGCGCTCGCAGTAGGGGGCGTGCTCGAGGAACTGACCCTCCGGGGACAGGTACTTCCGCGGCGGGCGGACGTGCCCGGCGCTCGCGATCACCAGTGCGACGAGGGGTTCACTGCCCTCGACCACCCATCGATGGGTCGTCGACGTGGGGATCACGACGTAGTCGCCGGGGACCACGGCGAGGCGCCCGAAGACGCTCTCGAGCACGCCGGCCCCCGACTGGATGTACACGAGCTCGTCGCCGGTGGCGTTGCGATACAGGCCGCTCGCCTCGTCGACCCTCGCCACCGAGAGGCTCACGTCGGCGTTGCCCAGGAGCAGGTGGCGCCCGGTGGCGGGGTCGCCCGAGCCGTGATCGCTCAGCTCGCCCGTACGCAGGTGGATGGGCAGCAGGGGTTCGTTGGCGGTGAGCTCGGCCATCGGATCGGGGAGGGGCTCGGCCGCCACGATGGCCGAGGGCGAGTGGCGGTGGTAGAGGAGGGCCGAGGCGTGGGAGAAGCCCTCCGTCCCCATCAGCTCTTCCACGTAGTAGCTCCCGTCGGGCTGCCGAGCGAGCACGTGGCGCTTACGGGGGACGTCGCCCACCGTGCGGTAGTAGGGCATGTCACACCTCCTGTGCGGGAACGATCGTGCCAGCACACTCGCCGAAACCCACCCGCGACTCGCCCTCGCCACACCAGCCACGCAGCTCGACCCGGTCGCCGTCCTCGAGGAAGGTCCTCTGGGCGCCTCCGGGGAGGGACAGCGGATCGCGGCCTCGCCACGTGAGCTCCATCAAGCTGCCGTACGAACCGGGGTCCGACCCGCTCACCGTGCCCGACCCCAGAAGGTCGCCAGGGCGGGTGGTGGCTCCGTTGGCGGTGACGTGGGCGAGCTGCTGCGCGAACGTCCAGTAGAGCTGTCGAAGATTGGTGCGACTCACGGTTATTCCATTCAGCACGACCTCGAGGTGGACGTCGAGCCCCCACGGCCGCTGCCCTCGGAGGTAGCCCGCCGGCGGCGGATCCTGAGCGGGCCCGGGCACCAAGCACGCGGTCAGCGCGGCGAGGGGCACGACCCAGGCCGAGATGGAGGTGGCGAAGCTCTTGCCGAGGAACGGCCCGAGCGGCTGGTACTCGAACGCCTGGATGTCGCGCGCTCGACCAGTCGTTCAGCAGCACGAACCCGAACACGTGCTCGTCGGCCCCGTCCACGGGGATGTTCGTCGCGCCCGGCGGCCCGCCGATGACGGCCCCCACCTCCAACTCGATGTCGAGGGCCGCCGTCGGCGCGAAGGTCGGCACCTTGCCCATCGTGCCGAGAAGGCCTTGCGGCCGGCGGACGGGTGCGCCGCTCACCACCACGGTGCCGGATCGGCCGTGGTAGCCGACGGGGAGGTGCTTCCAGTTCGCGAGCAAGGGCTCACCGTCGGGGCGAAGGATGAGCCCCATGTTCCGGGCGTGGTGCTCGGAGGAGTAGAAGTCGACGTAGTCGGCCACGTCGAACGGCAGCAACTCCTTGACCTGGGCCACCGGGTACAGGTGGCGGGCGAGCACATGCCGCCAGTGGCTCGATTCGCCCAGCAGCTCGACCAGTCGCCCTCGTACCGCCGACCACACCGTCGGGCCGGCGGCCAGGAGCCCGTTCAATGTCGGCTCCGACAGCTCGCTGCCCAGCAGCCCGGTGCCGTCGAGCAGGCCGAGCTGCTGGACCGCGGCGAGGTCGAGAACATGATCACCGATGCGCACGCCGCAGAGCGGTGGCATGCCGATCGGCCGGATGACGCCGTACGCCAGGTTGGCGAAGGTGAAATCCGAACCATCCGGCACCTCCACCCAGCTCCTGCTCACGGGCGCGGCTCCTCTCACGGGACCGTGACGGAAGCATTCGATGGCAGGTTCACGACGCCAGCCCGTCGAGTTGGTCCAGGTGTTGCTCGACGTGACCGATGTGGAACTCGCTGAGCTGGCGCTCCACCGACATCTCGCCGAGCGTTGGATGGTGGCCGAGCGCGTCCCCAGTCCGCGGTGCCGAGCCCGGCGAGGTAGGCCCGCAGCGCGTGGAGGTCGCGAACGCGCGGTGAGCAGGTTCTGCTCGACCGGACGGTGGCGACCGTCCTCGATCGCGGCCACTCGCCCCGGATCGGTCTTCACGCGTCCGAACGGCACGGGCTCCGCGCTGGCCGCGTCGACGACCTTGGCCAACTCCGCCTGCCAGTAGCGACCGAACTCGGCGAGATGGGCCCACACGCGCGGCGCGTCCCAGCGTTCGGTTCCACCCGGATCCGGTTCGGTGAGACCGCGGTGAGGCGTCGCGCCGTGGACCAGGAGCCGCCCGTCGGCGGCGTCGATGCGATCGATCCATGACTGCACGATGCGCGCCTGCTCGCCCGTGGGCAGCCGCCAATGAGCCACGAGCTCGAGAGGCGCAGCGGCCGCCTCGAAGGCGTCGAGGAACCGGTCGTCCTCTTCGGGGCGACCGATGGTGACACGGATTCCTTCGTCGGGGAACGGCCGAGTGACCACGCCGAGGGTCTCGAGCTTCAGCGTGAGCGCGGCGGACGCCGCACCGGCAGGGAGCCACAAGAAGTTCGCTTGAGTGTCCGGCGTCGAGAACCCCAGACGGCGCAGCGCCGTCTGCACACGATGGCGCTCGGCCAGCGTGGCCGTCACCCGCTCCTGCAACTCGGCCTCGGCTTGGAGCGAGGCCAGTGCCGCGGCCTGCGCGAGCCCGTTCACCGCAAAGGGGATCAACGCCTGGTCGGTGGCGGCGACGACCCGGGGGTGCGAGAGCAGGTAGCCGATCCGCAGGCCGGCCAGCCCGTAGGCCTTGGAGAAGGTGCGCAGCACGGCCAGGTTGGGATGCGCTCGCAGCAGCGCCAGCGCGTCCGGGGCCTGCAACCCGGTGATGTACTCGTGGTAGGCCTCGTCGAGAACGACGAGGCAGCGCTCCGGGACGACGGCGAGCAACGCCTCGAGCTCCTGATGGGTGATCGCGGTGCCAGTGGGGTTGTTCGGCGAGGTCAGGAGGACGAGCCGGGTGCGGTCGGTGACCGCCTTCGTGAGCGCCGCCATGTCGAGGCCCTCGAAGCGCAGCGGAACACTGATGCTCGTCGCGCCGGCGATCGCGCTGTAGATGGGGTAGGCCTCGAAGCTGCGCCACGCGTAGAGCACCTCCTCACCCGGATCGGCGAAGGCGAGGAGCAGTTGCTGGAGGAGCCCGACGCTCCCACAGCCGACCGCGATCCATGCCGGGGTGACGCCGAGGCGCTCGGCGAGCGCGTCGCGCACGGCGAGCGCGAGGTGATCGGGATAGCGGTTGGCGAGCATGCTCGCGTCGGCAATCGCCGCCCGCACCGACGGTAGCGGGTCGTAGGGGTTCTCGTTCGAGGCGAGCTTGTACGCCATGTCCAGCGCGTGGTCGCGCATCGCCACTTCCGCCGACCGCCCGGGCTTGTAGGTGGGAAGCGCGGACAGCGCCGGGCGCGGGGGCGGGGGGCCGGTCACGCCGGGAACTCTACGACGAGGCGGCGAACCCCACGACGAGGCCGCCGAACCCGCTGTGCCGCAGCGAATGTGTCGGCTCTCGAGCGGCATCCGCCCGATCAGCCGACCCGATCGGTGCGGGCCAGCCACGCGACGCGCCCGTCAGAGGTTGCCTCGCCGAGCTTGGTCGCGCTCGATGGCTTCGAACAGCGCCTTGAAGTTCCCCTCGCCGAAGCCGCGCGCGCCGCGGCGCTCGATGATCTCGAAGAACACCGTCGGCCGGTCGGTGATGGTCTCGGTGAAGATCTGGAGCAGGTAGCCGTCCTGATCCCGGTCGACGAGGATGTTGTGGCGCCGAAGCTCCTGCCATGGCAGCGCCACGCCGGCCATCCGCGCCTCGGCCTCGTCGTAGTAGGTGTCCGGCACGCGCATGAACCGCACCCCGCGGTCGCGCAGCGCAGCCACCGTCGCCACGATGTCATCGGTCCGGAGCGCGAGGTGCTGGACACCGGGACCGTCGTAGCTCTCGACGTACTCCTGGATCTGGCTCTTCTTGAGCCCGTCCGCCGGCTCGTTGATCGGCATGACGATCTTCGACCCGTCCCACACCACCGTCGACATCAGGGCGGAGTACTCGGTGGCGATCTGGTCGTCGTCGAAATGAACGAGCTGGTTGAAGCCCATCACGTCGGCGTAGAAGTGCACCCAGTCGTCCAGCCGTCCCTTGTCGACGTTGCCGACCACGTGGTCGACACGGTTGAGCCCGACGTCGGGGCCCACCGGCGTCGGCGGGAGGTTCTCGTCGGTGTAACCGGGCTCGAGCAGGGGCGTGGCGTAGTGGCGTCGGCTCACGAAGGTGTGGCAGGTCTCGCCGTAGGTCTTGATCTGGGCCAGCCCGAGGGTCCCGTTCTCGTCGGTCTCCGTCC
Organism: uncultured Acidimicrobiales bacterium; assembly: GCA_963738325.1. GTDB lineage: Bacteria > Actinomycetota > Acidimicrobiia > Acidimicrobiales > Ilumatobacteraceae > CAVTWD01. Next base: position 277,918 of record CAVTWD010000009.1, read on the forward strand.
ACGGCGCCCGGGAGCTCTCCGCGCCTCGCGTGAGCGCCGCCCGGTAGGCGGCCTCGGCGTCGTCGACCAGCCAGGCCAGGTCGTGCACACCGTCGCCGTGAGCCCGCACGTGGGCCGCGATCGGGGAGTCAGCGGTGAGGGCACCGCTGACGACGAAGCGGATGTCGCCCTGCTCCAGCACGTAGCTGGCCTTCTCGCGGACCCCGGTCTCCGGGCCGGCATAGGCGGTGCAGCGGAAGCCGAAGCTCGACATGAGGAACCCGGCGAACGTGCGGGCGTTGCCGACCCAGAACTCGATGCAATCCCACCCGAGGAGGTGGGCGACGGGCACGTCAGCGGGCGCGGCGGTGGTCATGGGCGCGGCCTCCTGGTCGAGAATGCCCCACCATCGAACGGGCACGGGACGGGATCGTCAACCGATGGGCCCGGGGGTGTCATTCTGGCCTCTCTGGCACTCGTGGTCTGAGCAGAATGCTCAGTCATGATCGACCTGCTCGACGCCCGTCTCCTGACCGGTCTCGCGGACACGATGCGTCCCGGCGTGCTGGAGCTCTCCCGGAGGCTCGGGGTCGCCCGCGGCACGGTTCAGGCCCGCCTCGACAGGTTGGTGAGCCGCGGGGTCATCACGGGCTTTCGCCCGGAGATCGATCCGATCGCGATCGGCTACACCGTCCTCGCCTTCACCACGATCGAGATCGCGCAGGGCCGCCTGCCCGATGTGATCGGGCACCTCGAAGCCATCCCCGAGGTGATCGAGGCCCACACGACGACCGGGCAGGGCGACCTGCACGTGCGCGTGGTCGGCCGCACCAATCAGCACCTGAGCACGGTGCTGAACCGGATCCTGGAGGCGCCGGGGATCAGCCGCACCACGACGGTCCTCGCCCTCTCCTCCCAGATCCCCTATCGCGTGATGCCATTGGTGGACGCGGCGGCGGCCCACGAACGGGACACAGTCGGCGGAGAGCCCGGCCCGGTCCCGTAGCGCCGACGCGACTGCGCACGGCGGGCCGGCACCGAGCTGGCCACAGCGAGCTGGACGAGCTCCGCGTGCCCCTCCGCGACGAGATAGCCACGGCCCGGCCGGCGTGGCAGCGGAGCATGGCGTGGGAGAGAGGCGCCCAGCAGGTCGCCGTCGATCAACGGGTCGGGCCAGAGGAGCACACCGAGGCGGCTCCGGCGGGCCAGTTGGGTCCAGTGCCCGTAGGCGGCCCGGAGGGCGTCAGGGCGCGCGGCCACCACCACGACCAGGGACGGATCTCGCGCGGCGAGACCCTCCCCCAACCATCCCGGATCGTCGACGAGCTCGGCGTCGTCCACCAAGACCACGCGCCGATCCACCTCGGGGAGCACCATCCCGCCTGAGATCGCGTGCACGGCGTCGAAGACCGTGAGCTCGGAGGCCACGGATGGCCGGGGCGCGATGAGCCCGATCCATGCGTCCGGCGCGGCCCGCCGGAACAAGGAGGCGAAGAGCGCGAGCGCCGTGCTGCGACCGGACCGCGCCGGCCCCGCGATGACCACGTGCTCGCCCCGATGGAGCGAGACCACGGCCGGCTCCAGCTCGGTGTCGCCGATCCCCACCGCCAAGTGGAGCACGCCCATGACAGCGTGCGGCGGGGGCAGCGAGGCCACGTCCACGCGTGAAGGCATCGTCCCGACCCCTGATGGTCGGGCGGTCGGAGTCGACGACGTCTTGGCCAGCTCCGCCACCTGGTCCGGCAGCCGTCCCGGGTGACCGATCTGCAGCTCGAGCCCCGAGTCGGCGGCCCGGGCCCGACCCGGCACCGGCGGCGGCCGGTCGAGGGACGTGAGACCGGCATCGCTCCACGCCGCAGCATCGGCAAGCGCGAAGAGCCATCGCTGGCTGATGCCCGCGGTGAGCGACGAGGGCAATGGCGCGGCGGCGTCCGCCGTCATCGCCGCCGTCACCCCGTGGTTCGGTCCCTCCGCCAGCACCCGCGCCAGCCGGTCCAGGTGCTCGTAGCCGGGTGGTGCGTCGAAGGTGGCGCGGAGCGTGTCGACGCCGTCGATCAGGACCACCAGCTCGGGATGGCATCCGGGCTCGGCGAGGCGGCGTTCGAGCTCGCGTTCGAGCACGCGAGCGAGTCGCGCCAGCCGCTCGGGCTCGGAGGCCAGGACGACGGCACCCACGTGGGGAAGCTGCTGGAGGGGGGCCAGCGTGCCGGCGCCCAGGTCGGCCACCAAGAGGTGGAGCGCTTCGGGCGAGTGGCGGCGGGCGAGGTCGACAGCGAGGCTGGCGAGCGCCGACGTCCTGCCACTGCGCCGTGAGCCCGTCAACAGGAGATGGCCGCGATGGCGGTTCCAGCCGGTGGCGAGCTGTGCCTGGTGGTCGGGGTCGTCGGCGAGGGCGACCGTGCCCAAGGGCAGCTCGGCCAAGGGGACGAGGGCGGGCAACGGATCGAGCCAGGGTCGACGCGGCGACGGCAGGGACAATGCGGCCGCCGCGGCGACACAGGCGTCAACCAGGCGGGCGAGCTCACTCGGGCCATCGGCCGCGTCCGTGGAACGACTCCGGCCGAGTGGGTGCACGTCGACGGGCCTTGTCGCGGCTCGAGCCGGCAGAGCGGTACACGCGCTCTGGAATACGACGACCTCGCTCGCGCCGAGACGAAGGGCGGCCCGCCCGGGACGGCCGTGGGGGAAGCCGGCGGCGACGGGCACGCCAACGACGTCGACGGACTCGGCCGGCTCCTGCACCCGGAGCGCGATCCGGAGGTTCGTGTTGGCGCGGATGTCGTCGGTGACCGCGGGCCCGGGCCGTTGGGTGGCGAGCACGAGATGCACGCCCAGGCTCCTGCCTCGCTGAGCGACTCCGACGATCGAAGGGATGAAGCCCGGCAGCTCGGCGCTCAGCGCGGCGAACTCGTCGATGACGACGACGAGACGGGGCAACGGCTCGTCTCCGGACGCGGCGGCTAGCGCGCCGAGGTCGGCGACCCCGGCCGCCCGGAGCACCGCTTCGCGACGACGCAGCTCGGCTTCGAGGCTCCGCAGGGCACGCGGGGCCAGATGGTCGTCGAGGTCGGTCACCACGCCGACGACGTGGGGCAGGGTTGCGCACGCGTCGAAGGCGCTGCCGCCCTTGTAGTCGACGAGGAGGAAGGTGAGCTCGGTCGGGGGGTGGCACACCGCCAGCCCGGCCACGAGCGCACGCAACAACTCGCTCTTCCCCGCGCCGGTGGTGCCGACGATCAACGCGTGGGGGCCGTCGCGAACGAGGTCGACCTCGACCACGCCGTCCGCTCCGACGCCGATCGGGGCGGCGGGTCGGGATGGCATCGCCCATCGAGCGGCGAGGGCCTCCGGGTCGACCGCGCCCTCGCCGATGAGCTCCGCCAGCCTCACCTCATCGGGGACGGCCGACACGACGTCGTGTTGCTCGGGGTCGCTGAAACGGGCGAGACGGCGGCTCACCCGTCGCGCGGTCGCCTCGGAAACGCCGGCAACGTGCACTGGCGTCGCCTCACCCGGCCTGCGGAGCACGCCGGTCGCGTCCGGCTCGACGAGGAGAACCTCACCACAGCACGCGGGGACCTGATCCATCTGCCCGGCAAGGAGGAGGCCGGACGCGCCGGCATCGAGCAGCCGCCGCGCCACACCACCTCCGTCGAGCAACGAGCCCGGGTCGTCGATCACGACGATCGTGCTGCTCGCCGAAGGCGGGACACTCGCGTCGGCGAGGAGCTCCTCGCACGGCCCGATGCGCGCGGACTCGACGCTTCGACCCGCGTGCGGGAGCCAGCGCGCCCAGGACCAGCGCGAGGGTTGGCCGGTCACGATGGCGATGCCGAGGTCGGCTGGGCCGTAGTCGGCCGCCAACCGCAACAGCAGCCCGCGGCGACGGAGGCGACATCGGCGCAAGCTCCGACGAGCGCCAGCGGGCGACCCGGACAGAGCGGCGCGGTGATCGGGACGTCGACGAAGGTCCGCACGTCCGCGTCCCGGTCCTCCCCGCCGCTCACCGGAACGGACCACGCGTCGTCCCCGGTCCCGATGGCGACCTCGGGCGGATCCGCGCCGCAACGAATGCCCCACAGCTCAGGAAGCCCGAGATCCGCGCGCTCGGTCACCGTGGCCAGATCAGGATGGCGGCGCCGGCGCCTCTCGGCCTCGGCCGACGCCCGAACCTTCACGGCCGTCTCGAACGCTTCGGCGTCACGGGCGGCACGTTGGCGGGCGTGCCGTTGTCCGCGCCGTCGCCGGAGGTGTTGGAGCACCCAGGTGGTCATCGCCCCGAGGGCACCCAACCCGCCCATCAGTGCCATCAACGGCTGGTGGAGGACGACGGCGAGCACGAGGCCGCCCGTGAGAGCCACCGCGCTCGGCGCCAGGGCCGCGCCTGACGGGCGAGGCGGCTCCTCCGGCGGGGCGGGCGGGGTGAGGGGCCGATCGGGCAGCGACGGGAAGCGGTGGGGCCGCACCCATGGGTCGGTCCAACCGGACGACGGTGCCGTACGACCCGCTGCTCGCCTCTCCTCGTGCCTCGGCCCGAGCCGCGCCGTCGCATGGCCGATGCGCACGCGCCCCTCTGCGTCTCCCCGAGCGACCGCTCCCGAGCCGAGGTCGACCAGCTTCGTGTGCCCCTGCGCGTCGATGCACAACACCGCGCCGCGCCCGAGGCCGGCGTCGGTCAACGGGAGGTCCGCCCGCGCCCACGCTCCGACGAGCCAGCGGCCCGGGGTGACGCGATCGATGCGACCGGCATCGAAACCGGCGACCCACCGCAACCCCCAAGGACGGTCGATGGCCGTCGGCATCCTGGATTGGCCATCCGCTGCCGCGCTGGCAGCGGCTGCCGCCGCAGTCAGCTCGACCGTGGAGCCCTGGCGGAGGCCGGTGCGCGCCAACGGCGTATCGGGAGCGACGGGACGACCGTCGATGAAGGCGCCGAGAGCCGACGAGCAGGAGAGCTCGGCCAGGAGGTCGCCAACCGTGGCCCCGGGCGCCGCCCGCATCACGATCTCCTCCTCGCGCCCCGGCTCGCGCAGGGCGAAGGCCACCGGCGACGACAGGGTGGGCCGCGCCTTGGAGAACAGCGCGGCCGGACCCGCGGCTTCCTCCACAGGAGCAGGCTCTCCGACGCTGAGAGACGGCCAATCGCGGCCGCCGGCGGATCGTGGCGGACGTCCGCTGGCAACGATCGACAAGTCGGCGGCCGAGCCGCCCTCGCCGCAGTCCGGGCACGCCCAGCGAGCGCCCCGAACGACGACCCCGGGACGGCGCGGCGCGCGATGTGAGCGCCCCGGGCAGGGATGGCCCGGGCCGAGGAGGTCGTCGACGAGGTCGGCGAGATCGGTGCGTCGGGTCTCGGCCATGACCTCATGTGTGCCTGAGCCGATGCGAATCGGAAAAGGACCTCGCGGTTGGGGCGCTGAGCAACCCCGCCGACGCGCTTCGTGACCGTCGGGCTCCGCGTAGTCGGATGCGGCCCGCGCGCTGAGACCTCGAGTGAGACCTCCGGTGAGGTCGCCAGTGAGACCTCCTTCGCAACGTCGGTGCATGTCACGAAGCACTTCTCCACGCGAGCCTCGGTCCCATGCCCCGACCCGTCGGTGGGATCGCGAACGGGAGCGGATCCAAGCCGACCCGGCGGCGGCCGACGCGGTCGCGAGCTGGGCCGCCGAGGATCCCCGCCTTGCCGGCCTCCACGATCCCGCGGCGATCCTCACCGCGGCCGGGCGCCTCCGTCCGATGGAAGAGGCCGATGCCGTCCTGGCCGCAGTCGTTGGCCGAGCCTCGAACGACAGACTGGCGGCGCGGATCGCCCTGCAACGTCTGCTCCCGGGATTGGTCGCCATCGCCGCCCGCCGGAGCGCGACCGGTCGCTGGCGGGCCCCGACCCTGCTGGACGAGCTGGTCGGCAGCGACCTGGTTGATCGTCAGGACCTATCCGCTCGCCCGCCGTCCCCGGAAGGTGGCGGTCAACATCCTCCGCGACGCCGAGTACCAGGTCTGCGTCCGTCCGTTCCGGCTGCGCTCGGGCCAGGAGCTCCCTATGGGCGGGCTCAACCACCGGGCCGCCCACGCCGACCTCGACGGCGGGGAATACGGCCTGCGAAAGCCGGCGGAGGAGCTGGCCAAGGTCTTCGCTTCAGCGCTCGCGGCCGGGGTTCCCGCTGCAGACATCGATCTCCTCCGCCGTCTCTACACGAGGGACCAGACCGTGGCGGAGGTCGCCCGTTCTTTCGACGTGTCGCCGCGGACGATCTTGAACCGGCGGTTGGTCGCCATCGCACGCATTCGGCGGGTGGCCGCATGAGCCCCCGCGTTGGCGGCAGGCGCGCCCATGGGCAGGGGCGGGCCGGAGACCGTTCGCGCTCAGCGCTGTCCGCCCCGCAGCAGTTCCCCCCGTGTCTCCACCACCTTGTGGGATGGCTCGGCGTCGCCCCATGGATCGGAGGTCACGAGCCGTTCGTACGCGGCGAACTCCTGCTTGACCCCGGCCAGGTTGCCGTCGTGGCCGTGGGCCCGCATGCGCAGGCACACCAGCTCGTCGTGGCCCGGGAGCACCTTCATGCCCTGGGAGGTCGCCCAGAACACACCCTCGGTGTCGCCACCGTCGAGGTAGCGGCGGGCCAGCTCGCAGGCCGAATGGACGACCAGCAACGTGAGATGCGACGGGAGAGCTTCGGCATCCGGCCACAGGTAGCTCGTGCCCGTGTAGGGCAGGTCACGGACCAGCTCCAGACCTTGGCGCAGCGCAGCCACCGCCTCGGCGTCGCCTCGGGGCCGCCGGCGAGCCTGCTCGTAGGCGGTCTCGAGCACTTCGGCGTCCGTGCTCACCCGATCGTGCAACGGAAGGTGGTCGGTGTACGTGCGCCCGATCCACTCCGCGCCCTCCGGCGGCCGATGACGGGAGAGGGCGCGCCGAGCATCGGACACGACGTTGGCGAAGGTGGCATCTCGAACGGCCGACTCCCACAACGCCGTGCGAGCTCCCGTCCGGGTGGGGTGCACCCGGTGCTGCGCAAGCCAGACGACGAGCTCCAGTGCCTTCGCTCGTTCGAACGGGACGACAGCGCCGGCACGGTCCTCGACGACCACCGGTCCGAGCACTCGCACCAGGAAATCCCAGGAGGGTGCCGCATCCCCGATCGAACGGACCTCTCCGTTCGCGCTGCGTGTGAGAGCGGTCGGCGGGGCTGCTCGGGGCGGCGTGCTCGCGTCGGCGAGCAAGGCGCCGAGGTCGGCGAGCTCGTCCGCGGCGAGCCCGCAGGGCGTGATGATCAAGCCGAGCGGATCCAGCCGCCACGCGTTGCCCGCCCTCGTGAGCCGCCACCGCGCGCCCGGGACGCTCGCGTCGGTCAAGAGAGCGACGCCACCCGCCCCGGCCGCCAACTCGGTCAGCTCGTCAAGGGGGTCGTTGCCTTCACCCCCGCCGCCGACGACGATCGCCACGACGGGCTCCCACACCTCGAGCGGCAGCTCGGCACGAAGCGCGAACGACGAACAGCTGGCGTCGGCGAGAGCGGTCCGCAGCGGCGCGCTCGCCGCTCTGGCGGCGGCGAGCGCGTCCTCGGCGCCGGCCACGGCCGTGACACGAGCTTCGTTGGCGAACCCGTAGCAGTCGACCCCAGCCGCCACCACATGCACGCGGTCGGCCAAGGGCGTCACGGCCAGGCCGGCCACGACACTGCGCCGCGATGGCGCGGGCTTCGGCGGGCGGCCCACCGACGGTCACGATCCCCGCCGCCTCGAGGTCCAGGTAGACCTCGGCGTCGTCGCCAATGCCGAGGAGCACGAGGGCGGGGCAGGGCGACGTGATGCCCGCCGCCGACTTCGCCAGGTTCGCGATGGGCACGGCGCCCGGAAGGATCCATCTGTCGCCGCCTGCGCCGGGTCGCCATGGAGCCGGGGCCGTACCGGGGGCCGCCAGCCGGACCTCGATGTCGCCGTTGGCCCACCGCCGCACGACGAGGGGACGCGGCAAGGTCTGAGCGTCGTCACGGCACATGGCGGCCAAGGCGCGCAGGGCGACGTCGAGGCGCGCCGCACCGATCGGGTCTGCGCCGAGGCGCACGCTGCGCTCGATCGCGATCAGATCGGGGTCCGGCGGTGGCAGCGCCTCTCCGGGGGTCATCCGCTCCAGGCGGCGCCGTCGCCGCGAAGCGACCAGCCCGGCGGCACCCGTGGCGAGCATGGTCGCACCGGCCAACCCGGTTGCCAATGGCCAGACGGCGGCGTCGTCATGGTCGCGGGCGCCGGGCACCACTTCCTCTGAATCAGCCGAGGATCGTTCACCGCGCGCGGCGCCTGACCCATCGAGGGCGCTCGCCGCGGTGACTGGCCGCGATGTAGCGGGCGATTGGGCGGCGGCTCCCTCGTGACCGCCGTTGCCCCTGGGCACGAGCGTGGTCAGCGAGGTGGAGGTACCCGGCGTCGGGGGTCGCGGGAGCGCGGACACGGACCGCGGCGGAACCGAGGATCGTGCCGACGCGGCCGAATCGGACGGGCTCGACAACTGGGAAGAGAGCGCAGACACGGACGACCGAGCCGGGACGGACGACCGAACAGACACGGACGACCGAACAGACACGGAGGACCGAGGCGACTCGGACGGCTTGCCCTTCCGAGCAGGGTGCGGCAACGGCGGCACCCGCAACGCCCAGCCGGCGTAGATGCGATCCGGGTCGTCGAACGTGACCGCCCCGAAGCGGCGGCCACGGTTGGCCTCCCAGAGCCGCCTCCACTGGGTCGGATCTCCGTAGACGCGGCGAGCGAGACCGATCAGCGTGTCCCCTCGCTGGACGTGCACCAGCCGCTCGGGCGCGGCGATCTCGGTCGGGACCGTGGCAGCATCGTTTCGCACCACGGTCAGCGACGGGCGAGCGACGGCACCGGCACCGCGGACGGCCCCGAGCGAGCCGAGCGTGGCCGCCGTCGTCACGAGCGCGGCGGCGAACCGACGGAAAGCGCCCGCGCCAGGGCTCGATCCTGCCGTGCGGTGCCGGCACAGACCAACGACCTCGCGGGCCACGGCCGCCACCAGCTGCACCCACCCGAACCAGACGACGAGCGCGATCGCCTTGATCAGCACGCGCTCGGGCGCGGCTCGAGTGAGCAGATCGCCGAAGGCGCGCGGCGACGGGAGGTGAGACGGCAGGGGCCAGCCCGCCGCCATCACCAAGATGATCGGGACGCCCACCACGAGCGCGACGAGCAAGGCCGCGGCGAGGAGTCCACGCACCAGGGCACCGAGCCGCCGCATCACCCTTCCTCCACTTGTGCAGTGGCCGTCGCCGTGACGGTCCGCCGTCCGAGCCCGACGAGTCGCAACAGCAGCAGGTCTTCGGCCTCCTCGGCCTGCACAGTCACCGCGAGCCGCCCGACGGCGACGTGGCCGGATGCACCCGCCGCGGAAAGCACCCGTTCGGCAGCCGAGCGGGCCGCCGCCGGGTCAAGCTCGAGGTGGCCGGCCCGCACCCCGACCACCTGTTGCGCCCCGGCTCGCGCCGCCTGGCCCGCGACATCGGCCACCTGCACGCGCGCCGCGACGAGACGACCACCATCGAGGGCCAGCCCGGCCGCCATGAGGCACGCCAACGTGAGGGCAACGACGAACGCGCTCACGAAGCCGGCTTCGCCGCGGCCCCGTGGGTGGACCATCCGCCGCGCCGGTCGATGCCCTCGACCGATCACCCGCGTCGCCGACCGATCAATCGGACCGGTCATCCGCCTCGCCGCCGATCGATCACCTCGACCGAGCGCGCCGAGACCGTCCGTGTGCCCGGGACGCCAAGCAGGGCCAGGTCGCGTAGCGGGACCCTGCAGGACACCTCGACACTCACGGTGCCTCCAGGTCGGAGATCGCTCGCGTCCACCACGACCGCCGGTGACGGGCAGGTGCTGCGGTGACCGGCGAGGTTCGTAGTGACCGCGCTGCAGCGCGTCGACCCGAGCCGTCCCCGGTGACTGGCGGAGGGAGGCGGCCCTCGCGCCGGCGGCGGCCGCGGCCCGAACCAACGCCTCGGCGCGCGTGAGCCGTCCACAGAAGACGACGAAGACGATCAGGACGAGAACGAGCGGGGTGACGAGGACCAGCTCCAGGCTCACGGACCCACGATCCCGAGGATTCGAACGACGATCCCGAGAGCTCGAACGACGATCCCGAGAGATGAACCGCGGTCGCTTCGTCCTGGAAGGGCACGACTGGATGTGTGCGCTCGCAGGCCCGGATCGGAAGTCCGTCATCGATCTGCCTCGGGCACGAACCGCTCCACGGGCATGGTCGCCGTGCGCCTCACCGTGCCCGGGAAACCGGGGAGGAGCCGGGGCACGTGGACGACGACGGTCGCGCTCGCCGACACGGCGCCGCGCACCACGAGCGGGGAGCCCTCGAGGCGGGCGCCGGAAGCGTCCGCGAAGGCGCGTGCCGCGGTCATCCCGTCGGTCGCTCCCGCTTCGAGTCCCGCGGCGCGCGAGGCGCCCGCGGCCGCAGCCGCGTCGGCGAGGTGCGCGGCGTGCCACAGCATCGCGATCTGGACGACGGTCAGCACGAGCACGAGCAATACCGGCGTCAGCAGCACGAGCTGCGTCGTGACCTCGCCGCGATCGCCGGTCAAGAGGCGCGCCACCGGTCGGCGGGCGATGTCAGTCCGTCGGGATGGCTGTTCGCCTTCGCGGTGACCTTGCTCACGATGATCGCGCCCACGGCGATGGCGAGGCCGGCGAGGATGAAGGTCAGGATCACGGTCGTCGTGGAGACCTCGCCGCGCTCGCGGTCGGCCGCGACGGCGACTCGCCAGCGGGTCAGGTAGAAGGTCCAGAGATCCGGTGCCAGTGCGCGACGGACATCACGCCTCCTCGGCGTCGGGGGGTTGGGTGGACGACGGGCAGCGGTCACCAGCCGCTGCTACCGAGGATCTCGGCCACGGCCGGGTAGCCGATGAAGAGGAGGAAGACGGTGAACAGCAAGACGGTGGGGAGGGCCATCCGCTCGCTCGCCGACTGCGCCGACGCCTCGGCGGGGCGAGCAGGTGGCCGCGTAGAGAGGCAGCCTTGGCCGAGAGCGACGCCGCGATCCGAGCGCCCTGTTCGCCGGCCAAGCGGAGGCTGGCGGACAGCTCTTGCAGCTCGACGATGCCGAGCTCGTCACCCAACTCGGAGAGGCACTGCCATGGCGAGCAACGCAGGGCGCGGCTTCTCGACGAGCGCGCCGCGGAGCTCGGCGAACGCCCAGCCGTCCCCCGCTTCGGCGGCCGCCTCCAAGGCCGTCTCGATACCGGCGCCTCCGGCCAGTACGACGTCGACCAGATCGAGGTAGCTCGACAGCGCCACGGTGAACGCAGCGCGACGCCGCCCGTGCCGCCTGGCCCAGCAGAAGATCGGGCATCACGAACCCGCCTGCCGCCAGCACCGCGGCGACGAGCACGAGGACGCCTTCGGGCACCGCCAAGCCGTTGGCCAGCACGAACAGCCCCAACGCGAGCGGTACGAACAAACCGACCAAGGCGGCCGCCAACTTCTCGAAGGCCAGCCGCGCCGGAGTGCGGCCGGTGACGCGGAGGTCGGACCTTCGACGCGGTCGCCACCGTGCCGCAGGGCGGCAAGGAGGCGGCCGCCGACACGCTCGTCGATCGACGTCGCGGGCGGCTCGATCGGCGCGTGCGGTCGCTCCAGATAGGCGAGGGCCTCGGGCAACGCCAGTCGCCGTTCGAGGAACGCGGCGACGACGAAGGCGACGCCGAGCCCGAAGCACCCGCCGAGCACGAGGACGGCGATCACGATTCCTACCGCCGTGCGTCGGCGGACGAAGCGCTCGGGCAGCTCGATGCGACTCATCCGATCCATCGCCGATCACCGCGCCGGCGAACAGGCGCCGCCAATGGCGATCAGCGCGACCTGTCCAGCTGCACTGCCATAGGGGGTGAGATAGGCGCGGTCGAACACGAAGAGCCCGAGCGGCGAAGAGGCCGACGCAGGCGGAGATGAGGCGCACCGAGGTTCTGGTCCGAGCTCGCCCTGCCCAGATCCGCGCCCGCATCTGCGCCTCGGCGCGCGCACACGCCGCGAGTTGCGTGAGCAGTGGGCCGAGCTCACGTGCCTCGTGCTCGGCGGCCGTGACGAGGCCGGCGGCGACGAGGTCGCAGGCGGGGTGGTCGACGTCGTCGGCGAAGGCGCGCAGCGCGTCGGCCAGTCGCTCGTAGTCGAGGCGGCCGGCCAGGCGGGCGACCTCCGCGACGAGGGGCGCCGGCGCGACGGGTGCGCTCGCCGCGATGGCCTGCTCGAGCCCGCTGGCGGCGGCCATCGTGTCGCGCAGCATCTCCGTCCACGACGCGATCGCTTCGACCTCTCGCGATCTCGACGTGATGGCGCTCGCACCGCCGCGGGCCCGGTGCCCGGCCACGATCGCCCCCGCGGCGATGACACGCCGCCGCCATCCATCCGGTGAGCGCCCACGACGGCCACGAGGCCACACCGCCGCGACCACCAAGGCCACGCTGAACGATCGTCCGGTGAGGCGGCGGGCACGCCCTGGCTCGGGCGCAGGAAACACCGCGCTGACCGAGCAGCCCGGCAGACGACCAGCAGCAGGCCGCGCCCGAGCCACCACCGAGACCGAAGGCCACCAGCGTGTTCATGCGCCGCCGTCCGGTCAGCGTCGAGCAGAGCCGGATCGAAGCCGTGCTCTTCGAGGAGCGCCAGCCGTCGACGGACCGGAACGGATAGCCGGGCACCGCCCAGCCCGACGGGCCCGTGACGAAGACCTCGTTCGACACGATGCGCGGCACCATCGGCGTCGACGACCTCGCGGACGCTGGCGAGCCGGCGCACGCCGTCCACCACGTCGATGAACACGACGAAGTGGACCGCGCTGGCGATCGAGGAGGTTGACCGTCTCGACCGGCAGGCCGGTATCGGCCATGGCCACGTACGCGGCCAGCTTCGGGAACACGGTCCGGGTGGCATCGGCATGGATGGTGCACATCGACCCGTTGTTGCCCTGGCTCATGGCGAGCAACATCGGGAGGGCCTCACCACCGCGCACCTCACCGACGAGCGACGCGGTCGGGGTCCATGCGCAGCGCCATGCGGGCGAGGTCGAGCATGGTGATGGCACCCCGGCCCTCGATGTTGGCAGGTCGGGACTGGAGCATGTCGTGGTCGGGATGGAGATCGGGAAACCGGTCGAGGCCGAGCTCGTAGGCGTCTTCGATCGTGATGATCCGCTCATCGCGGGGGACCTCGTTGAGCAGGGCGCGGAGCAGGGTGGTCTTCCCCGTGCCCGTGCCGCCGGCGACGATGAGGTTGCGCCGCGCCCGCACCGCCGCAGCCAGGAACGACGCCAGCCCCTCGTCGACCAGCCCGAGCTCGGCACAGCTCCGCGAGCGAGGACAGCTCGAAGCGATGGCAACGGATCACGACGCTCGGCCGCGCCGACACCGCCATCGTGGCGAACAGTCGCGAACCGTCGGGGAGTTGCAGGCTCAGCTCTGGATGCGCGGCGTCGAAGCGCCGCTCACTGCGACCGAGGCGAGCCGCGGCGAGCCGCACGAGCTCCACGAGGTCGTCGTCGCTGTCGGCAACGGGCTCACCGGGGAGACGGGTGCCGTCGCGCAGCTTCAGCCACACCGAGTCGCAGCCGCGGATGTGAACGTCGGACACGTCGGGGTCGTCGAGGTAGCGCTGGATGCGACCCGAGCCCTTCCACCTCCGCGAGAACGGCCTCGGCGAGGCGTTGCTCGTCGCTCGGTGCGAGCAGTGCCTGCCCGTCCGACAAGCGAGCTGCAGCCAGGGCATCGAGCTCAGCACTCACCAGGTGGCGCACGAGCTCGGCCCGATCGCCGCGCCGAGAGACGGCCGGCGCCCACGTCGCGCTCGAGTTCGGCGGCCGCGAGGCCTTCGCTCACCGCCCGCCCGATCTGGCTCACGAGCACGGGATCAGGCGTCATTCGGTCTCCGCCTCGGCGGAACGGGCGGAGAAGCCCAGCTCGACCGGCGTGGCCTCGATGGCATCGAGGCGGGCGGCGAGATGACGGGTGATCGCGTCAGTGCTCTGGAGGAGCGCAGACCGGCGGGGCCGCCACCTGCGGCGGGAACCATCAGTGATCACCGCCGAGGCACGGGTGTCGTCGGCGAGCACGCCGGCCACCTCGACGCCGAGTGTCTCGGCGACCTCGGCCGGTCCATACGGCCGGCGACCGACCAGCACGAGCTCGATCGGAGCGAGAGCACGCAGGTTCGGCAGCCGTTGTGCGAGCGCCGCCATCTCGTCCACTCGGGGCCTGACCACGATCAGCAGCAACGCGGCCCACTCGAGCAGTGGAAGCACCGGGGAGCCGGGCGTGAGGCGCCCGGCGTCGACGAGCACATCGGTGCGCTCGATCATGGCGAAGTGCTCGCCGAGACGCGCCGCCGCTGTCCGCAGGGCCGCCTGGGTCTGCTCTGCGGAGGGGTGGGCGACGAGCACGGGAAGGCCGCCGGGAAGGGTCTGCGCGTGGTCCCACGCGTCGTGGGGCCGCAAGCCGGCGCGACTGCGGCCCGCCAGTTCGGTGAGGTTGGGCCGCGCCGCGAGTTCGTACCGCGCCGCCAGCACGCCACCATCGGGGTCGGCCTCGACCAGGAGCGGTTGGCGGCCGGGCCTCGCCCACGCCGCCGCGAGCGCGAGGCAGGCCGTGGTCACTCCAGGAGACGACCGGTTTGCGCCGAGCACGACGAGGGCCATGTTCAGCGAACCACCCGCACCACGTGGACGTGGTCGGCGACGGCCGAGACCACTGCTCCCTCCGCCTCCGGCAAGCGAACGGTGACGAGTCGCGCGCCTCCCTGGTCGCCCAGCGGCGTGACACTCCACACCGACGCGTCGGAGGCGAGTACGGCATCACCCGCGGCGCTCGGGGCCTGCGCATCGGCCGTTCGCACCACCGCCAGGTGGTCGCCGGCGCGAAGGTCGCTCGGGTAGGCGCCGGGCGCCAACTTGAGCCCCACCAGCGACTCTCCGGGCGCGAGCGCGGCGTTGTCTGTGACGAGACTCGACGCGAGGACCGTGCCGACGGGCAGATCGACGAGCGCGACCTTGCCCACGAGACGGTGACGTTGCGTCCAAGCCACCGCCCGCATCCCCCGGTCGAGGGCCACCGGAGCGGGACGCAGATCAGCGTCGGTGATGACCGCACCCTTGGTCACCGCGGCCGAGAGCACGGTGATCGGCGTACGAGCAGCAGTCGAGCGCTGCCACACGACGGCCGCGAGCGCGAAGGCGCCGACGAGCACGATCCCGACGACGAGCTCGGGAAGCCTGAGGCGCCGGCGGGAACGGGGTGGTCCGAGACGTGGGCTCTCACGGGAGGAGGATCGGGACGCGATGCGGGGGCGTTCGAGGGTCGATGTCATCAGTGAGGCAATCTTGGAAGCGGTCGGTCGAGGACACCCGGCAGATCCGGTGGGTTGCAACTGCACGCGTTGTTCAGCGGGCGAGGAAGGTAGAACCGCACGCGGCGCGGTGGGCATAAGGCCAACGGCTCAATCACCGTCCGGATGTGTGCACGCGCGGAGGAGGATCGGGAAAATCTCCGGCGAGCGAGCACGACAAAGCTTCGCGCCTCCGCGACCGTCCTACCCTGGCCGGCGGTGATCTACCTGATCCGCCACGCGCAGACAGCCCTCAACGCCCTCGACGAGGTCCACGGCCAGTTCGACGACTCGCTCGACGACGCGGGCCGGGCGCAAGCGGCTGCCCTCGGTGCCCTCTTCGTGGGCGTGCCGCTGGTGAACGTCTATGCCAGCCCGTTGCGGCGGGCGGTCGAGACCGCCGAGCAGATCGCGAGCGCGGCCGGGGTTCGGGTCGCGCCCGACGAGCGGCTCATGGATCGTGACTACGGACCCTGGACCGGCTATCCCGAGGCGCAGGTGCAGGAGCGCTTCGGTTCGATCGACCACGCCCCGGGCGTCGAGTCGTGGGAGACGTTCTCTTCGCGCGTCAGCGCCGGGTTCTCGGAGCTCGCGAGGCGGCATGCGGGTGAGCTGTTCGCCGTCGTCGCCCACGACGCCGTCAACCGGGCGCTTCTCATGGAGCTGTTTCCGGGCCGGTGGCCCGATCCCCATGCCATCCCGCAACACAACGCGTGCTGGAACCGCCTCGAACGCGACGACGAAGCGTGGGCGCTCGCCGTGCTCGACGCGGTGGCCGGCGACGGCCAGCAACCCTGAACGAGCCATCTTCCCAGGGGGGAAGGTCCCCTTCCCCCCCGGCTTCTAGACGGTGCGCAGGAGCAACGCGTCGCCCTGCCCTCCGCCTCCGCAGAGAGCGGCAGCGCCGAGCCCGCCGCCCCTGCGCCGCAACTCGTGCAGCAGGGTCAGGGCGAGGCGGTTTCCCGACATCCCGATGGGATGGCCGAGCGCGATGGCCCCACCGTTGACGTTGACGACCTCGTCGGTGACGCCAAGGTCGGCCATGGAGGCCACGCCGACGGCAGCGAACGCCTCGTTGAGCTCGAAGAGGTCGACGTCCGAAACGGTCAGGCCCGCCCGATCGAGGGCGTCGAAGATGGCCCGGCTGGGCTGACTGAGGAGACTCACGTTGTCTGGCCCAGCGACCTGCCCGTAGCCGACCGTGCGCCCCAGCGGCTGAGCCCCGGTGCGCTCGACCGCCGCTTCGGACATCATGACGATGGCCGACGCCCCATCGGAGATCTGTGACGCGTTCCCGGCGGTCACGGTTCCCTTCGGGTCGAAGGCCGGCTTCAACCCGCCCAGCGTCTCCACGGTCGTGCCCGGACGCACTCCCTCATCGGTCTCGACCAGGATCGGATCACCTTTGCGCTGGGGCACGGGGACCGGCACGGTCTCGTCGACGAAGCGACCGTCCTTGATGGCGTTGGCCGCCCGCTCGTGGGACTTCGCCGCTACCTCGTCCTGGGCCTCACGGCTGATCGTGCCCGCGGCGTAGCGCTCGGTGCCGAGGCCCATGAGGCAGGCGTCGAAAGCGCACCACAGCCCATCGCGGATGATGGTGTCGAGCAGCTCGGTGTTCCCGTAGCGGAGCCCACCGCGGGCGCCCGGCAGGAGGTAGGGGGCGTTCGTCATGCTCTCCATGCCGCCCGCCACCACGATGTCGGCCTCGCCTGCGGCGATCATCAGATCGGCGAGGTGGATGGCGTTGAGGCCGGACAGGCAGACCTTGTTGACGCTGGTGGCCGGCACGGAGAGCGGGATCCCCGCCTTCACAGCCGCCTGGCGCGCCGGGATCTGGCCCTGATTGGCCATGAGCACCTGGCCCATGACCACGTAGTCGGCGTCTTCGGGGGCGACGCCGAGCGCGCTCCAGGGCCGCGCGGATGGCGATGCCGCCGAGCTCGACGGCCTCGAAGCCCGCCAAGGCTCCGGACATCTTGCCGATCGGGGTGCGAGCCCCGGCAACGAGGTACGAACCAGGCATCGGTCGCCTCCGTGGGTTGGCCATCTGGGTTCTTCAGCATAGGCCGGGGCCATGGGGCCAACTCCAGACCGGGAGAGGGCCGGCCCGTTACACTCCGCCGCCAGCCGACGGGGGAGGCGCCATGGCGAGAACGGACGGCGGTGTCGACCAGCTGGCGAAGGTCCCTCTCTTCGCGGGACTGACCCGCCGGGAGCAGGCGGCGGTCGCGGCGCTGGCCAACCCCTTCCACTTCCCGGCTGGCACCGCCATCGTGCAGGAGGGCACGACCGGCGGCCGCTTCTATCTCATCCTCGCCGGCCACGCCGACGTGCTCATCAACCGCACCCGGGTCGCGGGCCTCGGCCCCGGCGGGTACTTCGGCGAGATCGCGCTCATCGATGAGGGCCCGCGGACCGCGACAGTCCTCGCCCGCAGCGACGTCGACGCGCTCGGCATCGCCGCGTTCAATTTGCGACCGCTGCTCAAGAGCGAGCCCGGGGTCGCGTACAAGCTGCTCGTCGCCGTCTGCCATCGGCTGCGGGAAGCCGACCGCATGCAGTACGTCTGAGGCGCCCGTCGATGGCGCTCCCAGCCGGGCCTGGTTCTCCATTCGACCCACCCACTACCGATCGGTAACCTGCCGTCATGCAGGACATCCTGGACGCGATCCTCGCGGGCGCGTCCGGCGAGGAGATCGGTGCGCTGTCAGTGCCCGATCACTACCGGGCCGCCTTCATCAAGCGCGAAGACGTCGGCATGTTCGAGGGCCTCGCCTCGCCGGACAAGGACCCGACCAAGTCCATACACCTCGGCGACGTGGCCACGCCGGAGCTCGCTCCCGACGAGGCCTACGTGGCCGTGATGGCCAGCTCGATCAACTTCAACACCGTGTGGAGCGCGATCTTCGAGCCGCTGCCGACCTTCGCCTTCCTCGACCGCTTCGCACGGGAAAGCCGCTGGGCCGCCCGGCATGCCCTCGACCACCAAGTGCTCGGGTCGGATGCCGCGGGCGTCGTGCTCCAAGTCGGCTCGGCCGTCCGCAACTGGCGGCCCGGCGACCGCGTCACGGTCCACTGCAACTACGTCGACGACCAGGACCCGTCCGCGCACGACGACTCGATGCTCGCGGCCAACCAACGCATCTGGGGCTTCGAGACGAACTTCGGCGGCCTGGCCGAGCTGGCGCTGGTCAAGGCCAACCAGCTCATGCCGAAGCCGGCCCACCTCACGTGGGAAGAGGCCGCCGTCAACGCGCTGTGCAACTCCACTGCCTACCGCATGCTGGTGGGCAAGAACGCGGCCCGGATGAAGCAGGGCGACGTCGTGCTCGTATGGGGCGCAACCGGAGGCATCGGTGGCTACGCGGTGCAGTACGTGTTGAACGGGGGCGGCATCCCGGTGGGGGTGGTGTCCTCGCCGGAGAAGGCGCAACTGCTGCGCGAGCTGGGCTGCGCGGCGGTGATCGACCGCAAAGCGGCCGGCTACCGGTTCTGGAAGGACGCCAACACACAGGACGAAGGCGAGTGGCGCCGCCTCGGCAAGGACATCCGAGCGCTCGTGGGCGAGGATCCCGACATCGTGTTCGAGCATCCCGGCCGCCAGACGATGGGCGCCTCGATCTTCGTCACCAAGCGCGGGGGCACGGTCGTCACGTGCGCGGCGACGTCGGGTTACATGGTCGAGTTCGACAACCGCCACTTCTGGATGCGGGTCAAGAACCTCATCGGCTCGCACTTCGCCAACTACGACGAGGCGTGGGCGGCCAACCGCCTGATCGCCAAGGGGATGATCCAGCCGCTGCTGTCGGACGTCGTGCCGCTGCCGGAGACAGGGGAGGCGGCTCGCCGCATCCATCGCAACGAGCACGAGGGGAAGCTCGGGGTACTGTGCCTCGCCCCGGAAGGAGGACTCGGCATCGACGACGCCGCGTTCCGCGAAACCGTGGGCGAGAGCAAGATCACCCTGTTCCGCCGCCACGGCGGCTGAACGGAGGCGAGATGTCCCAGACCGAGGCGCAGCTGACCGAGATCGACCACGTGGCCATCGCCGTCCGCGACCTCGAGGCCGCGATCGACTACTACCGACGAGCCTTCGGGGCAACCGTCGCCCACCGCGAGGTGGTCGAGCGCGACGGGGTGGAAGAGGCGCTGCTGAGGGTGGCCGACAGCTACATCCAGCTGCTCACCCCCACCCGCGACGATTCGCCGGTGGCCAAAGCCATCGAGAAGCGAGGCGAGGGGCTGCACCATGTGGGCTACCGGGTCGACGACTGCGCCACCGCGCTCGCCGCCGTGGTCGCCGCCGGAGGCACGGCCATCGACCAGGCTCCTCGGCCCGGGTCGCGGGGTACCACTGTCGCTTTCGTCCACCCGAAGGGGTCGTTCGGCACGTTGATCGAACTGGTCCAGGAGTAGGCGTGGTCGGGCGCGCCCGGAAGCTCGCCGGCGTTGTCATCGCTCTGGCCGCGCTGGCTCTTGGCGCGTGTACCAGCAGCGGATCGAGCGGTGCACCGGCGTCGACGGCCGCGTCCAGCAGCACTCAGCCGGCGACCACGGCGGCGGCGGCGACCGCAGCCGTCACAACGGCCGCGACCACCGCGGCCGCGACGACGGCTCTCGTACCCACGACGGTGGCCGCGCCCGCTGGGCTCGCCTTCTACCAACCGCCCGACCCGCTGCCATCCGGGAAGCCCGGCGACATCATCTGGACGCGTCCTTTGGGGCCCACGCCCGGGGGCACGGCCTACCTCGTCCTGTACTTGTCGCAGAAGGTCGACGGCTCACCCGCGGCCGTGTCCGGCATCGTCGCCGTGCCCTCGAAGCCCGCGCCCGCTGGCGGGCGGGTGATCGTGACATGGGGCCACGGCACGACGGGGTCGGCCGACCAGTGCGCGCCCTCCCGCTTCGGCGCAGCCTCGATCCCCAACCTCCAGAAGCTCCTCGAAGCCGGCTACGTCGTGGCCGCCACCGACTACGAAGGTCTCGGCACTCCCGGGCCGCATCCCTATCTCGTCGGCGTGAGCGAAGGGCGAGGGGTGCTCGACGCCGCTCGCGCCGCCCACCAGTTCGCGCCGGCGAGGGCGAGCGACCGGATGCTCATCTACGGCCACTCGCAGGGCGGCCAGGCCGCGGTGTGGGCCGGGCAGCTGGCCCCGAGGTACGCGCCCGATCTGAAGATGCTCGGAGTGGTGGCTGCGGCGCCCGCGGCGCGGCTGAGCGTGATCTACAGCGCGGCCGCGTCCGTCCCCCAATTCGCCGGCTATGTGGTGGTCGGAGCTGACGGCATGCACGCGGCCTACCCGTCGCTTCCCCTGAACGAGGTCCTGAGTTCTGCCGCCTTGGCCAAGAACGGCATCGTCGAGCAGGCCTGCCTCGACGCGGTCCTCACCACCTACGCCGCCCTCGGTGCGCCCGTCGTCAGCGGCAACCCGCTGGACCTGCCGGACTGGGGCCCGAAGCTCAAGGCCAACGACGCGGGCGACACCGCCACACCGGCACCCATCCTGCTCACCCAGGGCGACAAGGACACCACGATCCCGCCTGCGCTGACCGTCGCCTACCAGCAGGGGGCCTGCCAGCACGGTAGCAACGTGACGCTGAAGATGTACCCCGGCCAGACCCACTCCGGCGTGATCCCCGCGTCGATCGACGACACGTTGGCGTGGATGGCGGCGCGGGTGGCGGGCACGCCGGCCCCCAGCGGCTGCCCCGCCGCCAACTGATCACCTCCTTCCGATTGCCGCGCCGTCGTGCACACATGTCCGCGTGCGTGGGCCGACCGAACCAATTCGCCGGCGCTGCCGCCTCGGCCCGACCTCGGGCATGGGACCCTCATCGGCCGTGTTCGCACCCGTCCGAGCCCTCCTGACCGCGGCAAGCGTGACGATCGCGCTCGCCGGCTGCGCGTCCGCGACCGTCGCCTTCGATCCGCCGACGTCGGCCGCGAGCACCGCGCCGACCCGAGCGGGCACCGCGCCGGCGCCAGCGACCACATCCGCGGCGCCCACGAGCGCGCCAACCACGACGACCCCCGATCCGAGAAGCGCCCTCCTCGCCGACTTCGACGCCACCCTGCGCGCCTACAACGACTGCCTCGAGGCGCCGGAGCACTGCGACGTCGGTCGCATCGCGGCGCCGGGCTCATCATCGATGCAGCACCTCACGAACTGGTTCGCCCGCCTCGCCCGCAACGGCATCAAGGGACGGCCGAGCCCCGAGGACTATCGCGTCATCCTGGCCACCGCCATCGCCCCCGATCGCCGCACCGCCACCATCGAGACCTGCATCGTCGACGCCGCCGTGCTCTACGACCCCCGGGGCAACGACGATCCGAGCGACGACGTGATCTTGAACGACGCCCTCGAGTCGGACCATACGCACTGGTCGCTCGCGCTGGCGGGCGGCCACTGGCGGCGGACCGACGCCAAGATCCTCGACGAAGCCCACGGAAGGAACCAATGCCCCCCGCGTCCCGCCTCCTGATGGCCGCGGCCCTGGTGGCCATCGTGTCCGCGAGCCATCTCCCGGCGGCCGCGGCGGGCGGCACGGCGAGCGGCGGCACCGACGACCGGGACGAGTCCATCTCGGCTGTCGTCGTCACCGCCGGGCCGGGCCACGGTGGCGGGGGCGGTGGCGGCAGTGGCTGCACGTGGGACGTTCCCCCGGGCGCGCCGGATGAGCTCATCCGAACCCTCGACGGCGTCCAGTACCTCCTCTACTTTCGCCTCTGCGGCGACGCCGCCCCTGACCCCGTCTGGGTTCCGCATCTCGATGCGTCGCAGCTCGCCGGAGTGGCTCGCGACGAAGTCGAGCGTCTCCTCCCGGCGCCGCGTGGTCGAGTTGGCTCCCCGCGCCAGCGGCGGCGTCGTGCACGTGGCCACGTGGATCTGGGCTGATCCGGGCGCGTGGCACGACGTGTCCGCGACCGCATCGCTACCCACGCTCGCCGCCACGGTGACCGCCACCCCGACCCGCATCCGCTTCGACCCGGGCGACGGCGCGTACGGCGCTGGGCCCGTCGACTGCAATGGGCCGGGAGCGGCCTGGGAGGCGTCGAGCGGTGACGATGCCGCGTCGAGCTGCTCGTACACCTACCGGCACAGCTCCTCGCTCAGTCCGAGCGGGCTGTGGACCGCCAAGGTGGCATTCACGTGGCACGCGGTCTTCACCGCCTCCGACGGGACCACCGCCGATCTCGGCACGCTCACCACCACCGCCGAGCTGCCCGTGACCGTCCACGAGCTCGAGGCCGTGCTCCGCTGAGCGCGCGGAGGTCGTCCGCTGGCCACGACCTCGAACCAAATCGCGTCAGCTGAAGTCGGGCCGCTCCCGATTGGTGCGCTTGAGCTCGTAGAAGGCCGGGGCACGGGCGAGCAGCACCGTCGCATCCCAAAGGCGGAGAGCGTCCTCGCCGCGGGGGAGGCGCGAGATGACCGGTCCGAAGATGCTGGCCTCGTCGGCGGTGCCGGGATCGAAGGTGAGGATGGGCGTGCCCACATCCGGGCCCGTGCGCCCGAGGGCGAGCTCGGTCTCGGCCCGCACCGTTGCGTCGCGGCCGGCATCATCGGCCGCGTCCTCCAGACCCGACGGCAGCCCCGCGGCGGCCACCGCCTCCCCGATGAGATCGAAGACGCCCTCTCGGATCTCGCTGCGGCTGCGTCCCTCATTGTGCAGCCGGGTCCCGAGCTCGGTGTAGAGGCGCCCGACGGCCTCGTTGCCCGACTCCTGCCGGGCCGCGGCGGCGATGCGCAGCATCGAGCGGCCCGCCTCGTGCACCTGCCGGGCGGCTTCGGGCATCTCCTTCTCCTCGTTCACCATGCTCAGGCAGATGAACTTCCAGTCGACGCTCAGATCTCGAAGCCGGGCGACCTCGACCGTGAAGCGACTCGTCATCCACGCCCAGGGACACACGGGGTCGAAGAAGAATTCGACGTCAGCCATGGGTTCGAGGGTAGCGACGCTCAGTAGCCCTCAGTACATGGACAGCGGCGCGAGCAGCCCGGTCGGTGCGCCGTCAGGCGCCGCCCGCCCGTTCACGCCCGCGACGAGATCGTCCGCGCTCACCGTGCCCTCGGTGCCTCCGGCGGCGATGCGGTAGCCCTCACCGGCCGGCTCGATGGTGACCGGTTTGTCGCGTTCGCTGACGGCGAAGCGGGCGAAGCGAGCCAACCACGCGGTGCGAGCGTCCTTCTCGGCCGGGGAGACGGGGACGCCGAGGTCATCGGCATGGATGGCCAGCTCGTTGGCGAGGTGCCACGACTGCCAGTCGACGGGGTAGGGGCCGACCAAGGTGGGCATCTCCTGGCCGCGGTGAGCTCGCAGCCAGGCACGCGTGCGCCCGTTCGAGGACCGCCACTCGGCGAGCACCTCTGCAGGCGAGCGGTCGGCGCGATCGGTCACCCCGAGAGCGTTGAAGCTGTTCATGTCGGTGACTCCTCGGGCGCCATAGCGCTCGAGGAGCGCCGCCACCTCGTCGTCCATGCAGGCGTGGTTGTATTCCTCCGACGCGGCGAGGTGGCCGAGAAGGTCCTTCGCGTTCCAGTCGGCGCACGCCGTCGCGACGCTCCAGCCGGCGTCGGGCATCGAGGCGAAGAAGGCGTCGAGGCGGGCGGCTTCCACGTCCATGAGCTCGACGGGATCGGTGTCACCGAGCAGCGAGGGGTCAGCAGGCATCAGCCACCTCCGGGTCGCGCAGAGCGTAGGTCAGGCTCGCACGGCCGTCCGCTGGCGGGCCAGCAGCGCCTGCGCCGTCATCGGGAAGATCACCATCGCCACCAGCGCGGCACCCTGGAGGGAGGCGGCGTTGGAGGGACGCAGCTTGCCGATGCGAACGCCGATGTCCGTCGCCGTGATGACGAACGAGAGCGACGTGGCCGAGAGCGCGGCCAGGGCCCCGGTGACCCAAGGGCCGAGCCGCTGACGGCACAACAGCGCCGGCACCCCTCGGACGATGAGGAAGATCAGGAGGAACAGCGGGATCCGCAGCATCGCCCCCGGCGAGCCCGTGAGACCGCTCAAGTCGAACCGGATGCCGCTGGTGACGAAGTAGACGGGGATCGGGAAGCCGAAGCCGATGGCGTCGCCCTTGGGCCAGAAGCTGGAGGCGGGGTCCTCACGATCGGCTCGGCGGAGGTCGCCCAGCACGATGCCGGCGACGAACGCGCCGAGGATGGACTCCAGCCCGAAGTGCGGCAGCACCACGCCGAGACCCGTCGCCGAGAGGATCACGGCGATCGGGAAGGGCGTGAGGATCACATCGGCTGCCGCCAGCACCTCGGCGATGGCGAAGGCGATGGCGAGACCCAACGCATAGGCCACGGCAGCCCGACCGAGGAGGTTGCCCCGCAGGGCCTTGATGTCGACCTCGGTCCCCGCCGTGAAGAGCAGGAACCCGAGTGCGAGCAGGCCGAGCACTTCGAGCGGTTCGTCGATCTTCACCCAGCCGAGCACGTCTGGCCCGATGATCACGCCCAGGACGAACTCGAAGACGATGGTGGGGACGCGCACCTTCGGGACGGCCGCGGCCAGGATGGGGGCGATCACCGCCACCAGCAGCACCCCCATCACGTTCTTGTACGTGAACGCCACCGGTGCCCGACGGCACTGCCCAGGTGCCGGCCCAGGCCGCTACCGTCGCCGGGATGACGGCTCGCGACCACCGCCCGGCGTCTCGGCGCAGTGATCGGGCTCGAACGGCGAGCGACCATCCACGGCCGCGGGGTTGACCACGCCCACGTTCGGCTTCGGGGATTACCTGCTCGCCGGGCTGGCCGCGGCGGGCGCGGGCGCCGTCAACGCCATCGCCGGCGGGGGGACCCTGATCTCCTTCCCGACCCTGGTGGCGCTGGGCGCCGGGAAGGTGCAGGCCAACGTGACCAATACCGTCGCGCTCTGCCCGGGCTACCTCGGCGGTGCCCTCGCCCAACAGGCCGCGCTCGTCGGCGAACGCGCCCGGTTACGGCGCCTCTCGGTGGCGGCGGGGCTGGGCGGCCTGGCGGGTTCGGTCCTTCTCGTGACGACGGGCGAAGCGGTGTTCAGTCTCGTGGTGCCCTGGCTGATCCTCGGCGCGTCGCGCGTTGCTCGCCGGCCAGCGGCGCCTCCGGGTCCTGCTGCGCCTCGGCGAAGCGCACCACCGCAACATCCCCGGCTGGGTCACGCTCGCCGCCATC
This sequence comes from uncultured Acidimicrobiales bacterium, assembly GCA_963738325.1. Classification (GTDB taxonomy): domain Bacteria; phylum Actinomycetota; class Acidimicrobiia; order Acidimicrobiales; family Ilumatobacteraceae; genus CAVTWD01. Next base: position 303,465 of record CAVTWD010000009.1, read on the forward strand.
TTCACCGTGTCGATCTATGGCGGCTACTTCGGCGCGGGACTCGGCATCCTCTTGCTCGCCGTCCTCGGCCTGCTGTTCGACGAAACCCTGCCGCGCCTCAATGCGGCGAAGCAGGTGCTCGCCCTCGTCGTCAACGTCGTGGCCGCCCTCTTCTTCACGACGAGCGGTGATGTGCTGTGGGCGATGGTTCTCGTGATGGCGCCAGCCGCGCTCCTCGGGGGCGCCCTCGGCGGGCGCGTCGTCAACCGCGTCAACGCCGACGCGCTGCGGACCGGCGTCGTGATCTTCGGCACGGCCCTCGCCTTCTGGTACCTCCTGCGCTGAAGCCGCGCCGTGCCCGGCTGGCTGTGGGAGGCTCGCTGCCGTCATGCAGGTCCACCTCGTCGACGGCACGTACGAGTTGTTCCGCCAGCACTTCGGGCGGCCCGACCCCGGCCCCTTCGGCGCCTGCCGCGCCGTCCTGGCGTCGGTGCTCGGCCTGATCGAGAGCGGCGCCACCCATGTCGGCGTAGCCACCGACCATGTCATCGAGAGCTTCCGCAACGATCTCTGGCCCGGTTACAAGACCAGTGCGGGGATGCCGCCCGAGTTGCTGAACCAGTTCCAGCCGCTCGAGGACGGCCTCGCCGCCTTGGGTATCACGAACTGGGCGATGGTGGAGTGGGAGGCCGACGACGCCCTCGCCGCGGCCGCCGCGGTGGCCGACGCCGATCCCGAGGTCGAGCGGGTCATCATCCTGACGCCGGACAAGGACCTCGGCCAGTGCGTCCGGGACACGCGGGTGATCCAGTACGACCGGCGCAACGACCGCTGGCTGGACGAGGCCGGCGTCACCGCCAAGTTCGGCGTGGGCCCGGCGAGCATCCCGGACTATCTCGCCCTCGTCGGTGACTCGGCCGATGGTTACCCCGGATTGGAGGGTTGGGGGGCCAAGAGCGCCGCGGCGGTGCTCGCCCGGTACCGGCACCTCGAGAACATCCCCCTCGCCCCTGGGCAGTGGGACGTCCCCGGCGTACGAGGCGCGGCCAAGCTCGCCCACACGCTGCGCGAGAACCTCGAGCTCGCGTTCTTGTTCCGGCGCATCGCCACGGTGGAGATCGACGTGCCCGTCGGCACGGTCGCTTCGTGGCGTTGGACCGGCCCGGGTCCCGAGCTGGCCACCTTCTGCGCCACGGTCGGGGATCGCCGCCTGCCGGCCATGGCCGGTCGGCTCGCCAACTCAGCTGACATCCACCGAAAGCTGAGATCTGACTGAGGCGCTGGTGCTCCCCTGTAACGCATCTGCACTAGATGGGACCCATGTCACAGGCCAATCGGGAAGAACCGTTTTGGCCAGGACGTCGAAGGGTATGACGAATGAAGATTGCCCGAGCGACCGAAGGGGAAGACGTGAAGGCCATCGAGAGCGGTGATGTGATCGAGTTCCGGGGCACCGAGGGGAGCCAGTCCGCCCTCGTCCTGCTGGCGAGTGACAACGCGCTGATCATCGACCTGTGCGACGGGAGCACGCCGATGTCGGTGCTCGCCTCCGACCTGGAGGAGTTGCGCGTGTTCGACCCCGTTGCCCTCCAGATCGCCGCCTGAACCCGTCGACCTGCGGCGGCGGCCCTCGTGCTACGCGCCGCCGCCTCGCAGCACCGCTTCCAGCTCGAGCGGCGTCGCCACCTCCAACTGGTCGTAGCGGCAGCTCTCGGGGAGGCGGTCGGGCCGCCAGCGCACGAACTGGGCGTTGTGACGGAAGCGGCCGTTGGTGAGTTGGGTGAAGCTCACTTCGACGACGCGCTCGGGTCGCAAAGCGTCCCAGGACAGGTCCTTTTGAGCATTCCAACGTGACGGCGCCCCGGGCATGCGGCCCGCGGCGGCGCCGTGCGCCATGGCGTCGGCCCATTCGCGCCAGGGATGACCCTCGAGGGCGTTCGCCCGCAATGGAGCGATGATCTCGACGAGCTCGCGGCGGTAGCGGGCCGTGAAGCTGCCGCAGACGCCGACGTGATGGAGGACGCCGTCACCGTCGTAGAGCCCCAGCAGCAGCGACCCGATCCCGCGGCCGTCCTTGTGCCAACGGAACCCGGCCACGACGCAGTCAGCGCTGCGGTTGTGCTTCACCTTGATCATCACCCGCTCGTCGGGTCGGTACGGCTGGTCGAGTCGCTTGGCGACGATCCCGTCGAGGCCGGCCCCCTCGAAGTGTTGGAACCAGTGCTGGGCCGTCTCGCGGTCGGTGGTCGCCGGCGACAGGTGGATGTGCGGAGCGCTCGTGAGCTCGGCCTCGAGTCGAGCTCGCCGACCGCTCAGCGGCTCGGCGCGTAGGTCCTCGTCGTGCGTGGCGAGCAGGTCGAAGACGAGGACGTGGGCCGGGGTCTCGGCCGCCAACCGGTTCACACGTGAGGCCGCGGGGTGGATGCGCTGCTGCAGGGCGTCGAAGTCGAGGCCTGACGGGCCGGGCACGACGAGCTCGGCATCCACCACCGCCCGCGTGGGGAGGGCAGCCCGCAGCGGTTCGAGCAGCTCGGGGAAGTAGCGGGTCAGTGGGCGCTCGTTGCGACTGCCCAGCTCCACCTCGTCGCCGTCGCGGAAGATCACGCAGCGGAACCCGTCCCATTTGGGCTCGAACAGCCAGCCTTCGCCCTCGGGCAGCTCCGTGGCCGCCTTCGCCAGCATGGGGGCAACGGGGGGCATCACGGGGAGACGCATGCCGCCAGTCTGGCCGACCGGGTCCTCGGCGCCGGACCGGCACCCCGGCGTCCCGGCGCCCGGAAGCGGGCCCGCGATCGACACGCCACTAGCCTGCGGGCCGATGCCTGACGACGTCATGAAGGCGAAGCTGGAAGACCTGCTCCAGCGCAAGGAACAGGCTTACAACGCCGGGTCCCCGCGAGCGGTCGAGCGCCAGCACGCCAAGGGCAAGATGCTCGCCCGCGAGCGGGTGGAGTACCTGCTCGACGCTGGCTCGTTCCACGAGCTCGACCTCCTGGCCCGCCATCGAGCGCAAGCCGCAGGGCTGGAGGAGCACCCCTACACCGACGGCGTCATCACCGGTTGGGGCACGATCGACGGCCGGAAGGTGTTCGTCTTCAGCCAGGACTTCACCGTCTTCGGCGGCGCGCTCGGCGAGGTCTTCGCCGAGAAGATCCACAAGCTGATGGACCTCGCCCTGAAGGTCGGCGCCCCTGTCATCGGGTTGAACGACGGCGCCGGCGCCCGCATCCAGGAGGGCGTCGTGTCCCTGGCCAGCTACGGCGGGATCTTCTACCGCAACGTCCTGTCATCGGGCGTGGTGCCGCAGATCTCGGTGATCCTCGGGCCATGCGCCGGCGGCGCGGTGTACAGCCCGGCCATGACCGACTTCATCTTCATGGTGCGCGAGAGCTCGCACATGTTCATCACCGGCCCCGACGTCGTGAAGACGGTGACGGGCGAGGAGGTCACACTCGAAGAGCTCGGCGGGGCCATGAGCCACGCCTCCAAGTCCGGCGTCGCCACCTTCGTCTCGCCCGACGAGAAAGCCTGCCTGGAAGACGTCCGCTACCTCCTGTCGTTCCTGCCGTCGAACAATCTCGAGGAGGCCCCGGCCGCCAGCACCGGCGACGACCCGGAGCGGTTGTGCCCTGCGCTGCGCGAGCTCATGCCCGCCAGCTCCAACCAGCCGTACGACATGAAGCGGGTCGTGACCGAGGTCGTCGACGACGGCGAGTTCTTCGAGTACTTCCCCCACTGGGCCAAGTCGATCGTGTGCGGCTTCGCGAGGATGAACGGCCGGCCGATCGGCATCGTCGGCAACCAACCGATGGTGCTGGCCGGCGTGCTCGACATCGAGTCGTCAGAGAAGGCGGCGCGCTTCGTGCGAACCTGCGACGCCTTCAACATCCCCCTCGTGACCTTCGTGGACGTGCCGGGGTTCCTGCCCGGTGTCGACCAGGAGTACGGCGGCATCATCCGCCACGGCGCCAAGCTGCTCTACGCCTACTGCGAGTCGACCGTCCCCCGCATCCAGGTGATCACCCGGAAGGCGTACGGCGGCGCGTACGTGGTCATGAACTCCAAGTCGATCGGCGCCGACCTCGCCTATGCGTGGCCCACGGCCGAGCTCGCCGTCATGGGTCCGCAAGGGCGCGGTCGAGATCGTCTACCGCCGTGAGCTCCAGCAGGCGGCCGACCCGGTCTCGCGCCGAGCCCTGCTCGTCGCCGAGTACACCGAGCGCTACGCCAACCCCTACGCGGCGGCCGAGCGGGGCTATGTGGACGACGTCATCGACCCTGCCGAGACCCGGGTGAAGCTGATCGCCGGCCTCGATCTCCTGCGGACCAAGCGCGAGGAGCTGCCGCAACGCAAGCACGGGAACATCCCGCTCTGATGAGCCCCGCTGATGTGAGCCCCGCTGACGTGAGCCCCGCTGACGTGAGCCCCGCTGACGTGAGCCCCGCTGACGTGAGCCCCGCTGACGTGAGCCCCGCTGACGTGAGCCCGATCTCATGAGCCCGCCCGAGGTGCGGGAGGTTCGGCCCGTCCCGAACGACGAGGAGGCGGCGGCCATCGTGGCGTCGGTGGAGCTGACCTGGCCACGGCCGCTGCAAGTCATGTCCGAGCCGCTCGGCGATCGTCCTCCGGCCTGGAGGTTCAGCGGCCGCTGGTGGGCCCGCCCGATCCCCGTGCGGCGCGATCGCCCCTGGTACTGATCGTCGATTCCGCGTGAGGTCACCACGGTCGGCGACGACTTCGCCGTGGTGCACGACGGCGCCAGTGTTCGGATCTACTGCGACCTGCAGCCGGGGACGGCGCATGAGGTCGACGGCCTCGAGTTGGCCACGCTCCCCCGACCGCCGGGTGAGCTGCTGTGCCGCTTCGCCACGACCAATGACGTCCACTTCGGCGAGGTGGTCTGCGGGATCCTCGACGAGACGCAACCCGACAAGGGCCCGCCGATGCAAACCGGGCCCGGCGAGCCGCCGCACCCGGAGCTCATGAATCGCGCCGCCGTGGCCGAGATGGACACGATCGATCCGGCCGCCGTCATCGTGAAGGGAGATCTGACCGCCACCGGGACGCTCGCCGAGTATGACGCCTTCCTGGCCTGCTACGGCTCGTTCGGGGAGCGGCTGCACCACGTGCGAGGCAACCACGACGCCTTGTCGGGCGAGGTGTACGCCGGCGGGGCCCTGCCGCCTCGATCTGCCTGGCGTGACCATCGCGTTGTTGGACACCGTCATCCCCGGCCGCGACAGCGGAACCCTCGACGAGGCCCAGCTCGAGTGGCTCGACACGCTCGCGGTCGAAGCGCGTGCTCCGGTCCTCGTCATGAGCCACCACTACCCGTGGAGTCCCGACTCGCACACGCGGCCGGACACGTACTTCGGCATCCATCCCGATGCTTCCGAGCAGCTCGTCGCGGTTGTTGCCCGCCGCGCCGCCATCCTTGGCACGTTCGCGGGCCATTCCCACCGCAACCGCCTCCGGCACTTCTCGGCCACGGGCGCCCTGCCTCACGTCGAGGTCGGCTGCACAAAGGACTTCCCGGGGTCGTGGGTCGAGTACCGCGTGTTCGAAGGCGGCATCCTTCATCTCCACCATCGGGTCTCGAACCCGGAGGCCCTCGCGTGGACGGAGCGTTGCCGCGGCCTCTACGCCGATTTCGGGATCGACTACCCGACGTTCGCGATGGGCGCGCTGCACGACCGGTGCTTCCCGGTCGGGCCGCGATGAGCGAGCGGCCGCCCGACCCCGGCCGCGGCCCCTTGAGCGACCTCCGTGTGCTCGACATCTCGACGGTCGTGGCCGGGCCTGCGTGCGCGCGGTACCTGGCCGACTTCGGCGCTGACGTAATCAAGGTCGAGCGCCCGGGACGAGGGGACACGTTGCGCGACCTCGGCTGGCGTGATCCCCGGGACGGCCTCACGTTGTGGTGGAAGCTCCAAGGCCGGAACAAGCGCTGCATCGCCCTCGATCTCAAGGACGAGGCGGACCGGTCTGTCCTGCTGCGCCTCGTCGACCGTGCGCACGTGTTGGTCGAGAACTTCCGGCCGGGAACGCTCGAACGTCTCGGCCTGGGCCCTGAGGTGCTCCATGTCCGGAACCCACGTCTCGTGATCACGCGCATCACCGGCTTCGGTCAAGACGGCCCGTACGCCGGACGGCCGGGGTTCGCCACCATCGCCGAGGCCATGAGCGGGTTCGCCGCCATCAACGGTGAGCACGACCGCGGGCCGCTGCTTCCCCCGATCGCATTGACCGACGAGATCACCGGTCTGGTCGGCGCGTTCGCCACGCTCGTGGCGCTGCACTCCGGCGTGGGCCAGGTCGTCGACGTGAACCTCCTGGAGTCCCTCTTCCAGCTCATGGGGCCGCTGATCTCGGCCTACCGGCTGCTCGCGTACGAGCAGCCCCGTCTCGGGAGCGGCATCCCCTACACCGTGCCTCGCGGCACGTACCAGTGTGCCGACGGCCACTGGGTGGCGATCTCGACCTCGGCGGAGAGCGTGGCCCAGCGGGCCCTCGAGCTCATCGGCGTCGGCGCCGACGACCGGTTCCAGAGCTTCGAAGGGCGCGCCGCGCATCGCGACGAGCTCGACGCGGCCGTGGCCGCCTGGGTCGCGGGCGCGTCCACGGGAAGAGGTGCTCGCGGCGTTCGAGGAGGCGCATGCCGCCATCGCACCCGTGTTGGCGATGGCGGACATCTCCACCGATCCGCATTACCGGGCGCGGGATGCCATCGCCGACGTCGACGGCATCCCGATGCAGGGCTTGATCGCGCGCTTGTCTGCCACGCCGGGGGCGTTGCGTTGGGCCGGCCGTCCTCTCGACGCAGACCGAGCCGGGATCGAGGCCGAGCTCGACCAGGACAGCGGGGAGCCTCCGGACCGCATCGGCTGAGCGGCTCCCCGCTTGTCGAAGCTGCCGATCAGCCGCCCTCGGCCTTGTCCTTCACGTCGCCGGCGGTGTCGGCCGCCTTGGCCTTCACATCGCTCGCCCGCGCTCGCTGCTGTGTCCTTCACGTCGCTGGCCGCGCTCGCTGCTGCGTCCTTCACATCGCCCGCCGCCGACTCCGCCTCGTCCTTGGCCGTGCCTGCCGCTCCCTTGCTCTTGTCGAAGAGCTCCTCCGCCTTGCCCTTCACGTCACCGGCCACGTCCTTCGTCTTCTCCCAGACGTCGCCGGCAAGGTCCTTAGCTTTCTCGGCCATCTCCTTGGCCTTGTCCATGGCGTTGCTCATGCGGAACCTCCAAACGGGTTGCGGGGGTGTCGCGCGAGACTACGCGCCGCCCCTGGCGGTCCCGCCCGGGGCTCCGTCGACCAGCGAGGATTCGCCCTCCTCCGTGGTGGGCACCTTTCTGAGCAGCCAGGAGCTTCTGACGCGTCCGAGGCTCCGTCGGGTGATTTCGCAAGGCTTGGCTTACCGAATAGAGTGACCGGGCAAGGAGGACGACATGACCAAGACCTACACGCTCCCCGATCTTCCCTACGACTACAGCGCGCTGGAACCGCACTACTCGGCCAAGATCCTCGAGCTCCACCACGACAAGCACCACGCCGCCTACGTGCAGGGCGTGAACGACACGATGGAGAAGCTGGCCGAGGCCCGCGACCAAGGCAATTTCGGCTCCATCGTCGGGCTCCAGAAGAACCTGGCCTTCAACCTGTCCGGTCACGTTCTGCACTCGGTGTTCTGGCAGAACCTCGCCCCCGATGGCGGTGGCAAGCCGGAAGGTGATCTCGCCGCGGCGATCGACGAATACTTCGGCTCGTTCGGCGCGTTCAAGGCGCAGCTCACGCAGGCTACGACGACCGTGCAAGGCTCCGGCTGGGGGTCGCTCGCGTGGGAGCCCCTCGGAGAACGTCTCTACGTCGAGCAGATCTACGACCACCAAGACAATGTCGGCCAGTCCGGCGTGAACCTGCTGGTCTTCGACGCTTGGGAGCACGCGTACTACCTGCAGTACTTCAACGTGCGCGGGGACTACGTCGAGCGCGTTGTGGAACCTGGTCAACTGGCCCGACGTCGAGCAGCGCTTCGTGCGGGCGCGATCGCAGTCGCTGTAGGAGCGCTGTTGGTGGCGGCCTCGGCGCCGCTAATCCGCCGGGAGCCCCACTGGGCAGCTCACGCCAGTGCCGCCGAGCCCGCAGTAGCCGTTGGGGTTCTTCCCGAGGTACTGCTGGTGGTAGGGCTCGGCGTAGTAGAACGCGCCGGCCGGAGCAAGCTCGGTCGTGATGTCGCCGTAGCCGGCGGCGTGGAGTCGCGCCTGGTAGTCAGCGAATGAACGTTCCGCGGCCTCATGCTGCTCCTCGCTCGTCCAGTAGATCGCCGAGCGGTACTGCGTCCCGACATCGTTGCCCTGCCGCATTCCCTCCGTGGGATCGTGGCTCTCCCAGAAGACCTTCAGGAGGGCGTCGTAGGAGACGACCGACGGGTCGTAGACGACCAGCACGGCCTCGGTGTGACCGGTCCGGCCACTGCAGACCTCTTCGTAAGTGGGGTTCGGCGTCGAGCCGCCGGCGTAACCGACGGCCGTCGTGTACACGCCGGCGGTCTCCCAGAACTTGCGTTCCGCCCCCCAGAAGCAGCCCAGCGCGAACACCGCCGTGGCCAGACCCTCCGGCCAACAGGGGGTGAGGGGATGGCCGTTGATGAAGTGCGCCGATGGGACCGGCATCTGTTCCTGGCGGCCGGGCAGAACCTCGTGCGGCTCGGGCATGCGGACCTTCGTGCGGTTGAAGAGCATCGTCATCGCCTCCTGGGCTGGCCAGGGTATCGGCGCCGGGCGCCCCGACGGCTTCTCGCCAGTCCACTGTCCACGGCCCGCCGACGATTGCTGCAGCCCCGTGCGTGCCCCGGCGTGGACGGACGCCCGGCGCGACGGCATAGACGCGCTCGAGGCGGCGGGCGCGACCACACCGCACCTCGTAGCTCATGGCCGCCGACAGCGCGGCGACGGGCCGTTCAGACGCGACGCCGACCCCGTGGACGTGCAGGCGATGGTGGAGTTCGGCAAGCTTTAGCGGACCCTCCCTCCGTAAGAGAAGCAAACAAGCAGAACGAAGCTCTGGTCCTCCGATGAACTGCTCGGGCGGGTCGATAGGCGGGAGTGGGAAGGCATCCGGCCCGGGAGGACGTCGCCCCAATGCTTGCTCCCAGGAAGGCCACAATCGTTCGACCAGGCCAGTGAGATCCTCGACCAGCCGTCGCCGGGTCGCGGCGAGCTCGATGAGCCGTTCGTCCGTCGCGGCGAGCTGCCGCAGGAGGTCGTCGAACGCCGCTCGGGCTCGCACCAGCGGGTGGTGCGGGGGCAGATTGGGAGACGTCGCGGTTCGCCGGAGTGGGAGCAAACGGCTGCTGGCGTGCGGGAATGTGCGGCGAGACGAGGGCAGCATCGGAGCCTCCTTTGGATCTGCCTTGGAGGACGCCCTGCCACGTCAATGAGGTGGCCTCGCCGAACCGGCCGGGACTCACCCGACCTCACTGCCACCCTACCCCTTCCACCGAGGTCCCCAGGCACTAATCCGAAAATCGAACAGGTTCAGGTAGGCGATGGCAGGCAAGGAACCCGGCGGACCCGGGTTTGTTGCTGGGGTGTCGAGGGGTGTCAGGCTGCGGGTTCCAGTGTGACTTTGTAGCCGAGTGCTTCGAGTTGGCGGATGTGGTTGCGTTTGGCGCGGTCGGCGCCGATGCGGGTGTCGTAGAAGTGGGGGCCGAGGTCGTGGAAGGAGGCGGTGGGGTCGGCGAGGAGATGCCAGATGCTGACCAGGGTGGAGCGTCCGACGGCGACGATGGCTTTCTTCTTGCCGCGGCGGCTGGCGATGCGTCGGTAGCGCTCACCGACGAAGGTGTCGGTCGTGGCGGCGGTGACGGCAACCTCTCCGAGGGTTCGGGCCAGGTAGGGGTTGCCGTGCCCGGTGCTGCCTCGGCCGTTCTTCTTGCCGGCCGATTCCTTCACCCCCGGCGCGAACCGGGCCCAGGACACCAGGTGACCGGCGGTGGGGAAGCGGCTCATGTCGACACCGATCTCGGCGAGGATCGCCGCGGCGGCGGTGGGGCCGATCCCGGGGATTTCATCGAGCCGGTCGACCGCGGTGGCGAAAGGGACGAGGAGCTCGTCGATCTTGGCTTCCAAGGCGACGACGTCGGCGTTGACCGCGTCGATTCGGGCCAACATCGTGGCGAGCAGGAAGGCGTGGTGATCGGTGAAGTGACCGCTGAAGGCTTCTTCCAGCAACCCGAGTTTGGCTCGCATCCGGGTGCGGGCGAACTGGGCCAGGACCTTCGGGTCCCGTTCCCCGGCGATCAACGCCGCCATCATGTCTCGCCCCGACACCCCGAAGATGTCCGAGGCCACCACCGACAGTTTGATGCAGGCGTCCTCGAGCAGTTTCTCGACCCGGTTCTTCTCGGCGGTGCGGACGTTGACCAGATCGATCCGGTAGCGGGTCACGTCCCGCAACCGGCGGATCGGTGGTGGCGGTACGAAGCTCGGACGGATCATCTGGCGTTCGGCCACGTTGCACAACCACGGCGTCGAGCTTGTCGGTCTTGGGCCGGCCGGGGAGGTGTTGACTTCTCGGGCGTTGACCAGCCACGTGTCGAACCCGTGAGCCTCCAGGACATAGAAGATCGGCTTCCAGTAGTCCGAGGTCGCCTCCATCACCACCCTGGTCACCCCCAACGACCGCAGGTGGTCGGCCATCACCAACAGCGACGGCATCATCGTCGAATATGTCTGGATCTCTTGCAGGGAATATGTCTGGATCTCTTGCAGGCGGGTGCCCGGCCGGTCGTCGCCGGGTACCCGGACACAACACACCACCTCGGCCTTGCCGATATCCAGCGCCGCGACCCGGGCGATGATCTCTTCGTTGTCTTCGGCCTCGATCAGCACCACCGGCTCCTTCCCGCTACATGACAGGTGATGGCGGTAGCCCGCAGGAGCCGCAGGGCCAGAGGTGAATCTAATCCGCGTGCTCGAAGCAACACTGAAGGGGCCCACAACGCAGCTCCCAGCGCCCGGCTGGACGACGGCCTCTCACGGACCATAGAGCGACGGCGTCGGCGGGCCACCACCCGGATTTTCAGCGCGGAACGGGCCTCCCGCCAGGAGAAATGTGGCTAGACGAGTGATTCCAAGGGTCCGCGCCTGACGCGGCGAGAGCGTCCACGATCGGCGTTGCTACTCCGTTCGACCGTGGAGGTCTCATGGACGCCGACCTGGACACCCTCGCGACTGCACTGTACGTCCGTATCGATGACGCGTTGAAGGATGACCCGAGCTCGGCGCCGTGGCGCCCGGCGGTGGGGATCGAACCGAAACTGACCGACGCCGAGCTGGCGTGCGTGTTCCGGCGATTTCGTACACTGTACGAAATCGATCGGAATGGCTGTACGAAATCGATCGGAATCCGCATAGTCGAAAAGTCGGACCTGCCCGGCGTTCGCATCGCGATCCACCGTTCAACAGGTCCCGGCGCATGAACGCGTCCCGCTCGGCCTGCCACTGGCGGGTCAGGTCAGGGCGCTTCGGGACGGCCGCGGCGTCGTGTGACCGCGATCAGCAGGCCGCCCACACCGAGCAGGGTGACGGCCACAGCGCCGAGGGGAACCGCTCCGCTTACTCCTGTTGGGGGGAGGGTCGGTGCTGCGCTGGTGCTCGTCGTCGACGGATGCGGGACGCTCCGAATGATCCAGGGCAGGAGATTGAAGGGGTGAATCACCGGCGGCTGGGTGGTGGTCGGAGTCGTCGTGGTCGTCGGCGGCGTGGTGGTGGTGGTGGTCGGTGCTGTCGTAGTTGCCGAGGTTGTCGTTGACCCTGGCGACGTCGTTGTGGACCCTGCCGAAGTTGTTGTCGTTGCCGAGGTGGTGGTGGTCGCCTGTGTGGTCGTCGGCGCCAGCGTGGTCGTCGGCGCCAGCGTGGTCGTCGTGGTCGAGGGCAAGGTGATCGGGGGCGGCCCCTCGATGGGGAACACCTTGCTCTCGGTGAACCCGGATCCGAGCCGGATCCTCGGCGACGAACTCCTCGGGGAACTGTCCCAACCAAAGGGTCGCGTCTCTCGAGCGTCCGGCCCGATAGAGCTCCCACACGGGCGTGAGGACGACCCCGAACGCGGCGTCGGTGTCCTCCCCCGCCAGGTAGTGGCGGGCGGCCGCTGGCATGTCCCCGGCGTCCCGTTCAGCCTCAGCCGCTCGGCGATGAAGCGAGGCGAGGTCATCCGGCCTGCGGAGCTTGAGCTCGTTGGCCACGAGATCCCGGAAGAGCTGGTGGAAACGAACGGTCTCGTGACGAGGGTCGAGAGGGACGAGCGGGAGTCCGCGCTGCACGAGTCGTCGCAGGAGCGCATCCCCATCGGCGGCGCCGGTCATGGCGGCGCAGCGCGAGCCATCGATGTCATCCAGCAACGAAAGAACGAGCACCGCGTCGCGTTCGTCGTCCGGGAGGCGGTCGAGAATCTCGCCGACGACGTAATCGAACAGCATGCGGTCCGTTCCCAGCACCTCGCGCAGGAACGTCGCGGCATCATCGCGCTCCGCCAAGGAAAGGCCGGCGAACTGCAAGGCAGCCGCCCAGCCCTCGGTGCGACCGATGAGAAGCTCGGTGTCCTCCTCGCTGAGCACGACCCCCTCGAAGGTGTCCAAGACATCCCTTGCCTCCGCCGCAGTCAACGCCAGCGTCGGCTGGCGAATCTCGGTCAGCAGCCCACCAACCCGCCAGCGGGCCAGAGGTAGGGCCGGGTCGCTCCGCGAGATCAAGATCGTTCGCAGCCACGCCGGCGCACGCTCCAAGAAGAACGCCAGCTGGTCCCAGATAGCGTCCTCGACCACCATGTGGACGTCGTCGAGGACCAACACCAGGTCCTCGCCCTCCTCGCCCAATTCGGCGAGCAGGGTCGAAACGACCTCAAACCCCTCCGGGCCCCACTCGTCGAGCGACAGGATCGTCTCGTCGCCCAGCCCCGGAACGGCCGACCCGAGAGCTGCCGCCACGTAGCGCCAGAACCGTTCCGCAGGACGATCGTGAGCATCGATGGTCAACCAGGCCAGCGCCCCCTCGACGCCCGTCGCCCACTGGGCCACCGCCACCGTCTTCCCGTAACCCGCCGGCGCGACGACGAGAGTGATGCGCTTCCCCCCGCTGAGGAGGGCGTCGATGCGGTCTCGGCGCCTGACCCGACTCTCCACCACCGGTGGCCGCAACTTCGTCGGCGCCAGGCGGACGATGCTTCGGACGCTCCCAGCTGCCGACACCTGCGACACCGTAGCGAGAGCACTCATCTCGGCCAGGCGTCGAGTGACCCAAACAGGCGAGACCTCTAACGTTTCCCCGTCGTGCACCGCCACGAGACGACCGTGGACCCCACACTCCTGGGCCGATCGATCAAACCCACAGCAGCCGCCTCGTTATCGGCGTCCGTCGTGATCAGGGTTGTCCCACCATCCGACGACACCTCGCAGTCGCTGAGACAACGTTCACCAGCCGGTAGGCGGTACCGCGGAGCCGGAGTTCAGCCTGCAGCGCTTCTCTCCTCATGACTTCGCCAACCCCTTCGACGCCAGCGCGGCCGCCTCCGGCACCAGCGCCACGGCGACCAGCGCCCCGGTCACCACCACGTCCGCCAAGGAGTTGCTCTTCGGGGCGGGCATGACGACCAACGTCTTCACGGGACCGGCGGCCAACTACACCGCCCGGATCATCACGCCCATCGATGCGCACATCGTCGTCGACCGGATGGTGACCGCCAACGGTACCTACGCCGCAGGAGCCGTCCAGAGCTCGACCGCGGCGTGGCTCATGCAGGTCGTGGCCTTCCGGGCCGCGACCTGAGGCCCGGCGAAGGCCAACGCGGCGGCCGCGTCTCGGGACCGGGACGCGGCGTCGCGCGCGCTCACCGTCCATCCGCGCCGACCCGCGGCGCTGGTCTTCAGGCTCAGGGCCGCATCCCTCGACCCGCGTGGAGGAAGTGACGGCGATGGCCTCGAGGCTCCAGACCATCGCCCGCCGGGCTCAGACCGAGATGCTCGCCGTCGGCGATTCCTGGCGCTCGCGACACGCTCCCGAGTTCTCAAACCTGGTGTCGCAGGCGGCCAGCGCGGCCCAGGTCCGCGATCCGCGGTTCGCGTACTGGACCGACGTCCTGCACCACCCGGTGATGTTCCACCGCAAGCTGTGGGAGTGGTGCTATGCGCTCCAGGCGATCGACCAGACCGGCCACCTCCATCACGGCACTCGCGCCTTGGGCTTCGGAGTGGGCACCGAGCCGCTGCCCGCGGTGCTCGCCGCTCGCGGGGTCGAGGTGCTCGCCACCGACCAGCCGTCCGAAGGCGCGGGGGACTGGGCCGTCACGCAGCAACATGCGGCATCGCTCGACGCGTTGGTACGCGAGGACATCTGCGCTCGCGAGAAGTTCCTCGAACGGGTGCGCTTCCAGGCCGTCGACATGCGGTCCATCCCGGCCGACCTTCGCGGCTTCGACGTGTTGTGGTCGTCCTGCTGCTTCGAGCACCTCGGCTCGCCGCAGGCGGGGTTCGACTACGTGCTCGCGGGCATGGATTGCCTCCGCCCCGGCGGGCTGGCCGTGCACACCACCGAGTTCGACGTGCGCAACTCGCGCCGCGTCGTCGACCTGGGCTCCGTCGTGCTGTACCGCCGGCGTGACCTGGCTTCTCTGGCGAAGGACCTCCGCCAACGGGGCCACCGGCTCCGCTGCAACTTCTATCTCGGGCGCGAGCATCCCGAAGACCAACACGTCGACCAGGAGCCGTACACCGACATCCACCTGCGGCTGGAGCTCGGCCCTACCGTGGCGACGTCGTTCGGGATCATCATCGAAAAGGGCGAGCGCTAGCAGTCCTCCCCGCCCGACCGGCTGGGCGACCCTGTTTGGGAGGGGCCATGGCGGTGGTACTCACCATCCGTCGAGCGCGCCGACGGATCCCACGAAGCTCCGACACGCTGGCCGCGGGCGGACTGACGTCCCAGGCCGAGCAAGCGAGTCGGTTTCAACCCAAGGAGTCCCCCTTGACCAACCAACCCCATGACAAGAGCGGCGACGAGGCCGGAGTGGCCGGAGTCGTCGAAGACGTGAAGGGCAAGGCGAAGGAGGCCGTTGGCAAGCTGACCGGCGACTCCTCGCTGCGTGACGAAGGGCGCGCCCAGCAGGACAAAGCCGAAGCCGAGCGAGACGTGGCCAAGCAGGAGGCCCGCGCCGATGCGAAGCGGGCCGAGGCCGACGCTCGTGAGGCCGAACAGCGGGCCCGGCAGAAGGAGAGCTGAGCCGTGGCCACGATCTTGTGGATCGTCGCCGTCCTGCTGGTGATCGCCGGGATCGTCGCCATCTTTCAGGGGCAGCTGCTCCTGGGCGTGGTGATCATCATCGTGGGGTTGCTGATCGGACCAGGCGGCGTCAGCGTCTTCACCTGACGATCGGGGGCGAAGGAGGCTGTCTGCCTTCGCTCCTCCAAGGCGGCGGCCGAGCCGTCGATCAAGAAGGGCGGCGGGGTCAGTCCCGCCGCCCTTCTTCGCGTCAGGCTTTCGGCTCCTCGGTCCAGGGCGGGACCGGATCCGGGCCCGGCCGCGGTGGCGAGGGCACCTGCCCGGGCGGATCCCCGGGTACGGGCTCTGGCATCGGCGGTACGGGAGGGTGGTCCGGCATCGGCTCAGGTCTCGGGTTGGGTTCCATGAGAGTTGTGGTACCCGGCCCTCATGCCCCTCATGCCGTTCATCGACGGTTGAAGGTGGGGTCCTTCAACGCAAACGCGGCCGCTTGAGTACGGCTGCTCACGCCCAGCTTGCGGAAGATCGACTTCAGATGCGTCTTCACGGTGTTCTCGCTCAGGAACAGCGCCTCCGCCACCTCACGGTTGCGATCCCCTCGCGCCACCATGGTGAGCAGCTCGCTCTCCCGTTCCGTGAGCCCGCGGTCGCGGCCCGGCCAGGCGAGGGCGACCCCGTCACGAGCGCGGTCGGCCCGAACCACCACTTCCCCGGCGCCGACCCGCTCGAGGTCGGCGACCAGTTGCTCCGCGGCCAGCCCTTTGGAGAGGAAACCCGTCACGCCCGACTCGAGGGCTTGCCGGACGTGTTCGGGGGAGGAGTCCCAGGTGAAGACGGCGACGTGCTTGACCTCGGGCCGCTTCGCAAGCTCGGCCACCCGCGACAGCCCGAGGCCCGCGTGGCCATAGGTGTCGAAGAGGGCCACGTCGACGGGTGAGCACGGACCGTGGCCCACCGCGATCTCGACCACCTGGAGCCGATCCGCGAAGGGCGCCAGCATGTCGGCCAGGCCCCGCAGGATGATCTCGTAGTCGTTGACGAGCGCCACCCTGGGGCGGCCGCCATCGCGGTTCTGCATGGGTGAGCCCTACCCCGAAAGGCCCCCCTCTGAATCACCCGAAGGAGTGGTGATCGTGCCCGACGCACGTTTTCCAAACATCTGGATTGGCCGAGGCGCGTCGCGGGGTACGACCGGTGCATGGAGGGAGACGGCGAGCTGCACGATTCGGTGATCCTCTCCATTCCCCGAGCGCCGATGTTCTTGCGGGTGGCACGATCTCTGACGTCGAGCGTGGGCGCGCTCAGCGGGCTCGATACCGAGGCGGTGGACGACTTGCGGCTCGCCGTTGACGAGCTGTGCAGCGTGTTGCTGGACGAGGGGCGCAACGGGTTCATCGATCTGCGCTTCGACGTCGACGAGGCCGGGGTCCGGGTACGGGGTCGTTCCATGGCTGGACCGCGCCAGCAGCCGGAGCACGCCAGCCGTGCGCTCGGGCGCCGGGTCCTGGCTGCGGTCGTCGAGGGCTACGAGCTCGGTGAGACCGAAGGCCACATCACGTTCTCCCTCGAGAAGCACCGGGCCTCGGACCGGGGCGTCTGAGGCCAAGTTCCCCGACCGGGACTGAGCCGGTTGCAGGTCGTGGGTCCGGCCAAGTTCACCCGTTCGGGTGGCGTGGGCGCGACTGCACCCCGCCACGATGAGGCACTCCCGCGATGAAGAGAGCCGGTGCACGACGGTGACAGCAGACCTGCAGTTGGAGCGTCGCGGCGAGGACTGGCTGCTCGTCATCACCGGCGAGCTGGACCGGATCCTCGCCCCGGAGCTGGCACCCGCGCTCGAGTCGGCCCTCGCCACCGAACGCCTCCCGGTCCGGGTCGATCTCGCCGCGGTCACCTTCCTCGATGCGGGCGGCGCCGCCGCCGTTGATGCGGCCCGGCGACGCTGCGAGGAGGCCGGGCTCTCCTTCGTCGTCGACGCCCACCTCCCCGCCATCGTTCGACGTGTCCTGGCCCTCACTGGGCTCGACGACCTCATCGACGAAGAGCAGCCACCCCGGGCCGATGGTGGGCCGCACCGGGGCCGTCCCCGCGATTGGCGCGACGGAGAGAGGGGTAGCTCTCGGGCATGGCACACGCGACATGGAAACCACACACCATTCGAGGCGAACTGACGACGAGCAAGCGCAACGAGCTCCCGGACTCGGCTTTCGCCTTCCCGAAGCAACGCAAGGAACCGCTCGTCGACGCGAAGCACGTCCGGAACGCGCTCGCTCGTTTCGACCAAGTCGAGGACGTGTCAGATGCCGACCGGGCCCAAGCCTTCGAGAACATCAAACGGGCGGCGAGGCACTACGACGTCGACGTCAGCGAGACGAAGTGGCAGGAGCTCGGTTCGCCGTGACCGTCAGAAGAAGCGCTTGATCGGCGTCACGACCGACTCGAGCGCCCGCTGGAGCGTCGCGCGGTGGCGCCAGCGTACGGGCTCGATCCGCACACTCCGCTCGCGATCTTCGTCGAAGTGCTCGTCGAGCACCGCGACGAGGCCCTGGTCGAGGACCACCGCGTTGATCTCCTCGTCCCACGCCACGGAGCGACCGTTCAGGTTGGCCGAGCCGATGTTGGCGATGAGGCCGTCCACCGTCATCACCTTCGCGTGCAGCATCGTGGGCTGGTACGACCACATGGTGACGCCGACGTCCAGCAGCCGGTCGTACGCGGCCTCCCCGGCGATCTGCACGAAGCGCTTGTCGGCGTGGGGGCCCGGCAGCATGATCTCCACCTCGACGCCGCGAGCGGCGGCGGCGCAGATGCGGTCGCACAACTCGTCGTCGGGCACGAAGTAGGCCGTCGTGATGCGCACCCGGTGCTGCGCGGCTTGCAACAGGGTTCGGAACAGCGTGGCCACGTCGCTCCAACCGGTCTCCGAGGCACCTCGCACGCACTGGATGAGCGCGTCCCCCGCCGCGGGTTGGTCGGGGAAGCGGTCGATGTCGGAGAACAGCTCGGGGTCGGTCTCCGCCCAGTTGTCGAGGAAGGCGGCGCGCAGCCCGTCCACGGCCGGTCCTTGGATGCGGAAGTGGGTGTCTCGCCACTCGTGCTCGTTGCGAGCGTCACCCTTCCACTCGTCGGCGATGCCTACGCCGCCGGTGAAGCCCACCGCCTCGTCGGTGATGATCACCTTGCGATGCGTCCGGTGGTTCACCTGCCCGGGGCGCAGTCGCCGTAGTGGGCGAAACCAGCGCACCTGGACGCCGGCGTGCTCCATCTCGTCGATGAGCCCGCGATCCATGGTGCGCGCCCCGAAGGCGTCGAGCAGAACGCGCACACGCACGTCGGCCCGGGCCCGCTCACCCAGCGCGGCGGCGAACGTGCGACCGATCTCTCCTTCCCAGTACACGAAGGTCAGGAAGTCGATCGTGTGGCGAGCCGCGCCGATCGCCTCGAGCATGGCCGGGAAGATGGCGTCGCCGTTGCGGAGGACGTCGACCCGGTTGCCTTCGGTGGCGGGAACACCGATCACGCCCTCGAGCGTGCGGCGCAGGCGCGCTCGTTCATCGCCGGAGGGCCGGGCGTTCGACTGGGCCTTCGTGGCCGGGAGGAGCGCGGTCAACGTGCCGCCCCGACCGGCGTCGGCTCCACCGAAGGTTCTGCCGCCACCACCTTCGCCTTGTCTTGCGGGCCGGCATGACCCGCGCGAGCCGCTTCCAGCTGCGCGGCGACCGCTGCACCGAAGATCAGCCCCATCGACGACAGCAGCGCCCACAGCAGGACGGCCACCATGCCGGCCAGTGGCCCATAGGTGTCACCGAACGACGTGCTCGCCCGGAACACCAGGCCCAGCACGATCGTCACGACGAACCACAGCAGGACCGACACCGAGGCGCCGAGGGCAAGCCACGACCACGCCGGCTGGTGGCGCCGCGGGCACCAGCGGAACAGCAACGCAATCGAGGCGACCAGCAGCCCGAAGGCCACCGGCCACCGCGCGACGCCCCACACCGTGTCGACGACGTGGTTGCCCTGCGCGGTCCCGACCGAACGCCCGAAGGCGACGGCGACGAACGACACGGTCATGAGCACCCCGGCGGAAAGGGCAAGCAGCAAGCCGAGCCCGTACTTGCGGGGCATGGGGCGGTCGAGCTCCACGCCGTAGAGCCGGTTCAAGGCCCGTTCGAGCTGGCCCATCGCCGTGGTCCCAGTGATGATCGCACCGGTGAGACCGAGGACGAGGGCGAGGTAGCGATGGCCGGTGCCGGCGTGGTTGGCCTGCGCGACCGCCGAGGTGAGCAGTTGCCCGGCAGGACCGGGCACCGCGTTCTGGACGGTGTGGACGATGCCGTCGGCCACGCTCCCCTGCCCCAACGCACTCGCCAGGCCGACAGCCGCGATGACGCCTTGGACGAGGACGAGGGAGATCAGGAAGCCGAGAGAGCGGGCATGGCTGAAGCCGTCGGAAACCCGCATGCGCAAGAACGCGTCGCGCAGGAGCCGGAGGCGGCCCGTCCGGCGCAGGGCGTGCCAGGCGTCGTCGCCCGTCAGCTCCCACGTCTCGGGCACCACGTTCGCGGTGCTCACGGCGCCGCCTCCGGCACGCAGACAGTGACGGCGCCCGGCTCGACGGTCACGCGCAGGCGGCGGGTGGGGTCGCGGTCACCCCCATCGAGCTCGTAGGGGAGCCGGCGAGCGAGGCGGATGTCGATCTTCGAGCCCCGGGTGGTCTCGACGAGCTTGGAGCGGTTTGCCTTGCCCGTGGCCAGGCGAGCCAGCACGCGCGACCACTGCAGCGCGCCGCGAGCCGTCACGATGCCGACTTCGAGCACTCCGTCGTCAGGCGAGGCGTCCGGAAAGGCGGTCATGCCACCGACGACCGTTCCGACGTTGCCGAGGAGGACGCAGCTGGCCTTCCCCCGGAACCAGCGCGAGCCGTCGACATCCACCTTGGTCGCCACGGGAGGGGTGCTCAGATGGCGGGCGCCCGTCCACAGGTAAGCGGCGCGGCCGACCCGGCTCTTCATGCTGCTGCTCGCGTCGCGGATCATGAGCGCGTCGAACCCGGTGCCGGCCATCACCGCGAAGCGCTCGCCATTCACGTTGCCGACGTCCAGCTTGCGCCGAACCCCGTGCAACGCGACCCGCAGCGCCTGCGGCAGGTCTCGGGGGATGCCGAGGTTCGTGGCGAGCAGGTTGGCGGTGCCGGCCGGGAGGATGCCGATCTCGACGGAGGAATCGGCGAGGGCATCGATGCAGCGCTGCACCATCCCGTCGCCACCCCACACCAGGACGAGCTGGGCACCCTGCCGCACCGCCTTGCACGCCCGCTTCGGTGCCTTCCTGCTTCTCGAGACCTCGTACCACGAAGGATGGATGCCCTCCTGGTCGAGCAGCTCGCGCAGCTCGTCGAGGCCTCCGCCCAGGGACTTCTCGCGGTGGGCGACGACGGCGACTTCGCTCACGGGACCACCTCGGGTTGGCGGCGCTCGGCGAGCCGCACCGTCGCCACCGCCACGGCCAGAGCGGCGACGCCCAGGACAGCTCCCGCCACCACGTCGGTGACGTGGTGCATGCCGCGATAGATGCGAGAGAACCCGACCACCGCGGCGATCAGCGCCGCTGCCGCCGCCGCCACCCAAGCCACCCAGGGACAGCGAGGATGGTGCCACGTCAGCAGGAGGGCGATGCCCCCCCAGAGCACGACGGTCGCGGCGATGTGGCCGGACGGGTAGCTGTAGGTGCCCGGTTCGACCCCGAGCTTCGCCACGGCGGGCCGGGGGCGAGCGACGATGTAGTTCACCGTGAGGAACACGAAAAGCTCGAAGCAGAGACCCACGGCGAGCAGGAGGAGCTGCGCCCACCGCCGCGTCCACACGATGACGAACTCGACTATCGCGGCGACCACGATCACTGGAACCGTGTCTGCGACCCGCCCCGCTCGCTGCACCCAATCGTTCAAGAACGCGGTTCGATGGCTCGCGAACCACTGACTGGTGCGGTCGTCCCACGCCCGCACGCCCGACAGCCACGAGCTGTCGGCGACGAGCCAACCGATCGCGAGGAGGCCCAGGGTGAGCGCGACGTACGCAGCCACCACGAAGGCTCCGCTTCGGACGACCGGATGCTCATGAAGGAACGCCGCGGGGCGTTCTGTACGAGCCTCGAGATCGAGGCGTGCCTCATGAACCACCGATCCGACGCCGCCCCCGAGGCCAGTTGCCACGATCAACCGTTTACCCTGCCGCAACTGTTGGTAAACGGAGAGCAACTCAGGAGGTCAGTCGTTGGTGGTGGTGGTGGCGTGTGTGGCCGCAGTGGGCGCCGTGGTGGGAACCGCGGTCGCGCTGGTCGCTCGGCGCTGGCCGGCCGTGGGCGCGCCGAAGGTGCAAGAGGCGACGGTCACCGCTGAGGTGCACAGGCATCCTCGCCTTGCCACCTTCCTTGCCCAGCGCCGCGACCCTTCGGCGATAACGGGCCTCGCCCTCACCGTCGCCGTCGCCGTCGTGGTGGCCGGAGGCGTCGGCGTCGGTGTGCTCCTGGCCATGGTCCGGGCGCATGACGGCCTGGCCAGCTTCGACCTGCGCTTCGCTCAGTTCGCCGCCGACCACGCCACCACCGTTTCGAGTGCCTTCCTTCGTGACGTGAGCCAGGTCGGGGGGACGCTGGGCGTCATCGTGCTGGGCGTCGTCGTCGCGGCCGTCGAGTACCACCGCCTCCCGAGCCGCGCCATCCTCCCGTTCCTCGTGCTCTGCATCGGCGGCCAGTTCGCCGTCGCCGCCCTCATCAAGCTCATGGTCGACCGCGCCCGCCCGGACATAGATCAGCTCACCGGATTCGCCAGCACCTCCTTCCCTAGTGGGCACGCCACGGCGTCGGCTGCCGCGCTCGCCGCGTGCGCGTTCCTGTTGGGGCGACGCCGCTCACCGACGACGAAGGCGGTGCTCGCCGGTCTGGCCGCCGGGCTGGCCGCCTCGGTCGCGGCCACGCGGGTCTTCCTCGGGGTCCACTGGTTCACCGACGTGCTAGCCGGCCTGCTCGTCGGTTGGGCGTGGTTCGCGCTGTGTTCGATCGCCTTCGGCGGCCGCTTGCTCCGCTTCGGCGCGGTGGTCGAGAGCGCCGAAGCGAAGGCGGTGCGCGAAGTGGTCGCGCCCGACGCGGACGTCACGTCGAGTCGATGACGGCGTAGAACGTTCGTTTCGCGAGCCTCGCCGCGCGGGTAGCACCATCACGTTCCACCCAATGGACCCGAATCCCGCGAGGTGACCGATGCGTGCCCCTTCGTTTCCCCGATCCGCCGCGAAGACGCGGACCGCGGTGCAGACGGCGGACGGTACGACGCTCCCGGCAACGATCAGCGGCGACGCCGTCCAGGTCGGCGATGCCAGGATCGTCCAGCCCGATCAGTTGGTGGGCGACGGCGTGATCCACGTCGTCGACACGGTCCTGGTGCCCTCGTCATGATGACAGGGCCGACGCCCATCGTCGCCGACCACGCCACGAAGCGCTTCGGCTCGGAGACCGCCGTCGAGAGCATCAGCTTGAGCGTTTCGGCGGGGACGATCCTGGGTCTGATCGGGCCGAGTGGTTGCGGGAAGACCACGACGGTTCGCCTGCTCACCGGGAGCTACCGGCCCACCGAGGGGTTCGTGCGACTCTTCGGCCACGACCCAACGGAGTTGTCGACCCACGAGAAGCGCCTCATGGGCTACCTCCCCCAGATCCCCATCCAGCTCCCGGCGCTCACGGTGTGGGAGAACCTCAACTTCAGCGCCTCGCTCTACGGGATGGGCCTCCGGCATCGCCGGCGTCGGCTGAAGGACGCGCTGGCGCTCGTCGAGCTCGAAGGCCATGAGCACAAGCGGGTCGACGAGATCTCGGGTGGCATGCAGCGCCGGTTGGCGGTCGCCGCCACCTTGGCTCACGAGCCCGGCGTTCTCTTCCTGGACGAGCCGACGGCTGGCATCGACCCGATCCTGCGGCGCAAGTTCTGGGATCGCTTCCGTGAGCTCCGGGACGGCGGTCGCACCTTCCTCATCACGACGCAATACGTCGGTGAGGCCGCGTACTGCGACGTGGTCGCGGTGATGTCGGAGGGCCGACTCATTGCCACGGGCGCTCCGGAAGAGCTACGCCGGCGAGCCTGCGGAGGCGAGGTCGTGGAGTTGACCACGGCCGGCCACCTGACCGACGGCGCCCTGGTCGAGTTGGGCCGCCTCGCCTATGTCCGTGGCCCGGTCCGTCGAGCCGGCGCGCGCGTGATCCAGCTCACGGTGGACGATGCCAGCCGGGCGCAACCCGACCTGATCGACGAGTTGCGCCGTCACGGCGTCGAGGTGGCGTCGTCCGCGGAGGCAACCCCCGACTACGACGACGTCTTCGTGCGCCTCATCGAGCAGGACAGAGCGCAACATGTCGTCGAGACGGACGCGGCCTGATGGGGGCGGCATGGATCCGGATCGTCCAGGTCGTGGGCTTCCTGCGCAAGGAGCTGATGGATGTCGTTCGCCAGCCTCGCCTCGTGGTCATGCTCGTCTTCGGACCGTTTCTCATCCTGCTCCTGTTCGGCATCGGCTACGACGACCGCCCGCCGCCACTCAAGACCGTGTTCGTGGCACCCCCTGGGAGCTCGTACCGCGACGTGGTGAACGAGTACGCCACGAAGCTCTCCGATTGGATCAAGCCCGAGGGCTTCACCACCGACGAAGCCGCGGCCAAGGAGAAGCTCGCCCACAACGAGGTCGACGTGGTGGTGGTGTTCCCGAAGGACCCGCTGGCCCTCGTGCTCGCCGGCAAACAGGCCCCGATCCTCGTAATCCACGACCAGCTCGACCCGATCCAGCAGACGGCCATCAACTTCGCCACCAAGCTGGCGGTGGACGAGGTGAACAGTGCCGTCCTCGCCCAGATCGTCGGCGCCGGGCAGCAGGCCATCCAGCCGCTCGGCCCCGCCCGCAACGCGATGACCGCCGCCGCCGCGGACCTCGGCCGGGCCGTGCAGGCCGCGGACCCAGTGCCGCTGCAGGCGGCCGCGCAACGGGTGCGAAGGACCGCCGGACAAGCCGACGCTCTCGTGACCGCCACCGAAGGGTTCTTCCGGCAGCTCCGGAGTGCGGCCGCGCCGCAGTTGAGCCTGCTCGGGGAGGCCCACACCTCCCTGGCCGATCTCCAGGTGGCGGCCGCCGACGTGCAGTCGACGGCCAGTTCCGGCCGTCAGGCCGCCGTGGCCAAGGTGATCTCGACCGTGGCGAAGGTCAACACGCTCCTCGGTCAGCTCCAGACCGTCGACCCCTCGGTGCTCGTGCAGCCGTTCACCGGCCAGACTCAGGTGGCGGTGCCGCAGGCGGTGAGCATCACCGACTACTACGCCCCCGGCGCCATCGTGCTGTTGATCCAGCATCTGGGCGTCACCTTCGGCGCCCTTTCCTTCGTGCGCGATCGGGCCCTCGGACTCTTCGAGATGCTGCGCATCGGCCCGGTCACGACCTCCGAGTCGCTGCTCGGGAAGTACGGCGCCTACAGCGTGGTGGGCGCCGGTGTCGCGGCGGCGTTGAGCGCGCTCGTGATCCTCGGGCTCGACGTACCTCTCGACGGCCAGGTGTCGTGGGTCGTGATCGTCCTCGGTCTCGTGCTCCTCGCCTCCCTCGGGATCGGCTTCCTGGCCTCGCTCCTGGCCAAGTCCGACAGCCAGGCCGTGCAGTTCGCCATGATCGTGCTGTTGGCCAGCCTTTTCTTCGGCGGCTTCTTCCTCAGCCTGAAGCAGCTCACCTATCCCGTCGCGGTTATCTCGTTGCTCCTCCCCGTGCGTTATGGCATCAGTGCCCTCCAAGACGTGATGCTGCGGGGCACGACGCCGGCGGTCAGCGACCTGCTGGGGCTCGGCATCATCGCCGTGACGGGATATGCCGCCTCGTGGTACCTACTGCGACGACGGTTGCGGGTGGTGTAGGTGCCCCGGCGTGACGAACCGACGCGGCGGGCGCTGGGCTGGTGCCTGTTGGTCGGGGGCGCCCTCGCGCTCTTCGGCGCACTCGCGGGCACCATCACGGCCTGGGTGCTGGTCGGCGACGCGCAACGATCCTCCGGCAGGGCCCTGGTCGCCGCCGAGGAATCGCTCGACTCGGTCAACGACAGCTTGAACCTGGCAGGAGGGGTGGTCACCACGGTGCGCCAGGGCATCGACACCGTGGCCGCCGCCCTGCACGCCGCCGGCGGAGCCATCGACACGGCCGACGCCACCCTGGCGCAGCTGCAGCAGGTGGCGGCCGCGCTGCCGACTGCCCTGCGCGGTACGACCGACGCCATTCATTCCCTCACCACGGTCGCCGACGGCGTCGACCGCACCCTGAGCGTGCTCTCGCAAGCGCCGTTCGTGCCCGACTACCGGAGCTCCCTGGGCGACCTGGTGCGGCGCCTCGACCAGTCACTCACCCCGCTCGTGGCGGGCACCGAGGACCTGTCCTCTCGCCTGCAGAGCGCGCTGGCCAACGGGCAAGACGTCGGCGCGCAGGTCAACGACCTCGCTGACGACGTGGGAATGGTGCAGCAGTCGCTGGCGAGCGCGAGCCAGCAGCTCGACAACTTCCGGGCGGCTACGTCCGACGCGCAAGCGGCGGCGCGTACCGCTCGCCGCGATCTCGACCGCGATCTGACGTTGCTGCGCTTCGTCGCCCTCCCCCTCGGCCTCGGCCTCGCTCTCGCGCAACTGCTGCCCATCTGGTTCGGAGCCGGCCTGCTGTGGCCCGAACGAGTGCCCGTGTCACCTGCCGCCGGCCGTTCGACAACCACGGTGGCCCTGTGAGGACTCGCGCTCCATTCCACGTCTCGCGACAAAGCTCTTGTCGAGGAAGGAATCCTGTCGTACTCTGATCGCGTGCCTCGCCGAGCGCCTCCCGTGCAGGCGGTGCGGACGATCGACGATCCCGACTCGCTCCAGGCGCTCTCCCACCCGTTGCGCGTTCGCATCCTCGACGCGCTCAGGGAGCCCGACTCGGCCGCCGCCGTCGCCCGCCGGATCGGTGAGTCGCGCCAGAAGGTGAACTACCACCTGAAGGAGCTCGATCGCGCCGGGCTCGTGCGGTACGTCGGCGAGCGGCGCAACGGCAGCTTCATCGAGAGCCTCTACCAGTCCTCGGCCCGGACGCTGGTGGTGTCCCCCCGAGCGGCGTGGGGTGACCCGCGCCGCCTGGCCGCGGTCATGGACCAATCGTCGCTCGAAGATCTGGTCTCCCTCGGTGAACGCCTCGGGCGTGACGCCGCGGTCTTGCTTGACCGAGCAGCCTTCGACGGCGAGCAGATCGCGAGCGCGGCCGTCGAGGCAAAGGTGGTCTTCGACGGCGAGGAGGCGAGGGCCGCGTTCCTCCAGGAGTACCTCGCGCTCATCGGCCCCCTCCTGAAGAAGTACGGGACGGCTCGCGGCAATCGCTACCGCCTCGCCATGGCTGTCTATCCGGATCCCGCCGGCCGCGAGGACTCGTGAGCGTGCGGCGGACCTCCGCCGGCCGAGCCCGTCCCTCCTACCGTTCGATGACCGTGACCGCCGGCGCCGTCGCTCCGGCGAGCAAGATCGACACGAGGATCCCGAGCGGCAGGGTTCCCCAGTAGGACTGGTGGAGCCCGACGTTGCCGAGGAACAGCATCAGCAACCACGTCGCCGGGAACGTGGCCACGAGGAAGAAGATCACACCGAAGAGCAACGCCTTGATCATGGAAACCCCTTAGCTCGACAGCGCACTCATGATCTGCCATCGGGCCGGCGGCGTGGCGGATGATGCGCGAGGGGCCGGTTCCGCCGGCGGGAACGACGCCGCGTCTCGGGCCGCGCCACGGTCTGACGGGCTCCCTTCTCGGGACGAAGGGCCCTTCGGACCCCGTCCCAGGGCTCGTACGATCCAGGGTATGGAGGCTGCCAGCAGCAATACGGCCCGGTCGGCGGAATTCGTCGCCGCCCGCAACCGCCTCGAAGACGAGCGCCAGCGCCTCTCCCGCCTCCTCGCCGACCTCGACGCCGAAGGCCTCGACCGGGAGACGGAGGCCGACAATCTCGGCGAGATCGGCGCCGCCGGTCAACATCCAGCCGATGTCGCCTCCGAGACCTTCGAACGCGAGCTCGACCTCACGCTCGTGATGGACTTCCGCAACGAGATCGCCGAGACCGAAGCCGCGCTCCGCCGGCTCGACGCCGGTGTCTACGGCGTCTGCGAGCGCTGCCACGGCATGATCGACCCGGCTCGTCTCGAGGCGGTGCCGTCCACCCGGTTCTGCAAGCACGACGAAGACCGCTACGAGCTCGGCGGGCCCTACGTCAGCGAGACCGTTGGGCGGCTGGGCGTCGTCGACGAGGCCGAGCTCTTCCCGACCGACGACGAGCTCGTCGAAGGTGACGACGATCGGTGGAACGGACCGGAGGAAGGGGCGCTGCACGTCGACGACGGTGACGAGCTCGCCGAGGAGCGTGCCTCGTCCGGCCTCGTCGACACCGACGGCGTCAGCGACGACCTCTACGACACTGAAGGCGAGGTCGCGACGAACCCGCCTCGTGCGCTCGACGGCGAGTCAGATCTCTCCGACCTGATGCGGCGCCAGTTGGGCCTCTCGGGCGTCGACAGCTGACGCGGGCGCCCAGCCCCGACCAGCTCACCGGGCCGTCGGTACGCTCCACCGATGGCGATCCGTGAGCGGCCCGTCCCCGCCGAGGGATCGCCGCCTCCTGGAACGCCCGACGTCACGCCCGTACCCCCGCCCGCGCCACCCCCGGCGAGCTCGTATCCCTGGGACCGAGTCCTGCGTTGGGTGGACCGCCGCCAGCAGCGGATCACGCCCCTCGCCGTGCTCGGCGGCGTGCTGAAGAAGTCGGGCGAGGACCAGCTCGGGCTGCTCGCCGCGGTGATGAGCAACAACGGGATGCTCTCGCTGCTGCCGTTGCTGCTGCTCGTCATCAGCATCACCGGGTTCATCTTCCGAGACGACGCCCGGGCCCAACAGGCCCTTCTCGACGCCGCCCTCACCAACTTCCCGGGCTTGGGCGACCAGCTGCGGGCCAACATCCAGGCGTTGCCGGGTTCCGGCGTCGCCATCGTGGTCGGCGCCGTCTTCCTGGCATGGGGGGCGCTCGGGTTCACCCGCACCGCGCAAGTGGCGATGGGCGAGATCTGGAACGTGCCCCGGCGGCTCCGTCCCGGCTTCTGGCCGCAACTCGGTCGCTCGATCTGGGCGCTCGGGATGCTGGCCCTCCCCACCGCGTGCACCGCAGTGCTCACCATCCTCGGCACCAGCGGCTTCACCCTCACCGTCGAGGTCAAGACCCAGAGCCCGCTGGGCGTCATCCTGGCCGTCGTGGTCGCGTTCCTCTCACTCGGAGTGCTCCTCTCGCTCAACTTCGCCTCGCACCTACTCGCCTTCCGCGCCCTCACACCCCGCGTGGTCGCCACCCGCCACCTTTGGGCGGGGACGGTGATCTTCACCATCTACTGGACAGCGCTCACGGCCTTCGGCAGCGCGCTCGTCGCGAATCGCCTGGCGCGGGCCAATCAGCTCTACGGCACGATCGGCTTCATCATCGGCCTGCTCTTCTGGATCTACCTCGGCGCCTACGGCGCGCTCATGTCGGCGGAGCTCAACTCGGTGCGAGCGAACCGGCTCTACCCGCGCACGCTCTTCGGCCTGCCCGCGACCGCGGCGGATCGCCGTGCGCTGCGCGCCCGTGCCCGGACCGAGGAGATGGTGCCGGGCGAGGTGGTCGAGGTCCGCTTCGAGGAAGCCTTGCCGTCCGGCGGTGACCTCCCGACCGACCCGTACTGAGGCTCCGGGCACGCCGGCGTGACGCGGTCGGTCCGTCGAGCCCGCCCGACGCCGTTCAGGTCACCAGCGTGGCCAGGGCCCAGACCGCCGCGATCGCCCCGATCGCCAGCATCAGCAGGCTGCGGCCGAGGGGAGCTCGCGCCAACTCGCCGTCTCGGGTGCGTGCAGGCGGTCGGACGAGAGCGAGGAGGTTTCCCACGGCCAGCGCACCGCCCAGGGCCAGGACGAGGAGCGGAAGGAGGTTGTCACCGAGGAGCAACGGGCACCGATCGATCTCGTGCGCTCACCGGAGTGGCGGCGCGTGGCAGCACCATGATGCCCGCCAGCACGACCAGCGCCCCACCCACCGCGACGCCGGCCGTCGGCACCTCCCCGAAGAAGGCCCAACCGACGAGCACCGCCGAAACCGGCTCGACGTAAGTGAGCACACCCACCGTGGCCGCCGGGAGCCGTCCCAGCAGCACGAGGTAGATCGAGCCGAGCAGCGCGGTGAAGAGCACGCCGACCAGCACCATCCACAGCCAGTCCGGCCGCCATCCGCCCCAGTCGGTGGTCGCGGCAAAGGGGGCCAGCGCGACCGTGGCCACCGCCAGTTGGATGAAGGCGAGGTGGACGCCGCCGACCTCGGCCACGACGAACTTCGAACCGAGGGTGAGCGCGGCGTACGTGACCGCGGCGAGCAGCGCGAAGATCTCTCCCGCGCCGAAGCCGCTGGTGGGGCGGGCGAGCACGGCGACGCCGGCGAGGCCGAGGCCGACCGCGAGGTAGGTGCGCGGCGGTACGTGCTCGGCGAGGAGCCGGGGCGTGCCCAGCATGACCAGGACGGGGGCGAGGTAGGTGATGAGGAGCACCGTGCCGAGCGGAGCTCGCTCCTGCGCGGCGACGAGGCAGAGCCAATGGGTGCCGAGGATGACGCCGAGCAGGCCCAGCACCCAGGCCGGCGTCCGCCGCCGACCTCGCCGCCCAGCGGCCCCCGCCCCGGGGCGCGGGCCCGCGCCGGATCGGCTTCGGTACCAGCGATGGGCGCCGAGTGCCACGGCGAGGGCCACGGTCGCCGAAGCCGTCCGGCAGAACACGACCGCCACAGGCGGGAGTCGTGACCAGCGCACGAACAGCCCGATCAGCCCCCAGGCGGCCGCGATCGCGGCCACCCCCAGGGCCGAGGCGCGGTGCACCGGCCGAGATTACGGCTCAAGTTCCAGGGACATCGTGCCGATAGAAGAGTTGCCGGCAGTTCGCCCCTGCCGACACCGCAGGGACTGGGCGGGGGTCACCCCTCCCTCCATCCGCAACGCCAGTTCGCCCCTTCCCCAGGGTGCAGGCGCCTGCCGTGGCTCTCGCCCGCCCTGCTCCGAGGGGAGCTCCTCGCCTCGTCCGCGTTTGTCAGATGCCGCGCGCCGCGTTGTCGAAGCGCGTGTACGGAGCGAGGAATACCAGCTTGCGAGCCCCGATCGGGCCGTTGCGATGCTTCGAAACGATGACCTCGGCCACTCCCCGGTCCGGTGAGTCGGGGTTGTAGACCTCGTCTCGGTAGATGAACATCACCACGTCGGCGTCCTGCTCGATCGAGCCGCTCTCCCGGAGGTCGGCGAGCATCGGCCGCTTGTCGGCCCGAGTCTCGAGGTTCCGGCTGAGCTGCGAGAGGGCCACGATGGGCACGCTCAGCTCGCGGGCCAGGATCTTCAGGCCACGGCTGATCTCGCTGACCTCCACCTGCCGGTTCTCGGCGGCGGCCCGCCCGCTCATGAGCTGGAGGTAGTCGACCACGACGAGGCCGAGCTGGCCTTGCTGGCGCGACTTCAACCGCCGGGCCTTGGCTCGGATCTCCATCACCGTGACATTCGGGTTGTCGTCGATGAAGAGAGGAGCTTCGAGCCGCCCGATGGCCTTGCCGATCTTCGACCAGTCCTGCTCGGTGAGCCGACCTGTGCGCATCTTGGCCGAGTCGACCCGGGCCTCCGACGACAGGATGCGCTGGGTGAGCTCCTTGTGGCCCATCTCCAGCGAGAAGAACAGCACGGGGAGCCCTTGCTCGACGGCGACGTGGGTGGCCATGCCGAGGGCGAACGCCGTGTTGTGCACGACGACGTCGGCCGGCCACGAAGTTGTGGAAGCCGGGCACGGTGAGGTCGTAGACCTGCTCGTCGCCATCGGGCTCGATCTCCACGATCTCGTCCCAGCAGACGTCGGTGTCGGGGATCACCGCGACCGCCCCGCGGGGCTGACCACCCGCGGTGGTCAGGGAACCCGCCCGGGCCACCGCTACGAGCTCGGCTTCGACGTCGAGCCCCGAGGCCACCGGTACCAGCCGAAGCACGTGAACCGAACGTCGTCGTCCCTGGGAGGTGGCGCGTTCGACGCGTGACGCGGTGAGCGACGCCGAGCCGCAGGAGGAGATGCTGCACGTCGCGGACAAGCCGACTCGACTTGGACGCGAACGCGTCGGCGAGCAGCGCGCCCGGCCGAGTCCCGCGATTCACGAGGAGCAGGCGCTCGAGGAACGTCACCAGCTGTTCTCGCCCGAGACGGAAGACGGCTGGCGGGATGCGCAGCTCGGGCCCGGGGGCGTCCCACACCTGGTGACGCCGCAGCACGGCCAGGGCGTCGAGCCCGAGCAGGCGGGCGCGCCGGATCGCCTCGTCCTTGCGGGCGGTGAGCGTGGCCCGCAGCCCGCCTTCGCCGAGCACGTGGGCCAGCAGCGCCAGCTCGCCGTGCGGGAGGCGTTCTCCGCCGAACCACGGCAGCCGCCGCGGAACGGCGACGCGGGTTCCCGGGCTCAGCCGAGCCAGCGGGCACCAGCCCTGCTCGGTGAGGAACGGATGGCTGAGCGTGGTGCGGACGACCCGCCCGAGGCGGGTCCGCACCCGGAAGACCGGTTTGACCCCGTCGTCGACGAAGGCCGACGGGGTGGCCACGACCATGCGCCCGTCCCGAGGGTCGAGGCTCACGACTTGCACCCACTCGCCCGCCGCCCCGCGGCGATGGAGCTCTGCGCCGTGACCAGCTCACCGGTGGCCGGATCGAGCAGCTCGGTGTCCCACGCCACGCACTTGCCCATGCTGGGCCGGGCGCCGACCACGTTCAGGGTCGAGGGTTGGAGCCCGTTCAACAGCTCGTCGAGATCGGTGTAGCCCATCGCGGTGCCCGTGAGCGCCGTTCCCCGCTCGTAGGCCTGCTCGAGGTCGTTCATGGCCAGATCGAGCAGGTCGCGGATGGGCTTGGTGGAGTCGACCACTCGACGGTCGGCGAGCTCGAAGACCTTCGTCTCGGCTAGGTCGAGCGCCTTGGTGACGTCGTCGGGCTCTTCGTAGCCGAGCTCGGCGATCTCGCCGGCCACGCCGATCAGCCGGCGCAGCATGGCCGTGTCCTGCACGATCCGGGCGTAACGGGCGGCGTTGGAGATGGCGGGTGTGTTGGCCTGCAGCTCGACGAGCAGGCTGGCCCCCACCGACCGCGTCGAGCAGGTCGTGGCGGCGTAGCTCCTCCGCCACCGTGACGGCGTCGACGGGTTGACCGTCGGCCGCCAATGCCCGGATCGCCTCGAACAGGTGCTGGTGCGCGGGCTTGTAGAAGTCGTTGGCCGACACGTGCAGCTCGGCCACCACCGCGATGGCGTCCCTCGACAACAACAGCGCCCCGAGCAGCGACTCCTCCGCGGTGAGGTTGTGGGGCGGAACCCTCGCCTGGGTTCGAGACCGGCGTTCCCGGATCACGTCCACCACGGCTGCCAACCTTGATGGACGACCCCTGTGCGGCGGAAGAGGATGAGGCGACGAACTCGGTGGATTACCGGGTCGCAGCTGTGGACGATGCTGTTGATACTCGTCTGCCCCGCCGCGCCCGTCGCGGATGCTCGCTGCACGGCGCGGCGCGACCAGCATGACAACCACCAACCCGCGGTGCCGGTCCGGCCGCTCAGCTGGCGACCACGTCCAGGTTCACCGGGAACTCGACGTCGGCGTGCAGGCGAATCTGCACCGATGTCGGCCCCAGCACCTTGATCGGATCGTGAAGGTTGAGCTTGCGGCGATCGAGCGCGACCCCGGTCTGGGCCTGCACGGCCTCGACGATGTCGGCCGCGGTGACGGAGCCGAAGAGCCGGCCGCCGACCCCGGCCTTCGCTTTGATCGTGATCACCTGGGCGACGAGGGCACGAGCCACTTCCTCGGCGGCCGAGCGATCCTGGGCATCGCGCAGGTCGCGCGCCCGGCGCATCGATGCGGCCTGGTTCACGGCACCGTCGGTGGCCTTGATGGCGAGCCCCTTCGGTAGCAGGTAGTTGCGGGCGTACCCGTCCGCGACATCGCAGATGTCACCGCGCTTGCCGACGTCAGCGAGATCGCCCCGGAGGATCACCTTCATGGCGCTCAGCCCTCCTCGACCTCGGCGACGACCTCGACAATCTCGGCGGCCTCGACCGGCGCCTCGGCCGCTTCCACGATCTCGACGAGCTCGGGCGTGGGAGCGCGCTCGCCCCGGTCACGGTCGCGGTCGCCGCGACCACCACGCTGGGTCGTGATCCGCTTGGTGTAGGGCAGCAGCGCCATCTCACGGGCGTTCTTGATGGCCGTGGCGACCTCTCGCTGCTGCTGCGAGTCGTTGCCGCTCACCCGCCTCGCCCGGATCTTCGAGCGGTCGGACATGAACCGCCGGAGGAGGTTCACGTCCTTGTAGTCGACGTAGTCGACGCGTTCTTGGATGAGGATGCTCGTCTTCTTCTTCGGCTTCTTGGCGCCGTCCTTCGGCTTCGAGCGCTTCATGTTCTGCTTCATCAGAAAGGCTCCTCGTCGAAGGGCTCGGTGGCGACGGGGCGGCCGCCTGGAGCCGGGCCCGCACCGGCCTCGACACTTCGGCGCTCGTTTCGCTCGACCTGTGCCGTGGCCCAGCGCAGGCTCGGACCGATCTCGTCGGCGACCACCTCGACGACGCTGCGCTTCTCCCCGTCCTGCGTCTCGTACGAGCGCTGCTCGAGGCGACCGTTGACGATCACCCGGGACCCCTTCTGGAGGGATGACGCCGAATTCTCGGCCAGCTGGGCCCAGGCGACCACGTTGAAGAAGAGGTCTGCTCCTGCCATTCGCCGTTCTGCTGGTAACGACGGTTGACGGCGAGACCGAAGGTGGCGACGGCGCTGACCCCCCTGCGTGAAGCGCAGCTCGGGATCGCGGGTGATGTTGCCGACGAGAGTGACGTTGTTGTCCATGGGAACGCTCCGTAGGGACGAGCGGCCGTCAACCGGCCGCGGTGCCGGCCTCGGCCATGCCGCGCCGGGCGGCTTCGCCATCGGGCAGGCGGATGAGCTTGTGGCGGACGACATCGTCCGCGAGGCGCAGGGAGCGCTCGAGGTCGTCGAGCGCACCGGGCTCGGCGACGACGTTGAGCACGGCGTAGTAGCCCTCGTGCTTGTGGTTGATCTCGTAGGCGAAGCGGCGACGGCCCCACCAATCGGGCTTGCCGTGGATGTGGCCGCCCTTGGCGGCGATCTGGTCACCGATCGTGGTGACCCAGCTTGCGCGACCGGCTCGTCGAGCTCGCCGTCGAGGATGACCATCAACTCATAGGCTCGCATGCGAGCGAAACACCTCCCTCCGGACCCGGCAGCGCCGGGGCCCCACCCGGCGGCGGAGCAGGGTTGTCGGTTGGGACCCCGGGAGTATAGGGACCTGGGGTCGGTACGGAGACATCGGGAGCCATGAAGACCAGTGTGCTCCGGGGGTGCGCGAGAGTTCCTTCGTGGATCTCCGGCAGTGGATCGTGGCCGACCACGCCAGCACCGCGAGCCGGTTCGAGCGCGGGGTCCTGGCCCACGTGCCCGAGGACCGTTGGCGCGAGCGGGCGGGAGGCGGGTCCTGCATCGCGTGGCTGGTGTTCCACGCCACCTATCACGAGGACCTGGCCGTGGCCGGCGTGGTGCGCGGCCGCGACCCGTTGCTGCTGTCCCGCAGGGGCGCCCTGGGGCTGAGGAGGATGGCTCCTCACCACGGGCTCGGCGAGACCGAGCTCCCCGAACTCAGCGAGGCCCTCGCCCTCGACGAGCTCCTCGGCTACTCCCGTGACGTCCACGCCGCCACCGCGTCGTGGCTAGCCAGCATGGATCTCGCCAGCCTCGACCAGGTTCCCCCGGCGAGCGCCCGGCTGGAGGAGCTGGGCGTGAGCGCCGCGAACGTCCCCTGGCTCCACCAGATGTGGGAAGGATCCGATGCCGGCTCGCTCGTGCGCTGGGAAGCCATCGGCCACGTCCACAACCACGTGGGCGAGATGATCTCCGTGCGGTCGCGGTTGGGGCTGAGCCCGTTTTGATCCCGTCCCCTCCGCTCAACACGCGTCGCCGAGAACCCTGACGCGGGCCCCGTTGACAACGCCCAGGCGACCGAGCCCTCCCTCGGGCACCTCGACCGCGAGCGCGTATTCGCCGGCCGCCCGGTAGCGCGGACAAGGCGGCAGGTCGTCGTCGTTCGGGCAAGGGGTCATGTCCGCGGTCGACACCAGATCGCCGTCGGCGCCGATGAAGGCGATGGAGAGCGGAAGGCGAGTGCGCAACATGTAGAACTCCTCGGAAACGGGGCTCGGGAAGCGGAACACCATCCCCTCGTACCGGCCGAGGCTCGTGACGTCCATCAGCCCTCGGCTGCGATCGGTGGGGGTGTCGGCCAGCAGCAGACACCAGCGCCGGACGGAGCCGTCGGCACCGGTCACCTCGACGAGCACCGAAGGAAACCCGGTGGGGAGGACCGCTGCGACCGTGGTCGTCGCCGAGCCGGATGCGCCGACGCCGGACGTCGTCGGCGCTACTGGCGTGGTCCCGGAATTCGTCACTGAGGGACCCGGGGGCGTCGCGCCCGACGACGGCCCCGACGCGCATCCGGCGATGATCACGAGCACGACGAGGCCGAGCCATCGGCCGGCGCTGGTACCGTCGCCGCAGTGGCGGCCGCCTGCGACAGCTGTGGCTTCCTCACCGAGGAGCGGTGGGCGGTCCGGCGCGTCTACCTCACGCCCGAGACCTGGGAGACGCCTGCGGCGGCGAAGGTGCTCGACGAGGTGGAGCACTGGTGCTTTGCCTGTCTGAGCCATTACCCCCATCAGCCTGCCGACGAAGCGTGAGCAGGCCGCTCAGCGGGGCGCGCCCATCGGCATGGCGCGCAGCAGGTAGTGCCACGAGCACTCGGTGCACACCTCGACGACATACCCCGTAAGTGGGTCGCGCCGCCGGTCGAGCTGGGCCAGCTCTTTCTTCGTGGTGACGCAGCGCCCGAAGGGGGGCAGGCGCGGCCCGAAGACGTACGTGACGAGCACGAGTGGAACCGCCTCGCAGATAGGGCATTCGGTCGTCGTCGGCTCGCCGATCGCCCGGGCGGCCCGCACCAGCTCGGGGTGGGCATCGCACACCTGATGGCGAGCCAAGCGCCCCTTCCGGTACTCCGAGATCACGGCACGGCGGGCGAGACGATGATCGACGATTCCGGCGCGTGCCGGGCCTGGGATCGCGCCGCGCACCGTGTCGGGCCGGAAGGTCACGACACCAGGCTAGTCCCGTATTCCGCATTGTTTTGAGGTCAGGGTTGTCCCGGTGACGGCAGGATGGAGGTGATGTTGAGGGCGTTGAGGATGGCGTGTTGGGCTGGTGTGAGGGGGTCGGGGATTTCTTGGAGTCCGTGGGTGGTGCGGGCGAGTTGGTAGCCGAGGCCGGTGAAGGTTCGGAAGATGTTCTGGCCGGTGGGTCGGGCGGCGCGGCCTTCGGGGAGTAGCCCGGGGATGGTGCGGGCAGGGGCGATGGCGTTGCGCAGTTCGGTTTCGATGAGCCCATAGACGAGGAGCGCGATCGAGCAAACCGCGACGAGAGCGGCGGCGCGGCGGTTCGATTTCAGGAACACGGGTCGCACGGCCAGGGGGCCTTTGAGGAAGTGGTGCGCTCGTTCTGATAGCGCCTGGTCTTTGTAGAGGGCGAGGAGCCGGTCGGCCGAGCACTGCGCCGGGCCCATATTGGTGACGAGGGCGTAGAGGCCGTCGCGGCGTTCGGTGTCGGCTATGGCGTCGGCGTCACGCCACCAGGACAGGGAGAGGTTCCCGTCGTCGTCGCATCGCAGTTCGGTGCGCAGCCAGTTGCCGACGCGACCTTTCGATACTGCTTTGGCCACGCGGCGCTCGAGCTTCTCGGGATCTTGGCGTGGCCGAGCGGTGAGCCCGCGGGCAATGGTGGCCACAGCGTCCTCGGCGCGGGCGAGCAACTTGGCCCGGCTGGCTCGGGCCGCACCGGCTTCCTCGCTGCCGTACACGTACAGGACACGGAACGTACGGGGGATCTTGTCCGGTCCGGTCATGGCGATGGTGGCCTCCGCACCGCGGAAGATGGGTCGTCAACGCGGGGGCCGCCGCCGAGAGCGGGCCGAGCAGTAGCGCAGCGGCCGCCACGCCGTGTCGTGGAGGGCAAGGGCATCGGGTTCGTAGTCGAAGCTGCGGGGCAGCCGGGACACGAACCGGATGCCGGCCGCGTCAGCGGCGGCCAGGTTCGGTTTGGTGACCAACGCCGAGTCGGCCACGAGCAGCAAGTTTCGGTGCGGCCAGGGCGGGAGTCGTTCGAGCAGACCGGTCTCGGCGCCTTCGTGGCGGGCGCCGTCGACCACCCGGCCGAACAGGGGAACCCCGCCGCGGTGGTGGCGTGGGCGACCTTGAACTGGCGGCGATGGGCCTGACGATCAGAGGAATGGCCGAAGCCGATGCGAGGCGCGGCGCCGTGTTGGTCGGCGTAGGCGCCGCAGAACGCCACCGAGGTGAAGTCCCAATGCAGCCGGGCGGCATCGACGCCGAACGCGGCGATGGCGGCGAGCGCAACCGCGGAGGCGACCTCGTCCATCCGTCCGGCCAGGGCATCCAGCGCCCGGCCGAGCCGGTCGTCGTTCAACAGGCCGGCGGGGGTGCCGAGCCAGTCGTTGGTGGCGTAGGCCGCGGCCCAGTCGGCCACGTCGTAGAGGGGGCGGGGGGCGGTGAGCCGGTTGGCGACCAGCGCGGCGATCACCTCGCCATGAGTGAGCTGGGACCGGCCCCGCATCGGGCAGGCCCGGTCCACGATGCCGGCCACGTCCAGGCGCTCGAGCACCGGGACCAGCAACGGCAGAGCTCCGACCAGGTAGCGACCCGGAGCCGGGTCCAGGCGGGTGAAGGCGGCGGCCAGGTTGTCCAGCGCGCCGGAGTCCTTCAGCCGGTCGCGGCGGCCCAGGTTTGCCACAACACGATGGCGGACCTTGCCGACCTCGTCGCGGTAGCCCTCCACGATGTGCACGTACTCGTAGACCCGACCGCCCTGCCGCACCTTCTGCACTCGTACATACATTTCCCCAACACCCTACGACACATCTCTGCTCAACCGGCGGATCCCCTACCATCTGTGCCTGGCGTCTTTCCCCAACAGCCGACGGCTGCGACGAACACAACGACTCGCGGCCCCAAGCGACTCACCAGCACAAACCGCCCGGGAGAACGAATCGAGCCGCCGCTACTCCTTGACCCTCACCCCAACGGTGCGGAATACGGGGCTAGTGGGCCGCCTCGGAGGCCGGCGTGGCGGCGGGGCGCGGGTTAGGGCAGGGCGCGTCTCCAGGGGTGGGAATCCACCGCGGGCGGCGCGGCGAGCACCACACTTGGGATGGTGGCCACCGACGGGACGATCACCTATGGGCCAGGCGTGCCCACCGAAGCCGAGCTGCGCCTCTGCGGCGATGTCTCGTCGAAGCGGGTGATCGAGCTCGGAGGCGGCGCCAACGCGGTGGCCCTGGCACGGCTCGGCGCCCGCGTCATCGTGGTCGAGCCCTCGACCCAACTCGTGGCGGAGGGACGGCGCGACGCCGAGGCCGCGGAGGTGCGCATCGAGTTCCACGCCGGCGATCTCGCCGATCTCGGCTTCGCCACGAGCGCCTCGGTTGACTTGGTCCTGTCCACCGGCGCGCTCGGGGCCGTCGACGACATCAGCCGTGTCTTCCGTCAGGTTCATCGCGTGCTCGAACAGGGGCATCCCTTCGTGCTCACCGCTCCGCATCCGTTGGCCGCCATGCTCGAGGGCGGTGAGGTCGTCCTCCGCCGTCCCTACGGGACGCCTCCCGCCCGCACCGTGAGCGCCTACTTCACCGCCCTGCAACGCGCCAACTTCGCCGTCGACGTGCTGCTCGAGCCGCTCGCCGCCGGCGCCATGGTGCCGGGCGTCCTCTTGCTCCGGGCCCGCAAGCTCGGCGTCTGACCCGCTCGGCCGCGGATCGCCGCCTGCCGCAGCCGGCGGCCCTTCAGTTCCCGTAGCCAGCAGGAGGGCGCGCTTCCCACCACGCGTCGAGTCGGCGCGTGGCCTCCTCGGTGCCGAGCGGGCCTTCCTCGAGGCGCAGCTCGAGGAGGAAGGCGAGGGCCTGGCCCACGAGCGGGCCGGGCGGGATGCCGAGGTGGGCCATGACCTCGCGGCCGTCGAGATCGGGACGGATGGCCCGCAACTCCTCTTCCGCGGCCAGCGCGGCGATGCGCTCCTCCAGCTCGTCCATGCGCCGGGCGAGCCCCGCGGCGCGGCGCTCGTTGCGGGTCGTGCAGTCGCAGCGGGTCAGGACGATCAGCTCGTCGAGCAGATCACCGGCGTCGCGCACGAACCGCCGCACGGCCGAGTCGGTCCACCCCAGCTGGTAGGTGTGGAAGCGGAGGTGCAGCTCGACGAGACCGGTGATAGCGTCGACGTCTCCCGTCGAGTACCGCAACGCTTGGAGTCGCTCTCGGGTCATGCGCGCCCCGACGACCTCGTGATGATGGAACGTGACGCCCTTGCCCTGGCGGAACGAGCGCGTCTTCGGCTTCCCCACGTCGTGGAACAAGGCGGCCAGACGAGTCCGGCGGAAGTCGAAGCCCGGACGGAGACCCGGCTGGACGTTCTCCACCACCGCGACCGTGTGCGCGAGCACGTCCTTGTGCTTGTGGATCGGGTCCTGCTCGAGACGCAGGGCGGGAAGCTCCGGGAGGAACTCCTCGGCGAGACCCGTCTCGACCACGAACCAGAGGCCGGGCGCAGGGTGCGGCAGCACGATCAGCTTGTCGAGCTCGTCGCGGATTCGCTCCGCCGACACGATCTCGAGACGGTGGCGCAGGCCCACGACCGCTTCCACGACTCCCGGGTCGGGAGCGAGGTCGTAGCCCGCGATGAAGCGGGCGGCACGCAGCATCCGGAGCGGGTCGTCGCTGAAGCTCGCCTCGGGCGACAGGGGTGTGCGCAGCCGCCGCGCCGCGAGGTCACCGGCCCCGCCGAACGGGTCGACGAGGGCGGGCTCCGGGAGCACGAGGGCCATGGCGTTGACGGTGAAGTCGCGCCGTGAGAGGTCCGACTCGATGGCGTCGGAGAAGGCGACGTCGGGCTTGCGCGAGTCGGGCAGGTAGGCCTCCGCGCGGTGCGTCGTGATCTCGAAGACGCGCGCGGCCCGCTTGGCGCCGATGGTGCCGAACTGCTCACCTTGGGTCCACATGGCGTCGGCCCAACCCGTGAGGATCTGCTTGGTCTCCGCGGGACGGGCGTCGGTCGTGAGGTCGAGGTCGCCGCTCAGCGCCCGCCCGAGCAAGAGGTCGCGCACGACCCCGCCCACCAGGTACAGGCGTTTGCCGGCGGCCAGGAAGCGCTCGGCGAGCGGCTGCACCTCGGCCAGGACCGGACCGAAGCGCTCGGGGACCATCACGGAGCGCAGGCCGCGCCGGCGAATCGCCAAGGAGGCTTCACCACCATCACAGGATGCCCGTCTCACTCCAAAGCCGGCGGGCGGCGTCGACCACCTGATGGCCCGGCCCACCCTTCGTCGGTTCCTCGGGATGGTGCACGATGCCCTCGAGCGCCGCCAAGGCGGCCGCCGTGCAGTCAGCGAGGGCTTGGAGGTCATAGCCCCCTTCGAGCACCAACAGCCGGCGCCCGGGCGGGACGAGCTCGCACAGCCGCGCCGTGAGCAGCGCGAAGTCGCCAGCCGAGAGGCCGAGACCGGTGATGGGATCGCGCCGGTGCGCGTCGAAGCCCGCGGACACGATGAGCCACGTCGGATCGAACACGCGAGCGAGCGGCGCGAGCACGTCGTCGACGCCCTGCAGGTACACGTCGCCGGTGGTGCCCGCCGGTAACGGGAAATTGAGGTTGGTGCCGAGCCCTGCACCCTCGCCCGTCTGCGTGAGGGCGCCCGTGCCCGGATACAGCGGCCACTCGTGGAACGAGCAGTAGAGGACTCGCCCGTCGCGATAGAAGGTGTCCTGCGTGCCGTTGCCATGATGCGCGTCGTAGTCGACGACGAGGACGCGTTCGCCACGCGCCGCGAGCGCGGCCGCGGCCACCGCGACGTTGTTCACGATGCAGAAGCCCATGGCGCGCGTGGGCGTGGCGTGGTGGCCCGGCGGTCTCACCGCGCAGAACGCCGACGTGCCCTCGCCGTTGTCGAGGGCTTCGATGGCCGCGAGCGGCGCGCCCGCGGCGAAGCAAGCCGCATCCCACGAGTCGGAGGAGCAGGTCGTGTCGCCGTCGATGTCACCACCGCCGGCGAGGCAGAAGCGCTCGATGGCGTCGAGATACGGCGCAGCGTGGACCCGCTCGAGCTCGCCGCGCTCCGCTCGCCTCGGTTCGAGCGCGACCAAGGCGTCGTCGACGCCGCCGTAGCGCGCGCCGAGCAGCACCGCCTCGAGCCGCGCCGGGCGCTCAGGATGGCCGTGACCGGTCAGGTGATCGAGGTAGCGGGCGTGCGTCGCGAAGACAATGGCCACTGGCCCGAGGCTACCGTCAGCACCGGTGACCAGCCTGCTGCGTCTGCGTGCGGGACTGCCCCAGGTGGTACGCAAGGGCGGCCGCTCGTTGCGCATAGCCCACTGGCCCGGTCGGGCTCGGACGGCTCAGCTGGGGCCTGTACCCGGCGAGGCCCCCCCGACGGGCGACCTCGTGCGCGCCGCGGTCGACGATCTGGGTGAGCTCGGCTTCGACCGGGTGCTCACCATCGCACTCGCGCCGGCTGACCAGGCCCCCTTTCGGGCCGCGGGGCTAGACGAGCAGGACCGCCTCGTGCTCCTCCGCCACGAGCTCGCCCCGCTGCCTGCGCCCGTTGCCCATGCCTGCGTGCCGCGGCTGCGAACGGCACGCAGAGGCGAATGGGGCGCGCTGGCCGATCTCGACGGCCGCGCCTTTCCCGGGCCTTGGCACCTCGATCTTCCAGGCATCACCGACTCCCTGACGGCCACTCCGTGGGCCCGCATCCGCGCCGCGGGCACTCCCGCGCTCGGCTACGCCGTGGTGGGCCGCTCGCGCGACGTCGGTTACCTCCAACGCCTTGCCGTCGAGCCGACGGCTCAAGGACGCGGCATCGGCACGGCCCTCACCGTTGACGCGCTGGCATGGTGCCGCGCCAAGGGTGGTCT
The DNA here is from genome assembly GCA_963738325.1 of uncultured Acidimicrobiales bacterium. GTDB lineage: Bacteria > Actinomycetota > Acidimicrobiia > Acidimicrobiales > Ilumatobacteraceae > CAVTWD01. Next base: position 345,895 of record CAVTWD010000009.1, read on the forward strand.
CGAAGTGGTGGTGAACACGCAGGAGAGCAACACGAGGGCCCTGGCCCTGTATCTCCGGCTGGGGTTCCGGGAGCTTCCCGAGCGCCTGGCGGTGCTCGGGCGCCCGCTGGGGCCCGGGTGAAGCGCGCCGGCCCGTTCCTCGCTGGGGTGGTGGTGTCCACGCTGCTGCTCGGCGCGGGCGTGGCACGCGCGCCCTCGGCCCGGGCACAGACCGCTGACATCTCCCTGAGCCTGGCCTCGCAGACGCTTCTGCTCGGCCCGGATGCCACCGCCAACCTCCTCCTCGAGTTGAAGGGATCGGCACCGGCCGACACCGAGCTCGCCATCATCGTGCACAACCGGCTGCCGTCCGATCCCGAAGCCCTCGAGGCGGCCGCGGACGGGAACATCCCCACGCCCGCCTTCCGCGTGCTCTTCGGCAAACTCTCGGACACACCTCGAGATGCTGCCGGGCGTCTCTCGGTCGCCGTGCCGACCACCAGCAAGCGGGCCTCGTCGACGGGCATCGAGATCCCACTGCGCAGCGCGGGCGTCTACCCCGTGGAGGTCGTGCTGCGCTCCGGCGACCGGACCGACACGCTCGCCCGCCTGGTCACCTTCTTCGTCCGGTTGCCCGACCAGCCGAAGACGACGCCGCTGCGCCTCGCCCTCGTCCTTCCGGTGACGGCGCAACCTTCGCTGCACGCCGACGGCACCACCTCCATCGACCCCGACGTGCGGGCGCACCTCCAGGTGATGGCCGACCAGCTCAGTGCCGCGCCCGACCTTCCCATCACCGTGCTGGCCCAGCCGGAGCTACTCGACGCGTTGGCCCACACGTCGCTGCCCACCGACGCCGCGCTCCAGACCGAGCTCGCCACCGCCCTCGCCAAGCGCCAGACGCTCGCCTCGACCTATGTGCGCATAGACCCCACCGCGGCCGTGCGCGGAGGGCTCCAGAGTGAGTTCACCAACCAGCTCCGCCATGGTGAGGACACCATGAGCGATCTGCTCGGGCTCGTCGCCGTCGAGCGCTCGATCTGGACGGCCACCGAGGACCTCGACGAGGCCGCGATCGGGTTCCTTCGCGATCTCGGCTTCCGCCAGCTGATCGTCACGAGCGACCAGTTGGCTCCATTGAAGGACTCGGACGCGGAGCGGCGCCCCGCCGACCTGGAAGCCCCTGGCGGGGACCGACCCCTTCGCGTCGCCGAGGCCGACCCGGACCTCTCGCGCGCCTTCGCGTCGCCGGCCGACCCGTTCGCGACGCGTACACGTGGCTGTCCGAGCTCGCCCTCACCGCGCTCGACACCTCCGATGCCTCGAACAGCCAGCGCGGCGTTCTCGTCATGCCGACCTCATGGGCCCCCGACGCGACCTTCCTCGGCACGGTCCTCGCGGGGCTGCGCCACAACCCCTTGATCAGTCTCGTGGGCGCTGATCAGTGGTTCGAACAGGTCGAGCCGGCACGTTCGCGAAACGGCAACCTGATCGAGCGCGAGCTGAAGACCGCGCCGACGGAGGACCTCCGGTCGTACGCGCTCGATCTCGCCCAGGCCCGCTCTCGGGTCACGAGCTTCGGCTCGATGACGCCCGACGACAGCTCCCTGCCCGGCCGCCTCGGCCAACTCCTCGACGTCTCACCGTCCAGCGATCTGACCGCCGACGGCCGCGCCGCCTACCTCGATGCGGTGAACACACAGTTCAACGGCCTGCGCCAATCGGTCGATCCGGTCGCCGCCCGGACGATCACGCTGGCAGGGCGGACGACCGAGCTCCCGATCACGATCACGAGCCGCGCCGATGTCCCGTTGCGCGTCCGGGTTCGCCTCACGAGCTCCAAGCTGTCGTTCCCCCAAGGCAACGAGGTCCTCGTGACGGTGGCGGGAGGTACCGCCCAGGTGCGCATTCCCGTGGAGGCGCGAGCCAGCGGGACGTTCCCCGTCGAGGTCGAGCTCGTCACGCCGGTCGGCGACGAGCCGGTCGCGAACAGCACGAAGCTCACCATCCGTTCCACCGGGTTGAGCGGGCTGGGGCTGGCACTTTCGGTTGGCGCGCTGATCGTGTTGGCCGTCTGGTGGGTGCGCCATGTGCAGCGCTCACGGCGGAAGGCGAAGTACCTCGCCGCCGCGCAGCGCCACCCGTCCACTGCCCTCGGGGCATCGTGATCCGCGGCCGAGGAGAACCCGATGACCCGTGAGGCCAGGCGATAGCGTCGGCGACGACCGTGGCTCCTTCCCCCTTGCCTCCGCCACCGGCACCGCCGGCCCGGCCCGAGTTGCTGGCGAACCGATACCGCCTCCAACGTTGCCTCGCCATCGGCGGGATGGCGGAGGTGTGGCTGGGAGCCGACGAGCAGCTGAACCGTCCGGTCGCGGTGAAGCTGCTCCGAGCCAACTTGGCGAGCGACGCCACGTTCGTGGACCGTCTGCGGCGCGAGGCGATCGCGGTCGCGAGGATCAAGCACCCGGGGATCGTCGACGTCTACGACACCGTCAGCGACGGCGGGCACGAAGCCGTCGTCATGGAGTACGTGCCGGGGCGGACGTTGCGCGAGCTGCTCGACGAGCGTCACCAGCTTTCCGTCGAGCAGGTGATCGATGTCGGTCAGGCGGTCGCCGACATCTTGGACGCCGCGCATCGCGCCGGCATCGTCCACCGGGACGTGAAGCCCGGGAACATCCTCATCACCCCTGACGGGCGCGTCCGCCTCACCGACTTCGGCATCGCGACCGCCGTGCTGGCCGCCGACGAGCTCGGCGACGAGGGGCTGCTGCTCGGCACCGTCAAGTACGTCGCCCCCGAGCAGGTGCAGGGACATCTCGTCGACGGGCGGACCGACTTGTACTCGTTGGGGATCGTGCTGTACGAGAGCCTCACGGGTCATGTTCCCTTCGACGGCCCTGACGAGCGCGCTACCGCCGTCGCCCGCCTGCACCAGGCGCCCCTGCCGGTGCGGTCCATTCGGCCGGATGTGCCGAAGGCGCTCGACGACCTCGTGGCGTCACTGTTGCGCGTGCGCCCGAAAGACCGTCCTTCGAGCGCGGGAGCGCTGCGCGACGCCCTCAGCCGCCTTCGTATGACCATTGGTAACGCCAAGAGTGACCCGACGGTGGGCCTCGACCGGACCATCACGCTCCCGCGCGACGCGACCACGCGGGTGGCGACGGCATCTGACCCCACCCCGCCAAACGGCGTGGCTCATCTCCTCGCCGCGACCGACACGGACGACCCCGAGGAGGAGGAGGGGGCGATCCTCGCCACGAACCAGCGAGCCTTCTCCATCGCTATCGGCGTGCTCCTCCTCATCGCGCTGGTCGTGGCCACGGTCCTGCTCGTCCGTGACCGCACCGATTCGCTCCGCTCGTCGCCCCCTGCATCCCCGTCGCGCTCGGGGGCCACGACGGCACGTCCGGCGTCGACGGTGGGCGCCACCGGGAAGACCTCCATCGTGAGCGTGGCCGAATTCGACCCGCCCCCCGGCAACGGCCACGAGAATCCGGGCGAGCTCGGCCGGCTCACCGACGGCCGGACCCAAACCGCCTGGGCGACGGTGTGCTATCGCAACCGTGCGCTGGCTCCCAAGAAGGGGGTCGGCCTGGTCTTCCAACTCTCGGCTCCCGCCGCCGGTCATCATCTGGTGGTCACGTCACCCACCAAGGACTGGTCGGCGTCGGTGTACGTGCGCAGCCGGGTCGAGTCGAGGCTGGCGCGATGGGGGCAACCGGTTGACCGAGGGCACGGCCTCGCTCCGGGAACCAACCGGTTCACACTCCTGGGCAGCGGCCGGTTCGTCCTGCTCTGGTTCACCGACCTCGGCGACGCGAGCTGCCAGGCGCTGCCCTTCCAGCTCCGCGTCAGCGAGGTCAGCGTCGAGGGCTGAGTGCTGTCCGGACGCCGACGCGCCGGAGCCGCCGGCCGCCCGGCCGCGCCGGCGACGATCTCGGCGGAGTCGCTCGACGCGGACCTGGTCAGCGCGGCGCGAGCGGGCGACGAGCAAGCCATCGGTCACCTCTTGCGCCGCCACTACTCCCGGATCTACACCCTCTGCTACCGGATGCTCGGTGAGCGACGAGACGCCGAGGATGCCGCCCAGGACGCGCTCATCGCCATCGTGCGGGGACTCGACCGCTTCGACGGCCGCGCCGCGTTCGGCACGTGGGCGCACCGCGTCACCGCGAACGTGTGCTTCGACGAGCTCCGCCGCCGGCGGCGCCGCCCGACGACCGCGGAGATGCCGGACGAGATCGCCGCCACTCATGGGCCCGCGCCCGAGTCGATGGCGGTGGATCGGGTCGCCCTCGAGCAAGCGCTCATCGAGTTGCCCGAGGAGTACCGCGTCGCCGTGGTGCTGCGGGACGTTGCCGACTTCGACTACGCGGAGATCGCCGAGTGGCTCGGCGTGCCGCCCGGGACCGTTCGCTCGCGGATCGCGCGCGGTCGCGCCGCGTTGGCCGAGCAGCTCGGCCCCGGTGGGAACCCACCGGCGCCCGCTCGACGTCCAAGGGAGCTGACGTGACGGAAATCCCTCCCGACGACCTCGACGAGCGCGCCAGCGCCTACCTCGACGGCGAGATGAGCGTCGAGGAGCGCGCGCGAGCGACGAGCGACGCCGCGCTCGCGCCGCGCGCCGCGGAGCTGGACGCGGTGCGGCAGGCGCTCTCCGCCCCCGTCGAAGGCCCCGGAGACGACGCACGCGAGGCGGCGATCGCGGCCGCGCTGGCCCACCGCCCGATCTCAGCGGACGCCGGCCGGCCGGGCACCGTCGTGGCCTGGCGGACCAAGCCGCCGCGCCGGTGGCTGCCCGCCGCAGTCGCAGCCGGCGTCGTCGCCGCCGCCATCGGCGGCGTCGTGTGGGCCCAACGGAGGGGCCAGGAGGTCACTTCGACCGGCGCGGCGGGGTCAGCCTCCGAGCGCGCCTCCAGCGGGAGCACGAGCCCCGCGAACGCCGGAAAGACCGGCCCCGGGGCGTCGACGACGGTCGGCTCGGCGCGCCCCGCAAAGGGGGCCGGCACGCCGAGCTCGCTGCCGGCGCTGGGAGCGCTTCAAACCGCGGCCGACGTCCGTCGAGCGCTGATCCCGCTACAGGGTGCGCCCCCGACGGCCGGCTCGAGCTCCAACACGGTCCAACCGGGAGCGGCGACCTCCGAGGGCGCGACGACCGGCGCGGGCGCACGGACCACGAGCGCGACCGAGCGGGCGACCACGACCGCGACCACGGCCGTGGCAGGCGCGGCGAGCACGGCCGCGGTTCCTGGAGCCCGCGCACCCGAAGACACGGCCACGTCCTGCCCGCCCCCCGACTCGGGCGCTCGCCTCGTGGCCACGGCCGTCTGGCGAGGCCGCCCCGTTTGGGTCTACCTCGACCGGTCGCGTGTCGAGCTCGTGGGCATGCGGGACTGCCAGGCTCTCGCCGAGGTAGCCCTCCCGTAAACCAGGCCTCACGGCCTCGGAGTGGAAACGAGTTCGCACCGGTCGGGGGACCTAGGCTGCGCGGCCATGGCCGACCAACGCCCTCCCGACGAGCGACCTGCCGACGACGTGCCCGGCCCCGGCGACATCGGCCCATCGGCCCCGGAGCCCGGCATCCCGACCACCACCCCCGGCCCCGCCCCCTCCGGGACGCCGTCCTCCTCGGCCGGATCGGCCCCTTCGGGGGTCGGCGCCACCCCGTCGGCCACCGTCTCCGAACCGGCCGCCGCGGTTGTGACCGCGACCCACACCGCGGCCGCCCCCTCGCCTGCGGCGAGCGGGGATTTCGCCGCACAAATCGCCGACCGCGTCGAGGAGCTCGTCGGCGCCGTCCGCGACCGCACCACGAGGCCCGCGCTGATCGCGGCGAGAAGTCTGGTCTTCGGGCTGATGCTGGCGGTGCTCGGCATCGTGGCGCTGGTGCTGCTGCTGATCACCTGGAACACGCTCCTCACGGGGCTCGTCGGGAAAGCCTGGATCGCCGACTTCATCACCGGCGGAATCCTGGTGGCGCTCGGCGCGTTCCTCATGGCGAAACGGCGACCTCCGGAGATAGAGCTGTGAGCGAACGCGAGCCTCAGGCGGGCGATGTCCGAGACGTCATCATCATCGGCTCGGGCCCCGCCGGCCTGACCGCCGCGATCTACACGGCGAGGGCCAACCTCGCCCCCCTCGTCATCGAGGGAGAACCCTCGTCGTCCAGCGACCAGCCCGGCGGCCAGTTGATGCTGACGACGGACGTCGAGAACTTCCCTGGGTTCCCCGAGGGGATCATGGGCCCCGACCTGATGGTGCGAATGCGCGACCAGGCTGCCCGCTTCGGGGCTGAGTACCTCACGGCAAAGGTCACTGCCGTCGACATCAGCGAGCGGCCCTTCCGGGTGCGGGTACGCGACGCCGAGTACCGCGCGGAGACGCTCATCGTCTCCACCGGCGCCCAATCGCTCATGCTGGGCCTTGAGGCCGAGCCCCGGCTCATCGGCCATGGGCTGTCGACGTGTGCCACCTGCGACGGCTTCTTCTTCCGGGGCCAGGAGATCGCCATCGTCGGCGGCGGCGATTCGGCGCTGGAAGAAGCCATCTTCCTCACGAAGTTCGCCGCGAAGGTCACGATCATCCACCGCCGGGACGCGCTACGCGCCAGCAAGATCATGCAAGAGCGGGCCTTCGCGAACGAGAAGATCGCGTTCCGCTGGAACACCGTCGTGGTCGACCTGATCGGGGACACGAAGCTGGAAGGGGCTCGTGTTCGTGACGTCAACACCGGGGCCGAGGAGGCCCTGGCCTTGTCCGGTCTGTTCGTGGCCATCGGGCATCGCCCCAACACCGATCTCTTCAAGGGCCTCCTCGACATGGACGACAACGGCTACATCGTCACGCAAGGCGGGAGCACCGCCACGAACATCGCGGGCGTGTTCGCCTGCGGGGATGTCCAGGACCACACCTACCGCCAGGCCGTGACCGCGGCAGGATCGGGCTGCATGGCCGCCATCGACGCCGAGCGGTGGCTCGAAGCGGCGCGCCACGGCTGACAGCCGGCCACGCAGACCCGCTGACACCGAGACGAGGCCCGCCGCGCACGACTGATGCCCGAGCAGACCCCGGGGTCCCGGACGGCTGACACCTCAGCTGCCCACCTGCTCGGCGATGTCTGGGAATGCCGTCGTGGCGCGACTCGTTCTACTGCCAGCACTACCATCGCTCCCCGGAAAGGACCTTCCATGGTCACTGGCATCACGAACCTGACGTCCGCCACCTTCGACGAGACGATTGCCTCGTCCGAGGTGCCCGTGGTCGTCGACTTCTGGGCCGAGTGGTGTGGTCCCTGCAAGATGATCTCGCCGATCCTCGGCGAGATCGCGAGCGAACACTTGGGGCAGCTCACCGTGACCAAGCTGAACGTCGATGAGCACCCCGACCTCGCCCGCCGGTACGACGTCATGAGCATCCCGACGCTGCTCGTCTTCGACGGTGGCGAGCCCCGCAAGCGCGTCGTCGGCGCGAAGGGGAAGGGCCAGCTGCTGGAGGAGCTCTCGCGAATTCCTGGGAACGCCCTCCCGCTGAAGCTCGGCCTCAGCGGCGACGCCGTCCGCGACCTGCAACGCCGCTTGACGGCCGCAGGATTCGCGGCGAGCGATGCCGAGCCTGGCCTGTTCTGTCCGGAAACGGACGCGGCGGTGCGCGCCTTCCAGTCAGCCCACGGGCTGCACCCTGACGGTGTCGTCGACGACCAGACCTGGGCGGCGCTCGTCGAGGCCAGCTTCCGGCTCGGCGACCGACTCCTCGCCTACCGGACGCCGATGCTCCGCGGCGACGACGTCGTCGAGCTCCAGACCGATCTCGGCCGCCTCGGCTTCGACGCCGGCCGCGTCGATGGCATCTTCGGGGCGCGCACGGCGGTCGCGGTAGCCGAGTTCCAACGCAACAGCGGGCTCCATCCCGATGGGATCTTCGGCTTCGAGACGTTCCAGGCCCTGCGGCGGTTGAGCAAACGCACGGGCGCCACCCCAGTGGCCGAGGTCCGCGAGCAGGAGGCGCTCCTGCGCTCGAGCCCCCGCCTGGCGGACAAGCGCATCGTCGTCGGCGAGCTGGGCGGCCTGGGCTCGCTCAGCCGTGCGGTCAGCAAGGGCCTCCGGCGCGCCGGAGCCCGTGTGCTCACCCTCGACGATCCCGATGGCTCGCTGCAGGCGGCCGTGGCCAACCGCTTCCAGGCCGACGTCTACCTCGGGTTGAGCCTTGTCGAGCGGCCGGGCTCCGTGGCGTACTACGCCGTCGCCGGGTTCGAGTCCGTGGGGGGGCGCCGGCTGGCCGAGCTCCTCCGCCAACGCCTCGGTGAGGTGCTCCCCATGGCGGCTTCCGGTGCGCACGGCATGCGCCTCCCCGTCCTCCGCGAGACCAGGATGCCCGCCGTTCTGTGCGAGCTCGGCCCGGCGACGGCGGTGGCAAGCCGCTCCCCCCGCCTAGCCGCCGCGGTGACCTGGGCCGTGGAGACCTGGGTAGCGACTCCGATCGACGAGCCGCCCTCCACCCGCCCTTTGCCCCCCTCGTGAGCAGCCAGCCAGCGCCGCCCCGGCGCAACCCGGAAGAGCCTCGATCCTCGGGTTATCCACAGATATCACAGGGTCCTGTGCTTAACCGCGGACCTCTCGTCCAGCGTGACCTGGGCTGAGTCTCGACGCACGCTTCATGCCGGGGGCGGCGCTGCATCGGCGGCCGGGGCCCTTCGACGGCCGTTCCAGCCCAGGCGCACAGACCCAAGCGAGCGCCATCACCACGGACCGAGACCGCTCAGATGCGGTCCGGCGGCGCTTCGGTGACGAGGCGATAGATCCGCTCCAGATCCTCCAGCGTCGCGAACTCGACGACGACTCGACCGCGCTTAGCCCCCATGCTGACCCGCACCCGCGTGTCGAGGTAGTCGGAGAGCAGCTCCTCGAGCTCGAGGAGACCTGGTGGGCGCAAGCGGCTCGAGCTAGCGCCGTTGGCGCGGCGCTCACCACCTGGCTCATCGACGTCGGCGTCAGCGCTGCGAACGGCCTCCTCGACGGCACGCACGGACCAGGCCTCGGCCACGGCCTGGCGAGCCAGCGCCTCCTGGGCCGGCCGGCTCGGGAGGCCCAGCACTGCCCGCGCGTGCCCGGCACTCAGGCGACCGTCGGCCACCAGATGCTGCACCGTCGGCGGCAGGTTCAAGAGCCGAAGGGTGTTCGTGATCGTCACCCGGCTCTTGCCGACGCGATTGGCCACGTCGTCATGCGTCAACCCGAAGTCGTCGATCAACTCCTGGAAGGCCGCGGCCTCCTCGAGGGGGTTCAGGTCCTGGCGGTGCAGGTTCTCGATGAGCGCCTGCTCGATGGCTGCGAGATCATCGGTCTCACGAATGAGCGCCGGGATGCGGTCGAGGCCCGCCCGATGGCACGCCCGCCAGCGCCGCTCGCCCGCGATCAGCTGGTAGCGACCTGTCTCGGGCAGGGGCCGCACGAGGATCGGCTGCAGGACGCCGACTTCCGGATCGACGCGGTGAGCTCCGACAAGGTGCCCTCGTCAAAGGCCGCCCGCGGCTGGTGCGGGTTCGGCTCGATGCTGGCGAGGGGCAGCTCCTGGAAGGCCGCCGACGTCGCTCCCTCCGGGGGAATCAACGCCCCCAGGCCCCTACCGAGCCCGCTGCGGCGCACCGCCACTCACCTCCTTGGCCAGCTCGCGGTAGGCGATGGCGCCCACGCGAGCCGGGGTCGAACGCGATGATGGGCTGGCCATACGACGGCGCCTCCGACAGCCGCACCGTCCGAGGGACGACCGTGCGGCAGACCTTGTCGCCGAAGTGGGCCCGCACCTCCTGAACGACCTGGTCGGCCAGCTTCGTGCGGGCGTCGTACATCACGAGGATGATGGTGCTGACCTCCAGGGTCGGGTTGAGTCCCTTCCGGACGAGCTCGATGTTGCGCAGGAGCTGGCCCAGGCCCTCCAGGGCGTAGTACTCGCACTGGATCGGCACGAGCACCTCGTGGGCCGCCGCCATCCCGTTCACGGTGAGCAGCCCGAGGGACGGCGGGCAGTCGATGAGCACGAAGTCGTAGTCGTCGACCACGGTGTCGAGGGCACGGCGGAGGCGGAGCTCACGGCTGAAGGCCGGCACGAGCTCGATCTCGGCACCCGCGAGGTCGAGGGTCGCCGGAGCCACGAAGAGGTTCCGCACCGACGTCGGTTCGACGCAGTCCTCCAAGGGAAGGTCGTGCAGCACCACGTCATACATGGTCGCCTCGAGGTTGCGGGTGTCGATCCCGAGGCCGGTGGTGGCATTGGCCTGGGGGTCGAGGTCGACAACGAGGGTCCGGTAGCCGAGGTCGGCGAGGCAGGCCCCCAGGTTCACCGCCGTGGTGGTCTTGCCGACGCCGCCCTTCTGGTTGGCGACGGCGAATGTGCGGGGCAAGGGTCGCGGGCCCGAAGGGGGCGGCGGCTCCCCATCCTCGACGAAGGCCATCGATGCGATCCTCCCGACGCGAGCTCGACAGGGGCGAGCGAGGCGGATCTTATCGAGGGTTTCTCGAGGGGTCACGCTTTGCTCGTTCCACGTGAAACCCAGAGCCCTCCAAGGAGGCGGGCGAGCGCGGTTCCACGTGAAACCACCCCGCCGCGGCGCCTCAAAGGATCGGTACCGAATCGGCGCCGAATCGGCGCCGCATCAGAACAGGAGCGGGCGGAGGCGGCGACGCGGGACGGTGGCCGGGACCCGGCCAACCAAGGTGAACGAGGCGAACGCGGGGTCGAGCGTTGCATCTCGGACCAGGCCGACGACGCGCCAGCCCGACGGCCGGCCATCGACCAGGGTCGGGCACGGGCGGCTCGCTGACGACGAGTTGCCCGCCAGTCTCGAGGAAAGCGGCGGCGCACTCGGCGACCGCCGCAGGCGGACCGAAGCTCCGAGCCACGACGGCGTCGAACTGGCCGCGCCAAAGCGGATTTCTCCCGGCCATCTCGGCCCGCGTGTCGAGGACGGTGACCCGAGCGAGATCGAGCCTCCCGATGGCGCGGCGCAGGGTGTCGGCCCGGCGACGTCTCGCCTCGAGCAGGACCATCGACAGATTCGGATCGTCGACGGCAAGCACCAGGCCCGGAATCCCGGCGCCGCTGCCGAGGTCGAGGACTCGCCGAGCCGGCCGGAGCACGCGGCCGAACCGGCGCGAATGGTCGATGACCGTCTCGATGTCGTCAGTGCCGAGGAGCCCGAGCCGCGCCGCGTCCGTCAGGACGTCGCGGAGGGCCTCTTGCCCCGGGTCAGGCATCGGCCGGGAGGATCACCACCCGGCGGAAGGGCTCCTCACCCTCGGAGCGGGTGGCCACACCGGCGAGGGTGTTGACGACATCGTGCACGACCTTGCGGTCGGCCGCGGACATCGGCTCCAGGGCGCGGGATTGGCCCGAGGCCACGACCTGATTGGCCACTTGCTGGGTGAAGCGGGCCAGGGCTTCGCGCCGCCGCTCGCGGTAGCCGGCGATGTCGATGCGCAGACGGCTGTGGCGGTCGTCGTCGTGACGCTGCACCGCGAGGCGAGTCAGGTCCTGGATGGCTTGGAGCGTCTGGCCCCGAGGCCCGATCAGCAGGCCGAGGTCCTCGCCGTGGAGCCGGACTTCGAGGTCACCCTCCTCCAACGAGATCACCTCGGTCGTGCCGTGTAGCCCGAAGGCCGAGGCCAGCCCCTCCAGGAATTCGCCCGCCGCGGGCCCCTGGGCGCTGGCCGCATCGCTGCCTGCTGGGGCGCGGCCACGGCGACCCGTGGCCGTGGTCTCCACCGCCTCCGCGGCGGGGCGGTCCCCCTCGCCGCTCTCGGCGGCCTCGTCGTCTTCGGGATCACGGTCACCAGAACGCTCGGCGGCCTCTGGTGCGGTCCAGGCCTCTTCGCCGTCGCTCTCGCGCTCCGAGGCGGCGTCGTCGCTCACGTCGAGCTCTCCGTCGCCGTCCACCTTCGCCCGTCGGCGCCGGTCGCGGCGCTCGGCCTTCGGCCGCGGCCGAGTCGGCCGCACCCGGGCCCGGACCCGCGCCTCGCCTCGAACCCGGCCGAACAGGCCGGGTTTGGGCTCGTCGACGATCTCGAACTCAGCGTCGGGCTCGTCGACCCCCAACTGGTCGAGGGCGCGGTCCTTGGCCTCCTCCACGGTGCGACCCGTGGTTTCCACCCACTCCATCGCTTCACTCCAAGCACTACTTCTTCTTCGGCGCCGGCCGCGGCTGGGGCCGAGGTCGAGGCGTCGTTCGGTTGGGGGACCCCCGAGGGGTCGGTCGCTTCCCCGCGCCTGTCGAGGACGAGGGAGCCGGCCGTCCCTCGGCGGGGGCCTTCTTCGGGGTCGGCTTCTTCGCCGCGGTCGGGCTCGGTTTCGGCGCGGGCTTCTTCTTCGCCGCGCCGTTGCCCGAATCATCTCCGCCTTTGCCCACGCTCGCGCCCTGGTCGCGGTAGAAGCGGCGAGTGATGTAGGCCTGCTGGCCGATGCGGTAGAGGCTCGACGTGATGAAGTAGACGATGAGGCCGGCGGGCAAGGTCAGCGAGATCACCGCGAAGAAGATCGGGATGATCCGCATGATCATCACTTGTTGCGGATTGACCTGGTCCTTCATCCGCGCCGAGACCTGGCGCTGCTGGTAGTAGCTCAGCCCGGCCACGACCAGCACGAGGATGAGGTAGGGCAGCCCGTTGACGAACCCCTTGCCCAGCTGCTTGGTGGCCGGCTGGGCCAGGTCGATGCCGAACGACATCATCGTCGTCTGACCGAAGAGGCTCTTGAAGAGGGCGCTCGACTGCTTGATGTAGTCGGGGTAGAAGCCGTTCGGCGGCTTGCAGGTCTGCCCCCCGATGACCATCACGTGCGAGCAGGTCCGGGTCAACCCGCGCAGCACCCGGTAGAGGATGAAGAAGACCGGCGCCTGCAGCAGGAGCGGGAGGCAGCCCGACAACGGGTTGATCCGGTTCTCCTTGTACAGCGCCATCATCTCTTCGTTGAGCTTCTGGCGGTCGCCCTTGTGCTCGGCTTGGAGCCGCTTGATCTCGGGCTGCAGCTTCTGGAGCTGCAGCATGTTCTTCGTGCCCTTCAAGGTGAGCGGCGTGAGCACGATCATCACCAGGAGCGTGAACAGGGCGATAGCGAGGGCGTAGTTGTGCGTGACGGCGTAGCACCACGCGAGGATCGTGGCGAAGAGCTCAAACACGGCGTTGCGCCTTTGCCCGCGGCTCGGGCACGAGGTCGACGCCGTGCCCGCCGAAGGGATGGCACCGGGCGACGCGACGAAGGCTGAGACCGAGCCCTCCACCGCTCCGTGGGTTTCCAAGGCCTCGACCGCGTAGGCCGAGCACGACGGCCAGAAGCGGCAGGGAGAGGGCCGGCCGGCCCGCGCCGCCTGGTAGATCCGCACGAGCCCTATCAGCGCACGGGTCGCCAGCCGCGGCTTCGGTTGGGGCTCGCCGGCGACGTCTGGGACGCCGGTGCCGCCCGGGTGGCCCCGGGCTTCGTCCGTGACGCGAGCGGGATCGGGTGCGGGCGCAACCTCCGCGCCGAGTCCCTGCCGCTCCGCGACGTGCAGGCGTTCAGTCACGGCGATCACCGGCCTTGACGGCAACGAGCAGGCCACCAACGTCGGCGCAGAGACGGCTGAAAGGGGCCCCCGCGGCGTCCGGACCCGCGCCCACGAGATACCAACCCGCCGGCAGCCCTCCCGAGGCGGCGGCGTCGGCGAGGATCGCTCGCAGCTGGCGACGGATACGATTCCTCATGACGGCACTCCCGAGCGGCCGACCGAGCGCGAACGCGACGCGCGGAGGCCATGCGGTGGAATCCTCGATCCACGAGCACCAGAGGAGGCCATGACGGAAGCGTCGCCCTTCGGTCCGGAAGCGGTCGAACACCGACCGCTCGCGGATCCGCCAGGTCAGGCCGACAGCCGCTGCCGGCCCTTCGCCCGGCGAGCCTTCAGGATGGCGCGCCCCGCCCGCGTGCTCATGCGGTATCGGAAGCCGTGGCGCTTCGCCCGCCTCCGGTTGTTCGGCTGGTAGGTGCGCTTCACCAGGCCTCCTCAGGGATCGCAGCTCGCCGACGTGGACCGGCCGTGTCGCCTGCGAGGGCATACGTCGAACGAGGCGCCCCGGGGACGCCCGGCGCGCCGTCGAGACGCCAGGCTAGCGGGCCAGGCCGGACGCGGCAAGGAGGACCGACGCCGGGGGGCTGAGAGACCACGAAACTCAGCGTCACCCCTTGTTTCGGTTCCGGAGGGGCGTGCTAGCGTCGGCAGCTCACGATTCACGCACAAGCGAACAAGCAGGAGGGGGGTGAGCACGGCCAATCGACCGGCGAGCGGCTCGCAGGACGGGTAACAGCGCAGCTCAGCGGCTTTCGCGAGCTGCTCAGCGGACCGACCTGGACGCTCGGCCCAAATGGGGGGCCGGCAGCAGTGATCGCTGCCACGAGACAAGGGAGACGGGCGGGGATGGGTCATTTGGCTCATTCGTTTTCCACAGGTGTGGATGTGGCTGTGGATGTCGGCACGAGGCAGGAGTCGGAACAGCAGGTGAACGATTCCCAACACCTGTGGACGGCAGCCAGGCAGATCCTGCGGGCTCAGGTGTCCGATGCGGTGTGGCTCTCGACGTTCCAGGACGTGCTGCCCATCGAGCTGGCCGACGGTCAACTGGTGCTGGGCGTGCCGAACTCGCAGATCCGAGAACGTATCGAGGGGCGCTACCTGCAGCTCGTTCGCGACGCGCTCGACGAGATCGGTCGCCGCGACGTCACGGTGAGACTGGTCGTGCGACCCGAGCGCAGCTCGGATGTCAGCTTCGCAGCGATCGACATCGAGGTTGCTCCGGCCACGTCGACGCCGAGCCTCACGTCGACGCCGCGCGACGGCAGCAACCGACTTCATCGCCTGTACACGTTCGACACGTTCGTGAAGGGGGCGTCCAACCAGTTCGCCCTGGCCGCGGCCCAGCGCGTCGCGGAAACCCCGGCGCGGTCGTACAACCCGTTGTTCATCTACGGCGCGGCCGGGCTCGGCAAGACGCACCTCCTTCACGCCATCGGTCACTATGTCGACCAGAACTACGGCCAGTACTCGGTGCGCTACGTCTCTACGGAGACCTTCTTGAACGAGTACGTCGACGCCATCCGCTCGAACTCCACCGCGCTGTTCAAACGGCGGTATCGCGACGTCGACGTGCTGCTCATCGACGACATCCAGTTCATGGAAGGCAAAGAGGGGCTACAGGAGGAGTTCTTCCACACGTTCAACTCCCTCCACGGGGCGAACAAGCAGATCGTCATCTCCTCCGACCGGATGCCCGACGCCATCCCCACCCTCGAGGACCGGCTCCGCGGCCGCTTCAAGTGGGGGCTGATCACCGACATCCAGCCACCGGATCTCGAGACCCGCCTGGCCATCCTGCGCAACAAGGCCGAGCGGGACCACAGCCAGATCGGTGAGGAGGTCCTGCAGTTCATCGCCGTGCGCATCACCAACAACATCCGCGAGCTCGAGGGTGCGCTGATCCGCGTGTCGGCCTATGCCAGCTTGAACCAGGTGCCGATCAGCCCCGAGCTGGCCGAGCGTCTGCTCGCGGACCTGCTGGCCGACAACGGGAAAACGCCCGCTCACGCCCGAGTACATGCTGCCGATCATCGCCGAGTTCTTCGGTTTCTCCATCGAAGCCTTGAAGGGGAAGAGCCGCCAGCGCCCCTTGGTCACTGCCCGCCAAATCGGCATGTACGTCATGCGGGACCTCACCGATCTCTCGTACCCGGCCATCGCCCGCGAGTTCGGCGGCCGTGACCATACGACGGTGATCCATGCTGTCGAGAAAGTCCAACGGCTGATGAAAGAGCGTCAGCAGGTCTACGACCAGGTGAACGAGCTCGTGCAGCGCATCAAGTCCGGCCCCTGAGGTCCCCGTGGACGAACCTGGGGACCGAGGAGGCCAGGGCGGGGGACGATGACGCCGTCGTCCCCTGCAGATCGCCGACGACCACCGCGGGCTGTGGAAGGCTGTGGATGAACCCGACGGAACGGAGAACGGCCTGAGCAGGCGCGATGGCCCTTCACCCACAATCCACAGCTCTTATTACCGCTATCAGCATTTTCAGATCCGTTAGAGGGGGAAGGAACCACCCGTGAGGTTTCGATGCGAACGGGACGTGCTGGCGGACGCTCTGGCCGTCACGGGCCGGGCCGCGACCACCCGCAACGATCCTCGGCTGAGCAACCTGAACCTCGAGCTTCGGGGTGACGAGCTGTCCATCACCGGCACCGACGACGAGCTCACCATCCATGTCGAGATCACGGTGGCCGGCGGTGCTGACGGAACCCTCGTCGCTCCGGCCCGGCTCATCACCGACATCGTGCGTTCACTCGAAGTCGGCTCGGTGGACATCTCGGCCGAAGCCGACGAGGCCCAGATCCGCTCGGGCCGCTCGCAGTTCACCGTGCGCACTCGCCCTCCGGAGGACTTTCCCCGCCCCGCGCAGCCGGTGCCTGAGGGCGCCCGGCTGGAGGGACCCACGTTCGGCGATGCCATCCGCCAAGTCGTCGGCGCCGCCAGCAAGGAAGCCAACCGACCGGTCCTCACTGGTGTCCTGCTGTCCTCGGAAGACGACGGGCTGCGCCTCGTCGCGACGGATTCTTACCGGCTTGCCATGCGCGATCTCCCGGGTGCTTCGGTGCTCGACGTCGGCCAGCAGGTGCTCATCCCCTCGCGTGCGTTCAGCGAGTTGGTGAGGGTGCTGCAGCAGGGTGAGGACGTCCTCGTCGGGTTCGGGGAGCGTGATGCCACGTTCCGCACGGGACGGGTGCAGATCACGACCCGGCTCATCGAGGGTCAGTTCCCCGCTTACCGGCAACTCGTCCCTGCCGGTTACCCAAATCGTGCGACCGTCGGTCGCGAACCCTTGCTCGACGCCATTCGCCGCACCAAGCTTCTCTTGCCGAGTGGGCCGTCGAGCTCGGCCAGCATCCGCCTGCAGCTGCGGGCGGGCGAGCTGGAGCTGTCGTCGGTGGATGCAGAGCGCGGCAACGCCGTGGAGTCCCTCGACGCCAAGCTGGAGGGCAACGAGCTGACCATCGCGTTCAACCCGGAGTTCTTGGCCGACGGCGTGGAGGCGGTCGCCGGCGACGAGGTCGTCATCGAGACGCTCGATGCCATGAAGCCCGCGCTCCTGCGCTCGACCGAGCAGGCCGGCTACTTGTACCTGTTGATGCCCGTCCGCTTGCCGTAGGCCGGTGATGGCCGCGCGCGCGCGATGTGGTGTGCGGGGAAGGCTCTCTTCCCGCTGATGTTCCTGAGGTGGGTCTGGCTGGCGAACTTCCGGAGCTACGAGTCCTTCGAGCTCGCGCTCGGGCCCGGGTTCACCGCCATCCTGGGTGACAACGGGCAAGGCAAGACGAATCTCGTCGAGGCCATCGCCTTCGTCGCGCTGCTGGAGAGCTTTCGGGGCGCGCCGCCTGAGGCCTTGGTGCGTGACGGCGCGTCGAGCGCGATCGTGCGGGCCGAGATCATGCATGGCGATGGGCGGGAGGTTCTGCTCGAAGCGGAGATCCCAGTGATCGGCCGCACGCGGGTGTTCGTCAACCGCCAGCGCCTGGCCCGCGCCCGCGATCTCCTCGGGGCGCTGCGGGTCACGCTGTTCGCGCCCGACGACCTCGGCCTCGTGAAAGGAGGGCCTTCCGGCCGGCGACGCTTTCTCGACGATGTGCTGGTGTCACTCAACCCGCCGCACGACCGGCTGCGCCGAGAGCTGGATCGGATCCTTCGGCAACGGACCGCGCTCCTCCGCCAGGCGGGTGGCCGGGTGAGCGGGGACACCGAGCTCACGCTCGACGTGTGGGACACGAAGCTGTCGGAGACGGGCGAGACCCTCGGGCGGTTGCGCGCCTGCCTCGTGAGCGAGCTGGAGCCACTGGTGGCGAAGGCCTACGAGGATGTCGCGGGTTCGCCGGCAGCGGTCAGCCTCGGCTACGACCCGGCATGGCGGCGGGAGGGGCTGGCCGCTTCGCTGCTGTCGGCGCGCGCCGAGGATCTCCGCCAGGCGGTCACCACCGTCGGGCCGCATCGTGACGAGCTCGAGCTGCGCCTTGCCGGATCTCCGGCCCGGACCCACGCCTCGCAAGGCGAACAGCGGTTGCTCGCCCTGGCCCTGCGTCTGGCGGCGCACACTCTGGTCACCGACCGCATCGCTGACCCGCCCGTGCTCTTGCTCGACGATGTTCTCTCCGAGCTCGACGCGGAGCGGGCCTCGGCGCTGCTGCACCACCTCCCCGCGGGCCAGGTGATCGTGACGACCGCGGGGGCGTTGCCCCCGGTTGCCCACCCGGACGCGGTCGTCACCATCGGAGCGCGTCAATGAACGACGACGACGACCTGGTGAGCCTCGCGGCCAGTCTCGATGCCGTGGTGCGCTCGCTGAAGGGCCCCGGGGCGCGGGCCGTTGCGGGCGTCTTCGCGAGTTGGGAGGAAGCAGTGGGGCCGCAAGTGGCCGCGCACGCGCGGCCCCTGTCGTTCGACGGCGGCCGCCTCGTCGTCGAGGTCGACGACCCCGCCTGGGCCACCCAGTTGCGGTACCTCGAGAGCGACCTGCGCGAGCGGCTCGCGGGGGTGAGCGGCGGGTTCCAGCTGGTGTCGATCGAGGTTCGGGTCCGGCCCCGCTGAGTGGCCGTTCGACCACCTCGAAACCGGCCCAGCATCGGCCGCTCTGTCACACCCCTCTGGTACACTGTTGACATCGTGATTCGGGCCTCTGACCTGCGGATTCGCTCGGATCGCCGCTGCGATGAGCACCGAAGGAAGGTCGCGTCTTGACGCTGTCTCAAACCCCTGCTGATTTGACTGGCACGCCTCGTGCCGTGGGGCACTACGACGCCAAGGACATCCAGGTGCTCGAAGGCCTCGAGCCGGTGCGCAAACGCCCCGGGATGTACGTCGGCTCCACCGGTCCGGCCGGCCTGCACCACCTTGTGTGGGAGGTCGTCGACAACTCTGTCGACGAGGCGATGGCGGGTTTCGCAACGCGCATCGACGTGATCCTCCTGCCCGATGGAGCGTGTCGGGTCGAGGACAACGGGCGGGGCATCCCCGTCGACCCATACCCCAGCGGCCCGCACAAGGGGAAGAGCGCGGCGGAGGTGGTGCTCACGGTGTTGCACGCCGGCGCCAAGTTCGGCGGCGCGGGCTACAAGGTGTCCGGGGGGCTGCACGGCGTGGGGGTCAGCGTCGTGAACGCGCTCAGCCAACGTCTGGTGCTCGAGGTCGACCGAGAGGGCCAGCACCATCGCATCGAGTTCGCCAAAGGGGGCCGGCCGCAAGGGAGGTTGGAGGTCGTCGGCAAGTCGCCCCGGGGCCGCAGCGGTGCCGCGGTCACTTTCTGGCCGGATCCCACCGTGTTCGACGACGTCGAGTTCCACGCCCGCACCGTGCTCGAGCGCCTGCAGACGATGGCCTTCCTCAACAAGGGCCTCGAGATCCGCTTCCACGACCAGCGGCCCGGCCACGAGCAGGACGTCTCGTATCGCTACACCGGCGGCATTGTCGATTACGTCAAGCACCTCAATGCAGCCAAGGAGTCGTTGTTCGCGAAGGTCGCCGCCTTCGACGGTGAGGAAGACGATCAGCAGGTCGAGGTCGCGCTGCAGTGGAACACCGGCTTCTACGAGGGCATTCACGGCTACGCCAACGGCATCGCCACCACCGAGGGCGGCATGCACGTCGAGGGCTTCAAATCGGCGCTCACCCGAGTCGTCAACGACTACGCGCGTGGGGGCAAGCAACCGCTGCTGAAGGAGAAGGACGAGAACCTCCTCGGTGAAGACATCCGCGAGGGCCTCACCGCGATCGTGTCGGTGAAGCTGCGCGAGCCCCAGTTCGAGGGGCAGACGAAGGCGAAGCTCGGCAACGTCTCCACCCGCTCGCTGGTACAGCGGGTCACCAACGAGAAGCTGGCCGAATGGCTGCTCGAGAATCCCACCGAGGCCAACCGCGTGGTGCGAAAGGCGCTCGCCGCCGCGCAGGCGCGGGTCGCGGCGAAGAACGCTCGGAACGCCATCCGCCGCAAGACGGCGCTGTCGGGTGTCGGCATGCCCGACAAGCTGAAGGACTGCACCAGCAAAGAGCCGCGCGAGAGCGAGTTGTTCATCGTCGAGGGTGACTCGGCTGGGGGCACGGCGGTGCGAGCCCGCGATCCGCGCACGCAAGCGCTGCTGCCCATTCGCGGCAAGTTCTTGAACGTCGAGCGAGCGCGGCTCGATCGGATGCTGAAGAACCTCGAGGTCCAGGCGATGATCACGGCCATCGGGGGCGGCGTCGGCGACGAGTTCGAGATCGCCAAGGCGCGCTACCACAAGATCATCGCCATGTGCGACGCCGACGTCGACGGCAGCCACATCCGCACGCTGCTGCTCACGTTCTTCTTCCGCCAGATGAAGCCGCTCGTCGAGCAAGGCTTCGTCTACATCGCGCAGCCACCGTTGTTCTCCACGGAGGTGGGCAAGGAGAAGATCTACCTGAAGGACGACGCCGCCAAGGCCGCCTTCCTGGTCGAGCACCCGAACCACAAGAAGGAGTTCAACCGTCTGAAGGGCCTTGGCGAGATGAACTGGGAGGAGCTGAAGGCCACCACGATGGACCCGGCCACCCGCACCCTCCTCCAGGTCACGGTTGAAGAGGCCGCCCTCGCCGACGAGGTCATGAGCATCCTCATGGGTGACGAAGTCGAGCTGCGCAAGCAGTTCATCCAGCACAACGCCAGAGACGTCCGGTTCCTCGACATCTGATGAGCGACATCACCGATCCCCCCGAACCGCCCGATGCACCCGGCTTCCAGCCGGGCTTGACCTTCGGCGCCATCGAACCCATCGAGATCCAGGAGGAGATGGAGCGCTCCTTCCTGGACTACGCCATGTCCGTCATCGTGAGCCGCGCGCTCCCCGACGTGCGCGACGGGCTGAAGCCGGTGCACCGGCGGATCTTGTGGGACATGGAGGTGCAGAACTTCCGGCCTGATCGCCCCCGCGTGAAGTGCGCCAACGTGAGCGGCGATGTCATCGCCAAGTTCCATCCGCATTCGCCCGATGCCGTGTACGACGCGCTCGTACGAATGGCCCAGCCCTTCTCGTTGCGCCATCCCCTCATCGACTTCCAGGGCAACTACGGCTCGCTCGACGACGGGCCGGCCGCAGCCCGCTACACCGAGTGCCGTCTGGCCCCGCTGGCCATGCAGCTTCTCGCCGGCATCGACGAGGACACCGTCGACATGGGGCCCAACTACGACGGGCGCAACACCGAACCAACCGTGCTCCCTGCCCGCTTCCCCAACCTGTTGGTCAACGGCAGCCAGGGCATCGCCGTCGGCATGGCCACCAACATCCCGCCGCACAACCTGGGCGAGGTGATCGACGCCACCATCCACCTCATCGACCATCCGGGGGCCACCCCCGACGACCTGATGCGCTTCGTGAAAGGCCCCGACTTCCCGACGGGCGGCCTGGTCCTCGGGCGGGCGGGCATCATGGACGCCTACCGCACGGGTCGCGGCTCCGTGAAGATGCGGGCCAAGGCCACGCTCGAGGAAGCCGGCCGGCGCGGCGACCGCTTCCAGATCATCGTCAGCGAACTGCCCTATCAGGTGTCACCCAACGCCCTGCTCGGCCGGATCACCGAGCTCGTCAACAGCGGCGAGCTCGACGGCGTGGCCGACGCCAACGACTCCTCCGCCGGCATGGAGACGCGGCTCGTCATCGAGCTGAAGCGCGACGCCAACGCCAACGTCGTGCTCAACAACCTCTACAAGCTCACCCAGCTGCAGACGAGCTTCCCGGTGAACATGGTGGCGCTCGTCGACGGCGTGCCCCGCACCTTGAATCTCGCGCAGGTGCTGCAGTCCTACGTCGAGCACCAGCTCGAGGTCATCACCCGTCGCAGCCAGTTCCGCCTCGATCGGGCCCAGCGCGAGCTCCACATCCAAGAGGGCCTGTTACGCGCCCTCAACGTCATCGACGAGGTCATCGCGCTCATCCGGGCCAGCGAGGACCGGGCCGCGGCACGCCAAGGCCTCATCGACGCCTTCGCCTTCACCGAGGTGCAGGCCGAGCACATCCTCGACATGACGCTCGGTCGTCTCACGCGCCTGGCACGGATCGATATCGAGGAGCGCATCGCCAACCTCCGCGACACCATCGCCGAGCTGGAGGCGATCCTCGCCGATGACGGCCGCAAGCGCGAGGTGGTCAAGGCCGAGCTGCTCGAGGTGCGGGAGACCTATGCCACCCCGCGCCTCGCCCAGCTCACCCATGATCCGGGCGAGATGTCCACCGAGGATCTCATCGACGACAAAGAGCTCGTCGTCGTCATGACCCGCGCCGGTTACGTGAAGACGGTCGAGGCCGACGCCTTCCGTGCCGTGCGGCGGGGGGCCAAGGGGGTGGCGGGGGCGAAGCTGAAGGAGGAGGACCTCGTCAGCCACGCCATCCACACCACGGCCCATGCCTATCTGCTGTTCTTCTCGAACCTAGGCAAGGTCTACCGGCTGCGGGCGCACGAGATCCCCGAGCGCGAGCGGACGGCCAAGGGCATCCCGATCGTCAACCTCCTGCCTTTGTCTCCCGACGAGCGGATCGAAGCGATCATCGACACCCGCGAGTTCGGTACCGAGCGCTATCTCTTCTTCGCCACCAAGCAAGGGGTGGTCAAGCGCACGGGGTTCGGCGAGTACGACTCGTCCCGTCGCGACGGGCTCATCGCCATCAATCTTCGCGAGGGCGACGAGCTCATGAAGGTGATCGTCACCGACGGCACCGACGACATCTTCCTGGTGAGCCGTTCGGGCATGACGATCCGCTTCGCCGAAGCCGAGGTCCGGGCCATGGGCCGCGCCGCCTCGGGGGTGCGCGGCATGCGCCTGAAGCTGAGCGACGAGGTCGTGTCGGCCGACGTCGCCCGCGACGAGGCCAGCCTCCTCATGGTCACCGCATCGGGCTTCGCCAAGCGGACGCAGCTCGACCGCTTCAACCGTCAAGGGCGTGGCGGCCAGGGGGTGCGGGGCATCAAGCTCACCGCTCGGAAGGGCGAGGTGGTGGCGGCGTTCATGGTCGGCCTCGAGGACGAGGTCGTGGTGATCTCCTCGGGCGGCACGATCGTGCGCAGCCCGGTGAGGGACATCTCCTCGCAAGGACGGGAGGCCACCGGGGTGCGGCTCATGACCCTCGAGGAGGGGCACGCCGTGGCGGCAGTGGCTCCGATCATCGCCTCGAGCGAAACCGACTGACAGTTGCGGCCCTGAGCCGCCCAACAGCACTTCCCCCGATGAAGCGAGCCTTGGAGGTCGGGGATGATGCGCGGTCGTGGTGAAGGAGGCCAGGCGGTGCCGCTGATGGTGGCGGTGATGGCGGTCGGTCTGGTGTTCCTGCTCGGGATCGCCCGACTGGCGGCCGGTGCCGTTCACGCCGCCCGGGCCCGTACGGCGGCGGATGCGGCCGCGCTGGCGGGTGCTCAGTGGGGGCGAGGTGCGGCGGTTGCGGCCGCGGCCGACAACGGCGGCCGGCTGCGATGGTTCGAGCAGCGGGGGCTGGATGTGCTGGTCACCGTGGAGGTGGATGGCGCCACTGCCGACGCGCGCGCCACGGTCACCATCAGCGATCGCGGCCCATGACTCCGTTCTGGCGAGACGACCGACGTACACTCCGTGGGTGCCGAGCGACGACCCCCCTCACGGCGCGGTCGACCCGTCCGTCGAGCATCGTGGCGCGCCCGCCGATCGACTCGATGTCACCGGCGGCAACGGCAACGGCCCGAGTCGCGATGAACGAGTCCGGGCCTTCGCGCCGGGGGCCCTCGGCGGCTTCCCGGGCAACGGGCCGCCCAGTCGCCCCGTGCCGGGCCCGGCCGTCCCGCTGGTCCCGCCGGTGCGCACCCACAACCTCCCGGCCGGCGCTCCTGTTGCCAAGGCGCCCACCACACCGCCGGCCACGAATCGTTCGCCGGCCGGCGCCCCTCCGGTCGTGCGCACGGGCGCCGTCGTCGCCGTGCCGTCTGTCGGGGAACGGACCACCGGCGAGACACCCGCGGTCACGACCGGGCCCCAGGCGGCTCCCGCGCCGCCCGCTCCCGCCCGCGGTCGTCCTCCGGTGCGCACCCGCATGGCCCGCCGGCCGCGCGGTCCGCAAGGTCAATCGGGTCGTGCGCCGTATCGACGCCTGGAGCGTCTGCAAGATCGCCTTCGTCTTCTGGGCCGTGGTGTTCGCCATCCTCCTCGTGGCGGGCATGCTCCTGTGGAACCTCGCCTCGACCACGGGCACCATCACCAACGTCGAAGGGTTCGTGAAGGACCTCTTCGGCCTGAAGACCTTCAAGTTCAACGGCGGCGAGATCTTCAAGGCGTCGTGGATCATCGGTGCCGTGCTCGTCATCGGGGGCACGGCGGTCACGGTCACGCTCACGGTGCTCTTCAACCTCATCGCCGACCTCCTCGGTGGCATCCGGGTCACGGTGCTCGAGGAGGAGGTCTTGCTGCGCCAGGAGCCGGCGCCCGCTCAGGCGGTCGTCAGCGGCCCGGAGGCGGGACGTCCCGGCCGTGCTGCTGCTCCCGTCACCCGCCCGTGACTGGTGGCCGCGCCCAGCGGGGCGCGGCTATCGTCGAGCGGCTCCTGGGGCTATAGCTCAGTCGGTTAGAGCGCATCCCTGATAAGGATGAGGTCGTTGGTTCGATTCCAACTAGCCCCACCATGAAGGCCTTCCGGCGCGCCGTCGTCGCGCTCACCGTCGCAGGTCTCATCGCGGCCGTCCTGCGCGTGCGGGGCCGGGGCGGGGTGCCGCCGCAAGGCGGCGGTTGGCAGGAGCTCCCGGTCAGCAACTCCGGCTGATGCGGCTCGGCGTCCTCGGGGCCGGGGCCGTCGGGCTCCGGGTGTTGCGGCAATGGCTGGCGACCACCGACGTCGAGGAGGCCTTGGTCGCCGACCTCGACGACGCCCGCTCGGCCCGAGTGGCCACGGCCCTCGGAGAACGGGTCCGAGCGGTCGCGCCCGCGGAGCTGGTGGGCATGGAGGGCGCCGTCTTGGCCGGTGCTGCGCCCCACGCCTCCGACGCGGCGCGCTTTCTCAACCGTGGCGCATTCGTGGTCTCGGTCTCCGACGACGCCGCCGACGTTCGCGATCTCCTGGCGCTCGATCCGGTGGCTCGGGGCCGGCGGCTCCCCCTCGCCGTCGGCGCGGGCTTCATGCCTGGCTTGTCGTGCCTGCTGGCCCGGTTCGCGTCGGCCGACTTCGACGAGATCGACGAGATCCACGTGGCCAAGCACGGGACGGGGGGCCCGGCCTGCGCTCGGCAGCACCACCGAGCTCTTGGCGGCACCGCGCTCGGATGGAACGGTGACGGCTGGTTCGAGCGCCCGGGCGGATCGGGCCGCGAGCTCTGCTGGTTCCCCGACCCGGTGGGCGCCCTCGACTGCTACCGCGCCAACATGCCCGATCCTCTGCTGCTCGTGCCGGCCTTCGCCGGCGTTCAGCGGGTCTCGGCCCGAGTGAGCGCCACCCGGCGCGACCGGCTGACGGCCCGCCTGCCGATGCTGTGGCCGACCGACGCGGAAGGAGGCACCGGAGCGCTGAGGGTGGAGGTCCGAGGGGTGCGCGACGGCGCCCGGGCCATCGAGGTGCTGGGAGCGCTCGACTGGCCCTCGGTGGCCGCCGGTGCGGTGGCGGCGTGCGTCGCCGTGGCCGCGGGGCGGGGACAGCTCGGGCGGGTGGGGGCTTTCGGGCTGGCCGACGCGGCCCTGCCGACGGCGGCGTTGCTGGCGGAGTTGGCCGACCGAGGCGTCAAGGCAGCCCGGTTCACGGGCACGGAGGTCGCCGAAGGCTGAGCCCTCAAGGTTGCAAGTGATCCTGTAATCATGTAATCTCGACGTGTGAGCACGCAGGAGGAAGTTCGAGCCTGGTTCCGGGGCCGCATCCCGGATAGCTGGTTCACCGAGCCCGTCTCCGTCACGACCGATCGTGACGAGATCCTCGTGGTCGGCACACTCGCCGCCCCGGACGTCGGTGAGGACGTAGGCGAGGAGGCAAAGGGCCTGGCGCTGGCCGGCAGGATCAGGGGGTTCCGGGAAGACACCCGAGAGCAGCGGATCCGCATCGCCCGAGAAGCTGAGCATCGCTTCGAGCGCAAGGTCTCTTGGGGTGCACGCTGTGCTCATCGGGAGGAGCTCTTCACCGTGGCGAGTGTCCCGGCCATGACCCGGTTGCGTATGCCCGAACGGGCCGTCCTCGACACGCTGATCGACGCCGGCTGCGCTCGCAGCCGCAGCGAGGCGCTGGCCTGGTGCGTCCGGCTGGTCGGCCGGCATCAGAGCGAATGGATCGACCAGCTTCGTGAGGCGATGGCCCACGTCGAGAAGGTGCGGGCCGAGGGCCCCGAGGTCTAGAGGGTCTCGAGCGGGGGGCTGGCCGCGCCGGCGATCACGCCGAGGCGGTGGCGGCGAGCCGCTCGGCCTTCTGCGCGTCGGCCTGCGCGGCGATGGCGTCGATCTCCTCTGTGTCGAAGCCGGCGAGCTCGCGGAAGCGTCGGGCCAGGCGGATCCCGGCGTCACGCTCCTCACCCCGCAGGCCCCGGAAGTTGAACAGCCCGTCGACGGTCTTCTGGAACTCCAGGGCCCGCTGGCGGCGGTCCAGATCGTCCTTGGTGACCTCGCGGAGCCACGTGGAACCCATCTTCACGTGGGTGACCTCGTCGGCCAGCATCCAGTCCTCGCAGAAGCGCAGCACGGGATCCTGCATCTCGTCGCCGAAGTCGCGCATGGTCGTGAAGACGTCGATGGCGAGGCCTTCGAGGGCGCGGTTCACCCCGGCCAGCCGGAACACCGGGTCGGGATGGCAGGCGGCCTCGAAGAGGGTGACCGCTTCGCTGTACTCACCGATCTCGGTGCCCATGTGGTCACCGAGCTTGATGGAGATCTCGCACGTGACGGGCTTCGTCCCAGCACTGACGAGCCATGTCGAGCTTGAGTCCGAAGGGGATCTCGCTGCCGGGGTAGTAGTCGTACGTCGTGCGCCCCGCGCCTTCGAGGGCTTGCACCTCGCCGACGAAGATGCCGTGCATCTGGCGTCGGGCACGATCGGCGACGTCGTCCGCGCCGGGGTTCATGCGCCGGTCCTCGCCGAGCCCAGGTCGCTGATCGGCGAACCGCTCAGCGGTCGTGATGCGCTGGAAGCGCGAGTCTCGGGCGAGGGTGTCAGGAGGAAGCAGCCGCCGCATGCGAGAAGCGTACCGGCCAGTGGGTCAGCCCGGCCTGGCCTGATCGATACGTTCGGTGAGGGCCTCGATCGCTTTCGTCAATCCCTCCAAGCGGTCCTCGAGATCCTCGTTGGTGACGACATCGGCCATCGTCACGCGGATGCTGGCAATCTCGCGGGCGAGGAACTCGGTGTCGGCCTGCGTCCGCGCGTAGATCGAGCGGTCGCGCTCGGTGGCGGCTCGGTCACGCACTTCCTGGCGGTTCTGCGCCAGCAGGATGAGCGGGGCGGCGTAGGCGGCCTGCGTCGAGAAGAGGAGGTTGAGGAGGATGAACGGGTAGGGGTCGAACGCGTTCGAGCCCCTGACGGCGTTCGCGAAGATCCAGATGACCACGAGGATCGTCTGGATCACCAGGTAGCGGGCCGTGCCGAAGTACCGAGCTATGCCCTCGGAGAAGTCCCCGAACGCCTCAGGGTCGTAGTGGATGCCGAAGTTCAGGCGCCGGCTCCCGCGGGGCGCCGAGAGGTCTTCCCGCCGCTTCACGACGTCCTGCTCATCGGTCGCTGTCGCTGGCGCCAGCCGGCGGGCAGGCTGCGGTCGAGCACGTCGTCGACCGTGATCGCGCCGAGCAGGCGATCCTGGTCGTCGGCGACCGGCAGGGCCATGAGGTTGTAGGCGGCCAACCGTTCGGCGACCTCGCGTTCCAGCGTGTCGGGGAGCACCGCGGGCTCGACGACGAGGCAGCGCGACAACTGCATCGAGGGAGCCTCCCGGAGGAGACGCTGGAAGTGGACGACCCCGAGGTAGCGGCCCGTGGGAGGCACCCACGGTGGTTGGGAGACGAAGACCTGGGCGGCCACCGAGACGAGCCAGTCCGGCTCTCGGATGCGGGCGAGGGCTTCGGCCACCGTGTCGTGCGGGCCCATGATGATCACGTCCGGGTTCATCAGCCCGCCGGCGGTACCCTCGCCGTAGGAGAGCAGCCGGCGCAGCGTGCCGGCGTCGTCGGCGTCCATGGCGTCGAGCACCTTGGTGCGTTGCTCGCCAGGCATCTCGGCCAGCAGGTCGGCGGCGTCGTCGTACTCCATCTCCTCGAGCACGCCCACGAGCCGCTCGAGGTCGAGCTCTTCGATGAGGCGCAGCTGTTCCGCTTCGGTGAGCTCCTCCAGCAGATCGGCGAGCCGCTCGTCCTCCATGGCCTCCGCCAGTTGCTGGCGGTGAGTGAGGGGGAGGTTGCGCACGAGGTGGGCCACATCGCTCGGATGCAGGTCCCGCAGCCGGGCCGCTTCGGCGGCCACCTCGGTGGTGATGAAGAGCTGGGGAACCTCGTCCCAGTCGACGACGCGATACGACTGACGCCGCCGCAGCGGCGAGCGCTTGCCGAGGCGGACCTTGGCGATCTCCCATGACGAGGGCCGCTCCGGGACCGGCCTCAACGCGATGTCGCTGACGGTCTCCTCGCCGAGGCGGCGGTCGAGCAGATCGCCTTTGACGAGGAGCTCCCCTGGGCGCTGCTTGAACGGGTTGAGGTCGACGTCCCAGGAACGCAGCCTGGCCCCGTCGCCCTCGAGGCTCGCGACCCGGGCCGCGTTCACGAGGATGCGGCGACGCTGCGCGACGGCCACGAACCCGAGAACTTCGGGCGGCTCGCCCTTGGCACCGGGGGTCAAGAGAATGTCGTCGAGCTTGCCGATGCCTTCGCCCTCGGCGTCGAGCAGTGGGAGTTGCATGACCCGATAGGCGTAGATCAGGTCGCCGGCCACGGCCGGGAACGCTAGTCGAGCCGTTCCCTCGCACCTTGGAGCTCGTGCCGTGGCTCGCGGCTGTGGGCCGGCGCAATGGGGCGAACGTTGCCGGTCACGGCACCACTTACCAGTGGGCGGCGAGCGCCAGCAGTCCGACAGTTTCCGTCATCACACCGGCGGCGCCCAGGACGTCGCCGGTGATGCCACCGAGGCGCCGGCGGGCCAGCGTCAGGACAGCCCCTCCGGCGAGCAGCCCGATCCCCAGGCCGGCGAGACCGACTACGCCGCGGCCCACCACGGGGAGGGCGATGGCGAGGGGCAAGCCGGTAGCGAGTGCCGGCCAGGGTCGAGCATTGGCGAAGCGGGCGCTGAGGCCGCCGGGCCGAGCCGAGGGCAGCACCGTGACGGCCACGGCCATGAGCGTTCGGCTTGCCGCCCAGAGCCCCGCGGTCACCGCGACGGCGCGGACGCCGGTGGGAAGACCGAGGAGCCCGGCGGTGCGAGCCAGGAGCGTGACCCCGACGGCGACCACGCCGAAGGCGCCGAGGGCCGGATCCGCCATGGCCGCCAAGCGGCGATCCCGGTCGATGGCGGGCAGCAGGCCGTCCGCGGTGTCGGCCACGCCGTCGAGATGGAGGAGACCGGTCAGGGCGAGGTCGACGGTGAGCGCGAGCACCGCGGCGACGAACGGTGACCAAGCGCGGTCGGAGAGCCACCATGTGAGACCGACGAGGGCGCCCAGGGCCGCTCCGACCGGCCCGAACCAGGCGAGGGCGCTCGGCTCGGGCGGGGCCGGCCCTCCCACGACGGTGAGGAACCCCACCGCGCTCGCGCATGCTCTGGCGAATCGCCGGCGATTCGCCGGAGCATGTCTCATTCCTGAACCGGGGGCAGCGAGAGGCTTCGGCCGGCCACGACCAGCAGCACCTCGTCCGCCACCATCGAGACGGCTTGGTTCAGGGTGCCGAGACGGTCGGTGAACATCCGGCCCGCCTCAGTGGATGGGTGGACGCACCAGCCCACCTCCTCGGTCACCAATACGGTCGCGCCCGATCGGGCCCGCAGCGCGTTGAGCAACTCCTCCGCGCGGGCCTCGATCCCCGGCTGGCGCTGAGCGGCCACCAGCCACGACCCCAACGAATCGACGAGGGCGGTCCCTCCTGGATGGTTCCGGAGCACGGCAGGCAGGTCGGAGCCTGCCTCGAGCGTCGTCCAGCTCGGGGGACGCCTGGCCCGATGCGCGGCGATGCGAGCGGCCATGGCCTCGTCGGTCACCTCCCCGCAGGCCACGTAGAGGTGGGGCTCCGGTTGCGCGGCGGCGATCCGCTCGGCGACGGCCGACTTCCCGGATCTCGTCCCTCCCAGCACGAGCGTGATCACGGCGGCCGACCGTACCGAGCGGGCCCGGGGGCCGTCCCGACCTCGGCCGACCTTGGTCGCCGACCGACCCGGCGGTCGCCTGACGCCGCTCGACTGGCCGGACCCACAGTCGCAGGCGACCGTCGCTACGGCAGCGCCTTGCTCAACACCTCGCCGGCCAGGGCCACCGCGCCGAGGTCGTGGGCGTCGGGCATGTTGAAGATCAGCCCGTCGCAGCCCGCGTCCACCAACTCTTGGACCCGGGCGCTGATCTCGTCAGGCCCGCCGAGGTCGAACATGGCGCCCACCTGGTTGCGGGCCTCTTCGGGAAGCGAGGCGAAATCCATCCCCCGGGCGGCGAGGAAGGCATCCCGCTTCGCCTCGGCCTCGCCGGGATCACGACCGAGCACCAGCGTGCCGAGCCGGGTGCGAGTGATCGATCGAGGGTCGCGTCCGGCCCGCTCGCAGTGTTCGTCGAGGACGGCGTTCTTGCGCCGGACCACGTCGGCCGGTCCGAAGAAGTTGCACGCATCCCCGTACTGGGCCACGAGCCGCAACGTCTTGCGCTCGCCGCCCCCGCCGATCAATACCTTCGGCCCGCCCGCCTGGATGGGCTTGGGGATGTTGTAGGCGTCCCGGATCGTGTACCACTTGCCGTCGAACGAGGTCGTGTGGTTCACGAACATGCTCTTGACGATCTGCAGCACCTCCTCGAGCTTCTCGAAGCGCTCGCCGAACGTGCCGAACTCGTACCCGTAGGCGAGGTGCTCCGCCTCGAACCACGCCGCGCCGATGCCCCAGAGGGCGCGGCCGCCAGAGATCACGTCGAGGGTTGACAACTCCTTGGCCAACAGCCCCGGGTTGCGGTAGGTGACACCTCCGACGAGCGCGCCCAGCTTGATCGTGCGCGTGCGCGCCGCGAGGGCCGACAGCAACGTGTAGGCCTCGAGCATGTTCTGGTCGGGTCGGCCCAGCATCGGCAGTTGGTAGAAGTGGTCCATCACGAAGAGCGAGTCGAAACCGGCGTCCTCGGCCGTCCGGGCGACGTCGCTCAGGTGCTCGAAGAGCGCGCCGGTGTCGGTGTCGGGAAAGTCGAAGCTCGGAAGCTGCAGACCGCGTCGGATCATGCGCGCACGCTACCGGCGCGGCGACTTGGTGCCACCCCACCTGAGGCGACCGGACTGCAGGGGCCGGTCGAGCTCGGGAGTGCACCGTGGGAGCTGATCTCGTCATCCGTAACGGCCTCGTCGTGGACGGCACCGGAGCCCCGAGTCGGCACGGCGACGTCGTGATCGAGGGCGACCGGATCGTGGCCGTCGAGGAGCGCTACGACGGACCCGCCATCCGCTCGCTCGACGCCGACGGCCATGTCGTGACGCCCGGCCTCGTAGACATCCACACCCACCTCGACGCGCAACTGGCGTGGGATCCGCTGCCCACCTCGAGCTGCTGGCACGGCGTGAGCAGCGTCGTGCTCGGCAACTGTGGCATGACCTTCGCGCCCGTGAGGGCGAACGACCGCGAGGTGCTGGCGGAGATGATGGAGAGCGTCGAGGACATCCCGCGCGATGCGATCCTCGACGGGCTGCCGTGGGACTGGTCCACGTACGGCGAGTACCTCGGATGGCTCGAGCGGATCGCGAAGGGGCTGAACGTCGGGGGCATGGTCGGCCACTGCGCCGTACGAGTGGCGGCGATGGGCGTGCGCAGCCTCGACGAAGCCGCCGCGTCGCCGGACGACATCGCCACCATCACCGAGCTCCTCGACGAGGCCATCGGCTCCGGCGCCCTCGGATTCTCGACCTCGCGCACGCTCTTGCACCGGGCACCCGACGGACGACCCGTTCCCGGGACGTGGGCGACGCCGGAAGAGCTGTTGGCCATCGGCGACGTCCTGGGCCGCCACCGACGGGGTGTCTTCGAAGCCGTGGCGCGACTCGGGGAGCGCGACACCGAGGAGCTCCCCAACACCCGTGCCGAGATCGGCGTGGATGGGCGAGCTCTCGCGCCGGTCGGGCCGCCCGCTGACCTTCGGCCTGACGCAGTCGGACCGACGGCCTGGCCTGTACGCGCAGGTCGTCGCTCCTTGCCAAGGAGGAGAACGCCCGCGGCGCGAACCTCCGCCCGCAGACGACAGCGCGCGGCGTCGGCTTGCTGTTCTCACTCGCCAACCGCACGCCCTTCGACCGGGCCGCCGCGTGCTGAGATCTGCACGACCTCTCGCTCGGGGAGAAGCTCGCCGTGCTGGCCGATCCGACCCGCCGCGCCGAACTGATCGCCGCCGCCGAGTCGGAACCGCCTCCCCTCGATCTCCGCCAGGGTCTTCGTGCTGCCGCCCGGGCCGGCTCGTTACGACGCCCGCCCGGAGGACTCCCTCGCCGCCCACGCCGAACGGCGCGGGCGTCACGAAGGCAGAGAGGTACATCGACCTCAACCTCGAGCAGTCCGCCAGCCTCGTGTGCAACCTGCCGTTCCTCAACCAACGGCTCAGCGCCGTCGAGGAGATCACGATCCCGTCGTGACTCTCGGGCTGGCTGACGCCGGCGCCCACGTGGGCGAGATCATGGACTCGAGTCAGCCCACGTTCTATTTGACCTACTGGGTGCGGGAACGGGAGCGCTGGAGCCTCGAGGAGGCGGTGCGCCGGCTGACCTCCGACACGGCCGCGCTCTTCGGCATCCACGACCGCGGCGTGCTGCGCCCGGGTGCTTACGCCGACGTCAACGTGTTCGACCTCGACGGCATGGTGCTGCACCAGCCCGAGTACGTCCACGACTTCCCCAGGGGCGCCGGCCGGTACGTGCAGCGCGCCGACGGCTACGCGTGGACCGTGGTGAACGGCGAAGTCTTCATGGACCACGGCCGCCACACCGGTGCGTTTGCTGGGCGGCTGCTACAGGCGTGATCGCCAACGCAGTGAGAGCCAGCGCAGGGCCGCGTCGGCAGGCCGACTCGGGCGGCGGGTGGTTCTCGATCGAGGTGGAGGGCGACGGGGAGTAGGCGGCGTCGACTCGACGCCATCGCGATGACCTAGGAGCCGGCTCGGAGCGCTTCGATGTCGGTCAGCGACACGAATCGGTCCTCGATGTCGTCCACCACCAACCAGAGGCTGCGGCGGTTGACGTTGAGGAGCCGGCCGTGGTCGTGGCCGCCGTCGTAGCGATCGATGTCGATCTCCCGTCCGATCAGTCGCTTCAGGATTTGGTGCTCCGGCATCGCCCACCTACCCCGAACTGGTACCACCGAACGATCACGGTGTACTGCCTCCAGATACTCCGATGGTGGATGCCGGGGCGCCAGGTCTGTTTGGTCTATTCGTTGTGTCGATTGCGTGTAACGCCACTTGGGTCGTTCGCGTTCCCGCCGTGACCCGCCACACGGCGCGCCGGCCGACGACCTGCGCATTTGGAACGATGGAGGCGTGGCCGGCATGACCGACGAGGAGCGTTACTCCTTCGACATCCACGGCTTCGTGGTGCGCCGCAACGTTCTCGGGCGGCGCGTCGTCGCCGAGCTGAACACGGCGTGGGACTCCCTCCAGCTGCCGCGGCCCGGGTCGACGGTGCAGAGCCAGCGGTTCGTAGGCCATCTGGCCCGGGCCCGTTGCTTCCGAGACCTTCTCGATCATCCCGCGGTGCTGGACGTGGTGGTCGAGCTGTGCGGGGCCTACGCGCGCCTCGACCACACCTACGGCATCGTGATGGCGCCGGGGACGGCGGGACTCGGGTTGCACGGAGGGGGTAGCCCGTTCGACCCCGCGCAGTACTACGTCGTCGCCGGCGGGCAGCCGCGCTGCGGCCTCGTTGCCGCGCTCTGGTCCCTCGTTGGCTCCGAGCCCGGCGACGGCGGCTTCGCCTGCATCCCCGGGAGCCATCGCGCCGCCTACGAGCTGCCCCGCCGCGTCGGCCTCGACCATCCCCTTGTCGTGGAGATCCCGCTCGGCGCCGGTGACGTCATCCTCTTCACCGAGGCTCTCACCCACGGCACCCGCCCGTGGCGCGCCGCTCACGAACGCCGCGTGCTGGCCTACAAGTACTCGCCGGGCAGCTCGTCGTGGTCGGAGGACCATCGCCTGCCCGACGAGCTGGCTCCCCTGCTGACGCCCCGGCAGCGGCTGCTGTTCCAGCCCCCTTCCGTCGCCTACCGACGGCCCATCGCCTGAGCGCCCTTCACGCGGCCAGAGCCTCCGCCAACCCGTCGAGGAAGGCGTGCACGTTGCGTCCGAGGTGCTCGAGGTGGTACCCGCCCTCCGGCACGACGACCGTCGGGAGCCGGAGCGCACCGATCTGGCGGCCTTGTTGCTCGAGGCCCTCGGTGGTCACCTCGAAGTCGCCGAGGGGGTCGTGGGCGTCAGACGAGGTGACGACCAGCACGCCCCCGCACGGTACTGCGGCGTCCCGTGAGCGTTCGGCCGAGGTGGCCGCAGGTGCAGCGCCACTCGATGGCGATGCCGTCGGCCGTGTTGGTGACCGCGGTGATGTCGTCGAGGCCGAGCAGGACGCGGCGGCCATGGCGGGGGCAGTGGGGGGCGAGCATCAGATTCTTCCTTCTCGGGCGCGGCGGATCTGGTCCGCGTGATCGTGAGCGTGGTCGGCGTAGATGACGAGCCAGTCGCGGACTGAGTACGGCCCACTCTCGGAATGGGTTCCCGCTTGGTCCAGCTGACCCTCGTCGAGGGTGCGGAGAAGGGCGGCGGATGACCTGCGCAGGGCCTCGAGCACGGCGAGCGACGGCTCGATCGGAAGGTCGTAGCGGAGCGTGCGGGCCCACTCGGCCTCGTCGTACCCGACGATGGTGACGTTGTCCTCGGCCAAGAGGCGGCGCAGGCGGATGTAGCTGTTCGTCTCTGAATCGGCCAGGTGATGGACGACCTCCCGGGCGGTCCAGTGGTCGGGCGCGGGGCGGCAGTCGAGCTCGGCCGGAATGGCGGCTGAAAGGGCGCGGCGCACCTCAGCGGGGCCGTCCTCGTAGCGCTCGATCAGTGCGTCGCGATCCACGCAAGCCATGTCCGGCTGCCGCCCGCTCTTGGCGAGTGGCAGGACAGCCGTTGTGCGCTAGATTCCTGCCATGCCCGTTCGCCTCGCGAAACCGCTTCCGGCGGAGCGGATCGCCGTTCTCGCCATCTCCCCTGTGCCCATGTTCGAGCTGTCCGTTGCCTGCGAGGTCTACGGCATCGATCGCAGTGATGTCGGCGTCCCGCGCTTCGAGCTCCGTATCTGCGCGGCCGAGCCCGGCCCGGTCAGTACGCGCCATGGGTTCACCCTCGATACGCGCTACGGCCTCGACGGCCTGGCGTGGGCGGACACCGTGATCGTGCCCGGATGGCCGCGCTCCAAAGGCGAGCGACCGCCCGAGGCCGTGCTCGACGCGGTGCGGGCCGCTCACGCGCGAGGCACTCGCCTCGTTTCGTTCTGCTCCGGCTCCTTCGTGCTCGCGGCCGCGGGGATCCTCGATGGGCAGCGGGCGACGACCCATTGGATGTACGCGGCCGAGATGGCGCGCCACTATCCGGAGATCGCGCTCGACCCGAGCGTGCTGTACGTGGGTGATGGCCAGGTGTTCACCTCGGCAGGCACGGCTGCGGGCATCGATCTCTGCCTGCATCTCATACGCGAGGACTACGGCGCCCAGGTGGCCAACACCATCGCCCGGCGCATGGTGGTCCCGCCCCATCGCGAGGGCGGCCAGGCTCAGTTCGTCGACGCGCCCTTACCCGCCATCGCGGGGTCCGACGACCTCGCCACCACGCTCGATTGGGCGGTCACCCATCTCGACGAGCCCATCACGGTGAGCGATCTGGCAAGCCGAGCGAGCATGTCGCCGCGGACGTTCGCTCGTCACTTCCGTGAGACCACCGGTACCACTCCGCTCCAGTGGCTCGTCGCGCAACGAGTGCTCCTGGCGCAGCGCCTCCTCGAGACAACGAACGCTTCCGTGGACCTCGTGGCTGAACGCTGCGGGCTGGGCT
The DNA here is from genome assembly GCA_963738325.1 of uncultured Acidimicrobiales bacterium. Lineage (GTDB taxonomy): Bacteria > Actinomycetota > Acidimicrobiia > Acidimicrobiales > Ilumatobacteraceae > CAVTWD01. The sequence goes on from CAVTWD010000009.1 coordinate 382,155, forward strand.
CGGCCGCCAACCTCCGCGCCCACCTTGGCCGGCGCCTCGGCGTGGCGCCGTCCAACTACCGCGAGACGTTCCGCCAGGTGGGGTAGCGGGCGGGCGCCCGCCTCAGTTGATCTTCTCGATGAGTCCAGTCGAGCCCGAGCCCGGCAGGAACAGGGGACCGGCCTCTTTGACCAGGGCGTGGTAGTCGCTGTTCGTCATCTGCATCTCGGCGAGGGTGTCAAGGTCGCCCATGGCGTCGACCCCGGTCAGCCACGCAACGTTGCCGAACGGGCCGTAGACACCGGTGATGAACGCGGTTGCGAACCCCGTGGTCTCGGCAACGAACTGCTGGGCTCGCACGCCGAAGGCGACGGCGTCCGCCATCATGCCGTTGGCCGCGGCGGCGATGAGAACCGTGTAGAAGCGCTTCGGGGTCTCCGCCAGGGTCGACGATACGACCGAAACGAGCTGATCGCTCGGGGCGCTCTCGAACATCTCTGCGTTCGATGCGATCCACCGCACGTAGTCGGCGTTGGCCATGAGCTTGTCGGTCGCGGTCTGCAGCTCGGATTGGGAATCGATGCGCGCGTTCCAGCGGATGGTGTTGAGCGGCTCGCCGAAGCGGGAGGCGAACACCGCGATCGAAAGGCCGGTGAGCTCGTTCACCATGCCGGCGATCTCGACGGCGGCCGTCGTGGCCTCGACCAAGCGCAGCCGGTTGAGCGTGGCCGAGCGGCTGAAGATGTACACGATGTCCCCCTCTGTGTGGTCGTGGAACGAGGAACGCTGCGGCCGTCACCCGTTGATCGCCCGGCTCACCGCCCCCCGTTGGCGGTCAGCGGCGTGAGACTACGCCGAACTGCCCGCAGCGTGCCGTGGACCTGCCTCGGCGGACGGGGATGTGTGGTGGCGAAGGCGCTCGGCGTCCCCCGGGGCCGCGCTGGTTGTCGCGGCGGTGACCGATTCGCAGAAGGCCACGACCGTCTCGAGCGCAGCGCATGTCCGCAAGGAGGGCAGGGAGTCGAAGGCGTGCTGCGCGTGTGCCACCTCGAGCAGGCGGGTGGGGGCCTTGCTCGTCTGTCGCAACAACTGGACGAACAGCTCCGACTCGCTCGGTGGCACCAGCGTGTCCCCAGTGCCCTGTACCACGAGGAAAGGAGGCGCGTCCGCGGTGATGGCACTCATCGGCGACGCTCGCTCGTAGCGCTCGCGGGCATCGGCAAGGGTCGCCTTCATGACCCGTTGCGCGAGCAGACGCTCCAGCCCGTCACCCCGCCAGTGCCCGGCGCGGTCGGTGAAGTCATAGACGCCGTAGAAGGGCACGCAGCCACTCACGTGGGTGTCGGCGGTCTCGAAGCCGGGCTGGTCGAGCCCGGGGGTCAGCGCCGCGAGGCTGGAGAGATGACCGCCGGCCGAGCCGCCCGTGATCACGAGACGGTTCGGATCACCGCCGTAGTCGGCGATGTGTGTTCGCACCCAGGCGAGACCCTCTTTCACATCGACGATGTGGTCCGGGAATGTGGCCCGCGGTGAAAGCCGGTACTCCACCGCCACACAGATCCAGCCGCGCCGAGCGAGGAGGTGCATGAGCGGGAGTCCTTGGTCCGACTTCCTGCCCATCACCCAGGCCCCGCCGTGGATCTGCACCAGAACCGGCGCGCCACTCACCGGGCGCGTTGCGGCGGTAGATGTCGACATGGAGGGACCGGGATCCGCGCTGCGCGTAGACGACATCCGCGGCCTTTTGCACATCGCGGGGCCGGATCGGCAGGCCCGTCACCATCTGTACCTTGCCGACACCGGGGCCGGTCAACCCGGGTCGGGCTCTCCAGGCCTTCAGCTGGCGAGCGGCGAGCACGAGGAGCCCGAGGAAGGTGAACGCCGCGACGACGAGCCCGGCTCGTCCCGCCGCTCGGTCACTGGCCCACGGGGCGAGCGCCGCCACGATGACGACGTGGCCGACAAGCAACTGGAGCGCCCATTCGGCGAAGAGGAGCGACGGCACGAAGATCCAGGTGGCCAGCACTGCCGGTCGCCGGGGCGGGCGCAGCGCGAGGAGCGTGGCGACGAGGCCGAGGATGGCGAACACGAGGAACACGACAGCCATCGCGGTGACGGTATCGCCGCGGGACGATCGCCGGAGGTCGCTACCATCGAGTTCCCTGGGGACGTAGCTCAGCTTGGAAGAGCGTCTGCTTTGCACGCAGAAGGCCGTGGGTTCGAGTCCCATCGTCTCCACGAGCAACCTACCAGCTCAGAGCGTTAGTCCACAGCCTGTGACTATCGGCGAGGGGCCCGGCGTGCCGCAAGCGTGTCATCTCCAACGCGCTCCACCGGTACGACACGGGCACGCACGGCTACTTCTGTTGCCCTCGCCACGGCGTCGATGGCGTCGGCTATGGCCGCGTCGCGGCCACTCACGACGTGCTGGTAGCGCAGCGCCGCGACCGGTGACGCGTGACCCAGTCGCGCCATCAGCTCCTTGGTGGTGGCTCCGGTGGTGGCGGCGGGTGTGGCCGCTCCGTGGCGGAGATCATGAAAGCGGAGCCCCTCGCAACCAGCCGCTCGGGTCGCGGGTCGGCAGTCGGCAGAGCCGGCGAAGGCATGTATTGATTGTGCGCGGCCAGCAGGATCTGCCCAGTGGCGGTCAGTCAGCAGACCCGGCCCGCTCACGGCCATGTAGTCACGTAGCGGGTTCGCAGCGGGCGTAGCACTGATTCGCCGGTACCGTCATTCCCCGGCACTTCGGCCACGCGCCTGGCCGCTGCGAGCCGCTGCGTTCTCGGGCATGCGTTTCTGGGACAGCCGGTCGAGGCCGACGCGCGACCCGAGCCCACGTTCGGTTGGTACGCTGTTTGTCGTTCGGCGATGGAGCTCGCCATGAACCGCCCGCACGGCTGATAGCTCCTACCACTCGTGTCTGGTCTGGACGTTTGGGTAGGAGGTGAGCGCGGTTCTTCACGACGACGGCGACCGCCGAGTGGTGCCCATCGACCCGGACCTCGCTCCCTCCGACCCGGCCGCACCTTCGCTCGAGCACCGGCCCGCCCAGCGTCCCGCGCGGCGCTTCTCGAGTCGGGCGCAGCCCGATGTGCTCGCCGCCATCGCCGCGGGCGGGGCGCTCGGCGCGCTGGCGCGCTACGAGGTGGCCCAGCTGATCCACGTCGGCACGGACAGCTTCCCGTGGGCGACGTTCTGGACGAATGTCTCGGGCAGCTTGGCTCTGGGGTTCATCCTGATCTTGGTGATCGAACGCTTCCCGCCCACCCGCTACGTGCGGCCGTTCTTCGCTACCGGGCTCCTGGGTGCGTTCACCACGTTCTCCACGTTCGCGATGGAGGTGGATCTGTTGATCAAGGACGGCCACGCCGCGATCGGTGTCGCCTACGCGGCGGGGAGCTTGATCGCCGGGTTCGCGGCGGTGTGGGGAGGCATCCTGTTGGCCCGCCTGATGCCGTTGCCGAAAGGGACGCGACAGCGGTCGAGAGAGAGGCAGTGATGAAGCTCGAAGGCCACCAGAAGCGGCTCACCATCTTCATTGGCGAGTCCGATCGGCACGGTCATACGCCGCTCGCGACCGAGATCATGCAGCGAGCCCACGCTGCGGGTATCGCCGGGGTGAGCGTGTTCCGTGGCGTGGAGGGCTACGGCGCCTCCAATCACATCCACACGACGCGGATCCTGTCGTTGTCGGACGACCTGCCGATGGCGGTGATCATGGTTGACTCCGAGCAGGCGATCGAGGCGTTCCTGCCAAGCCTCGACGAGCTCATCACGGAGGGGCTGGTGATCGTCGACGACGTCGAGGTTGTCAAGTACGTCGGCCGGCCAGCCAAGGGGGCGGGAAGATGACACTGACGATCTTCGTCGGGTTGTTGATCGCCGGCTCGGTGGGCGCGCCGGCCCGGTACCTGCTCGACGGGTTCGTGCAGGACCGCACCGAGGGTGCGGTCCCGTGGGGCACCTTCGTCATCAATGTGAGCGGCTCGCTCCTGCTCGGTCTGATCACTGGAGCCGCGCTCTACCACGCGTTCCCGTCGACGCCGAAGATCTGGCTGGGTACCGGGTTCTGCGGCGCCTACACCACCTTCTCAACATTCACGTTCGAGACCATCCGGCTCCTCGAGGAGGGTGCGGTGGCCGACGCGTTCTTCAACGCCATCGCCAGTCTCCTCACCGGCACCGCGGCGGCGGCCGCCGGCCTCGCACTCGCTGCCGCGCTGTGACCGATTCGCGACCGCTGCCCGCGCGGCGGCCCGTTACCGTCAAGACCCTGCTCGGCGTCGCCGCTTGGGGCGCAATCACCGCAACGCTCGCCTACGTGATCGGGCGGGGCACGGTCCCCGGCATGGTCGCGGTCTTCGTGGTGATCGGCGTCGGCCAGCGGGTGTGGGCCCGCTGGTACCGAAAACGGCACAACATCCCGATGTAGGCAGCGGTGGAGACCGACCCGGGAGAGGCCGCCGACCGATCGGCCGCGGCCGTCATCGGGCGGGCCGACGAAATGGCGAGCCGACCCTTGTGAGGGATCGAGCGGGCCGCCGAGCTGGCCGAGCTGGCCGGAGGCGACGTCGAGGTGATCAGCCGCGCCCGTCGACGCGCGGTCCGCCGCGCCGAACGGGAGCCGACCATGGCGCACAAGCAGGTGGTGGCGATGACCCGTCGGGCGATCGAGGTCGGCCGCTGGGATTGGGATGTCTACGAGCGTGCCCACCGCCGCGATTAATCCGGCAGTCCGTAGGGCGCGCTGACGAGGGCTGCTTCGATGGCGGCGAGCCGGTTGTACTTGGCGACCCGCTCACCCCGCGCCGGGGCGCCCGACTTGATCTGCCCGCAGCCGGTCGCGACGGCGAGATCGGCGATGAAGCTGTCGGTGGTCTCACCAGAGCGGTGCGACACCATCTGCCCGTAGCCGGCGTCGCGGCAGAGCCGCATCGCTTCGAGGGTCTCGGTGACGGTGCCGATCTGGTTGAGCTTGATGAGCGCGGCGTTGGCCACACCGGCATCGATCGCGGCCCGGATGATGGCCGGGTTGGTCACGAAGTTGTCGTCGCCGACCAGCTGGATCCGCTTGCCGAGCCGGTCGGTGAGGAGTTTCCACCCGTCGGTGTCGTCCTCGCCGAGGCCGTCCTCGATCGACCAGATCGGATACCGGTCGGTGAGCTCGGCCCACCGATCCGCCAGTTCGGCCGACGACAGGCCCGGTGCGCCGGCGACAAGCTCGTAGCGGCCATCCGCCCCGCGGAACTCGCTGGCGGCCGGGTCGAGCGCGATGGCCACGCCGTCCCGGCCGGCCGGGTAGCCGGCGTCGCCGATGGCGGCGACGAGTACGTCGAGCGCCTCCTCGGCGGTGGCCAGCTCCGGGGCGAAGCCGCCCTCGTCGCCGAGGCCGACCGCCATCCCGGCTTGGTGCAGGCGGGTCCGGAGCGCGGCGTAGACCTCAGCGCCGGCGCGCCGCGCTTCGGCGAAGGTCGGCGCTCCGAGCGGGCAGATCATGAACTCCTGGGGCTGGAGGCGGTTCGCGGCGTGGCGGCCGCCGTTGATGACGTTGAAGCAGGGCACGGGCAGCCGCGGTGCGACGCCGGCGGGGGCGAGGAACCGGTACAGCGGCATGCCTTGCGCGGCGGCGAACGCTCGGGCGGCGGCCATCGACACCCCGACGATGGCGTTGGCACCGAGCCGGCGCTTGGTGTCGGTGCCGTCGAGGTCGATGAGCAGCTCGTCGAGCGCCGCGAGGGTGTGGGGGTCGCGGCCGACGAGCGTGTCGGCGATCTCGCCGTTGACGTTGGTGACCGCCTGCTGGACGCCGGCACCGCCGAAGCGGCTGTTGTCGCCGTCGCGCAGCTCGACCGCTTCCCGGGTGCCGGTCGAGGCCCCCGAGGGGACCCCGGCTTCGCCGGCGGCGCCGCCCTCGACGCGCAACGACACCGCCAGGGTCGGCCGGCCGCGGGAGTCGAGGATCTCCTGGGCGGTTACTGATTCGATGCGGTAGGCCATGAACGGTCCTCTCTATACGGCGCTGGCCGGATCCGGTTCGTAGGGGCGGCCAGCGCGTGGCGCGACCAGGACGATCGCTCCGGCTCCGGATAGGGCGGCGGCGTAGGCGAAGCCCCAGGCGGGGCTGGTGACGGTGAACAGGATGCCGACGATGACGCTGGAGACGAGGTCGCCGATCCCGTCGACCAGCCCGAGCAGGCCGAACCCTCGTCCGCGGATCGCCGGGTCGAGCAGCTCGGCGGCGTGCGCGCCCTCGCCGGTCTCCACCATCGCGGTCGACGCGCCTACCGCCACGAACAACAGGCCGAGTACGGCGAGGTTCGCTGACGCGAAGACGAACACGACGCAGGCGGCCGCGAACAGGGCGACGCCGGCGACGAGCACGCTGCGACGCCCGACCCGGTCAGCCGCCGCGCCGGCCGGGTAGGCGAACACGGCGTTGGCGGCGTTGTGTCCCGCGTACAGCAGCACAGCGACGGCGGCGGCGCCGGTGCTGGACCGCCCGGCGTCGTGCAGCAGCTGCGTGGCGCGCAGGATCAGCAGCGTCGCCGAGAAGTTCCCGAGCCCGTACAGGCCGACGCCGAACAGGAGGCGCCGGAACGGTCCCGGCGTACGCGCCAGGGTGCGCATCGGGTTCGCGAGATCGGTGGCCTCATGGGCGATCCGCGGCGTCTCTCGCACCAGCACTATGACGGCGGCGGCGGCGAGGAGGCCAGGAATGATGCTGATGGCGAACAGCCACCGGTAGCCGACGGCGACGATGAGCGGCGCGGCAAGGAGCGGACCGGCGATGGCGCCGAGGGAGTCCATCGCTCGCTCGACGCCGAACGCCCGGCCGAGCTGATCGGTGTCTACCGAACCGGCGAGGAGGCTGTCGCGCGCTGGGGCCTTGCCGCCGCGTGCGATCCATGACACGGCGTGCGCGACAGCGACGAACGGCCAGGCCGGGGCGACCGCGAACGCGCCATGGCCGAGCGCGGTGATGGCGTAGCCGCCAGCGGCGACGTTCTTGCGCTCGACGCCGGCTTGGTCGGCGAGGATGCCCCCGGCCACCTTTGACGCCGAGAGGGCGGCGTCGGCGATCCCTTCGATGGCACCCAGTGCGGCGGCGTGCGCGCCCAGGGATTGCAGGAAGCCGGGCAGCGCCGCGGTTGCCATCTCGTGTCCGGCGTCGGACAAGAGGCTGGCCGCGCCGATGCCGACGACGCCTGGGTTGCGCAACACATGGTCCGATGGCGCCGCCGAGGTCGGCGGGGGATCAGGGGCGGCGGCCGTCATGGGGCACAGCATCGACGATTGGGGCTGACCACCCGTCCGGGTGGCGTTCGAGTCGGTTCCAGCAGCCGGTTCGCTGCGGGATGTCCTCCGATCCGCCGAGTGCCGGCACGAGTGCGGCAAGGACGTGGCGGTTCACCGCGTCATGGGCCACCACAACCACCGGCGTCCTGTCGTGCGCTGCCCGCGAGAACGCGGCGACGACATGTTCGACGAAGGTGCCGGTTGGTTCGACACCGGGCGCGGCGTCGACCGAGCCGAACTGCGCCTCGATCTCGTCGAGTGCGTGGCCGGCCCACGGTCCGTAGTCGCGGTCGGCGAGATGGTCATCGATGTCGACGTGCGCGCCTGTGGTGTTGGCAATGGCTGCGGCCGTGTCGCGGGCTCGCGCCAACGGGCCGGTGACAACGCCGGCGATGCTGACGCCGCGGAAGACGTCGCCCAGGGCGCGGGCTTCGGCGCGGCCGACATCGTCGAGAGGCGCGTCGATCCTTCCCCGCAGCACGCCTGCGGCGTTGAGCGGCGTGCGGCCGTGCCGGACCAGGAACACGATGGCGTCGGCCATGTCAGCCGTTCCCTTCGTCGAGCGCGGCGAGCCTGCCGGCCAGCGCTCGTTGGGCCTCGACCTTGGTGGCGTGGCGGTCGCGTTGGTCGACCGCGGCGCGCCGCAGGTCCTCCGCCCGGTCCGCGGCGTCGAGGATCGCGTCGATCGCGGCTTCGAGCTCGGCGCGCATGGCGGCCTCGAAGCGTTGGCGGACGCCGCTGAGTCGCTGCGTCAGATCCCACCGGGCCCGGCCGGCGTGCTTGTCGAATTCGCGGGCAAGTTCTTCCTGCGCCCACGCGGCGGCTCGCCGGCGGGCGATCGACGCGGGCGTGAGCCGGCCGAGCACGCCGGCGAAGGGGTCGCTGAAGCTGCCGACATGGAGGAACTGGTAGAAGAACTGCTCGCGTTCCTCGGACACCGCGGGCACGACGAGCGGGGGCAGCGACACCGCGAAGAGTTCGCCCGCCGCGTCGCGGACCGCGTCGACACGGGCCTGCGTCTTGGCGCGAAACTCGGCCGCGACCTTTTGCCACGAGTCTTCTGCGCGTGACGCCTCCGCCGTGCGGAACGCCTCGAATGACTCGCGCACCGTCGCCTCGATCTCGCCCCGCAGCGCTCCGGTCAACGTCCCCCTCGGTGCGCTCACGGCAACCTCCGCGAGGCGTTGGGTGTGTTGGGCGGGCTCGGCGCGGGCGAACTCGAACAGTCGCCGGCTGACCCCGTCGCTCAAGCGGGCCGCGTCGCGCCCGAGCAGTGTGCGGTCGTCGTCGAACACCTGGCGTTGGGCGCGGGCCGCTGCCCGGAACTCGGTGACCTTCGCGGCCAGCGTCTCGGTGTCGAGGTCGAGCGCGGCGGTCTCGACAGCCACTGCGTCTCGCAGTGACGCGCCCAGCCGCGACAACTCGCGGCGCGCCGCGTCGAGACGGGCCTTGACGAGATCCTCCTGGATGAATCGCTCCAGCTCACCGACGAACTCCCCGAACATCGCCGGAAGTTCCTGCCTGCCGACCGTCGGTTCGAGCGCGGCTCGCGCGCTGACTGGGAATAGCAGTGGTTTGCGACCGAGCTCGTCGCAGAGCACGTGTTCGACGAAGCGGCGGACTTCGTCGACCTCCGCCGGCCGCAGGTGGTCAACCTTGTTGAGTACGAAGAACGTCGGCGCCCGCCGCTCCGCCAGCAGCCGCAACAAGTCGCGCTCCTGCTCCGATATCGGCGCGTCGGCCGCGAGGACAAGCACGGCGCCGTCAGCGTCGAGCAACGCCTCACGGGCGACCTCCGTGTTGTGCTCGTGCACCGAACCGATGCCAGGCGTGTCGACAAGCACCACACCCGCGGCCAACAACGGCCACCGGCCGCCGACCGCGACCCGCTCGACCCCACGCTCGTTGGCCGGGTTCCGCGCCTCGGTGACGAAGTCGGCAACGTCGCTCGGATCGATGGTGACCCGTCGGCCATCGAGGTGTTCGACCGTCGCGCCCGGCTCGCCGAAGCGCAACTCCGTCGCGATCGCCGTAAGCGGCAACACTCCGGTCGGGAGGACCTCTTCCGCGACCAGCGCATTGATCAGCGTCGACTTGCCCCGCTTGAACTCGCCCGCCACCGAGATCACGAACCGGCGCGCCGTCAACCGTTCGCGGAGCCGCTCCGCCCGTCGAGCTTCCGGCCGACCGGCCGCGACCAGCGCCAGCTCCTCGGCCCTCGCTGCCAGCACCTCCAGCTCACCGGGCAACCGAACTCCCTCCGACCAGGCTATGACATCGGAGTAGGAGCCATCAGCCCGTGACAGGCGGTTCCGGCGAGCTCCATCGCCTGAATCGAGGCTACCACGCCGCGTACGGGTGCTTCGGCGCCAGCTCGAGGGCCCCGCTTGGGTTCAGTCCGACGCCCGGGCAAAGACCTGGCTCGCACGAGGGCGAGGGTGGCGCCGACAGCAGGACCCATGAGAATCCCGGTGCGGTAATGCCCACTGCTGACCCAGGCATTGTCCAGGCCAGGGACGCGGTCGATGAGTGGCAGCCCGTCGGGGTGGTGGGGCCGCAGGCAGCACCACCGGTGGGTCAGGCGAACGCCGCGCAGCTCCGGCAGGGCGGCTTCCAACTTGGCGAGGAGCGCGTCGGTCACCTCCGAACGCACCTCGGCGGTCAGGTCGTCGACGTCAAAGGGTTCCACCGGCGAGCAGGCGGCTGTCCTCCCGTTGCGTACCCCCGGTTCGACCATGCCGGGCAGCCTCACCGGGGTCGGCTCGGTGACGACGAGGTGGCCCTTCACCGTGTCGGCGGGCAGGCGTAGCTCGAGCCCGTCCAGCCGGGGAGGTCCACCGGTGGCAAACACGACGGCGCCGGGGGCGATCGTGCCCGCTGTAGTGGAGACGGCCACGATGCGACCGCCTCGGGTCCTCCACCGCGGTGGCGCTCACCCCGGTCGCCACCTGCGGGATGCGGGCCCCGAGTCGACCAAGCGCTCGTAACGGGTTGACCCGGGCCTGGTGGCGGATGAGCGCGCCAGGCGCGGGCGACGCCAGGTCGGGCACGAGTTGGGCGACCTCGGCGGCGTCACACCACTCCGCGACCGGGGACGGATCGGCCAAGAACCGCTCGGGGTGCGGTGCCAGGCCCACAAAGTCCAGTTCCACGAGCCCGACCCCTCCTCGCGAGGTGGAGTGGAGCTCGCGCCACCGGCCCAAGCTGATCCGACCCAGGTCCACCAGAGCTGCCGGGTCGCTGCTGTGGTGCGCCTCGGGGATCAGCAGGCGGGCCGCTCCTCCCGTAGCCCCGGCTCCCAGGCGGCTCGCCTCGATCAGCAGCACCGAGCGCGCTCCCGCCGCCCGGCACGCCGCGGCCGTCGCCACCCCGATGATCCCGCCCCCCACGACCAGGACGTCTGGCCGTCGCTCGAGGGCATCGGGAACGCCCGGATCGAGCGCCGACAGTTCCTCGGCGCTGGGCTGATCGACCCAGATAGCGCGACCGCTTGTCATGGCCGGCCTCATTGTGCCGAACCTGACCCTCGACGAGCCGAATGGCCGACGCTGCCAGCCGACACCACAGTCCCCGCGAACCGACGGCGCTCCGCTCGCCACAAAGGGTCCCCCGACGGCCAGTGAGCCAGTGAGATCGAGGTCGTGGGCCTTCACGTCGTCCGGTACCGGGACGGACCCCAAGAGGGCCGCGTGCGCGTGGGACCGGGCCCGGTCGAGCACACCGGCGCGGGGCGACGTGGTCTGACTTCGAGGTCGACGCACCCGAACTCGTGGCCGTCGCCACCCGACTATGGCCCGGCGTCGTCGCGCTGCACCGCGGCGAGACCCGGCCCGATGCTGCGCCGTGGTTTGCCGTCAGCTACCTGGCGTCGCTTCGGCGAGACGGTGGCCCGCGGCTCCACCCGTTCTGTCCCATCCTCGCCGGCGGCGCGCTGTTCGGCGCCATCCCCAAGACGTCACCCAAAGGCTGGGACCTTCGCCGAGACCCTCGCTGCGTGATCCATGCCCCGCCCGGGTGCCGCCGACGACGAGTTTCTGCATCCGCGCGGTCGCCCAGACGCATACATGGTCCAGTCGGCGAGTGACCTCGGCGAGCTCCGAGCGATCGCCGACCTATTGGGCCACAGCCCCGCGAGATGCTCATGAACACCTACGCCCACGCCCTCCCCAACAGCCAGGCGGCAGTCGTCGAACGCCTCCGCCGCCAGCAGTGACAGGCCACAATCGCAGGGCGCACTATGGGCGGCTCACACCGCGTGCGCACCGCTCGGTACGTGCCGTTGAGTGCGGCCTCCGGCGCATCTCTGAGGCGTGACTATGGGCTCGAACGTGTCGAGTCACGAGTACGCCCGAGGCCCAAAGCCCTGGACGTGGCTCACCGAAGGCGTCGCCGTCAACCCGGCACCGTCGCCGACCACGGCGGCGTGTGACCTTCGGCCGTAGCGCGCAGGTTGGCAGCGCAATACTGGATCACTAGCCAGCACGGAGGTCTCTCCACTGAGCTGCTGTCACGGACACGGACCTTGGTGTCACTGGGGGTACGGGTATCCGCCTCCGGACTACGAACCGCGCTCGTACGGGCCACGCCGCGGACGCCGTGGTCGCTGGGTGCCCGACGAAGACGACCTCACGAGCTATCTGGCCGACCTCGGAGCTGAGATCGCCGAGGTGCGTCGAGACCTTGAGGCCTCCCGCCGGTCGAGCTCAGGCGAGGCATGATCGGCGGACCCTGATCAATCGGTCGACCATGGGCGGCACGTTCGACCCGTGACGTCTCGGATCACCACCCGGGATCGTTCGCGAGGGACCGGTGGCACTTGCTGGGCAATCCGCTGCCGCGAGCCACCGTTGTTTGCCGGCAACACGCGCGTCGCCAGTGCCGCAAGTGAACACATCCCCGGATCCGCCTTCGGACTCTCGCCGGCACACAAAGCCTCGGCAACCTCGTCGCATCCACCGCCACCGGGATCATATCTGGACCACCGCCGGGCCCGGCTGGGCGATCGCCGCCATGGGGACCATCATGGCCGCTGCCACGCTGGCGCTGGGTCGGATGCCGAGTCGACCCCCGTTTGCGTGAACTGACAACGCATGAGCGACAGTCCCACCAGCACACACTGGCACCCCGCGTGCCGCAGTTCGGCCGACGCGACCTTCGGGTTGGCCCGGGTCGTCGTTGCAGGAACGGGTCGCGACCGTGAGCACATCGAGCGGTGCGGCGCCCCCACTCCGCGTCACGCGACGTGTGCGGCACTCGGTCGAGCACGTCGATGTCGGGGAGCTGGTCAGGTGGGGGCGAACTATAAGCAGCGTGGGCTCGCAGCGCACCAGGCACCGTCGCTGCCGGCGGCGAGGGGAGCGAGCACGGGGACAGCCTCGCGTTCCATGATGATGAGCTGGATGGAGGCTCCTGGCGTGAGCGAGCAGACCGTGTGGACCAGCACCGGATCATCGATCGTGAGACCTACCTCGGCCGGGACATCCCACATCACGGTTTCGGAGATGCCGCACGCGTCGATGACCGACTCCTGGCCTCGGTCGGTTCGGACCACTCGTTTCGGTTCGAGGGTGAACTCGATGAGCTCGTCAGTCACCCTGATCGATGCCACCGGACTTTCGTCGAGGTCGGGGTCGTTCACGTTCGCGTAGTCGCCGGCGGGGTTGACGGGGGCGGTCAGCACGAGGCAGCTCTCGTCTGAGCGACACGACACGCTCGGGCCTCGCTCCGCCGGGTCGTGCTGCTTGATCGTGACGATCGGACTGCCATCGAAGCTCCCCGGCCAGATCACCGGCGCCTCGATCACGAGCCCACCGACCATGAGCGCATCGCTACCCAACACGAGCAGCTCCTTCTCCGCCCTGAAGGGCCCCGAGCCTTCCTTGTCGCTCACCCTGCGCCGATCCACCGCCTGCCGTGTCGTGAGGCCGGTTCCGTCGAGTCGGAAGGTCACCTGATCGTCCTCGATCCGCACCTCGATCGTCGATGCGCCCGCGTCGCGCAGGACTGCGAAGCCGCCCGGGATGACGCCATCGGCGTCGAGGGCGAACTGCTCGGCTGACGGCACCGAGGCGCGATACAACCCATTCTCGACGTCGACGACAGCTCTTCCACATCCAGCCACCGCGACAGCTGCCATCAGCAAGGCCGCCAGTTCCGCGGCTGCTCTGGTCGGTGGACGCACGCTCGACAGCATGCTGTAACAGCAACACCAACCGGATCGATCCGGCAGCCGGCTCCTCGGAGGGCTTCGCTGAGCGCCCGGTACGCTCGGGTTGACGATCGCTCGGAGGTGAAGCCGTAGGTCTCTATCGAGAGCATGTGTTGCCGCGTCTCATCGACCGTGCGTGCGGCACCGGCGAGCTGCGGCATTGGCGCGAGCAGGTGACCGCAGGGCTGTTCGGCACCGTGGTTGAGATCGGATTCGGTTCCGGCCTCAACATGCCCGCCTACCCGGCCGAGGTGACGCTCGTGTACGCCGTCGAGCCCGCCGCAACGGCCCGCCGCCTCGCCGAACAACGAATCGCCGACTCTGGCATCCGTGTCGAGCACATCGCCCTCCGTGGCGAGTCGATCCCGCTCGACGACGCCAGCTGTGACGGAGGCCTGTCGACGTTCACGTTGTGCACGATCGCCCACGTCGAACAAGCCCTGGGCGAGATCCGGCGGGTGCTCCGGCCGGGCGGTCGATTCCACTTCCTCGAACACGGCCTGTCGCCCGACATGACGGTCGCGCGCTCGGCAGCACCGCCTGGAACCGATCCAGAAGCGGGTCGCGGACGGGTGCCATCTCACGCGCCAGCCCGCGGAGCTGGTGCGTGCCGCCGGGTTGACGATCGAGCGAGTCGAGTCGCGCTACGGCACCGGTCCGAAACCGTGGACCTGGCTCACCGAAGGTGCCGCAATCAATCCCCGCTGACTCCGACGTCGGCGAGGCGAATCGACGATCCGGGCCACGACGTTTGGCTTCCTGTCGTCGAAGTCATGCAGCACCAACCCGAAGATGACGAGGTAGGCGGTTCGTGGTTGCTCGGGTGCAATCCCAGGGTGTCCGGCCACGAGGTGGGTGTGGGGGACGATCATGTTCAGCGCGGCGAGGAGCGCGGCGCCTGCCAGCACCGCGACCGTCACCGAATTGGCAGAGCCATCGCGGTATGCCTCGGGGAGGAGTTCGGCGATCGACACCGCAACCATCGTCCCGGCCGGGAACCCGATGCCGGTCGCGACAGGCCGTGGCCGATCACCGATCCCGACCGCGAGCAACACGCCACCGACGGTCGTAACGATCGACAACGACGCGAGCGCGAGCACGATGATCCACTCCTGCGCCTGCATCAACGATCAGCTCCGTTCTGTCCGACGATCGCACCGGCCGAGGGTTCACGCTGCCACCCACAGATTCAGTTCGACGGGGTAACGCTGCTCATCAGGTCATGGTGTCGTCGTGCATGTCCGCTGCCCGGACCTGACGACCACGTGCGGGACAGCTCCGTCGAGGCGACGGACCGCGTCCAACGCGCGAGCACGAGTGACGTCCTGCTGACCGGCGTCAGCGCTGAAAGGAAGTCGATCACGACGGCTGACACGTCGAAACAGATGGAGACCATGTCGGAGGCAACGACACGACTGCGGGCTGCCCGCTATGTCGAGGACTGGATCGCTGAGGGCGGCAAGCTTCGCTGCTTCACCTGCACCGTGACCTACGATCGTGACGAGGTCACCGTCGACGAGGTGGTCCGCTTCGAAGGTCCGAGCGACCCCGGCGACGAACCCGTCCTGTTCGGGCTCACTGGTCCATGCGGCCATCGTGGCCAGTACAGCGCTGCGTATGGTCCGAGCGCTTCGGCCGAGGATGCGAGGGTCATCGCCGCGCTCGGACACGCCCGTCGTGACCTTGAGTGATCCATCTCCTCACGGGCGGTGCGGGTTCGGGTCGTCCGGCCCTGGTCGGGCGCGTTCGCGGCGATCACGATGCTCACATGGAACGGATCGTTGCGACGCATCAGTTCGATGGTCACGAGGTCGACGTCGTCGAGATGGTCGACGAAGATCGCACCTGGTTCGAGCTCGCGGTCGATGGAGCGGTACTCCCGCTCGGCGATCAGTCCGCCGAAGCCGACGTGACCGAGGCGACCGCCGTCGGTCGGGGGTGGCTGGCAGCCAACCGGTGAACATCCTGCCCAGGCCGTTCAGGCGAGCTGGGTGGCGGCCAGCAGGATGGCGAGCCCGACGACGAACGCAGCGGACGTCTCGAGCTTGTCGCGGGTGCGCTCCTCGGAGGTGATCTCGGGCAGCAGATCCGCGGCCGCGATGTAGACGAAGTTCCCCGCCGCGAACGGCAACAGGTAGGCGACCTCGACGTGGTCGGCAATCGCGTACGCGATCAACGCACCGACCAGGAACGTCAACGCCGACGCGAAGTTCCAGACGAGCGCCGAGCGGCGCTGCCAACCACGGTGCACGAGCACCCCGAAATCACGCAGCTCCTGGGGAACCTCGTGAGCGGCGGCGACCAGCCAGGTCACGATCCCGACACGGATGTCCACCATGAACGCCCCGCCGACCGCCAAGCCGCCGATCAGGTTGTGAAGACCGTCGGCGAGCAGGATCAGATAACCGAGCGGACGACGCTCCACGCACTCGACGTGCTCGACGCGATGGCAATGGTGCCAGTGCAGGAACTGCTCGAGCACGAAGAACACCAAGAACCCGGCCACCAACGCGAGGTACACACCGAGCCCGTTGCCGATCGCGTCGACCGACTCGGGGAGCATGTGGAAGAACGCCCCACCGAGCAACGAACCGGCCGCCAAGCCGACCATCGGCAACAGCACCCGCGCCACTGTCGGCGCTGGCATCAGCACCGTGATCGTGCCAACCAGCGCGAGCCGCGCTCATCGCCAACCCGGCACCAACGATCCACGCCAACGTCGACATCTTCGGTTCGGTCCCCAGAAACCGAGTCGCTCAGCCGCCGCGCCGCCGGCGGCGACGCCGCCGCCCGCCTCCTGGCGCGGCGCGACCGTTACCGGCAGGCCCGCTGCCCCGTTCGACACATCGACGGAACGCCGGCAGGTGCCGCTCCTGGGACGCCTCCTGCAAGTTGCGGTACACGGCCACGATGTCAGCCCGAACAGTCCGGGCCAGCAGACGCTCGTACAGATCGCCGTTGTCGACCTCGGCCGCCACACCCGCAAGACACGCCTCGTGCAACGACGAATAGCGAGGCACCCGCCCCGGCCAGGTATCGACCGGCACCGCCACGCCGTACCGCTCGAACAATCCCACCAACGCCTCGACGTGGCGCCCTTCGGCCTCGACGATGTTCGAGAACGGCCGCACGTCGCCGAAGTCCGCGATCACCTGGGCATAGGTGGCCCGCGCCATGTACTCGTCATCGAGCGCCGCGATCAAGTCCGCACGCTCATGGTCGGACAACGCACCCGCCGCGGATCTGTTCGGTTCGGTCGCCTCGTCCCTCCCTGTACCGGACGTGGTCAGTCCGCGTGCGGCTCGACCCCGTGGAGTCGGCCGTCGCGACGCTGCATCACGTCGCGCACCGCGTCGCCGTGACCGTGGCTGCACACCACCACCAACACCTCGCCCTTCTGCAACGCCGTGTACGAGAGATCCTCGTGCGCCGTCCACCCCACTTCGCCGACCGCTGCACCGGTGTACGCGCCGAGCAGTCCACCCCACAACGCCGATACCCCAGCGACCGCGAGGGTGCCTCCCAGACCGATCGCACCGATCCCGGGAACTGCCAACGCCACCAACGCGATCCCGGCGATTGCGCCAATCGGGACACCAGCGAACGTCCAACACCGGTGTCGTGCACCATCTCGGCGTCCTCGTCGTGTTCGAACACGACCGTGTCGTCGCCGTGCACGGCGACGCCCAGGTGTTCGCTGCCCAGGCCGAGGGCACGCCGTTCCTCGACAGCCGCAGATGCATGCTCACGATCAGCGAAGATCGCCGCGACGTGATCGTGCTCGTTGTGCGCCTCGACGTCATCCGGCGAGAACGGGACTCGCAGTACTCCGACCGGTTCGTCCATCACTCGCTCCCCCGATTTCCCTTCACACAACCTACTGTGACCCGCTGTCAACGAGGTGCGACGTCCGGGTCGGCAGACAGGACACCCGTGCCCAGATCCTGCACGACATCGCAGTCGGCGCGGCCATTGGCCAACCCGACCGCTCTTCTCGCCGCTGAGGACGCACCGCGTAAGACACTGTTCTCGGCAGCACCATCGGCATCGGGGACAGCGACGAACCCAGCAAGGATGGCAAGGCATCGAGCCGGCTCCTACACCAGATGCGGTCGTCGTTCTGGAGACACGGCCACGCCCACCCTGAACGCAACAGCCGAACGCCCGACACAAGCGCCCAGCCGCCGCGCCGGAGTATCTCAGCAGGCCGTAGCCCTCTGGGTTTCCATCCGCAACGAGGGCGGGAGTGACCAGCGGCCAGAGACCAGACCGCTTCTCGATGAGCAGGTCATTCGGAATGCCGGCAGCGTGCGCGCCTGTTGTCTGAGGTATACCACCGGGGGTATCCTCCCGGATGTCACATCAGGAAGAGGAAGCATCATGGGTCTGCATCTGGGCGATACCGCCCCCGACTTCACCGCGATGACCACCGATGGCGAGGTCTCCTTCCACGAATGGAAGAAGGACTCGTGGGCCGTGTTCTTCAGCCACCCGGCCGACTTCACCCCGGTGTGCACCACTGAACTGGGCCGCACCGCCGCCCTCAAGGACGGGTTCGCCAAGCGCAATACCAAGGTCATGGCGCTGTCGATCGACCCGATCGAGGAGCACCACAAGTGCGCTCCCGACATCGGCGAGTCACCGGCACCCCACTCAACTTCCGCCGACCCCGACCACCGCATCGCCGAGCTCTACGACATGATCCAACCCGGTGAGGGCGACACCTCCACCGTGCGCTCGGTGTTCATCGTCGACCCGGCCGACAAGCTGCGCCTGATGCTCACCTACCCCAAGTCAGTGGGCCGCAACTTCGACGGGATCGTCCGCGTCATCGATGCACTGCAAGCCACCGACAAGGACCCCATCGCCACCCCGGCCGACTGGAAGCCCGGCGAGCGCGTGATCGTATCGATGGCCGTGTCCACCGAGGAAGCCAAGAAGAAGTTTGACAACGTCGAGGAGTTCAAGCCCTACCTCCGGTACGCCGACGCCCCCAAGCAAGCGGGTAAACGTGCGCAGGTGACACTGCGCTCGAAGGCCGAGCAACGATGCCGTGAAGTGCCCCCTCTGACGAGAGGTCTTCACGGCATCGCCGTTCCCGAACAACATGCAGACCGAGCGGTGCTGCCGACTCCCGACGACGCGCCGGGCTGGGCGGCAGACTGTATTGACAAGGTCCGAGCGAATCACCGTCGCAGCACCACCCGGAACAGCGCTCCATCAACCGCACCAGAAAGGTAGATCATGACTGATCTCACCATTGACATCGGCATCGACGAGGCCGACCGCCAGGCCATCACCGATGGCCTGGCACGTCTCCTTGCCGACACCTACACCCTCTATCTCAAGACTCACAATTACCACTGGAACGTCACCGGCCCGATGTTCCAAACCCTGCACCTCATGTTCGAGACGCAGTACAACGAACTCGCGCTCGCCGTCGACCTGATCGCAGAACGGATCCGCTCCCTCGGCGCACCCGCACCCGGGAGCTACCGAGAGTTCGCCACACTCTCCTCTGTCGGCGAAGACAATGACAGGCCCGACGCCACCGAGATGATCCGCCGGCTCGTCAAGGGACAAGAGACCGTCGCACGCACCGCCCGGTCTGTGTTTCCCGCCGTCGAACACGCGCACGACGAACCCACTGCCGACCTGCTCACACAACGTATGCAAGTCCACGAGAAGACCGCCTGGATGCTCCGCAGCCTCCTCGCCTGAGAGCGTCCGAGTCCCGTCGCACCGAGTGATGACGAGGACGACCCGTAGATGCCACGGGGCGTGCCAGTCTGCCCAGCCGCCGAGTCCTTCGATCGACCCCAGCGCCGAGGCCGAAGGAAGCGAGGCGCGCGACTCGATGATGTTGTTTCAAGCGCCGTTGTCGACGAGCGTGGCGACTGATGCTGAGTCATGACCGCTCGAATTGCCGTTACGATTCGAATCGACGGGCCCTCGTCGATGGCGAACAATGTGCTTGCCCACGCAGGGCGGTACGACGCCGGATCGCTGGTGAGGTGCACGATCCCGGTGATGGGCCGAGCTGCGCCAGACGCACTACCGAGGGCTCAGCACACAGAACTCGTTGCCATCGGGATCGACCATGACCACCCAATCGACATCGCCTTGGCCGATGTCGATTCGAGTCGCGCCGAGTGAGGTGAGACGGTCGACCTCCGCTCGCTGATCAACGTGCTCGGCCGGCGCGATGTCGAGATGCAGCCGGTTCTTCCTGATCTTCGGGGCTACCGGCGGACCCCAGGTGATGAGCGGACCGGTGCCGTCGGGCGCGCGGATCGCGGTTTCTTCGTCCTGATCCCAGACCAACGGCCAGCCGAGCGCCGCGCTCCAGAAGTATCCGACCTCCCGCGTACCGTCGCACGTGATCGATCCAAGACGTCCGCAGCCAGCGAGAAACTTGTTCTCCGGCTCGATGATGCACAACTCGTTGCCTTCGGGGTCGGCGAGCACGACATGGCCCTCGTCTGGGCGCTGACCGATGTCGATGTGACGGGCGCCGAGCTCGACCAACCTCGCGACCGATTCCTGCTGGTCGTCGATGGACGTGGTCGTGAGATCGAGATGGATGCGATTCTTGCCTGCCTTCTTCTCGGAGACCGTTTGGAACACGACCTGGAATGTGGTGTCATCCGTCGGCACGAGACCGATCTCATCCTGGGTCTCGTCGTCGACCTCCCAGCACAGCGCAACGGCCCAGAAGCGCGCGAGACCGAGCGGATCGTTCGCATCGAGGCAGAGAGCGACGAGCCGAGACGTCATCCCGCTCTGCATCATCCGACCGCCCGATTCCTGCTCCCGAACTGTGACCTCAATGTTGATCGCACAACCGAACACCTCCGAATGCCACCGTACGCTGGCGGCGTCACTCGAGGGGCCGCGTTTCGTGCCACCGCCACGTCGTATCAGGACAGCTCTGTCTGAGCGCGACTGGCTCGTCGATCTGCTCGCCTGCGCCGCCGGAACGACCTCCCACGGCGCGCGCCGCTTCGAAGGTGGGCGCGGCATCAACATCGGGTCGCGGCACACAGGCGCCGGGAGGCCAAGTCCAAGACGGTGGCTAATAGGTACAGCTTGCCCTCGCCGGTGGGGATCTCCGTCAGGTCCGTTCACCTTCGGAGTGCCCTCCGGCTCGGTTCGACTCGCCTTCGACAAGCAGAGTTTCGCCCGGCAGGAGGACCGTTTCGCGGATCGGCACAGCTCACCCACCGCCGCTACCGAAGCGCCCGGGCCTAGCGCTGCCGCCGGGAATTACAGCGGTGTGGGGGTCTCCATCTCGGTGCAGTCGACACCAAGAGATGTGGTCAGTGACACGGCGAAGGACCCGTTGACCCCCAGATTGTTGTGGTCGCTGCACCGACGTGGAGACCCCACCAGCGGTGTAAGTTGATCGTGGGCGCGGGGAGCGCGGGGTTCGGGCGGAGGTCGAGTGGAGGCGGCCGATGTCGCGTGGTTCCCCGTTCGTGATCGAGCTTTGCGATTGAGGATCGTGTCGAGCTGGAGCGGCGCTCGCGCTGCTACTCACTGGCCCATTCGGAGGTGGTGCGGGCGCGCATCGTGCTGCTCGCGGCGGACGGCCTGGCCAACGTCGACATCGCCGAGGCACTGGGTGTGCACGTCGATGTGGTGTCGCGATGGCGGAAGCGGTTCTGCGAAGAGGGCATCGCTGGGCTCGGCGATCGCCCTGGTCGGGCCGCCCGCGGGTGTTCGGCCCGGAGGTGGTGGCCGCGTTCGAGGCCATGGCGTGCGAGGCGCCGGCTGCCAGGGATGTGCCGCTGTCGCGATGGAGTTCGGCGGAACAGGCCGCCCAGGCCGTCAGCGAAGGGCTGGTGGGGTCGCTGTCGCCGTCCACGGTGCGCCGGTGGCTGGCCGTCGACGCCATCAAGCCGTGGCAGTACGAGTCCTGGATCTTCCCTCGCGACCCGGACTTCGCAGTCAAGGCGGCCCGGGTGCTGGACCTGTACGCCCGCATCTGGGACGGCAAGCAGCTGGGCCCGAATGGGCGACACCACACGGCAGTGATCAAAACCATGGCCCACGGCGCGCACCCTCGCCTCGGCGACGACCAGTTCCACCGTGACGACTTCGCCGTCGACTACACCGCCCGCACCGTCACCTGCCTCAACAGCGTCACCATCACCATCAACCGCACCGGCGGCGCAACGTTCGGGGCCAAGTGTCAGGGCTGCGCGCTGCGCTCACAGTGCACGGCCGACACCGCCGGCAAGACCTTCACCGTCGGTAGCCGCACGCCACGAGCGATGCTTCTCGTCCGACTGCATGTCGGCTCATGCGAGCTCAATTCCGAAGAGCCACACCTCGACGCGCCACACCGGCGACGCCTTTCAGTACCGACTCGGCAGAGTCACGCACCTGGCATAGTCGGACCTGTACGCGATGTCGAGCGCGTCGAGCGGCTGGAGCGGGAGGTCATCGACGACGAGCCGGTCGACGTGCGGAGCTTGCGCATCTCTCGGCGTCGTGGCTGTTGTCCGGGCGGCTGGCCCGCAGGCGTTTGAGCATGCGGCGGCAGGGCGGAACATGGGCGCTCCAGTGGCGACGCACCGCGGCCCGGCGCCGACCTGTTCTTCCAGTTATGTCACGGCTCGTGATGGTACGAATGGGGCTCCGCCGCGGCTCTGATGGCTCGAACCTACAGCGGAGCGGCCTCTCGCGAACTTGACCGGGACCGCGCCGGCGCCAAGGTGAGTCGAGCTGTCACGAGGATCTTTCTGGTGGTGCTCACTCGGGCCCGCCGGCGGAAGACGTCGTAGTCGTTGGCCTCGATCTCGTCGAGGATGCGGGAGTAGAGGATGCGTGCCGTCGTGATAGAGCGCGCCGACCGGGCGGGCAGCAGAGCGATGCCGTCGTCGGCGGCCTCGTACAGCTGCCGGGCCCGCTGGATCTCGAAGGTCATCAGACGGCGCCAGGCGTCGTCGACCGTGCGGGTCCAGGGGTCGGCGTCAAACCGGCGGAGATCCTCCTGGGGGATGTAGACGCGCCCGCGGTCGAGGTCCTCGCCGACGTCCCGCAGGAAGTTGGTGAGCTGGAACGCCCGTCCGAGCTGGCGCGCTGGGCCGAAGGCGGCCGGGTCGACGGGCTCGAGGATGGGCAGCATCATCTCGCCGATCACCGCCGCCGACCCGTCCATGTAGTCCAGCAGGTCGTCCCATGTCTCGTAGCGGTCGACGACGAGGTCCATCGTCATGGAACGCAGAAAACGCTCGAAACAGGCGGGGTCGATGCCGTAGACGCCGGCCGTGTGAACGACGGCCGTCAGGACCGCATCGGCGGTAGGATCGATGGCCTCGCCCCGCAGCGCCCGCCAAAGCTGGTCGCCGAGCAATGCGAGAGCTTCGGCCCGCCCGTCCCGGTCGCCGGCGTCGAGGCTGTCGACGATGTCGTCGGCGTGCCGGCAGAAGCCGTAGAGCGCGTAGACGTGCGGGTGGCAGCCGGCGGGCAGCAGCTGGGTGGCCCAGAAGTACGTGGTGCCGTGCTCACGCGTCAGCTGCCGGCAGCGAGCGTAGGCGGCGTGTAGTTCGGCGGGGACGGCGGTGTCGATCATCGGGCCACCACCTGGTCGGCGCGCTCGGCGGCCAGCCGGCCCGACAGCAGCACCATGGGCACGCCAACTCCGGGGACAGTCCCGCATCCCGCGAACAGCAGGCCCGGGGCCCGCGCCTCGACGTTCGACGGTCGGAACGGCCCCGACTGGAGGAACCGGTGCGACAGCGAGAACGGCGTGCCGCCCACATGGCCGGCGCGGGACCAGTCGACCGGGTCGACGAGCCACGACACGACGACCTCGCCGACGGGGTAGCCGAGCGCGTCGAGCCGCTGGCGGAACGTCGCCTCGGCCCCGTTGCGCTCGCGTTCCCAGTCGATGCGACCGCGCAGGTTGGGAACGGGCTCGAGGGTGTACAGGACCGAGGAGCCGTCGGGGGCGAGCCCCGGATCGCTGAGGGTGGGCACGCTCACCAAGAGCGACGGATCGGGCATTCGCCGGCCCTGGTTGATGAGCGCTCGGAAGCTGCCCTCCCATGCCGCCCCGAAGTGGATGTTGTGGTGGGCGACAGCGTGGGTGGGCTGGCCGCGCACACCGGCGTGCCACACGAGCGCGGAGGGCGACAGGTGGGGGTCGCGCAGCCGGCGGGGCAGCGGCAGCCCCGGGACCAACGAGTAGGCCCCGGGAAGATCGCCGTTGCACACGACCACGTCGGCCGGAAGGACGGCCTCTGCGGTCACCACGCCCCGGACCGCGCCTCGCTCCCCACCCGCCAACAGGACGCGCTCGGCCGGCACGCCGAGGTGGAGGCGCACCCCGGCCTTCTGGGCGGCCGCCGCCACACCGGTGGCGACGGCGTGGATGCCGCCAGTGGGGAACCAGACGCCGGCTACCACGTCCATGTACGAGATGACGGCCAGCAGCGCCAGTGCCTGGTGGGGTGCGACACCGGCGTAGAGCGCCTGGAAGCTGAAGAGGCGCTGCAACCGTTGGTCGGAGAAGGCCCGCCGGACCCTCCCGTCGAGCCGGCCCACACCACCGAGGGCGAGGAGCTGTAGCGCCGGCCAGAGAGGCCGCACCAGATCGAGAAGGCCGTCGTAGTTGCGGGCCAGGAACGACCGCATCTCCACCCGGAAGAGACGTTCGAGCCAGTCACAGTAGCGCTCGTACTCGGCCACGGCGTCGGGCCCGCACACCGAGCGCACCTCCTCGGCCATGGCCGGGCGGTCGCTGCGGACGAGGAGCTCGCTGCCGTCGGCGAAGCAGGCCCGGTAGGCGGGGTCGAGGCGCTGCAGTGTCACGAAGTCGGCCATGTCGGCGTCCACGGCGGCGAAGACGTCGGCCAGCAGATCCGGCATCGTCAGCACGGTCGGGCCGGTGTCGAACCGGAATCCGTCCCGCTCCTCGCGGCCGGCGCGGCCTCCGGGGCGCTCGTCCCGCTCGACGACGTCGACCTGCCAGCCTCGGCCGGCGAGGTGGCACGCCGCCGACAAGCCGCCAAGGCCGGCGCCGATGACGACGGCGCGGCGCGTCATCGTTCCCGCCAAGCGGCGAGGCAGCACAGCCGGTGGAGCGCCTCGGCGGCGGCAGGTCGCAGCCGGCAAGCGTCGAGGGCGTCCACGCTGCGCACCACCAGCGCGTCGATCTCGCGCTCGACCGCTTCCACGGCGCCGCTGCGGCGGAGCACCTCGCACAGCTCGTCGATCTCGTCGTCGGTGAGATCGGGCGCACCGGCGCGGGCGAGGCGGCGGCGGCCAGCAGCGTCGGTGAGGCGCATGCCGAACGACAGGACCAACGTCGGCTTGCCCTCCCGCAGGTCGGTGCCGACCGGCTTGCCGGTGCGCGACGGGTCGCCGAGCACGCCGAGTAGGTCGTCGCGCAGCTGGAACGCCTCGCCCAGGGGGGCGCCGAAGGCGGAGTACGCCGGCATCAGATCGGGCCGGCCAGCCAGGGCGGCGCCGAGATGGAGCGGACGCTCGACGGTGTAGCGGCCCGACTTGTAGGTGGCCACCCACCGGGCGACATCGGGCGACCGGTCGCCGCGAGCGGCCCCGATGAGATCAACCCACTGACCCATCGTGAGCTCCACGCGCAACTCGTGCCACACGTCGCGGGCCCGCCGCGGCAGCCCGCCCACCAAGGTGTCGGCGAGCACGAAGGCGAGGTCCCCGGCCAGCACGGCGAGGCCCTCGCCGAAGCGACGGCCCTCGCCCCGTAGCCGCTCCGCCTGGTGCATGGCCTCGAAGCGGCGGTGGAGGGCGGGCCGGCCGCGGCGGGTGTCGCTGCCGTCCATCACGTCGTCGTGGATCAACGCGAACGCGTGGAGGAGCTCGAGGGCGGCGGCGGCGTCGATGACGTCGGCGTCGTTGACGTCGGCTCCGGCGCCGACCGCCCCCCAGAAGCAGAACAGGGGCCGCAGACGCTTGCCGCCGGCGGAGACGAAGCAGCTCAGGGCGTCGAACAGGTAGCCGAGCTCGGGCTGGCGACTGATCCATTTCTCGCCCCGCTCGTCGAGCAGCGCGGCGATCCGGCTCTCGACGCGACGGGCCGGCATGGCCAGCACCGAGGCGGTCAAGAGGGGGTCCTGCTCGCTCTGACCGACCGGCTGACCCTCTTTGGCACCCGTGAGGACTCGCATGGTGAATATTTAGCACTAAAATCGCTCGCATGGTCGTCGCCCCAGGAACTCGATGAGAAACCTCCAGTATCTGGCCGTCCTCGGTGTCTGTCTGGTCCTCACGCTCCCGCTGGAGTTCGCTGTCGGTGCCCGGGTCTGGCGCCGGCCGCGCCGGTTGGCTCGTGCCCTCGCGCCTGCGCTCGTGATCTTCCTCGCCTGGGACTTCTGGGCCGCCGCCGAGGGTCACTGGCGCTTCAGCCGCGCCCTGACGACGGGATGGAACCTGCCGTTCGGCATGCCCGTCGACGAGGTGCTGTTCTTCGTAGTGGTGCCGATCTGCGGGCTGCTCACCCTCGAAGCCGTCCGGAACCTCTCGAAGGGACGGAAATGATCCCGCTCTACCCGCTGTTGTCCGTCCTCGCCGCCGCCGGTGTAGTGCTCGTCGAAGTCGTGTGGCTGCGGACCGGGCTGCTCCGCGACCGCTCCTATTGGGTGGCGATCCTGATCGTCTTCGTCTTCATGATCCCGATCGACGGCTGGATGACCAAGACGACCGATCCCATCGTGATCTACAGCCCCGACGTGCTGTCAGGGATCCGCTTTCCCTGGGACATCCCCCTCGAGGAGTTCGTCTATGCCTTCGCTCTCGTCACGATGACGATGTTGCTATGGGACCATGGCGGCCGGACGACGGAGGCCGAGCCGTGCACCGGGGGCCGGCACGAGACGGCCGAACACCACGAGGCGGTTCGGCGGTGACGGCCTTCCTCGCCACCGCCGCGGCGGCGTTGGTCCTCCTGGAGGCCGTGAGCTACCTGATGCACCGGTTCGTGATGCACGGCCCAGGCTGGCGGATACACGCCGACCATCACACGTCGAAGGCGGCCGGCTTCCAGCGCAACGACCTGTACCCCGCGTCGTTCTCGCTCCTCGCCGTGGCTCTGTTCGCCATCGGCGTGTTGCTCCCCGGCAAGCCGCTGGTCATCGCCGCCGGTATCGGGATGACGTGCTACGGCCTCGCGTACCTCTACGTCCACGAGCTGTGCATCCATGAGCGGCTGCCCGGCCGTCGCCGTGCCGGCCGGTATGTCCAGTGGCTGCGGCGGATGCACCGTATCCACCACCTCTACGGCGGCGAGCCCTACGGGATGCTGTTGCCGGTCGTGCCGAGAGAGCTGCGCCGCCGAGCGGTGCACGACCACCGTGACCCGTTCGCGCGGGCGGCCAGCACCCGCGAGATCCGCAACCGGTTGTAGCGCTGCGACGCGATGCACGGGCCGTTCACGGCTACCGCGTAGAACGCCATCGCCGGCCAGAGCCACGGCGGGTTCCACATGGCGAAGAACGGGAGCGGCGCGACGGCGAGCCAGTGGCCGAGCTCGGCCCGGCGTGTCTCACGGCGATACTGGACGAGCTGGGCCGTGTCCCCCGAACGCAGGGCCCGCTTGTCGAAGCCTCCAGGGAACACGGCGCCCGCCTCGGGTAGCAGCTTCTTCCACTTCGGCACGGCCAACGTGCGCCGGTACAGGCGCCCCGCGCCTTCGAAGGCTCGCTCCCGGAACAGCCAACGGTCGGCGTCGAGCCACTCGTCGGGCAGCCGGTGCACGGCGTAGCCGCTGGCGACCTGGACCGCGCACCAGGTGGCGGCATCGAGAGCGACGACGGCGGGCAGCGCGAGCGTCATGACGGTCGGCCGATGGCGACGCGCCGGCCCCGCCACCTGACCGCCCCGAGCACGTGCACCTGCACGGCGGACCAGGCGAACAGCAGCACGAAGATGGCAGCGACCAGCGGATACAGCAACACTGGCCAGGCGCCGAAGCGGCCCAGGCGGCGGCTCATCCAGGCGACTTGGCCTGCGAGGGCGGCGTACACCACCATGGCGGCGACGGTGCTCGTGCCGGCGAACCACGCCATGAGGACGGGCGAAGCCAGCAGCGCCGCCACCCAGGCCGCCGTCAGCCCGGCCGCGTAGGGCGGTGCGGCGGCCGCCCCCACGGCGAGGTTCTTCGCCCAGCCCTCGAGGAGAGGGCGGACGCCCCGCGGATACATGCGGAACGCGACGGTGTCGCGTCCCGCTCTGATGGTCACGGGAAACCGCCCGGCCCGGAAGCGCTGCGCCAGCGCGGCATCCTCGGCCACCTCTCCGCGCACCTGGGCGTGGCCGCCCACAGCCAAGTACTCCTCGTGGTCGCACACCAAACAGGGACCGAAGGCGACCGTCGGCGCCACCGGGCGCGGGGTGAACACGCCGGTGCCGGCCATGGCCACGATGTTCGGCACCATCGAGAGTGCTTCGACCGGGCGCCCCACCACGTGGTACGGCTGGACCGAGAGCAGGCCGCCGGTGCGGTCGTGGGTGATGGCGAGGCGGGCCAGGGCGTCGGGAGCCAGCCGCACATCGGCGTCGAGGAACACCAGGCGACGTACGGTCGTCGCCTGGCTGCCCTTCCAGCACGCCCACGGCTTGCCGGCCCAGCCCGACGGCGGACCGCCAGACGGGACAACGGTGGCGCCCCCCGCCTCGGCCACCTCAGCGGTGGCGTCATCCGAGCGGTCGTCGACGACGATGATGCCCGCCGGCCGATACCTCTGGGCGGCCAGGTCCCCGAGGAGCAGCGGCAGCGTTTGGGCCTCGTTCCGGGCGGGGATCACGACCGCGAGGGGCGTGTTGGCGGACGGCCCCGATCCTTCGGGCGGCAGCGCATCGAGGCCAGGGAGGCGCCACAAGAGCCACCAGCCCGAGAGCCAGCCGACTACCACGATGGCGAGAACGATCCATCCGGACATCGTGCACATGATATTAGTGCTAATCACGTCTCCCCGAACCCCTGACACGATGAACTTGGGCGAAGCCGCCGAACGCCTCGGCGTGCACTACATGACCGCGTATCGCTACGTCCGTCTCGGCCAGCTCCCGTCGCGCCAGCGCAACGGCCGATGGGTGATCAAGCGCGTTGACGTCGACGCGTTGCGCCGTGACCTGTCGTCACGCAACCGGCCCACGGGTGGTGCCGGTCGCCGGCGCCCGTCAGTGCTGCGTGAGCGCTTGGCGCGCTGCCTACTGCGCGGCGACGAGTCAGGGGCGTGGGTGGTGGTGGAGCGGGCTTTGAGCACGGGCTACACGCCGTCGGAGTTGTACCTCCAGCTGCTCGGGCCCACCCTGCGCGATGTCGGCGACAAGTGGGAAGACGGCGATGTGAGCGTGGGCGAGGAGCACCGGGCGTCGGCGGTGGCGGGCCGCCTCGTGGGCCGCCTCGGTCCCCGGTTCGTCCGGCGGGGGCGCAAGCACGGCACGGTGGTGCTGGGCGCCGCGCCCGGTGACCCGCACGCCATCCCGGTCGCGATGCTGGCCGACATCGTGCGGGCGCACGGCTACCGGGTGGTGGACCTCGGCGGCAACGTACCGGTGCCATCGTTCGTCGAGGCGGCGAGGGGGGCCGAGGGGGTCGTGGCGGTGGGCGTGAGCGTGAGCGACGGTCGATGCCTTCCCGCGGCCGGCGAGGTGGTGGCGGAAGTACAGCGGCGACTGGGTGTGCCGGTGCTGATCGGTGGGCCGGCGACAGACGAGCAGGTGGCGGCGGAGTTGGGCGCGGACGGGTTCGCGCCCGACGGCGAGACCGCAGCGGCCCTCCTCGACTCGCTGCGCCAGCGCCCGCCCGCGGCCCCGTCGGCGCCAACCCGCGGTGTGAGCCGTTCACGCCACGCGGCCGGGCGGGGAGCGCCTAACGCCCCAGACGCCGGCCGCCGGAAATACCAGCGCAGGTGTCAGCCCGAATAGCGGGCAACGTAGTCGCCGTTGCGGTCGAAGCGCTCGGCCTGGCGCCACGGGTTCATCACCCGGTTGGAACGCGGGTTGTTTCCTGTCCCCGCCAGCCACTGCCAGTTGCCCGAGTTGTTGGCGATGTCGCCGTCGACCAGCCAGTCGAGGAAGTACTGCGCACCCAACCGCCAGTCCACGCCCAGCGATCGGTACAACACGCGCTGTGGCCGGCCTCGTTCGGACTCGGCACGACGTGGCCGGTGAGTGCCGTGGTCTTGACGGACGCCTGTTCGCGCTCGGTAGCCGTGGACCGGTGCCGCTTGTTCGGGTCTTGAGGTCAGGGCAGGGCGGCGACGATGGCGAGGAGCTCGTCGCCGTAGCGGTCGAGCTTCGTCGGGCCGAGTCCTTTGACCCGGGTGAGGTCGGCCAGCGTCTTGGGGCGGCGCAGGGCGATCTCGTGCAGGGTGGTGTCGTGGAAGACGACGAAGGCCGGCACACCGTCGGCTTTGGCCCTGCCCCAGCGCCACGCTTTGAGGGCTTGCAGCGCTGGATCATCCGGTCCCACCGAGGCAGGTGATGACGTCTGCGCCGGTTGTGCGTCCGTCCGACGCCGAGACGGCCGTATTTGGGGCGTCTCGCCTCGCAGCTCGGCGAGGAACAGCGACGGAGATCGGGCAGGTGCCACGATGGTGCACGTCGTCGAGCCGGGTGATGGCGACGTGGAACACGCGCCGTTCCTCTTCGATGTCGCTGGCCAGGCGGTGTGGGAACTGGTCGGCGGTGGCGTCGTGGACGACGACGTGAGGCCATTCCCGGCCCTTGACCCGGTGGACGGTGGCGAGGCGTACCCCGTCGGCGTTGCCGGCGTGGCGTAGCTCTGCTCGGAGCCAGCTGGGGAACTCGCGGGCTGCGGAGCACAGGGTCGCCAGCTCGATGAGCGCGTCGAGGTCGTCGAGGTGGCCGGAGTGCTTGGGTGTGCGCTGGTAGCCGTCCAGCGCGCCCATCGACTCGTCGAGGCCGAGGCCGCGCACGGCAATGAGTACCGCCGCGCTGACGCCCCGCTTGGCGACACGGCCTAGGCGCGAGATGTCCTCGACCAGTTGCGCCATCTTGGCGGCGTCGCGCCCGTTCAGTCTGGCAGCCAGGCGGCCGAGCGCGGTAAGCGACGGCTGCTCGCAGATCCAGTCGACGAGCTTGGCCGATCGGCCCCGAGCTGGGCGTCGGGCGGCGTCGCGCAGGTCGGCGGCAGCCAGGTGCGCCGGTTCGACGGCGAGACGGACCCAGGCTAGGGCCGAGCGGACCCCGGTGCGTTCGAGCCACCGCTCGTCGATCGCCCGTTGGACCGCGATGCCACGGTGGCGCAGCACCACCTGGGGGGCGGCGAGGATTGAGTTGACCAGGGTGAGCACGGCGATGTCGATGGGCGCCGCCCCTGATGCCGGGGTGGGTGCCGCCGCAATGCCCGCACTGGATCGAGGCCATCGGCCCATTGTGACGGGCCGGTGCGACGCGTCGACGCCAGCTTCCCGACCATGATCGAGCCGAGGTCCGCTCCCCTGCCCGAGTGCCGAAACACACATCGGGATCGTCATCACCATCCGGAGCCCCCATCGGCCGCACCGAACCAACACCGGCGAAGCCGGCGAGCTCGCACCGATCGGCACCTCGCGGGCGGCAAGCGCGGCGCCCCTGTCGTGAGGTTCGGGCACGCGCTCTAGCCACCGGAGAGGTGAGCGCTAGCGGCAGTTCTGTGCGAGCCGACCTGGGTGGCCTGGGCGCGCAGGGCGGCGAGCTTCCGGTCTCACCAGCCGTCGTCCAGCTCCACCGTCAGCGCCAGGTCGGCGTGCCGCGTCCGGAGCGGGAGGCCGGGCCCGAAGACGGGGACGGCGCGCTCGATGTCGGCAAACGCGTCGGCGGACTCGGCAGTGGTTGTGGTGGCGTAGAGCAGCCGCGCGTCGGTACCCGCTGCGTGCCAGGCGTCGGTGACTTACCGCGACACGGCGCGGTGGTCGGGGTGGCCGGTCATGCCGTCGGGGCCGAAGGTGACGATGGTGTCGGGCCGCAGCTTGTGCAGCACGGGCGCCGGCGCCCACCATGGCAGTTCCCGTGCAGGGGTCGAGCGCGACGAGCATGCCGTCCTCCCACCCGAAGCACCGTGGCAGTCCCACCGAGCATTGCCACCGTGGGCGACCTCCAGGTGCCGCGTGCCGGCCACGGGCCCGGGCGGCCAGAGCGTCGGGGCGACCGATGCCGTGCTCGCCGCGGGTCGAGGTGACGTACACGACGCGACCGACGGCGGCGCGGGTGAGCGGTCATCAGGCCAGCCGACAGGTAGGTCTCGTCGTCGGGATGGGCCGGCCCAGACGCCGACGACGGTGCCGAGCGGGCGAGCGTCTGCCGGCGTCGAGGCGCGGCGGGACGTGAGCGTCGGGTACCCGGCTATGCGGACAGCGGGGCAGAGAGGAGCCAGAGGGTCGGCATCCCCGCGAGCAGCGCGGCGTGCGAAGAGCCGGTGTGCCGGACGGCGGCGAAGGCGACGAGCACGCTCGCCGTGGGCACCAGCGCGGCTCGGTCGACGGTGAGGTGGGCGCGAACGCTGTCGCAGCGAGTGCGGCGAAGGAGACGGGCACGGCGTGGTGGGCCGCGCGCTCTATCACCGCCGGCAGACCGATGCGTGCGGCGAGCACGAGCATGCTGACTCGGAACAGGTAGGTTCCGGCGCCGACGGCGGCGACGACGAGGAACGGCATCATCGGGCTGGCTCCATGGTGACGAGCGCGACGGCGGTGCCGCCCGCGATGGCGACGAGCACGCCGAGATGGAGTGGTACGGCGGTGCGGGCGACGGCGGTGACGACACTGCGGTTGGCCACCCGGGTGGTGAGCCGGCGGGCGGCCTCGCCCAGCAGGGACAGCGGGACCACGAACTCGAGGTGGAGGCCTCGGGACGGCGGCCACGGCGGTGGCGCCCACGGTCATGGCCGCGATCCACACGACCCAGAGCAGGGCGGCGCCGCCGAGGTAGTGGAGGTGGCCGTGGGCGCGATCGGTCGAGGCTCGTAGCCGTCGACGCCGACAGCGAGCGTCGGGTCGACGATGGCGTACGCGGCAACGGCCTGCCACCACCGGGACGTGCCCGTCCAGTGGCGCGCCATCGTGGCCGAGTAGAGGACCAGGCGGAGGTTGATGGCGAGGGCGGCGGCGATGACGACCGCGGGGGGCGTGGAGCAGCTCGTCGTCGCCACCTGGGCGCTCCCGGAGAGCACCAGCGGTCCGGTCAACCAGCCGGCGAGCGTCGGATCCCGGCGTGGGCTGCGCCCGATGCCGATGACCAGGCCGTACGGCGCGATGCCGAACAGCCACGGCCACCATCGGCCGGGCCCCGGCGAGCAGGTGCGGGCGGCGTGAGTCGGGCCGTGTCGGTTCGTCGATTCCGGTGGCGAGCACGGCGGCTCCTTGGAAGCGGTGGCTCCGGTGGCCGGCCTGGCGCCCGCAACCGAGAGTCCGCCTCAGCCGGCGTCGATCTCGATGGCGAGGGGCACCGCGTTGCGTTGGTGATGATGTCGAAGGCGGCCGAGCGGGCCTTCGACTGCTCCACGACCTCGCGGAGCTTGTTGGCGGGCGCGTTGCCCTTGACCTGGAAGCGAACATGGATCTGCTCGAAGCAGTTGCGCACTTCGAGTCGAGCCCGAGGATGCCCTGCTGGCGATCGACCCGGCGGCAGCCTCCAAGGAATCCCCACCTCTTCTCGGCCCCCGGTCCAAGTTCTCGTCGCCGAGGTCCGTCATCGTCGACGCCGAGCGGCGCGAGGTGCGCCGCACCGTCAGACGAGAGGACGACATGGACCACAAGCAGCGCTCGCAGCCCCACGGTGACTACGACGTGGTCGTCGTTGGCGCCCGCGTCGGTGGCGGATCGACCGCGATGCTCCTGGCCCGAGCCGGCTACCGCGTCGCGGTGCTCGACCGCGTCCGGTTCCCGGCGGACACGTTGTCGACGCATCTCGTCTGGCCCGCAGGCGTGATCCAGCTCAAGCGTTGGGGGCTCCTCGACGAGGTGTTGCGCGCTGGCACGCCGAGCCTGGCGATCATCCGGAACGACATCGACGGCTTCGCCGCCGACATCCCGATCTGGCCGGAGAGCGGCGTGCGTGCGGTGTATGCGCCCCGCCGGACGCTCCTCGACCCGATCATCCTCGGCGCCGCGGCCCGGGCCGGAGCCGAGATCTTCGAGGGGGTCACCGTGGACGGACTCGGCCGCGGTCGCGGCGGACGGGTCAATGGCGTCGTCGCGCACGACCAGCATGGCCACCCGATCCACGTCGCTGCCCGGTTCGTGGTCGGGGCGGACGGCTGGCGCTCGCGACGTCGCCCGCGAAGCCGCCGCCACCGTCGAGGACGAGCGGCCCCCGACCAACGCGGTGCACTACGCCTACTGGTCGGGCCTGGCGGACCGCGGAGTCGAGCTGTGGTACCACACGTCCGGCCTCATGGCGGGCGTCTTCCCGACAAACGACGGCGCCTGCGTCTTCGTGAACTGCCACACTGACCTCGTTCGCGACCTGCGCAGTGATCTCACCGGGAGCTACGACCGCTTCCTCGCGGCCGCCGCTCCGGACCTCGGGGACCGGCTCGCCAGCGCGCAGCGGACATCACCCGTCCGGGGCACGCCGGGCCTGCCCGGCGTCGTGCGGGCGCCAGCGGGCCCTGGCTGGGTGCTGGTCGGCGACGCCGGGTGCACGAAGGACCCGGCCAGCGCCCATGGCATCACCGCCGCCCTCCGCGACGCGGAGCTCGCGGCGATGGCGATCGACCGCGCGCTGCGCGACTCGGCCGGCACCGTGGACGCCATGCGCGAGTTCGTCGCCGCCCGGAACCGCTCGCGGCGGCTGTACGAGCTGAGCTGGGCCATGGCGTCCTACAACTGGGACGCCGCCGACCTGCTCGACCTCGAGGTCCGGTTCGCCCGGGAGCTCATCCGCGAAGCGCGGGAGATGGCGGCGACGCCACCCTGGTCCGGCGTTCCCGCACCGTCCCGCTCCGATGTCGCGTAGCTGCCCACCTACGTGACTTGTTGGCCGGTACAGCTCGCAAGGTGCGCGGGAGCGCGCGATCATCCGGCGGGTGAGCCGCCGATGATCTTCTCCTTCGACGACCGCGAGCTCGACACCGGCGCCTTCGAGCTGCGCCACGCGGGCACGCCCATCAGCGTCGAACCCCAGGTATTCGACGTCCTCCTGCACCTCATCACGCATCGCGATCGGGTCGTCACCAAGGAGGAACTCCTCGACGAGGTGTGGGGCGACCGGTTTGTCAGCGAATCGGCGCTCACCAGCCGAATCAAGGACGCCCGGCGGGCGGTGGGCGACGACGGGAACCGCCAGGAAGTGATCCGCACCGTCCACGGTCGCGGCTACCGCTTCATCGCCGACGTGGACGTCGGCGTGCCCGCCGAGCCCCAGCGGGTGTCAACCGTTGGGATCCCCCGCACTCGCTACGCCCGTAGCGGCGCCCACTCGATCGCGTACCAGGTGGTCGGCGAAGGGCCACGAGACCTGGTGTTCATCCCCGGCTTCGTGTCGAACGTCGAGCTCCAATGGGAGTTCGGCCCCATGGCGTCATTCTTCGGTCGCCTCGCCGAGGGCCGCCGCCTCGTCGTGTTTGACAAGCGCGGGACTGGCCTGTCCGATCGCGTGCCGGTGACCGAGGTGCCGTCCCTCGAGGACCGGATGGACGACGTCCGGGCGGTGATGGACGAAGCCGGCATCGAGCGGGCGTCCCTGTTCGGCATCTCCGAGGGCGGTCCGCTGGCGCTGCTGTTCGCCGCCACTCGCCCGGAGCGCGTCGAGCGCCTCGTGCTGTTCAACTCGTACGCGGATCGCTTCCGCGACGACATCCCCGCCCTCGCCGAGGCGACGAGGGAGTACTGGGGCACGGGCGGGGTGTTCTCCATGCTGGCCCCGAGCTGGACCGACCGGGACACGAGGCGGTTCCTCGCCCGCTTCGAGCGCCACAGCGCGACCCCGGACACCGCCGCCCACCTCGTCAGGCTGTGTGACAACATCGACGTCCGCCCGATCCTGCACTCGGTGACGGCCCCGACGCGGATCATCCACCGGCGCGAGGACATGATGTTCCCGCTCGCCAAGGCCGAGGCGCTGGCGCGCGGGATCCCTGGCGCGGATCTCGTGGTGATCGAGGGACGCGACCACCTGGTGTACGTCGACCAGGAGCCGGTGCTCGATGCGGTGGTGGAGTTCCTCGACGCCGCCCCGGCGCCGGTCCCCTCCTACGACCGCGTGCTGACGACGGTGCTATTCGCCGACATCGTGGAATCGACGGAGCTGGCCGAGCGCATCGGAGACGCAGCATGGCGTCAGATGCTCAGCCGGTTCTACGACGAGGCGCGGCGCGGGCTCGCCCGGTTCCGCGGGGTAGAGGTCACCACCACGGGCGACGGGCTCCTCGCCACCTTCGACGGGCCGGCGCGCGCCGTTCGCTGCGGCCAGTCGTTGCAGCAGAGGGTGGCCGCGCTCGACCTTCGCCTCCGGGTCGGTGTCCACACGGCCGAGGTAGAACGGCTCGGCGGCGACATCGCGGGCGTCGGGGTCCACATCGGTGCCCGTGTCGCCGCCACAGCGGCGCCGGGGGAGGTATGGGTCACCCGCACGGTCCGCGACCTCGTGGCCGGATCCGGGCTGGAGTTCGAGGACCGGGGCAGCCACAGCTTCAAAGGCATCAGCGAATCGTGGAAGTTGCTTGCAGCCGTCGCCTGACCCGTTGCCTGCGCCCGGCTGGCCAGTCGCCGCCGGCGAGGAACCCGTCCACTCCTCGAGGAAGGTCGTCCAGGCCGGTTCGCCGGCCGAGCCGATCGATGCTCCTATGTTTGTCATCTCTGAAGGAGCGGGGCTTGTCAAGAACGTCTCGCCGTAGGCGAGTCCGTGTGAAGGGCGCGGGGGGTCGTCGAGCTGCTGGTGCTGCTCGTTGCAGAGGGGATGGAGTTGTCGTCGGGGTGCCGTCGCCAGGTGTGCGCTGCACGGGGTCTCGCCGGGTGGTTCCCGGGGTGTCGGTCATCTCTGCGCCCCGCAGGGGGGCATGGTGTTCTTCGGCAGCGGATCACGTGGACGCAATCAACGGGACGACCACGCCGCGGGCGGGGGTCATGACAAACAACGCGTACGCATGCTGACCGGGATCGTGCGGGTGGGTTCCACCTCGTGGGGGCCTGGTTCGCCGGCGGCGTGGGAGGGGTCAAGGTGCAGCGCCCGCAGCGAAGCGAGGACGAACGACCTAACGCCGACGAGCAGCGGCGCAGAAACCCCACCTGAGGGAGGAGCCCATTGCTCGGGTGATGGCTCATGCGGCTCGCTCGAGGCAGCGGATCTCGCCGTCGATGTCTTTGGTGCTGACGTCGAGCTGCTTGGCGACGGGCTTCTCGGCCTTCAGGTCGGCCTTGTCGAGGGCTTCCTAGAGCGTCACCCAAACGGGGTTGGAAGCCCCCGGCTCCTCCGCGGGGTGCTCCCAGAAGAGCGGGTTTCGCTCGATGGTCACCGGGAAGCGGAGGCGCCTCACCGGTCCGCGGGCGCTCGAATAGACGCGATCCTCCCACGGCCCGTCGAGGTTCTCGCCGTCGAGCAGCTTGATGACGGGCGCCTCGTCAGGGACCCATCCCTTGCTGGTCAAGGTCGCGGCGGTGCGTGCGAGCGACATGCGCGTGAGCGATCCTTGGCCGGTCTTCAGCCTTCGGGTCAGCCCTCGGATGACGCCCGCAGCGACCTGGTAGCCGGTTGCCACGTCGAGCACCTCCACTGGGCACTCTCGGGGACACGACGCGTCGACCAACTTGCCGACCTCGACGAGCGGGATCCGGGTCTCGGGCTTCTCGAGCGCCCACGCC
The DNA here is from genome assembly GCA_963738325.1 of uncultured Acidimicrobiales bacterium. Lineage (GTDB taxonomy): Bacteria > Actinomycetota > Acidimicrobiia > Acidimicrobiales > Ilumatobacteraceae > CAVTWD01. Next base: position 419,433 of record CAVTWD010000009.1, read on the forward strand.
TGGTTGCCTGACGCGATCCCGGTGCTGAACTCGGTGATCGTGTCGAACCCGCGCCGGAGCTGCCAAGGGCCGCTCCACCCGTAGGCGCGGAACGCGACCTCGACGAGGTCGGGCTTGGACTGCTGGCGTTCTTCGAGTGATACGAGCTCGTCGATCCCTTCCGGGCGATAGCCATGGACCAGGACGTCTGCTTCCGAGAGCAGCTCCAGGAAGCGGGCCTTGTCGTCGGGCTTCCGCACATCCAGAAACGCCCAGCGCTTGCCCAGCATCAGGTCGTCAGGGACCCGCTTGAGGGGAGCCCCCGACTCATCTGAGCCGGGGCAGTCGATGCGAAGCACCTCGGCGCCGCAGGCTGCGAGGAAGCGCGTCCCCGTTGGCCCCGCGACGACGCCGCGTCAGATCGAGGACCTTGATCCCGGCGAGGGCCCGACCAGGCGCCGGCTTCCAGGAGCTGCCGTTCGCCGCACCAGCCTGCACGTCGAAGATCGGCTCGGCATGCACCGCCCGTCCGGCGGGATGGGCCACCCACTCGTCGTGCGTGCCGCGCGATCGCTACCGTGCACTTGGCGTCCACGAGCATCTGCTTCGACCTCGTCGCCCTGAAGCTTCCGGATCGCCGCCGCCACCTCGGAGGGGTCCTGGCGCACTCCCAAAATGTCGGCGAGCCGCTTCTGCAGGGTCGCGAACGAGGCCTGGGCGCGAAGCCACTTGCCGTCCGCCGCCTCGAACGCGACCATCCACGCCGTCGGGGCCAATCCCCCGCCTTGAATGGCGTCGTAGCCGGGCAGCACCTTCGAAGGCGGCATGGGAAAGATGTGGAACCACCCGCTCGACAGCACGCGGTCCACCTCGATCAAAGAGGGCTCGTTGCCCCCGGCCTCCAGCAGTTCGCCCACGGCGGCCCCCGCGGCGGCGATCGTCGCCGCGGCAAGATCCGTCACGGCCCACGGTGAGGGCAGTGCACCCTCGCCATGAAAGCAACCCGGTCGAGCCAGGCCTCGTCGCCGTCGAGCGCGCGCCAGATCTCGGCGAAGAACTCGTGTGCAATTGTGTAGTCAGTGTTCATTGCGTCACGCTCCGTCTCGGATAGTCGATGCCCATTTCGTGATCAAGAGTGCGCCCGCTGTCGGCATGCCTGCTCGCTTCCTGCCCGGGTCCACGCCACGAGCGATGGGAAGGCGTCCCCGCGACGCCTGGTAGATGGCTGGTCGCACACCGCCAGTCACCGTCGTCCAGCTTGCGCGCAACGCCTCGCCTGACTTGTGGGGTTCCGGTTCCACGTGGAGGGTGAGCGTTCCGCCTGGATGGCCGATGGTGTCGGGGTCAGCCGACTTCAGTGGCAGCCTCTTGGACCGCCTTGTCGATGTCTTTGGTGCTGACGTCGAGCTGCTTGGCGACGCGCCTCTCGGCCTTCAGGTCGGCCTTGTCGAGGGTATCCTGCAGCGTGACCGCCCCGACGATGATGAGCGCGGCTTGCCCGTCGTCGATGACCTCTCCGAGCTCCTTCACGTCTGCCCGAGACATGCCGCGCCACAGGTGGCCGCCCACACCGCCGACGGCCGCGCCAAACCGCGCTGCCGATGAACGCCGACGGGAAGAGGATGCCGACGACAGCACCCACGGCCGCGCCGCCCCAGGCCCCATGCCGAGTGGCCATCTCGTCCTTGTTGACGTGCACCTTGCCCGCCTGGTCCTTGGTGACCACCGCGGCGTCGTAGGTCCCGATGGCGCCCTCATCATGGAGATCCTTGATGACGTCGTAGTCGGACCGGGCCGACGCCTCGTCGGGTAGGTACCAATGAACAGAAACACTGCGTCGGGGCTTGCCATGTGCATCTCCTGATCTCGCGGGTCCGACGGGTCTCCCCGTTCGGTCGTTTCGGCCGAGCGCGTCGCGCACGGTCCTGGCTTGCTCCTCGATGATCGCTGGGGGCCGGGTGAGTTGGCAGCACCCGGATGGGGTGTGGTGTCGGACGGGCCGCCGCGGCCTGGTTCGGGACGCTGCCGGTCAGTGTCCGTTCAGAGGTCTCCGAGCAGGCGCGCCCGATCAACGGCTTCGGCCCGTGATGACACACCGAACTTGTTGTAGATGCGTTTCAGGTGCGCCTTGACGGTATTGACCGACATGGCGCACTCGCCCGCGATCTCCTGGTTCGTGAGTCGAGTCGGAAGATAGCGCAGCACCTCGAGCTCGCGTTCGCTCAGCGATGTGGTCGTGTTGGTTTCGTGTCGTCCACGGGGCGGGGAGCCCAGCGCGATCGCCAAGCGTTCGGCTTCGACCATTCCCGAGGCTTCGGCTGCTCGTCGTACGAGCCGCGTGATCACGTCGCCTTCCTCGAGTACGACGCGGACGAGCCCTTCGGGCGCCGCAAGCTCGACGACGCGATCGAGGTGTTGGTCCGGATCGTCGCCTCGCGCAACCGCAACGTGCGTGTAGAGCACTTGCGCGCCAAGCTGGTCGCGGGGATTGGTGAAGTGGGCGCGGTCGAGCGCCTCGCGCGCGTCGTCGGGCCGTGCGTTGGCGATGTGCAAGCGCCCTTCCAACAGGGAGCGGACCGGACTGTCGTGACCGAGTCGAGCCACGAGGCGTGCCGCCTGGGCGGTCTCCCCGGCGTGGATCCGGAACCGTGCCTCGAGAGCGTCGATGAGCCGGCGGAGGCTCGGTCGGTCCCGATCGACCGGCTCAGAGGCACTGTGAGGCTCGCCTAAATGTTGGCCCGTGGTAGCCAGTTGTAAGGAATCCGTGCCCAATCCGTGCCCAACCGCAAGCCCATTACCGGACCTCGGTCTCCGCCCGGAGAGAGGATCCGGAGACCCGCTATACGGCCCTCAGAGCCGCGAAACGGCCCCGTCGGCTATCGGATGTGCGGGCGATGCGTTCTCGGGCCTCTGAGGGCCTTGCGCTTCGGTCGTACTCTCGCCGCGTGGTCGTGTCGGTGGACGCGATGGCGGGGGGCCACGACGGGATCCTCTACGACCTCGTGTCGCTCACGCGCCCCGCCTGGCACGCGCGGGCCGCGTGTCGAGGGCGGGGGGTGGGCGCGTTCTTCGATGAGCGGTCCCTCCCGACCGTCTCCGAGGCTCGGGCTCTGTGCGGGTCGTGTCCCGTGCGTGTCGAGTGTCTCGCCGCGGCGTTGGCGGACGCGGCCACAGCGGGGGTGCGGGCGGGGACAACCCGCTTGCAACGCGCCGCGATGGGAGCAGAACGGCTCCGGGACGCCAAGCGAGGCCGGGACGACGCATAGCGGCCCGCGGGCGGTGGCGCTGGCTCGCCACTTCGTTCCCTCATGCCGTGCGTACACGGCTACGCCCGATGCTTGCCCGATATTCGCTGCAAAGCCGCGCTCGATTGATGAGCCTAAAAGGCCGGACAGAAGGCTGAGACACACTGTCGTCGCCAATAGTAAGAGATTCACGGTCCCGGCCGCGTCGGACCGGCGCTCTCTCACGGTCGCATTAAGCTCGACATCCTCGGGGCCCGAGCGCCACACGATCGGATCCGCGCGAGGCTGACTGCTGGGTGCGGGGGAGGCGTCAATAACCTCGTAACCACTTGTGGCCGACCAGAATTCACACATCCGGGCACCCGGATCAAACTGGATCGAGTAGCCAGGGATGTAGGTCGCAAGGTCTGTCTGCAGCTGGACTCCGGGGACTCCGTTGTCCGTGCTCAGGGTGGGTAGCGGACGCGATGAGCCATGCCCAGTTTTCCTCGTGTTGGTGTCGGTACACGTACGGCATTCGAATGGTTAATCCATTTGGCTCCTTCCGCTCGGGTGCACCTGGTACACCAGGTGACGAGGGACAGGCGACCTCGACGACATCTCGTGTGTTCGCTCGTACCGTCGCCACATCGACCCTCCAAACCTGGTAACGGTCTAGGTCGGACTGGTGCAACAGAGTGACGGTAGAAGGAAGCGCGTCAGAGGATGTCCGCTCCCCATCGCTCAGGATCAGGTACACCACGGGGGAATTGAAATCATCCGAGAAGGTATATTCGAGCGCTCCATCATCGTTGAAGGACAGGGACGAAGTTCCTGTCCACTGATGCGCCGGGTCGAATGGCCTGACGATCGCGATCCCACCTGGGGGCGTGGGTTCGCCCGGCTCGTTGTAGTAGGCCAAGAGCAGACGGGCGAAGTAGTAAACCCCGCCGATCAGCACCACGAGCAGTCCAACACGAAGAAGGAGGGCCGCCGTCTGCCTCGTTCGTTGGCGGCGGCGCTCGGTGCGAATCGCGCCAGCGCCGACAAGCTGCTCCAACTCGACCAGGCGGCGTTCGAGGTCTGCGACTTCGAAGGTTTCGGCGCCAGCTCCGGGGCTGGGCGGCGGGAGTGGCATCCCTCTCACGGGACGAAAGATATTTCGAAGCGTGCGCCCGGGCGGTCACACCTGCCTCAGTCGCCCCACGCCACCGGTCGAATCCTCGGAGCCTTGATGGCCCGCTCGAAAGCCTCCGAGTCGGCTCGGGCGCGTCGCTCCCGTTCGGTGAGCGCGTCGAGCCACACGGGAGACTTTCCGGGTCGACCGAGCCGCTCCGACGAGGTGACCGGGCGCCACACAGTCGGAGGCAAGGAAATCCTTGCTCGGACCTCGCCGAGGGCGCAGGGTGATGGTCTAGACGAGAGCGAGCCCGCATGGATGCCAAAGCCGCAGTCGAAGCGTGCCTCACCGGATTTGCCGAGTCGTTTCGAAACCAAGACGCGCGGTCATGCGCTGGCGTCTACTCCGAGGATGCCCAGCTCCTGCCCCCTGACGCACCGGCTTTGGTCGGTACAACCGCGATCGAGGCGATGTTCGTGTCGCTCTTCGAAGCCGGGGTCCGTTCGACGGAATTGCGCACGCTCGACGTGATCGAAGAGGGCAGCCTTATCGTTGAGACCGGCGAATTCACATTCACGATCGACCCGTCCGGTCGTATGGACGGTAAGTACCTGGCGGTGTACCAGCGCCAGGCGGACGGGACTCTGAAATGCATCAGAGAGGCGTTCAACTCGAACGCGCCCGCCCCGGGAGCCTGAAGGGCTCGGAGGCGGCAGTTCACTGCTCGACCCCGCGTCACAGAGCTCGGGGGACCGCTCCACCTCGTCGAGCCCTCGACGGGCCCGGTCCAACGCGAGACGCACTCCGCCATCCGCGTCGAGGACCGCGGGCGGGGGTGCCACGGAGAAGCGGTCCGACGATTGGGAGGCGGAGTCGCGCGTTTCCCGTCGAGGCTCTGGCGGACCTCGGCCAGTTGACGACCGATGGCGTCGGCGCGGCGACGGGTCTCCGGATCCAAGGGCCAGCGGTTAGGCATGGCTCACCGCTCCCGTCCCGGCCACCGCGTCGAGGTAGCAGTACGCGGCGAGGTCCATCCCCGCGAACCCAACCCGATCGGCGCGGATGAGGTCGGGACCGTCAACCGAGACGCTCACACCGTCGCGGGCGACGACCAACGTCCCGGTTACGTGGGGGTCGAGGACAATCGTGAGCCCAAGGTCTTGGTAGGCGGCGAACGCGGTCGCGTTGGCGGTCGCCGCCGCGGGTCCCGCGATAACGACCACATCGACCCATCCCGCCGCGTACACCGCGGCCAGCGCGGTCGGCACATCGGCTACGGCCACTCCCGCCGCGGTGATGAGGCGATCGCACAACCTCTGGTCGGTCCCCGAGGCGACCGCGGCGACAAGGGTCGCCTCGATGTAGGGCCTCGCCTCGACCGCTTGGAGCGCGAGATCCGTCCCGAGCGCGATCGTGTCGGTCGCGATGTTGGCGGTCGTGATCGTGACCTTGCGGGACGGGATCTCGGTCTTCTCCGCGGTCTGGCGCGCCGCCGCGGCGGGGGCGACGGGGACAGGCATCCGCACGCGACCCGCCAACCCGTCGAGCGTCGAGGTCCTCAGAGCCTCGACCGCGGGCCACGAAGCCACAGGCGGAGTCGCGGAGACGCGGGACCCATCGATGAGCGAGGCGACATCCGCCCCGGTCGTGTCCGCGAACGCTCGCGACAGATCCCGGGACGCGGTGACCAGCGCGGCGATCGCTTCGTCCGCCATCGCCCGTGTGCGGGTCGGGGGTCTCACGGTTCGATGAGCCATACCGCTCCTCGTTTCGTCGCCTCGATCTGACCTTGCTGGCATCGGCGCCGGATGCTCCTCGGGCTGAGCCCGAGGAGGTCGCTCGCCTCCCGTGTAGTCATCCCCCGGGCGGGCTCCGGAGTCCAGCGCGCCCGACCGTCCGCGGCCACGAGGGACGCAAGCTCGGTCGCCAGTTGCACAACCCGCGGGTCGAGGTCTTGGGCGCGGCGAACATGAGCCGTCAACAGATCGAGGAGCAACGGGGCGAGGTCGGGCCTCACGAGCACCCCGGGCGGGATCAACATCGCCTACAACGCTCTCTAAGCGACGAAACGGGGAGGCGGGCTATCAGAGTGCGGGAGGTCGAGCAGGGACGACGCTCGCCCGAGCCGATGCGGTCGCGGAGCACGTCGAGGACCTCGGGCGAGAACTGGCAGGGAAGCTTCATGGTCACTCCCCGCCACCCCCCCCACGGGCGAAACGACACGATCCCACCATTTCCCGATACTCCCGGTCACATCAACTCCGATCCTGGGCATTCTCCACCATCCCGATGGACTCGGAGGGAGATCGGGAAGCTTGGGGGCGGGTCCGGAGCGGATTTGGTCAGAAAGATCCGCCTCGATGTCGCGGCGCGGCGTCGTTCGCGTTCGCGTTCGGCGCGTGTGTCCGGTGGTCGTGCTCGACGGTCGGCGCGGGTTGCGCTCGTTCGCCTCGACCTCGCGCCCGAGGGGGCGAGGGGATCGGGGTGCGGGGGGTTGCCCTCGACCTCGTGCTCGGTCGCATCGCTCCCATCGCTCGGTCCATCGGTGAGAACAACGGTGCGAGCCGTGGTCGGCTGAGCCCGGTGGCGTGACGGGTTGTGGCGTCGGGGTGGCAGGGAGGGCCGGGGTGGGGGTGGGGGTACCGGAGTGCCCCCGGTCGGATGGTGGGGGATGGGGTGCATCGAGAGGGGGTGTGGGGGTGCATCGCGAGACCCCCGGGGTCGAGGTCGATCACGGGTCCTCGCCCTCTGTTGGGGTCGGGACGCGGTCCTCTCGGGTCCGGGAGGGGTCGGCGTCTCGCGCGGTACGCGAGAGTGACGCGCCGGATGCCCCTTCTGCCCCCTGAGGGGCACAAGGGGCAGATGCCAGCAACTCTTACCGCGCGTGCGAGGCGGCTCAGTCCTCATCGGTCCCCCATTCCTCATCGCCTCCGAACCGCAGACCCCGGAACCCCCGAATGCCGGACCGCTTGGTCCTCGCGTACCCGAGAGCGGTTAGCTCCTCGTAGAAGTTGTGGGCGGAGAGGCTCTGGCGTTTGTTCTCCTGGCACCACGCCTCGAACGCGAGGTAAAGCTCGCGGCGGTCCTGCCAAAGGTCCGGCCCTTGGTCGGTGCGGGCGTGGAGGAAGGCGCGCACCCGGTCGGTCTGGCGGGCGAACGCGGACCACGCGTCGGAGGTCTTGGCCGTGTCGAGGTACTGGCCGCGCTCGACCAGGCGCCGATGTCCTTGAGCTAGGCGCACGAGGATGCCGGGAAGCTCCCCCATCATCGCCGCTTCGATGCTGGGGTCCTCGTGGCCAAGGTAGGAGTGCGGGAATAGGTAGGGCCGGATGCGGGCGACGTACGCGCCGCCCCGATCCGAGACCGTGGGGATCGTGTTCGCGGTCCACAGGAACAGACCCCGGAAATGGAACTGGAAGGGATGACCCCACTTGCGCTCGGCGGAGATGGCGTCGTCTCCGGTGAGCATCTTGAAGGCGCTGGCGTCGGGGACGTGATCGCCGCGCAGATCCGACGCGACGTTGAGCACCTTCCCGAATAGCTCGGCCGCGCGGAAGCGGTTGGCTCCGAGGTCGTGCAACGTCTCGGCCGAGCAGTTGTCCGGCCCGACAGTGCGCCTCATGAGCCGAGCGAGCGTGCTCTTACCGGATCGGGTCGGCCCGTTGAGGAACGGCACCTTGGCTTGAATGATCGGGCGAGTGTCGAGGATGCGGGAGAGGTCCTCGATGAGAGGGTCGGCTAGCTCGGGAGCTTCGAGGCGGTCGGGTAGCCACTTGTCGAAGGTGGGGCAGGTCGCTGTCGGGGTCCCACGCGACAGGCAGTTGGACGACGCTGAGGTACTTCGGGTCGTGCGGGACAAGCTCGCCCGTCAACGGGTCGAGCATCCCGTTCGCCACGTTCACCAGCGACGTTCCCGAGCGGTCCCGGATGGTGAGCTTCGCCGCGTGCAACGCGCCGAGCGCGAACGACTCGAAGGTGGCGAGATGCTTCGGGGTGTAGTCCTCCCCGAGGACCTCCGTGAGGATGGCGACGATGCCGGTCCGGTCGGCCACGTACCGCCCGTCGCGGTACAACAGGATCCGACCCGCAGCGTCCACGGCTAGGGGTTGGCTCCTCGTGATGTGCGCGAAGAGTGATCGGACCATCAGGTGTCCCTTGACGACGAAGCCGACCGGCACGGGGAAGCCGGGCGCGGTCTCGTCAGCGGCGCGGGCATGGCGGTCGCGGGCATCAGCTAACGACGCGACCTCTTTGCGTTCACGGGCGACGCGCGCCGCGTCCTCGTCGGTGAGCCTTCTAACCATGGCGGCTCGCCTCCTCCTCGATCAGTCGGGCCAGAGCCCACGCCCACGCCGCGGCGTCGTCCTGTCCGATCGCTCCGGTGAGCGCGTTCGCCGCGTCGCGCAAGCGGGGCACGGGCAGCGTCGGGCTCCATCCGCACTCCGCGCAGAACTCCGCGGGCCAGAGCAACCGTTGGTAGGGGACGAACCGCTCCCCATCCCAGTGAGCCCCGCAGACATGCCAAGCCCGCGGGTCGCTCTCAAGCTCTGGCGGTCGCGGTGGGTAGTGGCGGCGATGCCAGGCGAGGAAGGCTCGGGCGGATCCCGTGGCGAGCATCCGCTCCCGGAAGGCGGCGAGAGCTTCCTCCGTGGGGGGCTCGACGCCGGAGCCGTCTACGGATGCTCCTACAGCACCGCGCGGTGCCGTGGCATCGGTCAGCGCGTCGATCACGGCTTCGCCTCGTTCTCGGCCCGTTGCAGATCGCGGCGTAGTGCTCTCGTGGCCCGCCCCGAGCGCGGCGAGCGCGAGGCGACGACCGTGGCCCCGTTGGGGTGGCGGAGCACGACGTGTCGCCCGTGTCGCACAACCCGCCAACCCCGCTCGAGGGCGGCGCGGATCGTCGCCGCTTGGTCCTTGCTCACGGTCGGGCCTCAGCGCGCGCGTCGTGCTCGTGAGCCCGGGCGATGAGAGCCGCCATCCTCACGAGCGGCGCGGAGTCGAATCCGGCGCTCTCGTTCACGAACGCGGCGGTCACACGATCGGAGATCTCGCCGCACGGCTCGAGACCGTCGGGGGTGATCTCGCATCGGTAGAGCCAACGGTCCTCGAGCGCCTCGACCGTTTCGCTCTCTCGACGTATCCTCGTCACGGTCTCCCCTTTCCGAAGCGGGGTGGACGACTTCCAAGCCGCGACGAGAGCCCCTCTCCGGAGGGGCTCTCGTCGCGGTTGGGGCTCTGTCCCGGGGTTGCTCAGCGATCTCGTTCGGGCGCGGTCACGACACGTGCTGCTCGGGTTGGAGGTCGAGCCCGAGGACGCGGCGAAGGTGCACGGTCGGGACGCGCCAGCGGGCGCCGACCTTGATCACGGGCGTCGGGAACTTGTCCGGCTCGGCCAGGTAGTAGGCGCGGGAGCGGTGGATCCCGAACAGCTGGGCGGCGTCGGGCCAGAGGGGCACCATCGCCGCTTCGTCCGGGGTGCGCACGCGGTGACTCGTCATGGACCTCATCAGACCATGACAGAGCGTCATCCGCCAGACTAGCGGAGGCGGAATGTCCTGGCATAGACACTCTCGGAACGAACTGTCATAGGCACGACTGTCGAACGGTGCTAGCTTGTCCCTCGTGAGCGCTAACGAGGGCGAGTACGAGGACGATGCAGGGGACGAGTTGGTCCGGTATCCGGTAGACAGCCCGCTCCCGAAGATCGTCGCCATGGGCTTGGTCTCCTACGACGGGGATCCCGTCGAGATCGGACGGGGACTGCGCGTGTGGCCCCGGTTCGAAGCGCTCCTCCTCTACACCGCGACCCCCTGCTCGATCGCCATCATCCCCGCAGTCGCGATAGCCGATGGCGCTGCGCGGTTGATCGGTCTCCGCTTCGCGGTCAACGAGACCAGCGAAGACGGGATCCCGTTGACGATCGCACCCGGGGATCTGCGGGACGTTCCCTGGGCGACCATCGTTGACTACGCGGTCGGGATCGCCGCGGCGGAGTGCACGCGCCCCGAGCCGCATCGCCTCATCCCACCCCCCGAGGAGTACGACGACTGGCAAGAGACCGTGCGGCGCGGGGCCGTCGTGGCGAGCACGCAACGGAGGCGACGGACGGTCACCCCGGAGCTACTCGCCCGGGTCCTCGACCTCTACGCAAGCGGAGGCGTCCCCCTCCTCCGGAAGGAACTCAACATGAGTGATCGCAACGCGCGTCGCCTCTTGGCGCGTGCGAGGAAGGAACTAGGGCAATGACAGTGCAACGCGACGGGTCGCGGTGGATGTACCGCATCGAGGGGTCGCTCCGCGCCGACGGCTCCCGACGCCAGATCAAGCGGCGGGGGTTCGCGACCAAGCGTGAGGCTCAAGAGGCGGAGGCGAAAGCGGTGAGCGAGATCGCCTCGGGCGCGTTCGTCGCCCCGAGCCGTCTCACGGTCGGGGCATTCCTCACGGAGCGATGGCTCCCCGCGATCGAGCACACGGTCAAGCCGAGCACGTGGATCTCGTACCGAAGCTCGGCCAAACACCTGGTCGAGCACGTGGGCTCCGTGCGTCTCGATCAGGTCTCGGGCTATCAACTCTCGATCCTCTATGGGCTCCTTGTGAACGAGCACGCGCTCTCCCCGCACACCGCGCGGCTCGTGCATCGGACCGCGCACAAGGCCCTCGCGGACGCGAGGGCATGGGGTCTCGTGCGCCACAACGCGGCGGATGAGGCGCGCCAGCCGCGCAAGCCGCGTCCCGTTCCCAAGGCTTGGCGTCCCGAGCACGTCGTCACGTTCCTGGCGTTCGCGAAGGATGACCGTTGGGCGGCGTTCTGGCGGCTCGCCGTGACGACGGGAGCGCGTCGGGCGGAACTGACCGCGGTGCGCCGGCGCGACCTCGACCTCGACGCGGGGATCTGGGAGCTATGCCGCGCCGACTCCCTCGACCGGGGCCGGATCATGGAGCAGGGCGAGACCAAGACCGAGGACAGCGTGCGCCCGGTCCCCCTTGACGCGTGCACCATCGAGGCTCTCCGGGACTGGCGTCGCCAACAACTAGGGGAGCGACTCCGGCTCGGTGCGGGTTGGCCCGAACATGACCGCGTGTGGACGTGGCCCGATGGATCCCCGTTGCACCCCGACTACGCGACGAAGGCGTTTGCTCGGCTCGTGGAAGCGTCCGGCCTCCCTCGCCTCACGCTCCACGGCTTGCGGCGGACGTGGGCGACGACGGCCAAGGGCCGCGGGATCCATCCGGACGTGGCGGCGGGACGGCTCGGCCACGATCCGGAGACGATGCTTGCCTTCTAGACGGCCTCGATCCCCGAACTGGCGCGGGCCGCGGCTCAGGACATCGCAGACCTCTTCGACAGCGTGTCCGTGACCATCGCCCCGGATTTCGTGCCCAATCCGTGCCCAAGGGGCTTGGTCGAGGGCGGGACGGTAGGCTCCTCAACCCTCTGACCTGGCCTTATCCGGCGCGCTCGGAGGGACTCGAACCCCAACCTTTTGATCCGTAGTCAGCTTCCGGCCGTGTCGACCGGTCCGCCGTGTGTCGCCTCGTATCGTCTGAGCTGGGCTAACGCGATCGGCGTGTGCGGCGTGTGTCGGCTACTGACGGCGGATGTCGCCCCGTTCGTGGACAATCCGTGGACACTCGTGGACGGACTTTTGGGGCTACTGCGGCGCGGCGAGCAGGGCAAGGAACTCGACCGGTGTAGCGACCCGGACGTCTAGGTCGCCAACGTCGAGGAGATCGCGGTCACCGGTCACCACGACGTCCGCGGCTTCAGTGACGGCCAGAGCGACGAGGTAGTCGTCATCGGGGTCCCGGGTCGTCGACGGTGGATCGGGTGGGTCCACGGCGCTCGTCGCCACACCCTCCACCGCCTCGAGGAACTCAGCGACCTGGACCGAGGACACCCTCGACGCGATCTTCTGTCGACCGGCAACGGTGGCGACCTCGGCGAGTAGCCGGGGACTGACGATCAGCTCGTAGCGCTGCTCGAAACAGGCCCGCAGCACCCGGCCAGGAGTGCCTGATGGTGTCAAGACCGCGGCGATGAAGACGTTCGCATCGAGCACGACTCGCAGCATCAACCAGCCGCACGGCGCTCGGCGCGGGACGCTCTCACCTCGGTGACGGCCAACGCCATCGCTTCTTCTTCGCTCAGGGAGACGACGGTTCCCTGGGCCTCGATGAGCTCATCGAGCATCGCCGAGCCCCGAAGGCCGAAGTACTGCTTGAGTGCCTCCCCCACGACCTCGTCCGGGGCCACGCCCTCGTCGGCAGCCGTCCGAGTCACCGCGTCGACGAGGCTCTCGTCCAACTCGACCGACAGGACTCGGCGGGCCATGCCCGAGAGTGTACGAGCGACCGTCGCCAACCTCGACCTGGTTGGGGCTGATCACTCCCAGGGTGCCAAGCCTCGCCCTCGGCGGTGAGCGATGCCGGCGCGTGAGGAGGTTCCTGCCGTCGATGCTGCGCGCGGGCAAACGGCGCTCTGTAGTCGTCGGACGGAATTTGCCCTATCGGGCCCCCGAGCTGTCCGTTGGTGGGCGCAGTGCGTCGCGATTCTGCTCGGTGGGGGTGCGTACACAGGTCATGGAGCGGAGGCAGGTGACAAAGCAGAGGGTCTCCCCGGGGCCGCCGGACTTCTTGCGGGTGGAGGAGGCCGCCGCCGTGCTGCGGATCGGGCGAACGTCGGCGTACGACCTCGCACGCCAGTTCCTGGCCACCAACGGCGCCGCTGGGTTGCCGGTGGTTCGGCTGGGCCGACTCCTGCGGGTGCCTCGTCGCCACCTCGAGCAGCTGCTCGGCGGTCCGATCACGTGGCCGCCCGCCATCGACGCTGCCCTGGTCGACGTATCACCGCTCGCGCCCGTCCCCGCCCGGCCGGTCGGGCAACGCGAGTCGGGGCAGCCGTCGCTGCCGTTCGCGGGCTGAGGTCAACGATGTCTTCTCGCTGTCACCGCCGAGCCTTCAGGGTGTCAGGGACAGACGAGTGCACGGGTTGGGTCGGGAGTGCCTCGTGACGGCGCGAGTGACGACGTTGAAGGGCCCGTCGGCGGGGGCGTACTACCTGGAGCAGCTCCCGGCCTACTACCTGGACGCTGGCGAGCCACGCGGCGTCTGGTTCGGTGAGGGCGCCGGGATGCTCGGGCTCTCGGGGGAGGTGGACGACGAGGCGTTCTTGGCGGTGATGGCCGGGCGGGATCCTCGCCGCCCGGACCGGGACCTGGGCCGAGGCTACGACGACGCGTCGGTACGAGGGTTCGATGTGACGTGCTCGGCCCCGAAGTCGGTGTCGGTGCTGTGGGCGTTGGGCGACGACCTGGTCCGCGCCCACGTAGTGGCGGCCCATGACGCGGCGGTGGCGGCGGTGGCGGGCTGGATCGAGGCCCATGCCCATACCCGGTTCAGGATCGGCGGGGAGGTGGCCGTGGTTGACGCCGAAGGGGCTGATCGCTGTGGCGTTTCGTCAGCACACCAGCCGCACCGTCGATCCCCAGCTCCACACCCATCTGGTCGTGGCGAACCGGGTGCGCTCGCCGGATGGGCGGTGGTTGGCGTTGGACGCCCGGTTGTTGAAGGTCGACCAGCGCACCCTGTCGGCCCTCTATCACGCCGGGCTACGAGCCGAGCTCACCGGGCGTCTCGGCGTGCGGTGGGACGAACCCGTGCGGGGGATCGCTGAGGTGGCGGATGTGGCCGAGGTGGTGCGGGTGGAGTTCTCCCAGCGGTCCGGGATGGTGGACCGCCGCCTCGACGACAAGCTGGACCGTTTCACCGAGACGATGGGTCGGGAGCCGACGGCTCGGGAACGGTGGCGCTTGGAGCGCGAAGCGGTCGTAGACAGCCGCCCGGCCAAACCCAAGCCCGTCGCCGGCGGCGAGCTACACGACCGGTGGGCGGCCCAGGTGCACGTCCTCGGGTTGGAACCGGTCGAGGTGGTCGACACCGCGGTTGGGTGGCCGGTCGCCCGTCACGTGATCGATCGGCACGCCACGACCCGGGTCGTGGACCAGGCCATGGGCGTGTTGGTGGAGGGACAGTCAACGTGGAGGCCCGCCGAGCTGGTCCGCGAGGTCGCCGCTGCCGTCCCCACCACCACCGCTTTCGACGCGCCCAGGTGGTGGCGTGGGTCGAGCGAGTCGCAGGCCAGATGGCGGTGGCGCGTTGTGTCGACGTGTCCCGCCCGGTGCCACCCGGTGCCATGCTGCGCCGCGATGGCCGCCCGGTGGCGGAGTCGGCCCTCGACCGGGCCCTCACCACCCAAGCCATCCTCGACCAGGAAGCCGACCTGCTGGCCTGGGCCGACCGCCGCCTCGCCCACCCCGGTCACCCAGAACTGGCCACCCGCCACCAGTCCCCCATCCGCCTCACCGTCGCTCAGGCCGAAGTGGCGGTGGCGGTGGCTGGGACGGCCGACCTGGTGTTGGTGGTGGGCCCAGCCGGCACCGGCAAGACCACCGCCCTCGCCCCGGCCGTGGAGCAGCTGCGCGCCGACAACCGGGTGGTGTTCGGCGTGGCACCCTCGGCCGGCGCCGCCGACGTCCTGGCCGCCGAGACCGGCGTGGTGGCCGACACGCTCGACAAGCTCCTCGCCGAACACTCCCTGCCCCGCCGACCCGATCACCGCTACGACCTCCCCGCCGGCGCCACCGTGCTCGTCGACGAGGCCGGGATGATCCCCACCGCCCGCCTCGCCGACCTGGCCGAGCTGGCCGACGTGCGCGGCTGGCGGCTGGTGCTGGTCGGAGACCCCCTCCAGTTGTCCGCCGTCGGGCGGGGTGGCATGTTCGGCCTCCTGGTCGACACCCACGGCGCCATCGAACTCGACCGCGTCCACCGGTTCACCCATCTCTGGGAACGAGACGCCAGCCTCCGGCTACGCCGCGGCGACCCCGACGTCGCCGACCTCTACGACGCGCACGGCCGGCTCCATGGCGGCACCCTCGAGGCGATGGAACGAGCCGCCGTGCGAGCCTGGTGGGACCACCGCCACGCCGGCCACACCGTCGCACTGCTGGCGCCGACCAACGAGACCGTGGACCGGCTCAACCAACGCGCCCAACAGGCCCGCCTGCGCTTCGGCGAGCTCGACCCCGACGGCAGCACCCTCCACCTCGGTGCCGTGAACCTGTACGTGGGGGACGAGGTCGCCACCCGACGCAACGACCGGCGGCTGGTCACCGACGAGGGCGACATGGTCCGCAACCGAGCCCGATGGACGATCACCGCCATCCACCCCGACCACGGTCTCACGGTCACCGGGCCCTCCGGGACGGTGCGACTCCCCGCCCGGTACGTGGCCGAGCACGTCGAGCTGGGCTACGCCACCACCGGCGCTGCCGCCCAAGGCCGCACCGTCGACCGGGCCCTCGTCGTCCTCGACCGCGCCACCGACGTCCGCAACCTGTACGTCCCCATGACCTGCGGCCGCCACACCAACGACGCGTTCATCGCCCTCCACGGCGAGGACACCGCAGTCGACGTGTTCGCCCGCTGCCTGACCACCGACTGGATCGACCAACCAGCCCACGCCCGCCGTGCCGAGCTGCTCAGCGAGCAGCCCCACCGCGCCGGCCTGCTCGACGGCCCCGTTCTGCGGGCGCTGCTCGAACGTCGCTACGACCTGTAGTCCGAACTCGACCTCGCCCTCGCCCGCCAGCAGCGCCTCCCCGCAGAGATCCGCCACACCCACGCCGCACGAGCCAAGGCCGAACAGTCGCTAGCCCAGCTCGACGAGCGTCGCCGCCACGCTGAACACATCGTCGACGCCTATGACCGACCCCTACGACGCCGACGCCACCAGCACGAGCTCGAGGCCGCCCGTCGCGAGCTCGCCGACTTGCCCCACCTGCAGTACGACGCCCAGCAGCAACTCGACGCTGCCGGCGCGACGCTCACCGACCTCCACCGCAGTGACCGCGACGCAAAAGCGGTGCTCGCCAGACGCCCCGACATCCAAGCCGAGCTCGACGAGGTCGCGCAGCAGCTTGGCGCTGATCTCCGGATCCGCACCCGCGTCACCCGCCTCGAGCAACCCGACAACATCGTCAGCGTTCTCGGGCCGCGGCCCGCCGGTCGAGACGCCCGAGCATGGGATGACACCGCGGGCCTACTGGCCCAACACCAGGCCGCCTTCGACATCGTCGACGGGCTCGGTCGCCCGCCGTTCTACCTGGACAGCTCGGCCTACGCCGACAGCCACCACGCCATCACCCCTCGCCTCGGAAACCGCCAGCGCACCCAGGAGCAGGGCCTCGAGCTCGAGGGTCTCAGCATCGATCTGTAACCCAGGCACAGCGCACACTCGGTCTTATCGGCCGACCACGCCGATCGAAGCCTCTTTGCTGTCAAGGGGGGTTGAGGGGCGCGTTGAAGCGGCGCCTTGGGCGCGGGCGTAGCGTTGCTATCGGGTCCGGGAGTGACTGGTCCGAAGTGCCGGTGTTCAGGGTTCAGCCGGCCACGCTGGATGCAAGAGTCGTCCCTGGTTGTCCTCCCGGGCCCGCGAGGTCAGCGGCGGCGGAGGTCGGCTTGGAGTTGACGCCAGACGGTGTCGCTGATGCGCCGCTTCAACGCCCGCAACGCTTCCTTCTTCGACTTCCCCTCGGCAAGCTTGCGGTCGTAGTAGGCCCGGCCGGGGGTGGGGTGGGCGACCTGGGTGACGGCGGCCAGGTGCAGGGCATGGTTCAGGGTGCGGTTCCCGCGGGGGTTCAACCGGTGCCGTTTCTTGGGTCCGCTGGACGCTTCGATGGGGGCGGTCCCGTTGTAGGCGGCGAACCGGTCCGGGGTGGTGAACCGGGCGGGGTCACCGACGTGACCGAGGATGAACCCGGCCACGATCGGACCGATCCCGTGGATCTCGAGCAGCGCCGTGCCCGACGCGGTGACGGCGTCGGTGACCCGGGCTCGGGCGGTGGCGATCTCACGATCCAAGCGGCGGACATCGGCGAGGAGCTCACCCGCGAGACGTTTGCGTTCGATCGCCGCGGCCCCGTCGAGGCGCACCGCTCGGAGGAGCTTGGCGGCCCGATCCGCGGACAGCCGTCGGGGTGCGCCACCAGGCACAAGCTCTCGCAGGCAGACGTGCAGCCGACACGCGGCCTGGGTCCGCAACGCGACGAGGTCCTGGTAGCGGTCGATACGCAACCGGATCACCGCGGAGTGGTCCTCGACCGGCACGGTCCGCAGTCCGCAGTGGCGCAGCCCAGCAATGGCCGTGGCCAACGCGTCGTTCCCGTCGTTCTTTCCCGCCTTCGTCGAGCCCAACAGGCGAACCCGAGCCGACAAGGTTGGAGGCACGTCGATGACGTGCTCGCCGGCGGAGAGGAGCTGCTGGGCGAGGAGCTTGCCCAGCCCACCCGCGGACTCGATGGCCCACGTCCGCTCCTCACCCAGCGGCGCCGCCCACGCCAACAACCGTGCCGTCTGGCATCGGTCAGCAGCGACCTGCAGACGGGCCAATGGCTGTTCGTCGGTGTCGATAGCGACCGCGGTGTGCGTCGACTTGTGGGGGTCGATCCCGATGATCATGGTCATGGAGCTCCTCCTCGTGAACGCGTGGATACGTCACGACGGGCACTCCTGATGAAGGTTGCTGCTCGCCTCTTTCGAGCCACGCCGTGACCGGACCCCGACCGGCCGGCGCTTCGTTCGGAAGCCAACCCGACACGCGAGCAGCAGGCAGTTCGAGAGCCAGCCGGCCGAGACCCAGGACGCTACGAGCAACCGCTCAACGCCCGCCCCGATCATCCATCAGGCAGTTATGGACGCTCTTGCAGGTCATCCGGAACGCCTGCGTCTATCACCACAGGGCCTGGGATCGGCGTGTGCGGCGGCTGAGCACGGGCTGTCTTCCTGGTGGGCATGGGGTGATGGTCTAGGTTGCGGTCTCTCCGGGGGACGGGGGGTCGTGATGGCTAGGGGCGTTACCAGCGACAATCCTCGTCTCCGGGTCCGGATGGCCTTGCCCGTTGTCGTGTTGTCCGTCGTCGCCGCGTCTGTGGGCACGTCGTCTGCGGTGGCTGCCGGCCAGCCGGCGCCCGAGGCGTCGGGGATCGCGTGGACGAGCTGCGATCCTCCGGACAGCCATGGTCACCACTTCGAGTGTGCCAAGGTTGCGGTGCCGTTGGATTGGGACCGCCCGAACGGCAAGAAGATCGAGCTGGCCGTCATCCGCTACCTGGCCAGTCGCCCCAAGAAGCGGATCGGGTCGATGTTCGTCAACCCGGGCGGTCCGGGTGACAGCGGTGTCACGCTCGTGCAGACCTCGGGCGCCGACTTCGATGCCTGGGGTGGGGGCCGCTTCGACGTCGTCGGTTGGGATCCCCGGGGCACCAACGGCAGCGCACCGGTGGAGTGCTTCACCAGCACCGCAGCCCGGGATCGGTTCTGGGCGGGTGTGACCCTTCCCCTCACTGCAGCCGAGTCGCGGGCCTTCTCACGCAAGACCGTCGAGCTGGCCCGCCGCTGCGATGAGGTGAACGGGGATCTCCTCGACCACATCTCGACGGGGGACACCGCCCGCGATCTGGACGCGCTGCGCAAGACCGTCGGGGACCGCCTGCTCACCTACGTCGGCCTTTCCTACGGATCGATGATCGGCCAGACCTACGCCAACCTGTTCCCGGGCCGAGTGCGGGCGATGATGCTCGACGGCATCGTTGACGCCGTCAAGTACACGACCAGCGCCGAGACGAGGACCGCGGGCGACGTCGCGTTCACCGACGAGGTCTTCGACCAGTTCATGGCCCTGTGCCAGCGCGCCGGCCGGGCCGGCTGTGCCCTCGCCGGTCACGGCGAGCGCGTTACGCGGCGCGTGGCGAAGCTGTTCGCCCAGGCGAGTCGGGCGCCGATCCCCGCGCCCAACGCGAACCCGCCCGGCGAGCTCACCTCTCGCGATCTGCAGGTCTCCACGTTCACCCCGTTGCGGCTACCGCTCACCTGGCCGCAGTTCGCGACCGACCTCGAGGCCGCCATCAACGGTGACGCCACGAACCTGAAGATCGCCGCGCAGGCCCAGCAAACGCCGGAGGGGTTCGCCGAGTTCACGACCTCCGCCGCGATCACGTGCGCCGACGGCCCTGCCCGCCAGCCGGTCAGCGCATGGCCGGAGGTCATCGACCACTTCACCGACGTGAGCAAGCTCTGGGGACCGAGGAACGGATGGGGGTTCTGGGCTCCCTGCGCGTCGGGCTGGCCGGCGCACGACCCCCAGCGATACACGGGGCCGTGGAACGCGACCACGAAGACCCCGATCTTGTTGGTCAACGCCCGGTACGACCCCGCCACCAGCTACGGCAACGCCCAGGTCGCCGAGAAGCGGCTCGGCCACGCCGTGCTGCTCACCATGGACGGCTGGGGCCACCCCAGCTACCAGGTGCCCAGCGCATGCATCGACGAATGGCGCGTCCGCTACCTCGTCGACCTGGTCACCCCACCACGCGGCACGGTCTGCCAACCCGACCAGACCCCGTTCGGCTAGGTCTCGAGCGTGCCCGCGGTCACGAGCAGCGCCTGAAATGCCCGATCGGCAGCCGCGCCGATCAGGCAGTTCGGTCGCGACAGTTGCGCGTAACTGTGGCCGTCGCTCCCCCCGACACCGGCACACCGATCGCCGACTCCGGTCGGCGACGCAAAGGCCGAGGCCGCGTCCCGATCACGCAGTTCTGGACGCTCTCGCAGGTCGTCGGGAGACCTGCGTCTACTACCACAAGGCCTGGATCGGAATGAGCAACGGCTGAGCGAGGGCTGTCTTTCTGCTGGGCGTGGGCTGATGGTCTAGGTTGCGGTCTTCCAGCGGACGGGGGTCGCGATGGCCGGGGGCGTCACCAACCAGCATCCTCGTCTTCGGGTCCGTACGGCGGTGGCCGCGATCGTGTTGGGCCTGGTCGCCGTGTCGGTGAGCACGCCGTATGCGGCGGCGTCGCCGGCCGCGAACCGGGTCCGAGGGATCCGGGATCAAGTGGAAGAAGTGCAAAGGCAAACCCCGGGATGACCAGTTGCAGTGCGCCACGATTTCGGTGCCGTTGGACTGGGACCGCCCGAAGGGCAAGCAGATCGACTTGGCGGTGATCCGCCGCCTGGCCAGTCGACCCAAGAAGCGGATCGGGTCGATGTTCGCCATCCCGGGCGGACCGGGCCAGAGCGGCTACGACCTGGTGGCGGAGTCGGGCGCCTTACTCGACAAGTTCGGTGTCGGTCGCTTCGACGTGGTGGGCTGGGATCCGAGGGGCACGAACCGCAGCTCACCGGTGGAGTGCTTCACCAACGAGCCGGCCCAGGCCCGGTTCTGGGCCGGGGTGTCCATTCCGTCCACCCCGGCCGAATCGGACGCGTACCAACGCAAGACCGTCGAGCTGGCACGGCGGTGCGGGGAGGTGAGCGGGGAACTCCTGTCGCACATCACCACCACCGACACCGCCCGCGACCTCGACGCGCTGCGCCAGGCCGTCGGCGACCCGGCGCTCACCTATGTTGGACTGTCCTACGGAACGATGATCGGCCAGATCTACGCCAACCTGTTCCCGGGCCGGGTCCGGGCGATGGTGCTCGACGGCCTCGTCGACGCGGTCGCGACCGTAGAGAGTGCCGAGGCGAGGACCGTCAACAACGTCTCGTCTGCTGACGAGGTCTTCGCGCAGCTCGTCGCGCTGTGCGAGAGCGCCGGCCGGGCCGGCTGCGCCCTCGCCGGTCACGGCGAGCCCGTCGCCCAACGGGTGACTCGACTGTTCGCCACGGCCCGCCGGGCGCCGATCCCGGCGCCCAACGCCCAGCCTCCTGGCCCGCTCAGCTACCAGGATCTGCTGAACTCCACGTTCACCCCGTTGCGCCTACCGGTCGACTGGCCGCAGCTCGCCGCGGATCTCGAGGCTGCCGTTAACGGTGACGCGTCGAACCTCGCGACTCAGGCGCGGACGTTGGAGACACCGGACTTCTTCGCCGGCGCGACGACGTCGGCGGCGATCTCGTGCGGAGACGGTCCCGCCAACCGGCCGTCCACCGCCTGGCCAGAGGTGATCCCTCGCTTCAACGACGCCGGCGAGTTGTGGGGAGCGCTGACGGGATGGTGGCTGTGGGCACCGTGCGCCTCGAACTGGCCGGCCCACAGCACCGACCGGTACACGGGGCCGTGGAACGCCACGACCAAGACCCCGATTCTGCTGCTCAACAACCGCCACGACCCCGCCACCAGCTACCACAACGCCCAGGTCGCCGAGCAACGGCTCGGCGACGCCGTGCTGCTCACCGAGGACGGCTACGGCCACCTGACCGTCAATGACCCCAGCCGGTGTGTCGACCAGGCGAGAACGCGCTACCTCGTCGATCTCATCACCCCACCCCGAGGAACCGTCTGCCAAGCCGACAAGCTCCCGTTCTCCCAGCCGTAGGCCACGCTCAACCGGGGCGCGTGCGACTGCAGGCGTTCACCCGGCACAGGCCGCACCCGTCTGAATCGAACGCCGTCGCGCACCGCCCATGCCGACGCGGACGACACGGCGCAATCGGACACGGCACCACGAAGTCCCGCGACGAGCACGGCCCAACACCGGCGTCGTACCCGACACATCGCCGGAACAGCGACGAACAGAGCGCCCGAGAATCGAGCGTGCCCGCGGTCGCGAGCGCGCCCTAATGCCCTGATCTGGTTCGGCTTCACTCCACGTACCAGCCCGGCCAGATCGACGGTTCGGTGCGTCGCAGCACGTTGGTCGCGATGTCCGCTTGACGCGCCCGAATGCCCGCTCTAGCGCTGTTACGCGGGTCGGAGCGGACCCCCGGTCGGGTGACCGATAGAGCATTCGCACCAATGTTGACGGGATGGAAACTTCCTGCTCGGCACCGTCGTTGTGAGGACAGTTAGCCGACGACGCCAGTGAACCGCACGCCGTTCGGCAACCACCGCCACTACCGATGACCCCGCACGAGGAGTGTTTCTGATGTCCACCACAGCCAGGGCTCGCCACCAGCGCCGCCACGACCACCACCGGGGCCCGGTTCGAGGTCGGCCCGATCCCACGCTGCCCCAGCCTCAGCCCGAGACGGTCGAGGCAGAACCCATTGCCATCGACCCTCACGACGAGTCGTGGCGTCCCTTCCCCTACTACGGCGAGCGTCCCGACGACCGCCCGACGCTGACCGGCCTGATCAAGTCCCGGCTGGCATTGGCCCGTCTGCAGGTCGCTGCTGACCGATGCCAGACGGCACGGTTGTTGGCGTGGGCGGCGCCGCTGGGTGAGGAGCGGACGTGGGCCATCGAGTCCGCGGGTGGGCTGGGCAAGCTCCTCGCCCAGCAGCTCCTCTCCGCCGGCGAGCACGTCATCGACGTGCCTCCAACCTTGTCGGCTCGGGTTCGCCTGTTGGGCTCGACGAAGGCGGGAAAGAACGACGGGAACGACGCGTTGGCCACGGCCATTGCTGGGCTGCGCCACTGCGGACTGCGGACCGTGCCGGTCGAGGACCACTCCGCGGTGATCCGGTTGCGTATCGACCGCTACCAGGACCTCGTCGCGTTGCGGACCCAGGCCGCGTGTCGGCTGCACGTCTGCCTGCGAGAGCTTGTGCCTGGTGGCGCACCCCGACGGCTGTCCGCGGATCGGGCCGCCAAGCTCCTCCGAGCGGTGCGCCTCGACGGGGCCGCGGCGATCGAACGCAAACGTCTCGCGGGTGAGCTCCTCGCCGATGTCCGCCGCTTGGATCGTGAGATCGCCACCGCCCGAGCCCGGGTCACCGACGCCGTCACCGCGTCGGGCACGGCGCTGCTCGAGATCCACGGGATCGGTCCGATCGTGGCCGGGTTCATCCTCGGTCACGTCGGTGACCCCGCCCGGTTCACCACCCCGGACCGGTTCGCCGCCTACAACGGGACCGCCCCCATCGAAGCGTCCAGCGGACCCAAGAAACGGCACCGGTTGAACCCCCGCGGGAACCGCACCCTGAACCATGCCCTGCACCTGGCCGCCGTCACCCAGGTCGCCCACCCCACCCCCGGCCGGGCCTACTACGACCGCAAGCTTGCCGAGGGGAAGTCGAAGAAGGAAGCGTTGCGGGCGTTGAAGCGGCGCATCAGCGACACCGTCTGGCGTCAACTCCAAGCCGACCTCCGCCGCCGCTGACCTCGCGGGCCCGGGAGGACAACCAGGGACGACTCTTGCATCCAGCGTGGCCGGCTGAACCCTGAACACCGGCACTTCGGACCAGTCACTCCCGGACCCGATAGCAACGCTACGCCCGCGCCCAAGGCGCCGCTTCAACGCGCCCCTCAACCCCCCTTGACAGCAAAGAGGCTTCGATCGGCGTGGTCGCGGCGGATCGGGCAATCTGCGTGTCAAGCATCCTTCGGCTGTCGGCGAGCAAGGCATCGCTCCAGGTCCTCGCGATAGATGCATGGCAGGCGAGCAGCTTGACCGATCCGCCATCGTTGGTTCTCACGCACACGACGTCCCGGCCCGGCGACAACGAACCGCAGAACAGTCCCGAGACGCGCTCAACGGGTACGACGACGGCCCGGAGCGGATTGTGCACGAGCAGCACGCGTCCACGAACCTCGACTCGGCTGCGCCATCCTGGGACCGCCCCGATCATGAAGCCGATCGTCGGAAGGACAAGGATCGCGATGAGCCGACCGTCCTGCGAGCCGATGAGCGCCATCAAGGGCAGACCAATCGCGCATCCCGCTGTGGCTCCGAGCGCGCCATACAGGCCGACGTCTCTGACGTTCCACCGTCGAGAGCGAAACGAGAACTCGCTGGCGTTCGCCACCAGTCGCAGTTTCGCGGAAGTACCAACACCGATCTGCCGCTCGGTACGACCTCGATCGTCGGCTCGAGGGCGCTTGCGGACTACGGCGCGAAAAGCTGGCCGAGCTTGTCAGCGGCCTCGCGCTGCAGCGTCGGCGCAACGTGGGAGTACGTGTCGAGCGTGATGGCGATCGAGGAGTGCCCCAGGCGCTCCTGCACGACCTTGGGGTGGATTCCGGCTTGCAGCGCAGCGGTGGCCATCGTGTGGCGCAAGTCGTGTAGCCGGATCACCGGGACGCCGACGGCTCGACATGCCCGCTCGAACAGCACCCGCAGTCGTTCCGGGTGGTAGGGCTGGCCGACCTCATCGACGAACACGTAGCCGCTGTCGAACCAGCCCGGTCCTGCGCAGAGTCGCTCCTCGAGCTGTCGGAGCCGGTGGGCTCGGAGCGCCTCGACGACGGCGGCATCGACAGGAATGACCCGGCGGCTTCGCGCCTTGGGCTCCGCGACGACAACCCGATAGTGCGCTGTCGTGCGCTGCTGCCGGACAGCGATCGCGCGATCGTCGAGGTCGACGTCCGCCCACCGGAGCCCAGCCAGCTCGCCCCGGCGCATGCCGCTGTTCAGCGCAACCACCCAGAGGGCGGCCAGACGGTCCGACGCCGTCGCCACGAGGAAGGTGCGGGCGTCCTCAGGACTCCAAGCCGTCATCTCCTTCTGCTCCACGCGCGGCGGCCTGACACCATGAGCGGGGTTGCGGGTCAGCAACCGCCACCGGACGGCGTCGCCGAGGGCTCGATGAAGCGTGCGGTGGACTTGGAGCACCGAGCGCGCCGAGAGCGGCGAGCCGTCTCTCTTCCCACCCTCGAGCAGCTCAACGTAGAGCGCCTGGACCCGCTGCGGCGTCAGGTCGGCAAGACGAACTGCGCCGATGCGCGGCAACACATACGTCCGCAGGACGGCGCCGTAGTTCGCCCACGCCGAGTCGGCGAGCTCACCCTTGACCGCCGTCATCCAGGTCTCGATGAAGTCGGTGACCGTCTGCTTCGATGGCGACACGAACGCACCGCGCTCGGAGTTCGCCCAGCGCCTCGTTCAGCGCCGCTTGCGCCTCCCGTTTGGTACGGAAGCCTCCGCGCTGCCTCTGACGCCGGCGGCCATCGGGCCCGACGTCCAGATCGATCCGGTAGGACCATGTTCCGCCCGCCGTCCTCGGCTTCCTCAGCGCACCCCGCACGCCAGGCATTCTCGCGCGCTCGTGGACACTTCGTGGACACCGCCTCCATGAGAAAGGCCCCGCCAAACCTGGCAGGGCCTCTGACCTGGACTTCTTCAGCGCGCTCGGAGGGACTCGAACCCCCAACCTTTTGATCCGTAGTCAAATGCTCTAATCCATTGAGCTACGAGCGCTGGCGACTGGCAAGTCTAGGCCCGGGCGGTTGGCCCGGCATCCCTAGCTCCAGGGTCCCCAACCGGCGGCGAGGTAGATGGCGTAGGCCGCCTTGGTGTTCACGAGGGGATCGAACAACTGCGTCGGGCTGGTGATGCCCAACTTGGCCAGCAGCGATCGGCCCGCCTGGAAGTAGATGGCGAACAGCCCGTAGCAGCACCAGTTGTGCGACGTCGGAGTGAGGTGCGACTCGCGGTCGGCGATGGCGATGGCGCGATCGGCGAGCTGCGCCGGCCACACCGAACGGACGATGGCGACCACTGCCGCAGCCGAGTAGCTGACGGGCGGCACGGGCACGACCACCGGTGGGCGCGGTGCCGGCTTGGGCCTCGGGGCGCTGGTGGGCGGAGCCGGTTTGATCTTCCGCTTCGCCGGCACCTTGACGGTCGGCTTCGAGCCCGACATCGTGTGCTTCTTCTTCGCCACAGTCGTCTGAGTGACCCGAGCCGTCACGTGCCGCTTCGTCATGATGCTGGACGCCGAGTGATGTCGCGGCTGTTGCACCGCTCTGGTCGGCGTGGCCGTCGCCGCCGTGGTCCCCGGCGTGGCCGACCGTGCGACGCGCGTTGTGGTCGGTGCCGCCGACGTGGCCGGTTCGACCGGAGTCGCGGTCAGGGTGCCGCCGGGCAGACCGGTCGCCTTCACCACATGCCCGCTTCCACGGGCGAAGACAGCCGCGATCGGCAGCAACAGCACGAACGCCGCCACCAGAATCGCCAGCCGACGAAGGAACGGATCCGCCATCGGCCCCCGGCGCCGGAGTGGTCGGCCCTCGTACCTCGGCGACTGGGTGTACATCGCGTGCGCTCCCTTCCTGCCGGTCCGCTCGTGGCGATGGCCCGGCACTGGGGGAGAGCGCCCGCGCCCGGGCTCGCTCCGCCCCCCACACGTCATCCGTATGGTTGTCGAGCGCGTGTCTTAGCCGGTTCTGTCACCGAAATGCAACAGGCGGTGTGACGCGCGTCACAGGGCCGGCGATGATGAGCGTGAGACCCGACCGCGGACGTCTCGACGAGGAGCAACGCGGGAGCGGAGAGGGTGGGATTTGAACCCACGGACGCGATTGCTCACGTCAACGCCTTAGCAGGGCGCCCCGTTCGGCCACTCCGGCACCTCTCCTCGGAGCCCAGCAGCGTAGTAGACGCCCGCCCGGCCGTCACCGGGCGCCCAACGCGTGCGAACAAGCTCGTTGGGCAGCGGGGGCCCCTCAGTCGAGCGATGTGGGCACGGCCAGAATCGGGTGCGACGCCTTGCGGGCGAGCGCCAAGGTGACGCTCGGGCGGGTCAGGCGCTCGCGTCGGTTCCGCCGGCAGCTCGCCACGGCGATCAGTGGTGAGTCGAGCTTGTCGGCAAAGCGGCCGATGGCGGCAACCGGGTCGTCGTCGTAGGTGACGTCCCACTGGACCTCGTCGCCGTTGCGGTCGAGCAGCTCGGTCAATTGGTGCAAGACGTCCGGAGCGTCGCCGGCATCCGTGGCCCCGGCCGGGAGCACCTGGAGCAACCATGTCTCCATCGCGCCAGGCGTGGTCCAGCGCGGCATCTCCTCGACGAGCGGCTGCCACCGCCGGGAGCCGTCGATGCAGGTCAGCAGCGTGGAGTAGTGGGCGGGCGGGTCGTTCGGCACCTTCGGCCCCACGAGCACGATCGGAACTCGACTGCGGCGCAGGAGCTCCTCGCTCACGCTGCCGATGAACAGCTCACCGACGGCTCCTCTGGCGTGGGTGGCGAGGCAGATGATCGTGCGGCCATCCGTGACCGCGCCAAGTAGCTGGTCCACCGGCTCACCGGCGAGGCGAACGTAGTGATCGGGATCGCACCCGGCCGCCAGCGCATGCGCGGCCCGCGTCGTCGTAGTCCGTCTGCGGGTCCATGCCCTCCGATCCGACCACGACGACATCGAGTTGGGCCCCGAGGTGGCGGGCAATGGCACGGGCGGGACCGAGAGCCCGATCGCTCTCGAAGGTCAGATCCAAGGGAACCAGTACACGCTCGTACATCGCGGGCCTCCATGCTCCTTACATCGTCACGCGTTCGCGACACGTTCCACCACGGACCAAAGTCCCGGCAACCGGCCCGAGGGGCAGCCCGCGACGCTTCAGTAGCGGAAGCGTCCCGCGACGACGATGTCCTCTCCCAGCTCGCCGTCCCAGAGCGGATAGAGCCCGGCCCGCTGGGCGAGGGCCGCGGCGATGAGGGCGCTCACCGGGTCGTCCTGCGGATCGAAACCCGGTACGAAGCCCAGCGACTGGCTCGCGTCGGGACGCACGAGCAAGGTGGCGAGGCCGCCCTCCCGGCACACGGCCATCAACGTCGCAGGGTCGGTCGATCCGTTGGCGGGATCGTCCTTCATAGCCTGCACCGCGGCGCGACGGTCACCGTCGAGCAGAGGTTCGGCGATCGGCCAGGTGCCATGATGGAGCTCCGTCGCGGTCGAGCCATCGGGGTTCCCGAGCACGGCTGTCTGGGCGATGCGGTGATAGCCGGAGAGGGCGCGGAAGACGTCGAGCTCGGCGGCCACACCTGCGAGCACGAGGTGACCGCCGGCGGGGCGCAGCACCGGCTCGATGGCTCGGTTGATCGCTCGCAGGTACCGGCGTTGCTGATCCTTGCGGGCATCGCTGGCGGCCGGCGCGTGGCGCACCGCGACAACGCGCCCTCCGGCGTGTGCAGCGGCATGCATTGTGGTGAAGCGTTCGTGCCCTCCCTCGTGGGCCACATCGGCCATGCTCCTCGGCAACCCGGGCACGTCCACCTCTGTGAGCTCGTCGTGGTTCCCTCGCAGGAGCCGCACGGAATTGCCGCTCAACGCCAGCACGAAGTAGTGGCCAGCGGGGGTCAGCTCAGCCACGAGCGGGCCGACGACGGGACGAGTGGTCACCCGCGCGAACTGGCCGTGGGCCTGGTGCAGGAACAGGCGGCAGGTGCGGGAGGTCGAGGAGAAGATGGCGAGGCCGGGTGGGCCGATCGGGCGCTGGCCGTCCTCCAGCAACGCCTCCCCCGCCGTCAGCATCTCGTCGATCTCGCCGGCGCGTAGCTCGAAGCCGTCGGCGAGTTGGCGCCGCGCCGCCCGCAGCAGCTGCTTGGTGGCGATGCGGTCGGGCTCGCTGCTCGGATTCGTGAGGTCGTGCTCGAGGTAGAGGCTCACGCAGGGGGCCTGGGGCCACGTGATCAGGCTCGTGAGCACCTCCTTCGAGACGAGCGTCGTCCAGGCCCCGCCGGGCTTGTTCACAGGTAACCCCTTTCGCGCCCCCTGCCGGTCGTGTCCTCGGCCTTGACCCAGCGGCCACTGATGTCGGTGGCGCGGATGAGGAACCAGCGATCGTGTGTCCCCGGCGCCCACGCTTCGACGAGACGGTCGAGGCCGTCGCGAACCACTTCGTCGGAATCCAGCTCGACGACCACGCCGTGGACGACGACGCTCCAGCCCGTCCGGCGCACCTCGTCGACCCCGTCGACTTCGAAGGCGACCTCGGCGCCCCTCAGGAGATCGGCCGCCTCTTCGTTCGCGCGGCGGAAGATGATGCGGTTCTCCTCCAGGGCGTAGTTGAGGACGGCCACCTCGACGCGCTCTCGACTCGACGCGAGCCGGCCAACGCCTCGCGTCCGCAACAATGCCCAGCACTCGGCGTCGCTCAACGGGCGGAGCTCGGCCGGCCGACCAGTCATCATGGCCGCCTCCTCATGCTTTCAGCGTGCGCCGGGCTGCCGGTGTCGGGCCAGGGCCGAAGGTCCTGGTCAGCTAATGCCGTGGCCGGCAACGCTCACCCCGTTGCGCCGGCCAGTGCTCGGCGGACCGGGCCTCAGTCAGCGGTCACGGCACTCGCGCGGATCGTGGTGCGCTCGGGTGAGGGGACGACCAGGACGGGACAGGTGGCGTGGTGAACGACCTGCTGGCTGACCGACCCCAGGAGAAGTCCCTTGAAGCCGCCCAGGCCACGACTCCCCACGACGACGAGCCAGGCACCCTCGGCCGCCTCCAGGATCGCCCTCGCGGGCAGGTCGTTCACAAGGTTGACCGTGGCGTCACCAGCTCGTCCACCGAGCTCCTCCTCGAGCAGCGCCCGGAGCTCGGACTCGGCCGCGGCGGCGTCGAAATGCGCGTCGAAGGGGCTCTCCACCGGTTGCTCGAGGAAGTTCCAGGCGTGGAGCACTTCGAGTTGGCCGGAATGGGCTCGCGCTTCCTCGTCGGCTCGCCGCAGCGCGAGCCGGCTCGTGGGCGAGCCGTCGACGGCCGCGACGATCCGCCGCGGCGACGCTCCTGGTTCGCTCGGGCTGTTCATGATGTGGGCCCTCCTCTCGTCCCGCCCCCTCCGGCTGATCGAGGCGACGCCGGCGCAGGCACCAGCTCGTCGGACAGGTCGCCGAGGCTCAGGTAGGCCTCCTCCTCCTGCGAGAAGTGCAAGAGCAGCACGGCATGGAGGCCGTAGAGGAGGCGGCGGATCTCGAGGAGGTCGTCGCTGTTCGGGTCGGTGGCGTCAACGGTCCGCAGCAGCCGGCCGAGGCGGCGCACCTGGTGGCGGATCTCGAGATGGGCGCGGCTCATGGGCGCGGTCGGATCGACGCCACCGAGCGCCAGCCCGAGCACGGGGTACAGCTCGGCGTCCTCCGCCTCCTCGTGCGGGAGGAGGTCCTCCACGAGGCGCTTCTCGAGGGCGAGGACTGCGTCCAGCCCCGTCTTCGGGTCGTCCGTCCCCAAGCGGTCCGCGGTGTGGCGCACCTCTTCCAGGATCGGCCGGAGGTGATGGTGCTCACTGCCGAAGCGACGGGTGAGCACGACCCCTTCCGGCGGAAGCCGGATGCCGATCGAGCGGGTGTGCAGCGCCCGCAGCGCGTTGAGGATGGCAGCGGCGTCGATCGCTTCTTGGAGGAAGGCGCCCATCACGAGCGGGATCAGCCCGACGGCGGCGAGCGCCATCGCCGCGAGCGAAAGGCCCATGCCGATCGCCACGCTCTGCCTGGCGATGCGCCCGGCGCGACGAGCAATGGCAACGGCATCGCCGAGACGGTCGATCCGCTCGACGGTGAGCACCACGTCGGCCACCTCGGTCGAGGCGGTCCCGCCGCGAGCACCCATGGCCACACCGACGTCGGCCAGCGCCAGGGCCGGGGCGTCGTTGATCCCGTCGCCGACCATGATCGTCGGCCCCTGTTGGCGTTCGAGGCGCACCGCGTCGGCCTTCTCGGCCGGAGTGCGTTCGGCCAGGACGGCGTCGACCCCGATCACCGCGCCCACGCTCTCGGCCACGTCGGCCCGGTCGCCGGTGATCAACACGATGCGCTCGATGCCGCCCTGCCGGAGGGCGCGGATCGTCCTGGCGGCGTCCGGGCGAACGGGATCAGCGAGCAGTACTGCTCCGGCCGGGCCACCGTCGACGGACACGAAGACGGCGAGCGCGCCCTCGCTGTCGGCCCGTCGCTGGAGGCGCGCCGACCACGACGCGTCGAACTCACCGTCGACCCACTCGGCCCGCCCGATGGCAACCTCATGTCCCGCCACCAGTCCGCGCTCGCCCTGGCCGGCGACCTCCTGGACGTCGACCGGGACGTCGAGGGCGAGCCCCCGTGACCGGGCGGCGCGGACCATGGCTTCGGCCAGAACGTGGGGCGAGACCTGATCGAGGGACGCGGCGAGGCGGAGGATCTCCGCTTCGGACCATCGCGCTGCAGGCACCACCGCGGTGAGCGTGGGAACGCCGACGGTCAACGTGCCGGTCTTGTCGAGCAGCAACACCCGACCAGCCGCGAGCCGTTCCAGCGCGCCGCCGTCCTTGACGAGGACGCCCCGCTCGGCCGCCCTCGACAGCCCGGACACGATAGCCACGGGCGCGGCCAGAACCAGCGGGCAGGGCGTCGCCACGACGAGCACGGCGATGGCTCTGACGAAGTCGCCGCTCACCGCCCATGCGAGCGCCGCCACCAGCAGGGACAGACCGACGAAGAGACCGGCCTGGCGGTCGGCGAGCCGGACGAACGGGGCGGTGTCGGCCCGAGCCTCCTGAACGAGGCGCACGATCCCGCCGTAAGTGCTCTCCGAGGCGGTCGTGGTGGCCCGGAGCTCGAAGGCGTCGCCGGCGTTGACGACGCCGCTGCGCACGGAGCTGCCCGCCGTCCGCTCGACGGGTATCGCCTCGCCGGTGAGCGACGACTCGTCGAGGACGGCGACGCCGCGCTCCACCCGGCCGTCGACCGCCACCACCTCGCCCCGGCCGACGAAGAGCACGTCGCCCGGTCGCAACTCGCCGACGGGCACGAGCTCCAGGCCGCCGTGGCCATCCCGGCGACGGGCGGTGCGCGGCACGCGGCTCAAGAGCGCGGCCAGCTCGCGGCCGGCTCGGGCCGACGCATGGGCTTCGAGCGCCCGGCCGGTGAGCAGCATGATCGTGATGACGGCGCCGGCGAGGGGCTCGCCGACGACGAGGGTGCCGGCCAGGGCGATCACGGCGATGACGTCGACGCCGAAGAGACGGTGCCGGAGGCTGGCGACCACCCACCATCCCGCGGCCGCCAGGCCGGCGAGCGCCACCGCGGACCAGACACCCGATGCCGCCTCGGCGCGGCTGGCGACGTGGAGGATGGCTCCGGCCGCGAGGGCCGCGATCGACACAGCGAGAAGGACCGACGTGAGCACGGCGCCCGTCAGCTCGCGTCGTCCATCGTGCGCGACACGAGAGCGCGGGCTCAGCACCATGCGTTCAAGTGTGGGACCGCGGCGGCCCGCGGGCACCGGCCCGATGGTCCGATCGCGAGGGACGTTCGGCACTCGACCCCGGCCGTGCCTGGCCATGGGACGGTCAGGTCATCACACCTGCCGTTCGCCAGGACCTTTTTCTCTGGCTCGCCGCGGTCGGGCTTCGTACCGTTGACGCAGAGGCACGTGGAAGGCAGGCGCGATCAGAGGAGGTACGCGATGCGTGCAGCAATTGGCGACAGGCTCGTCGTACGAGGCCACCACGTGGGCGACGTCGATCGCGACGCCGTCGTGCTCGCCGTCGAGGGCAAAGACGGTGGCCCCCCGTACCGGGTGCGCTGGAGCGACGGCCACGAAGGGCTGTTCTTCCCCGGCCCCGACACCATCGTCGAGCACCTCCCGAACACGTAGCGGCGCAGCGCGGCCGCGAGCTCCTTCGCGTTAGAGGGAATGGTCGGAGAGGCGGAGCGCGGCCAGGGCTCGATCGAGCGCCTCGTCGAGGGATCCGCTGGTGTCGATCTGGCGGGCTCGGGGCCATGGATCGCAGGCGACCCGCATGGCCGCCGCGATGTCGGCGTCGGCATCCGAGGCGTCGAGCCGGCTCACGGCGCGGGCTGTCATCCGGTCCGCGGCCACGGCCATGGGAGCCACGGTGAGCAGCTCGCTCAGATCGGCGTAGGCATCGCGCGCGAGGCGGGCGGCACGGGCGCGCTGGCGGCGGTCGATCCAGGAGGCGTCGAGCACGACCGACTCTCCGAGGCTCAAGGCGATGGCGGCGCGCTCGAGCATCTCGGCGTACGTTGCTTCCGTCGTGGCCGCGTCGTAAATGCCTTCGCGGTAGGGCGCCGGAGCGGGACGGCCGGCCAGCCCACAGCGCTCCTTGCGGAGCTCGTCGCTTTGCAGCAGCACCCATCCGTACCGCTCCGCGAGCATCGAGGCCAGCGTCGTCTTCCCGGTGCCGGGCAAGCCCCCGACGAGGATGAGGCGGCACGTAGCCCGCTCGAGGTGCGACGCACAGAGCTCGAGGAGGCGGGCCGCCGCTGACCCGCTGGCGACGTCACCCTGCTCGTCGCGCAGGCACGCCACCTTCGCTCGCACCAGCGCGCGGTAGGCGAGGTAGTGCTGCTCCAACGAGGCGGGATGGTTCTCCGCGCTGAACTCGCGGTACGCGGCGAGGAACTCGCGCGCCAGGCTGGGATGCCCGAGCCGCTCGAGATCCATGGCCAGGAAGGCCACGTCCAGGAGCACGTCGCCGTACCGGAAGCGCTCGTCGAACTCGAGACAGTCGAGGAGCCTGGGTCCGTCGTCGAGGCACCAGATGTCATCGGCCAGCAGGTCGCCGTGCCCGTCGACGATTCGGCCCTCGGAGATGCGCCGCTCGAGGAGCGCGGCGCGGCCGTCGAGGTAGCGCAACGCCAGGCCCTCGACCTCGGCGACGGTGAGCGGGTCGAGCGGCGAGGCGACGAACCGCTCGATCTGGGCGAAGTTCCCCAGCCAGAGGCTGCGCACATGGGCGGGATCGCCGGCTTGCGAGATCTCCGGAGAGCGGCTCGCAACGGCATGGAACTCGGCCATCTTCCTGGCCACCGACCGAAGGTGAAAGGTGGCGTCGGGGGCATCGAGCAGCGCGGACAGCCGCCTGCTGTCGGGCATCCGCCGCATGACGACGAGCGGCTCCGGCGGCGCCTCACCGGGAAGGCGGAGCTCTCCGACGCCGAGGTAGACGTCCGGCGCGAGACGCCGGTTGAGCCTGACCTCGCGTTCACAGGCGTCACGGCGGCGCTCGATGGTCGACCAGTCGAGAAAGCTCGTAGTGACGGGCTTCTTGAGCTTGAGGACGAGATCGTCGTACCCGACGACCACGGAGACATGCGTCTCCTCGAGCGTGGGCGGCCACGCCATGAGGTGATCTTGCCGCCGGGCCCCACCGGGGGCCAGGGTCGCCGGCGTCGGAACGCGGGGACCAAGGTCCTGCTCGCCGGACCCTTCAGCCCTCCCGTTCGCGCCTTGGCGGGGTGCACCCTGGAGATGTGGCTCCCGTCCCGCCTCCCGCGCCGGTCGCCGGGCCTCCGCCCCGTCGCGGCGAAGACACACAAGGCCAGCCGGCCGGGGGGCGGCGGTGGTTGAACTGGGTGTGGGTGGCTGGCGCCGTGACGGTGGCCATCGTGATGATCGTGTGGTCGCTGCGCCAGACCACGCCCGCCCCCGTCCACCGGACCTACGGCGAGTTCCTCGGGGATGTCCGGGCCGATCGGGTGTCTTCGGTGATCCTCAACACCCACAGCGGCTCGGTCGAGGTGACGCTGCGCGACGGCACCGACTACACGACGCAGGGCCCGGCCGGGACGCTCCCGGATGCGGATCTCCGAACTCTCGACGCGCACAACGTCATTCGCACCTACGTGCCCCCGGACACCGGTTGGGGATGGCTCGGCTCGGTGGCGGGGCTCCTCGTGCCAATCGTCATCATCATCGCCGTCTGGGTCCTCCTCACCCGCCGGACCTCGCAGATGTCGGGCGCCGCCGCGTTCGGACGCAACCCCGGACACGTCTACACGACCGAACGACCGGCGACGACCTTCGAGGACGTCGCCGGCTACGAGGGGGTCAAGAACGACGTCCTTGAAGTCGTGGAGTTCCTCCGCAATCCCGCCACGTTCCAGCAGATGGGGGCACGCATCCCGAAGGGAGTGCTGCTCGTGGGGCCACCCGGCACGGGCAAGACGTTGCTGGCCAAGGCCGTAGCCGGAGAGGCGGGCGTGCCGTTCATCTCGGTGACCGGGTCGCATTTCATGGAGATGTTCGTCGGGGTGGGCGCGGCGCGGGTTCGAGGCCTCTTCCAGGCGGCGCGTGAACATGCCCCGTCGATCATCTTCGTCGACGAGATCGACTCGATCGGCCGGACGCGAGGTGCGGGCTTCACCGGCGGGCACGACGAGCGAGAGCAGACCTTGAACCAGCTCCTCGCCGAGCTCGACGGCTTCGACACGACCGAGGGGATCGTCGTCATGGCGGCGACCAACCGCCCCGACATCCTCGACCCCGCGCTGCTCCGCGCCGGTCGCTTCGACCGCCAGGTCCTCGTCCCGCTGCCCTCGCTCGAAGAGCGCGAGGCCATCCTGCGGGTGCACTGCCACGACAAGCGCCTTGCCCCCGACGTCGACCTCACCCTCGTCGCGCGGGGCTCACCCGGAATGAGCGGGGCGGATCTCGCCAACCTGGTGAACGAAGCTGCGCTGGCGGCCGTGCGCTCGGGGGCCACCGAGATCCACGCCGCGCACCTCGACGCCGCCCGTGATCGCGTGCTCATGGGTCTGCAGCGCACGTCGATGGCGCTGTCGGAGGACGAGAAGCAGGTCATCGCCCACCACGAGGCCGGGCACACGGTGATGGCGCAGCTCGTCACCCACGCCGACCCCGTGCACAAGGTGACGATCCTGCCGTCCGGCCTGGCGCTCGGCGTCACCCAGCAGCTCCCGTTGAACGAGCGGCACCTCTACGGCCGCAGCTACCTGCTCGACACCATCGCGGTGCAGCTCGGGGGCCGTGTCGCCGAGGAGCTCACGTGCGACGACATCTCCACCGGCGCCGCCAACGACCTCGTGGAGGCGACGCGGACCGCACGGCGGATGGTCGAGGAGTGGGGCATGGCCGAGCAGTTCGGGCCGGTGGCGTGGCCGCTGCAGGCCGACCCCGGTGATCCGAACGGTCACCGGTACTCCGAAGGCACCGCCGAGCGGATCGACACCGAGGTCGACCACATCCTCCGCGAGCAAGAGGCCCGCACTCGCGAGACGCTGACCGCCCATCGCGCCGCGCTGGAGGCCGTCGCCGAGGCCCTGATCGTCCACGAGACGCTCGACGGCGAAACCGTGGCCCGGATCGTTCGCCAACATCTCGGTCCGGCCCCCGGCGCGCCCACGTTGGCGGCGACGTAGCTCGACTCCCCGTCGCCGATGAGTCAGAGGTTCGTGTCGAGCGGAGGGACGACTGCGGGGTCGGGGATGGCCCCCGCCCGGCCGCCTGCGCTTTCCACCTCAGGAGCAGCCCCGTCGAGCTGGTACGCCGTCATCGACAACGATCCGAAGGCGTAACCGTGGATCAGCGTCTCCGCGGGACGACCGGCGGCGGCTGCCAACCCGGCCACGTACATCAACGGCAAGAAGTGGTCGGGCGAGGGGACGGCCAGGCGGTAGTCCCCATGAGCGCTCAAGCCGACGACCCGGGCCGGATCGGAAGTCATCCGGGCTCTGGCCTCGTCGTCGAATCGATGAGCCCAGTCGAAGCCCTCGTCCTCCATGTGCCACTCGAGGATGCCCAGGTTGTGGACGACGTTGCCGCTCCCCACGACCAGCACACCACGCTCGCGCAACGGCGCCAGCGCCACCCCCAACTCGAAGTGGTAGGCGAGCGGTTCGAGGGCGTTGATCGACAACTGCACGACGGGGATGTCGGCGTCGGGGAAGGCGTGACAAAGCACCGACCAGGTGCCGTGGTCGATGCCCCAGCTGTCGTTGTCGAGCCCGACCCACGTCGGCTTCACCACCTCGCCGACCTCTTCAGCGAGCTCCGGTGAGCCAGCAGCGGGATAGTCGAAGTCGAAGAGCTCCTGCGGAAAGCCAAAGAAGTCGTGGATGGTGCGCGGCTTCGTCATGGCCGTGACCGCGGTGGCGTTGATGAACCAGTGCGCCGACACCGCCAGGATGGCGCGGGGCCGCGGGCACGCCGCGCCGAAGGCCCGCCAGGCCTTTGTGTACCGGTTCGACTCCAGTGCGTTCATGGGGCTGCCGTGGCCGATGAAGACGGCCGGCATCGTCGTCGCTGTCACGGGATCCATCCTCGCGTGGAATGGCGCGTGCTCCACCTCCGTCCGCTGGCCTTTCCCGTTGACGCGGGTCGATTCGCGCTGATGCGCCGCGATGTGACACGCACGAACGGGGGGGCGCGACGGGCGGTGAGCACGGCTGACGGCACGGCCGGAGGGCGGGCGGCGGGACCTTCGCCCCTGGCGAGGGCGGCGCCAACGCTCCACCATGGCCGTAGCCAACGTCGAGGCCGTCGTCGCGTCTCGCGGGGCGCCAGCCGCGTGCGGCGACGGGTCCGACGTCGAGGACCAAAGGAGGCCGGCGATGCGAGCCCTGGTCGTCTACGAATCCATGTACGGCAACACTCATACGGTGGCGGCGAAGATCGGCGAAGGGCTGCGCGTCACGATGGACGTGACGGTGGTACCCGTCGGGGAGGCGACGCCGGCCATGGTGGAGGCATCCAACGTTGTTGTGTGCGGTGGCCCGACGCACGCCCATGGCATGTCGAGCGCCAGCTCGCGCAAGGCGGCCCTCGCCGCGGCCGAGAAGCCCGACGCCCATCTCGACCTCGACCCCGCCGCCGAGGGCGAAGGCCTGCGGGACTGGCTCGAGTCGATGGGCGAGGGGGACAAGAAGCCGGCCGGGGCCGCCTTCGACACCCGCATCGACGCGCCCGGCTTCCTCACCGGCCACGCGTCGCACGGCATCGCCCGCCGTCTCCGCCACCATGGCTTCTGTGTCGCGCTCGAGCCGATGAGCTTCCTGGTGGACCGCCAGAACCATCTGCTCGAAGGTGAGGCCGACCGCGCCGTGGCGTGGGGGGCAGAGGTGGCCGCCGCCGTCGGTGCGACCCACCCGTCGGCGTCGCCGCGCTGAGGCGCGCTCGGGAGCGACCGGTCGGAGCAGCCGGCGGCACTCAGCCATCGACGGTGACGACGCGGGCCGAGATCGGTTCGGCCTTGCCGCGTAGGTCCAAGTCGATGGCTTCACCGTCGACGACGCCGGCCGTGTCGGCGACGGTGGAGGACATGACGATCTGACCGCCGCGGGCCGCGGCCTGCAGGCGCGCGGCGGTGTTCACGACATCCCCGATCGCCGTGAAGTCCCGGATGTCACCGTCGCCGACGATGCCGACGAAGGCGCGACCGGCATCGAGGCCGACGCCGACGTCGAGCTGGCGACGCCCCAGAACCCCGTAGCCCACGGCCCGCAGGATCTCCCGGGCGTCACGAACCATGGCATCGAGAAACCGGCCATCGGGAGCGAGCGGCGGGAAGTACAGGCCCATCACCTCGTCGCCGATGAGCTTGTCGACGATGCCGTGGCGAACGACCACTCGAGTCACGTCGCTGTAGAAGCGGTTCAACGCCCTCGCCATCGCCTCGGGTGCGAGCTGCTCGGCGAGCGCCGTTGATCCCCGCACGTCCGCGAAGAGCACTCCCACGGTGAGGGTGACTCCGCCCTCGGGAGCGAGCTCGAAACAGGCCCGGCACCATCGCGGGTTCTTGCGCGACGGCCCCTTGCCGACGAGGCGCATGAGGGCACCGCCCGGCCCGCCGAAGGGGTTCCCGCACGCCTCGCACCGCGGGGCGGACGGGAGCCGCGAGAGCAGCTTCACGGCACGCCGCACCCGGGCGTGGGCGAAGTAGTCGTAGAAGCGCGCCCACTCCTCCGGGTTGACCTGCGCCCCCTCGGGAACCGGGGGGACCCCACGAGTCATGCCCGGATTATTCCCGCGACGAGCACCGCGATGGTCGACAGCGCAGGAGGTGTTCACTTTGTGTCGGTCGTCTGGCGCGCGGCGCGTTCGTGGCGAGGGACCTTCGCCTCTGGGGGCGTCGAACCCGAGGTGGGCAGCATGGGTCGCATGACCAGCTACCGAGAGGCCATCGACGAGCTCCGCCAGCCCACTCGTGCGCTGCGTGACGCCATTCCCGAGACCTGGGGCGACTTCGCTCGGCTCCACCGCGCCGCGCTGGACGACGGGGCGCTGCCAGCTCGCGTGAAAGAGCTCATGGCGCTGGCGATCGCGGTGGTCAAGCAATGCGACGGCTGTATCGCTCACCACGCCAAGGCCGCCGCGCGACTCGGCGCCACTTCAGAGGAGGTCTCCGAGACCCTCGGCGTGTGCCTGTTGATGGACGGGGGACCGGCAAGCGTCTACGGGCCGCGCGCCTTCAGCGCGTACGGCGAGTTCGCCACCAGCGCGTGACCGGGTCCACTGGGCGGATCGATTCAGCCAGGTGAAGACTGAAGCAGGTGCCATCGCCGCAACCGCCCGGCCGCAGAACGAGCGGCCCAGAGGTCGAGAGCCTTTCCGGCGCGGACCGCGCCGTTCTCCTGGTCGTCGACGATGACGTGGCTGGACGCGCCACGCTCGAGCGGGAGGTGTCGAAGCGCTACGGGCAGGACTACGACGTGCGCATCCAAGCGTCGCCGGCCGGGGCACTGAAGTGCCTCGTAGAGCTCGAGCGAGCCGGGCTGGAGGCTGAACAGCGTCCCGTCGTCTTCGTCCTGACCGTCCCCTCATCGATCCCTCGAACACCGAGATCGCCGACGCGTTCGGCGTGAACGCCTCCGCGCTCGATGGCGAGTTCGACGTCGTGATCGTCCGGGCCCGGGCCGGCCGGTCTCGGCGCGGCCGTGTACGCCGCGCCCGAG
The DNA here is from genome assembly GCA_963738325.1 of uncultured Acidimicrobiales bacterium. Taxonomy (GTDB): domain Bacteria; phylum Actinomycetota; class Acidimicrobiia; order Acidimicrobiales; family Ilumatobacteraceae; genus CAVTWD01. Next base: position 459,090 of record CAVTWD010000009.1, read on the forward strand.
GGGACTGCGCACGCTGGTGCTCGAGCGCGAGGCGATCGGCGGTCAAGCAGGCACGTCATCGCTCATCCGCAACTTCCTCGGCTTCCCCACAGGCATCAGCGGCAACCAGCTCGCCATCCGCGCCCACGAGCAGGCCTGGCTGTTCGGTGCCCAGTTCCACTTCATGGAAGCCGCCCCGCGCCTCGATCCGGGCCCGGAACGCCATGCGGTGGTGCTGGCCAACGGGACGCAGGTGACGGCCCGGTCCGTGGTGCTCGCCCTGGGCGTCTCCTACCGCCGCCTTGGGGGTGCCGCGCCTCGACGCCCTGCTCGGGATGGGCGTCTTCTACGGCGCGGCCGTTGCCGAGGCTCGGGCGCTGACGGGGCGGCGGGTCTTCGCCGTTGGTGGCGGGAACTCAGCGGGCCAAGCCGCCCTCCACCTCGCCAAGTTCGCCCACCACGTCACCATCCCGGCGCGAGGCGATGGGCTCGCCGAGAGCATGTCGAGCTACCTGATGCCCAGATCTCGGCCACGCGCAACATCGACGTCCGCACCCGCACCGAGGTGGTCGACGGTGAGGGCGAGGGCCGGGACACCCGCGTCGCGCTGCGCGACGCCGCCACGGGCGCGGTGACGAGCGAGTCCGCCGACGCGCTGTTCGTGCTGATCGGCGCGGAACCGCACACGGCCTGGCTTCCGGCGGAGATCGAGCGAGACCCGTGGGGGGTTACATCAAGACCGGGATCGACCTTCTCGTCGACGGTCGTGCGCCCGACGCGTGGCCCCTCGGCCGTTCTCCGATGCCGCTCGAGACGTCGGTGCCCGGGGTGTTCGCCGTCGGGGACGTGCGCCATCGAGCGCTGAAGCGGGTGGCCTCCGCGGTCGGTGAAGGCTCCACCGCCATCACGCTCGCGCACGAGCATCTCGCCGCCACCTGACCGGCGCGAGTGCTCGTGCCGACGGTTCAGTCGGTTGCCACGTACCGACGGTTCAGTCGGTTGCCACGTACCGGCGGGCCGGCGTGCCGGGTGGGTGGTACACGCCGGGAATCGCGTCGGGGTTCTCGACCAACACCTCACCTTCGAGGCCGTCGGGATCACGGAAGAACAGCGACAGCTCCGGGCCGAAGTCCGTGACGAAGGCGTCGGCCGCGCCGCGCTCCATGAGACGCCGGCGGATCTCCTCGAAGGAGGCGAGGTCTCTGGCCCGCAGGCCGAGATGATCGATGCGTCCCCGCCCGAACATCGGCACCTGCCGGCTGGCCTCGGTGTTGCCGTCGATCTGGAAGACGTTCAGCATCGTTCCGTCGCCGATGTCGACGAACGAGAGGCGGAAGCCGGGACCCTCGGGAGCCTCCTTCAGGTCACCGGCGATCTCCGCGTCGAACACCTCACGGTAGAAGTCGTGCAGCCGTTCCGTGTCGGCCGTCAACGTGGCGACGTGGTTGATGCCCCTCAGCAGCATGCACCGAGCCTACGGGCGCGGCGCTGCCGCCGCGGCTCGCCGCCGGCCGGTCATCGGCTGTACAGCAAGGAGCCCGGGGTGGTGAGCAACTCGCCCGTCTCGAGCCACGTCTTCAGGCCGGACAGGATCATCGGCCAGCCGCCGTAGAGCTCGGGGTTGGCTCCCTCGCGCAGCTGGTCGTGGACGACGGTCAACCGGCACGAGTCCCCGACGGGTTCGATGTCCCAGGTGACGCGCGACGTCCCTTCGCTCTTCACGTCGTCGCTCCACAGGGCGACCATGCTCTGGACGAGCCGCCGCGGGGGGTCCACCTCGAGGTTCACGCCCTCGCCGAGGAGCCCGGGCGCGGCCGGATGGCTCATCTCGAAGCGCGAGCCAGGGGTCCAATCGGATGCGACGCGCATGCCGAACTGGTACTTGCTGCGGATGTCGCCGTCGGTGATCGCCTCCCAGAGACGCTCGGGGGTCGTACGGATGTAGATCTCGAACACCTTCTCCACCTGAGTCTCCAATCTGGTCTTGAGGTCGCTGAGCGCGGCCGCCCACGGCTGCGCGTACTTGCTCACCCAGCGGTCGTGGATGAGCCTGATGGGGACGGGGTTCAGGTAGTGGAGCTTCTCCCGGCCCCGGCGCCGAGTGACCACCAGCCCTGCCTCCTCGAGCTGCTTCAAGTGCTTCATCACGCCGAAGCGCGTCATCGGGAGGCGCTCCTCGAGGGCGTGCAACGTCTGGCCGTCCTCTCGGAACAGCTCGTCGAGCAGGCTCCGGCGGGTCGGATCGGCGAGCGCCTTGAACACCTCGTCCACCATGGCAGGATAGGTGACTATTTGGTCACCTGTCAACCTCGGTCGGTGGACGCCCCCCGAATCAGGCAGCTCAAACGCCTGCGAACCTCGCACGAAAAGCTGCCGGGTGAGGGAAAGGACGGATGGCGGCGGCCGGCGCCTGGGCCGGAACCGTCAGGGGCGGGGGGCGCCGATCGGGTTTGGTACCGGGACGAGGCCGTCGTCGATCAGGCGGCGGCTGATCGGAGCGGCAACGTCGATCACCCGCTCGGCCCGAGCCGGCCCGAGGCGTTCCACGGGAGCGGCGGCGAGGCGGTCGGTGGCGTCCTCAATGGTGCGCCGCAGGGCGCGTCCGGCTTCGGTGAGTTGACCTCCGTCGTCCAACAGGCCGGCCGCCTGCAGGCGGAGGACGCTTTCGTCCCAGTCGTCATCGGTCCACCCCCGGTTGGGTTGGATGGCCTCGCGGGGGACGGCGCCCGTAGCCACGAGGGTGAGGGTGGCGTCCAAGCCGGACAACCCCGCGGTGACGCCCGCCAGCACGTGGCCGTCGCCCCGATGCTCACGCAACACCGTGGCCGCCAGCCATGCCTTCTCGAATGGGTCCTCGCGTGGAGGGAGAGCCGCCCAGGCCGCGGCCAGGGGACGGGCGTCGAAGGTGCAGGCGTCCGTCGCCTCGACCAAGAGCTCGGCGAGCTCGCGTACGGCCGGTTCCGCACCATCGACTCGCTCCCGGAGCGCACGCCCCGCCGCCTCGATCCGGGTGGACAGCACAGCCTGCGGATCAGCGCGAGACCATGCGTCGGGGAGCGCTCGCGCCACCATGCCGGGCGCGAAGCCATAGAGCATCGCCGTGACCGCCGAAGCCTCGACGGGTCCGAGCGGCGCGACCCGGCCGGCGAAGTAGCCCATCCACCATCCCCGGAGGCCGATCGCCTTTGCCGCCTCGGCCGGCTCGGGCGCGAAGTAGACGACCGCGTGCAACGGCTCCACGGCTTCCCACACCCGGCGGGCGAGCGCCGGCCTGGAGCCGACTCGTGCAGGGCCGCGATCACCAAGGACCCGCGCTGAGCTGGAAACGGCGTGCTCCATGCCCGCAGTGTGACAGCTCGATCTGCGGAGCGGTCCGCGGGAGGGCCCGTGATGCCTCACCCGGGCCGTCCGGTCACACTGGGTGGGCGAAGGGCGGCGCGAAGGCCGTGAATCGAGGCTACGCGCGCGCCGCGGCCAGGTCGCGGCTGGTCCAGAACCCTGGCTGCGGGTCGGCGACGAAGCCGCCTTTCGCGTAGCGCCGCAGGCGTTCGAGGCTGTCTTCCGACAGCATCTCGATGGCGTCGAAGAAGGCCACCGGGCCGGCCGCGCGCAGCCCGGTGTCACCCTCGCTCGGGCGCTTGGGGAGGTGGCTGGTGAGCACCACCAACGGCATGTCACCTCGGGCGCGCCGGAGGGCGTGGGCGCGGCCGAGCGTCTTCCAGATGAGGTCGGTGCGGAGCAGTCCTCCTCTGCGCGTGGTGAACGGACCGGCGACGTCGAAGAGCCACGTCGCCCCGTCGGCATCTCCCGCCACGAAGCTCACGGATACGCCGGTACCACGAATGTGCTTGTTGCGCTCGCTGATCGAAAAGCCGGTTTCCTCGAGGAGTTGCTCAGCGAGCTTGGTGGCTGACTTCCCTTCCTTCGCCGCTCGCCGCCCGACATCCACCCCGTCGCCGCGGCAGGGCGGCTCGAGCTCGAGCGTGGCTCTGGTGGCCGCCTGACTCGAGCCGAGCGCTTCGGCCACGCGCGTGCGGGCGATGTCGACGTAGGCCCCGTCGAGGTCATAGCCGACGTACCGGCGGCCGAGCCGGGCGGCGGCGACGAGGGCCGATCCGCTCCCCATGAAGGGGTCGAGCACGAGGTCGTTCTCGAACGTGTAGAGGCGGATCAGTTGTTCCGGGAGCTCCACCGGGAAAGGGGCGGGGTGGCCCACCCGCCGTGCGCTCTCGGGTGGGATCGACCAGACGTCGAGCGTCAAGGCCAGGAAGTCGTCGGTCACGAGCGTGCTCTGGTGCGGCAGGCCGTCCGAGGCGCGCTGCTGCACGGTGCGAGCCCGGTCGAAGCGGCCCTTGCTCGCCACGATGACCCGTTCGGTGATGTCTCGCAGCACGGGGTTCGCCGCGCCGCGGAACGAGCCCCAGGCGCAGGAGCCGCTCGCGCCGTCACCCTTCTGCCAGATGAGCTCGCCTCGCAGCAGCAGGGCGAGGTCGTGCTCGAGGATGCGGATCACGTCCGCGGAGAGGCTCCGGTACGGCTTGCGGCCGAGGTTGGCGACGTTCACCGCGATCCGGCCGCCGGGTTCGAGCTTGCGGACGCACTCGGCGAACACCTCGGCGAGCATTTCGAGGTACTCGAGGTACGACGATGGGACCCCTTCCCGCGTGAGCTCCTCCTCGTACTGCTTGCCGGCGAAATAGGGGGGCGAGGTCACCACGAGGGCCACGGAACCGTCGGCCACCGCGTCCATGTGGCGCGAGTCCCCCTGGATGAAGGGCGTCTCTACGGGCTGCGGAGGCGGGACCGCGTCATCGTCGGAGACATCCGGCGACCGGAAGCGGTCGTAGAACGGCGTCGAGTCATGGCTCTCTCGCGAGCCGACGCCGAAGTTGGAGGTCGTCGTCCGTCGTTGCTTCATCGCCCCTCCGTCGTGCCGACTCGCAGCAGGTTAGCCCGCCCACTCCACCCGAGTCGAACATACGCGCGCCACCTTCAGCGGGCTCGAGCCGTCACCGTCGCCCGCAGGTCACGCCACTTCTGGCCGCTGTTCGAGCCGATAGAAGCGGAAGAAGTCGTTCGTGATCGTGGCGAGCACGCCCACCGGGGTCGCACAGGTCGTGACTGCACTCGAAGGCGGTCACCAGGTCGTAGGTGGATTGGGGCTCTACAGCGGCCGCGTCGACGCCATGGAAGCTCACCCGATCGGTGACACCGGCGTCGATGGCGTTGCGGCGGGCTCGCGCGACGGACGGTTGGTCGAGATCGAAGGCGTCGACGGTGGCCGTGGGGTAGGCGAGGGCGATGGCGATGGCCGACCATCCATAGCCGCAGCCGATGTCGGCGACCCGGCCACCGTTGACAAGCCGGTCATGGATGTCGGGCACGGAGGGGAGGTATTCGCGGCCGAGGAGATTCATGAGCGCGCACGAGGCGTTGGGCGACGTCGCCCTCCTGCGGGGCGACCTCGACACGGTCCGGCAACACTGCGGCGAGGCGCGTGAGCTGGCCATCAGCGCCGACGACGATCTCACCGCGCTGATGGCAACGTGCGACCTCGGGCTGATCGCCGCCTACCGCCGCGACGAGACGATCGCGGCCACGTACGAAGAACGAGCGCGGGCCCTCGCCAGCCGAGTGCGCTCTCCCACCTTCCTGGGTTGGGCCGAATACTTGGCCGGTGAACGACGAGCCGAGCTCGATCCCCCGGGAGCGGTGCCGCACCTGACCACACGCTCGCCCTCGCTGAGTCGGCCGACGAGCGCTTCCTCGCAGGGATCGCCCTCTCTGGAGGATCTGGTGACCGCCCCCGAGATCTCGAGCGATGAGGTCGCCCTCATGTTCGCGCGGCTTGCGGGTTTGTCGCCGACGCCAGGTCGGAAGCGGCGATCCGAACGACGCGGGGTGAAGGACCATTCGCGATGAGCGCCGCCAACCCCATCGGCACCCGACTCGACAGCCACGAGCCGTTCGCGTCGTACCGCGCCCGCACACAGGCGCTGGTGTCGTCGTCGTTGCGCGGCGCTGTCGATCGCCTGTCCAGTGACGAGGAACGCGGCGGTGATCGACTATCAGGTCCGACAGACGCGGGGCTGGCGTCGACATCGACGTGATCGCGCACGGGCGCCTCGACACCGCCTCGGTGGCCCAACACGTTCGTGAGGGCCTCATCGCCGCCGGCTTGGCCGATGCTCTCGTGCGGGTTCGAGTCGTCGAGAGGCTCCCCCGCGATGCCAAGACCGGGAAGCTCCGCGTGTTCGTCCCTCTGTCAACCTCGTGATCCGCTCCCGACGGTCGGCGCCCCTCTATCGCGCCGTTGCGCGGTCGAGCCATGCGATGAGATTGGCCGTCACCTCGTCGCGGTTGGTCTCGTTGAGCACCTCGTGGCGCGCCTCGGGGTAGATCTCGACGGTGACGTCCTCGACGCCGGCCTCCTGGTAACGGTTGGCCACCATCTGGACGAGCTCGCCGCCGCCGGCGATCGGGTCGGCGGCCCCAGAGAACAGGTAGATGGGCAGCTCCTTGGGGATGGCCGCCAGGCGCTGGGGGTCGCCGGCGGCCGATCCGACAGCGAGCATCCCCCGCATCCCCTCGACGTCGACGCCGAACCCGCACCACGGGTCGTTGATGTACTTGTCGACCTCGTCAGGGTCTCGGCTGAGCCAGTCGTAGGGCGTCCGGGCCGGCTCGAACGGAGCGTTGAAGGCCGTGAGGTCTGCCGGCTGGGTGGTGTCGACAGCCGCCGAGATCACATCGACCGCGCTCGTGCCAGAGAGCACGGCGGCGTCGATCTCGGCACCGTGGTCGAGCAGGTACTGCTGAAGGGCGAACGAGCCCAGGCTGTGCCCGAGCATGACGAGCGGGAGTCCAGGGTGCTCGGCCCGCGCCTTGGCCGCGACCACACCGAGATCGTCGACCAGTCCCTGCCACCCCCCAGGCCCAAAGTTCCCGAGACGCTCGTCGCCGCCGGCCGTGTGCCCGTGGCCGCGATGGTCGTTGGCGTAGACCACATACCCGGCATCGACGAGTGCTTCGCCCAGTCGGCGGTAGCGGGCGGCGTGCTCACCCATGCCGTGGGCGATCTGCACGATGGCCTTCGGCGGGGTGCCCGTGCCGCTCGCCCACCGGTACACGAAGATCTCCTGGTCGTCGGGCGCATTCAGCCAGAACGTCGTCTCTTCCACGGACCGTCCCTTCGAGCTCTATCGGGCGGCCGCACGGTAGCGCGGCTCCGAACCGCCGCTCCGCCGGCTGCCTCGCGACGTTGTCCGACCCGACGCCCCCATTGCAGCTCCCCTCGAGGGCCGCGCCTCAGCATGCTCGCTCAACCATGCTTCGGCTTTCTCGCTCGTACTCGGCCAACGACATCGACGGCTCGGTGGTCATCGTTCACCTCCGGCTTGTGCAGCGTCGATGTGAGCGAGCACGGCCGCCGCTACCGCCTCAGCGTGGCTGCGCTGGACCTGGTGGCCCGCCCCGGCGACGTGTTGCAGCGTGCTGCCCGGAACGGCACGATTCAGGAACGCGGCGCCGGGATGGAAGCGCGTATCCCGCTCCCCCACGAGGAGCAGCAATGGCGACGCGAGCTCGCCTACGTGATCGATCACCCAGCTGCTCTCCTGGCGAGCCAAACCCGCCGCGAGCCTCGGCACGGGCATGTCGACCACTGCTTGCTCGACGTAGGCGTTCCACGTCTGTCGGGCCTCCGGATCGCGATAGCCGGGCCCCGAAGCCACCAACGTGAGGGAGCGGACGAGCTCGGGCCGCCGCAGGGCCACCGCCAGCGACAGGTAGCCGCCCAGCGAGTGCCCGATCAGATGGACCGCCTCGTCGACCTCACCGATCACTCCGAGCAGATCGGCAACGGCGATCTCGCTGGTGTAGGCGTCCGGGGCCGAGGGCGCCTCACTCTGGCCATGGCCCCTGAGGTCCCAGGTAACCACGGTGAATCGGTGGGTGAGCAGCGGCACCAGCGCCGACCACGTCGACGCATCGTCGCCCAGTCCATGCGACAGAACCAGCTGCAGGCCCGAGCCCGCCTTTTCACGGTGAAGCCGCACCGCCCGTCCCGCGACACCGGCTCCAGTCATTGCGTGATGAGGATTTACCAGGCCCGCGCGACCTGTCAAACCCTCCACCTGCGGCCACCGAGACCGCGCCTCGTGGCTTCCCTGGCGAACACTTGCACGCTCGTCCTGGCCCGCCGCGACGGAGGGTGGGGCACATCCGGAAGTAGTGAGGCACCGGCCGGGCCACTCACTGAGTGCGCAGCCGCGTCACCCATGCCGCCCCGGCGAGGAATACGGCGGCGAAGGCGCCGAGCATCATCCAGTGGGCCGCCGCCCCGCCGTGGAAGGTGGCCCCGTACTGCGCCAGGAGCGCGGCGCCGCCGCGGCGGTCGACGGCGAGCAGGGGGCCGAGGTTCAGGTTCCGGCCGGCCGCCTCGAAGGCCCAACGCGGCGATCGTCGCGACGCTGACCGCTTGTCCGCCCGCGTTCATCGCCGGCACCGGCAGGATCGCGCCGGCGAAGAGCACGGCCGGGAAGCACAGCAACGGCAAGGCGAGGGTGGCCTGCGCCGCGTCGGCCACCGCGGCGGAAGCGAGCAGCCCGAGGGCGAGCGCGGCGATCGACGTGATGAACAGCGTGAGCGCCAGGCGTGCGTAGCTCATGGCATCAAGCGGTGGCAGCCGGTGGAGAGCTCGCAGCACGGCGAGCATGGTGACATCGACCGCAGCCAGTACCGGGGCGAGCACGCTGACCTTCGCGGCCAGGTACGCGCCGATCCGCACCCCAACCGCGACCTCCCTGCGCACGATCGGTAGCTCGGTGCAGATCTGCAGCAGCCCGTAGGTGAGGCCGAAGAAGAATGCGGCGAAGGCCATCCAGTACGTCGTGCTGATGGCCGCAGCGGCGTCCGGTTGAGCCGAGTCCAAGGCTCCCGGACGGAAGAGCATCGCGAACATCATGATGACCAGCGCGGGTGCGCCGAGCATGATCAACAGGGTGAGCCGGTTGTGACGCAGGAGGCCGAGGTTCCGTCCGGCGAGCACTCGCCACTGGTGGAGCGAGCTCGGGTGGCGTCCAGGGGTCATCCGCTCGATCGGCGGATCCGGTGCCACCTCTGCCGCCACGACCTCCGCCCGATGTGAGGGTCTCGCCTGTGCTCGGCGGTAGAGGTCGGCCACGTGGTCGACGCCGTAGTACCGGCACGCCTCGTCGGGGCTGCCGGCGAAGCCGACGCCCCCGTCGGCGAGCATCACAACGCGGTCGCAGGCGAGCAGGTCGGCGGTGTTGTGCGTGGTGAGGACGACGGTCGTGCCCTGGTCGGCGAGGCCGCGCAGCGTTTGCATGAGGGTGGCGGCGGTGGCCGGGTCGAGCCCGGAGGTCGGCTCGTCGAGGAACAGGGCGCGGGGCCGGGTGACGAGCTCGACGCCGACGCTCACCCGTTTGCGCTGCCCGCCACTCAGGCTGCCGACCCGAACGCCGGCTCGGTCGGCGAGGTCGAGCCGCTGGAGAGTGTCCGCCACCGTGCGTTCGATGGTGGCCGGATCGGTGCCACCGGGCAACCGGAGGCGGGCGGCGTAGCGAAGTGTGCCGGCGACGGCGAGGTCACGGTGGATGAGATCGTCCTGCGGGACGTAGCCGACAAGGTGGCGCGTGGACGCGCCGCTCGGACTGGCGTCGTAGAGCACGGCGCCGCGTGCGGCGGGCTGGAGCCCGGCCAGGGTGTCGAGGAGAGTGGACTTCCCAGCGCCGCTCGCACCGATGAGCGCCACCACTTCGCCCGGCTCGATGACCAGGTCGACGCTGCGCAGGACGGTGTGGCCGTGCCTCGCCGCGTCCAGGCCGCGAGCGGCGATGCGCAACCCGTGTGCCGGCGTTGGGCGTGGAGCGGTCTCCTGGGTCTCGATGTCGATTTGGTTCATGACCGTCGCCTCCGATCGTTGACGCGGTCACGGTGCCTGAACGAACTTCGCGGGACCTTCCCTCGGCCACATAGCGGCGACTAGGCCCGGGAAGGTTTCGGAGTGCGCTTGACCCGAGGTGCAGCACTCAGTAGCGAGCCGCGACGCTAGGCCCGGTTCTGTGGTCGAAGTGCAGCACGAGCGGCGCTAGCCGGTCATCGCTTGGCGACTCATGTCGTGTGAGAGGTCAGAGGCGCCAGCGCTGGGGCCCCCGGCCGCCGGTTCGTAGCGACACTGGTTGCCGGTGTAGATCGACGCCTTGAGGTGCCGCCCGGCGTTGGGGGCGCTGGCCGAGACACTGACGATCGTGGCGCGCAGCGCACGGGTCACATTGACGCGCGCTCGTTCAGCCTCGGCCGGCAGCGCCCGGCGTCGACCGCCGAGCCCGGTTGCTCGGCGGGCTCCTCGACGAGCGCGGTTCGTTCGCCGTGGGCCCGTTCGGCTCGCACCGCGTCGTCGGCTTCGTCAGCCAGATCGAGTTCTGCATCGAGCTTCGCGAGCCGCCGCCTGTAGGCGTCGCGGGCGGCGTCATCGAGCACCGGCTGTTCGACGTGGGACACGGACGTGGCCACTCCCGAGGCCAACTCGAGGGCGGCCACATTGCGGTTCGGGTTGGCGAGTAACGCCCGCAGGAACCGCACTCCTCGCACATCGGGAAGCTCGGCGACTTCGCCTCCGGCGGTGAGCGACCAACCACGATCGCCACGCTGAAGAGACCACTCGTCGTCGGGGCTCACCAACCGATCGAGCAACGGTCCGAGATGGAGTGTCTCGCGGATCGTGGTCGATCGGGCTCGTGCCGACACGGCGCGTTCTCGTGCGCCCTTCCCGCCTCGGCGCTGTTCTGCGACGGCGAGCAGGGCGAGGGTTTTGGCGAGGCCCGGCAGCGCGCCTATCGAACTCTCAAGCTCGGCCGCGCCCTCGAGAAAGCCCACGGCCGCGTCGTGGTCGCCGAGATACAGGGCCAGCAATCCGAGATAGCGACGCGCCGGCCCGAGCACCGCGGCGGCGCCCCCGCCGCGCATCTCACGACTCGCTTCGCGGGCCGCGCAGGCCATCCTGATGATGTCAGCGGCAAGGGCCAACCGCTCCGCTGGCGTCGTGACGTCCCACAGCGCATGCAGACGAAGGTCCAGAACCTCGGCCAGCAACCCGTCGTCCGCCCGGGCCTCGGCGATGGACAGCGCCTCGTCGCACAGCTCGCGCCGCCGGCGAGTGGACGAAGCATCACCCAAGAGCTCCGAGGCGAGTCGCCCGGCGAGTCGGGCCCGCGTCGGCTGATCGCTCGTCTGGGCGAGACCAGCCTCCAACATCGCGACAACTGAGACGTCGACATCGAGGAACTCGGCGGTCGACGCCACCCGTAACGCCAACTCGGCGACGGGCTCTGAGGGAGGAGCCGCACCGCTGAGCATCGACGCCAGGCGCAGCGCGATGCCGGGCCGGCCCATCGACCCGATCCAGATCGCCTCGCGCTGGGTGGCCGGAGGATGATCGAACAAAGCATCGTGCTCTGACCTGGCCAAGGGCGCCACCCGCATTTCGACCCCGTCGCCGAGGCTCTCTCGTGCGGCAGCCAGGGGGGCGGTGGGCCGACTGGGGCCGCGCACCGCGAGCGCGGACAAGAGCCTGTGGCTCATCGGCGCCCCCGCGGTCGGCATCGTCGACGACGCGCAGGGTTGGGGCTTCGGTGAGCGACGCTTCGGCGAGCCGCTCGGGTTCGTCCGTGGACCCGTCGACGCCCCGGCGTGGATGATCTCCGGCGAGCCTGTCCCCTACGCATGGCCCTCGGGAGGGATGGTTCGCGAGGCCGATACCGATGGCCCGATCGCCTTACGTCCCATGTTCGAAAAGGCGATGCGCGACCGCGACTTGACCCAACGGGCCGAGATTTCCGTCGAGCGCGCCCGCGGCCCGCTGCTCCTCCTGTCCGGCGAGGCCGACGCCATGTGGCCATCAACCCCGTTCGCCGAGCTCATCGTCGAACGAGTCGCACGCACCAGGGCGTCCGTCCGCTGCACCCACCTCCACTACGCGGATGCCGGACACGCCTTCCCCGGGTCGCCCGGGACGCTCGTGCCCACCGAAGTGGCGGCGCACCCTTTGACCGGTGACCGCTACGCCTTCGGCAGCTCGTCGTTGTCACCGGCGAGCCGGGCATCGGCAAGACGGGACTCGTGGAGGAGCTCGGGGTTTGGTGCGCACATCAGGGCGGGGTGGTGGCGCACGGCCGGTCGTATCCCACCGAGGGCGAGCTGGGCTTCGGCATGGTGATCTCCTGGCTTCGGGGCGGGCTGCGCGATGGACTTCGGCGCGGATCACGTTCGGACCTCGCTGAGCTGTCCCGCCTGCTTCCCGACCTCGACCCGGGGACCGAACGGGCGGCGATGGACGCCGATGACGCCGAGGACCGGCGGAGGCTGTTCGACGCCATCGCGCGGGTCGTGCTCAGTGGCGATCAGTCCATCCTCCTCGTCGACGACGCACAGTGGAGCGACCTCCAGAGCCTCCGGTTGCTGCACTACCTCCTGCGCTTCGATCCGACTGCCGCACTGCTGGCGGTCGCCACCGTGCGGCGCGAGGACCTCGAGGGCTCGCACGCGCTGCACGAGCTCCTCGACAGTCTCACCGTCACCGATCGCGTCACGGAGATCGCGCTCGACCGTCTCTCGCGTGCCGAGACGGTCGAGCTGGCCCACGACCTCGCGGGCGAGGACGTGGCGCCCAGCTCAGTCGATGAGCTGTTCGCCGAGACGGAAGGCAATCCCCTCTTCATCGTCGAATCGGTGCGGGCCGGCTGGCCCGCCACAACGGGCGCTTCGACGTTGACCCCCAGGCTGCAGGCCGTCGTGACCGGCCGGCTGCGTCAACTCACCTCCGTTACCCGTGAGCTGCTCGGCGTGGCCGCCACCGTGGGACGCGACTTCACGGTCTCGCTCTTGCGCGAGGCGGCGGAGCTCGACGAGCCGGGGCTCGTACGGGCACTCGACGAGACGTGGCGCCGTGGTCTGGTCCGTGAGCACGGAGCCGACGGCTACGACTTCGGCCACGGCAAGATCCGCGACGTCGTCTACGAGGGGCTCGAGCCGGCCGTGCGACGTCACAACCACGTCCTCATCGCCGAGAGCCTTCAACGGCTCCACGCCTCAGCAGCCCTCGAAGCGGTGAGCGGTCAGATCGCCTACCACTACGACCGCGCCGGGCGGCCTGATGCGGCGATCGGCTGGTATCGGCGGGCGGCCGTCGAGGCGCAGCGACGCGGCGCCAATGCCGAGGCGGTTCGGTCAGGATCCGCAGATCGTCTGCCTCAGCCGCCTGGGAACACCTTGCGGTTCCTGGGTGACATCGTGCAAGCTCGCAGGGCCGCCGACGATGCGGTCGCGATGGGCGACGAGGTGGGGCACCCGTTCAGCCGAGGCGTGGGCAGTGATCTTCGCGGCGTTGCTGGCGGTGGACCTCGGTGAGAACGAACGAGTCATCGAGCTCGCCGAGGTGCTGCGCCGAGACGCGCACCCGGCCCCACCCCACCGGACCCAGACCGAAGCGGTTGGCGGCTACGCCGACGTGGTCGCCGGGAACATCGCCACCGGGCCCGAGCGGATCCGCCGGGCCGTCGAGGTCTGCGGCCCCGTCAACCACGCCCCCGGCCTCCGCACCGCGTTGATGCGTTCGCTGCTCACGGGCTCGAGCCCGTTCCCGGATCACCCGGACGCGGAGACGGAGCGCCTGCGGATGATGTCGGGTCGTGGCCAGTGCACATCGTGCGCCCACCCAAGGCGCTCGAAGCCGGCGATCAGCCGCGCCGATGAGTCCCATTGTCCCGGCAGCAGGCCATGCCGAGCGGATCGAGGGAAGGCATGGTGGCCGTTGTGCCACGACTCTCCCATGGAGATCACGGCGAGGAGTGCGACGTTGGCGCTGCGGTCGTTGGTCCGGAACGGTCGGTTTCCGGACACGTGGCAAAGCGAGTTGATACTCCAGGTGACATGGTGCAGCACGAAGATCCGCACGCCTCCCGCCCAGAGCAGCGCGGTGAGCGCTGCGCCCAATCCGCCCCCGAGGAGCCAACCCAGACCGAAGGGCAGCGCGAGGGAGGCGACGCACCAGACCGGGAAGAGCGCGTTCATCACGACGATGTCCCGGTCGGCCAGCAGATCAGGGGTGTAGCGCGTCCACGACGTGCACGCGTGGCTCAGCAACCAGCCGATGTGCGCGTGCCAGAGCCCTCGGGCCTGGGCACCGGGACCAGGGCCGAAGCGATGCGGTGAGTGCGGATCCTGCGGTTGGTCCGAGAACAGGTGGTGACGCCGGTGGTCGGCCACCCATCCGATGGGGCCGCCTTCGAAGGCCATCGAGCCCGCCCCGACGAGCAGGAGCTTGAGCGGTCGGCTGGCGACGAATGCTTTGTGAGTCAGGAGGCGGTGGTACCCCACGGTGACGCCGTGACCGACGACGAAGAACAGCGCCACCCCCAGGAGTAGGTCGCGCAGGTGGACGCCCCCACCCCAGAAGCGGACGAGAGCGAGGACGAGGGCCAGGAAAGGCGTCGCCACGATGACCGCGGTGATGACTTGCTCCCCCCGGCTCGTCGTGCCTTCCTCGGCGGATGCATCCTGCGCCGCCGGCTCCGGACGGGTCATGACATCTGTCGACACGAGCTCTCCTCGGCGACGCTCGGCCTCCCAAGGAACACGAGGCGGGCCGACCGGGGTCCAGAGCCGATACCACCACGTCGACGTCGCTCGACGTGGTGGTATCGATGCTACAGCCCCGTGTCGAGCGCCGGAGCGCGGATCAGGACGACACCAAAGGCGTCTAGCCTGCGCTGGACCGAGACCTTTCGGGGGCCGGCAAGGGGCGCTGATGGCTCGCGATGTGGTGCTCGAGACCTGGTCGCGCGTGATCGTTCGTCCAGCGACCAGGAGCCGGATGGGGCGATGAGCCAGCGCAGAGAGGTCGCCGAGATCTCCTGGCGCTTGCACCCGACGAAGGTGTCCGTCGTTGGAGCGGTTGGACGGCGCATGGTCCCCTACCTCATCGAGGCCACCCTCATCCCGACTCTGCTCTTCAACGCCTTCCTCGCCAGCTTCGCTTTCTGGGGGGCTCATGGCCTCCGCCGTCTGGTCTTTCACGTGCGTGGCGCATCGACTGGCCCGAAGCCGGTCCGTGCCCGGGCTGCTGGTGCTTGCGTGCGTCGGCATCGGCGTGCGCACGGGCATCTATGTCTGGAGCGGCAACGCCTTCGTGTACTTCATGCAGCCCGTCCTCCGTACGCTCCTGACGCCGCGGTGTTCGGGTTCTCCGTCGTTGGCGGGCGTCCCTTGGTGGCGCGCTTCGCCCAGGACTTCTGCTCGCTCGATTCCGACGTTGAATGCCTGCCGGCTGTGACGCAGCTGTTCCGGCGCCTGACCTATCACTGGGCGTGCGTGAATCTGGCCCTTGCGGCCGTCAGCCTCGCGCTCTTGTGGTGGGTGTCCACGGCCGTGTTCGTGGGAGCGACGACGGCAGCGACCTGGCTGATCACCGCCACTGGGGTTTACGTGACCGTCTCGGCGTCGGTTCGCACCGCCCGGTCAGAAGGGCTCACCACGGCCGTTGGCTCTAACGGCCTGCTTCGTGCGTACGCGTTGCCTCGTAGCTAGATGACAATTTCGAAGGGGTCGTTAGTAGTCGTAGGCGGTGAGGGAGCGGAGCACTGGTTGGCCGGTGTGGTCGTTGTGCCAGATGGCGGCGGTGAGGGCGAGAAGGCGTTGGAGGACTCGAACAACGACGCCACCTGGTGTTCTGCCGCCGTGGCGTTCGAGGTCGAGTTGGCCTTTCAACGTGTCGTTGATGGATTCGATGATTTGACGGAACGGTTTGAGCAGTCGGGCGCCGGGACGAGATGGTTCGCGCTTGAACGTGGGGCGCAGCAGGTGCACTCCGTGATCGGTGAGGAAGGTCTCGAACTCGCGGCTGGCGTAGCCCTTGTCGGCGATGAGGATCTGACCGGCCCGGGCGCCCAGCAGGTCGGGGTCGGTCTCGAACAGGTCTCGGGCGATGTCGCGTTCGTCGAGTTTGGGGTGGGCCAGGGCGTAGGTGATGGGCATGCCCGCCGGGAGTGCAGACGAGGTGCAGGCGCAGGCCCCAGAAGTAGCGGGAGTGGCTGGCGCAGTAGCCGTAGCCGGCCCAGCCGGCCAGATTCGAACGGCGGGCGGTGGGCCGGGATCGGCCGCATTCCACCGGGGTCGAGTCGATGATCCAGGTGTCGTCACACCACGCCCGAGTGTCGACCGCCAAGACTCGGATCAGCGCCTGGAGCAGGCCCGACGCCGCCCGCAGCCGCCGGTTGTAGCCGGACTGGCGAGGCAGATAGGGGAACAGGTGCACCAGGTGGCAGCGGGCATAACGCAACCAGCGCGTCTCGGATGTGAACCCCAACAGCGCCTGCAACACCGCCACCGTCGCCAACTCGGCGTCACTCAGTCTGGGCTCGATGCCCACCACCGGGCGCACCGGC
This sequence comes from uncultured Acidimicrobiales bacterium, assembly GCA_963738325.1. Classification (GTDB taxonomy): domain Bacteria; phylum Actinomycetota; class Acidimicrobiia; order Acidimicrobiales; family Ilumatobacteraceae; genus CAVTWD01. Next base: position 475,532 of record CAVTWD010000009.1, read on the forward strand.
GCCAAGCTCGGGTCATCCTTCAACGCGTCATCGATACGGACGTACAGTGCAGTGGCGAGGGTGTCCAGGTCGGCGTCCATGAGACCTCCACGGTCGAACGGAGTAGCAACGCCGATCGTGGACGCTCTCGCCGCGTCAGGCGCGGACCCTTGGAATCACTCGTCTAGGTGGCTGGTGTCGTTCGCGGGCGTGAATGCTCGCGGAAGTCGCGGGTGTTCGGGAGAATCACACGCATGTTGTTCTCCTGGGTGGTGGGGCGGTGACGTTGGGGTTGGCGCCGCGGCAGGGTGACCTGATGAAGGGCACAGCGGACTTCGTCGGTGGCCGTGTGAAGGACGACTCGATCTGGGCGGTGCTGCACCGCGAGTGCCATCGGCTGTTCCCCGACGAGTTGTTCGCCGATCTGTTCACCACGACGGGCCGCCGGTCGGTGCCGCCGCGGATCGTGGCCACCGTGATGGTTCTGCAGCGCTGGTTCGGGCTGTCGGACCGCGAAGCGGTGCAGGCCTTCGAGTTCGACGCCCGCTGGAAGTACGCCTGCGGGGGTCTGGACTTCGACTACCCGGGGTTCGCGCACACGGTCCTGGTCGACATGCGAGCCCGGCTCGCTCGTTCCGAGCGTTCCAAGCGGATCTTCGAGGTGAGCCTTCACGCGGCACGCGAGGCCGGGGTGGTGTCCGCCAAGCGGGTGCTGGACTCGACCCCGCTGTATGACGCGGTCGCGACCCAGGACACGGTCACGATGATCCGCTCCGCGATCCGTCAGCTGCTCGCCGCCGCCGTCCCGACGCTGGAAGCCGAACTGCGCGCGGTGTTGCACCGCGATGACGACTACGGCTCGGGCGGCAAGCCGACCTGCGACTGGGACGACCCCGCCGCCCGGGAGCAGCTCGTCGCTGAGCTCGCCACCGACGGCTATGCCTGCCTGCGGGTGCTCAACGGTCGCGAACTCACCGACGCCGTTAGGCAGGCGGCCGAGTTGTTGGCGACCGTGTTGGGTCAAGACCTCGAGGAGAGCGAGGACGGCCGCTTCCGCATCGCCCGCAAGGTCGCCCGGGACCGGGTGATCTCCACCGTCGACCCCGACGCTCGCCACGGGCACAAGACCCAGGCCCGCGGCTTCGACGGCTACAAGGGCTAATGCTGCTATCGGCATTACGCCTTCAACGCCGAGCTTCCAGTAATGCCGCGTAGGGAGCCGGGTAGCGCTTCGGCGGGCTTCCGGCGGCCGCTCGACGCGGCATTATCAGAGGTCCTCGAGGAATGCGAGGAGCTCGTCAGTGGGCTTGTAGCGTCCCGACTTGGCGGCGGGATTCAGCGGGGTCAGACGATCGAGCGCCCGCTCTTTCAAGGTGGGATCGGCGTGGATGTAGGCGTTGACGGACTCAAGTTTCTCGTGGCCCTTTCTGGGGTTGCGAGTGTGCGCCACGGTCGGCGACGTGCGTGTTCGTGTGGCGCACAGGTGCGCAGCGTCGGGTGGGGGGTTGACCGGAGTCAGGACGGCGGGCGCCGGTTGAGCCGCTCGAGGAGTTCGCGGTTGATTCGGCGGGCCGCTTCGAGTTCTTCGACTCGTTGTGCGAGCGCTTCTTGGGCCTCGAAGAGGGCGTGCTCGAGTTCGGCCACGCGCGGCGCTGAGATCGCGGCGATGGCTGTTGGTTCGTCACAGGCGATTTCGGCGAGGACGTCGCGGCCAAGGGCACGGCCGAGTCGTCGCTGGAGCGCTGCCAGCTCGGTGTGCAGGCGCTGGTTGGCGGCGTTGGCGTTGGCGAGGTCGGCTCGCAGCGATGCCGTCGTCACGATGGTCTGCGCGGACACAGGGGCGGTGAGGCGTGCGGCGTTGAGGACGGCCTGTTGCTCGGCTTCGGCGCGGAGTTCGGGATGGTCGTAGATGAAGCGCCGGCTGACGTTGGCCCGGCGGGCGAGCGCGGCGATGTTGAGCGCGGCGCCGGAGTTGGCGAGGTCGTTGATGGCGGCCCGCACGCGGGCCTGTTTGGTCGTCGAGTCGAGGCGCCGGGATGCGGCGAGGGGCTGGTGGGTGTCAGCCATTGGTGCCGCTTGTTGGCGGCGTGACTTTCTGATCACGTAGTAGCGCGCGCCGGCTGCGCTGTTTGCGCGCGCTGCGGGTCGCTCGGTGGCGTGTTGGCGGTGAGGATGTGCGGTTCCTGTACGCGAGGGACCCCCTCCCCATCAGTTGGTCGCTGTGCCGGAGGGGGTCCAAGGCGGTGTTGCCACCGGTGGCGATCGTATGGCCTTGCCCGTTGTCAGTCGATGCCTACGTCGCGGCGGGCCGTGAGGTCGATGCGCCGCGTCCGGACTGCCCGCGCTGTGGCGGCGCGATGTCGTGGTGGTCGGGCTATCGCCGTTTCGTCCGCTCTGGCGGCGTGAGCCGGGCGATCTTCGTGCCGAGGGTGCGCTGCGGGCCGTGCGCGAAGACCGACGCCGTGCTCCCGGCGTTCGTGTTCATGGGCCGCCTCGATGCTGTCGAGACGGTCGGCGCTGTCGTCGAAAAGGTTGCTAGCCGCCGTTGGCGGGGTGCGGCCGGCGGCGGCGGTGGCAGATGTTCCGCACACCACGGCGCGGGGGTGGGTGCGCCGCTTCGTGGCCCGGGCGACGGGATGGTCGGTGGCGTTCGCGGCGCTGGCTGTCGAGCTCGGCGGAGAGGTCGTTGACGCTATCGGCGACGCCGCCGGTCACGCGTTGGTGGCGATCGGCGGCGCGTTCGCGGCGGCGCGTGTCGTTTGCGGGCTGGGACCGGTTGGGCCGGTGGCGGTTTGCGTCGGCGGTGAGCGGCGGGAGGCTGCTCGCCGACCAACACGAATACGCCCTATCTCGTCGTCGGCAGGCGTCGTTTCATGCCTCCGGTCCCGTCGGAAGGGACTCGAACGGAGGAATGACATGGACCACGACCAGCAGGAGGCGGTGGCGTTGCACCGCTTCGGTGTGATCGCCGAGGCGACCAACCCGCGGTTGACGCCGGCCGAGCGGGGTGCGGTGGTGCGCCAGCATCGCGACGCGGGCGCACTCGCACCCTGACGGCAGCCGAGCGCCGCTACTCGCGGGCCACGATCGACCGTTGGATCAGGGCGTGGCGGGCCGGTGGGCTGGACGCGCTGAAGCCCTCGCCGAGCGGGCCGAACCGGGCGCGGTGCGGGCGCATCCCGAGCTGTTCGCCGAGGCGGCCGCCCTGCGACTGGAGCTCCCGTCGCGCTCGGCGGCCCAGATCGCCTCGATCCTGTTCCACCGCCACGGCATCCGGGTCGTCGAGCGCACGGTGCGGGCCCAGCTGCGTCGGGCCGGGCTGCACCGCGAGGCGCTCGAGGCCGAGCCGAAGGTGTTCGGCCGTTACGAGGCCGAGGCGCCCAACGACCGGTGGATCACCGACGTGCTCGTCGGCCCGTGGGTGCCCGTGGCCGAAGCTCGACGCGTCGGTGCGGGCCCGGCTGTTCCTGATCGTCGATGACCACAGCCGACTGATCGTCGACGGCCGGTTCTTCGCCCACGAGAACGCCCGCGCCGGCCAGGAGCTGCTGCGCCGAGCCATCGTGCGCCGAGGCGTGCCCGTCGTGCTGTATGCCGACAACGGCGCCCCGTTCTCCAACGCCTGGCTGGCCCGGACCTGCGCCGTGCTGGGCGTTCGCCTCGTGCACTCCAAGCCCTACTCGCCGGAAGGCCGCGGCAAACAGGAGCGGGCCAACCGCTACATCCGCGAGGCGTTCCTGGCCGAGGCGACCCACGTCGGGATCGCCGACCTCGACGAACTCAACGACCGCTTCACCGCCTGGGCCGAGCAGGTCGCCAACCGCCGCATCCATGGCGAGACGAAGGAGACTCCGATCGAACGCTTCGAGCGGGGCGGGCCCCACCGCGGTGTCGACGCCGACCGCCTGCGGGAGGCGTTCCGCTGGTCTGTGACCCGCAAAGTGACCCGCACCGCCACCGTCCCGCTTGGAGGGCAACAACTACGGGGTCGACCCCGCCCTGGTCGGCCGGCGGGTCGAGCTGCGCTACGACCCCGAGGACCTGACCCGCATCGACGTCTACCTCGACGGCCGGCCCGCCGGGGTGGCCACCCCGTTCGTCACTCGCCGCCACGTCCACCCCGCCGTTCCCCAGGCCGCCCGCCCCCAACCCGAGGCGACCGGCATCGACTACCTCGGCCTGGTCGCCGCCGCCCACGACGAGGCTGCGGGCACCGGCACCAAGATCGACTTCTCCCAGCTCGGCCTGTTCGCCAGCCCCAGCAACGAGGAGCATGAGCCGATGAGCGCCGCCGCCCCGTGGGCCGCGCACTTCGGGCTGCAGCCGCACCCCCTTCGGCAAGTCCATCGCCGCCAAGGACCTCTTCGCCCGCCAAGCCCACGCCGAGGCGGTCGCCCGCATCAACTTCTGCGTCGTCGAGTCCGCCCTCGGGGTGATCACTGGCGACGTCGGCGCCGGCAAGACCGTGTCGGTCCGGGCCGCCGTCGACGCCTCGGACCGCACCCGCCACTCGGTCATCTACATCGCCAACCCCGCCTTCGGCACCCGGGGCCTCTACGTCACCATCGTGCGCGCCCTCGGCGCCGAACCCCGCTACCTCAAAGCCGAGCTGATGGCCCAAGCCGCCGACCTGCTCGCCGCCGAGAGCGCCGAACGGCACCGGCGGGTCGTGCTCGTCTGCGACGAGGCCCACCTGCTCACCGCCGCCCAGCTCGAAGAGCTGCGGCTGCTCACCAACTCCGAGATGGACTCCGCCTCACCGTTCGCCGGGATCCTCATCGGCCAGCCCACCCTCAACCGCCAACTCCGCATGGGCGTCTTCGCCGCACTCGACCAGCGCATCGCCACCCGGTTCACGATCCGCCCGATGGACATCGGCGAGTCCGCCGCCTACCTCCGCCACCACCTCGCCCTCGCCGGGCGCGACGAACCCCTCTTCGCCGACGACGCCGTCGCCCGCCTGCACCGGGCCTCAGGAGGGCTGCCTCGCGCGCTCAACAACGCCGCGACCGCCGCCATCATCGCCGCCGCCACCGACAACAAGCATCCTCGTCGACGACTCCTGCGCCAAAAAGGCCGTCGCCGAGCTCACCCGCGACTGAGCACTCAGCGAACCGTGCTCATCGACCCATGCCGCACGACTGAGCACGGAACGCTGCCTGGCCATGTGCAGACAGCGCGGCCGGCAACACCGCTGCGCCGGGATGGGCTTCCCCCCGTTTCGTGGAGGCATCCTCTATGAGGAGGAGAGATGCCAGAGACACGACGGAAGTACGACCCTGAGTTTCGTGAGGGGGCCGTGCGGATCGTGCGCGAGACCGGCAAGTCGATCGCTCAGGTTGCGAGGGATATCGGGATCAATCCGGGGACGCTGGGCAACTGGGTTGATCGGGACCGGGTCGAGCGGGGCGAGAAGGAGGGCCTGAGCGTCGACGAGCGTGCTCGTCTGGTCCAGCTCGAGCGTGAGAACGCCGAGCTGCGGATGGAGCGTGATGTCCTCAAGCGATCCGTGGTCCTGTGGGTAAAGGAGGCGACGCGGTGACCGTGGCATCGTTCATCGCCGCCCAGAGGACCGACTACCGGATCCCCCACGCGGTCAGCTGCCGGGCGTTGGAGGTGAGCGAGTCCTGGTTCTACAAGTGGCGCGACCGCGAGCCGACTCCCCGCGAGGCGCGTCGGGCCGCGCTTGACGCGGCGGTGAAGGCGTCGTTCGAGGACTCGGGGGGCACGCCGGGCACCTATGGGTCGCCCCGGGTGTGGGAGGACCTGATCGCCGACGGTTGGCGGGTGTCGAAGAAGACGGTGGCCGCGTCGATGGCCCGCCAGGGCCTGCAGGGGCGCAGCCCGAAACGCAAGCGGCGTTCCCTGACCCGCCCCGACAAGGCGGCCGCGCCGATCCCGGACCTCGTCAAACGGGACTTCAGTGCCGAGGCGGTCGACCAGCGCTGGTGCGGGGACCTGACCGAGATCCCCACCGACGAGGGCAAGCTGTACCTATTAGTTACGTGGAATCAAGCCGGGGGCTTGGATGGCCCCCCTGCATCCCACGAGCTGAGAGGTCGGCCACGTCTTGTCGATGCCATTGGAGGAGAAGTGGGTGGTTCTCGGCCGTCACGCGCGGGCGGTCGAGTGGCTGCGGATCTGGGCCGATCTCGGTCGGGCGCCGAGGACGATCGACGCCTACGGGCGCGGGCTCGCTGAGTATCTCGAGGTCTGCGAGCGTGATGGCGTCGACCCGCTCGCTGCTGGCCGAGCACAGGTCGCTTCGTTCGTCCGGGAGCTGACGAACCGCCCGAGCCGCTTTGGCGCGAACACGGTGGCGCTCGACTCGGGAAGCGGCCTTGCGAACGCCACCCTCCAGCAGCGCCTGGTTCCGGTGCGGCTCTTCTACGACTTCCTCGTCGAGGAGGGAGTTCGCGACTCGAATCCGGTCGGCCGTGGCCGTTACGGCGCCCGCCACAACCTCGGCAGCGGCGGGCGGCCGCTGGTGCCGCGGCTCGTGAAGCTGCCGTGGATCCCTACCGACCAGCAGTGGCTGGACATCCTGGCGGTCTTCCGCGACGAGGCGATCCGCAATCGGCTGATGGTCGCCCTCGCCTACGACGCCGCGCTGCGGCGCGAGGAGCTCTGCTCGCTTCGCACCGATGATCTCGACCCGGCGCATCGCATGGTGCGGGTCCGAGCCGAGACGACCAAGACCCGCAGGGGAAGGAGCGTCCCCTACTCGGCGGCGACCGGCGCACTGCTGGCCGCCTACCTCGCCCACCGGGGCACCCTCAGCCGCTCGCGTGGTCCGCTGTTCTTGTCGGAATCTCGGCGCAACCGGGCCGAGCCGCTGACGCTGTGGACCTGGTCCAAGGTGGTGCGCCGGGTCGCGCTCGCCGCCGATGTCCCGCAGTTCTCCACCCACACGACGCGCCACCTCTGTTTGACCGACCTCGCCCGCATGGGCTGGGAGCTGCACGCCATCGCCACCTTCGCCGGCCACCGCAGCACGGACTCGACGCTGCGCTACATCCACCTCTCGGGCCGGGACCTGTCCGACAAGCTCAACCGGGGGATGGCAGAGATCCACGCCTGGCGCATCAGCCTGCTGACGGGGACCGACACTGACGGCGGAGAGCAGTGAACGCCGGCGCCTCCGCCGCGCGCGGCGAGCAGAGAAGACAGCCATGGCCGGCCATCGACGTCACTGCCTACGACCGCTCAGGCATGTTGAGAAACGATGAGCGCGAGGCGCTGGCGAGGCTCGGCCCGGTCGGTCTTCGACGCAACCGCGCCCGCGGCATCCCGCGCCGCACCGCGTCGTGCTGGCGGGTGCTCGCCCGCTTGGTCGACCCGCTCGATGCCGCGCGGCTCGCGCTACACCATGGTGACAACGTCCGTCACCGACGGGCCGGTCTGCACGCGGTCGGGCTGGTGCTTGAGCACTGCAGCGTGATCGGCCGCTCGTACTGGGCCTGGACGTGCGAAGAGTGGGCCGAGTTCCTCGGTGCGAGCGCCGAGGCCTTCCTCGCCGAACGGTCGCTTCCGACCGAGACGACCGTCCGTCCCTTCGCCGTCACCCTCGCCTACCTGCTCGGCGGGTTCGACCGCTTCGAGCGACTCGGAACCTTCAACCGTCTGCACCTCGCCGGACTCGTCTTCGGCGCCGACACCGTCGAGTCGTCCATCGCCCAGGTGGGCCAGAAGCTCGATGCCTGGGGCTATCGCATCCCGGGATTGGCAAAGCATCGACTCCGGGGCGTGCTCAGCCAGGCGTTCCTCGTGAACCGCAGCCCCTTCCTCGGGGACCTGAGCACCGACGCCTTCGCCCGGCTCCGGGAACACCCAGCGACGAGCGGATACCAGCTGTCCATCCTCTACGCGCTCCAGCGCGCCGTCGCCGCGCTCGGGCACTGCGAGGCGCCAGTGCGCACCGGCTACAACCATGTCCCGGTCATCGAAGGTGCCGATCTCACCTGGACTGCCTGGGTCGAGCGTTGGCACGGGACCTCGACGCTCACCCCGAAGGTGCGGTCAATCGTCCGCACGATCATGGCCAAGACCGGACGCTGGCTGGCAGCTGAGCATCCAGAGATCACCGAGCCTGCCCAGTGGACGCGAGCGACCTGCGCTGCCTGGGTGGCGGCGGTCGACCGAATGTCGGTCGGCGACTATGTGCAGCGCCGCCACTCGCTCCGGGACCGGGAGGGCGCACCGATCTCGCCGCGCACCAAGGCGCACATCTTGATGGCGAGCAGGACCTTCTTCCGGGACTGCCAGGAGTGGGAGTGGATCCCCCGTCGCTTCGATCCCTCACGCGTGCTCGCCGTCCCACGCAGTGTCGCGGCATTGATCGCAACCGATCCCCGTGTGATCGCCGATGACGTATGGGCGAAGCTGCTGTGGGCCGGGCTCAACTTGGAGCCGGGCGACCTGCCGGGCAACTCCGCCGACACCTACTACCCGATGGAGCTGATCCGGGCGGTGACCCTGACGTGGCTCTTCAGCGGGTTGCGCTCCGACGAGATCACCAGGCTCCGTGTTGGCTGCGCCCGCTGGCGCCATGACGGGCACCCGATCCCCGCCGACGCTCCCGACGTCCTCGCCGAAGAGGCCGTCTGCCTGCTGGATGTGCCCGTGCACAAGACCGGCACCGCCTTCACCAAGCCAGTGGACCCGCTGGTCGGCGAGGCCATCGAGGCGTGGCAGCGCGTCCGACCGGCCCAGCCGAAGACCCTCGACCGCAAGACCGCCGAGCACGTCGACATCCTCTTCGCGGTGCGTGCCCAACCCGTCGCACGCAGCTACCTCAACCGGACGATCATCCCCGCGCTGTGCGCCAAGGCCGGCGTCCCGCCCGCGGACGTGCGAGGCAAGATCACCAGCCACCGGGCCCGCTCGACGATCGCCAGCCAGCTCTACAACGCCAAGGAAGCGATGACGCTGTTCGAACTGCAGGCCTGGCTCGGCCACCGAAGCCCGGCCAGCACCCAGCACTACGCGAAGATCACTCCGGCCACCCTGTCCAAGGCCTACACCGAGGCCGGCTACTTCGCCCGCAACCTACGGACGATCGAAGTCCTCCTCGACCGGGAAGCCGTCACCTCGGGACGCGCCGGGAACGGCGAGCCGTGGCAGCACTACGACCTCGGCCACGGCTACTGCAGCTACAGCTTCTTCGAGCAGTGCCCGCACCGGATGGCCTGCGCACGCTGTGACTTCTACAGCCCCAAGCCGTCGAGCCGAACACAGATCCTCGAGGGCAAGGAGCACCTCCAACGCATGCTCGTCGCCGTCCCCCTCACCGACGACGAACGAGCCGCCGTCGAGGACGGTCACGCCGCTCTCGGCGCCCTCATCAATCGACTGAGCGAAGTCCCCAGCCCAGCGGGCTCAACGCCACGATCACTCGGCACCACCGTCACGGCAACCCAGCTCCCGAACGTCCAGTTGCGACCAACCCGACGAGCCAAAGGGACTTGACAAGTCAGATTCCACAGAATAGCCACCGTGCTGGACCTGGCGAGCCGCCGGCTGCCCGGCTTCGCGCTGGGCGAGCACCACGACGCCCCGCTGGCACGGGCCGCGCTGTGCATGGCCGCCGCCGTGCGCGGCGGCCGGGTCGCCGGCGTCGTGTTCCACTCCGACAAGGGCGGCGAGTACACCGGCGACGTGTTCGCCCAAGCCTGCGCCGGGCTGGGGGCGATCCAGTCGATGGGGCGGGTCGGCTCGGCGCTGGACAACGCGGCGGCCGAAAGCTTCAACTCCACCCTCGAACACGAGCTGCTCTCCCGCCGGCGGTTCGCCACCAAAGACCAAGCCCGTCGCGAGGTTGCCGCCTACATCGACGCCTACAACCATCGGCGCCGTCACAGCTCGGCCGAGATGATGGCCCCGGTCGCCTACGAGCAGGTGCTCGCCGAACGCGCTGCCCAACACGACCCCGGGGAGGTGGCAGCATGAACCCCGTGCGCGACGATACCGCGACGAACGTCTGCCCGGCATGTGGCGGGTCGTTCTCACCCGAGGGCCGTCAGAGGTACTGCTCGACCGTCTGCCGACAGCAGGCGTGGCGACGCCGACGACAGGCGCCCATGCCGCCGGTCCCGGCCAAGCCGACCACCGTGTACGAATGCGACAGCTGTGGAGAACGCGCCCTCGGCGAGCAGTACTGCCAGGACTGCCGCACGTTCATGCGCCGGGTCGGGCCCGGAGGCCCGTGCCCCCACTGCGACGAACTCGTGGCCCTTCAAGACATCATCAGCGAGGACCAACTCGCTCCCGCCCGCCGGCGGCCATGACCTCAACGACTACCTTGACCTATAAGCAACCCTCCACGGTTTGGGGGGAAGCCCAGCACCGGCGAGCGCCGCGTTGTGGCGATCAGCCTCGAGTCCGACGGAGCGCTGGGGTTGGTGGTGGGCCGGGTGCGGCAAAGGATGGTGGAGGGTGACGCCGCCAAGGTGGCGGCCCGGTTGCTGGCCGGTTCCTGGCCAGCGCGGTGACGTTGATGGACGAACATCCGGCGTTGCGTGACGTCATGATCGAGGATCTGGTCGAGGCGTTCGCTGGTGGCGGTTGGGGATGGCTCGATGACGCCCGGGCCTTCACTTCGCCGTGGGGATTCGAGCTTCGCTCGGTCGGCGCATGGACCCGCGCTCGTGAGAGACGCCTCCCGGGCACTCGATCCTCGGTTCGCTGCGCCGTCCGCGCGTGCCATGTCCAGACCGCCGTGCTGCTCAGCTTCGTGTTGTCCCTCAGGTGGGCGGTTCCTGGTCGTCGTGGGATTCGGATCACCTGGCGCTCTTGGCTCGTCTTAGCAACCTTCCCACTTCGTCGCCGATCTGGTCGACGGACGCGGTCAGCGCCTCGTTCAACGATCGCGCGACGAGCGTGGTCTGCTCTTTGACCGCAGGGTCGTGGACGATTGAGGCTGCCCGCTCGCCCAGCTCTTGGGCTGCGGTGACGATCTTGTCGAATGCTTCGCGAAGCGCAGCCCGCTCCTCGCCCGCATCGTCTCGCGCGCCGGTAGGGGCGGTCTCGGCCGACTGGTAGCGCTCCTTCACCACACGACCGAGTGCTTCGAAGCGCTGGCCCACTTCTTCCCATCGCGGCTTCATCGGTTCGGTCATGGTCGACACCTCGGATCGGTCGAGATCGGATGAAGCGATCATGCCCGCTGCACGGGGCGGTTCAACGCCGCGGTCGACCGTCGTTGGACTTGACCACGACCCGCGTCGGACACAGCCCACGCCAGGACCGAGTCGCGTGATCCGGGCCGGCGTCCGATCGCCCCTCACTGCCTCCCCGCACCGCGACCGTCGATCGAGTGCGTCCAGTCTGACTGCGACGAGCGGGACCTATTCAAATAGGGTGTGATGAGATCTCGATGTTGGGTGGTGGTGCGCATGGTGAAGACGCTGGTCGAAGTGTTGGTGGATGACTTGGATGGCTCCGAGGCGGTGGAGTCGGTGCGGCTGGGTTGGAACGGCCAGTGGCGTGAGCTGGATTTGTCGGAGAAGAATCTGGCCGCCTTGTCGAAGACGTTCGACAAGTTCTGGGACGCCGCCCGGCCGGTCAAGACCCAGCCGTCGTCTCGCCGCCGCAGCCGACGGCCGAACAACACCGCTCGAGTCGTGAGCGACGGCCAGCGCGACCCGAAGGCCATTCGGGAATGGGCACACAGCAATGGGATCCCGGTCCCATCTCGGGGTCGGATACCGGGCGAGGTGGAACAGCAATACAACCGGGCCACCGGACGCACCTGACCCTGGCCCGTGACCTCAGGCCCAGGGTGGAGAACAGGTGAGGAGACATGCCGATGGTCGACACCGATTCACTGAGACCGCTGGAACGCCGTGTCTTGGGTCTCGTGGGCGATGGCGTCGAGGACATCGAGATCGGTCGCCGGTTTCGGCGTAGCCCGGAATTTGTGCGGCGAGTGGTCGTCTACGCCCGGATCCCGCACGGTCGCGCGGTGCCGGAGGCGGGGTGTGCTGCGGCCGGTGGAGCGCCGAATCCTGAAGTGGCGGGCCGCCAGCGCAGGCCACGCCGAGATCGGCCGTCGTTTCCACCGCACCCCCCGCCACATCGAGAGAATCGAGCAGCTGGTCACCTACAAACTCCAGGCAGGCTGACACCCGACCGCACCCCTTCTCACTGTTCGTCGTCCCCCAGCCACCCAATCCCCCTCACAAGCGCACCGACGCCCACACCCGCGGCCGTCCATCAGCTTGACCGCGTGCTCGAGTCTCGCGAGCGCGGCGCTGCGCTTGCCGCCCGCGACGTGCCGATCGGCGTGCTCGTGACCCTCGCGCGCACCGACGTTCGGGGCGTCGATATGGGCGGCCTCGGCCCGAGATCGGCGCTCACGATCGGGCGATCTGGCGCGGCGACCGCCTTAGCCAGCCATCGCCATTTCTGGTCTGGCGATCGGGCTCTCCGGCCTGAACCCCTTCCACGCGCAGTAGATGCCGAGCGACAGTTCCCACGCGGCCTCCGGCAGTGTCAGCAGGCCAGACAGTGCCGAACCGTTCTTGTACACACCGCAGAGGATCATGACGAAGTTCAGGATCAGCAAGGAGCCACCGATGAGACCCAGCAGAGCCATGCGGGGCGGCACGAGTGCCGATCGGTGCATCAGGTAGCCAAGCATCAAGCCGTTCCCGATTCCCGCAACGAGTCCGGGTCCCCATTGGAAGGCCCAGTCGTAGGTATGCACCAGCGAATTGCCTGAAGCACCTAGTGCCGTGGCCTGGACGCCAATGGCTGATGCCAACGAGTCGGCCACGTTCACAACTGAGATGATGCTTATGAAACCGATCGCGGCGAAGACCGACTCCATGATGCGAGCGGTGACGTATCCGAGCGAGACGGTTTCGCTCTGCCGTCTGACGAGCGGGTAGATCACGACGGCGGTTCCGATTTGGGTAACGATCAGTCCGAACTCGAGGACCGCGCCCAGCTTGAGGCTTGCGGTGGAAGTGGCCCCAGGGATGAAGCGCATGTCGGACCAGGTCGCGCCGACTCCGTGAATGAAGAGCAGCCGCGCCGGAATGCTCGTTACGAATGTGCCGATGAACAACCAGCCGAAGATCCGACCAGTTCGCTGAACATCCACAACCGGTACGTCCCCTCTCTCATACTCACGTCGCGCCGGTTGGCGTCGCAGGCCCAGCTCGGCGCACATAGCTATGCCGATGCGTCCGGCAGACTACCCAGGGGACGCCGATCGTGCGCCACGAGTGCGGCCACCCGTGAGCCGCGCTTACTCCTGCCGGTTTGGCTTACGCCCCGGGCGTCGCACCGCGCCTGTTGTCGGGACGGCCGCATCCTGCCAGTGACGGCCCGGCCCCCGCGACGCCATACCTGCCGATAGGCATTGGGGCGATCGGCCTACCGGTCCGCCGATGGGCGGCACCGCTGAGCGGGCAATATGCGTCTGTGGGTGAGGGTCCTCGCGTAGAGCGATCTGGCTTCGGTCCGCCATCGAGGTTGGCTGAATGACTAGCCGTCGTTTCCGTCTGACCAGGACAGCCGTCCTCGCGGGGTGTCAAGCGGTCCCGTGGCGCGCTTCGAGGACGATCACGGGCGTATCGGTCGACCGCCGACCGGCATAGCCGTCGAGCTTCGGTTCGACCGCGACCCAGCGCTGCCACAGTCGATCACGCTCCTCCCCCGCGACCGGGAGGGCGCGCACTGGGCGCGCATGCTGGCCCTCCAGGCGAACGACAGCATCCGGGTGCGCCTCGAGGTTGAGCCACCACGAGGGATGGCCCTCGTCCCAGCCGTTCATCGCAAGCACGACGAGATTCGGGCCGTCCTCGACGTAGCCGATGATGACGCTGCGTTCTTGCCCGGACTTCCGCCCGACGGTCGTAAGGCGCAGCGCGCCCCAGCCGCGCTTGTTCGACGTGGTCCACAGAAAGCGGCCGCCACTGAGCCTGTAGAGCGCTCGATGAACGCGCCAAGCCATGTGTACGAACCACGGCGGCGGGTGTTTCGGCGGTCGGGTTGCCTCGGTGCCCATGGCCTCGCCCCTCCTGATCGGTACTCCATGATGCCAACCGATCGGTGACGACGGCCCGAGGCTTACGTCCCGACGCCCATATTGCCGATCTGGACACGGCCGAGGGTCGTGCCTCGCCGACCCCGAGTCGGCGTTCTGCACGAAGGGACTGTGCACAGAACCGCGTGCCAGAACGACGCCTCGCACCGAGTGGCCAACCGCTCCGAACGGCACGTGGGAGTGGGTGGCGGCGGGCGTAGCAGACCCGCACAACACGGACGCGCTGAGCGTCGTCACCCAGCCGGCGCCACCGCCGGCCGAACGAGGCGCGGTATCCACCGATCCGTGCGCGCCGAGGCCGACCGCGCAGCCGCACATATCGCTCAGCCACGCGCCGGCGGACTGGAGCGCCGAACCGGCGTTCGGCTTCCTCGGCGGGAATCCTCGAGTTGACAGCGTGCAGGGCTGTGGCCGCGTTGCATCACAAGGTGGTGTTGTCGATCTGAGTCGGTTGCCGACAACGCACCAGCGGTCGTGTTAGACGCGGGCCGCGGCGACATCCGGTCGGAGAGCTCTGTCGGGCGCTCGGGACAGCCATCATCCCCCGCCACCCGCGCGCCATGCGTGAAGCCTGCCCGATCTCCCAAGGGCTCTCGGCCTCGGCAGTCGGAGGCGGAATCCTTCCCACGCTCTTCCCAATCGTCTCGGCAAGTCACGGACAATCGGGGTCAACAGCGGTAAATCGGCCTAGCCGCCTGAACTGGACAAACCTGCAGATCAGGAGCGAAATCGCTGGGCGCCCTCGGCAGGATTCGAACCTGCGCACACGGCTCCGGAGGCCGAAGCTGCGTAGCCGCCGCGCGCTCGCTCGAAGTGACGAAGAGGAGCCATCTGTGAGCGAGACGCCGCTGAATCACAAAGTCCGGTGCGCGAGCGCGAGTTCATGGTCAAGGCGGACTTCAATGAGGTCCGCGATCTCCTGGTCCCGACGCTCCCCGGCCTTCAGGTAGCGCACCGCTGCATCGTTTGATGACTGACCCATGCGGGCCTTGACCTCCTTCAGAGAGGCGCCGGCGGTGGCCGCTATCGTGCCAGCGAAGTGCCGGAGATCATGGAACCGCACGTCGTCGTATACGCCTGCATCCGCCTTCGCCCGGGCCCAGAACGGTGCGAAGTACCGGTTGAGCAATGGGCGTCCGCGCAGCGAGGTGAAGATCAGCGCGTCTGGCACGTGATCGACGAACCGCTCGAGGTGATCGGCCAGGATGCCGGAGCCCGAGGGTGGCAGGGCGACCGTTCGGTACGCAGCCGGAGACTTCGGTGGCCCGAGGGTCGGTCCGTTCCCACGGACGAACCCGAGCGCACGCTCGACGACAACTGTGCGCGCGTCGACGCTGACGTGTCGGCACGCTAGGCCGGTGAGTTCACCGAAGCGCAGACCTGAGAGGGCAGCCGTCCGCACGAGTGCGCGGAACCGTGGCTCGATGGCGTCAGCAAGCCGGGCGATCTGGTCCAAGGTCAGATAAGGCCGTTCAATCACGGCCTCGACGCTCGCTCCCCTGAGGTGACAGGGATTCGAGCGCAGCAGGCCGTCGTCAACCGCTGTGCCAAGAATCGAGCGGAACAGCCGGTAGATCTTCGCGACGGTGTTGGGATGCCGGCCAGAGCGCTGGAGGCTCGCGTGCCAAGCTCGGACGGCACCCGGATCGATCCGGTTCAGGCTGACGCGGTCGAACCGCTCGAGGATCGGTCGCAGTTGGGACTCGTAGGTCTCGCGGGTGTGGGGGCGGAGGTTGGCCTTGTGTCCGAGCCACTCGTCGCTGTACGCGCCGAAGGGCACCTCGCCAAGGGCGGGGTCGATGTAGTCGCCACGAGCGAGGTCGGTCTGGACTGAGGCGAGCCAAGCCAGTGCATCAGTCTTTGTCGGAAACGTGCGTGGGGCGGCGACCTGTTGGCCATCCTCCCAGCGGCGCGCCTGGAAGCGCCCGCTCGGCAGCTTGCGGATCGTGCCGTACTGACGTCGTCTGCCCATCGTTACCCACCATGACGCGGTGCTTTAGGCACATAGTAGGCACGGACAACAAGTTCCGGGCGGACGATCATGGAGAGCCAACGAGTTCGAAGCCCTGTGAGCTGGTCTTCGGCGTCAGAGATACCGGAGCGGGCGACGGGAATCGAACCCGCGTTCTCAGCTTGGGAAGCTGATGTTCTGCCGCTGAACTACACCCGCGTGCGGTTCGACAACCTAGCGCGGTCGTGAGGCTAGGTTCCCCTCGCCATGATCCTGTCCGACCGCTCGATCAGGGATGCCATCGCCTCGGGCCGGATCGTGATCGACCCGACCGACCTCAGCGCCGTCCAACCATCGTCGGTCGACTTGCGCCTGGGGACGCTCTTTCGTGTCTTCCGCAACTACACGACCAGTGTGATCGACGTGAAGCTCGACCAGGCCGACCTCACCGAGCTCATCGAGGTGGCCGCGGGTGGAGTCTTCCTCCTCCATCCGGGCGAGTTCGTCCTCGGCTCGACTGCGGAGCGGGTGACGCTGGGCGACGACCTCGTGGCCCGGCTCGACGGCAAGAGCTCGCTCGGGCGGTTGGGCCTCCTCATCCACTCGACGGCCGGCTTCATCGACCCGGGGTTCGACGGGCACGTCACCCTGGAGCTGTCGAATGTGGCCAACCTCCCGATCACGCTCTACCCGGACATGAAGATCGGGCAGGTCTCCTTCATCCAGATGACCACGCCGGCCGACCGTCCCTATGGCTCGTCGGGCACGGGCTCGAAGTACCAGGGGCAGCGCGGTCCCACCCCTAGCCGCTACTTCGAGAACTTCCGCGCGCCGAGTGAGATCCCCGATCAGCCGGTGACGGCGGACCGCCACGCGGCACCTCCACGGCGAATCAGGCGGCTAGCCGGGCGGAGCTCGCCCGTTTGCATGACTGATTCGGGAAGGAAGGCATCAGAACCGCGAGGCGCGGCATCAATGCGTCAACGGCTGCAGCGCGACCGCGAACGGCTCGAGCAACTGCGGCTCGTAGCGCTCGGGCCGGACGATGGCCATGTCGACGCCGGCTTCGGCATACGACGCGGCGATGTCGCCGACCTTGGCCGGATCTCGCTCGAAGAGGGACACCGACACCTTGATCGTCGCCGGATCGCGCCCGATCTCGGCGCAACGCTCGGCCAGGATCTCCCGCTTGCGCTTCAGGTCCTCGACCGTCGACCGGCCGGCGTTCCAATGGTCCGCCCAACGGCGCCACGAGGGGGAGGGTCCGGCGTTCACCGACCCCGCCGATCACGAGCGGTGGGTGGGGCGTCTGCACGCCCTTCGGGTCGCAGCGGGCTTCGGCGACGTCGTAGTACTTGCCGTGGAAGGTGGTCGTGGTGTCCGACAGCAGGCCGTGGATGATCTCGAGTGCCCTCGGCGAAGCGGTCGAAGCGCTCGGTCAAGGTCCCGAGGTGGATCCCGTAGGCGTCGCATTCCTCCTGGTTCCAGCCCGCCCCGAGACCGAGCTCGAGGCGGCCGCCGAGATCACGTCAAGGGTGGCGGCCATGTTGGCCAGCACCGCCGGATGCCGGTACACCATGCCCGTCACCATGCACGCCGACGCGGAGCCGGCGCGACGCCTGGGCCAGGGCCGCCATCGTGATCCACCCCTCGAGGCAGGGACCCGTCGGGTCGGAGAAGATCGGGTAGAAGTGGTCGAACGTCCAGGCCGATTCGAACACCTCCATGTCGTCGGCCTCCGCCAGAGGGCGAGGACGGCGTCCCATGTCGTGTTCTGCGGAGCGGTGCTCAAGCCGAAGCGCATGCTGCGAAAGCTAGTGCCGTGACCGGTGACTTGAGGCCCGGCGCAACGGGGCGAACGTTGCCGGTCGCGGCACTAGTGACCCGAATGAGCGATTCGTCACACATCTCGGTGGGTCTCCTCACCCGGGTCACCAGGCCGCGGCGCATCTCGCGCGGCCCAGTGGCGCCATACGCCCTCCAACCGCGTCAGATCACCGTGGGTGGTCAGCGCGGGCGGAACTGTGTGGGGCCGGCCAGCTCTTCGGCGCGGCGCGCTTCGCCGCGTTCGATGGCCTCGAGAACGTGGATGGAGATGTCGGCCACCCGCACCTGGTCCTCCTCGAACCCGGCCGCCTTCACCCCGTCGTCGAGCATGATGTAGCAGAAGGGGCAGGCCGTCGCGACGCGAGAAGCGCCGGTCGAGATGGCCTCCTGGGCCCTCTCGTCGTTGACCTTCTTACCGATCGACTCCTCCATCCACATGCGGGCCCCGCCCGCACCGCAGCACATGCCGCGGGTGCCGTTGCGGCCCATCTCCACGATCACGACGCCCTTCAAGTGCCCGATGACCTTGCGCGGCGCGAGGTACACGTCGTTGTGGCGGCCGAGATAGCACGAGTCGTGGTAGGTGATGCGCTCCTCGAGCGTCGCCATCGAGAGATCGAGCCGGCCGGTCTCGATCAGCCACTCGAGGAACTGGCTGTGGTGGATGACTTCGTAACGGCCACCGAGCTGCGGGTACTCGTTCTTCAACGTGTTGAAGCAATGGGGGCACTGGGTGATGATCTTCTGCACGCCCATGCCATCGAGCATCTCGATGTTGGGAAGGGCGAGCATCTGGAACAGGTACTCGTTGCCGGAGCGCCGCGCGGGATCACCCGTGCACATCTCCGACGGTCCCAGGATGGCGAAGTCGACGCCGGCCCGCTGGAGGAGCTTCGCGGTGGCCTGGCTCACCCGCTTGTTCTTGTCGTCGAAGGAGCCGGCACATCCGACCCAGTAGAGGTACTCGTGGGCGAGCGGCGAGCCCGGTTCGACCACGGTGACGCCTTCGATCGCCTTGGCCCAGTCGCCCCGCTCGCCCTGGCTCATGCCCCAGGGATTGCCCTGGTTCTCCATGGCGCGATAGGCGTTGCCGAGCTCGGCCGGGAAGTTGCTCTCCATGAGCGACAGGTAGCGCCGCATGTCGAGGATCTTGTCGAGGATCTCGATGTTGACGGGGCAGATCTCGTCGCAGGCCTTGCAGCTCGTGCATGACCACAGCTCCTCGGGCGTGATCCGTTCGAAGAGCGAGTCGGCCGACACCGTGATCTCGCGGTCGACGCCGATGGGGGGTGAGACCTTGGGCGTGCCCGTGGCGGCCATCACCTCGCCCGACTTGAGGACGATCTCACGCGGGTCGAGGGGCTTGCCAGTGGCGTGAGCCGGGCAGACCGAGGTGCACCGGCCACACATCGTGCAGGCATCGGTGTCGAGGAGCTGCTTCCACGTGAAGTCCTCGACGACCGAGGCGCCGAAGCTCTCGAGCTCGGTCTCGGTGAGGTTCGGCATCGGCCGCATGGCCCCCTTGGGCCGCGTGCGATTCCGCAGGTACATGTTCAGGGGCGAGGTGAACATGTGCCGGAGCATGGTGATCGGCAAGACGAGGAGGAACACGAAGAAGGCGACCACGTGGACGACCCAGAGCGTCTGGTGCCAGTCCGCGAGGGTTCCCTCTGACCAACCGTCGACCAGGGTGGCCAGCGGGTAGCCGATGAAGCTCCACTTCTCGAAGTTGGGGGTGCCCTCGGCGGCGATGCGGAACATCTCCGTGCCGAACCCCGTCACCGCGATGGTGGCGAAGACACCGAGGATGAGCCAGTGCTCGGGGCGGGTCTTGATGCGGATGCGGTACGGGCGCTGCACGGCGCGGCGGTACAGCGCCCAGAGCACGCCGACGAGGAACACCAGACCGGCGAGCTCGCCCATGAAGCTGTAGGCCTGGTACACCTGGCCGTTCAGGAACTTCAGATCGTCGGGCAGCTGGTGGTCGACCTCGAGGACGGTGGTCACGCCGAGGAGCACCAGGAAGCCGAAGTAGATCATCGAGTGCATGACGCCCGCGGCCGGGTCGCGCAGGAGCGTCCTCATGGTGGTGGCGTTGCGGAAGTCCTCGATGCGCCGCTTGAAGGTGCGGACGGTGAGGGCGCGAGTGTCGGGACCGCCGCGCTCCCAGTTCTTCACCCGCTGGGCGAACATCCACGCGCCCACGACGAGCAGCACGGGCGTGACCGTGTAGAACATGACCACGAGCGCGTCCGGGATGCCGGAGAACACCCGCCCGCGCGATGCTCTCGTCGCCCTCGTACTTGGTGATCGCGGGCACGATCCCCGAGAGGGCGGTGAACACGGCGAAGGCCACGCCGATCGCGATGACGAGGTAGTAGGGACGCAGCCTCGCCCGCGGCGTTGCCGCGTCCGAGGTCTCTTCCGTGCTCGTGGCGTGCATCACCATGGCGAGGTCAACCTAATGGACACCAGGGCCGGCACGGGGAGGCGGCCGAGGGCCTGGGCCGACGAGCGCGTCAGGAGAACTCAGCCGTAGAACTGGCGGTCGAACTCCCGGACCCGCCCGGCGAGACTGGCCATGAGCTTGTGAGCAAGGGCGGGGACGTCGTCGATCAAGGCCGTGAACGCGCGCTGGTCGATCACGAGCACCGTGAGATCGGTGTCGGCCGTGACCGTGGCAGTGCGAGGGCCGTGGTCGAGCAGCGACAACTCGCCCACCATGGCGCCGGGGCCGAGCGTCGTCACCCGCTTGCCGTTGCGGCGCACCGTCACCGAGCCGTCCACGAGGACGAAGGCCTCGTTGCCCATCTGCCCCTGGTCGGTGAGCTTGTAACCCGACGGCAAGTTCATCTCCGTCGCCGCCTTGGCGACGCGTTGGAGGTCCTTCGTGGTGCACGCCGAGAACAGCGGCACGTTGCGCAGGTGGTCGAGATATGCGTTCTTGCCTCGGGCCATGCGGCGGGATCATACGGGTCGGCTCTCCGCCGTGCGCTGGATCCTCGCGCCGGCAGCCGGCGCCCTTCACCTCGGCTGACCTTCATGTTGCCGAAACATGAGAGAAACCCAACCTCTCTACGGTCACCGTCCGTGGACGTCGTGCTCCTGCGGTGGCCCTGGGAGGCCGATGCGCGGTCCCGGCTGGCCCGGGAGGGGCGGGCTCGCTTGTTGCTGGTGGACGACGCCACCGCGCCTCCCGCGGTCGAGGACCCCCTCGAGGACTGGATCCGCGTGCCGGCGCCCGAGGCCGACGTGCGGGCCCGACTCGACACACTCTTGGTGCGGTCCGCGCTCCCCGGTGTCCCGGTCCGCCCGCCGACGCTCGACGAGGACGGGGTGGTGCGTCACGCCGGCTCGTGGGTGTCGGTGCCTCCCGTCGAAGCACGGCTCACCCGGCTCCTGCTCGATCGGTACGGGGCGGTCGTGAGCCGCGACGCGCTGGCCCGGGTGGGGTGGCCCGACGGCGCCCCGGGTCGGAACGCGCTCGACGTCCACGTGTTGCGGTTGCGGCGTCGCCTCGGTGAGGTGGGGTTGGTCATTCGCACGCTCCGCTCCCGCGGGTACCTGCTCGAGGCCTCAACACGACCCGGCTTCAACCGCAACGGGTCGTTCCCGCCAGGCCGAGGGACTCCGGTCGAGCGCGTCCCGTAGGGGCCGGCGGCCCCGGCGACCACGCTGCGTCCCCGAATGGGTCGTACGACCCTCGACGCTCACTGTGCGAGGTCCGTAGCCTGGCCGTACTCGCCGGAGGTGGTCGGCACCGGCACACACCGGACCTCGGAGGAGCCACAGGTGCGCGGAGTCCATCGGAGCGATTGGAGCCGAGCCGGATGACGGTGCTCGTCACCGGCGGTGCCGGTTACATCGGGTCGCACACGGTGCGAGCCCTGCGCCGCCACGGGCGTGATGTGGTCGTCCTCGACAACCTCAGCAACGGCTACGAGCCGGCCGCGCTCGGGGCCCCGCTCGTGATCGGTGACGTTGACGACGTCGCCCTCGTGGAGAAGCTCGTGGTCGAGCACGACATCGACGCCTGCGTCCACTTCGCCGCCCTGAAGGCCGTCGGGGAGTCGATGAAGCAGCCGGCCCGCTACTTCCGCAACAACGTGAGCGGCACCAACGATCTGCTCGATTCGCTCGAGCGCTCGGGCGTCAACCGGGTCGTGTTCTCCTCCTCGGCCGCCGTCTACGGCACGCCCGAGGTGGTACCAATCGTGGAGACGGCCCCCCTCCACCCCGAGAGCGTCTACGGGCAGACCAAGCTCATGGTGGAGCAGATCCTCGGCTGGTACGAGGCCGTCCATGGCCTGCACTCGGTCAGCCTCCGCTACTTCAACGCGGCGGGCGCGTCGATGGATGGCGTGATCGGGGAGGACTTCACGCTCACCCAGAACCTCGTGCCCATGGCGATGAAGGCACTGCTCGGGCGGCGCGACCCGCTGCAGGTCTTCGGCACCGACTACCTGACGCGAGACGGCACGGCGGTGCGGGACTACGTCCACGTCGAGGACCTCGCCGAGGCGCACGTGCTCGCCCTCGAGTACCTGGAGGCCGGCGGCCCCACACAGGCGCTCAACGTGGGCACGGGCGTCGGCTCGACCGTCTTCGAGGTGCTCAACGCCGCCGAGGAGGTGGCCGGGCGTCCGGTACCCCACGAGCTCGCACCGCGGCGTCGCGGAGATCCGGCCGCGCTCGTGGCCGACAACTCCCGCGCCACGGAGATCCTCGGTTGGCGACCGCAGCGGGACCTGCACGACGTCGTCGCCACCGCCTGGCGCTGGCATTCCGAGCATCCCGACGGGTTCGCCGCGCCGTGAGCCCGTGGACCCCGGCCGACGCCGACCTCGCCGCGTCCCTGGCGCGAGGCGCGGGCGAGTTGCTCGTCGAGCTGCGTGCTCGAGGCCTCGACCATCACAAGCTCGGCGCGGAGGGAGACCGGCGGGCCAACGAGTACATCCTCGGGCACTTGGCCGAGGCTCGCCCGGGCGACGCCATCCTCTCGGAGGAGAGCTCGGACGACCCCGACCGGCTCGACGCCCATCGCGTCTGGATCATCGATCCACTCGATGGGACGCGTGAGTTCACCGAGGTCCCTCGCCGCGACTGGGCCGTGCACGTGGCCTTGTGGGTGGATGGCGACCTCGCCGTCGGCGCCGTTGCTCTCCCGGCCGAAGGCATCGTGCTGCGGTCGTACCCGCCCGCCTCCTTGCCGCCCCCCGCGCCGGGGCCGCTCCGACTCGTGGTGAGCCGCACCCGTCCACCGGCCATCACCGGGGCAGTGGCCGAGCGGCTCGGAGCCGAGTTGGTGCCGATGGGTTCGGCCGGCGCCAAGGCCACGTCGGTGCTGCTCGGCACCACCGACGTCTACCTGCACGGGGGGGGCCAGTGGGAATGGGACTCGGCCGCGCCGGTTGCCGTTTGTCGAGCGGCCGGCCTGCACACGTCGCGCCTCGACGGTTCGCCGCTCCTGTACAACCAGCCGGAGCCCTGGCTCCCGGATCTCCTGGTCGCTCGCCCGGACGTGGCCGCCGACGTGCTGGCGGCGGTGGCGGCCGCCCAGACTGATGAAGACCCCCACTGAGGTGATGATGACCACAGTCAAGCAACGCACACATCTCGACGAGCTCGAAGACGAGTCGATATTCATCATGCGCGAGGTCGCCGCCGAGTTCGAGCGGCCCGTCTTGCTGTTCTCCGGCGGCAAGGACTCGATCGTGATGCTGCGCCTCGCTGAGAAGGCGTTCTGGCCGGCGCGGATCCCGTTCCCCATCATGCACGTCGACACCGGTCACAACTTCTACGAGGTGATCCAGTTCCGCGACCGCAGGGTGGGCGAGCTCGGCGTGAACCTCGTGGTCGCCTCGGTGCAGGAGAGCATCGACCGCGGCCGGGTGCGAGAAGAGACCGGCCCCAGAGCCAGCCGGAACCGCCTGCAGACCGTGACGCTGCTCGACGCCATCACCGAGAACGGCTTCGACGCCGTGTTCGGCGGCGGTCGGCGCGACGAGGAGAAGGCGAGGGCCAAGGAGCGTGTCTACTCCTTCCGCGACGAGTTCGGCCAGTGGGACCCGAAGAACCAGCGTCCCGAGCTGTGGCGGCTCTACAACGGTCGCCATCGCAAGGGCGAGCACATCCGGGTGTTCCCGATCTCGAACTGGACCGAGCTCGACGTCTGGCTCTACATCCAGCGTGAGGGCATCGAGATCCCGTCCATCTACTTCGCTCATCGCCGCGAGGTGTTCCGGCGCGACGGGATGTGGCTGGCGGTCACGCCCCACATCACGCTGATGGAGGACGAGGAGCCCATCGAGATGATGGTGCGGTACCGCACGGTCGGCGACGCCAGCTGCACGGGCGCCGTCGAGTCGACGGCGATGACGATCGTCGACGTCATCGGAGAGGTGGCGGCCTCGCGGGTCACCGAGCGGGGAGCAACACGGGCGGACGACCGATTCACCGAAGCGGCCATGGAAGACCGCAAGAAGGAGGGCTACTTCTGATGGAGCTGCTCCGATTCGCCACGGCCGGCTCGGTCGACGACGGCAAGAGCACGCTCATCGGCCGGCTGCTCTATGAGAGCAAGAACATCTTCGAGGACCAACTCGAGGCGGTCGAGCGCACCAGCCGCGACAAGGGCTTCGAGTACACGAACCTGGCGTTGCTCACCGATGGTCTCCGCGCCGAGCGCGAGCAGGGGATCACGATCGATGTCGCCTACCGCTACTTCTCCACGCCGCGGCGCAAGTTCATCATCGCCGACACCCCTGGTCACACGCAGTACACGCGGAACATGGTGACGGGGGCGTCGACGGCCGACCTGGCCCTCGTGCTCGTCGACGCCCGCAAGGGGATGCTCGAGCAGAGCCGGCGCCACGCCGTCATCGCCTCGCTGCTGCGCGTGAGCCACCTGGCGGTGTGCATCAACAAGATGGACCTCGTCGACTGGAGCGAGGACCGCTACGAGGAGATCCGCTTCGAGTTCGCCGAGTTCGCCCGCAAGCTCGAGTTCACCGACCTCACCTTCATCCCGGTGAGCGCCCTCTTCGGTGACAACGTCATCCAGCACTCACCCAACACGCCTTGGTACCTGGGCCCCACACTGCTCTGGTACCTCGAGAACGTCTACACCGGGTCGGACCGCAACCTCATCGACCCTCGCTTCCCGGTGCAGTACGTCATCCGACCTCACTCGAGCGTGTATCACGACTACCGCGGTTTCGCCGGCACCGTGGCCGGCGGGGCCTTCCGTCCGGGCGATGAGGTCATGGTGCTGCCGTCGGGACTCACGTCGACGATCGTCGGCGTCGACTCGCTCAATGGGCCCGTGGGGGAGGCCACCCCGAACCAATCGGTCACCATCCGCCTCGCCGACGAGATCGACATCAGCCGGGGCGACATGCTCTGCCGCCCCATGAATGCGCCGACCCTGGCTCAGGACGTCGAGGCCACGGTCTGCTGGTTCAACGACCGCCCGTTGCAGCCGCGCAGCTTCTACACGATCAAGCACACGACGCGTACGGCGCGGTGCATGGTGAAGGACCTCCATTACCGGCTGGACGTGAACACCCTCCATCGTCACGATCCCAACGGGCATCTCGGCATGAACGAGATGGGGCGCGTCTCGCTGCGCACGACGGTGCCACTCATGTTCGACGAGTACCGCCGCAACCGCCACACCGGTAGCTTCATCCTGATCGACGAAGCCACCAACGAGACAGTGGGGGCGGGCATGATCCTCGGCGAGACCACGTGACGCGCTGGCGAGCCATCGGACGCCACGTTGGCCGCGCGCTCTCGCGGAACTTGAACCCAGGAGGGCCCTATGCGGCTCATCCAGGTTCGACTTCGCGCGCTGCCGGTCGGCTGCGTGTTCCCCCGCCGTGACGGGCCCGGTCAGCGACAACGTCGTCTGGCACGACACCGGAGTACCGCGTGCCGATCGGTGGCGGGCCAACCGGCTCGGAGGCGCCACGGTCTGGTTCACGGGACTGTCGGGCTCGGGAAAGTCCACCGTGGCTTCGGCCGTCTCCATGCGCTGTGCCGCTCTCGGCCGCGCCCACTACATGCTCGACGGCGACAACCTCCGCTTCGGCCTCAACGGCGATCTCAGCTTCGACCGCTCGGGCCGCACCGAGAACGTGCGGAGGGTGGCCGAAGTCGCCCGTCTCTTCGCCGATGCCGGGGTGCTGGCGCTCGTGCCCGTGATCAGCCCCTACCGCGAAGGCCGGGAGCACGCCCGAGCGATTCACGCCAGCGCGGGCCTGGTGTTCGTCGAGGTGCACATGGCGACACCTCTCGACGAGTGCGAGCGCCGCGACCCCAAGGGCCTCTACGCCCGGGCTCGTCGAGGAGAGCTCACGGGGATGACAGGGATCGACGACCCCTACGAGCCCCCGCTCCATCCGGAGTTCGCCTTCGACCACGAGAGCGACCCGGAAACAGCCGCCGCCCGGGTGCTCGCATTCGTGCAGGCGGAACTGGCGAGGGGCGGCGCAGGGACGGCGGCGCGCTGAGCGCGGCGGGCGCGTCTCGGACGGTGAGAAAATGCCTGCGGTGACCATCCGACGTGACGCCACCGCGCCAGCGCGGATGGCGCGGTTGCATCATTTCGCCGAGGTCCCGGCGTCGTAGGGTGATGGGGTCACCGCATCGGCCGATGGCGCTGGATCGGGCAGGGCGAGGCAGTGGCGACCAACCGAGGAACCGCCAGACCTCGGCACTCACCAGCGTTACCACCATTCGATCTGGAGGAAGTTCGTGCTCAGGGTAAGGCGCGCAGCATGAGTGCGACGGGCGACCGCATCAGGGTGCTCGTGGCCGACGACGACGCCGGCGTCCGCCAGGCGGTGGCCGACATCGTCAGTGACGAGCCCGGCCTCGAGCTCGTCGGCACGGCCGCGGATGGTTACGAGGCCATCGAGCAGGCGCGCCAGACGAAGCCTCACGTCGCCCTCGTCGACATCGTCATGCCCCTCGGCGGTGTGGAGACGACCCGCGCGCTGGTCGCCGAGCACCCGGGCATCCACGTGATCATCTTCTCGGCCCAGGCCGACCGGGCCACCCGGCGAGCCGTGAAGGATGCCGGGGCCCGTGGCTTCATCGCGAAGGGGAGCGGGGCCGACCTGATCGACGCCGTATGGCAACTCGTCGGTGACGGCGGGACCGCGGTCGGCGCTCAGCCGGCCTGATCCTCACCGCTGCGCCTGAAGGCTACCGGGCCGACTCACCCGGCCGATGGCGAGCCCACGCGCCGCGAGGATGGCACGCCGGTGAGGTCCTGCCCGGCTGGCTTGTCGCGCGACGTCAATGGTGCATACGCCCCAGGGCAAAGGACGGATCTGTGTCTGCCCGCATGGTGCGCCGAGGCGGAGAGTGGCACGGTGGAGTTCACCGCGGTGCCCAACGTGCGGGCCGGTCATGGGGGGACGGTCAGGACCGTCGCCTCGTCGCCGACCTGGGCGCCGCCTCGCTCGCTCCGGCGCTCCCAACTCGTGCTCGCCCTCCTCGGGTCTGTAGCGATCCTCGCCTACAACGTGCTCCCCACAGTGGCCGCCGACGTCGTCTTCCAAGTCACGGCGTGGGCCTGCCTCGCGACGTTCGTGGTGGGGCTGCGCCGGCGAAACCTGCCGTTGGCCGGGCCGTGGCTGCTGTTCCTGGCGGGCTTCGCGCTCTTCGCCCTGGGCGACCTCCTGTACACGATCTGCCAGGACGTGCTCGGCCTGTCGCCGTTCCCGTCAGCGGCCGACGTCGCGTACCTGGCGGGCTACCCGGTCCTGATGACGTCGCTGGCGCTGTTCATCCGCAGCCGGGAGCGGCGCAGCGACCGCGGTGCCCTCATCGACGCGTGCATCATCGGGGTGGCCCTCGGCGTGATCGCCTGGGTCTGCCTCGTCGTCCCTATGGCGGGCGCAGCGGGGCAGGGCGTGCTGGCGCGGGCCATCTCGATGGCGTATCCGGTCGGCGACATCATGTGTCTCACGCTGCTCGTCCGTCTGCTGATCGGCGGACGGGCGGGTGCTCACCGCACACCGCCCGCGTTGTGGATCATGACCGCCACCATGGCCGCGGTCCTGCTCGGCGACTTCGGCTTCGCCCTTGCCGAGTCGGCCGGGCTGGCGGTGTCCTCGGGTTGGACCGATGCCCTGTTCATGGCCTCCTACATCGGCGTCGCCGCCGTCGGGCTCGAAGCCTCGGCGCCCATGGCGACGCGACCGATCGTGGCCGGTCGGCGCGAGCTCAGTCCTCGACGGCTGCTCGTCCTCGCCGCCGCCGCGCTGCTGATCCCGACGCTGCTCGCCTTCGAAGGAGTCCGAGGGCAGCAGGTGGCCATCCCGGTGTTCGCGATCGGCACCTTCCTCACCATCGTGCTCGTGGCCATGCGGGTCTCGGGACTGATCAAAGACCTCCAGGCCTCACGAGACGAACTGGCCCACCGCGCCACCCACGATCCGCTGACCGGCATCGCCAACCGCAGCCTGTTCTCCGCCGGGTTGACTGATGCGGTCACTGCCGGCAGGCGTTGTGCCGTGCTGCTCATCGACTTGGACCGCTTCAAGGACATCAACGATCGCCACGGTCACCTGACTGGCGACGCGTTGCTCGTCGAGGTGGCGCAGCGCCTGATCTCCGTGGTCCGCGCCGGTGACCTCGTCGCCCGCCTGGCGGGTGACGAGTTCGCGGTGCTCCTGCCCGGGGCCGATACCTCGGTGGCCTCCGTGGTGGCGGCACGCGCCGTGGAGGCGCTGAACGCCGAGGTGGAGGTATCCGGCGTCACCATGCGTCTCGGTGCTTCGATCGGCATGGCCGTCTGGAGCGGTTCGGCCGCCGAGCACGAGCGTCGCCCGGCGCTCGATGAGGCCGACCGGTTGCTGGCCGAGGCCGACCAGGCCATGTACGAGGCCAAGCGCGGTCCGCCCGCTATCTCGTGGCCGTTCCACTCGAGCACACCGACCTGGCGGGTCCCGGACAACGGCGGATCCTCGAGGCGGTGGCCGGGCGCAGTGCCTGAGGGGCGTGGCGGCGAGTCCAGGGTGAGCGCTCAACCGCTCACTCTCCGCGGTTCGGTCACTCCCACAAGAACCCGGGAACTCGTGGCGCAACAGTGCCGTTACTGAGGGTGAAGTAGCCCATTTGGCGCATTGTCGTAGTGAGGATCCTTCACTACGGTCAGTGGCGGAATCGCTGCCCACCGGAGGTGGTTCCGCGCCAACACGCCATCCGGTGGTGCCCTCGGAGGGTACGGAGGTAGGAGGACATCGTGAAAGCGGGACGGAAGCGCGGGACGACACGGCGCCGGGCCCTCAAGGCATCTGTAGCCGCTCTGGTGACTGTCGGCAGCCTCGCTCTGGCGACCCCGTCGGCCTTCGCCATGAGCGTCATGACACGGCGACCCGCAGCCAGGCCGAGAGGAGCCACCGCGCAGTGCCGGGACGGCTCGTACTCTTTCACGCCGGTCCGCAAGGCCGCCTGCTGGAGGCACCGCGGCGTGAGGATCTGGTATCGGTAGCAGGAGACTGACGGGGGCAGATGGGCATCGCCCTCGGTCGACGGCTGCGCTGGCTCCGTAGCGTCCGCGCCCGGATGGTGGCGCTGGCGCTCGTGCCTGTCATCCCTCTGGTCGTCATCTACGCGCTGCAGGCGCGCGATCTACGGGAGCAGGGGCGCCACGACGCCTACGCCGACACTCAACGGCTCTCGCGGGTCGAGGCCGAGCGGGAAGCGGCCGACCTCGAGCGCACTCGCGCCGTGCTCGCCGCGTCCACCGATCTCGTCCAGACGAACCTCGCGTCCGGGTCCTGCGCCAGCTACCTGGCCAGCGTCGTGGAGCAGATCCCCGGCGCCGCGAACGTCTTCACGATGGGCGAGGACGGAAAGGTGCTCTGCCAGCGCGACCCCCGGCATCGCCGGGCTCGACCTGTCGGACCGCTGGTACGTGAAGGACGCCCGAGAGCTCGGGGAGTTCGTCGCCGAAGCCGAGCTCCCCGGACCACTCACGCCGAAACCGGCGATGGTCGCGGTGGTTCCCATCGACAAGGCTCCCGCGGCCTACATCGCCGCGGTGGTCTCGGTGGGGAGCGATCTGGCCGGCTTCCTCAGCGAGACCGGCCTGCCCGACGGTTCGAGCGCCCGCATCATCGACGACAGCGGCCATGTCCTCGCCAGCTCGGTGCCCGGCGCGCCGGTCGGTGGGGTGCTGCCCGTGAAGGAGATCGTCGATCAGGTCGTGGCCGGTTCCGCAGAAGGCACGGTCGAGGCGAGCGGTCTCGATCCGGCCCGGAGCGTCTACAGCTACGCCGATATCGGGCCGACCAACCAGACGGCATTCTCGCTGGTCGGCATCCCGAGCAAGTCCGCCTTCGCCGCCGCCGACCGCCAGCTCCGGGCCAACCTGATCGCCGGGGCCATCGTGACGACGTTGGCGTTGCTGGCGGCGCTGGCCATCGGCGAGCTCTCGGTCGCTCGACCCGTCCGCACGATCCTGGCGACCGTGCGCCGGATCGGCCGGGGTGACCTCGACGCCAGGACGGGAGCCACGGTGCGGTCGGGCGAGATGCGCGATCTCGCGGGGGCCGTGGACGAGATGGCTTCCGACCTCCAGGAGCGCGACGAGTCGCTCCGAACGGCCAGCGACGAGCGGGAGCGGTTGTTGAGCGAGCTCCTCGGAGCTCAGGAGCAAGAGCGCAGCCGCATCGCCGCGGACATCCACGACGACACGATCCAGGCGATGGTCGCGGCCGGCCTGGAGGCGCAACTCCTGCGGCGCCGGCTCGAGGCACCGGACGACGTGGAGCGCGCCGCCAAGGTCGAGCAGACCATCCAACGCTCGATCGGACGCCTGCGCCATCTCGTCTTCGAGCTCGAGCCTCCGGCCACCGACGTGGGCCTGGAGGAGGGGATCGAGCTCTTCCTCGACGGCCTGCTCGTCGACTACGACGTAGAGGTGGATCTCCACACCGACGCCGACCTCGAGCCCACCGGCCTCGCTCGCCACGTGCTGTTCCGCAACATCCGGGAAGCGGCGCTGAACGCGGTGCGCCACGGTGGCGCGGATCGGCTCGAGATCGAAGTCGAGAGCGAGCGGGGCGGCATCGCCACACTCGTGCGCGACGATGGCAGTGGGTTCGACGCGAGCGAGCGCCTCCCCGTCGATCATCACGGCGTCAGGACGATGCGCGAGCGGGCTGAGGCACTGGGCGGGGATTTCCACATCGATTCGGCCGCCGGTGCCGGCACGACCGTGAGCTTCTGGCTTCCGCTATGAGGCGTGGCTCGCCCGAGATGGCTGCTGGCACGCCGGAGTTTGTGCTCACATGGGATGCCACCGCTTCGGACCGGTGCCGAGATCAGCGAGCCAACGAAGGGTGAGGTGTCATGACCGATCCTGAGCGCATCAAGGTGCTGATCATCGAGGACCACGCCATGATCGCCCACGGGTTGAGGGCGGCCATGGAGCCGTTCGAGGACATCGATGTCGTGGCGGTCGGATCCACCCTCCTCGAAGGTGAGCAGCTGGCCCGTGGGCATGACCCGGACGTGGTGGTGCTCGACTTCCGCCTGCCCGATGGAGAGGCCCCCGAGGGAATCCGCCGCCTCGCAAAGGCCCGGCCGAAGGCGAGGGTGCTGGTCGTGACGGCCGCGTCCGACTACCGCTCGGTCGTCCGCGCCCTGGAGGAAGGCGCCGCGGGCTATCTCCTCAAGGACCAGCCCATCGACGATCTCGTGGCCGGCATCCGAGGCGTCGCGGCAGGCGAGACGGTGGTGGCGCCGACGCTGCTCCCGCGCCTCCTCGCCCGTGTGACGCCGACCGCGGCGCCGGCGGCGAAGCTCAGCCGGCGTGAGATCGAGGTCCTGCAACTCCTGGCGGAGGGCCTCTCGACGGCCGAGCTGTCCGAGCGACTGCATCTGAGCGCCAACACCATCCGAAATCACGTGCAGAGCATCCTCACGCGGGCTGGGCGCGCATTCGAAGCTCGAGGCCGTGTCGATCGGGTTGCGCGAGGGGATCATCAGGGCACCGGAAACCGGCCCACGCAAGAGGGGGTAGACGGGCTACCGGACTTGGTGCACCTGCACCTGTCCGGGCGTCCCCCGCCGTGGCTTGATGGTCACATGGGAATGCACCCGTCGGAGCAGATCCGCAGCGCAGTGATCATCGACGATTGGGGGCTCGTGCGTCTCGGCGTGAAGGCTCTCCTGGCCAATGCCGGGATCCGGAGGGTTCGCACGGCGGCGACGGCCACGGCGGGCCTGGCGGGCCTCGAGCCTGACGAGGTCGGACTGGTGTGTGTGGGCGCCTGCGCCGACGCCGCGCTGCTCGATGTCGTCCGCCGGGTGCATCTCCGCTCGCATCGGATGCGCATCGTCGCCCTCGTCGGCACCATCGACCAGGAGGAAGTCATCAGCCTGTTCGAGGCCGGCGCGAACGCCGTCGTGCCGCGCCGCGCGCAGGACGAGCAGCAGCTGGCCGGGGCGCTCGAGCACGCGTTGGCGGGCGAGCGTTACCTCGCTCCCATGCTCCTGACGGCCATGTTCGGCGAGCGCCAGCGCCCGGCTGTCCGTAGAGGGACGCGCTGCGCGCGGCTCACCGGCCGAGAGCAGTCGGTGCTCGAGCTCGTGGCCGGTGGTCGCACCAATCGCGAGATCGCCGAGACGCTCAACATCGGCGCCGAGACGGTCAAGACCCACCTCACGAACGTCTACGCCAAGCTCGACGTGCGCAGCCGCCAACAAGCCGTCGGCGCCGCCATCTCACACGGGTTGATCTGACTCCGCCCCGGCGCCGGGGTCCACCCGTCAGCGCGGGACCCTCCATGTCCTTTTGATCCGGGCGGGCCGTCCGCGGCGTGGGCGGGAAGCAGGAAACGGACCCTCGCGGGCGCCTGCTCCGATTCCTACGGTGCTCCCAAGGTCCTGGGCTGGCTGGCGCACGGCGAGCTGTTCGATCACGGTCGCCTCCCGGTGGTCACCGCGCTCGCCGCGGTAGGCCTCGTCGTAGCGATCGTGCAGGCGCGTCGAGATCCTCGCTGCCGGGCTGTCGTCGGCTTCTTCACCCTCAGGCTGATCCTCTACTTCGGCCGGCCCACCCTGGGCCGGTTCCTCGACCTCGTTCCGCCCGCCCACCACAACGTCTTCCTCCAGCGGATGATCATCGGGGTGCACCTGGGAGGGGTCCTGCTGGCCGGTATCGGCGTGGCCGCACTGGCCCGTGGCGCCGGCGCAATGATTGGTGCAGCTGGCAGCCGCTGGGGGGTGACGCGTCGACCCGAGGCGTCGGCGTGCTGCCCGCGCTCGGTGTCGACGCGCTCGCCGTGGGGTTGGCCCCGGCATGGCTCGAAGCCCGTCACTCCACCGACGAGAACAGCCAGTGGGCGGCGCAGCAACGCGCCTCCGACACCGGCACGGACAGTTAGGACGTCGCCGCGCTCGTTCACCTGGCCGAGACGCGGGGCGACGGACGCATCTACGCCGGCCTCTTGACCAACTGGGGCAACGATGACCGCATCGGCTACGTGCCGGCGGTCATCGAGCTACTAGATGACTAATTCGAAGGGGTCGTTAGTAGTCGTAGGCGGTGAGGGAGCGGAGCACTGGTTGGCCGGTGTGGTCGTTGTGCCAGATGGCGGCGGTGAGGGCGAGAAGGCGTTGGAGGACTCGAACAACGACGCCACCTGGTGTTCTGCCGCCGTGGCGTTCGAGGTCGAGTTGGCCTTTCAACGTGTCGTTGATGGATTCGATGATTTGACGGAACGGTTTGAGCAGTCGGGCGCCGGGACGAGATGGTTCGCGCTTGAACGTGGGGCGCAGCAGGTGCACTCCGTGATCGGTGAGGAAGGTCTCGAACTCGCGGCTGGCGTAGCCCTTGTCGGCGATGAGGATCTGACCGGCCCGGGCGCCCAGCAGGTCGGGGTCGGTCTCGAACAGGTCTCGGGCGATGTCGCGTTCGTCGAGTTTGGGGTGGGCCAGGGCGTAGGTGATGGGCAGCCCGCCGGGAGTGCAGACGAGGTGCAGGCGCAGGCCCCAGAAGTAGCGGGAGTGGCTGGCGCAGTAGCCGTAGCCGGCCCAGCCGGCCAGATTCGAACGGCGGGCGGTGGGCCGGGATCGGCCGCATTCCACCGGGGTCGAGTCGATGATCCAGGTGTCGTCACACCACGCCCGAGTGTCGACCGCCAAGACTCGGATCAGCGCCTGGAGCAGGCCCGACGCCGCCCGCAGCCGCCGGTTGTAGCCGGACTGGCGAGGCAGATAGGGGAACAGGTGCACCAGGTGGCAGCGGGCATAACGCAACCAGCGCGTCTCGGATGTGAACCCCAACAGCGCCTGCAACACCGCCACCGTCGCCAACTCGGCGTCACTCAGTCTGGGCTCGATGCCCACCACCGGGCGCACCGGCGCCAAGCTCGGGTCATCCTTCAACGCGTCATCGATACGGACGTACAGTGCAGTCGCGAGGGTGTCCAGGTCGGCGTCCATGAGACCTCCACGGTCGAACGGAGTAGCAACGCCGATCGTGGACGCTCTCGCCGCGTCAGGCGCGGACCCTTGGAATCACTCGTCTAGATCTCGGTGCGGACGGAGTGGGCTCCACGGGTCGGGTCCCACCCTGACCGAGTCGTCAGAGGGACGCTTCGACGACGCCAACCCGGCGGCGAGAGCGGGTGGTGAGGGCGCCAGAGAACCGACGAGCGCGGACTGGCGAAATTGTCGGAGCCGCCGACGGACCCGTGGGGGATGCTCGTCACCTCCGCGGGTGGTTTCGCGCGCTCCGTGCTCGTGACGCACGGTTGCCACGCGCTCTGCGCCGAACGTCGCGCCGACCGTGATGCCCGGGTTCGGGAGGCGGCGACCCGGAGTAACCTCCATGAGGCGGAGGGAACGCATGGGCGGAAGGGAATTGGGTTCGAAGCTGGCGGGCGGAGTGTTGGCGGTGGGAGTTGTCGCGCTCGGCGTGCCGGCCGGAGCACTCGCGGCGCCCGCGGCGACGAGCGTGGCCCCGCGCGCTCCCGCGACGACGGTGGCGACGCGCCCGGTGACGACGGTGGCCCTCCGCCCCCCGGCGACGACCGTCGCACCGGCGACGACCGTCGCACCGCGCCCACCGGCGACGACCGTCGCACCGCTCCCCCCCGCGGCGAAGTCCCGCCCGCCCACGGCGACGACTCGCCCCCCCACCGTGCCGCCGCGCGCCCCGATCGTTCAGGCCGCGCCGCGTGCTCGGCATGGCCGTCATCCGGCTCCAGCTCAACGGCACGCTCGTCGCGGGCGGGTCCGCGAACCTCGTCGTCGCCTTCCAGAACAAGGGCCCGAATCCTGCCCCGAACGCTCGCCTCTCGGTCACGTTCTCGGCCCCGGTGGGGATCCAGGTCACGTCGACGAGCGCTGGGGCGAGGTGCTCGGCATCCAACGCCCTGAGCTGCTCGGCCGGCACCCTCGCCAAGGGCAAGACCGTGACGATCCGCGCCACCGTGAGGGTGTCGTCGACCGCCACCGGAGGGCTCCAAGTGAGGGCGACGGCTTCGTCGAACCTGCCCGACCCGAACCCGGGCGACAACGCGAAGTCGCTGCGGAAGCCGATCAGCACCAGCGCTGACCTCGTCCTGAGCCAGTCGATCTCTCCGAACCCGCCGGTGCCGAGGGCGACCGTCACGATCCGGGACTCGGTGACGAACCACGGGCCGTCGGATGCCCGCAATGTCGTGGTCACGCTGAGCGTCCCGGCGGGAGCGTCGCTGTCGGGCGCCAGTGGGAGCTGCAGCGGCGGCGGCTCGAAGCTCACCTGCGGCGTCGGCTCGCTCTCGGCCGGTAGCAGCGCGTCCGTGCAGCTCACGATCACCTTGACCGGGCTCTCGGCCGGTTCACAGCTGCGGACCGCGGCCTCCGTGAAATCGGCCACCAGGGATCCGAACAACGGCAACAACTCGGCCTCGGCCTCCTACCCCGTGGCCGCCGCCACCGCGGATCTGTCCATCTCGGCTTCCACGAGCCCGTCCGCGGCCGTGCGCGGGGCCCAAGTGGAGCTCTTCGTGGCCGTCAACAACAGTGGCCCTTCCGACTCCGAGGGTGTGGTCGTCACCGATACCTTGCCGGTCGGGCTGCGCTTCCTGTCCGCGTCGAGCACGGCGGGTGGATGCAGCGCCATCGGCAACACGATCATCTGTGAGCTGG
The DNA here is from genome assembly GCA_963738325.1 of uncultured Acidimicrobiales bacterium. Taxonomy (GTDB): domain Bacteria; phylum Actinomycetota; class Acidimicrobiia; order Acidimicrobiales; family Ilumatobacteraceae; genus CAVTWD01. The sequence continues at coordinate 511,504 of CAVTWD010000009.1, forward strand.
GAACCATCCCGGCCGGCAGTGGAGCATCGATCACGATCCTGGCGCAGGTCTCCGCCTTCGCCCTGTTGGGACCGCTCGGCAACAGTGCTTCGGTGAGCTCCGACACGAGCGACCGGAACCTCGCCGACAACGAGGCCAGCGCGACGTTGTCGGTCACCTCGACGCCGACCCCTGGCACCACGCCACCTCCGGTGGCCAACGTCGCCGACGCGACGAGCACGACGATCTCGACGCTGCCCCGCACGGGCGAGCACAACTCGCCGTTGGCGATGGCGTCGATGCTGCTGGCGCTCGGGATCTTGCTGGTCGCCGTCGGCTTCCGGCGCTACGACGCCCGCGACTGACTCCGGCGCCATCTCGGCGACCGGTCGGCGGGCGTGCGCGCGCCGAGGCTCAGGTACAGCGCTTCGGTGGCGTCGGTGGCGGCATCCCATGAGTAACGGGCGCGAACCTCCTCACCGAACTCCTTGGCCGCTCGCTGCTCCTCGCCCCGGCGGTCGAGGGCCTCGGTGATCGAGCTGGCGAGTGCCTCGATGTCGCCGGGCGGCACCAACCGGCGAGCGGGGCCGCTGTCGCCAAGGACCTCGAGGTGCGGTGGGATCGAGCTGGCCACCACCGAGCGGTCGTAGGACAAGGCCTCGAGCAGCGTCAGCGGGAGCCCCTCGAGCAGCGAGGGGAGCACGAACAGCGCCGCGTTCGAATACAGCTCCTGGAGGACATCGCCGAACACGAACCCGGTCATGATGACCCGCGAGTCCTGCCGGGCGAGCTTGTGGAGCGCCTCCACGTACCCGTGGGTGAAGCTTGAGCCGCCCGCGATCACGAGCGGGATGTCGCGATCGATCCGGCCGAGCGCCCGAATCAAGAGATCGGGCGCCTTCTCGGGCACGAGCCGGCCGACGAAGAGGATGAATGGATCAGTCGACAGCCCGTATTGCTCAGTGATCGCCGAGGCAGGGCGGAACGCCGGCTCAGGGGCGCCGTTGCCGATGTGCACCGTCTCGCGCCGGTAGCGCTGCCAGTAGGCCTCCTGCAGCGACTGCGAAACGACGATCGTCGCGTGCGGCACTCGGGCGCTCATCCATCCCGCGGTGTTGAGCATCGTCTGGGCGGTGCGCCCCCACTTGGCCCGTTCCTGATCGAAGCCATGGATGGTCTGCACCACCGTCGCCCCGCTGAGGTAGCGGGGCAGGGGTGTGAAGATCCCCGGGCCGATGGCGTGGAAGTGCACCACGTCGTAGCCATCGTTGAGGGTGGCCAAGGCGGCCCGCCCGCACTGGCTGAGCGCCTCGAAGTGCTTGGTGGCCAGGGCCTGGTGGTAGACGAGATGCATGCCGCGGTGTTGCCGGGGCGCCAGTCCGGAGTAGTTCGGGCGGCAGAACACCGTCACGTCGTGGCCGCGCAGGGCCAGCCGAGAGCCGATCTCCTCGACGTGGCGCTCGACCCCCCCGAAGGTGGCTGGCACACCGCGCTGGCCGATCATTGCGATGCGCAGGCTCACCCCCGCACCCCTGCTTCGCGGTAGAGCTGGTCGAGGCCGGCCAGGTGCACCGCAGGGCTGAAGTCCTCCAGGATGCGCTGCCGCCCGGCCCGCCCCATCTCGAAGGCCTTGTCGGGGTTGGACGTGATGGTGCGGATCGCCTGCGCGAGCGCGTGCGGGTCGTCGGCCGGCACCAGCTCGCCGTCGATGCCGGGACGGACGAGCTCCGGGAGCCCACCGAGGTCGGAGGAGATCACGGGAACCGCGTTGGCCAACGCCTCGAGCACGGCCATCGGTTGGTTCTCGTACCAGCGCGAGGGGACGAGCGCGACGCTCGAGCTGCGCACGAGCTCGAACAGACGCTCCTTGGGAAGGCGGCCGTGGAAGCTGATGCGGCCCGGAGCGGTGTCGGCGGCTTGACGTTCGAGCTCGGCTCGTATGGGGCCGTCGCCGGCGATGTGGAGATGGACGTCACCGTCGACGAACGCCATCGCCGAGATCGCGGTGTCGATGCCTTTCTCCGGCGCGAGCCGCGCCGCGAGCACGACGTCGCCTCCCGGCGAGGGCTTGGGGAGGGTGTCGGGCATGTCGACGACGTAACGGAGCACTCGTTGGCGCTCTGGGTACACGCGGGCCTCGGCCATCTTGCGGGCCATGAACTGGCTGGGGCAGATGAAGAGGTCGACGTGGCGCCACGAGCGCAACGCCGTGTGGATGGCGAGCTCGGCCGCCATCGCCCCGCTGGCCAGCAGGGAGTGTTCTCGGCAGCGGCGTTTGGGTGCCTCCCAGAACCGGTGGGGAAGGCAGGCCTCGCAGATCGTGCCGTTGTCGGAGAACTGGTAGGTCGGGCAGGCCAGCTTGTAGTCATGCAGGGTCATGAGGACCGGCACCCCGTGGCGAACGAGCGGGCCGAGGATGGACGGCGACAACTGGTGGTAGACGTTGTGGAGATGGGCGACGTCTGGACGGAAGCGCTCGATGGCGCGTTCGATGCCGGCGCGCGCCGACGTGGACCAGAGCATGCGGCCCATGGTGTGGGTCCGGTCGAGCACTCCGCGCGGCTGCTCGAAGTCGATCTCGGATGCAAAGGTGTCGGCCAGCTCGAGATGGGTGTTCTCGGGATGGGTCATGCCCCAGAACGCGACCGTGTACCCCGCGCACTGTTGAACGGAGGCAACGTCTTCCATGTACCCCTCCGCCCCGCCACGGCGGTAGAGGAATTTGTTTACGTGGAGCACGCGCACGGCGCCTGTGGACCTCCTCATCCCGCCCGCAGTGCTGATCGATCACACTACACAAGGCCGTCGATCGTCCATGGGCCAGACGGCACAGACCGAACGACCTATGTGAGCAAGCAGGAGCGGTGGCTAGGTTGCGGCGCGATGTCGGACGTCGACGTGCTGTACCTCGTGGGGACGGGTCGCAGTGGTTCCACACTGCTGGCGAACCTCCTCGGGTCGACCGACGGGATGTTCTCCGCCGGTGAGCTCCGGTTCCTGTGGGAGCGCGGCTACGGCGAGGACCGGCGTTGTGGATGCGGCCGGCCTTTCTCGCAGTGCCCGACCTGGCAGGCCATCGTCCGGCGCGCCTTTCCCGATCGCGCCCCTGACCTTGGCCGGATGCGCAGCGAGGCGGCCCGGGTCACCCGGGTACGCCAGCTCCCGAAGGTCTTCATGTCGCGCCTCGACGGCGAGGATCTGGCGCAGCTCGCGCCCTACTACCTCGAGCAGGTCGAGCGGGTGTACCGAGCCGTGGCGGCGGAGACCGGGCGAATGATCGTCGACTCGTCGAAGCTCCCCACCTATTGCCACGTGCTGCACCAGGTGCCGTCGTTGCGCTTGCGGGTGGTGCACCTCGTGCGCGACCCGCGCGCGACCGCGTACTCCTGGCAGCGGTTGCATGCCAGCGGTGCGGTCGAGGATGACGACGAGGAGATCGACCGCTTCTCACCGTGGAAGGCCTCGGCGTTGTGGGCCATCTGGAACACGACCGCCTCCCGCATCTTCTCGAAGCGGAGCGACTACCTCCGCGTGCGCTACGAAGACCTCATGGCCGAGCCACGAATGGTGATCGACGACATCCGGGCTTTCGCCGGCCTGCCGCCCGACGACTCGCCCTTCGTCGACGACCGCACCGTGCGTCTCGTGCCCAACCATGCCGTGGCGGGGAACCCGAATCGCCGTCGCAACGGCGACGTGCGCCTCGTGGGGGACGACGAGTGGCGCACGGCGCTGAACCGGGCCGACCGGGCGGTCGTCACCGCCGTCACCGCGTCTGCGCTCGGGCACTTCGGCTACCGCCTCAGCACGCGGTCGCCGAGCGTGCCGTGACGGCTTCGGAGCTGCATTTCGTGTTGGGGACGGGACGCTGCGGGTCCACCCTCGTCCACGAGGTGCTCTGCCAGCACGAGGACGTCGCCTTCCTCTCGAACCTCGAGGATCGAGGTCGAGCCGGTGGGTTGCTGACGGCGTCGAACGGTCGTCTGTACCGACGCCTGCCACCCTCGGTCACACAGAAGGGCGGAGCCCGTTTCGCCCCCTCGGAGGGGTACCGCGCGTTGAGCAGAGAGGTCTCGCCGGTGCTCGAGTACTCCGAGCGCGACCTGCAGGCCTCGGATGCCACCCCGTGGCTCACCGGGCGGCTGCAGCGGTTCTTCACGGCCCGGGCGCAGAGGAGCCCCGAGCGGCTCTACCTCCACAAGTTCACCGGATGGCCCCGGGCGTCGTTCCTCTACGCGGTGTTCCCCGAGAGCCGCTTCGTCCACGTCGTGCGCGACGGGCGGGCGGTGGCGAACTCCTGGCTCCAGATGCCGTGGTGGCTCGGCTACCGCGGCCCGGAGAATTGGCACTTCGGTCGACTCGGCGACGCCCACACGCGAAGCGTGGGAACGCTCGGGTCGGTCCTTCGTGGTGCTCGCGGGGCTGGCCTGGCTCGAGCTCGTCGACGCCTTCGAGGAGGCCGCCGCGGAGGTGGGGGAGAAGGCGTGGCTGCAGGTGCGCTACGAAGACATGCTTGGCGCGCCCCGGGAGACCTTCAGCGAGATCGCCGAGTTCCTGGGCCTCCCGGTCGACGACCGGTTCCTTGCTCGCGCTCGACCGCTACCAGTTCCAGGCGGCGCGCGCCGACGCCTACCGTCGAGACCTCGGCGAGGCGGACGTGCGCGCGCTCGACGAGCTGCTCGGTGACACCCTCGCCCGCTACGGCTACCGATGATGGGCAAACCGCTTCAAGCCTCCTTCGCCACCCGTCTTCGCAAGCAGGCCGAGCGACTGTCGCACAAGGCCGTGCCCGGCGAGCGGATGGTGCCCGACTACCTGATCATCGGGGTCAAGCGCGGCGGCACCACGTCGTTCGCCGAGTACCTCCTCCAGCATCCTCATGTCCTGGCGCCGTACGTGCCGAAGGGGCCGCGCTTCTTCGACGTCAACTACGCCCGGGGCTGGACCTGGTACCAGTCGCACTTCCCGACGGGGGCGCAGGCCCGCCGCCACGAGCGACGCACGGGCGTCCACCCGGTCACGGGCGACTCGAGCCCGTACATCGTCTTCCACCCCCTCGCCCTGGACCGGGTGAAGCGCGACGCTGCCGCGCGCCAAGCTGATCCTGTCGCTGCGCGATCCCGTGGTCCGGGCCTGGTCGCAGTACAACTACGAGTGCAAGCGGGGCTACGAGGACCTGGAGATTCACGCCGCCCTGGATGCCGAACCCGAGCGGCTGGCCGGCGAGGAGGAACGGCTGCGCCGCGATCCCACCTACGCGAGCAAGGCGCACCGCCACAACGGCTACCTGTCCCGAGGGCACTATGCCGAGCAGCTCGGCCACGTGTGGTCCCTCTTCGACCCGGCCCAGGTCCACGTGCTGTGGGCCGAGGATCTCTTCACCGACCCACAGGGCGACGTACGACAAGCTGACGGACTTCCTCGGGCTGCCGGCGGCTCCACTCACCGACGCTCGGGCGTTCAAGGCGAACCGGTACGAGCCGATGCCCGACGACGTGCGCCAGCGTCTCGCCGCGTACTATTCCCCGCTCAACGAGGAGCTGTTCGAGCGCCTCGGTTGCCGCGCCCCCTGGACCTGAGTCTCACCCTTCACCGCAGCTCGAGGTTGGTGCGGTAGCGGCGAGATCAGACCCCGACCAGCCGGAGCACGTCTCCGGCGGCCGGAGCCACGGCCACCATCGGGTCGCCGGTGAGCTTGATGCCGTCGGCGGTGGCCGACTGCCGGCCGTCAAGGCTCTGGAGCGTCACCGCCGGCGCCTGCAGCGGGATGGGGGCGCCGTCGGCCCACACCAGGCCCTGCGCCCCCGAGGGAGCCGTGCCCACCACGGCCCAACCGCCGGTCGAGCCCTGCGACGCCGACCACCTCACGCCCCCCTGGCGGAGGAACGTGGCCAGCTTGACAAAGGCGTCGAAGCTGGCCCGCGGCCTGGCCTCGGCGTCGAGCAGCCCGAAGCGGATCTCCTTGTCGGTGTTGGCCGTGTTCGACAACAGCGGCAGGTACACGACGCGCTCGCGCGCCATAGCCGAGGAGGAGGTAGACGAGGCGGGTCGTCTCGCCGGCCACCACTCGCTCGTCGCCGTTGCTGTCGGGCCAGAACAAGCCGGCCTCCCACACCTGGATGGGCATGCCCGTGGGCAGCACGTCGTGCAGGAAGGTCATAAGGGCCGGGACGTTGCTCCATTTCTCGTAGAAGTGGAGCTGGAAGTCGTCGATCACGCCGTCCTTGGCGAGCTGCAGCGTGGCCTGCGCGAACTCGCGGTCGTGCGTTGCCTGCTCGGTGTTCAGGGCCGCCTTCAACTGGTCCACCGTCCTCGCCTCCGGGAAGTCCTTCGTCCGGTGGATGAAACGGCGTTCGTAGTACGCCTGGTAGGTGGTGAGGGCCTGATCGGCCTTGCCCTGATCCAGCAGCGCCTGGGCCATCACCACCCCCCAGGTCGTGCTGCTCAAACCCGAATCGAGCACCACGGCCGTCGGGTCGACCTGCCGCACCGCCTGCGCTCCTTCTCTCACGAGAGTGGCGTACTGCTCGGCGGTGCCCTTGAAGAAGCTGTCGCCGTTCGCCTCGTTCTCGATGGCGTACTGGTGCACCCCGAGCGGCTTGTAGCGGTCGACGACCGAGCGGACGAACGCCTGGTACACGTTGACGTCACCCGGCGGCAGGCTGACCGTCCAGCCGAGCGGACCCCGGTTGGCGTCGAGGGACTGCCCTCCTGTTGCCCAGCACGACCCGACCCGGATGCGGATCATCGTCTCGATGCCGGCCGAGCGAGCCCGGGCGACGTTCTTGTCGGCGCGGGAGAAGTCGGGCGGGACGTTCGGCTGCGGCTGGATCTGGCACCATTCGAGCTCGTACCACGTGGTCCCCCCGGCGAGCTCCTGCAGGTAGGGCTGGAACTGGGTCTGCCGCGGTAGTCCCAGGTCACGCCGAGAGGGATGGAGCCGCGCGGCGACGGGTCAGTGGGTCCATTGCCGCCCGTGTTGGCCGCGGTCGTGGGTGGCACCGCGGTCGTCGGCGCGGTTTGGACGGCGTTGCCGGCACCGCTGCTGCAGGCGACGAGGCACGTGCCGAGCACGACTGATCCCGCGGCGAGGAGCCGGTGCCGATGGCGGCGGCCCGAACCCCGAGCGGCCGGAAGCGCCAATGGCGGCGTTGCATCGGCCGGAGCCATCTCGGAGGGGGCTTGCTTCACGTTCGGCTTCACCAATCGTGCGAGGGTTCGGCCGGCTCGCCAGAGCCCTGCCGCCCATGGATGGGCACTGCAGCCAAGAGGCTGCCAGTGAAACAACGGCTGCGCACGGCACACAACCCGCCAAACGGCCTATTCCCAGGCTACGGGGGCCCCCAGCTAACCTTTCGTGGTCACCCCGAAGGAGCCGTTTTGGCTGTCGTCGCCGCCCGACCAACCAGATTGCCGACCGCAGTCGGGCGACCTGACACCAAGGCCCGCGCCGGAGCAGCGGTCATGGTGCTGTTCACCCTCGCGGTGGGAGTGCTCGCCGGACTGGAGTTCACGAACAGCTCCGCAGGGCGGGTCGCGGTGGAGATCGCCATCCTGTCGGTGGCGGCCTTCGGCGGTGTGCTGCTCTTCATCCTCGGCGTCAAGCGGATGGAGCTCTTCGTCGTCGTCTTGCTGTTCCTGCGCTCCAGTCTCGACGTCTCCCGCCTGAACGGCAGCGAGCAGACGCAGACCATCTCGAACCCTTCGAGCCTCGTGGCCTTGCTGTTCCTGGCCATGGGCTTGGCCTGGATCCTGGCCCGGCGCGCCGGCGGGTCCGGCACCCGACCTGCTTCTTGCAGCGGGCCTTGATCGTGTTCCTGGTGGCCGCCGCCCTGTGTGTCGTCGGGTCGCCCCAGCCGGCCGCGAGCGGTCTGGAGTTCCTGCGCATCGCCTCCGGGTTCCTCATGTTCTTCATGATCGACCGGATCCTCGAGCAGACGAACAACCCCAAGCCGATCCTCGGGGCCGTCTACGCCTCGGCGGTGATCCCGGTGTTCTTGGCGCTGGTCGGCTCCCACATCGGCATCCACCTGACCGAGAGCAAGGACCGGATCAGCCGGATCACTTCCACCTTCTCCCAGGCCAGCCCGTTCTCCTACTACCTCGTCGTGCTCACCTTGATGGCCCTCGGGCTGGCGCTCTACGCAGGGCGCAAATGGCGCCTCCCCCTGCTCGCCGCGGCCGGGCTCCTCTCCATAACCCTCATTCTCACCTTCACCCGCACGGCCTGGATCGCCATGGTGGCCGGCGCCATCGTCCTCGGGGCCTACGCGGGCAAGAAGGTCCTGCTCGTCATGGTCACGGTGGTGGTGCTCGCCGTCCTGTTCGTTCCGGCCATCAGCGCCCGCTTCCAAGAGCTGGGCAGCGACAACACCTACACGTACAACTACCGCCAGAACTCCCTCGAGTGGAGGTTGAGCTACTGGTCGGACATCATCCCCTTGGCCAACTCCAACCCGGTCACCGGGATCGGGCTGAAGATGACGCCCGTGCTCGGTGGCGGCAAGCTGCCCCACAACGACTACCTCCGCTCCTACATCGAGATCGGGCTGGTCGGGCTGGTGGCGTTCATCACCGTGCAGGCGGCCATGATCCTCACACCGCTGAGAGGGCTGAGACAGGCCACCGACCCCCTGCAGCGGGGCCTCATGCTCGGCTTCCTCGCCGGCGCGGTGGCCTTGGCCGTGGCCAGCTTGGCTGACAACATCCTCGATCAAGTCGTCGTGCTCTGGTACGTGTTCGCGTTCGCCGGGTGCGCCACCTGGGCGGCCCGGCGGGCGGCCCAGTCGCGCGCCACCTCTGCCCCTGTCCTCGTCGCCGCTCCCGCCTCCGAGGCGGATCGGTTCGTTCCAGAAAGGTGATGGCCGTGGAGCTGTCGGATTACATGCGCCGAGTCCTGCGGTGGTCGTGGCTCATTGCCGTGGTCACGGTGGTGGGCGGCATCATCGCCCTCCTCCTCACGTCGCAGAACTCGACGGTCTACACGACGACGGCGACGGTGGCGGCGCCGTCCGACGTCACGACCGCGGCGCAGTCGTTGCAGTACGTGAACGACTTCGAGGCCGCGTCGGGTTCACGCGCCGTCATCGACGCGGTCACCGAGGACACCAACGTCCCGCGCAACACGATCGATCAGAGAGTGTCCGTCAGCCAGGTCGGCACGTCGGGGATCATCCAGACCAGCTACAACACGCCGGTCAACAACGACCCGGCCGCCGAGCCGGTGATCGAGAGCGTCGTCAAGAACACCCTGGCGCTGATGTTCGAAGCGCGCATCCACGATGCCCAGCAAGGCGTGGACGCGGCCAACAAGGGTCTCCAGACCGCGCAGGCCAGCCTCGACGCCGCGCAGGGACAGGTCAGCCAGTTCCTCGCCGCCCGCAGCTACGACTCTCCCCTCACGAGGCTGGATTCGATCAACTCGCAGATCTCGGATCTCGAGCTGCGCCAGACCGATGCCCGGGCGCAGGGCCAGGTGGCCGAGGCGAACACCTATGCCGCCAGCATCGCCGACCTCCAGAAGCAGCGGGCCGTGGTCGGCAAGGATGCCGAGGCCTTCGATCTCCTGCAGGGCAAGGTCGACGACGCCAAGGCCGCCGTGACCCGGGCCCAGTCGGCTCAGGAGACGGCGTCGGCCACGCTGGCGCAGGATCAGCCCCAGGGCGACGTCACCTTCGGCCGCCGCAGCGAGCCGCAAGACCGGGCGGCCACCATCTGGCGCCGCACGCTGGCCGTCATGGCCGCCTGCTTCATCCTGAGCGTCCTCCTCGTGGCCTGGCTGGCCAGCCTGACGCCGGCCGGTGACCTGCAGGAGGAGCCGGCCCCGGCCGAGGCCGCGGTCCCGCTCGAGGAGGAACCGGGCGACACACGAAAGCGGCGTCCCTTTCGTGAGCCCACGCGAGACCCAGACGGCGTCACCGTCAGCCCACAGCCGTCCTGAGGACGGCGTCTCGGCCTCCGGGTCGGAGGAAGTCGCGCTCCGCGCCAGTCGTGCTGGCACCGGAAGTGCTGGGGTGAGCCGGGCGCCGCGCACCGAGGTTGACGTGCCGATGGCGGAGGAGAGCGATGCCGGCGCGGCCCCGTCCAGCGCGGTCGCCCTCGGGCCGGCAGGCGACGGCGAGGACGGCCTCTCCGACCGGGAGGTCACCCGCCTCGCCGCGGGCGGAGGCCTGAACGTCGCCGGCGGCTTCGTCAACCAGGTGAGCCTCTTCGGGCTCACGATCCTCATCGCCCGCTGGCTCGGCCCCTCCGACGTCGGCACCTACTCGCAGGCCTTCGCCATGCGACAGGTCCTCATGCTCGTCGCGCTGGGCGGCATGCGCTCGGCGATGACCCGCTACGTCGCCATCCACCGAGCCGACGACGACCCCGCCGCCCTCCGGGGCACCGTGCGCTTCGGGCTCGCCTTCACGCTGGCCAGCGCGTCCGTGCTCGGCGTGCTGCTCTTCGTGCTCGCCCCATGGCTGGCGCACTCGGCCTTCCGCGATCCAGCCCTCGAGAGCGCCCTGCGCTGGGTGGCCATCGGCTTGCCCTCGGCCGCCTTCACCGTGGCCGCGCTCTCGGCCACCCAAGGGTTCCGCACCCAGCGCCCGAACGCGCTGGTCGGCAACATGCTCGAGCCGGCCCTGCGGCTGGTGCTCACGCTCGTGGTGCTGAGCGCCGGCTTCGGGCTGAACGGGTCGCTCGTCGTGCTCCAGGTGGCGAGCGTGGTGGCCTCGGTGTGCGCCTATGTCTGGTTGCGCCTGCTGATGCGGCGCCACCCGAAGGTGACGCCGCGGTACGAGCTGCGCGAGGTCATGCGTTACGCCTCCATCAGCTGGCTCTCGTCGGTGGCTCAGCAGGGGCTCGTCTGGGCCGACATCTTGATCCTCGGCCTGTTCGTCTCACCGGCCGAGGTCGGCATCTACCAGGTCGCCACCCGCATCGTGCTGATCGGCTCGATCGTGAGCCAGGCGCTCAACGCGTCGCTCGCGCCCCGGGCGGCCGACCTCTTCCGTCGCCACGAGCTGTCTACGCTCAGCCGCCTCTACGTCGCCAGCTCCGAATGGCTCGTGCGCCTGACGTTGCCCCTTGCCGTCTTCCTCTTCATCTGCATCCAGCCGGTGTTGCGCCTCTTCGGGCCGGAGTTCGTGAGCGGCGCCACGGTGAGCCGCATCCTCATCATCGGCACGCTGATCGATGCCGCCACGACCCAGGGCAGCATCGTGCTCAGCATGTCGGGTCACTACACGATGAGCATGGTCGACACGGTCGCTGCGCTCGTCCTGAACGTCGGGCTCAACGTCGCTCTGATCCCGGCGTTCGGTATCAACGGCGCCTCGGTGGCGTGGGCGGCCGCCCTCCTGCTCATCGGCACACTCCGCGCCGTTCAGGTGCACCACTACGTGCTGGGCTCCTTCCCCCTGTCGCGGCGGGTGTTCAAGAGCGTCGCCGCGGGCGCAGTGGCGCTCGTCATCGGGACAGGCGTCTTTCTCGCCCTGCCTCGCGCCTGGGGGTTTCTGCTGGTCGCGCCTCTCGTCGCCGCGGTCTACTTCGCGGTGCTCGCCTTCCTCGGGGTGGACGAGGACGACCGCTTGGTGCTGCAAGAGCTCACGAGCCGGTTGCGCCCCGACCGGGCCCTCGCCGGTCGCCCGGCATGATGGCGCCCACTGAGCGCCTGAAGGCGGCGCGGGAACACTTGCGGGAGGTCGGCCGGGGCCTGTCGCCCCGGTATCGGACCGGCACCGAGTCGCTCACCATCGTCGAGTTGATCAGCCCTCTCCGCTACGACGTCGAGGTCCGCGCCCGGTTCTTCGCGTTCCTCGCCGCCAACCGCGCCCTCCTCGATGACTCGCCGGATCGGTTCCTCGCCGCCGCGGAGCACACCGACTATGCGACGTGGTTCCGCCTCGTGGCCGTGCACGCCATCGGCATCGCTGGTCGGCCCGAGGCCGAGATCGACGCCGCCTTCCGGCGGCGCGTCCTACGCAGCGTGGCGCTGGCCGACAGCGTCGCGGCCAAGGGTTTCATCGCCAAACCGCCACTCACGGTTCGGGCCAGCCCCAGGGCGGTTACCAGCTCGGGCAAGCAGATGGGGCCGCGTTGCTACGCCCTCGATGGCTGCCATCGGCTGGCCCTGCTGCGCCAGCTCGGTCGCCATCACCTCGAGCCGGGGGAGTACCGGGTCACGGTGGGCAGCGGTGCCCTGCTCGACAACACCGCCGCGCTGATCGGGGCGCTCGGCCTCGACGAGGCCCGCTACGTCGAGTTCATCGGCTCCGGCTACGGGGCAGGAGCGGTCGCCGACCGCGACGAGCTCCTCCAGCTGGTGGCGGTGGAGCAGCCTGAGCGGCTGGCCGAACTGCGCAGCGTCCTCGTCAGCGACGAGCTCCGCCTGGCCCGCTGATCCCGGGTCACGAAGCGCGGCAGTCTCCGTCGACGGCTGACGTTTGCGCCGCGGCCCGGCCGCTTGCGCTTCAGGCGGCGGCCGTCTCGTCGCCAGCCGCCGCCACGTCAGCTTCGACCACCACGTCGCCATGAGGAAGCAGCATGGTGACGGCCCGAGCTGCGACCTGCTCGACCGTGGCCATCATGATGACGACGTCGAGGGCCACCGACCAGTTGTCGACGTAGAAGAGGTCGAGGCGCCGGTACGCGGCGAACGACGGGTTGTCGCGCGCCTCGACCTGCCACAGCCCGGTGATGCCGGGACGGACACGCGTGCGCCCGACGAGCTCCTCGTCGAAGCGGGCGACCTCGTCGGGAAGGGCCGGGCGGGGACCGACCAGGCTCATGTCGCCGGTGAGCACGTTGAAGACCTGGGGGAGCTCGTCGAAGCTCGTGTCCCGCAGGATCCTCCCGACGCGGGTCACCCGGGGATCACGCTCCATCTTGAACAGCGGGCCGGTGCGCTCGTTGGCCTGCTCGAGCTCGGCCAGCTTCGCCTCCGCGTTGACCACCATCGTGCGGAACTTGATGCAGCGGAAGAGCTTGCCGTTGCGCCCGACCCGAACCTGCTTGAAGAAGACCGGGCCCCGGTCGTTGAGCTTCACGGCGAGGGCGATGAGGAGCAGCAGCGGCGAGAGCAGCAGGATGGCGATCGAAGCGCCGACGATGTCGATGCCACGCTTGATGGCGAGCTGGCTGCGCCGCAGGCCGATCGGTTCGACGTAGAACAAGGGCTCATGGGCGAGGGGAAGCGCCCGCAGTCGCCGGTAGTCGATTCCGCGCACCCCACTCGACAGGTGGATATGGGCGTGCTGGTGCTGCAGCTGGCGCACGAGGTCGTTCAGCACGTGGTGCGAGAGGTCGCCGGCGGCGATGACCACGCCGGTGGCGCCGTCGGGCCCGACCAGACCGGGGGCCGCTCCGGTGTCGCCCAGCCACAGCTCGCCCACCCCGTGGAGTTCCGCGGTCTCCCGGTCGCCGCACACGCCCACGACCCGGAAGCCGAGATCGGGATGGCACTGCATGAGATCGACGAGGTCGGCCCCCTCGCCTCGGGTCCCCACCACGATCACGTCCCGCAGGTAGCGGCCGTGGCGCCGCGCGGTGGTCAGCCAGGCCCGGTAGATCGAGCGTCCCACCATGAGCAGCAGGAGCGACAAGACCGCGGCGAGCAGGGCCTCGCGCCAGCTGAAGGGGAGGCGCAGCGTTCGGAAGACGGGGTAGCTGACGAGGCCGAGGATGACGGCCGAGCGGAACAGACGCGACATCTCGACGGCCCGGACGGTGGCGATCCGGGAGAGGTAGAGGTCGTTGGCGCGGATGATGAGGAGCCCCATGACGACGCCGCCCGCGAGCACGAGCGTGGCGTGCAGCGGGGTACGGCCGTGGTTGTAAGGGAGCAGGAACACCGGCACGAACCAGGCGAGGGTGAGGGCGACCGCGTCGGCCAGGATCAGCAGGACGCGAAGCCGGTTGCGGCGCAACCACGAGCGTGTCCCAGGGGTCGGGTTCTGCGCAGCGATGGGGCGCGACGACTCGGTGCCCCGGCTGGGGAGTCCCAGATCGTTCACGATCGCCACGAGACCACGCTCCGCTTCCCACCGTCCTGCCGCCCGCACCGCCACGAGCGACATTTGCACGCTAGGGAAGGACCTCCAGGCCAACAAGAGTCGTTCGGCCTACCGGCATCGCACGCGGTCGGCCGGCCACCTCGACGTCGCCCGCTTTCGACTGCGCGGCGACGGCGGCGGCCGCCGCCGCGATGGCCGCTTGGTCGCCGAGGTACTCGGCCGTCGACGACGCGGAGGTCGTCGTCGAGCTCGTAGCGGCGGGGCACGCCGGTGGGGATGTTGAGCTCGGCGATGTCGGCGTCACTGATGCCTTCGAGGTGCTTGGCGAGGGCCCGCAGCGAGTTGCCGTGGGCCACGACGAGCACGGTGAGCCCGGCGCGGCAGCTCGGGCACGATGGCGTCGTACCAGTACGGCAGGACGCGGGCGACGACGTCCTTCAGGCACTCGCGTGGCCGGGAGCACGTCCGGGGCGAGCCCGGCGGTAGCGTGGGTCGTTGCGGGGATGCTCCGGGCTGTCCGGGCTGACCGGCGGTGGGGGCACGTCGTAGGAACGGCGCCAGAGATGGGTTTGCTCGTCGCCGTACTGGCTCGCCGTCTGGCGCTTGTTCTTGCCCTGGAGGTCGCCGTAGTGGCGCTCGTTCAACCGCCACGATCGGCGGACGGGCAGCCATGGCTGGCCGAGACCGGCAAGGGCCAGGTTGGCGGTCTGGACCGCCCGGGTGAGCAGCGAGGTGTGGGAGGTGTCGAACCACAGGCCCGCGCGCCGCGCAGCGTCGCGGCCGGCCGCGGCGGCCTCGCGCTCGCCCGCCTCGGACAGTGGGACGTCGTGCCAGCCGGTGAACAGGTTCTCCTTGTTCCAGGTGCTCTCGCCGTGGCGGAGGAGCGACCAGGGTCCGGGGCATGACCTACCGTACCGCTCGCGGCCCTGATGTGAGTCCATCGAGTTGTCAAGTTTGCTGCAAGTAGAGGTTCAGCCTGATGGCAGCTGCGGCTATCGTCAATGGTGTTCGCATTTGCTCGCAGGAGGCCCCTCATGCCCAAGGCGGTCGGAATCGACCTCGGCACCACGAACTCGGTCGTCTCGTTCCTCGAGGCCGGCGACCCCGTCGTCATCCCCAACTCGGAAGGTGGCCGCACCACCCCGTCGGTCGTCGCGTTCTCGAAAGCCGGCGAGGTGCTCGTCGGCGAGGTGGCCAAGCGCCAGGCCATCACCAACCCCGACCGGACGATCCGCTCGGTCAAGCGCCACATGGGCACCAACTGGTCGATCGACATCGACGGCAAGAAGTACACGCGCCCAGGAGATCTCCGCGCGCGTGCTGCAGAAGCTGAAGCGCGACGCCGAGTCGTACCTCGGCGACACCGTGACCCAGGCGGTCATCACCGTGCCCGCGTACTTCGACGATGCGCAGCGCACCGCCACCAAGGAGGCGGGGCAGATCGCCGGCCTCGAGGTGCTGCGCATCATCAACGAGCCCACCGCCGCCGCGCTCGCCTACGGGCTCGACAAGGGCGCCGGCGACGAGACCATGCTCGTGTTCGACCTCGGCGGCGGCACCTTCGACGTCTCCGTCCTAGAGATCGGCGACGGCGTGTTCGAGGTGAAGTCCACCCACGGCGACACCCAGCTCGGCGGCGACGACTGGGACCAGCGGATCATCGACTGGCTCGTCGGAGGGTTCAAGGCAGCCCACGGCATCGACCTGTCCGCCGACAAGATGGCCATGCAGCGCCTCAAGGAGGCGGCCGAGAAGGCCAAGATCGAGCTGTCCCAGGTGCAGCAGACGCAGATCAACCTGCCGTTCATCACGGCCACGCCCGAGGGCCCGCTCCACCTCGACGAGAGCCTGTCGCGGGCCAAGTTCCAAGAGCTCACCGCTGACCTGCTCGAGCGCTGCCGCATGCCCTTCGAGCAGGCCATCAAGGACGCCGGGCTCACCAAGGGCGATCTCGACCACGTGATCCTCGTGGGCGGCGCCACCCGCATGCCCGCGGTGCACGACCTGGTCGTCGAGCTCACCGGCAAGGAGCCTCACAAGGGTGTGAACCCCGACGAGGTGGTAGCCGTCGGCGCCGCCATCCAGGCCGGCGTGCTCAAAGGCGAGGTCAAAGACGTTCTGCTGCTCGACGTCACGCCCCTCTCGCTCGGCATCGAGACGAAGGGCGGCGTGATGACCCGACTCATCGAGCGCAACACCACCATCCCCACCCGGCGCACCGAGGTGTTCACCACCGCCGAGGACAGCCAGCCCTCGGTCGAGATCCACGTGCTCCAGGGCGAGCGGGAGATGGCGGCCTACAACAAGACCCTGGGCAAGTTCCAGCTCGTCGACCTCCCGCCGGCCCCGCGGGGCGTGCCGCAGATCGAGGTCACCTTCGACATCGACGCCAACGGCATCGTCCACGTCTCGGCCAAAGACCGGGCCACGGGCAAGGAGCAGTCGATGACCATCACCGGCCAGTCGTCGCTCAACAAGGACGACATCAACCGCATGGTGAAGGATGCCGAGGCGCACGCCGAGGAGGATCGCCGCCGCCGCGAGGAGGCCGAGGTCCGCAACAACGCCGACACGCTCGTGTACCAGACCGAGAAGGTGCTTCGCGAGCAGGGCGACAAGGTCTCCGCCGACGAGAAGGCCGCGGTCGAGGCGCCCCTTTCCGACCTCAAGTCGGCGCTGTCTGGCTCCGACGTCGAGGCCATCAAGTCGGCCACCGACAAGCTCATGGCGGCCAGCCAGAGCTTCAGCCAGAAGCTGTACGAAGCCGCCGCTCGTGACGCCAACGCGGCCGGCACCTCGGCCTCCGGTCAGACCGACTCCGGTGCTTCGGCCTCGGCCGACGACGAGGTCGTCGACGCCGAGATCGTCGAGGACAAGTGACCGTGGGTGACGCCGAACGGCCTGAACGGCCGGGAGCCGGAAGCCGCCGCGGCGGACGAGCTCGTGGACGAGCGCGAGGGGGTGCCCGACGCCGGCACCCCTCCGGGCGCGACCCGTGCGGACGGTCCCGGTGCCGCCGACCCCGGTGACGTCCTCGAGCACGACCTCGAGAGCCTGCTGGCCCAGCGCGACGAGTTCAAGAGCATCGCGCTGCGTCTGCAGGCCGACTTCGAGAACTACAAGAAGCGCGTCGATCGCCAGTCGGCCGATCGTGTCGACGCGGCCACGGGTCGCCTCGTCGAGTCGCTCCTGCCCGTGCTGGACGCGTGCGAGGCGGCCTTCGCCCACGGCGTGGACGGCATCGAGCCGATCTGGTCGCAGCTTCTCGGGGTCCTGCAGCGCCAGGGCCTCGAGGTGTTGGACCCGATGGGCAAGCCGTTCGACCCCACCGAGCAGGAGGCCGTGCTGCACGAGCCGGGCGAAGCGGGCGAGCCCGTGGTGGTGGAGGTGCTTCGCACGGGCTACCGGTGGAACGGCCGGGTCCTGCGAGCCGCCATGGTGAAGGTCAAGGGATGAGCGCGCGCCGCTCGCGGCGCGAACTCACCGGGCGCTGAGGGAGGAGGTGCCGGTGGCGCCGCAGCGCGAATGGTTCGAGAAGGACTACTACAAGGTTCTCGGAGTGAGCGAGAACGCGGCGGCGAAGGACGTCACCAAGGCCTACCGGAAGCTCGCCCGTCAGTACCACCCCGACGCCAATCCGGACGACCCCAAGGCCGAGGAGCGCTTCAAGGAGATCTCCGCCGCCTACGACGTGGTGGGCGACGAAACGAAGCGCAAGGAGTACGACGAAGTCCGCAAGCTCGGCCCGATGGGCGGGATGTTCGGCGGCCCCGGTGGAGCGGGTGGAGGCCCGCAGGACTTCACGTTCACGATGGACGACTCCACCGACCTCGGCGACCTTCTCGGTGGGTTGTTCCGCGGCGGTCGCCGCAGGGGCGGCGCCGCCGGCGGGGTGGGCCCCCGCCGCGGCAACGACCTGGAGGCCGAGCTCACGATGTCGTTCGCGGATGCCGTGAACGGCGTCAACACGACGCTCTACCTCACGTCGGACGCGGCCTGCTCCACCTGCCACGGCAGCGGCGCCCGTCCCGGCACGACACCCCGCCCGTGCCCGACCTGCCATGGCCGGGGCGTGGTCGACGACAACCAGGGCCTGTTCTCCTTCAGCCAACCGTGCCCCACGTGTCGGGGAAACGGCGTCGTGATCGACGACCCGTGCCCGACCTGCCGCGGCAGCGGCATCGAGCGCCGCCAACGCGAGGTGAAGGTGCGGATCCCGGCCGGGGTGAAGGACGGTCAGCGCATCAGGCTCAAGGGACGGGGCGGGCCAGGGCGCAACGGCGGGCCCGCGGGCGACCTGTTCGTCACGGTCAACGTGCAACCCGATCCGGTCTTCTCCCGCGACGGCGACAACCTCGTCGTGCGGGTGCAGGCGACCTTCCCACAGGCGGCCCTCGGGGCCGAGGTCCCCGTGCCGCTGCTCGACGGCGGCCACGTGACCGTGCGTATCCGTCCCGGCACGCAGCCCGGCAACAAGTACCGCGTGAAGGGCAAGGGCGTGCCGGCCAAGCGAGGGGCGGGCGACTTGATCGCCCTCATCGACGTCGCCGTGCCCACCAAGCTGTCACCCGCCGAGCGCCAGGCCATCGAACAACTCCAGCACGCCATGGACGGTTCCTCGGAGGTGACATGACCATGGCCAACTCTCGGTCCCGTGCCGTCTACGTGATCTCGGTCGCGGCCGAGCTGGCCGGCGTGCACCCGCAGACGTTGCGCATCTACGAGCGCAAGGGTCTGCTCGAGCCGTCGCGCACGGCCGGCGGGAGTCGCCGCTACAGCGAGACGGACCTCGAGCGGCTGCAACGCATCGCCGAGCTCACCGAGGACGGCCTCAATCTGGCCGGGGTCAAGCGCGTCCTCGCGCTCGAGGAGGAGCTCGACGCCCTGCAGCTCCAAGTGGATGAACTGCACGAGCGGCTCGAGGTCCTGAGCGAGCACGAGCGCGCGCAGCGGCGCGACCTCGTTCCGCTCGACCACGCCATCGCCCCCTTCCGGCAGTACGGGCCACGGGGTCGTTGACACCGCCGCCCGCCCGCCTAGAACTTGATATACTTGATATCAACTTTGCTATATAACTCCTTCGGAAGGAGCGCCGAGGGACCGAGCCGAGAAGGGGAGCCAAGCGATGGCGCTTGACCCGAACACGTGGACGCAGAAGACGCAGCAGGCCGTCGCGGCGGCCATGGAGCAGGCGCGTACCAACGCCAACCCCGAGGTCACGCCGGATCATCTACTGGCCGCGTTGCTGCGCCAGCCCGACTCGATCGTGCTCCCGGTCGTCCAGAGCCTCGGCCTGGCCCCGCTCATGCTCCGCAACCGGGCCGATGAAGCAGTCGGCCGGCTGCCAAAGGCCTACGGGGGCGCCGAGCCCCGTCTCAGCCGCGAGACGCTCACCGTGTTCGACCACGCCGAGGAGGCCCGCAAGGAACTGCGCGACGACTTCCTTTCCGTCGAGCATCTCCTGTTGGCCCTCGATCTCGGCGTGAGCCGCGAGGAGCTGCTCGCCGCCCTCCGCGACGTGCGGGGCTCCCATCGCGTCACGAGCCAGAACCCGGAGGAGCAGTTCCAGGCCCTCGAGCGGTACGGCCGCGACCTCACCGCGGTGGCCGCGGAGGGCAAGCTCGACCCGGTCATCGGTCGTGACGACGAGATCCGCCGGACCATCCAGGTGCTGTCGCGGCGCACGAAGAACAACCCTGTGCTGATCGGCGAGCCCGGCGTCGGCAAGACCGCCATCGTGGAGGGTCTCGCCCAGCGAGTGGCCGACGGCGACGTCCCGGAGAGCCTGAAGAACAAACGCCTGATCGCCCTCGACCTCGCCTCGATGGTGGCCGGCGCGAAGTACCGCGGCGAGTTCGAGGAGCGCCTGAAGGCGGTGCTGAAGGAGATCACCGATTCGGCCGGTGAGGTCATCACGTTCATCGACGAGTTGCACACCATCGTCGGCGCCGGCGCGGCTGAAGGGGCCATGGACGCCGGCAACATGATCAAGCCGATGCTGGCGCGTGGCGAGCTCCGCATGATCGGCGCCACGACGCTCGACGAGTACCGCAAGCACATCGAGAAGGACGCCGCCCTGGAGCGGCGCTTCCAGCCGGTCTTTGTCGGCGAGCCGAGCGTGGAGGACACCATCGCCATCCTGCGCGGGCTCAAGGAGCGCTACGAGGTCCATCACGGCGTCCGCATCCAGGACTCCGCGCTGGTCTCCGCCGCGGTCCTCTCCGACCGCTACATCACCGGCCGGTTCCTCCCGGACAAGGCGATCGACCTGGTCGACGAGGCCGCGTCTCGCCTTCGAATCGAAATCGATTCGCTGCCGACGGAGATCGACGTGGTCGACCGGCGCATCCTGCAGCTCGAGATCGAGCAGGTGGCGCTGGCCAAGGAGACCGACACGGCGTCCCTGGAGCGCCTGGCTGCCATCGACGAGGAGCTCGAGCGGCTCAAGGCCGAAACCGCGGAGATGAAGGCGCACTGGGAGGACGAGAAGGAGGCCATCGTCGCCATCCAG
This sequence comes from uncultured Acidimicrobiales bacterium, assembly GCA_963738325.1. Taxonomy (GTDB): domain Bacteria; phylum Actinomycetota; class Acidimicrobiia; order Acidimicrobiales; family Ilumatobacteraceae; genus CAVTWD01. The sequence continues at coordinate 531,991 of CAVTWD010000009.1, forward strand.
ACCCTGAAGGAGGAGCTCGAGGGCCTGCGAGCACACGCCGAGCGGGAGACGGATCTCGAAAAGGCGGCCGAGATCCGCTACGGCCGCATCCCCGAGCTCGAGCGCCGTATCGCCGACGCCACCGCCCATCTCGAGACGCTGCAGAAGGAGCGGCGCTTCCTCAAGGAAGAAGTCGATTCGGAGGACATCGCCGAGGTCGTGTCGAAGGCCACGGGCATCCCGGTGAGCCGGCTCATGGAGGGCGAGATGCAGAAGCTCGTCCACTTGGAGGAGCACCTCCATGAGCGCGTCGTGGGGCAGGACGAAGCGGTGCGAGCGGTGGCCAACGCCATCCGCCGCAGCCGTGCGGGCCTCTCCGACCCCCATCGGCCGATCGGGTCGTTCCTGTTCCTCGGCCCCACGGGGGTCGGCAAGACCGAGCTCGCCCGTGCGCTCGCGCGAGTTCCTCTTCGACGACGAGCGGGCCATGGTCCGCATCGACATGAGCGAGTACATGGAGAAGCACAGTGTCGCCCGCCTCATCGGTGCGCCGCCCGGTTACGTCGGCTACGACGAGGGGGGCCAGCTCACCGAGGCGGTGAGGCGCCGCCCCTACGCCGTCGTCCTCCTCGACGAGATCGAGAAGGCCCATCCGGACGTGTTCAACGTGCTGTTGCAGGTGCTCGACGACGGCCGCCTCACCGACGGCCAGGGCCGGACGGTCGACTTCACCAACGTCGTGCTGATCATGACGTCGAACCTGCCCGGTGATCCGTTCGCCTTCTTCAAGCCGGAGTTCATCAACCGAGTCGACGACATTGTGCGGTTCCGGGCGTTGAGCGAAGCCGACCTCGAGCAGATCGTCGATATCCAGCTCGCCCATCTGGAAGCGCGGGTCGCGCAGCGGCGGATCGGATTCGTCGTCACGGAAGCGGCCAAGGCCTTGCTGGCGCGGGAGGGGTTCGACCCCGCGTTCGGAGCGCGCCCACTCAAACGGGTGATCCAGCGCGAAGTCGGCGACAGGATCGCCTCGGCCATCCTCGAAGGGGACGTGACCGAGGGCGACACGATCACCGTGGACGTCGCCGACGGCACCATCACGCTGAATTAGCGAAGGGGGGAAGGAGACCTTCCCCCCTTCGGATTCCCCCATCTGGGGAGCTGCGGTCGACCGGCAGAGCCGGATCGACCTTCGCACGAAAACCTGTCACAACGTCAGTAGAACCAGGGTGTCCGGCCGATGAACGTCGGGCCAGGGCCCGGTGTTCGTTGCGCGAACCTCTGGAGCTGACCGTAGGGCCTGGTAGAGTCGCTCGGTAGCGTTTCGATCCGGGCGGGCGGACAAGTGCGGGTGTCACGACCGGAGGCAGATGCAGCGGTCAGCGCAGGGCGAAGTCACGAGCAGGCGCCTTTCGGCAGAGCACGGTTCGGGAACTCGGCCCGACACTCCCATGTCACCGCGGACCCTCAGGTACCTGGCCGCGGAGCGATGGCGGTCAGCCCGGCTCGCCGCCCGCCGTCTTCACCCCGCCGCTCGCCCCCTCCCGAACTTCCTGATCATCGGCGCGCAGCGGAGTGGCACCACCTCGTTGTTCCATTTCCTCGCCGGCCATCCAGAGGTCACGCCGCCGCTCCACAAGGAGATCCAGTTCCTCACCCTTGAGTGGGGTCGGGGTCTGGACTGGTACGCGCGCCACTTTCCTCCAGACAACGGCCGCCGGCGCTTCGAGGCGTCTCCCTACTACCTCTACCACCCGCTCGCGGCCGGCCGCGCCACGCTGAGCGTTCCCGAGGCGAAGTTCGTCGCCTTGCTGCGCGACCCCGGGGCGAGGGCGTACAGCCACTGGTACCACAACACCTCACTCGGGCTGGAGCCGTTGGCCTTCGAGGCGGCGCTCGCGGCGGAAGGGCCGCGGTTAGCCGGCGAGGAAGAGCGGCTCGTCGCCGAGCCCACCTACCAGAGCCCGGCGCACCGTCACCACAGCTACGCCGACCGAGGCCGTTACCACCGTCAGATCGAGTGTTGGCAGGCGGAGTTCCCTGGTCGCGTGCTCGTGCTCGAGAGCGGTGCGCTGTTCCGTGACCCTCGCTCCACACTCGGTCGCATCCTCGAGTTCCTCGACCTCGAGCCCTGGTTCCCGTCGCAGTTCGTGAACCGCTCGAAGCGCCAGGCCACCAACGAAGTACCGCCGTTGGATCTTCGCGTCCGCGCTCGGCTCGCCGAAGAGTTCGCGGCCGACAACGAACGGCTCGCCCGTCTCGTCGACTGGGATCCCGTCGCCACCTGGAGCTGCCAGTAGACGCCCGGACCGGGGCGCCTTCACTGCCGTCTCCTAGCATCGGCGAACGTCACGCCAGCATCGAAGGAGGCGCCCGTGCCCGCAACCGTCGTCGTCGGCGCCCAGTGGGGTGACGAGGGCAAGGGCAAGCTCACCGATCTCCTGGCCAAGGAGACGGCGATGGTCGTGCGCTACCAGGGCGGTCACAACGCGGGGCACACGATCGTCGTCGGCGGCGAGTCCTTCGCCCTGCAGCTGTTGCCCTCCGGGGTCTTGTACCCGCACGTCGTCCCCGTCATCGGTAACGGCGTGGTGGTCGAGCCGGGGGTGCTGCTGGCCGAGGTCGATCGTCTCGAGGCGAAGGGCATCGACTGCCGGAGATTGCGGGTGAGCGGCAACGCCCACTTGATCCTCCCCTACCACGTCGAGCTCGACTTCGTCACCGAGCGGCGTCTCGGCCGCAACAAGCTCGGGACGACCCGCCGGGGGATCGGCCCCACGTACGCGGACAAGGCGTTGCGATCAGGGCTGCGGGTGCAGGACCTCCTCGATCCCAAGATCTTCCGCGCCAAGCTCGACCAGGCCCTCAAGGAGAAGAACGCGGTGTTGAGCCGCGTGTACAACCGGCTCCCCCTCTCCGGCGACGACATCGCCCGGCGCTACCTCGACGAGCTGGCCCCGCGACTGGCGCCCTACATCGCGGACACGGTCGGGCTGATCCACGACGCCCTCGAGGCCGGCCAGCACGTGCTCCTCGAGGGGGCCCAGGCCACCTTCCTCGACCTCGATCACGGCACCTATCCCTTCGTCACGTCGTCCAACCCGGTCGCGGGGGGCGCCTGCACGGGGGCGGGCATCGGCCCCCGCCACATCGACCGGGTGATCGGGATCGCCAAGGCCTACACCACCCGGGTCGGCTCTGGCCCGTTCCCGACCGAGCTCTTCGACGGCACGGGCGACCTGCTCGTGGAGCGCGGCCGCGAGTTCGGGACCAACACCGGGCGGCGCCGGCGGACAGGATGGTTGGACGTGGTGATGCTCCGCCAAGCGGCGCGACTCAACTCCCTGACGGAACTGGCCATCACCAAGCTCGACATCCTCGACGCACTCGACACGCTCAAGGTCTGCGTCGCCTACGAGCACGGCGGCGAGAAGCTGCGCACGATGCCGTACCACCAGTCGGTCTTCCACGACGTGACGCCGGTGTACGTGGAGCTGCCGGGCTGGCGCCGCGATCTCACCGCGTCGCGCGAGGTGGGCGACTTGCCGCGGGAGGCTCGCCAGTACCTGGAGCTGGTGGAGCAGGAAGTAGGGGTGCCGGTGCGGTTCGTGGGCACGGGCCCCGGGCGCGACCAGTACGTGCAGCTGGGTTGATGCGCGTCTGCGTCGTGGGCTCGGGGGGCCGCGAGCACGCCCTGGCGGACGTGTTGTCGCGAGACGCCGTCGTATCGGTGGCTCCGGGCAATCCCGGCATCCCGGGTTCGACGGGAAGGGGCCCCGAGGAGAGCGCTGCTGATCTCTACGTGATCGGCCCCGAGACGCCCCTCGTCGACGGGCTCGCCGACCGCCTCCGCGCCCGAGGCGCGTTGGTCTTCGGGCCCGGCGCGAACGGGGCGCGCTTGGAGGGGTCCAAGGCGTGGATGAAGGCCGTGCTCGATCACGCGGGGGTGGCCACCGCGCGCCATGCCAGCTTCGACGACGTCAATGCCGCCGTTGCCTTCCTGCGCGGCTTGGCGCCGCCCTATGTAGTGAAGACGGACGGGTTGGCGGCCGGCAAGGGTGTGCTCGTCACGACCTCGCTTCGCGACGCCATCGAGGACGTGGCCGCCAAGCTTTCCGGGCGGACGTTCGGGGGCGCGGGCCGGCGAGTCGTGATCGAGGAGGGGCTTTCCGGACCCGAGGTCTCGCTGCTGTGCCTCACCGACGGGAACACCGTCGTCGCGCTGCCGTCGGCCCAGGACTTCAAGCGACTGGGCGATGACGACACCGGGCCCAACACGGGAGGCATGGGCGCGTACTCACCCGTCGCCGCGGTTGACGCCGCCGAAGGTGCTCGTCTCGCGCGATCCCTCGTCGAACCGACCCTCGCCGAGCTGCGCCGCCGGGACGTCGACTACCGCGGCGTGCTGTATGCCGGGCTGATGCTCACCGATGACGGTCCGAGGGTGCTCGAGTTCAACGTCCGCTTCGGTGACCCGGAGGCGCAAGTCGTGCTGCCCCGGTTGCGTGGCGACGTGGCCGCGGTGCTCGCCGAAGCCGCCGCCGGGTGGCTGCGGACGCCACCCGAGGTCGACGCCGCTGAGGCGGTCACGGTGGTGGGCGCCACGAAGGGCTACCCCACCACGACCAGTGGCGGGGAGGCGATCGAGGGGCTCGAGGCCGCCGCCGCGGTGCCCGGGGTGAAGGTCTATTGCTCGAGGGTGGCGCGGGCCGAGGGCCGGTTGGTGACGGCGGGGGGGCGGGTCCTCGCGGTGACGGCGCTCGCCGCCACGTTGGCCGGCGCCCGCCGGAAGGCGTACGAAGCGATCGGGCAGATCTCGTGGCCCGGCATGCAGTACCGGGGCGACATCGCGCTGACCGCCAGCCGGTGAGGTCGGAGCCGTGCGCGCGAGCCGCAGAGCGCACCGGGACCCGTGGAGGGCGTGCCACGATGGCGGCGTGATGGCGTTCGCCCGGCAGCCGTCTCCCGCTGTCCCATGATCCCCCGCTACCAACTCCCGGACATGGCCGCGCTCTTCAGCGACGAGGCCCGGCTCCGCCGTTGGTTGGAGATCGAGGTGCTCGCGGTGGAGGCGTGGGCTCGCCTCGGCGTCGTCCCCGCCGACGCGGCCGCGGCAGTCCGGCAGCGGGCGCCGGCCGTCGACGCCGCCTTCGTCACCGCCGTCGAGCACCGCGAACAGATCACCGACCACGACGTGGCCGCCTTCGTCGACGTGGTCCAAGAGCGGATCGGGCCGCCCGCCGGCGCCTGGGTCCACTACGGCCTGACCTCTTCCGACGTGGTCGACACCGGGTTGTCGTGGACCCTGCGAGACGCCGCCGACCTGATGATCGACGCGGCGGGCGGGCTCGTCGGCACGCTCCTGCGGCGCGTTCGGGAGCACCGTTCAACGGCGATGGTTGGGCGGACGCACGGCATTCACGCCGAACCGACCACCTTCGGCGTGAAGCTCGCCTTGTGGGCATTGCAGGTGGACCGTGACCGCACCCGCCTGGCCCAGGCGAGAGCCGCCGTCGCGGTGGGCAAGCTGAGCGGTGCGGTCGGCACGTACTCCAACATCGATCCGGCGGTGGAGCGCGAGGTGTGCGCGGAGCTCGGGCTCGAGCCGGTGCCGGCCACACAGGTGATCGCGCGGGACCGCCACGCCCAGTACCTCTACGCCTGCGCCTCGGTCGGGGCCACCGTCGAAGCCATCGCCACCGAGCTCCGTCACCTCCAACGGACCGAGGTGGCTGAGGTCGAGGAGGGGTTCAAGCCCGGGCAGAAGGGTTCGTCGGCGATGCCGCACAAGCGCAACCCGATCACCGCGGAGCGCCTCAGCGGCCTGGCCCGGATCCTCCGCGGCAACCTCCAAGCCGGCCTCGAGGACGTCGCCTTGTGGCACGAACGGGACATCTCGCACTCCTCGGTGGAGCGAGTGATCCTGCCGGACTCGTCGCACCTGTCCTATTACGCCCTGCGGCGACTGACCTCGCTCGTCGACGGCTTGCGGGTCGATGCCCACCGGATGCTGGAGAACCTGCATCGCAGCCACGGGCTCGTCTTCTCCCAGCCGGTGCTGCTCGCGCTCGTGGCCGGCGGCCTGCCGCGAGACGAGGCGTACCGCATCGTGCAGGACGACGCCTCGCGCGCCTGGAGCGAAGGGGTCTCGTTCCGGACGGTGCTCGAGAAGGACCCCCGCGTCGAGCTTGCCGCCGACGTCCTCGACGAAGCCTTCAGCCTCGACCGCTCCCTGCGCCACACCGACGCCGTGTTCGCGGCGTTGGATGCGATCGGCTGAGCCGTGGAGCTGCCGTTCCCCCACGTGCATCGGGGAAAGGTGCGTGATCTCTACGACGCCGGGGACGAGCGGCTCCTGATGGTCGCTTCCGATCGCTTGTCGGCCTTCGACGTGGTGATGAAGGAGCCGGTGCCCGACAAGGGCAGGATCCTCACGGCCATGAGCGTCTTCTGGTTCGAGCGCCTCGCCGACGTGGCCCCCAATCACCTGATCTCGAGCGACGTCGACGCCCTCCCCGAAGGCGCGAGGGCACGCGTGCTCGAGGGGCGGATGATGCTCGTCCGCCGCTGCGAGATGTTGCCCATCGAGTGCATCGTCCGCGGCCATCTCGCCGGCTCGGCCTGGAAGGAGTACGAAGGGTGGGGCACGGTGCACGGCATGCCGATGGAACCCGGACTGCGCCAGGCCGACGCCCTGCCCGAGCCGGTGTTCACACCGTCGACCAAAGCGGCCAGCGGCGACCACGACGAGAACATCACCTTCGATGCCGCGGTGGCCCTCGTGGGTCCGGACGTGGCGGAGGCGGCGCGAACGCTGTCGCTCGCGGTGTTCCGCGTCGCCGCCGCGCATGCCCTCGAGCGCGGCATCGTCGTCGCCGACACGAAGTTCGAGCTGGGGTTCCTCGACGGGCGGCTCGTGCTCGCCGACGAGGTCCTCACGCCTGACTCGTCGCGCTTCTGGCCGGCCGGGGCCTACGAGCCCGGCTCGACCCCGCCCGGCTACGACAAGCAACCGGTGCGGGACTGGCTCGAGGCGACCGGATGGGACAAGCGACCCCCGCCCCCGCCCCTTCCGACAGAGGCCGTCGCCGCGACGCGGGCGCGGTACGTCGAGATCTACGAGCGGCTCTCGGGCCGGCCGTTCGCCGAGTGGCCCGGTGGATCGCTCACGGCGGGGTGACCGGCGCTCGCCGCGCCCCGTGGCACGATGGCGGAGTGACGTTCTCGGTGCTCGTGGAGGTCCGGTTGCAGCCCGGGATCGCCGATCCACAGGGATCCACCATCGAGCGGTCCTTGCCTGCGCTGGGGTTTGGCGAGGTGAGCGGGGTCAGTGTCGGCAAGGCCATCCGCTTCTCCATCGACGCCGCTGACGCCGCCGCCGCCCGGGACCGGGTCGACCGGCTCTGCCAGCAGTTCCTCACCAATCCGGTCATCGAATCGGCCGACATCACGGTGGAGGCGGCCAGGTGACCGTCGGCGTGGTGCTGTTCCCGGGCACCAACTGCGAGGCCGACGTCGTCGAGGCGGTCAGGGGGCTGGGCGGTCGCGCCGAGATCGTGTGGCACGGCGACGCTCGCCTGCCGACTCACGTCGACGCAGTCGTGCTGCCCGGTGGCTTTGCGCACGGCGATTACCTGCGCACGGGCGCCATCGCTCGGTTCTCACCCGTCATGACCGCGGTCGCCGCCTTCGCCGCCGCCGGAGGCCCGGTTCTGGGGATCTGCAACGGCTTCCAGATCCTCTGTGAGGCGGGGCTGCTCCCGGGTGCACTCCAGAAGAACCGTGGCCTGAAGTTCATGTGTGACGTGACCGAGGTACGCATCGAAACGACGACCACTCCCGTCACCGCCCTGTTGGAAGTCGGTCAAGTGGTGCGGCTTCCGATCAACAACTTCGAGGGTTGCTACACGTGCTCGGACGCCGTAGCCGCTGAACTCGAAGCCAAGAGCAGGGTCGTGTTCCGGTATGTTGATGACCTCAACGGGTCGCGCCACGACATCGCCGGGATCTGCTCGGCGGGGCGCAACGTCGTGGGACTCATGCCCCATCCCGAGCGGGCCAGCCACGAGCTCCTCGGATCCATCGACGGGGCTGACATCTTGCGCGGCATGTGGAGCCCGGTGACCGACCCAGTGGCTCCGCTCACATCGAGCGGCTGACCCCCGCCCGCTTGAGCACCGCGGCGCTCACCCCTGCCTCGCGCCATGCGGCGTAGCTGATCCCTCTCCGCTCGCTGTAGCCGTAGGCAGCCTTGACGAACTCGTCCTCGAGGTCGGTGAGGTCGGTGTTGTCGTCCATGGTCGCCAGCTCCTGGGTAAGGTCCATGCGCTCCTGGATCAGGTTCACTCGGGCCAGAGGATCGGCCGCGTCGAGCTGCTCCTCGATGGCGCCCAGACGCTTCTCGATGGAGTCGGCAGTGCGCTTGCGGCCTCTCTTCGGCTTGTGGGCCTCGAGTGCTTCGAGATATCGACGAACCGCTCGCCCCTCATTTCTGCCCGCGGCGAGAGCGGCCTTGTGTTCCACGGACATGGCGCGTTTGCGCGACTTCTTCTCGGCCATGACCGCCATTCAATCGCAAATACGGCTGCTCGTCCAAGCATCCGCCGCCGCTGGCGCACCTCGTCCCGAGCGCTCTGCGTGGCGGTTACGGTGGGTCCGTGGCGACGCCATTGCACCGTTCGCTCGGCCTCACCGACGAAGAAGCATCTCGGATCGAGGAGGTCCTCGAGCGGTCGCCGAACCATCTCGAGCTCGCCATGTACGCCGTCATGTGGTCCGAGCACTGCTCGTACAAGTCGTCGCGGATGCACTTGCGCCGGCTCCCGACCGAAGCGCCCTGGGTCATCGTAGGGCCGGGCGAGAACGCGGGCGTGGTCGACGTCGGAGACGGCATCGCCGTTGCGTTCCGTATCGAGAGCCACAACCATCCCTCCGCCATCGAGCCGGCCCAGGGCGCCGCCACCGGGGTCGGGGGCATCCTCCGGGACATCTTCACCATGGGTGCCCGGCCGATCGCGCTCATGGACCCGCTTCGCTTCGGCCCGCTCGACGACGCCCGCAGCCGCTGGATCGCGGAAGGCGTCGTGAGCGGCATCTCGCACTACGGCAACGCGGTGGGCGTGCCTACCGTCGGCGGCGAGGTGGATTTCGACCCGACGTACACGGGCAACCCGCTCGTCAACGTCCTCTGCCTCGGCACCCTGCCTGCTGACCGCTTGGTCCTCGGCCAGGCCCGTGGGCCCGGCAACCTCGCGGTACTCCTCGGCGCGACGACGGGTCGTGACGGCATTGGCGGCGTCAGCGTGCTGGCCTCGGCCGGCTTCTCGGAGGGCGACGAGGGGAAGCGGCCGAGCGTCCAAGTCGGCGATCCGTTCGAGGAGAAGCGGCTCATCGAAGCCTGCCTGACGCTGCTCGAGGCCGGCCTGGTGGTCGGCATCCAAGACCTGGGCGGGGCAGGGCTCACCTGCGCCACCAGCGAAACCGCGTCGCGGGCGGGGATGGGCATGGACGTGGACGTGCGCGCCGTCCCTCGCCGCGAGCCCGCCATGGAGCCCTTCGAGGTGATGACCTCGGAGAGCCAGGAGCGGATGCTCGCCATCGTCTCGGCCGACGCCCTCGCCGAGGTGCTCTCGCTCTGCCAGCGGTGGGAGGTGCGGGCCACGGTGTTGGGGCGGGTGACGGAGCGCGGCCGGCTTCGGGTGCTCGACGGCTTCGACGGCGAGGTGCTCGCCGACGTGCCGGCCTCCTCGCTCCACGACGCCGCTCCCCTGTACGACCGACCGTTGCGACCGCGGGACCGCTCCGGTGAGCTCGAACCGGCGAGCGTCGCGCCGCACGACTTGGCCGCCGACCTGCTGGGCCTGCTGGCGGACACCAGTTGGGTGTGGCGCCAGTACGACCATCAGCTGTTCCTGAACACCGTTGCCGGACCCGGCGGCGATGCCACGGTGCTACGGCTCAAGCATCCCCGGACGGGCGTCGACACCGGCCGCGCCCTCGCCCTCACGGTCGACGGCAACCACCGCTGGTGCAGTGTCGATCCACGGGCGGGGACGGCGCGAGTCGTCGCCGAAGCGGTGCTCAACCTTGCCTGCGTCGGTGCCCGGCCGCTTGCCCTCGTCAACTGCCTCAACTTCGGCAACCCCGAGCATCCGGAGGTGATGTGGGAGTTGTCCGAAGCCATCGACGGGATGGCCGATGCGTGCCGCATGTTCGGGCTCCCCGTGGTCGGCGGCAACGTGAGCCTCTACAACGAATCGAACGGAGCCGACATCGCGCCGACGCCGATCGTCGGGCTCCTCGGCCTCGTCGATCGCCTGGAGCGCCGACCCCCTGGGGTCACGTTGGCGGCGGACGCCGTCGTCCTCCTCGTGGGACCGGAGGGCGACCGCCAGCTCGGACTCGCCGGCTCACGCTGGGCGTGGGAGCGTGGAGCGCGTGGGGGACGGCTCGAGCCGCTCGACGGGGCCGCGGTGGCCGCCGTGGCCGAGGTCGTCCGCGGCGCGGTCGCCGACGGCTTGCTGATCGGCGTGCACGATGTCGCCGATGGGGGGCTGGGTCTCGCGCTCGCCGAGCTGGCGATCGGGGGCGGTGTCGGCTTGAGGGTAGGTGGCATCGAGGACTGGATGGCCCTTTTCGCCGAGTCACCCGGTCGCGTCGTGGCCTGCGTGGGCCGGGAGCAGGCGATCGCCCTGGCTCGCCGCTGCGATGCCGCCGGCGTCTCCTGGCGAGAGGTCGGGGTCACGGGGGGTGACCGGATCGTCGTCGACGGCCTGCTCGACGTCGAGCTCGCCAGGGCCATGGCGACATGGCGCGACCGGCTGCCGGCGGCGTTCGGCAGCGCGGGCGCCCACGGTCCGCAGCCGTGACCGCGGCACGGAAGCTCGCTCGGGCCATGCCAGACTCACGCGGGTGATCGAGGAGGCGGACTCCCCCCGCGAGGCCTGCGGCGTCTTCGGGGTTCGCGCCCCGGGCCGGCCCGTCTCGCATCTCACCTACCTGGGGCTCTACGCCTTACAGCACCGCGGCCAGGAGTCGGCGGGGATGGCGGTGGCCGATGGCGAGACCCTCACCGTCTTCAAGGACATGGGCCTCGTCCCCAACGTCTTCAACGACCGCACGCTCGTCGCCTTGAGCGGCCATTCGGCCATCGGCCACACCCGCTACAGCACCACGGGTTCCAGCACGTGGCGCAACGCGCAGCCCGTCTACCGGGACGTGCCCCACTCCGAGTTCGCGCTCGCCCACAACGGCAACCTGACCAACACGGAGGCCCTGGCGGACCAGCTCGGCACGCTTCCGGGCATCGTCTCGAGCGACAGCGACGTGCTGGCCGAGCTCGTCGCCCGCCACCTCGGCACCCATGGAGGCGACGTCGGCGAGGCGTTGGGGGCCGTCCTCCCGAAGGTCGAGGGCGCCTTCGCCCTCGTCCTCCTCGACGGCCAGCGGATCTATGGCGTTCGCGATCCGAATGGCTTCCGCCCGCTGTGTCTCGGCCGTCTCGACGGGGGTTGGGTGCTGGCGAGCGAGACACCGGCGCTCGACATCGTCGGGGCCCGCTTCGTGCGCGAGATCGAGCCGGGCGAGATCGTCTCGATCGACGAGAACGGCCCACGCTCGTCGCATCCATTCGGTCGAGACCGCGTCGACCCGAAGCTGTGCCTCTTCGAGTTCGTGTACTTCGCCCGGCCCGATGCCTTGCTGTACGGGCACGGTGTCGCCGCCGCCCGGGTGCGGATGGGTGAGCAGCTCGCCGTGCAAGCTCCCCTCGCCCCGGACAGCCAGGATCCCGAACGCCCGGCCATGGTGATGCCCGTGCCGGAGAGCGGGGTTCCGGCGGCACAGGGGTTTGCGAGGGTCAGCGGCATCCCGTATGGCGACGGGCTCGTGAAGAACCGCTACATCGGACGGACCTTCATCGCGCCGAGCCAGGACCTGCGGGCGAACGGTGTGCGGATGAAGCTCAATCCCCTGCGGGAGAGCATCGAGGGCAAGCGGCTCGTCGTGGTGGACGACTCCATCGTGCGCGGCACCACCACGCGCGCGGTGGTGGCCATGCTCCGCGAGGCGGGCGCCGCCGAGGTGCACCTCCGGATCATGTCGCCGCCCTACCGCTGGCCGTGCTTCTACGGCATGGACACCGGCGATCCGCGAGAGCTGCTGGCGGCGCGGCTCGACCGCGAGGAGGTCCGCGCCTTCGTGGGGGCGGACAGCCTCGCCTATCTCGAGCTCGAGCGGCTGCGGAAAGCGGCGCAGGTCGACGGCGACCCCTTCTGCGACGCCTGCTTGACCGGCGTCTACCCCGTGCCCGTCCCGCTGACGCTGCACAAGGCCGTGCTCGAGACGCGTGGCTGAGTCGCGGTGAGCGGCGTGAGCGAAGGCGAGGGCCGCGCCACGCCCGCGACGTACGAGAGCGCCGGGGTCAACCTCGCCGCGGCCGAGGAGGCGGTGGCCCGCATCGGCCCTTTGGCCCGCGCCACCTTCCGGCCGGAGGTCCTGTCGGACATCGGCGGCTTCGGTGGCGTCGTCGCCATCCCCACCCAGTACCGCGATCCGGTTCTCGTCAGCTCCACCGACGGCGTGGGCACGAAGCTCGAGGTGGCCGTGATGACCGGCCGGTTCGACACCATCGGCATCGATCTCGTGGCCATGTGTGCCGACGACATCGCCGTACAGGGTGCCGATCCCTTGTTCTTCCTCGACTACATCGCCGTCGGCGCGCTCGACCCTGGCGTGGTCGAGGCCGTGGTGGGGGGGATCGCCGAAGGCTGCCGGCGGGCCGGCTGCGCGCTCGTGGGCGGCGAGGTGGCCGAGCACGGTGCGGCCCATCCGCTGGAGCTGGCGGGGTTCGTAGTGGGCGTGGTCGAGCGTTCCGAGCTCATCACCGGCGCAACCATCAGTGCGGGCGACGTGGTGATCGGCCTCGTCTCACCCGGCCTGCGCTCGAACGGCTACTCGCTGGCCCGCAAGGTGCTGATCTCCAGTCGCGCCGCGCTCGATCAGCCGGCATGGGAGGGCGCCGACACGACCCTCGCCGACGAGTTGTTGCGTCCTTCGCTCATCTACTCCCCGGCGCTGGCCGCTCTGCGGGCCCGGCTCGACGTGCGCGGGCTGGCCCATGTAACCGGCGGCGGCCTGGCCGCCAACCTGGCGCGGGTGGTCCCCGCGGGCGTGGACGTCGTCATAAGGCGAGGGTCCTGGACGGTGCCGCGGATCTTCGGCGAGGTGCAGCGGCGCGGCGAGGTGACCGACGACGAGATGGCCCGCGCCTTCAACCTCGGGATCGGGATGGTGGCGGTCGTCGACGCCGAGCAGGAGACAGCCGCGTTGGCCGTACTCGACGAGCAGGGGTGCGAGGCGCGAGCCATCGGTCAGGTCTCCGCGGGCCAGGGCCGCGTGCTGGTGTCCTGAAGCGTGCGGCTGGTCGCGCCGAGGTCAAGCGAGCCGCGGCCTGACTTTCTCGGCGACGAGCTGGAGATGCTCCAAGTCGCGCAAATCGAGCACTTGGAGGTAGATGCGCGCTGCGCCCGCATCGTGCCAACGCCGCAAGGTGGCGGTCACTTCGTCGACGAGGCCGGCCGCACCGTTGGCGCGCAGCTCCTCGGGTTCGCGGCCGATGGCCGTCGCTCGTCGCGCCAGCTCCCGCTCGTCACGCCCTACGCAGAGCACGAGCGCGGCGGAGTAGGTGATCGAGGCCGGGTCGCGCCCGATGGCTTGGCAGGCCGCCTCGACGCGGCGGCACTGCCGCTGGAAGTCGTCGAGTGAGGCGAAGGCTCGGTTGTACTCGGCCGCGAATGTGGCGGCCAGGGCGGGCGTGCGCTTCGCCCCGCCGCCTCCGACGATGATGGGCACTCCGGGGCGTTGCACGGGCTTCGGGAGCCCGGGGGAATCCACGACTCGGTAGTAGCGACCCTCGTGCTCGTAGCGGGCGTCCTCGGGCGTGCTCCACAGGCCGGTGATGATCGTGAGCTGCTCCTCGAGACGGTCGAAGCGCTCGCCGAGTGACGGGAAGGGAATGGCGTAGGCGAGGTGCTCGGCCTCGTACCAACCGGCCCCCAACCCGAGCTCGACCCGGCCTCCGCTCATCTGGTCGACCTCCGCCACGCTCACGGCCAGCGGCCCGGGGAGGCGGAACGTGGCCGACGTGACGAGCGTGCCGAGGCGGATCGTCGTCGTGTCACGAGCCAGCCCGGCCAAGGTGACCCACGCGTCCGTCGGCCCCGGCCGTCCATCGACCTTGCCCATCTTGAGGTAGTGGTCGGAGCGGAAGAAGGCGTCGAAGCCCAGCTCCTCGGCCGCCTTGGCGACCGCGAGCAAGTCGTCGTAGCTGGCGCCTTGCTGGGGCTCGGTGAAGATCCGCAGCTGCATGCCCGCACAGTACGGTCCGGCGCTGGTGGACCTCGACGCGCTTCGCGCCCACGTGCTGCAGCACTCGGTGAAGCGCGGGCGCTTCACGCTGAAGTCGGGTAAGGAGAGCGCTTGGTTCCTCGACACCAAGCAGACCGCCTGCCGGCCGGAGGGGATCCTGCTCGTGGCCGAGGCGGCCCTGGCGCGGATCCCCGGGGACGTGACCGCCATCGGCGGTCTCACGATGGGCGCCGACCCGATCGCGTTCGGGCTGGCGGCTGTCGCCGCGACGAGGGGGCGGACCCTGCGGGCCTTCAGCATCCGCAAGGAGGCGAAGGACCACGGCGTCGAGGGACGCATCGCCGGTGCACTGGAGCCCGGCGATCGAGTCGTCATCGTCGAGGACACCGCCACTCGAGGCGTCTCCGCCCTGGAGGCGGCGGCCGTCGTCCGGGCCTACGGTGCCGAGCCGGTGCTCATCCTCGCCCTGGTCGACCGGGGTGGCACCGCGAAAGCGTTGGCCCAGGCCGAGGGGATCGCCTTCGAGGCGCTGCTCACCGCCCCCGACCTCGGCTTCCCCTTCGATAGCTGAATGCAGGCGGCGGTGCTCACACGTCGTTCGAGCGCTTCGTACCTGAGTATGGAACGGCCCGTACTCGCGCTCGATCCGCGCCAGCGCGATGGCCGCTGGCGACTGGGGTGGTCGGGACCGGCGTCGATCCGGTGACCTCGCGCTTTTCAGGCGCGCGCTCTGCCGACTGAGCTACCCGACCTTGTCCGTCCTCCACAGGCGGCGGACGGCGCGGTCCCGACGGGATTTGAACCCGCGGCCTCCGGCTTGACAGGCCGGCGTGCACTCCAAACTGCACCACGGGACCGAGCTCGCTTTCAGCACCCCCAACGGGATTCGAACCCGTGCCGCCACCTTGAAAGGGTGGTGTCCTAGGCCGCTAGACGATGGGGGCTCGGACGATCGGGACCGATGCCTGCTGGAAGGCGCAGGCAACTCTAGCAGGCGCCGCCCGATCGGCCGCCGACATCGCCCCGCTAGTGCCGTGACCGGCAACGTTCGCCCCGTTGCGCCGGCCAGTGCCGGCGCCGACTGCGTTGCGCCTCGTCGCAATAGTGCTGCGACTATTGCTTCCCCGTCGCGCCTTGCCGGCACCAACCCGGCTCGGCGGACCAGGCCTCGGTCACCGGTCACGGCACTAGACGAGTGATTCCCGGGGGTATCCGCCGCTGACGAGGCGAGAGCGTCCACGATCGGCGTTGCTTACCCGATCGATCTGGGAGGACCGATGGACGCCGATCTGGACACTCTCGCTACCGCACTGTACGTGAAGGTGGACGACGCCATGGCGGACGATCCGAGCCTGGCGCCGGCGCGGCCCAGGGAGGGCTTCAGCACGAAGCTGGCTGATAGCGAGTTGATCACCTTGGCCGTGATGCAGGCGCTGCTCGGGTACACGTCCGAGACCCGCTGGCTGCGCCACGCCCGTCAGCACCTCCGACATCTGTTCCCTTATCTGCCCCGCCAGTCCGGCTACAACAAGCGGCTGCGGCGGGCGTCGGACCAGCTGCTGGCGTTCATCCGGCTGTTGGCGACCGATACCGATCTGTGGGGCGACGACACCTGGGTGATCGACTCCACCCCCATCGAGTGCGGTCGGTCTCGGCCCACCGCCCGACGGTCTGATGTGGCCGGATGGGCCGGCTACGGCTACTGCGCCAGCCACTCCCGCTACTTCTGGGGGCTGCGACTGCAGTGTGCACCCCCGCCGGGCTGCCCGTCACGTTCGCGTTGACCAATCCCAAAGTTGACGAACGCGAAGTCGCCCGCGACCTGTTGGAAACCGAACCCGACCTGATCGCCACCCGCCCAGGCCAGACGATCCTCGCCGACAAGGGCTACGCCAGCGCCGAGTTCGAACGGTTCCTCGCCGACCACGGCATCACCCTCCTACGCCCGGCCCGCACCGACGAGAAGCGACGCCCAGGTACGCCCCTGCTCAAGCCGTTGCGTCAACTCATCGAATCGGTGAACGACACGCTCAAGGGCCAACTCGATGTCGAACGCCACGGCGGCCGCACTGCAACCGGTGTGGTCGTGCGAATCGCCCAGCGACTCCTCGCCCTCACCGCCGCCATCTGGCACAACCACCGCAGCGGCCAACCCGCACTGCGCTCCCTCATCGCCTACGACCACTGACCCCCGGGAATTACGTCATCTAGCGGATCAGGTCCCATTCCTCGCCGGCGGTGGTGTCGCGGACCTCCACCCCCGCCGCCCGCAGGCGATCGCGCAACTCGTCGGCGGTCGCCCAGGCCTGTGCCGCCCGAGCCGCTCGGCGAGCGGCCAGCACCGCCTCGACGAGGGGCGCCAGCACCTCCCGTTGGTCACGCGCCCCGAGTGCGGCCACCTCGCCGAGGCGCACCACCATCGAGCGCAGCCGCGCCCGCACGCGATCCGGCTCGTCGGACTGCGTGGTATCGGCGGACCAGTCCACGAGGAGCTGCTCGAGCTCGAGCACCGCGTTCACCGCGGCGGTGGTGTCACGGGCGTCGAGCGTGGCCCCGAAGTCGCGCTCGAGCCGAGCGGCTTCGGTCATGAGCGGCGTGCCCGTCGCCGCGGTGTTGGCCGGAGTCGCCGGGCCGGCGTCGGCCGCGGTGGAGCGGGTAGAGCTGGTCGTGCTCCGCCGTCCCTCCGCCGCCGCGGCCAGCTCGGCGAAGCTCAACTCGCTGCCGGCGGGGAACACGACCGCACGGCCCGCCCGCCGCAGGGTGAGGCCGCCTCGGCCGAGCACCGTCACGGTGGCCTCCCCCACGTCGAAGATCGCCGCGGTGTGCTCGTCGACGCCGATCACGCTGGTGTGGGGCGCAAGCTCTGCCTCCATTGTCGCGAGGCGCCGTTCGCCCAGGTAGCAGTAGCGGGTGTCGTAGTGGCCGCCCTCGGCGTTGTCGAAGTGGGGGATCACCGCGGCGCGCAGCCCCGTCGCGGCACCGAGGAGGTCGAGCCCCGGGAGCCAGTGAGCCGATTCGCCGGCCTTGTAGATCTCGTAGACGGGGACGGTTGCTACGCCGAGGGTCAGCGCGGCGGCGCTCGCGAACGTGACGGCGCCTCCAGTGGCGAGCTTGGCCGCCAACGTTGCGGGGATCGCCGTGCCGACCCACTGGCGCAGCGCGTACGACGGGCTCCCCGGTCCCGCGAACACATAGCGGGCCGCTTCGAGGCGGCGCCGCGCCGTCTCGCGCGTGACCGCGTCCACCGCCGTCGAGCGGTACGTCGCCACCTCGATCCGGTGGCCCACGCTCTGGTCGAAGTACTGCTGCGTTCGCTCGGAGATGTCGTCGGCGTTCTCCTGGAAGCCATACGGCGTGTCGAGCAGGACGGCCGGTTCCCCGACGCGCTCGACGAGGGTCCGGTGCACCTTCGCCATGGTGGGCGCCGTCTCACCCGAGCCCATGATGGTGAGCAGGCGCACCCCGCTCCCGCCGGAAGGCGGTGCCGTCATCGGTCCGTCGCGGCGAGCAGCTCGTCGAGGAGCATGCTGAGATAGGCGTAGAGCGCGTAGCCCTGGATGTCAGGGTCGTCGTCTCGGACCCGGGAGACATCGAGGTCCTCGCTCACATCGAGCATGGTCCCCAGGACGAGCCGGACGCTGTTGATCGACTGCATCCATGCCAGCGCCGCTTCCTCGTCGAGCTCTTTGGAATCGAGGGACGCCTCGACGGCGTCGATTGCTGCGGTGCGCGAGGCAACCAGCTCCTCCCGCATGTAGTGCTGGTACTCCTCCTCGGCTTCCGGGTCGTGGGGGAAGGCAGTCGGGAAGAGCCGCCGGACGCGGGGGTCGTCGGAATCGCCGGCGAGCAGCTCGCGCAGCTGGGGCAGCAAGCGGCGCAACACCTCGCGTTCCTCCGAAGGCAGCTCGATGCGGAGGGCCCCACCGCGGGTGCGGCGGATCCGGCGCCGGCGCAGCATCAGCGAGCGGGCGGCCGGTCGGCGACGACGCCCGGCATCAGTCGTCCCGCTGCATCGTGGCCCAGAGCCCGTGCTCGTGCAGGCGGAACACGTCGAGCTCCGCCTTCTCGCGCGTCCCGTTGGAGACCACCGCCCGACCCTTGTGGTGCACGTCCAGCATCAGCGAGGTGGCCTTCTCCCGGCTGTAGCCGAACAACTTCTGGAACACGAAGACCACGTACGACATCAAGTTGATGGGGTCGTTCCACACCAGGACGATCCAGGGCCGGTCGGGCCGGAGGTCGGTCTCGTCGGTCGGCTGCTCGACCTCGACGGGGGCGAGCGAGGCGGCCGACGAACTCATCGCGCAATTACTCGGCCTTCGCCGCCTCGCACCGGGCGCGTTGGAGGCTCCAATGGCGTGGGCCTACGATCGGAGACGTATGGCCGTCGGCAGCCGTCCCCTGGTTCCCTCCCGGTTGAACCCGGGTGGTCTCCTCGGACACGGCGATCGTCTCGGCCGCTTCCCGCGCACGAAGGTGGGGGCCTACCTCGCCCTCACCAAGCCGCGCATCATCGAGCTCCTGCTCATCACCACCGTGCCGACCATGGTCCTGGCGGACAAGGGCATCCCTGACCTGCGTCTCGTCCTGGCGACGCTGGTGGGCGGCGCGCTGGCGGCGGGCGCGGCCAACACCATCAACATGTACGTCGACCGCGACATCGATCGGCTCATGCCCCGCACCCAGGGCCGGCCCCTGGTCACCGGGGCCATCGAGCCGCGTGCCGCCCTCGTGTTCGCATTGGTGCTGCTCAGCGCGGCCATGGTGATCCTCGGGCTGGCGGTCAACCTCCTTTCGGCCGCCCTCGCCCTGTCGGCCACTGCCTTCTACGTCTTCGTGTACACGTTGTGGCTGAAGCGCACCTCGACCCGCAACATCGTGATCGGCGGGGCGGCGGGCGCGGTACCCGTGCTCGTCGGTTGGGCGGCCGTCACCGGCAGCCTGACGTGGACGCCCTTGGTGCTGTTCGCCCTCATCTTCGTATGGACGCCGCCGCACTTCTGGGCTCTGGCCATCCGCTATGCCGACGACTACCGCGCCGCCGACGTCCCGATGCTGCCGGCCGTCGCCCCGGTAGAGGTCACGAGCCGCCGGATGCTCGGCTACACGATCGCGCTCTGGGCCCTCAGCCTCGTCCTCGTGCCCGTCGCCCACATGGGGCTTCTCTACGGGCTCGTGGCCCTCGTCGCAGGTGGGATGTTCGTGTGGGGTGTCCTGGCCCTGCGGCGTGCTCCAGGGGCACGCGCCGCCATGCGCGTCTTCTCGTTCTCGATCACGTACGTCACCGTCCTGTTCGGGGCGATCGCCCTCGACACGCTGGTGCGGCACGGCTGGTGAGCGCGCGCGATCGGGAGCCGCCCAGCTCGGGCGTGCGGCAGGGAAAGGGTGTCCGTTCCCCCTTCGCTAAGGTGCGGCCCCGACAGCTGACCCTTCCTCGTCCGAGCGCGCCGCGATCCGGGTCACGCCGCGCTCACCGGAGAGGCCCATGACGATCACCGAGAACCCGCCCGAGGCGCATGCGGTAGCGCCGGCTCCCGGCTTCGAGCGCCGGCCGGCTGCTTCCCCGAGCGGCTTGGCCGGCTGGGTCCTCACCGACGACCACAAGCGGATCGGCCGGATGTACCTGGCCCTGGCCGTGCTGGTCGTCATTGCCGCCCTGGTCGTCGGGGCCCTGCTCGCGCTGGAGCGCATCGAGCCCGCGCGTACCCAGATCCTGCCCCTCGACACCGTGCCGCAGCTCTTCAGCTTCTACCGGACGGGCCTCGTGTTCATGGGCGTGCTACCTCTCCTGCTGGGCCTCGCCATCGCGGTGGTGCCGCTCCAGCTCGGGGCCACGGCCATCGCCTTCCCGAGAGCGGCCGCGCTGTCGTTCTGGGGTTGGCTCATCGGCGGTGGGCTCTTGATCGGCGCCTACTTCGCCAACGGCGGCCCGGGGGGCGGGCAGGTGAGGGCGGTCGACCTGTTCCTGCTCTCCCTCGGCCTCGTCGTCGCGTCGCTGCTCGTGGGATCGATGTGCGTCGTCGCCACGGCCCTCACGATGCGGGCCCCCGGCATGACGCTCGGCCGCATGCCGTTCCTCGCCTGGTCAGCCGTGGTGACCGGCAGCATGCTGCTGGTCAGCTTGCCGGTGCTGGTGGGCAACCTCATCGTGCTCTACGTCAACCACCACTACGGCGGCCAGCTCCTCGGCGGCGACCAGGGGATGGCGTCGATCCTGGAGTGGTCGATCAGCCAGCCACAGGTCTATGTGTACGCGCTGCTCGGTCTCGGTGTCGTCGCCGACATCGTGCCGGTCATGGCGCGTATCCGCCAGCCGTTGCGGTTCACGGTGATGGGCGCCCTCGGCGTGCTCGGCGCCCTTTCGTTCGGGGCCTACGTGCAGCCCGCACTCTGGCCGAAAGTCACCCAGCAGTTCCTCTACGTCGTCACCAACCTCGCGGTCGTCCTGCCTGTGGTCGCCCTGCTCGGGTTGTGGGCGATGGCGCTCGGGTCGGGCCGCGTGCGCTTCACCTCCGCGCTCTTGTTCTCGGTCGGCGCATCGTTGATGTACGCCGGCGGCGCGGTGGCCGGTGTGTTCACCCCTTGGAAGGGCCTCTCGCTCAGGGGCACGGTGTTCGTGCTCGGGCAGTTCAACTTCGTGCTCCTCGCGGGGCTCCTCGGGACGGGCGCCGCCGTCTTGTTCTGGGGACCGAAGCTGTGGGGTCGTCGCGTGCACGGAGGGCCGGCACGCGCCCTCGCCGTCGTCGCCTTCCTCGGCGTGGTCCTCACGGCCCTGCCCGAGGTCATCCTCGGGTTCTTCAAGCAGCCCCTCGGCGAGGTCAACTATTCCGTCGACCACGAGGGGCTGGCCAAGTTCCTGAACGCGGTGAGCTTCGGGGGCTACGTCATCATGGCCCTCACGGTCCTCACCTTCGTCGCTCTCGCCGGTCGCGCCCTGGCCCGGCGGGGCGAGCGCATCGGCGACGATCCCTGGGACGGCCAGACGTTGGAATGGGCCACCACCTCGCCACCGCCGGTGGAGGACTTCGACGTGTGGGTGGGCGAAGTGACTTCCCCCGAGCCACTGCTCGACCGAAAAGAGGCCGCCCAGGGGAGCGAGGTCTGATGCTCGCCCTGCCCCCGGCGCCGTCCCCGCCCCGCCCCGCGCCCTCCTGGTTGCCACCGCACTGGTGTGCGCGGCCGGCACGATGCTCTTCGGCGGCATGATCGCCATCTACATCGCGTTCCGCGACGCGGCCGGGGGGAGCACGGCGAAGTGGCTCCCGAAGGGGGTCGAGGTCCCCGACGTCGCCGTCCACATGATGCTGGTGACGATGATCGGGTGCTCGATGATGGCGCAGTGGGCGGTGTACGCCATCACCCGCAACAACCGTCGCGACACCGCGGTGGCGCTGGGCGTCCTGGCCCTGTTCGGCGTGGCGGTGCTCAACGCCCAGATCTTCGTCTACAACGCCATGGGGCTCGACATCCGCGCTTCGGGCTACGCCGAGCTCGTCTACGCCATCACCGCCACGTTCCTCGTGGCGCTCATCGCCGGCATCGCCTTCGCCGTGCTCATGGCCTTCCGTGAGCTCGGCGGTCGCTACTCGGGCAAGGAGCACGACGGGATCTCTTCGCTGGCCCTCTACTGGCACTTCCTCACCGTGGCCTTCGTCGCGGTGTGGTTCGTCATCTACACGGTGGAGTAGGTCGTGATCACGACGGGCTCGAAGTTCTTCCTGGGGTTGGCCGCCTACGGAGTGGTCGCCGCCTTCGCGTATGCGCTCGCGAGTGATAACGAGTTCGTCGGCACCGTCACCCTCGGCGCCCTCGCCCTCTCCGCCCTCTTCCTGGGCCTGGTCACGACGGCCTTCCGGGACGCGGAGGTGGCCACGGCCGCCTATCCGGACGGCCTGCCGGAGGACGCGTCCACCATCGGGCGGGGCCCGGTCACCTCACCGTCGATGTGGCCGCTCGTGGCCGCCTTCGGGGTGGCGTTGCTCCTCGTCGGGATGATCTCCGAGCGCTGGGTGTTCGGCGCCGGAATCGTCGTCGTGGTGGCTTCGGTGGTCGAGTGGACCGTCCAAGCCTGGGCCGACCGTGCCTCCGACGACGCCGCCTACAACCACGCGCTGCGCAACTCGCTGATGAACCCCATCGAGTTCCCGGTCATGGGCGCCCTCGTGATCGGTCTGGTGGTGTTCGGCTTCTCGCGGGTCATGCTCTCGCTGAACAGGAACGCGGCCGTCGTGGTGTTCATCTCCGTGGCGGCCCTGATCGTCATCGTCGCCGCCCTCTTCTCGGGGCTGCGCCGCATCGGTCTCAACGTCATCGTCGGGGTGCTCATGGCCGCGGGATCCCTGGTGCTCGCGGCGGGCGTCATCACCGCCGTGCACGGCTCGCGTGGCTTCGAACCGCACGAGGGTGGCACCAACAGCAACACCGTCGCCGACAAGGCCTCGCTGGCCGGGCAGTTCATCTTGCACGGCAACACGCTCGAGCCGTCCGAGAACGTGAACGTGCCGCGTTCGGTCACGGCGAGCGTCACGTTCACCAACCAGGGGGGCAGGCCGGCCAAGCTCGTCGTCGTCGGGCCCGACGTCCTCGACAGCAACGGCAAGCCGACCGGGAAGAAGACGACCTTCGAGACGGCGCTCGCCGGGGACGGCCAGACCCGGTTCCTGACCGTCCGGATCACGACGCCCGGGGTCTACCCGATGCACGTCGACGCCGCGGACGGCTCCACCATCGTCGACGGCACCGTGACGGTCCTGTGACCGATTCTGCCCGGCACCGAGCACGGACTACGTTGACATCCGTGCCACCCGCTCTGGAGCGCGTGACGTGAGATCTGGGCCACGCCGGCCGCGTCGTCGCTGGTCATTGCCCCTGATCTTCGCGTCCATGGCCCTCCTCGCGGTCGGCTGTGGCAGCGCCCCGCAGAACGTCTTCAAGCCCGAGGGCCCGAACGCCCAGAAGATCGCGGACCTGAACTTCGTCTACGTGCTCGCCGTGATCGTCGCGGCGCTGGTGTTCATCGTCGTGCTGTACGTCGTGGTGAGGTTCCGCGACCGCCCGGGACGGCAGATCCCGAACCAGATCCACGGGAACACCCGCCTCGAGATCATGTGGACCATCGCGCCTGCCGTGCTGCTCGCCATCGTGGCCGTGCCGACGGTCAAGACGGTCTTCGATCTCGCCAGGCGGAGCCCGGACGCGCTGGAGATCACCGTGGTCGGGCAGCAGTGGTGGTGGGAGTTCGACTACCCCGCCTACAAGAACCCCGACGGCCAAGCCATCGTCACCGCCAACGAGATGGTCATCCCCGCGGGCAAGCCCGTGGAGCTCTCCATCACGAGCCGCGACGTCATCCACTCGTTCTGGATCCCACGGTTGAACGGCAAGCGTGACGCGGTTCCCAACCGGGTCCAGCCGTTGCGCATGGCTGCGGACAAACCAGGTGAGTACTGGGGGCAGTGCACCGAGTTCTGCGGCCTCTCGCACGCCAACATGCGCATCCGAGTCGTGGCCCTCTCGGCGGACGACTGGCAGCGCTGGATCGACAACCAGTTGCTCCCCGGCGCCACCCCGCAGACCGACGACCAGAAATCGGGGCAGGCGCTGTTCATCGCCCAGTGCTCTCGTTGCCACCAGATCAACGGGCTGAAGGACGCCAACGGCACAGCCGTCGTGCCCAACCCGGCGGCGCAGGTGGTGCCCGGAGCCGTGCCCAACCTCACCCACCTGATGAGCCGCACGGTCTTCGTCGGGCGCGTCCTTCGATCTGAAGAAACCGAACTGCGCGAACAGCGCGGAGTTCACCGCGAAGTACGTGACCGGCACCAGCGACGAGTGCCTCAACCGCGCTGCCCTCGAACGGTGGCTGCGCGACCCGCCGGCGATGATCCCCATGTGGGTGAAGCCCGACGCCCAGGGCCTCATCCGCGGGATGCCGAACCTGGGCCTGACCGAATCGCAGATCGACGAACTCGTCGCCTACCTGTCCACCATGAAGTAGGACCGAGGAGCGAGCAGCCACATGGCCATCATCGAGCCGCCGCCCAGACCATTGGAGCTGGCGCCCGCCGACGTGGTGGTGCCGCGCCAAGCGCTCGGCGTCTACCGCCGGCCGAGGATGGAGACCGGCTGGAAGAGCTGGCTCTTCACCGTCGACCACAAGAAGATCGGGATCATGTACGGCGTCGCCGGCATGGTCTTCTTCGTCGTCGGGGGCATCGAGGCGCTGTTCATCCGCCTCCAGCTCGCCCGCCCGAACGGAACGATCCTCTCCGCCGGCACCTACAACGAGCTCTTCACCATGCACGGCACCACGATGATCTTCCTCTTCGTGATGCCGATGGCCGCCGCCTTCGGCAACTACCTCGTGCCCCTGCAGGTCGGCGCGCGCGACGTCGCCTTCCCACGGCTCAACGCGTTCGGGCTCTGGACGTTCCTCATGGGTGGCTGCTTCCTCTACCTGAGCCCGTTCCTCGGCGGCGCACCCGACGGTGGCTGGTTCGCCTACGCCCCCAACACCGGCCCGGTCTTCTCACCCAGCCACGGCATGGACTTCTGGGCCGCGGCGCTGCTCATCACCGGCATCGCGTCGCTCACCAGCTCGCTCAACCTGATCGTCACGATCCTCAACATGCGGGCGCCCGGCATGGGCCTCATGAAGATGCCGGTGTTCACCTGGATGATCCTCGTCGTCCAGTTCCTCCTCGTCTTCGCCGTGCCCGTCATCACCGTGGCGTTGGTGCTGCTGCTGTTCCAGCGGTTGTTCAACGCCACCTTCTTCAGCGTGCAGGCCGGCGCCGACCCATTGCTCTGGCAGCACCTCTTCTGGATCTTCGGGCACCCCGAGGTCTACATCCTGATCCTGCCCTCGTTCGGGATCGTCTCGGAGGTGCTCCCCGTCTTCTCCCGCAAACCGCTCTTCGGCTACCCCTTCGTCGTCTTCTCCGGGGCGGCCATCGGCTTCATGGGATGGGGCGTGTGGGCCCACCACATGTTCGCCTCGGGCCTCGGGCCCGTCTCGGTGACGGTGTTCTCGCTCACGACGATGTTCATCGCGGTGCCGACCGGCGTGAAGATCATCAACTGGGTGGCCACCATGTGGGGCGGGCGATTGCACTTCACCACAGCGATGCTCTTCGCCATCGGTCTCGTCGTCGAGTTCACCATCGGCGGCGTCTCGGGCGTCACCCACGCCGTGTCGCCGGCCGACACGCAGCAGACCGACACGTACTACATCGTCGCCCACTTCCACTACGTGTTGTTCGGAGGAGCGGTCTTCGGCCTGTTCGCCGGCTTCTATTACTGGTGGCCGAAGGTCTTCGGCCGCATGCTCAACGAGGGCCTCGGCAAGCTGAACTTCTGGCTCATGGTGATCGGCGTCAACCTCACATTCGGTCCGATGCACATCGTCGGGCTGATGGGCGAGCCGCGCCGCATGTACCTGTACACCGACAACATGGGTTTCTCGTTCTGGAACCTGGTCGAGACGATCGGTGCCTTCATCCTGGCCGTCGGGGTGCTCGTCTTCCTGGTCAATGCCATCGACGCGGCCCGCAAGCCGCGCAACGCGCCACTCGATCCGTGGGATGCCCGCAGCTACGAGTGGATGACCACCAACCCCCCGGTGCCCCACAACTTCGACGCCATCCCGACCGTCAGCTCCATCGACGAGTTCTTCCACCGCAAGTACGACGAGGACGAGCAGGGCAACCTCGTCAAGGTGGCGACGGCGGAGGAGGTCCTGGCCGAGCAGGAAGAGAACAAGGATCCGCACATCCACATGCCCTCACCGTCCTACTGGCCCGTTGTGGTCGCCTCCGGGCTGCCGATCATCGGCCTCGGGCTCATCTACAACTACGTCCTCGCCGTCGTCGGCGCCGTCATCGTGCTGCTCGGGGTTTACGGCTGGGCCATCGAGCCCTCCGTGGCGCCGGAGGAGCCCGATCAGCCTGGTCACGCCGGGCCGGCCCAGGAGCTGACCACTGTTGGCTGACGCCGTCCTCACCCACCACGGCCCGGAGGCCTTCGAGCACGGCGAGCCCCAGACCTCGACGGGCCTGTCGAACAACAAGCTCGCCGTCTGGTTGTTCCTCGGCTCCGAGTGTTTGCTCTTCGGCGGTCTGATCTCTACCTACTTCCTGTACCGCGGCCGCGTCGGCAGCGGGCCCGGGCCCCGGGAGGTCTACGACATCGCCTTCACGTCGGTGAGCTCGTTCGTTCTCCTCACGAGCTCGCTCACCATGGTGATGGCCGTCTCCGCCGCCCGCCGGGGCGACCACCATCGCACCCGCCTGTGGCTCGTGACCACCGCCCTGCTCGGCGCCACGTTCGTCGGCGGCCAGGTCTACGAGTTCACCGCGTTCTACCGGGAAGGTCTCGGCTTCTCGACCAGCCTCTTCTCGTCGAGCTTCTACACGCTCACCGGATTCCACGGAGCGCACGTCACCGTCGGGATCATCATGCTCTTGTCGATCGTCGTGATGATGTTGCGCAACCGCATCCCCGGGGACCGTGCCGAAGTGGTCGAGCTGGTCGGGCTCTACTGGCACTTCGTCGACATCGTCTGGATCGTGATCTTCACCCTCGTCTACCTGATCCCGTCCTGAGAGGCGCCATGTCCACCACCGAGGTCGACGCGCACGACGAACCCCCTGCCGAGGGTGTCGACACGCACATCGGCCGGGGCGAGCACGCGCATCCAAAGGACAGCTTCTACGTGATGATCGCCGTGGTGCTCGGCGTTCTCACCGCGCTCGAGGTGTCCACCAAGTACCTCGACTTCGGCCCGATGTTCCTCCCCACCCTCCTCGTGCTGATGACCGTGAAGTTCGTGCTGGTCGTGCTGTTCTTCATGCATCTCAAGTTCGATGCAAAGATCTTCGGCCGGCTCTTCTGGGGTGGCTTGGCCCTCGCGGTCGTCGTCTACGTGTCCGCCCTTGCCACCTTCCAGGTCTTCCAGCGCTCGTAAGGGCCAAGGGGGGAAGGGGACCGTCCCCCCTTGGAAATCCCCCATCCGGGGAACTCCGCTCGACCGGCAGAGCCGGATCGAGCTCCGTACGAAGGACTTCCTCGCGTCGAACCCCATCCGGGGAACTCCGCTCGACCGGCAGAGCCGGATCGGCCGCAAGGCGAGAGCCGGTCAGGGAAGGATCACGTGGAGGTCGCCGAACTCGTGCCAGCGGTACCCGGCGCGCACGGCCGCGGCGTACGCCGTCTCGAGGACGGCGATCGGCGCCAGCGCCTCGAGGAGACTCAGGTGCGACGAGCGAGGCTCGTGCCAGCCGGTGACCAACCCGTCGACTGCACGGGTGGGGCGCTCCGGCCCGAGCACCAGCTCGGTCCAGCCGGCCCCGGGTTCGACCCAGCCGTCCGCGTCCGCCGTGGTCTCGAGCGCTCGGACGACCGTCGTCCCCACGGCCACGACTCGGCCACCGGCGGCGCGTGTCGAGTTCACCGCAGCGGCCGTCGCGGCGGGCACCTCGTAGCGCTCGGGGTAGGGCATCTCGTGGCCTTCGAGGGACGAGACACCGGTGTGCAGGACGAGCGGGACGACCCCGACGCCTCGCGCCACCAGCTCGGCCACCAGTGCCCCGGTGAAGGGGCGGCCGGCACTCGGCATCTCGGCGCTACCGGGTTCGGTGGCGAAGACCGTCTGGTACGCATCGAGCGGCCATGGCCGCGGAACGTGCGCGTAGCGGATCGGATGGCCATGGCGGGCCAGGTAATCGACGACGTCCCCCTCGACGTCGAGGGCGACCACGAACAACCGGTTCGAGTCGCCGAACGGGTGGAGCACGCGGGCGCGGCCGCCGCCGGCCATCGACAGCGTCTGGCCGCTGACGTCCTCCCCGAAGGGTGCCGTCGCGGGGCCGTGGGGCCGGCGCGGCTCCACGAGCCAGGTCCCGTCCGGCAGCGGGGTGGCGAGGTGTACCACGATGGAGTCCACACGCTCGTTCCACGCATCGAGGGCCGCGGCCACGGTGCCGGATCGATTGACCACGACGAGGTCACCCGGCGACAGGAACTCGGGGAGCTGGCGGAAGCGGGTGTGGACAGGCGTCGAAGCACCGACCGACACCATCAACCGGACATCATCACGGCCGGCGCCGCGGACCTCCGGCGGCTCGTGCGCCTCGAGCTCGGGGGAGAGCTGGAAGTCCAAGCTGGAGGGGCTGAGGGTCGCGGTCATGGCGCCACGAGCTGTGCGGCGGTGTAACGGCCCGATGGCGGGCGCCCGTCGAGCAGGGCCAGGAGCCCGGGCACGCTGGCCTCCGGCTCCGGCCGGTCCGAGATGTCCTCGCCCGGGAAGGCTTCCTGGTGCATCCGAGTCCGCATGTCGCCCGGATCGAGCGACCACACGCGCAGCCGCGGCTCCTCGGCGGCGAGCACGCGCGAGAGCTGGTCGAGCGCGGCTTTGCTGGCACCGTAAGCACCCCAGCCCGGATACCCCTCGACGCCGGCGTCGGACGTCACGTTGACCACCCCGCCCTCGTAGGCGCGAAGGTCCGGCAGGGCCGTCTGCACGAGGCGCAGCGGGGCGAGGACGTTGACCTCGAACAGTTCGGCCAGGGCCGCGGCCGGCAACTCGGCGAGGGAGGGGAGCGGGCTCGGGCCGAGAGCGCCCGCGTTGTTGACGACGAGATCGAGCCGCCCGAAGTTGCGGGCGGCCTCGATCAGTTCGTTCTGATGGACGTTGTCGGAGACATCACCTTGGATGGCGACCAGCCGGCCGTCACCCCCCGCGCCGAGCTCGGTCGCGGTCGCCGCCAGCTCCCCCGCATTGCGGGCGTCGGTCACCACGGACCAACCCCGAGCCAGGAGGGCAGAGACCACGGCTCGTCCGAACCCCCGGGAGCCTCCGGTCACGATGGCCACCTTGCTGGATCCCATGTGGACCCCCCTTCCTGCGCCACTATAACCGAAGTGATGACTTACGTATTTCTCCCGGCGGAAAATGGGGGTGACCAGTACGGTGTGCTCGTGATCGACGTCCGCCTGCTTCGCTCCGACCTCGACGCGGTGAAGAAGGCCATGAGCCGTCGCGGCATCGATCTCACCCCCCTCGACGACGTGGCCGCCCTCGACCGCCGCCTTCGCGAGGTCACCGCGGCTCGCGATGCCGTGCGCAAACGGGTCAACGAGCTCTCGAAACAGGTCCAGCGCTATCGCCGGGAAGGTTCCAGCTCCACGGAGGCCGTCCAAGACGAGAGCCGCCGCCTCGGCGAGGAGGAACGGGCCCTGGCGATCGAGGCCGCGGAGCTCGAAGCGCAGCTGCGCCAGCTCTTGCTCGAGATCCCGAACCTGCCCTCACCCGACGCACCCGATGGTACGAGCGAGGCCGACAACCCCGTCCTCCGGGTAGTCGGCTACGACGAGGGGGGCTACGAGCCCTGGCAGCGCGTGCCGCACTGGGAGATCGGGCCCGCTCTCCGCATCCTCGACATCGAGCGAGCGGTCAAGATCAGCGGGTCGATGTTCACGATGTTGCGAGGACTCGGCGCCACCCTCGGCCGGGCCATGTGCCAGCTCGCCCTCGACCGCAACGCCGACGCCTTCGAGGAGATCCGCCCGCCCTCTCTCGTCACTACAGCCACGCTCACGTCGACCGGCCAGCTCCCGAAGTTCGCCGACGAGGCGTACGCCATCGAGCGCGACGACCTCTGGTGCATTCCGACAGCCGAGGTCCCACTCACCTCCATCGGCGCGGATGAGGTGCTGGCCGAGGCCGACCTCCCGGTCCGCATGATGGCCTACACCCCCTGCTACCGGCGCGAGGCGGGCTCAGCCGGCCGTGATACGCGCGGGTTGCTGCGCGTGCACGAGTTCGACAAGGTCGAGATCCTCGCCTATTCGTTGCCGGAGGCGGCGCCGGCGATGCTCGATGAGCTGCTGGCGCGCGCCGAAGATACGATCGCGGCCCTCGGTCTCGCCTACCGCGTCGTCGAGATCTGCACCGCCGACCTCGGTCAGAGCCACCATCGCAGCCTCGACATCGAGGTCTATGCCCCCGGCTGCCAGCAGTGGCTCGAGGTGAGCTCGGTCTCGTGGTTCAGCGACTACCAGGCCCGCCGCGCCAACCTCCGCTACCGGCCCGCAGGGCGCAAGGGCACCGAGCTGGTCCACACGCTGAACGGGTCAGCGGTGGCCGTGCCCCGGGTGCTGGCGGCCATCCTCGAGACCTACCGGCAGGCCGACGGATCCGTCTCGGTGCCCGAGGCGTTGTGGCCGTACACGCGCGGCCACCGCGTCGATCCCCGCCCCGGCCTCCTGAGCGCCGCTGGCTTCGTTCGTGCGTGTCGCTCCGCGCGCATCTGCCCGATCGGACACGCCTGAACGGGTTGGAGCGCGGGTCGGGCGGCGACGGTCAACCCGGGGGGCGGGGGAGGAGGGCCTGCAACGATCCGATGGTGTCGGCCTCGGCCGCGTCCTTGTCCGAGCGGTAGCGCACCACCCGGGCGAAGCGCAGCGCCAGGCCGCCGGGGTAGCGGGTGGAGGCCTGGACGCCGTCGAGCTCGATCTCCACGACCAGCTCGGGTCGCACGTGCACCTCGATGCCGACGCGGTCCGTCTCGAGGGCGAGGAGCTGCTCGGTCTGCCAGGTCAGCATGGCGTCGGTCAGGCCCTTGAACGTCTTGCCGACCATGACGAAGCCCCCGGCGGGATCGCGGGCGCCGAGATGGAGGTTGGAGAGCCAGCCCCGCCGCCGACCGTGGCCCCATTCGGCGGCGAGGACCACGAGGTCGAAGGTCTGGACCGGCTTGACCTTGACCCACGCCTTGCCCCGGCGGCCGGCCTCGTAGCGCGACCCGGCCGCCTTCACCACCACTCCTTCGTGCCCGGTGGCCAGGGACTCGTCGAGGACTTCCTGGGCGGTCACGGCATCGGCGGTTACGACTCCCGGCACACGATACGCGCCCGCCACGGCGGTGAGGACCGCCAACCGGTCGCGCGAGTGGCTCGTCGACGAGGTCGACGCCGTCGAGGTGGAGCACGTCGAAGAAGAACGGCGTGGACGAGCGCGGGGCGAGCGGCCTCGGCGCCGAACCGGCTCATCGTGTCCTGGAACGGACGGGGCCGCCCGTTTTCACTCATGGTGAGCGCCTCGCCGTCGAGCACGAGCTCGTTGGCCGACGAACCCCCGCACCGCGGCCGCCACCTCGGGCAGGCGGAGGGTCACGTCGTTCAGGTTGCGGGTGAAGATCCGAACCTCGGATCCGCGGCGATGGACTTGGATGCGGGCGCCGTCGAGCTTCCACTCGACACTGGCTTCGCCACCCACCATCGCCAACGCGGCACGAACGTCCTCGGCCGTCGACGCGAGCATCGGGCGCAACGGCTGGAGGACGCTCAGGCGGATCTCGCCGAGTGCGTCGGCACCGCCCGTGAGCGCGGCGAGGGCCGTCGCCCCGAGGCTCCCGCCGAGCATCAGCGCGCGCCGCACCGAAGCTCCCGGAACGCCCGCGGCGCGGGCGATGGCGTCGGCCATCACGCCCTCGAGCGCGCCTTGCCGCAGATCGCCGATCAGCAGCCGCCGTAGGAAGGAGGCCTCTCGCGACGGTCGCGTGCGCCGGCGCTCGGAACGAGCGTCGTCGCAGCAGCGCGGCCCGGGCCGCTCCTGCGAACCGCGCCCGTCGTCGCCTCGATCCGGGTCGAGGGCGGCGTCGAGCCATCGAGCGACGTCGAGGGGGGCGATCGGCGCCGGCGGCGAGGCCGCTGGCGGTCGCCGAGGCGCTGGCCCAGCCGATGCCGATGCGCCCCTGGCGAGCCTCGCCGGAGAGGTAGCCGACCACCGGCACGATCTCGGCCGGCTCGAGGCGGCGGAGCAATGCGGCGATGGCCTCGATCTTGGCGTTCGCGCGCCGGCGTGGCCGCGGTGGCCTCTGAGGTGGCGACCACCTCGGCGAGCAGGGTCACGAGGAGGCGTCGGGTCGGGCGGCCTCGATGAGGCGGTCGAGGGCGACCCGGCCGAGCACCTGCCCGTCCTCCCCGGTCACCGCGATCTCCCCGGTGGGCGACAGCAGCGCTTGCGCCAACGCCTCCCGCAGCGAGCCGGCCTGTGACACGGTCGGGAGATTGGCACTGGTCCCGTTCATGGGCTCGAGCCACGCCGGGTCGATGCCGGTCACGGCGAGACGCTTGAGGCCGCGGTCATGACCCACGAAGCCGGCCACGAAGGCCGATGCAGGGCGGGTCGAGAGCTCCTCCGGGGTGCCGTGCTGCGCGAGGACACCCCCATCGGCCAGCAGCGCGATGCGGTCTCCCATGAGCACGGCCTCGTCGATGTCGTGGGTGACGAGCACGACGGTCTTGCGCAGCTCCGACTGCAGTCCGAGGAACTCTCGTTGCAGCCGCCCGCGGGTGACGGGGTCGATGGCACCGAACGGCTCGTCCATCAACAGCACGGGAGGGTCGGCCGCGAGCGCGCGTGCCACGCCGACGCGTTGCTGTTGACCGCCTGACAGCTGCGCCGGGTACCGGTCGCGGTAGAGCTCGGGCTCGAGGCCGACGAGGTGCATCAGCTCGTCGACGCGCTCGAGCGTCCTCGGCTTCTTCCAGCCGAGCAGCTTCGGGACGGTGGCGACGTTCTCGGCCACGGTCTGGTGAGGGAACAAGCCGACGTGTTGGATCACATAGCCGACGTGGCGGCGGAGCTCGACCGGGTTCATCTTCATGATGTCGTCGCCGGCAACGAGGATGCGCCCGGACGTGGGCTCGATGAGACGGTTGATCATCCGCAACGTCGTCGTCTTGCCACAGCCCGACGGCCCGACCAGCACGCAGACCTCGCCGGCATCGACATCGAGGCTCAGGTCGTTGACCGCGACGTGGGCGCCGTACTGCTTCGTCACGCCCTCGAGGCGGATCACGGCCAGGCACGGTACCGGGACATTCGGGGCTGCGGTGTACCAGGAGCGGGCGTGACGGTCTAGGGTCGCCGCCGGACGCCAACGTCTGTCCATGGCTTACGACAAGCGTGACGCCATTCGGCACGTCTGCCGGCGTGAGGGACCTCGGTCCGTGATCTTCGGCGGGAAGGATGCCTGGATCTGGTGGGACTGGGTGACCCAGGAACACCGCCAAGATCGTCGACGCGCTGCGTCAGCACCTCTGGTTCACGGTGCTGGCGGTCGGTATCGGCGTCCTCATCTCGCTGCCGCTCGGTGTTTTGATCCATCGTCGCCGCCGGCTGCGCGGCCCTCGTGCTCGGAATCGCCGGCGTGCTGTACACGATCCCGTCGCTCGCCGCGTTCTTCCTGCTCGGTGCCTGCGCTCGGGCTGTTCAGCCTGTGGACGGCGGTCATCCCGCTGGTCACCTACACGCTGCTCATCCTGATCCGCTCGGTGGTCGTCGGTCTGGACGGCGTCGACCCGGCGGTCCTCGACGCCGCGACCGGGATGGGCTATCCCCCCGGCCAGCGCCTGCTGCGGGTGGAGCTGCCCCTCGCCCTGCCGTCGATCATGGGCGGCCTGCGCCTTGCCACCGTCACCACCGTCGGGCTCGTGACGGTGACAGCCGTGCTCGGTGAGGGCGGGTTCGGCCGCTTGATCTACGACGGCCTCTACAACTTCTTCCGCACCCCGGTGACCGTGGGCACGATCTGCACCGTCGCGCTGGCCGTCGTCCTCGATCTCCTGCTCATCCTGCTCGGCCGCATCGCCATGCCCTGGACCCGCGCCACCCGAAGGCGCTGACCGTGGGCTTCCTGAGCGAGGTGTGGCAGTGGTTCACCGACGCCAAGCACTGGTCGGGAAACTCCGGCATCCCGAACCGCACGTTCGAGCACCTCAAGATGTCGATCGTCGCCTTGCTCATCGCGCTCGTCATCGGGCTCCCGATCTCGCTGTGGCTCGGGCACAAGCGCCGCTTCGGTTGGCTGGCCATCAACGTGAGCAACGTCGGGCGAGCCATCCCCAGCTTCGCCATCCTCGTGTTCGGCGCGCAGATCTGGGGAATCGAGACCCGATGGGGCATTCCCTACGCGGCGCTGGTGGCCCTCGTGGCTCTCGCCCTGCCGCCGATCGTCACGAACGCGTACGTGGGCATGGCCGGCGTCGACGATGAGGTACGCGACGCGGCCCAAGGCATGGGTATGACCGGCTTCCAGGCCGTGGTGCGGGCCGAGCTGCCGACTGCGGTCCGGCCGGTGATGAACGGCATTCGCATCGCCTTCCTCCAAGTGATCGCCACCGCCGGCCTGGCCGCGCTCGTCGGGGCCGGTGGCCTTGGCCGGTACGTCATCGATGGCCTTGCCGTGCAGGACTACGTCGAGGTCTTCGCCGGGGCCGTGCTGGTCGCCGGCGTCGCTCTCGCCGCCGACGGCTTGCTCGCAGTCGCGGAGCGGGCCGCCACACCGCGAGGTCTCCGCCTCGCTGGGGTCCCCCGAACCTGATGAAAGGAAGCACCCGAGTGCCCAGACAACGAATGACGACCGCCGCCGTGGGCGTCGGCCTGCTCCTGGTGGCCGCGGCCTGCGGGAGCTCCAGCAGCAGCAGCGGCGCCACCACGGCCGCGCCAGGCACGACCGCCGGGTCGGCGACCACGGCCGCCACCGAGACAACCGCGGCACCCGCCGGTACGACCATCAACTTCAGGCCGCTCGACACCGGCGGCCCTCTGACGGTGGCCGCCCTCGACAAGGGCGACATCCAGATGGCCCTCCTGTTCTCGTCGGACGGCACCATCACCGAGAAGGGTTGGGTGACGCTGAACGACGACAAGAAGCTCCAGCCCGTCGACAACCTGATCGTCGTCGGCAAGAAGGACAAGCTGTCGAGCGACGTGGCCGGCGTACTGAACGGCGCGCTCTCGCAGCTCACCACCGACGACCTCCAGGCCCTGAACGTGAAGCTGAACGTGGACAAGCAGGATCCCAAAGCAGTGGCCAAGGACTGGCTGACCTCCAAGAACCTGCTGACCACCGACCCGAAGCTGAGTGGGTCCATCGTGATCGGCTCGGCCAACTTCAACGAGCAGGAGCTCGTGGCCGAGATGGTGTCGCAGCTGCTCGAGTCCCACGGCATGTCGGTGACCCGCAAGTTCAAGCTCGGGGCCCGCGAGGTCGTGGCGCCGGCGTTGGAGAAGGGCGACATCGACGCCTACGTCGAATACGTCGGGAGCTACCTCACGTTCCTGAAGGGCACGCCGAGCAGCGACTTGGACGCCACGGTCAAGGACCTCCGGGCCGTGCTCGACCCGAAGGGCCTCACCGCCCTGGAGCCGACCCCGGCGCAGGATCAGAACGCCTTTGTGGTCACCAAGGCGACCGCCGACAAGTTCGGGCTCGCCAACATCTCGGATCTGAGCAAGGTCACGGGGTCGTTCACGCTGGGCGGACCGCCTGAGTGCCCGCAGCGGCCGTACTGCATCCTCGGCCTGGAGAAGACCTACGGGTTGAAGTTCAACGTCTGAGACGATCGTCCGCGCCCCGACCGTCGACCGTCGGTGCCAGCCGCTACCGGGTGACACGGACGGCGACGGTTGGGCATGCTGGCAGCCGTGGGCATCTTCGATCTGCGCGTCGAGTACGAAACCGCCGGCCTCGATCGCGACGATCTGGTCAGCGACCCGATCGTCCAATGGCGACACTGGTACGACGCGGCATCCGCGGTGGGCGTCGTCGAGCCGAATGCCATGACCCTCGCCACCGTCGACGAGGAGGGACGGGCCGACTGCCGGTACGTCCTCGTGCGAGGTGCCGACGACCGCGGCTTCGTCTTCTTCACGAACCTCGAGTCGGCCAAGGCCCGCCAGCTGGCCGCCCACCCCACGGCGGCGCTCTGCTTCGGCTGGCTCGAGCTGCACCGCCAGGTCCGCGTGCGAGGTCGGGTCGAACCGGTGGCCGCCGAGGAGGCGGATGCCTACTTCGCTTCGCGGCCCCGCGGCAGCCAGCTCGGGGCGTGGGCGTCGCCGCAGAGCTCGGTGCTGGCCGACCGGGCCGAGCTGGAGCAGGCGATCGCCGCCCTCGATGCTCGCTACGCCTCGAGCGACGTACCCCGTCCCGAGCACTGGGGCGGCTACCGGGTGGTGCCCGACGAGATGGAGTTCTGGCAAGGTCGCCCGAGCCGCCTCCACGACCGCTTCCGCTACCGCCGAGCCGACGGCGGCTGGATCATCGAACGGCTGGCGCCCTGATCCCTTCGCCCTTCGTCATCCGCCCAGCTCGGCCAGGATGGCCCGGAGCGTCGCTTCGTCCGCCTGCAGGCCCCTGCGGTACTCCGGGTTGTCCGTGTTCGCGATCTCCATGCGCAGGTCGCCCAGTGAGCTGGTGAGGAGCTTCCGGAGGTACGAGGATTGGGTGTCGTCGAGGTGGAGGTCCATCGTGACGACAGGCTAGGTCCGCTCGGCCGGCCCGGGTTCGGGCCCGTCACCGTCGACCGGCCGCACGCGTCCGCGTCCGAAACGGGGTCGCCTGTCCCCCGTTCGCTCCCCCCAGCTCAGCGCCGCGCCGGCGAGCGCGCCGATCAGGGCACGGGTGTGGGGCACCGGCCCCGTCTCCTCCCAGTCCCACCACAGCGGGCTGGTGCCGCGGACGCGTGGCGGCAGCTCGAGTTGCACGCCGCCTCCCGCAGGAAGGTTCACCGGGTTGCGCGGGTGCAGGCCTCGCAACTCGGGCGGGATCTCCTGCAGAACGGTGACGACGTCATAGGCCGGCAGCGACTTCCGCAGCCAGGCGCCGAGGTGCTCGGCCAGGGGCCGGTTGCTGCCGCCGAGCAGCAAGGTGGCCCAGTACCCGTCGCGGCCGTAGCCGTGCACGGTGATCACGACCTCGACGTGGTCGATGAAGGTGGCCAGCCGTTCGGAGTGAACAGGGTCGAAGCGGATCGACGGCACGTGCCATTGGAGGTCGGCCGGCTGGAGCAGGCCGTAGTACGAGGCCCCGGCGGCTTCGGCCGCGTGCGAGGCGATCACATCGGTCATCTCCTCGAGCGACCCGCCGTGATAGGCCATGAAGCCGAAGCGCGATCGCAGCTCGAGCACCTCTTGCACGCCGGGATGGCGCAGCAGCTCGTCGAGCATCAGGCCAAGACGTCCGAGCGCGGCTCGTCCATCGCGGGGCGGCTGGCCGCCGACGAGCTGGCAGACCGGCGCCGGAGCACGGCGACGGCGACAGCCGCCGCCGCGATCAGCCCGAAGCCCAGGCCGAGGCTCCACGGCCGGGCGGCGATCCAGGTGCTGGCGTCCGCGGAGCGGACCTCCACCCAGGTGGCCAGCCCGCCGCCGTCGAGGGAGCCGCTGTGATCGAAGCGCAGGGTGAAGGTCCAGTAGTACACGAGGTAGGCGCCCGCCACCACCAGGAAGGCGCCGGCCACCCGATCCACCCACCGCATCGCGGCCCGCAACACCCGCAACAATGCACCCTCGGCCACCGCCAGCGTGACGGTGAGCGCCGTCAGCACGAGCCCCATCCCCAGCGCGTAGAGGACGAAGCTGAGCACGCCGGACGTGAGGCCGTGACGGGTCACGCTGCCGAACAGCACGCCGAGGAAGATGGGCATCGCGCAACCGACCGAGGCCACGGCGTACGAGATGCCGAACGCGAACATCGAGCCGAGTGATCGGGTTCGCCCGCCGCGGTCGAGTCGTGGGGTGGTGAGGGGGAGGCGGTGGCCGAGGAGCACGGCGACGCCGAGCACGATCAGCACGAGCCCGATCACGATGCTGAGCCATTTCGCGTAGTCGACGACCTGTTGGAGCCCGGCGTTCACGAGCAAGCCGACCCCGAGGAAGACGGCGACGAACCCGGCGGTCACCGCCGCGCTCACGACCAGGGCCCGAGCCACCGCCGCCGGGGTGCTGCGGTCGGCCGCGTGACCCTCGAGGCCCAGGAAGTACGACAGGTAGGCCGGCAGCATGGCGAAGCCGCAGGGGTTCACGCTGGCGACCATGCCGGCCGTGAAGGCGTAGGCGAAGGCCCCGTTGATCACAGCCGGAACAGCTCCTGGAGCGTGGCTCGGAGCTGCTCGGCCGAGAGGGCGCCGGCGTGCGACCGCAGCACCTTGCCGTTGGCGTCGACGAAGAGCGTCGTCGGCATGGCCACGACGTTCATCGACGCCACGAAGCCCGCTCGCGGGTCAGCGAGCAGGTCGTAGGTCACCCCGACTCGCTTGGCGAAGGTGGTCGCGGTCGCCCGGTCGTCTTGCGAATCGAGCCCGACGAAGCTCACCCGGCTCCCTAGCTCGCGATGGACCTGCTGGAACGCGGGCATCTCCTGCAGGCACGGCCCGCACCACGAGGCCCACACGTTCACGACGAGGGGTTTGCCGCGGTAGCCGCTGAGCGCCGTGGGGCCGTTCCCGCCCAGGCGCTCGTAGGTGGCCGAGGGCAACATCGCCCCGGCCGTCGGGCCACCTTTGGGCAGGGTGGCGCCTTCTTGCACCGCCCCGGGTTGGTCGAGGCGGGCGTCGACGTGGGCGCCGCCGGAGCATCCGGCGGCGACTACCGCCCCGGCCGCCATCGACAGGAGGACCCGGCGGACCCGCTCCACGTCCGAGCAGGTTACCGGTGGGCGCTCACCGGCCAGCAGGCGGGGCCCGCCGCGACGAGCGAGAAAGGCCCCCGTTGCCCGGGCCGAGCCGCGACCGACCGGGGGGGGGGGGGGGTCGTCGGCCGCCGCGTCGAGCCCGGCCTGAGCGACGGTCGTGGGCGTGTCCCACGACCGTCGGCTCGCTCAAGCGCTGCGCACCGCGATGGACGGTGGCACCGGTACCTCGTCGACCACCACTTCCGGCCGCGAGTGCTTGGGAGGACGGCCCCGGCGCCGCTTCTGGGCGACGACGAGCCCGTCGACGAACAGCTGGCCACCCCACACGCCCCAGGGCTCGCCTCGCGCGAGGGCGGCGTCGAAGCAGGCCTCGCGGACCGTGCAGCGCGAGCAGATGGCCTTGGCCCGGGCGATGTCGATCAGGTCGTCGGAGAAGAACAGGAACGACAAGGTCCCGTTGCCGTCGTTGCACCGCGCCTTGGCCCACCACGGGGCGGCCGGGGGCGCCAGTGCGGTGGTACTCGGGATCACCTCGTCCTGGGGCTCGATCACCAACATGGTGCGCTCCTTGCGGGTCTGACTCGTTTGCGGAAAAACCAAGAGGGCCGTCGGGATCTTTTCCCGACGGCCCTGAGGCGCTCCGACAGAGGCGGTTCACCTAGGTCGGATGCCCTCCGAGGGCCGTCGTGGCGGTGGTGCCGAAGGCGTTGGGCATGTTCGCCATGACCCCGATGCCCCACCGCTGCCCGTACGCGGAGGCGCACGAGCGCGCGCCAGCGGCCACGAGGGCCGGCTGGTTGGCGAGGGCCGTGCGCTTCATCGTTGGGTGCGATCCTTTCCGCGAAGCCAGTTGGTTCGCATACGTCCGGCAACAAGACCACGACGACGGCGCCGCCGTCAAGCCCCTTTCGCTACGGTCTGGCGCCGTGCCCGCCGAGGATCCGCTCGTGACCCTGCCGGTGGCCGGCCGGATCTTCGAGGGGCACCGGCGGGTGCGCCTCGGTGACGCCAGCCCGGGTGGTCGTCTGCGCTTGGATGCGCTCGCCCGCTACCTGCAGGACGTCTCGAGCGACGACACGCGCGACGCCGGCATCGCTGACGAGATCACCTGGGTCGTGCGCCGCCTCGGGGTCGCCGTCGAGCGCTTCCCGGTATTCACGGAGGACCTGGACGTGCGTACGTTCTGCAGCGGCACGGGGCCGCGCTGGGCCGAGCGGCGCGTCAGCGTGGTGGGCGATCGGGGCGGCCACGTGGAGGCCGCCACCCTCTGGGTGTCCGTCGACGGGCAGGGCCGCCCGGCGGCCCTGCCGCGGGGCTTCATGGAGCTGTTCGGTGCCGCGGCCGCGGGACGCACCGTCCGCGCCCGCCTCGCTCATCCGCCCCCGCCGCCAGCGGTGGCAGTGCGGCCCTGGGCGTTGCGCTTCGCCGACATCGACGTGCTGGGCCACGTCAACAACGCCGCCTACTGGGCCGCGGTCGAAGAGGTCCTCGCCGAACGACGCCACCTACGCGCCCCGCTGCGAGCCGAGCTCGAGTTCCGGGCACCGCTCGAGCGCCGTCCCACCGTCGACGTGTGCGTCCAGGATGTCGAGGACGGCGTGCGCATGTGGTTCACCGACGCACCCGTCGTCTTCGCTTCGGTCCACCTGCGCCGCGCGCTCGAAGACCGGACGGTCGCTCAGACGACGGTGTAGAGCAGGAGGCCGTGGTCGTGGCGGACCTCGGCCCGGCCACCGAGGCGGAGGTGCTCGAGGTGGGCGTAGGTCTCGCTCTCGGCCATCGATCCCCAGGCCCGCGGGGCGAACAACTGATGAGACAGCTCTTCGACCGAAGCGGGGCGGCCCAGCTCCTGCGACGCTGTCGTCAGCTGTGCGAGGCGCTCTTCGTGGTGCCGCTTGATGGCCGCCACACGGCCCGGCAGATCCGTGAAGGGGTGCCCGTGGGCGGGCAGCACGTGGCGCACGCCTTCGAGCGTGAGCATCCGATCCAGTGAGGCGAAGAACTCGGCCAGCGGGTCATCGCTCGGCCCGACACCAGAGATGTGCGGCGTGATGCTGGGGAGGACGTGGTCGCCCGACAGCAGCACGCCCGTGTCCGGGTCGAGCAGGCAGAGATGATCCGGGGAGTGGCCCGGGGTGTAGTACGCGACCCACTCGCGCTTCGCGAGGCGGACCGTGTCGGCGTCCTCGACCTCGAGCGTGGGTCGGATGTCGCTGATCTCCTGCCACAGCGCGGTGAAGTCGGAGGCGCCCATCGACCGCGGCGGCGGCCGGAAGGCACCGCTCCCCCACGGGGTCGGGCGCGTCCACGGGGGCTGGTCGTCGCCGTCGCGCTCGGGGAGGACGACGACGTCGGGCTCGGGCACCCACCACGTGCGGAACGTGGAATGGGTGAGGATGTCGGACCCGGTGGTCGCCCGGAGCCGCCCCGCCCCGCCGAAGTGGTCGGGATGGGAATGCGTGACCACGACGGTGTGCACCCGCGCGAGGGGGATGCCGGCCTCGGCCAGCCGCTCGAGGAGGCTCTCCCAAGGGCCCTCGCCGGGCAGGCCGGGGTCGACGAGCGCGAAGCCTCGCTCGTCCTCGCAGGCGTAGCAGTTCACGTGGCCGAGGCCGGGCATGTCGATCGGCAGTTGGAGGCGCAGCACGCCCGTTGCGACCTCGGTGATCTCCGCCGACGCCGCTTCCTGCTCCTGTCGTCGCGGGGTGGCCATGCCCCCAGGATACTTGTCCAGTGCAACTTCGGCGCCGGTGCTCCGCCGGGCCCCCGGGTGCCAGGATGGCGACCGTGCGTGGACCTCGGCGTCGCGGCAGGCGGGAGCCCGACGTCGAATGTCGCGATGTCCTTGACCCCGATTCAGGCGGCCGGACGAGCGGAATTCGCACGATC
Organism: uncultured Acidimicrobiales bacterium; assembly: GCA_963738325.1. Taxonomy (GTDB): domain Bacteria; phylum Actinomycetota; class Acidimicrobiia; order Acidimicrobiales; family Ilumatobacteraceae; genus CAVTWD01. The sequence goes on from CAVTWD010000009.1 coordinate 573,705, forward strand.
AGCCACCGGGTTCGGCCATGGCGATTCGCCGGCGAATCGCCGAGGGCTCGGCGCACGCTCGTCCTCGTGGCGCTCGCCCCCCTGACCTTGACCGCGCTCGGGGCCTGCGGTGGCGGCACGCACACCGTGGCCCCGGCGACGTCCACGATCGCGTCGACCACCACCACCCTTCCCCCGAGCACCACCACGCTGGCGCCCACGACGACGGCCACGACCACGACCACCACGACCCTGGCGCCCACGACCACCGCCACCACCCACCCGCCGACCACTACGGCAGCCACCACCACCACCCTGCGACGGATCAGGCGTCGCACCACTACCACCACAACGCCCACACCGACGGTGACCGTGCCGCCCTCGGGTGGAGTGGTATCCGGACGGGTCACCGCCATCGGCGACTCGGTGATGCTGGGCGCAAAGGGCGCGCTGACGGCGCGCGGCATCCGCGTCTACGCGCAGGTCAGCTTCCAGTTCCGCGCCGCCGCCGTACTCATCCAGAGCCTGCGAGCGAACGGCGCCCTGGGCAGCATCGTCGTCATCCACCTCGGGACCAACGGTCCGTTCTCCGGCGCCTCCTGCGACACGACGATGCACGAGCTCGTCGGCGTCCGGGTGTTCTTCATGGACGTGAAGCTGCCCAAGTCGTGGGAGGCGGCCTCGAACGCGTCGATCGCGTCCTGTGCCGGGCGGTACGGCGCACCGGTCATCGACTGGCGGGGCTACTCGATCGGCCACCCCGACTGGTTCTACAGCGACGGCATTCACCTGCGCCCGGCCGGCGCGGCCGCTTACGCGTCGCTCGTGGTGTCGAGGGTCTGAGCCGGGTGGTCGGCTGGCTCGCCGGTGCGCGCCACCGACTCGGGGGGCACGAAGATGTGCTCGCGGTAGAAGCGCAACTCGCCGACGCTCTCGCGGATGTCATCGAGGGCGCGATGAGCCCCCGCCTTCATCGGGCGCCCCTCGAGGCCGGGGTACCACCGCTTCACCAACTCCTTCACGCTCGACACGTCGACGGACCGGTAGTGCAGCCAGCTCTCGATCTCCGGGAGGTACGCGGCGAGGAACCGGCGGTCGGTGCCGATGGAGTTGCCGCACAGAGGGACGCTGCGCGGCTCGGGCACATGGGCCTTGATGAAGGCGAGGGTGGCGGCGCCGGCGTCCTCCAGCGTCACCGTCGAGGCGGTGACAGCCGTCAGCAAGCCCGAGCGCGTGTGCATCTCGCGCACGAACGGCTCCATCCTCTCGAGCACGTCCGGCGGTTGGTGGATGACGAGATCCGGCCCTTCGGCCACCGTCTCGAGCGCGTCGTCGGTGATCAACGTGGCGATCTCGACGATGACGTCCACGGCGGGGTCGAGACCGGTCATCTCGAGGTCCATCCACACGAGCATCGGGCCCGCACCCTAGGTCGGCTCGCAGCGTGCGAGCTGCGACGCTGTGGGCGCCTCCGAGGAGGCTCGCCGATGGGGCACTCCAATGCTCCCTACGCCGACCCTACGCTCGACGGCGTGCTGGAGCTCCCCATCACTCGCCTCGACGCCGAGCTCCCCCTACCGGACTACGCCCGCCCGGGAGATGCCGGCCTCGATCTCCTCGCCCGTGAAGACGTGTTCCTCGCGGCAGGCGGTGGCCGAGCGCTGGTGCCGACGGGCGTGGCCGTCGCCATCCCCGAGGGCTGCGCCGGGTTCATCCAGCCCCGCAGCGGGCTGGCGATGCGCCACGGCGTGACCGTGCTCAACTCGCCCGGGCTCATCGACGCGGGCTATCGCGACGAGCTGAAGGTGCTCCTCGTCAACACCGATCCGAGCGCCGCGTACGAGGTGCACCGGGGTGACCGCATCGCCCAACTCGTCGTGCTGAGGGTGGAGGCGGCTCGGCTCGTGGAGGTGGCGTCGCTCGATGGGGAGAACCGCGGCGGCGGGTTCGGCCACACCGGCCGTTGAGCGCGCGCCTTCGCGGACACTCGCGCTCGACCGCGCCGGCCGTTGAGCGCGGGACGGGTCAGGGTTCGCGGATCACCTCCTCCGGCCGCTTGTCGTCGCGGCGACCGAGGTAGCTCGGATGGCGGAGGATGCCGTCCGCCGTCCATTCCGCGAACGCCACCTCACACACCAACTCCGGGCGCACCCAGTGCGGTCGTTGATGGCGGAGCTGCTTGGGCGTCGGCCTCGGCTCGAACGGGCACACCGTGGTCTCGCGTTCGCGGAGGAGGGCGTCGAGCTCGGCCAGCACGGGCACCGTGAAACCGGTCCCGACTCCGCCCGCGTAGCGGAACGTGGGTCCGTCGTAGTAGCCGACGAGGACCGCGCCGAAGGAGGATTCGCGGTTGCCGGCCCCTTCCGTCCAGCCGCCGATCACCATCTCCTGGCGGCGCCGGTTCTTGATCTTGCGCCACGACGGCGAGCGTCGACCGGGGAGATAGGGACTGTCGAGGCGCTTGGCCATGATGCCCTCGAGGCCCTGCACCCGGCTCGCCTCGAGGAGGGCGGCGCCGTCGCCCTCGCGCCACGGCGAGAGGAGCCAGGTGGGGCCGGGTTGCAGCACCTCGTCGAGCAGCCGACGCCGCTCGGTGTAGGGCAGGGCGATGGTGTCGTGACCGTCGAGCTCCAAGAGGTCGAACACCACGTACGTCGTCGGCGCCTCACCCGCCTGGAGCAGCTCGAAGTGCGAGTGCCCGTGCTCGTCGAGGGCCACCAGCTCGCCGTCCAGCACGGCCCCGGCTACGTGGAGGCCGCTCGGCAGCGGGCGGAGCTCCTGGCGCTTGGCAGTGACGTCGATGGCGTTCGAGCTGTAGACGCCCACCCGGGCGTCCTCGACCACCGTGAGGGCCCGGAAGCCGTCCCACTTGATCTCGTAGCCCCAACCGTCGTCATCGCTCGGGAGCTCACCGGTCACCGCCTTCATGGGGCGCGGCGGCCGGCTGACCATCAGCGGGCCGGGCGGCTCGACAACACGCCCGAGGCCTCCAACGCATCGAGCGCGGCGTCGTCGAGGCCGAGCTTCTCGGCGAGCACCTCGCGGTTGTGCTCGCCGCGGTAGGCGGGCTTGCCCCTCACGCCCGAGTCCGCGTCGGAGAACTGCCACGGCGAGTTCGGCACCTTCACCACGCCACCGCCTCGATCGTCGACCTCCACGATCGCTCCCCGCTGGCGCGCCCAGTCGGTGTCGGCCGCCTCGCGCACCGTTCGCAGCACCCCGAGGGCCAGTCCCTGCTCCGCAAAGGCGGCTTCGAGGGCGTCGAGGTCGTCGAACGTGGAACACCAGGCTTCCAATGCGTTCACGATCAGATCGAGATGGGCACGGCGTCCGCCGACGGTGGCCAGTCGGGGGTCTTCGATCAGATCGAGCGCGATTCATGGCACGGCAGTAGCGCTCGAAGGTGCCCCGCTCCGCGGGGTGCCCGGAGATCACGACGTGATGGCCTTCCCTCGTCGGCAGCACCGGATAGTCGCCGGGCCGGAAGCTGGGGATGACTTGGTCATCGCCTGCCTCCTGGTCGCTCAGCTCCCAGTGGACGTGCTCGTTGACGCAGAGGAGGGTCTCGGTCATCGACAACTCCACCCATTGACCACGACCGGTTCGCTCCCGCTGGTACAGCGCGGCGAGAAGGCCGGCGAGCGCCTCGAGCGCGGCGTAGACGTCGCCGTGGGAGAGCACGTCGTTGGCGAACTGGCCGTGGCGAGCCTCGCCCTGGAGCCAGGTGACGCCGGATTCCGCCCCGACGACGGGCGCATAGGCCCGCCGCGTGCGCCACGGGCCACGCTGGCCGTAGCCCGTGATCGACGTGTAGACGAGGCGCGGGTTGTGCGCCGCGAGACTGTCGTAACCGAGCGCGAGCCGGTCCATCACCCCCGGGCGGAAGTTCTCGATGACCACGTCGGCCTGCTCGGCCAGGCCGTGGAGCAGCTTGGTGGCCTCGGGCCGTTTCAAGTCGAGGGAGAGGTTCCGCTTGCCGACGTTCTGCTGCGTGAAGTAGGTCGCGATCGAGTGCCGGCGCGGGTAGGCGAAGCGCGTGAGATCCCCCTCCGGGGGCTCGATCTTGATCACTTCGGCGCCGAGGTCCACGAGCATCCGCCCGCAGTGCGGGCCGGCCAGCACCCGCGAGAAGTCGAGGACGACGAGGCCGTCCAGGGGTCCGGGTCCTCGGGTCGGCGCCGCGGCCATGGCCCGAATGTAGGGAACTCCGGCGGGCCGCGCCGCTTCCGGCGTCGTCCTGATGGCCTATAGCCCGGTCCCGGCGTGGCGGCTACGCTCGCCTCCGGACCGGCCATTCCCGGTGCTGGGCGGAGCAGAGGAGAGAGTGGCGTGAACCGTCGCGTTGCTGCTGGATTTGTCGCGGTCGCGGCCGTCGTGGTCGCCTCGTGCGGAGGAGGGGGCAAGAACTCTTCCGTCACCGTCGGCAGCACGACGCCCAACTCGTCGGCCACCACCGGCGGCGCGACCACCACGGGGGGATCGACTTCCACCGCTCCCGCTGCGCCGGCGAGCGTCACCATCCACCCGCTCTTCGTGCAGGGCACGAGTGGCGGTGTCGGTGAGGAAGTCGTGAGCGCCCAGAAGTCCTCTGACGGGGCGTTGCGGCTCGACTTCTCCGAGGACGAGCCCGGCGGCTTGGGCGACCAGAGTCGTGCTGCCTCGTGGAACGCGGTCACCACCGCCACCCTCCTCTCGGGCGCGCCGCTGTCGGGCGAGTACAAGTTCGAGATCGCCGGCCCCATCGACGGGCCGAGCGCGGGTGCCTTGAAGACGGTCGCCATCATGTCGCTCATCCGCGGCGACTCGCTCCAGCAGGACATCACCATGACCGGCACGATCAACCCGGACGGGACGGTCGGCCCGGTCGGCGGTATCCCCGAGAAGATCCAAGGTGCCATCAAGGCGGGGTACAAGCGGATCCTCATCCCCGTGGGGCAGCGCAACACGCCGTCGGAGGCCACGGGCCAGCTCGTCGACGTCGTGGCACTCGGCGAGCGCAGCAACGTCCAGGTCACCGAGGCCGATGACATCTACGAGGCATACAAGGCCTTCACCGGAAAGGACTTGGCGAAGCTGCCGTCGTCGAGCGACCCGCGTCTCGACACGACCGTCTACGACCGGTTGCAGGCCCAGACCAACAGCGCCCTCGCCAAGTACAAGCAGTCCGTGGGCCAGATCAGCGGCCTCGCCCCCCAGATCCGACAGACCGTGAACAGCCTCGTGCAGAACGCGCAGGATCGAGCCGCCCGCGCCGCTGACCTCCAGCGCCAGGGACTGCAAGGTGGGGCCTTCCAGGCGGCGATGCAAGCTGCGCTGTACTCGAACGCCGCCCTCAAGGTCGGTCAAGCCGTCCAGGTGTACCTCACCCAAGGCGCGGATCCGTTCTTCTCGGAGGTGCAAGGGAGCCTCGCCATCGGCGAGGAGGTCGGTGCGCTGCTCGACACGCTGAAGACCGCCCGGCCGACGACCGTCAGCGACGCCGCCGTGCTGATGAACACCTACGGGGCCGCGTTCGATGCGCTCGCCTTGAGCCAGTTCGGCGAGAACGAGCTGGCCGCGATCAGGAAGCAAGTCGACGCGGGCACCATCTCGGGCACGGCCGTGGCCGAAGCCGTGCTGCTGCCCCTGCTCTACTACGAGGCGGCGGGGACGCTGGTCGACTACGCCAGCTCCATCTATGAGGTCGGGCGCGACCTCGGTGGCCCGGATCTGTCGACCGACGTGAAGCTGCAGCCGATCGCCGACTTCTTCCGCAAGGCGGCGGACACGAACTTCGCGGCCTTCGACGCCAACGTCGTGAAGAGCTACGCGAACTCGCTCGGCACGTCCGAAGCGGAGACGCTGAACCGCTTCGCCAACGCCGACTCCGACGTAGCGCTCGCCATCCAGGAGCGCAACCTCCTCAGTGGGCTCACCAACTACATCGGCGCCGGGCAGCCGAACGCGGAGTACGCACAGCTCGGCTTCGCCATCACGAACTTCGCCCGCAACTCACTGCTGGTCGAGAAGTACTACTCGAACGGCCAGTTCGACAAGAACCTCAATCTCACCGGCGTGCAGTTCGAGCAGGCGCTGTCGTCAGGGCTCGACCTCGCGAAGGCGCAAGTGTCGTCGGCCATCGGCGAGCTTAGGGACAAGCAGATCGAGCCGGCCATCGAGGTGGCCAGCTTCGAGTACGCCGGCGTGGCTCGTGAGGGGGACGTCACCGACAAGTTCGACGCCCTGAGCGCTTACTGGTCCGGGTTCGTCTCGTCCCGCATGCTGTCCTACCTCGGCGGCTTCGCTCAGCAGGGCCTGACCAGCTAGTGTCGCGGCACTAGTGCGGCCGCGGCACTAGTGCGGCCGCGGCACTAGTCGCGGGCGGCGGCGAGGTGGCGCAGTGCCACGGCCGCGTACAGCGCGATGCCTCGCGACATCACGTCCTCGTCGAACTCGACTCGGTTGGAGTGGTTGGGCGCCGCAGAGGCCAGGTCGATCCCCTTCGGGGCCGCACCCAGGAAGGCCATGGCCCCCGGAACCTGCTGCAGCACGTAGGAGAAGTCCTCGGCGCCCATCACGGGCGTGGGCATCTCGAGCACTGACGAAGCCCCTAGCAACTCGGTGGCCACGTCGCGCGTGAACCCGGCGAACCCCGTGTCGTTCACCGTGACGGGGTAGCCGGGGTCGAGCTCGACGGTGACCGCGGCATCGTGGGCGGCACCGATGCCTTCGGCGACGCGCTGGAGCCCGTCGCGCAGCTTCTGGCGGGTCCGCTCGCTCACCGCCCGCATCGTCCCGAGGATCTCGGCCTGCTCGGGGATCACGTTGAAGGTCGTGCCCGCCGTGATCCGCGCGACCGTGATCACGCCGGGGTCGAACACGTCGACGCGTCGAGTGACGAAGGTCTGCAGGGCCTGCACGATCTCGCAGGCCACCGGCACCGGATCGAGCGCCTGGTGGGGAGCGGAGGCGTGTCCACCCCGGCCCTTCACCACGATCTGGAACTGGTCGGCTGAAGCCATCTGTGCACCCCCGCGCAGGGCGACGATGCCTGAAGGCAGCACCGAGTAGACGTGGATGGCGAAGGCACCCGTGATCGGGCGGTCCTCGGGTGCGTCGAGGAGGCCCTCCTCGAGCATGTAACGGGCGCCGTGCTGGCCCTCCTCTCCCGGCTGGAACATGAAGCGCACGTTGCCGCACAGCTCGTCACGACGCTCGTGCACGAGGTGGGCAGCACCCGCGAGCATCGCCGTGTGGAGGTCGTGGCCGCACGCGTGCATGGTGCCGTCGATGCGTGACGAGTACTCGAGGCCCGTGTCCTCCGGCATGGGCAGCGCGTCCATGTCGCCACGCAACAGGATGGTCGGGCCGGGATGCGCGCCTTCGAGTGTGGCCACGACGCTCGTGGTCGACGTGCCCGTCTTGACGTCGAGCTCGAGGTCGTCGATGGCCTCCAGCACCTGTGCCTGGGCGAAGGGCAGCTCGAGTCCGAGCTCGGGATGCTCGTGCAGGCGACGGCGCAGGCGCACGGCGTCCTCCTGGAGCGAGTCGGCTTCGGCCACCAGCCTGTCCAGGGTCATCACGCCATGGTACGCCGGGGACCTTGGCGGCCCCTTGGTCGAGCAAGCCCCGGCGGCCGTTCGAGGTGCGAGAGCCACCGCCGGTCGGGCACACTCCACCCATGGCGAGCGCCGGCGCGGACGCGTGGGCCGACGACGTGGAGGCCCGCCTGGTCGAGACGTTCGAGGCGGCCCGCAACCGTGAGAAGGCGCGCGCGATGGGCGCCTACATGCGCGACCAGTTCGCCTTCCTCGGGTTGGCCACCCCCGAGCGGGAGGCGGCGGCCAGGGTTGCCCTCGCCGGAATACGCGTGCCATCGGACGACGAGCTCGTCACCGTCACGCGCGCGCTGTGGGGCCGCCCCGAACGCGAGTACCAGTACGTCGCGTGCGACCTCCTCGACCGTTACGGCGAAGAGCGCCCGCCGAACTTCCTCGGCCATCTGCGCTGGTGCATCGCGCACCGGTCGTGGTGGGACACGGTGGACTCCGTGCGCAAGCCGGTCGGCCGGCTGGTGCTCGCCCATCCGGAGTTGGTCGAGCAGATGCAGGCGTGGAACGCCGATGGGGACCGTTGGCTCGTGCGCTCGTCGATCATCTTCCAGCTCGGCTACCGCGAAGCCACGGACGCGGCGTTGCTCTTCGAGCTTTGCGCCCGCCGGGCTACGGATCCGGAGTTCTTCGTGCGCAAGGCCATCGGTTGGGCGCTGCGGGAGTACTCGAAGTTCGACGGCGACGCTGTCCGAGCGTTCGTCATGACCCATCCCGAGCTCTCGACCTTGTCGCGTCGCGAAGCACTGCGTCGCTTACCTGCGTGATGGAGCTGGTCGACATCGTCGATGGTGACGACAAGGTCGTCGCCACCGTCCCGCGGGACCGGATGCGACGAGAGAACCTGCGCCATCGCGCCGTGTTCGTCGTGGTGGTCTCGTCGCGCGACGAGGTCCTCGTGCACCGACGCAGCGACGACAAGGACGTGTGGCCTGGCTGGTGGGACCTCGCCGTCGGCGGGGTGGTGGCGGCCGGAGAGACCTACGACGACGCCGCCCGACGGGAGCTGGCCGAGGAGCTCGGCGTGTGGGCCGAGCTCCAGCAATGGGGTGGCGGCGAGTACCAGGACGACGACGTCCACCTCTTCGGTAGCCTCTACCGGGTGAGCCACGACGGGCCATTCCGCTTCTCCGACGGCGAGATCGTGGAGACGACGTTCGTCAGGCGACGCGATCTGCCGGCTCTCGTTCGCGATTGCCGTTCGTGCCGGACAGCTGCGCGCTTGCCTTCCCCCGGCTCCTTGGCAGGTTCAGCGATAGGTGACCTCGATGGTCCAGTCGGGAGGCGGCTCCCGGTGCAGTCGCCAGTAGGCCTCCGCGATCGTGTCCGGATCGAAGTGCGTCGAGGGCGCGACGGGCCCGCACACGGTGACGGTGGCGACGTGGATGCCGTGGGGGCCGAGCTCTTCCGCCAGCATGAACGTGAGGCTGCGGAGGCCGGCCTTCCCCACCGAGAGAGCGGTCGCTCGGGCGCTCGGTTCCAGGGCGAGGCCACCCCCGGTCATGATCACGGTGCCGTGCCCGGCCACGCGCATCGCCGGCGCGGCGAGCTGGGCGGCGACGAGCGCCCCGGTGATGTTCACCCGCTCTGCAGCTTCGAACTCGACCGGGTCGAGCGTGGTGGGCGCGCCGCGGGGGCTCACCGCGAAGGCGTTGTATACGAGGACTTCGGGGTCGCCGAGGTCGGCCACGATCGTGCACCACGCCGCCTCGAGGGCCGCGGGGTCGCCGGCGTCGGCCGCCACGCCGAGCGCGACGGCCCCCTCGCTCAGGAGCGAGCGAAGGTACTCGTCGAGCGCCCCCTCCCGGCGGGCCACGAGGGCGACGGGATGCCCCTCGCGGGCGAACCGCCTCGCCACCGACGTCCCGATGCCAGGACCAGCCCCGATGATCGCCACCGTCCCAGGCATCCCCGCCACGCTACGGCGCCTGAGGCTCGTGTCGCCTCTCCGTGGAATCGAATTCGGGTGATGTGTGACTTGGAATTCGAATCGATGGGCACGAATTCGAACCGGTGAAGATGGCCGTCGGCGGCGGCGGGGGGTTCGGGGTGGCCGGCGATCGGCGCGGCGGATGAGCGCGGTGAGCCGCTCTGCGCCCGAACCACCTAGCCTGGGGTCATGACCCGCCCCGGGGCGCTGCTGCGTTCGAACGACCTGTGCTGGTGCGGCAGCGGCCGCAAGTACAAGCGCTGCCACAAGTCGCTAGAGGGCCGGGTGGTCAAGGGTCGGCTGAGCCCTCCCCGGCCGGTTCCCGACTCGATCGAGCGGCCGAGCTACGCCGTCTCCGGTGTCCCCGAACGCTGGCCGGAACCCCGGGTCAAGTCGGCGGAAATCATCGCCCGGATGCGCGAGGCCGGGGTGTTGGCCGCCGAGGTGCTCCGGCTCGCCGGGGACGCCGTGCGTGTCGGCATCACCACCGACGAGCTCGATGGCATCGTGCACGAGCTCACGATCGCGCGCGGTGCGTACCCCAGTCCCCTCAACTACAACGGGTTTCCCAAGAGCGTCTGCACCTCGATCAACGAGGTCATCTGCCACGGCATCCCCGACTCGACGGTGCTCGCGCGACGGCGACATCGTGAACCTCGACGTCACCGTGTTCATCGGCGGGGTGCACGGTGACACGAACGCCACCTTCCTTGTCGGCGACGTCGACCCCGAGTCCCGCCGGCTCGTGCGGGTGACCGAGGAATGCATGTGGCGCGGCATCGAGGCCGTGCGGCCGGGACGACCCGTCAGCGACATCGGCCGCGCCATCGAGGATCACGCCCGCGCCCACCGCTTCGGGGTCGTGCGCGCGTTCATCGGTCACGGCATCGGCGAGCAGTTCCACTCCGACTTGCAGATCTTCCACTACTACGACGCCAACGCCACGACCGTGATGCGCCCCGGCATGACGTTCACCATCGAACCGATGATCACGATGGGCACGTGGCGCCATGTGATGTGGGACGACGGATGGACGGCGGTGACGGCCGACGGTCGCCGCACCGCCCAGTTCGAGCACACCGTCTTGGTCACCGATGACGGGGTCGAGGTTCTCACGGCGCCGGACGCCGTCAGCGCGTCGTCGCCCGAGCGGGTGGCCGCCGAGCGGCCCTGACCCCCGCCCACCACCACGAGAGCACGGCCGGGTCGTCCACCCGGTAGGCGTGCATGGTCGCCTCGGCCGCGCCGTCGAGGTCGCCCCGCCGCAATCGAACGGCGGCCTCACCGAGATCCCGCTCTGGGCGCGGCAGCGCCGCCACTTGCGCCGCGCTCAGCTTGATCGCGGCAGGCCCGAGCCCGGCGCCCGCGTACTTCGTGGCCGCCCAGGCTGAGCAGACCGGCGAGCACAACACGGCTCCCACCGCCCAGACGTCCCCGGCCCGGCGTGGTTCCACCGAGACGACGGGCACGCTCGGCACCCACGTGCCCGCCGCATCGACGGCGGCTTCCAGCACCGCGTCTGGGTTGCGACGACGACCTTCGGGACCCGCCTCGCCCTCACCCAGCGGCTCAGCGTCGGGGCTTCAGCACCGAGCCGGTCGAGGTCCACACCCGGTCGGTCGTAGCGGCGCCCGGCGAAGCGGGCGGGCCGCTCGCTCCAGGCGCAATGACCGGGATCGAGTAGGCCGGAGGTGATCAACGGCGCGTCGGCATGGCCTTCTCCCACGAACGGGACCAGGCCATAGAACTGATCGCGGAACCCGGCGGTCGCTGTCGCCAGGTCGCCGATCGTGCCGCGAGTGGCCGGGTCGACCCGGGGGATCCCGAGCGCGTCGGCTACCAGGGGCGACCACGTCACCCCATCCATGGTGGCGGAGCCGTCGACGCTCGGCAGCGGTTCGAGCCGGTTCCCCCGCCAGCGGCGCACGGATGCTTGGCGCGCGCCAGTGACGAAGCTGAGCGCCATCGTGAGGACGGCGGCGTCGAAGACGGGCTCATGGCCCAGCCACAGCGAGCACAGCGCGGCGCGCCGAGCCACGGCCGTTCGTACCGCCCCCGCGTCCCGTGACGCCAGCACGGACAGCGGCAGCACCAGGCCCACCCGTCCGCCGCAAGGCGGGACGAGCCGGAAGGCCAGGGCGAGGAACTCCACGGCGGCGTCGGCATAGGGGCCGCCGCCCAAGTGGGAACGACCTCCCCGCGACGTCAACGCTGCCAACTGGTTCAGGAAAGGCGGGTTCCCCACGACGACGTCGAAGGGTGCATCCCACGTCACGGTGAGCCCGTCGCCCGTCCGAAGTCGACCCCTGCCGAGACCGAGCCGGCGCCGGGCCGTCTCGGCGGCTTCGGCGTCGATCTCGACGCCGAAGAGGCAGCGGCGGGCCTCCTCGATGGTGAGGCCATAGCGGCGGCAGAGGCGGACGGCGGCGGCGTCGAGGAACCTTCCGTCCCCGCATGCGGGATCGAGGATCCGCAAGCCCTCCGGAGACGGACGCGAGGCGAGGAGCGGCTCGAGGGTCTGATCGAGGACGTGGTCGACGAGCCATCGAGGCGTGGCCCAGGCGCCCAGGGCGCGCTGGTGGAGCGGGTCGAGCTGGGTCGCGGCGGCCCCCTCCATCGAGTGAGCGTACGGTCGCGGCATTGCTGCTCGGGGGGATGGGCACGCCTACAGTCGCTCGTCGTGTCGTCGCGCTACCTCACCTTCGAGCGGTCCGAGTGGTCGGCGTTGCGGGCCGCGACGCCGATGACACTGCGAGAGCACGACCTCGAACAGCTCCGCGGCATCAACGAGCGGGTGTCGCTGGACGAGGTGGCCGAGGTGTACCTGCCGCTCACCCGGCTGCTCAACCTCTACGTGGCCGCTGAGCAGAACCTGCAGAAGGTGTCCTCGACCTTCCTCGGCACGTTGGCCTCGAAGGTTCCGTATGTCATCGGGGTCGCCGGCAGCGTCGCGGTGGGCAAGAGCACCTTCGCCAGGATCCTTCAAGCCCTCCTGTCGCGCTGGCCCGACCATCCGAAGGTCGACCTCGTCACCACCGACGGGTTCCTCTATCCCAACGTCGTGCTCGAGGAGCGGCGGTTGATGAACCGGAAGGGCTTCCCGGAGAGCTACAACACCCGACGGCTCTTGAGCTTCCTGTCCGCGGTGAAGAGCGGCGAGGAACGCGTCCGAGCTCCGGTGTACAGCCACGTCGTCTACGACATCGTCCCCGGGGAGGAGATCGTGGTCCGCCAGCCGGACATCATGATCCTCGAGGGGCTCAACGTCTTGCAGGTGGGTGATCAGGCGAGCGAGTTCGTGAGCGACTACTTCGACTTCTCGATCTACATCGATGCCGAGGAGACCCACGTCGAGTGCTGGTACGTCGAGCGCTTCCTGACGTTGTGCGACACCGTCTTCCAGGACGAGCGCAGCTACTTCCACCGCTTCTCACAGCTGGCGCGTGACGAAGCGATCGGAACTGCCCGCGGCATCTGGACCGAGATCAACGGTCGGAACCTTCGCGAGAACATCCTGCCGACGCGCGAAACGCGCGTCGCTCATCCTGCACAAGGGACTCGATCACGCCGTGCAGGCCGTCGACTTGCGCAAGTTGTAGAGAGAGACGGTCGGTCCACTCGGCGTTTGCGGGCGTTGGGAGGCCGGCCATCGTGACCGGTACCGTGCCGTCATGCCGCGTCCCTTCCGCTTCGGTCTCCAGGCCTACACGGCGTCGTCGGGTAAGGAGTGGAAGGAGAAGGCGCGGCGGGCAGAGGCGCTCGGCTACTCGAGCCTGCTGGTGGCGGACCATTACATCGGGCCGGGACCTGTGCTCGACGCCAACCACCACCCCGTCCAGGAGATCGCCGCGGTGCCGGCCATCACCCTGGCGGCGGAAGTGACCGATCGCCTCCTCGTCGGCGCACGCGTCATGTGCATCGACTATCGCAATCCCGTCGTGCTGGCTAAGGAGATGGCCACCATCGACCTGTTCAGTGAAGGTCGACTCGAACTCGGGCTCGGCGCGGGATGGCTGTCGGGAGAGTACGAGGCGATGGGAGTGCCCTTCGACCCTGCCGGCGTACGCGTGAAGCGCCTGGCCGACGTGGTGAGGATGATCAAGGTGGTCATGGCGGATGGCCAAGCTGACTTCATCGGTGAGAGTGGTGTGCGGGCCACAGGCTTCGAGGGGCTGCCGAAACCGGTGCAGCGCCCGCATCCTCCGATCATGATCGGTGGCGGCTCACCGAAGGTGCTGCAGCTCGCGGGACGTGAAGCCGACATCGCCAGCTTCAACTTCAACAATCGCTCGGGCGTCATCGGGCCCGATGGCGTGGGCTCGTCCACCGCCGCGCTCACCCGCGAGAAGGTGTCGTGGGTACGAGAGGGAGCGGGCGATCGGTTCGACGAGATCGAGCTCGAGATCGCCGCCTACTTCACCGTGGTCACCGACGCGGTCGCGGCCACCGCCGAGCAGTACGCCCAACTGTTCGCCCTGACCCCCGGCGAGGTCCTCGAACATCCCCACGCGCTCATCGGCTCCGTCGACGCCCTCGCGGACGAGCTCCTGCGCCGGCGCGAGCTGTTCGGCATCTCCTACGTCACGGTGAGTGATCGCGTGGCCGAGGCCTTCGCCCCGGTCGTGGAGCGTCTCGCCGGTCGCTGACGCGCGATTCGCGGCCTCGGTCTCAGCGACAGCCGGCCAGCCAGGCGGGGAGATCGCGGAGCGAACGAAGGGTGGGCACGCTGCCGTCGTGGTCGGCGTGCTCGTAGGCCCAGATCAACTCGGCCGGCACGTGCACCGCTCGGCACCCGATGGCGAGCGGCGGGAGGACGTCGGAGCGCACCGAATTGCCCACCATCACGAAGCGGGTCCGGTCGATGCCATGGCGGGCGACGATCCGCGTGTATGTCGCCTCGTCCTTCTCGCTCACGATCTCGATGTGCCAGAAGCAGTCGGCCAGGCCGCTGCGGGCCAGCTTCTGCTCTTGATGGAGCAGGTCACCTTTCGTCACGAGCACGAGGCGGTAGGTGGACGCCAGCGTCTTCACCGTCTCCTCGACGCCATCGAGCAACTCGACCGGTTGGGCGAGCATCGCCTTTCCCCGATCGAGCAGCGCCTGGACCTCCCGTCCGCCTATACGACCGCCGCTCACCTCGAGAGCGGTTTCGATCATGGAGAGCGTGAAGCCTTTGACGCCGAAGCCGAAGAGCTCGAGGTTCAGGCGCTCGGTCTGAGCGAGACGAGCATCGAGGTCGACGTCACCGTTCGCGTACGGGGCGAGGAGCGAACGAAAGAACTCTTGGGTATCGGCGAAGTACTCCTCGTTGCGCCAGAGGGTGTCGTCGCCGTCGAGTCCCACCACCTCGATGGGACCGGTCGCTGAGGGTGTCATGGGACGAGCCAGGGTACCCCGGACGCGCCCTCATGGGTGGCCGGGACGGCCTGGCGCGGCCGCCGAAGCGAACCGCGCCGGCCGCCCCAGCCCTGGGGGCCCCGGGGGGGTGGAGGGCGACCGTCAGGCCCCCATGACATTGCGCAGGGCGGCACTGCGCTGGACGCAGTCCTGCCCGGCGCTGGCGAAGGCGTCGTTGAGGCGATGCAAGGCGGCGGTGAACGTGCTCTCCCAATCGTGCTGGAAGCGGTCGCGGGCTGGGCCCATCCAGGTGGTCCCGCCGAGCACGCCGCCCACGGTCGAGACGACGGCCTGGATGCTGTCGATCTGGCGTTTCAGCGTGGCGCCGAGGTGGTCGAGCTCGTCGGGGTTGGCGCCGTACAGGTTCACGGGTGCTCCTTGGTTGTTCGGTCACCCGTATGTGTGCGCGAGCGGGGCGTGATCGGAAGGCGCCGGCGAGGATTTCTCGCTGAGGGTCAGGGGCGGCGAGCGGTCGAGCGGGCAAGAGGTGGCCCTCGACGGCTTCCTCGGCCTCGACGCCCTGACAGGAGCGGATGGTGATGGCGGGTGGCGACCCGAGCACGCCGCGTCCCCCGAATCGAGAACGGGGCTTGTCACCGCATCGACACTGTTGTAACGTAAACGCAAAGAGATCCGCCGGCCACCTCCCCCGGTCGGCGAAGTTCTGAGGTGCCGCTCGCCGGGGTGGGTGACCGCCCGCACCGCCTCCGGAGGGCGGCGCCTCAGCGTTTTGGAGTCGCCGGTCTCCACGTTCGTGCCTGAAGACCGAAACGAGTCAGCGGGCTAGCTCCGTGACCGGTGACTGAGGCCCGGTCCGCCGAGCCAGGGTTGGTGCCGGCAAGGCGCGACGAGGAAGCAATAGTCGGAGCACTATTGCGACGAGGCGCAACGCAGTCGGCGCCGGCACTGGCCGGCGCAACGGGGCGAACGGTGCCGGTCGGGCACTAGATGACTAATTCCGAAGGGGTCTTAGTGGTCGTAGGCGATGAGGGATCGCAGCACGGGTTGGTCGGTGGTGTCGTTGTGCCAGATGGCGGCGGTGAGGGCGAGGACGCGTTGAAGGACTCGTGCGGCGACGCCGTCGCGGGTTCGGCCGCCGTGGCGTTCGAGGTCGAGTTGGCCTTTGAGGGTGTCGTTGACCGACTCGATGATTTGGCGGAGCGGTTTGAGCAGGCGGGCGCCGGGTCGGGGTCGTTCCTTCTTGAACGCGGGGCGCAGCAGTCGGGCGCCGTGGTCGGTGAGGAACGCCTCGAACTCGCGGCTGAGCGTAGCCCTTGTCGGCGATGAGGGTTTGGCCGGCGCGGGGGGCGAGCAGGCTCGGGGTCGGTCTCGAGCAGGTCGCGGGCGACTTCGCGTTCGTCGGTCTTGGGGTTGGTCAGGGCGAAGGTGATGGGCAGCCCGCGCGGGGGTGCAGACCAGGTGCAGACGCAGGCCCCAGAAGTAGCGGGAATGGCTGGCGCAGTAGCCGTAGCCGGCCCAGCCGGCGATGTCGGACCGCTGGGCGGTGGGCCGGGATCGGCCGCATTCCACCGGGGTCGAATCGATGAGCCAAATGTCGTCGCTCCATCCCCGAGTCTCGATCGCCAAGACTCGGATCATCGCTTGGAGCAGGCCCGACGCCGCCCGCAGCCGCTTGTTGTAGCCGGACTGGCGGGGCAGATAGGGGAACAGGTGCACGAGGTGCTGCGGGCATGACGCAACCAGCGGGTCTCGGACATGAACCCGGACAGCGCCTGCAACACCGCCAGCGTCACCAACTCGGCGTCGGACAGTTTGGGCCTGACGATCCCTTCGCCAGGCGCAGCGCCAAGCGTCGGATCATCCTTCAACGCGTCATCGATACGGACGTACAGTGCAGTGGCGAGGGTGTCCAGGTCGGCGTCCACGAGACCTCCACGGTCGACGGAGTAGCAACGCCGATCGTGGACGCTCTCGCCGCGTCAACGGCGGATACCCCCTGGAATCACTCGTCTAGTCGACTTCGCGGCGGCCCTCCAGCGCTCGCGACAGCGTCAACTCGTCGGCGTATTCGAGGTCGCCACCCACCGGCAACCCGCTCGCGATCCGCGTCACCTTGAGGCCGAGAGGTTTGAGCAGCCGAGCCAGGTACAACGCGGTCGCCTCCCCTTCGACGTTCGGGTTGGTGCAGAGGATGACCTCGCACACGCCTTCCGGCTCCAGCCGCGCCAGGAGCTCGCGGACCTTCAGCTGGTCGGGACCGATCCCTTCGATCGGGCTAATGGCACCCAGCAGCACGTGGTAGCGGCCCCGATACTCGCCCGTCTTCTCGACGGCCACGACGTCCCGCGGCTCTTCGACGACGCAGAGTTGGGCCGCGTCGCGACGGTCGTCGCTGCAGATCGCGCAGAGGTCGGCTTCGCTCACGTTGAAGCACCGCGTGCAGAAGCGAACCCGGGTTTTCGCCTCGGTGATGACTTGTGCCAGCCGCGCCACGTCCTGGTCGGGCACCCGCAGCAGATGGAAAGCGATGCGCTGTGCCGACTTCGGTCCGATCCCCGGGAGCCGCCCGAGCTCGTCGATCAAGGCCTGGACGGAGGGCGCGTAGGCCGAAGGCACGTCGTCAACGACCTCCGAGGAGGCCGCCGAGGCCGCCCCCGAGCCCCAGGTCCCCCAGCTCGCTCACAGCTCTGGACTGGATCGCGCGAACCTGCTCGCCCGCGTCGCGCAGGGCGGCCAGGACGAGATCCTCCAACAGCTCGACGTCGGTGGGATCGACGACCTCTGGCGCGATCGAGATGCGGGTGACCTCGCCCTCCCCGGTCATGGTGACGGTCACGGCACCACCTCCGGCCCGTCCCTGGACCACCGCGGCGCGCGCCTCCGCCTGCGCGGTGGCGAGCTGCTGTTGCATCTGGAGCGCCTGCTGCAAGAGCGCGTCGAGATCAGGAGTGTCTTCCACATCGTCTCCTCGTCATTCGTCGACGATCTCCGCTCCCGGGAAGGCCCTTGCCAGTTGCTCGAGCGGCGAGGGGATCTCGTCGGGCCGGGCATCAACGAGCTCGCGCGGGTCGATGCCTTCCTCAGGGAGGTCGGCGGTGTTCGTGGCCGCCTGGCCTTCGTCGGTGACGAGGCGCAGCGGGACGGGACGGCCGAACTCTGCGGCCAGCGCGGCTTCGACTTCGCCTCGGTGGGCCTCCAGGCGACCGAGCGGATGGTTGGGTGGCACGGCGAAGAGGGCCGTGCCACCCTCGGACTCGATGAACCGCCCCGGGCTGTAGAGCGCGCGGGTCATGCCTTTCAACCGGCGCAGGACGCTGTCGGCCCATACCAGCGTGAGCTCGTCGCGGGTGGGGAGGTCAATCGAGGGATCAGCCGCGGGAGGCGTGGCCTCGGACGGCGTGGGCGCTGTGCGCGCCGGCTCGATGGCGGCGGAGGGCGTCTCGGGCAGCGGCGTGACAGGAGCGCCCGGCCCTGGCCGCGCCGGCATCGCCGCGCGCGGTTTCGGGGAGGAGGCCACGGGCGGCGATGGGGACGACGCCTCTGGCGCCGAGCGGAAGCCAGCCGATTGCGCGGCGAGCTGGTGCTCGAGCCGCTCGATCCGGCTGAGCAAGGCCTCCATCGAAGCGTCGGCTTGTGGATTGGTGAGACGCACCATGGCCACGTCGAGCAGGAGGCGAGGCTCCGGGGCGTGCCGGAACTCCACGAGCACCTCGCCGAGCACCTCGAGCGCCCGCACCGTGGCCGCCGGCCCGAGTCGCTTGCCCTGGTCAGCAATCCGCTCGGCTGCTCGATCGGGGAGGTCGACGAGCTCGACGGCGAACAATGAGAGGAAGGCGTCGCGCAGCTGCGCCACCAGTTGGTCGGCGATGGTGCGCGCATCGCGCCCTCCGCTGATCGCCTGAGCCACGGCGGTGAGGGCGCCCGCCGTGTCGCGCGCGATGAGCGCCTCGACGACGTCGTCGAGCGGCTCGGCCTCGGGTGCCAGGCCTCCGGCCGCGACCACTTGCTCGAGCGCCGAGAGCGTGTCGCGCGCCGAGCCACCACCTTGGCGGAGCACGGCTTCGATGACGTCATCGGTGACATCGAGCCCGGCGTCGTTCACGACCCAACGGACGTGAGCCTCGAGCTCGTCGATGGGCAGGAGATGGAACTGCAGGTGCTGCGTGCGGCTGACGATGGTGGGACTGACCCTCTGCGGCTCAGTGGTGGCCAGGACGAAGATGACATGCGAGGGAGGTTCCTCGAGCGTCTTCAAGAGGGCGGCCTCGGCCGCCTTGGAGAGCATGTGGACTTCGTCGAGGATGTACACCTTGTGACGGCCCGGCGTGCCGAGCATGGCCTTCTCGATGAGGTCTCGCATCGCTTCGACGCCGTTGTTCGACGCGGCGTCGAGCTCGTGAACGTCGTAACTGGTGCCCGACTCGACCGAGCGGCACGATGCGCACACCCCGCACGGCTCACCCTCGACGGGCTGCGCGCAGTTGAGCGCCATGGCGAGGATGCGTGCTGAGGAGGTCTTGCCCGTGCCCCGCGGTCCGCTGAAGAGATACGCGTGGCCGACGCGGTCGTCACGCACGGCGTTGCGCAACGCCCTCACGACGTGCTCCTGGCCCCGCAGCTCGCCGAAGCGGCGGGGTCGGTA
This sequence comes from uncultured Acidimicrobiales bacterium, assembly GCA_963738325.1. Taxonomy (GTDB): domain Bacteria; phylum Actinomycetota; class Acidimicrobiia; order Acidimicrobiales; family Ilumatobacteraceae; genus CAVTWD01. Next base: position 593,203 of record CAVTWD010000009.1, read on the forward strand.
GCGCCGGTAGAGGGATTGGTAGACCATCGAGGGCAGCCTATCGAGGGGGTGTTACAGGGTCGTCGGCGACAAAGGCGGCGCTGGCCGAGCGCCGAGCGGTGCGCCGGGATCGCTCGGACGTTCCCAGATGGCCGGCCCATTCGATCGCTACAGGGCGGCGCGGACCGGGCCGCACGTGCACAACCGCCCGCTGGCTGAGGTGGCGACCAGGCGGTCTGCGGCACACGGAAGTCTCCGCTGAAGGCTGCTGCCTCCCGGCCCTGACCTGGTTCACGGGCTGCCGTTGCACAGGACCCGATCGCCACCTCACCCAACGGGCGAGCGCGTCACGCTAGCGCGGCCGGGACCGGATCGCTCCCCGGCTACGCTCGCCAGTCGCCCAGGAGGGATGCGAGAGCGGACGAATCGGCACGCCTGGAGAGCGTGTGTGGGGCAACTCACCGTGGGTTCGAATCCCACTCCCTCCGCCGTGAGCGACAAGGAAGGCGCCTCAGCGGCGCGCCCTCACGACGCGCCCATGATCGACGATGTCAAGGCGATGCGGATCGCGCTGGATGAGGCGGCCGCGGCCGGTGCTCATCACGATGTTCCGATCGGAGCCGTCGTCGTGCGGGATGGCAGGGTCATCGCGCGGCGTCACAACGAGCGGGAGGCGCGCCGCGACCCGACTGCCCATGCCGAGCTGCTCGCGCTGCAGGACGCGGCCAGGGCCCTTGGTCGCTGGCGGCTCGACGACTGCACGTTGGTCGTGACCGTCGAGCCCTGTGTGATGTGCGCGGGCGCGCTCGTGAATGCCCGCGTGGGGCGGCTCGTCTACGGTGCGGCCGACTTGAAAGCCGGGGCCACGGCGTCGCTCTACAATGTGTGCGCCGACCCCCGACTGAACCACAACCTGCCTGTCGTTCAGGGTGTGCTCGCCGAGGAATCGGCGGCGTTGTTGGCCGAGTTCTTCGCCGAGCGCCGGGACTGACGCGCGGGTGCGGCCGCTAGCTACTGCTATTCCGGTGTCCCAAGTTGCGACGTTGTGACAAGTGTTCGTACGGAGGTCGATCCGGCTTCGCCGTCGACCGGGGTTCCCCAGATGGGGGGTTCCGAAGGGGGGGAGGTCTCCTTCCCCCCCTTCGCTAATGTGCCCGCCCGGAAGGATGCCAGAGCGGACGAATGGGACGGCCTCGAAAGCCGTTGAGGTCTTCGGGCCTCCGTGGGTTCGAATCCCACTCCTTCCGCTGGCAGATCTACCAGGGCAAATGTGGATCGATCGATTCGAACCCGCCGCGCCGCCAACTCGCGACCATGTCTTTGACCTGCACGAACGCGCGCACAGTTCTCCAGCATCCATCCCGAGCCGGTGCTGTTGCTGCCTCGGTTGCTACCAGCGGCGGGGCTGTCGTCCGTGTGATGTCGGCGATCGCCCGTGTCGCCCGATCGCCACCGTTCGCGGTGCCGTGAGCGTCCGTCAGTCGCGACAGTGCTCGGACCTCCGAAGACTCCCGGCTCCCGGGGCCTGCACCACCTCGCACCCGACGTCCTCGCACCGCTCGAGATGCGCCAGCGCATCCAGCAGCAGAAGCGCCGAGCCGCAGCCGGGTGGCTCGCACACGTCTACGACGGGGAACCGGTGGAGCTCGTGTTCACAACGAAGGACGGGGGGATCGTCAACCGGCAGGCGATCACGAAAGTGCTGGCTCGAGCCGCGGCCTCCGCCGGCTTCCCCGGGTCGCGAACCCTCACCGGCCGAGGCGTCGAACAGGTCGACGTCGTCCGGCTCGTGGTCGGATTGATCCCTGCCAGCCTCATCGCAAGCCGCTCCGCACACCGCGTCGAAGGACCAACGCTGCGACGTGCCTTCGGGCTGTTCCTCATCCTCTTCGGCGTCTCGCTCACGCTGTACAGACTCGTCAACCCCGAACCCCACCCGCGCTCGCCGCGCTCGGGCACGCGTGTCATCAGGCATCCGCCCAGCGAGGACCCGCGACGAGCACGGGCATGGACGCGTTGCGCACGACGGTCTCCGACACGCTGCCGAGCACGATCCGCGCAACGCCCGACCGGCCGTGGCTACCCACGCCGATCAGGGAACTGCCGCGTTCACGCGCGTGGTTGACCAGCACCGATGCAGCGTTGAAGCCGTGGAGCGGCACCGCGTCGACATGGACGCCACGCTCGCGCACGGCGTCACGCAGCGACGCGAGATCTGCAATCGCCCGCCGGAAGCGACCAGGGAGGCCGCGGCGAACCTCGTTGACCGGCGGGATCACCAGGGCCAGCTCGACGGACGCTTCGATCGCCGCCGGAGCCGTCGGTGCCGACCATGATCGACGCCCGGTCCGCCAGCATCCACCCCCTATCGATCTCGGGGCCGACGAGAACGAGCGGGCCCCTCGCCTCCCGGACGACGGCCTGTGCGACGCTCCCGAGCACGGCGGCGCGCAGCGCCCCGCGGCCGTGCGTTGCCATGCAGACAAGGGCGCCGGGCTCAGCCGCGGCCTCGACGATCGCCTCCACCGGGCCGTGGTCGGAGATGACCCAGGACTCGACGGGGCCGTCGAGGAACGCGACGTGAGCGTCGAGATAGCTGCTCATCGTCGTGTCGCGAGCGTCAGGCCACCGTGCGGCGATCAGGACGAGCGGTGCACTCGCCCGTCGGGCAAGCTGCACACCGGGCTGGATCGCGGCCTCGGCGATCCGCGTGCCGTCGAGCGGTACGCACACCCTCTTGATCATCGGCCCTTCTACGATAGGACCGGAGCGCCCACGACGTCGCATCCGGTGCTCGAATCGGTGCGCGAGGCAGTCGGCGAGCCCCGGCGACACCAGCTTGAAGCCCGTCTGCTTGAGGGCCTTGGTGGCGGAGCTGAAATCCGCGGGCCACACCCGCCAGCCGTAGGAGGACCGCGAGCGACGCGCGAACAGCGGAGCGGCTATCTCGGCGATGAACCCGCTTGCGTTCGACCCGCTCCGCCGGCACTGTCAAGGAGGACCGGGTGTTCTACCCGATCCCGCGCGAGTGTCTGTTGTGGTCTGCGGGCGTCGAGAGTGACACGCAGCCGGTCGGCTGCCTGGTCGACGAAGGCGGCGAAGGAGGGGCCGTTCATCAGCTCGTGCGGGTCGAATGGCCGCAACTCGGGACCGCCGGGAGCCTGCTCCAGCACCACGTTGCAGGGCAAGAGCAGGCAGACGTTCGGGTCGAGCTCGAGGGTGGCGCGATGGGCCAGGGCGGGGGTTGGCGGGCGCAGAGAATCGTGAGGGGCGGCCGCTCGATGCCGAGCATGGCGGCGAGGGTGGCCGCCACGTCGATATCGGTGAGCACGCCGGAGCCCTGCGCGCCGAGCGCGTCCTTCACCGCGTCTTCGGCCTCCGGCATGGGGTGCGGGGCGAGGCGTTCGATGGCGCGCCTCGTCAGTACCGCCCGTCCAGGCCAACCGTCGGAGCGACGGCCGCGCCGGCCCCATCGCGAGCGAGCGAGGCGAGACCAAGCTCGGCGTCGATCGCGTGTCGGGGTCGGGCTCCGACCAGCATCCGGGTCAGGGCACCGTCTTGAAACAGGCCGAGGGTCGGGATGCCCTGGACGCCATAGCGAGCTGCGATCCGCGGAGCCGCGTCGACGTTCACCTTGAGGACCTTGATAACACCGGCGTAATGCTCAGCGCGAGCTTCGAGCTCGGGGCCGACGATCTGGCAGGGCCCGCACCAGGCGACCCAGAAGTCGACCAAGACGGGCGGCCCGCGTGCAACACCTCACGTTCCAACGTGGCCTGGTCATCGGCACTTGCGATGGCTCCCATCAACATGCTCCTTCGTGCTTCGGCCCGGTACGACGAGGCGCCCAGGTTGGGGCGGTCGTCAGGGGTACGCTGGCTCACAGATACCCCTATGGGTATATTCACCGAGCGATCACTCGGTCTGGAGGTCACCGCACCACGGCGCCCGCTCGCACTGGCTGCGGTCCTCGGCGGCCTCACTGGCAGGGCGGGTCGGCGACCAGCCTGATACGAGGCGCGGCCGACGGTGGTTCGCCACCCTCCTCATGGACGTCGCGATCTACACCACCATCCGCGCCACGATGAGCCTCGGTGACCGATCACGGAGGAATGCCCAATGGCCCCGATCGAGGTGTTTGCCGACATCTGCTGCCCGTTCACGCACCTAGGCCTGCGCCGTCTCGTCGACCGGCGCCGCGCCCTTGGGCGTGAGGAGCCCAGGTTGTATGTGCGGGCCTGGCCGTTGGAGCTCGTCAATGGCGCGCCGCTCGACGCCGACCTCATCGGCGAGGAGGTCGACGAGCTGCGGCGCCAGGTCGCCCCCGACCTCTTCCGGGAATTCGACCAGTCGGCCTTTCCTCACAGCTCGCTACCGGCGTTCGGCCTCGCCGCGGTTGCCTACCAGCGTGACCTGGCGACAGGCGAGGCGGTCAGCCTTTCCCTGCGCGCCGCACTCTTCGAGGAAGGCCGCAACATCGCCGGCCCGGCGGTCCTCGCCGAGATCGCGACACGACACGACCTGCGGTTGCCCAACGAAGCCGATCGACACCGCGCCGTGGAGGACTGGCGCGACGGCCAGGCCCGAGGTGTTGTCGGTTCCCCGCACTTCTTCCTCGCGGCCGGGGACTTCTTCTGCCCCACCCTCGACATCGCCAGAGTCGACGGGCAGTTGCGCATCACCACCGACGACGACAGCCTCGAGCGCTTCCTCGGTGCCGCACTCCGCCCCTGATAGGGGTGACAAGGGTCGCCGGGGAACGACCACGGCGACCCATACGTGGTCCGGTGCCACAGGCTCACCCCGACCGCGCGCCCGTTCTCGGTGTGGCGCGCCAGGCGCTTCTCGATCCTCCCAGAGCGCTCGAGCCAGCGATCAGGGGCGTGCTCGTCGAGCAGGTCCATGCCGGTTCCTCCGGACCGAGCCGTGACCGGCCCCTCCTCGTCTTCGACGAGAGTGGCGTCACGGGCCACTCCAACGACGCGGGCGCCCAGGCCTGCCCAAGCGCCTGCGTGTCAACTTCTCAGCGGGTCCGCCATCGGGAAAGCCACCCAGGCTTCTTCTCGGGGTGCTCGTCACCTGCACTGCACTGGCACCGCTCGGCGGTACCGTCGCGCCGCTCGGCATGAGGACATCGGGGGCCGGCCCTTCTCTCCGGGCCCTCGGGCGCGTACCGCACAACGGGATCGCGTCCAAGTCCAGCCACAGGTACGGCAAGAAAGCCAACTGGATCGGTGGGAAACGGTGAGCTGGGTTGAGGCCCCGCGGGCTGTGGAGAGGCTCGATCGGCAGGGGCGGCCAAGCGTAGGGTCCGCCATTTGCCCCTATCGGGGGTAATCCCGTGACCGGACCAGCCCAGGTCAGGCGCTCTCAATCAGCCCTCCTTGTCGCCTTCGCCGCCCGCCGCCCCCCCGCCGCTCAATGCGTGGTCGGACGCGACGGGCTGGCGAACCGCTCGCCTTCGACGTGTCAGCCCGAACGCCCAACGGGTCAGCGTGCCCACCGCGACACCCAGCCCGGCACCCCCCACAACGTCCATGGGAAGATGCGCCCCCACGTAGAGCCGCGCTACCGCAACGACGGTCGCCAGACCCCAAGCCACGGGACGCCATCGACGCGGCAGCGCGGGCGCCAGAACCGCCGCCAACGAGAACGCCACTGCGGCATGGCCCGACGGGTACCCGAGCCCTGACGCATGCTCCCGCAGACGCACTCCTATCAACACCGTCGCCGGCCGCCCCCTCGCCACGATGTCTTTCATCGGCTTCACCAGCCACCACGACAGGAGGCTGGCCACCAGAGCCGCCGCCGCCAGCCGCATGCTGCGGCTCACCAGCGCGGTAACCCCCACCGCGACGAGCGCACCGAGCAACGATCCCAGCTGCATCGGCGCGCGCAATAGCAGGCTGATGCCATTCGGCCAGCCGTTGATCGACGTGAACAGCGACGCCTCCCACGAACGGAGCGGCGCCGTTGAGCTCACCACCACCCACGATCCGACCAGCGCCGCCCCGCCCATTGCGAGCGCGATGACATCACCACGACTGAAGTGGCGGCTGGCCATCACGCCACCCGGTCGCGGATCTGCGGCCCGCTGCCGCCCCACTCGCCGACACCGTTCGACCGTCGTAGTACCGAGACCCGGCGACAACCGGAGGCACCTTGACCGGCGAGACCAAGTGTGACCGTGACGTCGGGGCCTGAGTGTCCACGTCGATCGGGCGCGTTGGTTCGGATCGATGAACGACGAGAACCCAGCGGGATCCCCAATGCCACCTGACCCCTTCGGAGATACAGCTCCCCACGCCCAGGCTGAAATGGCGCTTCGGGGCCGGCGGCCGGTGACGGCGATGAGCCTGGTCTGCTCGTCAGCGTCGGCCGGGACCTCGACCTTGGCGCCGTAGTGGCCGCTCCCCCGGAGCACGTCGTCGTAGGGCTCCACGCCGATGACAGGGCGTGGACGCCGTCCGGGTCGAGAGTCTCGTCGAGGCCGGTGGCCCGAGCGAGATCCCACGTGTGGATCAACACATCGCCGACGACGAACGTGGCCATGGCGTCGTCGAACCGATGTGTGCCCGCCGGCAGCGCTGGGCGATCTCCCTCACCGAGCGGACGGAACCTGTCAAGCCCGGTGAGACAACTTGTCATGCGGATGTGATGAGTGCTTCGGGGCTGGGTTCGTTGATCCAGGCGATGGTGGGCAGCTTCGGCGGCTGGGGCGGGCGGTGCCCGAACCGTGCCGGGTTGGCGGCGTAGGCGGCGTCGAGAGTGACGGCCCGCTGGGCGCGGATCTCGTCGGCGGTGCCGTAGTGGACCGACGCCGGGGTGTGCAGCCCGATGCCGGCGTGGCGGTGGACGTGGTTGTAGTGATCGAAGAACGCGGCGCAGAACGCCCGGGCGTCTTCGATCGAGCCGAACCGGCCAGGGAAGGCCGGGCAGTACTTGAGGGTCTTGAAGTTCGCCTCCGAGTACGGGTTGTCGTTGCTCACATGCGGCCGGCTGTGGCTGCGGGCGACACCGAGATCGACGAGCAGCTGGGCGACGGGCTTCGATGTCATCGAGGTGCCCCGGTCGGCGTGCAAGGAGAGCTGGCCGCGGCCGATGCCGTGTCGCTGCAGGGTGTCGGCGATGAAGGCTTCGGCGAGCTCTCCGGTCTCGGCCGGCGACACCATCCAGCCGACGACGTAGCGGGAGAAGATGTCGATGACCACGAACAGCTCGTAGTAGACGCCCCGCTGCGGGCCCTGCAGCTTCGTGATATCCCACGACCAGACCTCGTTCGGTCGACGGGCGATGAGCTCGGGCTTCTTGGTCGCCGGGTGGGTGCGCTGCCGTCGCCGTTCGCGGTTCTCGCCGGCGACCGCGAGCAGCCGGTACATGGTGGAGATCGAGCACAGGTAGATGCCGTCATCGAGCAGCCGGGCCCACACCTGGGCCGGGGCCAGGTCGCAGTACTCCGCCGAGCGCAGCACCGTCAGCACCCGCTGGCGCTCCTGCTCGGTGAGCTTGTTCGGTGGGGCCGGCCGGGGTGCCGGCGGACCCGCCACTGGCGGTCGCTGCCGCCGATAGCGCGTCGCCCGCGAGACGCCGAGCAGGTCGCAGGCGGCGCTGGTCGATGTCATCGCTTCGAGCTCACCGAAGTGCGCCTCGATCATCGCGTCGACTTCGGATCGGTGTCCACGCTCTCGGAGAGCCCTTCCAAGAGCGCGTGCAGTTTTCCCATGACATCGAGCGCCGATCTCGTCTTGGCCAGCTCCGTCTCCAACCGTTCGTTGCGGCGGCGCAGCCGCTCCAGCTCGACCTGCTCAGGGGAACGACGCGGCTTCGCCTTCGGCGCCAGCCCCTGCTGGGCGCCGGCATCGCGAGCCTTGCGCCACTCCGCCAGATGCGAGCTGTAGAGGGCCTCGCGGCGCAGCAACGCCCCGCGCTCGCTCGAGCCGACCGGCAACGCGTCGTACCCGTCGAGGATCTCGGCCTTGTACTCGGCGGTGAACGATCGCCGCCGAGGCCGGGCAGCCGGGTCGGGCTCGTCCACCACGCCATCATGGGCACGCGCAAGCAGAGATGCAGTCGTCATGGTCATCGGGTCTACGTCTTCCAGACTCGCCCTGCAGGGATGGTCGGCTACCGCAGGTGTCTCACGTCAGCCTGACAGACAGGGGGACGAGGACGTCTTCGGGCTGACGGGTCACGTGGGCCGCGTCGACTCGATGCCACCCGTTGTCGGAGATGCGTCGGGAGGAAGGATCCGCTCGCGTCGCATCGTGAGGTCGATGGCCCGAGTGTCGGCGTCGCGGAGGTCTCTCCCAGTGAGCGATCGCGGCCACAACCGTTGGATACGTACGACGTTCACCTCGGTGGCGATGACGAACAGCTGCATGAGAAGGCTCACATAGGCGAGAAGGCCGATCGTGGCGGCAAACGGCCCATAGATGCTCGTCATCCGGGCCACGACGTGCTTGACGTAGAGGCCAGCGACCAGCGTCAGCCCGTAGGCGCCGACTCCTATGGTGATGGCCCCAGCGGCGACATCGCCAATGTGCACCGGCGTAGCGATGCAGAGGCGATAGACCGCCGCTGCGATCCCAGCCGCCAAGACGACATTGACGACCGCGGCCAGAACTAGACCTGCCGTCGGGAACTGGGTGGTCACGGTGAGCCCGGCGACCACCCCGGTTCCGATGAGACCCACGCCCAGCAGAGCCAAGATGGCGACGCCACGGGCGATCTTGGGCAGGAAGCCTGGCCGACGGAACCGGGCCACTCCCCACATGGTGTTGACCGCGTCCTGCAGGACGCGGACGACGCCGATGCCGCCCCACGCCGTGACGAGAAGTGCGATCACGGTGAGCCACCCGTTGCCGGCCAGCTTGGCAACCTCCTGCTCAACGGAGGACTGGAGCCCGGCGGCGGCGAAGGGAACCCGAGACCACACCGCCTCGAGGAGGTGCTGCAACGTCGCCGGGTGATCGCCGAAGAGCCACGTGGCCACGGTCACGAAGACGACCAAGAGCGGAAACAGCGAGAAGAACCCGTAGTAGGCGACCAGCGACCCCAACCAACCCCCGCGGTCCTCGCCGTACCGCTTGACGACGGCGTAGGGGAAGGCGACGAGGCGGTGACGCCTCTGGAAGCGATCAACCCTGTCAATCCCCTGGTCGATGAACGAAGCCACCACAAGATCCTCGTTCGTCGGGTGCCTTCGATGAAGGCCGATCCTGGGGTGCAGATCACGACGGATCTGCTGCACGTCTGGTTGACATCCCGTGTGTGGGACGTGGTCCCGCGGAAGGATGGCAACCGTGCCCAAGAAGTTCCCGCCCGAGTTCAAACGTCTGGTTACCGTCGCTCGCCGTGGCGATCTGACCGTGGCCGAGGTGGCGGCCGACTTCGACACCTCACCGGAGTGGGTTCCCCGCTGGATGAAGCCGGCGGACATCGACGATGGCATCCGCGATGGTCTGACGACGGCCGAGCAAACCCAGGTGCCGCCCAGCAGCATCTTGCGTCTACTCAGGGCGGAGCCCTCCGGCGAACTCATAGGACCTGACGGTTCGGTATGCCACTTCGATCTCACGGACGTACGCGCAGTAGGCCCTGCAATCGCAGCTCCGCTAATGCAGATCAAGTCTTGCTGCGTCCCTTATGGGCGCTATCAGAAGAGCTGTGGCTACCGCTTATTACTCGCGCACGGCCGGCGTCCGAGCTGCTCGTCCGCGGTGGCATCGCCGGCCTGACGATCTTCTTCGGCCTGCCCCTCGGCCGCATCGAGCGCCCGATGCCAGCCCTGGGGACGTTCCTGAACGCCATCGCCATCGGCGTCGTGGTGTTCCTGCTGTTCGACATCCTCGAGCACGCGAACGAGACCGTCGCTCTCATCGAGGCTCGCGACGGCACCGTGTCGTGGGGTCGGTTCGTCGGGCTCGCCGCAGTGTTCGCGGTCGGCGTCGGGCTGCTCGACACACGCCGAGGATATAGGCATGCCTAACGTTCGCTGTCCAGCCGGCGGGCGAGCGGGCGGGAAGGAGTGCTCGGCGGCGCGCCCCTCGCCCGCGGCTTTCAGCGCAGGTTTCCGGTGTGTCCGAGCGAGTATCTCCCCGGCTGTGGCCACACGCACAGACCGTGGGGTCCGTTGGGTACCGGGATGCGGGCGAGCAGTCGACCGCTCGATGTGTCGAACACGTAGACGTCGCTGTCGAAGCGCCCGGACAGCCACAGTTGGCCGCCGTCGGCGGTGACGCCGCCCATGTCCGGGGACCCGCCGTTGGGGATGCTCCACGTCGTCAGGACCCGATCGGTTGCGGGATCGATCACCGACACCGAACCTTCGCCCGGTCGGGAAGGGCGGAGCTCGTCGCCCATCAGCCGGCCTCGGTTGGAGACGTACATGAAGCGACCGTCGCGGCTCGGGTAGATGCCGTGCGCGCCCGTCCCCGTCGGGATGAACCCCACCACCGAGAGTTGTACGCCGTCGACGACCCACACTCCGCCGAACATCATGTCGGCCACGAAGAAGCGCGAGCCATCGGGCACGATGCGCACGTCCTGCGGCATGGAGCCGGCCCGAAGGTCGAGCACACCGAGGACACGCCCGGTCGCCGTGTCGACCTTGACGATCTGACCCGAGAACTCACACGTCGCCAGGAACCACAACCCGTCGGGTGACCAGTCGGCGTGGTTGACGCCGTGGCACGGCATGGCGGTGGAATCGAGGAGCTTCCAGGTGGCGGTGTCGTAGAAGTCCATCCGGTCGAGCCGCTCTGCCATGACGACGGCCCGGCGGCCGTCTGGGGTGAAGTAGAGGTTGTACGGCGCGGCAACTGGGATCGTCCGGCCCGGCAGGCCGGTCCTGGGGTCGATGGCCACGAGGAGGTTCGCGCCGCTCACCGCGGCGTACAGCGTGCGCAGGTCCCAGGATGGCACGACGTGCTGCACCAACCGCCCGACCTTGAAGGTCCGCACGACCCGGAAGGTGCGCTGGTCGATGACCGTGACGGATCCGTCGTCGTTGCTGGGCACGTACACGTACGGGAGGGCGCCGGCGGTGGCGGGGCTGAGGTGGCCCGCGGCGGTGTCCGCGTAGACGTTCCGGACATCCGGCGACGCGGGCGCCGTGTGCGGTGGCCCGGTCGGCGGTGGGAGCGTCGGCAGCGAGGTCGTCGCGTCGGCCGAGCTGCCCACCGCGCTGGTCGAGGCCGGCGCGGTGGCCGGGTCCGGTCCGCATGCGGCCGCCAGTAACGTGACGGCGCCGACCAAGCCGAGACGGACCGCGCCGTGACGGACGGACAGGGGACGGGCCACGTCAGGAGTCTCACCGGGGCGACTGGGTGGTTCAACGCGGCCTGCATGTGGCGCGCGCACCGCGCCGGGTCGGGATCCGTGATACTCGGCGCCTGCCGGTCTTCGGCAGCGGCGGCGGGCGAGGAGAGGTGCGGTGAGCTTCGTTCAGGCGATCGTGATCGGGGTCCTCCAGGGCGTGACGGAGTTGTTCCCCGTGTCGAGTCTCGGTCATTCGGTGCTCATCCCGGCGTGGCTGGGGTGGGACAACCTCCTGAGCGGTCAGTCGGCCGACGAGTCGTTCTTCCTCGCCTTCGTGGTCGGGCTCCATGTAGCGACCGCCCTGGCCCTGCTCGTGTACTTCTGGCGGGACTGGGTGGGGGTGGTGAAGGGTTTCGTGTCCTCCATCAAGAAGCGCCGGGCCGACACGCCGAGCGAGCGGATGGCGTGGCTGCTCGTGCTCGCCACCATCCCCGTCGGCCTCGTGGGCCTGGTTTTCGAGCATTCGCTGCGGACGCTTTTCGCCAAGCCGCTCGCCGCCGCCATCTTCCTGTGCGTCAACGGCCTGATCCTGCTGTTGGGCGAACGGCTCCGCCGCCGGCCTCGGGTGACCACCCCACGCGCCGCCGGCGCGGGCGTGACCGAGAGCAGCCAGCTCGACACGCTGCCGTACCGGGACGGGCTCGTGATCGGGTCCGCGCAGATCGGGGCGCTCTTCGCCGGCATCAGCCGCTCGGGCATCACGATGGTCGCCGGTCTCCTCCGGGGCCTGGACCACGAGGACGCCGCCCGCTTCTCGTTCATGCTGGCCACGCCGGTGATCCTGGCCGCCGGCGTGTACAAACTGCCCGACCTGGCAGGGCCCCTCGGCAACGGGATCCGCCCCCAGATCCTGGTGGGCAGCATCTGCGCCGCGGTGGCGGCGTACGTCTCGGTGCGCTTCCTGACCCGCTACTTCGAGACCCGAACGCTCACACCCTTCGCCACCTACTGCCTCGTGTTCGGGGCGGTATCGGTCATCCACTTCGCCTAGGTGTCGCGTTCTGGCTGGACGAGGAGCCGGGCCCTCCGCCTCGCCCGCACCGTCGCCGGCCTGATCCTCGTCGTCGCCGTGGTCGTGTGGGTCGTGACGGCGACGTCCGGCGGCCGGCACCGGGCCGCCCCGCCGGTCAGGTCGAGCCGGACCGGACGACGACCGCTCCGACCACCGCTGCGCCCGGGGGTTCCAGCCTCGCGGCGCCGAGATCACCCATCACGTCGTCTCGTCCTGGCGTCCTCACGGCGACGGTGCTCGCAACGCATCTGGAGCCCTCGTCCCGACAGGTCGCGGTGGTCGCCGGACCGGACGTGCTCCTCGTCGGGGGCCTTGACGCCGCCGGCCGTTCGGTCGCCTCCGTCCTGCGGTTCGATCCCGGTACGGGAACCCTCGGCGCCGCGGGCCGCCTGGGCGTCGCCGTCCACGATGCCGCCGGCGGGATGATCGGTGGCCAGGTCGCCGTCGTGGGCGGCGGCACGGCGTCGGGCGAGACGGCGATCGTGCAATCGGGGCCGCCCGACCAGACGCTGCGCACTACCGGGGAGCTCCCCCGACGCCGGTCGGACCACACGGCCGTCGTCGACGGCGGCCGGCTGCTCGTGGTGGGCGGCTTCGACGGGGCGCACACCGATCTCGACGTGCTGGCGACCGACGATGCACGCAACTTCGGGGTGATCGGTCACTTGGCCCAGGGCGTCCGCTACGCGGCTGCGGCACTCGTGGGGACAACGCTGTACGTGTTCGGCGGCGAGTGGGCCGGACGGCTCACCGCGGCCGTGCAGGCCGTCGATCTCACCACGGGCAAGGGCCGCGTCGTCGCATCGCTCCCCGCCCCGCTGGCCCACAGCGCCGCCCTCGACCTCGCGGGCCGGATCTACCTCGCCGGGGGACGCACCCCGGCGGGCTATTCGAGCGATGTCCTGCGCTTCGACCCGGCCCACCTGACGTTCCTCCCCGCCGGTCACCTACCCCACTCCGAGTCCGACGCGGCGGCCGCCGTGATCGGTTCGGTCGGATACCTCTTCGGCGGCGAGACACCCAGGACCCTCGCCACCATCGTCGCCCTGCGGGCGGCGTGACCGCCGATCCCCTCACCCCGGCGTGGGCGAGTGCGAGGAAAGACGCTGGAGCCGGCTGCGTCGAACGTGCGGACGTAACGACGCGGCGCCTCGTCACTGTCCCGACGAGGTCGTTGGCCGCCCGGCTTTGAGGCGAGCCGCGAACAAGTTCACCGCACGGCGAGACGCGCCGGACGGCAGCGTCGTCAAAAAGCCGGGGGACTTGGCCACGGACGACGACGAGCACCCTGCCGCCGTCCGCTGCCCGACATCCACCACCGGGTTGTGCGGGTCGCTCTGCTGACGTTCCGGGGCGCGGGTCGCCCGGGATCGGCGCTTCCCACGGCCGCAGGGGCCACCTGCCGAGATGGGCGCAGATACCGTGCTTAGTCGCGCCGACCTGGACCGCAGGGTGCGGCCATTATCGAGCGGCGGCCATTATCGAGCGTGGGTTCTCGTTGGACGTCAGTCGTGTGCGGTACCGTGGGGTTGCTGCTGGGCGAGGGACCGGGCACCAAACGTGGTTGTGCAGTACCGACGCGGCCGGAGCTGTGCACGATCCGCGATGCCCGGCCGAGGAACCTGACGTGGTCGGCAGTGCGATCTCCCGGAATGCACCCACGGCGTGCCGCGCAGCCAAGGCGTCATCGGCCTGCTCGGTGAACTCCTCGGCGCCGGCATCAGCATCGTCGGCCGGACAACACGTCCCCTGGCACCGGCCGATTCCGCGTTTGTGATAGGAGAACAACGCCAGGTCGCCCCCCGACCGCCGCCTTCACGAGGTTGCCGTAACCGAGTCGTTCGTGCTTGCCGCTAGGCGTGCGACCAGCGACGGGAAGCGTCCCGTCGCCAACGGGAGGAACAACTTCCCCGCCAATGCCGCGCCACGGCTGACGAAACGCACGTCCAGTTCTCGAGGAGCACTGCTCACCTGGGGCTCCACCGACGTCGACGCCGCCGCCGCACGCCGCCGCACGCCGCCGCACGCCGCCTTGACCATCGCAAGCGCACTGAGTGGCACGCCGATCCACGACCTCGACATCACACGCCGTCTCATGAGGCGACGTGGATACCGAGTTCGGCGGCCATGTCCAGACAGGTCTCAGCGCGGGCCTGCCCGAGCCACGCTTTTCACCATTTGCCTACGCTGATCGTGGTCGTCTCTTACCGGCGACGATGACGGTACTCGTAGCGGAACCGAGTCCGATCCTGCCTCGCGGACGCTATGTACCCACACGTCGACGGAGCAAGGGCGGCCGATGATTCCCACCGCGGCGAGATCAAGACGGCCCATCTCGACGCGGCCACCCGCGCCCCGGCAGTGGGGTTTGCGCATGGGCGACGTCAGAGCGGTGCTGGCAGCCAACGTCGTGCTCGTCACGGCCATGTGGGTTCGCCATGGCGGCCTCCGCACGGCAATCAGCCCCGGTGCCGTCCTCACTGCGGCGGGACAGCTCACCGGGTTGTACGGAGCGCTCGCCACCCTCGTCGCGCTCATCGTGATGGCCCGGAGTCCGTGGCTCGACCAGCTGCTCGGCACCGCCCGGCTCGTGACGTGGCACCGTTGGGCAGGGATCGCCACGGTCACCCTGCTCGTCGCTCACACCCTGCTGATCACGCTCGGCTACGCAGCCAGCACGCGCAGCGGCGCGATGGCGCAGCTGTGGGACTTCCTGACGACTTACCCCGACGTGCTGATGGCCACGGTCGGCTTGCTGCTGCTTGTCGCCGTCGCCATCACGTCGGCGCGTACGGCACGACGCCGGCTCCGCTATGAGACGTGGTACTTCGTTCATCTCTACGCCTATATGGGCATCGCCCTGGGCTTCGCCCATCAGCTGGCCGTCGGGACCGACTTCGTGAACGACCCGGTCGCGCGGGCGTACTGGATCGCGCTCTTCGTTGCCGTCGTGGCCGTCCTCGTTTGCTTTCGCGTGCTCACACCGCTGGCCGGGGCCTGGCGTCACCGACTCCAAGTGAGCAGGGTCGTCGCCGAGGGGCACGACGTCGTCTCGATTTTCATGACCGGTCGACACCTCGAGGAGCTGGCCGCGAGCGCCGGGCAGTTCTTCTTGTGGCGCTTCCTCAGCCCGGACGGATGGTGGCGAGCTCACCCGTTCTCTTTGTCGGCCGAGCCCGACGGTCGCCGGCTTCGCATCACCGTCCAGGCGACGGGCGACTACACACGGTTACTGCAGCACGTGCGGCCGGGGGTCCGAGTCATGGCCGAAGGGCCGTACGGAACGCTCACCGCCATGCGTCGAACCCAATCGAAGGTGCTCCTGATCGCCGGAGGCGTCGGCATCACGCCGCTGCGCGCCCTGCTCGGTGAGCTGCCGGGTGGGCCCGGAGACATCGTCCTGCTGTATCGCGCCTCCGACTGGAGCGACGTGCTGTTTCGACGTGAGCTCGACAAGCTGGTCGGCTCCCGCGGTGTGATCGTGCACTACGTCGTCGGCCGACGAGGGAGCCCCGAGCTGCCGACCGACCCGCTCGCGCCCGGCTCGCTGCGCCAACTCGTCCCGGACGTCCGGTCTCGCGACGTGTACCTGTGCGGGCCGGACGGCATGATGACGACAGTGAGGAGCAGCCTCATCAAGCTCGGCGTACCCGCGGCGCGCGTCCACCTCGAGCGGTTCGCCTACTAGGCAGGGGAGCGTTCACCGTGCGAGTGCGAACCGCAGCAGCCCTCGCGGGGACCGCTGGCGGCCTCGCGCTGTTGCTGAGCTTCAAGACGCCGACCACGACCGGCGCGCCGAGGTCCGGTTCGAGCGGAGGGACGGCGGCACCGCCGGCGCCAACTCCGACCGCGGCGCCGGCCCCGACCGGGGGGGTCGCGCCGCCGACCACCTCGTCTGCGTCGAGCACGCTCTCCACCGGCAACGCCCGGCTCACGGGTGCTGTGGTGTCGACGCCATTCGGCGATGTCCAGGTGGAGGTGGACACCACCGCCGGGCGGATCACCGATGTGAGGGCTCTGCAGCTTCCCAATGACCGCCGCCGATCGGCCGAGATCAGCAGCTACGTCGCGCCGATCCTGCACGATGAAGCCGTCCAGGTCCAGAGCGCGCAGATCGACATCATCTCCGGGGCGACGTATACGAGCGAGGCGTACGCCGAATCGCTTCAGGCCGCCCTCGATGGCCATGGCTGAGCTCGCCGACCCCGCGCGGCGGCCGGCGTCGCTGCGCCATGTCGAGCACGTGATGGGCACGGCCGTGAGCTTTCATGTTCGGGACGAGGCCTCGGCGAGCGTCCTGCAGCCGGCGCTTCGGCACTTGCACGACATCGACGCCCGGTTCAGCACGTACCGACCCGACAGCGAGATCAGCCGCCTCGCCCACGGGGTGATCGGGCTTCGAGACTGCAGCGCGGACGTGCGAGTTGTCCTGGCGCTGGCGGAAGCGCTCCGCCTGCGAACACGCGGCTACTTCGATGTGATGAACCCGGGAGCCGACGGAGCCCTCCGACTCGACCCGTCGGGCGTGGTGAAGGGCTGGGCGGTCGACGGCGCTGCGGCCCTGCTCGCCGGGGCAGGAGCGCGTTGCTTCTGCATCAACGCCGGCGGCGATGTGGTTACTCGTAGTGACGATCCAGCGCAGACCTGGCGGGTGGGGATCCGCCATCCTCTCGACGCTGCTCGGGTGTTCGCCGTCGTGGAGGGGACCAACCTCTGCATCGCGACGTCTGGAGCTTACGAGCGCGGCGCACACATCGTCGATCCGCACACCCACCGCCCTCCGACCGGTGTGCTCAGCGTCACCGTGGTGGGCTCGACCGCGGGTTCGAGCCTGGCCACCGTCGATGCGTTTGCGACGGCCGCGTTCGCGATGGGCCTAGCAGGCATCTCCTGGATCGCCGGACTTCCGGACTATGGCGTGTGCGCCGTGAACGAGGATCTCCACGCCTTCTATGACGAGGCGTTCAGGCAGCGCCGGGTGGCGTGAGCCCTCCGCCACGCGGCTTCCCCGATCTCAGCTACGGCAGCGGAGTGGGCCGGGGGAGGACAACGGCGATGAAATCTCGGCTGTCCGTGCTGAGGTATCGGCCGTTGGTGTGCGTCATGGCCGACAGCTGCTCGAGGCCGTGGACACGTCCGTCGCAACCGACGGCATAGGTGGTGTTGAACTGCACCCACTCGTGGTTGATGTCGAGCTGCATGGCGCGGACCGCGCCAGCGTTGGCGAGCGTCTGCACGAGATCACCGGACGCTGAGCGCTGGACCTCCGGCCCACACCACGGCGCCGACAGCCCCTACGCCCACGCCGGCACGCCACACGAACTGGTTGTTGCGCGGGCCGATGCCCCAGACGCGATTGCCGTCGGTCGCCAGCTGGGGACCGGCCGCCCGCTCTCGACGATGAGGTCGAGGTTCTGGCGCAGGCTGTCGTAGCCCTGACCGCGCGATCTCGGCGCCCAAACGGCCACATTCACCATGCCTTCGGGCCGCATTGCGAGGGTGGCCGCACCGGGCCGAAGTTGGACGAGCGTGCGCCCGCCGAGCATGACGCCGCCCTCTCGAAGGCCGCGACCAGCGCGAGACGTCCATCGACGGCCACAGCGGGCGGCCGGGCCAAGGCGGCGCCGGGCAGGAACGTGCCCGGGAATTGCCGGAACGACAGCCACCGTGGATCGACCCAGACAACCTCGTCGAGATAGGACGTGTGAATGGCGTCGGGTCCAATCTCCGTCGCATTCGCGCCGGGCGCGCCTGCCACGAGTGTTCTGATCGGCGTCCACCGCCCTCATGCGGGAGCGCCGGCGACGCCGGCGACACGAGCGGCCGGCGGAGGCACAGGTGGCACAGTCATCGTGGTCGGAGCCGGCCGTCCCGGAGCGTGACGCGACAGGGTCATCGGGCTCGGGCTCGATCAAACCGGGCGTCTGCTCGGAAGGGTGTCGGAGTCGCGACGACCGGCCCCGCTCCAGCGGCCGGCGTCCCGCCCTTGCGCTGCCCTCGACCGCCGTACCGCGCGAGCAAGGGACCGGCAAGCGCGAGAGGTAAGCGTCGCGGGAGACCATCGCGGCCCGGATCCGCGGTCCAGATGGTGCGGCCGGACGTGACCGCGCTCATGCCGCGTGGCGCAGCCACACACTGGCTTGCCCGAGTGCCAGCGCGCCAAGGCCGACGCCAGCCACGAGGCTGGCGAGCAGAGCGGCTCGACGGAGGCCGGCACCCGCGACGACCCGGTCCACCCGTACCCAGTCGCTCAGCGCCAAGCGGAGGGTGCCGACGAGGTGGCCGAGGACATGGACGGTCATGGCCGCGAACCAGAGCACGAAGCTCGCCTTGTGCAGCACGAGTGCGACGGACCGGCCCGAGCCGGGCGTCCACAGCGCGACGATTCCCGTGGTCACCACCCCGAACGTCAGCAGCACGACGGCCGGCCCTAGCACGCGCAGGAGCAGAGGCGGTGGGCCTCGCCGCACGTACAGTGCGCTACGCGTGTAGTACCGGAAGAACCGATAGCCGGTGCTCGCGCTCTTCAGCAGCACTGGCGGTACGAGCAGCATCCCAACGAACACGTGCACCCTGAACAGGGTGCCCACCTCGAGGAGCGTCACGCCCTCGACGGCGAGGAGTACCAGCAACACAGCCGCGACCGAAGCGGTGAGGGGGGCGTTGCCCTCGACTCCCGACGTGACCTCGCTTGACTCCCGGGTCTCCTTCACCACGGACATCGGCCGCTAGGTGGGGCGCCCTCTCTCGCCGCGGTGGTGTTGGCCGCTTCACGGCCGATTCTCACCGAACGCTTACGCTCGTCCCACGCGGCGCGCGTGATCCGCTTCGTCGTCAAGTGATCAACTCGGGAAAGCCGTCGAGCCGCGGACGGGTCTATGTGGCGCGCCCTCGATAGATCGGCGGTCCGCGGGCGCGCGGGCAGGGGCCTCGCTATTGATGCGGCTCACCGCGGTCATGTGGCTCAGGGGTGGACTGTTGATCGAAGTCGTCGGCGCTAGCTCACGCTGAGCAGACGCGACGCGGGTGCACACGTGCTCCTTGGGCTGCGCCGCGCGTCTCCCTCAGCCCGCTCACGAGCCACGGGTGTGGCTTGACAAGAACGACCAGGCGACCGCCGTGGCGTCGAGTGCGTCGCTGGCGCTCTGACCGGCAGGGGGTGGGGTTCGGCTACCCGGCCACGGATGGTCGGCGCCGACGATTTGCACGAGGCGGACGTCGGTGCCGTCCACGCAACGCCAGGTCTGGGTGGTGACCGAGCCGGCGACGGCCACATCGGGTTCGGTCGCACACCGGTCGGCGCGACGCCACGCCCCCACGGCAGCCACCGCCGACGCCATGGGAACCGGCCTGTCGGCCGTCCCGTGGATCTCGAGCATGGCGACCGCCCGCCGCGGCACGCAGGCCGGCAGCTCCAAGGACCCGGCGACCGAGGCCACAGCGACGAAGCGACGCGACTCCTCGCAACCGAGCCGCTGAGCCAACATCGCGCCGTTGGAATGTCCGACCACGTAGACGCGCCGAACATCCACGGGATAGGTCGTCTCCAAGCGATCCAGCAAGGCCACGACGAACGCCACATCATCGACCCCCGCCGCCGATGCCGGGGCACAACACCGGCCCGCGTTCCAGGTCCTTGTGGACCCCAGTGCGATCCCGTCCGGGTAGACGACTATGAACCTATCCTCATCGGCCAACTGGTCGAAGCCGGTCTTCGCTTCGAAGCGGGCCGCATCGCTGCCCGCGCCGTGCAGCACCACGAGCAGCGGTACCTCCGTTCCCGCAGGCATGGCCGGTAAATGGACGATCGCCGACCGGTGTCGCCCTCCACTGTCCAGTTCCGTTGAGAACGTCACCGCAGAGCTCTGGTCGGGGCACGTCAGCTCAGGCGCCATCATCCCAGCTGAGTCCGACGCGGCGGACGTGGTCCTGGACGACCTGGCCATCGCGGCAGCCGTCGTCGTGACAGTCGGAGGCGCCATTGACCGCGCCACGCTCCCCGACCCCGCGCAGGCCGAACAGACCAGCACCCCGACAGCCACCGGCCAGCGCACCACGGGCGCATTATCGGTCGCACAGCACGCGGCGAGACGTCGCAGTCGCGATCGTCGTGATCCTCCGTATGGAGAGCGACGTTGGCCGATACCTCCCGTCGTCGACACTGGCCGCCATCCGCGACTGGACCTCCGAGGCCGCACGACCCCACCGGGTGATCGACAGTCTCGAACATCACCTCCAACGCCTCGAACGCACCAGCCGAGTCGACCATCTCTTTGACCCCGCCCACGAGGCCGGTTAGTTACTTCAACCTGAAGAACCGGTGGTGAAGGCGGCACCCGTCGCGGCGGCGACGCTTCGGTGGAGTCGCGATTATCGGTGAGCCGCTGCTCAGCTGGTGAGGGCGGCGATCTTGACGAGGTTGTGGTTGAAAACGCCGTGGCCGCACCAGGTTCGGGCGCCGGTGAGCCCGTCGATGCGTGTTCGGTTGAGACCGAAGTCCCGCTTGGCGCAGCTGATCCGTCCTTCGCCGCCGGTGCGCCACCGCACCATCCTCTTGAAGGCTCGCCGGTTCTCGATCTGGCGGCGAGCGGCGTTGGGCTTCCCCTAAGTGGGGAGCGCGACGTAGCGCACGCCGAGGGCGCGCAGGGCGTCTGCGGCGACGGCACGCGGTGTCGCGCCGCAACCACCACCGAGCCCGTGACGGGGAGCCTGCCCACGACCGGAGCCGACATCGCCAACGGCGTGCAGGCCGGCCTCGTGCTGCTCGCCGCCGGGATGTGCGTGCTCGCGCCCCTGAGGTTGGTCCGCTGCTGGGAACAAGAGACCTAACCCCAGGCGACTCGAGCGGCCGCACAGCTCCCCAGCGAGAGCCCGCGACCGCAACCCTGTTGAGCGCCAGAACGGGCAGATCTGTGCGGCTTCGCGAGAGCATGCGCGCAGGTATATGGAAGTGCTCACGGCACGACACCCTTCAAGCTGTCCACGTCCCTCACCGACCAGAGTGCGCACGGTCTCCGCTTCGAGCTCTGCAGCTCCAGGCCCCGGTGTGCTGACCCCCTGGCGGTTCGATTCACAGCCTCACCCATCGGAGCGGGACTGCACTGCCATTAGGCCCCGCTCCTTCACCCCATCAGATATGGCGCGGTGATCCGGTGATGTCGGTCGGGTCGTGGAGGTCCAGTCACGATGCGTGCGGCGTCGATTGCCCGCGATTGCTCGCCGATGACTCTTCGTGCTCGTCGGCAGCTTGACGAGCGTGTCGCCTCGCCATCCAGCGCGTCACCACCACCGCAACCGCGACAGGAACCAGGCCGACGAGTAGCACCTCGTCCCGCGACAGACCATCGATGTTGGGTTGCAGCTCCTCCTCGGTCGCCCATCCGAACCAGAACTCGCTCACGAGAAGCCCAACTCCGAAATAGACGCCTGCTACCACAGCCCACAGCCATTTCGGGCCGGCCCGCCACGAGAGCAGTTGAGCCAGCAGTCCGCAGCCGATCGACATCGCCGCGAGGTAGAGCAGCCCAGTCGATCCAAGATCCCAGTCCATGGCAGCCCTCTTTCCCGAGCACTGCCGCTGGCGAACAAAGGCACAAACCAGTGCTCAGCCTCACCTACTGACAATGTCCGCTCGCTCGCCGACGGCTGCCAGAGGGGAGGCGAAAGTCCCAGCTTGCGTTCGGAGATCGTTGTTGCCCGACACGCAGAATGAGCACGTGACCGACACCGAGGGCAGTGACGCAGCGGCCAGCTCTCCGTTGGGATTGTCCTGCGGTGCTCACCGGCGTCAAGGGCCTTCGCTTCGCTCCGGTCCTGGTCGGACGGCCTGCGGCCGCCCTTGACGCCAGCTCCGCGCCGCGGGAGGCAGCAGAGAGGAAAGCGATGGCCATCCTCGCCGAGCGTGTCGCAGCGATCCTCGTTGAGAGTGTCGGCTTACAATTCGTTATGAGGCCAGGCCGCCCCTTTCAGAGAGGTGACCTAGGGCTCTGGTGCTGCCGCGAACACCGGCGCATGTTCGTAGGTGGATGACTGGTCGCGGGTGGGGCCGCGGAGTGGATGAGGAGGCAGCAATGACCGACCCGTCCGAGATCGAGCAGTCAGCAGGGGTCTCGTCAGCGTACGAGGCCGCCCGAAAGCGGGTGGAGAAGAAGCGCAAGCTCCGCGGGGACGTCGTCGCGTACGTGGTTGTCAACGCGTTCCTGATCGGTGTCTGGGCCGTGACCGGGCTCGGGTACTTCTGGCCCGGTTGGGTGCTCGCGGGCTGGGGTGTGTTCCTGGTGCTCGACGCATGGAACGTTTACTACCGGCAGCCAATCACCGACGATGACATCCAGCACGAGTTGAGCAAGGGACACTGAGCAGGCACAGCCGCCCACTCACCCGGCCGGTCGGCGGTTCCCTGTGGGATGGGTGCGCGCGGGCCAGGAGAACGTTTGCCATCCGCAAGTGTGGGGAGGACGGAAATGCAGGAATGGGAGTACATGGCTTTCGATCTTGCGAAGCCGCGGAAGGACATCGAGGACCTCAACCGGCTGGGTCGCGAGGGGTGGGAGGCCGTCGCGATGGTGTCATCGTGGGGGGTCGGCTGGCGTTGGGTGCACCCCATCGTTCTGTTGAAGCGACTGCTCCCGGACAGACCGTGACGCGGTCGTGTTTACCACGCCTAGGCGCTGTCACCCATCGACATTCCTGGGCCGTACAGAGTCATTGGATAGCGGGGTCCACCCGCCTGGCGGCGTGATGCGGTAGTTGTTGTGTGGGCGGGGCCGAGTGATCGGAGCGCTCATTTCGCGTTCGAGGCGTGGCGACGCCCAGGGCCATCTGGCCGGGGTGGTGGCGCGTTTGGAGGCGGTGGTCGCACGGTTGGAGGCGGCCTTGGCGGAGCGGGACGCGGCGATCGCGGATCGCGACGCCCGCATCGCCGAGCTGGAGAAGCTGCTGGGCGAGTCGCACCGGGCGGGCAAGCGGCAGGCGGCGCCGTTCTCCAGGGGCGAGCCCGACGACGAGCCGGCACGGCCGGGCCGCAAGCGGGGCGATGCTCACGGCCGGCACGGGCATCGGATGACGCCGGCGAATCCCGACCGCGAGCTGAACGCGCCGCTGCCCGGGTGCTGCCCGCACTGCGGCGGTCAGGTGGACCACGAACGTGACGCCGAGCAGTTCCAGGTCGATCTGCCCGAGATGGCCCCCACGGTGACCCGTATCACGGTCGCTGTGGGCCGCTGCCGGTCGTGCGGGCGGCGGGTGCAGGGACGCCATCCCGAGCAGAGCTCGGACGCGCTGGGGGCGGCCGGCTCCCAGGTGGGCCCGGTGGCCAAGGGATGGGCGGCGTGGCTGCACTACGGGCTGGGCCTGTCCTTCGCCAAGTGCGCCCGGCTGCCCGGCCGCCTGGGCATCGACGTCACCCCCGGCGCCCTGTGCCAGGCTGCCCAGACGACCGGCACCGACCTGGTGGCGGTGCACGCCGAGATCGTGCGACGCGTCAACGTCGCACCGATGGTCGTGATGGACGAGACTGGCTGGCGCGTCGGCGGGCACAGCGCCTGGGTGTGGGTGGCCACCACCGAAGACGCCACCGCCTATGACGTGGCCGACGGCCGTGGCTTCGAGCAGGCCTGCGACCTCGTCGACGAGGACTACGACGGGGTGATCGTGCGCGACGGCTGGGCCCCGTACCGCAACTACCTGGCCGCCACCCACCAGACCTGCACCGCGCACCTCCTGCGCCGCTGCGACGAGCTGCTCTGTGACCTGCCCGGCTGGGCCCGGGGCACCCCCCGCCAGGTGAAGGACATCCTCCTCGACGGCCTCGCCGCCCGCGACCTCGACGACACCGGCCGAGCCGAGGTCATCACCGATCTCGCTGAACGAGTCGAGCTGCTCGCCGACCAGGCCCACCCCCACGACGAGAACCGCAAGCTCGTCGCTCATCTCGCCAACGAGGCGCCGGCGCTGTTCACCTTCCTCGCCCAACCCGACGTCGACGCCACCAACTGGCGGGCCGAGCAGGCCATCCGCCCCGCGGTCGTGAACCGCAAGGTCTGGGGCGGCAACCGCACCTGGCGCGGCGCCGCCACCCAGAGCCGGATGATGAGCGTGCTGCGCACCGCATCCCAGCAAGGCGTCGACGCCATCGACTTCCTCGCCCGCCTGGCCCGAGCCCCCACCCCCGACGCCATCCCAGCCCTCTTCACCTGAAAGCGGGACCGCGCCCGCGATCACTCAACCCAAACCGACCCGGCGCGGGCCGCTATCCAAGTACCGTACAGATTGCCCTGATGGAGGATGTGGGGCAACGACGCGTGGTTGTTCCGTAGCGTCGGGGGTGTGGTCGGGGGTGTCTCTCGAATGCCCTGCCACCGTGATGGTTGGCTTCTGAACGAACTGATTCGTCGACCAGGTCCCGTCGCGGGGTGGCTCGTAAGAGGAACGGCATCGATCACGTATCAGGTGTGCCCGCCGCGGCGAACCCGCCAGCAGAGCAAGGGAGCACGCCATGTTCATCATCGGGATCGACCCGCACAAGCGGTCCCACACAGCGGTCGCCGTCGACCGCTCTGAGATCGTCGTAGACACGATCCGTGTCGACGCCGATCGCCATCAACGGGTCCGCCTGTTGCAGTGGGTGAGGTCGAGGGTGACCGCAGCTATCGCGACTTGAAGAGCATTCCCGGTGGCGTCGACGCGGTCGTGATCGCCACCGCGCCCGACCAGGCGGACGGCACGATGCGCGAGTGCGATGAGCTCGCCATCAGGCACGTGTGGATGCACCGGGGTCCCGGCGCGGGCAGCGTCAGCGACACGGCCACGGCTTACGGGCGTGAGGACGGCATCACAGTGATCGCCGGTGGCTGTCCGCTCATGTTCGAACCGACCGCGGACTTTGGCCACAAGGTCATGCGGGTCATCTACCGGGGACACATTCCGAAGACCGTTTGACAGCCGGAGCACATCAAGCCTTCGCCGGCCAGCCCGACGACAGAGGAGGAGGTCATGGGCAGTCTCGAAGTCATCGCTCACGCCAAGGTCCGCCAGGGTCAACTGGATGGGTTCAAGGCCCAGGCGGCCGAGATCGTCCGGCTGACCCGCGAGCAGGACACGCACACGCTTCGTTGCGACTGGTTCATCAACGAGGACGGAACCGAGTGCGAGGTCCACGAGGCCTACGTGAGTGACGAAGGGCTGATCGAACACAACACGCACGTCATGGGAGCGAGGGCGATCCTCTTCGAGAAATACGCCTACGACCACCGCATGAGCGTCTACGGCGAGATCTCCCAACACCTCAAGGACCTGTTCGACAAGCACGCCGGAGGAGTCGCGACGTTCTCGTTCCTTCAGGGACTTGAACCCGCACCAGCTGTCTAGCGGCCATGGGCCGGGCGCGCCGAAGACCGAGCGAGACCCGCACGGCCATGAGCCCCGGGTAACCGGGCCAAGGTCACCGCAGGCGAAGGGAAGGAGGGCGACGTGACGACCGAGACGCGCCGCTTGGAACGGTTGACCGCGTCGGACCTGTTTCCTGCTGATGTGGGACGACTATGGCTGGTCGAGCGACATCGGCGGGCTCGCCATCCTCGACGGCGCGAGCTTGCTCGACCCCGAAGGTCGCGTCCGGATCGAGGCGATCCGGCAGCGGCTCGAGCCAAGACTGCACGCGGTCCCCCGCTTCCGACAGCTGCTCTGCCGACCCCGGCGGGGGCTGGGCTGGCCACTGTGGGTCGACGCACCCTCATTCGACCTCGCCAACCACATCCGAGTCCACCGCCTTGCCGCTCCCGGCGGCGAAGCCCAGCTGTTGCAGGCCTGCCAGGAACTGGCGCAGCGACCGCTCGACCCTGCCCGGCCGCTGTGGGAGCTGTGGCTGCTGCCCGGCCTACCGGAGCAGCGAATGGGCGCATACTTGAAGTTGCATCACGTCATCGCCGACGGCGCCGCGGCGCTGGCTGCCTTCGGGGCGCTGCTGGGCCCGACCGCCGACGCCTCTACCCCGGTCGCACCCCCGTGAACCCGACACCGATCCCGACCACCGGTCAGCTGCTGCGGGACAACCTTCGCCGACGCCACCAGGAACTTGGTCGCGGGTGGTCCGGTCTGACCCATCCCGCCAGGACGCTTCGCACAGCCCGACGGGCGTTGCCGGCGTGGCGGGAAGTCCTCACCGAGCAACCTGCCCCACGGACCAGCCTCAACCATCCCGTCGGCACCGAGCGTCGGCTGGTCATCGTCCGCGGCCGCCTCGATCTCACCAAGCAGATCGCCCACGCCCACCACGCCAAGGTCAACGACGTGGTGCTCGCCGCCGTGACCGGCGGCCTCCGCGAGCTGCTGGCCAGCCGGGGCGAGGACGTGCCGGTGCAGCGCGCCATGGTGACCATCACCGAGCACGAAGTCGAGCCGGGACACACTCAGGGCAACAAGCCCGGGTGGATGATGGTGCCGCTGCCGCTGGGCGAACCCGACCCCGTGCGCCGGCTCGTGTTGATTGCCGCGGAGACGGCCGCGCGCAAGGACAAGGCTCGTCCGGAGGTGGGCACCGGGCTCTTCCGGTTCGCCGCCGGCCAGCGGGTCTGGTACCGGATGTTTCCCCGGCAGCGGTCGGTGAACCTGGTCGTCTCCAACGTCCCCGGTCCGCCGATGCCCCTGTACCTCGCCGGGGCGCCGCTGCTGGAGGTGTTCCCCATGATGCCGACGATGGGCAACCTGGCGCTCGTCGTCGCTGCGCTGTCCTACGCCGGGCAGCTCAACCTCACCGCCGCCGCCGATCGGGACAGCTGCCCGGACGTGGAGGTGTTCGCCCAGGGTGTGCGCGCCGCCCTGGACGACCTCGCCCGATCGGTCCTTGTGCCTGAGACAGACGGTCACGCTCCCGGGCGGCGCTCGTTCGAATGGTCGGTCCGCGAAGCGCCGGTCGGAGGAGGCCGAAGATGGGTTCCGTGACGTCGGACGGATGCGACCTCTACTACGAAGAGGCGGGCGAAGGCGTACCGATCCTTCTGATTCACCCGGCCGGCGCGACGGCCTCAACCTGGGGCGCCGCGACCGACGAGCTGGCTCGGATCGGACGCGTGATCACTTTACGACCGCCGGGGTTACGCCCGCTCCGGCGGCCAACCGGTGCGCTTGATTTCCATGCACACCGCCGACGCCGCCGCGATTCTGGAGTACTTGGGGGCTCCACCCGCCGTCGTGGTCGGCACGAGCGCCGGGGCGACGGTCGCCGTCGACCTCGCGGTGCGCCGTCCGGCCTTGGTACGGATGGTCGTCGCCCATGAGGCGGCCTGGCGGGCGACTCGTCACCTCCCCACCGTTTCGCAGGTCGTGGCGGTGGCCAAGATCGGATCGCTCGCTCTTCGTGGCCGGCACGGCGACGCCGCCGAGGCAGTCTCGCGCGCCGCCTACAGCTACCGTGACGGTGAAACCGCGTGGGACGCCTTTCCCGAGGAGTGGCGGCGGGTCGCCAGGGAGAACGCTCGGCCGGCGCTGGTGGATTTCCGAAACTCGATCGGTAACTACCCAACACCGAAAGCTCTCGCGACCATCAAGGTCCCCGTCGTGTGCACCTTCGGCGAACGCAGCCCCGACAGCATCGTCCGCCTGACCCGATTGCTCGCCGCTGCCATCCCCACGGTGGAAACCCGTCAGATCGAAGGAACCGGCCATGCAGCGCCCTTCGATGCACCATCCAACTTTCGTGGAGCTGATCGCCGACAGCATCACCTCTGCGAGGGCCTGACCTTCTGGGTTTCTGCGCGAGTCCCGGCGAACGTCCAGAACGACGTGACCCAACCACCGAGTTGGTCGACATCGCCCTCGCCGCTCCCTCGCATGTCCGCCGGTCCGTGAGACCCATGTTGAGTTGGTCTGGCGCGAAGTCCACGCCGTCGCCTGTCTCGTCGCCATCCTCGACCGCGACCTCAGTGGATGCCTCGACGTCGGCAGGGGCGAAGGTCCTTGGGCGGAAGCTGTCCGCCGACGCGGCATCGCCGACGACCGTGCCTTCGGTCGCCGGCTGTTGCCGTGTGTCTGGTGTCGTGGTCAGAGGGTCGCGCCGATGGTGCAGCTCTCACCCGTGGCTGGGTTGCTCGCCGTCGCCACGATGTGGTTGAGGGACTGCGGCGCGAGCACGCGGGAGACGCTGAACGAGCCGTCGGCAATGGTGCGGGTCGTGCCGTTGACGAACACGACGCCGTTTCTGGTCTCTTTGACCTTCCAGGTCACCCCCGGAATGTGGCGGGCCATGTCGACACCGAAGTCGACACTGATCCTGCCGTTGTCCTCCCGTTGGAGCTGAAGGTTGCTGAGGCTGCTCTTGGTGCAGCGGCGGTTGATGATCACGGTGGCCGGAGTGGCGGCGTGGGCAGGCAGCGCTGCGCCGAGCGAACCGAGGGTGAGCGCGGCGGGGAGGGCGGCGAGAGCGATGTGGCGGGTCTTCATGGTGGGCTCCTTGGTCTCAGCGGGTCTTGGCTGTCTCACTGATGGTGGAGCGCCTGCGTGAAGTGGTGATGAGGCGACGATGAGAATGCTCTCATCCGCCGGTGGCTGGCCCGAGCCGATACCCGACGCCGCGTACCGTCATGACGAAGTCCACACCGAGCTTGCGTCGGAGGTAGCCGACGTAGACGTCGACGACGTTCGACCCGACGTCGAAGTTGTATCCCCAGACTCGGCTGAGCAGCTGTTGGCGGGACAGCACCTGCCGGGGGTGTGTCAAGAACGTCTCGGCGAGGAGGAACTCCTGTGCCGTCAGCTCCACCGCGTCGCCGGCGCGTTCCACCCGTCGGGTCGCAACGTCGACCACGACGTCCCCGTGCCGCAGCGTCGTCGACGGTGGTTGGTGGGAGTCGCGCAACCGGGAACGGATCCGGGCGAGGAGCTCATCGAAGCGGAAGGGCTTCGCGATGTAGTCGTCGGCGCCTGCATCCAGCCCGCCGACAAGGTCGTCGATGCTGTCCCGCGCCGTCAGGATGATGACCGGGATGGCGATCCGTTCGCGACGAAGCTCCTGCAGGACCGAGAGTCCGTCGCGTCCGGGCAGTCCGAGGTCGAGGACGATCAGATCGAACTCACCGGAGCGTTCTTGGGCCAACGCCTCGTTGCCGTCCTTCGCGACCGTCGGCGTGTGCCCATCAGCCGTGAGGCCCTTGATGAGGAACGAGGCGATGCCGGCCTCGTCCTCCGCGATCAGGATCCGGCTCATCGCGCCGGATGCTTCGGAGATGGCATGGGGATCCGGATGGTGAACAAGGCGCCCGCCGCCCTCGACGTCGAGACCGTGACCTCTCCGTGGTGCGCTTCCGCGATCGCACGAACGATGGGCAACCCGAGCCCGAAGTGTTGGGCGTGGCGCGATCCGTCGTGCGGTCGCGCGAAGTTGTGGAAGATTGCCTCGCGGTCAGCCACGGGCACGCCCGGCCCTGAGTCTCCGACCCACAACTCCAAGGTGCCGCGATCGAGTCGAGAGCCCAGTTCGATGGTGTCGCCCACGGAGGTGTGTTCCACGGCGTTCTCGGCGAGTTGCATCCATGCTTGCGTGAGCCGTTGACGGTCGGCGAGCAGGACGGCTTCCGCTCGCCCGCCATCGAGCCACTGGCGGTCGGCGAGCGCAGTGGCCTTCGCTTGGACCTCACCGGTGCACGCGGCCACGTCGAAGTCGGCGAGTCTGAGGAAATCGGGCCGTTCGGCGCGGGCGAGCAACAGCAGATCGTTGACCATGCGGCTCATCCGGTCGAGCTCGTCCAGCATGATGCTGCGGGCCTCGGCTCGCTCCGTGGGGTCGTCACCGAGGAGCTCGAGATGGCCCCGGATCACCGTGATTGGCGTACGCAGCTCGTGACCGGCGTCGTCGATGAACTGGCGCTGCGAGCGGAACGCACTTGCCATCCTGTCGAGCATCGCATTGAACGTGGCCGCGAGACGTGCGAGCTCGTCGTCACCGTTCACGATCAGCCGGTGACTGAGATCCGACTCGGTGATCGATCGCGCGGTCGCGTCGAGCTCGCGGACCGGCGCCAGGACCCTCCCGGCGATCAGCCACGCCAGCCCGACCGCGAGCAGCAGGGCGCCGGCTCCAACCGCGGCGGCGATCCGCACGGTCGTATCGACCGCGCCGCGCTCGCCGCCCACAAACGAGACGGCGACGAACACATCGCGCCTGGACCCCCCCGCCGATTCCAACGTGACCGGGGCCGCGACGAACCGGACCGTGCCCGCCGGTGTGTGGGTCGTCGCGAACGTCAGGCGCGTGACCCCCGCCCACCGCTCGACCAGCTGCGGATCCGACTCCAACGCGAGGATTGGGGCGGTCGGGCTGCGTCCGATGACCCTCCCATCGGACACGGCCACCAGCTCCTGCGAGCGCGACGGTGCCGCTTGGGCGAGCGCGGCGAGGAGCAGCGCGTCGGCATCGACGAAAGGCCGCTTGGTCTGGGGATCCACCGGGGTGCGTTG
Source organism: uncultured Acidimicrobiales bacterium (assembly GCA_963738325.1). GTDB lineage: Bacteria > Actinomycetota > Acidimicrobiia > Acidimicrobiales > Ilumatobacteraceae > CAVTWD01. The sequence continues at coordinate 623,963 of CAVTWD010000009.1, forward strand.
CAAGGCCACGACCTCGTCGACTTCGTGCGAGAGCTCGCTGTCGATCTCCTGCGAGAGACGCCGCATCAACACGACCCGTGTCGCCAGCACCGAGGCCGTGAGCGCCCCCGCGACGAGCAACGTGCACCAGGCTAGGATCCGAAACTGCGCGGAGACCCCCGGTATCGACGGCCACCAACGACGCCGGACGGGGGCTTCAAGCCCCGGATCGGGCACGCTCGACCGGTTCTATCGCGTCATGGCGGGCGAGCCGGGGGGCGACCCGGGTGCGGACCGCGTCGTGTGACCCCGCGGCGGGATGCCTGCCGCGGGTGACTGCGGGGCTCCCGGTCTCGCCCACGCGGGCCCGAGCCGCGCCCCCGAGTCCGGCGAAGGTCGGTGCGACCCACCGCGTTCACTCAGTGGCAACCAGCCGATGCGGTGTCGGAATACGAAGCCTGCCCGTTGGCGGCCACGAAGCGCGACGTCCACCCGGACGATGTCAAGCTGAGCTTCACCGCCCCGAACACCGAGTTGTTCCTGGCGACGGGCTGCGGCGACCCGGTCGTGAAGGAGTAGTGCGACGCCCCCCCGGCCCCGGAGACGATCTCGACGGTGCCGTTCACCGGCGCGAAGCGCTCGTACATGTGGTCGTGACCGTTGAGGACCAGCTCCACATGGTTGGCGGTGATCAGCTTCCAGAGTGGCAGTGTCATCTTGGAGTCGGCGCGGTGCCGGCCGGCGGTGAGCGCCGGGTGATGGTAGGCCACCGCCGTGCACGCCGGAGCGTTCGCCAGCTGCGCCTTCAGGAAGTTGTAGGTGGGCGAGCCGACCCCGCAGATCCCGTTCAGGCCGCCGCTCTTGTCGCAATCCGAGTCGAGCACGATGATCTTCCACGCCCCGACGGTGGCCGTGTAGTTCCCCGACTTCCGCCCGAAGTAGGCCTTCCACGTGTTCGCCCCGGGCTGGTGCCATTCGTGGTTGCCGATCACGGGGAGGATCCGGGACTTCATCGACCCGTAGTCGGCGTCGAAGCACTGGAACTGGGCCTTGGTGGCGTCAGGGTAGGCGAGGTCACCGAGGGCGAGCATCGGCGACGAACCGTCGTTGACCAGCTTCGCGACGGCGAGACTGGTGGCCGAGCCGCAGTTCACGAGATCGCCGACCGCCCACAGGGTCGGATCGTCGGCGACCGTCCCCGTCGGCGCCACTGTTTGCCGTGGGGCCGTTGCGATGCCCGGGGCCTTGGCCGCCTGCTCGACGGCGATCGGCTGAGTGGCGGCGACGGGAGCGGCGCCGCTCGTGGGCGTGGACGCCCCGCACGCGGCAACGACGGTGGCGAGGCCGAGACCCACCCCGCCGCGAATGGACATCCAACCGGATCTCATAGCCCGCCTACGGCGCTCACCGACCCATCATCGCGCGGGGGCCGCCGCGACAGCATTCGTCCCACCCGGCACCGTCCCCGCTCCTGGCGACCGCCTTTCGCCGGGCGGACCGTGGCCGAGCACAGACCGGGGAACCCGTGCCGACCGACGTCGGCACCGGTCGCGATCTGGTCGCACGCTCACGGCAGGTCGTTCGCGAAACTCAGGGCCGAACAGACGGCCCGAGCCCAGGCATCCCTCGCGGGTTCGGCGAGGGGTGCCGTACGGGAGGAGCGATGAACGGCTCCGCGGAAGCGCCCACGTCGGCCGTGAACGGACGCGTCATGCGGTTCGCCGATCGGGCGCGTTCGCCCGGAGATCTTGAGCGGTTGTCCCGGTTCGACGACGTCATCTCCTTGCCGCTGACACTGCCGGCGATCCTGCCGATCGTGGTCGCCGTATCGGGATCCGCGCTCGACTCGTGGGTGTCGATCATCGTGAGCGTGGCCTCGTGGCTGGTGTTCGTGGTCGATCTGGCCGCCACGTGTCGCCGAGCCATGAGACGCGCGATCGCCTCGCGCATGCGTCAGGTCGCGCGGTTGGGGCGCTGGGGCGGCGCGCTGGTGGTGCGGAGTGCCTGTCTCTGACGCCGGTCCCACGCCGCAACCGGCGCCTGCAACGATCTTGGTGCGGACCAAACCCAGCTCGCTGGAGGATCGTGTCTTCATCGGTGAGCGCCACGAGGTTGGTCGAGGACGCCCCGTCGCGCGTCTTCGACGAGGTGTACGGGCGGGAGTACGGCCCACTCGTGCGGGCACTCACGGTCGCGTGCGGCGACCGTGAAGTTGCGGCCGACTGTGTGCAGGAGGCCTTCGTCAGGGCCCACCTGCGCTGGCGGCGTCTGTCGTCGTACGACGACCCTGCGGCTTGGGTTCGCCGCGTGGCGATCAACCGGATGCGGGATCACTTCCGGCGCGAGCGCATCGGCGAGCGCGTGCACCGCCTGCTCGCGGCCGGTGCGAGTGGGCACGAGGCGGGGCCCATGCCGTCGCTCGACGTCCCAGCGCTTCTCGCGACGTTGCCGACTCAGCAGCGGATCGCCATGTCGCTGTATTACGTCGCCGACCTGTCCTTGGCCGAGGTCGCGGCCGCGATGCGGCTCTCGGACGGCGCCGTGAAGTTCCACCTCTATCAGGGCCGTCGACGCCTGCGGCAGCTCGTCGAAGGCGGTGGTCAGGATGTTTGACCTCGAGGATGACCTCTACCGGGACGTGCTCAGCTCGTTGTCCGGGCCCCCGCCGAACGTCGAGGCGGCGCGCCGTGAGCTCGGCCCGCGCATCTCGGTCGCCGCTCGGCGACGTCGTCTCGTCCGCGTGAGTGCAGGCGTCGCGTTGGCTGTCCTGGTGCCAGCGGCAGCCCTCCTGGCCGATGGGGTCGACCGCGGGACCAAGGTCGTGGTCGTGAACGACCCGCGCCAGCGCACGACGGTGCCACTCACGTCGACCCCGGCGCCTACTCCGACCGTCAGGCCGATCGCGCCCGTCGAGCCCACGACCACCGACCCGGCGCAGCGGTCGCGGGCGCCGGCAGCGACCCCGGACGCGCCGCGCCGACCACGGGAGGCGACGGGGGACGCGGTCGGGTCCGCAACCGCCAACGGGCGGACCACACCGGCCGCGCCTCCAGTCCCCGCGGTGTCGAGCGCCCCGGTGTCGCCAGTGTCCACGGCGAGCGAGGCGACGGACGCGCGTCCGCCGGCGATGCCGGCCACGAGGACATTCGCTTCGCCGGGCGGCTCGATCACCGTGCAAAGCGATGGCCGGTCGCTCACGCTCTTGAGCGTCACGCCCGCGTCGGGGTGGGCCGTCGGCGAGTGGCGCATCGCGCCCGACCAACTGGAGGTCCAGTTCGTGGGTCCGTCGGGCGACGCGACGGCCTGGGCACAGCTCGACGGGGGCCACCTGACCGGCGGCTCTGGCGGCACGGGCGGCGCGGCCGGGCCCGGCCGTACCGGCGGCTGACGTCCCGAGACGCCAAACCTTCCACCCGACCTCCTCGTGTAGTGCTTATCCGCCTCGGCGGTCGTTCCCGATCGGAGGTCCATTGATGCAACGCCGAATGGCTATCGCCTTCGCGACGACGGTGTCTCTTCTGACTGCGTCGGGGGTGCTGGCTGCCTCTGCCGCCGGCGTCCTCCACGGGACCTCGGCGCCGTCGACGTCGACAACTGTCCGAGCCGCCGTGGCCCACGTGACGGTGGGCCGCGCCTCGGTGTCATCCGCGCGGGGGCGGCGTGTGGTCACGAAGCTCCAGTACGTTGACGACTACGTCGTCGTAAGACAGCCGTCGTCGGGACCACCTTCGTCGGGTGTGCGACGCTCTGACGTGCCCCCGAGCGTGTACGTGCCTGCCGTGGGCACCCCTGGAGCGCCGGTCGTGGCAGCTCCGCCGTCGCCCACGGCCGAGCCGGGGGACAACCACGCCGAGCATGAGCACGAACGGGAATACCAATCCGCGCCGACGGGAGGAGCGGCGGTGACAACTGCGGATAATCCGGGCCGGTGCTCGACGGCAGCGTGCGATGACTGACGCGACGAGCGATCAGGCAGCCCGCCTCGCCGCCTTGCGTTCCCGGAGCACGGGAAGTCCAGCCACCACTCCGGCCCGGCGACGCCATCCGGCGGCAATCGCGGGGTCCTTGCGACGGGAATCAGCGGCGCGGCGATGCTGAGTGCCTTCTCGGCGCTCGCCGCCAGCGCTCCGCGACCCAAGGTCGCCACCGCCCGCCTATCGGGGGGCAATCGGGCACCGAACGGTGCCTCGACGTCTCCCACGGCCGGCCAGGCCGTCCCAGCGCCGGCTCGGGTGCCGGCGGTCCCGCCCACTGTGGTGGTGGTCAAGGTGATCCATCGGACCGTCTTCGTGGACGAGCACGGTCGGCCGATCAACGGCGGGAGCGGCACGAGAGCAACCGGAACCACCGGCCACGGGTCCGGCGGGAGCCGATCGTCCCCGGACACATGGTCGAGCGGTGCCTCTCAGGCCGCGAGAGCGACGCCGACCCATGCCCCATCCGCACGCACGCCTTCGGCCCGCCCGGCCGTGCAGGCGCCAAGTGCACCGCCGCCGCCTGCGTGCAAGGGATCGACGTGCTGAGCCAAGACACGGTCAGCCGGGATTGGTTGCACTGCGACTTCCGGGCCATGGGCGGTCCGGCCACCCTCCTGCTCGGCGACGCACCCACCGCGCTCGTGCCGTGGGCTCGCTCCGAGATCGAGCGTTACGAGCAGTGCTGGAGCCGCTTCCGCCCGGACAGTGAGCTGAGCCGGCTGAACACGCGATCGGGGGAGCGGACGCGGCTCACCCCCACCTTGCTGGAGGCGATCACACGCGCCTGGATCCTGTGGAACGCAACCGACGGCGCGTTCGACCCGACTGTCCTCAGCGCGCTCGAGGCCGTCGGCTATGACCGCACCTTCACCGATGTACTCGCGCTGCCCGATCGCGGCCCGGCGCCCCGGCCGCGTCCGTGTCCGGGGCTGGGTGCCGCGGAGCTCGACGCGCGGCGAGGGACGCTGCGCGTGCCGGCGGGGGTCCGACTCGATCTCGGCGGGATCGGCAAGGGTTTGGCCGCTGACTTGGTGGTCGAAGGCCTCGTCGAACGAGGGGCGGGCTCGGCGTGCCTGTCGCTGGCCGGCGACGTCCGGGTCGCAGGCCGCCCCCCGGAGCCCAGCGGCTGGTCGATACCCGTCGAGGATCCGTTGGAAGAGGGGCGGGTGGCGTTCACCCGGCGCCTGGCCGCGGGCGCCATCGTCACCAGCACCACCCGCTTCCATGCATGGCGACGGGCCGGCTCACCGCAGCACCACCTCATCGATCCCCGGACGGGAGCGCCAGCCGCTCGTGGGGTCACCGCCGTGGTCGCAGCGGCCGACCAGGCATGGCGAGCCGAGGGCTACGCGAAGGCCGCTTTGATCCTCGGCCGGGATGCCGGCGCCGCCCTGTTGGCCGCGAACAGGGATCACGGCATGGCTGTTCGGAGACGACGGCTCCGTCGACCACGTCGCGAGCGTTGCGGCATGATCGCGGCGATCGATCCGCGGCTGTCCTGGTTCGTGGCCCGGGCCGGCGGGCTCGTGGCGTGGGCGGTGGTGACGGCCACGGTGGTCGTCGGCCTCGCGCTCTCCAGTCGGCTCGTGCGACGCCGGGGGGTGCCCGCACAGCTTCTCGACCTGCACCGCTTCCTGGCTGTGCTGTCGCTCGTCTTCGTAGGGGTGCATCTCGGGGGCTTGTGGGCCGACAGCTACGTGCACTTCGGCGTACGCGAGCTACTGGTGCCGTACGCCTCCCGGTGGCGGCCCACGGCCACGGCCTGGGGCATCGTCACGCTGTACCTCATGCTCGCGATCCAGCTCACGTCGTGGGCGATGAAGCACATCCCGCGTCGCCTCTGGCGTGTCGTGCACTTCACCAGCTTCGGGCTGTTCGCCACCGCGACGATCCATGTCTTCCAGGCCGGCACCGACGCGCGGAACCCGCTCCTCGAGTGGATGTGCCTCACGAGCGTCACCTTGGTCGTCTTCCTGTGTGTGTTCCGTGTGCTGTCATCCCGCCGGCTCGGGGCGCGGACCCAGCCGGCGGCGGAGGCTGCATCGGCCTAACGTGCGCGTGCCGACGCCGGATTGACAGCGCGTACTCCGCGGTCGACCCGTTCGACACCGGTCACCCTAGGTGGGCGCGATGAGGCCCGACGGCGACCTGGCGTCGCCTGCAGCGGCGCGCTCAAGAGGCGCCAATCTCGAGATCCGAGCTGCCGGTGCATTCGATGTCGCACTGGGCAGGGCGACAGTCTCACTCATCCCGAACCAGTCGGCGAGGTGGCGTACCCGCGCCCAAGCACCGTCGCCGAGGAAGGCGAGCGCACGACACTGAAGGAGGGCGCCATGCGGCTCGCCACGATCTCAACAGCAGCGGGCCTGTTTCTCGTCGCATTGGCGGGCGTCGCGGGTGCGAACGAGACCCATACCAACCATCCCGACTCGACGCAGTCTGCCTCGAGCGTTGCGCTGGAACCCGTCACGATCGTCGCCGAGGGACTTATCAGGACGAAGTGACAAGCCGGCTCCGGGGGACGCCGGCTGCTCGTCTCCGATCGCCAAGGGCGTACCGAAGCTCACCCGAAGGCGAGACCGACCGGACCAGGAACGGGAATGGGCTCATCCGCGGACACTCCCAGCAGCCTCAGCCCAACCCGCGGATGGCCCCCACGATCACCCGTGTCTTAGGCGCTCGGGCGCGGCCGGGCAGAACTACTGACCGCGGCCGGGCACAACCCAGTGGCCGTTGACACCTGGAGGTGGCGAAGGACGCTGACCTCCTCGTGGTCGGGTCACGCGGACTTAGTCGCGTCGACCGGATCCTCCTCGGTCGGTCGCCACCCAGATGAGCCTGCACGCCTCGTGTCCGGTCGTCGTCGTGCCGGCAGGGCGTGACGACTGAGCGTTGGTCTCGTGAGGCGACCTTCGTACTGGCCCCTCGGAGCCGCGAGCGCGCGCTATGACGCCTCGGTAGCCGACCTAGCGCCTGGTGTTGACGTGGTGTCGGGGGGACCTTGGCCTCTATGAAGTCTGCGATCGTGTCGGGTCCAATGATTCGTAGGAGGTGACGGGAGGCAGACGCGCCGACGCAGAGGAGCCGATTGTGCGGATGATGACGCACCGCCGTCAGGGCGCGACGGAGCTCGAGTCCGCGGCGGAGGAGGCGGCACGGTCGGGCGCGCCGGCGGTGGCCGTGTCTGGCTGCACGAAGCGGTACGGGACGGGTGCGGTGGCGGTCGACGCGTTGCGCGGAGTGGAGCTCGGGGTGGCGCCTGGGGAGTTCGTGGTCATCCTCGGCCCGTCGGGGTCATGCAAGACGACGCTGCTGAACGTCGTCGGCGGGATCGAGGAAGCGACCGACGGCTCGGTCGTGGTCGCCGGTGCGGATATCGCGGCGCTGAACGCGCAGGAGCTGACGGCCTACCGGCGTGACCGGGTCGGGTTCGTGTTCCAGTTCTTCAACCTGGTGCCGACCTTGACCGCCCTCGAGAACGTCCAGCTGCTGGCGGAGGTCACGGGCGGCGACGCCGAAGCCCGTGGCCGGGCGGCGCTCAAGCGGGTGGGACTGGCGGAGGTCGTCGACCGGTTCCCGGCGCAGCTGTCGGGCGGCCAGCAGCAACGGGTGGCGATCGCTCGGGCGCTGGTGAAGGAACCGCCGCTCGTGCTGTGCGACGAGCCGACCGGCAGCCTCGATTTGGACACGGGCCGGCAGGTGCTCGGCGTGTTGCGTGACCTCGCCCGCGAAGGTCACCACACGGTGCTGTTGGTGACCCACAACTCGGAGATCGCCCGCATGGCCGACCGGGTCGTGCGCCTGCACTCGGGCGTGATCGCGAGCGACGAACGGGTCGAGCATCCGGTCGAGGCTGAGGAGCTCGAGTGGTGAGCCGCGTCCTCGCCCGTAAGCTGCGCCGGGATGTGTGGCGCCAGCGAACCCAGTTCGCCGCGGTCGTGGTCGTGGTTGCCATTGGCATCGCGGTGTTCGTGGCCGCCAGTGACGCGTACCGCAACCTGAGGGACTCGTTCGCGACGGCGTACAGCACCCAGCGCCTGCCCGATGTCGTGGTCAGCGGCCCGAATGTCGACGCCGTCGCCGGCGATGCGGCGCGCCTGCCGGGCGCACCCTTCGTCACGGCCCGCGCCCAGCAGGATCTCGGCACACGTATCGGGGACCACACGTTGCTGGGCCGGGTGGTGACTCTTCCTGATAGCGGTCAGCCCGAGGTCGGCCGGATCGCGTTGCGGCAGGGGCAGCTCCCGCGGGACGGTGAGGTGCTGGTCGAACAGCACCTGAGCGACTACTTCGACTTGAAGCCGGGCAGCACGATCGAGCTGTTCGGCCCGTCGGGCTGGCAGCCGGTCCGCGTCTCGGGCAGCGGGCTGGCAACCGAGTACTTCTGGCCGGCACACTCCCAGCAGGAGGTGATGACGAGCGCTGCGCAGTTCGGCGTGGTGTTCGCACCGGCGTCGTTCGCCAAGACCCTGGCCACCACGCCGCAACAGCAGCTGGCGTTGTACGCAGCTGACCGCCGCCAGGCGTCGGCCCTGGTGTCGGCTGCGACCGGCCTGGCCCGCGACCACGGTCTGGTGGTCCAGGCCCGCACGGACCAGCCGTCGTTCGTGGCCTTGGACCAGGACGTGCAGACCTTCGGCCAGTTCGCGAACCTGCTGCCGCTCCTGTTCCTCGTCGCGGCCGTGTTGGGGGCGTTCATCTTGGTGTCGCGGCTGGTCGCCGCGCAGCGTGCCGTCATTGGCACGCTCGCCGCCAACGGCATCGGGCCGCGTACCCTGCGCCGCCACTACCTCGGCTACGGGCTGGTCGCCGGGATCGCTGCCGCCCTACCGGGAGTGGTCGGCGGTGTGCTCCTGGGCCGGTGGTTCACGGGGCAGTACACCGATGCGCTCGGCCTGCCGTTGTCGGTGAGCTCGCTGCACCCGGCGACGCTGCTCGTCGCGGCGGTGGCAGGGGTTGCCGCCACCGCCCTGGCGGCGTGGGGCCCGGCGCGCACCGCGGCTCGGACGTCACCGGCCGAGGCGATGCGCATCGCCCCTGCCGGTGACGGGTCGCGGTCGCTGCTCGAACGGGTCGTGCCACCCGTGCGGCGCTTGCCCGCCCGGTGGCGGATGGTGCTGCGCGGCCTCGGCCGCAACCGTCGTCGGGCCGGTTTCACAATCATCGGTGTCGCCGTGTCGTTGAGTCTCGTACTCGTGTTCGCCGGTTTGCGCGACACGGTCGCCAACATCCTGGGTCGGCAGTACGGCACCGTCGACCGCTCCGACGGCCAGCTGTACGCGACGCCCGGCAATGCCGGCGAGCTCGTCGCCGCCGCGGGGCGCGATCCGGTGGTCGCGGCGGCTGAGCCGTTCGCGCGCGTGGAGGTGACGCTCACGAACGGGCCGAAACGGTTCGACACGATCTTGATGGGCTTGGCGGCCGACACGACGATGCACCGATTCGTCGAACCGGGTGGGCGCCCGACCACGTTGCCACCGTCGGGTGGGCTGTTGGTCGGCAGGGGGCTCGGCCGGCTGCTGTCGATCGGTGCCGGTGACGAGGTGACGGTCACTGCCGCCGACGGCACGCGTCTCGTCGAACGGGTCGGCGGCTTGGTCGACGAGCCGCTGACGGCGGTGGCGTACACGTCGCTCGCCCATCTCGACCAGGCGGTGGGCCGGTCGACGGTGTCGGGTGCGCTGGTGCAGCTCCGCTCGGGCGTCGACCGTGACACGGTCGCCCACCGGCTCGGGATGTTGCCGGGGGTGGCAGCCTACTTCGACAATGCGGCGCTCGAGGCGACGTTACGGGACGCCTTCGCGATCATGGACGTCCTCGTCGGGATGATGCTGCTGTTCGCCATCGTGATGGCCGTCGCGCTGTTGTACAACGCCATGTCCGCGAATCTCGCCGAACGCAGCGTCGAGCTCGGCACACTCCATGCCGCCGGCATGTCGCGCGGCATTCTGGGCCGGCTCGTGGCCACTGAGAACCTGCTCCTCACTGCGATCGGTATCCCGATCGGGCTCGTCGCAGGGATCGGGCTTGCCCGGTGGTTCATGTCGAACTACGAGAACCTCGGCTACCGGTGGGAGCTGCGCATTCAGACCTCGACCGTCGCGCTGGTCTGCCTCTCGGTTTTCGCCGCCGCGGTCGTCGCCCAGTGGAGCACGTGGCGGGGCCTGCGGCGCATCAATGTCGCCACCATCGTCCGGGAACGGTCGCTGTGAACGCGGTCGCCGGGCGCGGGCGTGGCCACGTCGAACCGATCCTCCTGGTCGTCGCGGTCGCGTTGCTGGCGAGCGGTGGCGGGTTGTACCTGGCCGGGTTCCATACCGCAGCCCACGGAGTGTGGGCGGCCGACACGCTGGTCGGGATCGTGCCGGCCGGGTGGTGGGTGATCGACGCGGCCCGGCATCGTCGACTGGGTGTCGACGCGCTGGCGGTCCTTGCACTCCTCGGCACACTGGTGGTCGGCGAGTACCTGGCGGGCGCCGTCATCACGGTCATGCTGGCGAGCGGCCGCACCCTCGAAGCACGCGCCGCGGCACGAGCCCAACATGAACTGCACGCCCTCCTGGCGCACGCGCCCCGCATGGTGCACCGCTACGACAACGGCGCTCTCACTTCGCCCGTCATCGATGACATCGAGCGCGGTGACCTGCTGCTCGTCCAGCCAGGCGAGGTCGTCCCCGTCGACGGGCTTCTCGAGTCCGACGCGGCGGTGCTCGACGAGAGCGCGCTCACCGGTGAACCGTTGCCCGTCGACCACGAGGTTGGAGACGCGGTCCGAAGCGGCGTCGTGAACGCGGGCGGACCGTTCGACCTGCGGGCCACGACGAGCGCGGCGGAGAGCACCTACGCCGGCATCGTCCGGCTCGTATCCGAAGCGGAAGCGTCGACCGCGCCGTTCGTGCGCCTCGCCGACCGCTACGCCGCCGTGTTCCTCGGTGTCGCACTGGCGCTCGCCGGCGCGGCGTGGGCGCTGTCGGGTGAACTCGAGCGCGCTGTCGCCGTCCTCGTCGTCGCGACACCGTGTCCGCTCATCCTCGCCGCGCCGGTGGCCATCGTGTCGGGCCTGTCACGGGCGGCTCGCCGTGGCGTCGTCGTGAAGGGAGGTGCCGCGCTGGAACGGCTCGCCAGCGGCGAGATCCTGCTGTTTGACAAGACCGGCACCATCACCGCCGGCAACCCGCGCGTCGCCGACATCCTCACCGCGACCGACATGACCGCCGACGACGTCCTGCGCTATGCCGCCAGCCTCGACCAGGTCTCCCCTCATGTCCTCGCCGCCGCGGTCGTTCGGGCGGCGCGCGCCCGCGGGCTCGCCTTGTCGTTGCCCGACGACGTCGAGGAGGTGCCCGGCCACGGCGTCCGTGGCCGAGTGGACGGCCACTGCGTCGCGGTTGGCAAGGCCGGCTGGACCTCGGCGGCGTCCGCGTCTGCCTGGGCGCGCAGTGTGCGACGCCGCGCCGCGCTCGACGGGGCGCTGACGATCTTCGTCGACATCGACGGCGCGCCCGTCGGTGCGCTGCTCCTCGATGACCCGATCCGTCCTGATGCAGCACGCACGATCCGCCAGCTGCGGCGCGACGGCATACACCGCGTCGTCATGGTGACCGGCGACCGGGAGGAGAACGCCCAGACCGTCGGCGCGGTCATCGGCGTCGATGACGTCTTCGCCGAACGGACCCCGGCCGAGAAGGTCGAAGCGGTCCGCCTCGAGAAGCGGGCGGGCGACACGATCATGGTCGGTGACGGCATCAACGACGCCCCGGCGCTGGCCCTGGCCGACGTCGGCGTTGCCGTCGGCGCCCGCGGCGCCACCGCCTCGTCGGAAGCCGCCGACGTCGTACTCACCGTTGATCGTCTCGACCGGCTGGGCGAAGCGCTCGTCATCGCCCGCCGCAGCCGCCGCATCGCCCTGGAGAGCGTGGTCGTTGGCATGGGCCTGTCGCTCGGCGCCATGGTCGTCGCCGCGTTCGGCTACCTGCCGCCCGTGTGGGGTGCGCTCCTCCAAGAGCTCATCGACGTCGCCGTCATCTTGAACGCGCTACGGGCGTTGCGGGACACGACCTCGGCGAGTCGGCTGCGCGGCGAGGAAGCCGCGCTGGCGCGGCGATTCAGTGCTGAACACCGCACCCTGCGGCCCGACCTTGCCCGCATCCGCGACGTCGCCGACCACCTCGACGCCGCCCGGCCCGCCGAGTCGCTCGCCAGCCTGCGAGACGTCCAACGGTTCCTGGTCGAGGAGCTCAATCCACACGAACAGGCCGAGGACCACGATCTGTACCCGGTCCTGGCCCGTGTCATCGGCGGCAACGACCCCACCGCGACGATGAGCCGCGCCCACGTCGAGATCGGCCACCTGATCCGGCGCATCAGCAGCGTCATCAACGACCTCGACCCGATCGGACCCGACAACGACGACATCATCGAGCTGCGCCGGCTCCTCTACGGCCTGCATGCGATCCTGCAGCTCCACTTCGCCCAAGAAGACGAGGGCTACCTGTCGCTCGCCGACGACGACAACGTGCTCGAGCGAAGCATCCCGTAGGCGCTGCGATACGGGTGATCGCTGGGCGCCCTACGTCTCTTCCTTCCGCGCTCGAATGGGGCGGCTTCGGAAAACCCGGTCGGCGGCCCTGCCGCCGACGCCAGAGCCCGACAACGCGAGACCACCGATCTGTGGCACTTTGCAGTCAGCTCGCAGCCACCGGCCCTTGCGCTCAGCCGCCGCACCCGACCGCTCCAGCCCGCTCGACCATCACGCTGCCCAGGCGGCGAGACGACACCGGCAGCGAACTCGGCGGGGAAACAGACGTCGCCCCACCGCCAAACGTCCGGCCACACCACACGGGAGGACCTTCGCCCCTTTCCCGACGCCGCAAGAATCCGACGATGGCACCAGCGCAAGAGCGCGCACAACGAGGCGCGGAGGTGCAGCGATGCCGACCACAACGACATGCGGATGCGGCCCATCGTGCGATCCAGCGACGACCGCTGGCGTGATGCTGCCCATCGTCTGGCAACGACTGGTCAGCGCAGGCCAGACCTGCCCGCGGTGCGGCTCAACCCAGGAAGCCATCGAAGCTGGCGTCGCGACCCTGACCGAAGTCCTGCGCCCGCTGCACATCGAGCCCACCCTCGAGACGATCGCCCTCGATCAAGACAGCTTCGAGCAGGCACCCACCGAGTCCAACCGGATCTGGATCGCCGGTCGACCGCTCGAGGAGTGGGTCGGGCCTACGTCTCCGGAAGCCAGTGCTGCTCCGTCTGCGGTGATAACAGCTGCCGCACACTCCAGATCGACGACACAACCTACGAAGCCATTCCCGAGACATTGATCGTCAAGGCCGGCCTCACCGCCGCATCGACCCTGGTCACGGCCCGACCCGGTGTCCCCCCTTACGGGAGCGGCGGGAATGAGCGTGTGGACATGCGCGATGGAACCTCGGCGTCTGGGGAGGAGCCCAGGCGACGTGGACGAACCGTAACCGTACGAAGCCACGCGAGCGCAGAGACGATTCAGAATGGTGTCGGGATGTGGCACAAGGGAAGGTCCCGCTCGACGTAGTCGCCGGGCTTCTGGCGCCTTCGGAGCTTGATCTCATTGTGCGACAGGGGTTCGCATGGACCTGGCCGCGGAGGGGGGCGACGACGTTGAGCTGTCCGCGGCGCGTGTTGTCCCTGTGGGCGGTCCGAGCCTGGGTCGTCCGGACCGACGCGTGGCGCGGCGACCGCGGCGTTGTGAGTGCCGTCAGGTGAGGAGGTAGGGCGTCTCACGGTGCGGCTTGGCGTAGCGCATGTGGAGGGCGATCGCGGCGGCCGCGAGCGCGGCGTAGGCGCACCACAGCGATGTGAGTCCGTCGAGGGTGAGCCGGGCGAGAAGCGCGACGACGGCGAGGTTGGCGAGGCCGAAGATCGCGATGTGGCGGTAGCCGGAGAACAGCAGGGCACCGCAGATCGCGATGACGTAGAGGGCGACGACGAGACCGCCGTGGCTGAGTTGCACGGTGTAGGTGAGGTGGTATGGGTGGGCGGCGGCGTCGATCGGCGCAGCGAGCATCGCTGCGAGCAGCACCGCGGAGACGCCCGCGCCAAGCGCCACGAAGGGAGCCATCTGCCATCGCCGGCGGGTGGTCGGTTCGAGCGTGAGGACGGCGAGCGGAACGAAGATCGGGAGGACGACGAAAGCGATCAGCAGGTAGATCCACAGCGCGACTCGGCCGACCGCCTGCGGTACGTGGCCTTCGACGCCCCACCAGACGAACGCTTCGACCAGCTGATGGACGCCGAGCAACACTGGCAGCGTCGCGAGCAAGAGGTGACTGCTGCGGCCCCGTAGATGGCGGTAGGCGTCGACGCCGATGGCAGCGACCAGCGTCCCGCCGACGATGTCAGCCGGCGCGGAGAAGCACACGTCGCACCGGCGGTCCGGGGGCGTCGCTCATGCCGGCTGGGGTGACCGCCGGACCGGCACCTGCCAGGTGAGCAGGGAACCGCCCGAGGGTTGGGGGCTGATGGCGGAGCCGCCTCCCAGGTCCCGCGCCCGTTCGGCCATGTTGATGAGCCCCAGGCCGCCCAGCACCTCGGCGGGCACCCCGACCGCGTCGTCGGACACCGTGAGGGTGACGTCGTCGGCCACGCTCACGGTCACGCGGACGTGGCCGGCCTGGGCGTGCTGGGCGATGCTGGACAGCGCTTCCCGCAGCACTGGTACGAGGTGGTCGGCGATGTGGACGTCCATCGTTTCGATGGGGCCGTCGAACTGCAGGCGGGGCTCGAACCCGAGCCCGCCGGTGGCCTCGGTGACCACCTGGAGCAAGCGGCCCCGGAGCTCACCCGGCGCCGACGCCGCGGCGCCCTGCAGGCCGCGGGCGATGCGTTCCCGGTCCTCAGCCACGGCCAGCACCCGTTCGGCCTCGTGCAGGGCGTCCTGGCTTTGGCGCAGCTGCGCTTCGGCGGCCAGGCGGGCCGTGATGTCTCGGGCCAGGGTGATCACCGACGGGCGGCGGTCGGCGCCGCTCGTCGCCGAATGCAGCGTCTTCTCGACGGGGACTTCCGAGCCGCCCTTCGCCAGCAGGGTTGACCGCCGCACCAACGATGATGAGCCGTCAGCGAAAAGCTCGTCGACGAGGCGGCGCTACTCGGACTCGGTCGTGTACGGGTTCAGATGCGGCGGCGTCATCGTCAACAGCTCGTCGCGCCGGTAGCCCAGCAGCAGCACCGCCCCCTCGTTGACGAACGAGAACCGCAACGTGACAGCGTCGAAGACGAACACCCCGTCGTCGGTAGCGTCGAACGTTCGCAGCACCCGGTGCAGCTGATCCTCGGCTGCGGCTCGCTCGGTGACGTCACGCACGGCCGCCACGACGAAGATGTCATCGTCGAGGCGCAGCGGGCTCACGCTGATCTCGACCGGGACCTCCGAGCCGTCCGAGCGCCGGGCCCACAACTCCAAACCGGTCCCCATGGCCCGCACTGTCGGCTCGGCCCGGAAGCGGGTGCGGTGCGCCTGATGCACCGCCCGTAGCGCCTCGGGCAACAAGTCGTCGACCACTCGACCCAGCAGGTCCTCCAGACCGAACCCGAACAGCTCCCCGGCGTGGTTGTTCACGAACACGATCTCACCGGAGCCAGCAACGATCAACGTGGCGTCGGGGGTGGCGTCCAGCAACGACCACGCGACGTCGCCGTATGACTTGAGCAGCGGTGACCAGACACCCATGACGACCGTCCCTCCATCGGAGTTCTCACCGGAGGTAGCAGCGGTCCGGGGTCTCGGGACCTTCACTACTTGCGACGAAAGACACAGCCACAATAGCCGCCGGCCGGGATCGGGATCCCCCGCCACCGTGACCGCCGCTGGGACTACGCCTTCAAGTGGGCGGCGAAGAACGCGATGATCCGCCGCCGAGCATCGAGCGCCGAGGCCTCGTGATAGCCGGCGCCGGGTGACAGCTGTCCGAGGACGGCGAACAGCAGCGCGCGTGTGGTCCCGGCACCGTCGTGATCGTTGATGAACCCGTGCCCGGCTTCCGGGTACTCCTTCACGTCATGCTCCACCCCAACCTCGGCCAGCACACGGTGGAGGCGGGCCGCCCCCCCGAAGCATCCGATCCTTGCCGCCATAGCTGGCGACGATCGGACAGGCGTTGCCGAGGAAGTTCGACGCGTAAGCGTCCTTCGGCGCGGTGCCGTAGTTGACACTCACCACGTTGAACCGACGGCCGGGAGCCAGCAACAGCCAGGCCCCCGCCCATGCGGAAACCGATCACCCCGACGGCGCCGGTGCACTCACCGCGGCCAGCCAAGCGCGAGCCGCCTCGGTGTCATCGAACCACCTCCCGCGCCGAGGGCGAACCTCGCGCATCACCGCCACCATGCAGGCCACCTTCTTCCCGTCCTGGAAGAAGTCGGGCGCGACCGCCAGGTACGCCTCGCCTGCCAACCAGTCCGCCTGGCGCCGCAAGTCGTGGCTCATCCCCAGGGCGTCATGAACCACCACGACGCCAGGCCACGGACCAGAACCCGCCGGCGTGGCCAGGTAGGCATCCGGTTCCCCGTGCGGCGACGTGATCGCTGTCATTCCCACCGTGACAGCATCGCATCGGACGCCGCCAGGCCCAGGGCAGACGGCAGACGAGAGATAGCCGCGTTAGCAGAAGGTCGGAGGGCTGGCTGTTGGGGTTCGTGTGTCGTTGCTGCCGCGGTTGCTGCCATCTTGGTAGAACCGGCTCACGTCAGGGTGTCTGACATGGCACTTCGCCAGGAGCTGGCCGGTGCGGTCGGAATCCCACTCCTTCCGCTGCTGGCGGTTCATCGCCAGGTGGGACGTGACCGAAATGGCCTCTGAACAGGGGTAACGAGTCGCCGAAGGTTACCGAGGTTCGTGCAGGTTCGTGGAGCGTTACGGCCGCGGTTACTGCCGAAGCAGTACTCTCGCGGCCCGGCCGCGGCGCCCGACCGGCAAGCGAAGCAAGACCGAGGAAGGCTCCTGGCTCGTCCATGGTAAGGCCGCCAACGGCGAGGGCTCATTTACCCCCGTGCCGACGGCCGCTGGACGGCGACGACGCCGCCGGGAGGACCCGTACGGTCAGCGCCCGGACGCGCGAACTGGTCCTGGCCAAGCGGGCGGCAGCACTCGAGGACGTGAGGGACCAGGCGCCCACGCGCTTCGACCGGTCGACAACCGTGGCGGCGCTGGCCGACTGGTGGCTCGTGAACGTCGCGTCGACACAGGTGCGTGCCAGCTCGCTCGCCAAGTACGAGGGTGGCGTGGGCCGGATCAAGAACGCACTCGGTACCGCCGCCGTGGCGGAGCTCCGGCCCGCGCACGTCCAGGCGTGGCTCACAAAGCTGTGAGCGGGACGGTCTGGCGGCGAAGACCGCGGCGGACACGCGTGTGACCCTGCGTCAGGTGTTGTCGGTGGCGGTGGCGTACCGCCTTGCCGCCTCGAACGTGACTGACGCGGTCAAGCCACCGCAGGCACATCGGCACCAGGCACGGGCGTTGACACCGGCGGAGGCGCGGCGGCTCATCACGGCCGCCGCCACCGACCGGTTCGGTGCCACGGCGGCACTGCTCTTCGTGCAGGGCTGGCGGGTCAGCGAAGTACTCGGCCTCGCGTGGGGAGACATCGACTTCGAAGTCGGCACAGCAATGGTGCAACGTGCCGCGGTCGACGTCGACGGGCAGGGCACAGTGCTCGGACCTCCGAAGACTCCCGGCTCCCGAGGCCCGCACCACCTCGCACCCGGCGTCCTCGCACTGGTCGAGATGCGCCAGCGCATCCAGCAGCAGAAGCGCCAAGCCGCAGCCGGGTGGCTCGCACACGTCTACGACGGGGAACCGGTGGAGCTCGTGTTCACAACGAAGGACGGGGGGATCGTCAACCGGCAGGCGATCACGAAAGTGCTGGCTCGAGCCGCGGCCTCCGCCGGCTTCCCCGGGTCGCGAACCCTCACCGGCCGAGGCGTCGAACAGGTCGACGTCGTCCGGCTCGTGGTCGGATTGATCCCTGCCAGCCTCATCGCAAGCCGCTCCGCACACCGCGTCGAAGGACCAACGCTGCGACGTGCCTTCGGGCTGTTCCTCATCCTCTTCGGCGTCTCGCTCACGCTGTACAGACTCGTCAACCCCGAACCCCACCCGCGCTCGCCGCGCTCGGGCACGCGTGTCATCAGGCATCCGCCCAGCGAGGACCCGCGACGAGCACGGGCATGGACGCGTTGCGCACGACGGTCTCCGACACGCTGCCGAGCACGATCCGCGCAACGCCCGACCGGCCGTGGCTACCCACGCCGATCAGGGAACTGCCGCGTTCACGTGCGTGGTTGACCAGCACCGATGCAGCGTTGAAGCCGTGGAGCGGCACCGCGTCGACATGGACGCCGCGCTGGCGCACGGCGTCACGCAGCGACGCGAGATCTGCAATCGCCCGCCGGAAGCGACCAGGGAGGCCGCGGCGAACGTGGCCGCCTGCGCGCCGTCGGAGCCGTCGGAGCCGTCGGTGCCGACCATGATCGACGCCCGGTCCGCCAGCATCCACCCCCTATCGATCTCGGGGCCGACGAGAACGAGCGGGCCCCTCGCCTCACGGACGCGGCCTGCGCGACGCTCCCGAGCAGGGCGGCGCGCAGCGCCCCGCGGCCGTGCGTTGCCATACAGACAAGGGCGCCGGGCTCGGCCGCGGCCTCGACGATCGCCTCCACCGGGCCATGGTCAGAGATGACCCAGGGCTCGACGGGGCCGTCGAGGAACGCGACGTGAGCGTTGAGATAGCTGCTCATCGTCGTGTCGCGAGCGTCAGGCCACCGTGCGGCCATCCGGACGAGCGGTGCACTAACCCGTCGGGCAAGCTGCACACCACACACTGGTGCCGTCGAGTTCGCCGGTATCGGTGAGGCGGGCGATGACGGCCGGGTTGAGCCCACGACGAGGTCGTTGGTGCCGGCCAGAAGCACCGGTGACAGGCCGGCGTCGCGGGCGGCGAACCATCGGTCGACCGCGGCGGTGATCATCGTCTCCGGGATGTCGGTGGAGCAGGCCGCCCTGACCGACCTGCGTGACAGGTCAATCGCCCCGAGCCGTCGAGGCCTACCTCACCCACGGGCACGTCGTCGTCGGCGTGTCCTCGGCGAGGCGGTTCGCGTAGCCGAGGTTCGGCGGTGTGCCGAACACGTTGATCCAACCCTTCGTCTGCGGGATGCGCGCGGCGGCCGTGAGGTTCGGCGCCGTGTTCATCGAGATCTGTGTGTTGTTGTGCTCCTTCAGGATGATCCCGTCGAGTGTTGAGCGCCACGCGAGCTGAGCACGCGCGGGGGTGTGGGGCGACAAGGAGCGTGAGCACGACGCTCCCGCGATGCGGCAGACGGTCGGCGTGCACCATCTCGGAGAGGTAGGTGGTGTGCAGGTCGTGGCCGACCTGGGAGTCGTAGTCGGCGTTCGAGAGGTCGACCCACAACGACGGGTACCTCTGATGGTCGGCCGGCAGCCGGGTGTACGGGAAGAAGTGGAAAGAACTGGAAGGACTGGAACTCCGCTTCGTCGACGAGACCCATCGCCCCGCAAGTGTGTCGGTGCAGTGCTGTTCCTAGCCCAAGAACTCCAGCAGGCGTGGCCTGACGGCCTCGGCGCGCGTCCCATTCCATGAGGTGGCCGGCGCCGACCACGAAGTCCGGCGGGACGCCGGCGGCGGCCCACGCCGCCAACACCCCGACGGGAGCAGCTCGTCCTGGTCGCCCCAGAGCGCCCGGGACGGGCAGCGAACGCGCTGGAGGCGACCGGCTTGGCCCCGGTCGCCATCGTGACCCCGAACACCGGGGCGAGCCTGGTCGACGCGGCCGGGCCCGACGACGTCCTCGTCGTGGGCGCGACCGGCCACAGCGCCATCGGTCGCCTGCTGCTGGGCTCCGTCGCCACTAACTACGTGCATCACGCTCGAGGTCCGGTGGTCGTCGTGCCCGGCCGGGTTCGCCCCGAGGGCGGCACGACTCCCGCGGAGTCCGAGCCCCCGCGCCGGGCCGGAGGGGTATCTCGGCTGAGCGGTCAGCGGAAACGCCAGGTAGGGCACGATGGGTGCGTGCGCTGGCTGCCCGGGATCGACACGCTGCGCCGTTACGAGCGCGCGTGGCTGCCGCACGATCTGACGGCCGGCATCGTGCTGAGCGCCCTGCTCGTCCCGGCGGGCATGGCCTACGCCGAGGCCGCCGGGCTGCCGCCGGTCAACGGGCTCTACGCGACGATCGTCGTCCTGGTCGTCTACGCGCTGCTTGGCCCGTCGAAGATCCTGGTGCTCGGCCCGGACTCGTCGCTCGCACCGATCATCGCGGCCGCCGTGCTCCCGCTCGCGGCGGGCGATCCGCAGCGGGCCGTCCAGCTGGCGGCGATGCTCGCCCTGATGTCGGGGGCGGTCTGCGTGCTCGCCGGCGTGGCCCGCTTCGGCTTCGCGACGGACCTCCTCTCGCTGCCGGTCCGCCACGGCTACATGAACGGCATCGCCTTGACGATCATCGCGATCCAGCTGCCGAAGCTGTTCGGGTTCTCAGCGTCGGGCAGCACTGCCCTGGAGGCCAGCCGCAACTTCGTGCAGGACGTGGCCGACAGCGAGACCGTCGGCGCGGCGCTCGCCATCGGCGTCGGCTGCCTCGTCACCATCGTCGTGCTGCGGTGGCTGACGCCGATCGTGCCGGGCTTCCTCGTGGCCGTCGCGGGCGCCATCCTCGCCGTGGTGGTGTTCGAGCCGAACGGCGTCTCGATGGTCGGCGTGCTGCCGCAAGGGTTTCCGCATCCGTCGTTCCCGAGTGTCGGTCTCTCGGACGTGAGCCAGCTGCTGGCCGGAGCGCTGGGCGTCGCCCTCGTGTCGTTCACCGACACCAGCGTTCTCTCGCGTACGTTCTCGTTGCGCCGCGGCGACCACGTCGACGAGAACCAGGAGCTGATCGCGCTGGGTCTCACGAACGTGGCCGCCGGGTTCTTCCAGGGCTTCTCGTCGAGCGCCAGCTCGTCCCGCACGCCGGTGGCGGAGGCCTCCGGCGCTCGCACGCAGCTGACGGGCGTCGTGGGCGCGGTCGCCGTACTGATCCTGTTGCTGTGGCTTCCGGGGCTGTTCCGGAACCTCCCGTCGTCGGCGCTGGCCGCGATCGTGATCGCGTCGGCGATCCGCCTCTTCGAGGTTCGCAGCGTCCTCCGGCTGGCCCACGCTCGCCGCAGCGAGCTCGTCATCAGCCTCGTCGCCTTTGCCGGCGTGGCGGTGCTCGGCGTCCTCCCCGGGCTGGGCATCGCCGTCGCCGTCTCGCTCCTGAACTTCGTGAGGCGGGCGTGGATGCCACACAGCGTCGAGCTCGTCCGCGTCGACGGCATGAAGGGCTATCACGACGGCGAACGGCACCCCGAAGGCCGCCAGGTGCCCGGGCTCCTCCTCTTCCGCTTCGACGCGCCGTTGTTCTTCGCCAACGCCGATGTCTTCCTCGAGCGCGTCGTCGACCTCGTCGACGAGCACAAGGACACGGCGTGGGTCGTGGTGACGGCGGAGCCGGTGACGGACGTGGACTCGACAGCGGCGGACATGCTCCAGCGCCTCCACGACGAGCTGCAGCGCCGGCACCTGACTCTTGCCTTCGCCGAGCTGAAGGGGCACGTGCGCGACGTGCTCGACCGCTTCAGGCTGGTCGACCTGATCGGCGCGAACCGCTTCTACCGCACCGTCGGCGAGGCGGTGAAGGCCTACGTCCGCGAGGAACGCGTCGAGTGGACGGACTGGGAGGACCGCCCCTGAGAACCTGGCCCTCCAGGTCCCCGCTCATGATGCCGTCCCCGTCAGGCACGCCCGACCGATGGCCTCGACATGGACGTGGTTCGTGCCGCAGCAGCCGCCGAACACGCGGAGCTCGGATGCTGTGCGCGGAGCTCGGCGTACTCTCCGGCCAGCTCGATCGGGTCGCCAGCGTCAAACTCGGTCGCGGCGTCGAGCTCGGCGTGGCTCATCTTCGAGGCATTCGCGCGCAGGCCACCGATCCGGCCGACCACGCCGCGCCAGGCTCCAGCACCGAGGCGAAGCGCGTGGGATGGGCGCAGTTCAGCATGTCGTACGCCGCGAAGGCGTCGGTGGTGGCGTCCACGTCGGTGATGGCGTCCGCGAGCCGGTCGCCCGAGGGCGCGTGCCGTCGTCTCGACCCATGAACGAGACGACCACCGGCATGCCGGCCGGAGACGCCGCTTCCACCACGCTCGCGGCGCAGCCGGTGCACGTAAGGCGTGAGGGGTTCGGTGACCGACTCGTCGTTGTCGCACGCCGCTCGCAGCAACCGCGTGGTGTCAGTGTCGGCATCGTTGTCGAGGAGGCGCTCGAACCACCGGCTCGTGAGGCCGGTCGTCTCTGCGAGCCAGGCGACGAAGGCGTCGCGTCCCCTGGCGGCGTGGTGGGCGAGGTTGTCCAAGAGCGGACGTTCGGGTCGAGCTCGAGGGCGGCGCGATGGGCCAGGGGCGGGTTGGCGGGCGCAGAGAATCTTGAGGGGCGACCGCTCGATGCCGAGTATGGCGGCCAGGGTGGCCGCAACGTCGATCTCGGTGAGCACGCCGGAGCCCTGTGCGCCGAGCGCGTCGCTCACCGCGTCTTCGGCCTCCGGCATGGGGTGCGGGGCGAGGCGTTCGATGGCGCGCCTCGTCAGTACCGCCCGTCCAGGCCAACCGTCGGAGCGACGGCCGCGCCGGCCCCATCGCGAGCGAGCGAGGCGAGACCAAGCTCGGCGTCGATCGCGTGTCGGGGTCGGGCTCCGACCAGCATCCGGGTCAGGGCACCGTCTTGAAACAGGCCGAGGGTCGGGATGCCCTGGACGCCATAGCGGGCTGCGATCTGCGGAGCCGCGTCGACGTTCACCTTGAGGACCTTGATAGCACCGGCGTATTGCTCAGCGCGAGCTTCGAGCTCGGGGCCGACGATCTGGCAGGGCCCGCACCAGGCGACCCAGAAGTCGACCAAGACGGGCCGGCCCGCGTGCAACACCTCACGTTCCAACGTGGCCTGGTCATCGGCGCTTGCGATGGCTCCCATCAACATGCTCCTTCGTGCTTCGGCCCGGTACGACGAGGCGCCGAGGCTGCGACGCTCGTCAGCGGTGCACCGTCGAACAGATACCCCCATGGGTATATTCCATTGGGCGATCCGCCCGGTCTGGGGACCACCGCACCACGGCGCCCGCTCGCACGAGCTGCGGTCCTCGGCGGCCTCACTGGCAGGGCGGGTCGGCGACCAGCCTGATACGAGGCGCGGCCGACGGTGGTTCGCCACCCTCCTCATGGACGTCGCGATCTACACCACTATCCAGGCCACGATGAGCCTCGGTGACCGATCACGGAGGAATGCCCAATGGCCCCGATCGAGGTGTTTGCCGACATCTGCTGCCCGTTCACGCACCTAGATGACTAATTCCTGGGGGTCAGTGGTCGTAGGCGATGAGCGATCGCAGGATGGGTTGGTTGGTGGTGTCGTTGTGCCAGATGGCGGCGGTGAGGGCGAGGACGCGTTGAAGTACTCGTGCGGCGACTCCGTCGCAGGTCCGGCCGCCGTGGCGTTCGAGGTCGAGTTGGCCTTTGAGGGTGTCGTTGACCGACTCGATGATTTGGCGGAGCGGTTTGAGCAGGTGGGCGCCGGGTCGGGGTCGTTCCTTCTTGAAGGCGGGGCGCAGCAGTCGGGCGCCGTGGTCGGCGAGGAACCCCTCGAACTCGGTAGACGCGTAGCCCTTGTCGGCGATGAGGGTTTGGCCGGGGCGGCGGGCGAGGAGCTCGGGCTCGGTCTCGAGCATGTCGCGGGCGACTTCGCGTTCGTCGGTCTTGGGGTTGGTGAGGGCGAAGGTGATGGGCAGCCCCGCGGGGGTGCAGATCAGGTGCAGACGCAGGCCCCAGAAGTAGCGGGAATGGCTGGCGCAGTAGCCGTAGGCGGACCAGCCGGCGGTGTCGGACCGCTTGGCGGTGGGCCGAGATCGGCCGCACTCGACGGGGGTCGAATCGATCAGCCAAACGTCGTCGCTCCATCCTCGACTCTCGATCGCCAAGATCCGGATCATGGCTTTGAGCTGGCCCGACGCCGCCCGCAGCCGCTTGTTGTAGCCGGACTGGCGGGGCAGATAGGGGAACAGGTGACAGAGGTGCTGACGGGCGTGGCGCAGCCAGCGGGTCTCGGACACGAACCCGGCGAGGGCTTGCAGCACCGCCAGCGTGATCAGCTCGGCGTCGGACAGCTTGGGCCTGAACGATCCTTTCGGCAGGCGCGGCGCCAGCGTCGGATCATCCTTCGAGCGCGTCATCAACGCGGACATACAGTGCAGTGGCGAGGGTGTCCAGGTCGGCGTCCACGAGACCTCCAAGGTCGACGGAATCAGCAACGCCGATCGTGGACGCCTTCGCCGCGTCAACGGCGGATACCCCCGGGAATCACTCGTCTAGGCCTGCGCCGTCTCGTCGACCGGCGCCGCGCCCTCGGGCGTGAGGAGCCCAGGTTGTACGTGCGGGCCTGGCCGTTGGAGCTCGTCAATGGCACGCCGCTCGACGCCGAGCTCATCGGAGAAGAAGTCGACGAGCTCCGCCGCCAAGTCGCCCCCGACCTCTTCCGCGGTTACGACCAGTCGGCCTCTCCTCACAGCTCGCTACCCGCGTTCGCCCTCGCCGCCGTTGCCTACCAGCGTGGCCTGGCGACCGGCGAGGCGGTCAGCCTCGCCCTACGCGCCGCGCTGTTCGAGGAAGGCCGCAACATCGCCAGCCCGGCGGTCCTCGCCGAGATCGCGACACGACACGACCTGCCGTCGCCCAACGAAGCGGATCGACACCGCGCTGTGGAGGATTGGCAGCGACGGCCAAGCCCGCGGCGTTGTCGGTTCCCCGCACTTCTTCCTCGCGGCCGGGGACTTCTTCTGCCCCACCCTCGACATCGCCAGGGTCGACGGGCAGTTGCGCATCACCACCGACGCCGACAGCCTCGAGCGCTTCCTCGGTGCCGCACTACGTCCGCAATCCCCCTGACAGCTGTCGCTGCGAGGTGACCACCGCGACCGATACGTCGTCCAGCGCCACACGCTCAGCGAGGGCGTAGCCGACCTCGGTATGGCGCCAGGTGCTGCTCGATCCCCCCGGAGCGCTCGAGCCAGTAGATCAGGGCGTGCTCGTCGAGCAGGTCCATCCCGGTTCCTCCGGACCGAGTCGTGACCGGGCCCCTCCTCGTCTTCGACGAGGCTGGCGTCACGGGTCACTCCAACGACGCGGGCGCCCCCAGGCCTACCCAAGCGCCTGCCTGTCAACTCCTCATCTCAGCCGGTCCGCCATCGGGAAAGCCACCCGGACCTCTTCGCGGGGTGTACGGCACCTGCAGTGCACTGGCACCGCTCGGCGGCAGGGACATGACCGAGCACCTGCTCGACATGGGCACCACAACCCGACCAGGTCGGCCGGTTGCAGCTTGGGCAGCTCACCTGTCTACACATACCCCCTAAGGTATCAGTTCGGGGCCCGCCGATGCAGGAATAGATACCCCTATGGGTATGGTTGTTTCTGGGCACCGACACGAGGAGTCGAATCGGCATGTTCTTCCGCCAGTACTACTTGGGCTGCCTGTCGCACGCGAGCTACCTGATCGGGGACACGGCGACGGGTCGCGCGGTGGTGGTCGATCCGCAGCGCGACGTCGCCGAGTACCTGGCCGATGCGGAGGCGCACGGCCTGAGGATCGAGACGGTGCGTCGAGACCCACTTCCACGCCGACTTCCTGTCCGGCCACCTCGAGCTCGCCGCCCGCACGGGCGCCACGATCGGGTACGGCCGTGCCGCCGAGGGCGGTGCCGAGTTCCCGATCGAGCTGTACGGCGACGGGGACCGAATCAACTTGGGCGACGTCGAGCTGGAGATCCGCGAAACCCCCGGCCACACACCGGAGTCCATCAGCATCGTGGTGTACCCGAAGGGCGCCTCCCACGAGCCGTGCGGCGTGCTCACCGGCGACACGCTGTTCATCGGGGATGTCGGTCGCCCGGACCTGTTGGCCTCGGTGGGCGTGACGGCCGAGGAGCTGGCCCGGCAGCTCTACCATTCCCTCCATGAGCGCCTTCTGACGCTGCCCGACGCCACCAAGGTCTTCCCGGCCCACGGCGCCGGGTCGGCGTGCGGGAAGAACCTCTCGACCGACACGGTGTCCACGATCGGGGAGCAGCGGCGCACCAACTACGCGCTGGCGCCGATGAGTGAGAACGATTTCGTCGAAGCCGTCACCCAGGGACAGTCCGTCGCGCCGCTCTACTTCTCGTTCGCCGCGAACCGGAACCGCCAGGTGCGCGAGCTCCTCGGCGACGACGAGCCGGTGACGAGCCTCACCCTCGACGAGGTCGTGACGCACCAGGCGAACGGCGCCGCCGTGTTGGATGCCCGGGACGATCTCACCTTCGCGGCCGGTCATCTGCGCGGGTCTGTCAACGTCGGCCTTGGTGGACGGTTCGCCGAATACGCCGGCGAGATCATGTCACCTGGCACCCCGATCGTCCTCGTGACCGACCCTGGCCACGAAGCCGAAGCCACGCGGCGCCTGGCCCGCATCGGGTTCGACCACGTGCTCGGAGCCCTCGCCGACCCCCTCCAGGCGTTCACGGCACATGCCGAGCTCGTCGATCAGCTCTCCCGCCTCTCGGCCGCCGCCCTCGCCGAGCGGCTCGACACCGTGGCGAACCTCGTCCTCATCGACGTCCGCAACCCCGCCGAGCTCGAGCACGGCGCACTACCCGGCGCCCGCACGATCAGCCTGCCCGCCCTGCTCCACGACATGCACGAGCTCGATCCGACCGCCCCGACCGTCGTCTACTGCGCCGGCGGGTACCGGTCGGCCATCGCCTCCAGCCTGCTCCGCGCTCACGGGTTCACCGACGTCTTCGACCTCCTCGGCGGGTACACGGCCTGGACCAGCCAGCCCCTCGATGCCGGCGCCTCGGCGAACGGAGCACGGTGATGCCGACCCCTGACGCCCTCCCTTCCATCGACGCCGACACGGCGCCGCGATCGGTGGCCGCACGGTGCTGCTCGACGTGCGCGAGTACCAGGAATGGATGGGCGGACACGCCCCCACCGCCGTGCACATCCCGAGGAGCGAGCTCCCGGCCCGCGTCGACGAGCTCGACCGCACGCAGACCGTCGTGTGCGTGTGCCGGTCGGGCAACCGCTCCGCACGCGTCACCGCATGGCTCCGCTCTCAGGGCTTCGACGCGCGCAACTTGACGGGTGGCATGCAGAGGTGGTCGACCTTGGGGCACCCGATGGTCGACCACGCCGGCCAACCTGGCGTCGTGATCTGAGCCCATCGACATGCCCGCCCTGCTGGCCTCACCTCTCGGCTTCCTCATCGGCCTGTCATTGGGCGCCCTCGGCGGCGGCGGATCGATCCTGGCCGTGCCCACCCTCGTTTACGCCGCCGGCCAGACACCGAAGCACGCCACGACCACGTCGCTGGTCCTCGTCGCCGTGACCGCCATCATCGGCATGGCGCCCCACTGGCGCGCCGGGCGCGTGCGCTTCGGCGCCGGCCTCGTCTTCGGTCTCGCCGGCGTCGGCGGCTCACTGCTGGGCTCCCACTGGAACGAGGCGGCCAACCCCGATGTGCTTCTGCTCGCCTTCTCCGGCCTGATGCTCGTCGCGGCCTACGCCATGTGGCGCCGAGTCCGGCGAACCGCTGGCCCCGCCGCGGTCAATGCGCCGGTCGTGGCTCGATCGGTCGGCGCGGCAGCGGCCCCTACGACGACACCGTCATCGCGGATCGAGCCGATGACCATCGCGAAGGTTGCGGTCGCGGGGACGATCGTCGGCCTTCTCACCGGATTCTTCGGCGTTGGTGGCGGCTTCGTGATCGTGCCGGCCCTGGTGCTCGCCCTGGGCTTCACCATGCCTGAAGCCATCGGAACCTCCCTGTTGGTGATCGCGATCAACTCCGCCGTCGCCCTCTCCACCCGGCTTGAACCCGGCTCGATCGAGTGGGGGACCGTCGTTCCCTTCACCCTCGCCAGCCTTCTCGGCGTCATGGTCGGGAGCCGCCTCGCCCGCACCCGCGACTCGACCTCCCTGCAGCGGTGGTTCGTCGCCCTCCTCGTCGTCGTGGCCATCTATACCGCCACCCGCTCCGGCCTGGCACTGCGCTGAACGTCGGGTGACACCTCACCCGCCAGCGACCGTGACGTCGCTGTCGTCCGAACCACCCTGGCCGCGTGACCGACGGCCGTACCCGCACGGGTCGTTCCGGGGATGGCCTTGAGACCTCGCTCTGGGCTCGCCGGACTGCAGCGCGGCGACTGGGGCGCCTTGGGGAACCGCGGGCCGGCGAGCGCTCGCGACCCAGCCCTGTGGCCTAGGATGGGTCGAGCACGGCTAATCCCGAGTTGCCGCCACCCGATGATCGGGGGTGCCCGGTGACACCGCCCGGTTCGAACGCACGACGAGATCGGCGTCGCCGCTCTACCGGATAGGCGGCGCTCCTTCAACGTCCTCCACCGTAGACAGTGACCTGCGCCTTTTCGATCGCACGGCTCTTAACCAAGGTCACGCGTCGACATGGCTCGACGCGTTTGTGGGCACGAGTCGAACCCGTCGGCTGATGCACCCTGAGGACACGCGCATCGGCCGCTTGGAGCCCGACGCGGTGCTGCTCCTGGTGGGGTATGCCGGGATGCTGGTTGCGATGTGGTCGGTGCGCTGATGGCCACCGACATGCGGTTGCCTGCGCATCCGTGGGCGATGGAAGCAGCGGCGGTGGCTGAGTTCCTGGCGACCGACACCTGGCGCGGACTCGACGGCGAGGAGGCACGCCGGCGGCTGGAGGAGTTCGGTGTGAATGCGCTCGCGACGCGCGAGACCGCGTCGTCGTGGTCGTTGTTCGCAGGCCAGTTCGCGAACACGATGACCGTGGTGCTCGGCGTCGCCGCGCTGGTGACATTGCTGATCGGCGAGTACGTCGACACCGTCGCTATCGCGGTGATCTTGTTGCTGAACGCGCTCTTCGGCTTCGCGCAGGAGCACCGGGCCGCCGAAGCGATGGCCGCCTTGCGCCAGCTCACGACGACCACGAGCCGGGTACTGCGGTCGGGAGCTGTCGGCGAGGTGCCCAGCCCCGAGCTGGTTCCCGGTGACGTCGTCGAGCTGGCGAGCGGTGACGTCGTACCGGCTGACCTCCGTCTCATCGACGTATACGGCCTGCGCGTGAACGAGGCCACGCTGACCGGCGAGTCTGAACCGGCCGCGAAAATGGCCGATCCTTTGCCGGACGCGGGTCCGGCGCTCGTCGCGGACCGGCAGAACATGGCATTCAAGGGCACCGCGGTCACGTATGGCCGGGCGCATGGGGTGGTGGTGGCGACCGGGATGGCCACCGAGGTCGGCCGGATCGCCGGGTTGCTCGAAGCCCACGGCGATACCCGCACGCCGCTGCAGCGGCGCCTCGCGGTTCTCGGACGGCGCATGGCCGCCGTTGCGATCGCGATCGTCGCGCTCGTGTTCGTGGCAGGCATCGCCCGCGGCGAACCCGCTGACGAGATGTTTCTCACTGCGGTGAGCCTGGCAGTCGCCGCGATTCCCGAGGGGCTCCCCGCGGTGGTGACCGTCTCGCTCGCGCTGGGCGCGCGGCGCATGGCAGATCGGCGCGCGCGTCATCCGCAAGCTCCCCGCGGTCGAGACGCTCGGCTCCGTGACCGTGATCTGCTCCGACAAGACCGGGACCCTCAGCGAGAACCGCATGATCGTCGAGCGCGTGTGGACCCCGTCGGGCTGCTACGACGTGACGGGCGTCGGCTACGAACCCGCCGGCGAAATCACCGGCGGTCCGGACAACCCGTATCTCGAGCGGCTCGCGATGGTCGCTGCCGCGTGCAACGACGCGGCTCTCCATGCGCCCGGCGACCCCCATGGCGAGTGGACCATCACCGGGGACCCCACCGAAGGCGCGCTCCTCGCCTTTGCCGCCAAGGTCGGCGTCGAGCAGGCCGACGTGCTGCGACGTCTCCCCCGCCATGCCGAGATCGCGTTCGATGCCAGCGCGCCGACGGATGAGCACGGTGCACGCCGACGACGGGTACTCCTGGATCACCGTCAAAGGTGCCTTGTCAGCCTTGGTGCCGCTCCTGGTCGATGACGATGCGCGCTCGCCAACGACGCGGAGGCGGCACGTGATGCGCTCGCCGGCGACGGCTACCGCGTGCTCGCGCTCGCCGAGCGCCACAGTCCCCTCCCGCCCGACGAGGTGGAACATCCCGAACACGAGCTTCGCCTCCTCGGGCTGGTCGGCATCGCCGATCCCCCCCGCCCCGAAGCACGACCTGCGATCGCGACTTGCACGCACGCGGGCATCACCACCGTGATGATCACCGGCGATAACCCCCGCACCGCGACAGCGGTCGCCAAGCGCCTCGAGTTCCCGGACCACGAGGCGCTACTGACCGGCGACGAGCTCGACCGGCTCTCCGATGACGACCTCGCCGAACGCGTCGCCGACATCCGCGTCTACGCGCGCACCAACCCCGGACAAAAGCTCCGGATCGTCGACGCGTGGAAGACCCGCGGCGCGATCGTCGCGATGACCGGCGACGGCGTCAACGACGCACCCGCGCTCCAACGCGCCGACATCGGCGTCGCCATGGGCATCACCGGCACCGACGTGAGCAAAGAAGCCGCCGACATGGTCCTCGCCGACGACAACTTCGCCACGATCGTGCGAGCCGTCGAGGAAGGCCGCCGGATCTACGACAACATCCGCCGCTTCGTGCGCTACCTGCTCACGACGAACTCGGGTGAGCTGCTCGTCATGTTCCTCGCGCCGATTCTCGGCCTACCACTGCCCCTCCTGCCGTTGCAGATCCTCTGGATCAACCTCGTCACCGACGGCCTCCCCGCGGTCGCCCTGGGCCTCGAACCAGCCGAGCGCGACACAATGGAACGCCCACCACGGAACCCCGCCGAGTCGATCCTCGGCGCCGGACTCTGGCAACATGCCCTCTGGGTCGGCACCCTCATGGCGGCGGTCGTCATCCCGCTGCAAGCGGCCGCGCGCGCCGCCGATTGGCCCTGGCAGACCATGGTCTTCACCACGCTCGCGTTCCTGCAGCTCGGCCACGCACTGGCCGTACGTTCCGAGCACGACTCGATATTCCGCCTCGGCTTGCGCACCAACACCTGGCTTGCGGCCGCGATCGCCGGAAGCGTCATCGCCCAACTCGCAGCGGTGTACCTGCCATCCCTTCAGGGCGTCTTCGACACCGACGCCCTGAGCGCCGCCCAGCTCGCCGTCGTCGCGCTGCTGGCACCCGCCGTACTCATCGCCGTCGAGATCGAAAAGGCGATACACCGGCGATCCACGCGGCACCGACGCCGACCGTAGTCCGACGCGCGGCACACGATCCCGAACCGCGATAACGGCCGGGCGGCACCGGTGACGATCGCGATTCCGCGTACGCGGGTTCCATCGCGCCGCACGGTCCGCTCGTCCACGAGATGTCTCGTCGCGCGTGCCGCCGGCCTGCCGGGCCAGTGACACTCCCAGGCACGCCCGCGCTCGACGTGTGTACTCAAGTTCGCGTTGGAGAGGCGGCACGCATGATCATGGGTCAGCAAGCCTGGTCCCTCCCCGGATGCTCCATCGGGACCATGGGGGCGTCGCCGCACAAGATGACGGCGTCGGGCGGCACCCGGGCACGCCGGTCGACGACAGGGAGACCTCGATGGCGGGCGCGTTGAGCGGCTCGGCCTAGCGTCAGGACAGCTTGAGCAAGAGGCGCTCGCCGTCGTCGAGGCGGTACCCACCAGCGGCGGCCCCGTCGGGGGCCGCTCGACGGCGTGCACGCGGTAGAAGCGTTCGAAGTCGCGCTCGACATCGGCGGCGGCGAGACCGACGCCCGTGTCGCTGACGGTCACGATCGCGCTCTGTCCTTGTGCGGCGACGTCGACCGTGACGTAGCCGTGGGGCGGCGTGTAGGTGAGCGTGTTCGCGACGAGGTTGGTGAGCACCTGGATGAGCCGGTCGCGGTCGCCGCGTACGGTCGCGCCCACATCCGTGATCTGCAGTTCGATGTATTTCTCGAGGGCCCGCGGCCGGAACGACTCCACGACGGTCGCAGCCGCGTCGTGGAGGTCGACCAGCGCGTCGGCGATCGCGAGGCGTCCCTCATCGGCGTGGGACAGGGTGCTCAGATCGCCGGCGAGGCGCCGGAGTCGGTCGACCTCGGCCAGCACCGCGGTGAGGACGTCAGCGTCGGGCGCGACGACGCCGTCGAGCATCCCCTCCGCGACAAGGCCCGACGGCTCGCGGCGGCGCGCGACGTCGCTCGCCGATCTCAACACCTACACACCCCCCGTCGAGCGGTTCGATCTCGTGATCGTGATGTACCTCCACCTGGCCGCCGAGCCGTGCCACGTCGTGTTCGGCCGAGCCGCGGCGGCGGTGGCCCCAGGCGGGACCCTGCTCGTCGTCGGCCACGACCTCACCAACGTCGAGTCCGGATGGGGCGGCCCTCGCGACCCCAGCGTCCTGTACGGACCGGAAGACGTCGTCACCGACGTCGCTGGGCTCGACATCGCCAAGGCGACCCGCGTCGAGCGTCACTTGACCACGGACGAGGGCGACAAGATCGCCATCGACGTTCTCGTACGCGGCACGCGACCGCCGCGGAGGCACCCGTGACCACCCAGCTTCCTCTCGCACTCGTCGGCGACGATGTGAAGGTGCCGTGCGTCGACGGCACACCGCGGCGCTACGTCAAGCTCGACGGCGCGGCTCGGCGAACGCGTTGCCAGCCGTGGCGACTCGCGTGCACGACTTCGTCCCGTGGTACTCCAGCGTCCACCGCGGCGCCGGCTACAAGTCGCGCACCGCGACGGACGCTTACGAACGAGCCCGCGCCGCCATCGTGCGCTTCTCCCGACGGACCGAGGCCGGACAAGACGTGGCGATCATCTGCCGCAACACCACCGAAGCCATCAACCACCTCGCCTACCGTCTTCGCCTCAACCCCGACGACATCGTCGTCACCACCGTCATCGAACATCACGCCAACCTGCTGCCGTGGGCCCGTGTCGCCCGGCTCCGGTTTGTGTCGAATGCGCGCCCGACGGCACGTTCACCGTCGACGACGTCGTCGCCGCGCTCGACGCACCGACCCGCCCGAAGCTGCTGGCCGTCAGCGGCGCGTCGAACGTCACCTGCTGGATGCCACCGCTCGAGCACATCGCCGGAGCGGCACGCGCCCGTGGGATCCCGGTGCTCGTCGATGCCGCCCAGCTCGCCCCATCGGCCCCTCGTCGGACCGCGGCACGCCTTCGCCGGGGACGGCGATCCGTTCCTGGCTGGCGGCGGCGCCGTCGATCTCGTCGATCTCGACGAGGTCGTGTGGACCGATCCGCCCGAGCGCGAGGAGGCCGGCTCTCCCAACGTCATCGGCGCCGTCGCCCTGCACGCGGCCATCGATGAGTTCGAGGGGATCGGAGGGGCCCATCGAACGACACGACGAGCTGGCCAAGCAGCTGCGCTCCGGTCTCGCCGCGATCCCAGGCCTCATCGTGCTCGGACCCGGTCCCAGTACGCCGAGCCTGCCAATCGCGACGTTCACAATCGAAGGTGCGCACCACTCGCTCGTCGCGGCACGATTGAGCGCCGAGCACGGGATCGGCGTCCGCCAGGATGCTTCTGCGCCCACCCCTACCTGTTGCGACTGCTCCACCTGTCCGAGGACCAAGTCCACCTCTACCGCCGCGACGCCGTGCTGGGGAGACCGTCGGCGAATGCCCGGGGCGGTGCGAGCCAGCGCCACCATCGCCACGTCAGCAGCCGACATCGACCGCCTCCTCGATGCGGTCACCACGTCGCCAACGGCTCCCCTACGCCTGTCAGGTACCAACAGGACGAACACACGGGCGACTTCTGGCCCGACAATGCCACGTCCCGATGGACGGCCGCCGGCGGCGCTGTTGGCGCATCCTGCGCGGCGGGGCTGACCCCGGCATTGTGACGCGGCGCCGGCCGTCAGACGATGGGGCTGATCTGTCCGTCGGCGGCCTTATCGTAAGGCTCGCCGACCGTGATGATGTCGTCGACTCGCCGGCCGTCTGAAGCTCGTCAACGGCAACGTCGACGAGCACCACGAGTTCGATCCCGGTGCCGGGCGGCACGCTCGCCAGGCCGGGCGCTTCCCGCCGACCGCCTCGTGGCCTGGGTCGGAAACGCTGTCGACGGCTGACGGCGAAGGGTGACACACTCCTCGTCGCGTGGGGACCTTCGGCCCTCCGCCAACCAGAGATCCCCGACGTTCACTCCAGCGCCACCTTCGAGAAGTCGACCCTCGTAACCGTCCAGCCTTGTTCGGCGAGCCAGATGGCGTTGCCGCCCTCGCCGCACCCAAGGTCGAGCCCTCGGCCGGGTGACTCATCGCATATCTCGGCGACCAGGAAGCGGTTCGGCTCGGCCGACCACACCAGCTCTTGTGCCTCGTAGCGGGCGTCCCAGTCGTCACGATCCATCACCGTGCCTCCGTCTCGGGTGAGGCTGTAGCGCGCGGACGCGAATGCGTTCGACGTCGCCCTGCACGGCCAAGCGTTTGTACACCGTGGGGTCTTCAGCCACGCATCGATGTGCGCCTTTAGGCGGCCGTCCGGAAGTGTGCCCAGACGTCCGTCGGGGAGCTCGAGCAGCGTGACCTGCACGACGCGAAGCGTTGCTGCGGCGGCCAACAACTCGTAGCGACGGACCTGGCCGAGCTGGGCGCCGGTACCGATGGTGCTCGCCTCGCCATGGGGTGAGGCAGCACTCGAACGTCGTGGCCCTCACCGTTGAGACCGGCGAGCAGCGCGCCCCGCTCGACGCCCTTCGTCGTCGGGGTGAGCGACGACAACCGCGATCAGGCCCTCGGGTCTCGGCGGCAACGACGTTGGCCGTTGCATCGGGTCACCGCCCAAGCTCGTCGATGGCGGCTCGCAGCCGGGCGCCCGCCTCGTCGGCCAGCTCGGCCAGCCGGGGCTCGTCCATGAGCTCGTGCGGGTCCACGACGCGCACCCGGTGCCGCCGTCAGCCTCCTCGAGCACGACGTTGCACGGCAGCAGCAGGACGAGCGACGGATCGATGTCGAGCGCCTGGTGCACGAGCGCCGGGTTGCAGGCGCCGAGGATCTTCAGCGGGGGGCGCTCGACGCCGAGCTTGGTCCGCAAGGTCGTGGCGACGTCGATCTCGGTCAGCACCCCAAATCCCTGGCGCGCCAGCGCCTCACGGACGACCCGTTCGGTGGTGGTGAAGCTTGTCTGGACGGGTGGTCTCGATGGCACGCATGGTCAGGACCGCCTCATGACCGTTCGCTCGGCGCGGGTGAGCCTGCCCCCATCGTGGCGAGCTCGGCTCGGACGGCGTCCATGTCGAGTGCTCGCACCTGTGCGATGAGCTGCTCGAGGTTGTCGACCTTCACCAGGGCGTTGTCGTAACGGGCGTAGCCGATGCCGGCCTCGTGCAGTCGGCGGGCCATCCACTCGTAGTCCGTTGATATAGATCTGGCAGTCGTAGGGGATCCAGCCCTGGATACGCAGGTGCATCAACCCGAACTCAGGGTCGATCACATACAGGTAGTGGTGCAGGCACTTGCGCTCCCGGCGGTACCTCTCGATCGTCTTGGTCTTGAAGCTCTTGCGGACCTGGAAGCTCATGCACGACTCCACCGCCGAGATCACGCAGAGGATCCCCTCGGTGATCCCGTCGCGCTCGGCGATCGAGCGGGCCAGATCGTCCTTGCGTTGGGCGTAGTGGCGGGTCTTCACGTGATCAAACGAGATCACCGGCCGGCCCGCCGCCTCGGCCAAACCCCGGACCGTGTCAGCGATCCGGGCGGTGGTCCACTTGGCGTACGGGGTGAAGTCCTTGAACGCCACCCCCTTGGGTCCACAAGAAGCACTTGGCCCCGTTCTGTTTGTAGAGCGCGGTGAGGCGGCCCTTGAAGATCATCCGGTCGAACATCGCCAGACTGCCGGTGATCCGGTCCCGATGCAGGTCCTCGAACACACCCATCGTTCACCTCCGCGCCGACGCCAAACGCGAAGTCTCCCGCCACCAGACGTGAGCCCACAGGGCCGGCTCCGCCGGCCCGGCCCCGACGTGCCCACCACCGGCGACGCCCATTGGTTGCGGCCGAGCGAAGCGCAGCGAGCGAGGCTGCGGTAGGTGTCACCTCCGCTGAAGCGACTGGCCGTGCGTTCGGGGGCATCATTCGGTGGAGGCCGGCATCGGGCAGATCGATCAGGTGCGAGCGGGCGACGGGTACGCTCGCACGCAGATCGGCAGTTCTGCTCGCGTCGACTGCCGCACTACAGGGCGAACGCGATTGGTTAGTCCACTCCGACCTGCCTGCGATCGCGAGCGTCCTCGATCGGCTCGTAATGCCGTTTGCGTGTAGACAGTCGTGGCGTTGCGGCCGGGCGCGCTGCGAGTCGATGGAAGGGACGTGGGATGGGTCGGCGGTGGGCGCTGGTGTCGCTGGCGACGGCGCAGTTCGTTATGGTGCTCGACCAGTCGGTCATGAACGTGTCGATCAGCCAGCTGGTCAAGGACTTCGACACGACGGTTACCGTGATCCAGGCGGTCATCACCCTCTACTGCCTGGTCATGGCGATGTTCATGCTGACGGGCGGGAAGATCGGCGACATCATCGGCCGTCGTCGCGGGTTCGTCGTCGGCCTTGTCGTCTACGCGTGCGGATCAGCGATGACGGCGTTGGCTCCGACTGTTGCCATCCTCGCCCTGGGGTGGTCCGTGCTCGAAGGGCTCGGCGCCGCGCTCGTACTTCCCGCCATGGCCGCGCTGATCGCCGGGAACTTCGAGGGGACCGCCCGCAAGGCGGCCTACGCCGTGATCGGCGGGGTCGCCGGGGCGGGCATCGCGGTCGGGCCGATCGTCGGCGGTTGGGCCACGACCGAGTTGTCGTGGCGCGTTGTGTTTGCCGGCGAGGTCGTGCTCGTCGGGTTCATTCTCGCCACGACGCGCTTCATCGCTGACGCGCCGCGCAGTGGGGCCAAGCCGCGCCTCGACGGTGTCGGGACGGCACTGTCGGCGAGCGGCCTCGGCCTCGTCGTGGTCGGCGTGCTCCAGTCGAGCACGTGGGGGTGGGTGAAGCCGAAGGACTCGCCGATGGAGCCGTTCGGCCTGTCGGTCACGCTGTTCGTGATTGCGCTCGGCGGCGTGTTGCTGTGGTCGTTCGTTCGATGGGAACAGCACCGGGAGGCGACGGGCAAGGATCCGCTCGTGCACCTCGACCTCACGAAGATCCCGTCGTTGCGGGCGGGGCTGTATGGGCTGTTCAGCCAGAACCTCATCCTCATGGGCGTGTTCTTCGTCATCCCGTTGTACTTGCAGCTGGTGCTCGGGCTCGACGCCCTCGAGACCGGCATCAAGATGCTCCCCGTCTCGATCATGATGTTCATCTCGTCGGCGTTGGGCTCGCGGTTGTCGAGGCGGTTCCCGGTCCGAACGATCGTGCGGGCCGGGTTGTGGACCACCTTCGGCGCCGCGCTCGGTGCTCGTCGCGACGATCGACCCGCAGTTGAAGGAAGCCGGCTTCGCCGTGTCGATGGGCTTGTTGGGGGTGGGGATGGGTCTCATGGCCTCGCAGCTCGGCAATGTCGTGCAGTCGTCGGTCGACGCGTCGGGTCGCGGTGAGGCCGGTGGGCTGCAATACACCGGACAGCAGCTCGGTTCGTCGCTCGGGGTCGCGCTCATCGGCGCGATCGTCCTCGCCGGACTGACCGGCTCGTTCATCTCCCACATCCAGTCCGACGAGCGCATCGACCAGCAGGTGGCGACCCAGGTCAGCACCGCGGCGGGAACGGGCGTCGACTTCGTCGCCTCCACCGAGATCGAAAAGGCCGCCCAGGACGCCGGGCTGAGCAAGTCGACAACCGATGCCATTGTCGACGATTACGAAGAGGCACAACTCGTGGCACTGAAGGCTGGCCTGCTCGCCGCCGCGCTACTCGCGCTCGCCTCGCTCGCCTTCACCGCCGACCTGCCCCACGAGCTGCCAAAGCCCGACGACCGCGAGGCTGAAGCCGCCCCGGCGTAGCCTCGAGACGACGCGCGGGCCTCACCCCCCTGGCGGCCGCGCAACTGCGGTGGCGACCAGGACACTCGCAATAGCCACAGCGAAAGTGGCGGAGCAAGGGCATCTCCGCTCGGACCTGACTCGACACAAAGAAGACCGCGGGTTTCTCGCGAACGTGCTCCCCGAATCGAATCACCCGGTCCGATCTCTCATACGGCCGGACCCGAGTTGTGTCACCGGGGCCGAGCTATCGGCTGCGATCGAGATCGCGATCGCCCCCTATTGCCCGCTTGGGAGCGGCGACGTCGACTGACCTCACTGCGCCGCACCCGCCGATATCGACGGGTCGGCAGCGGCATGATGGTCGTTCGGGCGCGACAGATTGTCGGCCGACAAGCCCTGGTGGACGGAGGTTCGTCGACTGGTGGCGTGTCCGTGGTCGAGCAGCCCGAAGAGCCGCATCTCCGCCTGTTCACAGTGGATGACGAGCGCCTGTGGGAGTCGCGGCCACGTCTTCTCGCCGAGGAGTTCGCCCTCGAGGACGTCACCGACGAGGAGTGGGACGCCTTCTACTCGGCACTCGCTGACGCGTGATCGAGCGACGCCGACTGACGCACGTCGTCATCGACACGGACGTGGCGAGTTGGCTGCTGGATCCTCGGCCATCGCCGCACGCTGAGGAAGCTAGACGCGTCATCGGCGACCGCTCGAGGGTCGGAGTCGTTCGTGACGGTGACGGAGCTGCGGTACGGGGCGTTACGCGCGGGCTGGGGCGACTTGCGCCGCCGACAGCTCGAGCGGTCCCTCGCCGATCTCGACGTGATCCAGACCAGCGAGGTGCTTGTCCACCGTTGCGCCTCGCTGCGGGCTGAGCCGAGCCGGGGCGGGCATGCGCTCGCGCAGAAGACCACGAGGCCGATCGGTCGGTCGCGGCCTCGGCGGTCGCGTTGAACCTGGAGTCGGTGGCAGGCGACGGGATCTTCGAGAACGTCGCCGGTCTCGACGTCCATCGCGCCGCTGAGCCCATCGGCATCAAATCCGCTGACCGCTACCGGGCGGCGCCTGCGAGGAAGGCGGCCACGACGTAAGTGGCGTACCGGTCGAGCGACACGCGGGCCCGGTCGTAGCGCATGGTGGTTCGGGGATCGGCCTGGCTGGCGGCTTCCTGCACGTCTCGCAAGGGCACACCGGCGTCGAGGGCGTGATGAACGCATGGCGGAGGGTGTGGGGGCCGACGGGCTTGTTGATGCCCGCCTTGCGGGCCAGGCGGCGCACGATCCGCCAAGCTGCGTGGCGGTCGAGGCGGTCCCCGCTCCGGCTGAGGAAGATCGGACCCACGACCCGCTCGCCGATGCCCAGGTCGATCGCTCGCGCCGTGCGCGGCGCGAGCGGGATGGTGACGAGCTTGCCGCCGTTGCGCAGCACCGTGGGGGTGCGCCGCCGCGTTCGAGGCCGAGCGCCTTGATGTCGGCGCCGAGCGCTTCGGACACTCGCAGCCCGTTGATGGCGAGCAGTGAGACGAGGGCGTGCTCGCTTGCGGAGGCAAGTCCGGCGGCGACGAAGAGTGCGCCGACCTCGCTGCGGTCCAGCCCGGTGGCATGGGACTCGTAGTCGAGGCGAGGCCGCCGAACATGGGCCGCCGGCGAGCGCTCGAGGAGCCCTTCTTGCTCGGCGCAGCGGTAGAAGCCCGCGACCGTGCACAGCCGACGGGCGACGGTCGCCCGGGCGTGCCCGCGTGCTTCGAGGCCTCGAGCGAAGCACTTGATTTCAACCCGGCGCGCGGTGAACAGGCGCAGGTTGTGCTCCTGGCACCAGGCGATGAACTGGCGGAGGTCCGGCGCGTAGGCCTCCCGGGTCAGGCCCGGGTAGCCGGCGAGGAAGGCCGCGAGTGCATACCGCTCAGCGTCGGCGAACGCCGGGTCAACGACCGATGTCGGTCGTTGCAGTTGTGGTGGTCACGTTGTACTCCAGGTCAGGCCGAGACCTGGAGGCCGGCGCCGCCCGGCCCCAGCTGCGTGTTGAGAGCGCCAACGTAGGCACGATCTGTCGCGGTCGACAGCAGCGACCGCCGCCCCGCCCCGAACGCACTCATCGCCTAACCTACCTGCGTGACGCCGCCGCGGTGGCGAGCGACACGATGGGCCTGACCTCCTCGACCTCCCAGCTGACGGTGCGCGGGCTGCGCGACGCTCTGGAGGCGTTCGCACCGCGCGCCGTGCTCGAAGCCGCCACCCCAGGCCCGCCAGCTGCCGAGGTCGCCCTGGTCACCGCTGAGCTCGACGGGAACCCGCCCGCCCGTCGGCTGGGATCACCGCTCAGCCCTGATCACCGGTTGGGCATCGACGACGCCGTGCTTCGACCGCGGCGCGGCCGATTCAGGCATCACGGGTGAGCGTCGCCGGCGTGTCAGTCGCCGACGCTCACCTTGGCGCCACGCTCGAACGACACCCGGCCCGCTCCATGCTGATCCAGTGACCCCGCTCACACGCGACGAGTCTCCCGCTAGTGTTGAGCGCCGCCTGAGCTCACGCGCGGGTTGTTGGCGACAGGCATTGTGAGCACGGCTGCCGGTTGAGGGGTGGCGGCGTCCGGTCGCCCGCCCAGGTCGTCATATCGCGGCGTCCACGTGGCACACTGTGGAGCACGTGACACGAGGAGAGCATTGCCATGTCGAAGCGCAATCTGACCATACAACTCGACGACGACGTCATCCACCGCGCCAAGGTGACAGCCGCCAAGCGCGGGACCTCTGTCAGCGGGCTGGTAGCCCAGGAGCTCGAACGGCTCGCCGATGCTGACGAACGCTACGAGGACGCCCAGCGACGCGCCGAGAGAGCGCTCGGCCGAACCACGTCACGTGGCGGGAGACACTGGAACCGCGATGAGCTCCACCACCGGTGAACGACCCATCGAGGGACATCGTGTTCGTCGACACCAACGTCCTCGTCTACGCCCACGACGCCTCCGAGACCATTCGCCAGCCGGCCGCGCAAGCTGTGCTCGCCGGGCTTTGGCGCGCCCGCACCGGCGCCCTCAGCACCCAAGTGCTCCAGGAGTTCTACGTCGTAGCCACCCGCAAGTTCGACCCACCCATGCCCCGCCGCGAAGCGCGTGACCTCGTCGACGCTTACAGCCACTGGCGACTCGTCCAGATCGATGTCGCCCTCATCCTCGCCGCATCGAGTCTCGAGGAACGCCACACCCTCTCGTTCTGGGACGCCCTCATTGTCGAGGCCGCCCGGCGCGCCAGCGCCACGCGACTGATCTCCGAAGACCTCCAAACCGGACGGCAGCTCGCTGGCGTGCTCATCGACAACCCCTTCGCGTCAACCTCATGACCGCCGGTCCCATTGGACGCCAGGCGGCCCCCCCAATTTCAGGCGCCCTCCAGGGTAGGGGTGTCAGCCGCTCGTCGTCGGTTCGCTGATCACGGTGTGTTCGGTTACGACGACCAGGTCCGTCTTCTCCGCCAAGGCCTGGTTTCCGCTCACGTTCATCGCCCTCGGCGTGTGGTACGGCTTCCTCCCGCAGATGGCGCCGCCCGGTGCGGCGACGACCTCGTTCTGGTGTGCGCTTTATCGACGGCATCGGGGAGCTCTGGTTCCACAACGCCGATGCGGTCCAGGCCGCATTGACCTCACCGCCGCCAGCTCCGATGCAACGCGCTTCCTGGATAGGGCCCTTGGCCTGGCTCACCTCGTGACAGGCGGCGCCATCGCCGGCAGCGGCGCCCCCGCCGCCGTGCTCGGCGTGCTCCAGATCCTCACCGTTGTGTGGATCGGTCCGAACGTGCTGCGCGTGGCCTGCTTGCACTTCATCTCGTCGAACATGCACTACTACGGCGACGTCGAACAGGGCAACGTCGTCGAGCAGACCCAAGTGCTCAACCGCTGGTGGCTGGCCCCTCTTCAGCTCTTCTGCAGCAACTTCGGCAGCACCCACGGGATCCATCACTTCGTCCCCGGCGACCCGTTCTATCTCCGTCAGATGACCGCCCGAGTCGCCCACCGCGCGATGCGCGACAACGGCGTCCGCCTCAACGATCTGGGCACGTTCCGGCGAGCAAATCGCCTCCACCCAACCCGCTGACCCGTGCCTCCCCTCGTGGCTGTCGGCACAACACGCCGACAGCCACGATGCCCGGGTTGCCAGGGCCGACGGCGTGCTACGCACGGTCGGCCAGTGTCGGGCGATGGCGGCTGCGAGCACGGTGACGAACAGTTTGCTGTCGGGGTACGCCTGGCATCCGTTCCACGGTCGTGAGGTCCAGTCCATGGCGTCGCCGTCGGCGCTGTCGTCAGCCCCGTGCCTGTGGATTCCGAGCTGCGCGAGGCCGCCGGGAGCCGGGGAGACGCAGGCGTGACCGGGTGCTCCCACGCTGACTGGGAAACGAGAACCAGCGGCAACGCTGGTGAGGGTTGCCACCACGGTCATGACGAGTACCTGTCGACCTCCGTCACGGCTTGGATGAACGGCTCGGGTGCTTCTTGGGGCAGGTTGTGTCCGACGCCGCCCGAGATGGTGTGGTGCATGTACTTCCCGGTGAACTTGGCGGCGTAGGCGGTGGGTTCGGGGTGGGGGGCGCCGTTGGCGTCGCCTTCGAGGGTGATGGTGGGCACGGTGATGACCGGGCTGGTGGAGAGCTGCTGCTCGAGGTTGTCGTATCGCGGCTCGCCTGGTGCGAGGCCGAGCCGCCACCGGTAGTTGTGGATCACGATGTCGACGTGGTCGGGGTTGTCGAACGAAGTGGCGCTGCGTTCGAAGGTCTCGTCGTCGAAGTTCCATTGCGGTGACGCGGTGTGCCAGATGAGTTT
The DNA here is from genome assembly GCA_963738325.1 of uncultured Acidimicrobiales bacterium. Classification (GTDB taxonomy): domain Bacteria; phylum Actinomycetota; class Acidimicrobiia; order Acidimicrobiales; family Ilumatobacteraceae; genus CAVTWD01. The sequence continues at coordinate 666,792 of CAVTWD010000009.1, forward strand.
GGCGAAGTCGTGGCGGAACTGGTCGTAGCCGGCTCGGCCGCGTTCGGTGGCGAAGTAGAACTGGTACCACCACGAGAGCTCGGCTGGTGGTGGCAGCGGCGTCTTGTTGACCTCGGGGTTGCCGATCAGGTAGCCGCTCACCGACACCATGGCTTTGCACCGCTGGGGCCAGAGCGCGGCGACGACGTTGGCCGACCGCGCTCCCCAGTCGAACCCGGCAACGATCGCCGACTCGATCTGCAACGCGTCCATCAGATCGATCACGTCGAGGGCCAGGGCCGACTGTTGGCCGTTGCGGACCGTGTCGTGCGAGCGGAAGCGGGTGGTGCCGTAGCCGCGGAGGTACGGCACGATCACGCGGTAGCCGGCGGCCCCGAGCGCGGGCGCGACGTCGGCGTAGCTGTGGATGTCGTAGGGCCAGCCGTGCAGAAGGACGACGGGTTGACCGCCGGGGGGCCCGACGTCCAGGTAGCCGACGTTCAGCGGACCGGCGTCGATCTGTTGCACCGGCCCGAACGACGTCGCGTCCAACTCAGCCCACCTTTGCGATAGCGGCTTCGATGACGTCGGCGACAACTTGGGGCTGGGAGATCATGATGACGTGTGAGCCGTCGACCTCGGTGATCCGAGCGCCGGCGCGCTCGGCGTGGGCGTGGACCACGTCTGTGCCCGCGGCCCGATCCCTGGTGGCCACGACCGCCCACGACGGCAGGGTCTTCCATGCCGGCACTCCGGACGGCTCCCCGAACCCCAGATCCGCGACCGGTCGTTGGATCACTCCGATCAAGGTTGCCTGCGCGTCCGTCAGGTCGCCCGCGAACGCGTCGCGGGCCTTCGCCGGGTCGATGAAGAACTCTGTGCCCGTGCCGCTTTCGGTCGGGTACTGGCGCGGTACCAGCGCCGTGCCGAGCACGCTGTCCTTGGAGGTCGCGGTGACGTCGTCCAGCTTCTCTCCTTCGTCGGGTGCGAAGGCGGCTACGAAGACCAAGCCGACAACGTTCGGCGCGCCCGTGGCGGCGTTGCTGATCACTGCGCCGCCGTACGAATGCGCGACCGGGAGCACTGGACCGGGGATCTGGGCGAACACGCTGGCGACGTAGGCGCTGTCGTGGGAGATGCCGCGCAGCGGGTTGGCGGCCGCCACCACCTGGTGGCCTTTCGCCTGCAGCCGCTCGATGACGCCGGCCCAGCTCGAGCTGTCGGCGAAGGCGCCGTGCACGAGCACGACGGTCAGCGGAAGTGGTACTTGTCGTCTCGGACATGGTCATGGCTCCTTTGTCAATGTCATCCGAAGGTGAACACGAACGCCTCGACGCCCGCGTCGAGGAACTCGATCTCGAACCGCCGCTCCCCGATGGGCGGCGGCTGGCGGATGAGCTGGTACATCCGCTGGTAGTCGGCGGTGCCGTTGCCGTGCTCGTCGATGTCGATGCCATGGGCGCGCCCCGGGGCCTCCCCGTCGAGGCGCACCCGGAAGCGCACCGGCGGGCGCCCAACCGGCGGACCCGTCACGAGATGCAGATCGCGAGCGTGGAACTGATACGAGATGGAACCGCCCGGTTCATTCAGCCGCGCCGGCACGGCGTCGATCTGCCAGTCGCCCGACAGCGCCCACTGGTTGGGCCGCAGTTCGCCCGGCGCCGAGTAGGCGTGTCGCCGGTCCGGAACCACGCCCCCCCGAGACACGAAGCCCACGGCGCGTTCGTGACCGAGGTAGGTCTCGGGTGACCTCAGGTTGTCCCAGTCGGCCGCCGCTTCGACACCGCGGGGCTCGAGTCGCACGAGACCCTGATCGACATCGGTACCGGCCTCGCGCAAGAGCATCTGCAGGACCATCTCCGACGTCTCGTAGTCGCCCTCCCCGAAATGGTGGTGCCGGATCCGACCCTGAGCGTCGACGAAATACACAGCGGGCCAGTAGTGATTGTCGAACGCCCGCCAGACCGCGTCGTCGTTGTCCACGGCCAGCGGGTAGCCGACGTCCATCTCCTTGATCGCCCGGGCCACGTTGTCGAGATCGCCCTCGAACTCGAACTCCGGCGTCTGGACCCCGACGACCGCCAGCCCGTTGCCCCGGTACTCGTCGGCCCACGCCCGCACGTAGGGAAGCGAACGGATCCAGTTGATGCAGGTGTAGGTGCCGAAGCAGACCAGGACCACCTGCCCCCGCAGGCCCGCGGGTGTCAACGGTGCCGAGTTCAACCAGACGGTCGCTCCGTCGAAGGCGGGCAACTCGCCTTCGACGGGAAACTCGTTGCGATGGCGTAGCACGTCGGCCTCCGATCAGCGCAGCGATCTGAACGCGACACGCATCTCTTCTGAGAAGAGCTTCGGCTGCTCCCACGCGGCGAAGTCCGCCTCGGTCGAGCCGGTTGTAGTGGATGAGGTTGTTGGGATACGCCCGCTCGGCCCAGCTTCGGGGTACCTGATACAGCTCGTCGGGGAAGACGCTGATGGCGAACCGGATGGAGATGTCCTTGGCGTCGAAGAAGGCGGCCTCGTTCTCCCAGTAGAGACGGGCCGCCGAGACCCCGGTATTGGTCAGCCAGTAGAGGGTGATGTTGCCGAGAATGTCGTCTCGGGTGAGCTCGCCGGGCAGGCGTCCCTCCACGATCTTCCCAATCAGCCCAGGCTGGCCGGTGCCGTCGCCGTGGTCGACCGCGAACGCGGCGACGGTCAAGGCCTTGCCGCAGCCGCGACAGCAGACCCTTCGCGGACGTGTCCCGTCTCCACCGAGCAGTCGGTTCCGCGTGCCGCCGCCGTTCGAACGGTCCGAGCCGGCGCTCACCGCGGCAGGCACCGAAGTCACCGGTAGCTGTGGAGCCAGGTCCGACCCTGATCACCGCTGGCGTCCCGAGAATCGCAGGGCTTCTCCCGGTGACTACCGTCTGATCATGTCGAGCGCGCCGGTCGAGATCGCGGGTGATCGACCGGGGCTGAACGTTGCCATCGGCGCCGGCGAGGCCCCTGTCGTGTCGGACGTTTGGACGATGGGCGGGTGGACGATGCAGTTCGTGCGGCTTGATCCCCACCAATCGTTCGACCTCGACCAGATGCACGGCACCGTGCACGTCAAGGTCATCACGGGGCGACTGGTCGACATCGACCGGGGGGCCTACCCGCCCCCCAAGGTCGTCCAGGACACCCGCGTGACCGGGGCGCAGGTGACCGCCGGCCGAGACGGTGCGGTGTTCGGGATCTTCACCGCGACGCCGGGGTCTGACGCTCCCGTCGCCGACATCGACGCCTTGCGGTTCGGCGGACCCTTCGACGAGGCCTTGCAGTGGCAGCCCTTCGAGGCTCGATACCACGGCCTCACGTCCTACTTCGACGGGCTCGACGCGCACCTCGCGCCAGGGTTCCACCTGCTCGATGAGGACCGCTCGGAGATCGCCTACGTCTTCGTGTGGGCGGCGGGCAGGGGGGTGGACATGTCCACCCACAACCATGGCCGCGCGCCGGGGCCGACCACGCCCGCGTTCGCTGAGGTGCACTTGGTGCTCCACAACGGCACCGGGTCGGGTGGCATGTACGAGACGGCCGAGCCCGGGGCACCGACGCGGGACGCGATACCCGATGCAGCAGGGAGAGGAGCACGGACCGTTCTTCGAGTTCGATCCCGCGACCGGAGCGCCCCGTCTGCGGGACAATGGTGCCGTCGTCTATCCCTGGCACAGCTGGGAGGCGGGAACTGACGCCACCGCCGGCCAGGCCTACGACGTCGTGGCCGCGTTCGAGATCACCGCGGCCTTCGCCCGCGTGCTGGCCTGAGCCCTGGGCTCCCGACAGCTGTTGGTGTCGACGGTGACGAACGAGCGGTGATGTGGCCAGCGTCGGCCCGAGCCCACGCTGGCGCAGACCCATACGCTTCGACGACGCATCGGCGCTGGCGAGCATTCGTTCCCTCGGCGTGGTGGTGGTCGTCGCGGGGCTCAGGGTCGGATGAGCTGGGTCTCGGCGGCGCGTCGGGCGCGGAGCTCGGCGTTCCAGTCGCCGCTGCAGTAGATGGTGCGCTCGGCGATGCGGCCGGCGCGGACCTCGGCGAGGAGGATTTTGCGTGGGTGATCTCTTCGCCATCCTGGTGGTGGGCGGTGAACTCCGTGACGAAGCCGGTCACGATGGGGATGGTGCGGACGACTGTGGTGTCGGCGCCCTCGGCCATGAAGCCCTTGATCCAGACATCGAAGGCGCCTTGGAGTTGGAAGCGCCACAGGGGCGGGTGGCCGTCGAGGACGGCGTCGTCGGCGAGGACGGCGCCGGCGTCGGCGGCGCGGAAGACGTCGGCGAGGCGTTCGCTGACCTCTTGGGCCAGGACGTCGTCGAGGACGGTCGAGCGGGCCCACCGTCGGCAATTTCGCCCGGGTAGATCAGCATGCGGCCCTCGCCGATCCGCGCCGAAGTGATGAGATCGCGGTGAGCGAAGCGGGCCCCAATCTTGCCAGCGTGGACGAATGGGCGCGCGCCCTGGCCACGTCACCGGCCTCGGGTTCCTCCGGTGCTCATCCAGCCGATGGCAGCTGACGATGTCGCCGCCGCGATGTGCAACGTTGCGCTCGCGGCTCCGCTGAACAACACCATCGAGATCGGCGGGCCCGAACCCTTGTGGTTCGAGGACTTCGTCCGAGAAGGGTTGCGTGCCGTGGGGGATCCACACGTCGTGGTCGCCGATCCTCAAGCTCGATACTTCGGCGCCCAACTGAGCGAGCGCCCCGTCGTCCCCGACGGCGACGCCCAGCTCGGCACCACGCTCCTAGTGCGCGATGGTGGTCAGGGCGCGGCGAAGCTGGGGTGGTGCGGGTGGCTGGTGGCCAGCGGCGACGAGTGGTCTGAGGACGCGGTCGTGGACCTTGTTGTAGAAAACGGCGACTCGGATGCCGTCGTTGGTGAGGGTGTAGGTGTTGGTGTGGGGGATGCGTTGGATGAGCCCGTGCAGGCGGAGGCGGCGCAGGTCGTAGGTCATCTGCGATCGGGTGTAGTCCGTTCCGAGGAGTCCGGCGACCAGCAGCGAAGGCTCTTGTTGGTGAAGCCGGCGACGGCGTGGACGAACACGCAGAGGGCGCCGGTCAGGGCCATGGCGCGTGGGTCTCCGAAGCGCAGGGCTCCGGTTCGTTGGCCCTCCCGTATGTAGGGCTGGTGGATGCGCTCGAAGAGCGCAGAGCCGATGGCACAGCCCTGACCGGCACGTTCGATCATAAGCAGACGACGGTTGACCGCGCTCGCCTTGGCGATGAGTTCGGGCAGATGCTCGAGCCGGGCGAGGATCCCGATGTCGGACGGCTTGTTGATGACGGTCTCGATGCGAAGGGCTCTTCCCTCCTTCAAGTACTGCTTGATCCGGGAGTGCTTGTAGCGAAAGTCGATCTTCACCTCGGTGCCGGGCAGAACACTGGGGTGGCGAAGGGCTCTTTGGTGGTCTTGCGGACCTGGCGGGCGAACACGGCGGCCATCTCGTGGGGTCGGCCGATGCCGATGTTGTCGGCGACCAGGGACTCGAAGAAGCCACGTGCTCGGCGAGGATCGTCGAACGCCAGCGTGCGGCTCACCTCGACCTGGCGCATGGACAGCTCCCGCCGGTAGCCGGCAGCCCGGTCAGCGGCGGTGAAGGGCGTGGGGATGTGGGTGATCCAGCGGTCGAAGAACGACTGGACGTCGTCAGGGCCGAACCGGTCGCAGATGGTTTGCAGCGCCGTCGGCTGCGCGCAGGTAGCGAAGCCGTTGGCCAGCGCCGTGAACGTGACACCGTAGATTTTGGCTTGGCGTTTGGCCCACTCGTGGCCGTTGACCCACACCTTTGCCGGATAGGGGAAGTAGGTGCAGATCTTGATGAAGCCGGGCCCGAAGTCGGGATCGAGCACATAGAAGTAGTAGCTGCCGACGGGCGCTCGGTCTTGGCGAACTCGAAGTACACGCCGCCGCCCCCGCCGGTGCGGCGAGCAGCGCTGTAGACCCACTGGAACTCTTGGGCCGACACGATGGCGACCACGCCGAACCGGCCGTCGCGTTAGCCCGATCGAAATGAGGGCGGACATGGTCGAGCTTGCGGTCATCCCAACGAGACCGGTAGGGCTTCTTCAGTTTCAAGACCGGGATGTCGTTGGCCGAAGCGAACGCCGACACGTCGCGACGGAACCGGTTCCCGATCTTCTCCAACAGGGCAGGCGAGGCGATCCTGTTGCCCAGGTGGTCCTCCAGGAACCGACACACTTGCGGCCCGACCTGCAGCTTCTGGACGTAGGCGTTCAGATAGAGACGATCAACGCACTCCACTTCCAAGCCCACATGTCCGTCCAGGACCTCGTTGATGTTCGTCACGCTCGCCACCGCACCAGCGTGGTCGCACAAGGGCGGGCTTGGCCCGCCCGACAGGTTCACTGCCACGACGGCCACGCTGGGGGGAGGCCGGGAGGGGGGCCGGCCCCCTCCCGCTAATGCCGCGACCGGCAACGTTCGCCCCGTTGCGCCGGCCAGTGCCGGCGCCGACTGCGTTGCGCCTCGTCGCAGTAGTGCTGCGACTATTGCTTCCTCGTCGCGCCTTGCCGGCACCAACCCTGGCTCGGCGGACCGGGCCTCAGTCGCCGGTCACGGCACTAGACTGGCTCAACCAGCCCACGACACGCCAAGTAGCCAGCTGCCGAGTGCCTTCGCCGACCCACGGTGGGTGCGCGGGCACCGGCTGGGTTCCTCAACACGAGACGATCTTCACCGACGACGAATGGAGCGGAACGTGAGGAACGACGAACGCGGCGAGCCACCAGACCGCCAGCTCCTGTTCCTTCAAGAGCTCATCGCAGAGCACGCCTGCATTGCCGGCGATGTCGTCGAGATCGGCCCCCACACCTGGGCGATCCACGGCTCCATCGCAGTCGACGGCGACGTCATCGTGGCCGAATTCAATCGACCCGACGAGGCGAAGGCCGTCCTCGACTGGCTCGGTCCGGACCTGCCGAACGGCTGACGGCCACGGCTCGACGTCCGGATCACCACCGCCTAGTCCATCGTGAACATCACCATCCACAGCATGTCCCCGGCTCCTGGTCCGACGTGATCCGCCGTGAGCGTTCCCACGACACAATCGAATCGGTCAGCCCCGGTTTCCACACCTGTGACGGAACAGCTCGGCGACCTAGGAGGAGCGAAGGACAGCCTCGATCTCGAGCTCGATCTGCACACGCTTGCCGACCAGCAGCCCGCCGGTCTCGAGCGCTATGTTCCAGTTGACGCCGAAGTCGTCCCGGTTGACCTCGGTGCGCGCCGAGAACGCGCCCCGCTTGCCGCCCCACGGGTCGTCGCTCCACCCCAGGTACTCGACCTCGAGCGACACGGGTTTGGTCACGTCGCGGATCGTGAGATCACCGTCAAGCCGCAGTGTGCCGTCGAACAGTCGCACGCGCGAGCTGCGGAACGCGACCGTCGGGTAGCGCTCGACGTCGAGGAAGTCGGGGTTGCGCAGGTGGGCGTCGCGTTCCTCGTGGTTGGTGTCGATGCTCGCCGCTTGGATGGTCACCTCGGCGGCGGAGTCAGCGGGGTTCGCTCCAACCTCGATCGTCCCGGCGAAGTCAGTGAATCGACCTCGAACCCGGGAGAGGAGGTGTCGGGTGACGAACTCGACGCTTGAGTGCCCGGGGTCGATGTCCCACACTCCTGGGACCAGGATGGGCGTGGCGCTCGTGCTCTGCAGCTGACTCATCTCGTGCTCCTTTCCTCACCACGTCGACGAACGGGCGGTTTGGAAATCGACACGCTGGGGCGAAAACCCACCCGTGTCTTCGCGACGCGACAACCCCCGGGCGGTCTCGGCGAGCCGTCGGGCCAGGTAGATCGCAGCGCAGTGACCGGCTCGTCACGAGCCTTCTCGCCCTTGCCCGCTTTCCCGCCGGCGTTGCACCGATCGCGCCGCCGCCCTCACCGTCAGAGGCGCACGCTGCGCACTGACGCCAGGGCCGCGACTATGGCGACGGCGGCCACGATGGCGAGGTTCGCTGCTCCGGTGCCGAGGCCGAGCCAAGGCTGTTGGATCGCTCGCGTGACGTGTGTGAGCGGGATCACGTCCGAGACGCTGCGCATGAACGCGGTCATCGCATGTGGCGGCGGACCTCCACCCCCGAGCAGGAACACGGGGAAGAACGCGAGCAGGCCGATACCTTGAGCGGAACGGGCATTCGGTGCGAGGGACCCGAGCAACATGCCGATGCTCACGAAGGCGACGGCGCCTACGAAGATGCCGGTAACCGTGCGCAGCGGATCGTGGACGCTCGGGACGCCGTAGATCGCGCCGGCGGAGACGAGTAGCGCCGCGCACGCCACGATCGTGATGATCAGGCCGACGACGAGCTCGGCCACGGCGAAGGACCATCGCGGGAAGCCCGCGGCAGCGAAGCGGCGGAGCACGCCGCGGTCGCGGTAGCTGGCCAGGTGGACAGGCAACATGATGAGACCTATGGCGGCGATGACGACGCCGAGGTAGCCGGCCACATACCACTTGGCCGGATCGACACCTTGGAACGCGGGGTCGTCCTTGCCGAAGACGCCACCGAGGACGAGCACGGTGACGATGGGGAAGGCGAAGACGAACGCGAGGACGAGCGGCTCGCGCACGAGCAGCTTGAGCTCGGTGATGATCAGCTTGCGCGTCGTGCTCATACCATCGCTCCGATCCGGCTTTGTTCCTCGTGGCGTTCGAGAAGGCTGATCACGGCGTCCTCGAGGTCGGGTACCTTGACCCAGAGGTCGTCGGGAACCCGGCCCTCCCGGACGAGCTCGGCGCCGACGTGAGCGACCATCGTGCGGTCACCGTGCACCTCGACGGTGTCGCCGTCGACCGTGACGGCGCGCACCCCGCCGACGTGGCGGATCTGCTCACCGGCGCTGATTGCGCTGCGGGACGTGAAACGCAACGTCGCCCAGCGGGCGTGGCGATCGACGAGCGCCCGTGGGGTCCCCGTGTCCACGATGCGCCCGGCGCGCATGACGGCCACCCGGTCGCACAGCGCCTCGGCCTCGTCCATGTAGTGCGTGACGAGCAAGATCGTGGTGCCGGCCGCTCGCAGAGCTCGAACGGCATCCCACACGTCGCGGCGCGCCGGCGGATCAAGGCCCTGTGTGAGCTCGTCGAGCACGACGAGCCGGGGCTGGTTGAGCAGGGCGAGGACCAGGAAGAGGCGCTGGCGCTGGCCGCCGCTCAGGGCGGCGAACGGCTGGCGGCGTTGCGCCGTGAGCCCGAACGCTTCGACCAGGCCGTCGATGCCCGGGACCCGTCGTCGTGCGAACAGGTTGATGGCCTCGTCGACACGGAGCCGGTCGGGCAGGGCGGAATCTTGGAGCTGGACGCCGAGCAGCGGGCGCAGCGCCCGCTGATCACGCACCGGATCGAGGCCGAGTACCCGCAGGTATCCGGCGTCCGCGATCCGTAGTCCCTGGATGCATTCGACGGTCGTGGTCTTGCCGGCACCGTTGGTGCCGAGCAGGCCGAGAATCTCTCCATCGGCGATGTCCAAGTCCAGATCGTCGACGGCCACGTGGTCTCGGTAGAACTTGCAGAGACCGCGGACCACCACCGTCGGCTCGCTGCTCATCGGACCTCCCCAATGGCCGGATGCGTCATGGTGTGACTGTACGAAGCGAACCGCTCTCGTCACATCGGACCTGAGACGGAACTTCGCGTCCGCCCGGGGGTGGACGTGCTCCGATCAGCCGTTGACCAGCCCGTGCTGGAACGCGAACACGATGGCGCCCGCCCGATCGCGCACGCCGAGCTTGGCGAAGATGCTCCCCACGTGCGTCTTCACCGTCGCTTCGCTGACGTGCAGCTCGTGGGCGATCTCGATGTTCGTCGCACCCGTCGCCATCGACCTCAGCACGTCCTGCTCGCGCTCGGTGAGTTGGTCGGCCCGCGCCGCTTGGCGCACACGGGGCAGAACGGTGGCTCGGTAGGTCGCGAGGACACGGGGGAGCACGGCCGGGTCGAGCCATGCGCCGCCCGACGCGACGGTGCGGCTGGCCTCGATCAACTGCTCCGCGGAGGCCTCCTTGAGGATGAACCCGGCGGCGCCGGCCTCCAACGCGCCCCACAGCGCCTCGTCGTCGTCGAAGGTGGTGAGGATCAGGACCGGTGGGCCGTCACGGTCGCGGATCCGCCGGGTGGCCTCTATCCCGTCGACCCCTCGCATCCGCACGTCCATCAAGACGACGTCGACGTGGATGCTGTCGAGTGCGGCGATGACCTCCGCGCCGTCTCCGCACGTCGCTGCCACGACGAAGCCGGCGTCGGCGTCCAAGATCCGTTCCAGTCCCGCGCGCACGAGCGGCTGGTCGTCGACCAGGGCGACGGCGATCACGAGCCGACACTCGTGACCGACGTCGAGGGCGCCGTCCGGGGCAACCGGGCTACGACGCGCCAGCCGTCTCCGAACGGCCCGACGGCGAGGGTCCCGCCGAGCGATTCGACGCGCTCGCGCATGCCGATGAGACCCACGCCGGGCGGGGCGGTCTCAGTCGGGTGGCCACCCGCGTCGACCACCATCACCTCAACGGCGTCGGCGGCGACGTCGATGTCCACGGACACGTGAGCGCCGGGTGCGTGCTTGGCCGCGTTCGAGAGGCTCTCCTGGAGGACGCGATAGACAGCGAGGCCGACGACTCCCTCGACCTCATCGAGCGAGCCGTGCACGACGAGCCGCACGTCGGCTCCCGCCGACGCCGCCGACGTCACGAGGTTGGGGACATCACGAGCCGCTGGCATCGGGGCGGTACCCGTTCCCGCTCCGTCGCCGCGCAGGATCGCCACGTTGCGGCGGATCTCGGCCAGACTGCGCCGCCCGATCTCCTCTGCCTCCGCCAGTGCGCGCTCGGCGCCCTCTGGGTCAGCCCGCACGCGCCGTCGGGCCCCGGTCAGGTGGAGGAGTACTACGGTCAGCGAGTGTCCCACGAGGTCGTGTAGCTCGGCCGCGATCCGGCGTCGTTCGTCTGAGACCGCCTGTTCGGCGAGGCGTTCCCGTGTCGCCTGGAGCTCGGCGACCAGCAGCCGGTAGCTGTGCATCTGCGTGCTCGTGAGCCAGCCGAAGAGCACGCCCATCATCCAGTAGGGCCAGCCCCAGTGCGCATAGGCCCCGTGCAAGACGAGCGGCGTCGCCACGCCGACGACGCCATACGCGACGCGTCGCCGCCGCTCGGGCTCCGTCAACGTCGCATAAGAAATGGCCACGATCAGTAGGAACATCGTTCCTTCCCCCGCGTGCCGGGCGTTCAGGTACACGGGCGGAAGTCCCGTCCACAGCAGCAACACGACGGGTGGGATGGCGGGCCAAAGAGCCTTGGCGAGGAACCCGAGCACGACGACCGCGCTCAGCGTCACGACCTCGAGCGTCGTGTCCGACGGGTGATCGGCGAGTAGTGCGACGACGCACACGATGACCGAGGCGACGGCGGCCACCCGCGCCCACCAGGCGTCGTCACGCGAAGCCAACGACCCAGGCACCACGGTTCTGACGGTAGCGAGCCACTTCGACAGCGTCACCCATCTCCGGGGGGAGCGGCCCCACTCCACCCTCAGGAGGACGAGCGCTCCCGTCGAGGGGTGTCCCCACCATCAAGACACCGGTGGGCAGGACCGGGCGTGGGTCGACGGCTGCGTAGCGTTGACCAGGTGTTGAGCACGGTCTTCCGTCCGTGGCGCACGACACGCACGTGATGCCGGCTTGTATTCGTCCTGCTCGACCTGCTGGTCAGCGCGGTCACGTTCTTGGGCGGTGTTCGCCCTGCTCACGGCGGGCGTCAGCCTGCTGATCGTGTTCCCTCACCGGCGAACCGCAGGCAGCTCCGCCGCTCGCGGCTCACCGGCGCGCAGAGCGCGGCCGGCGTGCGAGGCTGCGCCGATGACCGCACTCGCCGAAGCCCTTCGTCAGCTCGTGGACTCGCATGAGGTGCCTGGACTTGTCGCCGCGGTCGGTCGCGGCGACGACATCGAGGTCGTCGTGCTCGGAGACCAGTCGGTGGACGGTCCGCCGATGGCACCGGACTCGCTGTTCCGCATCGCATCGATCACCAAGCCGATGATGGCCGCCCTCGCGCTGACGTTCGTCGCCGACGGCACCCTGCGGCTCGAGCAGCCCGTCGATGACCTGCTCCCCGAACTGGCGTCACCGGCAGTGCTCCGCTCGCTCACTGGCCCGGTCGACGAGACCGTTCCCGCAGCTCGAGCGATCACCGTCCGGCACCTGCTCACGTCGACGAATGGCCACGGGTTCCCATCCGACTTCTCCGCGCCGGTCGTGCAACTGCTGTTCGATCGCCTGCATCAGGGTCCACCGCAGCCGAAACGGGTTCCCCCGCCCGACGACTGGATGGCGATCCTCGCAGACATCCCGTTGCTCCACCAGCCCGGCGAGGCGTTCACGTACAACACCGCGTTCGACATCCTCGGGGTGCTGGTCGCGCGCGCCGGCGGCCGGCCGCTGCCCGACCTCATGGCGGCGCGGATCCTCGAGCCGCTCGGGATGACCGAGACGGGCTTCGCCTTCCCGACAGGCACCGACCAGCGGCGCACGTGCTACTACCGCCACAGCGAGGATGGACTGGTCGAACTCGATGGTCCCGACGGGCAATGGTCGACGGTGCCGGCCTTCCCATCGGGTGCCGGCGGCATCGTGTCGACGCTGGCCGACGTGCTCGCGTTCCAACGGATGCTGCTCGCCGAGGGCGGAGACGTCTTGCCCGCCGCGCTGGTGACGGCGATGGCCACTGACCAGCTGACCCCGACGATCCGGGCGAGCGACACCGTGTTCCTCGACGGCCAGTCGTGGGGCTTCGGCGGTGGCGTCGACATCGAGCGCCGGCACTCGTGGAACGTGCCGGGTCGCTTCGGCTGGGTCGGCGGGACCGGCACATCCGCCTACGTCGTGCCCTCCGACGACAGCATCGCCATCCTGCTCACTCAAGTGGAACTTGCCGGGCCAACAGGGAGCACGGTCATCGAGGGGTTCTGGGTTGCCGCAGCCGAACACCTCGGTCACCGCGCCAACTGAAACCGTCCAGTCCAGCCCAGACGACCCGGTCGTCGCCAAACGACGGCCGAAGCGTCGCCACCCGCCCGGGCAGCGGCCACCACGGGATCGTCGTGGTCGGCGGGATGGGCATCACGCCGTGATCGCTACAGGTCGAAGCGGGTCGCGCCGTACGGCTCGGCGGTCCCAAGGGCGTACACGCGTACCGCCGTCATCGTGTACACGTACCAGGGTGGCGGACCCGCCGAAGGTGCGCTGAACTCGGCCGTGAACGCCCCGTCCTCGACGCGCGCCGGCCACCCACCCTCGTTGCACAGGGCGCAGATCTTCTGCAGCGTCGCCTCGTCGGTGACCCTCGTTGCTGTGCCTTCAGCGACGATGTCGAAGTCGTGCGTCGCCACCGAGATCGCACAGGCCGGGTTCGCCGCCAGGTTCCGCGACTTGCGCGTGCCCGGCCCGGCCCTGACGTGAACCAGAAGACGCCGTCGACCCATCCCGAGCCGAGCGGCATGACGTGTGGCGAGCCATCCGGATTCGTGGTCGCCAGGCACGTGGTGTGGCGGTTCGGCCCGCCGGTGTCGGGCGCCTGGGTGAGGCCGGACTCGAGCGAGCCGAGCACGCGCTCCCACTGGATGGGCGGCGCGTCATATCCGTCGAGGTTGCGATCGGCGACCGGGGTGGGCGTAGACATCGGGTGCTCCTCTGCGGGCTTGCCAATGGCGACGGACTGGCCATGCTGAATTCATCGGACGATCGACTCGCGGCCGCCTTGGGCATGCACCGGTTCCGCACGAGTACGCGCGGATCGGCCGAACGGTCAAGCGCCGACCGTGAGCTCGTGCGCTGCATCCAGTATCGACGGGACGACACCGATCACGCGCTGTCCCGTTGACGCCAGCGTGTAACAACATTTGCACCGAGCCGATTGAGGAGGCGTCGGAGCTGGGTGAGTTGCCGGTCGGTGAAGCCGTCGCGCAGGCGCTCATCGAACGCGACGACGGCGCCAAGGAGTGACAAGAACGTCTTCTCGCCGAGGGGAGTGAGTTCGACGTGGTGGACGCGGCGGTTCGCCGGGTCCCGGCGGCGGATAACGAGGCCGGCGGTCTCCATCTTGTTGAGGTGATGGGTGAGGGTCGGTCCTTCGATGCCGACCGCTTCGGCCAGTTGGCGTTGCGCATCGTGTGTCGTGCTCTTGAGTGAGACCAGGATGAGCCACACCGGCAGCGACCCGCCCACCTCGGCGAGCGCCTCGTCGAACGCTCGGCTCACCGCCCTGGCGGTGCGGGTCAGATGCAGGCCGATCGGCTCGGGGTCAGGTGCGCCCACGCGCTGGGACCTCCAGGGTTTCGACGTGTCCATTGCCATTCTCGACGCGATCATGTGTCGACGGCGGTCTTCCCGTCTGCGGTCCAGGTGCTGGCCGTGTCGCCGGGATTCGGAACGACACGGCGACGCCCGCGGCGAGCAGCGCCGCGGCTGTGAGCAGGGCCGACCGTACGGAGTTGGCATCGGTGAAGGTGCCGAGGCGAAGCACGCCGCCGAGCACGGCGACGCCGAGAGCCGCCGCCAAGGAGTTGTTGGTGGTGGCGACGCCGCTGGCCGAACCGGCGCCCTCACGTCCGACCTGGGAGAGGATCACGTTGGTGAGCTGTGAGCTCGCCATCCCCGCCCCGAGGCCGAACAGCGCCAGCGCGGCTCCGAGCGGGGCCCAGCCGACATCGGTTCGCAGTACACCTGCGGCGGCGAGGATGCCGGCGAGCTGGACGAGAATCCCGGTGCGCACGACGATTGTCGGTCCGACCTGGGCCGCGACGGTGCCTCCGATCTGGGCCCCGATCAGGGCGCCGACGCCGACGGGGAGCAGCCACCGTCCGGCGGCGACCGGGGTCAGTTGGTGGGTGGTCTGGAGAAAGACCGCGAGCACGAACATGGTGCCGGCCATGGCCATCACGACGACCGCGGCGGTCAGGAGGCCGCCCCCGAAGGCGCGGCTGGCGAAGAGCCGCAGGTCGACGAGCGGATCCCGGTGGCTCGCTGCGGCCCGCCGTTCCAGTCGGGCGAAGGCAGCAAGGGCGACCGCGGCGGCCGCGAGGGCCGCGGCGACAGGTGAGATGGGCCACGACCGGGACCAGAGGGTGGTTGACCCGAGGGCGAGGCCGGCCCCCCGGTTTGCGATCCATCCATGGTCGGGCGCCTCGGTGAGCGCGAACACGACCAGGAACAGTCCGGTCGCGAGGAGCAACGCGCCGCGGATGTCGAGGCGCGCTCGACGCTGGCGGCGGTCGTCACTGGGGAGGGACCGAGCGCGGCCAGCGCGGCGAGGGGGGCGACGACCACGTTGATGCGGAAGCCCCATCGCCAGGAGTAGTCGCTGGTCAGCCAACCGCCGAGGACCGGCCCGAGCGCGGCAGCGGCCCCGGCCACGCCGCCCCAGAGCGCGAACGCCTTGGCCCGTGCCGGCCCTTCGAACACGCTCGACAACGAGGCCAGCGATGCCGGGAACAACAGCGACACGCCGATCCCTTCGAGGACGGCCTCGCCGAGCACCAGTTCGGGTGTGCTGGTGGCGATCGACGCCACCAGCGAGCCACCGGCGAAGAGCAGCGCGCCGGTGACGAAGGCCCGGCGGGTTCCGACGAGGTCGCCGATGCGACCGCCGATGATGAGGAGGGCGCCGAGCGTCAACGAGTACCCGGTGATGACCCATTGCAGGCTCGCGAGGTTGGTGTCCAGATCGTGCCGGATGGTGGGGATGGCCACGTTGAGGATCGTGGTATCGAGGGTCACGATCGCCACCGCCGCCACCATGGCTGCCAGCGCGAGTCGGCGACGCCGAGGCTCGAGCAGCCTGCCAGTCATGACTCGTCTCCCGTGAGATGCCACCGGACGATGCAGAATCCGTGGGCGAGCGCGGTCTCGAGCTTCGTGCGGTCGATCGTCTGGTCGGGTTCGACGAATGGCACGAACCGGACAGCTCGCGGGTTCTCGGTCAGCAGATGGCGCAGCAGCCGGTCGACCTCGTCGACGTCGCGGACCAGCGTCGGTCGCGCGGTGAAGTCACGACCGGCCACATGCAGCGGGACGGCCTCGCCGTCTCGGAGATTGCGTGTCCACCTTCCACCGCCCGGCGTGAGCAGGGTCTCGCCGTCACGCACGTAGCTCACCGGCTGGCGGTACCGCCGGCCGGTCTTGCGACCCGTGTGGGTGACCAACATCAGATTCCCGCTCAAGGGCGTCTTGAACGGGAGGCCGAGCACGAAGCGCATCGGCACGTTCACCCACCTCATCACCCGCGCCCGCCGCCGGAGGCGGCCTGCCGTCATCTGATTCGTCATGACCGTTCCCCTTCGCTCGTCGATGGTCGCATCGAGAAAACGAGGGCTATCTTAGATATCAAAGCATTAGATGGCAAACGATCTGGCGTCCTCCGGCTGTGCGAAGGCAGGAGGTCCTCGGGGCGAGGGATCGCGGAGATGTGCGCGGCAGCGCGAGCCTCCTTTGGAGCTTTGAGGTTCTGCGGTTCGGGAGCTGAGAACCGATGAGTACGCGACCGTCGTGACGTCAGAAGGCCGTGAGCGGATTCGATCCTGGCCGGCTCGAGCGCCTGGCGACGTGATGGCCGGCATGTGGAGCACGGCGGTGTCGCCTGGCTGGCTGGTTCCCGCCGCCGGCCGGCGTTCGGACGTCCGGACGGGCGCGCCTGGCGCTATCGATGACTGACCGCGAGCGATGAGAGCTCACAGGAGAGGAGCGCTTCCATGGCAGCGACGGAACCGGTCGTCGAGTTCGATTCCCGTTTCAGCGATCCTGGGGCGTCGGCGACTCCGTGGGCGGAGGTCCGCCGGATGATCGACGGGGCGGAGCTGTTCTGGATCTCCACGGTGAGGTCGGATGGCCGCCCGCATGTCACGCCGCTTCCGGCTGTGTGGCAGGACGGCGCGCTCTACTTCTGTACCGGTGCCGGCGAGCAGAAGAGCGTCAACCTGGCCCGGAACGCGAGCTGCGCGCTCACCACCGGAAACAACGCCTGGAAGTCGGGGCTCGACGTGGTGATCGAAGGAACAGCCCAGCGGGTGAGCGATGAGGTCCTGCTGCGTCGGCTCGCCGACGCCTGGGAGTCGAAGTACCAGGGTGATTGGCACTTCGACGTGGCGGACGGCGTATTCCAGGGCGAGGGTGGAGAGGCGCTGGTGTTCCAGGTCGTCCCCGCGAAGGTGCTCGCGTTCGCCAAGGGCGAGTTCGCGCAAACACGGTTCCGGTTCCCTTCGACGTAGCAGCCGCAACCGATGGAGGTAGTCGTGGCAGTAGTAGAGATCCCTGCATCCGCAGTCCGGGTCCTCGTCGACGGTCTGGGCATCGTCGAGTCACCCCGTTGGCACGACGGCCGTCTTTGGTTCTCGCACTGGGGCGCCGAGGAGGTCCTGACCGTCGACCTCGACGGGAACCGCGAGGTCGCCGCACCGGGCCGGCCCGGGCTCGGCTGGGCGACCGGGTGGCTCCCGGATGGCCGTCTTCTCGTCACCGGCGAGACGCTGCTGCGTCGCGAGCCCGACGGTTCGTTCGTCGTGCACGCGGACATCAGCAACGTGTGCACGCGGGGTTGCAGCGAGATCGTCGTTGACGGCCGCGGCAACATCTACGTCAACAGCATCGAGTTCGACTTCCTCGGCGGGGGCCAACCGACCGGCGGCGTGATCGCCCTCATCACGCTCGACGGTGCGGTCCGTCAAGTCGCGGGCGACCTCGCGTTCCCGAACGGCATGGTCGTCACTCCGGACAACACCACGTTGATCGTCGGCGAGTCGTTCGCGTCACGACTGACAGCGTTCGACGTCGCCGACGACGGCGCGCTCAGGAACCGGCGCACGTGGGCGGACAACGTCGGGCCCGACGGGATCACCATGGACGCCGAAGGTGCGATCTGGGCTTCCTCCGGCATCCTGTCCAAGGACTGCGCGCGGATCCTGGAAGGTGGCGAGATCACGCACCGCGTCGTGCTCGACCGCGACTGCTTCGCCTGCATGCTCGGCGGCCCGGATCGTCGCACGCTGTTCATGATGACGGCGCAGTGGCTTGGGCCCGACAAGGTCGACGAGGCCCTTGCCCGCAGAAGCGGTCGCGTGCTCGCCGCCCGGGTCGATGTGCCGGGCATCGGCTGGCCGTGATGCCTCGCGAGCGGACACTGTCGACGACGCCTGGCGCCGCGTTCTCTAATTGATCGGGCCGCACGGGTGATGTCGGTTCGCCGCCGGGCGCTGTCCCCAGCCCGAGCTGGCAGATCCACTTCTGATTCCAGTGGCTGTCACAGGCTGGGCCCGGGCGGTGTCTTCATGTCGATCAGATCGATAGGAGGACAAGCATGTCCAGCACGACGCGGATTCCCAAGGCCGAGATCACCGGCTTGTGGTGCCTGAACGGCTGGAGGCCCTTCGCGCCGTGCTCACCTAGGACGTCGTCGGCGTGCACCCTGGGCTACGTCGGATGGCGCCTCGCGTTCCACCATCACGCCTGATCCCGACGGTCGGCGCTGGCGATCGCCCACTCGACCGCCGCCTGCTCATCATCGGCGGCCTTGTCCTGGGAGTGCTCCCGGCCGGGCTCCTGTTCGGCCGCACCATCCGCCTACCGCCCTGGGCGGTCGTTGGCGCCGTCGATCTCGCGCTGGTGGCCGTGCGGCGCGCGTGCTTTGGACCTGGATCCCATGGGGCACCGCTGGGGTGGCAGCCGGACTGGCCATCGTGTCCACCGCCGCCGCCGTCCGCACCGGGGGCTCACCCAGCGGCTCGCCGCTCCCGGTGTCGTCCACCAGGCCCTGCTGGGGGCCGGCTCGGCCAACCCGCTGAACAACTTGACCGCCTTCCTGCTCGCCGTCCCTCACGACGAGACGCCGGCCGGCTCGACGTGCAGGAAGCGCACCAGCGGCCGAGCCGCGCGTGCCAGCGGACGGTCGCTCTGCACGAACATTGGGGGAGCACTCGGAAGACGTGACGCTGCCATGGCGAACTCCGGAGCGGTCGACGAGCTTGCGCCAACCAGACTTCCCGGCTCACCGGAACCGCCGTCGTACCCACGTCCGACGCCAAGGCCCCCACATCAATGGGTAATGCTCACACCGCCGCGCCAGGGCCGCTCAGGATGCCCCTCCCCTGGCTCGCTGATAGACGCCGAGTTCGCGAAGCCTGTCGGTCCAGCGCCGGTCGAGTGCCTGCCAGTACGGCCCGTAACTCGGGTAGCGCTCAGCGTCGTAGCCGGGATCGTGACGTTCGTCGGGGATGCTCTGGACGAACCAGGCCGCGGCGGCTGCCTGCTCGTGCTCATCGCGAGGATCGATCACGAAGTCCACCCGCCACTGTCGCCGCTGCGAACCGCCCGGGCTGCCGTGAATCAGGTGCTCGTCGAAGACGATCACGTCACCGGGTGTGGTCTCGAGGACTTCGCCGACCGGAGCCGCGTGTTCGGGAAGCGCCAGATCACGGGCGGCGTGGGAGCCGGGCACGACCCGAAGCGCCCCCGTGGCCGCGTCCAGCGCTTCGAGGTACGCAACCACACCGAGGCTGGCGATGTCATGCACGCTGTCCCGGTGCCAGCCCGTATCTGACTGATACCAGGTTCCCTTCGCCCGCCCCGGCAGTACTGGTCGTCCGAGCAGTTCGGCGGCGATGACTGAGTACCGGTCGATCAGCGCAACACTCACGGGCGTTCGCTCGCACATCATCGGCACGTATCGGAACGACACCGTCCCGCTGCCCTGCGAGAGCGCCCTCGCGGGTTGACTTCTGCCGAACGCATCGAAGAGCACTCGGTCGAACTCCCGAGCGAGCGGAATCGGGTCGAACGCGCCGCGCAAGACCACGAACCCCTCCCGCACGAAATGGTCGGACACGCCCGTGCCCACCGGCCCAGTCTCCACCACGACCCGTCGCCCTGTTCCGGATTTCGACCTCACGGATCACTGTCCTTGCACGTGCGACAGGAGGCCGAGGTAGCGCGCTCGACGAGGTCGTCGGTGCGTTCCGCACCCCTCAGCTCGATCACATCCAGCCCCCTACCTGTACCTGTCACGCCACAAGACATGGTCGCTCTCTTCCCAGTGTCGGTCATCCCTCGAAGGCGAGCTTCAGCTCCGCGACGTTGTCAACCCGCTCCGTCACCGGCGAGGTCTGCGGCGCCGAAGGCGGCGTCGAAGCGGTCGCACCAGATCCCATCTGTCCCTCCCAGGATCGTCTGGAGGTCGACGATGGCGCCGTCGGGAGACGTGTGGAACGCACCGTCGTTCTTCACGACGGGTGTCCCCACCCGGCCGCCCAGCTTGGCGACGATCCGCGAATCCGACGTGAAGGACAGAGTGCTCGTAACCGGAGTATCGGCCCGAGGCGATGATCGACGTTGCCTCGCCGGTGAAGGTGCCTTTGAAGCGCCGCAGTACTCGCCGGTGATGCACAGACCGACGGGCGCCGCGCAGTCTGGTCCATCGTCGTGCTCGCGGGTAGCGCCCGGTCACCGCCTGGCAGGTTGCGTCGGCACTCGACTGTGACGAGATGAGCAGTACTCCGAGGGTCGCGTCGAGTACGCTCACCGCGCGGCGGGTGGTGCGTGGCGTCCGCATGAAGTATGGACTCGCGACGGACCGAGCCGTTACAGGCGGGATGTCTGCATGGCGTCGCCCCCGCCACCCGGGGCTGTCAATCGAGCAGCGGCGTGCGAAGGTCGATGGACGTTCGTCGCCGAGACCACCGGTCGTCCGGGCTTCGTCGTCCCTGGGCTACTCGCCGCCGTAGCCGCCGAGCTGGTCATGGGACGTACATCGGTCACCTCGTACCAGCTCGCGTCCGACCGCGAGAACGGAACGAGAACTCGAGCCTTACGGTACGGTGCAGTGCGCAGCGGGCGGGACGCGTCACGGCCAATCGGGCGCGCGCGATATCTGGCGTCCTCCAACGCCACCTCGAAGATCGCCAGGCCTCGGATCCGCCACACGTTCGGGGACACCGGCCGCCTCGGGGCTTCCCCACCAAGAGCCATCGTTCGGGTGGGGTCGAACCGGCGATCGCCGCCGATCATTGCTGGGCGCCTCTCGGGCTCCTCGGCAGCGGGGAAGTCAGTTGGTCCGCGAGGATCTTTGCGAGCCACTGCTTCGTAGCGCTCCGGCGTCCAGCGCCGGTCGACGACGAGCAGCCGGTAGAGCTCGGGGGACATGAGGGCATGGATAAGGTCGGCCGCGTCGCGTTCTCGTAGCCCGGGCCGGAGTGCGCGGGCGCGTGCAAGCGAGCGCGCGATCCGGCCTTGGCCGTCGTCTCGCTGTTGCTGGTAGTCGGCGAGCAGTACGGCCGCTGCAGGATCCGAGCCCGATGCGCCCGAGAGGATGCGATAGACGTCGCTGCTCCTCGCATTGATCGCGACGGTGATGCTGGCGAACCCGGCGAGGAGCTTCTCGGGGTCTGGCTCGGCGAAGAGCGCGGCCACCTGGGGCCGCTCCTGCAGCGACAGCGCCTGGTCGTCGCCGGCGATGGACACGTCGAGCAGGGCCTTGAGGATCCCGAGCTTCGAGGAGAACAGCCGGTACACGGTCGCCGCCGGGACGTCGGAGCGGTCGCTGATGGCGTCGATGGTCGTCGCCTGGTAGCCGCGCTCGAGGAAGAGGGCCCGGGCTGCGTCGACCACCGCTCGGCGGGCGAGACGGGTGCGGGCCTGGCCGCCCCGGCCCTTATCGGGAGGATCCCCCTTGACTGTGGTGGCCACGAGTTGTGATACTAGCACTCTCGAATTGAGAGTGACACTCGCACAGAGAAGGAGCACTCTCGTCATCGGGGGCGATCGCTCGTCGCCTTCCGGATCCCGACCGAACCACGACTTCAGGAGGGAGCCATGACCGGCTCGTCCACCCAAGGAATCAAGACCGTGCTGCATCCCGTTTCCGACCCGGCGACGGCCAAGGAGCGTGTACGCCGTCCTGCTCGGCGTACCGCCGCAGACCGAAGAGTCCTACTACGTCGGCTTCGAGGCCGCGGGCCAGCACATCGGGCTGGTGCCCGGCGGCGGACCGCAGGGCATGACCTCACCGGTGGCCTACTGGCACGTGCGGGACATCGACGCGAAGTTGGCCGAGGTGACCGCGGCGGGTGCCACTGTGAAGGAGCCTGCGCACGACGTCGGTGGCGGCCGCCTGGTGGCCACGGTCACCGACCCCGATGGCAACGTCCTCGGGCTGCTTCAGGACCGATGAGGGGATTCGTTCGGCGCACGGAGGTGCTTCGCAATGGCTGAGAGGAAACCTGCAGAGGAGAGCGCGCGGCGGTCCGCTGAGAGCACCACCGCGATCGGCGGGAAGTCCAAGGGATTCACGGACGATGAACGAGCTGCGATGAGGGAGCGCGCCCAAGAGCTGAAGGCGGAAGCGCGCCGCGGCCCGGGCGCGGACAAGGCGGACGGGGAAAGCGCCGTGCTGGCGAAGATCGCCGAGATGCAGGGACCGGATCGCGCCATGGCCGAGCGGCTCCATGCGATCATCAAAGCCAGCGCGCCAGCCCTCTTGCCGAAAACCTGGTACGGGATGCCGGCGTATGCCAAGGACGGCAAGGTCGTCTGCTTCTTCCAAAGCGCGGGGAAGTTCAAATCTAGGTACGCGACGTTCGGCTTCAGCGACGAGGCGAACCTCGACGAAGGCGCCATCTGGCCGACCTCCTTCGCGCTGAAGGAGTTGACCGCCGCCGAAGAGGCAAGGATCGGCGCGCTCGTGACGAAAGCGGTCAGCTGAGGACACGCATCGGCGCATGCACCCCCCAACCGGGGACGCTGCCCCGAGACGCGCACACGAAGAACGCGAGGCCCGGCTCAGCGGTCGGTCAGGTCGGAGCCAAAGACAGCGCAGCTCGTCGGCGCGAATCGACCCGTCCAGGTCCACCGAGTTCCAGTGCCGCTTGTCGGTGTGGTAGCCGGGCCGGACCGCCGTGTAGCGATCGCGGAGTTCCAGGGCGAGGTCGGGCTCGCACTTGAGGTTCACGAATCCGGGATCCCCGTCGTGCATCACCAGGGCAAACATCTTGCCTTGGACTTTGAACACGGCGACGCCGTCGCCGAATGGATAGTCCTCGACCGCGCCAGCGAAGCCGGTGCAGAAGGCGAGGACGTCGTCTCGGCCCATCGATCGAGCGCGTCGGCCTCGAGGCATCGTGTCAGCTTGTGTGCGTGTTGCCGTAGGCGCGTCGAGGCGTGATCAAGACAGCGGCGCGCGGCTCTTCGCGCCTGACGCGGTCATAGGTTGCCCAGTCGTCGTGCGTGCCGCCAGCAGCGCGAAAGCTCTCCTGGAACGGGCGCCGGCAGTACAGGTGCGTGCCGACCGGGCGCATCAACTTGTTGATGCAGGCGTGCCCCTCGTCGCCGGGCACCGACCGGTCGAACGTGCCGGCCCGGCCGGCGACGTAGCCGCCCAGGGACGTGATCGCCGAGTGGAGGAGCTTGGTCATGGAGTGCGGTTCAGTCCTTGGCTAGGCTTTGCTTCGCGTCCTGGTACGACCCGGTTGGTGGGTTCGGGTCCGGCGCGTAGGTGAGGTGGACGACGCCCGTCTCGAACGGCTGGCATGACAGCAACTTGAGATGTCGAGGCCGGGCACCGTCTTCGAAGAGCCGCAGCCCGGACCCGGCGGTGGCGGGGTGCACGAACAGGTGCAGCTCGTCGAGCAGCGCGGCGTCGAGGAGTTGCCGGACGACCGACACCGACCCGCTGAGCGCGATCCGTCGGATCGTGGGGCCCTGCTTGAGCGCGGTCACGGCGTCGAGGAGGTCGCCTTGGAGTTGCTCGGAGTTCCGCCAGGTGAAGGTCATCGGCGATCGCGAGGCCACGATCTTGCGCATGTCGCCCAGCCGCTTGGCGAAGGCGGCATCCTCGCCGCCGGCCGCCTCTCGTTCCGGCCAGGCGCCGGCGAAGCTGTCGTAGGTGACGCGCCCGAACAGCATCACATCCGCGTCATGTGTGCTGGCGACGGCGTCGCCCAGCTCCTGGTTGAAGTACGGGAAGTGCCAGTTGCCGAGTATTGGATCGACGACGCCGTCCAAAGCGGCGAAGATGCTGGCAGTGACCGTGGCCATGAGGGTGTCTCCTGTGTCGTGAGGTCGCGCTTCGATGAGACGGCGCGGGCGGCGCGAATTTCATCCCAGCATCTCAGCTGCATTGGCGGTCGGGCGCCGGCGCGTGCGGACGAGTGCCGTCGGAATCCCACTCCTTCCGCTGAGTGGTCTACCAGGGCAAACACGGTTCGATCGATTCGAATTCGGTTGCTCTGAACAGGGACGGCGTTGCTCGTTCACCAGGGACGGCGGGAACGGCAGGTTTCCCGATCGAGGCCTGATCTCCACGTCCTACTCGCGCCGTAACTCCCACTCGGGGCGGGCTCGGATATCGCTGCGTCACGCCCTGGGCGCGCTGCCAGAGAGCCAGTGCTCGCCGCGTGCGGCATCGACCTTGACGGCAAGCCGGTGTTCGTCGTCCTCACCACTGGGTGTCTGAGTCGAGAGACGCTTGGGACGACCTCATCGCCAACCGCGAGCCCCGGGCCTGCGGCCACTGCTGCTGGGATCAGCGACGCCCCGGGTTGACCCCCCGCGCCTTTGGCCCGCGAGCAACTCGGTGGAATCTGAATCTGGACAGGTACCTCGCCTCCGACGCAGGCTAGGGGAGCATCTCGATCCCGCCCGCCAACCGTGCCACCCGAAGGCGGCCACACGCCTACTTCTTCCGGGGCAAGTAGGCTGAGAGTGCGAGGGAGCAACTTGTGCAGGGACAATTGAGCCGACCCGAGAGCACCAGAGCACGCTTCGAGGA
This sequence comes from uncultured Acidimicrobiales bacterium, assembly GCA_963738325.1. GTDB lineage: Bacteria > Actinomycetota > Acidimicrobiia > Acidimicrobiales > Ilumatobacteraceae > CAVTWD01. Next base: position 691,608 of record CAVTWD010000009.1, read on the forward strand.
GTGGTTCGAGACATCGGTCATTCACCCGATCGAGGACTTCCAAGACCCCAAGCAGGAGTGGCGGCGCCTCTTTTCCGAACTGGTCGGAACGTTCTTCCTGGTCCTTGTGGCGGCGGGCGGCGGGATGATGGGCCAAGCGTTTCCGGACACGATCAGCCGTACCGCGGCCGTGACCGCGCCGGGCTTGATGGTGATGGCGATCATCCTGTTCATGGGCAAGGTCTCCGGCGCCCATCTCAATCCGGCCGTGAGCCTGGCGTTCGCGGCCCGCGGCGACTTCCCGTGGCGGCGGGTTCCCGGCTACATCGTCGTGCAGCTCGGCGGCGCAACACTGGCGGCGCTGTTCCTGCGCGCGGTCATAGACGTCTCGGCCAAGTACGGCTCCAACTACCCCGCGTCGGGCTACTCGTCCATGGCCGCGTTCTGGATGGAATTCATTCTCACGCTGGGGCTGCTGAGCGTGATCCTGGGTACGGCTTCGGGTGCCCAGAACATCGGGATCCTCGGCGCGTTCGGAGTCGGGGGCTACATCGCGTTGGCGGGACTCTGGGGGAGTCCGATCTCGGGCACGTCGATGAACCCGGCCAGGACCTTCGGTCCCGATCTCGTTGGGCGCGACTGGACCGCCTACTGGGTGTATGTCGCCGGGCCAATCGCCGGAGCGGCCGCCGCGGTGGTCGTCGCTTTCGTGCTGCGCGGCCACGGCGGCGGCAGGGCCGGGTCGGGCGCCGCTCAAGGGGCGCTCCATACCGAGGTGGGCGTCCCCGACAAGGACTGAACAGATGGGTGGCGCGGTGTCCACCGTGCGGGGCCGTCCGACCGTATCGTCACGTTCGACGTCGACGACGCCGTGGGGTCGAACAGCGCCCACACCTTGGTGGCTTAGCGTTCGACGAAGATGACAGAGAGTTGTGGCGGAGCCGTCGTGGTGATCGGCGACGAACCTTCGTGCCGCCTGTTCGGATGGATGTAGTCCGGTGCGACGTACAGGCGGCGGAGTTGGTGAGCGGCATCGACGCCGCACGGCGCGCATGACACCGTGCGGGTCGGTGCGTCGCAACGCCGCGCCCCTAGCTAGTGCCGTGACCGGCAACGTTCGCCCCGCTGCGCCGGCCAGTGCCGGCGCCGACTGCGTTGCGCCTCGTCGCAGTAGTGCTGCGACTATTGCTTCCTCGTCGCGCCTTGCCGGCGCCAACCCTGGCTCGGCGGACCGGGCCTCAGTCACCGGTCACGTCACTAGGTCATGCTCGCCTGTGTCGACGGCATAGCTGCCCGCCTCGGACGGCGCGGCCCATGGTGACCGGCAACGCCGTCACGACGGACTCTTCGAGGCGAACGCAAGCAGCGACCGCCACGCGTGCACCGGCCGTTCACGACAAGCCAGCTCCCGGGTGCCGTACAGGTTGGAGACGCAGTCGCTCGTCGGTCACCGTGCAGGGCGCGCTACCCCGAACACCTCGAGCACTTCGGTGACGAAGCGCAGGATCGTGATGTAGCCGTCGGGGCCTGGCGGCACGAGCCCCGGCGGTGCACCGTGGTCGATGAAGGTGTCGGCGGCGAGGGGCCGGATGCGCTCCAGGTGGCGGGTGTTGATGGCGTCGAAGACGGCGCGGACGGTTCGTTCGATGTCAAGACGACGTGTCAACCTTCGTTAGCATGAGTTTATAGTGACTAGAATACACTTCTAACAGAATTCCCCTCTCATGCCAAGCCACCGACGTCCCTACAGCAGCCCGCTTCGCGACGCGCAGGCGCGCCACACCCGGCGGCGCATCCTCGACACCGCCCGCGACCTGTTCCTCGCCGACGGCTACGCCGCCACCACGATCGAGGAGATCGCCGCCGCCGCCGCGGTCAGCGTGCAGACCGTGTACAACGCCGTCGGCAACAAGGCGGCGATCGCCACTGCGGTCTACGACACCGCGCTGGCCGGCGACGATAGCCCCCTCGCCATCGCCGAGCGCCCGACGTTCCAGGCGATGCTGGCCGCGACCAGACCGCGACGGTGCCTCGCGCAGTACGCCAAGCTCAGCCGCGAACTCGCCGAGCGGGTCGCCCCACTCCTCGCCACCTTCGCCGCCGAAGCCGGCAACCCCGACCTGCGAGAGCTCGTCGAACGAGGCGAAGAGCAACGAGCCGAAGGCACCGCCAGGGTCGCCCACCACGTCGCCGACCGCTTCGGGCTCGCTGCGGGCCTCACGATCGAGGAGGCGGCCGATATCCTGTGGACGCTCACCGCACCGGAGACGATGAATCGCCTCGTCCACCAAAGAGGCTGGACGTGGGATCGCTACCAAACCTGGCTCGCCGACACCTTGGCCGCGAGCCTCCTTCGCCGACGCTGACGAACCTGTCGGGCCGTTGACCAGCGGTGAGAACCGTGGGCGTCAGTCGGTTTCGCGGTCGTCGACGCGCGCCACCCGGCCCCACGGCTCCGCATCCTCGACGGTGAGGAATGTCACCGCGACCGGCGAGCCGGCTCGGTTGGTCAAACAAGGTCGTGTTCGTACGCGTACGCGGTGGCGGCCGACCGCGAGCCAAGACCGAGTTTGGTGAAGATATGGCTGACGTGGCTGGCGACGGTCTTCTCGCTCACGACGAGCTCCTGTGCGATGACCCGGTTCGACTTGCCTCCGGCGAGGAGCCTGAGCACTTCGAGCTCTCGCTGAGTAAGGCCTTCGGGCGAGGACGCCGGTCGCGTCGCGGGGTCTCGTGACGTCGAACGCGGAGCCCCTCGAGGGCCGAACGGCCAGCGCCGGCTTCCATCCCGGCCGCGTCGTGGTCGCCGAGCACGTGGCATGCCTCCGCGATCAATAGGCGAGTCCGGGCGGCCTCGTGGTGCACGGCAAGCTCGTTGAACCCGTTGAAGGCCCGACGCAGCTGAAAGAGCGCCCGCCTTGGCGTCACCCTCGGCCAGGAGCACGGCACCGGCGGCCCGTTCGGCGTGTGCTCGGAGGAGGGGCGTCTGCAGCTCGGCCGCGACCGCGCGGAGCTCATCGGCGGCCATTCGGGCGGCGGCGGTATCGCCCGCGGCGAGCACGATCTCGACATAGGAGCCGAGCAGGCGTGCACGCGAGAACGGGTCCGCCGCCTCGCCGAGTGCCCGGCGCGCCATGGCATCGGCCGCCTCGAGCCGGCCCTGGGCCAGTCGCAACAGAGCCAGGCCGGGCTGGGGGTCGTGGCCGATCTCGCTGGCGCGCTCGTAAGCCGCTTCGGCGTCGTCGAGGTCGCCGACGAGGCGGAGGAGATCGCCCTCGATGGCACACGCAGCCCCCAGGGCTGCCGGATTGACGGGAGCGGCCAGGCGGTCGCACGCACTCCGGGCCTCGACCAGCGCCTCAGGCCATCGCCCGAGGAGGCCGAGGACCTCGGCGCGGTGCAAGAAGCAATGGCCGCGGTAGAGCACGAGCTCCTGTTGTGTGTCGCACCAGCGCTGGAACGACTCGGTCCACGAGCGGCACCGAGCGAGATCGAACAGCTCGGCGCACGCGTCGATCACCGTGCAGTACGCGTCACCCATGGCCATCGGCGAGAGCTCGCCGGCTTCGATCGACACCATGGCCTCGTCGAGCAAGGACATCCCCTCCGCGATCTCACCGAGGTAGACGAGCATGCGGCCCTCGCCGATGCGAGCCAGAGTGATGAGCTCACGATCCGCGAAGCGCGCACCGACCTTGCCAGCCTGGACGAAGTAGGTGTGCGCCCCCGCCATGTCGCCCGCCTCGAAGATGCGGAGCATGCCCAGGCCGTATCCGAGGTAGCCCTGTTCGACGCAGTCGATCCTCGCATCCTCCAACAGGCGAGCGGTGCGGTCGACCCAGCCGCGGCAGCGGCCGAGATCTCCTTTGAACCCGAGGCCCTGGGCGAGCTTGACCCCGAAGTGCGCCGCCCGGTGGACTTCGCCACTGGCGACGCACAGCTGATGAGCGCGGACCCAGTGGGCGAAGCCCTCCTCGTCGTGGCCGGTGAGGTAGGCGGCGGTGGCGAGCCGATCGAGATCGTCGACGTCGAGTCCGTCGATTTCGACGGCGGAGAGCAGCCGCCAGGCGTCGCCCCAGCGCTGGCCGTCGCAGGCCGCCCGAGCGTCCTCGATCGCGTCCACCACGTCGACAGTCTTGCCCCGTGCGAGCGGTGCCGTCAGGCGAAGAAGTCCTCGGCGCGATCGGCCTGCGCGCCGAGGAACATCCACATCTCGGCGATGCGAGCACCGTCGAACCGGTACACGAAGGCGTTGCGCGACTCGAGTCGTCTCGTCGTCTCGCGCTCGGCCGAGGGTGGCGTGCTCCCACTCGGCGGCCCACCCGTCTGCCGCTAGGCAGAACTGCTGATCGAGCTTGATCCGACCGCCGGTCATCTCGAAGAACGAACCCAGCACGCCCAGGAAGCCCCCGAGCCCGGGGTGGTCGCCGGCCATCGGGTGCGGGCCACGAAGGTGGAACAGGAGATCGTCGGTGAAGATCGACGCCAGGGCATCGTGGTCCTGGGCGAAGATCGCCTTGGTCATGCGATCCACCGTGTCAACGTTCGGATGGGCGCTCATCGGTCCTCCACGAAGCTGGTCGTTCCTGTCCGGTTGACCCTACGAAGCCCATCGGTGCCGGCACATCGGGCGAACCGTCGATCTCTGGATCGCGCGGGCTCAGCAGTTCTACCGATGCCGGGCGCGAGCCGCTTCCATCCTTCTCCGGATGCGGTTGGTCCCGTCCGGTTCGTACGGTCGCAATCGCCCGACCAAACGAACAGGAGACGGCAACATGAGGGAACTCCGATCCACTGTTCTCGACGACGCCCTCGCCCAAGAGCTGAGCGAACGCCTCGCCGATGTGTTCCGCACCGCCGAGGCCGGCGATGTGCTTTCCGACGACGTCTTCCTGGATGGCAACCCGCCCTTCTGGCGCTTCCAGCTCCAAAGCCGAGACTCATTCAGCGCCTGGATCAAGAGCTTCATGCCCCACTGCGCTGACACCACGGTCGTCAGAACAGTCCCGACCGTCACTGGCTTCGTCGCCGAGTTCGCCGGCGGCCATGAACAAGACGGCGAGCAGATCACGGACCGCAAGATCATGCTTGCCGAGGTGCACGACGGCCGCATCGTCGATCTCACTGTCTACTGCAGCGGCGACTGGAACAGTGAGCTCCGCGCCCGCCACGCAGCCGAAACCCAACTCCTCCGTCCGTGATCGCTCGAGTCCTCCGGGTTCGACGAGTCCTCGCCTCTCAGTCGTCTGTAGCGGCGCACGCTCGACGAGGTCTACGACGAGTGCGGCATGTGGCGCCAGCTCGGCGTCGCGCCGCCGTCCGCCTGACCGCCTCGCCGTCGTCGACACCCTGCCGCCCAACTGGGTCAGTCGTGATCTCGGGCGGACAACGTGTCCATCGACCCTCCCTCGCGCCAGAGCACCCTGAGCCCTTCGACCCCGCCGCGGCAGTCAGGCAGACCCGCCTCGGCGACCGCGATTAGCGTGCAGGCAATGACATAAGGAGCGCCGCGGCCCCGGAGACGGGCCGTTCGGGGTTGGATGACGGCTGCGATGGGCCATCGCCGCGGCGCTGAGAGCATGGGAGCGATCCGATGTTCAGCATCGACCAGTTGATTGCCGATTGCCTGGACGCCCTGGACAACGAGGGCCGAGGCGGCGGCATGGCGGTGAAGGAGGTCGTCGAGCGGGTCGTCTCGGATCCCAGCGCGATCGAGGCGGCACTGGGATCCCCCGCGGAGGCGCCACTGTTCTCGACCTGGTTCAACAGCAACGACCTGACTGTCCTCCACGTTGTCTGGCCGCTCGGTGTCGACCTCTTCCCACACGACCACAAGATGTGGGCGGCGATCGGCCTCTATGGCGGACGCGAGGACAACCACTTCTTCCGGCCGCTCCCCGACGGTGGGCTGGAGTCGCGTGGATCTCGAACGCTGCTCCGGCGCGACGGGATCCTGCTGGGCGACAACACCGTGCACGCGGTGGCCAATCCTTCGCGGGAGTGGACGGGGGCGATCCACGTGTACGGCGGCGACTTCTTCATGGCCGGCAGACGCATGTGGCCCAAGCCGGATGGCCCGCCGACCGCGTTCGATGCCGACCGGGTGACGAGCGTGCTCGAAGAGGCGGCGCGACGAGCGGGACGGGTGTCCCCTCGCTGACTCTTCTCCGTCGACCGACGACGAACGACGCCGGCCACGGTGCACCAACAGCTCGACCGCGGGTGAGGGCGACGACACCCGGTTCGTTGCGCACGGGCCCGGCAGCGGCTCCGCCAGGATTGGCTTGCCGGGAGCAGGCGAGTGGCGCCCGGCGCATCGGCACGCCGACGCCCTCGTTCACCCGATCACGTTCGACCGACTGGCCGAGCTGGCCCGAGACTGAGAGATCGCCCGCTCAGATCCACCGCGTCAAAGACGTTGTACGGTCGGGGTGTCGACGACGTGCTTCTCCTCCGGTTGGTCGACGAGCTGGCCGACGCGGTCGTCATCGCTGATGCCGATGGCACGATCGTGTTCTGGAATGGTGCCGCCGAACGGCTGTTCGGCTGGTCGTCAGCCGAGGCGACGGGGCAGACGCTCGATCTGATCATCCCGGAGCGGCTGCGCCAGCGCCACTGGGCTGGTTACCACCACGTGATGCAGACGGGCCATACGGAGTACGGCGGCCGGCTCCTCGAGGTGCCCGCCATGCACCGCGACGGCCGGACGGTCTCCGTGGCGTTCACCGTGACGCTCTTGAGCGATGGCGAAGGACCGACCGGAATTGCCGCGGTGCTGCGCGATGACACCGATCGGTGGCAGGAACGCCGCCGCCTCCGCGAGCGCATCGCCTCCCTCGAAGCTGAAACTAACCAACATCCGAGCTAGCGGCCCGGGCGCCTGCGCGGCGGGCTGGGCGAGTCTCGCCTCCCATCGGCGTAACCGGCGGCAGCGTTAGGACGTCCATCGACCGAGGGCTGGTCGAACCGTTCCCCCATCGACGAATCCCCTTGATCGACGGCGAACACGTCGCCTTCGCGTTGAGCATCCTCCTGTTGGTGTGGCTCCAGGCGTCCAACTACCCGGGCTTCGGACGCTGGTGGCGGGCCCACATCCCCCTCTTGCTCAGCTGATCGACCCTCGCACGAACACGACGGTCAGGAGCCGGCCGCCCAGGCGATGGCGGCGTCGCGTTCGGCGACCGGAAAGCGCTTGAGCTCGCCCGGGGTCATCCAGCCGAAGAGGTGGGTGAGGTGGGCCATCCAGTCGAGGTCGGTGACGAGCGCGATGCGCTTCCAGTGCCTGAGGTGTTCGGTGCCCAGTTTGAGGTCTTGCCAGAGCGCGCCGCCGGACATGCCGTCCCATTGCTCGAACACGAGCACGACGCGCAGGTCGTGGCCGGCGGCAAGCTGCTCCTCGATGCTCGGGAGGAGGACGGTCTTGTAGTCGTCAGCGTGGAGCTCGCCGTTGGCTTCGAAGCCGATGACGCCGTCTGGTAGCCCGGTCAGCCGCTCGATCATGGTGATCTCCTCCCGGGTGGTCAGTCGGTGGCGCCGGCAAGCCAATGCCGACGAGCTCGGGGCGCGGACCCGCGACCGTGAGGACATCGTTCTAGTGCACATGAACACGTTGCGCCGCGAGTCGGTCGAACGCTCCAGGAGATCAGAGGCGGCCGTGTCGGGTGAGCTCGGCCAGCTCCCGGTTGAAGCGTTCGGGTTCCTCCAGGTGCGGCACGTGACCGACCCCGTCGTACCAGGAAGCCACTGCCGTCGGGCAGGTGGCGAGCACGTGTTCGGCCATCGCCGGCAGCACCACTGGATCCGCCCGGCCCCGCGTCACGAGCAGGGGGTACCTGGAGCGCATGAAGCACGTCGTCACAGTCCAGTTCGCGGGCGGCGAGGTTGGCGCGGATTCGGGCGGGCACGACGATGTTCCAGCACACCGCCGTCTCGAGGTCGTCATCCGACACTGGCTTCGCGACGCAGGCGCGCACGAAGGAGCGCATGGCCGCGATGTTGTTCGGTAGGCCGTCGGCGGTGGCGCCCACGAAGTGATCGAGGAAGACAGGACCGATCAATGTGCCGAACGCCGCCTCGCCCAGCTTGACCGCGCCCTCGACGAAGTTGATGGCGGTGACTCGATCCTGACCGTACGCGCGGAGATAGTCACAGATCACGAAGGAGCCGTACGACCAACCGACGAGCACCACTCGATCGAGCCGGAGTTGGTCGATGATGGCGGCCAGGTCGTCGGCCCAGAGCTTGCCGTCGATGTAGTGCTCTGCTGCGAGTTCGCGTCCGACATACCGTGCCCGCGGAGGTCGTAGGCAACGAGCCGGAACTCGTCCGCGAGCGCACTCTCGTACCGCTTCTGCCAGCAGAGGTGGTTCTGCGACCAGCCGTCGATGAACAGGATCGGCGGTCCGTCAGCCTTGCCCCACTCCCGCACGTGCAGCTGCAAGCCGCCACCGCCTCGGACCGCGTAACGCTTCATCCGCCCCGTCACCGTCGGCATCACTGATGTCATTCCTCGCCTCCTCGTGGTCGATGTGTCGACTGCATCGTCACTCCGGGCGGGTAGGGAAGCGCATCGGGCGGAACGCCTTATCCCTGCCTTTTGTTCTGCCTACTTCCGGTGGCTGGGCTGCTTACAAAGCTTCCGCCGAGTGGAGTGATTCACTGCGCGACACTGGCCGGATGGAGGCTCGCGCGAGCGAGACGTTCGTGGGGCGCGCACGCGAGCTCGACGATCTCGAACACGCGCTCGGCGCGGCCCAGGCGGCGCGCGGCAAGACTCCTCGTCACCGGCGAAGCCGGCATCGGAAAGTCGCGGCTCGCGTCCGAACTCGCGAGACGCGCGAGCGACGCCGCCTTCGAGGTGCTCGTCGGGCGCTCGATCGATCTCGTCGGGACCGAGCTGCCGTACCAACCCTTCGTCGACGCGTAGCGCGGGGTGAGAGAGGCGGGGTCGATCGACGACCACGAGGCGGGCTCGCAGCTGCAGGTCTTCGAGAGTTCGCTCACACTGCTCACCGATCGAGCCGCTGCGAACCCTTTGCTGCTCGTGCTCGAGGACGTGCATTGGGCCGACACCTCGACCCTCGACCTCATCGTGTTCCTCGCTCACAACCTCGACGCCCGCCCGATTCTTCTCCTGGCGACCTTCCGTGCCGACGAGCCAGCGTCGGCCGGGCGCATGCGCCGGCTGGCCGACGGCGTGCGCCGCTCAGGATCGGCCACCTTGGTCGAGCTCGGGCCGCTCGGGCGCGATGAGGTGAGGGAGCTGCTCGCCGCTCACGCCGACGGCTCTCCCTCGGCAACGCTGGTGGACGCGATCGCCGCCCGCTCGGAGGGGAACCCGTTCTTCGCTGGTCGCGGCCGACGTATTTGACGGTCTCGACGGGCTCGCGCACGACGAGGCCCTCGGCGATCAGCTCATCGAGCTCGGGCAAGAACGCTTCGATGCGTTCTGGTCTGTCCACGATCACCACGATGACCGGGAGGTCAGACCGAGAGGCTCAGGATGCGGGTGGTGTGGATGTGGCGGGAGGCGCCGTAGCCTTCGAGGCCGCGCAAGGCCGTCGCGCCGGCCAGACCGGCAGCATGGGCGCGATGGACGATCTCGGTGTATCGTCGCCGGGCATCAGCCATGCTGGCGGGGGTCGGCTCGCCGGCGTGAGACGTAGATTCCTCGCCTGTGATCGCATTGCGGATCGAGCTGGGATGGGGGCACGCCGCTGCGGCCACGAGGCCGACCGCTGAGCCGCCAGTGGACCCGAGACACTGGTCCTTCGCGCGCGCCTCGGCCCAACTCCCGCCGAGCTGATGGGCGCGTTGGGCGGGGGGAAGGCGCGCTTCCGGACGGCGAAGCAGCAGGTGACGGAACGAGTCGACGCGCTCGAAGGTCGCCGCCTGTTGGGGCTCCCGATCGCGTCGTACCGTCGGTTCAGGGAGATCGAGGGCAAGCAGCTCGCGTTCGTGATCGGCGGGAACTTGTTCATCTCGGTGATCCCGCTGTTCATCGTCGGCTACGCGATCATCGAAGCGTTCAACCCGAACCGCTCGTTCGCCATCATCGTGATCCAGCGCTTCCATCTCGAGGGCGACACGGCGGCGCTGGTTCGGGAGACGTTCGGCAACGCGAGCTCGGGCCGTAACGTCGCCTTGAGCCTGAGCATCGTGTCGTTGCTCGTTACGGGATTCGGGGTGGCGACGACCGTTCAGACGGCCTACGCGTGGGCCTTTCGAGTTGCTCCCCTGCGCGGCCTCCGGAAGTTCGTTCGCGGCGCGGCGTGGCTGGCGCTGATGCTCACTGTCCTCGGGCTCAGCCTCACCCTTCGCTACTGGGCCCAGCCGCGGCCTTGGTGGTTCCTGGCCCTCATGTTGGCGCTGATGGCCGCGCTGAACTTCATCTTCTACCTCGTGTCACCCCGCCTCCTCCTCGACCTGCCCTTCGAATGGCGCCACCTCGTGCCCGGCGCCGCCATCTGCGTGGTGGTCAACGGGATCGTTAGCGCGGTCTCGGCCATCTTCATGAGGAACTGGTTGGAGGCCTATGGGCATGCCTACGGCGGCTTCGGGATCGCCCTCGCGTTCCTGGCATGGGTCGGGATCATCGCGACGTTCTGGGTCTGGATCGGCGCCATCGCAGGCGTCTACTGGGAGCGCTTTGCCACGGCCACGGAGGCCGCCGAGATCGAGGAGTTGTCAGAGCGGGCGGCTGAGGCCTGAGGCGCCCCGAGCGACGCGTGCGTGCGCGCCGAGCGCGTCCTGTGCGCCGACGCCCGCCGAGCAGCCTGACCTTCAGAACGGCGTCGGGATCAAGTTGTGCGTGAGGTCACTTTCGACGTACCCACCCGACTTCTGACGCTTCGGCAGCGTGACCGCCGGCGGTTCGAGCGGCTGGTAGGGCACCTGGGTGAGCAGATGAGTGATCAGGTTGAGCCGGCCCCGACGTTTGTCGTCCGTTCGGGCGACGTGCCACCGCGCCCAGGCTGTGTCGGTGGCCGCGAACATCTCGTCGCGAGCCCGCGAGTAGTCGTACCAGCGGCTATAGGACTTCAGGTCCATGCCTGACAGCTTCCAGATCTTGCGGGGGTCGTGGATCCGGCTCTCCAACCGTCTCGTCTGCTCGTCAGGGCCCACTTCCAGCCAGTACTTCACGAGCAGGATGCCCGAGTCGACCATGGCCTTCTCGACCGCGGGGACCAGGGCGAGGAACCGGGTCGCCTGCTCGTCAGTGCAGAACCCCATGACCCGCTCGACCCCGGCGCGGTTGTACCAGCTGCGGTCGAAGATCACGACCTCTCCGGCGGCCGGGAGATGCGGGATGTAGCGCTGGATGTACATCTGGGACTTCTCGCGCTCCGTCGGGGCCGGCAGGGCGACCACTCGGAACACGCGGGGGCTCACCCGCTCGGTGATCGCCTTGATCGTGCCGCCCTTCCCGGCCGTATCACGCCCTTCGAACACAACACAGACCTTGGCCCCGCTGGCCTTGATCCACTCCTGCATCGCCACCAGCTCGGCGTGCAACTTCCGCAGCTCCTGCTCGTACTCCTTGGTCTTCATCTTGGCCGGCGCCCCGAGCGGAACCTCGGCTGCCTGAGCAGCGTCGGCTCCCGCCTCGCCGGCGCGAGGCTCGTCCCTCCCCTTCTTCTTGGCCATGGTTCGTGCCTCCGGCTCGGTCGGACGAAGCCTGTCACGTTGATCGTGTCACGCGTCGACGAGTGTGAGCTCCAGATCGCGAAGCGTGTCGCCGGTCGATGCGTCATACCACTGACGATCCGCACCGGATCGACGTCTCACAAGACGGAAGGAGGTTGGCGATGACCTCGGGCATGAAGACAGTGATCTCCTCCGTCACGGACCTTGCCGCGGCGAAGCAGGTGTACTCCATGCTGTTCGGCATGCCACCGGAGATGGACGAGCCGTACTACGTCGGGTTTCGCGTCGACGGTCTGGCGTCGGTCTGGACCCGAACGGGCACCATAAGGGGATGACCGGGCCGGTCGGCTACGGGCATGTCGACGACATCAGCCGGACGGTGCCGGGCCTCGATGCGCGAGCGTTGATCGCGACGCTGAAGGACGCCGACGGCAACATCGTGGGGCTGCTGCAGGAACCTGTCGGCGAAGGGCGCTGAGGTCGCCGCCGGTTCAGCCGACGGTAGCCAGCCCAGCAGGCTAGAAGCGGCCGGCGCAGCGCTCGGCTCGGGTGCGCCCGTCGGGGTCGTACAACAGCTCGTAGAGCGCGATGGCCCACCATCGCGTCCCTCGGCCCAGGACGGGAGACGCGACCGGTCGAAGCCGGCCCGCCGGTCGCGGCCCGAGGCGCCCATCCTCGTGCCACCGCTGCAACGTCGTGGCCGAGTTGGCGAAGGTGGCGAACGTCGAAGGACCGTTCTCCAGGCCGGCGGTGTCGCGCCCGTCACGGCCCAGGTGCTCGCACGCCAAGACGAGGCGTAGCCGGCGGGCATAGCTCTCCTCTCCGGTTTGCGCCCGGCTGGCGGTGTCCAACACCGCGACGCTCAACTCGGAGTCGTACGTCCACGAGCGCCGGTTGAAGTTGTCGGAGCCAACCGTGGCCCACACGTCGTCGACGACGCACACCTTGGCGTGGACATAGACAGGCAGGCCGGCCTCGTTCTCCAGCCCGTAGACGGCCACGCGATCGGCACCCGCTTCATGGAGCACGTCGAGGGCGGCGGCCCGCCCGGCGAGGTTCGGTGGCTGGGAGAGGGGACCGTCTTGGTCGGGGAAGTGCGGGACGACGGCGATGAGGCGCAGGTCGGGTTGCGAGCGCAGGGCGCGGGCGAAGACCGCGGCCACTTCGTGGGACCACAGGTACTGGTCCTCGAGGTAGATGAGGCTTCGAGCCTGCTCGAGGATCTTCGCGTAGGCCCGGGCGACGCTCCGCTCGCCCTTCGGCGCGAAGTCGTACCCCTGACGCCGACGGGGGTAGGTGCGCAGGAGTTGGACGGCGCAGTCGCCCGCGGCGGGCGGATCGGGCTGCTGGGCAGGCAACGGGCTGGGCGTGGTGTCGTCCCGGCGGACCAGGTCGCTCAGCCGCCGCAGCGGGTTGCGGGTGATCGGCGCGGCATCGTTCCAACGCTCACGGAACACCGTCTCGACATCGGCCACCGCGGGGCCTCGGATGGCGACCTGAATGTCGTGCCATGCAGGCCGGGGGCCGTACACCGCGGCCATGGGCTGGCGCTGCGGATCACCGAGATGCCTCCCGTCGTCGCGCCGGCTGTGGCACAGATCGATCCCGCCGGCGTACGCAACGTCGCGCTCCGGTGCATCCCGGTGGCGGATCACGACCAGCTTCTGATGGTGCGAGCCGCCCACCCGCACCCGCATGTCCAACAGGCACTCGCCGCCCGCGCTCTCGATCTCCTCGCCGAGGTGCCGGTTCTCCTTCGCGCTGAAGCGGAGGCGGTCGAGGTGAGAGCGCCAGATCAGACCCTTGACGACGACGCCCCGCTCCGCCGCCTCGCAGAACGCCTGCGACACCTGGGTCCCGGCCTCGTGGAGCACCTCGTCGGGGTCGCCACGCCAGTCGGTGAAGAGAAGCAGATCACCCTCTTGAAGGGCGGAGACGGACGTGAGCAGCGCGGAGAAGTAGGACGCGCCGTGCACGAGGAACTCGACGTCGTTGCCGATCGACCACGCCGTACCCGGCTCGCGGCGGGCATCCAGTGCGGTGCGGGGGTTGCCGCGCTCCTCCGCGGTGAGGAACCAGCGTTCGAGCGACACGCGTTCACACCGTGTTGTGGCGGGAGGCGGCGGTGGCGGTGAGGCTCTCGAGCTGGGGCGGGGTGCCGATCGCGATCAGGATCTGGCCGGCACGGACCACAGTGTCCGCGGTCGGGTTGCTGATGAAGCCGGCCTCCTCATCACGGAGGGCGAGCACCATCGCCCCCGTGCGGTCCCGCACCCGCGCCTCGCGCAAGCTGAGGCCGGCCAGCGGCGAGTCGTGTGCCACGGAGATCTCCTCGAGCCGCAGCTCGATGTTCTGCTCGTGCATGACGACGTCGAGGAACTCCGTGACGTGCGGCCGGACGAGGAACGCCGCGATGCGGGCTCCGCCGATCTCTTGAGGGTTCACGACCCGGTCGGCTCCGGCGCGCAGGAGCTTGGCGTCGCTCGTCTCCTCGCGGGCGCGCGAGACGATGAAGAGGTCTGGGCGCAGCGATCGTCCGGACAAGGTGATGAAGAGGTTTGCGGCGTCGGTGGACACCGCCGCGACCAAGGCTGCCGCCCGCTCGATCCCGGCGTGGCGCAGCACGTCGTCGTCGGACGCGTCGCCGAGGACATGGAGGTGCGACGTGATCGTGGCGAGCCGCTCACTGTCGTTGTCGATGACGACGATGTCCTTGCCGGCCGCGTCCAGCTCACGCGCGATCGCCCGCCCGACGCGTCCCCAACCGCAGACGATCACGTGACCGTGCAGGGCTGCGATGCGCTTGTCCATGCGTCGCCTTTCCATGGCCTGGCCGAGGTGGCCCTCGACGAGCAGCTCCAGCAGCGCGGTCAGCGTGTAGAGGGCGGTGCCCACGCCGGCGAGGATGATGACGATCGTGAACACCTTGCCGGCGGCGTCGAGGGGCTGGATCTCGCGAAAGCCGACGGTCGTGATGGTCGTCACCGTCTGGTAGACGGCATCGAGGAAGCCGAAGCCCAGCAGCACGTAGCCGACCGTGCCGGCGACGATGATCCCGGTGAGAGCGGCGAGGCCGACCGCGACCGGTCGCCAACGCTGCATCAGCGGCTCCCGTCGAAGACCTCTCTCCACTGGCTGCAGTCTGCACCGCCCCGCCGCGGCAGGGCGCGGAGGCGGGGCGAGCGCCCCGCGAACACAGTTCCTGGAGGCTAGTGCCGCGACCGGCAACGTTCGCCCCGTTGCGCCGGCCAGTACCGGCGCCGGCTGCGTTGCTTGTCGTCGCAATAGCGCGGCGACTATTGCTCCCTCGTCGCGCCTTGTCGGCACCAACCCTGGCTCGGCGGACCGGGCCTCAGTTACCGGGCACAGCTAGGTCCGGCTCGCGGCGTGGCGGCCGGCGAGGAAGCCGAAGACCATGCCGGGCCCCAGGGTTCCTCCCGCGCCGCCGTAGGTCATGCCCATGACCGAGCCCATGACGTTGCCGGCCGCATAGAGGCCCGCGATGGGGAGGCCGTCGAGGTCGAGGACGCGCGGCGTCGGTGTCGGTGCGCGGGCCGCCCTTCGTGCCGAGCGCGCCGCTGTGGACCCGCACCGCGTAGAACGGCGGCGTGTCGAGCGGGCCGAGCGTGGTGCGGACGTCGTCGCCGAACTCGGGATCCCCCCACCACCGGTCGTGGACGCTCGTGCCCCGTCCGAAGTCGAGGTCCTCGCCCTTGGCCGAGTTCTCGTTCCAGCGCGCAACGGCGGCCTCGAGCGAGCCCTCGGGCAGGTCAAGGGCGCGCCCCAGCTCTGCGAGGGACGGTGCTTCGACGATCCACGCGGGCGTGTGTCCGTTGGGCCGGTAGCCCGCCAGTCCGTACTTGGTCAGGTAGAAGTGGTCGAACACCATCCAGGCAGGGTGGTTCACGAACTGGTAGCTCGAGACCTCGACGACATGGAACGCCTCGCCGAGGGCGTTGTAGTTGGTGGCCTCGTTGGTGAAGCGCTGGCCCCGCTGGTTGACCATGATGCAGTGAGGGCGCGTGCGCTCGCCGTTGACCATCCAGGCGACGGTGCCGTACCCCTCCACGGGCACCTCGATGGTGGGCACCCACCAGGCTTCGGGCATGTTCGACAGCCCGGCCCCCACTCGCATCGCCATCCGCAGGCCATCACCGGTGTTGGTGCGGACCGATACCGGGTGGGTCATGGGGCCGCGGCACGAAGTTGCGGACGAGGTCGCGGTTCCACTCGAACCCGCCGGTGGCGAGCACCACGCCGCGCTCGAGCCCGCACCTCGAAGGGGCCGTCGGCCGATTCGAAGCGCACCCCGGCGACCGCACCGTCCTCCATGATCAACTCGCGGGCCTGGGCGCCCGTGCGGGGTTCGAGGCCGCGGTCGAGGCAGCCCTTGAGCAACCGTCCCACGAGACCTTGCCCCGCGCCGCGCTCGTCGTGCACGAGGCGCCGCTCCATCTCCTCGGCCGGCACGCCTTGGGGTGCGCCGTGGCCGAGCGGGGTCTCGCTCATCGCGATGTTGCGCCCCATCTGGGGACCCACGGTGACTCGCCCGGCCCAGTCGCCCAGCTCGTCGAAGGGGAACAGTGGGCATTCGAGTGACCGGCCGCCGCCCGGCTTGGCCCCTGGGTGCTCGGGGTGGTAGTCGGGGAAGCCCTCGACCACGCGGAAGATGGCCGGGGTGTTGGCCTCCAACCACGTGATCATCTCCGGTCCGGCGTCGATGTACCCCGCGGCCAGCTTCTCGTCGATCATCCCGTGCGACAGAGACGCGAGGTAGGTGAGCACCTCGTCGCGGGTGTCCGCGATGCCGAGCTCGGCTTCGTGGTGGTTGAGCGGGATCCAGAGCATGCCGCCCGACCATGCGCTGGTCCCTCCCACCTGGGTGTCCTTCTCGAACAGCCCCACGGAGGCACCGGCGTCGTGGGCCGAGAGCGCGGCGGTGAGCCCGGCTGCACCCGTCCCGAGCACGATGACATCGAAAGCGGCGGGTTCACTGCCCATGCCAGGCCCCCTGCGTTCGTCGGATGCGCCCACCGTACCCGGATGGCAACAACCGTTGCCAAGCCTCGCCGGCGCGTAACGTGCCGCGATGGCCGGTGCGACCGATCACGAAGCCCGCCGTGATCAAGTGGCCGCGGTGGCGACGGAACTGATCGCTCGCGGCGGCATCGACGCGGCGACGGTGCGGGACATCGCCGCCGCCGGCGGCTACAGCACGAAGGTGGTGAGCCGCTACTTCTCCGACAAGCGCGAGCTGCTTCTGCTCGTGTACCGCAGCGCCGCGCAGCGGGCGCGCCAGCGACTCGCGGCCGTGCGCGCCGAGCTCGGAGACGATCCGCTGGCCTGCGCCGAGGCGCTGCTCCCGATCGACGGCGCGAGGCGAGCCGACTGGGCGGTCTGGTTGGCGTTCTGGGGCATGGCGGTCTCGGACCGGGACTTCACCGAGGAGCAACGGCGCCGGGTGCGCTCGACGCGTCGTTTCCTCGGCGCGGTGATCGAGAACGCCGCCGCCGGCGGCCAGCTGTCGAGGGACACCGATGCCGACGCGCTCGCCGCGGACCTCCTCACCGCCGTGCACGGCATCGCCGTCCAAGCCCTGTTCGATCCGCTCGAGTGGCCTGCTCCCCGGCAACGGGCGATGCTCCGCCGCCGCTTCTCGGCATTCGGATCGTGACGAATGCTCAGCTCGGGGCGCGGCGCGGCTCGCGGCTCGCGGTGCGGCCGGCGATGGAGCCGAAGGCGAAGGCCAGACCGATCGTGCCGCCCGGGCCCCAATAGGCCTGCCCGGCCGGCGAGGCGATGCAGTTGCCGGCGCCGTACAAGCCCGGGATCGGCGTCGCCGCTCGGGGACAGCACCCGGGCGCACTCGTCGATCACGGGCCCGCCCTTCGTGTCGAGGGCGCCCGGGCCGACGATCACGCAGTGATAGGGACCCTCGGTGGCGAAGGGGTGCATGGTGCCGCTCGGCACGCCGTTGCGTGCCGCCCCCGCCCACGCCTGCTCGATCGGCGTCTGCGCCGCGACCGAAGTCGAGGTCGTGGCCCGCTCGCGCGTGGCGCGTCGAACCGGGCGATGGTGGCCACGAGCTCCGCGGTCGAAGGAGGCGTCGAGGGTCACGCCTCCGGTGAAGGGGGCGAGCCGCGCCAGCCGGGCACGCACAGCCGCGCTCAACTCGTTCCACGTCGGGGCCGAGATGACGTAGTCCGGGTGGTCGCCGGGCTGGGGGACGGGGAACCGGAAGCGACTCTGCTCGGTGCTGTTGGCGACGGCGTCGTCGAACAGCATGAGCAGCACGTAGTTGGGGTACTCGTGGCGGCCGGCGTCCCAGTGGAAGTGGACCTGCCCACGCTCGTTGTATGGCGCCTTCTCGTTCACGACCCGCCGGCCGTACTTGTTCACCATGACCATGGCGTCGCCGAACGGGGAGTACACGTCGCGGATCGTCGCTCGAACCCGCACGGCGAGCTCAACCACCACTTGGTCCCACCAGGCGTGGCTCATGTTGCCGAGTTGGGCGCCGAGCTCGACGCCGATGTCGACGAAGTCGCCGGTCGCGCCCTCGGCCGCCGCGCCCCCGAGAACCGGGCCGCGCAGGTACTCGAGCGCGAGGTGCTGGTTGTGCAGGAAGCCCCCCGAACAGAAGACGATGCCCTGGCGGGCCCCGAGCAGCTCGGTGCGCCGCCCCACGCGCACCTCGGCACCCAAGGCGTCGCCCGCCCGCACGACGTGCACCACGTGGTGACCGAGGCGCGTCTCGACGCCCAGGCGCTCGGCGCCCGCGGCCAGCTGGTCGACCAGGTACTGCCCGCCGGTCGGATCGATGCCGCGACGCCATCCGGCGGGGAACG
Source organism: uncultured Acidimicrobiales bacterium (assembly GCA_963738325.1). Lineage (GTDB taxonomy): Bacteria > Actinomycetota > Acidimicrobiia > Acidimicrobiales > Ilumatobacteraceae > CAVTWD01. Next base: position 710,081 of record CAVTWD010000009.1, read on the forward strand.
TCGGTTGCACGACCCGTCCGTTCGGGGCTTCGTCCTCCGCGATGTCGGCGTAGTAGTCGGGGTAGGCGACGGGCTCGAGGTCGAGGATGCCGGCCGCGATGAGCTCGTCGAGCGCCGCCGCCCCATGGTCGTAGAAGGCCGCGAGCAACCGGTGCTTGTCCACCGGGAGACCGAGCGTCGGGTGCGTCGCGTCGTAGAGCGTCGGATACGCCGTTCGGGCCATGTAGCGCAGCGCGCTGCTCGCGTTCGTCGACGAGTCCCGCGGCTCTCATGAGCGGGTTGTTGCAGATCCACAAGACGCCGCCGGACTTGGCGGTGGTGCCGCCGGCGATGGGCGCCTTCTCCAGCACGACGACGGATGATCCGGCCCGGGCCGCGGCGACGGCGGCGGCGTACCCGGCCACGCCACTGCCGACGACGACTACGTCGACGACGTCGTCCCACTCCTCACCCCATCCGGGGGCCCGGCCTGGTGATTCGGCTGAGCTCACGTGGTCACCTCGACGCCTTCGACGCTGTCAGCCGGCTGGCGGGGATGCGAGGCGCAACGGCGCCACGTGGTCGGCGACGATGCGCCGCTGCTCGGCCGCCGGCCACCGCTCCGGCTCGAACACGGTCTGGGCCGCGATGCCGTTGAGGAGCGACACGAGTGCCCTGGCCTCGCGGTCGAGATCGAGGTCCGCCCGGAGGCGGCCGGAACGCACCTCGGCGCCGAGTGCTTCGCGGACCGCCTCACAGAAGCTGTGGTGGCGCTCGCGCTGCGCTGCCGTCAGTTCGTCGTCGCCGACCGCGGCCCCCCAGAAGGCGAGCCACACGCGCCAGTTGGCGAGTCGCTCTTCGTCGAGGGGCAGCGCGCTGTCGATCAGGGCCTCGAGCGGGGTGCAGCCCGCCGCAACGGAGGCTTCGACCCGGCGCGCCGCTCCGTCAGCCCGTGAGCGGAACGTGGCCAGGAGCAGATCGCGCTTGTCGACGAAGTAGTGGCTGACCGCTCCGGTCGTCCAGCCGGCGGCCCGGGCCACCTCGCGCAACGTGGCGCCGTCCAGCCCCGCCCGGGCGATCTGGCGGGCGGTGACGTCGGTGAGCTGTGAGCGGCGCACCTCGGGGTCGACGACTCGGGGCACGGGCCGAGGCTACCCCTTCACACAACGGTTGTCATGCGCTGCTGAAGGGCGCCGGCGGCGAGCAGAGAGGCCAGATCCGAGCCGGCTCATTGGGCGGCCGCGGCGACCTCCTCCACCACGCCCTTCGGGGCCTGTTGGCGCATGAAGCCGAACATGTACCCCGCCACCCTCCGCATCTGGATCTCCTCCGCCCCTTCGGTGATGCGGTAGCGGCGGTGGTGCCGGTAGATGTGCTCGAAGGGCAGGTGCCGGGAGTAGCCCATCCCGCCGTGGACCTGCATGGCGCGGTCAGCCGCGTCGCAGCACATCCGGTTGGCCCAGTAGTTGCACATCGACACCTTGTCCGACTGGGAGAAGGCACCGTACTTGTCCATCATCCACGCCGTCTTCTGGATGAGGGCGCGCAGCATCTCGCACTGGGTCTGCAGCTCGACCAGCGGGAACTGGATGGCCTGGTTCGTGGCGAGCGCCTTCCCGAACGGCTTGCGAACCTTGGCGTACTCCACCGAGCGGTCGATGCAGAACTCGGCCGCGCCAAGGCTCGACGCGGCCTGCCGGATGCGGTTCTCGTTGAAGAAGTGCTGCACGACCTGGAGGCCCCGTCCCTCGCCACCGAAGACCGCGGTATCCGGCACGCGGACGTTGGTGAGGGAGATGCGGGCGTGGTCGGTCGGCATGTTGAAGGTCCACAGGTATTGCTCGACCTTGAAGCCCGGTGTGTCGATCGGGGTCAAGAAAGCGGTGATGCCGTGGCCGTCGCCAGGCGCCCCGCTCGTGCGAGCGAAGATCAAATCGTACTGCGCGGAGTGCACGCCCGTGTTCCAGGTCTTGGAGCCGTTCAGCACCCACTCGTTGCCGTCGCGCTCGCGCACTCGTCTCCATGTACGTGGCGTCGGATCCGTGCTCCGGCTCGGTGATGCCGAAGGCGAAACCGCGCCTGCCCTCGGCGAGGTCGCTGATCCATTCGGACTTCTGCTGCTCGGTGCCATACGTGAGCATCAGGAGCAGCCCGACGTTGTTGCCGACGATGGCGTGCTCGTTCTGCAAGTCGCAGTGCAGGCCCAAGCCCTTGCGGGCGAGGTGCTCTCGGATGACCGCCATGCCCAGATTGCTGCCGTCACGCCCCCCGTACTCCTTCGGGAAGGGATAGCGGTAGTGGCCGGCCGCGTCGGCGTGCCGGCGGGCTTCGGCCAGCAGCGCCTCCCACTCGGCGTTGGGGAGCCCGTCCCGTTCCCAGTCGGTGCGGGCGTCCTCGCGCCGGTAGTCGAAGAAGCGGATGTTGTCGTCCTGCTTTTCGAGGGGCTTGATCTCGCGTTCGATGAACTCGTCGAGCTCGACCAGGTAGTTGGCGAGCTCTGTGGGCAGTTCGAAGTCCATGTCCTCTCCTCGGGTTCTCAGGCGGTCAGGGTGACTCTGGGCGGATGAGCATCAGCAGGTCCCACTCGAGCTCGGGCACACGACGGCCACTGGCGGCCATGACCACGCTGGAGAACCGTCCGTCCAAGTGGGCGTGGGCCTGGTTGGCCAGGCCGAGACCCCAGCTCAAGGTGCCGAGCACCTTCCACCACGCGGAGCGCTCCTCGTCGAAGGTGCCGCCGGCCTCCTCGTAGCCGGCGACGAAAGGGGCGCGGCCGGCGAACCCGCCGATCTCGCGGTCGTCCTCGCGGAAGCGCCACATGCGCAGCATCGGCCAGGCGACGTCACGCATCGGGTCGCCGCTGCGGCGTGAGCCCTCCCAGTCGAGCACGGCTCGAAGCCCGTCGGGGCCGACGATGATGTTCCCGTTGCGCACGTCGGTGTGGACGATCGTGCGCCGTGGGGGCGGCGCCGGGAGATGGCGTTCGAGCCAGCGCACGCCGAGGGCGAGTGCGGGGCGGGGGGCGAGCAACTCCGAAACGCCGGCGTCCGCCTCGGCGAGGGCGGTCTCGGCCGGGTTCTCGGCGTCCTCACCGATGAGATCGGGCGGGGCGAGGCTGCGGTCGATGGCGTGCAGATGTGCCAAGGCGTCGCCGAGCTGACGGGCAACGGTGTCGCCGATGCCTTCGGCGTGAACGAGCCGCAGCACCCGGCGTGGCACCGACTCCCCGTCGACCCGGTCGGACACGAAGAACGGGCCGCCGACGTACGAGGGGTCGGTGCAGGTGGCGTGGATGTGGGGCACGGGGACGCCATGGCGCTCGGCCAGGTCACGGACAGCGGCCTCCGCCATGATGGGGTTCAGCTCGATCTCGCTCGTGGGGACGATGGTGGCCGCCAGGCGCAGGGTGCGCTCACCGTCGTGGGCGTTGAACAGCACGTTGCCGCGGCGGGCGCCCGCCGACGAGCTCGTGAGGTTGGTCACCTCGACCGGCCGGCCGAATGTGTCGGTCAGGAACCGCCCGATGCCACCAGCGAGGTCGAGCGCCGGCGCGGTCGTCACTGCCCCTGCCACGCGTCGTGCCCAGGCTTGGCGATGGCCAGGTCGTCACGGGCCACGGTCACGAGCACGTCCCAGGCCTTGGCCTCGAACGCCGGGTCGGTGTCTGCCCGGAGCAGGGCGGCCAGCTCGGCCGCCAGCTCCTTCGCCGTCCCGTCGTGGCCGAGGAGGCCAGCCAGGAGGTCGTGCTCGCGCTGGAGGGCGGCGGGGCCGAGTTGCTCCTCGCGCCCCAGGATGCGGGCCAGGTTGGCCGCCACCCGCGCCCGGTGCTGGAGCGCCTCCGGCAGCGCAGGCAGCAGCTCCCCGTCGATCAGCTCGGCCATGGTGGCGAGGAGCTCGGAGGCCGTCGGTCGGTACTGCATCGTCAGCCCCTGGCTGGCCGGCCAGCGCGCCGAAAGGCTCGCTCCCATGACCGCGCCGCGGTCGTTCCACCCCACACGCGGCACCGTAGGAGCGCCGGCGGGCCGGCGCCAGTTGACGTATCGCGCCTCGGGTCCCCCAACGACGGCGGTTCCGCGAACGAGGTGGCGAACCGAGCGGACTCCGCACGGATGGCCGCCTGAATCGATGCGAGCGGCGACGCCGCCTACTGGCAGACGAGGCCAGGAGGGGGAACCGTGTGGGCGAGGAGGTACTGGTCGACGGTGTTCGTGATGCACGTGTTCGCCTGATAGCCGGTGTGCTGATCGGCGACCACAGTGACGAGCACGCCCCGCTCGAGGTCGGAGGCGAGGTGGCGGCTGCTCTCGATCGGCGTGATTGGATCCCCGGTGGTGCCGACGACGACGATCGGCCCGGCGCCGGCGCCGGTGAGGCGCAGCTTGGGGGCCTCGACGGGCCAGAACGTGCAGTAGTAATCGTAGGCCAAGTACTCTCCGAGTCGAGGGGCCGCCTTCTCGAGCTCGGCCGCCAAGCGGTCCGGGTACCCGATGTCCTTCGGTCCCGGGTCGTCGAGGCAGTCGATGGCGGTGTTGGCGCCGAACAGGCTGGAGTACGTGCCGTTGGGGGAGCGGCCGTAGTACTCGTCGAACATCTGGAGCAAGAGATGGCCGTCGCCGCGCTGCGCGGCGGCGAGCGCCTCGGTGAGGAGCGACCAGTCATCGCTCGTGTAGAGCGACGAGACGATGGCCGTGTAGGCGATCGCCTGGTTCACCACTCGGGTCCCGACATGGAGCGGGGCCCGGTCGAGCTGCACGAGCAATCGGTCGAGGGCACCTTCAGGGTCGCCTCCGTTATGGAACGGGCAGTCGACCGAGGCGGCGCACGAGGCGAGAAGGTTGTCGAGCCCCCGTTCCAGCCCTGCCGCCTGCGCTCTGGCCTCGGCCTCGGCGCCTTCGTTCGGGTCGGCTGCGCCGTCCAGCACCATCGCCCGCACCGAGTGGGGGAACAGGGTGGCGTAGGTGGCGCCCAGCTCGCTGCCGTAGGAGAACCCGAAGTAGCTGATGGTGTTCTCGCCCAGGGCCTTGCGCAGCTCCTCCATGTCGCGAGCCGTCGCCTGGGTAGAGACGGAGGGCAGGATCGAGCCACTCGCGGCAGCGCACTGCCCCGCGAAATCGTGCCCTGCGGTGATCAGTGCTTGCTTCTCCGGAGGTGAGTCCGGCGTCGGGTCGAGGGTGAGGTAGGGGTCGAGGCGCTCGGGGCAGCGGACGGGGTCGGATCGACCCGTCCCCCGCGGATCCCAACTGACGATGTCGAAGCGTTGGAGGAGGATCGGGCTGAAAGCGTCCCTGGCCTGCTCCACGAGTTGCGTGCCCGCGACGCCGGGCCCCCCGGGGTTCACGAGCAGCGAGCCGATCCGCCGGCTGGGCCGTGAGGCGCGGCGGCGCTCGACGAACAGGGAGATACCGCCCCGGCTCGGGTCGGCGTAGTCGAGCGGGACGACGAGCGTCCCACACTGCAGCCGCGACCCGCACGATCGCCAGTGGAGGACCTGCGGGGCCAGGGTGGTCGATGGTGCCGGAGTCGTCGTGGTGGTGGCCGCGGTCGTGGTGGTGCCCACCCGGGTCGTCGACGTGGGGGCGACGACGGTCGTGGTCGTCGACCCGGCCGGGAACGATCCCTGGACCTGGGGGTTCCCCGCACCCGACGTGCAGCCCACGAGGAGGCCCGCGGCGAACACGGCGGCGAGCGGGCGAGCGGCGGGCACGACAGAAGATGCTACGAGCGCTGCGGTTTCGCGTGGTCGCGGCCGTACCCTTTGGCCCGCGATGCGCGGTTCACATCACATGATCATCGGCTCCGATCCGGCGGCGGTGAAGGGCAAGCGCATCCAGCGCGGGGTGGTCGAGCGAGCGTGGGGTTTCGCCCGTCCATACCGCTGGTCGATCCTGGGCTACCTGGTCGTGATCGCCCTCGACGCCACGATCGGTCTGATCCCGCCGCTCCTGTTCCGCGCCATCCTCGACACGGCGATCCCGAACAGCGACCGCACCCTCGTGGTCGTCCTGGCCACGATCACCGTGGTCGTCGCCCTGGTCGACGCGGCCTTTGGCGTTCTCCAGCGTTGGTACCAGGCCCGCGTGGGCGAGGGCCTCATCTTCCAACTGCGAACGGCGCTCTTCGACAAGGTCCAGCGGATGCCGATCGCCTTCTTCACGCGCACCCAGACGGGCGCGCTGATCAGCCGGCTCAACAACGACGTGATCGGCGCCCAGAACGCGGTCACGGGCACGCTCGGCTCGGTGGTCTCGAACGTGATCACGCTGGCCACGACGCTGGCCGCGATGCTCATCCTCGAGTGGCGGCTGACCCTGCTCACCCTGGTCGTGCTGCCCGTGTTCATCATCCCCGCCAAACGGGTCGGGAGAGCCCTGCAGCGGATCACCCGCGAGGCCATGGGCATCAACGCTGAGATGAACTCGCAGATGACCGAGCGGTTCAACGTGTCCGGGGCGTTGTTGGTCAAGCTCTTCGGTCGCTACGAGCGAGAGGAGACCGAGTTCTCCGAGCGGGCCGGACAGGTGCGCGACATCGGCATCCGGTCGGCCATGTACGGGAGGGTGTTCTTCGTCGCCCTCGGCCTGGTGAGTGCGATGGGCGCCGCCGCGGTCTATGGCGTCGGCGCGTTCATGGTCATCAACGGCATCATCACGATCGGCACGCTCGTGGCGATGGCGGCCTACGCCACCCGGCTGTACGCCCCCCTCACGAGCCTCACCAACACCCGCGTCGACGTGATGACGGCGCTGGTGAGCTTCGAGCGGGTGTTCGAGGTGCTTGACGCGCCCGTGGCCATCCAGGACCGCCCGGGGGCCTTCGACCTCTTGGACCCGGCCGGCCGGATCGAGTTCGACCACGTCTCGTTCCGCTACCCGGCGGCCTCGGATGTCTCCATCGCCTCGCTCGAGACCCCGACGTCGAACGCCGAGCTTCCCGACAAGGCGGGCGAAGAGGTGCTCCACGACATCCAGCTGACGATCGAGCCCGGGCAGCTCATCGCCCTCGTCGGTCCGTCCGGGGCCGGCAAGACGACGATGGCGTCGCTGATCCCGCGGCTGTACGACGTGACGTCGGGTGCGGTGCGGATCGACGGTTGGGACGTACGTGACCTCACGGGCAGCTCGCTCCACGAGGCCATCGGGGTCGTGGCGCAGGACCCACACCTCTTCCACGAGTCCGTGGGCGCCAACCTCCGCTACGCCCGGCCCGGGGCCACCGACGCCGAGCTGGAGGCCGCCTGCCGCGCAGCGCAGATCCACGATGTGATCGCGGCCCTTCCCGATGGCTACGACACCGTGGTCGGCGAGCGGGGGTACCGGCTCTCGGGCGGAGAGAAGCAGCGCCTCGCCATCGCCAGGATGCTCCTGAAGGATCCGTGCATCATGATCCTGGACGAGGCGACCAGCCATCTCGACTCGGAGAACGAGGCCCTGGTCCAGGAGGCCCTCGACCACGCCTTGTCCGCCCGAACCTCGATCGTCATCGCCCACCGCCTCTCGACGATCCGCCAGGCCGACCTGATCATCGTGGTCGACGACGGCCGCATCCTGGAACGGGGAACCCACGAGGAGCTCCTTGACGCGGGTGGTCTCTATGCCGAGCTCTACCTGACGCTGGTGCGGGCGTAGGACGCCGAACCACTCGCCACGCTCCGTGGGGCGCTTGCCGCGGACGCGGCAACGTGTCAGCCTGCGCCGCCGAAACTCGTCGCGGGGGGCACCATGGCTACGGACGTCCAGCCGGTCGGGACCGGGGGTTACGTCGAGAGCAAGGGGTTGAAGAGCGGCGCGCTCGGGGTTGGCCTCGGCCACCGTGATCGGGGTGGCGTCGACCGCCCCCGCCTACAGCCTCGCCGCGTCCCTCGGCTTCGTGACCTTCTACGTGGGCTTCAAGGCTCCGGCCATCATGTGGATCTCGTTCATCCCGATGGGCTGCATCGCGGCCGCCTTCTTCTACCTGAACCGGGCCGACCCGGACTGCGGGACCAACTTCACGTGGGTGACGCGTTCGATGGGCCCGAAGTGGGGCTGGATGGGCGGCTGGAGCAGCATGATCGCCGACCTCATCATCATGCCCAGCCTGGCGATCATCGCCGCGCGAGTACACGTTCTTGTTGTTCGACCTCGACAGCCTGGCCAACAACGACCTCGCCAACCTGTTGCTCGGGATCGCGTTCATCATGGGCATGACGTGGATCTGCGTCGTCGGCATCGAGCTGAGCGCCCGAACCCAGATGGTCCTCCTCCTCATCGAGCTCGGCGTGCTCGTGCTTTTCAGCGTCGTCGCCCTCGTGAAGGTGTACACGAACAACATCGACGGCGGGGTCCACCCCAGCCTCTCCTGGTTGACGCCGACCAACTTCGGAGGTACGACCGCCTTCGCCGAGGGCCTCCTGGTCGCGGTCTTCATCTACTGGGGCTGGGACACCGCGACCAGCGTGAACGAGGAGTGCGAGCACGCCAACAAGACGCCCGGGCTCGCCGGCATCCTGTCGACGTTCATCCTGCTCGCCATCTTCGTGGTCGTCGCCTTCGCCGCTCAGGCGGTCAACGGCGCTCAGTTCCTGAGCGACAACTCCGACAACGTGCTCTCCTCCGCCGGCCAGCTCGTGTTCGGCACGAGCGGGCTCGGGAACCTGGCCCTCAAGTTGTTGATCATCGCGGTGCTCAGCTCGGCCGCGGCGAGCTGCCAGACCACGATCCTCCCCGCCGCCCGCACCTCGCTGTCGATGGCCATGCACCGGGCCCTGCCCCCCAAGCTGGGCGAGGTGCATCCCCGGTACCTGACGCCAGCCACATCCTCGTGGATCTTCGGCATCGCCTCGAGCGTCTGGCTCGCCCTGTTGGTGCTGGTCAGCAACGTCAGCGGGGGCGACGTGCTCGGGTGGTCAGTGGCGGGCGTGGGCCTGATGATCGCCTACTACTACGGCCAGACCGGTCTCGCCTGCGTCGTCTACTACCGGCGCTACCTCTTCAAGAGCGTAAAGAACTTCGTCTTCGTCGGCCTGCTGCCCCTGATCGGTGGCCTCTCCCTGGCCTTCATCTTCGTCTGGTCCCTGAAGGACATGTTCGACGAGAACTTCACCGACCCGCCCTCGAGCTGGTTCGGCGTCAGCCCCGTGCTGTGGATCGGCATGGGCACGCTCCTGTTGGGCTTGCCGCTGATGTTCTGGTGGCACGCCCACGACCGTGCGTTCTTCCGGGTGCGGCCCGACCCCGTCGAGTCGCGGCCGCCTCCCGAGGGCGGCGCGCCCCTGCCGCCGCTCGTGGCCGACGGGGCGCCGCGCTGATGGCGGGCGAGGTCCTGCTCGGCTACGACGGGCTCGAGGGGTCCAAGGCGGCGCTCCCACTGGCCACCCGCTTCGCGGCCGCCTTCGGGCGCGGGCTGGTGATCGTCTTCGGCTATGCGCCCGCCGCGATCGGCGGAGAGGTTGCGGACCTGGCCAAGGCGGTCGAGGACCTGGGCGCCAGGATCACCAAGGAGGCAGTGGCGATGGTTCACGACGTCGACCCGTCGGTGACGGCGTCGGTGGAGCTGGTGAACGATCGCCCCGTCGACGCGCTGCTTCGGGCCGCGGACGCCTACGACGCGCTGGCCATCGTCGTCGGGGCGGGCAACCGGGGGCCCGTGACCGGTTCACTCCTGGGCTCGGTCAGCTACCACGTGGTGCACCGCTCGACGCGACCCGTGATCGTCGTCCCGACGCCCCAGACCTGACGGCGGTCCCGGGCGCCCTGTTCGGGCGGAGCTGTCGGCAGCCGGGGCGGAGCTGTCGGCGGCCGGGGCGGAGCTGTCGGCAGCCGGGCGGAACCGTTCCCATCGTGGAACCTCCTTTATGCGTGTGATTTCGCGCGTATCTGTTCGGATCGACCCGCACGAACGAGGAAACGAAGCGCGCCACCAAATCGATGTCCGGTGGCCGACGTGCCAGCCGGGTATCCCCGATCTCTGTCACACCCCCTCGCCATGATGACCCCATGGTTGTGATCGGCATCATCGCCGCCCTGATCCTCGTGGTGCTCGCCGCCGCGGCCGGGGGTGCCGTGCTCGCGGCCGCCGACCGGCGCCGGAGCGCGCAGCTCGACGCCGGGTTGCGGGCGGGCATCGACGAGGCCATCGCTCATGCGGTCCACGAAGCTCGGCGGGAGGCGGCCGGCGAGCGCGACGCCGCGGTCAACGCCGCGCTCCAACACGCCGCGTTGCTCAACCGGGAGGCCCTCGGCGCCCAGGCCTCGGCTGGACAGCAGGACCTCGCCGCGAAGAAAGAGCTCATCGAAGCCGAGCTGGCTCAGGTGCGTGACGAGCTGGGCCGCATGTCCACGATCGTCGCCCAACTCGGCGAGCGCAGCGCCTCGGTGGAGGGCCAGCTGCGCAGCCACGCCGAGCTGACGCAACACCTGGCCGTCACCACGCAGAGCCTTCGCGAGGCGCTGTCGAGCTCGAAGGCGAGAGGGCAGTGGGGCGAGCGTTTGGCGGAGGACGTGCTCCGGCACGCGGGATTCGTCGAGCACGTGAATTACGCCAAGCAGGTCGCCGTCGCCGGGGGCCGGGCGATCCCCGACTTCACCTTCTTCCTCCCCAAGGGCCAGGTGCTCTACATGGACGTGAAGTTCCCGCTCGCGGCCTATCTCCGCTACCTCGACGCCGGTACCGAGGCCGAGCGTGAAGCGCACAAGGCGGCCTTCCTGCGCGACGTTCGGCTGCGGGTCAAGGAGCTGGCCGCCCGCGAGTACGCGTCGGGCGGCGCCGCGGTCGATCACGTGTTGCTGTTCCTGCCCAACGAGGCTCTCAGCGGCTTCATCCACGAACACGACCCCACGCTCCTCGACGACGCCCTCGCCGCGAAGGTGGTGCTGTGCTCGCCGCTCAACCTCTTCGTGCTGCTCGGAGTCATCCGGCAGGCCCATGACACCTTCGCCGTCGAGCGAACAGCCGACGACATGCTCGCGGTGCTGGGGGCCTTCCATGCCCAGTGGGCCAAGTTCTCCCAGGCGATCGATGTCGTAGGGAAGCGGCTCGAGTCAGCGCAGCGAGCCTTCGACGACCTGAACGGCACGCGCCGGCGCCAGCTCGAACGACCGCTCGCCAAGCTCGAGGATCTCCGCCAGCAGCGCGGCCTCCCGATCGACGACGTGGCCCTCGACGAGGCCGACGTCCTGGAACTCCGGGAGCTGGCCTGATGTTTGCCTGCTCAGCCCGCGTGGACGACGGGGATGGGCATGAGCCTCGCCGCGCGTCTCGATCCACCGGCGCAAGCCGGCGGCGTTCGAGTGGACGCCGTTCAACGTCTCGGCGATCCGGCGCGCCTCGGGATCCACCCCGTCCATCTCGTGGTCGAACGCCGCGCTCAATGCCTCGGCGATGTCGCGTGCGTCGCGGTGAGCGGCCTCGGCCACCTCGGCCCAGCTGGTCAGGGTCTCCTCCGCCTCCTCGAGGGTGGCCATCGGGTCGGGCACGAGGCCGTAGTGGGCCAGCGCCACGCCGACCGGGCGCCGGGCTCGGAACCGGTGCAGCGAGTTGATGGCGAGGTGCAGGTCGAAATCGGGCGGGGGAACGGCTGGTCGCAGCACGCCGACCTTGGGGAGGCGCACACCCACGGCATCGCCGACGAACAGCAGCCCGCTGTGATTGTCGTGGAGCGCGAGATGGTGCTTGGCATGGCCGGGCGAGTCCACAGTGACCAACTGCCGGCCGCCGCCCACGTCGATCGCCTCGCCGTCGGCGAGCACGTGCAACCGCTCGGGCGGGGTCGCGGCCAGCCGCCCGTAGAGGGAGTCCAGCAGCTCCCCGTAGACGCGAGCGGCCGAGCTCAGCAGCCGCTCCGGGGCGACCAGGTGCCGGGCGCCCAACTCGTGGACATAGACGGTGGCGTTGGGGAAGGCGCGGGCCACGTCTCCCACGCCGCCGGCGTGGTCGAGGTGGATGTGAGTGACCGCCACCCCGGCCAGGTCGCCCGCGCCCACGCCGAGGCGCTCCAGCGCGGCGAGCAGGGTGGGGACCGAGGTCTGGCTGCCCGTCTCGACCAGGACCGGCGCCGGCCCCTCGATCAGGAACCCTGCCGTCACCTCGGACCATCCGCCGAGCTCGGTGTCGATCTGGATGACGCCGGGGGCGATGCGCACAACGGGCAGTATGGCCCTATGAGCCAGCCGGCCCTCGACCTCGGGTTCGAGGACGATCCTGCCGACCCAACGTTCACCGTCCGTGAGTTGGCCGGCGCCATCAACGCGCTGTTCCAGCGGGGCTTCGACGACGGGGTGTGGGTGCGCGGCGAGATCCAGGGCTGGCAGGAACGGGCCAACGGCCACGCCTACTTCAACCTCACCGAGGAGAGCGACGAGGGCAAGGCCACCGTCTCGGTCGTCTTGTTCGGGGGCACCTTCCGGCGGCTGCTGCCGCTGTTGCGGCGCCACCGCCTGCACCTGGAGAACGGCATCGCGGTGCGGATCCACGGCCGCCTCGAGTTCTATGGGCCCACCGGGCGGACCACGCTCGTCATGGACGGCCTCGACGCCCGCTTCACCCTCGGACAGCTGGCCGCGCAGCGCGATCAGCTCCTGCGCGTGCTCGTGGGCGAAGGACTGCTCGACCGCAACCGTCGTCTCCCGTTGCCAGTCGTGCCCCTTCGGGTGGGGCTCGTCACCAGTGTCGACAGCGCGGCCTGGCACGACGTGCGTTCGGAGCTGGCGCGAAGCGGGCTGGCCTTCCGCCTCCGGGTCGTCGACGTTCGGGTCCAGGGGGAGGGCGCCGAGCAGGCCATCGCGGAGGCCATCGCCCAGCTGTCGACTGACGCGCTCGACGTGATCATGCTGGTTCGCGGCGGCGGGGCCCGGACGGAGCTGGCCACCTTCGACAGCGAACCGATCGCCCGGGCCATCGCGTGGTCAGCCGTCCCGGTCTTCACCGGGCTCGGCCACGAGATCGACCGCAGCGTCGCCGACGAGGTGGCCCACACCGCTCTCAAGACGCCCACGGCGTGCGCGGCCGCCCTCGTGGCGCGGGTGAGCGGCTACCTCGGCATGGTCGAGGGTTGTTGGGAGGCCATCGCTCGCCGCGCCAGTCACGCCGGTACACGCGCCGAGGGACGGCTGCTCGAAACGGCGCGCCGCGTGGCGCGGTGCACCGCGGGAGCTGTCGACACGGCCGGGCAACGCCTCGACTTAGAGGGTCGGCGGTTGCGGCGCGAGGTCGACATCGTCGCCATAGCCGCCACCGCGCGGCTCGACCGCGCTTCCGGACGTCTCGTGGCGGCGGCGCGGCGGGCGCCGCTCGAGGCCGAGCGCTCGTTGGCGGCCAGCGCCGCCCGCGCCGGCGCGTTCGATCCCGCTCGGGCGCTGGCTCGCGGCTGGAGCATCACCCACACCGCCGATGGCCGCCTCGTGCGATCGGTGGCCGACACCGGGGCGGGCGTGGAGCTGGTCACCACCGTGGCCGACGGGCAGGTGCGGAGCCGTGTCGAAGGGGCCCGACGGTGAACAGCGAGGAGGTCGAGGGCGTCGGCTACGCCGAGGCGCTCGCCGAGCTGGAGGCGATCTTGAAGGAGCTCGAGAGCGAGACCGTCGACATCGACGTCCTCGCGGAGCGGGTCCGGCGGGCCGCGTCGCTCATCGCCTTCTGCCGGGGACGCATCGTGGCGGCGCGTTCGCGACATCGAGGCGGTCGTCGCGGAGCTGGAGCGCCCCCCGCCGTAGACGCTGCCGCCCGCGCAACCGGTGCATCGCATGGGCCGCGCCGAGCGGCACATGCCGCCCCCACCCGGGCTGCCTCGAGGGCACCGCGCCGAGCAGCGCCCTGCTGGTCCGGCGACAGACCTCTCGGAGTACCGTCCCGTTGTGGCCCGCCCGACCAGCTGTCCCACGTGTTCAGCTCGGATCCCGCGCGAGGCCTCCTACTGCCCGGCCTGTGGCCGTCCGGTCGGGCTTCTCATCGACCCCGTCGACCTCGGGCCCGACGAGGAGCTCTCGCGGGCGCCCGTCGTCGTCGAGCCCGAGGCCTCCCACGGCCTGCGGAACCTGTTGATCGCGCTCGCCGTCGTGGTCGTGCTCGTCGGAGCCGCCATCACCTTCGGGCGCGGCGGGTCTGACGAGCCGAGCGCGGTGCCGACGACGCTGCCGCCCTCCTCGATCGGCGCGACCACCACCCGCCCGATCCCGCCACCGAGCACCACGCCCTTCTTCGAGCAGACCGGCACCGGGCGGTTGCTCCCCGAGAAGTCGGGCGTCGTGCTCTACGGGGTCACGAGCGACGCCCGCTTCGTGCGGGTCGACCTGGACACGGGTGACGTCTTCGCCCGCAAGCTCGACCTCCAGGACACCCCCGAGAACTACAACATGGTGGCGACCAGCGCGGGAGCGGTGATCGTCGATCCCCGGCCCGACATCCTGGCCGTGCCTTACGGCCGCGGCGGAAGCGTGATCAACCTCCTCCCCGACCCGAGCGGGTTGCGGAACATCCTGCCCGGGCCGAAGCCCGACCTCGTCTGGATCGTGTTGCAGTCCGACCCGATCAACGGCAGCGGGCAGGTCATGCAGGCCTCACGCATCGATGGGAGCCGGGTCGGGCCCACGATCTCCCTTCCCGCGCTCAACATCCTGGGCAGCGACGGTGGCGGCGGGTTGATCGGCACCGGGCCGGGGGGTACGTATGTGGTCGACGCCTCCGGCCACCTACGGCGGGTCACGGACGAGCCGCCGAAGGGATGGAACGCCACCACGGTCGTGGACATCATCTGCGATGCGAGCTTCCACTGCCGGTGGAGGGTGACGGATCGCGCCACGGGCCAGCAGCGCCTCCTCGACGTCCCCCCGACCGCGTCGGACATCGATGTGTACGAGGCCTACACCGGCTCGGTCTCGCCCGACGGTCGCTACATGGCTCGCATCATCGGCGTCGACGTGGCCGTGCTCGACCTGCGCACGGGCGAGGAACGCTCGTACGGCGACTACTTCGGCGGCGGCGGGTTCAACGCGCCCCAGGCGGTGTGGTCGGCGGACGGTCACTGGCTGTTCTGGGCGGGCAACACTCACGTGTTGGCCTGGAGGGCGGGTGCGGCCGCCCCCCTCGCCATCGACCACCCCGGGGTGCCCCTCCTACGCGCCCTCGCCGTGGGACCGCGCTGACCGAAACGGCCAAAGGCTCGCAGGCCCGGCGTTGGCGAGAGGTCGTGGCAGGCTGCGGCCCTGGCCTCGGCGAGACCTCGTGGCCGGCCGCCGCTGTCACCCGGCGTAGAGGGCGAGGGCCTCCTCGACGCTCACCTCGATGGCCCCGGGCTCGTTGGCCACGGCTTCCAGCCATGGGGGCCTCCAGCGGGCGCACACCGCCACCGGACTCGCCATGCCCGACAGCTGGGTGGCCTGGCGGGCAAAGGCAGTGGCGTAGTCAGGCGGCCGGACGTCGCGCGAGAGCTCGAGTCGAGCCCACGCGTCGGGCGCAGTGTTCGCCGGCGTGTCGATGGACAGGATCGAAGCTGACGTCGGCCCGATGCCCCCGCCGGTGATGCCGGGGCCGTCGCACAGCACCGCGCCCCGCACGAGGCGGGGCCGCGCGCCGGCGATCAGCAGGGCGATGTAGGCACCGAGGCCCCGACCCAGCACGGTGGCGGGGCCGAGGTGGGCGAGGGCGATGTCGACGTCGCCCATCAGCACCTCGGCCGTGTAGCCGCCGCCGTGCGGGATCTGCGACTGGCCGTGACCCGTGAAGTCCAGGCCCCAGACCGGGCCGGGCCATTCGGCCACGGCGGGGTGCACCATCTCCGACGACTCACCGAGCCCGTGCAGCAGCAGGAGCGGCCGCCCTTCGCCATCCGTGAGTGGATGGAGGGCGAGGCGGACGGCGTTGTGGGTGAGCCACACCGGGTCGGCCACGGCTCAGTGCTCGTCCAGTAGCTCGAGGATGAGGCCAGCCACGAGCTGCGGCCGCTCGATGTGCATGAAGTGCCCGGTCTCGGCGAGCCCCTCGAAGCGGGCGCGGGGCGGGAGATACGGCAGCACATCTTCTGGCTTCGTGCCCCAGCTCATCTCCTCCACGTCGAGCCCGAGCACCCCGAGGAAGGGGGCGCCGAGGCCGGGCATGCGCAACATCGACCACTCTGGCCGCCACGGTCCGAAACCCCCGAAGCGCATCGAGGGGTCGAGCTTCCAGCGCCAGCCGTCGGCATCTTGGCGAGCGCCGATGGTGGCGATGTAGCGGAGCCATTCGAGGGGCAGCCGCGGGTTGAGGCGGCCGCGGCGCCGGGCCAGCTCGTCGAGCGTTCCCGGCTTGCGCTCGATGTCACCAGACCGTCGCCGATGGTCGAGCCACGCCTCGAGCTCGGCCGCGAGCATCCGCGTGCGGTCGTGGTTGGGGACGTCGGGGACGGGTCGCTTCGACGGGAGGCCATCCAGGTTCACCAGATGGCTCACGCGTGAGGGGAGCGCGTCGGCGAACTGCATGATGAGGCCGCCCCCCTTCGAGTGGCCGACCATCGGGACGGGGGCCGACGTGGTCGCGTCGGCGACGGCGAGGAGATCGCGCAAGTCCGCTTCCCACGAGTAGAGCGCGGCGTGGTCGCTGTCGCCGTGGCCCCGTTGATCCCAGGCGACCACTCGCCACCCCGCATCGGCCAGCACTGGCGCCAGGAGGTCCCAGGTGGCCGCGAAGTCGAGACCGCCGTGGACGCAGATGATCGGTGGCGCGCCCGGATCGCCCCACTCGTAGACGGCGAGCCCGACCCCATGCGCCATCACCCGACGGGTTCGGTCTGGCCGCCGGGCGCCGGGGTAGGTCCCGATGGTTGCCTCGGGCGCGGTCACGGCGGGGCAGGATACGCAGCGGGATGCACCCCGAATGCCACCCGTCGCGGCGTGGCGCCCTCTACGCTCGCATCCAGGGGAGCCGACGAAGGAGCGTGGCTGTTGAGCACCAGCGTCTTGCGTCGAGGGACGGTGGCCTCGCTCGTCGGGCTCGGCGTGCTGATGGGCTGCGGCAGCAGCGCGAAGTCAACCGCGCCCACCACCTTCGCCACCCTCCCGGCCACGACCACGACCAGGCCACGGCCGACCACGACGGTGCCCAAGCCCAAGAGCTACATCGTCCAGCGCCACGACACGCTGCGGAGGATCGCCGCCAGGTTCCATGTGACGGTCGAGGCGATCGTGGCGGCCAATCCGGCGATCAAGGACCCGAACAAGATCGACATCGGGCAGCGCATCGTGATCCCGGTGGCCACGCCGACCACGGTGGCCCGCCTGCGCCCCACCACGCCGCCGACGACCGCGAAGAAGAAGTAGTCAGCCCTGCAGGCGTTGGCGGTCGGGCTCGACCTCCAGGATGACGCGGTCGCTGCCGATCGGGTTGGCGTACGGACCGCCGGTGTACTTCTGCGCGAGCTCGTCGATGTGGGCGCGAGCCTTCGGACCGCTGTCGGTGGCGACGACTCGGCCCCTCACCTCCGCGTAGCGGTACGGGTTGCTCGCGTCCCAGATGACGACTGACACGCGCGGGTCGTGCTCGACGGCCTTGAACTTGGCCCGCTCGACCTCGGTGTTGAACAGGAGATGGTCGTCGTCGGCATCGACCCAGATGAGATGGGTCATCGGGCGGCCGGCGGACGTCATGGTGGTGATGGCGGCGAAGTTCTTGCCCTTCGCCAGTTCACGAATGGCGGGATCCAGCATGCGAGAGACGTTAGCGACGTCGCCGCGCGTTACCCCTGGCCCGCCCGATGGTGCGCGGCCAGCGCGGCGATGTCCTCCATGATCCGGCCGAGCTCGAAGTCCTTCGGCGTGTAGACGGCGGCCACCCCGTCGTCGACGAGCGCCCCTCTGTCCTCCTCCGGGATGATCCCGCCGACGACCACGGGCGCGTCCACGCCCTCGGCCCGCAGCAGCCGTACGACCTCGGGGACGAGGGTGAGATGGCTGCCCGAGAGGATGGAGAGGCCCACAACGTCGGGGTCCTCGTCGCGGGCCGACGCCGCGATCTGCTCGGGCGTCAGGCGGATCCCCGAGTAGACGACCTCCATGCCTGCGTCGCGGGCGGCCACAGCGATCTGCTCGGCACCGTTCGAGTGCCCGTCGAGGCCCGGTTTGGCGACGAGCAGGCGAGGCGGGCCCCCGGCCATGGCCTGTACCTGACGGGCCACCGTCTCGAGCAGCACCGTCCGCCGCCGCCCCGCCGCGGCGCCCACGCCGGTCGGGGCGCGGTACTCGCCGAACACTTCCCGAAGGGCACCGGCCCATTCACCGGTGGTGCCCCCCGCGTGGGCCAGGGCGATGGTGGCGGGCACGAGGTTGTCGCCCGATTCGGCGGCGCGGCGCAGCTCGTCGCGAGCCTTGGCCGCGATCCCGACGTCACGTCCCGCTCGCCAGCGCTCGACATCGGCCACCATCTCGGTCTCCACGGCCGGGTCGACGCGCAGGATGCTCTCCGCGCCCCCGAGGGGGGAAGCCTCCGTCTCGACGAACCGGTTGACCCCCACCACGACTTGCTCGCCGGACTCGATGCGGCGGCTGCGCTCGGCCAACGAGGCCACCAGCCGACCCTTGAGGACGTCGATCGCCTCGAAGGCGCCCCCGAGGGTCAAGACGTCCTCGAGCTCGGCCCGCGCCGCCGCCTCGAGCTCGGCCCTCTGCGCCTCGATCACCTTCGACCCGTCGAACAGGTCTTCGTACTCGAGCAGGTCGGTCTCGAAGGCGAGCACTTGTTGCATGCGCAACGACCATTGTTGGTCCCACGGCCGGGGGAGCCCGAGGGCCTCGTTCCAGGCCGGCAACTGGATCGACCGGGCACGGGCCTTCTTCGACAGTGTCGGCGCCAGCAACTCGAAGAGGATGCGTTGCACGTTGTTCTCGGGCTGGGACTCCGTGAGCCCGAGGCTGTTGACCTGCACGCCATAGCGGAAGCGGCGCTGCTTCGGATCTTCGACGCCGTAGCGCTCGAGGCAGATGGTGTCCCACAGATCGGTGAAGGCCCGGAGCTTCACCATCTCCTCGACGAAACGGATGCCGGCATTCACGAAGAACGAGATCGCCCCGACCACGTCGCCGAACCGCGCCTCGGGCACTTGACCCGAGTCGCGCACCGCGTCGAGCACGCCCACCGCCGTGGCCATGGCGTACGCCACCTCCTGCACCGGCGTCGCCCCCGCCTCCTGCAGGTGGTAGCTGCACACGTTGATCGGGTTCCACTTCGGGCTGTTCTCGGCGCACCACGCCACCATGTCGACGATCAAGCGGCGGCTCGGCTCGGGCGGGAAGATGTACGTGCCGCGGCTCAGGTACTCCTTGACGATGTCGTTCTGGGTCGTGCCGCGCAGCGCGACCGGCGAGAGGCCTCCCTCTTCGGCATGGGCCACGTAGAGGCCGAAGAGCCACATGGCCGTGGCGTTGATCGTCATGGAGGTGTTCATCTGGCCGAGCGGGATGCCGTCGAACAAGCTCCGCATGTGTCCCAGATGCACCACCGGCACGCCCACCTTGCCGACCTCGCCGCGGGCGAGGGGGTGGTCGGGGTCGTAGCCCGTCTGGGTGGGCAGGTCGAAGGCAATCGAAAGCCCCGTCTGGCCCTTGGCCAGGTTGGAGCGGTACAGCTCGTTCGAGGCGCGAGCGGTGGAGTGACCCGAGTACGTCCGCATGAGCCAAGGCGCGTCCGCCATGGTGGAGAGTTTCGCCGTCGGCGACACCGCGCCGCCAACGGCGCTCAACTGCAGCCGGGGACGGCGGCGGTGGCCCCCAGGCTGATCAACGAGCAGAACGTGTTGCCGGCCACCTTCCAGACGCCGTCCTGCAGCACGGCCATGCCTTGAGCCGCCGGGAGGGCGACCTTTCCGTTCAGCGAGACGTCATAGGTGACCAGGGCCTCGTCGGGGGCGGTGAACTCGACGTTCGTGACCTTCGCGCTCGCCTGCTTCTGGAGCGGGTCCTTCGAGCGCACCTCCAGGGCTTGGCGGTATTGGGCGCCGTTCTCCAGCAACGCCTCTCGCTCGTCGAGCGACGACGCCGGGCTGAAGAACTTCGCCCAGTTCGCCACGATCTCGGCCCTGGCCGCGGCGGGATCGGCGGGCGCGTTGCCGGCGCCGGTCGAAGCTGGTGCCGTCGAGGTCGGCGCGGTGGTCGTGGTCGTGGCCGCGGTCGTGGTCGTGGTCGTCGTGCTCGCGCTCGCGGTGGCGACGGTGGTGGTCGGCTGCCCTTCCTTCGTCGTCGACCCGCAGCCCGCGAGGGCGACGAGGGCGAGCGCGGCGGCGGAGCCGAGCACCGCCCGCGACCGGACTGTCCGGTCGCCAGCGCGGGTGAGCATCCGGGGCCGACGGACCACGGCTCGATCCTCGCACGCGGTGAGACGCCGTCGCGGCCAGCCCCGCCTCTATCCTCAAAGCCGTCATGGGGACGTCTCGGGTCCGCCAGGATCCCGGCTCGGCGCAGGCGTCGCGGCCGCCCGCGAGTGGACGCGCGCTCTCTGGTTACGCCTTGGCCCTGGTCGGCGTCGTGCTCCTGTTCCTCGGTTGGTACGGCGTGTCGGGCAAGGCCCTCGTCGAGGAGCAGGTGCCTTACCTCGCCTCCGCCACGTTCCCCGGCGTCGCGCTCGTGGTGGCGGGCGCGGTGCTGGTGGCCGGCGACCGGTCGAGACGCGAGAGCCAGCGGGCAGCCGAGATGGTCGACGCGCTCTACGAGTTGCTCACCGAACCCGCCCCGGACGAGGCCGCCACCCCGGACCGGGAAGCTCCGGCCGCCGCGCCGCTCGCCGCGCCTTCCCCGCCGAATGGCGCAGTCGTGGCCGTGGGCGAGGGAAGCCGCTTCCACCAGGCGAGCTGCCCGCTGGTCGAGGGCAAAGCATCGACCGAACCGGTCGGCACCGCGGAGATCGCCGCTCGGGGTCTCGAGCCGTGCCCCGTGTGCGACCCGGTGCCCCCGCCGGGCTGAGCCGTGCTGACCGTCGATCTCGCGCTGGCGGGTATCGGCATCGGGGCGGTGGCGGCGCTGGCCGGCCTCGGTCTGCTCGTCACCTACCGGGTGACGGGCGTGTTCAACATCGCCTTCGGGGCCATTGCCATGCTGGCCGCGTACCTGCTGTGGCAGATGGTGCGGGAGTGGCACTGGCCGCTCGGGCTCGCGGCGGTCTTCGTGTTGTTGATCGTCTGCCCCGTGCTCGGCTTGGTGCTCGAGCGCGCCGTGTTCCGACCCTTGCAGCGGCGGGGGTCAGCGGCGGCCGAGCTCCTCACCGCCTCGCTGGGCGCATTCGTCGTGATCGTCGGGGCCGCCTTCGTGGTGTGGGGCGGCCAGGCACGGCTCGACGCCCCCTCGCTGGCCCCGGTCGGGTCGCTGGAGCTGCCGGGCGGCACGTCGATCCGCTACGCGACCCTCGTCGACCTCGCCGCGATCGCGCTCGTCGTGATCGCGCTTGCCGTCATGCAGCGGACCAGCATCGGCCTCCGGGTCAAGGCGGTGGTGGAACAGCGCGACCTCGCCGAGTTGAGCAGCATCGACACCGGGAGGATCTCCGCCGGCGGGTGGGTGGTGGGATCGGTACTGGCCGGCTTGGCCGGGGTGCTGCTCGCACCGAGCCTTCGACTCGACCCGTTCAGCCTCACCCTCGTCGTGCTCGAGACGATGGCGGTGGCCGTCATCGCCGGCCTGGCCCGCCCCGGGCGGGCCGTCGTGGCCGCGCTCGTGCTCGGTGTGGCCCAAGCCGAGCTCACGCGCTACCACCTCGCGGGGCGCCAGGGCCCACTGCTGGAGGCGCTCACCGCCAACCTCTTCGTCGTCGCCCTCCTCGTCTCGTTGCTGACGTTGCGGCGGCTCGACGAGCCCGGCGGCGGGCAAGCCTCGATCCCCCGCGTCTCCCTGCGCAGCGATTTGCCCCTTCCGCCGGGTTGGTGGGTGCCGGCGCTCATGATCCTGGCCGTCCCGTTCGTCATGTCGGCCGACCAGCTCCGCACGGCCCAACAGGTGCCCGCGCTCGCCATCATCCTCGTGTCGCTCGTCGTGGTGAGCGGCTACAGCGGCCAGATCTCGCTGGGCCAGGCCGGCTTCGCCGGTCTCGGCGCGCTCTTCGCCGCCCGGCTGGCCGGCGACCAGTTCCCGCTGATTCCCGACATTCCCGACGTCGCAGCCATCTTCCTCGGCGCGCTCCTCGTCGTGCCGGTCGGGCTGCTCACCGGATGGCCGGCCATCCGCCGCCGTGGGCTCTTCCTCGCCCTGACGACCTTCGCCGTCGGTGCCGTGCTGAGTCGATTCGTGCTCGACCAGGCCGTGTTCATCAACGGCATCAACATCGGGCCGCCGGCCCGTTTCGCCACCGACGACAGCTTCTACGCCTTCGAGCTCGCTTGCCTCGGCGCGGCCCTGCTGCTCGTGCGCAACCTCCATCGCGGCCGGCTCGGTCGTGCGCTCGTGGCGATGCGCGACGACGAGGCCGGAGCGCGCGTGAGTGGCATCGACGTCCGCCGCCTGAAGGTGTTCGTGTTCGCGGTCAGCGCCGGCCTCGCGGGACTCGGAGGCGCATTGCTGGCGGCGTCGACGCGCGCCTTCGATCCGGCGACGTTCGATCCCGTGCAGAGCTTGTTGTGGTTCGCGGCGGTGGTCGTGTTCGGGATGGACAGCGCGGCCGGCGCCATCCTGGCCGCTGGGCTGCTGATCGGGCTCGATGCCGCGTTCCGCCCCGGCGTGTCGACCGTCGTCATCGGAGCGCTCGCCGTGCTGCTCGGACGCTTCCCCGGCGGAGTCGTTGCCTCCGCTCGCCGCGCCGCTGGTCTGGTGGGGGCGCGCCTGCGCCCCGTCGAGACGCGCCCGGCGGTGCGGCTGTCACCGGCGGGCGCAGCAGTCGCGGCGCGGGTCCGGCGGTGAGTCCTCCTCGGCTCGAGGCCCGGGACATCGTGCGTCGCTACGGCGAGGCCGTCGTTCTCGATCACGTCGACCTCGCCGCCGACGGTGGCCGTGTCACCGTCATCATCGGGCCGAACGGCGCCGGCAAGACCACTCTCTTCAACTGCCTCTCGGGCGTCGAGACGCCCGACGGCGGTCAGGTGCTCCTCGAGGGACGCGACATCACGCGCTTGACCAGTGACGCGCGCACCCGTCGGGGGCTCGCTCGCACGTTCCAGCACTCCTCGACGTTCGCGACGATGACCGTGGCCGAGAACCTGCGTGTCGGCGCGGAGAACCACCGGCGCGGCCTGCTGCGCGGGCTCGTGGGTCGGCGCGAACCCGACGGCGAGGCGGCCCGCGCCCTCGTCGACGATGTCATGCACGAACTCGGTCTTCGACCGGTGGCCGATGCGCGCGGGCCGGCTGCCGACGGGCACCCTGCGGCTGGTGGAGTTGGGGCGAGCACTGTGCACCCGCCCCACGATGTTGCTGCTCGACGAACCGACCAGCGGGCTCGACGACGGGGAGACGGGCGAGCTGCAGAGGGTCCTCCGCCGCCTCGCCGCGGGCGGGCTCGGACTCGTGCTCGTCGAGCACGACCTCGATCTCGTCAGCCGGGTGGCGGACGTCGTGTATGCCATGGTGGGGGGCCGCATCGTGGCGCGGGGGTCGCCCGAGGAGGTCATGAGCGAGTCGGAGGTCCGCATCGTCGTGCTCGGGCGGGAGCGATGAGCCGACAGCCGAACTTGAACCGGAGGGTGCCGTCCACGGCACACCTGGGTTCAACTTCCCGAGTCGACGACTTCGCCGCGGGGCCGGATCGGTGAGCGACTCGCTCGCGCTCGAGGACGTTCGGGTCGGCTACGGGCCCGTCGAGGTGCTCCACGGGGTCACGCTCACCTTCCCCGTCGGCTCGGTCGTGGCCCTGGTCGGCCGCAACGGCGCGGGCAGGTCGACGGCCTTGCGGACGCTGGCCGGGCTGGTGCCCGTTCGCTCGGGCCGCGTGTGGTGGCGGAATCGAGATATCACCGGCCTCACGCCGTACGAGCGCGCCGCGTGAGGGCTCACGCTCGTGCCCGACGAGCGCAACGTGTTCAATGCGCTCACCGTGCGGGAGAACCTCGCGCTCTTCGCGGGCTCACGAGATCCCGGCGCGGCCCTCGAGGCCTTCCCCGAGCTCCGCAGCCTCCTGGACCACCGGGTGTCGACCTTGTCGGGGGGTGAGCGGCAGATGGTCGCCCTCTCGCACGCCGTGCTGCGGCCCGGGCGGGCCATTCTGCTCGACGAGGTGAGCCGGGGTCTGTCGCCGGCCGCGGTGGCCCGGATCGGGCCCACCCTCGCCCGGCTCTCCGCTCCCGGCCGGGTCGTGGTGATGGTGGAGCAATACCTGCACGACGCGCTGACAGGTGGCCGACATCGTCTACGTGATGCGCCGCGGTGAGGTGACCTTCGTGGGCGAGCCGGCCGAGCTCGACGCCGCCACTTTGGCGGCGACCGTGTGACGCGTCGTTCCTTGGATGGGGGGTTCCGAACGGGACGCTCCTCGTGCGGAGCTCGGTCCGGCTTTGCCGGTCGAGCGGAGCTCCAGGGATGGGGGGTTCGAGGGGGGAAGGTCCCGTTCCCCCTCGACTTCAGGGTGAATAGGCGATGCTTTCAGGGTGAATAGGCGATGCTCGGCACGTCGTAGCAGGTGTGCTGCATGTCGGGCGTCTTGGTGACCCAGCCGCCCTTGCCTCCGAAGGCGGCGTCCTGCCACTGCGCCACGTTCAGGCAGTTGTGCTCGGTGCCGCCCGGGTGCTGGTTGACGACGAAGTTTCGCGGCGTCAGCAACCCGTGACCGTCATAGGGGACCGGCCGGTTCATGTAGGCCTCCACGCAAGCACGGGTGAGCTGCGCACCGCACGACGACATGGCGTCGGTGAGCCACTGCGCGGAGGCCCATCCTTCCTCCTCCCACATCGAGAGGCGGTCGGCGCGGTCGGGGAAGGAGCGCCGCATGTCCCCGCGGAACTGGGCCACCACCGGATAGCGCGTGTCCATGTAGTTCAGATCGTTGGCCGTGGCGTAGAGGGAGTTCCGGCACGTGGGCGAGGCCGAGTAGTCGCTGCGCACCGACTCACCCCAACTCTGGACGGTGAGCACCTTGGCTTTGACCTTCATGTTGGCCGCATCCATGGCCCGGCACAGCCGGACGTTGCCAGTGGTGTCGAGCGCGTCGAAGACGACCTCGACGTGATGCGCCTTCATGTCCGCGGCCACCGCGTCCCAGTTGGGCACGGCGAAGTCGACCTGCTCGGGCACGACGCTGAAGCCCTCGACTCGCAGCCCTTGCTCGGTGTAGGCGGCGAAGCGTTGGGAGTCGCTCTGGTTGTAGGAGACGACGCCGGCCGTCTTCGCGCCGAGGGCTTCCTTCACCCAGCGGTACACCTCGGTGCCGCCGTACAGCTTGCCGTCGAAGCCGACCTTGCCGTCGCGGGGGACGTCGGTGCCGTAGATGTTGTAGAGGTGCTGGTACTGGTCGTAGGCGTTGCCGATGGGCTGGCCCCCTACGTCGGGCACGCCCTGCTGGCTCACGTACGGGGCTCCCGCGTACTGGAAGATCGAGTTGCCGGCGAACGCGAACACCTTGTCATGGTCGATCAGCTTCCGGACGCACGTCCGGTTGCCGGCGCCGGTCGATCCGTCGTCGCAGACGATCACCTTCACCTTTCGTCCGTGGACACCACCGCGCAGGTTCAGGCCGTCGAAGTAGGCGCGGGCGCCGTACATCGGGCCGGAGAACGTCTCCGCGCCGAGGGGGCTCGTGCGGCTCACGATCAAACCCACCCGCACCTCGTCGGCCGTGACCCCCACATCCGAGGCCGGATTGCCCCCCGTAGAGGTGGTGGCCCCACCCGTCGCCACGCGGGGCGCGGAGCTCGTGGTCGTCGTGAAGGCGCGCGACGGCAGCCGCGTCCCGCACGCCGCGGCCGCGAGAGCCGCGGCCACGACCGGCGCGCTGCGAACCAGGAACGAGCGACGGGCCATCCCCTTCAGGATGCCCCAATGACGAGCTGATCGGTCGCCACCCAATGCCCGGGCCCGGCAAGGGCGGCCCGCAACCGCTGCAGGTACTCGGGCCGTGGGATGGCGACCACCCCGAGGCTGGCCAGGTGAGCCGTGCGCCACTGGACGTCGAGCAGCTCGATCCCCGAGGCCCGGAGGTGATCGACCAGCCCGACAAGGGCGACCTTTGACGCGTCCGTCGCGCGGGAGAACATGGACTCCCCCGCGAAGAGTCCGTCGATGCTGACGCCGTAGAGCCCGCCCACCAACTCACCCCTCGGCGTCCACGCCTCGACGCTGTGTACCCAACCGAGCTGGTGGAGGCGGGCGTAGGCGTCGACGAACGCGGGCGTGATCCATCCGCCGTGGCGGTTCGGCGTGGCGCACGCCTCCATGACCGCCCGGAACGACGTGTCGACACGCAGCTCGTAGCGGCGCAACGAGCGTCGGAGCGACCGGCTGACCCGCAGGCTGTCGAAGGGCAAAACGCCGCGCGGGTCGGGTGACCACCAGCCGAGACGGCGGCGCCCGACCGGCATCGGGAAGAGGCCGCTGCGGTACGCGGCGAGGAGCGTGCCCGGGACGAGATCCCCGCCGATGCACACGAGACCCGCCGCGTCGGCGTGCGCCGGGGGCGGGAACGACCACCGGTTGGGCGGTGGCTCGACGGGAGGGTGGATCACCCCCCTACCGATAGTCGAAGAAGCCCCGTCCCGCCTTGCGACCGAGGAAGCCTGCCGCCACCATGCGCCGGAGCGTGGGAACGGGCGCGAAGTTGGGGTCGCGGAACTCGGCGTAGAGCGCCTCGAGGATCGCGACCGACGTGTCGAGCCCCACCAGGTCGAGCAACGCGAAGGGCCCCATGGGGAAGTTGCAGCCGCCCTTCATCGCGGTGTCGATGTCGTCGACGGTGGCGGTGCCCTGTTCGTAGAGGCGCACTGCGTTGTTCAAGTAGGGGAAGAGCAGCGCGTTCACGATGAACCCGGCGCGGTCCTTCACCTCCACCGGGTCCTTGCCGCAGGCCACGGCGAAGGCCCGGACCGCCTCCAACGTGTCGTCGTCGGCGGTCAACGGCCGCACCACCTCGACCAGACTCATGGCCGGCGCCGGGTTGAAGAAGTGGAGGCCGCAGACGCGCTCGGGCCGCCCGGTCTCCACGGCCAACTCGATGACCGGCAGCGTGGAGGTGTTGGTGGCGAAGATCGCCTCGGGCTGGCAGGCGTGGTCCAGCTCACGGAAGACCTGCTTCTTGACAGCGAGATCCTCCACCACCGATTCGATGACGAGGTCGCAGTCGTGCAAGTCGGTCATCGCCGCGGTGGGGGTGACGCGGGCCAAAGCGGCGTCGCGTTCCGCCGCCTCGAGACGACCCTTGTCCACCTGGCGGGTGAGCGAGCGCTCCAACGCCACGACCATGGCGTCCGCGCTGGCCGGATGGCGCGATCGCAGGACCACGTCATGGCCGGCCCGGGAGGCCACCTCGGCGACGCCGACACCCATGATGCCGGAGCCAACGATCCCGACCTTCTTGATCTTGGGTGTATCCATGGCGCGATGTTACCGCACGGTAGGGGAATGTGAAAAAAGTCCGGACCTTGGTCCCGTCGATTCATCCTCAGGTCGCCGAATGGCAACCGAACACCGGTACGGTCTATCTGTGAGCACCGTCGACACCACCAACGAGACCAGCCGTCTCATCGCCCTCACCGCGGTGCACAACTTCCGTGACCTGGGCGGCTACCGCGCGAAGGACGGCCGGAGCACCCGGTGGCGGACGCTGTTTCGTGCCGACGGCCTCTACAAGCTCACCGCCGACGACCTCGAGGTGGTGCGGGCGCTCGGCATCCGAACCGTCCTCGACCTGCGCACGGAGCGGGAGCTGGAGGTCCGGGGCCGCTATCCCGTCGACGACCACACCGTCTGGTTCCACCATCTCCCCGTCATCGACGTCACCTGGGACCCGGGTGAAGTGGTCGATCCCACCGCCCCGCCGAGCCAGTTCCTCCTCAGCAAGTACCTCGAGATGCTCGAGATGGGCGAGCCTCGCCTGGCCCAGGCCTTCCGGCTCCTCGCCCTGCCCGGCGCCCTCCCGGCGGTGTTCCACTGCGCGGCGGGTAAGGACCGCACCGGGTTGCTGGCCGCCCTCGTGCTCTCGGCGCTCGGGGTGAGCGACGAAGACGTCGTGGCCGACTATGCCCTCACCACCGCGGCCATGGAACGGATGCGGGCGTGGTCCGAGGTGAACAACCCCGAGTACTTCGCGTACATGCAGCGCCAGCCTTCGGCTTTCCTCGTGGCCGATCCCGAGGCGATGGCCGGGCTGCTCCAGCTCATCCGCGCCGTCCACGGCTCGACGCGTGAGTACGTGATCGGCCTCGGGGTGCCTTCCGTCGTCCTCGCCGAGCTCGAAGGGGCGCTCGTCGAGCCTGCCTGACGCTTCGGGGACGCGGTGCCGGTTACGGTCGGCGCCCGTGTCGCCGAGGATCGGGGACCGGATGGGGCATGCGTGGCTGGCGTCGTTCTTCGCGTCGCCCGTGCTCCAACGCCATCGCGATCGGCTGAGGACGCTCGAGCGTGGCGACGTCGTCCACTTGGGGCACCCCGGTACGACGGCCGCGCTCGCCTCGCGCCCTGATGAGTCGGCGGACACCGTCGTCAGCGTCCTCACCCTGTGCGCGGTCACCGATCTGGCGGCCACCTTGCGCCAGGTACGGCGCGTGCTGCGGCCGGGCGGCCGTTTCCTCTTCCTCGAGCACGTCCCCGACTGGAGGGGGGCGCGGCGCCCCACCGACCTCGTCGGCCCCGCCTGGCGGTGGATGGGAGGCGGCTGCGACCCGCGGCGCGACATCCCGGGGGCCGTCCGCAGCGCGGGGTTCAAGCTGCGCGACCTGGAACGATTCACCGTCCCTACGTTGGCCATCCCCCTCCGGGGCTGCGTCGCCGGCGTGGCCGAGCGTCCGGAGGTCGCGCCGTGAGCGGGACGGTGGCGCTCGTGGGCGGCGGCGAGTTCGGGCCCGGCTGCGAGTTCGACCGCGAGCTGCTCGGGGCGGCGGGCCGCGGCGACGTGCTCGTCCTCCCCACGGCGGCCGCCTTCGAGCATCCGCAACGGGTCGTGGAGCGAGCCGAGCGTTGGTTCGCCGGCCTGGGCGCGTCGGCCAGCGCCGTCATGGTTGTCTCGCGACCGGACGCGTTCGTGGCCGAGCACGTCGAGCGCATCCGGGCCAGTCGCTTCACCTACCTTGCCGGCGGCTCCCCGATGCATCTCCGCTCGGTGGTCAAGGACACGCCCCTGTGGGATGCGCTCCGCGCCGCACTCGACGACGGAGGTGTCGTGGCCGCCTCCTCGGCCGGGGCGATGGTGGCGTCCGACCCGATGGTCGATCCTCGGGGCGGCGCGTTCACGCTCGGGCTGGGTCTCGTGCGCCGGATCGCGGTGGTGCCCCAGGTCGAGCAGTGGTCGGCCGACCGGCTCCACCGCACGCTCGATCTGGCCGCCGACGACGACGAGTTGACGGTGCTGACCCTGGAGTCAGCGAGTGCCGCGATCCGTGGCCCCGACGGTCGCTGGAGGGCCCACGGCCGGGTGTCGGTCTACCGCGGCCACGCCCCGGTCGGCATCGAGGCCCTCAACTCTGGGTGATGGTCACCTTGCTGACGGTGACGGGTCGGTTCGGCGCCCCGCCCAGGCCGCTGCTCGGGTCGTCCTTGTTCAGGGCGAGGATCTTCTGCAGCACGTCTTGGCCCTTGGTGACCTTCCCGAAGGTGACGTAGGTGCCCTGCGCGTCGAGGTTGGACACCTTCGGCCCGACCCCGAAGAAGAACTGGCCGCCGCCGCTGTTGGGGGCATCGCTGCGGGCCATCACCAGGTCGCCCGCCTGATAGGTGAACGGCCCCTTGCCCCCGCTATCGCTCCAGGTGAACGTGCCGCCCTCGTCGGGGATCGTGTAGCCGGGATCATCGGCATTGGTCTTGCCGCCCCCCTGGATGATGTCGATCGACGTGTCCGTTCGGAAGATGCTCGACCCGTCGTAGTAGTGCCACCCGCTGAGGGTCACGAAGTTGTTGGTCGTGCCCGGCGTCCTGGTCGTGTCGAGCTTCACCACGACCTGCCCTTCGCTCGTGTCGAACGTCGCCGTGTACGGCTTCTTGGGGTCGATGCACTGCTTGGGCGCGGCGGTGAAGGTGGTCTTCTTGGCCCCGGACCCGTCGACCGGGGGGCACGGGCCCGTCCCGTAGGCGAACGACGTGCCGGTGACGACGGTGGTGGGAGCGATGGAGGTGGCGCTCGTGGCGTCGGTGGTGGGCGTCGACGAAGAGCTCGAGCTGCTGCGATTGATCAGCCACGACAAGCCGAAGAGGGCGGCGGCCCCGGCCACGATGATCGCCCCCCACCGGATGATGCGGCTCTTGGTGCGGGCCCGCCGCTCCTGCACCTGGAGCTGCTCGAGGCGGTACTGCCGGTTGGCCTTCTGTCGTTCGCGCTTGGCGGTGCCCACGAAGGGCCCAGCCTAACGACCCGCTCCCAGCCGGAGGCGTCGGGTACCGTCGACACAGTGGCGCTCCTGGTGCAGAAGTACGGCGGCACTTCGGTGGCCGACGCGGACCGCATGCGGGCCGTCGCCGAGCACATCGCGTTCACCAGCGCGCAGGGCCACGACCTCGTCGTGGTGGTCAGCGCCATGGGCAAGGAGACCGACAACCTCATCGCGTTGGCCGACGCCGTCTCGACCACCCAGCCAGGGCGCGAGCTCGACATGCTCCTCACCGTGGGGGAGCGCAAGTCGATGGCGCTGTTGTGCATGGCCCTCGCCGACCTCGGCATCGAGGCGGTGAGCTTCACCGGGAGCCAGGTCGGCATCGTCACCGACAACGTGCACGGCAAGGCCAAGATCCTCGAAGTGAAGGGTGACCGGGTGCGCGAAGCCCTGGCCCAGGGCAAGTTGTGCGTCGTCGCCGGCTTCCAAGGGATCTCCCTCGACAAGGAGATCACGACGTTGGGCCGGGGCGGCTCGGACACCACTGCGGTGGCGCTGGCCGCGGCATTCGGGGCCGACAGCTGCGAGATCTACACCGACGTCACCGGGGTGTTCTCCGCTGACCCGCGCATCGTGCCCTCGGCGCGGAAGCTGCTCCGCATCAGCTTCGAGGAGATGCTCGAGATGTCCGCCTCGGGCGGGCGCGTGCTGATCCTCCGCTCGGTCGAGTTCGCCCGTAACCACCACGTCCCGATCCACGTCCGTTCGAGCTTCACCTGGGAGCCGGGCACGTGGGTCACCGAGGAGGACCCCTCGATGGAGGAGCCGATCATCTCCGGCGTCACGCACGACGTCACCGAGGCCAAGGTCACGGTGGAACAGGTGCCCGATCGCCCCGGCATCGCCGCCCGGCTCTTCCGGGCGCTCGCCGACGCCGCCGTCAACGTCGACATGATCGTGCAGAACACGTCCCACGCCGGCACCACCGATATCTCCTTCACCGTCCCGAAGGCCGATCTGGCCGTGGCCGAGAAGATCGTGAGCGACATCGCCCAGGAGATCTCCGCGGGTGGCGTCAGCCACGACGACGACATCGCGAAGGTCAGCCTCGTCGGTTCGGGCATGAAGACCAGCCCGGGGATCGCGGCGACGATGTTCGAGACGCTGGCCGCCAACGGGGTCAACATCGAGATGATCTCCACGTCGACCATTCGCATCACCTGTGTCGTCGCCCGTATCGACATGGAGCGGGCCGTCCGAGCCCTTCACACCGCGTTCGGGTTGGACTCCGACACGATGTACAGCGCCCCGCTGCCGGAGCGTCGCTGAGCGCCTCGCCAGCCTCACTGCTTGCGATATGCCCGGAGGCCGGCCTCGGCCCGCCGGTAGCCTTGGCCAGATGCACGTCGCGATCGTCGGCGCCACCGGGCAAGTCGGCGGGGTCATGCGCCGCATCCTCGAGGAGCGTCGCTTCCCCGTCACCTCGCTGCGGTACTTCGCCTCGGCGCGGTCCGTGGGCCGCACGATCCCGTGGCAGGGCGTCGACATCCCCGTGGAGGACGCCGCCGTTGCCGATCCGTCCGGTGTCGAGGTGGCCCTGTTCTCCGCGGGCGCGGCGGGCAGCCGGGTGCTGGCCCCCCGCTTCGCCGCGGCGGGCGCGGTCGTGATCGACAACTCGTCGGCGTGGCGCATGGATCCCGACGTCCCCCTCGTCGTGACGGAGGTGAATCCCGAGGCCGTCGATCATCGACCGAAGGGCATCATCGCCAACCCGAACTGCACGACCATGGCCGCCATGCCGGCGCTCAAGGCGCTCCACGACGAGGCGGGCCTGCGGCGGATCGTCGTCAGCACCTACCAGGCCGTGTCGGGGGCTGGGCTGGCCGGGGTGGAGGAGCTCGACGAGCAGGTGCGCAAGGTTTACGACCGGGCCGCCGCGCTGACCCACGACGGCTCGGCCGTCGAGTTCCCGCCGCCTTCGAAGTTCGCCCGCCCGGTGGCGTTCAACGTGCTTCCCATCGCGGGGAAGGTCGTCGAGGACGGCGAGACCGACGAGGAGCAGAAGCTCCGCAACGAGAGCCGCAAGATCCTGGGGATCCCCGACCTCCTCGTCTCCGGAACCTGCGTGCGGGTCCCCGTCTTCACCGGTCATTCCCTCAGCATCAACGCCGAGTTCGAGCGGCCCATCTCCCCGGCGCGGGCGACCGAGGTGCTGGCCACCGCCCCGGGCGTCGAGGTGAGCGACGTGCCGATGCCGCTCGAGGCCGCCGGTCGCGACCCGACCTTCGTGGGGCGTATCCGCCGCGACCCCGGCGTGCCCGAGGGGCGCGGGCTCGCCCTCTTCGTGTCCAACGACAACCTCCGCAAGGGGGCGGCCCTGAACGCGGTCCAGATCGCCGAGCTCGTTCTCGCCTCCCGGGCGAGCTGAGCCGCCACCCGTCGTTCAGCAGCGGCAGGGCATCGCCGCGCACTTCGGGCATCCGGCCGCGAAGCGGGCGGCGCCTTCGTCGAGGCTGATGCCGAGCTGGTTGGCCAACGACGCCAGCCACGCCAAAACGTCGCCCAGCTCCCGCACCTGGTCCCCGCGGTCACCCTTGCGGACGGCCTGGGCGAGCTCCCCCAACTCCTCGGTCAGCCACGCGATCGCACTCGTCACGCCGCGTTGGCGGTCCTGCTCGCCGTAGGTGCGCTCCATCAAGTCCTGGAGATGTGCGAGCTCCACCACGACGACGGTAGCCGTGACGGTGCCGGCCTGGTTGGGGCCTCAGGAGAGCGCACCCTGCAAGAGCAGCGGCGTGGTCGGCGCCCGGGAGCCGGTGCGCGGTTCGACGGTGAGGCCGAAGGCGTCGAAACGGGACGCGTCCTCCGGGACGACGGCCAACGCCCGCTGCCCGGCGTCTGGCCGCACGAGGCCGACCGGCTTGGGCCCCGACTTGTCGATCAGCCAGAGCCGCGTAGGCCTTGTCGGACGCCACCGGCGGGAGGCCGTCGAGGACGACGACCGTGCGCCCGAGGTTCGACGAGCCCACCACCCGAGCACTGATGCCTTCGCTGCCGGCGAAGCTCTTGGAGGCGGCGTCGGGCGCGGTCAGCACCCGGCTCACGTCGGCCATGCGATCTAGCTCGTTGTTCGTCGAGACGAGACGGACGGACAGGACGCCGACCACGAGAGCGAGGACCGCGGCGACGGCCCCCAACACGATGCGCCCGCGCCGGCGCTCGAAGCGGCCGGCTCCGACGACGACGCCTTCCTGGCGGGTGGTCGCCACCGCGTTCATGACCGCCGCCTTCAGGCTCGCGGGTGGCGGGGTGGCCTCGGCCGCGCCCAGTCGAGCCACGGTGGCTTGGAACTCGGCGACCTCGGTGGCGCAGGTCGCGCAGCGGCGCAGGTGCCGGTCGAACGCGAGGCGCTCGGCCCCGCTCAGGACGTCGAGTGCATACAGCCCGCTCAGAGCGTGCACGTCGTCGGTCATGACCCCTCTCCCAATGTGTCGCGGAGGCGGATCAGGCCGTCGCGTATACGGGTTTTCACGGTACCCAAGGGCACGTCGAGCAAGGCGGCGATCTCCGAGTGCGAGCGGCCGCTGTAGTAGGCCAGCTCGATCGATTGGCGTTGGAGATCGGTGAGCGAAGCCATGGCGGCCTGGACCCGGAGTTGGTCGAGACGCCCGACCACGGCTTCGCTGACCGGCTCGGGAGCGATCGCTTCGGGCCGTCCGACCCGCTCGGTGCGGTCGCGGGCCGCTTGCTCGCTGCGCACCCGGTCGATGGCGCGGCGATGGGCGATGGTCAAGATCCAGGTGCTCGCCTTGCCGCGGCTCGGATCGAACCGGGCGGCGCTGCGCCAGACCTCGACGAGCACCTCCTGAGCGACCTCTTCGGCCTGAGCCGGATCACGCACGACCCGCAGCACCAGCCCGTAGACCTCGGGCGCGACGAGGTCGTACAGGCGGCTGAAGGCGTCGGCGTCGCCCCGGGCCACCATCCGCAAGAGCTCGCCCAACGTTCCGTTCGTCGATGGCTCGGCGGTCGCCGCGGTCGGTTGGTGCAGCGGCGACAGCGTCATGCCCGACGATTCGTAGCCGCGTCGCGCCCGGATTGGGGGGATATGCGACCAATCCGATTGCCGTGGGGCGACGAACAGACGCGGCGAGAGGATCCACCCAGGACCGCAGGAGCACTTCGGGATCCGTGCTCCTGCCGTCTGTCAGGGTGGACGAAGACGGGTGTCGGCGGGTCGCCCCTTCCTGGGCCGGCACCCGGCTTCGCGAGGGCGGGGTGTGTGCGTGGAGGCGCACCCCGCCATCTCGCGCCCGCTCTGCCATTGCTGTCTCGTGCCCGGCGTCTGTCCCCCGAACAGTGCGGCCAAACGTGCGAAGGTCGGACGTACAGGCGTCCCGTGCGCGCCGGCGATCGACGCGTCGCGCCGGCGATCGACGCGTCGCGCCGGCGATCGACGCGTCGCGCCGGCGATCGACGCGTCGCGCCGGATGAGCGTGCCGGCGGATCGGCTTGGCCGACGAGGCGGTCAGGAGCGGACGAGGCGGGCGATGGCCGCTTGCGCCTCCGCGAGCATCTCGTCAGCCGACGCCTCGTCGCCACTCGCGATGGCATCGGCGACACAGTGCCCGAGGTGCTCCTCGAGCAGGTTCAGCGCCACCGACTGGAGGGCCCGCGTGGCAGCGGAAACCTGCGTGAGCACGTCGATGCAGTACTGGTCGGTCTCGACCATCCGCTGCAGCCCCCGAACCTGGCCCTCGATGCGGCGCAGTGCGGCGAGGTGCCTCGCCCTGTCGTCGGAGTACCCGGCCATGCCGGGAAGTATACCTCCCGGGGGTACGGAAGGATGGGTGCGTGCCAGCGCGGCGAGAACCATGCACGTCCCCCGGTGGATCCGAGGACGGTAACAAGCCCCGCCGGCCGGGCACGTGGGCCGTCCGGCCCAGTCCCGCGGGGCGGGGCTGGACGGCATTGCGCTCGGCATCCGGGCCGACGGCGGCCCGCTCTGGCCGACTGTGGCCGGCTCTGGCCGACGCGTAACGTGACGATGGTGGACGCGAACGGTCGGGGCTTCGGGCGCTCTTGAGCGGGTCGCACGATTCGCGCCTGGGAATCAGGGCGAGGCCCCCTTCGAGGCTTCGGCGTGTGGTAGTCGGGACGGGCGTCGTCGGCACGACGGTCGCACTGCTGGCCGCCGGGTGCAGCACCGATGCCGGGGTCACGGTCGCCAGCCCGATCGGCACGGCCACCACGGTCGCCCCGGCCTCTACGACTCCGGCGTCGTCGACCTGGTCGGCCACGGCCGGAGCCGCCACGACGACCTCCGTGCCGCCCGCCACCTGGCAGCCGTGCACCGACACGCCGACGCTCGACTGCGCCTCGGTCAGCGTCCCGCTCGTGTACGCGAACCCTTCAGCGGGCACGACGACCATCCGCATGGCCCGCCAGCGCGCCGCCAAGAGCGACCAGCGGCTTGGCACGCTGTTCGTCAACCCGGGGGGTCCGGGCGGCTCGGGCATCGAGTTCCTACCGAATCTGGTGGAGAAGCTGCCAACGGAGATCAAGGACCGCTTCGACGTCGTCGGCTTCGACCCTCGCGGAGTGGGGCAGAGCGACCCGATCGAGTGCCTACCGAACAAGGACACGTTGAACGGGCTCGATCCGGACCCGGCAACGCCCACCGAGGAGCAGGCCTTCGCCGACGCGCAGACCCGTGTGGCGGCGGCGTGCACGGCCAAGCTGGGCAGCAAGCTGTCGGCCTACGGCACGACGGCTACCGCGCGCGACCTCGACGTCCTACGCCAGGCGGTGGGCGACGACAAGCTCACCTACCTCGGTTTCTCTTATGGCACCGAGGTGGGCGCGGTGTACGCCACCTTGTTCCCCAACCATGTGCGGGCCATGGTGCTGGACGGCGCCGTCGACCCGAACGACAAGAACAGCGAGGCCACCCAAGCGGCCGGCTTCCAGCTGGCCTTCGATCGGTTCGTCGCCGCCTGCGCCGGCTCGTCCCAGTGCGTAGCCGGCCCCGATGCCAAGGCACTGTACGAGCGGGTGAAGGCCGCGGCCGAGCAGGCCCCCATCCCCGTGCCGCGCTCGTCACGCTCGCTCACGCCGGGCTACTTGTTGAGCGGCGTCGGAGCGGCGATGTACGACAAGGACTCGTGGCCGCTGCTCGCGCAGGGCCTCGCCGACGCGGACGCCGGGAACGGGGCGCTCCTCCTGGCGCTGGCCGACAGCCTCAACGACCGCAAGGCCGACGGCTCTTATGGCAACCTCGAGGACGCGCACATCGTCATCAGCTGCGACGACGACCCTCGCCGCCCGACGCTCGCCGAGGCCAAGGCGACGGCGGCCGAGCTCGCGACCAAGGACCCGCTGCTCGGTGGAGCCGCCGGCTGGGGCCTCTACGGCTGCGAGGGGTTCCCGAACGGCGACGAGCCGCTGCCCAAGGTGTCGGCACCGACGGCGCCGAAGCTGGTCGTGATCGGCACGAAGAACGACCCGGCCACACCGTTCGCGAACACCGCGGCGCTGGCCAAAGAGCTCGGCTCGGCCGTGACCGTGAGCTGGGACGGCGACGGACACACCGCCACGACCAAGTCGCCATGCGTCGACCGCGCCGTCAGCGCCTATCTCGTGCAGCTCGCCGTGCCGACCGACGGGCTGGCCTGCACCGACTCCTACAAGAGTCCGTCGGCCGACCCGTTCGTGCTCGACCGCAGCGAGCTGCGCTCTTCGCTCAGCGCCGAGTTGACGAGGGAGGTCGGGGCCAGCCGGGCAGCCTGCATCGCGGACGCCGTGCTGGCCAAGCTCGACGACACCCAGCTGTTGCACTTCCTCTCGGGCGTGATCGATGACGCGCTCGGGGCGATGATCCGCTCGATTGTCCAGAGCTGCCCTGGCTGAGGTCGAGGTGGGCGGGCTGGCGGCATGCCGCGCGACCTCGCCGAACACCTGGCTGCCCGGCACACGAAGCGATGATCGGTCGAGGCCAAGCCTTGACACCGCCAGAGGCGAGCGTGTTTGTACTGCGGACGATGCGGGACTGAAGGGGCATCATGAGCAGTCGTGGTGCGATGGCCACCGCGCCCGGGCAGGTTGCTGTCGCTATCGAGCCCGCCTGAGCGCGGAGCGCAGGACGAGGAGCAGGACGATCGCCACTACCTGGCCTCCGAGGACGATCCGATTCACATCGACCGCGGGTTGCCAGCGCACGACGTTGCCCTCGATGACGTACACACCTGCGGGCTTTGCGATCAGACCGAAGCCGCCCCCGGAGCCCGAGCCGGCGCCGCCCCGATTGGGGTTCGTGCCTTCTCCGCTTCCTCCACCAGCGCCACCGCGGATCGACGCGACCGGGAGGACGGTCACGCCTTCACGTTCGTAGGGCTCGCCGAAGACTCGCTTCACCGTGAGAGCGTCCCGCGCCTGCTGCATCAACGCATCGGCATCCATTGTCGACCTCCCTGGAAAGTTGCCAAGCATGACCGCTGAGGATGACACACACCCGTCGTGCTGCCATTACCTCGAACCCCGAGAGTCCAGCCGCTCCATTGCAAGGAGTTCGAATCCGCCCCCCCAGTCGCGACCGTGGGCCGTAGGCGGGCCGTGAGTCCCCCGTAAGCGCGTCCTGTCAGGGTGACCCTGGCGCGGGATGGGAGGACCTCATGCCGGGCCGTTCGGGGACGAGCGCGTAGTCGTGGTTGACGTTGAAGGGGGCAAGCTTCATGGAGAAGGCCGATCTGTCCCGTCGCACCCTGTTGAAGAGTGGCGGCGCCATGATGGCGGGGCTCTCCGTCCTCCAGATTGCCGCGCCGGCGCACGCGTTCGCGGCCCAGCTCGGCGCGCCGGACGACCTCGCACAGGAAGACGGAGAGAACGTCGGCCCGTCCGGGACGGTACTCCCTTGGGTCGACCAGCCGATCGCCGTGCCGCCGCCCGCGCAGAGCATCGTCGGGAACCTCCTGAAGTGGGAGGAGCTCGACTCGTTCCGTACGCCGAGCGACAACTTCTTCACGGTCAAGCACTACGAGATTCCGACGATCGACGCCGCCAAGTACCGCCTGGGTATCGACGGCCTCGTCGACCGCCCTATGTCGATCTCGCTCGCCCATCTCAAACAGCGCGCCCGTCGCGCCGTTGACTTCACGCTGGAGTGCTCTGGCAACACCGGCTTGCCGTTCGTCATCGGCGCCATCGGCAACGCCCGCTGGGCGGGTGCACCACTGGCGCCACTGCTGCGGGCTGCCGGCATCAAGAAGGAGGGTTCGGAGGTCGTGTTCTGGGGCACGGACAGAGGAACCGTGACCATACGCGACGACTCCGGCATCACCGGCGGGGGCAAGACGGGCACGGTCGTCGACGACGGCAGCGGCGGCCTCGACCTGACGATCACCGAGCACTTCGCCCGCAGCATGTCGGTCGCTGACGCGATGAACGAGGAGAACCTCCTCTGCTACGAGATGAACGGCGGCCCACTTCCGCCCGAGCACGGCTTCCCGGTCCGGCTGATCGCCCCCGGCTGGTACGGCGTGGCCAATGTCAAGTGGCTGAGTCGGATCGAGGTCCGGAACCAGCGCTACACCGGTCGGTTCATGGCGAGGGACTACGTCAGCATCCGCGAGGAGGTGCTCCCGAACGGTGACATCAACTGGACCTTCTCCAACGTGGGCCATGCCCGGCTCAAGTCGGCGCCGGCCAAGGTCGTGCGGCACGACCGCACGCACACGGTGGTCGGTGTCGCCTGGGGCGCCCCGATCGGGGCGGTACAGGTCCGGATCGATGACGGGCCGTGGAAGCCCACCAAGCTCATCGGACCGAAGCAATCGAACCGTGGCTTCACGTGGAGGTTCTGGAAGTACGAGTGGGGCACCCCCGCCGCTGGCGAGCACACGGTGACGTCGAGAGCCTTCGACACCTCAGGCAACCTCCAGCCGGCGCCCGACGACCCCTTCCTCGTCGCCAAGCACACCTACTGGGAGAGCAACGGCCAGATCACTCGCCGGGTCAAGATCGCGTGACGGCGGACCAGCGCGGCGGATGAGGTGCAGAGCCAGTACCGCTGGCTGTGCACCTCGGTCACGTCCCACCCGGAGGCGACCCGCTCGTCGGGTTTCGCCGGGCACCTGCAGGGGGCTACCTAGGATGGGGAGCGGTGTACGTCGCCGTCCGTGTGCTCGGACCGCTCGAGGTGGTGATCGACGGCGTCGACGTCACGCCCGCGGCGCCGAAGGAGCGGGCGCTCCTGGCACTGCTGGTGATTCGACGGGGTCGCGTCGTCGGGGCCGATCGGCTGATGGAGGAGCTGTGGCCGACGCTTGCCGTCGACCGTGCCCGCCGGGTGCTCCAGGTACGGGTGGCGGCTGTGCGGAAGCTGCTCGGCACCGCCGGCGCCGCGCCGTTGCTGGAACTCGTCGCGCCCGGCTACCGGCTCGCCATCGCCGACGACGACGGACGAGCACCGGTTCTTCGAGCTGGTCGAGGGGGCGCGTAGGCACGCCGCGGTCGGCGACCCGGCCCGGGCGTCGGCCACGCTCCGCGACGCTCTCGGGCTGTGGCGGGGCGAGCCCTTGGCCGATGTCCAGACGTGTGTGCCCCTCGAGGCCGAGGCCGCTCGGCTGGACGACGCGCTGCTGGGCGCGATCGAGGATCGCATCGATGCCGACCTCGCGTGCGGCCGCCACCAGGTGGTGGTCTGCGAGCTCGACACGCTCGTGGCCACAGATGCGCTGCGGGAGCGATTGTGGGGTCAATGGGTCTTGGCGCTGTACCGCTGCGGTCGGCAGGCGGAGGCGCTCCGGGCGTGCGCGCTTGTCCGCGCCCGGTTGTTCGAGGAGCTCGGCGTGGAGCCTGGGCCTGCCCTTCGCGCCCTCGAGGCAGCCGTGCTGGAGCAGCGTGCCGAGCTCGACTGGTCGGCGCTGCCGATGGCAGAGCCGTCTTCGAGACGGCCGCCATCTCCGGGCCTGACCGCGAGCGGTGCGCGATCGGACCACCGCGCCAGGTCGTCGCGCCGCGCTGTGCCGTCGATCCCGGAGATCCATTACGCGAAGAGCGACAACGGGGTGAACCTCGCGTACCAGGTGGTGGGCGAAGGGCCGTTCGACCTCATCGTTGTGCCCGGCTACCTCTCGCACCTGGAGACGTGGTGGGAGGCGCGGTCTGGGCGATTCGTCCGCCGCTTGGCGTCGTTCTCCCGTCTGATCCTCTTCGACAAGCGAGGGATGGGCCTGTCAGACCGGCCGCCCGAGGTCGACGTCGAGCGTTGGGTCGAGGACGCGAGCGTCGTGCTCGACGCCGTCGGCTCGGAGCAGGCCGCCATGCTCGGGGTCGCCGCCGGCGGGCTCACCGCGATCCTCTTCGCCGCCGCGTACCCGGCCCGCGTCTGGGCGCTGGTCCTCTTCGGTGGCTTCGCTCGACAGCTCCGCGGCGGGGACGACTACCTGATCGGACTCCGGCCCGAAGACGTCGACGCACACGTCGCGTACACCGAGCCACGATGGGGGACCGGGGTCGGTCTCCGGCTGTACTGCCCGAGCGCCTGCGACGACCCGGTCGCCCGCGAACAGGTGGGCCGGTTCCAGCGGGCCTCGGCCAGCCCCGGCGCCGCCGCGGCGTACCTCCGAACCGTGGCCCAGATCGACGTTCGGCACGCCCTACCCATGGTCGAAGCGCCGACCCTCGTTCTGCACCCCAGTCGGGATCGGGTCATCCCGATCGAGCTGGCCCGCTACATGGCGGAGCGAATGCCACACGCCACGCTGGCAGAGGTCGACAGCGCCGATCACCTGATCTGGTTTTCCGACGTGCTGGAGGTCGTGGCCGACGAGATCCAGGACTTCCTCGTCGGCGCGGTGCCGAACCGGGAAATCCGCCGCGTGCTCGCCACCGTCGTGTTCATCGGGGGACTCCGTCCCGGTGCACGACCATTCGCGGGTGCGGGCGCCTACGCGGAGGCCAGGCAGCTCATCGGACGGTTCCGAGGCTGTGTCGTCCGACGCGAGTGTGGCGGCATCCTGGCCACGTTCGACGGACCGGCCCGTGCCATCCGGTGCGCGTCCGAGGTCGTGGCGCACCTCCAGTTCACGGAGGTCGACGTTCGGGCGGGGGTGCACAGCGGCGAGTGTGACGCCACCAGCAAGGGCATCACCGGCGTTGCGGTCGCCATCGCCCGTGGCGTCGCTGACCTCGCCCGTCCGGGCGAGGTGCTCGTGTCGCAGACTGTGCGAGACCTCGTCCTCGGGTCGGCGATCACCTTCCGAGGCCCCTGTGGTCACCATCTCCGAGACGTCCCCGGGACATGGAGCGTCTACGCCGTGACAGGAACCTGATCCGCAGCACGGCTGGCCCGTAGCTCAGGAGGGCACAGCACGCTGCCACGCATGTATCGGTCGGCCGACCATCGGTAGCTCGCCCAGTGTGTCGGGGAGGGGATAAGTCGGGAAGGGGGGATTTGAACTCCCCGAGCCTCGTCTACCGGCCACGCGCTGCGCGGT
Organism: uncultured Acidimicrobiales bacterium; assembly: GCA_963738325.1. Lineage (GTDB taxonomy): Bacteria > Actinomycetota > Acidimicrobiia > Acidimicrobiales > Ilumatobacteraceae > CAVTWD01. The sequence continues at coordinate 751,913 of CAVTWD010000009.1, forward strand.
CCGAGCACTCGTGTTGGTGGCCATCAGCACCTGCCCATTGGCGGGCAACGGCCCGACCGACTCGACGAACGCTCAGCGTGACGAAGCGAGATCGCCCAAGCCGCCCGACAGCGTCGCCTTCCGGCGATTGTTAGGGGACGTTCATGGCAGCGCCGATCGTGTGTTGGACCTCGGACCCGGGCTCGACGAGGAGTGGACGTCCCAGTCTCAAGACCTGGGGAACCGCGGCTCGGCCATCCGGGGATCAGTCGGGCGCCTGGACGAGGCGGTCCCGCTCGAAGCGGGCGGGCTCCTGTGTGGCCAGCTCCCAGTAGACGTTTGCCAGTCGATCCGGGTCGTAGGCCGTGCCTACCTTGATTGGACCGCACACTGTTACGACGCCGACGTGAACGGGGGTGCCCTGAAGCTCGCGCTCGAGGCTCAGCGCGAGGTTCAGTTGCGCTCCCTTCCCGATACTCAGCGCGGCCGACATCGCCTCCGGGGACCTCGCCAGGCTGTTCACCGTGAACACGAGCACCCCATGATCGGCTCGCTGCATCGCCGCGATCGCGCATTGGGCTGTGTTGAGCGCGCCCACGACGTGGATGTCGAGCGCAAGCCGGAGCGCCTCGTTCGACAGCTCGAGGACCGCCTCGGCCTGGTAGATCGATGCGTTGTAGACGACGACATCGGGCACCCCGAGGGCATCGACAATCGAGCCGAAGGCGCGCTCAATGCGAGGACGGTCAGCGACGTCGGCTTGGGCACCACACGTGTTCACCCCGAACCCCTCGAGCTCGGCCAGGCCAGCGGCGATCACGTCCTGGCGCAAGGCCACGAGCGCGACGGACCAGCCCGCCTGTGCGAACCGCCGTGCAAGCGCCGAGCCGAGCCCCGGACCCGCACCAACGATCGCGACCGTTTTCGGCCTGGCCACGGAAGCCACTCTAGAACGGATGTCCGTGCCGCGAGCTGTTCGAGCACCCCAGGCGCGTTGCACGGGCGGACTTGTTCACCGCGTCCCCGAGGTGCTGTCGCGGGCTACTCAGCTGCCGGCGACGAAGGCTACGACCATGTAGGCGGCGTGCCGATCGAAGTTCTCTCGTCGCCGGTCGTAGATCGTCGTCGTTCGTGGTTCGGCTTGCCGGGCGGCGATCTGGACGTCTCGCAACGGCACCCCGGCGTCGAGGGCGGCCAGGATGAACCCGGCCCGCAGAACGGCACGCTGTTCTCGAACAGCCATACGCCGTTGATTGCCCACACCGCCGAGATGCCGATCAGCAACTCGTACCGCACCTACAACCCGGACGGCAGCACCAACGGGCCTGGTTCGTTCGTCTACTGGACCAACCCCAACAACGACGGCGGCCACGACACCAAGCAGGCCATGATCTACTCCGACAGCGTTCCGGCCGTGGCCACCACGACCAACGTCACAACGCCGGCTCCATGGGTGCCCTGGACGCGCGCCGGTCGCAACGTGGGTGACGTCTCGACCGCCAACATGGTGCTCGAAACGCCGGCTTCGACATCCCGAAGGTCTTCGGGCCGTCGTCGCCGGAGACGGCCCAGCTCAACGCCGACCCCGGCTCGTTCAAGGACACCGAGGTCGCTGACTACCTCGGCCTCGCCGTGCACTGCGCCCAGGGCGACGCCCTGTGCGCCAACGCGCAGGCCGTCAAGTTCGGCCAGACGACGCCCTCGCCCTCGGCCGTCACAGATGCGCTGCTGGACGAGCCCGGCGGCTACACCGGCTACCAGGCGCTCTTCGGGCACCGGTACATCGCGCCGCTGCTCGGTGCGGGCCAACCGAACCTAATCCGCAACGGGTCCGCGGTCACGAAGGCAGCCGGCAACCTGGTGGGCCTCGACGGCAGCCAGCTGAACGGTGCCTTCTTGAACGACCACCCGGGGTTCCCAGGCTTCGGCCCGATCGTGGCCACCCAAACCCTCGCCTACACGGCCGACATGCTCGAGTCGGGGGTGCCGGTCGTGTACGGGTACATCGGCGATCTCCACGAGCGCAAGGCGGGGCAGTCGGGCTGCACGACGACGACCGCCACCGGAGCCGGTTTCGCACTCGGTCTGGGGGACAACTGCTTCATACAGACGGCGAAGGCCTATGACGACGCCTTCGCCAAGTTCTTCGATCGCCTGGCCCAGGGCGGGATGACCCCCGCCACTACGATGTTCGTCTTCAGCGCCGAGGAGAATGACCAATTCTCCGGAGCTAACGTCGGCCGGGCCATCCAGCCGACGCCGGCCGGCTGCGACGACGTCACCACGCCGTGCGCGTACGGGCCCGGTCAGATCGGCGAGATCAACACGAACCTGAACGGACTGCTGGCGGCTCAAAAGGGTGACACCACGGCCTTCACGGTCGAGCCTCAGGGTGCGGTCGTCTACATCAACGGCCAGACCGCCGCCGACGACCCCACCACCAGGCAGTTCGAGCGCAACATCGGTTCGCTCACCGCTCCCAGTAACCCGTACTCGGGCGTGGCCAACGAGCCGATCGCGGCTGGTCGGGAAGGGGGGATTTGAACCCCCGACCTCAGCGTCCCGAACGCTGCGCGCTAACCAAGCTGCGCTACTTCCCGTAAGCACCGACAATCTAGCCCGTCGTCCTCACGGGGCCGTCGTGTCACCCGGAACGGTGGCTTGGGCCACGGCGAGATCAGGCTCGGGTGCGGGCACCATGGGCGTCACCGGCGTCGGGCTCGGCTCGCCCTCGCGTGGCGCCCCGCCCGCCAGGATCGACGCCGCCGCTCGCCGCAGCCGCAACGAGTCGAGCGGCTTGATCAGCCATCCCTCGGCTGCGGAGCGACTGGCGAGGAACACGTCGGCTCGGCGGTCGAGCAGCATGAGCACGCGGACATGCGGGAGGCGGCCCACACTCTCCTGCAGCCGCAGCTCCATGGTCACGGCCATGGCTCCCATCGTGCCGATCTGAAGGTCGAGCACGGCGAGGTCGGGGGGATCGGCGCGGACCGCAGGCGCGACGGCATGGCCCGAGCGGCACACCGTGAAGCGCGTGTCGGACCCTCCGAGCGCGGACTCGACATCGGCCAGGATCCAGTCGGCATCCGTTGCCACCATGTAGTGCGGCATCGGCGGCGACGTTACCGCTCCGCCGTGCCATCCATCGCGTGCTCAGTGCTCGCCCGCGAACAGATGAGCACCGACCTCGGCCAGACCATCGAGGTCGTGCACATCGGAGCGAAGGACCGGCACCGAAATCAGCGGCGCGGGAGCCACTTGCGCGGCCAATCCGCCGAGGACGCTCGTCTCGTGCTCGGCGACCTGGCGGAAGTCGGCGAGGTTGGCCCAAAGGGTTCCCAGAGCGGTGCCGTGGTAGCGGACGGCCTCTTCGCGCGCCTGCCGAGCCGAGCCTCGCCCGAAGTGGGGGTGGACCCGATTGATGACGAGGGCGGCGATCCCGATCCCGTTCTCGGCCAGCTTGGCGGCGAAGTACGACGCCTCGTCGACCGTGTCGCGCCGGGGCGAAGCGACGAGCACGTACACCGTGTCCGGCGCAGTCAACAACTCCACCACCTGATGAGCCCGCTCGCGGAAGCCCTGCTCCATCCCGTCGAAGGCTTGGAAGAAGGCGATCGCGTCGTTGATCACCTCGCTCCCCACCACCTTCGAGACGGTGCGGAGAAACGCTTGGGCGGCCACATTGAGGGCGCGCAGGTAGGCGCGGGTGGGCGCCATCAGCAGCCGGTAGAGGCGGTGATCGAGGAAACGGTTCAGGCGGGCCGGCGCGTCGAGGAAGTCGAGAGCGTTGCGGGTCGGTGGGGTGTCGACCACGACGAGGTCGTAATGCGAGTCGTGATGGAGCTCGTAGAGCTTCTCGGCCGCCATGTACTCCTGCGTGCCGGACAGCGCGCCGGACATGTTGCGATAGAAGCGGTTGGTGAGGATGCGCGCCGCCTGATCGGGGTCGGCCGAGTACTTGACGACGAGCTCGTCGAAGGTCGTCTTCGTGTCGAGCATCGTTGCCCACAGTTCGCCGGCCCATGGCCCGCGGATGCGCCGCGGCTCATTCGTGAGACCGCCGGCCAGACCGAGCGCGTCGGCAAGCCGCTTGGCCGGGTCGATGGTCACGACGCACGCGTTGCGACCCTGGCGGGCGCCCTCCACGGCGATCGCGGCGGCGGTCGTGGTCTTCCCCACGCCCCCCGAACCCGAGCAGATGATGATCGACCGCTCGGCGACGAGGCGCCCGAGCGGCGCGGCGGTGGTCACGTCGGCGCCCGGGCTGTCACGCGGGGAGGGCCTCGAGTCCGCGGAGCAGGTCTCGGGCCAGCCGATCGATCTCATCGGGGCCGAGCCCGGCAGTGAACAAGAACGGCAGTTGGATGGTGGGGAGCGGGAGCCGTTCGGCCAGCCGCGTCTCCTCGGCGACTTGGAGGGTGGTGCGGTCGAGGCGGAACGAGGCGGCCGCGGCGAGGGCGGAGAGATCGTCGGCGTCGACGTGGGAGCCGGCCGCGGCGACGGCGGCCTCGACCCCACCGTCCAGCGCCGCCGCGAGCCCGTTGGCCGGCGGGTAGGCGGCGTTCACGACGACGAGGGTGAGGCTGAGGCCGACCTTGTCCTCGAGGGCGTAGGCGGTGTCGATGAGCTCGTTGACGGGAGTCTCCTCGGGAAGGGTCACGAGCACGACCTGCGTGCGGGACGGGTCCGAGAGCATCTCGAGCACATCGCGGGCCTGGGAGTTGATCGGGCCGACCGAGACGGCGTCGACCAGTCCCGCGGCCGACTGCAAGAAGGTGATGGCGTGGCCGGCGGCGGGTGCATCGAGGATCACCAGATCGGCGACGTTGTTGCGCTCGAGCTGCTTGACCTTGCCGAGTACCAGGATGTCGTCGATCCCGGGTGCGGCGGTGGCGACCACGTCGAGCATGCCGCCCCGCACGAGCCGGCTCCCGAGGCGGCGGAGCCCGTGCTCGTTCAGGTACTCGTAGAGCGCCAAGTCTGGTGAGAGCGTGCGGGCCCGGATCTCGCCGGTGCCCGCCGGACCCATCCCGGTGGCCAACGTCAGCTCGTCGTAGCCCAGCTCACCGCCGCCGCCGAGCATCAGGCCCAGACCGCTCTTGCCCTCGATCTCGATCACGAGCGTGCGTAGCCCTGTCCCCGCTGCCGCGGTGGCCAGCGTGGCCGTTACGGTGGTCTTGCCAACGCCGCCCTTCCCGGCGACGATGATGAGCCGGGTAGCGGCGAAGAACTGCATCGGATCCACGGTCCCCCTCGGAGGCACGTCGTGCGCAGACTAGCCATCGCCTTCGCTGGCCTCGCCCTGTTGGGAGGGGCCGGCGTCCTGGTCGGCGGGGCGACGGCTGGCGCGGAGCAGACCCCTTCGTCGGCTCCCGCCCTCGACGTGATCGAAGTCACGGGCCTGCTCGACCAGGTCCAGGTCGACAACACCATGCGCGCCATCGACCGGGCCGAGCGACGCGGATCGCAGGCGCTCGTGATCCAGATGAACACCCCCGGAGCGACCGTGTCCGATGCGACGGTGCAGGAACTGGCGCAGCGCATTCACGACTCGAAGGTCGCGGTGGGGATCTGGGTCGGCCCGAGCGGCGCTCGCGGCGTACGGCACCGCCGGGCAATTGCTCGGCGCGGCCGCGGTCACGGGGGTGTCGCCGGGAAGCCGCATCGGGCGCTTCGGGGAACCGCTCACCGTCGGAGGAGTCCCGCTCTCGTTCGGTTCGGCCGACGCCCTCCTGCGGACGGGCACGCTCGGGGCCGACGACGCGCTCGCCCGGGGAGCGCTCAAGCCGGGGGTGGACGACACCGGGACGCCGACGCTCGGCGACTTCGTCGTCGTGCTGAACGGCGTGTCGTACCGGGGGACGACGCTCCAAACGGCCGAGGTCGTCCAGCAGGGCGATCAACTCAAGCGCCGCACCATCGCCCCGACGCGCTTCTACAAGCTCGACCTGCTGCCCCGCTTGATGCACACCGTCGCCAGCCCCGAGGTGGGCTACCTCCTCCTAGCCATCGGGCTCTCGTTGCTGGTGTTCGAGTTCTTCACCGCCGGCATCGGCGTCGCCGGACTGGTCGGTGCCGGGTGCCTCGTGCTGGGCTGCTATGGCGTGGTGGCCCTGCCCAATCGACCCTGGGCACTGGCGCTGCTGATCGCCTCGTTCCTCGCCTTCGCGGTCGACGTCCAGGCCGGGGTACCTCGCTTCTGGACCGGCGCCGGCACCGTGGCCTTCCTCGTCGGCTCGTGGTTCCTGTACACGACCTACCGGATGGGATGGCTGGCGTTGGCCGTGGGGATCGTGGGTGTGCTGCTCGCCTTCATCAGCGGCATGCCGGCCATGGTCCGCACCCGCTTCGCCACCCCGACCGTGGGCCGGGAATGGATGGTCGGGGAGGTGGGGGAGGCGGCTATCGCCGTCGACCCTGAGGGCGTCGTGGTGGTGAACGGCGCGCAGTGGCGGGCGCGGACCAATCGGGCCACGCCGATACCTCGGGGCGGACGTATCCGGGTGGTCGCCATCGACGGCGTCACCCTCGAAGTCGAGCCCGAGGAGGGGGGTGCGCGGGACTACCGCGAACGCGCCCGGGGCAAGCAAGATGTCGAACCTTCGGGCCGGTAACACGGAATCGGCATTTCTGCAGCTAAACCAGGCTCTGACGGTTGCCGTCGGACCCCCTTCGGCTCTATCGTCCCTGCTGGGAAGGGGGTTTCCCCGTGTCATCCGTGCGACATGAAGATGCGTGGCAGCCTCGGGCCGCTTGCCGGGGGCCGCATGCGAGCGTGTTCTTCCCTCCCGCGCAGTTCGAGCGCAAGGAGGACAAGTTGGCCCGCGAGCTCCGGGCCAAGGAGATCTGCGCGAGCTGCCCCGTCAAACACCCCTGTCTTGCCTACGCACTCCGGATTCGCGAGCCCCACGGGATCTGGGGCGGGCTCAACGAGCTCGAGCGAAAGCAGTTGTTGGCGCAACGAGGTGGTTGACTCGCGGAGCGACGACCCGACGAAGCCGGCCGACGCAGATCGAGGTATCGCGTCACCGCCGGTTGTCTGGAAGCGCACGTGGGTGGACGACCGTCCGGCCTTCTACGGCGTGGCCGGTGAGGGCATGCCCGTCGTGCTGCTCCACGGCTGGGCGCTGGGACATCACTCGTATCGACGGGTCGTGCAGCGCATCGCCTTGCAAGGTGTCCGGGTCTATGCGCCAGCGCTCCCCGGTTTCGCCGGAACCGCGGAGCTGCCATCGCGCCAGTTCACGATGGCGGGCTATGCGGCCTGGTTCGAGGAGTTCCTCGGGGCAGTAGGGGTCGAAGAGCGGGTCGTCGTCGTGGGCCATTCCTTCGGAGGAGGCGTGGCCATCCGGGCCGCGCACGACTATCCCAACCTGGTGAGATCGCTCGTGTTGGTCAACTCCATCGGCGGGTCGTCGTGGAAGCGGGGCCGCACCCTCACCGCGATGGCAGAGCGACCGCTCTGGGACTGGGGTTTGCACTTTCCGGGCGACATCTTCCCCTTCCGCCAGGCCACGCGCGTGATCCCGGTCATCCTCGAAGACGCCGTGCCGAACCTCATCCGGAATCCCCGCTCGGTGGTGCGGGTCGCCAACCTGGCGAGACGAGCCGACCTGCGGACCGAGCTCGAGGAGCTCAAACGGCGAGGCGTGCCGGTGACGGTCCTGTGGGGGAACCGCGACGGCATCATCCCTCGCGAGTCGTTCGAAGCCCTCTGCGTGGCGGCTGGCGCGGAGGGCCGCGTCGTCGACGGCAGCCATTCCTGGCTCCTGGCCGACCCGGACGCCTTCGGCGAGGTCATCACCAACGACCTGGCGGTCGCGGCCCTGGCCCGCCAGCTCGAATCCGCGGCGCCGAGGCGGCGTTTCTTCGGCCGTCGTGGCCGCCCGCGCAGCCTGCCCGACCTCGAAGGCAGCGAGACCACGACCGACGAGGCCGCGGGCTGAGCATCCGTTCGCGGTGCCCGGCGCAGCGCGTCAACCACCGTCGGCCGGGAGGCGGGGGCCGGCGATACGGCGATCACCACGGCGGCGCGTGATGCCCCGGGCGTCGAGTTCGTTCACCAGCGGGAGGACGAACTTGCGCGAGGCGCCCACCTCGTCGCGCAGTTCGGCCACGGTGAAGCCCTCCGGATGGCGCCGGATCAACACGGCTGCCGCCCGAGCGGCCCGCTCGACGGCCGACGCCGCGAACCACACGCCGTCACGCTCCACGACGAGCCCTCGGCGCACGAGGTCGCGCAGCTCCCCGCGGTCCACACCCTCGGGAGGGGGAGGCGTGCAGCCGCCTTCTTCCAACGCGGTGAGGTACGGGTTCACCCCGCTCCCGTCGCCGGCCCCCGCGGCCACGACCCGCCCGCCGTCGAGCTCCACTCCGTCGAGCAGCGCAAGGGCGGCTCGCTCGCGTTCGTCGAGCGCGGCGAGGTCGAGGCCGCGGCGCCCCGCGCCCGCCACCCGCTCGGCGAGATCGGCGAGGAAGCGGCGCAGGACACCAGGGGCCACGACCCAGCGGCCCACATCGGGGGTCGCCCGCTCGCCGGTGAGAGCTTCCAGCTCGGCGGCTTCCACCCAGCCCCGTTCGGCCACCACTCGCTCGATCGATCGGTCCGGCCGGGCCTTGGCCGCGGCGAGGACGGGGGCGACGTCGAGCACCTCGCCGCCGCCCACCGTCTCGGCTCGCCCGCTCTCCCGCAGCACGTAGCGGTCGCCCGGCAGGAGGGGGAGGGCCACCGTGGTGTGGAGGCGGACCGGGATGGTCGACCCCGGCGGGATCGAGGCGGCACCCAGCACCCGGAGGCGCACCGGGAACTCCCCCGCCCCGATGTAGGCGACGTACGCGCCGGTCCTGGAGACGGGATGGCCGAGCGAGGCCAACGGCGTGAGGGTGGCATCGAAGGTGGACGTCGGGCGCCACTGCGACGCCCGAACGACGGCGTCGCCGCGGACGACCTCGTTGCGTTCCACCCCCGTGAGGTTCAGCGCCACCCGGTGGCCAGGGCCGATCTCGTCGTGGTGGCGGCCGAGGCTCTGCAGGCCGCGGACCCGCACGGGCCGCGCCCGAGGCCCGATGGCGAGGTGGTCGCCGACCGCGACCCGACCACCGGCGAGGGTGCCCGTCACGACGGTTCCGGCGCCCCTGGCGGCGAAGGCCCGATCCACCCAGAGCCGCGGTCGTCCTCGATCGGGAGCTGTCGGCGTGGACGCAAGCAACCGGTCGAGGGCGGCCCGCAGCTCGTCGAGCCCCCGGCCGGAGGGGGCGGCGGTGGCCACCACGTCGGCGCGGGCGAGGAAGGACCCGGCCACATGGTCAGCCAAGTCGAGCTGCGCCAGCTCTCGTTCGTCGTCCTCGAGCAGGTCCACCTTCGTGAGCGCGATCACGCCGTGGGACACCCCGAGGAGCTCGAGGATGCGCAGGTGCTCCTCCGACTGGGGCTTCCAGCCTTCCGTGGCCGCGACGACGAAGAGGCAGGCGTCGACGGCCCCGACCCCGGCGAGCATGTTCTTGATGAACCGCACGTGGCCGGGGACGTCGATGAAGGAGATCCCGCGCCCGGACGCCATGGTGGTGTGGGCGAATCCGAGGTCGATGGTGAGCCCGCGCCGCTTCTCCTCCGCGAAGCGGTCGGGGTCGGTCCCCGTGAGCGCCAGCACGAGGGAGGACTTCCCGTGGTCGACGTGCCCGGCCGTGGCGACGACGTGCATCAGAGCGCGGCGAGGGACTTGGCGACGTGAGCGTCGTCGTGTGCCTCGAAACTGCGCACGTCGAGAATCGTGTGACCCGCGGTCACGCGGGCGATGACCGGTGGCTCGGCCTGGCGAAGGCTGGCGAGATGATCGCCGGGCACGGCCACGCCGACGGAGGGGATGGTGACTCCCGGGCGCGATCCGGCTCCGGGGACGGCTTCGGTCTCGATCACCTCTCCACTGCCGAGGGCCTCGGCGCGCGCTCGGAGCGCCTCCAAGGGCTCGGTCGCCATCCTCCAGAACGGGAGTGAGCCTGCCTCCCGCCGGAGGTAGGCGACGGCGACGTCCTGCAGGGCGACCAGCACCAGCCCGCCCGGGCGCAGCGCCCGGGCCAGCGGATGCGTCGCGCACCTGGCGACGAGGTCGGCCCGCCCGCAGATGATCCCCGCTTGTGGACCGCCGAGCAACTTGTCGCCGCTGAAGGTCACGAGTGCGGCGCCGTCGGCCAGCGTCTGGCGGGCGGCAGGCTCGCCCTCCAGCCACGAGGGAGGGCCGCCGGGCAACCACGGGCAGGCCGCGTCGAGGAGCCCCGAGCCGAGGTCTACGACCACGGGCGGGCCGAGCGTCGCCAGCTCCGCCACCGCCGCCGACTCCGCGAAACCCTCCACCCGGTAGTTCGAGGGATGCACTTTGAGCACCACGGCCACATCGGCGCCGGATCGGGCCACGGCCCGCTCGTAGTCCCCCCGCCGGGTCCGGTTGGTGGTGCCGACGTCGACCAGACGAGCGCCGGACTGCTCGAGCACGTCGGGGATACGGAACTCCCCGCCGATCTCGACGCACTCGCCCCGGCTGACGAGCACCTCCCGCTCGCGGCCGAGTGCGGCGGCCACGAGGAGGATGGCGGCCGCGTTGTTGTTCACCACCATGGCGGTCTCGGCGCCGCACAGCCGCGCCAGCAGGTTGCCGACGTGGGCCTGCCGCGAGCCCCGCCGGCCCGTGGCCATGTCGAGCTCGAGGTTCGTGGCCGTGGCCTCGACGTGGACGCGAAGCGGGCTTCGTCCCAGGTTGGTGTGGAGGAGGACGCCGGTGGCGTTGACGACCTTGCCGAGCAGGGCGCGGCGGAGCTCTTCGGCGATGGCTCGGGCATGGCTTGGCTCGCCGGCCGCGATGGCGCGCCGGGCCGCGTCGACCAGGAGCGGCGCGGGCAGGTCGACGTCCGCGATGGAGCGGGCCAGGGAGTCGACCGAGGGCGGACGCATCTGGCCCGACGGTAGCGGGGCCGCGGTGGCGGTTCCCGGTCTCTTCCCGGAACTTGCACCGGGGTGAGCCGTGGACGGCACTCTCCGGTTCAACTTCCCCGTGACACGACGGGGGGTTCACCTCGCGGGAGCCACCGGTAGGGTGGACGAGTGGCGTTGATCCTCCTCCTCGCCGTGCCGATCATCGAGATCATCGTCGCCGTATGGGTCGCGGACCTCGTCGGGTTCGGCTGGATGGCGCTGGCCCTCGTGGGTCTGAGCCTCCTCGGTCTCCTCCTCTTGCCGCGGGTCGGGATGAGCAGCTACCGGCGGGTGCGGGAGTCGGTGGCTCGAGGCGAGCAACCGGGCGCGCAGATCGTGGGAGGCCTGTTGCTGTTGCTGGCCGCCGTGCTGCTCCTCGTACCCGGCTTCGTCACGGGCGCCATCGGGCTCCTCCTCCTCGTCCCACCGGTGCGTCGGGCCGCGGCGCGCTGACGTGCTCCGGCGCACCTCCGCCCGGGTGCAGGTGATCCGGGCGGGCTACGGAGGCCCGGTGATCGACACGAGCGCGGCCGAGGGGCAGCCCCCGCGCCAGCCCGAGCTCGACCCTTGAGCACCCGCGGAGAAGCGTTCGATCCGGCGACGGTGCCCGTGCGTGACGCCGCCACGGTGATGCTGGTGCGTGACGGCGAGCACGACCTCGAGGTGTTCATGCTCCGCCGCACGCTCGCCGCGGTGTTCGTGGGCGGCTTCTACGTCTTCCCCGGCGGCGCGGTCGACGACGCCGACCGTCACCCCGAGGTCGAGGCCGCTTGCCAGGGGCGGACCGACGCCTCGGCGAGCGCCGTGCTCGGCGTGTCCACCGGTGGGCTGGCCTACTGGGTGGCCGCCGTGCGCGAGTGCTTCGAGGAGGCCGGGGTGCTCCTCGCCACCGACGCCCGCGGCGAGGTCGTCCGCTTCAGCGATCCGGAGGTCGAGCGACGCTTCGCCACCTATCGCGGCGACGTCCATGCCGGGAGAACCCGACTCGTCGAGGTGTGCGCGGCCGAGGGACTGCGCCTCGACCTCGGCGCCATCCAGTACGTCAGCCACTGGATCACACCGGTCGGCGAGCCGCGCCGGTTCGACACCCGCTTCTTCCTCGCTCGCGCGCCCGAGTCTCAGGTGCCGCTGCACGACGACCGGGAGACCATCGACAGCTTGTGGGTGCATCCCGCGGACGCGCTGGATCGATGCGAACGGGGCGAGCTGAAGATGATCACGCCGACCATGTCCAACCTGCGTTCGCTCGCGCCGTACCGGCGCGCCGATGACGCTTTGGCCGCGGCGGCCGCGCTGCCCCCGCCGGAGGTCATCCAGCCGAAGCTCGCCGTCGACGACGACGGCAGGGTGCGCGTCGTGCTGCCGGGTGAAGAGGGCTTCGAACAGCTCTGAGGGCAAGCGGCCTCAGCCGCCCTGGCCCTCAGCCGATCTTCGTCCAGGTACCGCAACCAGCCGACGTGAAGCCGGCGTCGGTGGCGGCGATGTCGACGGTGCCGCCTGAGGGCAACTGGCCACTCGTGATGTCGGAGTCGGCGTTCTTGGCGAAGTCCTTCACGCGGGCCCACGAGCACTGCCCGCCACCCGAGGTCTGGTAGCGCCCCGCCGCAATCTCGCCGGTCCCCGGAGCGCCGACCACCCACTGCCCCTCGCCGAACTGCGAGACGACTTGGGCGGGGGCCACGTAGCCCGTCCAGGTGCCGCAGCTCGTCGAGGCGAAGTAGGCGTCGGTGCTGAGGATGTCGACGATGGCCTGGCCGTTGACCGTCCCCTCGGCCAAGACGTTGCCGGGACCGGACTGAGCGCTGAGCCGCTGCCAGCCGCAGTTCGTCACGTTTGGTGCCAGGTACCGCCCGGACGGGACGGCGCCTGCGCCCGTGCCGATCCGAAACGTGCCCTGCCCGAAGCTGGGTGGCGTCGTGGTGGTCGTCGTGGTGGCCGCGGTGGTGGTCGTCCGATTCACCGTGGTCGTGGTCGGTGGCACCGTAGTGGTCGTCGTCGACGTGGTCGTGGTGGTGGGAGCGACCGTGGTGGTCGTCGTGGACGTCGTCGTGGTGGCGGCCACGGTCGTCGTGGTTGTGGTCGTGGCGAGGGTGGGCAGCGTGGTCGTCGACGAACTGCTCCCGTTGTCGCGAACGGCGAGGAACACGATCAACGACGTGAGCAGCACCACCGCGGCGGCCACGAAGTAGGGCCACGGCTGCTTCCACCACGGGGTGGAGGAAGGAGCGCTTCCGGGAGGCCGGGGCGGACCGCCCGGGGGCACGTAGCCACCCGTGGGCGGCACCTCGCCCGGGACTTCACTCCCGACGTCGCTCATCGTCTCCCCTTCGTGCGCGGTAGACGCACGCTACTGACCCGCGTCGAGGCTGCTCGCCTGCTTCCACAGCAGCGCCACGAGACGGTTCATGTCGCCGCGCACCGATGGGGTCGCTCCAGCGATCGTGGATGGCCTCGGCCACTTGCTGGCCGATCCGTAGCGCCTCCCAACCGGCCGGGGTCAGCTCCACGAGCTTGGCGCGCCTCTCGGCGGCCCGGTGCAACCTCAGGCGCGTTTCGCCGGCCCGAGGGCCAGCTCGGCTGCCTCGAGGAGCCGGGCGCTGCATCCGGCCATGGCCACCGGGGGCACTGTCTCGGTGGCGATGCGCTGCGCGACGGCCCGGAAGGCGTCCGCCGCCGGCCCGTGGCCGTCGACGGCGACAGGTTGCCCCGCGTCCCCTCCGGCGGCCACCGCTGCTTCCAACGGCACCTGTCCGAGCAGCTCGGCCCCGATCTCTTCGGCCAGGATCGCCCCGCCGCCGCAGCCGAACAGCGCGTAGGTCTCGCCGTGGTCACACGTGAACGCGCTCATGTTCTCGATGACGCCGGCCACCCGCAGAAAGCTGCGCCGGGCCATGTCGGCGGCCCGGATGGCCACCTTCTGCGCGGCCAGCGCCGGCGTGGTCACGATGATCAGGTCGGTGCGGGGCAGCAGGCGGGCCAGCCCCATCTGCACGTCACCGGTCCCCGGAGGCATGTCGATCAGCAGGTAGTCGAGGGCGCCCCATTCGACGTCGCGGAGGAACTGTTCGAGCGCCTTCGTGAGCATGAGCCCCCGCCACATGAGCGCGGTGCCCTCGTCCTCCACCAGCAGACCGGTCGAGACGACCTTCACCAGGCCGGGCCCGAATGCCTTCTCGTTCGGCAGGATGCGACCGCGGCCGTCGTCGGCCTTCACGCCCGCCAGGCGTCCTTCTACTCCCAGCATACGGGGGACGGAGAAGCCCCAGATGTCGGCGTCGAGCACCCCGACGGTGTGGCCGAGCCTGGCCATGGCAGCGGCCAGGTTCACGGTGACCGAGCTCTTGCCCACGCCACCCTTGCCGGAGGCGATGGCCAAGACCCGAGTGGTGGCGGCTACTGCGGTTTCGGGCGCGTTCTCCCGAGCGTTCCAGCGGGCCTTCAGCATCACCTCGGTACGCTCTTCGGAGGTCATCTCGCCCCAGTCGATGCTCACGCTGCGCACGCCGGGATGGGAAGCGATGCGCTTCTCGACGTCGTGGGCTGATCTGGGCCCGCAGCGGGCAGCCGCCGATGGTGAGCTTCACGCTGATCGTGACGTCACCGGTCGGGCGACACCCGGGCCCCGGTCGCCATCCCGAGGTCGACGATGTTGCCGCCGAGCTCGGGGTCGATCACGCCGCGGAAGAGCCCCATGACGTCCTCGGGGGCCGGCGGCGCAGGCGAGCTCACGAAAGGATTTTACCGGCCCCAGCCGTGTAAACTCCAGGGGTGGCCGATGACGTCTCTCGCCTCGACCTGCTGAAGGCGCTCGGCGACAACACCCGCTACGCCATCTACCTCGAGCTCGCCCGCTCGGCGGTCCCCCTCGCCACCGCCGACATCGCGGAGACCCTCGGACTGCACCCCAACACCGTGCGTCCCCATCTCGAGCGCATGCGCGACGTCGGGCTGCTCGACGTGCGCACGGAGGTCCGCTCCGGGGTGGGTCGGCCGCAGCACCTGTACTCGCTCGCCGCCGATGCGCCTTCGCTCGGGCTGGAGCCGCCCGTGTTCCCCCTCCTGGCCCGCATGCTCGTGCGCCTGGCCGAGGCGGCCGGGGCGTCCGGCGAAGAGGCCGCCGAGGTCGGGCGCGACCAGGGCCGGGCCGACGCCACCCGCCACACCGAGGCGGCGTCTTGCCTCGAGGCGCTCGTGGCCGAGCTCGACGGGCTCGGCTTCGACCCCGCGGTCGACGGCTCGGACGACGGCGACACGGCCGTGGTCGCGTTCGCCCACTGCCCGTTCCGCGAGCTGGCCGAGGCCCATCCCGAGCTCGTCTGCTCCCTTCACCGGGGGATGGTCGAAGGCTTCATCGACGCGGTCGGCGGTGGGGACGTCGACGCCTTCCACACGCTCGTCCACCGCGAGCCCTGTCAAGTCGCCATCTCAAACCGGTAATCTGCCACTGCAGACGTTTCTCCAGGAGGATCCAGCCGTGATCACCCTCACCGACGAGGCCGCCATCAAGGTCAAGGAGCTGCTCGAAACCGAGGGCAATCCCGAGCTGGCGCTGCGCGTCGCGGTCCGTCCGGGCGGCTGCTCGGGCTTCTCGCTACGAGATGTTCTTCGACAGCGACATCGCCGGTGACGACGAGCAGGCCAGCTTCTCGGGCGTCACCGTGATCGTCGACCCGTCGTCGGCCCAACTGCTCAGCGGCGCCACCCTCGACTACAAGGACGGTCTGCAGCAGGCCGGGTTCAGCATCAACAACCCGAACGCCACGCGATCCTGCGGCTGCGGTCAGAGCTTCAGCTGAGGCTTGACAGCGCCGACGCCACCTCGGTCTGGTCGAAGAGGCTGTCGAGGCGTGTTCGCACCAGGCCGTCGCGGCCCGCCAGGAACAGCCCCGGCTCGTAGTTCAGCTTGTACGCGTTGACCGCCGCGGTCGTCGGTCCGAAGTCGGCCTGACCCGTCTCGGCGGTTCGCTTCAAGCTCCCCTCCGGGTCTTCGTAGACCTCGGCGTGGACCATCTGCACGTGCGGGAAGCGGTCGCGACTCGGCTCAGCAGCACGTCGAGCACCGGGCCGCAGATCGCCGTCTGGCAGTAGGCCGGCGTGGCGATGAGAAACGCGACCGGACGGCCGGACCTCAACGCGTCGGTGAGGGTCGACCCCGTGCAGCGGGCAGGCGGGCTGGCGCGTGCAGATGGGCGTCACGCCGCGGCGTCGGCGGTGGTCGGCGTGTCGACCGGGATCATCCGGTCACCCGGCTGGGGCACCTTGACCGCCGCGGCGGGGGACACCGTGAACGCGGCCGTCGGGCGCGATGAGCCCAGCTCGGCCGTGGCCGTGTACACGCCCGGCTGGGCCAGCGACAGCATGAGCGGCCAGTACGGTCGCGGGAGGCCAGCGGCGTGGCGGGCGGCAGACACTGCCGGCACGGCGATCTTGCCGTTCGCGTCGGTGATCGTGAACGTGAGGCTGGCGGGGCCGCCGGAAGTGACCACCCCGTTCTCGTCGCCGAGGCCGAGCGGCAGGCGCTGAGGCCGGCTTGTCGGCGAGGACACCGTCGGGGAAGAAGCGCACGAGCACGGGCTGCCCCGCCGTGTTCTTCGGCGCCGGAGCCGCCGCAGGCGGCAAGGGCGAGGCCGGCGCCGGCGGCGAGAAAGGTCCGGCGGGAGACGGCTGACACGGGCCGAATGTATCGTCGAGTTGGTGCCAGCCAACATCGGCTTCGAGCTCGACGGAAGAAGCGTGGTCGTGGCTGACGACGGCGCCTCGTTGCTCGAGGTGGTGCGGGACCGTCTCGGCGAGCGTTCGGCGAAGGACGGCTGCAGCCCCCAGGGCCAGTGTGGCTGCTGCACCATGCTCGTGGACGGGTCACCGAGAGTCGCCTGCGTGACGCCGGCTCGCCGCGTCGCGGGACGGCGCGTCACCACGGTCGCCGGGCTCCAGCCCGCCGAGCGCGCCGCGTGGGCCGACGCGTTCTGCGCCACGGGCGCGAGCCAGTGCGGGTTCTGCACCCCGGGGATCATCGTGCGCCTCTCCGCACTCGCTGCGGGCGGAGTGTCTCAGGAGCCGTTCGAGCGAGCCGGTGCCGTTGATCGCGCCTTGCTGGCCCACCTGTGCCGTTGCACCGGCTGGCGCACGATCCACGAAGCCTTCGCCGCGTACATCGATGCGAAGGAAGGCCCGGTCGGTCGTGACTTCGCGGCCGCGGGCCGCCGGGCCGAGCTCGAGGGAGCGGCGTGCCAGCGCATCGGGCCCGACGTGGCCCTCGGCATGGGCGGCTTCACGGAGGACACCGCCCCGCTCGATGCGCTCGTGGCGGTGGCCGCCGCCGACGGTTCGTGGGTGTTGGCGGAGACCGTGAGCGCGGCCCGCGCTCGGGCAGGCAAGGTGCAGGGTCGGCGGTCCACACTGGGCCTCACCTGGCCCCTCGAAGTTCCGGAGGGGCCGTGGGCGCGCACGTTGCGGACCACCTGGGTCGAGCCGGGCTACCTCGAGCTCGACGCGGCGTGGTGCCGGCCCGGCGAGGCGCCGGTCGGGCCGCTGGCCAACGGTGGTGCCTTCGGCGGGAAGCTCGACAGCTCGTTGCCGGCCCTGGCCCGCCGGCTGGCCGACGAGACCGGGCGCGCGGTGCGGGTCGTGCTCAGCCGGGAGGACGCGGTCCGCCTCGGCCCGAAGCGCCCGCCCGTCGCCGCCGGCATCCGCGCCGACGGGAGTGGCGTCGTACGCGTCGTGCGCACGCCCGGCGTCGCCGCCGCCATCACCCGCATCGCCCCCGGCCTCGCTGTCGAGGAGGTCGACGGCGACGCCGGCCCACCCACCTCGCGACATCTGCGGGCCGCGGGCTGGGCCGAGGCGGCCGTCCTCCTCACGTCGGTGACCGACCGCGACGAGGTGCGGGCCGCGAACGGGTCCGTGGCCGCGGCGGAGGTCGACGACGAGCGGGTGCGCGTCCAGGTGCGCTGCGGTGACCCGCTCGACGTCGTGGCGCTGCGGTCGTACTGCATCGGCGCAGCGCACATGGCCCTCGGCTGGGTGCGCTCAGAGGGCCTGGCCGTCGACGACGAGGGCACGCCGGTCGATCTCACCATCCGGTCGTTCGGCATCCTGCGCGCCATCGACACGCCCGCGATCGACGTGGAGATCGAGCCCGATGACGCGGCCCCGGTGAACGGCTCCGACGCGGTGTTCGCTGCCGTGGCCGCCGCCGCGTGGCGCAAGCTCGGTCATCCACCGCAGTGGCCCACAACGCGAGCGAGCTGAACGACGACGCCGGTGGTGCAGCGCTACGAGCGGGGCTCGCTCGAGTTCGCCCGGGTCGCGTCGTTCAGCGAAGCGGTGTTCGCCATTGCCATGACCCTCCTCGTGGTGAGCATCGGAGTTGCGAAGCTGGGGCCGGGCCGACGTCTCACCGACGTGTCAACGGGATCCTCACCCGGGCTCGAGTCCGGCGCGAAGTAGCGTCGCTTCCATGACGGCGCCCGTCGGTCCCTACACGCCGGTCGTGCGGGCCGGCGACTGGATCATCGTCTCCGGCCAGCTCGGCCTCGTCGAAGGACGTCTCGTCGAAGGAGGCGTCGCCGCCCAGACCCGCCAAGCCGTGGCCAACGTGGCGGCGCAGCTGGCGAGCGTCGGCGCGTCGCTCGGCGACGT
Source organism: uncultured Acidimicrobiales bacterium (assembly GCA_963738325.1). GTDB lineage: Bacteria > Actinomycetota > Acidimicrobiia > Acidimicrobiales > Ilumatobacteraceae > CAVTWD01. The sequence goes on from CAVTWD010000009.1 coordinate 770,499, forward strand.
GGCCAAGACGCTGTGCTTCCTGGCCGACATGGGTGACTTCGCCGCCTTCAACGAGGCCTACGTCGACGGACTTCGGCGATCACCGCCCGGCGCGCTCGACGATCGGTGTCGGGGGCTGCCCCTCGGCGGCCTGGTCGAGATCGAAGCGTGGGCATACAGGCCCACCGACGTAGATTGCCCTCGTGGCCGGGGCCATCGTCATGGTCGTGATCCTCGCTGCTGTTCCCGTTCCTGGTGGGGATCGGCGGTCTCGTGCTGGCCGCGTTCCTGGGTTGGTACCTGAACGACGACGCCGAGCGACGCGCTTCGAAGGCAGCGAGCTGGCCGAGCTCAACCGGTAGCGCGCTCGGTGCACCGGCAGGACAGCTCGACCGAAGTCCTCACCGAGGCCATCCTGCGCTACGCCGTGGAGCGCATCCGCCTCGATCCGCCTCCACTCGACCATCCCCGATCCGAAGCCGAGCTGCGGGCGATGGCCGGGCACACCATCACGGCCGACGGCCTCGGCGGGCTCGAGGCGCTGCGCCTGTTCGGAGAGGTGCTCGCGCCCGCGTGCATCTCGGTCGACCATCCCCGGTACCTCGTCGTTCGTGCCGGGCGCGCCCACCGAGGCGGCCATCCTGTTCGACCTCGTCGTCGGGGCCTCGTGCATCTATGCGGGCTCGTGGCTCGAAGGCGCTGGCGCCGTCTTCGCCGAGAACGAGGCCCTCCGCTGGCTGACGGACGTCGCCGGCCTGCCGCCCGCGGCGGGCGGGGTGTTCGTGTCAGGCGGCTCGGCCGCCAACCTGAGCGGCCTCGTGGCGGCCCGGTATGCATGGCGCGCCGCAGACACCGCTCGGCTCGCTCGGCGTGCGCTGATCGTCGCCGGGAGCGGTGCCCATTCCTCGATCTCGGCGGCGGCCCGGGTCATGGATGCCGACGTGCTCGCCGTCCCCTCCGGGCCCGACCATCGGCTCACCGGGGTCGCCGTCCGGCAGGCGCTCGACGAGCTCTCAGCCGAGGACAGGCGAGCGCGTCGTGGCGGTCGTGGCCACCGCGGGTACCACTAACGCGGGCATCGTCGACGACCTGGCGGGCGTCGGTGGCGTCGCCCGAGAGCGGGGGCTCTGGTTCCACGTCGACGGGGCATACGGGGCGGCCGCGATGGTGGCGCCGAGCGTCCGCGATCTCTTCCAGGGCGTCGACCTCGCTGACAGCCTCGTGGTCGATCCTCACAAGTGGTTGTTCGCCCCGTTCGACTGCGCCGCGCTCCTCTACCGCCAACCGGCCATCGCTCGGGCCGCCTTCACCCAGCACGCCGAATACCTCGACGTGCTCACCGAGCGGCCGGAGTGGAACCCGAGTGACTACGCCTACCACCTCACCCGGCGCGCCCGAGGCTTGCCGTTCTGGTTCTCGCTCGCCACCCACGGCACGCACGCGTATGCCGCGGCGATCGAGCAATCACTCGCCCTCGCGCGCCAGGCCGGCGAGCTGATCGACCGCACCCCGCACGTGCAGCTGGTGCGACCCCCGGGTTGACCGTCGTGCTGTTCCGCCGTCCCGGTTGGAGCCCGGAGGACTACGAGGCGTGGAGCCAGCGCATGCTCGACGAAGGGCTGACGTTGACGGTGCCCACGTCCTGGGAGGGCGAGACGATCCTGCGATTCTGTTTCGTGAACCCCTCGACCACGCTCGACGACGTGCAGCTCATCCTCCGCACGCTGGCGTGAGTCGAGCACTCCGCCGTCCATGGCCGCTCTCCCGGGGCGAGGGGTAAGGTCCGCGGCCGCTGGACCGACCTCAGCGGGAGAGGTGGCGGTCGCGGCGCGGCCGCGAGCGCTCGACCTCATCGAGAAAGGAGCCCCTGTGGGCAAGACCTGGAACTACATCAAGGCCTGGTTCGGCAAGAAGAGCGAGGAGATCAAGGACCCCGAGATCGAGGTCGAGCAGGCCATCACCGAAGCCCGCAAGCGGGATCAGGAGCTGCGGAACCAGGCCGCCCAAGTCATCGCGCACCGGACGCAGGTCGCCCAGCAGCTCGAGGACGCGTCGAGCGACGTCGCCGAGGCCAAAGAGCTCGCGCGAACAGGCGCTCCTCAAGGCCGACGCTGCCACGAAGGCCGGCAACGCGGCCGAGGCCGACAAGTGGAACACGACGGCCCAGCAGATCGCGCTCAAGATGCAGTCGGCGCAGAACACCTCCGACATGCTGAAGTCACAGCTCACGACCGCGGACGTGCAGGCCGAGAAGGCCAAGCAGGCCGTCAAGAACAACGCGAATGCGGTCTCCGAGCTGGCGGCCAAGCGGATGGCGCTCCTGGGTCAGCTCCAGGCAGCCAAGATGCAGGAGAGCGTCAACCGGGCGGTCGATTCGATGACGGCCACGGTCGGCCAGGACGCTCCGAGCCTCGACGAGGTGGAGCAGAAGATCCAGGCTCGCATGGCACAGGCGTCAGCCAAGGCCGAGCTCACCGAGGCCACCTCGCCGGAGGCAGCCATCGCCGAGCTGAAGACCGCTTCCCTGCAGGCGCAGGCGAGCTCGGCACTCGACTCGCTGCGGGCCGAGCTGGGCATCGGCCCCCCGCCCGAGTTGCCGGCGGCCACGCCACAGGCCGACACCCCTCCGCCCAGCAGCTGACGCGCCGGACCGGTCAGGTCGCAGATGTTTCGCCGCCCCGGTGGCCGGCTCGTCTGTGCTCAGGTCTGAGGCGCCCCCTCGGTGGCCGGCTCGCTCGCGGCCGCCTCGCTCCCAGCGGTCCCGCCGTCGGCATTTTCGGGCGCCTCGGGCGGCGACTCGTCGTAGTACACCATCATCACGTGGTTGAGGTTCACGACCGTGAGCGGGCCGAACGAGCCATCGTCGTAGACCGGTTCGAGGACGACCTCGTCGCGATCGACTTGCTTCACCAGGCCCTCGACCGCCGACCCGTCGACGAAGTCGAGGTGGATGACCACCCGGGCATCGCCCCAGACCTCGAGCATCTTGCGCATCGTGTTCACCGGAGCAGTCTGCCCCACCCTGCCCAGTGCCCTCCCTTTCTAACCTCGGCCCCGCCTCGCCGCGCCCGTTCGACCTTCCCCGCGGCCGGAGCGAGGCAGCTGATCCTGCGAAGTTCGGTCGCTTCGCGGCCCGGTTCGGGAGGAGCGGCCGGTTCGGGGTCGGGCGGGGCTGGCTCGGGACGGGCGGGTGGCCGGTCGGAAGTCGCGGTGCGAGCGCTCAGAGGATCCAGCGGCTCTGACCGAAGCGGTACCCGACCGAGCGCACGGTTTGGATGAGTCCGGCGTGCTCCTCGCTCAGCTTGGCCCGCAGGCGACGGATGTGGACGTCGACCGTCCTCGCTCCGCCGTAGTACTCGTACCCCCACACCCGGCTGAGCAGGATCTCCCGCGTGAAGACCTTCCCGGGATGCTGCGCCAGGAACTTGAGCAGCTCGTACTCCATGTACGTGAGGTCGAGCGGTCGCCCGGCGATCGACGCCTGGTACGTCTCGAGGTTGAGGAGCAGCGACCCGTACTCGACGATCTCCGGTCTGACTCCGCCCCCCTTCTTCCAGAACAGGTGCTTCAGGCGCGCTTCCAGCTCGCGGGGATGGAACGGCGCGATGCAGAAGTCGTCGAACAGGTCATCGCGCAGCTCCAGGTCGCCGAGTTGGGCCCCCGAGACGAGCAGGAGCACGGGCGCCACCGGCACGTCCTTCTTGCGGATGGCCCGGCAGAACGCCCAGGCCGACTCGGGGTCGCGCGTCGACGGACACGACGGCTCCGGCCCAGCCGTCATTCGGCTCGACCCGGTTGGCCACCTCGCTGGAAGAGGCCGCCTTCCACGGGTAGCCGGCCAGGTCAACGGTCTGGGCGAGCTCCGGCGGCGGAGGCTCGGGGTAGACGAGGATGGGCTCCATCGGTGCGTAGTTCACAGCGTGCGCAGGTAGCGGTCGATCTCGAATGGTGTCACCTGAGCCTTGTACCCGCGCCACTCACTTCGCTTGTTGCGCAGGAACCACTCGAAGATGTGCTCCCCGAGCGTTTCGGCGACGAGCTCGGAGCGTTCCATCTCCCTGAGCGCCTCGGAGAGCGATTGCGGCAGCGGGTCCAGCCCTTCGGCGGCGCGCTCCTCGTCGGTGAGCTCGAAGATGTTGGTCGACGCCTCCGCGGGGAGCTCGTAGCCCTCCTCGATGCCCCGCAGGCCGGCTGCCAGCAGCACCGAGAAGCTGAGGTACGGGTTGCAGGCCGGATCGGGGGCCCGGTACTCGATGCGGGTCGATTGCGACTTCTGCTTGGCCACCGGCACCCGAACGAGCGCCGAGCGGTTGTTGCGCGCCCAGCTCACGTAGACCGGCGCCTCGAAGCCGGGGATGAGGCGTTTGTACGAGTTCACCGTCTGGTTGGTGACCGCGGTGATCTCGTGGGCGTGAGTCAGGAGGCCAGCGATGAAGCCCTTGGCCACCTTGGAGAGCTTGTACGGATCACCGCCGTCGTGGAAAGCGTTCTCGTCGCCCTCGAACAGGCTCATGTGGGTGTGCATGCCGGAGCCCTGGACGCCTTGGAGCGGCTTCGGCATGAACGTGGCGTACAGGCCCTCGGTGGAAGCCGCCTCCCGCACGACGAGCCGGAACGTCATGACGCTGTCGGCCATCGTGAGCGCGTCGGTGTGTCGCAGGTCGATCTCGTGCTGGCTGGGCGAGTCCTCGTGGAACGAGTACTCGACCGGGATGCCCATCGCCTCCAGCGTCTGGATCGTCTTCTTGCGCAGCGAGCCCGCCACGTCGGCCGTGGTGAGGTCGAAGTAGGAGCCGCTGTCGATGGGCTGGGGCTGGCCATCATCGCCGGGCGCGAAGTAGAAGAACTCCATCTCGGGCGCGACGAAGAACGTGAAGCCCCGCTCCCGAGCCCTGTCGAGGTTGCGCCGCAGCACCTGGCGGGGATCGCCTTCGAACGGCGTGCCGTCGAGATTGAAGATGTCGCAGAACATCCGGGCCTCGGGCGCGTGCGGGTCGGCCCACGGGAGCAGCTCGAAGCTGTTGGCGTCGGGGCGGGCGAGCACGTCGCTCTCCTGCACCCGCGAGAAGCCGTCGATCGAGGATCCGTCGAAGGTCATGCCCTCGTCGAGCGCGTTCTCGAGCTCGGCGGGGCTGATGGCGAAGCTCTTGAGCTGGCCGAGCACGTCGGTGAACCACAGCCGGATGAGCCGGACGCCGCGCTCCTCCACCGAGCGCAGCACATAGTCCTGCTGGCGTTCCACCCCCCGATCTTCTCGGAGCGCGCCCCGATGAGCCAGGATGCTGGCGGCAGTTCATACGACGTTCACATATGGGCAACGGCGGGGAAATCGCTGCCGACGAACCTTCCCGCCGAGCAACGAGGGTTGCTCGACCCTCGCGTCATCAGGAGGCATCGTGACTGATCGGAACCCAGCCGAAGTCCTGGGCATGGTCGAGTCGGAGGGAGTGGAGTTCATCGACCTGCGCTTCTGCGACCTTCCCGGCATCATGCAGCACGTCACCATCCCGGCAGGCGTGCTGAGCGAGGGCACGTTCGAGGACGGCCACGGCTTCGACGGCTCGTCGATCCGCGGGTTCCAGGAGATCCAGGAGTCGGACATGCTGCTCATGCCCGACCCGACCACCGCGTACCTCGACCCGTTCCGGGCCCGCAAGACGATGGTGCTGTACTGCTTCGTCGCCGATCCGGTGACGGGGGAGAGCTACTCGCCGCGACCCCCGCTACATCGCCAAGAAGGCCGAGGAGTACCTGAAGTCCACGGGTGTGGCCGACACCGCCTACTTCGGGCCCGAGCCGGAGTTCTTCGTCTTCGACGACGTCCGCTTCGAGTACAGCTCCCACAAGGCGATGCACTACGTCGACTCGATCGAGGGCGTCTGGAACACCGGCCGCGACGAAGGCCCCAACCTCGCCTACAAGCCCCGCACCAAGCAGGGCTACTTCCCCGTTCCGCCGATGGACCACTACCAGGACCTCCGCTCGGAGATGGCGGCGACGCTCATGCAGCTCGGGATCGATGTCGAGCTGCACCACCATGAGGTCGCGTCCGGAGGTCAGGGGGAGATCGGCACGAGGTTCAACACCCTCCTCGGCATGGGCGACCAGTTGATGACGTTCAAGTACGTGCTGAAGAACGTCGCCCGCAGGCACGGGAAGTCGCTGACGTTCATGCCGAAGCCGATCTTCCAGGACAACGGCTCCGGCATGCACACCCACCAGTCGCTGTGGAAGGGCGGTGAGCCGCTGTTCTTCGACGAGAAGGGCTACGCCGGGCTGTCCGACCTCGCCCGGTGGTACATCGGCGGCCTGCTCGCCCACGCACCGTCGATCCTCGCCTTCGCGGCGCCGACGACGAACTCGTACAAGCGGCTGGTGCCCGGCTACGAAGCGCCGGTCAACCTGGTGTACAGCCAGCGCAACCGCTCGGCGTCGTGTCGCATCCCGCTCGCGCAGCGCAGCCCGAAGGCGAAGCGCGTCGAGTTCCGTTGCCCCGACGGGTCGTCGAACCCGTACCTCGCCTTCGCCGCCATGATGCTCGGCGGTCTCGACGGGGTGCTCAACAAGATCGAGCCCCCGCCGCCCGTGGACAAGGACCTGTACGACCTGCCGCCGGAGGAGTTGGCCATGGTGCCGCAGGTGCCCGCTTCGCTCGACGCCGCCCTCGCCGCCCTCGCCGAAGACCACGCCTACCTCACCGCGGGCGGCGTGTTCACCGATGACCTGATCGAGACGTACGTTGAGTACAAACGGGTCAACGAGATCGACGAGGTCCGCCTGCGCCCGCACCCGTACGAGTTCTTCCTCTATTACGACATCTAGACGAAAACCGCAGCTGACCTGCTAGGGCGCTAGTTGGCGGGTCCGTGACACCGGGGTGAGACGCGACGCCAACACCGCGTCGACCGCACGCCGGGCACGGTCCTCAGATGCCGGGGACGAGTGGGCGTACACCCTCAGCGAGAGCGCCTCGCTGGGCGGGGGCGATCAGGGCCTCACGCTCCTGATGCCGTCCTTCGCGTCGCTTCGCCGGCAGGTTCGGCGCGGCCGGCGATGTCGAGCTTGGTGTAGATGTCCGGCCTGAGCGGATCACGAATCGCGCGCGAGCAGCTCTCGCACGTGTTCGGCTACGGAGGCTTCGAGCCGTAGAACGTTCCAGGAACCCATGCCACCGCCGTAGTGCTCTACCCGTGGGCCGGGCTCCTTGCTGGGCCGGAGCCAACCGGGTCCGAGGTCATAGGGCCGACCGGAGGCGCGTCAGCGCTTGGCGAGGAAGCGGAGGTGTGCGCCACGAGCGTCCCAGGCGTACACGACACTCGTTCGCGCGATGAGGTCGTGAAGGGCGCGGCGGTCACGGCGGAGCAAGATGAGGAGGAAGCCGAAGCCCAGCAACAGGAAGCTCAGCGGGAACGCGAGAACGCGGAGGACCGCGTGCCGGGCGTCGAGCTCGCTTCCATCAGTGCGGACCGCTCGTATGCCGAGCAGCGCCATGCCGAAGGTGTGGCCTGCGACGGCCAGCGGGTAGGTGCAGTACAGGAACCCCCATGCGACCAGCGCGATGTCGGAGACGAGCGGCGCATTCGACAGACGGACGGTATCGGACAACAGCAGCGACATGATGTATTCGACCAGATGGCCACCGATCCAGAACAGGATCCCGATGGTCACGAGATCGACGATGAAGGCCTCGAAGCGCGTCACGAAACCCACGTAGCGCCCCCGCAGCCCTGGGTCGCGGCGGGCGACGCGCTGGGTCGTCACGCCGCGACATCCGGAGTGGGGAGGAGCACGGAGGGGCCCCCGAGGGAGGACGACGGGTCGCGGCGAAGCAGACGATCGACCCAGCGATGCACGAACGAGTCGAGCCCGACGCCCTGGCTTCGCACCAGGTCCACGGTGCGCACCATGACCGCGGATCCCGAGCGGGTGATGACATCCCCGAGCTCGGTGTTCGCGATGAGTGTGTTGATGTCGACGCGCCGCAGCACAGCGTTCACGTCGAGCGAGGCGACGATCCGCTCGATGTCGAGCCGGTCGACGATCGACTGGACGTCCAGGCGGGCCACGAGAGCATCGAGATCGGCCCTCGCCAGAACGGCATCGATGTCGACGCGGCTGATGACTTGGTTGATGTCGAGACGTCCCACGAGCTCATCGAGATCGACATCGGACAGCACGGCGTTCAGGTCGAGCCGCGCCACGAGGGCCTGTATGTCGAGACGCTCCACGATCGCCTGAACGTCGAGCTTCTCGACGACGGCGTCGAGATCGACGCGTTCAATGACCGCCTCGACGTCCAGCTTGTCGACGACGGCTTGGACGTCGACCCGCTGCACCACCTCGTCGACGTCGATGGCTCCGACGACTCCCGGGACGACCTCAATGGCGACGGACTGGACGATCTCGCTCGCCCCCTCGAGGAGCGACTCGACGAGGCCCTGGCGCTCGCGCCTCTGCCGGCGCCTACTTCGCCGGCCGCGAGCCACGACGTGACACCGGCGCGCCGGTGGTGAAGCTGGCGAACGCCTCCTCCAAGCACTCGACGAGCATGTCGGGTTCGGTGAGCACGCTCGGATCGAGCGCGATGCCGACGTCGAGCCGGTCACGGTTCCCGGAGCCGGTGATGTTGACGGGGCATCCGAGGCGGGGGCCGAGCGGGTAGCTCGCCTCGACGCGCGCTCCGCAGATCTGTCGCTGCCCACGCCATCCGGGCACGGCTGTGGCCGCAAAGTCAACCGAGTCAGCTTGGGCGTGCAGCCCGGAGACGAGCAGTCGTGAGGGCAGGTGACCGATCGTCGTCGCGAGCGCCGACACCATCTGGAGGGCCGGCTCGCGGCGGGCCTGCGCAAGGCGTCCGGCAACGGCACCGAACTGTTGCGCCGGCCGATCCACCGCAGTTGGAACCTCCAGCCTTGTCGGCGCGAACCAGTTCCCCCCCATCTTGTCGTGGCGGCGCTGGCTGGTCGGCGTCGCGAGACGCAGGTCGGGACACCGTTGCCCGAGCCGGTCGTAGTAGCGACCGAGGCCGGCGGCGGCGGCCGCGATGAGGAGGTCGTTCCTGCTGCCACCCAGGGCGAGGGCTGTGCTCCGGGCGCCTTCCACCGAAATGACCTCGAAGCGGCTGAGCATGGACCTCGCCGCCGGTCGAGACGCCAGTGGGCCGCCTGTGACCATCAACTGACGGGACACCGAGTTGGCGGCCTCGAGCGCTCGCTGGATGCCATGCACCCCGCTCTCGATCGGGTGGAAGTCGCGTACCGTGTCGCGCGCCGTGTTGACATTGTCCATGAACCGGAAAACCGCTCTCGGCACATTGATCGTCACGGTGAACGTGCCGAGCAGAGGCTGGCCATCGCCGGCCGACTTGCTTTTGGTCGGCGGAGGAGGTTCGGCGACCACGCGCGACGGAGCGGGTTGGTCGAGCGCGCGCGTGAGGAGCCGAATCCCGCCGATGCCGTCGGTCAGGGCATGGTGGGCTCGCGCGTACAGCGCGGCGCGTCCACCTTCGAGGCCCTCGATCAGCGTCACATCCCAGGGGGAGCGCTCGGGGTCGAAGGGAACCGCGTCGAGCACTGCGGTGAGGTCGAGCGCCTGGCGTGTGGATCCTGGAGGCGCGACCGACAGCACGCGGAGATGCTGATCGGCGGCGAGGTCGTCGTCCTCGATCCAGAACGGTCGTCCTCGAACCGTCGAGCCGTCGGGACGAAGACGCAGACGCTTCGTCTTGCCCTTGAGGTCGGTGAGCCGCAGGAGGAGCGCCTGGTGGTCCGGGGGGCCGTCGAGGATGATCAGCGCCCCGACGGTGAGCCGGAGCGTCGGATCCTCTCCGACTCGCCACATGATCGCTTCGATAGGGCTCAGCTGTTCATCGCTGAGGTCTTCCACGTAGCCCTCCTAACGCCAGGGTGTCGGCTCGTTCGAAAGAGGCAGACAACTCATAGCCTCGCATTGCAGATCCTGCCACGTGGTCGGCCGCGTCTCCGCCGCCTCCCTGGGACCGCGGCTCCGGCACGTCCTGTCCGCCGCCGGGAGGTCACGTGGGCGGTGAGGCAGGCGTTGCTCGGGTTCATGACGTCGTTCGGAGCGCGACACGAGCTTGTCACCGGGCTCGCGGCGACGCTCAGTGGCGGTGGGGCCCGCGTGGTCGCGGTCGGTGGCCTGGGAGCGGGATCCCTCCGAGGCGGATCGGCTGGCGTCGACCGCCCCCAGGCCGAGCCGCCCAGGCTCGACGGGATCCAGGGCGGCGACGCCACGGTACCGGTTCATCCGGTCGACATGGGGTCGGCCGTTCAGCGACGCCGGGATGACTCGAGCGGAGATTCCTGCCTTGGAGCAGATCACTTCGCCCGGCTAGAACACCCCGGATGCTCATCTTCGCCATCATCGGGCTGGGCCTGCTCGCCGGCTGGATCGCACAGTTCCTCGTGCCCACCCACCGCCGAGTCGATTGGGGGGAGGCGCTCATCGTCGGGCTGATCGGCTCCTTCGTCGGCGGCCTGCTCTTCAGCCTCATCTTCGGTGACGGCATCCGCCTGCGACCGAGCGGCATCATCGGCTCGATCGTCGGCGCCATCATCGTGCAGCTGATCTGGCGCGCGGTGCGCAAGCCGGCGCCGCCGGCGCCGCGGCATCAGGGACGGGTCACGCCGAAGAAGCGCTGACCACCGCCGAGGCGGGGCGCCCCACCAGACGCGAACCCATCCGGGGGCTTGCACCCGGCCGGGGCAATACCTTCCCCGAGATGCGGACCGCCACGAGCGCAGATCTGCCTGAGATCCGGAGGGTCCTCGCCGAGGCCTTCGCCGCGGACCCGATGGTGCCTTGGATCTTCCCCGATGGTGAACATCGGCTCGAGGCCACTTCGGCGTGGCCAGGGCTCTTCGCGGAGCGCTACGTGCATCACGGTCGAGCCGGGGTCGAGGAAGAAGGCGACGGTGTGCTCGCCGTGGCCTTGCGGCGTTGGCCCGACCAGTTGCCGAGCGCCGGCAGCCGGCCTGCCGACGATCCGGGGGCTGCTCGCCGCCCTGGTCGGCCGCGAACGGGCCAACGCGCTCGCCGACGTCCTGGGGGCGATGACGACCGTGACGCCTCCGGCCCCCTACGTCTATCTGCACTTCTTGGCGGTCGATCCGTCCCATCAGCGACGCGGCCTCGGCCGGCGCGTGCTGGAGCCGGGTCTGGCCGCGGGACGCCGGCGGTCACGGCGTGCGTCTCGAAACCACCAAATCCCGACAACCTCGCTTTCTACCGTTCGCTCGGATTCGCGGTGACGGGCCACCTCCGGTTCGACTTCGGCGGCCCGGAGCTGTGGGCCTCTGGCGCGCGGCGGGCTGAGCCTCGCGAGGTCCGGCGCCTCGGTGAGGGACGTTGGTCTCTAGCCCTCCCCGTCCAGGAGGCACAGGCTGGAGGAGGGTGAACACGCGCCCGAAGTCCGGCGCGCGACCCCCACCGAGGAGGTTGTCATGACAGGCGTCGAGACCGTGGGCGAGAGCGGCGTCGGCTTCCAGGCGCAGGTCGACCCCGAGCGCGCCGCGGCCCGCCAGCATCTGGAGGATCGGTGGAACTTCTCCGCCCACCTGGTGAGCTTCATCGTCGTCAACACGTTCCTGATCGGGATCTGGGCGTTCACAGGCGCCGGCTACTTCTGGCCGGCCTGGGTGATCGGCGGATGGGGCATCGGCCTCGTCCTCCACGCCTGGACCGTCTTCGTGCGCAAGCCCGTGACGGAAGCCGACGTGGACGCCGAGCTGCGCCGCTGCCAGCATCGGTGACTCGCCAGGGGTACTGAGCAGGGACGTTCGCGGCGGTCCGGAGCGCGGCGAGCCAGGGTTTAGGGTCGCCGCATGCGGACCTTACGAGGAGCCAGTTTTGTCGTGCTCGGAGCACTGATCGCCGCGACGCTCGTCACGCTGGGCACGCGGCCCGCCGCCGCGGCCACGCTGCCGCTCGGGTTTGCCACTGGCCCGGTCGTCAGCGGGCTCTCGCAGCCCACCTCGCTCACTGCCCTGCCGGACGGTCGGGTGCTCGTCACGCAGAAGACGGGCGAGCTGCGAATCATCACACCGGCCACGAGGACGATCACCGGGACGCTGCTGAAGCTGTCGGTGTGCACCCAGTCGGAGCGGGGCGCGCTCGGCGCGGCGGTTGACCCGTCGGCCACGGCCTCTGGTGGCTCGATCTACGTGTACTTCACGCGGTCCCTCGGCGGCGGCAACTGCAAGAACGAGGTCGACCGGTTCACGTGGAGCGGCAACACGATCGCTCCGGCCGCGGTGCTGCTCAGGAACATCCCGTCGGTGGCAGGCAACCACAATGGCGGCGACCTCCACTTCGGCCGGGACGGCTTCCTAAACGTGAGCATCGGCGACAGCGGCTGCAGCCCGCGCAACGGCGCGCTGTGCTCGGGGAGCAACCCGGCGGCGCAGGACCTCGGCCTGCTGAACGGCAAGCTCCTCCGCGTCACGACCACCGGGGCGCCCGCGCCGGGCAACCCCTTCCTGCACGCCGCCGGCGCGGTCGCCTGCGGGCAGGCCGGGCTCACCGCGGTGGGCCACGTCTGCCAGGAGATCTACGACTTCGGGCTGCGCAACCCGTTCAGAGTGGCCTTCGACCCCAACACGTCGGTCACGAACTACTTCATCAACGACGTGGGGCTGGACACCTGGGAAGAGGTCGACGCGGGCAGGGCCGGCGCCAACTACGGCTGGAACGTCCGGGAGGGTCCGTGCGCGAGGGGGTCCACGACGAACTGCGGCGCGCCGCCCACCGGCATGACGAACCCCTTCCTCGCCTACAGCCACGCCACGGGCTGCAACGTGATCACCGGCGGCGCCTTCGTGCCCGACGGGGCGTGGCCCGGGTACGACCACACCTACCTCTACACCGACTTCGGCTGCGGCAGGATCTTCCTCGCCTCCCTCGACTGTGGCACGTGGACCACGTCCACCTTCGCCACCGGGATCACCGGGATCACCGACTTCGAGTTCATCGGCAACCAGCTGTGGTACTCGACCATCGACGGCGGCGTCAGCCGGATCGTCGGACCGCCCTCGCCGGCCCCGGGCCCCACCTCCCGCCTGGTGCCGACCACGCCGATCCGCAAGCTCGACACGCGCATCGGCCTCGGCGGCTCCGGCCCGGTCCCCCCCGGTGGAGTGCGGACGGTGAGCCTCGCCCCGCAGGTGCCGCCGGGGGCCTCGGCCGCGCTCGTGAACGTCACCCTCGTCTCCTCCACCCGTGCGGGCCACGTGACGGTGTGGCCGGCTGGCCGCCCGCTGCCCAACACCTCGACCTTCAATGCCACGGGACCGGGGCAGACCTTGGCCAACACGGTGTTGGTGTCCGTCTCGGCCTCCAGCCAGATCAACCTGTTCACGACGGGCGGAGGCCAGCTCCTCGTCGACGTGTTCGGCTACTTCGCCCCCTCCGGGGCAACGACCAGCGGCCGGTTCCAACCACTCCCACCGGGTCGGGTGCTCGACACCCGGATCGGGCTCGGCGCGCCGAGGGCGAAGGTGGCCGGAGGGATCTCGGTCATCGTCGGTGGGCAGAAGGGCGTGCCGGTGTCCGGCGTGAGCGCGGTGGCGTTGGTGCTCACGGGCGTCAACCCGTCGACCCGGCTGTACGTCACGGCGTGGGGGGCCGGTCCGAGACCGGTGGTCTCCAACCTCAACATGGCCGGGCCGGGTGACGTCCGGGCGAACCTCGTCGTGGTGCCCGTCGTGGCCGGGAAGATCAGCCTCTTCGCCGAGCACCCCACTGATCTGGTCGGCGACGTGGCCGGGTGGTTCACCGACTCGTCGGCCGGAACCGCCACGAACGGCCTCTTCGTGCCCGTCACGCCACAGCGACTGCTCGACACCCGCCAGGCGGGGCCACCCGTCGGCCGGTTGGTCGGCTCGCGCGTCTGCACGATCGGCGCGAGGTGGGCCGCGCCGGCCACCGCCACCGCGATCGCCAGCAACCTCACCGCGATCGGCGCGGGCGGGGCCGGCTACCTCACAGCCTTCCCTGGCGGGTCGGCGCGGCCCCTCGCCTCGAACCTGAACCTGACCCGTCCCGGTGACTTCGTCGCCGCCGCGGCGCTGACCCGTTTCGGACCGCGGGCCACGATGTCCGTGATGTCCACCGTGCCGACCGACTTGCTCATCGACGTCGCCGGCTGGTTCAGCGGCTAGCCCCACTCGGGCACTCCAACTTGGAACGTTGTGACAAGACTTCGTACGGAGGTCGATCCGGCTCTGCCGGTCCGCCGGAGTAGGTGTCTCGAAGGGGGGAAGGTCTCCTTCCCCCCTTGGCCTTAGCGACGGCCATAGAACAGCCGCTCGACCACGCGCCGAGCCCGGCGCGTGACCCGGCGGTACTGCTCGCGCAGGTCTGACGGTGTCGTGCCCAACGATCGGGCGAGACGCAACAGCTCCGTCGACTCCTGCGGCAGGGAGTGCCCCGGCCCCCCGCGCACGAGGAACAACCGGTTGCGGGTGGCCTCGCAGAAGCGATACGCGCTGCGCAGCACGTCCGCGTCCGCCGGATCGAGCAGGCCCTGGTCGACGAGACGTTGCAGGGCGCCCACCGTCGACGGTTCGCGGACCCGCCGTCGCAACTGGAGGAGCTGCGCGGTCCATTCGATGTCGGACAGCGAGCCTCGTCCGAGCTTGAGGTGAAAGGTCGGGTCCTCGCCCAGGGGGATGCGTTCGCGCTCGACCCGTGCCTTCATGCGCCGGATCTCTCGCTCGTCGTCTAGCGACAAGCCCGGCTCCCAGACGAATCGCTCCAGGAGATCCATGAACCGTTCGCCGAGGATCGGATCGCCGGCCACGGGCCGAGCCCGGGCCATCGCCTGGCGCTCCCAAACGAGCGCCCATCGGTCGAAGTAGGCGGCGTAGCCACCGAGCGTGCGGGCGACGGGGCCCTGTCGTCCCTCTGGACGGAGGTCCAGATCGAGGTCCCAGATGCGCTCGGCCGGAGTCGGCCCGTCGACGAAGCGACGCAGGCTCATGGTCAGGCGGGTGGCCTCCTCGTAGTCGGCCGGGGTCGAGCCGTCGTAGACCACCACCACGTCGAGGTCGCTGGCGTAGGAGAGCTCCGCGCCCGCGAAGCGCCCGAGGGCGATCACGGCCAGGCCGAGGCCGGGTTCGAGCGACGCCAATGCCGTCTCGAGGCTGGCCTCGGCGAGGCTCGTGATGTCCGCGCTCACCTGCCCGAGGGCTTCGTCGTGGAGCACGTCGCGCGCCATCACGCCCAGGAGCTGGCGTTCGGTCCAGCGCCGCAGGGCGCGTTGCTGGTCCTCGACGTCATCGCGCCACGTGGTGGCCCGGGCCGCGCTGACGACCAGCTCGGCGCGGTCGTGGGTGCGCAAGTGGCTGGCGTCGGGTAGGCGCTCGGCGATGTCGGGGTTGCGGTGCAGGGCCGCGGCCGCGAGGCGAGTGGTGCCGAGCAGCAGGCACAGGCGCCGGGCGGCCTCGGGCGACTCGCGGAAGGTGCGGGTGAGCTCCTCCATCCGCTGGCGGTGGGTCACCAGGTTGCGGATGCCGAGCAGGCCGAGGTCGGGATCGGGGCTCTCGGCCAGCCAGCCGAGGAGCAGGGGCAGCATCTGCTGCATGAGGCGGGAGCTACGCGTGAGGCCCGCGGTGAGCGCGCGGACGGCGGCACGGGTGCGGGTTCCGTCCGAGAAGCCGAAGGCGGCGAGGCGGGCCTCGATGGCCCCCGGGCGGGCGAGGAGCTCGGCCTCGCCGGCGGCGAAGGCTTCCAGTAGCGGCCGGAAGTAGAGTCGTTCGTGGATCGAGCGCACCGTCGCCTGATGGCGGGCCAGCTCCGCGTCGAGCTGCTCGAGGGCCGAGGCCAGTGCCGAGTCCCGGAACCCGAGGGTGCGAGCGAGGCGCGTGCGCTCGCCGTCGTCGGTGGGCATGGCGTAGACCTGGGTGCCGTCGTAGAGCTGCAGGCGGTGCTCGAGGCGGCGGAGGAAGCGGTAGGCATCGGAGAGCTGAGTGGCGTCGACGGGGTCGACGTAGCCCGCGTCGGCCAGCTCGCCGAGCACGGTGAGCGTGGTGGGTGACCGCAAGGCCGGGTCGAGGCGGCCGTGCACCAGTTGGAGGAGCTGTACCGCGAACTCGATGTCGCGGATGCCACCCCGCCCCCGCTTCACCTCCCGGTCGGTGAGGCCCCGTCGGGCCAACTCGGCCTCGGTGCGGGCTTTGAGATGGCGCATCGACCGAAGGTCGTCGGCACTGAACACCCTCGACCAGAGGTGCCGCTCCGCCGCCTCTTGCCACGCCGAGGCGACCTCCGCGTCGCCGGCCACGGGGCGCGACTTGAGCAGGGCCTGGAACTCCCACGGCTGCGCCCAGCGCTCCCAGTAGGCCTCGTACGCGTCGGGCGCCCGCACCAGCGGGCCGGAACGGCCTTCGGGCCTGAGGTTGGCGTCGACCCGGAAGCAGGAACGGGCCAGCTCCATCAGGCGGCGGGCGTTGCGCTCGAGCTGATCGTGATCGCCGACGCCGGTGAACATCACATCGATGTCGCTCGCGTAGTTCAGCTCGCGTCCCCCCAGCTTCCCCATGGCGATGACGACGAGCGGCTGCTGCGGGTCGACAAGGTCGACGCAGGTGCCGAGGACGTCGCGGGCAAGGTCCGACACCGCCGCCACCGTGGCTTCGAGCGAATCCCGCCCGAGCAGGTCGCGGGCGGCGATGCGCAGGTACTCGAGCGACTTCCAGTGCGCCAACGTCTCGACGTCGTGGGCCACGAGCGCCGGACGCTGGTCGAGGTCGGCCAGCAGGTCAAGGGCACGCGGGTCGCGCTCGATCAGCCGGGTGAG
Organism: uncultured Acidimicrobiales bacterium; assembly: GCA_963738325.1. Lineage (GTDB taxonomy): Bacteria > Actinomycetota > Acidimicrobiia > Acidimicrobiales > Ilumatobacteraceae > CAVTWD01. The sequence continues at coordinate 787,294 of CAVTWD010000009.1, forward strand.
GGTGCGGCTCGCCCCTGTCACCGCCAGGACGGCCGCGGCCAGGTCGGGATCGGCCAACTGCCTGGCGGCTTCGGGCCGCGCGCTCAGCAGGCGCTCGACCGCGATGCGGGTGGCGACGGGCGCGGCAGACCGCTCAATGGCGTCTTCGAGCTCGGAGGCGAGCACGCCCCCAAGTGTGTCGGCATCGAAGGGCGGACGGAGAGGCCACTCGAACTACCCTGATGCCGTGACCCCGCGCTCGTGTCGCTGGCCGAGCCGAGGGCTTCCCGCGTGACCCGCCTTCGGGTGGCGCTCTGCCAGATCAACACCGTCGTCGGCGACCTCGATGGGAACGTCGAGCGGATCACGGCCGCGCTCGGCCGGGCCGAGTCCGCCGACGCCGACCTGGCCGCCTTCCCCGAGCTCGCCATCACCGGCTACCCGCCCGAAGACCTCGTACTGAAGCCCGGGTTCGTCGCCGACAATCGCGCCGCGCTGCAGAAGGTGGCTGCCCGTACCGGTCGCTGCGCCGCGGTGGTCGGCTTCGTCGATGCCGGCCTCGATCTGCACAACGCGGCGGCTGTGTGCGCGCGAGGTGAGGTGGTCGGCATCTACCACAAGCGTCTGCTGCCTAACTACGCCGTCTTCGACGAGCAGCGCTACTTCACGCCCGGCGTGGAGGAACCCGAGCTGTTCGTGATCGGTGGTGTGCGCGTGGGGGTGAGCATCTGCGAGGACGCATGGAGTCCGAGTGGCCCGATCGCCCAGCAAGCGGCGGGAGGTGCCGAGCTCGTCGTCAACATCAACGCGTCGCCGTACTACGCCGGCCGCCTGGCGCAGCGGGTGCGGATGCTGGCCACCCGCGCCGCCGACGCCTCGTGCGCGCTGGTCTACGTGAACCAGGTGGGCGGTCAGGACGAGTTGGTGTTCGACGGCGCCTCGATGATCATCGACGCGGATGGTGAGCTCGTGGCTCGCGCCGCTGCCTTCGCCGAGGACGTGCTCGTGGTCGACCTCGATGTGCGGCCGGTGTTCCGCAAGCGCCTGCTCGACCCGCGAGGGCGGGTGGCGGCCGGGCCCCTCGGCGTGGTGGCGATCAGCGACGCGGCGGCCGCCCATGAGGAGCCCGCTCCCCCTTCCATCGCGCCGGCGCTCGACCCGGTGGCGGAGGTGTACGCCGCGTTGGTGCTCGGCACCCGCGACTATGTGCACAAGAACGGCTTCACCGATGTCGTCATCGGGCTGTCCGGAGGGGTCGATTCCTCGCTGGTGGCCGTGGTGGCCGCCGACGCGCTGGGGCCAGCGCACGTGCATGGCGTGTCCATGCCGTCGCGCTACTCGAGCCAGGGCTCGCGCGACGACGCCCGGGAGCTGTGCGACGCCCTCGGCATCGACCTCCAGACCATCCCCGTCGAGGATGCCTTCGAGCGCGTTCTTGGATCTCCTTGCGCCGTCCTTCGCCGGGCGGGCGCCCGATCTGACCGAGGAGAACCTCCAGAGCCGCGTCCGTGGCGTCCTGCTGATGGCTCTGTCGAACAAGTTCGGATGGCTTGTGCTCACGACCGGCAACAAGAGCGAGCTGTCCGTCGGCTACTCGACGCTGTACGGCGACACCGCGGGCGGCTTCGCCGTGATCAAGGACGTTCCCAAGCTCCTCGTCTACGGCCTGTGCGAATACGTGAACGCGAGGGCCGGGCGCACGATCGTGCCCGAATCGGTGCTGACCAAGCCGCCGTCGGCCGAGCTGCGCCCGGACCAGCGTGACGACCAGAGCCTGCCCCCCTACGACGTGCTCGACCCGATCCTCGAGGCCTACGTGGAGAATGACCGCACCGCGACCGAGCTGATCGCGGACGGCTTCGACGCGGCCACGGTGCGGCGGATCACCCGGCTCGTCGACCTCGCGGAGTACAAGCGCCGCCAGTCACCGCCGGGGGTCCGCGTGACGCCGAAGGCCTTCGGCAAGGACCGGCGCCTCCCCCTGACGAACCGCTACCGAGGTTGACGAACGAGCCGTCCTGGCGGCGACGGCTCAGAATCCAACCGCTCAGAAGTCGCCCTCGGCGTCACCCGACTTGGCGATGAGGTAGCCCCGGGCTCGCTCCGCGAACGGGTAGGCCTCCACGAGGCGCCAGAACCGGGGTGAGTGCTCGGGCGCGAGGATATGGGCGAGCTCGTGCACGATGACGTAGTCGAGCACCCACGACGGATACGGCGCGAGTCGCGAGGAGATGCGGACGACGCCGGTCTTTGGTGTGCACGAGCCCCACCGGGAACGCATCGCGTCGGACCATGCGATGTCGCTCGGGCGGGGCAGGCCGTGGCGCTGTGCCAACCGCCGCGCCCGGCCGGGGAGGTCGATGCCGTCGGTCGACCATCGACGGGCGAAACGTTGCACCATGTCGGCCACGGCCCGATCGGCGTCGGCCTTGCTCATCCACGATGGGACCGACACGTTGAGCACGTTGCCGCTCATCTGCCCGCCGACGGTTCGGCGTCGACGAGGGCTGCGCGTGACCTCGACCGAGAACGGCAGGCCCGTGTGGCGATAGGACGCGGTCATAACTGTTGCGGAGCCGTCAGCTGTTCTGGGGGCACGAGTACGACGCGGTCTCCGGGGATGATCGCCTGTTCGTGGAGCTCGACCGCGCGCCCGGCGAGGTTGGCGACGAGGCCGTCGTCGATCCCCAAGCGCCGTTCGAGGGCCCGGACGACCCCGCCGTGGGCGACGGCGACGACGTGGCCGCCGGGATGGCGCCGATGGAGATCGGTGAGGGCCGCGAGCACCCGTTCGATGATGGCGTCGTCGAGCTCGAAGCGGGGCGGGCGCCGGCCGCCGTCCAGGAAGCCGGGCCATTGCTGCTCGATCTCGCCGCGAGTGAGCCCCGTCCACTCGCCGGCGTCGCGTTCGCGCAGGCGGGAATCGACCTCGACGGGTCCGAGCCCGAGGCCGGCCGCGAGGAGCTCGGCCGTGGCTCGGGCGCGGAGGAGGTCGCTCGCCACGATGGCCTCGATGGGCTGATGCGCGAGGGCCCGGACCGCCTCCGTGGCCGTGCGTGCCTGGGCTTCTCCGAGCGGCGAGAGCGGAGGATCGGCGTGCCCCTGCCATCGCCCTTCCGCGTTCCACGCCGACTGGCCGTGGCGGAGGAGGAGCACCCGAGTCGGAGCCGCCGCCATGAGGCGAAAGTAGCGGCCCCGAGCCAGGTCCCCGACCGGCACGGATGGCAGTTTTCCGGGGCGGCCGTAGGATTCGCCGGATGGCGAGGGTGCGCCTGTTCGCTTCGGCGCGAGAGGCCGCGGGCCGCCGCGCCGACGAGGTCGAGGCCACCACGCTGGGTGGTCTGCTGGCGGTGGCCGTCGAGCGTTACGGCGCCGAATTCGCCGCGCTGCTGCCCAGCTGCCGGGTGTGGGTCAACGGGGAGCCGGCTGGTGAGGAGACCCCGCTCACGAACCGCGACGAGGTGGCCATCCTCCCTCCCGTCTCCGGCGGCTGAGCCTGGCGCCGGCGATTCGCCGGCGATTCGCCAGCGCCCCGCCGGGGGCACGCCCGCGTCACCCGCCCGCCGCGCCCCGCCGGTCCCACGCCCCGCACGATTCGCCGCCGCCCCCGCCGCCCGCACCGTTCATGCGTGCCACTTCGCGCGCATGTGCGCGGATCGACCCGCACGGACGAGGAACTGGGGAGGGGGCCCTCTCTTCGCGCCGCAGACCGTCGGAGTTCGACATCGTCGAGCGATGATGGGGTGTGAGCGGCGCCCCGGCGCTCCCGCCGCCCCAGGGGGCGGCCCTCCTCGAGCTCTACGACCGTGCCCTTCCCCAGGTCTACGGGTATCTCCGGGCGCGTTGCCCCAGCGACGTGGCGGCCGAGGACCTGACCGCCGAGACATTCCTCGCCGCCGTCGCCGCCATACGCGCCGACCGGGTCGAGGCACTCACGGTGGCCTGGCTGATCGGCGTGGCCCGACACAAGCTGGTCGACCACTGGCGGCGGGAGGAGCGAGAGCACCGCCGGGTCGCCGCCGTGGCCGCCGAGCCCGACCGCGGCCCGGGCACAGACCCTGAGGACGAGGACCTCGACCTGGTCCGTGCCCGCGAGGTGCTGGCTGGCCTCGGCGCCCACCACCGCGGCGCCTTGACGCTCAGGTACGTGGACGGGCTGTCGGTGCCGGAAGTGGCCGAAGCGCTCGGCCGCTCGGTCCACGCCACCGAGGCGCTGCTGGTGCGGGCCCGCCGGGCCTTTCGTCGTGCCTACGGGCAGAGGAGCTCCGATGGCGCCTGACCCCCTCGATGCCCTCCGCCGGCCCGTGGAGCCACTCCCCCCACGCCCGGCCTTCGCCGCTGCTCTCCGGCGCCGTCTCGCCGACCTCCTCACCACCGCTGACCAAGGAGCGCCCATGTCCCACGTCCAGCCCGCTGACACCTTCACGCCGGAACGCCTGCACACCGTCACGCCCTACCTCATCGTGGAGGACGCCCGAGCGGCCATCGATTGGTACCAAGCCAACTTCGGGGCGCGCGTCGAGTCGGAGCCGATCATCATGGGCGACGGCCGGGTCGGCCACGTCGAGCTGCGCCTCGGCGACTCCGTGATCATGCTGGCCGACCCCTTCCCCGAGATGGGGTTGCTGGGCCCCCGCGAGCGGGGGGGCACGGCGGTCTCGTTCGTCGTCTACGTCCGCGATGTTGACGCCACCTTCGCCCGCGCCGTGGAGGCCGGGGCGGTCGAGGAGCGGCCGGTCGCCGACCAGTTCCACGGCACGCGGGCCGGATGGCTGGTCGATCCCTTCGGCCACCGCTGGAGCGTGTCGACCAAGCTGCCGGGTACGCCCTGAACCCGGTGATGCACCCAGGTCGCGCCGGCGGAGGGTGACGATCAAGTTTCACCCTCCGTGGGTACCGTGGCGCCGTGGAACGGCGAGACGGCGGACCCGGCGGTTCGACGAACAGCTCGCTCGAACGATGCTCCGTGGCCGAGCTGCGGGCTCGGCGCTCGGAGGCGCGAGCGGAGGAGGCCGAGTTGTCGCTGCAGCGCCGGCTCGTCCAAGGCCGCCTGGACATCGTGCGGGCGGAGCAGCGACGGAGGGCGTCGGGAACGTCCCCGAGCCTCGCCGCGGCCGTGGCCGATCTGCCCACCACCTTGGCCAGGCCCTCCAGTGGCCCGGTCCGGCAGGCCGTGCGGTCGGCGCCCGTGGCGAGCGTCTCCGGAACTGCGGCACTCCAAGCACAGTTGGGCGCCGACCACGTCCCCCGCCTCCCCGACCTCGCCGGGGACGAGCTCGACGTGTTGGGGGAACAGCTGACGAGCCTCGAGCGCGACCTGTCACGCCAACGCCGGTCGTTGTTCGGCACCCTCGACGCCCTCGGCGCCGAGCTCACCCGCCGGTACCTGCGCGGCGAGGCCTCCGCAGAGGACCTTCTCCAACCACCGGCGCCAAGGTCGGACCCCGCCTCGTAGGAGCAGCCTCGTTGGGCGCCGCGGTCACTAGCGTGGTCGGCGTGCGTAGGGAGTTTGAGGATCAGCTCCACGAGCTCGGCGAGTTCATCCGTGCCCAGCGTGAGATCACGCAGCTCTCCGTCCGGCGCCTGGCCGACCTCGCGGGCGTGTCCAACCCCTACCTCTCCCAGATCGAGCGAGGGCTCCGGCGCCCGTCGGCGGAAATCCTCCAGCAGATCGCCAAGGCGCTGCGCATCTCGGCCGAGAGCCTGTACGTGAGGGCGGGCATCCTCGACCCGGAGGGCGTCGACGCCACCACGGTTCGAGATGCCATCAAGCGCGATCCGCAGCTCAACGCCGAGCAGAAGCACACGCTCCTGACGGTGTACGAGAGCTTCCTCGCGGAGGTGGCGGCGGGCCGAGCCGGCGGATCGGCCGAACGGAGCGATGGATCGGCCGAAGGAGTGGAATCTGCTCTCGACGGGGAGCGTTGACGACACTCGTGCGTCGGTTGGCCGTCCTCTCCCTGCACACGTCGCCGCTCGCCCAGCCGGGCTCGGGCGACAGTGGCGGCATGAACGTGTACGTGCGCGAGCTCGTCTCCGCCTTGGCCCAGGCGGGCATCGACTGCACGACGTACGTCCGGCGCTGGCGGGCCGAGCTGCCCGACGAAGTCGTCGTCGAGCCGGGCTTCCGCGTCGTGCACATCGACGCCGGGCCGGCTCGACCTCCCGAAGGAGTCGCTTGCCCGAGCGTGGTGGACGAGTTCACCGACGGGGTGCTCGACACCTCGCGGAGGGCCCGGGTGCCGACGTGGTCCATGCCAACTACTGGTTGTCGCGGCCTCGCGGGCCACCGGCTGAAGCACGAGCTCGAGCTGCCCCTGGTCACGACCTTCCACACGCTGGCGCGGGTGAAGGCCGAGCTGGGCGACGCCGAGCCGGAGCGGAGGGTGAGGTCCGAGACGGAGATCATCGGATGCACCGACGCCATCTGCGTGAGCTGCACCGAGGAAGAGCATCAGTTCCGCCGGCTGTACGGCGATCCGCCGGGCGCGCGTCGAGATCGTGGCCCCCGGCGTTGAGCACGCCTTCTTCGCTCCCGGCGATCGTGGTGGGGCGCGGCATGCGCTCGGGCTCGAGGCCGACCATCCCGTGCTGCTTGTTCGTCGGGCGGATCCAACCGTTGAAGGGCGCGGATGTCGCGGTGCAAGGCCCTGCACGCCCTCGACCGCACCGGCGCGGTGCTCGTGATCGTCGGTGGTGCGAGTGGGATCGATGGCGACGCGGAGGTGGCCAAGCTGCACGCCCTCGTCGACGAGCTCGGCCTCGAGGACCGGGTGCGCTTCGTGCCCCCCCAGCCCCATCACCTCCTGTCGAGCTACTACCGCGCCGCCGATGTCGTGCTCGTGCCGTCAGCGTTCGGAGAGCTTCGGGCTCGTCGCCCTCGAGGCCGCGGCGTGCGGCACGCCGGTCGTCGCCGCCGCGGTGGGAGGGCTGCTGACCCTCGTCGACCACGGCCACACCGGCTTCCTCGTCGACGGGCGCGACCCCGAGGTGTACGCGGCCTACACGGCCGAGTTGATCGACAACGAGCCGTTGGCCTGGGAGATCGGCGTGAGCGCGGCGGCCCAGCTCGCGTCGCTATACGTGGTCCTTGGCTGCGGCGCGCCTGCGCCGGTTGTATGCCGACCTCAGCATCGGGGCGCTGGTGGCCTGCTCCTGATGAGCGAGTTGCTCGATGACGGTGCCCTCGACGCGCTCGAGGCGCAGATCGACTCGTGGCTCGCCGCCGCCCGGGAGGGGAACCCGGCGATCGCTGCGATCGATCGAGGCGAGCCCGGCGCGCGTCGTTGGTACGTGCGCATGATCGGCGAGGAGAAGGACGTCACGACGATCTGGCTGACCCTCGGCCAACGTACGTTGCGTTACGAGACGTACGTGATGCCGGCCCCTGAGGAGAACACGTCCGAGCTCTACGAGCACCTGCTCCGGCGCAACGACCGCCTCGTCGGTGCGCACTTCTCCGTCGGCGCGGAAGATGCCGTCTTCCTCCGGGGTGAGTTGCCCCTCGCCCTCCTCGACGAGCAGGAGCTCGACCGGGTGATCGGCACGCTGTACGCCACCGTGGAGCAGTGTTTCCGTGCGGCTCTGCGCATCGGCTTCGCCTCTCGCTTCAGAACCTGAGCCGGTCCCGGGATCGTTTTCCGATCACGCACCTGCCATGCACACATTCAGATGGAGCAGGCGGCGGGCGCGTCGGGGAAGTGCGCCCGCCGCTCTGCTCCGGAACCGGGCGCCTCGGTCCACCTAGCCTGCGGGTCATGACGCGCCTGGTCGTGGTGGGGGGCGGGAACATGGGCGCCGCCCTCGTCGGTGGCCTCCTCGACGCGGGCTGGGCCGCGCCCGGCGAGCTCGCCGTGGCCGAAGTGCTCGGGCCTCGCCGCGCGGAGCTGCGGGAGCGGTTCCCGGGCGTCAGCATCGTTGCCGAGGCAACCGGGCCCGCCGAGGGCGTCGTCGTCGCCGTGAAGCCCGGCGACGTCGAGACTGCGGCTGCGGCCGTGACCGCGACGGGCGCGCGGCGCGTGCTGTCCATCGCGGCGGGCATCACCACCGCTCGACTCGAGGCGGCGATGGGCGCCGACGTCAGAGTCGTCCGGGCCATGCCCAACACGCCCGCGCTCGTGCGGCAAGGCGCGGCGGCGATCGCCGTGGGCTCCGCGCCACCGATGCGGACCTGGATTGGGCCCAACAGATTCTCGAGTCGGTCGGCACGGTCGCCGCGCGTCCCGGAGAGCCTCCTCGACGCCGTCACCGGGCTGTCGGGCTCCGGCCCTGCCTACATCTTCCTGCTGGCGGAGGCGCTCATCGACGGAGGGGTAGCCGCTGGGCTGTCGCGGGCCGTGGCATCGCAGCTCGTCACCCAGCTGCTCGTCGGCTCGGCCGCGCTGCTCGCGGAGTCGGGCAGTCCGCCCAGCGAGCTGCGCGCGCAGGTCACCTCGCCCGCCGGGACGACGGCCGCGGGGCTCGCGGTGCTCGAACGGGCGGGTCTTCGTTCTGCCGTCATCGACTGCGTTCTCGCGGCCACGGAGCGCAGTCAACAGCTCGGGTCGTAACGGAAGTGACACTTTTCACGGTGTGAGACGCAGGCGTAGTGTCAGGCTGGCGGAGTGCAGGGATGTCCTGCAATCCGCTTCCGGCCAGAACACATTCGTGGCGGCTGGAAGAGACCGGTGGCTGAGAGGCCATCACGAAGCGGCGCCCGGTTCGCCGGGCTGCGCCGGCAGGGCTGGTGCCGTCGGGGGGTCGGCACCAGCCCTGTTCGCGTGGCACCTTCAGTTCGTCATGGCGGGACTGAACCGCGAGACGTCGCGCTGGCGTCGATCTTGTCGCGCCGCCCGACCGAGTCGCCCCTGGCTTCGCCGCGAACCTCCACCGGGGTGGCGGTACCCTCGCTCCGGTGGGTCGTCGCTACGACACGATCTCGTTCTTGTCCGACTACGGCTTGGTCGACGAGTTCGTCGGTGTCGTGAAAGCCGTCGTACGTGATCTCGCGCCTCATGTGATGGTCATCGACATCACCCACGAGATCGCACCCCACGACGTGCGGGCCGGCTCGCTCGCCTTGGTGAGAGCCATCCAGTACCTCCCGGCGGGCGTGGTTCTCGCCGTCGTCGACCCGGGGGTCGGCAGCGAGCGCCACGCCATCGCGGTGGAAGTCGCCGGTGGCGAGGCGGTGCTCGTCGGCCCCGACAACGGCTTGCTGGCGCCGGCCGCGGCCATGGTCGGCGGCGCCGGGCGAACGGTCGTGCTCTCCGAGTCGGAGTACCACTTGAGCACGCCGGGCGCCACCTTCGCGGGCCGAGATGTCTTCGCGCCGGTGGCCGCGCACCTCTGCAACGGCGTCGACCTCGCGGAGTTCGGCGAGGCGGTGGACCCCGGCACGCTCCTGCCCCAGGTCGTTCCTGTGACGCGGATGGAGGCGGGCGAGCTCGTCGCGGAGGTGCTGTGGGTGGACCGGTTCGGCAACGCGCAGCTGAACCTCGGTCCGGAGGAGGTGGCCGACTGGGGTGAGCGCGTTCGCCTCGGCCTCCCGAGTGGCCCGCGCACCGCGACGGTGGCGACGAACTTCGCCAGTCTCGGCAACGGCATCGGCCTGGTCGTCGACTCCTATGGCCTGCTCGCGGTGGCCCTCGACCGTCGCTCCGCGGCCGACGAGCTCGGCCTCGGCGCCGGCGACATCGTGCGGCTCAGGCCGCTCGAGGATGCGAACGAGCCCACCGTGACCGCGGTCGCGTTCCCGAAGCGAGCCGGGTAGCGTCGAGCCCCCCGTGCGCCCTGCCACCACCCTCACCATCGCGCTCCTGCTGATCGCGCTGCTTGTCGCCTCGGTCGTGCAGCTGTTCGTGCTCCGCTGAGTCACACGCTCGACCCCGCCAGGCTCTCCACGCTCGGGGAGTGAGTAACAGAGCGTTCACATCCGCGTGCAAGTGCGGAAAACGCGCGGTTCCCATCTTTCCCCCGGGCGCAGCGTGGCGCCTCGACCGGGCCCGTATCGACAAGGGGGTACCTGCGTGGGCGAGCCCACGCCCCGCCGGAGAGATGAAGCGAAGCCTCACCCTCACCGGTGTCACCGTCAACGCCATGGCGCTCATCGCGCCCGGCGCCTTCCTCTGGACCACCTTCCAGCTACAGTCGGCACAGTCCGCCAACGGCACCACCACTGCCCCCGACATGTGGACGGGGCTGCTGTTCGCGCTGGTGCTCGCGCTGCTCACCGCCTACACCTACAGCGAGCTGGCCCGCATCTATCCCGACGCGGGCACCGGGTCGAGCTACTACTTCGCCGAAGCCGCGCTCCTCGATAAAGAGAAGCCTCACCATCGCCGCCTCGCGCGCCGCCAAGCTGACGATCGGATGGATCAGCCACCTGTACTACTGGATCTATCCGGGGATCATGGTGGCCTTCACCGCCACGCTCTTCGGGTACCTGTACGCGACGCTTTTCGACCATTCGCTGAGCTACCTGCCCTTGGCCTGCATCGCCGTCGGTTTCGCTCTGGTCGTCGGCTACATCGCGTATCGCGGCATCAGCGGCTCGACGATGACCGGCGATCGTGATCAACGTCATCCAGATCGTCTCGCTCCTCGCCGTCGGGACCGTCTTCATCGTGTACCGATTGGGTCACAGCACCGCCGCCTTCGAACTCGTGAACACGCGTGCCGTCGTCATCCCGCACAGCTTCATCAACGTGCTGTACCAGTCGATGATCGCGATCCTCTTCTCGTCGGCTACGAATCCGTCACCGCGCTCGGCTCGGAGGCATCAACCCACACAAGGACATCAAGCGGGCGGTGCTCATCTCGCTGTTGATCCAAGGCGGCATCTGCTACCTGTTCCAGTACTTCGTGTGGATCCCTCGTGGCCGTCACATGCATCTTCGGCGTCTATAGCGTGCAGCCGGCGCAGACGGACAACATCACGCAGATCACCCTGGCGTCGAACACGGGCACGTTCCTCGTCTGCGGCCTCACCTGCATCATCGGCCTGGTCGCCTTCGCCAGTCGCCACGACCGCCATCCGGCGAAGCACTACCTCGTCCCGGGGCTCGGGGCGCTCATGAACGTGGCCGAGCTGTTCGGCGTGGTGTACCTGGCCGTCAAAGCCGGGGGGGAACGCCGCCACGGATGCCTACGAGGCCTTGGCCGGTGTGGGGGTGTGGATCCTGATCGGTGTGGTCTGGGTCGCCCTCAACCCGAGGATGCGGGGCACCAAGGTGTTCGACCACACCGTCGAGCGCCGGGAGGCCGTCGCCGTTCGGGACGTAGCGGGCGCGAAGCGCGAGCCGGGGTGGCGATAGTCGCGCGTCAGTCGCGGTGCTGGCGGACGTACGCGGCGAGGCCACCACGGAGGAAGAGGAGCCCGACACCGATGCATACGATGCCGGCCACCCACTTCCAGCTCGCGCTGAGCGCGATGAAGATGGCCACGCCGACGATGATCCACATGAGCCCCGACGCCATCGGCACCCACGGTTGGGGTGGCTGGCGGCCGACGGGCCCGGGAGCGAGAGGATCGACCCGGTCGCCGAAGGGGCGACCAGGGCGCCGGCGAGGATCTTCGGGCACGGACGGCACGGTAGCCCCCGCCGATGGATGAGCCGGCGCTGGCCGGCAACGGCCACGTCTCGGAGGGGGCAGTGCTGTCCAAGCTCGCCTGGAGCCTGCGGTCCGGCCCGGGCAAGGTGCGCGAGACGAACGAGGACTACGTGCGCGTGTACGCGCCCACCATTCCCGACGACGCCTGGAATCGCGGTCCTCTCTTCGCGGTGGCCGACGGTCTCGGCGGCCATGCCGCCGGTGAGGTGGCCAGCCGGCTCGCGGTCGAGGCCATCCTGCGGGTGTGGACGGCCGACCAACCGGACGAACCCGTCAAGGCACTGCGAGCGGCGGCTCGCCAGGCCAACACGGTGGTGCTCGACGCGTCGTTCGCGCCGCAGCGCTCGGCATGGCGACCACCCTGACCGCGCTGACCTTGGCCGGCCGGGAAGCGCTCATCGTGCACGTGGGCGACAGCCGCGCCTACCTCCTGCGCGGCGGCTCGTGCCGCCAGCTCACCCGCCGACCACACGCGCGTCGGTGAGATGCTGCGCATGAAGCTCCTCTCTCCCGAGCAAGCCGCGACGCATCCCGCGCGGAGCAAGCTGACGCGCACGATCGGCTCGGACGCCCTGGTGCAGGTGGACATCGTGCGCCAGCCCATCGAATCGGGCGACACCTTCATCCTGTGCTCGGACGGGCTGTGGGGCGAGCTCAGCCACCACGAGCTGGCGGAGCTGGCCACGGCCCATCCCAACCGCCGGACGGCCGCCGACGCCGCCAGTGCGCTCGTGGACGAGGCCGTCGGGGGGCGGCTGATAATGTCACCGCCGTGGTGGTCCGCGTCACGTCGGGACTGCCCATTCCGTCTGTCGGCGCCAAGCGCCGATCACTGTTCCGGCGCGGCGGTTCGTGATGCGCCGCGAGCGCGGCAGCATGGTCGACGGCTACGAGGTGGTGGACCAGCTCGGCGAGGGTGCGTACGCGGAGACCTACCTGGCACGCGGGACACCTCGACCGGCACGCTGGGTCGTGCTCAAGTCACCGAACCCGACGCTGTTCGCCGACCCCGCCATCTTCCAGCGCTACCGGCCCGAGAGCGCCAATCGCCCGGGCCATCGACCATCCGGGCGTCCAGCGTGCCGTCGACGCCGGTGACGACCGGACGGAGCCCTACCTCGTGCTCGAGTACGTCGAGGGCGAGAACCTCCGGCTCCGCTTGCGCGCCTTCGCCGCCGAGCACGGCGCCGTCCCGCTGCCCCTCGCGGTCGACTTCGGGCGGCAGTTGGCGGGGGCGCTCGCCTACCTCCACCATCACAACGTCGTGCATCGTGACCTCAAGCCCGAGAACATCCTCGTGACGCCCGATGACCGGTTGAAGGTGGCCGACTTCGGCACGGCCCTACTGGACGGGGCCAAGCGACTCACGTGGAAGCACCTCTCCGACACCATCGGCACGCCCGACTACATGAGCCCCGAGCAGATCCAGGGCGGGCGGGGCGACGGGCGCAGCGACATCTACGTGTGGGGGATCATCATGTACGAGCTGTTGACCGGGCACGTGCCGTTCGCCGGCAACAACTGGATGGCGACGATGGCCGGTCACCTCACGAAGGACCCAGCACCGATCCGCAGCCAGCGCCGCGACGTTCCTGCCAGCCTTGAAGCCGTCGTGCTCAAAGCCATGCGGCGTTACCCCGAGCACCGCCACCAGAGCGCCAGCGAGCTCGAGTTCTACCTGTTGTCGGCGTCGGGTGACCCGGCGGACCGCGGCTTCTACTTCGACGACGTGGAAGGCCAAGGGGCAGCGGTCACCCGCGCGGCCGCCGAACTGCTGCGGCTCCACGGCATCGCCGTCTCCGGATGCCATCACGAGGCCGGGCCCGGGCAGTACGAGATCGGCTTGAGCGACGCGGCCGCGGTGGCGTTGGCCGATTCGCTCGTGGTAGCCAAGCAGGCGGTGCGCCAGACGGCGCGCGGCGGGCCTCCGGGCGACGTTCATGCCGCGCCCCTTCGATGGCCAGGCCGGCTCCGGGCTCCATCTCCACCAGCGGGCGGGGCGCGCCCTCGGCAACGGGGGGACCTCACCGATGACGGGCGTGCGTTCGTCGGCGGTCTCCTCGCCCATGCCTCGGGTCTCTGCGCGTTGGCGGCGCCCACGATCAACTCGTACAAGCGTTTGCACGGCACCGACGAAGCGCCCGGCTCGGCGATGTGGAGCCACCATCACCGCGCTGCCCTCATCCGGGTGAGTCCCGCTGGCGTCGAGTACCGGGGCGCGGATCCGGCCGCCAACCCCTACCTCCTGGTCGTGGGGCTCCTCCTCGCCGGCATCGACGGGCTCGAGGGCGAGCTCGACCCGGGCCCCGCCGAGGACGAGACCGTCGGCGGTTTCGACGCGGTCAGTTCGGTGCGCCACCGCCCCCTGCCTCGCACGCTCGACGACGCGCTGGGCGCGCTCCTGGCCGACGACATCCTCGTCGACGGGTTCGACGGTGGCCTGGTGCAACGCCTCGTCGACGGCCGTCGAGCAGAAGCGGCCGAGTACGGACGCCACGTCACGACGTGGGGGCGCCTCCGCTACCTCGACGATGCCTGAGCGAGGCGCGACTCGTCTCGGAAGCGCCGCAACGCCACCGCCGCCCAGATCAACTCGACGACGCCGAAGGGCCATGCACCCGACAGGAAGCCGTAGATGCTCGACAGCACGCACCCGAGGGCGAAGAGGGCGATGAAGCGGGGACCACGGCCCTCGAGGGCGTACATGACCATCAGGAAGCTGACGGCGCCCACGCCGTAGAGAGTCACCACCACATGCTGGATGCTATGGGCCGCGAGGTCGGCCGGCCGAGCCGGCGAGAGCCGGACGGACCAGGGGCGCCGGCGGCGAAGGCGGTTACCATCGCGGCAACTGCCTCCGAGGGGAGCCGACGCTGAATCTCGCCACCATCATCGACACCCACCCCGCCGACGCCACGGCCCTGATCGCGGAGGGCGCCACGACGACCTACGGCGCGCTGCGGGACGCGGTCGCGCGCTTCCGTGGTGGGCTCGCGGCACGGGGCGTGAAGCGAGGCGATCGCGTCGCGCTGGTCTGCGCCAACGGCCAGCACTTCGTCGTTGGCTACTTGGCCGCTCTCGGGCTGGGCGCGATTGCGGTGCCGCTGAACCCCCAGAGCCCGCCGACCGAGCTGGGGCACCAGCTCGGTCACGTCGGGGCCAGCACCGTCCTTGCGGGACCGGCCGGGATGCGATCGCTCATGGGGCTCCACCGCGGTGAGGTCCCTGCCGTCGAGCTCGTGGTGGCCACCGAGGCGCTCGACGGCGCGGTGGCGTGGAACGACGTGGCGTCGGCCGAGCCGGCGGGCACCGTCGATCTCGAGCCCGACGAGCTCGCCGTGCTCCTGTTCACGAGCGGCACCGCGGGTCGGCCGCAGGCGGCCATGCTCAGCCACGAGAACCTGCTCTCGAACATCGAGCAGGTACAGCGCACCGCCGACCGGTCGAGGCCCGACGACGTCGTGTTCGGAGTGCTGCCGCTCTTCCATGTGTTCGGGCTGAACGTCACGCTCGGCGTCACCCTCGCCTCGGGCGCGTGCCTCGTGCTCGTGCAGCGTTTCGACCCGGCCACCGGCCTCGACACCATCCGCGATCGAGGGGTCACGATCGTGCCCGGGGCCCCGCCGTTGTGGCAGTCGTGGGCCTCGATCGACCCGATCGACCCGACCGCCTTCGCGAGCGTCCGCATCGCCCTCAGCGGCGCCTCGAAGATGCCCGAGGGCGTGGCCAAGACCTTCCGCGAGCGCTTCGGGCTCGACGTGCGCGAGGGCTACGGGCTCACCGAGGCCTCACCGGTGGTGACGTCATCGGTCGGCATCGAGCCGAAGATCGGATCGATCGGCGTTCCCATCGACGGGCTCGAAGTGCGCCTCGTCGATGCCGAGGGCGACGATGCCCTCGAAGGCGACTCCGGCGAGATCTGGGTGCGCGGCCCCAACGTCTTCAAGGGCTACTGGGGTGACCCGGAGGCGACGGCCCGCGTCCTCACTCCTGACGGCTGGCTGCGCACCGGTGACATCGCCGTCGCCGACGACGACGGCTACCTCTACATCGTCGACCGAGCGAAGGACCTCATCATCGTGTCGGGGTTCAACGTCTACCCGAACGAGGTCGAGGAGGTGCTGGCCGAGCTGCCGGGCGTCGCCGAAGTGGCCATCGTCGGGGTGCCTCATCCCCACACCGGTGAGGCGGTGAAGGCCTACATCGTCCTCGACGACGGCAGCCGCCTCGACGAGGAGCAGGTCATCGGTTGGGCGGCCGACCATCTCGCCCGCTACAAGTGCCCGACCAAGGTGTTGTTCGTCGACCAGCTACCGCGCAGCACGAGCGGGAAGGTCCTCCGGCGCGTCCTGCGCTGAGACGACCCGGCGCGGCGCCGCGACCCGCGGCGACGCGGAGGTGGCCACGAGGAAGCCGGCGAAGAGGACGCTGATGCCGACGAGGAGGGTCACCTCGAAGGCCCGCAGCTCGCCGAGGCGGGCGCTCAGCGTGCCACTGGCCGACAGGACGAGTGCTCCCGACGGCGATGAGGACGTTGCCGAGCGCGAGACGGCCCGGATCGAGCGCCCCGGAGGTGCGCCGCCCCCGCCAATAGCGCCATGCCGAGAGCACGGCGCCGCCGATCAGCACGAGCGCGCCCAACCCGCTGGCCACCCCGGCGAGGAGGCGGGGGAGGGGCCCGAACAGGTCGCTGCCCTTGGGCAGCCCGGTCGAGGGAACGGGCGCGGTGAGCGGGGCGACGGTGATGACGCCGGCGGCGAAGGCCGAGGCAAGGGCCAGCACCACGGCCGTGGCGTCCCCGGGCCGCCTCCCCGCCAGCAGATAGATCGTGCCGAGGGCGAGCCAGGGCACGTTCAGGATGGCCCCGAACAGATAGAAGACCCGGAAGGCGGCGGGCGACCAGCCGGCCGCGGTGGCGAACCACAACGCCGACGCCGCGACCACGAAGAGCCAGAGCGAGAACGTCCACGCCAGCTCGTGGCGCCGCCGGCGGAGCAGCCAGCGGTCAAGGGTGGACAGCGCGAAGGCGGCCGCGACGAGCATGGCGGCCGCGGCCAGCGCGCTGTCAAGACTCACCATCGACGCCAGCGTAGGGGCGAGCAATGCTTTGTGAACATTCGCACGAGGGGCGTAGCCTGAGGCCGGTGAAGCCCTTCGGTCCGCGTCGAACTCGCCCAGCCTGCGCCGCCGGCCGCCCTTCGGGCGTACGACGCTCGCCGCGCCCGGGCGTCCGCGGTGAACGCCGTGATGGCTGAGCGCACCCGCCGGCGGATCCCCGAGGCCACCGTGGCTCGGCTTCCCGTGTATCTACGGATCCTGTACGACGTGGCCGCGACCGGGGCCTCGAACGTCTCCTCGGAGCGGCTGGCCGAACTGGCCGGGGTGAACGCGGCGAAGGTCCGCAAGGACCTCTCCTACCTCGGTTCGTACGGCACGCGTGGCGTCGGGTACGACGTCGAGTACCTCGTGTACCAGATGAGCCGAGAGCTCGGCCTGCACCGTGACTGGCCGGTCGTGATCGTCGGGGCCGGCAACCTGGGGCAGGCCCTCGCCAAGTACGCCGGCTTTCACGAACGGGGATTCCCGGTCGTCCACCTGGTCGACGTCGACCCCGCCAAGGTCGGCACCACCATCGGGAACGTGACCGTGCGCCATCTCGACGACGTCGGGGAGATCGTGACCGCCTCCGGCGTGGTGATCGCCGTCATCGCGACGCCGGCGACGGTGGCCCAGGAGGTTGCTGATCGCCTCGTGACCGCCGGCGTCACTGCCATCTTGAACTTCGCTCCCGTCGTCCTCGCCGTGCCGCCAGGCGTCTCGGTGCGAAAGGTCGACCTCGCGGTGGAGTTGCAGATACTGAGCTTCTACCAGCAGCGGACGGCGGGCGCGCCCAAGCCGGCCCCCATGACCGATGGGACCGCCGCGAGTGCGTAGACCGCGGTTGCGCCGCCTAACCTGGGCGCTGCCGGTCGGCGATGGCCGGCGCCCCCACCAGCGAGGAACGGCATGCCCGTCGTCGTGATCGGACTCAACCACCGCACCGCGCCGCTCGAGTTGCTCGAGCGCACGGCGGTGCCGGTGGAGCGGCTGGGCAAGGCGCTGGTCGACGTGTGCGCACGCTCGAACGTGAACGAAGCTGTCGTGCTCAGCACCTGCAACCGCACCGAGGTGTACGCGGTCGTGGAGCGCTTCCACGGCGCGTACCAGGAGATCCGGGACTTCTTGTGCGACCTCGCCGGCAGTGCCCCCGAGGACCTGTCCGACCACCTCTACAGCCAGTTCGACGACGAGGCCGTCGCCCACCTCTTCCACGTCGCCGCCGGCCTCGACTCGGCCGTGCTGGGCGAGAGCGAGATCCTCGGCCAGGTGCGTACGGCGTGGCTCGTGGCCCGGGACGAGGGCGCGTCGCGGGGCACCCTCGATCTGCTCTTCCGCCACGGGCTGGAGGTCGGTAAACGGGTGCGCCGTGAGACGGGCATCGGGCGCTCCACCGCCTCGGTCTCCCATGCCGCGGTCGAGATGGCCACCGAACGTCTCGGCGGCCTGGCCGGCCGCCGGGTGCTGGTCGTCGGAGCAGGTGAGATGGGTGAAGGCATGGCCGTCGCCCTCCGCGCCGCCGGGGTGGGCGAGATGCTGGTCGCCAACCGCACGATGGCGCGCGCCGAAGAGCTCGCGGACCGAGTCGACGGCCGGCCCGTCGAGTTGGGCGCCGCGGAGGCAGTGCTGGCCGACGTCGACGTGCTCCTCACCTCGACCGGGTCGGGCACGGTCCTGTTCGAGCACCACACGGTCCTGTCGGTGATGGCGTCCAGGGCGCACCGGCCGTTGCTGGTCGTCGACATCGCCGTCCCCCGGGATGTCGACCACGCCGTCGGCACCATCCGCGATGTGACGCTGCTCGACTTGGACGACCTCCGCGCCTTCGCCGAGCGCGGCATCGCCGAGCGGCGGTTGGAGGCGGCCCAGGCCGAGGACATCGTCACCGCCGAGGTGGCCCGCTATGCGGATGTCGCCAACGCCCGCCTTGCCGCGCCGCTGGTCGGGCACCTCCGCGAGCGCGCCGAAGCACTCCGCCAAGCCGAGCTCGCCCGCTACCAGCGCCGGCTGGCCGCGCTCGACGTGCCGGAGCGTGAGACGGTCGAAGCGCTGACGAAGGCCATCGTGGCGAAGCTGCTGCACGAGCCGACCGTGCGGCTGAAGGACATCGCGGGCACCCCGCGTGGCGAACGCTATGCCGAGGTGCTGCGGGACCTGTTCGACCTGTCGTGACCCTTCGGCGGCTGCGGCTCGCCACCCGAGGCAGCCCGCTCGCTCGCTGGCAGGCCGAGCACGTCGCCTCGTTGCTGGTGGAGGCCAACCAAGGCCTCGAGGTCGAGTTGGTCCTCGTTCAGACCACGGGCGACATCCGCCGCGACGCGCCGATCGTGGCGCTCGGCGGGCAGGGCGTGTTCGTCAAGGAGGTGCAGCAGGCGGTGCTCGATGGCCGCGCCGACCTGGCCGTGCACTCCGCCAAAGATCTGCCGTCGGTCACCGCCGCCGGCCTGCGCCTCGCCGCGGTGCCCGAGCGCGGCGAGCCTCGCGACGCGCTGGTCGGCAACACGTTGCACGGGCTGTCCGAGGGCGCGTCGGTGGCTACGGGGTCGCCCCGGCGGCGGGCCCAGCTCGGCGCCCTCCGGCCGGACCTGCACTTCGTGGAGCTGCGCGGCAACATCGGCACCCGGCTCGAGCGCGTCCCCGAAGGCGGGGCCGTCGTCATGGCCGCCGTCGCCCTCCATCGCCTCGGGCTCCGCGATCAGATCGCGCAGCTTCTCGACGTCGAGCTGGTCGTCCCTCAGGTCGGCCAAGGGGCGCTCGCGGTCGAGACCCGGGCTGGTGATGACCCGGTCTCCGAACTGGTGGCCGGCATCGAAAACCCCCTGAGCCGGCTGGTGGTCGATGTCGAGCGGGCCTTCCTGGCGGAGCTCGGTGGCGGCTGTGACCTCCCGGTCGGCGCGTACGCGTCGATGCGGGACGGGCACATCGAGCTGCGGTCGTTCCTCGCCGGGCCCGTGTCGGTGTGGCGGGGGCTCGCGTCGGGCGCGGGCGGCGGGGCGGTCGCCCTGGCCCGCGCCGAGGCCCGCCACGCGTTGACCGCGGCCGGGGCCACGGGGCGGTCCTAGCGCCCGCGGCGGGCCTGACGGGGACCGCCGGAGGACCGCAGTTCGTGGCCCAGGGGAAGGTTTCCTTTCCCGCCACACCACTACCCTCGACGCCGTGCCCGCCGACGCCCTGACCCAAGAGACCGTCGAGCTGCTGCAGCAGCTCATCCGCAACCAGTGCGTGAACGACGGCTCGCCCGAAAGCGGTCAGGAGATCCGCTCGGCCGACGTGCTGGTGGGCTACCTGGAAGGCGCCGGCCTCGAGATCTCGACCTACGAGCCCACCCCGGGGCGGCGCTCGGTGGTGGCCCGGATCGAGGGCTCCGACCCCGACGCCCCCTCGCTCTGCCTGATGGGCCACACCGACGTCGTGCCGGTCTCGCCGTCTGGCTGGTCGCGGGACCCCTTCGCCGGCGAGCTGGTGGACGGCGAAGTGTGGGGGCGCGGCGCGATCGACATGCTCAACCTCACCGCGTCGATGGCCGTGGCCACCAAGGCGCTGGCCCGCGAGGGATGGCGCCCACGCGGCACGCTGATCTACCTCGGCGTGGCCGACGAGGAGGCGGGCGGCACCCACGGGGCGGAGTGGCTCGCCCGCCACGCCTGGGATGCGATCGCCTGTGACTGGGTCGTCACCGAGAGCGGGGGCTGGGGGGTCGAGGGGCCCGAGGGCCGCCGGCTCGTGCTCACCGTGGGTGAGAAAGGGGTGGCGTGGCGACGTCTCGTCGTGCACGGCACTCCGGGCCACGGCTCCCAGCCGTACGGCGCGGACAACGCCCTTGTGACCGCGGCCGAGGTCGTGCGCCGCCTCGCCGAGCACCGCACCGCAGCCGTCGTCGATGACATCTACCGGGGCTACGTGGCTTCGCTCGACCTGCCCGAGGAGCTGCGCGACGCCCTCCGCGATCCGGCCATCGTCGACGACGCCCTGGCCCGCGTCCGCGATCCGAGGATGGCGAAGTTCGCCCACGCCTGCACGCACATGACGATCTCCCCCAACATGGTCAGCGGCGGCGTCAAGACGAACGTGATCCCTGACGAGGTCGTCCTCGAGCTCGACATCCGCACGCTGCCCGGTCAGAGCGACGAAGAGGTCGACCGGGTGCTGGGCGAGGCCCTCGGCCCGCTCGCCGCTCGAGTCACCGTCGAGCACCTCCACAGCCGAGGCCCGACCGCGAGCCCCGTCGAGACACCACTGGCCGCGGCGCTGCGCCGCGCCGCCCAGCGGGCCTACCCCGACGCGGTGTTACTGCCCCGTGTCACCGCCGGCGGCACCGACGCCACCTTCTTCCGCAGCCGCGGCAGCGTGGCCTACGGGTTCGGGCTGCTCAGCCGGAACGTCACCTACGAGGACTTCAGCTCCCGCTTCCACGGGCACGACGAGCGCATCGACGTCGAGTCGCTGCGCCTCACCACCCAGTGCTGGCTCGACCTCTGCCGAGACGCGCTCGGGTGAGCACGGGCGCGGGGGCCCCGGTAGCGAAGCCCCGGCCACTGGCGGGGCGGACCGTCGTCGTGACCCGGGCCGCGGAGCAGGCGGGTACGCTGAGCGAGCGGCTCGAAGCCCTCGGCGCGGCCGTTGTCTCGGTTGCCACCATCGCCATCGAGGACCCGGCGGACGGCGGCGCCGCGTTGGCCGAGGCGTGTGCGCACCTGGCGCGCTACGACTGGGTGGTCGTGTCCTCGCCCAACGGGGCGGCGCGCCTCGCCGGCGCGCTCACGGGGGGATGGCCTGAAGGAGGTCCCCGCCTCGCCGTCATCGGCCCGGGGACGCAGGCAGCCGCCACCGCCCTGGGCCTTCGCGTCGATCTCGTCCCCGAGCGCTTCGTGGCCGAGGGCCTGGTGGCCGCGTTCCCGTCCGGCCCGAGCCGCGTGCTGGTCGCCCAGGCCGCGGGGGCGCGCCCCGTCTTGGGCGAGGGCCTTCGCGCCAAGGGCCACGAGGTCGATGTCGTGGCCGCGTACCAGACCGTGCCCGCGGTGATCGCCCAGGCCGTCATGGCCCGCATCGCCCCAGCCGATGCCGTGACCTTCACCTCCGCCTCGACGGTGCACAATCTCCTGGCCGCGACGGGGGAGCTCACACTGCCGCCCGTGGTGTGCATCGGACCGATCGCGGCGACGGCCGCCGAGGAGCAGGGGCTTCGCGTGGCGGCGGTCGCCGACCCCCACACCCTCGACGGCCTGGTGAACGCAGTGGTGGGCGCCCTGTCGTGAACCCGCGCCCCTCGACTCCCCACCCAGGCGGCCCGGCCGGCCTCGGGTGAGATCCGCGCGCCGCCGATCCGCGGCGCCACCTGGAGTACGATCACGAACTCATATGGCGAGGCCATGCCGGCCGAGCCGGCCCACGGGCGGAACGTTCCGAGTGGGCAGCATGGCGGCGAGCGAGCATTGGGCGAGACGATGAGCATGACCGATCGGGCCAGCCGGCCAGAGGCACGAGCGAGGTCCCCGCGGCACGTCAACCCCTGGCTCGTCCCGGTCCTTGTGCTGCTGGTCGGGGTGCTGGCCTCGTGGGGCGTCTTCGCCTGGCGGAGCCGGGTCATCGACCAGGAGACCCAATCCCGTCTGGAGAGCGCCGGACGGGACGCCGCCCGCCGCGTCACGTCGGGCCTCGACGACTACGCCGCCCTCCTCCAGAACATCGGCGCGTTCTGGAGCACGCGGGGAAACGTCACGCCCCGGGAGTTCGAGGACTACGGCCTCCAGATCGACCGGAACGATCGCTATCCGACGCTCAACGACGTCGAGCTGCTCACCACGGTACCGCGGGAGGGGCTCACCGCCTTCCTCGCCGCGCATCCCGGCCTGAAGGTCGTGCCCGAGGGGCAGCGCAGCACCTACGCCATCGTCACCGCCACCCTCAATGGTGGTCGCAGCACCCTCGGCGACGACCGGGCCGCTGCTCCCACCATCAAGTCGGCCATGGACGAGGCCGCCCAGGAGGGCCACGCCGTGCTCGCCGCGCCCCTGGAGGGGAACGCGGCCACCCCCGTCACCAATCGCCAGACCGAGCCGCTCCTGGCCCTCGTTTCTCCCGTGTACAAGGCCGGGGCCCAACATGACACCGTGGCCGAGCGCACTGAGGCGCTGCTCGGCTTTGCGTACACGACGTTCCTGCCGAGCGGGTTCTTCATCTCCATCGACCCGACGGTCGGCCGCGCCGTCGACTACATCATCTCCGACCAGAGCGGTCGGGTCCTCAACTACTCGGCCCAGGCGAAGACCGGCCTGTCCTCCGACCGCCTCGTGCAGGTGTACGGGAGGTCGTGGACGATCCGGGTGCAACCCGCCCGCAACCTCGTGAGCGCCTCCTCGCGAGTGAACCCGTACCTCGCCGCCGCCGTCGTGCTGGCGCTGTCGCTCGCGCTCGCCTTCCTGGCCTGGTGGGTGGCGATGGGCAGGGATCGCCTCACCCGGCAGGTGGACACCGCGGTGGCCGCCCGCACGGCGGCCGAGCAGAGGTTCCGAGCCGCCTTCGAGGACGCCCCGATCGGCGTCGCCCTGCTGGATCTCTCCGGCAATGTGCTGGCGGCCAACTCGGCCGCCGCTCTCATCGCCGGAAGGGGGGTGCCCGAGCTGCTCGGTGCCAACGTGCTCGACCTCATGGACGAGTCGACACGCGGCGACGCCATGGCCGCGGTGCAAACGGTCATCGATCGGGGCCGGCACAGCGCCCGCTTCGAGTGCGAGATGCTCCTGCCCGACGACGCGGAGCGCCGATGCCGCGTCTCGGTGGGCCGCTCGTCGGACCCGGCCGACGGGCGGGCCAACCTGCTGATCCACCTCGAGGACATCTCGACCGAGCACGCCTTGGCCCTGGCTCGCGACGAGGCTGAGCAGCGCTTCCGGGCGGCCTTCGACGACGCCCCGGTGGGCATGGCCCTTCTCGACCTCGACGGCCGTTTCCTGCAGGTCAACGACGCCTGCGCCGACATGCTGGGCTACTCGGTGTCCACCCTCGTGGGGCGGAAGGTGGCCGAGGTGACGCACCCGGACCACATCGCGGCCGACAAGGCCGGCCTCGCCGATGTGATCACCGGGCTGCGGGCCAGCCATTCGGGCGAGACGCGCCTGCTGCGCATGAACGGCGAGCCGCTGTGGGTCGCGTTCCAGACGACGGTGATCCGCGAGGGCGACGCCCCTCGGTACGTGCTCACCCACGTGCAGGACATCACCGAGCGCAAGACCTACGAGGGCCAGCTGCGCCATCTTGCCGACCACGACCCGCTCACCAACCTGTTCAACCGCCGGCGCTTCGAGGAGGAGCTGCAGCGGCAGCTGACCTTCGTGAACCGCTACGGGCCGTCCGGCGCTTTGCTCATGCTCGACCTCGATCATTTCAAGCAGATCAACGACACGCTCGGCCACCACGCCGGTGACCGGGTCATCTCCGCGGTCGCCGATCTGCTGCGGCACCGGCTCCGCGAAACCGACGTGCTCGCCCGCCTCGGCGGCGACGAGTTCGCGGTGCTGCTGCCCCGGGCCAACCGCAGCGAGGCCGAGCATCTCGCCGAGGTGATCGTGGAGGCCGTACGCACCGAGATCCATCCCGGCGCGCCGGAGCACCCGCGGCGGATCACGACGAGCGTCGGGGTCACGATGCTCGACGACGCCTCGCTCACGTGGGAGGAGGTCGTCGCCAACGCCGACCTCACCATGTACGAGGCCAAGGAGTCGGGCCGCAACCGCTACGCCATCTACTCGCCCTCGGTCGATCGCGCCAACCGGGCCCGGGTGCGCCTGGCCTGGGCGGAGCGCATCCGCAGCGCCCTCGACCAACAGCGCTTCGTCCTGCATGCCCAGCCCGTCATCGACATCCGCACCGGTGCCATCACGCAGTACGAGCTGCTCGTGCGGATGCTCGGGGAGGACGGGGAGCTACTGGCGCCCAGTCTCTTCCTGCCCGTGGCCGAGCGCACCGGGCTGATCACCCGGCTCGACTGGTGGATCATCGAGCACGCGGTCGAACTTCTCGGCCAGGAGATCCGCAACGGGCGGTGGTTGGCCCTCGAGGTCAATGTGGCCGGCCCCACCGTGGCAGATCCTGCGACCATCAGTCACATCGAATCGATGCTGCGGGGCAGTGGCGTCGACCCCACCAGCCTCATCTTCGAGATCCCCGAGAAGGCGGCGGTGGCGGACATCGAGTCGGTGCGGACCTTCGCCCGCGCCGTGGCCACGCTCGGGTGCCGCTTCGCCATCGACGACTTCGGCGCTGGCTCAGGGGGCTTCCACTACTTGCGCGACCTGAGCTTCGACTTCCTCAAGGTCGACGGTGCGTTCGTGGCCGACTGCCGGGTGAACCCCACCGACCAGCTGGTGATCGAGGCCGTCGTGCGGATCGCCCGGGGCCTCGGGAAACGCACCATCGCCGAGGCCGTGGGTGATGCCGAGACCCTCGCCTACCTGGCCACGCTCGGGGTCGACCTCGCCCAGGGTCACCAGATCGGCCGTCCCGCGCCGGTGGCCGAGGTGCTCGCCCTCGACCCAGAGCTCTTCGTGCCTCCCGACTGGATGGGCAGCATCGTCTGACCACTCTCCGGGATCTGACGCGGTTGAGCGCCGCATGACACCGCTCAGCCGCGCGAGATCGTCGAGCACCGCGAGGTGCGGGCGGGACGCCGGGAACCGCCAGGCGCGTCGGGCCGGCCGGTAGTGTCGAACGTCGTGACTGCCCCTACGCTGCCCGAGGGCGTGGACGAGCACATCACCGCCTTTGTCGCCTGCCGTCGTGACACGGTTGAGCTCGCCGCGGGGCCCGTTCGGTGGCTTCCGCTGCCGCCGGGCGTCCCCCGCTTCCTCGGCCGGCCCAAGGCCAGGTTCACCGCCGACGGGCCCCTCATCCGGGCCAACGTCAAGTGGGGGCTGGCCAGTATCGGGGTGCGGGCCCGGATCGACGAGCAGGGCCTGCTCTCGGCCGAAACCGCCGGGTTCGCCTTCGGCCTCGAGGGCGCCATTCAGCGTTGGGTGGACGGCCTCAACGAGCAGCTGCGCCGGAACGGACGCCGGCTCGATCGACTGGCGCTCGTGGGCGACAACGTGGTCATCACGAAGCGAGTGCTCGACGGCGAAGTAGATCGAGGCTGAGTGCGCTCAGCCCGAGCGCGGGTAGCGACACCATCACGCGCTGCACGATGCCGTTCAGATGGGCGATGCGCTCGGACGCGAACACCGCGAGGGTGGCGAACGTCGCCGCGCTGGCGAGGCAGCTCGGCACCACGAGGTGCTGCCACACGGGGTCGTCGTGGACGCGCGCCGCCACCGCCAGCGGGGCGGCCACGAGGCAGATGTACACCACGCCCGCAGCAAGGTCGTGCCCGTAGTTCTTCCACGACTGGCGCTCGACGCCCTCGGGCAGCCCGAGCAGCATCCGGTCCCGCCTCAGCAGGCCGGCGGCGAGTGCCGCCACCCCACTCGCTTGGACGAGGCGCGGGCCCCAGCCGGCCGGTTGCCAGCCGCCGAGCGCGTCCTCGAGGGCGCTCCCCGCCGCGATCGTGCCCGCCCCGAGGGTCAGGAAGCCGGCCACCATCACCCAGGGGTCGCGGGCATCGGGCGCGGCCAGGCCGCTGATGTGCTCGTCGAAGATCGAGTAGCCCTCCTGGCGGGCGCTGCTCAGCGCCCAAGCCGCGGTGAAGGCGACGGGGCCCAGGATTCCCCCGAGGGCGCGGAGCCGGAAGGCGCGCCGCACGAGCAGGCCGCTAGCCGATCTGGCTCAATGGCCGGCTCGTTCGTGCGCGTAGACGGCGAGCGTGTCGACAACCCTCCGGAACCGAGCTTCGTCGAGCGCGGCCCCTTCGCGGCGCACCTTCCCGGGGGCGACCCGCAGGACGTGCTCCAGCTTCACGTAGCTCACACGCCGCTCCGAGTCCCACGCGCCCGAGCCGAGCTCGACGCAGTCGGAGTGACCGCTGTGGTTCTTGCTCGTGAGGGGCAGGACGGCGAGCTGCCTGCCGATCCGGCCGATGACGAGCACCGGTCGATCCTTGCCGAGGCGGTGGTCTTCCTCGTACGCCTCCCAGGTCCACACGACCTCGCCGGGGTCAGGTTTGCCGTCGGCCCGGGGCTCGTAGGAGATGAGCAGGCGATCGCGATCGGCGACCGCGGTGGGGCGGCGACGAAGACGCTCCAGGACGCCGCGCAGCATCCGGGCAAGCTACTCGTGCTAGTGGGGTGTCCGAGGTGAGGACGCCGGAAATCCCACGCGTGTGATTCGGCGGCGGGGATGGTTGGTGAACAACAGCGACTACCCCGACTGGGCCGCGTTCGACAAGGCCGCACAGTTCTTCATCCGACGAAGAAACCGCGACCATCACGACCCTCGCATCCACGAACTCGAAGCCCGACGAAAGATCGCGGCATGAACGCGTTACCGGCATTCAGCGACCGGACACCCCACTACTAGAGCGTCCGCACTTGAGACGTTGTGACAAGTTTTCGTGCGGAGGTCGATCCGGCGCTGCTGGGGCGACGGAGCTCCGCAGATGGGGGGATCCGAGGGGGGAAGGTCTCCTTCCCCCCTCACTGATGCACTGGCCGGTGACTGAGGCCCGCTCCGCCGAGCCGACGGCCAGGCAGGCAAGGCGCGAGGAGGGAGCAGTAGTCCTGCACTACTGCGAGGACGAGCAACGCCGCCGGCGTCGTCCATGGTCCGCGCCACCGGGCGAACGTTGCCAGCGAGGGCGCTATCCGAGGCCCGAGGGGGCAGGCGGGGGCGGCCGAGGAGCGCCGAGCTCGTCCCCTGTGACTCGACGGGGCGACCGGGGAGCAGCGAGTTCGGCGGCGGCTCACTCGACAAGGGTCTGCGGCGCGCTCAGTGAGCCGTACAGGCCGTTGCCGTCGATCACGAGGTCGGCCAGGAACGGGACCGAGGCCTCGTACGCCCCGGCGATCAGGGCCTCGGTGCGGCTGAAGTCGAGCGGGTTGATGCGCTCGCGTTTGGGGCCGGGCAGGTAGACGACCGGCACTTCCTTTGCAACCTCGGGTAACTCCAATGCCGCTTGCTGGCGGGAGGCCACGGCGAGCACGAAGGCGAAGACGTCACCGAGGGTGTCGGGGAGGTCCCAGCCGCGCCCGGGGAACGAGCAGTCCAGCACCACGAGCGAGCGGGCGCCGAGGGCGAGCGCCTGGCGCATCGGCACGTTGGCGACGAGACCACCGTCGTAGAGGTTGCGGCCGTTGCGCCAGACGGGCGCGTACACGCCGGGGATGGCGGCACTGGCCACGATGGCCGGCGCCACGAGACCGGTGGTGATCACCACCGCCTCGGCCGTGGCGATGTCGACGGTGACGGCGCCGAAGGGCAAGGCGAGCTGCTTGAAGGTCGACGCCCGCAGCTGCGAGCGCACGAGGTCACCGAGGGCGTCGCTCTCCACCAGATAGGTCCGCCGGCTGCGCAAGCCGATCAGCCGGCGCCAGGCCTTCCCCGGGAACACCTGCTCCTTGCGGATCGTGGGCCACAGCTCGGACAGGCGCTCGACACCGTGCTCGGGATCGTCGGCCAGCATGGCTCCGTTCAAGGCGCCCACCGACGTCCCCACCACGAGGTCGGGCCGCACGTCGACTTCGGCGAGGGCGCGGAGCATGCCGACCTGGGCGGCGCCGAGGCTGCCTCCGCCTCCGAAGACGAAGCCGACCGGGTGGGGCAGCTCGATCCCGGTCACGTCGGGGACGTTAGTGAAACCCGTGCGCAACCGGGCCCTCACCATCTCGCGCGGCTGAGCGGCGTCATACGCCGCTCAGCCGCGTCAGATCACGGTGGGCCGGCGCCGCTCGCCGGGTGACGGAGCTCGTTCGCGGCTTCCACCGGTCCGGCTCCGTTGTGCTCTACGGGAGCTGCGACAGCGAGCTGGCCCCGCCCCACCAGCCCTGGGTGCAATTGCTCGATTACCTGATGCGGTCGTTGCCACTCGAGATGACGGCGGCCGAGCTCGCTCCCGACGTGGCGCAGCTCATCGCCCTTCTTCCGCAGCTCGAGGGCCTCGCCGCTGGCGTTCGCCAGCGGCCCGCCGGTGATCCCGGCCTCGACCGCTACCGCCTGCTCCAGGCCGTCCAGGCGGTGCTCACGGACGTGGCGAGCCGCCGGCCGCTCGTGATCTTCATCGACGATCTCCATTGGGCCGGGGTGCAGACGCTCGCATTGCTCCGCGGCGCGTGCGAGTCGGCATGTGCGCGTGGGCGAAGCCTTCGAGAAGGCCTACGAACACGACGACCGTCCCGTGCTGGCCGATCTGGCCCGTCACTTCGTCGCGGGCGCTCCCCTGGGCACCGGCGACAAGGCCGTGCACTACAGCGGGCGATCGGCGGCTCAGGCCATGCGGGCGGCCGGCTACGACGAGGCGATCTCCCATCTGCGCACGGCCCTCGCGCTGGCTCCGCCACGCTCCACCGACCGGCTCGAGCTGCTGGGCGAGCTGGGGGTGGCCCTACTGCGGTCGGGTCACTTCGGGGAGAGCTTCGAGACGCATTCGCACGGCCTTCCTCGAGGCCCGTGAGCTTGGTGACGTCCGGCTGATGACCGAAGCCGCGGTGGGGTTCGAGGAGGCCATGCACCAGCCTGGGCTGCCCGGCGGCCCCGCGGTCGAGCTCGTGGGCGAGGCCATGGCCGCCATCCCGAGCGACGATCTGCCGGCCAAGGCGCGGCTGCAGGCGGCTCTTGGGCGAGCGCTGGGGCAGGCCGGGCGCACCGAAGAGGCGATCCGGGTGGGAGAGGAGGCCCTCGCGTGGGCCCGGGAGGTGAGCGAGCCTTCGATCCTCGCCGCCGCCCTCCAAGCGGCGCTCATCCCGACGACCGACCCGGAGCGCCAGCTCGAGCTCGGCGTCGAGCTCGACGCGCTGGCGGCCCGGACGAGCGACCGCTGGAGCGCGGGGTTCGCCACCGGCAACCTCGTGCGAACGCTGCTCGCCCTGGGCCGTCTCGAGGAGGCCCGCACGGTGCTCGACCGCCACCGCGCCTTTTCGAGCGAGGGTCGCTTCGCCGTCTTCGAGTTCATGAGCGACGTCTACGAGGGCTGCCTGGCCTTGGCCGCGGGCGACTTCGCCGAGGCCGAGGCCGCCGCCGAGAAGGCCCACACCCGCGCCGCCAGCGCCGACAGCCCCTTCGACGCCGGTGTCTACGGCCTGCAGATGTTCGCCATCCGCCGTGAACAGGGCCGGCTGGGCGAGGTGGCCCCCGTCGTGAAGCTCATCGCACGGGTGCCCAACGCGCCGTCCATGTGGCGGCCCGGTGTGGCTGCCCTCTATGCCGAGTTGGGGATGCTCGACGACGCCGCCCGCGAGCTCGATCGCCTCGCCGGCGACGGCTTCGGCTCCCTCCCGCGCGACTCGCTGTGGCCGGCCTGCGTCTCGTTCCTCGCCGATGCCTGCGTGGCCGTCGGCGCCCACGACCACGCCCGCCTCGTGTACGACGAGCTCCTGCCCTTCCGCGGTCGCAACCTGATGGTGGGGATGACCATCTGCCTCGGGCCGGCGGATCGCTACCTCGCCAACCTGGCCCGCCTCCTCGGCAGGACCGGCGACGCCACCCGGCACTTCGAGGCGGCGCTGGCGCTGGCCGAGCGGAGCGGGTCTCCGGTCTGGGAAGCCCACGTGCGCCACGACTGGGCGAAGCTCCTGGTCGAGCAGGGCGATGCGGCGGGCGCCGCGGACCTCGGCGCCCGAGCGCGCGACCTGGCCACCGTGTTCGCATGGAGGCACTGGCCGCCGCCCCGGTACCGGGCGTGGGCCCGCCCAGGCGCATGGTCGCCTCGCCGCCGGGGAGCGCGTCTCCCGACGGCCTGTCGTCGCGCGAAGTCGAGGTGCTGCAGCTCGTGGCCGACGGCTGCTCGAACCGGGAGATCGGGGTGCGGCTGTACATCAGCCCCAACACCGCGGCCAACCACGTGCGCGCCATCCTGCGCAAGACCGGCACGTCCAACCGGGCCGAAGCCGCCGCTTATGCGGCTCGCCACGACCTTCCGAGGAGCTGAAGGGGTCGGCGCCTGCGAGAATCAAGGACGGTGATCGCGCCGCGCACCCCGACCTTGGCCATCGACGGTGACCGGCTGTCCGAGCGCCTCGGCGCGCTCGCCGAGATCGGTGCCATCGAGGGGGGCGGCTGCTCGCGCCTTGCGCTCACCGACGACGACCGTCGCGGTCGCGACCTGGTTGTCACCTGGATGAGCGACCTCGGCATCGCAGGTGCAGGTGGACGTGATCGGCAACGTCGTCGGCACCACCCCCGGGACCGTCGCGTCCCTCGCCCCCGTGATGACCGGCTCGCACATCGACACGGTGCGCACCGGGGGTCGTTTCGACGGCAACCTCGGCGTGCTGGCCGGGCTCGAGGTGGTGGAAACCCTCCAGTCGGCGGGGATCGTCACTCCGCCGGCCGCTGTCCGTCGCCTTCTTCACCAACGAGGAGGGCGAGCCGCTTCGCGCCGGACATGCTGGGCAGCCTCGTGTACGCCGGCGGCCTGGCCGTGGAGGACGCCCTCGGCACGGTCGGCATCGACGGCGCCCGCCTCGGCGACGAGCTCGCTCGCATCGGCTACCAGGGGCCCCATTCCTGCCCCGGCTCCGCGCCCCATGCTTATGTCGAGCTCCACATCGAGCAGGGCCCCGTCCTCGAGGCCGCGGACGCCACCATCGGCGTGGTCACGGGCGTGCAGGGCATCTCGTGGGAGGAGGTGACGCTCAGCGGCCAGTCGAACCACGCCGGCACGACGCCCATGACGATGCGGCGCGACGCCGGCTACGCGGCGGCGGAGATCGCCGTCTTCGCCCGCCGGCTGGCGGCAGACCTGGGCGGGCATCAGGTCGGCGACGGTCGGGCGGCTCGACCTCCATCCCGACCTCGTCAACGTCGTCGCGGGCCGGGCCGTGCTCACCGTCGACCTCCGCAACACCGACGAGGCCGTGCTGCAGGAGGCCGAGCGCTCGCCTCGCCGCCTTCCTCCTGGAGCTGGCCGAGCGCGAAGGCGTCGCCATCACGACGCGTTCGCTCGCCCGCTTCTCGCCCGTCGCCTTCGACCCGGGGGTCGTCAGCCTCGTGGAAGCGACCGCGCAACGCCTCGGGCATCACACCCGTCGCCTGCCGAGTGGCGCGGGCCACGACGCGCAGATGATGGCTCGGCTGTGCCCGGCGGCGATGATCTTCGTGCCGAGCCACGACGGCATCAGCCACAACCCCGCCGAGCACACCGATGCCACGGACCTCGAAGCCGGGGCCAACGTGCTGCTCCACGTGCTGCGGGAGCTGGCCGACGAGGAGGTGCTCGCGTGACCCGCGTGGTGACCGTCGGGGCCGCGCAGCTCGGGCCGGTCGCGCGCGACGAGACCCGCAAGGAGGTCGTCGAGCGCCTCCTCGCCCTCTTGCACGCGGGCGCACGGGGCGGGCTGCGAGCTCGTCGTCTTCCCGGAGCTGGCGCTCACCACGTTCTTCCCCACGTCTGGTATGTCCGCGACCAGGACGAGGTCGACGCGTGGTTCGAGCGAGAGATGCCGTCGCCCGCCACGCAGCCGCTCTTCGACGCGGCGGCCGGCCTCGGGTCGGCTTCTGCCTCGGGTTCGCCGAGCTGACGCCCGGCGGGGCAGGCACTTCAACACCCAGGTGCTCGTCGGGCCCGACGGCCGCGAGATCGCCCGCTACCGCAAGGTGCACCTCCCCGGCCACGAGGAGCACGAGCCGTGGCGGCCGTTCCAGCACCTCGAGCGGCGCTACTTCGAGCCCGGCGACGAGGGCTTCGGGGTGTGGCGGGCCTTCGGCGGGATCGTCGGCATGATGATCTGCAACGACCGCCGCTGGCCCGAGACCTACCGGGTGATGGGGCTGCAGGGCGTCGAGCTGATCCTGTGCGGCTACAACACGCCGATCCACTACGCCCCCGACCCGAGCCAGGACATCCTGCAGGGCTTCCACAACGCGCTCGTGATGCAGGCCGGCGCGTACCAGAACGGCACCTGGGTCGTCGGCGTGGCCAAGGGCGGCGTCGAGGAGGGCGTCGAAGCGCTGGCGCAGAGCTGCATCATCGCCCCGAGCGGCCAGATCGTGGCCCAGGCGCTTCACCACCGGCGACGAGCTGATCACCGCCCGCTGCGACCTCGACTGGTGCGCGGCGCTACAAGGGCACGCTGTTCGACTTCGACCGCTACCGGCGGCCCGAGATGTACACGCGGATCACCGTCCCAGCGAGGGCGTCGCGCCACCGGAGGCCGACCGTCATGAGCCGACGCAGGTCGACCTTCACCCTCAACGGCCGCCAGGTCGCGGTCGGGCCGACCATCCCCACCTGCTCGCCGCGCTGCGCGAGGAGCTCGACGTCACCTCGCCCAAGGACGGCTGCTCGCCGTCGGGCCAGTGCGGTTGCTGCACCGTGCTCGTCGACGGCAAGGCCGTCGTGTCGTGCCAGATCCGCTGGCCAAGGTCGAGGGACGTCGGTCGTCACGCTCGAGGGCGTCGACGCGACGAGCGCAGCCGCTACGCCGACGCGTTCGCCGCCTGCGGCGGGCTGCAGTGCGGCTTCTGCATCCCGGGCATCGTGATGCGGGCCAAGGCGCAGATCGACAAGAAGGGCGCCGACCTCGACCCGCGAGGACGATGGCCCGCCACCTCGGCGCCCACCTGTGCCGCTGCACCGGCTACGTGAAGATCCTCGACGCGATCGAGGCGGTCGCCGCCGGGCAAGGAGCTCGTGCCGCCGAGCGCGCCGGCGGCGTCGGCAGCCAGCGGCGCTGAAGTACGAGGCGCGCGAGCTGGCGCTCGGCGACCGCGACTACATCGACGACCTCGCGCGTGCCGGGCATGCTGCACGCCGCGCTCCACCTCACCGACGCACGCCCGCGGCCGACGTCGTCGCGCATCGACACGTCGGCGCCGCGGCTGGCGCGCCGGGCGTCGTCGCCGTGTTCACCGCCGCCGACGTCCCCGGCGAGCTGCGCGTCGGGCTCATCCACAAGGACTGGCCGGTGTTGATCCCCGTGGGCGGGCGCACCTCGTACGCCGGCGACGTGCTCGCCATCGTCGTGGCCGACGACCCGCCAGCAGGCCCGCGCCGCGGCCGCAGCTCGTCGACGTCGACTACGACGTGCTGCGCGCCGATCACCGACCCGGTGGCCGCGATCGACGACCCGGAGATCGCGGTGTGGGGCACCGACTCCAACGTGCTGTCGGCGTCCGAGTACGCGCCGCGGCGACGTCGACGCCGCGCTCGCCGCCAGCGCCCACGTCGTGCACGAGGTGTTCCAGACGCAGCGCATCGAGCACGCGTTCCTCGAGCCCGAGGCGACGCTCGCCGTGCCCGACGCCCGACGGCGCGGCACGATGCACGTGTACTCGGGCGGCCAGGGCGTGTGGGACGACCGCAACGACATCGCTCGGTGCTCGGCGTCGACGCGCGACCGGGTCACCGTCGAGCTCGTGTCCAACGGCGGTGCGTTCGGCGGCAAGGAGGACATGGCCAACCAGGCGCCAGACCGCGCTCGCGGCCTGGCTGCTGCAGCGGCCGGTGAAGTGCACGCTGTCGCGCGAGGAGAGCCTCCTGATGCACCCCAAGCGCCATCCGATCCGCATGGAGTACTGGGCCGGTTGCGACGCCGAGGGCACGCTCACCGCGCTGCGGGTGCGCGCGGTCGGCGACTCGGGCGCGTACGCGTCAGCGTCGGCATGAAGGTGCTCGAGCGGGCGGCCGGCCACGCCAGCGGGCCGTACCGCGTGCCGCGCCATCGACGTCGAGGCGATCGCCGCCCGCACCAACAACCCGGTGTGCGGCGCGTTCCGTGGCTTCGGCGCCAACCAGGCCCAGTTCGCGATGGAGGGCGTGCTCGACCGGCTCGCCGAGCACGGTCGGCATCAGCGGCTGGGAGATGCGCAAGCGCAACGTCATCCGCCCGGGCGCGGTGTGGGGGCCCGGCCAGATCATGGACGACGGCTGCCTCGGCGCCGAGCGCTGCCTCGACGCGATCAAGCCGCACTACGACGCCGCCGTGCGCCGCCGGCCAGGCCGTCGGTCTCGGCCTCGGGCTGAAGAACAGCGGCCTCGGCAACGGGTTCAAGGAGATCGCCAAGGCGGTCGTGCGGTTCGCGGACCGACGGCACCGTCGAGGTGCGTCACTGCTGGACCGAGATGGGCCAGGGCGTGCACACCGTCGCCCTGCAGGTCGCGGTCGAGGAGCTCGGCATCGATCCCGGCGCGCATCGAGGTGATCGTCGACACGACCCGCGAGCTCGGCGCTCGGCCAGACCACCGGGCTCGCGGGGCACGCTGATGGGCGCCGGCGCGGTGAAGGCGGCCTGCGAGGCGGCCCGCGCCGGCGGCTGCCAGCGTCGAGCGTCGACTACGAGGGCGAGTACCGCGTCGACTGGACGCAACAAGCTCGGCGAGGTCGAGCACCCGATCATCCACTCGACGTTCGGCTACGCCGCGCAGCTCGTCGTCGATCGACCGCGACACGGGCGCGATCGAGCGGGTGGTCGCCGCCCACGACGTCGGCCGGGCCGTCAACCCGCATGCTGTGCGAAGGCCAGATCGAGGGCTCCGTGCACATGGGCCTCGGCTACGCGCTGACCGAGGACTTCCCGGCCGACCCCGAGACGGCTTCCCGACCAACATGACGCTGCGCAGCCTCGGCATCCTGCGGGCCAAGGACGTGCCGCCGATCGACGTGATCCTCGTCGAGTCGCCGCAGCCCGAACTCGCCCTACGGCATCAAGGGCGTCGGCGAGATCGGCCTGGTGCCGACCGCCGGCGCGGTGGCGGCCGCGCTGCACGACCTCGACGGCGCGTGGCGCACCACGCTGCCGATGCGGAGCGGCCGACGCCGATACCGGCGAGTGCCGCTGGCAGCGCCGACGCTGACGCGCCGACGACGCCGGGGCTCGTCTGCGGCGCACCACCACCTCTACTCGGCGCTGGCCCGGGGCATGCCGGCGCCGCCCGCGACGCCCGACGACTTCCTCGAGATCCTCGAGCAGGTGTGGTGGCGGCTCGACGTCGCCCTCGACCTCGAGATGATGCGCTGGTCGGCCACTGCTGGGCGCGCTCGAGGCGCTCGAGTGCGGCACCACCGCGATCGTCGACCACCACGAGAGCCCGAACGCGATCGAGGGCAGCCTGACGTCATCGCCGACGCGTGCGCCGAGGTCGGCGTGCGGGTGGTGTGCGCGTACGGCGTCACCGACCGGCACGGCGCCTGACGGGTGCGCGCACGGCCGGGCCTGGCCGAGAACGAGCGGTTCCTGCGCGACGGGCGGCCGGGGCATGGTCGGCGTGCACGCCGCCTTCACCTGCTCGGACGAGCCGCTCGAAGCCGCCGCTGGGCTGGCCGCGACCTCGGTGTCGGCGTCCACATCCACGTCGCCGAGGGTCGCGTCGAACCGACGGCGGGGCAGCGGCTGGCGCAGCTGGCCGCCGACGACTGGCTGCTCGTGCACTGCGTCCACCTCGACCGACGACCTGCCCGGCACGATCGCCCACAACCCCCGCGTCGAACATGAACAACGCCGTCGGCTACGCCCGCCCGGCGGCGCGTCCCAACCCGATCGTGCTCGGCACCGACGGCATCGGCGCCGACATGCTCGAGGAGTTCCGCCTCGCCTACGTCCGCCACCGCGAGGACGACGTGACCGCCTCGCCCGACACGGCGTGGTCCTGGCTCGAGAACGGCTGGACGCTGGTGCCCGAGGCGCGGACGACCGCGTGACGTGGAACTACGACCACGCCGACGAGCCGTGGCAGGTCGCGTTCACGCCCGGCGTGCGCGCGCTCGACGTCGACGTCGACGGCGAGGTCCTGCTCCGCGACGGCCGGCCGACGCGCGTCGACGCCGACGAGGTCCGGGCGCAAGGCCGCCGAGCAGGCCGAGCGTCTGCTTCGCCCGAGTCTGACTATGACAAGGCGGCTGATGCACGATGCCGGTCGCGCGCTGTACCTCCAGGACGCCCACCCGATCCGGGAGGCGATGGACTACGCGCAGTACGCCGAGAGCGCAAGGGGTTCGAGCGCGGTGTGGCAGGCCGAGAGCCGCCTCGTGCGCGAAGCCACCGTGCCGATGGCCGCCTTCGCCGCCGTGACCGAGCGCATCAAGGTCGGCTCGGGCGTCGTCGACTGCTGGACCCGCAACCCGGCGCGGCTGGCCGCCACGTTCTCGACGCTCGACGATCTCGCGCCGGGCCGCGTGATCCTCGGCATCGGGGCGTGGTGGGATCCGCTGCGCGCCAAGGTCGGCATCGACCGGCGCCCGGCCGCTCACGGCCATGCGCGAGATCGTCACGGCCGTGCGGGCGCTGCTGCGCGAACGAGACCGTGACCTTCGACGGCGAGTCTACGTGCACCTCGACGGGGTCGAGCTCGACTACGTGCTACCAGGAGCGCCGGCCGAAGGACGTGCCCGATCTACATCGGCGCGACCGGCATGCAGATGATGGAGCTGACCGGCGAGATCGCCGACGGCGTCGTGCTCAACTACCTCGTGTCGCCCGACGTACAACGCGCCGCGCCATGGAGCACCTCGCCCGCCGGGCGGCGCGAGCGGGCCGGCGGCGTGGACGACATCGATCGCCCGCAGCTCGTCGTGTGCTCGGTCGACGAGGACCGCGCACACCGCCCTCGACATCGCCCGCCTGCTGGTCACCCAGTACCTCGGCCAGCAGCCCCACATCATGAAGGCGAGCGGCGTGCCCGCAGTCGCTGCTCGACGCCGTCGGCGAGGTGCTCACCTGGCCGGCGACGCACGAGCAGGTCGGCGGCCGCGTCCGAAGCTCGTGCCCGACGAGATCGTGCAGATGATCACCGCCTCGGGCACGCGCCGACGAGTGCCGGGCCAAGGTCGCCGAGTACGTCGCGCGGCGGCGCGACGTGCCCGATCCTCTACCCGCTCGGCGATGTTCACGCCATGATCGACGCATTCGCGGATGGGAGCCGTGAGTCAGGCGGCTCGTCTTGCCCGGCTCAAGTGTGGACCCACACGGTCTCGCCCAACGGCATGTAGTTCTGGGCCCAGATGAGGTCCATGGCGGCCGTGGTCAAGCGGACGCATCCATGGGAGACGGGGACGTTCGGGATCTTCGTGCTCCCGTGCACGGCGATGCCACCGTTGAAGAACTTCGGCCGATAGAGGTCGCCCAGCGCTCCGTTCCACCAACCGTCGCTCTGCTGGCTGTACACCCGGAAATGGCCCACCGGCGTGACGGCGTTGCCCGAGATCACGCGGTGCAGCTTCTCGCTTTGCTCGGTGTAGGGGACGCCCTTGCCGGTCGAGGTGTTGAAGGCCCACACGACCTTGCCCCGCGCACGACGTAGAGCACCTCCTTGGTCTTGTCGACTTCGATGAGGTCTCCTGAGGTCGAGCGGCTCTGGACGCGCGGCAGCGCCGTGTTGAGGAGGGCGATGGTGTTGGCGTCGGCGGTGCCGGTGGCCGGGAGGCCGTATTGCTTCTGGAACGCCATGACGGCCTGCACCGTGACCTTCCCGTAGGCGCTGTCGACGCCGTCGAGCCAGAAGCCCAACGCGAGCAGACGCTGCTGCAGGGCGGCGACGGCGGCGCCGCGCCGGCCCGCTCGGGTGGGAGTGAGCGCGGCGGTGGGGGCGACCAGTGCGGGCCGTGGCCGGGTGGTCGTCGTCGGCGCCATGGTCGTGGTGGTCGCGGCCGTCGTCGTGGTCGGGGGCACCGTCGTGGTGGTGGCGACGGTGGTCGTCGCCATCGTCGTCGTGGTCGGCGCGCTCGTGGTGGAGGTCGACGGGGGAGGGTCAACGGTGGTCGTCGGCGCGGGCAGCGTCGTGGGGGCGGCGTTGTCCGAGGCGCCGCGACACCCGGCGACGATTCCCACGGCCATGACAGCCGTCACGAGTCCCGTCCACTTCCGCACCAGCACCACCTGCTCCCTGCGGGCCGGAATGGTCTAGTCGCTCCTCGGTTCCGTGTCACCGCGGGGCCCTCCGACCTGCAACTTCGGCCAAGTCGTGCTCGTCCGACCGAGCCGATGTGACTGAAGCGTCCTCCTATGCTCTGGCGCCGTGCAGGACTCCCCGCGGCAGAAGACGGCGGAGGCCGGCCGACTCCACGAGCGCGATGTGGAGGGCGTGCCCTGGGAGCTCTGGGGTCTTTACGAGCTGGTCGACACCGGCATCCTTGACGACGATCGTTTCTTCGATGTCACCGTCACCTACGCCAAGGACG
Organism: uncultured Acidimicrobiales bacterium; assembly: GCA_963738325.1. GTDB lineage: Bacteria > Actinomycetota > Acidimicrobiia > Acidimicrobiales > Ilumatobacteraceae > CAVTWD01. The sequence continues at coordinate 826,155 of CAVTWD010000009.1, forward strand.
CGCCCGACGACCTCGCCATCCGCATCGACGTGACGAACCACGGCCCGGAAGAGGCGCCCATCCACGTGGTGCCCACGCTGTGGTTCCGCAACACGTGGAGCTGGGGGCGGGAACCGGGCCGTCCCGAGCTCTGGGCCGATCGCAACGTCGGCGGCACGCTCACGGTACGGGCCATGCACCCGAGCCTCGGTGAGTACGAGCTCGCCGCCGCTGACGCGGACGCGGTGATCTTCACCGAGAACGAGACGAACACCGAGCGCCTCTTCGGCGTGTCGAACGCCTGGCCGTACGTGAAGGACGCCTTTCACGCCTACGTCGTGGAGGGCGCCACCCACGCCGTGAACCCTTCGCACACCGGCACCAAGGCGGCCGCCGTCTATGCCCGCCGCATCCCGGCTCACGCGACCGTCACCTTCAGGCTGCACCTGGGACGGGTGGACGTCAGCGGACCGCGCAACGACCCGTTCGAGTCCGACGACGCGACCCTGACGACCCGCGAAGCGGAAGCCGACGAGTTCTATGCCGCCCTGATCCCGCCGCAGCTCGATGCCGACGCGCAGCTCGTCGCGTGGCAGGCCCTCGCCGGCATGCTCTGGTCAAAGCAGTACTACCACTACGTCGTGCGGGATTGGCTGTCCGGCGATCCGGCCTACGCGCCTCCTCCGCGCGAACGGGCGCACGGCCGCAACGCCGACTGGCGTCACCTCCACAGCGCCGACGTCATCTCGATGCCGGACACGTGGGAGTTCCCGTGGTTCGCCACCTGGGACCTGGCCTTCCACTGCATGGTGCTGGCCCTGGTCGACCCGCAGTTCGCCGAAGATCAACTCCAACTCGTGCTGCGCGAGTGGTATCTCAAGTCGGACGGCCGGCTTCCCGCCTACGAGTGGAACTTCGACGACGTCAACCCGCCCGTGCTACCGGCCGCGGCGATGCGGATCTTCGAGGCCAAGCGGGACCTCGGCCTCGACGACTACGAGGGCCTCGAGCGCATCTTCCACAAGCTCCTCATCAACTTCACCTGGTGGGTCAACCGAGAAGACGTCCAGGGCAACGACATCTTCGAAGGGGGCTTCCTCGGGCTCGACAACATCGGCCCATTCGATCGCAGCCAACACTTGCCCGACGGCTACCTCCTGGGGCAGGCCGACGGCACGGCCTGGATGGCCATGTTCTGCCACTCGATGCTGCGGATCGCACTGACGCTGGCCGTCCACGACCCTGTCTACGAAGACCTGGCGGTCAAGTTCTTCGAGCACTTCCTCTACATCGCCCACGCCCTCAACCAGCCGGGCTCATCCACCGCCTTGTGGGACGAGGCGGATGGTTTCTTCTACGACGTGCTGCAGACCCCCGACGATCCGCACGTGCCGGTGCGGGCCCGGACGGCCGTCGGCTTGTTCCCGATGTTCGAACCGATCGCCATCGACCCGGCCGTGCTCGTCCGGTTCAAGACGTTCAGCCTGCGCGCCGGATGGTTCCTCGCCCACCGCCCCGATCTCACGGCGGCGGTGGCGCCGTTGCAGAAGCAGGGCCCGACGGGCAGGCTCCTCCTCTCCGTCGTGCGGCCCGAACAGCTGCACCGCATCCTCGGTTACGTCCTCGACGAGACCGAGTTCCTCTCCGATCACGGCGTGCGGGCCATGTCCCGCTACCACCACGACCACCCGTTCGAGATCGATCTCGCCGGCACGCGCCACCGTCTGGACTACGAGCCGGGTGAGTCCACCACCGACTTGTTCGGGGGCAACTCGAACTGGCGGGGTCCGGTGTGGATGCCGATCAACTACCTCTTGGTCAACGCGTTGGCGCGCTATCACGAGTACTTCGGCGACGACTTCACGGTGGAGTGCCCGCGGGGGTCGGGCACCATCCTCGACCTCGACCACGTCGCCCTCGAGCTGGCCCGACGGCTGTGCGCGCTGTTCCTGCTCGACGGCCAAGGTCGCCGGCCCGTGTGGGGGGACAACCCGGTCTTCGCCGGACCCCTCTGGCAGGGACTCGTGCCCTTCCACGAGTATTTCCACGGGGAGACGGGCCGAGGTTGCGGGGCCAGCCACCAGACCGGGTGGACCGGTCTGGTGGCCGATCTGATCCTCCGCTTCGGCGTCCGGTTCTAGGCGAAGGGGGGAAGGCGACCTTCCCCCAGCTCACGGCACCAGGTGGAACAGATGGGTCACGCTGGTGTTGTACACCGAAGTCGTGTCGCCCCCGAACCACACACCGCCATGCCCGTCGTCGACGATGGCGAAGCCGCCCTGCGCCGGCGAGTTCGGCTGGGCGTAATGGTTCTCCGGCTGCAGCGAGCTGGCGCCGTACGCGTCGTAGCGCTGGACGTGCTGCGGGCCTTGGTGGTCGATCCAGTGACCCGCCAGGTACAGGTCGCCGCCGATCACTCGCATCGCTTGCACGTCACCGTCGGCGCCCCACGAGACGAGTGTCGCCGCGGAGTTGATGTCGTACACCTCGGTCTTGTTGACCCCGTCGGTCCAGGCCACGACGACCTTGTTGGAGTACGTCTCGACGGCCCGAGTGCTCCGTCGACCCTTCGGGTCGGGAGGAGGCGGAGTGAACCGGAACGACTGCACCTTCCCGTCGGTGGTCGAGACCTTGGCCAGGTTGACGACCGGCGTGCCGTTCACGCCCTTGAACTGGCCCACCATGAACGCGAACGAGCCGTTGTCGGTCACGTCGATGCCCTTCACCGTGGCCGCAGCGTTCGACTTCCACACCGAGTCGTAGGCCGCCGCGCCGATGTTGATGCGCACGGCGTTGGTGCGAGCCTTCCCGGCCACGGTCACCGAGAACGAGCCGCCGACGTAGAGCCAGTTGCCTGAGACGGTGAGGGCGTAGACCTTGCCGCCCGGGTTGGGGAACGTGAGCTTGGTGCCGTTCGTCGAGTAGGCACGAAGCCCGAAGTCACCGCCGACGAAGATCTTCGACGCCCCGTCGTTGGCGAGCGCCCGTACCTGGCTGGGTTCGCCGGGATTGAAGGGCTGTACCGCGCCGGTCGAGGCGTTGTAGGCGGCGATGTTCTGCCGGGGCACGCCGGGCTTGCCCGGAGCGTCCTTGGCCGTGGTGAACGTGCCGCCGGCGTAGATGACACCGCCGAGACGGGTGAGCGCCTGCACCCGGCCGTTGGCGCCCCCGCCAGGCTTCAGGGTCGTGACGGCTGCAGCACCCGCCGATGCCGTGAGAGCGATCGTGACGAGCGCGGTACCGCCCGCCACGAGGAACTGGGTCACGCGTCGCCGAGTGGCGCGTACTGATGTGGTCATTCCGCCTTCCTCCAATGACGCATCGCCCACGCCTGCGTCTAGGCTAGACGCCTTTGGGCGGGGAGGCGAGCCACTTGCGTGCTCACCCAGTCCGGGCCGGCACCGTGCTCACCCAAGTCCGGGCGGGCACGAGGCACGTGACCTGCAACGATGGGACCGCGCCGACGGCCATGAGGGCAACGGAGGGGCAGCCGATGACGAACTGGGCCCGGATCGAGCGAGCGGGACTTGTCGACGCGCTCGTGGCGCGGGGGCCGGACGCGCCGACCCTGTGCGCCGGCTGGACCACCCGTGACCTCGCCGCCCACCTGGTGCTGAGAGAGCGCCGGCCTGACGCGGCGGCTGGAATCGTCCTCCCGCCGCTCGCGGGCTACAGCGCCTCCGTCCGGGACCGCCTCCTGGCCCGGCCCTGGCCCGAGCTCGTCGACCAGGTTCGCACTGGCCCACCGAAATGGTCGCCGTTCGCCATCGATGCCGTCGACTCGCTTGTGAACACTGTGGAGTTCTTCGTGCACCACGAAGACATCCGGAGGGCCCAGCCCGGCTGGGAGCCCCGCCGGCTCGACCCCGACCTCTACCGGACCCTCTGGCGGCGCCTCTTGACGTCCGCGCGCCTCCTCGTACGGCGCTCCCCTGTCGGCCTGGTGCTGCGCGATCCCGAAGGCCAGGAGATCCACGCCAAGCGGGCGACGCCCGAAGTCACGGTGCAGGGCGCACCGAGCGAGCTCGTGCTCTTCGCCTACGGTCGCCAAGACCACGCGCGGGTCGAGATCATCGCTCCCGACGACGTCGCCGCCAAGGTGCGGGAGGCCCGCTTCGGACTCTGAGCTAGTGCCGTGACCGGTGACTGAGGCCCGGTCCGCCGAGCCAGGGTTGGTGCCGGCAAGGCGCGACAAGGAAGCAATAGTCGCAGCACTATTGCGACGAGGCGCAACGCAGTCGGCGCCGGCACTGGCCGGCGCAGCGGGGCGAACGTTGCCGGTCACGGCACTGACTAGCACTAGCCGGCTGGCGTCACGTCCGCCCCCTGCACCAAGGCATCGATGGTCCGGTGGAGATGCTGGTTGCCGGGCTCGTTGCGGCCGAAGCGGAAGTGGTCGTCGCCCAGAGCGCCAAGGTTACGAGTGATGCCGAAGCCGGTCACGTAGTCCTCGTCCGCCACCACCCGTTCGTACGTCTGCCGCCGCGCTTCCGCCTTCGCCAACGCCTCCGCGCTGTCGAGCGGCTTGCGGAAGTAGTGGTACTGGAGGGTGCGTGACCGGTCAGGTGTCGGACCGGGGAGGAGCCGGCTCAGCATGAGCGCGCCGGTGGCGTTGCCGGCGATCGAAACGTTCGGGAAGAGGAAGTGGACGAGGCTCACCGCTTCGGGCAGCGACCACTCGCTCTCGGGCAGGTCCCGCAGCTCGGCCGTCGCCTTCGACGCGAAACCGACCCGCATGTGAGGCCCGTAGAAGTCGAACGTGTTCCGGTTGGTGATGGACTTCGCGCCGATCGAGTTCCGGTGCAAGTAGCCGATGTGATAGCCGTCCACGTAGCCGTCCGCCGCAACCTTCCAGTTCGGGCTCTCCAGCTCGGTCACGACGTCGTAGCGGTAGAGGTTCTCCAAGTGCATCATCAGGAGCGCGCTGGCCATGTCGCCCAGCCAGGCCTCGCCGTCGAGATCCGCACCGGGCGTCAGCATGGCGAGGATGACGCCGGCCCGCTCGTCGGTGGGCAACTCGACGAGTCCCGTTACGTCCAGGTCTCCGAACGTGTCACGGCCGGGCACCCCGACCAGCCGGCCTCCGTTGTCGTAGACCCACGCGTGGTACGGGCACGTGAGGCGGCGAGCGTGGCCGCAGCCCTCCGCGGCCAATCGTGCCCCCCGGTGGCGGCAGATGTTCAGGAAGGTGCGGGCGACGCCGTCGTCGCCGCGCATGACGACGATGGGCCGTCCCACGATCTCCACCGCGCTGTAGTCACCGGGCTGTCGGAGGTCGCAGGAGAGGGCGACGACGAGGGGCGATCGCTGGAAGACGCGCTCCATCTCGGCCTGCCAGCGCTGCGGGTCGCGATAGGACGAGACCGGCACCTTCATCGGTGCCGGACTCTGGTCGGGGGTGTCGCCCTCGACGTTGGCCAGCAACCGACGGGCCAGCTCCATGTGAGACGTCGCCGTCATCGAGGCCTCCTTCCTGCCCTCGCCGAGGGACACTAACGATCGTCGCCTCGCCACCGAGCACCCGCCTCCACGCGGGAACTTGAACCGCAACCTGCCGTTCACGGCACCCTCCGGTTCAAGTTCCGATCGGGCGAGCCAGAACCGAAGCTCACCTACCATGGCCGCTCCGGGCCGCTAGCTCATCCGGGAGAGCAGGGGACTTTTAATCCCAAGGTGCTGGGTTCGAGACCCAGGCGGCCCACCCTATAGGGCCTGTTCAACACCCTTGTAGCTCGATTCTGCTACGATCCTCTTGGGTCGCTGCCGCGAAATTGCCCGCGAAGGGTTGCGCCGATGGGGACGATGCGCGAGAGGTCACCGGGTTCATGGGAGCTGACGGTCTCAGCGGGCGTGGTCCCGAGCACCGGCCGCTACTCACGAGTGATCCGCACGGTGCGGACCGGGAGCAAGCGGGAGGCGAAGGCGGCCCTCCGCCGCCTCGAGGTGGAGGTGGCCAGTGGGCTCGTTGGCCTCGAGGACCCGTTGATGGCCGAGTTGCTGGAGCGATGGCTGGCTCACCTGGAGGATCTCGGCCGGTCACCCTCGACGCTGTACGGGTATCGCAAGTACGTGCATCGGGAGCTCATACCGGCCATCGGCGCCGTCCGATTGTCGAAGCTGACCGCGGGCCACCTGGACCGGCTCTACTCGTCGCTACGCCGGCGTGGCCTGGCGCCGGCGACCGTCCGCCAGATCCACGCCCTCGTGCGAGCGGCCTTGCATCAGGCGGTGCGATGGGGGTTGACCGGACGCAACGTCGCATCGCTGGCATCGGCGCCATCGCAGCCGCAGCGGGAGCAGCACCCTCCGACCGCGCAGGAGGTCCGGGCGCTGGTCGAGGGCGCGGAGAAGCTGGATCCGATGTTCGGGCTCTATGTGAGGGTGGTGGCAGCGACGGGGATGCGCCGTGCGGAGGCGTGCGGGCTGCGGTGGAGCGATGTCGATCTCGACGACGGGAAGCTCGTCGTGCAACGCAGTCATATCGCGCTGCCCGGCTTGGTGGGAGACCGGCCGACCAAGACCCGTTCAGCCCGGACGGTCACTCTTGACGCCGACACCGTCACCGTGTTGAAAACTGCATGGCGGGCGGCCCGCCAGTTGGCTCGCTTCGCTGGCGTCGATGACGGCACTCGTCGGGCCGGCTACGTGTTCAGCTTCGACGCTGACGGCGCGTCGGCCTGGCGGGGCGACTCGGTGAGCGCCCGATGGGTCCGGGTCCGCCGAACCGCGGGCGTCGAAGCCGTTCGTTTGCACGACCTTCGGCACTGGCAGGCGACCCATTTGCTCGACGCCGGGGTACCTGTGCCGACCGTGGCCGCTCGGCTCGGCCATGCGGATGGGGCGACCACGCTGAAGATCTACGCCCATCGCACCGATCGAGGTGACGAGCAAGCCGCCGCGGTAGTTGGGGCCGCCCTGTCGATGCCGCGGGCGAGGTCGAGCGGCTGAGGCTGCGATTCGGTCGTGTGATTTCGGTCACCGTGATCGGTGCGTCTAGACGCCGCCAGTGACCGCTGGTCGCCGCTGGTGTCTTCTCGTCCGTCCTTGTCCACGCGACGCGGATCGCCCCGTCCTTGTCGCCAGCCGCATAAGCGTGTACCACGCTGGGGAATGGAGCAGCGAGCATCAGTCGAAGCAGCGGTGGCGGACCTGCCGTTGATGCTCAGCGTCGAGCAGACGTGCAAAGTGTTGGGCATCGGCCGCTCGCTGGCCTACAGCCAAGTTCGCCGTTACTTGGCCACCGGCGGACGCGAGGGCATCCCAGCCGTACGCATCGGATCAGTCATACGCGTTCCTCGCGCCGGTCTGATCGACCTGATGCTCGCCGCCCCGGCCCCAACGCTGTGCGAGGACGCCGCGCTTCATCTGGTCGCCCCAGCCGCGGCACCGGAGCCGTCCGGGCGTACCGTCCGTCCTCACCGTCGTCATGGCACGCGACAGGTTCGCAGCATCGCCACGGCGCAGCTCCCGTTCGCCGGGCCGGATCGGGGCTGAGCGCGATGCGTTGCTCTCGCTCGACTCCCTCCCGTCGTTCGATCTACAGACAAGTGCCCGTCGGCGGCCCTCGCTGATGTTGCGCGTCTCCACGCTCTACGCGTCGTCGGCGATGGCGACCGCCGCCTACTACACCCATTACCTCGCGCAGGCACCTGGTGAGGAGCCGGGTGTGTGGTCGGGCCGCCAGGCGGCCGAGCTGGGACTCGCCGGACGGGTCGACGCCGACGGTCTCGAAGCGCTGCTCGAGGGCCGTGACCCCACGACGGGGACACCGTTGGGCAACGGGCTGCGCGACCGGACGTTGGCGAGCGGGAAGGTGGTGCGGGCGGTTGCGGGGTTCGACGCCACGTTTTCGGCCCCGAAGTCGCTGAGTGTGTGGTGGGCGCTCACCGGTGATGCTGGTCTGCTCGACGCCCACGACGTCGCCGTGAGCGCGGCACTCGAGCACCTGGAGCGGTTCGGGGCGACCACCCGGGTGCGGGTCGATGGCCGCCGCCGGCACCCGGACTCACTCGGGCTGACCGTGGGCACGTTCCGCCAGACGACGTCTCGGGCCGATGACCCCCAGGTGCACACCCACGCCGTCATCTCGGCCAAGGTCCGGACCGACGAGGGCCGGTGGCTGGCCCTCGACGCCCGCTACCTGAAGCGGCACCAGCGGATGCTGGGCGGCCTGTACCAGTCGGTGCTGCGAGCCGAGCTGTCCCACCGCTACGGGGTGGCGTGGGAGCCGATCGTCAACGGTCAGGCCGAGATCGCCGGCCTTCCCCGAGAGCTGCTCGAGGTGTTCTCCAAACGCGCCGGCCAGGTCGAGGACGCATTGGCCGCCAAGGTGGGCGAGTTTCGTCGTCGCGAGGGCCGGGACCCGACGACCTGGGAACGCGCCGCGCTGTGCCGAGAGGCGTCGGCCGACACCCGGGCCTGCAAGACGGGCAACGGTGTCGGTGGTCTGCGGACACGATGGGCCGCCGAAGCGGCCGAGCTCGACTGGACGCCGAGCCGGGTCGCGGCCGCTGTCGACGGCGCCGGGCTCCGCCGGGAGCCGGTGCCGATGGTCACCGTCGAGGAGGTCATCGACCAGCTCTCCGTGTCGGGTTCGACGTGGACCCGGGCCGATGTGCTCCGAGCGATCTGCGACCTCCAGCCACCCGTGTCCGAGTTGTCGGGACACCGTTGGGCCGTCGCCCTCGAACGCGCCTGCGACCAGGTCATCGACGCCTGCGTCGATCTCGACCCGCCCGGTCACGTCACCCGACGGGCTTCCGACGGCCGGTCGGTATGGCTGGAACCGGTGGCCCCCCACTACACCAGCGAGACGATCCTCGCCGAAGAGGAGCACGTGCTGGCCTGGGCCATGGACGCCCACGCCGAGCAGCCGGCGCCGTCGCCGACGGTCGTGCGGGCAGGCCTGGACGTCTTGCAGGCCGACGCCGCCGCCGCGGTCGCCGGCACCGAGCGGCTCGTCGTCGTGGTGGGACCGGCCGGTGCCGGAAAGACCACAATGTTGGAACGGGCGGTCGACGACCTGGCGTCATGGGACCGGCGCGTGTTCGGCGCGGCACCGACGGCCAAAGCGGCCCGTGTCCTGCAACGAGAGACGGGCGTGGCCACCGACACGGTCGCCAAGCTGCTCCACGAATGGAGCCGAACCGACCGGGCTCCACTCGACACCTATCGGCTCTCCGTCGGCACGACGGTCATCGTCGACGAGGCCGGCATGATTGGCACCGCCTCCCTGCACCGCCTCGTCGGCCTGGCTGAGTGCCAGGGGTGGCGACTGGCGCTGGTCGGTGACCCTCGCCAGCTCCAGGCCGTGGGCCGGGGCGGCCTGTTCGCCGAGCTGTGCGCCACTGGCCGCGTGCATGAACTCGCCCGTCTCCACCGCTTCATCGAGCGGTGGGAGGCGGCCGCCTCCCTGCAACTGCGCGCCGGCAACCCGCGAGCGATCGACGCCTACGAAGCCCACGGCCGGATCGTCGCCGGCCCGTTCCTTGACCATCTCGACCTCATCACCGAGGACTGGATCGGGCACACCCTCGCCGGCCGCACGGTGGCCATCACGGCCGCCACCAACGACCACGTCGACGCCCTCAACGACGCCACCCAAGGGATGCGCCTCACCATCGGCCAGCTCCGATCCGGAGACGGGGTCGTGTGGATCGCCGGCGGCCAGGTCGCCTACCCGGGAGACATCGTTGCGACCCGCCGCAACGACCGGCAGCTGCTCACGTCGGAGGGCGAGCCGGTCCGCAACCGTGATCTGTGGGACGTGGTGGCGACCCACAGGGATGGGTCGCTCTCCGTGTCCCACCGGACTGGACACGGTGTCGTCACTCTCCCGCCGGAGTACGCACAGGATCATGTTCGTCTCGGCTATGCCGCCACCGAGCACGGCAATCAGGCCGACACCGTCGACGTGGCGATCGAGCTCGTCTCGACGGCCACCACCCACCGGGGTCTGTACGTCGGCGCCACCCGCGGCCGCGACGAGAACCGCATCCACGTCATCACCGACACGTACGACCTCGCCGAAGCCCGCGACGTCCTTGAATCCGTGCTCGCCCACGATCAGGCTGACATCCCGGCCGTCACTCAGCGACGCGACCTCGCCCTCCAAGCGCGATCCGCCCATCCCGGACGGCCTGAGCTTACATCGATCATTCCCGGCTGGGTCGGCCCGTGGCGGGCCCAGCTCGAACAACGCCGCGAGGATCTCGTCGACTACCTCGACGACCGAGCCCGCCGCCGAGCCGAGGCCGCCGCCGAACTCGCCGACCTCCAACCGGCACTCGCCGCCGCCCGAGCCACCTGGCAGCCCTACGGCAACGCCATCGCCGAGATCGAAGACGAACTGCGAAGCGAGCTACGGCCCGCCATGTGGAAGGCCAACAGCGACGCCAGGCACGCCGGCTTCGGCCATCACCACGCGACGGCACGGCGAGCCAAGGCCGCCAACGGTCGAGTCGCCGACGCCGAAGCCCGCATCGCCGCCATCCAACGACGGCGCCGCCGACGTCAAACAGCGACTCGACGCGGTCGAAGCCCAAGCATGGAACCTCCACGACCGTGCGCATCCGTCACCGGCCGGGTTCGGCCTCGAAGACCTGCATCGCGAAGAGGTCCACGAGATCGATCGGATGTTGGACGCTCTCGACGTGGGGACCACGTGGGCCAGCGGCCACCCGGTCGCGGTCGCCGACCTCACGAACGCGGCTGAGGTCTTCGCCGACTCGGCCCGCCGGACGCCAGTGTTGTCCAGAAACCCCGGGGACATCGATCGATCCCAATGGTTTGAGCTTCTCGGACCCGTCCTCGAGCTTCTTGACCGACGCGGTGTCGAGCTTTCCCACGACACGCCCCATCTGGAGCGAGCAGAGCCCGATCTCGGCCTTGACCTCTGATCACCAGTCCGCCGCACCACACACGTTCTCTTCAGCCTCGTGGTCGGGAACGACGCAGCGAGGGGAGGCCGTCACAACGGCCACGACTCGTTCGAGCTCGTCGACGCAGAAGCTGCAGGCTCTGCCATCCGCGACGCTGCTCGAGGCGAAGCGGGATGCCTCGGAGGTCGCGAGGCCACGAACCGGCCGCAGTGCCGCGCCGAGCTGATCACACGATCTGGAGGCCACTTGCGGACGCTCGCATCGACGCTGGCATGCAGGCTGATCCACCGGGGATCGGCGCACCGAACAATGCGGGGGCGCACACCGCCGGGGGACTCGTCGGGCTCACGGCGTGCATCGAAAGCGCGGGCCGGTCCGCGGAGCCAACGTGCACAGCTACATCGACGACATCGCGGACACCATCGAGATAACGCTGTCCACGACGAACGCCGGACCCCTCGTCGGCTACATCATGGACACCCGAAGCCGGACTGGAGAGAAGGGCCGATATGTAGGTGATCGCGAACGCCGTGCCACGGGATATCAGCGAGCGTTATCGAGTGCCCGCAAACGGCACATCGGGGACGCCGCTGGCGATCGTTGCGAGCGCGTTACGGGGGCGCCTCTTCGGGGACGCGCGCCGTCGTGAACCTGCATCCCGAGCCTCGGCATGCTCGGCCTCGATTGCCGCGATCATGCGCGCTCTCGCCCAAGCGCACAGGCTCCGGATCGACGCAATCGGGCGCGTGATGTTCCCGCGCAGGAACGGGCAGGTCCGCGCGATTTGTGGGGATGGCATTCGGGACCTTCGCCCCTTCCGGAGTGACCACTCTCGGCCCATGATCCGGGTACAACTCTGAGAGAGATGTGGTTCAGATGGCTTCTGTCGCGATGCCACGTCCCGCCTTGCCGCCGCTTCACGCGACGCTGTCTCGCACCGAGCGCCACCATCTGGCGGAGTGGTACATCGCGTGGGCGCTGATCGTCTTCGCCGTGCCACTGATCGGCGCGGGACTCCTGGAGCTTCACCACGACCTGTACCTCCTGATCTACTTCACCGTCGTAGGCACATTCCTGGCGTCGTTCGTGGCGCACACGCACCTCGATTGGCGGGGATGGCTTCGCACCAGACTGTGGTGGAGCATTGCGGCTGGCGCGGTTGTGGGCTTCGCCATCGTCCGCAACGTCTTCAGTGAAGCATCGATGGCGCATCCGTCAGGCAGCTTCTACTGGTTCGAACTGGCTTGGCGCGGAGTGCTCTACGGGACCGTCGATGCGTTGTCGTTGTTCGTGTTCCCGGCGACGGTGGCCTACCTGCTGCTCCGTGACAGCGACCGCAGGCGCCGGCTCCGTTTCGCCGGGTTGACCCTGGTGTTGACGATGGGGATCACGGCGGCGTACCACCTCGGCTACCCGCAGTTCCGCGGGAGCGATCTCATCCAGCCGGAGATCGGCGCGGTGATCGCGACCATCCCGACGGCGCTCACCGGCAACCCTGTGGGCGCGATCGTCGCCCATGCCACCTACCACGTCGGGGCCAACGTGCACACCTACAGCAGCGCCATCTACTTGCCGCCTGACCTCAACGGCTACGCCGAACGCGGCAGCGGCACCGCCGGGCTGGCATTGGCGGCACTGTGGATCGTGATCGCCGGGACCGTCATCTACAGCGAGCGTCGTCGCCTGTTCCCGGCCAGCGAGCGGTAATCGAAATGGCAACGCATGTCGCACTCTCGCGACATCACGACCGGCAGAGGCCGTTGCTCGGCATTCGCGGCACGCCGGGACGGCTCGCGCTGGCGGTGTTCCGAACGCCGTTGTGGTTGTATCGCCGGGGCTGGGGCTGGCTGCTGGGCCGCACGTTTCTCATGCTCGTCCACGTCGGTCGCAAAACCGGTCAACCGCACGACATGGTGGCGATGATCCTCGCCGATAACCGCGACACCGGCGAGGTCGTGATCTTCTCGGGTTGGGGACCCGACGTCGATTGGCTGTGCAACCTGCGCGCCGGCCCTGCCCGAGAAGTCCGCATCGCCCGTGACCGCTTCCTACCGGAACACCGTTTCCTCAGCGAAGACGAAGCCGTCGCGGTCATCGCCGCGTTCAGGCGTCGTCACCCCGGTCGGGTTCGGCTCGCCACCGCCATCCTCGGCTGGGGTGACCTTCGCAGCGACGCCGCCCTCCGCGACTTCGTCCGCGGCCATCCCTTCGTCGCTCTACATCCAGCCGCGAAGGCGCCGACATCGACACCTCACAGGGAGGTCGAACAGTGACCGACACCGCAGATGTGTCGCTCTTGGCGGCGATGCTCAACATGACCGAGTTTCACCACGAACACGAGAAGTTCTATTCGGTGTCACCGCGAGTACAAGCAGTGACGCTGCAACGCCACTCGCGTACGCTGCACGCACTCGCGGACCGCTGGACCGTGCCGACACCAGCCGGGGCCCGTGTGACCACCCGTTACGCAGGAGCGCCCGATCTCAACGCGCCGGTCGCGACGCAACTCGACGGCGTGCTGTTCATGGAGGGCGAAGGAGAGCCCAGCGAGATCACGCAGCTCAAACGAGACCTGCGGCTGCACGCATCCGACGCACGCGGGGCTGGTGAGTGGTTGGGTGCAGCCATGCAGTCGAACTGGGATCTCGCCCCCGTGCTGTTCGACATCGACGAACTCGCCGACCTGCTCGGCGAGCGACACCGCATCATTGCGAACAACTGGCAGTCCGCGTCGGTCATGACGCTCGTCGGTCACGTTCTCGACCGTGCCGTTGACCTGCTCGATCACATCGACTTCACTCCAACCAGCCTGCGCGCCGACCTCGCCGGCCCGGCAGTCTCAACGCAGCACGTCTACGCCACTGCCGAGATGATCGACCACGCGTCGGATCTACTCGGCCAATTCGCGGCACTGGTTCACGACAACGAACGGAGATGGCGCGTCTTCCACGCCCGCCTCCAAGAAATCGTCGACGACCAGACATCCCCAGCTAGCACCGATCTGGTGCGACGGAAGCCACATCAGCGAACACCTCCAACCGGCGCGACAGGCCTGCCGCCGTGACCGTCCGGCACGTGCCGTTCTTTCTCGCTTCTCGGCGGCGCCGGCGAGGTCGAGATCGGCTCGGCATCGAGCTCGACAGACTGTCCCCGAATGTTCAGCCCAGTCGGGGAGGCGCGCGTCACAGAACGCCGGCTCGGGGGGGCGGCGCCAGATGCACTGGGACCAGGCCTCAGCCGGTCCTGGCTAACTGCGGCGTCGGTGGGGCCCTGCCCGTGGCGGTACGTCAGAGCTCGAGCTTGCTCTTCGCCATGCAGATCGCGAGGTGAGCGTCGAGGATGGCGTCCCGTGTCGCCGGGGACAGGCCCGAATCCGCTTCCGCAGCTGCCTTGGCGCTGTCGCCGGCCTGTTCGAGCTCGATGACGGCCACCCGTTCATCGGTCGACGCCGCCGCCTTGTCTGCTTTGCGGGCGAACTCGAGGACCACTGCGACCAGTACCGGTGATGCTCCCGCGTCGTGGTCGACGGCGTCACGAGCGCTGTCGATCTTCGCCCGGGCCGCCTGGAGTCGTTCTGCCGTTGTCGCCACGGCTGAAGGCTACGCCTGGCCCGCCGGACGTGCTCAAGAACGCCGGGTGGGTCGCCCCGTCGGCAGAGGCGGTCGTGGGCGACGGGCGGCGCGACGAGGGCGGGCTCGAATGAGCCAGGCTGTTGGGTGTGTTCGAGGAGTTGGAGTTCCTTTACTGCCCGAGTTCCGATGTGTCCGCTGAGCTCGCCTACTTCGTGGAGGGGTTGGGGGCCCAGGTGGTGTACGCCATCGAAGCCTTCGATACCCGCGTCGCCATGCTTCGTCTCGCCGTCACCGGCCCGAAGCTCCTCCTCGCCCAGCATCTCCACGGTGACCAGCCGGTCCTCGTGTACCGGGTCGGGGACCTCGAGGCGACCGAGACGGAACTCGCCCGACGAGGTGTCGGATTGAGCCCCCGCTTCGGGTTCCCCGACGGCGACGCCACGGAACTGGACGTCCCGGGCCCACAACGCATCGCCGTCTACCAGCGGACACGACCCGAACGAGCTGCGCAGCTCGAGGGCCGCATCGACTTCTGACCCTGTGGTCGTTGGCCGACCGTCCGCTATCACCGGCTCTGGGACCGTCACACAGCCACCGGCCGGTCCTAGGAGCCGACCCTGCTCAGGCCCGGTGAGTGTCGTGGCTGTCGACACGCCAACACACTCGACCGCGCCGGTTCTGCTCGGGCTCGCGGGAGCGGAACCTGGCGATCCAGCCCGTCCGGCGCCGCCACGCGGTGGTTGCCCCGGTTAGCTTGGTCCGCGACACCCGAATGAGACGGAGGGCCGCCATGCTCGATCCGAGGCACCGGTTCCTCATCGACTTCTGCGTCCCTTGAAACTACGTACCCCGTGCCGTCAGTTTGGCGGACCAGCTTCTCAGCGGTTGGGCCCCAATCATCGAGAACATCGAGCTCATTCCGTCATCCAACGGCCGCTTCGAGGTGTCGCTCGACGGTGACCTCATCTTCTCGAAGAAGGCGCTCGGACGACACGCCGCGCCTGGTGAGATTGTCGACCTCGTGCGCCAACGCATCGGCCCTGAGATCCCCCGCAGCTGATGCCGGCGAGTTGGCCCCGCTACCTTCTGTGAGGGTGGTGCGACCGAGCCGAAAGCGGGTCGCTCCTGATTGCAGGGTCGGGGTCACCGTCGCCAGCTGACCGAGGGCGGCGTGAACCTCGCATCGGACGAAGATGGCGGCGGGAGCGCTGAGCTTGCGGCGACTTCGCCGGGGGCGAGACCGACGTCGACTTCGAAGCCGTTGGAACGTCGCCTCGCTTCGCGCCACTACGGAATCAACCGATTGCCGCAGTAGCGACAGCGGTAACCGTCCGGCGGCGGACCTCGAGCCTCCCATAACCGCGGTGGACAGCGACGGACCGGAGTGGCCTCAAACGCCGGGTCAGCGGAGCGCGGGTTCGAGTGCGGCGGCGACCTGGCCGTAGCGGTTGACCGGGATGAGGTGGGCGCCGTCGAACGCGTTCGAGTCGCGAACGTCGAGGACGAGCTCAACCGCGAGATCGATGCCGGCATTGGGGTTGGCGTCGAGTCGGTCGAGGATGTGGCGCGGTACCGCGAGCTGCGGGACGTCGGCACCGACCTTGCGGGCCATGCTGGCAGACGGCAGCGCCATGACCCCGGCGTAGACCGCGCCGTCGAACTCGATGCCGGCCCGCCAGGTGACTATCGCGTCGAGGTCATAGGAGACCTGCAGGTACCAGGCATCGGCGTCGTGCTTCCATGCCGGCACGGCGCCGAGGCCGCAGGAGACACCGATGCGGATGGGCACCGTCTGCTCCTCGGCGAAGTCGCGTGCCATGTCGATCATGGATCGCACCGTGAGGTCGTCGGAACGTCGACCTGTCTCGGGTCGGTCGCCGTACACGAAGAGGAACTCCCCGACGCCGTAGGCCGCCGCGGTGAGCAGGTCGCGCCGGAAGCCGAGCAGGTTGCGGTCCCGGGCGTTGATGCACGCGACGGCGCGGCACCCCATCTGCGCGACCTCGTGGGCCACGGCGACGCTCGACACGGTCGCACGACCGATGTGGTTGTCCGGGATCAGGAAGCGGGTCGCGATCGTGCTGAGGACCCCGATCTGGTGGCGGACCCGCGTCAGGTCGGGCCGAGTCGCCGGCTCGATCTCGCACACCACCTCGAACGCATCCATCACGAGATACTACGACCGCATCGAACGGGCCGGTCCTTCCCGGTGAGGCCCAAGCTCGCGTCGGACGGCGCCCGGAGCGGAGCGCGCCGGCGCGCCTCATCCCCGTCTCTGCGAGCCATGCCCCACTCCTTGTCCCCCAACGCCGGCTGGATGTGAGGTGTTCGCTGTGCATCCCATGAGCATGGAGGTGTAGGTGATGACGACACTCGAGGAGCCGACGACAACTCTCTGGCGGCCAGCGGATGCGACCCGGTTTGATGAAGCTCAACTAGCGGCGGCCGCGTTTCTCGCGCGTTATAGCGGGCGAACGTTGGACGCGTACCGGCACGACCTTCGTGCCTTCTTCCAATGGGCCTCCGACAACCAGTTGCTTGTCCTCAGCGCGACAAGGCCGCACATCGAGCTGTACCGCGCCGCGATGGAAGAGCGTGGGCTTGCGGCCTCCACGATCGACCGTCGACTGTCGACGGTGTGCGGCTTCTACCGGTTCGCTCACATCGACGGGAGATTCCAGGACTCCTGACGCAATGAGCTGAAAGCCTTGCAATACGAGGTGCTATCCACCACCTGCCGCTCCGTGCGGTCCATAAGTGTTGAAGGGGTGTGAGACGGGGAGGTGGCGGTGGCGGCAGGCGGAGTGGCGGTGGGCAAGGGTTGTCCGATGCCGGTGCCGGTCGCCCCTTTCGGGTCCTCGCCCGTGTCGAGTGGGGTGGACCTGGTCGAGTCGGGCGAGGGTGGCGTGGTGTTCGTGTGGGGGATGGCGACGTGGTGTTGGCAGCCGGGGGATGTGGCGGGCCGGCGGCTGGCGGCGGTGCAGCTGATCGAGGCGGGCGCGGCCCGCGTCGGCGAGGTGGCTGTCGCCTTCGGCACCGATGATGTGACCCTGTGGCGCTGGCGCCGGGAGTACCGCGACGGCGGGGTGGCGGCGCTCGTCCCCGAGCGGCCCGGCCCCCGTGGGCCCTCCAAGCTGACCGAGGAGAAGGTGGCCGAGATACGCGGGCTGCGGGCCGAGGGGTTGTCGCGTGCCGAGATCGTCGAGCGTGCTGGGGTGGGTGCGGGGACGGTGTCGCGGGCGCTGGCCGGATCGGCACCGGCGCAGCCAGCGCCGGCGCGCGCCAGCGGGCTCGAGCCGCTGGCCCGCCCCGAACCCCGGGAGGCCGAACGTCAGGCGGCTCGGCGCGGCGAGCTGGCCGAGGCCGAGCCCCGCATCACCCCGGGGGCGTCGCTGCCGTTGGCCGGGGCGCTGGTCGTGCTGCCGGCTCTGGCGGTCACGGGCCTGCTCGACTGCGTCGAGGCGACCTACGGTCGGGCCAGGGCCGCCTTCTACGGGCTGCGCAGTCTGGTGCTCACCGTCGTGTTCGCTGCGCTGGTGGGCGAACCCCGGGCCGAGGGCCTCACCCGCGTCGACCCCGTCGACCTCGGCCGGCTGCTGGGCCTCGACCGGGCACCAGAGCCGAAGACCTTGCGCCGGCGCATGGCCGCCCTCGCCTCCCGGTACAGGGCCGCCGAGCTGCTCGCCGCCCTGGCCCACCGCCACGCCGCTGCCGACGCGGACGCGCTCGGAGTGCTCTACGTGGACGGTCACGTACGCGCCTACCACGGCAGGGCGAAGGTGGCCAAGGCGCACCTGGCCCGCCTGCGCCTGTCCATGCCCGCCGAGGTCGACACGTGGGTGGCCGACCGCAACGGCGACGGGCTGGTGGTGTTCTCGGCGCCGCCGGGGGCGTCGCTGGCCGCCGAGCTGCGCCGGGTCGCCGCCTGGGCACGCCAGCTCCTCGGCCCCGACCGTCGCCCCACCATCTGCTTCGACCGGGCCGGCTGGTCCCCGACGCTGTTCGCCGAGCTCGTCGCCTCGGGCTTCGACATCCTGACCTACCGCAAAGGCGCCAAGCCCCTCGAACCCCGCCGCGTGTTCGCCGAGCACACCTTCGTCGACGACGCCGGCACCGAACACCGCTACCTTCTCGCCGACCGGCGGGTGCGCGTCCCCTACACCCAGAAGGGCCGGCGGCGCGCCTTCGCCTGCCGTCAGATCACCCGGCTCGACCCCGACAGCGGACACCAGACCCAGATCCTCACCACCCCGCCGACCCCGACCCCGCCCCCCTGGCGCACGCCATGTTCAGCCGCTGGCGCCAGGAGAACTTCTTCCGCTACATGCGCGCCCACTTCGGCCTCGACGCCCTCGACGCCTACGACCTCGCCGACGACGACCCCACCCGCCTCGTCCCCAACCCCGCCCGGCGCGCCGCCGACGCCCGCGTCCGCGACGCCCGACGAGTCCTGGAAGCAGCCGAAGCCGAAGAAGGCCGCGCCACCCTCGACGGTCGACGCGACAAGATAGCCGCCGCCGAGATAGCCGCCGCCTTCGCCGCCGCCCGCACCCACCTCACCGAACTCGCAACCGCCGCCCGGGCCATCCCCGCCCGCGTCCCACTCGGCGACGCACACCCCGACGCCGCCCGCCTCGATCCCGAACGCAAACGCATCCACGACGCCATCCGCATGGCCACCTACAACGCTGAATCCGCACTCGCTCGCCTGCTCACCAACCACTACCCCCGCGCCGATGACGAGGCTCGCAGCCTGCTGCGTGAGATCTTCGCCAGCCCCGCCGACCTCGAGGTGATCGGCGAAGAGTTGCACGTACGCGTCAAGCCTCTATCGGCACCCCGGCGGACACGGGCGCTCGCCGGCCTCTGCGACGACCTCACAACAACCGAAACGACCTACCCCGGCACGAAGCTCCGCCTCGTCTACAGCGTCAAGCAGGCCTGACAACTTGCAGCAACTCGCGGTCGCGCGTCAGGAGTCCTGGAATCGCGTCGAACCCGGCCCAGTACGTCCGTCGCCCCAAGGTCCCGCCCAGCGAGGGTCACGGCATGGACCGTGCCGAGTTGGGCACGTTCTTGTTCACCGCCGAACGGTTCGACCGCGATCACGCCGCGCTGGCCGTGCTTCTTGGTCTCAATGGGTTGCGAGTGTCAGAGGCTTGCGGAACCAACATTGAGGACTTGGCGGTGCAGCGCGGCCATCGCACGCTGCGGATCCTCGGCAAGGGCGGCAAGCCCGCCACGATCCCGCTCGTGCCCCGCACGGCGAGGACGATCGATCTGGTTGTCGGTGAGCGGCACGAGGGACCGATCCTGCGCCGCAAGGACGGCCAACGCCTGGATCGGCGCACCGCACACCGTTGGGTCCGCTCGATCGGCAAACGCGGCGGACTCGGAGTCGTCCATCCGCACATGCTCCGCGCCGGGTTCATCATGGCTGCCCTCGACGCTGGCGTGCCGCTCCGCGATGTGCAGATCGCCGCCCGCCACGCCGATCCGAGAACTACCACGATCTACGACCGCCGCAGAGAGAACTTCGACCGGCACGCCGCCTATGTCGTCGTGGCGTTCGTCGCCGGAGGCTGACAGTTCTCACTGCTCAAGCGGCACTTCGGGGACGCGGCAGCGGCCGCCTGCACGGGCTAGTTCTGGGGCGCGCGTTCGGGAACGCGATGGCTACGACGGGCACGTTCCCCTATCCGTCGATCGGTCGCGCTCGCGGCAGACAGCGCGAAGCGGATTCGCCGGCTTCGATGGCGCTGCGCAGCCGGCGTTCGAGGGCAGTAGGCGCCGCGGTTGCGGCACGCGATTGGGGGATATCCGCCGGTCGGCGTTCGGTCCTCAGTCGACCGCCTGGCCTGCTGTCGCTGCGCGGCTTGCTCGGCGTCGGTTTGGTCCTCGCCGCTGACCGGTAGCTTCCGACAACTCCCAGTGAAGGGCCCGTGTCGCGCTTTTCGGCAACTCGCTCTCCATCACCGCGGTCGTCTGCCGGCATATAGTGTGTTCGATGTCGGCCGAGAGCTGATCACTGGTGCGAGGAGCTCGCAATGCCCAAGGTCATCGCCGACGTCGACACGCCTCACACCTGGGTGGCCAATCAGGACGGACAACGCCGGAGACCGGCGCCGAGGTGATTGGCCGGCGGCTGTTCGACGTCGTCAATGTCGCACGGTTGACGAACACGAGCAATCGCTCGTATCTCGACGATACCCACGGAGGCGAGACCGCGATGCCGAGGATCAGCGAGGGACGCGACCGGCCCTGGTGGCCCCGGGGCATCGTCCCGATCGCGGCGACGGTCGTCGCCCTCACTGCCGCGTCGTGCAGTTCGGGGTCGAGCTCGTCCGGGCCGACGACCACGGCCGCTCCGGCCACGACGACCGCACCGGCCGCGCCCGCCACGACCGCAGCAGCAGCGAGCGCCTGTGTCACGGACGTCGACAAGGTGATCGCCACCAAGCCGACTCCGACGTCGACGAGCGCGTCGCTGCCGGCCGACCTGGTGGCCAAGCTCGACGCCGCCGCTCAGTCGTCGTTCAAGCTGGCGGCCGCCCCGGGTGCCATCGTCGGCGTACGGACGCCGCAGGGGACGTGGATCAAGGCCTATGGCGTCGCCGACCCGGCGACCAATGCGGCGATGACCGACGACATGCACACGCGGATCGGGTCGGTCACCAAGACCTTCACCGGCACGATGATCATGCAACTGGCGGAGCAGGGGAAGCTGTCGCTGGACGACACCATCGACAAGTACGTCTCCGGTATCCCCAACGGGAACCGGGTGACGTTGCGGATGCTGGCCAACATGACAAGTGGCGTTGCCAGCTACACGCGGTCGACGAAGTTCACGGACACCTATTTCAGCAAGCCGGAGGCGATCTGGACCCCGGACCAACTGGTCGCCATCGGCGTCAGCGAATCACCGCTGTTCGAACCAGGAGGGCAGTTCGACTACTCGAACACGAACACGGTCCTGCTCGGTCTGGTTATCGAGAAGGTGACCGGCCAGCCGATCGGCACTGTCATCAAGCGGCTGATCTTCGATCCTCTCCGCCTGGCGAACACTGTTTGGCCGGGCGACTCCACCGACATCCCCGCTCCCTACGCGCAGGGCTTCACCCTGCAGGGCGACGCGGCCACGCCGGCCAACCCGAGCAATGCCACCAACTGGAACCCATCTTGGGGCTGGACGGCGGGCGAGCTGATCTCGAGCATGCAGGACCTCCTGGTCTATGACCGGGCGTTGAGCACCGGCCAAGGCCTGCTCACCCCCGCTATCCAGGCCGAACGTCTCCGGTCGATCCCCGGGCCTGCGGGCTACGGCATCGGCTTTGGTTGCATCGACGGCTGGGTCGGTCACACCGGCGAGCTGCCCGGCTACAACACCTCGCTCTACTACGACACCACGACGGACACATCGATCGTGGTTCAGACCAACAGCGACATCGCGTCGGGCGATTGCCCGGAGTCGCCGACCCTCACCGACGATCCGCGCGAAGCGGTGTGTTCGGCACCGGCTACGCGGGTCTTCGTCGCCCTCTCCACCGCGGTCGGGCACACCTTCACACCTATCCCGCAAAAATGAAGCCCTGCGGGCCACCAACTCGCCTGGCGATCCGCTCCTTCCGCCACCAGTGCCATCGGTCCGTCGCGCTCACGGCAACAAGAGGGAAGCGAGCACGCTTGGCTCAGCCAGGCTGCCGAGCCGACGGTTGGTGACACCTGCGATGGCAAACCAGTCGCGCGTTCTTCGATGGGTCGCACCGGTCGTGGGCACCGATCCGAGTGGCGTGGATAGGTCCGGAGGGCGGCGCGACGATGCGTGTTTCTTGATCACCCAGTCCGGGGCCAACCGGATCGCGAGGATCGTGAGTGATGGCGCCGCCACTGGCTGCGGGCCAACGGACATCGGAACCGTGAGCATGCAGCCTGCCACTGCTGGTGTCCGGCGGCAATATATTCGCGCAGGAGGACGAGCTGGCGCTCTACAGGCGGGCGAAGCGACGGATGGTCAACGTGGTCCGCTCGCTCTCAGACGACGAGCTGGCGGCAGTCTGCCCGGCGTGCCCGGCCTGGTCGATTCGCGATCTTGTTGCGCACCACGTGCATGTCGTCGGCGCCTACACGGACGAAACGGCTCCGCCGGAGGCGCGGGGAGGCTTCCTGGAGATCGATGATGCCACGCGCGAGGCCGCAGGAGTGGTGCGGGACGAGTGGACCGAGGCGGGGGTCATCGGGCGCCGGGGGTTACCACTCGAACGGATACTCGACGAGTGGGCCGGCGTGGTGAGGCGGATGAAGCCGGATGACGAGGCCAGTCTGTTCGACTTGATTGTGCATCTCGGTGACGTCGTCGAGGCGCTCGGTGATCGACGCGGGGTGGACACCGAGCTTGCCGAGCGCGCGATCTACACGTGCTACGAGTTCGCGCTCACCCGACGCCTCGCTCGACTCGGCGACACCGTGACTCTTCAGTGCTGCGACACCGGCACGCGCATCGGGACGTTTCCCCGCGCCGCTGAGGTCCGCGGCACAGCAAATGAATTGCTCCGGACGCTCGCCGGTCGACGCACTCGAGCCGAAGCCGACGAGGCACTCGATTGGGGTGACGCATCACTCGATGCGCGTCATCTCTTCCCGGTCTACGGCTGGCCGATTTGAGGCTTGCGGACGTCGTTCACCCGCGACCGAATGCGACTGTGCTCCGCCGGATTACCGAGGCGCTCCCAGTCCGCATCAATGGCGCTCATGACAACGTGCGCAACAAGGGATGAAGCCCGCTCAGGATCCAGCACTCCGACCAACGAGCCCATAACGGTCGGACGGCGGATCGTCGGGACGGTGGGCGAAAGCGCCAGGCGAGGGCAGGCAACTCCAGCGGGCGCGGGCACCTTCGCGAACGCGCTGCGTCGCGCCCGACTCGGCGTTCCGCGCCAGCGGGGGGAGGTCCGATGTGCCACAGAACGGCAGGCTGGTCGATCCAGCCGCGGTGTCCCTGAACGTCCGCCGGCTGGAGGGCCTTGACCCACCGTGGGCCATCGCCGAGTGGCCGTCGAGGGGCGCGCGTCCGGTCCTTCACGCTCGGCTCTCCGATTGGGAAGGTGCTCGAGGTGGCGCCGACGCAGCGGTCAGTTGTCTGTCCCGACCCTTGTTCCGTCGGATGGCATTGCCCGCATCGTCGTGTAATTCGATCTGTGACCGTTGCCGAACTCTGGCGTCTGCGGTCGTCGGAAGCGTCCGAACCCGATGAGTTCGCTGCCCGCCGGGAGTCGTCATTCTCATGGACCACACGATCAGCCTGGCCATCGCCGACAGGCGCCGCTCGCTCGTCTTCTACCGCGACGGGCTCGGGCTCGAAGGCTTCGGCCCGCTCGCCGACGACGGAGTCCCCGAGCCGCTCCAGCTTCGCCTCGCGCCGAGCGTCAGCCTCATGCTGATCCCCACCGGTGGGTTCGGCTGGGTCGCGGGCGAGGACCGCGTGGCCCCGCCAGGCGCCAACGAGTGCGTGCTCTCCGTTTACGCCGTTGACGAGGACGCCGTGCGGGCGCGCTACGAGGCCGCCCTCGCCGCCGGCGGAACCACCGTCTACGAGCCCTCGCCGCGTGAGTGGGGCGCCTTCGCAGCCCAAGTTGCCGACCCCGACGGCCACCTCTGGATGATCCTGGTCCGGCCGCCCGACTGGACCGCTTGACCTTGACCGTCACCAGCTCTCAAGCGGGACGATCGGGCACGCTCCTAGAACGCTGGCTGGGCGGGGCGCTGTCGGTGGTTCGGCAGGCGGACTTCCCCCGTGCCCTCGAACCGCTGTCGCCGGTCCTGTCCTGCGTTGTCTGGCAACATCCTGCGGATGGCGACCCCGATCGGCCCCGAAGCACAGCGGTCCAATCCCGCACTCGAAGCGCTGTCGCCATTGGTCGGCGTGTGGCGCACGACCGGGAGGCATCCCCTCGTCCCGGGCACGACGTTCCACGGCCGCACATCGTTCGAGTGGCACGAGGGCGGTGCGTTCGTGTTGATGCGCTCGGAGATCGACGAGCCGCAGATTCCGAGCGCGGTGGCGGTCATCGGCTCCGACGACGCCGCCGGCACGTTCACGATGGTCTACTTCGACGAGCGTGATATCTCGCGCCGGTACGCGGTCGAGGTGGCCGACGGCGAGGTGCGCTGGCACCGCGACGAAGCGGGGTTCGCGCAGCGCATGGTGTTCACCGTCGCCGCCGACGGCCGGCGGCTCGACGCGCGAGGGACGATGTCGCGCGACGGCGGCCCGTGGGAAGACGACTTGCAGCTCACCTATGAGCGCCTCGACTCGTAGAACCACGATTCGATGCGGTCGGGCCCGGGCCAGGCGTCTCCGGATCAATCGGAACAGACGGGCGCGAGGCGCGCCGCATGACGCCGGATCCGAGACCGCCCGTCGCAGGACCGAAAGCCGATCATGGCCCGTACCGTCCGTTGCGGCGTACTGTGGCGAGTCGCCCCGCGCCGGAGGTATCGGCATGAGCCATGCGGCAACCCGGCCGCCGAAACACCCGCCGCCGTGGTTCGTGCACACGGCCTGGCGCGTTCATCGCGCGCTGTACCGGCTCAGCGGCGGCCGATTCCTTTGGACCCCGTCGAACAAACGGGGCTGGGGTTCGCTGCGCCTCACGACTGTTGGGCGGAAGTCGGGGCAAGAGCGCAGCGTCATCATCGGCTACCTCGAAGACGGCCCCAATCTCGTCGCGCTCGCAATGAACGGGTGGGACGAGGGCCGTCCCGCGTGGTGGCTCAATCTCGAGGCCCATCCAGATGCCGTCATTCGATTGGCAGACGAGCAGCCCCGCCCGGTAAGTGCCCGTCTTTCGACGGGGGAGGAGCGTGAGCGGCTGTGGCAGCGCTGGGTCGCGGTCGATCCCAGGATCGGCGTGTTTGCGAGCGGCCGGTCGACCACCACGCCGGTGATCGTCCTCGAACCGCGTAAACAAAGCGCCTGACACACCGGCGCGATGGTGTATGCCCTGATCAGGTGACGAAGCTGATCTCCGAAGAAACAGCTGCCTCGTCATGCCGCTGCAGCGTACGCTCCGCCCAGGACTGTCCCCTACCGCCGGCTGAGCAGCCGCGCTCGAGCGTGCTCATGACCACGGAGCGAGGTGTGCGTATCGGAGATCGGCCAGGGTCGATGCGGCCACCCGTCGCCCGTTGTCGAGTCCACATCGCACCTCAACTGGGTGGAGTGTCCTCGGGGGCATCGGCCGTCAGCGCATCCAGGTAGCGGCGCTCGGCCTCGAACAACGGCTCGAACCATGCCACCAGATCCTCGACGGTCGCTAGATCAGGCGGCACAGGGTTGTTCTCGACGAACTTCGCTTCCAAGTACTGGGTGAAGTACGCCTCAAGCGTCCGACGCGGGTGGTTCGCGATCCACGACTCGTAGAAAGACTCATGAATCTCGTAGTGGTGCGTGTGGATGAAGGGCGACCACAGCTCGCGTAGCTCGTCGTGGTCGGCACCCGGCCGGTTGATGATCTCTGTCTGCTCCATCCGCCGGTCCTCGATGTCGCCCCAGGCATCCTTGAGGAGTTGCTTGGCTTCGACGTCAGTCACCGGAGCGCTGTAGCCGAACACCGTGAACATGAAGGCGTGACGCAGGTATTCCTGCGCTGCCGCCCACTCCCGCTCGATCATGGAGCCGTCTTGGTAGTCCTTGTGCTCCACTGGGCACAGCAACTGGCTCGACATGAGAGTGTTGCCGCATTGCCAGCACCGGGCACCCGGGACTCCACGGACTTGCTCGTGCTCCAGGCAGCGGCCGACGGCCACGTTGCCGTGAAGGAACCAGATGGTCGGCAGCGAGCTTCCGGGGACGCCCGCCCGCTGGAGTCGAAGGTGCGCCTGAAACAGGAACGGGTCCCAGTTGAACGTGAACACAGCGTCCTTGTCGCGCAGCGAGAGCAGCAAGGCGTCGTAGATGGTTGGTTCGGCGGGTAGTTCCAGCTGCGCGAAGTACTTCCTCACCAGTTCGTCGATTCCCGCCGTCAGCTCGCGGTCTCGGTCGTGCAGACGCGAGTAGGCCGCCTCGAAGTCGGAGCCTGCGAGGTGACGTAGGTCTTCGGGGAACCGTGAGGCCAGGTCGAGTTCAGTGGCCACGTCGCGGAGCAGCGGCACCTGGCGACCGTGCAGGTCACCGTTCGGGAGCGCGGCCTTGCTTGCCCCGGCACCCAGCAGCACCACATGAGGCGCTGCTCTCAGGGTTGTGTCGATCTCCTGCTGGACCGTCACCTCTAGATCGCTCATGTCCGTCACGAGTTGATTCTCCTCACCTGCCACGAGGTAGTTGCAGGGATAGTCGCCGCTCGTCTGAGGTTCGTCGCTGACCACAAGCTTTAAAAGAGGTTCGCTAAATAGGGTGACAAGTCTGGGACACTTGGGGCATGGTGTTCCAGGTGCTGGTGTTGGTCATCACGTGGCTGGCGGCGACGGGGTCTCGGTCGCCGCGGCGGGATTTTGAGGGGATGGAGCGTCGCCGCAAGCGGGCGGCGCGGATGTTCGAGCGGGGCACATCGCAGGCTGATGTGGCTCGGGAGTTGGCGGTGTCGCGCCAGTCGGTGAGCCGCTGGTACACCGACTGGCAGGCGGGCGGCACGAAGGCGTTGAAGGCGGCGGGGCGGGCGGGGCGCATGCCGCGGCTGACCACTGCGCAGCTGCGCCAGGTGGAGCGGCCGTTGCGTCAGGGGCCGCGGGCCTACGGGTTCGGCACCGATCTGTGGACTTTGGATCGGGTGGCGACAGTGATCGAGGCCGAGACCGGGGTGCGCTACCACCCGGGCCACGTGTGGAAGCTGCTGCGAGACAGGCTGGGCTGGAGCCGTCAGCGCCCGGCCCGCCGGGCGGTCGAACGCGACGACGACGCGATCGCCCGCTGGGTCGCCACCGAGTGGCCTCGTATAAAAAGGGGGCCCGCAGACGCCGAGCCTGGATCGTCTTCCAAGACGAATCGGGGGTCTCGCTCCTCCCTCCGGTGAGAGCCACCTGGGCGCCACGCGGCCAGACGCCGGTGCTGCGCCACCGGTTCAACTGGAAGCGGCTGTCGATGTCGGCCGCCCTGGCCTACGCCCACGACCGGGCCGAGGCCCGCATCATCTTCCAGATCCGCCCCGGCGCCTACAACGACGACAGCCTCATCGAGTTCCTCCACGCCTTGCACGACGAGCTCGACGGCGCCAAGGTCACCGTGATCTGGGACGGACTGCCATCGCACCGCAGCCGCAAGATGCACGCCTTCATCGCCGCCCAGCGGCGCTGGCTGGTAGTCGAACGACTCCTCGGCTACGCCCCCGACCTCAACCCCGTCGAAGGGCTGTGGGGCAACGTCAAAGGCACCGAACTGGCCAACCTGTGCGCCGACAGCATCGACGAGCCCGCTCGGGCCGCCCACGCCGGCATCGACCGAGTACGCGCCGACACCCACCTGGCGTTCGCCTTCCTCCGTCACTGCGGCCTCTCACTGTGACCACACTGTCACTGTAATATGCGAACCTCTTTAAGCCGTCGGCGCGGCGCACGTCAGACTGCCACCAAACGCCGGGTGTGCGCGCCGCTTGACCGCGACCTCCAGGTGAACCGTCGGTCGTCGTCGTGCGATGAGATTGGCTGCGCGCAACCGTCCAACTGATCGTGACTGTCCGCTAAGGGTGCCGGGGCTGCAGCAGGAGGATGTGCACCATGAACTCGATGGCACGCCGGATGTTCGAGCTCGTCGAGCCGATCGGTGTCATCCCCTACTCAGCCGACGAACCCAACGAAGCGATGTTCGCCCTCGGGTTCACCAACTACTGGGACACCTACTTCGCCGGACGGGCGGCGCCCCTGGGCCTCGCCACAGCGGAGGTGGTGGACGCGCTCTTCTACAATTTCGCTCCCGGTGAGGTGGCCCGACACATTCCGAAGGTGTGGCGCACCACCACACCCGAAGCGGCGATCGCCGCTCGCCAGGCGGGCTGCGTGAAGGCGTTGCGGCGGATCCTCGGCGATCGCGTCGACTCTCCCGGCTTCGCCCGCGCCGCTGAACTGTTGACCAAGGCCGCGACCAGCGCACCGTTCGAGGGCCGGCCGATGTACGCCGCGCTGCGCGCGATCCCGATCCCCGAAGACGTGGTGGCCCGCCTCTTCCATGCCGCCTCCTTGCTGCGCGAGCACCGTGGCGACGGACACATCGCAGCCCTCATGATCGAGGGTGTCGGCGGCCTCGAGGCTCACGTCCTGTTCGCCCTCGACCTGGGCATGCCCGCGGAGAAGTTCGGACGCATCCACCACCTCCCGGCAGCGCAGCTCGCCGCCGTAATCGACGGGATGCGCGATCGCGGCCTGATCGGCGATGACGGTTGGCTCAGCGAACAGGGTCGCGCCGTCAAACAGCGGGTCGAGGGGGTCACCGACGACCTCGCGGCGAAGCCCTACGAAAGCCTCGAGCCGGGCGAGCTCGACGAGCTCACGGCCGCGCTCGAGCCGCTCGCCGCGCTGCTACTCGCCGACCAGGACTGGTAGACGCAGCAGCGACAGTTCTGTTCGCGACATTGTCTAGAGGGCTCTCGCCCAGGCGATGATTGTCCATGGGGCGACCGCCCCGAAACGCCGGATGCGTGACGCAAAACAAAGCCGGCGCCCCCGAGTCGCGGCCACGCTCTGTC
>CAVTWD010000010.1:0-9198 GCA_963738325.1 uncultured Acidimicrobiales bacterium
CGTGGGTGGCGGCGCCGACCGGGAGAGCTGGGGGACGAGCCGCTCCACGGCCTCGACCAGCTCCGGCGTGACCTCCTCGACGATCTCGATGGTGGTGGGCACAGCCGTGGACGGTAGCGGGACGACGTGGCTGCCCGCCGCACCTCGCCCTATCGTCCGGCCATGCCTGCGCCTGCTCCGCCTCACATCGCCCGGCGCCTCGCCGCCGCCATCGAGCCGTTCGTGGGTCAGGTCTACTTCTCCCCCGAGTGCCACGCGGCCTACGCCGCGCTCGGCTTCAACCCCAGCCCCGGCGACGCCAATGGCGTGGCCCTACCGGACGGGGCGGCCTACTTCACCAGCCGCGGATCGGTCATGGGGCAGGTCCACGGGACGGTCGTGGCCGCGGCCTTCGGCGTCTTCAACCCGGCCGCCGTGGTCCCCGCGGTGACGTATGGCTGGACACTGACCGACGCCACGACCATCTGCACGGCCCGCACCGAGGGCGCGCTCGCGCAGCTGCAGCGGATCCTCGGTGACGAGCCGGACGGTCTGCACCGGGTCGTGCAGCTGCTCCTCACCGTGGTCGAGCCGCTGCGCCCGGACGGCAAGCCCCTGTTCGCCGGCATCTCGGCGCTCCCCATGCCCCTGCCACCGCTCGGTGTGGCGTGGCGCCTGGGCGACATGCTGCGGGAGTACCGGGGTGACGCACACCTCGCGGCGTGGACGGGCGCCGGATTCGATCCGCCCGAGATCGGCCTGCTGACCGAGCTCTACTGGGGCCTCCCGGCCCGGTCGTACGTCCGCACCCGCGCGTGGACGAACGACGACCTCGACGCGGCGGAGGAGCGGCTGCGCTCGCGCGGGCTCCTCCAGGCCGATGGCACGGCGATGACGGAGGAGGGCTGGGCGGCACGGGAAGCAGTCGAGGTGCAGACGGACCAGATGTGCCGGTCCCTCACCGATGCGCTCGGCGACGACGCGGACGAGCTGGTCGCCCTCCTCGCGCCGTGGGGCGCGGAGATCCAGGCCCAGGGCGGCTACCTCCGGTCAGGCCCGCACGACCTGGCCGAGCGCTTCGCCCGCCGCTGACCGCCCGTCGCCGCTGGACCGCCCGCCCGGCGCCGCTGGACCGCCCGCCCGGCGGCGCGCTACGGCTCCAGCGACAGCTCGGGGTAGTAGCGCTCGCCGCCGCCGAGGCGCAGGACGTCGTCGAGCCAGCTCGTCCCGTAGACCTCGCCGGCCTCCTGCACGAGGTCCGGCGCGGCGGCGTCGGGCGCCGTCGTGGCCAGGGTCCAGGCCTGGCGCTTATAGGTCCAGTTCTCCGGGAAGAGGGAGTGGGCCTGGCGCCACCACGGGATCGCCGCGTCCTCGCCGACGGTCCGCCACAGGTGCTGGCCGAGCTCGAAGCAGGCCGCGGCCCGGGCGTGGTCCGGCGGCCGGGGCTGCGAGCGGGCCACCACCTCGTCAGGCGGAAGGGCGTACGGCGAGTCGGCGCCGCGCTCGACCCAGTCCTCGATGGCGGCGCGGTACTCGGCCGAGTGGTCGGCCAGCTTCTTGACCTCCCGGAGCATGGTGTCCATGCGCGGTGGCAGGCCCTCCGGAACGTCGATGTCGCGCAGCTTGCTCCGCTCCACCGACGCCTGCTCGGCTGGCCGGACGATCACGCCCTCCTCGTCGATCCAGACCGCCATCGGCACGTTGACGAACCCGAACAGGTCGTCGGTGACGTGTCCCGTGTCGATCAGCGACGGGTGGGTGGGTTGGGCGACGTCGATGAACGGCCGTGCGTTGGCGGGGTCGATGTCGAGGGCGACCGTGACGACGGTCAACCCGCGACCCTCGAGCTCGGCGTGGAGCCGCTGCCACACGGGCAGCGAGTCACGACAGCCTCACCAGCTCGCCCAGGCGACGAGCAGCACCTTGCGCCCGTGCAGCGACGACAGCCGGAAGGGGTTGCCGTCGCGATCCATGAGGACGGGGTCCGCTGCGACCTCCGACGCCAGCGCGGTCCCGCCGGCCGGAGGACCCAGCGCCCACAGGTCGTGCTCCTCGTCGTGCACCAGCGGCATGCGCAGGCGCTGCGCGACCACCTCGACGTCGAGCGCGCCGTCGTCGCGGATGCAGCCGGGCGCGGGCACGCAGACCTCGCCCCGGCACAGTCCCTGCGGCTTGGCCGTCCAGCCTGTGCGGACGGCGAGCTCGTCGGCGTCCGCGACGAGCGAGGTCAGGATCATGGGGGAGACCGTACCCGTGGCTGTCCGCGGTGGGCGGGCCGGACGGCCGGTAGCGTCGCGAGCGATGGAGCACGTGGTCTGGAGCCGTCGCCCGGCCCTCCGCCGCCCGACGATGATCGCGGCCTTCGCCGGCTGGAACGACGCCGGCGATGCCGCCACGCTCGCGGTTCGCCACCTGATCGAGCAGTGGGGCGCGGAGCCGATCGCCGGCATCGACCCCGAGGAGTACTACGACTTCCAGTCGACCCGGCCCCAGGTGCACCTGGTCGACGGCCACACCCGCCGCATCTCGTGGCCGACCAACGACGCCTACGCCGCGTCGACGCCCGGCGGTGACGTCGTGCTCGTCCTCGGCATCGAGCCCCAGCTGCGCTGGCGAACCTTCACCCACCAGATCGCCAGCATCGCCGAGGAGACCGGGACCGGGCTGGTCGTCACCCTCGGCGCGTTGCTCGCGGACGTCGTGCACCGCCAGCCCATCTCGCTCGTCGGCACGGCCACGGACCAGACGCTCATCGACCGCTTCGACCTGCAGCGCAGCCAGTACGAGGGGCCGACGGGGATCGTCGGCGTGCTGCACGACACCTGCCACCAGCTCGGGCTGGACTCCTTGTCCCTGTGGGCCGCCGTGCCCGCGTATGCCTCCCAGGTCCCCTCGCCGAAGGCCGCGCTGGCCCTGGCCGAGCGGGTGTGCGATCTGGTCGGCACGCCCTGCCCGGCCGCCCCGCTCGAGTTGGCCGTGGCCGAGTACGAGGCGCAGATCGACGGCTACCTCGACCAGGACGAGGACCTGGCCGGGTACGTCCGGCGTCTCGAGCTGATAGGCGACGACGAGGACGAGGACGACGACGACACCCCCGCCGACCAGGGGGCCCTCGACCCGGGCGCGGACACCGACCAGATGCTGGAGGACATCGAGCGCTTCCTCCGGGACCAGGGCGGCTGAGGCCCCACCGAGCTAGCGGTCGGGCGTGCTCTCCCGCCAGACGTCGTCGCGCGGCGGGTCGAACGAGGCGGCCAGCCGCTCGCCGTTGATCGCCGCGAACGCCATCGGACCCCACCACGCCGCGCCGGCCGTCGTGCGCGGGCAGCTCGTCCGGACCGAACCAGCCGACGTCGCTCGTCTCGAGCGGATGGGCCTCGAGCTGGCCACCCGTCGGCCCGGCAGTGGAAGAGCACCATGTACATGCCGAAGCGGGTGAAGCCCATGCGCAGGCCGTCGATGACGGCGAGGAGCTGCACCGGCTCGCACTCGATGCCGGTCTCCTCGTGGACCTCCTTGACGGCGACCTCGGCCGGGGAGTAGCCGATGTCGGCCCATCCGGTCGGGTACAGCCAGATGCCGGAGTCGGCCCGCTGCACCAGCAGGAGCTGCCCAGGTCGTTGCCGACGACGGCGCCCACGGCCACCTTCGGCGTCACGTAGCCGGGCACGCCCTCGCCGACGGACTCCATCCACTCCTGGACGAAGTGATCCTGCTCCCGCCGGACTCGAGGGCGTCGTCGGCCGCGGCCTTGATGTCGGCGGCGACCTTCAGCACCTCCTCGAATCGCTCCTGCTCGTAGAGGCTCTGCGTGAAGCCGAGGCCGGTGCGGGCGATGCCGGCCAGCGACTCGCTCCAGCGGATGAGGTCGCGGGTGAAGTCGACCGGGCTGGCCCCTTCGAGCGCCGTGCTGTCGCCGACGTCCCCGTGGACGACCGTGCTGTCGCCGACGTCCCCGTGGACGACCGTGCTGTCGCCGACGTCTCTTCGACGTCGATGGCCTCCTCGTCCGCTGCCACGGCCGGCACCCTACCGAGCGGCCGCCGGCCGGCACAGGTCCGAGGTGGCCGCTCACCCTTCCGGGACGCCGGCGTGGAGCAGGGCCCGTTCCATCTCCGCCAGGTGGTACGGGTCGGTCACCTTGCCGTCGCCGGCCCGCACGTAGAAGGAGTCGACGACGTCCGGCCCGAGGGTCTGCACCCGCGCGTGGCGGATGTCGAGGCCGAGGTCGGCGATGGCCTTGGTGATCCGGTAGAGCACGCCGATCCGGTCCGGGCGCGCACCTCGACGACGGTGGCGTTGGACGAGGCCTCGTTGTCGATGCGCACCGTCGGCGCCGTCCAGCCCCGCGCTCGAGCGGCCGCCGCGCGGCGGTAGGTGCGGGCCCGCTCGGCGAGGCGGGCCTCGAGGGCCAGCTGGCCGGCGAGGGCCCGCTCCAGGTCGGCCGCCACCTCGTCCAGTCGATCAGGCCGTCGCGTGGCGGCGCACGCGGAACTCGTTGGCGCGCCATGCCTGCTCGTCCGAGTGGGCCGGGCGCCGAGGACGTCGAGGCCGTGGAGCGCGAGCACGCCCGGCGATGCGGCTGAACAGGCCGGGGCGGTCGGGCGCGACGACCGTGATCCGGTCGGCCGTCGGCCGAGCACGGCCGTGCGCTGCTCGGCCATGAGCAGCGTCGAGGAGCTCGGCCGACGGGAACAGCGACCAGGTCGACGCTCGCTCGACGTCGCCACCGCCGAGGACGTGGCCGACCCGGTCGACCAGCTCGCTCGACGAGCTCGGCCTTCCACGTCCCCAGGCCGACGGGCCCGGTGGCCAGGGAGTCGGCCTCGGTCAGCGCGTCGAGCAGGGTCAGCACCCGCGGCGACGCCGACCGCGGCGGCCACCGCGCTCGATCGTGCCGTCGTCGCTCAGGTCGCGGCGGGTGGCGACATCGGGCAGCAGCAGGTGGTGGCGCACCAGCGCCGGCCAGCACGCCGATGTCGTGCTCCGGACAGAGCCCATGCGCGGCGCCGATCGCGCGCGACCAGGTCGACGCCGACGTCGGTGTGGTCGCCCGGGTAGCCCTTGCCGAGGTCGTGGAGGAGCGCACCGAGCACGAGGAGGTCGGGCCGGCGACCCGGTCGGCGAGGTCGGCCGCGTTGGCCGCCGCCTCCCACAGGTGCCGGTCGACGGTGAAGCGGTGGTAGGCGTTGCGCTGGGGCTGGCGACCGCACCGGCTGCCCACTCCGGCAGCAGGCGGGTGACAGATCCCGCTGGTCGAGCGACTCGAGGCACGGGGATGGCGTCGTGGCCCTCGAGCAGCAGGGCGACCAGCTCGTCGCTGGCGCCGGCCGGCCACGGGTCGGGCCAGGTCGGCATCTCGGCGGCCAGCCGATCCAGGGTGCTCCGGTCGATGCGCAGCCGCTTGCCGGGCCGCGGCGGTGGCGCCGCCCGCAGCAGCAGCGTCGGGTCGCGTGCCGGGTCGGCGTCGTCGTCGAGGCGCACCTCGCCGATCGCGGAGCGCTGACGCCGGGGGCGACGGCCTGCGGTCGCGCCGTCCCACGAGCCGAACTGGCCCTGCAGCGACGCGTCACCCGGTACCAGGCCTCGTCGCTGGTCCACGAGATCGTCCGGGCCGCGGCGCTGACCGCGGCCATGAGCACGTCGGCGTCGGCGTAGCCGAGCGGGCGGCCACGGCGTCCTGGTCCTGCGAGCAGCAGGACGTCGCCCGGGCGGCCGGTGCAAGCGGTGCAGCTCGACGCGGGCCGCCAGCAGCACGTCGTAGGCGTCGCGGAGCGCCTCGTCGTCGCCCTCGGCCAGCAGCGTCGTCGGTGGCCAGCTCGGCCCACCGACAGGGCGTGGACGTCGCGCAGCCCGCCCCGCCCCTCCTTCAGGTCGGGCTCGAGCAGGAAGGCCACCTCGCCGTGCTGCCGCGTGGCGCTGGTCGACCCCTCGGCGCACGCCGGTCCAGCCACGCGCTTGGACCGCTTGCTCCACTGCGGACCGCGCGCCGTCGGCCAGGTCGCCGGTGAGCGAGCGGGTCGCCGGCCAGGTGGCGGACGGACAGCAGCGACGTGGCCGTGTCGAGGTCGTCGGCGGCCAGCCGCAACGCCTCCTTGACGGATGCGCACGGCGTGGCCGAGCTTGAGCCTTGGCGTCCCAGACCGGGTACCAGAGCGTCTCGGTCACCGTGCCGATGCACGCGCTGCCGTCGTGGAGGAGCAGCACGTCGAGGTCGCTCCCCGGCGCCAGCTCGGCCCGCCCGTAGCCGCCCACGGCCACCAGCGCCATCCGCATCCCGACACCGGCCGTCGCCTGTGCGAAGAGCCCGGCCAGCCATGCGTCCGTCAGGTCCGACAGCTCCCGGGCGAAGCGCCCGCCGTGGACCGAGGAGTCGTTGATCACCTCCTCGCGGGTCAGCACCGCCACCCCGACGAGGGTACCGGCCGCCCCGCCGGGCAGACCGTGGCCGCCGACCCGCCCGCGTCAGAGGATCTTGAGCGCCTCGCGGGCGGCGACGGCGATCGGGTCCCAGACGCTGGAGAAGGGCGGCGCGTAGGCCAGGTCGAGGTCGACCACCTCGGCGACGGTCATCCCGGCGGTGATGGCGACCGCGACGTGTCGATCCGCTTCGCCGCGCCGTCCCCGCCGACGATCTGCACGCCGAGGAGGCGGCCGGTGCCCCGCTCGGCCACGACCTTGACCGTCATCGGGGCGGCCGTCGGGAAGTAGCCGGACGATGGTCGTGGTCTCGATCGGGCCGCGACACGGACCGAACCCGGCGCGCTCGGCCTCGGCCTCGCCGAGCCCGGTGCGGGCGATCTCGGTGGCGCACAGCTTCGTGATGGCGGTGCCGAGCACGCCTGGGGACGTCGCGTGGCCGCCGCCGATGTTGATCCCGGCCACCCGGCCGTGCTTGTTGGCGTACGGTCCCGAGCGCGATGTGGACGGACTGCCCGGTCACGAGGTGGCGGCTCTCGGCGCAGTCGCCCGCCGCCCACACCCCCGGCGCCGAGGTGGCCTGCCGCTCGTCGACGTGGATGGCGCCCTGGGCGCCGAGCTCGAGGCCGGCTCGGCGGCCAGCGTCGCGTTCGGGCCGACGCCGAGCCCGAGCACCACCAGGTCGGCGCCGATCGGCCCGTCGTCGGTCAGCACCGTCTCCGGCTCGAAGCCCGTCACCGCCACCCCACAACGCAGGTCGATGCCGTGGGCCGACCATCGCCTCGGCCACCAGCGCGCCCATGTCCGGATCGAGCGTCCCCATCGGCTGCGCGGCCTGCTCGACCACGACGGCCGAGCAGCCCCGCTCGACGAACGCTTCGGCCATCTCCAGGCCGATGTAGCCGCTCCCGACGACGACCACGCGCTCGGCACCTCTGGGCCAGGGCCTTCGCGTGCCCGAGCAGGTGGGCGGCATCGTGCAGGTTCTGCACGCCGTGGATGAACGGCAGGTCGATGCCGGGCAGGTCCGGGCGGATCGGCGCGCCGCCGGTGGCGATCAGCAGCTGGTCGAAGCCGAGGCGGTAGCGGTCGCCGTCGACCGGGCGCACCTCGACCTCGCGCGCGGCCAGGTCGATGGCCGTCGCCTCGTGCCCCGTGCGCACGTCCGTCCCCTGCTCCCGGTGCTGCTCGGGCGAGCGGGCCACGAGGCGCTCGACGCCACCGTCGACCACGCCGCCGACGACGTAGGGGATCCCGCACGCCGAGTAGCTCGTCCACGGGCTCCGCTCGAGGGCGATGATCTCCGCGTCGGGGCGGCCCTTGCGGATCCGAGACACCGCCGACATGCCGGCCGCGTCGCCGCCGATGATGACGACCCGCGTCCCGGTCACCGCGTGCTCCCCGGTGTCGGCACCGCTCGCTGGCTGCGCTGGCCCACGGGCGGGAGGCTAGAGGGCCTGGTTCAGAGCGGGACGACCACGCCCGTGCCGACGAGCCGGAAGCGGTCGCCGCCGCTCGTGACATCGAGGCGGATCTCAGTCGTGCCGGGCGCCAGGTCGATCGTGAACTGGTCGGCGTCGAACCCGAAGTTGTTCACGAAGGTCGGGTTGCGGGCGCCAGGCGTCGTGATCGAGCCGTTGAGCGGGTTGTCCGGCGCGTTCGCGGCGTTGGACAGGGGGACGCCGTTGGCCGCGACCTGCTCCGGGACGATGCCGTAATCGCCTTCCACCGCGGCGAAGCTGAGCGTGCCGGTCACCGGTGCGGTCGGGGGCGTGAGCCCGCTGAGCACGATCGAGCTGCGACCACCCTTGTTGACGGTGGCCACCTGATCGGTGATGGCGACCATGCGCAAGCGGCGCCGCTGGATCCCGGTAGACGACCTGGAGCGCCCAGCCGCCGAAGGCGCCCGGCCCGGTGGCGGTCTGGAGGTCGGCCACCGTGTACGGGCCGGCGCCGTTGGCGGCGACCAGGGCCGTCACGTCGGCCGAGGCCAGGTAGCGGGCGGCCGAGCTCGGGTCGGTGGAGGTGCTGGAGGCCGTCACGGCGACCGCGGCTGCGCCGGGCGGGGTCACCTGCACCACACCGTTCGCCGTCGGCGCCGGCGGTGCCTTGCCGCCCGGGCCCGGGCTGCAGCGTGCCACCCCAGATCAGGCGGGCCGACAGGACGGTCGCGTCGGGCGCCAGGGTCAGGTCGGCCGTCGAGGAGTCGAACGTGGCCGGGTCGGCGTCGACATCGATCCAGATCATCTGCTGGCCGGACTTGTCGACCTGACCGGGCGCGGCGGCCGGGTCGTCACGGGCGACCGTGCACGTCGTGACCGCGGCCGGATCGCAGGTGACGACGCCGTTGCCGGTGAGCGAGAGGTCGGCGTGGTCGACGAACAGCCCGGCCACGCCGGCCGGCGGGGGCAGCACGGTCAGGACCAGCGGGGGGCCGGAGACCGGCGGCTCGGACCCATCGGCGATCGTCGGCTGAAGGGTGATGGTCCCGGTGGCGTTGGCCGGCAGCCCGAGCTGGATGAGGCCGCCGGTGGTGGCGCCGGGGTCGAGCGCCGGCAGCACGCACGACAGCGTCCCGCCCGACGCCGTGCAGGCCCACGCCGGGTTGTCGACGCCGTCGAAGGTGACACCAGGCGCCAGCGGGATGGTGACGGTGGGCTGGTCGGCGGGACCGGCCTGCGCCGGCACCACCGCGGCCTGCACGCTGGCCGCTGACGGCGCAGGCACGGAGCGCCCGGGTCCGAGGTCGACCGCCGCCGCGGCGGCGCCGTTGCCGACCGTGACGGGGATGGCGGCACC
>CAVTWD010000011.1:0-253696 GCA_963738325.1 uncultured Acidimicrobiales bacterium
CCAGACTGCTCCACCCCGCGGTGCGAGGGGCAATGGTATCGAGTGCGTCATCCGACCACAACCGACGGTCCACCGATCACGCGAGGCCGGTCGGTACGCTCGCCGCGATGGGCTTGTTCCGCCGTCGTGACGGCCGCGTGGACGAGGTCATAGCTCAGGTGGCCGAACTCGATCGACGGCTGGCGGCGGCGCATGAGGACAATGCCGCCCTGTTCGCTCGCCTCCGCGCCATCGAGTCGAAGCCGCTGCCGGCACCGGCGCCCACCCCGGTGATCGACACCGACGACCTGGCGGCGCGGGTCCGGAGCTTGCTCGGTGATCCCCCTACGGCGATCGATCCGACCCGCCTCACGCGCCTCGAGGCGGCGCATGGTCAGTTGCACCAACGCGTGACCGAACTCGCCGATGTCATCACCAACCAGCTGCACGAGCTCAACGGCGAGCTCGATACGACCGAGCATGCGGTCGCCTTGCGCATCCGCCAGATCGAAGGCCGCCTCGACGAGTTGGGGACGATGGCAACTGACCCCTCGACGGTGAGCATCGAGCAGCTGTGCGAACTGCGGGCCAACCAGGTTCGCATCGCCAACGAGCTCGCCCGCTTCAGCATCGCCGTGCGCGAAGAGATGGCCACGCTCAGCCCTCGGGTCGTGTCGGCCAGCGGCCAGCGCTGACGAGGTCGCAGGCGCTCAGCCCTCGGGTCGTGTCGGCCAGCGGCCAGCGGCTGACGGGGGTTTCGGAAGCGCTCAGCCCGCGGGCCGCATCGTCCAGCACTGACGAACGCACCGAAGCTGGGCCCCACAAGCTCGACGGGGTCAGGCGCTGGCCGTCGTGGTGGTCGTCACTCCTGTCGGCGCAGTGGTCGTCGTCGGCGCCACGGTGACTCTGGAGCCCGTGGCCAGGCTGGCGGCCTGCGCGGCCAGCTTGTAGGCCGCGTCGAGCTTCTGCTGGTACGTCCCGAGGTCGCCCGCCTTCAGGGCCGCCTGGGCATCCGCGTAGTCCCGCTGCGCCTCCTGCAGGAGGCCCTCGATCGACTGCGTCGGCGTGGTGGTGGTCGAGGTACGGGGCGCAGTGGTACTCGTCGTGGCACCGCCGTTTCCATCGCCACTAGGGCCGCCGCCAGATGGCGGCGTGACGACACCGCCGCCCACGACCGTCCCCAGAGAGAGCCGAGTCCCCGGGAAGGCCTGGGCGAGAGTGGTTTCGAGGCTGGCGCCGCGATAGCTGGCCTTGTTGTACGTGATGCTCACGTACCGCAGCGCGGGCACGGGCGTCGTTCCCTGCGCCTGGACAAACCATGGTCGGACGTAGATCAACGAGTCGCCCACCGGAACGATCTGCATGTCGCCGAAGGTGACGCGCGAACCCGTCTGGTCGAGCAACGTGAGGTCGGCCGCGAAGGTCTGGCGTATGTCGGAGTCGACGATGGCCGGCCCCTCCGGTAAGGGCGACTGGTCCATGACCAGCACCTGCAGCTGCCCGTAGGTCGCAGGGTCGCCGGAGGCCGTCATGATGGCCTGCAGCTCCTTTCGTTCGTCCTGATCGGAGAACGGTACGAAGGCCCGCAGGGCCACGAACTGCACGGTGTTCGAACCGGGCATGCGCAGCATCGTGTAATAGGGCGGCATCCGGTCTTCCTTGATCCGCACCTCGCCCGTCGGGGTGGACACCACCGAGCCGCCACTGCTCGCGCTGGCCTGCGTCTTGGGCGGGTTCTGGGCCACGTTCCACGCATTGGCCTGCTGATAGAAGATGCTCGGGTCGGTGATGTGGTAGCGGGAGTAGGCCTGTGTCTGGATGCGGAAGAGATCCTCGGGGTAGCGGAAGTGGGCTCGCAGATCGGCGCTGGCCTGATCGACCGGGGTGAAGAGGTTCGGGAACGCCTTTTCGTACGCGCGGATCATCGGGTCGCTCGGGTCGACGACGTAGAAGGTGACCGTGCCGTCATAGGCATCCACGACCGCTTTCACCGAGTTGCGCACGTAGTTGATGCTCTGGCGGAGTCCGCTCGAGTTGGCGAGCACGCTCACGTCGATCTGCTGCGCGTAGGGGTACCGATTGGTGGTCGTGTAGCCGTCGATCACCCACTCGACTCGCCCGCCCGTCACTACCGGATAGGGGTCGCTGTCGAACTGGAGGAAGGGCGCCAACAGCTTCACGCGCTGGTTGATGTCGCGCACGTAAAGGATGCGCGAGTCCTTCGTGATGAGGTTCGACACGAAGAGGTTCCACTCACCGAAACGCAACGCGAACGCCGCCCGCTGGAAGGCCGAGCCGAGCTTCACCCCGCCCTTGCCGTCGTAGCGGCTCGGCTTCTCGGTAGCCGTGGTGGGGTCGAAGGAGACCTCGTCTCGCTTGGTGTTGACGACGGCGTAGCCGGTGATGTCCTCGCCGTGGTAGATGGCGGGCTGCTGCAACACCGGGCCCTTGCTCGCGTCGTTGAGGGCGAGGAAGTTGGGAGTGCCGTCGCTCAACACCTGGCTGGCCGGAGCCATGGCGACGCCGTAGCCATGGGTGTACGCGAGGTGGCGGCCCTCCCACGTGTTCACCGGGAGGTCGTCGGGGTTCAGCTCGCGTGCCGCAAGCACGACCTGCTGGACGCGGCCATCGATCTTGTAGCGATCGACGTCGAGATCCTGGAACTGGTAGTAGCTCCGGAGCCCTTGGAGTCGGCGGAAGGTGTCAGGGACGACTTCCGGGTCGAGCAGGCGCACGTTCTGCAGGTTGTCCTTGGACGCCGGCAGGTCGATGGGCGCGTCGACGGTGCCGACCTTGAAGTTGGAGCTCTTGACCGTGGCGTCACTCAGGTTGAGGGCGGCCCGGGTCGCGGTGATGTTGCGCTCGATGTACGGCTTCTCGCGCTCGGACTCCGCCGGCTGCACCACGAAGCGTTGGATGAAGGCGGGGTAGATGGTGCCGGCCACGAGGGCCACCAGCCCCCAGAGCCCCACCGCGATCACGGGCAGGCGCCAACCGCGTTGCCAGATGTTCACGACGAGGAGGACGGCGGCGAGGATCGAGATGAGGAACAGGAGGTTGATCGCCGGGAGCTCGGCCTTCACCTCCGTGTAGCTGGCGCCGTCGACGAAGCCCCGGCTCGACGAGAGCAGTTCGTAGCGCTGCAGCCAGTACCCGACGGCGCGGAGCACAGCCAGCAACGCCAGCAGGACCGACAGGTGCGCCTTCACTTGCGGCGTCACCCGCTGACCCTGGACCTGCAACCGGATGCCGCCGTTCAGGTAGTGGGCGACGGCGGTGACGATGAGGATGATCACCATCGACGCGAAGAGCCAGTCGACGACGAAGGTGAGGAAGGGCAATCGGAACACGTAGAAGCCGACGTCGACCTTGAAGAGGGGGTCGTTCACGCCGAACGACGTGGCGTTGGTGAAGAGGATCCAGTCCTTCCACTGGCTCGCCACGGGCACGCCCGCGATGAGACCGAACAGCAACGAGACGGTGATGCGAGCGAACCACGCCCGCCGTCCGCGCAGCATCTGTTGATAGCGCTCGAGGAACTGCTCCTCGGGACCGGGCTGACGCACCCGCGGGGCGAGGCGATCGGCTACCCAGAGATTGACGACGAGCAGCGTGGCGAACAGCAGGGTGAAGATGACGGCGAGGAGCACCCGGGACAGCAGCAGGCTGCGGAAGACCTTGCCGAAGCCGAGCGAGTCGTACCAGAGGTAGTCGGTGTAGAAGCCGGCGATGCCCCGCGCCGAGAGGAACAGCGCGAACAGCAGGACGACGATGGCGATGAGGATGATCCGGCCGCGGTGGGAGATGCGGCGGCGGCGACGGCCGCGCCGCTGCGGCGGCAGGTCGGAGGGCACTCGCACGGCGGCGAGGCTAATCGTGGGCTGGTTCGATGAGGCATCGGCATCCGGCTTGCGCCGGCGGGTGGCGATGCCCGCTCGGGAAGGGCTGGCCGCGGGGAACGGCTCCCGCCGCCGAGTCGAGGGGAGCGTCGTCGCAGCCGGGCGCGCGCTGGTCGACGACCCATCGGATAGGCGCGCCCGGAGCGACGGCGGCGTAGGCGCCTCGCCCGAAGGCGCTGCGGGCCAGGTCGCCCGCCAGCTCGTCGAGCCGCTGCGACTTCCACTCGCGGTAGGCGCTGCGCAGCAGCGTGGTGGCCTCGTCGGCGTCGCCCTCTGCGGCCGCCAACGCAGCCTCGAGTCGTTCCCGAACCGGGAGGGCCAGCTCGAGGCTGATCTCGTCGAGCACTTCGTCGAGCACCCGGTCGTGCTCGAGCGCAGCCTCCAGCCCCCCGTCCCTTTCCGTTCCCGCAGGCGCGGTGGAGCGGGCCCCGGCCAGCGCGGCGGCCCAGACCGCGTCCTCGCCCGCGGCGCGGTAGCGCTCGGCGTGCTCGGTGTCCGTGCCCAGGATCTCCTCAGGAACGGCGATCTTCGGGCGGCGGCGCAGCCGGTCGAACACCTCGTTCTGCTCGTCGGCCAGCGCCCGCTTGAGCTGGCGAGCCAGCGCCTGCTGCAAGGGGGCCAACGACTGGTCGCGGGCGAGGACGAGCGCGCTGTCATGGTCGAGCGGCTCCTCGACCTCGCCACCGCCGGACTCCTCGGCCCCTTCCGCTCCGCCATCCGCCTCACCGGCTTCCAGCCGAGCCGCGCCCTCCGATTGACCGGCGCGAAGGCGAGCAAACACATCGTCGGCCGAGGGGCGCTCCTCCCCCGCGGGCGCCGGCTCCGCGTCGGGGATTGAAGGGGTGATCGGCAGCTCCGCCGTCACCGGCTCCGCCTCGCCGGCCTCGGGTGCCGCCTCGGCCACGAACGCGTCCGTGGAGGCCTCGGGCTCGATCCCCCGCTCCTCGGCGGCCGTCAGCTCCTCGGGAGGCTCGGGCGCGGCGGGCGTGGCCGTCTCCTCGGCGGCCTCTGCCGCCCCAGTTGAGACCGGCACTTCGTCTTCTTCTTCTTCGACGAAGTCGAACGGCGAGGCCGGTGCCTCGCGCCACTCCTCGGGGGCGAGCTCCTCACCCTCGTCGCTCCAAGTCGGCTCGGTCAGCTCCTCGATCTCGCCGAGGACGACGACACTCCCCTCGCCCCCGCGGCGTCGCCGGCGGGGGGGCCCTCGTCCTCGATGGCCGGCAGTGCTTCGGTGGGGCGGTCCTGGTGAACCGGGTGGAGCGGCCGCACCAATGTCAGCCGGGGCTCGGGGGTGATGGCGCGCAGGTCCTGCTCGAGGGGCACCGGTGGCAGCTCACGCTCGT
Source organism: uncultured Acidimicrobiales bacterium (assembly GCA_963738325.1). Taxonomy (GTDB): domain Bacteria; phylum Actinomycetota; class Acidimicrobiia; order Acidimicrobiales; family Ilumatobacteraceae; genus CAVTWD01. Next base: position 5,222 of record CAVTWD010000011.1, read on the forward strand.
CGTCGGGAGTGGCGGCGCGGAGGTCGTCCATCAGCCGATCGAGGTGATCGCGGGTGGCCTCGATCGCGTTCACGATGCGGTCACGTTCAGCCCGCAACCCGGAAAGCTGGTTGCGGGCTCCATCGCGCCGGCGGGCGAGATCGGCCAGCATGCGCTCGCGCACGGCACGCGCCTCGTTCACCATGCTGCGGCCTTCTTGGCGGGCCGCCTCGATCTCTGCGGCGGATTCGGTCATTGCCTCTTGGCGTCGCTGGGCGACTTCGGCCTCGAGCTCGTCTCGACGGCGGGTGGCGTCCTCGATGGACTCGTGGTGCAGCCGGGCGGCCTCGGCCTTGGCTTCGGAGACGAGGCGCTCGGCCTCGTCCTGGGCCTTGGCCCGCTGGAGGGTGGCGGCTTCGCGCGCCGCGGTGAGCACCCGCGCCGCCTCCTCACCAAGCCACGACGCCACCGTCGCCTCGTCGAGCTGACCGGAGCGCGCCGGTGACGCCTTCAGCGTCTCGAGCTCGCGCCGGGCGCTCGCCTCCTGGTCGAGCAAGCCGCGCACCTGCGCCGCCAGCCGCTGCAGGTAGGACTGGACGGCGTGCGGGTCGAGGCCCCGCCGGGCGGTAGGGAAGGTCGCCGCGGCGATCGACGCCGGATCGAGGGAGCGCTCGTCAGGCGTGTTCATCACCGGGAAGCGTAGGGGCCCGGCGGGATCACCCTGTGGCAATCACGTCCCTCTGACCGCAGGCGCCGGCAGCGGCGCCCCGCCCACCGACCTCAAGGCGGCGAGCGCCTGATCGAGGGTGTCGACCCCGACGACCTTCAGCTTGGTGCCCTTGGCCTGGTCAACGGCATCCTTCATCTCGCTCCGGGGCACGACGAAGAGCTCCGCACCCTGTCGCTGCACCGCAACGGTCTTCTGGCGCAGCCCACCGATCGGACCGATGTTCCCCGAGGGCGAGATCGTCCCGGTCGCGGCCACCTTCTTGCCGCCGGTCAGATCGCCCGGGGTCAACGCGTCGAGGAGGGCCAGCGTGAAGGCCAAACCGGCTGAGGGGCCACCGACCGCGCCGCTGTTGATGCTCACCTGCACGGGGAACTGGAAGCGCACCGTGTCGGGCGGCGAGTCGTCGGGCACGATGCCGAGCAGCGTCCTGCCGTCCTGACCCTTGGTCAACGTGACCGGGACGTCCTTGGGTTTGGCCCCGCTGCGGGTGATGGTGACCGTGACCTTCTCACCAGGCCGCAGCGCCGTCAACGCGGTGGCGATGTCGGGTGGCAGCTCGACCGGGCGCTTGTTGATGGCGGTGATGAGGTCGTGCGGCTTGAGCACTGCGGCCGCCGGGGAGGTCTTCGCGCAGGTGTTGTCGGCGTTGTACTGCATGCAGAGCGAGTCGACGACCACGCCGCCGCCCGTGACGGTCACGTCGAAGCCGAGGCGCTCGAGGGCGACGTAGGTGGCGAAGTCCTTGGAGTAGCCCATGAGCCGGAGGTTCGTCTGACGGTTCTCCGACGGCGTCTCGGTGCCGAGGATGGCCTTCTCGGGCACGACGTCGACGTTTGGATCGAGCCAACCCACCACCGCGCCGAGCGCCGTGAGGTGGGGGATGCTGACCGTCACGAACAGGATCTGGTCCTCCGTGGCGAAGGTCTGGGCGCCGTCCACCTGGATGCGGGGGGCGACCGGCCGGGCATCGCCCGGGGCGATGCCGTAGTAGGGCACGGTGATGAGGGACGCCCCGATCACGGTCGAGACGAGCAGGGCGGCCACGATGAGCAGCGGGATCCACCACCGCCGTCGCCGGCGAGGGGGAGGTCCCTCCTCGCGGCGCTCACCCGGCCCGGGCGTGGGGGGCAGCGGTTCGAACCCGCGCTCGGCGGGAGGCGCCCAATCCGACGAACCGTCGTCGTGAGGAGGGCGCGTGAGGGTGTCGAGGGCACCCGTGGTGCCCAAGCTCGTGGGGGGAGGTAGCGGTACCATCAGCAGGTCGTGTCCACTCCAGCGTTGACATTTTGGGCCGCGGTCGCGGCTGGGTCGGCGATGCTCCTTCTCGTCGCCCTGGATCACCGGAAGCCTGCCAGACGCCACGCGATCGCATCTCGCGGACGCCTGATCGTGCGACCGGCACCCGTGGTCATGAACGTCGAGCAGCGCGGCGTGGTTCCCTACCGGCGCACTCCTTGGTATCGGAGGCTGGCCGCGCTGATCGGGCTGGGTGCTTCGGGCGTCCTGATGGGCGCGGTGGTGGCCATCTTCGTCGCCGCCTCGATCATCGGCGTCTTCTATCTCGTCAACGCCCTGCTGCGGTGACCCGCGGCCGGCGGCGCGAGGTGGCCATCGCCGGCCACGCGGGAGCGCCGGCTGCCGCCCGCGCCGGGTTGTGCCATGACGACGCGGACGTGCGGGCGTGTGCCCTTGGGGCGCTCGAGCGCCTCGGAGCCCTCACCGACGACGATGTGCGCACCGCCCTGGCCGACCACGCGCCTGCGGTGCGGCGCCGTGCCCTCGAGGCGGCCGCTCGCCGCCCGCGGGTGGGCTTGCTGGCCCTCCTCGATGACCCCGATCCGTCGGTGATCGAGACGGCGGCGTGGGCCTGTGGTGAGCAGGAGGACGCGTCCCCGGCCGTGGTGGCGGCGCTCGCGGCGCTGGCGGGACAGCATGCCGATCCGCTCGTGCGCGAGGCGGCTGTCGCCGCGCTGGGGGCGATCGGCTCGCCGGACGGCCTCGCCGCCATCCTCGCCGCAACCCGCGATCGCGCCACCGTGCGCCGTCGGGCGGTGCTGGCCCTCGCCCCCTTCGATGGGCCAGCGGTGGACGAGGCCCTCGCCCAGGCCCGGGACGACCGGGACCGTCAGGTGCGTCAGGCCGCGCTGGACCTGTCAGAAGGCTGATCAAGCCGCGGCCGTCTCGGACCCCTGTGGGCGGCGGGTCAGCCGTCGTAGCGGTAGACGTTCGTCTCGCGCTGGTAGAAGCCGAGCTTCAGGTAGAGCCGGTTGGCGACGGCGCGCGACGGGCGAGAGGTGAGGTCGACGGTCCGTGCCCCCCGCTCGGCGGCGATCTCGATGGCGCGGCGGTTGAGGGCGGCGCCGACGCCATGACCACGGACGGCGTCGTCGACGACGACGTCTTCGATCCAGGCCCGCAGGCCGGTGGGCACCCGGAACAGGGCGAGGGTGAGGCTGCCTACGATCCGCCCGTCGAGCCGGGCAAGGAGCAGCTCGGTGGCCGGCGAGGAGACGATGTCCCGCAGCTCCTCGGTGGTCGGGAGGCGAGCGGACTGCGAGAGCTGCGGCACGAGGGCGGCCATCGCCTCCTCCAGCTCCGGGGTGACCTCCATGGCGATCTCGATCGCGGCCTCGGGCATCGGCTCGCACCGTAGTGGCGATTCGCCGCCGATTCGCCGGAGCGGTAGCGCCGACTCGCCGGCGATTCGCCGGAGCCGTCGCGCGATTCGCCGGCGATTCGCCGGGCCCTGGCCCGTCAGGCAGCCGTCATCCACTCGTGATGCTCCCGTTCCGGCCCCGACCTCCGCTGGTCACGCGGAGCGGTCATCATGGTGGTGTGGCCGATGTCCTCCGCTGGGTCCGCGAAGCCGGTGCTGCCGGCGCGCGGGTGAACGCCGCCCGGACCCTGCGCGAGCGGCGCCAGGCCGAGGAAGCCGTCGACGACCTGAGCCGCCGCCTGGCCGACCGCCTGCCCAGCGCCGAGGACGGCGCCTGACGCTCCGGGCCCGGTTGGGCTCCTCGAGGCGACGCTCCAGCAGTCAGCGTGGCCGGGTGAGGTCTCCCGCCCCGCCGAGGTAGGCGCCTTCTCGCCGCAGCGCCTCGCCCCACGGCAACAGCACCGCCAACACGTCGTCGAGATCGGCACCGAGCGCGGCCACGGCCGGAGCCAACTCACGGTCGGTGGCGTCTTCCACCGCCTCCCGCAGCTCCCGGCCGGTGGCGGACAAGCCATCCCCGTCGAGCAGCTTGCGGCGACGCAGCCGATCAGTGGCATCGTCGAGCTCGGCGTCGCTCCACGCCCGGGTGCGGATGTACGTGCGCATCGGCAAACCCCAGTAGAGCTCGGTCAGCAGGCCGATCTCGACCGGGTCGAGCCCCGCCGTGACCCACACGATGGTGTGGGAGTCGCCCCGGTACTCCCGCAACGCGTCGCCCGCCACCCACAGCCGCGCCCACGGATCATCCTCGACCGCCTGCGCCCGGGCGCCGGCGAACAGGGGATGGCCTTCCAGGCCAAGCCGGTCGACGGCCCGCCACAGGAGGTCACCGGTGGGCTCGAGGCCCTCGGGGTGGTCACCGAGCACCCGGCGGAGCTGGGCCACGGCGCCTCGCTGGCGCAGACCCCGGATGGTCGGGGCGTCGGTCAACGTCCATCCGTATGCGACCGCGGGCACGACGACGGCCGGGTTGAACACGGCGAACGCGCTGGCGACGAGCTCTCCCGGAACCTGGCCGAGCAACGAACCGCGGCTGGTGAAGTAGGCCGCGCCATCGGGGAGAGCGACCTTCCCGGAGGTACGAGGGCTGGGCGAGAACCCGAGCCCCTCGTACGCAGCGTGGCATTCGGGGGCGAAGTAGACCTGGCCGACGACCGGCTCGAGGGCGGCGGCGAGCCGGCGGGCCGGGGTGGTGGCGAGGGCGGCGACGACGGGCACGGGCACCGACCTTAGGGCGGTCACGCCCCGGTGCGGCGACCGAGCACGCGGCGGGCTTCGTCGACGATCTCGTCCTCGCTCACCAACACCGTGAGGGCGGCGTCGCCGAGGGGCACGAAGCTGTCCTTGCTGGCGAGGAGGCCGAGCGGTCCGCGGTACCCGCGCTCGACGAGACCGGTGACCACTCCCTCGCCGACCCCACCGCTGCGCCGCGTCTCGTCGACCACCAGGACGGCGCCGACCGCACGGGCCTGGCGCGCCACCTCGTCGCACGGCAACGGGGCCAGCCATCGCAGGTCGAGCACTCGGCACGAGATGCCCTCGGCGGCCAGACGCCTCGTTGCCCGCAGCGACAGGTAGAGGCCATTCGCCCACGTCACGATGAGGAGGTCCGTGCCGTCACCGTGCAGGCGGGCCGCCCCGATCGGGACGTGACCGCTGGGCCAGGCCAGCGGCACGTCGTAGGGGTCGAGCCAGCCTCCGTCCCCCGCCTCGTAGAGGTCGTTCGTGTGGTAGAGGGCGATGGGTTCGAGGAAGACGCTGACCGTGCCATCGGTCTCCGCCGCCGCCACGCAGGTGCGGAGCATGGCGGCGGCGTCAGCGGGACGGCCCGGTGAGGCGATCACCAACCCGGGGATGTCGCGCAGGACGCCGACGGCGTTGTCGTTGTGGAAGTGCCCGCCGAAGCCCTTCTGGTACCCGTAGCCGGCGACGCGCACGACCATGCCGTTGCGGTACTGCCCCTGCGAGAAGAACGAGAGCGTGGCCGCCTCGCCCCGCAGCTGATCCTCGGCGTTGTGAAGGTAGGCGAGGTACTGGATCTCGGGCACCGGCACGAGGCCCGAGACCGCGGCGCCGAGGGCGAGGCCGAGGATCGACTGCTCGTCGAGCACCGTGTCGAACACCCGCGCCGCTCCCGCCATCTTCAGTAGACCACGGGTGACGCCATAGACACCGCCTTTGGCCGCGACGTCCTCCCCGAACACGAGGAGCCCGGGACGGGCGGCGAGGAGATCGGCGAGACCGCGATTGATCGACTGGGCGAGGGTCAAGCCTCCTTCCGCCTCCGGCAGCGGTCGCAGCCAACGCTCGCGGTCCTCGGCCGCCGCCGCCACCGAGGCCCGCCGAGCCACGGCGTCCCGTGTCCGCGGCGCAAGGGGGGCCATGACCTCGGCGGCGGTGCGCAAGGTGGAGCTGCCCAGGAGGTCCTCGGCGCGCTTGCACACCTGCTCGCCGATGGTCGTGTAGCGGTCGGCCAACTCCTGAGGCGTCGCCAGCCCGGCCCCCACCAGGGCGCGGGCCGTCCCGAGCACAGGGTCGGCCTCGTAGTCGGCTCGGATCTCCTCCGCGCCGCGGTAGGCGGCCTCGAAATCTGTCCCCGCGTGGCCCCCGAAGCGCACCGTGCGGAGGTGGAGGAAGGCGGGGCGTCGTTCTGATCGTGTCCACGCGGCGAGCTCGGTGGCGATGTCGTAGGTGGCGCCCGGGTCGGAGCCGTCGGCGTAGGCGTAGCGGAGGCCGGGGCGGCGGCCGTAAGCGGCGGCGATCCATCCGTGCGGGGTGCGGACGCTGATCCCGATGCCGTTGTCCTCGCACACGAGGAGCAGGGGCAGCGGGAGGTGCTGGTACGTCACCCGCAGCGCGGTGTTGATCGCCCCGGTGGCGGTCGAGTGGTTGGCCGACGCATCGCCGAAGCTGCAGACGACGACGGCGTCCTCCGGCCACGAGATGGGCGCCGCCAACTTGGGCGACCGCCCGATGGCGAAGGCCACCCCGAGGGCGCGCGGGAGGTGGGAGGCGATGGTCGAGGTCTGCGGGATCACGTTGAGCTTCGGATGCCCGAACACCTTGTGGCGGCCGCCGGCCATCGGCTCTTCGGCGGCGGCCAGCATCCCTTTGAGCACGTCGCCGACGGCGTCATGGCCGGGCACCTGGAAGGCGCGGGCCACGTAGAACCCGCCGCTGCGGTAGTGCAGCAGGGCGGGATCGGTCGGTCGCAACGCCCAGGCGACGGCGGCGTTGCCCTCGTGCCCTGACGACCCGATGGTGTAGAAGCCCTCGCCGCGACGACGCAGCCACCGCGCCGCCTGGTCGAGATGGCGGCTGGTGACCTGCGCGTCGAAGAGGGCGAGGGCGTCGGCCGGGCTCAGGCCGCCCAAACCGGGCGCCGAGGGGACGACGGCATCCGGGGGAGCGGGGCCGGGTGCGGTGGCCAAGTCGACGCTCGTCGCGCCGGTGGCTGACAACGCGGCGAGCAGGGCCTCCTCCACCGGGTCGACGAGCTCGCCCACGGTCCCAGCGTGGCACGGCGGCGCCTCCAGCGCGCCGGCGCGTCGCCTACGACGACGGGTAGTAGTGCTCGGCGCCGAGCTTCTCCACGTCGTCGAGCCAGTTCGACTCGTAGATCTCATTCGGGCCCTGGATCAGGTCGGGGGGCTGGCCCGGCTCGGTGGTGACCAGGGACCACGCCTGGCGCTTGTACGCCCAGTTGTTGGGATCGAGCTGGTGGGCCTCGCGCCACCATGACACGGCGGCGTCGTGACCGTAGCGGTGGAACAGCTCCTGGCCGAGCTCGAAGCAGGCCACGGCCCGCGCCGTGTCCGTGTCACGGGACACGGAACGGGAGATCACCTCGTGGGGCGGAAGGGCGTAGGTCGAGGACGAGCCGTTCGTGACCCAGTCATGGATGGCGGCGCGATAGGCGAGGGGGTCGCCGGGGAGCTTCTTGACCTCGATCAGCATCCGCTTCATGCGGTCGGGGAGGTCATCGGGAATGGGCGCGTTCTGGAAGGCGCTGACCTCGACTCTCGCCACCTCGGCCGGTCGCACGAGCGTGCCCGACTCGTCGATCCACACCGCCATCGGCACGTTCACGAAACCCAGCAACTCGGTGGTGCGCATGGCCGTGTCGACGACCGACGGGTGCGTCGGCGCGGCCCGCTCGTTCCACGGGCGCGCGTTCTCCACGTCGAGATCGAGCGCCACCGTGACGACGGTGAGGCCTTGGGGTTCGAGCTCGGCGTGGAGGGCCTGCCACCCGGGCAGGCTGGTGCGGCAGCCTCACCAACTGGCCCACGCCACCAGCAGCACTTTGCGGCCGTGGAGGGCGGAGAGGCGGAAGGGGTTCGCATCGAAATCGACCAACTCCACGTCGGGGGCCTCGGCGGTGGCGAGGGCGCGGCCGGTGGCCGTGGCGGGGCCGAGGGCCCAGAGGTGATGAGGGGCGTCGTGCACGAGTGGCATCCCGAGGCGAGCGGCGAGCACTTCGGCGTCGAGGGATCCGTCTGCCCGCACAACGCCGGGCGCGGGCACGCAGACGTCTCCCTGGCAGAGCCCTTCCGGTTTAGCCGTCCACCCCGTGCGCCGCCCGAGCTCATCGACGCCCACGCGCAGCTCGGTGAGGATCACGAGCGTACGCTACGCGGGGGCGAGGCGCTTCTTGGCTCCGCGCAGCTTGAAGGCGAGGAACATGTCGGTGATCCCCTTCAAGAGCGCGTAGGCGCCCACCCACACGACCAAGAGGGCGATCGAGCGGCCGGAGTAGCCGATGGCCCAGAAGCCGATCACGATCTCCGCCGCGCCCACGACGAGACCGAGCCACCACAGGTCTTCGATCCCCTTGACCATGATCGCGGTCATGATGTCGAAGAGGCCGCGGAACATCAGGTACCAGCCGATCAACGCGGCCAGGACGAGGAACGTCTCGTTCGGCCAGACGAGGGCGATGATCCCGGCGGCGATGCTGATCACGCCGAGCACGATGTAGAGCCACTTCCAGTCGTCGACTTGGCTGGCGAAGTAGAACTCGGTGAGGCCGGAGAAGATGAAGGCGACGCCGGCGAACACCACGATGGCGAGCACCGTCGAGAAGTTGAACGACAGCACGATCCACGCATAGATGATCCACAGGATCCCGATGATCAGCACGATCCACCAGCTGCTGGCGGCTTCGCGCAGCTCCGAGGTCGACGGCGGCGGCATCGTTTCCACAAACCCCTCCTTCGGCGAGCGGCCCCGGCAGCAGGCCGCGTGTGGTGGCGCGTCGAGGTTACGGCATGTCTCCTCGAAGGAACCGGGATGCTGTAGGGCCGCCCGGTAGGGTGCGGGGATGCAGCATGTTCGCTGGTCGTCGCGGCCGACGCTGCGGGCTCCGGTGTTGATTGCCGGCTTCACCGGCTGGAACGACGCCGGGGATGCCGCGTCCACCGCGCTCCGGCACCTGGCCGACGGCTGGCAGGCGCGCTCCTTCGCGGAGATCGACCCGGAAGAGTTCTGCGACTTCCACGTCACGCGGCCCCACGTCCGCCTCGTCGACGGTGAGACCCGAGAGATCGTCTGGCCGGCCACGGAGCTGCTCGCGACAGGCACGGCAGGGTCCGACGTCGTGCTCGTGCTCGGCCCGGAGCCGCAACTCAAATGGCGCACGTACTGCAGCGAGCTGGTGGAGGTGGCCAAGCAACTAGAGGTCCGCCTCGTCATCACCCTCGGGGCCCTGCTGGCCGACGTGCCCCACCGCCGCGCCGTCTCGATCATCGGCACGGCGTCAGACCCCGAGTTGATCCGCCGTCTCGAACTCCACCGCTCGCGCTACGAGGGCCCCACCGGGATCCTCGGCTGCCTGCACGATGCCTGCAGCCGGGCCGGCCTCCCCTCGCTGTCGTTCTGGGCCGCGGTGCCCGCGTACGCCCCCGCCACCGCCTCACCGAAGGCGGCGCTGGCCCTGGCGCGGCGGGCCGCCAACCTCGTCGGTGCGCCCACCGACGGGCGCGACCTCGAGGCACAGGTCGGTGACTACGAGGCGGAAGTCGACGACTACGTAGCCCGCGACGAGGACCTGCAGAGCTACGTGGAGCGGTTGGAAGCGATGGCCGACGATCCCGACGACAAGCTCGCCGACGACGACGTCGATCCCGCCGGCTCGGCGCATCCGTCGAGCGATCCCGCCTCCGGTGAACGTCTCGTGGCCGAAGTCGAGCAGTTCCTACGCGACCACGGCACCGAGGGGTGACCGCCCGCCGCAGCCGCGCCAGTCGAGACGTGGCGGCCTGCATCTGGGCCATCAGCGAGCCGCTCGTCATGGCGCTCGACGACCGCTTCGGCGAGCCCGTCGACGCCTACGTCAACGGCGCCCAGGTGTGGCTGCGGGACGACGGTCCGAACAGCGTCGGCCTGGAGTGGCGGCTGCATCCGGTGGCGGGGTTCCACCTCCCTGCCGGCGTCGACCATCACGACCTGCTGGCCGCGGTCGTGTTCGCGCTGCGCGCCGGCGACCCACCGCCAGCGCCGCCCTCCGCGCTGTGGGGCGGTCTCGAGGCCTTCGCCTGCTACGGCGACGAGGTCGAGCCGGCCCGACTGGCGGTGGAGTGCACCGAGGCGCTCGGCCTCGCCCCGGACGCCTATGGCCTGGTCGACCACGACGCCATCGGGGACGAATGGGAGAACACCGCAGGCGATGTCTCGGTGGTCGAGCGCCTGTTCGCCCAACTAGGAGTGTGACGCTCGGTCCGTCAGCCGTCACCGCGCCAGATCGGGCTGCGGGGGGCGTCGAACTCCACCTCCAGGGGGTCGCCCCTGATGGCCGCGAAGGCCCGGCTGCCCCACCAGCCGAAGCCGGCCACGGTGCCGGGCAGCTCGTCCTCGGAGAACCATCCCACCCCGGACGTCTCGAGTGGATGAGCCTCGAGCTCGCCACCGACGGCTCGGCAGTGGAACAGCAGCATGTACATGGCGAAGCGGGTGAAACCCATGCGCATGCCGTCGATGACGGCGAGCAAGCGAACCGGTTCGCATTGGATCCCGGTCTCTTCGAGGACCTCCTTGACGGCCACCTCGGCGGGCGAGTAGCCGACATCGGCCCATCCCGTCGGGTACAGCCAGATGCCCGAGTCGGCCCGCTGCACCAGCAGGATCCTGCCCTCGTCGTTGCCCACGACGGCACCGATAGCGACCTTGGGGGTCACGTACCCGGGCACGCCCTCCCCGATCGACTCCATCCACTCCTGCACGAAGTGGTCCGTCTCCCGACGGAACTCGAGGGCCTCCTGGGCTGCCGCCTTGATGTCCCCGGCCACTCTGAGGACCTCCTCGTAGCGTTCGCGCTCGTAGAGACTCTGGGTGAAACCGAGGCCCGTGCGCGCGATACCGGCGAGGGCGGCGCTCCACCGGAGGAGATCGCGCGTGAAATCGGTGGGCTCCGCGCGATCGGACATCGCCGTTGAGGCTAACCGCCCGCGCTCCTGGCACCGCTTACGATCGTCCGGTGGCCGATCTGCTCGACGCCGTCGAGGCGGGAGACGTGGTCGCGGTGGAAGACATCCTTCGCCGGCACCCGGGAGCGGTCAGCCAGCGGGGCGTCTACGGCACCTCCGCGGTGCGGTTGGCGCTCTACCACGGGCATCCGGAAGTGGCCCACGTGCTCGTGGCTGCCGGCTGTGACCTCGACATCTTCGATGCCGCCGCCCTCGGGCGCGACGACCGGCTCGACATTCTCCTCGATCTCCAACCGGACCTGGCGCGGGCATGGTCGGGCGACGACTTCACGCCGCTCCATCTGGCCGCGTTCTTCGGCCACGCCGGCACGGTGGACCGCCTGCTACACGCCGGCGCGCCGGTCGACGCGCCCAATGCGTCATCCATCGCGCCGCTCCACAGCGCCGCCGCCCACGGCAGCGTCGAGGTGGTGCGGCTGCTGCTCGTCGCGGGCGCGCCCGTCGATGCCCGCCAGCGAGGCGGCTACACGGCGCTCCACGCGGCCGCGCAGCATGGACGAGCGGAGTTGGCCGAGCTCCTCCTCGTCTACGGTGCCGAGCCATCCTTCGCCACCGACGCGGGATGGACCGCCGCCGACCTCGCCCGCCAAGCCGGCCATCTCGATCTCGCCGCCCGCCTTGTGACCCGACCTTGACCGCCCTCACCGGGCGAACTTGAACCTGGGTGTGCCGTGGAGCGCGCTCTCCGGTTCAACTTCCGTCGAGGAGGGACGGGCACTCAGCCGGCGGAGAGCGATGAGAGCGCGGCGCGCGCCCCCACCAACACCGGGTCCCAGACCCCGGAGAACGGCGGCGCATACGCCAGGTCGAGGTCGACGATCTCACCCACCGTCAGCCGCGTGGTCAGGGCGACCGCGCACGTGTCGATCCGCTTCGCCGCACCGCTGCCTCCGACGATCTGCGCGCCGAGCAACCGCCCCGTCCCCTTCTCGACCACGAACTTGAGCGTCATGGGCTCGGCCTCGGGGTAGTAGCCGGCCCGCGTCGTGGACTCGATGGTGGCCGTGAGGGCCTCGAACCCGGCCGCCGCGGCCTCCTTCGTGTTGAGCCCGGTGCGGGCGACCTCGGTGCCACAGATCTTGGAGATGGCCGTGCCCAGGACGCCGGGGAAGGTGGCGTAGCGCCCGCCGATGTTGATCCCGGCCACGCGGGCTTGCTTGTTGGCCACGGTGCCGAGGGCGATGTGCACGCGCTCGCCACTGACGAGGTGCGTGCTCTCGCACACGTCGCCCGCCGCCCAGACGCCCTCGGCGGAGGTCCGTTGTCGCCGGTCGACGCGCACCGCGCCGCGCACGCCGAGCTCCAGGCCGGCCGCCTCGGCCAGCGCCGAGTTCGGGGCCACTCCTAGCCCGAGCACGACGAGGTCGGCGGTCATGGTCCCGTCGGCGGTGACCACGGCCCCATCTTCGAAGCCCGCCACCTCGCAGCCGAGGTGGACGTCGATGCCGTGGCGACGGAGGGCGTCTTCCACGAGTCGGGCCATGTCGGGATCGAGGGTGGCCATCACGTGCTCGTCGCGCTCGACCAAGGCGACGCCCACCCCTCGGCGCACGAACGCCTCGGCCATCTCGAGGCCGATGTACCCGCCGCCGACCACCACGACCCGCCCGGCATCGAGCGACGAGGCGGCCTCCACCAGGCGGGCGGCGTCGTCGAGCGTCTGGACCCCACGCACGAAGGCCTGGTCGATGCCGGGGAGGGGCGGCCGGATCGGCTTGCCTCCCGTCGCCACGAGCAGATGGTCGAAACCTTCGTGGTAGGTGCGGCCCTTCGCGTGATCGAGCACCTCGACCCGCCGCCCGTCGAGATCGATGCCCACCACCTCGCTCTGCAGCCGTACGTCGACGCCGGCGTCACGGTGGCTTTCCGCCGAGCGGGCCACCAGCGCCTCGACGCCGCCCTCGACCTCTCCCCCGACGAGATAGGGGATCCCGCAGGCGGAGTAGCTGGTCCAGCGACCTTGCTCGAAGGCGACGACCTCGAGGCTCGGATCGCCTCTACGAGCTTGAGAGATGGCGCCCATCCCGCCGGGGTCGCCGCCGACGACCACGAGACGGCCAGGCATGGTGGGAGGATAGGGCTGATGGCCGTGCGCGACGACTGTCGCCATTACACGAGCCGGACGCTGGCGTCCGGCGACGTGGTCGAGCGTTGCCGCCTCGGGGCGGCGGACCTGATGCCTTTCGCCTGCCCCGAAGGGTGCCTCTTCTTCGAGCCGCGCCCGGGCATGAGCGTCGGGTGGACCGTCAGCGATCCTGGCCCAGCACCTCGTTGAGCCGGGCGAAGAAGTCCCGCCTGGTCATCACGACGGAGCATCCCGCCTGACGCGCCGCGTCGAGACGCTCACGATCGACGTGCGACCCGAACCCAACGGTTCGGGTGCCGGCGGGGAGCGCGGCGATGGCCTCGAGGGCTCCGGGGCGGCTGAGGTCGACCACGACGAGCGTGGCGCGATCGGCAGGCGTCGCGCGTTCGGAAGGCGTCACGCTGCCGGCCAGCGCGATCAGCTCCTCGGGGCGATTGGCGAAGCGCGCCCGCGGTGCCACCGCGGCGACCTTGGAGCGATCGAGAAGATCGGGAACGTAGGCGACGATCACCACTTCAGCTCCGGCCCTCCTGGCGCCTGCGGCGCAAGACGACCGACGCCTTCCACGCTCCCCAGACGATGCCGGGCTCGTGGAGTGACGGATCGAGGTCGCCCCATGTCGCGGGCGTCAAATCGTAGTCGTCCTCCGGAAAGGCTCGCCGGCTGAACTCGTCGCGCGGCACCGGCGCCACACCCGCGGTGCGGAGCACGGCCGTCGGGTAACGCACCGCGGAGCGCAGCACCGAAAGTGGATTGGTGCGCTGCTCGTCCACGTCGGTCGAGAGGAGTTCGCGCAACTGCCGCCCGACGTCCCGACGGGCGGCCAGGCCTGCGTCGTGCGCTTCCGCCGCCATGGCGGGTGGAACCGAGCCGAACGCGGCCACCGCCCGTCGAGCCACCGAGCGTTCGACCCAGGGGCCGAGAGCAGCTTCGGCCGCTTCGACGAGAACGGCGGCGTAGTCCTCCGACTCGGCCTTGGACGGGCTCACCTCTTGAACCTACCCAGCGTCGAGCTCGTGACCTCGGCCTCCCACTCAGTCGTCGACGACCTCGAGGCGAATCCGCTTGTTGCCCTTGCCTTTGCTCTCGGTCTTGACCACTCGGATACGGCCGACTTCGTCGGTGGCGCGTACATGTGTGCCGCCGTCGGCTTGCTTGTCGAGCCCCACGATGTCGACGACCCGGATCTCCTTGACCGACGCGGGGATCAAGTTGACCTTCGTACGAATGAGGTCCTCGTCGGCCAGTGCCTCGTCGCGCGGGAGGAAGGTCACGTCCACCTCCCGGCCGGCGGCCAGCTCGGCGTTCACCAGCTCCTCGATGCGGGGGCCGAAGCCCTCAGGCAGGGGGTCGAACTCGAAGTCCATGCGCGCGGACAGCGGTTCCATGTTCCCGCCGGTAACCGGAACTCGCCACTCGTTCCAGATCACGCCGCAAAGGACGTGGAGGGCGGTGTGAGTGCGCATCAGGCGGTGGCGGCGATCCCAGTCGATGCGGCCATGGACCGGCTGCCCCACCTCGGGGACGGCTCCGCCTTCCACGACGTGCCATACCACGTCGCCCTCCTTGCGGACGTCGACCACGGGGACACCGTCGAGCGAGCCCGTGTCATGCGGCTGCCCACCACCAGTCGGGTAGAACGCCGTGCGATCGAGGGCGATGGCGCCGTCCGCGCGATCGACGAGCGTGGCATCGAACTCGCGGAGATAGGCGTCGCGCAGGTACAAGAGCTCGGTGGGCACGAGTCGATTCTGCCTTCTCGGCGAGGAAGCTCGGGGCGCGGACCGCCAGCGAGGGCCCGCTCATACACTCCCGGCGTGCCCCGCCGCGCCCGCCGCCGCCTCGTGCCGGCGCTGGTCGTCGTGTGCACCACCGCGGCCTGCGCGCAAGGCGGCACGTCGATCACCTCCTCGCGCACCTCGGCGGTGGCCACGACGAGCACGCTGGCGCCGCGCAGCAACGTCGACGGCGTATTGCGCATCGGCGCACTCCTCCCGCTCAGCGGCGACGGGGCCGCCCTCGGCCCGCCCCTGCTCGACGGGGTCAACCTCGCCATCTCCGAGATCAACGCCGCCGGCGGGGTCAACGGCAAGCACGTGGAGCTCAAGGTGGCCGACGAGGGCGGAGACCCCGTGACGGCGAGCGCGGCCCTCGAAGAGCTCGTGGAGAAGGACGGGGTCGACGCGGTGGTGGGACCCGTCTCGAGCCGGGTGACCCTGTCGCTGCTCCCCCCGCTGACCGCCGCCGGCATACTCACCTGCTCCCCCACGGCCACGTCGACGGCGCTCACCGCCTTCCCGGACAACGACTACTTCTTCCGCACCGCTCCGCCCGACTCGCTCCAGGCCATCGCGCTCGGTCTGGCCATCTCCCGCACCGGTGGCCGCTCCACCGGCATCCTCTTCTCGAACGACGACTACGGCCAGAGCATCGCAGACGATCTGCGTCAGGAGCTGCGAGCGCAAGGGACCGAGGTCGTCGATCAGGTCGCCCTCGACCCGAGCGCCCTGAGCTACCGGCCGCAGGTCCTCGACCTGCTGGGCAAGAAGCCGGCCGCCATCGCCTTCGCCGGAACGACCGAGCCAGGGGTCCGCGTGCTGTCGACCCTCCGGGACCTCGGGCTCCCGGCCGCCACACCCGTGTTCGTGAGCGACGGCATGCGGCACAGCGACCTGATCGCCAAGGCCGGCCCCACGGCGACGGCGGCGGTGAGCGGGGTGATGGGGACGTCGATGGCCTCGGTCATCCAAGACAGCCGCTGGTTCAACGACGCCCTCGCTGCCTCCGATCCCCACGTCACGAACCTCTACGCGGCCTACGCCTACGACTGCACGAACCTCATTGCCCTCGCCTCGAGAGTCTCGGGCACGGACGACGCCGCCCAGATGCGCCGCCAGATGGTGGACATCAGCACCGGTGGGGTGCTGTGCCACAACTACCCGTCGTGCGTCGAGCAGCTCGAGGCGGGAAGGGCCAACATCGACCTCGATGGTGCGTCGGGACAGATCGAGTTCGGCTCCAACGGCGACCCGACCTACGGCTACTTCGACGTGTTCAAGTTCGACAAGGCCGGCCGCGACGTCACCTCGTACCAGACCTCGGTCACGTCGGCCTGAGCGCCGGCGAGGGCCTCGCCTCGCGGCTTAACGGCTCGTGAAGAGCCCGGTGACCGGCGTGACCATGCCGGCGTAGAACGGCCCGAACTCGGCGTAGACGGCCGAGGCGCGATCGAACCGCATCGTGTAGACGACCTCCTTGAGATCGTCGGGATGCACCGCGAACAGGGTGACGCCCCACTCATAGTCGTCGAGACCGGCCGACCCCGTGACCACTTGGAGCACACGGCCGGCGAACTTGCGGCCGGAGCGGCCGTGCTCGTGCATCAGCTCCTCGCGCTCGCCGTAGGGCAGCTCGTACCAGTTCTGGCCCACCCCCCGGCGCTTCGACATGGGGTAGAAGCAGAACGCCGGCTTCCCCTCCGGAGGCAGCCGCGGGTACAGCCGCGGCTGCTGCATCTCGGCCGGCATGCCCTTCGCGTACTCGCTCACCTCGGTGAGCGACACGTAGGAGTCGACGACGTCGAGGCCGGCCTGTTGCAGGCTCGACTGGAAACGCCGGAGCTCTCGCCAGTCCGCGGCCAGCGCCATGAAGCCGGCGTCGGCCTTGTGCCCGAGCACCGCCACCGTGACCACTTGCGCCCCCCCGGCCTCGGCCGCTTTGACCGCGCTGGTGACGGCCTCGGGGTCGACGAGGGGCGTCGGCTTGACGAAGAGGTGCAGGACGCCCCAGCCGGTCGTGGGCGCGACCGCTTCGCTCACCAGCCTCCCCCGTGACGGCCGTTGCCGCGCCCGTTCCCGGGGACGGTCGGAGGCGCCCAGGGCAGGGCGTGGCCGTTGCCATTGCCGGCGCCCACCGGCACCCGCCTCCGCAGCACCGGCAGGGCGACGTCGACCTTCACCTGCTTCCGGTGAGCTTCCAACGCCTGCAGGTGGTACGCCTCATAGGACAGCGGGAAGTCACCCGAGTGGTAGACGGTGCCATCGACCACCGGCCCGCGGGTGCCTTTGAAGATGGCGTCGATGTCCTCACCCGAGATCGTCTTGTACGTCTCCAGCGCGTGGGCGATGGCCAGGACGTACGTGCGGTTCTCGTCGAGTAGGACCCGGGCCCGCTGCAGCATCTCCTGCAGCTTCACCTCGACTCCGCGACCGAACTCGTTGCGGCTCGTCGGCCCCTGCACGGCGGCGTCTACCGAGAGCGACGCGAGGGTGTCGCCCATGGCCGCGTACCCGTGCATCTGGGTGATGATCGACGTCGCCGCCCTGAGGTCGCCGCCCACCCCGGCCGAGTTGTCACCGTCGAAGAACATCCGCTCCCCCGCCAACGAGGCGAGGAAGGTCACGACATCGTTCTCCCGCTCGCTGCGCCACTCGAAGAAGCGCTCCTCGACCGGGATGTTGTTGACGAAGCCGCCGATGTCACCGCGGCGCTCGATGGTGGCGAGGTCGATGGTGTGGCGGCGCTGGAGGCGGTACATGGCCACGGCGTGGCTCGCCTCGTGGATCGCCACCGCGTGGCGCTCGAGCTCGCCGTAGGTCGAGTCGTCGGGCATGCCGTGCGTCTTGATCTGCTTGGCCCGCAACATGTCCGGCCACGTGATCACGTCGCGGCCGTCGCGCATGGCGATGATCAGCGCCTCGTTGACCATGTCCTTGATGACGGCGCCGGTCGCGTACGGGGAGATCGTGGACAAGCGCTCGACGTCGGCGTCGGTCAGCTCGTGGCGGACCTTGGCCAGGTAGCCCTCGAAGGTGCGCTTGCGGCCCTCGAGCGACGGATACCCGACCTTGTAGATGCGGTCGATGCGCCCGGGGCGCAGCAATGCCTCGTCGAGCGCGCTCGGCATGTTGGTGGCCATGATGTGGAGGATCCGGTACTTGGGCGGTTTCTTCTGGCGGATGCAGAGGAACGAGCGGATCCGCCTGCTGAAGAACCCCCGGGGCTTGGCCAAGCCGGACATCTCGGTGAGGAGGGCCTGCAACGCCCCCGAGGCCCCGCCGGCGCCGCCCGTCGGTGCGATGAAGATCCGCTTCTTGCCCTTCTCGGGAAGGCTGGGCGAGTGGCTGGCGAGGTGCTCGTCCCAGAGCGCCGCCGTGGCGC
The DNA here is from genome assembly GCA_963738325.1 of uncultured Acidimicrobiales bacterium. Taxonomy (GTDB): domain Bacteria; phylum Actinomycetota; class Acidimicrobiia; order Acidimicrobiales; family Ilumatobacteraceae; genus CAVTWD01. Next base: position 23,377 of record CAVTWD010000011.1, read on the forward strand.
TCGGGCCGACGTAGTGCAGCCCGTTGCACGAGGCCATCGCCTCCCAGGCCTGCGCCGCGTCGCGCCGGGCGTTGTTCCAGCCGCCCTGGTTGAGGGCGCCCCGGTTGCCGAGGGCGTCGGCCTCGTCGAAGAAGACGACGACGCCGCCGTGCTTCAGGGCCTGCTTGCGCAGCTTGCGGTAGAGGGACTTCACCTTCATCGGCGCCACGCCCATGAAGGTCTGGATGAAGGCCGACGGGTCGACGAAGGTGTACGGCTTGCCTGTCTCGCCGGCCACCGCCTCGGCCATCAGCGTCTTGCCCGTTCCCGGTGGCCCCCACAGGAGGATGCCGCCCGGCACGTAGCCACCCTTGGCCTCGATCTCGGCGGGTCGCTCGAGGAAGTCGACGTTCTCCCGCACCTTGTGCAGCACCTGGTCCTGGCCCCACACGTCGGAGAAGCGAGTCTTCATCTCGCCCGGCTTGAAGTGGTCGATGCCACCGATGAAGAAGATGCCGAAGAAGAACACGAGGTAGACGAGGCCGGTGAGCACGCCGAGGGACATGTAGATGATCAAGGGCATGTTGCCGGTCATGGGCCCGAACAAGTAGTCCCACAGCCGCGCGGGGCTTCCGCGACGGCCGCCCAGTAGCTGACGCCCCACTTGTAGGACAGGAAGAAGAAGAGGATGCCGAGGGCGATGAGCCATTTGACGTTGCGGCCCAGCCGGAAGCGGGTCCATGGGTTGAGGCGAGACATGCGCCGGTTCCACGCGCCCCAGACGTGGTCCTCCCAGAACGCGTTGTAACGGGCCGAGCGCTCGCAGGTCAGGTAGTGGACCTGGCGGAGGACTTCGAGGCCGGCCAGACCGACCAGCCACCACTTCGACCGCAACTGGTCGGCCAGGGCCTCCCAGTAGCTCATGATCGGCACGGTCGACTGCTGGTACGCGGCCAGCAGGGCGAAGACGACGGCGATGATCAGGAGGACCTTGATCCGGTCCCAGAGCGCGAGCGGTGACCGTTTCTCCGGCGCCACGGGTGCGGGAACGTGCACGGGCCCCCCGTGAGACGGCGGCAGCACATCGGTGGGTTGAAGGCTCACTTCCTCACCTGCCAGGAGTGGACGATCCGGGAGATCTGATCACGGTTGGCCTTGAAGCAGCTCGCCTCGCAGCGGACATCGAAGAAGTAGACCTTCCGAGCCCCGATGTCGACGAGCGAGGTCTGATCGAACGTGGTCCACACACCGTTCGCGACCATGCGGTTGTAGACGATGTGAGAGCCGGTGAGCCCGTCCTTCTCGCTGAGCGAGGCGAAGCTCACGAGCTCGTAGTTGGGATCGCCCTGGCTGATCGCGTCGACGGGGTCGGTCTCTCCGCCGGCCAGCTCGGTGCGGGCCTGCTTGACGGAGAGCTGCTCGCCCACGTCGAAGCCGACGGGGATGACGGCCGCTTGGCCGACGATCGTGTTCGGGGCAGGATCGCTCAGGTGGTTGATGGTGGGCTGCGGGCTGGCATCGAACACCACTTGCCACGGCGAGGTGGTGCCGAGGTCGGTCGGCGTGGGGCGATTCGACGTGTCGCGTTTGATGCGGAAGACGCGCACATCGCTCGGCAGCCGGAAGAAGGTCTTCTCCTCGGCATTGTTCACGTACCGGTAGGACGACGAGCAGCCGGCGGCCAGGAGCGCGGCGGCGAGGAGTCCGCCCGCAAGGGCCAGGAGCCGGGGCGAGCGCCGCGCCATGTCCAAGTATCGTCCCTGCCGGGGGGCGTGGACGAGGGGGAAGGCGAGATTCCCGGCGCGGGTTCGCCCGTTCATGCCGGCGCGTACAGGTTGAGGCGGCCGTCGCGGGCGAAGCCGGCCAGCACCAGGCCTGCGGAGCGGGCCGTTTCGACCGCCAGGGACGACGGCGCGCTGACGGCCACGACTGCCGCGAACCCTGCGGCCCAGGCCTTCTGGATGATCTCGAAGCTGGCCCGTCCGCTCACGAACAGCCCCAGGGCGCGAGCGGGGAGTTCCCCGTCGAGCAGCAGCCGGCCGACGATCTTGTCGACCGCGTTGTGGCGCCCGATGTCCTCGCGGCAGAGGAGCATGGTGCCGCTGTCGTCGAAGGTCGCCGCCGCGTGGACGCCACCGGTCGACGCGAACAGCTCCTGCCCGCCGCGGACTTGGTCGGGCACCTTGGCCAGCACGTCCAGCTCGAAGGCTGGGAGGTCACGCAGAGGCGCCAGGCGTTGGCAGAGCGCGTCGAGCGTCGCCGTGCCGCACAGGCCGCACGACGACGTGGTGGTCGTGAGGCGGGGCACCGGCGCGGGCGCTCGACCTCCCGTCTCCACCGTGACGATGTTGAACTCGGAGGCGAGCGCCGACCCGTCGGCGCAGTAGCGGACGCCGGTGACGGGCGCGCCGTCGAGCAGGCCCTCGGTGAAGCAGAAGCCCGCGGCCAGCTCGAAGTCATGACCAGGCGTGCGCATCGTCGTCGTGACAACTGCGCCGTCGAGACGCAGCTCCATCGGCTCCTCGACGATCAGATCGTCCGGCGACCGGCGCAGGCTCACGCCGTCCCATTTGCGAATGAACATGGCGACGGTGCGCCCCCGCAGCATCGCCGACCAGGCTAGCCGCCGGTCCCTGTGACTCGGCCGTCGGGTGGCGTCGGAGGACGGCGGCGGCGAAGCGATCGGCCGCCCCGTCGCGGTGAGCCAGGAAGACGGAGGGCTCCGTCACCTCCAGTTCGAGCACGACCGGGCTCCCTTGCAGGCCGGGAAGCACGTCGACGCGCGCGGTACGTCACCGCGCCCGCCGGCACCGCCCGCAGCGCGGCGCGGGCGATGGCGAGCTCGTCGTCGGACGGGGTCCGCGCCTCGATCTCCTCCTCCGCGTAGAGCCCTTCGACGAAGACGCTCCCGTCGCGGCGGAGGATCGGGCCCTTGCGCACGGCGTGGCTGAAGACACCGTCGAAGAACACGAGCGCGGTCTCGCCGTGATCCTCCACCGCCGGCAGGTACGGCTGGACCATCGCCGCCCGCCCCTCGGAGTGAAGGCGGCGCAAGTGGGCGACGGCCGCATCGTGGCGGCTCGGCGGGTACCGCTCGGTGTCCACCGACCCCGCGCCGACGACCGGCTTCACGACGATCTCACCGGCGGGCAGCTCGGGCAGGCGGCCGGGCGGCGACCACACAGTCTCGACCACAGGGACGCCGGCCGCGGCCAGGTCCGCCAGGTAGCGCTTGTCGGTGTTCCAGCGCAGGACGGGAGCCGGGTTGCGAAGATCGCTGCACCCGGCCACTCGCTCCGCCCATCGCACGAACTCGCGGCGCCGGCCGGCGTAGTCCCAGGGGGAACGGACCACGACGACGTCGTAGGCCTGCCACGCCACCCGATCGTCGTCCCACACCGTGATCTCTGGCCGCGCCCCCGCCCGCTCGAGCGCCTCGGCCAGGGGCGCCAGGTCTTCGTCGAGATGGCGGGCGGACGAGGCGGTGACGAGCGCGACGCGCGTCACGCCCGGTGGAGCTCGGCGTGAAGATGGTGGGTCATCGGCTGGCCGACGGCCGCCATGCGCAGCCGGTAGCGCAGCACGTCACCGTCCACCTCGACGTGGCGCTCGATGGCGGTGACCTCCTTGGCCGAGCTCGTGCACCCGACGAAGGTGCTGGCGAGGTCGATGGTCGTCGCCTCCAGGCGTCCCTCCGCCACTTCGACGACGCCCGTGGGGTGGGCCACGACGAGCTCGACTCGCCCCGGCTCGGGGAGCCGCCAGTAGCCGGCCTCGCCGTGCAGGGGCCGGTGATCCTCGCCGTGGACGGTGCCTTGCCGGTAGACGAGGAAGGGCTTGCCGAGGTGGGAGAAGGTCACCGTCTCGAGGTATTCGAACGGTTCGATCGTGGGGTAGGAGCCCTCGCCGCGCCCCTGCCACGTGCCGAGGAGGAAGCCGAGGGCTTCGATCTCGACCGCGAGCGGAGGGTTGGCGCGCACTGATCTGACGCTACTGCGATCAGCGGGTCGCCTTCTCAGGGAGCTGATGCCGCGAGAACGAAAGGGCCCAGGCACGCAGCCCGGGCCCTCGCGCTTTCGTGCGTAGGTCGATCGGGCTTGGCCGGTCGACCGGAGCTCCGTGTCTCGAAGGGGGGAGGTCTCCTTCCCCCCTTCGCTCATGGGGGGATCAGAAGTCCTCCATGCCTCCACCGGGCATGGCCGGGGTGTCCTTCTCAGGCTTGTCGGCCACCACCGCCTCGGTGGTGAGGAACAGCGCGGCGATCGAGGCCGCGTTCTGCAACGCCGAGCGCGTGACCTTGGCCGCGTCGATCACGCCGATCTTGACCAGGTCCTCGTACTCACCCGTCGCCGCGTTCAGACCCTCGGGGCCGGCCAGGGCGCGGACCCGCGCCACCACGACGCCGCCCTCGAGGCCGGCGTTCTCGGCGATCTGCTTGAGGGGGGACTCGAGCGACTTGGCGACGATCTTGGCCCCGGTCGCCTCGTCACCCGAGAGCGTGGCGGCACGGTCGAGCACGGTCTGCTGGGCCCGCAGCAACGCCACGCCACCGCCGGGCACGACGCCTTCCTCGATGGCAGCCTTGGTGGTGGAGACGGCGTCTTCGATGCGGTGCTTCTTCTCCTTGAGCTCCACCTCGGTGGCGGCCCCCACCTTCAGCACGGCGACGCCACCCGACAACTTGGCCAGGCGCTCCTGCAGCTTCTCCCGGTCGTAGTCCGAGTCGGTGTTCTCGATCTCGGTCTTGATCTGGTTGATGCGGCCCTTGATGTCGTCGTCGGAGCCGGCGCCCTCGACGATGGTCGTCTCGTCCTTCGTGATGATGATCTTCTTGGCCTTGCCGAGCAGGTCGAGGGTGACGTTCTCGAGCTTGAGGCCGACTTCCTCGGAGATGACCTGGCCACCAGTGAGGATGGCCATGTCCTGGAGCATCGCCTTGCGGCGCTCACCGAACCCGGGCGCCTTCACCGCCGCCGACTTGAACGTGCCCCGGATCTTGTTGACGACGAGCGTCGCCAGGGCCTCGCCCTCCACGTCCTCGGCGACGATGGCGAGGGGCTTGCCGGTCTGCATCACCTTCTCGAGCACGGGCAAGAGGTCGCGGACAGAAGAGATCTTCGAGCCGACGAGCAACAGGTTCCCGTCGTCGAGCACGGCCTCCATGCGCTCGGGATCGGTCACGAAGTAGGGCGAGATGTAGCCCTTGTCGAAGCGCATGCCCTCGACGAGATCCATCTCCATCCCGAAGGTCTGGCTCTCCTCGACGGTGATGACGCCGTCCTTGCCGACCTTGTCGATGGCCTCGGAGATCATCTGGCCGATCTCCTCGTCGGCCGCCGAGATAGCCGCGACTTCCGCGATCTGCTCCTTGGAGTCGACCTCCTTGGCTTGGTCCTTCACCGAGTCGACGGCGGCGTCGACGGCCGCCTCGATGCCGCGCTTGAGGCTCATCGGGTTCGCCCCGGCCGCCACGTTGCGGAGGCCCTCGTGGACCATCGCCCAGGCCAGGACGGTGGCGGTGGTGGTGCCGTCGCCGGCCACGTCATCGGTCTTCTTCGCCACCTCCTTGACGAGCTCGGCGCCGATCTTCTCGAACGGATCCTCGAGCTCAATCTCCTTGGCGATGGAGACGCCGTCATTGGTGATGGTGGGCGCGCCCCACTTCTTCTCGAGCACGACGTTGCGGCCCTTCGGGCCGAGGGTGACGCGGACGGCATCGGCGAGCTTGTTCATGCCCTGCTCGAGCGCCCGGCGAGCCTGCTCGTCGAAGGCGATCATCTTCGGCATAGGGTTCGGTCCTCCGTTGGACGGTTCCGGTGAGGTACGGGTGTGGTTCGCACTCTCGGTCTTTGAGTGCTAGCACTCTAACTCCCCGAGTGCTAACGGCACAACCGTGCCGGCTGGCGCTTCCCTCGCCGCCCAACCCCACGCCCCGCGCCGCCCCAGCATGGCTACGTTCGGGGCATGCGCTACGGAGTGGCCGTCCCGCAGTCCTTCGCCTTCCTCGGGCCCCAGGCCCAGCACGCGCTCGCCGCCCAGGTCGACGAGCTGGGCTTCGACTCGCTGTGGGTGAGCGATCATGTGATCGTTCCGGAAGGGCACACGTACATCCCCGAGGCCATGCTCGAGCCCCTCGCCCTGCTCGCTTGGCTCGCCGCCCGCACCGGGCCCGGGCTCACCCTCGGCACGTCGGTGCTCGTCATCCCCTACCGCGACCCGGTGTTCCTCGCCAAGCACCTGGCGACGATCGACGTGCTGAGCGGTGGCCGTCTCGTCGTCGGTGTCGGCATCGGTTGGCTGGAGGAGGAGTTCGCCGCGCTCAACGCGCCTTACGCCGACCGCGGGGCGATGACCGACGAGTACCTCCGGGTGCTGCGCAATCTCTGGGAGACCGAGACGTCGAGCTTCGAGGGCCGCTGGAAGCACTACCGCGGGATGCGGTCCTTCCCCAAGGCCTCCCCGGAGCGGTCGGGGACGATCCCGCTCGTGGTCGGCGGCAACAGCACGGCCGCCATCCGCCGGGCGGCCACCCTCGGCGACGGCTGGCACCCGATCAACCTGTCCCCTGCCCAACTCGGCGAGGGCGTCGCCGCCTACCGGGCGGCCTGCGCCGAGGCCCGACGGCCCGCGGGTCCCGTGGTGATGCGGTTCATGCCCGGCGGGCGCACGACGCCAGAAGGCGGGCACTGGCCCTTCACGGGCACGGTCGAGGAGTCGGTGGAGGAGCTCCGCGCCTTCGCCCACGCCGGCTGCGACGAGGTGATGCTGTCGTGGGCGGCCCGCAGCGTGGACTTGCTCGTCGAGCGCTTGGCGCAGTTCCGCCAGCAGGTGGTGCCCGCCGCCGGCTTGAGCTGAGCGAGCAGCCGACCATCAGTCGTCGGCTGGCCCTGAGCGCGTGGCCGGCCCGCAGGCGGCCGGCGTCAGCCGCCCGCCACCGCCGGGATGATGGAGACCGTCTCCCCGTCGGGCACCGGCGTGTCGAGACCCTGCAGGTAGCGCACATCGTCGTCGGCCACGAAGACGTTCACGAAACGTCGGAGTTGGCCCCCGTCGTCGACGAGCCGCTCGGCGAGGCCGGGATGGGCGGCGTCGAGGCCTTTCAGCACCTCGGCCAAGGTGGCTCCCTCGACCTCGACCTCGGACCTTCCCCCCGCCACCGGCCGCAACGTCGTCGGGATGCGCACGATCACGCTCATGCAGGCACCTTAACGGCAGGCCGCCGCGATCCCTCCCGGCCCCCGCCGCCGAGGCCGGCCCTCCCCCAGCGGACAAACTCCCGCTCGGCCGGCACCCCTTCCGGGGCGCCCTTGCGACCGGTGGTGCGGTCGAGGACGATGGCGCCATGTCGCGGTTCGCGGTGCGGACGCACCACCACGCCGAGTTCGACGCGGCCACGCTGCGCGCGCTCAAGGACGGACGCTCCGCGTCGGTGTGCCTCCCCGCCCGCAACGAGTCGGCCACGGTGGGCGCGATCGTGTCGACGATCGTGCGCGACCTCGTCGAGGCGACGCCCCTCGTGGACGAGATCCTCGTCGTCGACGACGGATCCCACGACGCCACCGCGGCGGTAGCCGCCGCCGCAGGCGCCCGGGTCGAATCCACCGCCGATCTCCTCCCCGAGTGCGGCCCGGGCACGGGCAAGGGCGAGGCGTTGTGGAAATCGGTCTTTGCCGCCGAAGGCGACATCGTCGTGTGGTGCGACGCGGACGTGACCAACTTCGACGCCCGCTTCGTCGTCGGCTTGCTCGGCCCGCTACTCACCCGCCCCGAGATCGGCTTCGTCAAAGGCTTCTACGACCGTCCCGTCGACGGCGTCCCGGACACGGGCGGGCGGGTGACGGAGCTGGTCGCCCGCCCGCTGATCGCCCTGCTCTTCCCGCGGTTGAGCGGCATCGTGCAGCCGTTGTCGGGCGAGTACGCCGGCCGCCGGGACGTGCTCGAGGCGGTGCCTTTCGTCCAGGGCTACGGCGTCGACCTCGGGCTGCTCATCGACGTGTCCGCCAGGTTCGGCCTGGAGACCATCGCGCAGGTCGACCTCGGCATGCGCCGTCACCGCAACCGCAGCCTCGACGAGCTCTCGCCCCAAGCCCTCGCGGTGATGCAGACGGCCTTCACCAAGGCCCACCTCGGTGTGAATGCCGCCCAGGCCGCCACCCTCGTGCGGCCCGGCCTCGGTCAGCTCGAGGTCGAGCACGTCGAGCGACCCCCGCTGGCCAAGCTCGAGTCGTACCTCCGCAGGCTGGCGTAGGTCGCCGCGCCACTCAGGCGTGGATGGGAGGGTGACGATCCGCCCACGGGCAGGTCGCCTCCAGCTGGGACGCGAGGCGGATCAGGAGATCCTCTCGGCCGTAGGCGGCCACGAACTGCACCCCGACCGGGAGCCCATCGGCCGTCCAATGGAGGGGCAAGCTCATCGCGGGCTGGCCCGTCATGTTGAACTGCGGCGTGAACTGCATGAGCGAGAAGAAGCGGGCCGTGCCCTCCTCGGGATCGCGCAGCCAGCCGAGTGGGGGCGGCGGCCCGCCCAGCACCGGGGTGACGAGAACGTCGAAGCCCTCGTCCGCCCACCAACTCGCCATCCGCCTCGTGTAGCCATGCATCCAGGCCTCGGCCGCGTAGTACGCGGGGCCGGTGATCCGCTGGCCGATGGCGCGGAGGGCGACGTTCTCGCGTTCGAGGTCGGCATCGGTGAGGGGACGGCCCATCTCGGCCTCCCAGACCGCGAGATCCGCCGCGGTGGCGACGGCCACGATCGCCTGGAAGGGGGCGACGAACCCGCCGTCCTCGAGAGCGGCGGGATAGGAGTCCTCCACCCGGTGGCCCAGGGAGGCCAGCCGCTCGATGGCCGAGGCCACGGCGGCAACGCAGTCGGGGTGCGGCGAGTGGTCGCCGAGGAGCGGCCGGTCGAGCCAACCGATCCGCAGCAGGCCGGGATCGCGCCCGACCTCATCCGCGAACGGACGGGCCGGCGCTGGCGCGGCGTATGGGTCGCCCGGCTCGTAGCCGTGGATGGCATCGAGGACAGCGGCGGTGTCGCGCACGGTGCGCGACACCGCCCCCTCGACCGTGGCGCCGGCCCAGGTCTCGCCGGCGTCCGGCCCCTCGCTCACCCGCCCCCGGCTCGGCTTGAGCCCGACGATGCCGCACTCGCTCGCCGGGATGCGGATGGAGCCGCCCCCGTCGTTGGCGTGGGCCACCGCGGTGAGCCCGGCCGCCACCGCGGCCGCCGACCCGCCGCTCGAACCGCCCGTCGAATGGTCGAGCTCCCACGGGTTCCGGCACGGCCCATAGGCAAGCGGCTCGGTCGTGATGGTGGAACCGAACTCGGGCGTGTTCGTGCGCCCGACGATCACGAACCCGGCAGCGCGGAAGCGCCGGGCGACGTACGTGTCGTGATCGGCGGTGTAGCCGGCCTCCTTCAGGAACCGCGTCCCGGCGTGATACGGGTCGCCCGCGGTCTTGAGCGTGAGGTCCTTCACGAGCAGGGGAACGCCCCGGAACGGCCCCTCCGGGAGCGAACCGGCCGCCTCCGCCCGGGCCTGCTCGAAGCGAGGGTGGATCACGGCGTTGATGCTCGGGTTCACGGCCTCGATCCGGGCGATCGCCTCGTCGACCAGCTCGGTCGGGCTGGCCTGCCCCGACCGCACGACCTCGGCCTGCGCCACGGCGTCCATCCACATCCTGTCGTCCATCGTGGCCGACTGTAGGCAAGCCGCTCGCTCCTACGATGACTGCTCGATGCGCGTCGTCGCCGCCCCCGACAAGTTCCGCGGCACCGCCAGCGCGGCGGAGGTGGCCGAGGCGATCGCGCGGCGCGGTGAGCGCGGCGGGCGGCACGTGCACGACGCTGCCCATGGCCGACGGCGGGGAAGGCTTCCTCGACGTGGTGGGTGGCGCCAACCGGTGCACCACGGTGATGGGACCCCTCGGCGACCCGGTGGACGCGCCGTGGCGCCTGCGGGACGGGACCGCGTTCATCGAGATGGCCCGAGCGTCAGGGCTCGCGCTGGTGGGCGGGGCCGCCGGCAACGACCCCATCGCGGCGACGAGCTTCGGCACCGGGGAGTTGATCGGCGCCGCCCTCGACGCCGGGGCGCGGCGCATCGTCGTCGGGATGGGCGGTTCGGCCACCACCGACGGCGGCCTCGGTGCGATCCGGGCCGTCTTTGCGCCTCACCGGCTCCGCCATCTCGAGCTCGTGGTGGCCTGTGACGTGCGCACCCGCTTCCTCGACGCGGCCGACGTCTTCGCCCCGCAGAAGGGGGCCAGCCCCGCCCAGGTGGCGCTGCTCCGGCGTCGCTTGGAACGCCTCGCCCAGGTGTATCTCGACGACTACGGCGTCGATGTGCGACCGCTCACCGGTGCAGGCGCCGCCGGTGGGCTGGCCGGTGGGCTGGCCGCGGTGGGCGGAGAGCTGACGAGCGGGTTCGATGTGCTGGCGGACGAGCTCGATCTGGCCGAGCACGTCGAAGCGGCCGACCTCGTCGTCACCGGCGAGGGCTTCGTCGACGGTCAGAGCTTCGACGGCAAGGTGGTGGGCGGCGTGGCCGAGCTGGCGGCGGCGTGCCGGGTGCCCCTCCTCGTGGTGGCCGGGCAGGTGTTCGACGGCTGCGACCGGCAGGTGCCTACCGTGTCCCTGGTCGAGGGCTTCGGACTCGACGAGGCCATGGCCGACGCCCCTCGTTGCGTGGAGGAAGCGGTGAGGACGTGGCTCAGGAGCTGGAGCGGTACCGGAAGTACAAGAATGCGGCCAGTCCCAGAACCAGGACCACGGCGGCGGTCTGGAGGCCGAAGACGATCGTCCCGATGATCCAGCGCACCACGAGGAAGCCGCCCAGGATCACGAGGAAGGTCAGGAGCGCGACGAGCCCCAGCGGCATCGACGGGCGCGATGCAGGCTCCATTCTCACTGCGGCAGCGGCGGCGACGTCTTTCCCACCACGACAAGCACGTTAGCGCCGCCCATGGACTTCACGGGGCTCGGGGTCGGAACCGGCCCCGCGACTTTCACCCCGCCGAGGAGCTGGGCCACCGTCCCGGCCTGAGCCTGGTACCCGTTCGTGTAGTAGACGACGGTCGCCGGGTAGTCCTTCCGCGTGGCGTCGGTAGGAGGCACCGTCTCGACATGCTTGCCCTTCAGGTAGGTGGTGACCTTGCCGGCCGCGCCCGCGACGCCCGAGCCGTTGGCCACGATCACCTTGTAGGGCTGGGTCACGGGAGGTGCGGTGGTGACCGGGTGCGTGGTCGAGGGCGCCGGCTTGACCGTGGTAGCGGTACTGGTCGAGGAGCCGCTCGAATCGGCGAAGCCGTTCTTGAGCACCAGCAGCCCGATGGCCGTGACGAGCAGGACGATGAACACGCCCCGCCCGGCCATGGACGCCGACCGCGCCGCCGCGCTGCGGTCCCGGCCCGGGGGCCGGCTCACGGGGGCGCCATCCGTCCGTGCCCGGGCTGCTCGCTCACGGATGGTCCTCGGCGGCCGACGCGGCGAGCGGCCAGCCCTCGAGCGCGGCATCCAGACGAGCGCGACGCCGGCGATCGCGCAGGCGCAACAGGCGCCGGACCACGAGGGGGTCGTGTTCGAGCGCCTCGGGTCGGAGCAGTAACCCGTTCAGGATCTGGTAATAGCGCTCGGCCGAGAAGCCGAGCCGCTCCTGGAGCAGCGCGTCCTTCGAGCCGTCCAGGGTCCACCACGTGCGCTCGAAGTCGAGCACCGCCCGCTCGTCGTCGCTCAGGGCCACGCCTTCATCCTTCCCGGCCCGCCCTCTCGATACAAGCACCCTCGGGTGCGGCGGCGATCCCAGGCAGTACCGGCCGCCACCAGGGCGCTCGCGCCGAGCGCGGCGCCACGCCATCCCAGGTGGCCGCTCAACGCCACGGGGTGTCCGTTGAAAATAGTTTGCCTAACTAAGAATCGACGCGCATACTGGATGACATGGCGGTGAACGGGGCACCAACAGCGCTCGACATCGGGGATCTCGCCGCTCGCCTGCGCCTCAGTGTCGCTCGCCTGGCTCGCCTGCTGCGGCGCCAGGACGAGGGCGATCTGGGCGCGACCCTCGGCAGCGCCTTGGCCACCATCGACCGGGAGGGACCCGTGACCCTCGGGGAACTGGCCCTGCTCGAGCACGTGGCCCCGCCGAGCATCACCCGCGTGGCGGGCAAGCTCGAAGAGCGCGGTCTCGTGGTGCGGCGAGCTGACGCGCAGGACCGTCGCATCAGCCGCCTCGAGGTCACGCCGGCCGGGCGCCGCCAGATCGAGGGCAATCGCTCGCGGCGCACGGCGTGGCTCGCGCAACGCCTCGCTGACCTCACCGCTGAGGATCGGCAGGCACTGGAGGCAGCCATCGCCGTGCTCGAGGGCCTGGTGAGCGCTCCGGATTGCGCCGAGGCAGCGCCGGGTCGGCAGCCGTGACGCGGCTGCGCCGGGCCGGCGCGGAGACGTTCCGCTCGCTGCACGTGCGCAACTTCCGCCTCTTCTTCGAGGGCCAGCTCATCTCGCAGGTCGGCAACTGGCTCACGCTCGTGGCCCAGACGTTGCTCGTGCTCCACCTCACCCACAACGGCCTAGCCGTGGGAGTGCTCGCGGCCTGCCAGTTCGGGCCCGTGCTCTTGCTGGGCGCGTGGGCCGGCCTCGTGGCCGACCGCTCGGACAAGCGCAAGCTGCTGCTCCTCGTCCAGGTGTTCGCGATGCTCCAGTCGTTCGCGCTGGCCGCGCTCGCCTTCTTGCCGTCGACGCCGGTGCTCGCCATCTACGCTGTCGCGTTCGTGGGCGGCGTCACCGTCGCCTTCGACAACCCTGCCCGGCGGGCGTTCGTGGTCGAGATGGTTCCCGAGGCGAACGTGCAGAACGCGGTGAGCCTCAACAGCGCGCTCATGACGAGCTCCCGCATCATCGGCCCGGCCCTCGCGGGCCTCCTCATCATCGTCGCGGGCTACGGATGGTGCTTCGCCATCGACGGGCTGTCCTACATCGCGGTCATCGTCGCCTTCTGGATGATCGACCCCGCCGAGCTGCGAACGGCCCCTCCTGCCGTGCGAGCGAAAGGTCAGGTCCGCGCCGGGCTGCGTTACGCACGATCGGTGCCGGAGCTCTGGATCCCGCTGGTGATGATGGCGGTCATCGGCACCCTCGCCTTCAACTTCCAGGTGGTCGTGCCGCTGTTCGTCACGAGGACGTTTCACGGCGACGACGGGACCTTCACCCTCGTGTACTCGGTCCTGAGCGTTGGCTCGCTCGTGGGGGCCCTCGCCATGGCCCGGCGCGTCTCGGTGAGCGTGCGCCAGGTCGTCCTCGGCTCCGCCGCCTTCGGGGTCGCCCTCGCCGTCTTCGCGTTGGCGCCTTCCTTGGCCGCCGCCTTCCCGGTCGCGTTGGTCGTCGGGTTCTCCAGCATGGTCTTCATGACGACGTCCACCGCCATCGTCCAAGTCCGGGCCGATCCCGTGATGCGGGGGCGAGTCCTGGCCCTTCAGGCGATCGTGTTCCTCGGCTCGACCCCGATCGGAGGGCCGTTGCTCGGCGCCATCTGCGACCGGTGGGGGCCTCGCGCTGGCCTGCTCGTCGGCGCGGCCGCGGCACTGGCGGCGGCCGGCTGGGGATTGGCGGCCGATGGCCGGACGGTGCACGGAGCGATGCACCGGGCTCCGTCGGCCGACACCGCCACGGAAGCCGCGCCCGCGGAGCTGCGCTCGGCCTGAGAGGCACCGAGGCGCACTGCCGTAGCCTGCGAAGGTGGCCGGGTTAGCTCAGTCGGCAGAGCAACCGCCTTGTAAGCGGTAGGTCGTCGGTTCGAATCCGACACCCGGCTCCACATCTTACCTGGTCAAAGGCACTACAGACCGGCGGACGCCTTACTCACCGGCGGTCCATCCCGCGAAAATCCCGCGAGCGCAGCGGGATAGGGGCCGGGGGGCGGGTAGGGACGGTGGCGCGGGCGATGGCGTCGAGGCGCTCGGCGACGCTTTCGGCCTGGCCCGGCATCAGGTGGCCGTACCGGTCGAGGGTCATGGCGGCCGAGGCGTGGCCAAGCATCGACTGCACCACCTTGACGTCGGCGCCGGCGGCGATGGCCAGCGACGCAGCGGTGTGACGCAGGTCGTGCACCCGCAGCGGCGCCAGGCCAGCCGCGTGGACGGCCGGGAGCCAGTAGCGGTTGCGGAAGGTATTGACGTCGAGGCTGCCACCGTGAGGTGCGGTGAACACGAACCCCGTGTGGCCCGCGCCGGCATAGAAGGTCAGGTGGTGCTCGAGTGCCTCGACCACCAGTGCCGGGAGGGTGATGGCACGGCGGCTCGCACCCGTCTTGACCGGCAGCAGCGCTCGTCGGCCTTTCTCCCCGATCCCGAGGGCTTCGACGACCTGGAGCGACCGGTGCAGCAGGTCGACTCGGTGGCGGCGCAGGCCGGCGAGCTCGCCCCACCGCAGCCCGCAGTAGGCGCCCACGAGCACGAAGGCTCGGTAGCGCTCGTCGATCATGTCGGCCAGCGTCGCGACCTCGTCCGCCGTGAGGAATCGCATCTCCCGCCGGTCCACTTTGGGCGGCTTGATGCCGGCGAGCGGATTACGGGCCAGCACGTCGCCATCGACCGCGGCGCCGAGCACGCGGCGCAGACAGCGGAACGCCTGGTGCACGCTGGCGGGCGAGAGATCGGTGGCGGCGAGCTCGGCGAGCCACCGGCGCAACTCGGTCTTGGTGAGCTTGCTCAGCGGTACCGCACCGAGCGACGGCAGCACGTGCAGACGGAGGTTGTCCGCATAGATGCGTCGGGTTGATGGCCGCAAGTGCACGATCGTGCCCGACCACTCCCGGACCCATTCGGCCACCGTCATGCGGGACGCGCGCGGGTCGACCCAGCCGCCCTGATCGCGCAGCGTCAGCTGCTCGCGCTCGTACGCCTCGGCCGCCCTTCGCGTCCGAAAGGTGCGCGACCGTTCGCGGCCGTCGGGCCCGCGCATACGAACGAACCTCGTAACGGGGCTCGCCCCTGGCCGTCGACCGCCGTTCGATCGCCATGGCCCAAGCGTAGACGTCGTTGCAGCGTGGGCTCGGTGACGCGTGAGCCGGCGGCACCCGCATGAAGGTGAATCTCTGAAGGCCGGTCAGCGCGGGCCGTGGCTGGTGGACACGTTCGTCGACGGCATGCATTTCCGCCACCAAGGCGGTGGGCTCGCTCGCCTGGGGCCGGGTCACACCATCGCCATAGTCGGAACGCGCGATCTGCACTCCGACGGTTCGCCTCTCCCCATGGCGACATGGGGACGGTCCGCCGAGTTGAGCTTAAGGACTCGCGTGGATAGGGGGTGACCATCCGCCGGTCGGAGGGTTGGCTCGGTTGTGATGCCGAGTGCGACCCAAGCCATCCGACCGGGGAAGGTCACTGGACATCATGCGCGCACTCGATGTGGACGTGGTGGACGCGGTGTGGGCGGCGATCGAGCCGTTGCTGCCCGAGACCGTCGATGAGCACCCGTTGGGCTGTCACCGGGCCCGGGTGCCGGACCGGCTGTGCTTGTGGGGGATCCTGATCCGGCTCACCACCGGCGCGTCATGGGTCGATGTCGAGGCGATCTTGGAGCAATCGGGTGTCGGACACGACGTTGCGGGCCCGGCGCGACGAGTGGATCGGGGCGGGGGTGTTCGAGGCGTTGAAGTCCGAGGCGCTGGCCGCGTTCGACCGGATCATCGGGCTGGACCTGTCCGAGGTCAGTCTCGACGGGTCGCTGCACAAGGCTCCCTACGGTGGTGAGGGGACCGGCCCGAACCCCACCGATCGTGGGAAGTTGGGCTGGAAGTGGTCCGTGGCCTCCGAACGGCACGGGGTGCCCATCGGGGGGGACGATCGACGGTGCCAACCGCAACGACGTCCGCATGCTCGTCCCGACGGTCGAGGCCATCGCCGCCAACGGGCTCCTGGCCGATGTCGACACCGTGCACCTCGACCGGGGCTACGACTACCCGGTCGTGCGGGAGTGGCTCGCCGAACACGGACTCGACGATCTCTGCATTCAACGGCGAGGCACCAAACAACCGGGTGTCAAGCAGCCCGTTCGGCTGGGGCTGCGCTGGATCGTCGAGGCGACCAACTCGTGGTGGTCGAACTACGGCCAGCTCCGCCGCAACACCGACCGCAAGCCACGCCACCGCCACGCCGCGCTCTGCCTCGCCACCGTCGTGCTCATCGTCGGCAAACTCCTCACCTACCGCGACCGCTGGAGCCCGAAATGACCCCCGCCGCCCTCGCCTATCCGCGCAACCCCTAAGGCTCACGTTCGTCAAGGACGCCACGTGCTCGTGACGGGGGACGTCCGCGGCTTGTCAACGATGGCCGGAGGGACCGCCTCGAGCTGCTCGGCAACACCCGGGTCCTGACGCCGGACGAACTCGAACAACTCGCCGTCGAGCACCACTTGAGCGCACTTGTTCGGCCGATCGACGAGCCCTTAGCCGAGGTAGTGAAGAGCGACCTACGCTCGGCGTGCTCGCGGCGCCCGCGGGCTCGACGTTTGGAGCGCCGATATGGCCGACGCCGGCCACGTCATTGCCAGCGCAGGATCGGCCAATTCGTGCGGCGATGTGCGATGACGAGCAGCGCGACTGCCTTCTCCCGGGCCTGCGCGGTGAGAAGGATCGACGCCGTCGTTCGGGCGGAGGCCCGACCCGCACATTGTCAGGCATGCCGATAGCGATCGATGCCACGTTTGCGTCACTTCACCGCGGCGCAATGAGAGCGGACGGTCCTGCCTACCCACCGCAGCGTTGCCTCCAAAACCGCGGGTCACGCCCCCGGCGACATCGGCTGGCCTGCGGCCGGATCCGCTCCGAGGACGTCAGGACTCGGTGTCGACCGCCCGGATAGCCGGCGTCGACCAACGTCGCGTCGCGACCGTCCGCGACGAACACCCAGCAAACATGCTTCGCTTAAGCCTGCCACGCACCCGAGGCGACCTCGACGACTACGACGTCCATGGCCGCCCTCGACGGGTTCGCTTGCTCGGCTTCCAGTCTCACTCGTCCGCTTCGGGCGAGAGGAGGCGTTCGTCATCGCACACCCGTACGGCTCGATGTGGGCGCGGTCGCGTCGCGCGCGGTCACACCGTGAACGGCGGCCCAGGCGAAGAAGCCGCTCACCTCGGCGCCATCGGGCGCCATCACACGACTTCTACTTGAGCACCACGAACAGTGACCATCGTTGGCCTCCTCACGTAGAGAAGACCGGCAACACCCGCCACCGAGCCGGCGGTAGAACCTCCCCGCCGAAGACCTCCTTCTCTCTCTCATCGTGGAAGACGACGACACGTTCGGCGTCCCGCTCGTCGAGGGCCTCGAGCTCGAAGGGTTGCACGCCATGTGAGTCCGCGGATCGCAGGACGTCGTCGAGCTCGGGATCAGCCCGGTCGTGGACGTCGCGGCTCGCACGGCAGTCAACCGTGCGGGTGATCGACGGCGTGGGTGCCCACGCCGAGCAGCGCTACCGCAGGCGTTCGCACGGCCGTCCCCGAGGACGGCATTCGTGGTGCGGGTGCGCGCCGACTGCCGTACCGTTCTCGGCCGTGGTGCTGCGGTTCGGGGACGTCGAGCTTGACGTCGACGCGTACGAGATCCGCCGCGCCGGCGCCCGCGTGCACGTCGAGCCGCAGGTGTTCGACGTCGTGCGCTACCTCGTCACGCATCGCGACCGCGTCGTGACGAAGGCGGAGCTGCTCGAGGAGGTCTGGTGTACGCGCTTCGTGTCGGAGTCCGCGCTCACGTCGCGGGTGAAGGCGGCGCGGCGAGCGCTCGGCGACGACGGGCGCGAGCAGCGCGTGATCCGCACGGTGCACGGCCGCGGCTACCAATTCGTGGCACCGGTGGTGGGAGGGGGCCGCGTCGCGTCCGGCGACGGCCGGCCGCCCGGCCAGCCGGTGCTGGAGCGCGAGGAGGCGCTCGCCCTGCTCCACGCCGCGCTGCTCGACGCGGCCGGCGGCCACGGCCGGATCGTCACCATCGCGGGCGAGCCCGGCATGGGCAAGACGACCGTCCTGCGATCGTTCCTCGCCGGCGTCGAACGCGCACGCGCGCTGGTCGGCCGGTGCGACGACCTCGTCACGCCGCTGCCCCTCGGCCCGTTCCACGACATCGCCCGGCACGCCGCACCGGCCGTCGGTGACGCCC
Organism: uncultured Acidimicrobiales bacterium; assembly: GCA_963738325.1. GTDB lineage: Bacteria > Actinomycetota > Acidimicrobiia > Acidimicrobiales > Ilumatobacteraceae > CAVTWD01. The sequence goes on from CAVTWD010000011.1 coordinate 41,508, forward strand.
TGGCAAGCCCCACCCCGGGTGCTGTCCAGCAGGTGCTGCTCGCCGAGCTTGCGAGCTCACCCTCGCCGGTCGTGCTCGCCGTGGAGGACGTCCACTGGGCGGACGCGGCGACGATCGACGTCCTCTCGTTCGTGTCGCGCCGCATCGCCGACGTTCCCGCGCTGCTCGTCGTGACGTACCGGGCCGAGGAGCTGGTAGGCGCGCACCCGCTCGTGCTCCTCCTCGGCGCCGTCCCGGCGGAGGTGACCCGCCGCATCGACCTGGCGCCGCTGTCACCTCGTGCCGTCGCCGAGCTCGTCGGCGAGGAGCGGGCGGCCGGAGTCCTCGCCGCGACGGGCGGAGTACCGTTCTTCGTCGCCGAGCTCGCCGCGATGCGGCCGGACCCCGACGCGGAAATCCTGCCGGCATCCGTCGCGCACGCCGTGGTAGCGCGCGTCGCCCGGCTCCCCGACGCCGCCGCGCAGCTGCTCCACCTGCTAGCCGTGGAGCCGTCGCGCACCGACGTAGCGCTACTCGACGTGCTCCGCCCCGATCGGGTGACCGAGCTCGAACCAGCCGAGCGTGGCGGCATCGTCGTGCTCGACGAGGGCGCCGTGGGGTTCCGCCACGAGCTCGCACGCCGTGCCGTGCTTGACGACATTCCCGCCGCCCGCCGCCACGCGCTCCACCGCCGGGTCGCCCAGGCGCTCGTCGCCACCGGCGCCGATCCGGCGCGCGTCGTCCACCACGCCGAGGCGGTCGGCGACCTGCCGCTCCTCGCCGAGCAGGCGCTCCTCGCCGCGCACCGTGCGACGGCGGCATCGGCGCACCGGGAGGCCAACGCGCACTACCGCCGCGTGCTGCCCCTGCTGCAGCAGTTCCCACCCGAGCGTCACGCCGGCGTGCTCGAGGCCGCGTCCCACGCCGCGTACAACGCCGGCGACACCGACGCCGCGCTCGAGCTGGCCCTGCGTGCGCTGGCCGCGCACCGCGCGGCCGGCGACGAGCTCTCGACCGGCCGGGTGCACCGCTGGCTGTCGAGGATCCACTGGTACCAGGCGCGGCGGGTGCAGGCGGAGGTGCAGGCGCAGCTGGCGGTGCAGGTGCTCTCGAGAGCGGTTGCCGCCCTCGGTCGAGCTCGCGTGGGCGTACAGCAACCGCTCGCAGCTGGCGATGCTCGCCTGGCAGCACAAGAAGGCGGTCGAGTGGGGCGACCGCGCGATCCGCCTTGCCCGCGACCTACACGCCGGCGACGTCGTCGTGCACGCGATGGTCAACGTCGGCGCCGCGCGCGTCAGGTTCGACTTGACCGACCAGGCGATGCTCTGGGAGGCCGTCGCCATGGCGAAGGCGATCGGCGACCACCACGAGGCCGTTCGGGCGATGATCGCCGTCTCCTACACGGTGATGATGAACGACGGTCCCCTTCCCGCCCGCGAGGTCGCCAAGAAGGCGCTGCGCCACGCCGAGCAGTACGAGGTCGAGACGCTGCGGCGGTACCTGATCGTGATGCTCGCCCGCATGGACGTCATAGAGGGGCGGTGGGACGACGGCGAGCGGGCGTTGCGTGCCGCCGTCGAGACGGAGTCGTCGGTGCCGCTCCTCCTCGCGCTCGGGTCGCTCGCGCTGGTGCAGGTGCGCCGTGGCGACAAGCTCGCCGCTGCGGACGCCCTCGCACGGGCGTGGCCGCTCGCCGACGCGGCCGCCGAGCCGCAGCGGATCGTCCCGCTCGCGGAGGTCGAGCTCGAACGGGCGTGGCTCGCCGGCGACCTGCGGGCTGCGCGGCCACGGCTGCACCGGGCGGCCGCGTTGTCGGGCCTCTTCGGCGGCCACCTCGGGCGGATCGCCCGATGGCAGCAGGAGCTCGGCGAGCTGTCCTCAATCCCCGACAGTGTCTCCGAGCCGCACCTCGCCGAGCTGGAGGGCCGGTGGGCAGACGCCGCGAGGCAGTGGCGAGCGCGCGGGCATCCGTACGAGGAGGCGCTCGCCCTCGCCCGGACTGATGACGCCGGCCGCCGGCAGGCGATTGCCATCGCCGAGCGGCTCGGCGCCGCGCCACTGCTCCGCCTGCTCAGGCGCTGACCGACGGGGCGTCGCCGCTCGCCCCGCCTTGCCCCAATCAGCCGTGAACGTCTTGAACACGTCACGAACCTTGGGCACGTCGGTCGGTGGCGGCCTCAGATGGTTGGAGCCAACTGGACACGTCGCCCGCGCACGCGAGGACCGGGAGCAACGGGCCGGGTCCAGCGGTGTGGGGAACAGAACGCCGCTGTTGATGCGCCGCGAGCCGGCGGTCAGGGGCGGCCCGCCGACTCTTACCGGGAACATTCGGGGACACTGAAGGCCGATGTTCGGTGCGCCGTGACGGCCCGGTGGAGCGAGCGCCCAACGGCCATTATCGGACGCGGCGATCACCGCACTTCGCCGGATATCGTGCGGGCTCCGAGCGGGAGACAGCGTGGCAATACCGAGTGTCTCCGACGGGCCGTGAGGAGACGCCCCGTCGGTGAGGCGCCGAGCGGTATGGGACGATACGCAGTTCCCTTGGAGGCTGACGATTGCCGGCTCGTGCCCCGGCGGCTCGAGCCGCCGCCGTTGGCTTCCGCCGGAGCGGCCCGCGCTCGTCGAACGGCTGGGCTATCGGCTGCGGCAAGTGAGTTTCGTTCCTTCGCTTCCTCCCCGATGCAAAAGCGCGTGTCCGTCAAATCAGTTGGTCGAGCGTGAACGCGACCATCTCGTCTCGATCCATCTCGGCATCCGTCGCGTCTCGTCCCGTCACGTCTCGCCGCCGATCTCCACGTCGTAGGCCTCGTAGACCAGATCGGCGCCGCGCTGGCGATGACGGACGAGGAGGCCCATGAGCGTGATGGCGGCGTCGCGGATCGACTCCACCCAAGCGTCGGCGTCAGACATCGGGTCGTCGAGCCGGTTGTCGACCTCGGCGAGGGCGCTCGCGATGTCGGCGTGCTCGAGCTGTAGGCGGTTCACCGCGCCGAAAAGGCGAGGCGCCTGCGCCAGCATTTCCTGATAGAGCCCATCGGCGCCCTCGGTGACCTCGATGTGGGCGGTAAACGTCTCGCGCACCCGGACCAGCGTCGCTCGTACCGAGTCGGCCCACGCCTGCGCTCGACCGCGTGCCGCTCCGGCCAGCGCCCGCTCGAGATCGAGCAGCGCCCTGTGGAGGTCCCCTCGCCGGGCTCGCGCGGCCTCGAGAGCATCACTCTCGCTGTGATCCATCGCCTCCTCCTCGCCATCATCATCGCTCGCCGCCGGGTCGGCCGTGGGCCGTCTATCGTTCCCGATAGCGAGTAGTAGTTGACGACGTGCAGGGGCGGGTGTGGCATGCGCTGGTACGCGACACGTGAGCGTGGTGCAGTTCCTCGACGCTGATTCGGCGATCCAGTTCGCGAACGCCGCCGCCCGTGACGTATCCGATGGGGGCCCGACGAGCTGATCGGTCGGTCCGGGCTTCGAGCTCGTGTACCCGACGACTTCGCTCAGGTGGCTGCCGTCGAGGGCTACGAGATACCTTCGGTACCACGGCGTGGCTCGGCAGGCAACGGCTACGCCTGTCGGGCGGGGATCACCACGCGGATCTCACCCCACACCCTCCGCCACGCGTTCATCATGGCCGTTTTCAGCAGTGCCGTTGTTGTTGTTGGTTGTCTCGTTTGAGGGTGCGCCGTCCCCGTGAGTGACAGGTGATCTTCATACCGTCACCGACGTGTCCAGGTGTTCTCAGTCAGTCGACCAGGTCGAGCCCGGCTGGCGCGTGTTTCGCATCGCTCTTCCCGATGGTCGGGCGTATTGGACGGTGGTGGACGACTGCTACGCAAGGTGGAGGTCGCCGACGGGTTCCTGTTCGATGTTCGATTCGGTCGTGATCGGGCCGAGTCCACGACGCGGGTCTACGCGGGGGAGTTGGCTCGGTTCTTGTGCTGGTGCGGTCGCAGGGGGCGCAGCTTGGAGGACGCGCTGGTGACTTGAGCCGGTTCATGCTGTTGTTGCGCACGACGCCCACGGCACGGCCGTGCGCGGGCCAGGGGCGACCGCCGGGTGCGGGCCGGATCAACCACGTGTTGGCGGTGGTGCGGGAGTTCTTCAAACATGCGGTGGCGGCCCGAGCGGTGGGCGGTGAGGTCCTCGCCGTCCTCTACGAGGTGGCCGATGACCGCCACTTGCCGGCCGAGCTGCGCGTCGACAGGGGCGGGTTGCGCTACTGGGCCCGGCCACGACATCGGCTGCGGGAGAGTCGCCTGGCTCGGCCCGACGCGGCGTCGGGCGAGGAGTGGGAGGCGTTGTTGGTGGCCGCGTCGTCGTGGCGGGACCGGTTCCTTTTGGTGTTGCTGCGGTTCGGCGGGCTGCGCATCGGGGAGGCGTTGGGGTTGCGGCGCAGCGACCTGCACGTGGTGGAGTCGTCGGTCTCGTTGGGCTGCCAGCTGTCGGGCCCGCATCTGCATGTGGTGCGGCGCGACAACCCGAACGGGGTGTGGGCGAAGTCCCGCAACGATCGGGTGGTGCCGGTGGGGCCGTGGGTGCTCGCCTACTACGAGCGCTACCTGTCCGAGCGTCTGGGATGTCCGGGCGCAGATGGCTGGGACTTCGTGTTTGTCAACCTGTTCCATGCGCCGCTCGGCGCGGCGATGACCGACTCGGCACTCCGCCAGCTGTTCGGGTCCCTCGGGCGGCGAGCCGGGCTGGCTCGTCCGGTCCGGCCACACATGCTGCGCCATGCGATGGGCACCGAACTCGGCGAGGCTGGGGTGCCCATCGACGTGGTCCAGCAGTTGCTCGGTCACCGCTCGATCACCAGCACTCAGGTCTACGTGCATCCCAGCCCGCCGCGGCTGCGCGACGCTGTGGACAGGCTGGAGGTGACCGCGCAGCGACGAGTCCGTCGCCAGCGAGGAGGTGGGCGGTGAGCAGGCCCGCACACGCCGAGGCGGTTGGCGGCCTCGACCGCGGCGTGAAGCGCGACCTGGGGTCGCTGATCGACTGGTCCGCGCTGCGACAGCGGGGATTGGATCCCGATCGGGAGGTGTTCGCACCCGGTGCCGACGATCCGGTGTTCGGTTTCGCCTGGTGCGCGAGCGCGAACTGCGACCAGATGGTGCATCACCCGGGGCCTGGCACTCCGACCCCCGCCACCACCACCACCACGAACTTGCTGATGGGACGGGACCCACTGGACCGAACACGTCGCCGATCCCGGCGTCGTATCCCAAGACGAGTAAGCGGGGGATGGGGCCGCCGAAGATCCGTCACCGCCCGCGGTCTAGCCCAAGTCTAGCCCACCCGCGACAGTGCGCCTAGTCGTGCCTCTCCGAAATCGCAGGGCGGCCTCCGTCAGATCACCGAGCCGAACGGCAGTTCTGTGCATGTCGCGAGATCATCGCCCGACATGCTTGCGTCGCGAGCGCTCTCGACCGGCACCCAACGGAAGCCACTTGTCACTCACGCCGCGGATTCCCGGGGTTGCTTCGTCGCCGGAAGCCGCTGGAAGTGAGGCGCATCGTCAAACGTTGCGCGAGCGGAATCGTCACGTCACCGTCAAGCTGGTGTACATGCCCGCGGCGTAGTGGTCGGGGAGGTTGCAGACGAGTTCGTAGTTACCTGGGCTGAGGTTGACGCTGACCCAGCTGAGCGTGCCCGGGTTGATGCCGTCCCCGGCGCCCGCGGCGCAGCTGTGCGACGCTTCAGCCTGGCTGCTCGTCTCATCGACGCGGCCGTCGGTGCTGACCGGGCGGCTACCCACAGACTGGCCGTCTCGAAGGGGAAGGACGACGAGTTCGTGTACCAGGCTGCCGGTGTTGGCCACCCGGAACGACACCATGCCGGATGGGACGTTGGACCGCTCGCGTGAGGATCCTCATCGTGCCCCCGCCCATCCAGCCGCCCATCATCGGCGAGCCCATGTTCGTGAGGGTGACGTCGACGACGGCGCCCGGTAGCGCCGGTGCCGCGCATTGGCCGTTGGGAGCGACCCAGCCGTGTCGGAACGCTCCATTGGCCGCGGCCAAGGCAACAGTGGCGACGCCAGCGAGGATGATCACCACCCCAACGGCTGCCACCAGCAAACGCAGATCTGGCCGACCGCCATTCATCGGGATCGGAGCAAGTCCCGGCGCTTCGTGTACTCGTCAGCGTCGATCTCGCCTCGAGCGAAGCGCTCGTCAAGCAGGCGCATGGCATCCTCAGCACCACCGGCTCTCCGGGCGGTGGTACCACCACCTCCCCAACCGCCGGAGCGGATCACGGCGATGAGCACGGCCGCGACGAGGGTGAAGAAGATCAGCATCATGATGGCCATGAACACCCAGGCGCCCCAACCCCACCCCCCGGAGCCCCAGCCGTTATCCATCATCTCGCCAGCACCTCTCGCGACGTCACCCTCCGAGTCAACAAGGGACGAGACGGCAACGGTAGGGGCCAAGGTCCCGCAACCCGACCGGCGGGATCCGAGACGCGCCATGGCGCCGACCTATCGGGCTGCGCTCGCGATCGCGAGCGCGCCATAATGCCCGCTCGGGCGCGGCCTGGCCCCCGAGCCCGGTCGGGCAAGTCGGGGCGCGCTTTGAGACCGTGGCGTCCGCGTGTCCGGAGCAGCCAGGCTGGGCCCACGTAGCCGCGATCCGCGTCTGTCACGCGCGTTGTATGGGTGCGCGCCGAGGCGGTGTACGACGCGGAGGCCGGGATCGAGCTGCAGCTGGCGGCGTTGGCTGATCGCTGGCTGGGTTCGAGCGGCGGTTGGCCGCGGTGAGGTACGCGTGCCGTAAGGTGCGTTTGGGGCAGGGTGCGCCTGCCGTGCCGGTCGAGGGGGTTGCCGGTGGTCTCATCTGCCGCGAAGGTTGCCTTGGCCGTCACCGTGGTGGCTACAGCCTGCGGCACAGGCGGTGGCACAGCAGGCTCGGGGACGATCAGCACCGAGTCCCGTCCGGTCGCCGGCGTGAAGGTTGTCGAGCTCGACGCAGCGGGTGTGCTGACGATCGACCAGACGGGGGCTGAGTCGTTGACGATCGAGGCCGAGGACAACATCCTGCCCAAGCTGACGAGCGATGTCGTCGACGGCACGCTCGTTCTCGGGGTAAAGCACGGCGAGACGATCTCGCCCCGCAAGCCGATCAAGTACACGTTGACGGTGGCGACCTTGAACGGGATCGAGGCCAACGGATCGACCACCGTCACAGCAAGCGGGCTGTCCACCGACAGGCTGACGGTCGCGATCAGCGGCGCAGGTCACATGACGGTGGCAGGGAGCGCCGGCTCGCAGGCGGTGACGATTTCGGGGTCGGGGCAATATCAGGCCGCCAGACTCGCCAGCCACAGCGCGAGCGTCGACATCAGTGGTGTCGGCACCGTCGTGGTTCGAGTGGACACGACACTCGACGTTCACCTCGCTGGCAGTGGGACGGTGACCTACCTCGGTCACCCTGAGGTCACACAGGCTGTGACGGGTGCCGGCACCGTCATACCGGGCTAGCGCCGCCCAACGCGTCCGTCGTTCTCACCGGTCATCGAGGGCATCAGAACGTTCCTCGAACCGACTGGAGCCGCACGCCCCGAGCCGGCGATCAGGCCCTTCGCCAACGCCGAACTGATAGGTGCGGGATCGGCAGCGGTCCATCGGTTCACTTCGCAGCGGCCGCCGGCTGTGCGAACATCTGTTCGTGGGACGGTTGACGAGGGCGGCGATCGGCGGGACCTTCATCGTGACGGGGAACCCATCTACAAGAGGTGGCTCGTCGGGGTCACGTGGCGGGCGGAGGGTGACGCTGGGAGCAGCACCGGTACGTGACTACCGGTGACACCTTCGACGTCGAGCGTCTTGCCGCCCGGGAAGGCTCCGTGCAGCACGCCGCCCGCGCTCTCGAACGGGTCACGATCCACCACCGTGGCTGCATCGTCCCGATCCGCCGTCAGCAAAGCCGATGACGAATCTGTGTGGCGCCGGAGTGCGGTCACGTTCCCTCGGACTGGAGCAGGAGGTCGATCTCGTCCATGGCGGCTTGTTGCTGAGCCATGAGGTCCTTGAGCTGGCTGACCTTGGACCGCGCGTCGACCGCTGCCGATGGTGTTTCGGTGGCGGTCGGTTTCGTGGACGGTGAGAGGAAGAGGGTGGCCAGATAGCCGGTGAAGGTGCCGAAGATGCCGACGCCGACGACGATGGTGAGGGAGCCGAAGAGTCGACCCTATTTGGTGACGGGGTACTGGTCGCCGTAGCCCACCGTCGACATGGTGACGATGACGTACCACATGGCGTCGGACCCGGTGGTGATGTTCGCGCCGGTCGCGAACTGCTCGATGTGAGGATCTCGAGGCTGCCGAACTTGAGAACAGTGCGGGCCGCGCAGATCACCGAGCGTGCCGCATGGTTGGGTAGCGAGCGGGCAAGGTCGCGCGCCTTCAACCGCTCGCGGTTGGAGGCGCAGACCTAGTGTGTCAATTGTGGCACCTCGACGATCGCTCAGATCGACGATGTGCCGTGATCAGGGCGTTGGGTCGAGGTAGCTGCCGCTGTAGTTGTCGAGGTTGCCGAACATCGGCGGGCAGTCGGTCAGCGGTGAGGGCGCCGGGATCGGGGTGCCGTCGATGAGCGACTGGCGGTAGGCGTTGACCGCGTCGCAGACCGCGGCGTCGCGAGCGTCCATCCAGATGACGGCCCCGTAGTCACGGGCCGCGGCGGCGTACTGGTAGTCGTAGATCAGCTCGCGGTTGAGGGTGCGGGTCGTGCCCCGTGCGTCGCCAACCGGCCCGCGGTGGAGCGTCGTGAAGCTCCCGAGGACGCCGCTGGCGCCGACATCGGCGTGGCGTGCGACTCCTTGCATCCGCCGGGTGGTTGCAGTGGTGGTACGGCACGGATCGAGGTAGCCGTTGTAGACCAAGTACACGTCCGTGCCGTTGGGCGAGATCGCCACTGCGGGGTTGTCCGCCCGGTCAGTGGTCTCCGCGGCGTTGACAGGGCTCGACCAGGTCGCACCTCCGTCGGTGGAGGTCTGCACGAGTGCCTGCTCGTGGTTGAGCCCGTTGGCCGCGTCGGGCCAGGTCAGCACGATGGTGTTGGTCGCGTCGGAACCAGTCGGCGCGCCGTTGGCGATGCTGAGGCTGGGGAAGCTGTCCGTCCGGGTCCCGGCGTACCCGTCGAAGACGATGCGGCCCGAGACCGGATCGAACACCCCGACGTCGTGGACCTGAGCAACTGCTCGGGGCTTCTCGAAGTTGCTGCCGCCATCGAAGGAGCGGGCCAGGTAGAAGACGCTTTGGCCGGTCTTGATGTCGGCGCCCTCCCAGACGACGTAGACGACGCCCGCGCTATCGGTGCGTATCGCGTGACCCTGACGTCCGCCTGTCTGGGCGTTGTTCGTGGCGGCGCTGATCTGGCGCTGGCGCCAGGTGCCGCCCCCGTCGGTCGAGGACGCGACCATCATTGGCTCGGGAGCCCCGCCGATGCTGCGGAACGCCACGTTTGCACAGATAGACGTTGCCGAAGAAGGGGCTGGAAGCGGCGTTGTCAGCCCAGAGGTCGTCCTTCTCGGACAGCAGCGCCGCGTTCTGGCGGGTCACGATCACCGGATCCATCCAGGCGGCCTGGTTGCGGGCGGCGGCCGCGGCCACGTTGTCGGTCCGCGACACGACTGCCGCCGATGCGCCCTTGAAGCCTGGGTTCGTGGTCAGGTTGAACGCCAGGTTGCCGTAGTACAGGCGGGATCCGTTCGCCCACGAGAAGTGACCGTTGGTGTCCGGCCTGTACTACGCCAACCTGACCGCCAACTTCCCCGGCGTGGCGACGTTCAAAGGCGCCGAGGCGATCTATGCGTCGCGGATCGACGGTGCCCCGGCGCCGACCCCGGCGATCGTGAGCAACCAGAGCAACTGGAAGGACCCGGTGCTGGTCACCAAGCAGTCCTCCACGACGTTCAGCGACAAGGACCAGATCTGGGCCGACAACGCCGAGTCCAGCCCCTTCTTCGGCAACGTGTACGTCTGCCTGGCGTCGTTCCGGAGCAACAGCCATGGCAATGCCGCGCCTCAACCACTCGTGGTCTCCACGTCACGCGATGGGGGTGGCACGTGGACCAACAAGCAGGTGACGTCGGCGGAGAACAACCCGTTCAACCCCAAGCAGGGCTTCGGTCGCTCGGGATGCACCGTGCGTACGGACAGCCACGGCGTCGTGTACGTCTTCGCCAACCAGTTCGCCGTCGGCACGCCCGGCAGCGGCAAGCACATCATGGTCCGCTCCACGAACGGCGGGAAGACGTGGGAGCGGCCGGTGCAGTTGTTCACGGCGGGGCGCCGAAGAAGCGTGTGGAGGTTGTCGGCCTTGCGGTCCAGGCAGTGCGGTCGTGGTCGCGTGCTGACAACGGGCAGACTGCTGGCTCGTGGGTGAGGGTCACGACGGCGTAGGCGCCAACGCTGACCGCGCGGAACCGGGCGCCGCCGGGCTGGGCGGGCGGCGCACGCTCGAACCGGTCGTCAGGCTGGTGTCGGCCACGATCGTCATCGGAGCGATCAGCGGAGCGGTCATCGGGGGCCTGGGCGGCCGACTCGTCATTGCGCATCCTGTTCTTGACCTCCGACGACACGGTGCGCGGCGTGACGAGCGACGACGGCTTCGAGATCGGGCGGTTCACGCTGCCCGACACGATCGGGCTGGTGATCGTCACGGCGTTGATCGGCGTCTTCGCGGCGCTGTTGTATCTGGTTGCTCGACCATTCGTCGCCCGCCTGGGGCGTGCGACGGTGCCGACGATGGCAGTGTTCTACGGGGTGATCGGTGGGGCGATGATGGTGCACCGCGACGGGATCGACTTCCACGTCTTGGTGCCCGCCGGGCCGGCCATCGTCTTGTTCGTCGCCATCTGCGCTGGTTTCGGGGCGGTGGTGGCCCACCTGGTGGGGGCGGCAGCCTCGGATGGGGCGTGGCTGCCGACTCGGCCTTGGTGGCTCCTCGGCCCTCCGCTGCTGGTCCTGCTGTTCCCACCCTTTCGGGGCGTAGCCATCGCGGGGGTGGCCGTCAATTGGGCCGATGCTGTCGCCGGCCCCAGCCACCGGCGGTGGCGCGTGGTCCGTGTCGGCGCCTACATCGTGATGTCGGCCCTACTCATCGTCGGCGCCCTGGATCTAGCCCAAGACACCGCCACACTCACCTGACCGAAGCCGGTCGCCGGCGAACAACACCGTCGACGGTCTCCCCGGTCACTTGCTCCATGCCGACTGGCGCGGTTGGCGCCGTACAACGTGGGGCGCTTCGGAGCGCCCAAATCGGGCGGCTCCGACCACATCATCACGGCGCTGCATCGGCCAATCCGTGACGAGTCAGGGCGGGGGCGACGATGGGCTGGCCGGCCGTTGTGGGCCGCGTAGTCGGTCGGGCAGATCGAGTCGAATGTCCGCGGTCGGCGCGCTCGTGTGGTGCCGCGGACGAGGTGATCGCTGGGGTCGGCCGCCGGTTCGGCTGTGACGTTCGAGGCCGTTCGGCCCGTCGTCGGGAGAATGGGGCTGCGGATCCGCGGGGTGCACTCGCCGGCGAGGCTGTTGGTTTGCGGCGGGGCTCCGCGTGCTGACCGCCGTGCTCTACAAGTACCTTTCCGACTGGGAAGACGTCGCCGATATGGAAGGATCCGCGACTCGGCGCCGGTACCGTCTCATCGGCGGTCCACGACCCTGAGCGGGACCACCGAGGAGACCGATGCCCCGCAACTCTGGCAACACGCGACGGCCAACTAAGTCAGCCCGTCGTCGCATGTCCCTCAATGCACGCCGCTCGGCTACCAAGAAGGACAAGAAGTAGCCCGTGGCTGACCGCCCCTCGCTCTGGGCGGGGGGCGGGTGGTCGGCGCGGCTGAGCTGGCGGCCGAAGCCGCCGGTCCGCGTCCGGCATCGTCGAACGGCTCGCGGCGCGTTTGGCCCGATGTGTCCGCGATGCCGAAGGGCGGCCCGACGCGGGCTGGGCCACGCCAGAGCTCCTGCACCGGCTCACGTTGCAGGAGCGGCCCCTGTTCATCGCCCTCGCTCGTGCTATCGCCCGTTCGGTCCGGCCTGGATCCGGCGGTTGGGAGCGCTCCGAGCGGAGGCGAGGGTGAGCGTCATGGGCGCCCTTTCGGTCTGGCCCACTCCCACCGCGGATCGGGGTCCAGCGGGCACCGAACCATGTGCCTCCCGACTAGCCCGACGGCACGCCGCAGCAGGTCCATCTCGACCTGTGGGTTGACGACCCAACGGCGGCGCATGACCTCGCCATGTCCCTCGGAGCGACGGTGTTGAAGGAGACAGCGGACGCAGACTCGCCCGACGCCTTCCAGATGTATGCCGACCCCGCCGGCCATCCTTTCTGCCTCTGCTGGGTCAAGCCTCATGAGCAACAGAGACAGCCCCCGCGGCCTCCCGCTAGTGGGGCAGCACACATCGTTCCGCCGGTAATGGTTGTCATGCGACCTTGCGACGGGCTTCGAGTTCGCGGATGCGGGGATTCGTGGTGGTCGCGGTTGCGGCGACGGATGTAGGCGTGGGTTGCCTTGGAGAATGCGGTCCAGTCGCTGTAGTCGCTTCCGTTGATGACGAACTCGACGTAGGCCCAGAAGTGACATTCGATGCGATTGAGGTGGCTGGCGTTGGTCGGGGTCGGCAGGAGTCCGACGTTGTTGATGGCCCACTGGCGGATGTCGGTGGTCCAGTGGGCCGAGAGGTTGTCCATCACGATGTAGACCGTGACCTCGGCCGGGTAGCGGCGTCGGATGTCTTTCAAGAACTCGACCACGACCTTGGCGGCACCCGCCGGGCTTCGAGATGTCCCCAGAGCCGGTCGGCGCCCACGTCATAGGCGCCGAGCAACTTCCGGGTGCCCTGGGTTCGGTGATAGGTGGCCCGCTGACGAGCCGGCCGCTTCGTCGGGAACCATCCCCGACCGGCGTGAGGTTTGAGCGAGATGGGGCCGCATTCTTCGAACGAGACGACGACGCCGTCGAGAGTGCCGGCCTCGGCGGCCCGGTAGGCAGCCCGCACCATGCCTTCTTCTGCTCGTACCACGGGTCGTTGCTCCCTTTCCAGGTGCGGGTCCGCTGGGCGGTGATCCCCATCCGGTTGAGCAGGCGCCGCAGATGCTCCTTGGAGACGGCGGCCACGATCCGATGACGGATCAGGTAACGGCGCAGTCGGGTCAACGACCAGCGGGTGCCGGGCTCGCCGAGATCACCGGGACGGGCGAGGGCGACGTCGCGGATCCGTTCCCGAATCGCATCATCGAGCCTCCTCGGGTACCCGCCCCCGGTAGGAGGGTGCCGCGAACCCATCCCGTCGGCGTTGAACTCGCGGATCACTCGACGGACCTGATTCTCATCGGTCTGGAGCACCCGGGCGATGTCCGGGGCCGCCACACCCGAGTCCGACGCCAGCAGAATCTGCGCCCGCTGGCGCAGGGCGAACACCTTCGACTGGCGCGACATGCGGCGAAGCCGAACGGCTTCGTCCCCAGTCAACTCCCTCACGAAGATCGACGGCGGGCGAGCCACACACACCTCCACGGTCGGCTCCACCCGCGCCACCCATCATGACCCACCGCGAATCACACCCATGGGATTACCGGCGTCGAGTTCGGCGCCGCCCCACTACTAGATGACTGAATTCGAAGGGGTCGTTAGTAGTCGTAGGCGGTGAGGGAGCGGAGCACTGGTTGGCCGGTGTGGTCGTTGTGCCAGATGGCGGCGGTGAGGGCGAGAAGGCGTTGGAGGACTCGAACAACGACGCCACCTGGTGTTCTGCCGCCGTGGCGTTCGAGGTCGAGTTGGCCTTTCAACGTGTCGTTGATGGATTCGATGATTTGACGGAACGGTTTGAGCAGTCGGGCGCCGGGACGAGATGGTTCGCGCTTGAACGTGGGGCGCAGCAGGTGCACTCCGTGATCGGTGAGGAAGGTCTCGAACTCGCGGCTGGCGTAGCCCTTGTCGGCGATGAGGATCTGACCGGCCCGGGCGCCCAGCAGGTCGGGGTCGGTCTCGAACAGGTCTCGGGCGATGTCGCGTTCGTCGAGTTTGGGGTGGGCCAGGGCGTAGGTGATGGGCAGCCCGCCGGGAGTGCAGACGAGGTGCAGGCGCAGGCCCCAGAAGTAGCGGGAGTGGCTGGCGCAGTAGCCGTAGCCGGCCCAGCCGGCCAGATTCGAACGGCGGGCGGTGGGCCGGGATCGGCCGCATTCCACCGGGGTCGAGTCGATGATCCAGGTGTCGTCACACCACGCCCGAGTGTCGACCGCCAAGACTCGGATCAGCGCCTGGAGCAGGCCCGACGCCGCCCGCAGCCGCCGGTTGTAGCCGGACTGGCGAGGCAGATAGGGGAACAGGTGCACCAGGTGGCAGCGGGCATAACGCAACCAGCGCGTCTCGGATGTGAACCCCAACAGCGCCTGCAACACCGCCACCGTCGCCAACTCGGCGTCACTCAGTCTGGGCTCGATGCCCACCACCGGGCGCACCGGCGCCAAGCTCGGGTCATCCTTCAACGCGTCATCGATACGGACGTACAGTGCAGTGGCGAGGGTGTCCAGGTCGGCGTCCATGAGACCTCCACGGTCGAACGGAGTAGCAACGCCGATCGTGGACGCTCTCGCCGCGTCAGGCGCGGACCCTTGGAATCACTCGTCTAGACGAGTGATTCCCGGGGGTATCCGCCGTTGACGCGGCGAAGGCGTCCACGATCGGCGTTGCTGATTCCGTCGACCTTGGAGGTCTCGTGGACGCCGACCTGGACACCCTCGCCACTGCACTGTATGTCCGCGTTGATGACGCGCTGAAGGATGATCCGACGCTGGCGCCGCGCCTGCCGAAAGGATCGTTCAGGCCCAAGCTGTCCGACGCCGAGCTGATCACGCTGGCGGTGCTGCAAGCCCTCGCCGGGTTCGTGTCCGAGACCCGCTGGCTGCGCCACGCCCGTCAGCACCTCTGTCACCTGTTCCCCTATCTGCCCCGCCAGTCCGGCTACAACAAGCGGCTGCGGGCGGCGTCGGGCCAGCTCAAAGCCATGATCCGGATCTTGGCGATCGAGAGTCGAGGATGGAGCGACGACGTTTGGCTGATCGATTCGACCCCCGTCGAGTGCGGCCGATCTCGGCCCACCGCCAAGCGGTCCGACACCGCCGGCTGGTCCGCCTACGGCTACTGCGCCAGCCATTCCCGCTACTTCTGGGGCCTGCGTCTGCACCTGATCTGCACCCCCGCGGGGCTGCCCATCACCTACGCCCTCACCAACCCCAAGACCGACGAACGCGACATCGCCCGCGACATGCTCGAGACCGAGCCCGAGCTCCTCGCCCGCCGCCCCGGCCAAACCCTCATCGCCGACAAGGGCTACACGTCTACCGAGTTCGAGGGGTTCCTCGCCGACCACGGCGCCCGACTGCTGCGCCCCGCCTTCGAGAAGGAACGACCCCGACCCGGCGCCCACCTGCTCAAACCGCTCCGCCAAATCATCGAGTCGGTCAACGACACCCTCAAAGGCCAACTCGACCTCGAACGCCACGGCGGCCGGACCTGCGACGGAGTCGCCGCACGAGTACTTCAACGCGTCCTCGCCCTCACCGCCGCCATCTGGCACAACGACACCACCAACCAACCCATCCTGCGATCGCTCATCGCCTACGACCACTGACCCCCAGGAATTAGTCATCTAGTGCCGCGACCGGGTCGCCCGGCGTGCCGTGCCTCGACCAGCTGGGTGAGCACGATCCCGTCCGAGGCGCCATGGCCGTCGTAGCGGTTGGCCACGAGATAGAGGGTGCGGCCGTCGTCCCCGCCGAGCATGCACGCGAAGCAACCGCGGTCGGCCTGGATCGAGTCGAGCACCTTGCCGCCTTCGGCGACGCGGGTGCATCGCTGCCCGGGGACGCTGGCGTACCAGATCGCCCCTTCGGCATCCGCGCAGATGCCGTCGGGGGCCGAGCCCGGTCCGAGGTCGGCCCAGACCCGTCGGTCGACCAGCTCACCGGCCTCCGTGATCGTCCACGCGCTCAGCCGGTCTGCGTGGGACTCGGCCACCACGAGTGTGTCATCGCCGAGGACGACCATCCCGTTCGGGAACCACACGTCGTCGGCCACGTGGCGACTGGTGCCGTCGGGTAGCACCACGGCCACGATCCCCGGCTTCGACGGCTCCCACGGCGCCGCGCCTGCGGCCAGCACATTTTCGGGACCGCCCGCCGCGGTCTCCAGCCACTCCCACAGCTGTTCGGGGTGGGTGGCCTCGTAGTTGCTCAGCGGCAGCTCGGGAACGTCGTTGCCACGGAAGATGATGACCCGGTGCAGGTTGACCCCGCCCGGGGTGGGCGTCCACTCGAACCCGTTCAACGTCGTGAACCGGCCCGGGTCGTTGTGGCCCTCGGCGATCTCGATGATCCGCCGCCAGATCGACTTGGCCGCTGAGCGCACATCCTCCGGGGCTCCGACATCCAGACGGGTGGGGTCAGGACGGACCATCCCCGAGATCACGACCTCCACCATTTGGTGAATGTCGCCGGCCCGGCCATCCGCGCCGGCGAGGCGCGTCGCCCGGTAACGCTCGACTCGCTCCCGGGCCTCCGCACCCGCAGGGGTGTAGGCCGGGTCGGCGATCAGCCCGTATTCGCCCAGCCACTCCGCGTGCTCGGTCACCGCCACGAAGTCCAGCGGGCGACGCAGACGGGTCTCCTCGGCGTTATTCAAAGAAGAGCGGGCCGCCTCGCCCTTGGCGAAACGGAACGCCTCATCCGGACCGTTCAGCGAGGCGATCACGAAGGCGTCGAGCGACCAGGCCGTGTGAACGTGCAACTCCCCGAAGTACGCGTCGCGCAGCGGGTTCGCGGCCGGGCTCATGAGCATGTCCTTTCGTAGCGACCGACCAGTTCGTGCACCCGCGCCCAGTCGATCGCGGTGACTGGCTCGATGTGCAACGTGCCGTCGGTGATCATCTCAAGCAAAGCCAACTCTCCGCGTCCGCCGAGGCCCCGCCGCAGCATGTACGCGGTCTCCACGATCACGAGCGCGTTCGTAACGAGCGGACCTGGATCCCTCTCCAAGAGGTCGGTGCACGCGCGGTTGTACCGGTCGGCCCGGTCGGCGAGCGCCACGAGCACGCCGGTGTCGATGATGAGCACCAGGCGGACTCAGTCGCGACCGAAGCCCTCGGCAAGGAGCTCATCGATCCGGTGAGACAACCCGGACGTGGAGCTGCCCACACCGCTCAAGGCAAGTCGGCGCCGCGAGGAAACGGCTTCTGCGGTCGGAGAAGCCGAGACAGCCTGTTCGACCGCTTCGACCACCACTGCGTCCACCGTCATGCCGCGCTTCGACGCCAAGCTGACGACCTTTGGCCGCCAAGGCGTCGGGCAGCTCGACGTTCATCGACCTGGCCCAAGCGTAGAGGCCCGCCAGCGCGTCCCGACCAACCGATTGTCAGGGGCTCGACGCGCGTTCCATCCCGCGAAAATCCCGCGCGTCCCGCGAAAATCCCGCGTCCGCCGCCAATCGTCCTGTGTCGTCTCGTGTTGTCCTGTAGCGCCTGAGGTGGGCAAACGCGAACCAGCGAACACTGGCGGATACGTGCGGACACGCGGGAATCGACCTTGTAAGCGGTAGGTCGTCGGTTCGACCCCGACACCCGGCTCCCCGCCTCGCCGCGCCAGCCCATCGCTTGCAAAACGGGACGTCGCCCGGCACGTACGATCACGGTGCCGACTGGCGGGGTGGACGACGATGGCGCAACCGAGCAAGCTCCCGTGGCCCCGAGGGTCGCGGGCGCGGCCGGCTCGCGTCGCGAAGCCACCGCCGCCTCCCGCTGGCCGGCGAGGTGCTTCGCCGTTCCACGCGCCGGCCTCCTCCGTGCCGGGCACGCCCGTGACCGTCGAGCGCATCGGCCACCGCGCCCTCGTGGACCACGGCACGCAACAGATGCCCTTCGCACCGGCCATCTCGGAGAGCGCGCCGCGCCGGCGCCGGCGGTTGCCCCTGCTGCTGGCGGGGGCGGCGGTGCTCGCGGTCGCCGTGGTCGGGGTCGTCGTCCTGCTCACCCGAGAGCAGGGCGCCGCCACCCCTCGGTCGAGCCCATCGACTTCCGCGGCCACCACGACGGTCCCGTTCGCGCCAGAGCGGGGACTGTGGGCCGGCTGGCCGAAGAGCGACAAACCACCGATCGGCCTCGGCGACACCGGAGAGGCGGTGCGCTACCTGCAAGGTGTGCTGCGGCTCAAGGCCTCACAGCGCACCCTGGCCGTCGACGGACGCTACGGGTCCGCGACCCAGAACGCGGTGCGACTCCTGCAGCGCTTCGTGCACCTGCCGCCCACCGGGCGGGTCGACGCCGCCACCTGGGCGATGATCGACCGCCTCGCCAGCGGCTAGCCGTACTTGCTAGCCCGAACTCGAGACGTCGTGACAGGTTTTCGTGCGGAGGTCGATCCCGCTCTGCCGGTCGACCGGAGCTCCCCAGATGGGGGGATCCGAAGGGGGAAAGGTCTCCTTCCCCCCTTCGCGAGTGCTCCTCGGCCCGGCTCGCCCGGTGGCTCGGCCCGCAGAGCTCGCCCGCGGCCCGTGCTGTCGGCCCGACCAGTTCACCCGGCGGCGAGCGCAGCGGCTCGGCCGGCGCAGTCGTAGATGCCCGAGGCTCCCTGACCACCCCAGTTCGAGGCCGAGACCGGCGCGCACACCTGCTCGACGAGCGAGGAAACCCCGCCACCGCGAGCGAAGCCGCCCGGCCCACCGAAGCCGCCACCACCGGCCATGACGAAACGGAGTCTGCCGGTCTGGACGAGGTGGGCCAGCTCGGACGGAGTCATGGCGGGATCGCTGCCCGAGAACCCGCCCATCGCCATCACCGAATCTCCGGCGATGATGGCCGCCGACGCCTGCATCGACGAGTCCACCGCCACGAGCCACTTCTCCGTCGTCCGCTGGCTCTTCAGCCAGTCGAGCTCGGCGTCCGAAAGCCCGCCAAAGCCTCCCGGCCCGCCACGTTGGCCCCCGCCCGATCCGCCGGCGGGCAACCCAACCGGTCCGCCCCCAGGGAAGCGGCCGCCTCCGAAGCCCACTGCCGCGGCGGAGGTGGGCCACGCGTCTGGGAACGTGCCGCTCGCCGGCTGGCTCAATGCGCTCGCCGACCAGACCGCGGGGGCCACCAATGCCATGGTGAGACCACCAGCCACACCAATTCGACGCAACGGCACCGAGGCAGAACGGATCACCGCCGCGCCGACGAGCGCGCCGGCCGCGAGCACCAGACCGATGGGGATCAGCGAGCGGAGTCCCTGGACCGCGTCTACCCGGTCGAGGAACACCACCTGGAGCATGGCGGTGGCGGCCAGCGCGGCGGCGGCGAACAACAGGCCGCTCGGCCGGGCGCGACGCACCAGGGCGACGCCGATGCCCACCAACGCCGCGATCGACGGAGCGGTCAAGGCCACGTAGTAGTTGTGGAAGATCCCGCCGGCATAGGCGAAGACGAGGTAGGAGAGACCGAGCCAGCCGGTCCACATGACGAGTGACCCGAGCCCGGGCCCCCGCCGCCGTCGCCTCGCCCAGGCCACGAACCCCCCGATGACCGCCGCTCCCGCCAGGGGCGCGAGCCATATGACCTGATCACCCATCCCGTTGTTGAACAGGCGGGTGATGCCGGGAGCGCCCCCGAACTGGTTGATGCCACCGCCGCCGCTCGTCCCGGCCAAGCCGCCGCCCGGGCCAGCGCTGCGGCCGGTCAGCCGCCCGAACCCGTCGTAGCCGAAGACCAGGTTCCACGCCGTGCCGTCGGTGCTGCCGCCGACATAAGGACCGCGACGAGGCGGGGCTCAGGTCGTGCAGCGCCACCCAGGAGAAGGCGACGACGAGGAACACCGCGCCCGCGCCGACCAGGTGCAGCAACCGCCGCGACCAAGGCCGCGGTCCGGCCACGAGGTAGGCGAGGAACAGCGGCGGCATGATGATGGCGGCGGCGAGCAACTTGTCGAGGAAGCCGAGGCCCACGAAGCCGGCCGCGAGGGCGATCCAGCGGAAGCGTCCCGTGGCGATCGCCCGCTCCGTGGCCCAGGCCGCGGCGACGACGCACAGCACGAGCACCGCGTCCGGGTTGTTGGACCTCGACACGGCCACCAGCACCGGCATCAACGCCAACGACAGGCCGGCGGCGATGCCCGCGGGGCGTCCCCACACGCGGCGCACGGTGACCATGAGGAGCCAGACGGCTCCGGCCCCGGCCAGCGCCGACGGAGCGAGGAGGCTCCACGACGAGTAGCCGAAGAGCTTCGCCGCGCCTGCGTGCAACCAGAGGGCGAGCGGCGGCTTGTCGACGGTGATCCAACCTCCCGGGTCGAGCACACCGAAGATGAAGTTGTGCCAGCTCGCCGTCATCGACCGCGCCGCCGCGGCGTAGTAGTAGTAGTAGTAGCTGTTCCCGTACCCGTTCTGGTCGAGGGCCCACAGCCCGAGGACCACGCTGACCGCAACGACGCCGGCCTCGGCCAGCGGCCAGCCCCACCGGGGCGGGGTCTTGGGACGAGCCGGAACCGGAGAGATCGACGGGGGCGCGTCGAGCACCGGCGGCGGCAGGGGCGATCCAGGGCCGGGCGGGTCGAGGGTGGCGCTGCTCATCGCGTGCCTCTCAGGGTCGAGGGCTCGGCGGAGACCCTCCGGCGCGAGGCCCGGCGACCGAAAAGCAAGCGGTCCATCACCACGAACTGGGCGAGCCACAAAGCGCCGAAGGCGCTGAGGTTGGCGGCCAGGATGGCCGCGGTGCGCCCGAGCCCCGTCAATCCGAGGCCTCCGGCCCAGGTCGCCACCCACGCCACGGCCGCCGTCGAGAGAACGAGGCCGGCCACCGCCAGCACGCAGAAGGGCACGATCTCCCGCCAGGGGTCGGAGGCATCTCGATGCCCCCAGACCCAACGCCGGTTGAGGACATACGAGGGCGCGATCCCGGCCAAGGTGGCGAGCACGTTGGCCGAGGCCGCGGGCAGCTCCGTGGCGAGGGTCAAGAAGCCGAGGACGCTCAGGCTCAGCACGGTGGTGGTGACGGAGACCCCCATGCAGCGGGCCAGGCGCGAGCAGACGGGGTGATCGAGGAGGCGGGCGGGCAGGCGCGTGGCGCGCTGGCTCAGGCCGGTCGGCCGATCGCGGGAGGTGGTGGTCTCGTCGGCCATCGCTCGACAGCGATCAGGCCGCGACGCAGTCGCGGTCGCGCTGGCGCGGCACGCCGACGATGCCTTCGCCCCTCCAGAAGCGCCGGCGCATCCGCCACACCCCCTTGAGGTCGTCGAGCGCCGTCCGCAGGATGGCGACTCGCGAGTCGGGATCGTCGACCCACGTGACCGGGACCTCGGTGATCCGCAGACCGCTGCGCTCGGCCAGGAGCAGCAGCTCGGTGTCGAAGAACCAGCTCTGATCGACCACCTCCGGAAGGATGGCTTGGGCCACCGAGGCGCGAACGGCCTTGAAGCCGCACTGGGCGTCGCGGACTCGAGTGCCGAACGCGAGGCGGAGGAGACCGTTGTAGGCACGCGAGATCACCTCCCGCTTCGCGCCCCGCTCGACGTGGGCCCCTGGGGCCAGCCGGGAGCCGATGGCGACGTCGGCCTCGTCGCTCAAGAGCCGCGACACGAGCGGAACGAAGGCGGAGAGGTCGGTCGAGAGGTCGATGTCCATGTAGGCCACGACGTCGGCGTCGTTCACCGTCCACGCCGCTCGCAGCGCCCGCCCGCGTCCCTTCTCGTCGAGATGCAAGACGCGAACGCCAGGGAGCAACGCCAGCGTCTCGGCCAGCGCCAGGGTGCCGTCGGTCGAGGCGTTGTCGACGATCGTGATGCGCCATGCGAACGGCGCGTGGAGGCGGAGGTAGGCGTGCAGGGTGAAGAGCCGGGCCCGCAGCACGTGCGCCTCGTTGTGAACGGGGAGAACGACGTCCACGGCCGGGCTCGTGAGGGAGGGGTGGCCTCCGAGTCGTTCGTGCATCGCGGCGGTGGTCATCGAACGTCCCTTCCTCGGGCGGTGGGGGGAAGCCGCCATCAGGAGGATGCGGGACGTGGCTTGGGGGCGCCGGCGAGCGACCTGGGAGTTACCTGTGAGGGCGAACGGGCGGGTCGACCGCGGCTCAGCGGCGGTGGCGGGCGACCTCGTAGCAACCGAGAGCCGCGGCCGCGGCCACGTTGAGGGAGGAGAGGCGGCCGCGCATCGGGATGCGCACGAGCACGTCGCAGCGATCACGCGTCAGCCGGCTGAGCCCCGAGCCCTCCGCCCCGAGCACGAGCACGATGGGTTCGGAGCCCAGCTCGCCGAGGTCGAAGAGGCTGCGCTCGGCGGCGTCGTCCAGGCCCACCACCCAGACACCGGCTTTGCGGAGTCGTCGGAGCGCGCCGGGGAGGCCGGGGACGACGGCGATGGCGAGGTGCTCGATGGCGCCGGCGGCCGACTTGGCCACCGTCGGGGTGATGTGGACGGCACGGTGCCGGGGCAGCACGACGCCGGTCACGCCCGCACCCTCGGCGGCCCGCAGGAGCGCGCCGAGGTTGCCCGGGTCGGTCACGCCGTCGACGGCCACGAGGAAAGGGACGCCGGCCGCGCCACGAGCTCCTCGAGATCCGTTTCGGGCAGCGGTGCCGCTAGCGCCAGCACTCCCTGGGGCGCCTCGCTCCGGGCCTGCGCCTCGAGGCGCCTGCGGGCGACTTCTCGAACCGGCACCCGGCGCACGCTCGCCAGATCGAGGAGGTCGGCGATGGCCCCACGGTCGTCGAGGTCGCTTGCCACCCACAGCTCGTGGACGGCCCGCTTCCCGGCCAGGAGCAACTCCCGCACGGCTTGGCGGCCCTCCACCTGCTCCCCGCCGAGCCCTCGCACCGGACGCGAGGACCGTCGCACGCCTGTTCGTGGCTCGCGCGATCGTCCCGAACCGCCCTTCTGTGCCGCGCCCATGCTTCGCGCCCCGTACGCCGCTCGCGCCGAACCGGCCTTCCCTCCCGAGCCGGCCGTCCGCGCCGAACCGGCCTGCGGCGCCGCCCCGCTCGCCGCGCGCCGTGCCCGTACCCGTCTTCCGTCCCGAACCGCCCTTCCCGCGCCGCGCCCGTGCTTCGCGCCCCGGACGCCGCTCGACCTCCGCCCGCCGTCGTCCCCGGCGGCGTGCCCCCTCTGGGGCGCCGCCCCCGCATCATGGCGCAGTCACCACGGCCACGGCCCAGCAGACGATCCCTTCCCGCCGACCGAGGACACCCAGCCCCTCCGGACTCCGCCCGCTCACGGTGACCGGTGCCCCCACCGCGTCGCTCAGGCACGAGGCCATCTCCGTCCGCCGCGGACCCACTCGCGGCACCTCACAGACGAGCTTGCAGTCCACGTTGCCCGGCTCCCAGCCCGCGGCGCGAACGACCGTCGCCGTTTGCCGGAGCAGCTCGATCGAGTCCGCGTCTCGCGTAGCGGGGGTCGGTGTCGGGGAAGTGCTCGCCGATGTCGCCGAGGCCGGCGGCCCCGAGCAGAGCGTCGATCGTGGCATGGGCCACGACGTCGGCGTCGCTGTGCCCCACGAGGCCCGGTCCCTCGGGGAACGTGACGCCGCCGAGCACGAGTCGCCGCGTCGGGTCGTCGCTCACCCGGTGCACGTCGAAGCCCTGTCCCACGCGGACACGCATCAGCCCGCGCCTGCCACCGCGCGGCGGGCGCGCTCGAGGTCCTCCGGCACGGTCACCTTCGTGTTGCCAGGCTCGCCCTCGACCACCACAACGTGGCCGCCGAGCCGCTCCACGAGCGATGCATCGTCGGTGGCGTCGCCTTCGTCGGCATGCGCCTTCCGGAGGACCTCGGCCCGGAAGGCCTGCGGGGTCTGCACGGTCACGAGCCGCGACCGATCCAGTGTGGCGACCACGGCGCCGCCCTCGTCGACCTCCTTCACGGTGTCGGCCACCGGAAGGCCCGGCACTCCCGCGTCGGCTCCGTTGCGTACTGCCCCGATCACCCGCTCGAACAGCGCAGACGTGGCAAGGGGGCGGGCACCATCGTGGACGCAGATGATCGTGGCACCGTCGGGCACATGATCGAGGCCTCGGCGGACGGAGTCGCTACGGGTGGCGCCGCCGGCGATGCCTTCGCCACGATCCGCATGGGCCGGGGTCACCACCACGACGACCCCCTCGCTGACACCCGTCGCCGCGTCCACTGCCCAGTCGAGCAGCCGGCGGCCACCGAGGTCTTCGTACTGCTTCTCCGTGCCGAACCGTTGGCCGGTGCCGGCGGCGACGACGATCGTCCACACACGCTCGGGCACGACGGTCGAGGGTAGTACCGTCCCCCCACACATGACCGACGACCTGCTCGAGAACAGCGAGTTCTTCGCCGAGGTCGACCACGACGTGCGCATGCAGCTTGCCGGCCAGGGCCAACGCCGCCGCCTCGTCCGGGGAGACGTGCTCTTCAGTGAGGGCGACGAACCTTTGGAGCTGTTCGTCGTGGTGGAGGGTCGGATCGCCATCGCGCGTGGTTCGATCGACGGGCGCGAGAGCGTGCTCGCGCTCATGGAGCCCGGTGACCTCTTCGGGGAGATGGCCCTCCTCGACGGCCAGCCCCGGTCGGCCGAAGCCCGCGCGCTCGAGCCGTCCACGGTGCTCGCCATCCCCTACACACCCGTGCAAGAGCTCTTCGTCGAACAGCCACGGTTGTTGTGGGGCGTCGTCAGGATGCTGTCGCAGCGCGTGAGGAACATGGACGAGGCCCTCGCCGACTCCGTCTTCCTCGACGTGACCGGCCGCACCGCGAAGCGCCTCCTCGAGTTGGCGGGCACGCACGATGAGTTCATGCTGCCGGTCACGCAGGAGGAGCTAGCCGGCATGGTGGGCGCGTCGAGGGAGCGGGTGAACAAAGCCATTGCCAGCTTCATCCGCCTGGGTTGGCTGGCCCAGCAAGAGCGTCGCTACACGATCCTCCAGCGAGATCGGCTCGAGCTGCGGGCCCGCTGAGCGCGGGCTCGGAGGCTCACGCCCGCAGGAAGCTGAAGCAACGCCTCCAGGCATCGGCCGCGTCGGCGGCTCGATGGGTGGGACGAGCGGGGTCGTGCACAAATCCGTGCTCGGCCTCCGGGTAGCGCACGACCTTGACCGTGCGCTGAGCCGCGAGCGCGTCGACGTCGGAGGGCGGCGTGTAGTGGTCGCGGACGCCGATGATGGCCAGGACGGGGCAGGCGAGCGGTGAGGCGAGCCGCTTGAGTGGCTCACCCTGACCCGGGCCGTGCCAGGCGGCGGGAACACGGATCATCCCGTAGAAGCTCACGATGCGGGCGAACCGTCCCATTCCCGCCGCCTTCAAGGCGTACATGCCGCCCATGCAGAACCCGATGAGATGGACCCGCTCGCAGCCGGTCGCGGTCGCCGCCTCGTCGAAATCTCGATAGGCCTCGCTGTCGCGCTTGGACGCCACCGCGGCGTAACGCGTCTCGACGTCGGAGCCGAGGTTCTGGCGCGGGAAAGGGCTCGACCGCGCACACGGTGTACTGGTAGCGGGCCGCGACGCGCGCCGCCATGTCCTCGAACAACGGGCGCAGGCCGAAGATGTCCGGGGCGATGACGAGGCCAGCCGCCGGCTCACCGGCGGGGGTGACCAGCTCAGCCGGCGTACCCGAGGGCAGCGTGGTCCGCATGACCCGATGGTGCCACAGTGCCACCGCTCAGCGGGTGAGTCACGAGTAGCGGTCGAGGATGCTCGTCTCGGCCAGCTTCGACAGCCCTTCCTTGATCGCTCGGGCACGCGCTTCACCCACCCCTTGGACGTCCTCCAGGTCGTGCAGGGTGGCGCGCATGATCTTCTGGAGGCTGCCGAAGCGGTCGACCACGTGGTCGATGACACCCTCGGGCAGCCGGGGTACCTTCGCGAGCAGGCGGTAGCCACGCGGTTGGAGGCTGGCCTCCACATCCGCGTGATGCGGCAGCCGCAAGACCGACGCCATCGTCCTCGCGTCGAGCACCTCGTCGGTGTCGAACGAGGCCAACTCCCCGAGTGCCTCGTCGATCGAATGGTCCGGGTCGTCGGCGAGGTAGTCCTGCAGGACGAGCCAGCGGTCGTCCTCCAGGTCGCCGAGCACCTCGTCGAGTTGCAGCCGTACGAGGCGGGCGTCGTTGCCGAGCTCGACGATGTAGGTCTCGATCTCCTCCGCGATCCGGCGAACCATCTCACCTCGCTGCAGCACAGCCACCACGTCTCGCACCGTGACGAGATCCTCCACCTCGAGGGTGGAGAGCGCGGCCGACCCGTCGTCGAGCCGGGTCCTGTAGCGCTCCAACGTCTGGAGCGCCTGATTGGCCCGGTTGAGCAAACGGGGGATCTCCTCCAGCACGTGCTTGACCGCCCCGACGTAGACCGTGATGACGGCCATGTCCTCGGACACGGAGATGACCGGGACCTCGATGGAACGGGCCACCCGCTCGGCCGTGCGATGACGAGTGCCCGTCTCGCTCGTGGGCACGTTCGGGTTGGGGACGAGATGAACGTTGGCCCGGGCGATGCGGCTCGCGTCGGCCGCCAGGATGATGGCGCCGTCCATCTTCGCCAGCTCCGAAAGGCGTTGCGGGCTGTAGGCGGCGTCGAGCAGGAACCCGCCGGAACAGATCGACAGGACCTCGGGCCCATCGCCGACGACGACGAGCGCGCCCATCTTCGCCTTGACGATGCGGTCGAGCCCCTCGCGCAACGGCTTGCCGGGAGCGACCGAGGCCAGGGCGTCGTGCAGCGAGCTCGTACGCCGAGGGGCCACAAGCGGAGTCTACGGGGGACGTTCACGCGAGGAGGCTTGCCTGCTCGAGCGCTTCGACCACGTGGCCGGCGCGTTGCGTCGCGACACCTTCGACCCCGTTGGGCACGGACGCGGCGACGAGGGCCCGACGGAAGCCGAGGCGAGCCGCCTCGGCCAATCGCCGCGGAGTCTGAGCCGCCTGGCGCACCTCACCCGCCAATCCCACTTCGCCGCAGGCGACGAGGTCGTCGGGGACGGCGACGCCCGCCAGGGACGACGCCAGCGCCAGGCACACGGCGAGGTCGCTGCCCGGCTCTCCCAACCGGACGCCCCCCACCGCGGACACGTAGATGTCACTGCCCCCGAAGACGAGGCCAGCCCGCTTCTCGAGCACGGCGACCAGCAGGGCGAGGCGCCCGTGGTCGAGACCCTGCCGCGCTCCGGCGGGGCAGGGCAAGGGCCGACGGGGTGACGAGCGCCTGGATCTCGACGAGCAGCGGTCGCTGACCTTCGACGACGGGGACGACTGCGGAGCCGGCGACGCCGGTGCGGCGGTCGGCGAGGAACAAACCGCTCGGGTCGGGGACGGCGGCGAGGCCGGTCTCGCCCATCTCGAAGAGGCCGAGCTCGTCGGTGGCGCCGAAGCGATGCTTGGTGGCACGGAGCAGGCGCAGGGCGTGGTGGTGGTCACCCTCGAAGGAGAGCACCGTGTCGACCACGTGCTCGAGCACACGCGGCCCCGCCAGCCCACCGTCCTTGGTCACGTGGCCGACCAGCAACATGGCGGTGCCCCGTTCCTTGGCCACCCGCACGAGGCGGTGCGCCCCCTCGCGCACCTGGACGACCGAGCCCGGCGCGGAGCCCAGCTCGGGCTCGACCATCGTCTGGATCGAGTCGACGACGACCACACCAGGTTCGACCCGGCCGATGGCGTCGATGACCGCGGGCAGCAGCGTTTCGGAGAGCAGCCAGAGGTTGGGTTCCAGGGCGCCCAGGCGTTCGGCGCGCGCTCGTATCTGCTGCTTGCTCTCCTCTCCGGACACGTAGAGCACGGCCAGCCCACTGCGGGCGCACTCGGCCGAGGCCTGCAAGAGCAGCGTGGACTTCCCGATGCCGGGCTCGCCGCCGATGAGGGTGACCGAGCCCGGCACGAGGCCCCCGCCCAGGACCCGGTCGAGCTCGGCCACCCGGGTGGCCCGCGGAGCCGCCTCCGTGGTGTCGACCTCGAGGATCGGTGTCGGCCGATCGACGGGGCCGAGCCCATCGAGCGGGCCTGCCCGCCCGACGGGTACCTCGACGTCTTCCTCCAGCGTGTTCCAACCGCCGCAACCGGGACAGCGCCCGACCCATTTGGGCGCGGTGACGCCGCACTCCCGGCAGCGGTGGGTGACACGCAATCGAGCCATGAACGGGAAGGTACGCAGGGGGTGCGACAGAGTCGCTCGGGCACGGCAGGATCGGCGTCCGAGCCCTTGCCGAGCCAACGAGGAGGCGAAACGTGCGGAAGACGCACCTTCGGAAGACGCACGATCTGGTTCCTGGTTCGGGAAAGATGGGCTCGAGACGGTCGGGTCGGCAACCCCCACGGTTCCGGCCGGAGGGCGCGGTGACAGCGTCGGGAGGACCGGCTTGAATCGAGACGTGCGCCTCCTTGCCGCCCTCGCTGCCGTCGCCGCCGTGGCCCTCGGCCTCCTTGCCGGCTGCGGCGGCGCCTCGGCCCCGAAGAGCACCGCAGCCTTCTGCACTCGCCTCGCCGACTTGCGCCAAGGCAACCCGATCACCGACTCGATGACCGACGATCAGGCCGCGGCGCGGGCCACCAGGATCCTCGACGACCTCATCGCCACCGCCCCCGAGTCGATCAAGCAGGATCTCAAGACGTTCCGAGGACTCATCCAGGACATCCGCAAGGTCGACCGCAACGACGCCGCCGATGTTCAGAAGGCGGTGTCGGACCTGGCCACGCCGGAGGTGATCCAAGCGGGCCAGAGCCTGGCCGACTTCGCCAAGTCCGAGTGCGGTTTCACGGACATGTTCCAGACCGGCGCCGTGAGCGCCGACGGCGACAGCTGACGCGACTCTTCCGCCGATCGAACTGCCTCATCCGCCGTTCCTGCGTGTCACTTCGCGCAGATCGGCGCGGATCGACCCACGTGAACGAGGGGAGGCCGCGTGAACGAGGGGAGGCCGCGTGAACGACGGGGGGCCGCATGAACGAGGGTCGGCGGCGATCAACGAACGAAGGGCCCGATCAGGCGCGTTCACCGACCCGATGACGGCGGCGGCGCCAGACCACCACCCCGACGACGGCACCGAGCACCGCCACGATCCCGATCCAGGCCCAGAAGGCCCATCGCACCCAGGTCTCCCGACTTCGAGCGGCTCGCGCGCTGCGGTCGACCAATGAGGCCGTGGCCGTGAGCGACGTCCGCGCCCCCCGGGCGAGCGACGGCGTCCACGACACCGTGCTCCCCACCACCTTGCCCGTGGTCGAGGTGACCGTCCCCGGAAGCCGGTAGCGCACGGTCAAGGCCAGCCCTGCCCGCAAGGCGGCATCGGAGATCCGGTCGGCGAGCGGCGGTGCGCCCAGCGCGGCCGCCAACTCCGCGTCGGAGAAGGCCGACAACCCGCTGAGCGACGCCTCCCCGGCCACCGCTGTGCGAACGTCTGCGAAGGTCCGCTCCTGGGTCACTGCCAGACCGCGCAGCGGGCCCGCCGGCCCGCTGATCTCGGCGAGCACCTGGGTGGCCTCAGCCGGCGTGGAGAAGCTTTTCGTGAGTACGACGGTCACACCTCCGTCCGCGCCCGTGGTGGGACCGGTGACCGTCCACCCTTGCGCCTTCAGATCGTCGAGGCGGAGATCGGCCACCAACCCGGGCACCTTCGCCACCAACTCCGCATCGGCTCGGGCCGTGACGGTGACCGTGCCCGAGCCGTCTGCCCGCACGGTCGTGTCGACATCCACGTCGAGGCGGCATCCGGCCAGGCCGAGAACGACCCCCAGCGCGACGAAGGCGCCCCGTAGGACGCCTCGCCGTGATCGATTGGTGCGGAGATCAGTCGGCAGGTCCGGCTTCCGCCAGCTCCATGGGCGGGGGCTCGAAGCCCTCGACCGACCGGAACACGACCTTCTTGTCGCCGGGACGGCCATCGGGATCGGGCTCGACGTCGACGATGACGATCTCGCCGGCACGGAACTGCTTGTGGAGGATGTGCTCGGACAGCGGGTCCTCGACCAGTCGCTGGATGGCCCGGCGCAGGGGCCGCGCCCCGAGCGTGGGATCGTAGCCCCGTTCGGCGAGGAAGAGCTTGGCGTCGTTGGCGAGCTCGAGCCCGAGCCCCTGGCTCTCGAGTTGGTTGACGACCCGGCGGATCATCAGGTCGACGATCTGGGTGACCTCCTGGCGCGAGAGCTCGTGGAAGACGATGACCTCGTCGATCCGGTTGAGGAACTCGGGCCGGAAGTGCTGCTTCAGGGCGTCGTGGACCTTCTCCTTCATCCGCTCGTAGGACACCGCCTCGTCGGCTTTGGTGAAGCCGACGTTGGCCTTGCGAAGGTCCTGGGTGCCGAGGTTCGACGTCATGATCAGCACGGTGTTGCGGAAGTCGACCGAGCGACCCTGGCTATCGGTGAGGCGGCCCTCCTCCAGGATCTGCAGCAGCGTGTTGAAGACGTCGGGGTGGGCCTTTTCGATCTCGTCGAAGAGCACGACGCTGAAGGGCTTGCGGCGCACGGCCTCGGTCAGCTGACCGCCCTCCTCGTAGCCGACGTAGCCCGGAGGCGAGCCAACCAGCCGGCTGACGGTGTGCTTCTCCATGTACTCGGACATGTCCAGGGCGATGAGCGCGTCGTCGTCACCGAACAGGAACTCGGCGAGCGTCTTGGCCAGCTCCGTCTTCCCCACGCCCGACGGTCCGAGGAAGATGAACGAGCCGCTCGGGCGCTTCGGGTCCTTGAGCCCGGCCCGGGTGCGCCGGATGGCCTGCGAGACCGCACGGATGGCGTCCTCCTGGCCGATCACCCGCTTGTGCAGCTCGTCTTCCATCCGGAGGAGCTTGGCCGTCTCCTCCTCGGTGAGCTTGTAGACGGGAATGCCCGTCCAGATCGACAGGACCTCGGCGATGGCCTCCTCGTCGACCTCGTCGAACAGGTCGACGCCCGAAGCCTTGATCTCGGCCTCCTTGGCCGCCTTCTCCTCGAGCAGCGACTTCTCCTGGTCACGCAGCCGCCCGGCGTCCTCGAAGCGCTGCGCCTCGACCGCCTCCTTCTTCTGCTGCTGCACCTGGGCGATGCGGTTCTCGAGATCCTTGAAGTCGGGAGGTGTCTCCATCCGCTTGATGCGCAAGCGGCTGCCGGCCTCGTCGATCAGGTCGATGGCCTTGTCGGGCAGGTGGCGGTCGGAGATGTACCGGTCGGCCAGGTTGGCCGCGGCCACGAGGGCCTGATCGGTGATCGTGACCCGGTGGTGGGCCTCGTAGCGGTCGCGCAGGCCCTTCAGGATCTCGATCGTGTGGGCCACGGTGGGCTCGTCGACCTTGACCGGCTGGAACCGCCGCTCGAGGGCCGCGTCCTTCTCGAGGTGCTTGCGGTACTCGTCGAGCGTGGTGGCACCGATGGTCTGCAGCTCGCCGCGGGCCAGCATGGGCTTGAGGATCGAGGCGGCGTCGATGGCCCCCTCGGCCGCTCCCGCCCCCACGAGGGTGTGGATCTCGTCGATGAACAGGATGATGTCGCCGCGGGTGCGGATCTCTTTCAGAACCTTCTTCAGGCGCTCCTCGAAGTCGCCGCGGTAGCGGGATCCGGCGACGAGCGCGCCGAGGTCGAGGGTGTAGAGCTGCTTGCCCTTGAGGGTGTCCGGCACGTCGTTGCCGACGATCTTCTGAGCGAGGCCCTCGACGATGGCCGTCTTGCCCACCCCGGGCTCACCGATCAGAACGGGGTTGTTCTTGGTGCGCCGGCTGAGCACCTGCATCACCCGCTCGAGCTCTCGCGTCCTGCCGATGACGGGGTCGAGCTTCTTCTCCCGGGCGAGCTGCGTGAGGTTGCGCCCGAACTGGTCGAGCACGAGGGAGCCACCCTGGGACTGCTCGCTCTGACCGCTCGAGCCCCCCGCCGTGGCCCCGGCCGCTTCTTTTCCCCCTGACCGCCCTGGTAGCCCGACAGGAGCTGGATGACCTGCTGGCGAACGCGGCTGAGGTCGGCCCCGAGCTTCACCAGGACCTGCGCGGCGACGCCTTCACCCTCGCGGATGAGCCCGAGGAGGATGTGCTCGGTGCCGATGTAGTTGTGGCCGAGCTGCAGCGCCTCCCGCAGGGAGAGCTCCAGGACCTTCTTCGCGCGAGGGGTGAAGGGGATGTGCCCGGAGGGCGAGGAGCCACCCTGGCCGATGATCTCCTCGACCTGGCTACGGACCGCTTCGAGGGAGATGTTGAGGGATTCGAGAGCCTTGGCCGCCACCCCTTCGCCCTCGTGGATGAGCCCGAGGAGGATGTGCTCGGTGCCGATGTAGTTGTGGTTGAGGAGGCGCGCCTCCTCTTGCGCCAGCACGACGACCCTGCGGGCTCGGTCGGTGAAGCGTTCGAACAACTGGACCGCCTCTACGGGTGGACGGGTACGTGGGTCGAGTGTACCGGCCGGGCCCCGGCCATCACGCCTCGGGCGCTGGGCCGCCGGATCTGGCTCGTTGCCTCTGTTCGCGGCGGCGAGGAGCCGTGGCGTAGCGTTGACGCGTGCCTGCTTCGCCCCCGTTGCACGCCCTGGCCGGGCTCGACACCGACCTCGCCCGGGTCGAAGAGGCCCTGCGGGAGTCGGTTCGCTCGCCCGACGCGCAGCTGACCGAGATCGCGAGCCATCTGATCATGGCCGGGGGCAAGCGGCTGCGCCCCCTCCTGGCGGTGACCGCGGCGCGCACGGCGGCGCCCAGCGCGAGCGATGAGGTGGTCCTCGGCGGCGTGGCGTGCGAGCTCGTACACCTCGGCTCGCTGTACCACGACGACGTGATGGACGAGGCGGTCATCCGCCGCAACGTGGAGAGTGTGAACGCCCGTTGGGGCAACCTCCGGGCCATCTTGGCCGGCGACTTCCTCCTGGCCCGGGCCAGCGAGATCGCCGCCTCCCTCGGCACCGAGGTGGCCGGGCTGCTGGCGCGGACGATCGGCTCGCTGTGCCAGGGCCAGATCGCCGAGCTCCGCCACAGCTTCGACTCCGGCCGTCCCTTGCACTCGTACTACGAGTCGATCAGCGGCAAGACGGCGTCGTTGTTCGCGGCTGCCTGCCGCATCGGCGGGCTGGTCGGCGGCCTTCCGGCTCCCGAAGTCGACGCGCTCACGTCCTTCGGGCGGGCCTACGGCATGGTGTTCCAGATCGCCGACGACGTCCTCGACATAACTGCGACCGACGAGCAGTTGGGCAAGCCTGCGGGCCACGATCTCGTCGAGGGCGTGTACACGCTGCCCGTCATCCTGACCCTGACCGCCGGGGGGGCGCCGGCCGACGAGCTGGCCGACCTCCTCGGCCGGCCCCTCGACCACGCCGAGGTCGACAAGGCCATTGCCATCGTCCGCTCCAACGGCGGTGTGCCCGGGGCCTTGGCCGAGGGCCGTCGCTTCGCGGCGGCCGCCACCGAGGCCATCGCCCCGCTGGCCCCCTCCGAAGCGCGGGACACGTTGGCGGCCAGCCCTGCCCACCTGCTCGAGGGCTTGCCCACGCACTGAGGCTCCCGCTCGGCTACGCGAGCAGGGCGCGCCCGGCGGCGAGGCCGGAGAGCGCCGCCCCCTCCACCCGCGGTCCGGCGAAGGCGTCGCCGGCGAACAGGATCGAACCCGGGTCTCCGAGCACGAGACAGGGCTCGGGCCAGGTCGTCCGGGGCGTGGCGAAGCGCCATCGCTTCACCTGCGATGTGATCACCGTGGCTCCGCCGACCCAGCGCAGAGCGGCGTCGAGCAGGGCGCTCTCGGTGCCGTCGCGGTCGTTATCCCAGTGGGCTGCGGACCACTCGGCGGTGGCGTGCAGCGTGAGGGCCGGGACGGC
Organism: uncultured Acidimicrobiales bacterium; assembly: GCA_963738325.1. Lineage (GTDB taxonomy): Bacteria > Actinomycetota > Acidimicrobiia > Acidimicrobiales > Ilumatobacteraceae > CAVTWD01. Next base: position 75,223 of record CAVTWD010000011.1, read on the forward strand.
GGAGATCCCCTTCTGCTGGTTGTCAGCGACGAACGAGAACACCCCCTCCGAGAGCTGCACGCCGCCGGGCGGCGCCACGCCGGAGGGACGGTCGAGCACGGCCAGGAGGGCGAGCGTTCGGTCGTAGTCGGCGCCGCGCAGCCCGTCGGGAAGGCCGAGGCCGGATGAGATCAGCACGGCCGAGGCCTGGGGCAGCGGGCAGGTGACCACGACGGCATCGGCGGCCACGCCCGACCCGTCGTCGAGACCCACCCACCAGCCCGTCCGCGACGGCTTCACCGCGAACACCAGGCTCCGGCTGCGCACGTCGAGGCCGGCGGCCAGCCGCTTGGCCAGCACGCGTTCATCCCGCCGCGGACGGCGTAGCGGGGGTAGCCGTCCTCCGCTCCGAAGCCGCGGCACCACTCGCGCACGACGGCGGCGGAGCGCCAGCCGTGGACGAGGGCGGCGAACTCGTCGGTGCGGACCGTGAAGAACTGCGCCCCGTGATCGAGCGTGGCCGCCCCGATGCGGCGAGTGGCGAGGCGGCCGCCCGGGCCCACGCCTTTGTCGAGGACGATCACGGTGTGCCCCCGCTCAGCCACGGTGCGCGCCGCCAGCAAGCCGGACAGGCCGGCCCCGACGACGACCACACGCATCAAGCGGCGCGCTCGCACGCCACGCTGCGGCGAAGGAAGTCGAGAACGATGCGGTTGAACGTGGTCGCGTGCTCGATCATGAGCCCGTGGGCGGCGCCCGAGATCACCGCCAGCTCAGCTCCGGGGATGAGCTCAGCCAGCTCCTCGCTGTCGCCGCGGGGCGTGAGGATGTCCTGGTTCCCCACGATCACGAGGGTCGGGACGCTGAGCGAGGGGAGGGCGTAGCGCAGCTTGTCGTCGGTCTCGAGGATGGCCCGCACCTGGGCGGCGAAGGCGTGGGGCGGAACTCGCATGGCGAGGGGCCCGAGCGCGCCGAGGGCCGGCCAGAAGCGCCGGAGGGAACGCGGCCCGACCAGCCAGCGCATGGCCCGGCGGGAGAGCTCGCCCATGCCCCGCTCGGTGGCGATCGCGGCCCACTCGGCGAGGAGCTCGCGACGCCACTCGTGGTGGCGGCAGGCCGTGCACGACAAGACGAGCGACCGGACCCGATCGGGATGGCGCAGGGCGAAGATCTGGGCGATGGCACCGCCCATCGAGGCGCCCATCACGTGCGCCGAGCTGACACGCGCCGCATCGAGCACCGCCGCCGCGTCATCGGCCATCTCCTCGAGGTGGTAGTGGCTGAAGGGCTTGTCGCTGCGGCCGGCGCCCCGGTTGTCGAGCGCGAGCGAGCGGAAGTACGGCGCGAACGGGAAGCGCTGCAGCAACCAGCCGGACCTGTCGGCGCCCAGACCCTGGATCATGAGGAGCGGCTCGGCGCCCGGCCGGCCCATCACGTCGAAGTGGAGCCCGGTACCGTCGCTGGCCCGCGTGAACGCCACGAAGCTGACGGTACCAATCAGGGTTCCTGATGTTCAGGGTCATCCGACTCTTCGAGAGCAAGGACCTTCCGCCCTCGAAGACCACGCAACGCCGGGCGACCGGACGACCCGCATCGAGCTCCGTACGAACGCCTCGCCAATGCGGCTGAGGCCGGTTCAGAACGGCCAGCGGAGCGGCGTCGCCTCGTCGAGCAACGTCTGGACGCCGGAGCGAGCGGCCTGGGCCAGCTCGGCCGCGGCCAGGGGGCCGCGCCGGCGCGGCCAGGCCACCGCCGCACCCACCTCGACCCGGAGGAGCCGACCGAAACGGCGCCCCAGAATGGCGACGGGGAGCACCGGCACGACGAGGTCGACGGCCGGCGCGACCATCGGCTCGGGCACCGGGCCGACACGACCTCCGCCCCGCAGCAGCGGTCCCCCACCAGCCCACACCATGACGACCTCGTCGGCACGCAGCAGCGCCGCGATCTCCTCCGGGTGGGCGAGGACACCACCGACCCGCCGCAGCGCCGTCGTCACGGGGTCGGTGTCGGGGATGCCCGCGAACCGGATCGGGCGGCCGGCGGCCTGCCCAAGGGCCACGGCGGCGGCCACGGGTGCGAGCGAGAGCCGTCTCGAGCCCGAGACCAACAACACCGGTCCCTCGTCGGGGAGATGGGCGAGGCCGGCCACCGAGATCGACCAACGCAGCCGCGCCGCTCTCGCCGCCCAACCCGCCGCCTCGGCGTCGAGGCCCCAGGGGTCCACCGTCCCCTCGCCATCCATGCGGCGGCGGGCCGACTCCACGACGGCCCCGGTGTTCATGCCGCGGCGGCCAGCGGGCGGAGGTGGGTCACGCTCGCCCAGCGATACAGCTCCTTCACCACCTCATCCGTCGAGTAGGCAGGCGTGACGCCGAGGAGGGCCCGGGCCACCGCGGGGTCGGCCGTGCGCCCGCGCACCAGCAGCTCGACGATGTGGTCCGGCAGGGGAGCACCGGCCAAGGCCGTCAGCGGGCGCAGCAGGCGCCAGGCGAGGCCGGCGACGGGAACCGGGATGCGGTTGCCCTTCCGGGCCGCCTGCAGCGGGGTGACAGCGCCGCCGCCGACGATGTTGAGCGGCCCGTCCACGCCGGCGCGAATCGCCTCGACGACAGCCGCCGCGGCATCGTCGACGTGGAGCAACGAGAACGTCGGCTGCGAGAGAACGTCGACGGGAACCATCGGCAGCCGGAGGTACCGCCCGAGCGGGCTCGGGACATGCGGGCCCAGCACGGGCGCCACCCGCAGGAGCGTGACCGGCACGTCGCACAAGTGCCCGACCTCGCTCGCGATGTCCTCCACCTCGATGAGCGAGCGGCCGTACTCGCAGGTGGGCTGGGGCTCGGCCTGTTCGTCGGGACGGATGGGCGCGCCCCGCCCCCGCCCGTAGATCTCGATGCCCGAGCGAACGACGATGGCCTCGAGTGACCGGCAGTCGACCGCGGCACCCAGCGAGTTGACCGCTCCGGCCGCCGTGCGGGCAGCCGCGCTGGCAGGGGTGGCCCACCGCGTTCGGTTCGTAGACGCCGAGATGCACGAGCACGTGAGGGTCGACGTCGGCGACGAGCCGGGCGCTGCGGCGCCGGTCACGGGGGTCCACCCGGTGGAAGCCCGCCCGCCGCAGCCGCCCCGCGGCGGGTCGATGTCGACGCCCACGACCTCGTGCACCCACGCAAGATCCTCGAGCCTGGCCGCGACGGCCGTCCCCAGCTCGCCGCCCATCCCTGTGAGCAGGACCCGCTTGCCCGGGACCGTCATGACCGGGACCGTACCGCCAAGGCGACGAGCGGCCAATCCGTCCCCCGACTCATCCCTGCCCGAGGAGGGAGTTCACGACTCGTTCTCCACGTCGAGGCCGATGTCGAGGGCGGGGGCTGATTGGGTGATCACGCTCGTCGACACCAGGTCCGCGCCCGCCGCCGCGTACGCCCCGACCGTGTCGAGGTTGACCCCGCCCGACACCTCGCACAGCAACCGCCCGCCGACGAGCGCCACGCAGGCTCGCACTTCATCAGGCGTCATGTTGTCGAGCAGCACGAGGGTGGCACCAGCTCGCAGCGCCTCGCCGACCTGATCGAGACGGTCGCATTCCACCTCGACGGCTCGCGCCGGCCACCGTCGCCGGGCTTCCGCCACCGCGTGGGCGATGCCCAAGCCGGCGAGGTGGTTGTCCTTCACGAGCACGAAGTCCGACAGCGAGCCCCGGTGGTTGACCCCGCCACCCGCTCGCACCGCGGCCTTCTCGAGGGCCCGGAGCCCAGGCAACGTCTTGCGGGTGTCCCAGACCCGGGTGGCGGGATTGGCGGCGCGGGCGGCCTCCACGAACTCCCGGGTGCTCGTGGCCACGCCGGAGAGGTGGCACAGGAAGTTGAGCGCGGTGCGCTCACCGGTGAGCACCGGGGCCAGCCGACCGGTGATCGTCCCGAGCTCCTCGCCTCGGGAAATGGTGTCACCGTCGGTCCGCCGCCAGGTGACCATGACCTCAGCGTCGAGCTGGCGGAAGGTCTCGTCGACGCATGCGGTACCGGCCAGCACGCCAGGGGCACGCGCTCGCAGGCGGGCGATAGCCCGCGCCTCGGCCGGCAGGAGCGCCGCGGTCAGATCACCGAGCGGCCCGAGATCTTCGGCGAGCGCACGAGCCACCGCCTCGCGCACCACGCTGGCGGGCGGGTCGAACGGGCCGGGCACGCCGTCGTTGTACCAGGACCGCGCGACACATCGCGAGGCCGGTTGCTTCGTGGCGTCAGGTGTCAGGCCCCGCCCGCTCCTCGCGCAGCACGAGCACCTCCGCGTCGCCGTCGCGGCCCGGCCGCAGCTCGGCGGCGTCCGCCACGAAGGCGGCGTCGCCTTCGGCCACAGTCAGCTCTTTGCCGTCGACGACGACCACGGCATGGCCTCGCAGCACGTAGGCGACTGCTGGTCCAGTCTCGATCCGAGGCTCGTTCACGACGAACCGGGTCATGGACATGTCCCATCCCCGGGCCTCATAGGAGCCGCGACGCCGCACGACCGTCACCGGGGGCCGGCCGTCGCTCGAGCCGTCGAAGAGCTGCGACGGATCCATCGACAACGCGGCGGCGATCCGTCGCAACGACGTCATGCTCGGGCGGGCATGGCCCCGCTCGAGCTGGCTGAGGAAGGGGTGGGAGAGCCCCGTGGCCCTTGCGACCTCGACCAGTGACAGGCGCAGACGATGGCGCCGTTCGCGTACACGCGACCCCAGTTCCAGAGCGTCGTCATCCAATACGGTGCGCGCCGGCGTCGTTGCCCGCGCACGGACCTGGCGCTCGGACCCGCGACTTGGTCCGGTCATGATTTCTCACTGTACCCACTACGTCGCGCCCCGAACCATCAACCGATGGCCCGCTCCACCGCCTTGACGACGGCCTCCCGCTCCTGGCGGATGGCAGCGAGGAGATCTTCGTGCCGCCGGGTCCTCGCCCACTGGATGCGGGCGCGCCGGACGGCCTGCGTGCGCTCCCAGAAGGCGACCGCGGCCTGGCCAGTGGCCGGCCCGGCCAGGAAGGCCAGGAGCACGGGGCGGGGCACGCCGGCCCGCCGCCCCAGCAGGGCCCAGCCCGTCCACGCCACGGGAAAGGCGACCAGCGACGCGAGCAACCGGAAGTTCGCCACATCGACGGGTCGCATCTGCCTCCCGAGCGTCGCCACCTTCACGGCGGCGAACGGCACCGCGTTCAGGGCGCCTCCCACCATCGCAAAGGGCAGCAGCACCAGCCCTTTGCCGGCCTGGACGTTGACCCGCCGCTCGAAGCGCAGCGCGGTGTTGCCGGGCACGACATCTGCGTCGAGCAGGCCGACCATCTCGAGCTGGCCGCGATAGCGCCCAGCCTCGGCGACCACCGTCTCGCGGGCCTCGGCCGGCGCCTCGGTCAAGCGGCGTATCAACGGCTGGCTGCGGGCCATCGGGACGGGTCGCGAGGGGTCCGCGTCGGGAGGCCGGGCCGCCACCATCGCCGCCCAGGCCAGCGCGTTCAGCTCGGCCCCGCGCTCGTAGTCGGTGGCCGCCGAAGCTAGGTGCCCGGCGAGGAGGCTGGTGAGGCGGTCGACCGCCGAGTGGTTCTCCGGGCCCTGCGCCCCTCCGTCGCAGAGGAAACCGACCACTTCGTCGAGCTCGACAGTCTCTGCCGCGCGCACCAACACCCGGGTGCGGGGGCGGGTCTTGTCCTCGTAGATCAGCCCCACGGGCACGATCCGCAGCGCTCGCGCCCCCTCGGCTCTTGCCCCCAATGCGATGCGCGCCGCGCCCGTCTTCAGCGGCTTCAGCCGGAGTGCGTCGTTGACAGTGCCCTCGGGGAACAAGGCGATGGTGCCGTCGAGGGCGAGGTCGCGCTCGCTCGCCGCGAACATGCGGCGGTTGGCGGCCGTGTCGCCGTGGACGGCCCGCTGCACGGGGAGCGCGCCGGCGACAGCGAGCAGCCAGCGCAGCCCGGGGACCTTCCAAAGCGAGGCCTTGGCCAGGAACTTGAGCGGCCGGGGGCTGGTCGCCATCAGGAGCACGGGGTCGACGAAGCCGTTGGCGTGGTTGGCCACCACGACTACGGGGCGATCCGCCGCGATGGCGTCGAGACCTTGCGACTCCACGGTGCGGAACCATGCCTTGGTGATGAGGCGGGCGAGGCCGGTCACGGTGGCTTCTGCCACCCGCGCCAGCGAAGGGGACAAGAGGCCGACGGGCGGGGAGGCGTCCGGCGCGTGACGCGAACGAGTGGCCGTCACGACCATCGCCGCACCTTACGACCCAAGGACGAGGCGGATGCGGAAGGTCTCGGCCCGCTCCGGGAAGTCCGTGCGGGTGTGCGCCCCACGGCTCTCCTCCCGCGCCGCCGCGGTGACGAGGATGGCGTGGGCGACGAGGGCGAGGTTGCGGAGCTCTTCGACGGCCGCGGTGCGCGGCGCGTCACGCAGGGTCGCCGCGACGCAGGCCACATGGTGGGCCGTGCGCGCCAACGACTCGGCCGACCGCAACACGCCGGCACCCCGCGTCATCTCTCGCTGGAGCGCCGCGCGCATCGCCTCGAGACCGGCCTCGGAGCGCTCCGCCCCCTGGTCGTGAGGAGGCAGCTCGACGCGGCGACCCTCGATGCCGCTCGACGAGCTCGACCGCAGCACGGCTCGCATCGCCCCCGACGCCTCTGGCCCGAAGACCCCGCGTTCGATGGCCTCGATGACCCGCGGGCCGAACACCATGCCCTCGAGGAGCGAGTTCGAGGCGAGCCGGTTCGCCCCGTGGATGCCGGTGCAGGAAACCTCGCCGCCCGCCCACAGACCCGGCAGGCTGGTCGCTCCGCAGAGATCCACGACGATTCCTCCGCACTGGTAGTGCGCAGCCGGAGCGATCGGCAGCCAGTCCGTCGCCGGGTCGAGACCGGCGACGCGCAGATCGCCGGCGATGGTGGGGAACCGCTCGGCGAAGTCCTCCAGCACGGTCGCATCCAGCCACACGTGGTCGGTCTCCTGCTCGAGCAGCTTGGCGGTGATGGCCCGCGCCACCACGTCGCGTGGCTGGAGCTCGTCGACGAAGCGCTCGCCGTTCAGGTCGCGAATGAGGGCGCCGTGGCCGCGCAGGGCCTCGGACAGCAGCGGGCGGGGCATGCGGGGGCTGAGGAGGACCGTCGGATGGAACTGGACGAACTCGACGTCGGCTACCGCCACGCCGGCTCGGATGGCCATGGCGAGGCCGTCACCGGTCGCCCCGATCGGATTGGTCGTGGCCGCGAACACCTGCCCTGACCCCCCGGTGGCGAGCAGGACATGTCGAGCCTGGATCTCCACCACCCGGCCCGTCTCGTCGATGGCCCGCACGCCTCGGCACCGCCCTCCTTCGACCAGCAGCTCGAAGCCGAACCAGCGCTCCCAGAGGGCGGCGGCCGTCTCCCGCACCTGGTCGACCAGGGCCCGCTCGATCTCTGCTCCGGTGGCGGCCCCGCCAGCGTGGACGACGCGCGGCATCGAGTGACCCCCTTCGCGGGCGAGGAGGAGCTGACCCTCCCGGTCGCGGTCGAAGCTGGCGCCCATGGCGATCAGCTCGTTCACGCGGGCGGGGCCCTCGTCGACCAGCACCCGCACGGCATCGACGTCGCACAGCCCGGCCCCGGCGGCGAGCGTGTCGGCCAGGTGGAGATCGGTCGAGTCGGGGTCGCCACCGAGCACCGCGGCCACCCCTCCTTGAGCCCAGCGGGTGGTGGCCTGATCGAGGTCGCCTTTCGTGAGCACCCCCACGCGCAGGCCGGCCTCGTCGGCCGCGCGCACGGCGGCGGAGAGCCCGGCCACGCCGGAGCCGACGACGAGCAGGTCGAGCTGGTCGGCACCGAGCCAGGTCATCGGAGCCTTCGCGTGTTCCACGCGCCGGCCTTGTCGAGCGGCCCGACCAGCTGCACGCCCAGATGATCGAACGACGCCTCCCAGCCCGGCGGGACGAGGTCGGGGGCGAGATGGGAGAGCGGCGCGAGCACGAAGGGTCGCTGCCGGAAGCGGGGATGGGGCACCTCGAGGTCGGGCTCGTCGACCACCGTGCCGTCGATCCACACCACGTCGACATCGAGCGTGCGCGGACCCCAGTGCGCGGTGCGTTCCCGCCCGGCCGTGCCTTCGAGCGAACGGGCCAGATCGAGCAGCTCCCTCGGGCTCCGAGCCGTCTCGAGCTGCACCACCAGGTTCAGGTAGGGGCCCTGGCGGTCCGGGCCGCCTACCGGCTGGGTCTCGTACACGGGCGACACCGCCGCCAGATCCGGCATGGCGTCCACTGCCGCGCGCAGGTAGGCGCCCCGGCCGCCGAGGTTCGACCCGAGCGCCAGGAACGCGCGCGTCACGCGGGGCGCTCGCGGCGGATCGTCACCGCGGCCGTGGCCACGTCCTGGGGCAGCGGTGGCCGCAGCTTGCGGATCGTGACCTGGGTGGCCGAGACGTGGGGGAACGAGAGGAGCTCGTCGGCGATCCGCTGGGCGACGCGTTCCAGCAGCAGATGGCGTTCCCCGGCGACGACGCCCTCGACCGCGGCAACCGCGGCGCCGTAGTCGATCGTGTCACCGAGGTCGTCCGTGGCCCCGGCCGAGCCGAGATCCGCTTCGAGGTCGAAATCGACCTCGAAGGGCTGAGCCCGAACTCGTTCTTCCGGATTGACGCCGATCACGCCGAGGACACGCAGCCCGCGGATCTCGATGACATCCGGCACGGCTGCGAACCCTACCGGTGAGGCTCTGGCGGGGGTCAGGCCTGCTCGGGTCCCGGCAGCTCCACGGCGAGGGCCACGAAGCTGCGACCGAGGGGATCGAGTTGGCGGCCCGTGATGGTCTCGATGATGGTGATCGCCTGCGGGCCGTCCGGCACCATCCCCGTCCAGCGGATGTAGCCGCCCACCACGCCCGAGACCCGGTCACCGACCTCGTCGGCGTGGATCACCACCTTGGTGCCGGCCGCGATGCGATCGTGGATCTCGGGGTAGAGCGCGGCGAGCACCACGCGGGCATCATCGGCCCCGGAGAACGGGCGATGCAGGTAGGGCAGCCCGTACTCGTCGTAGTTGTGGAGGTTGTGGGGAGACGGCAAGAGCGAGATGACGCACCCGAAGCCCTGCTCCCGGAGCCAGATGATCTCCTCCTGGCGGCGGACCCGGCGGTGGTTGGCGCCGTAGCCGCCCGGCCGCTCGCAGATGGCGAGGCGGTCCTTGATGATCCAGGCGAAGTTGCGGGGCTGGATCCCTTGGGCCCATTTCCCCTTCAGGCGGGAGACCATCACGCCGCCACCAGCACCACGGCCGCGGCCGTCGCCTTGACCTCGTGCACCCGCACCATCGCCACCCCTAGCTGCATCGCCCACACGGCGAAGGGCAGCGACGCCTCCAATCGGTCGTCGGTTGGCACGGCCGTGACGTCGTGGAGATCGAGCATCCGGGAGAGCCCGGGCAGCGGCGGGGCGGAGGCGGCCGCGTCGGACGCGGCGAGGACACGGCCCCCGAAGGCCTTGCGCGAGAGCCCGACGCACACGGGGAATCCGGTGGCGACGAGCGCGTCGAGGTTGGCGAGGAGGTCGAGATTGTGCGCCACCGTCTTGCCGAAGCCGAACCCGGGGTCGATCCACACCTCGGGCACGCCAGCGGCCACGGCGCGCTCGGCTCGCTCGACGAGGAACGAACGAACCTCGGCGACCACGTCGGTGTAGGCCGGCTCGAGTTGCATCGTCCGCGGATCGTCGAGCATGTGCATGGCCACCCATCCCACGCCGTGCTCGGCGGCGACGTCGCACAGCGACGCCGAGACATCGTTCAACATCGTGGCCCCGGCCTCGATCGCGGCGTGGGCCGTCGAAGGATTGCGGGTGTCGATCGAGACCCTGTGGTCGGCGGCCAGGGCGGCCACCACCGGCAGGACGCGGCGCTGCTCTTCGGCGGGATCGACCGGTTCAGCCCCGGGTCGGGTCGACTCGCCCCCCACGTCAAGGATGTCGGCGCCTTCCGCGGCCAGCAGCCGGCCGTGGGCGATGGCGGCGTCGTGAGCGAAGTAGCGCCCACCGTCGGAGAACGAATCCGGCGTGACGTTGACCACGCCCATCACCAACGGCCGCACCGGCCCAGCGTACAAGTGTGCGACGTCCACAACGGCGTTCCCGCTGGCCAGCGATCTCGTCACCCGGGTTGGCCGCGCCAGATCCGCACATCACGCAGGCCTCGATAGCGCTCGCCGACGTCGAGGCCGTAGCCCACGACGAAGTCGTCGGGGATCGTGAAGCCCACGTAGCGCAGCGTGCTCATGTCCACCCGCAACGCGCTCTCCCGCACAGCAGCGCGCAGACCTCGAGGCTGGCCGGCTCCCGGGCCCCGAGGGTCTTGCGCAGGTAGGAGAGGGTGAGGCCCGAGTCGATGATGTCCTCGACGAGCACGACGTGGCGGCCCGTGAGGTCGAGATCGAGATCCTTCACGATCCGCACGATGCCGCTCGACCGGGTGGCCGACCCGTACGACGAGCACGCCATGAAGTCCACCTCGACCGGCAGGGGGATGGCCCGGATGAGGTCCGCCATGAAGACGAAGGCCCCCTTGAGCACACCGATCAGGAGCGGGTCGAGGTCGCGGTAGTCCCGGGCGATGCCGGCACCGAGCGCTTCGATGCGACGGCGGAGGTCACTCTCGCTCACCACGACCTCGCCGGGACTGCCGTTCACGCCTCGTCCCCCAGCGGCACGGGCGGACGCTGACCGGGTGCCGGCGCGACGCTGATGCGACCGCGGTGGCGCTCGACGCGCCGGCCGCCCGTGACCTCACAGGCGATCACCTCGCCCCTCGACACGGCGAGGACCCGCTCGACGGTGGCGCCGTCGGGGGGATGATCCTGGGCGAGGAGGCGGCGCACGGCCCGCCGGGCCAAGGGGGCGGGGGCCAGCGCCAGAGCCTTGGCGTCGGTCGGATCGATGGCGGCGGCGAGCGCGTCGAGCAGCTCGGCGTCGTCCCTCAGGAGGGCGGCCTGGCGGCTCAGGACCCCGGCCACGTCGCGCGCCACGAGGTCGTCGAGGAACGGCAGCAACTCGTGGCGGACGCGGTTGCGGAGGTGGACGGCGTCGTCATTGGTGGGGTCGTCCACCGGATGGAGCTCGAGCGCCTCGCACAGTTGGCGGGTGTCCGCCCGGCGCAGCGCGAGCAGGGGATGGCGGCCGGGCCCCATCCCGCAGAGCCCGTCGAGGCCGGCACCGCGCAGGAGGTTCATCAGCACGGTCTCGGCTTGGTCGTCGGCCGTGTGCCCCGTGAGTGCGTCCGCTGGGAGCACGGCGTGGCGGGCGGCCCGGGCCCGCGCCTCCAGGTTGGGGCCGGGCGGGATGCACACCCGCTCCGATCGGAACCGCGCCCCGAAGCGCTCGGCGGCGGCCGCCACGACATCGGCCTCGACCTCGGAGCCGGTTCGCAGGCCGTGGTCGACATGGACGGCCGTGACGGTGCCGACGGCCCGGCTGGCCAGGGCGAGGAGGGCCAGGGAGTCGGCACCCCCCGAGACGGCGCAGGTCGTAGCCGTCCCCCGGGGCGGAAACGAGCAACGGACGAGCAGCGAGCCGGCGAGTGTGGCAACCGGTTCAGGCCACGGCGACGTGGGGCGCCCAGACACGATCGAGCCACAGGTCGGGGGCCTTGATCTCGGTGAGCGACGGGAGGTTCCCCGGCCCCTGCCAGACCACGTCGAGGACCTTGGGGCCGCCGACCGTCTCGACCGCGCCGATGAACTTCTCGCCCAGCTCGTACTGGGCGAGCTTGGCCTCGAGCCCGATCAGGCGGCGGACCGCCCGGGCCAGCGGCGAGGCTTGCTTGCGTCGCTCGCGCAGCACCCGACTGAATCGCTCGGCCGAGGGGACGTGACCCACCCCGGCGCGGTCCATGGTGACGTCGCCGTGGCCCTCCAGCAGCGCCATCAGCCCCGCGATCTGGCCGAGCGCCGCCTTCTGCTCGTCGGTGGCGATGAGCGCCGCGAGCCCGCCCAGCTCCAGCGACTCTCGACCCTGCCGCACCGACGAGACCGCGCCCTTGAGGGCGGCGGCCAGGCGGCTCGGATCGGTGTCGACCAGGCTGAGCGCGCCGTCGACAAGCGCGAGGTAGTGCTCGCGCATCCAGACGACGCCGGTGAACTGGGCGCGATGGGTGACCTCGTGGAGAGCCAGCCACAGCCGGAACTCGCGTGGGGGGAAGCCGAAGCGCTTCTCCAGGCTGAGGACGTTCGGCCCGACGTAGTACACGATGTCCTGCTCGCCGGCGGCCGGGTCGTCGACGACGAGCAGGTCGTACTGGCCGAGCACTCGGCCTGACATCCACGACAGCAGGGCGCCGACCTCGGCCGCGGCCAGCTTCGAGCTGAAGGCGAGCGGGAGGCCGCCGGACTTCCCCGAGCGCGCCACCAGCCGTTCGAGCGTCGGTTGCAGCAGGCGCTGGAAGGCCCGCACGTTGGCCCTGACCCACGAGCCGCGGTCGACGACGCGGGCTCGCGCCGGGCCGGCGAGGGAGCGCAGCCCCGTCTCGGCCGCCACGAGCTCTTCGGCCTGGGCCGTGCACTCGGCGAAGTCGTCGGCCAGGGAGCCGTAGAGATACGAGCCGGCGTACGGATCCCGAGGCGTCAGGCGCCCGGCGATGCGCTCGGCGAGCGCCCAGTCGACTGGCGACGCCACGGCTAGCGATCCGGATTCGGCGGGTACTGGGGTCGCACGACCTTCACGAGGTAGCCGACGAACACGGCGATCACCAGGAGGATGGAGCTGATGGCGAGGATGACCCCGATCCAGAAGGTCCACTCGTAGGCGGCGAGCACCATGGCTCGATCGTAGCGAGCCCGACCCGCCGTCCCGCCTCAGCGGTGGTGGCCGGGTCAGACGGGGCTCTGGCCGGCCTCCTCGCCGAAGCAGGCTCTCACGCGCTCCAACAGGCCCGGGGGGAGGCGCTCCTCACGGCACTTCGCCGCGATGACCTGGCGGAGCTCGGCATGGAAGTCGAACACCTGGAGGCAATCCATGCATCCCTCGATGTGGCCGCGGATGTGCGCGAGCTCGTCGGGAGACATCTCGCCGTCGAGGAACATCTCGAGCTCGCGCAATGTCTCTTCGCAGTCAGCCATGGATCACTCGTTCGTCTTCCGGGGTGTCGCCGCCCACGAGGCCACGAGCGACGGCGTACTCGTACAACTGCTTCTGCATGGCCTTTCTTCCCCGGTGCAGGCGGCTCATGACCGTGCCGATCGGAACGTCAAGGATCTCGGCGATCTCCTTGTACGAGAACCCCTCGACGTCCGCGAGGTACACCGCGAGGCGAAATTGCTCCGGGAGGGCCTCCAACGCCTGCTTCACCTCGTCGTCGGTGAACCAGGACATCAGCTCGTCCTCCGCGCTGCGGCCCGCCATCGCCTGCTCGAGCGCGCCCAGCCGCCGGTAGAGATAGAGGTCCTCCACATCCTCGATGTCCTGCTCCTCGGGACGGCGTTGCTTGGCCCGGTAGGTGTTGATGTACGCGTTGGTGAGGATGCGATAGAGCCACGCGCGGAGGTTCGTCCCCTCCTGGAACCCGTCGAAGCCGCGATAGGCGCGCAGGTAGGTCTCCTGCACCAGGTCCTCGGCGTCGGCGGCGTTGCGGGTCATGCGCAGCGCCGCGGAGTACAGCGCCGGCATGAACTCCATCGCCTGCTCCTCGAACGTGGCCTGGTCCGCCATCTCGCGGCCACCCTAACGGTCGCCGGCCGCGGCGGACCGCCCCGAGAGGATGGCTCGGCGTTTCGAACCAGCGACTGGCACCGCGCCCCGGGGGCGCGGCGGGTTACGAGGGCTCGAGCTCGCTGGCGAAATCGTCGAGGGCGACCACGAAGCGATCGAGCAGCTCGGCCAGCTCGCGCCGTTCCTCCACCGTGAACGGTCCCAGCATCGTGGCCAGCGTCTCGCGCCGGCGGGCCTCGATCGCCTCGTGGCGGCGGGTGCCCAGCGCGGTGGAGGAGACCATGACCACGCGCCCGTCGGCCGTCGAGGGATGGCGCTCGGCGAGGCCGGTGCGCTCGAGCCGTTGCACCGCCCGGGTGGCCGTCGAGGGATCGACCCGGAGGGCGTCGGCCAGCTCGGACATGCGCCATTCGTCCTTCAGGACGAGCAGGTCGAGGGTGTCGACCTGGCCCGGTTCCAAGGCGTCCTTGCCGACGCCGAAGAGATGGTCACGGAGCATCGACATGGCTGCTCCCCGGCGAAGCTCCTTCCACGCGACCCCGATGCGCCGCGCCAGTTGACGCTCCTCCTCCACGGAGAGGTCCACCTTCCTCGTCTCGGGCGGCCGGATCTGCACGTCCATCGCGCTTGTAGGCTACAAGGAATGAGCGGGCCAGGCCCAGCCGGAGGAGGGCCCGACGCGGGTGCACCACCAACAGGCGCGCTACCGGGTGCGCCGCCGCCGGGTGCCGCGGGCGCGTCGGCCACGCCCCTCGCCGCGATCGGTGTGCTGGCCGACTCGGAGGTGGCGATCACCCCGTTGCTGCGCCACCTCGAGCTGTACACCCGCAGCGGGCTCTTGACCGTCCTGTGGCACGGCACGGGCGAGGAGCCGGCCGCCGCCGTCGCCTGCGGCGGCGCCATGGGAGGGCTCCTCGGTCCGGGCCACGGGCTGTACCAGGTGCTCGGCGAAGAGCTCGCCGGTCGCGGGATCGCGGTGCTGCGCATCAGCTACCGCCGGCCCAACGACCTGGACGCCTGCTGCCTCGACCTGGCGGCTGCGGTACAACTCGCGATCGGCGCCGGCGCGCAGCGGGTCGTGCTGTTCGGGCACTCCTTCGGCGGTGCGGTGGCCGTGCGCGTGGGCGTCGCGCTGCCACAGTTCGTCGCAGGCGTCGTGACCTTCGCGACGCAGTCGGCGGGCTGCGAGGTCGCCGACGGCCTCAACGGGCGGCCGTTCTTGCTCTTCCACGGCGAGCGCGACGAGATCCTGCCCATGGACGCGTCCGCCATCGTGCGGGAGGTCGCCGGCTGCGGCGAGCTCGTCCTGCTGCCCAACGATGGACACTTGATGGCCAAGTCGCACGACATCCTCCGCGAGCGGCTCCTGGAATGGGTGCCGGCGGTGCTCGCGCCGCCTTCGGGCTGAGGTCTGGGGCCGACGGTTCGGCCGACGCCCGTCGACGTCTCGCGACAGGATGGAGGCGAGTCGTGCGGCAGAAAGCGCCCGAGATGACCCGACCTGGTCCCCACAAGATGGCGCCCCCGGCCGATCGGGCCGAGGCCCTCGCTCGGCTGCGCTCACTCGGCAAGCGGCTCACCCCGTCGCCGGCGCGAGCTGGTGGAGCTGTTCTTCACCAACGATGCCGGGCTCACTGCGGAGGAGGTCGCGCTGCAGCTGCCCGACCTCGACCAGGCCACGGTGTACCGGGCCTTGAACCAGCTCGAGGAGGTGGGCATCGTCGAGCACCTCCACCTCGGTCACGGCGCCGCCACCTACCGGCGGGCAGGGGCGACGACCGTGCCGGCGATCTGCGAGGGGTGCGGCGCGGTCGTCCAGGTGCCCGTGGCCGAGCTCGAGCCGGTGACGTCGCGCCTTCGTGAGGCCTACGGGTTCCATGCCGAGGCGCGCCACTTCGCGCTCACCGGGCGCTGCGCCCGCTGCGCCGCCGAGGTCACAGAGCCGGCACGATGACAGACTGAGGCGATGGCCGACACCGCGACGCACGCCGAGTTCACGTCCATGGAGACCGCGACCCAGGAGGACTGGAATCGCATCGCGGCGGCCGCCTCCGAGTACTACCCCGGCCTCCCCGACCGGGTGACGGCCCACCTCCGCCTGCTGGAGGGGGACCACGGCGGCTTCAAGGTCGACCGCCTCACGCACTCACTCCAGACGGCCACGCGTGCCTACCGGGCCGACCGCGACGACGCCTACGTAGCCTGTGCCCTGCTGCACGACATCGGCGACACCCTCGGTTCCTACAACCACGCCGAGATCGGCGCCGCCATCGTCAAGCCCTTCGTCGACGAGCCCTACCACTGGATGGTCGAGAAGCACGCCATCTTCCAGGGCTACTACTTCTTCCACTACCTCGGCCTCGACCGGAACCTGCGCGAGCAGTTCGCGGGGCACCCGTACTACGACCTGTGCGCCGGGTTCTGCGCCGAGTACGACCAGCCCGCGTTCGATCCGGCCTACCCCACGATGTCCCTGGATGACTTCGGGCCACTGCTGGCCTCGTTCTTCGCGGCTCCGAGGAGCTCCATCTACCTGCGCAACGACAACTCCTCGGCCCTCGGCCCTCGCTGAGCTTCCGTTCACGGCGAGCTTCCGAGCGGGCCGTCGGAAGGTCACCCGGGCGGGCTCGAGCCGGAAGGGGCAGGATGAGCCATGGCCATCACCGGCATCCATGCGCTGCTCTACACGTCGGAACCCGAAGCGGTGCGAGCCGTCCTGCGCGATGTCTTCGGCTGGCACCACGTCGAAGCGGGAGGCGGCTGGCTCATCTTCGCCCTCCCGCCGGCCGAGCTGGGCGTCCACCCGGCTGACGGCCCGACCTACGAAGGGGGCACCCGCCACCAGCTCTCGCTCATGTGCGACGACCTCGAAGCCACCGTGTCGGAGCTGCGCGATCGGGGCGTGGCGATTCGGGGCGGAGTCGAGGACACGGGCTGGGGCATCACGACCACCCTGGTGCTTCCCGGCGAGCTCGAGGTGATGCTCTACCAGCCTCGCCATGCCACCGCGATCTGAGGCGTCGAGCGCTCAGGAGCCCGAGGCCCGTTCGTAGGCGCGCAGGTAGCCGGGGACCTCGATCTCGGGCCCCACATGGCCGTCGGGCACGGCGGGCCGGGCGACGAGGGCGAGCGGGAGCACTCCGCCCCAATAGGGCAGGCCGACATCGTCGGGATCCTCGATCGGCCCCCCGGTGCGCGCCTTGGCCGAGACCTCGTCGATCGTCACCTTCAACACCGCCGTCGCCCTGAGCTCTTCGGCCGTGGGTGCCCGGCAGTCCTCCGCCCGTCCCCGGGCGATGTGGTCGACAACGGCGATCAGCGCTTCGCGTTTCTCCTCGGGATCCGTCACCTGTCGGGCAGGACCGAAGACCACCACACAGCGGTAGTTCACCGAGTGATGGAAGGCCGAGCGCGCGAGCACGAGACCATCGAGCAGGGTGACGGTGACGCAGACGTCTTGCCCCGCCCCGGCCACGCGCAACAGGGCGTTGGCGGTGGCCCCGTGGAGATAGAGGGCGTCGCCGATGCGGCCGTAGACCATGGGCAGCACGGTGACAGCCGCCTCGCCGTCCACACCGACGTGCGCGACGAGACCCTCGTCGAGGATGGCTTCCACGGTGGCCCGGTCGTAGCGGCCGCGCTCGGCTCGGCGCCGGAGCGTCGTCCTCTTGGTGGGCGGGAACTCGGGGGCGGGATCGACCATGGCCGCAAGCTTGGCGCCCGCCGATCGGGGCAGCGCGCCAATTTCAGCGCTCGGACCCCGAGTCGTCCCCGACCGCCGAAACCTCGTTCATGCGGGTCGATCCGCGCGCATCTGCGCGAAGTGACACGAGGAGAGCCGATCTGACGGATCGGTCAGGCGTGGGCGTTGCCGTCGACCATCTCGTCCATGACGTGGTGGTACCAGCCGATCTTGACCTCGCGTTCGGAGAGCACGTTGCGCCGGTAGCCGCCCGAGTGCTTCGTCTTGGCCAGGCGGTCGTAGATGGCGATGTCCTCCGCGATGACGCCCTGCAGTTCCTGCCAACGCCCCATCACCATCTCGAAGTAGGCGTCGTAGTCCTGCTCGTCAGGGCCGGGCGGGTAGATCAACTGCCAGCAGACGAACTTGGTGCGGTCGACGTCGATGGGGATCGGGTTGAACAGCTGCACCGCTTCCGGGTTCCCGTTGAAGGTGCTGTTGGGGAAGATCTGGTAGTCGGTGATGGCGTAGCGATGGTGATCGCCCGTCTCCCAGAGGAGGTCCATCTTGCTGGCCCGGGGCACGAACTGCATGGAGTTGCGGCCCACCAGGTGGAAGGCACTGTGCCGCGCTGCTCGCGTGAACTCGGGCGGCACGTGGTGCAACTCGGTGGCGTGGTACACCTCGTTGAACCCATCGACGATCGCCTTGTAGTTGACCGGCACGTCGTACTGGAGCTTCTCGTAGAGGATCATGTCGTCCAACCGGTAGCGCCCGAGGTCGGCGACGATCTCCGGGCCGATCCACTCGACGAGCGGCGGCGCCTCGTCGGGCCCGGCCAGGAACAGCCACACGAACCCTCCCCACTCCTCGGCCGCCACCGGCGGCGCGGCCAGCCCGGCCAGATCCTCGACGAAGAAGTCCTCCCGCTCGGGCACCCCGACGACCTTCCCGGTGGTGTCGTACACCCAGCCGTGGTAGGGGCACTTGAAGCGGCGCGCCCCGCACCCTCGATCGTGACCCACGATGGCCGGCCCGCGGTGCTGGCACACGTTGTGGAACGCGGCCACCCGACCGCCGGGTTGGCGCGTGATCACAACGGTCTCGCCGTGACCTTCGAACACCACCCAATCCCCGGGGGCGGCCACCTCCGAGGAGTGCGCGCCGACGATCCAACTCCGCCGCAATACCCGCTCCCGCTCGCGCTCGAAGCGGACAGCGTCGGTGTAGCGGTCAGCGGGAATGGGGCGGGGGCGGAAGTCGGGCAGCTGCGCCACGCCCGGGCCTATGCGGCGAGGCGCATCACCGAGGCTCGGGCTGAACACCATGATCGGCCCTCCGATCACCGGATGGATGGCAGCACACTATCGACGGCTTCGCCTGGGCAACATTTGTTGC
Source organism: uncultured Acidimicrobiales bacterium (assembly GCA_963738325.1). Taxonomy (GTDB): domain Bacteria; phylum Actinomycetota; class Acidimicrobiia; order Acidimicrobiales; family Ilumatobacteraceae; genus CAVTWD01. The sequence goes on from CAVTWD010000011.1 coordinate 93,971, forward strand.
CGCCGTCGCTGGTCGCGGCCAGGGTGGTCAGCGCGAACAGCTCCCGCCGAAGTCCCTTGTGGATCAGCGTGAAGAAGTCGTCGCGGATCGACTCGGTCATGTCGTGCTCCTCGATGATCGGGTCTCGGATGGTCGGGGTGTGAGGCCCAGGCGCAAGACGTCGAGAAGGCCCTCGGTGCGTGCCGCGAGGTCGGTGCCTCCGGTCAGCTGCAAGGCGAGGGTGTCCATGCCGACGATGGTGGCGAAGATCGCCTCGCCCGTGGCCCGCGGATCGAGGTCCGCTCGGATGCTGCCGGCGACCTGACCCTGACGGACCAGATCGGCGAAGAGCTCGATCGGCCATTCGTTGAGCCGGGAGTACTCGGAGGTCGGACCCCTCACGCGCCCCAGCTCGGCGCCTAGCCGCAACACACACCAGAGCGACTCGTCGGTGTCGAGCGCCCGAGCCCGGGCGCGCAGCAGACCGGCCAACCGCTCCAAGGCGCTCGTCGTGGCCGGCAGCGCCGCGGTGATCGCTTCGACCAGTTGCTGCTGCTTGTGCCGCATCGTCTCCAGGGCGAGCTCCTGCTTGGACGAGAAGTGGAAGTAGAAGGCCCCTTTGGTGAGACCGCTCTCGGCGATGAGCTCCGCGAAGGACGCGCCCTCGTAGCCACGCCGCGCGAAAACGAGCGCCGACGCCTCGAGCATCGCCGCTCGGGTTCGCACCGCCCGCTCCTGCGTGGCCACGCCAGGAGAATAGCAAACCAACCAGTCGGTTTTAAGAGATAGAGGCACTGAGCCGAATGGCCCAATTTCGGGCCGCGCGGGCATGGGAGGCCTCAGTCGGGGCATCATGGGACGTGGGGTCGATGGCCGGCCTTCGGACACGGGGCGGGATCCAGTTGGCGAACCACGTCGAAATACCTCGGCTCGGAACGCTGTCGCGCCACGCCGGTCGCCATGTCATGGAGGCCACGGTCGTCCCGCTGGTGCTCTTCTACGGCGCAATCACGTTCTTCGGCACGACGCCGGCGCTGCTCGTCGCCCTCGGCTGGTCGTACCTGGCCATGGCTCGCCGGCTGATCAGCGGTCGGCGAGTGCCCGGCCTCCTCGTCCTCGGCGCACTCGGCCTCACCGCCCGCACGGCTCTCGCGCTCGGCACCGGCTCACTGTTCCTCTACTTCCTGCAGCCCACCCTGATGAACGTGGCCATCGCCACGATCTTCTTGGCCTCGGTGCCGGCCCGTAGCCCGATGGCCGAGCGTTTGGCGAGCGACTTCTGCCCATTGCCGGGCACCTTCCTCTCCAACCCGGCGGTGCGGCGGTTCTTCAACCGGCTGACGCTGCTGTGGGCGGGCGTGCAACTGGCCAATGCCGTCATCACCTTGGCGCTGCTCGTCAGCGAGCCAGTGCCGACGTACCTCTGGACGCGCTCAGTCAGCTCCGCCCTGCTGACCGGTTGCGCGATCGCCGTGTCCGTGCTCTGGTTCAAGCGGTCGATGCGCCGCCACGGCATCACGGTCGTCCACTCAGGCTGACCGGCGCTGAAGCGTCTCTTTCGCCGGCTTCGGCCGCGAGGTCGTCTGCTAGCCGTCGGCCGCGGCCAAGACGCCCAGCTGCTCGAGCACCGACAATTCGTCCCAGCGCCGGAATCGCGAAGGGTGGCGAGCTCCTTCAGGTCGGCGACGGGATGCGGGTGGCGGCCGCCGGCGACGCGGGAGCGACCCGACGAGTCGACTCGAACCTCTCCTGCAGCTGCCGGTTGGAGTCGGCTTGCTGCATGCGCTGGCGCGGCCGCCTGTATGGCATCCACGTTTGGCGAGGCCGGTAGAGGAACAGCATCCGCCGAGCTCAAGCGAGGGAGAGAGAGGCGACCTACGACGCGAGGATCTTCGCCTTTTGCGCCTCGAACTCGGCGTCGGTGAGGATTCCCTGGTTCTTGAGCTCAGCGAGCTCCTTCAGCTGGGCGATCGGATCAGGCGCCGGTGCGGGAGCCGGCTCCGCGTACTGGGGCGGGGCGTATTGAGGTTGCGCGTATTGCGGTTGTGCGTACTGGGCCTGCGCGTTCTGCTGGTCATAGGCGGACTGGTCCTGCTGCGACCAGCGATTGGCCTGACGACGCGAGACCCGGTTGCTCACCGCCGTGGCCGTACCGGCGACGACGGCCGTGCGAGCCATACCACCGATCAGTCCCATGCCAGCTCCTCTCGTCAGGAATCGGAAGCGATGAGGCCCACCTGGCCGCTCCCTCCCGGGCGCTCCTGACTCGTTGTCCGGGGCGGAATCGTAGCGCCGAGCGCGCCGATGCCGTTCCCGCCGGGGCTCGCACCTCGCGGCGCGAGACTCACCCGGTAGTCACTGGCCAAGCGATGACACGCATGAATGGAGCGTCGATGACGTCGAAGAGTCCGCTGTCGAAGCGCGAGCTGGCCTTGGTGGACGTCGCGTGGCGGGCGGCCAACTACTTGACGGTGGGCCAGATCTACCTGCAGGACAACCCGTTGCTGGCCGAGCCTCTGGCGCCGGAGCACATCAAGCCGCGACTGCTTGGTCACTGGGGGACGTCACCTGGCCTCAGCCTGCTGTACGTGCATCTCAACCGGGTGATCAAGGCGACCGGCCGCTCGGTGCTGTTCGTCGCCGGACCCGGCCATGGTGGCCCAGCCGTGCTGGCCAACCTCTGGCTCGAGGGCACGTACACGCAGATCTATGACGAGATCACCCAGGACGCGCACGGGATGCGGCGGCTGTTCCGGCGCTTCTCCACGCCTGGTGGCGTGCCGAGCCACGTGAGCGTGCCCACCCCGGGTTCGATCCACGAAGGTGGTGAGCTCGGCTACGCGTTGATGCACGCCTTCGGCGCGGTGTTCGACAACCCCGACCTCTTGGTCGCCTGCGTCATTGGCGACGGCGAGGCAGAAACGGCTCCGCTCGAAGGATCATGGAAGAGCATCCGCTTCCTGAACGCGGCCCGCGACGGCGCGGTGCTGCCGATCCTGCACCTCAACGAGTACAAGATCTCCGGCCCCACGGTGCTGGGCCGCGCCAGCGACGACGACATTCGTGCGCTGCTCACCGGCCACGGATATGAGGTCTCCTTCGTGGAGGGCGCCGAGCCCGCATCGGTGCACCAGGCCCTCGCCGCCACCCTCGACGCGTGCGTCGGCCGCATCGACGAGATCCAAGCGGACGCGCGCGAGCGTGGTGCGGCCAACCTCGTGGGGATCCCAGGATGGCCGGCGTTGGTGTTGCGCACTCCAAAGGGTTGGACGGGTCCGGCCGTCGTCGACGGACTTCCGATCGAGGGTACGTTCCGCGCCCATCAGGTGCCCGTCAGCCAAGTGCGTGACAACCCTGAGCACCGGACGATCCTCGAGTCGTGGATGCGGAGCTACCGACCCGAGGAGCTGTTCGACGGCGAGGGACGGCCCCGCGCCGACACGGTCGCCCTCGTGCCGGATGGCGCGCTGCGGATGGGAGCCAACCCACACGCCAACGGTGGCCGGCTCCTCGTCGACCTCGATCTCCCCGACGAATCGGACTATGCCGTCGTCGTTCCGGCGCCGGGCACGGACCGGTTGGAGTCGACGGGCGTGCTCGGCCGCGCCTTGCGCGACATGTTCACCCTCAACGTGCCGCGGTCGAACTTCCGGCTGTTCTGCCCTGACGAGACCAACTCGAACCGGCTGGGGGCGGCCTTCGAAGTCGAGAACCGCTGCTGGCCGGAGCGTCGCATCGACATCGACGATCACCTCGCTCCCGACGGCCGCGTCATGGAGGTGCTGAGCGAGCACTTGTGCGAGGGCTGGCTGGAGGGCTACCTCCTCACAGGACGCCACGGCCTGTTCGCCACCTACGAGGCGTTCGCGATGGTGTCGGCTTCGATGATGGTGCAACACGCCAAATGGCTCGAGCACGCGCGCCAAGTGGGCTGGCGGCGCTCGATTGCCTCGCTCAACGTGTTGCTGACGTCCACGTGCTGGCGGAACGATCACAACGGCTTCTCGCACCAAGGGCCGGGACTGATCGACGTCCTCATGTCGAAGAAGGGTGCGGTGAGCCGTATCTACTTGCCGCCGGACGCGAACTGCCTCCTGTCGGTGGCCGGCCACTGCTTCCGGAGCCGCAACTACGTGAACCTGATCGTCATCGACAAGCAGCCGCAGCTGCAGTATCTCGACATCGACGCGGCGCGCGTCCACTGCTCTCGCGGCGCCGGCGTCTGGGAGTGGGCGTCGAACGGCAGCGACGATCCCGATGTCGTGCTGGCCTGCGCAGGGGACATCCCGACGATGGAGACCGTGGCCGCCGCGTGGCTGCTGCGCCAGCGGCTCCCCGAGCTGCGCGTGCGGCTGGTCAACGTGGTCGACCTCATGAGGCTCTTCCCCGCCAATGACCATCCACACGGGATGGACGCCCTGGAGTTCAACGACCTGTTCACGTCCGACCGTGACGTCGTGTTCGCCTTCCACGGCTACGCGCGGGGGTTGCACGAGCTGATCCATGGGCAGAGCAAGCCCGACCGGTTCCATGTGCGGGGCTACCTCGAGGAAGGCACCACCACGACACCGTTCGACATGGTCGTGCTCAACAACGTGAGCCGCTACCACCTCTGCCGGCAGGCGGTGCGACGGGCCCGCCGGCGTCCAGAGGGAGCCGACGAGCTGGTGCGCTATTGCGACGAGATGCTCGCCCGCCACCGTTTCCATGTCGAGGAGAGCTTCGAGGACCTGCCCGAAGTCCGCGACTGGGTCTGGACCGCCTGAGAGCACGCCGCCGTGCAGGTGTTGTGCCTCAACGCGGGGTCGTCGTCGCTGAAGGCGGCCGGCTACCGCGTCGAGCCGCCGGCCGATGACCCGGTGCGGGCGGCATCGCACATCGTCGAGCGCATCGATGAGACCGGCGGTCACGTCGCCGCGCTCACTGCGGTGGCCGAGGCCTTCGACCAGGCAGGCTTCATCCCCGACGTGATCGCGCACAGGTTGGTGCACGGAGGGCGCGACCTTCTGGAGCACGTCGTCGTCGACGAGGCGGTGCGCGCCCAGCTGGCCGCCGCGGTGCCCTTCGCACCCTTGCACCTCCCGGCGGAACTGGCGGTGCTCGACGCGGCCGGCACGCGGTACCCCGGCCGCGCGCAGGTGGCGTGCCTCGACACCGCCTTCCATCGCCACCTCCCTGCCACCGCCCGGCGCCTGCCGATTCCGGCCGAGCTCGACGCGACCGGCGTGCGGCGCTATGGCTTCCACGGCCTGTCGTACGAGTATCTCGTCCATCGCCTCGGTCCGCGCCTGGGCCGCCGGGCGGTGCTGGCACACCTGGGCAACGGCGCCAGCCTCGCCGCGGTCCGCGCCGGCGTGGGCGTCGACACGACGATGGGCTTCACGCCCTCCGGGGGTCTCGTCATGGGGACGCGCACCGGTGACCTCGACCCTGGTGTCCTCGTGCACTTGGTGAGAACGCGCCGCCTTCACGCCGATGACCTCGAGCAGATCGTGGACCATCAGTCGGGCCTGCTCGGCCTCTCGGACCGCTCGAGCGACGTGCGCGACCTCCTGGCGGCACGCGATCAGGGCGACGCCGACGCGGCACTCGCGCTCGAGGTCTACGAGACGGTCGCGGCGAAGCACATCGCCGCCCTCACCACGGTGCTCGGTGGGCTCGATTCCCTCGTGTTCACGGCGGGGGTCGGTGAGCGGGCGGTTTCGGTGCGCGCGGGCATCGCCCTGCGTCTCGCCCACGTGGGCGTCACGCTCGACGGCCCGGCCAACGACGCCAACGCCGCCGTCATCAGCCGGCCGGGCGCGCCCGTGACCGTTCGCGTCGAGCCCACCAACGAGGAGTCCATGCTCGCCATCCACGCCGCACGACTGGCCCCGCGCTGACGACTTCGTGACGAGAGCCCGCCGGGCAGCAGTCACCGGCGGGAGGTGGCCGTACTTCCTTCATCCGAACGGTGTCGCGACTCCGAACCCTGTTCGTGCTCACCGAGACGCTCGTTCCGGATTCGGCGCCGAGGCCGTCGCCGCCACAGCCGGGGCCGGGTCGCGGGCTGTTGGCAGGTTTGTTGGCGGCGGCGCTGTCGCTGGGTGTGGCCGAGCTCGTCGGCGGACTGATCGACTCGGCGTCACCGGTCGTTTCTGTGGGCGGATGGGTGACCGATCACACCCCTCCGTTCGTGAAGGCGTTGCAGTCCGGACCTTCGGTACGAACGACAAGACGGCGCTGATCGTGGGCACCATCGTGCTGCTGGCGATGTTCGCCGCCGTCATCGGCGCGCTGGCCGCCAGACGTCGAGTCGTCGGCATCATCGGCGTGGCCACCTTCTGCCATCGGTGTGGGCGCGTCGCTGACACGTCCGTTCGCCAGTTGGGTGGATGGCGTGCCACCGCTGGTGGGTGCTGCAGCCGGTGCAGTCGCCCTTCTGTGGCCGTTGGCAGCGACGCCTCCGTCGGCATCGTCGCCGACGTCGATCGACCGTCGCCGCTTTCTGTTGACCGCCGCGGGTGTCGGGGCGACCGCCGCGGCATCGGGTGGCGCCGCACGCGCGCTTCGGCAACGCTTCGACGTCTCGGCCGACCGTTCCGCGTTGACGCTCCCCGCTCCCACGTCACCGGCTCGGACGGTGCCGTCCCGCGCCAACTTCGGGATCGACGGGGTGCCGTCTTTCATAACGCCGAATCGCGACTTCTACCGGATCGACACCGCATTGGTGGCGCCATAGGTGCGCCCAGGGTCGTGGCGCCTGCGGATCGGTGGGATGGTCGACCGGCCGCTCACTTTGAGCTTTGCGATCTTCTCGACCGGCCCCTGGTCGAGCGTGACATCACCCTGATCAGTGTGTCCAACGAGGTCGGCGGCCGGTATACGGGGACGGCCCGTTGGCGCAGGAGATGATCATGTTGCAGTTCGTCATCACCACCGTGTCGCGGCTGAGGCCCTCACCGCCGAGCGAGCCCGCCATCGACTCGTCGAGGCAGGCAACACCCTCGGCGATCCTCCGTGCCTGATCAACAGGGCGCCGATCTGGCTCAGTGCGCACAGCTCGAGATCGGCGTCGCCGCTCTTGCGGGCGAACGCCAGTGCTTCCTCCCGAACTGCTCGCCGGCAACCGGATCAACGCTGATGAATGCCTTGAGGAGGGCAAGCCACCCGTCGAGGAAGTCGAGCCGGTCGTCCTCGATCCGGCGCTCGGCCCGGCGCAGCCGCGACCGCGTTCCCAACTTGCTTTTGGTAGTCGATGGTCAGCAGGAGCGCGATGAATGCGGCCCGGGCCGCGTCTGGACGCCGTCGGAACGCGGCATAGGCGCGTTCACGGCAGTTGATGCACGCGCCGAGGTCGTCTCCGATCCACCACAGGGCCTCGCCGAGACCCATCAGCGCTTCCGGTGTCTCTCCCAGCGCAAGCGCATCCCGAAACGACTCGCGGGCCGCAGTCCAATCCCCGGCCTCGAGTGCCTTCGCGCCCGCCGCCATCGGGTCATCGGTCCGCGCCGACACGCGGCGATGGTAGACCCGGCCGGTCACGGCTGATTCAGCGGGCCCGGCCCGCGGCCCAAGGGGCACGGTAGAGGGCACCACTCGATCTGAGGGTTCCTGTCCTTGAGCCGGCGGTCGCGGGGCGTCATGTCCGCTCATCGATACCGGGAAGGGGGACCCTGGCGTCCAGCCCGCGCGCGTCGCCCACCGCATGCAGATGATGGACGCGACCGTCCTCGATGTCGATGAGCAAGACGATCGCGATCCGGTGGCCGAAGGAGGCGAACACCGCGGGGTGGCCACGCACGGCCATCGACACGAGGGTTGCCCCGGACTCGGGCCCGAACCGCCGCAGGAGGTTGACCGCGATGGGACGGGCGCCGACGAGGGGCGGGAAGGCGGGGACGATCCCGCCTGGCGTGCCGTCTCCGGCCACGTCGGGGTCGAGGACCTCCAGCAGGGCCTGCAGATCGCCGCCCGCGCACGCGGTGATGAAGCGCTCCGTCACTACCCGGTGCTCGGCCTGCTCGACCTCGAGCCAACCGTGCTCAGCCTGGACGGCCACGTGATGCCGAGCGCGGCTAGCCAGTTGTCGGCACGCCGCCGGCGTGCGCCCCACGATGGCCGCCACGGTCTTGAAGTCGAACTGGAACACATCATGGAGCACGAAGGCCGTCCGCTCTGCGGGCGAGAGACGCTGCAACACGACGTGGAGCGCGAGGCGGACAGTGTCGTCGAGGGTCACGCGGTCGAGGGGATCGACGGCGGCGTCGGCTGCGTCGATCCACCCCTCGTCCGAAGGCGCCCGGCGACGGAGGCGGGCCGACCGCATGGTGTCGAGGCAGAGACGGCCCACGACCACGACGAGCCAGCCACCCGGGTTCGTCGATCTGATCGAGGCCGACGCGCACGAGCCGGGCGAAGGCCTCCTGCACGACGTCCTCGGCCTCGCGCAGATCGCCGAGCATCCGGAAGGCGATGTCGGTGAGCCGGCGATGCTCGGTCTGCCAGATGTCGCTCAATCGTCCGTCATCGACGCGCGCTCCTCGCTCAGGGGGCTACCACGACCATCGGCATGCTCACCACGACGATCGCACCGACGACCGGTTCCGTGCGCCTCGGTGGCATCGACATCGTCGCCGACCCGATCGGCGCCCGAGCCATCAGCGCCGTGGTGTACCAGGAGCCCGTCGTCGACCGGTCTCTCACCGGCCGCCGCAACTGCGAGATCCATGCACGGCTGTGGGACGTGGCCCGGCCCGAGGTCGCCAGCCGCATCGACGAGCTCGTCGGCCCTTTCGGTCTCACGGACATCATCGACCGGAAGGTCAGCACGTACAGCGGTGGCCAGCGCCGCCGCCTCGAGCTCGCCCGTGCCCTCATCTCTCATCCACGGCTGTTGTTCCTGGACGAGCCGACCGTCGGCCTGGACCCGCTGATCCGCTACGAGCTGCTCGACGTGATCGGCGCTCTCCGCGCCGAGACCGACGTCACGATCCTGCTGACCACACATTACCTGGACGAGGCCGAGCGGCTCTGCGATCGCGTCGCGATCATGCACGCCGGTCGTGTCGTCGCCCAGGGCGCGCCGGCGAAGCTGCTCGGGGCGCTCGGGCACGAGATCCTCGAGCTCCGCGTCGATGGCGACGCCGTTCGCGCCCTCGCCACGCTCCGCGCCCGCACGATTGCGGGCGACGACGCGTTCTCCATCGGCTCGACGATCACCATCCCCCTCCACGACCGGGCCGCGGGGGACGCCCTGGCCGACGTGTCGTCGCTCGGGCTCCCCGTCGTCGCACGCGCCACCCGCCCACCGACGTTGGACGACGTCTACCTCGGCCTCACCGGCAACCGTCTCGCTGCTTGAGGAGCACACATCATGACTGTCACTCTCGCCCATGCCTCCACCATCACCTCGACGTGGGCACCACCTCGCCGGGCCCGCCTCGGCGCGGTCTCCACTCTCGCCCGGCGCCGCCTCACCCTCAGCGCCGGGACCCTGCGCGAGGTGTTCGTGCCCCTGAGACCCCGATCCTGTTCGCGGTGGTGATCGCACCCGCCCTGGCGAAGATCGTCGGCCACGCCGGCGCCGTCGACTACATGAGCTTCGTGGCCGTCTCGACCATCGGCCTGCTCATCCCGCTCAGCTGCATGTCGGCCGGGATCGGCGTGATCGTCGACCGCCAGGCGGGCGCACGCCGCGACCTGGTGGCCGCCCCGATCCCCCGCTCGCTCGTCGTGCTCGGGAACCTCGCGGGTCGCGGTGCTGGTGAGCTCGCTCCAACTCGTCGCTTTACTCGGGGCGGCGGTGCTGCGGGGCGCCGACTTCCACGTCACCGCGACGGGCATGACATGGTTCGTCGTGACCGCGCTGCTCTTCGCCATCGCCATGTACGGCGTCGCGGAGACGATGGCCAACCGCATCCCGACCCAGGAGGAGTACATCGGTGCGCTGCCCGCCGTGGCCATCGTCCCCTGGTTCTTCGCCGGCAGCCTGTTTCCCGTCAGCACGCTGCCGGCGGCGCTCGCGGCGGTCTCCAAGGTGATCCCGCTCACGCATGTGCTGGCCCTCATGCGCTACGGCCTCGTCGACCCGAGAGGAACGGGCCTCCACGAGATCTGGGGCATGAGCAACACCACCCTGATGGCCGCCTTGAGCCTGCTGGTCGTCACGACCTCCGCCGCCGTGTTCACGGTGGTGTCGATCCGGGCCTTCAGGCGATCCGCGATCGCTTGAGCCGCCGCGTACGGCCCGGATCTTTACCGAATCGGTGCCCCAGGGCCCTCACGACCAGGAGGCCCGGACTCTTCCGCGGCCCCCGACCCGCCCGAGGGCTCAGGCTGGATCGATGAACATCGAGTTGGTGAGCCATCCCAGGACGGCTCCGTCCGCGGTGCCGTCCGCTGTCACGAACACGTCCTGGCAGTTCGGGATGGCGTTCATCGCGAGCAGGGCTTCGTCGATGTCCGCGCGTTGGTCAACCACGCCGAAGGTGCCGGCGAACATCTCGGGCTGGTCCGAGTAGAGCAGGAGGTCGTGCACGGTGAGCTTCGTGACGTCGTCGCCGTCGAGGGCCCGGGCGCTCAGGAACTCGACGATCATGCTGCGGTGGACCATGAAGCGGGGCCGGCCGCCCTCGCCCAGCATTGGCACCCGGGACCGGTTGTCAGCCTTCATCTCGTTGAGCAGCGCAGCCAGCGTGATGGTTTCGCCGGGCGTCTCGGCCAAGTTCTTGTGGAACATCGACTCGAGCCGGATCATCCGCTCGACGACGGGCACCGGTCGCGGTGACATCGGGATGAAGTACACGTGCAGCCGAATCCCGCCCGCGGGGCCGGCGCGGCAGCCGGCGACGAAGGGGATCGTCGCGCGGCCCGGCTCGACGGCATAGGGAGCCCACTTCACGAGCGGGTAGCGGCCGCACACGACCGTGCCGAGCTGGTCGACCAGCGACTCGAACCAGAATGGCGACGCCATGGGGTCGTTCGTCTGCTCCTCGACCAGCTTGCCGATGGTCGTGTTCTCGTCGATGTGGAAAGAGAACAGCGCCCGCGCTCCGCGCTTGTCGACGACGTGGCTGCGGTCGCGCACGATCTCGGCCAGTCCGGGGTCGTTCTTGTCCCGCGCCTCCTTGATGTCCTGCACCGCCTGGGCGTCGAACTCGACGCACAGATAGGTGGTCGCGGCTCGCTCTTCCAGCTCGTCGGCCCCGGGCGCGGGCAGGACGTCGGCCAGCTTGCCATGGAGCTCGGTAGCGAGCTCGCGCACCTCTTCGCCGTTGGGGTGGAAGGTCGTGAGCGGCTGGTCGCACGTGTGGAACAGGTCGAGGCTCGTGAAGAAGGCCTTGACGAACTCGAGGATCGAGTCGCCGTTGCGGGCATCCACCCGGAGGTACTCGTCGTAGGGCTTGGGCACTTGTCGACCGCACTGGAACACGACGACCTTGGTGGGCTTCTCGTCGTTGGGATCGGTGGCGACCCCGCACTCCCACATGCAGTAGGACCAGTCCTCGGTCTCGGAGGTGTAGATGAGCACCACGAGATCAGAGGCGCCGAGAGCGCGCTTGAGCTCCTCGTTGAGGGGTCGCCCGAGGCGGGGGCCCTCGAAACCGGGGCTGGACGAGAGGTGCACCCGCACGCCGCCCGAGCTCCGGCGGTTGAGGAACTGGGCGAGCGCCTCCCCGATGGCACGGTCGGAGTGCCGGTGGCTGATGAACACGAGCGGCGCTGTCATCTTTCCTCCTGCGGCAACAGACCGTCGACAGGGGTGCGCAGATACTGCCAGCGAAGCGTGAGGCTGGCGAGCGGTGCGACGAGCGATGGGGCGATCTCGATCCAGAGCTCAAGCGTCGTCGTCGGGCCCCCCGACGTCGACCGCCCCAGCCAGTTCGTCCCGCTCGGACCACTCGAGCAGCTCGTCGAGGGCGTACACGGCCTGATCGATGCCGGCGTGGAGGTCACCGAGCTCCGCGAAGCGGCGGGGCACCGTCGCCATCGTGCAGTCGCGCGGGTCGACGGCGTCGACCTCGTCCCACGCGATCGGCGTCGACACCGTGGCGTCGGGGAAGCCCCGCACTGAGTACGCGGCCGCCATCGTGTGGTCGCGGGCGTTCTGGTTGTAGTCGACGAAGAGGGCGGAAGGATCGCGGTCCTTGCGCCACCACGTCGTCGTGACCGCATCGGGGACACGGCGCTCGATCTCCCGGGCGAAGGCGAGCGCGGCGCGGCGCAGGTCAGTGAAACCGAACCTCGGCTCGATCCGGACGTAGATGTGCATGCCCTTGCCCCCCGAGGTCTTCGGCCAGCCCACCGCCCCGAGCTCGTCGAGCACCTCGTGCACGACATCGGCGACGCGCCGGACCGTTCCCGGTGGGCACTCGGGCATCGGGTCGAGATCGATCCGCCACTCGTCGGGCTTCTCCACATCCGTCCGCCGTGAGTTCCACGGATGGAACTCGACCGTCGACATCTGTACGGCCCAGATCACATGGGCGAGCTCGGTGACGCAGAGCTCGTCGGCGTGCAAGCCGTAGCGGGGGAAGTGCACCCGCACCGTCTTCAGCCACGGCGGGGCACCGGCCGGCACCCGCTTCTGGTGCACCTTCTCGCCGCTGACCCCGGTGGGAAAGCGGTGGAGCATGCACGGTCGCTCCCGCAGCGCGTTCACGATGCCGGGGCCGACGGCGAGGTAGTAGTTGACCAGGTCGAGCTTCGTGGCGCCGGTGGCCGGGAAGTAGACGCGATCGGGATGTGAGACGCGGATCGTCCGGCCGCCCACCTCGACCTCGACCGCGTCCGTCTTCGCCACTACCCGACCGTACCGGCCCTTCGCCCGGCGGGACACTCGGCGTCGCGCGCAGAGCCCAGAGTGGGAATCGAACCCACGACCTACGCATTACGAGTGCGTTGCTCTGCCGGCTGAGCTATCTGGGCGCAGGGGGGCACCCTACTCCCCGGCTGGCGGACGCCCTCCAGAGCTAGCGGCTCGGAGCGCGTTGGCGTGCGCCCGGTGGGAGGCGGAGCAGGAGCGACTGGAGCATGAGCGTCTCGTTCGCGTTGCGATCGAGCGCCTCCACGACTCGTTGGACGGCCTCGATGGCCGAGACCGCTTCTGCGGGCGAACGGGCCGCACCCTCGGCCAGCTCGTCGCGGTACGCCGAGGCCAAGGCGAGCAAGCCGGCCTTGAGCTCGTCGGTTCGGTGACGGCGCAGTTCGCGCCGATGGCGCTCGGTCATCTGAGACCGCCCCGCGCCTCGTTCCCCGAGCTGCTCGACCCGCGCTTCCAGCTGGGCCGCCTCCTCGGCCTGGCGCTTCTTCACCGACTCCGCCGCGGCATCGATCAGCCCGAGGAGCTCGTCAACCGCCCTGGCCACCTCGGCGCCAGATCCGTCGAGACGCTGCGGGATCCGATGGAAAGCGTCCCGCCGAGCGAGCAGGTCGCGGTCCAGGGCCAGCACGCGGGCGCGGTCGAGGTTGCCGCCCGCCGCGGCGGCCGCCCGTTGGGCCGCCTCCTCCTCCACCCCTTCGGCGACCAACGCCGCTTCGACCGCGTGTTCGGGAATCGGGGCGAAGTCGATCCGGACGGAGCGCGACGCGATGGTCACGAGCTCGGGTGGGACGTCGTCGGCAAGGAGCAGGAAGATCGCACTCGGCTCTGGCTCTTCGATCGTCTTGAGCAGCCGGGGCGGCACCTCGGGCTGGATGAGGTGGAGCTCGTCGAGGATCAGGATCTTGCGCGATCCTTCGAGCGGTTTGAGCGACGCCATGCGGATCAGGTCATCGGCCTGTTCCTTCGAGATGGCCGCGCCGAGACGCTCCACTTCGCGCACGTCCGGATGCTGGCCGGCGAGCACGAGACGGCAGTCGCGACACGTGCCGTCGCCAGCCTGGTGGCACAGCAGCGCGGCGGCGAAGGCTCGAGCCGCCCGCCGCTTTCCGCTACCCGGCGGCCCGACGAACAGGTAGGCGTGGACGGGCTGCAGCAGAGCGGCCTGCAGGCGGGCCACGGCCTGCGCCTGGCCGACGACTCCCTCCCACAGCATGCTCACGAGTCCAACCGTGCCTTCACCTCAGAGATGATCGCAGCGCCGACCGCATCCTCCGCCTCGGCGCCATCGATCACGATCCACCTCGCCGGGTCGGCACGCGCCATCCCCAGGTAGCCCGCCCGCACTCGTTCGTGGAAGCCCTCACCCTCCTGTTCGAGGCGATCCGGGACGCGCCGGAGGCGCGCCGCCGTCACCGCCAGTGGTGCGTCGAGCAGCACCACCATGTCGGGCCACTGGCCGTCGATCGCCCAGTCGTTGATCGCTTGCACCTTCTCGGCCCCGAGCTGTCGCCCGTAGCCCTGATAGGCGACGGACGAGTAGGCGGACCGATCGCTGACCACGTGCTGGCCTGCCTCCAGCGCCGGCGCGACCACCTCGGCCCAGTGTTGGGCGCGATCGGCGGCGTAGAGGAGCGCCTCGGCCCGGGCGACGATCGCGTGGGCGGGATCGAGCAGCACCGCCCGCACGAGCCCGCCCATCGCGGTCGCGCCCGGCTCCCTCGTGAGGACGGCTCCCAGTGCAGACGCCAGTCGAACCGCCTGCGTCGACTTGCCGCTCCCGTCGCCGCCCTCGAGCGAGATGTACCGGCCCATGGCCGCATCAGGCTACGCGCCGGCCGAGGGAACGACCGAGACGTCTGGCACACTGCGGGCATGTCCCTCTACGACATCCCGCTCACGACGCTGCACGAGGAGCCGGCGAGCCTTCGCGACTACGAGGGCAAGGCCCTGCTCATCGTGAACGTCGCGTCGAAGTGCGGCCTCACGCCGCAGTACACGCAGCTCGAGGCTCTGCAGGAGACCTACGGCAAGCGCGGCTTCGACGTGTTGGGGTTCCCCTGCAACCAGTTCGGCGGTCAGGAGCCGGGCTCAGCGGCGGAGATCGAGGAGTTCTGCTCGATGACCTACGGCGTGAGCTTCCCGATGTTCGCCAAGATCGACGTGAACGGAGCCGCTCGTCACCCGCTCTACCAAGAGCTCACCAAGGTGGCCGACGACGACGGCTACACGGGGGACATTCGCTGGAACTTCGAGAAGTTCCTCGTCTCGCCGGCAGGCGAGATCGTCGCCAGGTTCAGCCCGGTGGTGAAGCCCGACGCCGCGCTGGTGGTCGACGCCATCGAGGAGCAACTCCCGGGCTGAGCCACCACCGACCTACGAGCTCGGATGCTCCTCGGGCGCCTGCCGGGTCGCCTCCCTCGCCCCGTTCGGCGACGCCTTCGTCGTCTTCTTGGCCGCCCGCCTGGGCGCGCCTTTCTGCGCGCTCATGGCCTTCTTGGCGCCCGCGGCCTTCTTGGCGCCCGCGGCCTTCTTGGCGCCCGCCGCCTTCTTGGCGCCGCGACTGGCGGAGCGTTTCGCGGGCGCGCCACCGCGTTCGGCCACCTGTTCCCGACGAGCGGCGAGCAACTCGAAGGCGCGCTCCTCGGTCATCTCTTCGATGCGGTCACCCCGGCCAATCGAGGCATTCGTTTCACCGTCGGTTACATAGACGCCGAAGCGACCCTCCTTCGCCACCACGGGCCGCCCTGAAACGGGATCAGCCCCGAAGTCCCGCAGCGGCGGCTTCGCCGGCCCGCGCCCGCGGAACTGACGCGGTTGGGCGAGGAGCGCGAGCGCCTCGTCCAGCGTCACGGTGAACAGCTGGTCCTCGCGGGCAAGCGACCTCGTCTCCTTGCCCTTCGAGACGTACGGGCCGTAGCGCCCGTTCTGCGCGGTGACCTTGAGCCCGTCCGCGGGATCAGTGCCAAGGATCCGAGGCAGTGAGAGCAGACGCGTGGCATCGTCGAGGGTGAGCCGGTCCAAGGTCATCGTGGCGAACAGTGACGCCATCTTGGGCTTCGCCTCGCCAGGTGGCATGACCTCGGCGTCACCCCACTGCACGTAGGGGCCGAAGCGTCCGTTCTTCGCGTAGACAGGCACACCCTCGAGGATGCCGATCGGCTCGTCACCCTTCGGCGCGGCCAGCAGTTGCGACGCCAGCTCGGCGGTGAGCTCGTCGGGCGGGAGGTCGTCGGGCACGCTCGCAATCTCTTCGTCTCGCTTCACGTACGGCCCGTAACGGCCCGGCTTGACCACGATCTCGCGGCCGTCTCGATCGACGCCGACAGGGAAGGTGTTGATCTCGGCCGGATCGATCTCGTCGAGGTTGCCCTCGACGAGCTGCTTGAGGCCGGGCAGCGCTTCGTCGCCGAAGTAGAACTCTCGCAGCCGCGCTTCCTTCGCCTTCTCGTGACGGGCGATGGCATCGAGGTCGTCTTCCATGCGAGCCGTGAACCCGTAGTCGACGAGCTCGTCGAAGTGCTGTTCGAGGAGATTGACGACGGCGAAGGCCGTCCATGTGGGCACGAGGGCCTGGCCCTTCTTCCAGACGTAGCCGCGGTCGAGGATCGTCTGGATGATGCTGGCCCATGTCGAGGGCCGCCCGATGCCCAGCTCCTCCAGCTTCTTGACCAGCGAAGCCTCGGTGAAGCGGGCGGGAGGCAGGGTGGTGTGACCGTTCGCCGTGTACACGCTCACGGGCACGCGGTCGCCCTCGGCCAGGCGAGGCAGGAGGCCTTCCTGGTCGGTCTCGTCGCCCTCGTCGACGGACTCGATGTACACCTGCCGGTAGCCCAGGAAGGTGATGGTGGTGCCGCTGGCCACGAACTCGGCATCGGTGCCGCCGGCTGTCCTCGCCCCGAGGCGGAGGCTCACGGTCACGCCCGTGGCGTCGGCCATCTGCGAGGCGAGCGTGCGCTGCCAGATGAGGCGATAGAGCGAGAGCTCCTGGCTGTTCACCTCGCGGCCCAGCTGATCGGGGGAGCGGAACGGCACCGTCGGCCGGATGGCTTCGTGGGCCTCTTGCGCGTTCTTCGCCTTCGTCGTGAACGCGCGCGGCGAGGGCGACAGGAATCGCTGGCCATAGGCTCGGCCCACTTGGGCCCGCGCCGCGGCGACGGCTTCGTCGGAGAGCACGGTGGCGTCGGTGCGCATGTACGTGATGAAGCCCCGCTCGTACAAGCCCTGGGCCAGGCGCATGACCTGGGCGGCCGAGAGGCGCAGCTTGCGTCCCCCCTCCTGCTGGAGAGTCGAGGTCATGAACGGGGCCCGAGGCGAGGACCGGTACGGCCGCTCCTCCACCCGGCGGACCTCGAGCGGTTGGCCAATGAGGCCGTCGGCCAGGCGCGTCGCCGCGACCTCGTCGAGCACCACGACGTCGGTGGTCGGGCGCCCGTCGCTGCCGAAGTCCTTCCCGGTGGCGACCCTCCGGCCATCGACGACCACGAGCGTCGCCGCGAAGGCCGGCTCGGTGGCGCACTGCGCGTCGACGTCCCAATATCCCGCCGCCACGAAAGCGATCCGCTCCCGCTCGCGCTGCACCACGAGGCGGATGGCCGGACTCTGCACGCGGCCCGCGGACAGGCCCCGGTTCACCAGCCGCCACAAGACCGGCGAGACCTCGTAGCCGTACAGCCGGTCGAGGATGCGGCGTGTCTCGGCCGCGTCGACCAGCCCGTAGTCGATCCCACGCGGGTTGGCCACCGCCTGTTCGATGGCAGCCGGGGTGATCTCGTGGAAGACCATCCGCTTGACGGGCACCTTCGGTTTCAAGGCCTCGAGCAGATGCCAGGAGATGGCCTCGCCCTCGCGGTCCTCATCGGTCGCGAGGTAGAGCTCGGAGGCGTCGCGCAAGGCGGCTCGTAGTTCCTTCACCACGTCCTTGCCCCGGGGGGTGAGCTCGTAGGTGGGCTTGAACCCGTTGTCGACGTCGACCGCCAGGCCCTTGGCGGGGAGATCGGCGACGTGGCCGACCGAAGCTCGCACCTCGAAGTCGTCGCCCAAGAAGCGCGCGATCGTCTTGGCCTTCGCCGGGGATTCGACGATGACGAGGGGTCGGGCCATGGCCCGGCACCTTGGGGGCTGGCGCCCGGCCTGTCAAGGCGGGACCCGCCAAGAGGGGGTCTGACGAGGCGCGACCGGGCCACCGCCGGCGCTCCGTCCAGAGGCCGGTTGGCAACGGGAATAGGTCGATGGTCCCTCTAGGGCGGGCGGCCCACGTCGTATACTCCGATTGGGAAGGGCCAAACCGAGAAGGTGATGGCAATGACTCGACCGGGCGGTCGTGAGTCACTCTGGCCCAATAGTGGATGGCTCCGGCGGGCAGCAGCAGGTGTGGGGGTTTCCGTCGGGTTCGTGCTTCTGGCCACGGCCGGCGCGAGCGCTGCCAGCGTGGCACCCATCCCGGCGAAGGGACCGCAATCGTGCGCAACGATGGCCCGCCGCTTCGGCGTTCCCGCAGGGCTCTGGTTCGAGATCCGCTTCACGCGGCCGCCGGGGGCGCCGCTGCCCCTCGGCAGCCACACCGTGACTCGCGACGGGAACACCGTCACGGTCATGATCCGGCCTGACGGAACCGTCGGCTTCGTCTCGAAGCTGCCAGTGGAGGCTGTCTTCGTCAACAAGGGAGCGGGAGCGAACGAGGCGAGCGCGATCTACCGCTTCGTGCCGCCGGTGACCCACGACGTGGAGCTCGGGCTGCTGCCGGTGGTGCTGAGCGGCGTCGACCACGTCGTCGTGTGCTGGACCAAGACCACGACCACGACGACCACCACGACGACCACAACCACGACCACGACGGTGGTGCCGACGACGGCCAAGGTGCTGCCCACGTCGGTGGTGCGCACCACCGCAGCCGCGGGGACGTCGGTGGCGCAAACGAGCGCGGCGCGGCCGACGCAGACGACCCAGGCGACGACTGCCAAGACGCTGCCCATGACGGGTGGCCCCACCGGGCTCACCGTTGCGCTCGCCAGTGCCGCCGCTCTGCTGGGCGCTCTGCTCGTGGTCCTCGGCCGGCGCGGCCGCGACTCGATCTGAGCTCGGCCGGCGCGCCGAGCCGACTGACCGCGCGCCAACGGGTCAGCGCTGGGAAGATCTCCTTCCCCCTTTCGCGCAGCAGTCTCCTAAGGTCGAGACGCGTGACCAGCGACCAGGCCGAGGTGTTGATGGGCCTGGGTTGGGACCCGGAATGGGAGGCAGCCCTGGCCGAGCTCTCCGGGCCACGGCGGGATGATGTCGTCCGGGTCGCTCGACTCGATCGCGGTTGGGTGACCGCGCTGCCGGGCGGCCAGCGCGTGGCGCTGGAGCCTGGCACCGACGTGGCGGTCGGCGACTGGCTGGTCCTCGACCCGGACCATGAGCGCGTCACCGCGATGCTGCCCCGGCGCAGCGCGCTGGCCCGTCGTTCCCCCGAGCGGGCCGCTCGGTCGCAGGTCATCGCGGCCAACGTCGACACCATCCTGCTTGTGCACGCGCTGACGCAGGCGCCGAAGCCTCGCCGCCTCGAGCGCGAGCTCGTCCTCGCCTTCGAGAGCGGGGCGCGCCCGGTGGTCGTGCTGAACAAGCTCGACCTGGCGAAGGACGTGGAGCAGCTGGTGGCCGGCGTCCAGGACGTGGCTCAGAGCGTGCCGGTCCTCGCCGTCAGCGCCAAGACGGGCGCCGGGCTCGACGGGGTACGCGCCTTGACCGCCGGTCATCGCACCGTGGCCCTCCTCGGCCCCTCCGGGGCGGGCAAGTCGACACTCGTGAACGCCCTCTCCGGCTCCTCCACGCAGCGGACGGCCGCCGTGCGGCGCTTCGACCAGAAGGGGCGGCACACGACGAGTGCCGCGCAGCTCGTGCTCCTCGCTGACGGCGGGTTGCTGGTCGACACGCCGGGGCTGCGGGCCGTCGCCCTCTGGAGCGAAGGTGGTGGGTTGGCCCGCGCCTTCGGCGACGTGAGCGCCTTGGCCGAAGGATGCTGGTTCGCCGATTGCCGCCACCAGACGGAACCCGACTGTGCCGTGCGGGAAGCCGTCGAGGATGGCCGGCTCGACGCGAAGCGCCTGGCGTCGTGGCAGCACCTCACCGCGGAGCTCGACCGGCTGGCGACGGAGCGGGCCGCGCAGGAGCGTACGGCGCGGCGGGGGCGGCCTCCCCGACCCGTCACGTCGAGCCCCGACGACGTCGCCGAGGAGGACTGAACACCGTCGGGACGCGGGCGGCGCTGCGGCTCGGGGGACGGCCTGCCTGGGCCTCGGTACGGCATCACCGGCTAGGTTCGGCCCATGGATTTCGAGCTGAGCGACCGCTGCAAGGAGTACCAGGAGAAGCTCCTGGACTTCATGGACACCCGCGTGTACCCAGCCGAGCCGGTGTACGAAGAGCAGCTCGCCAGCGGACCGGGCCATCCGAAGGTGATGGCGGAGTTGAAGGCCGAAGCGAAGCAACGAGGCCTGTGGAACCTGTTCCTCCCCCACAAGGGATGGTGGGGCGACGGCTTCAGCAACCTCGACTACGCGCCGCTGGCCGAGATCATGGGGCGCTCGACGATCGCCTCGGAAGCCTGCAACTGCTCAGCCCCTGACACCGGCAACATGGAAGTGCTCTCCATGTTCGGCACGCCCGAGCAGCAGGACGGATGGCTGCGGCCACTGCTCGACGGCGAGATCCGCTCCGCGTTCGCCATGACCGAGCCGGACGTGGCGAGCTCCGACGCCACCAACATCTCGCTGCGCATCGAGCGCGACGGCAACCACTACGTGCTGAACGGTCGCAAGTGGTGGACGTCCA
The DNA here is from genome assembly GCA_963738325.1 of uncultured Acidimicrobiales bacterium. Taxonomy (GTDB): domain Bacteria; phylum Actinomycetota; class Acidimicrobiia; order Acidimicrobiales; family Ilumatobacteraceae; genus CAVTWD01. The sequence continues at coordinate 114,564 of CAVTWD010000011.1, forward strand.
ACGCCTTCCATCCCAACGCCAAGATCCTCATCGTGATGGGCAAGACTGACCCGAGCGCGCCCCCGCACCGCCAACAGAGCCAGGTGCTCGTGCCGATCGACACGCCGGGCGTCACGCTCAAGCGAAATCTCACCGTGTTCGGCTACCTCGACCGCGAGGGTCATGCCGAGACACTCTTCGAAAACGTGCGAGTGCCGGTCGACAACCTGATCGGCAACGAGGGCGACGGCTTCCTCATCAGCCAGGCACGACTCGGCCCCGGGCGGATCCACCACTGCATGCGCACCATCGGCGCCGCAGAACGAGCCCTCGAGCTCATGTGCGAGCGCGTCCTCGAGCGGGTGACGTTCGGCAGGCGGCTCGCCGAACGGTCGAACATCCAGGACCGGATCGCCGAGGCCCGCATCGAGCTGGAGATGATCCGCCTGCTCACGTTGAAGACGGCGTGGCTGATGGACACCGTCGGCAACAAAGGCGCCCGCACCGAGATCGCCGCCATCAAGGTGGCCGCCCCCAACGTGGCGCTCAAGGTCATCGACCGCGCGATCCAGGCCCATGGCGGAGGCGGCGTGAGCCAGGACTTCCCGCTGGCCCGCATGTATGCCGCCATCCGCACGTTGCGGCTGGCCGACGGCCCCGACGAGGTCCACAAGATGACCATCGCCCGCCGCGAGCTGCGCCGCTTCGACCCGGAGTTCCGGACCGACGGCGTGAGCAGCATCGCCCCGGGCGGCGGCCGGGGTTAAACGCGGGTCGGTTCGGCGCTCAGCGCCCGACCGCGAGCCGCATGATCGGGCGGCTCGGATGGCGCCGGGCGACCTCCACGAAGCCGAAACGCGAGAAGAGCCCCGGCGTGCCCGTGTAGAGATCCGCGCCAGCGGCCGCCTCCCGGTCGACGGGGTAGGCCTCGATCATGGAGGCGCCGTGGGCGGTGGCGAGCTCGATCGCCGCGCCCAGCAGCGCGGTGGCCACGCCTTGGCGACGAGCCCGGCGGTGGATGAAGAAGCAGTTGATGCACCAGACCGGTTCCGCGTCGACGGCCGCGAGATGGCGCGACGCGGCGAGCCGGCCGAACTCCTCGCGCCGCCCGATCTGCGCCCATCCGACGGCGGCTCCGTCTCGGTAGGCGAGCACACCTGGCGGCGGCTGCTCGCCGACGCGGGCGGCGAGCAGGCGATGGTTCTCCACGCCGTCGTCCCAGTCCTTGCCGGGACGGCGCCAGTACATGCACCAGCACCCTTGCACCGCGCCGTTGGGCCCGAAGAGGGCCTCGAGGTCGGCGAAGCGGGCGGGTGTGACCGGCAGGCACGTGATTGCACCCGGGGCATCTTCGCCGGCCATCGACGGGCGACGCTAGTGGCCACGGGCGCGGTGGCGAGCGTCGGAGGCTTTGCGAGGTCGCCGACGAGCCGCCGGACGCCGTCCCGTCCAGTCGTCGGAGGCCCCGTGGGCCGCCTGCCGTCACACGAGAATGCGAATCTCCCCGTCCGAGGCCCGCACCACCGCCTCCAGCGCCGCGTGGAGGAGGCTGTGCAGATAGCGGAAGTGGCGCAGCTCCGGGTCATCCTCGTCAGCCGACGCGGGGGCATGAGCGCCGGCATCTTGGGCGGCCAACTCTTGGAAGGCGGCGTCCCAATCGGTGTTGGCCGCCGCCAACCGCAGGCGCATCGCGGGAGCCTCGATCATGGCGCGGTCGAGGTCCTGGACGACGTTGACCACCACGTCCGTCGTCGTCTTCACCCCGGGTGTTGCCACGAGGTGCAACGCCTGCAGCTTCCGCATGGCGAGCGCGGCGATCATCACCGGGTCGCTCATCGAGAGAATGGCGGCATCGATGGTCGAGAGGTCGAGGGAGACCGAGTCGCCCACGCCGAACCAGCGCTTCAGGACGAGGAACAGCTCCGTGGTGGCGGGATAGAGGGCCAGCAACTCGTCGGGCTTGGGCACCACCCGCTCCTCCGGCCCGTGCTCCTCATGGCTCATCTCTGATCACCCCCACCGCCTCCACCAGCGTGGCATGAATGGTCAGGACGGCGTCGAGTCCTGACGACGAGAACAGCTCGACGAGACGGGGATCGGAGACGACGAGATGCAGGGCACCCCCTCGGGCTCGGAGGCGGCGATGCCCACCAACCAGCACGCCGAGGCCAGCCGAGTCGATGAAGGTGACCCCGTCGAGGTCGACCACGACGATGGCCCCGGGGTGCTCGGTGGCGAGGCGCACGAGGCGGTCCCGTAGCCGGGGGACGGTGGCCAGGTCGACCTCGCCCGAGACCGACAACACCGGCACTCCTTGGTCTTCGGAGGCGCGAAGGGCGAGATCCATGAATCCGCGAACCTACCCAACCAGGATGCGACTGGACGCCGAGACCCTCTTGCGCGGCTTGGCCGAGGGCGAGCGGCTCGTGCACCTGGAACGCATCCCGCCGCGCTCGGCCCGGTTCGGTCGGCTGTCGCGGCCCCTGCCCGAACGGGCCTGGAAGGCGCTCGGGATCGACGCGCTGTGGACGCATCAGGTCGAAGCGATCGACTTGCTCCGCGAGCGTCGCTCGGTCGTGATCGCGACGGGCACGGCGTCGGGGAAGTCGCTGTGCTACCAGGCCGCCATCGCGGAGACCGTGCTCGACGATCCGCCGGGGACGGCGCTGGCGGTGTACCCCACCAAGGCGTTGGCCCAGGATCAGTTGCGCGCCCTAGGCGCCCTCGGTGTGCCCGGCCTCGTCGCCGCCACCTACGACGGCGACACACCGCCCGAGGCCCGGTCGTGGGCCCGCCGGCACGCCAACGTCGTGCTGACCAACCCGGAGATGCTCCATGCCGCCCTCCTGCCGTTCCACGGCCGGTGGGCCACCTTCCTGTCCCGGCTCCGCTACATCGTGGTCGACGAGCTCCATGTTCTGCGGGGCATCTTCGGCTCTCACGGTGGGCACGTGCTGCGCCGGCTCCTGCGGCTCAGTGCCCGCTACGGCGCCAACCCGACGTTCGTGTTCACGTCGGCGACGATCGGCGAGCCCGGCCGCCTGGCGTCCGAGCTCTGCGGGCGGCCGGTGGCAGCGGTCACCGACGACGGGTCGCCTCGGGGCGAGCGGCTCTTCGCCCTGTGGAACCCGCCGCTCATCGACGTCGCGAGGGGGAGGCGGGTCTCGACGAACCTCGAGGTGGCGCGGCTGACGGCGGCCCTGGTGGAAGGGGGCTGGCGGACGGTGGCGTTCTGCCGGAGCCGCCGAGGCGCGGAGGTCGTCGCGGCCGACGTCCGGCGGCGCCTGCCCTCCAGCCTCGCTCCCCGGGTTCGCTCCTACCGCGCCGGCTATCTGGCCGCCGAGCGTCGGGAGATCGAGGCCGACCTGTTCGCGGGGCGCGTGCAGGCCGTTGTGGCCACGAGCGCGCTCGAGCTCGGCGTCGACATCGGCGGGCTCGACGCCGGCGTGCTGAACGGCTTCCCGGGGACCATCGCCTCGATGTGGCAACAAGCCGGCCGGGCCGGGCGGGGCGACGACGGGTCGCTGGCGGTGCTCGTCGCCGGCACCGACCAGCTCGACCAGTGGCTGATGGCCCATCCCCGCGAGGTCTTCACGCGGGCCCCGGAACCGGCCGTCATCAACCTGGTCAACCCGAGCGTGCTCTTGCCGCAGCTCGCCTGCGCCGCCTACGAGCAGCCGCTGACGACCGATGACGAGCGTTGGTGGGGTGACGAGCTGGCCGAAGGGGTGCGGCGCCTCGTGCTGAGCGATCAGATCCGCTTGCGCGAGGGCCGCGCCTACTGGAGTGGACGCGGGGCCCCGGCCCCCGGCATCGGGCTGCGGTCGGGCTCGCCCGACGAGTACCGCATCGCGGAGCCCGACGGGCGCCTGGTCGGGACAGTCGACGCCAGCCGCGCCTTCGAGCAGGTTCATCCCGGCGCCATCTACCTCCATCTCGGGCAGCAGTACCGGGTGGAGGCTCTCGAGACGGACGAGCGCATGGCAGTGGTGGTCCCGGTGGAGTGCGATGAGTACACGCAGGCCCGCGCCGAGACGTCCGTCTCCATCCTGGGCGAGGAGCGCCAGCATGCCGTCGGGCGAGCCCAGCTCGAGCTCGGTCCGGTCGAGATCGCCAGTCGGGTGACCGGTTACGAACGGCGCGACTCGCGGACTCGCGAGCTGCTCGGGCGCGAGGCACTCGACCTACCTCCGACCCGCCTCATCACGCGAGCCTTCTGGTACACCGTCGGGGAGCCGGTCGTGGCGCGCGCACGGTTGGACGCCGATCAGCTTCCCGGCGCCCTCCACGCGGTGGAGCACGCGGGTATCGGCATCCTCCCGTTGTTCACGATCTGCGATCGCTGGGACGTCGGCGGCGTCTCGACCGCCTTCCAAGCCGACACCGGCCTCCCGACGATCGTGATCTATGACGGCTACCCCGGAGGGGTGGGCATCGCCGAGTTGGGATTCGCGGCCGGTCGCAGGCACCTCTCGGCCACGCTGGCGGTGATCGAGCGGTGCCCGTGCACGCGGGGGTGCCCGAGCTGCGTGCAGTCGCCGAAGTGCGGGAATGGAAACGAGCCCCTCGACAAGGCCGGCGCGGTGGCGCTGCTGCGAGCCATCCTCGGGCCGCGCTGAGCGCGAGGCGCCGTCGCCCGGCCCGGCCGCGCTGACGACGCGCCGGCCGGTCCCGCTTGCACGCGTCCTGGGTGGACCGCGGACGCTCATGGCTCGACTCGCATCGTGGCGGTGGAACTGACCGCGACGTCGCCGACGAAGGCTCCCACGAGCGGTACGTCGGTGGGCGACCGGTACTGCACGGTGACCCGCACCCTGCCTCCAGCGCGCGTCACGCTCACGGAGGCGCGAGTGAGATCGAGGGCGAGCGCCTCGCGGGCGGCCTCGACCCCGGCGCCGGCACCGGGGTCGACCGCAGCGGCACGGGCCCCCTCGCCGGCGGCATGGATGACCGCAATCTGGTCGCGAGCCACCAGGACCACCTGGACCACGGCGAGAAGGGCCACGAACACGAGTGGGAGGGCGAGGGCGAGCTCGACGGCCGCCTGCCCGCGCGCCCCCCGGCCGCGGCTCATCCGATCTTGGACGTGATGACCTGGAAGACGTGGTCGAGCAGCTGGCCGATCTTCCCCGCGCCGCCGCCGGCCGTCGCCCAGGCGATCAACATGAGGGCGACGAGGGCGGCACCCAGCAGCACGAGGGCGTATTCCGCGGTGGCCTGGCCCTCCTCCCCGCGAGCGAGCGCCCAGGCCCGGGCGCGTTCTAGCAACTTCATGACGACCTCCATTCGGATCATGCGTGGGAGGCCGGCCGAGCCGGCGAGGGGGGCGGGCTAGGCGTGCAGCGACGCGAGGGCGCCTGCCAGCAACGGGACCACGGTCAGCAAGGCAAAGGCGGGCAGGATGCAACAGACGAGAGGGAAGGAGAGCCGGATCGGGAGCTTGCGCGCCGCGACTTCGGCTTGGCGCCGGCGTTCTCGGCGCGCTTCGAGGCTCAACGCTTCGAGCGTGGTGGCCAAGGACGTGCCGTACCGTTCGGAGGCCACGAGAGCCGCCGACAGCGGGCGAACGGGCTCGCCGAGCACTCCGATCAGTTCGCCCAAGGCGTCGGCCAACGGCTCGCCGCGGCCCGCTCGTCGGACCACGAGGGCAAAGGCGGCACCGAATGGCGGAGCCGCGACCCGAGCGAGGGTGTCGACGGCGAGCGCCACCGTCTGCCCGCTGGCGACCGCCATGGCGAGCAGGTCCACGGTGTCGGGCAGTCCCTCGACGACTGCCCGCCGGTGACGGCGCGTGACCTGCCAGGCACGGACACGAGGTCGTACACACGACCAGAGGATCAGGACGACGACCGCCGGTGACCAGACGACGGCGGCGGTGACGAGCAGCGCGGCTCGCCCGGCACGGCGCGCCCAGGACGAGCGACCGCGCCGCGTCGAGCTGGCCGCCAGCGTCATCCGGACGCGCCGAGGGGGCGGCCGCATCGGCCACGCCGCCAACCCGACGCCCGCGGCCGCCGTCAGCGCGAGCACGGCGATCACGCCGCGCTCCTGACGATGCGGGCCATCCATGCGCCACCGGCGCCGAGGAGGCCAGCGCCTCCGACCAGGCAAGCCCATCCGGGTGCGGTGGCGAAGAGGAACGAAGCGATCCGAGGGTCACTGACCGCGCACCAAGTGGTGAAGACGACGGGCAGCAACGCGATGACGACCGCCGACAGTCGCGCCTGGACCGACTGAGCCCTCACCTCGCGGCCGACTGCACGGCGCTCGCGGAGCGTGGCGGCGACAGCGTCGACCGCTTGGGCCGCCTGACCTCCAGAGCTCGAAGCCAGCCCGAGCGCCGTCGCGGCGAACGTGACCTCGGGCATGACGTCGCGCCCGGCCCACGCCACGAGCGCGTGAGCGAGGGTCGCGCCTCTCGCGGTGTCGGAGACGAGGCGTCGAACGCTGGCGCCCGTTGGCCCCCCGACCGTGATCGCCGCCTCGTCGAGCGCCTGGTGGAGGCTGGCTCCTGAGCGCAGGCTGCGGGCTACCTCGTCGAGAAGCTCGGGGAGACTGGCTGCGACGGCACGGCGCCGAACCGCCGGCCGGCGGTGCCACCAGGCCATCACGTCGACGGCGGGCCGCCATCCCGGTCGCTGGTTGCGGAAAACGACCCAGCGAGGGCTGGCGAAGGCTCTCACGGAGCGCGCGGCGGCCCAGAGCCATCGCCGCTACAACGCCGAGCGCCACGCAACCGGCCAGCGCGACCGCCGAGCTCATGTCGGGTGTCCCGCCGGCTGTGGACCCCTTCGACGTGGCTCAGCAACGACGGTCTCGGCCCGAGCCAGGGCGCGAACCCGTCCAACGCCGCCCAGATCCTCGGGCTCGACGACTTCGACGACTTCGATGACGCGACGCCGGCCGCCCTCACCTCGCCCGACGTGCACGACGACGTCGATCGCAGCGTGCACGAGCTCGCGAACGGAGGCGAGGGGGAGCTCGCAGCCTCCCTGCAACACCATGACCTCGACCCGGCGAAGAGCATCGAGCGCGCTGTTGGCGTGGCAGGTCGACATCGACCCGTCGTGGCCAGTGCTCATGGCCATGACCATGTCGAGCGCTTCGGGCCCCCGCACCTCGCCCACGACGAGTCGATCGGGGCGCATCCGCAAGGCTGCCCGCACGAGGTCGCGCATCGTGATCTCGCCAGCTCCCTCCGGGTTGGCGGGGCGCGCCTCCAGCCGCACGACGTGGTCTCCGGGCCATCGGAGCTCTGCCGCGTCCTCGATGGTGATGACGCGCTCCGCCGGGGACAAGCAGGCCCCGATCGCGTTGAGCAGCGTCGTCTTGCCCGACGACGTCGGCCCGCTGACCAAGAGGTTGGCGCGTCGGGCGACGAGCAGCTCGAGCAAGCCGACGACACCCGGCGGCGCGAAGGCGTTGAGGGGAATGGAACGCGCGCTGAAGCGTCGGATCGTGAGGCACGCGCCGTCGATCGCCACGGGAGCCACGACGGCATGGACCCGTGCGCCATCGGCCAGGCGGGCGTCGACAATGGGGCTGGCGCGATCGGCACGCCGGCCGAGCGGAGCGACGACTCGCTCGATGAGGTGCCTCACCGCCGCCGGCTCCAGGTCGATCGCCGAGCGCTGCAGCCGGCCGTCTCGTTCGACCCAGACGTCACCCCGACTGTTCACCATGATCTCGGCCACCGAGGCATCGGTGAGCAACCCCTGCAGTGGGCCGAGGCCATTGACCCGATCGACGACGCGGCCGACGAGCTCGGCGAGCGACGCGTCGTCGAGGAGCGGCGCGACACGCAACGCATGGCGTCGGGCCGCCGCGGCCACGTCGTCATCAGGATCGGACACGACAAGGGCGTGCACTCGAGCCTCGATGGTGCTCATGCCGCCCTCCGGAGGCTGCGCTCGAGCGGGCGTGGCAGTCGGCTCGCCAGCAGGCCGGCGTCGACGGCCCGAGCTACGGCGGGATCGACGTCGACCTCGGCGATCACCGGCACCCCCAACACGGCCTCGACATCTTGGGAACCGAGCGCGCGTCCCTGCTCGCGCACGACGACGAGGCCGGTGGGACGGAGGCCACTCGTGCTCGCCCGCCGTAGCGCCAAGTAGCAGGCCCGCAGGACGAGGAGTGAGGTGTCGGCCTGCTCGATCAGCTCAGCGACGAGGCCGCCGGCCGCGATGCCGGCGTCGACGACGACGGGCCGCCCGAGCCCCCTCAGCCCCTCAGCGAGCTCGAGCCCGAGGGAGTCGGGCCCGCACGGCGGCCCGACCCCACGCGGCAGCAATCCCAAGCCCCGGTCGGCCTGGACGACGAGACGGGCCAACGCGTCGGCCGGCCGCGGCTCGGCGCAGAGCCAGTCGCCGAGACCCGGCCCGGTGGGCTCAGGCAGGCCCAGGACCGCAGCCGCCTCCCCGGCGAGGTCGGCCAGGACCGCACCCTCTGAACGAGAGCGCGCGGCCAGGACAGCGAGCGCGGCGGCCACCACGGTCGTGCCACTGCCGCCTTTGACGGACCAGCACGCGGTGAGCACGGAACCTCCCCGAGAACGAACACGGCGACGGGACGGCGCCTGCCGTCAAGCAATCGGGGAAGGATCGAAAAGCTAGCAGAGTGACCGAAGGGGTGCAAGAGCCCCCGAGATCAAGCGGCGCGCACCTTCTGCACCGCCACCACGACGAGCCCGATGACCACCACCAAGAGGAGGAGCTTCACGACCTTGTCCATGGGCGCGGACCGTAGCAGCCTCTCGTGCGCGACGGTCGCAAGCCTGACGGCTACCGTCGGGCCTGGAGGTGTCCGGGCACCTGGTGGGCCCCACCGCCTTCAAAGCGGCTGGGACGGGCGCTCCCCGTCCGGCGGGTTCGATTCCCGTCCACCTCCGCCACGTTCTCCCTGGTGAGGGAGCTAATCCGTGGGCCAGAGTGACCCTCTGGTCACGGATTGGTCACGGTTCTGAGAAAAGCGCGTCGGCGCGACGTGCCGCATCCTCGTCGTCGCCGGGCAGCACGTGCGCGTAGACGGCGAGCGTCACCCCGACATCGGCGTGACCGACGCGCTGGGAAAGGACCTTCACCGGAACACCGCCGGCGAGGGCGGCGGTGGCGTAGCTGTGCCTCAGGTCGTGCAGGCGGATCGGCGGTAGCCCGGCCGCTCGCACCAACTTGGCGAACAAGTTCGAGAACGCCTCGGGGTTGGGGGCAGTGCCGTCGACGTTGGTGACCAAGAGGCCGTGGTCCCCTTGCCATCCGCCGCCGATCTGCAGCCGCTCGGTCGTCTGGATCCGCTTCCACGCTCGCAATGCGGCGAGCGTCGTCGGCCCGATGGCGATGGTGCGGTTCCCCCGCGCCGTCTTGGGCGTCGAGGTGGCCGTCGTCCTGCCGTAGCGAATGCGGGTGGAACGAATGGTGACGGTGGCACCCTTCAGATCGACGTCGCTCCACCGAAGGCCGAGAACTTCACCGCGGCGCATGCCAGTCGACGCCATGAGCATCCAGACTGCGCCCCATCGGTGGGACGCGGTGACGTTCACGAACCGACGGATCTCCTCCCCTGTCCAGGCCCGCATCTCCGGAACGCGTCCGCGAGGCGGGTCAGCCGTGTCGCAGGGGTTGCGCTGCAGCTGGCCCCATCGCACTGCGTCCCTCATCGCTCGCGTCAGCACACCGTGCACGTTGCGGACCGTCTTCGGTGAGAGGCCGGGGCCGAGGCCCCGCCGCGACTCGGTACGACCCTCAGTCAGCAGGCGGTGGTACAGGCGGTTGAGCGCGGCGCCATCCACCGTCTGAAGGCCCGTGCGGCCGAGATCGGGGAGGACGTAGTTCCGGATCACGCCCTCATAGGCCGCCGCCGTGGACGGCCGAAGAGACGAGCGCCGGGCTGGCAGCCATACATCGAGGAGGTAGCCGCCCAACGTCACTCTGCTCGGGGCCACGACGGCGCCTCGGTTCTTGTCGGCAAGGTAGGCCGTCAAGACGGCTTGGGCCGCCTTCTTTGGTCGGGAACCCGCGCCGACGGAGTTGACGACGTCTGCCGTTCAAGTCCGGGAGATCGACGACGAACGACCACGTGCCGTTGGACGCTCGCGTGATGGACCCAGCGGTGCTCATGCGCCTGTCCTCTCGAGGGGTTGCCCCCCGTATCTTCTCATCGGAGGGAAGCGGATCTGTGGAGGCCACCCGTGTCCGTTCATGCGGTGCTGCCTGGTGTTCGCCTGTGATGCTCAGTCCAGCGACTGCCCGAATCGACTTCATCGGTCGGCGGTCGGCATCGGTACGCTTGTGGACATGGCCCACCGCGCTGGCGACCTGTCGCACGGCTCCGGCGTCGTGTTGGTGAACCCCGAAGAGGACTGCTCGCCGGCTGCGTTCCGCATGCTCGTCGACGAGCTCCTCGCCGGTCCCGAGCCCGCGCTCGACTCGCTGGGGCAGCCGCCGTACTCGAGGAGCTTCGGACCGAGCACGAAACCTCGTGACTCCGGTCGTCATCGACGCTTCGGCCGGTACCGAGATCGTCACCGACACGGCCCGAGGACGGGCACTGCTCCGACTGTTTCCAACTGACGCCGAGGCTGGGTGCCGCAGCACTTCTACGCCGAGGTGCTCGGCGTCATCCGCCACCAGACGATCTTCACGAAGATCCTCACCGAAGAACAGGCCGCAGCGGCGCTCGGTCGACTCCAGCGATGGCACCTCCACCAAGCGGCCGTGCCGCCACTGCTCGACGCCGCCTGGGCATTGCGACACAACATGCGCGCCGCCGACGCGATCTACGTTGCGCTCTCCGCGGAGTCGGGTGCGTTACTCCTCTCGGACGATCACAAGCTGTTGGACGCGTCGACGTTCCCGTCGTCAGTCGGCGTGCTGCGTCTGCCCTTCGCCTGAGCCCAGCGGTGCTGATTTCGCACTGCGACCGGATCGGTGCTGGCGCACGGTGTGAAAGTCGTCACGTCGGCGTGCTGACCCATCCGTCTGGTGTCGTTCCGTGTTGACCCGTGTTGGCGTGTCCGCCGGCCCTCACGGAGCCAGCAACAACGTCGTTGTCGACGGCGTCGCGCCGGTGTACTCAGATCTCGATGAGCTTGAGCGCGTGCACTTCTCGAGCCACCGACATGTCGACGACGAGCCTCGCGCGCCCGCGCTGAGACTCGATATGCAAACCCGATCGCTCGTTTGATCGCGCTCCAAGTCCTTCTGGTAGAGCAGCTCGCGCTGTTCCCGGAATAGGCGGACGCATCCGGTGACCGACGCCAGCTTGTCCAGCCACCACTGGAACAGGCAGGTGCCCGCAGGCGGCGTGTGATGCTCCGGGTGACCACGCTGTACGCATCGTCGGCGGTGGCGACGGCGGCGTACTACACCCGCTACCTCGCCCAGGCGCCGGGGGAGGAGCCGGGCGAGTGGACGGGCCGCCAGGCCGAGGGACTTGGGCTCGTCGGGCGGGTGGAGGCCGACGACCTGCAGCGCCTCCTGGAGGGGCGTGCCCCAACGAGCGGGACACCGCTCGGCCATCCGCTGGTCGATCGGACGACGGCCAACGGCTGGACGGTGCGGGCGGTGGCGGGGTTCGATGCGACGTTCTCCGCGCCGAAGACGGTCAGCGTGTGGTGGGCCCTGACCGGAGACCCGGGTCTCCTGGAAGCCCACGACGTCGCCGTGGCTGCCGCGCTCGAGCACTTGGAGCGGTTCGGGGCCACGACCAGGGTGCGGACCGACGGCCGCCGTCTCCATCTGGACACGGGCGGGTTGTCGGTGGCCACGTTTCGCCAGACCACGTCGCGGGCCGACGATCCGCAGGTGCACACGCACGCGGTGGTGTCGGCCAAGGTACAGACCGGGGACGGTCGTCGCTGACCAACCAGCGGCCGAAGAACTCCAACAGTTCGCCGAGCTCCACCGCGTCGCCAGCATCCAGACACACCGGACGGACCCTCATGGCACACCTCCACGGATCGTGCTCAGGCTCAGGATGAACCCGAACAACTCCCGGCTCGTGGACCCTCAGGCCGCCTCGGCGAGCCGAGCCTCCCTCGGCCGGTTAACCGATATCGGGTTGGTGGTCCGCAAGTGCAGCCAGTGCTCGATGGGGAAGTCGTAGAAGGCCAACAGCACGTCGAGCTCGTCGGTGATCTTCTTCGTCGCCTTCGGGAACTCGACGAACTCATCGGCGAACGCCTTCACGGCAGTGAGCGCGTCGGTGCGGGTCTCGGCGTTGTAGATCGACGCGATCGTCGTCTTCGCGTCGGCGTGGAGCCGCTTGGGCAGCGCATCGAGGCAGTTCTTGGTCTTGTGGACCTCATGCCGAATTCGGCATGATGTCCAACAACGATGCAATGTCGCAAGCGTCAAGCCGCTCGACGAGCGCGGCAAGCCGGTCCCCATCCATGTCGCCGCTGGCGGAGCTCGGCACACGATGACGGTAGCGGCGGCGGTGCCCGGGCTCGAGCTGCCGTCAGCCGGCTGCCATGGTCGCTGGGCACGCAGATCGAAGGCGTCGCCGAACTCGGGAGCGATAAGTCTGACGCCCGACGGATGGCTCCGGTTCAGCATCGCGCCGGACGAGGTGGTGCTTCGATTCTCGAGTGTTTCGATTCTCGAGTGTTCGGCAGACATCGCAAGCCGGTGACGCTCTCGGCGCTCCTCGACGTGGACTGGCGCCGCTCGTCATCCGATAGAGCCGACGCGGAGGAGGGACTTGATGGCGCGCCGGTCGTCCATCGCTGCGTAAGCGTCGGCTCACCCGGGCTACATCGTTGGTACATCGCGGGCTACTCAACCGTCGGCTTTCGCGAGGACGCTCCGGGCTGCCGCCAACCGATCGCGAACGCGATCAACCCGGCGATCTCGGACGGTTGGCCGACCCTCCGAGGCGTGTCGTTGTCGGATGGTCTGCCACGAGGTTGGGCCGTCCGCCGTCGCCGAACTGGCTTGCCTGGGCGGCCGTTCGACATCGACAGGGATGAGGCAGAGTGTGACGATGACCCAGGACGCGGCGGAGTGGGGAGTGCACGAGGTGCGTACGGCCTCGGGTGCTGCGTGGCACGTCCCGGCGGGCAGCTCGGTACGTGTGGTCGACGTCGAGGGTGGGCAGGTGGCCGACGTCTTCATGGTCGATGAGGAAGACGTGACCGATGGTCTGAGCAATGGTCGGACGTTCGACTACAACGGCACGGTCGCGTTGACCGTCAGAGCGACGCTGTACTCGTCGCGAAGCCGTGCGCTGGCGACGATCGTCGAAGACGACGTCGGTCGGCACGACTTCCTGTACGCGCCGTGCAGCCAGGAGATGTACGAGATCCAGTACGGGGTCATCGCAGCGCATCCGAACTGCTACGACAACTTGACGCAGGCGCTGTGGGGCTTCGGGGTACCGTCAGCGAGGGTCACGGTCGCGTTCAACGCGTTCATGTCGACCCGCCGCCCGCGCCGCAGTCACCCACGCCGCCCACGCGGCACCGCCAGTGGGCTCAATGACGTCCTACTCGCCGCGGTCGCGTTCGCCGCGCTCGGGGCGATAGCTGGCCTCGCGTTCGGACCCGACCCAGCCATACAGCCTCCGCCCATCCCCGCCCCCGGCGAACTGTCCGCCCAAGTCGGTCCCCATCCCAGCACCACGCCCAGCGACCGGACAGGCATCGTAATCGCAACGGACTTTCTTGCTCACCATCCGGAGCTGGCACCGTGACGATCGGCTACGTCCTCATGCGCACCGCCAACGCGTTCACGCTTTGCGGTGACACGCCACAACCCTCTTGTCCCGAGTGCGACATGGTCACCGACCGAGAGACGATCGACCCAGGCTCCAAACCGGGGAGCACCGACCTCGACGCCTCCTACAGCTACGACGGCTACCTCATTGGAGTTCGCCACCATCCTCGATGACCTGGCGACATATTCATGACGAAGGAGGCAGATGATGGCTGAGCCTGGTCTCGTGCTGGTGACCGGTGCCGGCGGGGGAATCGGCGGCGTGGGCGGCAAGGTGGTGGCGTTGCTGCGTCAGCGCGGCCGGGCCGTGCGAGCGATGGTGCACCACGACGACGACCGCGCCGATGCCCTGCGGGCGCTGGGCGCCGTCGTCGTCGTCGGTGACCTCACGCGGCCAGCAGATGTGGCCATGGCCCTCGACTCGGTCCACCGGATGTTCTTCAGCATGAGCCTGGCGCCGTCCTTCCTCGAGGCCACCGCCACCGTTGCGACGGTGGCCCGTGCCGTCAGCGATTTGGATGCACTCGTCGCCATCTCCCAGATGACCGTGTCCCAGATGGACGCGCTCAGCATGAGCGAGTCACACCATCAGCGGCTGCACTGGCTGTCGGAGCAGGTCCTCAACTGGTCTGGGCTCCCGGTCGTACACGTTCGCCCGACCATCTTCTTGGACAGTCCGTTGTTCACGACGCTGGCCGCGCCCTCCATTGCCGACAGCGGCACCATCCGCCTCCCCTTCGGGACCGGTCGCACCTCGCCGATCGCCACCGACGACGTCGCCCGGGTCGTCGCCACGATCCTGACCGACCCGGGGCCGTACATCGGCCGGGCCTTCGACCTGACCGGCCCCCGATCGCAGGACATGAACGGCGTCGCCGAAGAGTACGCCCGCGCCCTGGGCAGACCGGTTATCTACGTCGACGTCCCGTGGGAGACGTGGGCCGAGCAAGCGCTCTCACCCGGGTTCGGACCGTACGCCAATGAACATATCGCTACCGTGGCGCGGCTCCATCGCGAGAATCGGTATGACCGCGTGACGGCCACGGTCGAGGAAATCACCGGCCAACCCGCCGAGTCCGTCGAGGCATTCGTGCGGCGAAGCGACCTGTTCGCCGAATGACGTACCGCAGCGAAGTACAACCGCAGCTGTTGCCTGAGGAGCTCCGGGCGGCCCCGGCGGCCTTCAGGTCACGGCGCGAGCCCACTCAGCGGGGCAGCGGTCACCGTCCGCGCCGTCCCCTCGACCCAGGGAAGTAACGTGCGACGGCCATGCACCCAGCCCTGAAGGAGGAGCGTCATGAACGTTCTGACCCAAAGCGTCACCGTGGATCGGAGGGCCCGCCTGCTCCGGTTCGGTGCGCTCATCGCGGCCGCCGTGATGCTGTCGCTCTCGGCTTTCGCCACCAGCGCGCGAGCGGCGGAGTCGCACCCGACGATCGTGCTCGTGCACGGCGCCTTCGCATCGCCTGCCGGATGGGGCCCGGTGGCCGACGCGCTGCACAAGGACGGCTACCAGACGGCGACGCCGACGCTCGGCCTGGTTTCGGTGGCGGACGACGTGGCGATCGTGCGGTCGACGCTGGATTCGATCCCGGGAGACAAGATCCTGGTGGGACACTCCTACGGCGGGTTCGTGATCACCAACGCCGCCAGCGGGCCGAACCGACGTCCGCGGACTGGTCTACACGGCGGCGTACGTCCCAGACAGCACTGAGACGATCAACAGCCTGAGCGTTGGCTACACGCCGGGGGCGTTTCTGGCCCATCTGGTGCTCGCCCCGGCGTTCCCCTTCTTCATCGACGACCCACAGTTCTTCCCCGAGGACTTCGCCCAGGACTTGAATCCGAAGCTGGGCGCCGAGATCGCAGCCGAGCAGCTCCCAACGAGCCTGGGCCTCTTCGGCACGCCATCCGGGCCCGCCGCCTGGCACACGCTCCCGTCGTGGTACGCAGTCTCGGCCCACGACCGCGCCATCGACCCTGCCCTGCAGCGGTTCATGGCCCAGCGCGCTGGATCGACGACCGTCGAGTTCGCCGCCGCGAGCCACGTGGGGGGCCTCACGCACTACAAGGCGCGCTTCGTGAAGCTGATCGAACAAGCGAGCTGACGCGACCGCAACCTGATCCCCGCCGTTGGCCTCCTCCGCCCGCAGATTGGGCGTGTCCCAACGGGCGGTCCGGGGCGCCTCGATCACCGGGGATATGCCTTCCTCGGCTGTCGTATGCCGCATTGCCGATCGGGCGATCGGCGGAGGACGCCTGACCTGGCGTCGACACCAGGACACAGGGAGGAGTGCTCAGCCCGAACCTCGCCGCGAAGGACGAGGGTGACGACGCCATCAAGGAGACACGGATAGGAGACACCCCCATGACCGACGATGCCGCGACGACGGACACGCGAGCCGGTGACGCCACGATTCGTCCGTTCCAGATCGACGTCGCGCAGGAGGCGGTCGACGACATGCGTCGCCGGATCGCAGCGACGCGCTGGCCGGAGCCGGAGACGGTCACCGACGACTCGCAGGGTGTGCCGCTCGCGCTGATGCAGGAGCTTGCGCGCTACTGGGCAACCGACTACGACTGGCGCAAGTGCGAGGCGAAGCTGAACGCTCTCCCGAACTTCGTGACCGAGATCGATGGGCTTGACATCCACTTCATCCACGTCCGGTCCCAGCACGAGGACGCGCTGCCGCTGATCGTCACGCACGGGTGGCCGGGCTCGATCATCGAGCAGCTGAAGATCATCGAGCCCCTCACCGACCCGACGGCCCACGGCGCCAGCGCGCAGGACGCCTTCCACCTTGTGATCCCGTCGCTGCCGGGGCACGGCTTCTCGGCCAAGCCGGCCACCACCGGCTGGGATCCGCCCCGCATCGCGCGGGCCTGGGTCGTGCTGATGAAGCGCCTCGGCTACTCCCGGTTCGTGGCGCAGGGCGGTGACTGGGGTGCGGCCGTCACCCAGCAGATGGGTCAGCAGGCCGCCCCGGAGCTGCTCGGGATTCACTCCAACATGCCCGGCACGGCGCCGCCGGAGGTGACCGGCTACCTGCGAGGCGAACCGGCGCCGCCTGGTCTGTCGGAAGAGGAGCGGCGGGCCTACGACCAGTTGAGCGCCTTCTATGCCAAGCACGTCGCTTATGCCCAGATCATGTCGACGCGCCCCCAGACGCTGTACGGCCTGGCCGACTCGCCCGTTGATCTGGCCGCGTTCGCGATCGACCACGGCGACGGCACCGGCCAGCCCGGGCTGATTGGGACAGATCGTGGAGGGACGCCTGCCCGGCGAGCTCACCCGAGACGACATCCTCGACAACATCACGCTCTACTGGCTGACCAATACCGGGGTCTCGGCGGCCCGTCTCTACTGGGAGAACGAGGCCGCCTTCTTCGACGCCAAGGACATCTCCATCCCGTTCGCCATCAGCGTCTTCCCCGACGAGCTGTATCAGGCACCCCGAAGCTGGGCCGAGCGGGCGTATCCCAACAACCTCATCCACTACAACCGGCTCGACCGAGGCGGCCACTTCGCCGCGTGGGAGCAGCCGAAGCTCTTCTCAGAAGAGATGCGTGTCGCGTTCAGATCGCTGCGCTGATCGGAGGCCGACGTGCTACGCCATCGCAACGAGTTTCCCGTCGAAGGCGAGTTGCCCGCCTTCGACGGAGCGACCGTCTGGTTGAACTCGGCACCGTTGACGCCCGCGGGCCTGCGGGGGCAGGTGGTCCTGGTCTGCTTCGGCACCTACACCTGCATCAACTGGATCCGTTCGCTTCCCTACGTGCGGGCGTGGGCCGACGAGTACCGGGGCAACGGGCTGGCGGTCGTCGGGGTCCAGACGCCGGAGTTCGAGTTCGAGGGCGATCTCGACAACGTGGCCCGGGCGATCAAGGAGATGGACGTCGGCTACCCGCTGGCCGTGGACAACGACTACGCGGTCTGGCGGGCGTTCGACAATCACTACTGGCCCGCTGTGTATTTCGTCGACGCTCAGGGTCGGATCCGGCACCACCATTTCGGGGAGGGCGACTACGAGACGTCGGAGATGGTCCTGCAGATGCTCTTGCGCGAGGCCGGTACCGATGTCGATCAGGGTCTCGTGCGACTCGAGCCCCGCGGTGTCGAAGCGGCGGCCGACTGGGACAACCTGAGGTCACCCGAGACCTACCTCGGTCACGAACGCGCCGTGGGCTTCGTGTCTCCGGGGGGCGTGGTTCCGGACCGGCGACACGCCTACTCGGCGCCGGGCGAACTGCGGCCCAACCAGTGGGCGCTGTCGGGCGACTGGCAGATCGACGCCGTGCCGGCGCGGCTGAATGAACCGGGCGGTTCCATCTCGTATCAGTTCCACGCTCGCGATCTGCATCTCGTGACGGGTCCACCGGTTGGGCGCCCGCCGGTGCGCTTCCGGGTGCGCCTCGACGGGGAGGCCCCGGGGCGCGCCCATGGCATCGACATCGACGAGCACGGCAACGGCACCGCCGACTACCAGCGGATGTACCAGCTCATCCGCCAGCCGCCGCCCATCGGGGAGCGGCGGTTCGAGATCGAGTTCCTCGACGCGGGCGTCGAGGCGTTCGTGTTCACCTTCGGATGACATTGACAAAGGAGCCATGACCATGTCCGAGACGACAAGTACCATCTCCGCTGACCGTCGTGCTCGTGCACGGCGCCTTCGCCGACAGCTCGAGCTGGGCCGGCGTCATCGAGCGGCTGCACGCGAAAGGCTACCAGGTGGTGGCGGCCGCCAACCCGCTGCGCGGCATCTCCCACGACAGCGCCTACGTCGCCAGCCTGTTCGCCCAGATCCCCGGTCCAGTGCTCGCGGTCGCGCATTCGTACGGCGGCGCAGTGATCAGCAACGCCGCCACGGGCGCGCCGAACGTTGTCGGGTTGGTCTTCGTAGCCGCCTTCGCACCCGACGAAGGAGAGAAGCTGGGCGACGTCACCGCGACCTCCAAGGACAGCGTGCTCGGCACGGCGCTGGTACCGCGCCAGTACCCGACCGAAAGCGGCACGGGCACAGAGTTCTTCATCGACCCGGCGAAGGCCCGCGACGCGTTCGCGGGCGACCTGACGGACGCGCAGGCAACCTTGATCGGAGTGATCCAACGACCGGTCGCGGATCTGGGGTTCGGGGAGCCGTCCGGAGTGCCGGCATGGAAGACCCTGCCGTCGTGGGCGGTCGTGGCCACCAGGGATCGGGCCGCGGGCACAGACGTGGTCCGCGCCCACGCCGAGCGCGCCGGCGCTCGGATCACCGAGGTCGACGGCTCACACGTCATCATGATCTCCCAGCCCCAAGTTGTCGCCGACGTCATCGAAGCCGCTATCGCAAAGGTGAGCTGAGATGGACGCGACGTCGTTCGCACCGGTGCAACAGATCGACGCCGGTCCGCTGAACGTCGGCTACCTGGACGTCGGGCCCCCCGGCGGTCAACCCGTCGTCGTTCTGCACGGCTGGCCCTACGACATCCACAGCTACGCCGACGTCGCGCCCGCGCTCGGGGCCGCCGGCTACCGCGTGGTCGTGCCGTACCTCCGCGGCTACGGCACCACCCGCTTCCGCTCGCACGACACGATGCGCAACGGCCAACAGTCGGCCCTGGCCGTCGACGTGATCGATCTGATGGACGCGTTGCAGATCGAGTCGGCGATCGTCGCCGGGTTCGACTGGGGAGCGCGGTCGGCCAACGTCGTCGCCGCGCTCTGGCCCCAGCGGTGCAAAGCCATGGTGTCGGTGAGCGGCTACCTGATCGGCAACCCCGAGGTCAACAAGACGCCGCTGCCACCACCAGCCGAGCTCTCGTGGTGGTACCAGTTCTACTTCGCCACCGAACGCGGCCGAGCCGGCTACGACCAGTTCCGCCACGACTTCGCCAAACTCATCTGGCACACCGCGTCACCGCAATGGAACTTCGACGACGAGACCTTCGAACGCAGCGCCGCTTCGTTCGACAACCCCGACCACGTCGACATCGTGATCCACAACTACCGGTGGCGGCTCGGCCTCGCACCAGGCGAGCCGCGATACGACAACCTCGAGCAGCAGCTCTCCACCAGCCCGGTCATCACCGTGCCCACCATCACCCTCGAAGGCGACGCCAACGGCGCCCCCCACCCCGAACCCACCGCCTACGCCGCCAAGTTCACCGGGAAGTACATGCACCACACCATCTCGGGCGGCGTCGGACACAACCTGCCCCAAGAAGCACCCGAGCCGTTCCTCCAAGCCGTGATGGAGGTCGACAGGTTCTCGTCATGACCCACCGGCGCAGGAGCGACCAGAGCCCGCGGATACTGCGGGTTAGGCAGAAGGCAATGCCCCCAAACACGCGTCCCCAGTCTGACAAGTGGGGTAGCACCAAACGCCCGTCCCGGCTGGTCCCCGCCGCACGTTCTGGAACCCCACCTTCGGTGCCCCCAGGCTCGAGCAGATCGCCGACTACGGACGGCTCTGAACTTCGTGGCCACGTGCGCACGCCACGCGCGACAATGAGATCCTTCTGCTCATGAGGCGTAGGTGAACAGGACAATGGATCGTGACCCCAGGACCCGGGCCCGGCTAGAGCAGCACTGGAAGGCCTCCGACCGGGGGGACATCGGCACTGAGCACGCGATCTACGCTGCCGACGGGATCCTGGACTACCCGCAGTCTGGGGAGCGCTTCCGGGGCCGGTCGAGGATCCAGGCGCAACGCAATGGGCACCCGGCTGAACGCCACTTCACCATCCTGCATATCCGGGGCGGTGGCGACCTATGGGTGAGCGAGTGCGTGATCATCTATGACGGCGTGCCCACCTACGCGGTGAGCGTCATGGAGTTCACCGACGATCTGGTAACGCACGAGACCCAGTACTTCGCCGACCCCTTCCAGGCGCCTGCCTGGCGAGCGGCGCTAGCTGAGCCGATCCCGGACCACGACTGATGCAACCCATGCGACCGCATGGCCATGGACAACATCGACTGCCCGGAGGATGACCGACAGGTGATATCGGTCCGGCTGCCCGGCCGCATCGACGACCGGGCTACGTCGTACGCGCCGATCGCCGACCTCGCGAGCGGGATGCGACGTCTGTCGGTCGCCCACGGCGCGCACGAGGCTCGGATCGGCAAGGCCGATGCGAACTGGCCCGACTGGTAGGCGGCCTACATGGTCACTGAACAAGCCGGCACGCCGCTGCCGGAATGAGCACACAACCCAAGGAGTGGTCATGTCCACTATCAAGATGCACGCGACGACGACTGCCACACCGGAGCAGTACACCGCCGGGCTCACCGACTTCGGCCCCGGCCGGTCGAAGATCTTCGGTAACAGCGCCGACAGCTACCTGAAAGTGCACGAAAACGAACCGGGTCACGCCGACGTCACCGAGGGTTCCGGTGGCGTCTGGGAGCGTCTGCTCTACGACTGGTCGGATCCCAACCACGTCGTCGCCAAAACGGTCGACTCGAACGCATGGGGCGGCCAGTCCGGCCACACGTACACGTTCACCCGGAACGCGAACGGGAAGACCGACATCGACTACGTCGTGGTACGAGAAGGAAAGAACCTCAAGGGACGACTCCTCGGGATCGTCCTCGGAAGCGTCGGCAAGAGCCGACTGGTGAACGCGTTCAACAACAGCGTCCAAGCAATCGAGGCGCGGAACAATCCGGCGACGACGACGCAGCAATGAGACTCCTGCGAAATCTCGCGCCGGCGCATTGGCCGGGGCGATCGGCACCGCGGCGATGGATCTGTTGCTCTACGAGCGGTACCGCCGCGAAGGCGGAAAGAGCACCCTCGAACGCTGGGAGTTCGCCGGGGAGTCATGAACAGGGACGACGCTTCTGCTCCAGGACAGCTCGGACGGAAGGCGTGCGTTTCGCCACGGGCCACGAACCGCCGGAATAGTGGGCGCGCGCCACGACGAACATCGTGCACTGGGCGACCGGCGTCGGATGGGGCGTGCAATACGGCGCGTTGGCGAGCACGACCTCGAGATACCCATCGGGCGCGGGCACTCGCGTTGGGTCCGGTGGTCTGGTTCCCCGGCTACGTCGTGCTTCCGTTGGCGAAGGTGTACAAGCCGATCTGGGAGTACGACGCACGGACGCTTGGCGAAGACCTGTCCGCGCACATCGTGTACGGAGCCGTAGTGAGCGCAGTCCTTGCGGCACTCACGAGGAAGGAACCATGACCACCGAGGCCCATCAACGTCGTTCGTTCGAAGGCGGTGAGCGGCAGCTTGACGGCAACACCGTCGTCGTCATCGGCGGCAGCGCAGGCATTGGGCCGAGGCGGCCCGGCTCCAGCGAGCGACCACGGGATTCCCGTCTTCTCGGCGACCACGACCGAACTTCCGGCGTTGACAAGAAGCCGCGCCGTCGAGCTCGCGCCGGTTCGGGTGAACGTCATCGCCGCCGGATTTGTCGACACGCCGTTGTCAGCGAAGCTGCTCGGCGATCGCCTGGATGCGCGGTCGCGAAGAGCGCCGCCGAGCACTTCCCATCCGACGGGTGATCGACCCGGGCGACATCGCGAGGCTCGCCGTCCACCTGATGACCAACACCGCGATTGCCGGGACAACAATCGACATCGATGGCGGCCAGCAACCTCGTCAGCCAGTAGTGAGCACCGACGCAGATCCTCGAAGGGAGTTGTCATGGAATCCTCGCAGACCGCCGCGATCGAGCCGCAGTTCCGCACGATCGACGGACTGAGGATCCGGTACGCCGCCAGCGGTGGCACGAACGAGCCAGTGATGCTGTTGACGAGCCCGTGGCCGGAGAGCATCTACGCGTTCGCGCCGATGTGGGAGACGCTCGCCAAGCATGCCCGTCTCTTCGCCATTGACCTCCCGGGGTTCGGCACGTCCGAGCGCCGGACGGATCTCCTATCTCCACGAACGATGGGCGAATTCCTGGCCCGGCTGATCACCGAGGCTGACCTGGGAAAGCCGCACATCGTCGGGCCGGACGTCGGGACCGCCGCCGCGCTGTTTGCGGCGGCGGCGGATCCGGAGCGGATCGCGAGTGTGACCGTCGGCACCGGCGGAGCTGCGGTGCCGATCCAGCTCGGTGAACCGCTTCGGTCCTGGGTGCTCGAACCCGACCTCGACAAGTACCGCCGCATGGACCCGCGTGCGCTCGTCAACACGGCGGTGGACACCATCGCGGGCGGGGTACCCGACTACGTCCGTGCCGACTACCTCGCCTCCTACGACGGCGACCGGTTCGTCGAATCGATGCGCTACGTCCGCAGCTATCCCGAGCAGCTGCCCGACGCTTGCCGAGGTTCTGCCACGGATCGCGACGCCGGTCACGATCATCAACGGCCGCCACGACCGCGTCGTGCCGCTCGCGAACGCGGAGTTCCTCGACGAACGGCTCCCCAGCAGCCGCCTCGTGATCATCGACGCTGGCCACTTCGTCTGGGAAGAGGCGCCAACGGAGTATGCCTCGATCATCCTCGACTCGATCTCGCGCTGCGGCTCATGACGAGCGGCAGCCTGCCAGGTCGAGGTCGACCTTCGCGAACGGTGCTCGGATGAACGCCGCACGTGTCCCAACCACCAGCGGCACGGCGGCGACGCAACTCGCAGCGGCCGCTGGCGTTGACTTCGCGTACCGCCGCTTCGGCCGCGCGTCCGGGTCGCCGCTCGTGCTGCTGCAGCACTTCCGAGGCAACCTCGACAACTGGGACCCCGCGCTGACCGACGCGCTCGCGGCTGAACGCGAGGTGATCTTGGTCGACTACCCGGGCGTCGGCTCCTCGACCGGTGAGCCGAACAGCACGATCGCCTCGACTGCCCGGCAGATGATTGCGTTCATCGTGGCGCTCGGACTCGACCGCATCGACCTGCTCGGGTTCTCGATCGGCGGGTTCGTCGCCCAACAGATGGCGCTCGTGCGGCCGGCACTCGTCCGGCGCCTCATCTTGGCGGCAACTGGCCCGAAGGGTGCGCCAGGCATGCATGGCTGGCGCGACGACATCGCTACCGCTGCGCGCGGCGAGAGCAAGCCCGAGAACCTCCTCTACATCATGTTCGCGCACACCGAAACGAGCCAGGCCAAGGGCGTCGAGTTCCTCGGCCGGTTCCTCAAGCGTCAGGACGGACGTGACGCACCGACGACAGACGCCGCCCGCGACGCGCAATACGACGCGATCGTCGAATGGGGCATCCCGGAACACGGCGCGTTGCAGCGCCTGACCGGCATTCAGAGCCCGACGCTCGTCATCCAAGGCGACGACGACCTGATGATCCCGCCCAAGCTCAGTCACTTGATGGCCGGCCTGATCCCGGACGCGGAGATTCGGATCTACTCGGACGCGGCACACGGCTTCCTGTTCCAGTACCCGGCCGAGGTCGCAGCGGACATCAATGCATTCCTCGCAACCGACCACAGGAGGATTCGCTCGTGAGCAGGTCAATGACACCGGATGTCTGGACATTCGAGACCATCACCGTGCACCTAGACGGGCCGGTTCTCATTGCCGAGATCCTCGCTCCACCAATGAATCTCCTCGGCCCGGAGCTGGTTCGCGATCTCGTCTCGCTGATCCAGCGAGCCGAAGCAGACAACGCCTACAAGGTGCCGGTGTTCAAGAGCGGCGACCCTGACTACTTCATCTCGCATGTCGATCTGACCCGGATCCCCGAGTACCGGCACGAAGCGGCGAAGCTCACCGGTGTACCTTCGATCGCGCTCTTGTTTCGCCACGTGAGCACGAGCCGTCTCGTTACCGTCGTGCAGATCGAGGGCCGCGTTCGATCTGCGGGCAGCGAGTTCGTGCTCGCGTGCGACATGCGTTTTGCGGCGCGGGAGTCTGCGATCTTCGCGCAGTTCGAATCGGCGTTCGGTCAGATCCCCGGCGGCGGCGCCACCCAGTACCTCGCGCGGCTCATGGGGCGCGCTCGCGCGCTCGAGGTCCTGTTGAGCGCCGAGGACTTCGACGCAGAGCTCGCCGAACGGTACGGCTGGATCAATCGAGCCTTGCCGGCGAGCACTCTCGACGATTTCGTCAGAGCGCTCGCCCAGCGGATCGCCCGGTTCCCCGCTGTCGGTCTGGCCGCCATCAAGGACCGTGTCAACGCGATCACACTTGCGCCGACCGACGACTTCCGTCGCGATTCGGATCTCTTTGGCGCGGAAGTGCAGAACGCGCAAACCCAACGGCTGTACCAGAACGCGTTGAACCGTGGCCTGCAGACCCGAGAGGCCGAGATGCAACTTGCCGGGTTGTTCAGTGACTTGGGCGACGCCGTCAGCACCCGTTCCGCGGAGGCAGCGTCCCAAAGCTGAGCGGGCAACCTCAGTTGCGGCGCTTGCGCACGGCGACCAGGACGACAAGGCCGATGTCGACCGCGAACCGGAACTATCGACGCCAGCCGAGAGCGAGCACGGTGTACGGATTGTTGTCGCCTCCGTCCTTTCGACCGTCATGTCAGCTCACATGGACAATGGATGGCTCGGCGTGGCTCGTGGGCGGGCGCGGCGGCACCATGGCGGCGGCATAGGCAGCCGGCCCGGTGAGCGTCTCCGCTGCCAGCAGCGCAGTAGCCAGGCTGTCGAGTTGGGCGCGGTGCTCGCTGAGCAACGCGGTCACGGCCCGGTGGGCGTCGCCAATCAGCCGCTGCACTTCTTCGTCGATGCGTGTCTGGGTCTGGGGCGACACGTCGTTCACGCCAGGGAAGCGCTCAGCGTCCTCGGGTGGTAGGAGTGCGATAGGACCGAACTTGTCGCTCATCCCCCAGTGGCCGACCATCTGGCGTGCGACGCGCGTCAGCTGCGCAATGTCGGACTCGGCGCCCGTCGTGATGCTGTCGTAGACCACCTCCTCGGCGACGCGCCCGCCGAGCGCGACCTTGATCTGCGCCTCGAGCTCCTCGCGGGTGAACGACACGCGGTCGACGTCGGGCGTGGAAAGCGTGACACCGAGTGCCATGCCGCGCGGGATAATCGTCACCTGACGGACCGGGTCTGCTTGGGGCGTCAACATTCCGACGAGCGCATGACCGGACTCGTGATAGGCGGTGCGCTCGCGGTCGGATGGAAGCAGGACGATCCCCCGCGGTGCGCCGAGCAGGACCTTGTCGAGCGAGTCGGTGAAGTCGGCCATGTAGACCTTGTCGTGACC
Organism: uncultured Acidimicrobiales bacterium; assembly: GCA_963738325.1. Classification (GTDB taxonomy): domain Bacteria; phylum Actinomycetota; class Acidimicrobiia; order Acidimicrobiales; family Ilumatobacteraceae; genus CAVTWD01. The sequence goes on from CAVTWD010000011.1 coordinate 140,371, forward strand.
CCGGCGGGCGGCAAGGAGAGCGGCCTCGTTGGCGAGGTTGGCGAGGTCCGCGCCGACCATGCCGGGGGTCGACGCCGCGAGCGCGTCGAGATCGACGTCGTCGGCGAGCGGCATGCCGTGCGTGTGAACCTCGAGGATGCGGCGTCGCCCGGTCCGGTCCGGAGGTTGCACCGCGACTCGGCGATCGAAGCGCCCGGGCCGCAGCAGCGCCGGGTCGAGGACCTCGGGCCGGTTCGTGGCGCCGAGCACGACGACGGCCTCGGTCGGCTCGAAGCCGTCCATCTCGGTCAGGATCTGGTCGAGCGTCTGCTCGCGCTCGTCGTTCGCGCCGGTGAGACCCGAGGCGCCCTGCCGGGAGCGGCCGATGGCGTCCAGCTCGTCGATGAACACGATCGACGGCGCCGCTTCCTTCGCCTTGCTGAACAGGTCGCGCACCCGTGCTGCGCCGACGCCGACGATTGCCTCGATGAACTCCGACGCGGCGATCGAGAAGTAGGCCGCGTGCGCCTCGCCGGCGACGGCCCGGGCCAGCAGCGTCTTGCCGGTTCCCGGTGGCCCGTACAGCAGCACGCCGTGCGGGATGCGGCCCCCGAGCTTGACGTACTTGTCGGGGGTACGCAGGAAGTCGACGATCTCCGCGAGCTCCGCCTTGGCCTCGTCGATACCAGCAACGTCCTCGAAGGTGACCATGATCTTCTGGGGATCGACGCGGCGGGCCTGCGAGCGGCCGAAGTTGCCGAGGAACCCCGACCCGCCGGCCCGCGACGCACGTTGCGCCAGCACGACGAAGAGGCCGACGATCAGCAGCGTCGGCCCGAAGCCGAGCAGTAGTTCTTCGATCAGCGACATGCCGGTGGTTGGTGCCTGCGCGTTGACCTGCACGCCCTTCGACTGCAAGAGGTTCGTCAGGCTCGTGCTGTCCCAGAACGACGGGACCTCGGTCGAGAACAGTGCCGTCGGCGTCGTTGACTGATCATCGGGCGGGTACCGCACGGCCTGCTTGAACGTGCCTTGGATCGAATCGCCCTTCGACGTGATCGACTCCACCGCGCCGGCGCTCACCTGGGACAGGAAGTAGGGGCTGAAGGGCACCTTCACACGCGTCGCGCTCGCGGGCTTGAAGACCAGCACCAAGACAAGGTTCAGCGCGAGGAGCGCCACGACGATCATCCAGAACCCCCGGCGGCCATGCGGCGCCGGCGGCCGCGGCGGCTCGGGCGCGCCACGGCCGTCGGGCGCGGGCGCCACGCCCCACCCGCCCGGATCACGGATCGGTGGCGGTGGCGGCAGACCGTGGTTGGACCTTGCCCGGCGCGGACGCTCCGCCGTCGAGTCGGGAGCTGACATCATCGTTCCGTCAGCGCGCCACTCCATGGTGACCTCCTGTTCCAAGCGGCTACCGGAACATGACGTCGAGACCTCGACGCCGACAGATTTGCACGCCTGCGCGCCATCGGTGGCGAGGGGCCCGTGCGTGCGAGTTTGCTCGACCCTCGAGTGCCGGGATCATGCGACGAGGTAGGTCTCGTACATCACGCCTGCGGCCCGGCGCCCGGCGACACCGATGAAGACGCCCTTGTTCAGCCAGTCGAGATGGGGGGCGGCGGTCTCGATCTGCGTGGCGGTACGGAACGTGTACTCGCTGGCGTCGACCTCCTCGGCGCGCCGCGAGACGTGCGAGCACCTCGGCGGGGCCATGTCGGACACCTCGCGATCGGACGTAGAGCAGATCGCCGCCGTCGGTCTGCAGCGTGTAGCGGATGTCGCCGAGCGCGGTGCCGTCCGCCAGGACGAGCTGCCAGTCGGCGCTGGCGCCGGGGAGCAGCTTCCCGTTGAGCTCACGACCAGTGAAGGTCCCGCCGGTCAGGGCCACGATCCGTCGGTGGCCTTGGGCGGTCTCGCCGAGGTCGATTGGTTGGGCGAGGGTAGCCTCCAAGCGGTACACCGGTGTCAGGCGAGGATCAGGAAGCTGATTGCTCATGGCTGATTCTCGTGCCCCCGGGTCGTTGGGGTGGGTGTCGAGAGGCGTAACGGAAATGCGCATCCACTCGTAGAGAGGGAGCGCACCGAGCAGACCATGGAGCTGGGCTTCGCTGTCGGCGCGGTAGAGGCCGACGACCTGCGTCTCGCCCGCTCCCACGCGTGCCTTCCAGACCCGGACCAGATGTCCATCGTCCGCCAGCTTGGCAGCGACTGATGCTTCGGCGTTCTCGCGCTCCCTGACCTCAAACTCCGGAGTTCCGTCCGGAATGTTGAGCGTGAAATCGACGAGGAATTCCATGAGTCTCTCCCTCTGCGGTCTCGCAGATTGCGCCTGGCTGAGGCGCCCTGAGTCGCGTGGGCGGTGCATAGGTCGCGTCGCTGCGCAGTGTGTGACGAAGTCATTGGACCCGACGTAGGGCCGGCCCTTGCAGAACACGCCGTGTCAAGGAAGGTGCCGTTGCCAGTTTGGGGGCTCTCTCCTTCATAGGCGAGGAGGCCGTGATGTGTCCACTGGTCCTCGCCGAGATGGAAGGTGCATGAAGACTTTGACGCGCGAAAGCCTCCGATACCGAAAGCCCTGGGCCACTTCACCGGTGGCCGGCCGCGTGCGACGGTCGTCGCCCGACACGACCCTGGAGGGCAGCGATGAGCACGACGGAAGACCCTCGTGGCAAGTTCGGCGCCGACGCGCCCGGCGAGCGCTGCATCGCCGCCGATCATCGCGTCCGCGACCCTCGGCAACCGAGATCGCCCAGGCCGCGTTGACCAGGCCGATGTGGCTGAAGGCCTGGGGGAAGTTGCCCAAGAGCTCGCTGCTGACCGGGTCGACCTCTTCGGCGAGCAGCGCGACGTCGTTGACGAACGCGGCCGCGCGCTCGAACACGGTGCTCGCGCGGTCGACCTGACCGGCCATCGCCAGGGCCTGGGCCAGCCAGAACTTGCACAGAAGGAAGACGCCCTCGTCGCCGTCGAGCCCGTCGCGAGCCCGGTAGCGGTAGACGAGCTCTCGCGCGTCGGTCAGCCGTTCCTCGGTGGCGGTGATGGTCGACAGCACTCTGGGGTCGTCGGCAGGGAGGACGCCGACCAGCGGCAGCATCAGGTTCGAGGCGTCAAGGTCGTCGGAGCCGAACGACTGCGTGAACACGTTCGCCCGGTTGCTCCAGCCGTCGCGCAGGATGACCCCGCGGATCTGGTCCTGGGTGGATGCCCACGCCGCGACGCGGTCGGTGGCGCCGAGGCGCGCCGCCAGGGCCGTCGCCCGCTCGAGCGCGACCCAGCACATGAGCTTCGAGTGGACGAAGTGGCGGGGCTCGCCCCTGACGTCCCAGATGCCTCGGTCCTGTTGGCGCCAACGCCGGGCGGCGGTATCGGCGAGTGCGATGAGGAACCGTCGGGTGCTCGGCGCGAGCTCTGGGGCCGCCTCCCACTGGTCGGGGTCCGACAGCGGACCGACCCGGCGCGCCACCGGGTCGAAGATCCGGTCCGACAGCCGGTGGACGGCGCCGAGCAGCTCTCCATAGACGTCGAGCTGGCGTTGTCGCCATGCGCCGTTGCCAACCCGCACCGGCGCCGACCCGCGCCACCCGGTCAGGTGCGGCAACTCCCGCTCGGTCAGGTCGCGTTCGCCGCCGATGCCGAACATGATCTGCAGATCGCCGTCCTGGTCGAGGGATCCGGCCGCGGCGGTCGTCATGTAGTTGACGAATTCGTCGGCCTCGTCGGGGCAGGCCGCCACCCAAAGGGCCTCGATGGTGAACGACGCGTCCCGGACCCACGAGTAGCGGTAGTCCCAGTTGCGGGCGCCTACCACCACTTCGGGCAACGACGTGCTCGCCGCCGCGCAGATCGCGCCGGTGGGCTGGAACGACAGCGCCTGGAGGACGCGGCCGCTGTGGTGCACGAGCTCGCGCCACGGGCCCTCGTACGCCTGGTGCAGGTCCGACCACGACTGCCACGCCGACACGGTGTCGTCCAGCCGGGTCACGATCTCGTCCGGGCTCCAGGTCCGGGCGGTCGATGCGTCGGCGCGCCGGGCATGGTCGAGCGCGAAGCCTGCTCGCTCTCCGGCACGGAGGACCACGGCGCCCGACGCGGACGACGAACCGACGTCGAGCGACAGCGGGCACGAAAGGACCAGGACGTCGGCGCCACCGGTCGCGACGAGCCCGCCGTCTACCACGTCTAGCAGCGGACGGACGAGGCCGTACTCGGGTCGAGGGACATAGTCGACATGGAGCTCGACCTCACGGTCGCTGCACGTCACATGCCGGAGCAGAAGATGCGGTGAGCTTCGACCCAGCGCATGGCCCCGGTTTCCCGGTCCGGTCGCCAGCGCGTCGACGACCACTGCGGTACCCGTGGGCGTGCGGTAAGTCGTCTCCAAGACCATGGTGCGGTCCAGGTACCGACGGGTGACAGCCGTCGCGTTCAGCGCATGCAACGACCTGGACCCCGCCCGTTCGTCCAGCAACCGGCCGAACATCGACGGGCTGTCGAAGCGCGGCACGCACAGCCAGTCGACGGAGCCGTCCCGGCTCACTAGAGCCGCACCGTGCCGGTCCGACAGCAACGCGTAGTCAGCGATCGGACGGGTGCTCATCGCGGGTTTGGCTTCGACGTGACGGCACGCGAGCCGCCGGAACTCGTGTGACTCACGCCTGCTCGACCGGCGGTTCCACGTCGTCGTAGACCCGGGCCGCCGCCAGCAGCCCGTCACCACTACGCTCGAACACCGCGATGCCCGCCTGCGGCGCGAGATCGTGGCTCCCCCAGCGGACGCACTTGTGCTCCACCGCGCACCGCACGTCGTCGTCGGTGACGCTGCAGAGCTCGAGACCGATGCCGCCGCCGGCGCTGAAGCATGCAGCAAAGAACGAGCGCAGCTCGTCGGTGCCGCGGTGGAACGGCCCGATGGGCTCGCGCACGTAGCCGTTCGGGGCGAAGGTGTTGACGATCGCTTCGGTGTCACCGGCGTCGAGGGCAGCCTGGTAGCGCCCGACCACGTCACCGGGATGGACGTGTCCCGCGTCGAGGATGGGAGCCCTGACGGGGCGGCGGCCGACCACCGGCCACTGGCTGCAGTAGATGCGGAACACCACCGAACGTTCGTCTGGGGATTCGGCGACCACTGCCACGGGCCACGAGAATTCTTCGCCATCCTGGTCCAGATGCGCGAGGTACTCGACGACGGCCCGTCCACCGGTCGACGTCGAAGCGATGGTCTCGGTGCTGGCATGGCGCTCGGCCAACATGGCCTGACTCCGCCTGACGAACCGCCGCAGCTGCCGGTGGCCGCGGATGTCGCCGCGGTAGGGGTCGAAGACCAACACCTCACCCGGCCACACCGTCTCCAGGGCGCGAGCGTCGCCATGTTCGATGGCGGTCAGGTACTGCCCGACCGCATCGACCTGACCTTCCGCTCGAGTCTTTCGGCGCGCCAGCTCCACCGCTGCGACGAAACCGGAAACCACGGCATCGCGACCTCCGTGATCACGGCGTTGCCCGGGGCACGCCGAACGTTTGGTCACGCTATAGGCATGCGCCGAGGCATTTCGCACGGCTCGCTCACTTGCTGCTGCTCTGAGCCTGTCGTGATATGTCACGCATCGCGAGGGAGTAGCCCGCGGATTGCCGGGCGGGCGCCACGGTGACGCCGATCTCAGCCGTCGCCCGCGAATCGGTCAGCGCGATACGGCGCAGTCGGCGCAGAAAGGGCGCCCTCGGCCCGGTCGATAGCGCCGATCTTCAAGCGCTTCCCCGGGCACACGTCTCGATGGCGTCTCGTCCTTGGGCGGCAATCGACGCCATCCGCGCAGCGGTAGCCGCCATCGGGTCGTGGGCCCGGGCTCGTCGCGATCAGGCGTTCGCCGCTCGGCGGGGGAGCTTCCAGTTGGGCCGCACGAAGTGGCAGGTGTAGCCGGCCGGGTAACGCTCGAGGTAGTCCTGGTGCTCGGGTTCGGCTTCCCAGAACGGACCGGCGGGGACGACCTCGGTGACCACCTTGGCGGGCCACAGTCCTGAGGCGTCCACGTCGGCGATCGTGTCTTCGGCAATCCTGCGCTGTTCCTCGTCGGTGTAGAAGATCGCCGAGCGGTAGCTGGCGCCGACGTCGTTGCCCTGGCGGTTCCTCGTCGTTGGATCGTGGATCTGGAAGAAGAACTCGAGAAGGTCGCGGAAGGACTCCCGCTCGGGGTCGAAGATGATCTCGACGGCTTCTGCGTGGGAGCCGTGGTTGCGGTAGGTCGCATTCGCGACGTCACCTCCCGTGTAGCCCACTCGCGTCGAGATCACGCCTGGCCGCTTGCGGATCAGATCTTGCACAGCCCAGAAGCAACCTCCGGCGAGGACGGCCCGTTCGGTGACCTGACTCATGATCGTCTCCTTCTCATCTGATTCGATCATGGAATGATCTCATCGCCTTCGGCTGGTCAGCGGCTCAAAGCGCCTATTCGCCGCGGCGAACGATCGGCCAGCACCGGGAGTCACGCCCGCTCAGCCCGAGCTCGGCCACCGACCGCTCGCGGAGCACATAGCCCTCGATCGCTTTGGCAAAACCCTCGTCCTCGTAGGACGCCGTGACGTACGTGGCCTGTCGCTGTACTTCTTCGCTCGCGTTTCCCATGGCGATGCTGATGCCGCTCCGGGCGAACATCAACACGTCGTTGGGCTGGTCGCCCAGCGTCACGACCTGGTCGAGCGGAATGTTGAAGTAGTTCGACAGGCGCTCCTCCACGACGCCCTTGTTCGCGGTCGGGTGCGTGACGTCCAGGTAGTACGGCTGGGAACGAGCGGCGGAGACGTGCGGAGTGAACTCGCGCTGGACCTCGGCCTCGCAGCGCGCCACCAGGTCGTGATCATCGCTTACGCCGACGATCTTGACGACCCGATCCAAGAGGGGCTCAAAGCTCGACACGACCGTCGGCGCGAACTGGACGGTCTCCGCCTCGTGCGCGGCGTGGGGCGCACAGGAATCCGTCACGTACCACTCGGTCGAGCGGTAGATCCAGACGTCCAGACCGTTGGAGCGGATTCGCTCGATGACCTTCGCTGCCACCCCCACCGAGATTGTCCGCTCGTCGACGATCGTCATGTCGGGAAGGACGATCATCCCTCCATTGAACGCCGCCATCGACTCGGCCAGGTCGGGCGACGCGACGAGCATCCGCATGCCGCGAGGAGGCCGTCCACTCGTGACGGCGAACAGGACACCGCGTTCGCGTAGCTCTTTCACCGCGCGGATCGCCCGAGGCGTAAGAGCCTTCTCCTTCGTCACGAGAGTTCCGTCGACGTCGGCGAGCACCGCGGCAATCGTCTGGGGTGCGTCGCTTGTTTCAGCCATTTCGAGTCCTCAACGTCGATGCTGGGCGTACGACCGACAAGTCTCCAATCGGCCGGCCTGCGACGGCACCGACAGTCCGCCGAGCCAGCGCTGGTCGACGAGCGAGTTGACCACCGCCAGTACCTCCGCTATTTCGTCGTGCGACAGGCTCGGCCCCGTTTCCTCGTCAGCGTCGACGCCCCAACGGTCCAGGACCCACGACTGGGCGTCCCGAAGCACGGCCCGGACGCGCCGGATCCCGACATTCATCGGAAGCAGCCCGCTGAGCCAGATCTGGGTCTTGCCGGCTGCCCGAACTCGCCAGCGGGATCCCATGTGACGCCGGCGGCGAGCATCGTGACGAGTTCCCACGGGCGCATCCTGCCCCGCGGCCGGTGACCGGTGGGTGTCGGCGACACGAACGGTGGGTGTAGGCCATTAGTTGTGAGGTAGGCCGCTGGCTGGTCGTCCGTGCCTTGGCGTCGGGTGCTGGGCCTTGGCTTTCTCACCCATCTCGGCCGGGTCGGTCTCGCTTCGCCAGCGGCCCCCTTTCAAACCGTGCGTGCGGTTCTCCCGCACACGGCTTGCCGACATCGTTCACCGCCAGGTATGCGGTGTCCCCCACCTCGTGGTGCCTTGCAGCCTGTAGACCCGAAGGGCCCTGAGCCACTCCCAGTTGAAGCGGCCCAGGTTCCATCCGGGTAGCCCGTGCTTGCGGCTGGCGAGGATGGCCAGGCGCTCATGGACATACACGTCGATGTCCTCGAACTTGCGTGCCGAGTTGCCGTAGCGGAAGTACGCCGTCCAGCCTCGCAGCACGTGGTTCAAGTTGGCGACCACGATCGCCCATGATGTGCCTCCGAAACGACGGTCGGTGGCGGCGCGGACTTTGGCCCGTATCGACGCCATCGCTCGTTTCGACGGCCAGCGTTGCAGATACCAATGACCCCGCCATCTGAACGACTCCACCTTGTGGTGGTGGAACCCCAAGAAGTCGAAACCTTCGGCTCCTCGGGTCAAGCAAGCGATCCGAGTCTTGTCCGGGTTCAACCGCAACCCGAGCGGGGCCAGGATGACGCTCACTCGCCAGCGGAACCTGTCAAGCCCGGTGAGACAACTTGTCATGCGGATGTGATGAGTGCTTCGGGGCTGGGTTCGTTGATCCAGGCGATGGTGGGCAGCTTCGGCGGCTGGGGCGGGCGGTGCCCGAACCGTGCCGGGTTGGCGGCGTAGGCGGCGTCGAGAGTGACGGCCCGCTGGGCGCGGATCTCGTCGGCGGTGCCGTAGTGGACCGACGCCGGGGTGTGCAGCCCGATGCCGGCGTGGCGGTGGACGTGGTTGTAGTGATCGAAGAACACGGCGCAGAACGCCCGGGCGTCTTCGATCGAGCCGAACCGGCCAGGGAAGGCCGGGCAGTACTTGAGGGTCTTGAAGTTCGCCTCCGAGTACGGGTTGTCGTTGCTCACATGCGGCCGGCTGTGGCTGCGGGCGACACCGAGATCGACGAGCAGCTGGGCGACGGGCTTCGATGTCATCGAGGTGCCCCGGTCGGCGTGCAAGGAGAGCTGGCCGCGGCCGATGCCGTGTCGCTGCAGGGTGTCGGCGATGAAGGCTTCGGCGAGCTCTCCGGTCTCGGCCGGCGACACCATCCAGCCGACGACGTAGCGGGAGAAGATGTCGATGACCACGAACAGCTCGTAGTAGACGCCCCGCTGCGGGCCCTGCAGCTTCGTGATATCCCACGACCAGACCTCGTTCGGTCGACGGGCGATGAGCTCGGGCTTCTTGGTCGCCGGGTGGGTGCGCTGCCGTCGCCGTTCGCGGTTCTCGCCGGCGACCGCGAGCAGCCGGTACATGGTGGAGATCGAGCACAGGTAGATGCCGTCATCGAGCAGCCGGGCCCACACCTGGGCCGGGGCCAGGTCGCAGTACTCCGCCGAGCGCAGCACCGTCAGCACCCGCTGGCGCTCCTGCTCGGTGAGCTTGTTCGGTGGGGCCGGCCGGGGTGCCGGCGGACCCGCCACTGGCGGTCGCTGCCGCCGATAGCGCGTCGCCCGCGAGACGCCGAGCAGGTCGCAGGCGGCGCTGGTCGATGTCATCGCTTCGAGCTCACCGAAGTGCGCCTCGATCATCGCGTCGACTTCGGATCGGTGTCCGCGCTCTCGGAGAGCCCTTCCAAGAGCGCGTGCAGTTTTCCCATGACATCGAGCGCCGATCTCGTCTTGGTCAGCTCCGTCTCCAACCGTTCGTTGCGGCGGCGCAGCCGCTCCAGCTCGACCTGCTCAGGGGAACGACACGGCTTCGCCTTCGGCGCCAGCCCCTGCTGGGCGCCGGCATCGCGAGCCTTGCGCCACTCCGCCAGATGCGAGCTGTAGAGGGCCTCGCGGCGCAGCAACGCCCCGCGCTCGCTCGAGCCGACCGGCAACGCGTCGTACCCGTCGAGGATCTCGGCCTTGTACTCGGCGGTGAACGATCGCCGCCGAGGCCGGGCAGCCGGGTCGGGCTCGTCCACCACGCCATCATGGGCGCGCGCAAGCAGAGATGCAGTCGTCATGGTCATCGGGTCTACGTCTTCCAGACTCGCCCTGCAGGGATGGTCGGCTACCGCAGGTGTCTCACGTCAGCCTGACAGACAGGGCAGCGGGCTTGTTCGGCCCGTTGACGGGTCGGGCAGATCACCACGAGATCATCGGCGTAACGCACCAGCACCCCGAGTCGCTTCCCGACGCCATGCGTGAAGTCCTCGTCGAGGGCGTGCAAGGCGATGTTGGCGAGCAGCGGGGAGATCGGGGACCCCTGCGGGGTCCCCGCCACCGTGTCGGTGACCGTCCCGTCTTCCAGCACCCCGACCCGCAACCACGATCGCAGCAGCTTGAGCATGTCCCGGTCGGCCACCCTCCGCTCGACGAGCGCTATGAGGGCGTCATGGGAGATGCTGCCGAAGCAGTTGCTCAGATCGGCGTCGAGCACCCAGTCGGCGCCCCGGTTGGCCTCGACCCGGATGGCCTCACAGGCCATGTGGGCCGACCGCTTCGGTCGGAACCCGAAGCTCACCGAGAGGAAATCAGCTTCGAACAGTGGTTCGAGGATGATCTTGGCGGCCGCCATTGCTACACGGTCGCGCACCGTCGGGATGGACAAGGGCCGCGACGCGGTGCGCGTCGTCTCCCCCGCCTTGGGGATGTACACCGTCGCAGCGGGGCAGGTCGATAGGTTCGCGCCTGCAACGCCGCGGCGAGTTCATGAAGGAAGACGGCCACTCCCAACGCTTCGACGTCGGCGATGCTCACACCGTCGACACCGGGCGCCCCACGGTTGGCACGTACGTCGTCCCACGCTCTGGCCAGCACGTCGCTGCGGGCGACGTGGCCATACAGGGCGTGGAAACGGCGGGTGGGTTCCTCCTTGGCGCTGCGGTACAGCACACGCTGCAAGGCTCGGGTCTTGTCCAAGCCGTCGGCTTGCCTGATGGACCTAGCCGTTCGGGCACTCATCAGAACCTCTCCTGCGAGCGTGACGCATCGATGAAGCAGGGGTCCTTCGCCATGCGGACGGCTTTCCCGCCCTCGGACTACTACGACCCCCTCCGACTGCCTCTCAGCCGCCACGCCACTTCCCGGGTTCACCGGTTATAGACGGACATCGCTTCCCACCCGCACCGAGTGGGGCCGAGGAGGCTCTCTCCAGTTCCCAGGACAACCGTCTGACCGTTCCACGTCCCATACGCCGGGAGGTTCGTGGGCACCCGCTCCAGGGTCTCTGGTGCCGTCCGTGGCCTTCGCCGTCAAAGTGCCGGCTCGGCTCCTCCTTGGCCCGCTCACACGGGTTTCTCTTACGACGCCGCAGACTTCGCTTCATGCTGCGGACCGGCCAGTTGCCACCCCCTCCATGGGGTGTCGTTGCTCCGCTTCGACGCCGGGATTTCGCCCAACGCCGGGAGCCGCGCTACCAGGGACCCTGGCGTCTCCCCGGACCGGACTTCCACCGGCTGGCTGCCCTGAACTTGCCGCTCGGTTACGTCATGGCCATCTCCTTTGATGTCCTGGCGCCCGAACTGCTGGACGCACACTTCGACCTGAAATAGTCGATTGCAGAATTGGCGTGTGAGCAGGGTGTTCGGGTGTCGAGGGTGCTCGCGATCGGGCTCGAATGATGTGACGATGGCTCCGACCTCGCCGCGAAACGTGGATCGGAGCCATCGCCGTGTTGAGAACCGTAAGTGACCAGCCGACCTTGTGGGAGTCGGTGATCCCGGAGTGCCTGATGGGTCTGCCGGGCGACCTGGCCGACATCGATGACCTGTTGGACGACCGTCGGTTCTTCGAGCCGTTCCGGCCGTTCTTCGATCCGACGATGGGTCGCCCGTCGATCCCGATGGAGACCTACTTGCGGATGATGTTCCTCAAGTACCGCTACCGCCTCGGGTTCGAGCCGCTGTGCGCGGAGGTGGCCGACAGCCTGGCGTGGCGGCGGTTCTGCCGGGTGCCGTTGGGCACGAGGGTGCCGCACCCGACGACGTTGATGAAGATCACTTCGCGCTGCGGGACCGACGCGATCGACGGGCTGAACGAGGCGCTGTTGGCCAAGGCGCACGACGACAAGCTGGTGCGTCTCGACAAGGTGCGGGCCGACACCACGGTGGTGGAGGCGAACGTCGCCTACCCGACCGACTCGGGGCTGCTGGCCAAGGGAGTGGCGAAGCTGGCCAAGCTGACCGCGGCGATCAAGGCGGCCGGTCTGGCGTCTCGCACCACGTTCCGGGACCGGACCCGTTCGATGCGCCGCCGGGCCCATGACATCGGGGCGTGGCTGCGTCGCCGCAGCGACGACGCCAAGGCCGAAGTGCAGGCGATCAACGCCGAGATGGTTGCCATCGCGCAGCGGGCGGTGCGCGAGAGCCGCCGCGTCGCGCTCAACGCCCGTCGCGGTGCACGCCGCAACGTTGACGCCGCCACCGGCAAGACGCTGGCGTTGCTGGCCGAACTCGAGCGCACCGCCGAACTCGTCGAGCGGGTCGCCGCCCAGACCCGCACCCGGCTCGCCGGTGACACCCCCGATGGCGCCACTCGGATCGTGTCGCTGCACGACCCTGACGCCCGCCCGATCGCCAAGGGACGCCTCGGCAAGCCCGTCGAGTTCGGCTACAAGGCACAGGTCGTCGACAACATCGACGGCATCGTGGTCGACCACACCGTGCACCTCGGCAACCCCCTTACCTTTCTCGTGAGCCCTGAGCGAGGCTGAGGGCTTGGGAAGTCCGACGGTGCCGGTATGGCTCATGGCCCCCTGTCGCTTTGACGGCCTGGGGGGTGTTGCCACCGGCGCGGTTGGGTGCGTGAACCTCTGATGGGGACATGCGATCGATCGCTGGTTCGTAAGGTGGATGACGGCGAGCGCACCTTGGACGGCCTTCCCGCCCGGAACAGATCGAGCGACTGGAGACAAGGTGGCCGCGCCTGAAGACGTGGATGTGTGGGTTGGGCTGGATGTGGGCAAGGAGGAGCACTTCGCCGACGTCCTCGACGATCACGGCGAGTCGATCTTCGCTCGCTCGATCGGCAACGACGAGGGCGATCTCGTTGCGCTGTTGGACCGGGCCGCCGAATATGGCATGCCGGGATTGGTGATCGACCAGCCCGGCTCGATCGCTCAGCTCGCGATCGCGGTCGCGGCGCGCCGTGGTGTGCCCGTCGCGTACGTGCCTGGCCTGGTGATGCGCCGCGCCGCGGACCTGTATCCGGGTGAGGCGAAGACCGACCGCCGCGACGCGTTCGTGATCGCTGACACCGCCCGGATGCGACGCCGCCAAGTCCACTGGCTCCATGTCGGCAGCGACGACCTGTTGGCGCAGCTGCGAGTGCTCAACGGGTTCGACATCGACCTCGCCGCGGACCTCACTCGCCTCACCAACCGCCTGCGCGACGCACTGACCAGCATCTCCCCAGCGCTCGAGCGTGCTGTCGGCTCCCGACTGGCTCATGGCGGTGTGCGCGAACTGCTGGCGAAGTTCTCGACCCCGACCGCGCTGCGTACCGCCGGTCGGGCTCGGATCACCAAGACGATCGAGGCCCGCTCGCCCCGCCTCGCCGGCAGGCTCACCGATGCCGTCCTCACGGCCCTCGACGCGCAGACCCTGACCCTTCCGGCCGAGACGACCATCGGCCGCGTCATCGCCGAACTGGTCGGCGAGCTCGATCGTCTGTACCAACGCCGCGAGACCGTCGCAGCCGAGATCGAGGCGGTCTTCTTGGCGCACCCTTTCGGTGAGCTGCTGGTGAGCCTGCCCGGAATCGGGCCGCGCACCGGCGCCAGGATCCTCGCCGAGATCGGTGACGGCACCCGCTTCGCCAACGGCTCCAAACTCGCCAGCTACGCCGGCCTCGCCCCTGTGACCCGCCAGTCCGGCAAATCCCTCAACGGCGAGTCCAAGAGCCGACGTGGCAACCACCGGCTCAAGAACGCCATGTTCCTGGCCGCCTTCGCCTCGCTCCCCAGCCCCGACTCGAGGGCCTTCTACGACCGCAAACGCGCTGAAGGCAAGATGCACAACGCCAGCCTGATCTGCCTCGCTCGACGCCGCTGCGACGTCATCCTCGCCATGCTCCACAATCGCGAGCACTACCAGTCCCGCGTCCGCCAGCCTGAGGCAGAAATCGCCGCCTGACCCCTTGACAAGAACATGGGGACACCCCCCGACGCGCCGATGCTGGTGCCCGCCATCGCCCGCATCATCGCCCGCTTCGGTCGAGCCCCTCGTGCGATCACCGCTGACCGCGGCTACGGCGAAGCCGCCGTCGACCGTGATCTCGAAGACCTCGGCGTCAAGCGTGTCGTCATACCCCGCAAGGGCCGGCCCGGTGCCGCCCGCCGACACCTGCAACACACCCGGTCGTTCCGGCGGCTCGTCAAGTGGCGCACCGGCAGCGAAGCTCGCATCTCCTGCCTCAAGCGTGACTACGGGTGGCGGCGCACCCTCAGCGACGGCGAAACCGGCGCGGCCACCTGGTGCGGCTGGGGTGTCCTCGCCCACAACGCCACCAAGATCAGCGCCCTCACCCGTGAAGCCGAACGACAACGCGCCGGTCCGGCCGACACCCGGGAACGGCCCGAAACGGCGGCCGCTTGAGAGCGCGAACGTGCTCCCAGCGCGGCAACACCGCGCTGGGAGCGGCAAGAACAAGCACCGGAAACGACCGGCGAGCAGAGCTCAGGGAGCCTCCGGCCGCTCCAGCTGCCCACCAGCGCCGAGAACCCACACCCACGGCATCCAGACCCGGCGCCACCTACTTCTTCAGGTCGAAGTAGTTAGCCACGGGTAGGTCTTGCCCGTCACCGGGTTGCGGCGCTTCTGGGTGCGAAACACGTTGGTCTTCTCTTGGGCCCGGCCCACGAACAGCACGCCCTCGGAGCCGTCGTGACCGGCCAGATAGCGCTGGGCGACGTCGTCTTTCCGTTCACCCTTCGCGAAGTGCACCAACGGAACGTCATGGTCGTCGATGAACCGGCGGATGGCGCCCACGAAGTCCTTGGTCATCGGGTCCATCAGCGCCGACGACACGAACGGCTGACCCCGGTGGACGCGAAAGAAATGAGCGATCCCGTCAGCGAACATGAGCTGGGGTACGTACAGGTTCAGGTACATCCGATCGATGCACTCCAACTCCCACACCACGTGATCGGCGAGAACGTCGGCGGCACTGCGAGGTAACGTCATGGCGGGCTCCGGTCGACATTGCTCCTGTGAGAGCGACAAACCGCACAGGCGGTTCAAAGCGGAGTCGCCAGACCCCGCATCTAGGCTCGGCCGGAGCCTGCCCACTTCCCGCAGCCGAGGCGAACTCGGGGACTTCGCCCCAGCCCGGCCTCGAGCAGCACCGACGTCAACCCGGCGCCAACAGCGCCTCGTCGGGCTGGGGCCGAAGCCCCGTTAGCCCGAGGGTCGTACGACCCGGGGCAGGCGACGGCCCGGGAGACTCGGTGATCCGGGTCGGGGCGGCCGGAGTCAGCCTGCGACGAGCTGCTGACCGCCGTCGATGTCGAACGTCGCTCCGGTGACCGCGGTGTTCGTCATCAAGTGGACGGCCAGCGCGGCGATGTCGGCGGGCCCGACGACGCGCTGGATCGGCAGCGTCGTGCGGAGCTGTTCGCGACGCGCGTCGAGCTCGTCGCCGAGCAGCGCCGCCGACAGTGGCGTGTCGACGAACCCAGCTGCGATCAGATTCACCCGGATCGGTGCCAGCTCGAGCGCGAGGTTCTTCGTCATGGCGGGGAGCGCGGCTGTTAGCGCCGAGATGAGCGCGAGGCCCGGCGCCGCCCGTCGGCCACCGGTGCCACCCATGAAGAGCAGCGTCCCGCCCGATCGAACCGTGCTAGCGGCGTGGCGGGCGACCTGTAGTGGCAGGAAGAGGTGGGCCTCGACGTCGCGCCGTGCCTTCTCGAAGTCGAACTCCGCCAGCGGCGCGTAGTAGGGCCCCGGTCCCGTGACCAGCACGTGGTCGATCGGTGTGGGTAACGCGTCGAAGAATTCCTTGAGCCGGTCGAAGTCGGTGGCGTCAAAGGCCGCAGTGCTGGCGCCTAGCTCGAGTCCAACGCGCTGCACACGGTCCGCGTTGCGGGCCGTGATGATCACGTCGGCTCCCCCGGCTCGCGCCAGCCGCGCTCGTCTCGAGACCGATGCCCGAGCTGCCGCCGATCACGACAACGGTCCGACCGACGAGCTCTGGCTTGACTTCGGTCATGCTCATGGCAGCCTCGTTGGTTGTGTCCGTAGGCATCCTCGCGCTTCGCCCCGTCCCGTCGCCCCAGTGGAACTCCCTCGTCACGAAGCGCCTGTCCTGCGCCCCTGAGGCAACGCTCGCTTGAGACCTCGGCCCTCCTTTCAGACCAGCGTCCTCGTCACTTCGACAGGTTCGCCATCTGCGCGCTCATCGGTCTGACCGGCGGCGGCACAGCGGCGATCTCCATGCGGAGCGCCTTCAATGCGGCGTCGTAGATCCCGGAGAAGCTCGGAAACGGCTGGATCGTGTCCGTCAGCACCTCGAGCGGAATATGGGCACGGATGGCAAGTGTCGCCTGCTGCATCCACTCACCAGCCTCGGGACCGACGGCGTAGGCGCCGGTCAATCGCTCGCCGTCGCTGAGCAGTGTCAGGAATCCGTTGGATTCGGCGTAGGCGTGGGTGTAGGTCGCGGTCTTGGGCACCTCTGACACCGGGGCGGTGGCGCGGTAGTGCGCTTCAATCTCGCCCACCGCCGCGGCCTGCGGATCCGTGTAGGTGACTCGGGGAACGGCTTCATAGTTCGCTCGACGCGCACCGCCGGCGATGTTTTCCGCGACCACGTCGCCCTCGTATTCGCCGACGTGGGTGAGCGGCCAGATGCCGGTGACGTCGCCGATCGCCCACAGGCGCTCGCCGGCGCGCAGGCGCTCGTCAACCGGGATCCCGTGGGGGTCGGCCTCGATGCCCACCGTCTCGAGGCCGATGCCTTCGACGCGTGGGCGCCGACCGGCGGCCACGAGCAGCCGGTCGCCCCGCAGCTCCGTACCGCCTTCGAACTGGAGCACGTACTCGCCACCGTCTCGTCGCGCCGCAGTGGCGTGCATCCCGAGCATCAGTTCGATTCCGTCCTTGCGCAGCGCCTCGCCGAGCGCCTCACCCAGCGGCGCAGCCTCGCGAGGAAGCACGCGGTCGGCGCCCTCGACGAGCACCGCCTCGCCGCCGAGACGCTTCACGACCTGCGCAAGCTCGACGCCTGCGGAGCCACCACCCAGGACGAGCAAGCGGCGCGGAATCGCGTTCATGCTCGTCGCTTCGCGGGTGCCCCACACGCCCTCGAGCTCACCAAGCCCCGGGATCGGAGGAACGATCGGATCCGATCCCGTCGCCAAGACGACGTGCTCCGCCGTGTGGCGCACGCCATCGACTTCGACCACCCCGGTGCCGGCGAGCCGGCCACTACCCCGCAGCAGGTCGATGCCCCGGTCCGCCAGCCAGCGCTGCTGGCCGGCGTCGGAGTAGTTCGACACCATGAAGTCCCGCCACGCCAGCGCGGCAGGAACGTCCACTTGTGCGCTCGCGCCGGCGTCGCGGGCGCCCTGCACCGCCTCGCCGGGACGCAGCAGCGACTTCGATGGAATGCACGCCCAGTAGGAGCACTCGCCGCCGACCAGCTCTCGCTCAACGAGGGCGACGCGCAACCCCCGCGCCGCCAATGCCGCCGCGGAGTGCTCGCCGGGCGCACCGCCACCGAGAAGAATCACGTCGTAGTCGCTCACGTCGGCAACTCCGTCCCGGCCTGCTCGGCAACCATGTACTGGGCGTACCAGTCGGGCCAGTTCGCGTCCGCCGCGCCGATTCGCTTCTCGTGTTCGCCATGGGCGACCGACGCACGCCGCATCGCGTTCGCCAGGTCGCTCGCGGAGCCGAACGACGTCGCGGCTGTGTCGACGCGACCCGGAAGCCGAGTCGTCACCTCCTGAAGCAGCCAGTTGTTGCCGTCGGGATCGCTGAACGAGGCATACGAGAGGTAGCTGTGGTGCTCGGGATCCAGACCACCGGCCCGGCCCTCGGCGCCGAGGTGGTAGACGTCGTCCACCTCGATGCCGGCGGCAGCGAGCTCGGCAAGAGCGGCGTTGATGTCGGTGACGACGAGGAACGTGCGCTGGGCCGACCCGGGCGGCGCCGACGTCAGGTTGGCGCCGAACTGGACCGAGCACCCGGAGCCGGGCGGCGTGAACTGGACCACGGTGGGGGGCGTTACGTCCAGCCTCCACCCGACCCTCACGTAGAACTCCTTGGCGCGCTCGACGTCCGAGACGGGGATGGTGACGACCTCGAGCTTCTGGTCGACCCTTTCGACACTGGCGTCGTAGCTACCAACCGCTGTCGTACTCATCGCGTCCTCCCGGGGGTGTGTGTCTCGGATCACCGTCGCGCCGTCACGAGCCGCGTCGCAACAGGGAGGAACGTCGCGCGCCACCCACCTGCCCCGACCCATGCGCTATGGGTTTCCTCATGGACACGGCGATCTAGTGCCCGTCCGACGCGATGAGTGCGTCGGTGAACGTGTGGACGCCAGAGAGACGCTCGGCGGGATCGCTGGCCGCATCGCCTTGGCAAGAAAGCCGAGGACGACCACCGCGCTCAGCCTTACGGCTTCCAACGTGGTGTCGGGTGGATGATCGGCCAGCGGCGCGACGACGCACACGATTACCGACGCGACCCGAAGCCGCCCGCGCCCACCTGGAGTCGTCACGCAATGCCCGGGACCCGGGCGCCAGGATGCTGACGGTAGCGACCCGTCCCGACGGCGTCACCCATCCCTGGACGGAGACGTCGCCTCCGCCCAGAGGACAATCGCCAGCCGGGCGCGAAACGAGTGGCGGCGGATCGGTGCCGGACCGCCTGTACGGTCGGTGCGTGCGATGCTCGATCCCCATACCCCAGTTCGTCGACGACGGCTCGTTCGATCCGGACGCTTTTCGTGCGTACCTCCGAAGAGCCGAGGCGCTCGGCTTCGAGAGTGCGTGGACGCTGGAACAGGTCTTCGGCTCGGCGCCGCTGGTGAGTCCGATCGAAGCGATGACCTATGCCGCGGCGTGCACCGAACGGTTGCGCGTGGGATGCGTGGTGTTCGTCAGCCCGCTGCACCAGCCGGTCCATCTGGCCAAGGCCCTGAGCTCGCTCGACCAGCTGAGCCGGGGCCGCCTCGAGATCGGGGTGGGCACCGGCGGCCGGCTGCGCCCCTTCTCGGCATTCGAGGTGGATCCCGACGCCGGCTTGGTAGCCCGATTCAACGAGGGGCTGCGGCTCATGAAGTTGCTGTGGACCGAGCCGCAGGTGACTCATGACGGACAGTTCTGGAAGCTCGAGCGTCAGTCCATGGAGCCCAAACCGTTCCAGAAGCCATTCCCGCCCATCTGGTTCGGCGCCAGCGCCCCGGCCGCGCTGCGCCGCGCCGTCCGCCAGGGCGACGGATTCTTTGGCGCCGGCTCATCGACGACCGCCGCGTTCGGCGAACAGGTATCGATCGTCCGGCACGAGCTCGAGCAGATGGGACGCGATCCGAGCGGCTTCCGGATTGCCAAACGGGTCTATCTCACTGTCGACGACGACCCCGATCAGGCGCGGAAGCAGATGGCGGCCGGGCTGATCCGCATCTACGGCGACTTCGGACGCCAACTCGAACCGGTCGCCGTCACCGGTCCGCCGAACGCCTGTATTGAGGCGCTGCGCGAGGTGGCGGCGGCCGGTGCCGAAATGATCCTGCTCAACCAGGCGTTCGACCAGGCCGACCAGATGGAGCGGCTCGCGGCCGAGGTGATGCCCGACGTGTGCAACTGACGTTGTCGCCTTACACCCGGGCCTTGGTTTTCTGTGTAGTCGTTCGTAAGGGGTCTAGCCGCCGAGGCCGCCGTGAGGACGAGGGAAGTTGTCGTGACTACGCGAAGAACGCTCCGCAGAACGCTCGGGCGTCCTCGATGCAGCCGAAGCGCTCAGGGAACGCCGGGCAGTACTTGAGCGTCTTGAACTGGCTCTCGCTGAACGGATTGTCGTTGCTCACATGCGGACGGCTGTGGGTGCGCCCGATCCCGAGGAAGGCGAGCAGCTCGACGACCGGGTTCGACGTCATCGAGCTGCCGCGGTCGGCGTGCACGGTGAGCTGACCGGGCGGCACCTGATGGCGGGCGACCGCGTCGGCGATGAGCTCCTTGGCCAGCTCGCCCGACTCCGACGGCGCGACGCACCACGCCACGACGTAGCGGCTGAAGATGTCCAACACGACGTAGAGGTCGTAGTACTCGCCGCGGCGCGGACCCTTCAGCTTGGTGATGTCCCACGACCACACGACCAGCGGCTTGCGGGCGACGAGCTCGGGTCGCACCCGGGGCGGATGCGTCGCCTGGCGGCGCCGCTCACGCACTTCGCCGTGGGCCCTCAGCAGCCGGTAGTACGTCGACACCGACGCCAGATAGCGGCCCTCGTCGAGGAGGATGTGGAACGCCTGCGCCGGGGACAGGTCAACGAACCGCGGCGAGCGCAACACGTCGAGGATCTGGCCCATCTCCTCATCGGTCAGCTTGTTCGGCGGCGCCGGCCGCGGCGTCGTCGACCGCGGCGCGGCTGGTGCTCGATGGCGGTAGTGCGTCGCTCGGGGCCGGCCCACCGCCACGCACGCGGCGCGGGTGCCCAGCATCGGCTCGATCGCCTTGAAGCACTCCGCGATCACGGCTGCCGCCTGTTCGTCCGATCGCTCTCGGCCAGCAGCCGCTCCAAGAGCTCCGATGCTTTTCCCTGGATCTCCAAAGCCAGCTTGTGCTTCGCCAGCTCGTCCTCGAGACGTTCGTTGCGTCGGCGCAGCCGTTCGTTCTCGATCTGATCGGCGCTGCGCGCCGCCGGCCGCGTCTTCGGCGCCAGTTCCTTGAGCGCGCCGACGTCGCGGGCTCGGCGCCACTCCACGATGTGGCTCGAGTAAAGACCCTCACGGCGCAACAGCGCGCCCTTGGCGCCCGGGTCGGTGAGCCGCTCGTACTCGTCGAGAATGGCGAGCTTGTACGCGGCGTCGAAGCGTCGACGCTTCGGCTTCGCCGCGGGGTCATCGTCACCCACGCCGCCATCATGGGCGCGCGTGAGCAAGGCTGCAGAAGTCATGGTCATGGGTCTACGTGATCCTGTTCTCGCCCCGAGGGATGGTGGGCTACAGCAGGTGCCTCACGTCAGCCTGACAGAGGGGGCAGCTGTCGGATGTGGCAGAGCTCGAGATAGTCGTTGGCGGTGTACTGCGAACCGCGGTCGGCGTGGGCGATCACTCCGGCGACGGCGTGGTCGCCGCCTCGGGCCGCGACGGCCATGCCGAGTGCGTCGAGAACAAACTCGGTGCGCATGTGGTCGGCCTCGAGTAGCCCAACAGCCGGCGCGAGCCCAAATCGAGCACCGAGGCCAGGAACTACCAGCCCTCGCCGGTGGGGATGTAGGTGTTATGCGCAGCTGCGCATAACACCTATTCGGCCCAGCTCGCGGTTATGTAGAGGTGTGCAAGGCCGACGTGGGATCGGCCTGAGGCGGCACGGCGCGACGGTTCTCGTGCGCGAGCGGTTGCTGCACATAACGGAAGGCTCCTCACCGGTCCGGTCGCACGGCCGGAGGACAAAGAGGAGCTGATGTCGGTCGGTTCGGATTGGACGACAGGGGTGGCGCTGGCTGCCTTCGATGATCATCTTCGGCGAGTGCGGGGCGTCTGTGGCGGGACCCGGTTGAACTACACGCGGTTCGTCCGGTCGTTCTTGGAGCTGCGTTTCGCTGACGGCCGGGTGGAGGTGGGTGAACTCGATGCTCACGATGTTGTCGAGTTCATCGGCGCGGCGACGCGCCGTTACCAGCCAAGGACGGTGGAGTTGGTGGCGACGTCGCTGCGGTCGTTCTTTCGGTTCCTGCGCGGTGAGGGTCTGGGCAGGGCCGGGCTGGAGGATGCGGTGCCGACGGTGCCGCACCGTCGCCGTGGGCTTGTCCGGCACCTGGATCCGGGATCGTTCGAGCAGCTGATCGCGTCGCTGGACACGTCGTCGGCTCGCGGGTTGCGTGACCGGGCGATCATCGTGTGCATGGCCCGGCTCGGGCTGCGGGTCAGCGAAGTCTGCCGGCTGCGGCTCGAGGACATCGACTGGCGCGAGGGTGTGATCTCGGTCCGTGCTCGCAAGACGGGCCACGGAGCGCTGCTCCCGATCCCGGCCGATGTGGGGGCGGCACTGGCCGACTACCTTCAGCACGGCCGGCACGACACCGCGGTTCGCGAGGTGTTCGTGCTGTTGAGCCTGCGGATCGGCGCGCCGATCAGCGACAGCATCGTGGGGCCCAAGTCGTCCTCGTCTGTGACGAGGCCCACCTACTCACCCCCGCCCAACTCGAAGAACTCCGGCTGTTGACGAACAGCGAGATGGACTCGGCCTCCCCCTTCGCCGGGATCCTCATCGGCCAGCCCACCCTCAACCGCCAACTGCGCATGGCGTCTTCGCCGCCCTCGACCAGCGCATCGCGACCCGGTTCACCATCAAACCCATGGACATCGGCGAGTCCTCCGCCTACCTGCGCCACCACCTCGCCCTCGCCGGACGCGACGAGCCGCTCATCGCCGACGACGCCATCTGGGCTTCCCCCCAAACCGTGGAGGGTTGCTTATAGGTCAAGGTAGTCGTTGAGGTCATGGCCGCCGGCGGGCGGGAGCGAGTTGGTCCTCGCTGATGATGTCTTGAAGGGCCACGAGTTCGTCGCAGTGGGGGCACGGGCCTCCGGGCCCGACCCGGCGCATGAACGTGCGGCAGTCCTGGCAGTACTGCTCGCCGAGGGCGCGTTCTCCACAGCTGTCGCATTCGTACACGGTGGTCGGCTTGGCCGGGACCGGCGGCATGGGCGCCTGTCGTCGGCGTCGCCACGCCTGCTGTCGGCAGACGGTCGAGCAGTACCTCTGACGGCCCTCGGGTGAGAACGACCCGCCACATGCCGGGCAGACGTTCGTCGCGGTATCGTCGCGCACGGGGTTCATGCTGCCACGGGGTCGTGTTGGGCAGCGCGTTCGGCGAGCACCTGCTCGTAGGCGACCGGGGCCATCATCTCGGCCGAGCTGTGACGGCGCCGATGGTTGTAGGCGTCGATGTAGGCGGCAACCTCGCGACGGGCTTGGTCTTTGGTGGCGAACCGCCGGCGGGAGAGCAGCTCGTGCTCGAGGGTGGAGTTGAAGCTTTCGGCCGCCGCGTTGTCCAGCGCTTTCCGCCGAGCCGACCCGCCCCATCGACTGGATCGCCCCCAGCCCGGCGCAGGCTTGGGCGAACACGTCGCCGGTGTATTCGCCGCCCTTGTCGGAGTGGAACACGACGCCGGCGACCCGCCCGCCGCGCACGGCGGCGGCCATGCACAGCGCGGCCCGTGCCAGCGGGGCGTCGTGGTGCTCGCCCAGCGCGAAGCCGGGCAGCCGGCGGCTCGCCAGGTCCAGCACGGTGGCTATTCTGTGGAATCTGACTTGTCAAGTCCCTTTGGCTCGTCGGGTTGGTCGCAACTGGACGTTCGGGAGCTGGGTTGCCGTGACGGTGGTGCCGAGTGATCGTGGCGTTGAGCCCGCTGGGCTGGGGACTTCGCTCAGTCGATTGATGAGGGCGCCGAGAGCGGCGTGACCGTCCTCGACGGCGGCTCGTTCGTCGTCGGTGAGGGGGACGGCGACGAGCATGCGTTGGAGGTGCTCCTTGCCCTCGAGGATCTGTGTTCGGCTCGACGGCTTGGGGCTGTAGAAGTCACAGCGTGCGCAGGCCATCCGGTGCGGGCACTGCTCGAAGAAGCTGTAGCTGCAGTAGCCGTGGCCGAGGTCGTAGTGCTGCCACGGCTCGCCGTTCCCGGCGCGTCCCGAGGTGACGGCTTCCCGGTCGAGGAGGACTTCGATCGTCCGTAGGTTGCGGGCGAAGTAGCCGGCCTCGGTGTAGGCCTTGGACAGGGTGGCCGGAGTGATCTTCGCGTAGTGCTGGGTGCTGGCCGGGCTTCGGTGGCCGAGCCAGGCCTGCAGTTCGAACAGCGTCATCGCTTCCTTGGCGTTGTAGAGCTGGCTGGCGATCGTCGAGCGGGCCCGGTGGCTGGTGATCTTGCCTCGCACGTCCGCGGGCGGGACGCCGGCCTTGGCGCACAGCGCGGGGATGATCGTCCGGTTGAGGTAGCTGCGTGCGACGGGTTGGGCACGCACCGCGAAGAGGATGTCGACGTGCTCGGCGGTCTTGCGGTCGAGGGTCTTCGGCTGGGCCGGTCGGACGCGCTGCCACGCCTCGATGGCCTCGCCGACCAGCGGGTCCACTGGCTTGGTGAAGGCGGTGCCGGTCTTGTGCACGGGCACATCCAGCAGGCAGACGGCCTCTTCGGCGAGGACGTCGGGAGCGTCGGCGGGGATCGGGTGCCCGTCATGGCGCCAGCGGGCGCAGCCAACACGGAGCCTGGTGATCTCGTCGGAGCGCAACCCGCTGAAGAGCCACGTCAGGGTCACCGCCCGGATCAGCTCCATCGGGTAGTAGGTGTCGGCGGAGTTGCCCGGCAGGTCGCCCGGCTCCAAGTTGAGCCCGGCCCACAGCAGCTTCGCCCATACGTCATCGGCGATCACACGGGGATCGGTTGCGATCAATGCCGCGACACTGCGTGGGACGGCGAGCACGCGTGAGGGATCGAAGCGACGGGGGATCCACTCCCACTCCTGGCAGTCCCGGAAGAAGGTCCTGCTCGCCATCAAGATGTGCGCCTTGGTGCGCGGCGAGATCGGTGCGCCCTCCCGGTCCCGGAGCGAGTGGCGGCGCTGCACATAGTCGCCGACCGACATTCGGTCGACCGCCGCCACCCAGGCAGCGCAGGTCGCTCGCGTCCACTGGGCAGGCTCGGTGATCTCTGGATGCTCAGCTGCCAGCCAGCGTCCGGTCTTGGCCATGATCGTGCGGACGATTGACCGCACCTTCGGGGTGAGCGTCGAGGTCCCGTGCCAACGCTCGACCCAGGCAGTCCAGGTGAGATCGGCACCTTCGATGACCGGGACATGGTTGTAGCCGGTGCGCACTGGCGCCTCGCAGTGCCCGAGCGCGGCGACGGCGCGCTGGAGCGCGTAGAGGATGGACAGCTGGTATCCGCTCGTCGCTGGGTGTTCCCGGAGCCGGGCGAAGGCGTCGGTGCTCAGGTCCCCGAGGAAGGGGCTGCGGTTCACGAGGAACGCCTGGCTGAGCACGCCCCGGAGTCGATGCTTTGCCAATCCCGGGATGCGATAGCCCCAGGCATCGAGCTTCTGGCCCACCTGGGCGATGGACGACTCGACGGTGTCGGCGCCGAAGACGAGTCCGGCGAGGTGCAGACGGTTGAAGGTTCCGAGTCGCTCGAAGCGGTCGAACCCGCCGAGCAGGTAGGCGAGGGTGACGGCGAAGGGACGGACGGTCGTCTCGGTCGGAAGCGACCGTTCGGCGAGGAAGGCCTCGGCGCTCGCACCGAGGAACTCGGCCCACTCTTCGCACGTCCAGGCCCAGTACGAGCGGCCGATCACGCTGCAGTGCTCAAGCACCAGCCCGACCGCGTGCAGACCGGCCCGTCGGTGACGGACGTTGTCACCATGGTGTAGCGCGAGCCGCGCGGCATCGAGCGGGTCGACCAAGCGGGCGAGCACCCGCCAGCACGACGCGGTGCGGCGCGGGATGCCGCGGGCGCGGTTGCGTCGAAGACCGACCGGGCCGAGCCTCGCCAGCCTCGCGCTCATCGTTTCTCAACATGCCTGAGCGGTCGTAGGCAGTGACGTCGATGGCCGGCCATGGCTGTCTTCTCTGCTCGCCGCGCGCGGCGGAGGCGCCGGCGTTCACTGCTCTCCGCCGTCAGTGTCGGTCCCCGTCAGCAGGCTGATGCGCCAGGCGTGGATCTCTGCCATCCCCCGGTTGAGCTTGTCCGACAGGTCCCGGCCCGAGAGGTGGATGTAGCGCAGCGTCGAGTCCGTGCTGCGGTGGCCGGCGAAGGTGGCGATGGCGTGCAGCTCCCAGCCCATGCGGGCGAGGTCGGTCAAACAGAGGTGGCGCGTCGTGTGGGTGGAGAACTGCGGGACATCGGCGGCGAGCGCGACCCGGCGCACCACCTTGGACCAGGTCCACAGCGTCAGCGGCTCGGCCCGGTTGCGCCGAGATTCCGACAAGAACAGCGGACCACGCGAGCGGCTGAGGGTGCCCCGGTGGGCGAGGTAGGCGGCCAGCAGTGCGCCGGTCGCCGCCGAGTAGGGGACGCTCCTTCCCCTGCGGGTCTTGGTCGTCTCGGCTCGGACCCGCACCATGCGATGCGCCGGGTCGAGATCATCGGTGCGAAGCGAGCAGAGCTCCTCGCGCCGCAGCGCGGCGTCGTAGGCGAGGGCGACCATCAGCCGATTGCGGATCGCCTCGTCGCGGAAGACCGCCAGGATGTCCAGCCACTGCTGGTCGGTAGGGATCCACGGCAGCTTCACGAGCCGCGGCACCAGCGGCCGCCCGCCGCTGCCGAGGTTGTGGCGGGCGCCGTAACGGCCACGGCCGACCGGATTCGAGTCGCGAACTCCCTCCTCGACGAGGAAGTCGTAGAAGAGCCGCACCGGAACCAGGCGCTGCTGGAGGGTGGCGTTCGCAAGGCCGCTTCCCGAGTCGAGCGCCACCGTGTTCGCGCCAAAGCGGCTCGGGCGGTTCGTCAGCTCCCGGACGAACGAAGCGACCTGTGCTCGGCCAGCAGCGAGCGGGTCGACGCCATCACGCTCGCAGACCTCGAGATACTCAGCGAGCCCGCGCCCGTAGGCGTCGATCGTCCTCGGCGCCCGACCGAGATCGGCCCAGATCCGCAGCCACTCGACCGCCCACGCGTGACGGCCGAGAACCACCCACTTCTCCTCCAATGGCATCGACAAGACGTGGCCGACCTCTCAGCTCGTGGGATGCAGGGGGGCCATCCAAGCCCCCGGCTTGATTCCACGTAACTAATAAATACAGCTTGCCCTCGTCGGTGGGGATCTCGGTCAGGTCCCCGCACCAGCGCTGGTCGATCACCGCCGCGTCGAAGTCCCGCTTCACCAGGTCCGGGATCGGCGCGGCCGCCTTGTCGGGGCGGGTCAGGGACCGTCGCTTGCGTTTCGGGCTGCGCCCCTGCAGGCCCTGGCGGGCCATCGAGGCCGCCACCGTCTTCTTCGACACCCGCCAACCGTCGGCGATCAGGTCCTCCCACACCCGGGGCGACCCATAGGTGCCCGGCGTGCCCCCCGAGTCCTCGAACGACGCCTTCACCGCCGCGTCAAGCGCGGCCCGACGCGCCTGGCGGGGCGCCGGGGACCGGTCGCGCCACTTGTAGAACGTCGACTCGGGCACCTCCAGCGCCCGACAGGACAGCGCGTGGGGGACACCGTGCTCGGTCCTTTGGGCGGCGATGAACGATGCCACGGTCACCGCGTCGCCTCCTTTACCCACAGGACCACGGATCGCTTGAGGACATCACGCTCCATCCGCAGCTCAGCGTTCTCACGCTCGAGCTGGACCAGACGAGCACGCTCGTCGACGCTCAGGCCCTCCTTCTCGCCCCGCTCGACCCGGTCCCGATCAACCCAGTTGCCCAGCGTCCCCGGGTTGATCCCGATATCCCTGGCCACCTGGGCGATCGACTTGCCGGTCTCGCGCACGATCCGGACGGCCCCCTCACGAAACTCAGGGTCGTACTTCCGTCGTGTCTCTGGCATCTCTCCTCCTCATAGAGGATGCCTCCACGAAACGGGGGGAAGCCCAATCGCCCGGCTCCACCGAGCCTCCGGTGGGCTACCCCGGGCGCTCAACAACGCCGCCACCGCTGCCATCATCGCCGCCGCTGGCGACAACAAAGACCTCATCGACGACGCCTGCGCAAGAAAGCCGTCGCCGAGCTCACTCGCGACTGACAGCCAGCCACCCGTGCTCACCGACCAATGCCGGACCGTGAGCACGCAACGCTGCCGGGCAGTGTGCAAACAGCGTGGCCGGCAACACCGGTCCCGATCCACCCAGTTGCCCAGGGTCCCCGGATTGATCCCGAGGTCCCTCGCAACCTGAGCGATCGGCTTGCCGGTCTCGCGCACGATCCGGACGGCCCCCTCACGGAACTCGGGGTCGTACTTCCTTCGTGTCTCTGGCATCACCACTCCTCATAGGCGACGCCTCCACACTTCGGGGGGATGCCCGGGTGAGGTAAGGGCGCCTGGCTGCCTTGGCGGGCTGCGCAACCCTCGCCCTCGCCGCCATCGACGGCAACCTCACCGTCACCTGGTTCAGCGTCGAGCAGCTCGGCGGGCTCGTCGCCCGTCACCGCATCGACAACACCATCACCAAAGCGTTGCGCTCCGCGCTGCGCTGCGCCGCGTCATCGTCGACGACATCGGGCTTTGCCGATCACCATCGACGCCGCGGCGACCCTTGCCGTGCCTGGCGCTACCTCGCCGGCCTGTGCGTTTGTCGCTCTGCTCGCCGTTGTCGTCGCGGCGCGGGCGCTCATCAGGAGCCGAGCCGCGCCCGGTGAAGTCTTGCAGCAACCCTGAAGCCGGGGGTCGTCCGCCCAGAAGGCTTGGCGGTGCCTTGGGCCGGCCTTTACCGGTCGATGGTCCGCCCTTGGCTCGCGCGGGCATACCTTGCCGCGCGAGCTCAAGGGGGTCTCCGACCATGAGGGTGACGAGCAAGGTTGTCGTGTCGAGCTTGGCGATCGTGGGCGCGGCCGGTCTGGGCGGAGTCGCGGCAGCCGCGACGCGAACCTCGACGATCTCCGTCCGCCCGGCGTCGACGAGCACAATCATCCGACGCGTCATGCCGACATCCGCGATCACGACTCGGGGTATGGATACTCCCGCGCCCACAGCCATCCGTCGACAGCCAGTCTCGCCGCCGACCCCCGCGACGTCCCAGACGCACGAGGAGTCATCCGCCGGGCTCGGATCGGACGATCACCAGGACGCCGCCGAACCGACTACGGGGTTCGACGCCGATGAAGGGAGGCACTCGAACAACGGCGGCGCCCAGAGTGGACACCAAGACCCGCCAGGTGACGTCCAGCACGAGGACCAGTCAAACGACGGCGGCGCCGAGAGTGGACACCAAGACCCGCCAAGTGACCTCCAGCACGAGGTCCAAGGCGAGGAGTAAGCAACCGTCCCAGCCAAAACGACGCTCAGGCTCCCGGGCACTTCATACCCATCAGCGCCGCCAAGGGCGTCACGGTGAAATCTCGTCCTCATCTTGGTTAGACCGAGGTTTCCTCTCCTGTTCCTATGTTTCGATTGCCGTGGTGTCACGGCGCAGGCGCGGCCACCAAGAACCCCGGCGAGGCGTCCCCGTTGGTATCGGGGCAGGAGGACGAGGGCTGCCCCGGCGCTCTAAATCCACTGGGTCGCGTGCGAACGTCTCGTTGGGAATGGCTCCTCGATGCAGCCCTCATGGTTGTGGTCGCGATCGCCACGTCGTACGCGATCTACGGGTTCATCCGCATTGTCGCCTATCACGACGTCGCCGCGTGGGTCATGATCCTGTTCGGCACTGTCGGCGCGGTGAGCGGGCTCGGGGCGCTACGCGACTCGATTCCGCGCCTCGACGCCTGGCTCGCGCGCTGGGGGACCCGGGTGGCCTTGCTCGCTGCCATCTTGGGCATAGCAGCACTCGTGGGGACGGTTTCGCGCTGACGCCCACGTCCGCGGAACCGTCACACCCCCCGAGTACGATCAACCCAACGAGGTGGCCGCATAGCCATCACCGGGCCGCCACGAAGTTCCACGCTCAGCGGGACATCCTCCATGTCCCGGGCGAGGTGCAGCAGTTTTTCGATGGTGGTCTCCAGCCGGTCGACCTCGGCGAGAGCCTCCTTCAGCACCATGTTCAGGTCGCTGCGACAGGCGGGGAGCTCGGTCTCGAGGAGGAGCCGAAGTCCCGTGAGGGGCGTCCGCACCGGGCGAGCCGATGGATCATCCAATCCAACGCTCGACCCTCTGTCGTCGTCCCGCGGCCCTGGGCGCTGGGCGGGCCGGGACCGGTGCGACTCGTCTTGCGCTGGTTGGGTCTGCCGCGTCTTTGGTTGACGGTGGTTGTGCCTCATCATGCCGCGTCGGCGTCGTTGCCGGGTTGTGGGGTGAAGGCGAGCTCGAACTCGACAGGGGTGAGCTTGCCGAGGGCGCGCTGGCGACGGCGGCGGTTATAGGTGTGCTGGTTCCAGACGATGACCTGGTAGCCGGGTTCGTTGCGGGTGGGCCACCGCCGGCGGTGAAGCGGTTGTTCTGCAGGAGCGAGAACAACGACTCCGTGGCGGTGACGTTGCCGGGCGGTTGGCGGCCAGCGATCGCCGAGGGCAACGCAGACACCGCCAGGTCGGCGGTCATGCGCTCGCCGATCGAGTGGCCCGCGATCCGGCGGGAGAACAGGTCCTTGATGGCGCAGCAGTAGCGCTTGCCTTCCACCGTGGGGCGCTCGGTGATTTCGCTGACCCAGACGACCTCGGGTATCGGTGCGGAGAACTGGCGCTGCACGAGGTCGTAGTGCACGGTCGGACCGGGCGTCTTGGCGCTGCCCCTGTCCGGCCTTTCTTGGTCGTGGTGGACCAGACCCGCTGGGCTTGGCAGAACCGCCAGACCCGCCGCTGACCCCCTTCGTCCGTCCGCTTCGCCAAGCCCCACTGCAGAGAGGACGTGGCCCGGCCCTACTTGCCCAGGGCCGAACGTGACCGTCGAGGTCGTGGTGGGAACCGCCCAGGAGAAGGTGGCGCCGGGGTCGGAGATCCGCAGGGTTACGGCCGCGAACGGGGGCGGCTCAGAACACTGACGACCGTCACTCGTCACCCTGCCCAGTTGAACCACTCTGCTCCGACTTGGAGGTGGTGCATGGGAGGCTCCGTCTCTATGAGACCAAGCTCCACCGCCAAATCTGGGGATGCCGAGGTCCCATGGCCGACGCGGGTCATGTTGGCACGCCGCTGACGGTCGGGGCCGGTTGCGACCACAACGCCCACGAGGGCGCGGGGCCACAACGGCTGGTGAAACCGAAGGCTAGAGGCAGGCTCACCGGTCGTTGCCGGTGTGACCGAGGGAGTACCTCCCCGGCTGCGGGAACACGCACAGGCCGTGTGGTCCGGGGGGGACGGCGATTCGGGCGATGAGGCTGCCGGTCGCTGTGTCGAAGGCGTAGACCTCGGCGTCGAAGCGGCCGGAGAGCCACAGGGTCTTGCCGTCGGCCGAGACGCCTCCCATGTCGGGCGAGCCGCCGTGTGGAATGGACCAGGTGGCGATGACCCGCGCCTTCGCTGGGTCGACGACCGAGACCGAGCCTTCGCCATCTCGCGATGGCCGGTTGTCGTCGCCCATGGTGCGGCCGCGGTTCGAGATGTAGAAGAGGGTGCCGTCCCGACTCGGGTAGATGCCGTGGGCCCCCACACCAGTGTGGATGAGGCGGTCCACCGCGAGCGACGCGGCGTCGATGACCAAAACCCCGTCGTGGGCCATGTCGGCCACGTAGAACTGCTGGCCGTCCGGAGTCAGGCGAATGTCTTGGGGCATGGCGCCCTCGGGCAGCGTGATGACGTCGACGATCGCTCTGCTGGCGGAGTCGACCTTGATGAGCTGGCCGGAGAACTCGCAGGTGACCAGGTACCAGCGTTCGTCGGCCGACCAGTCGGCGTGGTTGACGCCCCGGCAGGGAGCCTTGACCGACTGCTGGAGCGTCCATGTGGTCGGGTCGTAGTAGTCGATGAGGTCGAGGCGCTCGGCCATCACGACGGCGCTGTGCCCGTCGGGGGTGAAGTAGAGGTTGTAGGGCGCGGCGATGGGGATGGGTCGTCCTGGTCGCCCGTTGGTTGGATCGATCGGAACGAGGCGGTTGGCGCCGCTTGCTGTCGCGTAGAGCACGTGGAGGTCGTGGGCGGGTACGACGTGCTGGGCGAGCTTGCCGACGTGGAAGGTGTCGACGACCTTGAACGTGGCTTGGTCGATGACCGTGACGGTGCCGGTGTCGTTGCTGGGCACGTACACGTAGGCGGGGTCGGCGGCGACGTCAGGACGTACCATCCCGGCTTGGGTGTGGGCGTAGACGTTGGTCGAATCGGCGACCGGTGGCACGGTCGGTGGGCTGGTGGGGGCGGCGGTGAACTTCGTCGCAGCCGTCGTCCGGGGAGCCGTGGCCCTTGATGGGAGCGGTGGAGCGGTGCGCCCCCCCAAGCATCCCGCGGCGGCGAGCGTAACCCCTGCGGCCAGGCCGGCGACCAGACCAGTTCTGCCAACGTCGGGCCGTGCCCGCATCATGACAACAGCTCGGCCACCGTCACGGGACGGAGTGCCCCGCGGGCGAGGTCGTCGAGGATGCCCGGGAGGGCCTCGATGGTGCCTTGGTGGCCGAAGTGCAAGCTGACGATGGCGCCGCTGGCGGCGCCACGGGCGACGTTGCGGCGCACCGCGGCGGCGCCGGGGTCCTGGAAGTCGAGCGAGTCCACGCTGTAGCCGACACTGGTCGGGTAGCCGGCCCGGCCGGCTTCGGCGAGGATGACCGGAGTCGGAACCGCGATCCCCGACGGCCGGAACCAGCGGCTGATGGTGCCCGTTTCGCGGCGCAGCACGTCGGCGGCCCGCCTGATCTCCCCTGCGGTCTGGGTGGGGTTGAGCCTTCCCATCGCCTGGTGGCTGTAGGTGTGGTTGCCGAGCTGGTGACCGTCGGAGGTCAGCCGGGCCGCTATCGCCGGATTGGCCTCGAGCCACTTCCCGACCACGAACACCGTTGTGTGCACTCCGTGGTCGCGGAGCAAGTCGAGAAGGCGACTGGCGAGTGCGAGGTCGCCCGAGGCGTGGAACGTGAGCGCGACCGCCTGTGAATCTGGGGGCCCGGCAGCGACGTATCTCGCGGGCGCGCCAGGGGAAGGACCAGAGCCCCGATGCGAGGCCCCCGCGACC
Organism: uncultured Acidimicrobiales bacterium; assembly: GCA_963738325.1. Lineage (GTDB taxonomy): Bacteria > Actinomycetota > Acidimicrobiia > Acidimicrobiales > Ilumatobacteraceae > CAVTWD01. Next base: position 173,104 of record CAVTWD010000011.1, read on the forward strand.
GTGCTCGGCGATGGTTCAGTGGGTAGCGGCGCAGGGGGCGCGGGCGTCTCGTGGCGTGCTTTCGTGCAGGAGACCAGGGCGGCTCCGGCGATGGCGAGGAAGCCTCGACGGTCGATGCGCGGCATTGCGGCTCACGGTAGGAGGCGAGAGGTTCGCCCGGGGGTCATCGAAGGTTACGCAGCGGTTAGATCGCTGCCGATGCCGCTGTTGGGGTCGCGGCGACCTGTTCATCGAGGATGGGAGATGAGTCTCCGCGCAAGGGCAGCACGAGCTCGAACGCGGAGCAGCGCCCGACGGGCGCCCACACAAGGCGGCCCCCCTCAGCTTCGGCCAGCCGGCGGGCGAGGGCGAGGCCGATGCCGTGCCCTTGCGCATCGGGCGCGCGGCGCTCGAAGAGTCGCTCATCGCTGCCGTCGGCTGTCGTGCCCTCGTCGCTCACGCTGATTGCCACCCCGCTGTCGACGGCGTGGGCTTCAAGCGTGACCGAGCCCTCGCCGTGGCGGAGCGCGTTGTCGAGCAGCACCTCGAGCACCTGGGTGACAGCCGACCGTGAGGCTCGAACAGACGGCAACGGCTGCGCGATGGTTGCGCGCAGGCGACGGCCGGCGGCGGCGAGCGGGCCCCGCCATCGAGCCTCGAGCTCGTCGAAGAGCGGAGCCACCTGGAGCGGGCCCCGGTCGTGTGGAGTGTCGCGAGCCAGCGTCAAGAGCTGGTCGATGGTCTTCTCCAGGCGATCCACCTCGCTCACCGCCTCGCTGAGCGCGAGGTCGCGATCGGGGCGAGGTGAGGCCAGCTCGCCCTCGAGGATGAGCCTGAGGCCGGTGAGCGGCGTCCGGAGTTGATGGGAGGCGTCGGCGCTGAAAGCCCGCTCGCGGGCGACAAGGGAATCGAGACGCCGAGCAGTGATGGCCAGCGCTTCGTTCACGTCGTCGAGTTCTCGGATGCCCGACGCAGAGGGTGTGATCGTAAAGTCACCGTCCCCCAACCGCTGGGCCGCTTGGCGTACGGCCTCGATGGGCCGGTACAGGCGCCGGGCCTGCCGGCGAGCGAGCACAGTGGCCACCGCGATCGCCGCTACTGCTAGTCCCGCCATCGCGGCCCACGCCTTCCACACTCGGTGGTCGACGACCGAGAGAGGCTGCTCGGCCCGCATCACGGCGACCACCTGCTCGTTGGTGAGCACCGGCACCGCGACCACGAGCCGACCGCCAGCCTCGATGTCCTGGATGCGGTTGTTCATCGCCTGCTGCACCGGCGAGTCGCCCTCTACCGGGCCGTCACCGTCGACCTTCCGTCCCGTTGGGTCGTACAGACCCAACCGTGTCGAAGCCGAAGCGACAGGCAGCTCGATCGGGTCCCCTTGGGCGGAGACATCGGCGGGGACCTGGCGGGCGGCGGTGGTGGCCTCGCGCTCGAGCTGGAGGGTGGCGTCTGCGAGGTACTGGTCGCGGACAACGAGAGCGAGGGGAACGCCGAAAAGAATCACCGCGAGCATGGTGACGGCGACAATGGCGGTGAGGATCCGGCGCCTCATGGCGCGTCGAAGCGGTAGCCGACACTCCGCAGCGTCGTGATGCAGCTCGGTTGGCCAGGCTGCTCGCCGAGCTTGCGTCGCAGCGAGGCGATGTGGACGTCGAGGGTCTTGGTCGACCCGTACCAGTTGGTGTCCCACACATCGCTCATGAGTCGCTCCCGGGAGACAGCTTTGCCCGCCTCTGACACGAGGAGCGCGAGCAGATCCAACTCCTTGGCCCGCAACGCGAGCTCGTCGCCGTCGAGCCAGGCCCGGCGGGCCGCGGTGTCGATGCGCAGGCGACCCCCTTCGATGACCCGCGGTTCCTCGGCCGAGGAAGCGCGGCGAAGCTGAACCCGCAGCCGGGCGAGGAGCTCGGCGAGCCGGAACGGCTTGACGATGTAGTCGAGCGCGCCGGCCTCGAGCCCGACCACGATGTCGATCTCCTCTTGTCGGGCGGTGAGCATGACGATCGGCACGACGCTGTCGACGGCGCGGATCCGCCGGCACACCTCGAGCCCGTCAAGGTCTGGTAAGCCGAGGTCGAGCACCACGAGGTCGGCGTCGAGGTAGCGCCGCAGGGCGTCGTGGCCGGTGGCGACGCGTTCGACGTCGTACTGCTCGCACTCGAGGGCGCGACCCAGGGCGACGGCGATGGTGTCATCGTCCTCGACGAGCAGGACACGCTCTGCGCTCACCGGCGAGAAGCTAACGGCCGCTCCGGGCCGACAGCTGAGCAGGCGATCGTTAACCGTCGCCTTACCGTCGGCGCCTCATCACCGAACCCGCCTCCTTCTACCGTCGCTCGGCATGAAGGGAGACGGCCAGTGCACGCGTGGATGATCAAGACCATCGCGGGGTCGCTGGGTGCCCTCGGATTCGCGGTGCTGGCGGGCTGCAGCTCGGGGCGTCACTCGGCGACCGGCCCATCCATCGCCCCGACGACCGCGAACGCGCCTCGCCCAGCCGCAGCCACGACGCCGACCACCGCCCGAGCTCCTGCGGTCAACCCGAACGCGCCGGAGGTCAACCCGGCGGGCGACATTCCCGACAACCAAGTGTTCGTGACCTATGCCCCGCCCGCGGCGCGGTACACGATCCGGGTGCCCGAGGGGTGGGCCCGAACCGAGACCGGCGGCGTGATCACCTTCACCGACAATTTCAACGCGATCGACCTGCAGCAACGGCCGACGCCGGCTCCCCCCACCGTCGCCAGTGTGACCGCGGTCGATGTGGCTGCCATCGCCAACGAGGCGGCTGACTACCGGGCGGGGAAGGTGACGGCGGTGACGAGAAAGGCCGGCCGTGCCGTCCTCGCCACCTATCGGGCCGACAGCCCACCCAATCCGGTGACATCGAAGACCATCCACCGCGACGTCGAGCGCTACGCCTTCTGGCACAACCGAACCGAGGTGATCGTGACCCTCTCGGGGCCGGTCGGGGCCGACAACGTCGACCCCTGGCGCATCGTCACCGATTCACTCCGATGGAGGTGATGCCAGCCGCCCTCCAGGCGCTGGACTTGTACCGCTTCTTCCATGCTGCTGACGAGGAGACGCTCGCCCTGCGCGGCGTGTCGCTGACCGTCGAGTCGGGGACGTTGGTCGCGGTGACGGGTCCGTCGGGCTCGGGCAAGTCCACGCTGCTCGCCTGCCTCGCCGGCCTGGACGAGCCCGACGGGGGCTCGGTTCGCGTGGCCGGCCAGCCGCTCACCCGCCGTCCCGAGGCCGTCCGGGCCGCTCTGCGCGCTCGCCACATCGGCGTGCTCTTCCAGAACGCCAACCTGGTCGAGCACCTCTCGGTGGCCGACAACGTGCGCCTCGCCCGCGGGCTGTGCCGCCGCCGGTCCCGCCGCGCCGGCCGACAGGAAGCCATCGCCGCGCTCCTCGACGCCCTCGACCTTGCCGATCAGGCCACCGCACGCCCGTCCGAGCTGTCCGGAGGCGAGGCGGCCCGCGCTGGGCTCGCAGTGGCCTTGGCCAACGATCCCGACGTGGTGCTCGCCGACGAACCCACCGGTGAGCTCGACATCGCTCACCAAGACCGCCTTCTCGAACTCCTGCGGCTCCGCGCCGATAGGGGCGCGGCGGTCGTCGTCGCGACCCACAGCCCGGAGGTGGCGAAGGTCGCCGATCGGGGACTCCACCTGGTCGACGGTCGGGCCATCGCGTGAGCGACGCGCTCGTCTGTGCTCACGGCGTCGCCCGCACCTACCGCAGCCGTGCGTCGGCGGTCGTCGCGGTCCACGGCGTCAGCTGCACGGTGTCGGCCGGCGACCGCATCGCGGTAACGGGACCATCGGGCTCAGGCAAGTCCACCCTGGTCCATTTGCTGGCGGGACTCGACACCCCGACCGTGGGCACCATCGACTGGCCGGCCTTGGGCGGCCCGGCCCACCTGCGGCCCGGCCCGGTCGCGGTCGTCTTCCAGGGGCCCAGCCTCCTTCCCGCGCTCGACGTCGTCGAGAACGTCGCCCTCCCGCTGCTGTTGGCCGGCTCGACGCCCGCGGCGGCCATCGCCCAGGCCCACGCCGCACTGGCCCGGCTCGGGCTCGAGGAACTCGCCAGTCGTCTCCCCGAGGAGCTCTCCGGTGGCCAGGTCCAACGCGTGGCGGTGGCCAGGGCTCTCGTGGCCACGCCCCGGTTGATCCTGGCCGACGAGCCGACCGGTCAACTCGATCACGACACCGGAGGTCACGTCATCGACGCGCTCCTCGAAGCCGCCGAGCACGCCGGTGCCGCGCTGGTCGTCAGCACCCATGACCCAGCCGTCGCGGCCCGTATGGACCAGCAATGGGTGATGACCGACGGACGGTTGGTCGAGGCCAAGGAACCGACATGCTCGCCCTGATGTGGGCCCGGGGCCTGGTGACCCGCCGAGGCGGGCGGCTCCTCGCGGCAGCGGGTGGGATCGCGCTGGCCGTCGCGCTCTTGACCTCCATCGGCATGTTCCTCGCCTCATCGAGGCGCTCCATGACGGCGAGGTCGATCGCAAGTGTGGCCGTCGACTGGCAGATCGAAGCCCAGCCCGGTGCCGACCCAGCCGCCATGGCGACATCGGTGGCCGCCTCCCCGGGCGTGGCCTCGAGCGCGGTCGTGGACTTCGGGAACACCACGGGCTTCGTCTCCACCGTCGCCGGATCCACGCAAACGACCGGACCCGGTGTCGTGCTCGGGCTCCCGGACAACTATCGCCGGCTCTTCCCCGGTCAGCTCCGAGACCTGACCGGGGCGACGACGGGCGTGCTGCTGGTACAGCAGACCGCGGCCAACCTCCACGCCAGTGTGGGCACCACGGTCTCGGTCGGGCGCGTCGGCTTGCCACCCCTCACCCTCCGCGTCGCCGGTGTCGTCGACCTTCCCGCGGCGGACTCCCTGTTCCAGCGCATCGGCACCGCTTCGACCGCCCAGCCGCAGGCCCCGCCGGACAACGTCCTGGTCCTGCCGTCGAGGCTGTGGCACCAGGCGTTCGACCCGCTCGCCGCGCTCCGTCCCGACCAAGTCCGCACCCAAGTCCACGTGCGCCTCGATCGACGGCTTCCCGGCGACCCGGCGGCGGCCTACGCGAAGGTGACCGGGGCGGCACGCCACCTCGAGCTCCAGCTCGCCGGCGCCGGCCTCGTCGGGGACAACCTCGGCGCCGCGCTGGCGGCGGCCAGGTCCGACGCCGTCTACGCGCAGGCGTTGTTCCTTCTCCTCGGCGGACCGGGCGCAGTGCTGGCCGCCCTCCTCACCGCCGCCGTGGCCGGGGCGGGCCGGCCGCGGCGCCGCCGCGAGCAAGCCCTCCTACGGACCCGAGGCGCCACCGTCCGCCAACTCGTCGGGCTCGCCCTCATCGAGGCCGCGCTCGTCGGTGTGGTCGGGGTCGTCCTCGGTCTGGTGGTGGCGGTCGCCGTCTCCATGGCCACGCACGACACCGGCCGCTTCGGGGGCACCCGAGGGACGATCATGTGGTCAGCATCGGCGGTGGGAGTCGGGCTGCTCATCGCGTCCCTGACGATCGCCGTGCCCGCCGCACGCGACGCCAAAGCGCTGTCCGTCGCAAGTGCCCGTCAGCCCGTCGGGCGCGCTGGCGCCCCGCGATGGCTGCGTTACGGCATCGACGTCGTCCTGCTCGGCGCGGCTGGCATCGTGTTCTGGCTCACCTCACGCTCGGGTTATCAGCTCGTGCTGGCCGTCGAAGGGGTGCCCACGATCTCGGTCAGCTACTGGTCGCTGTTCGGGCCGCTCCTGTTCTGGGCCGGCGCTGGGCTGCTCGCATGGAGGCTGTGCGACGCGCTGTTACGCCACCGCCAAGGCGCAGTGCGCCGGGCCGTCCGACCCGTCGCCGGGTCACTGGCCGGAACCGTGGCCGCCACGATGACCCGCCAACGCCGGCTCCTCGCGAGCGGAGTCGCACTCCTCGCACTCACGATCGCCTACGCCATCTCGACCTCCGTCTTCAACACCACCTACCGCCACCAGGTTGGCGTCGACGCGCTCCTCACCAACGGCGCCGACGTAACGGTCACCGTCCCGCCTGGCTCATCGCCCCCCGCAGGTCTGGCCGCCACGCTCGCTCGCCTTCCCGGCGTGCGCCGCGTGGAAACCCTCCAACACCGCTACGTCTACGTCGGCGCCGACCTCCAAGACCTCTACGGCGTCGACCCCACGACCATCGTTTCCGCAACCACGCTGCAGGACGCCTACTTCGGCGGCGGGACGGCGAAAAGACTGATGGCCCAGCTCACGTCAAGACCCGACGCCATCCTGGTCTCCGCCGAAACCGTGCACGACTTCCAACTAGCGCCCGGCGACCGCGTCACCCTGCGGCTGCAGAACACAGCCACCAACGCCCTGGCCCCCGTCCCGTTCCACTATGTCGGCGTCGCCAAGGAGTTCCCCACCGCGCCAAGCGACAGCTTCGTCGTCGCCAACCAGGCCTACATCGCAGCGATGACCGGGTCAGCGGCGGCCAGCACCTACCTCGTCGACACCGGCGGGCAGCCCGTCACACCAGTCGCCGAACGGGTACGGGCTGCCGTTGGCACCTCGGCCACGGTCACCGACATCGTCTCCAGCCGCCGCATCGTGGGATCAAGCCTGACCGCGGTCGACCTCGCCGGCCTCACCAGGATCGAGCTCGGCTTCGCCGTCGCCCTCGCCGCCGCTGCCACCGGGCTCGTTCTGTGGTTGGGCCTCACCGAACGCCGGCGGGCCTTCACCATCGCCTCCGCCCTCGGCGCCACCCCTCGCCAGCTCGGTGGCTTCGTCTGGAGTGAAGCAGGATTCGTCACCATCGTCGGCCTCGCCCTGGGCGCCCTGACAGGAGGCATCCAGGCAAACATGCTCACCAAAGTGCTCACCGGGGTCTTCGACCCTCCACCGGCGTCGCTCGCCGTGCCATGGCGCTACCTCGCCATCGTCCTGCTCGTGGTCGTGATCGCCGAAGCCGTGGCCGCCCAGGCGACCATCCTCCGAGCCCGTCGCCCATCACTCGAGCTGCTCCGCGAGACGTGACCTATGAAACCGCCCCGACCATCAACCGTCTCCGCAGGAACGCGCTTGCATAGGCAACCGACCCGTCTGCGCGTCAGGCACCGGCAAGCGGCACAGCCACGCACGATCAGACCGACCGTCGAAATGCGGTCTCGACCACGCGGGCCTCGCGGTCGCTGGTCTCGCGCTCGGCCCTCACCCGCTCGCCACGCACCGTGACCAGCTCCGAGCCGGCTTCCATCCAATCTCTCATCCAATCAACTCCGGCCGACTCGGCGGACTGGCCGACCCAACCGCACGAGCGACCGGACTCCAGCCTGCTCAGCAGACGACAGGCGACTCGGCGGACAGTTGTCAAGACCCTGTGAAGAGAATCAGCCTTGAGCGTGGCGCGAGACGTTCATGCGGCAATCTTCCGGAGTGTGACTGCATAGCCGAGGTCCCGGAGTTGTTGGACGAGGCGCTCTTGGTGGCGTGCGGTGTCGCCGCGTCGGGCGAAGTAATCGCCGCCGAGGTCGCTGTAGTCGACGTTGTTGGTGAGCAGGTGCCAGCAGATGACCAGGATCGAGTGGCCAACCGCGACCGCGGCCTTCTTCTTGCCGATCCGTCGGGCCAGCCGCCAGAACTGGGCTGACAGGTAGGTGTCACGGGACCGGGCCGCAGACCAGGCGCATTGGTTCAAGATGTCGGCGAGCCACGGGTCGCCTTTGGTGGTCTTGCCGGAGTGGCGTTTGCCGCCGGTGATGTTGTTGCCCGGCGACATCCCGGCCCAGGAAGCGAGGTGCCCGGCGGTCGGGAAGCGGGTCATGTCGACACCGATCTCGGCGATGATGCACTCCGCGGCCCGTTTGCCGACCCCGGTGATGGTGTCGAGGTGGTCGCGGGCCTCAACGAAAGGGACCATCACCTCGTCGACTCGTTCGTCGAGCTGGGCGATGGCGGACTCGAGGTGAGCAGTGTGGTCCAGGCACAACCGGATCAGGAGGGCGTGGTGGTCGCGGAACCGTCCTCGCAGGGCCTCGCGCAACTCGGGGATCTTCTTGCGTAGCACCCCTTTGGCGAGCTCGGCGAGAACCTCGGGGTCGCGCTCCCCGGCAACGAGCGCGGCCAGCATCGCTCGCCCCGACACACCGAGCACATCGGAGGCGACCGAGTCCAACTTGATGCCGGCGTCCTCCAGGGTCTTGTGGATCCGCTGGCACTCGGAGGTGTGAGCCTGGACGAGGCGTTTGCGGTAGCGGGTCAGGTCACGCAGCTCCCGGATCGCCACCGGGGGCACGAAACTGGCGCGCAGCAGGCCGTGTTCCAACAGCTCAGCAAGCCACTCGGCGTCGAGAACATCGGACTTACGACCGGGGAGGATCTTGACGTGGCGGGCGTTGACCAACTTCAGATCGAACCCGCGGTCTTCGAGCACGTACCACGGTGACTTCCAATACGACCCGGTCGCTTCCATGACGACCTCGGTGACACCCTCGGCGGTGAACCAGTCGGCCATCGCCTCCAGCTGGGAAGTGAAGGAGCTGAACGTCCGGGTCTCCTTGCGGCGACCCTTGCCGCTCGGATCTGGTGTGCGCACGCAGGCGACCACCTCGTCCTTACCGATGTCCACCCCGGCGCACCGCTCCACCATCAGGTCCATCGCCGACCCCCCGTCTGACCATCTTGGAATTTTGGGTGGGCCGGCGGGGTCAACCGATCAACGACGCTGTGAAGCGTGTACCTGACGACAATTCGAGGTGCCGGGAAGACCCCTGGCGTCAGTCTGTAAGTCGGGCTCTACCTGCACCAAGGGCAAACGAGCTCAGCCAGGCCCGACACGATTCTCATCCATCGAGGCGGCCAACGAGCCATGGGGGTCTGTGAAGAGAATCAGCCTTGAGCGTGGCGCGAGACGTTCATGCGGCAATCTTCCGGAGTGTGACTGCATAGCCGAGGTCCCGGAGCTGTTGGACGAGGCGCTCTTGGTGGCGTGCGGTGTCGCCGCGTCGGGCGAAGTAATCGCCGCCGAGGTCGCTGTAGTCGACGTTGTTGGTGAGCAGGTGCCAGCAGATGACCAGGATCGAGTGGCCAACCGCGACCGCGGCCTTCTTCTTGCCGATCCGTCGGGCCAGCCGCCAGAACTGGGCTGACAGGTAGGTGTCACGGGACCGGGCCGCAGACCAGGCGCATTGGTTCAAGATGTCGGCGAGCCACGGGTCGCCTTTGGTGGTCTTGCCGGAGTGGCGTTTGCCGCCGGTGATGTTGTTGCCCGGCGACATCCCGGCCCAGGAAGCGAGGTGCCCGGCGGTCGGGAAGCGGGTCATGTCGACACCGATCTCGGCGATGATGCACTCCGCGGCCCGTTTGCCGACCCCGGTGATGGTGTCGAGGTGGTCGCGGGCCTCAACGAAAGGGACCATCACCTCGTCGACTCGTTCGTCGAGCTGGGCGATGGCGGACTCGAGGTGAGCAGTGTGGTCCAGGCACAACCGGATCAGGAGGGCGTGGTGGTCGCGGAACCGTCCTCGCAGGGCCTCGCGCAACTCGGGGATCTTCTTGCGTAGCACCCCTTTGGCGAGCTCGGCGAGAACCTCGGGGTCGCGCTCCCCGGCAACGAGCGCGGCCAGCATCGCTCGCCCCGACACACCGAGCACATCGGAGGCGACCGAGTCCAACTTGATGCCGGCGTCCTCCAGGGTCTTGTGGATCCGCTGGCACTCGGAGGTGTGAGCCTGGACGAGGCGTTTGCGGTAGCGGGTCAGGTCACGCAGCTCCCGGATCGCCACCGGGGGCACGAAACTGGCGCGCAGCAGGCCGTGTTCCAACAGCTCAGCAAGCCACTCGGCGTCGAGAACATCGGACTTACGACCGGGGAGGATCTTGACGTGGCGGGCGTTGACCAACTTCAGATCGAACCCGCGGTCTTCGAGCACGTACCACGGTGACTTCCAATACGACCCGGTCGCTTCCATGACGACCTCGGTGACACCCTCGGCGGTGAACCAGTCGGCCATCGCCTCCAGCTGGGAAGTGAAGGAGCTGAACGTCCGGGTCTCCTTGCGGCGACCCTTGCCGCTCGGATCTGGTGTGCGCACGCAGGCGACCACCTCGTCCTTACCGATGTCCACCCCGGCGCACCGCTCCACCATCAGGTCCATCGCCGACCCCCCGTCTGACCATCTTGGAATTTTGGGTGGGCCGGCGGGGTCAACCGATCAACGACGCTGTGAAGCGTGTACCTGACAACAATTCGAGGTGCCGGGAAGACCCCTGGCGTCAGTCTGTAAGTCGGGCTCTACCTGCACCAAGGGCAAACGAGCTCAGCCAGGCCCGACACGATTCTCATCCATCGAGGCGGCCAACGAGCCATGGGGGTCTGTGAAGAGAATCAGCCTTGAGCGTGGCGCGAGACGTTCATGCGGCAATCTTCCGGAGTGTGACTGCATAGCCGAGGTCCCGGAGTTGTTGGACGAGGCGCTCTTGGTGGCGTGCGGTGTCGCCGCGTCGGGCGAAGTAATCGCCGCCGAGGTCGCTGTAGTCGACGTTGTTGGTGAGCAGGTGCCAGCAGATGACCAGGATCGAGTGGCCAACCGCGACCGCGGCCTTCTTCTTGCCGATCCGTCGGGCCAGCCGCCAGAACTGGGCTGACAGGTAGGTGTCACGGGACCGGGCCGCAGACCAGGCGCATTGGTTCAAGATGTCGGCGAGCCACGGGTCGCCTTTGGTGGTCTTGCCGGAGTGGCGTTTGCCGCCGGTGATGTTGTTGCCCGGCGACATCCCGGCCCAGGAAGCGAGGTGCCCGGCGGTCGGGAAGCGGGTCATGTCGACACCGATCTCGGCGATGATGCACTCCGCGGCCCGTTTGCCGACCCCGGTGATGGTGTCGAGGTGGTCGCGGGCCTCAACGAAAGGGACCATCACCTCGTCGACTCGTTCGTCGAGCTGGGCGATGGCGGACTCGAGGTGAGCAGTGTGGTCCAGGCACAACCGGATCAGGAGGGCGTGGTGGTCGCGGAACCGTCCTCGCAGGGCCTCGCGCAACTCGGGGATCTTCTTGCGTAGCACCCCTTTGGCGAGCTCGGCGAGAACCTCGGGGTCGCGCTCCCCGGCAACGAGCGCGGCCAGCATCGCTCGCCCCGACACACCGAGCACATCGGAGGCGACCGAGTCCAACTTGATGCCGGCGTCCTCCAGGGTCTTGTGGATCCGCTGGCACTCGGAGGTGTGAGCCTGGACGAGGCGTTTGCGGTAGCGGGTCAGGTCACGCAGCTCCCGGATCGCCACCGGGGGCACGAAACTGGCGCGCAGCAGGCCGTGTTCCAACAGCTCAGCAAGCCACTCGGCGTCGAGAACATCGGACTTACGACCGGGGAGGATCTTGACGTGGCGGGCGTTGACCAACTTCAGATCGAACCCGCGGTCTTCGAGCACGTACCACGGTGACTTCCAATACGACCCGGTCGCTTCCATGACGACCTCGGTGACACCCTCGGCGGTGAACCAGTCGGCCATCGCCTCCAGCTGGGAAGTGAAGGAGCTGAACGTCCGGGTCTCCTTGCGGCGACCCTTGCCGCTCGGATCTGGTGTGCGCACGCAGGCGACCACCTCGTCCTTACCGATGTCCACCCCGGCGCACCGCTCCACCATCAGGTCCATCGCCGACCCCCCGTCTGACCATCTTGGAATTTTGGGTGGGCCGGCGGGGTCAACCGATCAACGACGCTGTGAAGCGTGTACCTGACAACAATTCGAGGTGCCGGGAAGACCCCTGGCGTCAGTCTGTAAGTCGGGCTCTACCTGCACCAAGGGCAAACGAGCTCAGCCAGGCCCGACACGATTCTCATCCATCGAGGCGGCCAACGAGCCATGGGGGTCTGTAAGGAGAATCCCCCCGGACCCGTTCAGGCGGCCAGGTTGGTGAGGGTGACTCCGTAGCCGAGGTCTTGGAGCTGTCGGATGAGTTGGTCGCGGCGTTTGTCGGTGTCGGTGCGTTTGGCGAACCAGTCGCCTCCGAGGTCGTCGTAGTCGCAGTCGTTGGTGAGGAGGTGCCAGGCGATCACCAGGATCGAGTGGCCGACGGCGACAGCGGCCTTGCGTTTGCCGATGCGACGCACGAGACGCCAGTACTTGGGCGACAAGGTAGGTGTTGCGGGTGTGTGATGCCGCGATGGCGCACTGGTTGAGGATCTCGCCGAGCCACCGGCTGCCGTTGTTGGTCTTGCCGGACCCCTGTCTGTCAGGCTGACGTGAGACACCTGCGGTAGCCGACCATCCCTGCAGGGCGAGTCTGGAAGACGTAGACCCGATGACCATGACGACTGCATCTCTGCTTCGCGCGCGCCCATGATGGCGTGGTGGACGAGCCCGACCCGGCTGCCCGGCCTCGGCGGCGATCGTTCACCGCCGAGTACAAGGCCGAGATCCTCGACGGGTACGACGCGTTGCCGGTCGGCTCGAGCGAGCGCGGGGCGTTGCTGCGCCGCGAGGCCCTCTACAGCTCGCATCTGGCGGAGTGGCGCAAGGCTCGCGATGCCGGCGCCCAGCAGGGGCTGGCGCCGAAGGCGAAGCCGCGTCGTTCCCCTGAGCAGGTCGAGCTGGAGCGGCTGCGCCGCCGCAACGAACGGTTGGAGACGGAGCTGACCAAGACGAGATCGGCGCTCGATGTCATGGGAAAACTGCACGCGCTCTTGGAAGGGCTCTCCGAGAGCGCGGACACCGATCCGAAGTCGACGCGATGATCGAGGCGCACTTCGGTGAGCTCGAAGCGATGACATCGACCAGCGCCGCCTGCGACCTGCTCGGCGTCTCGCGGGCGACGCGCTATCGGCGGCAGCGACCGCCAGTGGCGGGTCCGCCGGCACCCCGGCCGGCCCCACCGAACAAGCTCACCGAGCAGGAGCGCCAGCGGGTGCTGACGGTGCTGCGCTCGGCGGAGTACTGCGACCTGGCCCCGGCCCAGGTGTGGGCCCGGCTGCTCGATGACGGCATCTACCTGTGCTCGATCTCCACCATGTACCGGCTGCTCGCGGTCGCCGGCGAGAACCGCGAACGGCGACGGCAGCGCACCCACCCGGCGACCAAGAAGCCCGAGCTCATCGCCCGTCGACCGAACGAGGTCTGGTCGTGGGATATCACGAAGCTGCAGGGCCCGCAGCGGGGCGTCTACTACGAGCTGTTCGTGGTCATCGACATCTTCTCCCGCTACGTCGTCGGCTGGATGGTGTCGCCGGCCGAGACCGGAGAGCTCGCCGAAGCCTTCATCGCCGACACCCTGCAGCGACACGGCATCGGCCGCGGCCAGCTCTCCTTGCACGCCGACCGGGGCACCTCGATGACATCGAAGCCCGTCGCCCAGCTGCTCGTCGATCTCGGTGTCGCCCGCAGCCACAGCCGGCCGCATGTGAGCAACGACAACCCGTACTCGGAGGCGAACTTCAAGACCCTCAAGTACTGCCCGGCCTTCCCTGGCCGGTTCGGCTCGATCGAAGACGCCCGGGCGTTCTGCGCCGCGTTCTTCGATCACTACAACCACGTCCACCGCCACGCCGGCATCGGGCTGCACACCCCGGCGTCGGTCCACTACGGCACCGCCGACGAGATCCGCGCCCAGCGGGCCGTCACTCTCGACGCCGCCTACGCCGCCAACCCGGCACGGTTCGGGCACCGCCCGCCCCAGCCGCCGAAGCTGCCCACCATCGCCTGGATCAACGAACCCAGCCCCGAAGCACTCATCACATCCGCATGACAAGTTGTCTCACCGGGCTTGACAGGTTCCGGACCGGCGTTTGCCTCCGGTGATGTTGTTGCCCGGGCACATCCCTGTTGGCGGCGTGACTTTCTGATCACGTAGTAGCGCGCGCCGGCTGCGCTGTTTGCGCGCGCTGCGGGTCGCTCGGTGGCGTGTTGGCGGTGAGGATGTGCGGTTCCTGTACGCGAGGGACCCCCTCCCCATCAGTTGGTCGCTGTGCCGGAGGGGGTCCAAGGCGGTGTTGCCACCGGTGGCGATCGTATGGCCTTGCCCGTTGTCAGTCGATGCCTACGTCGCGGCGGGCCGTGAGGTCGATGCGCCGCGTCCGGACTGCCCGCGCTGTGGCGGCGCGATGTCGTGGTGGTCGGGCTATCGCCGTTTCGTCCGCTCTGGCGGCGTGAGCCGGGCGATCTTCGTGCCGAGGGTGCGCTGCGGGCCGTGCGCGAAGACCGACGCCGTGCTCCCGGCGTTCGTGTTCATGGGCCGCCTCGATGCTGTCGAGACGGTCGGCGCTGTCGTCGAAAAGGTTGTAGCCGCCGTTGGCGGGGTGCGGCCGGCGGCGGCGGTGGCAGATGTTCCGCACACCACGGCGCGGGGGTGGGTGCGCCGCTTCGCGGCCCGGGCGACGGGATGGTCGGTGGCGTTCGCGGCGCTGGCTGTCGAGCTCGGCGGAGAGGTCGTTGGCGCTATCGGCGACGCCGCCGGTCACACGTTGGTGGCGATCGGCGGCGCGTTCGCGGCGGCGCGCTCGTTTGCGGGCTGGGACCGGTTGGGCCGGTGGCGGTTTGCGTCGGCGGTGAGCGGCGGGAGGCTGCTCGCCGCCAACACGAATACCCCCTATCTCGTCGTCGGCAGGCGTCGTTTCATGCCTCCGGTCCCGTCGGACGGGACTCGAACGGAGGAATGACATGGACCACGACCAGCAGGAGGCGGTGGCGCTGCACCGTTTCGGTGTGATCGCCGAGGCGACGAACCCGCGCTTGACGCCGGCCGAGCGGGGTGCGCTGGTGCGCCAGATCGTGACGCGGGCCCACTCGCACCCCGACGGCACCGAGCGCCGCTACTCGCGGGGAACGATCGACCGTTGGATCAGGGCGTGGCGGGCCGGTGGCCTGGACGCGCTGAAGCCCTCGCCCCGGGCCGACACCGGGGCGGTGCGGGCGCACCCCGAGCTGTTCGCCGAGGTGGCCGCCCTGCGATTGGAGCTCCCGTCGCGCTCGGCGGCCCAGATCGCGTCGATCCTTTATCACCGCCACGGCATCCGGGTCGCCGAGCGCACGGTGCGGGCCCAGCTGCGGCGGGCCGGGCTGCACCGCGAGGCGCTGGAGGCTGAGCCGAAGGTGTTCGGTCGTTACGAGGCCGAGGCGCCGAATGACCGGTGGATCACCGACGTGCTGGTCGGCCCGTGGGTCCCGTGGCCGAGGCTCGACGCGTCGGTGCGGGCCCGGCTGTTCCTGATCGTCGATGACCACAGCCGACTGATCGTCGACGGCCGCTTCTTCGCCCACGAGAACGCCCACGCCGGCCAGGAGCTGCTGCGCCGGGCGATCGTGCGCCGCGGTGTCCCCGTCGTGCTCTACGCCGACAACGGCGCCCCGTTCTCCAACGCCTGGCTGGCCCGGACCTGCGCCGTGCTGGGCGTGCGCCTCGTACACTCCAAGCCCTACTCGCCGGAAGGCCGCGGCAAACAGGAGCGGGCCAACCGCTACATCCGCGAGGCCTTCCTGGCCGAGGCCACCCACGTCGGCATCGCCGACCTCGACGAGCTCAACGACCGCTTCACTGCCTGGGCAGAGCGGATCGCCAACCGTCGCGTCCACGGCGAAACCAACCAGACGCCGATCGAACGCTTCGAGCGGGGCGGGCCCCACCGCGGGGTCGACCCCGACCGCCTGCGGGAGGCGTTCCGCTGGTCGGTGACCCGCAAAGTGACCCGCACCGCCACGGTCCCGCTCGAGGGCAACGCCTACGGGGTCGACCCCGCCCTGGTCGGCCGCCGGGTCGAGCTGCGCTACGACCCCGAGGACCTGACCCGCATCGACGTCTACCTGGACGGCCGGCCCGCCGGGGTGGCCACCCCGTTCGTCACCCGCCGCCACGTCCACCCCGCCGTCCCCCAGGCCGCCCGCCCCGAACCTGAGGTGACCGGCATCGACTACCTGGGCCTCGTCGCCGCCGCCCACGACGAGGCGGCCGGCACCGGGCAGAAGATCGACTTCTCCCAGCTCGACATGTTCGCCGACCCCGACATCGAGGAGCAGACCCGATGAGCGCCCCCGCCCCGTGGGCCGCGCACTTCGGGCTGCAGCGCACCCCGTTCGGCAAGTCCATCGCCGCCAAGGACCTCTTCGCCCGCCAAGCCCACGCCGAGGCCGTCGCCCGCATCAACTTCTGCGTCGTCGAGTCCGCCCTCGGCGTCATCACCGGCGACGTCGGCGCCGGCAAGACCGTGTCGGTCCGTGCCGCCGTCGACGCGCTCGACCGCACCCGGCACTCGGTTATCTACATCGCCAACCCCGCCTTCGGCACCCGCGGCCTCTACGTCACCATCGTGCGCTCCCTGGGTGCCGAGCCCCGCTACCTCAAAGCCGAGCTGATGGCCCAAGCCGCCGATCTGCTCGCCGCCGAGACCGCCGAGCGGCACCGCCGCGTCGTGCTCGTCTGCGACGAGGCCCACCTGCTCACGCCGGCCCAACTCGAAGAGCTGCGGCTGCTCACCAACTCCGAGATGGACTCGGCCTCACCGTTCGCCGGGATCCTTATCGGCCAGCCCACCCTCAACCGCCAACTCCGCATGGGCGTCTTCGCCGCACTCGACCAGCGCATCGCCACCCGGTTCGCGATCCGCCCGATGGACATCGGCGAGTCCGCCGCCTACCTGCGACACCACCTCACCCTCGCCGGGCGCGACGAACCGCTCCTCGCCGACGACGCCGTCGCGCGCCTGCACCGGGCTTCAGGAGGACTACCTCGAGCGCTCAACAACGCCGCGACGGCCGCCATCATCGCCGCCGCCGCCGACAACAAACTCCTCGTCGACGACTCCTGCGCCAAGAAGGCCGTCGCCGAGCTCACCCGCGACTGACACTCAGCACTCCGTGCTCATCGACCCATGCCGCTCACTGAGCACGGAGTGCTGCCTGGCCATGTGCAAACAGCGCGGCCGCCAACAATCCCGGCCCATGACGCCAGGTGGGCCGCGGTCGGGAACCTGGTCATGTCCACGCCGATCTCGGCGATGATGCACTCGGCGGCCCGTTTGCCCACGCCGGTGATCGTGTCGAGGTGGTCACGGGCCTCCGAGAAAGGGGCCATCACCCGGTCGACTTCGGTGTCGAGGGTGGTGATGGCGTCTTCCAGGTGGGCGACGTGGTCCATGGTGATCTTCAGGATGGTGGCGTGATGTTCACGGAACCGGCCTTGGAGCGCCTCGCGCAACATCGGGATCTTCTTGCGCAGCGTTCCCTTGGCCAGCTCGGCCAGCGTCTCGGGGTCTCGTTCACCGGCGATCAACCCGGCCAGCATCTGCCGGCCCGACACCCCGAAGACGTCGGAGGCGACCGAGTCGAGTTTGATGCCGGCGTCCTCCAGCGTCTTCTGCACGCGCTGTTGCTCGGCGGTGTGGGTCTGGATCAGCCGCTTGCGGTAGCGGGTGAGATCTCGCAGCTCGCGGATCGCCGGTGGCGGCACGAACGAGCTCCGCAGCAGCCCGTGTTCCAACAGCTCCGCCAACCATGCTGCGTCGGCCATGTCCGTCTTGCGGCCCGGCACCATCTTCACGCGCTTGGCGTTCACGAGCTTGAGGTCGAAGCCGCGGTCCTCGAGCACATACCAGATCGGCTTCCAATACGGGCCGGTCGCTTCCATGACCACCTCGACCACCCCGTTGGCGGCCAGCCAATCGGCCAACTCCTCCAAGCTCGACGTGAACGTCGGGAACACGCGCAGCTCGCTCTGCCGGCCCCTACCAGACGACCGCGGCGTTCGCACACAAGCGACCACCTCGTCCTTTCCGACATCCAACCCGGCGCAGCGTTCGACGATGACATCCATGCACACCACCCCTCTCGCTCGACTGTGAGACGGGCCTGGCAGGGCCAACCGATCATCGAACCTGTGAAGAGAATCAGCCTTGAGCGTGGCGCGAGACGTTCATGCGGCAATCTTCCGGAGTGTGACTGCATAGCCGAGGTCCCGGAGTTGTTGGACGAGGCGCTCTTGGTGGCGTGCGGTGTCGCCGCGTCGGGCGAAGTAATCGCCGCCGAGGTCGCTGTAGTCGACGTTGTTGGTGAGCAGGTGCCAGCAGATGACCAGGATCGAGTGGCCAACCGCGACCGCGGCCTTCTTCTTGCCGATCCGTCGGGCCAGCCGCCAGAACTGGGCTGACAGGTAGGTGTCACGGGACCGGGCCGCAGACCAGGCGCATTGGTTCAAGATGTCGGCGAGCCACGGGTCGCCTTTGGTGGTCTTGCCGGAGTGGCGTTTGCCGCCGGTGATGTTGTTGCCCGGCGACATCCCGGCCCAGGAAGCGAGGTGCCCGGCGGTCGGGAAGCGGGTCATGTCGACACCGATCTCGGCGATGATGCACTCCGCGGCCCGTTTGCCGACCCCGGTGATGGTGTCGAGGTGGTCGCGGGCCTCAACGAAAGGGACCATCACCTCGTCGACTCGTTCGTCGAGCTGGGCGATGGCGGACTCGAGGTGAGCAGTGTGGTCCAGGCACAACCGGATCAGGAGGGCGTGGTGGTCGCGGAACCGTCCTCGCAGGGCCTCGCGCAACTCGGGGATCTTCTTGCGTAGCACCCCTTTGGCGAGCTCGGCGAGAACCTCGGGGTCGCGCTCCCCGGCAACGAGCGCGGCCAGCATCGCTCGCCCCGACACACCGAGCACATCGGAGGCGACCGAGTCCAACTTGATGCCGGCGTCCTCCAGGGTCTTGTGGATCCGCTGGCACTCGGAGGTGTGAGCCTGGACGAGGCGTTTGCGGTAGCGGGTCAGGTCACGCAGCTCCCGGATCGCCACCGGGGGCACGAAACTGGCGCGCAGCAGGCCGTGTTCCAACAGCTCAGCAAGCCACTCGGCGTCGAGAACATCGGACTTACGACCGGGGAGGATCTTGACGTGGCGGGCGTTGACCAACTTCAGATCGAACCCGCGGTCTTCGAGCACGTACCACGGTGACTTCCAATACGACCCGGTCGCTTCCATGACGACCTCGGTGACACCCTCGGCGGTGAACCAGTCGGCCATCGCCTCCAGCTGGGAAGTGAAGGAGCTGAACGTCCGGGTCTCCTTGCGGCGACCCTTGCCGCTCGGATCTGGTGTGCGCACGCAGGCGACCACCTCGTCCTTACCGATGTCCACCCCGGCGCACCGCTCCACCATCAGGTCCATCGCCGACCCCCCGTCTGACCATCTTGGAATTTTGGGTGGGCCGGCGGGGTCAACCGATCAACGACGCTGTGAAGCGTGTACCTGACAACAATTCGAGGTGCCGGGAAGACCCCTGGCGTCAGTCTGTAAGTCGGGCTCTACCTGCACCAAGGGCAAACGAGCTCAGCCAGGCCCGACACGATTCTCATCCATCGAGGCGGCCAACGAGCCATGGGGGTCTGTAAGGCGTGCTCGAGGCAACAAGTCGCAGTGCCGGGAAGGCCCCCAGCGTCAATCTCTTAATCGGGCTCACTGGCACCAAGAGGTTGTCCCGGGCGGCGTGGAAGTTTGAGGGGGCGGTCCTCCACCCGGCGCCTGCCGTGAGGTAGGTGTCGGGTGTCCTGCAAGACGACCCGACCAGGAGGAGGACCGCTGTGAGCAAGAAGTATCAGAGGACGAATGGGCGCGCCGGCACGGGCCGGGTGACCGCGAAGACGAAGCCGCTGGAGCCGCTGTCAGCCGGGGTTGATGACGGGCTGCCGGTGTGGGCTCTGCCCGAGTCGGTGCAGATCGCGATGGTCGACCTGGCCGAGACCGCGAAGGAGGGTCTGCTGGCGCTGGCCGTCGGGACCGGGCTGCAGGTGATGCAGGTGCTGATGGAAGAAGATGTGTGCGCGCTGGCCGGCCCGAAGGGCAAGTGGAACCCGCAGCGCAGCGCGGTCCGCCATGGGACCGACGACGGGCAGGTGACGTTGGGCGGCCGCCGGGTGGCGATCCGCCGGCCGCGGGTACGCGCCGCCGACGGCAGCGGCGAGGTGCCGCTGGCCAGCTACGAGCTGTTCTCGTCGACGGAGATCCTGGGTCGCCTGGCGATGGAGCGGATGCTGGCCAAGCTGAGCTGCCGGCGCTACCCGGCCGGGCTCGAGCCGGTCGGTTTCGCTGTCGAGGCGGCGGCGTCGGCGACGTCGAAGTCGGCGATCTCCCGCCGGTTCGTCGCCGCTACCGAGCAGGCGTTGGCCGAGGTGATGAACGCTGATCTGTCCGAGCTCGACCTGGTGGCGTTGATGGTCGACGGGGTGCACTTCGGCGAGCACACCTGCGTGGTCGCGCTGGGAATCGGGATCGACGGGATCAAGCATCCGCTCGGCGTCGTGGAGGGATCAACCGAGAACGCCACGGTCGTGACCGGGCTGCTCGCCGGCCTGCGCGAGCGGGGGTTGGACGTGACCCGACCGATGCTGGTCGTGATCGACGGCGCCAAGGCGCTGGCGGCCGCGGTGAAGGCGGTGTTCGACCACCCGGTGATCGGTCGTTGTCAGCTCCATTATGCCGAGCAGCGGGTTATGCCGAGTAGGGCTCCAGAACCCTCGTGGGGCAACGACTTCGGGCTGTTGAAGTCGGCATAATCCAGCCCGTGCGTCCAAGCCTTCTCTCCGACATCGACCGGATGAGGAGAGGAGATCAGGATGGGTGGAAGAGCATCAGCGGTCCGCGTGAATGGGCCTCTGGGGGCGAACGTGGCGGGGTTCCGCCGGGAACTGGAGCGGGTGGGCTATCGGCCAAACCCCGTGTGCGACCAGCTGCGCCTGATGGCGCACGTGAGCCGCTGGCTCGAGGCGCGCGGGTTGGGTGCCGAGGAGCTGACGCCGGCTCGGCGTGGAGGAGTTCCTCGAGCACCGACGCGCCGAGGGCTATTCGTTGTGGCTGTCGTCCAAGGCGATGGTGCCGATGCTCAGCTACCTGCGCGGGTTGGGGGTGGTTGCGACACCCGCTCCAGCTGTTCCACCGACCGAGGTGGAACTGCTCCATGAGCGCTATCGGGTCTATCTGGTGGAGGAACGCGGGCTGGCGGCAGGCACCATCGCTGGCTACCTCCATGTGGCGCGGTTGTTCTTCTCAGCGCGGGCCGCGGACGGCGGGATGCGTCTGGAAGAGCTGACCGCGGCGGAGGTCACCGGGTTCGTGCTGGCCGAGTGCGCAACACGCTCGGTCGGCTCGTCGAAGTACGTCGTGTGTGGGTTGCGGTCGCTTCTTCGCTACCTATATGTGGCCGGGCATATCGACGTCGAGCTCGACGCGGCAGTGCCCACTGTGGCGAGCTGGCGTGTGGCCAGTCTCCCCGTGACGTTCGGCCGCGCCGAGGTGACCCGCCTGCTGGCGAGCTGCGACCGGCGGACGACCTTCGGCCGGCGCGACTACGCGGTGCTGACCCTGCTCGCCCGCCTGGGCATGCGCGCCGGGGAAGTGGCAGTACTGGAGCTCGGCGACATCGACTGGCGCGCCGGCGAGCTCGTGGTCCGGGGCAAGGGCCGGCGCCAGGAGCGGCTGCCGTTGCCCGTCGATGTCGGCGAAGCCGTGGCCGGATGGGTCCGGCGGGGACGTCCCCGCTGCGACTGCACGAAGGTCATCACCCGGGTGCGAGCGCCGCACCGCGAACTGAGCACCGCTGGCGTGTCCGCCATCGTGAGCGCGGCGTGCCGACGGGCGGGGCTGCCGGAGCTCAACGCCCACCGCCTCCGCCACACCGCGGCGACCGAGATGCTGCGCGCCGGGGCCGCTCTCACCGACGTCGGCCAGGTCTTGCGTCACGCCAGCGTGTTGACCACCGCCATCTACGCGAAGGTCGACCGGGATCGGTTGCGCACGCTGGCCCTGCCGTGGCCGGGGGCGGCGTCATGACCAACCTGCGTGCCGAGCTCGACAGCTATTTGGCGATACGTCGCGCCGTCGGCTTCAAGCTCCACCGGACGGGGCTGCTTCTCGCCGACTTCGTCGGCTATCTGGAGGAGCACCAGAGCGACACGATCACGACCGACAGCGCGCTGGCATGGGCCAGCCTGCCCCGGGACGCCAGCTTGGAATGGTGGGGCCATCGCCTCTCGACGGTGCGGGCGTTCGCTCGTCACCTCCATGCCATCGACGCAGGCCATGAGGTGCCGCCGACCGGGCTGTGGCCGGCGAAGTCCCATCGGGCCACGCCCTATCTGTACTCGGATGCCGACATCGCGGTGCTCATGGCCGCGGCTCACCAGTTCCGTTCGCCGCTGCGGGCCGTCACCTTCGAGACCTTGGTCGGACTGTTGGCGGTCACCGGTGTGCGCATCGGGGAAGCGCTCGGGCTCGACCGTGACGACGTCGACCTCGACGACGGTGTGCTGCGGATCCGGGAGGCCAAGTTCGGAAAGTCGCGGGAGGTCCCACTGCACCCGAGCACCGTCGACGCCCTGGCCGGCTACACCCGTCGCCGCGACGAGCTGATCCCCCGTCCACGCGACCGCTCGTTCTTCGTCTCGACGGCCGGCACACGATTGCTCTATTGCAACGCGCATCTCGGGTGGCTCGATCTGGTCCGCCGCGCCGGCCTCAAGCCTCGCTCGGCGAAATGCCGGCCCAGGCCACATGACCTGCGCCACGGCTTCGCGGTCCGCACCTTGCTCGGCTGGTATCGCGACGGCGCCGATATCGCCGCGTGCATGCCGCTGCTCTCGACGTTCCTGGGCCACGTCCATCCCGCCAACACGTACTGGTACCTGTCGGCCGCACCTGAGCTGCTCGCCCTCGTCGCCGACCGACTCGACGCCGCCGACGGAGCACGGCCACGAGCGCGCTCGCGCCGGTCATGGAGGGCTTCTTCACCGAGCGCCTCATCGCTCAGCGCCGGGCCAGTCCCCACACCATCGCCTCCTATCGCGACACCTTCCGGCTGCTGTTCGGCTTCGTCCAGGGCCGCACCGGCAAGGCACCTTCCAAGCTCGGCATCGAGGACCTCGACGCTGCGGTCATCGGCGCGTTCCTCGACCACCTCGAGGCTGACCGTCACAACAGTGTGCGCACCCGCAACAACCGGCTCGCCGCCATCCACTCGTTGTTCGCCTACGCGGCGCTTCGCCACCCCGAGCACGCGGCGTTGATCCAGCGGGTATCGGCCATCCCGGCCAAACGCATGGACCGCCAGCTCATCTCCTTTCTCACCGACGACGAGGTCGACGCCCTGCTCTCAGCGCCCGACCGCGACACCTGGGTCGGCCGTCGCGACCATGCGTTGCTGCTCGTCGCCGTCCAGACGGGGTTGCGAGTCTCCGAGCTCACCTCGCTCACCCGTGCCGACGTCGAGCTCGGCGTGGGCGCCCATGTTCGCTGTCACGGCAAGGCCCGCAAGGAGCGGATCACGCCGCTGACAACCCAGGCGGAACCTGTCAAGCCCGGTGAGACAACTTGTCATGCGGATGTGATGAGTGCTTCGGGGCTGGGTTCGTTGATCCAGGCGATGGTGGGCAGCTTCGGCGGCTGGGGCGGGCGGTGCCCGAACCGTGCCGGGTTGGCGGCGTAGGCGGCGTCGAGAGTGACGGCCCGCTGGGCGCGGATCTCGTCGGCGGTGCCGTAGTGGACCGACGCCGGGGTGTGCAGCCCGATGCCGGCGTGGCGGTGGACGTGGTTGTAGTGATCGAAGAACGCGGCGCAGAACGCCCGGGCGTCTTCGATCGAGCCGAACCGGCCAGGGAAGGCCGGGCAGTACTTGAGGGTCTTGAAGTTCGCCTCCGAGTACGGGTTGTCGTTGCTCACATGCGGCCGGCTGTGGCTGCGGGCGACACCGAGATCGACGAGCAGCTGGGCGACGGGCTTCGATGTCATCGAGGTGCCCCGGTCGGCGTGCAAGGAGAGCTGGCCGCGGCCGATGCCGTGTCGCTGCAGGGTGTCGGCGATGAAGGCTTCGGCGAGCTCTCCGGTCTCGGCCGGCGACACCATCCAGCCGACGACGTAGCGGGAGAAGATGTCGATGACCACGAACAGCTCGTAGTAGACGCCCCGCTGCGGGCCCTGCAGCTTCGTGATATCCCACGACCAGACCTCGTTCGGTCGACGGGCGATGAGCTCGGGCTTCTTGGTCGCCGGGTGGGTGCGCTGCCGTCGCCGTTCGCGGTTCTCGCCGGCGACCGCGAGCAGCCGGTACATGGTGGAGATCGAGCACAGGTAGATGCCGTCATCGAGCAGCCGGGCCCACACCTGGGCCGGGGCCAGGTCGCAGTACTCCGCCGAGCGCAGCACCGTCAGCACCCGCTGGCGCTCCTGCTCGGTGAGCTTGTTCGGTGGGGCCGGCCGGGGTGCCGGCGGACCCGCCACTGGCGGTCGCTGCCGCCGATAGCGCGTCGCCCGCGAGACGCCGAGCAGGTCGCAGGCGGCGCTGGTCGATGTCATCGCTTCGAGCTCACCGAAGTGCGCCTCGATCATCGCGTCGACTTCGGATCGGTGTCCGCGCTCTCGGAGAGCCCTTCCAAGAGCGCGTGCAGTTTTCCCATGACATCGAGCGCCGATCTCGTCTTGGTCAGCTCCGTCTCCAACCGTTCGTTGCGGCGGCGCAGCCGCTCCAGCTCGACCTGCTCAGGGGAACGACGCGGCTTCGCCTTCGGCGCCAGCCCCTGCTGGGCGCCGGCATCGCGAGCCTTGCGCCACTCCGCCAGATGCGAGCTGTAGAGGGCCTCGCGGCGCAGCAACGCCCCGCGCTCGCTCGAGCCGACCGGCAACGCGTCGTACCCGTCGAGGATCTCGGCCTTGTACTCGGCGGTGAACGATCGCCGCCGAGGCCGGGCAGCCGGGTCGGGCTCGTCCACCACGCCATCATGGGCGCGCGCAAGCAGAGATGCAGTCGTCATGGTCATCGGGTCTACGTCTTCCAGACTCGCCCTGCAGGGATGGTCGGCTACCGCAGGTGTCTCACGTCAGCCTGACAGACAGGGGTCCGGGCAGAGATCCCGGTCCGCAACGACTGTGACGTTGAACTGGCCGGCATAGGAGAGCGCTCCCACCCCGATCGAGATGTTCGCCGTGATCGGCACAATGGGGAAGATCTCCAGGAGGGCCGCGCCGGCGAAGTACAACGGGACGGCGCCAGGAACGTTCGCGACGTAAGCGTTCATGAACCGCTGGCGGGGCATCAGCCGCAAGAATGCGCGTTGCAGGAGGACGGCCCGGAACATGCTGCCGGCCGGGGGTCGGCTCTTGCTCTTGCGCTCACCTGTCTCGGCCGCGATCAGCTCGAGACGGCGAACGTCGTCACGCTGGCCGATTGGAAGCGGCACCAGCATCCCGGCGTCGAGGTTTCCCCGCGCCGCTCCTGGTTGCTCCTGGTGCAGCGAGACGGGCACGAAGGCGCGCAGGATGTCGGTTGGCTCGCCGCGCCTGCTGAACAGGTCGGCGTACCCGGCGGCCACAGCGGTCAGCAGCACGTCGTTGACCGTCGCTCCACGGGCGTGGGCCGCCGTCTTTGCTCTATCGAGGGAACCGCGAACGACGGCGAGACGGCGGTCCGTTCCGATCCTGCGGTTCACGCTGGTCCGTGGGGTTCGCCCGTCCGCGAAGAGCTCCTGGACTGCTGGCCATGACCGCAGGACGCGCTGCGTCGTGGCCCGCGGCTTCACCAGCGCGGTGACCAGACGGTCGAGTTCGCCCAGCCTCCGGCGCACATTGTCCCGGAACAGCTCCCGCGCCCTGGGCACGGGCGCCGGTGTCCAGGGCGGCGCGCTGATCTGCGGTGGGTCGGGGACGGGGTCGAAGAACGCCGCGAGGGTGGCCACGCCGGCAACGCCGTCGGCGATGGCGTGATGGATCTTGATGAACAACCCGACCCGGTCGTCAGACAGGCCGGTCAGGAACCACATCTCCCACAGCGGGCGGTCCGGGTGGAATGGACGCCGCCGGAGCCTTTCGCAGGCGAGCAGGAGTTGCCGCTCGTCGCCCGGGGATGGCATCCGTTGGACGCCCACGTGGTCGGCTATGTCGAAGGACTGAGCATCCACCCACACCGGCCACCCCAGACCGCGTCTCGGCCAGTACAGGGCCTGGCGGAACCGTGGGACGAGGTACAGCCTGCGAGCCACGGCTTCGCGGATCGCCTCGATCGGGAACTCACCATCCGTGTCGACCATCGACCCGCCCTCGAGGACGACGAGGGCCCCTATCACCTGAGGCCAGCCCTCCCTCTCCGGCCAGATCAGCATCAGATCCGCTGCCGTCACCCGATCAAGCGGGCGCCCGCCGCGTCCGGCAGTGGCCGAACCGCCGCCCTGGCGCTTTCCGTCCATTGCCATCTCCTCCGTACCAACCCGGCTCGACAGGATTGTGACTCCGGCGAAGGCATGGCGCTACCGGCCCACCGTTCGGCCAGGCCTTGTACTGATCATCGCGAGGTCGCGGATGTTGGTGTCGGAGACGAGGACGACGGGTCCATCACTGCTGTCGGCCGTCCGACCTCTCACCCGGCCGAGTCGTAGATCGAGGAGATGCCGTGCCCGCGGCTCGGACCAGGGGGACACCTGCCCGTACGGCGGACCACACGGCCGGCCGGTGATGCATGCGATGGCCGCCCGAGTCATTGGCTGGTACGGCGAGCAAGCCGCCGGCGCGCCCGACGGGAGCGACGAGTCTGCGTAGTCGTTGTCGACGCACACGACGGCGGACGCGGGAACGGATCCGCGTGCATCGCCGGAGGGGTGCCCCGCGGTGTCGAGGCCCAGATTGAACAGCTGAGCCGATTGCGTTGGGCGTCCACCAGGATCGCCGCGACGCTCGGGATGGCGACCTCGGACGGTGGGTGCCGTGCTCTTGTGTCTCGGCCCTGAACCGGTACCGATGCAGGGCCGTTAGTCCGGCCCGCGGAGTTCTACCGGCCGAACTCGATGTTGGTGTTCGACCGAGCGCCGACCTCCTCTCCTTTCATCCCGCCGCCACTTCCACGCCGGCGACGGGTGCCGTCTCAGCCGATACGGTCGGCCGGCATGCAGTTCGACACGATCGAAGTGTCGGTCGACGGCGATCGCGGCACGCTCACCCTTGACCGCCCGGAGAAGCTCAACCCGCTCTCGTCGCACACGCTGAACGAGATCGAGACGGCAGCGCGCTGGTTCGACGCCTTCGACGAGCTCAAGGTGGTCGTCGTCGCCGGAAAAGGGCGGGCGTTCTCCGCCGGCGCCGACGTGTCGTCGTTCGCCGGCGGTGAGCCCGGAGCCCGGCATCCACGTGACGATGGTGACAGCGGCTGGCGCATGGCCCGCGCGATGGAAGAGATGCGGGCCGTGACGATCGCCAAGATGCAGGGCTGGTGCATTGGGGGCGGCCTCGTCCTGGCCAGCGTGTGCGACCTGCGCGTCGCCGGCCGATCGGCACGGTTCTCGATCCCCGAGGTCCAGCTCGGCATCCCGCTGGCGTGGGGCGGTATCCCGCGGTTGGTACGCGAGATCGGCCCGGCGCTGACGAAGGAGTTGGTGATGACATGTCGGGAGTTCGGCCCCGACGAGGCACAGGCCGCCGGCTTCCTGAACCGGGTGGTCGACGACGACCGACTCGACGCCGAAGTCGAGGACCTCGTCGCCACGCTCGTGCGGATGCCGAAGCTCCCGCTCTTGGCGACGAAGGTACACACCAACGCGGTCACCGAGTCGATGGTGTCGACCGGACGCAGCTGGTCCGACGTCGACGGCCTGCTCGCCGGATTGCGCGACCCGGAGGGCCAGGCGTCCGCGCAGCGCTACCTCGAGGGCGTCCGGTCCAAAGGGATGTGACCCGACCACGAGCGCTCCACCCGGTGAAGCACCGCACGCCGGCTGGAACTGGCTCAGTCCCGTCGGCCACAAGCACTCCATGGTCGACGAGCGCGTGTTCCAGCTCGCCGCGACCGTGGGTCACGCCGCCAGGCTTCGGTCGAGGAACGACGTCACGCGGGCTTCCCACTCCTTCGGCTGAGTCGACAGACCGCCGGTGTGGCCTGCGCCCGGGACGACCCAGAGGTCAACGCTGCCGGGTGATGCTGCTTGGATCCACCGGCCGGCGTTGGCCTCGTCGGCGACGTTCCCGCCAGCGATCAACAGAACCGGGCGAGGGGCGGCCTCGGCCACGGCAGCCCGAAGCGAAACCGGTGGACTGGCGGACGTCAACAGATCGGTCGCCGCGTACAGCACCCAGTCGACTCGTTGCTGCAGCCAGCCACGGAACCCGTGGCGATCGGGAAGCCACCCTTTGTCGTCGTAGGTCCGGTTCGTGACGCCTTCGCCGACAACGGCCCGGATCCGCGCGTTGCCGGCCAGCGCTCCGACGGCCTCTTCTCCACCCATCGACATGCCCACCGCGCCGATTCGGTTCGGGTTGACCTCGGGTCGGGTGAGGAGGTAGGAGACGGCGGCGTCGATGTCGCGGTCGCCGAACCACCCGAAATCCATGGCCCGGCCGCCGCTGCGACCGTGTCCGCGAGCATCGGCCATGAGGACGCCGTACCCATGAGCGGCCAGCACAGCGGCATGGTCGAGGACTCCCGATCGTGTCGAGCCGGCCCCGTGGAGCAGAACCACCGCCGCTCCGTTGGTCGAGGGCAAATACCACGCCGACAGCCGCACACCGTCGGAAGACCGATAGGCAACGTCCACATACGCGATGCCACGATCAGCGGGCGTCTCACGGTCCAGCGAAGTCGGAGGAACGTTTGTCGCCGCCACGGTGAACACCAGCGGGTACACCACCACTGCCGCGAACAGGAGCGCGGCAGGAACGGCGAGCACCCGTCCGCAGCCCCTCGAAACCCTCATCAGCAGGGCCAGGCTGCAGATCAGCAAGCCCACACCGGCGACCAGGCTCACGAGCCCTACGACCGACATCAAGGTGACGCCAGTCTTTGTCAGGTACGGCACGTCGACGCCGAAACCCACCACCGTCCCGGCGATACCAAACGAAAGGGCAAAGCGCGCGCACCCGGTCATCGAGACGGGATGCCTGCCGGACCGCCACGACCGTGACCGAAGCGATCACTGCGGCCCGTACCACGCACCACATCGGGGTGCCGCTGGCGCGGACGACGACGGTCAAGGCCGCGCCCACGAGCACCAACAGCAGTTCCAGGCGCCGAGGGCGACGCGACATCGGGCCCATGGGGACTGTCCGATCTTCGGTGTAAATGGCCTCGACGGTTGTCATTGATCGGTGGGGAAGAGCCTGTCGTCGAAGGTGATGGCGAACGCGTTGAGCGCTGGCTTCCATCGGTTCGTCCAGCGGCTGGCGCCTTGCCGGTCGGATCGAGTGAGCGGACGACAAGGTAGAGGCATTTCATGGCGGCCTGCTCGGTGGGGAAGTGCCCTCGGGCTCTGGTCGCCCTGCGCATCCGGGCATGCAGGCTCTCGATGGCATTGGTCGAGTAGATGACGCGTCGGACCTCGGGCGGGTAGTCGAGGAACGGCACGAACTCGGCCCAGGCCCCCTCCCAGAGCTGGCGGACCGCCGGGTAGCGGTCGGCCCACCGCTCGAAGAACTCCATCATGCGTTCCTTGGCGTCGGCCTCGTTGACCGCGGTGTAGATCGGGCGCATCGCTGACACGGACAGCGGGAGTTGGGCGCGTCGTGGCCGGGGCCGACACGAGGTTGCGTCGGAGGGGCCAGACCCGATGCTGGTCGCCGGCGGCGACGGGGTTCGCATGGCGACGCGTGACGCCGTGCGAGACTTCACGTTCGTGGCGCCGGAGAAGGTCCGCCCTTCGCATCGGGAACCTGGCCAAGGCCGTGCTGGTCACCGGCCAGGCCTACCAGGACCCGAAGGACGCGCTCAACGAGTTCGTCTCCAACGCGGCCGACGAGTACATCGAGGCGGGCAACCGCGACGGCCGCATCCACATCGTGCTCCGCCGGCGGGGTGCACACCCCTACATCGCCATCCACGACGATGGGCGCGGGCTGTCGCCCGAGCGTCTCCGCGACGTGGCGCGCAACCTGTTCGAGTCGGCCAAGGCCGACGACACGCGGACCCTGGGCGAGAAGGCGATCGGCCTGCTCGCCTTCCAACAGCTCGGCCGGCGCTGCGACATCGTGAGCCGGTCGACCGGGAGCGACGAGTCCTGGGTGCTGCGCCTGGAGCGAGGCACCGCCGTCGCCCACCTGGACCGGGAGCGGCGCCGTGCCCGCCTGGGGCCCGGCACGAGCGTGTACCTCCACGATCTCGACCCCGACGTGCTGCGCCTGCTCACTCAACGGAAGGTGGTCGATTACCTGCGACAGCGCCGCGGGCGGGCGTTGGCCCGAGGCGACTACAGCATCGAGGTCGTCGAGGGCCGCGACACCGAGCTCGTCACACCAGTGCGACCCGATGGCGTCCGCCTGGCACTCCCGCCGTTGCCCACCCTGTGGGGCCGCATCGAGTTCGCCCTCTATGTCGCCCCACCCGACCCGAAGCGACGGGCGGTCGAGGTGGTGGGTCGGGCGGGCACCACCATCATCGACGACCTCACGCAGCTCGACGAGCTCGCCGGGCCGCCATGGTCGAGCGGACAGGTGAGCGGTCAGATCGTGTTCGAGGCGCTACAACAGTCGGCCGGCCGTCGGGCGATCCTGCGAGACCGCGAAGCCTTCCCAGTGTTCCTCGACGCGGTGCGCGCGGTCACCCCGACCGTGGAAGCAGCCGTCGAGCAAGTGGCCCGCGAGATCGACGCCGCCACCGCCGAGCGGATCTCCGATCTCGTACGCCGGGTGTTCGGACGTGTGCTCAAAGAGCTCGCCGACCTCGACAATCCGATGCGCACCCTCCTGGCCGTCGACAACAACGCTCCGACCGACGACCAACCGCTCCCTGGCCTCGCCTCGGTGCCACCTCCGCCCGAGCCCGCCGCCTGGGACGCGCCGCCCCCGGCCGCACGCCAGGAGCTCGCACCCGTCTTTCCTGAGATCCCCGCGGATGCGCTGCCGCCGCCCAAACCACTCGCGGCCGGCGATCAACTCCCGCCCCCGCTGTCCGAACGCCGCGCCCGGCGGACGCGATCGACGAACCTTCCGTCGTTGGAAGTGGACCCCGACCCCGGCGAAGCCAGAAGCCGCTTCGACACCGAACGAGGCGTGGTGCTCTACAACGACCGCCACACCGACTACCTGCTCGTCAAGGACGACGAGCCGATGCTCCTCGACTACCTCGCCACCCTCGTGGCCAAGGAATACGTCGTCTACAACAACCCGGCGGCCACCGGTGGAACCACCGCCGAAGAAATGGTCCGCATGGTCGTGCGCGTCCGCCGCCACCTCCAACGACGCCGCTAGCTCGGACCCTGTCCACCGGGCCACGGCGGCACACGGAGCCCCCTTCGTTCGTGAGGTGACGCGCGAGTCGTTCCTCCAAACTCCGACAGGATCTACGCCGACGAGGACGCCGAGACCTGCTGGGAGGCCTATGCGTCCTCGTCTCTGCCGCACCCGACACTGTCAGTCCGGAGGGCCTTTTGGCCTCTCTGGCGCGATCGGGCGCTACCAGAGGAGCTTCATGGTCGGCCCATCCTGCTCGTCGCCGCGGTCTTCGCCGGCGACCCTGCCGACGCCGACGCTGTCCTGGCCCCGTTGGGGCGGCCGGCGACCCCGCTCGTCGACGTGAGTGGCACGATGCCCTATGTAGAGCTCCAGTCGGCGTTCGACTGGTTCCCGACGGCGGCCGCTACTTCCTCAAGTCCCACTTCGTCGACGAGGTCACCGACGATGCCGTCGCTGCGCTCGTCGAATGCGCCGGTGCTCGCCCAACGACGGGTCGTTGATCGTGTTCCGAGGAGAGCGCCCATCCGCACCGCGATGCCCGCTTCAACGTCAGCATCGACGGCATCTGGTCTGAGCCGGGCGACGACGCCGCGGTCATTGGCTCGGCCTGAGCGACCTGGCAGCGGCTGCAGCCGCCTGCCAAACGGTGGCGTCTGTGTGAAACTCGCCGGCCTCGACACTGATGAGGACATCACCCCTCGGCACACTTTCGGACCGAACCTCGCCCGTCTGGAACGCATCCGCTCCGACTACGATGCCGACGGTTTCTTCCGCGCCGCAGTGCGACGGCCATGACGGCTCCGTGGCGGGCTCCCCCCACTCGACGCTGAGGCGCAGGTCGTGGCGCCCCTCCGCTGCCCGGGGAGCTGGGCACGTCAACTCTTTCCCCGGCCTGTCAGTCCTCGCTCAGCGTGCACGTAGCGGGGCGAGAGCCAATCCGAAGCGCCCGACGCGGTCACTGTCCTCGTTCAAGGGTTCGTGGACCGGCGAGGACCGGTACCGCTCTTGTGCGCTCATCGGGTTATACGTGAACGCGAAGATATATACTCGGTCTGTGGCGAAGCACCTGATCGAACTGGACGAGGCCGCGCTCAGCGCCGCCCGCGCCGAGCTGGGCACCTCCACGATCAAAGACACGGTCAACGAAGCGCTGCGCCGAGCAACGCGCGATCGCCAGGACCGAGTCGCCGCCGCGCTCGCCATCCTCGCGACCGCCGAGCTCGACGACCGCGCCGACGCGTGGCGCTGACCCATCTCATCGACACCAGCGTTCTGAAGCGACTCGCCCGAGCCGAGGTCATTGCCGTCGTCGAACCGCTGGCGATCCTCGGCCAACTCGGCCGAGCCAGCATCTGCGACCTCGAAGTCGGCTACTCCGCCCGCAACACCGCCGAGTGGGACCAACTCGTCGGGTCCCTTGACGCGTTCGAGCTCGTCGAAACTACGGCCGACCACATCCGGCGAGCGCTGCAGGTCCAGCGACTGCTCGCCGCGCGGAGCCAGCGCGGACGCAAGATCCCCGACTTGATCGTGGCCGCCGTCGCCGAAGCCCTCAAGTTGACTGTGCTCCACTACGACGCTGACCTCGACCTCATCGCCAAGGTCACCGGTCAACCAAGCCAGTGGGTCGTACGAGCAGGCTCGGTCGACTGATCGGTCGACTGACGACCGTCACCATCCCATCCGGCATCCCATCTTTGGCGAGCCCGGTCAGGGACGACCCGGGACGGTCCGAGAAGAACGACCAGCTCCGAGCTCCGAGAGGGACGCTCCGGCACGCTAGGGAACGGTCCGAATCGGACTCCCTAATCCGCACGTTCTCGGTTCGGTTCCCACAGGGCGGACCGCGTTGAACAAGCGCGACGAAGTGTTGTCACTCCCTGCGCCGCTGCTCGCCCAAGCCTGATCCGAGAACCTCCAGGTGGACCGACGACTCGCGGCTGGACCCACCGGGCGTCTGGGTGGACGAAGACCGAACGGACTTCCATCCGAACTCCGTCGCGATGCGCCGCCTCGGAAGCGGTCGAGCGGCGTCTCGGCATCTGTCGTCACATGGGTCGAGATCCCGGGCGCTGCCCATCGAGGGCAGGTGCGGGCGCCCCGCGCCGGGATTCACCCGTCGGCGCACCTGGTGGCCAGCGTCGGTTGAGGACCCGACGGTGTGGGTCGCTAGGGTCGCACGCCTAGTGAGTCGCTGGGATTCGCTTCTCGCCGTCCAGGGCCACGACATTCGTGTCGTGCAGTTGGCGCGCCGTCTCGACACGTTGCCGGAGCGATCACAGCTCTCGGCCGCCGCCCGCGAGGTGGCGGCGGTCGACGCCCGAATCACCGCCGTCGATGAGCGTCGTGGCGAGCTGAACCGCGGTCAGCAGCGCCTGGAGGACGAGATCGCCTCGCTGCACGAGCGTGCCAGCCGAGCCGAGAAGCAGCTCTACTCGGGCACAATCAGCAACCCCCGCGAGCTGGTGGCGTTGCAAGCCGACGTGGCCTCTATCCGCCGGCGCATCGTCCAGCTGGAGGACGACGAGCTCGAGATGATGGAGCTGTCCGAGCCGCTCGATGCCGAGAGGGCCGAGCTGGGGGCTGAACGGGAACGGCTCGAGGCCGTGACCAAGCGACTGACCGACGACCTGAGCGCGGCTGAGGCCGAAATCGCCGCCGAGCTGGACACCGTTCGCCGCGAGCGGGCCATCGACGCGGCCGGTGTTCCCGCCGATCAGTGGGCCGAGTACGACAGGCTGGGGTCACGGCTCAACGGCGTCGCCATCGCCCGGCTGGTCGGCACGATCTGCCAAGGGTGTCACATGCAGCTCTCGGCGGTCGAGATCGACCGCATCCGCAAGCTCGGTGTCGACGAGGTCGTGTACTGCGAGGCGTGTGGCTGCCTCCTCGTGCGCGATTGATCCGGACGGCCGTCCGGGTGCTCCTCCCGTTCGCACGTGGCTCGTCGTCCCTGGGATGCCCGGTCTGCCGCTGCCCGGCTGTCGAATCGTCGCCTGCTACTGGTCGGGCACTGCTCCGTTCGGCACGCCCCTTTGCTGGAGCGCCTGAGCGGCGCTTGCGTACAGCATCGTCTACACCTGCGCTGTCAAGGACGGCTTCTCGAATCCGATCGTGGGCTGGTCGATCGACAGCCGGATGAAGGCCCGCCTCGCTGTCGCCGCCGTCCGAGATGGCCCCCGACAACGCGGCCATGGAAGCCTTCTTCGCGCTCCTCGGGCGCAACGCTGGACCGCGACCACAGGCGACGAGAGTACCGCATGGCGATCGTCATCTGGGTCGAACGGACCTAATTACTACGAAGCCCGGTCAGTCGGGCGCGTATCCGGCGGCGCGGGGGCGGAAAGTCTTGCTGCGGCGTGCCAGAGATCATCGCCGTACTGAAGGACAAAGCCGGACGCGGTCTCCGTGGTGAGTTCGAAGGCGTAGTCGCCGGACTCATAGCGCCAACGGTCGAGCGCCAGCCGGGTGTAGTGCTGCTCGTTGGGAACGATGTCGAGTTCGGGGTAACGCAACCACGCCGCTCCAATCACAGCGGTCTCGCCGATGCGGAGGTCGAGGCGGCGGATTGGGACGGAACCTGTCAAGCCCGGTGAGACAACTTGTCATGCGGATGTGATGAGTGCTTCGGGGCTGGGTTCGTTGATCCAGGCGATGGTGGGCAGCTTCGGCGGCTGGGGCGGGCGGTGCCCGAACCGTGCCGGGTTGGCGGCGTAGGCGGCGTCGAGAGTGACGGCCCGCTGGGCGCGGATCTCGTCGGCGGTGCCGTAGTGGACCGACGCCGGGGTGTGCAGCCCGATGCCGGCGTGGCGGTGGACGTGGTTGTAGTGATCGAAGAACGCGGCGCAGAACGCCCGGGCGTCTTCGATCGAGCCGAACCGGCCAGGGAAGGCCGGGCAGTACTTGAGGGTCTTGAAGTTCGCCTCCGAGTACGGGTTGTCGTTGCTCACATGCGGCCGGCTGTGGCTGCGGGCGACACCGAGATCGACGAGCAGCTGGGCGACGGGCTTCGATGTCATCGAGGTGCCCCGGTCGGCGTGCAAGGAGAGCTGGCCGCGGCCGATGCCGTGTCGCTGCAGGGTGTCGGCGATGAAGGCTTCGGCGAGCTCTCCGGTCTCGGCCGGCGACACCATCCAGCCGACGACGTAGCGGGAGAAGATGTCGATGACCACGAACAGCTCGTAGTAGACGCCCCGCTGCGGGCCCTGCAGCTTCGTGATATCCCACGACCAGACCTCGTTCGGTCGACGGGCGATGAGCTCGGGCTTCTTGGTCGCCGGGTGGGTGCGCTGCCGTCGCCGTTCGCGGTTCTCGCCGGCGACCGCGAGCAGCCGGTACATGGTGGAGATCGAGCACAGGTAGATGCCGTCATCGAGCAGCCGGGCCCACACCTGGGCCGGGGCCAGGTCGCAGTACTCCGCCGAGCGCAGCACCGTCAGCACCCGCTGGCGCTCCTGCTCGGTGAGCTTGTTCGGTGGGGCCGGCCGGGGTGCCGGCGGACCCGCCACTGGCGGTCGCTGCCGCCGTAGCGCGTCGCCCGCGAGACGCCGAGCAGGTCGCAGGCGGCGCTGGTCGATGTCATCGCTTCGAGCTCACCGAAGTGCGCCTCGATCATCGCGTCGACTTCGGATCGGTGTCCGCGCTCTCGGAGAGCCCTTCCAAGAGCGCGTGCAGTTTTCCCATGACATCGAGCGCCGATCTCGTCTTGGTCAGCTCCGTCTCCAACCGTTCGTTGCGGCGGCGCAGCCGCTCCAGCTCGACCTGCTCAGGGGAACGACGCGGCTTCGCCTTCGGCGCCAGCCCCTGCTGGGCGCCGGCATCGCGAGCCTTGCGCCACTCCGCCAGATGCGAGCTGTAGAGGGCCTCGCGGCGCAGCAACGCCCCGCGCTCGCTTCGAGCCGACCGGCAACGCGTCGTACCCGTCGAGGATCTCGGCCTTGTACTCGGCGGTGAACGATCGCCGCCGAGGCCGGGCAGCCGGGTCGGGCTCGTCCACCACGCCATCATGGGCGCGCGCAAGCAGAGATGCAGTCGTCATGGTCATCGGGTCTACGTCTTCCAGACTCGCCCTGCAGGGATGGTCGGCTACCGCAGGTGTCTCACGTCAGCCTGACAGACAGGGCTCCCCTCAACCGTTGACCGCCTTCGTGCTGGTCGAGTGAGGCGTACTCGCTACTTTGCAAGCGCGCTGCAGTGCCACAGCACGTAGGCGGCTTGGCCATCGTTCATGACAGCGAGTCTCCGCTGCGGGCTCGGCGAGGCGACGCACCCAACGGTACGGTCTGGACGCGGCCGCCGCAGTGTGCTCGTAGCAGTGTCCTCGAGAGCGCACGATGCGCTGCGGGCGGAGGCCGTTGCTGAGCTGCTCGTCGGATCTTGTGTTGCTCGGCCCGCAGCGGGTTGTGGATGGTCAGAGCCCTCCGGCGACGGTGAGGACCTGGCCGGTGACCCAAGCTCCGGCGTCGCTCGAGAGATAGACGGCGGCAGCTGCGATGTCGTCGGGCGTACCGAGACGCTTGAGGGGGATGCGGGCCTCGGCCATCCGTTCGAGCGCCGAGACGTCCATCTCCAGCGCGGTCATCATGACCTCGGTCGGCACGAAGCCGGGGGCGATGGCGTTCACTCGCACCACGGGTGCGAACTCGACCGACATGGTCAGCGTGAGCGCATTGACCCCGGCCTTGGCGACCGAGTAGTGCCCGCTGCCCGGAACGGCGCGGGTGGCCGCCGGCGAGGTGATGTTGAGGATCGCGCCGCCCGCCGTCATGTGCTCGACCACGATCACGGACGCCATCCACACGGCCGTGAGGTTGAGGCGCAAGCAGGCCTCCCAGTCGGCCGGAGCCAACTCACGGAGCGGCGTGCGAACCGGCGAACCACCAGCGTTGTTCACCCAGATGTGGAGGCCGCCGAACTCGTGCACGGCGGCGCCGGCCGCGGCCACAAGCGCCGAGTGCGCGGTGACGTCGGTCTGGACGGCGATCGCCTGGCCCCCGGCGTCGTTGATGTCGCTGGCCACCCGGTTGATGCGCTCGGTGCGGCGGGCGGCCACGATCACGGCGGCGCCGGCCTCCGCGAAGGACTTGGCGATGCCTTCGCTGATGCCTTGACCGCCCCCCGTGACCACGGCCACCTTGCCGGTGAGGTCGAAGTTGGGCATCGGGCGGCTCCTCGGTGTCGTGTGTCGAGTTCGCGCTGGCGTGAGTGCCACGGAGCGGATCGACCGGTCCCGGTGGAATGGCTCCGGTGACGCGGATCATCCTCGCTTCAGGGGGAACATGGCCACGAGGCAGTGCGTGCGACAGCATCGAGCATCGGCCAACGTACAAAGGCGCTCCTCGGTGATGGCGCTGCGGTGTTCAGCTCATCACGTAGACGCCGGCGGCCGTTGCGACGGGGTCTCCCGTGACGACGACCCCGGTGGCCGCTGACGCGTCGAACGTCACCCACGTTCCACTCGCCGAATAGAAGTCCCGGAGATGGCCGCCTTTATCGCGCACCCAGACCGCGCTCGGCGTCGCGAACGGATCGCCGGCCACGGTGAGCGCCGTCGCCGCCGACGCGTCGAACGTCACCCAATGGCCACTCGCCGGATAGAAGCGGCGCAGGTGGCCATTGGCATCACGCACCCATACCCCATCCGACGCCCCGAACGGGTTACCGGCGACCGGCACTCCCGTCGCCGCCGAGACGTCGAAGGCGACCCAATGACCACTGGCCACGTAGAAGTCGCGCAGATGGCCACCCGTATCCCGCATCCACACCCCGTTCGACGTCGCCGAGGGGTGACCGGCCACCGTCACCCCCGTCGCCGCCGAGGCGTCGAAGGCGACCCAATGACCACTCGCCACGTAGAAGTCGCGCAGATGGCCACCCGCGTCCCGGATCCACACGCCGCTCGACGTCACGAAGGCGTGACCAGCCACCGTCACCCCGGTCGCCGCCGAGACGTCGAAGGCGACCCAATGACCACTGGCCACGTAGAAGTCGCGCAGATGGCCACCCGAATCCCGCACCCACACGCCATTCGACGTGGCGAAGGCGTCACCGGCCACCGTCACCCCGGTCGCCGCGGAGGCGTCGAACGCTACCCAGCGGCCATTGGACACATAGAAGTCGCGCAGATGGCCACCCGCGTCGCGGGCCCACACGCCCGTCGGCGTCGCGAAGGCGTCACCGGCGACCGTAACCCCCGTAGCCGCCGACATGTCAAAGGTCACCCAATGACCACTCGCCACATAGAAGTCCCGCAGATCGCCTGCCGGGTTGGGGACCGGAGCCGGCGCTGCCGTCCGCGTCGCCAGGGGGCTGGGCTGTGACGAATCCGACGCCGCCACGTTCGATCCTCGGATCACGAAGGCGGCGCTCGGGCCATTCGCAAGGGCGGACTGTGAGGATGCGGCCACGGAGAGTGTCGTGACGGCGAGGGTGGCGGCGGCGAGGCGGCTCACTCGAGTCGCCGGCAGTCGGCGACGTCGTCGAAACCCAAGCCTGACGAGGTCTGAGACGCGATCGCTGGCAACGCGCATCGTCACCATCCTCCGGAGCGGCCAGGAGGCGGATGATATGGCGGCATTCCACGCGAGCAACGTCAGGCGGCGAACGGAGCCGTCAGGCTCATGATGCGTGTGGTCCCGGCAGACAGGTCCGTCGAGTGAGACGACCCTCGAGACGAGACTCAGCGATCCGACACGAGCATCTCCCGCCGCGGCGGACCTCGGACGAGCACAAGTGACGGCGAGTTCTCGGGTGGTCACGCGGTGCGCCTCGCGTCGGGGTGTATTTGCGGTCCCCGTCGTGCGTCTCTATGGGGGACCAACGCCGTTCCCGAGGTCGTCGCCAGCTCGCACCGGAACACCGAGGGGATGGAGTCGCCCGAGGATCAGAGGAGACAGGGAATGCCGTCCGTGCAGTTGCAACATCCGAGAGACAACGAGCCGATTGCCGCTGGCACGCCTTTCACCGTTGCGGGTGTGGCGCAGGGGACTGGTGGTCTCGAGCAGCGCGGCATCGATGGTGTCACTGTCGCCCTCGACGGTGGACCCTCGCTGGTCGCGTCGACCAGGGTCGTGCCGAAGCAGCCGGTGCCGACGGCCACCTTCATCTTGACCGTTACGCTCACCGAGCCCGGTCCGCATCAGATAGCGGTCACGGCGACCGACGACGTGGGCGATACCGCCTCGGCACACGCGGTCGTTCAAGTTCCGCCGCCCGTGGTCACCTACCCGGCCTGGCATCCGACCGCCCACCAAATCGTTGACGAGCTGATCGAGGTGCGCCGGCATCAATCGACCTGCGCCAGCATCTACCTCGACACCCAGGAGGGCCAGAGCGACCCGTTGGGGTTGGAGGGCCTGGATCACCATCAGGGAATCGCCCGCACCCACCTGCTGTCGGACGGATCCGTCTACTTCTTCCTGGCGCACTCCGAGATGGGCTTCGGCGAACACGGCAACCTGATGCAGTTCCGCTACCCCGGACCGCTCGACGGCGAGCACGTGCAGACGACCGACCCCCTGGTGGTCGCACCGTTGGCACAGCTGCTGGAGACCAGCAGCCAGCACCCGTGCGACATGGCCTTCCTTCCCGAGATCGACGGCGCGGACGCGGGCTACCTCTTCGTCGCGGAGCAGACACCCATCTGGGAGGAAACCGCCAGCGGGCCCGTGCAGAT
This sequence comes from uncultured Acidimicrobiales bacterium, assembly GCA_963738325.1. Taxonomy (GTDB): domain Bacteria; phylum Actinomycetota; class Acidimicrobiia; order Acidimicrobiales; family Ilumatobacteraceae; genus CAVTWD01. Next base: position 212,913 of record CAVTWD010000011.1, read on the forward strand.
CGGCACGACCGGATGGCTCGGGGTGTACCGGTGGTCGGCCGGCGGGGATGTCGAACCGTGGGGCACGTTGGGGCCCGACCAGTTGTCGGGTCCGCCCAACTTCGTGTTCCTCGACCGCTTCAGCGACACCTACGTCCTCGGCGTGGTCCCCATGTACGACACCGACGTGGGACGCGTCGACGTGTTCACGGCCGCCACCCACGAGCTGTTTCCGCAACCCGTGCCCGGGTTCATGAACCTCGACGCGTTCCAACGACCCTCCTTCGCCCTCCCCGTCGACTTCCCCGTCGACCACAACGCCTCGCAGGTCCACACCGTCACTGATGTCACCGGACAGCACTTCCTGCTCGCCTTCCGTGGCGATCCACCCGACAAGGAAGACGCCGACGACTACGTGGACGTGCACGCGCTCACCTTCCCGCCGCTCGAGATCACACCACGGCTGGACGACTCCATCCAGATCAACTTCACCCCCGGCGACACCAGCTTCGCCAGCACGGGCACCGCCTATGTCGAGGCCTCAGGACGCCTGCTCGTGGCCAGCTCGTATCGCTGGGCCGAAGGCGGCGGACCCGGCGACAGGGGCTACGTCAGCCGCGTCGACGAATGCCCTTCCTAGCCGTCAGCGTCGTGGCCCACGCGTCCTAGGGTCTGTACCGGGATCGCGCCGGGGCGGCTCCACTGCGGCGTGGGCCGGCTCGTCGGGCCCCAGGTGGCGACGCCGTCGGCGTCGGTGCGCCAGTACCAGCAGATCGGCGCGCCATGTCCACCGACGGGCGACCCTGCCTCAGGCGGCTGGGGCCAGCCCTCGGGGTTGTCCTCCCACGCCTCCCGGCGGCCGTAGGGCGTCATGTCGAGCAGACCCAGGGACCCGTTGGCCGGCTCGTTTCCCCGGCCCGTGGTCGAGTAGGTGAGGAAGACGCGGTCGCCGTCGCGCAGGAAGCAGACGATGTGCCCCATTTCTCCGCCGATCGGCGCCTCCACCCCCCCGCACCGAATACCAAGGTTCCGTGTAACCCATGAACTCGACGTAGGGAGCGACCTCGTCCCACGGCCCCGAGGTCAGGACGGCGAACGAGACACCCCGGGCGTTGAGGTAGACGGCGTCCTTCACGTGCCAGACCGTGGTGGTGCAACCCTCGCACTGCCCCTGGAACGGCGCGCCGTCATACCACATGTGCTGGTAGACGACGAGCTCGTCACGACCCTCGAACAGCTGGATGAACGGGACCGGCCCATCAGCGCCGGTGACCTCGACCGTGCCGACGACCTCGACCATCGGCAGCCGGCGCCGAGCGGCGGCGATGGCATCGCCCTCGCGCGTGTGCGCCTTCTCGCGAACGAGCAGTGCCTCGCGGGCTGCCTGCCAGGTGGCCATATCGACGACGGGTGGCTTGCCCGGGAGGCTGCGGCTCGCGTTGGCGGGCGTGGGCGGCATGGGTGTCCTCCGCTGTCTCGTGTCGTGCGCTCGCGGCAGAGCCTGTCGACTGAGACGACCCTCGGTACTGAGACTCATCGTTCCGAGTGCGTTGACGCGGTGCGACCGTGGCGTCGGGGCGCGTCCGCCCGGAGCCTCCCGCTCAGGCGAGGCCGTCGCCCCCGGTGGAAGGCCGTCGCCGCGGAGTCGACGTGCCGCCCAGCCGTCCGGTGATCCATCGGCGCCCGGGAAACGAAGGAGTCGCAGTTCCGAGACAGGGGGTCCACGTGATGGCGGAAGCATTGATACTGGAGTTCGAGGGCGTGGGGCAGTCCGAGTACGAGGCTGTCAACGGCAAGCTCGGCATCGACGCCCAAGCCGGGACAGGCGACTGGCCTGCCGGCCTGCTCGTGCACACCGCCGGCACGGCGGACGACGGGAGGTTCGTGGTCACCGAGGTCTGGTCGTCGCGCGCGGCTCACGCGGAGTTCATGGAACGGCGGCTCGGGCCTGCGCTTGCGGCCGGCGGCGTCACGTCGCCGCCACGGGGTCACGTGGGTCCCGCTCCTCCCTTACAACGTCCTCGAGGGCTGACAGCAGGACGCTCCGGCCCTCGGCGCGCCGTCACGTCCGCGCCAGCAGGATTCCTTCACCGCTGGCGGGGCGGAGGCCGTCGCTCCGGCCGGCGAGGTAGCGCTGGGCGAGCTCTGCCGTCGCCACATAGCGGGCGTCCGCGAAGCCAGCGTCCCGCCGCGACGCCGAGCATCTCCTCGGGCGCATAGAAGCTGACCCAGGGCGTACCCGAGGCTTGCGCGCCGCGTGCCGCCTGCTCGAGCCCGGGTCGATCGGCCCCGTCGACGAGCTCAAACGGGAGCATGAACGTCATCGCCACGATCGACCCGGGCGCCAACGCAGAAAGCCGGCGAAGAGTCGCTGCTGTCGCCGCCTTGCTGATGTACATCGACACGCCGCTCGACGACACCAGCGCCTTGGCGGCGGTCTCGAAGCCGGCATCGAGGAGCGCCTGCCACCAGTCATCGTCGGACTCGAAGTCGACGGGGATCAGGTGGAGGTGCGGAGGCACGCCGTAGCCGAGCTCGTCCAAGCGTTGCCCCTTCCACGCCTGGGGGCCGGGCTGGTCGATCTCGAACACCTGCACGCGGTCGGCGAGCTCGGGATGCCGCTGTGCGAACGTGTCGAGGCCCGCACCGAGGAGGACGTACTGGCCGATGCCGTCATCGACGAGCAGGTCCTCGACGAATCGGGTGCGAGCGACGATGGCGGCGCGGTACGGACCGGTGCCGATCGGGTGCATGTCCGGCCGATCGCGCCAGCCGACCTCGGGGTCGGTCAGGGCCAGGCCGATCTCGTCCTCGATCAGGTGCGGTGGCGCGTCGACCTGCACGTGCAGAGCGCGCCACAGGGCGGTCCGTACGGCGCTGCTGTCGGGAGCGACGTTCACGCTCGTCTTCGCGCTCGCGCACACTGCGGCCGCGGGTCCGGATCAGTGACGGTCATCTCCAACGTTCTCCCGAGCGTCGCCGGCACCGTGTCGGCGCCGTCTCGTTCGTCACTCGGCCATTTTCCCCTACTGCACGAGCCAGGCCGGCGCCACCGGCGCCCTGTCAGCCGAGGTGGACCCAGGTGGCGGTGGAGGGGACGCCGGTGGTGTTGAGGACGAAGAGCATGTACCAGCCGGGTGGGGCGACGGCGGCGGTGGGCGGGGCCACGGCGTTGAGCGCGCCGGTGGCGGGGGTGGTGCGGAGCGGGACGACGAGTTGTTGCATGTCGTTGGCGTGGGTGGTGGCGCCGGGGGCGACGAGCACGGCCCGGCTGCCTCCGGTGGTCTTGATGGTGAAGGCGGCGCCGTAGCCGAGGGTGCCGGGGGCGGCGGTGATGGTCGGGCGGGTGCCTTGGAAGAGGTAGGGCGGCGAGAAGATCTCGACGGTGTTGCGGCCGCCGCCGGTGCCGTTGTCGCCGGCGGACAGGATCCGGCCGTCGGGCGTCGGTCTTGTCGCCGGTGGTGATCAGGGCCCGGCCGTCGGGTAGTTCGGTGACCGTCGGGTAGTAGCGGCCCAACGGGGTGTCGGGCTGACGGGTCCAGGTCAAAGCGACGGGGTCAAAGGTGTACACGGTGCGCGCCCCCGGCTGGGCCACCCCGTCCAGGGTCGACGATTGCAGCTTCCCCCCGACGACGAGGACCCGGCCGTCGGGCAGGAGGGCCTGGCCGGCGCAGAACACACCGGTGGGCGGGTCGACCTCGGTGCCTCGCCCGGTGGCCGGGTCGTAGACGTAGGCGTCGGTCTCCGGGGTGCCGTCGGCGCCGGCGTAGCCGCCGAAGATCAACACCTTGCCGGTGCGCAGCACGATGGCGTGAATACCGATCGCCAACGCGCGCTCCCCGGGGGCACCACCGGCGCCGTCCAGCTCCCCACCGTCGCCACCGTCGCCGTGTTCTGGACGCCGGCGTGGTTGATCAGTGCCGGGCCTGCCGGGGCCGCCTCGGCTTCGTCGGTGTCGTACTCGACCACCCCCACCACCTGGCCCCCCACCCGCAACGCCGCCACCGCCGGCAGCTGCCCGAGGGGGGCCGCGCCCACGCCGGGGGCGACCAGCGCCGCGGTCACACACGCCGACCCGGCCACCGCGAACCCCACCGCGCGGCGCCGCGTCTTGCCCGCCGCCATCACTGGTCCACCGAGCAGTCCGCCGCACCGGGGGTGCGGAAGGTGGTGGGGCGACGATCACCGCTCGAAGCAGTGCGTCGGCCTCCGAGCAACTGATGCCGTCGACGGCGACCTCCACCGCGGTGTTCTGGTTGTCATCGATGTTCTCGACGTTTGGACACCTCGCCGGCCCATTCGCGGGTGGCCAGACGCGAACGTCGAGCTGACCATCGCTGACACCGACGGAGAACTGCCGTTCGTAGTACTCACTGGCGTCGACTTCGAGGCCGACGTCGACATCGAACGTGCCGTCGTTGAACGAGATGGCGGTGATGCCACTCCGCCAGACCAGGATGTCGTCATACAGCTGTCCTGTGTCGACGACACCGATCACGGCGCGGTCGTCATCGAAAACAATGAGCTGTTCCGGCCAGCCGACACCACCTCCGCCGCAGAAGAAGTTCACGGCGAGCTCGTCACGTCCGTCGCCGTCCACGTCGCCAATCGCTGCTGTGTCGCCGAGCGTCACCCAGGCCGGCTGGATGCCGGGCAGATCGCCATCGACGAGCGTGCCGGCATCGAACCCGCAGATCGACGGAACAGCAGCCGTCTTCAGCGAGGCGAGTGTAACCGGCGGCGCTTCCGCTGGCGGAGGAGTTGACGCATCGATCGCCGACGGTCGAACCCGTCATGGACCTGTTGAAGTCACCGGTGCTGTACGGCGACGAGGTAGTGCTGCACAGCCCAGTTGCGTCGATGCTGGACTCGGTCTCTCAGATCGCGTAGGCAGGGCCGGACGCGCTTCTCCAGCTCGCTCTCGGCGTGAGCCCCGCCATCGACCCCTCGCTCGTCACTCACCTCGAGCAGATCGACTCACGGCTCGGCACCGGAGCGGGGGAGCGAGTTATCGCGGAGCTGGCGAACCCACGCTCGCTCACTCGCGCAATGATGTGCGATGAGCTCACGGCGGCGGGTCTCGACCTCGACGAGCTGGATCGGACGCTTGCCGGGGTGCAGGCGCAATTCGGGAGCGTCGCCGAGGACCAGAGGACGGCGGCAGGCCTCGACGAGCTCAAGAAGGCCCTGGACGCAAACGTGCTCTCCATTGAGCCCGTCGAGCTCGGCGACGATCTGATCGGATACCAGCGCCAGCTCAACGAGATTCTCCACGCGCCCGGGGCGTACCCCGTGTTCGACCAGAAGCTCGGCGACCTCGTCGCGACGATGATCGACGCTGGGGTGATCAAGCCCAGTCCACGCGCCATGAAGCGTGGCACCCAGGCCGCGACGGCCGACAGGCTGCTGGCGAATCTGCCGACGTTCCCGGCTGCGAAGATGGACGAGGTCGTCGACATGCGCGACGAGTTGCAAGCCCCTCGTCGGCTTCCGCACCGGAATGATCAAGGTCACCGCTGAGCTGCAGCTCAGCCAGCTTGAGAAAGACTTCGACGAAGCGGCGAAGGAACTCTGGCACGAACGGGTGCGACCAAAGCTCCTTGAGTTGGACGAGATCGTGTAGGAGCGCGGCCTCATCCGTACGTACGGCGCCGAGGTTGCAGCCCAACTGGCCGTGCCAGCCGGGACCGCCTTTATCGTCGGGCTCCAGACCGGGATGTGGTCGCTCACGACGCTCGGGGTGCTAGCGGGGCTCGGGGTCCCGGCGGCCAGGCGAGCAGCTGCCGCGCGCAAGGCTGACGACGAGAGGCGGCGACAGAACCCCTACTACTTCCTGCACGCAGTCGACGCAAAGCTGAGTTGAGTCCCGGCTGTCGCTCTCACGCGTGATGGGCAACGTTCACCAGCTGGCGCCAGGCTGGAGAACAACGCGTCACCGACGGTCGCTCGGGCGGGTGGATGAGGCACACCGGGCGGCCGCTCGCTGCGGGGCATCCGTCGTGCAACCGGAATGCAACGCAACGGGCTGCAACGGGGCGGCACGAGGCGACATCGGGCGACACGGCCAGCCTGGGAACCAGCTGGTCAGCCGCACGGGTCGGCACGCAATAGCCGCCGGTGGACGCCGTTCACGTGATTCAGGTTCCAGTCGACGACACGCTTGAGTGCAACGCAACCCCAGAGCTGGTCGCCGACCCTTCTGAGCGCTCCGTCATGCGAACGGTCACTTGAAGATCGCCATCAGCTACCTTTCGGGCTCGCGCCTGCGCGGCCTCGCCAGCACTGGAACGGGCGATCGTATCGCCGGCAGTGTTACAGGCTCGACCCAGCCGTGGAGTCGGTCATCACTGCTGTGGTCGGTGACCACAGCATGAGACTCCTCCTGAGGGATGTGTGCGTCGTCACCGACCACCGGCCGAGCTCGCGACCTGACTCGCAATCGTCCGGTCTGTGGCAGCGCGCACGACCCGTGAGCATGGCCGTCCCGCGCTCGGGCTCCCCCACCCTTTGGCACCCTGGGCGAACGAGCCCCAAGGACTCGTCCCGACGGCTTGTCCCGACGGCTGGCTGGTCACAGATTGGTCACGGAAAACTCGAAACAGGGCGATACAGGGCAGCACGAGGCGGACATCGCCAGAGACATCGGCCCTGCTCAGACGGCATGGAATGACACTTGACAACACCAGCCACCACCCCCGGCGGCGGGTTCGATTCCCGTCCACCTCCGCAATCAATCGAACCCTGGCATCTTAGTGCGTCCTGAGCAGGATGATGGGTGCCCAGGGTTCGATGTTCTGCCTGTTGACGGACCATCTGGCGGCCGTTGCGGTGAACGCGCTGACCTGGTGCGCGTCCCAAGGGGACGCGACCGGGCGCGCGTCGTCGCCGTCCTGTAACTCTCAATGTATGTCTCAACTGATGGCGGCCGTTTGGTCGTCGGTGTTCGGGGTGACCCGACCCCCTGAGGCTGGTCCGCTTGGGATGAGAGCCTGTCGCCCGATAGAGGTACGAAGGCTCAATGATCATGGCCGGAAGACGGACTTTCTTGCGTTCGTCGCTGCTCAGACCCTGCCGTTCGCCAGCGTTGATCTCGGCCTGAACCAGCCAGTTCCGCAGCCCTGTCTCCGACACGCCGAGAGCTCGAGCGACCCTCGACGGTGGATCACCCGACGTCCTGACCAGCTCGACCGCGCGACGGCGGAACTCCTCCCGATACGGCGGCGCCTTCGGCACTCGGACTCCCTTCCACGCAGCGCTACCTGAGCAAGGTAGGTGTCCGGGAAACCGGGGGCAGTTCAGACCGCCGGTGGCGGGCGCTGCGGTCCCCGTTACCGTGACCGCAGGATGTTGTCAGGCGAACCGAGGAGTGAGCACGTTCGTGCCGCGGAAGTGGTCGCTGGTCTGTGCTTGGCCACCGATGTCGGCATGGGCTTCCCGCTGGAGCATGGCCTCCAGAGCACGCTGATCGCGATGCGGCTGTGCGAGCACCTCGGCGCCGATGCAGAGACGGTTTCGGCGACCTTCTACACCAGCCTCCTCGCCCACTCCGGCTGCACGACAGATGCCCTGGTGGCAGCTGAGATCTTTGGCGCGCCGTTGACGACCTACATCACGCCGGTCATGTTCGGCTCGCCCCGCGATCAGTTCCGGGGCCTGCTCCGGGCGCTTCCACCACCGGAGAGCGCGGCGCCCGCCCGCGCCGTGCAGATCGCCCGCCGGCTACCCCGGGCGGTCCGAACTCACAAACGACATCTGGCCGCCGTGTGCGATGTGGCACAGACGCTCAGCGACCAGCTCGGGCTGCCCGTGTCGATCCAGCAGCTCTTTCGGGATCTGACCGAGCGTTGGGACGGCGGCGGAGCACTTCGCCGAGCTGACCACGACGAGATCCCGCTTCCCGTGCGGATCACCCACGTTGCGATCGATGCCGGTCTTCATCGGATGCTCGGCGGCGCGGCGCACGCGCTCGAAATGATGAGCGCGAGAGCTGGTCACGCCTTCGACCCTGAGGTCGTTGCCTGCCTTGTCGACGAACCGGGGATTCTCGCGGTCGATGTCGATGGGTCGGCGTGGGAGCTGACGTTGGCGCGTGAACCAGAGCCGCCGCGCTGGCTCGAAGGCGAGGCGATCGACCGGGCGCTGGTCGCCATGGCGAGCTTCACCGATCTGCTCTCGCCTGACTTCTTGGGGCACTCGACCGGCGTCGCCGCTTTGTCGGCGGCGGCTGCGGTCGCCTGCGGCCTCGATCCGGCGGAGGTTCGCGCTCTGCGGCGAGCCGCGCTCGTCCACGACCTCGGACGGGTGGCGGTCGGCGCCGCAATCTGGAACAAGCCGGGACACCTCACCTTCGACGAGTGGGAGCAGGTGCGTCTGCATCCGTACCACACGGAACGCATCCTGTGCCGTTCCCCGTTCCTTGCTTCCCTCGTGCCGGCCGCCGGCGCTCACCACGAACGGCTCGACGGTTCGGGCTACCACCGCGGGACGACGGGTGCCGACCTCGCCGTGTCGGCCCGGCTACTCGCCGCGGCCGACTCGTTCCACGCGATGATCGAGACGCGCCCGTACCGGCCCGCCTTCAGCCGAGCAGAAGCCGCAGACCGCCTCGCGCACGACGCCGCGCAAGGGCGACTCGACCCCCACGCGGTCGGTGCCGTCATCGAGGCGGCCGGTCAACCCGCGCCGACGCTGGCTCGTCCGGCCGGTCTCACCGATCGCGAGGTGGAAGTGCTGCGCCTGCTGGCGCAAGGTCGCCAGACCAAGCAGATCGGGCACACTCTGGGCATCTCGGCGAAGACCGCCGACCGCCACATCCAGAACATCTACGGCAAGATCGGTGTCTCCACCCGACCAGCAGCCGCGCTGTTCGCTGTGGAGTGCGGGCTCCTGGCGTGGGGAGAACTCCCGATGGGCGGAGCCGGCCGTCGTCCCTAGCGTCGAAGGTGTCGACGCCGCAGGTGTGTCGACGAGCCAATGGCACGAGGCACGCAGGGAGGACCGATGGGCACAGACGCGGACATCACTCAGGAGCACGAGATTCTGCACATCGCCGAACAGATCGCGCCGACCTGGGAGCGTCGGCGCGCCGAGATCGAGGCCGCCGCGGCACCGGTGCGACGTTGGATCGTCCGAGCGCTGGCGCCACGGCCGGGCGAGACGGTGCTCGAACTGGCCGCCGGCATGGGCGACACCGGCTACGAGGTGGCTAGCGTTCTCGGTGACCACGGTCACCTCATCACGAGCGACTTCTCGCCGGCCATGCTCGACGGGGCGCGCCGGCGCGGCGTCGAGCTCGGCATCACCAACGTGGAGTACCGCCGACTCGACGCCGAGCACATCGACCTCGACGACGAGTCGGTCGACGCCGTGCTCTGCCGATACGCGTTCATGCTGGTGAACGATCCCGGCTTGGCGTTCTCGGAGAGCCGCCGCGTGCTGCGGCCCGACGGCCGACTGGTGCTCGCCGTGTGGGGGGCACCGCAACGCAATCCGTTCTTCACCACGATCGTCGGCGCGCTCGTCGAGCAGGGCCACCTGGCGCCGCCCCCGCCCGACGGACCCGGCGTCTTCGCCCTCGCCGACGCGACACGACTGCGCACGACGCTGCGGAGCGCCGGGTTCTCGCAGATCGACACCGAGGACGTACCCAGTGGGTTCGCGGTCCCCAGCGTCGACGCGTACGTGGGGCTGGTGGCCGACACCGCGGGGCCTATCGGTCTGGCGATCCGAGCCCTTGCCGACGACGCTCGGGCCGCCCTTCGACGCCGGTGTGAACCCGCGCTCGAGCAGTTCGCGGTAGGCGCCGGCTACCGGATCCCCTCCCTCGCTCTGTGCGCCGTCGCCCGTTAGCCGCCGGCGATCATCGCAACCAGGGCCCGACCGCTGAGAAGCCTGAGAAGGAGGCACCATGGCCAGCGCCTCGACTGCAAATAGCTACGACGTCATCGTCGTCGGCGGTCGCTGTGCCGGATCACCGACCGCGATGCTGCTGGCCCGCATGGCCTACCGGGTACTGGTCGTCGACCGGGCTCACTTCCCCTCCGACACCGTATCCACGCACCTTGTTCACCCGCCCGGAGTCGCTGCGCTCGAGCGTTGGGGGCTGCGCGACCGACTCGTCGCCACCGGATGCCCTCCGATCACGACCTATTCGTTCGACCTCGGACCATTCGTCATCAAGGGGACCCCGCACGCGGCTGATGGTGTCGGCGTCGGCTACTGCCCCCGGCGAACCGTTCTCGACAAGCTGCTCCTCGACGCTGCCGTACAGGCCCGAGCGGAGGTACGTGAGGGCTTCATCGTCGACGAACTGCTGGTGGACGACGACGAAGTGGTCGGCATCCGCGGGCACGGGCCGACGGGGCCCAGTGTCGACGAACACGCCCGAGTGGTGGTCGGCGCGGACGGCGCCCATTCCCGAGTCGCCGGCGCCGTCGGCGCCGCCCGCTACCACTCGAAGCCGGTTCTGGCGGTCGCCTACTACTCGTACTGGAGCGGCTTCCCCGTCCGCGACGCCCAATGGGTCCTTCGGCCCGGCCACGGCTGCGGCGCGCTTCCCCACCAACGACGATCTCACGATGGTGCTGGCCGCCTGGCCCCATGCCCAGTTCCACGCGGTCAAGCAGGACATCGACGGCAACTATCACCGGGCGATCGCCGGGGTGTTCGGCGACCGCCTCGCCGGTGCCAGGCGGGAGGAGCGAATCAGGGGCGGCGGCGTTCCGAACCACTTCCGCATCCCGTACGGGCCGGGCTGGGTCCTCGTGGGCGACGCGGGATATGTCAAGGACCCCGTCACCGCGGAGGGCATCACCGACGCGTTCCACGATGCCGAGCTCTGCGCCACGGCGATCGATACGGCACTGAGCGGCGATCAGAGCCACGCCTACGCGATGGCCGCGTACCGTCGTCAGCGCGCCGCACGAGTCGGCCCGCTGTACGACTTCACGACCCGGCTCGCCACCCTCGAGCCGCCCCCGCCTGCGCTGCAACAACTTCTCGGCCGCATCGCCGGCAACCAGGCGGCCATGGACGAGTTCGCGAGCCTCTTCGCTGGGACTATGGCGCCCGACGTGTTCTTCGAGGCGAGCCACGCCGAAGCGCTCGTCGAGCAGCACGCCGAGGCGTCGCCGCGGCGTTGAACCGGGATGCTGGCACTCCCTGGGTGAGACACCTTGCCTCGGCCGGTCAGCCGATGACGAGCGCCTGGCACCGCGCCACGTCCAGGGGCTGCGCGGCCGTGTCGAAGCCCCGGGCCGCGGCCAGGAAGTGGTCTCGCGCCCCGTGCCGGTCACCACGGGCAAGGGCGAGGTGAGCTCGGACCTCTTCGACGGTCGCGTCCCAGGCGGGAAGCTGCATCACCACACAGGCCAGCGTCGCGGTTGTGTCTGCGTAGGTCGAGGCGCGTTCGAGGTCACCGGCGCGCGCCAAGGCGATGGCGGCGGGGGCGGTGTAGGTGATCCGGCAGCCCGGGCACGTCTCGAAGGGTCCGCGGATGGCCTGCTCGGCGTCGTCGACAAGGGTCATTGCCGTGTCGGGGTCGGGTGCGGCGCTGACCGCGGTGCCGTAGATGCGATCGAGCAGGTGGAACTGGACGCCGGACTCTTGGGCGACGGCGAGGGCGTCGTCGAGTAGCTGGTGGGCGGCAGCGTGTCGTCCGTCGTGGAGCGCGACCTCGGCCCGGCGCTGCAACGTGAGCGCTTCGCCGGTGGGAGCGGCGATTGCGTGGTGAAGTTCGCCCGCGCACGCCAGGTCGCGCTCCGCGTCCGCGAGACGGCCCGCGAGAAGCTCGGCTTCGCCCCGGAGCGTCAAGGCGAAGGCGCGCCCGTGGGCGGCACCGAGACGCTCCGCTTCGGCTGCCAGTGAGTCGGCGTAAGCGATGACGTCGTCGTAGGGCGCGGCGCCGTACAACAGCCGCTGCGTCACGCACAGCTGTCCGTCGAAGACGGCGACCGCGAGCTCGGGCAGCGTGGACGTGTCCCGTAGATCGAGCCGGAGGCTTTGGCGTAGCTCACCGCGGCGTGCGCGGCCAAGGCCTGGGCCCACGAAGCGGCTACGACCGCGGCGGGGTCGCCCAGCTCCAGCGCAAGTCGCCGGCTCTCGGCCGCGTCACTCGATGCCAGCTGAGGATCGACGAACCCGACGGCAGCGAGCCCGCTGCGGGTCAGGGCGCGGGCGAGCCGACCCTCGGGGGACACCGGAGCGGTGTTGGCGACCGTTCGCCGTGCGCCCTCGAAATCGCCCAGCTTGAGTTGGGCCAGCGCCTCTTTGGCGCGGATGTCACCTCGCCGGTCAACAGTGGCGGCAGCCGCCGCTGCGGCGTAGGCGGCCGGGGCGCCGCCCCTGCCGAGCGCGTCAAGTGCGTCGGCGCGCAGGCACAGCGCACCGGCATCATCGGGGACGTGAGAGAGAAGCAGGTCCAACTGGGTGAGCGCGTCGCCGAAGGCGCCCAGTCGCATCGCGTGCCGGGCCGCAGCGAGCAACCAGTCAACCGCCGCGTCGGCACGCTCACCGTCGAGCCAGTGCGCGGCGATCCGTGACGGCGCGGCTCCCGCCCGCTCGAGCCGGCGGGCTGTGTCCCGGTGGACAGCGACACGCTGGTGCGGCGGGAGGCGGTCGACCAGGGCTTGCCGTACGAGCTCGTGGCGGAACCGATAGCGGCCAGCACTGACGACGAGCACTCCGGCTGCGAGCGCCTCGTCGAGGAGTGCGCCGGCTTCCTCGTCTGTCAGACCGGTGATGGCGGCGACCTCGGTGGTGTCGAGCTCGTCACCGGCCAGAGCCAGACGGCCCAGCATGGTCGCGTGGGGCTCGGCAAGGTCGACGAAGCGGGTCACGGCGAGGTCAGCAACACCGGTGATGGCGGCCGGCGACCCGCGGCCGACTCGCCGGGCCATCTCGACGAGTAGAAACGGATTGCCACCGGCGAGCCGCACGACTGCCTCCACGTCGCCGTCGTCGGGTGAGCCGGGTGCTGCTGCAGCGACCAGGACGGCCGCCTCGTCGTCGGGCAATGCATCGAGGTCGATCGTCGCGAGGCGTCCGCCGCGCTGGAGTGAGGCGACCCGTGGCCCGAGCGTCTGGGGCGGCGACGGCCGGTCGCGCTGCGCCAACACGACCCGCAGACGCTCGACGCGGAGGGCAGCGAGGTCGACCAGCACATCGATCGTCGCCTCGTCGGCGAGCTCCGCGTCGTCGAGGATGAGGGCCGTCCCGGCCGGCCGGTCCACGGCGTCGACCACCCGGCGGAGCGCGCCCACGATGTGGTGGCGTGTGAGTGAGCCCACTCGCGGCTCGTCGCTGGCGACGAGCGGCGTGAGCTGGGACAGGACGGTCTGCGTGACGCCGCCGACACGGCCGAGCAACCCGCGCTCGGATGTCGCCAACCTCTCGAGCAGGGCCCCGACCGGCGCGTAAGGACCCGTTCCGGCGGTGGCCGAGGTCTCGGCCGCCAGCCAGCCGTGCCCGGCGGCGAGGTTCGCGATCTGCCGGCACAGCGAAGACTTGCCGATGCCAGCGGGACCTCGCACGACCACCAGCGACGTCGGCGACCCGATCGCCAGCACCGCGGCCATGCGGGCCAACTCCATTTGGCGTCCCACGAACGCGGGGTCGGGCACGCCGAGCCCGCCGACGCATTCCTCGTACAACGCGTCGGTGGCCGGGTCGGGCAGCACTCCCAGGTCGCGGAGCAGGGCAGTGCGCAGCCGGCTGTACCACCGCACGGCGGCGTGGCGGTTGCCGGTAGTGATCGCGGCGCGCATCAGCTGACGGTAGGCGGGTTCGTCGGTCGGTTCGAGCTCGACGAGCCGCTCCCATCGCCCCCCCTTGCGCAGGACGTCGAGGTAGCCGGCGTGCACCCGCTGGCGTAGCGGCTCGGTCCAGTCTTCGTAGCGCGACTCGGGCAGCAGGTCACCGCCGTACAGTGCGGCCGCCGTGGACCAGGCGTCGGGCGCGTCGCTCAGCTGCGCCGTTCTCACCGCCTGCAGGAAGTCCCCCACGTCGGTGCGGATGACGCGACCGGGGAACAGCGCGACTTGCCCGCGCCGCAGTACCACCGCATCGTCGGCGCCGAGGCAATGGCGGGCGTGGAACGCGGCCTTGCGGAGGTTGGCCGCGCCGGCCTCGACGTCCAACCGAGGCCAAAGCTCCTCGATCACCTGGTCGCGGGCGAGCGTGAAGCCGTCTGCCAGCGCGAGCAGCTGGACGAGCTGAGCCGCCCGCTTCGACGGCCACGCGGCGGCGTCCACCACGTGACCACCCACCGCCACCTCGAAGCGTCCCAGCATCCGGAGATCGATCACCGGGCCGTCCGGGGGCTCGCCCGTCGACCGGAATTCTTGCGTCGCCACGATGATGCCACCCGCGACGAGCGCACGTCACCTTCAGGCGGGTGCTGGCGTGTCGACCGGCCGGCCTTGCTCGACCCAGGCCTTGAAGCCGCCGTCGAGGTGAGCCACGTCGCGGTAGCCGAGCTGCTGAAGTGTCTTCGCCGCGAGTGCCGAGCGTGATCCGGCCGCGGAGTAGACGATCACCCGGCGGGCCGGGTCGAAGCCATCCAGGTGGTACGTCGTCGACGGGTCGGCGTGAAACTCCAGCATCCCTCGCGGCGCGCAGACGGCGCCCGGAATGATCCCAGCGGCGGTCTCGGCCGGCTCGCGCAGGTCGACGAGCAGCACGTCACCATGGGCCACCTCGTCAGCGAGGTCATCGGGGGTCAAGTTCTCGATCCCCGCCTTGGCTTCCGCCACCATCTCCTTCGCGCTTGCCATCATGTTCCTCCTTCACTGTCGACGTGGCATCAGTGTGCGCGCCGTGTTGTTCCCAAAACGTTCCTCCGGTTCCGGGACCGGTGGCGGTGCCCGGCTCGCCTCGTCCGCTCGCTCAGAGGACCTGTGTGGTCGGGCCGTCGAACAGCCGGGGAGCGTTCCCCTTGGTGGTCACCGGGCTCGCCGGGTCGGGATGGAGCAGCAGGACCACGTCCGCGACGTCGAGCGTGGATTCCTGCACGTCGTAGACGTGGCAGATCGAGCGGGACAGCTTCCCGGCACGGAACGCGTCCATCGACGATCGGCTGTCCCAGACGTAGATGCCGCCGTGCTGACCGTCGGCGAAGTGGAGGTAGTACTTCTGTTCGAGCCCTGGCACGGCCAGGTATTCGGGGATACAGGCCGCGAACAGTTCGTGAACGCGCTCGTCATCGAGCCGCGACGTGAACCGGACAATGTGGATGATCATGAGTCGCTCCTCCCATGAAGCTCAGTCGAGGAGAGCGTGCGCCGGGCACCTGGAGGGACGCTGGAGGGACGGTCGAGCCGATCGGGCGGGGCGACGGTAGAGTCGATGGCGGTGGAGTTCAGGATCTTGGGTCCACTCCAGGTGCGTTCCTCGGACGGCGCCGAGGTCGTCGTGACGGCGCCGAAGGCGCGGGAGCTGCTGGCCTTCTTCGTCGTCCACCGCCGCACCACCGTGAGCGTCGACCGGATCGTCGACGCCCTGTGGGCGGCCAAACCGCCGGCCACCGCGGCAAACCTGGTCCACGGCTATGTCCGCGACCTCCGCCACGCGCTCGGGGCGTCCGCCATCCGCACCGTCGAGGGCGGCTACCGACTCGACGCCACCAGCGACGTGGACGCCGAGCGCTTCGCCGAGCTCGTCGCCCACGGCCACTACGAGGAGGCACTGCGGCTGTGGCGGGGCCCCGCACTGGGCGAGCACGCCGATGAGCCCTGGGCGGTCGGCACCGCCGCCCGGCTGGAGGAGGAGCGTTCCGACGCCTTGGAGCACCGCATGTCCGCCGATCTCGGGTCCGGGCGCTCCGCCGCCGTGATCGGCGAGCTGCGGGAAGTCCTCACGCACGCCCGCCGCTCCGTGAGCGGCTGCACGCGCTTCTCGTCCGGGCCCTGTACGAGAGCGGCCGACAGGTCGACGCGCTCCGCGCTTGCGTCGAGGCGCGAAACACGCTCATCGATGAGGCTGGGGTCGAACCAGGGACCGAGCTGCGCGAGCTCGAAGCGGCCATCCTGCGGCACGACCCAAGCCTCCGCCCACCGGTCTACGACGCAGCTCCTCGGCTGCCGGCCGCAGCCATGCCGCTGCTCGGCCGAGTGGTGGAGCTCGCCGCCGCGACCGAGCTGCTCGGAACGGCCCGGCTGGTGACGATCGCAGGGCCCGGCGGGGTCGGAAAGACGTGCCTCGCGCTCGAGGTGGCCCGCGCCTTGCACCGCAACGGCGACGGCGTGTGGCTCGCCGAGCTCGCCTCGGCGAGCTCGGCCGAGCAGGTCACGTCAGCGCTCGCAGCGGCGGTCCGGCTCGCCCGGCCCCCAGGAGCGACTCGAAGCTTCATCGTTGACTATGCGAGCCAACACCGCGGCTTGTTGCTCGTGGACAACTGTGAACACGTGGTCGACGAGATCGCCGCGTTCGCGTCGGTGGTCCTGTCGTCTTGTGAGCAGCTGCGCGTCCTCGTCACCAGCCGAGCGACACTGAACGTCAGCGGCGAGCACGTTCTGAGGTTGGGCGGGTTGGAGGGCGATGCCGCGAGCGAACTCCTCGTCACCCGAGCTCGGGCGGCCAACCGGCTGGTAGCTCTGGACCCAGCTGTCGTTCGGCGGGTCACCGAGCGATTGGAGGGGCTCCCCCTCGCCATCGAGCTCGCCGCGGCGCGCACGGCGTCGCTGACCCTCGAACAGATCGATGATGCCCTCGGCCGCCTTCCGCTCGACCTCCTGTCCGGCGATCGTCGCGCATCGCACGCACGCCATCGGACGATCCGAGCCGTCATCGGCTGGAGCTATGACCTGCTCAGCGAACGGGACCAGACCGCACTCGGCGAGCTCGCCGTCTTCACGAGCCCGTTCACGATCGAGGCGGCCCGTTCGCTCGTCGGTGACGATGCACTTGATGTCGTGGATCGCCTCGTCTGCCGCTCCCTGCTCATGCGCGCCTCCGATCTCGCCGGTGAGGCCACCTATCGGATGCTCGAAGTCCTCCGACAGTTCGCTCGCGACGGATCACCTCCCCTGATGGTCGCGAAGGCAAGAAACCGACACCTCCAGCACCACGTCGAGTTGGCCCGATCCATGGCCGACGGACTGCGCACGGCCGCCGCGCCGAGATGGGCCGCGATCGGACGTGCCCACGTCACCGATCTGCGCGTCGCCGCGGAAAACGCGCTGGCGCAACGCTCGTCGGCCGCCGGACAGCTTGTGGTCGACCTGTACTGGCCCTGGTTCCTCGACGGACGTCTGACCGAGCTTCGAGCCTGGAGCGAGCAAGCAAGGCACCTCACCAGCGACCCACGGGCGTACGCCCGACTGGACCGCGTGATCGCGTCCACCTCGGTCGCGCAGGGGGACGTGCTGCGGGCCGAGCAAGCCGCCCGCCGCCAGCTCGATGCCGGCCGCCGGCTCGGCGACGAACTACTGATCGCCCTGGCGCACAACCTGCTCGGCATGGCGGCCTGGGCGCGCCGCGATCCCTCGGCCGACCATCACCACAGCGAAGCGCGCCAGCACGCGCTGCACGCCGGCGAGCCATGGTCGCTGGTCCTCATCACCGCGCTGGCCGGACACGCGGCGCACCTCGTCGGCGACCACGACCGTGGGGACGTCCTGCTCGGCGGGGCCACACGCCTGGGAGAACAGCTCGGGGAACCCATGGTCCTGGGCTGCGCCCTCGACTACGAGGCCCACGCTGCGTACGCCGCCGATCGGCCGGAGGCAAACGTCCTGTACGAGCGAGCGCTGAGCGAATACCGAACGATCGGCTACCAGGAAGGCGTGGCGTCGGCGGCGACGCTCGGAGCCACCATCGCTGTTCTGGCCGGCCGACGAGACGACGCCGACGCGCTACTGCGCGAAGCGCTCGATGTCTGTGAACGCCTCGGACACCTCGGTGGCCAAGCCACCGTCTACGAGGCCACCGCCCTACTGCAGCACGAACGCGGCGACTACGAGGCGGCCAGCCCGCACTCGCGACAAGCGCGCAGCTCCGCCGTCAGAGCAGCACCTTCACGCCGCCGGAACTCGCGGACAAGATCCATCGACTCTACGCGCCACGCAACGCGCGAAGGAGGTACGAATGACAGCCCAGAAGCGGATAACGCGCATCACCGCCTCCGAGCGACACCAAGGTGACCCGACACCAGGCATGGTGCGAGAGCGGGCCATCGAAGTGGACGGCATGTGGGCTGGTCTGGTGCGGACCGAACCGCACATGACCTCGGGATGGCACCACCACGGCGACCACGACACCGCGGTGTTCGTGATCCAAGGCGGCCTCCGGATGGAGTTCGGCATCGACGGTCGCGAGGCCCTCGAAGCCGGCCCGGGTGACTTCCTCCACGTACCCAGAGGCGTCATCCACCGCGAGAGCAACCCCGTTGACCACGAGAGCCAAGTCGTTGTGGTCCGCTCCGGCACGGGACCGCCCACAATCAACGTCGACGGACCCCTACACACCCCGCACTGACCTCCCGCTCGTCACCGGGCCACCGACATGAGGACCACTGAGACGACGTGCCTCCCCCGGTCGTCTCCTTCGTCTACAGGCCGGCAAGAGGGACGAGCCGGCGGAGCGCCGGCCGGGATACCCAGTCCGCGTGCGTCGAGCGGCGTCGGGAGCGATCATGCATGCAGGGCCTCTGTGAGGAGCATTCCGGTCGGGAGAAGACGATGGCCGAGGTGAGTAGGACTTCGCCGAGCGGGTGATGGCGGCGGCGCTTGGCTGGTACGAGATGTTGACGGTGCTGCTGGGCTGGCGGCTCGGCTGTTATGACCGGCTGGCTGAAGGGTCGTGCACGGCCGAGGAGCTGGCGGTCAAGGCGGCGATCGCACCGCGGTATGCGGCGGAGTGGCTGGAGCAGCAGGCAGCGGCGGGGCTGGTCAGCCTTGTGGAGCCGGGCGAGCGAGAGACTCGCCGGTACGACCTGGTGTGCGCGTTCGAGACGCTCCACGACATGGGCGACCCGGTCGCGGCATTGTCGGCGTGCCGGTCACTGGTGGCCGAGGACGGTGTCGTGCTCGTTGCCGACATGGCGGCGGCCGACGAGTTCACGGCGCCCGCCGATGACCTGCAGCGATTCCTGTACGCGTTCAGCGTGTTGCACTGTCTGCCGGTCGGCCTCGCCGACTCGCCGACGCGAGCTGCGTCGGCCGCCACCGGCACACTCCTCCGACCGCAGGCACTGCGGGAGCTGGCGGCCGCCGCCGGCTTCGGCAACGTCGACCCGATCGAGATCCCCCACGACAAATGGCGCTTCTGGGTCCTGCGACCGTGACAGCGACTCGCATCGCGGACGCGTCGGACGCCCGAGACGTCGGACGGATCCTCGCCGAGTCTGCCGATGACCCGGTGCTCACGTGGGTGCTCCACGAACCCGACCATGATCGCAAGCCCGTCTCCTTCTTTGTGATTCTCGGACGCGATGCTGGGGACTTCGGTGCTCGCCGTGAGCGCGTGCTGGCAGCAGTTCCGAGCATCATGGCGCTGGCGGGCGTCTTGGTCGGGGTCGTCCGGTCGCGAGAAGGGCCGGAGCGGCGAACTCGACACGACCGTCGCGATCGGTGAAGCAGACGAGCTCTTGCTGAGCGGCGGCGAGCAGCTCGGCGTACTGGCCGTCGTCGATGATCTCGGCGAGCGTCCAGCCCCTGATGTCGGTGTGGACCCACGCTTCGATCGACGGGAAGCGGGCACGCCCGTCGGCTCGGACCACCATCACATCATCGAGGGAGACACTCAGCAGTTCGGCGAGTTCGCCCGCCGTACCGACAGTGAACGGAGCCAGCAGGGCGCCGGCCACATCAGGCCCGAACAGCCGGTCGAGCAGCCGCACCATGGCGTCGTAGCCGGGTGACTCCTCCACGCGAACCCAGGTGCTGACCGTGACACTCCCAGTCGGCCGGACGACGCGGCTCATCTCGGCGAGGGCCGCAACACGGTCTTGGAAGAACATGAGGGCGAACTGGCTCAGGACCCGGTCGAAGCGGTGGTCGTCGAACGGCAGCGCCTCGGCGGAAGCCTCACGCCAGGTGATCGCCTCGCCGGCGCGGCGAGCGACGGCGAGCATGCCGAGGTTGATGTCGACACCGATGCAGGTGCCGCTACCAGCCAGGCGCCTCGCCGCGGCCCGGGTGAGCACCCCGGTCCCGCAGCCCACATCGAGCACGTCGTCACCGGGCACGACACCGGCGATCTCGAGGGTCGTCTCGGTCCACTGGGAGAACAGGGCCGGAACGAAGAAGTCCTCGTAGACCTCGGCCGCCGAGGCCGCGACCTGCCCGGTCGCGGCAAGGTTGTCACTGGTCATGACGCCACGATGCGACCGACTCGACCGACGATCCAGCGCGAAGAAAGAACTCGACGCCACCGGAACGCGCCGCGACGATGGAACGCGTGGCCGTTACCTACCGGCAGTACTGCCCTGTCGCTCGGGCCAGCGAGATCCTCGCCGAGCGCTGGAGCCTGTTGATCGTCCGCAACCTGCTGTTCGGGGCCACGACGTTCTCCGCGATCGCCGGCGGCGTGCCCGCCATGTCCCGCTCGATGCTCGTGAAACGACTGCGCGAACTCGAGCGCGCCGGCATCATCGTGTCGGAGCGGAAAGCAAACGGCCAAGGTTGCGTCTACCGGTTGACGGAGGCCGGCGTAGACCTGGTATCGGTGATCGACAGCCTCGGCCGATGGGCCGAGCGCTGGGTCGAAGTCCTGCCCCAACACCTCGACCCAGGGTTCGCCCTCTGGGCCTGGTGCCAGGTCCAACTCAACCGAGCACACCTGCCCGCAGGACGAGTGGTCGTCCGGTTCGAGTTCCCCGACGAGCAACCAGGCAACCAGCGCTACTGGCTGCTCATCGACCACGGTCGAGCCGAGCTCTGCCAGTCCGACCCGGGCGGGGAAACCGATCTGCAGGTCACTGCGAACACGCGAGCGTTCATCGACTGGCACCGAGGCGCGCTGGCCTGGAGCGAAGCGACCCGGCATGGGCTCATCACCGTCGAGGGCGAACGTGTCCTGGCCCGCGCCTTGCCCCGCTGGAACACCCGCACTCCTGTGCTCAACCACTGACCCGCAGCGGCACGCCCAGCCGCCGGGCCGCATGATCACGCAGGTGGACGACCGGTGCCGCAGACGCGCTTCGCGAGACTGGCCGTCTGGGAGAGTGGAGCGGTGGCCAAAGGAGTCGAGTCGGGGCGCATGGCCGAGCTCACCGTCGCCCTCTCGTTGGCGTGCGACCTGGGTACCGGCCAGCCGCTCGAGCATGGTCTGCGCACGTGCTGGTTGTCGCTCAACGTCGCCGAGACGATGGGCCTGGATGCGGCGACGCGTTCGTGCATCTTTCACGTGGCGTTGCTGCGTTTTCTGGGTTGCACGTCGGATGCGTCGGACGCGGCGCTGGCGGCCGGAGGCGACGACGTGGCCTTCAACGCCGTGTTCGCGCCGATGCTCAACGCCCAGACGGGCGAGAGTGTGCGGTTCCTCGTCGGCCATCTCGCCGCGGACCTGCCGCTGGGTCGTCGGGTCGGTCTGGTCGTGCGAGCGCTCGCGGATCCTGGTGGGGCGCGGCGAAGCCTGTCGGCCCATTGCGAGGCAGCGGCTCGGCTGGCCGCTCGGCTCGGCATGCCCGACTCGGTGTCGTCGTCGCTGGCGCACGCGTACGAGCGATGGGACGGCAAGGGCTACCCAGACGGCCTAGCGGGCGAGGAAGTGCCGATCGCCATACGGGTGGTGACCGCTGCACGGGATGCCGATCTGTGGGCCCGCCAGGCGGGGTGGGCGACGGCGACCGAGGTGCTGGCCCACCGGCGCGGCCGGGCCTACGACCCGGTGGTCGTCGACGCGCTGACCACACACGGCGAGAGCTGGCTGGCGGGACTCGGCGACGAACTGTGCGCGGTGGTGCTGGACGCCGAGCCGGCACCGGTGCTCAACGTCGACGAGGACAGCATCGACGCCGCGCTGGGCGCGGTCGCCGATTTCGCCGATCTGAAATCACCGTTCTTCCGCGGCCACTCGCCGGGGGTGGCGAGCCTGGCCTCAGCCGCCGCCGGCGCCGCCGGGCTATCCGGCCGAGAGGCCCAGATCCTGTCTCGCGCCGGGCTCGTTCACGATGTGGGCACAGTGGGTATCCCGTCGGGGCTCTGGGATCGCCCGGGGCCGCTGAGCGCCGATCAGTGGGAACGGGTGCGTCTGCACACCTATTTGGGCGAGCGGGTGTTGTCACGCTGCGGACTGCTCGCATCGTACGCGCCGCTGGCTGGCCGCCACCACGAACGACGCGACAGCAGCGGGTACCACCGCGGGCTCGGCGGTGACCAGCTCGACCTGCCGGCTCGGCTGCTGGCGGCCGCCGACGCCTACCACGCGATGATCGAGGACCGCCCCCACCGGCCGGCCCGCAGCCCAGCCGACGCCGCCTCGCAGCTGCTGGAGGAGGTTGACGAGGGCCGGCTGGGCCGGGTCGAAGTGGACGCGGTGCTGGCGGCGGCCGGCCACGCCAGTCAACGTGCACCGGCGGTCTGGCCGGCCGGATTGACCGATCGGGAGGTCGACGTGTTGCGTCTGATCGCCCGCGGACTCGCCAACAAGCAGGCCGCGGCCCGGCTGGGGATCTCGGCCAAGACGGTGGGCCACCACATCGAGCACCTCTACACCAAGGTCGGCGTGTCCACCCGCGCGGGCGCCACGCTGTTCGCGATGGAGCACGGTCTGCTGTCGCGGTGACTGGGCCCGAGATGGGGTGAATGCCCCACTGGTGGCCGCCTCCCCGATGCGCTCACACTCACGCCATGCCGACCATCGCCATCAACGACACGACCCTCTACTACGAACGGGACGGGCAGGGACCGGCGATCCTGTTCGTGCATGGCATGTGCGGCCACGCCGACGTGTGGGCGGCCCAGGCCGAGCGGTTCGCGGACCGCTACACATGCGTGCGCTACGACCGCCGCGGCCACACCCGCAGCCGCCGCGGAACGACCGCGATCAGCGTCGCGTGCCACGCCGATGACGCCGCCGCCCTGATCGAGAGCCTGGACCTTGCGCCCTGCCTGGTGGTGGGATCGAGCAGCGGCGGCGTCATCGCCGTCGATCTCGCGCTCCGTCACGCCCATCTGCTGCGGGGCCTCGTGTTGAGCGAGCCGCCTCTGTTCAGTCTGGACCCCGCCGTCGGCCAGGCGGCAACCGAGGCGATCCTCCCCGTCGTCGAGGCAGCCATCGCCCGCGACGGGCTGCGGGCCGGGGTGGACGCGTTCATGTCAATCGTCTGCACCGAGATGTGGTCGACGCTGGACGAGGGTCGCCGGGATCGCCTGCGCGACAACGCCGAGATCGGCTTCACCGACCTGCGGTCACCCTCACTCCAGGTCGGGCCGGCCGACCTGGCGTCGATCACCACCCCGGCGTTGGTCATCGCCGGCACGACGAGCTTCCCCGGCCCGCGCCTGGTCGCCCGGCCGCTGACCGCCGCGTTGGCCGACGCCCGCTTCGTCGAAATCGACAGTGGTCACGTGCCCTACCTCGAACAACCCGACGCGTTCGCCCACGCCGTGAGCGTGTTCGCCACCGAAGTCGATCGGCACAACACCATCAGCCAAGGAGGAGTCCGATGACCCACGCGCACGCCAACACAAGCGTCGCCACACGCCTCGACGTCCGCTCACCGGACGGAACGGCGCTCGCGGTGTGGGTCGACGGCACCGGACCCGGCCTGGTCCTGGTGCACGGCTGTCCCACCGATCACAGCACGTTCGACCCGCTCGTGGCCGAACTGCACGGTGACCTGACGACGTTCGCGATGGACCGCCGCGGCTCTGGTGCCAGCGGTGACACCGCACCGTACGACATCGCCCGCGAGTTCGAAGACGTGGCCGCCGTCGTGGACGCCGTTGCCGCTCGCACCGGCGGACCGGTGGCGTTGTGGGGCCACAGCTACGGATGCAACCCCGCCATGGGCGGCGCCACCCTCACCACCAACGTCTACCGGCTCATCCTCTACGAGCCCAGCTTCGGCCTCCGCTACCCGGCCGGCTCACTCGAGGCGATGACGGCCGCCATCGCCGCCGGCGACCGCGAAGCCGCCATCCGCGTCGCCCTGGTCGACACCGGCGCTATCACCCCACGGGAGTTCGAGGGTTTCAAGGCTGGTCCCCGCTGGCCAGACGTTCTCGGCGCCGCAGCAACCCTGCCACGCGAGTGCCGGGTCGAACACGACTGGGTGTACCGGCCCGGACAGTTCGACGCGATCACCGCGCCAACGCTCCTGCTCACCGGCTCGGACACCGACCCGGCGCTGGCCGAGCTGACACACCTGGCCGCCGCCGCGATCCCCCACGCGCAGATCCGAGAGCTCGACGGACACGCCCACGTCGCCTACCAGACCGACCCGGCGATGGTCGCCGCGCTGCATCCCCGAGTGGATCATGGCGTAGCCCGCCGTTGAACTCGAACGATGACATCCGTTACGGCGGTGGACCCGTGTCCAGCGCCATGTTCGTGCCGGTAGGCCAGAGCCGCGCAGAGAGGCCGAGAATGCATCGCTCAGCGCGGCATCGGCTCGTGACGCTCAGGCGGTGGCGTCGACGGCGGTGAGGGCTTCGACGAACGAGTCAGGTTGTTCGATGTGGGGTACGTGGGCGGCACCGTCGATCACGTGAAGGGGCCAGCCGTGACGGTCTACCCATTGGGCGGCGGTGGCGAACGCGAGGCGGTGGCCGGCTTCGCACGCCCGGATGGACAGGCCGACGGCCAGGTAGGTCACAGTTGGTGCCGGGCGGCCCGAGGAACACGACGTTCTTGCGTTCGGCGACGAAGTCGAGGGCGCCGATCGCGTGGGCGAGCCACCGCGGGTGCCGAGCGCCCGACCTCGCGGTGGAGATCCGCGAGCGCACATCACAAGTCCTGAGCCGCCCCACGCGCGTGCATTCGGCGATCGTCTCGGGCGCGGCGCGACTCAGACGGCGCGTTCGCGCACGACGCGGGCGACGTCGAGGCGTCTGACGATGCGGCGGGTCGGGATGTGCATCAACAGGGCGACGGCGAGGAGGGCGAACACGAGCAGTGCCGGTGTCGTGGGCCGCAGGCGAAGGGTGAAGTGGTAGAGGTCGCTGTTGAACGAGCTCATCAGCCAGCGTCCGGTCAGCCATCCAGCCGCCAGCCCGAAAGGGATGGCGGCTGCGACGAGGAGGGTGTTCTCCGCGGTCATGATGCGGGCGAGGGTCGACACGCGTGCTCCGGCGGCGCGCGAGTGTCGCGAGCTCGACGGTGCGTTCGGACACGTTCACCGACAGCGTGTTGAACAGCACGACGACGGCGAGGATCGCGCCGAACAGCAGCATGACGCCGACGATGGCGTAGAAGAGGCCGAGCAGTTGGCGAACGGTTTCCTCGCTGCCGCGCACGTCGCGGAACGCCACGACACCCGGGACCGCCTCGAGCGCGGCACGCGCCGCGGACCGGTCTGCTCCCCTTGCGTAGCTGACGAGCAGCGAGTGCTCGCCGTCACCGGCGGCGAGCTGTTGCGCGTAGGTGAGCGTTGTGTACGCCAGGCTGCCCAGCGGTTCGTGGACGAAGCCGGCGACGGTCACCGGCACTGGTCCGTTGTTGGCGACGGTGACCTCGACGGTCTGTCCGACGTCGACTCCGAGCATCGACCGCAGCGCGTCGCCGAGCACGATCCCGTTGTCGGGGAGTGGCTGGTCGAAGTGGTGCATGGTCGTGTCCGGCGTGAAGCCGGTCAGCGCGGTCTGGTAGCGGCGTCCGCGATTGCTGAGGACGATGGGCACGTCGAGCGTGGGCTCGACCCGGCCGACGCCGGGCGCGGCTCGAGCGGCGGACAGCACGGCTGCGTCCGGGGCGCGGTCAGGTACAGCTGGGCGTCTTGGCGTTGGACGTGGTGGAACTGGTCGTCGAGGACCAGCGAAACGGTGTCGAGCATCCCGAGCGACGACAAGACGAGGACAGCGGCGAGCGCGACGCCGACGCCCGTGGACACCGCACGCCGAGGGCTGCGCGCCAGGTTGCGCAGCGCGAGCCTCGCCCGCACCGGCATGCCGCGGATCCCGGGCACGCGCTCGACGACGCTGCGGTGGGCGACACCCATGGGGGCGACGCCGCGCATCGCCTCGACCGGTGCCACGCTGGTCGCGGCGCGCGCCGGGCCCACGGCGGCGAGGATCGCGGCGCCGGTTCCGACCGCGAGCCCGATGAGGGGTGTGAGCGGGTGGAAGTGAGCGACGGCCAAGGGGATGCCGAGTGAGGCCGCGTAGGTGCTGGTGAGCCACAAGGCAAGGCCGAGTCCACCGGCGGCACCGATGGCCGCGCCGATGATGCCGGCGGTGGCGCCGTAGGCGATGTAGTGCAACAGCAGCCGCCGGCGGGGGTAGCCGTTGGCGGCGAGCATGCCGATCTGGCCGCGCTGGGTGCGCACGAGCCGGCCGAGCAGGACGTAGGCGGCGAGGGCGGCGGCCACCAGGAACAGCAGGGGGAACAGCACCGCCAGTTGCCCGAAGGCCGAGACGTCTTGTTGGAGGGCGTTGTTGGACGGCTGGTCGGCGCGGGTCATCACATCGCCGGCGCCGTTGGCCGCGGCGACTGTTCGGACCTGGTGCTCGAAGGCGGCACGGTCGACGCCTGCCGGGGCGCGAACGAGGACTTGGTGGGATGCCGCGCTGCCGGCCAGGTCGGCGACGAGGGCGTCGGGCGCGAAGGCGACACCGAAGTCGTCGGGCGAGGTGAGCAGGTCCTGGCGGCTGCGGGCCGGCCACAGGTACTCGGGTGACACCGCGATGCCGGCGATCCGGAACGGCCGCCACGTCACCGGCGAACACCTCGATCGTGTCGCCGATCTGCAGGTGGAAGTGGTCGGCCATGTGCCGCTCGACGATGAGGCTGTCCGGGCTGCGCGGGGTCAAGGGCAGTTCCCTGCTGCACGAGGAGCGCGTTCACCCGAGGCGCGCCAGTCGCGGGTTGCCCGACGAGCCGGCCGAGGAGCGTGTGGACCTCGCCGCCGGCGCCGATGCGAAACGGCAGATCCGTCTCGACGCGTGTGGCGACGGCCGGCGTCCCAGGCAGGCGGCGGACCGCGTCGGCGATCGACGAGGTGTCGCCTCCGGTGACGGTGACGTCCGCGAACGCGAGCCGGTCGTAGACGTGGGCGTAGGACGACTCGAGGTTGTGGTAGCTGTCGTAGGCGGCGCCAAAGACCGCCACCCCGAGGGCCAAGGTGAGTGCGACCGCGGCGAACTGCACCCACTGACGGCGGGTGTCGCGGACGAGCTTCCGGGCGAGGAGGCTCACCACTGGAGCGCCTCCGCCTCGACCGGATCCGCAACCGGCTGATCGTCAGTGATGGCCCCGCCGTGGAGCCACAGGATCCGGTCGGCCATGCGGGCGATCACCTGGTTGTGGGTCACGACCACCACGGTGCGGCCCTGCTCGCGGTTGACACCCCGCAGCAAGGCGAGCACCTGCCGTCCGGTGTCGAGGTCGAGGGCGCCGGTGGGCTCGTCACACAGCAACACCGGCGGATCCTTGGCCAGGGCGCGCGCCACCGCGACCCGCTGCTGCTCGCCACCCGACAGCGAGGCCGGGAAGTGCTCGAGCCGATCGCCGAGGCCGACCGCTCGGAGAAGTTCGGCGCTGCGGTCGCCGCGGCCGACCAGCTCGGCGATCAACGCCACGTTCTCACGGGCCGTCAACGTCGGGATGAGGTTGAAGAACTGGAACACGAACCCGACGTTGGTGCGGCGGAACTCTGCCAACCCGTCGGCGGCGAGGCCCCCGAGGTCCACACCCGCGACCCGCACGGTGCCTTCGGAGGCGGCGTCGATGCCGCCGATGATGTTGAGCAGCGTCGTCTTGCCCGACCCGCTCGGCCCCAACAGGACGACGAACTCGCCGGCGCCGATCGACAGGTCAATCCCTCGAAGGGCGTCGACGGCCACGTCGCCCTCGCCGAAGCGGCGTC
Source organism: uncultured Acidimicrobiales bacterium (assembly GCA_963738325.1). Lineage (GTDB taxonomy): Bacteria > Actinomycetota > Acidimicrobiia > Acidimicrobiales > Ilumatobacteraceae > CAVTWD01. Next base: position 240,856 of record CAVTWD010000011.1, read on the forward strand.
GGACACCCGTGAGTTCGATCGCCGCGCCGACACATGAGTCGGGGCTCCACACTGCGCTGCTGCGCGACTGCCGCGTTCTCGCTGTCATGGCGACCGCCTCGCATGGTACTCGCTTCGTTCCTTCAGACCAGCGGCCTCGAGGGCGACGTAGCGCGTGGTGATCCGGCGGCTGGCAAGGGCGACGAGGGTGCCGAGGAGGCCCGTCTGAGTGAGGGCAAGGACAGCGGTGCTGGTCCACGCCAGGCTGGGGAGCTTCGGTTGTCGAATGCGCACGCGGTGGCCGTCGGCAAGGGTGCCGTCGAGGAGCTCGACGGATCGGACGGATCGGGTCCACTCGGGCCAACGTTCGACGTCGGCGAGGGTCTCCCAGACGACGTCGGGCGAGGCGTTGATGCGGATGCGGACTTCGTGGTTCACGGAACCCTCCTTCGGTGGTTGGTGATCACGCCCCGAGCGGGCGCCGCTCAGAGCTCATCGGCACCCCCGCTTGGACGAAGTACTCGTCGGCAGCCCACGCGCGATAGGTGGCCTTCCCCATCGCGGAGATGAGCTCGGCGGTCTGTGACGCGTGCGCGGAGAGCGCGGCAATCTTGCGCTCGAGCGCTGCGCCACGGAGCTCGAGCGCGAATGCGACCTCGTCCCGCTCGACCGCTGGTGGCCCGTCGGGGCCGAAGATCGGAATGCGCCGATGGAGGTCGGCGTACATGTCGCGAAACGCGACCGTCTTGGTGGCGTAGAGCAGTCGTGGTCGGTGGCGAGCGCCCTCGGCCGCTGTCGTGGCCCATCTCCCGACGGCGATGTGGTCGGGGTGGCCAGTCATGCCGTCGGGGCCGAACGTGACCACGGTGTCGGCAGCGACGTCGTCGAGCACTCGCAGGATCATCGTCGTGGCGTCGGCCGGGTCAGCGGTGTCGCAGCTTCCGTCGCGGTAGGGCAACCAGACGTGATCGTCGACGCCAACGGCGCGCAGCGATGCGTGCAGCTCGCGTTCTCGGGCGCGGGCGAGCCGGGCGGGTGGCCAGCGCGCCGGGTCGGACGTGCCCAGCTCGCCGCGGGTCGCCGTGACGCACACGACACGGTTCCCGGCGTCGACTGCCGCGCCCATGAGACCGGCCGACAGGTACGCCTCGTCGTCTGGGTGCGCCCAGACACCGACGACGGTGCCGAGCCCGCGCACGCCGGTCGATGGCGATTCGACTTCAACCTGTTGTCGCGACACGGCGGTCTCCTCTCTCGATCGTGGCGATCGGTCGCTGTCGCGAGAGCCTCAGGGCGATGGCGACGACGGCCGCGACCGTGACGAGGTACCAGGTGGTCACGGTTGCGAGGCCGAAGCGATCGGCTGCTTGTCCGGCGATGATGACGGGCAGACTGAGCGCGACATAGCAGAGCGTTACGTACGTCGACATGACGCGGCTGCGCTCGTGCAGCGGCGCGACCTGTTGGACCGCAGCCATGGCGTTCATCTGTGCGACACCCGCACCGGCACCGCGACGATCAGCCCCCCGACGATCGCGACAGGCAGGCAGGTGAGGAGGCTCGACGCCGCGATCATTCCCATGCCGGCGACGACGGCCAACAGTGCATTCGTGGTGGGGCGGCGGCCGATTCGGCGGCGGAGCACGAGCTGTGAAGCTCCCGTCGTGAACGCGACGAGCGCAGCGAACAACCCGCCGACGAGCGGTCGGGTGATGCGGACGTTCAGCTCGTCATGCAAGAACGACGGTGAGAGGGCGAACACCCACCCGACGACCATGAACGTCGCCGCGCCCATGGCCGCGGGACCGGCCAAGGCTGATCGGATCTCAGGCGGCACATCGGCGCGCGCGAACGCTGATGGAGACGTCGTCGAGCACCTGCGGCCGCGTCTCTAGGTATCCGCACCAGGGCACCGGTGAGCAGCGATGCCAGGACGATGTCGAGCACGTAGGGAGACGTGGTGGGCCACGGCGTCGCCTCCGCGAGGAGTCCACCCGTCAATGGGCCCAGAACCATGCCTGCCGCCATGGCAACCGATGCCGCCAGCGACGCGGCAGCGAGATGGCCCGCCGGATGCAGCTCCCGGATCGCGATCGAGACACACGACATGACCAGTGCGCTGGCGACGCCGTAGATGATCTCGCCCGCGAACAGCCACGCGACGCTGCGGGCGGCGACGAACGCCGCGGAGCTGACGATCGTGAGCGCAATGCCGGCAACGAGGAGCGGTCGTCGGCCGACGCGATCCGCGACCGGACCGAGCACGACGAGCGCTGGGATCAGGACCGCCACGTAGGAGCTGAACAGCAGCGTGACGACGCCCGAGCCGAAGCCGTAGCGGTGCTCGTAGATCGGAAACAGCGGCGTGGGCAGGTTGCTTCCGGCGAACAGAAGCACCTGCGCGGCCACGACCAGGCCGAAGCTCGTACGCAGCGACCACGTGGACGCGGCGGCCGTTCGGGTCAGCGCTGCCTGTCGGGTTGCCATCACTGCAACGTCCTCGCAGGAGCGACAGCGTCGATCATGGCGGCGAGGTCGTCGGCGGTCACGCCGAAGGGCGCGACCAGCGCCAATGCGTCTGCATGCGGGTGCCAGCGGCGGCAGAGCGCGGCGGCGTCGTCATAGGTTCCGAACACGAGCACGTCGTTCGCGAGGCGAATCGCCGAAGACGGCAGCACCGGGTGCCGCGGGTCGCTGTTCGCCTCCAGGAGCGCGTCGAGCTCGCGCCGGTACCCGTGCGCGCGCAGCACCCTCGGATACACCGGTCCCATCCTCGTGGCGTACGTGACGAGCCAGCGAGCGGCGATCCGGGCTGCACTCTCCTCGTCCGCCGCCAGCGCAACCGGCACCGCGGCAGTGACCGTCGCAGACGTCGGCGGTACACGCTCGGTCGCGGCGGCGGCGATCAGCTCGCGGCCGTCGTCGAGTCCGACCGGTGGGACCAGGAATGGAAGCCAGTGGTCGGCGAGGGCGCCTGCGAGACGGATGCTGGGCGGGGTGATGGCGGCCATCGCGATCGGCACGGGGGCCTCGGGCGGGCGGCCGAGCGGCAGCGGTCGCGCACCGCCTGGTGTGGTCGGCAGCCGCTCGCCTTGCAGCAGGGCGCGGACGGCGACGGCGGTCTGCTCGTACCTGGTCGAGGGAGGCTTGCCACGGTTGCCCGTGGAAGCCCTCGGTGATCGGCGGCGTGCTTGCCCCCAAGCCGAGGGTGAAGCGTCCCCCGGAGAGGCGCTGCAGCTCCGCGGCGGTGAGGGCCAGCGTCGCCGGGGTGCGGCTCCAGACGGACAGCACCCCGGTCATCAGGCCGATGCGGTCGGTTCGGTCAGCCAGCCGGGCGAGCACGATCGGCGCCGCGAGGCTCATGGCCTCGGCCACCGAGACGAACGCCATGCCGCGGGACTCGGCGTGCACCGCGACGCGGGTGATGACGTCGACGCGATCTTCGAACGGGGTGAAGGCAACGCCAACTGGCACGGGAGCGAGTGTCGTGTTCGCCATCGTCACGCAGCCTCCGCATCGCAGGGCCGGGTCGAGACACCGCACCCGATGATGCCGAGGTAACACGCTCCCCGACCTCTTGGTGTAGGTCGATGGTCGTGTCGTTGTCGGCGGAAGACGCCGTGGCCGCACTTCGGTGCGTGCTGGCGGCGCGGCGGGCCGGCGTGAGCAGCGCGGCGCCGAGAACCGAGGGCGTCCGACGCATCGATGTGCGTCGGTTCGCTTGGCGGGCGAGCACGCTCCGTTGGGCATCGGCGCGCCTGCGCTCCATGTGTTGGCGCGCGAGGGCTTCGGTCATGAGGGGGTGCAACATCGTCGATCGCTCCTTCTGTCGGCGACGACTCGGTCCGGCTTCGCGCTCCGGTGGTCGGTGTGGATGGCTCGGGAGTGCGCCGGCTGCTCGATGGCGTCCGGCGCGCGGCTAGCCGATTGGCGCCAGCCCGAGGGTGACGCGGCCGGTGAGTCGGGTCTGCTTGCCTCGCGGCAGGGGATGGAACAGCGATCCGTGGATGTCTCGGTAGAGGCGCTCCAGCGGCGACGAGCGCGTGTAGCCGACACCTCCGACGAGCTCGATCGCGAGGCGCACGGTCTGGATCAACGCGTCGGTGGCGACGGTCTTGCGGCTGAGCATCCGTGCGGCGAGCGCGTCGGTGTTGTCGAAGTGCAGGTCGTCGGCGTCGAGGAACATGGCGCGGACGGCGTCGGCACCCGTCGTGTAGGCGTTCATCATCTCGCCGGCGAGTTGGAGCACGTGGTCGTCGCTCCGGCCGTAGGTCAGGTCGACGGCGGCGTCGACGGCGGCGTCGGCGATCCCGACGTAGGCGGCCATGATGAGCGGCAGGGCGGCTCCGAGGACGGTGTTCCACACGGGATGCCATTCGGTCGCCGATCGGGTCAGCGACACGGCGGTGTCGGGCACGAACACGTCGTCGAGCACGACGGTGTGCGAGCCGGTGGCGCGCAGGCCGAGTGTGTCCCAGGTGCGCTCGATCCGGACACCCTCGGCGGTGAACGGGATCCCGAAGTGGATCACCTTGGGCTCGGTGTCGTCCCAATGGATGCTGGTGACGAGGAGGTCACCGACCTCGCAGCCACTCGCGGGAGCCTTGCGTGCGTTGACACGGAAGCCGCCGGCGACCTTGGTCGCGGTGCCGTTCGACGCGATCCAGTCCGATGCGCCCGTTGAGATCGCAATGGCGCCGCCTGCGATCTTCCGTAGGAACGGTTCGGCGTCGATGCCGTGATGGTGGCGCCACACCTGCGCGGCGACGAGGTGGGAGTGCATGGCGAGCGTGACCGCGACGGCCGGGTCGCCGGCGCCGAGCACGCGCAGGATCTCGCCCATCTCGCGCATGCGTCGCCCCGGCGCCGCCGAACGTGGGCGGCACGAGGGCGGCGGTGACACCGGCGTCACGCAGCTGGTTGAAGGCCGCGACGTCGAGCTCACCCGTTCGGTCGGAGCTTTGTGCCGTTGCCCGCAGATCGGCCGCGATCTTCGCGACCTCATCGAGCAGGTGCAGTGGTTGTGGGGGGTGCATCGATGGTTGTCATGGTTCGAACGTACGGATGACGTTGCCGGACGACGAGTGCAGAGATTGGACCGTCCCGGTCCAGCTTCTGGACCGATCGGCCGCACGCGGACCCAGCGTCATCCCAACTCTCGAGCCCACCGCCTGGACCAAGCGTCGAGCGGCCTGATGGCGTCGCCCAGCGCGCGACCGAGGGTCGTCAACGTGTACGCCTCGTCGTGACGACCGATCAGCCCGGCTTCGGTCAGCTCCCGGAGCCGGTCGTACAGCACGCTCGGCGACAGCCCCTCGCAGCGCGACAGAAGCGCCCGGGCGCCGAGCGGCTCGGCCTGGAGCTCCCAGAGAATGCGTAGCGCCCATCGCCGGCCCAGGAGGTCGAGTGCGGCCATGATCGGCCGCCCGGTCCTCGACGCCCGTACCGGCCGTCCGGGCTTCGGTGTCCGCGATGGCATCCGTCACCTCCCTCTTGCGTTTCGTTTTTCGAAACGTTATCGTGGCGACAGGCGTTACTGATTCCGTAACACAGAGCAGGAGGAGGAGAGCTGACGTGACCCGCATCCCGCCTCGCGAAGCCCCGTTCGACCCCGAGACACGTGCGGCGCTCGAGCGGATGATGCCGGCAGGTGTGCCGCCGATCGCGCTGTTCCGGACGTTCGCCCACAACCTCCCCATGACCGATGCGATGCACGGTTGGGGGTCATACGAGCTGAGCAAGGCACTCTCGCTCTCGTTGCGGGACCGCGAGATCGTCATCGATCGGACGTGTGCGAGATGCGGATGCGAGTACGAGTGGGGCGTTCATGTCGCGTTCTTCGCTGCTCGCGCGGCACTCGATGACGGTCAGATCGACTCACTGGCGTGTGGCAGTGCGGATGATCCGTGCTGGACATCCGAACGCGACCGCACACTGATCCGGGCAGTCGACGCGCTGCATGACACCGCCGACATCCCGAACGAGCTGTGGGATGGGCTGGTCACGCAGTTCGGCGCTGACCAGATCCTCGACCTGACGATGCTGTGCGGCTGGTACCACGCCATCAGCTTCACCGCGGTCGCGGCTCGTGTCCCGCTCGAGGACTTCGCTCCGCGATTCGCGCCTCCCACACCGCGCTCGTGAAGGGTCGCAGCCAATGACGGCATGACGACGACGATCGTCCGTGACGCCGTTGACACGGCCACGTTGTACTCCACGCTCGAAGTGATGAACGGTGTTACCGGACGCCGCGCGTTTCCGGTTTCGTGTGCACATAGCGCTGGCGTGGCGGGAACACACGAGCGACCGAGGATCGCAAGGATCGACGACGTACCTCGCCGTCGCAGTCGTCGTGGACCCGACATGACGGCGACCGTGAACGACCGAGCCGGGACGGCGACGCTCGACAGCGACACGTTGAACCGCACCGGCCACGGCCAATACTGCCCCGTCTCGCGCGCCGTCGATCTCCTCGGCGAACGGTGGACGATGCTCATCATGCGCGACCTCCTGACAGGGACATCGCACTTCAACGATCTCGCACGCGGCCTACCGGGACTGTCACGCAGCCTGCTCACGAAACGTCTGCGCCGACTGGAGCACGCCGGCCTCGTCGAGCGGCTCGACGGCCAGTACCACCTCACCGACGCAGGCGATGCCTTGCGACCGATCGTGTTCGGACTCGGCGAGTGGGCGGCTCAGTACATCTTCGGCGACCCGCAACCGTTGGAGCTCGACGCCGAACTGCTGGTGTGGTGGATGCACAAGCGCATCGACCCCCGGCAGCTGCCCGACCGGCGCACCGTGCTCCAGGTCCGATTCGCCGATGATCCCCGCCGCTACTGGATCGTGGTCGACGCGCAAGGCCCTTCGGTGTGCGACATCGACCCCGGCTTCGAAGTCGACGTCACGATCAGGGCCGACGTCGACACCCTCCACCGTGTCTGGCTCGGTCGCGAACCGATGACCCACGCGATGCGCGCCGGCCGGCTCGCCTTCGAGGGCCCACGCGCCCTCACCCGTCGCATGCCCGACGCACTCCAGCTCAGCCACGTCGCCGACACCGTCCGTGCCCACTCGTTCACGGCGCCACGGGGGCATCGTGAACTTCCCCCATTTCGTGGAGGGCTCCGCTCAGCTGATTGATTCTGATTGCCCGGTCTGTCGTGCCGCCGGGTCTGGTTGCTCGCCTCTGGGGCGATCCTGGGGCCCGGTTGTTCCACGCCGCCTCCGTTTCGTCGGGCACTGCGCCGCCGTTGGCGGCGAGGATCGCTTCGTGCTTCGAGTGGTTGCCTCGCCGCTCTCGTCGTCGGCTGCCTGCCGGAGATCGGAATCTTGGTGAAGTAGTCGTCCGGCGGTGAGCAGCTTGGGTTACCGGCGTGTCGGGGTGGGATCGAGATCGCGTTGCCGCATTGTTCGCAGAGTTTGACGTGCCAGGTCTGTTCGGTTGGAGTCCCATAGCCGATGAACGGCCTTCCGGTGGCGCATGCGGTCTGCAGAGTGCCCTGGCCGCCGTGGAAATCGCCGCGTCGAATTGGCGATGGCGCGCGGTCCGTCGAGCCCGACGCCGTGCTCAGGAGGCGACGAAGTTGCGGATGATCTCGGTCACCACCGCGGGGTCAGTCTTGTGAGCGAAGTGGCCGTGCCCGTCGAGGACTTGGACGCGTGCGCGGGGATCGCGGCCGCGGCCCGCTCTGGGTGGCGTCGACGATGTCGGCGACGCTGTCCGATCCGGTGAGCAGCAGTGTCGGCGCGGTGATGGTGTCGAACTGTCCGGGCTGGCACACCCAGTCCTGCTCGACCCGGCACTCACGCGGGAACGGTGGGGGCCGCCGCGAGCCGCACGGGCCACAGCGGGTCGGCGGAGCGTGTCGATCTCGTCGACGGTCATCTCCAGGATGTCAACCAGCACGGCCATGATCGCGGCGTCGTGGTCGCCGTCGACGAGGGCGGCCTCGATGCGCTCGATCGATCCTGGCGGATATGTCAGGCCGAGGCTCGGCTCGTACACGACAGGTGGCTGACGTTGGCGGTGGAGGCGGCGCCGCCCATCGCGCAGTTGGCCCCGTAGGAGTGGCCAAACAGGACGATCGGTCCACCGGTGCGCGCCGCGACAGCATCCACCACGGCGGCGACGTCGGCGAAGTCGACCTCGATCGTGTAACGGCGACATCGGGGGTGGCGCCGAAGCCGCGGCGGTCCATGGCGTAGGTCGTGAAGTGCTCGCCGAGCACGGCCACGAACGAATCGAACGTCGTGTGGTCGGCGATCGAGCCATGCACCATCACCAGCGCCGGTCCTCGGCCCTTGACCCGCACGGCGATCGGGTTCCGTCGGCGGCGGTACGTTGAAGCGCTCGGTGTTCATCGCCGCGCCCCGTGCGCGGACGTAGCGATGGTGTCGTGGAATTCGAGCAGGGTGGCGACCCACTGGTCGGGGTGAGTGGCGTGGGGAATGTGCCCGGCGCCGGTGATGGTCACGACCTGGGCGGTCGGGACGAGCAACGCCAGTTCTCCGATCACGGCCGTGAAGAAGCTCGGGCTCTCGCTGCCAGAGGTAACGAGCAGCGGCACCGTGGTCGCGGCCAGGGCGGCGGCGTCGACCGATCCGGAGGTCGGATCACGGGCCTCGTCAAGGAACGTCGGGGCGTTGGCCTCGAGTATCGCCCGGAACGGGTCGGGGAGCTGCTCCCATGAGCCTGGCCCGAGCGCCATCTGGTCGATGAAGTGCTCGGCGGCGCCACGGTGGTCGCCCGATTCGATCAGCCCAGTCACGGGCTGAACGCCTGATCGAGCGAAGCCAGCACGGCGGCGATGTCGGGGTCTGAGGATCCTTCGAGCAGTGCCAGCGCGGGCGGCTCGTGGACGGCGGCGGTGGCGACCAGTTCCGGTCGGGTGGTCACCAGTGTCAAGGCCACGATCGCCCCGTAAGAGTTGCCGGCCACGTGCACCGGTCCGCCACCGAGATGCTCGATCAGGGCGACCAGGTCGGCGGCGTCCTCGGCGCGGCTGCCGGGACCGGCACCGGACCGCTGCGGGAATGGCCCCGACGGTCCCAGGTCACCACCTCGTACCGTCCGGCCAGCGCCTCCAGTACTGGAGCCCAACCCGAGCCGTCGGTCCACGACCCATGCGTCAACACCAACCTTGGTCCGGTACCGGCGGTCTCGTAGTACAGGTCGACACCGTTCAGGTTTGTCGTTGTCATGGTCGCTCCTCTCACGTCGTTGAGCTCCACGATGACGACCGCACAGGGTTCCCGCATCGGGTGTTCACCCGACCTGTCACGGGGAACGCTCGTGTCCGTTCGAGTCAGCCGACGAGGTCGTGCTGCAGCGTGAACAGCGTTGCCGCGGCCCGGGAGCGCACGCCGACCTTGGTGTAGATGTGCTCGATGTGGGCGCCTGCGGTTTTGACCCAGACACCCAAGGCATCGGCGATCTGGCGGTTGATGAGACCGTGGGCGAGCAGGCCGAGCACGTCGACTTCGCGTTCGGTCAGGCCCGCCGGGCGATCGACCCGGGCTCTTGGCGCGTCGAGCCCGACTGCTTCGAGGACCGTGTGAACGTCACGCTGATCGAGCGCTCCGGCGTCGGCGAGCGCGGCCATCTCGGCGGCCACGTCGACATCCTCACGCCGATCGCCGATCGCGGTGAGCTCGTCGAACAGGACGACAACGGCCAGCAGCCCCAAGACCCGACCCAGGTCTCCGGCCAGCCCGAACGGGTAGCCCGACCCGTCGCGCCGCTCGTGATGCTGACCCGCCGCCAGCGTGACCCGGTCGAGGCCGATACAGCGGCCGAGCACCCTTGCGCTCCAATGCGGATGGAGCCGGACCAGTTCCGACTCCGTGTCGCCCGCTCGCCGCCGCTCCGCCAGACGCCAACTGGAACCGCCACCATGCCGACGTCATGGACCAGTGCGGCCTGCACCAAGACCTCGGCGTCGTCGCCGTCGAGGTTGGCGATCTCCGCGACCGTGGACGCAAGTCGCGCGACTCGTCCGGCGTGTCCGGCCCGCTCGGGCAGCTTCAGATCCGCGTAGTCACCCAGCGCAGCCAGCGCCCGGCGCAGCGGCTCACCCGACACCCACCACACCGCATCCGGCTCCAGGTCCAGCACCGCCGGCCAGAGCCCGTCCCCGAGGTCGCACAGACCGTCGACGCCGACGTCGAGCCGGCGTCGACCACCGCCCGGTGGTAGGCGCGGCCACGCCGCTGCTCGAGGATCTGGCGGGCCGCGTCGAGCGCCTCGCGTGCCCACAGTTCGACATCACGGGCCACGATCGCACGCGAACCGACACCGGATCTCGTCGCCGGCAAGTCCCACTAGCACGCCGCGGCCGTCCCAACGGGCATACGCCGCCCCAGCGCCGACGAGACACGATCGGGCAGGCCCATCTCCGTCGCCAGTCGGGCCCCGACCTCACAATGTGCGCTCAGCAGCCGCTCGCCGCCTTTCGAGTCGGTCAACGCCCGCGCCAACGTCCGCAGACGCCGCGGCCATCGCTGGCCCGCGCCGACGAGCCGGACCATCTCCGCGATCTCCTCGGGTGGCGAGCCCATCGCCACCGGAGCCATGCCGGCCAGGAACTGGACCTCGTCGCCGCCCGCCAGCCGCGGCGAGCTCCGCGGCGTCGGCAGTGCAGCCGAGGAACCGCGACAACGACACGTAGAACACCCGCCACACACCGTCGGATCGAGCTCCAACGCCTCGGCCAACCGCATCGCCAGCAGGCACGTCCGCAAGCCGTGCTCGCTCGGCTGCCCGGTCCCCAAGTCGGTGAACAGCGACGTCGCCGCACACAACTCGGCCAACCGCACACGCTCCACAACCAAACCGTAACGACACGACGGCGAGACCTTCGCTGAATCGGCGTCGCGTCGGCGTCGAGGCGACGACTCGCTCGCACGCATCGCCTCAGATCGACGCGTCGACTTGCGGCGCCATCTGCACACCCCGTGCCGCCCATTAGAGCATCGTGGTGGTCCGCGTCGATGCGTCGGACGTCATCGTGTGTCCGGTTGGTCCGTTCGGTGGGCGTGGATCGTGTCGGCCCGTAGACCCATTCCGCGGGTGGTGGCGAACCGCTGCCAGCTCGACGCCAGCGGCTCGACGCCCGCGGGTCGACTCAACAGGGCCGTTCACTCGTTGGCAGTGGTGAGCAGCTCGGCCACGACCTCCCAGGTGTCGGGTGTCCCGGCCGCGCAGGTCGGACAGTTGGTGAACAACGCCGCGGTCACTCCGCGATCGGGTTGGTGGACGAACACGGCCTCGTAGCCGGGTGCGCCACCGTTGTGTCCCCACGCACCCTGTCCGAACGCCACCAGCCCGAGCGTGTACTCACCGGTGCCCGATCCGTCGGTCATCTCCGCGATTGCCGTACTCGTCGAGCAGCGTTCCGTCGAACAAGGCGCGCGCGAACCTGACGAGGTCGGTGGGGGTGGTCGCGATGGCGCCCGCCGACCAGCCGTACGTGTCGACCGCGAGATAGGGGACTTCGGCGAGTGAGTCTTCGGCGCCGTCGCCGTCGAGGTCGGCGTTACCGGGGACGATTGGCCCGGGAACGGGATCGAAGCCGACGAGGTAGGTGTGTTCCAGGCCGGAGACCTCGAGGATCTCGTCGCGGAACACGTCGGCGAAGGCGCGGCCGGTGACCCGTTCGATGAGCAGACCGAGGATGTGATAGTTCGCGTTGGCGTAGGCGAACTCGGCGCGGTCGCTGCTGGCTGGCAGGTCGGCGAGGGCGAGCAGCTCCTCGGGGCTGTAACGGTGGCCGGAGTCGGCGGCGAACGCGGCGATCAGCTCGCCGTGGTCGGGATCGGTGATCCCCGAGGTGTGGCTGAGCAGGCTTCGCACCGATGACCGTCGGCAGGCCGAGGTCGGGCAGGTATCGGGCGGCCGGACCGTCGAGATCGACGAGACCTCGGCTGGCGAGTCGCAAGATGACTGCGGCGGTGAACGTCTTGGTGATCGAACCGATCCGCATCACGTCGTCAGCCCTCGCGGGGACGCCCGGCGCCGTGTCCCCGATCGTGGCGACGTACACCTCGCCGCTTGGTGTGCCGACGACGGCGACCACGCCGCCGGTGTCTGCGGGCCCATACCAGTCCGACGCGATCTGGCGGACCTTCGCGCCGAGGTCGGCCTCGCTGCTGGTCGTGGGCTGCCGTGGCCGCGGCGGGTTGGCTCGTGTCGTGTCCCGAGCAGCCGGCCCCCGCGAAGCCAGCGCCGTGATGCACACGCTCCGCGTGGCGGAGGTTCACGGCCCGCGGTGTTCAGGGAAGTGGTTCGCAAGGCGGGCGCTCTGAAACGCCATGTCGGCGATGGCGGCGGCGACCGCGAGCGCGCCGATCGGCGCGGCGCCCAGCCAGAACCACAGGACTGACCAGATCGCGATGGTCGCGGTCGCGACGTTGGCGACGAGCGGCGCGAACGGACGCAACACGCATCCGGCGAGGATGACCCCCCGAGTGCCAGCACCACGACGGCGGCCAGCGCTCCGCCCGCGGAGCCGACGTCCTCGGCGTAGTTGTCGAGCCCACCCAGCCAGCGTCGCTCGGCGAGCGTGTCCGCGCCGAGCAGGTAGGCGCCGAACGCGGCGTGGAAAGCGGCGACGGCGAGCGCGGCGACCGACGCGAGCACCAGCACGGCGCCGCGCACCGCCGCGTTCGACCGGTACGAAGGAGCGAGGACCTGGCGTCGCCAGGCCAGATCAGCCGGTACGCCGCGGACGGTCCGCGAGAGCTGCTCGCGTGTCGTGCTGCGGATGCTCCATCCTTCGTCGAGGCGTGCGCGCTGGTGCTCGAGGAGGTCACTCTCGATCTCGGCTCGTCGCTCCGCTCCGTGCGAGTCCGGCAACCC
>CAVTWD010000012.1:0-88785 GCA_963738325.1 uncultured Acidimicrobiales bacterium
AGTAGCTGTAGTAGGGGTTCTCGCCGGTGGCGTGGTCGGTGGCGTCGAGCACCTTCTCGATGGCCGGCACCCGCTCGCGGATGGTGGCCTGCACACCCTGGAGCATGGTCATGCGGCTCATCGCGCAGCCGTGGCAGCCACCGCCCATGGTGAGGTATGCCTTGCCCTCACCGTCGTGGCCGAGCAGCGTGACGAAGCCGCCGTGAGCATCGAGAGCCGGGTTCACCTCGTCGTCGATCACGGCGCGGATCTGCGAGCGCCAGCTCGTCGTCGATCACCAGCGCACCCAGCTGGAGCGGCTTGGGCTTGTTCGGGTTCCGCAGCACCAGGCCGTCGTGCTCGTAGTCGAGCGTGGCGCCCTCGAGGTTCGTGGTGTCCCTCGGCCGGGATGATCACCCGCAGACCGCCGTGGTTGCGCACGACATCGGTCAGGTCGGCCTTGGTGATGATCTGGAACGAGAGGTCGTAGGTGAAGTCCTGGCCCTCTCGTCGGAGAGATCTCGATGCGGACGCCGAGGGCGTCGCCCTCGGGCTCATCGTCACGCAGCTCGAAGAGCTCGGTCGCGGGCCGACTCGGTGACCGTGATCACCATGTCGTCGTCGGGCGCACCAGGCGCGACCGCGCCGAAGGGGGTGGCCTCGGCCGTCGGCTCATGAGGTCACGCTACCGTCGGGCCATGGCGATCGACCACGTCGGGGCGATCCGGGTCGGAAGCGGCGCGCCCGCGGCGCGGCCAGGGCCGCCGGTCACCGACGGCGGTCCCGACCTGCCCCGGCTGGGCTGTGGGCAGGCTGGTCGGCCACCTCGGGCGGGTGCATCGCTGGGCGCCGCAGCGCCGTCACGGGCGGGGAGCCCTCGACCGGGCCTCCCGAAGCCGCCGAGGCGCCGGCCGAGTGCTGGACTGGTTCGAGGAGGGCGCAGATGGCCTGGTCGCCACCCTGGCCGCCATCGATCCCGGGGCGCCGGCGTGGAACTTCGCCGGCGCGCCCGGCGTCGCCGAGTTCTGGCGCGGCGCCAGGCCCTCGAGACCCCCGTGCACCGCTGGGACGCGGAGCAGGCCGCGGCCGCCCGCGCCGGTCGACGACCGAGGTGGCGGCCGACGGCATCGACGAGTTCCTCACCGTGGTCTGGCGCCCACGCTTCGCGCTCCATGACGGCATCGACATCGGCGGGTCACTGCACCTGCACTGCACCGACGTCGAAGGCGAGTGGACAATCCACACCGACGACGGCGATCTACCGGGTCGAGCGAGGGCACGCCAAGGGCGACGCCGCGGTGCGGGGCCCGGCGTCGAAGCTGCTGCTCGTGGCCGTCCAACGGTTTGGTCCAGGCCGACGGTGTCGAGGTCTTCGGCACCCGAGGTCCTCGACCGATGGTTCGCCTCGGCACGTGCTGTCGGGGACCGGGACGTCCCCGAGCGGAGCCGCTGGCGCAAGGCGCTGACGGAACTCCAGCGACGAGGCGCAGTCGAGGCAGCCACAGAAAGATCGCAGTGACGGCGATCTTCTGCGGCTGGCCCAGCACCGACGGCATGACGGGCCAGACCAACCGCGAACCAGGTCGACGAGCGAGACGTGGCGTGTCAGTAGCTCATGAGCTGGCCACCGCCGTCGCACTCGATGCGCTGGCCGGTGACGTAGCCGGCCCCGTCGGAGCACAGCCACAGCACGACCCGGGCGACGTCGACCGGCTGGCACACGTGGCCGAAGGGCGAGCACCCGATCGAGGGCTGCGGATGTCGGGCGATGCCCATGGCCCGGGCCAGCCGCACGCCCATGTCGGTCTCGACCAGGCCCGGGCGCCACGACGTTGACGTGGATGCCGTGCGCCGCTCCTCCTTGGCCAGCGTGAAGGCCAGCGCCTCCAGGGCCGCCTTGCCCATGTTGTAGGGCGCGCCGTTGCCCGCGTAGTGGCGGGTGGCGACCGAGGAGACCATCACGATGTCGCCCCGCGGCCGCGTCGCGCATGCGACGGCAGCACCAGGCGGCAGAGGTGGTGCGGGCCGATGGCGTGGGTGGCGACGACGCGGGCCAGCTCGGCCGGGTCGGTGTCGGCGACGGCGTTACCGCGCGAAGCGATGCCGCCGTTGTTGACGAGGATGTCGACGGAGCCGAAGTCGGCGACGACCGCGTCGACCATCGCCTCGTCGCCTCGGCGGCGTCGTCGACCGATGCCTGGTAGGCCTGGCCCACCCGCCCGCGTCGTCGATCGCGGCCACGGTGTCGGCCGCCGCGCTCGGCGTCGCGCCGGTAGTTCACCGCCACCGCGGCGCCCTCGGCGGCGAGCAGCTCGCGAGATGCCGCGGCCGATGCCGCGACCGCCACCGGTGACCAGCGCCACCCGCCCGTCGAGCTCCCCACGCGGTCCCCCTTCGCCCGCCCGTGCCATCCAGGGCGTGTGCCAACCTACGCCCGTGCACGAGGGCAGTCGCAAGGCGATCATCGCCGCGTTCCTCGCCAACCTCGGCATCGCCGTCGCCAAGTTCGCCGGCTTCCTGATCACCCAGTCGGCGAGGCTGCTGGCCGAGGCGATCCACTCGCTGGCCGACACCGGCAACCAGCTCCTGCTGATGCTCGGCGGCAACCGCGCCCGCAAGGACGCCGACGCCCGAGCATCCCTTCGGCTACGGCCGGGAGCGCTACTTCTGGGCCTTCGTCGTCTCCCTCGTGCTGTTCAGCATGGGCGGCCTCTTCGCGCTCTACGAGGGCATCGACAAGCTGCGCCATCCCCACGAGGTCGAGAACCTCGCCGTCGCGATCGTCATCCTCCTGCATCGCGATCGTGCTCGAGATCCTTCTCGCTGCGCACCGCCGTCACGCGAGGCCCGCGCACGTCAAGCCGGCCGCGGCTCGAGCTGGGGCACGTTCATCCACCGCGACCAAGCAGCCCGAGCTCCCGGTCGTGCTGCTCGAGGACGTCGGCGCGCTCATCGGCCTGGCCTTCGCCCTGGTCGGCGTGATGCTCGGCGGCGGTCACCGGCAACCCCCGCTTCGACGCGATCGGCTCGGTGGCCATCGGCCTCCTGCTCGTCGCCATCGCCGTGGTGCTCGCCTGGGAGATGAAGGGTCTGCTGATCGGCGAGGCGGCCTCGCCCGAGGTGCAGCGCCGTATCGCTCGGGCCATGCGATCGCTCACCCTCGGCGTCGCCGCGCTCATCCACATGCGCACCGAGCACCTCGGCCCGACGAGCTGCTCGTGGGGGCCAAGGTCGAGTTCGACCCGGGCCTCAGCGCTCCCGAGCTCGCCCGAGCCATCGACGAGACCGAAGCCAGCGTCGCGCCCGTGGTGCCCGAAGCCCGAATGATGTACCTCGAGCCCGACGTGCACGACCCCGGCACGCTCGGAAGTAACCTCGGGCGAGCAACCAGGGGAGCTCGGAGGACCGCCGGGCTGAGAGGGTGGCCGCCGCCACCGACCCTCGAACCTGACCTGGGTAATGCCAGCGGAGGAAGCGACATGAGCGCCTGCGTCATCGTCATCGGGGGTGAGCCTCCCCATCCGGCGGTGCGGCGCAGCTGCCCGCCGAAGCCCGGGTGATCGCGGCGGACAGCCGGGTTGGATCATGCCGAGGCCCTCGGTCTCGGCCCGGCCTCGTGATCGGCGACCTGGACTCGGTGAGTGACGATGCGTTGGCTCGCGCCCGGAAGGCGGGAACGCCGGTCGAGGAGCACGCCGACCGCGAAGGACGAGACCGACCTCGAGCTCGCCGCTGGGCGCCGCGCTCGCGGGCGGCGCCACCGAGCTCGTCGTCGTGAGCGGGGGCGGGGGCCGGCTCGACCATCTGCTCGCCGCGGTGGCCGCGCTGGTGGAACCTGGGGCCGACGACCCGGCCGTTTCGGTCACGGCCTGGCTCGGCGCCGCTTACCTGGCCGTGCTGCACGGGCCGGGCACGCTCGCCGTGCAAGGGCGTCCGGGTGAGCTGCTCACCCTCCTCGCCATCGGCGGGCCGGCGCACGGCGTGCGCACGACGGGGCTGCGCTACCCCCTCCGCGACGAGACCCTGCTGCCCTTCTCGAGTCGAGGGGTCAGCAACGAGTTCGAGTCCGACACGGCGAGCGTCTCCTTGACCGATGGTCACCTCGTCGTCATCCGTCCCGAGGCACTGGAGGTACCGGCATGAAGCGGGCGATGGTGATCGTGGCCGTCGCGGCGATCCTGGCCGCGTGCGGCAGCAGTTCGAACTCGGGAGCCGCCGGCTCGGAGGCCAACAGCTCGGCGGCCGGGGGCACACTCCGCCTGCTCACCTACGACGGGTTCGTCATCAGCAAGGCCACGTTGCAGGCGTTCAAGGACGCCACGGGGTACACGGTCGAGCAGGTCACCGGCGGCGGGGATGCCGGGGAGGTGGTCAACCGTGCCATCCTCACCAAGGGGAAGCCGGAAGGCGACGTGCTCTTCGGCGTCGACAACACCTTCTTGTCGCGCGCGCTCGACCAACACCTCTTCGTCCCGTACGCGACGCCTGCCCTCGCCTCGGTCGCCAGCGCGTTCCAGGAGCTCGTACCCGGCCATGAGGCGACACCCATCGACTACGGCGACGTGTGCATCAACTACGACAAGCGATGGTTCGCGGCCAAGCACATCACCCCACCCTCGACGCTCGACGACCTCACCAAGCCCGCGTACAAGGGCCGGCTGGTGGTCGAGAATCCGGCCACCTCATCACCCGGGCTGGCCTTCCTCCTGGCCACGATCGCGAAGTTCGGCGAGGCGGGCTGGAGCGGCTACTGGTCCGAGCTCAAGGCCAACAGCGTCAAGGTCGTCGACGGATGGACCCAGGCCTACTCCACGGAGTTCTCCGGCTCGGCCGGCAAGGGGCCGTACCCGATCGTGGTGAGCTACGCGTCGAGCCCCCCGGCTGAGGTCGTCGGAGTCGAACCGAAGCCGACCGAAGCCCCCACGGCATCGTTCACCGACGGTTGCTTCCGCCAGGTCGAGTTCGCCGGGATCCTCGTGGGCACGAAGCACGAGAAGCAGGCTCAGCAACTCATCGACTTCATGCTCGGGCCGACGTGGCAGGCCGATCTGCCGCTCAACGACTACGTCTTCCCAGTGCGCAGTGGCGTGCCCCTGCCGGCGGAGTTCACCGAGTTCGCGGCCAAGCCGCCCCACCCGCTCAGCCTTCCTCCGCAGGAGATCGAGAAGCAGCGGGACACGTGGATCAAGCAGTGGACCAACCTCGTGCTGCGGTGACCTCGCTCCACGTCCGGCCGGCCCCGACCGCCGCCCCGCCTCGTGGGGCGGCGACGTCTCGGGGGGCGCGCCTCGGTCTGGCCGCCGTCCCGGTGGCCTTCCTCGCCATCTTCTTCGTCTGGCCGCTCATGACCATCTTGGGGCGGGGCTTCTCCTTCGGCGCCCTCGGTGACGTCCTCACCGATCCCGGCCTCCGAGAGGTGGCGTGGTTCACGGTGTGGCAGGCCGCGTTGAGCACCGCCCTCACGGTCGCGCTCGGCCTGCCCATGGCCTACGTGCTCGGCCGGTACCGCTTCCCGGGCCGCTCGGCCGTGCTCGCGGTGGTCACCGCCGCCTTCGTGCTCCCGACGGTCGTGGTCGGTGCGGCCTTCCTGGCCCTGCTCCCGGAGAGCTGGCACGGCAGCGTCGCCGCCATCCTCCTCGCCCACGTCTTCTTCAACTACGCGGTCGTGGTCCGCACGGTGTCGAGCATGTGGAGCCACCTCGACCCGCGCCTCGAGGAAGCGGCTCGCGTGCTCGGCGCCTCGCGCTGGCGAACGTTCTGGGAGATCACGCTGCCGCTCCTCCGGCCCGCGATCGTGGCCGCGGCATCGATCGTGTTCCTCTTCTCGTTCACGTCCTTCGGGGTCGTGCTGCTCCTCGGAGGGCCCAGCCATCCGACGCTCGAAGTGGAGATCTACCGGCTCACCGCGCAGTTGCTCGACCTGCGCCACGCCGCCGCGCTCGCCATCATCCAACTCGCCTTCCTCGCCCTCCTGCTGGCGTGGTGGTCGCGGAGCCAGGAACGGCGCGCGGGTGCGCTCGGGCTGCGGCCGGCGGCCGAGACGCGTGTCGCGCCCCGCCGGCCGGGCCAGTGGGCGCTGCTGGCCGCCAACCTGTTGGTGCTCGCCGCGCTGATCGGCCTGCCGGTCGGGCGGCTGGTGGAACGCTCCTTCCACACGACGGCGGGCTACGGACTCGACTGGTACCGCGCCCTCGCTGAACCGGGCCCCGGCGGCGCGCAGATCGTCGACCCCCTCGCTGCCATCCGCCTCTCCCTCGGCTACGCGCTGGCCGCCACGGTCGTCGCCCTCGTGATCGGTCTCACCGCGGCGATCGCCATCGCCGGGGGCCGCCGCGCCGGGCGAGCCCTCGACACCGGCTTGATGCTGCCGCTCGGAACCTCGGCCGTGACGATCGGGTTCGGCTTCCTCATCACCTTCGACCGCGCGCCGGTCGACTTCCGCGACTCGTGGATGCTCATACCCCTCGCCCACGCGCTGATCGCCATCCCCTTCGTCGTGCGCGTCGTCCTGCCCGTGCTGCGCTCGATCGACCCCCGGCTGCGCGAATCGGCCGCGGTCCTCGGCGCGGCCCCCGCCCGCGTGTGGTGGGAGGTCGACCGGCCGCTGCTGGCGCGAGCCGCCATCGTCGGCGCCGCGTTCGCGTTCGCCGTCTCGGTGGGGGAGTTCGGCGCGACGGCCTTCCTGGCGCGCACGGGCTCCCCCACGCTGCCGGTGGCCATCGCCCGTCTCCTGGGGCGCCCGGGCGCCGTGAACGTCGGCCAGGCCTACGCGCTGTCGACCATCCTGTTGGTGATCACCGCGCTCGTCGTCGGGGCCGTCGAGCACCTGCAAGGCGAGCGCGCCGGCGCCTTCTGATGCTGAGCGTCGAGGGGGTGGTGGTGCGCTTGGACGACCGCGTCGTCCTGGACGGCGTGGAACTCCGGGTGGACGACGGCGAGATCGTCGCCGTGCAGGGCCCGAGCGGGGGCGGCAAGAGCACGTTGTTGCGGGTCGTCGCCGGGTTGCTGGTTCCCGAGGCCGGGCGGGTCACCTGGGACGACCGTGACCTCGCACCGGTGCCCACCCACGAACGGCGCTTCGGCCTCATGTTCCAGGACAACCAGCTGTTCCCCCATCGTGACGTCGGCCAGAACGTCGCGTTCGGGCTGCGCATGCAGCACCGGCGGCGAGAGGAGATCACGGCGCGGGTGGGCGAGCTCCTTGCGCTGGTCGGCCTGCCCGGCTACGAGCGGCGCAAGGTGACGACGCTGTCCGGGGGCGAGGCCCAGCGGGTGGCGCTCGCCCGGTCCCTCGCCCCCGAGCCGGTCCTCCTCATGCTCGACGAACCACTGGGCGCGCTCGACCGGGAGCTGCACGATCGCCTCGCCGTCGACCTCCGCGCCTTGCTCCGCCAACTCGGCACCACCGCGCTCCACGTCACCCACGATCCGGAGGAAGCGCGCACCGTGGCCGACCGCGTGGTCACCCTCGGTCGCTGAACGGCGCCGTCGCGTGAGGCGGCCCCGATCGTGCGGCAGGAGACGCCGGTACCGTGGGGTCGTGGGCGCTCCGGACGAGGTCCAGCCAGTCGTGGTGCTCGAGCTCGACGAGGTGCTGCCCCTGCGCCGGCGCATCCTGCGCGAGGGCACCCTTTCCGACGACGCCAGCTTCCCGGAGGACGCCGCCCCCGGCACCTACCACCTGGGCATCCGTGACGGCCGGGGCCAGGTCGTGGCCGTGGCCACGCTCTGCCCCAAGCCAAGCCCGCTCGAGCCCGCTCGGGCGGGGGTACAGCTGCGCGGGATGGCCGTTACAGCCGAGCACCAGCGCCAGGGGCTCGGCCGGGTGCTCCTCGACGCCGCCCTCCGGCGGATCCAAGAGGCTGGGGGCACCGTGGTGTGGGCGAGCGCGGCGGACAGCGCGCTCGGCTTCTATGAACGCCAGGGGATGCGAGTGGCCGGCGAGGGGTACGTCACCGCCGACACAGGGTTGCCCCACCATCTCGTGATCACCGACATCCCCACCCCCGCCATGGGGCGCCGATTCGGTACCGAATCGGCGCCCCCTCGCTGACCAGCCAAGTCGCCTGCCACCGAATTCCCACCGAATTGTTGCCGGCACCGATTCGGTACCGATTCGTTGCCCCATGCCCTTCCGATCCGGCCTGCGCCGCGCACACATCTCGGTCATGGATGCCGATCCCGGGGCGATCGAGCTCGCTCGCCGCGCCGCATCGTTGCGGGCTCTCGCCGAGCGGTTGCGCGCCGCCGATCTCACCCGCCTGGCCCGCCTCGCGGGCGACGCCACCTGGTATGGCCCCACCGCGGGCGCGTTCCTCCTCGACTGCACGACGGTGGTCCGGTTGACGGCGGGCGCGGCAGGCGAGTTGGCGCGAGCGGCCGCCCACCTCGAAGCGACCGCGGCGGCGGTGAGCGCAGCCGCGGCGGCGTCACGACTCGCAGTGGGCGCGTCGACCGCGGCGCCGAGGCCCGCGGGGGCGATCCTGCGCTCGTGAGCGCGGGCGGCTTTCTCGGCTACGACCCCACCCGGGTGGCGATGCTCCGGCGCGCCCTCGCCGAGGCTCTCCGCGACGCCAACGTCCCCTTCGACGACCCGCTGGCGGCGTCGGCCGCGGCGAGCTGGCAGCGAGCCGTCGCCCTCATGATCCCCTGGGAGGCCCGCCTCGCGAGCATCCTCGACTGCGGGTTCGCGTCGCCCTACCAGCCGGTCGGGCCCACCGGCCTGCCGCTCGACTACCTCCGGCCCCTGGTCGCCGGCTGGACGATCTCGACCGATCCTCTCACCGGCCCGAACCCCGCCATCGACCTGATCACCCGCGTCGACGAGCTCGTGGCGCTCCTCGATCGGGCCGACCTCGCCTTCCTCATGGACCACGGCAGCGAGATCCTCGCCCTGATGGCGCTGATCGACCGCGACGAAGCAGCCCGACTCGAACTACTGAGCGAACTCGGTCCCGACGGCTTCACCGCACTCCTGGCCGAGCTGACCACGGCCATCGTCCAGCAGCCCATCGCCGCCCCCGAGGACATGGCCGGCCACTTGGTCGTCGCCTTCTCGGCGATGCTCGCCACGGCCATCGGCCACCAACAGGTCGACGCCGACGCCTACCTCCACGCGCTCCTCGACGGCCCGCAGGGCGATCCTCACGTCGCCGCTCTGGTGCTGCGCGACGGCGCGCTCCCCACCGCCGTGCTCACGTCGTGGGCCATGGCGATCGTCGGCCGGCTCGGAACCGACCCGTCCGAACTCGACCGTCTCGTGGTCCGCCCAGAGGCCCTCACCGCGGAGCTGCTGCTCGGCTCGCTCACGGCCGACCCCGAGGCCGGGCGGCGCGTGCTCGCCTCGCTCGACGACCGCGGGCTCGCCGCCCTCCTCGGCCCGCACCTCGACGGCGACACGCGAGGCCGCTTCCTCGTGGCCACCGCTGATCCGGCGACGACAACCATCGCCGTCGGGCTGGCTTCGGTGCAAACCGTCCTGGCCTGGCTCTCGCGCCACCGGGAGCTCGCCACCAGCAACGCAGGCGGCACCAGCCTTCATGACTGGCTGGGCGCCTACGCCGGTCCCTACCTCCTCGACCTCCTGCCCTCGCCACCAGCGCGTACCTCGGGCGCCCCCCTCGACACCCCCGCCACGGTCGCCTGGATCGCCGAGAGCCCGGCCGCGGCTGCCACGCTCGACGCGTGGATCACGAGCCATGCCCACGCCGGGATCGCCAACGTGATGTCGCTGAAGCCCGACGGCGGTCCGGCGGAGACCTTCGCAGCGCTCGGCCGCCAACTCGGCGAGCTGTCGGCACTCGTCGCCCGAGGCCGCCTGGCGACGGTGACGGTGCAGCACAAGGGCTATGCCGACGTCGTGAACCTGAGCAAGTTCCTCGCCGGCGTCGTCGTTTCGAAGGGGTTCGGAGCAGTGATCCACGAGCACTGGTCCTCTGGGATCGCGGCCACGGCCGAACCCATCACCACGAAAGCGGTCGACTGGGTCTACGAGCAGGCCGCCGCCCACCACGTGCTCGAGCCGCCCCCCTCGCGAGAGGAGGCGCGAGCCCGACTGGCGAGGCAAGCGGAGACCGACGACATCGAGCTGGCCGCCGGCGCGGCGAGCGAGGAGTACCGGCGACTCGTCCTCGACGGACGGCTCCGGGGCGACGAGGAGCCGCCCAGCGCGAGCGCCTGCCAGACCGTGGCGGCCTACCGCGCTGGGCTGGCGACCTGGGTGGCCGCCAATCCGGAGCGTCGGCCGGTCCTCGTCGCCGTCGGCGCCCTGCTCGACGGCCTCGCAGCCGGGCGGGGCGCCGTGAAGCTCAGCTGACCCAGCCGAAGACCGACGGCCTCACAGCCAGTGCGGAACGGGCGGCAGCCCCTCCACGTCGAGCCGGCCGAGCAACCAGGCCAGCCTCCGCGTCGGGGGCAGCGCCAACGCGGTCGCCGGCAACTCGGTCATCCCCATCGGATTCCTCGCCCGCCAGGCCATTCCCGCGTTGCGCAGCTCGCGTCCCGCATACGCGTCCGACCAGTCGTCCCAGTCGAAGCCGGCGCCCAGGTCGGCGTGGTGCACCTCCACCTCCCGCCACCGACGGAACGGCAGGCTCGCGATCGGCTCGGGCCGCCCGAGCGTGGTCCCCGGGCGTGCCCACGCCTCGCTCGGGAGCGTGGCCCATGCCTCTTCGAGCCGCGCCAGCGTCTGCTCGACATCGGCCACCTGCTCGGCCGTCGGGCGCCCGGCGCCGGCGTCGATCTCGCCTCCCCGCTGCACGACCCCACCCGGATACCGATCCACGACGACGCCCGCCGCCGCACCTTCGAGGGCACGGCACTGGCTGTCGGCGTGGCGGGCGAGATGGGTGAGCACGTGACCCACCGTCCAGTCGGGCAGCCGGCTGGGACGGCTGGCGGCCGCCTCGTCCAGGCCCTCGAGCGTGACCGCGAGCCGGCGGTGCGCGGCGCGCGCCCCGTCGATTTCCTCTCCGGGTTCGTCCACGAGACGGAAGGTAGTTCCACGTCGGCATCCCCCGGGCGAATCGGCAAGCATGGGGCCGTGAACGGACAACCCGCGGACGCCCTCGTGCTCTTCGGCGCCACCGGCGACCTCGCGAAGCGCAAGCTGTTTCCTGCGCTCTACCAACTCGCGGCGCGAGGCCAGCTCAAGGTGCCCATCATCGGCGTCTCCCGCAGCGAGTGGAACGACGACCGGTTCCGCCAGCACGTCCGAGAGGCCGTGCTCTCCACCTACCCGCGGGCGGAGCCGGCCGTGCTCGACGCCATGTCCGAGCGCATGATGCTGGTGGCCGGCGGCTACGAGCGCCACGAGACGTTCCGGTGGCTGGCCCAACGTCTCGCGGGTGAGGGCTCCGAGACCGCGGTCTTCTACCTCGCCATCCCACCGAGCGCCTTCGAGCTGATCATCTCCTCCCTGGCCGCGGTAGGCCTCAACCGGCGCGGCCGTGTCGTGGTGGAGAAGCCCTTCGGGCGGGATCTCGCGAGCGCACAGGAGCTCAACGCCGTCCTCCACGAGGCGTTCAGCGAGGACAACATCTTCCGGATCGACCACTACCTCGGGAAGGAGAGCGTCGAGGATCTGCTCGTCTTCCGCTTCGGCAACGCCCTCCTCGAGCCCATCTGGAACCGGCGCTACGTCGAGAGCGTCCAGATCACGATGTCGGAGACCATCGGCGTCGAGGGGAGGGGCGGGTTCTACGACTCGGTCGGGGCGCTCCGCGACGTCGTCCAGAACCACCTGCTCCAAGTGGTGACCCTCATGGCCATGGAGCCGCCCGTGGGCCTCGACGCCACGAGCCTGCGCGATGAGCAGGTCAAGGTCCTCCGGGCCACCATGGGCCTCGACCCGGCCGGCATGGTCCGGGGCCAGTACCGCGGCTACCTCGACGAGCCGGGCGTCGCGCCCGACTCCAGCACCGAGACCTACGTCGCCGTCCGGCTCGACATCGATTCCTGGCGCTGGGCCGGCGTGCCCTGGTACCTGAGGGCGGGCAAGGCGCTGGCCGAGTCGGTCACCGAAGCCGTCGTCGAGTTGAAGCCACCACCGCGGCAGCTCTTCGATGACGCCAACTGCACGCCGCCTCATCCCAACCTGATCCGCTTCCGCCTGGGCAAGCACGACGGGGTCACGTTCACCGTGCAGGCGAAGCAACCGGGCCGGGAGCTCGAGACGAAGGAGGTCGACCTCTCCGTCGACTTCGCCGCCGCGCTGGGGGAGCGCCAGGAGCCCTATGAGCGCCTGATGCACGATGCCCTCGACGGGAACCCGCGACGCTTCGCCCGCCAGGATGTCGTGGAGCAGACCTGGCGCATCGTCGAGCCGGCCCTCGACGATCCGAGCCCCGTCTTCCTCTATGACCGCGGGAGTTGGGGGCCGCTCGAGGCCAACCGCCTGCTCGAGGGCGGTCACTGGCACCAGGGCGACCGCGGGTGAGGGTCGAAGTCGTGGCCGGAGGCCCGGCCCGCCTGGCGGAACGGTCGAGCACCTGGCTGGCCGACCGGCTGTGGGCGGCCGTCGCCGAACGGGGCAGCGCGCATCTCGCGGTGAGCGGCGGCAACACCCCCTCGGGGATGTTCGTCGCGCTGGCCACCTTGCCGATTCCCTGGGAACACATCCACCTGTGGCAGGTCGACGAGCGGGTGGCTCCTGATGGTGACGAAGCCCGCAACGCCGCGTCGTTGAGCCAGCACCTCGTCTCCAGGGTTCCGATCGCTCCCGAGCGGGTCCACCTGATGAACGTCACCGCCACCGACCTGGACGCGGCCGCTGACGACTATGCCGATGCCCTGCGCCACTCGTGCGGGGCGGTACTCGACATCGTCCATCTCGGGCTGGGCGATGACGGCCACACTGCGAGCTGGCCGCCCGGCGACGCCATCGTGGACGTGGAGGACCGGGATGTCGCCCTGTCCGGGCTCTTCAACGGCTACCGCCGGATGACCCTCACCGTCCCGGCCGTGAACCGCGCTCGCCACATCATGTTCCTGGTGGATGGCGCGGCGAAGGCGCCCGTCGTGCGTCGACTGCTCGACGGCGATACCACGATCCCCGCCTCGCGCGTGCGCAAGCCCGGCGTGACGCTGCTCGCCGACGAGGCGGCCGGCGAGGCGACGCCCAACGCCAGCGAGTGACGTGACGACCCCGACGGCGGTCAGGCGGCGCCCGGCCGCCGGCGACGTCTCCGGGGAGAACCACGGCGGATGGCTCCTTCCCCTCGGGGCGGCCGTCGTGGCCACGGTCGTCTACTCGGTGGTCTCGATCATCCGCCACGTCGACTACCGCTCGACGGGCTACGACCTCGGGATCTTCGAGCAGGCGGTGCGCGGCTACTCGGAGCTGCGCATGCCCGTGGCCACGCTCAAAGGCCCGGGCTTCAACCTTCTGGGCGATCACTTCTCCCCCATCATCGCCCTGGCCGCTCCGGCCTATCGCCTCTGGTCGTCGCCGATCACGCTGCTCGTGATCCAAGCCGCCCTCCTCGGCGTATCGGCTTGGTTCGTGGCGCGGGTCGCGCAGCGTCGCCTCCCGCACCTCGCCGCCGCCTTCGTGAGCCTCGCCTACGTCTTGTCGTGGGGGCTCCAGTCGTTGGCCGGGTTCGACTTCCACGAGGCGGCCTTCGGGGTGGCGATCGTCGCCGCCGTGCTCGACCGGCTCGACGTCCACCGGTACCGGCAGGCGGCCGCGCTCGGGCTGGCGCTGCTCCTCGTGAAAGAAGACCTCGGCCTGACCGTCCTCGCCCTCGGGCTGCTGCTCTGGCTGCGCTACGGGCAACGGCGTCTCGGCTTGGGCCTGGCGATCGCCGGGACAGCGGCCACGGTCCTGCTCGTCGCCGTGGTCATCCCACACTTCAACCAGTCCGGCACCTACAACTACATCGGGCCGACCGACAAGGGCATCACCGCCACGAGCGGTTCTCCGAGCACGGTCCTGCACTCCTTCTTCGACCTGCACAACGTCGGCCTGAAGGGCCAGACGATCGGGCTGCTCCTCCTCGTCGTGCTCGGGGTCGGGGTGCTGTCGCCCATCGCCACGCTCGCGCTGCCCACGGTCGCGTGGCGCATGCTGTCGACGAACCCGCATCACTGGGCGCACAACCTGCAGTACGACGCGATCCTGATGCCCATCCTCTTCGTCTCGTTCATCGAGGTGCTGGCGCGACCGGTGTGGCGCGACCGAGGGCCGACGATGATGGCCGCTGCCGCGCTCACCGTCGCCCTCGTGCTCAGCGCCGGCAGACCCGTCGGCGATCTGTTGGCCTCGACGACGTGGACCTCGACCGCCCACGAGCGGGCCGCGGCCCGCGCCGTGGCGGCCGTGCCCGACGGCGCGGTCGTCGAGGCGACCAATGACGTGTCGGCTCATCTCACTGATCGCGCCCAGGTCTACGTGCTGCAAGGCGCGCCCGACCCCGGCTGGGTCGTGCTCGACCTGCGGAAGGGGGACTTCCTCATGGACCGCGTCGCTCAGGCGGGCTACGCGGCCCGGCTGGAGGCACAGGGCTACGTCGTCGTCGGCGGAGATGACGGGTTCGCCGTCTTACGCTCGCCCTGAGGCGGGACTCGGGCCCGTGACCGTCGCGGGCCGCTACCGTTCAGGCGGTCGCTTGCGAGTACGTCCCCGATCAAGGAGTTTGCGCTGTGCCCGATTTCCTGACGGACGAGTGGTTTACCGCCGTCCATGAGATCCGCCGCCGCCACGTGGAGGAGGCGACGCCCATCCCCTACAAGATCCGGCTCAACCAGGTGATCAGCGACGTGCCCTTCGGCGACGGCGAGCGGAGGATCTTCATCGACACGATGGAAGGCCAGATGCTGCTCGACCTCGGAGAGCTCGAGAGCCCGGACGTCACCCTCACGACCGACTACGACACGGCCCGGAAGATCCTGGTCGATCAGGACCAGGCCGGCGCGATGCAGGCGTTCATGTCCGGCAAGATCAAGGTGCAGGGCGACATGACCAAGCTGATGGCCATGCAGGCCGGCCCGGTCGACGAAACCGCGAGGAAGGTCGCGGAGGAGATCAAGGCCATCACGACCTAGGGGCGCGCCTCCTGACTCCCGGTGGACGAGATCGCCACGGTGCGCGCGAGGGGCAAAAAACCAGGCCAGACACCCTCGAGTGCCGCGTCTCGCGGAGGCCGGTTCCGTAGGATGCGCGCCGACGTGGAGACCCGAGCATGAGCGACGCCAGCGGGCCGGTAGGCTCCCCTCCCGGCGCCGGAGGCAGCCTGCCTCCTCCTCCGCCGGGGGGACCCTCCTTCCCGCCTGCGCCGCCGCCCCCGCCTCCACCGCCACCTCCGCCACCCCCTCCCCCACCTCCGGGACCTGGCGCTGCCGCAGAGCCGCCCGTTCCCGGCCCCCAGCGAGCGCGCCTCTGGTGGGCGGTCGGCATCGGAGTCCTGGTGCTCGCCCTCATCGGGCTCCTGATCTGGCGCTCGACGAGCGGCGGCGGAGGCTCGGCCAGCTCCTCCTCGTCGGGTGCGGCGTCTTCCGGCGCCATCACTTCGCTCGGGGGGTTGACCAGCCCGCCGGGCGGCGCCAGCAGCTCCGCGGTGACGAGCGCGACGGGCACAACCGTGGCGCCAGGGTCCACCACCGCACCGTCCGCGACGACGTCGCCCGGCGCGACGACGCCTGCCGGGGGGGCGACCACGGCTCCCGGCGCCACGACCACTCCCGGTGCGGGCCCGGGCGGGGCGACCACGCTCCCCGGAACCCCGACCACTCCCGGTGCGGGCCCGGGCGGATCCACCACGGTGCCGGGCGGCTCAACCCCGGGCGGCTCAACCCCGGGCGGCTCAACCCCGGGCGGCTCAACCCCGGGCGGCTCAACCCCGGGCGGCTCAACCCCGGGCGGCTCAACCCCGGGCGGCTCAACCCCGGGCGGCTCGACCCCGGGCGGCTCGACCCCGGGAGGCTTGACCCCAGCGCCCGGGCCCCAAGCAACCGCTCCGTCGCGGGCCATCGTCGTGGCGCAGGAGATGGCGGCGGCACTCGCTGACGGCGACTGGGCCGAGGCTCGGCGGCTCAGCCCGACGGACCGGCGGACCGATGCCGAGTTCGCCCGCGACTACGCCGGGCTCCAGGAGTCGATCGTCGTGCCGGCGCGACAGACGACCCTGTCGAGCGGGCTGGTCGACTTGCGCCTCGGCCTCGTCGCCCATGAGGCGCGGCCCACGGGGGACCAGACCTCGCTGTTCTGCGTCCATTGGATCGTCGACCCGGTCGACAGCACCGTCCAACGGCTCTCCGCCGCGCTGTTGCACACCGACCCGGGCACCATCCCCCCCGAGCAGGTGTCGGCCAGCCTTGCAGCGACCTGCTCGACGTTGCCGCTTCGCTGAACACTCCGTCCGGCGCGCGGCGGGCGCAAAGCTGCGACGCGTCAGGCGGCCGCGTCCTCACGCGGCACGCGCTGGTGCGGGAGGCTCGTGGTGGAGCCGGGCCCGCAGGCGAAGGCTCGCGGCCCGGGCGTCCCAGTCGTACACGACGACCGTCCCGGCGATCAGATCGTGCAGCGCTCGCCGCTCCCGCTGGACCAAGATGCCGATGAACCCGAGTCCGAAGAAGAGGAAGGAGAGCGGGAGGGCGAGCGTCCCGATGACCGCCCGGCGCCCGCCGATGCGCACGCCGTCGGTGCGGACCACCCGCAGCCCGACGATCGCCATGCCCAACGTCCTCCCGCCGCTCGCCCAGGAGTAGGCGAAGTGGAGGAACTCCCACACGGCGTAGCCGAACCCGGTGGCCACGCGGTGATCGACGAAGGTCACCGTGCGGCCCGTCACGAGCTCGAGCGAGCAATGGATCCCCGCCAGCAGGAGGAGATAGAACCCGGTGCTGGCAACGGCGTCGACGGCAAAGGCACCGAAGCGGGTGACGGCGCCGGCGTAGTGGCCCTGCATGCTCTCGTCACGGTCGTCCACGCTGGCCGTCACGGTTGAGGTCCACTCGGTGAAGCAGCGCGTCGAGGTCGATGCGGTCGAGTTGGGCGTTCAGGTCGATCCGGTCGAGGACCTCGTCGAGGTCGAGCCGATCGAGCACTCGATCCAAGTCGATCCGGTCGAGCAGTTCGTCGGGACGACGACGTTGGCGACATCGCGTGCCACACCGCCCACGCCCGTCTCGACTCGGCGTCGAGCGCCGTCAAACGGCCGTGGGAGCACCACCGGCGCGAGTCTTGCTCACGCCGAACCCGGCGCGACGGATCCGTGGACTCTGACGAGGTTCAGGCGAGCTTGGCCAATGCCTCGGTGAGACCGTCGACCGTCCAGCGACCGTCCTTGGTGACGCCATCGCCGAGCTCCCACGAGCGAACGATCTTCACCTCGCCCCCTTGCACGAAGAAGGTCTGCCCGGTGAAGGCACACTCCTCGGAGGCCAGGTACGCGACCAACGGCGAGATGTTCGCCGGATCCCAGATGTCGAAGGCTCCTGGCCGCTCGGGCGCCTTCACAATCTCACCGAGCCCGGGCGTGGATTCCGTGAGGCGAGTGCGGGCGGCCGGCGCGATGCAGTTGCTCTTCACGTTGTAACGGCTCAACTCCTTCGCGCAGATCTGGCTGAAGGTGGCGATGCCCGACTTGGCGGCGCCGTAGTTCGACTGGCCGGGGTTCGAGAGCAGACCGGAGGTCGAGGAGGTGTGCACGAGGTTGCGGGTCTTCGTGACGCCCGCCTTGCTCCGCTCGCGCCAGTAGGCCGCCGCCCAGCGGGAGGGTACGAAATGCCCCTTCAGGTGGACGGCGATCACCGCGTCCCATTCCTCCTCGGTCATGTTCACGAGGACTCGATCGCGCAGGATCCCGGCGTTGTTCACGAGGATGTCGAGGTCACCGAAGGTCTCGATGGCCGAGTTGACGAGACGCTGGCCCCCTTCCCAATCGGCGACGTTGTCGCCGTTGGCCACGGCCTCGCCACCCATGGCCTTGATCTCGTTCACGACCTCCTGCGCGGGCGTGACGTCACCGCCGGTTCCGTCGGCCGCGCCGCCGAGGTCGTTGACGACGACCTTCGCGCCTTCGGCCGCGAAGAACAGGGCGTGTTCGCGACCGATCCCTCGACCGGCACCGGTGATGATCGCCACACGATCGTCGAGCGCGCCCATGCCACAACCCCCTCTACCTCGATGCTGGCGGCACGCTATACGGGCGGGCCGGCGCGGTTGAAACGCCGACGGGCCCGCTCAACCCATCGTGATGTTGACCGGCGTCCCCCGCTTCACCGTGAGGGTGGGCCCGGGGTCGGTGGCGCGCACGTGGCTGCTGATCGAGCCCGTGATGGTGCCTTGCGCGAGCCCTGCCTGAGCGATCGCGGCCACCGCCTCCTGGAGCTTCATGCCGATGACGTTGGGCACGGCGACGACGTCGGGACCCTTGGACACGGCCACGTTGACCGTGGACCCCTTCTGCACCTGGGTGCCGGCTGCGGGAGCGATGGCGGCCACCGCCCCGACGGGCGCGGTGTCGCTGAACACGTCGGGCACGCGCTTGACCACGAGGCCGAGTTGCTGCAGCGCGGTGACGGCTTGCGCGAAGGGAACATTCACCACGGCCGGGACGGTGCGCGGCTTGGCGCCCTGCGAGACGACCATGTCCACGGCGGTGCCCTTCGGCACTTCGGTTCCCGGCCGGAAGGCCTTGCCCCCGACCGTCCACGACAGGACGTTTCCGGCCCGAGCCTTCTCGTCGTACTGCTGCTTGACCGTGCCCACCTTGAGCCCGGCGCCGGCCAGCGCCTTCTGGGCCGCGGCCTGCGCCCGGCCGGCAAGGTCGGGCAACTTCGCCGGGAAGGGACCGTCGGACACCGAGAGCACGATGCTGGCGCCCCGTTTGAGCTGCCCGCTCCGCGGGGCCTGCTCGTACACCATGTCCTTCGCGTAGGTGTCGTTGCGGCCGTGGCGCTCGTCGACCCTCCACTCGTACTGCGAGACGATGTTGCGCGCCCGTGCGATCTCGACACCGACCAGCGGCGGCACCGGGTAGCTCGGCACCGAGTTGCGCTGGTAGACGACCACGGCGACGGCGATGGCGGCGACGGCCACCATGGCCGCGATCAGACCCGCGATCAGTCGGCCCCGACGGCGCGGCTGCGCCATCTCGTCGTACAGGACCGGGGTCTTCGGCGAGGCCGGCGCCGGCGGCGATCCGTTGGACGCTGGGGTGTGCGCAGCAACGTCGTCGCCAGCGCCGTTGCCGGCCGCCGGGGGCGCCACCGATGGCGTGGGCTCCGTGGCGAGCCCAGCCAGCGGCAACTCGGCGGTCCTCGACGGGGCGACCGGGGGCAGCAGCGTGTCATCCGCGTCGCCGATCACCGTCGTGCGGACCAAGGGCAGCGGTGCCGGCCGCGGCAACCGCTCGGCCGTATGGATGAGGGCTCGGCCGAGGTCGGCGGCGGAGTAGCGCTCCGCCGGGTCGGGACGCCCGGCCCGCTCGACCACCGACGCCAGCGGGCCCAGATCGGCCGAGGCCGGCATGAGCTTGTCGAGGCGGTTCATGAGGGTGGCCACGGTGGTGTCCGCGGCGAAGGGCACCTGGCCCGTCACCGACTCGATGAGCACGAGGGCGAGCGAGTAGACGTCGCTGCGACCGTCGACGGGGAGGCCCCGGGCCTGCTCGGGTGATGCGTAGCGGGCGGTGCCGAGCACAACGCCGGCCGGCTCGGTCCACGCCGCCTCGGCCAAGGCCCGGGCGAGCCCGAAGTCGGCGATGCGCAGCCGCCCATCATCGTCGAAGAGCAGGTTGGCGGGCTTGATGTCACGGTGAACGAAGCCACGCCGATGCGCGTAG
Organism: uncultured Acidimicrobiales bacterium; assembly: GCA_963738325.1. Classification (GTDB taxonomy): domain Bacteria; phylum Actinomycetota; class Acidimicrobiia; order Acidimicrobiales; family Ilumatobacteraceae; genus CAVTWD01. The sequence goes on from CAVTWD010000012.1 coordinate 19,764, forward strand.
TCGAGCCCGCGGGCGGCATCGAGCCCGACGAGCAGCGCTTGTGAGGGCGACAGCAGCCGGTTGCGGTCGAGGATGGAGCGGAGGCTGCCACCGCTCAGGAACTCGAGCACGAGGTAGGGGGCGCCGCGGTCCTCGCCCCAGTCATGGACGGCCATGATGTTGGGGTGATTGAGGGCGGCGGCGGCTTGCGCCTCGGCCCGGAAGCGCTTGAGGAACAGCGAGTCCTCGGCCAGTGACGGATGCAGCACCTTGACGGCCACCCGGCGCCGCAGCTCGACGTCGTCGGCCACGAAGACGACCGCCGACGCGCCGGAACCGACGGGCGCGACCAGGCGATAACGTCCGCCGAGCACCCGCCCGATCTGGTTCTGGCCGACCACCGGCATCAGGGGGACGCTACCGTTTCGACCCCCTCGACGGGGGGCACCCCTGAGGCCCGCGAGCCTACTCACCGAGGGATGATGGCCTCGTGGCACGCCGCATCGACTGGGTCCGCGTGGGGATGTGGGCCCTCGGTCTGGTCGCGGTCACCTCGATCGTCATCGGCTTCGCGGTGGCCCGAACCGGTGATGCCGCGATCCAGATCAACGACCCGGCCGTGGAGCGGGTCGTGCCCAAGCCGGGAGATCTCGTCCTGCGCCAGAGTGAGGTCGGCATCGACCTGGCGAGCGGCTACCGCGGCGTGCTCGTGATCGACGGCATGGAGATCCCGACCGTCGATGTGACGCCGACCGACCCGGGTGCGGGCCCGAAGGCGCCGAGCCTCGACGCGCAGTTCGACCCCGCGGTGAACACCGTGTTCTTCACGCCCCGGAAGGGCGCGCCGATCGAGGAGTTCGCCCCGGGCGAGCACACCGTGACGGCCATCTTCTGGAAGATGACCGAGACCCGCCAGCAAGCCCGCAGCGTCCTGTGGCGCTTCAAGGTCGCCTAGTACCAGGTCGCCCGAGCTTGAGACGTTGTGACAAGTCTTCGCGGTGGAGGTCGATCCGGCTCTGCCGGTCGGGAGCTCCCAGAAGGGCGGGATCCGAAGGAGGGGAAGGTCTCCTTCCCCCCTTCGCTAACGATCCGGCCCTCCTTCGGGAAGCTCGCCGGTCTCGAGCAGGCGGACAAAGGCGGCCTCGTCGAGCACCGGGATGCCCAGCTCGGTGGCCTTGGCCAGCTTCGACGCCCCGGGCTCGGCACCGACCACGAGCGCGGCGGTCTTCTTGCTCACACTGCCCGGGCTCTTGCCCCCGCGGGCCTTGATGGCCTCCTCGGCCGCCTCGCGGCTGAAGCCCTCGAGCGTGCCCGTGACGACCACGGCCCTGCCCGCGAGCGCCTGGGGGTGGCGGCTCACCTCGACGCGGCCGAAGTCGACGCCGGCGGCGCGCAGGCGCTCGACCATGTCGCGGTTCGCCTCGATGCCGAACCAGGCCCGGATCGACGCGGCGATGACCGGGCCGACGCCTTCGACGGAGGCGAGGTCGGCCTCGGAGGCCTCCGCGATGGCGTCGAGGCTGCCGAAGGCGCGGGCCAGGACCGCTGCCGCCGCGGGACCGAGGTGCTTGATGCCCAACCCGACGAGGAGGCGGGGCAGCGGCCGCTGTCTCGAGGCTGAGATGGCGGCGAGCAGCTTGGTGACGCTGAGGTCCCCGAAGCCTTCGAAGCCGAGCAGCTGCTCGGGCTCCAGGCGGTAGATGTCGGCCGCGTCCCGCAACAACCCCGCCTTCGTCAACAGGGACACGGTGCGCTCGCCGAGCCCCTCGATGTCCATCGCCCCACGCGTGGCGAAGTGGATGATCCGCCCGTCGCGCTGGTACGGGCAGTCGACCTCGACGCAGCGGGTGTCGGCCTCCCCCGGCAGCCGCACGAGGGTGGTCTGCAGCGGGCACGGGCACAAGGTCGGGAAGACCCAGGGGACGGTGCCCTCCGGGCGCAGGCCGAGAACGGGCCCGACCACTTCGGGGATGACGTCGCCCGCCTTGCGGACCACCACCGTGTCGCCCGGCCGGACGTCCTTCGCCGCCACTTGGTCCTCGTTGTGCAACGTGGCCAGCCCGACCGTGGAACCGCCCACGAACACGGGCTCGAGCACGGCGAACGGCGTGGCCCGGCCGGTACGCCCGATGGACACCATGATGTCCTTGAGCAGCGTGGTGCGCTGCTCGGGCGGGAACTTGTAGGCGACGGCCCAGCGAGGCGCCTTCGAGGTGGCCCCCAGCTGCAGGCGCTGGCCGAGGTCGTCGACCTTCACGACGACGCCGTCGATCTCGTAGTCGAGGTCGTGACGGTGCTCCTGCCACCGCAGGGCGTAGGCGTACACCTCCTCCAACGAGGAGAACGTGCGGATCTCCGGGTTGACCGGCAGCCCGAAGCCGGCCAGCCACTCGAGGGTCTCGTGGTGCGTGGGCGGCTCGCTCGCGCCGGCCACCTCGCCGAGCTGGTAGCACCACATCGACAGGTCGCGGCGGGCGGTGATGGTGGCGTCCTTCTGCCGGAGGCTGCCGGCGGCCGAGTTGCGCGGGTTCACGAACAGGCGCTCACCCGCGTCGGCCTGGCGGCGGTTCAGCTCGTCGAACGCGGAGACCGGCATGTAGACCTCGCCGCGGGCCTCGAGCACGGCGGGTGCGCCGCGCAGGCGCTTGGGCAAGGCGGCGATCGTGGCGACGTTGGCCGTGACGTCCTCCCCTACGCGCCCGTCGCCCCGGGTGGCGGCTTGCGCGAAACGCCCGCCCTCGTAGCGCACCGAGATGGCCAGCCCGTCGATCTTCAGCTCGCACACGTAGCGGGCGGCCGCGCCGCCGAGCCCGCGCTGCACCCGTGACCCCCAGGCCCGCAACTCGTCCTCGTCGAAGGCATTGTCGAGGCTCATCATCGCCACCCGGTGGAGGACCGGGGCGAAGGTGGTGACCGCGGCCCCGCCGACGACCTGGGTCGGCGAGTCGGGCGTGATCAGCTCGGGGTGCTCGGCTTCGATCGACCGCAGCTCGCGGACGAGGCCGTCGTAGTCCGCGTCGCTGATCTCGGGCTCGTCGAGCTCGTAGTAGCGCCGATCGTGGTAGCGGATCCGGTCTCCAGCGATTCCACACGCTCGCGCAGCGCATCGGCGTGCTCCGCGGTTGGCTCTGGCTGGGCCACCTCATCGACGTTACCCAGCGGGTGTGACGCGGTTCCCGGAACGGGCCTCCCCGGCCGAGATCGTGGCGACCTCAGGCGCCCGCGGACAGGCGCGTGGCCAGGGACCGGGCTCGGACCCGTTCGCTGACCTCGTCGAGGAATCCGAGCACCCGCGCCGCTTGAGCCTCGGTGTGGAGCCCGAGCCCGCAGGCGGGGGTGACGATTGCCTGCTGGCGCAGCCTCCCGGGATGGCAACCGGCCTTCACCAGCCCGCACCAAAGCTCGGCGAGGTCCTGCCAGTACCGATCGACGCTCGGCCGCACCGGCCGGTCGGTGGGGATCACCCCCCACGCCACCCACCCGCCCGCGCCCAGGAAGGCGGCCAGGTAACCGGCCACCGAGAGCAGCTCGGAGCGCACAGGGAGCGACAAGATGGCCGGGCCGGTGGCGAGGATGGCGGCCCAGTCGCCGTGCCCGCAGTGATGGACGCCCACCATGGCGGTGGCCTCGATGGCGGCCAGCGCCCCCGACACCAAGTCGATGGCGCTGTCCGGAGCGAGCGGGAACCCGGGCCGGAGGATGGCGCCGAGGCCGGGCTCGTCCACGAACACCACCTGGGGGCAGTCGGGGAGCGCTTCGGCCACAGCCTGGTGGAGCGCCCGGAGGTGCTCCCGCACCGCCCTCACGGCCACGTCGAAGGCCGTGCTGGCCGGCACCCCCTTCGCCATGAGGGCGAGACCGAGGGTCATGGGCCCGGTGAACTGCCACTTCACCGGTCCCCGGCGGCCCTCGGCCACCCGCAGGAAGGCTCGGAGGCCGCCGAAGGCGTCGTGGTCGATGTCCGTCGTGACCTGGGCCAGGGCGTCGACGCGGCGGGGGTCCACCACCAGCTCGCCGTCGTCGCCCACCTGCACGCCACGGACGCCGACGACCGCCTGCCCCAGCATCCCCTCGGCCGGCGTTCGACGCGGGAGGGTCGGAATCGCCGGCAGCTGGGGGTGGACGGTGAGCATCAACTGCGCCGCGGCCACCGGGTCGCGGTGCGGGAGGCTGCCGATCGATGTCGCCACGCCGGCGGGGAGGTCGATCCTCACGCTGCTCGCCTCCCCTCGAACCGGCTCTGGGATGGCGGCGCCACCGGGGGTCACCCGAGAACCGCCCGGGCCCTACGTTGGTCATCCCGCGGGTCTCGCGGCAAGTCTTGCCGGCCGTGCAGATCGTCTCGGGTCGCAACGGTCCCCGCCTGGCGTGGGTCGCTGGCGGTGGTGGTCGCGCCGGCGGCGAGCGCGGCCCTCGACGGCCGCAGCGTGGCGGTCCAGCTGGTGGCGTCGATCGGGTTGTGGGGGGCGTGGGCCGTCGGCCTGGTCAGTGTGCTGGTCCCCTCGACTGCCAGCCTCACCGCGCTGCGCCTCGTCGCCCCCTTGGGGGTGGTGGCCGCGGGCATGGCCGCCCTCGCCGGGGGCGGGGCGGCGGCCTCGATCGTCGCCGTCGCCGGCTCGCTGCTGGTATTGGCGTACCTCTTCACGGGCGAGGTGGGCGAGACGCTCGTGCAGGGTTCGGCGTATGGCGACGAGCGTCGCTTCCCCCTCCGCCCTCCGGTCGCGGTCATCGCCTCCGCGGCCCTGCTCTGGCTCCTCACCGCGGCCCCGCTCGTGGCCGGGCCGCTACTGCTGGCGGCCAGCCAGTGGGTCGGCGGGGTGCTGCTCAGCCTTGCTGGGGCCGGCCTCGCCCGCATCACGGTCCCCCGGCTGCACCGCCTCAGCCAGCGGTTCGTCGTGCTCGTGCCGGCCGGGTTCGTCATCCACGATCCGGTGTTCTTGGCCGGCACGGCGATGTTCCGCCGAACGGAGCTGGCTCGGCTCGGCCTCGCGCCAGCCGGATCCACGGCGACCGATCTGAGTGCGGGGGCGACCGGCAGCGCGCTCGAGGTCGTGCTCCAGGAGCCCGCCACCGTCACGGTGGCACCGCCGTTGCGCAAGGAAGGCCCGAACGTCCGCGCCTCGGCGTTCCTCGTGGTCCCGAGCCGCCCCGGCCGGCTGCTCGCAGCGGCGGCCGAGCGCTCCTACCCGGTGGCCTGAGCGCCAGTGGCCCGAGCGCCGACGGCTGTCCCGCCGGTCGCCGTCCCGTCGGTCGTTTCGGCGCCGGTGGCCGTCCCGCCGGTCGCCGTCCCGCCGCCGAGCACGAACCGATTCGACGGGTCGTACAGCACGACGGTCTGCCCGGGAGCCACCCGCCGCTGCGGCCGGTGCCACTCGAGGCGGCCCCCGTCGAAGACCGCCGCCCTGGCCTCGCCGTGCGCGCTGCACTGGGCGAGCACGGCACCGGTGACGGGCCCGTCGACCCAGCTCATCCCGTCCAGGACGACACCGCCCGTCGAGCGCGTCCTCGGCTGATCCCACCACGATCCGCCGACTGGCGACGTCGACGTCGAGCACGTAGCGGCGCTCGCCGCCTCCCCCACCCACCCCCCGGCGCTGACCCACCGTGACGAGCTCGACCGCGTCGACCGATCCGAGCTGGCTGCCGGCGCGGTCGACCACGGCGGCGGGATGCAGGGCAAGCCGCGGCGCCAGGAAGGCGCCCCGCCCGCCGGTCGAGGTGATGAAACAGACGTCCTGGCTGTCGGGCTTGCCCGCCGTGCGCAAACCGAGGGCTCGGGCCCGCTGGCGGACCTCGGCCTTGGTCGACGAGCCGACAGGGAACATGACCCGGGCGAGTGTCCGTTGGTCGAGCATGTGGACCACGTAGCTCTGGTCCTTGGCGCGGTCCGCGCCCCGTTCCAGCCGCCATCGCCCGCCCGGACCGCGGGTGACCTGCGCGTGATGCCCGGTGGCCACCGCGTCGATCCCCAGCTGCCTCGCCCTGCGTAGGAGCCGCTCGAACTTCACGTGGCGGTTGCATTCGATGCACGGGTTCGGCGTGTGGCCCCGAGCGTGCGCGGCGACGTAAGGGTCGACGACATGGGCGGCGAAGTCGGCGCCGAAGTTGAAGACATGGTGCTCGACGCCGAGTTGCTGGGCCACCCGCCGGGCGTCCTCGACGTCGCCGACCGAGCAGCAGCCCGTGTCGGAGTCACCTCCCCAGAGTTTCATCGTCACGCCGATGACCTCCCAGCCCTCCTCCAGCAGGAGGGCGGCGGCCACGGAGGAGTCGACGCCGCCGCTCATGGCGACGAGCACCGTCGGCCGGGTCATGGTCACCGCCGCAGCCGCGCCACCGCGTCCGGGATCACCTCGAGGGCCCGGTCGACGTCGGCATCCGTCGAAGTAGGTCCGAGGGTGAGCCGCAGCGCTCCCCGCGCGAGCTCCTTGGCCACGCCCATGGCGGTGAGCACGTGAGAGGGCTCCATCGCCCCGCTGGCGCAGGACGACGCCGCCGACGCGCGGACGCCTCCTCGATCGAGGAGGAACAGCAGGGCCTCACTCTCGACCCCCTCGATGCACACGTGGGCCGAGCCAGGCACCTTGGCGCGGCGGGGCACGGTCTCGACGACACCCGGCACGGCCGCCACCAGCCCGTCGACGAGACGGTCGCGCCGGCCGGCCACCTCGGTCGACGCCGCCTCGCGCCCGGCCGTGGTGACCCTCAACGCCTCGGCCATGGCCACGATCCCGGCCACGTTCTGCGTTCCACTGCGCCGATCGCGCTCCTGGCCCCCTCCGAACAGCAGTGGCTCGAGGGTCACCCCGTCACGCACGACGAGCGCGCCGACGCCCTTGGGGCCGCCGAACTTGTGGGCGCTGATGGCGACGAGACCGGCCCCCACGGCCTCGGCGACCACGTCGAGCCAGGTGACGGCCTGCACCGCGTCCGTGTGCACGACCGCGTCCGGGGCCCGCTCCGCCACCAGCGCCACGACGTCGGCCAGCGGAGCGATGGTGCCGACCTCGTTGTTCACGAGCATCACCGACACGAGCCGCACATCCGGGCCGAGCGCCTCGGCCAGCTGGTCCAGGTCGACCGCACCCGTCGCGTCGACGCCCACGATGCGGCCATCGACGTGCTCGACGGGATGGAGCACGGCATGGTGTTCGGCCGCCGTCGTGACGGCGACGCCGCCGTGGCGGCGGACCGTGCCGAGCACGGCGAGGTTGTCGCCCTCGGTGCCGCAGCCGGTGAACACGACCTCACCGGGGCGACAGCCCAGTGACGACGCCACCGTCTCGCGCGCTTCGTCGAGTGCCCTCATCGCGTCACGAGCGTCGGCATGGGAACCGGACGGGTTGGCGAATCGCTCGGCCAGGAAGGGACGCATCGCGGCGATGGCCTCGGGGCGCATCGGCGTGGTCGCAGCGTGGTCGAGGTAGGCGGCGGTCACTGGGGCGAGGCTATTTCGTGGTGGACTCGTGGCCATGCGCGGTTTCGGGCCAGGGAGCTACGGCGACGCCTTCGCCGACGTCTACGACGACTGGTACACGGGCGTCTCGGACGTCGCCGAGACGGTGGCGGCCCTCCGTCGACTGGCCGGAGACGGCCCTGTGCTCGAGCTCGGCATCGGCACTGGCCGCATCGCCCTGCCACTGGCCGCCGCGGGAGTGCGTGTTCACGGCGTCGAGGCCAGCGCGGCCATGGTCGACCGCCTCCGAGACAAGCCGGGCGGCTCGGATATCGAGTTGACCGTGGGCGACATGGAAGGTCGTCTGCCCGACGGGCCCTACACCCTGATCTTCTGCGCGTACAACACCTTCTTCAACCTCGCCTCGGAGGAGGGGCAGCGCCGCTGCTTCGCCGAGGTCGCTCGCCGGCTGCTGCCCCAGGGCCGCTTCGCCATCGAGGTCTTCGTGCCCGGCGAGGAGCTCGAGCGGAGGACCTCGGTCGATGTCCGCGACATCGAGCGCGGACCGGGTCGTGCTCGCCATCACTCGCCAAGACCCACCGGGTCAGCGCGCGGAGGGCCAGTTCGTCGAGTTGACCGAACGCGGAGTGCGTCTACGGCCGTGGGCCATCCGTTGGAGCACGCCCGCGCAGCTCGACGAGATGGCCGCCGAGGCAGGCTTCGTGCTGGAGACGCGCCACGCCGACTGGGCCGGACGACCCTTCACCACGAATAGCGACAACCATGTGTCGGTTTACCGCGTCGCCACGAACCCCTCCGCCGGGGCGTAGGCTCGGCCCGAGAATGAGTCAGCTGCGATTGAACCCGCTGAACGGGCGCTGGGTCACGGTGGTGGCCGAGCGGGCCGAGCGGCCGACGGATTTCGCCCCCCGCCAACTCCCGGTCGAGGCCGATCCCTCGACCCCGTGCCCGTTCTGCCCGGGGAACGAGGAGTCGACACCACCCGCGCTCGAGACCTACGGTCGGGACGGGCGTTGGGTCGTGCGGATCGTGCCCAACCGCTATCCGGCCTTCTTCGGCGACGACCCGCTCGCGGTGCGCAACCTGGGCCCGGTCCACGTCCAGGCTCCCGCGAGCGGCATCCACGAAGTGCTCGTGTTCACCCCCGAGCACGACAGCTCCTGGGCCGGCCTCGATGACCGCGATGCCGGGCTCGTCATGGCCGCGGTCCGCGACCGCGTCGAGGAGCACGCCAGGGCGGCCAACGTCCGCTACACGCAGGTGATCGTCAACCGGGGCCGCGAGGCCGGCGCCTCGCTCTCGCACCCGCACGGCCAACTCCTCGGCATGCCCTTCGTCCCCGGGGAGATCCTCGACGAAGAACGGGCCTTCGCCCGCTTCGAGGGCGGCTGCATCCTGTGCGCGACCATCGAGGCCGAAGTGGCCGACGGCTCACGCGTGGTGCACGACGACGACCGCGTGGTCGTCGTCTGCCCGTTCTGGAGCGGCACTCCCTACGAGCTCCTCGTCATCCCCCGCAACCACGAACCGCACTTGCAGGACTCCGCTCCGGGTGACCTCGCCGCCACCGGGCGAGCCGTGCGCGACGTGCTCCACGCCACCGAGACGCTGCTCGGCGACGTGGCCTACAACCTCGTCTTCCATGCTGCCCCACACCGTCACGCGGGGCCGTTCCACTGGCACGCGCACGTGTGGCCGAAGCTCGTCTCGGTGGCCGGCTTCGAGCGGGGCACGGGCGTGTTGATCAACATCGTGCCGCCCGAGTTCGCCGCGCAGGAGTTGCGGAGGGTCGGCGCCGCGCCGGCCTCGACACTGGCCTAAGTCCCGCGTCAACGCGCTCCGCGCCCGTCCTGACCTCGTTCATGCAGGTCGATCCGCGCGCACTTGTCCGTTGTGACACACATGAACGGCAGGACGTGGCGGTGGGGGGCGGGAATGGGCGCCCAGGATGAGCGCGCGGGATCACGAACGCGGGAAGGGGCTCAGGGCGCGTCCGAGCCGAGCCAGACCACGGCGAGGGGTGGAAGCGTGATGAAGGCTGACGCCGGTTGCCCCTGGTGAGCTTCCCCGTCGGCGGCCCACACACCGTGCGTGCCGCCGTAGCCCGTCCCGCCGAAGTACTGCGCGTTGGTGTCGACCAGCACCCGCCATTCGCCTCCCCAGGGCAGCCCGACCCGGTAGTCGTGGCGGGGGACGGGGGTGAAGTTGGCGAGGCAGGCCACCACTTGGTGGCCGTCGGCCGCCCAGCGCAGGAAGCCGAACACGCTGTGGTTGGCGGCGTCGGCTTCGAGCCACTGGAACCCGGCGGGGTCGTGGTCGCGCTCCCACAGCGCCCGCGTCGCGGCCGACACCCGGTTGAGGGCCCGCACCAGCTCCTGCACTCCCCGGTGCATCGAGCCGTGGAGGGCGAGCCAGTCGACCCCGCGCTGCTCGTTCCACTCTCCCCACTGACCGAGCTCGCCACCCATGAAGACGAGCTGCCCGCCCGGGTAGGCCCACATCCACCCGTAGAGCGCGCGGAGGTTGGCGAAGCGCTGCCATTCGTCGCCCGGCATCTTGTTCAGCAGCGAGCCCTTCCCGTGGACCACTTCGTCATGGCTGAGCGGGAGCACGAAGTTCTCGGTGAACGCGTACAGCAGCCCGAAGGTCAGGTCGCGATGGTGGAACTTCCGATGCACCGGATCGTGGTGGAAGTAGGCGAGCGTGTCGTGCATCCAACCCATGTTCCACTTGTGGGTGAAGCCAAGGCCGCCTTGGTGGACGGGACGGCTCACCATCGGCCACGAGGTCGATTCCTCCGCCACCGTCATCGCCCCCGGGTGCTCGGACAAGACGACGGTGTTCATCTCCTTGATGAAGTCGATCGCGGCCAGGTTCTCGCGTCCGCCGAAGCGGTTGGGCAACCACTCACCGGGCTTGCGCGAGTAGTCGAGGTAGAGCATCGACGCCACCGCGTCGACCCGTAGGCCGTCGATGTGGAACTCGTCGAGCCAGTACAGCGCGTTGGCGGTGAGGAAGTTGCGGACCTCGTTGCGTCCGTAGTTGAAGACCAGCGTGCCCCAGTCCGGGTGCTCGCCGAGGCGTGGATCGAGGTGCTCGTACAGGGCGGTGCCGTCGAAGCGGGCCAGGGCCCAGTCGTCTCGGGGAAAGTGGGCCGGGACCCAGTCCATGAGGACGCCGATGCCACTGCGGTGGAGATGGTCGACGAACCAACGGAAGTCGTCCGGCGAGCCGTGGCGAGCGGTGGGCGCGTAGTACCCGGTGACCTGGTAGCCCCACGACCCGCCGAACGGGTGCTCTGCCACCGGGAGGAGCTCGACGTGGGTGAAGCCGAGATCGGCCACGTAGTCGGCGAGCTCGCGGGCCGCCTCCCGGTAGTCGAGGCCTGGCCGCCACGAGCCCAGGTGGACCTCGAAGACCCGCAGCGGCTGCTTCACGGGATCGCGGGCCGCCCGCCGCTCCATCCAGTCGTGGTCGCCCCACCGGTGCGACGAGGTCGTCACGACGCTCGCGGTGGCCGGGGGCAGCTCGCTCTGTTGCGCCATCGGGTCGGCCTTCAGCCGCAGGCGACGCTCACGCGTCTCCAGCTCGAACTTGTACCGGGCGCCCGGCCCGACGCCGGGGACGAAGACCTCCCACACTCCCGACACGCCGAGTGGGCGCATCGGGTCGGTACGGCCGTCCCACGCGTTCCAGTCCCCGACCACGCGCACCGCCCGGGCGCTCGGCGCCCACACCGCGAACGACGTCCCTTCCACGCCTTCGTGGATGCGCGCGTGGCTGCCGAGCACCTCCCAGAGCCGGCGATGACGACCCTCTCCGATCAGGAACAGGTCGAGGTCGCCGAGGGTCGGGGAGAACACGAGGGGAGACTGTAGACACGACCCTGGACGGCTACCGTCGCCGGTCGTGCGCGTCTTGATGGCGAGCTGGGAGTTTCCACCGCTGGTCATCGGTGGGCTGGCCGCTCACGTCGACGGCCTGAGCCGGGCGCTGTGCCGCCGCGGCCACGAGGTCGTCGTCCTCACGTTGCACCACGAAGGCGTCCCCGACCGATACGAGGTCGAAGGGGTTCGCGTCCATCGCGCCCGCGCCGACCTGCCCTGGCTGCCCCCCGACAACTTCATCGCCCGCATGGCCTCGGCCAACCACCAGCTCGTCTCGCTCACGGCCGATCTCGGGGACTGGCGCCCCGACGTGGTCCACGCCCATGACTGGTTGGTGGCCTGGGCGGGTGACACGTTGCACACGCTCTACGACGTCCCCCTCGTCGCCACCATCCATGCCACCGAACGCGGCCGCCACGGGGGCAGCATCCCGCCCGGCCAGCCGGCCGGGATCCACGCCGTCGAGTGGTGGCTCACCTACCAGGCCGACCGCGTGATCGCGTGTTCCCGGTTCATGGTCGAGGAGATCCAGGCCAGCTTCGATCTTCCGAGCACCAAGATCGACGAGATACCGAACGGCGTCGATCGGGACCTGTGGCTGCCGCCGCGCCGGCCGCCGCCGCGTGGCCAGGACGGTCCGCTCATCCTCTCTTGGGGCCGGCTGCAGTACGAGAAGGGTTTCCAGTTCCTCGTCGAGGCGATGGCCTCCCTACGGCGCCGCGTTGCCGGTGTCCACCTGATGATCGCCGGCCGGGGCTCCTACCTGAGCGAGCTCGAAGGGCTCGCGCAGTTCCTCGGGGTGGCCGACATCGTCGGCTTCGCCGGCTTCGTGCCCGACCCCGAGTTGCGCGCCGCCCTCCACCGGGCGTCGTGCGTGGTCATCCCGTCGCTCTACGAGCCCTTCGGGATCGTGGCCTTGGAGGCGCTGGCCGCCGAAGCTCCCCTTGTCGCCACGGCCACGGGAGGGATGGCCGAGGTGCTCGAGGGCACCGGGGCCGGGCTCCTCGTGCCGGCGGGCGACGCCGGCGCGCTGACCGACGCCGTGGAACGGATGCTGGTCGAGCCGGGGCTGGCGAAGAAGTGCCAGGACGCGGGACGCGAGCTCGTCCGGTCCCGCTACTCGTGGGATGCCATCGCCCGCACGACGCTCGCCACCTACCGAGTCGTCGGGGCGAGCGACCCGCAGCAGCCCTGAGCCGCGGACCCTCCTTTCACGCGGGTCGATGCGCGCGCATCTGCGCGAGGTGACACGCCTGAACGATCGTGGCGCGGTCACGCGGGGCGGCTGGCGCCACGGGAGTTCGCGTCCCCGGCTAGCGTCGCTTCGATGAAGGCCCTGCGGAGCTTCAGCGTCCGCCCGAAGCTCCCGAGGCAACTGGCGGCCATGGAGCGGCTGGCCATGAACCTGCGCTGGTCGTGGGACGAGCGGACGCGGGACCTTTTCCGATGGGTCGACCCCGACACGTGGACCGCCACCAAGCACGACCCCGTGCGGCTGCTCGGGCTCCTCGGAGCCGACCGCATCAAGTCCCTGGCCAAGGACCAGGCCTTCCTCTCCTATCTCGCCGAGATCGATGCCGAGCTGACCCGCTACGTGAACCAGCCCCGCTGGTTCCAGGGCCACGAGGCCACCAGCCCGCTGCGCCTCGTCGGCTACTTCTCGCCCGAGTTCGGCATCTCCGAGGCGCTGCCCCAGTACTCGGGTGGTCTCGGGGTGCTCGCCGGTGACCATCTCAAGGCCGCGTCCGACCTCGGCGTCCCGCTCGTGGGCGTGGGCCTGCTCTACGGGCACGGCTACTTCCGCCAGGGCCTGAGTGTGAACGGCTGGCAGCAGGAGCGCTACCCGGAGCTCGACCCCCATGCCATGGCGCTCACGCTCTGCGAAGGGATCACCATCGACGTCGACCTCGCCGGCGATGCGTGCGTGGCGCAGGTGTGGAGAGCCGACGTCGGGCGCACGCCGCTCTACCTGCTCGACACCGACATCGAGGCCAATCCACCCGCGCTCCGCACCGTCACCGACCGGCTCTACGGAGGTGACACGGAACACCGCCTCCGCCAAGAGATGCTGCTCGGCATCGGCGGCGTACGGGCGCTCCAGGCCCTCGGACAAGAGGTCCAGGTCTTCCACACCAACGAGGGGCACGCCGGCTTCCTCGGCCTCGAACGGATCCGTCAGCTCGTTCACCGTGGCTTGAGCTTCACCGAGGCCCTCGAGGCGTGCCGAGCGGGCAACATCTTCACGACCCACACGCCGGTGCCCGCCGGCATCGACCGGTTCCCCGCGCGACCTGATGAAGCGCTACTTCGACGGCTTCGCCCACGAGTGCGGCATCACCTTCGAAGACCTGATGACGGTCGGGCATCGCGACGACGAGCCCGACGAGACGCGCTTCAACATGGCCGTCATGGGCCTGCGCCTTGCCGCCCGCGCCAACGGCGTCGCCAAGCTGCACGGCGCGGTGAGCCGTCGCATGTTCGCCGCCCTCTGGCCCGATGTGCCCATCGAGGAAGTGCCGATCACGTCGATCACCAATGGGGTGCACGCGCCCACCTGGGTGGCACCCGAGATCGACGACCTCCTGTCGCGCCATGTCCTGCCCGACTGGGAAGGGGCGAGCGAAGCCGATTGGGCCCGGGTGGCCGAGGTCCGCGACGACGAGCTGTGGCGGGCCAAGGAGCAGGCCCGCGGGCGCCTCGTGGCCTTCGTCCGCGACCACCTCCGCCAGACGAGGCTGGCCCAAGGCATGAGCGTGAGCGACGTCACGTGGACGGAGACGGTGCTCGACCCTGCGGTCCTCACCGTCGGCTTCGCGAGGCGTTTCGCGACGTACAAACGGGCCAACCTCCTCCTGTCGCAGCCCGAGCGGCTGCAACGGATGCTGCTGTCGGCCGACCGGCCGGTGCAGTTCGTGTTCGCCGGCAAGGCCCACCCGGCCGACGAGCCGGGCAAGGCGATGATCCAGCAGATCCAGAACTACGCCGCCGAGCTCGCCGTGCGTCACCGCTTCGTCTTCCTCGACGACTACGACATCGCAGTGGCCCGAGCGCTGATCCAGGGCTGCGACGTCTGGCTGAACACGCCTCGGCGCCCGCTCGAGGCGTCAGGCACGAGCGGGATGAAGGCGGCGCTGAACGGCGGATTGAACTGCTCGATCCTCGACGGATGGTGGGACGAGTGGTTCGACGGCACCAACGGCTGGGCCGTCTCCTCGGTCGAGGGCGAGGGTGACCTCGGTCGTCGCGACGGGCTGGAGGCCGCCAGCCTCTTCGATCTGTTCGAGCACCAGATCGTGCCGTTGTTCTATGTGCGCAGCGAGGGCCCGGTGCCGAGGCGGTGGATGCAGCGGGTGAAGCACGCGCTCCGGACGCTCGGCCCGAAGGTCACCGCCAGCCGCATGACACGCGACTACGTGACCAGGCTCTACGAACCTGCTGCCGCCCAGGCCGCGCAGATCGCGGCCGACGACTACCACCCGGCGCGCGAGCTGGCCGGCTGGAAGCGCCGCGTCCTGCGGCACTGGGACGGGACGCGTGTCGTCTCGGTGTTCGCCGACACGGGGTGGGCCGAGCTGGGCACGGCGCGCGCCGTCAGTGCCCTCGTGCGCCTCGGTGACCTGACCCCCGGTGACGTCGAGGTGCAGCTTGTCCACGGACCGGTCGGGCCGGGCGACGAACTGTTCGAGACGACGGTCGCGCCCCTGAGCTTCGTCGGCAACGAGGACGACGGCGTGACGCGTTACGAGGGCACGTTCGGGTGCCAGCGGGCCGGCCGCTACGGGCTCACGGTGCGGGTGGTGCCCCACCACGACGGGCTGACCTCGCCCGTCGAGCTCGGCTGCATCACCTGGGCTTGAACCGAGCGCGTGGCACGGCGCCGGCGTCACCGGCCCGTGAAGACGGGCTTCTCCTTGTCCAGGAAGGCGGCCACGCCGATCGCTGCATCCTCGGTAGCGAACGCGTCGGCGAAGCGGTCCCGCTCGATGGCCAGTCCATGGGCCAGGCTCGTCGACAGCCCGGCGTCGATCGCCTGCTTCGCGTAGCCCTGCACCGTGAGCGGCCCGGCGGCGTACTCCGCCGCGAGCGCGAAGGCCCGCTCGTGCAGCGCGACGTGCGGCACCACCTCGTCGGCCAGCCCGATCCGCAACGCCTCCTCGGCCAGCACCTGGCGACCCGAGAGGATCATCTCCTTGGCCCGGGCCGGCCCGATCAAGCGGGGCAGGCGCTGCGTGCCCCCTGCCCCCGGCAGGACGCCGAGGGTGATCTCGGGCTGCCCGAAGACGGCCTTCTCCGAGGCGATCCGAAGGTCACAGGCCAGCGCCAGCTCGCAACCACCGCCGAGGGCGTAGCCCGCGACCGCGGCGATCACCATCCGCGGGATAGCGGCCACCGCGTCCATCGCCCCCTGGATGTCGACCCCGAGCGCGCGTGCACCGCTCGACCCCAGACCGACGAACCCCGTGATGTCCGCACCGGCGGCGAAGATGCGCTCCCCGCCCGTGACGACGACGGCCCCGGGAGGGTCCGCGGCCAGACCGTCGGCGACGGCCCGCAGCTCTTTCAGCACCGCGGCGGAGAGCGCGTTCACCTTCGGATGGTCGAGGGTGACGACGGCGACCCCATCGTCGCGGTGTTCGAGACGGACGAGGGCCGGTGACGGGCTCATGCGGCACAAGCTAATCGTGGACGGCCGCGGGGCGATTCTCAGCGGGATTCAGGCCACGTCGCCCAGGATGCGGTCCGCGGCGGCCCACGGATCGAGCTGGCGGGCGAGCACCTCGGCTTCGATCCGGTCGTAGGCGCCGCCCGAGCAGACGGTGCGGGCGCGCGCTTCGAGACGGGTGGCGACGATCTCGGTGAGCTCCGCGCGCAAGCGCCGCTCCCGCCGCTGCTTCAGCACGCCCGACGCCTCTGCAGAAGCGCGGTGCTCCGCGATGGCCGCCCACAGCTCGGCGGTGCCCTCGCCCTGGTGGGCGATCGTGGTGATGATGGGCGGTCGCCAGTCGCCGAGGTCGGACAGGTCGAGCATGTACTCGATGTCTCGGCGGGTCTCGGCGACGCCCTTGCGGTCGGCCTTGTTGATCACGAAGACGTCGGCGATCTCCATGAGCCCGGCCTTGTTGGCCTGAACGGCATCGCCCCATCCGGGGTTGACCACCACGACGGTCGTGTCCGCCTTGCCGGCGATCTCCACCTCGACCTGGCCGACGCCGACGGTCTCCACGATCACGAAGGCGCGGCCGACCGCGTCGAGCAGGCGGATGGCCTCCGGCGTGGCCAAGGCCAGGCCACCCAGGTGACCACGCGTGGCCATCGACCGGATGAACACGCCGGGGTCAGTGGCGTGGTCCTGCATCCGCACGCGGTCGCCGAGGATGGCACCTCCGGTGAACGGAGAGGTGGGATCGACGGCCAGCACCGCCAACTCCATCCCCAGGCTCCGGAGATGAGTGAGCAGCGCGCTGGTCAAGGTCGACTTGCCGGCACCCGGCGCGCCGGTGATGCCGACGGTGTAACCGTTACCGCCAAGGGGGTAGGCGAGGCGGCCGACGGCGCGAGCGCCTTCCCCGCCCCGTTCGATCAACGACAGGAGCCGGGCCAGCGCGCCCCGATCGCCGTGGCGGGCGGCGTCGAACAACTCCTCGGGATCACCGACGCGCCGCGCCACGCCGGATCAGACCGCCACGACCTCGGTCACACCCTCCACGCGGTCGCGCATGATGCGTTCGATGCCTGCCTTCAGGGTGTCGCTCGAGACCGGACAGGTGCCGCACGCCCCGACCAGGGTCACGGTGACCACGCCGGTACCCTCGTCCACGTCGCGCAGGAAGATGTCGCCGCCGTCGGCCTGCAGAGCTGGCCTGATGGCCTCGATCGTCTCCTCAACCTGCGTGCGCACGGACTCCTCGAACGCTTCCTTCCTGACCGCGGGATGACCCCGATTGTGGCAGGGCCAACCCTACGATGCCGACTTGTGGCAACGCTGGGGAGGCTGTTGATCATTCCCGTCGCGGCCGCGATGGCCCTGACCGCCTGTGCCAGCAGCTCGAGCTCAACCACCCCGGGGACCACGGCGACCACGGCCATCGCGTCGACGGATCAGATGGCCACCACCGCCGCGGAGCGACCGGTCAGCGGTGACGTCGTGGAGATCGACGTGAAGGTGGGCGTCGACGACCGCCCGGACCGTGTCGAGCAGGTCGGCTTCGGCCGGCAGGTGATCATCACGCTGCAGTCCGACGAGGACGAGTTCTACCGGCTGCAGGGATACGGGATCGAGAAACGGGCCGCCGCCGGCACCCAAGCGGAGATCGACTTCACCGCCACCATGAAGGGCCGCTTCCCCCTCGACTCGATGACGAGTGGCAAGGTCCTGCTCATCGTCGAAGTGTCGTAACTCGAAGGGGGGAAGGGGACCTTCCCCCCTTCGGAACCCCCCATCCTTGGAGCTCCGCTCGACCGGCAAAGCCGGATCGAGCTCCGCCTGAACGACCCCTTCGTTGTCAACCGATCCGTTCGACCTCGGCGCCGACGGAGCGGAGCTTGCCCACGAGGTCGTCGTAGCCGCGGTCGACGTGTTTCGCCCCGGCGATGATCGTCTCGCCCTCGGCGGCGAGGCCGGCGACGACCATCGCCGCGCCGGCCCGGATGTCGTGCGCCTTCACCGGAGCGCCCGAGAGCCGAGTCACGCCGCGCACGACGGCGTGGTGGGAGTCGGTGCGGATGTCAGCGCCCAGCCGCACGAGCTCCTCGACGTAGCGGAAGCGCCCGGCGAAGAGGTTCTCCGTCACGATGCCCACGCCGTCGGCCACCGCCAGCATGGCCGTGAACAACGGCTTGTAGTCGGTGGCGATGCCGGGGTACGGCAGGGTGGCCACGTCGACGGAGTGGAGCCGGCGGGGACCGCGGACGTGCAACCCGTCGAGCGTCTCCGCCACCTTGACGCCCATCTCGGTGACCTTGCGCAAGAGCATGTCCATGTGCTCCGGCCGGGCGCCGTGGATGTCGAGCTCCCCGCCGGTGATGGCCGCGGCCGCGACGAAGGTGGCGGCCTCCACCCGATCCGCCACGACGCTGTGGCGCACCGACCGCAGCGACCCCGGTTCCACTCCTTGGACCACGAGCGTCGGCGAGCCGACCCCGGAGATGTCGGCCCCCATGGCGTTCAGGAAGTGGCACAGGTCGGCGATCTCGGGCTCCCGCGCCGCGTTCTCGAGGACGGTCGTGCCCTTGGCGTGGACCGCGGCCATGACGATGTTCTCGGTGGCCCCGACGCTCGGGAACTCGAGGGTGATCTCGCTGCCTCGCAACACGTCGGCCCGAGCTTCGAGGTAACCGTGGCGGAGCTCGAAGGTGGCACCCAGGGCCTCGAGGCCACGCAGATGCATGTCGATCGGGCGAGGACCGAAGTCGTCGCCGCCCGGCAACGACACACGGGCGCGCCCGCAACGGGCCAGCAGGGGCCCGAGGACCACGATCGAGGCCCGGATGCGCTCGACGAGCTCGTACGGCGCCTCCGGCACGATGGCGGGCGGGCGGTCGAGATGGAGCTGCGAGCGGGTGGGATCGTGCTCGACCCGTAGCCCCATCGCCTCGAGCAGCTCCGCCATGATCGGCACGTCCGCGATGGCTGGCACGTTGTCGAGCGTGCCGCGGCCGTCAGCCAGGATCGATGCGGCCATGAGCTTCAGCACCGAGTTCTTGGCGCCGCTGACGGCCACCGAGCCGGCGAGAGGCCCGCCGGCGCGGACGACGATGCGGTCCATCGGCTCACCAGTATGCTCGCCCTCGATGGGGCGGTTGTGCCATCGCTGGCCAGCCACCGACCCCGGCGCCGACGAGCTGCTCCAACCTCGACGCGATCTGCTCGTGGAGCGCCTCGAGCTCGACGGCAGCTTCAGCCAGCTCCGGGGGCCCTTCGAGCAGTACCGCCGCACCGTGGAGGTCGACGACGACGGCGTGGTCGAGACGACCGACTACCATCTCGCCCTCCCCTGGTGGAACTGGTTGCTCGCATACCCCACCCGGCGCACGCTGGCCAAGCGGCCGCCCCGCGATCGTCCGCCGTGGTGGGGCCCGCCGGAACAGCTCGACGGGCGCGCCGCCTCGGTCCTCGCCCTTCTTGCCGCCGCGTCGCTGGCGGTGGGCTACCTGAACACGCTCTTCACCCAGACGGTGGCCTTCGCCGCCGACGAGTTCGGGGCCGACGATGCCGCGCAGGGAGTCTCCGGCACCGTCGTGCGCTTCGGCATCGTCTTCGCCATCGGCTTCGTGCTCCTCGCCGACCGGGCGGGCCGGCGGCGGATGCTCATCGCCGCGGCGGTGTCCGCGCCGATCCTGTGCGCGCTCGGCGCCATCGCGCCATCTTTCGCGTGGCTCACGGTAACACAGACTCTTGGGCGTCCCATCGCCATCGCCATGGGGTTGATCATCGTGATCATCGCCGCCGAGGAGATGCCCCGGAACTGCCGCGCCTATGCGATCAGCCTCATCGCCCTCTCCACGGGCCTCGGGGCGGGACTGGCCGTGATCGCGCTGCCCCTGGCCGACCTGGGCACGCGGGGCTGGCGGCTCATCTACGTGCTGTGCCTCGCCTTCCTGATCGTCGCCCGCAGCCTCGCCCGCCGCCTCCCGGAGAGCCGCCGGTTCGAGGCCAGGCACCCGGCCACGCCCGAACTCCCGAAGCGCCGCTTCGCGTTGCTGGCCGCCTCCGGCTTCCTGCTCAACCTGCTCGTGGCGCCGTCATCGTTCTTCCTCAACCGCTACCTCAAGAACGTCCGCGGCTTCACTGCCACCACCATCGCCATCTTCACGCTCGTGACCAACACCCCTGCCGGCGTCGGCGTCGTCGCCGGAGGAAGGCTGGCCGACATCCACGGGCGGCGGGCCGTGGGGGCGGTCTCGGTCGTCGTCGGCGCCGCGGGCACGGTCCTCGTCTTCTTCTTGGCGGGCTGGGCGTTGTGGGCGGCGAACACCATCGGCTCGGTGGTCGGGGCGGCCAGCGTCCCGGCCCTCGGCGTCTACACCGCCGAGCTGTTCCCGACCGGGCGAAGAGGCCTGGCCAACGGACTCATCACCATGCTGTCGCTCGTGGGTTCGAGCGCCGGCCTCCTCTTCGTCGGAGGACTCGTCGACCAGCTCGGCTACGGACCGGTCATGTCGATCGTCGCCGTGGGCCCGCTGCTCGTCGCGGCCATGGTCATCGTCTGGTATCCCGAGACGGCCCACTTGGAGCTCGAGCAGATCAACCCCATCGACCAGCCTCCGCCGGAGGATGGCGACGGCGAGCCCGAGGGACGTGCGCTCGACAGCGGTGCATCCGACGGGAATACGACCGTTGACGAGGCGGGCCGAGCGTGGTGGCACGCGCCCGAGCCGGGCACCCGGGTCGGTCCTTCAGCGGAGCCCGGCGAGGAAGCCGGCCACGGCTGAGGCCACCTCGGCGTCGGCCCCCTTCAGGTCGTGCCCCCGGCCATCGATCCACACATGCTCGACCGGCCCGGCGAGTGAGCGGGCGGCCGCCTCGAGCTCTGCAGGCGTGGCGAAGGGGTCACGCGTGCCGTGCACGAAGAGCGTGGGGACGTGGAGGCGCCCGAGGTGCTCGACGCGGGCCTTGTCCGGGCGGCCCGGCGGGTGGAGCGGGTAGCTCACGAGCACCAGTGCGCAGGCAGGAAGGCCATCGGCGACGGCCATCGAGCAGATCCGACCGCCCATCGAGCGGCCGCCGAGCGCGAGTCGCCGCGGCCGGATGTAGGCCCGCGCGACGAGCGCCGCCGCCTCGTCCCGAACGCACGCCAGCAGTACCTCGGGTCGGTCGGGAGCCCGCCGGCCCGCGCGCCGGTACGGGAAGTCGATGCGCTCGACCGGCAGGGGGGCCACCGCCTGCTCGATCGCCCGCAGCGCCGGGTGCTCGCGGCTGGAACCGGCGCCCGGCGCGAGGAGGAGGGCTCCGGGCCGGCTCACCGCCGGCGGTCGAGCAGGATCCGCCGCGCCTGTCCCAGCTCGTTGATCTGCTTGCTGGCCGCCGTCTCGTCGCCGCCGAGATCGGGATGGACCTCGCGCAGGCGGCCCCGAAAGCGCGCCATGACCTCCTTCTTGGCGGGGTGCCGGCTCCCCGGCTCGAAGCCGAGCACTTCGAGCGCCCACGCCACGGGGTTGGCGAAGGCGGCGTACGAGGAGGCCCGGGCTCCGTCGACGCCGGTGAGATAGGTGACGAGCGAGGGGCCGACGGGCCCGCTCCAGCGCATGGCCCGGTGAAGGATCCTGGTGACGGAATGGCGGATGGCGGGGGCGAGCCGCTCAGCGGCGTAGACGGCCCCGAGCACTTGCTGGACGGCGGTGCCGTGGTTCTCGAACTGGAAGCGGATCGTCTCGCCGTCGCCGAGCAGGCGGTGGGTGCTGCGGGCCAGGCCGTGACGGTCGACCTGGTAGCGATGACGAACCCGTGGTTGCACCACTCGCTCGCCCCGGTCGATCTCGTTCACGAGACGATGGAGGTCAGGCACGAGGTCGGGGTCGACCTCGCCGAGATGGGCGGCCACCACCGCGCCGAGCAACAGGCCGCCGAAGCCGGGAGCGGGATCGGCGGGGAGCACGAGGTGACCAAGCGCGACGCGCCGCGTGGGCGTGATCGGTCGGCTGTGCCAGACCTCGAGCTCGGCCAGCAGCATCACTCCGAAGGTACCGGGCCGCCAGCCGAACCGGCGAAGCCGACGCTTAGGACTCGCGTGGATAGGGGGTGACCATCCGCCGGTCGGAGGGTTGGCTCGGTTGTGATGCCGAGTGCGACCCAAGCCATCCGACCGGGGAGGTCACTGGACATCATGCGCGCACTCGATGTGGACGTGGTGGACGCGGTGTGGGCGGCGATCGAGCCGTTGCTGCCCGAGACCGTCGATGAGCACCCGTTGGGCTGTCACCGGGCCCGGGTGCCGGACCGGCTGTGCTTCTGGGGGATCCTGATCCGGCTCACCACCGGCGCGTCATGGGTCGATGTCGAGGCGATCTTGGAGCATCGGGTGTCGGACACGACGTTGCGGGCCCGGCGCGACGAGTGGATCGGGGCGGGGGTGTTCGACGCGTTGAAGTCCGAGGCGCTGGCCGCGTTCGACCGGATCATCGGGCTGGACCTGTCCGAGGTCAGTCTCGACGGGTCGCTGCACAAGGCTCCCTACGGTGGTGAGGGGACCGGCCCGAACCCCACCGATCGTGGGAAGTTGGGCTGGAAGTGGTCCGTGGCCTCCGAACGGCACGGGGTGCCCATCGGCTGGACGATCGACGGTGCCAACCGCAACGACGTCCGCATGCTCGTCCCGACGGTCGAGGCCATCGCCGCCAACGGGCTCCTGGCCGATGTCGACACCGTGCACCTCGACCGGGGCTACGACTACCCGGTCGTGCGGGAGTGGCTCGCCGAACACGGACTCGACGATCTCTGCATTCAACGGCGAGGCACCAAACAACCGGGTGTCAAGCAGCCCGTTCGGCTGGGGCTGCGCTGGATCGTCGAGGCGACCAACTCGTGGTGGTCGAACTACGGCCAGCTCCGCCGCAACACCGACCGCAAGCCACGCCACCGCCACGCCGCGCTCTGCCTCGCCACCGTCGTGCTCATCGTCGGCAAACTCCTCACCTACCGCGACCGCTGGAGCCCGAAATGACCCCCGCCGCCCTCGCCTATCCGCGCAACCCCTTACACGTAAGGCCGAAGGAGGTCTCTCAGCGACGTGGCGAGAGCGACCACGGCGGAGCGCGAGGGAGGGCGGTCGAGGGCATCGTCGTCCTCGATCTCCTCGTCGTCGTCCGCGCTGTCTCGGAGGAGGGCGAGGCGCAAGCCCTCGGCCCCCCCGGTGTCCTCGCCGTCAGTCGTCTCGTCGTCACCACCGCCGTTGACGCCGACCCCGGCGATCCTGTCGGCGAGCTCGTTGGCCTCCTCGACGGCGCGCTCCCACAGCGCCGGGTCCACGCCGTACGGAGGCCGATCGGCATCAGCCGCCGAGACGACCATGGCCAGCCCCTCGAGGCCGTCGGGGTCGCGCGGGTTGCTCTTCAGGCGATCGGCCGCCAGGAACAGCTCCGACATCAGCTGGTAGACGCCGTCGTCGTCCTCGTCCGTCTCCGGCTCGAGGGCCTCCGGGTACTCGACCTCGTCGAGCATGGCCTCGACCAGCTCCTCGTCGCGGGTGGCGATCACGAGCACGTCGTCCTGCTCCCAGCGATGGGGGACGCCCCCGGCGACCAGCCGGCGCTCGAGCTCGTGGCGATCCTCAGCCGACCATTCGTCGACCTCGTACTCGAGCTCGTCACCGGGCTCTCCCGCCTCGAGCTCGATCGGCGCGCGATCCCTGGCCTCGTCGAGGCTGAAGCCGTTGACCGCCGACCCGGGGGTCCACCCCCGGTCCGAAGGTGCGAGCGGTGACTCCTCTCCTTGTTCGAGCGCGTCGAGGAGGGCATCGACGGTCGGCTCGTGGTCGACGTGCACGACGAGGTCGGTGCCGTCCCAACCGTGGGGGATCCCGGACTCGGCCATCGCCTGCGCCGCTCCGGCTTGCAGGCTGAGCGGCCACACGCCGAGCTCGTACACGACGGTCTGGTCTTCGGGCAGCCGGAGCGGATCGGGCGCCTGCGCCGGCGCCACCAGCGCCACGCCGCAGGCGGTGCACTTCTCCACCCAGTCGAGGTAGTCAGACCCACATACCGGGCAGATGCGGGTGGTCACCTGCGCCACCGTAGGACATGGCGGCGGAGGAAGTCACCCGTTCGCTCCAGCTCGTCGACGACGGTCTCTGGCCGCGACCAGCCGTGCCCCTCGCCCTCGTAGACGTGGTATTCGACCGACCGCCCGAGACTGCGCAGCCGGCCGACGATCGCCTCGGCCTGGGCGATGGGCACCACCTCGTCGTCGCTGCCATGCAAGACGAGCAGCGGCGCCTCGATGCGCTCGGCGACGTTGACGGGGCTGCGGCTGCGGTAGGCCTCGATCGCACCCGGCAACGGGCCCACGAGCGTGTGGTTGTAGTGCCGCTCGAACCGATGCGACGCCTCGTCGAGGTGCAAGAGGTCCGCCACGCCGTACAACGACACCCCTGCGGCGAAGAGGTCCGGGTAGCGGGCGAGCAACAGCAACGTGGTGAAGCCGCCGGCGGAGGCCCCCATGGCCACGAGCCGGCGGGCGTCGGCCCAGCCGCGTTCGACGGCCGCGCGCGCCCCGGCCGCGGTGTCCTCGACGTCGACCTCGCCCCAGCCGCCCCGCAGCCCGAGCATGAAGGCGCGGCCGTGACCGGTCGAGCCGCGGTGGTCGGCCAGCAAGACCGCCCAGCCGTGCGCCACCCAGTACGCGATGCGGGCCTGGAAGCTGACCGGCCACTGCGACGTGGGACCGCCGTGGGTCCACACCAGCAGCGGGGGTGGCCCGTCTGCCCCCGTCACCGAATGGCGGGGTCGGTAGAGGCGACCGGGGATGGCGCTGCCGTCCGGCGCGCTCCAGCCGACCACCTCGGGCTCGTCGAGCAAGTCGGCCCAACCGGCCGCGGGACCGCGCGAGCGTGGCCCGCGTCCAGTCGGCGGTGTCGTAGACGATCAGTTCTGTCGGTGTGCGGGCGCCGGAGCGCACCGCAGCCAACCGGCGGCCCCGCCAGGACAGGTCGTCGTGCCAGCCCTTGGCGACCTCCCGCGGGGTGCCGCCGGCGACGTCGGCCACGACCAGCCGGCCGAACCCATCCTCGTTGCGACGGTAAGCAATGCGATCGCCCGCCGGCGACCAGCAGAAGCTGCGCTGGCCCTGCCCCCAGGTCGGCGCCCCGTGCTCGAAGGGCTCGGCCACGAGGGGGCGAAGCGTGCTGCCGGGCCCGAGGAGGGTCACGTTCAGCCAGCCGGTCGTGTCCGTGAGGAAGGCCAGGGCACCGGCGCCCACCGAGGCTTGGGGCTGGGAGGACTGGCTGTCGGGTGGCCCGTGCAGCAGGCGGATCTCGCCGTCACCGTCACGAGCGCGCCCGACGAGCCGGCTCTCGTCCCAAGGCATCCACGGCTCGTCCCATTCCTGCCAGACGACCTGCGAGCCGTCCGGCGCCCACGTCGGATCGGCGCAGAAGTCCGCTCCTCCCGAGAGGCGCACGGCCCAGCCGCCCTCGAGGTCGACACGAGCCACGTCGGCCAGGTCGAGGGTGTACGCCACGGCCAGACCGTCAGGTGACACCGCCGGCGCACCCGCGCCCCCTCGATGGTGGGTGAGTCGCCGCACCTCGGCCCCGGTGACGGTGACCAGCCAGAGATCGCCGTCGCTCACCACGACGACCGCCGAGCCGTCTGGCAGCCAGTCGAAGGCGCCTCCCCCGTAGCCGCCCGCGCCGCGAGGCACGAGCTCGGGTGCGAGGACGGTCTCGGGTCCACCGCCGATCGGGACCAACGCGAGCGTCGCCCGGCGCAGCCAGGTGGCGACGTAGGCGAGCGTCGAGCCGTCCGGTGAGAGGCGAGGCTCGGTGATGCCGTGCGCGTACGCGACCAGGGCGGGGGATGGCCGCGCCAGCGGTTCCACGGCGACGACGATAAATCGCTCGACGGGCCCGGCCGGCTTGGGGTACAAACGTCACGACCACGAAGAAGAAAGGAGGGTCGCGATGGTGGAGCGTTGGAACGCCATGCTCGTCCGCTGCACCGCGACCCCATCCTTCGTGGGTCGTGGGTAACGGCCAGCACCGACCCTCTCCTCCCTTCCCATCCTGCGAGTCGGCACTGCCGCGCCCGCGCCTCTCCAAGGAGCACTGTCATGATCCTCCAGAACGCCAACATCGCTCGCGACCTGATCCGCGACCGCCATCGCGAGCTCGAGCGCCTGGCCGGTGAGAGCCGACTGCGGCGTGAAGCGCACAAGCATCGACGGCGCGCCCGCTGAGGTTCGCCCTGCCGACGCCCCCTGCCCCTCCGGGACAGGGGGGCGTTACTGTTTGCGCTGATGACAGATGCGCAACGACCGGAACGCAATTTGGCCCTCGACCTCGTCCGGGTCACCGAATCGGCGGCTCTGGCCGCGGCCCGGTGGATGGGCCGTGGTGACAAGAACGGGGCCGACGGCGCGGCCGTCCGTGCCATGCGGGAGATCCTGCGCACCGTTCCGATGGACGGGATCGTCGTCATCGGAGAAGGCGAGAAGGATCACGCCCCCATGCTGTTCAACGGCGAGCGCATCGGAGACAGGGCCGGGCCCGAGTGCGACATCGCCGTCGACCCGATCGACGGCACCAGCCTCACCGCCCTCGGCCGCGGCAACGCGCTGTCAGTCATCGCCGTCGCCGAGCGAGGGGCGATGTTCGATCCCGGGCCGTGCGTCTACATGGAGAAGATGGCCGTCGGCCCCGCTGCGCGCGGCGTCATCGACATCTCGAGCTCGCCCACCGAGAACCTCGCCGCCATCGCCAAGGCCAAGGGCGAGAGCGTCCGCGACCTCACCGTCGTGATCCTCGACCGCGATCGTCACCGCGACCTCATCGCGGAAGTGCGCGAAGCGGGTGCCCGCGTCCGGCTCATCTCGGATGGCGACGTCTACGGCGCGATCGCCACGTCGTGGGTCGACGCCGGTGTCGACGTCCTGTTCGGCATCGGCGGCACGCCTGAAGGGGTGATCGCCGCGGCCGCGCTCAAGTGCATGGGCGGCGAGCTGCAGGGGCGCCTCTGGCCTCGCGACGACGGCGAACGAGCCGCGGCCGAAGGCGCCGGCTACGACATCGCCCGCGTCCTCACCACCGACGATCTCGTCCGCAGCAACGACTGCTTCTTCGCCGCCACGGGCATCACCGACGGCGAGCTGCTGCGGGGCGTGCGGTTCGTGGCGCAGGGAGCCACGACGCAGTCCCTGGTGATGCGCTCCCGTTCGGGCACCGTGCGCCTGGTCACCGCGCATCACCGGCTCGACAAGCTGCAGCAGTACGCGTCGGTCGACTACGCGTGAAACGCAAGGGGGGAAGGCAACCTTCCCCCCTTGCGAACTCCCCATCCAAGACACTCCGGTCGACCGGCAGAGCCGGATCGACCTCCGTACGAAGAACCTCACACCGCCGTTCAGGCGTGTCACTTCGCGCGCATTTGTCCGGATCGACCCGCATGAACGAAGAAGCGAGGCGGGCGCGGGTCCCGGGGGTGGGCTTCCGGCGACGAGTCAGTGGCGGCTGGGCACGGCGCCGACGCCGCCCACGGCCAGGATGCGGGCGTGGGCGCGGCGCAACTCGGCCTCGGCCGCGGCGTCGTCGGTGCGGGCCAGGTGGTCCTGCAGCCGGCGCACGTCGGCCTCGGCTTGGGCGACGTCGATGTCCTCGGCCATCTCCGCTGTGTCGGCGAGAATCGACACCGTGTTGTGGCTCACCTCGACGAACCCGGCGTGGATGGCGGCGTGTTTGATGGTGCCGTCGGGAAGATGAATTGACCCGGTCCACTCGGTGAGGGCGCCCAGGAACGGAGCATGGCCGGGGAGGAACGCGATGTCGCCTCCCTCGAGCGTCCGCAGGATCACCATGGTCGCCTCGCCCGAGAAAAGGACGCGTTCGGGCGAGACCAGCTCGACATCCATCGTGGCCATGGCTCAGCCCGCCTGCTCCTGGAGCTGCTTGGCCTTGGCCTGCACCTCCTCGATGCCGCCGACGTTCAGGAAGGCTTGTTCCGGCACCTCGTCGAGCTCGCCGTCGATCAGGGCCTCGAAGCTCGCAACGGTCTCGTCGGTGGGGACGTACTTGCCCTCCAAGCCGGTGAACACCTGAGCCACGAAGAACGGCTGCGACAGGAACCGCTGCACCTTGCGGGCCCGGTTGACGGTGAGGCGATCCTCCTCGGAGAGCTCGTCGAGGCCGAGGATGGCGATGATGTCCTGCAGCTCCTTGAATCGCTGCAGGGTCTCCTGCACCCGCCGCGCCACGTCGTAGTGGCGCTGGCCCACGATCTCGGGCCGCAGCAACGTGGACGTCGAGGCCAGCGGGTCGACCGCCGGGTAGATGCCAAGGGCGGCGATCTGCCGGGAGAGCTCGGTGGTGGCATCGAGGTGGGTGAAGGTGGTGAAGGGCGCCGGATCGGTGTAGTCGTCGGCGGGCACGTAGACGGCCTGCAACGACGTGATCGAGCGACCCCGGGTGGAGGTGATCCGCTCCTGCAGCTCCCCCATCTCGTCGGCCAGCGTCGGCTGGTAGCCCACGGCGGAGGGCATGCGACCGAGCAGCGTCGAGACCTCCGAGCCCGCTTGCACGAACCGGAAGATGTTGTCGACGAACAGCAGCACGTCCTGGTTCTTCACGTCGCGGAAGTACTCGGCCATGGTCAGCGCGGACAGCGCGACCCGCAGGCGCACGCCCGGCGGCTCGTCCATCTGACCGAAGACCAAGGCCGTCTTCGACAGCACGGGGCTGCCGTCGGGCATCTGGCTCTCCATCATCTCGATGCGCAGATCCGTGCCCTCACGCGTGCGCTCCCCGACCCCTGCGAACACGGACACGCCGCCGTGGTTGCGGGCGATGCGGGTGATCATCTCGGTGATGAGCACCGTCTTGCCCACACCGGCGCCACCGAAGAGGCCGATCTTGCCGCCCTGGACGTACGGGGTCAGCAGGTCGATGACCTTGATGCCCGTCTCGAACATCTGGGCCTTGGGCTCGAGCGAGTCGAAGCTCGGGGCGGGGCGGTGGATGTTCCACCGCTCGAGCGACGCGAACTCGCTCGCGTCGGCGTCGAGGGGCTCACCCCACACGTTCCAGACATGGCCGAGCACCTCGTCGCCCACCGGCACCTGGATGCCGTGGCCGGTGTTGCGGACGGCCGCGCCTCGGCTGAGCCCGTCGGTGGGACGCATGCAGATGGCCCGCACGCGGCCCTCCCCGAGCTGCTGGGCGACCTCGGCCACGACCGTCTGGGTCGTGCCGGCCACCGTGATATCGAACTCGAGGGCGTGATTGATCTCGGGCAGGGCGCCTCGCGGGAACTCGATGTCGACCACCGGGCCGGCGATGCCGACGACGCGGCCGTCCTTCAAGTCGGTGGATGGTTCGGTCACGGTCACGAGCTCAGGCTCCTAGGACAGAGGTGGTGTACGCCGGGCATGACGAGGGCACAGCCGCCGAGGGAAGCGCCAGCGAGGCGAAAGCGCAGCCGACGCCGGGCATGACGAGGGCACAGCCGCCGAGGGAAGCGCCAGCGAGGCGAAAGCGCAGCCGACGCCGGGCATGACGAGGGCACGGCCCGCCGAGGGAAGCGCCAGCGACGAGGCGGAGCCGAGCGAGGCGAAAGCGCAGCCGACGCCGGGCATGACGAGGGCACGGCCCGCCGAGGGAAGCGCCAGCGACGAGGCGGAGCCGAGCGAGGCGAAAGCGCAGCGGACGCCGAGCGAGGCCAAGAACAGGGCCCCAGCGCGGTCATCGGCGGGTCGCATGTTCCTCATGCGACGTGCTCCTGTCGAGGCGGCCGCATCTCGCCGGGCTCGAACTCGGCTTCGAACGCGGCCTCGGTCTCGACGCCCTGGGCGAGGGCCTCGGCCCCACCCACGATCTCCATGATCTCGGTGGTGATGGCGTCCTGGCGGGCGCGGTTCATGACGCGGGTGAGCCCCCGGATGAGCTCCTCCGCGTTGTCGGTGGCCGCCTTCATGGCTCGCTGCCGCGCCACTTGCTCGGACGCGGCCGCGTTGAGCAGCGCGGCGTAGACCCGGGCTTCGGCGTAGCGGGGCAGGAGCGTCTCGAGGATCACCCCGGGCGACGGCTCGAACTCGTAGCCGGCGGCGAGCCGCTCGGACTCGCCGTCCTTCGCCACCAGGTCGCCCTCGAGCGGGGCGAGCGGCCGGCTGACGACCTCCTGGTACCCCAGCGAGACGAACCGCGTGTAGACGAGTCGCACGGCGTCGAACTCGCCCGAGATGAAGCGATCCACCGTCCATTGGGCGATGCGCCGCCCGTCCGCATAACCGGGGGTCTCGCTGAATCCGGAGAAGGCGACGTCGACGCGGTAGCCCCGGAAGCGGTAGTAGCTCTCCGCCTTGCGACCGACAGTCACGAGCGCGTAGTCGCGCCGGCTGAGCACGTCCTGTTTGATCTCGCCTTCCGCGGCCCGGAGCACGTTCAGGTTGTAGGCGCCGCACAGCCCGCGGTCAGCCACGATGACCACGTAGCAGACCTTGCGGATCTCGTCGCGGGTCTGGAGCAAGGGGCTCTCGGCCTGCTCACCGGCGCGAGCGAGATCGTG
Organism: uncultured Acidimicrobiales bacterium; assembly: GCA_963738325.1. Lineage (GTDB taxonomy): Bacteria > Actinomycetota > Acidimicrobiia > Acidimicrobiales > Ilumatobacteraceae > CAVTWD01. The sequence continues at coordinate 50,253 of CAVTWD010000012.1, forward strand.
CACGACGGAGGTGATCCGGTCGGCATAGGGAACGGCGGCGATCACCCGCTGCTGCGCCTTGACGATGCGCGAGGCGGCGATCAGCTCCATGGCGCGCGTGATCTTCTTCGTGGCCTGGACGCTGCGGATGCGCCGTCGAAGGATCCGTTCCTGGCCGCCGGCCATCAGCTCACTCCGTCTCGAGCGTCTTGTTCGAGGTGGGGTCATGGATGCCGGCCGCCCCCGTCTTGGTGGGATCGATCTCGTGGGCGTCCGTCGCCGTGACCTGGAAGGTGGCCTTGAAGTCGGTCACGACCTGGGCCAGCCCCTCGGGCAGCGTCTTCTGGGTCGTGATGTGGTCGATGATGTCGCGGTAGCGGGTGCGAACCGCCTCGAGCAGCTCGCTCTCGAACCGGCGCACATCGCTCACGGGGATGTCGTCGAGGTAGCCGTTCGTGCCAGCATAGATCGACACCACCTGCTCCTCGACGGGCATCGGGGAGTTCAGCGGTTGCCTGAGCAGCTCCACGAGCCGGTAGCCGCGCTCGAGCTGCGCCTTGGACACCGGGTCGAGCTCGGAGCCGAAGGTGGCGAAGGCCTCGAGGTCGCGGAACTGGGCCAGATCGAGCTTGAGCGTGCCCGACACCGACCGCATGGCCCGGATCTGCGCGGCGCCGCCCACACGGGAGACCGAGATGCCCACGTCGACGGCGGGGCGCACACCGGACTTGAAGAGGTCGTCCTGGAGGTAGATCTGGCCGTCCGTGATGGAGATCACGTTCGTCGGGATGTAGGCGGACACGTCGCCGGCCTTCGTCTCGATGACCGGCAGCGCGGTGAGCGAGCCGGCGCCGTTCTCGTCGCTCAGCTTGGCGGCTCGCTCGAGCAGACGGCTGTGGAGGTAGAAGACGTCGCCGGGATACGCCTCGCGTCCCGGCGGCCGGCGCAGCAGCAGCGAGATCTGGCGGTAGGCCTCGGCCTGCTTCGAGAGGTCGTCGTAGACGATCAGCGCGTGCTCGCCCTGCTCCATCCACTGCTGGCCGATGGCGCACCCCGCGTAGGGGGCGAGGTACTTGAACGGGGCTGGGTCGGCGGCGGGCGCGTTGACGACCACCGTGTAGTCCATGGCGCCGTACTCGCGCAGCGTCTCGACCGTCTGGGCCACGGTCGAGCCCTTCTGCCCGACGGCCACGTAGATGCACTTCACGCCCTGACCCTTCTGGTTCAGGATCGTGTCGACGGCGACGGTGGTCTTGCCGGTCTTGCGATCGCCGATGAGCAGCTCGCGCTGGCCGCGGCCGATGGGGGTCATGGCGTCGATGGCCTTGATCCCCGTCTGGAGCGGCTGGCCGACGGGTTGGCGGCCCATGATCGACGGCGCCTGGATCTCCATCCGCCGCAACTCGGCACCGACGATGGGGCCGCGGCCGTCGATGGGCTCACCGAGGGCGTTGATCACGCGGCCGAGCAGCGCGTCGCCGACGGGTACGGAGAGGAGGCGTCCGGTCGATTTCACCGTCTGGCCTTCCTCGACGCCCGCCACGTCGCCGAGGACGACCGCGCCGATCGACTCCTCGTCGAGGTTGAGGGCGAGCCCGAGGCTGCCGTTTTCGAACTCGAGCAGCTCGTTGACGGCCGCCCCCGGGAGGCCCGACACGCGGGCGATGCCGTCACCGACCTGCGCGACCCTCCCGACGGTGCGCGCCTCGAGCGAGGGCTCGAACCCCTCGAGATGGCGATTGAGGGTGACGGCGATGTCGGCCGCAGAGATGGTGAGCTCAGCCATTCTTCGTCCTCGTCTCTCCTACAGCAGGGCCTTGAGCTGGTCGAGCTTCGTACGGACCGATCCGTCGATCACCGTGTCGCCGACGGTGGCCACGATGCCGCCGAGCACCGAGGGATCCACGATCACCTTCATCTCGACCTGCTTGCCCGTGGCATTGTTCAGAGCGGCCGCGAGCCGCTCTTTCTGGTCGTCGGTGAGGGCGACGGCCGAGCGCACCTCGGCCACGGCGCGGTCCTTTTCGACCGCGGCCCGCTCGACCAGGCGGGCGACGATGGCGGGGAGGTCGCGGCCCCGCCCGGAGCCGACCACGAAGCTGACCAACTGGGCCGTGGTGGGCGACGCCTTGCCGCCGAGGAGATCCTCCACGATGGCCTGGCGGCGTTCGGCCGGCACCAGCTCGTCGGTGAGCGCGCTGCGCAAGCTCTCGGAGGCCTCGAGGCTGCGGGCGAAGCGGAACAGCTCATCTTCCACCTCGTCGAGCTGTCCTTCCGCCTTGGCCACCTCGAACAGCGCGGTGGCGTAGCCGTCGATGCGATCGTTGGCGCTCACTTGTCGCCGTCCTCGCCGCGCCCGACGTGCGCGATGAACTCCTCGACGAGGCGCTGGACGGTGGCTTCGTCGAGCTGTTCGGTGACCACCTTCTCCGCCGCGCCCGCGGCGAGGGCCCCGACCTCGGCCTGGAGCTCGGAGCTCATGCGGCTGGTCGAGCTGGCGATGTCGGCATCGGCCCGGGCGTGCAACTCGGCCACCTCCTCCTCGAGCCGGGTCCGCCCTTCGGCGAGCAGCCGGGTGGCCGAGTCGTCGGCCTCGGCGAGGATGCGGGCCCGCTCGGCCTCGATGTCGCCCTTCCGGGCCCGGATGTCGGCGGCTTGGGCCTTGGCGTCGGACTGGGCCCGCTCGGCTTCGTCGAGCTGGCGCTGGATGCGGCTGGTGCGATCCTTCATCATCGTGACGATCGCTGGCCACGCGTACTTCCACAGGATGAAGAGCACGATCAGGAAGGCCAACCCCCCGAAGACGATCTCCTTCGTCTCCGGCAGGATCTTGTTCGGCGCCTCGAACTCGGCGGCGAACACCGTGATGCTGGCGAGGACGCTCACCGCTGCGCTCCCGCCTCGACCACGTCCTGCGCGGCCCGGCGAGCGACCTCGGGATCGATGGGCACACCGAGAGCCCGCTGTGCGGCGTTGGCGGCCACCTCGGCGACGGCTCCCTCCACCGAGACCATCGCCACCTGCCTCGCCGCCTCGGCCGATGCCGCCGCCTGGGCCCGCTGCGCCGAGATCTCGTTGTTGACCTCCCCGAGGCGAGCCTGGCGCACATGCTCCAGCTCGGCCCGGGCGGCATCGAGACGCTGGTTGGCCTCGGTTCGCACCTGGGCGATGGCGACCTGGTACTCGGTCAGCTCGGCCTCGACCTCCGTACGCGTCTCCTCGGCCTCGGCCAGCTGGCTCTCGATGCGGGCGTAGCGCTCGTCCATCCCCCGCTTCAGGCGCGGATAGAGCCAGTAGCGCATGAGCACCAGGAGCACCGCGAAGGTGCCGATCGCCCAGACGATCTCCTTGCCGGTCGGCAGGATGGGATTGGGCGGGTTCTTGGTGGAGGCCTCCGTCGTGGTCGTGGTGTCCTGCTGCAACACCATGCCCACTGAGGCCACGGCACCTGCCTGGCTGACGACGACGAGCACGTCAGGCTCCTTGGGTCAGTCGGGAACGGGACGTCGGGATCAGCGCCGGAACTTGAGGAGGATGAACACCACGAAACCGATGAGGGCCAGTGCCTCGGTGAAGGCGATGCCGAGGAACATCGTGGTGCGCACCATGCCGGCGGCCTCGGGCTGGCGGGCCATGGCCTCTACGGATTTGCCGACGAGGTAGCCGATGCCGATGCCCGGGCCGATGGCCGCCAGGCCATAGGCCACGCCGGCGGTGATGGCGCCGTTGGCCTTGACCTGGTCGGCGACGGAGCTCGCCTGGGCGAGGATGGAAAGCGCTTCCATGGGTTCTCGTGTCTCCTGTGGTCTGGGTGGTGGAGGTGTTGGGCCAGCGGTCAGTGCTCCGGGTGGAGGGCACCGCCGATGTAGACGGCGGCGAGGATCGTGAAGATGTAGGCCTGGAGGAAGGCCACCAGCAGCTCGAACAGCGGTGAGGAAGATCAGCATCACGAACGGCAGGACGGAGATCGGCTTGAGCGATCGGCGAGTTCGCGGTTATGAGGGCGTCGGTCAGGACGGCGAAGGTCACCAGCAGGATGTGGCCGGCGAGCATGTTGGCGAAGAGACGGACGGCCAGGGAGAAGGGCCGGACGAGGAAGGTCGAGATGAACTCGATCGGTGTCACCAGGAGGTAGAGGGCCTTGGGGACACCGGGCGGGAACAGCGACGACTTCAAGTAGCCGCCGAAGCCCTGGTGCTTGAAGCCCACGACGATGAACGTCACCCACACGATCAGCGCGAGGATCATCGGCGTCGCCATGCGGGCCGTCGCCGGCATCTGCAGGATCGGCAGGATCTCGGGCAGGTTGCAGAGGAAGATGAAGAGGAAGAGGCTGAGGAGGAATGGCGTCCAGCTAAGGCCTTCGCTCCCCATCGTCTGCATGACGATGCCGTCCTCGACGAACTCCACCGACGCCTCGGCCACGTTGCGGACGCCCTTGGGGGCCACCATGGCGTTGCGATTGCCGGCCACCCAGTAGAAGATGATCGTCACCAACACCGCGAGGGTGTTGAGGAGGGCGATCTTGTTGAAGCTGGCGAAGAAGTCCGGCCAGACCAGGATTTCGCTGATCTCCGGGAAGTTCAGCGCGAGCACGTGCACGTCAGCGACCGTCCTTCGTGGTGGGCGGGGTCGGAGCCGGCTTGAGGCCGGGGAAGGCCAGGGTGGCCGACACGTAGCGCAGCTCCCACACGAGGAGCCCGAGCTGGGTGAGGACGATGGTGAGCCCGAGGGGCACGAGCTTCACCCAGGAGGCGTCGATCACGAGCCACACGGCCAGGAAGACGAGAGCCAGGCGGATGAGGTAGCCGAACAAGACCGTGCCCATCATCAGCCCCACCGAGATGCGCGCCGTCCACGTGATGAGCGCGGCCGACAGCAGGAAGTTCACGCACACGATGGCGAGGGCGTACGCGGCCGAGGCGCCTCCCTGCCAGCCCCAGATCAGGGTGGCGACGCCGAGGAGCACGGGGGCGGCGAGCGCGGCCTTCTTGAGCATGTCGAGGGCGATGTCGCGCTCGGGGGCCGGCCCGTCGAAGCGCAACGTCACCGGATGCGCCGGCGTGTTCACCGCCCCCTCCCCTTTCTCAGCGTGATCTGACGCGTTTTCACGTCGTATGGCGCCACTTGGCCGCGCGAGATGGCTCTGGACACGGCTCCGCTCACGGCTCGCCTCCTTCCACTTCTTCCGCGGGCCGGGTCACTCCCGAGCGCAAGCCGATGCGGCGGAGGGTCTCGTCCTGCTGGCGGCGCATCTCCTGGTCGTAGCCCAACCACATGCGCAGGCCGACACCGGCCAGCGCGAACACGACGAAACAGATCATGAAGACCGGCTGCGTTCCGGCGGCCCGGTCGACCAGCCACCCCAGGAACAGGAAGATGCCGACCGTGGCCGCCAGCTCGAATCCCTTCGAGAGCGGGTTACCGATGCCTTGGTTCGGGTCGCGCTTGGCGGGCAGGAAGTCCACAGCGGTGCAGGTCCAGTCAGCGGCGAGAAGCTTGTGAAAGTAGTAACAAAGTAGTCGGCAGCCTGAATCGCACGCAACTACGCCGGAGGTAAGGCGGGCCACGACGTCCCGGCGCAGACGCGGCGCCTGATCATAGAGTGCACGGGCTCGGCCGATCGCCGAGGACGCGAGCTGAGCGGGGAGCGCCGGGTGGACGATCGCACGGACATCGCCATCATCGGCGGAGGGATTGTCGGGCTCGCCACCGCGTACGCCCTCACCGGAGTCGCGGCCTGAGATGAGCGTGGCGGTGCTCGAGAAGGAACCCGGGTTCGGGCAGCACCAGTCGTCACGCAACTCGGGCGTGATCCACGCCGGCGTGTACTACAAGCCCGGCTCGCTGAAAGCCGAGCTCTGCCGCCGAGGCCGCGACGAGCTCATGGCCTTCTGCGACGCCCACGACGTCAAGTACGACGTCTGCGGGAAGGTCGTGGTGGCCACGTCGGAAGAGGAGCTGCCCCGTCTGGAGGACCTGCGGCGGCGATGCGGGGCGAACGGCGTGGAGGCTCGCGAGATCGGCGGCGAGGAGCTCCGCGAGCTCGAGCCCCACGCCGCCGGCATCCGGGCCCTCCACGTGCCGAGCACGGGCGTCGTCGACTTCGCGGACGTGGTGGGCGCGTTGCTGGCCGAGCTCGCCCGGCGTGGCGTCGAGCTCAGACCGGGCTGGCGGGTCGAGGCGCTCGAGGAGTCGGGCGGCGGCGTGCGCGTCGGCGCATCGGCGGGTTCGCTCGTCGCCGCTCGGGTGATCAACTGCGCCGGCCTGTTCGCCGATCGCGTGCGTGAGCTCTCCCGCGCCGATCGGCAGGCGCCGTACATCGTGCCGTTTCGAGGCGAGTACTTCGAGCTCGTCCCCGATCGCCGCTTCCTCTGCCGCGCCCTGATCTACCCGGTGCCCGACCCGGCCTTCCCCTTCCTCGGCGTGCACCTCACGCGAGGCATCCACGGCGAGGTGCACGTCGGCCCGAGCGCGGTCCCTGCCCTCGCTCGCGAGGGCTATCGCTGGCGTGACGTCTCGCTGCGCGACCTCGCCGGCACCCTCGGGCGGCGCGCCACGTGGCGGCTGTTCCGGAAGTACTGGCGTACCGGAGGCGAGGAGATCTGGCGCTCCGTGCACAAAGCGGCCTTCACCCGAGCCGTGCAGCGGCTGTGCCCGGAGGTGCAGGAGGAGGACCTCGCGCGGGCGCCAGCGGGCGTGCGGGCACAAGCGCTGGCCCCGTCGGGCGATCTGCTCGACGACTTCGCCTTCGCCAGCACCGACCGTGTGCTGCATGTGCTCAACTGCCCCTCGCCCGCGGCGACAGCGTCGTTCGCCATCGGAAGGCACATCGCGGGCACGATGACCCCCTGAACGCGGATTGTGGTCAAGCGGCCACCGGGAGCGTGATCCGCGCTCGCCAGCGATCGGAATGGGCCAAAGGTCCTAGCCGACTCCTGCTTCCCGCCGCGACCAACAGAGCGTAAGGTCCTCTGTCATGACAGCCGGCCGGGCGGGGCAGGCCTCTGAGCGTGGTCTTGCTGCTCCATCAAGCGCAGACTCGAGCGGGGGGAGGGGGCCCTTTGTCAACCGCGGTCCGATAGATGCGGAGCCAATGTGACGGCGCCTCGCCGCTACGGACATCCAGGGTGGCCAGGGCGTCCCCGGCTCGGGGGCGATCGCACGCACGACGAATGCGTCACCTCGGGCCGCCGTGCCGCCGCGTGGCCGCGGACCCCAAACGCGCGCGCGTTGGAAGCTCGCCAACGAGGAGATCATCTGCGGAGTCCCGAACGATGAGCACCAGCCACCACCGACCGACGCCGATCTTCCTCTTCTCGTTGCCACGCTCGGGGTCGACGTTGTGTCAACGGATCATCGCCACGCACGAGTCGGTGGCCACCGTTAACGAGCCCCACATCCTGCTCCCGATGCTCCATGCGCTGCGCGACGACGAGACGAGGAGCACCTACAACCACTTCTACGCGTCGCATGCCATTCAGGACTTCTGCTCCTATCTCCCCCACGGGGAGAACGACTACCTGGCTAGCGTGCGCGACCAGGCGCTCGACCTCTACGCCCGGGCCAGCCAACACAACGAGCCCTACTTCCTGGACAAGACGCCGAAATACCACTTCATCGCGGAGGAGATCATCACGTTGTTCCCAGAGGGGAAGTTCGTCTTCCTCTGGCGGAACCCCCTGGCTGTCATCGCCTCACTAGTCCAGACGTGGGGTGGGGGCTACTGGAACGTGCATCACTTCAAGGTCGACCTGCTAAAAGGGATCGACAATCTGATCAATGCCTATCTCAAGCACGAACATCAAGTCCACTCTTTTCGCTACGAAGACGCGGTAGCCGAGCCCAAAGCGACGTGGAGCCAAGTGTTCGCATACTTGGGGCTTCCCTTCCACGAACAAGCGCTCACAACATTTTCGACTCAGCGGCTGCGCGGTCGAGTGCGGGACCCCAACTCTGACCTGGAGGAGTACCAGGTCATCCTCGAGGCTCCGCTCGACAAGTGGCGTACAACTCTGAACAACCCCCTCCGCCGCGCCTGGTGCCGGCGCTACCTTCGCTGGCTCGGACACGAGCGGCTCGAAGTCATGGGATATTGCCTCGAAGACCTCTTGGCGGAGCTTGATGGAGTGGAACGCCGCCTCGACCATGTCGTGACCGACGCGGTGCTCATGCCCATCGGTGCGGCCTACCATACCTTCGAAATCCAGCTCATCAAGCAGAAGGTGAGCGTGTGGCGTCATGGTGAGCCTCTCTTCATGCATAGCTAGCCCTGATCGCTCAGATACCCGGCATGGCATCAGTGCTCGTAGGACACGGCCCGGCGAGATCCTGAGGACTTTCGTCGGCGGGCTTGTGCGACTGAATGAAGGTTAGTTGTTGTTCCATATGGAGCCACGTTGCGCGGCTATTTCTAGTCGATCTCGACGAGCCCAGCGCTCGATGCGGGGTTGATACAGGCTGTAGGTAGAGGTGCGGCACAACGTGAAGCGGGCGTGGCCGATCGGCCAGCGTTGCACACCGGGGTCTGGTGAGTCGTGGACTCGTCCACAACGCGCATGCCGTGGACAGCTTGAAGCGGTCGGTGAGCTTCAGCGGCTCTGCGCGTCGAGCGCTGGGGTGATCGGGGTTCGATAAGGGGGGCACCGCGCGAGCCGGGGGTCTCGCCGTTCTGCGGATTGGCGGATCGGCAGACGAGGAGGCCCCCTGGCGTGGGCGACGGTATCGAGGAGGTAGGCGCGGCGACCTCTGCAATCACACAGTCCGCGTCGGCATCGCTCACCGTGCGGGCCATCGCCGGGCTCGACGAGGTGGCCAACTCATCGCGATCCGATACCGCGTTCGCACACCGCCCGCATCGTCCCGAATAGGTCGATCGACTCTAGACCTCCTTTCACGCGTCTCTTACCCTGGAGACGGCGGATCTCGACGCGGCGTCGGACGGAGGCGGGCATCAACCGATGGAGAGAATCGGAATCGCGGTCGTAGGTGGGGGCTACTGGGGGCCCAATCTCGTCCGAAACGTTGTCACGAACCCGGGCTCGTGCTTGCGATGGGTCTGTGATCTCGACCGGGAGCGGGCTCAGCAGCTATCGACTCCGTACGCTGGCGCACGCGCCACTACCGATCTTTCTGCCATCCTCGCTGACAACCTCGTCGACGCCGTCGCGGTCGCCACTCCACCATCGAGCCATGCCGACATCGCGATCCAATGCCTCCGGGCTGGAAAGCACGTTCTCATCGAGAAACCTCTGGCTGGGTCCGTGCGGGAGGCCGAGCGGATGATCGCGGTCGCTGACGAGCAGGACCGCGTCCTCATGTGCGACCACACGTACTGCTACACGCCCGCGGTCCAAAGCATCTCACGGCTCGTGAACGAGGGCGTGCTCGGCGACCTCCACTTCGTGGATTCGGTGAGAATCAACCTTGGGCTTGTCCAGGCTGATGTGGACGTGATCTGGGATCTCGCTCCACACGACCTGTCGGTCCTCGACTACATCCTCCCTGCCGATCGAGGGGTGCGAACAGTAGCCGCGCATGGCGCCGACCCGATCGGAGCAGGGCACGCCTGCGTTGCGTACCTGACCCTCGGCCTCGCTGGTGGGGCGATCGCCCATGTCCATGTGAACTGGCTGAGCCCGACGAAGGTCCGGACGATGATGATTGGTGGATCCCGCCGGACCCTGGTGTGGGACGATTTGAATCCGTCGCAGCGGATCAGCGTGTACGACCGAGGCGTTGATGTGATGGCCACGGACGCGAGCATGGAGCAACGGATGCGTCACCAGGTCTCGTACCGTCTCGGCGATATGGTCGCGCCGGCGTTGAGAGAGGCAGAACCGCTCGCCGCTGTCATCACCGAGTTCCTCGCTGCCATTCGCGAGGGTCGGGCGCCGGTGACCGACGGACGAGCCGGGCTGCGGGTACTGCGGATGGTGGAGGCAGCCACCAACAGCCTGGCCCGCGGGGCGCGATGGTTGATCTTCAGTCCTCTGTCCTGGTCGGTGAATGAGACAGTCCATCACCGGAGGTCGACGTACAACGCTCCTGCCGCGGTCGGGCCCGATGACGCCCTCGCGGGATAAGGGACCGGGGGCTGCGCTTGGCCTGGCATTCATCCCGCTCGTCGACCTCGTGGCTCAACACGCGGAGATCGCCGGAGAAGTCCTCGCCGGCTTCGAGCGTGTGCTATCGGAAACGGCCTTCATCGGCGGATCCGACGTCGCCAACTTCGAGCGCGAGTTCGCGGACTTCGTCGACGTCGACCATTGCATCAGTGTTGCCAACGGAACCGATGCGTTGGAGCTGATTCTCAGAGCGCTCGGCGTTGGCCCAGGCTGCGAAGTGATCTTGCCTGCGAACACCTTCGTCGCGACCGCCGAAGCCGTGGTCTTGGCCGGAGCTACGCCGGTACTCGTAGACTGCGATCGCAACTACCTCTTGATAGATCCTCAGAAGGTCGCTGACCGCATCACGTCGCGGACGAGCGCAGTCATTGGTGTCGATCTCTACGGCCAAATCGCGCCGTTCGAGCAGCTAGCGTCGCTCCTGGAGGACATGGACATCGCACTCGTCGAGGACGCCGCGGAGTCTCAGGGTGCCACACGGGAAGGACGCCCGATCGGCGCCCTTGTCAGGGCTGCGGCAACCAGCTTCTACCCCGGAAAGAACCTCGGGGCATATGGGGACGCCGGAGCGGTCGTGACGAACGATCCTCACCTGGCCGGCACGATCCGCGCCCTCGCGAACCACGGCGGTCATTCTAAGTACGAGCACCGGATAGTCGGCCGCAACTCCCGACTCGACACGCTCCAAGCTGTCGTGCTCCGCGCCAAGCTCCGTCAGCTGAGGCGATGGAACGACGCCAGGCGGGCGCGGGCGGGGCGGTACCTCGAGGAGTTGGCAGGGGAACCGCACCTCCGGTTACCCGAGACGATGCCGGGCAACGAGCACGTGTGGCACTTGTTCGTCACGGAGACTGACGATCGAGATCGGGTGCTCGACGCGCTCAACCGAGCGCGGCATAGGGGCGGGGCTCCATTACCCGAAGCCAATCCACCTCACCGAGGCCTTCGCGTACCTCGATTACGGGGTGGGTGACTTCCCGGTTGCAGAGGCCGCGGCCACCAGGATCTTGAGCCTGCCTCTTCATCCTCACCTCACGGCGGAACAACAACAACGAGTCATCACTTCCGTACGCGAGGGATTCGCGTGAGCCGCCAGGCAGTCGCCGACCCGGCGTGCACGATGCTCAGGTGTTCGGCGGCTGCACCTCAGCTGGACGCGAGCCGGGCGGGCGCGTACATAGATCCGGGAGATGCCCTGCGAGGAGAGGTGGGCCCATGGACTGTGAGATGAAGGCTGAACCACTGCCGGGGCCAATGGGTGCGCGACGGGTGCCGTATGACGAGCGCTTCCTCGAGGCCTCCTACGAATGGCTCAACGACCCGGAGCTGCGTGCACTCATGGACGCCGAAGCTCCCACGACGCAGTCGCAACGAGCGTGGTACGAGGCGATTCCAACTCGGCCCGGCTACGTGATCTGGGGCGTAGCTGTACACGACCGGCCGGCGGGCTACATCCAGCTGAAGCGCCTTGACGAGCCCCAACAGATCCCCCTGGCTGGGGTCCTGTTGGCCGACCGAAGCCTCTGGGGATGGGGTGTCGCCAAATGGGCGTACATAGAGCTGTGTCGTGAGGTCGTCGCCCGCGAGAAGACGCTCCTTGGCGGCATCGTCCTCCTCACCAACACGCGCTCGCGGCACGCATGGGCCCGGCTGGGCGTCCTCGACACCGAACCCAACGGCGATCACATGTTCATCGTCGCCAATCCGACCCGCTACCTCGAGCAGCACGGCATCGCCGTGTGACCAGCAGCTCGCACATGCGCGTAGGGTTGATCTCCACAGCGGCTCTCAGGATCGATAGGCGTCAGAACCCTCCGATTCTCAGAGCCCTGTGCCGCGCCTGGTGGATCCCCTACACCCCACCTGGGGTGGAATGCCCTTGTATGTGCTCAGGCCACTGGCCGGATGGCGACTTGGTAGCCGAGTGTTCGAGTTGGCGCGCGAGGTGGCGCGCTCGCCGTTGTGGCTCGTCCCGGCGTGCGAAATAGTCGCCACCCAGTTCGCGGTAGGTCTCGCCGGTGGCGAGCATGTGCCAGGCGGCCACGACCATGGTGTGGGCGACGGCGATCGTGGCTCGTTGGGGCCCGCGTCGTGCCGCGAGGCGTCGGCACTGGGCGCCCACATAGGTGTTCCGGGTGCGTGCCCCCGCGAGCGCGGCTTCGGTGAGCGCGCGGCCAAGCCAGGCGTTGCCGGTCACGGTGCCGGCCGGTCGTCGTTTGCCGGCAGATTCGTGCGTGCCGGGCGCGACACCCGCCCATGAGGCGAGATGCGCGGCGGTAGGGAACACGGTCATGTCGCCCGCCGGTCTCGGCGATGAACACTTCGGCCGTGAGGCGTCCCCAACCGGGGATCTGCGTGAGGAGCGTGATCGCTGGTTGGAACTCGACGAGGCGCTCGGCGATCTGTGACGAGAGCCCGGCGATGGCCTGCTCCAAGAACGCGATGTGATGCATTGCACGCTGGGCAACGACTCCATGGTGTGCGTGGAAGTTGCCGTCGAGTGCGAGTGCCAGCGCGTCGATCTTCGAGCGCATCCTGCTCTTGGCCATGTCGGCGAGCACCGCCAGGTCCCGTTCGCCAGCGATCAGGGCCCTCACCATCGCCTGGGCCGATCGTGACCACGTGCCCGACGCGACCCGAACTCAGCTTGATGCCGGCGTCCTGGAGGATCTTCTCGAGTCGTTGGATCTCCCTGGTGCGAGCGTCGATCTGTGTCTTGCGATAGCGAGTCAGCTCTCGCAACTCTCGACCTGATCGCGGGTGGAGGCACGTAGCTCGGTCGCACCATGCCGTGGGCGGCGACATCGGCGAGCCACTCGGCGTCGGACACATCGGTCTTGCGGCCGGGCACCCGCTTGACGTGCATCGCGTTCACCAGCCACAGCTCCGGCACCTTGCCCTCGAGCGTGTAGTCCACCGAGCGCCAGTACACGCCAGTCGATTCGAGCACGGCGGTCGAGACGTCGTTCTCCACCAGCCACGCCGCAGGTTCGGCGAGCTAACTCGTCATCGTCGAGAACGACCGTTTCGTCGTGCGGGTTCGCCTGCCGTCGCTGGACCGGATGCACGCCAGCACCAGATCGCGGTGCGCGTCGAGCCCGGCGACCCGGGTCCTGATTGTCTGCATCGTCGCCTCCTTCCGGCTGGACCGGTCCGGGGAGGGACGAGGAAGAAACGGAAACTGGGGTTCGCGCTCGTAGCGGCACACGTCGATCCCCCGGGCCCCGCACCAAGCTCAATACGAGTTCAACGACTCACAGTGGGGACGGTGACCGCGCGCGGGCCGGCCACAACAGCATTCCATCCCACCCCGATGCCGCCGACCGGCCGCATGCCAGCTCAGATCCGAAGCGCAGGTAATCCTCCCCGGTCCTACGACAATCGGTCGGGGACCCTCCGATCACGACGGCTACGCGAGTCGTCCGACAGTCCCTGTCTCGGGGCAATTCAGGTCGAGTGTGAAGGTCTCGTACAGGGTGGAGCCAGCCCCGAAGGACTGCTTGAACTGATGGAGGCCTGAGTTGAGCTGGCGTCCCTGGTGCTCGGTGCTTATCCCGAAGTCGAACCATTCCGCACCCGCTCCGGCGGCGAGACCGACAAGTGATTCGATGAGGAGGTCCATCGCCGCCATCTCACGACCTTCTGTCGAGCTGGCGAGATACTGCGTATGCCACAGCCGATCGTGAACGAAGCTCACGGCGCCCGCGGTGAGAACTTCGCCCCTGAAGATGCCGTGGCATTTCACCCGAGCCGGGAACAAACACCGAAGGTGCTCGATCTCGGACAGCGAATGCGTCGGATCCACGCCGTGGCGGGTGGCGAGGACCTCCTCGAGCACGGGCCAGTACTCGTCAAACATCGCCTCGCGGAACCTCCCGCCAAGCCGCTCGCACCGCCGCAGCCCGCGTCGTCGTAGCTGGGAAACCCGACCGCGGTTCGAGAGCTGGAAGGCTGTGCTCAGGTCGACACGACTACGCCGCGCTTCTAGCCGGAACAAGGCATACGTGTCGTCCTGAGCAGGAAACCGGTGGTACATCGGTGGCACCGCCCGATACACGAGTCGTTCGTAGCCCTGGTTGGCGAAGGCGGCCGCTATGTCCCTGACGTACTCCACGATGTCCGCAGCGCTGCTCTGTCCGTCCCACACGAGCCCGCCGAACGTCGCTCCGGGATGGGTGACGATCGTTGACGAGTCTGCGGCAGAGATGGCAGCAGGCATGACTGCGAGCAGCCGGCCTTCAGCCGACCGCACTGTCAGCGACATGTCCCGAAACCGGGAGCCATGGTAGCCGAGAAAACGCCGCGTATGCAGAAACGTGCCGTTCAACGAGTTCTCCACGAAGGCGTCCCACTCGACCATCTCTGACTCGGCGAGCCAGCTCACAACATGGTCACTCATTGCACACCTCGACTCCACCGCTCACGTCGACTGTTCTTCCCCTCTGTGGACGCCTGAGCTGCGCGGTGGAGATGGTTCTTCCGCGAGCCGCAAGTGGGCCCCGCTTCGCAGACTCTCCTCAACAGCCACCTCGGCTAGATCCCGAGCCACTGCGACAAGTACCAGTGAGCGCGATCTCGGATGTCCTTCGAGAGGCGGTCTGCACGTTCGCGCGCCGCGACCGCCACGCCGCCGTCGCCAGCCAAGCGGTGCTCGAGATAGCGCCAGCGACCGCTCAGCTCGACGCCCGGGTCAAGGTCGCGAGCGAGAGCCATGAATCGCTGCGCCTCGTCGATCTCCTGTCGCTCTATTGCCCCAGCCGCGTTCCGCATCGCCTTCCGACAGATGCTCCGAAAGGCCACCTTCCGGAGCCGGTTGCGATCGGGAAGAAGACCATCATCCTCGCCTCCGAGAGCCACAGCGAATGCATCTCGTCGGCTGGTTAGCTCTCGCCATGCACCGGCAAAGGTCGTCTGGGACATGTTCTTCCCGTGCACACGGTAGTAGGCTTGATACGCGCCGTTGATCCGGGCGACGTCGGACACCTTTGCCGCCCGCAGCCAGTACTCCATGTCGTTGGACTGCGGGAGATCCGGATGCGACAGGCCGATTTGACGGGGAATGGAACTGCGCATTACGACTTCGGGCGACAGGATGAAGTTACGACCGGCCCGACACACCCACCGGATCCACTCTCGGCCATCGAAGAGCGTCCACGATTGAGATCCCGCCAGCCGCGGGGGTGGAGTCGACTCACCATAGTGAAGCTTGGTCTTGCCATACACGAAACCAACCGACGGATTCGCCTCAAGTATGGCCGTGGCTCTTGGCAGGGCTCCCGGCGCGAGAGCATCGTCAGCGGAAATCAGGGTGAAGTATTCCGCCGTGACGAGCTCGAAGCAGTGGTTGGCCGTGGCGATATGCCCCATGTTGCGGCTGTGCTGGACTACCTGGACGCGAGAATCTTCCTCCGCCAGTCTCCGCGCGACCTCCGCGCTGCCATCGGTCGAGGCATCGTCGATGATCACCACATCGACCGCGACAGCAGGCTGGTCCAAGGCACTCTTGACGCAGTCAGGCAGAAACCGTCCGTAATTGTAGCAAGGAATCACAACCGAGATGCGTGGCGCGGGATGGTCTCCCGTGCTCCTCGGCGGCAACTTCACTCGCACTTGGGAACTCTACGACGAGAGAGCCTTCTTTGCCTTAGGTCCATTGGCTCATCGTCCCGGTGGGGGTTAGCCGAGCGGTGAGATGGTCGAGCCAGGCTCCACGGGGTTCCATTCGAGAGGGAGAGGACCGGCAAGCGCTGGCGAGGCCCCCATGCTCTCGTCGTAGGCTGCGGCGTACACGCGTTCCGTCGCATCGACCATGGCATCGAGGGAGTAGAATTGCTCGACGGCCCTACGGCCTTCGAGCGCAAGTTGCTCAGCCCAGACCGGGTTGGCCAGCATCGAGCCCACGGCTCGCGCCATGGCATGTGGCTCGCCAGCGGGGACCACGAGTCCCGACGACCCATGTCGGACGGCTGAGCGGACGAGCCCAACTGGCGTCGCCACAACCGGTCGACCGCAGGCCATCGCCTCGAGAATGGTGTAAGGGCCCGCCTCGGACAGTGAGGGCATCACGAAAACGCTCATGGCCCTCACCAGGCCCGCGATGTCAGCCCGCTGGCCGGCGAATACGACCCTGGAGGAAAGGCCCAGCCTCCTGACCATCGATTCGAGCTCCGTTCGCAGCGCGCCCTCACCCACAATGAGGAAAACGAACCGACCGGTCCATTTCCGCGACGACCGCCGCCATCTCGACGAAGCGTGAAACGCCCTTCCTATGCTCGTTGAGGCTGGACACCGTGCCAACGATTGGCCGAGCCGGGTCGATTCCGAATTCCCTGCACACGTCGACCGGCCTCACTGTCGGTGAGAAATGCTCGGTGTCGACACCATGCTCGACGACGGTGAGACGTTCCGGGCTCCGTCCCAGGTGCTGGAGATGCTTGTTCCGGGTCTCCTCCGAGGGGCATATGACGGAGGAGTAATGTCTGTCCCTCAGTCTGACCCGCACAGGATCAGACGCCGCGAGTGGAAGAATGGGGGGATTGTGCTCCGTGCGGACGATGGCGCGCACGCCCGCCACCCGTGCCGCGCCAAGAACAAGGTCACCACCCCAGTGGGTAGCGTAGTGCGTATGCAAGATGGCGTCGCGGTGGAACCGCAAGATGCCAACCAGCGCCTGCACACGGCGAACGGCACCAAGTCGAGACTCGGCACGCTCGGGGATGGCTCTGACGGTAACACCGCACGAAGCCAGCTCGCGCCGGAGACCCGCGATGGCGTTGCGATCATCGCAGATGGCGGTGACCGTGTAACCGCGATGGACTAGTCCATCGCCCAATCGTATGAGGTGCTCCTCCATGCCACGCATTTCGTAGCTGGCAGAGAACAGCACAACGGGCACCCCGGTCGAGGCGCCCAGTTGCCTTCGCCGTGACATCAACTGGCCCTCCGCCGGTGCCATTCGCATAGGTCAGAGCCACCTTCGCTCATCGGCATAGCGAGCTGCTCGCCAGCCACGGGAGTGTAGCATCATGGCCGCCGCAGAAGCGACGTCCCGTCCCAGACCTTTAGCATGGAACGCCATCCATTTCCCTACCCAAACATAGCACATAGCTCGCTCTCTGAGCGGCAGCTTCACACGTCGGAGCGTAGTGAAGTAATCGAGTAGCTGGAGCCAGTTCGGAAATGTCGGCCGACCAGTACGGGCAAGGTCAGGGTAGAACCACGCCATCCGACCGCGCAATCCTTGTAGATGTTCCGGTTGTGAAACCGCTTGAAGAAGAGGGGCTCCCGTATCAGATAGAATGGTCCATGGAGCGCCAGCTCGCAGAGTAGTACGCGGTCAGATCCAGTGTAGTTCTGCTGTAACCGTGTCCTGCGGAGGACATCAGAACGGAGCAATCCATACGTCGCCTCGCATGGATAATAGCGGTACGAGAGCTGTCGGAAGCGCTCGTTCGGGGTGGAGGCGGTGCCTTCAATCCCGTAACGCACCCCCTGCTCCTTGCCCTCCGGTCGATCGACACCATCGCGGTGTGGCACAGCACGACCTCTGGACGCGCGTCGAGGACGGCCACGCACCGCTCGAGCAGGGTCGGGGCGCAGACGTCGTCGTGGGCGGCGAGGCGGAAGTACTCGCCTCGGGCGAGGGAGAACGTGAGGTTTTCGTTGTTCACGCCTCCGATGTTCTTCGAATTGCGCGAGTACCTCACTCGCGGGTCGCGCTCTTGCGTAACCGCGACAGATCTCCTCGGTCCTGTCCGTGGACGCATTGTCGGAGATGATCAGCTCGAAGTCCCCGTACGTCTGGGCGAGAATGGAGCTGATCGCGGCGTCGAGGTAAGGTTCGCCGTTGAAGACCGCCAGGCCGATCGAGACTCGCGGCAGTCCACTCGGAGTCGTCTCCGTCAGGGCTCCCGGAACGACGCCGACAGTCGCTTCTGTCACCATCGGCAGCCTCACCTGGCCCGGGCCACGAGCACCCAGTCGCTCGAGCCATCATCGTGATGTTCCTTTGCGTCGAGCGTCACGCTCCCATCGACACGAGGCACGGTCCCGGCGGGCGCGGAGGCCCCCGTCGACGGGTCGTACCAGCTCAGTGCCACGTGCTCACCGGAGAACCCGGCGAGATCGATCGTGACCTTCCGACTGGTCGGGAGGTAGGCAATGGCAGTTGCTCGGTCGCAGGTGAAGGCCATTCTGGTCGCGTTCGCGCCCTCATTACGGCCGGAGACGAGCAGAGCGGTCGCCGAGCCCGGATCGATCGTCCACCAGGGCAGAGTGTTGAACAAGCGTCCGAGATACATCATGCTCAGCGACCCCTCGCTACCCAAGGCCTGCTGCCATGTCGTGTCAGCCTCAAAGATTCCCGGGCCGTCGAAGTGCCAAATCGGATTGTTGCCGAAGACCTGTCCGGTCGCGCCGGAGAGGATCGCACCGTACGCTTGTTCGCGCAGCTGCTGCCTTGTCGAGCCATGCTCGTCCTCGTACGTGCTCTCGATGAGGAAGAAGGGCAGCGAGTTGCGTCCGTACTGGTCCAGACCCGCGGTGTATACATCGTCATAAGTGTAGACAGTGTTCAGACCGAGCCACGGATAGCCGGCCCACTCGGTGAGAGCGGCTGTCTCGGGAGCACCGTGCGCGGTCTGCAGCGCCACCGGGTCCGTCGAACGTATGCCTTGCGCGATCGCGTCCCGAGAGTTCTTTTTCGGGCGGGTTGTAGTCCCCTCCTTCTACCCAGATGACGTTGGTCGACGTGCTGAACCGCTTGCCGACGTACGTCCCATAGGAGCGAAGAGCGTCGACTCCGTTTTCCTTCATCTCCTTGTACCAGCCGTCGCCACCGCCCTGGAAGCCAAGGTAAGCCGGAGCCAGCAGCACGGTGATACCACGATCAGCGGCCTGCTTCACGACCCAGTCGGCGTAGTCGAAGTATGCATCGTTGGGGGTGGTGAAGTCTCCGGGCGTTGTGAAGGGTTCGTCGCCGTTGGCATTGCGCGGCACGTCCGACGCGAAATGGTGCTCGATAAGGTTGACCAGGATGGCATTAAAGCCCTTCGCCTTTCGATCGTCGAGGTACCGGGTGACGTCGTCAGGGGAAAGCTGCGCGATCAGGGACCACGCTGCATCACCCTGTAGCAGATAGGGGCGGTCACCCCCGTCCAAGAGGTACGTGCCACTCGGGTCGACACGGGTGGGGAAGGAGCCTGGCGAGGTGGAGGAGGTTGCAGGGCTGGACGGCGCCAGACCGGAAGTGCTCGTGGTCGTCGGGGCCGAGGTACAGCGGCTATCTGGCCCTGGCACCGCCACCGACGTCTGGCTCCCACTGCTGCCACAGGCGCTCCCGAGCAGTAAGAGGCTCGCCGCGATGAGGAAAAGGCCCTGCGTGTGCGCCACCCCGTGCGCACGCCACATCATCGGCGCCACCAACGAGCACGTGTTTCGACGCGCCGAGCGCCCGCCCGGCTTCCTGGCCCTTCTGAGACGCCGGCACTCGGCGTGCACGTCACTCTCCCTCCGGACGGTCGACTTGGAGGCGCCTTCAACCCTTCCACCTGAGGTCAGGTCCAAGCTCGGCGGCATCGAGCAAGCGAGTGATCTGCCCCAGCCGCCGGTACCGCCAACCCTCGATGTCTTCGAGCGTGATCCCGACCCTGAGAAAGGCGTGGTACAGCTCTTCAGCGCCCTTCTGCGCGGTCCACATCGGCTTGAACTGTGGAAGCGAGGCCGCGATCTTCGACGCATCGACGCGATAGTTCCGGGCGTCAGGGCTGGCGTCGCCAGCGAACTCGATGGTGCAGCCCGGGACTGTGGCTTCGACGATCTCGGCGAGCTCGCGGATGCGATAGTTCTCGTCCAACCGGGCCACGTTGAAGGCCTGCGCGTGGATGGCTTCCCGAGGCGCCCGCAGGGCGGCGATGAACGCTGCGGCAGATGTCCTCGACGTGGACAATCGGGCGCCACGAGCTCCCGTCGCTCTTCAAGTGGACCTTCCCGGTCGCCACTGCCCATGCGGTCAGGTTGTTGAGAACGATGTCGCAGCGGAGTCGGGGCGAGACGCCATAGGCCGTCGCGCTGCGGAGGAGGATAGGACTGAAGTCGTCTGTCGCGAGCTCGAGAAGCTCACCCTCGGCCCGCACTTTCGAGATGCCGTAGGCCGTGACCGGGTTGAAGGCAGCCTCCTCGTCGAGCAGTCCGGCCCCCGAGGCCCCGTAGTTGCTGCAGGATGAAGAGAAGAGGAACCGTTGGACGCCGACCTGACGGGCGAGGCGGGCGAGTTGCACGGTGGCGTGATGGTTGATGTCGAACGTCAGTTCCTCGGCCAAGTCGCCAAGGGGGTCGTTCGACAGGGCGGCCAGATGGACGATCGCGTCGAAGCTCTCCAGGTCGGAGGGCTCGGCGTCTCGGATGTCGTGGGCGATGGAGGGGATCTGCTCACCAGGCGGCCCGAAGGAGCAGTCTCGGTAGAAGTCGGTGTCCATTCCCACAACGTCGATCGCGTCCTCCAGGAGCATCCGCACCATGACGGAGCCGATGAACCCTTTGTGACCTGTCACCAGTACTCTCATGCCAGCACCTCACCCTCGAAACGTTGGCATCGTGCCACTCTGAGCGACGGACGACCATGGACTGTTCGGCCCATGTACCCGTCGCGGACCCCGGGGTACGATGCTGCCACGGGGTCGCTTCGGACGCGGCCCGGTCCTAGCGCGGCGGATACCAGTTTGCGAGGAGTACCTGATGACCACGGGCGGAGTGTCTTCCAACGGCGCGACTACGTGTCGGTTCTGCGGTGAGCCCCTTCGGGACATCGTTGTTGACCTGGGGATGTCACCGCTGTGCGAAAGCTACCTCCGGGCCGACCAGCTCAACACGATGGAACCCTTCTACCCGCTGCGGGTCTTCGTCTGCCGGCGTTGCTGGTTGGTGCAGCTCGACCAGTACGTGACCGCGGAACACATCTTTTCCGAGTACGCCTACTTCTCCTCGTTTGCTGACAGCTGGGTGCAGCACGCCCGCGAGTACACAGAGAAGGTCATCGATCGGTTCGAGCTCGACCCGCGGAGCCACGTGATCGAGATCGCCAGCAACGACGGCTATCTACTGCAGTGGTTCGTGAAGGCGGGTATACCGTGCCTCGGCATCGAGCCCGCGGCGAACGTCGCGACTGCCGCCGAGGAGAAAGGTGTCACGACGCTCGTCAGATTCTTCGGCGTTCAGCTAGCTCGCGCGCTCACGGCCGAAGGGCAGTTCGCCGACTTGCTGTTGGGCAACAACGTGCTGGCCCAGGTGCCTGACCTGAATGACTTCGTCGCTGGGATGAAAATCCTACTCGCGTCCAAGGGCGTGCTCACCATCGAGTTTCCCCACGTCCTGCGTCTCATGGATGAGAATCAGTTCGACACGATCTACCATGAGCACTTTTCGTACTTCTCTCTCCACACGACTCGGGCGATCTTCGCCGCCCATGGCCTCAAGCTGTTCGACGTCGAGGAGCTCCCGACACACGGTGGCTCCTTGCGTGTGTATGCCTGCCACTTCGAGGACGAAACGAAGCCCGAGACTGATGCCGTTCGCGAGCTCATGGCCCGGGAGGTGTCCTTCGGGTTGACCAGCGTCGAGCGCTACGAGCAGTTCGCCGAGCAGGTCGAGGAGACCAAACGCGGAATCCTCAAGCTGCTCATCGGGCTGAAGGGTGAGGGCAAACGGATCGCTGGCTACGGTGCGCCCGGCAAAGGCAACACTCTCCTCAACTATTGCGGTATCCGAACAGACTTTCTCGATTTCACCGTTGACCGCAACACGTACAAGCAGCGGCTTTTCCTCCCCGGCACGCACATTCCTATACTCGAGCCGGCAGAGATTGAGCGACAGCGGCCTGACTACGTGTTCATCCTTCCCTGGAATTTCAAGGAAGAGATCCTTTCCCAGATGGCCAGCATTCGCGAATGGGGGGGTCAGTTCATCGTGCCAATCCCGCAAGCCCGCATCGTCTCGTGATCTTCGAGCCCACGATCATTAGCGGTGTTGCCCTCGTCGACATCGACCGCCACATCGACGAGCGAGGCTTCTTCGCACGGACCTGGTGTGCCGAGGAATTCGCCGCCGTCGGACTGCCCCACGCTCTGGTGCAGTGCAGCCTCTCGTGGAACGTGGCGCGCCACACGCTGCGTGGAATGCACTGGCAGGAGTCCCCACACGGAGAAGGAAAGCTCGTGCGCTGCACCCGGGGTGCCATCCTCGACGTGATCGTCGACCTTCGTGAAGACTCGGGTACCTATCTCGAGCATGTCGGAGTTCAGCTCGACCAGGAGAACCGCCGCGTGCTGTTCGTACCGCCGGGTGTGGCTCACGGGTTTCTCACCCTTGCCGAGCGCACCGAGGTGCTTTACCAGATGGACACGGCCCATGTCCCGACGGCGGCGCGTGGGGCGCGATGGAACGACCCTGCCTTCGCGATCACATGGCCAGCCCCCCCTGCCGTGATCTCGGAAAGGGACCGCGACTACGCCGACTACGTCCCTCAGCGCGAACCGGCGAGTGCATCATGAACCTCTCCGAGCTGAGCGTCGGCACGGTGCGGGAGAACCTCGGCCAAGCGATGCAGGGGCTGATGACAGAGCTCTTCCCCATCTGTCGGAGCATCACGGGGGCCGGGCTGCGCGAGACTCTCGAGCGCATCGGCAAATTCGTGCCCCTGCAACTCACCGAGGTCCCGACAGGCACGCGAGCCTTCGACTGGACGGTACCGAGGGAATGGAACATCCGGGATGCCTGGATCGTCGGGGCCGATGGTGAGCGGATCGTCGACTTCCGGGCCTCCAACTTGCACGTCGTGAACTACAGCACGCCGGTGCGGGCGACCATGACCCTCGATGCGCTCCGCCCGCACCTCCACGCCCTGGCCGACCATCCCAGCTGGGTGCCCTACCGCACGTCCTACTATGCCGAGAACTGGGGTTTCTGCCTGGCCCAAGAGGCGCTCGACCGACTGCCTGACGGCCTCTACGAGGTTGTCATCGACTCCGAGCTCGACGACGGCAGCATGACGTACGGCGAGTGTGTGCTCCCGGGTGCGTCGGGCGACGAGGTGGTCATCTCGAGCCACGTCTGCCATCCTTCGCTGGCCAATGACAACCTGTCGGGCGTCGTCGTAGCAGCGTTTCTCGCCAGCGTCCTGGCTGGTGTGGAGCGGCGCCTGACGTACCGGTTCCTGTTCGCCCCGGGCACGATTGGCGCCATCGCGTGGCTATCCCGGAACGAGGCCCAGCTGGCCCAGATCCGTGCTGGCTTGGTGCTGGCTTGCGTTGGTGACGATGGGCCGGTCGTCTACAAGCGTTCTCGACTCGGCGATTCCGAGATCGACAGGATCGCCGCTCACGTGATCAGCAGCAGAGGCGGCGCCGACGAGGTGGTCGAGTTCTCGCCCTACGGCAACGACGAGCGGCAGTTCTGCTCGCCAGGCTTCGACCTGCCATTCGGCGCGATAACCCGGTCCGGTCACGATCGCTCCATGAGGCATCATACTTCAGCGGACGATTTGGCCTCGATCTCCGCCGACGCACTCGTTGACACGCTTGTGGCTTGCCTCACCATGTTCGACATCCTCGAGCGCAATGATGTGCTCACAAGTCTGAACCCGAAGGGTGAACCACAGCTCAGCCGCCGAGGCCTGTACCGAACGTTTGGCGGCAGGTCGGACCAGGCAGCCCTCGAATCCGCGCTGCTGTGGGTGATGAGTTGTGCCGACGGCCGCCATAGCGTACTCGACGTCGCCGAACGGGCCGGCCTCTCCTTCCACGTTGTGGACGAGGCTGCCCGCGAGTTGCAGCAAGTGGGACTTCTCCGACGAGAGGCGCCCTCAGCGCAAGAGAGGAGCATCTGACCCTCATGAAGGTCGTCTTGTTCTGCGGCGGGTTGGGAACAAGGCTTCGCGAGTACACTGGCGAAGTCCCCAAGCCGATGGTAAAGATCGGCTATCGGCCCATCCTCTGGCACCTCATGAAGTATTACGCGCATTTCGGCCACACCGACTTCATTCTCTGCCTGGGCTACAAGGCCGACGTGATCAAGGAGTTCTTCCTCAACTACGAGGAGTGGATCTCAAATGATTTCACCCTGTCCAAGGGTGGCAGGGAGCTGACGCTCGAGAACAACGACATCGAGGACTGGAACATTACCTTCGTCGACACCGGCCTACACGCTAACATAGGAGAGCGCCTAATGGCCGTGCGCCGCTACGTACAGGACGAGGAAATGTTCCTGGCAAACTATTCCGACGGCCTAACCGACCTCGATCTCAACACGATGATCACCACGTTCCGACAGTCGGACAACGTTGCATCCTTCGTCGCGGTTCCGCCCTCCCAGAGCTTCCACCTGGTCGAACTCGATGCGGCCGGAAGTGTCGCGTCACTTCGATCCGTGGCCGAGTCCGACGTTCTCATCAACGGGGGATTCTTCGCTCTCCGTCGCGAAATCTTCGACTACATGGAGCCGGGTGACGAGTTGGTGCTCGCTCCCTTCACCCGTCTGATCAAAGACCGCCGACTCCTCGGCTATCGCTACGATCGATTTTGGTGCATGGACACGTTCAAGGAGCAGCAGCAGCTCAGCGACATGTATCAGACAGGATCTGCACCGTGGGAAGTTTGGAAGGCCAAGCCCGAGCTTCGGGCAAGCTGACGATGCTGAGTCTCCCGCTCCCTCGTTCTGAAGACGGCCTCCAACTGCTATGCCTCGGAGCTCACAGTGACGACCTCGAGATCGGGTGCTCGGGCACTCTTTTAGCCATCCTTCGTGCGCGCGAGATCGCGGGGGTCACGTGGGTTGTCTTCTCCGGCGACGCTGAACGGGCGGCCGAGGCGGCCAGCGCGGCGAAACGCTTGCTCGGGAACGGTCCCGAGATTCGCCTGCTTCAGCCAGGCTTCCGGGACGGGTTCTTGCCTTACGTGGGTGCCGAGGTGAAGGAGTTCTTCGAGACTGTGAAGCAGCACACGCGCCCCGATCTCGTCTTCACCCATTACCGTCATGACCGCCACCAGGATCACCGGCTCGTCTCTGAGCTCACATATAACACGTTCCGTCATCACCTGATTCTTGAGTATGAGGTCTTCAAGCTCGACGGTGATCTTGGCAACCCGAACGTGTATGTCCCCCTCGGTCGCGACTTGGTGGACGAAAAGGTCGCCCTCCTGCTCGAGAGGTTCGGCAGTCAGAGGGATCGACGCTGGTTTAGCGGAGAAGTGTTCGAGTCTGTTTTGCGCTTGCGTGGCATCGAGGCCGGCTCGCCCAGTGGCTACGCAGAGGCGTTCTACGGCCGAAAGCTTATGTTTCGAGCGGAGTGATTACAGTGCTTTTCGAACGATCGGCGGAGCTTCGCAAGCGCGCCCACCATGTGATCCCAGGCGGTGCGCACACGTACGCGAAGGGAGACGACCAATACCCGGAGGACGCGCCCGGCTTTATTGTTAGGGGATCGGGCTGCCGTGTCTGGGACGTCGATGACAACGAGTTCATCGAGTACGGCGCCGGTCTCCGCTCCGTGACATTAGGTCACGGCTACGCCTCGGTCGTCGAGGCCGTTTGCACGGCAGCCGGTTTGGGAACGAACTTCGTGCGGCCCGGCCCTCTCGAGGTCGAGATGGCGGAGGAACTTCTTTCGGTGCTACCTGCCGCCGACATGGTGAAGTTCGCGAAGAACGGGTCGGACGTGACGACAGCTGCCGTTCGCTTGGCGCGAGCGGCAACGGGTCGTGAGATGGTCGCCATTTGCGGGGACCATCCCTTTTCGCCACGGATGACTGGTTCATCGGAACGACACAGATGGGATCGGGAATTCCCGAATGCATCTCGGCACTAACTGTCAAGTTCCGCTACAACGACCTGTCTGATCTCACACGCTTTTCGCCGAGCATCCAGGTCGCCTCGCGTGCGTCGTGATGGAGGCCGCTACCTCGGTCGAGCCTCGGCCCGGTTACCTGAGTACCGTGATCGAAACTTGTCATGCGAACGGGGCGCTATTCGTGCTCGACGAGATGATCACCGGCTTTCGTTGGAACCTCGGGGGCGCGCAGGCCCAGTACGCCATCGAACCGGATCTGTCCACCTTCGGCAAGGGCATCGCCAATGGGTTTTCGTTGTCGGCGCTCACCGGTCGCCGCGAGATCATGGAGCTCGGCGGGCTGCAGACCGACCACGACCGAGTCTTTCTGCTGTCCACGACACACGGGGGCGAGACCACGGGCTTGGCTGCGGGGTTGGCCACGCTGGCCGTCTACAAAGACGAAGACGTCATCTCTCACCTCGCCGCGACCGGTCGCGCCCTACAGGACGGGATAACCGAGGTCGCTCGCAGTTTCGGCATCGAGGACTACTTTCGGTTCTCGGCCACCCCGCGAACCTCGTCTACGCCACGCGCAACCAGGACGGCGAGCCATCGCAGGCCTTCCGGACACTCTTCTTGCAGGAGACGATCCGACGCGGTTTGCTCATGCCTTCGCTCGTCCTCAACTACTCGCATGGAGTTAGCGACGTGATGCAAACGATCGAAGTGGTTTCTGCGGCGCTGGAGGTCTATCGCCGAGCCCTCGAGGACGGCGTGGATCAACACCTAGTGGGTCGACCTGTGAAGCCCGTATTCCGGCGCCGCTGCTGATCTGCACTTCCAGAATCGCCGGGGTTTCGAGGTCGACCAGCCCAGTGGGTGCGTCCGTCCGGATGCGGTGGAAGCCGCACGTCCGGTTCGGGGGACGGACAGGAGAAACCCAGCCGCCGAAAGACGGACCCGACTTCGGCGGGTTGTTCGCGTTCGTCCTGGTAGGTAGGGCGCGTCGGAAGGTGTTTCCACTACATCGGACCGGTGAGGTGCCCGCTGGGTCAGGTGATGTGGGCCCGGTCCCACCCGGTGGTTTCGACGCGGAGGGTGTGCAGGATGCGGGCGTGGTGCGGGGTGCGACGGGTGACGACGTCGATGGTCCGCCCGTCGGCGTCGAGGGTGACGGCCCGGATCCGGTCGAGCTCACGTGGGGCTCGGGCACAGGTGAGGTGCAGGTCGCCGAGGTCGGGATCGCGGACGTCGGCGGCGCGCAGGTCGGCGGCGATGAGCGCTTCGAGGATCGAGGGGTAGACGCAGACAGCGATGTGACCGCGGACGCGTTTTCGGTCCAGTGGCGCACCGGGCGTAGGTGCAAGAAGTCCTTGAGGGCCCGGAACCGTCGTTCGATCTGTTGCAGCTGCCGGTAGGCCGACACGACCTGGACGGTGGACGCCTCAGCCGGGGTGAGGGAGGTGGTGAGCAAGTAGTGGCCGGCGAGGGCTTGCTCGTAGCCGAAGGCCGCCTCGTTGTAGTGGTAGAGGAACCGGCGGTTGCCGATCTCGACGTCGAACAGACGGGCCACCCGGAGGGGCCGAGGATGCGTTGGGCGGCGCGGCCGATCTTGCCCGCGTCGACGAGCTCGCCGTGGCGGACCCGCCACTCCAAGGCGAGGAGTTTGGCTTCGGCGCGCGCGACGAGCTCGGCGGTGGGCAGCGTGTCGCGGGCGAGCCGGTCGGGGGAGGCGACCACGACACATCGTCGTCCGTCGACGGTCACGTCGCAGGCGCGGCAGGTGATGCCGGGCACGTCGACCCCGACCGCGTCGTCGTCGGCGGCTTCGAGAGAGGCGGCGCAGGTCGGGGTCGCGATGCATCCTGGTGGCCAGGACGTGGGCGAAGCCGTGGTGGTCGAGGACTTCGACGTTGTCGGCGGAGATCAGGCCCCGGTCGGCGACCACACACACCCGCCCGACCCCGAAGCGGGCGGCCAGGTCTTCCAACACGCCGGGCAGGGTGGTCACATCGGCGGTGTTCCCGGCGAACACGTGATGGGCGATCGGTATCCCGTCGCCGGTGCACAACAGGCCGATCCACCACCTGGGGTCGATCCGAGCGCCGGTCCCGGCTGTAGCCGAACGCTCGAGACGGGAACCGCGTCGAGACGCTGCGCGACCCTTCAAAGTACGTCGACGTCAAGTGGTACATCACCAGCCGCAGATCCAAGTTGGTGAGATCGGTGAGCATCGAATACAGCTGGGCTTCGGTGGCCTCCTGGGCGTCGGCCACCGCGTCCAACGCCCGGTAGTACTGATCCAACGACGGTGTCTCCCAGCCGGCGGGCATCACCACGTCCCGGTCGGTCCACTCCGCCAACGCCCGCTTCGAGCGCGGAGCCACCAGCCGGTTGGCGACCATGGCAACACGGCGTGCTCCAACACCTCCGCACCGCGTTCGGCGCCGAGGTGGGCGAACCAGGCGTCCAACCCCAGCCGCCGCCACACCGCCCACACCCCAGCCACGGCGCCAACGCTCGGGGCGGACTCGGCGTCGATGTCGTCGGCAGCCACCCACGTCCGTTCGGCGTGGGCGCGGCAGCGCGGCGACGATCCGGTCGAGCTGTCCCGAGTCCCGCAACGTCGAGGCTTCACCCAAGCGGAACAAGGTAATCCCATGCGTGGAATTCGCGGTGGGTCATGATGGGGTGGCGCGGGTGGAGCCGACCGTGGAGGTGTGTGTGGCTCGCCCGCCGTCGATCTTCGTGAGGGAGTTGACTGGGGACGAAGCCGTTCGGCTTCGCCGCATGTCGCGCCAGTCGAAGGTGTTCGCCCTGCGCCAGCGGGCGCAGATTCTGCTGGCGTCGGACTCGGGTGTGGCGGCCCCGGACATCGCCCGGGTGCTCCAGACCGATGAGAATCAGGTCCGTCGAGTGATCCGCGAGTTCAACGCCGACGGGATGGGTTCGCGGCACCCTCCTACCGCGGGCGGGTACCCGAGGAGGCTCGATGATGCGATTCGGGAACGGATCCGCGACGTCGCCCTCGCCCGTCCCGGTGATCTCGGCGAGCCCGGCACCCGCTGGTCGTTGACCCGACTGCGCCGTTACCTGATCCGTCATCGGATCGTGGCCGCCGTCTCCAAGGAGCATCTGCGGCGCCTGCTCAACCGGATGGGGATCACCGCCCAGCGGACCCGCACCTGGAAAGCGAGCAACGACCCGTGGTACGAGCAGAAGAAGGCATGGTGCGGGCTGCCTACCGGGCCGCCGAGGCCGGCACTCTCGACGGCGTCGTCGTCTCGTTCGAAGAATGCGGCCCCATCTCGCTCAAACCTCACGCCGGTCGGGGATGGTTCCCGACGAAGCGGCCGGCTCGTCAGCGGGCCACCTATCACCGAACCCAGGGCACCCGGAAGTTGCTCGGCGCCTTGACATTCGATGCGATTGAGGTGGCTGGCGTTGGTCGGGGTCGGCAGGAGCCCGACGTTGTTGTTGATGGCCCGCTGGCGGATGTCGGTGGTCCAGTGGGCCGAGAGGTCCATCACGATGTAGACCGTGACCTCGGCCGGGTAGCGGCGTCGGATGTCTTTCAAGAACTCGACCACGACCTTGGCGGTCACCCGCCGGGCTTCGAGATGTCCCCAGAGCCGGTCGGCGCCCACGTCATGCGGAAGCGACGACAGCGACTGGACCGCATTCTCCAAGACAAGCCACGCCTACATCCGTCGCCGCAACCGCGACCACCACGAATCCGCGCATCCGCGAACTCGAAGCCCGTCGCAAGGTCGCATGACAACCATTACCGGCGGAACGCGGTGTGCCGCTCCACTAGCAGGGCAGGATGCGTGGTCACCAGAAGGAGCCACATGCAGCTTGAAAGGAGCCGACCATGCCTAGAGGGCAACGCCACGGCGGGGTTGTCCATGTCGCGTTCGACGCGAGCAATGAATCGTCGCCTGGCACCACCCCCACGTGACCAACGGGCCAACCGAGACGATCAACAACCTCGTCAAGCGCGTCAAGCGGGTATCCGTTCGGAATGCGCTGCTTCCGCAACTACCGCGTCCCAACTCTGCTCTACGCCGGCCGACCCAACTGCGACCTGCTCGACTCCCTCACCCCACCATGAGCTCCGAAGAGCCCCTTTGACCCTGGTCTCGGTCCAGTGGAACACGGGTCGCAGGCCGAGGACGTCCTTCAGCACCTTGAATCGGGCCTCGAGGGAGGTGGCCTTGGACAGCCGCATCAATAGCGAGGCTCCTGACCTCGTCCGCGGACCCTATCGCCCAGAGGTCCGCCGACACGTCCCCTCGCCTCATCGCGTAGATCGAGTTTCGGTGGATGCTCAAGCGATCCAAGCCACTGTCGACAGAGGTGGCAACAATCTCTTTCGCGGGACCGAAGTTCAGCCGAAATGCTCTCACAGCCAGGGCCTTCGAGGCACCGCTGGAATCGCAGGTCAATGCCCGAAGCGAGGACGCCGGTCAGATGGCCGACTTGCGTTAGATCCTGGAAGGTGCTACCAACAAGTATGTAAAGTGCTAGCAACGGCATGTGTGCAAGTAGCGAGATGGGCTGGAGGGTACAGGGTGCTCGACTATTTCTACTACCGCGAACCGACTCCGCATATCTACTTTCCTCAGCTTCTTTTGCCAGAACTGTATAGTCAAGTCAGCTTTCCTGACATTCCCGTTAGATCAAAAGGGAGAAGCGGGCGGGACCTCTTTATGGGCGAACCGGGCTTCGATGCGGCAGTAACCTCTGCTGGACTTCGAGAACTCTACGAGATGTTCACGGGTTCGGAGTTCGTAAGATGGGTACTCTCGATCTTCGAACCCGACCTGCAACGCCTCCATTGTCGAGCAGCGGCGAAAGCTATTAGGCCCACGAGCTATCTGGAAACCCGGGAGGCTCTCGATCTGGCACCAGAGGTATTGGATGAAAGCGCAGACCCGAACGAGGTGTTCAATCGGTTCGACTTTGCGGTCGCGGATCCAACCTATACATCGTACGTGCACCTCGACTCTCCCAGGCGCATTGTCGGTGGTTTACTCTTCTTCTGTGATGCGGAGGCGGACCGCATCGACGGTGGCGAGTTCGCCTTGTACAGAGATCGACTCTTCTTGGGCGATCGCGTCGCGCGTTGGCCATACGTCGCAAAAAGGTTCCGCTCAAGGCCAATACGGGTGTGTTGTTTCTTAACTCGAACCGCGGATTTCATGGTCCACAGGGGTTTCACGCTGGCGTCCGCAAGTGGATCTATTACTCAATCTCGAGTCGCAATCGTGTCTGGGATGTTGAGGATCGAAATGCGGTCCGAACAGCGATGACGAAGATTGCGGGGCGATTTGTCCAAAAAGTAGGACTTGCGAACATGGCGTCGGAGCCAGAGAGCAAACTCGAGGCCAACCGTCAGGGTGGATGAAGTTCACCAAGAGGTGATCGTCCGTACTTGCCGAACGCGCCAGTGGCGCGCTCGCGGCTGAGGTCGAGTCCCCCGTCTGCCCGGACGGGACCATCCACGCATGTGCAACACGAACCACCCGTCGCTTCTCTCTACATCAGTCGCTCCGCGGTCGTGCAACCGCCAATGTGGGGCTTGGCGCATCAACACCGGACCAACTCGGGCGAGAGGTCAGAGTGGGCGGCGAACTCCGCGATCGTCAGATCGCCGCGACGGACAACCGTGACCACAGCGCCCTCGAACTCCGGCGGGAACTTCTTCGGCACGACTGCGTTCCTTCGCGGCCCGGACATGGGACGTCAAACGAACCCGCGGCAGACCCTCGCTCCATCCCTCTCGAAGACTGCAGCCCCCACGAATCCCGGGGCGCTTCAGAGGCCATCAATCGTTGCCGATTGAGTCGAGGCCGTCGCATGGTGCACCGAAGACGACGTCATACTGCCGCTCCACCCGCTCCCGGCAGGCCGCGACGTACTCACGTACTTGCCCGCGCACGATCTGGCGCTGCTCAATCAACTCCCTCAGCCGCGACATCGCGAGCTCGTCGTCGAACTCTGCGATGTCGATGCAGTAGTGGCCATGGCCCATGTCCTCCATGAGCGCGCGAACTTTCCGCTCGTGCGAAGCCGCCAACACAGGACGATGGGCCACATGGGCGAGAAGGACACCGTGCAGACGGGCCGCAACCACGACGTCCACATCAGCAAGGGCCTCGAACAACGACGTCACCGTTCTCGTCTCGCGGACGCAAAGGCGCTTCCGCTTTTCCTGGCAGAGCTCACCGGTCGCCGCAAGCATGGCCTCGGTCGCCTTCCAGTCGTCGTCAGTCGTGAACACGACGACCTCGTATCCCTGGTCGAGCACCCTTGCCACAAGGGCCGCGAAGCTGTGCACATGATGCTCATAGTCGCGCTCGCTTCGCTCCGGCCAGTGCTGAGGGTGTCGGTAGAGCATCGGACTCACGCCAACGACGATGCTGGCGCGATCAGGCGGCGCGGCCACCGACGCCGGCACGCCATAGGCGAGGTCGGGAACGATCGGATCCTTGGCCGTGAGTCGTGCGTCTCCCACCAGGTCCCGCGAGCCTGCATCCCGATATGAGCGATACCGCGCGAGGCGAAGCGCTCGATTCACGAGAAACCGACTCGTTCGACTCAGCGTCCCTGTCCCGACGCTCAAGACCACGTAGTCAGCGTCAACGGCGCGAGACAGGCGCGCCCAGCGCCAGAGGACGTAGGGGTGGCCGAGCGGGCCTCCCCAGAGGCCGTCCAACTGTCCACCCCCCGCCACGACGAAGGCGGAGGTGTCCCGGAGGCGCTCCAGTGACCGACGCAGGTGGGCTGGCTCCCGCCAGAGCCGCAGGGGAGCGACGAGCCAGGTACGCAGACTGCCACTTACTGGCAGGCGTCGGACGAGGTCACGGATCGTCGTGCTGGACTGTGGCTCGGCGTCATCCTGCTCTGAGTGCGCTTCGCCTTCGAGAGGGATTCCGTGCTCGCTCGCCGGGTAGTTCGGGAGAGAGTAGGAAACACAGGTGTAGGCGCGTACGCCGTGGCGCTTCATGGTGTCTTGTGGGTTCAGGGTGAACCCGACGATTTCGGCGTCCTCGACCCGCCGCCG
Source organism: uncultured Acidimicrobiales bacterium (assembly GCA_963738325.1). Taxonomy (GTDB): domain Bacteria; phylum Actinomycetota; class Acidimicrobiia; order Acidimicrobiales; family Ilumatobacteraceae; genus CAVTWD01. Next base: position 83,248 of record CAVTWD010000012.1, read on the forward strand.
AACACCATTGATCAAGGAGTCGATGATCGCAGCGTCACCGAGATTGCCCCATCCGGACGGGCTCAGAAAGGCTATCTTCGTTGTCTTCCACTTCCCACTCCGCATCCCGGAAGAGCGTATTCCACCCCGCAGCTCTAGTTGAGCGCGTGCTCGGACGCTCGAGCTCATGGACAGGTGACACCTAACTACTTGGCCCGGAAATAGCCTGGTAGCTGCGGCGATGGCCCCGGATGGGCACGCGTGTGTTCGCTACGATGGCCTCCGACCCTCCTCGTCCAGCGTGTGGAGGCCATCGGTGTTACCGAAACGGTCGGTCCGCAGGGCTCGTTGTTCGAGCTTGTTCTGCCGGCGGGGATGCGAGTGCTGTCCGGTGAGCTCGCCGAGATCGATGGGCTGCTGGACGATGAGCGGTTCTTCGGTCCGTTCCGGGCGTTCTTCGACCCGAGGGAGGGCCGGCCGTCGGTCCCGATCGAGGCGTATCCCTCGCTGTCAACCTCGGCTGAGGCGCATCGAGCAGTCGATTCGTTGAGCTGAGAGGGCGGAAAGCTCTCGGCGCTGTTGGAGGAGCTCGCCACCGACCGCGCCCAAACGACCGGGTCGAGACGAAGTGATCGACGCGGCCATCGCCGAACTCACACGTCATGTCGGGACCACGCGGCGTGCGCGGAGGTCGGCGAAGCCCAGGCGCGCTGGTGTCGCCGGCACCGCCAGAGCCCGCCGCCACCCAAGCCCGAGCGGGTCCCTACACCCCAGCCGCGGCGCTCAGCGAAGTCGAGCGCAAGGGGCTGAGCCCGGTGTTCAACAGTGAGGAGTTCGTCGACGAGGCACCGGCCACCGTCTACGCCAAGCTGCTGGATGAGGGCATCTACCTGGCGTCGGTGCCCACCATGTACCGGGTGTGCGAGAACACGACGAGGTGCACGAGCGCCGCTGGCAGGCGACGCATCGGCGGCCAAGAAGAGGGGCTCGCCACGGCCAGCTCACCATCCGCGCCGACCGCGGCTCGCCGATGACCGCCAAGCCGGTCGCGTTCTTGCTGGCCGAGCTCGGCGTCACCAAGAGCCACAGCCGGCCCCATACGAGCAACGACAACCCCTACGGCGAAAGCCGGTTCCGCACCCTCAAGTACCGGCCCGAGTTCCCCGACCGGTTCGGCTGCTTCCAGGACGCCCACGCCTTCTGCAGCGGTTTCATCGGTTGGTCACGATATGCAGGTGATCCACCGGCTGGCCGTTGGGTCAGCCTGCACGCCCAGCATCGTTCCACTGCGGCACCGCCACCGAGATCCGCGCCCAACGCGCCGTGACCCTCGACGCCGCTTACGCCGCCAACCCGGCCCCGTTCCGCCACAAGCGCCCCTCGCCACCGAAGCTGCCCTCGTCGCCTGGATCCATCAACCAACACCCGAAGTGCTCATCAATCCGCATGAGGAGTTGTCTCAACGGCCTTGACAGGTTACGACCGCGCCATCCGAAGCCGGCCACACGCCTACTTCGTCCGGGGGGGGCAGGTAACTGAGGTGTGAATCTCTCGTTGTGAGGTGACGTGGGGCACGTCGGGGTGCGGGGCGGCAGCCCCGTGTTCGGGGCGAAGCCCCGACGATGTTGGCGACGTTCAGGCTGCGGGTTCGAGGGTGACGTGGTGGCCCATGGCTTCGAGTTGGGCGATGAGTCGGCGTTGGTGGGCGGTGCTGGTGCGGCGCTTGTCGAAGTAGTCGCCGCCGAGGTCGGTGTAGGTCTCGCCGGTGGAGAGCAGGTGCCAGGCGATGACCAGGATGGAGTGACCGACGGCGACGGCGGCCCGTCGGGGTCCGCGTCGGCCCCGGATGCGGTGGTAGTGGGCGGCCAGGTAGGTGTTCTTGGAGCGCCCGGCGGCTTGGCCGGCTTCGACGAGCGCGATGCGCAGCCACTTGGAGCCGTGGCGGGTGCGGCCCGTGCGGTGTTTGCCGGCGGACTCGTTGTTGCCGGGGCACATGCCTGCCCACGACGCGAGATGCCCAGCGGTCGGGAAGCGGGACATGTCGGTGCCGATCTCAGCCAGGATCACCTGGGCGGTGCGGTAGCCACGCCCGGGGATCCCGACCAGCAACGTCACCGCCGCTTCGTGAGGGTCCAGCAGCTCTCGATCCGGGCGGTGAGCTCGGCGATGGTGGCGTCGGCGTGGTCGATGCGGGCCAGCATCGCCCGGCACAACAAGGCGTGATGCTCGTTGAACCGGCCCGCCAGGGCGTCGTGGAGCTGCGGGATCTTCGAGCGCATCCGGCCCTTGGCCATCTCGGCCAGCACCTCGGGGTCGCGTTGACCGGCGACGAGCGCGTCGATCATCTCCCGACCGGACTTGGTCAACACCGACGACGCCACCGACGACAGCTTCATCCCGGCGTCTTCGAGCACTTTGTGCAGGCGCTGGGTCTCCCGGGCTCGTTCTTCGATCACCGCCTTGCGGTAGCGGGTCAGGTCGCGCTGCTCGCGGGTCGGGCGGGGCGGGACGAAGCTGGGCCGCACCAGACCGTGCTCCAACAGCTGCGCCCCCCACTGGGCGTCAGCGACGTCGGTCTTGCGGCCCGGGACGTTGCGCATGTGCCGGGCGTTGATGACCCACACCGCTTCGATGGCGTCCTCCAGCACCCAGTGCACCGGTTTCCAATACACGCCGGTGGCTTCCATCCCGACCAGACGTGACCTGCCGCTCCGACCAGCCAGTCGGCCAGCGCCAGCAACTGCGAGGTCGTCGTGGCGAACTCGGTCACCTCCTCGCGGCGGCCCCCGCTGCCATCGGGCGTGCGGGCACACGCCATCACCGTGTCGCGGTGCACATCCAAGAACGCGCACCGCTCGACCACCACCTGCATCGCTCAACCTCCCTTTCCAGTCCGACGACACCGATGCGCCGACCGGATGGAGGCCTCGTCATGAAGAAACTGAGGTACGTGCTCGAAGCAACAGGACGGAGCGCCCGAGACCCCCACGTCAAGCTAACAACGGGCTCCGAGCGCCATAGTCACGCCGACGTCTGCCCGGCCGACACCACCGATTCTCATCCGCCGAGGGCGGCCCCGCCAGGGCCATCCCAGCTAACCTTGGACGATCTCCCCTCACGAGCCAATCTGGGCCAACCGGCCCTGGTGCGAGGACCCGGCGCCGCGTAGCGTTCAGGCCGTCAGGCAACGCGGAGATGAGCGAGTTCATGGAGGCCAAACTGTCGCGGGCAGCAGTCAGGACTTCCCGTGACGGTGGCACCGCAGGGCACGCTGCGATGGGGTGGGGCGAGGCCATAGCTTGGGTGGGATCGATTCCCTTGCTCGTTCCGGCCTGCTACCTCATCGTCCTCACGTGGGCGGCCTGGCGGGCTCAGCGATCCGGGCGGGCCCGGACACTGCTGCGATCCAAGCCTCGCCGACGTTTCTCCGTGATCGTTCCGGCCCACGATGAGGAGAGGCTCCTCGGCTCGACCCTCGACAGCCTTCTGGGACTCGACTACCCGGCTGATCTCTACGACATTCACGTCGTCGCAGACCACTGCACCGACGCCACCGCCACTATCGCACGAACGCGTGGCGTGTACGCCCACGAGCGAGGCGACCCTGAGCCGGCTGGCAAGGGCGCGTCGCTACGGTGGCTCCTCGACCGGCTGCTCGCGAGCGAGACAGCGCCAGACGCGGTCGCCGTCATCGACGCCGATACGACGGTCAGCCCGAACTTTCTACGTGTGATGGACGCCCGATTGTCTGATCGAACGCCTGTTGTGCAGGCGTACTACGCGGCGCGCAACGATGAGACGTCCTCGCTCATCGGCTTCCGAGCCGCTGCGCTGGCAGCTCGCCACTACCTGCGGCCGCTTGGTCGCACAGCGCTCGGTTGTTCATCGGGTCTCTACGGCAATGGCATGGCGTTCACGACCGAGGTGGCCCGCTCGCACGCATGGAGCGACCATCTCACCGAGGACCTCGAGCTCCAGCTCGAACTGCTGTTGGCGGGGATACGGGTCGGCTTCGCGGCTGACGCGGTCGTCGAAGCCGAGATGCCGGCCACGCTCGAGGCGTCACGCTCGCAGCACGAGCGATGGGAGCGGGGACGCTCAGACGTCGCCCGGCGTTACCTGCCGCGGCTGGTCACACGAGCGGTGCGGGGAGGGCCTCCCGATCGGGTTGCCTGTGTCGATGCGACCCTTGATCAGCTCATGCCTCCCGTGTCAGTCGTGCTCGCAGGGACCGCGGTCTGGGCTGGAGCCTCCATGGTCGCTGCGCCTCTGCTGAAGAGCCGAGCCGCCACGAGGCACCGACGCGCCGCGGTGCTCGTGGCGACGGCCATCGCCGCGCACGTACTGTCAAGCCTCAGGATGGTCGGGGCGTCGGCATCCGTGTATCGGTCGCTGTTGCGCACCCCTCAGATGCTCGCGTGGAAGGCGCGGCTGTGGGTTCGCGTCTTGACCAAGGAGCGGGACGCCGTCAGATGGGTACGGACACAACGGAACGACAGCGCGTCGGCCGCGGCATGAGCATCGTGGCATCAGAAGGCGCCGCCGGCGGACAGGTCGAGCGCTCCGTCGGACCATCGGCCCGTGCGCCGGCTCTGAGTGTCGTTGTGCCCACCTACAATCGCCTGCAGCGCCTCAAGCGCGTTCTCGCCGCCCTCGACGCGCAAGTCTTCCCACGCGACGAGTTCGAGGTGATCGTGGTGTCAGACGGCTCCACGGACGGGACAGACGAGTATCTCCGTTCGCTCGAGCGGACCGGCCTGTCATTCGCATCTCAGGCGAACGCGGGCCCGGCAGCAGCTCGAAACCTTGGCGTCGAGCTGGCTCGCGCTCCGTGATCGTCTTTATCGACGACGATGTCGTCCCCACTCCGGATCTTCTGGCAGAGCATGCCCGGACACATCGAGGCGTTGGCACGGGCGCGGTAGTGATCGGGCCGATGCTGACGCCGATCGACTTCGAGATGAGCGCCTGGGTGCGCTGGGAGCAGGCGATGCTCTACAAGCAGTACGACGCGATGCAGCGAGGGGTCTACAGCGCGACGCTTCGGCAGTTCTACACGGGGAACGCGTCGGTGGAGCGTGAGCGCTTCCTCACCGTCGGAGGCTTCGACCCGTCGTTTCGCCGTGCCGAAGATCTCGAGCTCGCCCATCGATTGAACGATGCCGGACTCAGGTTCGTGTTCAACCCCACAGCAATCGGGTTTCACTACGCGGACCGATCCTTTCGCTCGTGGCTCCAGAACGCCCACGACTACGGAGCAAATGACGTCGCCTTCGCCCGTGAACGAGGCCGCGTCGAGGTTCTCGAGACGATCGAGGAGGAGTTTCGCCGCCGTCATGTCCTGGTCCGGTGGGGTGTGAGGGCCTCCCTGACGCACCCAAGGGCGGATGCGTGCCTTCGCTCTGTCCTCATGCAGTTTGCGCGTGCAAGTGACCGATGGGGAAAGAGGAGGATGACGCGCCTCGCCCTCAGCGGTCTCTACAACATCTCGTACTACCAGGGGCTGGCTGACGCGCTGGGTGGCCCCGTTGGCTTCCGCCGACATGTGGACACAGCGGG
>CAVTWD010000013.1:0-402385 GCA_963738325.1 uncultured Acidimicrobiales bacterium
GTTGCGAGGCGGCAGAAAGCGAATCAGATCGAGGTTGGATGGCGGAAGTCGTTGAACCGGCAATCTTGAATGCCAGCAAACCCGCGGTGCCGTTTTTCAGCGGACCACGCGCGCTGTATTCGATGTCTTGATGGCCCCTTTTCTTCATTCCCGCGCGCGTGAGCATTCACCCCTATGCCGCAATCCTTCAAATCTACAGACCAGGTGCGCGCAAAGGAACGGACGGCCGCTTTGGTTGCGCTGTAGACACTGAACGCCGGGTTGCCCGGTGACTGAAACAATAGAGGCGTTCAGCACAATGGAACCTGCCGAAGCAGACGCTGCCTCTTACTGAAGGTCCTCGAACTGCGTAATCCGCATCTCCCGATCGGGAAAAACCGCGCGGATCTCCAACTTCCCTCCGAGCGCCTCAACGTAATCGGCGAGCGTGCTGAGGTAGATGTCGGTGCGGTGCTCGATTTTCGACACTTCGCCTTGGTTCACACCCAAGGCGTCAGCGAGCTTGGCCTGGGTCATCTGCCGAGCCTTACGGAGCTCCTCCAAAGGCATGGATGCCATGCTCTCTCCGATGCGGCCTGCAATCTTCTGCTGCCGCGCCGCGGGCATTGCCTTAACCAATTCACGAAACTTGCGAGTTGGCATCAGAGTTTTCCCTCCTATCGTCTAGATGCTGATCATACAGCCGGTCCGCGAGCGGAACGGCTTTCTCGTACCATCGATCGTCGCCTGTTTTGTCGCCACCCAAGAGAAGAATGGCGGTGCGCAGCGGGTCGAAGGCATACAGCGTCCGCAGGGGCCTTCCCGCACTCTGCGTGCGCAGTTCCCGCATGTGCCCGTGACGCGATCCATTTACTTTCGAACTATGTGGGAAGCCCAAGGCCGGACCGAGTTCGGTGAGCAGACCGACACCATGTGCAACATCATCCTGCTGGTCGTCTGTGAGGGTTTCCCACCAGCCGCCGAACTCCTCGGTGAATTCGACTTCCCAAGCCACATCTCATTATGCCATTTACGGAATATTCTCTCAACAGCATCTCAGAACGGAGCGGTGGTCGGATGGTCCGCAATCCTGTCGAGAGCTACCAGCCGGGCACCTGCCCAGAACCGCGTCTGAGACGGATCGACACGTGCAGCCGAGCGAACTCGTCGAACGTTGAACGCTTCCGCACAACCTGCGCTTCGTCTTTCAAAAACGTCTGGTAAGAAGATGGGCCCGTTCCGCGTTCTACTCGGTGGAGGGGAAATCAAATGCTGCCAACTGTCCGACTGCAACGTCTTGAATCAGCAAAAAACGTAAGGGCTCGATCGAGATATGCTGATTTGCCGGCGCGCACGGAGAAAGCCATGATCTGCGAAGCGGTCACACTCCCGCCTCGGTATCAGCTGCCGTATCACTTCGAAAGTCGCCAACACGAGATGATTGAGTTCATCTTCCGATCCGAATTTCCTCTCGACGTGCACTTTGCCAGCATGGTTGACTATGAGGCGTGGGTGAGTCGCGGGTGTGGACCCGCCAAACCGTCGACGGTCTATACAGAGGCGCTCGATGTTGTCGGGCACGCGATAGAGTTTGTAGCACCGGATGACGAAGTTACGTCGCCGTTTTGCTGAACAACAACGCTAATGCGGTGGATGTGGCCGTGGAGATCCGGTCTTCACCAGCAACTCACGGGCGTGCCCGCAAGCTTTAGTTTTGAATGCTGGGACGGCGGCGTATGGTCAAGCGTCAAACATCTCGGCGAAGCTGCTTCAAATCCCATAACGGATGTCGATCGACGACATTCGCTGGCCGGCGAGGCAGGGAAGTGGAGGACACAGGTGGCTGGACGGCGCGGGTTCGAGTCCGTCTCCGCAGTTGCCGTTTCCAGGCTGGCACACGTCTATCTGGCTGTCCGGAGGCGATCTTCCGAAATGACGTCAGCCAGTGCCGCTTGCCACACTCGCGGAGCGGTTTTCCGGTCGGCAGGCAGGCTGTGCGAATAGAGACCGAGCTTGATGTCCTGGTTTGCGTGGCCGAGGCGTTCACTGACGACCGCCAACGGCGTTCCGTTGCGCAGCAAGATCGACGCGTGCGAATGACGCAACGAATGGAGTGAGAAGTTCGGATACCCAGCCTTTCGCAGCAGGACCTTGGTCCGCGTGCCGACGCGATCGGGGGAGTAGAAATCGCCATTGGGTTGGCAGAAGATCAGGTTGTTGGGTCGATAGGCAGGTGCGCATGCCTGCTTGTCCTGGGCCTGTCCAATTCGATGCGTCGTCAGGACGTCAAGCGCGAAGTCATCCAGACCAATACTGCGGGACGTGCCGGATTTGGTGGGCTTGACCCGCAGGCCGGCTCTCGTCTGCTCGAGGCTTTTCGAAACCGTCATCATACCCGTTCCGAAGTCGAGATCTGCCCAGGTCAAGGCCAGCAGTTCGCCGCGCCGGCAGCCGGAGCATGCCGCGGTGACGACGAATGGATAGAGTCGCGTACCGTGGGCATGTTTGAAGATGGCGCCCAGCGCGTCGGCTTCCATGACCGCCGGGTTAGGCCTCGGGCGTTTTGGGAGTTTCACCTTTCTGTCCGCCATCGGATTAGCAGGGATGTGCTCCAGGCGTGCCGCGTCTCCGAGGCACGTGAATAGCAGCGATGCTGTCGAGTGGACGGTCTTGGCCGCAAGTGGCCGTCCGCCCGGATAGGCCTCGGTGGGCGCGCCGCCGCGCAGCAGCAAACTGTTAACCGCTTCTTGGATTACGCCCGGTCTCAAGTCGAGAATCGAGACTCCGCCGAGCAGCCGGACAAGAGATTCTGCAAGCTGACGGTAGCGCTCGAGGGTCTTCGGTCCGCATCGCAGCGCTGCGTGGTTATCCAGCCAGTACCTCATATACTCCGCCACGCTGCGGGTGTCCCACTGCTGTGGGCTCGAGTCATGCATCTGGTGCTTGGCTAAGGCGGCGCCGAGCGCCTTGCAGGCGCCGAACTTGGTCGGGAAGCCGGACTTGGTAAATTGTCGGCCCTCCGACCGATACTGATAGCCCCATGAAATGCGGCCATCCGCCTTTCGGTATTTCGTGATCTTTTCCTTCATTGGCATCCTCCTCGTTTGCTCGCGGTTCCTGCCGATTCAGTCGCGCCCACGCGCAGTGTGCCAGAATGTCTTCTGTCGATGGCGGCCAAACAGACGTGGGAATTCAGATCTCGGCTTCGTTCAGGCGCATTCGGATGGAGGGGTTCGCATCTCGCCTGCCAGCGGTTGAAAGAAGCTGCTGCGGAGATCAAGAGCGTCGCCAGAACAGATGCCTTGACTGCCGGCGATGGCGTCGTGACCCTGATGGAGAGAATCTGGCCGGCCTTCCAGAATATCGACACTTCGTCTGGCGCTCTCGGCGGCGCCGTGTATTGGGCGCAACAGGATCTTCTGCCGATCGCGATTGCGGCGCCTGCGGATCGGAGGATGCGCGACAAGTGGCTCGAGCGCCTCTGGCAAGCCGTCGAGGATGACGGCGTTGATTACCTGTCTGTCGTCCAGGATCGGTGGGGCGAGTTGTGCGGTTCCCGCGAGGTTGCGTCGCGGTGGGCGGACCGGTTCCTCGGCTTACTCCGGGCCGCCTGGTCCTCCCCACGGCCAGGAAATCACGTACGCGGAACCAGCGTCTGTCTCTCCAGCCTCCTTGCGGCGGGCCGGCATGAGGAACTGTTTGAGGCACTGGCGCTGCTGCGTTTTGCATTCTGGGACTACCGCAAGTTCGGCGTGCAGACGTTGCTGTCGGAAGGTCGAACGGATGAGGCCCTGGCCTACGCGGAAGCGTCCCGAGGGCTGAACCAACCGGATACGAGCATCGACGCCGCGTGCGAGAAGATCCTCCTCGATCTCGGTCGAGTGGATGAGGCTTACGCGAAGTACGCCTTGACGGCGAATGCTTCATCAACCGGCCTCGCGACGTTCCGGGCGATCGTCAGGAAATATCCCGCCCAAGACCCGAAGAAGATCCTGCTCGATCTCGCTGGATCGAGCGGCGAACCCGGCCGGTGGTTTGCCGCGGCGAAAGACGCCGGCCTCCTCGATCTCGCGCTTGAATTCGCCGAGCGAGGCCGCACCGATCCGCGGACGCTGAGCCGCGCATCGCGCGACTTTCTCAACGACGACGCCAAGTTCAGTCTGAAAGTCGGCCGGCTCGCGCTCCAGCGAATCCTCGAAGGGCACGGCTACGAGTTGACTGGAAGCGACGTTCTCGACGCGTTCGACCGCTACATGGCTGCGGCGCAGACTCTCGGGGTGGATTCTCAGGCCCGCGCGGATGCGCTCTCCATGGCGACGCAACACGCCGGAGTGGCCGGCGACATTCTGATTCGCCGGTGCTCGATTGAGCCACCAGAGCGCACGGAGCCGGCGCGAACGATTGCAACAGAGCGACGAACTTGGAAAAGAAGAAACCCGACCGTGCGGTGAGCGGCAGGCCCATCGCCAAGCGCATCCTGGCGAAGATGAAGTTGCAGTCCCAGCGGAGGGTCGTGAACATCAAGAATGTGATTACCGGCCGCCGCATTGGGGAGGAACTGCAGCAGGCGGTCGTGAGTCAGAAGGACTTGGCTGGCTTTCGTCCGGCTCACGCCGCCCATGTACGGACCCACGAGAGAATACTGGAACGATTACGTGTTCGAGGGCTACGTGAACCACCAGTCGGACGCGATTTATGTCGCCGGTCTTCCGGATGTTCCGAGAGCCGGATCGACAGGGTTTGTTGCTAAGACTTGCAGTGTGTGATCGACGTGCTGTATTCACCCTAAAAGGTTCGATTGGCAGTCCATGTGAACCCATTCGCGGTCGTTCCGCGGCCCCGGACGCGCAAGTTTCTCGATCTTCCCGAGCGCCTCCGACCCCGCACGTAAAGTCCCGTACCGTCGGTGCGAATGGCTTGTGGCAAGCCGCCGCGGGTTGCGGCCAGGACCTGCGCAACTCCGGGACGCGTCACCGTAATGCTCTCCGATGTGCGCATACCCGATCGGGACCTCCGGGACCGCGCCGGCGCTGATCCGCGATCGGGGGTGATGGCCGAAAGAACGTTCTCTGCAATTGACGACAAGTTCAGGGACGCTCATCACACCGAGTTGCGCACGTAAAGTCCCGAGCGGCCTCAACTCGATTTCGGCAGTACTGCAATTGCCGGACAGACACGCAGATACAGTCCATCCGAGCAGATCTGCGCCGAACACTCCGGCCACACGGCGCGAATTTGCGTCAGCCACTGTTCGAGCATCGCGCGGAACCGCCGGGGCCGACTGTACTCGACTGATCCCAACTGTGCAGTGAGACCGAAGTTCCCGAATAGTGGAATCCGCTCTTCGGACTTCGCTGTGAAGCAGCGATACGTGAGCCACATGAACAGATCGAGTAAAGCTGGCGCAGAGTTGAATGCCTTAACGGCTTCAAGGTCTGCTGGTATCGGATGCGCCATCACTTCTTCGTAGAACTCATCGCTCAGCACGATGACATTTTCAAAATCGCTGGAGATCACCTCGCGGGCAGGATCGCGGTTGTACCAGATCCGCGCCTCGCTGAGGAAGTTGAACCTGGAACGTTGGATCACACGCGCCTGTCTGCTGGTCGCCTCAGTGCCGAAGAATATGGTTGCACCGAAGATCCGCTCGAAGGCCGCAACCAACCGGCGATATTCTTTGCCTCCCTTTGCCATTCCGAAAATATCGAGCATCTGTGCGGCCGACTTGAAACGAATGGTCTGGCTCTGCTGCTGCACAGCCAGTGTTGCCAGGAATATCGGGACAAGGCGATCCTGGCCGAAGGGCAAGCCGAAATCGGGATGGCCGGTGATCTGGAGTGTGAAGTGGCCGTTCCGCCGCTCGTACACCAGGACAGAACCGGTCGGACGCCTCACCGGCAATCCACAGAGCACAAAAGGGCGAGAGGCAAACCCGAGCCGTTGCTTTCCCGCCTCGCGCTGATCTCGGACAAGCTGGATGCCCTCGGCTTGTCGTAATCGCTGTCGCGACACGCAGAACTCAGCGAAACGGTCCCGCAGAATCGAACTAGCCCGTTCGAAGCCGGCGCAATTCTGTTTAATGTTTGTCTGGGCCGCGGCTCCGGAACTCACGCTCTACCTCCCTTTGCCCGAGCCCGGATCGAATGGACGACCAAAGTTGGGGTACATTTGGCCCGGATGCGGTCCGAAACGGCGGAGTAGTGGACCTGTTCAACTTCTGCCGCGGTGGTGTCTCTGGGTGCTGGAGGCGCGCTGACCTGTTCAGAAACCTGTTCAAGTTGCGCCACAACCCGCCTAACCGGCGACGCAAGCCATCGGTGGCGAATTGTATTTTCAACCGCTTGTACGGACTGGAATGTTTCGTAATCAGCAGGTCGCCGGTTCAATCCCGGCGGGTGGCTCCAGCTTCTCCTAATCGCTCCCCGCACTTCTCACAGCTTCCCGTGAGGCAGTGACTCCCGGTATCCGTGCGTCGTAATCTCCGCGAACTCAACGCTATCCTGCAGCTCCCGGATGTTCGAACTGCCCCCATACGACAACCCTGACCGGATGCCATCCAGCAAATCACTGATCACGTCGGCCACCTTTCCCCGGTAAGGAACCAGCGTGCTCTCTCCTTCAACATTCCTCGTTGCTTCGCCTCGCTTCTGCTTGTCCGAAAAAGACGCCGACCCTCGGTACTGCTTCATCAGAGTTCCATACTCGCCTCGAATCAACTCGCCGGGCGCTTCTTCCGTACCAGCAAGCAAACTGCCCAGCATCACGGCATTCGCGCCGGCGACAAGCGATTTCACGATGTCCCCGGACGACGAGATGCCCCCGTCGGCAATGATGTCCGGCAATCCGTTCGTCACTCCCCGAACGTCGGCGACGGACTGCAGCGTTGGCACTCCAAACCCTGTCTTGATGCGCGTTGTGCACAGCGATCCGCCCCCGATGCCGACCTTCAACGCCGTAATTTCATGCCGCCCCTCCGGTATCGCTTCCTTCAAGCGCCGCGCCCCGTCTGCCGTCGCGATGTTTCCGATGATCAGCGGGTAGTCCGGGTAGTCCTCGAAGTACCATTTCAAAAGTTCGAGAACACGATTCGAATCCGCGTGGGCGACGTCCAGGCAGGCGATGTCCGCGTATTGCCGGCAAGCCTCCATACGGTCTTTCCAGTCGGGTCCGATACCGATCGAGAAACCCACGCGCAACGGTTCACCATTCCGGCCTGGAGTACCCGCCTCGGAAACCTGGCACACCATCTCCCGCTCTTCGTCAACGCTGCACATCCGATCGATAATCCCAATCCGCCGATCCTTCCAAGGGCGGTTGCCATCTCCGCTCGCACACGGAAGACATGTTTGCCGCGATGATCGGAATACCGAGTTGCAGGCCCGCGATCTTCGTCGAAAGGTCCACATCCGAACGCCGGAACACACCCGTATGCCTTGGCACCAACAGGACGTCGTTGAAGCTCAATGCTCTTCGAATTCTCAAGCTGTCACCTCCGCCCCTAGACTCGGAAGTGCGGCTTCAGCAGTTCCATGATCCGGTCCAGTTCCCTCAGGTCCGCCTGATCCATCGCGAATTGTCGAGTCCTCCGCATAACAACGGTCCGGAAAATTCCGCGGCGCCGCAGGATCTCCTTCTGGATCACATAGGTCGTACTCCGTTCCAGCACGGCGGAAAGCAGAAACTTCATGAACAGCGCTTCTGCGTCCTGCTTCCGATCCGCGTGGTACAAGTCCCAGATCTCCGCCTGAATGTCGGCGAAACCCGCGCCGGCCATGGTCCCGCCCGATCCGCGATCCATCTCGTTCATCAGGTTCATGGCCCCGCCGCCCGTGGAAGGTATCAGCGTCCGCTTGCGCTCCTGGATCACTTTAGTGACATCGTGCGGCACATTACCCCCTTCCAGCTTCAGGATTCGCACCGTTGGCAACTTGTCCGCCAGTTGCAGCAGGAAGTCCGTCGTCATGCCTGGCGTCGATACCTGTATCGACATCGGCAGCTTCGACACCGACGCGATCGAGGTGAAATAGTCGGTCAGAATTTCCTTGTCCGATGTGCCGTCCGACGGTCCAAGGGCGTGCAGTCCGTCGGCGCCGATCTTTTCCGCGTGCCGCGCATACTCCATCGCCTCGAACTTGTTCGCTCCATGTACTCCGATCAACACAGTGGTGCGCCCCTTGGCTTCTTTCACCACCGCCTCCGAATATTGCATCCGTTCGCGAAACGAAAGTGACGCCGTTTCCCCAGCGCCGGCCGGCCAGACGACACCGTGGACGCGCCCGCGCGCGAGAAAATCCGACTCCCGCCGCAACGACTCTTCATCGATTTCCAACGTCTGCAGAAAGGGTGTTTGCATGATGACAAAGATCCCTTCCCACTTCCGTGAAGCCTCCCGGGCGGTCCCCGGTGCCTGCACGAATGGCGCAGCCAATGGCGCGCTCAACATCGTTCTACGCGAAATCTGTTCCGGCATGATCTTCTTTTCCCTCGATCTTTGAAGTTTGCTGGCACCGCTATTGCTTCTTCAGAAGCCAAACTTCTGCTAGCCGCGATTGCCGCCGCCAGTTCAATTCCTCTTCATCCGCGGCCCTATCCCATGTCAGTTCTAGGCGCCCATCGGTCAGGCATCCGCCCGGCATCGTCCCCAGTGCGAGTTCTGGGTCATGAAGCCGCGGCACGTGTGGGACAGCGTGTGGGCCGTTGTGGCGGCTCGCTGGCACCTCCGGAAGGCGAGCTCGGTAGGGGAGCGAGTCCGCCTCCATGGACGGCCATCGATCAGAAACGAAGGCACGATGGTGATCGGCGCGCGGGTACAACTGGTTTCGACGATGGCCCGGCTTGAACTCGTCACCTTGCCCGGCGGCACGATCGAGGTTGGCGAGCGCACACTCATCAACTACGGCGGATCCATTGCCGCGGCCGAACTCGTGCGCATTGGCTCACGCTGCCTCATAGGGACCCACGCGATCATCATGGACAACGACTTTCATCGCGTCGAGCCCGAGCGCCGCTTGGAGTGGCCGTCGTCGAAGCCGATCATCATCGAAGACAACGTATGGTTGGGTGCGCGGGTGATCGTGCTCGCTGGCGTGACGATTGGAGAAGGGAGCTGCATCGCCGCCGGCAGCGTTGTCACCAGGGACGTGCCACCGCGAACACTCGTCGCGGGAATGCCCGGTCGGGTCATCCGTGAGCTCTGAGCCCCTGTCGTCGCATCGGCGTCCACGGGTGGGATTCGTGATCGAAGCCATCCTCGGTCACATGACCCACGCCGCGAACCTGCATCGACTCCTGCCCACCCAGGACATCCTGGACGCGACTGTGTGCGACCTGCCCTTCGAAGTGACCGGCCTGGGGCGCAAGGTTCCCATCTACCGGAGCGAGTGGACGGTGCGGTCTGCGATGCTGGCGCGCCGCGCGATCGCCGCAATGTACGAGCATGGCGAGCTCGACGGCTTGTTCATACACACGCAGGTGCCGGCCGTGTTGGTTCGACGATGGATGCGCAAGCTTCCGACCGTGGTGTCCCTGGACGCCACACCACTCCAGATCGATGAGCTCGGGGAGCATTACGCGCATCGTCGTGACAATCACTACGTTGAGCAGGCGAAATGGAGTGCGTATCGAGCGTGCTTCGGTCGGGCGGTTCACATCGTGACCTGGTCGAACTGGACCAAAGCCGGCGTGGTGAGTGGGTACGACGTCGAACCCGACAAGGTGACAGTGATTCCGCCAGGCGTGACTCTGTCCCTATGGCGTGGGCGAAATGGGACTCGTCGCTCGGACCAAGGACTGGTCCGGATCCTCTTCGTGGGTGGCGACCTCGATCGCAAAGGTGGGCACTCACTGCTCCGTAGCTTCCGGCGCCTGAGGGACGAGCAGATAGCCAAGGGGCGTGAACCACGAGTCGAGCTGCACCTCGTGACGACCGAGGCCGTTGCCGATCAGCCTGGGGTGACGGTCCATCGCGAGCTGACGCCCAACAGCCGCGCCTTGATCGACCTCTACCACCGCTGCGACGTCTTCTGCCTCCCGACCAAGGGGGATTGCCTTCCTATGGTGCTCTCGGAAGCCGCAGCCGCGGGTTTGCCGCTTGTCTCGACATCCGTCGCCGCCATCCCTGAGATCGTCCGGGACGGCGAGACGGGACTGACGGTGCCCGTTGGCGACGAGCTGGCCCTCACGGCGACGTTACGGCGTCTGATCGACGACGCCGAGCTTCGCGCCCGCCTCGGAGCCAACGCCCGGAGCCTCGCCGAGCGCAGCTACGACGCCGAGCGCAACGTTCGTGAGCTCGCCCGCGTCGTCGCGGCCACGACCAGACGTCGAGTCAGTCATGACGGCTGACTCCCTGGACATGGGCGCCACGAGCCGGGGAGGGCCCCGAGTGCTCCTCACCGTCTCGGGCCGAGTCGATCCGGAGACAGCGGAGTTGGTCGCCAGAGGCCAGCGCCCCTCGCCCGACTACATCGAGCTCGCCCGAGCCATGGACGCGGACATCATGGACACTGCGAAGGCGAAACGCGCGGCGGGGGGTGCCGCCCGGGTGCTCGGGCGTCTTGCCCCACCGCTCCTCCTGGCCTGGGTCTGCTTCCGTCAGCGGGGCAGGTATGACGTGATTCTGACCGATGGCGAGCAGGTTGGCTTCCCGCTGGCGGCTCTCCTGAAGCTCAGCCCACGCCGACGGTGCGCTCACATGATGATCGTGCACATCCTCTCGGTCAGGAAGAAGGTGTGGGCCTACAGAGCGCTCCGGTTAGGGTCTGCCATCGACGTGATGCTCGTCTACTCGTCATGGCAACAACAGTTCATCAGAGACGAGCTCCACTACCCCAGCGATCGAATCGTCTTGACGTCGTTCATGGTGGACACCCGGTTCTTCGCGCCCGGGCAGGCTTGCCCGCGGCGGCCCGTCGATGTGTGCGCCGTAGGTCTGGAATTCCGTGACTACCCGACCCTGGTCGAGGCGGTGAGCGGCCTCGACATCTCCGTCGTGATCGCAGCCGCAAGCAACTGGTCCAAGCGCGGCGACACGACCAGGGGCGTCGAGCTCCCACCCAACGTTGAGGTCTGTAGCCTCGGCTTCGTCGACCTTCGCCAGCTCTACGCCGACGCAGAGCTCGTCGTCATGCCCCTGTATGACGTGGACTTCCAGGCTGGCGTAACAACCCTGCTCGAGGCGATGGCGATGGAGAAACCGGTCATCTGCTCCAGAACGAGGGGACAGACCGACCTCATCGTGGACAACGTCACCGGCCGGTACGTCGCCCCACGCGACAGCGTCCAGCTCGGTCGAGTGATCACGACGCTGCTCGACGATCCACGCGAGCGCCAGCGACTCGGATCGGCCGCACGCCGCCACGTGACCGAGAACTGTGACGTCCGCACGTACGCGCGGCGTCTTGCGAAGATTGCTCACTGGGCAGCGAGCCTTGGCCCTCGATCTCCGTCCTGGAGCGGGCGACCACCTTCTTAACTGGCCCCACTACTGTCCCACCTACGTCACGAGGTTCATTTCGTGAGCGACATCAACGTCTTGTTCATGCAGTCTCAGAGCTACTTCGGTTCTGACTCCATGGTCCACGGTCTGATCATGGAGCACCTCGACCGCTCCCGTGTCACTGTCCACGTGGCCTGTAACCCGGGATCGAGCGGCAAGAAATCTCGCGCCCTCGCCGCGTTAGAACAGATACCCAATCTCCACGTTCGACCCACCAACTTCGGGCCGACCCTCAACACACTGACCGCAGCTGAGGTCGTAAGGGACACGGTCGTCCATGGGATCCCGAGCCTTGCCAGCATCGCAGGACTGGCGCGCTATGCGCGCAAGCACCAGATCAACCTTGTTCACGGCACCGAGAAACCCCGCGACGCGTTCTATGGTTTGCTCGTGGCGCGTTCGTGCGGCGCCAAGGCGCTGACCCATCTCCACGTGAAGGTGGAGGACTGGATGAGCCCGCTCGTGAAATGGGCCATGGGGCATGACGACGCACTCTTGGGCGTTTCGAAGTTCGTAGCGGAGTCGGCTGTCGCGAAAGGTCACCCGACAGACCGCGTCTTCTGGGTGGTGAACTCCATAGACGCGTCACGTTGGAACCCGGACACCGATGGAACCGCGGTGCGCCGGGAGTTCGGTATCGCCGATCACACGCCAGTTATTTCTATCATTTCTCGCATCTGCCCTTGGAAGGGACACGAAATCCTCCTTCAGGCCTTGGGGGAAGCGGCAAGGACGGAGAAACGATTCATGCTGCTGATCGTCGGCGAGGACGACCCCAGGGCGACGCCGGGTGGAGGCAGCTATATCGCGCAGCTCGAGCCCATGGTGAAAGATCTTTCACTGGAGGGCAACGTGATCTTCACCGGACTGCGCAGCGACGTCCGCCAGATCCTTGCCGCCACAGACATCTATGCGATGCCCACGTTCGAGGAGCCTTGTGCCGTCGCATTCCTCGAGGCGATGGCGATGCGGAAGCCCATTGTCGCCTTGGACAGCGGAGGGACGCCCCAGGAGGTGGACGACGGAAAGTCCGGCCTGCTATCCCCTGTCGGGGACGTCCACGCCTTGGCGCAGAACTTGCTCCGCTTGATCGGGGACACCGACGAGCGAGGGAGGATGGGGATGTTTGCACGATCCCGGATCGAATCCTACTTCACGCCGCAACGGCTCGCTGACGACGTCGAGCAGGTGTATCGGAGGGTGTTGTCTCTGCCTTCCGTCGCCGCTCCTGATCCGACTCTCACCGACGCATACAGATGAGTCAGAGGCTCGCCGAGCCCTCTGGCCCGATCGGCATAGCCATCGTCGGGTGCGGTTTCGTTTCCGACTATTACGTTTCAACGCTCGCTCCGTACACGGACTTGCGGCTGGTCGGTGCCTACGATCGCAATCCTGCTCAGCTTGCTCGCTTCGCAGCGGCTCACACGGTCCACCGCTACCCGTCGCTTCAGGCATTGTGCGAGGACCCAGCCGTCGCGATCGTGCTCAACCTTACGAACCCGCGCAGCCACGCCGAGGTCACTGAAGCTGCCCTCGGCGCAGGCAGGCACGTCTACTCCGAAAAGCCGCTGGCCATGGACTTCGCGGCGCGCCCGTGAGCTGGTTGAACTCGCCGAGTCGGCCGGTCTCCAGCTCTCCTGTGCCCCCTGTAGCCTCCTGGGAGAGACTGCTCAGACGGTGTGGCGGGCGCTCAGAGATCAGTCGATCGGCCAGGTACGACTCGTTTACGCCGAGATGGACGAGGGACTGGTCCACCAGATGCCCTACTCGCGTTGGCGCAGTGCGACGGGGGCGGCATGGCCGTGGAAAGACGAGTTCGAGGTCGGTACGACCATCGAGCACGCTGGCTACGTCCTGACATGGTTGCCGGCCTTCTTCGGCTCGGCCATCACGGTGACAGGGTTCTCGGACAACCTGATCGCCGACAAGGGGACGGTACCTCCCCTCGACGCGATCTCACCCGACCTGGCCGTCGCCGTCATACGGTTCAGATCAGGTGTGGTCGCCCGACTCACGTGCAGCCTGATCGCGCCGCACAACCATTCGCTCCAGATCACCGCGGACGACGGTGTGCTCGGCGTGGCCGACACCTGGTACTACACGTGCCCCGTGACACTGCACCGGTACTTCAACCTCCGGGGCCGCCAGCTCCGCCAGCCGTTGCCCCGCCGGCTCCCACCCGTGAGGAAGGGGCCGAAGTATTCGTATCGCGGTACTCAGCAGATGGATTTCGCCCGTGGGGTGGCCGACCTCGCGGAAGCGGTGACAACCGGCCGCCAGCCGCGTTTGTCTGCGCGCTACTCTCTCCACGCCAACGAGCTGGTGCTGGCTGTGCAGAATGCGGGCCGCGCGGGGCGCACCTACGAGATGACGACCGAGGCCCCGGCGGTTGATCCGATGCCATGGGCGACCGAGGCGCGGAGATGGACCACCCGTGCCGTTGCCCGGCTCGACCGAGCCCTGAGCGCGTCACGAGCTTGGTAGCGATGACGGTCGAGGACCTCCGATGGGGCGTCGTCGGCGCCGGGCGCATGGCCGTCGGCTTCGCGGAGGCGCTCCGGGCGATCCCAGGAGCCATCATAGGCGCCGTCACCACTCGCACGCCGGTGCGGGCGCGTGCATTCTCCGATCGTTTTCCGACAGCACGGATCCATCCCAGTGTCGAGGCACTCGTCGCCGATCCTGCCGTCGACATCGTGTATGTCGCGACCCCGCACCATCGGCACGCCCCCGACTCGCTGCTCGCCCTCCGCCACGGGAAGCCTGTCCTGTGCGAGAAACCGTTCGGGCTCGACGCCTCCGAGGCACGGGAGGTGATTGCCCTCGCGCGCCAGCAGGAGCTCTTTTGTATGGAAGCAATGTGGATGCGCTTCATCCCAGCGGTGGTACGAGCCTGCGAGATGGTGCGAGAGGGGGCGATCGGCGAGCCGCAGCTCCTCACCGCCGACTTCGGCTACCCGGTCACCTACGACCCGACCAGCCGGTTCTTCGATCCCGCTCAGGGTGGGGGTGCGCTCCTCGATCGGGGTGTGTACGCACTGTCCCTCGCCCTCATGCTCTTCGGCCTCCCCCGGCAGGCCGTCGGCTTGACAGCTCTCGCTGGGAGCGGGGTCGACCAGCATGTGGGAATGGTGCTCCGTTTCGACCATGAGCGGCTCGCGATCCTCGCCGCTTCGCTGACCTCGGAGACGACGAACGAAGCCATCATCCTGGGCAGCGACGGCCGTCTGCGAATACACGCGCCGTTCTTCTGCTCCGATCGGCTGAGCGTCCGTCGCAACCGAAACTCCCTGAGCCGTGAGCCGAAGACGACTCGCGACCGTGGCTTGTTGGGGAGCGCAGGCCAGCACCGCCTCGTCCATCAGGCGTTGCGCGTGCTAGCCCCTGTTCGGGCGCTCCCCTCTCGGTCGCGGCGATATCCCATCGAGGGGAACGGATACGGCTACGAAGCCCGTGAAGTGATGCGCTGCGTGCGCAGCGGCCGCCTCGAGAGCCCGTACATGCCGCTGGACGAATCACTGCGGGTGATGGAACTCGTCGACATCGTCAGGTCGTTCAACCCGTGAGAGTCGGCACCCGCTTGGGTGCCGCTCGAGCCATGAGGCTCGAGCCCGTGAATCCGGTGGGTGCCAGTCGAGTGACATTGTCGAGCTGAGCAAGCACCACAGCGAGTAGGAGCATGTTCTGCGCATCCCAACCAATGTCGACGTAGCAAAAGATCGCGTACATCAGGACGAAGGTGAGAGACGTCAAGGTGATGGCGGCGTCGTCAGGGTCCCGCACACGCAGCAGAGCAGAAGCTCCGGTTCGGATCGAGACTCCGAATAGGAACAGCATGGCCAGGAACCCCCCCACGCCGGCCTTCATCCAGACCCACAGCACCGAGTTGTGGGTCATGTAGTCAGAAAACGGAAAGAAGCTAATGTTGGGAAGGGTGATGGGGCGCGAGAACTTCTGCCCGAAACCGATGCCGAGGAGCCGGTTGGATCGGATCGTCGCGACAATGTCGTAGCTCTCGGCCACCCGGTACATGTCAGAGCTCTGATCACGTGCGCTCAGCTGGTCTGGTGCGATGACGGACTTGACCGCCTGCGCCGGGAAGCCAAGCGTGCTGGTTGAATTCCAGAAAGCGCCCACATAAGCCGTGGACGCGAGCAGCGCCGCCGGGACGACCCACCAGAAGGTGCGGCGGTGAGTCCAGAACAGCACGACGGCGAGCACGATGAGCGCGGCCACTAGGCCGACGATGGCGGCACGTCGCTCTGATATGAAGTAGACGATGACCACGGGCACGGCCATGATCGGCAAGAGGATGCGCTTGGACTGGGATGACCCGCGGAACAGCCAGGCCGCGAAGACCAGCACGAACATCGTGTTCATGGCGAGAGTCGTACCGTGCTCGACCAAGCTCTCGAGGTTCGCCTGATCTGCCTGACTGAGCGTCTGGTAGTAGATCCACGAGACCACGCCGTGTACGAGCACCGCCACCATCACGACCCAGTACAGCCTCTGATAGTCCTCCCGCTTTCGCAACAGATTCGATGTCAGGACGTACATCAAAGGGAGATAAAGCATCGGCCGGATCTCCCAGAGTGCAGCATTGGAGTTGCCGCCGCGAGACAGACCCCAGGCCAGCCCAACCAACAGAAAGGCCGTGAACACCATCACGGGCCAAAAGACCCGCCCGCGGTGGAGGGTCCAGTTGCGGGTTACCAGCATGTGCAGTATCCAGCCCAGCGTCAGTGCGCCAAGATAGAGCTCGAGCGGGCTGATGATGAGTTGGTCGCTGATGAAGAGGATCGATTCGCTGACTGGAGAAGTTCTTGGCGAACGGATACCAACTCGCAGTGACAATGTCTCCGACTAGGGCCAGGAATATGACGAGGTAGACGCCGAGCACGGGACGAGCGAGTGTGACTCCCGCACCCATCAACATGATCAGCAGCGCCAAGGCGAACGGTTGCGATGAGGTGCTCGCCGCAACCTTCGCGATGAAGAGCGAGAAGAAGATGCACAGGCTGTACGCCAGTACCCAGGTGTTTCGGTCCTGGCGACGCCGCCCCTGCAGCGTTGGCCTCCGCACCCACAGGAGCCCGGACGTGTCCGCCACGCTCAGACCCACCTTGTCGAGGAAAGGATCACGACCATCACGAGGCAGAGTGCCAACATGACAAAGAAGGACTCCCGTCGCTGACGGCGGAAGGACACGACGCCGAGCACGAAGGACGCCAACAGGAAGAGGATCCAGAACTTCATGGGCGACGCTTTCCGGTCACCCTCAGGCGACGACGAACCGGCGCAACAGCGGGGCTGGGACCTTGCTCGCACTCCGATTGATAATCACTCCGGCGAGGGGAGTGGTCCCAAGGTCTCCAACTGCTTCCTTGATCTGAGACTCCGGGATTCCACCCTGCCCGATCACCAGCGCGATCTCGCCGCTCGTCTCGGCCAGGGTCAGCGCCTCGCTCGTCGCGGTGAGAGCGGGCAGATCGATCAGGACGTAGTCGAACCTGTCTGCCAGCGCCACGAAGACCTTCGCCAGATCTGGGCTGTTGGCCAGGAGGGCACGCTCAGGCCCGCGCGTTGTGCCGGCAGGAAGGAACTGGAGACCGAGGTTGCCCGTCGGCACGAGCACCTCGTCGAGTGACGCCGAGCCACGGATCACCTCCGCGATCCCTGACCGAGGCGTGCTCCCCCGCCATGTTGACGGATTCCACCAGTTGAGGTCCACGATACACAGACGCCGAGCGCTGTCCTGGCTGAGTACGAGAGCCAGCGAACGGCAGACGAATGTCACGCCCTCACCCCTCACGGTTGAGGTCAACCCGAGGCGCCCCGGAAACTCGAGGCCATCTTGAAGGCGCATCCGAGCCACCATGTACCGGAGACTCTCCGTGACTTCTGGGGGTGAGGTGTGAACAACGGCACCCGTCTCGTCCCGCAGGACCAGGTGGCCTTCCGTTTCGGTGCCTCCCTCCACGCCGGCCACCTTGGGGGTCTGCGGCTTGCGCCGAGACGGTTGGCGGATCTTCATGATGCCATGCTCCTCGTCTTGGGACGCAGGGGGGCCACGATGCTTGCCACGAGACCCCGCACTTTCGACTGCTCATAGCCGTCGAGGGTGCGCAGCAGCCAAGTGGCCAGGACGTACACGACAAAGCCGACAGTGATCGGAACGAGCACGAACTGGCCGCGGAGAGGCCAGATGCACAGAGTCATGAGGGCGCCCGCAAGTGCGCACTTCGCGAGCCGATGTCGGATGGAGACATCGAAGAGATCAGGTATGAGCCTCCGCACGCCAATCCCTACGATCATCAACTCGGTGACGATGTACGCAAGTGCCGCGCCGAGGGCGCCGTTGCCGAACGCCGAATGGGTCCACGGAACGAGCACCAGATCGAGGGGTATCGACAGCAACGCGGCCGAGAGCATCAGCCAGCCCCAGAAACGCTGCCGGCCGGTTGCAATGGCGAAGCGGCCCAAGAGGATCGTCGGATAGGTCAGGAGCAGCACAAAGCCCATGACCGCCAACACCGGGCCGGCGTTGACGAAGTCACCGCCGTAGAGGAGCCGGGCCATCGGTGCCGCCAAGACCGCGACGCCGAGCGCTATGGGAGTGGCCACGAGCATGAGCGCTGCGAACGTGCGACCGACGAGTGGACGGAGCTCACCCGGATTGGAGTGGTGTACCCGGGCGAACACAGGGAAGAGGGACGTCATCAGAATGACAGGGATGAACGTCAACGAGCCGAAAAGCGTTGTCCCCGCCGCATACCACCCGACTTCCCGCTCTGTGGCCAGCAAGGAGATGACGACGGTGTCGACCTGCATGTACAGCACGAGCGTCGCGTCGTTGACAAGGTACGGCCAGCTCGCTCGCATCAAGCCGCGGAAACCACGCAGCGATCCCCAGAACCTGATCTGGGGAACCCGTCGGAGCTTCCATGTGGCAATCCCGGCTGACACCGCTGCAGCCCCGACACTCACGAGGACGACGGCCTCAACACGCCCGCCGAGGAGGAGCACGGTTATCACTGTCACCGTGAGCACGAATTTGGCTGCGATCTCGGCGAAGGCCGCTGGCCCCATCCTCTCGAGACCATAGAACGCGGCGGTCACCGGCCCATACAGGACACCGAACAACGAAGCGATGCCGGTGACAATGATGACGTAGACCGTCGTCGAGTCATAACCGGCGACGTACGCGAACCCCAGCACAGCCAGGAAGCTGACGACATACAGTATGAGGCGACAGACGATCGCCTGCCCGACCACGCTGCCGTCCTGCTCGTCGCGAGCCATGGCGATGGTGATCGCGGTGCTCGTACCGAAGGCGCTGATCGTGTCGGCAATGGCCCACAGGGAGATCGCGACGCGGAACTGCCCTATGCCTACCGCCCCCAGATAGCGTGGCATGACGACGGTCAGCGCGAGGGCGAGTACCCAGGTCGTCGCCTGCGACCCCATCAGCACGGCAGCGTTCCGCACCACCGAGGCCCGTCCCCGAGGGGCGGGCTGAACCGCGGTCATGAGGTCGGCTTCCCGCTCCCGGTCCGGCGGGCAACGATCGCCCGGGTAGCTCGCGAGCGTCCAGTCGATGGCTCTGTCGCCGTCCCTACCGAAACGGCCTCCGCCGCACCCTCAGTTGCCAAGGTGAGCCCGAGAGGGCCGCGTGCCGTTGCGAGGGCCTCCCCGGTATCGACGGCCGGCTCGCTCGCGGTCTCCGGCGCCTTCGCCTTCTTTGGCCTGGCAGCGAGCGAAGATCCGACATCTGGGATCGTCGCCAACAGACGAAGACCGAGGCGGTCCCTGACGTCCACAGCATTGCGGACGCTCCGATCGAGCACCGTCGCGATGACGACCATCCCGAGGGTCAGCAGCAACCCGATGAGGAAGAACATCCCGAAGCTCAACAGGGACTTCTTGAGCTGAGCCTGTTTGATGCCGGCCTGGGGGGCGTCGACGATGCGCAGCCGCTGGTTGATGTCGCTCTTCACCTGTTGTATCGACGACTGGGCGTCCTCGCTCTTGCCGACGGCTTGGTTGTAGCGGTTCTCCGCCTGAGTCGCATTGGAGTTGAGATTGCTGAGGTCTGAGATCTCTTGGTCGGGGCGGGGCTTCCCAGGCGTAGACGGGTGCGCCGCGAAGTAGTCTTCGAGACGCTGGCGCGCGGTGGTTACTTCGCTTTTATACTTCGCCGCCAGCTGAGAGTAGAAGGACTGTGCAGCGGTACTGTCGCTGACCTCAGAGCCGAGAACCATCTCGATGTACCTGTTGATGGTTGCGGTCGCCAGCTTCTGTGCCGTCGCAGGATCGGCGTACGTTGCAGAGACCTTGAGTACATTCGGGCCCGCCGCAAACGATGTCACGGCCGCACGAACCTGGTCGAGCGTAATCAGTCCAGAGGACAGTTGGCCGTTGAGCCCAGCGGTAGCCGCGACGTCCCGAACGAATTGATCGGTCTGGACGAGCGCGTTGAGTTGCTTTCCAGTCGCTGTCGCAGGCGTGTCATAGCCGTAGCTCGGGTTGCCACGTACGTCGCTCAACGTCGAGAGCAGCGTAGAGCTGGCGACGTTCACCGTGCCCGAGGCGACATAGGTACTCTTGGCCGCGGCGACCTTCGAAGCACCCAGACCCACGAGCAACACCACGGGGATGAGGTACAGCCACCACCGCCGGAAGAAGCTGTCCAGCATCCGGACCACCATGTACCGGGACACGCCCACCTCGTCACTCCGAAGGACCTCGGTCTCCACATCGGGCAACGTGCACCGCACCTGCGCCAACACGCAGGTGATCGCCAGAGCCCGCCACCTATGTGGCAGCCTAGTCGGAGTGGCGCCGAGCCGGAAGGGCCATCCGGACTAGCGATCGACCCGTCCAGCGCCCACCCACGGGTCGGCGGGGGGGCCACGTCGAAGCGGCGACGGAGTCCAGGACTCCTGACGTGCGACCGCGAGTTGCTGCAAGTTGTCAGGCCTGCTTGACGCTGTAGACGAGGCGGAGCTTCGTGCCGGGGTAGGTCGTTTCGGTTGTTGTGAGGTCGTCGCAGAGGCCGGCGAGCGCCCGTGTCCGCCGGGGTGCCGATAGAGGCTTGACGCGTACGTGCAACTCTTCGCCGATCACCTCGAGGTCGGCGGGGCTGGCGAAGATCTCACGCAGCAGGCTGCGAGCCTCGTCATCGGCGCGGGGGTAGTGGTTGGTGAGCAGGCGAGCGAGTGCGGATTCAGCGTTGTAGGTGGCCATGCGGATGGCGTCGTGGATGCGTTTGCGTTCGGGATCGAGGCGGGCGGCGTCGGGGTGTGCGTCGCCGAGTGGGACGTGGGCGGGGATGGCCCGGGCGGCGGTTGCGAGTTCGGTGAGGTGGGTGCGGGCGGCGGCGAAGGCGGCGGCTATCTCGGCGGCGGCTGTCTTGTCGCGTCGACCGTCGAGGGTGGCGCGGCCTTCTTCGGCTTCGGCTGCTTCCAGGACTCGTCGGGCGTCGCGGACGAGGGCGTCGGCGGCGCGCCGGGCGGGGTTGGGGACGAGGCGGGTGGGGTCGTCGTCGGCGAGGTCGTAGGCGTCGAGGGCGTCGAGGCCGAAGTGGGCGCGCATGTAGCGGAAGAAGTTCTCCTGGCGCCAGCGGCTGAACATGGCGTGCGCCAGGGGGGCGGGGTCGGGGTCGGCGCGGGTGGTGAGGATCTGGGTCTGGTGTCCGCTGTCGGGGTCGAGCCGGGTGATCTGACGGCAGGCGAAGGCGCGCCGCCGGCCCTTCTGGGTGTAGGGGACGCGCACCCGCCGGTCGGCGAGAAGGTAGCGGTGTTCGGTGCCGGCGTCGTCGACGAAGGTGTGCTCGGCGAACACGCGGCGGGGTTCGAGGGGCTTGGCGCCTTTGCGGTAGGTCAGGATGTCGAAGCCCGAGGCGAAGAGCTCGGCGAACAGCGTCGGGGACCAGCCGGCCCGGTCGAAGCAGATGGTGGGGCGACGGTCGGGGCCGAGGAGCTGGCGTGCCCAGGCGGCGACCCGGCGCAGCTCGGCGGCCAGCGACGCCCCCGGCGGCGCCGAGAACACCACCAGCCCGTCGCCGTTGCGGTCGGCCACCCACGTGTCGACCTCGGCGGGCATGGACAGGCGCAGGCGGGCCAGGTGCGCCTTGGCCACCTTCGCCCTGCCGTGGTAGGCGTGTACGTGACCGTCCACGTAGAGCACTCCGAGCGCGTCCGCGTCGGCAGCGGCGTGGCGGTGGGCCAGGGCGGCGAGCAGCTCGGCGGCCCTGTACCGGGAGGCGAGGGCGGCCATGCGTCGGCGCAAGGTCTTCGGCTCTGGTGCCCGGTCGAGGCCCAGCAGCCGGCCGAGGTCGACGGGGTCGACGTGGGTGAGGCCCTCGGCCCGGGGTTCGCCCACCAGCGCAGCGAACACGACGGTGAGCACCAGACTGCGCAGCCCGTAGAAGGCGGCCCTGGCCCGACCGTAGGTCGCCTCGACGCAGTCGAGCAGGCCCGTGACCGCCAGAGCCGGCAGCACGACCAGCGCCCCGGCCAACGGCAGCGACGCCCCCGGGGTGATGCGGGGCTCGGCCTCGGCCAGCTCGCCGCGCCGAGCCGCCTGACGTTCGGCCTCCCGGGGTTCGGGGCGGGCCAGCGGCTCGAGCCCGCTGGCGCGCGCCGGCGCTGGCTGCGCCGGTGCCGATCCGGCCAGCGCCCGCGACACCGTCCCCGCACCCACCCCAGCACGCTCGACGATCTCGGCACGCGAGAACCCCTCGGCCCGCAGCCCGCGTATCTCGGCCACCTTCTCCTCGGTCAGCTTGGAGGGCCCACGGGGGCCGGGCCGCTCGGGGACGAGCGCCGCCACCCCGCCGTCGCGGTACTCCCGGCGCCAGCGCCACAGGGTCACATCATCGGTGCCGAAGGCGACAGCCACCTCGCCGACGTGGGCCGCGCCCGCCTCGATCAGCTGCACCGCCGCCAGCCGCCGGCCCGCCACATCCCCCGGCTGCCAACACCACGTCGCCATCCCCCACACGAACACCACGCCACCCTCGCCCGACTCGACCAGGTCCACCCCACTCGACACGGGCGAGGACCCGAAAGGGGCGACCGGCACCGGCATCGGACAACCCTTGCCCACCGCCACTCCGCCTGCCGCCACCGCCACCTCCCCGTCTCACACCCCTTCAACAATTATGGACCGCACGGAGCGGCAGGTGGCGGATAGCACCTCGTATTGCAAGGCTTTCAGCTCATTGCGTCAGGAGTCCTGGAGTCACGGCAGGTCTGGGGGGCCGCGTAGGGCCACTATGTTGTGCGAGGGTGAGTCAGGAACGACCATTCACTCAGTGGGAGCTCTTCAGGATGGACGCCGCTCGGTGGGTGCGTCCACAGGAAATAGCCGATCCGGCTGAGGTGACTTCGCGGTCGATCCTCCGGCTCCTCTATCACTTCCCGTCGCTGCGAGCTATCGCCTGGTACCGACTCGGGTCCTGGACGAAAGACATCCGGCTCCCCGGCGTCTCCGGGTACATCCAGCGGCGCCTACTCCACCGCTTCGGTCTCGAGATGGTCCCGGGGGCCTCTGTCGGGGGTGGCCTCTACATCGCGCATCCCGTCGGCACCACGCTGGTGGCTGAGGAGATCGGCGTCAACGTGACGGTCATCGGGTCGGTCACGCTCGGTCGCCGCAACGACCTGACCTGGCCACGCATCGGAGATCGCGTGTTCATAGGCGCTGGTGCCCGCATCCTCGGCGGCATCCGAGTGGGTTCGGATGCTGTGATCGGGGCGAACGCCGTCGTCGTCCACGATGTCGGCGACGCGGATACCGTCGTCGGTATTCCCGCTCGCTCAGTGGGAGACGCCCCGACCATCGAGGCCGCGAGGCGAGTGTGAGGCGGTACGGACCCCGCCGGGCGTGCAGGTAACTGCTCGACGTCTCGTCCACTCGCCTAACACCCGTCAGTCTGTCCGTAACCTCCTTGGCGCCCGCCTTTCGTGCTCTTCTCCTTGGCCCCTCGTGCGACACCGCGGGCGCAGCCGGTCGCTCACACCAAGCCGTTCGGGCCGCAGGAGCGGCCCCGTGTTGGTGGCCTCGAGACCGGTCATCTAGGCTGAGCGTGCGGGCCAAGATGGCGGGAGGTTGTCGATATGTTCACGCGGGCTCAGTTGGCGCGCGCCGCCCTGGTCACTTGTGTCGGGGGTGGTCTGGCCCTGGCGGCCGTCGTCGCCGCTCATGGGACCGGCGGTGATGCTGGCGCCACTCCTCTCGTCATGAACACCCAGGTGAGCGGGAGCGCGGGGGCCTCAACGGGGCCGGACCACGAAGCCGCAAAGGCGGTGTCGGCTGTGACACCCAACGCTGTGTCTTCGAGGGGAACACTGCAACTGCAGGTGGGTGGAGTCGGAGGGGTGCCGAACAACGCCGCCGCCGTGGTGATGAATGTCACGGTCGTGAACGCGGCCGCGCCTGGATACGTCACCGTGTGGCCCTGCGGCCAGCCGCAACCCAACACGTCGAACCTCAACTACGTGCGCGGACAAACCGTGCCCAACCTCACCATCACCAAGCTCGGGACCGGAGGGAAGGTCTGTTTCCTCAGCCTCGCGACGGTCGAGCTCATTGCCGACGTCGCCGGCTACTACCCTGCCGGCTCGGACTACACGGCGCTGAGCCCCGCCCGCATCCTTGACACGCGCCTCCAGCTCGGTGGAACTCGCGTGGGCGCTGGGGGAATACTCCAGCTCCAAGTCGGCGGGCGGGGTGGCGTCCCGACGAACGCGGCGGGAGCGGTGATGAACGTCACGGCAACGAACCCCGCGGGCCCCGGCTACGTGACGGTGTGGCCGTGCGGCCAAGCCCTCCCCAACACGTCGAACCTCAACTTCTCGACTGGCCAGACCGTGCCCAACCTCACCATCACCAAGCTCGGGGCTGGCGGCAGGATATGCATTCGGGGGTCGGTCGCGACCGACCTCATCGCCGATGTCAGCGGCTATTACCCCGCCGGCTCTTCCTACACGACGACCGGTCCCACGCGCATCCTCGATACCCGCGTCCACTTGGGCGGGTCCCGGTTGGCAGCCCAGTCGACTCTGCAACTCCAGGTGGGCGGGGCCGGCGGCGTGCCGGCGACCGCCTCGGCGGTGGTGATGAACGTGACGGTCACGAATCCGGCCGCTA
This sequence comes from uncultured Acidimicrobiales bacterium, assembly GCA_963738325.1. Classification (GTDB taxonomy): domain Bacteria; phylum Actinomycetota; class Acidimicrobiia; order Acidimicrobiales; family Ilumatobacteraceae; genus CAVTWD01. The sequence continues at coordinate 24,632 of CAVTWD010000013.1, forward strand.
ACGGCTACGTGACGGTCTGGCCCTGCGGACAAGCACGACCGAACGCGTCGAACCTGAACTACGTGCGCGGCCAGACGGTGCCGAACCTCACCATCACCAAGCTCGGGGCTGGCGGGAGGGTCTGCCTCTACTCCCTCGGAGCCAGCGACGTGATCGCCGACGTCTCCGGTTACGACCCCGCTGGTTCGAGTTACAAGGCGCTCAACCCCACTCGTATCCTTGACACCCGGAACGGCACCGGAGTACCGACTCCCTCGTCGTCGTGCCGATTCTCGAAAGCTGATGTGCCAACGACCGTGGCTTTCTGCGAGGACTTCTCGGTCGCCCATCCGACGCCGGCGACCACGGCGCGGACCGGCGACTTGGATCCCACCCTCTGGGGCGTGTCTCGAACCGGTACGGCCGTGAATGCTGGTCAAGGCCAGTACAACAACTTCTTCCAGGCCACACTCGTGGGGTGCGGCGCGGCACAAACGGTCACGCCTCCGCGCGACGTACGGGTCTGCAGTGGCCGGCTGCAGGATGCCATCAACGACGGGGAGGGACAGACCACCCTGGCGATGTACCCGAAGCAACCCTTTGACTTCGCCAATAGGACCGGAACGGTCGTGTTCGACGTCTCCGCGGATTCCGATGGGCCCCACGCCGCATGGCCCGAGTTCTGGATCACGGACCAGCCTGTACCGGCACCCAAGGGTGAGCTCACGACCCAGTTCCCCTACGCTCGCAACAGCTTCGGCTTCATGGTGGCAGCCGACTTCTGCCCGGCAGGACAGACGAGCGTCTACCAGATGATGGCTACCCGGAACTACGCCTTTGCCCTGATCCCGTTCACCTCCACGGGTTGTGTCACGAAGGGCTCCCCTACTGGCGGGTTGAACCACTTCGAGGTGCGAGTCAGCCAGACCCGGGTCGAGGTATGGGCTTCGGACGCAGGTTCGTCTGCCGTGAAGCAGATCGCGGTAGCGGCAAGTCCCAACCTGTCGTTCACGCGCGGCGTCGTCTGGATCGAGGACATCCACTACAACGCGGACAAGTTCTCGAACCAACGCAACCACGACTTCGGGTGGGACAACGTCGGCTTCGATGGTCCAGCTCCATATCGCGACCTCACCTTTGACGTTCCCGACGCCAACGTCGCCGCAGGCGGGGGTGCGGTTCGACTCGGATACCCGCTCAGCTCTTCGCCGCTCAACGTCAGTGTCCAGGGTGTTCACTGGCTCCAGACACCCACCACCGCGCTCGTACTGTTCAACTGGTGGGCGCAGGTGACGAGCGTGCCCACCGTACGAGTGAACGGAGGACCTCCTCACACCCTCGTGTGGCCCTTCGATCCGACGACGTTCGGCTGGCGCACCATTGCGATCCCGGTGCCGTTCTCCGAGGTCCACAGCGGTACCAACACCCTCTCGTTCACCTCATCGGACAGCACCGCGATCAGCAACATCAACGTGGGTCTGATCGCGGCCAGCCCGGTACCCTGACGCACGAGTCACCCCCGAGGTGATAGTGACCGTTCGGTCATTCCGTACGGCGGATAGCCGGTCGGATGGGAGGAGTGCCACCGCCACGCGGACTCGATGATGTCGTGCAGACCGTGTTCGGGCCGCCAGCCGAGCACGGTCGCCGCCTTGTGGTTGTCCGCATACACGGCCGCGGGGTCGCCCTTCCGACGGCCCGCATACTCCACTGGCACGGGCCGACTCGTCACGCGCTCGACGGCTTCGATCACCTCGCGCACCGACGACCCGACACCTGTCCCGAGGTTCACGATCCCCGACGACCCGCCGCTGTCGAGGTAATCGAGGGCGAGCACGTGGCCACGAGCCAGATCGTCCACGTGGATGTAGTCACGAATGGCGGTGCCGTCTCGCGTGGGGAAGTCAGTGCCGAACACCTTGACGGGGGGCCGCAAGCCGAGACACGCCTTGAGGAGAAGGGGGACGAGATTGATCGTGGCGTTCGGGTCTTCTCCGATGGCGGCGTCGCTCGATGCTCCCGCTGCGTTGAAGTAGCGCAGGCTCATCCAGTCCAAGCCGTGGATCTCGCCGTACCAGCGAAGGATCTGCTCCCCGATGAGCTTGCTCTGGCCGTAAGGACTCTCTGGTCTGACTGGGGCGTCCTCCGCGACTGGAAGTGTGTCTGCTGTGCCGTACACAGAGCACGAACCGGAGAACACGAAGCTCCGGACGTGCGAACTCTCAGTGGCCTTCAGCAAGCTTCGCCGTGCCCACGATGTTGTTGTCGAAGTACTTCCCCGGGTCCCGCATCGACTCTCCGGCGTTCTTGTACCCGGCGAAATGCACGATGCGGTCCACCCTGAAGTCTCGGAGAACTTGGGTAGCGAGGTCGACGTCGCGGATGTCGCCGACTACGAGGGGCACGCCCAAGAGGGCAGCGGGATGTCCTGTCTCGAGGGTGTCGAGCACGACGACATCTTCGCCACGCGCCCGCAGCGCACGAACGGTGTGTGCGCCGATGTACCCGGCGCCGCCTGCGACGAGAACCGTCAAAGGTGTCCCCTACTAGAAGCCGGGAGATTCCCAGACTCGCTGCGCCAGATCCGATTGGACAGCGGCAATATAGGTGTCCGCGGCCTGATCGTGCCAGCGTCCCGAGAACCAGAGGCCGATGCAGCCCCACAAGTCGCCGGCCGCATAGTGGGCACCGCCGACGGAGTTCAGCCACGTCTCGTTGCCTTCGAAGCAGTTCCGGCGTGCCGCCAGTGCGGCGTCGAGGTTGTAGGCGGTCGATGTCTTGGCGTCGCCGACTCCGTTGTTGAAAGCCCATTTCCAGTAAGGCTGGCGCACCTGCATGATCCCGAAGGACTCACCGTTGTCACCGACGGCGTTCTGGAACCAGAACGACTCTTTCGCCGCTTGGGCTCGCGCGACATCCTCATCCACACCCCACTTGCAGGCCGCCCACTGGATGATCTCGTCGGTCGTGCCTGTGAAGTTCCCAGTCACCCGACGGTACAGGGGGGCGGGCGGGTTCGAGGGCGGGCCGTGCCCTCGCGTCTGGTTGTACGTGGCGTTCTGGGGCCGCTTCTCCCCGGTGCGGCGAACGCGACCGGCGCACGTCGCATCCGACGGCAACGACGAACCGACGGGCAACGTTACGAAGTGTCCAGTCGGAGGCAGAGTTGTCGAAGCCGTGACGCGGACGGCCTTCTGGGATGCGCTGATTGGCTCGATGGCGGGGATGGCCTCAGTGACGACTCTCCGAGCCCGGTCGGAGTCCGAACGCACGGCCAGGACGGCGACGGCCGTCGCCACCATTCCAAGGACTAGGACTGCACTGACCAGCCAACGCTTGTGTGACCACGCCCTTCGACCGGGCTCGATGTCCACCGCTCGCCACCTCCTGCGACCCTTCGCCCGGTCCGACGCTTCGGCTCAGCGTACTTCTTTGGCAGCGGCCGGAGATGCCGGCGCTCCGGGCGCGGGAAGCGCACGACGTTGCGGGCTTCAGGCGGGGCGGGCACGGGGGCCGGAACCGCCTTGAGCTCGACCCGGGCGCTGCTGGAGGCCCGCTCGGGCCGGAACCGCAGCAGGATGAGCTCGCGGAGCGCGAGCGGCAGGAAGGACATGTCGCGGACGAGGTAGCGACGCCACAACCGGTTCGGCTCCTGCACCAGCCTGTACAACCACTCGAGGCCCATCTCCTGCACCCATTCCGGGGCGCGCTGCTTGGTGCCGGCCACGAAGTCGACCGCGGCGCCGGCGCACACCGCCACGCAGGGTGGCAACAGGCTGGCGTGCTCGGAGAGCCAGATCTCCGACTTCGGAGCGCCGAAGCAGACGAACAGGATGTGGGGGCGCATGTGGTGCAGGCGGCGGACGATCTCCAGCGACTTGCGCTCGTCGTGCTCGAAGCCGAAGGGGCTCCAACCGCTGACCGCGAGGGCGGGATGTTGCTCGCGCAGCTTCTGGATGGCCGCGGCGTTGACGTCGTCGTGGCCACCGAGGATGGCGACGCGCAGTCCGTACTGGGCGGCCCGCTCGCAGAGCGCAGGGAGGAGATCCGCCCCCGTCACGCGGTCGGTGCGCCCGACGCCCGCCAGGCGCGTGAGCTCGGCGATGGGCCGGCCGTCGACGACACGCACCGCGGCGCGGTCGTAGGCGACACGGAAGCGCTCGTTCTTCGAGAGCTCGACGACGTGGTCGACGTTCGTCGTCACGACGTAGGAGAACTGGTCCAGGCTGGCCAGGCCGATCAGGTGGTCGGCCGTCGACGACAGGTCCGCGCAGGCCAGATCCACGCCGAAGAGGCGGATCGTGGCCAGTGGGACGACGTCGTCATAGGCCTCCTGCGCGCTCATCGCCGGCCCCTGCTGCCCGGTGCCGTGCGAACGGCACCGTGCGCAAGGGCTCGGCAAAAGGAAGTGTCTGCGCGTGCACGCACGGCCGCCAAGGACCCGCCCATTGATCCGCCCATTCCATTCCGCCCAACCGCCTGTTGCCGACGACTTTACACGAGCGTGGCAAGCCCGGCAGTAGGTCTTCGGAACCCTTAAACCCGAGTTGGTGCGCCCGTCACCGGGCGGGCGCCCCGCCGCCTCAGACCCGCGCCGCCAGCCACTCGATCGTGCGCTCGAGGCCGGTCGTCAGGTCCACGACAGGCTCCCATCCGAGCTCGGCACGCGCCCGGGTGATGTCCGGGCAGCGCTGGGTGGGATCGTCCTGGGGCAGAGGGAGGTGCACGACGGTCGAAGTCGAGTTGGTGAGCTCGACGACCAGCTTCGCCAACACCAAGACGGTCGTCTCGGTCGGGTTGCCGATGTTGACGGGCCCGTCCGCGTCGCTGTCGAGGAGGGCCAGGAGCCCCCGCACCTCGTCGCTCACGTAGCAGAAGCTTCGCGTCTGGTTCCCGTCGCCGTAGATGGTGATCGGTTCGCCGCGTAGGGCCTGCACGATGAAGTTCGACACGACCCGGCCGTCACCCGGTCGCAGTCGCGGGCCGTAGGTGTTGAAGATCCGCCCGATACGGGTGTCGAGCCCCTCGGTGCGGGCGAAGGCCGTCGTGAGGGCCTCGGCATAGCGCTTGGCCTCGTCATAGACGCTGCGAGGCCCGACCGGGTTCACGTTGCCCCAGTAGCTCTCCACCTGCGGATGGGCGAGGGGCTCGCCGTACACCTCGCTCGTCGAGGCGAGGAGGAAGCGGGCGTCGTGCGCCTGTGCCAGCTGCAGCAGGCGATCGGTGCCGAGGCTCCCCGTGCGCAGCGTCAGGAGCGGGTGGGCGTGGTAGTCGGCCGGCGAGGCCGGGCTGGCCAGATCGATGACGGCATCGATCGCTCCCGCGAGCTCGACCGGCTCGGTGATGTCGGTCGCGACGATCTCGACACCCCGCTGGCCCTCGAGCGCGGCGAGGTTGCTCCGCTGGCCGGTGACGAAGCTGTCGAGGATGACGACGCGGTCGCCCCGCTCGACGAGAGCTTCCGAGAGGTGGGAGCCGATGAACCCACCGCCGCCCGCCACAACGATGCGCCGCACTGTCAACGTCCGATCCCTTGGTAGCTGAAGCCGGCCCGCAGCAGGCTGGCTCGATCCAACAGGTTCCGGGCGTCGACGACATTCGGCGCCGCCATCAGCGAGGCGACCTTGTCGAAGTCGAGCCAGCGGAACTCGTCCCACTCGGTGAGCACGGCGAGAACCTCGGCCTGCTCGCACGCGGCGTAGGCGTCGTCGCAGACCTCGAAGCCGTCGAGCTCGCGCCGCACGGTCGGGTCGTACGCGCGCACGACGGCGCCTTCGCGCTGCAGGCGAGCCACGATGGCCAGCGACGGCGAGTCGCGCAGATCATCCGTGCCCGCCTTGAAGGTGAGGCCCCACACCGCGACCCGTTGCCCGCGAAGGGTGCCCCCGCAGGCCGAGCGGAGCTTGGTCACGATCCGCTCGCGTTGCTCCTCGTTCACCGTGATGACGCCCTTGAGCAAGTCGAAGTCGTAACCGCCGTCTTCGGCGATGCGGATGAGCGCCCGGGTGTCCTTCGGGAAGCAGCTTCCCCCCCAGCCCGGGCCGGGCTTGAGGAAGTCCTGGCCGATGCGGCGGTCGTACCCGATGCCGAGGACGACGTCGTTCACGTCGGCCCCGACCGCTTCGCAGACGGCCGCGACGGCGTTCACGAAGGAGATCTTGGTGGCCAGGAAGGCGTTGGCGGCGTACTTGATCGTCTCCGCGCTGGCCGGGTCGGTCACGATGAGCGGAGCCGCCACCCCGAGGTACAGCGACGCGACGCGCACTGCGGCCGCCTGGTCCTCGCAGCCGATGACCACTCGGTCGGGATGGAGGAAGTCGTGGACGGCCGATCCCTCCCGGAGGAACTCGGGGTTGGACACCACCCGCACATCCGGCCGGCCGAGCACCCGTTCGACGACCTTGGTCGAGCCGACGGGCACGGTCGACTTGTTCACGACGATGGTCTCGGGTTCGAGCCGCGGGGCGATCTCGGCCGCGGCCGCTTCCACGTAGCTGAGGTCGGCTCGACCGTCGAGCGATTGGGGCGTCGGCACGCAGAGATACACGAACTCGGCATCACCCACGGCGTTGCCAGCGCCCACGACGAAGCGCAGGCGTCCGCTGCGCAGCCCGTCGCGCACGAGATTCTCGAGCCCGGCCTCGACGATGGGGACGATCCCCTCGCACAGGCCGGCGATCCGCCCCTCGTCGATGTCACCGCATGTCACCTCGTGGCCGAGATGGGCCAGGCACGCGGCAGTGGTGAGGCCGACGTATCCGGCTCCGATGACTGCGACTCTGCTCACGGCGTATGAGCGTACGAAGAAACCGCGCTCATTCGTAAGAGGCTGTAGTGGGAAAGGTTCGAATGACCTACCCGCAGCCAGGCCCGAGCGCGAGTTCTGCTCGTTCTCGCGCGCCCCTGCGCGGCGCATACGACGCGAATCCGCGTCAGATCCCTCGCCGTGGTGCTCAATCCAGGTCGGCCCGGGTGCGGCGGACCTGGGGATGGAGGACGGTGAAGAGCGCAAGGCCCAGCGCCGCGATGCCGATCGGCACGATGCCGTCACCCTGGCCGGTGTAGGTCGGGTAGAGCACGAAGGCGGACAGCAACCCGGTCCACATCCACAGGATCAGGACGCTTCGCCGTTGCCCGTGGCCGAGGCGCATCAGCCGGTGGTGCAAATGGTCCTTGTCGGCCGTCGACAGTCCCTGGCGGCGCGTGGCTCGACGCACGACGGCGAAGATGGTGTCGAGGAGGGGGACGCCGAGGATGAGCAGCGGGATGAAGAGCGGCGCGAAGAAGAAGTAGGTCTGCCCGCTGAAGGCCTGGTTCGGATCGGCCCGGCCACCGACCACGCTTGTCGACACGGCCATCAACAAGCCGAGGAGCAAGGCACCCGAGTCGCCCATGAAGATGCGGGCGGGGTTGAAGTTGTGGGGCAGGAACCCGATGCACATGCCCAGCACGATGATGGCGATGAGCGGGCCGATGTTGGGGGCGGCGAGCAGCTTGCGCTCGTCGAGATGCTGGCCGTAGAGGAAGAACGCGCCCGACGCGATGGCCACGATGCCGGCGGCGAGGCCATCGAGACCATCGATCAGGTTGATGGCGTTGGCCATGACGATGAGCCACAGGACGGTCACGAGCGGAGTGATGTCCCGACCGAGCGCCACCACGTCGAGGAACGGCACCCGGAAGTAGAACATCGTCACCCCGAAGTAGGCGAGCACGAGGCCCGCCACCACCATCCCCGTGACCTTGGCCGGCGGCGAGAGCTCGTGCAGGTCGTCGACGAGGCCGACCGCGAAGATGATCGCCGCGGCGACCACGACCCCGAGGGGCTCGGAGTTGTCGGCGAAGAGGGGCTGGAACAGATCGAGTCGCCACGAGACCGCCATGGCGGCCAAGAAGCCGAGGAACATGGCGATCCCGCCGAGCGTCGGGGTGGGGCGGGTATGGATGCGCCGCTCGTCCGGAGCGACGACGAGGCCGTAGCGCAGCGCGACCGAACGCACCATCGGCGTCGTCACGAGGGTCACCGCGCCCGCGACCCCGCCGGCGATCGCGTACCCGGTGACGTCGGCCATCGGGCCAAGAGCGTAGGTGGGTATCCGGGGCGGGGAGTGCCGGCTCGTAGTCTGTCGAGCGCCCGAGCTCGGAACTTAGGAGGCAGCCATGCCCGCGACCGTGCAGCCGGGTTCGACCGGGGACGATGTCAAGCGCGTCCAGCGCGTGCTCGTACGCCTGAAGATCGGGGGAATGCCGATCGACGGGGTGTTCGGGCCGCTCACCGAACAGGCCGTGAAGAACTTCCAAGCCGGCGAGGGGATCGCGGTCGACGGCATCGTCGGGCCGATCACCTGGTCGCACCTACCCGCCTACCGCGAGGCCTCTCCGACGCTGAAGAAGGGATCGCTCGGCCCCGACGTGGCCCTCTTGCAGCAGGTCATGACCAACGCCACCGTGCCGTATCCGGGCCCCATCGACGGCATCTTCGGCGCCAAGACCGACGCGGCGGTGCGTTCCTACCAGTCCGAGATCGGCGTGAGCGTCGACGGCATCGTCGGCGACGAGACGTGGCTGTCACCCGCCCATGCCGCAGGCGCCACCCTCGAGAGCTTGAGCGGCATCTTCGACGGCTGACCCGCGGGTCTACGGCGGGTTCTGGAACCTGACCGACACCGAGGCCGTGACGGTCTTGTTCCCGGCCGCGTCGTAGATCTTCCCGAACAGGGTGTGCGATCCGTTCGCGTACTTGGTCGTGTCGATCGTGAAGGTGTACGGCGACGCGAAGTCGCTCGCGAAGAACACGCCGTCGACCAACAGGTTGATCTTGACCACGCCCACGTTGTCCGATGCGCTCAGCGTCACGCCGACCTTCCCACTCACGGTCGCGCCGGCGGGTGGTGAGGTGATGGCGCCCGTGGGCGCAACCGTGTCCGGCGGCGTCGACGAAGAGGTGGTCGTCGGCGGTGGCTGCGCCCCGAGCCCGAAGGCCTCCCTCATCGAGCTGGCGGTCGCCGCCTTCCCCAGCAGCGGAAGACCGAGGATCTCCTCCGTGGTGCGCAGCACCGAGTACAGCGTGTAGTGCGAGCCATCCACGACGTGAGAGGTGGCCGGGCTGAGGACGAGCAGAGGGATGTGGCATCCGGACAGCGAGGAGTTGGTGCAGTCGCCTCCCGCGCCGATGTCGGCGCCGCTGCCCTCGTCCCACACGATGAAGATGGCGAGGCGGCCGGCCTGCCAATCCTTCCCGGCCATGATGGCGGGCACCCACTTCTGCAGCCAGGCGTCCGCTCGCGTGGACAGGTCCTGCCCGGGCCCGTAGGCGCAGGCGTCGGGCGTGCCCCCCTTGTGGAAGTCGTTGCACATGGCGGGCACGACCTCGGTGAAGGCCGGCAGGCCCGCCGTGATGGCGGCGCTGAAGTTGCCTTCGAGCGGGAGTTGGTTGGCTCTGCAGGCCGCCACGGAGTCGGTGTAGTACGGCCAAGCCGTGTGCCGAGCCGCGTAGAAGCCGGCCCCGTTCACGTCGGTGTGAGCGCCGTCGGACGCCTGGCAGTTCGACGTCATGCTCTGGGCGAACACCTTCGCCGACCCCGCCGGGAGCTGGCTGAACAGGTTCGGGACGTTCAACGGATGCTTCCGCGGCAGCAGGTCGTCGGCCACCCCTTGGGTCCCTCCACTTGTCGCCGCGATGTAGTTCGGCAGGCTGGGGCTCGACACCCCACGGGCGTTCGTGGCCTGCCCGTAGGTGGCCGCGAGCGAGTTGAGGTACGGCAACTCGGAGCAACGGGTGCAGTTGCCGAGGATGTCGGCCGGCGAGGTGTTCTCCTCCCAGATCCACAGGACCTTCGACACCCCGCCGGTCGCGCCGGTCGCGGGGCGCGACGTGGCTCCGATCAGCGCCAAGGTGCCGGCCACGAGACCGAGCGCCACGACGCCGATCCCTACCGGGTGCGAACTCCTCGTGCGAGCCATCCGCCGTGCTCCTTTTGTCTCGCCCTATCGGTGGAGGTGTCGAGCCCGTCCACTGGACGGCGACGCTACCCTCTGCGTCCGCCGCGCAGCTCGGGATAAGGGGTGAACCGGGCGCACAGCTCGCCGACCTCCTTGCGCACCTGCGCGAGCTCGGTGGCGTCGGTCCGGTGTCGGAGGGCCCGGCCGATCAGCGCGCCGATCTGTGCCATCTCGGCTTCCTGCATCCCTTGCGTGGTGACGGCCGGAGTCCCGATGCGCACCCCGCTCGTCACGAAGGGGCTGCGAGGGTCGTCGGGAATGGTGTTCTTGTTGAGCGTGATGCCGGCCTGGTCGAGAACGGCCTGTGCCTCCTTGCCGGTGAGGTCGGCGTCGAAGCTCCGCAGGTCCACGAGCAGCAGGTGGTTGTCGGTGCCGCCGGACACGAGCCGGAAGCCCTCCGAGGCCAACACCCCGGCGAGGGCCCGCGCGTTGGCCACGATCTGGCGCGCGTAGTCGCGGAAGCTCGGGTGCATGGCCTCGCGGAAGGCGACCGCCTTGGCCGCGATCACGTGCTCGAGGGGGCCGCCCTGGAGGCCCGGGAACACGGCTTTGTCGATGGCCGGGGCGAGCGCGGCGGTCGAGAGGATGCAGCCGCCCCTCGGACCCCGCAGTGTCTTGTGGGTGGTCAGCGTGACCACGTCGGCGAAGGGGATCGGTGAGGGATGAGCCCCGCCCGCGATGAGCCCGGCGACGTGGGCGGCATCGAACACGAAGTAGGCGCCGACCTCGTCACAGATCGCTCGGAACGGTTCGGGCTCGATGCGCCGGGGATAGGCAGTGGCCCCGGCCACGATCATCTTGGGCCGATGCTCGAGGGCGGCGTCGCGCACCGCGTCCATGTCGATGCGCTCGTCGCTCGGCGAGAGCTTGTAGGACACGAACCGGTAGTGCTTGCCGCTCGCATTGACCGGAGAGCCGTGCGTGAGGTGGCCGCCATGATCGAGGCTGAGCCCCATCACCGTGTCGCCGGGTTCGAGCAGCCCCAGGTAGACGGCCATGTTGGCGTTGGCGCCGGCGTGGGGCTGGACGTTGGCGTGCTCCGCGCCGAAGAGGGCCTTGGCGCGCTCGCGGGCCAGGTCCTCCGCCTCGTCGATGAACACGTTGCCGCCGTAGTAGCGCTTGCCGGGGTAGCCCTCCGCGTACTTGTTCGTGAGGACCGAGCCCGTGGCCCTCAGCACCGCCGGCGAGGCGAAGTTCTCCGATGCGATCAACTGCAAGGTGGTGTTCTCGCGCTCGACCTCGCGGTCGATGATGGCGAAGAGCTCGTCGTCGGGATCGGACGGCCAGGGCATGCGCAGACTCCTTCACGGCAGCGACGGTCCGCCTCCGTGACCCGAGCGTACCGATCAGGCCGTGGCCGGCGCAGACGCCCGGTGTCCCGAATCAATCGTTCGGTGCATGGATCGCTGATTCGGGCCACTCGGTAGGGTGCGCCCGTGGCCCTGGACCCCCGCACCCCGGTGATCATCGGCGCTGGGCAGGCCGTCCAGCGGGCCACCGGCCTCGATGACGCCGTCGAGCCCATCGTGCTGATCGCTCGAGCCGTGCGGGCCGCGACGGAAGATGCGGGCCTCGACGCGGTGCCGCCGGCGCAGTCGATCCGGGTGGTGAACCTGCTCTCGTGGCGCTACCGCGACGCCGCCCGCCTGCTCGCCGACGACCTCGGCCTCTCCCCCGACGAGACGGCCTACACCACCGCCAGCGGGAACACGCCGCAACTGCTGGTCAACGCCACGGCCGAGGAGATCCAGCGCGGCGAGCTCGACCTCGCCATCCTGGCCGGCGGCGAGTGCTGGCGCACCCGCATGCGGGCCAGGCGCACCGATGCCCACCTCGACTGGCGCAAGCTTCCCGACGGCACCCAACCCTCGCGGATGTTCGGCTCGGACGAGAGCATGAGCGGACCGGTCGAGAGCGGAATCGGCCTCGTGATGCCCGTGCAGTTCTACCCGATGTTCGAATCGGCCCGGCGGGGGGCGGCCGGCGAGGGCGTCGACCAGCACCAGGCCCGCATCGCAGAGCTGTGGGCCCGGTTCTCGGCGGTGGCCGCCTCGAATCCCTACGCCTGGGTGAAGCGGGCCCTCTCCGCGGAGGAGATCGCGACGCCCGGGCCCGACAACCGCATGATCGGTCTGCCCTACCCGAAGTACATGAACTCGAACAACGACGTCGATCAGGCCGCCGCCCTCATCCTCTGCTCCGCCGCACGGGCACGGGCCCTCGGTGTGCCGGAGGAGCGCTGGGTGTTCCCGCACGCCGGCGTCGACGTGCACGACCACTACCACGTGTCGAACCGCGATGACCTGGGGAAGACCCCGGCCGTCAAGGTGGCGGGCCGGGTGTTGTTCGAGCTGGCCGGAGTTGGTGTCGACGACCTCGAGCTCGTCGACCTCTACTCCTGCTTCCCCTCAGCCGTCGAGGCCGGCGCCGAGGCGCTCGGGCTCTCGTTGGAGCGACCGTTGACCCGCACGGGAGGGCTGTCCTTCGCCGGCGGGCCCTGGAACAACTACGTGATGCACGCGCTGGCCACCGTCGTGCGTGAGCTCCGGGAACAGCCAGAGGCCAAGGCACTCGTGTGGGGCAACGGCGGCTACCTCACCAAGCACTCCCTCGGCGTGCTGGCCGCTCGGCCACCGGCTGGCGGGTTCCGGCGTGAATCACCGCAAGCCGAGATCGATGCCCTGCCCCGCCGAGACGTCGCGACGGGCCAGGACGCCGAGGGAGCGGTGACGATCGAGGGCTACACGGTGATGCACGACCGCGACGGCAAGCCCGAGACCGCGTTCGCCGCTTGCGTCCTGCCCGACGGCCATCGCGCGTGGGGCACGTCGCACGAGCCCGATCTCGTCGCGGCCATGTGCGAAGGCGAATGGGTCGGGCGGCAAGCGCGCCTCGGGGCGGACGCCTCGCTGCGGGTGTGAAGCACGCCGAGCTGCTCGGTCGGTTGGCGGCGAACGAGCCCGAGTCGTCGATCGCGCTGGCTCTCGTGCTGGCCTGGAGGTGAGCAGCGCGGACGACGAGGGCGTCGACGTCCGGCGTGTCGAGCGCGGAGAGCGTGCCCGGGTCACGGAGGGCACGGACGAGGGCATCGAAGCGTCCGCGCCGCTCTCGCATCCGGTCGAGCTTCGGCGTCGACGACGGAGGCCGGCACGGAGCGCGTCCGGCGCAGGTCGCGACGCCGCCGCGCCGGGCGTCGCCCCGTCCCGGTGCTTCACCCGTCCCGGTGCTTCAGTAGGGTGGCGGAGGTGGGTGGCGCGGTCAGGGCGGACAACTACCCGCGACTCGCCGCTCGCACACAACGCTTCACCCTCGGCGAACCGCGCAACATCGTCGTGTCACCGGACGGCCGCCGCGTCGTGTTCGCCCGCTCGGCCGCGGGGGATGACCCTGTCAACTGCCTCTGGGTCCTCGACGTGGCCACCGGGGTCGAGCGGCTCGTCGCCGACCCTCGTGCGCTGCTGGCCGATGCCGCGGCCGACCTGCCGCCCGAGGAACGGGCCCGGCGGGAACGGGTCCGGGAAGCGGCTGGCGGCGTGGTGAGCTTCGCCACCGACGCCGACGCCCGCGTAGCGTCGTTCGCCCTCGCCGGGCGGCTGTTCGTCGCCGGCCTGCTGTCCGGCCGGGCCCGTGAGCTCGCCGTCGCCGGCCCCGTCTTCGATCCGAGGCCTGACCCTTCCGCCTGCCGGGTCGCCTACGTCCGCGGCGCCAGCCTGCGGATCGCGGAGCTCGACGGGAGCAGCCGGGAGCTGATCGGTCGCGACCCCGACCGTGACGGGCAGACCGTGAGCTGGGGTTCGGCCGAGTTCATCGCGGCCGAAGAGATGGGACGGACCCGTGGGTACTGGTGGTCACCCGACGGTCAGCGCGTGGCGGTGGCCCGCGTCGACACCGCTCCGGTGGCGCGCTGGTGGGTCGCCGACCTGGCCCACCCTGATCGGCCGCCGACCGAGTTGGCCTATCCGGCCGCCGGCACCGCCAACGCCGACGTCAGCCTCCACGTCGTCGAGCTGGACGGCCGCCGGGTCACCGTCGACTGGGACCGAAGTGCCTTCCCCTATCTGGCGCAGGTCGTCTGGCCGAACGACGGCCCGCTGCTGGCCTGCGTGCAGTCCCGGGACCAGCGGCGGCTACAGGTGCTCTCGGCGGACCCCATGACCGGGGCCACCACCGTGCGGTTCGAAGACGGCGACGCCCAGTGGGTCGAGCTGGTGGCGGGCGTACCGGCGATCGGCCGTTGCCCGACTCGTCATGTGCGCCGATCGCGAGGGAGCCCGCCGGCTGCTCGTGGACGGAGAACCCGTCACACCCACCACTCTCCAGGTGCGGTCGGTGGTCGCCGCCGACGACGACGGCGTCACGTTCATCGCCAACGACCTCGAGCGGCCGAGTGAGCAGCATGTCTGGCGATGGCACGACGGCAGTTTGGCTCGCCTCACGACCGTGGCCGGTGTCCACACCGCCGCCGCGGCGGGCCCCACGACGGTGGTGCGTTCCGCCGTCCTCGAGCGCCCGGGGGCGGAGACGCGCGGTGCTCCACGGGCCATCCATCAGCAGCGACGCCGCCACGCCCCCGCTCGACCCGAACGTGACACTTCTCCGGCCGGGCGAGCGGGCGCTGCCGACCGCCCTGCTGCTGCCGCGCGACCACGTGGGCGGCGAGCCCTTGCCCGTGCTGCTCGACCCGTACGGCGGCCCCCACGCGCAACGGGTGCTCTCCTCGCACGCCGCCTACCTCACCTCCCAGTGGTTCGCCGACCAGGGCTTCGCCGTGCTCGTCGTCGACGGACGGGGCACCCCGGGACTGGGGAGTGCGTGGGAACGGGCCGTCCACCTCGATCTGGCCGGCCCCGTGCTCGACGACCAGATCGACGCCCTCCGGGCCGCGGCGGCCGACCACCCTGAGCTCGATCTCACCCGCGTGGCCATCCGAGGCTGGAGCTTCGGGGGTTACCTCGCCGCGCTCGCGGTGCTGCGGCGGCCTGAGGTTTTCCACGCCGCCGTCGCCGGCGCCCCGGTGACCGAGTGGCGCTTGTACGACACGCACTACACCGAGCGCTACCTCGGACGTCCCGACGTCGACGCCGCTCCTTACGACCGCACGTCGCTGCTGGCCGACGCTCACCGGCTGGAACGCCCGCTGCTGCTCATCCACGGCCTGGCCGACGACAACGTCGTCGCCGCCCACACCGTCCGGTTGTCGGCCGCGCTGCTGGCCGCGGGCCGGCCTCACCAGGTGCTGCCCTTGGCGAACGTGACGCACATGACCCCGCAGGAGGTCGTGGCCGAGAACCTCCTCCTGCTGCAACTCGCCTTCCTGCGCCAGGCGCTCGGGCTGGAGGACGGGGACGCCTCGGCCGGCTAATGCTAGCGCGCGGCCGGGGAGCGGGCGGCGGTGGACGAGCAGGCCCGGCGAGCGCCGGCCTAGCCTAACCTAACGCGGGCGGCGGGCGGTCACGAGGCGGTCGTGCCCGGCCAGGTCCTGGCGGACTTCGACGTCGACCAAGCCGGCGGCGCTGGCCAGCTCGCTCACCGCCTGGCCCTGGGTCGCGCCGATCTCCACGACCAGTGTCCCGCCCGGGGCCAGCCACCGAGGCCCGCCAGCCACGACGACTCGGAGGGCGTCGAGCCCTTCGGGGCCCGCGAGGAGGGCGCCGGCCGGCTCCCACGCCGCCACCGCCGTCTCCAGCCGGTCGTCGGTCGCCACATAGGGCGGGTTCGAGACGACCACATCGAGATGCCCGGCCAACTCCGGCGGGAGGGCGTCGTACCAGTCGCCCTCGGCGACCCGGACGTTGGCGCCCCTTCTCCCGAGGGCGGCGACGTTGGCTCGGGTCACGTCGAGGGCGCTCGCCGACACGTCGGTGGCCCACACGTCCACGCCCGTGACGGGGAGCTCGGCGGCCAGGGCGACCGCGATGGCGCCCGAACCCGTGCCGAGGTCGGCCACCCTGATGGGCCGCGGTCGCGTCCGGGCTGCTGCGATCGCCGCTTCCGCGACGAGCTCGGTCTCCGGCCGCGGGATCAGCACCCGGCGGTCGACGAGGAGGTCGACGCCGCGGAACGACCACGATCCGAGGACGTACTGAAGGGGTTCGCCGGCTCGGCGCCGTTCGACCATGGCGTCCAGGCGCGCCACCGCTCGCTGCGTCGCCGGTTCGTCCAGGCCCTCGATCCACGCCAGTCCCTCGCGCCCCGAGGCCTCCTGGCACAACCAGCGAGCCTCGTCAGCCGCCCCGCCCAGCTGCCGCGTCGTCTCGACCCAGAGCGCCCGCCACGCCACCGTGAGTTTGGCGCTCACGAGGCGCCGAGCTGGCGGGCTCGCTCGTCGGCCTGCAGCGCCCCGACGATCTCGTCGAGATCGCCGGCCAGCACGTCTTGCAGCCGGTAGAGGGTGAGGCCGATGCGGTGGTCGCTGACGCGGTTCTCCTTGAAGTTGTAGGTGCGGATCTTCTCCGCGCGGCCGCCGCCGCCGACTTGCGCCTTGCGCTCGGCCGCCACCTCGGCGGCCTGGCGGTCCTGCTCGAGCTTCAGGAGCCGCGCCCGCAGCACTTGCATGGCTCGGGCCCGGTTCTGGAGCTGGCTGCGCTCGTCCTGCATGGCCACGACTACGCCGGTCGGCTTGTGGGTGATGCGCACCGCCGAGTCCGTCGTGTTCACGCTCTGCCCGCCGGGACCCGAGGAGCGGTACACGTCGATCTGGAGGTCGTTCGGATCGACGGCGACGTCGAGCTCGGCGGCGGCGGGCAACACCGTGACCGTGGCCGAGGACGTGTGGATGCGCCCCTGGCTCTCGGTGACGGGCACCCGCTGCACCCGGTGAGGCCCGCCCTCGAACTTCATGCCACTCCACGCGGTGACACCGGACAGCGAGAAGGTGATCTGGTTGTAGCCGCCGAGGGGTGACGGGTCGGCCGACAGCACTTCCAGCTTCCACCGCTGCCGCGCCGCGTAGCCCTGGTACATCTGGAACAGGTCCCGGGCAAACAGATTGGCCTCCTCGCCGCCCTCGGCGCCCCGGATCTCGACGATCACGTCCTTCCCGTCGTTCTGGTCGGTCGGGAGCAGGAGGACCTCGAGCTCCTCCTCGAGCGCCGCCAGATCGGCCTCGGCCTCGGCGATCTCGTCCCGCATCAGGTCGCGGTCCTCGCCTCCGGCCTCGGCCAACATCTCCTTGGCCGCGGCGAGATCCTCCTGGCGCCCTCGGTAGCGGCGGGCGCACTCGATGAGCGGTGCCAGCTGCTTGTAGCGCTGCGACGTGGCCTTCAGCTGCTCGGGGTCGGCCAGCGTGGCCGGGTTGGCGAGGCGCGCCTCGAGGGCGTCGTACTCCTCCTCGAGGCCTGCCAGCCGGTCGATCACAAACTCACAGGCTACGTCGGCGGTGGCGTCGGCGACGCCTGGGCTCCGGCCGCTGCCCGACCTTGAGCGTACTTCGCACAGATTTTCTGTTGTTCTGCGACAAGAGACCTGCTAGCATCGTGAGCAAAGAGATGGAGCATCCTCAACCCCCACCCAGGAGGGCACTCATGCCGACCCGTTATGTCCCGCTCACCAACTTCGACCGGCTGGCTGCCAGCCTGTTCAACCGCCCCTTCCCTACGCTCGCCCGTCAGATCCCCGTGGACGCGGTGCAGCGTGACGAGCGCCTCGTGCTCGTCTTCGACCTGCCGGGCGTGGCCGAGGACTCGATCGAGCTCTCCCTCGAGCGCCGCGTCCTCACCGTCAAGGCTGAGCGGCCCGAGTTCGTGCGCGAGGGCGATCACGTCTTCCTGGCCGAGCGGCCGTGGGGCGCGCTGAGCCGCCAGATCGTGCTCGGCGACACCCTCGATCTCGACCGGGTCGAGGCGTCGTTCGACCGTGGCGTGCTGACCGTGACCATTCCGATGGCGGCGACGGCACGGAGCCGCCGCATCGAGATCGGGCATGCGCCCGTCGAGACGACGAGCAGCGAGGTGGACGCACCGGCTGACGCCAGCTGACATCCGTCCCTGCCATCGATGAGCCCCGGGTCCCCCCCGGGGCTCGTTCGCGCCCAGGGCTCGTGCGGCACCGATTCGGTACCGATTCGGCGCCCCACCTGATCGCGCCCTTTTCCCCGGCGGGCGGTCGTCCCTCGCGCCCTCGAGCGCGGGCCGGGGACGCCGACGATCTCGGCCGGCTCCTGCAGCCAGCCCGCCAACGTTGTCGTGACCGGGTGGACGTCGCGCTCGGGCACGGCGAGCACCAGGCGTCCACCACCACGGGCGTCGCGCGCGTCCGCGGCGAACGGCACGAGGTCCAAGTCGATGCCTACCGAGCACACGACCACCACCCTCCGTCCCGACGCGTCGCTCGCCTCGGCCACGCAGGGCGCGGCTTCCTTCACGTTGCGGCGCGGGACGGGCGGTTCGACGGGCACGAGGGCGCGCACCCCGACCAGGGCGGGCTCGCCGCGCAGCCGGTGACGCAGGAGTCGCTCCGCGGCGAGTCGATTGAGGGGGTGCGGCGGCGCGCCCACCTCTCGGTGCGGGGCGACGCTGGCCACCACGGCCTCGAGGGCGGCGACCGGCGGGACGTCGCCGTGGAGCAGCTGGAAGGCCTCGCGGTCGTGGGCGCCCACGCCGACTTCGAGGCGGACCACCTCGAGGTGCGGGTCGATGACGGCGCGGCACACCTCCAGCCCCGCCACCTCGCCGGTGAGGACACCGTGCTCCACGACGGGCTCGGCGCCACCGGCGGCGATCAGACCAGCCAGGGCCGCGATACGGGCATCGAGCTCCGCGGCAATGGGGCGGGGCTCGGCCTGCGCTCGGACGAGATGCGTCCCCTCGATCTCCCAAACCCGCGGCGGGTGCCGGAAGTACGCCGCCCGCCGCGCCAGCAAGCCGGCGTGGCGCTCGGCGAGGAGGGAAAGCTCGGCTGCTCCGGCCTGGCGTGCCCAGGCCATGGCCCGGCCAAGCGCTCTCGACGGATCGTCCTCGGCGAGCACCCAGGCCGTCGTGCCCCGCACCATGGCGGCGCCGGGACCGAAGGCCCCGAAGACGGCAGGCGGTTGGTCGGCGCCGTCCGCGTCGGCTTCCACGGTACGGACCAGCGCGCGAAGCTTGGCCTCCAGCAGCGCGCGGCGGCGCTGCGGGTCGAGCGTCACCCCTTGGGCGTGGCCTTGCCGACCGTCTTGCGCTGGCCGTAGCGACGCTGGAAGCGCTCGACGCGACCGCCCGTGTCCACCAGCTTCTGCTTGCCCGTGAAGAAGGGATGGCATTCGTTGCACAGCTCGACGTGCAGCTCGCCCGCCTTCGTCGAGCGGGTGGTGAACGTGTTGCCGCACGAACAGCGGACGACGGTAACGTCGTACTTGGGGTGGATATCGGTCTTCATCTCGATCACTCCCTGAGCGCACCAGCCGGCGCCGGCGGACAGGTCAGTGTAGCGACGCCACGGAGCCCCACCACCGTCGCTCGGCCAGCTACATCGACGGCTGCTTCGCGATCTCGCCCAAGAACTCGTCGTTCGAGCGGAACGTCTTCAGCCGGTCCATGAGAAGCTCGAGTCCGGCGGCGGCGGAACCACCTTCGGCCAGGCCCGAGAGGACACGCCGCAGCTTCCACACCATCTGGAGTTGCTTGCGGTCGAAGAGGAGTTCCTCGTGGCGGGTGGAGCTGGCGTCGACATCGATGGCCGGGTAGATGCGCCGCTCGGCCAGCTTCCGGTCGAGGCGCAGCTCCATGTTGCCAGTGCCCTTGAACTCCTCGAAGATGGCGTCGTCCATTCGAGAGTTGGTCTCGACCAGCGCGGTGGCGAGGATCGTGAGCGAGCCGCCCTCTTCGATGTTGCGGGCCGCACCGAAGAACTTCTTCGGCGGGTACAAGGCGCCGGCGTCGATGCCGCCGGACATGATGCGACCGGTTGCGGGTGCGGCCAAGTTGTAGGCGCGAGCCAGCCGGGTGATCCCGTCGAGGATGACGACGACGTCCTCGCCCATCTCCACCATGCGCTTGGCCCGTTCGATGGCGAGCTCGGACACATGGGTGTGCTCTTCGCTCGGGCGGTCGAAGGTAGAGGCGATCACCTCGCCCCGCACCGTCCGGCGCATGTCGGTGACCTCTTCCGGCCGCTCGTCGACGAGCAGCACCATGAGCTTCACCTCGGGGTTGTTGCGCTCGATCGACGTCGCGATGGTCTTCATGATGAAGGTCTTGCCCGCCTTCGGCGGCGAGACGATGAGGCCGCGCTGGCCCTTGCCGATCGGCGCAACGAGATCGACGATCCGAGCCGTCATGTTCGTCGGGTCGGCCGGGTTCTCCAGGCGGAGCTTCTCGTCGGGGAACAGCGGCGTGAGGTCCTCGAACTTGGGCCGGGACCTGACAAGCTCGGGATCGGCGCCGTTCACGGTGTCGATCCGCAGCAACGCCGGGTTCTTCTCGTTGCGCCCGGCGGGCCGGCTCGCGCCGGTGACGTGATCGCCCTTGCGCAGGCCGAACTGCCGGCTCTGCTTCACGGACACGTAGACGTCGTCGCGGCTCGGCAGGTAGCCATTGACGCGGAGGAAGCCATAGCCCTCGTCGCGGAGATCGAGGTAGCCGGCCACCTCGACGGGCTCGCCGACGAACTGGTCCTCCGGGCGGCCCTCGGGCTGCACGCGGTCCGCCCCCTGCGGACCCTCGCCGCGGTTGCGGTCGCGGTTGCGGCGGCGGCGGCGGCGACCCCCCTGACCCTCCTCGCGAGGTGCCGCCCCGTCCGTCCCGGGCAACGCCGTCTCGACGGCGCGCGCCTCGGTCGAGACGGCCGCCTCGACTGCCATAGTGGCCGGCGCGGGTTCCTGGCCATCGACGACGAGCTCCCATTCGGCCGGCGGTTCGGCCTCCACATCGAGGGGCCCCTCGGCCGCCACGCTGGCCGCCGCTTCGACGATGGCTTCGGCCGCCGCCACCGCGGAAGCCTCGCGCTCGTCCACCGCCGCTGTCTCAGCCGGGTCGTGCTTGACGCGAGTCGCCTCGCCGTTGCCCGGCACCGCGGCGCCCGCACCGCTCTCGTCGCCGCGGACCTGCTCGAGGATCCGGTCGATGATGTCCGCCTTCTTGGTCCGCGAGTTCGCTTTCACACCGAGGGCCGAGGCGATGGTGATCAGCTGCTCGCGGTCCTTGCTCTCCAGAACAGAGCGCTCCAGAGCCTCTGGGGACTCCACGCTCATCAGGCACCTACTTTCCCGGGGGTCACCGGATTGTGGCTGTCCGACCGTCGACCGCTTCCAGTCGTGCCCCGTGTGCCGGCTCCCGATCGACGACCTGCAGCCGTGACGCAACCCGAAGGCGACGGTGCGTAGGGCTATCTCACCCGCTCGAAATGGATGAAGCCGCCCCGCTCGGCATCCCGAGCACCCTCACCTTACCGATGCGACGCGGAGCCAGCAACATCACGGCTCCCGCCAGGGGTCACGGCCGAGCCAGCGATCCCAGGTAGGCCTGGACGGCGGCGAGGTCGTTGGGCAGCGCGACGCTGCGCTCGGGCCGCTCGAAGAGATCCGCGAGATGAGCCGGGAGGGGCGGACGGACCCCGGTGGCCAGCGCCACCGCATCGGGGAACTTGGCGGGGTGGGCGGTGGCCAGCACGACCGTGGGCACGTCGGGATCGTGGGTGACGACCCGCGCCGCCTCGATCCCCACGGCGGTGTGCGGATCGACCAGGAGTCCGGCCTCACGGTACGTCTCGGCGATCACCGCGACGGTGCGGTCGTCGTCGCAACGCGCCCCTGCGAACACACTCGTGAGCACGTCGAGCTGGTCGGCCTCGAGGGCGAGGGACCCGGTGGCCCGGAAGCGGTGGAGCTGCTCGGCCGTGAGCCCCCCGTCGCGATGGTTCAGCTCGAACAGAAGCCGCTCGAAGTTCGAGCTGACTTGGATGTCCATGCTCGGGCTCAACGTCGGCACCACCACGCTGGTCGTCATCAGCCCACTGGCGAGCAAGCGCGTGAGGATGTCGTTGCGATTCGAACCGATCACGAGCTGCTCGACGGGAAGCCCACTCCGGTGCGCCATCCAGCCGGCGAGGGCGTTGCCGAAGTTGCCGGTGGGCACGCTGAAGCGGATCGGACGCCCACCTGGGCCACCCGCGAGCGACTGCGCCGCAGTGACGTAGTAGACGGCTTGCGCCATGACGCGGGCCCAGTTGATGGAGTTGGCCGCCGAAAGGCGATGGCGCTCACGGAAGGCGTCGTCCGCGAGCATGGCCTTGACGAGGTCCTGGCAGTCGTCGAAGGTGCCGTCGACGGCGACGGGGTGGACGTTGGCGTCCTCGACCGTCGTCATCTGCCGCCGCTGTACGTCGCTGACGCGCCCGGCGGGGTACAGCACGACGATGTCGATGGCCTCCGAGCGCCGCACGCCCTCGATGGCGGCAGGGCCGGTGTCGCCCGACGTGGCGGTCACGATCATGATCCGCTCGCCCCGCTCGGCCAGGACATGGTCGAAGAGCCGACCGACCAACTGGAGGGCGACGTCCTTGAAGGCGAGGGTCGGGCCGTGGAAGAGCTCGAGCAGCCATTCGTTGTCGCCGAGCTGCACGAGCGGGCACACCGAGGGATGGCCGAAGCCCTTGTAGGCGTCGGCCACGATGGCCCGGAAGTCCTCCGCGCCGAGGTCGCCCTCGACGTATGGCCACATGATCTCGGCCGCCGCCGACGCGTAGGAGGTGCGCGGGGCCAGCGGCGGCAGCGCCGGCCACGTCTCGGGCACGTACAGGCCGCCATCGGCGGCGAGGCCGGCGAGCAGCACGTCCGCGAACCCGAGGACCGGGGCCCGGCCCTGGGTGGAGACGTACTTCACGCCCACCTCGTCATACCGGCGCCGCGCCCGCGCCGATCACGCGCAGGATTCCGCCCACTCGGCGTACGACCTCGAGGTGACGGAGATCGCGCAGGGTGGCTTGCACGTCGGACTCGCGTGCGTCATGGGTGATGAACACCAACCGGGCGTCATCGCCGAGACCTTCCTGCTCCGCAGCGCGGATGCTCACACCGTGTTGCGCGAACACGCCGGTCACGGCGTGGAGCACGCCCGGCCGGTCGACGACCTCGAGGGGGAGGTAGTACTCGGCCGTCGTGGTGTCGATGGGACGGATCCGCGCTCGTGCGAAGGAGCCGAGCGAGGCGTGCGTCTCCTTCCCGAGGTTCACCGACGCGTCGATGAGGTCGCCGAGCACGGCGCTCGCCGTGGGCCGCCCGCCGGCGCCGCGGCCGTAGAACATGAGCTGTCCGGCGGCGGCCCCCTCGACCATCACCGCGTTGAAGCTCTCCCGCACGCTCGCGAGCGGATGCTCGCGGGGCAACATCGCGGGATGCACCCGCACCGACACCTCCGTCGTCCGCGGGTCCTGCTCCGCGATGGCCAGCAGCTTCACGACGTAGCCGAGCCGATCGGCGACGGCGATGTCACCGGGGGTCACCCGGCTGATGCCCTCGTGGTAGACGTCGCCGGCGACGACCCGCACGCCGAAGGCGATGCTGGCGATGATGGCCGCCTTCGCCCCGGCGTCGTAGCCCTCGACGTCGGCGGTCGGGTCCCGCTCCGCGAATCCGAGCCGCTGGGCCTCCGCCAGCGCGGTGGCGTAGTCGGCGCCTTCTTCGCTCATCCTCGTGAGGATGTAGTTGGTGGTGCCGTTGACGATCCCGAGCACCCGCAGGATCGGCTCGCCGGCCAGGCTCTCGCGCAGGATCCGCACGATCGGGATCCCGCCGGCCACCGCCGCTTCGAAGAGGAGGTCCCGGCCGGCGTTCTCGGCCGCGGTGAAGAGCTCGGCGCCGACGTTGGCGAGCAACTCCTTGTTGGCGGTCACCACCGGCTTGCCGTTGGCGAGTGCCCGCAGGATCAGCTCACGGGCCGGCTCGACGCCGCCGATCACCTCGACGACGACGTCGATGTCAGGGTCCTCCACGACCTCCGTGGCATCGCGGGTCAGAATCGACTCGGAGACCGACACGGCGCGCTCCCGAGCGAGGTTGCGCACGGCGACCCGAGCCACCTCGAGGCGCACCCCTGCCCGAGCCTCGATGGCATCGGCCCGCTCCTCCATGAGCGCCACCAGCGCGGCGCCCACGTTGCCGCAGCCGAGCACGCCGACCCGCACGACGTTGCCGTTCTCCACGGTGGGCGAGGGTATCCCTCATGCCGCCGGCTCAGGGGCCGTCTTCGACACCCGCCGTCGGCGTTGGTCCTCGACGCAGCGATGGGTGCGTGTCAGCCCTTCCGGTAGTCGAAGCTGGCCCTCATGATGGCGTCCGCTGGGATCGGCGCGTGCGCCGAGGGGACGCAGTCGAAGTGCCACATGTAGAACGCGTTGCGGTAGGGCGAGTAGGCCACGCCGGCCGGCGCATGGGGCATGCCCGCGCTGACGGGGTGCCATGTCGTGCCCTGGTCGGCCGAGACGATCACCACCTGGTTGCCCACCGCGGCCAAGGTGCCGTTGGGGAGCTGCACGAGGGTCGATGCAACGGGCGAGATCGTGCCGTTGCGGGTGACCTGGGTCCAGGTGGCGCCCTTGTCGGTGCTCTTGATGACCCCACCGGACTCGAGCACCCAGTAGAGCGCTCCATCGGGTTTGGAGACGAGCGGTTGACCCAGGACGCCGCCCTGGTGCACTGGCGCCCATGTCTTCCCGCCGTCGGTCGTGCGGATGGTCCCGGACTCCGGTCCGGACTTGATGCCGAGCAGGTAGGTCTGTGCGTTGACGACGTATGGACCGGTCGCGAAATTGATGCCCGCGGGGAGCGAAGCCGAGAGGTCGGTCCACGTCTGGCCACCGTCGACGGACCGGTAGATGTTGGGCGACTCGTGCCTACTGATGAGCAGCGTCTTGCGGGCCGGGTCGGTGAAGTCCACGCTCACGGCTTCCGTGTGATTGGCATTGCCGAGCGACCGGAAGGTGGCGCCGTCGGGACGGCCAGAAGGGCCGCCTACATGCGGTCGGGCGCCTCCATGCCCAGCAAGCCGAGCCCCACGGCCAGCGTGCGCGCCGTCAGGTCGGCGAGCACGAGCCGGCTGCGCCGGAGCTCCGGATCGCCTGCTCGCAACACGGGGCAGCGCTCGTAGAAGGTCGTGAACGCGGTGGCCAGCTCGAACAAGTAGGTGCACAGCCGGTGGGGCTGCGAGCGCTCGACCGCGCCGATGACGGCGCTCGGAAGGGAGAGGAGTTGGAGCGCGAGTTGGCGTTCGGCCGGCTCCACGACGAGCGGTGGAGCGGTGCCGAGGGTCGCCGCGTCCACTTCGCCTCGCCGGAAGATCGAGCGGATCCGGGCGTGCGCGTACTGGAGATAGGGCCCGGTGTTGCCGTCGAAGGCGAGCATCCGGTCCCAGTCGAACACGTAGTCCTTGGCCCGGTCGTTGGCGAGGTCGGAGTACTTGACCGCCCCGATCCCGACCGCCCCGGCCACGGCGGTGCGCGTGGCGTCGTCGAGCTCGGGGTTCTTCTCGGCGACCACCGCGCCCGCCCGCTCGACGGCCTCGTCGAGCAACTCGATCAACTTCGACCGCGCCACCCGCCCGCGTACTCAGCATCTTGCGGTCGGCGCCCAGCACCGACCCAAAGGCGACATGTTCGGCCCTGGCCGGCTCGACGAGCCAGCCGGCCATGCGGCCAACGGCGAACACCATCTCCAAGTGCTCGCGCTGGGGAGCACCCACGACATAGAGGAGGAGGCTGGCATGGCAATCGACGATGCGGTGGCGGAGGGCGGTGAGATCCGTGGCCGCATAACCGAAGCGGCCGCCTTGCATCTCCACGATGAGCGGCAGCGGGTCGCCGTCCCGGTTCGTGAAGCCGGGCGGGAAGACGCACAACGAGCCTTCGCTCTCGGTCAGGAGACCCTTCGCGGCCAGCTCGTCGACGACCGAACGCAGCTGCTCGTTGTAGGTGCTCTCGCCGACAAGGTCGTCGGGGGTCAATAGCACGCCGAGGCGGTCGTACACGGCCTGGAAGTACCGGCCCGACTCCTCCACCAGGATCCGCCACAGCCGCAGCGTCTCCAGGTCGCCTCCTTGGAGCAGCACCACCCGTTCGCGCGACCGCTCCTTGAACGCGTCTGAGGCGTCGAACTTCTTGCGGGCTTCGCGGTAGAAGCCGTCGAGGTCGCCGACGGAGAGCTCGTGGGCGGCCTCGTCCTCACCCAGGTCGACCAGGTGCTCGATCAGCATGCCGAACGGCGTCCCCCAGTCGCCGACGTGGTTGGCCCGCAACACGTCCTGCCCGAGGAAGCCGTGGAGGCGGGCGAGCGCGTCGCCAATGATGGTCGTGCGGAGGTGACCGACGTGCATCTCCTTGGCCACGTTGGGGGCCGAGTAATCGACGACGACCGGCCCGGGCTCGGGCCGAGGCGGGACGCCGAGGCGGTCGTCGGCCGCGACCGCGGCCAGGAGCCGGCCGAGGGCCTCGGCGCGTAGGTGGAGGTTGATGAAGCCCGGCCCGGCGATCTCCACTCGTTCGCACAGATCGTCGAGCGCGGCCATGGACACGATCTGCTCGGCCACCTTGCGGGGCGGCTGCCCGAGTTGCCTTGCCGCGGCCAGGGCGCCGTCGGCTTGGTAGTCGGCGCGGTCGGAACGCCGCACGGCCGCGAGCGAGCCTTGACCGGCGATTCCCGTGAATGCCGGTGCGAGTCGGTCGGTCAGCAGCCATAGCGGATCGGTCATGAGCCGTCCATGGTCGGCCGCTCCTCGGCCACGGTCAAGCCGGATGGGTGAGCAGTCAGCGAGTGACCCGAATCCGTGGTTTGTGCACAGATCGGCGAGGGTTCTTCGTTCCGGCCGGCGCGGGGAGGAAGCAAGAGTGCTGCACTCTTGCGAGGAGGAGCAACACTGCACGGGACGGAGACCCGTTGAGACATGTGACGAACCGCTGATTCGTGTCATCAGCGAAGGGAGGAAGGAGACCTTCCCCCGTCGCTTCCCCCCATCGGGGGAGCGCCGGTCGACCAGCGGAGCCGGATCGACCCCCGCCCGAAGACTTGTCACGACGTCTCGAGTCCGGGCGACCCAGTACGACTACGGCGCGGCGGCGCGTCTCAGGAAGAGATCGGCGGAGCAGTAGGCGGTGTAGGCGAGGCCCATCAAGTTGCCCTTCGTCAGCAACCCGAGGCGCATGGCCCGCATGGCCACGCCCACCGGATCCCCCGCGGCCAGGCCCCGCCACAGTCGCTCCGCGGCCTCTCCCGCCACTCGCTGGTGAAGGGTGATCTCGGTGCCGATCACACCGGCGGCGTAGACGTCGGCGAAGGCGTCGACGAACTGCACCAGCGTCCGCGGTGTGATGTCCACGGTGTGGCAGCCGTTGATGAACACCAACGGAGCCGTCCTCCGCCAGTGTCCGGGTGGCCATGCCGAGCGGTAGAGCGCGAACAGATCGCCCGGCGTGATGACCTCGGCCGTGCCCACGCTGAGCCACGTCTGCGCCTCTGCGCCCGCCACTTCCTGGCGTTGACCGTGGCAGTAGAAGTACACGAACTCGAGGGCGGGCTCGGCCAGCTCGGTGAGCACCGCGGCGCGGGTGTCGGCGCGGTGCAGGTCGAAGCCCGCGAAGACCTGGCGGAGGCGCTCGAGGTGAGCGTCGGTGAGGTCGGCGACGAGTGTCCGGCTGAGGGCGACGACGACTTCGGGCGGCGGCTCTTCCACGAGGACCTCCAGGCAGACCGACGCGCCTCGCGGTACCGATGGCGGCTGCTCGATCACGTGCCGGTAGCCCCAGAAGCCGTAGGGGCAGATCGTGTTGAGGCCGTGCGCCGCCTCGTGAGGGCAATGGTCCGGCGCGTTGGCCGCGCCCGGGAGCTGAGCAACGACCGGGCAGGTCTTCCACGCGCCGGGGTTGCCGGGCTCGATGGGGATGTCGTAGAGCAACGCCCACGGGAAGACGAGCGGGCTGTGGCCGGCGCGGGCCACCTGGACGACCGCCGGGTTGCGCAGCGGACCGGCGACCATCTCGTCGCCGTGGGCGAGCTGGTCGGCGAACAACGCGTTCCAGAGGTTGACACCGTGGGGGACGAGAGCGCGGAGGTCGGCCTCGAGTGACTTGGGCGGCCTGGGGACGTTGTTCTCGTCGTAGAGGTTCACGAGGGAGCGGCCATCGGGGGCGGTGCCGATGTGGAGGGCCCGGAGCGCTTCGCGAGCCGCTGAGGCGGCGTCGGCGATCTGCGACTCGGCGAGCACGAAGGACGCGGTCGCGTCGGCACCGCGCACGACGATGGTGTGGGTCGCGTCGTGATCGTCATTGGTGATGAACGTGAGGGCTCTTGGTGGCAGCTCGAGATTGGTGAGACCATCGGTCAAGGTGAAGTCGATCGTTCCCTCCGCCGGCTCGGCCGGCGCCTCCGTCTCGGCGACCGTGAGCGCGAGCCGCAGCGATTGGACGACGTTGCCGCGGTGGTAGACGGCCACCCGCACCTTGGCGGGCCCGAGCCGGGCCGCCTCCAGGGTGAAGGCCACCGAGCCCCGGCGGTCGTCGGGCCGGCAGGTGTGCGGACGGTCGGGGACGCAGGCGCACGACCATGCTGGACCGACCGATGGCAGGAAGAGGTGGCGCATCGGCGCGTCGATCAGCCGGAGGTCGTGGCTGATCACCACCACCTCCAGCCAGTGGCCGACGGGTGAGGGCGGCAGCGCCGGGAACGGTGTGGGATCGCGTACGAGTGACACGGCTTCGCGTCCCCCGATCCCGACGCGCACGTCGTAACGGGCACGCGACTGAAGGGCGACGTCTCGCGGATGGGGCTCGTCTCGGCCCGCCCTCGTCAGCCACGCATTGACGTATCTCGGCTCCGGTGGAGGAATGCTCGATAGCGGCGGGCGGATCCCACTGGGCCGCCCGATCGGCGGCCGGCCGGGCGCTCCCGCCGAGGGCGGCGCGGTACCCGAGGGGGCCTCCACCGTCGGAGGCAGCACGGGCGGTGGCGGCTCCGCATTCACGGGGGGATGGACCTCCCCTGGCGGCGTGGTCAACGGCGGCCGCTCCCCACTCACGGGCGGCGGGGCCTTCGGTGGCGGTGCCGGAGGTGGCTCAGGTGGTGGCTCCGGTGGTGGCTCCGCGCCCCCCGTCGCCTCCTCGACCGATGGTCGCTCTGAGCCGACCGTGGTGGGTGGGCGGGTCGCGGCCTCTTTCGGTCCGCTGCTGGCTTGCCGCGCCGCCGCGGCCCCTCCGCCCGCGATGGCGGGCACGCCGGCGAGCAGTCCCAAGACCAGAGGAATGGCTGGGCCGCCGAGCTGTTGCCACATCACCGCGGCGGCGAGGCCCGCGGCCGCTCCCCCGAGGACGCCCAGGACGACTCGACGGCGAACGACACCGAAGCCCAAGAGCACCAGGCCTGCCACAAGTACCGCGGTCGCCGTCCAGAAGACGATGCCGGGCGGGTCGGGGTCGATGATCACCCAGACGGTGGCGGCGCAGCCTCCGTGAACGTCCACCTGGTAGCGACCGGTGCCGACAAGGGCGAAGTCGCCCACGTCGACCAGGAGTTGACCCGTACCCGGGCGCCCCGACCGCGTGGCGACGGTGATGCCGAAGGCGCGCACGTCGGCGACGATCGGCTCGGCCGCACCCGCGCCGCGCCCGACGACGACCACCACCTCGTCATGGCCGAGATGGATCGGATGGCCACTCGAGCCTGCCCGCGTCAGCGCATCCCGCTCGATGACACGTCCGTTCGACCGGTCGACCCGCGCCACCTGGCACGTCCCCGCGGCCTGTGCCGCGGCCGGTCCGGACACGCCCGCGAGCCAGGCGCCGCTCGCGAGAGCGGCAGCCGCGAGCGCCATCCCGCCGCCGCGGGCTCGGGTCATTGCGCCCCCTCTGGCCGCGCCGCCCGGCCGTGAGCGGCGCGTCCACGCGATTGTGCCTTCCCCGGCACTCCCCTCAGCGGATGTCGCACACTCCCCTCAGCGGATGTCGCAGCGCAAGAGGTCGTCGTACGTCTCCCGGCGCACGACGGGTCGGGCCGCGCCGTCACGCACGAACACGACCGCGGGACGGGGAACCTTGTTGTAGTTGCTCCCCATCGCATGCCCGTACGCACCCGTCACCGGCGTGGCCAGGACATCTCCAACGGCGAGATCGGCAGGGACGTCGGCCTCGTGCACGAGCACGTCGCCACTCTCGCAGTGCTTGCCGACGATCCGCACCCGTCGCGGGCGCTCGGCCGTCGGCGCGCTAGGCAGGAAGGCCTCGTAGCCGGAGCCGTAGAGGACAGGACGAGGGTTGTCGCTCATGCCACCATCGACGGCCACGTACGTGCGGATGCCCGGCACTTCCTTCACCGTCCCCACGGTGTAGAGGGTGACCGCCGCGCTGGCGACCACGGCGCGACCCGGCTCGACGAGCACGCGGACGTCCAGGCCGGCATCAGCGACTGCCCCTCGCACCGCTTCCGCCCACTGCGAGATGGTGGGCGCCTCTTCGCCCTCCACGTACGCGGCGCCGAGCCCCCCGCCGAGGGTCAGCTCGGGAAGGCCGAGCGGGCCGGCGATCTCAGCCATCGCCGAGGCGGCCTTCGCGAACGATTCGACCGCGAACACGTTCGAGCCGATGTGCGCATGGAGACCGATCAGTTGCACCGACTCCGAAGCTATGGCCCGGTCGACGGCCGCCGCGGCAGCCCCGGAGCCGATCCCGAAGCCGAACTTCGAGTCCTCTTGACCGGTCTGCACGTACTCGTGGGTGTGGGCGTGGATGCCCGGCGTGATGCGGAGTTGGACCCGCGGCGCCGGCAGGCCTGCTTGGTGAAGCGCGTCGAGGCGGTCGAGCTCGTCGAAGGAGTCGACCACCACGTGGCGCACGCCCGCCGTCGAGCGCGGCGCGCAGCTCGTCGACGCTCTTGTTGTTGCCATGGAACACGAGGCGGCTGGGGGGTACGCCCGCGGCCACGGCGACGTGCAGCTCCCCGCCCGTGGCCACGTCGAGCAGCAGCCCCTCCTCATGGGCCAGCCTGGCCATGGCGACGCACAGGAACGCCTTCGTGGCATAGACGACGTTGCCGGCGCCGAAGGCGGCAACCGCCTCGCGGGCGCGGGCTCGGATGTGATCCTCGTCGTAAACGAAGAGCGGGGTGCCGTGCTCTGCAGCCAACGTGAGGGTGTCGCAGCCACCGATCTCGAGGGCGCCAGTACCGGTGAGGCTCGCCGAATCGGGCAGCAGCACGAAGGAGATCGGGCCGGCCACCAGGTCGATCGTACCGGCGCTCGCCCGGCCGTCCGTGAGGCCAACGGCTACCATCGTCCGGCCCGCCCTCGTAGCTCAGGGGATAGAGCAACGGCCTCCGGAGCCGTGTGCGCAGGTTCGAATCCTGCCGAGGGCGCCCTGCGATTCTGGCACTGACCAGCGGGAATGTCCAGGTCAGCGGCTCGGGCCGAGTGACCGCCATCGACCGCGATGTACCTTCATTTGCCCCAGTGATTGGGACGAGCGTGGGAAGAGGTTGAGCTTGGTACTCGACCCCGGGCCGCGATCCGGTCCGGCGACCGATGCCGCAGCCGTGCGGCCACAGCCCGGACCGGCGCCAGCGGACGAGTGCAGCGTGGCGTTGGCAGTGGCCCCCGCCAGGTCCCAGCAAGCACCGCGTCGGCGGGACGCAGCACCCGGGGGGTCGTCGAGGAGGTGGGCGGTTCGAGGCCCGACCCGCGGTGCCATGCGGTCGTCTACTACGGAATCGACTTCGGCACGACGAGGGACTGGATATAGCGCTCGCCCTCGCGCTCGCAGAGGCAAAGGTCGGCGTGGAGAGAAGTCAGGCGATTGCCCAGGAGGACCGCGGACTCCGCCGGTGACGCGCAAAGGATGTGCACACGCTCGGGCCGAAGCTCAGCAGCACGCTGACGGACGGCATCGGCGGTCGGTGCTGCCGTCGCTCCAACGTCGCCGGGACGAAGCTCACGAGTGCCCTCGCGTTGTATCTGCAAGCGACCACAGGGGAGACGCGTCGAGGTGTCGAATCACCTCCGTCGCCAGCTCGGTGACATGAGCCGAGAAGATCTATCTCGATCGTAAGGTCGCCGGAACCACCTATCCGGTCCAGAACGATGGACAGGTCTGCCTGCCGGCCGAATCGTCCGGCGACGGCCAGTTGCCAGCCGGCTGCCTGGTTGAAAACGCGTCCGAACGCAAGACAGGCGGTGAGGTGGGCTCGGGCGAGGACGTGAAGACGACGTTCTCGCGTCCACCGAGCGAGGGCTACCTGCAGGTCGCGACCATCTCGATGATCCACCCCAGTTCTGGCAACCCGTAGTAGGCCTTCTTCCACTTGACCGCGAACTGAAGCCCAGGGATCGTCTTGCGGATGAGTTCGTCCAGTCGCTTGATGATGGGGTGAAGATCCGGCATCACTCGGCGGATCCAATCGTCGATGTCGGCGTGGCTCTCCGATGGCACCGGCGGCTTCCGGGCCGAATCGGGCTTGGGTGCTTTCGGCATGGCAGCGCTCCTCGGTGTCGCTCAGGGCGAGACATGCCGCGCCAGCACGGCCGTCATGACACCGGCGGCGGGGGCGACGGAGCGGCCAACCGCCGCAGGTCGCCGGCGGTCCACCACACTTCACGGCGAGCGCCGAGGTAGGTCTCTGGGTCGGCGCCAGTCGGGATGATGCCCTGCGCGCCATGGCAGACTCGTCGAGACCAGGTTCTCTTCGCGGTCCGGTGTAGCGACATGGCCAAGCTCATCTACATATCCAACGTGTCGCTCGACGGCTTCATCGAGGACGCACGCGGCAGTTTCGACTGGACCGCGCCCGACGAGGAGGTCTTCGCGTTCATCACCGATCTCGTGCGCTCTGTCGGCACCTACCTCTACGGGCGGCGAATGTACGAGACGATGGCCGTCTGGGAGACCGACGCCACCCTGGCCGCGCAGTCGGAGCCGATGGCCGACTTCGCGAAGGTCTGGCAGGCGGCGGACAAGGTCGTGTACTCCACGACGCTGCAGGCTGTGTCGACGGCCAGGACTCGGCTCGAGCGCAGCTTCGACCCGGACTCGGTCCGTGACATGAAACGGTCGGCCACCAGTGATCCGACCGTCGGCGGCCCGAACCTCGCGGCGCACGCGTTCAAGGGCGGGCTGGTCGATGAGTGTCAACTGTTGATCCGTCCCGTAGTGGTCGGTGGAGGCAAGCCGGCGCTCCCGACGGACACGCGCGCCGAGCTCGAGCTGGTGGACGAGCGCCGGTTCACCAACGGCGTCGTGTACCTCCGCTACCGCAACCTCATCTGAGCAATCCCAGGCGACCACTCCCGACAAGACGACGCTTTGGACCGAGTCACTACGGCACGCGGACAGGTCCCCGCTCGACTCGGCGTCTGACCCGGATATTGCAGTGAGGCTTGTGACTGGGGCGCGATCGGCGAGTTCGGTGGCGTGATGATCGTGTCGAGCGGTCGAGACGAGGTGTCGGGCTCGTCGGGGCGCGGTGATGCAGGGGTCGTGGTCGATCGGGTTGTCTCCGGCGGGGAGGGTGGGCCTGGCCGGTTCAGGCGAACGCGGGCAGCTGCCGGATGCGGGTGAGGGCTTCGATGAAGGCGTCGGCCCAGGCGTGGGAGCGGGGCAGGCGCAGCCAGAGCTGGCGGGCGTGGCGCACGACCCGGGCGGCGACGTTGAAGAACGCCAGTCGCAGGCGTTTGCCGCGGCAGCGGCGGAACTCGCGGGGCAGGGCGAGCACCCGGATCCAGCGGGCGACGTTGTGGGCCAGGGCGGCGGCGTGCCACCACAGCCAGTTCCCGAAGAAGTTCTGCACCGGCGCGTGGATCAGCCCGAAGTCTTCCTTGAGTTGGCGGATGGTGTCTTCGGGGATCCCGCCCCGCAGACGGTGATGGGCCTCGACCATGTCGGCGGGTGCGAACAGGGCGGGGAGATTGGTGACGATCGCATGGAACCGCCACCCGTCGAGATCATCACGGGACAGCTGGTCCCCGGCGCGGGTTCGTTGGCGGCGCACGATGAGGCGCAGCTCTCGCTGGTCCTTGTTGCGGCGGCCGATCTCGATGACCGTCTCGGCGATCTCCGATCCCCGTTCGGCTTCGGCTGTCAGCGCCGGGCGCCACACCGTGGCCGGATCAGCGGCGAGGGCGACGATGGCGGCCCGCACGTTGGACTTGTTCGGCGCGGTGACAGTGAACACGGCGCCGAGGGACTCGCAGGCCGCGAACACGTCGTGCTGGTAGCCCGCCGAGTCGACCCGCACCCACAGGTTCGCCCGTTCCCGCACCGGGGCGGGGATGGCGGCGACGCATTCGCGGATGAACCCGGCGTTGGCCCGGCCCGGATGGGCGTTGCCGCCCCGGGCCCGCAGGGCCAGCACGTCGCCGGTCTCGCCGCACACCCCGATCAACGGCGACAGACCGACCTCGCCCCGGTACGTGAACGTCGAGCCTTCCTTGCCCGGACCGTAGGTGTCGACCAGGGTGGCGTCCGGGTCGATCGTGATCACCCCACCAGTGGGGCCGGCACCCATCGCCCACGCCCGAGCGAGCATCGTGCGGTTCACCGCCGCCGCCTTCTGGGCTCGACCGAAGTCGGCGCCGGCACAGAACCGGAACAGGGTCGTATGCGACGGGAACGCCTGCTGCCCACGCAGCGCCTCGGTGGCGCCCTCCAGCAGCGACCGGTCCGCCAGGAACTCACCCCCGGCCAGGACCACCTCCACCAGGGTCCGGTAGCACTCCCCGCCGGTGTAGCCACCCGGCCCGACCGGGCGCAGCCGGCGGGCGTCAGCCACATCCACAAGGTTGAGACGATCCAGCATCGGGCCCCACAAGGCGACCCCGGCCACGCCCGTCACATCCTCATCGGTCACCGACACCTTGACCGGTGCCGCCTCTCGGCGGGGCCTCGAGATGATCTCCCCGGCATCGAACAACGTCGCGGTAGCGTTCACCCGTCAGGTGCTCCTCTGGCTGGACTCGATGTGGCTTCGCAACCGTCATCGTCCCAGGCAGCGGGGCACTTGTCGCGTCAATCCAGCCATCAGCCCCCACCGGCCGCAATATCCGGGTCTGATGTCAGCGATCGCCGCAGGCGCGATCCTCGACGGTCCTGGCGACGGCGCCGCGGGTCCCGACGTGTGGCGACGCGGGAAATGACACTGGTGTCATTTCCAGCGCGGAGGAGGTGGACGAGTACTACGCCACGCTCGCCGAGACCTGGCTCGGCGTCCCGGCCGGCGACCTCCTCCCCGGCCCTCCCAACCCCTCCGGTAGGAAGCCGGATTCTCAGCTTGCGACTCGGCGTGAGACGCGCTGCAGAATCAGCGCGCCGCTCCGTCTGCATTGACATGAAGCTCACCGTTCAGACGTTCCTGACCCTCGACGGCGTGATGCAGGCCCCCGGGGGACCTGAGGAAGATCCCAGCGACGCCTTCACCCACGGCGGCTGGCAGGCCCCGTTCCCCGACCCGGCCGTCGGCGAGTTCGTCACCGAGCTCAACAGCCACGCCAGCGCGTTCCTGTTCGGTCGCAGGACGTTCGACATCTTCCGCGGCTACTGGCCTGATCAGACCGACCCCGCCAACCCCATTGCCACGGCGATCAACTCGCTGCCCAAGTACGTCGTGTCCAACTCCCTCAGCGAGGCCGATGCCATGTGGCGCGGCGAGCACCCTGACACCGCTCGCCTCGTGACCGGCGACGTCGTCGCGGCGGTGCAGGCGCTGAAGGACGAACCCGGCGACGAGCTGCAGATCTGGGGAAGCAGCAAACTGCTCCAGACGCTGTTGCAGCACGAGCTCGTCGACCGCTTCCGCCTGATGACGTTTCCGCTGGTGCTCGGCTCCGGTCGACGCTTGTTCAATGACGGAATCCTCCCGGCGACGATGCGCCCTGTCGACCTCACCATGACCGATCTCGGCATCGTCATCGGCACCTACGAACCAGCCGGTCCGGTTCGCCACGGTGAGATGTAACCGGCTGGGGATGGCCGTGCGAGATGTCAGCGGTCACCTTCGGCATCAGAGCCGTCCTCTCACTTGCAGCTGGGTCCTGGCGACATCATGCGGTGGGGTCGAGCGGTGGGTGCTCGAGGACGCGGGGCCGGTACTCGACCAGCTGGATGCGGCCGTCGAAGGTGCGGTTGTCGATCATCTCGAGGGCGACGTCCGGGTAGCCGTCGTAGATCCGTTCTGCTCCCGTGGCGCCGGTGATCACCGGGAACATCACGACCCGGAAGCGATCAACGAGTCCGGCTCGCAGCAGCGACCGGCACAGGCTGATGCTGCCGATCGTGCTCATGAGGCCCGAGCCGCCCTCCTTCATCGCCCGGACCGCTTCGACCGCGTCATCGCGCACGAGCGTGGAGTTGGCCCCGTGAGCGGCTCCGCGAGAGAGGCGGAGAACACCACCTTCGACGCTCGCGTGAGTCCGTCGACGGACGCCTCCTCGTCGGCGGTGAACCCGTCCGTTTCCGCTGGGTCTCTCCGGCAGCGAAGCCCGACATCAGCCGGTACGTGTTCCCTCCCATCACGTACGTGACCTCGGGTTGTTCACCCAGCCAGGCGAGGTACTCAGGCCCCTGGAGACCCCAGAAAGCCGGGCCAGCCCTCTGCCGACGCGTAGCCGTCGAGCGACCGCCCGCAACGCGCAAACACCATGGCCGACGCGTGCGCCGACATGGTCAGGAAGTCAGGCCGCCAACAGCGGTGAGTCGATAACTCATCGCCAACGCGCGACCGAGTCGATCGGAACGGGGCAGATGCGTACCGAACGGCGCCCAGAAGGCGCTAGATGGGACACCCCGAGTGCGACGGATGGAGCAGGCCGGTCGGCGCAGGTCAGACCCGGTGGCTGCGGGTTCGTCGATCCGATGAGGGTCTGGTCGAGTGTCGAGAGGTCGAGCTCCTGGTCCGCTGTGCTTGGCTACGTCCGCTCGGCGGCCGCCTTGCGCTGTCGTTCGAGGAAGCGCCGTTCGGTTGGGTTGGCGGTCAGGTCGATGGCGCGGTCGTAGGCGGCGGTCGCGTCACGCCGTCCAGCACGGGCGAGGAGATCGGCGCGCGTGGCGTGGTACGGCTGGTAGTCCTCGAGCAGGGTCACGTCGACCGAGTCGAGGACGTCGAGACCAGCGGCGGCGCCACGCATCTCGCCGATGGCGACGGCCCGGTTGAGTGCGATCACGGCGTTGGGGCGTATGGCGTGGAGCTGGTCGTAGAGGGCGACGATCTGGGACCAGTCGGTCGCCGCGGCGGTGGCGGCGTCGGCGTGGACGGCGGCGATGGCCGCTTGGATCTGGAACGGGCCGGGCTGGCCGCGGCGCAGGCACGCGCAGTTCGCAGAGTCAGTGACGATCCTCGTGAGATCGAACACGCTCGCGGCAAGCATGTTCGACTACCTCATCAAGAGCATCGAACGGACACCAAACATCGACCTCCGCTTTGAGACCGAAAGCGCGGACGGTGGCGGCGACGGTCGCCGCGAATGGATCGACTTCAAGGACCGCGCGACCGGGGCGGCCGAGCGTGTTGCAGCGGCAGCGTTGTTCGTCCTCATCGGCGCCGACCCATGCACGGACTGGCTTCCACCTTCCGTCCAGCGTGACGCCTGGGGCTACATCGCGACGGTGGACACTGCGAGTGCCACACCGACGTCGACGGCGAACGCGCGCCGCTCATGTTCGAGACGACCATGCCGGGCGTCTTCGCAGTCGGCGACGTCCGACAGGGTTCGATCAAGCGCGTCGCGTCCGCTGCGGGCGAAGGAGCGGTCTGCGTCCGACTCATCCACGACTACCTCGACGAACAATCCCGCAGAACATGATG
The DNA here is from genome assembly GCA_963738325.1 of uncultured Acidimicrobiales bacterium. Classification (GTDB taxonomy): domain Bacteria; phylum Actinomycetota; class Acidimicrobiia; order Acidimicrobiales; family Ilumatobacteraceae; genus CAVTWD01. Next base: position 62,346 of record CAVTWD010000013.1, read on the forward strand.
CACATCGCGCTCGCGCTTGATCCGCACTTCACATTTGCTCGACATCATCGGCAGACGGCGCGTAGCACGAGGACTGCAGCGAAGCGCTTGTAACACGAGCGCTTGCCACTGCCGCGATCTCGCGTTGACGTTTGACCCGATCTCACAGCCGGCTCGGAGCGCGTTGTGCCACCGACATGGGCGCACAGAATGACGGTGCGACAGTGTTCCCGAACGCCGGGACGACGACGCTCGATATCGACGGCACGCCGAGTTCGGTAGGCCGCCCGGTATCCGGCCGCAGTGCGGCCATCGAGCGCACGACTTGGCGCGCATCACGTCGACGAGCCCTTCCGCCGGATCGGGGTGAGCGCGTGGCCCTCATGCGCCGTGGACCGCCACCGTGGATCTCGACGCCGCGGTGGCCGTGGCCCTGTGCGATCCGGACACTCTCGACGGACCCAGCGTGAACCCGGAGGTCGTCGCGACCCATGCGGCCGCGGCTGGCTGCTTGCTCGTGGCTGCACTTGACCGCGCCGTGGGCCGTCGGCGATGGGCGTGTGGTTCATCGAGCACAACCTCCTCACCGAGCTTCGCGACGCTGGGGAGCTACCGGTCGCGGATGGGTCGACGGTCCGGAGCACTGGGCGATGAGCGCGGCGATCCGGAAGCGGTAAGAGGGACCTTGCGCGACAATCGTGGCCTGCTTGTACGTGCAGAGGAGGCGACGGCCAGCGGCATGCAGGGACGAAGCGATCCGGCGAACGTCGAACGCGAACCGGTCTGGCTCGATCGCGTGACCGCTGCGGATCTCATGCTGATCTGGCCGGAGGAGGAGGGCTGGCCCCAGTACATCGGGGCGCTTGTCATCCTCGACGGCAGAGCGCTGTTCGACGCCGATGGCGGATCTTTGATCGAGCGCGTGCGGGAGGCCATCGATCGACGGCTGCACCGGGCCCCACGGTTTCGTCAGGTCCTGTACTGGCCGGGCACAGGGCTGGGGTGGCCGGTGTGGGCCGATGCCCAATCGTTCGACATCACCGAGCACGTCGACGTGCACCCTGTGCCGCCTCCGGGCGACGAGCCACAACTCCTCGTCGCCTGCGAGACGCTCCGCCGCCGGCCGTTGCCCAGGGCCCGGCCGCTGTGGGCGATGTGGCTCCTGACCGGTCTGCCGGACGAGCGTGTGGGGTTCTTCATAAAGATGCACCACGCCATCGCCGACGGCGTTGCCGGTGTGGCCACGCTCGCCGCGTTCTTCGATTCCGTTCCCGACCCGCCGGAGATGGGCGCGCCGGCGTGGTCCCCGTCCCCGCTGCCCTCGACGCGCGAACTCTTCCGGGACAACATGCGGCGACGACGCCGGGAATTCGACCGTGCCCTCTCGGCCGTCGCCCAGCCCATCGCCACAGCTCGGCGACTTCGGCGCTCATGGCCGGCGGCGCGAGAGATCTTCGCCGAGGGACGGGCCCCTCGGACCAGCGTCAACCGCAGAATCGGATCGGACCGCCGGCTCGCGATCATTCGCAGCTCGCTCGACGTGGCGAGGAACATCGCCCACACCCACGGCGCCACAGTGAATGACGTCCTGATGACGGCGGTCGCCGCAGGTTACGCGGACCTGCTCCGAAGCCGCGGCGAGCCCATCGAGGGTGTTGTCCTCCGCGCCTTCGTTCCGGTCTCGCTCCACCGGGAACAGCCGGGGGAGGCGCAGGGCAACGTCGATGCGGGGATGCTGGTGCCGCTTCCCATCGGGCAACGCGACGACATCCGACGGCTCGCGAACATTGCCGCAGAGACGGCGGAGCGCAAGAAGAAGAGCCGACCACCCGCCGGAAGCATGTTCCGGACCGTGCTCCTGCAGCGTGCCTTTCTGCGACTAATGCCCCGTCAGCGGTTCATGAACGCGTACGTAGCCAACGTGCCGGGCCCCTCGATCCCGCTGTACTTCGCCGGCGCTCCCCTGGTCGAGATCGTTCCGATCGTGCCCCTCACCGCGAACGTCTCCATCGGCGTCGGTGCTCTCTCCTACGCTGGACAGTTCAACCTCGCGGTCATCGGCGACCGTGATCTCTGCCCAGACCTCGAGGTGTTCGTCGACGGAGTACGGCGTTCGCTTGGAGCGCTCGAACGCCGAGTTGTACCTGCGGCTTCTTAGCGGGGAGTGGGGGCTCACCGCGGCGGTCTCCACGACGCTTCCCACTCACGCGAACACGACGGGAACACCGGCGACGCCCGGAAAGACACCGACCTCTACCAGGCCCTTCATCGCGAAGGAGTGAACACCTCCGGAGCCGTGTGCACAGGTTCGAATCCTGCCGAGGGCGCACGAAAAGGAGTGCCGACCTGCACCTCTATCAGCGGAGGGGATGCGGGGAGAACGTCGCTTCGGCGCGAGCGTCGTCCTCTCCCTAGGAACAGCGGGGGAACGCTCCGTGCCCCAGACGGCCGCGAAAGAGCAACGGTCGTTTGCCCTGTGCTCCAAGGCACGCCGGAGCGTGGCGACTCTCGATGTGGCCAGCGATCGGCCGCTACGGTCGGACCGTGCCCGGTCCGTCGTCCGCCGTCTCGGAGCGAGGAGGCCCAGCAGTGACTGTGTCGGCTCGGGAACGCCTCGCCGCCCTGCTCCGCGATCTCACCGCGCCCGGCTCGTTCAGCGCGCAACGAACCGCGCCGGTCGACGATCTGCATCTCGAGGTGCGAGGCGTCGGGCCTCTCGCGCTCCCCGTGCCCGAAGCGCAGGCGAAGTCGCTGTGCCGCCTCGGCCGCCCCGCACGGTACGGGCGAGGGGAGTTGACGCTCCTCGATCCCCAAGTGCGGGACACGTGGGAGATCCCCAGGAGCCGCGTGAAGATCAACAAGCGACAGTGGAACAAGACGTTGCTTCCCGTGCTCGCACGCCTCCGCGGTGACCTCGGCCTGCCCGAGACCTGCGAGCTCGATGCCGAACTGCACTCCATCCTGGTGTACGGACCAGGGCAGTTCTTCGTCTCGCACCAGGACTCCGAGAAAGCTGATGCCATGGTCGCGTCGCTGGTTGTGACGCTGCCGGGCGCTTTCAAGGGTGGCGCCCTGGTGGTCGAGCACGGCGGCCAGGTCGCCACATACCGCGCGTCCAAGACGTCGCTCTCCTTCGTTGCGTTCTATGCCGACTGCCACCACCAGATCCGGCGTGTGCGGTCCGGCCACCGGCTCGTGCTCACGTACAACCTGCTGCTCCGCGGCGCGAGCGGAGCGCCGGCCCCGACTGATGCCCCACAGGAGGCTGTCGACGCGGTGGCAAGCTGCCTCAACGACCACTTCACGACACCGCCCACGTCGCGTCAACCCCTCCTCGACGCGGCGCCGGCCTGTCCCCCTGACCGGCTCGTCTACCTCCTCGACCACGAGTACACCGCCAGCGGCCTGAGTTGGTCGCGCCTCAAGGGCACCGACGCGAAGCGGGTGGCGCTGCTGCGGGCAGCGGCCGCACGCGCTGACTGTGACATCGTCCTGGCTCTCGCGGACGTCCACGAGACGTGGAGCTGCTTCGAGCCCGAGCGGGAGAGCCGATGGCACGCCCGCCGTTCTGGCGGGTGGGACGAACCTGACGACGACGATGTGTGGGCGGGCGACGTCGACGCCTGGGCGAACGACCAGGACCCGACCGACTCCGACGGGTACGAGCTGGACGAGCTGATCGACTGGTCGATCACGCTCGACCGTTGGCTCGAGCCGTCACGAACACGGGCCGAGACCATCGCCACCTCCGTCGACGACGCCGAAGTCTGCTCATCCACGCCGTCGGCGGCTCTGCGGCCCTACGCCTCGGAGTACGAGGGCTACATGGGCAACTACGGCAACACGATGGACCGCTGGTACCGGCGATGCGGGTTGGTGATGTGGCCCCGGCACCGGGCCTTCACGGTGCGCGCCGAGGCTTCCCCGATGTGGGCCCTCGACGCCCTCTCCGCGCGTGTGCGGGCCGCCGACGTCACGGGCGCCCAAGAGCTGGCGACCACGGTGACGCCGTTCTGGGACGCCGTCGCCGTCCGTGAGGAGCGGTCGCGGCTGTTCGCCAAGGCGCTGCGCATCGCCCGCGCTCTCGACCAGCCGGCGCTGGCGGCGATGCTGCTGAAGCCCTTCCCGGTGGACAAGGTCACCCGCGCCGACGCGCCCGCTCTGAGCGCGCTCGTCGACTGGTACGGGGAGTCGTGGGGACGTGAGCTTGTCGACGTGTGGTTTGCCCACCCCCAGCGGGGAAGTGTCTCGGGCGGCGCCGCCCGCGCGCCGTGGGTCGTGTCGCTACCCCGGCTCTGCGAATCGCTGGAGGCCGCCGGCCCCGGGGGCCGGGCGACGGCGCGCCTGCTCGTGGAGGGCTCATGGCGATGGCTGCGAGAAGCTGTGGAGCGTCGACGGGGCGTGTCGCCGCCGAGCCGACGAAACGAGGCGCTGGCCGAGCTGGCACGACCGACTCTCGGCGTGCTGGAGAGCACGGCCGTCATCGCAGACGTCGAGCTGCGTGACGAGGCCGTGGGGTTGCTCCGCCAGCAAGGCGACGACCTGCTCCCCTCTCTGATGGCGGCACTGCGAGCCGCCACGGTGCTCCCTCGGGCCACCCGCACCGCCGCTGGGCTCGACGATCTGGCAAGACACTGCGCGGGGCGGCTCGACACGCGGCTCGGCCGCCCGTCGCGCCCCGACAGCGACTGGTCGATCGACCTTCCCGACAGCTGCCATTGCGACCTGTGCGCCCTGCTCGGCAGCTTCCTCGCCGACCCAGCACGACGCGTCTTCGAATGGCCTCTCGCTCAAGAGCGCCGGCGTCACGTGCACAGCCGGCTCGACGCTGACGAGCTCCCGGTTCGCCACCAGACCAGACGCACCGGGCGGCCGTACACGTTGGTGCTGACGAAGACCGAAGCGATCTTCGAGCGTGAGCGGCAGGCTCGCCGAGCGCGACGAGGCCGACCAGGCCTGGCTCCAAAGCCACCTGGCTACATGACCCCGCCGACCAGGCGCTCGTGCGGACACCTCCGTCGACCCGGGCAAGGGTTCCCGTACCCACCATTGCGGCACGCACCGCACGCCCAGTGCCGGACGCGACCGACACGCCCAGTAGTGAGATCGGGCCCGGTGCGTTCGCGACGCCGTGTCGCACTGTAGTGGTACAGCAGCGGTCGCGCTTCGTGTCGATGCGGCTCCGGCGTGGGCCGCCGCCCAGGGCTGCCTGGACGCGGGCCGCCCGCGGATCCCGGCGACCACCCAGCGCGCCGGCCGCTACCGGGCGGGCTCTGTGGCGCGGTGGCTCGGCGGCCCGACTCGGCCACGCGACGAGGCGTAGCGCGCCGACGAGCGGACCGCCGCTGGGCGAGCCGGCCGCTGTCGGGGCCCTTCCGCCCAGCGAAACGACCCATCGCTTGGGGAGCATCTCGAAGTGGTCGCTCGAGGCACTGGTCGCGGATACACCACTGACACTGGGGCAGGTGCGGCTGGCGATGGCCTATCGGGAGGCGTACCCGGACGAGATCGACGAGGCGATCACCGACAGCCGTCGTCCCCTTGTCGGCGTCCTGTTCCCGTTCGTGGCCGTCACGGACCGCTGAGGGATGCGTCTGCTCCTGGACGCCAACTTGTCACCCGAGCGGATCGACCGGGGCGTCGGTGGCGACATCAACTCGGACGCTCGCCTGTGGCCCGCGACGAGCCGCTCTTGCCCGTCCTGGCGGCCGACCGTGATCCTCCGTACCGCGAACACCCATCGTCCGGCTTCACGTTTGAAGTCGTCCGAATAGCGCCCGGCGTTGGCGATCGTGTTGTTCGCGTCGAGCCAGATCCAGTCACTGTCGGCGTGGGCGGTGTCGCCGTCGACGACGACGCACGGATTCATGTAGAGGTGCCGCCCCGGCGGCCACAGGTGTTCCTGCATGTAGTCGAACAGCGCCTGGCGGCTCTCGGTCACGTCGCCCATCTCGAAGCGGACGTCGTCGGCGAGCAGCTCGGCCATCTCGTCGAAGCTGCGATCGTCCAGGGTGCGGCAATACCTCGACAGGAGGTTGATGATCTCGTCTGCATCCGTCATCGCGTTCCTCTCGGAATCCTTCGAGTCGCCGAGGCCGGGCCACGGCGCGGGCACGGGCTTGTCTGGATCCCACCGGTCCCAATGGATGTAGGTCCCCGCGTCGTCGCGGTGGGCGGGCCGGAAGTCCCGGCCGATGGTGTAGGCGAGCGGGGTGAGGCAGACCTGCTGGACCGTGTCGTACGGGATGCTCAGCACTTCCGCCGCTTCCCGTTCCCGGAAGAGGTGCATGGTGGTCCAGCACGTGCCGAGACCGCGCGCTCGCGCCGCGAGCATGAAGCTCCACGTGGCGGGCGCGGTCTGGCCGAGGAAGGTCGGCGCCATGTGGGCGAGTGAGCCGTCGACCCGCATCCCGGCCAGGCAGGCGACCACGATGACCGGCGCTTCCGCCAAGTGGTGCGCAAGGTGGTCGACCGAGTCGCCGACCCGCTGTTGGCGGTCGTCGGCCGAGCCCGCCGGTCCGACCCGTCGAACGTAACTGGCCGACCGGCGATAGAGCTCGTCGTACACCTCGAGGTACAGGGCCGCCAGCCTCCGCCGCGTCTCAGCGTCCCGCACGATGACGAACCGGGTGCGGGGGATGTTCGACCCGGCCGGGGCCTGCAGCGCCAGCTGGACGCACTCCCTGACCAGCTCGTCCGGCACGGGGCGGGAGAAGTCCAGCCGCTTCCGCACCGAGCGGGTGGTCGACAGCAGCTCGTCTCCCGACAGGTCAAGCACTGCCATCGACTCCTCCTTCGCCGTATCCCATGATCGTCACTTGACGCCGATGCCCGTCACGACGCCGGCCGTGAAACCCCCATCGACGGTGTAGACCGCACCGGTCACGAACGATGCTTCATCCGACGCCAACCAGCAAACGACGTTGGCCACCTCCTCCGGCGTGCCCAGCCGCTGGATGGGATGGAGCTCGGCGAAGGCCCGGGCCAGCTCCGGATCCAGATAGCGCTCCAGCATCGCGGTGCGGATGACGCCCGGGGCCACCGCGTTGACGCGGATGTTGTGCGGCGCGTAGTCGAGGGCGGCCGAGCGGGTGAGACCGAGCACCGCGTGCTTGGAAGCGGTGTACGCCGGATAGTTGTCGCGGGCGACGACCGCGAAGATCGACGCCATGTTCACGATGACGCCGCCCCCGCGCTCGAGCATGCGCGGCAACTCGTAGCGCATGCAGTAGAAGACCGCGTCCACGTTGGTGGCCATCACCTGGCGGTACTCCTCGACGTCGAAGCGGTCGAGGGGAACGACGCTGCCGCTCACGCCGGCGTTGTTCACGGCGATGTCGAGCCCGCGGAGCGAGCTCATCGCGTGCTCCACCGCCGCGGCGCACACTTCGTGGTCGGTGAGGTCGCCGATGAAGACATGAGCGGATCGACCGCTCTCGGTCAGCGCCGCCCTCACCCGTTCCGCACTCTCGCCGTCGCGGTCGACGATGAGCACCGTGGCGCCCCGTTCGGCCAGCCCATGCGCGCAGGCTTCGCCGATCCCCGACCCCGCTCCCGTTACCAGCGCGACTCGGCCATCGAGACTCGAACCAGCCACGGACACCTCCGACGGAGCGGCGATCGGTGCGGGAGTATCGTTCAGCTCAGCGGAGGCCGTCAACGGAGGGGCCCGGCTCGCGCACGCCGGCCTCGAACAAGCCTGGCAGGTCGTCGTCGTCGGTTTCGACGAGAGCGTTCACCCACCGATGGAAGCGATGCGCGCTGCCCTCGTTGCGGCCGAAGATGACCTCACGCTTGAGCGAGCTGCGCATCCCGCGCTGCTGCGTGGAGCTCACGCGGTAGTCCTCGTCGCGGAGGAGATGGCGGTGGAAGTCCATCGTCTCCGCGATGAGCGTCGGCGGGTGTTCCTCGAGCGGGCGCACGTGGAGGAAGCTCTGGACGGTGAGCGAGGAGTCAACGGTGGTACCGGGGAAGATCTGCGAGACGATGAACATCTTCTTCCCGTCGCCGGCTGCCCCGTCGGGCGTGGTGTAAGGCCTGCAGCGGGGCGATCGCCACGTTCGGGAAGATCGCCCACACGCCACGGTCGAGGTCCTCGTCGGCCCATCGGTCCTCGGGCAGGTCGGCGAAGGAGGCGAAGTGGCGATCAGGCGCGGTGATGCGCTGGTGGGGGCCCCAACCGTCGTAGACGCCTCGGCTCGCGATGCCTGCGCCGAAGACCTCCTTGTGCAGGACCGGCAGGTGATACGTATCGATGAAGCCGTCGTACGCGATCTTCCAGTTCGGGCCGGCCACGGAGTGGCGACCCACGAAGTACGTCTCGGCGAGCCCGTGATCGTCCCGCGGCACTTCGCCAGCCGTTACCCCTACAGCAACGTCAGTGCCGACCAGACCGCGCTGGCCGACATGCCGTTCTACGACCCGTACGCCGCGCTGTCGTACCTGGCCGCGCGCACCACCACCCTGTTACTCGGCCTCTCCGTCGCCATCGTGCCGCTGCACGACCCGTATCACCTGGCGAGATCGGTGGCCACCGTCGACCTCCTGAGCGGCGGCCGGCTGCTGTGGGGTGTCGGCACGGGGCGGCCGCCAACCTCCCTTCGACGCCTTCTGGGGCGCCCGATACGCCATCGTCGCCGATCCCGACGGCAACGACGTCGGCTTGATGAGCCCGATCGACGAGACCCGCCGGGCGTGGCCGCCGCAGCCGTCACCGGACCCCTGACGGGGGCGGCGCCGGGGCCAGGCCGCTCAGTCCATGGGTCCGGCAGCATGGCAGTAGCGTCGGGGAAGCACTCGGAGGTGATGATGGATGCGCGCGGCGAACCGGTGGCCGGCCTGCACGGCGCCGACCGCGAAGAGGCCACGAGGCGCCGGCAGGTCATCGCCGGGCGCCATCTCCGCCCCGCCGGCGATCGCCCGACGTCGGCAGCCCGAGGAGTGCACCACGTCGCCCTCTTGAGCAGCGACGTCGAGCGGACGGTGGGCTTCTACCAGGACCTGCTCGAGTTCCCGCTCACCGACATGTTCGAGAACCGTGACTACGGCGGGTCGACCCATTTCTTCTTCGACGTCGGTAACGGCAACGCGCTGGCGTTCTTCGACCTGCCCGGGCTCGATCTCGGGCCCTACGCCGAAGTGCTCGGTGGCCTGCACCACCTGGCCATCTCGGTGGAGCCCGAGCGGTGGGAGCGGCTCAAGGCGAAGCTGGACGCCGCCGGTATCTCCTACGCGCATATCGGCGGGTCGTCGCTGTACTTCAACGACCCTGACGGCGCGCGGCTCGAGCTGATCCGCGACCCGCTGGGCGAGATGTACGGCCAGCAGGTCGTCTGACCGCGACGAGCCAGCCCGGTTGTCGACTCGCGGCTCTTTCGACGGCCGCTCACACGGCCGGCGCGGCGCGCGCCGGCCCCCAAAGACGCATCTGACGCGGATTCGCGTCGAATCCGCGCGCTGGGCCACGCGAGAACAAGCAGACACCAGGAGGCCTATTGACGACGAACCCGAACTGGGCCGAGCAGGTCACCGCGATCGCGACCGCGATCGGCTGCATCGGGCTGACCAGCACCCTCGTCTTGGCGATCATCGCCGGCCGCCAACTGCAGGAAGCGCAGCGGGGCCGGGAGGCGCAGATGGCCGCCGACTTCATCCGGCGCTGGGATGAAGCCGACCTGGTCGACGCCAGGCGGCTGGTGGCCGAGTTCTCCGACGGCCGCGCCCTGGCGGAGGCCTTCGCCGAGTACCGGCAGACCAATTCGCTGTCGGCCTTCGTCCTGCTCCGCGAGCTCGACTTCTACGAGCAACTCGGCGCGCTCGACCACATCGGGGCGTTCAACCACGAGCTGATCGAGCTGCTGATCGGCAACAGCCTGATCCAGCGCTGGGAGTTGTGGAAGCCATCGGTCGACGCGATGGGCGACGACGCCTACCCGATGCTCCGCGCGCTGGTGGCACGGCTGCAACGCGAGCACGCCACCCGGTGATCATCGTGCGGCCGGGCCCGCCAGGTGCGCGGCCTCCTGGGCTCATGGGAGGAGATGCTGGTGCTCGCCGAGGAGGGGGGCGCGGCGGGCCGCCCACGGCGTCACGGTGAACCGGTACGGCGCGCCCGGATAGGTGTAGGAGCAGCCGAGCTCGGGGTGGTCGACGGCCACCGGGAAGCCGCGGTCGACGAAGTGCGGCTCGGCGATTGCCTCGCCGGGCGTCGCCACGACGCCGGTGGCCAGGCCGATCTGCTGCGTTTCGACGAAGAAGCGATGGGCGTCAAGGTGCTCGGCGAGGAACCACAGGACATCCCGGCCGGCGCCGAGGATCTCCGCGACGAGCGGATCCGTCTCGACGTCGGCGAGGTTGAGGTTGGGCGCCTCGCGCTCCGCGCCGAGCTCGAGGATCACGGACGACGGGAACTCGTCGCGCAGCCCGAGGCGGTCGAGCAACCCGAGCACTCGGGCGAACTCGTCGGGTGTCCGCGGCGGCATGCCCGTGGTGGCGTAGCGCCCGTCGGCGCAGCGGACTTGTGTCGGCGGAGTGACCCGCGCCGCGGCGTGGCGGCCGGTCTGACGTTGCACCTCCCACTCACACATGAGCCACCCGTAGGAAGCCATCTCCGTGGTCACGTTGCTCGCGGCGTGCAGGCTGACGTCGACGAGTTGGCCGGTGCCCGTCTCCTGCCTGGAGACCAGGGCGACCAGCAGCGCCATCACGGCCCAGTTGCCGGCGGTGTGGAAGGCCTGGTTGCCGCCGCCGCGGACCGGCGGGAGGGAGTGGTCGTCGTACCCGCAGCTCCACACGGGCCCGGACTCGGCGAGCACCGTGAGGTCGGTGACCGGCTCGTGCGAGCGGGGCGACGAGCGGCCGAAGGGCGTGATCGAGACCATGACGAGTTGGGGTGCTACCGGTCGCAGCGACCCCCAGTCGAGCCCGAGGGCGGCCAGCGCGCCGGGCGGCTCGGCCTCGAGGAGCACGTCGGCGCCCGTGACGAGCGTCCGCAACCGATCGGCGTCAGCCGTCAGATCGGCGACGACGCCCCGCTTGGAGGTGTGGTAGTGCCACCACCAGAGGCTGCGCTCGGGCCCGGGGACGTCGTCGAGGAACGGCTCGTACCGCGCGCTGCGGCGAGCCGCCAGGGGGCTCGACGAGGATCACCTCGGCCCCGAGGTCAGCGAGCAGCTTGCCCGCCCACGCGACGTGCTCGTGGGCGAGCTCGACGACCCGGATGCCGTCGAGGGGACCCACCTCAGATCACGCCTTCATCGGCGAGGCGGCCGATCTCGGCTGGCGACAGTCCGAGCACCTCGGCGTAGACGCGCTCGTTGTGCTCGCCGAGGACGGGACCGGCTCGCTCCAAGCGCCACTCCGTCGCCGAGAGGTGCACGGGCAGCCCGTCGACCCGCAGGGCGCCATGCTTGACGTGCACGACCGTGGGCCAGAGCCCCCAGGCCTCGTTCTCGGCTTCGCCGTCCCGCTCGGACGGCCGCAGGACGGGCGCCACCGGGACGCCCGCGGCCCGGACGGCAGCGACGACGTCGTCGCGTGCTCGACGTGACGTCCATGCCCCCAGGGCGGTGTCGAGGGCGTCCTGGGACAGCAGCCGACCGGTGAGCTCGGCGTAGCCGGCACCGGCAGCCCACGGTTCAGCAATCACGTCGCGGAGTGCGGCCCAATCGGCGTCATGGCGGCAGGCCATGGCCACCCACATGTCGTCCTCGCGACAGGGGTAGATGCCGTGCGGGGCCATCGAGGGCGACGTGCTCCGGTTCGAGTTGACCCCTTCTGCACCACGGAGATCGCGGCCGTTCACCGTGGCGTCGAGTGTCACCGGCCCGGCCATCGCGATGCCCGCCTCGATGCAGGCGAGATCGATCCACTGGCCCTCACCGGTGCGCCGCTGGTGGTAGAGCGCGGCGAGCAGGGCGATGGCCATGACGTACGCCCCCGAGTGGTCCATGTACGAGTAGCCCCAACCCGCCGGCTCCCGCCCGGGCAGGGCGGAGGTGTGGGTCATACCGCTCACGGCCTGCGCGATGGGTCCCCACGACTTGAACGCGCGATAGGGCCCGGTCTGACCGAAGCCGCAGTTGGACACGTAGACGACATCGCGCCGGAGCTGGCGAAGCCGCTCATAGCCGAACCCCAGTCGCTCCATGACGCCGGTGGCGAAGTTCTCGGTCACGGCGTGCGACGCCCGCACGAGTTCCGCGAGCAGCTCCTTGCCTCGCGCCGTGCGCAGGTTGAGCGTGATGCCGAGCTTCTCGACGTTGTGGTTGATGAAGCCGGACGCGCCGTCCGGGCCGCGGTCGCCGTCGACGTGCGGCCCGAGCTAGCGGACGATGTCCCACAGTCCCTTCGTCACCGGGTCCTCGATGCGGATCACCTGGGCTCCGAAAGCGGCCAGCACGCGCGTGGCGCCGGCGCCGGCCAGCTGCCCCGACAGGTCGCAGACGCGTACGTGGTCGAGCGCCCCCGCATGACGCGATGCGTTGCCCATGCCCGGTGCCGGGCCTTCACCCATCCCGTCATCCTGCCCGCGCCAAGGGGCGGACGTTGCCCCGTCGAGTTGCCGGGCGGGGCCTTGACAGATCCCGGCGAGTCGGTTATACAAACGTGCATTCACTACACATATATGCACTCAACCCGCTAGAGTGCAGCCACAGGAGGACGTCACATGACAACCATCACCGACTCCGCTCCTCGAGCCATCGCCCACCAGCCGGGTGATGCACCGGCGATCTGGTTCCTGCGCAGCCGCATGATGATCAGAGCGACCAGGGAGAGCACGCACGGCGCGTACGGCCTGACGGAGGTGGTCGTCCCGCCCGGCTTCTCGCCGCCCATGCACGTGCACCATCGCGAGGACGAGTCCTTCTACGTCCTCGAGGGCGAGGTGACCTTCCAGTGCCTGGAGCGGACGATCTCTGCCGCCGCCGGCTCGTTGGTCTTCCTTCCCCGCGGCGTGCCCCACAGCTTCGTCGTCGAGGGCGATGTCCCCGCCCGCATGCTGAACCTGATGACACCCGGCGGTGGCGAGGGCTTCTTCGTCGAGGCCGGGCGCCCCGCAGAGCACGACGGGCCGCCGCCGGAGGGCCCCATCGACGTCGAGGTGTTGCGACGGGCCAGCGACCTGTACGGCGCCGCCATCGTCGGCCCGCCCCTCACTCCCACCAGGTGAGGTCGGGAGACGAGCGCCGGCCTGACCGGCCATCGAGCGCACCGAGCGCACCGGGCGCTCGATGGCTACCGGGTCATGGTCACCGTGCGCAGGCCCGCCGCGTTCAACAATGTGGCGGAACTGCTGGTCACCTCAACCTTCACCGAGATGCTGAGCGCCTCGACGAACGAGTGCTCCTGGGCCGACAACTCGTCGGTGGTGCACGCCTTCCTGGTGGTGGCGAGTGGACCGATGGTGACGGCGTCGCCCGGACCCTGCTTCCAAGGGCCGTTGTAGTTGTTGCAGCCGGTGTCACCGGTGACCCTGCCGTCAGCCCCGAAGTTGGCGGTGAGATGGCTGCCGTTGACCACGGACATGAACGCCGAGCCGGAGGCCGAGAGATACCCGGTCACCGTCCAGTTGCCCTCGAGCGACGCGTTGGCCGCCGTGAAAGCCAGCACGGTGGCACCCGAGGAGTCCTGCAGCTGCAGGGCGGCCGCCGCCCCCGACGACGTGACCGAGTACTTGGCCACCTTGGCGAGGCGGCTGAGGTAGGCGTTCTCGATGGCGGTCGGGACCGGTTCGCAGCCCATGGCGGTCTGGGCCACGTTGCCGAAGCTGAGCGTGCCCGACCCCAGCGTGTACGGCGCCGTGTAGGTGTTGCAGCCCGCCCAGCCCGAAGCCGTCCCGCCGCTGAGCTTCAGGGTCGGGCGAGCATTGTCGACGCCGGGGAGGCCGAGCACGTCCAGCCCGAGCTCCCAGGTCGTGTCCTCGACGTGGGGCCCCGCCCCGCCCGCGGCCGACGTCGTCGACCGAGCGCCGGAGGAGCCGCAGGCGGCCAGGAGCAAGAGCCCGGGGGCGAGGGCGAACCAGGAACAGCCTCGGAGACCGAGCGCTCGAGCCGGCCGTCGCGTCATCCGCCACTCCTAGTGGGCGGCCAAACGGCTCGGCAAGCTGGCCTCGTTCGACCGCCGGTGACCGCCCCAACCGTCGCCCGTCCCGTTCATGCGGGTCGATCCGCGCGGATGCGGGCGATGTGACACGCATGAACGAATCGGAGCGGGAGCCGAGCGCGGTTCGCGAGGGCTGCCGGAGAGGGTCAGACGCTCGGGACGCGGTGCTCGTCGACGGGTTCGAAGAGCGCGGGCATCGACGGGAAGTCGGCCCACCCCGGCTGGGACACGAGGCGACGGAACGTCTCGTCGTGAGCGGCCGCCCAGTGGTCGGCGGAGTCCCACTCGGCCACGTTGACGAATCGGAATCGGGCGTCCGGGGAGAGGGAGCGGTGCAGGCGGTGGCCGATGTACCCGTCCCGATGACGCATGTAGGCGTTCACCTCGCGCCACATGGCGAGGAACTCCTCGTCGCGGCCCAGAGGGACCTCGAAGCAGTTGATGAAGGTGACGGCAGGCATCGCACGCTCTCCGAGGGCAGGATTTACACTCATGTGCATCAAGTGCACGCGTCAACGGTGAGCGCGCCCGCGTCGCGTGTCAAGGGCGAGCGGAGGCAGATGTCGATGCCCGACGAAGCGAACGAGGGAGGACGGTCCCGGCAGCGCCGGCGCACGCGCAAGGCCATCGTCGACGCTGCGACCGCCCTCTTGGAGGAGGGCGCCACACCGTCGGTGGCCGACATCGCCGATCGGGCCGACGTGTCGCGGCGGACCGTCTACCTCTACTTCCCGACCTTGGAGCAACTGCTGCTCGACGCCACCGTGGGAGCCCTCTCCCGGGCCACGGTCGACCAGGCCCTCGACTCGGCCGACCCCGCTGAGGACGCCGAGGACCGCGTGGAGCGCCTCGTGCGCTCGCTCAACCGCATGGTCGACGAGACCATGCCCCTCGGGCGCACGCTCGTCCGCCTCACGGTCGAATCACCCGCCGATGGCGCCGCCCCCGCGCCCCGCCGTGGCTACCGCCGCATCGAGTGGATCGAGCAGGCCCTCGCGCCCTTGCGCGACGAGCTGGACGAGCGGTCCTTCGAGCGGCTGGTGTCGGCCCTGGCCCTGGTGACCGGTTGGGAGGCGTTCATCGTGCTGCGCGACGTGCGGGGCCTCAGCCGCGACGACGAAGAGGACGTCACGGTGTGGGCGGCGCGCGCCCTCGTGCACACGGCGCGACAGGACCGCCAGGCACACTAGGTGCGCCGGGGCGGGGTCTTCCCGCCGAGCGCGTGTCTCACTGATGAGGAGCTGAGGTCGGCCCTTGGCCGCGCCATCAAGCCCACCTCCACCGGCCGGTGGGTCCCACACCGGGATGCTTCTACTGTGCGCAGGATGCACTTCTGGAGAGGAGAAGCGGAGGGTGAGCGCCACCGACGAGCTGGTCGACAACAGCCGGGCCTACGCCGAGACCTTCGACAAGGGCGGGTTGCCGCGGCCACCGGCAAAACGAGTGGCCGTTCTCACCTGCATGGACGCCAGGGTCAACCCTTCAGGCATCTTCGGGCTGCGCGAGGGTGACGCCCACATCCTGCGCAACGCGGGTGGCGCCGTCACCGACGACCAGTTGCGCTCCCTCGCCATCTCGCAACGACTGCTGGGGACCACCGAGATCGTCCTCGTGTACCACACCGACTGCGGCATGCGGACCTTCACCGACGCGGAGTTCCGCCGGCAGCTGCGCGAGGAGACGGGGGTCGAGCCGGGCTGGGACGTCGACGACTTCGTCGACATCGACGGGGACCTGCGCCGAGGCATCGCCCGCGTCAGGGCCTGCCCCTTCCTGCCCCGCCGAGAGAGCGTGCGCGGGTTCGTCTACGACGTGGCCGACGGCTCCGTGCGCGAGGTGACGTGAGCGAAGGGAGAGCATGGTGCTCCGCGAACCCACACCCCGGCGCCCGGCACCGATCGCCTCGTCCGGTCGGGACCTGTGGCCCTGGCGAGCGGCAAGGGGCCCCGGCGTATGGTCGACAGTGAGGTCGCGCCCGCCCACACCTGACCCATCCGACGTGCGTGCATCCGTGTTCCTTGCGCGCCCATAGGCTCCGGGCCCAGCGACGGCCGGACGGCCTGATTCTTGACGGAGGCACCTGATGAACGAGCGATGGGAGTGCCTGGACGGCAACGAGGCTGCCGCCCGGGTCGCGTACGCCCTCAACGAGGTCATCTCCATCTACCCGATCACGCCGGCGTCACCGATGGCCGAGCATGCCGACGACTGGTCCGCGGAGGGCCGTCCCAACCTGTGGGGAGTCGTCCCGGACGTCGTGGAGATGCAGTCCGAGGCGGGGGCGGCCGGCGCTCTCCACGGGGCCTTGCAGAAGGGCGCCCTGGCCACGACGTTCACGGCCTCCCAGGGTCTGCTCCTCATGATCCCCAACATGTTCAAGATCGCCGGGGAGCTCACCCCGACGGTCATCCATGTCGCGGCTCGGACCGTGGCGACCCACGCGCTGTCGATCTTCGGCGACCACAGCGACGTCATGCACGCCCGGCCGACGGGGTGGGCGATGCTGTGCGCGGGTTCGGTCCAGGAGGCGCACGACTTCGCCCTCGTGGCCCATGTGGCCACGCTGCGGTCTCGCGTGCCGTTCCTGCACTTCTTCGACGGTTTCCGCACGTCCCACGAGATCGACAAGATCGCGCTCCTCGCCGACGACGACCTCCACGCGCTGGTGCGGGATCAGGACGTGATCGACCACCGGGCCCGAGGGATGACCCCCGAGGCTCCGACCTTGCGCGGCACCGCTCAGAACCCCGACGTCTTCTTCCAGGCTCGCGAGGCAGCCAACCCGTTCCACCTGGCCGTTCTTGGCATCGTCGAGGAGGTGATGGGAGAGCTGGCCGCCCGCACGGGGCGGCGCTACGGGCTCGTCGACTACCACGGTGCCCCCGACGCCGATCGGGTGATCGTGGTGATGGGCTCGGCCAACGGTGCGGTCGAGGAGACCGTCGACGCCATGGTCGCGGCCGGCGAGCCGGTCGGCCTGTTGCGCGTCCGCCTCTTCCACCCCTTCCCGGCCGCCGCTTTCATCCGGGCCCTCCCGCCGACGGTCCGCTCCCTCGCCGTCCTCGACCGGACGAAGGAGCCCGGCGCGGTCGGCGAGCCGCTCTACCTCGAGGTGGTGGCGGCCCTGACCGAGGCGATGGACACCGACGAGCCTCCCTTCGCGGGACAGCCCCGGGTCATCGGCGGCCGCTACGGGCTCTCGTCCAAGGAAGTGTCGCCGTCGATGATCAAGCCGATCTTCGAGGAGCTGCGCGAGCCGCGGCCGAAACGGCATTTCACCGTGGGCATCTACGACGACGTGACCCACACGAGCCTGCCCATCGACCACGACTTCCACCATCCGCGCCCGCCGGACGAGGTGCAAGCCGTCTTCGTGGGGCTCGGCTCGGACGGCACCGTCGGCGCCAACAAATCATCCGTGAAGATCATCGGGGAGAACACCGACCTCTGGGCGCAGGGCTACTTCGTCTACGACTCGAAGAAGTCCGGATCCGTCACCGTGTCCCACTTGCGTTTCGGTCCGGAGCCGATCCGCTCCACCTACCTGGTCGACGACGCCGACTTCGTCGCCTGCCACCAGTTCGGGCTCTTGGGCAAGACCAAGGTGCTCGACTACGCCAAGCCGGGAGCGACCTTCCTCCTCAACAGCCCGTACCCCGCCACGACGGTCTGGGCGCACCTCCCCCGTGACGTCCAGCAGCAGCTCATCGACAAGCGCGTGGCCTTCTGGGCCATCGACGCGGATCGCGTGGCGCAGGAAGCCGGCATGGGCAACCGCATCAACACGATCATGCAGCCCTGCTTCTTCCAGCTCTCCGGGGTGCTCCCCGCAGACGAGGCCATCGCCCGCATCAAGGACTCCGTCGAGGACGCATACGGTCGCAGGGGCCGAGCCGTGGTGGAGCGGAACTTCGCCGCCATCGACCAGGCCCTCGATCGCCTCGAGCGGGTCGAGGTTCCTGAGCAGGTGACGGCGACGGACGTGGCCGTGGCATCGCTGCCCGATGATGCTCCCGACTTCGTGCGCAACGTCACCGCGGTGCTCATGGCGGGCGACGGCGACCTGCTCCCGGTGAGCGCCCTGCCGGTGGACGGCACCTTCATGACGGGGACGGCTCGCTACGAGAAGCGGGCGATCGCCCGGGAGATCCCGATCTGGGACCCCGAGATCTGCATCGACTGCGGCAAGTGCGCCATCGTCTGCCCGCACGCCACCATCCGGATGAAGGTGTTCGCGCCAGAGGCGGTGGCCGACGCACCGGCGGAGTTCCTGCACAAGGAGTTCCGGTCCAAGGACCTCAGCGGCCATCTGCTCACCATCCAGGTGGCGCCCGACGACTGCACCGGCTGCGGCGTCTGCGTCGACGTCTGCCCGGCCAAGAGCAAGGTGGAGGTCCGGCACAAGGCGATCAACATGGAGCTCGCGCTCGAGCACCGCGACCTCGAGCGCCGGCGGTGGGAGTACTTCCAGGAGATCCCGCCGCTCGACCGGGATCTGCTCCCCCACGACTCCGTCAAGGGCTCGCAGGTCCTCGAACCTCTGTTCGAGTTCTCCGGCGCCTGCTCCGGGTGCGGTGAGACCCCGTACATCAAGCTCGTCACGCAGCTCTTCGGCGATCGCATGGTCGTGGCCAACGCCACGGGCTGCTCGTCGATCTACGGCGCCAACCTCCCGACCACGCCGTGGACGACGAACGGCGAGGGGCGGGGGCCGGCCTGGAACAACTCCTTGTTCGAGGACAACGCCGAGTTCGGCTTCGGCATGCGGCTCGCCCTCGACAGCCAGCGGATGGCCGCACGCGAAGCGCTGCTCAAGCTGACCCCGCACGTCGGCGAGGAGCTCGTGCGGGCCGTGATCGACAACCCGCAGCACACCGAAGCCGAGATCCGCGCCGCGCGCGAGTCCATCGCCCTCCTTCGCCCCCGCCTCAGCAGCCTCGAAGGCGAAGCTCGCAACGACGCCGCGCTCCTGCTCGCGTTGATCGGCAGCCTCCTGCGCCAGGGCGTGTGGATCATCGGTGGCGACGGCTGGGCCTATGACATCGGCTTCGGCGGACTCGACCACGTGCTGTCGGCCGGGCGCAACGTCAACATCCTCGTGCTCGACACCGAGGTGTACTCGAACACGGGCGGCCAGGCCTCCAAGGCCACGCCGCGCGGGGCCGTCGCCAAGTTCGCCGCCGCAGGCAAGGCCGTCGGCAAGAAGGACCTCGGGGCCATCGCCCGGGCCTACGGCAACGTCTACGTGGCGCAGATCGCGATGGGGGCCAACGACCTCCAAGCCACGAAGGCGCTCCTCGAGGCCGACGCCTGGCCCGGCGCATCGTTGGTGATCGCCTACAGCACGTGCATCGCGCACGGCATCGACATGTCGAAGTCGATGACCCACATGAAGGACGCGGTGAAGAGCGGCTACTGGCCGCTGTACCGCTTCCAACCGACCGAAGCCGAAGGGGGTCAGCCCTTCCGGCTCGACTCGCACAAACCTTCGATCCCCGTGCGCGACTTCGCCGGCAGCGAGACCCGCTTCGCGGTGCTCGAACGCACCGACCCCGAGCGTGCCGCCCAGCTCGGCGCCCTCGCCCAGGCCGACGCCGACGAGCGCTGGAAGTACTACGAGCAGCTCGCCGGCATGCACCGGACGATCCCTCACCTGATCGCGCCCGCCGAACCGGCTGATCTGGCCGAGGAGGTCTGAGATGGTCGACCTGTCCACCCGCTACCTCGGGCTCGAGCTCGCCTCGCCGCTCGTGGCCTCGGCCTCGCCGATCACCGCGACCTCGACGCCGTGCGCCGCATCGAGGACGCCGGCGCGGCGGCCATCGTGCTGCCGTCGCTGTTCGAGGAAGAGATCGTCCACGAGGAGATCGAGCTGAGTCGCGCCCTCGAGGCCGGCTCCGAGCACTTCGCCGAGGCGCTCGACTACTTCCCCGCGTTACCGGGTTTCGCCGATGCCGGCGAGCGCTACGTCGATGATCTGGAGCAGATCCGGGCCGCGGTGGACGTGCCGGTCATCGCCAGCCTGAACGCCACGTCAGCAGGGGGCTGGACGCGCTACGCCCGGGTTCTGGAGGAGGCGGGGGCCGACGCCATCGAGCTGAACCTCTACCACGTCGCCGCCGACGCCCATCTCGGCGCCGAGGACATCGAGGCGGCCGACCTCGCCGTGGTGGCCGCGGTGCGGGCCGAGCTCGACATCCCCCTCGCGGTGAAGCTCAGCCCCTACTACTCGGCCATGGCCAACTTCGCGAGCCGCATCGTGGCCGCCGGCGCGGACGGTCTCGTGCTGTTCAACCGCTTCTACCAACCCGACCTCGACCTCGAGACCTTCGACGTGGTCCCCCGCGTCGAGCTGAGCCATTCGTGGGAGCTGCGCCTGCCGCTGCGCTGGCTCGCCATCCTCCGCCCGCAGCTGCCGACGACCGTGTCGCTGGCGGCCACCTCCGGCGTGGGCAGCGGCGACGACGTCGTGAAGGCCCTCATGGTGGGGGCGGACGTGGCCATGATGACCTCCGCCTTGCTCCGCGACGGGCCGTCGCGGCTCACCTTGATCGAAGCCGAGCTGCGGAAGTGGCTGGAAGAGCGCGAGTACGTGTCGGTCGCACAGCTCCGGGGCAGCGCCAGCTACGCCACCTCAGCGGATCCTTCGGCGTTCGAGCGGGCCAACTATGTGAAGACGCTGCATTCGTGGAGTGCGCCTCAGGACCAGTTCGCTCCCCGTTCTTGACCAGTCGCGACGCCAGCGGCCGTTAGCGTTCGAGCCAGAGGCCGTTAGCGTTCGAGCCAGAGGCCGGCAAGCCGTTGGGCAGGGAGTCGACGATGCAGGACGCGGTGGCGCAGGAAGCCGGGGACATCACGCAGGTGGAGCTGCGCCTCGCCGCTCGCAACCACGGGATGCCCCTCGAAGCGATGCGGTACGACGTGACCCCGGTCGGGTTGCACTACCTCCTGATCCACTACGACATCCCGGTCATCGACGCCACCGAATGGCGCCTGCGCGTCGACGGCTGCGTCGGCCGTCCACTCGAACTGTCGCTCGAAGATCTCCGAGCCCTTCCGGCCGTCAGCCGGCGGGCCACCATGGAGTGCGCCGGGAACGGCCGCGCCCTGCTCGACCCTCGCCCGCTCAGCCAGCCGTGGCTCAACGAGGCGGTGGGCACGGGGGAGTGGACCGGGGTGGCGCTGGCGGACGTCATCTCCGGTGCGGGCCTCGCGCCAGAGGCCGTCGAGCTCGTGTTCACCGGTGCCGACCGAGGGGTCGAGGGCGGCGTCGAGCAGCAGTACCAGCGCAGCCTGCCCGCGGCCGCCGCCTCCGACCGCGACGTCCTGCTGGCCCATGCCCTCAACGGCCAGCCGTTGCCGCCGCAGCACGGCTTCCCGCTGCGGCTGATCGTGCCCGGCTGGTACGGCATGACGAACGTCAAGTGGCTCACCGCGATCACGGCCGTGGAGACACCCTTCAGCGGGATGCAGCAGGTGGCTTCGTACCGCGTGCGGCAAACATCCGACGAGCCGGGGGTGCCGGTGACGCGCATGGTGCCGCGGGCGCTCATGGTGCCGCCCGGCATTCCCGAGTTCCCGACACGGGGACGGTTCGTGACGGCCGGCAACAACCTCATCACCGGACGGGCGTGGTCCGGTTTCGCGGCCATAACCGAGGTGCGCCTCAGCCGGGATGGCGGCGAGACCTGGGAGCGAACGCAACTCAGCCCGCCCAGCGCACTCGGCGTGTGGCAGGCCTGGAGCTACGAATGGGCGGCCGAACCGGGCATCTACGAGCTGTGCTGCCGGGCCGTCGACGCCGAAGGGAACGAGCAGCCGCTCGAACCGAACTGGAATGTCGGGGGATACTCGAACAACGCCGTGCAGCGCGTGGGCGTCGAGGTGCGCCCGCCGCCGGTGTGACCCCTCCGTGCGAGGCTGCCCGGCGCGACGTGTTCCGAGCTCGACGCGCGAGGCATCGCCACCAACGAGGACGCTCCCGCTCAGTCGGGTGCCGCCTCGACCACCCACGCCGGCGCCGATTCCGCTGCCGCCCGCGGCTGGCGCTGGTGGCGCTCGAGGATGGCCCTGACTTCGTCGCCGGTCAGCTCGTCGTGCTCGACCAGCGCCTGCGCCAACTGGCGCAGCGCCGCCTGGTTGCTCTCGACGAGCCGCCGGGCTCGCGTCTCTGCGTCGGCCAGGAGTCGCTCGAGAACCGGGCGGGCGCGGTGGTCGGCGAGCACCTTGGCCACGAGGTTGGCCGCCCCGGGCACCGCGGCGGCGTCGAGGCTCACGCGGCTGCCCCCGACACCCGTGGCGCCGACCATCTGCGCGGCGAGCGTGGTGGCCGCAGCCAGATCACCGGCGGCGGCGCTCGACGCCTCGCCGAGCCCGGCCTCCTCGGCCACGAGGCCGCCCATCGCCACGGTGAGCAGCCCGCGCAGCTCGCTCTCGGTCTCGAACAACGGCACGCCGGCCTCGCCGGCCATGGCCTTGGCCAGATGGGTCTTCCCGGTGCGGGGAGGCCCTTCGAAGAGCACGCCGCGGCGCGGCGAGCCGCCCATCTGCATGCGAAGCTGCGGTGGGCGAGGAACAGGTTGAAGGTGTCGATCGCCTCCTGCTTGGTGGCCTCGGCGCCTACAACGTCCGCGAAGCGGAGGCCGGTGTCGGCCGGACGCAACAGCACGTGCGGCGACCGGCCCGCGGCGCGGAGGGGCAGGGCGACCAGGCTCCAGGACCGGCTCGTCGTGCACGGCCCACTTCTCGAATCGGAAGGCCGGCGCGCCAGTTGAGGGTGAGCGCGCCCTTTGCTTGTCCCTCGGTTGCTGCGTCAACGAGGGGACGGTGAGGGCGCGGCGCGTGCTCCGCAGCACGTCGAGGAGCCCGACGCGAGCGACCTCGATGAGCTCCCGGTCAGCCCAGTCGGCGTCGTCGGCCGGGTACGAGGCCGGGAACGCCGGCTCGAAGGCCGACAGACAGGCCTCCGCGGCGAAGACCATGGCTTCGACGTGCGCCCGCAGCGGGAGGAGGGCTTCGCGATGCTCACGGAGGATCTCGTTCCACGGCGGTGGCGCGACGGCGCTCAGCGAGGCGAGCGTCCTCACCCGTTCGCCGCCACACGCCTGCACGAGATTCCGGTGTGCCGCCGCCAGGCGCGGCAGCTCCTCGACCAGCTCGGCGATCTCGTCCGCCGTCATCGGCAGCCACTCGGCCCGCCCGGTCTCGACGATGTTGCAGACGAACGCCAGCTTCAGCCCGAGCCGATCGAGCACCGCTCGTTCCTTCCAAAGCTGCGCTGACAGCGCTTCGAATCCCATGTCTGCCTCCGGTCGCCGGAGCCCATCGGCCCGACGGTGGCGCGAATGAGGGGTCGAGGGAACTCGCCGAGGAGCTCGTAGTCAGGCCCGGTGCCTCCCGCCCCGGGGGACGGCCGCGGAGCAGGGCCGGGGATGGGCCAGTGCGTCTTGCCGTCCGCACCATGCCCACCGGTGCAGACGAACTCCCCCACCCGGGTGAGGGTCGGCGCGTCATTCCCCCGCGTCGGGCGATCCGGGAAAGAGCCTGGTCAGAGATGGTAGACGCATGCTCAAGTCTTCTCCTCGAACCGCCCCTCCGGAGTGGCAAACGCTGGTCACGACGAGCCTCCCGCTCGTCCATCACGTGGTGTCCGACGTCGCCGCCCGAGTGCCGAGATTCGTCGACCGTGAGGACCTCGTCGCCGCCGGCACGCTCGGCCTCACTCAGGCCGCCCGCAGCTTCGACCCCTCGCGGGGCGTCACCTTCCAGGCCTACGCCCGCGTCCGCATCCGCGGCGCCATCCTCGACGAGCTGCGGGGCCGTGACCGGCTGACCCGGCGCGCGCGCGGCCAGGCCAACCATGTCACCGCCGTCACGAGCGAGCTGCAGGCCGAGCTGGGCCGCCGCCCGTCCGACGCCGAGGTCGCCGAACACATGGGTTGCGTGGTGGCCGACGTCCGCCGGGTGCGCGACGACCTCGTGCGGGCGGCGGACATCGAACACGCCGGGCCGGTGCTCGATGCCAGCGACGTCGACATCCCGTCGCTCGACGACGGGCCGCTGGCACACATCCTCGACACCGAACTACGCGGCTACCTCATCGACGCGGTGGCGGCCCTCCCCGATCGGCTACGGACGATCGTGGTGGCCCACTTCTTCGACGGCCGCGAGCTCCAAGACGTCGCGGTCGAGCTCGGCGTGACCGCGTCGCGGGTGTCGCAGCTCTGCGCGGCCGCCGTCGAGCTGTTGCGCGACGGGCTGAACTCCCAGCTCGACCCGGAGCAGGTGGCCGACCTCGAGGTGACGACGGGGCGCGTAGGTCGACGCAAGGCTGCCTACTACCAGGCCATCGAGCGGGCATCGACGCCGGCGCAACGGCTTGGTGGGGGCGACGACGGGTTCGACCGCGCCGCCTGAACCACTGACGCAGGCGCACAGGCTCACCAACCGATCAGGCGGCTGAACGTGCGGACTCCGCACGGAACAGCCTCCCCGTTCGAATCGGGCGGGCCGCTCGCGCGGCCGCCCCGCCTCACCCGGGGACGATCTCGTCCACCAGCCCCCAATCAAGGGCGGTCCGGGCGTCGATCGGCGACGCGGTGAGACCCAAGAGCGCGCTGCGATGGCGCCCGATTCGAGGAGGCAGGCTCACCGTGCCCCCCGCACCGGGGATGAGCCCCAAGCCCAGCTCGGGGAGCCCGATCACCGTGTCCTCCTGAGCGACGACCCGCCCGGCGAAGGCAGCCAGCTCGATGCCGGCCCCCATGGCCACGCCGTGGAGGTGCACCTCCGTGCGGTCGGAGAGCCGGGCCATCAGGCGAGCCGGGCTGCGAGTGAGGCGCACGATGTGAGCGCTGGCCGGATCCGGGAACGAGCCGAACTCGTCGAGATCCCCGCCGCTCGAGAAGGACCGACCGGCCCCGTCGAGCAGCACGCGCAGCGTCGGGTCGGCGCAGGCCACGAGCAGAGCCGCCGCCAGCGCCTCTCGCAGCCGGGCGTCCACCGCGTTGTGCACCCGTGGCCGGTTGAGCGTCACGTGGAGGAGGTCCGCCTCCCGCTCGACGAGCACGGGGTCGGCCTCCTCCGGACGCGCCTTGACGGCGCGGCTGGCCCGCCACGCCGCGAACTCCGGGCCCGCCTGCAACACCGAGTACACCGCCGACTCGGCGACGAGGCCTTCGATCAGCGTGCGGGCGGCTCCGCCTCGCAACAGCAGAACGAGGGCGACGGCGGCGAGGGGTGTGCGCGCCACGTGGTCGACGATGGCCGTCAGCGCCGCTCCATTCGCGAAGACATCGACCAGAGGCGCGAGGCCCGGGTCATCGTCGGCGTCCGCCACCACGACCGCGGGCAGGCTGGCGGCCAACGCGGCCGCCTCGGCGCGCTCGGCCGCCGAGGTCCCGCCGGCAGTCAGGCGCACGACGGGCACGCCGGTGGCCGCGCTCAACTCGTCCTCGGCCACGCCGGCGCGCACGAGATCGGCCAACTCGGTCTCGCTCAACGTCGGCAGCTGCGTCATGTGGCACACCTTCCCGCCGCCCAGGCCAGGCGGCCGGCAACGACGGTGGCGACCACATGCTGCGAGGACGGTGCGGC
Source organism: uncultured Acidimicrobiales bacterium (assembly GCA_963738325.1). Classification (GTDB taxonomy): domain Bacteria; phylum Actinomycetota; class Acidimicrobiia; order Acidimicrobiales; family Ilumatobacteraceae; genus CAVTWD01. The sequence goes on from CAVTWD010000013.1 coordinate 88,023, forward strand.
CAGGGCCTCGGACAACGACACGTCCAGGAGGCAGAGATCCGCGGGCGCGCCCAACACGACGCGGCGGGGTCGCCCACCCGCCGCCGCCGGATGGCCGAGGAAGAGCGCGAGCGCCCTCGCACCCGAGAGCCGATCAGCGCGGCCGAGGACGCGCCCCGAGGCCGTCAACCGATCCACGGCGGTACCGATCGCCGGCCATGGATCCGGGTCGCCGAAGGGCGCGTCGGTCGAGCCGGCCAGGGCGACGCCCGCGTCGAGCAGCCTCGCCGCGGGGTAGAGGCAGGGCTGGTCCTCGGGGATCACATCGGCCGCATAGCGGTCGCCGCGCTCGCGCACGAACGACGGTTGGGTCACGACCGTCAGGTGCATCTCGGCCAACCGAGGCATCAGCTCCGCGGGCACGACGCTGCCATGCTCGATCCGGTCGCCCGCCCCCGCGCCGGCCTCCTCGAAGGCCACAAGGGCGAGGACGAGGGCTTCCCGGGTGACGCAATGGATGGCCGCGGCACGGCCGTGGCGGTGGGCCCACGTGATGGACCCGGCGACATCCGTGAGGTCGGGGACTTCGTCGTCGGCGATCACGATCTTGACCGGGCCGACTTCGAGCGCCGCGTCCGAGCGGGCCTCGACGCCGGCGGCGGTCATGGCGACCACACGCTGGGGGAGGTCGCCGGCGAGCACGGCGGCACGCAGCGGGGCGAGCTCCTGCTCGCCGGTGACCGGAGTGGCGTCGGTGAGGCCCGTGACGCCGTAGGAGGCCAGTTCGGCCCCGATGGCCGCGAGGTCGAGTGGCTCGTGGGGGAGGCGCGCCCGGAGCGTGCAATCGGCGCCGAACAGCCGACCGGAGGGATGGTCGTCCATGTCGAGGGCGCGCAGGGCCGGGCCGTTGAGTACCCACAGTCGCCCCGTCTGATGCTGGACGCGAACGGGACGATCGGGCACCACACGGTCGAGCGCCCATCGGTCGAGCTCGCCGTGGAGGGTCTCGTGGTACCCGACGGCTCGGATCCAACCGTCCGGGGCGTGCCGGCATTGGGCCGCGAGTCCTTCGAGGGAATCGAAGCGGACGGAGCGGCGGGCGGCGGCGAGGGCCAGGAGGTGGACATGGTGGTCGTGGAGTCCGGGCAGGACCGCGCCACCCCGGGCCTCGAGCGCGGTCCAACCCGGAGGGCACCCGAGGCGGGGGGCGAGGCCGACAATCCGGCCGTCGCTCAGGTGGACGTCCACGCGGCGGCCGCCCACCTCCGCGTCGATGAGCGCGATGCGATTCACGACGCTCGGGCCACGGCCGCGAATACCTCGCCGTTGTGCTCGCCGACGCCGGGCGCCTCCCCGCGTATGGGGCGGGCCCGCGGGAGGGGAGCGTCCGCGATCGGGGTCCAGCCGTGGTGGGGGGCCGGACCGCCGAACACTTCCGCCGCTGCGGCGTGCAAGGACACGTCGAGCAGTGTCACCTCCGGGCCGCCGAGCACCTCGATCGCGCGGGCGGCGGCGGCCAGGCCGGCGAGCGGATCGGCCACGGCGTCGGCGCAGAAGAGCGGCCCGCCGGCGTCCCAGGCCACCAGCCCCGCGCCGGCGGCGGCATCGTCACCGAGGCCCACCCACGCGGCCCATGGCTCATCGCGGCCGAAGCCGGTGATGCTCACCCAGCAGGCGAGACGACCCGCGGACAGCGATCTCTTCCGGTGTGACGCCCAGCCGGCGCAGCGCCCGGGGCCGCGATCCTTCGATGACGACGTCCGCGGTGAGGAGGAGCGCGCGGAGCGTGGCACGTCCATCGACGGACTCGACGTCGACGGTCACGGCCTGCTGGCCGGCGTGCAGGAGGGCGAAGAGCCCTGGGGCGCCGAGCCTCGCCCCGTCAGGGCGGTCGGTGCCCTCGACCTTGATCACCCGGGCCCCGGCGAGCTGCAGCAGGTGGGCGCAGAGCGGGCCCGCCCACAGCGACGACAAGTCGACGACCAGCGTCTCCTCCAACGGCGTGGGCCAAGGATTCCTCCGCCGCCGATTCGGTACCGAATCGGTGTCCCACATGCTGGAACTCCTGCGCCGCCGATTCGGTACCGAATCGTTGCCGCAGCGCGCGCCCAGGGAGTACTCGACGACGGCGGGCCGGCGGGGCCCGCCGCCGACGACCCCGCACGGGATCCCCAGCAACTGCCCACCGGCCGCCACCTCGGGCGCGGCCCGCTGGGCCAGCACCCGGGCGATGGCCGGCCAGGGGTCCTCCTCGGCGGCGGGGACGCCGAGCCAGGCCGGCAGGAGGTCCAGATCGGTGGGGCGGGGCAACGAGACCGCGCACCAGCCATCGGCCGCCGCCATCAGGCGCGCCGCTCCACCGCAGCTGAGCTGACCCTGCCGGCTCAGCCCACCGAGGGCGGCTCGCTCCCCCAGCAACGCGCCCACATCGACGCCGACCAGGTCCCCGACCCGCCGTTGACGGTCCTCCAGCACACGATCGGCGGCGGTGGGCGGGGCCAACCCCGGCCCGTCGGCGCGCCCGGTGAGGGCCACCGCGCCAGATGCCAGCCAGACCCCCATCGCTGGGCGACGGTACCGCCGCCGCGAGGCGAACGCAGGAGTCAGAGGGGGCGCCACTGGGGCAGGACGGCGCCCCCTTCGAGCTCCTCGAACCACACCTCCATCTCCTGGCCGGCGGTGAGCTGCGGCGCGCCCGCCAACCGGCCCACGAGGCGCACGCTGGGCGCCTCCTCCAACTCGACGAGGACGACCGTGTACGGGACGGGGTAGGCGGGGTGGACCTGGTGCTCGACCGTGGTCCACGAGTAGAGGCGCCCCCGGCCGGTCATCGTCCTCCACTCGCCGTCCCAGCTGCCGCAGCGGGGGCAGCGGGCCATGGGCACGTGGACCGGCTGCCCGCACCCGTCGCAGAACCTCACCGCCAGCTCCCGGCGCCGAGCCGCCGCCCAGAACCCTGCGGTGTCGCGGTCGTCCTCCACAGGGGCGAGCCGATCCGGCTGCATCATGCGGCTCGCAGGATGAGCGCGCTGCCCGGAGGGAGCGCCGTCGAGGTCACCAAGCAGGTCTCCGCGCCGACGACCTGATTCGTCGAGTCGCCGCGCATCTGACGGACCCCCTCCACGATGTGGTTCATGCCGTGCAGGTAGCCCTCCGACAGGTGGCCGCCGCCGGTGTTGATCGGCAGGCTCCCCCCCAACTCGATCGCGCCGCTCGCCGCGAACGGGCCGCCTTCCCCCTTCGCGCAGAAGCCCCAGTCCTCGAGCTGCAGCAGCACCGTGATCGTGAAGCAGTCGTAGAGCTGGGCCACGTCGATGTCCTCCGGCCCGAGCCCGGCCCGGCGGTACAGCACCTCGCTCGCGGCCCGCGCCGGGATGGTGGTGATCGACTCCCGCATGAGCACGGGGTACTGCACACCCGGCTGGGGCAGGTGCGGGCTGGCCTGGGCGACGGCACGGATCAGCACCGGACGCGGCCGGAGGTCGCGAGCACGCTCGGTCGTCGTCACGATCACCGCGCAGGCGCCGTCGGTCTCCAGGCAGAAGTCGAACAGCCGCAGCGGCCGGGCGATCATCCGCGCCGCGAGGTAGTCGTCCATGGTGAGTGGGCGGTCGTGCATCTGCGCGGCCGGGTTGGCGTTGGCGCGCGCCCGGCAGGCGAGTGCGATGTGACCGAGCTCCTTCTCGCTCGTGCCGAACTCGATCATGTGCCGCTGCGCCATGAGGGCGAAGATCTGACCGGGCGTGACGAGGCCGTAGGGCAGGAAGAACTCGTCGTAGGTGCCCCCGCCGCCGACCACTGGCTTGGCCGCGGCGGGGGAGGCCTTGCCGTAGCGCCGTCCCGAGCGCCCGTTCAGCGACCGGAACACGAGCACCGTCGTGGCCATTCCGGCCAGGATCGCCGCCACCGCCTGGCCCACCATGGCCGAGGGAGCCACGCCGCCGGGGCTGACGTCGCTCCAGTACGTCAAGTGGTCGAGGCCGAGACTCTGCGCCAGGTCGTTGGGCCGCACCAGGTCCATGTCGCAGCGGACGATGCCGTCGATGTCGCCCGGGGCGAGCCCCGCATCAGCCACCGCGGCCAGCGCCGCTTGCGTGGCGAGGGTGAGGTCGCTGCGTCCCGAATCGCGTGTGAAGTCCGTGGCCCCGATGCCGACGATGGCGCAGCGGTCACGGTGTGAGAACGACTCGTCCACTCACCCTCCTCCGGCCGCGGCCTGGGCTGGTCGTGTCGCGTGGATCTCGTCGAGCACGGTGTCGGTGTTCTCGCCGAGCTTCGGCGCCCGCTGCAGCGGCACTGGCTCGAAGGCCGAGAAGCGGTAGGGACTCCCCGGGTACTCGACCTGCCTGCCATCGTGATCTACCGCGACGAAGAAGTTGCGGGCCCGGAAGTGCTCGTCGCCCAGGAGGTCCTCGGGCGAGTTGAGGATGCCGACCGGAAGACCCCGGGCCTGCCCCTCGTGGTAGAGGTCGGCCGCCTCCATCAACAGGAAGAAGACCTCGACGACGCCCTGGATGTGATGGAAGTGCGCTCGGCGATGGGCGGCGTCGAGGTAGGCGGGATCCGCGAGATCCGCGGCGAGACCATGAGAAGCCAGCCACTCGACCAGCGCCCGCCAAGGCTTCTGCTCGGCGATGATCAGGACGAAGTACACGTAGCGTCCGTCGCGGCAGGGGAAGATCGTCGGCTGCGTCGGTACCGGTTGTGCGTGTCGGCAGGTCTGACGCTGCACGAGGGCCCGAGGGTAGAACCAGTACGGGTTGGCCAGCTCGGCGCCGCCGGCGGCGAGGCAGTCGTGCATGGCGACGTCGATGATCTGACCTTGCCCCGTGCGCTGGCGGTCGATGAGGGCGAGCAACAGCCCGATGTGGGCGAAGCTCGCCGCGCTGTGGAAGGCCTGCCCACCACCGGGGCGGATAGGCGGGATCGAGTGGTCGTCGTAGCCGCAGCTGTTCAACGGACCACCGAGGGCGAGAGCCACGAGGTCGGAGCTCACCCAGTCCTTCCACGGCCCGTCGAGACCGAACGGTGTTACCGAGAGGATCAGCAATGTCGGGAAGCGTTCGTGGAGGGCTTCGAGGTCGAACCCGTCGCGCTCGAGCTCCACGGGACGGCGGGTGGAGATCAGGAGGTCGGCCTCGCCCAGCAGGGCCTCGAGCTGGCGACGGCCCTCGGGCTGACCCACGTCGAGCACGGCGCTGCGCTTGTTGGTGTTGTAGTAGCAGTAGTTCAGGCTCGTGTCGCCGGAGTCGAGGGCTTGGCCCGTCGTGGCGAAGGGGCCGATATGACGGCTGGCCGACCCGCCCGGCGACTCGATCTTGACGACGTCGGCGCCCATGTCGGCGAGGAACTTCCCACTCATCTCGCCGGCCGGGTCGTCGGCCAACTCCACGACCCGCAGCCCGGCGTAGGGGTGCTCGTGACGTGCGTTCGCTTCCATCTCAGATCGCTCCCTGCTCGGCGAGCTCGTCGTACTCCTCCCGCTGACGCCCAGGAGCTCCTTGAACACGTACTCGTTGTCCTCCCCGAGCAGCGGCGCCGAACGCCAGTTGTCCTGAGCCATGGCGGAGAAGTGCAAGGGCGTCGCCTCGAAGCGGGCCGGGCCGATCACCGGATGGTCGAGCTCGAAGAACACCTCCCGATGGGCGGCCTGCGGATCGTGCTCGGTGAGGTCCTCCGCGTTCTGCACGGTGCCCGCCCGCACGCCGCGGGCCTGGAGGCGCCGGGTGGCCTCGTGCGGCTCGAGCCTGCGCGTCCAGTCTCGGAGGTGCTCGTCGAGCGCGTCCTGGTTGGCGACGCGAGCGGCGTGGGTGGCGAAACGAGCGTCGCCACACCACTCGGGCTCGCCCATCTCCGCCACCAACCCGCGCCACTCCTCGTCGTCGAACACGGCGATCGCGATCCAGCGGTCCTCCCCGAGGACGGGATACACGCCATGGGGCGCGGCCGCCGGGTGCTCGAGGCGGTTCCCGGTCGGGAAGTCGGCGCGACGGGTCGGGCGGCCATTGGCGGTCACGTCGAGGAAGGTCGGGCCGATCAGCGTGGCCCCCACTTCGATCGCGGAGACGTCGATCTCGGTGCCCTGCCCGGTGCGGTTGCGGTGGTAGATGGCGAGGAGCACCGCGGCGGCGTTGTAGTAGGCCGCCTGGTTGTCCATGTAGGACAGCCCCCAGCCAGAGGGCTCGCGCCCGGGCAACCCGCTGATGAAGGAGAGACCGCTGACGGCTTGGACCACGGGTCCGTAGCTGCGGTAGCCGGTGTACGGGCCGGAGTGGCCGTAGCCGCTCATGCGGGCGTAGATCACCTCCGGGGAGAGCTCGCCCAAGCGCTCGTACGTGAGCCCCCACCGCTCCATCACCCCGGGCGCGAAGTTCTCGGTCACCACGCTGCTCGCGGCGATGAGACGGTCGGCCAGCTCTCGGCCGGCCGGCGTGCGCATGTTGATGGTGACGCCGAGCTTGTTGCGGCAGAAGTTGTTGAACAGGCCGCCCTTGTTGACGTCGGGGTTCTCGTCCTCCTGACCGAAGGCGCGCGCCGGGCCGTCCTTGTAGATCGGGAGGCGCCTCGGTAGGTCGATCCGCGTCCGGTCCTCGATCTTGATGACCTCGGCGCCGAAGTCGGCGAGGTGTCGCGTGGCGACGGATCCCACTCCCATCCAGCAGAAGTCCGCGACTCGGATCCCCGCGAGCGGCCCTTGTCGCGGGCGGGGCCGCCGGTCGGGTCCTGCGGTTGGGCCGGCCTCTGATCCATTCGAGGCGGAAAGGGGAGTTGCGGTCACGACGCTCCTGCTCGGTGAGTTGGATGGCGGCCCGCCCCGAGGCCTCCGACCGCGCCCGGAGCGACACGGCCCCGTCATCAGACACCTCCCCCAGCACTCCTGTCAAGATATCCTCATGAGGATTATGAATGAGCAGGGATGACGCGCCGCGCCCTTGACCATATTCCTCATGATGTTTAGACTGTGGGCCCTGGCACCGGTCGCCGGTTGGCGACGCGCTGTACCGTCCGAAGGAGGGGCCCAGTGACCACGTTGGTCGAGCAGATCGAGGTGATCGACGTCGACACCCATCTCGTGGAACCGCCTGACCTCTGGACGTCGCGTCTGTCGAGCCGCTGGGGCGAACTGGTCCCCCATGTGGCGTGGGACGACACAAAACAGGAAGAGGCCTGGTTCATCGGCGGCCAACGGCTCGGCGCGGCGGCGTCGGCCTCGATGGCAGGGTGGAGCGAGTATCCCCCGGATCATCCCCGCCGGTGGAGCGACGCGGACCCGGCGTCATGGGACGCCCCGCTGCGTCTCGCCCGCATGGACCAGTACGGCATCCACGCGCAGGTCCTCTACCCGAACGTGGCCCTCTTCAACTCGGGCATGATCCGGGGCCTCGACGACCGCGAGCTCCAGCTCGAGCTCGTTCGGGCGTACAACGACTACCAGAGCGACTGGGCGAGCGCGGCGCCCAACCGGCTGCTCCCCATGACGTCGCTCCCCTTCTGGGATCTCGACGCCTCGATCGCGGAGCTGCACCGCTGCGCCGACGCCGGCCACCGGGGCGTCATCTTCACGCAGGATCCCGGCTTTTTCGGCCTGCCCGTGCTCACCGACCGGCGTTGGGATCCGCTGTGGGCAGCCGCCCAGGAGCGGCGCCTGCCCATCAACTTCCACATCGCCTCGGCCGACCTGTCGCTCATGCAGAGCGCCGGCCACCCCGACAACGGTCCGCACGCCAACTACGCGTCGATGGGTGTCTCGTTCTTCATGGGCAACGCCCGCACCATCGCGCAGCTGGTGTGCGGCGGCATCTGCCATCGCTTCCCGGAGCTCGACTTCGTCTCGGTCGAGAGCGGGATCGGTTGGATTCCCTTCGCCCTCGACGCCCTCGACTGGCAATGGAAGAACTGCGGCGTCGGCCTCGAGCACCCCGAGTACGACTTGCTGCCCAGCGAGTACTTCCGGCGCCAGATCTACGGATGCTTCTGGTTCGAGCGCGAGAGCATCGCCTATGCCATCGAGCGGCTAGGTGACGACCACATCCTGTTCGAGACCGACTACCCGCATCCCACGAGCATGTCTCCCGGCCCTGCCACGACCGCCATCGCCCCGAACCAGTACATCGAGGAGGTCTTCGCCGGCCTCCCCGCGCCGACGGCCCGCAAGGTGCTCCACGACAACGCGGCGCGCCTGTACCACCTCGACTAGAACCGCAGACCGCCCCCTGGGTCAGCGGCGCGAGACCGGGCTCCCCATCAAGGGGAGCCCGTCAGCGCCATTCGATGTAATCCTCGATCCGCTCCCCCATGCGCCGGCTGTACACGTCGGCCACCGCGAGGATATGAGCCTCCATGAGCGCTTCCGCGCTTTCGCGTCACCGTCGGACACGGCACGGGCGATGGCGGCGTGGTCCCGCTCGATCTGCTGTTGCACCTCGCGTGGGTCCGCGCTCACCACCACATGATGGGTGACGACGAGACCGATCGTCGGGAGCATGAGCTCGAGGACGCGGTTGCCGGCCAGTGACGCGATGACGGCGTGGAAGTTCACGTGCTCCCCGACGAAGGCGGCGATGTCACCGGCGGCGCCATCGTCGAGCTCCTCGACATAGGGCTCCATGGCCTCGACCACGAGGGCGCGGTCGTCGTTGCGGGCGGCGCGGGCGGCGAGGATCGGCTCCATGAGCACCCAGGCGTCGAAGAGCTCGCGGTAGGTCGCGCCCGCCAAGTGGTAGTAGAGCGTCGAGATCCGGCCGAGGTTCGCAGGATCGATCTGGCCGACGACGGGCCCTCCCCCCGGTCCCCGCTTGATCGTGATCAAGCCCTGCACCTCGAGGAGGCGAAGGCCCTCCCGGAGCGACTCCCGGCTGACGCCGTACTCCTCGAGCATCGCCGCCTCGTGCGGGAGGCTGTCGCCGGTGCGCAGGCCGTTGGCCACGATGTCGTGGACGATGTCGCGGGCCACGGTCTCCGACGTCTTCAGCGCGCGTGTCGGGGCGTCGCTCGGCGCGATCGTCAGCCGGACGCGGGGGGCGGGCTCCCGCCGCGCGCCGTCATCGCCGGGCGAGGAAACGGGCCGTTCGGCCGGGGAGGGGCGCGCCATTGGCAGCGATGGTACCGACGAGGCCTCCGGGTGAGAGAAGGTCTGCTTCTCCGTGGCTCAATAGACGGCGCCGGCGTCCTTCAGCCCGACGATGCCGTCCCAGTCGTAACCCAGCTCGAGCAGCACTTCCTCGGTGTGCTGGCCCATCTCCGGGACCGGGCCTCCCGGTTGCGAGGTACTCGTCCCGAAGTCCACCGGCGTCGCCACGGCCGTCGTCTTCCCGCCGTCGGCCAACGGCGCGTCGACGAAACAGCCGGCGGCCGCGGCCTGCTCGTCGCTCACGAGATCATGGGTCGCCTGGACGGGCGACCACCACACGCCTTCCCGGTCGAAGACCTCGGCCCACTCGTCGCGGGTCTGGCCAGCGAAGATCTCGTCGAGCAGCTCCACCAGCGCAGTGGCGTTGACCGCTCGCGAGAAGAGATCGGCGAACCGCGGATCTTCGGCGAGGTCGGGCCGCCCGACGGCCCTCAGGACCGCCGGCCAGTGGCGATCTCCTTCGAGGCCGAGGAGCCAGAAGCGCCTCCCGTCGCTCGCCCCGTAGTCCACGATCAGGGGGTTGGGTGCGGTCTTGCGCGTCATCGGCACCGTCGGGAGCCCGGTGCGGAGGTTGATGCTCGTGTCCCAACCCATCATGTAGGCGCCGATCCGCAGCAGCGACGTGCTCACGAGCTGGCCTTCACCCGTTCGCTCGCGCACGAAGAGGGCGGCGGCGATCCCTGCGGCCGCGGCCAGCCCAGTCATGTGGTCGCCCATCCCGCCGCGCTGGTAGGGCAACGACGCCCCCTCGGGCGCCAGCGCCGCGGCGACGCCGGCGCGTGACCAGAACGATCCGACGTCGTAGGCCGGCCGGTGACGTTCGGCGCCCTCCAACCCCAAGCCGGTGATGCTGGCGTAGATCAGGCGCGGCAGCCGGGCGGCGAGGGTCGGATGGTCGAGCCCGGCCCGCTCGAGCGCCTCGACCCGCAAGTTCGTCACGAAGACATCGGCGCGGTCGATGAGCTGCTGCAGGACCTCACGGCCCCGCCCGGTGGCATAGTCGAGCCCGATCGAGCGCTTTCCCCGGTTGTCGAGCTCGAAGGGCGGGTTCACGTCCCGCCCGGTCGCCACCGCGAAGTAGACCGACATCCCACGGAAGGGGTCCCCCGCGAGCGGTTCGACCTTCACCACGTCGGCGCCCCAGTCGGCGAGGATCGCCGTGCAACTTGGCCCCGCCACCCAGAAGCCCAGTTCCACGACCTTGATGCCCTCCATCGGTCCGCTCACGGCCACCCCCTGTCGTGACTCACCACGGTAGGTCGCGCCGAAGAGGTCGTCCTGGATCGCCCGGCCAGGGCCACGCCGGCCATCTGCCGCCGCGCCGCCGCGGCCGCCAGCCAAGCCGTATTTCTCATGAGATATGATGGAGGTGCCCCCCGCCCGACGCGGGTACCGTGACCCCGACCCGCGCTGACTGGAGAGCCGTGACCGACACCGATCGTGCCGAGCTCAGCCTGATGAGCCCGGACGTCCAGAGCTGCCCCTGGGAGTTCTACCGCCAGCTCCACGAGCACTGCCCCGTCTACCGCATGCCGGAGACCGGCTTCTACCTGGTCACCAAGTGGGACGACGTCCGCGCCCTGCTCGCGGACACCGACACCTTCTCCAGCCAGGCCAGTCCCGGCAAGGATCTCCAGCGCGAACGAGCCGAGCTGCGCCGGCGCATGCTGGCCGAGCGGGGTTGGGTGTATCGCCCGACCCTGCACCGCACCGACCCGCCCGAGCACACCCGCTTCCGCAGGCTCGTGAACCGCGCCTTCAGCCCGCGACGGGTGCGCGAGCTGTCGCCTCACATCATCGAGGTGACGAACGGGCTCATCGACGCGTTCGCGGCCCGCGGCGAGTGCGAGTTCTTCGCCGAGTTCGCCCACCCGCTGCCCGGAACGGTCATCGCCGAGCAGCTCGGGCTCGACCGCAGCCAGATCGGCACCTTCAAACGCTGGGGCGACGCCATGCTCGGGCCGACGGCCCGCCTGATGACCCAGGAGGAGACGGTCGCCGCGGTGGACCTCGAGCTCGAAGCGCAACACCACTTCGCTCGCGTCTTCGAGGCCCGACGGGCCGAGCCACGAGATGACCTCATGTCGGCCCTCGTGCACGCGCACGAAGAGGACGAGGGCGAGACGCCGCTCACCATCGAGGAGCTGCTCGACCTCATGTTCCAGTTCATCACCGGTGGGTTCGAGACGATCACGAGCGGCCTCGCCCACGCCATGTGGCTCGTCGTCCGCCATCCGGACCAGACCGCGATGTTGCGGGAGGACCGCAGCCTCATGAAGGGCTTCGTCGAGGAGGCGCTGCGCATCGAGAGCCCGGTGCAGGGCCAGTTCCGCATCGCCACCCGCGACACCGAGATCGGCGGCGTCCCCATCCCCGCCGGCGCCGCCATCGTGGCGAGGTTCGGGGCGGCCAACCACGACCCCGACGAGTTCCCGGAGCCCGAGCGCTTCGACATCCGCCGCGCCAACGCCGCCAACCACCTCGCCTTCGGCGCGGGCGTCCACTACTGCATCGGCGCGCCCCTCGCCCGCCAGGAGATCCAGCTGGCCTTCTCGACCCTGCTCGACCGGTTGGAGGACATCGAGCTGGCCCGGCCCCTGCCCGAGCCCGCGCATCATCCGAGCCTCTTCTACCTCCCGATGCGCGAGCTGCCGATTCGCTTCAAGGCCGTCGCCTGACCCGAGGAGATCTGCCCCCTCGTACTACTCGGGTGCCCCACCTCGGGATGTCGTGACAAGTCTTCGTAGGTCGATCCGGCTTGGCTGGACGTCAGGATTGGTGGGGTCGGCCCGCCATCCAGGTCGGCCGGCGTACGCATCTCTACGGGGGGAAGGTCTCCTTCCCCCCGTCGCTAGAGGTGGGGGACGGCCCCGCCGTCGACGGTGATGGTCTGGCCGGTCACCCACGCGGCGCCGTCACCCACGAGATAGCGCAACGTCCCCACCAGCTCCCGGGGTTCGGCTCGGGTGGGGATGGCGGCTCGGCGGATCATCTCCTCCCGGAGCGGCTCCGGTACGACCTTCATCGTGGCCTCGGTGTGGATCGCGCCCGGGGCGATGGCGTTGACGGTGATGCCGTGGCGGCCGAGCTCGTGGGCGAGTCCCTGGGTGAGGCCGATCAAGGCGAGCTTCGAGCAGGCGTAGTGCGAGCCGCGTCCCATGTAGGCACCCACCGATGACTGGTTCACGACGCGTCCCCACTGGGCTTCGATCATCATCGGCGCGATCGCCTGGGTGCACAGCAGCGGGCCCTCGAGGTTCACCGCGAACACGTGACGCCAATACGAGATGTCGCACTCGAGGAGCGAGCCGGCGCGGAGGTCTTCGTAGACGGCCGCGTTGTTGACGAGGATGTGCGCAGCGCCGAAGCGCGCCCGTACCGCGCCGGCCATGGCCAGCGTGCTCTCGCGATCGCTGACGTCGACCTCGACGGCGAACCCGGTGGCGCCCACCGCCTCGACGAGGTCCACCGTTTCCTGCGCGCCCTGCGCCTTCAGGTCGGCGACCACGACGCTGGCGCCGTCCTCGGCCAGTGCGAGGGCGTAGGCGCGCCCGATGCCTTGAGCCGCTCCGGTCACCACGGCCACGCGCCCCTCGAGGCTCATGCTCGTTCCTCCCCATCTTCCGAGCCGGCCAGCGCCCTCAGGACAACCGAAGGGGTGACCGGGAGCTCTGCGAATGAGGCGCCCAGGGGGGCGAGCGCGTCGGCCACGGCGTTGGCGACTGCGGCGGGCGCACCGATCGCCCCACCCTCCCCCATGCCCTTGAACCCGCCGGGCACGGCAGAGGGCGTCTCGAGGTGACCGACGTCGATCGGGGGAACGTCGGCCGCGGTCGGCAGCAGGTAGTCGAGGAACGTCGTGGTCAGCGGGTTCCCGACGTCGTCGTAGACGAAGTTCTCGAGCAGCGCGCCGCCGATCCCCTGGGCCACCCCGCCTGCGATCTGGCCGTCCACGACCATGGGATTGATGATCGTGCCGCAGTCCTCCCCGACCGCGTAATGGCGCAGCGAGACGACGCCCGTCTCGATGTCGACCTCGCACGTGCACGCGTGGGCGGCGTTCGACCACGTGTAGGGATGCGGCGGGCGGTACCGCACCGCGACTTCGAGGCTGCGGTCGTTGTCGGCGACGGCTTCCGGGCGCCGGTGCACGGTGGCGGCGATGTCCGCGAGGCTCACCGTGCGGGCGGGGGTGCCCCGCACGGACACGATCCCGCGGGCCAGCTCGAGATCCTCGGGCGCGGCCTCGAGGTGATCGGCGGCAAGCCGAAGCACTCGCTCCCGCAACTCGATCGACGCGGCGCGCGCGGCACCGCCCGATACCACCGCGCCGCGGCTGCCGCCGGAGCCGTGGCCCCACGGTGACGAGGCGGTGTCGCCCTGGTGGAAGACCACGTCGTCGAGCTCGCAGCCGAGGTGCTCCGCCACGATCTGGGGGATCGTCGTCTCCAGGCTGTTGCCCGTGCTGCCGGTGCCCATGTGGACGTTGACCACACCACTCGGCTCGATTCGGATGGTGGCCTGGTCGGAGCCCAGGATACCGACACCCATCCCGGTGGGCTCGACGAACAGTGACAGCCCGACGCCGAGGTAGCGACCCTCGGCCCGCGCCCTGCGCTGCTCGTCGCGGAAGGCTGTGTACCCGATGAGCTCGGCGGCGATGTCGAGGGTCTCACCCGGGGTCACCCCCACGAAGGTGGCGCTGGTGGCCGCGGTGTAGGGCAGGTCGCCGGCCCTCAGCACGTTGCGACGGCGCAGCTCCAACGGGTCGATGCCGAGCTCGCGGGCGGCGTGGTCGAAGAGCTGTTCGCGAAGCACCGTCTCGAACAGCCAAGGGCCGCGGTAGGCGGTGCGCCCACACGTGTTCGTGTAGACGGCCCGGCCGCGGTAGAAGAGCTTCGGCACACGATAGGGACCGGGGAGAAGGCGGCGGATCGTTCCCGTCGAGCTCGAGGTGCCGCCTACCGGAAAGGCGCCGACGTCCTCGACGTGCTCGGCCCGCATGGCCAGGAGGCGACCGTCCGGGTCGAAGGCCATGGACACGGTGGCGTCGTCGGCACGCGCGTGGCCGGCGGCGAGCAGGTTCTCCTGGCGGTCCTCGATCCACTGCACGGGTCGGCCGAGCCGGTGAGCGGCGAGCACGACGCAGGCCTCGTCAGGGGTCAGGAAGATCTTCATGCCGAAGCCACCCCCGACGTCACCCGCTATGGCCCGCACGTGATGCTCGGGAATGCGGAGGAGCCTGGCGCACGCCGCCCTCACCTCGTGGGTGTTCTGGGTCGACGACCACACCTGCAGCTCGGGCGTCCACGGGTCCCAGTCGGCCACGATCCCGCGCGGCTCCATCGGCACGTTCGTGGCCCGCCCCTGCTGGAACCGCCTCGTCACGACGTGGGCGGCCTCGGCGCACACCGCCGCCCACGCCGCCTCGTCGAGGGCATCGACCGACGCCGCAAGGTTCGTCCCGAGCTCGGGATGCACGAGCTCGCGGTCAGAGAGCGCTTCCTCGAACGAGAGGACGGGGGCAGCCGGCGAGACGTCGAGCTCCACCAAGCCCGCGGCGTCCTCGGCCACGTACCGATCCTCCGCCACGACGATCGCCACCGGGTCACCGACGAAGCGCACTTCCTCGTCCGCCAGTGGCCGCAGTGGCGGCCCCGGCGCGCCTTCGTACATCGTGGCCCACATCGGGCCGGCACCGGCGTTGAGGTCGGCGGCCACGAACACGGCGTGCACGCCCGGCAGGGCGCGAGCGGCACCGACATCGAGGTGCTCGATGACGCCACGGGCCACGTCGCTGCGCACGAACGCGGCCTGGAGCATCCGGGGACGGGTCACGTCCGCGACGTACCGTCCGTGACCGCTCAGCATGCGGGCGTCCTCACGCCTCGGGATGGCCCGGCCGACGAAGCGGGCGGCGCCGTCGCCGGCCGCCGTCATGATGGCCCTTGCGGAACTCGAGAGGCTTCCTGACCGTGGCGGGTCTCGCGCCAGCCCACCTCCATGACCTTGTTCGTGATCTTCCAGGCGCCGTCGATACGACGCAGTTGGTCGTGGTAGCGGGCGATGATCACCCTCACCTGGTTGGGCTCGGCCGCGGTGATCTGATGCGACGTGTGGTACGTGAGGGCCGAGGCGGTGTCGCCGTCGATGTCGATGTGGTACACGGACAGGAAGTGGTGCTGGAAGCGGCGCTCCTCGCCGTGACCCTCGATCCAGGAGACGATGGCGTCGGCTCCACGCATCTCGTCGCGCTCTCCGTAGCGGGCGACGGCATCGTCGGCGAAGACCGCCCGCACGGTGGCGTAGTCCTTGCGGTCGATGCTGCTCGCGTACCGATACAGGGTGTCGGTGATGGCCTGTCGGTCAATGAGGGCCTGGAGAGCGGGGTCCCGGTCCATGGGCGAGGCAGCTCCTCGTTGTCGTGGGAAGCCCCACGAGCCGTGCGTCGGTACGACCGTATTCGATCCACCAGAGCCGCACCGCGGCGTTGTGCGCCACGCTGACCTGCTGTCGGACACGGTGCGCGACTGACTTCTGTAGCCTCGCCGACCGATGACTGCGGCGAGGGCGCGGGACGGTCGCCAGGCGAACCGGGTCGCCCCAGCCGCCGCTCGGCGCGAAGACACCAGAGTGCGTCAGACCGAGCGCACCGTGTTCGCCGCCACCCTCGCCCTGGTGGCGGAGCTGGGCCCGGCCGCGGTGACGATCGAACGGGTGGCCGAGCGCAGTGGTGTGGCCCGCAGCACGATCTACCGACGGTGGTCCGACGTCAATCAGCTCTTCCTGGACGCCTTCGACGAGTTCACCCGCCTTTCCCCCTTGTCGCTCACGGGAGACCTCGTGACCGACCTCCGCGCCTTCGCCCGACACTACGGCCGTGAGCTCGACGACCCGTCGTTCTTCAGCGTGATGATCTTCCTCATGGACGCGTCCCTGGGTTCGAAGGAGTACCGCGCCCGCTACCGGGCCATCGCTCGCCAGCGCCAGCGTCGTGGGGCCGCCATCGTGCGAGCGGCGGTGGCCGCCGGGGAGCTGCCGCCCGACACCGACGCCGCCGCCCTGGCCGACGCCATCATGGCGCCGCTGTTCCAGCAGCGCGCCGCGAAGCACGTCCCCGTCACCGACGCCGACGCCGACGAGGCCGTCCGCTCGGCCCTGGCCGCGCTGGACGCCGGGCGCTGACTCCCGGGCCGTGTGCAACACGTTGTCGCGCACAACGACCACGCGTAGCATGCGGCTGGACTCGGCCGCCTCGGCGGCGGCAGGGATGACACGACTCCGGCGCCCGCGACAAGGAGGCCTTCGAGATGCTGGACGGGAAGATCTGCCTCGTCACCGGCGCCGCCAACGGCATCGGACGGGCCACCGCCATCGAGATGGCTCGGCGCGGCGCGGCCGGTGTCGTGCTGGCCGACATCGACGCCGACCTTGGCGAAGCGGCCGCCGCGGAGGTGCGCGCCGCGGGAGCCGACGTCCGGTTCGTGCGCACCGACGTCACCAGCTCGAGCGACATCCAAGCGCTCATCGCGCAGGCCGAAGCCGCCTTCGGCGGTCTCGACGTCTTGCACAACAACGTGGGCGTGCTCGAAGCCAACTTCACCGAAGAGCTCACCGTCGACGTCTTGCCCGAGGAGGTGTGGGAGCGCGTCTACCAGGTGAACCTGCGCTCTTACTTCCTGGCCACCCGCTACGCCGCCGCCCTGCTGAAGCGCTCGACGCGAGGGCCCAACATCGTCAACACCGCGTCGGTCTCGGGGCTCGTCGCCTACCCGATGGGGCCGGCGTACGCGGCCACCAAGGGGGGCGTGATCCAGCTCACGAAGGCCACCGCGGTCGACCTGGCGCCCCTCGTGCGCTGCAACTGCGTCTGCCCGGCGGCCACCCAGACGGCGATGATGCAGCGCTACCTCGACGTGGCCGAGGACCCGAGCTACCTGCTCAAGATGATGACCGCTACCCATCTTGTGCCGAGGGCGGGCCGGCCGGAGGAGATCGCGGCCCTCGTCTGCTTCCTCGCGTCCGACGACGCCGCCTTCATCAACGGCGCCGCGTACGTCATCGACGGCGGGTCGCTGGCGTGGCGCGGGACGAACGCCTGAGCGCCGCTTCGTCCTCACGAGCTTCGAGGCACCGGACGGCGGGCGGGCTGCCGTACGTGCGGATGATGTTCGGAACGGCGCGCACCGCTTCCTCCACCCGGATGAGGTCGTGCTTGGCCAGGCGGGTGTAGACGAGGGGGGCGCGCACCGCGTCCGCCGCGGCCCACACGTCGGTGTCGGGCCGGATCGTCCCCCGGTCGATGCCCGTCTGGAACACGGCCGCGCCCCGTGAGCCGGCCAGCGTGAACAGCTCGAGGTGGAGCTGGGCGTAGTGCTCGGACGCGGCGGCGTTGGCCATGAGGAAGACGGCGATCGAGAAGTAGGTGGGGTCGTTGAGGTGGGCGGCGGTGTCGGCGATGTAGTTGGCGAGGTCGGCTTCGAGGTCGCCAGTGACGACGTGCTCGCGTTGGTCGCGCAACTGGCTGAAGGCCTCGAAGTAGAGCCTGGGCAGATCGGGCCAGCGCCGGTAGATCGTGCTGCGGGCCACGCCGCTGCGCTCGGCGATGCGTTCCACGGTGATGGCCGACGACCCGTGCTCGGCCATCAGCGCCAACGTCGCCGCGAAGACGAGCTGGCGGGTCTGCTCGATCCGGGGATCTTCGCGGCGGCGCGACGCGGTGGCGCCTCGCGGCATCAGACGGCGGCGAGGCCGAACAGCTCCCTTGCGTTCGTCTCCACCATCTGGCGTACCTCGTCGTCGGGGATGTCCTGCACACGTTGCGCGAGGCGTTCGCGGCTGTGGGGCCAGGCGCTGTCCGCGTGCGGGAAGTCGGACTCCCACATGATCTGCGAGATGCCCATCCGGTGGCGCTGCTCCAGGCCGACCTCGTCCTCGATGAAGCACCCGAAGAGATGGCCCGCGAACATCTCCGACGGCCGCACCCCGAAGTCGGTCTGCGGCTCGATCATCCGGTGACCCTCCCACGTGTAGTCGATGCGCTCGAGGAAGTAGGGCATCCAGCCGATGCCGCCCTCGGACAGCGCCACCCGGAGCCGGGGGAAGCGGGCGAAGACGCCCGAGAGGAGGAGGTCCGCGGCCAGGCCCATGGAGTTGCACGCCAGCAGCGTGTAGCGCACCGAATCGGGGCAGTCCGCCGACGTGGCGGTGGTGCGTCCGGAGGTGCCGAAGTGCATGCAGAGGGGCAGGCCGGCCTGCTCGGCGGCGGCCAGCACGGGGTCCCAGCCCCGGCTGTGCCAGCTGGGCAACCCGAGGGTGTCGGGGTTCTCGGGGAAGCTCACCGCTTTGGCCCCTTTCGCCGCGCACCGCTCGATCTCGCGCACGGCCGCGGGGACGTCCCAGAGGGGCAAGAGCACGAGGGGGATCTGGCGGGCCGGGTCGTAGCCGCACCACTCGTCGATCATGAAGTCGTTGTAGGCCTGGACGCACAGCAGGGCGAGCTCACGGTCCTCGCACTCGAGGAAACGCGTGCCGGCGAAACGGGCGAAGGAGGGAAAGCAGAGCTGCGCCCACACGCCGTCGCGGTCCATGTCCTTGAGCCGCGCCGCGGGTTCGTAGCAGCCGGGCAGCATCTCGCTGAAACGGATCGGGGCGTTCTCGCCGTCACGGTCGAGTCCGGCGATGGCGTACGTCTTCAGCGTGGGATACCGCGGCCCTCCATGGTCCAGATCTCGTAGCCGGCCCACGGCTCACCGGGCGCAGGCTCGACGACGCGTGGTCCCGCCTCGCGGAAGCGCGCTGGCAGCCGGTCCTCCCACACCTTCGGGTGCTCGAGCACGTGGTCGTCGACGGAGACAAGCTTCACGTCGTCGGGGAGCATGCGACAGAGTGTCGCGCGCCGCTTCAGGACGCCGCAAAGGGCTCGCGGGGAAGGCGCAGACCGAGCCGCTCGAGCTCCGGCAGCACCTCGCGCTCGAAGAGCTCGAGGCTGCTCCACGACAGCTCCGGGTCGATCCCGCCCATCAGCGGATGGAAGCGCAGCTCGCCGTCGGGGTGGAAGCTCCGGGCCAGCTCGACGCATTCCGCGGGCGTGCAGAAGCAGAAGCCCCGCGACGTGAGATCGTCCGCCGTTGTGGCCGGCGCGTACTTCGTGCTGCCGGCGCGGCGCTCGAGGGCCCACTCGGCGTAGGTGTTCGTGGTGTCGAGGAGATTGGGGGTCAGACGGGCCAGGTCCCGCTCAGGGTCCTCGCTGACGAACAGGAACGTCGGCCCGCTGCGCGGGTGGGGGTCGGGGATGGGCCGGCCGAGACTTCGAAGCTCCGCGACGTAGACCTCCCAGAGTGGTGGGACGCCGGGGCGGAACCCGAAACCGGCCCGCGCCGCGCGACGGGCCGCGTTCTCGGTGCTGCCGCCGAGGTGGAGGAGGGGGGCCTTCCCCGGCGGGGGCAGGGGCCGGACGAGCACCGGGCGACCCTCGTACTCGAACGCCTCTCCACGCCACGCCGCGGCGAGCACGTCGAGGGCGTCGTCGAAGCGGCGGCGGCGCTCTGCCGCGGCCACCCCGAACATGGCGTACTCGTGGGGCCGGTAACCGAGCCCGAGGGTGGCCTCGATTCGCCCAGGAGCCAGCAGACTCAGTGCGGCGAGGTCCTCGGCCAGGCGCACCGGATCATGGAGCGGCACCACGAGGGCCGAGAGCTCGACGACGAGGTGCTCGGTGCGGCCGAGGATGGCGGCGGCCAGCACCATCGGCGCCGGGTTGTAGCCGTGGGGGTCGCCATGGTGCTCGCCGAGGAGCACGATCTCGACGCCGATGCGATCAGCCCACGCGCATTGATCGACGACGGTGGCCCACAGAGCCGGTGGGCCCGCGCCCATCGGAGGCGAGCGCATGTCGAAGCGCAGCCCGAGGCGCACAGCGCCCTGGCTCGTCGGGTCAGGAGCTCGGCCGGCCCCGGGAGAGCACGGTGAGCTCGGCGCCGCAACAGCGCAGCTCGGGCCCGCCGGCGCGCACGACGACGGCCTCGGAGCCGCAGTTCTCGCAGCGCACCCGGGTGCCGGCCTCGATCGCTTGTTCAGCCATAGCTCGCCTCTCAGTCCGAGGAGGGCAGTGGTTTGGCGGACATCAGGGGCATGGCCACGCCGTGGCAGGCGAAGTGCCCGGGACCACCCTTCACGCACATCACCTCGGTGCCGCATGTCTCGCAGCGGTAACGCTTCCCGACCAGGTTGGCGCCCGGCTCCTCGTCCATTCCGTGCCTCTCGCAAGATCGTTTACGGGACTCGGCGTGCTACGCCGCGGTGCCGGACGAGCTCGAAGCGTCCTTCCGTTGGCGCACCGACGCCACGTCGACGTGCGGCTGGATACGCGCGCGAGCGTGGCATGGGGCTACGCGCGGATGCAAGGGTCGGCGGCCGGCAGCCCGACGGCCGAGGTGGCCGAACCCGCCAGCACTCCGTCAGGCGGCGGTCATCCGCCGGGCTTCGGCTCGCGCGGCAATCCGAGCACACGCTCGCCGACGATGTTGCGTTGGATCTCTGCCGTCCCGCCCCAGATCGTCTCGGACCGGCTGAAGAAGAACGCCTGTTGAAGGGGATTGACCGGGTACGACGGCCGGCCCGAGGCGCGCGTCACGCCCGGCCAGCTGGCGACGTCATTGGCCCCGGTGAGCAGGAGGCCGTCCAGGCCCCACACATCCATGGCCAGCTCCATCACGTCGCGGTGGTACTCGCTCCAGAACATCTTGTTGCTGGCTCCGAGGGCGGCGACGCCGGGATCCTTGCGCCCGGTGAGCGCGGTCGTGAGCGACCGCCAGCCGTTGACCTTCATGATCTGCACCGTCGTGTGCGCCCTGGCTATGCGCTGGCGGACCCGTGGGTCGCTCAGCACGCCAGCCGCCCGCGCCCGGGCGATGATCTCTTCGAGCTCCTTCTCGAAGCGCCGGTAGCTCGTCGTCGCCGAACTGCCCCGCTCGAAGCCGAGCGTCGTGTTCGCCACCTGCCAGCCGTTGTTGACCCCGCCCACCACGTTGTCCTTCGGGCAGCGGACATCGTCGAGGAAGACCTCGTTGAACTCGGCCGTGCCATCCGGCTGAACGATGGGGCGCACCTCGACGCCGGGCTGACGCATGGGGACCAGCAGATACGAGATGCCCTTGTGCTTGGGCGCGGCCGGGTCGGTCCTGGCCAGGAGGAAGATGTAGTCCGCGTACTGCGCCTGGGTCGTCCAGACCTTCTGGCCGTTGATGACCCATTCATCGCCATCGAGCACGGCCGTCATCTTCAGCGAGGCGAGATCCGAGCCGGAGTCCGGCTCGCTGAAGCCCTGGCACCAGCGGATCTGCCCGCGCAGGATCTTCGGCAGGAACTCCCGCTTCTGTGCCTCCGTCCCCCACTGCAGCAGCGTCGGGCCGACGAGGGTGTCCCCGAAGAAGTCGGCGCGCAGCGGCGCGCCCGCCCGCGCGAACTCCTCGGTCAGCACGACGTACTCCATCGTGGAGAGGCCCTTGCCGCCGTATTCCTCCGGCCACGAGGCGCAGATCCACCCGCCCTCGTAGAGCTTGGCCGGCCACTCCTGGTTGAAGGCCGCCCTCGCCTCGCCGGTCAGCTCGAAGCCTTCGTGGAACCAGCCCTCGGGCAGGTTCGTCCTCGAGCCAGGCCCTGATCTCGTGGCGGAACTCCTCGGCTTCGGGCGGGTAGGCGAGCTCCATGGGCCCATGTTTCCCCAGTGGTCGGGGGGGATGCCAGGGCCGGGGCGATTGGGAGCTGGCAGGCCCGAGCGGTCGTTTGTGCCGATCGCAATCGGACGAGGCGTCGGGACGAATGGCCCTTCCGCTAACTTCGGGGACGGACCTGAACTCTCGGGCCACGGCCACCAGTGCTCCTTACTACGTCAGGACGGGCGCCGACGGCCAGCCGGCGCGGCCACGGCCGCGGCCATCACGCCCTGGCGGGGCTGCGTAGTCTCGTTTCCATGACGCTCACCGAGGAGGTGCCTCCCAAGGCGGCGCGATGGACCAACCAGTGGAAGGAGCTCTACGAGGAGGTCATCACGACTGGCCTCTGCACCGGCTGCGCGGGGTGTGTCATCGCCTGCCCTCACGACGTGATCGGGTACAACCACGAAGCCGGTGGCTACAAGCCCGTTCCACCTCGAGGAGGAGCTGGGCGCGGCTGACTGCGGGCACGGCCAGAAGGGGTGCACCTCGTGCACGCGGGCGTGCCCGCGCTTCCGCGCCTGGGAACCCGAGGCCAACGAACACCTCTTCGGCCGCGATCGCCAGCCCGATGAGATGTACGGCATCACCAAGGATCTGCTCCTCTGCCGCGCCTCGGACGACATGGTGCATCGCATGGGCCAGGACGGCGGCTTCGTCGTCGGCGCTCCTCATCTGGGCCATGGAGGAGGGCTACATCGACTGCGCGCTCACGTCGTTCCTCGAGGGCGACGGCTCGACCTGGAAGGCGATGCCCGGTCTCGCCCGCAACCGCGAAGAGATCCTCGCCTCGGCCGGGAGCCGCTACACCTACTCCGCCAACCTGCTCGCCATGAAGCAGGCCCTTGACGAGGGATACGACAAGATCGCCCTCGTGGGGATGAGCTGCCAGTCGTCCTCGCCGCCCGTCATGTGGCATCGCAAGGTGGGCAAGACGGGCCGGCCCTTCATCTTCAACATCGGCCTGCTCTGCTCGAAGACGTTCGACGATGCCATCTTCCCCGAGCTCTTCGAGGCCAAATACGGCCTCAAGAAGCAGGACATGGTGAAGATGAACATCAAGGGGGTGTTCCAGATCTGGATGAAGGACGGGTCGTACCACGAGATCGATCTCAAGGAATGCCACGCGTGGACCCGGGAGGGCTGCAAGTACTGCCCCGACTTCGCCGCTGAGCACGCCGACATCTCGACGGGCGGCATCGGCGAGGACAACGACTGGACGCTCGTTCTCGTTCGAACCGACCTCGGACGCGAGATCGTGGGCCGGATGATCGCCACCGGCGCCGTGGTGGCCCGCCCCGCCGACTCTGATCAGAAGGCGATGAAGCTCTTGCGGACGCTCTCGGTGGTCAGCCGCCGCCGGTGGCCGACATGGGCGAATGCCAGCGTCTCGGTCGGTGTGCCGCCGCCCAAGAAGAAGGTCACCGCCGCGAGTGAAGGGGGGAAGGAGACCTTCCCCCCTTCGAACCCCCCGTCTGAAGAACTGCGGTCGAGCGGCCAAGGCGGATCGACCGACAACGGCTAGCGCTCGAGGGCCCGCTCCAGCTGCGCCTTCGACATCTTGGAGCGTCCTTCCAGGTTGCGACGCTGCGCCTCCGCGTAGAGCTGCCGGTAGGTACGCCCACCTGGCCCGCTGTGGGAGCGCAGCCCGCCGCGGCGGCCGGAGGAGATGTCGTCGGTGGACACGGGGCTCGACGTGGCCGCTTCGCCGTTGCGGGCCCGTTCCTTGTTCACAGTCCGTGCCGCGATCTCTTCCGCCGTGTCCTCGGATTCGCCCCGATCGAGCAGGCCGTCCTTGATGTGCTCGTACTGGCGTTCTCTCTCCGGGCTCCATGCAGATTGGGGCATAGCCTCACCTCCGATTGGTTTCGGTGTCGCGTGCCCCGCCTGCGGGCCGCCGAAACCTCCCGAGCACTCACCTCGTCGCCGCGACGGCGCGGCGCGACGGCACACGGCGTCGAACATCGTCTCGGTGAGCTTCCCGGTGAAGGTGTTCTGCTGACTCGGATGGAACGAGCAGATGACAATCAACCCGGCAGGAGTGACGACTTCGATCCCATGACCGAACCGCGGTCTGGGCCGGATGGCGAACTCCCTCGCCGCGACCTCGTATGCGAACGATCCGAGACAGACGACGACCCGCAGGTTCGAGAGCAAGGTGAGCTCGCGCTGGAGATAGGGCCGGCACCGGTCGCGCTCATCGGGGGTGGGCCGGTTGGCGGGCGGGGCACACCTCACCGCCGCGGCGATGTAGGCCCCCGTCAATGCCAAGCCGTCGTCGGCCGAACGGCTCGTGGGCTGGTTGGCCAGGCCGGCTCGGAACAAGGCGCGGAACACCCAATCGCCCGATCGATCGCCGGTGAACACCCGGCCGGTGCGGTTGCCGCCATGGGCGGCCGGGGCCAGCCCGAGGATCAGGATGCGCGCCGCGGCGTCGCCGAAACCAGGCACCGGACGGCCCCAGTACTCCTCATCGGCGTACGCGGCCCGCTTCTCGCGGGCGACCTGCTCGCGCCAGACCACGAGGCGCGGACAGGCTCGGCAAGCGATGACGTCGGCCCGGACCGATGCGAGGGAATCCACCCCACGACGGTAGGTTGGCGCTCCGACGATGGCGCGCCGCACCCCTCCGCCCCACACGCTCGTACTCTTCGTCCGGCACGCCCAGACGCCGACGACGGGAGCCGTCCTCCCCGGGCGGGCCGCCGGGCTCCATCTCTCGGATGAAGGGCGGGCCCAAGCCGAAGCCGTGGCGGCTCGCATCGCCGAGCTGAAGTCGGTCGACGCGGTCTACGCCTCGCCCCTCGAGCGGGCCAAGGAGACAGCGGCGCCGATCGCGGCAGCGCGCGGGTTGAAGGTCGTCACCGAACGAGGGCTCTTGGAGTGTGACTTCGGCGAATGGACCGGCGGCCAGCTCAAGGAGTTGATGCGTCGCCCCGAGTGGGGAACCGTCCAGCGCTACCCCAGTGGCTTCCGCTTTCCCTCCGGGGAGAGCTTCACCGACATGCAGACGCGCATGGTCGACACCGTCGACCGCTTCCGCGCCCGCCACCCCCGCGGGGTCGTCGTGGCTGTGTCCCACGCCGATCCGATCAAGGCCGCCGCCGCCCACGCGATGGGGACCCACCTCGATCTCTTCCAGCGCATCGTCATCTCGCCGTGCTCAGTCACGGCGATCGGTTACGGCCCCGCAGGCCCGACGGTGTTGACCCTCAACTCGATCGGCGGGTCCCTCACCCAGCTGCGCCCGTCCTGATCCATGAGCGAGCGTCAACACTTCGAAGCCGTCGAACGGTTCACCGCGGCCACCGAG
Source organism: uncultured Acidimicrobiales bacterium (assembly GCA_963738325.1). GTDB lineage: Bacteria > Actinomycetota > Acidimicrobiia > Acidimicrobiales > Ilumatobacteraceae > CAVTWD01. Next base: position 113,161 of record CAVTWD010000013.1, read on the forward strand.
GGCCGGCCCGGCGAGCGGACCTTCTACCTACAGGTGCAGGCGGGGACGGCGGTCGTCACCGTGAAGTGCGAGAAGCAGCAAGTCGGGACCCTCGGCGAGTACCTCAGCCGCATCCTCGGTGGGCTACCGGAGCCGGACGCCCTCCCCGATCCTGACGCCCTCGAGCCGCTCACTCCCCTGCTCCCTGCCTTCGTGGTCGGCACGATCAGCGTGGCCTTCGACGAAGCCGACGACCGCTTCGTCGTCGAGCTCGAGGAGATCGTCGCCGCCGGCGAGGAAGGCGAGGAAGGCGAGGCGAAGCCCGAGACCGCCCCCGAGCAGGGCAGCGTCGTCGTGCGCCTGACGCGCGGCCAGGCCCGAGCGTTCGCGAGCCGCGCGCGGCCGCGCTCGTGGCCGCCGGCCGGCCGCCCTGCCGGTTCTGTGGCCTGCCGCTCGACCCCGAGGGTCATTTCTGCCCCCGCATGAACTGATGCGCGAGTCACTCCGCCTCTTGCGCGAGGGAACAGTCGAGGTGGAAGGTCGCCTCCCGTGGAGCTCGAACGCGACGTTCCTCGTCACGGTGAGTGGCGGCGGGCAGGAGCTCCAAGCGGTGTACAAGCCGATCCGTGGTGAGCGCCCCCTCTGGGACTTCCCGAGCGGCCTGCACCGCCGCGAGGTGGCCGCCTGGGTGCTGTCCGAGTACCTCGGCTGGGGCCTCGTGCCACCCACGGTGCTGCGTGACGACGGCCCCTTCGGTGAGGGCTCGCTGCAGCTCTTCGTCCCGGCCGATTTCGAGCAGCACTACTTCACCCTCTATGAGCACCGTCCCGACCTCCACGACCAGTTGCGCACGATCTGCGCGTTCGATCTGCTGATCAACAACACGGATCGCAAGAGCGGGCATTGCCTGCTCGGTCTCGACGGCCGCGTCTACGCCATCGACAACGGTCTGTGCTTCGCCGCCGACGACAAGCTGCGGACGGTGATCTGGGAGTTCGGCGGCGATGACTTGCCCGAGGACCTGCTCGCCGGAGCCGCTCGCCTGGCCGAGTGCGTGCCGCTCGATCTCGCCACGCTGCTCGACGACGACGAGGTCGTGGCGATCCGGCGGCGCGCCACATCGCTCGTGGCCCGCGGCCGGTTCCCGATCGACGCCACGGGACGGCGCTACCCGTGGCCGCTCATCTGACCATGATCGCTCCGCCCTTGGTCCGCCGGCGAGCCCGCCGCGACGCGAGGGACCGGTCAGCCGACCCGGGCGCGGGCGATGGCGTCGGGCGCGGTGCGCCGCAGCCCCGTCGCCAGCCGGAGCCGCGCGAGGCACCAGACGACCCATTTGCCGGGGTCGAAGTCCCACCAGCGGATGCCGTTGCGGTAGTCGGACTGGAAGCGATGGTGGAAGCTGTGGAACCCCTCCCCGAAGGTGATCAGCGCCGTGAGGGGTTGGTCCCGAGCCGATGCGGCCAGGTCATAGGAACGCCGGCCCCACCAATGCGCCACCGAGTTCACGCACAAGGTCGACTGGAGCACAACCGCAGCCCGCAACGCGCCGGCGATGAGCAACCCGCCCCACGGGTCGCCCCAGAACGAGGCCACGGCGACGGGCACCACGAGACCCGTCACGATGGCGATGGGCGCATACCAGCGGTGCTGCCAACGCACGCTCGGGTAGCGGCTCAAGTCCTTCAGCCGTTCGAGCGGGTGGGCCGAGCCCGGTCGCGACCGGAAGAGCCATCCCATGTGGGCCCACCAGAACCCCCGCGTCACCGAATAGGGATCGCCAGGGCCGTCGGTGGCCACATGGTGGTCGCGGTGATCGGCACTCCAGGCCACCGCGGAGTTCTGGAAGGCAGCGGCCCCGGCGAGCAGGAACAGCCACCGGACGGGCGCCGCCGCCCGGTAGGCACGATGTGCGAACAATCGGTGGTAGCCCGCCGTGATCGCCATGCCCGTCACCGCCCACAGCACGACCGCCAGCGCGATGGTGGCCATCGGGCGCGGGCCGATCACCAGGCGGACGAGCCCGACGACGGCGCCGAGGTGCACGGCGACCATCACCGCGATCGTGGTGTGGTTCGAGAGGCGCGTTCGCGTGGGCCGAGGGCGCTTGCGGGGCATCGACGATGGCACTCACGGGCCGAGAACCCGCCGCGTGTACACGTTGGCGAAGAGGCCGTCAGGGTCGAGCCGGCGCCTCACGCTCTGGAAGCTGTCCCATTCGGGATAGCGCGGCGTCAGCGTCTCGGCCGTCTGGAAGTGGAGCTTTCCCCAGTGCGGCCGACCGCCGTAGTCGTTCATGATCCGCTCGACGCCCTCGAAGTAGGGGCGGTACTCCATGCCCTCGAAGACGTGGACGGCGATGTAGCAGGAGGGCCGACCGGTGCCGGTCGACAGCGGGATGTCGTCGGGCGCGGTGAAGCGCACCTCCACGGGGAAGTTCAAGAGCAGCCCGGCGTCGGCGACGAAGGCCCGCACCCGGTTCAGCGCCTCCACCGCCGCTTCCCGCGGGATGGCGTACTCCATCTCGTAGAAGCGCACCTTCCGTGGGCTGGCGAACACGCGGTAGCTCCTATCGCGGTAGGTGACCCGTCCGGAGGACGGAAGGGCCCTCGCCAGGCGGGGGATCAGGGAAGGGCGGAAGCGCCCGATGCGGCAGAGGGTCCCGAACGCGTAGTTCTCCATCAGGTAGTCGTCGAACCACTCCCGGGTCCGCCGCCGCGGCGCGAGTGGCTCGGTCGTGCGGTTGTTGGCCTTGGTCAGCGCCCAGCCGGTGTGGGGCACCCAGAAGAACTCGAAGTGATCGTTGCCGTCGACGTGGCTCTCGAGATCGGCGAGCACGTCGTCGACTCGCAATGGTTGCTCGACCACCGCGAGCGTGAAGGCCGGGACGACCTCGAGCGTCACCGTCGACACGATGCCGAGCGCGCCGAGGCCGACGCGGGCCACATGGAACACCTCGGGCGCCTCCTCGGCGGAGCAGGTCATGACCGAGCCGTCCGCGGTGACCAGCCGCATGCCCACGATCTGGGCGGCGAGCCCCCGCAGCGTCGCGCCGGTGCCGTGGGTGGCGGTCGAAGTGGCCCCGGCCACCGTCTGGTAGGCGATGTCGCCGAGGTTGGGCATGGCCAGCCCTCGCTCGTCGAGGGCGAGGTTGATCCGCTCGAGGGTGATGCCGGCCTGGACCGTCACGCGGTAACGGTTGGTGTCCACGTCGAGCACGCGGTCGTAGCGGTCGAGCACGACGAGCCGCCCGTCGGTGACGGCGATGTCCGTGAAGCTGTGCCCCGCGCCGACCGCCTTGACCCGCCGGCCGTCGGCCGTGGCCTCCTTCACGATCCCGACGAGGTCGTCCTCGGACCGTGGGTGCTCGATGGCGGACGGCAGCGCGCGCTGGTTGCGGGCCCAGTTGGACCAGGTGGGCGCGGCTGGGCTGGGCACGGGGCGAGCCTAGACGCCGGTGCGGTTGTCCCCTTCGGAGCCGTCGGGCCCGCCGCGCGTCACTGGCGGGCCTGGAGCGCCTCGATCAGCTTGGGCAGGACCTTGTGCACGTCGCCCACGACGCCCAAATCGGCAATCGAGAAGATGGGCGCGTCCTTGTCCTTGTTGATGGCGACGATGTTCTTCGCCCCCTTCATGCCGACCATGTGCTGCGTGGCCCCGGAGATGCCGGCCGCGATGTAGACGGTCGGCTTGACCACCTTGCCGGTCTGGCCGACTTGGTAGCTGTAGGGCACCCACCCCGCGTCGACGATGGCCCGGGAGGCGCCGGGCGCACCCTTGAGCAGCTTGGCCAGCTGCTCGACCATCTCGTACTTCGAGGCTTCGGTGAGCCCCCGGCCCCCCGCAACGACGATGCTGGCCTCGTCCAGCTTGGGACCCGTCGACTCCTCGACGTGGCGACCAACCACCGTCGCCGTCCCCGTCTGGCCGAGGTCGGGCACGGGGAGGGCGACCACTTCGGCCGACCCCCCGCCGGACGCTTCGGCGGCGAAGGACTTGGGCCGGAACATGGCGAGGCAGGGCCGGCCACCCGTGAACGCCGTCGTGACGAGCGTGTTGCCCCCGAAGATGGCGGTCGTCACCGAGGCGGTGTCACCGTCGACGCTGACGTCGATGTTGTTGGTGAGCACCGTCCGGTCGAGCTTGACCGACAAGCGCGACGCCACGTCGCGCGCTTCGTAGGTGGCGCTGAACAGGAAGAGGTCGGGCCCTCCGCTCTCGTCGATGCGAGCCTTCAACGCCGAGGCGACCGCCGGGCCGGGGAGGCGCGCGCCGAGATCACCGGTGGCGTAGACGGTGGTGGCACCGTAGGCGCCGAGCACCGCTGCCGCCTGAGTGGCGTCGGAGCCCAGCACGGCGGACACCGAGGAGCCGAGCGAGCGGGCCTTGGTCAGCAGTTCGAGGGTGCCGGAGGTGGGCTGGCCCTCTGCTGCCTCCGCGTAGACCCAGATGGTGTCAATGGCCATGTCGTGCGTCCTTTCCTCGAATCCGCCTCAGATGACCTTCAGCGCTTCGAGGAACTGCACGATCCTGAGGTAGCCCTCGCCGTCGTCCTCGATCACCTCGCCGCCGGCCCGGGCTTCGGCCGCGGTCACGCTCACGATCTCCTGGCCCGCGCCCGCCCACCCGACGGCCGACACCCCGAGGTCGGCTGCGGTGACCTCGTCGACGGGTTTCGACTTCGCCGCCATGATCCCTTTGAAGCTCGGGTAGCGGGGTTCGACCACTCCTGAAGTCACCGAGACCACCGCCGGCAGCGGGCACTCCACCTCGTCGTAGCCCGCTTCCGTCTGGCGCTCTACCTTGGCCACTCCGTCGCCCACCTCGATGTGCTTGGCGAAGGTGACCGACGGCAGCGCCATCAGCTCGGCGATCTGCTCCGGCACCGTCCCGGTGTACCCGTCGGTGCTCTCGGTACCGGACAGGAGCAGATCGAAGGTCCCCAGCCGTTCCGCCGCCTTGGCCAGGACCTTGGCCGTGGTCAGCGCGTCCGAGCCCTGGAGGCTGGGGTCGCTCACCAGCACCGCCTTGGCCGCGCCCATGGCCAACGCAGTGCGTAGCCCGCTCGTCTCGCCGTTGGGGGCCATGGAGACGAGGCTCACCTCACCGCCCCCCGCGGTGGCCACGAGTTGCAGCGCCATCTCGACGCCGTAGCTGTCGGAGTCGTCGAGGATCAACTTGCCCTCGCGCTTCAAGGTGTTCGTGCTCGAGTCGAGCGCGCCCGGATTGGCCGGGTCGGGGATCTGCTTCACGCAGACGACGACGTGCATGGCCGTCCATTGTTACCGACCGGTTTCAACTGGTGCCAGGCCAGCCGTTCGCCTCCGCCGTGGTGTGACACCGAATCGGTACCGAATCGGTGCCCCATGGGCGCCGACGCGGCCGGTGGTACCGTCGCCGCTCCAGGAGGGCCCCGGGGTGCGGCTGTTGCTCATCGTCAATTCGTTCGCCTCCTCGGTGACGGCCCGCACCACGGTGATGATCGAGCAGGCCTTCACCGCCGACTACGAGGTCCGCGTCGTCGAGACCAACCGCCGGGGCCACGCCACCCGCTTCGCCCGCGACGCGGCGAGTCGCGGCGTCGAGGTGGTCGCCGCGCTCGGTGGCGACGGGACCGTGAACGAGGTGGCCAACGGGTTGGCCGGATCCGGCTCGATCCTGGTGGCGCTGCCCGGCGGATCCACGAACGTCTTCGCCCGCGCCATCGGGCTCCCCAACGACCCCGTCGCGGCCACGGGCCTGCTCGTCGAGGCGCTCCGGCGGGGCTCGGTCAAGCGGGTGGGCCTCGGCTCGGTGAACGGCCGGTACTTCGCCTTCCACACCGGCATCGGCTTCGACGCCGCCGTCGTCCGCCAGGTCGAGCGACGGGCGTCGATGAAGCGCTGGGCCGGCCACCCCCTCTTCATCTGGTCGGCCCTCACCACCTGGGCGCGCGGCTTCGACAAGCGGCGACCATCGTTCTCCGTTCGTTTCGACGACGGCCGAGAGCTCGATGACGGCTACTTCGCCATCTGCCTCAACACCAACCCGTACACCTACCTGGGCAACCGCCCGCTCGACCTGTCGCCCGCCGCCGACCTCGAGCGGGGCCTCGTCCTCATCACCTTCCGCACCATGGAGGCGCGCGCCATCCTCGGCTCGCTCGCGGTGGCGTTACGGGGCGGGGGCCTGCCCGAACGGCCCTACCTCGACCAGGCCACCGACGTGAGTCATGTCATCGTCGAAGCGGAACGGCCCTTCCCGTATCAAGTCGACGGCGACTTCCTCGGCGAGACCCGACGCCTCGAGTTCCGTCATCGCCCGAGCTCGGTCCTGCTCGCCCGCCCCTGAGCGGTCACGGCCCGTCAGGGCCGCCAGGCGGGCGGGCGAGGGCCGACCGGGCAAGGTCGGGCACATTGGTGACGATGGCGTCGACGCCCATCGCGGCCAGCGTCCGGATCCGTTCGGGGTCATCGACGGTCCAGGGCCGCAGGGCCAACCCGGCCTCGTGGACGCGGGCCACGAGCCGGCGGGTGACCAGGGCGTGCCACGGGTGGATCCCCTGGTGGCCTCCGGCGGCCGTCTCGGCCACCAGGCGGGCCTGGCCCCGCACGACGCTCACGAGCCGCGCCGTTTCGACCACAGGGGCCACCACCTTCATGCGATCGATGGCCAGGAGGTGGAAGGACGACACGAGGACGCGCCCCTCGTCGCCTCGCGCCACGACCACCTCCGCCACCGCGTCGGCGACGCGGTTGTGGGGGTCGAACCCTCGCTCCTTCGGCGAGTTCTTGAGCTCGATGTTCACTGAGAGTGGCCGGCACGTGTCCAGCGCGTCGTCGAGCAGTGGCACACCCACCGGCAGGTCGGCCTGCGCCAGGACATGCACGGGACGGCCATCGGCCAGCACCGGGTCGTGCACCACCGCCAGCGCCCCGTCGGCGGTCAGGCGCACGTCGAGCTCGACCATGTCCGCCCCGAGGCGGACCGCGGCCGCGAAGGCCGCCAGCGTGTTCTCCGGTTCGACCCGGCTCGCCCCTCGATGGGCCACGACGAGGGTCACGGGCGCCGCCCCGGCGGGCCGGCCGGCCCTGTGAATTTCCGGTGTCCGCCCGCTGACGACAACCTCTTGATCAGTACAAGTTTTCGGCGTACCGTACGAATGATCCCATCAGAGCGCCCCCTTCCCCCTGGCGCACCCGCATGTGAACGGCGTCACGTTCCAGGAGACCAGGTTGTCCGCACTCGCGACCAGCGCAGCCCTCGCCAACGCCGACTATGGATGGCGCCACCAGGCTCTCTGCCGCGATACGGATCCCGAGTTGTTCTTCCCGGTCGGAACGACGGGCGCGGCGCTCCTGCAGATCGACCAGGCGAAGTCCGTGTGCCGGCAGTGCCCGGCGCAGCGGGAGTGCCTCGAGTTCGCGCTCGCCACCAACCAGGACTCGGGGATCTGGGGCGGTACCTCGGAGGAGGAACGGCGCGCTCTCCGGCGGGCCTACGTGGCGCGGGAGAAGGCCGCGGCCACCGCCTCCTGAGCACACCGCGTCACCGGCCGGCGACGTCGACGGGGATGTAGAGCGCGACGACCGTTCCCGTTCGCAATGGCCGGTTGGCCAGGCCGACCGTCGCGAGGTCGTCTTGTGTCGCCCGCCGCATGTCGATCGTCCCGGCCAACTCGGTGGTGACCAGGGTCCGCACGATCGACAAGCCGAGGCCGGGGGCCTGCTCGACGTCGAAGCCCTCGGGAACACCCACACCGTCGTCGGTCACCCGCAGGTCGAGCATCCCGTCCTGGCGGACGATGCTCACCACCACCGTCCCCGGCCCGTGCGCGGGCGGGAAGGCGTGATCGACCGCGTTCTGCAGCAATTCGGTGAGCACCACGGCCAGAGGTGTGGCCGTCGCCGCCGGCAGCTTGCCGCCGTCACCGACCACGCGGAAGCGCACGGGCCGATCCGGCGACTGCAGGCTCTCCTCGGCCATACGGGCCAACGGCCGCAGGATGTCACCGAAGGCCACGTCGTCGCCGGCCTCCCGTGACAGCGTCTCGTGGACGAGGGCGATCGTTCGGATCCGCCGCACCGACTCGTCGACCGCGGCCTTGGCCTCCGAGGAGGTGAGGCGCCGACCCTGGAGGCGCAGCAACGACGAGATCGTCTGGAGGTTGTTCTTCACCCGGTGGTGGATCTCGCGGATCGTCGCGTCCTTCGACAGCAGCAACCGGTCGCGGCGGCGCAGCTCGCTCACGTCGCGGATGAGGAGCACCGCTCCCGTCAACCGCCCCCCCGCCAGCATCGGCAAGCACCGGGTGACGAAGCAGACCTCGGCGGTCTGGTCGAACTCCTCGGTCACGGGGCACCGGCCCTCGAAGGCGGTGCGGACGGGCCCGTCGTGGAAGCCCAGCTCGGCCAGGCGCAAGCCCACGGCGTTGGCATTGATGCCCACCCGGTGGAGCGCGGACACCGCGTTCGGCGAGGCATAGGTGACACGAGCTTCCCCGTCGAGCAGCATCACGCCGTCACCGACGCGCGGCATGGCCGTGGTCGAAGCCTCCTCGCCGGCGAAGGGGAAGGCGCCGTCCACGATCATGTCGGCGAAGCGTCGGAAGATCGAGAGGTAGGTGCGCTCGAGCTCGCCGGGTTCGCGGCCCACTCGCGGGGACCACTCCCGGGTGAGGACGGCGATGACCCGCTCGCCTTGGCGGATCGGGATGGCCACCATGCGGGCCGGCTCGGCCAGCCCTTCGACGCGCACCTCGCCATCGGTGATGCAGGCCTGCTGGTAGGCGCGCAGCAACATCGGCCGCTCGGTCTCGTTGGCCCACGTGCCCACCCAGTCCGATCGGTAGAGGGTCTGGCTCGTCACCGGTCGCACCTGGCCGAGCACGACCCATCCGCCGTCGCGCGCGGGCGCGTACAGCAGCAGGTCGGCGAAGCAGAAGTCGGCCAGCATCCCCCACTCACCGATGAGGCGCTGCAGATGCCCGATGGCCGCACGATCGAGGTCGGTGTGGTGGCGGGCGAGCTCGGGCAACGTGGCCATGTCGGTCGCTCAGCCTCGCGCAGCGCCGCGCGACAAGAGCACGGCCATCCCGCGCCTCAGCGGGGGACCGACCAGATGCGGCCACCGAGGCGGGCCAGGCCGGCCAGATCGTGGATGTCGTCGTCGAAGTACGGCACCGCCACGGTGACGTCGGAGGCGGTGGCGAGCTCGGCCCGCTGCTCGGCCTCGCGCTTGGCCACCACCTGGAAGTTGCGGAAGCTCTCGGCCACCTCCGACAGCACTCGCGCCACCTGGGCGCTCGGCGCTCCCGCCATCGTGGCCAGGCGGCCGGCGAGGCTCGGGGCCTCGGCCGTCAGCCGATCGGCGGCGAGCGTCGCCTCGCCGTCGAGCAACGAGGCGGGCAGCACCTTGTTGAGGATCACTGCGCCGAGATGGAGATGGCGCTCGGCCAGCGCGTCGACGAAGAACTCGGCCTCGTGCGCCGGCGCCGCTTCGAGGGTCGTCACGACGCAGAAGGTCGTCCGCCGGTCACCCAGGATGCGCCCGACCTCGCGCGACCGGGCCACGAAGCCCTTCTCCATGGTCTGCATGAGCGAGAAGAACTCGGCGATGTCCTCCAGGAACTTCGTGCCGAGGATGCGGTCGGCGATCGTGTAGAACGGCCGGGAGGCGAGGGTCATCAGCCGGTTGCGATAGGGCACGGTCAACCATCGCAAGAGGCGGCTCGAGAAGAAGTCGGCCATGCGGGCCGGGGCGTCGAGGAAGTCGAGGGCGTGGCGGGTCGGGGGCGTGTCCACCACGATCAGGTCGAAGCGCCCCGAGGTGTGCAGCTCGTAGAGCCGTTCCATGGCGATGTAGTCGTGACTCTGCACGAAGCGAGCCGAGATCCCCTGGTAGATCGGGTTGGCCAGGATGGCGTCCCGCGTGCGCGGCGTCGGGGGCGTGGCGCCGGACGAGGTCGTCCCACGACTGCTGCGTGTCGAGCATCGCCACCCACATCTCCCCCTTGGGCGCAAGACCGGCGGCGGCAAAAGCTCCGGCCGGGACGGGCTTCTCGACGTTGCCGAAGGCGCCGAGCCCGAGGGCCGAGGCCAGCCGGCGGGCGGGGTCCACGGTGAGGACCAGCACCCGCCCGCCGAGGTGCACGACGGCCATCGCGCCGAGGGCGGCGGCCACCGTTGTCTTGCCCACCCCACCCGACCCGGTGGCGACCACCACCTCCTTGGCGGCGAGAAGCTCCTCGATGCTCGGGGCTGGTGCCGGCATCAGTTGAGCTCCTCGCCGAGCGCGTCGCAGACCCGGTTGACGAGCCGCATACCGAGGTTGCGGGTGAACAGCTCGGGGACGTAGAGGATGGGCACCGAGTCGGAGATGGCGCCGCGAAGGTGGCCGAGGTGCGCGGCCCGCGTGCGGCGTAGGGACACCGCGAGCTCGGCCGCGTCGAGCACCGCCGGCGCCCCGGACCCCGCGCCCTCTGTGAGCACGGTGATGGCGGCCGGGGTGCGCAACCGCTCGAAGATCTCCTCCTCGCCCCGGCCGAAGAGCTCGGGGAGGACGCGGTTGACCACGACCCCGGCGAGATCGACGCGTGTCTCCGCCTCGAGACGCCCGGCCAGCTCGATGGTCTCGCTGACGGGCATCTCCTCGGGCGTGGTGACGATGAGCACGCCGGTGCGCGCGGGGTCGGCGAGCAGCTCGAGCATCCAGCGGGTCTGGTCGTGGACAAGGCCAACCTTCACCAACTCGTTGATGGCCTGGGGCGCGGCGAGCTGGCCGATGATGTGACCGCTCGCCGCCGCGTCGACCACGACGAGGTCGTAGTTGCGCTGGCGAACCTCGTAGGTGAGCTTGCCGACGGTGAGGATCTCCTTCACCCCAGGGGCGGCGTTGGCGACGAAGTCGAGTGTGCGGGCCAGCGGGCCCATGCGGGCCAGCAAGGGGAGGTGGAGCTGCAGCCCGAGGTATTCGCGGAACGAGTCCTCGGTGTTCATGGCCATGGCGAACAGGTCGTCTTGGACCTCGCGGGGCGCGAAGCGGAGAGCGGCGCACTCGTAGGCGCCGCCGAGCGCGCCTTTCGAGTCGACCTCGCACACCAGCGTGCGCCGGCCTTGGCGGGCGGAGAACAGCGCCAGCGACGCGGCGACCGTGGTCTTGCCGACGCCGCCCTTCCCGGTGACGAACAGGAGCCGGCGCTCGAGCAGGGGAGGGCTCACGGGGTGACGGCCGAAGCCTCAGCGAAAGGGGGAAGGAGACCTTCCCCCCTTCGAGTCCCCCCGTCCGGGGAGCTCCGGTCGACCGGTAGAGCCGGATCGACCTCCGCACGAAAACCTGTCACAACATCCCAAGTTGGGTCCCATCACTAGCTGCCGAAGCCGATGCGGCGATCGCCGTCCGGGGTGCCGATCTCGATGTAGGCCACCTTCTTGGCCGGGACGGCCACGTCACGCCCCCGCCGGTCGGTGAGCCACAGCACGTTGTCCTCATTGGCCAGGGCCGTGTCGATCCTCGCCTTGAGCGCATCGCGATCGGTGTCGTCGGCGAGCTCGAGAGAGATCTCACGCGGTGCCTGGGTGACACCGATGCGAACGTCCACGGTCGCTACTCCTCATCCTGGCGGGCGGCCGCCACCCTAGCGGCGCGCCGCCTCAGACGATCCTGAGCGCAGGGTTGTACACGCGGCGAGGGGCGAGCTCGACCGCGATGCGCTCGGCCATCTCGCGGAACTGCGCCGCCGCCTCGCTCTCGGGGGCGACGGCCACGATCGGCCTGCCGTCGTCACCGCCCTCCCGCAGGGTCGGGAGCAACGGGATCTGGCCGAGCAGGGGCACGCCGAGCTCGTCGGCCAGCGCCTGGCCACCACCCGAGCCGAAGATCTCGTACCGGCGGCCGTCGTCGCCCGTGAACCACGACATGTTCTCGATCACCGCTCTGACGGGCAGCTTCACCCGCTCGGCCATCGCCGCCGAGAGCCGAGCGACCTTCTGGGCGGCCGGCTGCGGCGTGGTGACGACGTAGACCTCGCCGCGAGGCAGGAACTGCGAGAGCGAGAGGGCGATGTCGCCGGTGCCCGGAGGCATGTCGATGAGGAGGAAGTCGGGGTCGTCCCAGTAGACGTCGGTGAGGAACTGCTCGAGGGCCTTGTGCAGCATCGGGCCCCGCCAGATCACGGCTTGACCCTCCGGCACGAAGTAGCCGATGGAGATGCAACGCACGCCCCACTGCTCGGGAGGCAGGAGCATGCCGTCGAGCACGACAGGGTCGCGGTCGGTGCCGAGCATGCGCGGGATCGAGAACCCGTACACGTCGGCGTCGATCACGCCGACGGTGTGGCCGCGCTGCACGAGCGCGACGGCGAGGTTCGTCGTAACGGAGCTCTTGCCCACGCCACCCTTGCCCGAGGAGATGAGCAACGGACGGGTCTTCGCGCCCGGGTCCGCGAACGGGATGGCGCGTCCCTCCGCGTGCCCGTGGGCGTCGTGGGCTCCGGCCGTTGCGCTCGGCGTGCCGTGGAGGCGGATGCGGAGGGCCTCGAGCTCGTCGGCGCTCATCACGGTGAAATCGAGGCCCACGTCGGTGACACCGGCCAGCGGGCGTACGGCGTCGCTCACGCGACGGGTGATCTCGCTGCGCAACGGGCAGCCGGCCACCGTGAGGGCCACGGTCACCTGCACCTCGCCACCAGGCCGGATCTCGACCTCGCGGACCATCCCGAGATCGACGATCGAGCGGTGGAGCTCGGGATCCTGCACGGGGCGCAGGGCCTCGATCACCTGTTCGCTCGACAGCGGCATGGGCGGACCTCCATCTCCCAAGACGGCGGGCGGACGCGACGCGCCACGCACCTTCGTATTTGCACTACGCGCGTAGGTAGAATACCGGTCGTGGCGCGCGATGCCCCCGGGTCGGGGGCGCTCAGTCCCGGTGCGTTCTCGGCCGCCGTGTCGGCCATCACGAACGCCTTCGGCGACCCGACGCGCCGCCAGATCTACCTCTTCGCCCACGAGCACGAACGAGGCGTCACGGCAACGCAAGTCGCCGAGCACTTCGGCCTCCATGCCAACGTCGCCCGTCACCACTTGGACAAGTTGGCCGCCGGCGGCTACCTCGACGTCGCCGTCGAACGCTCCGACGGCGGCGGCGCGGGCCGGCCGTCCAAGCGCTACCGCGCCCATGGCGACGAGGTCAATCTCGAGCTGCCGGTGAAGACCGACGATCTCGTCCTCACGCTGCTCGGCCGCGCCCTCGCCCTGGTGCCGCCGGCGGAGGCCGAGCGCATGGCCGAGGACGTCGGCGAGGAGTACGGAAGGGCGATGGCGTCGGGCATGGCCGGGGCCCACGGGGCCGTGGCGCAGCGGTCGTTGAGGACGGCGCTGCACGCCGTCGCCGACGCCCTCACCGCTCATGGGTTCGCGGCGCACACCGAGCGGCGCGGCGACCAGCTGCGGATCGTCAACAACCACTGCCCCTTCGGCGTCACCGCCATCGAGCATCCGGTGATCTGCGCGGTCGACCGAGGCATGGTCAAAGGCTTGCTGGCCGGGCTCTACGGCGACATCGAGCCAGCGATCGCCGCGTCCCTTCCCCGCGGCGACCGGGTGTGCGTGACGGAGTTCGAGCCGGCCTGAGGGCGATGGCCCGGCACTACCTGGATCACGCGTCGACCTCGCCCGTGCGTCCCGCGGCGGTCGAGGCCATGACGGCGTGGCTGAGCGATCCGCTGGCGGCCGATCCCGCTCGGGTCCACACGGAAGGCCACGCGACGAGAGCGACCATCGAGGACGCCCGCGATCGGGTGGCGGCGCTACTGGGCGCCCGCCCCCGCGAGGTCATCTTCACGAGCGGGGCCTCCGAGTCGATCGCCGCCGCCGTGTACGGCGCGACCGAGCGAGCCGACCACATCGTGGTGCCCGCTGTGGAGCACTCTGCCGTCCGGCTGTGCTCGGCCCGCCATCGGGTCAGCGTGGTCGGCTGCGATGCCGCCGGGCGGGTCGACGCGGCGGCCGTGCTCGACGCCATCGAGGCCGACACGGCCCTCGTTCACCTCCAGTGGGGCAACCACGAGGTCGGCACGGTCCAGCCCGTGGCCGAGGTCGTGGCCGGATGCCGCGACCGAGGTGTTCTCGTGCACGTCGATGCGGCGCAGGCGGCGGGTCACGTACCCGTCGACTTCGACGCCCTGGGTGCGGACCTCATGAGCGTGAGCGCCCACAAGATGGGCGGCCCGCCCGGCGTGGGAGCGCTGCTGGTGCGGCGGGGGCTCCGCCTGCGCCCACTGATCGTCGGCGGTGACCAGGAGCGGGCCCGTCGAGCCGGCTTCGAGAACGTGCCGGCGATCGTGGGATGGGGGGCCGCCGCCACCGGCCTCGCCGGAGGGCAGGTCGAGCTCGAGGCCGCCGCCAACGGCCGCCTCACCGAGCGGATCGTCGTGGCCGCGGCTGCGCTCGACGGCGTCGTCCGCTACGGCGCGGACACCGACCGCCTGCCCCATCTCGTGTGCCTGGGCATCGATGGCGTCGAGCCCCAGGCCGTCCTCCTCGGCCTCGACCAGCGCGGCATCGCCGCCCATTCGGGCAGCGCCTGTGCGTCGGAGGATCTCGCCCCTTCGCCCGTGCTGGAGGCGATGGGAGTCGACGCCCACCATTCACTGCGGCTCAGCACGGGTTGGAACACCACGGACGGTGACATCGACGCCCTCCTCGCCGGCCTCCCCGAAGTGATCGAGGGCCTCCGGGCGCTGGCCGCCAGCTCGGCGGCAGAGGCCCGTCAGTCGCCCCAGTAGCGCTGCTCGCGGAACGGGTCGCCGTAGTTGTGGTAGCCGTTGTGCTCCCAGAACCCAGGCATGTCCGAGGTGGTGAGCTCGAGGCCGCGCAGCCATTTCGGCGACTTCCAGAAGTAGAGCTGAGGGATGAGGAGGCGCACCGGGCCGCCGTGGATCGGCTCGATGTCCGCCCCCTCGTACGCGTAGACCACGAGTGACGTGTCGAGAGTGGCGTCGGCGAGGGGCAGGTTGGCGGTGTACCCGTACTCGGCGTGGGCGACGACGAACGCCGCTTCGGGACGGACGCCGGCTCGTGCGAACAGGTCGCTCACTCGCACTCCGGTCCAGCGGGTGTCGAACCTGGACCATTTCGTCACGCAGTGGATGTCGGTCGTCACGGTGGACGACGGGAGCGAGCGGAGCTCGTCGAGGTCGAGCCGGAACGGCTGGTCGACCGCGCCGAACACCCGCAGGTCCCACTGGCCCGGCCCGTACGAGGGGACGTCGCCCACGTGCAGCACGGGGAAACGGTCGGTGAGGTACTGCCCCGGCGGGAGGCGGGCCGGGTCGTAGCCGCGCGCCGCGACCTGCTTGCGGTTGCG
The DNA here is from genome assembly GCA_963738325.1 of uncultured Acidimicrobiales bacterium. Lineage (GTDB taxonomy): Bacteria > Actinomycetota > Acidimicrobiia > Acidimicrobiales > Ilumatobacteraceae > CAVTWD01. Next base: position 128,485 of record CAVTWD010000013.1, read on the forward strand.
CTCGAAGAAGCCCATGCCGTGCAGTCTGCCGTGACCTCTCCTTCGTTTCGCCGCCCAGCCCTGCGGGTGAGCCTCGCTACGCTCGCTCTCCGAGGAGGAGCGTCCATGAGCTGGTCCACCGCGCCGACGCCGGCGCCGGCCCCCGTACTCAGTCCTCCCTGGAAGTCCCCTCGCGGCCCCGCCAACGCCCTCCGGGTGTTGCTCGCGCTCGTGGCCGTCGCCTTGGTGCTGTCGCTGGCCGCGGACATCGGCCGGCGCATCGTCGGGAGTCGCTACGAGGACGGCCTCGTCTCGACCTCGACCCTCGACCAGGCCGACGGCTTCGTTGCCCTCGCCACGTTCGCGACGGGTGGGCTCACCATCGCCATCCTCGTCCTCACCATCGTGTGGGAATGGCGCCTCGCCCATAACCACGAGCTCCTGGGGCGGCCCGGCACGACGTTCGGGCCGGGCTGGGCCATCGGGGCCTGGTTCATCCCCCTCGCCTATCTGGTGCTGCCGTTCCTGCAGTTCCGGGAGCTCTGGAAGGGATCGGCGCGGGGCCTGATGTCCAACGACCCGCGCTGGAAGGAGCAAGACGTAGCCCCGCTGCTCTGGGTGTGGTGGCTGTCGTTCGCCGCATCGCACGTGCTCGGGTGGTCGGTGAACTTCAGCGCCTTTGACGTCGTCGACCCCTACCTGCACAACGGCTGGTTCGCCGGCCGCCTCGTCGCCACCGGACTGCGCCTGGTGTCCGCCATCGCCTACGCCGTGGTGATCAAGCGGTTGACCGGCCGCCAGGGAGCGGCGATCGCCTCCAGCCACGCCCAGGTCATGGCGGCCTGGGCGGCGGTGCGGGCGGGGCCACACCCGACCGCGGTGGCCGCCTGGCCCTCGGCCGCGACGGCGTGGGCCCCGAGCGGCGGGTGGGGCCACCCGCCCCTCGGCCCGCCGGCCGACCTGAGCCCGGGGTGGAAGGACGATCCGACCGGGCGCGGCAACTGGCGGTATTGGGACGGCGTGCGGTGGACCGAGAACACCGCCACCGGCGGCCGGGTCTTCTCGAGCCCGCCGGGCTGAGACCGCTCCGGCCACGGATCGCGAAGCCGTGCCCGCAGCCGAAATCCTCGGTCGTACGTGTCACTCCGCGCGCATCTGCGCGAATCGACCCGCATGAACGAGGACAAGGGCGCGCCCAATCGGTGCCAGAGCGTGCGGCGCCGAATCGGTACCGAATCGGTGCCGCACGGTTCTCGGGATCAGGTTGGGCGGGTGAGGGGCGCCCGTCGACCGCGGCGCGGGGACCGCTCCACGATGTCGTCGGGCAGCTCGACGCGCATCCGCAGCAACGCCGCGCCCAAGGTCTTGCCCAGGTTGTCGCTGCGCAGCGAGCGGGGGCCGCCGCCGCCCAGTGCCCCGTGCAGCACGAACTTCACCGCCAGCACATTGGCCGCCTCGAACCGCTCGACCTCGCCCGTGACCAGCTCACGGAAATGAGCCTTCACCCGCGCGGGGGTCACGACCTCGAGCAGTGCGTCGTAGGTGGCGCGGTCGTCCGCGAACAGCGTGAGGTCGCTCAAGTCACCCTTGTCACCGGAGCGCACACCACACACGTCCCGCAGGGCCACCTGCATTGTCGCGACCGTAGCCCTCCGATCTACAGTGCCTCGTGGCCTTGTACGTGGTCCGGCACGCCAAGGCAGGGAGCCGGACCCACTCCGAGGGGCCCGACGACGAGCGCCCCCTTTCGAAGACCGGAAGAGCTCAGGCCACGCGCCTCGCCCGCCGGCTCGCCGACCACCCGATCACCCGCATCCTGTCGAGCCCGTACGTGCGCTGCACGCAAACGGTCGAACCGCTCGCGGAGCGCCTCCAGCTGAAGGTCGAGTCGGTCGACGAGCTCGCCGAGGGCGCACCGGGCGCTCCGGCGATGGAGCTCCTCGCCAAGCTCCCGGACGAGAGCGTGCTCTGCACGCACGGCGACATCCTCGAGGCCACCCTCGCCCTGCTGGTCGAGGCCGGCATGGTGATCGTGGGCCGGCCGGATTACCGCAAGGGCGCCACCTGGGTGATCGAGCGCCGCGACGGCCAATGGCTGCGCGCCAAAGCCTGGCCCCCAGCCTGAGGGCTGCTTCGCTCGTGCCGGGGAGGCCGCCCGAGCTCGAGGGCGTCCCCGCGGAGAGGGTCCAGCTACTTACGGGCGGGCGCCCTTGCTCACCCAGAAGTCGTTGAGTGCGCCCTGGACCTTCAGGTACCAGATGATGTTGCCGATGATCGGCAGCAGGAACCACAGGCCCCAGATGGTGCTCACCGGGCTCTGGCGGCCGTCACGCTCGTACATCTTCTGGATCTCGTTCGGGATGGTGAACATCAGCACCACCGACACCAGCAGGTAGATGACGACGGCCAGCACGCCACCCAGGCCGTCGCCGTTCCACCGCTTGAGATCCTCGTTCGTGCGGTAGCTCCAGAAGAAGCCCCAGATCCCGATGGTCACGATCATGAGCAGGATCGTCAGGCCCTTGCTGTAGAAGACCCCGCCGATGTCGTCCGGGGCCTTCCCCCGAGGCGCCATGTAGTAGCCCGCCGGCGCGGGAGCCGGCGGCATGGCCGTGGGGGGTGGGGCCGGTGGTACCGGGGACCCGGTCGCGGTCGTCGGCGGCGGCGATGGAGTTGGAGTGGCCCCGGGCTGAGGCTGCGGAACGTCGGTCATGGGCGCGGACGGTAGCAACCGGCGCCGGCTCGCGCCGCGGAACTCAGACCTCGGTCACCTCGACCCGCACCCGCGGGTCCACCAGGCCGCGCTCGACGGCGATGGTGTCGAGCGACAGGAGTTGCGTCGGCTTGCCCCCGCGCGCCCGCCCGAATCCCGAGATCTGCGGCGGACCGGACAAGCCCAGGACGCCCGCGCCTCCAGCCACTCGGCCCGCTGTGGCGGCGTCGGCCGTCCGCCAGGCGAGCCTTCCCATCACCTCCGGCGGCTCCCATCCGGCCGCCTCCATCTCGTCGAGATCGGCTCCCGCGGCCGGCCCGTGGAATGCTCCGGCGCCGAAGTACTCCTCGCACCACTCGAGCACCGGGACGCCGAGTCGCTCGGCCCGCCCGCGCACCCATCCGACCGCGGCCCGGGCCTTGGCCTCGGCGTCGGGCCAGGAGTAGGCGAAGGTCGCCTCCCCGGCCCAACCCGCCGGCCGGCACACGAGACCCTTGTAGGTGGGCGGAGGCGGCGCGCCGCGGGTGCCCGTCACGCTGGACGCGGTCTTCGCCGAGGTCGGTGAGGATGAGGGAGGTGAAGTCCGCGGTCGCGTCCGGGTTCAGGTAGGCCCGCGGGTCGTGGACCTCGTAGAGGAGCTGCTCGCGGACCGTGTCGAAGGTGACCATGCCGCCGGCGGCCGGGGCCTTCGTGATCACCGCCGAACCGTCCGCCTGCACCTCGGCGATCGGGAAGCCGATTCGCAGCGGATCGGGGTTCTGCCACCACGCCCCCGAGTAGTTCCCCCCGGCCACCTGCCCGGAGCACTCGAGAAGGTGGCCGACGACGACACCCGCGGCGAGCCGGTCCCAGTCGTCCCACGCCCATCGGTGCTCGTGGACGAGCGGGGCGAGGAACAACGAGGCGTCGGCCACCCGTCCCGTCACCACGATGTCGGCGCCCTCCGCCAGCGCATCGACGATCGGGCGGGCACCCAGGTACACGTTGGCGAACAGGGTGTCGCGGGGCAGGTCGAGCTCGCTCGGCGAGTGGGCGCACGTCGTCGCCGACCACGGTGGCCACCCGCACCCCCGCCACCCCGGCCTCCTTCAACGTGTCGACCGCTGCTCGGCCGGCAGCCACCGGGTTGATGCCGCCCGCGTTGGTGATGAGCTTGGTGCCGTCACCCAGGAACGGCAGCACGGCGCGGACATAACCCGGGAGATCTCTGGTGTACCCGAGCGCCTCGTCACGCTGGCGGTCCTTCTGCAGGATGGCGAGCGTCAGCTCGGCGAGCGCCTCGCACACGAGGTAGTCGACACCCGCGACGAGAAGGTCGGCCACGGGCTCGTGGCCGTCGCCATAGAACCCTTGACCGCCCCCCAGGCGGACCGTCATGGAGAGATCGTGGTCGACGGCGGTGGTTTGGTGCCACTCGTCTTGCCCGCGAACGCCGAGTCGATGGCCGCGCTGCAGCCCCTCGACGAGTGACTTCACCGCGGCTGGGGCGGGTTGGCGGCGCTACACCGGTCGATCGGTCCCCTCGCCGCCACCGCGTCGCCGTGGTACTCGAAGCGGATGATGGCCTTGAAGCACGACGGGTCGGCGTAGGTGGGCTCGAGGCTGATGGCCCGGTCGATCGAGGCCTCGCCCTTGTCGACGAGGTCGGTCGCCCCTGCCGCGGCGCCGACGCGGGCCACCAGCCATCCGTCGGTACGTGAGGGCCTCGGCGTTGTCGGGCTCGATCTTCAGGACCTGCTCGAAGCGGTCGATGGCTCCCTTCGGATCGGTCGCCTCCAGGCTGCGGGCCTCCGCCAGCAGCGTGTTGACGGTCTCGGCCGTGTTGCCGCTCACCGTCGCGCCGGGCAGCCGCTGGCCGGCGGCGAAGGCCATGGCGACGCCGGCACCAACCGCCAACGCCAGCAGCCCGCCGCCGATGGCGAGGGTGCGGCCCCACCGCCGAGGCGGCCGGGGCGCAAGCCGGGCGCGGCCGTCGTCGATCTCCCGCAGCACGGCCGCGGCGCGGGTGATGTAGCCGTCGCGCAGCTCGGTGTAGTCACCGTCGTCGAGGTCACGGGCGTGGCGCTCGCGCTCTAGGTCGTCGAGGGAACGGAGCAGGAACGAGCGCTCCTCCTCGAGCTCGGCCAGCCGGTCGGGGTCGACCTTCACCGGCCTTCACCCTCGCCGTGCTCGTCGGGCGGGCCCGGGGCCTGGTGCGTGGCAGTGAGCGCGGCGTCCACGAGGGCTCGATCCTCGTCGTCGGGCGGCGGGACCCGTAACTGGCGGCGCCAGCGGGCGAAGGCCCAGACCAGCGCGCCGATGGCCAGCACGAGGGCGACCACCGGCAGGATCCACACCAGACCCTCGAGGCCGCCGGTGGGCGGCGTCAGCAGGTATTGCTGGCCGAGGCGCTCGGCGAAGTAGGCGCGCACCTCGCCGTCGCTGCGGCCGGCTTGCACCTGCCGGGCGATCTCGTCCTTGATCTCCTTCGCCGCGTCCGACTGCGACACGTAGACGCTCTCGCCCGCGCACACCGGGCACTTGATCGTCTTCGCGATGGCCGCCACTGCGTTCCGCGTTGGTGCGGGGCCCGTTGTGGCCGGCCGTCACGACGAGGGTGGCCACGACGATCACCGCCATGAGCAGCCACACCGGCCAGCCCCGGGTGCGCTTCACCGGGCCGACTCCCTCACGCGCGCCCTTGCACCTTGGCCAGGATGGCCGTGAGGTCGTCGGCACCTACGGCAGTGATCACACGGGCGCGGACGATGCCGTCGGGGTCGACGATCCATGTCTCGGGGACCTTCACGACACCGAAGGAGATGGCCGCCTGCGCGCCCGGGTCGAGCACCACCGGGAACGAGCCTCCCCCGTACTGCCTCAAGAACGAGGCGATGTTGGCGGGCGAGTCGTTGTACACGACGCCGACGAGCTCCGCACCCTCCGCAGGTTGGGCGGCGGCGAAGCGGGCGAGCTCGGGCGCCTCCTGCTTGCACGGATCGCACCATGACGCGAAGAAGTTGAGCACCACCCACGAGCCGCGCCGCTCGGCGAGATCGAAGCGCTGGCCGTCGAGGGTCTGGCCCTGCACCGGCGGCGCGGCCCGGCCGAGCAAAGGCGTGGCGGCGGTGTCACCCGTCGCCGCCCCCTTCGACACGGCGAAGACCACGACGAGCAGGGCGAGCACGACCGCCACCACGGCGGCGGAGATCGAGCGCGACGCGACCCCGCCCTCGCGGACGCGAGCGGCTCGGCGGCCTCCTGCTCCGCGGGCTCCTCAGAACGCGTGCCGTCAGCCATCGGCCCGTCGCAGCGCGGCCTGCCGGCTGGCGGAGTAGGCGGGGACGGACGCCGGCTCCTCCTCTTGCTCGCGCCGTTCCGGCAGCGGCGCGGAGACCGGGTCGGTCGGACGGCGCCGGCGGCCGGGGAAGCCGGCGAAGATCGTCCCGATCGCCATCACGGCCCCGCCGATCCAGAGCCACGTGGTCAGCGGGCTGAGCAGGACGCCGAGGGTGATCGGCCCGGTCGCGGCGTCGGGCAGCTCCTCGAGCGTCAGGTAGATGTCGCCCCGCAGGCCGACCTGGACCGACGGCGTCCCGACGAACTGGCCCTGGTTGTTGAACCGTTGGACGGACGGTGAGAAGACGGCACCGCCGTCGATGCGCACGTCGGCCTTGCGCGAGAACTGCGCCGGCTCGCTCACGTCACGCAGGCCGAGATACGTGAACGTGTGGCCGCCGAAGCTCACCGTCTGGCCGGGGCTCACGCGGAACTCACCCCGCGTGCTGTAGCCGGTCGAGGTGGCAAAGGCCACCGCGATGATGATCACGCCGAGGTGCACGATCATGCCTCCGTTGGCCCGGCCCACGAGACCCCGCCAGCCCTGCCGCCGCGTGGCCAAGACGAGCTGGCGCAGGGCCGACCCGGCGGCGAAGCCGGCCAGCCCGAAGGCGAGCACCGAGCCCACCCCGCGGGCGCCCAACGCCGCCGACGTGAGGAGGGCCGCCACGCCAGCCCACGCCGGCCAGAACAAGCGGTGACGGAGCAGCTCGCCGCTCGCCTTCCGCCACGGCAGCACCGGGGCGATCCCCATCAGCGTGAGGAGGGCGAGACCGAGCGGCAAGGTCATCCGGTCGAAGAAGGGGCTGCCGATCGAGATGCGCTCGTCCTTGATCGCCTCGACGATCAGCGGGAACACCGTCCCGAGCAGCACGACGAACGCGAACGCCGCGAACAGCACGTTGTTGGCGAGGAAGGCACCTTCGCGCGACACGGGCGAGTCGATGACCCCCGGGGAGCGGAGGCGGTCTCCGCGCCATCCGATGAGGACGACAGAGGCCCCGACGACGAGCGCGAAGAAGGCCAACAGCCACGGGCCGATCCCCGACTCGGTGAAGGAGTGAACGCTGTCCAGCACGCCCGAGCGGGTGAGGAACGTACCGAGGATGGTCAGGCTGAACGTGGCGCACAGCAACGAGAGGTTCCACACGCGCAACATCCCTCGCCGCTCTTGGACGAGGACCGAGTGGATGTACGCCGTCCCGGTGAGCCACGGGAGGAAGCTGGCGTTCTCGACCGGGTCCCACGCCCAGAACCCGCCCCAACCGAGCACCTCGTAGCTCCACCACGCCCCGAGGAGGATGCCGACGGTGAGGAAGCCCCACGCGAACAGCGTCCAGCGCCGCGTGACGAGCAGCCAACCCTCGCCCACGCGGCCGGTGATGAGCGCGGCGATGGCGAAGGCGAACGGAACGCTGAACCCGACGTAGCCGAGGTAGAGGATCGGCGGGTGGAACGCCATGAGGATGTGGTTCTGCAGCAGAGGGTTCGGGCCGGGACCGTCGAGTGGTGGCACGCCCGCCACTTCGCGGAAGGGGTTCGCCGGGCCGAACATCAGCAGGAAGAAGAACGCGGCGATGACGAAGAGCGTGGCCAGTGCCCAGCCCACGAGCGGGTCGTCGATGCGCCGCCGGAAACGCCAGACGACGGCGACGACGTAGCCGCTCAGGATCAGGGCCCACAGCAAGATGGATCCTTCGAGCGCGCTCCAGAGCGCGGCGAAGTTGAACAGCGGCGGGGTCTTCGTCGACCCCACCTCCGCGACGTAAGCGAGGGAGAAGTCGCGCTGGAACAGCGCTCGCTCCATCGCCGCGAAGGCGAGCACGGCACCGCCGAGGGCGATGAGCGCGTAGATCGGACCGAAGCGCAGCAGTTGCGGGCGGTGCCGGACCAGCCCGACGACGAGGCTCACGCAACCGAGCACGCACGCCCCCAACCCGAGGCTGATGCCGGCGACGCCGAGGGTGGCGTTCACGGCCTCGTCACGGGGCGTCGGCCGGGACGCGATCCGGGTGCTGCTGGCGGTACTGCTCGGTGTGCTTCACGAGGATGCGGTCGCCGGCGAAGGTGCCGTCGGTGCCCATGCGCCCTTCGACCACGACGGGAAGGCCAGCCTTGAAGATGCCGCCGGGCTCCCCGTGGTAGGTGACCGGGATCGTGCGGCCGAGATAGGTCACCGTGAACGTCATGTCCTGCGCGGGGCCGACGCCGCTCGTCTGCACCGAGCTGTCGTCGACGGTGCCCTGCAAGCGGAACCGCTTCCCGACGCCGCACTCCGAGCGGACGCCCACCTCGTTGGCATTGCAGAAGAAGACCGTGGCGTTGGACAGGCCCTCGAAGAGGACGACGCCGAGCGCGATCAGCACGAGAGCGAGCAGGAGCGGCGCACCGATGCGGTGCCGGCGCTTGGCGGCGGTCGATGGCGCGGGGCGAGGGGTGAGATCCGGCGAGCCCGAAGCCGTCACGTCCACGGCTTGTCCTCGTCGGGCACCTGCTTGGCGAGCTCGCGACCGCGTCGCAGCGTCCGCAGCGCGTAGGCGCCCATGGTCGCGAACACAAGTAGGTAGCCGGTCGTGATCCAGCCCCACGTGCTCATCGCTCGCGCCCCCAACCGGCTCCCACCACCGATTGGCGCCCGGTCACGCGGACACCCCCTCGGCCTGGCGCTCGGCGATGGCCATGGCCAGCCCGTGATCCTCGACCGCGGCCTCCAGCATGAGCACGCGGTTCCGATGGAGCATGAACCACGCGTACACGAGCGTGAAGGCCACCACGCCCACGAACAGCGAGAACAGCATGAGCCCGTCGATCTGGGGGTTGATGTCGGGCCGCAGCACGGTGGGCTTCTGGTGCAACGTCCGCCACCAGTAGACGCTCTGGTGGACGATCGGCACGTCGATGAAGGCGATGATGCCGGCGATGGCCGCCCGCCGCGCCCGCACCTCCGGGGCGGCCGGGAGCCCGCGCAGGGCGAGGTAGCCGAGGAAGAGCAAGAACAGCATGGCCGTCGACGTGAGGCGCGGCATCCCACCGCCAGAACACACCCCAGGTGAGATTGCCCCAGATCATCCCGGTCACGAGGGCGAGACCGGTGAAGACGACACCGATCTCGGCCGAGGCGGCCGCCACGCGGTCCCACGCCAGCGATCGGGTGCGAGGCACGAGGTAGAGGATCGAGGCCACGAGGGTCACGAAGAACGAGAGGTAAGCCAGCCAGGCCGACGGCACGTGCACGTACATGAGGCGCACCGCATCGCCCTGGTTCTCGTCGGCGGGCGACAACACGAGCCCGAAGACGAGGAGCCACCCGAGCGCGACGAGCGCGGCGACGCCGAGGAGTCGGGAGCCCCTCGTGCCGGTGGTGGTGATCCTGGTCATGCTTCCTCCAGCAGCGGCCCGTAGGCGAGCACCCCGGCGGCGGTGTACGCGAGGGCGAAGACAGCGAGCAGGCCCACCCAGGGCCAGCCCTCCGAGACGGCGGCGCCTCCGGTGCCGAGGGCCGCTTCGGTGGCCTTGGTCGCGCTGATGAGGACGGGGGCGGTGGCGGGCAGCAGCAGCAGGGGCAGCAGGGTCTCGCGGGCGCCTCCCCCGATGGCCAGGGCGCCGTAGAGGGTGCCCGCAGGCGCCAGCCCGGCCGTGGTGACCAGCAGGGTGACGACCAGCAGGGCGAGGCCGCTCGCCCGCACGTGGGTGTCGTAGAGCAGCACGACGCCGAGGCCGAGGAGCGCTTCGAGCCCGAGGAGCTCCGCCGCCAACGCACCGCTCTTGCCGAGGAAGACGCCCGCCGGGTCGAGCCCGCTCAGCCGCAAGCCGTCGTGGCCGTCGTCCGCGCTCTCCACTGCGTTGGCGCGCTGCACGGCAATCATCAGGGTGAGGAGCACCGCCACCCAGAACAGTCCGGCCGTCGCAGCCTGCAGCGTGCCGCGGTCGGGGTCGAGGGCGAAGGCGAACAGCAGCAAGACGGTGACGGCGAAGGGCAGCACCTGGTTGGTGGCCACCCGGCTGCGAGCCTCGATCCGCAGATCCTTCCCGGCGACGAGCGCCGCCGCCCTCAGCACGGTACCCCTACGACGGTTGCGGTCGGCTCCGGCGTCGCGCGCGCTGGGGCCAGACGCTCGAGCGTGCGCCCGCCGACCATCGTCACCGTGCGGTGCGCGAGCGGCTCCGACCGATCGAGCTCGTGGGAGGCGAAGAGCACGGTGGCTCCGGCCTCGACGGCACGGCGGATGAGATCGTCGAGCAGGTCACGGCCGTCGGCATCGAGGCCCGCGTGGGGCTCGTCGAGCAGCCACAGCTCGGGCCGCCGAGCCACGAGCACGGCGAGGGCGGTGCGGCGTCGCTGGCCCGCCGAGAGACGGCTGACCGGCGTGCGGGCCAAGCGCCCGGTGAGGCCGACGGCGGCGACGGCGACATCGGCCTCGGTCGCGCCGGCTCCCGCCGCCGCCCCCCAGAAGCGCACGTTCTCGACGGCGGTGAGGTCCCCGTACAGGTGGTTGGAGTGCGCGAGGAGCCCGACGCGAGGCCGTACGGCCCTTCGGTCGTGGCAGAGATCGTGCCCCAACACCATCGCCTCGCCCGACGTCACCGGAACCAGCCCGGCGCACAGACGCAAGAGGGTGGTCTTGCCGGCTCCGTTGGAGCCCCTGAGGAGCACCACCTCGCCCCGGCCGATCTCGAGGGTCGCACCGGTCAGCGCGGGGAAGCGCCCCAGGAGCGCCACGGCTTCGCGGAGATGGATCACCGGCTCCATGGGTCGCCCCGAACAGTACCGGCCAGGTGGCCCGCGGCTCCATGCAGCCACCGCGTCGGGCTGGGCCGATCAGCCCTCGGGCGTGCCCGCCGGAGGCGCGAACGAGCCGGTACCGTCGTCGTGATGCGAGGTTGGCGGTGGTGGGTGGGGCGGTTGGGGCGCGCCCTCATCGCGCTCGGCATCCTCGTGCTGCTGTTCGCCGCCTACCAGCTGTGGGGTACCGGCATCGAGGCGGCCCGCGCCCAGGACGACCTCAAGTCCGAGTTCAACAAGGCCCTGAGCGCGACCACCACGCCGGCACCCACGACGACCTCACCGCCGCCGACGGGGCCCACCACGAGCAACGTCACGACGCTGCCGCCCACCACGACCAGCCTGGCCACCGCGCCCGCGCCCCCTCGCGAAGGCGACGCCTTGGCGCGCATCGACATCCCGCGGATCGGCACGAACTGGATCGTGGTGGAGGGCGTCGCCACGCCCGACTTGCGCAAGGGCCCGGGTCACTATCCGGGCACCCCCGTCCCCGGGCAGATCGGAAATGTGGCCATCGCCGGCCACCGCACCACCTACGGCGCGCCATTCGAGCGCGTCGACGAGCTGAAGCCGGGCGACGAGGTCGCGTTCACCACCGTCACCGGCCACTACGTGTACCGGGTCACCGGGCAGCAGATCGTCGGCCCATCCGATACCAGCGTGCTGGCCAACACCCCCGAACCGACGCTCACCTTGACGTCGTGCCATCCCAAGTACTCGGCCAGCCAGCGGATCATCGTGACCGCGTCGCTCGATCGCGCCGCCTCGTCGCCCGTGCTCGCCGCCGCGGGCGCCACCCCGGCGCCCACCGTTGCGCCGACGAGCGCCCCGGCGACGAGCACGCCGGCGAAGGCCGGGCAGTCCACGACGCCGGCGACGGCGCCCGCCACGAATGAGGGCGACAGCCCGGTCGTCACCACGTCGCTGCCCGCCGCAGGGACCTTCAGCGACGGCTGGGTGAGTGACCCGAACGCGTGGAGCGGCGTGGCGGTGTGGGGCATCCTCCTCACCGGCATCGCCGTGGGGGCCTGGCTGCTCGGCCGGCGCATCCCGCAGTGGGCCGCCGCGCTCTTGGGCCTGATCCCGTTCCTGATCGTGCTCTACTTCTTCTTCGACAACGTCAACCGGCTGCTGCCGCCGAATCTCTGACCCGTTCCGTGGGCGGCCTCGGCTGGACGCGGTCAGCGGCCGAGGAACTCGGGCGGGCGCTTGCCGAGGAAGGCGGCGCGGCCCTCGACGGCGTCGTCGCTCGACCAGGCCCGGGCGATGGCCGCGTCGAGCTCGGGATCGGGACCGTGGACATCGCGGTGTTCCAGCGCCAGCTTGTGACCGGCCACGGCGAGCGGCGCCAAGCGGGCGACGTGGCGTCCCCACCTCATGGCGTCTTCCGCGTCGCCGAGGCGATGGACGAGGCCGCAGCGGTGGGCCTCCTCCGCGGACAGGTTCTCCGCCGCGAGCAGCACCGATCTCGCCACCGATCCGCCGGCCAGATCGGCCAGGCGCCGGACCGTCCATCGGTCGACCATCAGCCCGAGTCGGGCCGCGGGAATCCCGAACAGGGCGCTCGGCGACGCCACCCGCAGGTCACAGGCCAGCGCCAGCTGCGCCCCCGCGCCGAGCGCCACCCCCTCGACCGCGGCGATCGCCACGCCCGGCAGCTCGGTGAGACCGACCAGCACGTCACGCAGCGCGGTGGCGAACCCCTCGCTCTCGATGCCGGTGAGGTCGGCGCCCGCGCAGAACGTGCCACCGGCGCCCGTGAGCACGAGCACCCGGCTGGTGTGGGCACGGGCGCGCGCGATCGCATCCCTCAGCTCGACGAGCGTGGCGAGGTCGACGGCGTTGCGACGCTCGGGCCGATCCATGGTCACGACCATGACGGCCCCGTCGACGACCTCGTGGATCACGGGTCGAGCACCGCCACGACATCGCCCTCTTGGACCTTGTCCTCGGGGGCGACGCGGACGTCGGTGACCACCCCGGGCGAAGGTGCGGTGACAGGGATCTCCATCTTCATGGACTCGAGGATCACGAGCTCGTCGCCTTCGTCCACCGCGGCGCCGATCTCGGTGCGCACCTGCCACACGTTGGCGGTGATCTCGGCTCGCACTTCCGTCATCGTCGTCCTCTCGGGCTTCCGGGCAGCGGACGGCGAATCTACCCGTGCTCAGCGCGGCGGCCGTCGGTCCCGCAGGAACGGGAAGCGGTCGCGGACCTTGGCCACGACGGCCGCGTCGACGTCGACCACGAGGAGCGCCTCCCCCGCGGCGGCAGAAGCCATGCGCTCGCCGAGAGGATCGACGATCGTGCTGTCGCCGGCGTAGGCGAGCCCGCCCCCCTCCCCCACGCGATTGACCCCGATGACGTAGGCCTGGTTCTCGATGGCTCGCGCCTCCAGCAGCGCCTGCCAGTGACGCCGGCGCGAGTCGGGCCAGTTGGCCACCACCACGTAGCAATCGGTGACGTCGGCCAGGGCCCAGAACTCGTCCGCGAAGCGCAGGTCGTAGCAGATGAAGAAGCTGCAGCGAAAACCTTCGACGTCGACGGTGAGGAACCGGCTGCCGGCGGCGTAGTGCTCGTGCTCGCCGCTGTAGCTGAACGGGTGGATCTTGTCGTAGTGGTGCAGTTGGCCGGTGGGGCCGGCCAGCACGAGACGGTTGACCGGGCGGGGCAACGTCGGGTCGGCGACGGCCACGGAGGCGCACAGCCACACCGAGTGCTGGCGGGCGTGGGCCGACAGGAACGTGCTCGCCGGGCCATCCGGCGGTTCGGCCACACGCTCGGGGGCCATGCTGAAGCCGGTCGAGAACATCTCGGTGAGCACGATCAGCCGGGCTCCGGCCGCCGCGGCCGACGCGACCATCGGCCCGACCCGTGCGAGCGTCGCCGCGCTCGTCCTCCCAGGCGATGTCGTGCTGGATGGCGGCGACCTTCATCGCCCGAGTGCCTTCAGCCTCGCGACCGCCTCGTCGATCACCTCGTGGCGCTTGCAGAAGGCGAAGCGCACCAGGCTGCGCCCGGCCTCCTTGTCGTCGTAGAACACCGAGCACGGGATGGCCACCACGCCGCAACGCTCCGGCAGGCGGCGGCAGAAGTCCACGCCGTCGTGCTCGCCGAGTGAGCGGATGTCGGTCGTGACGAAGTAGGTCCCCTTGGGCTCGAACACCTCCAGCCCGGCCTCGGCCAACCCCGCGCACAGCCGATCCCGCTTCGCCCGGAGGTCGTCGGCCAACTCGGTGAAGTAGGCGTCAGGGAGCGCAAGGCCCGCGGCGATCGCGGGTTGGAACGGCCCGCTGGCCACATAGGTGAGGAACTGCTTGGCCGTCCGCACCGCCGTCACCAGCGCGGGTGGTGCGGTGACCCAGCCGACCTTCCATCCGGTCATGGAGAACGTCTTGCCCCCCGAGCCGATGGCGATCGTGCGTTCCCGCATGCCGGGCAGGGTGGCGATCGGCACGTGGGCCACGCCGAAGGTGAGGTGCTCGTAGACCTCGTCGCTCACCACCAGCAGGTCGTTGTCAACGGCGATCCGGGCCAGCTCGGTCAGCTCGGCTCGCGTGAAGACGGCGCCCGTGGGGTTGTGCGGCGTGTTCAACAGCAGGAGGCGGGTGCGAGGCGTGATCGCGGCGCGGAGGGCCTCCAGATCGGGCGCGAAGAACGGCGGTCGCAGCGTGATCGGGCGACGCACGGCACCGGCCATCGCGATGCACGCGGCGTAGGAGTCGTAGAAGGGTTCGAAGGCGACCACCTCGTCGCCTGTCTCGCACAACGCGAGCAGCGAGGCGGCGATCGCCTCCGTCGCCCCCGCGGTGATCAGCACCTCGGTGTCGGGGTCGAAGGCGAGACCGTAGAAGCGTTGCTGGTGGGCGGCCACGGCGGCCCGCAGCTCGGGCACACCGGGGCCGGGCGGGTACTGGTTGCGCCCTTCCCGTATGGCGGCGACGGCGACTTCGAGCACCTCCTTCGGTCCGTCGGTGTCGGGAAAGCCCTGCCCCAAGTTCACCGAGCCGGTGGCGACGGCGAGCGCCGACATCTCGGCGAAGATCGTGGTGCCGAACCCCTGGAGGCGGGCGTTGAGGAAGGGTTGGCGCATCGCCCGAGCCTAGGAGTCCGCCGAGCGATGGTCGTGCGGATCGTCGAGACGTGGTTCGGCACTCGCCGGAACGCACGACCGGGGAAAGTGCCCTCCGCATTGGCGAGGAGGAGGACGCCGCGAGCGACGAAGCTGGCCGGCGAGACGGGCGACAGCGTTGCTCAGCCATCTCCTAGGAGTGCTCGCTGTCGCAGCGCGCCGATCATAGGAGCCGCCGGACGCGCTGGATCGCGGTCAGAGGGATGCGTTCGCGGGTCACCACCCTGCCGGGGGCCGGTGCCACCACCCATTCGGTGGCGGAGACGGCGACGCCGACATGGCCAAGGGCGTGGCGCGGCCGGCCCCCTTCGGTGAAGACGAGGTCACCAGGCCGGATCGGCTGGCGGCGCCAGGCGACAGGCGTGCCCTGCTCGGCCTGCCAGGCGGCGTAGTGGGGCAGGCTGACGCCGACACGGTGGAAGGCGGCCATGACCAGGCCTGAGCAGTCGTAGGCGGCGGGGCCGGCCGCGCCGGGGCGGTAGGGGCGGCCCCGTTGGGCGAGGACGAAGGCTACGACGCGCGCCACCGGCATCGCGCCCGGCGAGGGCCGGGGTGCCACTGGCTGGCGGGCCGGCCGATCGGTTGGGCGCGGTGATCGATCCGTCGGACGCGGTGATCGATCCGTCGGGCGCGGTGATCGATCCGTCGGGCGCGGTGATCGATCCGTCGGCACCTCGGGGCGCGTCGGCCACGCACCAGATGCCTGCTCGGCGGAGGGCGCGGCCCGGTCCCGCGAGGCCAAGGCCGCCGCCCTCGCCACGACGGGTATCTGTGGCCCCGGGTCGAGACGGGCGCCGATCAGCGCCACGGCGCTGAGCGCCCCGCCGACGACGATGGCGATGACATGGACCCCACGGAGAACCTCCATGCCGAGATGTGGACCTGAGAGCACCCGGATCGGAAGGCGCGGGCGCGAGTTTCAGCTCCCCGGATGAGGGCGAGCCCACCGCCCGTGGCTGCTACAGCGCGGCGCGTCAGACGGGGAAGACCCCGTGCTTGCGCCAGGGGCGGTTGATCCGCTTCGTCTGCGACACCTGCAGCCCGTGCCAGATGGCGAGGCGGGTGTCGGCCGGGTCGATGACCGCGTCCACCTGGGCCCAGCCGGCGGCGATGTAGGGATCGATGTTCTTGCGGTACTCCTCGGCCAGGGCGATCTTGCGCTCGTTGCGCGCCGCCCCTTCGAGCTGGTCGAGCTCTTTGCGGCGGGTGATCTCGACCATCCCGTCGGGCCCCATCACCGCGATCTCCGCGGTCGGCCAGACGGCGACGTAGTCGGCCTCGTAGGCCGTGCCGTTCATCACGAAGTAGCCGGCGCCGTAGCTCTTGCGCAGCACGATCGAGACCTTGGGGACGGTCGCCTCGGAGACGGCGAACAGCATCTTGGCGCCGTGGCGGATGATGCCCTGCTTCTCCACCGCCGAGCCGACGATGAACCCCGGCACGTCGTGGAGGAAGACCAGCGGCAACCCGAAGGCGTCGCACAGCCAGACGAAGCGGGCGGCCTTGTCCGCCGCGTTCACGTCGAGGGCGCCGCCGAGCACCATCGGTTGGCTGGCGACGATACCCACCGGCATACCGCCCACGCGCGCCAAGCCCGTCACGACGTTGCGGGCGAAGGCGGGCTTGACGGGAAAGAAGTCGCCGTTGTCGACGACGGCCCGCACCACCTTCACCATGTCATAGGCGCGGCGCGGCGCGGTCGGGACGATCTTGTAGAGCTCTTCGACGCGGCGATCGACGGGGTCGGAGCTCTCCCGCACCGGAGCGGCCTCCTGGTTGTGCGACGGGAAGAACGACAGGTACTTGCGCACGACCTCGAGGCACTCCTCGTCCGAGCCCACCTCGAGGTCGGCGACACCCGAGATCTTGGTGTGGACCTCCGAGCCACCCATCTCCTCCTCGGACACCTCCTCGCCCGTGGCGGCGCGCACCAGGTGGCGGCCGCCCAGCGCCATCGAGGACGTCCCCTTGACCATCGGGATGAAGTCGGCCAGGGCTGGGACGTAGGCGGTGCCGGCCGCGCAGTGGCCGAGCATGGCCGCGACCTGCGGGACCACCCCGCTCAAGGTGACCTGCTCGCGGAACAGCGCGCCCGCGCCGGCGAACGACGACCCGCTCGTCGCCTGGATGCGCGCGCCGGCCGAGTCGAGCAACCAGACGACCGGGATGCGTTGGCGCAGCGCGAGCTCGCGCATGCGCCCCGTCTTCATCTCACCGACGTTGCCCATCGACCCCGCCAGCACGGTGAAGTCGTAGGCGGCGACGGCCACCCGCCGGCCGTCGATCGTCCCGATGCCCGAGACCATGCCGTCGGCGGCGAGGTAACCCCGCTGCTCGGCCAGGAGGGGATCCATCGAGTCGGCCAGCATCCCGAACTCGACGAAGCTACCCGGGTCGAGCAGCAACTCGAGTCGCTCCCGGACGGGCAGCTTGCCCGAGCTGCGCTGCCGGGCCACCTGGTCGGTGCCGCCCATGGCCAGGGCGCGGTCGCGGCGCGCGCGGAGATCGTCGAGGAGTGGTTGCCACTGGTGGAGATCGGGCTGCTCGGTCATGGTCCCCCGTTCGTCCGTGCGGACCCAAAGCATGGCGCGCCACCCCGGTCGTGATCCCGGCTCACTCGGTCGAACTCGAACCGCGGGGCGCGCGGCACGGCACCCTCCGGTTCAAGTTCCACCTGGGAGCGGCTACCGCCCGGTCCAGGCCGGGACGCGCTTCTCGTGGAAGGCGCGGATGCCCTCGGCGGAGTCCTCGGTCTGGTTGACGAGGGACAGGCCGGCCTGGAGGAGCTTCAGGGCCTCGTCGGCCGACTGGTCGAGCACGGTGTAGAAGGCATCACGGCCGAGCTTCATGATCGAGGGCGACTTCGACGCCAAGGTCTTGGCCATCCCGGCGACGACCTCGTCGAGCTCGCCGACCGGCACCACCCGGTTCACGAAGCCGAGCCGGTACGCCTCGTCGGCCGCCACCCGCCTCCCCGTCATCTGCAGCTCGAGCGCCACCTTCGGCGGCATCGAACGCAGCATCGGCACGGTGATCATCATCGGCCACATGCCCACGTCGATCTCCGGGGTGCCGAACCGTGCGTCATCGGCCGCGATCACCACGTCGCAGGCGAGGGCCAACCCGAATCCACCGGCCAGCGCGTAACCACGGACGTGGGCCACGGTCGGCTTGCCCAGCTCCCACATGTCGCGGAACAGGCGGGCGAGCTCACCGCGACTGTCGTGCAGCTCGACGAACCCGCCCTCGATCGCACCCGAGAGGTCGGCGCCGGCCGAAAAGGCCTTGTCGCCCGCCCCGGTGAGCACGACGACACCGGCGTCGGCGTCGGCCTTCACCCTCGCCATCGCGGCGCGCAGCTCGGTGATCACTGTCCAGGACAGCGCGTTGCGCCGCTCGGGACGATTGATGGTGATCGTCGCGACCCGGTCAGCCACGTCATAGAGCAACGACTCGAAACCACCGCTCACGCGGCCGACGTTACCCTCGGCTCCCGCGATGGCCCGCGCCGCCTTCATCACCTTCCGCTCCGGCCTCCCTGACGGCGTTTCGGTCGTCACCGCGACCTGGGTACGGGCCTTTCGTGACCTCGGCTTCGACGTGTGGGTCATCGGGGGCGAGGGGGTTGTCGACCGGTGCATCGACTGGCTCACCGTCGAACCCGGCCGCGAGCCCGACCGCGCCGATGTCGTCGCCGCGGTGGCGTGCGCCGATCTCGTCGTGGTCGAGAACGTCCTCACCATCCCGGTCAACCTTCCGGCTTCACTGGCCGTCGCCGCCGCGGTGCGGGGACGCCGGGCCCTGCTCCACCATCACGACCCGCCGTGGCAGCGTCCCCGCTTCGCCGACGTGACGATCCTGCCGGCCGACGACCCGGCCTGGCGTCACGTCACGATCAACCGCTTTACGGAACGGGAGTTCGCGGCCCGAGGTCTGCGGGCCACGACCATCTACAACGGCGTCGACCTCCCCGTGGGCGATGGTGACCGTGTCGCCACCCGCCGGCGGTTGGGGGTTGCCGAGGACGAACGGCTCGCCCTGCATCCGGTCCGGGCCATCGAGCGCAAGAACGTGCCCGGCGCCTTGGCTCTGGCCGAAGCCGTGGGAGCGACGTACTGGCTGCCGGGACCGGCGGAGGAGGGCTACGGGCCGACCCTGGACACCATCCTCGCCAGCGCGCGAACCCGGGTCCTCCGCCAGCCCGTCGCGCCGAGTGAGATGGCCGGCGCGTACGCCGCCTGCGACGTCGTGCTCTATCCCTCCCATTGGGAAGGCTTCGGCCTCCCGCCCATGGAGGCGGCCGGCTACTACAAGCCGGTGGTCGTCGGCCACTACCCCGTCGGCGAGGAGTTGCGGGGCCTCGGCTTCCGGTGGCTCGACCCGGACGACGTGGCCGGGCTGGAGGCGGCCTTTCGGGCCCCCGACCCGGAGATGCTCACCGCCAACGCGGCCTTGGCCCGGCGGTGGTGCTCGTACGAGGCGATGCGGGAGGCGATCCGGGCGCTCATGGACGCCGAAGGCTGGCTCCCCGGTCGGTCGAGCTCGTGACCGGCGAGCACGACCCGGTCAGGGCCCGGCGAGCCCAGATCGCTCGATGGTCGCTGCTGGCCAACCGGATCGGCTACCTGCTCTTCGGCGTCGCCATCGCCGTGTTCGTGATCGGCTTCGCGCTCGGGTTCACCCCCGCGGTGGTCTCGATCGTGGTCGTCTCGCTCGTCGCCGGCTCGGTCCTCCTGGCGCCCTCGATCGTGATCGGGTACGCCGTGAAGGCAGCCGAACGAGAGGACCGTGAGCGCGGGCTGTAGCGACCAACGCTCGCCACCACCTTCGACGCCGGGCAAATTACGCTTGGGTAACCATGGCGCAACGTCTCACCGCCGCGGCTCGGCGCGAACAACTGATGGACGTGGCGCTCGAGGTCTTCGCCCGTCGCGGGTTCCACACGACCTCGATGAACGACGTCGCCGACGCGGCCGGCGTCACCAAGCCCGTCCTCTACCAGCACTTCGCGTCGAAACGCGAGCTGTACCTCGCCCTCCTCCAGGAAGGAGGGGCCAAGCTCCTGGCTGCCATCGACAAAGCGACGTCCAACGCGCCCTCGCCCCGCGCCCAGGTCGAGCAGGGCTTCGCCGCCTACTTCCGTTGGGTCGCCGACGACCACGATGCCTTTCGGTTGCTCTTCGGCAGCGGCTCACGACGCGATGAAGAGTTCGCGCGAGGAGACGCAGAAAGTGGAGGACGCCATCGCCTCGGCCATCGCGCCGCTGATCCAAGCCGGGGTGGACGCCGACCACCAGCGGACGCTGGCGTACGGCCTCGTCGGATTGGCCGAAGGCACCAGTCGCCGCTGGCTGCGGGCCGGCGAGACGTTCGACCCCGACCGCCTCTCTTTTCAAGTGGCCGATCTGGCCTGGGCAGGGCTGCGAGGCGTCCGCCCCGCGTAGTGACCCGCGGGAGGGGGCCGGGGGGAGGGCCCGCCCTCCCCCCGCTAATGCCGTGACCGGCAACGTTTCGCCTCGTTGCGCCGGCCAGTGCCGGCGCCGACTGCGTTGCGCCTCGTCGCAATAGTGCTGCGACTATTGCTTCCTCGGCGCGCCTTGCCGGCACCAACCCTGGCTCGGCGGACCGGGCCTCAGTCACCGGTCACGGCACTAGTCAGGCGCGCGACGACGAGGGGGCGCCACCGGCGGGGCGTAGCCACCCTGGCCCGGCGGAAGACGCTGGCCCGTACCGGGCAAGGCGTAGCCGTGACGCCTCGAGCGCGGTGTCGCAATCATTCCCCTCGGCCATCTCGGCCGCCTCGGCGGCCTTCTCGGCCACCGCTCGTTGCGCCACCAGCGCACGAACATCACCGCGATGACGGTCCAGATGAGCGGGATGTTGCCGACCTTCATGAACGCGCCGGCGAACTGCTGGTCGTTGAGCGCGCCGAAGCCGTAGACCCGCGGCGCCAGCTCGTAGGTGCGATACAGCGGGAAGTCGGCGAAGGTCAGGAACCCGCCGGGCACCATCGGCAGCGTGGCCGCGGCGAGGAAGAGGTACACCATCTTGACCGGGTACGAGCGGCCGCTGATCTCGGGGATCGTGCTGCAGATCGGCAGCCACAGGATCAGACCGGAGAGGATCCACGTCATATCGAGGGCGAAGGACCCGATCTGGGTGGCGCGCATCGTGTCGACCACGAGGGGAGCGTTGGTGCCGATCAGGACGACGTTGAACAGGATGCCGGCGACGACGGGCGGCTCAGGAAGCGCACGGCCCGGTAGAGGCGGAGCTTGCCGAGCAACCGCCGGGCCATCCACTCGGGCACGCCGATCAGCAGCAGCGGCGCGGCGGCCAGCGTGTAGATCATGTACTGGACCATGTGGACCGACGCGAGGTAGCTCGAGCCGAGCAGCCCGACGCGGCCAGTCCGAAGCGAGCCAGAGCGTGACACGCCGCCGAGGAAGGCCACTCGCCTGGCGGTGCCCTGCTCCGGAGCGGTCGTCCTGCGGCGCTTGACGCGCACGGAGGTAGGCGACCAGCCCCAGGCACAGCACCCAGACGCCGAAGTACGGCCGCCAGGCCCACGACCAAGGCCCGCTTGTGGGCCGAGCACCAGCAGCGCATCAGTGGCCATCGCTCGTCGAAGGTCATGGCGCCGTCCCCCATCTCGCGAGGGCGATCTCCGAGTACGACTCCACGGTAGCCGTCACCGTCGACGGGGGGGAACGGCGAGAACTGCAGCGTCAGCGTGACCTGTTCGCCGGGCACCAGCGGGCGGCGGAGCGGTTCGAGCATGAGGTGAGCCCCCCCCGGCCGAGCCGCAGCGTGGCGCCAGCGGGGATCGGCAAGCGGCCGACTTCCACCATGGCGACCGACGCGCCGTGAGCCTTGCACGGTGCGCTCGATGGTGCCGGCCACATCCGCCGGCACGCCCACGAGCGCGTCGGCGCCGCCGTCGTTGCGGACGGTCAGGTAGCCAGAGGCGACGTCGTCGCCCTGTGAGACCACTGCCGACGTGACGGTGAGGCGAGGCGGCGGCCCGGGTCCGTCGATGCCGGACCACAGAAAGCGACCACCCCCAGGCCGGCGACGAGGACCGCGGCGGCGCCGGCGGGCCGGAGGCGAGGGCGCGCCGGGTGGCGCCCGGGGGCTGTGCCGGCTCCTCCCGGGGCGGCGCATCGCCGGACGGCCCGGGGTGGCGGCCATGCGGCGTGGAAGGTTCACCCGTTCCACGCCGGGTCGGTCAGCAGGCGGGGGAGGTCGTCGGCCCAGTCGCTCTGGCGGGTGCCGAAGGGGTAGACGACGTGGGCGAGGTCGTCGCGGCTGTAGGCGATGACCTGCGCGGCGTGGCCGACGACGTAGGACCCGTCGGCCTTGGGCTGCTCGGCGACCGACACCGGGATCCCGGCCGCCCGCTGGGCGGCGTCCATCTGGCCTCGGTGCCGGTGAGGCCGATGAAGCTCGGGTCGAAGTTGCCGAGCCACGACTTGAGGCCCGCCGGCGTGTCGCGGGCAGGGTCGGTCGTGGCGAACACGACCTTCGTGTTGGCCCGAACGTCGCCGGGGATCTCGTTCATGACCGCGGCGAGGTTGGCCATGTGCAGCGGGCAGACGTCGGGGCAATGCGTGTACCCGAAGAAGAGCAGGGTGAGGTAGCCGTCGGTGCGGGCCTGGAAGTCGAAGGGCTGGCCGTTGGTGTCGGTGAGGGTGAAGGACGGTTTGGGCCACGGTTGGCCGAGCAACGTGCCCCGCCAGCCATCGTTCTTCGGCACCTCCGGCTTCGCCGCCCCGGCCGCCCCGCAGCCCGCCAGCAGCGCGACGGCGAGGCCAGCCGCGGCGAGGAAGGCGGGCACCCGGTGCACGATCGGAGCCTAGGAGCCGACCGGCCTCATTAGTTGTCGGACTCCTGACTGCAACATCAGGCGATCTCCAGGCCTTCTCCAAGCCCGGTGAGCACGGCCTTGTCACGATCCCATGTCGTGCCGAACAACCGGGCAGGAGTCGTGATGATGCAGGAGCTGGAGGCCACGTCGATCGGTGTCGAGCCGGGCGAGCCGGTCGCCGCACCTGGCGTCTCGCGCCCGAGCATGGCGAGGCGGCCGCCGGCGTCCCGGGCTGGTGCGGTGGCCATGATCCCCTACATCGCCGGCCTGGCACCCCTCGCGTTCGTCGTCGGCGCCACGATCGGCGAGCACCATGGGGCCTGGGCGGCGTGGCTCGGCGTCTGGCCGATCTTCAGTGGAAGCGCCCAGATGGCGAGCGTGCGAGCGTTTCACGATGCCGGCGCGGCGGCCGCGATCCTGACCGGGCTGGCGGTCAACACCCGCGTCGCGGCATACGGCTTCGGCGTGGCCGGACGCTGGCACCCGCAACCTCGGTGGTTCCGGCTGTTGGCACCGTGCTTGCTCGTCGATCCCACCTTCGCCGCCTACGACCACTACGCCGCGGATCATCCGGACCTCGACGAGCAACGCCGCTTCTTCCTCGCCGCCGGGCTCACGCTCGGACTCGCGTTCTGGACACTGGTGACTGCCGCGATGCTGGTGGGCGGACGGATCGGCGGTGGCCTCGACATCACCGTCCCGCTGTGCCTGGTGGTGCCGCTCGGTACGCGGGTCCGGGCTCGTCCTGGCGCCGTTGCCGCCGCCATCGGCGCATTTGTGATCGTTATCTCCGACGGCTGGCCGAGTGGCACAGGCATGCTCTTGGCACTGGCAGGCGGCGTCGCCGGGGGGTTGCTGGTGCAAGGCGGGGAACGGCCATGATGATGCTCGTCGTCGTGCTCGCCGTCGGCGCGGGCAGCTACCTCCTGCGGTCCGGACCTCTCCTGCTGCACGGGCGGGTGCGTCTACCCGCGTGGGTGGATCGGGCCGCATTCCTCGCCGCGACATCGGCTCTCGCGGCGGTGGTCACCTCGGCCGTCATGCACCACCAGCGCGCCGGTCACCCGGAGAGCGGAGCGGCGGCCGTCGTCGCCGTCGGAGCTGGGCTGGCGCTGGCCCTGGCCAAGGTGCCGATGCTCCGCGTGATCGCCGCCGGCGTGGCCGTGTACATGGTCGCCGGCGTCGTGCTGGCCGCGCTCTGACCCCCTGGCCGCGACGACGGCGGCAGGGACCGCCTTGCCGGGTCCTGCTGTCAGCGCTGAACGGGCGCGCCCGCCAGGAAGCTGTCGAGCTCGTGCACGAACTCACCCCACGCCGGGTCGCGCTCGGGCAGCAGGTGATTGCAGCTGTCGAGCGGCAACAGGCGGCTTCCGCGAATAAGGGACGCCAACCGTCGCGACTGCTCGAAGGCGTCGTCGGGCTCTCGCCGGGCACAGGCGATCAGCGTCGGCACCGACACCTGTGGGGCCAGATCGGTCACGTCGATGTCGGCGAACTCGCTCAGGAAGCGCCACGCGTTCTCTGGCGAGGTCGAGCGGCGCTGCAACTCGTCGAAGGCGCGCCACTCGTCCCGGGTTCCCTCCGGTAGGAACCGCGAGGCGAACATCTGGCGGTACTGAGGCTCGGGACGACCCCAGCCGAGCCGGGTCAGGTCGATGCGCGCCTCGACCAGCTCGACGTCGGCCGTTGACGCCGCCCGCTTGCGGCGACCCTGCAGGAACGAGCCGAGCAGGACCAGGTGGCTGACACGTTCGGGGTTCCGCACCGCGAACTTGATGGCAACCGGCCCACCCTGTGAGATCCCGAGGAGCGCGAAGCGCTCGTACCCTGCGGCGTCGACGATCGCCTCGAGATCCCGCACCCACGCGTCGAGCGAGAACTCCGGGACATCCCAGTCCGACAGTCCGCAGCCCCGCTCGTCGTAGCGGAGCAGGCGATAGCGGCTGGACAGCTCCAGCAGCCAGTGGCGCCACACCACCGTCTCCCGGTCGTAGTCGAGATGACTGAGCCAGTTGGCTGCCTTCACAAGTGGTCGGCCCGACCCCATCACCGCATAGGCGAGGCGGACACCGTCTGCCGCCGTGCAGAACCGGATCTCCTGAGCCGGAAGCGGCGGAAGGGGGCGGGTCTCGGTGCGCCCCGCGGCCGCGTTGACGGCATCGTCGACCGCCGGGGTCACCTCGGCGACGAACTGGTAGCCGCGCCCATGGACCGTGCGCACGATCCGCTGCATCTTGCCGTTGTCACCCACGGCCTGGCGCGCCGCCTTGACGCGACTCGTGAGGGCGGACTCGCTGACGAAGCGGTCGCCCCAGACGGTGTCGAGGATCTCCTCTTTCGTGACGACCCGGTCGCGTTCGCGGACGAGCAGGGCGAGGACGTCGAAGACCTGAGGCTCGATCGGGACGGCGACACCCCCGCGGCGCAACTCGAAGCGGCGCACGTCGAGCTCGCAATCGCCGAAGGTGTAGCGCACCGCCCCGCCCGTCAGTCGCGCCGGCCCGGACCAGCCTCGGCCCTTGCCAGCGCGCATGTCCGCGATCGGACGGGGCAGATGGGCACCGACGGGCGAGGCATCGCTCACGCTCCTTGCACGAACGTGGCGGATGTTACGGGGCCATGGTTGTCGTTGTTTGCAGTCCGGTGCTTCGGACGCCGACGCAGGGTGGTCCGGGGCCGCCGTCAGCGCGCCGGCACGACCTCGTCCGACATCCCGAGTAGTTCGACCTCGTCGGCCATGGCGGCGGAGACGCCGAGCAGCAGCGCCCCCACCTCAGTGGTGTCCCACGCCATCGAGCCGAGGGCGTCGCTGAGACGGAAGAGGGGGTCGGAGAGCCGGTTGCGGGTGTGCTCGTACCCAGCGAGCGCCGCGTCCGCGTCGCCTTCGGCGAAGCCGGCAATGACCGCTCTCGCGAGGAGTTCGGCGTCGCGGAGGGCGTCGGTGATGCCGTGGGCGGTGATGGGGTCCTTGTAGTAGCCGGCGTCCCCGACCAGCGCCCATCCGGCCCCCCAGGCACGGCGCAGGTGGCCTGGCCGGCCGGGGAAGCGGTGGAGCCGCTCGGGTGGGGTCGCCACCGCCAGGCGGTCGGTGAGCTCGGGGGCGGCGCGCTCGAGCAATTCGAGGTAGCCGGCGTGGGCGTCACGCAGCAGGTGGCGCCGGAAGGTCTCGCGGGCGGCGCCGACGAACACGCACGTCTGGCCGTCGTTGGTGGGGATGGCCCCTGCCGTGACGTCCGGTCGGAAGAACCACTCGTAGCCGTCGGTCTCGAGGCCGGTCCAGTGTCCGTAGGCGGCGGCACCACCGGCGGAGCCGCGCCACAGCGTCTCCGCTGCGACCCAGGCGGCGAGGTGCGAGCTCATGCCGTCGGCGCCAATGGTGATGCGGCCATCGGCGTGCACCGCTCGGCCATCGGGGTCGTGGCCGGTGACACCGGTGACGCGACCGCGCGTGTCGCGGCGTAGCCCGGTGACCGTGGCACCCCAACGGATCTCGGCTCCCGCGGCCGCGGCGGCGTCGGCGACGATGGGGTCGAGGACCGTGCGCCGGGGGGCGTAGAGGGCATCGACGCCGTGCGACGGCTTGATGTTCACCACGGTGACGTCGTCGCCGACCCGGAAGGTGGTCCGCCGCACTGCTGGTGTGCCCGCCGCGACGACCTGGTCGAGCAGGCCCCAGCGGCGGAGCTGCACGACGGCGCCGCGCATCAGGGCGTGCGTGGACAGCGTGTCGTCCCCGCGCTGTGACCGGTCCAGGACGAGGACGTCGAGGCCGGCACGGGCGAGGAGCATCGCGGTGGCAGCGCCCGCTGGTCGGGCGCCGACGATCACCGCGTCGTAGGAAGGCGACGCGGCCATAGTTGTCCCTTCACGCAGTCCGTCCGGTCAGCCACGGGCGACACGCCGCTGGTGCCGCGTGGCCCGCGGGTCATCGCGGTCCATCTCCACCACGCCAGGCCCGGCACGTTGGCAGGGGTGGTATCGCTGCGGCGCCACGACCCACTGCTGCTGAGGTCGTGGGTCGTGAGCCGGCGGGTCTCGTTCATGACCGTCTCCTTCGGGTCGGGTGGCGCCACTCCGGGCGCTTCCGGCGGCCACGACGACGGTAAGGAACCGGCATCTCGAAGGCTTGGAGACGGCCTGGAGATCGTGGGGAGACGCCGGGTCTGCCCGCGCTCGTCTTCTCCCGATCTTCTCCACATCACCTCCAAGCCCTTGGCCCTGCGGTCGTGCACCTTGATGACCACCATCGACGGCCGGCCCGGGGAGCGCCGCGGCGGCCCACCAGGAGAGGTGCTGCGAACATGACCATGACCAACATCCGGTCTGCCGTCTACGACATCGTGACCAACCCGACCAACGTCACCGTCGAGCTCGCCTGAGCCCGGTGCAAGCGGAACGGACTGGATCCATGCGCGCGACAACGACCATCATCGGGGCCGGACCGGCCGGCCTCGCCATGAGCCGTCGGCTCACCGAACGGGCGATCGACCATGTCCTCCTCGAACGCGGCGAGGTCGCCAACGTGTGGCATCACGAACGATGGGACTCGCTCCGCCTGCTCACCCCCAACTGGATGACCCGGCTGCCCGGCCTCACCCCGGACAGCGACGACCCGGACGGCTACCTGACCGCCAGCCAGGTCGCCGTTCTGATCGAGCGCTACAACCGCTCGATCGAGGCACCAGTGCACACCCACACCACGGTCACCGCGCTGCGACCCGCGGGCCGTGGGTTCGAGGTCCAGACCGATCGTGGGCCGATCCGCACAGACGCAGTCGTGGTGGCCACTGGGGCCAATGCCGTGCCCGCGGTCCCGGCGCTGGCCGCCGAGCTCCCGTCACGCCTGCAGCAGGTGCCCAGCCTTCGCTACCGCCGCCCTGACCAGCTCGACCCGGGGCCCGTCCTGGTCGTCGGGGCGTCCGCCTCGGGCGTCCAGATCGCCGACGAGCTCCGCCGCAGTGGCCGCGATGTCACCCTCGCCGTCGGAGACCACGTGCGCCTCCCTCGCACCTATCGGGGTCGCGACATCCTGTGGTGGATGACCGTGCTCGGCCTCCTCGACGAGCGTGCCACCGACGTGGCCGACCTCGCCGCCGCCCGGCGACGGCCAGCCGCCCAGCTGATCGGCACGCCGGAACACCGGTCCCTTGGCGTCCGCGAGCTCTACCAGGCCGGGGTGCGCGTCGTCGGCCGGCTCGTCGGCGCCACCGACCGAGCGGCCCTGTTCTCCGGATCCCTTGCCAACCACCTGCGCAGCGCCGACCTGAAGCAGGACCGCCTGCTCGACCAGATCGACGCGTTCGTGGCCGCTGGCCGCGCCCCGACCGAGGTGCGCGCACCCGATCGGCCGCCGCCCACCGCCGTGCCACCCGGCGTCAACGAGCTGTCGTGGCAGCAGTTCGGCTCGGTGGTCTGGGCAACGGGCTTCCGACCCGACCACTCGTGGATCGACCCGGCACTGCTCGACCGTCACGGCCGGGTCGCGCACGACGAGGGTGTGATCCGCTGGCCCGGCATGTACATCCTCGGCCTGCGTTTCCTGCGGCGCCGTTCATCCTCGTTTCTCTACGGCTTCGGCCAGGACACCGCGGACCTCGCCGGGCACTTGCACGCTCACCTTTCGACACTCGTACAGGCGGCCTGAGCCGGATCCCTGGTCACGACCCGATCGCGATGTTCGATCAGGTATTCGAGAACGGCGAGCACCTGGGGCTCGCCGCGAACCCGCTCTCCAGCGCGTTGCGGCTCTCGGGCGGCCGTGTCCAGCTCATTGCCCGCAAACCGAAAACGCCCGTCGCCCTCCCTGCGCGACCCTCGGCTCGAGGTGGTCCCCGTCGGCCCGAACCACCCTGATTCCCTAGCGCGCCCCCTTCCCCCTGGCGACCGGGTGATTCGATCCCTGGGCGCCACGGCCAGCGCGACGGCTCTCGACGTGCCCCGTCGCCTCCTATTCTGCCGCCGATGGCATCGAGCCCCGAGCACCGTCTGCAGGAACTCGGCATCGAGCTACCGGAGCCTCACCCGGCCGCCGGCACCTATGCCAGCTGGACCCGGGCCGGGGATCTGGTCTTCCTCGCCGGCCAGGGATCGCGCCACCACCTGGGTCGGGTAGGGGCCGAGCTCGACCTGGCCGCCGGGCGGGAGGCGGCCCGTGAGG
Organism: uncultured Acidimicrobiales bacterium; assembly: GCA_963738325.1. Taxonomy (GTDB): domain Bacteria; phylum Actinomycetota; class Acidimicrobiia; order Acidimicrobiales; family Ilumatobacteraceae; genus CAVTWD01. The sequence continues at coordinate 157,434 of CAVTWD010000013.1, forward strand.
CCATGCTCGACCTCCTCGCCCAGACCCGCGACGCGCTCGGCTCCTTGGACCGTGTCGGGCGGGTCGTGCGCGTCACCGGTTACGTCCGCTGCACCGAGGACTTCATCGATCAGCCCGCCGTGCTCGACGGCGCCACGGACCTTCTCGTCGAGGTCTTCGGACCCGAGCGCGGGCGACCGGCGCGCGCGGCAGTGGGCGTCGCGTCGCTCCCGATGGGCATCGCCGTCGAGATCGAGATGGTCGTCGTCACCTGAAGCTGCGGGGGCCGCCTATGGCGCGCCCAAGTGGGGAAGACTCGGGGCATGACCCTGGTGCACCGCGTCCTGCCGCCGCAGCCGATCACGACGCTCGAGGACTACCTCCGACGCCGGGGAGGCGAGGGCCTCGAGGCGGCGCGGCGGGTCGAGCCAGAAGCACTCATCGAGGTGCTCGAAGCGTCCGGGCTGCGCGGTCGCGGCGGCGCCGGTTTCCCCACGGGACGCAAGTGGCGCACGGTGGCCGCCTTCCACTCCGACGTCGTGCCCACGACGGTCATCGTCAACGCGGCCGAAGGCGAGCCGGGCACGTACAAGGACCGCGCCATCCTCCTCGCCGACCCCTACGCCGTCATCGAGGGCGCCCTGATCGCGGCCTTGGCCGTAGGCGCCGACTCGGTCGTCATCGCCACGAAGCGGGCCTTCACGGCCGTCGTGGCGCGCCTGCGGTCGGCGATCGACGAGGTGAAGGCGGCGGGATGGGTGAAGGGCTGCACGCTGGAGGTCGTCGAAGGCCCCGATGAGTACCTCTTCGGCGAGGAGACCGCGCTGCTCGAGGTCGTCGACGGGCGCTTCCCCCTCCCCCGCATCGCGCCTCCGTGGCGGCGGGGGGTCATCGAAGTCGTCGAGACCGACGCCGACGCGTCCGCGGGTAGCGGGCTGTCGGCCCACGTCGAGATGGCCGGCACCGACGAGCTCGCGCTCGCCCCTCCTGCCCTCGCGAGCAACGTCGAGACCTTCGCCAACGTGGCCCGCATCATCGCCCGCGGCGCGGAGTGGTTCCGCACGGAGGGCACTGAGCGCTCGCCGGGCACGATCGTGTGCACGATCACCGGTTCGACCCAGCGGGCCGGGGTGGGCGAGCTGATGCTCGGCACGCCTCTCGCCGACGCCGTGACCGAGATCGGCGGGGGCCTCGAGCTGGGGCGCGAGGTGAAGGCCGTGCTGTCGGGGGTGTCCAACGGCGTGCTCACCGGGGACGAGCTCTCGACACCCATCACCTACGAGGACCTGTCGGCCGCCGGGGGCGGGCTGGGCTCGGCCGGCTTCATCGTGCTCGACGACTCGGTCGACATGGTCTCGGTTGCCGCCGGCGTCGCCCGCTTCCTCGCGGTGGAGTCGTGCGGCCAGTGCACCCCGTGCAAGCAGGACGGCCTCGCTCTGGCCGATGCGTTGGAGCGCCTGGCCCGCAACGACGACGCCGCCCGCTCGCTCCACACCGTCCGGCGCCGCCTCACGACCATCGCCGACGGCGCCCGTTGCAACCTCGCCACCCAGCAACAGGTGGTGGTGGACAGCATCCTCGAGCGCTTCGCCGCCGACGTGCAGGCGCACGTCGACGGAACCGCGACACCGGTCGCCCCCATGTTGGTGGCGGAGCTGGCCGCCATCGAGGGTGACGAGGCGGTGGTGAACGAGCGGTTCCTGGCCAAGCAGCCCGACTGGACCTACAGCGAGCGATGGTCGGGCCAGTCCCCGGCCGACCGGCTGGCCGAGCACCGGGCCCCGGAGACGCTCGAATAGCAGCCGGCGCCGTGCGCCTCGTGGCGGAGGCATGATGCGGGGATGACCGGTGCCGACCCTGCCCTCTGGCCCGCCCATCGCCAGGCCGCCGCCATCCGGGCTCGTGAGCTGTCGAGCCGCGAGCTCATGGACGCCTTCGCCGAGCGGATCGAACGGTTGAACCCGGCGGTGAACGCCGTGGTGACGCTCGACTTGGAGCGGGGCCGGGCCGGCGCCACCGCGGCCGACGAGGCCACCGCCCGGGGTGACGACCTCGGGTCGCTCCACGGCCTACCGATCACGGTGAAGGACGCCCTCACGGTGGCGGGGCTGCGCTCGACGGGTGGCGCGGTCGAGCTGCGCGACCACGTACCCGCGCGAGATGCCGACGCGGTGGAACGGGTCAGGGCGGCCGGCGCCATCCCCTTCGCCAAGACCAACGTGCCCCGCTGGTCGGGCGACATCCAGACCTACAACGAGATCTTCGGCACGACAAACAACCCGTGGGACACGTCGCTCGTACCCGGAGGCTCCTCTGGGGGCCCGGCCGTGGCCGTCGCCCTCGGCTTCACCTCGTTCGAGATCGGCACGGACATCGGCGGCTCCATCCGCATCCCCTCCGCGTACTGCGGCGTGGCCGGGCACAAGCCGAGCTACGGGCTCGTGCCGTGCGGGGGCTACCTCGACCATGTCGAGGGCGGCCTGACAGAGCCGGACGTGAACGTGCACGGTCCGATCGCCCGTTCCGTCGAAGACCTCGAGCTCGTGCTCGACGTGCTCGCCGGGCCGAGGGCCGATCTCGCCACCGCGTGGCGGGTGAACGTGCCGCCGGCCCGCCACGACCGCATCGACGCCTACCGGGTCGCGGCTGTGGTCGGATGACCCCTCCTGCCCCGTCGACGACGACACCCGCGCCGCGGTCGAGGCCGCTGGTGCCGCCCTCGCCGACGCAGGCGCATCCGTCGATCCCAAAGCCCGACCCGACATCGACGCCAACATGGCGTCGGGCCTCGGGCTGGGGTTGGTCGGCGCGGCCATCTCGCCGTCGTTGTCCGAGGAGGAATACGCATTCATGGCGGCGGTGGCCGCCGACGCCTCCACGCCGCCGAACGTCCAGTTCGTCCTGGGCGCCTACACCGCCAGCCATCGGAAGTGGATCGGTCTCGACATAGCCCGCACCCGGATCCGCCAGGCGTGGGCCGAGTTCTTCACCGAGCACGACGTGTTGTTGTGCCCGGTGATCCTCCGGCCGCCCTTCCCCCATCTCCACGAAGGCAACTTCGGCGACCGCGTGCTGGAGGTCGGTGGCGTCGAACGGCCCTACACCGACACGGTCTGGTGGACGATCCTCATCGGGATGGCCTACCTGCCGGCCACGGTGGTCCCCGCCGGGCGCACCGCGACCGGCATCCCGGTGGGCGTGCAGATCGTGGCCCCGTTCCTCGAGGACCGTACCTCGCTCGCAGTCGCCCGTGCTCTCAACGACGGCCTCGGCGGGATCACACCGCCCCCGATGGCCCTTGGCTGAGGGAACCCTCAGACGGCGCGGACCCCCACGCTGCCGAGGTGCCCGAACGTGGCGCGGACGTGCGAGCCCGCTACGAGTGCGACCGGGTTGGTGAGACCGCCCGTGAACACGAGCCAGCCGGCCTCGAGTTGCTCGCCGCGCGCCCCCAGTGCATTGGCGAGCAGGGCGACGGCCTCCGTGGGATGATCCATGGTCGCGGCGCCGGCCGCCGTGGCCACGAGCTGGCCGTCCTGTTCGAGCAGCACCCCCACGAGGGAGAGGTCGAGCGCGTCCGCCGGTACCACCGTCGGCCCGACGACGATGCGCGCGGCCGACGTGTTGTCGGCCACGACGTCGGCCGCGGTGAAGCGGAAGTCGGCGTAGCGGCTGTCGATGATCTCCAAGCCGCAGCAGACCCCGACGCTCGCCTCGAGGACGGCGGCGGCGGTGACGCCTGGGCCGGCGAGGTCGGCACCGAGCTGCAGCACGATCTCGGGCTCGACTCGGGGATGGATGAGCTCGCCGAGGCGCAGCGGGGCCTCGGCCGCGTGGACACCGCCCGACAGGAGCACCCCGTACACCGGCTCGGCCACCTTCATCTGCTCCTGCTTCGCCACTGAGGTGAGCCCGAGCTTGGCCCCGACGACCCGCTGGCCCGCGGCCACCTTGCGGGCGGCGACCTCCGCCTGGATCTCGTAACCGTCGGCCAGGCCGAGACCTGGCTCGTCGTCGGTGATCGGCGCGATGGCCCGGCGTTCGGCTTCGGCCTCCAGGAGCACCTCGGCCCACTTGCCCACGCCGGTCATCAGACGTCGGCCCCCGACGGCGTGAAGGCCGCCACCACCGGGCGGTCGTCGGCATCACGCTCACGGTTGGCCAGCTCCACCGCGATGTCGATGATCTGGTCCTCCTGGCCGTTCTCCCGAGGTCACCGCCATCAGCTCGGGCCAGAACGCGAACGTGGCGTCGTCGTAGTGATCCACACCGACCGCTTCGGAGATGGCGAGGCAGGCGCGGCGCAACGGGATGGTGGCCCGGAGGTCGATGTAGTAGTTGTGCTCGTCGTTCCACCACGCGAAGTTGGCGTACTGGCAGGAGGTGAGGGCGCCGTCGAACTTCGCCTGCTCCTCGGTCGTGAGGCGCCGCCTGGCTTCGTCGATGGCCGTGTCGCGCTCGTCGTGGGCGGCGGCCCGGGCCTTGTCGAAGTCGAAGATCTCGCCCTTCTGGAGGAAGGTCTTGACCGTGCCGAGCGGCGAGACCGGGTCTTCGATCCAGGAAGGAAGGTTCACGTCAGAGATCCCCTCCGTCCTCCATCCGTAGACGGCGAGGAATGACGCGAACTCGTCGCGCCAAGTTGACGCGGCGGGAGTGTCCCGGAGGGCCTCGTCGAGTTGCTCGGCCTCGTTGGCGGCGAACACCGATTCGAGGCCGGCGGCCCGGGCGGACGCAGTGAGCTTCCAGAGCTCGCGGTCACACTCGAGGATCTTCGTGTCGTAGCCCTGGAGGAACTTGGAGATGAGCCCAGGGTCGATCCCGAGCTCGGCGCACACTCCGTAGAACGTGAGGTAGTTGGCGAGCAGCGGGTACATCACCTCGAAGTGGATCTCCCACGCCCGGCGATGGAAGGTGCGGGCATCCACCAGGAGCTGCCCCAGCTCGGCCAGCGACCGGCCCGCGGTGTCGTAGGTCTCGAAGTACTTGAGCCCGGTCTCGAGCTCCCAGACACGATCGGCCCAGATGTCGGGGAACCGCTGGAGGTACGCGGGCAGGTTGCGACCGATCCGCTCGGCTCGGAAGCTCACCTCCCATTCGGAGCCGACGGCCACCTCCGACGCGTACGTGGGTCCCGCCGAGGCGTTGCACGATCCCCTTGCCGGGCGGGAGCGGGAGGCCCTCGGCGGCGAGCTGCGTCCCCGACGCGTAGCAGTCGTGGAGGAACACGAGCCCTATCGGTGAGAGGCCCCGTGGCCAGTGGAAGTCGAGGAACCAGAGTCGCTCCTCGTCCTTCTTCGAGAAGGTGTTGACCGCCTCCGTCCGCCTTGTCGAGACCGCGACCCGAGGCCTCGAGCTCGGCCCGCAGCTCCTCCACGAACGCTTGACCGTCGAACGCCATGCCGATCCCCCTTGCCGGACGGTCACCCGACTCTGCACCCCGGTCCCTCGGCGTGCAAGAACGCCATTGCGGTATTTGGAACGCCTCGGCGGGGGCGTGTGCCGGTTGCTCGGAGGAGGCATCCTGTGCCCCGATGACGCTCGAGGGTTTCGAGGAGCTGGCCAAGGCGCGGCGAACCAGCCTGCTGGTCGACGCCGAGGCGGCCGTGCCCGAGGAGCTCCTCGACCGACTCCTCACCGTGGCCACCTGGGCGCCGAACCACAAGCGCACCTGGCCCTGGCGCTTCACCGTGCTGACCGGCGAGGGCAGGGCCCAGCTCGGCGAGCTGGTCGCCCGGTTCGAGGCCGGTCGCGGCGCCGACGATGCCCGCCAGGCCAAAGCACGTCGCAAGTACCTGCGGGCCCCGGTCGTGGTCCTGGCCGCCTCGGCTTGGCAGCCCGATGCCCTGCGGCGCACGGAGGACCGCGACGCGGTTGCCGCCGGCGTCCAGAACCTCCTGCTCGCGGCCACCGCAGCCGGCCTGGCGAGCCACTGGGCCACGGGCGATTGGATGTCCGATCCGGCCGTGAAGGCCTTTGCCGGCCTCGGCCCGGAGGACGAGCTCGTCGCGCTGATCTACCTCGGATGGCCGGCGGGCCAGGTGCCGACGGTCGAGCGGCCGAGCCCCTCGGTCGTCCGCCGATCCTGAGCCGCCTCAGCGGCGCGGTTCGACCGGGGTGAGCGGCGCGAACGCAGCGTCGATCGCCTCGGCCGCGTCGAGGCAGACGTCCTCCCGGAACCAGCGGGAGATCACCTGGACGCCGAGCGGCAGGCCATCGGCCGTCCCCGTCGGCACGCAGGCGGCCGGCAGCCCGAGCAGGTTCATCGGGGTGACGAAGCGTATGAGCTCGAGCGTCGCCATGGTCTCGTCCGGCCCGCGCACGTCGAAACCGTGCTCGAACGGCGGCTGCGTCCACGTGGGCCCGACGATCACGGGATGTTCCTCGAGGAAGCTGCTCCACTGCCGGGCGATGGCATGGCGCTGCATCATGAGCGCAAACCCGTCCTCGAACGTGACCGGTCCGAAGGTCACGGAAGCCGCTTCCAGGAACGACATGGCCTCTTCCGACATGACTGTGGCGAGGAGCGGCTTCATCACCAGGATCTCGCCCATCAACCAGCGCGCCCACGTCTCGATGGCTGCTTCCACCATGGGGGGCTCGACCTCGTCGACCTCGTACCCGGCGGCCGCCGAGCGCGGCGCCGGCCTCGCGGACGGCCGCGGCGATGGACGGCGCGGTGGACCCACCCGGTGGCTCGGGCACCAGCGCCACCCGCACCGGCTGCCGAAGCGGCGGACCCGTGAGCGGCGCCGGCGCGCAGAACGGGTCGCGAGGGTCGGGCCCGGCCAGCACCTCGAATGCGGCGCGCACATCGGCGACGCGACGAGCCATGGGCCCCTGGACGAGCATCAGCTGGGCGGCGAGGAACGGCTCCTGGGGGGCAGTGCTCGACGCGTCCGGGATGCGATGGGAAGTCGGCTTCAACGAGGACACGCCACAGCAGTAGGCCGGGTTGCGCAGCGACCCCCCGATGTCGTTGCCGAGCCCGAGCGGCGACATGCCCGACGCGAGCGCGGCCGCCTCGCCGCCGCTCGATCCGCCGGCCGTGCGCTCGGCGTCCCAGGGGTTACGGGTCAGGCCGTGCAGGCTCGACACGGTGTGGACGCGCAAGCCCATGTCGGGCAGGTTGGTGCGCCCGATGGCGATCGCCCCGGCCGCGTTCATGCGCTCCACGACGGGGGCGTCCACCGGGGCGATGACCTCCGCGAGCGCAGGGAGGCCGTTGGTGGTCGGCGTCCCCGCCAGGTCGATGTTCTCCTTCACGGTGAACGGGACGCCGTGGAGCGGCCCGAGCGCCTCCCCGGCGGAAACGGCACGATCGGCCGCCACCGCCGCCTCACCCGCCCCGTCGGCCAGCACTCGCGTGACCGCGTTGAGGTGCGGGTTCACCTCGGCGATGCGGGTCAGGTGGGCGTCGACCACCTCGACCGAGCTGAACTCACCCTTGGCGATACCCACCGCCAGTTCGAGAGCGGACCTGCGCCACAACTCGCCCCCCATGACCCTCTCCTTCCGCTCAGCGGTGGGCATGCAGTCTGCCAGGGCTCCAACCTGAGGACGACCTGAGGCGGCGGTCATCGGCAGGGGAACCAGACCCCGCGGCCGAGGAGTTCCGCTAGCGGAAACCGAACCGAGGAGCTTCCACCATGATCACCCGCCGTCTTCTGCTCGCCGCCGCCCTGGCCAGCGGCGTCACGCTCGCCGCGGCCGCGCCCGCACTCCCGGCGGGGGCCGCCACGACCGGTACCGGCACCTCCCTCAGCTTGTCGTTGCCCGGCGTCACGACCGCTTCGTCGTCGACCGGCGACGACAGCGCCTTCCTCACCGCCGCTCTGACCGACGTCGACGGCTACTGGACCCGCATCTTCAAGGACGAGAACCTCGGGACGCCGAGCGTCCGCTACGACTGGATCCCGGGTGGGCAGTCGGTCACCACCGCCTGCAGCAACCAGCCGACCGACGACACGGCGGCCTTCTACTGCCCCGCCGACGACACCATCTACCTGTCCGAGGTGTTCGCCGACGCCGTCCGCGACAGCAAGCTGTCGCAGTGGCCGTCGGGCGATCGGCCCCAGGGCGCCTTGGGCGACATGGCCGTGGCCTATGTGATCGCCCACGAAGAGGGTCACGAGATCCAGGACGAGCTCGGCCTCGACCAGGGCCAGTACTCCACCGAGTCCCTCGAGTTGCACGCCGACTGCCTCGCCGGCGCCTGGGCGGGCGACGCCCACCAGCGGGGCGTGGCCCAGGGCTCGGACGTCGACACGGCCAAGGCCACCGCGTGGCTCGTGGGCGACTACGCCTTCGACAACCCGGGCCACCACGGCACCCCGGCGCAGCGAGAGCAGGCCTTCTCCGACGGGTACCAGGACCTCTCCTCCTGCCAGGCCTACCTCTCCTGATCGATCTGACGCGGCTGGAGGGCGTAGAGCACCGCTCAGCCGCGCGAGATCGATCTGAGCGCGACCAGCGGGCCGCCCGCGTCAGCCACCGGAGAGCGCGAGCAGGTCCGCGTCGTCGGGGGGCGTGAGGTCGTCGGGATCGCGGTAGCCGGGCGGCAAGGCCACCGTGATGGGTCCGTTCGTGTGACCACGGGTCATCCGCCCGGCCCCCGGGAGGGCCACCGTGGCGGCGTCGAGATCGGAGAGGGCGCCATCGAGCTCGTCGAGCGTGCTCACCAGCGACAGCCGGCGCCGGGCCTCGCCGCCGACGGGATACCCCGTCAGATACCAGCCGGTATGCCGGCGGAACTCCACGACGCCCCGATCACCACCGACATGAGCGACCAGCAGCGCGGCGTGCTCTCGCATGACGGCCGCGACCACGCCCAAGGTCGGCGGCGGCGCCGGCCGGCGACCCTCGAAGACCGCGGTCAGATCAGCGAACAGCCACGGCCGCCCGAGACAGCCCCGCCCGACCACCACGCCGTCGCATCCCGTGGCCGCCATCATCGCCAGCGCGTCCTCGGCCTCCCAGATGTCGCCGTTGCCGAGCACCGGGATGGTGGTCACGGCCGCCTTCAGCTCGCCGATCGCGCTCCAGCGAGCCGGGCCGGCGTAGTGCTGCTCGACGGTGCGGGCGTGGACGGCGACGGCGGCGGCGCCTTCAGCCTCGCTGATACGGCCGGTACGCAGATGGGTGAGCAGGTCGTCGCGCAGCCCGAGACGGAACTTCACGGTCACCGGCGTGGGGGCGGCCGCCGCTACGGCGGTGCCGACGATCGCGCCGAGCAGCCTCGGCCGGAGCGCGACGGCCGCGCCGCCACCGCGGCGGGTGACTTTCCGGGCCGGGCATCCGAAGTTGAGGTCGATGTGATCCACTCCGGCTTCGCCGACCAAAAGGTGGACGGCCTCGCCGATGGTCCGGGGGTCGCTGCCGTAGAGCTGCACCGACCGAGGGGTCTCATCGGGGTCGAATCGCACCATGCGGGCGGTGCGGGCGCTGCCGTGGAGGAGCGCGGGCGCGAGCACCATCTCGCTCACGTAGAGCCCGGCCCCGAACCGGCGGCAGAGCCTGCGGAACGGCGCATTCGTCACCCCCGCCATCGGGGCGAGGACCACCGGCGGCCAGACCGACAACGGTCCGATGCGCAGGGGATCGGGCACGCTCCACTCCTAGCATGGGGAGGGCGCCGGACGACCATCGCATACGGAGAAGCGGCCGCCATCGGCCATCCGAGACGGGAATGTTGTACGTACAACGATCGTTGTCTTGGGGCACGAACGAGAGGACTCGAACATGCCTGCCGTGAGCGTCGAAGACATCCTGACCCTGCCCCGCCTCCGCCAGCCCGAAGCGACCACGGTCGAGCGGCCCGTGCGCTCGATCACCACCGCGCCTTCCGGCTACGAGGGGGAGGGCTTCCCCGTGCGGCGCGCCTTCGCCGGGGTCGACCTGGCCGATCTCGACCCCTTCGTCCACTTGGACGAGATGGGCGAGGTCGACTACGCGCCCGGTGAGCCGAAGGGCACGGCCTGGCACCCCCACCGCGGCTTCGAGACGGTCACGTACATGATCGACGGCGCCTTCGAGCACCGCGACAGCGTCGGCGGCGGTGGGCTCATCAGCAACGGCGACACGCAGTGGATGACGGCCGGCGCCGGCATCCTCCACATCGAACGGCCACCGGAGGTGCTCGTGGCGAGCGGCGGGCTGTTCCACGGGCTGCAGCTCTGGGTGAACCTCCCCGCCCGCGACAAGTGGGTGGCTCCTCGGTATCAGGACCTCCGCGGTGAGCGGGTGGCCCTGCTCGCGTCGCCCGACGGCGGTGCGCTGATCCGGGTGATCGCCGGCGAGGTCGACGGCCATGCCGGCCCGGGCGCCACCCACACGCCGATCACCATGGTGCACGCCACGGTGGCCGCGGGGGCTGAGCTGCGCCTGCCGTGGCGGGCGGACTTCAACGCGCTCGTCTACGTCCTGTCCGGCAAGGGCAAGGTGGGGGCCGAGCGGCGACCGCTGCAGGCCGGGCAACTGGCCGTGCTCGGTGCCGGCGACGTCGTCGCGGTGAGCGCGGACGCCTCGCAGGACACCCGCTCCCCCGCGCTGGAGGTCGTGGTGCTCGGGGGCCAGCCGATCCACGAGCCCGTCGCCTGGTATGGCCCGTTCGTGCTGAACACCCGGGCCGAGCTGGTCCAGGCGTTCGAAGACTTCCAGCACGGCCGGCTGGGCACCGTGCCCGCGGACGACCGCGACGCCTGAGCCCGGCGGGCGGGCCAGGCGGGCCGTGCACCAGACTGGTGGCGTGCCGTACAACGCCACCGGTCTCGTCGTCCACGACGCCGACGCCCACGTGATGGAGCCACCGAACTGGCTACGCGACCATGCCGATCCCGGCATCCGCGAGCGCATCAAGCCACTCGACTACGGCGGCGGCAACGAGCTGCGCCAGACGGGCGAAGCAGCCGAGCAGCTCCGTGACCTCGACCAGACCTTCGTCCGGCTGGCCGGCAAGCACCGCTCGGACGCGTACCGGGCCACCGAGGCCGACGACATCATGACCCGCAAGAACTTCGCGGCCACGGGTTCGTTCCTCGCGGAGGACCGGCCCCGCGCCCTCGACCTCCTCGGCTTCGCCAGCCAGCTGGTGTTCAACACCTTCCACAACCGTCGCTTGCGGGACTGGGAGCACAGCGGCGACCTCGACCTCGCCATCGGCGCGGCCCGCGCCCACAACCGCGGGATGGTGGAGTTCTGCGCCGTCGACCCCCGGCTGCTGCCGACGTGCTACATGCCGTTGGCCGATCTCGACCGTGCCGCCGCGCTGGCCGATGAGGCGATCGCCCTCGGCGCCGCGGCCCTCCTCGTCGCATCCGGCTGTCCCCCCGGCCACTCGCCGAGCCACATCGGTCTGGACGGCGTCTGGGCCCGGGCGCAGGAGGCCGGGCTCCCGATCGTGTTCCACGTCGGTGGCACGGGCGACCTCATCGATCGGTCCTACTTCCGCAACGGACTGCCGATCCCTCCGGACTTCCACGGAGGCGAGGAGAACTTCCGGTCGGTCGACTACATGGGCATCCCCGGGCCGCCCGCGCAGACCTTGGCCACGATGATCTTCGACGGCGTGCTCGAGCGGTTCCCGAGGTTGCGCATCGGCGTCATCGAGCAAGGCGCCATCTGGCTCCCGTCGTGGATGCGACAGATGGAGGCGGCATTCGAGGCGTTCTCTCGTCACGAGGAGCGCTTGCGGGCGTTGTCGCTGCGCCCGAGCGAGTACGTGCGCCGCCAGGTGCGGGCGACGCCGTACCCGACCGAGGACGTCGGGTGGATCATCCGCGAGGCCGGTCCCGAGGTGTGCCTGTTCTCCTCTGACTACCCGCACGTCGAGGGGGGGCGGCGACCGATCGAACGGTTCCAGGCGAGCCTCGCCGGCGTCGACGACGCGGCCCGGCGGGCCTTCTACACCGACAACTTCCTCGACCTCATGGGCTCGGCGGGGACCGCGCTGGCCGCCTGAGCGTCGGGCCATCACGAGGGAGCCACCGCGCTCTCATCGTCGCGGACCAACGTGGCCTGGTCGAAGGCGTAGTAGAGCGCCATCGCGAAGTGGAGGGCGAGCGCGGCCCACGGCACCAGCAGGCCCACGGGGATGGCCAGGGTGTAGGTGCCGAGGCCGACGGAGAACCGCCAGCGCGCGGCGCGGACCACTTCGGGAGGGGCGGCGTGGTGGATGAGGCGCGCGTCGTGGGTTATCCAGAGGTACAGCGCCACGAACGAGATAGCGGTGGCCAACAACACGAGGGAGAAGAGCGTCACGGCGGCGCGCGCCGATGCGCCGCCGTCACCGAGGTAGCGAGAGACCACCGACGTGGGGAACGGGATGACCACCACCCAGAGCAAGAGGTTGAGATTGAGCAGCAGGGCTGGTCCATCGACCGTCTTGACCTGCTGGAAGAGGCGATGGTGGTTGAGCCAGATCACGCCGAGCTGCGCGAAGGCCACGAGGTAGGCGACATAGCTCGGCCACTGGTGCAGGAGCGCCGAGACCAGGGTCTGCCCGGGCTCGAGATCAGGCGGCCGGAGTTCGAGCACGAGAAGCGTGATGGCAATGGCCAACACGCCGTCCGAGAAGGCTTCGAGGCGGTTCTTGCTCACGGCGCCAAGGATGGAGGAACGACCGGCGTATGCCACCGTCCTTCACTCCGGGAACTTGAAGTGGAAGGAGCCGTCGGCGGCTCACTCCGGTTCAACTTCCGAGTGCGACGTCGAGCTCGGCCCTAGCGCGCAGGCTCGGGACGGACGCGCGACGGCAGGACGGTGACGCGGCCGTTGTCGCGGAAGGCCTCGTGCTCGCCGCCATCGCCGCCGTCAACCCGGTCACCTACCTGCTTGCCGGCCTCCGCTCCCTCATCAGCGAGGGCTGGGACGCCTCCCGCCTCGCTGGCGCGCTGGCTGGCCATGGGCTCGATGGGCGTGTCGTCGATCGGCTTGGCGCTGCTCCCCGACGCGGCCGCGTCAAGCGAGGCTGGGTGCGGTTCCCCCCACCCTCATCAGGCCAGGACGCCCGGCAGCTCGCCCCTGGCCACGTAGTCCTCGTAGGTGATGCGCTCGAGGGCGAAGAGCGCCTCACCGCGAGCCCTCACGAACCACGGGAAGGTCATGCGCCCGACGGCGGCGAGCGCCTGCACATCGACCCGAAGGTCGGCCGAGCACACCGCCTCGTCGAGGGTGACGCACACGACCTGAGCGACGACGAGGTGGACGGTCGAGTGGTGGATGCCGTCCTCACCCAATGAGACCACTCGGTGCACCCGGCACTCCAGATGGACGGGCGACTCGGCGATGCCGGGATGGCAGACCCGCTGCGACGGCACCGGGTGCCAGTCGAGCAGCTTCAGCTCGCTGGTGCCCGCGGGGAACTCGATGGCCGCGGCCTCGATCTTGTCCCGCATGGCGTCGGTGGTGACGTTGACGACGAACTCGCCGGTTCGTTCGGTGTTCTGCCACGTGTCCTTGGGCTCGGCCCGGCTCTCGCGCCGTCCTCCCATGGTGACGGCGAGCAGGGGTGGGCTGCCCGTCACCGGCATGAAGTAGCTGAACGGTGCCACGTTCACCGAGCCGTCCTCGTTGAGCGTGGAGATCATCGCGATCGGGCGCGGCACGATGACCGACGACAGCATCGACTGCGCCTTGGCCGGCGGGTGCTCGGCCGGGTCGAAGACGATCACCGGCTGGCGCGAGTCAGCGCCGCGGCGGCCGGCTGAAGACCTCGCGGACCATCGGCTCGAAGTGCTCCAGCGGCAGGGTCGGGTAGTCAGGGTCGAACGCGTTCTGGTCCCACTCGTCGGCGAAGCGCTCGGCCAGCCCGTAGTTGGGGTGGCCGGCGTGCTTGGCCCGCATCATCGGGTCGAGCCCGACGCGGGCGTAGTAGTGCAGGCCCTCGAAGTCCTGATGGACCTTCACCACCCAGTAGACCTCGTCGCTGACCCACGGGCGGATCATCTCGGCCGCGATGGCGGGATGGTTGGCGTTGGAGATGAACTTGCCCATGTCGTGGCAGAGCGAGCCGACCACCATGTCGAGGTCGGCCCCCGCTCGCTCGGCCATGGTGGCGGTCTGCAGACCGTGCACGAGCTGGGACACCTGGAAGCCCTGCACGAGCGCGTTGGTGCTCCGCAGCACGCCGAGGATCCGGTCGGGCACCTCGGCGAGGTCCGCCTCGAGGTGAGCCTCGACGTAGGTCATGTAATCGGAGCTGAACTCCGACATGCGGGGCCCGATCGTGCCGGTGAAGGACGGGATCGCCATGCTCACTCCTTTCCGCTGCGACCCTAGGTCGCTCATCGATCGCCGACGAAACGGTCCGGGAACCCGCGCCGGGCCTCGCCCGCCTCGCCAGTTCGTTCCCGGACCCCGGTGAGCCGGTGTGGCACACGGTAGGGATGCGCGGCCGCGACCTCCTCCGCCAGCCCGACGCCGAGGCCCGGCCCCGCGGGCACGGCCAGCTCGCCGTCGACGACGGTGTCGGGGCCGAGGGCGGCGCCCGTGCCCAGCGCCTCCCAGGCGGCGGCCAGCGACGGCGGGTATTCGATGGCCCGGATGGCCGGCACCGAGGCGGCCACGTGGAGGTTGGCGGCCAGCGACACCGGTCCCGCGCACACGTGAGGCACCACTCGGGCGCCGTGGAAGGCGGCCACCTGGGCCATGCGGCGCGCCTCGAGGATGCCGCCACAGGTGGAGGCGTCCGGCTGCAAGACCATGGCTCCGTGGCGGCGGAGCGCGTCGAGCGCATCGTGGCGGCCGAAGAGGTGCTCGCCGTAGGCGATCGGAACGGGTGACCGGCGGGCCAGCTCCTCGATGCCGTCATGTTCACCGTGAGGCAAGGGCTCCTCGAACCACGCCACCCCGAGGTCGTGCATGGCAGCTGCGATTCGCAGCGCCGTCGGTAACGTGAAGATCTCGCTGCCGTCCACCATCACCTCGACCGGGCCGGCCAGGAGGGCGCGCAGCTCGGCCAACGTCTCGAGGTCGGCCTTCCAGTCCGGCCCGACGCGCACCTTCACCATGCCGACCCCCCGCTCCAGGAGCGGCTGCAACTGCTCCAGGTGGAACGCGGCCGGGCCCTCCTCGAGGAACCCGATCGAGGCGTAGACCGCGCACGCGGTCGCGGGCGCGGCCGAGCAACGCGCTGACCGAACGGCCGGCCGCCTGCCCAGCGAGATCCCACAACGCGATCTCGATGGCGCTGCGGGCTTGCGCCGCCACCCAGGCATCGCCGAGGCGCCGCTGCGTCCACGCCCGCAAACGCTCCGCGTGGAGCTCGACCGACTCGAGCTCGTGGCCGATCAGCAGCGGAGCGAAGGCGTCGTCGATAGCGGTGGCCAGCACGCCGGCGTAGGTGCACCCGTAGCTGTCGCAGCTCTCGCCGAAGCCGACGCGGCCGTCGTCGGTCTCGACGCGCGCGAAGCAGAACGACATCGCCTCGCGCGGGAGGGGGAAGGTGACCGTCACTGGCGTTACCGCGGCGATGCGCATGACGCCCGAAGCTATGCCGACGCCTCCGCGGCGTGGACTTCGGCAGGGGCATGCCCGAAGACGAGGGTCAGGACCGCCGCCACCAGGCAGACGATCCCGAAGACGCGGAGCACGTCGTCGATCGGGCCGACGGTGTGGACCGCGGAGGCGCCGGCGAGCGAGTCGATCGCGGTGGCCCCGAAGGCGACCGCGATGCCGCCGGCCGCGACCAGCGCGGTGAGGGTGACGCCAGAGGCCACCGCGGCCTCGTCGGGGGGAACCACGACCTGCGTCCCCACGCTCGCGTAGGCCCAGCCCAGGCCGAGCCCCACGCCGACGACGGCGAAGGCCGGGAGGAACGCGAACCACGACGTCGACACGCTGAGCGCCAGGACCCCGGCGCCGCCCACCGCCAACGCGCTGGAGCCGACCAAATGGGGTGGCACTTTGTCGAGTCGCCCGGCCAGCTGGCCCACGACCGCAGCCCCTCCGGCCAGGGCGAGGAACACGAGAGCCGAGCGCGACGGGCTGAGACCACGCACGTCCTGCAGGTAGAGCGTGATGGCGAAGATCACCACGCAATAGGCGCAGTTGGCCACCGTCCCACTGCCCACGATCACGGCGTAGACGCGCCGGCGGAAGAGCGACAAGTCGACGAGCGGCTGCGCGATCCGCGTCTCGGCCACGACGAACCCGACGAGTACGGCGATCCCGAGGGCAAGGAGGCCAAGCGTCCGCACCGACGTCCAACCCCACTCATCGGCATTGTCGACGGCAACGGTCGTGATGATCAGACCGGCCGACACGAGCACGACGCCAACCCAGTCCATCCGCGGCGCACGGGCGCGGTCGGGGGCGTCGTCGCGGACGCCGGAGACGAGCAACACGATGGCCAGCGCGGCCACCGGCACGTTCACGAAGAACACCCATCGCCAGTTCACCTCGGAGAGCAGGCCGCCGACCAGCGGGCCGAGCGCCTGCCCGATGGCGGCGAAGCCGTAGACGAGGCCGAGGGCGCGCTCGAACGCGGTCCGCCGGGAAGGCCGCGGTCACCATGGCGATGCTCACCGGGAAGCACATCGCCGCGCCGACCCCCTCGACGATCCGGAACACCACGACGACGGTCTCGTCGGGCGCAGCGCCACACACCGCAGAGGCGATGCCGAAGATGGCCACGCCGATGACCGTGATGCGGCGGCGGCCCAAGAGGTCAGCGAGGCGCCCGGCCGGGATCATGAAGGCCCCGATGGCGATCATGTAGCCGCTGATGACGAACTGGAGATCCGTCGGGGCGACTCCGAAGTCCGCCGCCATCGACGGCAGCGTGAGGTTGACGGCGAAGAAGTCGATGACCACGAGGAGCTGCACGAGGATGACGGCGATCACCACGCGCCGCAAGCGCTCCTCGTCGATCACACGGCTCACGCCGGCGGCATCGACCATCTCCCACCCCCCTTGGGCGCGACCACGGTAGCTGTACTGCGGTGCCCGAACTCGAGACGTTGTGACAGGTCCTTTCGTGCGGAGGTCGATCCGGCTCGGCTGGGTCGACCGGAGCACGTGATTCGAGGGAGGGAAGGTGTCCTTCCCCCCCGCTGACGAAGGCTCCACCCGTAGCGGGCCGTTTGTCTCCCTTCAGCGGGCGCCGACGAGGTTCGCGGAGGCTCGCGACCGGGCGCATTGGGCCGGTCGAGGCCGGCTTGCCGCGCAGTACTGTTCATGAGTGCCCCCGCCGGCCGGTGACCGGTTCGATCGTGGCGGTCAGGCGTCGACCGCGGTCGCCTATCGCTTTGGCGAGTGCGAGGTCGACGTCGCGCGGTTCCAGCTCCGGCGGCGGGGAGAGGTCGTGCACGTCGAGCCGCAGGTCTTCGACGTGCTCGTCTACTTGATCAGCCATCGCGATCGCGTCGTCACGAAGATGCAGCTGCTCGACGAGGTGTGGGGCGATCGGTTCGTGAGCCAGTCGGCGCTCGCCAGCCGGCTCATGGCCGTCCGCCGGGCAATCGGCGACGACGGCGCGACGCAGCGGATCGTTCGTACGGTGCGGGGACGCGGCTACCAGTTCGTGGCCGCGGTCGACGTCGAGACCGCGGCGCCCGATACCCCTGCGCCGGCTCGCCAGCCCGACGCCAGCCCGGTGCAACAGATCCGGATGTGCACCTCCGCCGATGGCACCCGGATCGCGTACGCCATCCTCGGGACGGGACCCATCCTCGTCAAAGCGGCGAACTGGATGACCCACCTCGACTACGACTGGGAGAGCCTCGTCTGGCGTCACTGGCTGGAGGGCCTCGCTCGGCGGCGACGGTTGGTGCGCTACGACGAACGCGGCTGCGGGCTCTCGGACTGGGACGTCGATCGCTTCGAGATGGAGGCGTGGGTGGACGACCTCGAGACGGTCGTCGCCGCATTGAACGTCGACCAGTTCCCCTTGCTCGGCGTGTCCCAGGGGGCAGCTGTCGCCATCGAGTACGCGGTACGGCATCCGAGCCGCGTGACCGGCCTCGTCCTGTCGGGTGGCTACCCCCAGGGTCGCCTGGTTCGGGCCACCACGCCCGCCGAGCAGCAGGAAGCCGCCCTCGACCTCGAGCTCGCCCGGGTGGGCTGGGGACGCGACGACGACTCGTTCCGGCAGGTCTTCAGCCATCAGTTCCTGCCCGATGGGAGCCCCGAGCAGTGGCGGGCGTTCAACGAGCTCCAGCGGCGGACCACCTCACCCGAGAACGCGGTTCGCTTCCTCAGCGCGTTCGCCCAGGTCGATGTGACCCGCGCCGCCACCCGAGTCACCTGCCCCGC
Organism: uncultured Acidimicrobiales bacterium; assembly: GCA_963738325.1. Taxonomy (GTDB): domain Bacteria; phylum Actinomycetota; class Acidimicrobiia; order Acidimicrobiales; family Ilumatobacteraceae; genus CAVTWD01. The sequence continues at coordinate 175,662 of CAVTWD010000013.1, forward strand.
GCTCGTCCTGCACTCTCGCTGGGACCACCGCGTGCCGTTCGGCTCCGCCCGGGAGCTGGCCGCGCTCATCCCGAACAGCCGCCTGGTGCCGCTCGAGAGCCGGAACCACATCCTGACCAGCAGTGAGCCGGCATGGCATGTCTTCCTCGACGAAGTGGACCGGTTCCTGGCGGAACTCTGAACCCTAGGGCCGTGACCGGCGGGGCCCGCTGGCCACGCGGAGCGCGATCTCGACCTGTTCTGGACGGTCCCTCCATGACAGCGGCGGCCGAAACGCCCATCGTGATGAGCCTGGGGGAGCCGGCCACGGCCCTACCAGTTTCCCTCCCGGAGGCCGCCGTGACACCACTCTGTCACCGAACGATCCACGAAGCCGAAGGCGACCGGTCGGGAGACGCCGCGCTCGCCGCTGGCTTCCGGGATGGCGACGAGGGGGCCGTGCGCGAGGTCGTCCAGCGCTACGGCGGAGCCATGACCCTCATCGCCCGGAGTCTCCTCGCTGATCGGCATCGGGCCGACGACGCGGTACAGCAGGCCTTCCTCCAAGCCTGGAGGGCGGCGGCCACGTTCGACGCGACCCGGCCGCTCGGTCCTTGGCTCTTCACCATCACCCGGCGGGCGTGCATCGATCTCCACCGCCGGGACCGACGGGCCCCCGTCCCGGACTCCACCGCACTGTCATACGCCGAGCCTGCCGTCGAGCCTCCTTCGGTCGAGGCGCTCCACGCCCGATGGGAGGTGCGGCGCGTGCTCGACGAGCTCCCGACCGAGGAGCGGGTGGTCGTGAAGCTCCAGCACCACGACGGTCTGAGCCACCGCGAGATCGCCGACCGTTTGAGGCTGCCGCTGGGCACGGTGAAGTCGCGCTCGTGGCGAGCCCACCGGCGCCTGGCCAAGATGCTCACCGCCCCGCGGCCCCGCCTGGCCGGCGCGTACGCGTAGTCCCACTGGCGCCCGCGGTCCCTCACGCGATGGCGTCGCCCTCGAGCACTACAGCTCTCGTTCGTAGACGTGCATGATCGGGCCGTCGGGGTGGCTCTCGCGGTTCGTGAAGCCGAGGCGCTCGTACAGCCCTCGGGCGGCGGTGTCGTCCTCGCTGGTGCCGAGGTCCATGCGATCTGCGCCCTGCCGACGAGCCGCCTCCATCGCCCCCTCCAACAGCGCACGGCCGAGCCCCCGCCCGCGACGCCCTGGCACCACGTAGAGCTCGGCGAGGTAGCACTCGAGGTTCTCGGTCCAAATCGCGGGACGGAACCGCAACACGGCCACGCCGTCGGGACCGGGCCCGGCCAGGATCACCTGGGTATCGCCGAGCTCCATCAGGTGTCGCATCCGCTCGGCCAGCGCGGCAGGCGGCGGCGTCGGATCTCCGAACTCACGGTTGAAGTCGTGGAGCAACTGGCCGATCGACTCGGCGTCCCCTGAGTCAGCAACGCGCACGTCGGCGTCGCCGTCGCCCGTCATGCTCCGCGGGTCGAGGTTCGGCCGGCTCACCCGGCCGAAGGCGCGGTGAGCTCGAGGGCGATGCCGTCAGGATCGAAGAAGGCGAGGAAGCACAGGCCGAACGACGTCAGCTCGCGGATCGGACCATGGGGCACACCGCGCGCGTCGAACCATTCGATGGCGCGGTCGAGGTCGGCGCGCGTGGGGACGTTGAAGCTGATGTGGTCGAGACCGACCCGCAAGGGATCGAAACGGTCGCCCGAGCCGGCCCGCTCGGGATCGACGGGGCGCAATCCGAAGAGCATCCCCTGGTGCATGAGGATGATGCCACCCTGCATCGCATCCGCGACGGCGGCGGAGTGCTCGTCGTCGGCTGGCGGCGGCTCGGCCAGCGCCACCTCGAACCCGAGGATCTCGGTGTAGAAGGCGCGTGACCTCTCCACATCGGTGACGGCCACGCGAATGTGGTTGACGAGCCCGATCGGAGGACGTTCCACAGCTCACCCCCGGCGTCGAAACGACCAGTCCACTCTAGACGAGTGATTCCAAGGGTCCGCGCCTGACGCGGCGAGAGCGTCCACGATCGGCGTTGCTACTCCGTTCGACCGTGGAGGTCTCATGGACGCCGACCTGGACACCCTCGCGACTGCACTGTACGTCCGTATCGATGACGCGTTGAAGGATGACCCGAGCTTGGCGCCGGTGCGCCCGGTGGTGGGCATCGAGCCCAGACTGAGTGACGCCGAGTTGGCGACGGTGGCGGTGTTGCAGGCGCTGTTGGGGTTCACATCCGAGACGCGCTGGTTGCGTTATGCCCGCTGCCACCTGGTGCACCTGTTCCCCTATCTGCCTCGCCAGTCCGGCTACAACCGGCGGCTGCGGGCGGCGTCGGGCCTGCTCCAGGCGCTGATCCGAGTCTTGGCGGTCGACACTCGGGCGTGGTGTGACGACACCTGGATCATCGACTCGACCCCGGTGGAATGCGGCCGATCCCGGCCCACCGCCCGCCGTTCGAATCTGGCCGGCTGGGCCGGCTACGGCTACTGCGCCAGCCACTCCCGCTACTTCTGGGGCCTGCGCCTGCACCTCGTCTGCACTCCCGGCGGGCTGCCCATCACCTACGCCCTGGCCCACCCCAAACTCGACGAACGCGACATCGCCCGAGACCTGTTCGAGACCGACCCCGACCTGCTGGGCGCCCGGGCCGGTCAGATCCTCATCGCCGACAAGGGCTACGCCAGCCGCGAGTTCGAGACCTTCCTCACCGATCACGGAGTGCACCTGCTGCGCCCCACGTTCAACCGCGAACCATCTCGTCCCGGCGCCCGACTGCTCAAACCGTTCCGTCAAATCATCGAATCCATCAACGACACGTTGAAAGGCCAACTCGACCTCGAACGCCACGGCGGCAGAACACCAGGTGGCGTCGTTGTTCGAGTCCTCCAACGCCTTCTCGCCCTCACCGCCGCCATCTGGCACAACGACCACACCGGCCAACCAGTGCTCCGCTCCCTCACCGCCTACGACTACTAACGACCCCTTCGAATTAGTCATCTAGAGGCCAAAGCGACGAAGAGACTCTGCCCGCGCCACTCCGATGTCTGGAACGATGTCACGGTCCGTCTCGAGAAGGGAGCGGGTTCGTGTCCGTTGTTCGTGATGACGGGCCCGAGGGTGATCACCGCCTCGCCGGCATGCTGTTCTCACCCGACGCCCCCAAGGACCCGTACCCGCCGTACGGCCTGGTCGACATCCCGGGATGCCGGCGCGCCGTGGCCTCAGCCATGCTCAAGGACCCGCGCCTCGGCCCGCCGACGCTCGACGAGCCGGCGACGGGTGAGCGGCTGTGGACTACGTTCGAGCGTTGGTTGCTGAACCTCGGCGCCGAGCGCGACCAGCGGATGCGCCAACGCTTCTCACGCATCTTCACACCCCGCAAGGTCGAGCAGTACCGCCCGACGATCCAGGCGCGAACCGACGCGCTCATCGACGCTATTGTCGACGCCGGGCGGATGGATCTCGTCACCGACCTCGCCCTTCCGCTCCCGTTCTCGGTCATCTCGGCGGTGCTCGGGGTGCCGGAGGAGCGCCGCTCCTGGCTCGCCCAACGGATGCGCATCCTCGACACGGGCTTCGAGCACCGGCACGAGCCGGGCATCGTCAGCCGGGCCAGCGCAGCCGTGGGCGAGATGCTCGAGTACTTCGCAGCGTTGCTCGAGGAACGAACGGCCCCACCGCAGGACGACCTCATGTCGGTGCTCGCCGCCGACCCGCCGGCCGACGACGAAGGCCGGGCCGACGTGCTCGCCAATTGCATCTTCTTCGTCGCAGCGGGCCACACCACCACCTCCAGCCTCATCACCGGCGCCGTGCTCCTTCTCCTCAGACATCCCGACCAGTTCGAGCTCCTCCGGCGCGATCCCGAGCTCGTTCGCAGCGCAGTCGAGGAGGCCCTGCGGATGGTGTCGCCGGTCAGCGTCGTGCTCTGCCAGGCTCGGATCGACGTCGAGGTCGGTGGCTATCGCTTCGGCCCCGGCCCGCCTCGCCTGGTGTTCCCGCCCGGCGCCAACCGAGACGCCGATGTCTTCGCCGACCCCGGCCGCTTCGACATCACCCGCACGCCCAACCCGCACCTGGCCTTCAGCGCCGGTGCCCACTTCTGCCTCGGCGCCCCGCTCGCGCGCCTCCATGGCGAGGTCGCCCTCGCCACGCTGGTGAGACGTCTCCCGAACCTCGAGCTCGCCGGCCAGCCGGAATGGCTCGGGTCGATCCCGTTGCGCGTGCCTCAGCACCTTCCCGTCGCTTGGTCACCGACGGCCGGGTGACGGCTTGCGGCACGCGCACGCTCAGCTGGGGCGCCGCCTCGGGCGGTGCGCGCCGCTGGACGACGAGGGGCGGCAGGCACGAACCTGTGCCCAATCGCGCTCGAGGAGGTGGCTGTGGGAAGAGCAATCGCCAAGCTCGTGGGTGCCCTGTCGTGTGCGCTCGTCGGGGTCGGGATCGTCTTCGTGGTCGGCCTGCGCTCGAAGTCGCCTGCCGTCGTCAACGCCGTCCGGAGATTCAGCCGAGCGACGAAACCGTACGTGCTGAAGTCGGCGGGCACGCCGGGCGCCTATGCCTCGGTGGTCAAGCACGTCGGTCGGACCACCGGGCGCTCGTACGAGACGCCGGTCGCAGCCGCGGCGACTGATGGCGGCTTCGTGATCGCGCTGCCCTACGGGACGAGCACCGATTGGGTCAAGAACGTGCTCGCGAGCGGGTCGGCCACCATCGTGGACGGCGGCGGTGAGTACCGGGTCGACCAGCCGGAGATCGTCCCTCTGGCCCAGGTCGAGCAGGTCTTCTCTCACAACGCACAGTCGGCCCATCACCTGTTCGGCGTCGAGGAATGCCTTCGGGTCCGGCGGTTGGAGCCCGGCGAGACGGTCACCGATCCGGGGTCAGCCTCCTGACCGATCATGGGTTCACGCCGGCTTGCCCCAACGGCCGGCAATGAACCTCTGGATCTCGCTCTCGTCGTCGATCGAGCGCGTGCCGTTGTTCATCCGCACGTAGAACATCTGCTTCTTCTCGTGCTGCCCGTGCTTGTCGACGATCGTCACCATCGAGCGGACCGGGAAGCCGCTCGGCTTCACATGAACGCGGCACAGATCGCGTCCCGAGATCGACTGGATCTGGGTCGTCACGTTCGCGGCCGCGGCGGCGCCTACCGAGTCGAGCACGGCTTGAGTGAGCGCGAGCTGGAGGCGGTCGCGATCGTCCTTGCCCTCCTTGTGCAGCGCGAGGTAGTCGGGCTCGAGCCCGAGGACGCTGCCGTCGTCAGCCACGCCGATCAGCAGCGTCCCACCCTCGGGGCTGTTGAGGAAGGCGGCGACGGTCTTCAGCACGGCCGTCTCCACCATGTTGGACACACTGGCCGAGGCGAGATCCCAGCGGAACGTCGACTTGTACTCGAGGTGGGCGTCCTCGCCGCGGAGCAGCAGCTCGCCGACAGGGCAGTGCTCCTGGTACGCCACCTTGGCCTGGCCGTAGATCAGCGGAAGGTACGCCGCGAGCACGTCGGCACGGAAGTCGTCGTCGTCGAGGATGCGGTAGGTCAGCTCCTCGCTGTCGGCCAGCCGCTGCACGACCGCGGCCTCGAACTGCTTCTCGAAGGCGATTCTGAAGTTGTCGAGCGAGTTGGCCGCGGCCTGCTGCTGCAGCGTCTCGTCGGCCACGAGCGACGAGGCGATGCCGTCGAAGTGCAGGCGGTCGGCCTCGGTGAGCTTGAGCCCGTAGCGCTCGTTGAGCGTGGCGATGATCCGAGAGAGCGGCTCCTCGTCGGGCTCGGTCCTCGGCCCGGCGCCGTCGAAGATGGTGCGCACCTCGCCGACATCGGCGCCGAGGGCCACGGATCCCTCGAACGTGATCTCGTGGCGCAGGTGGGTCAACTCCACCTCAGCGCCGAGGTCGAGGCGTGACCCCGGATCGCGACGCAGGAACGAGCCGAGCGCCCGGCAGAAGACGTAGCCCCGCTCGAGCTTGGTGTCGCCGAAGCCGACCAACTGCGACAGGAAGGCATACGTGCGCACGAAGCGGTCGAGCGCGTCACGGAAGCCGTCCCGGTCGATCTCGTCGAGAGCGTGGAAGCGGTCGATGGCGGGCTGGAGCGCGGCGTGGATGCGGGCGTGGTCCTTGGCGCTCGTCATGGTGAGAAGCAGCGCCGTCACCCGCTCCACCTCGTCGACCCACAGCACGCCGAACGGATCGAGGGCCGCTCTGGTGTCGTAGAGCAGGTTCGGATCGGTCGGGGGCGCGACCGTCTGGCCGTACCAGGGTTCGAACGCTCGGGCGATGTTCTGGGCGTCGTTGCGGAAGTCGAGCACGAACGTGCCGTCCTTCCCATCACAGATCCGGTTCAGCCGCGAGAGGGTCTGCACGGCGGCCAAGCCGGTGAGGGTCTTGTCGACGTACATCGCGTACAGCAGCGGCTGGTCGAAACCGGTCTGGTACTTCTCGGCCACGACGAGGATGTGCCCTTCGTCGTTGAAGCGCGGCGCCGTCTGGCTGTCCGGGAAGCCGTTCATCTTCGCCTCGGTCCAGTCGAGGCCGCCGTCGCCAACGGTGCCCGAGAAGGCGACAAGGACCCTCACGTCGCCATAGCCGTGAGCCGCGACGTAGGCATCGAGGGCGAGCTTGTAGCGCACGGCCGCCAGCCTCGACGACGTCACCACCATCGCCTTGGCCCGGCCGTCGATGCGGTGGGCAACGTGGGTGCGGTAGTGCTCGACGATGATCTCGGCCTTCTGCGCCAGGTTCACCTCGTGCAGCCCGACGAAGCGGGCGATGGCCCGGCGGGCCTTGGGCGCTTCGTACTTCGGGTCGTCGGCGACTGCCTTCTCGATGCGCCAGTACGTCTCGTAGGTGACGTAACTGGCCAGCACGTCGAGGATGAAGCCTTCCTCGATCGCCTGGCGCATCGGGTACAGGTGGAAGGCCTCGAACTTGCTCGTCGCCGGGTTGCGAGTGCCGAAGTGCTCGAGCGTCTTGGCCTTCGGCGTGGCCGTGAAGGCGAAGAAGCTGAGGTTCGCCGGCATGCCGCGAGCGGCGACGGCACGGGCCAGCGCCTCCTCCACCGGGTCGACCGGGACCGCGACCAACCCCATGTCCTCGGCCTCGGCGACGGTCAGCTCCTGCTCCTCGGTGGCGCCGATGGCCAGGCGGAGATCCTTGGCCGCCTCGCCCGTTTGCGACGAGTGGGCCTCGTCGATGATCACCGCATAGCGACGCTCGCCGGCCGGACCCACCTTGTCGAGTATGAACAGGAACTTCTGCAGCGTCGTGATCACGATCCGTGCCCGCTCGCCGGCCAGGGCCTCCGCGAGCTGGGCGGAGTCCTCGTCGATCTTGGCCACCACGCCGTGCGCGTGCTCGAACTGGTAGATCGTGTCCTGCAGCTGGCGGTCGAGCACCAGCCGGTCGGTGATCACGATCACCTTGTCGAACACCTTCACGTCGCGGTCGTGGTGGAGCGAAGAGAGGCGATGGACGAGCCAGGCGATGGTGTTCGACTTCCCCGACCCCGCCGAATGCTCCACCAGGTACCGCTGGCCGGAGCCGTGGACGCGGGCGTGGTGCTCCAACGCCAGCACCGCGTCCCACTGGTGCAACCGCAAGAAGATCACGGCAGGCTCCTGCTTCGAGCCCTTCGGCGCCGGCTCGACATGGACGAAGCGAGCCAGCACATCCAGCCACGCGTCGCGCTGCGACACCGGCTCCCACAGGTACGCGGTGCGATGGCCATTCGGGTTGGGCGGGTTGCCGGCGCCCCCGGCCGCGCCGAGGTTGAAGGGCAGGAACCGTGTCGCCGCACCGGCGAGGCGGGTGGTCATCATCACCCGTTCGGTGTCGGCGGCGAAGTGCACGACCGCTCGCCGGGCCCAGCGCGGTCGCTCTCGGGTCTCGATCGGTGCGGGTACTGCTCGACCGCGTCCTCCACGCTCTGGCCGGTCAGCGGGTTCTTCAGCTCGGCCGTCGCCACGAGCAGGCCGTTGACGAACAAGCCGAGGTCGATGGTCTTCGTCGAGCCGGGCTCGTACACCAGCTGGCGGGTCACGCTCACGCGGTTGGCGGCGTAGCGCTGGACCAGCTCCGGGGTGAGCCCATGGGCGGGCTTGAAGAACGCCAGGCGGAGCGTCACGCCGTGGTCGACCACGCCGTGCCGAAGGACGTCCACCGTGCCTCGCCGGTCGAGCTCGGTGGCGAGCCGCCGGATGAAGCGCGCTTGGGCCTCGTCGGGATCACCCCCGTGGAGGGCGAGGAGTCGATGCCACGCCTCGGCCTGGGTGGCGCCGATGAAGGCGAACAGGTCCTCGGTGTCGATGCCCAAGGTGGGCTCGAACGCCGACGGGCGCGACGCCAACGGGCCCTTGACCTCGTCGTACCCGCCGTGTTCCGCCAGCCAGCCGGCGACGTACTCCTCGAACGCCGCCTCGTTGGGCTTCACACCGTCAGTCTTGTCGACGAGTCCGTTCGATGCGGCACGACACCCGTTGCCTGCCGACGATTCGGCTCGCGCTACGGCTGGCGGGCAGCAGTGGCCTCCTCCCCGCTACCAATCCTCAAGCGGGCGGCCCGTCCTCATTGCTTCGGTTGTCTCGTCCACATCGAAGTGTTCCGGATCGAATCCCGATGGTGCCCACTCGGTCAGGTCGGCGTGGTCCTCGTGCGATGGATCGGCCAGCGCTTCGAGGAGGTCCCCGTACCCCCACACACCGCCGCAGTCCTCGGGCGGGCACGCTCGCTTGCCGGCAACGCAGAGCGGATAGCTCACTCCGGCTGGCGGTGGTCCGATGGCCTCGACCACCACGTCGTGCTCCCACCCGTCGCCGAAGTCGTAGTCCCACCGCAGCTTGGACTTCACGTTCGGGAGCGCGTCGGCCAGCCGGGCCTTGCGCTCGTCGATCATGTCGTCGCCCCATTCGGGGTCGGGCTCACCGTACCTGGCCCCGGTCGTCTCGAACTGGTGGAGGTGGCCGCCGTACCAGCCCATCGCCGCCTCCAGGAGGCCGGCGAGAGCGTCGAGGCGGATGTAGGAGTCGACGACCATCCGCCGCCAGACCGGTGGCTTGACCTCGCGGAGGGTGATCTTGAGCGTGTGGACGGACTTGGGCTTGGAAGTCATGAGGCTCGTTTCGGGATCTCGAGCTCGCCGGTAACGGCGGCGGTGATGAGCGCCTGGCGACGCTCTTGGAGGAGTGCGATCTGTCGCTCCAGCACATCTGGAGGCGATCCATGCGCCGAGTCCCGGCGTGCACGGCCTCCAGGGTTCTCATCTGTTCGCCGACCGGAGGGAGGGGAACCGGGAGTGCCTTGAGCGCCGAGACGTTGAAGTGCGTCTGGATGGTGCGGACCGAATGTTCCTCGATGTGCTTCTGAGTCCAGTCCGAGTTGAGGACGAGGGCGAGGTACTTGGATACCAGCTTTGGGCCTGGCCGCAAAATGAGCAGATCGATGCAGTTCGCGCCGTCCAGCTCGGCCGGGACGACCGCCGCGGCGCCCGCTTGGCCGGCGCGGACCACGACGACGTCTCCGGCCATGAGGCGCGACTTGCCATGGAGCCGGTGACCTTCGGGTGAGAGATGAACGACGTCGTCGAGGTCGAAGCCATCTGGGCGGACGTTGACGCCGCGGCAGCGCGAGTGTGCCGTCGCTCGCGTACCACGCTGCCGGCGTGACGACGATCCCGACGGTAACCTCGTCGGCGACGTGCCGGAGCGGAACCTCCCCGTACGAACGGGCAAGAGACCGAACCGCGGTCTCCGCCAGATCGGTTCGGCGCGCTCCGCGACCAACCCAAGAAGCCGCGCGAGTGTCGCGACCAACGCGTCGATGCGTTCCGTCTCCGCATCGAGGAAGTCCGCGATCACGCGCTGCTCCTTGAGCAGAGGCGCCGGGATGCGCAGACTACGGAGCTTCTCTTGCGTCAGGTGACCAAACGTCGACTTGTTGCACAGCACCTCAAGACAGCCGTTGTTGTAGATCGAGTGGAGGCAGTACTTGACGAAGCGCACCTCGTACGCTGTCGTCCGCAGCCTGTGCAGAGAGTTCTGAATGATTGCGCCGTCAGGGACTTCAGGGAGGAACTCAGCACGCCCGACATCGCCACCTTCCGCGACCACCAGGTCGCCACTGCGCACGCGTACTTTCCGATGTCTTCGGGCGACGCAAACATCGTGGGTAGGTCGCCGAGCTCCGCAAGTGATCCGAGCGAGCCCGCTCGGAAGTACGGCACCTCCCGGTCCGCACCTCCAGCAGGCTCGGTCTGGAGCATCTTGCCCAATTGCACGTCGATCAGGCGTGCGAGCGTCGCCTCGGCGTAGGAGATCAGCGGGGGCCACGGGCCGCTCACTCTGTGACCTCGCGGAGCAGCTTCTGGATCTCTGCCTCCAGTGCCTTGATCTCCGCATCGATCTCGGCCAGGGGTCGCGGTGGCATGTACTTGTAGAAGTGTCGCGTGAGCGGGATCTCGTAGCCGACCTTGGTCTTGGCGTGATCGACCCACGCGTCCGGCACGTACGGGAAGACCTCGGCCGTCGATGTAGTCATCGACCGCCGTGCGGTACTCGATGATGCGCAACCGCTCCGACGGGTCCGCCTCGAACACCACCCGCACCGCCGGCAGCGGCACGTTCTCTCCGTCGCGCAGCTCGGCGTCGGGCTCCGGGTTGCCCTTCTTGTCGACGACTGGTGGCGCATCGGCATCGCGGACCGCGAGCGCGTCCCACACCGCCTTCGTCTGCGGTGTCGACAGCCCGAGCGGCCTAAGGGCCGCGTCCACAACCTTCCCGGCCGCCTTCCGATCCGTCGTCGCTCAGCCCGACGTGGCCTCGCAGCGCGTCGATCAGCGCCGTGCGCGACGTCCTCGTCGAGCTTGGCCAGACCCTTCGCCGACTCGACCGCCGCAAGCGTTTCGGCGGAGACCTCCCATCGCAGCCGCAGCGGCCGCTCGACGGTGATGCGGAGGAACCCGAACGCCTCGTTCGGCAGGATCTTCACCCGCTCCCCTCCGGTGAAGTCACCGTAGAGGCGGGTGATCTCGGCGATCTGTTCCGGGCTGACCTCCTTGCGCTTCTCGCCCAGGCTCTTGCGCATCTTCTCGAACAGCTCACGGGCGTCGACCAGCTGCACCTTCCCTCGCCGCTCGGGCCGCTTGCGGTTGGTCACCACCCAGAAGTACGTCGAGATGCCGGTGTTGTAGAAGAGCTGGTCGGGCAGAGCGACGACGGCCTCGAGCCAGTCGTTCTCGATGATCCACCGGCGGATCTCCGACTCGCCCGACCCGGCCGCGCCGGTGAACAGCGGCGAGCCGTTGAAGACGATCGCCAGGCGGGAACCGCCCTGCTCGACCGGCTTCATCTTGGCGATCATGTGCTGCAGGAACAGGAAGCTGCCGTCGTTGATGCGGGGCAGCCCGGCGCCGAACCGGCCGGCGAAGCCGAGCTTCGTCGTGCTCGGCCCGCACGACGTCCTCGACCTTCTTCCACTCGACACCGAACGGCGGATTGGCGAGCAGGTAGTCGAAGTGAGCGCCGGCGATGACCGTCGTCGCTGAACGAGTTGCCCGTGGACGATGTGGGACGGCGTCCTGACCCTTCAGCATCATGTCCGACCGGCAGACCGCGTACGTCTCGGCGTTCAGCTCCTGCCCGTACACCTCCAGGCGAGCCTCGGATCGTGCGTCTGCCGCAGGTAGTCCTCGGCGACCGAGAGCATGCCGCCAGTGCCACACGCCGGGTCGAACAGCGTCCGAACCACCCCGGGCTTGGCGAGCAGCTCGTCGTCCTCGATGAACAGCAGCCGCACCATGAGCTGGATGACCTCACGCGGCGTGAAGTGCTCCCCGGCCGTCTCGTTCGAGAGCTCGGAGAAGCGCCGGATCAGCTCCTCGTAGAGGTAGCCCATCTCCAGGTTCGACACCGCCTCGGGATGGAGGTCGATCTCGGCGAACTTCGACACCACGAGATACAGGAGGTTGGCCTTGTCGAGCCGCGTGATCTGCGACGTCGAAGTCGAACTTCTCGATGACGTCGCGCGCCGCCGAGGAGAAGCCGGCGATGTAGCCGCGGAGGTTGCCGGCGATCGTGCGCCGAGTCGTCGAGCAGCTTGCGGAAGTCGAGCTTCGACGTGTTGTAGAAGGGCTGGCCCGCCACGCCGCAGAGGATCGGGCTCGCGATCGCCGTGGCGCTCACGGGCTGCGAGCACCTTGGCCTTCGTCGGCTCGAGCACGCAGTCCAGCCGCCGGATGCACCACGAGCGGCAGGATGACCCGGCCGTACTCCGACTGCTTGTAGTCGCCACGGAGCAGGTCCGCAACCGACCAGATGAAGGCCGCATGGTTCCGGATGGCGGCGTCGCTCATCGGCCGAGGACACTACGAGAACTCGCCTTTCCCCGAGATTCCCCTTGTACTACGAACATACGTTCGGTAGGCTGCCGGTCATGTTCGCCGCCCTCGATGACCTCGCCGACGCCCTCGGGCGCCTCGACGCGGCCCTCGACGGCTGCGACGACGTGACTCTGGCTGCCGGCGCCCGACGCCTGGCCGCCCTGCACACCCGCTTCGAAGCGGTGTGGCTGCGCACCATCGCCCTGGCCGAGCAGCGGGGCCTGCCCCGCCGCTCGGCGCCCGCGACACCCCCGCCTGGGTGGCCGAGCTGTCCGGGCAACGGCGCGGCGCCAGCCGCCGCGACGCCGAGTTGGCCGCGCGAGCTGGCCGACTCGCCCCTCCTGGCCGACGCCATGGCCTGCGGGGAGGTGTCCAAGGCCAAAGCCGCCGAGCTCGTGCGGGCTGCGGACCTCCCTGAGGACACCCAGCAGGTGCTCCTCGACCAGGCCCGCACCGCCCCCGTCGAGGAGGTGGCCGCCGCCGTCCAACACGCCCGCCTCACGCACGGCCTCCCCGGCCCGGCGGTGGCGCCGTCGCTGAGCATCCGCCGACACCACGACCACGCCGCTGTGGACGCCACCCTGGATCTGCTCGACGCCGAGTTCCTCGACGTCGCCCTGTCCACCGCCGCCGAAGCGCTCGACCTGCCCACCACGATGCCCTACCCCGAGCGGCGGGCCCGCGCCCTCGCCACGGTGGCCCGCTTCTTCCTGGACCACCAACACCAGGTCCCCACCGGGCGGGTGGGACGGCCCCACGTCATCGTCCTCGTCGACTTGGACGTCCTGCAAAGCCCGCACCGGCGGCACGGCCACCCTCACCTCAGGCACCGTCATCACCGGCGATGACGCCCGCCGCCTCGCCGAAGACGCCAACGTCAGCCGGGTCATCACCGCCGGGCCAAGCCAACCCCTCGACGTCGGCCGCACCACCCGCACCATCCCCCCCGCCCTGGCCAAAGCCGTCATCGCCCGCGACCGCCACTGCCGCTACCACGGCTGTACCTCGCCCCCATGGGCCTGCGACATCCACCACCTCAAACCATGGTCACAAGGAGGCTCCACCGCCCTCTCGAACCTCGCCCTGCTCTGCTGGCACCACCACGATCACGTCCATCGCCACGACCCAGCCAACCTCACCGCCGCAGCCGACGGCACCTGGCGCATCAAGAGACCCGAACCGGCCGAGGTCGCCGCCTGACCCGGTCCCTGCCAGGGCGTCGCGATGATCGTGGGGCTTTACAGCACCTGGCGCGCCAGCTAACGTACAACCAAATGGTTGTAGATGAGCTGACCGACGAGGTCTGGACCACCTGTTCCACGCGCTGGCCGACGCCACCCGCCGCGACATCCTGCGCCGCTGCGTGCGGGGCGAGCTGTCGGTGTCGCGGCTGGCCGACGCCTACCCGATGAGCTTCGCCGCGGTGCAGAAGCACGTCGCCGTGCTCGAGCGGGCCGGCCTGGTCACGCAAGGAGCGCCGCGGCCGGGAGCAGCTCGTGCGCACCGATCCCGACGCCGTCGCGCCGGGCCCGGCAGGCGCTCGACCAGCTCGAGGCGGCCTGGCGCGGGCGGGTGGACCGGATGTCCGACCTGCTGCGCACGAGGAACCCGACCGAGGAGAGGACGAGACACGATGAGCGTCACCAGCATCGACAAGGACTTCGACAGCCTGACCCTGACCCTGGTGGCCGACTTCGACGCCCCGGCCGAGCGGGTGTGGGAGCTGTGGGCCGACCCGCGCCAGCTCGAGCGCTGGTGGGGGCCGCCGACGTACCCGGCGACCATGGAGGAGCACGACCTCACGCCGGGCGGCCGCGTCGACCTACTTCATGACCGGCCCGGAGGGCGAGACGTACCACGGCTGGTGGCGGGTCACGTCGGTCGACCCGCCGACGTCCCTGGAGTTCATCGACGGGTTCGCCGACGCGGACGGGACGCCGATCGACGACATGCCCGCCGACGACCGTGCAGCATGCAGCTCACCGAGCACGACGGCGGCACCCGGATGGAGCTGCGCTCGACGTTCGACTCCCGCGAGCAGATGGAGCAGCTCCTGAGCATGGGCATGGACGAGGGCCTGCAGCAGGCGGTCGGCCAGATGGACGCCCTGCTCGCCGCCTGACCCGAGCAGTACCGGATGTGGGCGATGGGAATGCAGCTCGACGAGCGGCGCATCGATGGCATCGCCTGGGGGCGACCCGTCGATGGCTCCCAGCCGTGGATCAGCGTCCCCTCGGACGGCTACTTCGATCTCGGCGCCCTGCTGCGAGGCGAGGTCACGTCGTCGACCGGGACTGATGGTCACGCCGTCGTTCAGCTCCACTTCACCGACGACGTCCTTCGGGCGCTGGCGCACATCCCGAGCGTGGGACCGACCGACGCCACCGTCAGCATCGAATCCGGGCTCATCAGCGAGAGCGACCTCCAATTGCACGGCGGCCTGCGCGCCCACATCGAGCTCGGCGACTACGCAAAGCCCCTCACCGTCGAGCCCGTCGAGAGGGTCTCCTCCGCTCACCGCGGCTGACGTCCGCCAGCCGGGCGGCCCCGGCACCGTTGCCCGCCCGGCTCGTGCGCGCCGCCCTCTCCGCTCCCCCCTTCCCCCCGGCCGTCGGCGAGCCGAAATCAATCTTGACAGATGTATCTCTAGAGATATACCTTGCCGGCGTGGACGGATTGCAGCTGTACGTGCTCGGCCGGCGGCTGATGCGGATCGCCGATGCCAGCTTCGAGCGGGCGGGCGCCGCCCCGCCGCCGCTCGGCCTCATGCTGGTGCTCGAGGACATCGCGACGCATCCGGACAGCTCCATCGGCGAGATCACGGCGCGCACCGGGCTCCCCCAGAGCCACGTCTCCACGTCGGTCGCCCGCTTCGCCGCGCGTGGACTCGTCGAGACGGCGAGCGATCCGTCCGACGGGCGCCGGACGCTCGTGCGGGTGACGGCCGCCTACCTGGAGCGAGCCAGCCATCGGGGCGCCGGTTCGGTCGACGACGCCGTGGCCGCGGCGCTCGACCAAGCGGAGCATGACGCGGTCGCCGAGGTCATCGCCACGTTGGACTGGCTGGCCGAACGGCTGGTGCCCGACGTCCGGGGCCACATGGCGCGCGCCGCCGCCAGGTCGAGAACGGCCAAGAAGAAGGCATGAAGGAGGACGCCAATGCTGAACATGCTCGGGTTCAAGCTCAACCCACTGATCGGGATCGTTGCCGGGGTGACGCTCGTCGTCGCGGGGCTGGCGGCAGCGCTGCCGACCGTCGCCGTCGTCGGCACCGTCATGGTCGCCGGCGCCGTCTGGCGTCGGTTTGACCGGGCCGAGGACCGTGACGAAGGAGCACCACGCCGATGAGCGCGGTCGTGGTCGAGGAGCTGACCAAGCGCTACGGCTCGTTCACGGCGGTCGAGGACGTCGGGTTCGAGGTCGGCCCGGGCGAGACGCTGGCGTTGCTCGGGCCGAACGGCGCCGGCAAGACGACGACGCTGGAGATCCTCGAGGGGTTCGTTCCACCGACGTCGGGACTCGTGCGCGTGCTCGGCGCCGACCCGCTGCGAGCGCCGCGCTCGTGGCGAGCTCGCGTCGGGCTCGTGCTCCAGTCGACGAGCCTCGACCCGCAGCTCACGGTGTGGGAGGCGCTGCGGCTGTTCGCCCGCTTGTATCCGTCTCCGATGCCGGTGGCCGACGCAGTGCGGCTGATGGGCCTCGACCGCGAAGCGCACGTCCGGATCGGCGCGCTGTCGGGCGGCCAGCGCCGGCGTGTCGACGTCGCCCTCGGCATCATCGGGCGGCCCGAAGTGCTCTTCCTCGACGAGCCGACCACTGGCCTCGACCCCGAGGCCCGGAGGCGAACCTGGGTTGGCGTCCGGGCACTGGCGACCGAGGGCACGGCCGTCGTGCTGACGACGCACTACCTCGAAGAAGCGGCCGAGCTCGCCGATCGGATCGTCGTGCTCGTCGCCGGCCGCAAGGTCGCCGACGCCACGCCGCTCGAGCTCCGCGCTCGGCAGTCGGGCACGACGGTGCGCTACCGGTTGCCCACCGACGCGCCCGTCGCCGACCTGTCCCCCGATCTGGGGCGCCACATCGACCCCGCGCTCGACGAGCTGGTCGTGCACACCACCGACGTCACCTCGACGCTCGACGCGCTCATCCGCTGGGCCCTGCGCCACGACCTCGAACTGACCGGGCTCGAGGTTGGCACGCCGAGCCTCGAGGACGCTTACCTCGCCCTCACCACCGAGCCGGCCTCTGTGGACGTGACGAACCATGCGTGAGCTCGCCGACCAGTTCCACTACGAGCTCCGCCTCTTCGCCCGCAACCCGCGCGCCGTGGTCGCCGGCGCGCTCGTGCCGGTGTTGTTGCTGGCGCTCCGCGCCGGCAACAGCCGCGGTGCCGACGGCGTGGCGACGCTCGCCGGCCCCGTCGTCCTCGGTGTGACCCTGACCGCCTACACGACGCACGCGATCGGGCTCGTGACCGCCCGGGACACCGGTGTCCTGAAGCGGTGGCACGGGACGCCCCTGCCGTCCTGGTGCTACTTCGGCGGCCGGATCGCGGCTACCACCGTCATGGCCCTCGAGAGCGCGGCGCTCACGATCGCCGCCGGGGTGCTCCTCCTCGGCGCCCCCGTCGACGTGGTCGGCGCCGTGCGCCTCACCGCCGTCGTGGCGGCCGGCGCCGTGGCGTGGGCGGCGCTCGGCACGGCGGTCACGAGCGCAATTCCCACTACGGACGCGGCGTGGCCCATGCTGGCGTTGACCTACTTCCCCCTCATGCTCGTGTCGGGTGCCTTCGGCACCGTCGGCGCGCCCGCCTGGCTGCGGACGCTCGCCGACTACCTTCCGGCCCGGCCCCTGGTCGACGCCGCCAGCCAGGCGCTCCACTCAGGCGCCGCCGTCCCGACGCAGCAACTGCTCGTCCTCGCGGGCTGGGCCGCCGCCGGCTTCCTGCTGTCGGCCGCCACTTTCCGGTGGGAGCCACCCTCGCCTCGCCGCCGCCCGGCCGCCCGCGCCGGACGACCTGTAGGCGGTCGCTGATGGTTGGCATCGCCCCCGAGATGGCTTTCGCACCGCCTGACGCGCCGTTGGAGCAGCAGCCGTGTCTGCAGCTGACGGGCGTCAGCAAGTCGTACGGCCGCGGCACAGAGGCGGTGGTCGCGCTGCGTGACCTCAGCCTGGAGATCCCACGCGGATCATTCACCGCGGTCATGGGACCGTCCGGCTCCGGGAAGAGCACGTTCCTGCATTGCGCCGCCGGGCTCGACCGTCCGTCGTCGGGCTCTGTGCGGCTGGCCGGCACGGAGCTCGTCGGCATGGGTGAGCCGGCGCTGACTGCGCTTCGCCGTGAGCGGATCGGGTTCGTGTTCCAAGCGTTCAACCTGATCCCGTCGCTCACGGTGCAGCAGAACATCGCCTTGCCGCTGCGGCTGGCCGGTCGGCGCCCGGACCGGGCGCGGCAACGGGAGATCGTCGAGCTGCTCGGGTTGAGTGAACGGCTGCGAGCCCGCCCGGCGCAACTGTCAGGCGGTCAGCAGCAGCGGGTCGCGATCGCTCGCGCCCTCGTGACACGGCCCGAGGTGATCTTCGCCGATGAGCCGACGGGCTCGCTCGACGCCGGGTCTGGTCGAACCGTGCTCGAGCTGCTGCGTACTGCCGTGAACCGCTTCGGACGCTCGGTCGTGATGGTCACCCACGACCCATTGGCCGCGAGTCATGCCGATACGGTCCTGCTGCTCGCTGGCGGCCGGCTCGCCGGCGTCGGCGCCGACGCCAACGTGATCGCCGAGCGCGCGGAGCGGCTGCGTCGAGAGGTGACGTGATGGTGCGGCTCGCCTTCGCGAGCATCCGCGGCCGGTGCGGCAGCTTCGTCGCCGCGGCGCTTTCGCTCGTAGCGGCGGCAGCGCTCCTCGCCGCCTGTGGCGTACTGCTGGAGACCGGTCTGTTCGGGAGCGTGCCGACGGAGCGCTATGCAGCTTCCCCTCTGGTGGTCGCCACCGATCAGTCCCTGCATTTCGTGAAGAGCAACGGGAAGGCGAAGGCGAAACCGCTTCCCGAGCATGCCTGGGTGGACGAGGACGTCCTGGAGCGGCTTCGCGGAGTACACGGCGCCGAGGGCGCCGTCGGCGAGGTGACGTTCCCGGCGTCGATCGTCCTGGCCGACGGCACGGTGGTCGCCGGTCCAGGCGGCGGTGGCTCGTGGGGTCACGGCTGGGCGTCGGCCGTGCTCACACCGTTCACGATCGCGTCCGGCCGGGCACCAGCGGGTCCCGGCGACGTCGTCATCGACCCATGGCTGGCGGCGACGGCCGGCGTCGAGGTCGGTGGGCGAGTGACGGTGCAGACGGCCGCGGGGCAAGGAGCCTTCCGTGTGCTCGGCATCACGGCGCAACATCTCCACAACCAGGCCGCCCTGTTCTTCGCCGATGGTGAAGCGACGGAGATGGCCGGACGCCCGGGCCGGTTCTACGCGATCGGCTTGCCCGAGTCGACCGATGTCGATCGGGACCCCGTTGCGGCAGCGGTCGCGGGGACGGACGCCAAGGTGGTCACCGGCCGTGATCGGGGCGCGGTCGAGTTTCCGGGCGTCGCCAGGTCGACGGCCACCATCGTGAGCCTGTCCGGAGTGCTCGGCGGGACCTCGCTGTTGGTGGCCCTGCTCGTCGTCTGCGGGACATTCGCGCTCGTCGATCGCGCAGCGGGCACGCGAGCTCGCGCTCCTGCGCGCCGTGGCGGCGGCGCCGCGCCAGGTGCGGCGGATGATCGCGCTGGAGGCCGCCGTCGTCGCTCTCGTCGCCGGCGCCGCCGGCGCGGTCGTCGGAGTCGCCGTCGCCGGATGGTCGCGCGACCGCTTCGTCGGAATCGGGGCGATGCCAGCGAACCTCCCGCTGCGCGTTACTGCACTGCCGGTGGTCGGCGCCGTGTTCGTGACCGTGCTGGGCGCGCGGGTCGCGGCAGGTGTCGCCGCGCGCCGGGCTGCCCGCATCCCGCCTACCGAGGCCCTCGTGGAGGCGGGCGTCGAGCGTCGCCGCCTCGGCGTCGTGCGGGCTGTCGCCGGCATGATCAGCCTTGCCGCCTTCGGTGCGGTTCTCGTGACGCTGTCGGGCCTGCACGAGAACGCCGCGTCGAGTCCCGTCACGACGTTGTGCGTGGTGCTGGCGGCCGTCGCCGCAGGGCTGTTCGGCCCTGCCATCACCCGCGCGGTGACCGCGGTGCTCCGGCCTGCGATGGCCGTCGTCTCCCCGCGCTTGGGCGCCGTCGCGGCCGCGAACAGCCGCGCGTCGTCGACCCGCTTGACGTCCGTGCTCGTGCCGTTGAGCCTCGGCGTCGCGATGGTGTCCATAACCGTGCTCGCGCCGGCGGCTGTAAGCCACGTCGCCGGTCAGCAGCGTCGGGCGGGCACGACCGCTGACGCCGTCGTCGTCGCCGACGGCCCGGGTGTGCCGCGAGCGGTGGCGACAGCCGCTCGCGACCTGGCCGGCGTCAGCGCGGTGACCGAGGAGAGGCAAGCCACCGTCCGCCTCGGGCAGGACTCGTACGTTGCCGACGCGTTGACCCCGGCCACGCTGGCCCGCTCGATCGACCCCGACGTCACGGCGGGGACGCTGTCCGGCTTCGGCGAGGACTCCGTCGCTCTCGCCGAGACCACCGCCGCCCACCACCACGCCGACGTGGGCGACACCGTCAGGGTCACACTCGGAGACGGCGTGCCGGCCGACCTCACCGTCTCCGCCGTCTACGCCGACCGATTGGGCTACGGCGGCCTCATCGTCCCGTTCGACATCATGGCCGCCCACACCGACATGCCGTTCGCCTCGGCCGTTTTCGTGCACGGTGTCGCTCCAGGCCGACTCGCCCGCCACCTCGCCGGCTGGGGGGCGGTCCGCGTCGTCACCATGGATGACTATCTCGACCGCGTCACGGGTGATCGGCCGCTGTCGGCCGACGTCGGATACCTGGCGATGAGCCTCATCATCGGTTTCATCGCGATCGTGATCGTCAACACGCTGGTGATGGCGACGGCAGACCGGGCACGCGACTTCGCGGCGCTGCGCCTGTCGGGCATGACCTGTCGGCAGGTCCGGCGAATGGTCCGACTTCGAGACCGTCGCCATCGCGATCGTCGCCATCGTGCTCGGCGGCGCCATCGGGATCGCCGTCTTGGTCAGCCACGACGCCGGCATGACCCCCGGCGCCCCGGCCTATCTTCCGCCGCTCACGCTCGCCATCATCGCCGCCGCACCGCTCGTGCTCGCCGAGGCCGTGTCAGAGATCGCGGTGCGCGTCGCCCTGCGTCGTAACCCGATCACCGTGATCGGTGAGCGTCGCTGACGGGCCCGACACGCCGCCCGTCCGGCCCAGCGAAGGGTCCTGGTGCCGCGCTGCTACGGTCGCGGCGCCGAGCGAAAGGACGCGATGCCCGGACACGACGCATCGATCAGGAAGGCACTCCCGCAGCAGAGCGACATCAAGGACCATGCCGAGCACTGCTCCGTCGAGCCGGAGCTGTTGGCGGCGATTGGTCGTGACGTCGGCGAGCAGATGCGAGTCGAACACGACGAGGACGAGCGGGCGCTGTACACCGTGATCGAGTCGATCTCGGACGCCGGCGACGTGGTTCGCATGGGCGCCAACGGCAGGCGGCGGCTGGGCACGAATGAGGTCTTCCCCGGCGTGATCGACTCCCAGGTTCCGCATCCGGACTTGTCCGAAGCCGGCGCCGAGGAACATGACGAGTCATCGAGCTTCTCAGCGACGACGGCGTGCACACCAACGGCGGCTCGCCGACGCCTCGGACGGCGTGGCGGGCGATAGGGGCGGTGCACCGGAGGACGGCGCCGTGCTGCCCTGCCGGCGGGTCAGATCGCGACGTCGAGCCACGATGGCCAGATCGGGTCGAGCTGGTCCAGCGCCGCGGCGGTCATCGCCACGATGTCGGCGCTGGGCTCTGCCGCCCACATCGCCACGAGCATGGTGGTCGTGCCGACCAACGCGCCGGCGATCGTGGCGACCTGCAACCTCCTGGATGCACTCGGCGGCCGTGACGGCGTGAGCAGCGCCACCAGGCGCTCGAACCACTCGTCTTGGATGCGGGCGTTTGCGCCCCGCAGCGACGGAGTGGCGCTGAACACCGAGTAGGCGGGCAGCACCGAGCTCGAAGTGGTGTCGATCAGCCGGGCGACAGCCATCAGGCCACGCCGGCACACCTCTCGCATGCTCTCGCCAGGGTGGCGTGTCGCGATCTCCGCGTCGAAGTGGGCCAACCAGTGGCGAGGCTGTTCGAACACGAGGTCGTCCTTGGTCGGGAAGTGCCGATACGCGGTGCGGCGCGAGACGCCGGCGGCGTCGGCGATCTCCTCCATCGTCGTCTCCACGAAGCCGCGCTCGATGAACAGCCCGACCGCAGCGTCGGCGATCGCCGTGCGGGTCTGTTCGCGCCGTCGTTCGTTCAGCGTTGGCATGTAGTGTCAGAGTGGCACGTTGTGCCGTATGAGAGTACGGTACTGCTTCATGAGCACAGCACAGCAGCTCTTCATCGGCTACGCCGTCGTCGTCCTTGCCGTGGCGTTCGCGCTCGGGACGATGCTCGGTGTGCTGCGGATGAAGGCGCCCGCGGTACGCAACCTGGCCACCGCACACCTGGAGACGCTCCTCCAAGCCGCACTACACCTCGGCCTGGCGTTCGCGGTCGGTGCGGTCGGCTTCGGCTCGACCGCGGCGACCTGGGCCGCGGCGCTGTTGGTCGGCGGCTCGGGCCTGCAGGCCATCGGGGTCACGCTCAACTGGGCCACGAACACCGTCGACCAGTTCGCCGAACGCTCACCCGGCTTCAGGCTCAACTCGCTGGCAACGTTCGTGATCCTGCCCGGACTCATCGTCGTCGTGCTCGGCATCCTGACACGGCTCTGACAGGCTTGGACCGCAACGAGCTCGGCGCCCTCCTCGACCAGCCAGGCTCGGCTCGGCCAGACGAGCTCGACCCTTGATCTCGGCGACACGGAGCGCGTCCCGTTTGCCGACATAGACGGTGCGTGAGAGCTACGTCGGGCTATCGCTCGGTCGGTGTCCTGAAGAAGCGGACTGACCACACGCCCGGTGTCCTTCGCGCCGCGTCGCCACGAGGCAACCATGCTGGGACGGAGGTTGGAGATCGTGGATGGAGATGGTGGATGGACGCGAAGCCAGCCGAGGTAGCGGCCACCACGGATCACTCGATCCGCAGGCCCGATATCGCCCTCGCGATCACCAGACGCTGGATCTCCGACGTGCGTTCAAAGATCGTGTAGATCAGGACTCGGCTCTTGCGTGGTGTTCGCCCGTGTCGGCACGTCCGCTGAGCAGGCCCTTCGCCCCCAGCAAGTCCAGTCCGTATCGCCGCGTCCGGTCGACTCCTAGGGATGGCCGATAGGGACGCGGCCTGGCGGACCGATTTCAAAGAGTCCTCACTGACCTACACGGCACAGGTATTGGCGTGCCTGATCAGGACGTCGGCGCCATCGCTGGGTCCCACGACACGGCGTTGCACTCGGCCATGACCATCAGCCCGAGGGCGTGGGTCCGCTCCAAGCCCAGGCCTTGCTGAACGCGGTCGCGGCGCGGGCCCGGTCCATGGCGGCGACAGCTCGAACCTGAACAGGAGTACTGCGGCGAGGTGGACGTCGATGACGGCTCCGGCGCTGAGTGCACCAGGTCGTCGGCAGCCTGCCGGGCCTCGAGCAGCCGGGCCGTGCCGGCGTGGTCGAAGATCTCGATGGTGCACAGCTCGGGGAAGGCGCGCAGCCGGGCCATCGGGAGGCGAGCCGCCGTCGCCGTGGCCAGCGCCACCTCGAACGACGCCGGCGCGATCGAGATTGCGGATGCGCTCGCTGCGGCCGTCGAGCTCCAGCGCGTCGCACCGCACGTCGGGTTCGAGCTCGGGACGGCGAGCACCGCCTCGACGATCCTGCGACCCGGTCGAAGTCATCGGTTCCCGTGGCGACCTCGGCTCGGAGCACGCCAGTGCGTGCGGCTCGCGATGACGTCGGTGTCCCGGCGAGGAGCTGCTCGGCGGCGGCCAGCCGGCGGTCCGCTGGGGCCCACCGTGCGGCGGCGACGGCCGCCCGGGGCGAGCTCGAGCTCGATGTCGGCTCGGGCCTACGGAGGTGCACCCGCCGCGGCCAGGCGGTCGAGCAACTGGTCGCTGGCCGCGGTTGGCCGCGACGACGGCGCCTCGTGGCGCTCGAAGTCGGCCACCCGCTTCTGATTCGGGCGGGTGGCGGCGAAGTCACGCTTGGACGAGGTCGGGGGCTCGCACCGCGGCCGGGTCCCGCCGGGTGGTGAACCGCTTCCTTGCTCGGCTGGCGCCCCGGATGCCTGCTCGCCCCATCGGCCGGGCGCCGGGTCGCGGCCGACGTCGAGGCCGGCCTTGCGGGCCGCCTTGGCGTCGCTGGGGATTCGGTCCAGCAGTTCGTCGCCCACGGGCGCATCTCGGCTTGTCCCCACCACGCCACACTCCCTCCGCGTCGGACACGAGTGCCGCCCGGGTCGGCGTGCGAGGCAAGATGTACTCGCCCTCGCAGGTAGGAGGTAGGTGATGCCGGTCGCACTCCTGTCCACGCCAGCGTCGATGACTGTCGAGCAGTACGACCGCGTCATCGAGCAGTTGGAAGCGTCCGGAGCTGGTGCTCCGCCCGGCCGCCGATTCCACGCCTGCTACGGCCCGCGGAATCACCTGATGCTGTTCGATGTATGGGACAGCATGGACGAGTTCCGGGCGTTCGGTGCGACGCTCATGCCCATCCTGGCCAAGGAACAAGTCGCGATGGCACCGCCTGAGCCGCTTGAGATCCACCGGCTCATCGAGGGCGGTGATGCGAGCGCGCTTCGGAGGACGATCGAGGCGCTTCGCGAGAATGCATTTTCCGGCGTCCCGTGGAGAAGCTTCGGGAGAAGATCCACAAGGCACGGGTGAAGCCGTCGGGCGAGGAGAAAGGGGGTGGCACGGCCACGACGTAGAAGATGATTGGCCCGCAACGTCCGGGCAGCGCCTGCTGAGACACTCGGCTCCTGCTCATCGAGCTACCGCGTCAAGGTAAGGCTCGCGTGGTCAGACCAGCCAACGTGGGCGGCGAGCTGTGTGGGGGGACGTGTTGGCCGCCCCGTTGACTCAGGGTGACCGCCCGGGTCGGTGGTCGTATTCGTTCCCACTTGGGAGGGACGCCTGGTTTGGGCAGGACGGCCGTTTGGTCTGTCGCCCCGTACAGGCTCGACGCCGTTCCTGAGTTCTCTGACAGGAGCGTCGATGCATAGCGGGTGTGTGTACGAGCTATCCGCGCATGGAGGAGCCGGCCAGCACGTCGAGTCGCGGGCCGAGCCGGCCGACAGCAAGGCGAGACCGCGGAACGAGGCGGGAGGTCGCGGGCGATGGCGCGTGGGCCGAGCCGCGCCCGTTGGTTCCGTTCCACGATCAGACTGGTGGCTCTCCGCGCTTTCCGCTGGCCCGTGGCGGGCAATGTGGAGGGGACCGGCATCATTGAGGATCGTGGCCCCTGCAGTGGCACAGCCGAGAGAGCCGTTTGGGCCTGTCTACGGGTTGGCGCGGTTGTTGCTCACCCCGCTGTACCACGTCCTGTGGCGGGTCCGCGTGGAGGGCGGCGGGCAGCTGCCACGTACCGGGGCGGTGATCATCGCCGCGAACCACATCTCGTTCTTCGATTCGGTGGTGTTGATCATGGCCGTTCGGCGCACGCTCAGTTTCGTCGGCAAGGTTGAGTACCTCGAGAGCTGGAAGACTCGCCACCTCCTGCCCGCGCTGGGGATGATCCCGGTCGATCGCAGCGACGGTCGGCGGGCGATGGTCGCCCTCAAGCTGGCGGCGGGGGTCCTGCGCTCCGGCAAGATGATGTTTGCCATCTTCCCCGAAGGCGCCCGCTCACGGGATGGGAGACTCCACACGGGCCACACCGGCGCGGCCTACCTCGCCATGGCCACCGGTGCGCCGATTGTGCCGACCGGCATCGTGGGCACCGACCGAATCCAGCCGCCCGGCACACGGGTACCGCGTCCGTTCCGCGCGGTCGTCGTTCGCTTCGGCGCCACCATCGACCCGACGACCTACACCGGTGGGCACCGCCAGTCCCGCCGGCTGATCACGGATGACGTGATGACGGCCATTCATTCCCTGTCCGGCCAGGACATGAGCAGCGATGATCCATCGCCCCAGGTCGACGAGGGCCCCGCTCGCACGCAGCGCCTCATGAGTGGCCTCGGGTCGGCGTGTTACGCCGACCCGAGATGCCATGGGTCGTTCGTTGCTGGTGAAGCGAGTGAGAGATGAGCGAGTCGGCGAAGCACGCGCTCGACGTCGACGGGACTGGCAAGGCGAAACCTGGCCCTGGATGATCCACCGCCGACGCGGACGGTCCAGCTGTCAGCTGCAAGGGCCGCGAAGAGATCCTCGTCGTCGCGGTCGACGCCGATGGCCAGGCAGACGTCGGGGGGGCGGCCATCGATGAAGCGGGCGGCGACCTCGTTCTTGTTGACCCAGGCCGGTCGGACCTCGACGGATTTGTGGCCACGGGCGGCGGTGAGTTCGGTCTCGGCGAGCAGCGCGTCGAGCGACGACGTGATCTCGTTCGCCAGCCACTCACCGAACTCGGGGTCAGAGATGCCGTAGTGCCACACCAGGGCGTACTCCTTGGTCTCGATGAAGCTGCCGGGGGTGCGGTCGGCGAAGTGCTCGAGGAATGACCGGACCTGCTCCGCCCACGATGGTGGCAGATGCCGGGCTGGCGCTTCCCAAGTCTTGGTGGCTGGGGATCGGGTCAGCGTGCCGTTCTCCGCCGACAACCACAGACCGGGTATGGCTCCGAACCACCGCTCGAGCTCGGAGCGGGACCGCCCCGAGGCCACCACCACTTGGTTGGTTGGTTCGGTAGCCAGTTCGGTGAGCAGTTGGAGCAGCCGGGTCGACGGGGTCGCATCCCGTAACCCGGGAGCGAAGGGGACGAGAGCACCGTCGTAGTTGAGCAGGAGGAGGCGTTGTTGGGCGTGATCGAACGCGGCGAGGAGCTCGTCGGGGTCGAGTGGGCGGGGTAGCTCGAGCGCGGGGTTGTCGGGTTGGGCTGTGAAGCTGGCGAGGCAGTGCCGGCTCCAAGCCACGGCGTCGTTGCGTTGGACTCGGGTGTACAGGGCGCCCATCCGCTCCCGCTGTTCGTCGGCGGATAGCTTCAAGACCCGCTGGAGCGTCATCGCCGTGCGGTCGGTGTCGTAGGGGTTGACGATGAAGGCTTCGCCCATCTCGGCCGCCGCGCCCGCGAACTCGCTGAGCACGAGCGCACCGCCACTATCGCGGTGACAAGCGACGTACTCCTTGGCCACGAGGTTCATGCCGTCGCGCAGGGGCGTCACCCACGCCAGGTCAGCAGTGACGTAGAGGGCGACCAGCTGCGTGAGCGAGATTGCTCTGCGGATGAAGACCACCGGCGTCCACGCCGCGGTGCCGTAGTCGCCGTTGAGGTCCCCGACGAGCTCGCTCACCTCCTGACGGAGCTGTGCGTAGTTGGGGATCGTCTCTCGTGACGGGACGGCGACCTGCACGAGCACGACCTTCCTATGAAGGGCCGGATCCTGTTCCAGGAGGTGCCGGAACGTCCGGAGCCGCTGGGGATCCCCTTGGTGTAGTCGAGACGGTCCACCGCCAACAGAACCCGTTGGCCGTTGAAACGGTGTCGGAGATCGCCGATGGCAGCCTGCACTCGGCGATTACCCTCGGCCAGGTCGGTGAACTCGCCCGCGGCGATGCCGATCGGGTGCGCCTCGAGCCGAACGACCCGGCTCCCAGTGTCGACGCAGTCCATACGGCTCCCCAGGCCGAGGATACGCAGCAACGAGTGCCGGAACTGCTGCAGGTAATCATGGGTATGGAACGCGACCGCGTCGGCACCGAGCAACCCCGAGAGCAGCTCGGACCGGCGAGGGAGCAGCCGAAACAGGTCCGATGACGGAAACGGAATATGGAGGAAGAAGGCGATCCTCGCGTGCGGTGCTGCTTGCCGAAGGAGTTCAGGCAGCAGCATGAGGTGATAGTCGTGGATCCAAACCAGGTCGCCGGGTTGAAGGTGTTCCACCACCGTGTCGCGGAAGCGTTCGTTGGCCCTGACGTAGGCATCCCAGTCAGCCGGATCGAACTCGAGCCGGGACGAGAACTGGTGGAACAACGGCCACAGCGTCTGATTGGAGTAGCCCTCGTAGAAGCCGTGGAGGATCTCAGTCGGGAGATCCACACGGGCGCAGTGGTGATCGCGCAACCACCTCGACAGCACCGCCTGGTACTCGGCGTCCGGCTCTGCGGGAGCTTCTCCCGGCCAGCCGATCCACAGCCCGTTCATTTCGCGCATCACGGGATCGAGCGCGCTCACCAGCCCACCCGGGTTCCGCACCGCCCGCCACGACGAGCCGGCCCGCCGGATCGTCACCGGGAGACGATTCGCCACGACCATCAATCTCCCGATACCCGACTCCATCGATCCTTCCTACCCTCGGTCTCCCAACAGGACACGGCCTCCACCCGGTGCCGCGGCGGTGAGCTGCCTCGCGATGCTCCCACGGAGAGAGCGGGCTGGGGAGTGAGTCGGGCGCGCGCTCAAGGAGGGCTCTGGCGGGCCAGCGCTCATTCCGCCCTGGGCTGGCGGGTCGGTGGCGACGGGTGTACCGTCAGTTCGACACGATAAGGCCCTGACGTGTCGGGCCAGCATTGGCTGGTTCTGGGAGCGGTGCTCCAGACCCTGGCAGCGCGTCATCGACGCTCGACTACCAGGAGAGGCTGCCGTGGCGCTTGCCGGGGGTAGATCATCCGACGGGTCGGCCCATCCGGCCGTGCCAACCGCGGGTATGGCGTGTGGCGGCGATCGGCCGGTCGTGTCGCTCCGAGGCGAACTGGGCGTCGCCACGGTGGGTGTTCTCGCGGAGACGCTGGCGCGGGCGATCGCCGACAACGACACCGAACTCGTCGTCGACATGGCCGAGGTCGAGCTCATCGACGACGCAGTGGTCGAAATGCTGAGCCGCGGCCGGGACTTTCTGGAGCTGCGATCGCGGGACTTGGTGTTGTGGGCGCCGTCGGAGTGCGTCCGCAGCGCCCTGGATGCGGGTGGACTCGCTGGCCTCATCGTTGCATCGACTGGTGACGCGGTTCCCGAAGCCGGCTCTGGGGCACGTGCTCAGCCTGACTGGTTGCACGCTCCCCGAGCTGACCGGCCGATCCCGGCAGCGGCGCCGTATGCACGCTCCCGTTCCGTGGGTAGCGGTGCGACCGTGTGAGAGGGCCGAGGCTTCCGTGATCACTCGTCCCACTCGGCCTGCGCAGCCAGGTCCGCGGCGCCAACGACGTAGCTGATGGCCGCCCGCGATGCCGGCGGCGATGGGGCCACAGCTCGTCGCGATCAGGGCTGAGAGGTGGCCGCCGATCGGCTCCTCCGGATCCTCGCCCGGCTCTCGGCCTTCCCCGCCGTGGAAACGGGCACGGCTCGCCTCTGTGAGTTGTGCGCCGACGTGACCGTCATGAGCGGCGCCGGGATCATGCTCATGTCCGGTGATGGGTCGCGGGGCTCGGTGTGCACCAGCAACGAGGTGAGCGCGCTGATCGAGGAGCTGCAGTTCGTGCTCGGTGAGGGGCCTTGCATGGACGCCTACGAGCAACAGCGGCCGGTGCTCGAGCCCGACCTCGATGCGGCCCCCACGACCCGATGGGCCGCCTTCACCACGCCCGCTGTCGAGGCGGGAGCTCGGGCCGTGTTCGGCTTCCCCCTCCAGGTCGGAGCTGTCCGCCTCGGCGCCCTCAACCTCTACCGAGACCGTCCCGGCCCCCTGAGCGACGACCAGCACGCCGACGCCCTGGTCATGGCCGATGTGGCCGCCCGGGCGGTGCTGCTGATGCAGGCCAACGCGCCGCCCGGAGCGCTGGCAGCCGAGCTGGAGGCGGGCGGGAACTTCCAGTTCGTCGTCCATCAGGCCTCGGGCATGGTGTCCGCCCAGCTCGGTGTCGGCGTGGGCGACGCCCTCATCCGACTGCGCGCCAACGCCTTCGCCAACGACCGCAGGCTCGCCGAGGTAGCCGCGGATGTCGTGAGCCGACGGTTGCGCTTCGCTGACCGCACCGATGACCAGCGGCCAGCGCATTGAAGCGACGCTCGAGCTGGTCCGCCCTCGCCCGACAAACCGCTGCGGCGTACCATGTGGCCGGTCCCTCAGACGTCGGTGCCCGCCAGGGCCCGGGGCGAGGTCATCGCGAGGGGAGGTTCCGTGTCGAGAGAAGCGCTGCTGGGTCGCACGATGGTGGAACTGGCTGACACCCTCGTCGACGAGTTCGATGTGGTCGAGTTGTTGACCCTGCTCGCCGACCGATGTGTGGAGGTCCTCGACGTCTCAGCGGCCGGCCTGATCCTGGCCGCCCCCGAGGGGGATCTCCGGGTGATGGCCTCCTCCAGCGAGGCGATGCGGGTCCTGGAGCTGTTCGAACTGCAGTCCCAGGAGGGCCCGTGCATGGACTGCTACCGCGCCGGCGTCCCGGTCGTGAACCAGGACCTGGCCGAGGTCGACGGCCGCTGGCCACGCTTCGCCCCCGAAGCGCTCGAGGCGGGCTTTCACTCAGCGCACGCCCTGCCTTTGCGACTGCGGGGCACGGTCGTCGGCGCCCTGAACCTGTTCCGGGTCGACCAGGGCGCGATGGACGCAGCCGACCTCGTCGCCGCCCAGGCCCTCGCCGACATCGCCACCATCGCCATCCTCCAGCACCGCGCCGCGCACGAGGCCCAGGTCGTGAACGAACAGCTCCGCAATGCTCTGAACAGCCGCGTCGTCATCGAACAGGCCAAAGGTGTGTTGGCCGAGCGGCTCGACCTCGACATGGAGCAGTCCTTCTCGCAGCTGCGCAGCCACGCCCGCAACCACAACCTCCGCCTCGTCGACGTCGCTCGCGACGTCATTACCGGCGCACTCCCTGCAGGAACGCTCGAGCCCCCGCGCCTTCCCCACCGCGGCTGAGAAGCCCGCGCCTGTATCGCCCCCGTTGGTGGCTCAGCCGAGAAGTGTGGCAACGACCTCGCCGGCGCGAAAGACCGTGATGTCCCCGTCGATGTGGACCTTAGGACGACCTTGGCAGTGTGCGAGCGGGTCTTGGCAGCGGGCCTTCGGGCGTATTCGTGCTGGCTGTCGGAGCTGGTCGCGATCGCGCCGCAGCCGAGCACGACCCGCTGGCGGTGCCAGGTCGAGCACGACGCTGCGCTTATTGCGGTTGATGCTGGCGAAGTAGCCGCCGAACTGGGTGCGCCATTCGGTCGGAGACTCGGCTACCTGTCGAGGATGGCTCCCGATGCCCGTGTGACCGGTCAGACAAGAAACGGCCAGGTGTTCGCTGTCGCAGCTACGAACCTTGTGGTGGCTGGCCGGGAGGATGGCCTGAGCGGCGCAGCCCGCCGGCCGCGTCTCGGTGACCCTCGCCGGCACCCGACGTCCTGGCGGCGACTGGTCAGGGTGGCAATACGCTGAATGCTCCACTGAGGACTGCAGCGATGGAGGACGATCGCCCCGGGCCCTGCTGGCACGAAAGCTCCTGTTCGCCGACCCCTGGGCTCACACCCGAGGGTCGAAAGACAGTATGGACGGCTTCTCACCCGGGTGCTCGTCGTCCTCTGCGACTGTTCGTCTCGACGAGGAGGTCCAGCACTTCACCGATCGTGCGCTTCTGGGTGATGGCTTCGCGCAGCGGCAGATGGGGCTGGATCTGGTAGCGGTTGCGGCGACCGTCCTTGTCCTTCACCACGTAGCCGCCCTCGGCCAGGTCGGTGACGATGCTGTAGGCGCTGCGCTCCGTGATGCCCAGCGTGGTGGCGATGTCACGCAGACGCACGCCGGGGTCGTGGGCGATGCACACCAGGACCCGGGCATGGTTGGTCAAGAAGCTCCACTCGCCCATGCCCACCAGCCTAGGGGAACTTTTCTAGAAATCTATTGCTAGTTTGGCAGACCCGGTCTATGGTGGAGCCATCACTCCGAGCCTCAGCGGTCGCCGACCGTCAGCTACTCGAGGGCGACCGAAAGGATCCGACATGTTGATGCGATTCGAGCCATTCCGAGAGCTCGACCGGATCACCGAGGAGATGCTCAGCGAACGCCGACCCCGCCAAATCCCAGTGGACGCATATCGTCGGGGCAACGAGTTCAAGGTTCACTTCGACCTACCGGGCGTGGATGCCCGCTTCATCGAACTGACCGTGGAAAAGGATCTCCTCACCGTTCGGGCGACGCGGGCCTGGGTCCGGGCGGAGGGCGATCAGATCCAGATCGCGGAACGGGCCCAGGGCGAGTTCGGCCGGCAGTTGTTCCTCGGAGAGGGCCTGGATCGTGACCGCATCAGCGCCATCTACGAAAATGGCGTGCTCACGTTGACCATCCAGGTCGCCGAGGAGGCCAAGCCCCGCAAGGTCGAGATTGCCCAGGCCGGGGATGTGGCGCAGGCCGTGACAGCTGGCTCCGTCGCCGAGTAGACGACCGGCCCAGGTCCAACGGCACGGCTCCGTCGCGAGCCGTGCCGTTGTCGAGCCTGCGCTAAGCGGCGGCACCATCGCTTCGGCCACGCCCATGGTGAGCAACCAGGAGCTCACCATGGCTGGCGGGAGCGAGTGAGTGGTTGAAGCATGCGGTGGTACGTCGATGGGCTGGCCGGCCAGAACCTCGGTGTGGACACTCCTGCTGACCCCGCGCATTTCCTCTGCGATCGGCACCAAGATCTGGAAAGGACGGGCTTGTCAAATGGGGCTCGTGTCTTGCCTGGCCTCAGTGGATGCGCCCCTGGCCGACCGGCTCCTCGCCCACAAGTCCTTCGTCGCCAACCGGCCGCTGAAGCTCGTGTTGGTCGGTGCTGGATCGATGTCCTTCCAGGGCGGCCCTATCGGGTGGGTGGCCGACCATCGGCGCCACCACGTCTTCTCCGACCAAGCCCCGGATCCCCATTCGCCCCACCGGTACGGGCTCGGCGTCGGTGCGCAAATTCGGGGCTTGTGGCACGCCCACGTTGGTTGGCTTGTTCACCCACGAGCGCACATCGTGGTCTCGCCACGCCGGTGACCTGCTCCGCGACCGCGACCTGGTCGTCATGAACGCGCTCTTCCCCGTGTGGTGCATCGCCCTCGCTCGCCGTGCCGTTCGGGCTTGATGGATGTTTGGGGGCGGCGTCGGGGCGGCCCTGACCGCCCTGCTGTGGGCCGGCGGTGTGCGCATCCTCGTGCTGCACCACGTGACATGGAGCATCAACTCCCTCTGTCACATGTTCGGTCGCCGACCGTTCACCACCAACGATCGAAGCACGAACATTCCGGCGTTGGCCCTCATTTCGATGGGCCAGTCGTGGCACAACTGCCATCACGCGTTCCTCGGTCCGCCCGGCACGGCCTGCTTCCCGGCCAGTGGGATTCCTCCGCCGTGCTGATTCGGGCCTTCGAACGGCTCGGGTGGGCCAGGGACGTCCACTGGCCCACCCCCGAGGCGATACGAGGCCGTGCCACGTGCTCGCGCCGGAACAAGGCGATCCGCACCGCGGGGTGACGGAGGGCCCCGCGCCACTGATGAGGGGTCTGCGCGTCCGCCGTCACGGGCGACGCGGTGAGGAGAGAAGACCCACCGGAAATACGGCGAAGATTTGTCGTCACGACACGAAGGATCCGCTCGGCTGGCTTGGCTGAACCTGGCTGTCCACCTCATCGGCGAACCGCAGGATCAGCTCGGCCACCTCCGTGCTGCGCTCCATGGGCAGCATGTGCCCGGCATCGCGGAACAGCTCGAACCGGGCACCCCGGATCAGCCTGCCGAGACGCACGGATTCGCCCGGCGACACCACCCGGTCGGACGACCCGGCGAGCAGCAGGACGGGGAGCCCGACGGATGGCAGCGCATCGGTGAGGTCGATGCCGAGCAGCCGACGGGCCAATCCCCGCCGGCGCTCCACCGGACTGTCAAAGCCGAGGACGCGAGCAGCCTCCACGTGACTGCGACGGGGCTCGGCGCCGAAGTTGGCGCGCGCGAGCACCACGCCGTGGCGAGGGTGGCGGCTGAATCCCTCGAGGAACGCCCAGTCGAGTGCCGCCACCTCGGCCCGCACCAGGGGTCGGTCCGCCGGCCCCCGGGCCGAGCTGTTGATCAGTACGAGGGCCGCGACGCGGTCGGCGACGACGTCCGGGCGATGGATGGGCAGGCCGAGAGCAACGGCGCCGCCCATGGAATGGCCGACGACGATGGCCCGCCGCAGATCGAGCACCTCCAGCACCGTGGCCGCGTCGTCGACGAGCCCGCCGAAGCCGAACATCGGCGGCACCGAGGATGACCGTCCGAAGCCACGGTGATCCACGGCCACCACACGCCGGCCCTCGGCCGCCAGCCGGGCGGCCAGCAGAGCGAAGACCCCGAGGGTTCCGCCGTGACCGTGGAGCAGCACCACCGGGCGTCCCGACCCGCACTCCTCCACATGGAGACGACCACCGTCGGGGGTGGCCAGGGTTCGGGTGCGCTCGGCTGGGAAGGTGAAGTCACGACTGGCGTCGGGATCGGGCGTCGACGCGAGCTGAGCCAGGATTCGGCGCTCGTAGGCGGCTATCAGCAGACCAATGGAACCCGCCAGAGCGACCGGCACGATGAACGGCCTTGCATACACGTAGCGTCCCCTTGGGGCACCCACGGCCTCAGAGAAGGCGCCGATGGCGAAGAACTGGCGAGGCCCGGGCACGCACGCTACCCCGAGTCGTGCAAGAATCCACTCGTGGCGCCGCAGCCCCAACGCCGAGGACGGTCGGCTGGCATGAGGCCCGCAGCGGTCGACCCGTGCCCGGTGAAGGGTGACGCTCGGTGGCGCACAGGCGGGAACGCGTATACAGTCACGATTGACACGAACGAGCCCGACCGTGTCGGATCCTGTCCGTAACGGCAGCCTCCGGGAGCGTTGCTTCGGACCCTGGTAGCGCGTCATCGACGCCTTGGAGCGACCAGGAGTCTCATGTCCGCAACGATCATCGCCGGCCCACCCGGTGAACTGGTGTGGAGGATGCACCCGTCGAAGCTGGTCGTGGTGGGAGCCGTCACGAGGCGCCTGGTTCCCTACCTCATCGAGGCCACGCTCATCCCCACGGTGGTGTTCTACGTGTGCCTCCTGGCGCTGAACCTCACATGGGCCTTCGTCGGCGCACTCGGTTGCTCCTACGCTGCCGTCGCTCGACGACGCATGAGTGGCCGCCCGATCCCTGGCCTGTTGGTGCTCGCCTGCCTCGGCATCACCGTGCGGACGGTCATCTTCCGCTTCAGCAACAGCAGCTTCGTCTACTTCGTGCAGCCGATCCTCCGCACACTCGTCACAGCGGCGACGTTCGCCTTGTCCGTCCTCGTCGGTCGGCCGCTCATCGCCCGGTTCGCCTCCGACTTCTGCTCCATGAGCCCAGAAGTTGAGGGGCGGCCGGCGATCGTGCGCCTGTTCCGACGGCTCACCTACCTGTGGGCCGGCGTCAACGTCGCGTTGGCGGCCGTCAGCATCACGCTGCTCTTGACGGTCCCGGTAGCTGTCTTCGTCGGCACCACCACCGTGGCGGTCTGGACCATCACGTGCAGCGGGGTCGTCTTGACGGTGTCGGACTCGGTCCGAACGGCCCGCTCCGAAGGCCTCTCCACCGCGGTTGGGCCCCAAGGCACGATGCGCGCCGTGATCGGCGCTTGACGCTCACGCGATGAACCATGTCGCCCGCCACCCGCGGCTCGAGAGAGCGATGACCCAGACGGCCGCCCATGCTCGGTGCGGAACCTACGGTTTCGAACCCGCTCTTCCAGCAACGAACGGAGGGCGACCGTGCACGCTGGCATGAAGTCGGCCTCGGGAACATCCTCGTGGTGACCACCGCGACGTGCGCCGCGTGCGGCGCCGTGGCCACCCACACGGCACCGTTGACGTCGCGCTGGCGACGGGTGCACCCGTGCGGGAGCACGAGCCTGCGGATGGCGCAGGTGCCCGATCCGCCGGTCTGCGATCGCCACTGGGAGGCGTTCCTGCACCGTGAGCGACTCGCCATCGGGTGGTGCATCGACTGCGAGATGTACGGCGCGCTGGAGACGGCGTCGCCGTGCGGGCGCGGCTTCGAACCGTTCTAGGACCCGCTCGAGCGGCGTTGCTCGCCAACGACAGCCCTCTAGTCGGCGAAGACCTCGAGGCTGTGTTGGAGGAAGAACGTGTGGTCGTGACCCTTGTTGGGATCCTCGGCGTTGTACTTCGCGCTCCTCGCCGACCCGTCGGGAAGGTGCTCCTCGGAGTAGATCGCTCCGACCGGGCAGACGTCCGGCTGGTAGCAGGCCGTACAGGACGTGCACTCCGAGAGGTTCACGTAGAGCAGGCTGTCCCCGAAGACCGCGATGGCATCGGGGTTCGGGAGGTGCGTCGTCTCGATGATCCCGCTGCCCGCCTCGGCCTCGGAGAACAGCACGTTCTTGTGCGGATCGAACTCGTAGATGCACTGCACGGGGCAGACATCGACACAGGCACGATCCTTCACGTCGATGCACGCTTCGGTGATGATGGCGAGGCCGGCCATGCCTCACCCCCCTCGCCCGCGTCGTCGCCCCGCGTTCATGGCGCCCACCAGGCGGTTCGACGCCGACCTGCCTGGCGCCCGGGGACGAACACAATCGCTCCACATCCGCGACACCTCGCTTCCCATCGGATGCGGGGTCACCAGGGTCCGGAGCGACACCGTCGAACGAGCGGGCCCTCGGCTGCTGCCGTGGCCACGCCCAGGCACCGTAACACCAGCTGTCTCATGAACGATCGGCGCTCATCACAGCATGCCGAGCTGGAGTCGGGCGACTTCGGACATGCGGCTCGGGTTCCAGGGCGGATCCCAGACGAGTTCGATATCGACGTCGCTGACGCCGGGGATCTGCTGCACCTTGGCGAGCGCGTCGTCTCTCAGCACGTCGCCCATGCCGCAGCCGGGCGCGGTCATGGACATCTGGATCTCCACCCGGTGGCCGCCATCCTCGAGCGGGTGCGCCTCGCAGACGTAGACCAGCCCAAGGTCGACGACGTTGACGGGGATCTCCGGGTCGAACACGGTCCTGAGCCGCTCGATCACGTCCTGCAGGTCAAAGGGGCCGGCTTCGAGCGGCTCCTCGTTGGCTTGTGGGGGGTCGAGGCCGAGCGCGTCGGCGTCGAGGGCCGCGATGCGAGCGAGCTGGCCCCGGTCGGTCGTGACGGTAAAGCTGCCACCAAGGGCCTGCGTCACCGCGACGCGGTCGCCTTGGGAGAGCGTCACCTTCTCGCCCGCAGGGATGAGCGTTGCCTCGCAATCCCGCTCGAGTTCGATCGGTGCGTGTCGGTCGTGAGCCATGATCGCTTTACTCCGTCGAGACCCGTTGCCCAGGGGTTTCGAGGGCAGTTCGTAGCGTGTGCCAGGCGAGGGTGGCGCACTTGACCCGCACCGGGAACTGCCAGACGCCGGACAGCACGGTGAGCTTGCCCAGCTCGTCGGGTTGGACCATGCCGTCGGGCCCGACGGTCAGCATGGTGTGGACCCGCCCGATGAGGGCGAGGGCCTCCTGTTGCGTCTTGCCTTTGAGGGCCGTGGTCATCAGGGACGCCGACGCCTGGGCGATGGCGCATCCCGAGCCTTGAAAGGCGATGTCGGCAATGAGGTCGTCAGCAAGCTGGACGAAGAGGGTGAGCTGATCGCCGCAGAGGGGGTTGACGCCTTCGGCCGTGCGGGTTGCGCCTTCGAGCGCTCGGAAGTTGCGGGGGTGCTTGCTGTGGTCGATGACCACTTCCTGGTAGAGGTCGCGCAGGTCGCTGCTCATCGGCAGGCCTCCTGCACCGCTTCGAGACCGGCCACCTCCGCGCCGCTGCCTCGCAGGCGTTCGGCGACGCTGTTCTCCAAACGTACCCGGAGCGGCTGCACCCGAATGCGCTCCAGCAACTCGCTGACGAACGCGTACGTCAGCAACCCGCGCGCCATCTGGTTCGGCACACCGCGCGAGCGCAGATAGAACACGGCGTCCTCGTCGAGTCGGCCGACCGCGGCGCCGTGCGCGCATTTCACGTCGTCGGCGAGGATCTCGAGTCGTGGCCGCGTGTCGATCTCCGCGGCGTCGGACAGGAGCAGGTTCTTGTTCGTCTGGCTGGCGTCGGTGCCGAACGCGCCTGGGTGCACCACGACGCGGCCATTGAACACGCCTCGGCCGCGCTCATCCAGTACGCCCTTGTAGAGCTCCCGGCTCGTGCACCGCGGCGCCAGGTGCTCGATCAAGGTCGAACTGTCGTGGTGCTGCTCGCCGCGAGGCAGGTACAGGCCGTTCAGGGTGACCTCTGCTCGCTCAGCCTCCAGGCGCACCCTCACCTCGTGGCGGGCGATCGAGGACCCGAGGGCCACCGACTGCGAGAAGAGCGTGCTGGCTCGCCCCTGTCGTACGTCGAGGAGTGCCAGGTGGAACGCGGTCTCGGCCTCGTCTTGGACCTTGTAGTGCTCGATCAGCGCGCCTTCGTCGAGGACGACCTCGGTAACGGCGTCTGTGAAGTAGACGTCGTCGGCGGCGCCCACGTAGGTCTCGACGATCGCCGCCCGGCTGCCGGCCCCGGCGAGCACCATCGACCGCGGGAAGGACACGATGGGGGACGAGCGGGAGTCCGAGACGAACACCAGGTGGATCGGCTCGTCCACCGTGGCGCCGGCGGGGAGCTGGATGAACGCCCCGTCCTCAGCAAGAGCGGCGTTCAGCACCGTGAATGCGTCATACTGGTCGACCACCGAGCGCATCAGAAGCGGCGCGAAGCGCTCCGACTCCTCGGCTAGCGCCGACGCAAGGCTCGTCACCGTGGCCCCGACCGGGAGCTTGGTCAGCGATGAGAGATCGGGCGAGAAGTAGCCGTTGACGAAGACCAGCCGCGTGCCGCCGAGGTTGCCGGCGAGCTCGTCAATGGCGCTCGACGACAGCCGGTGGCGCGTTCCGGCGGCCGCGGGCTCGAACTGGAGCTGCACGATGGGGCTGACACTGGTGTACTTCCAGTCCTCGTCCTTGGCTGTCGGGAACCCGTGCTCTGTCACCCACTCGAAGGCGGCCCCTCGAGCCGCCGTCAGCCAGGCGGGCCGATGTCCGTTGGAGTTCGGTCCGGGACGCGAAAGGCGGTCGACCAACGCCGTGCCCGTGGTGCTCATGCCGTCGCCCCGACCGGCGCCGACCGGCCGAGGGCCGCTTCCTGCTCGAGGGCTCCGTAGCCGTGCTTCTCGAGCTCGAGCGCCAGCTCCTTGCCGCCAGACCGAACGATCCGGCCGTTGGCGAGGACGTGCACCTGGTCGGGGACGATGTAGTCGAGGAGCCGCTGGTAGTGGGTGATGACCAGCATCGCCCTGTCCGCGCTCCGCAGGGTGTTCACGCCGTGGGCCACGACTCGGAGGGCATCGATGTCGAGACCGGAGTCGGTCTCGTCCAGGATGGCGAGCTTCGGCTCGAGGACCGCCATCTGGAAGATCTCGTTGCGCTTCTTCTCGCCACCCGAGAAGCCGTCATTGACGGACCGGCCCACGAAGCTCTCGTCCATATCGACCAGCTTCATCCGCTCCTTGGCGAGGCTCAGGAAATCGAAGGCGTCGAGCTCCTCGAGTCCGCGTTCGGCGCGCACCGAGTTCAGCGCGGTCCGCAGGAAGTAGAGGTTCCCGACGCCCGGGATCTCGACCGGGTACTGGAACGCGAGGAACACGCCGGCGACGGCGCGGTCCTCCGGCGACATGGCGAGCAGATCCCGTCCCTCGTAGATGACCTGCCCGGTGACGTCGTAAGCCTCCCGTCCGGCGAGCACTTGGGCGAGCGTGCTCTTGCCAGAGCCGTTCGGCCCCATGACAGCGTGCACTTCACCGGCTTGCACCCGAAGGCTCACGCCTCGCAGGATCTCGATTTCGCCGACCTTGGCGTGGAGGTCCTTGATCTGCAACATCACCCGACGCTCCCTTCCAGGCTGACGGTCAGCAGCTTCTGCGCCTCCACCGCGAACTCCATAGGCAGCTCCTTGAAAACCTCACGGCAGAAGCCGTTCACGATCATCGAGACAGCGTCCTCTTCCCGGATGCCGCGCTGGCGGCAGTAGAAGAGCTGGTCCTCGCCGATCTTGGAGGTGGATGCCTCGTGCTCGACTTGTGCGGTCGCGTTCTTGACCTCGATGTACGGGAATGTGTTTGCGCCACACCGGCTGCCCAGGAGCAACGAGTCGCACTGCGTGTGGTTCCGGGCACCGGTCGCCGACGCCAACACCTTCACGAGCCCCCGGTAGGTGTTCTGACCGTGGCCGGCGGAGATCCCCTTGGCGATGATCGTGCTGCGGGTGTTGCGCCCGATGTGGACCATCTTGGTGCCGGTGTCAGCCTGCTGGTGGTTGGCGGTGAGGGCGACCGAGTAGAACTCGCCGACGGAGCCGTCGCCTTGGAGGATGACGCCCGGGTACTTCCAGGTGATCGCCGAGCCGGTCTCGACCTGGGTCCACGAGATCTTCGAGTTCGCGCCGGCGCACTTGCCGCGCTTGGTCACGAAGTTGTAGATGCCGCCCCGCCCTTCGGCGTCGCCCGGGTACCAGTTCTGCACGGTCGAGTACTTGATCTGCGCACCCTCCAGCGCGACGAGCTCGACCACTGCGGCATGGAGCTGGTTCGTGTCTCGCATCGGGGCCGTGCAACCCTCGAGATAACTCACGGCGGCGCCCTCTTCGGCGACGATGAGCGTCCGCTCGAACTGGCCGGTGTCCGCGGTGTTGATGCGGAAGTATGTGGAGAGCTCCATCGGGCAGTGCACGCCTCTTGGCACGTAGCAGAACGAGCCGTCGGAGAACACCGCCGAGTTGAGGGCCGCGAAGTAGTTGTCCCGCCTGGGGACCACCGTGCCGAGGTATCGCCGTACCAGGCCCGGGTGCTGCTGCACCGCCTCGGAGAACGAGCAGAAGATGACGCCGGCCTCCGCCAGCTTCGCCTTGAACGTCGTGGCAACCGACACCGAGTCGATGACGGCGTCGACGGCGACGCCGCTCAGGCGCTCCTGCTCGCCGAGCGAGATCCCGAGCTTGGCGAACATGGCCAGCAGCTCGGGATCGACCTCGTCCAAGCTGGCGAGCTCCTCCTTCGCCTTGGGGGCCGCGTAGTAGATCATGTCCTGGTAGTCGATGGGCCCGTAATGGACGTTCTGCCACCGCGGCTCCACCATCGTCAGCCAGCTCCGGTACGCCTTGAGGCGCCATTCCAGCAGCCAGTCCGGCTCGTTCTTCTTCGCCGAGATCAGCTGAATGACGTCCTCGTTCAGCCCGCGAGGCACGACATCGGTATCGAGGTCGGTGACGAACCCATACTGGTACTCCCGATTCGCGAATTCCTGGACGTCACTGGCCATCGCGCCTCTTCATGCTCCCTAGCAGTGCTGGCAGTGACCAGGAAGAGTAGTTTCAA
Organism: uncultured Acidimicrobiales bacterium; assembly: GCA_963738325.1. Classification (GTDB taxonomy): domain Bacteria; phylum Actinomycetota; class Acidimicrobiia; order Acidimicrobiales; family Ilumatobacteraceae; genus CAVTWD01. The sequence goes on from CAVTWD010000013.1 coordinate 216,504, forward strand.
CAGTTTAAGCTTGTCAAACTGACAGATTGAACTGGAGACGGTAGGATGTTGAGACATGTCGAACAGCGTCTCTGCTGTGGCAGGTCTGTCTCCAGCGCAACAGCAGGTTCTCGTCGCGCTGAAGAAGCGAGGAGAGGCGTCAGCCGACGAGATCGCAGAGACCGTCGGCATCACCCCGAGCGGTGTACGCCAGCACCTGGCCGCCCTCAGGTCCGCGGGGCTCGTCGCGGCACGTCAGGAAAGGGGTCGGCCCGGCCGGCCCGCTGATCTCTACCACAGCACCGAGTCGGCTGAAACTCTGTTCGCCAAGGCCGCGCCCGACCTCACGCTGGAACTACTCGAGCACATCGAGGGGGAAGACCCACAGCTCATGCCTCGCATCTTCGAGCGGCGACGACGTCGCCGTGTCGAGCGAGCCCGAGAGCAGCTGTCCGGCAGGACCCTGGGCGAGAAGGTGGCGGGCCTCGCGGCAATTTTCGACGAGGAGGGATACCTGGCCGACTACGAGGAACTTCCGGACGACAACTACCGGATGACCCTGCACAGCTGTGCCATTTGGGGAGTGGCCTCCCGGTACGGTCAAGCCTGCACCACGGAGCTCACGTTTCTCCGAGACGTGCTCGCCGAAGCGGAAGTCGAACGCGTCACACACAAAGTCGCGGGTGCCTACGTCTGCGGGTATGAGATCCGACCGGTCCAAACGAAGGCTCGCTCATCGGCTCGCCGGGCCGGACCCGGCCGTTCCACAGCCTGACTGTCGGTCATGTCCTCGGAGCGCTCGTCGTGCTGCCGCCACCCGGAGTCCGTGGAGCCGGATTGAGCGGTAGAGCTACGACTGCTGGAGCGTGGCCGCGAGCCGGGCCATGACCGCGCCGTAGCCACGGAGTTCCGCGGGTTGGCCCGGTGTCCCGCTGGGGGCGGGCGTGGTGTCGGGGATCCCGACTGCGGTGGCGAGCATCGGCGCCGCGTCGGTGCGGAAGTACGTGGACACGAGGGTGTCGTAGAAGGTCAGCCCGGTCGCCCCGTCCGCCAGCGCGACGGCGTTGAGCGCGAGGCGTCCGCCGACGATGCCCGCCTCGAGTTGGGCGGCACGGTAGCCACGGCCACCGAGGGCGTCGAACAGAGGGTCGAGGGTCGCGGCGTGGAAAACCGTGTACGCAGAGTCTCCGCCGAGAGGCTGGTCGATGCACAGATGAGCGCCGGCGGCGCGAGGATCGTCGCTGCGGGTGCGGCCCTCGAACCCGCCGTAGGGCGTGTAGCGGTAGCCCCCCGGTTCCGCATCGGCGACGTCGTGCACGTTGACGAGGTGTTCGAGCAACGTGCCGGCTGGCGCCGCGTCCACGGGCACCGCACGAGTGGCGGCCGCCAGACCCCACTCAAGCAAGTGGGCCGCAGCGGTTCGGCGGCGGAACAGCCGGGTGGAGCCCCGGCGGAGGATGACCTGCTCGACGCCCTCGGTGGTGGCCGCGTCGGGAGGCGGTTTGACGGTGGTCGGTGCCGGCCGGGAGACCACCGTGGCGGCCTCGCGCCACCCGGCGACGGCGTCGACGTCGAGCGCGGTGTTGGCTTGCGCCTCGACCACCAGCGGGAAGCGCAGAACGCGACCGGCCAGGGGGTCAGCCCGCACTGCCACCGGCTCGAGCGCCTCGGGCGAGGGCAGGCGCAACTCGCCCTGACCGAGGCGAACCAGAGCGAGGGGGACTTCGTCGATGCCGTCAATGCCCACGAGGTCGGCCACGGCCGCGTCGGGGAACCCCATGAGCACCTGGGCGGGCACCCCATGCGCATCGGCCGCCGCCAACAGGTTGGCCACCATCGCGCCGGCGTCCCACCACAGGTGCCGCCACCCGCGTTCGCCGTACTTCCAACAGGTGCGGAACGGGATGCCCGTGAGCACGAGGGTCACGTCGTCGCACACGTTCACCCCTCGACGCAGGGGGACCAAGGCATGGTCGAGCGGGTCGTAGTGGTGAACGTCGTTACCCACGACGTACACCTCCACCGGGTGCAGATTGCCGGCCGACATCGCCGACCGGAACCAGATCGGATCACCGTCGGTCGTGCGGGCCACCCGGGTGACACCGGCGGCGAGGAACAACAGCGTGCCGAGCAGACCCTCGTCGAAAAGTTCGGACTCGCCGCGGCGGCCCGACAACACCTCGACAGCCGTCAACGATGAACACCGGAGCTCCCGGGGCAGCAAGACGCCTCCGACACCTCGGTAGGTCTTGACTGGGCTGGGCCGGTTCCTCGGATCCAGAGGACGGAAGGCGAGCAGTCGGTCAGGATGGGCGGGCAGCTCTCCGTGCACCGTCGAGCGATGAAGAACATCGACCGACTCCCGGCCGTTCACAACCCCAGTCTGGCTGACCGCCGCCACTATCTACACGAACCGCGCTCAACCCCGGGCGCCGAGGAAGATGCTCTTACCCTGGCGCGATCGAGCGACTGGCTGCGTCTGGGATCGACCTCTCATCAGCCTCCCGCAGCAGAAGGGGGTGGCCGTGCCAGTCGTCAGCCGGACTCGCTGTCCTTCAAACGGCCAGCGGCGATGGCGTTCAGCGGGTTCCTCATGGGGTCGGTCGTCACGCCCAACGAGTCCCGAAACAACGTGATGGCGTGGAGCTGGCCGGTCTCACCCAAGCCGGCATCCATGATCCGGTTCAGCGATGGCGCCAGGTCGTTGTACCGAGTCAAAAGCGTGTCCGCCACGATCTCGCTCTCCGTGCGATTCTCGGGCAACGCGGCGGCGGGTTTCTTGGAGGAAGCACGCTTCCCGGGAGGCGACATCGGAACCTTCTTCGGGTGAGGTGAACGACCCTCAGAAGCTGTCGAAGGGACCGAGCACGCGGTAAGACAGAGCATACCGGCGCTGGAGCCGAACCTCGCCCTCCCGCCGGATCGGCAACCACAGAATCACTCCACACGCACCATCTTCACGCCGGCCTCCCGTTCCAGCACGTGGGCAGCCTTGGCGGTGGGCGCGACGCCGAACACCGGCCGGTCCCAGGCGTGCAGGTCCTCGACGGCCCGTTCGAGTGTCCTGGTCTTGCCGGCCCCGGCCGGTCCGACGACCACCACGAGCCGGTCGGCCCCGGCCACGGCAGCGGCGGCGTCGGCCTGGAGGACGTCGAGGCCGGCTCGGGCCACGGTCCTCGACGGGTCCGCCTCGGCGGCCTGGGCCTCCATCGCCCAGGCCAGCACCTGCTCCTCCTCGGCGAGGATCGCTTCGCTCGTCAAGTGCGGGGCAACCGGCTCCAGCCACACCGACCGGCCATCCGAGGACCGTCTCCTGACGCCCGCGTCGGGCGGGTCGAGATCGACGCAGCGCTCGATCATCCGCTCGCACGCCAGCTCCAAGACAGCCGCCCACCCGTGTCCGTCGATCGAGGACACGGACCGCTGGAGGTCACAGAGCGCCCGCAGCACATCGGCTCGGGTCCACGTCGACCCCGACGCCGACAGCCGGAGCACTTGACCTGGATGCGGATCGGTCGAGCGCGGCGCGACGGCTGCCAGCTCACGTCCCAGGCGGCAGCCGGATCCTCGATGAGCACCGCTCCCGGGAGGAGCGCGGCGACGATCGACTCTGCGAAGACCGCCCGGGTGCGGTTGTACAGCCGCTCGATGCGGGTCCTCTGCATCCCGAGGTGGATGTCGAGCGCAGCTGCGTAAGCCCGGCCGGTAGGGGGTCTATTGCGTCGCCTTCGATCAGGTCACGCGTCGACGGACGTCGCTCGCATGGCATGGGTCAGCCCGGCAGCAGGTGTGATCGGCAAAGGGCGTCGGCGTACTCCAGGGGATCGCCGGGCAGTACCTCGAGATGGACCACCACGACGTCGCCCCGTGCGCTCAGCGAGTGAACTCGGGCGAACACCGGGTCCTCCTCGTCGGCGGTGATGACGATGGCGCCTGGCACGAGGCGGCTCAGGTCGCGCGCCTCGCTCAGCAGCGCGTACGGCATCCCGAGCTCGTCCTCGTCTCGGACGTCGCAAGGGATGTCGATCTCGATCACGGGCTCACCGGCCAAGCAGGTCGACGTGCTCGCTGGCCGGACCGGGGAGCACGCGGGTAGAGACGATGTCGGTCGGCCCGATCGAGACCACACGCGCCTCGGCGAACTCGGAGTCGTCGCTGCCGACCAGCACGTAGCGCCCGGCCTCGACGTTCACGCCAGGACGGGCATGCTCCAGTAGGGCGGACGTCAGCCCGTTGGCGTCCTGGGCGTGGAAGTCGAGCCAGAGGTCCCAGGTGAGGCTGCCGACCGCCGTCTTCATGCCGACCGCCGCAACCGACGGGCCAGCCGCTCCAGCTCGTCGGCGATCTCGGCATCCTCGCCGGAAGGTTCGCCGCGCCGGGCGTCGATCTCGCGGTTCACGAGCCGCCGGATCCACTCGCTCACCGTGACACCATCCGAATCGGCGAATTCCTTGACCGATTCGATCGTGGCGTCGTGGAAGCGGATCGGTACGGCATCCTTCATGCGTGTCGGCCGAGGGGGGCGGACCACCGGCCCTTCGCCCATCTGCTGGTGCTCAGGCTTGGAGTAATACTCCCAAGCCCCCTCGTCGGTCATCTTCGTGCGCGCCACGGACCTTCCTGTCTGGTGCGATACTGCGGACGGCAGTGTATACCGCCGTAACACATCAGCGTTTCCCGGGGTTGGCACTCGTTGTCGGCGACGGCCGGGGAGTGCAAAATGGTCGTGCCGAGGGCTAGCGCTCTCGGAAGTGGACCCGGTTGCCCACCGGATGGTGGGGGAACCGGGTTCCGCGCGTTAGGGCTCGATGTCGACGACGCCCGAGACCACTGGCCGGATCCACTCTCGCCAGCGACCGCCTGCCCCGACCGCCCAGGTCACGGCGTCGGCCACCCAGAGCATCGGCTCCCGGCCTCCGACACGATGCTCGAACACGAGGCGCGTTTGCGGCTGCCGCAACGATGGATGGTCCGCTCCGTCGTCGTGGTCGTCCTGGCGGCTCTCGATGACGAGGCGACCGACGCCCCGGGCCTGCAGCTCGGCGACGACCCTCACCAGGGCCACGGCTCGAGCCTGGAACTGGCTCACACCGTGGTCGCGATGGCACACGACGGCGAACACCTCCACCGGCATCCCGGCGATCGCCTCGAACACCGGGGCCTTACGACGCCGAGACTCGTTGTTGAAGTGCACCCTCGAGCGGCCCACGCCGAGCGCCTCGACCTGTGGCCGCGCTTCGCTGAGATGGCGGGCCTCGATCACGACGCAGCCGAGGAGGTAGCGCGAGCCGCGGATGGATTCGTCGACGAAGGCGTCGGTCGGGCGGAACCGGCGGGTCATCGCGATGGCCCCCTCAGAGCCTCGCCGAGGCTGGATGCACCGCCATGATCGGCCGCGGCGACGGCGTGGGCGTAGACGCGCAACGTCATGGCCGGGTTGGCGTGGCCGAGGCGGCCGGCGACGATGCGGACGTCGTGGCCCTGGCTGATGGCGACGGCGGCCGACCAATGGCGGCCGAGGCGGCCGGCGACGGTGCGGATGTCGTGGCCCTGGCCCGCGATCGCCGCCACCACCAGCCGATCCGGTCCGGGTTGACCGGCTCCGGACCGAGCCCGAACATCCGTTGCCCGTGCGGCTCCCGCACGACCCGGACTCCTTCGATCAACGCCAGCGTGTCGTCGTCGAGCGCCACGGTGCGGACGTTGGCCGTCTTGGTGGGGGCGTCGCGAAGCTCCGGGCGACCGCTACCGCGCCGGACGGTCTCGATGGCGGAGTCGATCGTGAGCAAACCGTCGCGCACGTCGTCCCACCGCAACGCGGCCAGCTCGGCCCGGCGCACGCCGGCCACAGCGGCCAACCGAAGGGCGAGCTCGGCGGACGGGTCGATCGTGGCCCGCAGCAGCAAGGACGGCGTGCACGTCCTCGAGCGACATCGCCTGGCGGGGCTCCGCCTTGGTCGAGCGCAGGCGAGCCAGCGACGCAGCGTTGGTCGACACCCAGCCCCACCGGACCGCCTGCGACAGCGCCGCCCGGAGCGCGGTGTGCTGGTTGCGGATGGCGGGGTCGTTGACGCCCGCGCGGCGCAGTCGTTCGTGCCAGCGCTCGACGTCGCTCACCGACAGGCGGGCGAGCGGGATCCGCACGATCGGGTCGCGCTTGATGCCCCGCACGCGGCTCTGCTGGTCACACGCCGAGGACGCGGCCCAGGTCGGCAGGTTCTGCGCGATCCAGGCGTCGAGCGCGTCGCCGATGGTTCGGCCGGCGGGCGCGCTGCGGTTGCCGGCTCGCTCCAAGTCGTTGGCGACCCGCCTCGCCTCGCGCTTGCCGCCCCGCACCGTGCGCGACGTCTGGGTGGGCTTGCCATCGGGCCCGCGGCCGGTGAAGACGCGGACCTCCCAGCCACCCGGGCGCTTCTCGCGGATGGTCGCCATGCCGGCGACTCCAGTAGGGATGGAGTTGGGATGGCGGCGATCCCAAGACGCCGCCGGGCGCTGCCGTCAGCCAGATCTACTGGATGCGCAGGCCGGATATCGCCCGAGCGATGACCAGTCGCTGGATCTCCGAGGTGCCTTCGAAGATCGTGTAGTTCTCTCCCCCGGGTCCGGCAGGGTCCGGGTGGTGTCGGCCCATGCCGCCTGAGCAGGATCTTTGTCCGGCGGCGTCCGGTGGCGTCCGGGCGTTTCCGCTGAGTTGTAGGGATGAAAGTAGGGATGGCCGGCGGCATCGGCCAGAGGCGCGTTCGAAATCGCACTCAGCTCGAACGGTAGGGGCTGGCATCATCGGCCCGTGGCGAGGGACGTCTCAGGGACAGGGGCAGCCGTACCGGCGAAGCGGCACCACCTCGTGCCCCAGTGCTATCTCCGAGCCTGGGCCGACGCGAACCGGCGTGTGGCTGTGTGGGACCTCAGAACCGGGAAGCGGTTCCCGGCGAACGTGAGCGAACGCGGCGCTCCAAAGCCACTTCTTCACCTTCGACACCGACGAAGGCCCGACAGACGACTTCGAGAAGCTGCTCGCCGAGCTTGAAGGCGAGGCCGCTCCGATCCTGACCGCGCTCGCCGGAGGCGCATGGCCGGTCGACGACGAGAGCCAGCACGGTGATCGCGAACCTGCTGGCGCTCCAGGTCGCAAGGCGCCCATCGGTGCGTGACGGGCAGACCGCCGGCGTCAACGAGGTCATGCGGATGGTCGGGAAGATGATCGCATCCCGACCGGAAGCAGTGCGTGCACGGCTGCGCGTGGTACTCGATCGCGATCCCTCCGACGAGGAGGTCAGCGACACAGCCATCGCGTTGTCCTCCGACTTCATGACGATCCTCCCGCGGAACGAATGGGCGCATCTGTTCGAGATCGCCAGCAACTTCGTTCAACCGATCTTCGACATGATGTGGACTCGGCTGTCGGCGCCGGAGGGCATCGAGTTCGTGACGGCCGATGAACCGTTCGCGGCCTGGCACGAGCCGGACACTTCCGAGTGGATGAGCGCCGGGCTCTTGACGGCTGCGTTCCACACCTTCCCCGTCAGCCCGTCGTACTGCATCTCGTTGACCCTGATCAACGACGGCATCACCGTCGTTCCGAACCCCGGCGACAGCGAGATAGCGCTCGATCGAGGAGGCGTGATCGGCGTCAACGTGGCAACCACGCAGTCTGCCTACCGGCAGGTGATCTCCAGGGTGTCGTTCGACTGGCCTGCGCTCGTGGAGAGCTACAGCTCGGAGGAACCAGCCTGAGGCGGTCCATCGTCTGATGGGGCCCCACGAGTTTCATACGATTGGCGCGTGGCGGTTCGGGGCGAAGTCGAATGAGAGGCGAGGCGAGCCCTCTCCCAGCGGTCGTCGACGGCTTGACGAGGCCCAGCGGCGAGCCGTTGCCGCCACCGAGGGGCCCGTCCTCCTCATCGCCGGGCCTGGTGCCGGCAAGACACTCACGCTCGTGCGACGGACGCTCCACATCCTCACGAGCGGCCTCGCTCAGCCACACGAGATCGTGCTGTGCACGTTCACCGAGAAGGCTGCCCTGGAGCTTCGCGACCGCCTCCGGAGCCGCAGCCATAGAGGTCGGCTACACCGGAGATCTCAGCAGCCTCCGGACCGGGACGATCCACGGAGTCTGCAACGAGTTCGTCGACCGGTACCGACACCTGACACCTCTCGGCAACGGGTACGAGGTCCTCGACGAGCTGACCCGCGCGCTGTTCCTGTTCGAGCATTTCGATGACGTCATCGGGTCGCCGGATGAGCGGCCGCTACCTCGGGCGGTGGGCGACGAAGTGGACGGCGATCGAGGGCATCCAGCGGTACCTCGACAAGATCACCGAGGAACTCGTCGATGTCGACAAGCTCGACCGCATCGGGAGACCCGTTCCTCGAGGAGCTCGGACGCGCGCACCATGCGTACGAGGCCACGCTCGATCGAGGAGAACCGTGTGGACTTCGCCCACATCCAGAGGTGCTTCCTCGACCTCCTGGATGATCCTGACGTCGGAGCGCGGTCGCGGAACGCGGTCCGCTACGTGATGGTCGACGAGTACCAGGACACGAACTACATCCAGGAACGGCTCCTCGACCGCCTCAGCGAGGCCACCGGAAACCTGTGCGTCGTCGGCGACGAGGACCAGGCCCTGTACCGATGGCGCGGCGCCACCGTCCGCAACATCCTCGAGTTCCCCACGTCGCATCCTGGCGCCCGGTCATCAAGCTAACGACGAACTACCGGTCCCACGAAGCGATCGTCTGACGCCTACGACAAGTTCATGGCCAGCGCCGACTGGTCAAACCCCACCGGCGGGCCGCCGTTCCGGTTCGACAAGACCATCGCGCCCGACCCGGCCGCCACGTTCCCCGGATACCCGGCCGTGTTCTCGATCTGGGGCGCCACCAAGCGAGACGAGGCCGAGCCGCTTCGCCGATCTCGTGGCCTTCCTCGCCGACAACGGCGTCATCAAGGACTACAGCCAGGTCGCGTTGCTGCTCCACAGCGTCCGGATCGACCACAGCGGGCCGTACCTTGACGCGCTCGACAAGGCCGGGCATCCCGTACTTCTGCCCGACGAGCGCGGGCCTACTTCGACAACGAGGAGGTGCAAGCAATCCTCGCGTGCCTCGCAGTGATCCTCGGCTGGTACGGCGACGGCCGCGGGACGATCCAGGGCCGGAGCCTGACGCAGCTCGCGCAACTCGTCGACGGCGCGATCGCAGAGGTCGGCCGCCAATACCGCGATCCTCATCCGCTCGCCAGGAAGCTGCAGGATCTGGTCTCCGAGGTCGAGACGCTCGACGAAACGAGCGCGCTGGACCGGCGGCCGGCTGACTACCTCTACGAACTCCTCGGCGTCGAGCCGTTCGCCGGCTGGCTCGCCAATGAGAACCGGGCGCGCAACCTGGCGACTCTGTCCGAGCTCCTCAACGTCTTCCAGCGCTACTACCACTACAGCGTCATCACCGGCCGCAACCTCGGCTCGCTGCGCTTGCACCTTTTCAACAGCTTCCTGCGCTTGCTGCACGACGGGGGCATTAACGAGTACGAGGACCCTGACCAGCCCTTCCCCAGGGCCACGTTCAGGTGATGACGATCCACCAGTCGAAAGGCCTTGAGTTCCCAGTCGTCGTTGTCGGATCGCTCGGCTACCCAGCTGTCGTCACCGAAGGATGTCGACCGCATCCTCGGTCCCTACTACCACCGGCCGCCGTTCGAGCCGGAGAGCCGGATCACCCAGTTCGACCGCATGCGCCTGCACTACGTCGCCTTCTCCCGCCCGGAGAAGCTGCTCGTGCTGACCTCGACGGAGACACCTAAGCCGCATTTCGACGCGATCTGGCAAGGACTCCCGCAGTGGCCGTACGTGCGCAAGGACGTCCTCGCCGCGCAAGGCTTCGCGATGAAGGAGCGAATACCGCCAAAGAAGAGCTTCAGCTTCACCGGCGACCTCAAGGTGTTCGAGACATGCCCGCGGCAGTACCAGATGTTCCGGTACTACGACTTCACGCCCTCACGGTCGGCCGTGATCTTCTTCGGCCTGCTGGTCCACCAGACGATCGAGGATATCCACCGGCTGGTTCTCGCCGGGAAGCTGGCCGAGATCGACGATGCGCAGATCGAGGCGCTCTTCGAGTTCAACTTCCGCCATCTGGCCAAGAAGGACGTCCGCCCATCGGCGCTGACGCCAAGCGGGCGGCCCTTCGCCACGTGCGCGACTACTTCCGCAACAACCTGGCCGAGATGACACGGGTGGTTGAAGCCGAGGTAGATGTGTCGCTTGAGAAGGAGGGCTACATCCTGACCGGCGCCGTCGACCTGCTCCTCGGCGGACGACGGCTCGCTTGAAGTGCTCGACTTCAAGGCCCAGGTCCGCCCGGCGGACGGTGACCGATCATTCGCACCTACTATCAGCAGCTCTGCATCTACGCTCACATCCTCGAGCAGCGCCGCGGGCCGGCAGCCGGATCGGCTTCTCCTGTACTGGACGGGCGAGCCGACGCGCGAGCGGGCGCTGATGTCCTTCGATTACCGGCCCGAGGACGTCGGCGTCCGCCGTCGCGCATTTCGAAGCCGTAGTTGCCGAAGTCCAGGCGCAGCACTTCGAGCGTGCTCGGCCGCCACCGCAGAACGGTGTGCAAGGAGTGTGACTTCCGCTCCTACTGCGTGTCCCAGGGAACCATCGACGCGAAAGTGGCCTTCTAATGCCCTACGAAATCAACCGTACGGAGCTCGTCTGGCCCGGCAAGTACGACGAGAACCGGTAAGCGCCAGGAAGCTGACCGCGTGTCCTTGCCTTTCCAGGTGATCGAGCGCGTCAACGAGAGCCGGGCCACTCGGGAGGCCAGCAAGGCACGCGGCCTCACGCTCTTCGACTTCTGGGAGGGCGACTCGGCGGTGACCTTCGAAGAGGGCTGGCGCAACAAGCTGATCTGGGGTGACAACAGACTCGTGATGTCGAGCCTCCTCGATCAGTTCGCGGGCAAGATCGACCTCATCTACATCGACCCGCCGTTTGCCACCGGAGCCGATTTCTCTATCACATGTCGAGATCGGCGAATCCGGTGAAGAATTGCTACAAGGAGCAGTCCCTGATCGAGGAGAAGGCTTACCGCGACACCTGGGGTCTGGGCTTGAAGTCGTACCTACAGGTGATGTACGAGCGCATCTCGCTGATGCGATCTGCTTGCCTCTGATCCGAACGTTGTACGTTCTACCTCCATTATCGACTGGCATGTCGGGCACGTCCGTCAAGGTCATCTCGATGAAATCTTCGGCCCAAATCGACTTCAGGAACGAGATCGCCTGGTGCTACTCGGCGCCAGGTCGCCTAACCCTGTCAAGTTCAAGCCGCAAGCATGACACGATGTTCTGTAGTACTCCATGGTCCGAGACGTGGCGATCTGGACTAACGCCGACACTGTTCGAATCGCTCATGCACGAGGCGACGCTCAAAGTCGAACTTCGCGGCAGGGCTTCAGAGGGTCAGGTATCGTTTCCGAAACCTGGGTACCTGGCCGAGCGTGACACAAAGGATCACGGTGGACTGGTGGGATATCGCGATCGCACACGTTTGCTAGCTGGATAGCAGTCGAGCGGACTCGGGTACCCGACCGAAAAGCCGTGAGCGCTCGTGGAACGAATCATCGGAGCGTCGTCCATACCTGGGAGTCTGGTCGCGGACTTCTTTGTCGGCTCGGGGACCACTGCTGCGGTGGCCGAAGGCTCGGGACGCCGCTGGATCAGCTGCGATCTTGGCCGATTCGCCGTTCACACGACGCGAAAGCGACTGCTCGAATCCCGCGACTGCAAGCCGTTTGAGGTCCTCAACCTCGGCAAGTACGAACGGCGGTACTGGCAGGTCGCCACGTTCGGCGAGGATCTCGACGACGACGGCGTCATCAGCCTGTACGAATACGTCGCGTTCATCCTCAAGCTCTACGGCGCCAGTCCGGCGGCGGGCATGCAGCATCTCCACGGCAAGAGAGGGCACGCGCGTTCGTCCACGTCGGCGCCGTGGATTCGCCGGTGACGATCAACGAGATCGCAGCTTGCATCGAGGAGTGTGTGGCGCTCAAGGCGAAGGAGCTGCACATCCTCGGCTGGGAGTGGGAGATGGGCCTCCACGACCCGATGGCCGACGAGGCGGCCGCCCGAGGAGTCCAGCTCGTACTGCGCCAGATCCCACGCGAGGTCATGGAGGAGCAGGCCGACGACAAGGGCGACATGGAGTTCTTCGAGCTCGCCTACCTCGACGTTGCCGTGACCGCCGACCCGGCGGAAGCACCAGGTCGTGGTCAGCCTCAAGAACTTCGTCATCCCGAATCCGGAGCTCGTGCCCGACGAGGTCCGGGAGAAGATCCGCAAAGTGGTCTGACTACGTCGACTACTGGGCGGTCGACTGGAAGTTCTCCGAAGACACCTTCCACCAGGGATGGGTCACGTATCGCACGCGCAAGGACCGCTCGCTCGCTCTTGAGTCGGATCCCCACACCTACGAAGAGCCCGGCTGAGTACGCGGTCATGGTCAAGGTGATCGACATCTTCGGCAACGACACGTCGAAGATCTGCGGCGTCAGAGGTCGGTTGAGATGGCGAAGACGAGCAGCACCGATCGTCTCCTATGAGCGCGAGTTCCCCGAACTGGAGGACCGGGACGCCACGGAGCGCCCGACCAAGTACCTCCGCAAGGTCGACGGCCGTGACGAATTCGAGGTCGTCGAGGTCGGCGGCCCGTCGCGAATGCTGCTCGTCAACAACCTCCGGGACGGCGGTCGACGCGTGGCGCGCAGCCGACTACCCGGGTGCATCGGCGACGACGTATGAGCTGTTCCAGCACTGGTTCTCGGGAGCTGCGTCGGCGACCGGCGAGCCGTTCGCCCTCTACTGGGGCCAGCGGGAGGCGGTCGAGACACTCGCCTACCTGATCGAGGTTGAGGGCGTCCGCGACGTCCAGCAGCTCATCGCTAGCTACGCCGAGATCCGGCGGACAACCCTCTTGCCCGAGGGCGTGATGTTCGAAACCGACATGGACGGCAACCGTTTCGTCCGGGTGCCCGACAGAGAAGGGTGCCGAGTCGATCCGGCTCCCGCCGCGAGGACTTGCCGCGGTTCGCGTGCAAGATGGCCACCGGGTCCGGCAAGACGATCGTGATGGCGCTCGTCATCGTGTGGTCGTACTTCCACGCCCGCCGGGAGCCCGGCTCGCCGCTGTCGACGCAACTTCCTTGTCCTGGCGCCGAACGTGATCGTGTTCGAGCGGCTTCGCGTCGACTTCGAGAACGGGCGCGTCTTCCGCGACTCGCCGCTCATCCCGCCGGGATGGAAGTTCGACCTGAAGGTCATCCTCCGCGGCGAGGCGAGCGAGCCCGGCGGCGCCGGGAACCTCTTCGTCACCAACATCCAGCAGCTCTACGAGGCCCGCGGCGAGTGGACGCCGACCAACGCCATCGATGCGCTGCTCGGCCGCAAGCCGACCGGCAACGCCGCCACGCAGGGCCGGTCGCATGCTCGATCGCGTCCGGAGCCTGAATCGCCTGCTGGTGCTCAACGACGAGGCACACCACGTCCACGACGACGACCTGGAGTGGAACCAGACACTGCTCGAGCCTCCACCAGACCTGCCCGACGGCTTGGCGGCCTGGCTCGACTTCTCGGCAACTCCGCGGTTCCAAGGCGGCGCGCACTTCCCGTGGATCGTGTGCGACTACCCGCTCGCGCAGGCGGTCGAGGACCGCATCGTCAAGGCGCCGATGATCCTGCACCTCGTCGACAAAGCCGGAGCCCGACAAGGTCACTGGGGCGAACGTCATCGAGAAGTACGGCGATTGGATCGTCGCCGGCGTCAGCCGGCTGCCGAGAGCACGACGAAGGCATTCAAGGACATCCCGGACACCAAGCCCGTGATGTTCATCATGTGCGAGACGATCCAGCACGCCGACAGGATCGGCGAATGGCTGACCGACAAGTCGTCGCCGTTCAAGCTGAAGGACGGACGAAGTCCTGGTCATCCACACCGACAAAGAAGGCGAGATCCGGAAAGGCGACCTCGACGAGCTGCGCCGCAAAGCCCGCGAGATCGACGACCCGGGGAACCCGGTCGAAGGTCGTCGTGAGCGTGCTCGTTCTCCGCGAAGGGTGGGACGTCCGCAACGTCACCGTCGTGCTCGGCCTTCGCCCGGCACGGCGGCGGCCAAGATCCTTCCCGAGCAGGCAGTCGGCCGCGGCCTGCGGCTGATGAGACAGGTGAGCCCAGAGAAGCGCCAGGTGCTCGAGGTACTCGGGACGCCGGCGTTCGAGAATTTCGTTCGCGAGCTCGAAGCCGAGGGTGTGTACATCCCGACTAACCACGAAGGCGCCGACACCGCCGATCACGGATCTATCCGGTCAATGAGCGAGTCGAGTTCGACATCGCCATCCCGAAGACGAGCGCCACCCTGCAGCACGTCTACCGCCGCTCGACACGTTCGACCCGTCGCAGGTCGAAGCGCTGTTCAAGCCGACCGACACGGCGCATCGCTTCACCTGCGCGTGCAGGTCGAGGATGCCACATACGGGATCGAGCTCGGCCGGTTCTCGATCGAACGCCCGGCGGACCGCTCGCCACCGAGCTGCTGGCCGTCGATCGTCAACAAGACCCAGGCGGCCGCGCGGCTGACTGGGGCGTTCGCCACGCTCTACCCACTCATCGAGGCATATCTGGCGCAGCGATGCTTCGGCTCGCCGGTCGACCTGGACGACGAGGACGCTGCGCCGTTCCTCGCCAACCCGGTCAACCAGGACCGCATCGCCACATTCCTCGGGCGACAGCTCGGCCAGCTGATCGTCGAGGAGCGAACCGCTCACGGTCGAGGGCAACCCGATCCGGCTGTCTCGAGACACCCAGCGTTCCTGTGGCGTCGCCAGCACCAGCCGATGGACAAGACGATCTTCAACGAGGTCGCCACATTCAATCCCTTCGAGACGTCCTTCGCGCGTTCCTGGCGAGAGTGCAGCGACATCCGCCGCTTCGCGGCGCTCGCCGAGCACTTCACGGGGTTCTGGGTCGACTACCTCAAGCCGTCCGGCGCCATCGGCCGCTACTTCCCCGACTGGGTAGCCGTCCAGGACCACGGGGAGGGGACGTGAACTGGATCGTCGAGACCAAGGGCAGAGTGTGGGACGGCACCGAGCAGAAGGATGCAGCCATCGCGTACTGGTGCACGCAGGTGACCGAGCTCGCCGGCGAGCCGTGGCGGTACATGCGGGTGGACCAGCCGATCTTCAAGCCGGACACCCTGCCCGCGTTCGCAGACCTGGTGGCCCTCATCACTGAGCGCAGTGGAGCCGTCGCGGAGCAAGTGCTGTTCGTGCCGTAGCTCGGGCAACTCTGTGACACCGGTCGTGCAGACTGGGAGAAGGTTCGTGGCCGCCGCTCATCGGCCTCCTCAAGTTTCCGACCCGAGGAGGCATCGTGGCGCCCATCAGCGTCGTTGCAGAGCTGGCCGCCTACGTCGACGAGCTGCTCGCTGAGCACTGGGAGGATCCCGGACTCACCCTCGCCATCGCGGGAGCACACCTGGTGCGCAGCTGGACGTCGTCATCATCTCCGTCGACGAGCAGCCGACGAGATCGGTCGCTGCCGTACCGGCCACACCCTGCTCGGCTGCCTGCCTGGCCGCGCTCGGAACCGCCACCCAGCTCGGAACATGCGGTGCCGAGCCCGTCACCGTTCGGATGACCGCCGTGGTGAACTGCTGTGATGCCATGGTGCTCATGCGGCATGCAGACGCCAGCGTCCATCGGGCTGACGAGGCGTCGGGGCCGCTCATCGAGCTGCTTCGCGACTGGGCCCACCTCATCCCGTGTACGACGTGCGCGAGTCGTCCGGTGCGGCCGCAACTGCTGCTCACGGCTGAAGCGGACGGCTACTCGAACGCACGTCACCCTCACAGTTCGAGGCCGACCTCGGCAGCTGACCTCACGTAGATCAGGCCAGCCTCCAGCCCCCGGTCTCGGAGCACCAGGGCGGCAGGCTCCAACAAGTCGAACCATGTCGACTGTCCCACCGCGTTGCCCACGCCATTGACGTGTAACGCCGCAGCTGCGACCTCGGTGAGCGTCTCGACGGCGGCTGCAAGGCCGGTCAACGCGACCGGGTGGCCGCAGGCCCACCTGGACCACGTGTCGATGGCATCGACGACTTGGTCGATGCAGTTGATCTGGAGGCGGTCGAGGTCATCGAGGCTGCGACTGAACGTCCCCGAGGCGATGTCCTGTAGCTGCTCGGCGCGACTCGCGAGCGTGTCGAGGTGCTGCTTGACCTCGTCGCCGTCGGCATGGATGGCCGCGATTCTCTCCGTGGCTGCCTCGACGCGCTCCGGCCCGCTTTGCCGTTCGGCCGGCCGCGTGCCGGTGGCCGAAGCCGGCGCTCGTGGCATCGTGGTTGGCCTTCCACATCGCTGGGCGAAGCACCCGCCGCAGCTCGCCGTCGATCTCGGCGATGCGGTCGGCGAACGGTGCCCAACCGAACCTCGAGCGGCGGCGAGCGCCGGCTGCAGATCGGCCAGCTCGGCGGCGGCTTCGGCGCGCCGGTGTGCTCGCTCGGTGAGATAGACGGTGAGATCCTCGCGGCGCTGCTCGAGCTGGTCCCGGTAGCCGACGAGCCACGCCGGGACGACCTGGTCCGGTTCCCGGGAGGGTTCCGGACGGTCGGTCTGGTTGGCGAGGTGGCGGCGTTGGGTGACGGCGGGGACGTCGGCTCGGTCGTAGGCGAGGACGGCTTCGAGGACGTCGCGGGCCTCGGCGAGGTCGGCGCTCTCGGTGACGACGTGGATCCGGTTCTCCTCGCGGCCTCGTGTCGCGCCGACGTACAGGCCTCGGCAGGTGGTCGCCGGGGAGACGAGCTGGATGCCGACGTCGACGGTGTCGGCCTGGTTGCCGTGCTCGGTGGCGGCGTAGCCGAGCCGAACGTGGTCCCGGACGTAGTCGGACGGGAGCGTGACGGTGCCGTGTCCGCCGAGGTGGGACACGGTGAGCGAGCCGTCACGGCCGGCGCCGGCGACCGTCCACAGGTCGCGGTTGCGGACCGGCTCGCCCGTGGTCGTGCGGAGCTCCCGGTCGTTGTGGCGGGTGGCAACGAGGTCACCGGGGTAGGCGTGCTCGCCGGCTGCGATGGGCGTGGCCTGGCCGGGGTCGAGCTGGCCGACGATGAGGCGGAGCCGCTGGACGGCGTCGTTGAGGGCGTCGACGTGGTCGTTGGTGGCGGCCGTGATGGCGACCGTCTTCCCTGTGGCGGTGAGGCCGAGCCACTCCTTGGCGATCTGGTCGAGGTGCTCGCCGAACCCTCCGGCGACGATGCGGCCGTGGTCCTCGTAGGCGTCGAGGCCGCTCGGGTCGCCGGCGCGGAGCTGCAGCGAGGCCTGCGCCTCCCACGGTTGGTGGAAGCGATGCAGGCGGGCCAGCTCGTGCACTCGGCTGGTGGCGCACAGCTCGTTGAACAGACCGCCCCGACCGACCGCCTGGAGCTGGCGAGGGTCACCAACCAGCGCGAGGCGCCACTGCTCACGCTCGGCGAGGTCGCACAAGTTGGTGGAGGGAGCGGGTGCCCAACATGCCGGCTTCGTCGACGATGACGGTCGTGCCGGCGGGCAGTCGGTACTCGTCGAGCGGGGCGCGGTCGGTTCGGTTCCACTCATGGAGCAGCTTGGCGACGGTGTCGGCGGCCATGCCGGTCTCGTGGGCCAGGACACGGGCGGCCTTGGCCGTCGGCGCTACGCCGAACACCGGCCGCTCCCGGCGTGCAGGTCGTCTACCGCACGCCGGAGCGCGGTGGTCTTGCCGGCGCCGGCTGGCCCGACGACCAGCACCAGGCGGTCGTCACCGGCGACCGCCGCGGCGGCGTCGGCCTGCAGGACGTCGCAGCCCGTCTCGATCGAGGGAGGTCGACGGGTTCGGGCCGTCGACTTGGGCGTCCATGGCCCAGGCCAGCACGTGCTCCTCCTCGGTCAGGATCGCGTCGCTGGTCAGGTGCGCGGCGGTGGGCTCGATCCACACCGAACGCCCATCCGACGCCCTCCGCCGTGATCTGCCCATCCGGTGGGTCGAGATCGACGCAGTGGTCGATGACCCGGTCGCACGCCGCCTCCAGCGCGCCGACCACCGGCGTCCCGACATCGAGGACACGGGTCGCTGACGATCGCAGATCGCCCGCATCAGGTCGGCCCTGGTCCACGTCGAGCCCGAAGCCGAGAGCTGATCGACCACGTCCTCGATCGACATCGGCGCCTCCGGGACTCGGTCCCGGCCGGCCGCCTCGATCTCGGCGGTCAACCGGCCGGCGTCCATCCCAGCTGCGCGGCCTCGGCGGTCCAGCGTGTCCGAAGATCCGGTGACGCCGTTGCCGGTCTTGTGTGCCCGCGTGTCGGCGGCGGCTTCGCGAGTCAGCGCCGCCCGTTCCCAGCGGGTCGGGTCTCGACCCTCGCGCTCCCGGAACTCATCGATCTTCACCGCCAGTTCGGCCTCGACTTGGCTGGCTCGCTTCGAGAACGCTTCGACCAGCTCGCGGGGAACACCGGCGATCTCGGCCTGACCGTTGACGATCTGCTCCCACGCGACGCCGTAGCGGTGCGTCAGCTCGGCGCGGAGCACCGACTGGTACAGGCCGCCGAGCATGCGCTGGTTCCGCTTGAGGTAGCGGGCGTCGAGCGCCATCCAGCGGCCTTCCTCGGTCCGGACCTTGGCCGAGATCACGGCGTGGGTGTGCAGCTGCGGGTCGTCAGCACGCGACGTCGTCTGTCGGAACGTGGCCACGGTCAACCCGAGCGTCTCGGGATGCTGGCGATGACCGTTCACACGAACCCGAGTCGTCGCCCCGAACCGCTCCAGGTGCTCGAGTGCTGCTCGAACGGCGACGTCGTGCGCCTCCAGCAGGCCGGGATCGCCGGTGAGCGCCCACCAGACGCTGAGCGACTTCGGGGCCGAGAACGTGGCATCGAACCCGGCCACCGCCCGTACCACCCGGCCGTCGGCCAACGTCCGGTCGATGAGCGGAGAACCCAGCGGCGCACCACTTACTGGGTCCCGGCCCTCCAGAAGTGCTCGGAGGTCGTCCGCATCGACCTGGCCGTCGAGATCGAGCCCAGCCGCTTGCCGGCCCGACCACACGCCAGGCTCCTCGCCGGGGGCCTGGGCGAGGTAGCTGGTGTAGTACGCCGCAGTTGCCGTCGCCGACGACGCGTACAGGGTGGTCACCCGCAGCATCAGCGCTCACCGCCGCCCTGCGGGCACTTGTCTGTAGATCCTGAAATGCACGGGAGACGTCGTCGGGTCGGCATGTCGTCTCACGCGCTCGGACGGGCGGAGGGATGGCGGAATGCGCCGTACCGGCGCGGGCCGACGGAGGCCGCCGTGGCACCGCCGACGGCGATCAACGCGTCAGCTGGCGGGGTCACGATGGAGACCTCCGGGGAGGCGGGGCATCGGCGAGGCGGACGACTCGACCGGTTCGTGCGAGCTCGTCCAGGGCCCAGCGAGGGACTCGCATCCGGGCGCCGAGCTTCATGACCGGCAGGCCGTCGGCGCCGCCGGTCGCGAGGTAGGCCCGCGCCAACTCGTAGGCGAGCGACCGACCGATCCGCAGCTTCTGCGCGGCCTCGCCGATCGTCAGCAGCTGCAACTCGTCAGCGGCGGCGTCCGCCGGCTGCTCGTGCATGGGCGTCCTCACGCGGACGATTCAGACAGTTGCGAGCTCACTCGACCACTCACACCGCCACGTGTGAGTGGTCGAGTGAGTCCGTCGAAAGTGCCGGCCGCTCGTCGCGTGAGTGACAAACGTGACCTTCACACGGCGGCCAGCAGTGTCCCGAGCCTCCTCAATTGCCGAGAGGTGGGCCGCGGGTGCACACTGGCGGCGCCGTGGGCTAGCGCCTGCGGAAGTGGACCCGGTTGCCCGCCCTTTGGCGGGGGAACCGGGTTCTGCGCGTCGGGGCCTAACCTCACCCTTCGTCGTCGGTCATCGGCGGCGTCGTCCCCACCGGGAGCCGCTCAAGCTGGTCCCGAGGCCATCCCGCTTCACGCCGGGAGGAGATGCGAGCGCCGGAGGGCGTCGGCGTACGCCAGCGGGTCGCCAGGGAGCAGCTCGAGATCAACAACCGTGATCTCGCCCTGCGGTGTCAGCGAGTGGACCCGGGCGAAGACGGGGTCCTCCTCGTCGGCGGTGATGACGATGGCGCCGGGAACGATGTAACTCGGATCGCGCGCCTCGCTCAGGAGGGCGAACGGCATGCCGAGCTCGTCCTCATCCTGGACGTCGCACGGGATGTCGACGTGGATCACGGTGTTGGCGCCGTGGGACACGTCAGGCAGCGCTGGATGCGCTGAGGAGGTGCAGGTGCTCGGTGGCGGGCCCTGGAAGCACACGTGTGTAGACGAGACCGTTCGGCTCAACCGTGACGATCCGCGCAACGGCGAGCTCGGAGTCATCGCTGCCGACGAGCAGGTAGGTGCCTGCCTCGACGGCGATGCCGGGCGCGCGCGTACTCCACCAGCGTGGACGTGAGGCCGTCCACATCCTGGGTGTGGAAGTCGATCCACAGATCCCAGGTAAGGGAGCCGTCCTCGGTTCTCATGGGCTCATTGTCGCCTGGCCAGGGCCGTTCGACAACGCCGGGTTCGGGAGGGGCGGGCCGAAGCACCCGTCAAGGCGAGCGAACGTCGCGGGATCGAGGTCGGGAAGAACGATCGAGAAGTGCGGGAACGGATTGGTGGGCCAGAGCGCGAAGCCGGCCCGGCGCAACGCTCCGAAGCTCGCGAGCCGCACCTGGCGGTAGCGGTCCGGGCCGATTGGCTGCACGTTCGCCACCAGCTCTGCAACCGACATTCCGATCGCGCAGTAGACCGACACGCCGAAGAAGCCGTGCTCCTCACGGCACTTCGCCGCCGCGCGCCGCACCGAGTCGGGCGAAAGCAGGCCGCCCCGGACCACGATCGTCGAGTCATCGGGAGGTTCTTCGTCCCGGAGAACGACGGGCCTCACGATGAGGCCCTCAGCACCTCGCCCAGGCTGGAGGCGACGGCCTGGTCGGCGACGCGACGGCGTGGGCGTAGACGCGCAACGTCATGGCCGGGTTGGCGTGGCCGAGGCGGCCGGCGACGGTGCGGACGTCGTGGCCCTGGCCGATGGCGACCGTGGCCGACCAGTGGCGGAGATCATGCAGGCGCCACTTCGCGTCGATGCCGGCAAGGGCCCGCGATCGCCGCCACCACCAGCCGATCCGGTCCGGGTTGACCAGCTCCGGACCGAGCCCGAACATCCATGGCCCGTACGGCTCGCGCACGACCCGGACTCCTTCGATCAACGCCAGCGTGTCGCCGTCGAGCGCCACGGTGCGGACGTTGGCCGTCTTCGTCGGGGCGTCGCGAAGCTCCGGGTGGCCGCCGCCGCGCCGGACGGTCTCGATGGCGGAGTCGATCGTGAGCAGGCCGTCACGAACGTCGTCCCACCGCAACGCGGCCAGCTCGGCCCGGCGCACGCCGGCGACGGCGGCCAACCGGAGAGCGAGCTCGGCGGCGGGGTCGATCGTTGCGGCGGCGGCGAGGACGGCGTGCACGTCCTCGAGCGACATCGCCTGGCGGGGCTCCGCCCTGGTCGCGCGGAGGCGGGCCAGCGACGCGGCGTTGGTCGACGCCCAGCCCCACCGCACCGCCTGGACGAGCGCCGCCCGGAGCGACCGTGTGCTGGTTGCGGATGGCCGGGTCGCCGACGCCGGCGCGGTCGCAGGCGTGCGTGCCAGCGCTCGACGTCGCTCACCGACAGGCGAGCGAGCGGGACCCGCACGATCGGGTCGTGCTTGATGGCCCGCACCCGGCTCTGCTGGTCGCGTGCCGAGGACGCGGCCCAGGTCGGCAGGTTCTGCGCGATCCAGGCGTCGAGGGCGTCGGCGACCGGTCCGTCCGGCGGGCGCGCTGCGGTTGCCGGCTCGCTCCAGGTCGTCGGCTACCCGCCTCGCCTCGCGCTTGCCGCCCCGCACCGTGCGCGACGTCTGGGTGGGCTTGCCGTCGCGGCCCGCGACCGGTGAAGACCCGGACCTCCCAGACCCCCGGGCGCTTCTCGCGGATGGTCGCCATCGCGGCGACTTTAGTAGGGATGGATGTAGGGATGACGGTGATGCCGAGCCGTCGGCGGCCAAGGCCGTCAACCAGATCTACTCCACACGCAGGCCTGATATGGCCCGAGCTGATGACCAGGCGCTGGATCTCCGAGGTGCCTTCGAAGATCGTGTAGATCTTGGCGTCCCGGTGCCAGCGCTCGACCGGGTAGTCCCGCGTGTACCCGTAGCCGCCCAGGATCTGGATGGCCTGCTCGGTCACCCAGACCGCGACCTCGCCCGCCTTGAGCTTCGACATCGAGCCCTCGCCTGCGGTGAAAGCCGCCGTTGCGGGCCATCCATGCGGCCCGCCAGCACGAGCAGTCGAGCGGCGTCGATCTCCATGCGCATGTCCGCCAGCTTGAAGGCGATGCCCTGATTCATGATGATCGGCTTGCCGAACGCGGTGCGCTCCTTGGCGTAGTCGAGCGAGTACTCGTAGGCGGCGCGGGCGATGCCCACCGCCTGGGCCCCGACTGCCGGGCGCGTCGCCTCGAAGGTGCTCATGGCCGGCTGCTTCTCTCCTGACTGGCCAGCGGCGCGAGCCCTGGCCAGCTTCGCGTCGAGCCTCTCCTTGCCCCCGAGCAGGCAGCGACCCGGCACCCGAACGTCGTCGAGGATCACCTCGGCCGTGTGGGAGGCCCGGATGCCGTGCTTCTTGTACTTCTGGCCCTGCGACAGGCCCTTCGTGCCCGGCGGCACGACGAACGACGCCTGGCCACGACCCTTCAAATCGGGCTCGACC
Organism: uncultured Acidimicrobiales bacterium; assembly: GCA_963738325.1. Lineage (GTDB taxonomy): Bacteria > Actinomycetota > Acidimicrobiia > Acidimicrobiales > Ilumatobacteraceae > CAVTWD01. The sequence continues at coordinate 239,332 of CAVTWD010000013.1, forward strand.
GTCGCCACGACGACGTGGAGGTCGGCGATGCCACCGTTGGTGATCCACGCCTTGATGCCGTTCAGCACCCATTCGTCCTTGGCCGCGTCGTAGACGGCACGGGTGCGCAGCGAGGAGACGTCCGAGCCGGCGTCCGGCTCGCTCACGCAGAAGGCGCCGAGCTTGATGTCATCGGGGGTCCCGTAGCACTGCGGCACCCATTCCATGACCTGCTCGGGCGTCCCGTTGGCGCTGATGCCGGCGGCGGCCAGGCCAGAGCCGAAGATCGAGAGTCCGATGCCGGCGTCGCCCCAGAAGAGCTCCTCGGCGGCTATCGGCAGCATCAGCACCGCTCGGCTCGGAGAAGGCGGTGACGACGAAATCGAACCCGTAGAGCCCGATGCGGGCCGCCTCCTCGACCACGGGTCAGGGGAACTCCTCACGCTCGTCCCATTCGTGGGCGGCGGGACGCACGACGTTCTCGGCGAAGTCGTGAACCCACTTCTGGACCTGCTGCACGTCCTCGGAGTACTCGAGCGAGAACTCGGCCATGGCACTCACCTTCCCGGGGCACTCACCTTCCCGGCGCCCGTTGTTACCGACCAGTTCAGTACCGCGCGGTAACTAGGCGGTCAAGGGGTCGAAAGACCCGGTCGGCTCCCGGTCGCCGGCCAAGACGGCCAACCCCAGGCCCATCGCCGCCGCGCCCACCAGGTAGGGCGCCGAGATCCCGACATGTTGGAAGAGGAGGCCGGCCACCGCGGGTCCCACGACCCGGGCCAGCGCGCTGACGGACTGCTGGACACCCAGGGCGCCACCGCGGCGCTGCTCCCGGGCCCGGTTGGCGACCAGGGTGGCGATCGTGGGCGAGGCGAGCCCCTGCCCGAGCACGAGCAACGCCAGGGCCACCACGAGCAGGAGCCATGACTCGGCTGCGGCTAGCACCAGCAGGCCGGCGGCGTTGAAGCCGAGCGCGGCTCGGAGGACCGGTGTTTCGCCGAAGCGATGGACGGCGGGGTGGATGAAGCCCGCTTGGACGACGACGAGGGCGATGCCGATGACCACGAAGACGGCCGACGCCGACCCCTCCCCGAAGCCGAAGCGGCGCTGGCCCAGGAGGGCGAAAGTGGCCTCGAAACCACTGAAGGCAGCCGTTGTGATGAACATGACCACGCCGAGCGAGATCAGGCTGCGCCGCCGGCGGGCCGCGACCTCGGGGGTGTCCGGCGGCGCCACATGCTCTGGCGATTCGCCGGCGATTCGCCGGCGGGTGAGGGTCTCCGGCAGGCGGACGAGGGCGACAATGCCGTTGACCGTCGCGACTGCCGCCGCGACGAAGAACGGGACATGTGGGCCGCCCAGGCTGGCGAGGCCCCCGACCGCCGGGCCGAGCACGAACCCGACCCCGAAGGCCGCCCCCAGCAACCCGAGGAGTCGCGGCCGCTGGTCGGGCGGGGCCAGATCGGTGACCGCCCCCTGGGCCACCGAGACGCTCGCCCCCGACGCCCCGTCGATGATTCGTCCGAGGAAGAGGAGCCACAGCGTCCCGGCGATCCCCGTCAGGAAGCTCCCGATCGCCGTCCCGAACAGCGAGATGATGATCACCGGCTTTCGCCCGATTCGGTCGGACAGCCGCCCCAGGATCGGCGAGCACACCAACTGAGCGGCCGAGAAGGAGGCGAACAGCAACCCGACCGTCGTCCCCGACGCCCCGTACCGCTCGGCGTAGATGCCGAGGATCGGGGCAACCATCCCGAAGCCGATCAGGTCGAGCGCGACCGTGGTCCAGATCGGCCAGAACCCGGCGGGGAGCGGCGGCCGCTCTCTCGCAGACCGGCTACGCACGGCGGCCCAGCGTCCTACCGCACAGCGGCGAGGGGCAAGTCGCCGGTCACGCCCGGTGCACGACGGTGCCCTGCTTGGTGGTCTCGACCACCCAGCCGTCCGACTGCAGCGCGGCCCGAATCAGATCGGCGGCGACATAGTCCTTCGCGGCCCGTGCGTCATCCAGGGCGGCAACTCGTGCCGCGACGTCATCCGGCATGTCGCCGGTCGCTTCCAGGGCCAGCCCGACGGCACGAGCCATGGAGAACACGGCGGCAACGAGCGCAGGACCCTCCTCCGTCCCGGCGTCGAGGCCGGCATGGGCTCGACTGACCGTGTCGAAGACGACCGCCATCGCCCGAGGGGTGTCAAGGTCGTCGTCCATGGCCTGCGTGAAGGCCTCGAGCACCGCCGCATCGGGCTCCGCGTCCGCCACGCCTTCCGATTCCGCCCTCCGGCCGAGGGCGTCGAGCCGATCGACCGCCCGCTCGGCAACCTCGATCGTGCTCGGTCCGACCCGAAGTGGCGAGCGGTAGTGGGCCTGGAGCAGCAGCATGCGGTAGGCGCGAGGATCGACCCGCTCGATGAGGTCGAGCAGGTTGTCGAAGTTTCCGAGCGACTTCGACATCTTCTCGCCGCCCTCGTCGACGATGAAGGCGTGGTGCATCCAGTGGTTGGCGAAGCGCTTCCCGAGGGCGACGGCCTGGGCCCGCTCGTTCTCGTGGTGGGGGAACTTGAGATCCTGCCCGCCGCAATGGAGATCGAAGCCCTCGCCGAGCAGGCCGAGCGACATCACGACGCACTCCGTGTGCCAACCGGGCCGTCCTTCGCCCCACGGTGACGGCCACGCCGGCTCGCCGGGCTTGGCCAGCTTCCACAAAACGAAATCTGCGGGGTGACGCTTGTGATCGGCTCCCGCGACGGCCCTGCCCCCGCCGCCGGCCATCATGTCGGCAAGCGATTGCTGCGCCAGCAGGCCGTAGTCGGGCACCTGCTCGACGGAGAGATAGACGCCGTCGTCGGTGACGTAGGCGACGCCCTTGGCGAGCAGCTCGCCGATCATGGCCACCATCGGCTCGACCCACTCCGTGGCGTGCGGGGTGTCGGTGGGCCGTTCCACGTCGAGCTCGTCCATCGCCTTCCACCAGACGCGCTCGCACTTCGTGGCAATCTCGACCCAGGGGCGGCCCTCGCGGTTGGCGCGGTTGATGATCTGGTCGTCGATGTCGGTGACGTTCGAGACGAATCGGACCTTGGTCCCACTCCACTCGAGGTAGCGGCGGAGGATGTCGTAGACGAGGGTGGCCCGTCCGTGGCCGAGGTGGGGCGGCCCGTAGACCGTGGGCCCGCACAGATAGATGCTGACCACGCCCGGGTCGCGCTGCGCGAGCTCGCGCACCTCGCCGGTGGCCGTGTCGTGCAGGCGGATCACGACGAACCAGCGTAGTGGTGACGCCCACGCGGCCCGGGGCGCCGAATCGCGAACGGGACGCTCGAGGCGCTCCGGTACCGTTGGCAATCATGGCGAAGGTCCCCGACAAGCCCACGCTCGAGGGCCTCGAGGCCCGTTTCGGTGCGCGCTGGGAGGCGGACGGCATCTACCGGTTCGACCGGGCGGCGACGCGGGCGGACGTCTTCGCCATCGACACGCCGCCGCCGACGGTGAGCGGCTCGCTGCATGTCGGTCACGTGTTCAGCTACACCCACACCGACACCATCGCTCGCTACCAGCGGATGCGGGGCAAGACCGTCTACTACCCCATCGGGTGGGACGACAACGGCCTTCCGACGATCCGGCGGGTCCAGAACTACTTCGGTGTCCGCTGCGATCCGACGTTGCCCTTCGATCCGTCGTTCGAGCCTCCCGACCGGCCTCACGACCCGCCCGTCCTCGTCAGCCGGCCGAACTTCCTCGAGCTGTGCCGGCGGCTCGTGGTCGACGACGAGATCGCCTTCGACGCCCTCTTCCACCGTCTCGGTCTGAGCGTCGACTGGGACTACCTCTACAAGACGATCGACGACCGCTCGAGCCGTGTGTCACAACGGGCCTTCCTCCGCAACCTCGCCAGGGGTGAGGCCTACCAGGCCGAAGCACCAACCCTGTGGGACGTCGACTTCCACACCGCGGTTGCGCAGGCCGAGCTCGAAGACCGCGAGCTGGCCGGCGCGTACTACGCCCTCGCCTTCCACCGCGGCGACGGCTCGGACCTGGTCATCGACACGACGCGGCCGGAGCTGCTCGCCGCCTGCGTGGCAGTCGTCGCCCATCCCGACGACGCCCGCTACCAGCCCTTGTTCGGCCATACCGTCCGCACCCCGCTGTTCGGCGCGGAGGTGCCCGTGCTCGCCCATCCCCTGGCCGAGCCCGAGAAGGGGACGGGCGCGGCGATGGTGTGCACGTTCGGGGATCTGACCGACGTCACGTGGTGGCGGGAGCTGCAGCTGCCCGTGCGAGCCGTCGTGGGCCGGGACGGGCGCATCCTCTCCGAGCCTCCTGAGGGCATCAGGGCCGTCGACGCGTACCGCGAGCTTGCCGGCCGCACGGTGCGCCAGGCCCACCGCCGGGTCATCGAGTTGTTGCGCGAGTCCGGCGAGGTTCTCGGCGAGCCGCGGCCGATCGTCCACCCGGTCAAGTTCTACGAGCGGGGTGAGCGGCCGCTCGAGATCGTCACCAGCCGCCAGTGGTACATCCGCAACGGCGGCCGAGACGAGGCGCTGCGCCAGGTCTTCCTCCGCCGTGGCGAGGAGCTCAACTGGCATCCGGACCACTTCCGCGTCCGCTACGAGGACTGGGTGAGCGGCCTCAACGGGGACTGGTTGATCAGCCGCCAGCAGCCCTTCGGCGTCCCCATACCGCTCTGGTACCTGCTCGACGTCGACGGCGAGGTCGTCTACGACCGGCCGATCGTGCCGCCGGAGAGCAGCCTGCCCATCGACCCTTCGACCGACGTCCCCCCGGGCTTCAGCGAGAACCAGCGGGGCAAGCCGGAAGGGTTCGTCGGCGACCCCGACGTGATGGACACCTGGGCGACGTCGTCGCTGTCCCCGCAGATCGCGAGCGGGTGGGAGGAGGACAACGACCTGTTCGCCCGCGTCTTCCCCATGGATCTGCGACCCCAGGCCCACGAGATCATCCGCACGTGGCTGTTCTCCAGCGTCGTGCGCTCGCACTACGAGCACGGCGAGCTTCCCTGGGGGAACGCCGCCATCTCCGGGTGGATCCTGGATCCCGATCGCAAGAAGATGGCGAAATCGAGGGGCAACGTCGTCACGCCCATGGAGCTCTTCGACATCTATGGCTCCGACGCGCTGCGGTACTGGGCTGCCTCGGCTCGGCCCGGCCTCGATACCGCCTACGAAGAGGGCCAGATGAAGATCGGGCGCAAGCTGGCGACGAAGATCCTGAACGTCTCGAAGTTCGTGCTCGGCCTCGGCCCGGAGGTCGCCCTCGACGCGCTGGACGAGCCGGTGGACCGGGCGCTCGTCGCACGGCTCGCCGTCCTCGTCGGTGAGGCGACGGCCGCCTTCGATTCGTACGACTACGCCCGCGCCCTGGAGCGGACCGAGACGTTCTTCTGGTGGTTCTGCGACAACCACGTCGAGTTGGTCAAGGGCCGCGCATATGGATCTCTCGGCGCCGAGCGCTCGCGGTCGGCACGCGCCGGGCTTCTGTCGCGCTCTCCGTGCTCCAGCGGTTGTTCGCCCCGATCCTCCCCTACGTCAGTGAGGAGGTCTGGAGCTGGTGGCAGGCCGGCTCGGTCCATCGCGCCTCGTGGCCGGAAGGGCGGGAACTGACCGAGGCAGCGGGCCCGGTCGATTCCCGTGTCATCGAGGTGACGGGCGACGTGCTCGCCGCTGTGCGCAAGACGAAGACGGCGGCCAAGGTGTCGATGCGCTCACCCGTGGAGCGAGCGGTCGTGCGCGGACCTGCAGAGGTCCTGGGGCTGCTGGCGGCCACCGGGGACGACCTGCGAGAGGCCGGGTCGATCGATGAACTGCTCTTCGAGGCCACTGATGGCCCCATTACCGTCACCGTGACGCTGGCCTGACCCGCTCCACACCGACCGGTAGCCTCGCCTCGATGCCCGCCTCCCCGGGGACCCGGCCTCGCCTGCGGCGCACGTGGCCCCAGCGGGTGGTCCTCGGGGTCAACGTGGTGCTCGTGGTCGTCTGCGGGTTGGCCGCGAGCCTGGTCTGGTACGCGAACAACCGCCTCGGGTCACTCGAGCGGGTCGTGATCAACCACGCCCACACCCCGCTCACCGGCGCCAGCGGATCCTTCGGCGAGGTGACGACGGCACCCTCCCAGTCAGGCGGGGCGATCCCGGCGCAGAACTTCCTGTTGGTCGGCTCCGACAGCCGCGACTGCATCTCGCCCGACATCGCCAACGCTGTCCGCCTTCCTCGGAGAACCTGTCGTTGGTGGCCGGTCGGACACGATCATGCTCCTGCGGGTCGAACGGGACGCGAAGGTTGCCTCGATCCTCTCGTTCCCGAGAGACCTCTGGGTCAAGGTGGCGGGCAGCTCGCGTCGGGGGCGGATCAACGCCACCTTCGACGAGAAGGACCCGAGTCGCCTCGTCCAGACCATCGAGGAGAACTTCGGCATCCGCGTCGACCACTACGTCGGACGTGAACTTCTGCGCCTTCAAGAAACTCGTCCAGATCGTGGGCGGGGTGAAGATCCCCTTCACCTATCCGGCCCGTGATCGCTACAGCGGCCTGAACGTGACCTCGCCCGGGTGCGTGTCCCTCGACGGCGATGCCGCCTTGGCCTATGTGCGGTCGCGCCACTACCAGTACGAGGTCAACGGGGTGTGGAAGGACGACGTCAGCTCGGACTTCGGCCGCATCGCCCGGCAGCAGGACTTCATCCGGCGCGTGCTGAGGAAGGCGCTGGATCGCGGCGGCCGGCAGCCCTTGGTGGCAAAGCAGCTGATCGACGCCGCGCTCCAGAACGTCACCGTCGACGCCAACCTGACGCTGAACGACCTCTACCAGCTGTCGACCAAGCTCCGAACGTTCGACCCGGGCACGGTCAAGACTTACCGGATCGACGGCACCGGCGTGATCATCGGCGGGGCCTCTGTCATCGAGCCGGACACAACCAGCGCTCGGGCGCGAGCGATCCTCGCCTACTTCCGGGGGGGGACCGGGCTCCGCGCCGGGGGCGAGCAGCCTGCTTCCGGAAGCTCCGGGCTCCTCGTCGACGAGCACGTCGACGACCACGAGCTCGGTCGTACCGACCACCGGAAGTGACATTTCCGCAGGGACGACGGCAGCGGGTGAATCGACGAGCAACACCGACGACGCCGGCCGGCCCCCCGAGCTGGTTTCGGGCGTCGTCCCGCCGAACGATCCGACCTGCCGCTGAGCGGACGGCCCGCCGATCAGCGGCTCGACCGCCCGCCCAAGCACGGCATCGGCCGCCTGCCACCACCCACCGGTTGCTCGGATGCCTGGCGCTGGCGATTCGCCGGCGATTCGCCGGAGCATGCTCTCAAATTGAAAGAAGGCGGGCGAAGACATCGGGCACTGCGAGGGGTCCGTCCAGTGGCTCACATCGTCCGCCGACCTCGGCACACAGTGCCTCTGCGTCGTCGATGTCGCCTGCAGGCGCCGCAACGACGAGCTCGTCCAGCGCCCTCGCCGCCTCGGTGACGTCTCCTGGCACGGTCGCCCGGCAGTCCGACAGCAACACGGTCACTCGCCGTCCCGCCCGGGACCGCGCCAGCTGCTCCGCGGCAGCGGCGAGAGCCAGCGCCAGGTCCGTCGTGCCGAAGCCACGGAACGTGAGTAGATCCTCCACAACGTGTTCGGCTGATTTCGGGCTGGTCTGACCCTTGACCACCAGCACGTCGTCGCCGAAGGCCAAAACGCTGTAGTCCTCGGGTGCCCGCCATGCCACCGCCGCGGCCGCGATCGTGGCCGTGGCCAACCGTTCGCCGCCCATCGAGCCGCTCCTGTCGACGAGCAGGCAGAGCGCCGTCCCCGGTCGCGGCCCACGTTCGCAGGCGCAGATCCTCGAGGTCGGGCGCACGCGCCGCGGCCCGGGCGAGCGCAAGGGCATCGACAGACGCATCGAGATCCAGATCGCCCCCCGACGAGTCGAACGGTCGCGACTGCAGCCGCCCGACCCCGCGTCGCCGCAATGATCCACCTCGGGCCACGGCGAGGACGACACGGCCGGCGAGTCGCCGAGCCAGGTCGCGCAACTCGGGATCCGTCGCGCCCGTGAGGTCGGCGAGGAGAGCGAGAGCCGCGTCCGGGTCGTCGCCGAGCACCTCGTCGAAGGCCGACTCGTCGAGATGGCCGACGCCCGGTGACACGTCGTCGAAGCGCTCGTGCCGGCTCAGCTCACGGCGTGACGTGGTCCGCCGACTGCGCTCCGCCACTGCCGCGTCGGCGTCGGCCCCCTCGCGGATCAGGCCCCGGCCGGGGAGGTCGGGGCGCAGCCTTTTCCCCCACCACCCGCCGGCTCCGCCTCGAACACGCTGGCGAAGAGCTCTCGGATCACGTCCTCCGCGCTCCTGGCGCTGCCCTCGCGGACTCGGACGCGGCCCGAGAGCCCGGCAAGGGCAGCGTCGAGGAGAACGTCCCGGTCAGTGACCGGGCGACCTCGCAACGGCCCCAAGGACGACGCGACGAGCACCATGTCGATCGCGCCCCTCACCGATGAGCCGATGCGGAGGTCGGGATGGGTACGGGTGAGCCGCACGAACTCCACGACCTTCGCCACCCAAGCCGCGTCAGCGGCCGCCTCACCCGCCGTGAGCGCCACGACGGTGGCCTCCTCCGAGGCGTCCTGATAGTCCATCAACAGGCGACAGGTGCGGTCGTACACCGCGGCCGAGATCCGGGCTGTCCCGACGGCATCGAAGGGATTCATGGCGGCGACCAGCCGGAAGCTCGGGGCGGCGCGGACTCGCCCGAGCCGAGGTACGTGCAGCTCGCCCTCGCTCATCACGGTGATGAGCACGTTGAGGGTCTCCTCGGGGATCCTGTTGATCTCCTCGACGTACAGCAAGGCCCCGTCGCGCAGCGCCTCGATCAGCGGTCCATCTACGAAGATCTCGGCCGAGTAGCCCTCGGTCAGCACCCGAGCAGGATCGAAGTGGCCGACGAGGCGGGCCGGAGTGAGCTCGGCGTTGCCCTCGACGAAGGCGAGACCGATGCCGAGCTCCTCGGCGATCGCCCGGAGCAGCGTCGACTTCCCCGTTCCCGGAGGCCCTTCGAGCAGCGTGTGGCGCCCGGCGGCGAGGGCGGCCACCACAATCTCGAGCTCGCGTCGCCGGCCGACGACATGGCGACTGAGGCGGTCGAGGAGGTCGGCGTCGACGATCACGCTCAGGGGAGGGCGATCACGCCTCGGATGTTGGTGCCGTCGCGCAAGTCCTGGTAGCCCTCGTTGATCTGGTCGAGGCTGTAGGTCTTCGTGATCAGCTCATCCAGCTTCAACTGCCCGTCGCGATACAAGGCGAGCAGATTCGGGATGTCGCGGCGAGGGTTGAGCGAGCCGAAGATGGTGCCCTTGATCTCCTTGTTCCAAAGCGTCAGGTTGGACAGGTTGACCGCCGCCTGTGTCTGGGTCAGGGGCGCGACACCGGTCACCACGCACGTGCCGCCCTTCCCGGTGAGGCCCATGGCCCTTCCATCAGTTCGCCGTACATCACCCCCGGGGTCATGATGACGCGGTCCGCCATTTGCCCCCACGTGAGATCGGTGACGAGCGGTGTCGCCTCCTCCATGCTCGCGGTCACGTGCGTGGCGCCGAACTCCATCGCCTTCTCTCGCTTGAACTCGATCGGGTCGACGGCCACGACGTGCTTGGCCCCGGCCATGCGGGCGCCCTGGACCGCATTGATACCGATGCCCCCGATCCCGACGACGACCACGGTGTCGCCCGGCTTCGTCCCCGCACGCTCGACGGCGGACCCCCACCCCGTCGCGACGCCGCAGGACACGAGCGCGACTGCCTCCATCGGCAGTTCGGGTTCGACCTTGATGATCGAGGCCTCCGCCACACACGTCCGTTCGGAGAAGGTGCCGAGCTTGGCGAACAACGTCAGTTCCCGGTCGCGGACGCGATGGCGTGACGTCCCGTCGGTGATCATCCCCTTCGCGAAGGCGCCGGCGCCGGCGTCGCAGAGGTTCTGGCGCCCGGTTGAGCAGTAACGGCAGCGACCGCAGGAGGGGATGAAGCTCGCCGAGACGTGGTCCCCCGGCACGACCGAGGTGACGCCCGGGCCGACCGCGGCGACGATGCCCGCGCCCTCGTGCCCGCCCAGGCACGGGAAGAAGTCGTCCAGGCCCATCGCGGCGAGCGCCTCGGGCGGCGGGACGAGGTCTCCCGTGACGACGTGCTCGTCGCTGTGACAGAGCCCGGCCACCTTCCACTCGACCAGCACCTCGTTGGCCTTCGGGGGATCGACCTCCATCTCCTCGATCTGCCAGTCCTGCCCCACGCCGAACAGTACGGCGGCCCTGCTCTTCACGCGATCCCCCTACTCGTAGACGAGCACGCCCCGGATGTTGTTGCCGTCGCGCATGTCCTTGTACCCCTCGTTGACCTCATCAAGCGTGTACGTCCTCGTGACCAGCCCGTCGAGGTCTATCTGGCCCTCGCGATACAGGCCGAGCAGCTTGGGGATGTCGTAGCGGGGATTGCCCGATCCGAAGAGTGACCCGACCACCTGTTTCTCCATCAAGGTCAGGTCGAGCAGGCTCATGGTGACGCTCGTCTCCAAGGCCGGGTGGATGTTCGTGACGACGACCCGGCCTCCCTTCGACGCGAGCGCGAGCGCCCCGGCCATCGCCTCGCCGTTGCCGACGCCCATCGTCATGATGACCTTGTTGGCCATCTGCCCCCAGGTGAGGTCCTGGATCAGGGGCAGGGCGTCGTCCAGGCTGTCGGCAGTATGCGTGGCCCCGAACTGCATGGCCTTCTCGCGCTTGAACTCCAACGGGTCGATGGCCACGATCCTCTTGGCGCCGGCCAGACGCGCCCCTTGGATCGCGTTGGCCCCGATGCCACCGATGCCAACAACGGCCACCGTCTCCCCCGGCCTGACCTGCGCGGCGTAGACCGCTGAACCCCACCCGGTGACGACGCCACAGCCGAGTAGGCAGGCCCGGTTGAGGGGGACGTCAGGCTCGATCTTGATGCAGCTCGCCTCGTTGACCACGGTGTAATGGCTGAACGTGCCGAGGAGGCACATGAGACGGAGATCGCGGCCGCCGGCGTGATGGCGCGACGTCTGGTCCGCGATCTGCAGGCCGCCGCCCAGGTACATCCCGAGGTCGCAGAGATTCTGGTGACCCGTGGAACAGCTGGGGCAACGTCCGCACGACGGGATGAAGCCGAAGACGACATGATCCCCCGGCTGCAGCCACGAGACGCCCGAACCCACTTCCTCGACGACGCCCGCGCCCTCGTGGCCGCCGACCATCGGCAACTCGAAGGGCAAGTCACCCGTGACGAGGTGCTCGTCGGAATGGCACAGCCCCGACGCCGCCAGCCGTACGAGGACCTCGGACTCCTTCGGAGGGTCGAGTTCGATCTCCTCGACGCTCCACTCCTTGCCGATCTCCCACAGGATCGCTGCCTTTGTCCTCACAGAGCCCCCCGAATGCGCGACGTCTCGGTCCGTCGGGACCTTATCGGCCGGGACATGGGACGGCGCAGCCGACGACTACCATGCGGCGACATGGAGACCGAAGATCTCGCCGCCACGATCGAATCTCGCGACGAGAGCGACGACGAGGCTGTCGTCGAGGACGAACTCCTGGTCGAGGAGATCTCTATCGATGGCATGTGCGGCGTCTATTGAGGGGCCCCCGGACCCTTGAGTGTTCGCCTCGAAGCTGCGTACCGACTCGATGACCAGGTAGCGCTGCGCCGCGAAGCGTTTGGCGCGCTCTGTTACCACTTCGGCAACCGGCGCCTGACCTTCCTCAAGTCGCGGGAGATGGTCACGGTCGTCGAAGGGCTCGGCTCGTCGCCCTCGGTCGCCGCGTCGCTTCGAGCCGCAGGTGTGGAGGAGCAGCGATGGCCGGCCTTCGTACGTGGCCTGACGTCGCTGGAGGCGTCGGAGATCATCCGTGAGCGCTGACGGCCTGGTCGAGCGGCTGAAGGGAGGGCTCGACGCGCCGATCTGCCTCACGTGGGAGCTGACGTACGCCTGCAACCTGGCGTGCGTGCACTGCCTGTCGTCGTCCGGCGCTCGCGACCCGGGTGAGCTCTCGACGGCCGAGGCCAAAACGGTGATCGACGAGCTGCACGAACTGCAGGTGTTCTACGTGAACATCGGCGGTGGCGAGCCGATGTTGCGCCGGGACTTCTTCGAGCTGCTCGACCACGCCGTCGAACGACGAGTGGGCGTGAAGTTCTCGACGAACGGGACCTTTCTTCGCGACACGGAGGCGCGGCGGCTCGCGGGCATGGACTACGTCGATGTGCAGATCTCGTTGGACGGCCTCGACGAGACGACCAACGACGCCGTGCGGGGCACCGGCTCCTACCGCGCCGCCAGGAGAGCGATGGACGCACTCGGCGCGGCAGGGTTCGGACCCTTCAAGATCTCGATGGTCGTGACGAGGGCCAACGTGGGCCAGCTGGACGGGTTTCGAGCCCTCGCCGACGCGTACGGCGCGCAGCTTCGCGTCACCCGCCTCCGCCCGAGCGGCCGCGGGATGGCTTCCTGGGTCGAGCTCCATCCGACGCTCGATCAGCAGCGCACGTTGTACCGATGGCTGCTCGCTCAGGGCGAGTCGGTGTTGACCGGGGACTCGTTCTTCCATCTGAACGCGCTGGGTGAACCGCTGCCCGGGCTGAACCTCTGCGGGGCGGGACGGATCGTCTGTCTCATCGACCCGGTTGGTGACGTCTACGCCTGCCCTTTCGTGATCCACGAGGAGTTCCGGGCCGGCAACGTTCGTGATCGCGGCGGGTTCGGGGCGGTCTGGCGGTCGAGCGCGCTGTTTGCAGCGCTGCGCGCCCCTCAATCGCCCGGCGCCTGCGCATCGTGCGGGCAGTACGACGCCTGCCAGGGAGGGTGCATGGCGGCCAGGTTCTTCACCGGCCTGCCCCTCGACGGGCCCGACCCCGAATGCGTCAAAGGCCACGGCGAGGCCTTGCTCGCTGAGCTCGGATCGGTCATCGCCCCCCGCCCCGGGACCGACCACTCCTCCCCCGTCGTCTTCCGGCGCCGGGCGGCCGCCGTCGCCGGGTAGCCAGTAGGGCTCCATCTCGTAGACCGCGTCCGGGTCGGACAGCTCGTAGGTTCCCCGGCGGACGCGCACCGCTCGCCCGATGAGCACCTCATACCCCAGGGCATCGGCAAGCTTCTTGACTCCCCGCTCGCCTTCGATCTCGAAGCCGTAGAGATGGAGCAGGATGTGGAGCTCGCGGAGCTGGAGGCGCCCGTGGCGAGAGAGCATGGCGACACAGACTTCGCGGAGCCAAACGCCACTCAGCAGTCGCGAGTCGGCGGGGGTCGCCGGGAGTAGGGCCTGGTCGGGGCGGGGTGGGCGGCGAGCCCAACCGGCGGCGACAGGAGGCCAGAGGCGCTCGTGAATCTCGATCGCGGCGGCGATCAACGGGCGGCGCCGCTGCATCCACGACACTGCTTCCCGGTCGAGCTGGTCGAGCTCGTCGACGATGGCCTGGCGTTGGCGGTCGACGATCGATCGTTCGATGACAGACATACCGGATGCGCGACGGGCGACGAGGTAGCGATCGTCGTTCCACCAGCGCGGCGAAGGGGGAAGCGAGCCATCGGGCCGAGCATGCATCGGACGCTCCTCAGGTATGGCGAGGCCAGAAGCCGACGGAGACGGCGCCGACGGGCTCAGCGCGAGGCCGACGCCGATGCTGGCGAGAGGGTGTGACAGAGATCCGGTCTCGCCAGCCGTTGACCGAGCCGCTGCATTCGCCGGCAAGGAGAGTCCTCGTGGAATCCATGGCGCTGGCGAATCGCCGGCGAATCGCCAGCGCCAGGCGTCCGCGCTCCAGAGCGGAGGACGGCGAGGGCCGGGGGGGGAGACCGAGAGCGAGCCCCACAACGAGACCGAGAGCGAGACGGAGGCCGGCGAGGGAAGACGTGGTTGCCATGCGTGGTCGCGGCACCGAACCCTGCGGCCAGCGTCAGTACCATCCAGCGGTCGTGGCGCTCCTCGACCCGGTTCAGATCGGTTCACGGGTGGCCCGCAACCGTGTCCTCTTCGGCCCGCATGTGACGAACCTCGGCGACGGCCGGGCTTTCTCCCGGCGTCACGTCGCCTACTACCGCCGACGAACACAAGGCGGCTGCGGCGTGATCGTCGTGGAGGAGGCGAGCGTCCACGGGAGCGACTGGCCCTACGAGAGGGCTCCACTCGCCGAGCGGGCCGCGGACGGATGGCACGCGGTCGCCGAGGCGGTACAGGACGGCGGAGCCCTCGTGCTCGCGGCACTCGGCCACGCCGGGGGTCAGGGGTCCTCTGCCTACAACCAGAGCCCACTGTGGGCGCCGTCACGCGTTCCGGACGTCGTGACTCGCGAGGTCCCGAAGGCGATGGAGCTCGAGGACATTGCCGCCGTGACCGACGCCTTCGCCTCCTCCGCGAAGCTGGCCGCGGAGGCGGGATGTGACGGGGTGGAGGTCAACGCCGGCCAGCACAGCTTGTTGCGCCAGTTCCTGTCCGGGCTCACGAACCAGCGGACCGACGAGTACGGAGTCGACCGACTCCGCTTTACGCGAGAGCTGTTGGCGGCGGTACGGCGAGCCATCGGCTGCGACCGCATCCTCGGACTGCGCCTGAGTTGCGACGAGCTCGCGCCATGGGCCGGCTTCACCCCGGAGCAAGCCCCCGAGACCGCCAAGGCGCTGACCCATGGCGTCGACTACGTCGTCGTCGTCCGCGGCTCCATCTACTCAGTCGAGAAGACACGACCCGATTTCCACGAGGCATCGGGTTTCAACCTCGGCGTCTGCGCCGCAGTGCGCGCCGCCATCAGCCCGGAGGTCGCCGTCGTCCTCCAAGGCTCCGTCATAGACCCTGCCATGGCGGCTGAAGCCGTCGACAGCGGGGTCGCAGATCTCGTGGAGATGACGCGCGCCCTGATCGCCGACCCGGATCTGGTCCGTCGGATGGCCGGCGACATCCCGGGACGGCCCCGACCGTGCCTTCGCTGCAACCAGAGCTGCCAGGTTCGCGACGTCCGCAACCCCATCGTGACCTGCGTCGGCGAGCCGACGTCAGGACACGAGACCGAAGACCCCGACTGGTATTCGGCCGCGCCGGAGCGGCGCCGGATCACCATCGTCGGCGCCGGCCCGGCAGGCCTCGAGTGCGGGCGGATCGCGGCCAGCCGGGGCCACGACGTGCGTATCGTCGAGCGAAGGAATCACCCGGGCGGCCTGGCCGCATTGGCCGGCCCAGGCCTTCCACTCGTCGAATGGCTCGTCGAGGAGTGCGAGCGACTCGGTGTCGCGATCGACCTGGGGATCGACGTCGATGCCGCGGCGCTCGCCTCCTTGTCCGACGGGGCCGATGCAGTGGTTCTCGCGACGGGGGGCCGACCGGGCGAGCCGACGTTCGCGGTGGACGAGGGCGCGTTGGTGATCCCCGTGGAGCAACTGGTCGACGGTGCGACGCTGCCCGACGGGCAGATCGCCATCTGGGATCCCATCGGCGGCCCGATCGCCGTCGCGGCGGCCGAAATCCTCGGCGGGCGAGCCATCCTCATCACGCCGGATCAAATCGCCGGCAACGAGCTGTCGCGCACCGGCGACCTCGCGCCGGCCAACGTGCGGCTGCAACAAGCGGGCGTCCGCCTCGAGCGCCGTTCGATCCTGCGCCGTGTCGGGCCGGGCGAAGTGGAGATCGAACAGCGCTTCAGCGGCGAGCGCACGAACCTGGCGGCGGCCGCGCTCGTCGACGCCGGCTATCGCCTACCGGACGACGCCCTCGTCATGTCCTCCGGCCGCCCGCCGCTGCGAGCGGGGGACTGCGTCGCGCCACGCACGCTTCACGAGGCGATTCTCGAGGGGCGGCGAGCCGCCCTCGCCGCCGAAGAAGGCTGGTGACCGGCGGCGCGCCCGTTCTCGGCCGGCCTCCGATGTCGTGTCGCACCCGTAATGTGAGCTCGATGGCCTTCCGGTACCTCTGGTCGCCGCTCCGCCTCGGGCCGGTCACCGTCCGCAACCGCATCGTCTTCAGCGCGCACCTCACCAACTACGCGACCCAGGACGGCCAGCCCAGCGAGCAACATGCGGCCTACTACGAAGCGAGAGCGGCGGGAGGTGCCGGCCTCATCATCACCGAGGAGCACTCGACCCATCCGACCGATTGGCCCTACGAGAAGTTGATCCACGGGTTCCACCGCGACGTCATCCCGGGCTACCGGCGGATCACCGAGGCCGTCCATCGTCACCGCGTGCCGATCTTCGCCCAGATCAACCACAACGGGGGCCAGGCGTCCTCGCATGTACACCCGCCGGCCGGTGTGGGCGCCGTCGCCCGTCGCCGACCCGCTCTTTCGTGAGGTGCCGAAGGCGGTCGACCTGGACGAGATCGGCGAGATCATCGCCGGCTATGCCCTCGTTGCCGGAACACTGCGCGGAAGGGGGGTTCGACGGCATCGAGCTGCAGTGCTCCCACTCCTCGTCGTCCGCGGCTTCCTTTCGCCAGCCACCAACCGCCGCACCGACGCTTACGGGGGCACCCTCGAGAACCGGGCTCGCCTCCTGCTCGAGATCGTTGCCGCCGTACGCCGGACGATCGGTACATCCCTCGCCCTCGGCGTCCGTCTCTGCGGCGACGAGCTGATCGAGGGAGGCACCACGATCGACGATGCCGTCGAGGTGGCCCGGATGGTCGAAGAGACGGGTCACGTCGACTACATCAACACCTCGATCGGGGTGGCGACGGCGTGCCTCTTCATGATCGAGGCGAGGATGCACGTTCCGCCCGGAGTACGCGATGTTCATCCCATCCGCGATTCGCAAGGCGGTCGAACTGCCCGTCGTCGGCGTGGGCCGATTCAAGGACCCGCTGCAGGCCGAGCGGGCACTGGCCGAGGGCCACTGCGACCTAGTCGGCGTGGTCCGAGGCCAGATCGCCGACGCCGACTTCGCGGCCAAGGCCCGGGCCGGTGCGCCCGAAGAGATCCGGCTGTGCCTCTCGTGCAACCAAGAATGCGTCGGCCGGATGGGCCTCAACCGCTGGCTCGGTTGCATCGAGAACCCGCGTACGGGACGAGAGCTGTGCGGCATCGGTGCCGTCCGGCGACGCGCCGAAGCCCAAGGACGTCATGGTGGTGGGCGCAGGGCCGGCTGGCTTGCAGGCGGCCATCGCCGCCGCCCGCAACGGCGACCGGGTGGTCGTCTACGAGGAGCAATCCCACCCCGGTGGCCAGGTTCGTTTCGCGGCGACGGTGCCCAGCCGAGCCGAGTTCGGTGACCTCGTGCGCAACCAGTTGGCCGAATGCCGCCGGCTGGGAGTGCAGATCGAGTACGACAGTGCGGTGTGGCCGGCGTTTCGTCGAGGAGCGCCAGCCCGACCAGGTCATCGTCGCCACCGGAGCCGAGGCCAGCCGTCCCTGGTGGACGGCGCAGGAGAGCCACCAACGTAGTAGACGTGAGAGATGTCCTCGGCGGTGACGCGGAGCCCCTTCGGGACGGTCGTCGTCGTCGACGAGCTCGGGTTCCACCAGGCCACCAGCGTCGCCGAGCTGCTCGCTGACCGTGGATGCCGGGTCGAGATCGTCACCAACGGGATGGTCGTCGCTCAGGATCTCGGGATCACCCTCGACATGGAGAACTGGTGGATCCGCGCCAGCGCCAAGGGCATCGTCCAGATCGACCGATCTCGTGCCCATGGGGTTCGATGGTCAGACGCTTCAGCTCCTGCACCACCCGACCGGCGAGATGCAGGCTCGCTGCCCGGACTGGGTGGTGCTGTGCATCCCGGCGGCACCAGTGGAGTGGTTGTACTTCGCGTCTGAAGGAGAAGGGTGTGCGCGTGGAACGGATCGGCGACTGCGTCGCCCCGCGCCGCGCCCACGCGGCCGTGATCGAGGGCGAGCGGGTAGGAGCGGCAGTGTGATCGCGGTCGTGCCGGTTCGAGACGGCGCCCTGCCTGCCGGCGGTGACGAGGCGGTCGCGGAATGCGGCGGGCGCGTCTGCCTCTTCGGCAGCGGGACGGCGGTCGCGGCCAAGGCGCTCGACGGCCTGGCGATCGAGATCCGCTTGCGTGAAACGGTCGGCTTCGCCCCCGGGGCGTGGGCCTGCGAGCTGGCCTCGGTCGTCGCCGGCGATTCGCCGGTCGTGCTGCCGGCCTCTCCCGACGGCCGGGACCTCGCCCCCCGCGTGGCCGCGCTGCTCGCCTGGCCGCTCCTGGCCGGCGCCATGCAGGTGAGCACGGAGGGTGCCGCGCTCGTTCGCTGGGGTGGGCTCGTCATCGAAGAGGTCCGGGCGCGCGGCCCGTTCGTCGCCACGCTCCAGCCTGGGGTCCGGGGCGTCGACCGAGTCGTCGGCCCTCCCCCTACCCTGATCGATCTCGAGCCCATGCTCCGGCGAATCGCCGGCGAATCGCCGGAGCATGCCCACGAGAACGGTCCGCCTCGGGACGTGGAGGTCCTCGAGACGTTGCCCCCGGACGTGTCCACCATGGACCTGGCCGAAGCACCTCGCATCGTCGCCGGCGGTGCCGGACTCGATGGACCGGAGCGATTCGACCAGCTCCAGCGGCTGGCCGGCGCCCTCAACGCCGCAGTTGGGGCCAGCCGCGTCGTGACCGACCGGCATTGGATCTCCCACGCCCGCCAGATCGGCACGACCGGCGTGGTGGTCGCGCCCCGCCTCTATGTGGCATTCGGGATCAGTGGCGCGGTCCAGCACACCAGCGGCCTCGGCCACCCCGACCACATCGTCAGCGTGAACACCGATCCCCACTGTCCGATGATGCAGCTCGCCGACCTCGCCATCGTGGCGGACGCCAACGCCGTGCTCGACCACCTGCTCGCCCACCTCGCGTGACCGTGCCCGAGCTCGAAGCTCTCGTCGTCGGGGCTGGTCCGGCAGGTTCGGCGGCCGCCCTCACGTTGGCCAGGGCCGGCCGCCGCGTCCTCCTCCTGGAACGAGGGCCGTTCCCGGGCTCCAAGAACATGTTCGGCGGCGTCGTCTACCCACGCGTCCTCGACCAGCTCGTCCCGGAATGGTGGGAGGAGGCTCCCGTCCAACGCTGGATCGTGCGACGCGTCACGATGCTCCTGACCGACCACCAGGCCGTCACCGTCGACTTCCGAACCACCGACTGGGCCCGCCCGCCCTACAACGGGGCCACCGCCTACCGACCCGACTTCGATGCCTGGCTGGCCGGCAAGGCCGAGGCCGAAGGCGCCCAACTCCTGACATCGACGACGGCGACCGGCCTCGTCCGGGGGAGACAGGGCCAGGTCGTCGGCGTGACGACCGATCGCCCAGACGGCGAGATCCGCGCTCCGATCGTCATCGCCTGCGACGGTGTCAACTCCTTCCTCGCCAAGGAGGCCGGGCTCTACGGACCCGTCGACCCGGCCCACTACACCCTCGGCGTCAAGGAGACGATCGCCCTCCCGAAGGAGGTCATCGACGAGCGCTTCGGGCTCCGGGATCGGGAGGGTGCGGACTTCGAGATCTTGGGCGGCACGAGCGGCGTCCCTGGTGGCGGTTTCCTCTACACCAACCTCGACACCGTCGCCGTCGGGGCCGTGCTGAAGGTGACGGCGCTCTCGACCAGCGGTGTCCGACCGGAGGAAGTGGTGGGCGGGCTCAAGGCCCATCCGGCGATCGCGCCGCTCGTCGAGGGGGGCGAGTTGAAGGAGTACAGCGCCCATCTCATCCCCGAGGCGGGCTACCGGATGATCCCGCGGCTCGCGGGAGGAGGGATCCTGGTCGCTGGCGACGCCGCCGCCCTCTGCTTGGCCGCAGGGGTCTGGCTCGAGGGAGTGAACTTTGCCATCGGCTCTGGCATCGAAGCCGCCCGCGCCGCGGACGCCGCGCTGCGGCGCGGCGACGTCAGCGCTCCCGGGCTGGCTGGATATCGCCGTCGTCTGGAAGCGAGCTTCGTGCTAGCCGACCATTACAAGCTCCGGCGGGTGCCCTCCCTCGTGTTGTCCGATCGTGTCCAGCACGAGTATCCGGCCTTCGTCTGCAACGTCGTGCAGCGGATGTTCCACGTCGACAACCCCGCCCCGAAGCCCGGGCTGACCCGAGTCCTGCTTGCGGAGCTCCGCCGCGCCGGCCTGCGAGCTCGGGACCTCGTCCGGGATGGCTGGACGGCGACGAGGAGCTTCGGATGACGGCGCCATGGGGCTCGGTGAGCTTCGAGGAGCGCATGGCATCGGTCGACTTCCGAGTTGCCCCCGACGCCCACATCGTCGTCGACGGGGACCGATGCCGTGGCTGCTCGACACGCGCCTGCGTCGACGCCTGTCCGGCCGATCTGTTCGTGCCGACGAGCGACGGCGGCGTCTTGTTCAACTACGAGCAGTGCTTCGAATGCGGCACGTGCTACCTCGTCTGCAACGTGGAGGGTGCCATCACCTGGCGGTACCCGGAGGGCGGCTACGGAGTCGTCTTCCGCCGGACCTGACTCATGCGCATCGGCGTCTGCCTCAAGCTGGTCGACCGCAGGCCGGAGATCGACCCGCTGAGCGGGGAGGTCCACCCGGATCCCCGATCTTCGGGTCCGTCCGATGCCGACGCCGCCGCACTCGAGTGGGCGTTACGGGCCGCTGAGGTATGGGACGGAGACGTGCTGGTCGCCACCGTGGGCGCGCCTCCGGCCGACGGCATGTTGCGCGGTGCCCTTGCGCTCGGCGCTCGCCGCGCTGTGCGGATCGAGCTGTCGGACGCCCCGAGTGAGATCGTCGCCGCCGTGTTGGCGCACGCGCTCGTGGACCGCGACGTGATCTGGTGCGGTGACTATTCGCTCGACCGGGGGAGCGGCTCCGTGCCTGCCTTCCTCGCCGCCCGCCTCGGTGCGGCACAGGCGCTCGGGCTGGTGGCGATACATCTCGGGGAGCCGGGCGTGATCAGCGTGCTGCGGCGGCTCGATGGTGGTCGCAGAGAGCGGCTCCGGGCCGTCGCTCCTGCCGTCCTCTCCGTCGAGGGCGGCACGGCCCGCCTTCGGCGCGCCAGCCCGGCCGCGTCGCTGGCGACTCAAAGCGCGGTGGTCGAGGTCCGACCGGGGCCGCCCGGCGAACCGCATGCTCCGCTCGCCACGCGCCCATTCCGCCCCCGCGCCCACACCTTGCCGGCACCGAGCGGGACGACTCGCGAACGGATCCTGGCGCTCACGCACGCCCTCGGTGTTCCGGCCGCGACCGCCCCCTTGGCGCTGTCGCCACCCGACGCTGCCGACCGCATCCTCGATGCGCTCTGCGCTTGGGGCTACAGGGCGCGAGACGACCACCGTGACCCGCCGCCAGCTGATCGGCGCTGAGCCGTGAAGCTCGCCGACCTCGCGTGGCCGGACGTCGAGCCGGGCCGTCTCCTGCTGGTCGTGCCTCTCGGTTCGTGCGAGCAGCACGGCCCCCACCTCCCGCTGGGCACGGACACCGAGATCGCCATGGCCCTCGCCGATTCGCTGGCGATTCGTCGGGGGGACGTCGTCGTCGCTCCCGGGCTGCCCGTCGGCTCCAGCGGCGAGCACGCCGGGTTCCCCGGGACGCTCTCCGTCGGGCAGACGGGCCTGGAGCTGCTCGTCGTGGAACTGGTCCGCTCGGCGGAAGAGTTCCGGGGGTCGTGCTCGTGAACGGGCACGGCGGGAACGTGGAGCCCGTCACGAGGGCGGTGGACACGCTCACCGCCGAAGGCCGTCGTGTGCTCTCGTGGTGGCCGACGCTTGCCGGGGGCGACGCCCACGCGGGGCGCACCGAGACGTCGTTGATGCTGGCCATTCGCCCGTCTGCGGTGCGATCGGACCTGGCCGTGCCGGGCGACGTCCGATCGATCACGACGCTAGCCGGCGCGCTCCGTGCCGGGGGGGTGGCCGCGGTGAGCCCCAACGGGGTGTTGGGCGACCCCACAGGAGCGTCAGCCAGAGAGGGCGAACGCCTCCTCCAGGTGCTCGTCGACGACCTCACCCGCGCGGTCGCATCCTGGGCCGGCTAGATGAGCACCGCCCGGCGAATCGCCAGCGAATCGTCACCGACGGCGACGTCTCGCGACTTGGGTCCCTGGCCCCGGCGATTCGCCGTCGATTCGCCGGCGACACGCCACGCCGACGGGCGGGTTCTCCTGGGCGGGTCCCCGTTGCGCCTCTTTCGCCTCACGGCGGGCGGTGCCGAGATCCTCGACGCGCTCGAGCGGGGGGAGCCCCTCCCCGCAGGTCCCGCCGCGGCCCGGCTCGCCGGCCGACTCCTCGACGCCGGCGTCCTCCATCCCCGTCCCACCCGGGGCCCGTTCAGTCCCGACGACGTCACTGTCGTGATCCCGGTTCGCGACGGGGACCCCTCGCCGACCATCGCCGCCCTTGGCCCGGCCGGGCGGGTCATCGTCGTCGACGACGGCTCCTTGCACCCCCTCTCCGCTCCTGCCTCCGTCGAGGTCATCAAACGCGACCAGGCGGGCGGACCGGGACTCGCCCGCGAAACCGGCCTAACCAGGGTCATGACCCCCCTTGTGGCGTTCGTCGACGCCGACGTGCGCCCGTCCAGGAACTGGCTGGAGCCCCTCCTGGCCCATTTCACCGATCCCCGCGTCGGCCTCGTCGCCCCTCGAGTGACGAGCGAGCTCACGAGCGAAACCCCTGACGGAGCCGACGCCCTCCGCCGGTACGAGGCGGCGCGCTCGCCGCTCGATCTCGGGCCGATCGAAGGCCGGATCCGAGCCGGTACGCGGATCTCCTACGTCCCGGCGGCGGCCATCGTCGCCCGCACCGCGGCCCTCCGTTCCGTCGGCGGGTTCGACGCGGCCATGCCCGTCGGGGAGGACGTCGACCTCGTCTGGCGGCTCGACGAGGCCGGCTGGCGGTGCCGGTACGAGCCTTCGGTGACGGTTCACCACGCCCCGAGAGCGACTCTGGCGGCCTGGATCGGGCAGCGCCGAGCCTACGGACGCAGCGCCGGCCCGCTCGCTCGCCGCCACCCCGGCGCTCTGGCGCCCGTCTCCATGAGTCCCTGGAGCGCGGCGGCGTGGACGCTCGCCGCCGTCGGCCACCCTGGCGCGGCCGTCGGTCTGACCCTCGGGACGGGCCTCGCGCTCGCCCGTAAGCTCCGCGAGGTCCCGCCGCCGGTGGCCCTGCGCCTCGCCGGGCTCGGCACGTGGCGGGCGGGGCGCCAGCTCGCCGCCGCGACGACGCGGACGTGGTGGCCCGTCGCCCTGGCCGCCGCCATCGTGAGCCGGCGGGCACGTCGCGTCGTCCTGGCCGCCGCCCTGGTCCCTGCGCTCGGCGACTGGATCCGCACCCGCCCGTCCCTGAGCGCGCCCCACTACGTGGCGCTCCGTCTCCTCGACGACACGGCTTATGGGTGGGGTGTGTGGGAGGGCGCCGCCGCAGCCCGCACCATCGCCCCGCTGCTCCCGGATCTCACCTCGTGGCCGCGAACGAAGCGCCACGAGCGTCGGCCGCCGTCGCCCGGCTGAGGCGCAACTACCCTCAGCGACCGCCATGGCCGTCACCCTTCACGTCGAGCGGCAACGGTGGCAGGCCCACATCGCCGCCACCTGGAAGGCCTACCCGCAGCTCGTGGCGGTCATCAAGGGCAACGGCTACGGGTTCGGACGCGCCTGCCTGGCAGACCTCGCCGCCGAGCACGGGGGCGCCGAGGTGGCCGTCGGGACCCTGGCCGAGTTGGCCTCGCCGCCGATGCCAGGCGAGAGGGCTCTGCGCGTCATGGTCCTGACTCCGGCGCTGGCTCACGAGCTCGATCCACGGCCCGACGCCGTCCTCACCGTCGCCAGCCAGCGCCACGTCGAGGAGTTACGCGCCGCTCGCTACCGCGGCGCCGTCGTCGTCGAGCTCGCCACGCCACTCGGGCGCTTCGGCGTCGCCCGCGCCGAGCTGGCCGGTCTGCTCTCCACCCTGGCGGGAGCCGGCCTCGAGCTCCACGGGTTTGGCCTTCATTTCCCGCTCGTCACGTCCAGCAGCGAGAACGTGCGGGCGGTCGAAGCCTCGCTGCCCGACCTCGGCCCGACGTCCACCGTCTATCTGAGCCACGTCGGGGCCGAGGATCTCGCGACCCTGGGCTCACGGCATCCCGACGTCCACTTCCGGCCCCGGATCGGTACCCAGTTGTGGCTCGGGGACAAGGCCGCGCTCCGGCTGCGGGCGGACACGCTCGAGCGTCGCCGGGTGTCCGCAGGCGAGCGGGTCGGTTACCGCTCGAGCGCCGTCCCGGCGGATGGTCACGTGGTGGTCGTGGCGGGCGGGACCGCCCATGGCATCCATCCGTTACCGGATGGCCGTAGTCCCTTCCACTTCGCGCGCACCCGATTGGCGCTCGTCGAGCCGCCCCACATGCACACGTCCCTGCTCTTCGTGCCCTTCGGCGACCCGCTGCCAGAAGTCGGCGACGAGCTCGACCTCCAGCGCCCGATGACCCAGACGCTCGTCGACCGAATCGTCGAGCACGACTCGGTCGGCAGTTCGTGACGCTCAGGGCGGCACCTTGGGCGCGTAGTCCGTCGGGAAGAAGCAGAAGACTGGATGGTTGCTCGGCGGGGTACGGCTCACCGAGATCGGTTCCCCGATGTTGCCGATGTCCAACGACATCGTGTTGTCGTCCTGGTCGGGGCCGTTCGGGTCGTACAGGTTCAGCACGAGTTGCGTGCCCGTGAGCGTGTAGCCCCACACCAGAACCTGATGGTGGACCCCCATGAGGCGGGGATCCCACGAGAGCAGCCCGATCATCCCGAGCGGGCTCAGGTGACCCGCGTCGACGTCCTTCTGGATCGCCGGCCAGGCCTCCTTCACCATCACCCAGGCCCGGGAATGCTGCCCGCTGACGGTCGCCCACCAGGTCTCCTGGTCGAGGAGGGCAGGGCTCATGAGCCGGTAGTAGACGCAGGGTGCGGGATCCGGCCCGGTGAGGTCGTAGCTGTCGAGCAGCCGCTCGACCAGGTAGTCGAACAGCGGGCCCTCCCCGGGCGCCGTCGTGTCTGGCGGCGGCAGCCGGCCGGCCTCGAAGAGATCGCGAACGGCGTACGCCATGCCCCCGCACAGCCCGTTGGCGGCATCGCCCAGGGGGAGCTTCGTGACCACCAGGTCGATGGTGCGCAGGGGCAGGTGCTCGAAGTGGTTGGCGAAGTGGAACCCGTTGCGGCTGGGCAGAAAGCCCGGAACGCTCGGCACTGGCCCTCCCCTCGGGACGCGCCGCGACGCTACCGGGTCACGAGCGGGGCGTCTGGGACAGAAAGTCGACCACGACACGGGCGAGCTCCTCTCCCCGGTCTTCCTGGAGGAAGTGGCCGGCGCCGGCGATGGTCGTATGCGGCATGCCACGCGTCCCCGGCACACGGGCCTGGAAGGCGCGGTCGCCACCAGCCGTGATCGGATCGTTGTCCGCAGAACGCGGCACAGCGCAGGCTTCTCCCACCGCTCGAGCACCTCCCACGCCTTGCGATTCGCCGGCGCGGCGGGATCCTCCGGCGAGATGGGCACGAGGACCGGGAACTGGCGGGCGCCCGCCTTGTAGCGATCGTCGGGGAACGGGGCGTCGTAGGCGGCGACCACAGCGGGGGGCAGTGGGCGGGTGGCCGAGCCGCCCTCCACGATGCGGCCGATGTTGAACGTGGGGGAGTCCTGGCTGTAGGCCCTCCACCGCAGGAAGGCTTCGCTCGGAGGGCGATCGCCCACGGGAAGGAACGTGTTCGCCACGACGAGCCGGTCGAAGCGATCGGGGTGCTCGGCGGCGAGCCGCAAGCCGACGAGACCGCCCCAGTCCTGGCACACCAACGTGGCGTGACGCAGGTCGACCGCCTCGAGCCAGGCGGCCATCCAGTCGACGTGGCGCTGGTAGGTGTAGTCACTGCGGTTGACAGGCTTGTCACTCCGGCCGAACCCGATGAGGTCGGGTACGAGGGCGCGCCGCCCGGCCGCGCTGAAGAGGGGGATCATCTTGCGGTAGAGGTAGCCCCAGCTCGGCTCGCCGTGCAGGCAGAGGATGGGGTCGGCTCCGGGCGGGCCTTCGTCGACGTGATGGACGCGGAGCGTGCCGGTCCCGTCACCGCTCGGGATCTCCGTGTAGTGGGGCTCGTAGGGCCAGTCCACGAGATCGGCGAATCGCTCGTCCGGTGTGCGCAGGAATTCCATGCCGGGAGCCTCGCGCAGTCCTGGCGCCGGCGAATCGCCGGCGAATCGCCAGCGTCAGGGACGGTCTTCGCCAGCGGTCAGCTGACTCGGATCACGGCCGCGCCGTTCACGCGGTCGTGGGCGAGGTCGCCGAGGGCCGCGCGCGGCGTCCTCGAACGCGTAGACCGTCGTTCGTGGCCGCAGCGGGATCCGTGCCGCGAGTTCGAGCAACTCCTCACCGTCGACCCGGGTGTTGGCGGTGACGCTGCGCACCTGACGCTCCTCGAACAACTCGTGGTCGTAGTCGATCGGGGGGATGGTCGTGAGGTGGATCCCGGCGATCGACAACGTGCCGCCTCGGTCGAGGGCACGCAGCGCCACCGGCACCAGCTCGCCCGCCGGCGCGAAGAGCACGGCCGCGTCGAGTGGCTCGGGGGGCGCATCAGCCGCCCCGGACGCGGAGTGCGCGCGCCAGCTCGAGCGCCAACCGCTGGGCCGCCACCGAGCGGGTCATCACGTGGACCCGGGCCCCCTCGTGCGAGCGCGACCTGCGCGGCGAGGTGGGCGGAGGCGCCGAACCCGTAGATGCCGAGGCGGCCGCCGGCGGGGAGCTCAGCGCGCCGCAGCGCGCGGTACCCGATGATCCCGGCGCACAGCAGCGGCGCGGCCGCCTCGTCGTCGAACTCGGGCGGGACGGCGTACGCGAAGGCCTCGTCGACCACGGCGTACTCCGCGTAACCGCCGTCGGCATCCCACCCGGTGAACTGGGGCTCGACGCACAGGTTCTCGTCGCCCCGCAGGCAGAAGCGGCACCGGCCACACGTGTGGCGCAGCCAGGCGATGCCGACTCGATCACCGGGCGAGAAGCGCGTCGCCGCCGGCCCGCTCCCCTCGACCAGCCCGACGACCTCGTGACCGGGGACGACGCCCGGCCGGCGCGGAGGGAGGTCCCCTTCCGCCAAGTGGAGGTCCGTCCGGCACACGCCGCAGGCCCGCACCCGTACGAGGATCTCGGTCGGGCCGGGGACCGGCACCGGGTGCTCGACGAGTGCGAGCGGGCCGGAGTCGACCGGCCCGGGGCGGCCGACGGCCCAGGCCCGCACGCCTAGCGGTCCTCGTCGTCGTCCAAGGGCGACCTCGCGCCATTGGTCGAGCACATCGGCCTCGGGGAGGTCGACACCCAGTCCCCCGGCGCCGGCCAACGATCGGGGCGGAGTCACCTCGTCGGTCAAGGCCTCGTCGTCGATGTCACGCGCGGCGGCGGTCTCGTCCGCCGACTGCTCGTCTTCTACTTCCTCGTCGATCTCGTGACCGGGCTCGATGGCCATACCGACCTCCTCCGGGGCCGCGGCGCGGCCGCGGCTCCATCATGGACGGTTCCCGAGCCCGCTTCGAACGGAATCAGCTCGGCGATCCGCCGACGGCCGGTGAGGGGCCGGGGCCCAGCAGCGGCGGCGGAGGCAGCGCGATGCCGTCGCGATCGAAGGCGTCCTTCATCGCCACCCGTAACGCGGCGCAGGAGCGGCCCTTGCTGTCCGGGCGCCGTCTTCACCACCAGGCGGATGACCGCACCGTCAGGCCCGAGTTGCTCCACGCCCCACACCTCCGGCTCGGCCAGCACCATGGAGTTCCACGGCTCCTGCTCGACCACCCGCCGGGCGGCGGCTTCAATCACCGCCTGCGCCCGGACGAGGTCGCTGTCACTCGCGATCCGGAGGTCGAGCACGGCCTGCGACCACTGCTGCGAGCGGTTGCCGACCCGGCGGATCTCCCCGTTGGGCACGTGCCACACCGTCCCATCGACCCCTCGCAGCTGGGTTCGCCGCAGCGTGATGCCCTCGACCGTTCCGCTCGCTTCGCCCACATCGATGGTGTCGCCCACCTCGAACTGGCCTTCGGCGAGCATGAAGAAGCCGCTCAGGAAGTCCTTGACGATGTTCTGCGCGCCGAACCCGAGCGCCGCGGTCGCCACGCCGGCGCTCGCCAGCAGGGGGATGAGGCTCACGCCCAGCGTGGCCAGGATGGAGATGATGGCGAAGCTCCAGATGATCACGGCGACCACGCTGGCCGCCACGCCGGTCAGCGTCTTGAGGCGCGCCGTGGTGAGCGGGAGCGCCAGGTGCGAGTCCGGATCGCGGCGGGCCGCGTGGGCGCCGGCCCGGCGGATGAGGCGCCGCGCCACGAACGAGAGGATCCACGCCACGAACACCGTGATCAGGATCTCCAGCGGCCGCCCGACGAGGAACTTGCCGATCTCGGCCAGCGTCTCGTTGCCGGTCTGGTTCAGGATCCAGCGGCACACGCCGTTCGGATTGGGGCCGCAGACCTCCTCGATCTGCTGGGGAGTCGCCTCGGCGGGGCGGAAGAGCACGGCCACCAGCACCGGGCGACCGTACCGCCAGGGCTGCGAGCGACGGGGGACCGTGAGGTCGACCGGCGGGGCGGCCGGCTCGGAACGATGTCAGCCGGCGGTGGCCCGGCTCGGAGTTGACGTCAGCCGGCGGCGGCCCGGCTCGGACTTGACGTCAGCCAGCGGCGGCCCGGCTCGGACTTGACGTCAGCCTGCGGCGCGGCAGGCCCGGAACGACGTCAGCCAGCGGCGGCGCGCCCGGCCCGGTAGAACGCGAGCGCGGCGTCGACGTCGCCGATCTCACTCATCGTGCGCACGGCACCGAATGACTGGTTCCAGAAGCCGTTGTCGGGGAGGGGGCGAGCCCACGGACCGACGTACAGGTAGGGCTCGTCGATGGCGTCGTCGCCCGGAGAGCCGCCGTAGTTGACCTTGTCGAGCGTGATGCCCACGTCGAAGTGCTCCGGCCACAGCGTGGGGGTCGGTGGTGATGCCGGCACCACCTCGGCGGCGAAGGCGCGCAAGGCTTCGTCCGCGAGCCCCAGCCGCCGGGCCAGCTCCGCGGCCGACGACGAGTCGAGCCCGAGTGGCGCTTCGGGCGCCAGCGGGGTGGCCGGCCGGTACACCGTCTCGGGCATACCGGGCTCGACACCCGCGAGCGCGGCCGCCGCGGCGACGGTCGTGAGGGGAGCCCGGCGCTCGCCCGACGGATCCTCGACCACGAGCTCGGTGCCTTCGACGCGCAGGATCCGCCCGTCGAAGGCCGGGGTGGCGAACCCACCAGGGCTCACTTCGAGGCCGATGCGCCCGACCGCCTTGTACCGGGCCGCCCCGAGCACGTGCTCGGCCACGATGTGCAGGCCGCGGCGAGTGGCGTCGAAGGCGAGCGTCATGGGCGCAGGGTAATCCTTGACAGGTTACCTATTGGTCACGTATGAAGGACCGATGCCCCGTCACGTCCAGGAGATCTTCATCCGCACGAGCCCGGAGCAGCTCTGGCGGGCGCTCACCGACCCCGAGCTCACGAGCCGGTACCACTTCGCGGGAGGCCTGCAGGCCGGCACGGCACCGGGCGAGGCCTACGAGTACTCGGCACCCGGTGGGGCGATCCGGGTCGAGGGGACGATCGAGGAGTCCGACCCCCCTCGTCGTCTCGTCATGTCGTTCCGCCTGGCCGGGCCGGCGGCCGAAGACGCCGGGGCGGCCGACGAGCGGCCGTCGCGCGCGTGGCCTGGGAGATCACGCCGCTCGGCGAGGTCTGCCGGCTGACGCTCGTCCACGACGACATCCACGGGGAGTCACCGACGGCCAGCTTCATGGCCAGCCGGTGGGGGCCCATGGTCTCGGGCCTCAAGACACTGCTGGAGACCGGGGAGGCGCTGCCGTCGGTGGAAGGACTGCCCGAAGCCCCGACGGTCGACATCGACCTCGCCGCGCATCGCGAGCAGGGCGTCGCCGCCAACAACCGGGCATGGGTGCTGCTCGGCGCGCCCCAACGGTCCGCGGCCGACGACGAGCAGCTCGTCCACGCCGTCCATGCGTCGGCCTACCACTGGGGCTATGCCGGCACGCCCGTCCATCAGGCCCGAGCCGAATACATGTGCTCGCGGGCGTACTCGGTGCTCGGCCGCGCCGAGCCCGCGCTGCGCCATGCCGAGCGTTGCCTCGAGATCATCGGACGGGAGGGCCTCGTCGACTTCGACCTCGCCTACGCCCACGAGGCCGTGGCCCGGGCTCTCGCCTGCGGCGGGCGTCTCGACGAGGCAGCCGCGCACCTCGAGGCCGCCCGCGCCGTGCCGATCGCCGACGACGAGGACCGCTCGATCTTCGACGGCGACCTCGCCGCCGAGCCTTGGTTCGGGCTGACCCCGGCGCCGAGCGCGACCGTCGGCGGCTGAGGTCGAGATCAGCCGATCTTGCGGGCGCTCGGCCCAGAGGTCTCCCCGACCACATCCCATCCGACGAGGTCGTCGAGGCGGGGGTCGTTGGAGAACACCTCGACCATCGGGAGATCGAGGCCGAGGCGACGCTGGAGCGCGAGGGCGTGCACCTCCTTGTCCCAGTCGACGAGCGTGACGGCCAGGCCGTCGGCCCCTGCACGCGCGGTGCGGCCGACGCGATGGAGATAGGTCTTGGGATCGTCACTCGGTCGGTACTGGATGACACACCTGACGCCCTCGACATCGAGGCCGCGGGCGGCGACGTCGGTGGCCACGATGCCCGCTACCGAACCCGCCGTGAACGCGGCCAGAGCTTGCTCCCGCAGGCGCTGGGGGAGGTCGCCGTGCAGCGCGGCCACGGACGCACCGAGGCCCGCGAGCCGGCGGCTGATGCGATCGACGTCCCGCTTGGTGTCACAAAAGACGATGCACCGTCCGTAGCTGTCGATGATGCGAGCGGCCACGCGGTCCTTGTCCGCGCCGTGGACGTAGAGGAACCGGTGCACCAGCGTTCCCGGCGCCGCGCTGCGCTCCTCGGTGCCGACGATCACCGGGTCGTCGAGCCAAGCCTCGGTGAGCCGCCCGACGTCGCCATCGAGGGTCGCGGAGCAGACGATGGTCTGGCGCGCTTGCGGGAGACGTCGGAGCAACCAGTCGACCTGCGGAGCGAAGCCCATGTCGGCCATCCGGTCGGCCTCGTCGACGACCGCCAGGCGCACCCCCTCGAAGCGGACGACCGCGCGACCGTGCAGGTCGATCAGCCGGCCCGGGGTGGCGATCAAGATGTCCACGCCGGCCCGCAGACGCTGCTCGTCGCGGGCGATGGGAGTGCCGCCATAGCACACGACAACCCGCAGGCCGAGAGGCTCGGCGAGCTCCCGGGTGACGTCGGCGATCTGGGCGGCGAGCTCGCGGGTCGGCGAGAGGCCCAGCACCGTCGGTGCGGCGGTGCCCCCTCGATTCCGGGCCGCCTCGGTGATCGCCGGCAACGCGAACGCGAGGGTCTTGCCCGAGCCGGTGGCCGCTTGGGCGGCGACATCACGGCCGGCGAGGGCGGCCGGCAGCACGGCGCGCTGGATGGGAAAGGGGTGCTCGTAGCCGCTCACCGCGAGTTGATGGACGAGAGGGGCGGGCAGGCCGAGCTCGGCGAAGTTTGCATCCGCGAGGGGGGCGGGGGACGTGGGGGTCATGGCATCTCTTCCACGTCCGGCAGCGGCAGGAGGTTCCCGGCCAGCGGCCGGCGGAGGACCAGTCAGCCCACGGCCTGCGCGATCAGATCGGCGAACGCGGCGGCGCCCGCCGGCCGCAGGTGGATCCCGTCGTTCCAGAAGTACTCGTGGTGCGCGTTGCCAACCGCGTTCCAGTTGAGGAACACGATGTTCGGGTACTTCTTCGCCGTCGCCGCTATGTAGCCGTTCACGCGGTCCTGCCAGTCACGCGGATCCTTCGTGTTGAGCAGCACGACCTTCGGCACGTGCGACAACGTCGTCATCAGCTTGTCGTACTGGGCCTGGCTGGTGATGCCGTTCGTGCCCAGATGGATGATGACGCAGCGGCCGATTCGACCGGCGGCCAGCAGCTGGGCGGCCAGGAGGGCGCCCGCCTTCACCTGCCGGTTGACCATGGCGTCGACGAGGATGCCCGGCATTCGCTTCTCGAGCGCGGACTTGGCCCCGAGCATCACGGAGTCGCCGATGGCCAGGACGCCGCTGTAGGACGGCCCGACGACCGTGGCCTGCGTGGGCTTGGTCGTGCCGGTGGCGGCGCTCACCGGAGTGCTCCTCGCTCGCGGGGCCGCCGTGTGCGCGGTCGTGGCCGGATGGGTCGTCGAGCGTGGCGGGACCGTGGTGGCCGCGAGCGCCGAGGAGGGATCGAAGCCGGTCGGCGTGGCCGCGGGGCGGGCGGCGGCGAAGCCCCCGACCACGAGCACAGCCAGCACGGCCCCGACGCTGCCGGCCAGCGCCGCCTTCCGAGCGAGCGCGACCCGCACCTCGTACTTGGACGCCCGGTAGCGGGCCAGCCAGCGGCCGATGGCTCCCCTGCGGATGGGCATCTCGACGAACCGGTAGGAGAACTCCGCGATCACGATGGTGAGAGCGAAGCGGACGAACAACAATGGGTAGCCCGTGATCCCCACGTCGAAGCCGGGCCGGGTGATCACGAAGATCGGCCAGTGCCACAAGTAGATGCCGTAGGAGCGCTCTCCGATCCACGTGAGGACGCCGACGCCGAGCACCCGTCGACCGAGCAGCGAGACCGGGTGGGCGACGACGGCGATCACGACGGCCGTGGTGAGCGACAGCACGACGAAGCCGCCGCGGTAGAGGAACGGATCGAACTCGTCGCTGCGGAAGAAGAACCAGAACAGCCCGATCACGGCAAGGGTGCCGGCGCAGTCGAGCACCCAGCGCGCCCCGGGTCCGGTGCGTTTC
Source organism: uncultured Acidimicrobiales bacterium (assembly GCA_963738325.1). Classification (GTDB taxonomy): domain Bacteria; phylum Actinomycetota; class Acidimicrobiia; order Acidimicrobiales; family Ilumatobacteraceae; genus CAVTWD01. The sequence continues at coordinate 272,118 of CAVTWD010000013.1, forward strand.
GTGAGCCGCCACGGCGCCCAGAGGAAGGCCAGCGCGGCACCGATGAGGAGGCCGCTCGCCCGCGTGTCGGTGCCGTAGTACACGCGGGACGGGTCGGTGTCGGGCGTGTAGAGCACGGCCATGAGCAACGCGGAAGCGGCCGCCATCGCGAGGATGGCCATGACGATCCGGCTCGTCTTGTTGTGGAAGACCACGAGCAGGCCGAACAAGATCAGCGGCCACACCAAATAGAACTGCTCCTCGACGGCCAAAGACCACAGGTGCTTGAACGGCGAGTCCCGTCCGGCGGCTTCGAAGTACGACTGCTTCGAGAAGATCAGGTACCAGTTCGTGACGTAGGTGAGGGCGGCCACCACGTCACCCCGGATCTTGAACATCTCCTCGCGGATGAACAGGAACCAATAGAGCGAGACCGTGATCAGCAGGAGGTAGAGCGCGGGGAGAAGCCGGCGGGCGCGCCGGAACCAGAACTGCTTGAAGTCGATCTTGCCTTCGCCCGTCGCCACGGTCTTGTTGCGGAACTCCGCCAGCAGCAGCGCGGTGATCAGGTAACCGCTGATCACGAAGAAGACCTCGACACCGAGGAACCCGCCCTTCGGGAGCCACGGGATGCCGGTGTCGCGGGCGTGGTAGAGCAGCACGGCGGTCACCGAGATGGCGCGGAGCCCGTCGAGGCCGGGCAGGTACGACAACGCCACCTTCCGCGGGCGGTCAGCCGCAGCGACCGCGGGAGAAGCCAGCGTCGACGTCATTTCGCTCATTCTTCCCGAATCTGACCGTTGGCTCGTGAGCAGCGTGTTCCCTCCCGCCGGGCCCCGCCCCCGAGACCCGGGGATCCTACCGGCCACGGGGTGCGGCGGAAGGGGTACCCCTGGTCACCCCCGCTCGCCGGCCTAGGTCGGGAACACCCGGGACGCCCGCCCTCGTGTCCGATTTCCGCCAGTAGACGGGCGAGGGTCGTGCCAGCATGGCGCCGTGCTCCTCGACGCCGACCGCTGCTACCGGGCCGTGCAGAGCCGCGATGCCCGCTTCGACGGGTGGTTCGTCATCGCGGTGACCTCGACCGGGATCTACTGCCGGCCGAGCTGCCCCGCCATGACGCCCAAGCGAACCAACGTTCGCTTCTACGCCGACGCCGCGGGCGCGCAGCGAGAAGGGTTCCGGGCCTGCAAGCGCTGCCGCCCCGACGCCTCCCCCGGCTCGCCCGAGTGGAACACGCGCGCCGACCTCGTCGGCCGGGCCATGCGTCTCATCGCCGACGGCGTCGTGGATCGGGAAGGCGTCACCGGGGTCGCCCGGCGGCTCAACGTCAGCGACCGCCACCTCCACCGGATCCTGCGCGCCGAGGTCGGGGCCGGTCCCTTGCCGATCGCGCGGGCCCAGCGGGCCCAGACCGCCCGCCTGCTCATCGAGACGACCGACCTCCCGGTCACCCAGGTGGCCTTCGCCGCCGGATTCGCGAGCGTGCGCCAGTTCAACGACACCGTGCGCGAGATCTTCGCCTCCACGCCGAGCGAGCTGCGCCACACCAGCCGCCATCGCCGCGGACCGATCACACCGGGCGCCCTCTCCCTGCGCCTCCCCTACCGCGCTCCGTTCGCGGCGGAACCGCTCTTCGACTTCCTGGCCGAGCGAGCCGTCCCCGGTGTCGAGGCCGTGCGCGGGAGCACGTACCAGCGCACGCTGCGCCTGCCCCACGGCGCCGGCACCGTCGCGGTCGAACCCGCCGCCGGCCACATCGCCTGCACCCTCCGGCTCGAGGACCTGCGCGACCTCGGGGCGGCGGTGCAGCGCACCCGCCGCCTCCTCGATCTCGATGCCGATCCCGTCACAGTCGACGCGGCCTTCGCCGAGGATCCGGTGCTCGCGCCGTTGGTCCGCGCGACCCCCGGCTTGCGGGTGCCCGGCCACGTGGACGGGGCCGAGGTCGTGATTCGCGCCGTCCTGGGCCAGCAGGTGTCGGTGGCCGGCGCTCGCACGGCCGCCGGCCGCCTTGTCGCCGGCCTCGGCCGGCCGCTGGAGAACGGCCACGGCGGGCTGACGCACCTGTTCCCGGACGCGGCCACAGTGGCGGGCGCCGCCGACGCCGACCTGCCCATGCCGGCCACGAGGCGCGCCGCCCTGCGAGCGCTGGCCGCGGCCCTGGCGAGCGGTGAGATCACGGTGGACGGCGGCACCGACCGCGCCACGCTCGAGGCACAGCTCCGGGCCGTCGCCGGCATCGGCCCGTGGACCGCTTCGTACATCGCGCTGCGCGGGACGGGCCATCCCGACGCCTTCCTGCCCTCCGATCTCGGCGTGCGCCGCGCCTTGGAGCGCCTCGGCCTGCCCGGCGATCCGCGCAGGCGGCGCGGATCGCCGAGGGCTGGCGCCCGTGGCGCGCCTACGCCCTCCTGCACCTCTGGAACTCGCTCACCCCCACACTCATGAGGAGCTCGACACCATGGACCTGACCGTCGTCCCCACCCCGGCCGGACCCTTCACCATCGTCGCCGACGACGACGTGGTGCTGGCCAGCGGCTGGTCGGCCGAACCCACCGACGTGGTCGAACGGATCTCGCCCACGCTGCGCACGACGGACTGGCGCCGGCGAGACGACCTCGGCGACATCACGAAGGCCGTCCACGCGTACCTCGAGGGCGATCTCGGCGCGATCGACGCCATCCCGGTTCGCCAGGTCGGAGGACCGTTCCTGCGCCAGGCGTGGGAGGCGCTGCGCGACGTCCTCCCCGGCCATCCCGTCTCGTACTCGGAGCTCGCCGCTCGCTGCGGGCAGCCGGCCGCCGTTCGTCCCGCCGCCAACGCGTGCGCCCGCAACGCGCCCGCCCTGTTCGTGCCCTGCCACCGGGCCCTGCGGGCCGACGGCTCGCTGGGCGGGTACCGGTGGGGGCTCGACGTGAAGCGGTGGCTGCTCGACCACGAGGCCGCGGCCGGCTGAGCGATCAGCGGCGCGGCCCGCTGCGCAGGGCGTCGCGCCCATCCCACTACAGGCGCCGTGCGAGGGTAGGCGCGGTGAGCGATGCGCCCCGTTCCGGCTTGCCGCCGAGCGCGGCGGGCACGGTCCGTGCCGGCACGGCCGAGGGCCGCTGGATCATCGCCGCCACCGTCCTCGGGTCGGGCATCGCCTTCCTCGACAGCACGGTCGTCAACGTGGCGCTGCCCACGATCGGGCGCGATCTCGACACCGACCTCGCCGGCCTGCAATGGGTTCTCGACAGCTACCTCGTGACCCTCACGGGCCTCCTGCTGCTCGGCGGCTCGTTGGGTGACCGTTACGGCCGGCGGAGGATCTTCGTGGCCGGCCTCGTGGCGTTCACCGCGGCGTCGCTGTTGTGCTCGGTGGCGCCCGGCATCGGCGCCCTCGTGGCCGCACGAGCCCTCCAGGGAGCGGGCGCCGCGCTCCTCGTGCCCGGCAGCCTCGCCATCATCTCAGCGAGCTTCCACCCGGACGACCGCGGTCGCGCGGTCGGATCGTGGTCGGCACTGGCGGGGGTGGCGAGCGCGGTGGGGCCCTTCGTCGGCGGCTGGCTGGTGCAGACGTGGTCGTGGCGGCTGATCTTCCTCATCAACCTCCCGCTCGCCGCCGTCGCGGTCTGGATCACGCTCCGCAAGGTGCCCGAGTCACGCGATGTCCGCCCTCATGGCGCCATCGACGTCGCCGGCGCCGTCCTCATCTCGGTCAGCCTCGCCGCGCTGGCGTTCGCGGCCATCGAAGGACCCTCGTCCGGACGCACGACCGCGATCGTGTTCGGCGGCGTCGGCCTGGCCGCGCTCGGCGGCTTCGTGGCCGTCGAAGCCCGCCGAGACGATCCGATGTTGCCGCTCGGGCTCTTCCGCTCGCGCCAGTTCGTCGGCGCCAACCTCACCACCCTGGCTGTGTACGCCGGGCTCGGCGCCGCCACCTTCCTCGTGATCCTGCAGCTCCAACTCGTCGTCGGCTGGTCGCCCGTCGCCGCCGGCGCGTCGCTGCTGCCGGTCACGATCGCGATGCTGTTGCTCTCGAGCCGCGCCGGCGTGCTCGCTCAGCGCATCGGGCCAAGGTTGCCGATGACGGTCGGTCCCCTCGTCGCCGGCGTGGGCTTGCTCCTCTACCGGCGCGTCGGCCCGGAGGCGACGTTCCTCGCGGACGTGTTGCCGGCGGCAGCCGTGCTCGGGCTCGGGCTGGCCCTCACGGTGGCGCCGCTCACCGCCACCGTCCTCGGCTCGGTGGAGGAGGGCGACCTCGGGGTCGCATCGGGGGTGAACAACGCGGTGGCCCGGCTGGCGGGGCTCCTCTCCATCGCCGTGCTGCCGGGCGTGGTCGGCCTCGACACGACGTCCACCGCGGCGAGCTTCGACGCCGGCTTCGATCGTGCCGTGGTCGTCGCCGCCGTGCTGTGCTTCGTCGGCGGCCTCGTGGCGTGGGCGACGGTGCGCACGGCCCGGGTGGCGGAGCCGACCCCCGCCCCGCTCGAGCACCCGTGCGCGGACCCCTGCCGGCTGGAGCCGTCAGCGCGAGCGTGACCGGCCCTGGCGAGAGGGCGCGGTGGCGAGCGCGAACGGCCCGCCGGTCGGGCCCCCGAGAGCGAGATCGGCCAACAGCCGCCCGATCACGGGAGCGAACTTGAACCCGTGCCCACCAAAGCCGGCGCCGACCACGAGCGGGCCGACGCGGTCGATGACGAAGTCGTCCGTCGGCGTGGTGGCGTACAGGCAAGTGGCGGCCTCGACGGGCTCGGGATCGACGCCCGGCACCCAGTGTGGGATCGACGTGAGGAGCCGTGCCCACGAGACGGGCTCGACCTCGGAGCGGCGATGGTCGGGATCGACGACCGGGCCGGTGCCGTGCTCGCCCACCTTCAGGCGTCCGTCGGGCGTCGGGAGGCCGTAGTGCAGCGGTTCGCCGCGGTGGATGAAGCACGGCCACGGCTCGTCGGCAGTTCGAGGGGAGAGGTAGGCCACCTGCTCCTCGGTCACACAGAGCGCCGGCAGCTCGATCAACTCCCACAGGAGCCGATCGCACCACGCCCCAGCGGTCACGATCGCCACTGCCGCGCTCAGCTCCGCCTCGGCCGTGCGCAGTTGCACGCCGCCGCCGCTCGCTTCGATGCGCAGGACCTCGACGCCGTAGCGCCAGTCCGCGCCTCGGGCCACCGAGCCCGCTCGAAAGGCGGCGAGCACCGCGTCGGCTTCCAGCCATCCGCCACCGGGTTGGTGGAGGACGCGGCCTTCGAACCGCAGACCCGGCCAGCGCTCCCGAGCAGCGCCGGCGCTCAGCCACTCGTAGCGGACAAGGCAGGCTCGGTAGGCGGCCTCGATCTCCGCCAGCTCGTCGTCGGCGCCGTGGTCGATCGCCCCGGAGACGTGCAGCAGCCGTCGGCCAGCCTCCTCTTCGAGCCGCGCCCAGCCGTCGAGGGCTTCGAGGCCGAGCTGGACGTAGAGCGGTGTCGTGTAGCCGAGGCGCATGATCCGTTCCCGACCGTGCGACGAGCCGCGGTCGTGCCCCGGCTCGAACCGTTCGAGAACCACGACGGACCGGCCACGGCGGCTGAGCTCCCAGGCCGCGGCGGAACCGGCCAGACCGGCCCCGATCACAACGGCGTCGATCACGCCGAGACCGTACTGTTGCCGCCATGAGCGAGCAGGACGTGGGCGACGCGGGCGAAGGCGGCCGGGTAGAGCGCTTCGATCTCGACGTCGACGGCGACGGGGTCAACGACGGCACCGAGGTGGTGGAGACCCGGTACCTCGACGTGGACGAGGACGGGCAAGCCGATCTGGTCGTCGTCACCGACACACTCACCTTCGACGTCGACCACGACGGCACCCCTGACGCGGTCATCGTCACCGAGACCGTCGGCATGGACGTCGATGGCGACGGCAACGTGGATGCCGTCGAGGTGACACGCACGACGCTGCGTGACGCGCACGGTGACGGCCGCTTGGAGGTCGTCGGTGTGGAGGAGATCGACTACACCGACGTGCCTCAACCGCCCGAGGACGGCTGATCACCCACGCGCCGGGCCCGCTCCAGCGCGGCCCGCAGGTCGACCCCGGAGCGACCGAGCAGGAAGCACGCGATGGGCGCGGCGGTGCGCTCGGACGCATGGGCGGCGACGCCGGCCAGCTCCAGCAGTTGCTCGACGGCGTCGGCGTCGGGCGGGGTGACGCCCAGCTCGAGCGCGAACGCAGCGGTCCACTCGTTGCCGGTCATATCCGGACCTCCTCTCGACGGCCTTCATCGCAGCTCCTATGCGAAGGTCGCGTCGAGATCATTGCTCCCGACGTGAAGATGTCGTGAAAGCCATTGACGAGGCCGAGAGACTGGAGAAGGAGGTAGCCATGGCTGACCAACCTCTGGCTCGCCCCATTTCCCGCGGGGTGGTCGTCGTCGGCGCCATCGTCGTACCGGTGGCGATCGTGGCCGCGCTGATCCCCTTGCGCGAGCACGCGAGCACGGCCAACCTCGCGCTCGGCCTGGTGCTCGTCGTGCTGGGCGCGGCGGTGATCGGTGGCCGGTTGGCCGGGGTTGTCGCCGGCATCGCTACCGCCCTCGCCTTCGACTTCTTCCTGACCGTCCCGTACCAGTCGCTCAGCATCAGCAACGGCGAAGACGTGGCCACCACCGTGCTCCTCGGCCTCGTCGGGCTGGCCGGCGGTGAGCTCGTGGAACGAGCGAGGCGAAGTGCCGAGGAGGCCCGGGCGCGGCAGGCAGAGGTGACGCGCGTTCGCCGTCAGGCGGAGTTGGTCGCCGGCGGGGAATCACCTGGCCGTCTCATCACGCTCACGAGCGCCGAGCTGAAGGACCTCCTCGGCCTCACCGACGTCACGTACCACCCGGGTCCAGCTCCGGCCGGCATGGCCGTGCTCACGCATTGGGGTGTCAGCATCCCGGGACGTGCCGACCGGGCGGGCGCCGATGTGGCTGCCCTCCCGGTACGCGGCGATGGGCGCGAGGTCGGCCACTTCGTCCTCCAGTTCCCCACCGCCCACGCCGGCACCGGCATCTCCTCCGACGACCGTTACACCGCGGTGGCGATGGCCGACCAACTCGGCGTCGGGCTGGCTCGGCAGCCCTGATTGCGTTCGTGGAGCGCGTTGCCCAGGGGTTCTGACACCGGCGCGCGAAGGCCCCATATGTTCTGCGGAGCGGGTCGTTAGAGATCCGTGAAGGCACTGGTCAAACTCTGGTCTGCTCGCTAGGAATGGGCGAGATGGAGCGCGACACGTCACGCCTGGTCGCCGGGCTCGGGGCCATCACGGTCCTGGTGGTGGCGGGTGTGCTGGTGCCGCTGCGTGACTGGCTCGGCCCGAGCAACATGGCGCTCGTCCTCGTGCTGGTCGTGGTCGGGGCGGCGGCCTTCGGCGGCCGGCTTGCCGGTGCGGTCACCTCGGTGGTGGCGGCGCTCTCGTTCGACTTCCTGTACACGCAGCCCTACCTGACGCTGCGCATCAACGAGCGCGAGGACATCATCACCTTTGTCCTGCTGCTGGTGGTCGGCGTCGCCGTGGGCGAACTCGCCGCGCTACGTGCCAGCAGCCGCCGCGACGCCGTGCTGCGGGCGCGGTCGGCCGCGCGGCTCGAGGCGGTGACCTCCCTGGTCGCATCAGGAGCCGACGTCGACGAGATCTGGCCCGTCGTGCGGGACGCGCTCGTGGAGCAACTCGACCTCGTGGAGTGCCGCTTCGAGCCCTCCCCCTATGGTCCTCCGCGGTTGACGGAGCTCGAGCACACTGGGCACATCGCGGGCAACGAGCTGCACTGGGTGCCTGGCGGCTTCGAGCTCCCCACTGCTGGCGTCGAGTTGCCTGTCAGCCAGGCCGGCCATCGCCTCGGACGGATCGTGCTGATGCCAACGCATGGCACGGGAACCTCCATCGCCGATCGCCGCGCCGCGGTCGCACTCGCCGACCAACTCGCGGTGGCGGCCAGCAAGGCACCGACTTTGCATCCCCTCACCTGACGAAAGGACCACCGTGATCGACGTCGTGCTGCTCTTGGTCGTCGTCGCCTTCTTCGCCCTTTGCGTGGGGTATGTGCGGGTCTGCGACCGCATCATCGGTCCTGATCCGGCGCTCCCGGCGGAAGAGGATGGGCTCGCTGATGCCGGCGCGTCACAGGCGGTGGATGCGTGACCGCGGTGTTCGCCTCCCAGACGACGGACAACTACATCGCCCTCGTCATCGCGGCGGCGGTGCTCGTCCTGCTCATCCTCGTACTGGTGTTCCCGGAGCGGTTCTGATGTCCGCCGCGTCGTTCATCTCCCTGGGCGTGCTCATCGTCGCCTTGGGCGTTTCGATCGGTCCCCTCGGGCGCTACATGGCCAAGGTCTACGGCAGCGACCGGGCTCCGGGCGACCGCGTGTTCCTGCCCGTCGAACGGCTCATCTACCGCATCCTTCGCGTGAACCCGAAGCGAGAGCAGCGCTGGAACATCTACGCGATGGCGCTGCTGGCCTTCAGCTTCGTCTCGGTGGTGGCGCTGTACATCTTCGAGCGGGTGCAGACCTGGTTGCCGCTCAGCAATGGCCTGCCCAACGTCGAGGCGAAGATGGCGTTCAACACCGCCGCGAGCTTCATGACGAACACGAACTGGCAGAGCTACTCCGGCGAATCGACCATGGGCCACCTCGTGCAGATGGCCGGCCTCGCCGTGCAGAATTTCGTGTCCGCGGCCGTCGGCATGGTCATCGTCGTTGGTCTCATCCGCGGGCTCGCCCGCCGCCGCGGTCGGACCCTCGGCAACTTCTGGGTGGACCTCACCCGCACGACGACGCGCATCCTGCTGCCCATCTCGTTCGTGATCGCCATCGTCTTGGTGAGCCAAGGCGCGATCCAGAACTTCACCCACACCACCACCGCCACCACCGTCGACAAGACGGTGCAGGTGGAGACCACCGACGACAGCGGCGCCACTGTCACCACGCCGGTGACCCAGCAGCAGATCCCCGGGGGCCCCGTGGCCAGCCAGGAGGCGATCAAGGACCTGGGCACCAACGGCGGAGGCTTCTTCAACGCCAACTCCTCCCACCCGTTCGAGAGCCCGACGCGCCTCACCAACCTGCTCGAGATCTACGTCCTGCTGCTCATCGGGTTCTCCTTCCCCATCACCTATGGCGTGATGGTGGGCAGCAAGGGGCAGGGTCGTGTGGTCCTGGCCGTGATGGGCATCCTGTGGATCACCGCCGCGCTCCTCGCCGGCATGTTCGAGCAGAACGGCAATCCCGAGCTCACGCGCCGTGGCGTCGACCAGTCGATCGCCGCGAACCAGTCCGGCGGCAACATGGAGAGCAAGGAGGTCCGGCTCGGACCGTTCACCTCGGGCGTCTTCGCCGCTTCCACCACAGGCACCTCGACCGGCTCGGTGGACTCGGGCCACGATAGCTTCACCCCCCTCGGCGGCATGGTCCCGCTGGTCAACATGAAGCTCGGCGAGGTTTCGCCGGGAGGCACCGGTGTCGGCCTCGCGGGGATGCTGATCAACGCCATCATGGCCGTGTTCATCGCCGGCCTGATGGTGGGACGAACCCCCGAGTTCCTCGGCAAGAAGATCCAGGCCGCCGAGATGAAACTGGTCGTGCTCTACATCCTGGCGATGCCGATCGCGGTGCTCGTCTTCGCCAGCGCCTCCATGCTGCTCAACACCGCCCTGGAGGGACGGCTCAACCCAGGGGCCCACGGGCTGACGGAGATCCTCTACGCCTTCACGTCCGCCAGCAACAACAACGGGTCGGCCTTCGCCGGGCTGACGGTGACCAACGGGTGGTACCAGACGACCCTCGGCCTCTGCATGCTGATCGGCCGCTTCTTCCTGGCCATCCCCGTGCTGGCGATCGCCGGCTCGGTGGTACGCAAGCCGCCGCGTGCCGGTGTCCGCCGGCACATTCCCAACCGACACCCCCTTGTTCGCGGGACTCTTGCTCGGCGTGATCCTGATCGTCGCCGGCCTCACCTTCTTCCCCGTCCTCGCCCTCGGGCCCATCGTCGAGCACTTGAGCCTCTAGGAGTCATCGATGTCCACCCTTCTCACCGAAGAGGTCGCGCACCGTCCCGTGAAGTCTCGGCGCCGACCGCCGGGCACCCGCAAGCTGTTCGACCGCGAGATCACGATCCAGGCCCTCAAGGACAGCTTCGTCAAGCTCAACCCGGTCACCTTGATCCGCAACCCCGTGATGTTCGTGGTCGAGGTCGGATCGGTGCTCACCACCATCCTGTTCTTCCGCGACATCGGCTCCTCCACCGCCTCCCAGAACGTGTTCGCCGGGCTGGTGAGCCTGTTCCTGTGGTTCACCGTGCTCTTCGCCAACTTCGCCGAGGCGATGGCCGAAGGCCGCGGCAAGGCACAAGCGGCCACGCTCCGCAAGACCCGGGCCGAAACGGTCGCCCGGGTGCGGCGGGCCGACGGGACGACCGTCGAGAAGCGTTCGACGGAGCTCCAACTCGGCGACCTGTGCGTGGTGAGCGCCGGTGAGGTCATCCCGGGGGACGGCGACGTCATCGAGGGCATCGCCACGGTCGACGAGTCGGCCATCACCGGTGAGTCGGCGCCCGTGATCAGGGAGAGCGGCGGCGACCGATCCGCCGTCACCGGAGGCACACGCGTCCTCTCCGACGAGATCCTCGTCAAGATCACGTCGAAGCCGGGCGAGACGTTCCTCGACCGGATGATCGCCCTGGTCGAAGGGGCGAACCGCCAGAAGACGCCGAACGAGATCGCGCTCACGATCCTGCTCGCCGGGCTCACGATCATCTTCCTGCTCTCGGTGGTGACGCTCCAGCCCTTCGCCATCTACTCGGAGGCCGAGCAGTCGATCATCGTTCTCGTGGCGCTGCTCGTCTGCCTGATCCCCACGACCATCGGCGCGTTGCTCTCGGCCATCGGCATCGCCGGCATGGACCGGCTCGTGCAGCGCAACGTGCTGGCCATGAGCGGCCGGGCCGTCGAGGCGGCCGGTGACGTCAACACGCTGCTCCTGGACAAGACCGGGACCATCACGTTCGGCTCCCGCCAGGCCGCGGAGATCTGTCCTGTCCTCGGGGTCGACGAGCACGACCTGGCCGTGGCCGCCCTACTCTCGAGCCTGGCCGACGAGACGCCGGAGGGGCGCTCGATCGTGACGTTCGCATCCGAGCGCTACGGCTTGGCGGTGCCCGATGCGCCCGGAGCCACACTCGTGCCCTTCACCGCGCAGACCCGCATGAGCGGGATGGACTTCCCCGACGGGCGCTCGGTCCGCAAGGGCGCGGCCGAGTCGGTGCGACGGCTGGTCGAGGAAGAAGGCGGGACGGTCCCGCTCGAGCTCGGCCCCATCGTCGAGGGCATCTCGCGCGACGGGGCCACCCCGCTCGTGGTGATGGACCGCAGCGGAAGGGAGCCGCCGCGGATCCTCGGCGTCATCCGCCTGAAGGACACGGTGAAGGCCGGCATGACCGAGCGCTTCGACGAGCTGCGGGCCATGGGCATCCGCACGATCATGGTCACGGGAGACAACCCGCTCACGGCGGCCGCCATCGCCACCGAGGCCGGGGTCGACGACTTCCTGGCCGAAGCCACGCCCGAGGACAAGATGGCCCTCATCAAGCGGGAGCAGGCGGGAGGCCGGCTCATCGCCATGACCGGTGACGGCACCAACGACGCCCCCGCCCTCGCTCAGGCCGACGTCGGCGTGGCCATGAACACGGGCACGCAGGCGGCCAAGGAAGCCGGCAACATGGTCGATCTCGACTCGAACCCGACGAAGCTCATCGAGATCGTCGAGATCGGCAAGCAGCTGCTGATCACCCGGGGCTCGCTGACGACCTTCTCGATCGCCAACGACGTGGCCAAGTACTTCGCCATCGTGCCGGCGATGTTCGCCGGGGTGCTCCCGGCCCTCAACACGCTGAACATCATGGACCTGCAGACGCCACGCTCGGCCATCCTGTCGGCGGTCATCTTCAACGCCCTCATCATCGTGTTGCTCATCCCACTGGCACTGCGAGGGGTGAAGTTCATCGCCGAGAGCGCGGCGCAGGTACTGCGGCGCAACATCCTGATCTACGGCATCGGCGGGATCATCGCCCCCTTCATCGGAATCAAGATCATCGACGTCATCATCAGCGCGATGGGAGTGAAGTGATGCGAGCCTTCGTCCGCCAGCTCACGCCCGCCATCCTCGCCATCCTCACGCTCACCGTGCTGACGGGACTCATCTACCCGCTGGTCGTCACGGGCATCAGCCAGGTGGCCTTCAACGACAAGGCCAACGGGTCGTTGATCAAGAAGGACGGCGTCGTGGTGGGGAGCAGCCTCATCGGCCAGAACTTCTCCGACCCGAAGTACTTCCACCCCCGTCCGTCGGCGGCGGGGACGGGCTACGACGCGCTGGCCAGTTCGTTCTCCAACCTGGGGCCTACCAACCCCGACTTCCTGAAGACGGTCGAGGACCGGGTGGCGGCTTATCGTAAGGAGAATGGCTTGCCCGACAGCGAAGCGGTACCTGTCGATGCCATCACGGCGTCGGCCTCCGGCCTCGATCCCGACATCTCGGTGGCCAACGCCAAGCTCCAGGCCGCCCGCGTGGCCAAGGCACGCGGGATGACCGTCGACCAGGTCCTGGCGACGGTCAAGGACCACACCGAGGGCCGGCAGTTCGGGTTCCTCGGCGAACCGGGCGTCAACGTGCTGAAGTTGAACCTCGCCCTGGACGGGCGCTGAGGGCAGCGGGCCGACCATGACTCAGGCCGCTGGCTCGACTCGGGGCCATCGCGGCGTGCTCATCGTCTACCTCGGCGCCGCGCCGGGGGTCGGCAAGACCTTCGCCATGCTCGACGAGGGTTGGCGGCGGGCCGGTCGAGGCACCGACGTCGTCGTGGGCTTCGTCGAGACCCACGGCCGGCCGAAGACGCAGGCGCAGGTCCGCGACCTCGACGTCGTGCCCCGCCAGAAGATCGACTACCGGGGCACGACGTTCGAGGAGATGGACGTGGACGCCGTCCTCGCGCGCGCCCCCACCGTCGCCCTCGTCGACGAGCTGGCCCACACCAACGTGCCCGGATGCCGTCACGAGAAGCGGTGGCAGGACGTCGAGGACCTCCTCGAGGCCGGCATCACGGTCATCACGACGGTCAACATCCAGCACCTCGAGAGCCTCAACGACGTGATCGAGCGGATCACGGGGATCCGCCGAGCGCGAGACCGTCCCCGACGAGGTGGTGCGACGAGCCGACCAGATCCAGCTGGTCGACATGAGCCCCGAGGCGCTGCGCCGCCGGATGGCTCACGGCAACATCTACCCGCCCGAGCGGGTGGATGCGGCACTGGCCAACTACTTCCGGCCCGGCAACCTCGCCGCCCTTCGCGAGCTGGCCCTGCTCTGGGTCGCCGATCGCGTGGAGGAGAACCTCCAGACCTACATGGTGGCCCACGGCATCGGCCAGGCGTGGGAGACCCGGGAGCGGGTGGTGGTCGCCGTCACCGGCGCTCCGGGAGGTGAGCAACTCGTGCGCCGTGCCGCGCGCATCGCCGGGCGGCTGCACGGAGGGCTGATCGGCGTCCACGTGATCGCCTCGGACGGCCTCGCCACCCGGTCCGGACCGCAGCTCCTGGCACAGCGCCGCCTGCTCGACGAGCTCGGGGGGAGCTACCGGGAGATCGTCGGGGAGCGAGTGCCCGAGGCGCTCGTCGAGTTCGCCCGCGCCGAGAAGGCCACCCAGATGGTGATCGGGGCCAGCCGCCGGAATCGCTGGCACGAGCTCCTCCGAGGGTCGATCGTCAACCGGATCGTGCGACGCGCCGACGGCTTCGACGTCCACGTGATCGCCCAGGGCTCGGAGGCAGAGCCGGAGCCGGAGACACCCCGCCCCACCCGCCGCCCCAGCCGATGGGCGCCCAGCCGTCCCCGCCAGATCGCTGGCTGGCTCCTCCTGGTCCTCGGCCTCCCACTGCTGACCGTCATCCTCAGCGCGGTCCGCGCCGATGTCACCCTGGCCACCGACCTCCTTCTGTTCCTCGTCGCCACCGTCGCCATCGCGGTCATCGGTGGCGTGGCCGTGGCCGTGGTCGCCGCCCTCGCCGCCTCGCTGCTCGCCAACTGGTTCCTCGTCCCTCCGCTGCACACCTTCACGATCAGCGAACCCGAGAACGTCACTGCGCTCGTGATCTTCGTGGTGGGCGCCGTCGGGGCGAGCCTGCTCGTCGACCGGGTGGCCGCCCGCTCGAGTGAGGCGATGCGGGCGCGCGCCGAGGCCACTGCCCTGGCCCGTACCAGCGGCATCCTCATCGGCGAGGCCAACCCCGTCCCCCGACTGCTCGACCAGCTGCGCAGCACGTTCTCGCTCGACGCGGTCTCCCTGCTCTCCAACCGCGATGACGGATGGATCCTCGATGCATCGGCGGGCGAGGACCCACCGACGGAACCGTTCGACGGCGAGCGGTGGGATCTGGCGGAGGACGGCAGCGCGGTCCTCGTGCTGCGGGGCGCCCAGCTCTCGGCCGATGACCAGCGGGTGCTGCGCACGTTCTTGTCGAACCTCGCCCTCGCGCTGCACGCTCGGCGGCTCCAGGCCGATGCCGCCACTGCGGCCCGCCTCGCCGAGACCGACGCCCTCCGCACCGCGTTGTTGCAGGCCGTCTCGCACGACCTGCGCACCCCGCTCGCCACGATCAAGGCGTCGGCCACCAGCCTCCTGCAGTCCGACGTGAGCTGGACCGGCGAGCAACGCCGAGAGTTCGCCCGCACGATCGACGAGGAGGCCGATCGTCTCAACCGGCTCGTCGGCAACCTGCTCGACATGAGCCGGCTGCAGGTCGGCGCGGTCCAGGTCCTGAGCCGGCCCGTCTATCTCGAAGACGTCGTAGCCGAGCGCGTTGTCGAGCATCGTGCACGAGCCCGGCCGCGTCGACGTGGCCGTGCCCGACACGCTGCCGGCGGTCCAGGCCGATCCCGCGCTGCTCGAACGGGCCCTCGCCAACATCGTGGCCAATGCCTTGGCGTGGTCGCCCGAGGGGGCCAAGGTACGGATCGAGGCCGCCCCCGTAGCTGGACGCATGCACGTGCGCGTCATCGACCGAGGGCCCGGGGTCGCTCCGGCCGACCGGGAGCGCGTCTTCCGGCCGTTCCAGCGGCTCGGGGATCACAGCACGCAGGCCGGAGTCGGGCTCGGCCTCGCCGTCGCCCGGGGGTTCGTCCATGTGCTGGGGGGCGACGTGCTCCTCGATGACACGCCCGGCGGCGGGCTCACGGCCGTGGTCGACCTTCCCCTCGCGGCGGACTCCGGCCCCGCCCCGGACGACGTGCCCGCGGCCACGCACGAGGCCCTCGCATGACCACCGCACGGCTCTCATGACCCGCGTCCTCGTGGTCGACGACGAGCCGCAGATCCGGCGGGCGCTCAGCGTGAACCTCCAGGCCCGCGGCTACGACGTCGACACGGCCGCGTCCGGCGAGGAAGCGCTGCAACTGGCGGCGGACGAGCATCCCGATGTGGTGCTGCTCGACCTCGGCCTGCCGGGTATCGACGGCACCGACGTCGTGCGGGGACTGCGGGTCTGGTCGGAGGTGCCGATCATCATCCTGTCGGTCCGCGACGCCGAGGCCGACAAGGTGGCCGCGCTCGACGCCGGCGCGGACGACTACGTCACCAAGCCCTTCGGCATCAACGAGCTCCTCGCCCGCCTGCGAGCCGCGCTCCGGCGTCATCAGCCGGTGAGCGAAGCCGCGGCCGTCGAGACGCCGGACTTCACGGTCGACTTTGCCGCCGGCAAGGTGTGGCGAGACGGCAAGGAAGTCCATCTCACGCCGACCGAGTGGCAGCTCATCGGCCACCTGTTGCGCAACCCCGGCCGCCTGCTCACCCAACGTTGGCTGCTGCAGCAGGTCTGGGGGCCCCAGTACGAACGCGAGACCGGCTACTTGCGCGTCTACCTCGCGCAGCTGCGCCGCAAGCTCGAGCCCGACCCGGGCCAGCCCCGCTACTTCGTCACCGAGCCGGGCATGGGCTACCGGTTCGAGCCGGGTGACCCGCCCGCCGCCTGAGCCCGATCCCGGCGTGGGTCCCCTCTTCTCGTTCATGCGGGTCGATCCGCGCGCATCTGCGCGAAGTGACACGCATGAACGGGGAAAGCGAGCACGAACCGGGGCGGAACCGCGGCCGCGGCCATGGCGAGGTACGTTCCGGCGGGTGGGGCCACCCGCCGCCAGCACCACCGAATCGCCCATCCAAGGAACCGTCGTGGCCATCTCGGTGGCCGTGGGCGACACGGTGGCGACGGGCTCGCCCGTCGTCGTGCTCGAGGCGATGAAGATGGAGCACGTGATCGAGGCGGCGGCGAGCGGCACCGTCCTCGATATCGGTGTGGCCATTGGTGACACCGTTTATCCGGGCGACATGCTGCTCACGGTTGACGAGGCCGAGGTGGCCGCGCCGGAGGCGGGGGGCGAGACGAGCGTCGGGCTCGATCACGTGCGCGCCGACCTGGCGGAGGTGCTCCTCCGGCAGTCGCTCACCCGCGACGAGGCGCGTCCCGAGGCGGTGGCGAAGCGCCACGAGGCGGGACGGCGAACGGCGCGCGAGAACGTCGCCGATCTGTGCGATCCGGGGACGTTCGTGGAATACGGCTCCCTCGCCATCGCCTCGCAGCGATCGCGGCGGGGCGTCGAGGATCTCATCACCCGGACCCCCGCCGACGGGTTGATCACGGGCTTCGGTCGGGTGAACGGTGACCGGTTCGCGGATGAGCGCGCGCAGTGCGCCGTCATCGCCTACGACTACACGGTGCTGGCCGGCACGCAAGGTCAGCAGAACCATCGCAAGAAGGACCGCGTCTTCGAGCTGGCCGAGAGGCTGCGCCGTCCGGTGGTCGTGTTCGCCGAAGGCGGAGGCGGCCGCCCGGGCGACACCGACCATGCCGGGGTGACGGGGCTCGACGTGATGGCCTTCGCGTTGTTCGGCCGCCTGAGCGGGCTGGTCCCGCTCGTCGGCATCGTCAGCGGGTACTGCTTCGCCGGCAACGCCGCGCTGCTCGGCTGCTGCGACGTGATCATCGCCACGGAGGGCTCCTACGTCGGCATGGGTGGCCCGGCCATGATCGAAGGGGGCGGGCTCGGTGCGGTGCGGCCGGAAGAGGTCGGCCCGGTGGAGGTCCAGGCGGCCAACGGTGTCATCGACGTGCTGGTGGCGGACGAGGCCGCCGCGGTGCGGGCCGCCAAGCAGTACCTCGCCTACTTCCAGGGACCCCTCGACGAGTGGACGTGCGCCGACCAGCGCCTCCTGCGCTCGCTCGTCCCCGAGAACCGCGTACGCGTCTACGACGTGCGTGCCGTGATCGAGACGCTGGCCGACACCGGGTCGGTGCTCGAGCTCCGGCGAGGGTTCGGCGCCGGGATGATCAGCGCGCTCATCCGCATCGAGGGCCGACCGCTCGGCGTGCTCGCCAACAACCCCACCCACCTCGGCGGGGCCATCGACAGCGACGCGGCGGACAAGGCGGCCCGGTTCCTGCAGCTGTGCGATGCCTTCGACCTCCCCGTGCTGCACCTCTGCGACACGCCCGGGTTCATGGTCGGGCCGGAGGCCGAGAAGTCGGCCCAGGTGCGCCACTTCAGCCGCCTCTTCGTGATCGGCGGCAGCCTCACCGTGCCGTACTTCACGATCGTGCTGCGCAAGGGCTATGGGCTCGGGGCGCAGTCGATGGCCGGCGGCAGCTTCCACGCGCCGGTGTTCACGATCGCATGGCCGACGGGCGAGTTCGGCGGCATGGGGCTCGAAGGCGCGGTGAAGCTCGGCTTCCGCAAGGAGCTCGAAGCCATCCACGACCCGCAAGAGCGGGCGGCGGCCTACGAGGCGATGGTCGCCCACGCCTACGAGCACAGCAAGGGGCTGAACGTGGCGACCTACTTCGAGATCGACGACGTCATCGACCCGGCGTGCTCTCGTGACCGGATCATGGCGGCGTTGCGGTCGGCGCCCCTACTGCCACCGCGCTCGGGCAAGAAGCGGCCCTGCGTCGACACCTGGTGAAGGTCAGCGGGTGCGGAGCTGGGCCGGGAGGTGCTCCACGTCCGACAGCCGGGTGAGGCTGAAGGTGTGCCCGTCACCCACGGGCAGCGCTTCGATCCGCGTGACCGACGCGTGGCCGAGCACGAAGCGGTCCCACTCCCACGGGGTCGGCTCCAGGCCGAGCAGGTGGCAGATCACGACGGAGTTGGTGCCGGAATGAGCGACCAGGAGGATGCGCCGGCGCGGGCCGTCGAGCCGCCAGACCGGTAGGTCCTCGCGGACGGGGACGATGCCGCGTTCGGCGGCGAAGGTGGCCGCGCCCTGGCGGATCCTGGCCACGAAGTCGCGCACGGCCTCGCCGCCGGGGAGACCATTCCAGCGCTCATGGGAGGGCCGGAGGCGGTCGGCCTTGAACGCCTCTTCGGCCTTCTCGGCCGGCGTGCCCTGCCAGATGGGGTTGCGGATCTCCCGGAGCCACTCCGCCTCGACGGCCGCCAGCCCGAGAACCTCGGCCACCGGCTCGGAGGTCTGGCGGGCCCTCACCAGGGGCGACACGCAGATCTCGTCGAAGCCCTCGCCGCGGAGGCGCTCGCCGAGCAGGCGGGCCTGTTCCTGGCCGCGCTCGGTCAGCGGTGGGTCGTCGACGCTCAGCCCCTCACGCACCCACTCGGGTTCGGCGTGGCGGACGAGCACGATCTCCACGACGAGGACGGTAGCGACCTTGCCGGCGACGGGATCCGCCATACGTCAGCCGGACTGAGCGCCCTCTGTCCGAGTACCAAACGTTCCCAGCCGACACCCAGGGTCGTCACGGCGATCTCGAGGGAGTATCGGAGGGGATCCTGAGCCGCGCCCACGAGGGTGGCCCCATGACCGTGCTGATGGGCGGGCTCGTCGTCCGCTCCGCTGCTTCCTCCTCGCGCCGCGTGTGCCTCGTCGCTGGCGCTTCCCTCGGCACCCGCGCCCACCCTCGGAGTGTGGGCTCATGACCACGACGCTGCTGCCGGACCCCCGTGTCCCCGTTCCCCCGGCCCCGCCGCCCCCCGCCGCGACCGTTTCCCCCCGTGGGCGCGTGGGCCGGTTCGTGCGGGGCCGGGAGCAGGACCCGCGCTGGGTGCGCCCGTGCCTGCTCGCCCTGCTGGTGGCGACCGCCGCCTTGTACCTGTGGGACCTCGGCGCGTCGGGCTGGGCCAACAGCTTCTATTCGGCCGCGGTGCAGGCCGGCACGAAGAGCTGGAAGGCGTTCTTCTTCGGGTCGTCCGACGCCGCCAACTTCATCACCGTCGACAAGCCGCCCGCGTCCCTGTGGGTGATGGAGCTGTCGGCGCGGATCTTCGGCGTGAACGCCTGGAGCATCCTGGTGCCCCAGGCGCTCGAGGGGGTGGCCGCAGTCGGCGTGCTCTACGCCACCGTCGGCGGTGGTTCTCGCCGGCGGCCGCGCTGTCGCCGGCGCGGTGATGGCCCTCACCCCCGTGGCCGCCCTCATGTTCCGGTTCAACAACCCGGACGCGCTGCTGGTGCTGCTGCTCATGCTCGGGGCGTACGCCTGGCGAGGGCGCTCGAGCGGGGCCGGACGCGGTTGGCTCGTCCTGGCGCTTCTCGTTCGTCGGCTTCGGGTTCGTGGCGAAGATGCTCCAGGCCTTCCTCGTGGTGCCGGCCTTCGCGGTCGCGTACCTCCTCGCCGGGCCGACCTCGCTGGGGCGCCGGATCTGGCAGCTCGTGGTCGCGGCGTGGCGCTCGTGGTCTCCGCCGGCTGGTGGGTGGCGACCGTCGCGCTGACCCCGGCGTCGAGCCCGCCCCTACATCGGCGGCTCGCAGAACAACAGCATCCTCAACCTGATCTTCGGCTACAACGGCTTCGGCCGCCTCACCGGCAACGAGACCGGGAGCGTCGGCGGCGGGGGCAGGCCGGCAGCCGGTGGGGCGTCGACCGGGTGGACTCGTTTGTTCAACGCGAGTTCGGCGGGCAGATCTCCTGGCTGCTGCCGGCGGCGCTGACTGCTCCTCGGCGTGGGCCTGGCCCTCACCTGCGCGGGCCCGGCGCACGGACCGCACCCGGGCCGCGCTGCTGCTCTGGGGCGGCTGGCTGGTCGTGACCGGGCCGTGTTCAGCCTGGGCCAGGGCATCATCCACCCCTACTACGCCGTGGCTCTCGCCCCCGCCATCGGCGCCTCATCGGCATCGGCGGGAGCCTGCTGTGGCCCGGCGGGCTCAGCTCTGGGCCCGCATCCGCATTGGGGCGACCCGGCGGTGTCGGCGCATCTGGGCCCACCAGTTGCTCACCCGCACGCCCACGTGGGTCCCGTGGCTCCGCAGCTCGATCCTCGTGGCGGGCTGGCGCTGGCCGCCGCCGTCGCCTTGTGGCCGACGATGCGAGGGCTGGACACTGCCGGCGCTCGGCGGCCGGCGGCCTGGTCATCGCCCTCGCCGCCCCGACCGCCTACACCTTCGCCACGGTCACCACGCCGCAATCGGGGGCGATCCCGTCCGCCGGCCCGGCGGGCGTCGGCGGGTTCGGTGGCCGGGCGGCGCCCGGCGCCGGGGGGCCGGCGGTGGCCCCCGAGGCGGCTTCGGGTGGGCAGACCGGCGCTGGCACCGGTGGGCAGGCGACCCCGAGCGGCGCCGGCGGAGCGGTTCCCCGGCCAGACCGGCACGGCGGTTTCGGGCCGGGGGCGCGGGGTGGCGCGCCCGGGGGCATCGGCGGCCTGCTGAACGCCGGCACCCCGAGCGCCGAGCTGACTCCGCGCTGACAGCAGGACGCGTCGAGGTACACCTGGGTCGCGGCGACGATCGGCGCGAACCAGGCCGCGGGCTACCAGCTGGCCACGGGCGACCCCGTCATGGCCATCGGCGGCTTCAACGGCACCGACCCCGCCCCGACCCTGGCCCAGTTCGAGCGTGGGTGGCCGCGGGCCGGATCCACTACTTCATCGCCGGGGGCGGCATGGGCGGCCGGCGGGGGCGGCACGTCGAATCGCCATCGCGACGTGGGTCACAGCCACTTCAGCTCGACGACGGTCGGCGGGGTCACTCTCTACGACCTCACCGCCCCGGCGGGGAGCTCCACGTGACCGGCCTCTCAGGGGAAGGAGATCTCCCCCTCGTTGGCGGGCGTCACGGCGTCGTGATGGGCTCCGCGGCGGTGGTCCACGACGGCTTCGGCCGGCGCCATCGGCAGCTCGATGGTGAACACGGCACCGCCGTCGGGCGCGTTGGCGGCGCTCGCCTCGGCCCCCGTGCTCGGCGGCGATGCCGGCCACGATGGCAGCCCGAGGCCGGCCCCGATGCCGGCCCGGGCCTCGTCGGCTTGCCAGAAGCGGTCGAAGACATGCTGCGGCGGCGTCGGCGCTCGAGGCCGCTGCCGTGGTCGCGGACCGTCACGAGGCCGCGGCCCTGCCCGACGACCGCGCCGACACCTCGATCGGCGTGCCGCCGGGGGTGTGGCGCAGCGCGTTGCTCACCAGGTTGGCGATCGCCTGGCGCAGATGGCCTTGGTCGCCGAGCACGATCACAGGGTCGGGCGCGTCGAGCGTGACGGACCGGTCAGGGGCCGCCGCCACCGCGTCGCTGCAGGCGTCGGCGGCCAGCACCGCCAGATCGACGGGCACCCGCTCGGTCGGCCGGGTCTCGTCGAGACGGGCCAGCAGCAGCAGATCCTCGACGAGGGTGCGCATGCGGGCCGACTCCTCCTCGATCCGCCGGAGGATGACCGGCGAGGTCGACGTGGTCGCTGTCGGCGCCCAGCCGGAAGAGCTCGGCGAAGCCCTGGATCGACGTGACCGGCGTGCGCAACTCGTGGGAGGCGTCGGCGAGGAACTGGCGCAGGCGCATCTCGGTCGCCTCGCGCTCGCGGAAGGCCTCCTCGATCTCGCCGAGCATCGTGTTGAGGGCCAGCCCGAGCTGGCCGACCTCGGTGCGCTCGTCCGCCGGTGCGACCCGCTGCGACAAGTCACCGGCGGTGATCGAGCGGGCCGAGGTCGCCATGTGCTCGAGCGGGCGAAGGCCCCGCCGGAGGATGAACCAGGCACCGACGGCGAGGGCGGCGAGCAGCACCCCGGCCGCCAGGCTTCGATCAGGACGAGTCGCCGGAGGGAATCGGTGAGCTCGCCCAGAGGCGTGGCGACGATGACCGTATCGCCCGGTGCGCCTTCGGCCGGCCCCACGTAGACGCGCCACTGCCCGCTGCCCGTGGTCGACCCGGTCGTGAACAGACTCGGCTTGCTGATGTCACCCAGATCGTCGGGGATTCTCGGCTGCGACGTCGAACCGCCGAGTTGCACCTGGGTGATCTGGTTCCCGTTGGCATCGCGCAGCTCGCCATACGTGCCGAGCGGCGCGACGACCGGCGGGCCGCCGTGTTCCCCTTGTGGCCGGCGGTCGCCCCCGGGCCCGCCGCCGGGCCCGGCCGGCGCGTGGTCGAGGCCGGCCGACTCCCGCAGCTGGTTCGTGACGTCGGGGACGGCGTTGCGGACCTGCTCGTCGATGCGCTCGTACTGCGACCGGGCGTAGAGCCGGTAGGTGGTGACGCCGAACACGGCCAGCCCGACGGTCACCAGGGCGACCAACGCGATGACAAGGCGCAGGCGCAGGGTCATCGGTCGCAGCGGGGACGGCGATCCACCGCGTGCCATCCTGGCGCGTCGCCAGCGGCGAGGCCCGAGACCGTCCCGATCACGTGGTCACGATGGGCGCCGGCACTCGGGGCCGCCTCCACGAACCCTGGGAGTTTCCTCAGAGATGGCTGATGGCCCCGACCGGCTCACTCGGGAACTCGAACCGGTGGGTGCCGTCGAGCGCTCACCCAGGTTCGAGTTCCGCGGCGAATCGCCGGCGATTCGCCGGCACCTCCAAAGTGAGGCTTCTGGCGCCGCGGGGCGACGCCCGGCCTAGCCTGCCGCCGTGTCCGACGCCCGCCCGACCGCCACCGTGCTCGTCGTCGACGACGAGGAGCACATCACCGAGCTGGTGGCGATGGCGCTCGCGATACAACGGCTTCGAAGTCGAGCGGGTCGGCACGGGACGGGCCGCGCTCGACGCGGTCGAGCCGCCGCCGGCCCGACCTCATCGTGCTCGACGTGATGCTGCCCGACCTCGACGGCTTCGAGGTGGCCCGGCGGCTGCGCCAGGCGGAGGGCGCCGGCACGCGTGTGCCCGTGATCTTCCTCACGGCCAAGGACGCCACCCAGGACAAGGTCGAGGGCCTGCGCCTCGGCAGCGACGACTACGTGACCAAGCCGTTCAGCATCGAAGAGCTGGTCGAACGGGTGAAGGCCGTGCTGCGCCGGTCGGGCGGCGCCGGCCCGGGCGAGCACCGGCTCAGCTACGCCGACCTCGAGCTCGACGAGGAGACCCGCGACGTCTGGCGTGCGGGCCGGCTGATCGAGCTGACCCCGACCGAGTACAGGCTGCTGCACTACCTGCTGGCCAACGCCCGGCGTGGTGCTCACGCGCGAGCAGATCCTCGAACAGGTGTGGGACTACACCTTCGCCGGCAACGCCAGCGTGCTGGAGACCTACATCAGCTACCTCCGCCACAAGGTCGACGACGTCGACCCGCCGCTGATCCACACCGTCCGGGGCGTCGGCTACAGCCTGCGACTGCCACCGGATCACCCGGGCTGACGCGCGCACGTGGAGTCGGCGGGGTCACTCAGCGGCCGCCAAGGCTTCTCCCAGGGACTGTCGCGACCATCGGGGCAGTGGTGCCGCCGGCACCGCGGAGGAGGAGCACCGATGGAGGCGATGGTGGCGCCCGGCCGCAGCGGCGGCGCCGAAGCTCGCTTCCGAGCCATGGGCAGCGACGCGCCATGTCATCGTCGTCGGCGGGCCCCGACGGCTCGTCTGGTGCAAGGCGCGGCGCCGCATCGACGACCTCGAGCGGCGATGGAGCCGGTTCCTTCCCGACAGCGAGATCAGCGAGCTCAACCGCCGCGCCGGCGAGGCCGGTAGAGGTGTCCGACGAGACCGTGCTGCTCGTCGCGCCGGGCGATCGAGGCGTGGCGGCTCACCGGCGGCCAGCTTCGATCCGACCGTGCTGGGCGACGTGCTCCGCGCCGGCTACGACCGTTCGTTCGAGCAGATCGGCTCGACGCGGCCGACCGCCGTCGCAGTCGGCTCGGCGCTGGGCTGCACCGACATCGAGCGTCGACGGGCGTAACGGTCACGCTGCCGGCCGGGACCGGCTTCGACGCCGGCGGCATCGGCAAAGGGCTCGGCCGCCGACATCGTGACCGCCGAGCTCATGGCCGCCGGGGCGGCCGGCGTGTGCGTGAACCTCGGCGGCGACCTGCGCGTCCACGGCGACGAGCCCGGCCGGCGAAGCCTGGACGGTCGCCGTCGAGCATCCGTGGACGGACACACCGCTCGCGCGACCTCGGCCTGGCCGACGGTGCTGTGGCCACCTCGACCACCCTGCGCCGGCGCTGGCAGGTCGACGGGGAGGTGCGCCACCACCTGATCGACCCGGCCACCGGCCTTCCCTCGGAGAGCGACCTGACTCTCGCCACCGTGGTCGCCGGGGAGGCGTGGGCCGCCGAGGTGCTGGCCAAGGCCGTCCTGCTGCGCGGCTCGGCCCACCCGTTCGACCTCATCGACGGCTCCGGCGCGGAGGCCCTCGTCGTCGACGACGACGGCACGATCACGGTGTCGTCCGGGCTGCCCGAGTTCCTCGGCGGCGCGTCGATCGCCCGCCGGATCATCCCGCGAGATCGTGATCGCGCCCGAAGGAGACGACCGATGACAAGCCAACTGTGGTGGTACACCGCTCGTGCCGGCGGCCTCGTGGCATGGGCCCTGCTGTCGGCCAGCGTGCTGTGGGGCCTGTCGCTCAGCACCCGCGCCCTCGGCAAACGGCCACGACCGAACTGGTTGCTCGACCTGCACCGCTTCCTCGGGGGCGCCGCCGTGGTGTTCACCGGCATCCACGTGCTGTCGCTCATGCTGGACAGCTACGTCCACTTCGGCCTCGTCGAGGTGCTCGTGCCGTTCGCCAGCCAGTTGGCACCCGGCGCGGTCGCCTGGGGGATCGCCGGCCTCTACCTGCTCGCTCGCCGTCGAGATCACCTCGCTGCTGCGCAAGCGGCTCTCGAAGCGGGCGTGGCGGGCCGTGCACTTCCTCAGCTTCCCGCTGTTCGCCACGGCCACCATCCACATGCTCGCCGCCGGGACCGACCGCCAGTCGGTGGTGGTGCGGGGCGCGGCCGGGCTGGTCACGCTGGCCGTCGTGCTCTTCACGGTCGTCCGAGTCCGTCAGGCCACCGCGGCGCCGAGCGGCCCGCCCCGCCCGAGCGGCGCCCGGGTGCCGCGCTCCTCGGCCCTCGCTGCGCTCGGCCGAGAGACGTCAAGGCAAGCCCAGCGTTGGTTAAGCGCTGTCTGAGGAACGGCGCCGACCATGACCTCCATCCACGCCTACCGGCGCCCAACCGAGGAGTACCGATGACGACCCCCCGAACCACCTCTCCCCGCCGCCGCCCGCATCCAGCCCGGCGCGCCCGGCGCCGCGCCGGTGCCGCCAGCGCGCTCGGGATGCTGGCGCTCACCGGTTGCATTGCCAGCTCGGCCGGCTCGACGACCAAGGCCACGACCGGCTCGTCGACGGCTGCTACGAGCGCCACGAGTGCGACCACGGCGACCACCGCCACCTCGACCGCCACGGCCACGACCGCGAAGGCGGCCACGCCCTCCACGGTGGCGGCTACCTCGAGCGCGGGCAGCTGATCCAGGGGCAAGCGGCCGTGGGGACACCGCCGCTGCGTCACCGCCGAGGTGTAACGGACGTCGGCGTGGCGACCACCAGGCAGCATGGAGTGCGCCCTGGTCGTGCTGGCGAAGGAGCCGCGGCCTGGCCGGGCCAAGACGCGCTGTTGCCCACCGTGCACGCCCGGGCAGGCGGCGGCGCTGGCCGAAGCCGCCCTCGCCGACACGCTGGCGGTCGTGGCGAGCACCGAGGTGGCTCGTCGCGTCCTCGTCCTCGACGGGCAGCCGGGACCATGGGCGCCGCCCTCCTTCGAGGTGATCGGGCAGCGCGAGGGGCGCCTCGACGAACGGCTGGCGGCGGCGTTCGAAGACGTCGGCGGCCCTGCGTTGCTGATCGGGATGGACACCCCCCAGGTCACCACCGAGCTGCTGGAGTCCTCGGTCACCGCGCTGGTCGACGGGGCCGCGGATGCGGTCATCGGCCCGGCCCTCGACGGCGGGTACTGGTCGATCGGGCTCTGTCAGCCACACCCCTCGGACATCGTCGGGGTGGCGATGAGCCGGCCGGACACCTACCGACGCCAGCTGGCGCAACTTCGACGCCGGCACCTCGGAGTGCGCCAGCTCCCCGAGCTGCGCGACGTCGACACCTTCGAGCACACGCTGATCGTCGCCGCGGCCATGCCCGGAACGCGCTTCGCCGCCACAACGGCCGGGATCGCGGCGACGCTCCGCCAGGACGACCTGCTGCTCGACGGGCCCGGGCGGCTCAGCGGCCCCGGTCAGCTCGTCGGCGCCCCGACCACCCGGCCCGCACGCTTCGCGACACGAGGACGGCGAGGGTGACGCCCCACACCGCGCCCAGCACGACGACGAGGCTGTGGGTGTAGTCGAGCGGTAACGCCGAGGAGTTCGTCGGGTGTGCCCCGAAGCGGCGCACGAGCGGGATGGCGAACACGGCGAGCAGCGCGGAGAGAGCGAGGGCCCCTCTGACCGGCCCACGGGCGACCAGCGGGAGGGCCTCGCTCGCCAGCCAGCCGACAAGGAACACGAGCGGGGCCACGAGGGCGTCGTGCAGCAGGGCGAACTCGAGGACGTAGCGAGCGAGCGCGGCCGGGTCGGCCCGGCGGCGATCGGCGATCGCGCCGGCGACTCCGAAGGCCATGAGGCCCCAACCGACGACGAACGCGATCCAGAAGGCCCGGCCCCGCGAGTCGGCCGACGGGCGAGGGGCGCTCATCGCACGACCACCCGGCTCACCCACTTCGTCTGCTGGACGCCCGGGCGGTTGGGCCCGATCAGGCGCAGGGGGAAGCCATGGTCGAGGGCGAGCGGTTCCCCGTCGACAGCGTAGGCCAGCAGCGTGTCCGGATCGTCGAGCTGCTGGGGGTTGACTGCCGAGGTGGTGTAGAGACCTGGCGCCTGCAACGAGACGATCGACACCTCGTGACCGCGACCAGCGCCGGCCCTGGCCAGGACATCCCTGAGCGCCACGCCGGTCCACCGACGCGAGGCACTCCATCCTTCGACGCAGGCGATCGGCAGGACGGCCGCGCGAGCCGGGAAGGAGTGGAGATCCTCGAGCGACAGGTGGAGGGGCGTCGCCACTGCTCCTTCCACCGAGAGGCGATACCCGGGAGAGGAGGCCGCGGGCACGACGCCCGCCTCGATCGCCGTCTTGTTCACGGGGAAGCCCTGGACACCGCGGTCCGGTCGGCGGGGGGCGAGGAGCGCGAGCCGCCGCAGTGGGCTGACGGTCTGTCCCACCGTCGCCAAGGTCAAGGTCGCGGAGGCCATCCCCGCCCACGCAAGGAGCCGCCGGCGGCTCATCGGATCGACTTCGAGCGGTTCGGCATCGCCGGCCACCCTCGCTTCCGAGCGGCGCGGTGGGGGAGGTGAGAGTGCGGAGCGGGTCACCGCCCACTTTGCGCCGAGGTGCACGACGAGCGCGCCCATCGTGATCCACGCCACCCAGTAGTGGCCGGCCGGGAAGAAGAATGGCCAGGGGTACCAGAGATCGATGTTGGCCACGCCGCTCAGGAGCAGAAAGAGCGAGCCGCCGACGAGCGGGAGCAGGCTCACCCTCTCCAACCCGTGCGCTACGTCGCGCACGACGGGTGTCCGCAGCAGGCGGGGGAAGACACTCCACAGCTTCGCCAGCAAGAGGGGGATGGCAGCGAGGCCGGTGGCGACGTGGACGCTCTGCGTGACGCGGTACAGCCCGGCTGGGCGCGGAGACCATTCGAACCAGGCGGGCGGGTGCTGGATGAGGTGGGACAGGACTCCCGTCACGAAACACACGGTGAAGCTCACGCCGAGCGCGATCCCGAGGACGGCGGCGGTGCGTGGACCGTGGCTGGCTTCTGCCAGCCGCCGGTCCCGCCATGCCTCGACCTCCCGGACGAGGGCCGGTTGGCGCCGCCGGTTGCCGCGCGGCTCCGCCGGGGGCGAGGAGGGCCCGCTCATGCCGCCTTCGCGATGGGGACGACCCGGCCCCGACGGAGGTCGTACACATAGTGCTGGCCCCGGTGGCGGGCCAGGGCCACCGCACCCGGGGCTGCGACACGAGGCACAACGCGCACCACGTCCAGCCAGACGCAGTCGTCGAGCGGATCGAGCCAGCCCCCGACGAACCGGCCCCGGCGGAGAGCAAAGCCGCGGGCGTCGAGCCAGCCCGCGACGACGTCGTCGCGCCACGACGATCTATCGAAGGAGACCGACCATTGAGGATCGAGGCACACCGAAACCCCTCGCCGCACGGGGCGCCACGAGGCTGGCTCGAGCGTGAAACCACCGTGGCGGTCGAGGAGAGCGCGGAGGTGACGAGGAACGGACACGGTGTTTGGGTGCCGGGGCCGACTGCCACCGTTACAGCGAGCTGGAACTCACCGGGAGGGGAGCTGGTAGGAAGTGACCGACGACCGCCCCATGACGAGCTCCGCGGCCACCGCCGCCAGGAGCCCGGGGACGACGAAGCCGGGCCGCCCCGTGGTCTCGGCCACGAACATCACCGCCGCCAGAGGCACCCGGTAACCCGCGCCCAAGAAGGCGGCCACCCCCACGACGGTGAAGAGATTGGTGTCGAGCACGTGCACCGCGCCACCGACAGCTCGGCCGGCCAGCGCCCCGGCGACGACGAGGGGCATGAACAGGCCGCCCCCACCGCCGCCGGCCACCGTGGCCGTGGTCGCCACACACCGGGCCACGAGCACGCGACCACGAGCCATGTTGCGTGATGAGGGTCGAGGGCCCAGTCGATGGCGTCGTAGCCGGGCCCGAAGGTGAGGGTCTCGCCCGCGAGGCCCTGAACAGCCAACACGAGACCGGCGAGAGCGGCACCGGCGGCGAGGACCCGCGCCGGGGCCGGCACGACGTCCGACAACCGCTCGGCCCCGCGCAGCGCGGCGGCGAAGAGGCGCGCGCCAACGCCGGCAAGGAGGCCGAGGCCGACAGCGCCGGCAAGATCCCGGGAGTCGAAGCCCGGCTCCCCTACCACCGGAAAGAGCCGGTCCGCCCCTCGGATGGCGGCGAAGGCGAGTTAGCCGCTCGCCGAGGCCGCGAGCGCCGGGAGCAGCATTCGTCGGGCCAAGTCGTCCTGGAAGGGGACCTCGATGGCGAAGACCGCCCCCGTGGTTGGCGCCTTGAAGATCGCCGCCACGCCCGCGGCGGCGCCGGCGACCATCAGGAGCCGCTCGTCGGCGTTGCGGAAGGCCCGCGGCAGCCGGCGCTGGACCTCCGAGCCGGTCGTGGCGCCGAGGTACAACGACGGGCCTTCGAGCCCCATCGCACCACCGAAGCCGAGCGTGGCGAGCGACGCAGCCAGCCGGGCCACGAGCGGGCGGACAACCAAGTGCACCGCCGGATCGTGGAACGCCCTGAGGTACTCGTCCGATGTCGACGGCGACAGGCCGCGACCTGCAGTCCGCAAGACGATCGCCGCCAGCCCGAGCCCGATGTGCGGACCTCGCGGACGCGAGCACCACGAGCGTGCGGTACTGTGGGAGCGTCACGGAGTCGTCCACGGCGGCGATCGACTAGGCCGCGACAGCCACGAGCGCGCCTGAGGCGGCCAGCACGGCGTCGACCACCGGTTCGGCCTCAGCCACAGCCAGGGACGCCTTGGCGCGGCTCCGCTCGATCTGTGCATCTAGCAACTATTGCATAGAGCACGCGTCGTTGTCCCAGGGGAGAGACCTCCGTGCGAGCCGCGAGATCCTCGTCGGCCAGACTCGGGGCCGCGATGCCTGCCCTCCCCGATGATGCCGAGTTGGTCCCGCGCCTGCGCGCGGGCGACGGGCAGGCATTCCGCGAGCTCGTGAGCCGGTACCACCTGCCGATGGTGCGGGTGGCCGCGACCTACGTACCCAGCCGTGCCATCGCCGAGGAAGTCGTGCAGGACACCTGGATCGCCGTCATCCGCGGCATCGACGGCTTCGAAGGCCGAGCCTCGCTCAAGACGTGGATGTTCCGGATCCTCACCAACCAGGCCCGCACCCGTGGCGCCCGCGAGCACCGAAGCGTGCCGGCCTCCTCGCTGGTGGCGGAGGTGGCCGACGGGGAGCCATCGGTGGCGGCCGACCGGTTCGCCGGGCCGCCCGGGCACGGGATGTGGGCCACCCCGCCGGCCCATTGGAGCGAGCAACCGGAATCTCGCGTGCTCGGTGCTGCAACGTTTCAGACCGTCGCGAACACAGTGCAGTTGCTCCCCGAGAACCAACGTCGGGTCATCGTGCTGCGGGACATCGAGGGGTGGTCGTCAGCGGAGGTGCGCGAGCTCCTCCAGATCAGTGAGGTGCACCAGCGGGTGTTGCTCCACCGGGCCAGGAGCCGGGTGAGGGCTGCCCTCGAGCAGCAGATGGGAGGTGACGGGTGAGGGTCGTGCCGTGGCGGCGGGAAGTGGTGTGCCAGCAGTGGGTCGAGCTCGTCACGGCCTACCTCGAGGGTGCGCTCCCGCGCCGGCTGGTCCGGGCCATCGACCGCCACCTCGCGGGCTGCGAGCACTGCCAGGAGTACCTCGAGCAGATGCGGCTCACGATCCGGATCACCTCCAGCCTGGCGGCCCAGGACGTGCCCCCCGATGTGCTCGATGCGCTCGAGGCCGCCTACCTCGAGTACCGCCACGGCGGCAGCACCTCGTGAACCGGGGACGATGGCGAGAGGCCCGGTCGCGGGAAGCGACGCTGGCGGCGCCGACCACCGTCCGCAGATGTGGCCCGGGGTGAGCCGGTGGCGGCGCTCGTGGCGGTGGCTCGTCGTCGCCGCCGGCGTCGCACTGCTCGCCGCCCTGCCCTCTCTCGTCTCGGCTCTCCCGGCGCCGGGACCGCCCGTCGCCCCCGCCACGCTCGCCGCCGCCATCGCTCGCGCCAACCTTCCCTACTCGGGCTACGTGGAGACGACCGGTCATGTCGGCCTGCCCGACCTCAGCCGGGCCGAGGAGACCACCGCGCTCGTGGGAGAGACGTCGCACCTGCCGCGTCTGGGAGGCCTCTCCGGACGCGTGGCGGGTCGACGTGCTCCGCGCCACCGGCGAGCTCGACACCTATGGCGACGCGACGGGCATCTGGACGTGGGACTCGGACCGACGCCTGGCCCAGCGGAGTGAGGGCCTCGACGAGCTGCGCCTGCCGCGCCCGAGCGACTTCGTCCCGCCCGAGCTCGGCCGCCGCTTCGTGACCTCGGCCGCCCCGGCCCAACTGCATGAGATCGGCCGCGTCCGGGTGGCGGGACGGTCGGTCCCCGGGCTCCGCATCGTCGTCACCGATCCGGTCACGACGATCGACCACATCGACGTCTGGGCGGACGCTCGCAGCGGCCTCCCGGTACGCGTCGACGTCAGCGTGCGAGGCAGCTCGCGCCCGGCCTTCCGCTCAGAGTTCCTCGACCTGTCACTGGCCGCGCCGAGCGCCACCGATGTCGCGTTCCGGATCCCCCGCACGGCGCGAGTCGATCGCGACGACGACGGCCTCGACCTCGTTCAGGCCGTCGAGCGCTTCTCCCCCGTCTCCCTGCCGGCTCGGCTCGCTGGGCTGGCCCGCACCAGCCAGCGGTCTACGGGAGTGGCGACCTACGGGGCCCCGTGGAGCCTCGTGACGGTGCTGGCCGTGCCCGGTCGTAACCTCGCCCGCCTGCTTCCCGACACCGTCGCTCCCACGAAACGCCCGTGGGGGGCGACTGCCACCGTCATAGAGAGCTCCCTCGTGAACGCGATGGCGATGCAGATCGGTCCCGTGGGCTACGTCCTCGCCGGCACGGTGCCGCTCGATCAACTGGACCGGGTGGGCGAAGCCTTGGCTCGCGCCAACGGTGGCTCGGTCGCATGACCGCCATGATCCGGACCGAAGGGCTGACCAAGCGCTTCGGGCGCCTCACCGTGGTCGACCGGGTGGACCTCGAGGTGCCCGAGGGGGAGATCTTCGGGTTCCTCGGGCCGAATGGCTCGGGCAAGACCACGACGATCCGCATGGTGCTCGGCCTCGTCGGCCCGACCGCCGGGCGCGTCGAGGTGCTCGGCCGCCCCATGCCTGACAGCCGGGTCCTGAGCGACGTCGGCGTGCTCGTCGAGGGGCCCGGCTTCTACCCGAACCTCTCGGGCCGGCGGAACCTCACCATCTTCGATGCCGCCGGTCCTCGCGCACCGTGCGCCACCCGCCGCCGCCGCATCGGCGACGCGCTCGACCAAGTGGGGCTGGGCGGGATCGACCGGCGACCAGTGAAGGCCTACTCGCTCGGCATGCGCCAGCGCCTGGGGCTGGCCGCCGCCCTCGTCCGGCGGCCGCGGCTGCTCGTGCTCGACGAGCCCACGAACGGGCTCGACCCGCAGGGCATGCGCGAGGTCCGCTCGCTCCTCGCCGAGCTGAGCGCCGGTGGGACAACCGTCTTCCTGTCGAGCCACCTGCTCGGAGAGGTCGAGGCCATCTGCGCTCGCGCCGCGATGATGTCGAACGGTCGCCTCGTGGCGCACGACCTCGTCGAGCGCCTCATGGCGCCGACGGGCCACGTACTGCTCGACACGCCCGACGTCGAGGCCGCAGCGCGGGTGATCATGCGCGCCGGGCCGCTCCAGGTCGAGCGCCGGGACGGCCGGCTGCGCGTCGAGCTTGACACGTGGGCCCCCGAGCGGCTCAACCGCGAGCTGGTCACGGCGGGCGTGCGCGTCCGCGAGCTCGTGGTCGAACGGCGGAGTCTGGAGGACGCCTATCTGGTGTTGACGGGGGAGAGTGGTGATCTTCGCGGTTGAGCTCTCGAAGCTCCTGCGCCGGCCGAGGACCTGGCTCACGATCACACTGCTCGCGGGCCTGCCTGTCGTCGTGGGCGTCTTCCTGAGGGTCACGCGCGTCGGGCCCCGGCCGGGGTCGGGCCCTGCGCTGCTGTCCGATGTGCTGAACAACGGCGTGCTGTTCCCGGCGGCCGCTCTGGCCTTGATCCTGCCCGTGTTCCTCCCCGTGGCCACGGCCGTGATCGCCGGCGACACGATCGCCGGCGAAGCCAGCGCAGGAACGCTGCGCTACCTCCTCGTGCGGCCCGTGCCTCGCACGCGGCTACTGATGGCCAAGCTGCTCACCGTGGTGGTGTTCGTCCTGCTCGCCGTGGTCACCGTCGCCGCCGCCGGCTACGTGGCCGGAGCGGTGCTCTTCGGGCTCGAACCAGTCACGTCCGTCTCCGGGTCCACACTGACGACGACCGACGTGGTCGTGCGCACCGTGGCGGCCATCGGCTACACCGCGGCATCAATGTTCGGCCTCGGCTCGATCGCTGTGTTCGCCTCCACCCGCACCGACTCCCCGCTCGCCGCCGCGCTCGCCGCGCTGGCGACGTTCGTCACCTCCCAGGTGCTGGACCTGATCGATGCAGCGCGCTCCATCCGGCCCTACCTCCCGACCCACTACTGGTTGTCGTTCATTGACCTGTTCCGCGACCCGATTCTCTGGCACGACATCGTCCGGGGCGTCGCCCTCCAAGCGGTGTACATCGCCGTGTTCCTGGCCGCGGCGTGGGCCAGCTTCGCCACGAAGGACGTCACGAGTTGACGCCCTCAGGGCCCGCGCTGGTGGCCGAAGGAGTCAGCGGCCAGCCCCGCGAGGCCGTCGGCTGGCCCGACCTTCGCCGCGAACCCGAGGACGCGCGCGGCTCGCTCTGGGCTCGCCACCACATGGCGCACGTCGCCCAGGCGGTAGCCGCCGACCACCTCGGGCGCGAGACCGGTCGCGCTGCCGAGGGCGAGGAGCGCCGCCATCTCCAGCAGGGTGCAGGGCTGCCCGCTCGCCACGTTGAGCGGCCCGTCGTAGGGAGCCGGCGCGGTGAGCGCGAGCAGGTTGGCGCGGGCCACGTCGGCGACATGGACGAAGTCGCGACGCTGGCCGCCGTCCTCGAAGACCTGCGGCCGCTGGCCTGCTGCCAGTTGGCTGCAGAAGATGCTCGCGACCCCCGCGTACGGCGTGTCGCGAGGAAAGCCCGGCCCGTAGACGTTGTGGTAGCGGAGGATGGTCACGGGGACGTCGTGCTCGCGGCCGAACACGGCACACAGGTGCTCCTGGTGCACCTTCGTTGCGGCGTAGACGTTGCGGGGGTCGAGCGGCGCGCCTTCCTCGACCGCGGTCGGCTCCAGGTCGCCGCCACACGCGGGGCAGCGGGGCTCGTACCAGCCGGCGTCGAGATCGGCGCGCCGCCGGCGAGGGGCGGGCAGGGCTCCGTGCTCCGCGCAGCGATAGCCGCCCTCGCCGTACACCACCATGCTGCTGGCCAGCACGACACGTCCGACGAAACTCGTCTCGTGCAGCGCCCACAGGAGCGTGGCCGTCCCAACGTCGTTGTCGTGGACGTAGGCGCCGACGTCGGCGAAGTCGACGCCGAGCCCGACGCGAGAGGCCTGGTGGCAGACGGCCTCGGCGCCCTCGACCGCGTCACGGCAGGCGTGACGATCGGCAAGGTCGAACCGCCGGTGCTCGACGCCAGCCGGGAGCCGGGGCGCGCCGCCCCGCAGGAGCGCGTCGACGACGACCACGTCGTGGCCGGCGGCCACCAGCTCGGCGCTCACGTGCGTTCCGATGAAACCAGCACCTCCGGTCACAACTACGCGCACGGCTCCTCCTCCCTCACCAACGCCTCACCACGGCCAGTTGACCGTGGCCTGGAGGACGACGGCCAAGCCGACGGACGCGGCGAGCCAGCGTCGGCTCTCCAGCCGCGGGAGGACGGCGGCGGCGACCGTCAACCAGGGGACGAATGGCAGCCAGATCCGCTCGACCTCGGCCTTCGACAGGCCCGACACGTCGGCGGCGAGCACGGCGAAGGCGCTGGCGATCACCAGCGGGCGCAGGGCCCGGCCACGCAGGCGCGGGAGCGAAGCGAGCACGGCCGGCCCGAGGATCACGCCGAAGACCACGAGGTCGGCCACGAGGAAGTA
Organism: uncultured Acidimicrobiales bacterium; assembly: GCA_963738325.1. Lineage (GTDB taxonomy): Bacteria > Actinomycetota > Acidimicrobiia > Acidimicrobiales > Ilumatobacteraceae > CAVTWD01. Next base: position 307,174 of record CAVTWD010000013.1, read on the forward strand.
GAGGTAGGGCCGGTCGTCACCGGCGCGGAGCCGGTAGAAGTGCCGCGTCGCGGTGAACCCGCCGAACCACCAGAACCCGGCGCCGCCCCACGCCGCCACCACCGCTGCAGCGCCGGCCCCGGCCGCCGCGAGGAGTCGCCACTGCCGCCTCGGCCCCACGACGGCGGCGGCGAGGAGCACGAGGAGCAGCGCCACGCCGTAGGTGCCGAACAGGGCCAGCCCTCCGACCGCGCCGGCCAGCCCGGCCAACGCCAGCGTGGCGGCTGGGGAGCGGCGCCCGGAGGCGGCGAGGGCCAGGAGGCAGACGGCCCAGGCCGTGACGGCGGCATAGACGGCGTCGCCCGTGGTCGCGACGAACAGCGACATCGGTGCCAGCACCAAGAAGGGTGCGGCCCGGCGCGCCGCACTTTCGCCGGCCGCCACCCGGACGGTCACGAGGACGGCGACCGCGGTCGTGGCTCCCAACGCGATCACCGCGGCCGCCGCCCACCCCGGCCCGCGCAGCCCGAGGTGGTCGAGCGCACCGTAGGCCACCGGCAGCCCGGGCGGGTGCCCCTCGACGTGCACGGGGTAGGCGCCCAAGCGGTCGACGAAAGTGCGCACGAACTCCGCCACGCCGAGGCGGCGGACCTCGGGGACGACGGCAAAGGAGTCGTAGCGCGACCGGAGCGGCCAGGTGAGCCCGTAGAGGCCCGGCGCCACGGCGAGGCTGACGGCCCAGGCGACGCCGCCCGCCCACGCCGCCACGAGCAGCCGGCGCCACGGCAGCGTGGCCGAGAGCACCGGCGCCAAAGCGACGCCGGTCGCGCCGACGGCGACGGGGACGAGGAGGCTCGGTTGCAGGCGGGGCCTCCACGCCCCGTAGAACGGGATCAGGCCGAGGTGCAGCTCGGCGCCTCGGCCGGTCAGCCAGAGGCCCCAGAGCCCGACGGCGCCGAGCGCCACGGCCATGGCCGCCAGGACTCTCGCCGGGCCGGGCGCGTGAGTGGCGCGCTCCACCTCCCGGCTGATCGTTGGAGCCACGCCGCTTCTGTGGGCCAGGACGCCGCGGACGTTACGACCGCCCACGCCCGATGAGCCTGTCGACTGGGGCACCTGGGGCCCCCGGGGGCGCCCCGCCGCCTCGCGGCGTCGACGTCATCTTGCCGGCGCTCGACGAGGCGGCCGCCCTGCCTACTGTGCTCGCTCGTGTGCCGGCCGGCTACCGCCCGATCGTCGTCGACAACGGGTCCCGCGACGCGACCGCGCAGGTGGCCGCCGCTCTCGGCGCCGTAGTCGTGCCCGAACCGGTTCGCGGGTTCGGGGCGGCGTGCTATGCGGGCTTGCTGGCCGCGACCGCTCCCGTGGTGTGCTTCATGGACGCGGACGGCTCCCTGGACGCGGCGGAGCTCCCGGCCGTGGCCGGCCCAGTGATCAGCGGTGAGGCCGATCTGGTGCTGGGGGCACGCCGAGCCGAGCGGGGGGCCTGGGCGCGCCACGCCCGGTTGGCAAACCGCGTCCTCGCCTTCGAGCTGCGCCGGCGCGGCGGCCTTCCCGTGACCGATCTCGGGCCGATGCGGGCCGCGAGGCGCGAGGAGCTGGTCGCCCTCGGCCTTACGGATCGCCGTTCCGGCTGGCCCCTCGAGATGGTGCTGCGGGCCGCAGCTGACGGCTGGCGGGTCATCGAGGTCCCGGTCGGGTACCGCCCGCGAGTCGGGCGCTCCAAGGTCACCGGGACGTGGCGGGGCACCTTCCAAGCGGTTACCGACATGGGCCGCCAGCTCAACCGATAACCGGGGGCCTCGCCCGAGGCGGCGTCTTCTGGACAGGCCGGGGGCCGGCTAGTAATGTTGCACAACCGTTGTCATCAAACGGCCGGAAGCGCTCGCAGGAGCGGAGCCCGAACTCGAGGTGGGGATCGATGGACGCCGACTACATCGCCCGCTACAAGGAGCGCTCGGCCTACGAAGCCGCGCGCACCGAGCCACCCGACGGGTTCCCGAAGCTGCCCGATCTGCCGCTCGGGCGCTACACCGATCCCGCCTTCTACGCGCTCGAACGCGAGCAGCTCTGGAAGACCGCCTGGCTCTACGCCGCACACGAGTCCGAGCTCCCCACCCCCGGCAGCTACAAGCTGTGCGACGTCGCAGGGGCGCCGATCTTGCTCGTGCGGGGCGAGGAGGGCGTCGTCCGGGCCTTCTTCAACACCTGCCGGCATCGGGGCGCGCCCGTGGTGCGGGGCACCTGCGGGACGGCCAGGATGCTCGTCTGCCAGTACCACTCCTGGGGCTACAACCTCTGTGGCGAGCTCGTGCGGGTGCCCGACGAGCGGGACTTCGTGGGCCTCCAGCGCTCCGAGCGTGGGCTCCCGAACGTGCGTTGCGAACGCTGGGGCGGTTGGTACTTCGTCAACTTCGATCACGACGCCATGCCGCTCACCGAATGGCTCGACCCGCTCCCCGACGTGCTCGCCGAGCTGGCGGCGGCGCCGTTACGGGTGATCGACACGAAGTCCGTCTCCATCCGCTGCAACTGGAAGATCCTGGCGGAGGGCTTTCTCGAGGTGTACCACGCCCGCACCATCCATCCGCAGACGGTGAGCGCGCAGCTCGACGGCCGCGGCGCGGTGATGACGCTCTACCCGCACGGCCACCAGAGCATGATCACGCCGCTGCAGGAAGGGGCCCGCACCCGCGGACGGGGCGACCGCCGCGAGGTGCTCCCCGCCTTCGAAGGGGCGACCGAGTTGTTCTTCACCACCAACCCGGCACATGGGATCTTCCCGCACGTCATCACGCCGCTCGACGCCCGTGGCTTCCCGTTCCTGGTGTTCTGGCCCGAGGCCATCGACCGCACCAAGCTCGACATCGTGTGGTTCGCGCCCGATTGGGGTGAGGGCGAGCTCCCCCATGCCGACGTCTGGCAGAGGCGGCTGGCGGTCTTCGACGTCGTGATGAGCGAGGACTACGCCAACCTCGAGCCGATCCAACGCTCGATGGAGAACGCCGCCCACGGCGGCCAGGTGGTCAACTACCAGGAGCGGCGCATCTGGCACGTGCACAGGTGGATCGACAAGACGATCGGGCCGGAGCGGATTCCCCCCGAGCTGCGGGTGGCCGACCTCCTGGCCGGCTGGACGGACCGCCCGTAGGGGGCCTCGCAGAGGCGCTCGGCCGGTGGTGGACTGGGTCCAGCAGTAGGACTGCGGCCCAAAAAGGAGTCGACGTCATGGCGAGAACCGTTCAGGTGACGTTCGACTGCCACGATCCCGACGCCCTCGCCCAGTTCTGGGCCGGGCTGCTCGGCTACCAGCTCGACCCGCCGCCACCCGGCTACGACTCGTGGGAGGCGTGGCTCACCGAGCACGGCATCCCCGAGTCGGAGTGGAACTCGGCCAGCGCCGTGTCGGATCCGGACGGACGAGGGCCGCGCATCTACTTCCAGCGCGTCCCCGAGCCGAAGGAGCTCAAGAATCGAGTGCACCTCGACGTCAATGCCGGCGGACCCCGGGGCACGCCCGACGAGGAGCGTCGAGCGGCAGTGGACGCCGCCGTCGAGCGCGCTCTCGGGCTGGGGGCGACGAGGGTGCGGCTGGTCGAAGAGCAGGGCGAGCGCCACTACGTCATGCAGGATCCCGAGGGCTAGGACCGCTAAGGACCATTTAAATCGTCCCGTCTACCTGGCGGTTTGTGCGAGTTACGGTCCCGTGCCGTGGTGCTGCCGGAATCGGCTAAGGAGAAGCTTGGGCGGGCTGACGAGCTCGCGGCCGAGCTCGTCAGGTCCGTGACGGATTGGACCTCGGCGGCGAAGCTGAACCTTCATCACGAGTGGCGCGACCAACGTCACGGCTATCGCCTCATCCTCGCCCCGTGGGACGAGTCGCCCTCAGTGAGTCGGTGGCGAGTGCTGATCGGCGACTGCGCCCACAACCTCCGTGCAGCGCTCGACAATCTCATGTGGGCGCTCGCCGTCGATCACCACGACCCGCCGCGCAAGCCGACCAGTATCCGCTTCCCGATCTGCGCCGTCGCGCCGGACTGCTTCGACAAGTGGCTACAGCAGTGCGCCCCGCAGATCAACGACGAGGCCGCGGCGCTGGTCGCCCGCCTTCAACCGTTCCAACGCCAAGACCCAGCCCAAGATGCCCTCCTGCTGCTGCGGGATCTCAACAACATCGACAAACATCGAGTGCCCGTCACGATCCGCCTCGCCCCTGCGGTGCTCAGCCACGCTGGGGAGGTCGAGTTCGAGACCGACGAGGACGCGGCAGCGAACGTGCCGCCCGATCAGACCGTGTGGGCGGGGCCGCTGGAGCCCGGCATCGTGCTCTTGGAGCATCGAACGACCAGCCGAGTCGTCAAGATCAAGGGGAGGTGGGACCTGAAGGCGACGGTCTCACTTGAGACGCGGCAAGGGCCGCAGCCGCTTGGGCTGACCGCAGAGAAACTCTGCTTCTACACGCGGTTGGTGGCGCACCAGTTCTCGCCTTTCTTCGGCGACGCCGACTCGGCGGAACCCAACACGGCCCCGGCAGGCTGACCGTCCTCGCCACAGCCTCGGTGGGGCCCGGCCTTATCCGATAGCGGCCGGGCCTCTTCCACTCCTAGAACGACGACGCGCAGGGCGCTCCTGGGGCCTCCGGGCGGGCGGTGGCGTAGCGTTGAGCGTGAGGAGCCGAGTTGCATCTTGCGACCGCGGGCACGTATCGCCGGTCACCGAGCGCCTCGCCCAGGCCGAGGCCGAGCTGGCCGAGCTGAGGGCGCTGGCGGACGAGCTGCGGGCACGGCAGGCAGAGCTCCTTGGCCGTCTTCGCCTCGTCAACGAGCCCGAGCCCCTGCAGCTAGCGAAGCATCGACTTCGACGACGTTGCTCTCCGGCATCAGGAGGGCCCTCTCCCGGCATCTTCCCGGAGGGGTAGCCGACGTGCCGTCGGGGGGATAGGAGTCGACGTCGGCCGGCACGAGGCCGGCCCACCGAAGCAGAGGAGCTCCCATGCCCACCACCAAGGCCACGAAGCCGGCGCCGGCGCGCCGCACCCGCAAGGCGGCTGAGCCCGAGGCGCCGAAGCCCGAGCGCGGTCCTCGGGGCGAGCACCTGGACCGCCACGGCCTCGTTCTCGAGGACGGCAGCGTCGTGAAGCTGTCGTTCACCGAGTTCGAGCTGACGCAGCACCCCGACCGCCATGGCTGGACCGTGGTCTGCCGCCAGCACGGCACGACCCACCCGGCCGCCACGAAGGCCGAGGCCGAGCGCGCCGGCGCTCGCAAGGCCAGGGCCGGCTGGTGCAAGCAGTGCGCCCGGGCGGCCCGATGATGCTGATTGGCGACCGGACGTCCGAGGGCTTGAGCATCCTTCGCCTGCCGCGAGGGTCCGGCCGGCGGCGCCCGACAATCCCGCCCGGGCCACCATCGCGCTGATGATGCCTATACTGTCAATGGTTGGTCAAAAAACAGGAGGAAAACTCTTGACCAAACTTTTGACGGACGCCCCGGACCCCTGCACGGTGACAAGTCCGTAGCTTCCTCCCCTAAAAGGGAAGACGTGGCCCCAAGCGTTCTAGCCTAAATGATGCAGGAACGTCAGCGGGGGCGTTTTCAACCCGTCTGGCCCCGGACGGATATCGCGCTGACACCGCCGCCAGAGCGGTGGCGGTCGACGGGCCATGGGCGGTGCCGAGGAAGGGGCTCTCCCTCGGCACCGATGCCCATCAGCGCAACTCGCAAGCCGCCGAGCCCGAGGCGCTGAAGCCCGAGCGCGGGCCCTCGGCGAGCACCTCGACCGTCACGGCCTCGTTCTCGAGGACGGCAGCATCGTGAAGCTGTCCTTCACCGAGTTCGAGCTGACGCAGCACCCCGACCGCCCAGGGCTGGACGGTGGTCTGCCGGAGGTGCGCCAAGGCGCTGACGGTCCGTCCCTACGGCCTCGAATGAGGCTCGGCCGCTGTCCGACAGCGGCCAACGCTGCCTGGACGGTATCGTCGATCTTGACCGGGCCATTCCGGGCCCGGCAGTCGAGCAAGGAGGTACCACCAGTGGCCAAGTTCTTGGCCTTCGTGACCACCTCCCGGGATCACCCCACTTGCGGGGATAACCACGGCCCCCTCGGGCTCGCCTCGACGACGGGTCGAGTAATGGGGCACGCCTAGCCGGGCATGCCGGTGACGTGGACTCGCGGCAAGGCGAGCCGAGATCCGGGCCGCCCTCGCCCGTCGAGGGGGTGGCCCGTCATCAGTTGAGCAGACCACCCTGCGGCTGTCGTCCACGCACAGCCCGGGCCCGGTGGCCGGTGGCCGGGCGGAGCGAGGTGGTTCAGCTCTTGCTCGCCGCCTTCGCCGCCCGCGCCGCCGGGAGGCTACGCCGGCATCCAGCCGCCCGGCTCGCTGTAGCTGCTCGTCCAGCGGCGGCCGCCGGAGGCCTCATCGACCGCCGTCCTCAGCCACGCGTCGCCCTCGGCCGGCCCCGGCGGCGGCTGGCGGACGCCCTGGGGCGCCTTCGCCGGCGGCTTTGTCTCGTCCTCGCCCTCGCTGTCGCCTCCCGGGCCGGGTTCGTCGCCGTAGGGCGTCGAGGTGCTGGCGAGGCGGTGGATGAAAGCGTCGCCCTCGCCCACGGGGAAGGCGTCCCCGACGATGGTGGCGCGCCCGGCCATCTCAGGCTCCCTGGGTGGCGAGGGCCTCGCCCTCGGCCGCCTCGGCGGCCAGCGCCTCGGCCATCCGGGCGCCGAGGGCGTCCAGGAGCTCGCCGACGTGCCCGTCCCAGCCGACCAGGGGCAGGGCCTCGAAGGCGCTCAGCGTCTCACTGGCGCCCGGCGAGGGCGTCTCGGCCAGGCCCAGCGCCCACTCCACTCGGCTGATGCCGCGGCGCAGCACCTCGGGCGCGCGCTTCTTCGTGTCGGCCACCTGGCCCCAGGCGGTTGTGACCATGCGGGGCCAGTCGGGGACCAGCGCGAGGCGCAGCGCCTCCAAGTCCCCGAGGGTGGCCCGCTCCAGGGCATGGAGGTATCGAATGGCACTGGCGTGGGCCTCAGCCCGCTCGGGCTTGCAGGAGGCGGGGGCAGTGCCGGCGTTCGCCTCAACGGCGGCATCGGCAGCGGCGGTGTCATCGGCGTCGGCCGCGGCGAGCGCCACGGCCAGGCGGGCGACCTCGTCCCGGGCTGCGCCCAACTGCTCGAGACGGGCGACGTAGGCGCTCCAGGGGACGAGCTGGTCCCGGGTCAGCAGGTCGCCCACGAGCTTGGCGTCGGGCAGGGTCGGGAAGCCCGCCCCGGAGCGGTCGAAGCCCCTGACCTCCCAGCCCGGGCCCGGGGCCTCACGCTGACGAATGGCCTCCTGCCGGGTGAACTCCACGTGCTCAGCGACGGCGTTGCTCATGTGTGCTCCTTCCTGCCGGCGGCGCCGGCGCGGCTCGGGTCCATCTTCGGCCTCCCACCGGCGCATCGCGGCCACCCGCTCGATGCGGGCGGCCTGCCAGTCGTCGTGCCCGTTGACGAGCCTGCCCATGGGCACCTCCTCGTGACGCAGTAGGGCCCTCCGTATGCCGGAGTTTGACGCAGCGAGGGGGTCGTGGGGGCGAGCCACGACGTCGGCGTGGCGCACGAGGAGGCGCAGCTCGTCACGGTCGTGGCGGTCCACGCTTCCTCCCGGCGCGCCGGGAGGAAGGTGCCGGCCGGGCTCGTTGCCGTCTACCTCCAGCAGCTCGCCCATGCGGAGGTCGATGAGGGCCAGGCTCAGAGGTCCACCCGGATCATCTCGAGGAACCGGTCGGTCACCCTCGCCCGGCGCAGGTCGCTCTCGGTGAGGCGCCCGGCCTGCTCGGGGTCCGGTGGCGGCCGGAGACGGCGGACCTTGAGCTCCGGGTGGGCGTCGCGCCAGGCGCGGTGGCGGCAGGCCTCCGAGCACCACCGGCGAGGCCGGCCCGGCCGAGGGGTCGAGTCGATGAGGGCTCCGCAGCCTCGACAGCGCATGAACAAGTATGCGCTCGCTGCCGACCTGGGCCCAGCACCTCCCGTTTGCCCTACTCACGAGCCGTTCACGTGCGCTGAGCCCGTTGGCCTCTCCGGGGCTCCTGCGGCGTCGAGGGGGGTGGCCGGTCGCCTGGGTCCTCGCAGCGCAGGCCGCGCATGCTGCTGTCGCAGCTGCAGCTCATGCGCCAAAGCAACGAGCACGAGGTGCTCGTGGCCGTCATGCTCACCGCTGACGCCGTGGCGCGATGACGAGCGCGCTGGCGGTGAGTCACTGCTCGGCCAGCAGGAGCCGGGTCTGCTCGACGTGGCCCGGGTCCACGTCGCAGCCCACGAACCGACGGTGCTCGGCGGCGCAGGCGAGGGCGGTGGTGCCCGAGCCCACGAAGGGGTCGCAGACCAGCCAGCCGGGTTCGGTGAAGGCGCGGACGAGCCCGCGGGTGCCGTTGACTGACTGTGCCCAGCTTCGGTCGTGGCTGGACTGGTCGGGCGCGTCGGAGCGCATGACGTCGCTCGTGATCCACGGCGGCTCGGCCTCGCCCGGCCGGCGAAAGGCCACCACCGGCTTCCACTGCGAGGTGAGGCGGCGGGGCCAGACCTTGGCGCCGTCACCGTGGGTGAGGTAGGCGAAGGTCCACCAGTAGTCCAGACGGGCGCCGAGGCGGGCGATGACCTCGGGCAGCACGAGCTGGCCGGTCATGGCGTAGCAGACGCCACCCGGGCGCAGGGCGGTGGCGGCCAGCTCGGCCAGCTCGGTGAAGGCGGACAGGTGCTTCCGCCCGTAGGGCGGGTCGGTGATGATGGCGTCGAGCGAGCCCGGGGCGATGCGCTCGGCCAACTCGACGCACGAGCAGGCGTGTAGCTCGACGGCAGAAGCGTCGAGGACGGCGGCGGCGGCCACCCTCGCCCGGCCGGCCGCGGTTCGCTCGGCGCGAGCGATGCGCTGGTCGAGCCCGACCGTCGCCCTGACGGCCCGCAGCACGGTCTTGCGCTTGGCGTTGGGTCCCAGCTTCGCCAGCGCGGCCTCGACCTCGGGCTCGTGGTCGTACAGGGCGTGGAACTGGTCGATCTCGTTCTGCGTCAACCTCCCTACCGCGGAAGGGAGGTTGTGCTTCTTGCCCTGCTGCTTGGGGATCAGCCGGCCGAGGCGCACCTCCGCCCGGCGCTGGATGGCAAGGGCGGCGGCCTGCGCCTCGATGCCGAGGTCACGCTGACGGGCGTAGGTCGCCAGCGCGGCGGCCTTGGCGCGCAGGTCGTTGACCGCGCTCAGGTCCTGCGCCTCGCGCAGCCAGGCGGTAGCCGGTTCGACCAGCGCCAGGATGCGCAGCGACGGATCGGCCGCCGCCTCCAGCTCGGCCGGGCTCGGCAGCGGGACGAGGGCGTAGCGCTCCGCCTCGACGGTGTCGGTCATGGACTCCTCCTCGGGTTGCGTCGCTCGGTGTCGGCGGCGCGGTGACAGTCGGGGCACAGCACCTCCAGGTCCTCGTTGCGCTCCACGCCGAGGCGCCGGTAGGTGCGGTGGTGGACCTCCAGGCGGGCGCGCCACGCACCGCAGCGCTCGCATCGGTGCCGCGCTCGCCACAGCGCCTCCCGCCGGCGCCAGCGCCAGGCGTTGCTCGCCATGTACGCCTCGTAGGCCCACGACCGCTCGCTCATCGTCCTTCCTCGCCCGGCCGAAGGCCGGCTACCAGCGCGTCGAGGGAGACGCTGAGCGGTGTCGGCTCATCGCTGTTGCTGTTGCTGCTCTTCCTCCTCCTCGACCGGCTCGGGCGCGCCGGTAGTTCCACAGAAGGAGAAGGAGGAGAAGGTTCCCTGTTCTGGTTCTGGTTCTGGTTCTGGTTAGGAACGTGCCCCTCCCTGCTCAGAGGCGGTGACAGCGCGACGTGGGTCGCGCTGTCCGTCGCGGTGTCCGTCGCGGTGTCGATCGCGGTGTCGATCGCGGTGTCGATCGCGGTGTCGATCGCGGTGTTGGCCTCGATGAAGCCCTCCGGCGACCACAGCCACGCCCTCGCCTGACCGGGCGCGTTCAGGCGGGCGGGGACGAGCAGGCCGAAGCGCTCGAAGATGCGCACCGTGCGGCGGACGACGTCGGGGTGCACGCCCGTCTCGGCCTCGATCGTGACCGAGCCCGGCGACGTGATCTCGCTGCGATGGCTGACGTGATCGGCCAGACACAGCGCTACCAGTCGTGCGGCATGCTCCCCGACGCGGGCCCGCCGGAGCTCGACGCTCACGGGCGAGCCCGGCGCGATCACCGAGCTGCCCCTCGGGCCACCACGCAGTACCCAGCCCACGGCCTGGAAGCTCATGCCGCCCGCTCCCGCAGCGCCTCGACGGCATGACGGGCGACGATGGCGTAGAGGTCGCCGGCGATCTCCACGACGAACTCGTCGTCGGCCTCGACGCCGATGCCCCGCAGGTCCTGGGCGAACCGCAGCAGCTCGCCCAGGAGGGCGTTCATCACGTCACCGGACGCCCACCCCCGCGCACCTCGGAGCTACGATCGGTCTTGATCGTGCCCGGGGCTCGGGGGCGGTCATCGGAGTCAGCGGGGCCGGGCTGCGAGGCCCGGCTCCGTCGCGCTGGAGCCACCACCAGCTCCGCGATGCGGTCGAGGACGACCGGGTCGGTCACGTGGCGCCCGAAGCCCTGGGCCTCGGCGGCGGCCAGGGCGCGCTCGACGGCCTCCTCGAACGTCTCAGGTTCGGAGCGGCGGGCGGTCATGGCCGGGCCGCTACGTCAGGTTCCACCGGCTCGGTCATCCCGTGCTCGGAGAGCAGACGCCGACCGGCGTCGTAGCGGGCCTGGAGGATCTCGGCCTCCTGGCGCAGTCGCCGGGCCGTGGCCTCGTGGCGAGCCGCCGCCGCCCGCTTCCGGCCCGCAGTGGCGGCATCAGAAGCGTGCATCGGTTGGCACCTCCGATCGCTCGGAACGGAGGTACGCCCGGCTATGTGGGCCGGCCGCTCACGACTTCACGCCCCCGACCTTCTGGTGAGGTCGCCGGAGCTGGCTGGGTGGGTACGCCGTCCTCCCGCTACCACCCTCCCGGGCGGGACACCATGCCCCCCGGAGTGCCGGTCGCTGTGTGCCGTGTGAGGTCTCGCTCCTCGTGCCGCCACGGCGGGCACGGCTCGAACTACAGCCGTGACATTAGCTCGTTGACCGCGGTGTCGCTAGACCTGCATCACGCTCGCCACGTCCAGCCGTCAATGCGGCGGGAGTCGAAGCGGTTGCCGCCCTTGCCGACCGGGGCGATGACGACGTGGTCGAGGACCGAGCGCACGATGGCCTGGCGCCAGTCGAGGTCGTCGGCGCGGCGCTCCCACTCGGCCCGGAGCTCGTTGCGCCGGCCGGCGTAGCGGCCCACCGCGGCCATGGTGGTGTCGGTCCCGAGCCGGGCCCGGGCGGCCTCCATCTGGCGCTCGAGACCGGCGGCCATGACGTCGAAGCGGCGCTTGTTGAGCTTGCCGGCGGCGACGTCGAGGGCGTACTCGTCCAGCTCCCGCTCCAGGTGGACCAGGGCCCGCTCGGCGTCCCGGTCCCCGCCGGCCTGGGCCCGCAGCGCCTTGGCGAACTCCTTGCTCTCGATGTGGCGCAGCACGGCCTCGGCCACGATCGCCTCGGTCTGCTCGGCCCGGATGGTCACGCCACCGCAGCCGGGGTGGTGGAGGTCGCGGGCCGGCGAGCAGGTGTAGACCGGCACCGGGCGGCCCTTGTTCCACAGCGGCTTGGAGTGCAGCGGCGCGTCGCACTTGCCGCAGCGCAGCAGCCCGCCCGACAGCAGGTAGCGCCGGGCCGCTCGGCGCTTCGGACGGTTCTCGTCGGTGAGGGCGCGGCGAGCCCGGCGCCACGTCGCCACGTCCACGATGGCCCGCTCGGCCCAGGCCGCCGGGCCGACCTCCTGGTCCTTGTGCATCCTGAGGCCGGCGTTGGTCCCGTTGAGGACCACCCGGCGCAGGTTGGTGGCGTTCCAGGGGTTGCCGGTGCGGGTGCGCACGCCCCGGCGGTTGAGGTCCCGGGCGATGGGCGTGAGCGTCTCCCCGGCCGCCACCCGCCGAGTCACCTCGGCCACGATGGGCGCCTCGTCGGCGTCGGGCACGAGGGCGCGGGTGTCCTCGTCGCCCTTGTAGGTCGCCTTGTGGCCGGTGCGCTGCCAGCCGTAGGGCCGCGGCCCTCCATTGGGGCTGCCCCGGTCACGAAGGTCCTCGTGGAGGTCCTGGGTGCGCTGGGAGATGCGCTCGGACTCGGCCCGGGCATCGACGGCGGCCTTGCGGAAGCGGGCTCGGCCGTTCACGGTCTCCAAGTCGTAGTTGTCCTCGTCGGTGTGCACCACCACGTCGTGGGCCCGGAAGAAGTCGATGAGGTCCTCGCAGACCCTGAGGTCCTGGCGGGTGAGGCGGTCGAGGGCGGTGGTGATGAGGTGGCCGTGGTCCCCGCGCCGCAGCACCGCCATCGCCGCGTCCCACTCGGTGCGCTTGCGGGTCGCCCGGTAGCCGCTGGCGTCGTTGTCCATGAACACGTGGTCGGCCTCGACGTCGATGCGCAGGCGGGCGGCGATGCGCTCGGCCTTGCGCCGGTGGCGCTCGATGGCGAGTTCGTCGCCCAGCTCGTCCTTGGAGATGCGCAGGGAGATGACGCCGCGCCGGGAGCGGCGGAGGTGGTCGGAGGTGATGGCTGTCGTCATAGGTGGTTAAGGCTACTAGCCCGAAGGCAACGAGTTCTGCCTGCAGTAGTCAGGGGATCCCGCCCGGGCGACGTTGGCCAGCACCCTGCAGCAGGCCCGTCTCCTCCTGGCGAGCCGCCGGTGAAGGCGGCTTCCGTCAGGTCGAAGTCGTCGCGCCGGTTGTCGTCTCGCCGGTTGTCGCCGGGGTTGTCCCGGCGATCGTGGTGGTGGTCGGCGCGGTGCTCGTCGTGGTGGCCGTCACCGCGGTCTTGACGCTCGCGAGGGCCTGTTCGAAAGCGGCCAGGGTCGCGGCGTCGACCGCGCCGGTGGGTGGGACACCGAGCGCGGTCTGGAACCCCTTCAACGCGTCGGTGAGCTCCTGGGTCCATTTGCCGTCGATCGGACCCGTCCAGTAGCCGGTCAGCTTGAGCACCGTCTGCACCGAGGCGGTCTGGGTCAGCTCCTGCGCGGCCGCCTGCTGGCCGAGCGCCGCCAACTTCTTCTCGAGTGCGAGCGCGGTTGCCTGGTCGACGTAGCCTGTCGTGGGGAGCCCATTCTCGGTCTGGAGCTGCTTCACGGCGTCCATGGTCTGCGGTCCGTAGATCCCGTCGATCGATTCCTTGTAGTAGCCCGCCTGCTGCAACTCGGTCTGCAGGGCGGCGGTGTAGTCGGTTACTTGGGCGACCGCTTGGGCTTGCTGCTCATCCGTGAGGCAACCCGAGTCGGCCAGCAGCTTCAGCCATGCGATCTCGAGCGCCACTGCGGCCGAGTTGTACGACGCCGTCGCCTCGACCAGCGGCGTCGAGTCCGTGATCCCTTGCGAAGTCTTGGCAAGGTCGTCTTCAGCCTGCTTGACGCGGGTGATCGTCGCGGGCGGGATGAGTGTCGTCGTGGTCGTCGACGTGGGTGCGGTCGAGCTCGTCGACGCGCCCGATGCCGTGGCCTTCGCGTCCGCCAGCGCGGCCTGAGCGTCGGCCAACTCCTTCTCTGCGCTCGCGACCTCGTTCTGCGCCTGCTCGATCGCGGCGGCGGCAGAGGAGACCGACTCGCGTGGCGCGGCGAGGTCGGCGCCGCCCGTCTTCACGTCGCCGACGGTGGCTTTGCTGTCCGCGAACAACTTGCCGTAACGATCCAGGGCCACGACGTAGTCCTTGGCCCCGCTGCAGAACTGCTGGCTGGCCTCGGTGAGCGTCGCCTTGGCCGTCGCGACGTTCGTCTGCGCGGTCGTGACTCGAGCCTGGGCGGCTGCGACCGGGTCCGTCGTCGTCGTCGTGGCCGCAGTTTTCGAGCCGCTGCTGCAGGCCGCGGCCAGCACTGCGACGCCGATCAGGGCCGCGGCGCGCGGGCGCATCTTCCAACGCGTCGGCGGTGGCACGCACGGTCCCAGCTGCCGCATCACGGCCTCCCTTTTGATGGCCAGACGGACCGTACCGGAGTGTCGTCGAGACGTCGACGCTCCCCGGACCCTTCAGCTGGGTGGGCGGGGCGCAGCCGGTGGGGCCAAGCTGGCACGGGCCAGCGATGTTGCGCTGTGCAGCTCGGTCGCCCGAGTCCTCACTTCGTCGAGTTCCGCTGACGACGGTGGTTGCGGGCGTAGCGCGAGCGCGTCGAGCGCCGCGTGCAAGGCGCGCAGCGGCTCCTGCACCTGGGCGAGGCTACGTCGTGATGCGTCGTCGGGGGCTGACGCCACGAGCTGCTGGACCGAAGCCATGAGCGTGGCCAGCTTCGCGGCATCAGCGCTGGCCACCGTGCCCAGTCCGCCGGGCGCCAGCCCCACGAGATGGGTGGTGATCTGGTCCGACTCGTCGAGGGAGGCCGCCGTCTCCGCCGGCCATCGGGGTGCCTTGCGCGAGCGGAGCAGGAGGACGATCCCGACGATGATGGCCACCACGGCGAGGCCAACCAGCAGCCACGGCCACCACGAGGAACCGCTCGACTCGCCGGCTGCGGTTGTGGAACTTGCCGCGGCGGTTGTCGCCGGTGCGGGGGCGGGCGTTGTTGCCGCGGCCGGCGGCTGTGTGCGCCGCGGCGGCGGCGTGGTGGTGGTGGTGGTGGTGGTGGTGGTGGCCGTCTCGGTCGCGGGCGGCTGGGTGGTCCCGGCGTCGCCCGAAGGCGCCTCGCTGCTCGAACGCGGCGGTGAAGACGTCGAGTTCCCGGTCGTGGGCACCTGGGTCGAACGGGTCACCCCTGACGGCAGGGAGACGGATCCTCCGCCGGAGCTCGAGCACGAGACTCCGACGATCGCGACGGCGGCGGCCAACGCGGCGAGCCAGCGTGAGCGCATCGGCACATCATCGTCGATCCGGTCGGCGTGGCATTGTCGGTCGGAGGGCAGAAACCACTCGATGCGGTACGCACATGCCGTGACGCCAACGCGGGTGCGGTGCCGGCGTGCTCTCCAGCGAGCCGCCCGACATGGTGCGCGAGCCGATCCGACCGTGACGGCATGCTCGAGGCGAGGGCAGCAGTCGGATCCACGAGAGCGTCCAGCAGGCGGTCACGGCACAGACGGCCGGGGCCGATCTGGCTCGACGGCCAGCCGCGGAACCGGCGCCACCCCAGCCGCTGGAGCCGGAGGCGGGGGTCCAAGAGGGATTGATGCGCTCGACGAATCTCCGCCCGGTGCTGTCAGCCATCTCGGCCGATGACGGGGACGGGGACGGCTGCTGCTCTCCCAGCTCGCTTGGGCATCCGCAGGACATGTCTCCCCAGGTCTGCTCCCACCGAGGTTGTCCAGGTAGGTGCTGGGACTCGGCCGGCATGACGCGCTCTTCGGATGAGGTGGCGGCTGATCGACCACCGGAAGCTCGAGGCTCCGCGGTCCACCGCGTGACATGATCGTCGCCATCGTCCCGCTCGTGTTCTCGGTCCTGTTCACCTGGTGTTCGCGTGGCACGGGAAACAGCTTTCGGGCGCCGTTCTTTCATCCCGGGCGGCGCACCCCTGCTCGGCATCCCCGGCCTCTAACGCGCAAACGGCAACACATGACCGAGCCAGAACCCGTGCCTCACTACCGGAGAGCCGGTGCTCTTCGACACCGGCGCGTGTGAGACCGACGAGGAGTCGCAATGAGCAGAACTGAACGCGCACCTCGACCAGTCGAGCCAAGCACAACTGAGCGCGCCGAGAAGGTCGTCGTGTGGCATCGGATGTCGGCCGGGGATGCGGCGCGTGAGCTAGCGGTGGATCCGGAGTTGGGGCTTGACGCCGACGAGGCCCAACGGCGACTCGCCGAATACGGGCCGAACCAGCTCACGACCGAGCCGGCGCCGAGCACTTGGGCCGTCGCCCTGGGCCAGCTGTCGAACCCGATGAACATCATGCTCGTGATCGTCGCGGTCGCGAGCCTGGTCATCGGGCAGATCGCGACCGGCATGTTCGTTGCGCTGCTGGTGACGTTCAACGTCGTGATGGGCTCGCGGCAGGAGCTCAAAGCGCGGGCGAGCGTCGAGGCCCTGGCGCAGCTCCAAGTGCCGCACGCGCGGGTGCGGCGATCCGGTCGTGTGGAGGTTGTCGAGTCGGTGGGGCTCGTCCCGGGCGATGTCGTGTTGTTGGAGGCCGGCGATGTCGTCCCCGCTGACGGCCGCATCATCACCTCGGCGACGCTCGAGGTGCAGGAGGCCGCGCTCACCGGTGAGAGCGCGCCCGTCGCCAAGAACGCGACGACGCTCCCCGCGGCCGACGTCGCGCTCGGCGACCGCACGGACATGGTCTTCCAGAACACGCAGGTCACGCGCGGGACGGCGAGCTTCGTCGTGACCGCGAGTGGTCAGGCAACGCAGATGGGTCGGATCGCCGACATGGTCACCGCGACCCACCGCGTGCGTTCACCATTGCAGCGTGAGCTCGATGGCTTGACCAAGATCTTCGGGCTGCTGGCGTGGACGGCGGTCGCGATCATCGCCATCATCGGAATCGCGCGCGGCCAGGATGCAGAGACGCTGGTGCTGCTGTGCATCTCGACCGCGATCTCCGCTATCCCAGTCGGGCTACCGACGTTCGTGCAGACGATGCTGTCGTCGGGAGCGCAGCACCTGGCCGAGTCCAAGGCGGTGGTGAAGGCCCTCACCGATGTCGAGACCCTCGGCGGGACGACGGTCATCAACAGCGACAAGACCGGCACGCTGACGATGAACGCGATGACGGCGACGGCCATGCTCTCCGACGGTCAATGGTTCCGCATCGAAGGGGGCGGCTACACCAAGAGCGGCGCGATCCTCGGGCGTCGCTGGCGGGCCGGTGCCGGACTTCGGGCGTCTGGCCCTCGGTCTGGCCCTGTGCTGCGACGCGACCGTCGCCGACGACGGGTCCGTCATCGGCGATCCCACCGAGGCCGCCTTCGTGGTGCTCGCCGCGAAGATGGGTGTCGGTGCCGAAGAGACCCGGGCGGCCCTCCCACGGCGGGCCGAAGTGCCCTTCGATTCCGAGTACAAGTTCATGGCGACGTTCCATGATCGGCCGGACTGGCTCAGCGGCGGCGTGTTGCAGTTGCCGCATTTCATGACGGTCAAGGGCGCACCCGATGTCGTCATCGGTCGCTGCGGCCACGCGCTCTGGCATGGCGAGCAGGTGCCGATCGCCGAGGTGCGCGCCGATCTCCTCGCCGCGAACCAGCAGATGTCGGAGCAGGGTCTGCGGGTCCTCGCGTTCGCGGTGCGCGACCTCGACGACGCGACGATGTCAGCCGCGAGCGTCGATCCGATGGCGGCTGTCAGCGAACTGCTGTTGATCGCGTTGGTCGGGATCATCGACCCGCTTCGCGCGGAGGCCGCGCACGCCGTGCGGGTAGCGCTCGACGCGGGGATCGACGTGCGGATGATCACCGGCGACCACACCGTGACCGCGCGCGCCATCGCCGACCAGCTTCAGCTGGGACCCGGGCTCATTACCGCCACCGAACTCCAACGGCTGTCCGACACCGAGGTGATCGAACGGCTGCCGCGGCTGCACGTCTTCGGTCGCGTCGCGCCAGAAGACAAGGTCCGCCTTGCCCGGCTCATGCAAGAAGCCGGCGAGGTCGTCGCAATGACCGGCGACGCCGTGAATGACGCCGCAGCACTCAAGCAAGCCGACATCGGTGTCGCCATGGGAAGCGGCTCCGAGGTCTCCAAGCAAGCCGCCAAGATCGTCCTCACCGACGACAACTTCGCCACGCTCGTCCGCGCCGTCGACCTCGGTCGCGACATCTACCGGCGCATCACCTCCTACGTCAAGCTCCAGCTCACGGTGCTGTCGTCGGTCCTGCAGCTGATGCTGCTCGCGACGATCTTCAACATCAACAGCGGTGTCGCGTTGTTCCCCATGCAGCTGCTGTTCTGCAAGTTCTTCGTCGTCGTCACCGTTGTCGTCGGCTTCATCGTCGATGTTCCCGACCCCAGCGTCATGCAGCGGCCGCCGCGCAAGCCGGGCACGAGGATCGTCACCCGGCCCCAAGTCATCCGGTGGCTGGTCAGCGGCTTCGTCGTCGCCGGGCTCGCACTGGCCGTATTGCAGTGGGGTCCCGACACGCCCAGCACCACCCATGCGTCGATCTCGATGACCATGGCCTTCGCGATCGTGGCGCTGAGCGCAGTCAACCTCGGGATCGTGATGCGCCGCGAGCGCGAGCCGGCCTGGTCGTCGCCGGTGTTCCCCTACCTTGGATGGATCATCCTCGGATGGATCCTCACCTGGGCCGCCGTTGAGCTCAACATGCTGCAACGGCTTCTCGACACCGAGAGTTTGACCGGCGGCCAGTGGCTCGTCGTCCTCGGCTTGTCGGTCGTCGCGCCCGCCATCGTCGGTATCGACAAGACCATCCAGCTCGCCCGGCAGAGCAAGGCCCGCGACCGGGCCGCGACAGACACGGGCGGCCGCCCCGCCGCGCCGGTCATCGCATGAAAGAGCGCGGGCACGCCCGGCATCGTGGCCATGTCCTCTCCGAGGCGTCGAGGCCGCGACGGCTGCCATCGGACGCCCCTCGTTCGCTGTGCAACTGAGCGGTCAGCGTCGCGCCACGAACGACCGCGCGCCGCAGCAGCTCGGCCGGCGACGTCGACGGGTTCGGACACTCGACGCGGCCAGCGCACGCGAGCTTTCCACGCCGGTTCACCGAACGTTCACCGCTGCGTCGCCGGTTCGACGCTCGATCGAATCAGAGCCAGCCCGGGGACGCTCAGGCGTGAGGGGACGCAGCAGTACTATCCGCCCGACACCCGGGCTTCGCGTTGGGACAGCGGGGGTGAGGAGGTTGGCCTTGTTCAACTTGCGCAACCGCAGCTTTGTGAAGGAGGTCGACTTCGAGCCCCGCGAGCTCCGGTTCCTCCTTCAGCTATCCGAGGCGTTGAAGCTGGCGAAGTACGCCGGGACGGAGGTCAAGCGGCTCGCGGGCAAGGAGATCGCCCTCATCTTCGAGAAGACTTCGACGCGTACCCGTTCGGCGTTCGAGGTCGCCGCCTTCGATCAGGGCGCCCACGTGACCTACCTCGATCCGTCCGGATCGCAGTTGGGTCACAAGGAATCGGTGGCCGACACGGCGAGGGTCCTCGGCCGCATGTACGACGCGATCGAGTTCCGCGGCAATCGACAGGTGGACGTCGAGGAGCTGGCGACGCACGCCGGCGTCCCCGTCTACAACGGCCTCACCGACGAGTGGCACCCCACCCAGATGCTGGCCGACTTCCTCACCATGCACGAGGCCAGCGGCAAGCCGTATGACGCCCTCTCGTACGCCTTCGTCGGCGACTGCCGGTTCAACATGGGCCGATCGCTCTTGGCCATGGGTGCCTTGATGGGAGCCGATGTCCGCCTCGCCGGCCCCCCCGCCCTCCATCCGCCTGCCGACGTGGTGGCGACGGCCCAGGAGATCGCCGGCCGCACCGGAGCCCGCATCAGCATCACGGAGGACGCGTCGACCGCCGTATCCGGAGTGGACTTCGTCCACACCGACGTGTGGGTCTCGATGGGTGAGGCGAAGGACGTATGGAGCGAACGAGTCCGGCTCTTGAGTCCGTATCAGGTGAACTCGGCGCTGCTGGAGAAGACTGACAACCCGAAGGTCAAGTTCATGCACTGCCTGCCGGCCTTCCACGACCCGAACACGGTCGTCGGCCGGGACATCATGGAGCACACCGGGATGACCGACGGCCTCGAGGTGACCGGCGAGGTGTTCGAGTCGCCCGCCAGCATCGTGTTCGACCAGGCGGAGAACCGGCTGCACACGATCAAGGCGCTGCTGGTCGCGACCCTGGGTAGCTGAAGGTCCGGGGCGTGCGTATCTTGGTCGCGCTGGGGGGCAACGCCTTGCTGAGACGGGGCGAGCCGATGACCGCGGACGTGCAGCGGGCCAACGTCCGGGTCGCGACCGCGGCCTTGGCGCCCGTCGCCGCCAACCATCAACTCGTGCTCTCGCATGGAAACGGTCCACAGGTGGGTCTGCTGGCCCTCCAGGCCGCCGCCTACACGGAAGTGGAGGCGTACCCGCTCGACGTGCTGGGGGCCCAGACCGAGGGGATGATCGGGTACTTGATCGAGCAGGAGCTCGGCAATCTGCTCCCCCCCGAGGTGCCCTTCGCCACGATCCTGACCATGATCGAGGTCGACGCCACTGACCCGGCCTTCGCCGATCCGACCAAGTTCGTCGGGCCCGTCTACGACGACGCCGCCGCCGATGCCCTTGCCCAGGAGAAGGGGTGGGTCTTCAAGCGGGATGGAGACCGGTTGCGGCGCGTCGTCGCGTCACCGGCACCGAAGCGCATCTTCGAGATCCGACCGATCC
Organism: uncultured Acidimicrobiales bacterium; assembly: GCA_963738325.1. GTDB lineage: Bacteria > Actinomycetota > Acidimicrobiia > Acidimicrobiales > Ilumatobacteraceae > CAVTWD01. The sequence continues at coordinate 327,528 of CAVTWD010000013.1, forward strand.
GCTGGCTGTTGGAGCACGACACCGTGGTGATCTGTGCCGGCGGAGGCGGGATCCCGACCTCGTGGGTTCCCGGACAGGAACGCACGCTCGCAGGCGTGGAGGCGGTGATCGACAAGGATCTCGCCAGCGAGCTCCTGGCCCGCGACATCGACGCTGACCTGTTCATCATGGCCACTGATGTCGACGGCGTGTACGACGGATGGGGAACGCCGGAGCAGCACCGTATCCGTCGGGTCACCCCTGATGAGCTGCGCCGCCGTGACTTCGCGGCTGGGTCGATGGGTCCGAAGGTCGAGGCGGCCGTCCGGTTCGTGGAGGCGACGGGTCGGCGGGCCGCGATCGGCTCGCTGAACGACATCGAGGGGATCGTCGAGGGGCGGGCCGGCACGACAGTGGCGCGCGATGGCGCCAAGGAGGGATGAAAGGATGGGCGAGTTCGGTGTCCATTCGGAGGTTGGCAAGCTCCGCAAGGTCATGGTCCACCGGCCCGATCTCAGCCTGAAGCGGCTGACCCCGTCGAACCACGACGACCTGCTTTTCGACGACGTGCTGTGGGTGGAGCGGGCCCAGTATGAGCACGACCAATTCGTGGCCCGCATGCGCGAACGCGGCGTCGAGGTGCACCTCCTGTCCGACCTGCTCGCCGAAGCGCTGGCGGCCAGCGCCGAAGCGCGACAGCGGCTCATCGAGCTGGTGGCGTCGGAATACACGGTGGGGTGGTCGCTCGTCGACGAGATCCGCACCCTCCTCGCCGACCTGAAGCCCCACGAACTCGCAATCCATCTCATCGGCGGCCTGACCGTGGCCGAGGCCGGCCTCGATCCGGCCGCCGCCGCCAAGGTGTCGTTGATCGGCGCCGCCCTCGACGACACGAGCCAGTTCGTGCTGCCACCGTTGCCGAACACGCTGTTCACGCGCGATTCGTCGTGCTGGATCTACAACGGCGTGTCGATCAACCCGATGTACTGGCCGGCCCGCCGACGCGAGGCCTACAACGTGGCCGCCATCTACCGCGCCCATCCGATGTTCGCCGAAGGGGGCTTCGAGTTCTGGTACCCCCCGGAAGGGCCCGACGGGCGATTCGAGACGGCCGACTTCGGTCTGGCCTCGCTCGAAGGCGGCGACGTGATGCCGGTCGGCAACGCCACGGTGCTCATCGGCATGAGCGAACGGTCGCAGGGCCGCATGATCGAGCAGATCGCCAAGGCGCTGTTCACCGCGGGCGCCGCCGAGCGGGTCATCGCCTGTGTCATGTCGAAGGACCGCGCCCACATGCACCTCGACACCGTGTTCACGCTGCTCGACCGGGACAAGGCCACCGCCTATCCGAAGGTCATGGGCGAGATCCGGGCGATCAGTTTGCGCCCCGGCACGAGGCCCGGCGACTTTCATGTCACCCTTGAGGACACCTTCCTGGGAGCGGTCGCCGATGCGTTGGGAGTGCCGAAGCTGCACGTCGTGGAGACCGGCGGGGACGCCTACCAGCAAGAGCGCGAGCAGTGGGACGACGGCAACAACGTGGTCGCCCTCGAGCCAGGCGTCGTCGTGGCCTACGAGCGCAATACGTACACGATCGCCAAGATGCGCGAGGCGGGCGTCGAGGTGATCGAGATCGAGGGTTTCGAGCTCGGCAAGGGACGCGGAGGGGGTCACTGCATGACCTGTCCACTCCTTCGCGACCCTGTGTGACGCCCGCCAACTCGACTCGGGGGACGGACGGACCATGAGCGACACACCTGCAGCCGCACCGCAGACTCCTCCGGCGAGCCCGCCCACCCAGGTTGGGCCTGGGGACTCCGGCCCCCGGTTCGGCCCGACCCAGGCCATCGCCCTCATCATGGGCAGCATCATCGGCGTCGGCATCTTCAACCTCCCGACGTCACTCGCTGGCTACGGGCCGATCACGCTGGTCTCGATGGGCCTCACCACCATCGGAGCGCTCGTGCTGGCCATGCTCTTCGCGGCGTTGTCTCGCCGCCTCCCGGCCGACGGAGGTCCCTACGCGTATGCCAGGGTTGCCTTCGGGAACAAGGTGGGCTTCGTCAACGCCTGGTCGTACTGGATCACGGCCTGGGCCGGAAACGCCGCCATCGCCGTCGGCTGGGTCTTGTACGTGGAGCAATTCGTCAACAAGGGTCACAACCGGGCCGGCTCCATCCTCCTCGTACTCGTCGGGTTGTGGTTACCGGCGGCGATCAACCTCTCGGGCGTGAAGAACATGGGATCGGTCCAAGTGGGGACGACGATCCTCAAGTTCGCCGCCCTCGCCTTCATGTCGACGGTCGGCCTCCTCTACATCGACACCGCCAATTACTCCCCGTGGAACGTGAGCGGCGAGAGCGCCGTCGCGGCGATCGGTGGCGGCATGGCCATCGCCCTGTTCAGCTATCTCGGTGTGGAGACCGCGTCCGTAGCGGCGGCCAAGGTGAGAGACCCCGATCGGAACATCCCTCGCGCCACCATCCTCGGCACGCTGGCCACTGCCGTCGTCTACATGCTCTCGCTCACCGCCATGTTCGGCATCCTTCCGAGCTCGGCGCTGGCGTCAGCGACGGCACCGTTCTCCGACGCCGTCAACTCGATGTTCGGCGGCACGTGGCCCGGCAAGGTGATGGCCATCGCCGTCATCATCTCCGGGTTCGGGGCCCTGAACGGATGGACGATGATCTGTGCCGAGATGCCCCTGGCCGCAGCAAAGGACGGCCTTTTCCCCGCCCGGTTCAAACGCATCTCCCGCACTGGAGTACCAGCCTTCGGCATCGTGGCCTCGACCATCCTGGCGTCGATCGCCATGTTCATCAACTACCTCGGCTCGAGCGGCGCCACGGCCTTCACCACCCTCGTGCTCATGAGCGGGATCACCGCCGCCATCCCCTACGGTTTCTCCGCCCTGGCCCAGATGAAATGGCGGCTGGTCGATCACCGCACCCTGGAGACGCCCCGCTTCCTGCGAGACATGGCCGTCGCTGTCATTTCGCTGATCTTCTCGATCCTCTTCATCGTCTATTCGCGCAACACCGGCAACAGCTTCTGGATCTACTGGGCGCCCTTCCTCCTCGCTGGGGGGGCCCTGCTCCTCGGCATCCCCGTGTACAAGGCGCAACAGCGGTCTATGACCGAACCTGAACCCGTTCCCGCCTACCGGTAGCCTCACCACGCCAGATGGACGGTCGACAGGATGGTGAACCGGCGAGGCCAGAACCTGCCGACGGGTGACGAGCCGGGCACCGCCGACAGTCCCGGCGAATCGAAGCGGTTCACGATACGGCAGGCGGCCTTCATCGGCGTCGGCGCGATGGTCGGAGCAGGGATCTTCTCGTTGCTCGGCGCGGCCGGAGAGGTTGCGGGTGCGGCCGTCTGGATCTCGTTTCTGATCGCGGGCGCGATCGCCATCCTCAACGGCTACTCGTTCGCCAAGTTCGGCGCGCGGTACCCGTCGGCCGGCGGGTTGCTCGAGTACATCGCCCGGGGGTTCGGCGACGGCCACATCACCGGCGTCGTCGCCTGGATGGTCCTCGCCACCAACGCCATCGTCACCGGCATGGTCGCCGTCTCGTTCGGGAGCTACGCGAGCGACGCCGTCCCCTGGGGCAGCTCGACCTGGGTCAAGATCTTCGCCGCCCTCATCGTGTCCGTCATGACCATGTTGAACATCCTCGGCTCACAAGCCGTCGCCCGGGTGCAAACCGTCGTCGTGACCGTCGTCATCGGCATCCTCGCCGTCTTCGCCGTCGTGACCCTCGTCAACATGGACCCGCACCTGCTTGCCTTCTCCGGCTACCCGTCCCTGCGAGACATCGTGTCGAGCGTCGCGCTCACGTTCTTCGCGTTCTTGGGGTTCGGCATCGTCAGCTTCACGGCCAAGGACCTGGCCGACCCTTCGTATGAGCTCCCTCGGGCCATGTACCTGGCGCTTGGCATCGCGACGGTGATCTACGTGGCTGTGGCGCTCGGAGTGTTCGGTACGCTCACCGTCGAGGAGGTCATCGCGTCCGGAGGCACAGCGATCGCCAAGGCGGCCGAGCCCGTCCTCGGGACGGCCGGCTACTGGCTGATGAGCGTCACCGCCTTGTTCGCCACCGCCGGGGCAACCAACGGCGGCCTGTACCCCGCGTCCGGGCTCTGCGACCAACTCGCCTCCGTCGGCCAGCTCCCACCGGTGATGGGCCGCCGCCTCGGCGGTCGCGCCTCGACCGGCCTGCTCCTCACCGCCGTGCTCGCCATCGTGCTCGCCGTCGGCTTCGACCTCAACGCCATCGCCTCGATCGGCAGCGCCATCGCACTGGTCGTGTTCGCGCTCGTGACCGTCGGCCACCTGCGGGTGCGCGACCACACGGGCGCTCGCCTCTCCATCCTCCTGCTCGGCATCGCGACCACCGTCATCGTTCTCGTGACGTTCGCAGTCACGACGCTCGTCGACGAGCCACGCACCCTGGTGGCGATCGCCGTCGTCCTCCTCTTGAGCATCGGGCTCGACCTCGGCTGGAAACGAGCCCGCGACGCCCGGCTGGCCATCCCCTGACGGGTCGCCGTCGGGGGCGCCGACTCGGAACAGGAGCTCGACGCCGGAGTGGTCGCCGTCGTCGCCGCCGGCGCGGGTGCCCAGCGACCCGGTAGGTCAGCCCACTGGCCCGTCACCACCGCCAAAGCGCCAAGCCACGGCCGCTACACTCAGCGCATGCGACGGGATGGGGGGCGGCCGTCCGCCCGCACCGGTCGCGGTCAACGGCGAATCCTCGTCGCCGCGGTCGTTGTTCTCGGCGGCACCACTTTTGCGGCCTGTACGCCCCATGGCCAATCCGTGACCCACCCATGTCCGACTATCGCCGGCCGAGGTGTGGTCGCTTTGCCCAAGGTCGGGCTCGCCGCAGAGGAGCTGAGGGTTCAGGAGAAATGCTGACGTCGTAGACCAGATTTCACCGCCCGCCTCCTCGCCGACGACGTGGCCAGCGCGGTCAGGCGAAGACGATCCGAACGTTTAGGCGCCCTGAGCCGGGGGTTTCATCCTCCGCGGTCCGTCGAACGGTCCGTGAGCTGGATCCGAAAGCGTCCTCGATCGCCTGGCGCATGAGCTCCTCGTCGTTCGGCCAGAGATGCCCGTAGGTGTTGAGCGTCTCGGTGGCGGTCGCGTGCCCCATGAAGTGATGGGCGACGAGCACCGAGCAGCCCGAAGCGATGAGGGCCGAGGCCGCGTCGAAGCACGCCCCGCGTCCTCGGCCGAGCTCACGCGGGCCCAGGTGATCCGCCACGGCCAGCGCCTATGGCTGAGGAGGCGACCACGACACGGGTGGCGATGTGCGGGCAACGCCGAGGCGACGACCATGTCCACAGAGTGCTGTGGACGATGCCCGCCGCGCCGGCTTGGCCGGGCGGCCCGACTGGCAGCGCTACCCGCGGGCCATGCTCACCGCCCGGGCCACCGCCGAGCTCGCCCGCCTCGCCTTCCCCGACGTGCTCGGCGCCGTCCGGCTACGCCCTCGATGAGCTCGAGGACGCCGCCCCCGGCGAGGTGACCGAGTTCATTCGAGCGGTTGATGGGAGATGGCCGCTGGTTCGCGGCCGGCGAGCAACCACCCGCCGCCGAAGGCGAGCACGGGTAAGCCGATGAGCATGACGGCGAGGTCGAGCGCGGGCACCTGGGAGAGGGGATGCAGGTCCTTGCTGTGCCAGGCGATGAGTGCGAGGTAGGCGACGGTGATGCCGAGCAGCGCGCCGAGGAACGCGAGCGCGCCGCCGGTCGCTGCGGTGATGTTGCGGCGGGTTGTGGTGGACGCGCCGGTCGCAGCGAGGGTGCGCAGGTCGTTGGCGGTTTCGCTGCGGATGAGACCGACGGTCATCGCCAGCACGCCGAGCGCGACGAGGATCCCGATTGCGGTGGCGTCGTCGCGGAGGCGTTTCAGGGTCGTTTCACTCGGTCGGGCTTCGACCGAGATGCCGGTGTCGGCGGCCGCTCGTTGCGCGGCGGTCACTTGCGTGTGGGTGAGTGCGTGGAGTGTTTCGACGAGCCAGCCCGCCGGTACCGGTTGCAAACCGAACGATGCGAGCGCGTGGGGAGTGAGCAGCGTGTTGGGATCGGACGTGTAGGCGGGCAGGTTGACGTGCTGGATCGTCGGTCGCCACTGCGTGGGCGCGCGTGGCGCCAAGGGCGTGTTGCCGCCCTTCGAGCGCGTGTCGCCGGACGGGGCGGTGACCGTGAGACCCGCGAGATCGTTTCGCGACGTGATGATGTCGGCGGTGTCGAGAACGCGAGGGTCGATGCCGTAGTGCTGGAGGAGCGCTGGCGTCGCGACGTACAGCGCGGTCGAGTTCGCAACGTCGTAGCCCGTGCGGTTGCCGTTGGTGTCGACGGTGACGTTGCCGAGGCTGGCGGGCACGACGTACGCGGATGGCGTTCCGACGGTGGGTTGCGTTGCACGGGGGTTCTGGCCGCGCGGTCCGGCGTCGGGGCCGCCGGGCGCCGGCGGCCCCCAGTTCGTGCCCGATCGTGGATCGAAGGCCTGGGTGAGCGGTATGACGGCCCCGGCGTGGAGCGTCGCGGCGAGCGCGTGTGCTCGCCGGTCGATCGTGGCGAGCTGCCTGGCGTTCCAGTCCGGCAGAACGGGCTGACCGTTGACGATGAAGTTGTCGTTGCTCGCCGTCAGGTGCACGAGGAGCTCGTTGGCAGGAAGGCTGCCAGCGGATGCAGGTGAGATTGCGGCGGCAGCACTGACGGCGATGGTGGCGGCGATGGCGAGCGCCAGGCTGATCGCGGCCAGCGCAGCCGCGGAGCGGGCTTGGTAGCGGGCGAGGTCGCGCAGCGCGAGCCGCACCGCGATCGTTGCGCGTCGACCGATTCTCGCGAGGGAGCGGATGAGCAGCGGCCCGAGTGTGAGCATCCCGATCGTGGTGGCAACGGTCCCGATGATGATCAGAGGAGTGTTCGGGAGGCGTCGGCCGTCCCGTGCTTCGGTTGTGACGCGGTTCGCGAACGCGAGGCAGGCAAAGCCCGCGGCGACAAGGACGACACCGAGGGTCGCTAATCGATGTGCAGGCTTCGGTGGCGACGGTCGGCCCGAGAGCGCGTCGACGATCGAGGCGCGTGCGCTGACACGCGCCGGCCACCAAGCGGCCGCGACGGCGGTCACGATCGCGAGCACGATCGCAGCGGCGATGGCCCACCACGGAAGGTTGAACCGATCGACGCGATGGCCGGCGATCGTCACGAAGGTGGGTGCGAAGGCGATCCAGCCGGCCATGCCGAGCGCGGCGCCGGCGAGCGCGGCGACGATACCGACGACTGCGCCGTTGCTGACCATCGCGAAACGAACGTCGCGATCGGTTGCGCCCACGGCGCCGAGCATGCCGAGGGCGCGCAAGCGCCGCTGGGCCATGACCGCGAATCCGGTGGCGGCGAGCAGGCCGACGAACAGCAGGCCGACCGTCTCGAGGACGAGGACGATGACGGCAGCTGCCGTCTCGCTGAACGGAAGGCGGCGTCCGATGCCGAAGTTGCCGCCGGGCTGGAACGCGTTGAGTTGATGGTCGGTCGCGTCGAAGAGGAGTGCTATTTGCGCTGGTGGGTTCGCTTGGCTGGGCGCGACGAGCGCGAAGTCGTCGGCGAGGTCGAGCGGGTTCTCGACGATGCCGACGATCCGTCGCGTACGACCGTTGGCCGTGAACGAGCCTCCGAAGTTCACGTCGAACGCAGCGGCAGCGCCGTCGGTGAGGGCGATCTCGTCGGGGCCGCTCGGGTAGCGCCCGTTGACGAGCCGCAGCGTCGGCTGGCTGTAGACGCCGTGCGGGTCCTGAGCTCGGAGATCCAGGGTCGTCGGCAGAGCCCGGAATCGCGAGGCTCTGGTGGTCGATCTCTTCGACACGTCCAAATGCGCGCTGTGCCGCGGCAACGACGTTGGTCTCGCTCGCGGGGAAGGTTATCCGGGTGTTCGCGGTGCCGAGGGTCGCGTCTTGCGGTTTGCTCGCGTTCGTTGCGAGTGCGAGCCCGACCGTCGTTGCGGCAACCGCGAGCGCGATCGAGCGCGACCACCAACGTCTGCTGTCGCCACTCGCGCCGAAACAGCCGCCATGCCCACCGCCCGACAGCGCGGCGTGCCGGCGCACGCGTATGCGTCCCGACCGGTGCGCCAGAGCGTTCCTGCAGGGCGACGATCACGACGTCGGTTCCGGCGTCAGCAGCGACTCGGGCCCGGGCCGCGGCATGGTCTGATCCACGACTCGGCCGTCGCGCAAGAACACCACCCGGTCAGCCCACGACGCCAGCTGTGCATCGTGCGTGACGAGCACACCCGCGACGCCGCGCTGGCACGCGGCCCGCAGGAGACGCATCACAGCTTCGGCGTTGGCGGAGTCCAGCGCCCCGCTCGGTTCGTCCGCCAACAGCAGATGCCGGTCGCCGACCACCGCACGAGCGATCGCGACCCGCTGGCGCTCGCCGCCCGACAGGTCGTCGGGGAAGCGGGACGCCCGGTCGCCGATGCCGAGCTCGTCGAGAACTTGCAACCCCGCGGCCTGTGCCTTGCGAGCCGAAACGCCGTCGAGCTCCAACGGCAGCGCCACATTCTCGACGGCCGTCAACCCAGCCAGCAGGTTGAAGTCCTGGAAGACATAGCCGATGGTCCGGCGCCGCAGCCGCGCCCGATCATTGCGCGACATCCGCGAGACCGACGCGCCGTCGATGAGCACCTCACCGCTCGTCGGGATCTCGAGCGTCCCGGCCATCGTCAACAGGGTGCTCTTGCCCGACCCGCTCGGTCCCATCACCGCGACGAGCGACCCGGCATCGACCGCCAGGTCGACGCCGCAGAGCGCGTGCACCTCGGTGGGTCCGTCCCCGTAGTCCTTTGATACGCCACGCAGCTCGAGCACGCTCACGGCTGCACCCCCATCCGGCGACGCAGCCGATGCGGCAACGATGGTGTCGTCGCACGGGACTGCGCAGGGTCAACCGCGTGCCGTGCGAGACGCCCATCCGCGGCGTCCAGCCAACGGATCACCGAGTCCAATCGGAACAGCTCCGCGTCGATCACCAACAAGAAGTACACGTCGTCGTCGCGCGCATCGTCTTTCAGGCGTGTCCATTCCTGCATCAGCTCCACGACGTACCGGCGGTGCACCTGCACGATCTCGCGGACATCCACACCTGGCAGTCCCAACGCCAAGAGCACTTTGATCACCAGCTCATCGCGCGGAGGCGACGTCATGTCGGGCGGCGTACGCAACCACGCATCGAGTTCCTCGACACCCGCGGTGGTGATCCGAAAGCCCTTCTGCGGCCCGCCTTGGGCGTCGCCGTCTTCGTCGGACTCGACCAGGCCGTCGCGTTCGAGGCGCTGCAGCGTCGTGTACACCTGACCAACGTTCAGGGGCCACACCTCACCCGTGCGTGCTTCGAACTCCTGACGCAGCTGCAAGCCATACTTCGGGCCCTCACTCAACAGCGCCAACAGCGCGTGCCGTACGCTCACCGCAATCTTCCTCGTAGCATACCGAGTATGCTACGAGGAAGAACGTCGACTGGCAAGGCCCCTCAGGCGTTTCCGAGCTGCGAGGCCGTGACCAGCGCCTTCGCTGGTGCGGGCCTTGATTGTCGGTCGAGGGGAGTGACCCTTGTTGACCGTTGGTCGCCGTTGTTTGGGCACGCAGTAGGGACGGCCGTCGCCGTCAGTCGTAGACACGGCCCTCACGACAGAGTAGACGGCTGATCGCGAGGCCGGCGGGCTCGAGGCAACCTTTTGGCGACGCTGGGGAGTGAACATGGTGTGGTGGTCTCGCGGCTGGCGATGCCGAGCATCGACGACGTCGAGCCGGGTGCGCTCGTTTCGATCGATGCCGGGTTCGACGCGTTCGTCCGTGAGCACGGCCGACGGCTGGGCCGGACCGCCTTCCTTCTCACGGGCGACCATCATCTCGCCGAGGACCTGCTGCAGACGGCTTTGGCCAAAGTGGCCGTTCGCTGGGAGCGGGTTGTCGCCAGGGGCGACCCCGCGCCGTACGTGCGAACTGTCGTCGTCCGGACGGCCGTCACGTGGCGACGGCGTCGCTGGCACGGTGAGGTTCCGACGTCGCCGCTGCCCGAGACGCCTGAGCTCGGTCAGGACCGCACCGCCGATGGCCGCGATCGGCTCCGCCGGGCGCTGCTGCTCGTGCCCCCGCGCCAGCGGGCCGCCCTCGTGCTGCGGTTCTACGAGGACCTGAGCGAAGCCGACACGGCGAGCGTCATGGGCTGTCGAGTGGGCACTGTCAAGAGCCAGACCGCCAAGGGACTCGCGCGCTTGCGGGAGTTGCTGGCCGACGAGTCGATTCCGACCGGGTAGGAGTGCGAACGATGAGCGAGAACGAGGCCACACGTGACGACGGGCCCGAGCACCGGCCGCTCGGCGTCGCCCTGAGCGACCTGGCCGACCGCATGCCCGATGACCCGTACCGGGTCGACGGCGTTCACGCCAAAGCCCGCCGCCTTCGCAACCGCCGGCGTGCCACTCGGGCGACCGTGGGCGTCGTCGCCGGCGCCGCCGTCATCGCCGCGCTGGTGGCGGTGCGCCCGGGTCCGGCGCCCGTCTCGACGGTCCCGGCCAGCCAACCATCGACGACGATCGCCGAGCCGTCGTGCGCCGCGGCGGTGGCGGCTGCGTCGACGCAGGTCGTGGTTCCTCCGACGCCGGGCGCCAAGGCGTCCACCGCCCCCGACACCGCCAAGCAGGCCGCCGCCCGCCAGGCCGCCGCCGACCAAGCGGCGACGGGCCAGCGCGGCATCAAGGGCCAGGGCACGATCGTCGGCGCCACGGACTCCACGGTGACGATCACGCCCGACCCCCAGATGTCCGGGCAGCCCGCCCGGATCACGGCGACGGTCAGCCCCACGGCCGAGTTCTACGACGGCGAGACGAAGCTGGACGCGCTGCCGCCGCTCAGGCACGGCGAGCGGGTGGCGTTCGCCTCCACCGAGGCCGCCAATGGGAGCTACCAGCTCATCTTCCTCGCCGTTCACGTCCCGGAGCAGACCGACCGCACCGCCGAGACGGTCGACCCCGCCGCGAAGGCCGCCAACGCCGCCGCCCCCGAGCCCTACGTCAAGGCCCCGGCCAAGGTGGTGTCGGTACAGCCGCATTCGCTCACGATCCGATTGACCGACGGCCAGCGAGCCGGCCAGGTCCTGACGGCGGCACTCGGACCAAACACCGTGTATACCGTCGGCGACCAGAACTGCGTCGACCCGGCGTTCACCGCCGGCCAGGACGTCGGCGTCCTCCTCCACGACAACCGCGGCGCCTACACCGCCGTGGCCGTGGCCCTGTCCCCGCTGGTCAGGGCGTCGAGGACGGCCACACCCTGACCGGCCGGCCGGGTGGGCCGTCAGCAACTCGGCGTGGACAGCTCGAGCTACTCGCGTTCTTCGACACGCGGACTCGACCCGCGGGACGCGCCGGCCGGCGTCTTTCTGACGAGCCAAAATCGTCGGACCCCACGCCCCGTCGGGCGCGCTCTCCCCGGAACCCCACCGACACGGTGGGGAAACGGCTCGGCATCGGTGGAACCGCCGGTATCACGAACGGCGAGCACGTACTCGGGGCCGACGCCCCATGGGCGGGATTGCGTAGTGCCATCTGGTCGGGCGCCGGCACTCCGATGCCGCCCGGGCCCGTGTCATCGCTTCCAGAGCCCTACAGAGGCCGGTCATGCAGCGTCACGAGCATCAGCAGCCCGCTCGAGGAGCGCGGGCGAGCGGCCGACATAGGCCGCGCCGCCGTGGAGGGGAACCACGACCGCCAGGTCGAAGCCGACCTCGCGCCCGTCGAAGCTGATCAGACGCCCTTGCGTGCCGTCGCCCTCGCCGGTGTTGAACTCGGTCACGAGCTCGATGCCGCGCTTCTCCAACATGCCACCCAACATCCGCGCCGCGATCGGGTTCGTGAAGGCACCGTCGAGGGGCGTCACGTAGGTGAGCTCGACTCGACATGCCGCGCTCGTCGAAGTACCAGTCGGCCAAGCAGAACTCGATCGGGGACTGCCGGTAGGCGATCCCGTCGCGGAGCTCGCGACGACGCGGCCGCACGATGTCCTCGGGATGCGACAGCCCGAACGGCACGTACAGGAGCCCGGGCTGGTGCACGTGACAGTCGTCCTGGTCGACCACCGTGATCTCGAGATCACGTGGAGGCAGGGCGCGGCGGAGGCGGTTGGCCGTGAGCGTGCCGCCCCTCCCGCCATCGAGCACGACGAGACGCTTGGTCATCGCCCCCAGTGAATGCCGCCCGTGACCGGCCGGGTGGGTGCAAAGGTCCCGCGACGGACGGCCGACGGCCGGCGTCTCGCTCTCCCAGGCTCACCCATGGCGATCTGACGCGGCTGAGCGGCGCTCCAGACCAATCAACCCGCGTCAGATCGTTCCGGGGCGCGGACCACTGCGGCGTCGGGGCTCCTACCCTCTTGCGCAGTGGACGAAGGGAAGCGGCGGCGGACGCCGACCTCGGCCAAGTGGGCGGGTCGATGGCGGGCCCGAGGACTCGCCGGGCTCGGCGCAGCTCTCTGCCTGCTCGCGGCCTGCGCCGGGAGTACACCGACCACCTCCCCTAGCCCGACCCCGACGCCGCTGCCCGGCGGGGGCAGCCCGGCGAGCACCGCGGAGCTCGCTCAGGTGCGGATCCGGCTCACCCCGGTGGCGAAGCTCACACAACCGATCGCCATTGCCCTACGGCCCGGCGCCGGTTCGCTCTACGTCGCCGAGCGAATCGGCCGCGTGCAGGCCCTGGACGGAACGGGATCGACCACCGTGCTCGACGTCACGGCGCTCACCAAGGCCGGTGGCGAGCAGGGCCTGCTCGGCGTGGCCTTCGCCCCGGACGGAAGCCATCTCTACATCGACTACACCGACCGCAAGGGCGACACCAACGTCGACGAGTTCGCGGTCGGCGCGAACGGTGCCATCGATGCCGCCTCGCGGCGGCACGTGCTGTTCCAGAAGCAGCCGTACCCGAACCACAACGGCGGCAACATCGTCTTCGGTCCGGACGGCTATCTGTACATCGGGCTGGGCGACGGGGGATCCGAGGGCGATCCGCAACGACGTGGGCTCGACCTCGGCACGTGGCTCGGCAAGATCCTCCGGATCGATCCCCGCCCGAGCGGGGGCCGGCCCTACTCGGTGCCCGCGGACAACCCGTTCGTGGCCACCAAGAACGCCCTCCCCGAGATCTGGTCCTACGGGCTGCGCAATCCCTGGCGGTTCTCGTTCGACGGCGCGAAAGGTGATCTGTGGATCGGTGACGTCGGCCAGAACAAGATCGAAGAGGTGGACGAGGCCACCGCGGCGAGCGGCGCCGGGAAGGGCCTCAACTTCGGCTGGAGCGCCTTCGAGGGCACCGATCGCTACAACAAGAACCAGTCGCCGGACGGCACGGTCGGGCCCGTGTACCAGTACCTCCACACCGACCAACCAGGCGGTTGCTCGATCGTCGGTGGCTACGTCTACCGCGGCACGCGCATCCCGGCGCTTCGCGGCGCGTACCTGTTCTCGGACTACTGCGCCAGCTCGATCCGTGCCCTCACGCCAGGCGCGTCGAGCGCAACGGTGATCTCGAACACGGGTCCCACGTCGGTCGTCAGCTTCGGTGAGGGCCCCGACGGCGAGCTGTACGTGCTCTCGCTCAACGGCGACGTCGACCGGATCGACCCCGGCTGAGACCGTCGAGTAGCTGGCGTCGCTCGACGCCCGCGGCTCCTCAGCACAGAGATCCGTCGGGACGTGGGGCGTCGGGGAGAGGACGCCGGGCGCGTCGACAGGCGGGAGAATGAGGGGCAGTGACGATCGATGAGCCGTTGGCCGCGGCCCAGGCCCCCCTCGCCGACGGGCATTGGGCTGAGCAGCGCGCGGGATTCGAAGCTGCGCTGCGAGAGCGTCAGACGGCCGAGGCATCGTTCGGGCTGGCGATGGCGTTGTGGTGGCAGGGCGAGAACCATGCCTGCGTCGAGCGGTGCAGCCGCGCCTACGCCCTGTTTCGCCGAGCGCGAGATGCGAGGGCCGCGGCCCAGTGCGCGGTCTGGCTCGCGATCACGTACAAGGGCGAACTTCGCCAACTTCGTCGCCGCGGACGGCTGGATCAGCCGAGCGGAGAGACTGCTCGCGCCACTCGAGCCGGGTCCGGGACACGGCTGGGTGTGGGTGGCGAAGGCGTACCGAAGCGATGACCTCGATGGGGCGGAAGACCTCGCGCAAAGGGCGGTCGAGGCGGCGCAGCGGGCCGGCGACGTGGACCTCGGTCAAGGCGCCTTTCGAGTGCAACCTCGTCGTCGCCCACCGCCGTTGAGCCAACGGTGCGTCCCTCCGTCACATCCCATCGGGCGTTCATGCGGATCGAGCGCGTCCCGGAGGTCAGGACGCGGCCCCTGTTGCGTGATCCTGGTCGGCGAGGCGGACGCTCTCGTAGGCCCGGCTGACATCGACACGATCGTTCTCCTCCGGCACCGACTCCTCACTGGCCCGCAGGATCATGTCGGCCTCCGCGAGGAGGCAGGCGCGCTGATCGTCGGTGGTGGTGTAGGAGATCACCTTGCCGAGCGCATCGAGTTGGCGGATCATGACGGCGGGCATCCCCCGTGACGACGGGCGGATCTTGTCGAAGGAGCGCTCGACGAAGCGGTCGTACCGGACATCAGCGACGATGACCCGAACGTTCCCTTGGTGGTCCCGGTGGACCGGGGTGGGGTTCCACTGCGAGGAAATCTTGCACAGCCCGTCGCTCAGCCAGTCGATGCACGTGAGCGCGCTGAAGGTGTCGTTGATGGCCGGGGACAGCGCCCGAATGGCGATCTCCACGAGTTGGTCGATGGCGAAGGCGAGGTCTTGCGCGAGCGTGCCGTGCGGGCCGGTGAAGTGAGCCCGCTCCAGGTCGCGGGTGATCGCGTCGGCGGCGCTCGCCGGCCACACCGTCGCCAGCGGCAGACCTTGGACGACGAAGTGGCCCGGGCGATGTAGCAACCGGATGACGGCTTCTGACTCCGCAGCGATGTCGACCAGCTCGTCATAGGCGACGAACTGCAGGTAGCCACTCCTCGGAGCGGCCATCGACGTTCCGGACTCGCCCAGGCGATGCTCGAGCTGGACCACCGACGGGCCGGCCTCGAGCCCGTCGCGACCCCGGGAGGCGATGGCTTCCGCTTCGATCGCGATGGCGAGATCGCGCCCGATCGAGGCGATCACCTCCGGCAGCTGGATCGACTTGACGACGTGGTGGATGAAGTAGATGAGCACCCCGAGCGAGGCGACCACGAGCACCAGGGCGACCGTGATCGAGAGATGAGGCACGAAATCGCCGCGGCTTCCGTGCGAGATCGAACCCAGCGTGAGCACGGCGTACACGAAGGTCGCCACGAAGGTGCCGAGCGTGAGCTGAGTGCCGCGGTCGCGGATGAAGTTCCGGAGGATGCGCGGGCCGAACTGCGTCGACGCCAGCGTGAAGGCCACGATCGTCACGGAGAACACGAGCCCGACGACGGTGATGACCGCCGCCGCGATGGCGGTGAGGATCTGGCGGGCCGCGTCAGCCCCGCCGTTGTTGACCCAGCCCGGCAGTGTGATGTCGCCGTCGTAGGCGGCCTGATCGATGGTGTACGTGACGGCGAACAACCCGACCGCGGCGAGAAGCTCGAGCGTCGGGACAAACCAGAGGTTCGTGCGCAAGACATCGCGTCGCCACGTCGAGACACGGGGCCGCCAGTGGCTCACGCCGGCCGCCTTCCCGTCCCGCCGCGCCCATGCCGGACTCGGGGATGCGGAGTGATGGCCGAAGACATTGGTACCTCGAGCGGGTGAGGACGAAGCGACACGCCGACCAGGCTTCCCGGCCCACCTGGCGGGCAGCGTAGCCCGACCTCCGCGGCCGCCGACCCGTTCTCCCGACCCACCCTCGCCCTCGTGATCGGACCGGGGCGAGGGAGTGGCCGCCGCCCCGGCCATCTTCGCTCAGGAGGCGGCGGCCGCGACCTGTTCGATGTGCTGGAGGCGCTTGGCGTCGAGCGCTTCCGCGATCGCCTCGTCTTCGGCCATCACCGCGTCGACGTCGGTGGACAGCGTAGTCGAGGATCCCCATCTGGTCGAACCCCCGCTGGATCGTCGGGCCCCACAGGCCGATGTCGCGCAAGATGGGCACGATGCGGCTGAAGAGGTAGGACCGGAAGCGCCGCACGTTGGGGCTGTCGCCCGCCCGCTGGCGAACCTCAGCGGGCACTCCGAGGGTTTCCCACACCTCGTTGGCCTGGAAACGGTCGCGCAGGCGGTAGCAGGCCTCCACTGAGAACTCCTCCCGCTCGTCGCGCTCGGCCTGCGTGAGGTGCGGGTAGTAATCGCGCAGGGCCACCCGTCCGAAGGTCACATGTCGAGCCTCGTCTTGCATCACATACACGTTCACCGCACGCGTGAGCGGGTTCTGCGCCCTCTGGCGCAGGACGCCGAAGGCAGCCAGGGCCAGCCCTTCGATCAGGACCTGCATCCCGAGCAAGGTGAGGTCCCAGCGGGAGTCGACGATGACGTCGTCGAGCAGGGCCTTCAGGCTGGGGTTGATCGGGTAGACGAGGTCGAGCTTCTCGTGGAGGTACCGGCTGTAGACCTCGACGTGACGGGCCTCGTCGATCACTTGCGTGGCGGCGTAGAACTTCGAGTCGATGTTCGGCACGGTCTGCACGATCTTGGCCGTGCACACGAGCGCACCCTGCTCGCCGTGCATGAACTGGCTGAAGCGCCAGGCCTCCAGGTGGCGGCGGACCTCCGCCTGTTCCGCCGCGCTCATCCTCTTCCACCAAGGGCTGTCCGACATGGGCACGGACGTCTCCGATTCCCCAGCCGGGTTGGTCGGGTCGACGGGGACCGACCAGTCGATGCGATCAGACGCGATCCACTGCTTGCCGCGTGCCCTTGTCGTAGAGGCGCAGCAGCTGCTCGCGGCCGGCTTCGTAGTCGAAGTCGAAGACAGTGGTCGCGTTCGTCGGGATGCTCCATGCGGACATGCACAGGGATACGTCCACCGGCGCCCATCGGATGAGAGACGATGGTCACGCCGTGGAGCGCCACTCCCAGTCGGCGTCGCGAGCGGGCGGACGCCTCGCCTCGCCACGCGCCCGACCTCGCAGCCGGCGCAGGGGAGCGGTCATCCGCCAGGACCGCGACCCGAGGAGGGCTCGGAGCCTCGCTTCTCGGTCTCGGAGCTCCAGCTCCAAGGCGGCGCGTTCGGCCTCGATGTCGAGGCGCCGGGTGTGCTCGGCGCCTCCTTCGTGCTCGAGGGAGGCGGAGCGGGACTCGAGACGGGCGATGTCAGCTTCGAGCTCAGCGAACGCGGCCCTGGAGGGCCGCGATGGCCCGCCGTTGCCCCTTGCCCGGCAGCGATGTCCGCTCGAACGGCTCGTAAGCCCCGACCAGCTCGACGCCGTACCCGTCGCCGAAACACTGGGCCGTGACGAGATACGCATCCGCGATCGAGCGCACGGGGGCGACCCTCAGCTCGATGTCAACGGCATAGAGATAAGGGAACCGCTCCAGGAGATGCAGGAGGAACGCCAGCGGGTTGCGTCCAGCCATCACGGAGAGCGTGAACACGTTGAACTCGACGACGACGAGCGGGTGGAAGCGATCAAGCGTTCTCGTCGCCCCGTCCAAGACGTCGGGCTCGTTGCCTTCGACGTCGATCTTCACGAGATCCACGCGTGTCAGGTTCTCGTGGTCGACGAGGTCGTCGAGCGTGGTCACCCTCACCCTCGCCTCGACGGTGCCGGCGGTGGTGTGCGCGTCGCTCGCCGGGGATGCGTCCCGACGGAGGAACGACCCCGCGGTGTTCCACGTGACCTCGTGGAGGTCGGCATATCCCTCTACGTCTCCCAAAGCGGCCTTGACCGCCCGAACGTTGGACGCGCTGTTCAGGGCGATCCCGGCCCGCAGATCGGCGTGCGCCCGCTCGCCCGGTTCGACGGCCACGACCGTGCCTTCGGGGCAGATCCGGGAGAACCCGAGGGCGGCCACGCCGATGTTCGCACCCACGTCGACGATCACTCCGTCGGGAGGGCAGCGTACGCGGGCGAGGCTCAGCGCCGGCGGCAGAGGCGACGCGGCGAGGGTGGCGAAGTAGAGATCATTCGAGGCGGAGCAGACCACCGTGAAGCGGATGCCTTCGAAGTCGACCTCGCGCTGGTAGAGCGCAGTGCCTGGGCTGTGCTTCGACCGAGCGCCCACAGGCTCACGACCATACGGGGACGGCGCCGCTCAGCCGTGGATGGGGGCACTGAGGTTTCAGCTCCCCGTGCTGACGAGGATGGCGCGGCCGGGCCGGTAGGGCCGGTCATCGAGGCGGGCACCGGAGATCGCCGGCTCGACGGCGTGCATCGCCGCGGCCACCCGCTCGAGCAGCTCCGAAGTGATCGCGCGCCGATCGTCGGCGCCCACCTCCACGACCACCTCGGCTTCCCGTACCCGGCAGCGAACGACCCCGATGCCGGTGGCAGCGCGGATGAGCGCCTCCCCCACTTCGACGGCGCGCAGCCGCGCCTCGGTCACTGGCGTGCCGGTGTAGAGACGGCTGGCGAGGCACGGCGAGGCCGGCAGCTCGGCGAAGTCCAGTTGGAGCGAGCGCGCCAAGGATCGGATGTCGGCCTTGTCGAGGCCGGCCTCCACGTAGGGATGGCGGACGCCGCGCTCGGCCGCGGCGACCAGGCCAGGGCGGTACTCGGCGAGGTCGTCACGGTTGGCCCCGCTCAGGATGTGCCAGCGGGACCGGTCGGCGAACCGCGATGCGAGCTGACCGAGGGTGTCATACAGGTGGCGCTTGCAGTGGTAGCAGCGGTCGGTCGGGTTGGCGAGGTAGCGCTCGTCACCGAACTCGCCTGTGGCCACGAGCTCGAGAGCCCACGACTCACGGGCGGCGTGGGCGAGCACGCGGCCGGTCGCCTCGCCGGGCACCGCCGGACTCAACGCGTGCGCGACGACGGTGGCCTCAGGCGCGGCCCGGTGGGCGACGGTGGCGAGGAGAAGGCTGTCGACCCCGCCGCTGCAGGCCACGACACGCGGGATGACCTCGGCCAAGGCTCGTTCCAGGCGCGCTCGTCGCGTCACGACCAACCACACTCGCTCTGCGACATTCGACCCCCTGGGATGCGGACGGTTCTGCGGATTGTCGCACACGCCCCTCGATCCGGCCCACGGGTTGCGCCGCGGACGGCGTCGCGGCCAGCATCACCCAACCGCTTGCACAGGAAGGGGACGAGATGGATCCGATCAAGGTCCACGGAACGGTCTCGCCCGGGTTCGAGTCGATCACCGACGCGTTCGCGGCGAACTTCGACGAACGTGGAGATATCGGCGCGGCGTGCTCCGTCTACCTCGGCGGCGAGCCGGTCGTCGAGATCTGGGGCGGCACGGCGGATGTGGCCACGTGCCGCCCGTGGGACCGAGACACGCCCGTGCTCGTGTTCTCGTTGACCAAGGGCATCACAGCCGTGTGTGTGAACATGCTCATCGAACGGGGCGTGCTCGACCTCGACGCCCCGATCGCTTCGTACTGGCCGGAGTTCGGGGCGGCGGGCAAGGGCCACATCCCGCTGCGCTGGGTCCTGTCGCACCGCGCGGGGGTGGCCGCCATCGACGCCCCCGTCACCATGGACGACATCGTCGGGTGGGACGGTGTGGTGGCCGCGGTCGCCGCCCAGGAGCCCAACTGGGAGCCCGGTACCGCGCACGGATATCACGCGAGGACATATGGATGGATCCTCGGGGAGGTCGTCCGACGGGTCACCGGGATGTCACTCGGCACCTTCCTCGCAAAGGAGATCGCGGCGCCACTGGGGCTCGAAACTTGGATCGGGCTGCCCGAGGCGCTCGAACCTCGGGTCGCTTCGATCATCCCGCCGGATCCTCCCCCCGACCATGTTGTCCAGGCCCTCATGTCCGTGATGGGGACGGAGGACAGCCTGTTCGGCAGGGTCATGAGTGGGCCCAGTCAGCTCTTCGCCTACGACGAACGCTGGAACGAGCGCCCGCTGCATCAGGCGGAGATGCCCTCCTCGAACGCCATCAGCACCGCGACCTCGGTCGCCCGAATCTACGCGGCAACGGTGGGAGAGGTGGACGGGGTACGCCTGCTCACGTCGGAGACGGTGGCCGCCGCCTGCGTCCCGCAGTCGGACGGGATCGACTGCGTCCTCGGGCTCGAGACTCGCTTCGGGCTCGGCTTCACGCTCCCGCCATTCCTCGGGACG
Organism: uncultured Acidimicrobiales bacterium; assembly: GCA_963738325.1. GTDB lineage: Bacteria > Actinomycetota > Acidimicrobiia > Acidimicrobiales > Ilumatobacteraceae > CAVTWD01. The sequence continues at coordinate 347,757 of CAVTWD010000013.1, forward strand.
GCGTCCTCGCCGACCGCGTTCGGACATCCCGGGGCGGGTGGCTCGATGGGCATGGCCGATTCGCGAGCCCAGCTCGGCTTCGGTTACGTGATGAACCACATGGAGCTCGATCCGACCAATCCCGACACCAGAGCGGGAGCGCTGATGACTGCGATGTACGAGTGCCTCTGAGGCTCGACGTCGCCATCGGGCCGGGCGCTACTCGCGCCGGCCCAGGGGCATCACCCACCGGTTCGTCAGCCCCGAGCCCCAACGAAGAACGGCCCGAGGGACGAGCCGTGACGTGGCGACGCTGAGATCGTTCAGCCGGCCCGGCACGACCACCACCTGGCCCCGGTCGAGACCTCGCAGCCCGGCGTCGACCACTGTCTCGGCGGCCATGGTGAGCGGGCCCATGCGCGCGATGTCGAGGGCGACGTGGTCGCCGAACTCGGTGGGGGTCATGCCCGGGCACAGCGCCGACACGACCACGCCGGTGCCGCGCAGCTCCTCGGAGATCGACTCGGTGAAGCTCGTGACGAACGCCTTCGACGCCGCGTAGGTGGCCCACGTGGGAGCGGGGAGGAACGAGGAGATCGACGAGACGTTCACGATGCCACCGTGTTGCCGAGCGATCATCCCGGGCAGGGCGGCGCGGGTGAGCCGCACCACCGCGATCACATCGACGCCGATCTCCTGAGAGGCGCGGTCGACGTCGAGCTCGGCGAAGCGACCGCGGCTGGCGAACCCGGCGTTGTTGACCAAGAGGTCGACGGGGTCTTCCGACGAGGCCAGGCGTTCCTCGACCCGACCGAGCGCGGCGGGGTCGGCCAGGTCGGCGGTGAGCACGTCGGCCTCGACGCCGTCGCTCGCCCGCAGCTCGCCCGCCAGGGCTTCGAGCCGTTCGGTCCGGCGGGCGACCAGGACGAGGTTGGTCCGTCGCGCCGCCAGCTTGCGAGCGAAGCTCTCACCGATCCCGCTCGATGCTCCCGTGACCAGTGCTCGCGGCCAGGCCCTCGTCATGACACGCGACCTTAGGTGAGCACCCGGGAGCGTCAGCGGTGTCCCGCGAGCCACGCCCGCGACAGCTTGGCCGCCCGCGTGGGCCTGGGCCCGAACCTCATCCGGGGCTCGAAGGACGCCGGTGCGGACCCGATCCATCGCCCGCCGAAGCCGGGTGCGCCAGGTCGGCAAGCGCATCGTCGAGCAGCTGGCGCTGCCGCTCGGGCGGCCAGGGATCTGGATCGAGCAATGCCTGCAGCGCGATGCCGTCGACGAGCGCGATGAGCCTGTCGGCCTCTTCGGCCGGCTCGATGTCCGGTCGAGCGCGCCCGTCGGCTCGTGCTTGCTCCAACAGCCTTATGGCCAGCCGCCGGTAGACCCGGTATGCATCGCGCTGGACCGCGGCAAGGCCGTCGTCGCCAGCGGCCTGCGCGCAGAAGGCAAGGGCCACGATCCAGTGGAGCCGGGCCTCCTCGGTGAGGAGGAGGCCCGAGGCGAGCAGCCTTCGCAGCCCCTCGGCGGGATCGTCACTCTCGATCACTCGGGCCCGCCCGCGGAGCGAGGCGCTGAGCGTGAAGAGCAGCAGCTCCCGCTTGTCGGAGAAGTAGTGGGTGAGCGCACCCGTCGTCAGGCCCGCCTCTGCCGCGACGTCGCGCAAGTTGGCACCTCCCATCCCGGCACGCGCGATGACGCGGGCAGCGGCGGCCGCCAGGTTCTCGCGGCGAAGTTCGGCATCCGATGTTCGTGGCATTGACATCACTCTATAACACATGTTACATAACAGATGTTCTGTCGGCGCCGGCCAACGGGATGGTTCGGGGTACGGTCGACCGCCAGACGGCCGCCAGTCGTAGCGCCAGAGGGGGAGAAATCACCGACTATCTCCTGTACGCCATCCTCGGGCTTGGCCAGGGCGCCGTCATCAGCTTCATCGCGCTCGGCATCGTCGCCGCCTACCGAGGTTCCGGGGTCATCAACTTCGCACAGGGCGCGTTGGCGATGTACTCGGCGTACGTGTACTGGAGCCTCCGTACAACCGGGAAGTACGCGCTCCCGATCCCGGGCCTGCCGCCGTTCATCCAGGTCGGGCCGCACTCCGGGCTGCCGACCGCTCCTGCCGTCATCTTGACCCTCGCCACGGCGGTGGCACTCGGCGTGCTGGTTCACGTGCTCGTGTTCCGCCCGCTGCGAGCTGCGCCGACCCTCGCCAAGGTGGCCGCGTCGATCGGCATCATGCTCACGCTGCAGTCGATCGTGTCCTACCGGTTCGGCACCGACACCCGCAGCGTGCCCGCGGTGTTGCCCCGCGGCACGGCCTTCACGTTGGCGGGTGTGAGATTCCCCGTCGACCGCCTGATCCTCGTCGGTGCGGCCATCGCCGTGGCCGTCGGCCTGTGGGCCTTGTTCCGGTACACGCGCTACGGCCTGGCCACCCGCGCCGCCGCCGAGAACGAGCGGGGCGCCGTGCTCATCGGCATCTCGCCGAGCTTCCAAGCCGGCGTGAGCTGGGTCCTGGCCACGGTGCTGGCGGCGATCGGCGGCATCCTGGTGGCTCCCCTCACCGACCTCACGCCGACGGGCTTCACGCTGCTCGTCGTGCCTGCGCTCGCTGCCGGGCTCATCGCTCGCTTCACCTCGTTCGGCATGACCGTGGCGGCGGCCATCGGCATCGGCGTGCTCCAGAACATCCTCACGAACCTGCCGAGCAAGCTCAGCTGGGTGCCCAGTGTCGGGCTCCCCGAAGCCCTCCCCTTCGTCCTGATCATCTTGGTGATGTTCGCCATCGGTAAGTCCCTCCCCGAGCGGGGCGCTCCGCTCGAAGGCAGGATCCAGACCGTGCCGGAAGCGCGGCGCCGGTTCGTTCTCCCCGTAGTGCTGTTCGCCGGCACGGGCGCCGCGCTCCTGCTCGTCACCGCCACCTACCGGCAAGCGCTGGTGAACAGCATGATCGGCGCCATCATCTGCCTCTCGCTCGTGGTGATCACCGGATACCTCGCCCAGATCTCCTTGCTGCAGATGGCGCTGGCTGGTGTGGCGGCCTACTTGCTGGCGAAGCTGGCCACCGACATCGGGATCCCCTTCCCGTTCGCCCCCGTCCTCGCCTCGTTCGGCGCCATGGCCGTCGGACTCTTCGCTGCCCTGCCCGCGTTGCGGGTGCGAGGAGTGAACTTGGCCGTGGTCACCTTGGCGGGAGGCTGGGCGATCGAGCGCTTCATCTTCAACAACCCGGACTACACGGGGGGCTTCCAGGGAGCCTCCGTGCCCAACCCGGGCTTCCTCGGCATCAAGATGTCGTACTCGGCCGGACGGACCATCGCGCAGCCCATCTTCGGCTTCTTCGTCCTCGGGACGCTCACGATCGTGGCGCTGTGCGTGTCGAACCTCCGGCGAAGCGACACTGGGCAACGCCTCCTGGCCGTGCGAAGGAACGAGCGGGCGGCTGCCTCCATGGGCGTGAACGTCGCGCGCACCAAGTTCGTCGGCTTCGGGATCTCGTCGTTCATCGCCGGCATCGCCGGATGCCTCATCGCATACCAGCAGACGCACATCTCGGCCTCGTCGTTCGGCGTCCTGATGTCCGTCAGCTTCCTGGCCATCGCCTTCTTGGGCGGCATCACCACCGTGGCCGGCGGGTTGGTCGGCGGGCTGCTGGCGACCGGGGGAATCATGACCGTCCTCCTCAACGATCTCATCTTCAAGAGGTCGGCCAACGGTGTCGCGCTGCAGGACCTCATCGGCGGCGTCGGGCTCATCCTCACGGCGATCCTGAACCCGGAGGGCATCGCGGGCGCGGTCGGGCTCAGCCTGCGCCAGCTGAAGCAGAAGCTGCGCCGGCCGCCAGCCGCAGTCGGCCAGCCGGGCACCTCTGGCCTCGTCGTGCCGCCCGAGCGCTCACGGGCGAGCGCGGGGTCACCATGAGCGACGCCGTCGCCCCCCTCCTCGCCACCCACGGCCTCTCCGTCACCTTCGGGGCCCTGAGAGCGGTGAGTGACCTCGAGCTCCGGGTCTTCCCCGGCCAGCTCGTGGGACTCATCGGGCCCAATGGTGCCGGGAAGACCACCTGCATCGACGCCCTCACCGGCTACGTGCGTTTCACGGGACGGATGATCTTCGACGGCCGTGACATCTCGTCGTGGCCGCCGCATCGGCGGGCCAAGGCGGGCCTGGTGCGCACGTGGCAATCCGTCGAGATCTTCGACGACCTCACGGTGGCCGGCAACCTGCAAGTCGGCGCGCACCGTGCCAGCGTGGTCGATGTCCTGGCCGATCTCGTAGCTCCGGGTCGCCGCCGGGCCACGCTCACGACGACGGCGCCGCTCCAGCTGTTCGGCTTGGACGGGCTGGCCGACAGCAAGCCCTCGGAGCTCTCGCAGGGTCAGCGGAAGCTCGTCGGAGTGGCGAGGGCCCTCGCCACGTCGCCAAAGGTGCTGCTGGTCGACGAGCCGGCGGCAGGCCTGGACACCAACGAGACGGTCGAGCTCGGCGAGCACCTGCGCGCGGTCGTCGACGGCGGCACCGCCATCCTCCTCGTCGACCATGACATGGGTCTCGTGCTGTCGGTCTGTGACTACATCTACGTCGTCGAGACCGGCAGCCTCATCGCCCAAGGCACGCCGAGCGAGATCCGCAACGACCCTCGCGTCATCGCCGCCTATCTCGGTCAATCAGCGAACCCCACATGAGCACAGAAATGGAGCACGACATGGACGAACCATCCGTACGCGACCACGGTCACCGTCCGGCGCGCCGCCGCTCGAGGACACGTCTCGCCCTGATCAGCTCGGCGTCGTTCTCGCTCGCCCTCGTGGCAGCGGCGTGTGGCAGCAGCGCCAACAGCTCCAGCCCTCCGACCACCGCGGCCGGCGCCACGACCGCGGCCGGCGCCACGACCGCAGCCGGCAGCGCGACCACCGCAGCCGGTGGCAAGGCGGCCGACAAGAGCCTCAAACCCATCACCGTGGGTTTCATCAATCAGGAGGCTGGCTCGGTCGGCACCTTCCCCGAGACGGCTGCGGCGATCCAGGCGGCCGTCGACTACATCAACGCACAGCTCGGCGGCGTCGGCGGTCACGAGATCAAGCTCGACAAGTGCGTCACCGACGGGACGGTCGCGTCGTCTCAGAAGTGTGCGCAACAGATGGTGACCGACGGTGTGCTCTTCGTTCAGGGCGGACTCGACAACAACATGCAGGCGTGGTACCCGATCCTCAACCCGGCCAAGGTCCCGATCATCGGCGGCATTCCCGTCGCCGGGGCTGACTTCACGGCCAGCGGCAGCTACATGTTCGTCGGCGCTGGATCTGTGGCGTATCCAGGCCTCGCGACGTACACGCTGAAGTACCTGCCGAACGCCAAGAACGTCGGGATCCTCGCGAACGACACACCGGGCGCCGCCGCCGCCCTGCCGCTGGTGAAGAAGCCACTCGAGGCGGCTGGCGTCAAGGTGACGGACCTCAAGGTGCCGACGACGCAGAGCGACTGGTTGGCGCCCTTCGCCTCGCTGAAGGACAAGGACGCCATCATGGTGCTGATCTCACCGCCGAACTGCATCAGCCTGGCCAAAGCTCGCGACAGCCAGCAGAGCACCATCCCGATGGTGTCCGTTAGCAGCTGCTACTCGAAGGCAGTGCTCGATGGGGCCGGCCAGAACTCGCTGAACGGCTGGACGGTGAACCAGTACTTCGATGACCCGCAAGGCACGACGCCCGATGCGACCACGTACCAGACTGAGATGAAGACCTACGCCGGCCCTGATGCGAACCTCAGCGGATTCGCGCCCATCGCCTTCTCCGACATGATGACCGTCTACAACAACGTCCTCAGCCCCCTGGGCCCGGACGCCACGGACGACCAGATCGTTCAGAAGCTCGACGACGCCGCCGGGGGGAAGGTCTTCATGGGCCCGAACTACCTTTGCGGCGCACCGGACAACCCTTACGCGGCGATCTGCAATTACAACCTTCAGTGGTTCAACATCGATGCCGGCAAGCTGACGAACCCCACAGGCTTCACCGACGTCCGCCCGACCATCAAGGTCGCCACGAGCTGACGGCATTCACGAAGGGGGGAGAGTCTCCCCCTTCGAAAGCCCGAGGACTCTGGCCGACCTCCAAGCCTCTCAACTACCCGAATGGGACACGTGTGAGCGACGCCCTCATCGACATCCAGGGCCTCTCGGCTGGCTATGGCGGCGTTCCCGTTGTTCGCGGACTCAACCTCCGCGTCGCCGCGGGAGAAGTCGTCGCGCTCCTCGGCCCCAACGGCGCCGGGAAGACGACGACCCTCCTCTCCTGTTCGGGGATCGTGAAGCCCATCCAGGGCACAGTCGAGATCCTCGGCAAGCCGGTCGTACACGGCTCGCCGTACAAGATGGCCCGCCGCGGGCTCGGACACGTGTGCCGAGGATCGGTCGCTGTTCTTCCAGCTCACGGTGGACGAGAACCTGCAGCTCGGATTGCGTGGCTCACGAGAGTCGCAGCGGACGTCGACGTACGAGCACTGGAGATGTTCCCAGCGCTGACTCCGCTCCGATCACGACGGGCCGGCCTGCTCTCGGGCGGCGAGCAGCAGATGCTGGCGGTGGCCCGCGCGCTCGTGGCGCAGCCCAAGGTCCTGATGATCGACGAGATGAGCCTCGGGCTGGCACCCATCATCGTCGAGCGGATGTTGCCGCTCGTGCGGAGGATCGCCGACGAGACCGGTGCCGGCGTGCTCCTCGTGGAGCAGCACATCCACATGGCGCTCGTCGGTAGCCGATCGGGCTTACGTGCTGAACCACGGCGAGGTCGTGCTCGAGGGCAACGGGCAAGGAGCTGGCCGGACGCCGAGACCTGCTCGAGGCCTCCTACATGGGCGAGAAGGTACTCTGAGCGGCGCGACGCCCGGCCGGTCAGCGGCATCGTGGAACCGGCGAACCCTACGATGCCAGTCGTGGCGAGAGTCGCCCGGCCACCTCGTGGCCCATGAGCTCCGACGGACCGTTGGATGACGCACGGGCGAATGCCGCGGAACTCCTGCGGGGGCTGGAGGTCTTCGGCTACCCCGAGGGAGAGCAGCTCGCCGCGCTGGTGGAGGCCGTCGAGTGGCTGTACGTCCCGGCCGGTCAGCGAGTCTTCAGCACGGGGGATCCACCGGATGGGATGTACGTCATCCTCTCCGGACGGGTCCGGTTCTTCGCCGAGACCACCGACGGGCCGGTCCTGACGGCGGAGGTGGGGGCCGGCATCTCCTTCGGAGAAGGGTCGCTCCTCGTGGGCGGAGGCCGTTCGCGGACCGCGGTCGTGGTGCGCGACGCGCTCCTCGCTCGACTCGCCCCCGAGCGGGTCCTCGACACGATGCGGACCTCACCCGAGCTCGCGATGTGGATCGCCCGCATGCTGGCCGCACGCGTCGCCTTCGAGTACGAGCCGCCCCCCAGCAGCCTCGCCGCCGAGACCACCGTGCTCGTCCCCCTCGGGTCGGCCGTGCCGGAGGCGCGGGGCTTCGCCGCTGATTTGGCCGCCGCCGCCCACGCTCGCGCCTGCCGGGCCGCCGACCTCGCAGCGAACATCGGCGTGGTCGAGGCCGATGGCGGCGGGCTGATCGTGGTCGCCGATCAGACCGACCCGTTCTCACTCACGGAAGCGGTCCGCCAGGCCGACCGGATCATCGTGGTCGCGTCGGCGCGGGAGCCTCCGAGGCGCCGCGGTTGCCCCGCCTGGACCAACCGGGCTTCGATCTCCTCGCCGCGCCGCCAGTCGAGCTCGTCCTCCTTCACGCCGCCGGCACCAGGCACCCGAGCGGGACGTCCGCGTGGCTCAGCGTCCATCGCTACGCCCGCCATCACCACCTCCGCGGCGGCGACCGGCGCGATCTGCTCCGGCTCGTGCGGCACCTGAACGGCCTCGCCGTCGGGCTCGTCTTCGGCGGGGGAGGCGCTCGCGGCATGGCCCACATCGGCGTGGTGAAGGCGCTCGAAGAGCTCAGCATCCCGATTGACGGCGTCGGCGGCTCGAGCATGGGCGCCATCGTGGGCGGCGAGGTCGCGATGGGATCGAGCTGGGAGGAAATGCTCGAGGTGGCGCAGCGCCGGTGGGCCAGCCGGCGGTTGCGGTTGGATGTGACGCTGCCCACGGTGTCGGTGTCCTCAGGCCGACGAGCGCGCCGCATCCTGGACGACACCTTCGGTGACATCGCCATCGAGGACATGTGGCTGCGCTACTTCTGTACGAGCGTCAATCTCAGCCGCTTCCGCCTCGCCGTGCACCGTGAAGGCCCGGCCGCGCGGTGGATCCGGGCCAGCGCCAGCGCACCGGGGCTCTGGCCGCCGGTCGTCGACGACGAGGGCGAGCTGCACATCGACGGCGGGCAGCTGAACAACGTCCCCACCGACGTCATGCGGCTCAACCACCAGGGTCCGATCATCGCCGTCGACGTCTGCGCCATGCAGGATGCCATGACCGTGACGGGTGGCAGCGAACCCCCAGTGGGCCTGCGCCACCTCCTGCGCAGGCGGTTCCAGCAGCGCTTCCCCAGCCTCGTCGACACGCTGAACCGCTGCGCGCTGCTCGGGAGCCTCCAGCACCGGGAGCGCGCCGCCGACTTCGCCGAGATCTACCTCACGCCGGACCTGGCGGCCATCGGCTTCAGTGGCTTCGGCAGAATCGCGGAGGCGGTCGACATCGGCTACCGTGCCACGATGGACGCGCTCGGCGACGGTAGCGCGGAGGCCGTCCTCGGCAAGGTCGAATGACGGGCGCGGCCCGCGACGACGCGCTAGAGGCCCGGCCCTTGGGCCGGGCCTCTGGCCGATGGCCGCCGTGATCACTCGCTGGTGATCGCGGTGAGCACGTCGAGCCTGGCCGCCCGATGAGCCGGTAGCGCAGCCGCGATGATCGCAGCGATCGCGGCGATCAACATCATCGCGCCGAGCTGTGGCACGGGCACCGTGAACGTGTTGAACCCTTGGCTCTCCAGGGCGTCCGCGAGCGCCCCGCCGAAACCGAGACCGATCGCCGTGCCCAGCGCAGTGCCGAGCAGGGCGATCAACACCGACTCCCACCGCACCGTCGAGCGCACCTGCGCCCGGCTCATGCCGACCGCTCGCAGCAAGCCGAACTCACGGGTGCGCTCGAAGACCGAGAGCGCCAGCGTGTTGGCGATGCCGAAGAGCGCGATCACCAACGCCATCGCCAGCAGCACGTACACCAGATTGAGGATCTTGTCGATCTGGTTGGCCATCGAGCCCTTGAACTCTGACTTCGTCATCAGCTTGACCGTCGGGTAGTCCTTCAAGACCCGCTCGACCGCGTCGTGGGCCTGCGCCTGGGGGAACCCTGGCGCAGTCGACACGACGATGTCGTTGTCGACGTGCATCGCGATGTTAGCGTCGAACGCTTGCATCGAGATGGCGTAGTCACCGAGCGGCTCCTTCGTGCCGTAGACGGCGACCACGGTCAAGCGCTGGTTGCCGGTCTCCGGGAAGAACATCGTCACCGTGTCGCCGAGGTGGAGCTTCTTGGTCTTCGCCGTCTCGGCCTGCACCGCAACTTCGTGGGCACCCAACTTGGCGATGCTCCCGGCGCGGAGGTCGAAAGAGCCGGGCGTCATCGAGAAGACGGGGCCGTCGCTCGGCATCGCGTTCGCCGACCAGCTGCTCCACGGTTGGGACGTCGCCAAGGCCACGCGTCAGGACGCGACGATGCCGGCCGGGCTTGCCGAGGGCGCGTACGAGATGATCCACGGCCGCTTCACCGACGAGCAGCGCAAGGGCGTGTTCAAGCCGGAGGTTCCGCTCGGTGCCGACGCCTCCCCGCAGGAGCGGCTGCTCGCCTACACGGGTCGCAACCCGAGCTGACTCACGCCGTGGACATCTTCGCCCCGACACCTGAGCCCCGGCACCGACCGCCTCACGGTGGCGCGGTCACAGGTGCACGAGCTCGATACCGCCCCAGTGCTCGCGGAGGTACTCCCCGACGAGTCGACGATGGCAGTGGTCAGGGCTGCGCTCGCTGCACAGTAGGACCGGCACACCGTTGAGGAGGTCCTCGCCAACCCGTTCCTCGATCCGCCGCTCGGCCATGAGCTCTAGGAAGGCGCGCTCGTAGGTGCTCCAGGTCCCTCGCCGCCTCTTGTAGTCGTCGAACAGCTCCCGGGTCGGCGTGAGGAGCGGCTCGTGGACATATGCCGCGCCACACAGCCGAGCAAGGAAGTAGCGGAGGTCGTCTCGCTTGGTGAACCCGGCGAGCTGGGACGTGTTGTTCAGCCGTACATCCACGAGCCGGGTGACGCCGACGCTGTTCAAGGTGTCGAAGAAGTCTTCGGCGGTGCGCGTCGTGAAGCCGATCGTGAAGATCTCCACGGGCGCATCCTCGCCTCCGAACCGTTCGAGATCAGGTGGTTCGAAGGGCGCGGCGCATGATCTTGCCCGTCGTGGTCTTTGGCAAGTCGTCCAGGAACACGATCTCGCGTGGCATCTCGTGGGCGGCGAGACGCGTGCGGACGTGCGACCGCAACTCGTCGGCGAGCGGCGTCGCCCGGTTCGAAGCCGGCCCGAGCACGACGAACGCCTTGGGCACCTCGCCCCGGCGCTCGTCCGGCACGCCGATCACCGCCGACATGGCAACCGCCTCGTGGCTGCCGAGACAGCTCTCGATCTCGCCCGGGCCGATCCGGTAGCCGGCGGAGTTGATGACGTCGTCCTTGCGCGACATGAACCAGACGTAGCCGTCCTCGTCTTGCATGGCCAGGTCGCCGGTGAGCAGCCAGTCGTCGTGGAACTTCTCTTTCGTCGCCGTCGGGTTGCGCCAGTACTCGATCATCGTGTTCAGGTGATGGCGATCGATGGCGAGCTCACCGGTGGTGCCGATCACGGGCTTCCCGTCGTCGTCCAGCACGGCGACGAGGGTGCCCGGCAGCGCCCGCCCGAGTGCTCCCGGCTTCACCGGGTACACCGATGCGCAGTTGCCGATGCAGGCATTCAACTCGGTCTGGCCGAAGCCTTCGTTCACGATGCAATCGAAGAAGAACTCGGACCATCCGAGCAGATCGGCGCCGACGGCTTCGCCACCCGACACCACGACCCGCATCGACAACCCCTCGCCTGACAGGCCGCTCGCCCGGATCACCCGCAGCGCCGTGGCCGGCAACAGCGTGAGGGTGACCTTGAACTCCCGCATGAGCCAGACCGCGCGATCGGCGTTGAACACGGGGTCGAGGTCGACGACAACGGGGAGGCCGAACCACCACGCCGGGAACGAGGATGTCCATGATCCCCGCGATCCAGGCCCAGTCGGCGGGCGACCACAGCACGTCGTCGGGCTCCGGGTAGAAGTCGTACAACGTCTCGAACGCGGTGATGTGGCCGAAGACGAAGCGGTGGGCATGCAGGGCGCCTTTGGGGTCGCCGGTCGTGCCCGACGTGTAGATGAGCAGGCAGGGGTCCTCCGGCGCGGTCATCACCGGGGTGAACGCGGCGGATGCCGTCGAGATCGCGTCCTCGAACGACTGCCCGCCGCCTGCCGAGCCACCGATGACGAGGACGCGCACGTCGCGCTCGAGCGAGGGCCTCGCGCACCTTCGGCCAGTTGGCGGCCGACGTGATCACCGCCTTCGCCTCGCCGTTGCCGAGTCGAAAGGCGAGGGCGTCGGGGCCGAAGAGGGAGGACAGCGGCAGCACCACGGCTCCCATGCGCCAGATGGCGGCGTAGGCCACCGCCGTCTCGAACGAGGCCGGGTTGACGACGCCCACCACGTCACCGACGCCGATGCCAAGCTCCCGGAGCGCGTTGGAGAGCCGGTTGGCGTGGTCCTTGACCTCGCCGAAGGTATGGGTCGTGTGCGTCTCGTCCTTGGACACCACGGTGAGGGCGGTCGCGGCGGGATCCTGGTCGTCGACACAGGCGATGCCGAGGTTGAACGGTTCGGGGATCGGGAAGTTGCGGAAGTCCACCTCGGCCCACAGCTCGTCGTAGCTCGAGGCCCGACGCAGGAACGGTTCTCTCATGGCAGGTCCCCCCAGTGGCCCGGACGCGCCCTGGCCGCGCGTTCGCAGGCTAGTCATGCGGTGTGGGCATCGCACCGCGCGTCGCGGGCACGGCGAAGGTGTCGGATCACGCACGCGCGCTCGACCACGGTCGGGGCGACCTCCTTGTCAGTCACCGGACGCACGCAAGCCGCGGCCAGGGCCGATGAGTCTTTGCCTGGACCGACGTCTAGGTCGGCAAGGACCTGATGACGATGTCCGCAGGAGGAACCATGTCGACGATGACGACGAGGACGCTGAAGGTGCCAGGAGCGACGCTCTACCTCGAGGAGAAGGGCTCGGGTCCGGTGCTGCTGTGCATCCCCGGTGGACCGACCGATGCCGGGATGTTCTCCGATCTGGGGGGACGGTTAGCCGACCGCTACACGGTGGTCTCCTATGACCCGAGGGGGCACTCGCGCAGCCGACTCGACGGCGCGTCCGAGGACATCCCGGTCGCGGTGCACGCCGACGACGCGGCGGCATTGCTCGCCGCCGTAACGAAGGAGCCGGCGTTCGTCTATGGCAACAGCGGCGGCGGGACGATCGGCCTGGAGCTTCTCACCCGGCAGCCGCAACTCGTCCGCAGGCTCGTCGCCCATGAGCCACCACTGATGGAGCTGTTGCCCGATGCCGAACGATTCCGGGCACTCTTCGACGGCATCGACGAGACGTACCGCACCGACGGCGTGTTCGCCGCGATGGCCAGATTCGGCGCCGTCGTGGAGGAGGGTGGACCGAAGTACAGCGAGGAGATGCAGCAAGCCGACCCCGAGACGACCCCCCCGCCAGAGATGATGGAGCGAATGATGGGGAATTTCGACCTCTTCATCGCCCACGAGATCCAACCCATCGTCCGCTACGTGCCCGACATCGGCACGCTCAAGGGCTTGGCCACGAAGGTCGTCAGCGCGGCGGGTGAGACATCCGGCGAGCAGGCCGCGTGCCGGGCCGCGTACGCCCTCGCCGAGCGTGTCGGGGTTGCCGTAGCCCATCTTCCGGGAGCGCACGGCGGTTGGGGTTCCGACCCGCAGCAGTTCGCGGATCGGTTGGCCGAGCTGTTCAATCGTGCCTGAGAGTCGGCGCGAGCGCGCTGGCCGTGCGAGGACCCATTCGCGTACGCGTCCGGATGAAGGCGTGGGCGAACCGCCTCCGCCTTTCAACCGATGATGTCGTTTCGTCCGGTCGTTGCCTTCACCCAGGCATCGCGGCAGGCACGTCGGGATGCCTGGGTGAGGTGACGTTCGAGCAGCGGGAGGACGGTGCGCTCCTCGTGATCGAGGTGCCCTTGTAGCGCCCGGTCCAGATCGGCGACGACCTCCTTACGATCCCCGCCGCAGGCCAGCGCGCCGTCGACGGCGTCGATCGCACCGGTGAGAGCAGCGTGCTCCTCGACCATCCGATCGACTTCGTGCATCTCGGCTGAGGTGTGGAGGTGTCGGCACAGGCATCGCGGCAGGCACGTCGGGATGCCTCGCTGCGTACCGCGGCTGGAGCACTGTTGGGACAGGGCGGCAGACGGCTCCCGGGTGTCTTCCACCGCGACGAGCCTGCCCACGCGTGCGATGTCACGTCGCAAGGCGTCGTGCATGGCGCGCATGAACCCGACATCGGTCTGACGGGTGTGATCGCGCGCCTGGCCGCGCCGGCGCCGCAGCATCGCCACGGCCACAGCCAGGGCGATCAGTGGAAGGACGAGACCGAAGGTGCGGAGTGGCTGTTTCTTGTGTGCCATCAGTGGTCCTTTCACGGTTCCTGCCGTGCATCCCCACCGAGTCGCCGCCAACCACAGGTCGGCCGGGCTCGCGTGAATCGGCTGAGGTGGATCAGAGTTCCACGCGCGTGCCAACCACGAACATGAGCGGCCCACCCCCAGACGCCGGGGCGAGCATGCACCATGGGGTCCACCGCCTCGCTCCACAACACCCGGTTACAGCTCGACCGTGGCGAACCCACAGACGTAGGCGAGGAGTCCCGTGGCGTAAGCCAACTCCTCGCGTGGCGACATGCTGTCAGTAGTCACCGGCGAGGTCGCGACGGTGTTGTTCGCTCGACACCGCGGCGTGGTTGAGGATGTTCCGGGCCATCGACGACTCATGCGCAGCGGCACGGGTCGCGTAGACATGAGCGCGGACCTCGTGCACTGCGGCCGAGTTCGGCTCGGCCAGCACTGCGAACTCCACCAGGTGAGAGGCAAGAGCCAGGTCCCGCCCCTCTCCTGCGCCGGCCAACTCACGGGCCCGGTCGAGCACCCGGTCGACGCCCCCCGCCAGGCCCACCCACTCCCGGGCCTGCAACGCGCGGGGTGCCGGCAGCAGGTTGTCGGGCTCGCCGTCGTGCCATCCGCCGTAGAGACGCCAGATGTTGCGCACCACGAACTGCGGATGGTCGTAGACCGCCCGCAGGTACGGCTTGCCTCGCAAATGAGAAGGGACCTCCACCTCGTGCAGGACCCGGTCCAGCGGCGCCCCTCGGTTCATCAAGGCGAGCGTCTGCGTCTCGAGCGACTCCAGCAACTCGGCTGTGTCCAACAGCGCCACCTGCACGCGGTCACGGCCGAAGATCGGTACGCCGTGGCCGCAGAGCATCGTCTCCGCCCCGAGCGCCGCCATCTCACGCAGTGCCGCCGCCCATTCCCCGGCGAAGCGCTGCACCTTCTGCGGGTTGCCGGCGTTCGGGAGGGCCCAGATGAACAGATCGCCGGGGTGGAGGATCCGCCGCTCGGGCACCCACGTCCACGTCGCGTCATCCGTCTCGCCCCGAGCGTGATGCAGGGCGAAGGCAAGCTCGCCCTGCACGAACGTCAACCGCTCGGCGAAGGTGACGTCGGGATCGCGAAACTGCCCGGGGAACGTCCACGCCTCGATCGGGATGCCGAACTGGCGTTGGTTGATCGCGGTGTTCCATCCCACCGTGCGCTCGTACCGACGGAAGTTGGCCGGCAGAGCCTCGTGTCCGTACACCTGGGGCACCGGCCACTTCTGTTGGCGAGCCTCCGTGTCGAAGCGCGTCGTGCCGAAGACGTGGTCGATGTGATGATGGGAGTACACCGCCGCCGCCACCCGGACCCGCGGCCGCCACCGCTCGACCTCGTCGAAAACATGGTCCACATCAAAGGGCCCTCCGGTGTCGAGCATGACGAGTCCGTCGCCGGTGTCGAGCACGTTCACCGACGCGATGCTCTTCAACACCAGTAGGCCGTCGTCGATCTCCTCTCCGGCGCGGTGCAGAAGTGGTCGCACCGGATGGTGCTCGTGCACGAGGTCGCCCTCACCGTTCCAGTGCCGCTCGGCGAGTTCGCGGATCGTCTCAGCCATCGGCATCCCTCCGCTTGCTCACGGTGGCCCAGGCTTGGCGCTTCTCCACCCGGTCGACCTGCACGTGCAGGTCGCTCACCACGGCAGTCCTCACTCGACGGTGAGGGTGCCGTTCGCTCATCCCACCATCTCCGCGATTCGCTCCAGCAGTGGCGGCGGCCCCTGGACGAGCATCGTGGTGAGGCACGTCTCCTTCCACCTCGGGAGCTCCTCGGCGACTTTGGCCAGCGGTCCGATCAAGGCCACGTCCTCGACCATCTCCGTGGGCACCGCGGCGACCGCCGCCTTCCTGTCACCGCCGAGATAGTGGTCCTGGATGACCTCGCACTCGGCCTCCCACCCCATGCGCGCGAAGACGTCGAGGTGGAAGTTGCGGCCCTTGGCGCCCATGCCGCCGATGTAGAGGGCGAGCATCGGGCGCATGAAGTCGGCGCACGACTCCGCGTCGTCGCCGATGATCACCGGGACGCCGGCTACCACCTCGAACTCCCCCGTCGCCGGCGGTTCAGTCCGGCGAGCCATGCCCTCTGACAGCGCCGCCCGGTAGAACGAGTCGCTCTTCGGAGAGAAGAAGAGGGGCAACCAGCCATCGCCGATCTCGGCGGCCAGCGCGACGTTCTTCGGGCCTTCGGCGGCGAGCAGGATCGGTATCCGTGGCCGCAGCGGGTGCACCGTCGAACGCAGCGGTTTGCCGAGGCCCGACCCGCCACGCGCCGGCAACGAGAAGAAGTCGCCGTGGAACTCGACGGGTTCCTCCCGGGCGACGATGCGCCGGATGATGTCGACGTACTCGCGGGTGCGAGCCAGTGGCCGCTCGTAGGGCTGCCCGTACCAGCCCTCCACCACCTGTGGCCCTGACGCACCGAGGCCGAGCAAGAACCGACCCCCCGACAGGTGGTCCATGGTGATGGCAGCCATCGCGGTCGCCGCAGGCGTCCTCGCCGCCATCTGCATGATGGCCGTGCCCAGGCGCAGCCTCTCGGTACGCGCCCCCCACCACGCGAGCGGAGTCAACGCGTCCGACCCGTACGCCTCCGCGGTCCACACGGAGTCGAACCCGAGACGCTCCGCCGCCGCCGACTGCTCCGGCACGCCGGCGGGCGGACCCGCTGACCAGTACCCGGTGCTGATTCCCAGCTTCACGACACCCTCCTCGCTCCTCGATGCCCGTCATAACACCGCCGCGCCTCGCTCCACGAACCCTCGACGCGGCCGAGGCCGTGTCGGCCCAGGGGACGCCACCCAAGTGGAGGAGGACGCAGAGGCACTCGTCGGTTCCCCCCTGTTTCGCGCGCCCGGGGGGCCGCCCGCCGCCACCAACTCCTCGTCGAAGGCGCGGTGGAGCAGTCGCCCCGTCATGCTCACCTCGGGCCCGATCGGTTCCTCCACCGTTTGCCGCCGATCGCGTCCCATGCCGCTGTCTCTATCTTACGCTACGACTTGACATCTAATAATTAGATCTCTAATCATAGTCTGAGACCGATACCGGAAAGCCCATGACAGGAGATCTGTATGACGAACACACGGTCTGACAACGCGGGCCGGGTCGCCCTCGTCGCCGGAGCCAGCCGCGGAATCGGCGCCGAGGTGGCCCGGGCGTTCGCCGCCGCCGGCTACGCCGTCATGCTCGGCGCCCGCGACGCCGACGCCCTGCAAGACGTCGTCGACGACATCATCTCCGCGGGTGGCCGGGCCCTCGGCGCGGCCACCGACGTCGGAGACGGAGCGTCGATGCGCACCCTCGTCGACCGCACCGTCGAGACGTTCGGTCGTCTCGACGCCGCATTCAACAACGCCACCGACGGGCCGCCGCCGGCACCGCTCGCGGACATCGAACCGGCAGAGTTCGACGTGGGCGTCCGCACCAACGTCCGCGGCACGTTCCTCGGCCTGAAGTACGAGATCCCCGCCATGCTCGACAGCGGCGGCGGTGCCATCGTCAACATGGCCTCGGTCGCCGGGGTCCGGGCGACGACCAACCTCGCTGCCTACGTCGCCGGGAAGTCCGCGATCATCGGGCTCACCAAGGTTGCCGCCCTCGATTATGCGGACCGCGCCATCCGCGTCAACGTCGTCGCCCCAGGTCCGATCCTCACCCACCATCTCGAACGAGCCGGCGTCGAGGCCCAGCGGCTCGCCGGCCAGTCCGTGCCGATGGGCCGCGTCGGAACGACCGCCGAGGTCGCCGACGTCGTGCTGTGGCTGTGCTCGGAGCAGTCGTCGTTCGTCACCGGCGCCACCGTGCCCGTCGACGGCGGTCAGCTGGCCGGCAACAAGCCCCCTCAGATGTACCGCCAAGGCATCGGGATGGCCCCGACCGCCGCCTGACCACCCTCGATCGACGAATCCCAAAGGAATCCCCACGATGACCACCACCACCGATGAGATTCCAGACCTCCTTGTGTAGGCGCAAAGTCTCTGCGAGCGTTGATGTCTCTTTGACCGAGTAGAGGAGGGTGAGTGCGGTCCCGGGGTAGAGGGTTTCGGCGGCGGTGAGTTGCTCGCAGAGGGCGGCGAGCGCCCTTGTGCGGCGAGGGGCCGAGAGCGGCTCGATGCGGATGTGGAGCTCGTTCCCGTTGATCTGGAGATCAGCTGAGGTCTTGAAGATCTCGCGCAGCAGGGAGCGGGCTTCGTCCTGTGCTCGGGCGTAGTGCGGCTCGATCATCCGGGCGAGGGCCGACTCGGCGTTGTAGGTGGCCATGCGGATGGCGTCCATGATCCTCTTGCGCTCGACGTCGAGGCGCACAGCACCGGGGCGCGCCTGTTGGAGGGGGACCTTGGCCGGGATCGACTTGGCGCGCTGGGCTCGGGCCTCGAGCTCGGCGTAGGCGTCAGCGAACGCTTCTGCCAGCTCGGGTGTCGGCTTGCGTCCGTTGACCGAGCTGCGTCCGGCGGCTTGCTCGGCAGCCTCGATCAGGTTGCGGGCCTCGCGCACCTTGCGATCGGCGTCGCGCCGGGCGGGGTTCGCCACCAGGCGGTCCGGGTCGTCGGGGACGGTCTCGTAGGCGTCGAGGGCGTCGAGGCCGTAGTGGGCGCGCTGGTATCGGAAGAAGTTCTCCTGGCGCCAGCGGCTGAACATGGCGTGGGCGAGGAGGCCGACGTCGGGGTCGGCCCGGGTGGTGAGAACCTGGGTTTGGTGGCCGCTCGTCGGATCCAGACGGGTGATCTGGCGGCAGGCGAAGCGTCGGCGTTTGGTGTCGTAGGGGATGCGGACCCGTCGATCGGCGAGCAGGTAGTCGTGGGAGCGTCCGAGCTCGTCGACAAAGACGTGAGGGGCGAAGG
Source organism: uncultured Acidimicrobiales bacterium (assembly GCA_963738325.1). Lineage (GTDB taxonomy): Bacteria > Actinomycetota > Acidimicrobiia > Acidimicrobiales > Ilumatobacteraceae > CAVTWD01. The sequence continues at coordinate 366,339 of CAVTWD010000013.1, forward strand.
CGCGGCGGGGCTCTCGGGCGGCGGGGCCTTTCCGGTAGGTCAAGATGTCGAAGCCGGCCTTGTCCAGCTGGGCGAAGAGCTTGGGTGACCAGCCGCCTCGGTCGAAGCAGATGGTCGGGCGAGCGTCGGGGCCGAGCAGCTCGCGGACCTTGCTCGTCACTACCTTGAGCTCGCCGGCGAGACTGGCGCCGGGCGGGGCCTGCCAGACCAGCAGCCCGTCGCCGAAGCGATCCGACACCCAGGTGTCGACCTCGGCGGGCATGGCGATGCGCATGCGGGCCAGGTGGGCCTTGGGGATCTCGGCCTTGCCGTGATAGGCGCGCACGTGCCCGTCCACGTACAGCAGGCCCACCGCCTCGGGGTGCGCCTCGATGTGGTGACGCGCCAGCCCCATCACCAGCTCGTCGCTCGTGTGCTCCTTGGCCAGCTCCGCCATCCGGAAACGCAGGCGGGTGACCTCCGGGGCCCGATCCAGGCCGAGGAGGCGTCCGATCGAGGAGGGATCGAGCCGGGTGAGCCCCTCGGCGCGCGGCTCACCACACAGGCACGAGAAGACCACGCACAAGATCAGCGAGCGCAGGCCGTAGAAAGCCGAACGCTGAACTCCTACCACCTTGCGCCCAGCGCCGTAGACCGAGGCGGCGACCGCCAACAGCCCGGTGGCGGCGAGCGTCGGCAGGATCACCAGCGCGCCGACCAGCGGCAGCGACGCGCCCTCGGTGATCACCGGTGCGGCTTCCTCGAGCATCCCCCGGCGTGCCGCCCGCCGCTCGGCGCTGCGCTCGACCGGCCGGTTCAGCGCGACCAGGCCCGTCGCCGGCTCATCAGGCACAGGCGGTGGCGCCAGCTCGGGCACCGTGGCCCGCCGCACCGTGTCGGTGGAGACACCGGCAGCCTCGGCCACCTGGGCGAGGGTCATCCCCCCGGCCCGAAGCCGACGGATCTCGGCCGCCTTCTCCTCGGTCAGCTTGGACGGGCCCTTCGGTCCCTTGGGCTGTGGCAACAGCGCCTCAAGACCGCCTCGCTCATAGTCACCCCGCCAGCGCCACAGCGTCGACTCGCTCACCCCGAACGCCCTGGCCACCTCCCGCTGGTCGGCGGCGTCGACGTTCACCAGCTGCACCGCGGCGAGCCGGCGCATCGCAGTGTCCGAGCCGCCCCAGGTCCACGCCGCCTGCCCCCAGACGAAGACCGTCCCCGCACCCTCGTCGTCTTCGAGGACCGCCACCCCGTCGCCCACGATCACCGAACCCGCCGGCGCCAAGGGCAGAGGCTGCTGCACGGACCCCAGTCTCTCCGCTGCCACCGCCATCGTCCGGCCCCCCAAGCAACACGACATACCTCGCGTCCATTATCTCAGCCTTGGACCCGGCGTGCGTGGACTCTCCCTGGTCAGCGAACTCCAACCGCCGCTACACCAGGAGGTCTGGATTCGGAAGCGCGGCGAGCGATGGACGGTCGCCGAGATTGCTGCTGACACGGACACCCTGGCCTCCATCGTGACGGACGACTTCCGCCTCGTCGGCCCATTCGGGTTCGTCCTCGACCGCAAGCAATGGCTCGACCGCTACCGCTGCGGGGACTTCGCCACCAGGGGCTTGAGGTGGCACGACGTTGACGTCCGCGACTACGGCGATATGGCCGTTTCGATCGGCACCCAGACTCAAGAGGCTGCCTACAAGGGCACCCCGACGAACGGCGACTTCCGCGTCAGCCACGTCTTCCTCCGACACGACGGGCGCTGGGCCATCGCCACGATGCACCTCAGCCTCACGTCGCCACCGACACCGCCCGCCCGGACACCCTCAACCGACGAGGCGTGAGCGCGAACAGCGATCGACTCGATACGCACGCGGTCCCCGCCCGTCGCCGTGCCGTCGCGGCTTGGTGCTATCGCTGGGCGATGCCGGCGAGCTGCAGGGCTTCACGCCGGCTGCGGACGTCCTGGATGTGGACGATTCGACCATGGCGGACGTTGATGACCTGAAAGACCTGCCGCCTTCGGGGGAAGATCGTGAACGTTACGACGGCCTGTTCGTTGTCGCCGGCCTCGACCTCGATGGTCGCCGTGGCGCTCGGTGTCGTGGCTCGCACCTTGTCCCGTTGGCCTTGGAGGACCGCACGGGCCTCATCGCGGCCGTGTCAATACATCTGCCGTTGGCGAGGAGTCCGCGAGGGGCACTTCGCCAGTGCACCTCGTCGTCCACGACACGCAGGGTGAGCTGCCCCTGGGGCCCGATCAGGGCGAGCCTGGCGTCTACTCGACCATGGGTAGTCGCCGTCGGGCCGCGGCGATCGCGTCGCCTTCCCGGGGGTGCGCCTTCTCCCGAACCGCAACCTGTCCACTTCGGCCTCGAAGGCGGCCCGGTCGACGGCCGCAGGCAGGCTCGGTGCGTTGATGGCGTCGGCCGCCGGGCGGCCCGGGTTTGTTGAGTCATCCTTCACGACTGTCTCCTCTCATGGTTCCGGCGACAACGCCCCGTCGGGCGGCCCCGAGCGAGGAAGCCCCGAACCTTCCCGAAACTCAGTCACGGTCCAGGCATGTCATGCGACTCGCACAGCAGGGGGTTCGTCGTGTCGTGCTCCGGATGAGGCCATCGAGCATAGGTTCGGTAGAGCCGAGTCGTGCGGCGCCGCGTTCCCGCAACCTGGGTACGAAGCAGCATGTTCGGGCAGCCGATCGAACATGCTCAGTCAGTGTCGGAAACGCGGTGCGCTTCACTCCCGCATGGCCGGCGTCACCGTCAGCCCGACGAGCAGCCCCTCCGGTGACATCACGTGCACGATGCGCTGGCCCCACGGCATCGTCCGCGGCTCGTGCAGCAGCCGGTAGCCCGCCGACTGCAACTCGCGTGCGGCGGCATCGACGTCGTCGACGTCGAACTCGACGGTCGCTTGCGGTTCCGGGACGTCCGCCGGCCACACCGTGGTACCGAAGCACGCGTCTGCCGCTTCCGACAGTCGCCACAACCCGAGGTGCTTCAGGCCGTCGACCGCGCTCGTTGCGACGTAGTCGTACTCGGCGTCGACGACCTGCAAGGGCAGCCCGAGCGTCCTCTTATAGAAGCGCATGCTTTCGTCGCGATCGCGGACGATCGGCGAGAACCCTGCGCAGAACAGCACCTTCACGTGTTCACCTCCTGGACGAGCGTTCGTGACGAGTCTCGCGTCGATCGCCGGCGATGTCTTGAACAGATCATGCGTTCGACGTGTTCGTGGTCATCAGTACCCGCCTTGCACTCAGACGCCGACAGTCTCGCCAGGGAACATGCCGAGTCGGCGTCAGACCAATGGCGCCGAGTGCGTCGGACACATGCTCGACCTGGGACGGCCGCCGGCGCACGGTAGTAACACGACGTCGTCGACGCCGGCCTCGGCCAGGCGGCGCAGCTCCGTCTCGAGGTGGTCGAAGGGCATCGCCGTATCGGCCCGCACCGCCAGCACGTACGCTGGTCCTATCACCGTCGCCATGTTCTGCACGACGTGTGGCTCCCGGAGAAGTGCCACCAGGTGTACGCCACGACTGCGCAGCACTGGCATGGCTCGTGGAGCGCTACCTCACCCCGGCAATCGTTCCGATTCCCCTTCGCCAGCAACATGATCGCCCTCAGGCGTTGGCGGCGGTTGGATCGTAGGAGCCGACGGTGAACTCGGCGCCTTGGGGATCCCGGATGGTGGCGATCCGGACCAGGCCTCCCCCACGGTCAGCCGGTGGCGACACCACGGTGCCACCGAGCTTCACCGCCCGCTCCGCCAGGGCATCCGTGTCGGCGACCGAGAACGTCACGCTCCAGTGCGATGAGATGACGGCGTCGCCAACCGCCGTCATCCACCCGATGGCGTCGCTGAACCCATCGGGGACCGACGCGTCAGCGTGGCGGCGTTTGATGTCTGGATCACGGATGGCCAGGAAGTCGCCGTAGCCGGGAAGTCGCCAGATGAAGCTCTCGCCCTCGGCCTCGCCACCTCCGAAGTCGACCGGGTCGGCCAGCCAACCGAAGATTGCGCCGTAGAACGCCTTGGCGCGGTCGGGATTGTTGGTGCTGAGATCGCTCGAGTCCCACGTGCCCGGGTAGTTTGACCAGTTGGGCACCGTGGCGGTAGCCAGGCTGCCACAGACGGATGTGGGCGCCGTCGGGATCGACGAGGGCGGCCCACCGGCCGGCGACGGCGCCTGGTGGACCGGCGTCGACCGGCGCAACCAGCGTCGCAGCGCCGAGCGGGACAGCCTGCGCGGTGGTGGCGTCTGCGTCGGCGACACTGACGTACGTGTTCCACGTCGGCGTGCCGGTCACTCCGGGCGTCGGTGAGGCGATGGCGGCGATGTCGAATCCGCGGAGGCTGGCGACGAGGTACTCGTCGTCCACCTGCGGCGGCAGCTTGTTCTCGAAGACCCAGCCCAAGAGCGGGCCGTAGAACGCGGCGGCCGCCTCCGGATCAGGCTGCTCGGTGTCGATCAGACGGGGGACGCCAGGCGGGTAGCTCGTGCGGTCGATGACTTCGGTCGCGGCCATGCGTGCATGATGTCATGGCGACGTGGCCACGTCCGGGCCACGTTCGCGTGTCCTGCGCAAGGGCGAGCCGCACGAGCAGGTCGTGGATGTCGGCGCGGTCACTCACGCGACGTCCCTCGGTCTCGTTCACGACCCGAACCGCGCGGGCGATCGCGGTCTTCACCTCGGCGAGGTAGCCGACGTGGGCGCGATAGCCGTCGAGACCGACCTTCATCGTGAGGATCGACACGTGGGTACCGCCGACCTGGGCCCACTTCGCCGCCGTGTCGACGACGTCGGCCGCCGCACGAGCGCGGGTCAGGATGAGCTCAAGACCGAACTGCTCCCCGTCGCGTCCCTCGCCAGCGAGGAGCGCGCGCACGCGGTCGAGTCGTTCGAGAGCGCCCTCGACATCGCCGGCGAAGGAAAAGCCGTCACCCATCCGGCTGGCGCGCCGGAACGCAGCCTCGCCGAAGCCCCCGAACCAGATCGGGATCTGCCGTCGTGGACGGGGATTGATGCAGCCGCGTTCGATGTGATCGAACTCACCGTCGAAGGTGACGAGCGGCTCCGACCACAACCGACGCAACAGAGACACCTGCTCGGTGAGGCGTCGACCGCGGCTCGCGAAGTCCTGCCCAAGCGCGTCGTACTCCACCCAGTTCCAACCGGTACCCACACCGAGGCGGAGACGGCCGTGGGAGAGCAGATCGACATCGGCCGCTTGCTGCGCGACGAGGACCGTCTGGCGCTGGGGCAGGATCAGCACACCGGTCGCGAGCTCGATTCGGCTCGTGATCGCAGCCGCGAAGCCCATCGCGACGACGGGTCATGGAACGGATCGTGCTGGGTATACGGACCCCATAACGGCGGTTCACGGTCAGCATGGTCGGCACCCACGACGTGGTCGTAGAACAGCAGTGAGTCGTACTCGAGCTGTTCGACCGCGGCGGCGATCGACGGGAGCGCCTCGGGATCGTGAGACACCTCGATCTGCGGGAAGGCCACACCGAACTTCATCCCTTGGCTCTCCTCGGATTCCTGGCACCACCATCGCGCCGCGGTTCGATTCCTGCCTCGAGCACACGGCGCTCGACGATGCGCCACGCGCCGTCGAGACGGACCCACCGATCGTGGTACTCGCCCCACAGCACCATGTCCGGGCGTTCGTGATCGCGGTAACGGTGCCACGCGCGCACGTAGCTCACCGCGTCGGCCGTGGTCTCGCTGGTGAAGGTGATCGCGATGTTGCCGATGAGGTGCTGCGTCGCCTCGAACGGTGCGAGCGCTCTGTTCATCCAGTCGACGACGGCGTCGACGCCGTGGATGTCGCCGCTGTGCGGCGACGCGAACACACACTTGGTCGCGAAGACCTCGCGGTGGCCGTCGGTCTCGAGCCAATCCGTGGCCCGGGCGTACCGGAACATCTGATCGGCGATCGCCGAACGGTCTTCCAGGCGGTGGTCGTGGTCCATCAGGCCTCCCTCGTCGTACTGCGTCGTGTGGGCCCGACGAGCGACAGCGCTCCTCGGCCATCTCCAGGAACAGCAGGTAGGTGAGCTGCTCGACGTACTCGATCGTCGACACCCCGTCGTCCCGCAGCACGTTGCAGAAGTTCCACAGCTTCTGGACGAGCAGGTTCGACCAGTTCATCAGTGCGGTCCCCCCGCGCGCCATGCCTCGATGGCGCCCACGAGCTGGGGAACATCGACCTCGGCAGTGACCCACAGCTCATCGGGCTCGATGCGTGGTAGTGATGGCTCAACCGGTCACGCAGCCGGACGACCTCGCGCCAGGGCACCCAGGAATCGAGGCGCGCACGGCTTCGCTGAGCGCCTTCGACGCCTCACCGAGGATCTCCAGGCGCCGCTCCACGGGTCGCCGGAGCGCGACATCATCATCGAACGCGGCGCGGCCGCGAGCGACGATCCCGGCAACCTCCGCGCCGACAGGAACGATGTCATCGAGCCGCTTCTCGTCGGCGCGACTCACAGCAGAACGAGGTCTCGACGGATGTCGTCGTCCCGGTCGAGCAGCGCACCGGCCGAGAGGACGTCGACCCGACAGCCGAGCAGCTCGCCCAGACCATCCTTCAAACGGATCACGTCGAGGAGGGATATGCCGGCATCGAACTCGACGAGGAAGTCGATGTCGCTCTCGGGGCCATCCTCGCCGCGGGCGACCGAGCCGAACACGGCGGCGCTGCGGCCGTTGTGCGCCCGGACGGTGGTGGGGATCTCGTCACGATGCTGCTCGACGAGCGATCCGAGGCGGGTAGAAGCGAGCGGCACAGCCATGAGTCTACGAGCGCGCCTTTCGCACTCGGCCCGCTTCGGGCCTGCTGCCGACGCGACTCGCTCAGCCCGGGCACTGCGGCGCCCGCGGGGAGGAGCGCTGGTGGTAGAGAAGCGGATATGAGCCAGGAGCCTGGAGCCCGGGATCTCATCGCCAGGTTTGAAGCCGCGTACGAAGCCACGCCGCCGTGGGACATCGGTGCGCCACAACCGGCGTTCGCGAAGCTCGCCGCTGACGGGCGGCTGCGGGGACGGGTGCTCGACGTCGGGTGCGGTACCGGAGAGCACGTGTTGCTGGCGGCTGAGGTCGGATGCGAAGCGGTGGGGATGGACATCGCTCCGAGCGCGATCCGGCTCGCCGGGGCAAAGGCGACAGAGCGCCGGCTACGGGCGCGCTTCATCGTTGGAGACGCCCGCCACCTCGGTTCGCTGGGCGAGCGATTCGACATCGTCGTGGATTGCGGGCTCTTCCACGTCTTCGACGACGAGGATCGTCCGCCGTTCGTCGAGAGCCTCGCCTCAGGTGGTTCGTCCGGCGGGCCGCTACTTCGTGCTCTGCTTCAGTGAAGAGGAGCCGCCCGGGTGGGGCCCACGCCGCGTCACTCAGGCCGAGATCCGTGCGGCGTTCGTGAACGGCTGGGATGTCGAGACCATCGAGCCCACGGAGCTACGTGTGACGATCCGCACGGATCCAGTCCGCGCATGGTTCGCCACCATTCGGCGCACCTGAGAGATACATCGCGGGTCATCGTCGACAACACCGCGGACTCCTCGCAAGCACCGATAGTGACGCCGGGTGATGCCGCGTCACCGCGTCGACTACCGCCGGGTTGCCGCGACCAGGCCCACACTGTGGGGTTGTGCTCGACCACCGGCGCCTCTGGCGCCCCTGATGCGAAAGGTCAGAGCCGGCGAGTGGCCCGCGCTGAGCCGGTACCGAGCGAAGATGCAGCCAACCACCACCGAACGAGAGCGCTCGAGGTCATGGGACGGGTACCGCATCGAATGCGGCGATGGTGTCGACCTCGTCCGCCATGGTCGCGCTGAGCTGGAGCAGCAGCGGGCCGATCTGGTGCTCGTTCCAGCGATAGCTGGCGATTGCGTCGGCGGTGGTGAGCAGCGGCAGCGTGAGGTGGTCACGGGTGGCCTGGTAGGCGGAGAGCGCGTCGCGCTCGCTGGGGTCGCCATTGCGGAAATCGACGATGGCGCGGGCAAGCAGCTCGGCGTCGCGGAGGGCGTCGGTGAGGCCGTGGGCACTGATCGGGTCCTTCCAGGCGCCGGCGTCACCGACGAGGGCCCAGCCGGGTCCCCACGCTCGGCGGAGGTACCCAGTCCGGCCGGGGAAGCTGCGCACCCCGGCGGGGGCGGTGCCGGCCGCGATGTGCTCGGCGATGGTCGGTGACGCGTGGCGGACGACGTCGTCGAGCGTGTGGCGTCCGCCTCGGCCGATGCGGGCCGGTGTGCTGCTGGCGAACACGCAGGTGAGGCCATCGTCGGTGGGGATGAGCCCGGCGGCGAACCCGGGCCGGTAGGCCCACTCGTAGCCGCCAACGTCGATGCCGGCCCAGTAGCCGTACACGACCGCGCCAGCCGCGGTGCCGGCGTGTTCGATGGGAGCACCGACCCGCTCGGCGATCGTCGAACGCAGCCCGTCGGCACCGATCACGATCCCAGCGTCGACGGCGAACGGGCGGCCGGTGTCGTCGCGGCCCTCGACGCCGATGACGCGACCGGTGCGGTCGCGGCAGACGTCGGTGACGGTGATGCCGTAGCGCACATCGGCACCGTCCGCGACGGCGGCGTCGACGAGGACGGGGTCGAGCAGGGTGCGGCGGGGGGCGTAGAGGGCGTCGACGCCGTGGGAGGGTTTGATGGTGACGGTGACGTCGCCGTCCGCGTAGCGGAAGGTGGTCTGCCGGACCGCTGGCGTACCGGCGTCGATGATGCGGTCGAGCAGCCCCCAGCGGTGCAGCTGGAGGACGCCGCCGCGCATGAGAGCGTGGGTGGAGAGGGTGTCGGCGCCGTACCGGCTGCGGTCGACGACGAGCACGCGCAGCCCGGCGCGGGCCAGCAGCATGGCGGTGGCGGCGCCGGCGGCGCGGGCGCCGACGATCACGGCGTCGTAGTGGGGGCGGTCGGGGTGCATCGGAGGTGCTCCTTCAGCATCGGGTGAGGGGTCTGGTGCGGCCGACCAGGTGGTCGGCGACGAAGGCGGCGTCGCGGCCGACGCCGTCGATGAAGTTCGAGCGGCGGGTGTGCTGGAACCGTTGGCCGAGCACGTACAGGCCGGGGATGGGGGTGACGCCGCGGCGTTGGCGGATCTCGCCCCGCTCGTCGAGGACGGGGACGTGCAGCCAGGGATAGCTGCGGCGGTAGCCGGTGGCCCAGATGACCGAGGTGATGCCACGGGCGGCCAGGTCGAGGCGCTCGCGTGCGGGTACCGACGGCCAGGGGGGCGGCGGGTTCGGGGTCGAGCACCTCGGCGGTGAGTCCGGTGGCGTCGATGTGGGCGTCGATCTCGCCGAGGACTCGACGCAGGCGAGCGTCGGCTCGGGCCACGGTGCCGGTGAGGTCCGGGGCGAAGCGGGCGTGGCTGCCGTCGATGCCGCGTGAGCCGGCCGGTGAGCTCGACGCCGAGCTGCTGGAGGGTGGTGAGGTCGAGGTTGCGGTGGTCGGGGCGGCCGACGAGCTGGAGGGAGGGTTCGTGGCGGGCGGCGTCCTGGTCGGGGAGCTTGTCGATGGTGCGGTCGAGGCTGTCGATGCGCTCCAGCCACCAGAAGATGTCCATGCCCCTGTACAGGCGAGGTAGGCGGGTGTGGTTGCCGACGGCCACCACGACGGGACGCCCGGTCCGGGCGAGCTCGTCGGCCAGCTGGACGCCGGTGGCGGAGGCGCCCACGATGAGCACGCCATCGTCGGGAAGTGAGCCGGGGTGGCGGTAGGCCGAGGGTGCGATCTGGGTGATGGTCGGGTCGAGCTGGTCGGCGATGGTCGGTATGGCGGGCTGGTCGCACCAGCCGGTGGCGATCACGACGTTGGTCGCCCGCCACTGTCCGCTGGTGGTGGTGACCTCGAAGCCGTCATCGAGCCGGGCGAGGCGGACGACCGCGCTGTCCTCGATCACCGGTGCCGCTGTGGCGCCGGCGTAGGCCTGGAAGAACTCGGTGACCTCGGCGGCGGTCATGTAGCCGTGGATGTCGGGCCCGGTGTAGGACCAGCCGGGGAGCCGGCTCATCCAGTTGGGGGTGAGGAGCCGCAGGGAGTCCCAGCGCTCGGAGCGCCACCGCTCAGCGACCCGGCCGCGCTCGAACAGCACGTGATCGACGCCGCGGTCGGTGAGGCAGCGACTGGCCGCCAGCCCGGCCTGGCCGGCGCCGACGACGATGGTGTCGATGGTGGGCATGACGAAGGACTCCTGATCAGCGAGAACGGTGCGGGCGGCCGGCCGGTGGCGTAGTTGCCACCGGCCGCGCTGCGGGACGGGGCACGGTCAGCCGGCGTCGACCTCGACGGCGACGGGCACGCCGTTCGTCACGACGTCGTAGACGGCCGAGCGCTTTCGGGACTGCTCCACGACCTGGCGCAGCTTGTCGGGGTCGTCGCCCCGCACCTTGAAGCTGACCTTGATGCCCTGGTAGCCGTTGCGGACCTCGTCGGACAGGCCGAGGATGCCGAGCAGGTCGATGTCACCCTCGACGGTCGACTCGACCCGACTCCAGGTGGACGCCGCGGGCGGCGGCGATGTTGGCCAGCCCGGCGGTGAGGCAGGCGGCGAGGGCGTGGAGGACGAACTCGACCGGGCTCGGCGCGGTGTCGGTGCCGACGAGCACGGCCGGGTGGTCGGCGTCGTAGACGTGGGCCTGCTGGTGGGTCATCTCCTGCGTGGCGCCGTAGAAGCCGTGGATCGTCGACTGGTTGTGCGTGCCGCTGAGCCAGCGGTTGGTGGCCCGGAACTGGAACTTGGCGATCTCCGGGGTGGCCTTCACGGCGTCGAGGGTGGCGAACAGCGTCGCGGTGTCGACACCGTTGCGGACGGGGTTCTCCATGGTGGTCATGTGGTTGCTCCTTGTGGTTGTCGGTGGGTGCCGGGCACGCCGGCGGGTGCGGCGGGACCGGTCGGACCCGCCTTGGTTGCGGCGGCCCGGCGCCAGGGCGCGCACCGCCACGGGATTGCCGGGCGGGATGGCCGCCCCCGGGGTGGTCGGGTCAGGTGAGGGTGTGCCGGGGCTGCTGGCGGCGGCACAGCGCGGACTCCCAGACCCAGGACGGGATGCCCCGCACGTAGGCGGGGGCGACGTGCCGGTTGGTCCATGACCGGTAGGCGGCGAGGTCGCAGCGATCGATGATCGTGGTACTCATGGTCTGCTCCTTGGTTCGGATGGCGACAATGACAACGTCGCCTTCTCGGTGGCTTCCCCGCGCCTTCGCGACGCCGAGGCACTGATCAGGACGGTAAGAAAGACCCCGTCACGATGCTTGGAGACCAGGTGGAGACGAGGTGGATCCGCCTCGAGGTCGTCTCATGAGGCGGCGGCGAGCCGGGTGGGTGGGGCGGCGGCTTCGACGGCGGCAAGCACGGCGTCGGGAGCGTCCGGGCCGATGCACACGGCCACGATGTCGACGCTTTCGTCCCACGGGGCGAGCTGACCGGCGATGGCGTGCCGGTCACCGGTGGCGGCGAGTTGGTCGAGAAGCGGGTCGGCTTCGCGGGGCCAGTCGATGGCGCCTGGTGCCGGGCGGGAGTTGGCCGCTCGTATTGCGCTGACCTCGCCGCGGTAGCCGAGTGAGGCGACGAAGTCGGCATAGAGGGGGCCCATGCCGGTGAGGTACCAGCCGACGAGCTGCTCGGCGGATCGCCGAGGGTTGTTGCCGGCGGCGATCATCGGCCCGGCGATCAGGGTGGGATCCCCCTCTGCGGTGGCGGCGCGCGAGCGGAGGGTATCGATGCGGTCGCGGGGGACGAGGGCGGGGTACCAGCCGTCGCCGGCGCGAAGCGCGGTGGCGGTGGCTCGGGGGCCGAGGGCGGCGACCCAGATCGGCAGGTCGGGCCGGGCTGCCACGCCCAGGCGTAGGCCGCGACCGCCGCCACTGGGGGTGATGCGCCCCCCGTGAAGCAGGGTGCGGACCTGGCTGAGGGTTTGGGCGAGCCGGGTGGCAGGCCGGTGGAAGGCGACGTCGTGGAACTGTTCGGCCAGGGCTGGAGTGCTGATGCCGAGCCCCAGCGTGAACCGTCCGCCGGAGAGGTCGTCAAGGGTGGCGGCCATCATGGCGAGCGTGGCGGGGCTGCGTCCCCAGATCGATGTGATGCCGGTGGCGATGCGGATGCGGGTGGTCTTGACGGCGATCTCGGCGAGGATGACGCCGGCATCGAACCCCCAACCTTCGGGGACAAGGACGGTGTGGTAGCCGAGCTGGTCGGCGAGGACGGCGGCGTCGACGATGAGGTGGCGGCGCTGCTCCATCGGGGTGAAGATGACGGCCCGGTTGGGGCGGGGGTCGGGGTGGTGCAGGGTCATGGTGTCGGCTCCTGAGGGGCGGTGGTGAACCAGGTGGAGGTGGCGGCGCCGTGGTGCTGGCCGGTGTGCGGGTTGATGAGCGCGGCGAAAGGCTCGAACAGGCAGGCCCGGTCGTCGGCCTCGTGGCCCCAGGCGGCGTCGCCGTGCTCCCAGTCGTGTCCGCGGGGGCGGCAGGACGTCTCGGTCGGCTCGGTGGTCAGTGCGGCGGTCACGGCTCCACCATGCGCCCGTCGCAGGTTCAGGTCTTGGCGGACACCTGGGGATCGTGTGGTGGGCGATCCATCGACGGTCTCCACATCATCGCCGGATGTCCCCGGCGGGCTCGCAAGGTGCGATCGCCTCCCATGACCTCGGGGGCCACGCCGACGGAGATCATGCGGTCCTGCGCCGTCGCTCCAGGCTCATCGACGGCATCGGCCGCGACGTCGCCGAGATCGCCGACCTGGTCGCGGAGCGGCTCCGGCGGTGCAACCCGCCGCCTCATCGCTCAGCGCTCGCGGTCGCCGGCCATCCAAGCCGCCGCCTCGTCCCCGATGTCATCGAGCGTCGACGAGGCGAACGGGTCGTCGTCGCCCACCCCGACGGCGTCCCGCAGCCGACGGTACGCACAGGTGACCTGGAAGCTCTGCGTGGGCCGGCCGGCATCGCGGACCGCACGCACCCACCGAGCGGCCCGGCGATCGTCGCCACGGCGATGAGCCAGCATCGCCGCCGGGACCAGGAGGTCGGGCAGCGGGTCCTGACCCGCCCGGCGCAGCCGGTCGCGCACCTTCATTACCAGCCGGGTCGCCGCCGAACCGTCACCGGCCGAGGCCCGGAGGGTCGCCGCCAGGACTTCGTTGCCCCACATCGGCGATTCCGCTGAAGGACGGGTAAGGAGGTCGTCAACGTAGCGACACGCCACGGTCGGATCGGCCAGGACGTTGCACGCCGACCAGGCGACCATCGCCACGAAGTTGGCCTGTCCCGCCCCGTCCAAGTCGGGTGACCGTTCGATCACCGCGGCTGCCTGCGAAAGCGCCTCGTCGTAGCGGCGTTGCATCGCCAGGTGGAACGCCCGGTACGAGTCGGCGTGGTCCCGGGCCAGCCCGTCGCCGACCGCCGACGCCAAAGCGCTCGCCTCGTCGACCAATGCCAGCGCAGCCTTCGGGTCGGACAGGACCGTCGACCACGACGCCAGCACCAGCGCGATGGCCAGCCCGGTCGGATCGTCCGCGCGGCGGGCTTCGCCGACGGCGGCATGACCGTGGGTGGCGATGCGCTCCGGTGACCTGACCGCCATCGCCGCCAACACACCGGTGCAATGCAACCGGGCACGCATCCTGGGATCGCCGACCCGGCTCAGATGCGCCTCGATCCGGTCCAGTACCGCCGCCGCCCGAGCACCCTCGTCGCAGTGCATCGCCAACGCCGTCGCCGCCGTGAGCAGCGCGGCGTCCCCCGTACGACCGCTGACGATCAGGTGCTCCTCGGCGACCCTGAGATCGTCGAAGTGATCGGCGCACCACGCGGCCAACCCGAAGTCGAAGAGGTGCCGGCCTTGCTCGTCGCGAACCTGCCGCAGGCACCACGCAGCGTGGAGCTCGGCGGCCGCCACACGATCCGTGCGCTCGCCGGTGAAGGCCCGCACCGACTCCAGCAGCCGGTACCGCGGCAACCGGCCCGGTGCCTCCACGACCAGCGAGTGATCGACGAGCCGGCCGAACGCGGCCACCACATCGCCCAGCCCGACCTCCCAGCACAGTCTTTCCACGTCCGTGATGGCGAACGGGCCTGCGAACGCGACCAGCCGGCCCAGCACCAGTCGCTCCGACTCGTCGAGGAGCGCCCACGTGTCATCCAGGACCGACATCAGGCTGGCGTGACGAGCGCTCCCGGCCGGACGCGGTGACCGGAGGAGATCGAAGCGGCCGTCGAGCCGATCGGCGAGCAGGCGAGGATCGAAAACGCGGAGCTGGGCCGCGGCCAGCTCGATCGCCAGCGGCAACCCGTCGAGCTGCCGACAGATGCGACCCACGACATCGCGGTCGGCTGGATCCACATCGATCCCGAAGCGTTCGGCCGATGCCAGGAACAACTCAACCGCCGGACCTTCGCCGTCAGGCTCCACGGCGAGCGGGGCGACACGAACGTGGCGCTCGTCAGCCAACCCGAGCGGCTCCCGGCTGGTCACCACGAAGCGCGGCGCCGACGTGTGGTCCAAGAGCTGATCGACCGTCGCCGCCACCGCACCGAGCACGTGCTCAGCGTTGTCAAGGATCACCAAGGCCCGCCGGTCCGCCAACACCGTGGCCAGCTGAGAGCGGACGTCGCCAGGTGACAACGCGATCCCGCAGGCGTGGGCGATCGCCACGTCCACCGACCGCTCGTCGTCATCCACCGGGACCAGATCCACGAACCACACCCCATCAGCGAACCGCTCCAGGACCGTTCGACCCACCGCGACCGCCAGACGCGTCTTGCCCGCCCCGCCCATCCCCAACAGCGTCACGAGGCGATGGCGACCCACCACATCGGCGGCCGAGCGGACCGCCTCGTCCCGCCCGACCAGCCTCGTACGATCGGCGGGCAGATTGTGCACTCCCACCGGCGCGGACACTGCCGAGCCGGGGTGAGTGCCGTGGTCGACCTCGGTGCTCGTCACCTCGGCCACGAACCGATAGCCACGCCCGTGCGCGGTCTTCACGCACTGCTGAGCTGTCCCGTCGTCGCCCAACGCCCGGCGCACGTGACGGATCGCGCTGCTCAGCGTCGACTCGCTCACGAACCGGTCCCCCCACACCTCGTCGAGCAGCTCCTCCTTCGGCACCACCCGATCGCGGTGGCGCACCAGGTACACCAACACGTCGAACACCTTCGGCTCCATCGTCACCACATCACCGTGGCGGCGCAGCTCCACCACCTCCGTGTCCAGATCGAAGGCCCCGAACACCACCCGCACCCGGCCAGTCTGGTGCATCACGGTCTCCGGCGAACGACAATGCCGTGGCGATCTCGACGTCATTCTGAACCCACCCCACCACTCTCCCGACCCAGGCCCTCAGCGGCTTCGAGCTTCAGGTTGGCGCGACACCGACTTCTGGACTGTCGGCCGCCTCGCGGATGTCACGTGTCGGTCGTGTCGCCCCATGCGTCCGCGCGGAGGAAGCGGCTGACGGCGAAGCACAGAGCACGACGAGGATGACGACCACCAGCAGGGCGGTGGTGATCAGCGCGAGCAGGCCTAACGCGACGGGGCTCGACAGCCATGCGGTCCCGGCGGGTGTGCGTGGATCGTCGGCATGGCGGATCAGACTGACCATCGCCACGCCGGCCGCGGTGATCGACAGCGTGATCGGGAGGTGACTGATCAGCCAGTTGGCCAGCACGGAGCCGTGGTCTCGCGGCGGGCGCCGGCCGACCAGGTCGAAGTAGATCCACCAGAAGCCGAACCCGATGCCGAGCGCGATCATCCCGGTGGTGATCGTCTTCGCCTCGTCCTCTGCAGCAAAGAAAGGCACTGGCGAGGACCACGACCACGGCGACAAGCATTCCCCTGACGTAACGTCCGGCGACCGCCAGGAACTCGGGGGGTCGTGACGATCCTGACGCCACACCCCGACACGTCGGGCCCGACGCTACGGAGACCGGCGCGTGTTCAGGCGTCGACGGTGAGGGCGAGGTGCTCGTGCACCGAACGGATCGCTGCGGATCCCTCGCCGACGGCCGCGGCGACCCGCTTGGTCGAGCCCGACCTGAGATCGCCGACGGCGAACAACCCCGGCCAGCTCGTCTCGTACGGCAGCGGGCGGCGTCCCATCGCACACCACGCCTCGCCGAGCACGTCCTGTTCCAGCGCACGGTCGGTGAGCACGAACCCGTGCTCGTCGACCGCGACGCCATGGAGCCACGCGCTGTTCGGCTCGGCGCCGATGAACGAGAACAGGGCCGTACAGGCGACCTCGTGGCGGGCGTCAGCGCTGCTGACGGTGATCCGTTCCAGCGTGGTGCCACCGGCGAGGGCGGTGACCGTCATCCCTTCGTGCACGTGGACGCGCCGGTGGTTGGTGATCCGGTCGACGAGGTAGCTGGACATCGTCGCCGAGAGCGGGCGGCGCACGACGACGCATACCGAGGCGGCCTTCTCGGCGAGAAACATCGCCGCCTGCCCCGCCGAGTTGCCACCGCCGACCACGGCGACGTCCTCCCCGGCGCACATCCGGGCCTCCAGTTCGGTCGCCGCGTAGTACACGCCAGCCATCTCATATCGCTCGAGCCCGTCCACGGGGAGCCTGCGGTAGTGGGCGCCCGTGGCAGCGACGAGGGCTCTTCCGCCCACCTGGGTGCCGTCCGACAAGGTGGCGACGATGTGCCCGGCGACGTCCGTGAGCGACGATACGGCGCACGGGCTGGTGATCACGGCACCGAACTTCTGGGCCTGGATCGACGCACGGGTCGTCAGGTCCTGACCCGAGATGCCGGTCGGGAATCCGAGGTAGTTCTCGATGCGTGAGCTGGTGGCGGCCTGCCCACCGAGCGCCACCGCGTCGACCGTCAGTGTGCGCAGACCCTCGGACGCCGCGTACACCGACGCGGCCAGCCCCGCCGGTCCGGCGCCGACCACCACTACGTCGTAGAAGCGTTCGGGCAGCGAGTCGGCCGTCAGACCGAGCTGGAAGGCGAGATCCCCGGGCGTCGCCCGCTTGAGCACCCCTCGCGGCGTGATGGCGATCGGCAAGTCGGCAGCGTTCACACCGAGACCGGTCAGCAGCGCGGCGATGTCGGCGTGGTTGTCGGCGTCGATCCAGTGGTGCGGCAGACGGTTGCGGGCGGCGTACTCGCGTAGGGCCATCGACGCCGGCGTGAACTCGGACCCGACGATCTGCAACGTGTCGGCAGCACTCGACATCAACGCCGCTCGGCGGGCGAGGAACGCCTCGAGGACAACATCGCTCAGCCGGGGTTCGGTCAGCACCCGCGAGCGGAATACGTCGGCCGGCACCACCACGATCTCGCCCGCCTGGGCGACTCGGGTCGACAGGTACGGGCGCTGCCGAGTGACCAGGTTGACCTCGCCGAGGAACCTGCGGGAGCCATGCCTGGTGATCAGCTGACCGTTCGGCCCGAGCACTTCGACGAGACCACTCAGGATCACGATCCAGTCGTAATGGTCGTCGGCCGGGGAGAACAGGATCTCACCCTCGCGGACCTGGCGACGTTCGCCGAGCGCGAGCACGATGGCGAGTTGCTCGTCGTCGAACTCCGGGAACATCACTGCGTCGGCCGGCTGTTGCTCGCTCATCGCGGCGACGGTACTTCCGATGTGGAACAGTCACCGACGCCGCTGCGCCGGCGTGGAGCGCGAGCGGGATGCCTCGCATCAGGCGAGCCGCGCCATGAGCTGCTCCCAGCTCAACGGGACCTCGCTTCCCCTCACATCGAAGAAGTCGAAGCGACTCTCGTCCATGTGCGGCCGCAGCCGGCGGATGATGCCGCGGTGCGGATCGGCCGACGCAAAGGTCTCGAGCCTCGACCGGTCGAGCCACACCGAGAAAGTCCAGAACGTCGTGCGGGTCAGCTGCGCGTTCAGGGCGTAGCCGACGAGGCCGTCGGCGGCCGCCAGCTGGCGGCGGATGCGCAGGGTGTCGCGGAGGAAGCCCGGGACAAAGCGAGATGCCCGCAGCGGCAGGCGAGACGCCATCGCGAACGTAGTCGCGGTCAGGGTCAGCAGCCTGGACCTGGACCCACGGCAGAGCCGGCATGGTGCTGCGCCCTCTCCCCCCGGAGGTGGCCGACCGGGTGGCGGCGTTCGCCCGGGAGCTGGGTGTGGACGAGGGGATGGTGGCGGTGGCGCAGGACTTCGCGGCAGGCTCGCTCGGCCTCGCCGCGTTCGACTTCGAGCGCAACGGCTACACCGCGACCTGGGCCGAGGACGCGGCGCGTAGCCTGCACACGTCCGCTGAGCTGTCGGCGGCGTGGGAGCAGGTCGTGCGCGACGACGAGCTGGCTGCCCGCTGGTACGCGCTGGCGGAGCTGCCTCAAGGCACGCTCGGGCGCCGGGTGTGGGAGCTCTACCAGGAACGCGGCTTCGTGGTCCCCGGCCGGCCCGGTCCCGCTCCGCCGCTCCTTGCGCAGCACGACTGGGTTCACGTGCTGGCCGACTACGGCACTGTCGTGGAATCGGAGCTGGAGGTCGTCGCGTTCATCGCCCGGGCGAACGACGACATGCGGGCCTTCTCGCTCCTGGCCATGGTGGTGTCGCTCTTCGAGACCGGGTACCTGCGCACGGGCGCTGGTCTGTTCGAGGCCAGCCCCGGCCACCTCTCGGCCGGGCACGGCATGGCGGCGCGGGTGTCCGACGCGATGCGTCGGGGCGCGCTTTGCCGAGACCGGGTGCGATCCCCGATGGGCCTACGGGTCCGAGCGGCCGGCCGAGCGCGCTGGTGCTCTTCCTGGCCGAGGCCGAACTCGCGTCAGCTCTTGACGAAGTCGGCGAGCTCCTGCGTCACGCAATCCGGTGGGTGAGGTAGGGACCATCTCCGCGATGTCGACGCCGACCCCGCGGGGCAGGCGCTGCGCGACATCTGCGGGATGAGCAACACCACCGCCATGGCCGCGTTGAGCCTCGTGGTCGTCTGCGTCCTCGCCCTCGCACCTAACCGGCGCCTCGGTGCGCGTGGTCACCCGCGCCGCGATCGGCTGATGCGCGCAGTCGGCGCTCGGCCCATGTGGGCCGCGACGTCGGTGTCTGCGTCGAACGTGCCCGACCGAAGCGCCACATCCAACGCGTCGGCTGGGTTCGATCTCACGAGGTCTCGGCCGGGGTCTCAGCTCGCTGGGACGCGCGGAAGCGCACGTGCTGGCCACCATCGCGTTTCCTTCGCCGTCGCCGGAGGGCTCAGAGCGCCGCAACGGCGGCCGTGGCGTCATCGATCGTACGCTGCGCGCCGTCTACCGTCGGCGGAGCGAGGACGACGAGCCGGTCGACACCTTGCTGCGCGAAGGCCTCGACGAGCTCGGCGGTCAGCCGTCCTCGCGGCGTCACGCTGATCTCGAGCTTGCCCAGCTCCGGCGGACGGGCGACGCGCTCGGCCGCGGCGCGCAGCTCGTCGTTCGCCTCGCCCATCTGCTCCGGGGTGAGCCAGTAGCCGTACCAGCCATGAGCGCGAGCGACGGCACGGCGGAACGAAGGCGGGCGATGTCCGCCGACGACCAGCGGGATCGGCGACTGCTGCGGCCGAGGATGGGCGTCGATCCCGGCGAAGTCGACGAAGCGGCCGTGATACTCGGGACGCTCCTGGTACCAGAGTGCCTCCAGCGCGTCGAGGTACTCGTCGGTCACCGCGTTCCGCTCGGCGAAGTTCGCGCCCACGGCCACGAACTCGGCTTCGAGGTAGCCGGCGCCGATGCCGAGGATCATCCGACCGCCCGAGAGCACGTCGAGCGTCGCGACCTGCTTGGCGAGCACGACGGGATTGCGCTGCGGCAGGATCACGATGCCGGTCGCCAGGCGGATCGTGGTGGTGTGCGCGGCCGCCCAGGTCAGCGCGAGCAGCGAATCGAGGGCCGGCGCCCGCGGATCCATCGGGGAAGGAGGCGCCTGTGGATCCGGGAGCACGATGTGCTCGCCCGCCCAGAGCGAGTCGAAGCTCGCTTCCTCAGCAGCCTCGGCCGCGGCCACCAGCGTCGCCGGCATGCTCATCGACCCCATGTTCACGTGGACCAGACCCAGCCGCATGACGCCGACCCTACGCAACCGGCGGACCCACTAGACCGCGATCCGCCGGGCCGCGGCTGCCCGGTCTGGTGGGGGCGTGGTGAGATCGACGCCGGGTTTGAAGCAGCAGATCTCGATCTCGCCGCCGTCGGGGTCGTCGACGTTGAACGCGAGGATCGCACCGTAGTCGACAACCTCGGCTTCAGCGCCGGCGGCCGTGGCTCGCCGTCGCAGCTCGTCGAAGGCGGCGGCGTCGACAGCGGTGATGGCGAGGTGGTCGAGGCGTCCCTCGCGAACGTCGGGTGGGGTCCGTCCGGGAGCATGGCGGCGTCCACCTCGAAGGCGTGGACGCCGCTGGCCGAGCCGACCATGATCATGGCGTGGCGGACGCCGGCATCACGCAGGTCGAACAGCGTGCGTGCGCCCAGCACCGTGGCGTAGAACTCCTCGAGCCGGTCCAGGTCGCTGGTGAGCGTGGCGACATGGTTGATGCCGGTGGTGAGCTCCATCACTTGCTCCTCTGGCATTTGGTCAGGTAACCTGAGCATATTACTAAGGGATCCTGAGGAGTTGGTGCAAGATGACATCGGTCACGCAGAGGCGCATCGAGCAGCTGAGGCACCCCGAAGACAACACCGCCGCCCTGCTCGGCCAGGCCTGGGCCGCACTCGGCCACCAGATCCTCGCCGGCGTCCAGGCCGCGGGACACCCGATCCGCATGGCGCACTCGATGGTCTTCGTGCACATGGAGCTGGAAGGCATCCGCCTCACCGAGCTCGCCACGCGGGCCGCGATGACACCGCAGGCGATGGGAGAGCTCGTCGACGACCTTCAACGCATGGGCTACGTCGAGCGCGTCCCTGACCCCTCTGACGGGCGAGCAAAGCTCATCGTGCTCACCGACGCGGGCTTCGACAACCTCCAGGCCGCCTTCGACACCATCGCCGGCATCGAAGACGAACTCGAGACGATGCTCGGACGCCGTCGACTCGCTGATCTCCGCGCCAGCCTCCGGACGATCATCGCCGCGCAGCGCATGTGACGGTCAGCGCAGCCTACTGGCCAATCCAGGCGCACGAGCAGGCCTACATACCCGTTCATCGTGTGGACGACCCGCGTGGACGCTCGTCACCGGACGGGGAGCGACGGGTCGGAGCCGAAGAAGCGTGTGGGGTCGTAGCGGGCCTTGATCCTCGCCAAGCGCTCGACGTTCGCGCCGTAGTAGGCGTCGGCCCAGCTCTCGAGATCCGGGTCGGCGAAATTCTGGAACACCCGGCCCGATCCCCACGGGTGCACGCATGTCCACGAGCTTCGGACCCACTGGTGCGCCGCCTTCCCTATCGGCTGCCGACGCGTCGTGATCGACGAGAGCAGAGTGCTTGAGCTGGAACAGCTCGTCGCGATGGACGAAGGCCGTGGCGTCAGGGCGAACACGGTTGTAAGCGCCGCCCCACGGCATGAAGTCCAGCTCCCGCGCCTCGCCCGATGGCCGCTTCGGAGAAGTTGCGGACCAGCGCAGCGATGGCCTCCGTGGGGAGCGGGCGCCGGAAATACTCCGACTTCGCGAAGAGGCATGACCGCGGAGCGAGCATGGGATCCGCGGTGGGGACGACCGTGCCCTCGGCGACGCCGAGCTCCGCCCAGAACCGACGCGTGTCGGGATAGGACATGCGCCGGTGTGACGCCGACGACGGGTCGACGCCGGCCCCGGCGACCATTCCCTCGAGCAGCTCGAGGGCTGCGGCTTCGCTGCCACCGAGGGCTGCGTAGACGTCGACGGATGGTGGCTGGTCGGCGTGGTTGCTGGCGGTGACCTTCAGGCTCGCGGCGAGCTCGTCGGGAGCGTTCGGTGCCCATCGCTGCCAGGCGTCGATGACCGCGACCGCCTCACCAGCCGGCCAGCTCGCGTGGAGGTTCGTGAGCTCGGGGGCGGGGACCGTGCGGAAGGTGAGCGCCGTGACCGCGCCGAAGTTGCCGGTGCCGGCGCCGCGCAGCGCCCAGAACAGGTCCTCGTGATGGTCGGCATCGCAGTCCAGGACGCGGCCGTCCGCGAGCACGATCTGCGCCGCCACCAAGCGATCCGACGTCACCCCATACGTCCGGCCGAGGATCCCCAGCCCGCCGCCCAGTGCAAGGCCAGCGATCCCAACGGTCGGACAGGTGCCGCCCGGGATGGTGAGGCCGTGCGCGTCGAGCGCGTGGTAGAGGTCACCGAGCCGCACGCCGGCGCCGACACGGACCTCGCCGCCCGAGGCCGAGATCGACCGCATCGGCGAGACGTCGATGACGACCCCACCAGTCGACGAGCGGCCACCGAAGCAGTGCCCGCCGCTGCGAATCACGTGCTCCAGCCGGTGCCGCTCGAGGAACGAGATCGTCTCGGAGACGTCGGGGGCACCAGCGCACCGCACGACGGCCTGCGGCCGTCGGTCGTCGAACCGGGCGTTGAACCCCGTCCGCACGTGCTCGTAGATGGGCGAACCGGGGAGGGCGATCTCGCCGTCGAGCACCGCGCTGAGCGTCCCCCAGTCCGGAGGTTGGCCCGTCGTCATGGATAGCGGGTCTCGCGGGATTCGACCGAGGAACGCGCTGGCGCGGTGTCCCCCATCGGCACCCGCTCGACCTAGTCGACCAACAGGGTGATCGCTCCTCTGCGGTGTCGCTGCGCGTGCACTCCGCGCTGCTTGGTAGTCAGACGGTGATCCACTGGCGGCCGTCGATGAGCTCGCGGACGGCGTCCAGATGACCGGCGTGGGTGGCGGTCTCGACGATCATGTGGAGACGATAAACCGCAGATGGGGAGGCCGGGCTCCGCGTCCATCGCTGGATGAGATGCCTCCGGGGCCGAAAACTCATCGCCGCGGCACGGCACCGGCCCCGGTCACGTGGATGCCACCAGCTATCACGGATGTCTCGATCCACTTGAGCGCACTCGGCCCGGTGCGACGCAGCAAGCATTGCCTCGGCAGCCCGGCCGGCGCCCAACTCGCCGCCCACGACGCCCGACGGCCGACGCGAGACATCGACCTCGCCCTGCTCGACGTGGACGACGACCTCAACTGCCTCCGGGCGGGTGACCGCGCCTGAGCCGCTGCCGGCAGTGGTCGAGTCACGGTTCGTCGGGTGGCTGAAATCGAGGGCGGGTTCCCGACCGAGGCGACACGTTGTTCAGACCCGGATTTGAACACTTCCGTCGGCCTCCCGTACCTCGTGGACGGTGAGTCCCGCGTTGGCCGGGGCCGTTGATCACGACGCCCGGTTCTGTGTCGAACCGAGAGCCGTGACACTGGCACATGATCGTGGTTCCGGCGAGCAGGCCGCCCGGAGAGTGGGCATGGCTGGTCGGCGCACGGGCAGAGGTCATCGAACGCGCACAACCGGTCCCCGACGCGCGGGACCGAGACGCGGAGCTTGCGGTCGGCGAGGTAGTAGGGAACGACGAAGTTGTTCGGGATCACGTCGCTCCGCCCGAGCGTGCGGAATGCATGTGTCGTGAGTTCACTCATCGTCCTCCCCGTTCAGTTTGCGCCTTCAGTAGGGGTATTCGGGAATGACGTCGGCCTTCTTAGCGTCGAGCCGCAGTTCGCCGGGCGCGCCGGCGGGTACAACGGGACGGTGTGGCATCACGGGATTGACGCGCTCGTAGCCGCAACCCAGTTGCGGTCTGGTGTCCACGTCGCCTCTGTTCGGCCAGAGCGACATTGCGGGCTCGGCGAGGGCGGTGATCATGAGCGACGGGTTCACGCCGGGATTGGCGAGCCTGGCGCTGCCGTCCATCACGTGCAAGCCCGGCTGACCGAAGACGCGCGGTCGACCCCTACTTGCGCCGGTTTCGGCGCGGTCTCCGATCGGTATCCCGCCGACGAAGTGCGCCGAAGCGGTGCGGTTGATGACCTCGAAGAGCAGCGCTCCCTCGGGGCTGCCCATCTGCTTCGCCACCCGATCAACGAAGTCCTCGATGGCCGGGATGTGCACCGAGGGCGGCGTTCCCGAACCTTGTCGACTCCGCAGCAGGCCGTCGTGCCAGAACAGGTCGATCGAGGTGTCGGTCGTCTGCGAGCAGAACATGATGAACGTGCGTTCGGGCCAGTGGCGCGCGTCATCGAAGCTGAGCACTCGGTTCGGGTGCTCGATCAGTTCCTTCAGCCAGGATGCGAACGGATGCTTCTGCTCGCCATGTTGGTCGTACGTCACGAGGAACGCGAAGACGTCGCTTCCGATCCCCAGTAGGTCGGTGCGATGCTCGTCAGCAGATCCGGCCAGACGCCGCAGGTGATCGCGACCGAGCCTGGCGTGATGTGGATCCTCTGGATCGCGTTGCCATTCTCCGTGTGTCCGGGTGACCGCAAGAACCTGTTCAGAGTTCGTTCGCACGCGTCGCCCGAGCTCGCTCGAGAGACCGGTGAGGCGACCGGTGTGCTGCTTATGGAGCAGCAACCTTGGCGGCGTGCATCTGCAGAAATCCCTCCGTTGTGCCGACCATCGCACCCGGGGATTCTCCCCAGTACCTTCCTGGCCCGCGGGCCACGACGCGCGCGTCGGACGTTCCGATCGTGCCAGGGATCACCTCCGCCAGGAGTTACCGAGCGCGCTGCGAGAGGCCTGCAGCCGTCGGAGCTGTCGAGCTCAAGGGTGTCCGACGAGAAGGCACTCCTTGGGCAAAGCGGTGCGGAGCTGCCGCCGGGACCTGATCCCGAGCTTCGTGAACACCTTGCCCAGATGCCCACTCGACCGTTTTCGCACTGATGAAGAGCTGAGCCCCGATCTCGGGGTTCGAGAACCCGTCCCGAGCGAGCCGGGCGATCTGTTCCTCCTGCGGGGTGAGCTCGTCGCGCGTCTCGGGGCGGCGCTTGCGGACCTTCTCGCCGGTCGCCATCAGCTCGCCGCGGGCGCGTTCGGCGAACGCCTCCATCCCCGTCGTGTTGAACAGCTCGTGGGCGGTGCGGAGCCGCTCACGGGCATCCACCCGATGGCTCTCCCGGCGAAGCCACTCCCCGTAGAGCAGATGTGTACGGGCGAGCTCGGCGCGCACTCGTGTTTGGCTAGATGTTCGATCGCTTCGCGAGACAGACTCTCGGGAGTATGGCCGTGGCTCAGCAGGGCTCGTGAACGGGCCCCGATGCCGAGCGCCCACGCGGTTCCGGTTGCGCGCGCCTTCGCGGCCAGCTGATTCGATTCAGGGCGTCTGTCGCCGGATCCGTTCTAGCAGCAGGGCGTCAAGCGCAGCTCGCAATGCCTCTGGACCGGAGTTCCGGGTGGCCATCCGGTGCCTCCTCACGTGTCGCGTCCGACCTCAGTACCCGGCGCCGAGCAAGGGTACCTCCACCCCGGGTGTCCACCACTTGCCCGGTCGGCACGACACCGCATCGAGACCGGCATCCACACCACGGGTACGCCGACGGCCCGCGCGACGTCACGGGAGAACCCTGGATCGCGGAACGACGACAAGGCGAGCACCACTACGTCGAATCGCTCACCAGTGAGGGCGCGTCGCATGGACTGCAACACGTTCTCGTCGGCAGCGACGACTCGACACACCGTCTCGCGGGACAACCACCGTCCTGACGCTGACCATCACCGGTGTCGCAGCCGACAGCGCCATCGCCGGTGGAACCGGGTCAGCGGCGGGCCGTCGTCTCGTGGCCGTTACCGCGATGCTGGTCGGCGGACTGGCCGGCGCGGCGCTCGCCCTGCACGTACACATCGTCGCCCCACTCGCGATCGCCCTGATCGTCACCGCGGTCGTCGCGCTTGTCAGCTGGCGGGCCGGTGCGACCGATGCCACCTGGGTACACCCCAGCTAGACAACCAAGCGTTCCGCGCGTACGGTCACGCGTGCCGAGGCTCACAACGGAGCGCCACCCCGACCGTCGGCTCACGCGCCGCCGTCTAGCGTGCGCGGCGCGCACGCCGGCTCGCGCCGGCTCAACGGGAGGAGCTGGAGACATGCCCTTCGTCACCACCCCGGACGGCACGGAGATCTTCTACAAGGACTGGGGCAGCGGTCAGCCCGTCATGTTCCACCACGGTTGGCCGCTCAGTTCCGACGACTGGGACGCCCAGATGATGTTCTTCGTACAGCACGGCTACCGCGTCGTCGCCCATGACCGTCGCGGCCACGGGCGCTCGACCCAGACTTCGGACGGCCACGGCATGGACACGTACGCCGCAGACGCCGCCGCAGTCGTCGATCATCTCGACCTGCGCGACGCGGTGCACGTTGGTCATTCGACCGGAGGCGGCGAGGTCGCCCGGTACGTCGCCCGCCATGGCGCCGGCCGGGTGGCGAAGGCCGTGCTCATCAGCGCGGTCCCTCCACTGATGCTGAAAACCGACGCGAACCCGGGCGGCCTCCCGATCGAGGTCTTCGACGGCTTCCGGGAAGGCACCGGCTTCAACCGTGCCCAGTTCTACCGCGACGTCGCGGCCGGGCCGTTCTACGGCTTCAACCGTCCCGGAGCGACCCCGTCCGAGGGCATCATTCAGAACTGGTGGCGCCAAGGCATGATGGGCGGCGTCAAAGCCCACTACGAGGGAATCAAAGCGTTCTCCGAAACCGACTTCACCGAGGACCTCCAGGCCGTTGACGTGCCCACCCTGGTGATGCACGGCGACGACGATCAGGTCGTGCCGTTCGCCGACGCGGCCCTGCTGTCGATCAAGCTGCTCAAGCACGGCACGCTAAAGGTCTACCCGGGCTACCCGCACGGCATGTGCACCACTCACGCCGACGTCATCAACCCGGACCTACTGGCTTTCATCCAGGCCTGATCGCGCCCGGACCAACCGTGCCGTCGCGCCGAGGCGCGCGTCGCGAGTACGTCGACATCGAGCAGTGACTCGGACGACCGGACGGCGCTTCCAAGACGGGTCCCCCCGGGGGGCGCCGGCGGCGCGATCTCGGGCGCCGTTTTCGGGCGTAGTCAATGGCGACGGGCTCGGGCTGGCTTACGTGGGCCAGAGTTCGGGTCGCATCTCACCGAGGTCGAACCATGCCTGCATCTTCGGGGAGGTGGTCTGCCAGTTGGGTTCGAAGAGCTCGAGCAGCACGCGGTCGGGTGCTTGGACCATCAGGTAGTTGCCGTCGGGGAACCGTTGCACCCCCTTCGGGAGCTCGATGCCGGCGTCGGTCATCGCTGCGGCGAGGGCGTCCAGCCCCTCGATGACGAGACCGATGTGGTTCACCGCGTTGCGCTCGGTGCTTCGGGGAGCCTGGTCGTAGAAGTGGAGACGTCCGGAGCCGACGGCGACGAACACGTTGCGGGCGCCGGCGTAGTCGAAGTCGGCGACGACGACGGCGTCGAACCAGCGCCGGTAGAACTCGAGCGACGCGTCGAGGTCGCTGGCCATGAGGTGGGTGTGATGGACCGACGCTCGCCACTCGGACATGGCGTCTCCTTCTCGATGGGTGAAGCCGCCGGGTCACTCCTGCGGCGTGATCCGCGCGGCGCCGACGGTAGGGGTGGCTCGTCGAGCGTCGCGACGACTCGCAGCCGCCGGTTGGGGGCGCTGAGGTCTGTCAGTCGATGGGGAAGGGTCGGTCGTCGACGACGCGACGCATGAGGATGGTGGAGGTGATCCGCTCGACACCGGGGAGTCGGGCGAGACGGGTGTCGCGGAGTTGTTGGTAGGCGTTGATGTCGGCGGTGGCGACGCGTACGAGGTAGTCCGGGTCGCCGAAGAGCCGCTCGGCGTGACGGACTTGGGGGATCTCGGCGAGCTGTTGTTCGAACGCGGCGACGGTGTCGGCGTCTTCGCGTTGCATGGTGATGTGGGCGAGCACTTCGAAGGAGATCCCGACGGCCGCGGGGTCGACGGTGGCTCGGTAGCCGGTTATCACGCCTGACGTGTGTAGCTCGTGGAGTCGGCGGCTGCACGCCGACACGCTGAGGCTCACGTGGGAGGCGAGTTCGGTCACGGTCTTGCGCCCATCCGCCTGAAGCGCGGCAACGATCTCCCGGTCGATTCGGTCCACGCACGAGATTGTTGCACAGACAGGGCACTTCTGGCAGCGGGACGCAAGGACATCCGGCCGTTGGTTCGTCATGCTTTGCGTTGACCGCTGCAGCGGAGTCCTCAACGAGGTCGAACTGCAGCTTGTGGGTGAAGAAGGCGATCGCCTCGTTGTAGTCGTGGACGATCAGGCTGACGAGCTCTGGGTGCACCGCCCCACGCTGACCGTCCGAATACCGCGCCCGGCAATCGCGAGCCGAGCGCCCTTGAACGCCGGCTCGATCGCGTGCAGGTGGCATCCGATATTCACCGCGAACGCAGGGCAGACCGCACGTTTACAGGCGACGACGCTCTCGTCGGCTGTCAGGTCGATCGGCTCGTCGATGGGACGGTGAGGCTGGTTCAGTCGGGCGCCCGCATCGGGGTGCGCTTCCACCGATCCTTCTACCGGGTTGGCGAACCTCGCCGACCCGGAAGGAGGACCCGCCATGAAGGGGTACGTCGCCCGCAAGGGCAGCCGTTGGTACGCCGTCATCTACTAGGGGCTCGACCAGTCAACGGGCGGGAACGACGGAGTTGGCATCCCGCCGGAACCGTCCGCGCCGACGCGGAGCGTCTCGCCGCCCGACTCGCCCGCGAACACGACGGACGCAACGACCCGGCGCGGCCAATGACCTTCGGTGTCTACCTCACGGCCCGTTGGCTGCCCGGCAAACCACTCGTGCTCGCCGACAGCACCTACGACAGCTACCGCCGCAACGTCGAACGCCACGTGCTGCCGGCGCTCGGCTCCATCGCGCTGCGCCGACTCCGGCCCGACCACCTCGAGGACGTGTACGAGCGGCTCCTCCACCCGCGCGACGGCACTGCCGGTCTGGCCCCGAAGACCGTGTACGAAGTCCACCTCGTCATCCGCGGCGCCCTCGCCGACGCAGCTCGACGTGGGCTCGTGTCACGCAACGTCGCCCTCGCCGCCCACGCACCCCGGCTGCGTTCGATCCCCAAGGTCGAACAGCAAGCCTGGACCGCCGACGAGCTGCGTGCGTTTCTGCGGGCCGCTGCTGGGCACCGACTGTTCGCCGCCTTCTGGGTTGCTGCCTTCACCGGCATGCGCCGCAACGAGCTGCTCGGCCTGCGCTGGGATGACTTCGACCCGGCCGCCGCCACCTTGTCGATCAACCGCGGGCTGATCGCCGTCGCCTACGAGCTCCACGAGACCCGAGGCAAGACCCGCAACGCCCGCCGACGCATCGATCTCGACCCGACCACCGTCGAGATCCTCGTCGCCTGGCGGCATTGGCAGCAGAGCGAGCAGGTCGCGGTCCGGATCGACACCGCCGGCTGGATCTTCACTGACGGCGCCGGCCAGCCGATCCACCCACATGCCATCTCGCAAACGTTCGAACGCATCGCTCACCGCGCCGGCGGTCATCCGACTGCACGACCTGCGGCACACACACGGAACGTTGGTTTCAAGGCCAGCGTGCCGGTCGAGGTCGTCAGCGAGCGCCTCGGGCATGCCACACCCGCGTTCACGATCGACACCTACCAGCACGCGTGCTGCCCGGCATGCAGGCCGACGCCGCCCGCGTCTTCGAACAGATCGTCGCCCCGGTGCCTCCACCGACCAACGACAGCCGGGAGAAGACCCGGTTGAAGCGCCGGAAGAACACCGCCTGACAACGGTAGAAGCCCCGGCCGATCTGGCGATCTACCAGGGCTTCTTCAGTGGCGGGGGCAGGATTTGAACCTGCGACCTTCGGGTTATGAGCATTCGGCCGCAGCGGGGCGTTCTCCCTGGTAGAAGGCAGTTTTCACCTGGTCAGGGTGCCCGGTCAAGTACCCGCTGTTCCCTGCTGTTCCCCGGTGTTTCCCGATGGCGTGGTACATGGTTGGTACATCGCCGCACGCCGCGGGTCTGGAGGTGAGGTCGCTGCGATTGACGAGTTGACGCAACACCGCGGATCACCCCGTCACGGCGCGAGGGGTGGCAGGGCAGGTTCTACGCGGCGGAGGGCTTGAGCTCGGCTCGCTGCTCGACCTGTACGCCGAGCGCGTCGGCGATGTCGCACAGCCGGCCGAGGCTGGTGGAGCGATACCCGTTGGCTTCGTACCGTTGGATCTGCTGCTCGGCCACCCCGAGCGCGTCGGCGAGCTGGCGCTGTGTCCACCCGCGGGCGACGCGCGCCTTGACCAGCACGGTGGCCAACTCGGCGAGCGTGGCAGCGGTGAACGTCGAAACCTGACCGCTGCGAAGCTGCTCGTAGTCGGCGATCTCGGCCCGGAGGTCATCGGCCTGGGCGTTGACGGCGTCGAGCTCGAGCTGACGCAACCTGGCAGGCTTGCCTTCCTGTGCAGCGAGGTTGGCGGCGGCCTGCTCGAACCGCTCCAGATGGGCCTTGGTCGCCCGATACTGCACCTCGTTGGTGATCATGACCATCCTCCTTCGGTCAAGTCGATGACGACGACGCCCTTGCGGCTCGTGTCGCGCTCGTTCTGGAAGAACTCGGCAAACACCAGACCAGACCCGGCCTCGACGACGTTGGGGAAGAACTCGCCTCCGAAGCGGTCCTTCTGGGCGCGACGACCGTTCGACAGATCCAGCAGCACGGGATTCAAGGCGTCGAGGTCCACATCAGGAAGGGCCCAGCAGGCGTCGAAGTCGCCCGGTTCGTCCTTGGCGGTGACGAAGCTGCCGTTCAACCACACCCGCCGACAGCCCGCCGCCGCGAGGAGCGCGAGCGCGTCGGCCAGGCCGTCGAGCAGCTGGCGGCGGCGTTCGTTCCAGCCGAACCGCTCGACGACCTCATCCCATGACGCAACATGCTCACCCGGCGGCAGTCTGCCCGTATCGGGATCGAACGGTGGAGGCACTCCACAACACTATCGTTGTTGCGCTGTGGCTGTCGGCCCCGCCTCGTGGTCGTAGCGCCGGAGGTACTCGTAGGCATGACTACTTATGAGTCACGACTCATGTCAGTCGAAGAGTGGCGGCTGACCGCGGGCAGCACTTCGTGTGTCGACAGCCGAGGGGGCGGTCGGATCTTGGTCGCTGGGATCCGAGCCGGACGTGCCGCTCGGGTTCCATGCGCGCACCTTGGCCGACGGATCACGCCGCGCCGCAGCGATGGCGGCGTTGGTCCCGACGGTCGAGGCCAGTGCCGGGAGCGCTGCGAGGCGTACCGCGCCCGATCCATGGCTGAGGCCGATCGAGGCGAGCGCCGGGCGGTCGTCCGTTGGGATGTGTTCGGCAGCGTCCATCACCCCCGCCACCGTCGCGGCCGCATCGCGCGACGGGAGCGCCGCTGAGGCGTCGATGACGTCACGCCAGCGATCCGGATGGCGTTCGACCTGGTGCCGTGCGGCCCAGCGTCGCAGTGGCGGCCAGATCGGCCGTTGAACGGTCGCATCGCCATCCTTCGTCGGGGTGTCCGTGGTGTCAATGGTGACCTCGAACATCTCACCGCTGAACCAGTCGGCGAGCGCATCGAGCTGGTCCTCGTCGAGGATGCCGGACCCGCCAAGGCGATCGATGAGGTGATGGCTCGCGTTGCGCCACCGGTAATCGGTGCACAGCAGCGCACCGGTCACTTCGGCGTAGGCCGATTCGTGCCGGTGGAACCGCATGAACAGCAGGTATCGCTCTTCCCACACCGTCGAGCCGCGGATGCCATGCCAGTCGAGCAGCACGCCCCAGAGCTCGTCGAGCGTGGACGCCGACTGGAGATCGTGGAACGTCTCGGCCCAGTTCGGAATAAGTGATCTGGCGTTCACGGCTCCACGCTCCTGGCACGCGCCTCGCTCACCGACGGCGTGTCATCGGGTACGAGCCCGAGCAGCGGTGTCGAAGCCGAGGGTGGCGTAAGTGGCGAGTCGCTTGCTTTGCATCTTGCGGAACACCGGCCCGGGATCGACCCGGGATCGACGTAGTCGTGGACCTCGACGTCGGTCTTGGTATCGGTGGTACGCAGGATCCTGCCGATGTACTGCACGACCCGACCCTTTGAACGCGAGCGGGAACGCGAGGAACAAGGTGTCGAGCGACGGGCTGTCGAATCCCTCACCGAGGTACGACCCGGTTGCCAACAACAGCTGACCCGGCGGTGCGCTCGTGGCGCTCAGCTGGTCGATCACCGCAGCCCGCGCCTTCTTCCCCAACCCACCTTTGAGGACGAGCGGCGCGAGGCCGTCGCGTTCGAGCAGCGCAGCGAGCGCGTCGAGGTGCTCCGTCCACTGGGTGAGCACCAACACATTGCGGCCGTCCCTCACCGTGGCCGCCACGTCGCCGGCGATCTGCCGGGTCCGTGCCTCGTCCTCGACGAGGGCGCGGAACACGTCCTGGATCGCCGCGATCTCGCCGCTGCCCGCAATGCACCGGGTCTCGTGGACGTGCATCGTCGGGCCAGGCTCGCCGCCGCGGTGTCAGCGAGCTCGATCTCGTGACGGACTGGGCCGCACTGCATCGTGATGATCGCCTCGAGCCCGTCACGCCGATACGGGGTAGCGGTGAGTCCGACCCACCGGCGAGGTTGCGCGTCGCGCACCGCGAGCTCGAAGGAACGGGCGGGGAGGTGATGGCACTCGTCGACGATCACCATCCCATACCCGTCGAACAGTGCTGCGGCGTCCGGCCGGCGCGCGATCGCTTGCAGCGTCGCGATGTCGACGCTCCCCGACGCCTTCGCCGTCGCAGCGACTCGCCCGACCTGTCGACGGCCGAGCTCGAGGTGTTCCATCAGCCGCGATTTCCACTGCTCCACCAGCGGGGTCCGGTCGACGAGGATCAACGTCGGCACCTGGTGCGCCGCGATCAACGCGCACGCGATGGCCGTCTTGCCTGAACCGGTCGGGGCGACGAGGACCGCATGCTCATGAGCCGTGAGCGCATCGACGCCGGCCTGTTGCACCGGTGTCAGCGTGATCGTGGACGAGACCTCCAGCGCGGCCGCCTGGTTGCGACGGTCGTCGATCTCGAGCTCACTGCCGGCCGACTCGATCACCTCCCGTGCGGCGTCGAGCAGCCCGCGGGAAGGTGCAACGTGTCGAGCTCCTCGACGTAGCAGCGGATCAACCGCGGTGTGGCCTGGTTCGACAGTCGCAGCCACTCGTTCTCGTAGAACTTCGGGTTGTGCAGCGAGGCCAGGTGCTTCAGCTGGGCGAGCAACCATGCGGGCAGGCCGATCCGCTCGATCGACAGCATCCCGGCCAACGTCGCGTGCACGACCGCCGGTGCGGGCTGGGCGTCGCGTTGCCGTTCCCAGTCGACCGCATCGCCTCCGACCGGTAGCGGTCGTACCGACTCAGCGATCGCGTGCAACGCTTTTGGGCTCGCCAACGGCAGCGACGACAAGAACGCCCACTGGTCGTCGTACGGGTCGAGCGTCGTCGGTTCGAGGAACACGGTGGTGCCCCGCTTGCGGCACTCGCCCTGCAGCGGGAGCGCGATCAGGTTCCCGAACGAGCCCTTCGGCATGACGTCCTGCGACGGGAACAACCGGTCATAGCTCGCCAGATCGATCTCGGCCCGAGCAGCCATCGCCCGACGCAACATCGCCGCACCGACCTTGCGGGCATCCGCGGCTGCGACGGGCCCCGAGACGAAGACCCACACGTGACCACCATCACCGGAGCGGGACCGCTCCAGGACCGCCGGCAGACCAGCGGCTCGGCAGGAGTCGAGGTACGCCAACGCGTCGAGCGCCCACGACCCGCCATCGAAATCGCACGCCAGCAAACGGCACTGGTCGTTGCGCAACAACGGATACACGCCCGCTGCGACCTCGCCCGCCAGGTGCCGCTCGATCACCGCGTCGGTCAACGGCTCATAGGAACGGTCTGGTCGTTTCGACTTGGCCCACCCGCCGACGACCGCGGGCGACCAGCCTGACCTCCCCGTGCGGTCGTTCTGCCATCGCAGCGCAAACACGTCGTCACGCCCGGCGAACAACGCACGGAACACGGCGATCTTCTCCGCCAGAGACGAACGACGATCCACGACCGGACGCTGCGTCTGCGACGGCGAGAACAGCGTCGGCTCCCACGCCACCGGCGGGTCCGCCGACCGCTCCCCGGTCAGCCCCAACAACCCACGAAGGCGCTCGTTCTCCTCCCGCAGCCCAGCGATCTCCGCCGGCGCGGCCGCCAGCGCCTCCTCAGCTCCCTGACCCGTCACTCAGCCGGCACCCACCATCGCTCGAACGCCGCCATCAGACGGGCCGCCTCGTGGCCCCGGTCAGTGACCCGCACCTCCACGAGCCCCAACCCGTCGTCGCCGGCCGTCAATCGTCACGTTCGCCACGAGACCGCGGCGCTCGTCACCGTTGAACTCGACCGAGTCCAGCAAGCACGCCAACCCGACGACCTCAGCGATGACATGCAGGCCGGACTCTGCGAACGCGCACTCGAACGCGCCGAGCTGCTCGCCGTCACCGTACGCATCGACGAGCACGTCCTCGATCAGCTCATCGAGCTCAGCTTCCGACCACGCTGACGTCACGACGCCGAACGTAGACCGCAATGTCGTTCATCTGGATGTTGACCCCGGCAGCGACCACGACGAGGTGGAGCAACGCAGTGCTTCTACCGATGTGCTCCACCGCCGACACCGTCGGCCCAACCAGAAGGAGGACACCGATGCAGGGATACGTGGCCCGCAAGGGCGACATCGCCGGCTGGCGCCAACTGGCCGAAGTCGCCATCATCGCCAGCCTCGTTGTCGCCGCCTGCAGCCTCGCCGTGAGCGTCGCCTCCAGCCTCATCGACCGCAAACGACCCTTCAGCCTCCTACGGCTGACCGGCACCCCATTGTCGGTCCTCGACGGCGTGGTCGGCCTCGAAGCCGCCCTCCCCCTCATCCTCGTTGCGACCACCGCCGCCGCAACCGGCCTCTTGGCCGCGCATCTGTTTTTCAGGTCGCAGCTCAGCGAGTCCCTCAAACCACCCGATGTCGGCTACTACATCGCCGTCGCCAGCGGCATCACCTTCGCGCTCGGCATCATCGCCGCCACCCTCCCCCTCCTTCGCGTCATCACTGCCCCGACACTGCGCGCAACGAGTGAACCGACCACCGATGCCGCGGCCTCCAAACGCCAACGGACATCGTCTGGGCGCCCCACTGCGCGAGTCGCGCCCAGAACGCCGCGGGATTTCAGGCCGCAGTCGAGGTCGCGGGGATCGACGCTTCCCGGCGTGCCGCGCGCTCGATGTTCCGTTTGAGCACAGCATCGGGGTGTGACTCGCATGGCTGGTGGTCGTGGCCGTGCGCCTTGGCCGTCGTGGCGACCGGGCATCGAGCGCTGACCCGAGTGTCGCCTCCTGAGGCGATGGCGAAAAGCCGCGCGCCCAGGAAGCTCCGCGTGAGCGACGTGCCGCGCCGCGATGGATGTCGAGTCGCCGTTCTCGCTGCTCCGGCTGCAGTACCTCTCTCGATGCTCGCGTTGTTCGCCGGGCTGCGGGCTCGGTTGGCACCCCGGCGGGCGTACAACGTCGGCTTCTTCGTCTATTGGGTTGGGTCGTGCTTCGCGTTCCCGCTTTGGGTTCTCGGCTGGCGGCGCGCCGTCCGCGTCGCGGTTCGCGGCCGGAGACCCTCGGCAGTGGAAGTCGCGTTGCTGGCGGCGCCGGTGGCAGGCGGCATCGCCACGCAACTACTGCCGCGACGAAACGAGATCGACGCGCGGACCGCGTCGGTGATGCTCAGCTCCGCGCTGGTCAACGCAGTCGGCGAAGAACTCCTGTGGCGGGGCGTCTTCATCGAACAGTTCCCGGACGAGGCGTGGAGAGGCGCCGTGTGGCCGCTCGCCGGGTCCGTGGCATGGCACTTGGCGCCACAGCTGATCCTGCCGTCGTCGATGGGACGCGGCCGCTTCCTCGCTGGCGCCGCAGTCGTCGGCACCGCCTCGACTGTGGCTGCCTGGCGTGGTCGTGGCCTGCGGTGGGTCCTGGTTCCGCATGTCGCGACGGATGCGAGCGGCGTCACCGCCGCCTTGTTCCGACAGGGACGATGATGTGGCGGTCGGCGTGTGCGGGTCTCGCCGCAGGAGCGGCGGCGGCGGTCCGCTTCGAACGCGGACGTAGAGCGAGTCGATCGCGAAGCGCA
>CAVTWD010000014.1:0-82565 GCA_963738325.1 uncultured Acidimicrobiales bacterium
TCGCTCGACGCCGCTGCGACGTCATCCTCGCCATGCTCCACAATCGCGAGCACTACCAGTCCCGCGTCCGCCAGCCTGAGGCAGAAATCGCCGCCTGACCCCTTGACAAGAACATGGGGACACCCCCCCGGAAGTATCCATCAGGCAGTTCTGGGCACGCCAGCTCGGATGGCGTCGACGTGTGAAGACTCGCATCATCACGAACAGTCAAGACATCGTTACGGTCAGGTTGCCGGATCGGCTGCACGAGAGCCGGCTACCGACGGCAGTTCTGTATGCGCAAGAACCTTCGTGGGAACGAAGCACTTGTGTTCTTGGGGCTCAGCGTGCCGCCACCACGCCTCAGCACCAACCCGCGTCCACTCCGGTGCGCGGCGGGCACAGGTTGGGGTTCGTCGGCGCGAACACGCCATCGGGGTTCTCGTAGCCGGGCACGACCCAGGCGTGCAGCATCCACAAATCGGAGCCGTCAATCCAAAGGTTCAAAGCTTCGCCCCGCTGGGTCAGGACGTGCCGCCGTGTCCGGTGCCGGGTGGGATGATCCAGCGCGCCGACAAGCCGGTCGACTCGGCGATGAGGTCGAAGTCGTGGTCGTAGTGCAGGACCGTGGCGTCGTGCTCGAGCGCCGTCGCCGCGACGAGCAGGTCCGGGATCGGACGCCGGTGCTGGCCGACACCGGCCAGTTGACGCTGGATGGCGAGCGCTCGCGTCGCCACGGCCTCGGTGAGCCGCAGCCACGGCAGCGCCCCGAGGTCGTCCCAACGAGCCTCGTAGTCGGCGGCGTTGCGGGCCGAGTAGAGCAGTTCGAGGGCGACGATCTCGGTCATGAACAGCGCCCCGTCCACGGTGAGGGCTCGAAGTAGACCGGCCGCGGCCTCGCTGTGGCGCTGTTGCTCGAAGGCCGACTTGTCCGCGACAAACCTGCCTACCGCCATGCTCCACGCATGACCTCGGCGTCACCGAGGTCATCCTCAGCGCTACGTAGCCGTTCAAGGGCGGCGAGGCGCCGCGGGCGGGCTGCGACCTCTGCAAGCGCGCGGTTCACGGTGTCAACCTTCGTCGAGGTGCCCAGCTCCGCTGCCGCCGCGGCCAGGGCTTCGTCGTCGATGTCCACCAGCGTCCTCGTCATCGGTGCCTCCGAACCTTGATATCACGGTCGACATCAGAGGATATCAG
This sequence comes from uncultured Acidimicrobiales bacterium, assembly GCA_963738325.1. Classification (GTDB taxonomy): domain Bacteria; phylum Actinomycetota; class Acidimicrobiia; order Acidimicrobiales; family Ilumatobacteraceae; genus CAVTWD01. Next base: position 1,177 of record CAVTWD010000014.1, read on the forward strand.
AAGCGCCAACCGCCCCTGGTTGCACTTACAGCATCTATGTCGTACCGTGGCTCCGTGCCTCGGAACCGTCGACTCGCCACCGCCGAGGAGGTCGTGGCCTCCCCGGATACGAAGGCAGCCGCGCGCAGGGTCGCCGGACTCGACGGGATGCTCGCCGCCGTCGACGCCGACGGCAAACGGGTCGACCTGTCAGAGGGGCTCACCCGTCTCCTCCGCCGTGCGAGTGAAGAGATCGCCGCCGGCCACGACGTCACCATCCTCCGATCCGACGAGGTGCTCACGCCGAACGAGGCGGCCGAGGTCCTCGGCGTCTCCCGCCAATACCTCACGCGGCTACTCGACGACGGCGTGATCTCGAGCGAAACACTTCCGGCCAGCCTGCACCGGCGGCTGCTCCTCGCCGACGTGCTGGCGTTCCAGTACGAACGTGACCGCCGGCGGGTCAGCGTCGCGGCGTTCCGCGAGGCAGTGGCCGGGGCCGACCTCGTCGACGACTGATCGACCGACGGGGTGGAACGCCTCTTCCTCATCCGCCGACGCGCCGACTTGGGTCCGTTCAGCGCAAGGTTGAGCACCTCGAAGGAAGCGACGACCACGACATTGCCGATGACATTGCCGACGAACGGCACCGGCACGACCGCCTCTGACTCCTCGGCCACGAGCACCTCGATCCAGGCGTGGCTGCCGACGTCGCCGAGCAGGTGCCCCGAGACGTAGCTCGCCGCCAGCCCCCCGCCCGGCCCACGACAGCATGACGTGGGGTCCGGTCCTGGCACACGCCCCGGGCCGGCGCGGTCGGCGCCTCGAGCTCGATCAGACCATGGCGCCGGGAAGGGGGATGAGCATGACCGGGCGGCGGGCCTCGATCAGCAGTCTCTTCACGAGCGTGGCGTCGTCCCCCCCCTGGACCTGACGCAGGGGCAGCGCGAGGAGGTCGGCGTCTTCGAACTGCGCCAGGTCCACCGCGGCCCGCATCACGTCGCCGGATCGCACCTCCAGGCGCACGTCCACACCGGGGAGGTGCCGTCGGACGAACTCATCGGACCACATCTGCAGATCCTCGGGTCTGTCCAGGAACCGGGGCACGGTCCTCGCGTTGAAGACATGCACCACGATGATCTCGAAACCGGTGCCGGCCAGCATCTTGACGATCGCGCCGACTCGGGCCGACACCGCTGGCGTCCCGTCGAGAGGGATGATGATCCGCCAGAACGATGGGCGCACCGGCTCCTCCGGTGGCACGACGAGGACCGCGGTCATGCTCTGGGCGAACACCGCCAAGGCGGTGTTCGCCGCCTGGCTGTCGCCGAGTGGCTGGCGGTGGAGCGCGAGGATCACGAGTCCAACCTCGGGCGCCGCCGCGTATTCGACGATGGCGGCCTCGGGCGGGAGGTCGACGACGCTGAGCCACACCCCCGCCGCGGCAGCCAACTCCTTCGGCCCGTGCGGGGCCGTCGTGCCGGCGTGGAGAGCCTGCACCGTCGCCCCGACCGCGCGTGCCAGGCCCACCGCAGTTGCCAGGACGGGCGCCGCGGCTTCCGTGTGGTCGATCGCCGCCAAGAAGGTCGTCACGCGGTGGGGAAGGCGCGGGGGCTCGAGCGTTCCTGCAGGGAGTGCGCCGGTAATGACGTCGCGAGCGACGTCGACGAGGCGGAGGTTGTGGTTGCGGGCGTGGCTGCGCAGCTGCGAGAAGGACTGCTCCATGTCGAGGCCAAGCCGCTCGGCCAACACACCTTTGGCCTGTTCGATGACGACGCGGCTGTTCAGAGCATTACGGAGCTGTTCGTTCACGACCTGGGCCTCGTGCGCGGCGCGGTGCTGGAGGATGGCGATGGTGGCGATGTCGGCGAGGGCCTGGGCGGCGACGAGGTCGGCTGCGTCCATCGCGCCCTGGTCGACCCGGAACAGGTTCAGGGCGCCGACGACCGTGCCCCGCAGTCGCAAAGGCAGGGCGTGCGCTGAGTGAAAGCCCGCCTCGAGCGCTTCGGGGGCGAAGCGTGGCCAGCGGCCGTCGACCTCGGCCAGGTCCTGGTTCACGACCGGGACGCCGGCGCGGTAGCAGTCCATGCACGGGCCCTCCTGGGACTGCAGTTCGAACAGCTCCAGGACCCGCATCGCCTCGCTGGAGGAGGCCATCACCCGGAGATCCCCCTCGGGGGCGGCCAGGATCAGGCCGGCCGCTGAGACGTCGAGGACCTCCACACATCGGTCGGCGAGCAGGGTCAACAACTCGACCACATCGAACTCGTCGACGAGGGTGTCAGCCAGTTCCACCATCGTGCGACCCAGCAGCGCTTCTCTCGACACGGAACCTCCCCTCACGATGACCTCGCCCCGGGCCCTGGCGGGCACCGACGTCTGAGGGACCGGCCACATGGTACGCCGCAGCGGTTAGCCACCATCCGCGCAGGACAGTTCGGGCCGGCGGCCGAGCCCCGCCGGACAATTGTCGAGGCTCGCCCGGAGTTCGGCGACCTTCATGTTCGTCGAGCATGGCCCCGATGGCGTCGATGCGGGCTCTGGTGGCGTCGGCGGGGCGGGCACGCCTCGCGGGATAGCCGCCACCGATAGAACGGTAGGCGGTCGGGCCCACACCGGCGTCCCGGCGGCCAAGCTCCGCCCGCTCTCACAAAGCGTCTCCAGCCCGAGGCCTCCTGCGACTCTTCCATCCCCGACCCAGCGAAGGGCGTCGAGCTGGACGTCACCGGCCTCCAAGAGCGCAGAGGAACCCGTCCGTCGCCGCTCACGGTTCGCCCCAGCGCGGAGGATAGATGTGCTCGGGGTGCTCCGCGGTCACGTCGCCGCCGTCGCGGAGCCGAGGCGTCGACACCCGCCGTCGTCGGAGCTCTTCTACGTCCGGGTCGGGCCGTTCCCGACACAACAGACGCAGCTCGCTAGCGCGGCTCGGTACTCCTTCGCCAAACTCGACGAGGACGGTGCCATCGACGCTGTCGGCCAGCGCCTGACAGAGAGCGCCAAGCGCGGCGTCGCGCTCGTCGAGGTAGTCGGCCATAGCGTCAGAGTCTCCTCGAGCGCGACCCGGCAGCCAGGCTGCGTAGGGAGCTTCGGAAGCCGGGCGGTCATCAGGTCGATGATGCCGGATCACAGGTTCAGACTTCGACCCTTGTTCCGGCCGACGGTTGAACCCGGGTCGGAGGAGGAGGGCGCGGTTCACCTACGCGCTGTGAGCCATCGCATTCGTGGCTTGTGACCAACTTGTGACCACCGGCCAATTTTGAGCCCCAGGAACGAGACTGCCCAGGCCTGTGACCTGGGCGTTCATCGGTTCTACGTGGTGTCGGAGGGGGGACTTGAACTCAGGATCTCGAAGTCTCGTCGCGTACCGGCTGATGCACGTTTGTCCTGCTCAGAGGACATTTCTGGCATGCCGCCCTGTTGCCTCGTGCCGCCCTGTGATGCCGAATTTCGTCCCGTTCGCGGACAAACTGCTGACAAATCGCGGACAAGCGGCAGCCCTGGCGGTTGGGGCGGGTACGCCGGCTGGGGCCCTACTCGGTCGTCTTCGGATGGCCGGCGCTGGCGTGGGTCATCCAGACGGTTCTGCGATCGTCGTCGATGCAGTACCAGATGCGGCCGCCGGCGGTGACCTCGTACTGCCACTGCTCCATCTCGACGCCGTTCACTGTGCGAGAGCCAAGCGACCCCTTGAGCGGATGCTGTCGGGAGTCGCGCTGTCGCGGGTCGGCCGTGATGCGCTCCCAGGCGGTCCGGGCGTTGGCGGGCGCCGCTGAGCAGATCTGCTCCCACCCCTTGATAGCTTCGTGCGTCGCGAATCGGAAGTCCCAGCCACCGGACGGCGGCGGCGGCGCAACCCGCTCCTTGCGCTTCGGCACCGGGATTCAGCCCGAAGGGGCCTGGACCGCTTCGCCACTTGCATCGACGCGGCGTCGCAGCCGACGAGCGAGGCGAGGATCCGCGTGGATCTCGGCGGTGGCCTTCCACTCCCGGAGCAGCTGGCCGACCGGCGCGAAGTTGTCGATCGTCGAGACGGCGAGCAAGGTCCGGGTGAGCTCGTCGATGAACAGCTTGCGATCCTGACGCGGCAGGAACGTCGCCCAGGGAAATGCCTCGTCGATCGTGGACTCGAGTCCTGCTGGCCGATGGACGAGGAGGTTGCGCAACAGCCGAGCCAGTGCGTCGAAAGCCTCGTCTCGCTCCTCCTCGCGCTCGGCCTCGCTCAACCGAAGCGCGGGAGCATTTCGCCGTCGAAGGACGACGTCGTGATCGGCCAAGTCTGCGACGACCTCGTTGGGTTGACGCAGGAACTCGGAGAAGGGCCGCTCGACGACTCGCATACCGTGAGGATATCTGAAGTAGTTCAGATGTCAACACTCGAGCCCCGGTGATCGCGAGCAGCCCAAAGGCATGAAGATCGGCCCTGCCAGGCGGGCACACGAGCGCCTAACGTCGGTGCGTGGCGGAGCTGGGACCGGGCCTCTACGAGCTGCTTATCACCGAGGCCTTGCGCGCCCAGCTCGACGATCTCGCCGCACCGCTGCCCGTCGACGAGCGTCCGCTCGACGGCGGCGATGCGGCGGACCGGATCGCCTGGCACGTGAGCCGCCAGGTGGAGCGGGCCCTGCTCGATGTGAGCGACGAAGAGCGCGTGCGGGTCGGCGTCACGGTGGCGCGGGCGCTCCTCGATCGGCTTGGTGAGCTCACCCAGCCGGATCCCGCAGCACGCCCGATCGAGCCTGCTGCGGTCCTGCGGGCGGTAAGGCGACGCAACCCTGACGGATCTCCAGCGCCGATGGCCGTGCCCCTGATCCCCTTGCTCGACACGACCCTGCTCACCCACGCGAGCGGGGAGCCCACCTTGTGGAGCCAGCTGCAGTCGGAGATCGAATCCGCCGACGCGATCGACGTGGTGGTCGCCTTCATCCGCCGCAGCGGGATCAGGCCTCTGCTCGACAGCCTGCGCCGGCACTGCGACGCCGGTCGCCGGCTACGGGTGCTCACCACGACGTACACCGATTCGACCGAGCGCTCGGCCGTCGATCAACTCGTCGACCTCGGCGCCGGCGTTCGGATCTCCTACGACACGAGCACGACACGCCTCCATGCCAAAGCCTGGGTGTTCCACCGGGAGTCCGGCTTCACGACCGCCTACGTCGGCTCGTCGAACCTCACCCACTCGGCCCAGGTCACAGGCCTGGAGTGGAACGTCCGGGTGTCGGCGGCCCGCAACCCCGACGTGATCGCCAAGTTCGCCGCGATCTTCGAGAGCTACTGGTCCGGCGGCGACTTCGTGCCCTACGACCCGACCGAGTTCGACAACGAGCGGGCCCGCACCGGACGGACTGACGCCGGCCCACACGTGATTCTGAGCCCGATCGAGCTGCGTCCGCACCCGTTCCAGGAACGGCTGCTGGAGCTGCTCGAGTTGTCTCGCCAGCGGGGGCATCACCGCAACCTGCTCGTCGCCGCGACCGGTACCGGCAAGACGGTCATGGCGGCACTGGACTACGGGACGCTCCGTGAGCGGCTGCGGCGGTCCCGCCTGCTGCTCATTGCCCATCGCGAGGAGATCCTCGACCAGAGCCTGGCCACGTTCCGCTACGCGCTGCGCGATGCCTCTTTCGGCGAGAAGTGGGTGGGTGGAGCGCGCCCGACCCGATTCGACCACGTCTTCGCCTCGATCCAGAGCCTGCACGCCGCCGAGCTCGACGCGTTGGCTGCGGATCACTTCGACGTCGTGATCGTCGACGAGTTCCACCACGCCGCCGCGGCCTCCTATCAGCGGATCCTCGACCACGTGGCGCCCGTCGAGCTACTCGGGCTGACCGCCACTCCGGAACGCAGCGACGGGCTGCCCATCCTGCACTGGTTCGACGATCGCATCGCCGCGGAGCTGCGGCTGTGGGACGCGATCGATCAGCAGCACCTCTCGCCATTCCTGTATTTCGGCATCCACGACGGCGTCGACCTGCGCCATATCCCGTGGCGGCGTGGTCGCGGCTACGACATCGATGCGCTCAGCGCCACCTACACCAGCTCGGACGCCTGGGCGCGGCTCGTTGTCCAGCAGGTCGACGAGCACGCCGACATCTCCACGATGCGAGCGCTCGGATTCTGCGTGAGCATCCAGCACGCCCGCTTCATGGCCGACCACTTCCGTCGCCACGGCATCGCCGCCGTCGCCATCTGGGGCGACAGCCCTCGACCCGATCGCGAAGCCGCGCTCCGTGACCTGGCTGCCGGTCGGGTCCGGGTGGTCTTCTCCGTCGACCTCTTCAACGAAGGCGTCGACGTTCCGGACGTCGACACGATCCTGATGCTGCGCCCGACCGAGAGCGCGACCCTCTTCCTCCAGCAGCTCGGACGAGGCCTTCCGCAAGACGAGGGACAAGGCGTTCTGCACCGTGTTGGACTTCGTCGGCACCCACCGCACCGAGTTCCGCTTCGACCGGCGCTACCGCGCCCTGCTCGGAGGTTCCCGCCGCGACATCGAACGCGCCGTGCACCACCAGTTCCCGTTCCTACCCGCCGGCTGCCACATGCACCTCGACGCGATGGCCTCCAAGGTCGTGCTGCGCAGCCTGCGCGAAGCGATACCGACACGCTGGCCCGCCAAGGTCGACGAACTACGTTCGCTGCGCCGCGACCATCCGGGCATCGGACTCGCCGAGTTCGTCGCCGAATCCGGGCTCGACCTCGACGACATCTACGACGGATCCAAGAGCTGGTCCGACCTCCGCCAGGACGCTGGCGCCCCGATCCTGGCACCCGGTCCCGACGAGCGGACACTGCGACGAGCTGTAGGTCGCCTGCTCCACGTCGACGACGCCGAACGACTCGCCGCCTACCAGCGACTGCTCGCACACCCTGATCCCCCGGCTCCGGCGGCGCTGGCCCTGCGCGAGGGGCGCCTGCTCCACATGCTCGTCGCCTCCGTGACCGACCAAGTGATCACCCGAGAGACCACTCTGCCGGAGGCCGTCGACCTGCTCTGGGCCCACCCACAAGTGCGCCGCGAACTCATCGAGCTGTTCGGCGTGCTCGATGACCGCATCGACCACGTCCACGCGCCGCTCCGCACTCATCCCGATGCGCCGCTGCAGATCCACGCCCGCTACACGCGCATCGAGATCCTCGCTGCCCTCGGACTCCACGACGGCGGCAAGATCCCTGCCTGGCAGAGCGGCGTCTACGAAGCCAAGGCCGCCAACGCCGAGCTGTTCGCGTTCACGCTCGACAAGAGCAGCGGCAGCTTCTCCCCCACCACCCGCTACCGGGACTACGCCATCAGCCGGACGCTTATCCATTGGGAGAGCCAGTCCATCACTCGTGCCGACAGTACGACCGGGCTGCGCTACCGCAACCACGAACGCGACGGACGCGCCATCCTGCTGTTCACTCGGCTGCGGGCCGACGACCGCGCGTTCTGGTTCGTCGGCCCTGCCACCTACCGGGGCCACGTCGGCGAGCAGCCGATGGCGATCACCTGGGAGCTTCACCATCCGCTCTCCGGTGATCTGTACCAGTCGTTCGCAGCGGCCGTCGCGTAGCGACGTACGGCGGCGTCAGCCGATCGTCGCCGCACCCATGTAGTCATCGCCGGTGATGTCGATCAATACGTCGAGGTACTCGACGTTCACGGTGTCGATCGCATCCTCGACCGCTCGTTCGAGATGACCCTGGGAGGCATCGAACAGCGCCTCGCCGGACGCGGTCAGGACCCGCTCGATCCGCAGGGTCGGTATCCAGTCCTCGTTGATCTCGCCAACAGCGTCGAGACGGGCGGCTCCGGGAAGCACCTCTGCCAACGTCTCGATCGCCATCTGCTCCAGAAGTGGCACGAGCGCTCGCCGTGCCTCGTCATGGCGCTTGAGGGCCACGCGGTAGGCGGTGGTCAACTGGGTGCTGGGCATCGCATCCTCCGGGTCTATTTCCCACGCATGATCCTGGCAGCGGGGTGTCACATCGAGGCGGCGAGACGCTGGATCCCGCTCCGGGCGTCGGTCGCGTGGCGCCTTTAGAACTCGATCTCCATCGACGACGGTGCCTCGATCCGGCGTGCCGGGAGCTCAACAGTCCTCGGTACGGACGACAGCACATCGACAGCGTCGAGGATGGAGTCCGTCGTACGGCGCCAGTCGTGCCACAGCTGGCCGTCGGCCGGTTCGCGTCCGAGTGCGCTACGCCGATCCGTCACGTCATGCTCCACTCGGTACGTCTCGATGGCGACGACGCCGCGCACCCATGCTCGGTCCTCGACGCCGCCACGGGGCCGCCGACCGAGCGCCTTCGTGATGTAGGCCGGCGGATCAGCCACCGTGCGGTTGGTGTTCAGCCGGACGCGCTCGTCCAGGACGTGGCCGATCGCGTCCAGCTCAACTCGGTCGGCGTGGTGAGTGGCGAGGTGGCTGGCGCGGCGGTGCTGACTCGCGTGCAGCGCGGCGATCTCCCGATCGAGTCGTTCGGCCTGGCGTTCGAAGTAGGCGAGGTTGTGGCGTCCCGTCATCAGGTCGAAGTCGTGGAGACGGCGCTCTCGCCGCCGCGGCCTGCGGGCCTCGATCGCGGCGACCGACCGCCGCTGCTGCTGCAGCTTGGTCTCGACGTCTCCCCTCGCCGCGACCAGCGAACAGAGGTCGGCTGATCTGTCGGGCGGGGCTTGGTCGAGGACCGAGCGCACGCGGTCGCACTCGGCGATCAGATCGCGGGTGCTCCACGTGTCGAGTGGCACCGAGGCCACACTGTCGAGGGCGAGGTGCTTGGCGTGTCGCCGTTCGAGGCCAGCGGCGAGGATCTCGACGGCGTCCTGCGGCTCGCTGGTCCGGGCGTGCGGTCCGTCCTCGAGCTGCAGATCTAGCTCGCCTACGGTCTCGCGGGACATGTAGATGCGGTTCTCGTTGCGACCGCGGGACATCGCCGCATAGGCGAACTCTCGGTACAGCAGGTCGTCGCCGAGCAACATCGTGGCGTCGCACGTCATGCCGTGCGCCTTGTTCACGGTCATGGCGTAGGCGAGACCGACGTGGCCTGCGTCGACGTAGCGGGCGGGGACATCCACGAGGCCTCGTGGGAGTTGGACGCGCATCGTCCGCTCATCGGCGTCGACCTCGACGACGACGCCTCGGTTGCCGTTGCGTACTCCGATCTTGCGGTCGTTGCGCAGCATCATCACCTTCTCGCCCGCCTGGATCGGGACGCCGCCGACGTCGAGTACGGGGCCGGTGAGGTAGCCAGCGGCGTCGGCGCGCACGTGCCCGCAGATGTTCAGCTCCGCAACGTCGGCGCGGCGCCCGGCGAGCATCACGGCGTCGTCGCCCCCAACGACCGATGCCCACCAGTCGCCGAGCAGGAGGGCCTTGGCGTGGCTGGCGTCGTAGCCGACCGTGATGCGGCCGTGGTCGAGGTAGGCGTGCAGCGCGAGGGATGCGTCGCCGTCGCGGAGCTGCCGGAGGGCCTCGATCTCCCACTCGTGCTGCTGTCGCCGGTTGTCCTTCAGCTCGAGCGCCGGCAGGCGTGCGGTCAGAGCGGCGAAGAGGCCGCCGGCGGCGATCTCGGGGAGCTGTCTCGGGTCGCCGACCAGCACGGCCTTGGCGCCGGCGCGGTCGACCTCGGCGAGGAGCCGTGCGAGGTCGCGGGTACCGGTTGTCCCGGCCTCGTCGACGACGAGCACGGTGCGCTCGTCGAGGCCGCCGGGCTCGCCCCCGTCGATGGCGATCAGAAGTCGGGCGATCGTCGTCGACGGGATGCCCGCCGCCATCGCCAGCTCGTCGGCGGCGACGCCGGTGTGGGCGGCGCCGATCACGCGATACCCGCCGCGTTCCCACACGTCGCGGGCCGTTGCGAAGGCGAACGTCTTGCCGGCGCCCGCCGGTGCGGTGAGCACGTCGACGCCGTTCCCGGACCGGGTCATCTGGATCACCGCTCGGGCCTGCTCGTCGGAGAGCCGACTCGGGGTCGCACCGAGTGCGGCCAGCAGCTCCGTGTCGCCGCAGACCGCGCGCTCGGCGCCGAGGAGCCGGTGGGCGATGTCGAGAGCGTGGCGCTCGATGTCCAGCAGCTCGAACGTCGTCCAGCGCTGCTGCGCCGGGAGGGTGGAGATCGTCCGGCCCGACGTGTCCCGGATCACCGGGCCCCGTCCCGGCGCCACGCCATCCAGCGACACGGTCTCGATGCGCCCGGTCAGATGCTCGGCGAGGTCTTCGATCCGTTCGATCGGCGCGCCCGCGGGGAGCGCATCGCACCAGGCGCGGGCGATGTCGTTCCGGTCGAAGCTGGAGTCGTGCTCGGTCAGCCCGTCGGCGCCGAGCATCCGGTCCTCGACGGCCCGCCGCTGGGTGTCCGTGATCGGTGCGGGCGCAGCGCGGCCGATGGTGTCGCGCAGTCGTGCTGGATCGAAGCCGATCTCGTCGGCGTGTCGCGCCCACCGGTCGCGCAGCTCGGCGGTGCCGGGGTCGACGTCCTTCGCTCGCCGGGTGTCGAGCGCGGCGATCATCGCCGCCTTCGGTGAGTGCTGGTGGCGGATCGCCATGCGCTCTTCGATCTCGGCCCGCCGGGTCGAGAACGCTCGGAGCACCTCTGGCGGGACGTGCTCGATGTCGGCGATGCCGTTGCGGACCTCGCCCCACTCGACACCGAGGGTGACCGTGAGGTTGTGTCGCAGCTGGGCCTCGTAGAGGTAGCCGATCGTCTTGGCCGATGTGTACAGCCAGCGGGCGTCGAGGGTCGCCCACCGGCCGTCCTCGCCGAGGACCATGTTCGGCACGAGGACGTGGGTGTGGAGGTGCGGGTCGCCGTTGCGTGAGGTGCGGTGCCGGAACGCGGCGGCGATCAGCCCTTCGCCGAGGACCTGCTCGACGCCGCCGTGCCCGCGCCGCGACCAGACGGTGTGGCGTTCGGCCCACTCGAGCGCGGCTTCGACCGCGTGGTCGTGGGCGTCGCGGACCTGGCGAGCCATATCCGGCTCACCGAGTCCGAAGAGCACGGACACGGACTTGGGCGCCCGGAAGGTCATGTCGAAGCCGGGGACCTTGTGAGCTTGGCCGAGCCGTGTCCCCGATGACGGGTCACGGCCCGATAGCACGGCGTGGAGATCATCGGCGGACACCTCACCCGCCAGGCCGATCATCGTGCCGCTGCTGGCGATCCAGCGGCCGGGCGCCTCGCCGCCGACGTAGTAGTCCTCGACCCCCTGGGCGACGGCCTGGAGGTAGTAGGCCTCCTGGCCGTGGGCGAGCTTCCACACGCTCAGCACGGCCGACGCGTCCGGCGCGCTGCCTCCCGCACGATGGTGCAAATTCGTGACGGAGAATCGGGCAGTGGACCCGACGACCGGTGTGCGGTCATCGCGAGCTCCCGTGAAGGCCGTCGTCGATCAGGAGCAACTGCTGAGTCGACTGCGTCGGCGCGACTCGTGGTCGACGACCGGGCGTGAGTTGCAACGCTGCTCGGTCAGGTTCGAATACCCCCGTGGGCAACCAGAGGACGTAGTGGCCGGGCCCGAAGCGGCCGTCGCCACCGCGGTCGCCGACGTGGCGCACGAGCCCGTCCTGCCGGAGCCACCGCAGCGCCCGGGCGACGGTGTCTTTCGAAAGCTCCAGCTCATCAGCGAGCCCGCGTACGGATTGGCAGGACACGGTCACGTCCCCGCGCACGACGCTGCGCTCGGCGAGGCACTCGAGCACCGCCCACGCGACTGGTCCGATGCGCCGCCGCAGGCTCGACGCGCCCGGCCCGAGCGTGAGCAGCGCGCCCGGCTCAGCCGGCACCGCGGACGTCATGGCGAGGCTCGGCGGCGATGTAGCGCAGCAGGTCGAGCTTGGAGACGCGCATCAACGTTCGCCCGCCAAGAACACCGGCAGGCCGTCGCGACCGCCGGTCGCGCGGTAGCGGCGGGCCATGGCGTACGCGACGCCAGGGCTGATCCGCATGAACTCGGCCGCCTCCCGAATCGTGAGGACGTCGGGTAGCTCGTCGAAGGATCGCTGCGTCATGGCCAGACCTCCCGCCCAGCGTGTCTGCTCATGTGTTGACACATCTGGTCCGGAACAAACTACACCGCTGTGACCCGTTGATCAACAGTGGCGCAGACCGGTCTAGAGTTGACCTGGGAGGAGAGCCGTGCCCCGACGACGGAAGCAGAAGCAGGACCAGCCCCACGACGAGGCGGACTTCATCATCCAGCTCACGCCGAACCAGGTCGTCGCCTACAACCTCGCCCAGGCGCGGATGTGGAGGGACTGGACGCAAGAGGAGGCCGCCGAGCACCTCGAGCCGTATCTCGGATCTCGTTGGTCGAAGGCCACCTTCTCCGCCGCCGAGCGCTCGGTCGACGGCCAGCGGGTGCGGCAGTTCACCGCCGACGAGATCGTCGCCTTTGCCCGCGGGTTCGGGCTGCCGGTCGGCTTCTTCTTTCTTCCACCACCCCCGAGCGCCGCGCCGCTCCCGCTCAAGCTGGCCTCACACCAGAACCCGTGGTCGGGCATTCCGATGGCGGAGTTAGTCGATGTTGTGTTCGGTCCGCTCGGTGAGATCGGATTTATGGCCGTGCGCGTCGAGGAGTTCTTCCGCCAGAGCTCCGTGGACATGCAGACAGACGCGCAGCGGCGTCTGCGGCTGCACACCGAGGCGGTCGTGGACGGCGTGATCAAGCGGGACCTCGACCGGTTCGACGACTGGCGGGTCATGCTGATTTCCCTCGCCAATCAGCTCGAGGACTGGCAGATCCGATCTCGCCGAGCTGCCACGGAGGAGGGGCTGGAGGATGGCTGAGCGATTGACGCGAGCAACGAGGGGCAACAGCAAGCCGAACGTGAAGAGGCGCGGCTCTACGTACACGTACTACGTCTACGTGCTCGGCGTCGACGGCCGGCGCCGGCAGCACAGCAAGGGCGGCTTCAAGACCCAGCGGGAGGCCGAGGAGGCCCGCGTCGCTGCGCTGCACGCGCTGTCGACAGGAAGCTATGTCAAGGCCGACAGGACCACCGTCGCCAAGTACCTCATCGATGAGTGGCTCCCATCACGGCGTCCACCGGTGCTCGAAGCGAGCACCTGGCATTCCTACGACCGGTACCTCCGCCTACACGTCATCCCGTACATCGGCGCCATCCCCTTGCAGCAGCTCTCCCCCGTCGACCTCAACCGGCTCTACCGCCACCTCCTCGAGTCAGGCCGCCGCCGGCCCGGCACACCGTCCACGCGGGCGCCCATCGTGCGGGAACGAGCGGCCGACCTCCGAGCGTCGGGGCTCACGCACGAGCAGATCGCCCAGCGTGTACGAGCCGAGTTCGGCGCCGAGCGGGCGATGACGAAGCACGCCGTCGCCGCCATGCTTCGACGCCAGTCGGTCGCAGCGGACACACACGAGCAATCGGCCGGTTTGTCCCCTCGAACGGTCCGGTACGTCCACACGATCCTGCATGCAGCGTTGAAGGACGCTCTCCGCTGGAATCGGGTCGTGCGCAACGTGGCCGATGCCGCCACGCCCCCGTCCGCCGCGTCAGCGCGCGCTCTCCGACCGAAGGCATGGAGTGCGGAGCAGCTTCGGGCGTTCCTCGCCTACGCAGCCGAGAGCCGGCTCCTACCGGCGTGGATCTTCCTCGCGACCAGCGGCTGCCGGCGCGGCGAATGCCTCGGCCTCCGCTGGAGCGACATCGACCTCGACGCCGGCACGGCGATCATCGCCCGCCAGGTCACAGCGCTCGATCACCGCGTCATCGTGAAGGAGACGCCGAAGACGAAGCAGGCGCACCTCATCCGGCTCGACACGGGCACGGTGGCGATGCTCCGGCGTCTGCGTATCGAGCAGAGCGAGGAGAAGCTTCGCCTCGGTCCCGGCTACCACGATGACGGCCTTGTGTTCGCGCAGTTCGACGGGCGGCCGCACCACCCGGAGCGGTTCTCACGAGAGTTCGTCCGCATGCAGCAGTACTTCAACCGAGACCATCCCGACGAGGCCCTGCCGACGATCACGCTCCACGGCCTCCGTCACACGTGGGCGACGATCGCTCTCAGCGCCGGCATCGACATCAAGATCGTGAGCGAGCGGCTGAACCACAGCAGCACCCACGTCACACGGGAGATCTACACGCACGTCACCCCACCGATGCAAAGCGACGCAGCCGAGCGAGTAGCACGGATGATCCACACGATGCAGCCGCGCTCATAGAAGAGGACCAAGCAGTGGAACAGAGCGCTGGTGCTCAGAAAGTCTCTGCCTGAAAGGAGCCCCGATCGGTACGTCGCCCTTGAGAGACTGCCATGCTTCGCGCATTCGCGCGATCGTTTCGTCCACTATCTCGAGCACGACTTGCGACGGAACTCCGACCTTTCGGCCGAGCCTCTCAAAGGTCGAGCGGTCAATCCTCCGCATATCCCGGGTATCGTTGAACTTCAGGGCAAGTCCCCGATCCAGATCGTCGTACTGGATGGTTGAGACTAAGTCATACACCGGGGACAATCTTGGAACTACGGGATCGTCATACAGGATCGTCCAGTTCTTCAGATGCGCATCTTCATTACCTATTCCGATGCAGAAGACAAGTCGGCGAACATATTCCGCAAAAGCTTGCTCACCGCATAGAGATAGAATGATAAGACCAAGACGTTCGTGTCCGGCGCCTTGATACTTCTCTTCGGGCCAGTTACCAACTATTTGGTTGACGTCCTCCATGTGCACCCTACGATCGCCCACCCGGTCAAATCGATCGACGACGTATACAGTTGAGGTGCTCACACGTTGGAAGGCATCCGGAATCGGTCCGAGTTCGCTCGCAGATCGAAGCTCAACTCGGGGTGTCTCAAGACCCGACGCGGCCGCCCAGGTCATCATTGCGTACTCGTTCTCCGGGACGCCGGCGTATCGCGCCGAGGGGAACTTCACCAGACGATCGCCGTAGCTGCCCGTGCCAGGCAGCGTCAACGTGTTACTGGACCAGACCATGGACAGCTTCAGTTGAACCCCGGCCAACGAGAACCTGACGAGAGGTGCCAGGTCCGCGCTCTCACCGCCGACACTTTCGGAGTGAGCTCTGCGCACTGTCCAGTCGTCGCCTTCCGACTCGGACAGTACTAGCGCGCCCGGCAGATCGGAGCCCAAGGCCTCGAGAAGCCTGAACTCGTTCTCTGGATTGACGCCCAGCTGGGCCGGCGATGACCCGACGCATTGGATCCTCAGGCAGCAGATTCGAAAACCAAACCGGCAATCGAGTTGCTTGACGCCAGATGTGACGTGGCGCCTCTTCGAAGATCTGGCCAAGTACCGGCCGACGAGCCATCCCGAGATAGCTGTCCAAGAAGACGAACGACGTGACATCGCCCCGAAGCCTTAGCAGTCCAACGTCAATGCTTTCTATCCTGACAAGTAACTCCCGATCGCCGGACATTACGAGTCAGCGAACTGCAGCCTTTGAATGGGCGGCCGCGTTGACCGCTCCCACTCGGCTCGGGCTCCCACGAACTCGTTCACGAGAGTCTCAAGATCTTGCTTCCGCCTCTGAAGGAATGCAGTCTCGTTACCGCCTAACAAGGCGTTCAGTGCGGGATCGGTGATAGCGTGAGAGGCAAGCGTGGCAGGCGGAGCGGCGAGAAGCGCTGACACGAGTTCGTCACTGCTCGCTAGAGCCCCGGCCTCGGTCCCGACGAACACCCGGTTAGCTGCTGTGCGCCACAGGTCACCGCTCTCCGACTTGAAGAGCACAGCCAGCGAGTCTTTGCCTAGTCGATCGACAGACTCGGTAGTCGATATTTCCTCGCCTGATACCAGGTCTATAGGTTGGAGAATCGCCAACGCCGCGATCGTCGCACGCGCGTCAGCGATATTCCATCGAAACTGGCCGATCTCCACGGTCAACGGTCCGCTTGGAATCATCTCGAGGAGCGCGCTCGCCGACTGGTACGCCTCCCCGCTTCCGATCGCGTTGAGGGTGGCCCGAAGGGTGCCGGTAGAACCAAGCTTCGCGAGCGGACCGTGCACAGCAGAACGCCAAAACCAGCGCCTGAGCAGAACTCGGTCCCAGTCCGTCACGTTGTCGTGCAGGCCGAAGAAGCGTACGAGACCTACAAGAAGGTGCTGATAGGGAACGACCGACAGGTGCGGCACTTGAGCCTCATCCCGGAGGAACTCGATAGTTCGCTCGATCGCGCCCCTGGCGTCGTCGAGCGCTGCCCCGAGATCGGCATCGGAGTCGAACTCGGATCGGAACTCTCTGAAGACGTCTGGTGCTCGAACTGCAAGAACACAGAACAGAAGTGTGTTGTCCTTGATCTCGCCGAACCCAAGCGCGCCGATGTCCTCTGACAGTGTTCGGAGATCCTGCCCGCCGGGCTGAGCAGAGGTGTTCAGCGCGTGGAACACCTCTGCTCTGGTCATCTGCTTCCCGAAGGTGTTGACGCGGTCGAAAATCTGCCGGAGCGAGGTCTCATCCTCACTTGTCACGATGTAGGCAGGAATCTCGAAGTTGCGCAGGTGGTCCGCCAGCCGAAACGCACGGTCTTGGAGCTCGTCCTCGAGGTTGCGCTCGCGCAGCCAAGCCAACACCTTCTGAAGGTCGTAGGCCTCCCGAAGCGGCAGACGAGTCTCACGCGTGTCGTGCGGTGGAAGTCGGACGAACCTCTCGGTGGCCAGGTCAAACGCAAGCTCGAAGCCACCTTCGTTGCCCGATCCCCTTGGTAGAAGGGCACTCGCAAGTGCTGTGATTCGCTGCTGGCCGTCAACAACCCACAGCGCGTCATCTCTCGCCGGGGCATCAATCGAGATACCTCCGAGCTGAACGCGGTCTTCGACGGCCGGACGCTGCCACAGCAGAAGCGTCCCGACGGGGTAGCCCTTGTAGATGCTGTCAAAGAGGCGCTCGACATCGTTCGAGGTCCACCGCAGCCCTCGCTGGAACCGAGGCACGCGAATGCGCCCGCTTGTAACCAAGTCGAGTAGCTGCTCGATCTTGTAGCGCGCCGCGTCGGTGCGCCTCGGTACTTCGACCATGACACGAGGTTACGTACCGGATGCGCGATCGAGCGGCCTATCGCTGCCGCTCGATCGCAGCTCACGCGATCTCGTGCTGACAAATCGCGGACAAGAGGCCCTCTGACCGCTCCCAGCCGCCTAGTCGCACCGCCACTGACCAGGGCCTACGTGCCGATGATCTCGTGTCGGAGGGGGGACTTGAACCCCCACGCCCTTGCGGGCACTAGGCCCTCAACCTAGCGCGTCTGCCTATTCCGCCACTCCGACGCGAGCGTGCGGCCCGCAACCATAGTGCCTGGCCCCTCAGTCGAGAAGAAGACCCAGCGCCACCACGGTGATCACCCAGATCAGCGCGAACACCATGGTGATCCGGTTGAGGTTGCGCTCGGCCGCGGTCGACCCCAGGCCGGCACCGGCTCCCCCGCCGAACATGTCGGAGAGGCCGCCGCCCCGCCCGGAGTGGAGCAGCACGCCGCCCACCATGGCCACCATGGAGGCGACGTTCACCACCGCGGTAAGAGTGAGGACGACCGGACGCACGGCTTCTCAGGCTACCGAGCCGGGAGCGGCGTCGGCTGTCACCGGCTTGCGTTCGGCTTCCGAGGCGATGCCGGGGGTCTCGGGGAAGTGGCAGGCCGAGAAGTGGAACGGACCGGTGCGGGCGACCAGGGGCGGCACCTCGACGGCGCAGAGGTCCTGCGCCTTCCAGCACCGGGTGCGGAACCGGCAGCCGCTCGGCGGGTTCGCCGGGCTGGGCACGTCGCCCTCGAGGATGATCCGCTTGCGCTGGCGCTCCTTGCGAGGGTCGGGGACTGGGACCGCCGACAGGAGGGCTCGGGTGTACGGGTGGGTCGAGCGCTCGTAGATGTCGTCGACCGGCCCGACCTCGACGATGCGGCCCAGGTACATGATGGCGACCCGGTGGGAGATGTGGCGCACGACGGATAGGTCGTGGGCGATGAACACGTACGCCACACCGAGCTGGTCCTGGAGGTCCTCGAGCAGGTTGACGACACCGGCCTGGATCGACACATCGAGCGCGGACACGGGTTCGTCGAGCACGATGACGGCGGGATCGAGGGCGAGGGCGCGGGCGATGCCGATGCGCTGGCGCTGCCCACCGGAGAACTCGTGCGGGAACCGGTTGGCGTGCTCGGGGTTGAGGCCCACGAGCGCCATCAGCTCCTTGACCCGAGCCGGACCGGTCTTCCTGCCCCACTGCTTGTGGATGCGCATGGGCTCGCTGATGATCGTCTGCACCGTCATGCGGGGGTTCAGCGAGGCGTAGGGATCCTGGAACACCGGCTGCATCCGCTTGCGGACGTCACGAAGGGCTCGGCCCTTGAGCGTGGCGAGGTCGTCGCCTTCGAAACGGACAGACCCCGCCGTGGGCTCGATCAGGCGCAGGAGCATCCGCCCCGTGGTGGACTTGCCGCAGCCCGACTCCCCTACCAGCCCGAGCGTCTCGCCCGGCACGACCTGGAAGCTCACCCCCGCCACGGCACTCACCGCCCCCACCTGGCGGCGGAGGAAGCCGGCCCGGATGGGGAAGTCCTTCACGAGCTCCCGGACTTCGAGGATCGGCGGGGTCGCCGTGCCCCGACCGTCGGGATGGGCGTCGATCGCCGTCATCCGGCCCTCACCAGCTCATCGAGCTCCTCGGCTCGGTAGCAGGCCGACAGGTGGTCGTCGACCACGAAGCGCAGCTCGGGCCTCCCCCGGTCGCAGAGGCCGGCCCGGGCGAATGGGCAGCGAGGGGTGAAGGCGCAACCCGGCGGCAGGAAGATGAGCGACGGAGGCTGGCCCTTGATCCGCTGCAGCTTCTCCCCCACCGTCCGCTTGTCGAGCCGGGGCAGCGACGCCAGCAGACCCTGGGTGTAGGGATGCAGCGTCTGGTAGAAGATGTCGTCGGTCGAACCGAGCTCGACCGAGCGCCCCGCGTACATCACCATCACACGGTCGGTCACGCCAGCGACGACCCCCAGGTCGTGGGTGATGAGGATCACCGACGAGCGCGTCCGCACCTTGATCCGCTCGATCACCTCGAGCACCTGCGCCTGGATGGTGACGTCCAGCGCGGTGGTCGGCTCGTCGGCGATCAGCACGTCGGGCTCGTTGGCGATCGACATGGCGATCATGGCCCGCTGGCGCATGCCGCCCGAGAACTCGTGCGGGTAATTGTCCGCTCGGTCGACCGCGTTGGGGATGCCGACCGTCTCGAGCAGCTCCACGACCCGCTTCTTCAGCGCATCCTTGCTGATCTCGTGATGGGCCGTGATGATCTCTGCGATCTGGTCTCCCACCTTGAACACGGGGTTCAAGGCCGTGAGCGCGTCCTGGAAGATCATCGAGATGCGATCCCCGCGGATGGGCCGCAGCTCCTTTTCGGGTCGCCCGAGCAGCTCCTCGCCTCGGAAGCGGACCGAGCCGCTGATCTTGGCCTTCTTCGGCAGCAGGCCGAGGATGGCCATGGAGGTGACGCTCTTCCCGGACCCGGACTCGCCCACGATGCCGAGCGTCTCGCCCGGCTCGATCGAGACCGAGACGCCGTCGACCGCCTTAACGATCCCGTCGTCGGTGGAGAATTCGACTTTGAGATCGGTGAGCTCGAGGATGCTCTCGCTGACCATCAGAGCTTCGTCTGCGGGTCGAAGGCATCTCGTATGCCGTCGCCCAGGAAGTTGATGCAGACCACCACGAGCAACAGCATCAGACCGGGGAAGTAGAGCAAATAGACATGGGAGGTACCTACGGTGCTCTCGGCCTGGGAGAGCATGTTGCCCCACGACGACTTCGGTGGCTGGATGCCGAAGCCCAGGAAGGACAAGGTGGCTTCGGTGAGGATGGCGGCGGCGATGCTGAGGGTGGCGTTCACCATCAACGGGCCGATCATGTTGGGCAGGATGTGGCGCACGACGATGCGGTTGCTCGAGGCGCCCGCGGCGCGGGCGGCCTCGACGAACTCCTTCTCCCGCAACGCCAGCACCTGGCTCCGCACGACACGAGCGATGCTCATCCAGAACAGCGCGGCGAGCACCAGGATGATCGTCAGGTCGGTGTTGCCGAACTCCTTCAGCGCGATGGCGAGGATGGCGATGGCCGGCACCACCAGGAACAGGTCGGTGAAGCGCATGAGCACGTTGTCGACGGCCTTGCCGAAGTAGCCGGCGATGGCCCCGGCGATGAACCCGACCACCGTCGAGATGAGTCCGACGGCCAGGCCGATCTTCAACGAGAGCTGCCCGGCGTAGAGGACCTCGGAGAAGTAGTCGCGGCCGAGCTCGTCGACCCCGAAGAGGTGCTTCCAGCTCGGTCCGGTGACTGGAATGAGGAGGTCCTGATGGTTCTTCGGCGTACGGGGCGATCCACGTGCGCCCCGAAGCACATCACGAAGATGACGATGAGAACGATGAGCGGACAGGACAGCGAGCTTGTGGTGGAAGAACCGGTGCCAGAAGAGCTGCCACTGCGTGCGGGCGATGGGCTCGGCCCCGGCGACCAGCTCGAGGTCGGAGGTGTCCTCGTCGAGGACGATGGGGATGGCGAACTGCGTCTCGGGCGCGACCTGATCGGCCGGAGGTGGCCGTCGCTCGAACGTGGTCACGTCAGCCGGATCCGGGGGTCGAGGATGCCGTAGACGAGGTCGGCGATCAGGTTGAAGAGGATGACGAAGATGGCGCTCACCATCATCCAGGCGAGCACCACGTTGACGTCCCCGGTCTGCAGCCCATTGAGGAACAGCCGACCCATGCCGGGGATCGAGTAGATCTGCTCGGTGATCAGCAAGCCGCCGAACAGGGCGCCGATGTCGACCGCGCTCTGGGAGACCAGCGGCAGGAGTGCGTTGCGCAGCGAGTGCTTCCAGATCACCGTTCTCGGGGGCAAGCCCTTAGCACGGGCAGTTCGCACGTAGTCGGCCGAGAGCACGTCGAGCATGGAAGCCCGCTGGAAGCGACTCCAGACGGCGATCGTCTGCACCGTCAGGGCCAGCACCGGAAGGGCCAGGTGTCGGAAGTAGTCGAGGTTGATGCCGTTCTGGCCACTCGAGTGGAGGCCGACGAAGAACAGCGGCGGGTCGCTCAGATGGAAGGTCTGCTGTGGCCAGATGGCCAGGAACTGGTTGGCCATGAGGGCGAACCAGAAGACCGGCATGGCGATGCCGAGATACGAAAGCCCGGTGAAGATGTAGTCGGGCACTGAGTACTGGCGGACGGCCGAGAAGACCCCGATGCCGATGGCCACGAGGAACGAGATGAGGATGCCCCAGAAGATCAGCTGGAGCGTGAAGCCGAGGGCCCGGGTGGTCATGTCGAACACGTTGCCGTTGGTGCTCGAGCTGATGCCCCAGTCGCCGCGGACGAAGTGGGTGATCCAGGTCCACCACTGGGCGATGATCGGCCGGTCGAGGCCGAGCTCGTGGCGCTTCTCGGCGATGACCCGGGCGGCATCACGCGATGTGCGGTACTTCGCCGTGGGGTCGAAGGTGAGCCGCACCCCCCAGAACACGATGAACGACGCCACCGCCAGCACCGGCACCGAGTAGAGGATCCGTCGCCCAATGTAGGTCAGCACGGTGAGATGACCTTCCTCTTAGCTTGCTCCGGAGAGCGTGCCGTGGGCCCGGCCTCGCGGCCGGGCCCACATGTTGGCACGCTTTTCCGTCGGTCGTCAGGTCGAGCGACCAGGTGTTGATGTTCCAGTAGGGGCCCGTGATGACGTTGTACGCTGAAGTCACCCTTGATCTTCGGCCCGTAGAGCCCGATGTTGGGCAACGGGTCGAGCGGCAGGGTGACCTGGTCCTTCGCCATCAGGTCGTCGCCCTGCTTGCCTGCCGCGGCTCGCGGTCGGCGTCGTCGAGGCTGGTGTCGACGATCTTCAGCTGCGTGTCGAGCGCCGGGACGTTCGTCCGGGTCCAGTTGTTCCCGGTGTTGCCGTTGGCCGCCGTCGGGATGTTCTGTCGAGCACAGATGGTGCAGAGCCCGGGATCCAGCGTCGTCGCCACCTGCGCGTACAGCGACATCTGGTAGTCGCCCGCCGGCAGGATCTTGCCGAACAGGTCGCCCGCCTTCTGGTTCTGGATCGGTCATCTCGAACCCGGCGGCCTTCAGCTGCTGCTGGACGCACCTGCTCGGTCAGCTCACGGCGCTTGTTGCCGGCGGTGGACTGGATGACGAACGACACCTTCTGGCCGCCCTTGGCCCAGATGCCGTCGCGAACCCTTGGCATAGCCCGCGCCGGTCATGATGCTGTTGACCTGGCCGAGGTCGAGCTTGTAGTTCGCGAACGCCTGTTGGTTCGAGTACTGCGGCCTGGATGGGCGGGTTCAGGCTGTTGATGGCCTCCTTCACACCGATGCCGCCGAACAGCCGGTTGACGATGGCGTTGCGGTCGATGGCGTAGCCGATGGCCTGGCGGACGGCCACGTCGTCGAACGGCGCCTTGCCGTTGTTCATCCAGAGCGCCTCGCGTTGCCGGTGTCGGCGCTGATGTCCGCCGTGACCCCGGGAAGGCCCGGCGTTGATCTGGTCGATGGCGTCGAGCTGCGGCTGCGGGCCGATGGCGAAGACCTGGCCGGACTTGAAGGCCTGGAACTCGGCCGCCGAGTCGGTGAGGAACTTCATGTCGACCTTGTCGACCAGCGGCTTCTGGCCCCAGTACTTGTCGTTGGGGACGAGAGCGATGTCGACGCCCTTGTTCCACGCCTGGAGCTTCCACGGCCCCGCCGACCAGGTGTAGCCGTCCTTCATGAGGGCGTCACGGTCCTTGCCCTGCAGGATGTGCGACGGGAAGATGCCGTACTGCTGAAACAGTCCATTCCACGACGCGTACGGTGTCTTGAACGTGATCACGGCCGTCGCCGGGTCGGAGTCGTTCACCGACTCGATCTGGTTGAACCCGGTGGTGTCGTAGATGTCCTTGCCGGCCTGAACCTGCTCGACGGTGTACTTGAAGTCGGTAGAGCTGATCGGCGTCCCGTCGGACCACACCGCGGCGGGGTTGATCTTGTAGGTGACGACCTGCTTCGGGCTGGACACGAGGGTCGGCTCACCGGTCAGCACGTTGCTGGCCTTGTACTCCCAGTTGTCGCCGTTCTTCACGATGTCGTACGGGAAGGGCATGGTCTGGACGCCGACCGCCCAGTAGCCCCAGCTGGCTCCGCCGCAGCTGCCCATCCAGTCCATGCAGTCGGGTTCCTGCTCGTTGCCGAGCACGATCGTGCCGCCAGTGTGGCCGGCTGTGGTGGTGGGACCGGCCGCCGTGGTCGCTGCGTTGGCCGACGCCGTGGTGGACGCGCCGCCGCTCGTGGTATTCGAGCTGCTGTTGGACGACGATCCACAGGCGGCAGCGACGAGACCAAAGCTCAGCAGCGCGGCGACCGCCGCGGCGGTCTTCCTGCTGTTCCTCAAAATGACCTCCTGGTTTCGGGGTGCAGTGCCACCGCGCTGGGTAAGTCCAACCCTGCGGCGGACACGCCCGGCTCCCCATCCCTCCCCTGTTTGGTTCACGCGACGTGGTGGCCGGGACCGAAAAACCTTAGCAGGGGGCCCTACCCGCCAGTAGCGCATCGTTCGTTACAGAATCGTGGCGGCTCGGCGGCCGCGTTGCACTGATCGCGGTCAGTAGGCGGCCGCTCCTACTCGTGGCCGCGGTACTGCACGATGCGGGCGAATTCGTCGGGCTCGAGGCTCGCTCCTCCGACGAGGGCGCCGTCGATGTCCTCCTCCGCCATCAGCTCGGCGATGTTGGACGCCTTGACGGACCCCCCGTACTGCACCCGCAGCGTCGCGCCCACGGCCTCGCCGGCAGCCGCCGCGACCGCCGCCCGCACGGCGTGGCACATGGCTTGCGCGTCCTCGGCCGTGGCCGTCCGCCCCGTTCCGATGGCCCAGATCGGCTCGTACGCGACGACCATGGAACCGATTTCCTCGGCCGGGACGCCGTCGAGATCGGCGGCGAGTTGGCCGAGCACCTTCGTCTCGGTGATGCCCGCCTCCCGCTCCTGCAACGTCTCGCCGACGCACAGGATCGGGGTCATCCCGTTTGCGATGACGGCCTTCACCTTGCGATTCACCATCTCGTCGGTCTCACCGAAGAGCTCGCGGCGCTCCGAGTGCCCGACGATCACGTAGCGGACGTCGAGCTTCGCGAGGAAGGCCGGCGACACCTCCCCCGTGAAGGCGCCCTTCTCTTCCCAGTGGCAGTGCTGGGCGCCGAGCACCATGGCCAGCCGGTCTCCGGAGATGAGCGTCTGGATCGAACGCAGGTCCGTGAAGGGCGGGTGGACGCTGACGTCGAGCGCGTCGTAGTCGTCGGCCGTGAGCAGGTAGGCCAGCTTCTGGACGCACTGGATCGCCTCGAAGTGGTTGTGGTGCATCTTCCAGTTACCGGAGATGAGGGGCCGGCGCCTTTCGCCGCTCACGAGCCGCACCTCCCGCTCTGAGGTGCGACGAGGGAAGCGCCAGCGACGAGTCGCAGCCGAGCGAGCCGAACCGGAGGGCCGGTGAGCGAGGCCACCAGCACGGCCGCTCGGGCCTGGCAGTTCCCCGAGATGAGCGGCCGCCGCCCCGTCATCGCGGCGCCTCGCGGAGCGCGGCCAGCCCGGGCAGGTCGCCCAGCTCGAGCAGCTCGAGGGACGCCCCGCCGCCGGTGCTCACCCAGTCGATCTCCCGGGCGAGGCCGAACTCGTTGAGGGCGGCGGCAGAGTCGCCGCCGCCCACCACGGTGAAGGCACGGGTATCGGCCATCGCCTGGGCCACGGCCCGGGTGCCGGCCGCGAACCGGTCGTCCTCGAACATGCCCATCGGGCCGTTCCAGAAGACGCTCGCCGCCTCGGCGATCACGTCCGCGAAGGCGGCCGCCGTCCCGGGCCCGATGTCGAGCCCCTTGGCCCCGTCGGGGAGCTGGCGGCCCCAGGTCGTCACCACGCCGTCGGCGGCCAGACCGATCACGTCGTCGGGGAGATGGATCGGCTTGTCGGCCCCGAGCAGCCGCCGGCACGTCTCCACCTGGTCGGACTCGAAGAGGGAGTCGCCGATCGAATACCCCTGTGCGGCGAGGAACGTGAAGCACATGCCCCCGCCGATCACGAGCGCGTCGACCACCTCCAGCAACGCGTCGATCACCCCGATCTTGTCGCTGACCTTCGCCCCCCCGAGGACGGCTACGAACGGCCGCTGGGGGGCGTCGCGCAGGCCGAGGAGGACCTCCACCTCGCGGGCGAGGAGCCGGCCGGCGGCGCTGGGCAGCGTGCGCGGCGGGCCCACGATCGAGGCGTGGGCGCGATGGCAGGCGCCGAACGCGTCGTCGACGTAGGCGTCGACACCGTCGACGAGTCGGGCGACGAACTCCGGCGAGTCGGCCTCCTCACCCGGGTCGTAGCGGAGGTTCTCCATGAGGTCCACCCCTGGCGCCAGCTCGGCCAGGCGGGCCCGGACCGGTTCCATCGAGTACTTCGGGTTCACCTTCCCCTTGGGCCGGCCGAGATGGCTGCACGCCACCACCGACGCCCCCCGCTCCCGCAGCCACTGCAACGTCGGGAGGGCGGCACGGATGCGGAAGTCGTCGGTGATCTGGCCGTCCTCGATCGGCACGTTGAAATCGGTGCGCACCAGTACCCGCCGCCCCTCGACCTGCGGCAGATCCTCCAGCAGCGGGAGCTTCACGAGCTCTGGTGAGCCGCGCCCATGAGCAGGGACAGGTCGACCGTGCGGCACGAGTAGCCGGTCTCGTTGTCGTACCAGCCGGCCACCTTCACGAGCGTCCCCATGCTCATCGTCATGTCGCTGTCGAAGATGCAGCTGTGCGGGTTGCCGACGATGTCGGTGGACACCAAGGGCGCCGTGCTGTACTCCAGGATTCCCTTGAGGGGCCCGTCGGCGGCGGCGCGCATGGCGTCGTTGATCTGCTCGACGGTCGCCGCGGTCGAGAGGACCGCGGTGAAATCGGTGACGGAGCCGTCAGGTACGGGAACCCGCAACGACGTTCCGTCGAGCTTGCCCTGCATCGTGGAGAGCACCAGACCCGTGGCACGCGCCGCCCCCGTGGAGGTGGGGACGATGTTGACGGCCGCGGCGCGGGCGCGTCGGAGATCCTTGTGGGGTCCGTCGACGAGCATCTGGTCGCCGGTGTAAGCGTGCACCGTGGTCATGAAGCCCTGCTCAACCCCGAACGAGTCGTCGAGCACCTTGACCATCGGCACGAAGCAGTTGGTCGTGCACGAGGCGTTGGAGACGACCTTGTGCTTGGCCGCGTCGAAGGAGTCCTGGTTGACCCCCATGACGATGGTGGCGTCAGCGCCCTTCGATGGGGCCGACACGATGACGGAGGGCGCGCCCGCGTCGAGGTGCATGGCCGCCTTGTCGCGGTCGGTGAAGAACCCAGTGGACTCGATCACGACGTCGACGCCGAGGTCGGCCCAAGGGAGCTCCTTCGGGTCGCGGATCTGGAGGATCTGGAGGATGTCGCCGGCTACCCGGATGCCGCCGTCGATGACCTCGACCTCCTCGTCGAGGATGCCGTGGACGGAGTCGTACTTCAAGAGGTGGGCCATGGTGTCCAGCGACCCGAGGTCGTTCGCCGCCACGAAGTCGAGATCCGCGCCCATCTTCTTGGCCCGCGGAACACCTGCCGGCCGATCCGGCCGAATCCGTTGATGCCGACGCGCACGGTCATGTCGCTTTCCTTTCTTCGGCCCACCTAGCTGGGCGAGCACGGGCCGCGTGCGCCCGCGAACCTAGCGGTTCGCCCCGGGGCCTGTCGCCGGTCAGTCCGACCGGCCCAGATCGCGATGCTGGACGGTGGGTGCGAGCCCGCGCCGGCGCAGGCGGCGGGCCAGCTCCTCGGCGATGGCGACCGAGCGGTGCCGGCCACCCGTGCAGCCGAAGGCGAGCGTCAGGTAGCTCTTTCCCTCCGCCTCGTACGCGGGCAGCAGCAGCTCGAGGAGGTCCTCCAGACGGGCGAGGAAGTCCTGGGTCGTCAGCTGGTCGAGCACGTAGTCGCGCACGTCGGCATCGAGCCCGGTCCGGTGGCGCAGCGCCTCGACCCAGTACGGGTTCGGCAGGAAACGGCAGTCAAGGACGAGGTCGACGTCGAGGGGAAGGCCGTGCTTGTAGCCGAACGACGTGATGGTCGTCTGCATGCCGGCGGCCGGTACCTCCTCGCCGAACGCGTCAGTGAGGCGGCCCTTGAGTTGGTGGACGTTCAGGCCGGTGGTGTCGATCACGAGATCGGCCATGGCGCGCACCGGCTCGAGCAGGGCGCGCTCCTGCTCGATGAGATCGAGCACGCTCTGGCTGCCGTCGGACAGGGGGTGCTTGCGGCGCGTGCTCCCGTAGCGCTTCACGAGCTCAGGCGTCGACGCTTCGAGGAACAGCACGCGCACGCGATGGCCGGCGACCCGAAGGCGTCCGATCACCTCGCCGATGTCGGCTTGGTGCGCGCCGCTCCCCACGACGAGGGCGAGATGGTCGATGCTCGACCCCCGGGCGCTCCCCAGCTCGGTGACCTTCTCGATGAGCGAGCTGGGGAGGTTGTCGACCACGAACCAGCCGAGGTCCTCGAGATCATCCGCCGCTTGCGATCGTCCCGCGCCGGACAACCCGGTGATGACCAGGATGTCGGTCATGAGCTCCGAGGCCGCATCCCGCTGACGCTCACGACATCAGCCTACCGGCGAGCGCCCCGAGCCAGAAGGCTCAGCCGACGCGCACGATGGCCGCGACAAGGGCGGCGATGGCCAGCATCGAACCGATGTTGGCCGCGACGAGCTTCGGGAGCATGGCCCGGACTTCGCCGCGTAGCTCACCCATCTCGCCCCGCAGTTCACCGATCTGCCCACGAAGCTCTGCCACCTCCCCTCGGACCTCGGCGATCTCGCCTCGGAGCTCGGCCCGGACCTCCCGGAGGTCGGACTGTCGAGCGACGTCGTTCCACCCGGTAGGGGGAAGCAGCTCCATCAGGACGTCGGCTTCCTCGGCTCCCCATGTTCGGGAAGCGGCAACGTACAGGCGGCGGCGATTGGCGTCGGTGACCATGGTGTTCCCCCATGAGGTGGGACGGCGCCGCGGGGGAAGCGCATGGTGCGAGCATAGCGAGGGGGTGTGTCAGGGATCCCGCTCGGCGACGAGGGCTAGGAGGCGGGGGATCGTCGCGGCCCCGGCGTACTCCTCCGCCCGGGCGAGGAACCCGGGCGGTGGGGCCGGCTCCTCCATGCGGCGGACGAACAGGCCGTTGGCGGCCATGGCGTTCACGTAGCGCGAGAGGGGCCGGTGAATGAAGGGGATGAACACGCCCTTGTCGACCTCTTCGATCGACTCGTCCTCGACCAGATACGCACCGATGCGCCAGTACTGCTCCGGGGGGTCGAGCAGCTGGTCGTCGATCCATCCGCTGCCCGGCGTCTGCAGGAGCGGGTGATTGAGGAAGAACACGAACCGGCCTCCTCGCCGCAGCACGCGGGCCACTTCCGCGACGGCGCCGTCCACCTCGCGGATGTGTTCGAAGACGAGGCAGGCGACGACGGCGTCGAAGCTCTCCGCACAGAAAGGGAGCGCGTCGGCCACCGCCCGGACGTAGGTCGGGCCACCGGCGCGCGCGGCGGCCACCGTGAGCTGAGCCCACGCCGGATCGACCCCTACCGCGCGACCGGCTCCCGTCGAGCACACGGTGCGGGCGATCTGGCCTTCGCCGCAGCCGACGTCGAGGACGTCCGCGCACCCGCGGAGCCAGTGGGTGACGAGCGGGACGATCTGCTCCACGTATTCGGGGTCGGCGCCGTCGGTGAAGCCGTCCTGCCACCAGCGGGCGTGCTGTTCCCAGAAGTCGCCCGCCCCGCCCGAGCCTGCCGCGATCACCTCGGGTGGAGCTTGGTGTAGACGGCCTCCGCCACCGCGTCGGGCATCCACGACGGCGCCTTCAACTCGTCGAGCGTCGCCTTGCGCAGCGCGGTCATGCCACCGAGCTCTTTCACGAGACGCTTGCGGCGGGTCGGCCCGAGGCCGGGCACGTCGTCGAGGACGCTGCTGGTCATCCGCTTGCCCCGCCGTTCCCGATGGAAGGTGTTGGCGAAGCGGTGCGCCTCGTCCCTCACTCGTTGGAGGAGGTACAGCGCCTCGGATTGGCGGGGGATCTGCACCGGGTCCGCTCGCCCCGGGACGTACACCTCCTCGAAGCGCTTCGCCAGCGACGCGACGGGGATCTCGTCTTCCAACCCGAGCTCGTGCACGACTCGCTGGGCCACGGCCAGCTGGCCCTTGCCGCCGTCGACGAGCAGCAACTGCGGCGGGTAGACGAACTTGCCGGGGCGCTCGCTCACCGGCCGTTCACGCTCGTCGAGGTACGCGGTGAGCCGCCGGGTCAGCACCTCCTCCATCGCGGCGTAGTCATCGTTGCCGTCCACGCCCTTGACCTTGAACCGCCGGTACTCGCCCTTGCGGGGAAGCCCGTCCTCCAGCACCACCATCGAGCCGACGTAGTCGGTGCCCTGCAGGTGGGCCATGTCGTAGCACTCGATGCGAAGAGGAGCCTCGGGGAGGTCGAGGGCGTCCTGGAGCTCGTTGAGGGCGCGCGCCCGGCTGTTGTGGTCGGCGGCTCGCCGCAGGCGGTGCCGCGTGAACTCCTCCTTGGCATTGCGGGTGACCGTCTCCTGCAACGCTCGCTTGTCGCCGCGCTGGGGCACCCGCACGAGCACGCGCGACCCGCGCCGCTCACACAGCCATGCCTCGTGGACGGCGAGCTGGTCTGGCTCGACCGGCACGAGCACCTGCTTCGGGAACCCGAGCGGCGGCTCCTCGCCGTAGAGGGCGGTGAGGATGCGCTCGACCAGACCGCCCGGGGTCACGTCCTCCACCTTGTCGACGATGAACCCCTTCCGGCCCACGACCCGACCCCGCCGGACGAAGAACACCTGCACCGCGGCTTCGAGATCGTCGTCGGCGAGACCGATCACGTCGAGGTCCTCGTTCCGGTCGGCGACCATCTGCTGGCGCTCGATGGCTTTTGTGACGGCGGCCAGCCGGTCGCGCAGCCGAGCGGCCTTCTCGTACTCGAGGTCGCCCGCGGCCGCTTTCATCTCGGCCGCCAGCCGCTTCACGACGGGATCGGTGTCGCCGTCGAGGAAGTCGAGCAGCTCCCCGACGAGCTCGCCGTAGCGCTCGTGGGTGACCTCCCCCACACACGGCCCCGAGCACTTCTCGATGTGGTACAGGAGGCACGGCCGGCCCAGCCGCTCGTGGGCCTTGAACTTGTTCGGCGAGCAGGTGCGGATGGGGAAGGTCCGCAACAACAGGTCGAGGGTGTCGCGGATGGCGTAGGCGTGGGCGTACGGCCCGAAGTAGCGGACGCCCTTGCGCTTGCGGCCCCGCATCACCATCGCCCGCGGCCACTCCTCGTCGAGGGTGACGGCGAGGAAGGGGTAGCTCTTGTCGTCGCGCAGGCGGATGTTGAAGCGGGGCTTGTGCTGCTTGATGAGGCTGTACTCGAGCATGAGGGCCTCGACCTCGTTGCGCACCTGGATCCACTCGACGGTCGCCGCTGACGCGACCATCTGGGCGGTGCGCAAATGCAGCGCCGAGGGGTCGCCGAAGTAGTTGGACAGGCGGGAGCGGAGGCTCGCCGCCTTGCCGACGTAGATGACCCTGCCCTCGGCGTCCTTGAACTGGTACGAGCCTGGCGCGTCGGGGATCGTGCCGGTCTCGGGGCGCTGCACCACGTCCTTCAGGTTAGGGCCGTGCCCGTCAACCGATCCCGGTGCTCGACGCCGGCGGGCGCGTCAGCTCGGTCGGGGCCGTACACTGCAGGCACGCCGCCCGGGTCCGGCGCCATATCCCGTCTCGGGGCCGACATCCCCGTGGAGCAGACCGGGCTGCCTCCACCGGCCGAGACCGAGGCATCTCCCACGGGAGGAAAACGAAAACGCATGTTGCGCCTGCAGTCACCGCTGCCGGAGGAGTACACGAGCGCGCCCGCCGACGACCTGGCGGCCCGGATCGGAGCGGCCAAGGCCGCGCTCGGTGAGCGCCTCTACATCCTCGGCCACCACTACCAACGAGACGAGGTGATGCGCTGGGCCGATGCCCGGGGCGACTCGTTCCGGCTGTCCGTCCTGGCCAAGGAGCACCCGGAGGCCGAGTTCATCGTCTTCTGCGGGGTGCACTTCATGGCCGAATCGGCCGACATCCTCACCGGCCCGCACCAGCACGTCATCCTGCCCGACCTCAACGCGGGCTGCTCGATGGCCGACATGGCCGACCTCGACAGCGTGGAGGAGGCATGGGACGTGCTCGCCGCGGTGGTCGACATCGACGCGGTCGTCCCGATCACCTACATGAACTCGTCGGCCGCGTTGAAGGCCTTCGTGGGCGATCACGGCGGCGCCGTCTGCACCTCCACCAATGCCCGGGCGGTGCTCGACTGGGCCTTCCGGCCGGCGTCGGCCGGGGGCGCCGGAGGGCAGAAGGTCCTGTTCTTCCCCGACCAGCACCTCGGGCGCAACACCGGTCTGGCCATGGGATACGAGCTGGGCGACATGCGGGTGTGGGACCCGCGGCGCGACCACGGCGGCCTCGAAGAGCCGGACCTGAAAGGAGCCGCCTTCCTGCTCTGGAAGGGCCACTGCTCGGTGCACCAACGCTTCCGGCCCGAACACGTGCAGGCGTTCCGGGAGGTCAACCCCGGCGGGATCGTCGTCGTGCACCCCGAGTGCAGCTACGAGGTGTGCGCGTTGGCCGACCAGGTCGGCTCGACGGACTACATCATCCGGGCCGTCCAGGCCGCCCCCGCGGGCTCGGTCATCGGCGTCGGCACCGAGATCCACCTCGTGAAGCGGCTCGACGACGAGACCCCCGGGAAGACGGTGGTGTCGCTCGATCCTCTCGTCTGCCCGTGCTCGACGATGTTCCGGATCGACGCCGCCCACCTGTGCTGGGTGCTCGAGAACCTCCTGGCCGGTCGAGTCGTCAACCGGATCGTGGTGAGCGACGACATCGCCGCGTCGGCCCGCGTGGCCCTCGACCGCATGCTCGCCATCACCTGACGGCCGGAGGGAGCGGCGGGCTCGCCCCGACGATTCAGCGCGACGGGGCCGCGAGCACGGGACCGAGGGATCGGCCCGTGTGGCTGGCGGGCACGGTGACGACATGCTCGGGCGCGCCTTCGGCCACGACGGTGCCGCCGCCTGCCCCGCCTTCCGGACCCAGGTCGAGGATCCAGTCGGCGGACTTGACGACGTCGAGATTGTGCTCGATGACGAGCACGGTGTTGCCCTGGTCGACCAGTCGCGACAGCACGGTGAGCAACTTGCGGACATCGTCGAAGTGCAGCCCGGTGGTGGGCTCGTCGAGCAGGTAGATGGTGTGGCCGGTGGATCGCTTGGCCAGCTCGGACGCCAACTTCACCCGTTGCGCCTCTCCTCCGGACAGCGTCGGCGCCGGCTGCCCGAGGCGCACGTAGCCGAGACCGACATCGACCAGCGTCTGCATGTGGCGGGCGATGGCCGGCTGGTTGCCGAAGAAGGCCAGCGCCTCCTCGATCGGCATGTCGAGCACCTCGGCGATGTTCTTCCCCTTGAAGGTGATGTCGAGGGTGTCGCGGTTGTACCGAGCGCCCTTGCACACCTCGCACGGCACGTAGACGTCCGGCAGGAAGTGCATCTCGATCTTGATGGTGCCGTCGCCGGCGCAGGCCTCGCAGCGACCGCCGGACACGTTGAAGGAGAAGCGGCCCGGGAGGTACCCGCGGACCTTCGCCTCCTGGGTGCTGGCGAACAGGCGCCGGATGTGGTCGAAGACGCCGGTGTAGGTGGCCGGGTTCGAGCGAGGGGTCCGCCCGATGGGCGACTGGTCGATGTCGATGACCTTGTCGAGGAGCTGGACGCCCTCGACGGTGCGATGGCGACCGGGCGCCGTGCGGGACTTGTAGATCTTCTGCATGAGCGACGGCAGCAGGATGTCGCCCACGAGCGTGGACTTGCCCGAACCCGAGACACCGGTGACCGCCACGAAGCACCCGAGGGGGATGCGGACGTCGATGTTCTTGAGGTTGTGCTCGCGCGCTCCCCTCACCACCAGCCACTCGTCGCCGGGCAGGCGCCGTTGGCGGGGCACCGGGATCGAGCGCTTGCGGGCGAGGTACTGCCCGGTGAGCGAGCCCTTCGCCTTGATGAGCCCCGGGACGGGACCCGAGTAGACGACCTCGCCGCCGTGCTCACCCGCGCCCGGCCCGATGTCGACGACCCAGTCGGCGACGCGGATCGTCTCTTCGTCGTGCTCGACGACCAGCACGGTGTTGCCGAGGTCGCGCAGGCGGACGAGGGTGTCGATGAGACGCCGGTTGTCACGCTGGTGCAATCCGATGGAGGGCTCGTCGAGCACGTACAGGACGCCGACGAGGCCCGAGCCGATCTGGCTGGCGAGGCGGATCCGTTGCGCCTCACCGCCGGCCAGAGTGCCCGCGGAACGAGACAGGGTGAGGTAGTCGAGGCCCACGTCGAGCAGGAAGCTCATGCGGGCGTTGATCTCCTTGACGACGCGTTCGGCGATCATCCGGTCGCGCTCGGACAGCTCGAGCCCGGCGAGGAACTTGGACGACTCGCCGATCGAGAGATCGCAGACGGCACTGATGTTCTTGCCGCCGACGGTGACGGCCAGGGAGGCCGGCTTCAACCGCGCCCCGTCGCAGTGCGGGCAGGGGACCTCACGCATGTAGGTCTCGACCTGCTCGCGCGACCAGTCGCTCTCGGAGGTCTGATGCCGGCGCTGGAGGAACGGGATGACGCCCTCGTAGCTGGTGGAGAACTGCCGCTGGCGGCCGTAGCGGTTGCGGTACTTCACCGTGATGCTGCCCTTGGTGCCGTGCAGCAGCAGGTTCTGATGGGCCTTCGAGAGCTTGCCCCAGGGCTTGTCGAGGTCGATGTCGTTGGCCTCGGCGACCGCCTCGAGCATCCGCTGGAAGTACTGGGTACGGGCCGTGCTCCAGGGCGAGATCGCCCCTTCGTTCACCGAGATGTCGGGGTTGGGGACGACCAGCTCGGGGTCGACCTCGAACGTGGTGCCCAACCCGTCGCAGTGCTCGCAGGCGCCATAGGGCGAGTTGAAGGAGAAGTTCCGAGGCGCCAGCTCCTCGTAGGACTCGAACCCGATGGGGCAGGCAAGGTGCTGCGAGAACGTGAGCGTCTCGGCCTCGGAGCTCTCGCCCTCCCGCGGGACGATCTCGATCTCGACGACGCCCTCGGCGAGCCGCAATGCCGTCTCGACCGAGTCGGTGAGTCGACGCTCGATGCCTCCCCGCTTGACCAGGCGGTCGACGATGACCTCGATCGTGTGCTGCTCGTAGCGGGCCAGGCGCTCGGCGTTCTTCAAGAAGTCCGCGATGTCGACGACGTCGCCGTCGATACGGGCGCGTACGTAGCCCTGCCCGGAGAGATCGGCGAGCAGCGTCTCGTACTCGCCCTTGCGACCTCTCACCACCGGAGCGAGCACCTGGAACCTGGCGCCCTCCGGCAGCTCGGCCAGACGGTCGACGATCTGCTGTGGCGTCTGGCGCTCGAGGCGCACACCATGCTCCGGGCAGTGGGGCACGCCGATCCGCGCGAAGAGCAGGCGGAGGTAGTCGTAGACCTCGGTGATCGTCCCCACCGTCGAACGCGGGTTGCGCGACGCCGACTTCTGGTCGATGGAGATGGCGGGTGAGAGGCCCTCGATGAAGTCGACGTCGGGCTTGTCCATCTGGCCGAGGAACTGGCGGGCGTACGCGCTGAGCGACTCGACATAGCGGCGCTGGCCCTCGGCGTAGATCGTGTCGAAGGCCAGGCTGGACTTGCCGGAACCGGAGAGCCCGGTGAAGACGATGAGCTGGTCGCGGGGCAGGTCGACGCTGATGTTCTTGAGGTTGTGCTCCTTGGCGCCCCGCACGACGAGCTGGTCGGCCATCGAAGCGAGCCTACCGACGGCCCCCCGCGGCGCTGGCGGGCGGCGCGTCGCTTTCGTCACCTCGGCCGCCGCTGGCGCATCCCCGAAGCCTACCACACATCTACGAACGCATGTTCGTTTACGCGGGCGGTTCAGGATCCCAGCGCAACCAGGTGAGATGGGGATGGCAGGTGCCCAGCAGCTCGGTGCGCGTGCCCTCGGCGCGGAAGCGGGTGAGGGCCAGCACCGTCGTCCCGCCCCACGCGTCGCCCACCTTCGGGAGGCCGGCGACCACGCCCGGAGCCTCGGCCGAGAGCCACGAGACCGGGCGGCTCGCCGCGGCGCCCCGGAGGATCGCGGCGAGCTGCGGGCGCCGGTCGCGAGCCACGTAGGTGAGGACCCAGGTGTGGAACACCATGGCGTGCGCGCCCGCCGGCAGGCTGTCGAGCAGCGCGGGAAGGTCGTCGAGGAGATCACCTTGCACGAGGCGCGGCGGCGACGCCTGCGCCGCTCGCACGGCCGCCCGGAAACGCTCGAACCGGTCCCGTTGCTCGGGCCAGAGGCAGGCCTCGAGCCAGCGGACGGCCTCGTGGTCGGCGCGGACGTCGACCGGGGCCAGGTCGAGACCGACGCGGGCGACGACGGGGGGCAGCGCCGAGTCGAAGTCAGGCCTCCCCTCGCCCACGAGCGCCGTCGCAAGGCGAACGGGTGAGTCGACCTGCTGGTGGGTCTCGGTGCCGATGCGGATGGCATAGGTGTCGGCCAGCAGGTTGAGCCCCGCGCTCGGCCCCAGCTCGACGAGGGCGAGCGGACGATCCGAGCAGCCCGACACCGCCGCTCGGAGCGCGGCGGCCACGGCCACGCTGCGGTTGACCTCGTTCGTCTGCGTCGAGCGGGAGCGGGTCAGCTCGGCGAGCGCGGCGGCGTGCTCGTGGACGAAAGCGGTGAACGCCGGCACGGGGTCGCCCTTCGGGGCGGGCCGCCCGCTGATGCTCGGGTAGAAGCGAGCGAGCGGGTGGTCCGGATGATCGAACAGCACCCGTTGCACCGCCGCGAGCAGCAGCACCGGACGAGCCTGGCCCGGGAGCGCGAGCGCGGCGAGCCCGAGCACTGTCGGGTCGCCCGCGGCGTGGTCGCTGAGCCGCGCGTACATCGGCAAGCCGTCTTGCCGGCAGGCTGCCGCGAACTCCCGGAAGCGGATCGCCAGCTGCTGCTCGGCGCGTTCCACAGGCCGTCAGCTGGTTGCGCGACGGCGCCCGATCAGTACGAGTGCCGCGCCGCCAACGAGGAGACCGGCCGCGGGCAGGAGAAGCGGCCGGTCAGAGGAGCCGGTCGCGGCGAGCGTCCCATCCGAGACCACCTTCAGCATGCGGGTGAGCCCGAGGTTGCCCCCACCGCAGCGGGCCGAGACTCGGTACGTGCCCGGCTTGACCGCGGGAGTGATGAGGAAGGTGACCCCGAACGCGCCTTTGCTGTCGGTGGAGAACGCCACCGCGGGCACGCCCGCGAACTCGGTCTGACCGAGGAAGGCTTGGGAGAGGACGAAGCCGCTCGAGTTCGGTTCGCAGGTGCCGGTGACTATCAGCCGGCCGCCGACCGCGATGGTGCTGGGGTCGAGAGTCAGGGAGGCCGTCTGGGCTCCCGCGGGTGCCGTCAGCAACCCAAGGACCGCGACGGCGCTCACGACGCCGGCCCCGCGGCGCACGATGAACCGGAGCATGTCCACCTCCAGGGCTCGGGCTCGACGACCGTGTCGAGCGGGGCCAACCCTCGCGCCCATGACCCTCGCCAGGTACGCGACGTTCAGCCGGCCTCGCGCAGCTCGCGCTTGAGCTCGCTGATCTCGTCGCGCAGGCGGGCCGCGTACTCGAAGCGGAGGTCGGCGGCGGCCTGGTGCATCTCCTCCTCCAGTGTCTGGATGAGCCGCCCGAGCTCGTGCTGCGGGAGCTCGGCCAGCTCGGCCGCCACTCGCCGCTGATCACGACTGCGCCCGCGCCGGTCTCTCCCCGGCACCGGCGCTCCCTCGTCGGGGCGGAGCATCGAGAGGATGTCGGTGACGGCTTTGCGGATCGTCTGCGGGTCGATCCCGTGCTCGGCGTTGTACTCCTGCTGCACGCGGCGGCGGCGATTGGTCTCGTTGATGGCGCGCTGCATCGAGTCGGTGACGGTGTCGGCGTACATCACGACCTGCCCGTCGACGTTGCGAGCGGCCCGCCCCATCGTCTGGATGAGGCTCGTCTCGCTGCGCAAGAAGCCCTCCTTGTCGGCGTCGAGGATGGCCACCAGGCTCACCTCGGGCAGGTCGAGCCCTTCCCGGAGCAGGTTGATGCCCACGAGAACGTCGAAGTCACCGAGGCGGAGCCCCCGCAGGATCTCGATGCGCTGGATGGTGTCGACCTCGCTGTGGAGGTAGCGCACCCGGACGCCGAGCTCGAGGAGGTAGTCGGTGAGGTCCTCGGCCATCTTCTTCGTGAGCGTGGTGACGAGGACGCGGTCGCCCTTGATGACCCGCTCGTTGATCTGCTCCATGAGGTGGTCGATCTGACCCTTCGTCGGTCGGACGATGACCTCCGGATCGACCAGGCCGGTGGGCCGGACGATCTGCTGCACCACCTGGGAGCTGACCCGCAGCTCGTAGTCGGCGGGGGTCGCCGAGAGGAAGACGACCTGGTTGATGCGGTCCATGACCTCCTCGAAGCGAAGCGGCCGGTTGTCCCGGGCGCTCGGCAGGCGGAAGCCGTGCTCGACGAGGGTGTCCTTACGAGAACGATCGCCTTCGAACTGACCGTGGAGCTGCGGCACCGACTGATGGCTCTCGTCGATGACGAGGAGGAAGTCGTTGGGGAAGTAGTCGAGGAGCGTGAAGGGGGGCTCGCCTGGGCTACGGCCGTCGATGTGCATCGAGTAGTTCTCGATGCCGTTGCAATAGCCGACCTCTTGGATCATCTCGAGGTCGTACTGGGTGCGCATCCGGAGCCGCTGGGCCTCGAGCAGCTTTCGGTGGGCTTCGAACCAGGCCAGCCGCTCTTGCAGCTCCGCTTCGATGCCCTGCACGGCTCGGCGCATGCGCTCGTCGCCGGCGACATAGTGCGTGGCCGGGAAGACCATGACCTCCGAGAACTCGCCCAACTGCTCGCCCGTGAGCGTGTCGATGGTCGTGAGGCGTTCGACGGTGTCGCCGAACATCTCGATGCGCAGGACGTGCTCTTCGTAGGCCGGGTGCACCTCGATGGTGTCGCCCCGCACCCGGAATTTGCCGCGACCGAGAGTCATGTCATTGCGGTCGTACTGCATGTCGACGAGGCGGCGCAGGATGGAACGCTGGTCGTAGTCGACGCCGGTGTGCAGCTCGAGGAGCTGGCCGCGGTACTCGTCGGGGCTGCCCATGCCGTAGATACAGCTGACACTGGCCACGACGATGCAGTCGCGACGAGTCAGGAGCCCGGAGGTGGCCGAGTGGCGCAGCCGATCGATCTCGTCGTTGATCGAGCTGTCCTTCTCGATGTAGGTGTCGCTCGACGGGATGTAGGCCTCGGGCTGGTAGTAGTCGTAGTAGCTGACGAAGTACTCCACCCGGTTGTGGGGGAAGAAGTCCTTGAACTCGTTGGCAAGCTGCGCGGCGAGACTCTTGTTCGGCGCCAGGACCAGCGTGGGCCGCTGCACCTTCTCGATGGTCCAGGCGACGGTGGCGCTCTTGCCGCTGCCCGTGATGCCGAGCAGCGTCTGGAAGCGATCGCCTCGGTCGATCCCCTCCGCCAGGGCTTCGACGGCTTCGGGCTGGTCGCCGGCGGGGGCGAACTCCGACACGACCTTGAAGGGCGGCATCGAGCCCAGGCTAGCGTGCCGAACGCGTGTTCCCTCGACCTCGGGGAACTCGCGTCCACCTGTCCCACGAATCGACCCTGCTCGTCACGGACGACGAACTGCCGAACGAGGGCGGGGACCTCCGGCGAGGCCAGGCAGCGCTCCACGAGGCGCTCGAACCAGGAGTCCGGGGCCCTTCCCTCCTGCCTGCACTGGGCCAGAAGCTCTCGCAGCGTTCCCGTACCTCGTTGTCCGGGCCGGTGCAGACGGTCAACCGTCGCGTCGAGCAGACGGAGGCTGATGCCGCGACGCCGGGCGTCGTCGAGCGCTTTCAGCACGCGATCGTGCGAGCAGACCGACCCGAGGTCGGCGAGGGTGCGAGGGACCGTCGTCGTGGCGATGCCTTCGACCGTCGTCACGTCACCACGATCGAGTGAGGCCACACGGTGCGTGACGACGCCAGCGACGCCCCCGCGTCGTGCGGCCGGGACCGATACCTCGAGACGAGGCTCGCGCCCGCAGCCATCGAGCCCGTGTAGACGGGCCGCGGCTCTGTGCGACGCCACGGCCCCCCCAGCGGCGAGCGTGGCCACCATGAGGCGCTGGTGCCAGTCCCCGCGCCGGCTGGCGACCACCAGGACGCCCGGGACTGGCTCCGACAACAACCCGGTCTTGAGCCGTCGCATGACCATGCGCGGGCCGAGGCCCGCTTGCTCCGCCTGCCCGCGGGTGACGACGCCGTGCTGCCCGAGCCGCAAGGCCAGCCACCGCCGCATCGACCTCCCACCGCGCCATGGTCAGATGTGTGCTCTGGGGCGGCCCGATCGGAAGCCCCGAGCGGGAAGTTGAACCGGGGTGAGCCGTCTACGGCACCCTCCGGTTCAAGTTCCCGCGGCGGAAGGCGTAGGCGCAGGAGGAAGGGAGCGCATCCACTCCCAGACCGCGTCGACCTGGGCCACGAGGGCGGCGCGGTCCCCCGAGTTGTCGATCACCCGGTCGGCTCTGGCCAGCCGCTCCTCGCGGCCGGCCTGACGAGCCATCCGGGCGCGGGCGTCGGCCGCGGTCATGCCGCGATCGCGGACGAGCCGCTCGATGGCCCCTTCGGGCGGGGCGTCGACCACCACGATCCCCGCGAGGTCGCCCCGACCGGTCTCGACGAGCAAGGGGACGTCCAACACGACGACGTGGTCCGTCATCCGCTCGCCCTCGAGGCGGCGACTGATCTCGCGCCCGACGGCCGGATGGACGATGGCGTTGAGGTCCTTCAGCGCCTCCGGATCGTTGAACACGATGTCCGCCAACGCCGCCCGGTCGAGCGTGCCGTCCGCCGCGAGGGTGCCGGGGCCGAAGCGCTCGGCGATGGCCGCCAGCACCGGCTGGCCCGCCTCCTGGAGCTCACGCGTGATGGCGTCGGCGTCGACGATGACCGCGCCCCGCTCGGCGAGGAGGCGGGAGACCGTGGACTTGCCGGCCCCGATGCCGCCCGTGAGCCCGACCATGATCACGGCGCGGGGAAGGTAGCAGCCCGCCGCAGGACCGGGCTCCCGTAGGCTCGGGCTCCCATGGCGACGACCCCCCAGACACCGGCGCCCGAGACCCCGGCCGCGGGAGGCGCCCGGAGGAGCACCGCGGCCGCGAACACGCCTGAGTTGGGCTACCCGCTCGTCGAGCGGCGGCGGCCGGGCAACGCCGCGACGTGGGACGGAGTCGAGCGGCGGACCACGCCCTCGCCCACCCGGGTGCCGGCCCCCGCTCCGCCCCCGCCGGTGGCGCCGTTCCGGTGGGTGGCCTTGGGCGTCGGCTTCCTGGTCGGTTGGGACGCCCTCACCCGACCGGATTGGTGGGTCATCGGGGCCGGCCTCGCGCTCGTGGCGGTCACCGTGTGGCGCACGCTGCTGCCGATCTCGCTGGAAAGCGCGACGGCGACGCGCTGGATCCTCCTCGACACCCTCCTCGCCATCCTGATCGTGCTCGTGTCCGGCACGTGGAGCTCGCCCTGGGCCCTGTGCCTCTTGCCACCGCTGTTGCTCGCGGGCTTCGCCCGGGGCGCGGTGTTCGCGGCGCGCACCGCGGCGGCGACGATCGCCGTCGTCACGGTGGCGTGGATGATCGGGGCGGAGGACTACACCGACCACATCGACGTCGCCGTGCTCTGGGCGTCGGGGCTCCTCGTCGTGGCGGTCGTGAGCGGCTACGTGCGCAAGGTCGCCACGGAATCGGCCCGGCAGCAGTCCATCACGCTGAGCCAGGTCGGTCGGCTGACGGAGGCCAACGGCCTCCTCGTCGCCCTGCACCGCGTGGCCCAGACCCTGCCCGCCTCCCTCGACCTGGAGGACGTGCTCGACTCGACGATCGGACGGCTCCGCGACCTGTTGCCCTTCGACAGCGTCACGGTGTTCCTGCCCGACGAGGACGAGGAGAGCTGGCTGGCCGCCCGTCGCGTCGGGAACCGGGACAACGCCACGCTGGCGCGCAGCGCGTTCCCGCCGCCGTTGCTGCGGGCGACCGGCGAAGCCGGGACGGTCTCGGTGCCGGACCTCGCCCACGAAGGCGGCCCGGGCGTGGCGAGCGGCGCGGCCAGCGGTCTCTACGCCGCCCTCCGGGCGCGCGGCGACATCGTCGGCCTCGTCGCCGTCGAATCCACCTCGCCCAATCGCTTCGCCGCCCGTGAGGTCGGACTGTTGAACGGCCTCGTCGAGCCGCTGGGCGTAGCTCTCGACAACGCCCGGCTGTTCGCACGGCTTCGCACGATCGGCGCCGACGAGGAGCGCAACCGCATCGCCCGCGATCTGCACGATCGCATCGGTCAATCGATCGCGTACCTCGCCTTCGAGCTCGACCGCGCCGTCCGCGCCGCCGAGCGCGGCGACGAGGTCCACGCCCAACTCGACACCCTGCGCGAAGAGGTGCGCTCGGTGTTGCGCACCCTGCGCGAGACCCTCTACGACCTCCGCGCCGACGTGCGTGACGACCAAGACCTCGGCGTCACCATGGAGCACTTCCTCGATCGCGTCCGCGAGCGGAGCAACCTCGAGATCGACCTCGCCCTCGATCAGCGGGGGCGGTTGCCCCTCATGCAGGAACGGGAGCTCTGGCGTATCGCCAAGGAGGCCGTCATCAACGCGGAACGGCACGCGCAGGCCGACCACCTCGACATCCAATGGCGCTGCGACGGACGGTCGGCCGAGTTGCAAGTCAAGGACGACGGTGTCGGATTCGCCAAGAGCGGCGGTCGCATCGATTCGTATGGCATCCTGGGCATGCGTGAACGTGCGGCCAGCTTGGGGGCTCGCTTCGACATCGATTCCGCCCCGGGACGAGGCACCACGGTTCGCGTGGTGCTCGTGCCGGACTGACGCTCTCGGGAGGCACGGTGAGCCAGCGAATCATCCTGGTCGACGACCACAAAATGCTCCGTGAGGGGCTACGGCGTTCTCTGGAGGAACTCGGCTTCGCGGTCATCGCCGAAGCCGGCGACGGCGAGGATGGGGTCCGGCTGGCCGCCGCGATGCGACCGGACGTGATGCTGATGGACGTATCGATGCCCGACGTCGACGGTGTCGAGGCGACCCGTCGCATCGTCGAGCGCAACCCGGACGCCAAAGTGGTGATGCTGACGATGCATGCCGATCGCGACATCGTGGACCGCGCCCTGAAGGCCGGCGCGGTGGGCTACCTGACCAAGGACTGCAGCATCGACGAGGTGGCCGAGGCCATCCGCCTCGCGGCCAGCGGCGAGACGGCGATGTCGCCGGCGTTGGCGGCGGGCTTCCTCAACGAGGCCCGCAAGCTCGACACCGCCGCTGAGCGTGACGAGGACCGCGTCATCACCCGGCGCGAGGAGGAGGTGCTGCAGCTCATCGCCGACGGCTGCTCCACGCCCGAGGTGGCTTCGAAGCTCTACATCAGCCAGAAGACGGTGAAGAACCACCTGGCGTCGATCTACGAGAAGCTCAACGCCCGCGACAGGACGCAAGCGGTGATCACCGCCGTGCGGATGGGGATCATCAAACTGAACTGACGGCGTCCACACTCACCGGGCTGGTCGCCACCCGCCGCGCCGAATCAGGCGCCTGAACGTGCAGACTCCGCTCCGAAAGCCTCCTGGTTCGGTGGCTGACAGGCGCCCAGGTCTGAGCTGGCAGGTGGCCAGGGGCCCAGCTGCCGGGCGCCCAGGGCTCAGCTGGCGGGCGCCCAGGGCTCAGCTGGCGGGCGCCCAGGGCTCGTCGACAGCGCTCAGGTCTCGTCGAGGGCGTCGTCGGGGGCCGTGGGCTCGCTGGCTTCCCCTTGGCCTTCTGGCGCGCCGTACTGCGCGTAGTACTCCGCCCACGCCGCCTCGCGCTCGGCGTCGTCGGCCACCCCGATGTAATTGCCCTGGTCGTCG
This sequence comes from uncultured Acidimicrobiales bacterium, assembly GCA_963738325.1. Classification (GTDB taxonomy): domain Bacteria; phylum Actinomycetota; class Acidimicrobiia; order Acidimicrobiales; family Ilumatobacteraceae; genus CAVTWD01. The sequence goes on from CAVTWD010000014.1 coordinate 44,204, forward strand.
AAGGCGTGCTCACCGAAGTGCTCGCGGTACTCCTCCGCCACCTCGCCGCCTTCGGCCGCCTGCTTGATCGAGAGGCTGATGCGGCGGCGGGCGAGGTCGAGATCGATGATCTTCACCCACAGCTCCTCACCCGGCGTCACCACCTGCTCGGGCAAGTCGACGTGATGCGCCGACATTTCGGAGATGTGGACGAGCCCTTCGATGCCCTCACCGACTTGGACGAATGCTCCAAAGGGGACGAGCTTGGTGACACGGCCGTAGACCAGCTCGCCGACGCGGTGGGTGCTGGCGAACTCCTGCCACGGGTCCTGCTGGGTGGCCTTCAGCGAGAGGCTGATGCGCTCGCGGTCGTGGTCGACGTCGAGCACCTGGACAGTGACCTCGTCACCCACGGCGACCACCGAGCCGGGATGGTCGACGTGCTTCCACGACAGCTCGGACACGTGGATGAGACCGTCCATGCCCCCGAGGTCGACGAACGCTCCGAAGCTGACGACGGACGACACGACGCCCTTGCGGACCTCGCCCGGCTTGAGGTTGGCGAGGAAGTCCTCGCGCTGCTCCTTCTGGGTCTCCTCGAGGTACGCGCGCCGCGACAGCACCACGTTGTTGCGGTTCTTGTCGAGCTCGATGATTTTTGCCTGGAGGACGCGGCCGACATAGGGCTGGAGATCCCGCACGCGCCGCAGCTCGACGAGCGAGGCCGGCAGGAACCCGCGGAGGCCGATGTCGAGGATCAAGCCGCCCTTGACGACCTCGATGACCGGACCCTCGACGACGCCGTCGGTCTCCTTGATCTTCTCGATCGTGCCCCACGCCCGCTCGTACTGCGCCCGCTTCTTGGAGAGGACGAGGCGGCCCTCCTTGTCCTCCTTCTGGAGCACGAGCGCCTCGATCTCCTCACCGAGGGAGACCACCTCGTTCGGGTCGACGTCGTTGCGAATGGACAGCTCGCGCGACGGGATGACGCCTTCGGACTTGTAGCCGATGTCGAGCAGCACCTCGTCCTTGTCCACCTTGACCACGGTGCCGTGCACGATCTGACCGTCCTCGACCTCGACCATGGTGGTGTCGACGGCGTCGGCGAAGGAGACGTTGAGATCGTCGGCGGTGACCTGCCGGGGGTGGTACACGCCCTCTGCATCGAAGGTGCCCATCGGGGCGTCGGCGGGAGGGGAAGCGGTCGGGGTGTCGGACAAGGGGGATCTGCTTTCAGCGTTGCGTTGGACTTGCACGCCGGACGATCGTCACAGCGCCGCGAAGAGGCTAGCACCCGCCGTAGGGGCAGCCTACGGCGTCGGTTTGGTGGCGAGGACGAGCAACTCGGGGTGCTCCGTATCGGGCGGTGCCGTCGAGTACGCACCCGGTTCCACGGAGTGGATGGCGTCGAGCCGACCCCCGGCCGCGGTGATGAGCAGCCCGAGCTCGCGCGGCGTGTAGCACGCCGTCCAGAGGTCCACCTCGACCGCGGCACCCGCCTCGTCGCGCACCTCCGTGCGCTCGTGGGCGACACCGGCGTCCGCATCGAAGGTCGCGTCGGTGTGGTAGCGAACTTGGAAGTAGGCGTTGAACGCGGTGAGGGTAAGGCGCCCCCCGGGTCGCAGGGCGCGCACCATGGCCGTGAGCACGTGGAGGTCCTCACCGGGCTCGGTCAGGAGGCCGAACCCGCCCTGGCACAACGACAGGGCCACGTCGTACTCGCCGTCCACGCTCAGCCGTCGCACATCGAGACGCTCGAAGGTGGCCCCGGCGGGGGCGTTGGCGCGGGCCAGCTCGATGAAACGGGCCGAGATGTCGATCCCGTGCACGGAGAGGCCGCGACGGGCGAGCATGTGCGCGTGGCGACCGGGGCCGCAGCCCACGTCGAGCACACGCTGGCCCGGTTGGAGACCGAGCGCATCGACCAGGAACGCGACCTCCTGCTCGGTTCCCTTCGTGAAGGAGTACCGGAGGTAGGCGCCGCCGAGGTGGTCCGCGATCGGCTCGAACCAGTGGTCAGGCACGGCCGGGGAGCGTAGGCAGTCGGGGTCGAGCTCCCCCGGTTGGGCGTGTCAGCTCTTGGCGTCGGCCCAGGTGGCGCCGAAGGCGAGGTTGACCTCGAGCGGCACGCGCAAGTTGGCGGCGCCGATGAGGGCGGCGCGGGTGTGGGCCACCGCCGCGTCGTGCTCCCCCGCCGCCACTTCCACGAGCACCTCGTCGTGCACCTGCAGCACGAGGCGGCTGGCCAGCCCGCTGCGATCGAGCTCTCGGTCGAGACGAATCAGCGCCACCTTGAAGATGTCCGCGGCAAGTCCCTGGATCCCGGCATTCATGGCCTGGCGCTCGCCGGCTTGACGGATGCGGAAGTTGTCGCTCAGCAGCTCAGGGATCGGGCGACGTCGCCCGAACAGCGTCTCGGTGTAGCCGCGCATCCGGGCTTCCTTCACGGTCTGGTCCATGTACGCCTTCACGCTCGGGAAGGCCTCGAAGTAGGCGCGCAGGATCTCGGCCGCTTCCTCGGTCGGGATGTTCAGCCGCTGGCCGAGCCCGTAGGCCTCCATCCCGTAGGCCAAGCCGTACGAGACCATCTTCGCCTTGGACCGCTGATCGATGGTGACCTTCGCCGGAGGGACGGCGAAGATCCGCGCCGCGGTCGCGTTGTGGATGTCCTGCCCGGACTCGAAGGCGGCGATCAAGCCGGGATCGTCGGCGAGATGGGCGATGCAGCGCAGCTCGATCTGGTTGTAGTCGGCCACGAGCAGCTCCCACCCTGGTTGCGGCACGAAGGCTCGCCGGAACAGCCGTCCCTCGTCGGAGCGCACGGGGATGTTGTGGAGGTTGGGTTGGTCGGAGGACAGCCGGCCGGTGCGCGCGACGGTCTGGTTGAAGGTGGCGTGGATGCGCCCGTCGGCAGCCACCTCCGCCAGCAAGCCCTCGCCGTAGGTGGAGCGGAGCTTCTCGGCCTCGCGGTACGCGAGCAACGGATCGATGAACTCGGGCCACTGGTCGCGGAGACGCTCGAGCGAGGCGGCGTCAGTGGAGTACCCCGTCTTCGTGCGCTTCTGCGGCGTGAGGCCCTTCTCGTCGAAAAGGATCTGGCGGAGCTGTTGCGTGGAGTTGAGGTTGAACGAGCGCCCGGCCACGATCTGGACCTCGTCGGCCAGCCGCTTGCAGTCCTCGGTGAGGCGCTGGTGCAAGCGGCGCAGCGCCTCGACGTCGACGGCGATGCCGACGTGCTCCATCCGAGCCAGCACCTGCACGAGCGGGTTCTCGATCTCCGTGTAGAGCGGCCGCATGCCGCGGGCGTCGAGCGCCGCGTCGAGGGCCGGCGCGAGCCGGCTCACCGCCAGCGCGGCGCGAACGGCGCGCTGCGCGACGTCGACCCCTGACCCGCCGAGGTCGAGTTGGCCCTCCGGCACGTCGTCGGTCGGGAACGTGAACGGCGTGTACTGCCCCAGCATCTCGGCGAGGGCGTACCGAGCCTCGGCCGGGTCGATCAGATACGCGGCGATGGCGGTGTCGAGCTCGAGGGGGGAAGCGGCACGTCGAGAGCGAGGAGCGAGCGCATCAGCGCCTTGGCGTTGTGGGCGCGCCACGGCCGGCCACCCGTCAGCGCGGCGAGCACGGCCTCGTCCTCGAGCAGCTCGGCCGGCAGCCAGGCCACCGATGCCGCTTCCGGCTCCGTCACCACGGCGAGGCCCAGGAGCGGTGAGCGACCTTCGGCTCCGCTCCAGGCCGCGGCGACGTCGAGCACGGGGAGACCGGCCAAGGCGGCGACGGCCTCCGTGGGCGACGACGGCCGGGCCAGCTCTGCTTCCAGAACCTCGCCCGTCGACCGCGCTCCGGAGATGGGTTCGGCGAGCACCTCGGCCAGGCGATCGAACAACGTCCGGAACTCCAGGAAGTCGAAGAGCCGCTTCACCTCGGTGGGCTCGGCAGGGCCCCACTGCAACGCGTCCAGGTCGACCTCGACCGGCGTCTCGCGCTGCAGCACCATCACCCTCGCGTTGTCCCGGACCCGCGCTTCGTGCTCGGCCAGCGCCGCCCGCAGCTTCGGCGTCTGCGCGTCGAGGTGGGCGAACACACCATCGAGGCCGCCATATGTGGTGATCAGCTTGGCCGCGGTCTTCTCGCCGACGCCGGGTACCCCGGGAAGGTTGTCCGAGGGGTCGCCGCGGAGCGCGGCGTACTCCGGGTACTCAGCCGGAGTGACACCGGTCTTCTCCCTGATGCCGGCTTCGTCGTACAGCGCGTAATCGGACACGCCTCGGCGGTTGTAGAGCACCTTCACGAGCGGGTCCTCCACCAGCTGGAAGGTGTCCCGATCGCCAGTCACGATGATCACCTCGCAGCCCCGCTGCTTGGCCCGCTCTGCCACGGTGGCGATCACGTCGTCGGCCTCGTACCCCGGCACCTCCAGCGCGGTGATGCCTAGCGTGTCGATGACCTGGCGGACGAGGCCCATCTGCTGGCGGAGGATGTCGGGGGCGGCGGATCGGTTGGCCTTGTAGTCGACGATGGCCTCGTGGCGGAAGGTCGGCTCGGGCCGGTCGAAGGCCACGATCACGCCGTCGGGCGCGTTGTCGCGCAGCAAGTTGATCAGCATCGACGTGAAGCCGAACACGGCGTTGGTGACCTGACCCGAAGCGGTCGACATGTCGCTCGGCAGGGCGAAGAAGGCGCGGTAGGTGAGCGAGTTGCCGTCGAGGAGGAGCAGCTTGCTCATGGCGGCGGGAGCCGATTCCCTGCGGGGGGCGAGGAGTGGTCGGCGAACGCGGCCATCTCAGGGCCGGAGCTCACCGGCGATGATCTGGTCGGCCACGGTGCGCATCTTCGTGCGGTCGCTCATCGCCCGCTTCTGGATGAACGAGAACGCCTCCGCCTCGCTCATGCCGTCACGATCCATCAGGATGCCCTTGGCGCGGTCGACCACCTTCCTGGTCTCGAGCTGCTCCTCCAGGTTCTGGACCTCGGCGGTGAGGTCGGCGAGCTCCCGGAACCGGCCGATGGCGAGCTCGATGGCGGGCACCAGCTCGCTCTTCTGGAACGGCTTCACGAGATAGGCGAGCGCGCCGGCGTCGCGAGCCTGATCCACGAAGTCGCGTTGGCTGAAGGCGGTGAGGATCAGCACCCCGCAGAGCCGCTCAGCGCTGATCTCCCGGGCGGCGGCCAGGCCATCGAGTCCGGGCATCTTGATGTCGAGGATGGCGAGGTCGGGTCGCAGCTCCCGCACGAGCCGCACGGCGTCGTCGCCCCGTCCCGTCTCGGCCACGACCTGGTAGCCCTCCTCCTCCAGCGTCTCGCGCAGGTCGAGGCGGATGATGGCCTCGTCCTCGGCGATCACGACGCGGGCGGTCACGGGCTGGCAGCTCCGGGTTCGGGGGGTGGGGCCTCCATTGAACCATCGCGCACGCGCTTCGGGATGGCGATCAGCACGATGCCGATCACGGCCAAGACGATGCCGACCACGAGCAGGATGAGCGGGATGGTGTCCTCCGCCAGCTTCTTCATGTCCCGGTTGTCGTTGACGGTGGAAGCGATGTCCTTCACCGACGCGGGCGTCTGGCTGAAGGTGTTGTCGAAGATCGGGATCGGATTGCTGGCCAGCGTCTTCAGCTTGTTCGCGACATCCGTGACTCCCGGGACGCTCGTGTACTTGGCCAGCAACGCCTCGAGCTTGGGCACGAGCGTTGGGTCAGGCACGGCGGCGAAGCGTTGCTGGACGTTGCGGACGTCGACGATGCCGCCCGTGCTGCGGTCCACCGCATCACTCCCCTTGTTGCTCAGCACGTACTGCACCTTCACCGGCGTGGAGACCAAACCCTGGATCAGCGGGAGCTCGGCCGGCGCCAGACGCGGGAGCAGGTTGATGAGCACCGTCTGGAGGTCGATGCCGCGGCTGGCCAGCAACGGAGCGAGCTGCGCCGCGGTGAGCTGGCGCGGGAGGGGTTTCGGGAGCGCCTTGTCGAGCGTGGCCAGGTAGGCGGCCGTGACCGGGCGGTACTCCACGTCGGCGAGGAAGTTGTAGACGTCGATGCCCTCGATGTGGTCGCGCCCGCTGGGCTTCACCTGATACGTCGTCTGCGTCTCGTTGTTGTAGATCGGGTAGGGCTGGGCCTTCGTGTCGAGCGGGAAGTTCAACCGGTAGGCACCAGATCGGTCGACCTTGTTGGCCGGGTCGTAGGCCCAGGCCCGGTCGTCGGCCACGTTCACCATCTTGCGGCGGTCCATCACGTACTGGTTCTGCTGGGTGAGCTTGAAGAGGCCCTGCGCATCGAGGTCGATGTTCTCGCCGACGACGGTGAGCGTGGCGCCCGTCTGGGAACCGTCCACCTTGATGTGACGCGGACGGAGAGGGGGTAGTCCTTCGGCGCCTTCAAGGGCTGCGTGGTGGAGGGATCGACGTAGAGCGTCACCTTGCCCGTGTACCGGGGAGTCTCATCGACGTCGTCGGGGAACTTGACCAGTGCCGGCACCGCGACCGAGCGCCAGACGAACGAGCCGACGAAGAGCAAGACGCCGACGACGACGAGCGCGATTGGCCACTTGCGTCGGGTCCGGTGCATGGAGGCTCCCTCAGAACGGCGTCCGCTCACACTAGGACGGTTGCCGAGCCCGACCTCGCGACGCGCCTGACGGGTCTTTTCGTGGGACACATGGTCCGGGTTGCATCCCGCTGAGAGCGGGCCGGACAGCTTCAGTCGGAGGCGAACAGGCGGTCGAGGAGCGCGTCCTGATCGGCCTCGATCTCCTGGATGGCGGCGACGACCTCGGCCCGATGGCGCGCCATCGCGTCCGCGTGCCGACGCGCTTCACGGTACTCACGGTCGGCGAGGGGGGTCTCGGAGACCAGGGCGCGCAGGCCGGAGTCGGCGGCGTCGTCAGAGAGCGCCGCCAGTTGCTCCTCCACGATGCGCAATTCCTCGCGGAGCTGCTTCAGGCGCTCCGTGAGCGCAGCGAGTCGGCGTTCGACCGTGGCCCGGGACATGCCCAGAGTGTACGGTCCGGATCCCGCTCGTCGGCGCCGCCCACTCGGGCCAGACTGACCCAGCCATGCGTCGCGTCGTGCTCCTCGCCTTCATCTGGGGTTGGTCATTCCTCTTCATCAAGGTGGCGGTCGAAGGCTTCACGCCCTTCACGGTGGCGGCGCGGCCGGATGGCGCTCGGGTGCGCCGCCCTCCTCCTCATCGGACGCGCCACCGGAGCGCCCCCGCTCCCGCGCGACCGACGCTTCTGGTCGGCGGTGTCGTTCGTGGGCATCGTCGGGACCGCCCTGCCGTTCACCTTGCTCGCGTGGGCGGAGGAGCGCATCACCTCCGCGCTGACGTCGGTGGCGCAGGCCACGACGGCGCTGTTCACCGCCATGTTCGCGGCCATCCTCCTGCGGGAGCGGTTGACGCCGCTGCAGATCGCCGGGCTGGTCGTGGGGCTGAGCGGCGTGGCCATCGCCGCCGGGGTCGGGTCGGGCGACGTGACGAGCTCATCGGCCGTCGGGGTGCTGGCGGCCGTCGGCGCGGGCGCCGCCTACGGCATCACGTTCGTGCACATGCAACGCCGCCTTTTGCATGTCGCGCCGATCCAGGCGGCCACGGGACAGCTCCTCATCGGCGCGCTCGTGCTCGCTCCGTTCGCCATCGTGTCCTCCGTCGTTTCGGGCTTCGACCCCACGCCCAATCGCGTCGCCGCCCTCGTCACACTCGGGGCGGTCAACACCGGCCTCGCCTACTGGATCAACTACGGGGCCGTCGCCCAAGTCGGCGCCACCGCCGCCTCCCTCGTCACCTACCTCGTGCCACCGATCGCGATCACCGCCGGTTGGCTGGTGCTCGGCGAGCCCGTGGGCTGGCGATTGCTCGTGGGGTTGGCACTGATCATCCTGGGAGTGGCGGCCGTCCGCCAAGCCCCCATGATCGTGCGGAGGCGTGTCACGCGCTACACAAGGTGAGCGGGCGCCGAGGAGGTCCAGCCCATGACGGATGCCTGGTCGATCAGCGAGGGTTACTGGGACGTCGAGGGCTCCTGGCACGAGACGCCGCGGAAGACCCGGGCCGTGCTGCGGGCGACCATGGGCCCCGACGGCGCCGACGAGCCTCCGCCTGCGCCGCCGTCCTGGTTCGTCCACACCGGTGAGGCGCCTGCGCTGCTCGGTCCGTGCGACGTCGTGCTCGAGGACGGAGCCGTCCTGCACGACCTGCGCTCGATCCCGCCAGACCTCCCGATCGGCTACCACGAGCTGCAGCCCCTGGACGGCTCGTCCGCCTCCTGGCTCGTCGTCTCGCCGCGACGCTGCCCCCTGCCCGCGCCCGGCTGGGGATGGGCCGTGCAGCTCTACGCCGCCCGCTCGAGCCGGAGCTGGGGCATCGGCGACCTGGCCGACCTCCGCGACTTGGCCAGTGGTCACAGCGCCTCGGCGCCAGCGTCGCGATGATCAGCCCGCTGCACGCGCGCCGTGCCGAGCCCGCACCACGACCCGAGCCCCTACTTCGCCAGTAGCCGGATCTACCGCAACCCGCTCTACCTCCGCATCGAGGACGTGCCGGGAGCGAAGGATCTCCCCGACGTGCCCCGCCTCGCCGCCCTCGGTCGGGCCCTCGACGCCAACGCCCACATCGATCGCGCCGAGGCCTACCGGCTGAAGCTGAGCGCCCTGCAACTCCTTTTCGACCACGCCGACGAGCGGCACCACTATGGCACCGCCCATGCCTTCAGCACGTGGCGGAAGGCGGAGGGCGCGCCCCTCACCCGCTATGCCACGCACGCGGCGCTGGCCGAGCTCTTCGGACCCGACTACGGGCGCTGGCCGAGCGAGTATCGCCATCCCGACTCACCCGCCGTCGCTCGCTTCGCCGCCGAGAACGAGCGGCGCGTCCAGTTCCACGAGTGGTGCCAGTGGCAGCTCTTCGGCCAGTTGGCCGCGGCGGGCACGGCGGGCGTCGGGCTGATCAGCGACCTCGCCGTCGGCTTCGACCCGCAGGGCGCCGACGGATGGGCCTACCAGGACTTGCTGGCGCGCGGCTGCCGGGTCGGCGCGCCGCCCGATGCCTTCAACCAGCTCGGCCAGGACTGGGGTCTGCCTCCGTTCATCCCGTGGAAGCTGCGAGCGGCCCGCTACGAGCCCTTGGTGCGCACGCTGCGCTCCTCCTTCGCCCACTGCGCCGGCATCCGGATCGACCATGTGATGGGCCTGTTCCGGCTCTACTGGCTGCCGCCGGGTAGCGGCCCGCGAGACGGCGGCTACGTGCGCTACCCCTCGGACGAGATCCTCGATCTCGTCGTGCTCGAAGCCCATCGCGCGGGCGCCTTCGTGATCGGTGAGGACCTCGGCACGGTCGAGGACCAGGTGCGCGACGAGCTCGCCGACCGCGCCATCCTCTCCTACCGGCTGCTCTGGTTCTTCGACGACCCCACCGGGCCCCAACCGGCCCAATCGGTCGCCGCGATCACCACGCACGACCTCCCGACCGTGGCCGGCGCCTGGACCGGAGCGGACGAGGCGGAGCTCGAAACCCTCCACCTGGCACCCGACGATGAGAGCGCCGGCTATTTCCGGCGCATGCTCGAACGCTCCACCGGCCTACCCGACGATGCCCCTCTCGAGGAGGTGGTCATCGCCGCGCACCGGGCGCTGCGCGCCATGCCGGCCACGCTCCATCTGGCGACCCTCGAGGACGCGCTCGCCGTGGCCGCCCGGCCGAATGTCCCCGGCACGACCAGGGAGCGACCGAACTGGCAAGCCCCGCTGCCGAAACCGCTCGAGCTCGTCGAGCACGATCCCCTCACCCGCCGCGTGGCGGCTGCCATGTCCGCGCCGCCCGACCCCGCTGCGCCTGCGTTCGTGCGTGTCACAACGCGCACCGGTGCCCGAATCGACCCGCATGAACGGGATGGATGACGACCGACCGGGAGCTCTCACCCGGAGCCGATTAGGGTCGGGGCCGTGCTGATCGAGGGGCTTCCGCTGTGGCTGGCGCAGACGAACGCTTGGATCGTCGCGCCCCGCGGCCCGGGTGGGGAGTGCGTGCTGATCGACGCGCCGCCAGACCCGGTGACGATCATCCATCGCCTCGAACACCACGGGCTGCGGCTCGTCGCGCTGTTCAACACCCACGGCCACATCGACCACATCGGCGGAGTGGGCACCCTGGTCCACGACCTCGAGGGCGGCGACGCCATCGACGTGCGCATCCACGACGACGACCGCCACATGCTGCTCGACCCGCTCGGGACGAGCGGCATGTTCGCCAGCTTCCTCCAGGACCTCGACCTCCGCCCTCCCGAGCTCGTGCACGGCCTGGACGACGGCGAGGCGGTTCGCGGCGCGGGCATGACCTTCACCGCGGTGCACACGCCCGGTCACACACGCGGCTCGGTGTGCTTCCGCCTCGACGTGGAGGGTGAGCCGCCGATCCTGTTCTCCGGCGACCACCTCTTTGCCGGTTCCATCGGTCGCACGGATCTACCGGGCGGCTCGTTCGAGGTGCTCATGGCTTCGATGCAGGAGAAGATCCTCCCGCTCGACGACGACACGGTGGTGCTGCCCGGCCACGGGGGAACGACGACGATCGGGCGGGAGCGGGCGACCAACCCGTTCCTGCTCGAGCTGCGCCAGCGCCACGCCGACCGGTGAACAGCCCCGGACGGGCTGCCTCGGCCCTCCGCCACCAGCATTTCGCGCGGCGTAGTGGCGCCATACGGCGCTGAACCGCGTCAGATCACCCGGGCGTCATTTGCGACGAAGCCGGCGAACGGGCCGTCCTCGATGCGGTGCGAGCCCTGCTCGGTTGGGGGCGACTGGCGACGTCACCGGGGGTCGGCGCGGTCGATGTTCCAATGCCGGGCGATCTGGCAGTACCACCCGCCGTCAGTCGCCGGGAGAACGATGCAGCGACTGATCGTCCGCTGGCCGCCTTCTTGGTCGCCATACAACAACTCGATGGTGAACGGCTGCCGCTGGGCGAGCACACGAGCGAACTCTCCGTGTAAAGGGTCGTTCTCGTCACGCAGCGCGCTCTCCCAATAGCCCGCGCCCCCTGGCGCAACGTACAGATCGACCATGAGCCTGCGGAACGCGTCGATGTCGGCCGGTGCGACGTCGGACAACGCGAAGTCCGGCCTCGGATACCAGCCATGCAGCAACGCGAGACCGGCGCCGACGTTGCGCAGGCTGATCGCGAGGTAGATCACCCCACCCTCATGTTCAGCGAGCGCTCGCCCGCCACTCACACGCGCCACGTGCTGGTCGCGCCACAGGACCTTCTGATCCGGGGCATCGCTGAGCGACGGCACGAGCAGCGGGCGCATTCCCGTCAAGAGCGCACGCTCGGCAACACGCGCAGAGCGGTTCGACGATCGCACCGCTGAGAACGTTGCCGCCGCGAGCACGAGCGTCCCACCCGCTGTCGCGAGTGATGAGATCGTCTGCCAATCGGCCACCGCACCGACCCTATAAGGCCGGCTCCGTGCAGCTTGTGTGGGCTACGTCGCGGCGAGCAGGCCCTCGGCCGCGGCGGTAGCGAGTCTCGTCGACGGTGGTGACCGGTCTGTGACCGGGAGCCGATGGGACTCTGCCGCCACCCCGACGACCATCCGCGTCCTCGCTGGTCCCACCGGTGCCCGAGGTGGGAGTCGAACCCACACGCCCCTTCGGACGGCGGATTTTGAGTCCGCTGCGTCTGCCATTCCGCCACTCGGGCCTTGGTCTGTGGCGGGTGGCACGTTAGTGGCGAAACCTCTTGTTTCCCTGCGTCTCTGCTACCCATCGGTAGCTCACGGAGTCGGCCATCCTCGCCTAACCTGAGGATTCCAGCCAACCGATCGCCGTCGCTCGGGCTGGCCGAACGAGGCCGATCCCGCGGCCCCACGAGAGGAGGCTGCTCACCGCATGCTCGCCTTCACCTTTCCCGGCCAGGGTTCGCAGCGTCCCGGCATGGGGCGGCCGTGGGTCGACCACGAGAGCTGGGAGCTCGTGACCGAAGCATCCGCCATCCTCGAGCGAGACATCGGGCAGCTCCTCGTCGACGCCGACGTCGACGAGCTGAAGGACACCCGCAACGCCCAACTCACGACCTTCGTCGCCAGCCTCATGGTGCTGGACGCCGTGGAGCGCCTCGGCGTCGAGCCGGACATCTGCGCCGGCCACAGCCTGGGCGAGTACACCGCACTGACCGGCAGCGGCGCGTTGTCGTTCGACGAGGGCTTGCGTCTCGTCGGCGAGCGGGCCGATGCGATGCACGAGGCGGGCACCGATCATCCCGGCACGATGGCGGCCGTGCTCGGCCTCGACGACGATCTCGTCCAAGTCGCCTGCAACCTGGCCGACCACGACGTCTGGGTCGCGAACTTCAACGCCCCTGGACAGGTGGTCATCGCCGGTTCGATCGAGGGCGTGTCGGCGGCGGGCGTCAAGGCGAAGGAGCTGGGGGCCAAACGAGTCATGGGGCTGCCGGTGTCGGGTGCCTTCCACACGCCGTTCATGGTCCCCGCCCGCGACCGCTTGCGCAAGGCGATCGCCGAAGCGAACCCCCGCGACACCGACGTGCCGATCGTCTCCAACGTCGACGCCCTCCCCCACGCCCGGGGCAGCGAGTGGGCGACGCTGCTCTCCGCGCAACTGTCGAGTCCGGTGCGATGGAAGCACGTGCTGCTCACCCTCAACCGCGAAGGCGTCGACGGCTTCGTCGAGCTCGGCCCGGGGGGTGTCCTCACCGGAATGGCCAAGCGCACGGTGGAAGGAGCCCGAACCCTCGCCGTCTCGGTCCCCGAGGATCTCGACACGCTCCTCGAGTTCGTGGGGGACGCCACCACCACCTTGCCCACGAGCCTGGAAGGGGAGCATCTCTTCGCGGTGGAACGGCTGGTGGTGAGCCCGGCGGCGGGCGTCTTCCAGCCCGTCGACGGTCTCGGGAGCGGCGTGCCGATCAACACCGGCTCCGTCCTCGGGCACGTCGGGGAGCACGAGGTGCGCTCGCCGTTCGAGGGCGTGTTCCAGGCCTTCATCGCCGTCGCCGGCGAGCGGGTCAGTGGGCGCCAGCCGATCGCCTGGTTGAGGACGGCCTGACATGCCCCGAATCCCCCAGGGCCTCCGGGGTGGCGTGATCCGCTCGTGGGCCACAGCGCTGCCGGACAAGATCGTCACCAACGACGACCTTGCCGTCAGCATGGACACGAGCGACGAGTGGATCACCGAGCGCACGGGCATCCGGCAACGCCGCGTGGGGGGCACGACCGCCGGGCTCGCCGTCGAGGCCGGGCGGGTCGCTCTCGAACGGGCCGGGCTCGAGCCGTCGGCGATCGACGGCCTGATCCTCGCCACCACGACGCCCGACCAGACCGTCCCAGCGACCTCCGCCACCGTCCAGCACCGCCTCGGGCTGGTCTGCGGGGCCATGGACCTGAACGCCGCGTGTTCGGGCTTCGTCTACGCCCTCGCCGTCGGCCACGGGCTCATCGGGGCGGGGGCCGAGCGCCTGTTGCTCATCGGCGCCGAGACGCTCTCGCGCGTGACCGACTGGAGTGACCGCGGCACCGCCATCCTCTTCGCCGACGGCGCCGCCGCCGTCGTGCTCGAGGCGGTGGACGGGCCCGGCGAGCTGTTGGCCTGGGATCTCGATGCCGATGGCTCGGCCCAGCCGTTCCTGTACGCCGATGTGGGCGACTACATCAAGATGGACGGCCGCGAGGTCTTCCGCCGGGCCGTGCGCATCATGGTGGACTCGGCCACGAAGTCGATGGCCTACGCAGGCGTGAGCGCCGACGACATCGCCCTGGTCGTCCCGCACCAAGCCAACATCCGCATCATCGAGGCCGCGTGCCAGCGGCTGGGCATCCCACTGGAGCGGGCCGCCACCAACATCGACCGCTACGGCAACACCTCAGCGGCCTCCATTCCCCTCGCGCTCGCCGAAGCCCTCGACGAGGATCGGGCCGCGCCCGGCGATCTCGTGCTCCTCGTCGGTTTCGGCGCCGGGATGACAGCGGCCAGCGCCGTGCTGCGCTGGGGCGGGGTGAAGGGCGCCAACGCGTGAGCCGTGTCGTGCTCGTCACCGGTGGGGCGAGGGGGATCGGCCTCGCCTGCGCGCGGCGCTTCGCCGAGCTCGGTGACAAGGTCGCCGTCACCTACCGCTCGACGCCGCCGCCCGAGGACCTCTTCGCCGTGCAGTGCGACGTGACCTCCGCGACCGACGTCGGCGCCGCGTTCGGCGCCGTCGAGCAGCTCTACGGGCCGGTCGAGGTGCTCGTCGCCAATGCCGGCATCACCAAGGACGGGCTGCTGCTGCGCATGGGCGAGGACGACTTCACGTCGGTGCTCGACGCCAACCTGACCAGCGCCTACCGCCTGGCGAAGCGGGCGGCGCAAGGGATGCTGCGCGCCCGTCGGGGCCGCATGATCTTCCTCTCGTCGGTGGTGGCCGTGCTCGGGTCGGCCGGCCAGGCCAACTACGCCGCGTCGAAGGCGGGGCTCGTCGGATTGGCGCGCTCGCTCGCGCGTGAGCTCGGCTCGCGTTCGATCACCGTCAACGTCGTCGCTCCGGGCCCTGTCGAGACCGACATGACCGCTGCGCTCGGCGACAAGCGCATCGCCGAGCTCACCGCGGCCGTGCCCCTCGGCCGTTTCGCGTCGCCCGAGGAGGTGGCGGCCGTCGTCGCCTTCCTCGCCTCGCCGGAGGCGGGCTACATCACGGGCGCGGTGATCCCCGTCGACGGCGGGTTGGGGATGGGACACTGACAGACTGGATCGTCAACACAGCCAAGGAGACAGCGTGGACGAGGAGAAGTACGCCCGGTTCCGCAACTGCGTCGTCGAGGTGCTCTCGGTCGACGAGGCGGCGGTGGTACCCGAAGCGAAGTTCGGGGACGACCTGGACGCCGACAGCCTCGACCTCGTCGAGCTGGTGATGGCGCTCGAAGACGAGTTCGGGGTGGCCGTCCCGGAAGAGGAGCTCGAGGGCATCGAGACCGTCGGGCAGGCCTACGAGCTCGTCACGTCGAAGATGTGAGCCGGATGCCGAGGGCGTGGCGAGGGCAACGCCCCGCTGACAGGAGGAGGGTGATGGTGCCTCGCGATGGTCGCCGTGTCGTGGTCACCGGCATGGGTGTCGTGGGCCCGTGCGGCATCGGCCAGGAGGCGTTCTGGGAGGGGCTGCTGCGCCCGGCACCCCAGGGCGATCATCTCGTGGTCGAGGGCTTCGATCCGACCCCGTGGTTCGAGGGGCCGAAGGAGGTCCGCCGGGCCGACCGCTTCGAGCAGTTCGCGCGCGCCGCCGCCGGGATGGCGCTCGCGGAAGGTGAGCCCACCGGTGATCCGATGCGCCGAGGTGTCGTCATCGCCACCGGCATCGGCGGCCTCGCCACGCTCGAGGAGCAGGTCAAGGTGCGCCTCGAGAAGGGCGAGCGCCGCGTCTCACCGTTCCTCGTACCGATGATCATGGCCAACGCCGGAGCCGCCTCGGTCTCGATGCACTACGGCTGGCAGGGTCCGTGCGAGACGATCACGACCGCCTGCGCGGCGTCGACCCATGCCATCGGTTACGCGGCCCGCCTCATCGCCATCGGCCGCTGCGACGCCATGCTCGCGGGAGGCAGCGAGAGCAGCGTGACCCCCACGGCCCTGGCCGGGTTCCGCAACATGACCGCGCTCACGACGGCGGGCATCAGCCGGCCCTTCGACACCGACCGCGACGGCTTCGTGATGTCAGAGGGAGCCGCCGTCCTCCTCCTGGAGGAGCTGGGCACCGCCCAGGCCCGCGACGCTCGCATCTACGGCGAGGTCCTCGGCTCGGCCAGCACTGCCGACGCCTACCACATCACCGCGCCCTCGCCCGGCGGTGCAGGCGCGGTGGCGTGCATGGAGTTGGCCCTCACCGACACCGGCCTCCGCCCGCAAGACATCGTGCACATCAACGCCCATGGCACCTCGACGCCGCTGAACGACGCCGCCGAAGCCGAGGCGGTGGCCAAGGTGTTCGGCCCGCCGGGTCCCGTCGTCACCTCGTGCAAGGGCGCCACCGGCCATTCCCTCGGCGCGGCGGGGGCGCTCGAGGCGGCCGCCGTCCTCCTCTCCATCGAGCATCGCCTCATCCCGCCGACGATCGGCACGCGGGCGCTCGACCCGGAGATGTCGATCGATCTGGTGATCGGCGAGGCGCGTGCCTGGGAGCCCGGGCCGACGCTCTCCAACTCCTTCGGCTTCGGTGGGCACAACGGCACGCTGGTGATCGCGCCCTTCACCGACTGACGTCGCCCCTCCTTCCTGGAACTCGAACCGGAGAGGGCCGCGCGCGGCTCCCCCCGGTTCAAGTTCGGGGTTCGAACTGTGGACGTCGGTGCCCGGGTCACCGAGCTTCCTGTGTTCAGCCCCGCGCCTGAAGCCGGTACGAGCGGCGTCGCTCACGAATCCACGACGACGAAGAGCAGTTCGCATTCGCAGGCCGTTTCCCCCTCTACCAAGGCTCGTCCCTCGCCCTTGCCCGCCCGTGTCGACAGGCGGGTCATCTCGACGGCGAGCTCGAGGTCGTCGCCCGGCCCCACTTGCCGCCGGAAGCGGGCGGCGTCGAGCCCACCGAACAAGGGCAGGCGGCCGGCGAAGCGCTGATCGGTGAGCACGGCGATGGCCCCGACCTGCGCGATGGCTTCGCACATCAGCACACCCGGGAGGGTGGGGCGCCCCGGGAAGTGACCGGCGAAGAACCACTCGTCACCACGGAGGTGCCACACGCCACTCGCCGCTTGGCCCGGTTGGAGTGACGTGACCTCGTCGACGAACAGGAACGGGGGCCGGTGGGGGAGGACGTCGAGCGGAGCGGGGAAGGGCGCCGCCACCCTCAGGCCCCCAACGCGTCGAGCAGCTTGGCCGGGGTGTCCTTCGGGCTGATCTTGTACCAGGCGTGCTCGACGACGCCCTTCCCGTCGACGAGGAAGGCCGAGCGCTCGATGCCCATGTACTTCCGCCCGTACATCGACTTCTCCTTCCACACGTCGAAGGCCTCGGCCACGGCGTGATCGGGGTCGGAGAGGAGCGGGAACCCGAGGGAGTACTTCGTGTCGAACTTCTTCTGCGCGGCGGGCTTGTCCGGGCTGATGCCCACCACCGCTGTGTCGCCGATCTGGCCGAGGATGTCGCGCAGGCCACACGCCTGGGCGGTGCAGCCGGGCGTGTCGGCCTTCGGGTAGAAGTACACGAGGACCTTGCGGCCCTTGTACCCGGAGAGCTTCACGGTCTTGCCCTCCTGGTCGGGCAGGGAGACCGCAGGGGCCTTGTCGCCGGAGTGGAGCATGGACGGAGACGGTAGCGGCGCCATCTCCGCCCGGAGGCCGCCGCATCCTCCGGCCGCCACGCCATGGTCCGGCCGCACCCCTGTGCCCGGTCGTCAGCGCTCGGCCCCGCGGTAGCGTCGCCTTCCGTGTCCAAGGTCCTGACCTCGCTGCCGGTGGGCGAGCGCGTGGGGCTCGCCTTCTCGGGCGGCCTCGACACGTCCGTCGCCGTGGCCTGGATGCGGGAGAAGGGCGCGATCCCCTACGCCTACACGGCCGACGTCGGCCAGTACGACGAGCCGGACCTGGCGAGCGTCCCGGCTCGCGCCACCGCCTACGGCGCCGAGTCCGCCCGCCTCGTCGACTGCCGGCGCGAGCTCGTGCACGAGGGCCTGGTGGCCCTGCAGTGCGGCGCCTTCCACATCTCGACCGCGGGACGCACCTACTTCAACACCACACCTCTCGGGCGGGCCGTGACGGGCACGCTCTTGGTACGAGCCATGCTCGAGGACGGAGTCGAGGTCTGGGGCGACGGCAGCACGTACAAGGGCAATGACATCGAGCGCTTCTACCGCTATGCCCTGCTCGTGCACGCAAACCTCCGGATCTACAAGCCCTGGCTCGACCCGGCCTTCGTCGACGAGCTCGGCGGGCGGGCCGAGCTGAGCGCGTGGCTGGCCGAGCGGGGCCTCCCCTACCGGGACCGCGCCGAGAAGGCCTACTCCACCGACGCCAACCTGTGGGGGGCGACACACGAGGCCAAACTGCTCGAGCAGCTCGACAACGGCCTCGATCTCGTCGAGCCGATCATGGGGGTGCGGTCGTGGGACCCCGAGGTGCGAGTGGACACCGAGGAGGTCACCGTTCGCTTCGAAGCCGGGTGGCCCGTGGCCTTGAACGGCCGCACCTGTGCCGATCAGTTGGAGCTCGTGGCGGAAGCCAACACCGTCGGCGGGCGCCACGGCCTGGGCACGAGCGACCAGATCGAGAACCGGATCATCGAGGCGAAGGGCCGCGGCATCTACGAGAGCCCGGGCATCGCGCTGCTCCACGTCGCCTACGAGCGTCTCGTCACCGCCATCCACAACGAGGCGACCATCGACAACTACCGGACGATGGGTCGCCGCCTCGGCCGGCTGCTCTACGAGGGGCGCTGGTTCGACCCGCAGAGCCTGATGCTGCGCGAGCCGCTGCAGCGCTGGGTGGGCGCCGCCATCAATGGCGAGGTCACGATCCGACTCCGGCGGGGCGAGGACTACACGATCGTGTCCACGTCAGGCCCCGATCTGAGCTACGAGCCGGACCGCCTCTCGATGGAGCGCAGCGACTCGGTCTTCGGTCCCCTCGACCGCATCGGTCAGCTCACCATGCGCAACCTCGACATCGAAGACACCCGCACGAAGCTCTCCGTCTACCGCCGCGCCGGCACGCTCGGCCAGGGCGAGGACCCGCTGGAGCTCCGAGGAGGGAGCGCCTGAGGGGTGGGCCACCGAAGCTCGGCGCGACCCCTCCGTGGCGGATGGGGCAGCGGAACGTGCGAAGTTCGCACGGATTGCCGCCTGGTTCAACACGGACCCGTGTCAGGCGCGGGGCCGCCGGGCCAGGCCGTGGCCGAAGAACCCACCGCGAGGCCGCGCGTGGGCGTGGTAGTGGTCGGGGATGTTGCGCATGTTGTCGTCGACGTAGTGCTCGAACTCGTAGTGCGCGGCGACGACGGCCGCGAGTCGCTCGTGGAGGAGGGCCCGCACCTCGGGCGGCGGTTCGGGATCGTGCACCTTCCAGACCACCATCGGCACGGCGCAGATCTCGCATTCGGCGATCCAGCAGTCGTCGTCCTCGTGGAACCACGGCGTGATGCGAGCGGCTTCACAGAGGTCGCAGTCGGCCATCACCCCTGTCTAGCGGAGCCGACCTCGGCATCGATGGCCCGGCGAACCTCGGCGACGTAGCGGGCCACCGCCTCGACGCCCTCCTCCATCAGTCGGCGCACGACCGACGCGCCCTGGATCACCCCGTCGGCGACACGAACGGCTTCGCGCGGCCTGCGCCGCATCCGACACGCCCACGCCCACGAGCACGGGGAGGTCGGTGACGTTCTTCGCTCTTCGAGCCACCTCGGTGGCGCTCGCCGCCAGCGCGGCCCGCTCGCCGGTGACGCCGAGCAGACCGATGGCGTAGAGGAAGCCGCGGCTGCGGGCGCAGATCCGCGCCAGCCGGTCATCCGGCGTGGTCGGCGCCGCGAACATCACCGTCTCGATGCCCGCCGCGTCCGCCGCCTCGCACCAGGGGCCGGCTTCCTCGAGCGGGAGATCGGGCAGGAGCGCGGCGGCAATGCCCGCCCGCCGCAAGCCCTCGGCGAACCGCTCGTGGCCCGCCCGGAAGACGAGGTTGTAGTAGGTCATCACCGCGAGTGGGATGCCGGCGTCGAGCGCCGTCACCGCATCGAGCACGGCGCCGGGCGTGGTCCCGGCCTCGAGGGCTCGCTGCGACGCCGCTTGGATGACCGGACCGTCCATCACCGGGTCGGAGAAGGGGATTCCGACCTCGACCGCGTCCGCCCCGGCCTCGGCGGCGGCGAGAATTGCCTCCGTCCAGCCGCCGAGGCCTCCGGTGATGTAGGGGACGAGGAGCTTGGCGCCGGCATCCCGCCTGGCCCTGAGCGTCGCTTCGAGCAGTCCGGTCGCCGGCACCGCGAGCGACGCTACCGGTCAGCTCCTCGACACCCCCACCAGGGCGAGCTCGACGACGCGTCGCGGCGCCTCGGTCATCATCGGGAAGAGGGCGGCCCACGCGGGCAGCCGCACGTGCTGTCGGTCGCGGGCGATGCCGTCGGCCACCGCGGCGGCGACTTTCTCGCGCGGTACGTCGGCCCGCACGGCGAGGCGGTAGAAGCGATCGAAGGACCGCTTGGTCGGCTCGTACTCGTTGACCTCGCCGAGCATCTCGGTCGGGACGGGACCGAGCGTGACGAGCGTGGTGCCGATGGGCGTTCCCTTCAGCTCCAGCCCGCAGGACTCCAGTGAAGGCGGTGAGGCCGGCCTTCGTGGAGGAATACGTGTGCAGTGTGCCTCGGGCTGCGCCCCGGTCACTGCACCAGGAGGTCGAGCATCTGCGCGACGTCCTTGTCGCCCCGACCGGACAGGTTCACGAGCACCGTTCGACCGGCGAGCGCGGCTGCCGCCCGCACCACCCACGCCAGCGCGTGCGCGGGCTCGAGCGCCGGGATGATGCCCTCGGCGCGCGACAACAGCTGGAAGGCGTCGATCACCTCGGCGTCGGTCACGGCCTCGTACCGGACGCGGCCGATCGTGGCGAGGTGGGAGTGCTCGGGCCCGACGCCCGGGTAGTCGAGCCCAGCCGAGATGGAGGCCGCCTCGAGCACCTGCCCGTACTCGTCCTGCAGCAGGTAGCTCTTCATCCCGTGCACCACGCCGGGCACTCCCCGCCCTATCGCTGCGCCGCCGGCCGCCTCCACGCCGACCAGCTCGGCGCCGGTGTCGACGAAGCCGGCGAAGATGCCCGCCGCGTTCGAACCTCCGCCGACGCAGGCCACCACGACGTCGGGGTCGCCACCCGTGCGGTCGCGGCACTGGAGGCGGGCCTCATCACCGATGACCCGTTGCAGCTCGCGCACCATCCACGGGTACGGGTGAGGACCCATGACCGACCCGAGGCAGTAGTGCGTGCCCTCGACCGTCGCCACCCAGTCGCGCATCGCCTCGTTGACAGCGTCCTTCAGCGTGCGGCTGCCGCTGTGAACCGCTTCCACCTCGGCTCCCAGCAGCTTCATCCGGAAGACGTTCAACGCCTGGCGCTCGACGTCGACCGCGCCCATGTACACCTTGCACTCCATGCCGAACAGCGCGGCCGCGGTGGCCGTGGCCACGCCGTGCTGCCCTGCGCCCGTCTCGGCGACGAGCCGGCGCTTGCCCATCCGCCGGGCCAGCAATGCCTGCCCGACGACGTTGTTGACCTTGTGCGACCCGGTGTGGTTGAGGTCCTCCCGCTTCAGCAGCAGCCGGAGCCCGAGCTGATGCCCGAGGCGGGTGCACTCGGTCAGGGGGCTCGGGCGCCCGGCGTAGTCACGCAGGAGCTCGTCGAGCTCGGCCCGGAACGCGGGATCGCCCCATGCGTCCCGGAAGGCGGCTTCGAGCTCCTCGCAGGCGGGGACGAGCGACTCGGGCACGAACCGCCCGCCGAACTCCCCGAAGCGGCCGCCCGGAGCGGGCTCGGCCATCAACGACATCGAACGCCGCCCTATTCGTCCTGCCAGTCGTACGGCAGCTCGTCGGGGCCGATGTACGGCTGCGGCGCTGCCGCCCTGGCGGCGTCGATGAACGCCTTGAGCTTGACGGGGTCCTTGCGGCCGGGCGAGCGCTCGACGCCGGTGGAGACGTCGACGCCCCACGGCCGGACCCGGGCGATGGCGGTGGCCACGTTCTCGGGCGTGAGCCCACCGGCGAGGAGGATCTGGGCGTCCTGGGGCGCGGCGTCGACGAGGCCCCAGTCGTAGGTGCTGCCCGAGCCGGGCGTGGCCGCGTCGACGAGCACGACGTCGGCGCCCCAGTCGTCGGCGCGGGCCAACTCGTCGCTGCCCGCCGGGAAGGC
This sequence comes from uncultured Acidimicrobiales bacterium, assembly GCA_963738325.1. Lineage (GTDB taxonomy): Bacteria > Actinomycetota > Acidimicrobiia > Acidimicrobiales > Ilumatobacteraceae > CAVTWD01. Next base: position 66,041 of record CAVTWD010000014.1, read on the forward strand.
CTTGATGACGTAGCCGAGCTGCCGGCGCACCTGGTGGGTCATGGCCGGCGTCTCGGTGCCGTGGAGCTGGGCGGCCTTGAGCCGGGCGGAGCGGACGATGTCGACGACGCGGTCGGGATGCTCGTTGCGGAACACCCCCACGGGCAGGATGCCCGGGGCGAGGCGCCGGACGATGTCGTAGGCCCGTTGGGGCGCGATCTGGCGCGGACTGGGCGCGAAGACGAAGCCGATGGCGTCCGCCCCCAGGGCCACGGCCAGGAGGGCGTCGTCCTCATTGGTGATACCGCAGATCTTGACGAACATCGCACGAGGAGGGTACCGGAGGCGGCGTGCCGTCCCCCGGGCTTCCCGGTCGCAGTCTCGAGGATCGTCCCCCAAGCCATCTCGGAGCGCCCCTCCCGAATGGGGCAGCCAAACGTGCGAACTTCGCACGGGTAGCGGCCCCGTTCGCCGAGTGAGGGAAGGGTCGCCTTCCGGTGGGTCAGACGTCGACCAGCCGGCCGTGGTTGAAGTCGTCGTAGGCGGCCAGGTCGAGGAAGCCGTGCCCGCAGTAGTTGAACAGGATGAGCCGCTCCTCCCCGGTCTCCTTCGCCGCCAGCGCCTCGTCGATGGCCGCCCGGATGCCGTGCGCCGCCTCCGGAGCGGCGACCCGGCCCTCGGCGTTGGCGAAGAGCTTGGCCGCCTCGAACACCTTGCCCTGGGGGTAGGCCATCGCCTCCATGCGGCCCGTCTTCACCAGCAGGCTGATGATGGGAGCGTCACCGTGGTAGCGCAGGCCCCCGGCGTGGATGGTGGGCGGCATGAACTCGTGGCCCAGCGTGTACATCGACAGCAGCGGGGTCATGCCGGCGGTGTCGCCGAAGTCGTAGTCGAAGCGGCCCTCCGTGAGCGTCGGGCACGAGGACGGCTCGACGGCGACGAGCCGCACGCCTGCGTCCTCGACGAAGGGCAGCGACAGACCGCCCAGGTTCGAGCCACCACCGCAGGGGGCGATGATGACGTCAGGCAACCCTTCCCCGGCCATGGCGAGCTGCTCCTTGGCCTCCAGCCCGATCACCGTCTGGTGCAGCAGGACATGGTTCAGGACCGAGCCGAGCGAGTAGTGCGAGTCATCCCGGGTGGCGGCGTCGCGGACCGCATCGGAGATCGCGAGGCCGAGCGAACCCGGCGAGGACGGGTCGTCGACGGGTGACGGCACGCACTCGGCGCCCCAGGTCTCCATGATCACGCGCCGGTAGGGCTTGGACTCGAACGAGGTCCGCACCATGTACACCTTGCAGGCGAGGTCGTACTGGGCGCAGGCGAAGGCGAGCGCCGTGCCCCACTGGCCCGCGCCCGTCTCGGTGGTGAGGCGGGCGATGCCTTCCGCCTTGTTGTAGTACGCCTGCGGCACGGCGGTGTTGGGCTTGTGCGAACCCGCCGGGCTCCCGGACTCGTCCTTGTAGTAGATGCGGGCCGGCGTCCCCAGGGCCTGCTCCAGCCGTTCGGCCCGCACCAACGGAGTCGGCCGCCACAGGCGCAGGACGTCGAGCACGCCCCCCGGGATGTCCACCCAGGGGGCCGAGGTCATCTCCTGCTCGATGAGGGCCATCGGGAACAACGGGGCCAGATCGTCGGGGCCGACGGGTTGCCTGGTGCCCGGGTGGAGCGGCGGCTGCAACGGCTCGGGCAGCCGGGGCAGCACGTTGAACCAGGCAGTGGGCAGTCGGTCGGCAGGCAGGTGGTATTGCATCTAGTCCCCCTTGAGCTCACGGATGGTGTGGGCCGGGTCGGGCGAGGTCACCAGGGTTTCGCCGACGAGGATGGCGTCGTAGCCGGCGTCGGCCAGCCGGCCGGCATCCGCAGCATCGCGCACGCCGGACTCGGCCACCTTCACGACGCCCGCAGGGATGAGCGCCGCCAGGCGTGCGGCCCGGTCGGGATCAAGGGAGAAGCTGGCGAGATCCCGCTGGTTCACGCCGATGAGAGTCGCGCCCGCGGCGAGGGCCCGCTCGAGCTCGTGCTCGTCGTGCACCTCGACGAGGGCGTCGAGACCAACGTCGCCCGCGATGGCGTGGAAGCGTCGCAGCTCGTCGTCGGAGAGGACGGCGACGATCAGGAGCACGGCGTCGGCGCCCATCAGCCGGGCGTCGCAGACGTCGTGGGGGGCCACGGTGAAGTCCTTGCGCAGCACGGGCAGCGAGGAGACGGCCCGCGCCTCCTTGAGGTCTCCGGGGGAGCCGCCGAAGTACTGGCGGTCGGTGAGCACGGAGAGGCAAGCCGCTCCTCCATCCTCGTAGGTCATGGCCAGATCGGCCGGGTCGAGGCCCGGGTTCAGGTCGCCCTTCGAGGGCGAACGCCGCTTGATCTCCGCGATGACGGCGAGGCCGGGCGCAGCCACCAGGGCCGCCCGGAAGCCGCGAGCAGCCGGCGCGGCCCGGGCCGTGGCGACGAGGTGGTGGAGGGGACGCCGGTCCTCGAACGCGTCACGCCGATGCGACTCGACGATGCGGTCGAGGTAGGTGGCCACAGCGGCGGGACCTTACCGGTCCGGCCGCGGCCGCCCTCGCTCAGCGCCGGCGCAGCATCACGAAGAACGGCGCCAACACGAACGACACGCCGGCCAGCACCAGCAAACCGATGGCCAACTGCCAGAGGACGGTGAGGTTCATCACCACGCTCACCGAGAACGCCAGCACCGCCAGGGCGAACAGCGCCATCGGCACGACGACGAGGCCCGAAGGAGGCGACCTCAGCGCCACCTCGCCGTCCATCCCCTCGCCGTCGAACGGCGTGGCGTCGAAGATCGTCTCGGGGTCGGCCTCGCTCGGGGGGTCGGCGGGGTCAGTCGACCGTCGCTCGACCCGCCCGCCCCGCTGCTCGGCGAGCAGCGCGGCCCAAGCGGCCGTTACCCGGCGCAGCTCCTCGGCATGGCGGCGGGTCTCGGCCGAGCTCGCCCCGGGGTGGGCGTCGGGATGGTGCTCGCGAACGAGGCGGCGAAACGCGGCCCTGCATGCATCCGGGCTCGCCCCCGCGGGCAGTCCGAGCACCTCCTCCGGCGCCATCCCGGCAGCGTAGGTCGCCGCGCGAGCATGACGCCGTGGCCCGCGAGCAGATCGTCGTCGTGGTCGAGGACGATCCGAGCATCGCCGATCTGCTCGACCTCTATCTCCGCCAGGCGGGGTTTCGCGTGCTCCTGGCCCGCCACGGTGAACGCGGCCTCGAACTGCTCGCGCAGCACGACGCCGCTCTGGTCGTGCTCGACATCTCACTGCCGGGCATCGACGGGCTGGAGGTCTGCCGGCGGATCCGGGCGTCGCGGTCGGTGCCGATCCTCTTCCTCACGGCACGGGACGGCGAGATCGATCGCATCCTCGGCCTCGAGCTCGGCGCGGACGACTACGTGACCAAGCCCTTCTCGCCGCGCGAGGTCGTGGCCCGGGTGAAGGCCATCCTCCGGCGAGGCGAGGCGCTGTCGGCGAGAGGAGATGGCGGCATCGTCAACGTCGGCACGAGGTTCGAGGTGGACACCGCCCGCCGTGAGGTGCGCCGCGCCGGCGAGCCCGTCGCCCTGGCGACGCGGGAGTTCGACCTGCTCGCATTCCTCGCCCGCAACCAGGGCATCGCCCTGTCCCGCCAGCAGCTGCTCGATGGCGTGTGGGGGCCCGACTGGTACGGCGACGAGCGGACGGTCGACGTCCACGTCCGCCAACTCCGCAAGAAGCTGGGCGACGAGCTGCCGCTGGCCACGGTGTGGGGCGTCGGCTACCGGCTGGGCTAACGGGATGCTCACATCTGCCGAGCACACTGCCGGCCCGAGATGACACGTCGCCTCACCCTTGCCATCCTCGGCACGACCGTGGCCGCGCTGGTGCTCGCCGGTCTGGCCACCCTCCTGCTGGCGCGGGTCAGCACCCGGCGGTCCAACGAGCGGGAGCTGCGTCGCAGCGCCGAGGCGCTGGTCCAGGACGTCACCGACCTCGCCGAACGGCCCCGGCCGGCGTTGCTCTCCGCCGTGCGCGGCGCACTCCGCCTCCAAGGGGCCGAGGTGCTCGTGATCGGGCCAGCGGGCGGGATCAACGGGACCTTGCCCGCCGGGGTGAGCAGGGCCGACCTGAACGTGCCCCTACTGAGGGCGAGCCAGACGGTGTCGGGATCGAATGGCGATCTCATCTACGCGGCGGCCCCCGCGAGCAGCTCCCGCGGCACGATCGTCGCCGTGCTGACCCGGCGGGTCAGCGGGTTCGGCTCCGCGACCGGCTGGTTCCTCCTCGCCGCCGGGGTCACGGTCGCCCTGAGCGCGGTCGTGGCGGTGTCGCTCGGACGGCGCCTCACGCGCCCCTGCGCGAGGCCGACCTTGCCACCCGTCGCATCGCGGCGGGCGAGCTGTCCACCCGGGTGCCGGAGCCGACCGCCAAGGCCGACGACGAGCTCGCCGACCTGGCGCGATCGATCAACGTCATGGCCTCGAACCTCGAACGCTCGCAAGGGCTCGAGCAGCAGTTCCTGCTCTCCGTCTCCCACGACTTGAGGACACCGCTCACGTCGATCCAGGGGTATGCAGAGGCGATCACTGACGGCGTGATCGCCGACCCCCGTGAGGGAGCGGGGGTCATCCTCTCGGAGTCGCGACGGCTCGATCGGCTCGTGGGCGACCTCCTCGACCTCGCCCGGCTGGAAGCGCGGACGTTCTCGTTGCATATGCAACGGGTGGATCTCGCTGCAGTGGTCGCCGCGACCGTCGTCGGCTTCCAACCGGACGCGGCGGCCAGCGGGCTGACCGTGCGCGAGGACGTGCGCGCCGCGGCCCCCGTCCTGGCCGACGGCGACCGGCTCGCGCAGGTGGTGGCCAACCTGATCGACAACGCCATGAAGTTCGCCCGCACCACCGTGACGGTCGGCGTGACCGCGGGATCGGGTCAGGCCGCCCTCTGGGTCGACGACGACGGGCCCGGCATCGCCGAAGCAGACCGCCCTCACGTGTTCGAGCGGCTCTACGTGACTCGGCACGAGCCGATCCGGCGCGAGAGCGGCTCGGGCCTCGGCCTCGCCATCGTGCGCGAACTGGCCGAGGCCATGGGAGGCTCGGCCGTGGCGGAGGCGGCCCCCGGCGGCGGGGCCCGACTCGTGGTCCGGCTCCCGACCGCCCCGACACCGCCCGCGTAGCGCGCTGAAAGGGGCGTGCGCGGTGGTCACCGGCGGGCGACGCGTTAGTTCGGGGCGACGATCGACTCCACCTCGGCCTGCCCGCCGCCCACCGCGACGAGGGCGGGCGGGTCGACGGCCCGAGCGACGTAGCCGAGCCCGACGGCACCGGACGCGCTCGTGACCCGGCCCACCTCGCGACCCTCGACAAGGAGAGGCGCGCCCACGGCCAGCGTGCCGCCATCCGAGCGCCGCAGCCGGCGCAGATGGCGGGCGACGTGGCCGCCGCGGCTGTCGATCCGAGCGACGAGCTCCTGGCCGGTGAAGCAGCCCTTCGTGAAGCTCACCGCCAGAGGCACGACGCCCGATTCCGCCGGGATGGTGTCGGGGGTGAGCTCGGCGCCCATCGCCGGCCAACCGGCCTCGACGCGCAGGTGCTCGAACGCGGCGGCGTCGATCTCCCGCGCCTTCGGGTCGATCTCGACGTCAGCGCCGAGCACGTCACGCGCCTCGTCGCCACCCCACCAGGCGTCGAGCCCGTCGCGCTCGGCGGCGCCTGACCCGCGGTAGGCGAGGCACACCCAGCCGAGAGCCGCGATGTCGAGCTTGACACGGAGCTTGAAGCGCTCGAGGCGGGTGATGAGGGCGGTTCCGAAGCCGGCGTCGGTGTCGAGCACGAAGGTGTGGTCGTTCACCCGTTGCACACGGCAGAGGACGTCCACCTTGCCCGACGGCTGCAGGACGAACGACCACGCCGATGTGGCGACATCGATCTTCGTGATGTCCTGGCTGCATTGCCCCTGAAGGTAGGACTCGGCGTCGGGGCCGCCGACCCACACCGAATCCCGCGGCTGGCGATGGACGACGAGACCGTTCATGGCGTGGTCCGCTCCTTCGCCCGTTGCGCGGTCATCCGGCGCGCCGCGGGAATGGCAGCCAGGAGCGCGGCGGCCTTGTTGCGGCATTCGAGGTCTTCCAGCTCCGGATCACTGTCGGCCACGATGCCGGCGCCGGCTTGGAGGGCAGCGCCGCGAGGGCCGACGAACATCGTGCGGATGGCGATGGCGGTGTCGAGGTTGCCCGAGAAATCGACATACCCGACGACCCCCGCGTAAGGGCCCCGCTTCACCGGCTCCAGCTCGTCGATGATCTGCATGGCCCGGACCTTCGGCGCCCCGCTCACCGTGCCCGCCGGCATCGTGGCCCGGAGGACGTCGATGGGGCCGAGATTCTCGCACAGGTGCCCCGACACCTGCGAGGTGAGGTGCATCACGTGGCTGTAGCGCTCGAGGGTCATGAGCTCGTCGACGTGGACGGTACCGAAGCGGGCCACCCGTCCCACATCGTTGCGGGCCAGATCGACCAGCATGATGTGCTCAGCCACCTCCTTGGGGTGCTCGCGCAGCTCGCCGGCCATGCGCCGGTCGTCCTCGTCGGTGCGCCCGCGCCGGCGGGTGCCCGCGATCGGCCGGGAGATGATGGTGTCGCCGAGCACCTGGACCATCGGCTCCGGAGATGAGCCGACGATCGTGATCTCGGGATGGCGGAAGAAGTACATGTACGGGCTCGGATTGATCTGGCGCAGGACCCGGTACATGTCGAAGGGCTCGGCGTCGAGATCGAGGTCGTAGCGCTGCGCCAGCACGACCTGGAAGATGTCGCCGGCCACGATGTGCTCCTTCGCCACCTGGACGGCGAGCTGGTACTGCCCGTCGGGCATGGTCGAGCGGACGCTCGGGAGTGGATCGGCCGCATCCGGGGGTTCCACCGGCGTATAGGGCAGCGGCCCACCGAGGTCGCTCACCGCCAGCTCCAGGCGCCGCAGGGCATCGTCATAGGCGGCGTCGAGCTCGAGGTCGCCGAGCCCGAACACGGGCACGCTCTCGATCAGGTACACCCGCTGGCGCCAGTGGTCGAAGGCGGCCAGGCTCCCGATGATGCTCATCACGGCATCGGGGAGCCGGCGGTCGTCGGCCGGGACGTTCGGGAGGCGCTCGACCTCTCGGACGACGTCGTAGCCGAGGTAGCCGACGAGGCCACCCTGCAACGGCGGGAGATCGGGCAGGACGGGTGCCCGGTACACGTGGAGCAGCGCTTCGAGGGCGGCGAGGATGCCCCGATCGCGAGGCACGCCCTGCGGAACGAGACCGTCGACGCCGACGCGACCGTCGCGCAGCACGAGGGTGGCCGTGGGGTCACGGCCGACGAAGGAGAACCGGCTCCAGCGCTCGCCGTGCTCGACCGACTCGAACAGGAAACCGGCGGCGTCACCGACCAGCTTGGCGTAGGCGGCCACTGGCGTCTCCAGATCGGCCAGCAGCTCGGTCCAGACCGGGACGACCGTGTGGTCGCGGGCGAGCGTCCGGAAGTCGTCGCGGCCGAGCGCCGGGCGCATCACGTGGCGGCCTCGATCATCGGCCGAAGCGGCGGGAGAAGCACGACCTCGCTCCCGTATGGCAGGCACCCCGACCCTCCTGCTCGACGACGAAGAGGAGGACGTCGCCGTCGCAGTCGTAGTAGGCCTCCTTGACCCATTGCCGGTCACCGGAGGTGTCGCCCTTGCGCCAGACCTCCTGGCGGCTACGGCTCCAGAACACGGTGCGGCCCTCGGCGAGGCTGAGCCGCAGCGTCTCGGCGTTCATCCACGCCATCATGAGCACCTGGCCGCTGCCGAGCTCCTGGACGATGGCCGGCACCAGCCCGTGCTCGTCGAAGCGCACCGCGTCGAGCTGCTCTGCGGTGGGGAGGATGCGGGTGCCGGAAGGCATGACCCGAGATCCTACGGGCGCATCGTGCCCTGGCCGGTGGCCGACGCCCGCTCCGGCGCAACGGCGCGGACATCGCCGCTCGGAACGCGAACTCGATCACCGACGTCGCCAACCGACCCGGCGGCGGGGAAGGACCGCCACCTCAGAGATACAGGCCGGTCGACCCCTCGATGCGTTGAGCGGCCACGGCGTGGATGTCGCGCTCGCGGAGGATCAGGTAGTCCTCGCCGCCCACTTCCACCTCGTAGCGGTCCTCGGGGGAGAACAGCACGCGGTCACTGAGCTCGCACGTGCGCACGTTCGACCCGACCCCCACCACCTCACCCCAGACGAGGCGGCGGGCCACCTGCGCGGTGGCCGGGATGAGGATGCCGCCCGAGGACCGGCGCTCACCGTCCTCGCGCGGCAGCTTCACGAGCAGTCGGTCGTTGAGCATCTTGATCGGCAGCTTGTCGCGGTCGGACAGGGCCGGCACGGGATCGACGGTACCGTCTGGCGGTGCCACAGGAAACTGTGCTCCTGGCCACGGCGGACGGCCTCACGCTCGAGGGCGACATCTTCTTGCCCCCTCACCCGTGGGCCGCCGCAGTTGTCGCCCATCCCCATCCGCTCTATGGCGGTGACCGCCACGACTTCGTCGTCACGACGCTCTGCGAGGCACTGGCCGGCGCCGGGGTGGCCGCGGTGCGCTTCGACTTCCGAGGTGTGAGCCGCTCCGAAGGAGTGCACGACGAGGGCCAGGGCGAGCGCCTGGACATCGTCGCCGCCCTCGAGGCCGCCGCGCCCTTCGCCGGGAACGGTCCCCTGCTCCTGGCCGGGTACTCGTTCGGGGCGCGGGTCGCCCTCGACGTCGTCGACCCTCGCCTCGACGCGTGGTTCCTCGTGGCGCCGCCGCTCACCGCCGGCTCCGCCGAGCCACTGGCGGGTGGGGACCACCGCCCCAAGCACCTCGTGGTGGCCGAGCACGACCAGTTCGCCCCGCTCACCGCCGTCGAGGCCCGGGTTGCCGGCTGGAAGGCGACCACGCTCGAGGTCGTGGCGATGGCCGACCACTTCTTCGGAGGGCAGACCGCGCAGTTGGCCGTCAGCGCCCGCGGGTTCGCCACCGCCCAGCGTCTCGACTGACGCGCCTTCAACAGACCGGCCGGACGGTGATCCCCCGCGCCGCCATCGCCGCTTTGGCTTCCGCGATCGTGTGCTCGCCGAAGTGGAAGATCGACGCGGCCAGCACTGCGTCCGCGCCGCCCGCGAGCACGCCGTCGGCGAGGTGGTCGAGGGAGCCGACCCCGCCGCTCGCGATCACCGGGATCCCCACGGCCGTGGTCACCGCCCGGGTCAAGGGGAGGTCGAAGCCGTCACGCGTTCCGTCCCGGTCCATCGAGGTGAGGAGGATCTCCCCCGCCCCGGCTCGCTCCGCTTGCTCCGCCCAGGCCACGGCGTCGAGGTCCGTCGGCGTCCGCCCGCCATGCACGTACACCTCCCAACCCGACCGGTCGCTCCGGGCGCGGGCGTCGATGGCGCACACGACGCACTGAGCGCCGAACTCGGCCGCGATCTCGGCGATGAGCGAAGGCCGTTCGACCGCGGCAGTGTTCACGCTCACCTTGTCGGCCCCGGCGCGAAGGAGGCGGCGGGCGTCTTCGACCGAACGGACACCGCCGCCGATGGTGAAGGGGATGAACAGGTGCTCGGCAGTACGCCGAGCGACGTCGACCATCGTGTCGCGCCCGTCGCTCGAGGCGGTGATGTCGAGGAACACGAGCTCGTCGGCCCCCTCCTCGTCGTAGCGAACGGCCAGCTCGACCGGGTCACCGGCGTCGCGCAACCCCACGAAATTCACTCCCTTCACGACGCGGCCGCGATCCACGTCGAGGCAGGGGATGACGCGCGCGCTCAGCACCGTGGGGACGGTACCGGCATCAGCGCAGGGGAGACGCCAACGCCGCGAGCGCGTCCGCGACGGTGAAGCGGCCTTCGTAGATGGCTTTGCCGGTGATCGCGCCGTGGAGCCGGCGACCGTCGACATCGAGCCGAGCAAGGGCTCGAAGGTCCTCGAGCTCGGAGACGCCGCCGGAGGCGATGACCGGCACCTCGGTGGCACGGAGGACGGCTTCCAGCCCACGCAGGTCCGGGCCGCCGAGCGTCCCGTCTCTCGAGATGTCGGTGACGATCACCGCGGCCACGCCGGCGTGCTCGAATCGGCCGAGTACGTCCACGACGCGCGCCCCCGTCCCTGCTCGCCAGCCGTGCACGGCCACCTCGCCGTGGCGCCCGTCGAGCCCGACGGCGGTCGGCTGGCGCGCCGCGATCCGAGCCACGAGCGCGGGATCCTCGACCGCGGCGGTGCCGATCACGACGCGGGCGACCCCGGCCTCGGCCAGCGAGACCGCCGCCGCCTCGGACCGCACGCCCCCACCAGCTTGGACTCGCACGCCGAGGGGCGCGAGCGCGGCGGCCACCTCCGCCACCACGGGGCGGTTCACCGGCTCGCCGGTGCGCGCCGCGTCGAGGTCCACGACGTGCACCCAGCGGGTCCCGGCCTCGGCGTACCCGACGGCCACGGCCACGGGATCGTCGCCGTACACCGTCTCGCGGTCGTAGTCGCCTTGCTCCAGGCGCACGCAGCGGCCGGCGCGAATGTCGATGGCCGGGAGGAGATCGATCACGTGCGCGCCATGCCGGCCGCCACTCGCGTGAAGTTGCGCAGCAGGGCGAGGCCCGTGGCCCCGGACTTCTCGGGGTGGAACTGGGTGGCGAAGACGTTGCCGGCCCGCACCGCGGCGGTGAGCGGCCCGCCGTAGTCACACGTGGCCACGACCAGGCTCGCATCGGCGGGCACCGCGTGGAGGGAGTGGACGAAGTACATCCAGGGGTCTGGCCCGAGATCGGCGAGCAGCAGATCGTCAGGAGCGACAACGTCGAGGATGTTCCACTGCATCTGCGGGCGCTTCACACCGGGTGGGATCCAGCGGACCCTGCCCGGCAGCACCCCCAGACCCCGCGTGGAGGCGTCCTCTTCGGATCCGTCGAACAGCATCTGCATGCCGACGCAGATGCCGAGGAACGGTCGCGCGGACTGCACCGCGGCCAGTACCGGGTCCTCGAGGCCGGCTCGACGCAGTGCGCCCACGCAGGCACCGAAGGCGCCGACCCCGGGCAGCACCACGCCCGCCGCGTCGGCGATCAGTGCCGGGTCGGCGCTCAGCCGGGCGTCCGCGCCTGTGCGCTCGAGGGCCTTCTGGGCCGAGCGCAGATTGCCGATGCCGTAGTCGACCACCGCCACGAGGGGCCGCTCACCGGAGGTCACAGCACGCCCTTGGTGCTGGGCACGCCGGCCCCCTCGACCCGCACGGCGTCGCGCAGGCAACGGGCCAGCCCCTTGAAGGCCGCCTCGATGACATGATGAGCGTTTCGGCCATGCCTCGACCTCACGTGGAGGGTGAGGCCGGCCGCGGTCGCGAAGCTGGTGATGGCGTGCTCGGCGAGGCTGGGGTCGAAGGGTGGCTGCCCGAGCGGGATGGCCTCGGGCAGCTCGACGTCCCACACCACGAAGGGCCTCCCCGAGAGGTCGAGGGCCACTTCGACGAGGGCCTCGTCGAGGGGGAAGAGCCCGCTGGCGAACCGGCGGACGCCGGCCTTGTCGCCGAGCGCCTCCCGAAGGGCCTCACCGAGGACGATCGCGGTGTCCTCCACGCTGTGGTGGCTGTCGACATGGAGGTCACCTTCGGTGTGGACCGTCAGGTCGAAGCCGCCATGGCGGCCGAGCTGGTCGAGCATGTGGTCGTAGAAGGGAAGGCCGGTCTCGATCTCCGTGCGACCCGAGCCGTCGAGGTCGATCGTGACCGCCACCCGCGTCTCCCGGGTGGCCCGTTGGCGAGCCGCCTGCCGGCCGGTCACCCGAGCACCTCGCCGAGGGCGGAGAGGAACATGTCGTTCTCCTCGGGCGTCCCGACGGTGACGCGCAGGCAGTCAGCGAGGCGGGGCCAGCTCGAGCAGTTCCGCACGAGCACGCTGCGCTCGAGCAACCCCTCCCACACGGCAGGGCCCGATGCCCGCGCGGGCCGGAACAGCACGAAATTGGCGCCCGACGGCCAGTGCTCCACGGGCAGCTCCGCCAGCGCGGCCATGATCCGCTCGCGCTCGCGGATCACGAGCTTGACCCGCTCCTCCATCTCGTCGGTGTACCGCAACGCCAGGCGCCCCGCGACTTGCTTCGCGGCATCGAGGTGATAGGGCAACACCACTTTCTCCAGCTCGGCCACGAGCCACGATGGGCCGACCAGGTAGCCGAGGCGGGCAGCGGCCATCGACCATGTCTTCGAGAACGTCCGCGTCACCACGAGCCGATCGTCGTCACCCACGAGCCCGAGCGCCGACCAAGGCGCGAACTGCCCGTAGGCCTCGTCCACCACGAGGAGGCCGGGCGCCATCTCGGCCAGGGCCCGCACGGTCGACTCTGGTTCGACCATCCCGGTCGGGTTGTTCGGCGAGCACAGGAAGGTGATGACCGGGGAGTGCTCCGCCAAGACCCGCCGCACCTCATCGAGGTCGAGGGAGAAGTCGGGGGCCCGCTCACCTTCGACCACCTTCGTACCAGTGACGCGAGCGATGTGAGAGTGCAGTTGGTAGGTGGGCTCGAAGGTCACCGCCGTCCGCGCCGCGCCGCCGTACGCGAGCAACAGGCATTGGAGCACCTCGTTGGAGCCGTTGGCCGCGAACACGTGCTCGGGCCCGACGTTGTGGACGGCGGCGATGGCCTCCCGCAGCCCGGTGGCGGCACGGTCCGGGTAGCGGTGCCACTCGATACGCGAGAGCGCGGCGGCGAAGGCGTCCCGCCACGCGAGCGGCGGCGGCGCGGACGACTCGTTCGTGTTGAGTCGCACGCGGACGTCGACCTGGGGCGAGTGGTAGCCCTCCATCGCCCGCAGGTCGTCGCGCACGGGTACGAGGCCACGCGCGCTCACGGCCCCACCCGTCGCCGCGCGCTCTCGGCGTGAGCCTCGAGTCCCTCGGCCTCGGCGAGAGCCACGAGATGAGGGGCGAGGGCGGTGATGCCATCCTGGTCGGTGGCGATGACGTGGACGTGCTTGGTGAAGTCGGCGACGGTGAGGGCCTGGCCGAAGCGAGCGGAACCGTGGGTGGGGAGGACGTGCGAAGGGCCGGCCAGGTAGTCGCCGAGCGACGCCGGGGCCCACGGCCCGAGGAACACCGCGCCTGCGTTGCGCACGAGGAGCACCAGTTCCTCCGCCCTTTCCACCATGAGCTCGAGATGCTCCGGGGCGATGGCGTTGGCGACCGCCAATGCGTGCTCGGGTGAGTCCACGAGCACCGCATGACCTCCCGCTTCCAGGGTCGCGGTGATGTCAGCCCGGCGGGCCGAGCGGCCGACGTAGGTCGCCACTGCGTCGGTGACCTCCTTGGCCACGACCTCGTCCCAGGTGATGAGCCAGGCCAGCCCGTCGGGACCGTGCTCGGCTTGGACCACGACGTCGATGGCGGCCAGGTCGGCCGGCACGCTGCGGTCGGCCACCACCACGACCTCGCTCGGGCCCGCGAACGCGCTCGGCACCCCCACGCGCCCCTCGCCGGCGACGAGACGCTTGGCGACGGCCACGTAGATGTTGCCCGGTCCGACGATCACGTCGACCGGCCGGATCGTCTCGGTGCCGTACGCCAGCGCCGCCGACGGCTTGGGCCCCTCCGATCCGGTACACCTCGTCGACACCGGCGATGGCCGCTGCCGCGAGCGTCGCATCGGCCGGCCACCCGGTCGTGCGATCAGGGGGCACGACGAGCACCACCTCGTCGACACCGGCCACCGCGCGGGGACGGCCGTCATGAGCACGGTCGAGGGGTAGACCGCCCGTCCGCCGGGCACGTAGCAGCCGGCCCGGGCGACGGGAACGCTGACGGTCTGGACGGTGACCGCGGCGTGCTCGTGGACGGCCGGCGGCAGAACCTGGGCCCGGTGGAAGCCCTCGATCGACGCGCGGCCGCGACCTCGAGCGCGCTCCTCAGGGCCCGGGGGACGCGGCCGAGGGCGTCGTGTAGTGCGCTCTCGGGCACGCGCAGCTCGCCGAGCTCGACGCCGTCGAAACGAGCCGTCAGCCGCCGCAGGGCACCGTCGCCGCCTGCACGAACCTCTTCCAGGATGGCCGCCACCTCCGCCACCGGCGTGCCCGACGGTGCCGCCGGGCGCGGCAAGCCCTCGACGCCGTCACGCCAGGGCCGGCCCCGCAGGTCGAGAAGGGTGAGCATGGCACCGGGGAGGCTACCGGCCGGGTGTCGCGCCCCCGGGTCGATTGGCGCGAGAGGGCTGGCAGACTCTGGAGCGCATGGCGAACGACGCGGCCGAGCTCTCCTCGCTCCTCACCACCCTGGCCGAGGTCGAGCGTCGGCTGGCCGCCGTCGCGGGCCGGCACCAAGGCGCTGACCACGAGGACGTGCTGGCCGCGCTGTACGAAGCCGAGCGCAGCCTCCGCGCCACGCAACGCCAGATCGAGCGGGCGGAGAAGCTGAGCAGCTAGTGCCGTGACCGGTGACTGAGGCCCGGCCCGCCGAGCCAGGGTTGATGCCGGCAAGGCGCGACGAGGAAGCAATAGTCGCAGCACTATTGCGACGAGGCGCAACGCAGTCGGCGCCGGCACTGGCCGGCGCAACGGGGCGAACGTTGCCGGTCACGGCAGTAGCGAGCGCGAGGCGGTCACGAGCGGCGTGAGACGTGTTCGGAAAAACGGCGACGGCCCCGGGCGAGGGGGCCGTCGCTCTGCGACACCAGGCGGCGGATCCCGGTATCGCCCTCAAACCAGGTGGCGGGAACCTGGTTGGTATGTGCCATCCTACTCAGCCACGGATCGCGCGCAACGCATCATCAACAATGATGAGGGCGCGTCGGCAGCCGGCTCGATGGGCAGATGTCAGCCAAAACGCACACCTCGCACCTCGGTGTACGGGCCAGGCACACCCTGCGGCCGTGCAGGATCATCCGGAGGCTGAAGTCGCCCCGGGCCTTCGCCGGGATCATGGCGTTCAGCTCCAGCTCGATCTTCACCGGGTCGGCTTGGTTGGTCAGGCCGAGGCGGTTCGACAAGCGGATCACGTGCGTGTCGACCGGAAGGCCCGGGAGGTCGAAGGCGACGCTGCGCACGACGTTGCCCGTCTTGCGGCCCACCCCGGGCAGTGTCACCAAGTCCTCCAACCGAGTGGGCACTTCGCCGCCGAAGCGCTCGACGAGCGCGGCGGCCATGCCGAGGATGCTGCGCGTCTTCGCCTGGTAGAAGCCGGTGGAGCGGATGATCTCCTCGACGACGCTTGGATCGGCGGCGGCCAACGCCTCGGCATCGGGGTAGCGGCGGAACAGCTCGGGCGTGACCATGTTCACCCGCACGTCGGTCGTCTGCGCGGACAGGATCGTGGCGACGAGGAGCTCGAAGGCGTCGCCGTGGTCGAGCTCGCAGACGGCGTCGGGATACTCCTCTGCGAGCCGGCGAGCGGCCTCGCGGGCCCGTCCCTTCGGCGTTCGCGGCCGTGCCACAGCGGCGCAGGCTACGTCTACCCTGCGCCTATGCCCCGCCTCGAGGTCAAGCGCCACATGGACCGAGACGACATCACCGCGGTCCAAGGTCTGCTCGACGCGGCGGAGCGAGCCGACGACCATCAGGCGCTCGGCGACCACCAGTGGCTCGATCTGGTGCAAGGAGGGCGCACCGGCTTCGCCGGGCTCGTCGTGTGGGAGGAGGGCCATCGCCATCCCGTCGCGTACGCGCAGGTGAGCCGGGGAAACGACTCCTGGGCGCTCGAGCTCGTCTTCCATCCGCACCATCGCTACGAGATGGCGAGCATCGGGCCGCGGTTGCTCCGAGCGGCGATCGATCTCGTGGCGGCCGAAGGTGGCGGCCATGTGCACTGGTGGGTGTTCGAGCCGACGGACGCCCACGATGAGTTGGCTGCGGAGGTCGGGCTGCGCCCCGGACGCGTCCTGTTGCAGATGCGCCGCCCGCTTCCCCTCGACGCTCGCCCCGCGGTCGCCACGCGGGCCTTCGTGCCGGGAGTGGACGAACGCGCCTGGCTCCAGGTGAACAACCGTGCCTTCGCCAGCCATCCCGAGCAAGGAGGCTGGGATCTCGACACGCTGCTCGCCCGCGAGAAGGAGCCGTGGTTCGACCCATCGGGCTTCCTGCTCCACGAACGCGACGGGCGACTCGCCGCCTTCTGCTGGACCAAGGTTCACGCCGACCGCGACCCGGTGCTCGGCGAGATCTACGTGATCGCCGTCGACCCTGACTTCCACGGGCTCGGCCTCGGCCGGGCCCTGACCCTGGCTGGTCTGGAGTCGCTGGCCGCCCGCGGCGTCCCGATGGCGATGCTGTACGTAGACGCCGACAACGCGCCCGCGCTGCGCCTGTACCAGTCGCTGGGCTTCGAGGAGCACCACACCGATCGGGCCTTCGTCGGCGACATCGCCCGCCGGTAGCGCGGCGTCGAGCGGGAAGGCTGGGTTCCAAAGGGGGAAGCTCCCCTTCCCCCCAACGAGTTGTTCGTGCGGAGCTCGGTCCGGCTTGGCCGGCCGAGCGGGGCTCCGAGGATGGGGGTTTCAGAGGGGGAAGGTCCCCTTCCCCCCTCTGCCTCTATAC
>CAVTWD010000015.1:0-327529 GCA_963738325.1 uncultured Acidimicrobiales bacterium
GCCGCGCCGACGAGGCGGCCGATGATCGCGGCCAGAGCCATCGCCACTCCCCCGCCCACGAGCACCCGTAGCGCGCCCCTTCGGCGCGACGCTCCACCGAGGTGCCCGCCGACGGCGCCGAGCGCGCCCAGACCGGCCAGGGTCACCACGACGGCCGCGGGGATGCGGGCGGCGGAGGGCACCAGGACCACGACGAGCAACGGCAGGAGCGCCCCGACGGTGAAGCTGATGGCAGAGGTGGCCGCGGCCTGAACGGGCCGGGCGAGATCTTCGAGGTCGAGACCGAGCTCCTCCCGGGCGTGGGTGCCGAGGGCATCGTGCGCAGTCAGCTCGTGGGCCACCTGCCGGGCGAGGTCGCGGCTCAGGCCGCGGCTCATGTAGATGCCCTGCAGCTCGGCCAGCTCCGCCCGGGGCGTCTCGGACAGCTCGGCCTGCTCCTTGGCGAGGTCGGCGCGCTCGGCGTCTCGCTGCGAGCTGACCGAGCTGTATTCACCGACCGCCATCGAGAACGCGCCGGCCACCAGCGCGGCGAGCCCGGTGACCAGCAACACGGTGCGCCCCTGGTCGGCGGCGGCCACCCCGATCAGCAAGCTGGCCATCGACAGCAACCCGTCGTTTGCCCCCAGCACGCCGGCCCGCAGCCACCCGATACGCGACACGGCATGGTGCTCGGGAGCGAGGTGGGGGTTCGTGCGAGGCACGAGCGGATGCTAGGACGGCGACGTGACCGCCTCCCCTGTCGCGTCGCTCCCCCGGTGGGACGTCAACGCCCTCTTCCCGTCGCTGGACAGCCGCGAGTTCGCGGCCGCCCACGAGGCGCTCGGAGCCGACGTGAGCCGCCTCGTCTCGCTCTACGACCGTCATGGTGTCGCGGAAGTGGCGCCGCATCGCCCGTCGCCCACGGAGCTGGCGGCGTTCGCAGAGGTCCTGCAGGCGACGAACGACGTGACCGAGGCCATGGAGCGGTTCGAAGCCTTCGTCCTGAGCTTCGTCACCACTGACAGCCGCTCGGCGCTGGCCCAGGCGCGCCTGTCGGAGCTCGAACGCCACGAAGCCGCCCTCCGCCAGCTCTCCGCCCGGTTCACGGCGTGGGTGGCCGCACTCGGCGCCACCGAGCTGGCCGAAGTGCCGGCGGGGGCCGACCACGCGTACGCCCTGCAGCGGGCGAGCGTGCGAGCCGAGCACCAGATGACACCGGCCGAGGAGTCGGTGTACGCCGAGCTACGGGTCACGGGGTCGGGCGCGTGGAACCGGCTGCACAGCGACTTGACCTCGCAACTCGTGGCCCAGGTCTCATGGCCCGATGGGAGGCGCGACACGCTGCCGATCAACGCGGTGCGCGGCCTCGCCTCCCACCCGGACGCCGCCGTGCGCGAGGCCGCCTTCGCGGCCGAACTGGACGCGTGGCCGACCTTGGCGGTGCCCCTCGCGGCGGCCATGAACGCCATCAAGGGCGAGGCGATCACGGTGAACGAGCGGCGCGGATGGTCCGATCCGCTCGATGCCTCGTTGTTCGCGAACAGCGTCGACCGCGACACGTTCGCGGCGATGGAAACCGCCGTCATCGCCTCGCTGCCCGACTTCCGGCGCTTCCTCCGGGGCAAGGCGACCGTCCACGGCTACCAGGGCGGCCTGCGGTGGTGGGACCTCTTCGCCCCCGCGCCCGTCCACGCCGGCGAGGTCGGATGGGACGAGGGCACGCGACGTCGTGGGGCAGGCCTTCGCCAGCTACTCGTCCACCCTCGCCGCGCTGGTCGAGCGGGCCGTCGGGGAACGCTGGATCGATGCCGAGCCGCGAGACGGCAAGCGGGGCGGCGCGTTCTGCATGCCGTTCTTCGACGACCGTTCGCTCGTGCTGCTCAACTGGTCGGACAGCTTCGACAGCGTCCAGACCCTGGCCCACGAGCTCGGCCACGCCTACCACAATGTCCAGTTGGCGGGGCGCACCGCGATGCAACGGCAGCTGCCGATGGCCCTGGCCGAGACGGCCAGCATCTTCTGCGAGACGCTCGTCGTGGCGGCCGGGCTCGACGCGGCGACGACGGACGAGGAGCGGCTGGCGCTGCTGGACATCGACCTGCAAGGCGCGACGCAAGTCGTCGTCGACATCCACAGTCGGTTGCTGTTCGAGACGCGACTGTTCCACGAGCGGCGCCAGCGAACGCTCGCGGTCGACGAGCTCAACCAGCTGATGCTCGACGCCCAGGCCGAGGCCTACGGAGACGGGCTCGACCTCGAGACGCCATCCGTGGATGTGGGCGCTCAAGCCCCACTACTACGGCTCGCACTTCTACAACTGGCCGTACACCTACGGCTTGCTCTTCGGGCTCGGTCTGTTCGCGCGGTATCGCCAGGATCCCGAGGAGTTCCGGCGCGGCTACGACGACCTGCTTTCGACCACGGGGATGGCCGATGCGGCCGAGCTCGGCGCCCGCTTCGGAATCGACGTTCGCGAGCCCGCGTTCTGGCTCGCCAGCCTCGATGTGATCCGAGGGCGGATCGAGACGTACTGCTCACTCGCCACCGCGGTGTCGAGCCGACCCCGCGCTGGCCGCCGGTAGCGTCGCGGGAGTGCCCACTCGCTTCGAGCTCGATCGAACGGCGCTGGGCGACCTGCTGCAAGGCCACCCCGCCTACCGGGTCGAGCAGCTCTGGCGCGGCCTCTACGGCGGTCTCGACCTCGAGGAGATCACCACGCTGCCCAAGGCGCTGCGGGTGCGCCTGCGTGACGAGCTCCCCTGCGCGCTGACGCGGCTCGCCGAGCGGGTGAGCGAAGGCGGCGACACGGTGAAGTTCCTGTGGGCGTTGGACGACGGCGCCCGCATCGAGACCGTGCTCATGCTGTATCCCGGCCGGGCCACGGTGTGCGTGTCCAGCCAAGCAGGGTGTGCCATGGCCTGCCGGTTCTGTGCCACCGGCCAGGCCGGCTTCGAGCGCCACCTCGGCGTGGGCGAGATCGTCGAGCAAGTCGTGCGCGCCACGGCCCACGGCTCGCGAGCTGGGCCGTCGGGTCAGCAACGTGGTGTTCATGGGCATGGGTGAGCCACTTGCCAACGAGGCGCGCACCTGGGCGGCCATCGACCGGCTCCATGCCGATCTCGGGCTGTCGGGGCGCGCCATCACGCTATCGACGGTGGGCGTCGTGCCGGGCATCCGACGCCTGCGCGACCACGCCCTCCCCGTCAATCTCGCCGTGTCGCTCCACGCCGCCGACGACGAGCTGCGCGATCAGCTCGTGCCCATCAACCGCCGTTACCCGCTCGCCGCCCTCATTGAGGCCTGCGCGGCCGACGTGTCGGCGCGCCGCCGACGACTCTCGTTCGAGTGGGCGCTCATCGACGGCGTCAACGATCGAGGCGTCGACGCGGACCGCCTCGCCCGGCTGTGCCACGAGCTTCCCATCGCGGCCCACGTGAACCTCATCCCCCTGAACCCGACCCCGGGCTGGCCGACGACCGGCAGCCCGCCGGCCGCCGTGCGGGCCTTCCGGGACCGGCTCCGCGCCCACTCCGTGAACGTCACCGTGCGCCGCAACCGGGGCACCGACATCGACGCCGCCTGCGGGCAACTGTCGGCCGGGCATCCCGTCGCGCTGACCCGCTGAGTCGGCGAAGGGGGAAGAAGACCTTCCCCCTTCGACACACGTACTGCGGTCGATCGGCGAAGCCGGATCGACCTCCGTACGAGGACCTGTCACAACGTCTCGACTCGCCCCGCCCGAGTGGAGCTCGGAGGGCCGGCGTTAGCGTGCCCGGCGATGGATCCGGACGGGCCCTGGTCACCCTACGAGGTGCTGGGCACCGCCCCCGCGGCATCGGTGCCCGTGGCCGGAATCGACCCGGACCCGACCCGTTCGTGGGGGCGGCGGCTCTGGCCGTTGCTGCGCGCCCGCCGCGTCGCCTTCACCCTCGCCCTCGCCGGAGCCCTCGCCGCCCTCGTGCTCGGCGTGCTCCTCCCCCGCGTGATGATGGGGGCCATCGACGGTGCGCTCGTGGCCCGCACCGAGCCCCTGTCGCGCTATCTCTGGCTGCTCCTCGCGATCGGCGTGGTGCGCGCCCTGCTCACCTATGCCTATCGCTCGAGCCTGTTCCGTGTCGCCTACGACCTCGAGTACGACCTCCGCACGATCGTGTACGGCCACCTGACGAAGTTGTCGTTCGACTTCTTCGACCGCGTGCAGACCGGCCAGCTCATCTCGCGGGCCAACTCCGACATCCGGTCGGTGCAGATGTACCTCACCTTCGGCCCGCTGATCGTCATCAACATCGCCGGCTTCTTCGTGGCCCTCGCCCTGATGCTGAGCATCAGCGTGCCGCTCACCGTCGTGGCCATCATCCCGATGCCGTTCGTGTACCTGGCCGGGCGCCGCCTTCGCGACCTGCTCTTCCCACTCTCGTGGATCGTGCAGGCCCGTATGGCCGAGGTCGCCACCGTCGTCGACGAGAACGTGAACGGCGTGCGGGTGGTCAAGGGCTTCGCCGCGGAGGGTCGAGAGGTCGAGAAGCTGGCGACCGCCGCGCAGCGCCTGCGGTGGGCCTCGATCCTCCAAGCCGACGCCCGCGCCCGCTACGGCCCGCTCATGGAGAACCTCCCCCGGCTCGGCCTCGCCGCCGTGTTGCTCTTCGGCGGTTGGCTGGCCATCGACGGCCAGGTCACCATCGGCGCCCTGGTCGCCTTCAACGCCTACGTCGTGCTCATGCAGGCGCCGTTTCGCTTCCTCGGGCTCATCGTCATGCTGCAGCAGCGAGCCGCAGCGTCGGCCGGCCGGCTCTTCGAGATCCTCGACGAGCGCCCCACGGTCGTCGATCGGCCCGGAGCGATCGACCTGCTCGAGCCGGACGGGCAGGTCGAGTTCCGTGACGTGTCGTTCGGCTACGGCACCGGGCCGGCCGTCCTGAGGGGCTTCTCGCTGCGCATCGCCCCCGGTGAGACGGTCGCGCTCGTCGGGCGCACGGGCAGCGGCAAGTCGACCGTCGCCCGCCTGCTCTTGCGCTTCTACGACGTCGACGGGGGCGCGGTGCTCCTCGATGGCCACGACCTCCGGGACCTCACGCTGGCGAGCGTCCGCCACCACGCCGGTGTCGTGCTCGACGAGCCCTATCTGTTCTCTGACACGATCCGGGCCAACATCGCCTACGCCCGCCCTGGCGCGTCGGAGGACGACATCGTGTCCGTGGCCCGTGCCGCGCAAGCCGATGGGTTCATCCGTCAGCTTCCTTCCGGCTACGACACCGTCATCGGCGAGCGCGGGTACGACCTCTCCGGCGGGCAACGCCAGCGCCTGTCGATCGCCCGCACGCTGCTCGCCAACCCCCGTTTCCTCGTCCTCGACGACGCCACCAGCGCCGTCGACGTGCAGGTGGAGGAGCACATCCACACCGCGCTGCGCAAGCTCCTCGCCGGACGCACGACGATCGTGATCGCTCACCGCCTGTCGACGATCACCCTCGCGGACCGGGTCGTGCTCCTGGAGGCCGGGCGGCTGGTGGCCGAGGGGACCCACGCGCAGCTGATGGCCACCGAGCCCAGGTACGCCGAGGTCCTGGCGCGACTGGCCGAGGAGCAGGCCGGCAAGGTCTCGAACGGCGTGCGGCCCGTGGCGCTCGTTCCGGAGGAGATCGAGGTCGGTGGCGTCGCCGGCGGTGCGTCGTGAGCGGTTGTCGGCAACCTTCGGGGGCGCGCTGATGGCGTGGGGTGGGGGCGGGTTCGGTGGGCCGTCGGCCACCCAGTCCTCCTCGGCGGCTGGGCTCCCCTTTGCCGGCGTGCCGGAAGAGCTGAAGACCAAGGCCGAAGCCATCCTCGAGCGCGAACCCGAACATCCCGCGCCGGAGACCTCGTTCTCCCACATCAGCCCCGACCGCCGGCCGTTCGGCCTGCGCCGGCTGCTCGCGCCACGGCGCGCGGGGCTCCTCCTGGCCCTCGGGCTGGTGGTGATCGAGACGTTGGCCGTCCAAGCCGGTCCCCTGCTCACCGATGCGGCCATCGACAAGGGAATCACGGCTCAGGACGTCGCCGCCCTCGCGGCCATCGCCGCGATCTACGTCGCCACCGTCGTGGTGAGCATGGCGGCCGGGGCCGCCCGGGTGGCCTGGACCGGCCGGCTCGGCGAAGGGCTCCTCTACGACCTCCGCGTCCGCATCTTCGGCCACCTCCAGCGGCTCTCGCTCGACTACTACACCGACGAACGCGCCGGGCGGGTCATGACCAGGATGACGAGCGACGTCGAGGCGCTCTCGCAACTGCTCCAGGACGGTCTGGTGAACCTCGCCGTGCAGGGCCTCACCGTGCTGGTCGTCAGCGTCGCCCTCCTCGCCATCGAACCGGAGCTCGGCCTCATCACGCTGCTGGCCGTGCTGCCGGCGATGGTGATCCTCACGCTCTGGTTCCGCTCGACATCGGACAAGGGCTACGCCACTGTCCGCGAGCGCATCGCGGAGGTGCTGGCCGACCTGTCCGAAGGCCTCGGCGGAGTGCGGGTGATCACGGCCTTCAACCGCCGCCGCCAGAACCTCATGACCCATCGCCACATCGTCGGGTCGTATCGGGACGCCAACCTCTACACGGCCAAGGTCAACGCCATCTACGGGCCGGCCACCGACATGGTCGGCGTCCTCGGTCAGTTCGTCGTCCTGCTCGTGGGCGGCCACATGGTGCTCGACGGTCAGCTCAGCATCGGCGGCCTCACCGCCTTCGTGCTCTACCTCACCGCCTTCTTCGCACCCATCCAGCAGCTCGTGCAGCTGTACTCCACGTACCAGTCGGGTCGCGCCGCGGTGGCCAAGATCCGCGAGCTGCTCGCCACCGACCCCTCGGTGCAGGAGCGCCCGGACGCCGTCGCGCTGCCACCCCTCGAGGGCCACATCGAGCTGCGCGACGTGGGCTTCTCGTACCAGCCCGGCGACCCTGTCCTCCAGCACGTGGACCTCGTGATCCCGCCTGGCGAGACCCTCGCCCTCGTCGGGCCGACCGGGGCGGGGAAGTCGACGATGGCGAAGCTGATCGTGCGCTTCTACGACCCGACCGAAGGGACGGTACTGATCGACGGCCACGATCTCCGCGACGTGACCATCGCCTCGTTGCGCGGCCAGCTGGGAGTCGTGCCGCAGGAGCCGTTCCTCTTCGCGGGCACGGTGCGCGACAACATCACGTTCTCGCGGGTGGGCGCCACCGACGACGAGGTGCGCGAGGCCTGCTCGGCCGTCGGGCTCGACGACCTGCTGGCGCGCCTGCCCGACGGGCTCGACACCCTCGTCCACGAGCGGGGGAGCTCGCTGTCCTCCGGCGAACGGCAGTTGCTGGCACTGGCTCGCGCCTTCCTGGCCCGGCCCCGCGTCCTCGTGCTCGACGAGGCCACCTCGAGCCTCGACCTGAAGAGCGAGGCGCAGGTCGAGCGCGCGCTGGACGTGGTGCTGGAGGGGCGCACCGCCATCGTCATCGCCCATCGCCTGGCCACGGCGAAGCGCGCCGATCGCATCGCGGTGGTCGACCGCCACGGCATCGTCGAGATCGGCACCCACGACGAGCTCGTCGCGCTCGGCGGCGAGTACGCCGCGCTGTATGCCGTCTGGGCCAGCCACGCCGAGCCCGCCTCCTTCTGAGCCGAGGGGGTGACGCGGCTCGTTCGCTACGGTCGGGACCGATGCCCCGCACCGGCCGCGACGCCCTCCTCGAAGTGCTGCGCACCGAGGGCGTGCGCCACCTCTTCGGGAACCCGGGCTCGACCGAGCTGCCGCTGATGGACGCGCTGGCCACCGCCGAGGACCTCCACTACGTCCTCGCCCTCCAGGAGGCGACCGCGGTGGGCATGGCCGACGGCTACGCGCAGGCGACCGGCCGGCCCGCGTTCGTCAACCTCCACACCTCGGCGGGGCTGGGCAACGCCATCGGCAACCTGACCAACGCCCAGGCCAACCAGACCCCGCTCGTCGTGACGGCCGGGCAGCAGGACGAGCGCCACCTCGTCGCCGACCCGCTGCTCGCCGGTGACCTCGTGGGCCTCGCCCGCCCGGTGTCGAAGTGGGCGCACGAGGTGCGTGGCCTCGGCGAGCTCGGCGTCATGCTCCGCCGGGCCTTCCATGACGCCGCCGCCCCGCCTCCCGGCCCCGTGTTCGTGAGCCTCCGCATGTCGACCCTCGACGCCGAAGGCGAGGCTCCCGTGCCCCCGGCCAGCACCATCGACCGGCGCTCGACCGCGGCCGGCCTCGACGAGCTCGCCCGCCTGCTCACCGAGCCGGCGGTCGGCAAGCTCGCCATCGTGGTCGGGCGACGAGGTCGAGCGCGTCCGGCGCCATCGCCGCGGTCGCTCGAGCTGGCCGAAGCACTCGGCGCCCCCGTGTACGCCAGCCCGCTCCACTCGACCGGCGTCTTCCCGCCGGCGCACCCGCTGTGGGCCGGCATGCTGCCGCCCGCCGCCACGGGGATCCGGGCCATCGCTGTCCGCGTACGAGCGGGTGTTCCTGATCGGCGGCCGGGCCTTCATGGTGTACCCGTACACCGACGGCTCGCCCTTGCCCGATGGCACCGAGCTGGTGCAGCTCTCCCCCGACCCGGCGACGCTCGGCCGCACCTACTCCGTGCCGCCTCGGCGTGGTGGGCGATCCCCGGCTCACCCTCGACGCGCTGGTGCCGCTGGTGCGGGCCAAGGCCGACGCGGTCGGCCGCCGCCGACGCAGCTGGCCGGCGACCGGGGCCCGACGCGCCGCCGAGACGCGACGCGCTCGAGGAGACGGCGCTCGGCCGCTACGAAGCGGCCGCACCGATGGATCCCGATGGCCGCGGCCCACGCGCTCGTGCGGGCGATGCCATCCGACTGCCGTCGTCGTCGACGAGGCCATCACCACCGGCGTGCTACGTGCGCGGCTTCCACCACTGGACCGAACCCGGCCGCTACTTCTTCTGCAAGGGCGGTGGTCTGGGCTGGGGCATGCCGGCCGCGCTCGGCGTGAGCCTCGCGCACGGCGGGACGTGCCCGTGCTGTGCGTCGTGGGCGACGGCTCAGCGATGTACTCCCCGCAGGCGCTGTGGACCGCCGCCCACGAGCAGCTGCCGGTGGTGTTCGCGGTCGTGAACAACCGCCAGTACCTCATCCTCAAGAACAACCTGCGGAGCATGAAGGGCGACGCCGTGGCCAGCGGGCCGCTTCGTGGCCATGGACATCGTCGACCCGCCGGTCGACTACGTCGGGCTCTCGGCCGTCCCTCGGCGTCCGCGCCCAGCGCGTCGATCACGCCGCCGACGTCGGCGACGCGGTGCGGGCCGCAGCTGGCCTCCGGCGCAGCCGCGCCTCCTCGAGCTGCCGATCGCCGCGCCCGTGAGCCATGACGGGTCGAGGTCGGCCTCGGCCGCGCCCGCTGATGCTGTGCTCGAGCTGCGGGGGTACGCCTCCTGCACGACGGGCGCGCTTGCTCGAGCGACATCGACTGGCAGGTGCGACCCCGCGAGCGCTGGGTGGTGCTCGGTCGCAACGGCTCGGGCAAGACGAGCCTCGTGCGCATCGCCTCGCTCTACCTGCACCCGTCGGCGGCGAGGTCGAGCGTCCTCGGCGAGCGCTTGGGCCGCACCGACGTGCGCACGCTGCGCACGACGGATCGGGCTGGCCAGCTCGGCGCTGGCCGCGCAGCTGCGCCCGAGCGCTCGCGCGCCATCGACGTCGTGATGACGGCCAAGCACGCCGCCCTCGAACCGTGGTGGCACCGCTACGACGGTGGACGACAGGGAGCGGGCCGCATCACTCCTGGCTCGGCTCGGCGTGGGCGACCTCGCCGACCGCCCGCTCGGCACGCTGTCCTCGGGCGAGCAGCAGCGGGTGTTCCTGGCCCGCACGCTCATGGCCGATCCCCGGCCTCGTCCTGCTCGACGAGCCCACCGCCGGGCTCGACCTCGCCGGGCGGGAAGGACTCGTCAGGGCGCTCGCCGCGCTCGCCACCGATGCGTCCGTCGCCGCCGATCGTGCTCGTCACCCACCACGTCGACGAGATCCCGCCCGGGTTCACCCACCTGCTGTTGCTGCGTGATGGTCGGATCCTGGCCCAGGGGCCCCTGCGGTCGACGCTCACCGCGGAGGCGCTCAGCGAGTGCTTCGACGTGCCCCTCGGACTGCACGAGCGCGCCGGGCGCTTCAGCGCGTGGGCCCGGCTGACGAGGGCCAGCAGCCGTACCCGGCCCTGCTCGACCTCGTCGGAGAGCAACCGTTCCAGAACGGGACCCCAGAAGCCCCCTCCGTAGTGGAGGTGCATGGCGAGGCGGCTGCCCCTCGCCGTCGGGTGTCACCTCGGCCCGCAAGACCCACGGCGAATGGTCGCGGCCGTCGTCCTCGCTGGCGCTCGAACACGGCGAGGCGCTCGGGCATGTACTCGCGGCGGCACCATACGCAGCCGCTTGGAACGGGCGAAGGGGCCGATGCGGCCACGCAAATCGACCGACCACGCCGGCGGCCCGTCGACGGCATAGGGCTCGACCCTCGTGATGATCGTGAGCCAGGCAGGGTAGCGGGAGAGATCCTCGACCCACGGGGCCAGCTCGGCCGGCGAGCACGGCGCCCGAAGGTCGGCGGTCAGGTCCACGGCGCCAGTATCACCCTGCCGGCGTCGGCCGTGAGCGACACGACGCCGGGAGGCAATGAGCTCAGGATTCGGCAGGCGGCTTGGTCCTCCGCCTGGGCGCGGGCCCCCCGTGCGGCGCGCCCTTCGCGTCCGGATCGCTGCCTCGCCGCGCCGAGCGCGACGGCGGGCGATCCGGTCGCGCCTGGCCGCTGAAGGCTCGAGCCAGCAGCGGTGTGCGGGCTTCGAGGAGGGCGGCCAACTCCGAGGGGTCATCGAGGGGATGAAGCGGAGGAGGCAGATCCTCGGGGGCCACGTCCTCGACGACGATCGCCTCGGCCACCTCGGCGGCCCCGTCGACGACCTCGTCGGCGTCCTCGATCACGATGGATCCCTCGACGGCGATCACCCCTCCGGCCGCCAGCACCTGCTCATCCAGCCCGGCCAGGGGCACGAGGGCGTCGGGAGCCGTCACTTCGACCGGAGGCGGGGCGGCACGGCGGCTGCGCCGGCGGGGCGGGCGGAGCTCGGGCTTCGGTTCCGCGGGGGCCGGCTCTGGGGCGGGGCTGGTCGCCTCGCCGGAGGCGAACAGCGGCGGCGCGTCGACTCGGAGGTCGTCCAGCCACCATCCCCTCGGAACGAATCAGGCGGGCGTGGCGTCGGCAGAGGGCGCCCGCCCGGGCCCGGTCCTCGTCGACGATTCCGTCCAGCCACACGAGCAAGCGAGCCGGGTCGAAGCCGTAGGCGACGACGGCGGGCTCGCTGCAGCCGGGGCGATCACAACGACGGGCCACGGCCGAACGCTACTGCCGCGCTCGGCGGCGCGGCACGGACCAGGTCCGAACGCTACTGCCGCGCTCGGCGGCGCGGGACGGACCACGCACCCGTCGTGATCCTCGAGTGTGCCCGTCACTGGCCGCCCGCACGGCGGGTCACCGCTTCTTCACCCGCCCTTCGGAGGTGAGCTGCTCTCGAGCGTCGGCCAACGCGGCCCGCGCCTTGTCGTCGACGGTCGGGTACTTCGGATCGAGGCGCGCCATCGTGTCGATCAGGATGGCGCCGACGGTCACCCGGCTGAACCACTTGTGGTCGGCGGGCACGACGCACCACGGGGCCCACGTGGTGCTCGTGTGGTTCACGACTTCCTCGAACGCGTGCCGGTAGTCGTCCCAGCGGGCCCGCTCGTCCAAGTCGGCGGCGGAGAACTTCCAGTTCTTGTCCGGGTCGTCGATCCGGGCGAGGAACCGCTTGCGCTGCTCGTCCTTCGAGAGGTTGAGGAAGATCTTGACGATGGTGATCCCGTTGTCGGTGAGGTAGCGCTCCCAATCGTTGATCTCGCCGAAGCGACGGTCCCACAGCTTGTCGAGGTGCTTGGTGAGAACCGGCGGCGACAGGTACTCGGGGTGGACGCGCACCACGAGCACGTTCTCGTAGTGAGAGCGGTTGAAGATGCCGATCCGCCCTTTCTCGGGCAGGTCGCGATTGTGGCGCCAGAGATAGTCGTGGCTCAGCTCCTTGGAGGAGGGGGCCTTGAAACTCCGCACCTCGACGCCCTGCGGGTTCAGGCCGGACATGACGTGCTTGATCGTGCCGTCCTTGCCGGCGGCATCAGAGGCCTGCAGCACCACCAGCAGGGCCTGGCTCGACTCCGCATAGAAGGCGTCCTGGTAATGCGAGAGGACGCCGATCCCCTCCCTCAGATCGGCCGTCGCGTGCGCCTTCTTGAGGTAGTGGGCGGTGTGACCGGGGTCGAAATCATGGTCGAGGCGGACGCGTGAACCGGGCCGCACGAGGCAGGGCTCCACCAGTTTGTGCCAGTCCATCGGCGCTCCTGTCTGATGGGAAGGCGAGGGCGGATCATCGCCCACACCGCCGCCGGCTGTCCACGGCCGCGAGGGCACCACCGTGTCCATCTCGCGCGGCTGAGCGGTGCCAGACGCCGCTCAACCGCGTCAGATCGTGTGGAGTGCTCAGTTGCCGGCGAGATTTCGTCGTTCGAAGCCCAGCAGGCCCGCTCCTGCGGTGACGGAAGCGATGGCGAGCATCACGATCGACGACGGCCAATCAATCGATGCCGCGGGCGCCGGGGCGGAGAGCCTGACGCCCCTCGCCGACCCCGCTTCTTGGCGCCCAATGGGCAATCCCTGGTTAACAACGCAGCCACCAGGCTATTTTGTAACACGACGACCCGAGCCCCCCCGGCGAGCGGTGACGATGGACGCAATCACGACAACGAGGTCGTACCCGGCCTGGCGCCGATGGATCGGTGACGGCCGGCCAGCACTGCCCGTCCTCGTGGCCGCGGCGCTCGCGCTGCTGGCCGCGTTGCTCGACTGGCGGGGCGCCGACCTCCCCGCTCAGCTCTTCCGAGTCTTGCTGTTCCGCCAGAACGGCTTCGTCCTCTGGAACAACCTGTGGTACGGCGGGCACCCCACCCTCGATTACAGCGTCCTGTTCCCGCCGCTCGGCGCCGTCGTCGGCCCCCTGCTCCTCGGCGCGGTGAGCGGCGTGGTGGCCGCCTACTGCTTCGACCGGCTGCTCCGGAACGCCTTCGGCACCCCGACGATGCTCGCGTCGCTCTGGTTCGCGGTTTCGACCGTCACCAACCTGGCCGTCGGCCGGCTGACGTTCTCCCTCGGCGTGGCCATCGCCCTGGCCAGCCTGCTGGCGCTGCAACGGGGCCATCGCTTCGTCGCCGTGGTGCTCGGCCTGCTCAGCCCGCTGGCCAGCCCCGTGGCCACCGTCTTCCTCGTCGTGGCCGTCGCCGCGTGGGCGGGCTTTCACCGCGACCGCTGGCCGACCGGCCTCGCCCTCGTCAGCGCGGCCACCGTCCCGATGGTCGTGATCGGTCTCGCCTTCCCCGAGGGGGGTCAGTACCCGTACGCGGCCGGTGCTTTGGTCCGCGACCTCGGCGTCTGCGTTCTGGTGTTCCTGCTCGTACCACGCACGGCGGATGTGGTGCGGCGTGGCGCCGTGCTCTACGCCCTCCTCGCCGTTGCGGTGTTCCTGGTGCCCAACGCGCTCGGGGGCAACGTCAGCCGGCTGGCCCAGTACGCGGCCGGCCCGCTGCTCGTGTGTGCGCTCTGGCCCCACCGCCGGAAGATCCTGGCCGCGGTCGCCCTCCCACTGCTGTTCTGGCAGTGGTACCCCGCCCTCGACGGCATCGCCTTCGCCAACCAGGACCCCTCGACCCGGGCGTCGTTCTACACGCCGCTCTTGACCTTCCTACGCGCCCAACCCGGTCCCAACCGTGTGGAGATCCCCTTCACGCTCCACCACTGGGAGGCAGTGGAGGTCGCCCCCGTGGTGCCTCTCGCCCGGGGATGGGAGCGGCAGATGGACATCGCGGCCAATGGGCTCTTCTACGACGACACGCTCGACGCCGCAACCTACGAGCGCTGGCTGGCCGACAACGGGGTCGGCTTCGTCGCCCTCGCCCGCGCCCCCCTCGATGACTCGGCCGAGGACGAAGCGGCGTTGATCCGAGGCGGTCTCCCCTACCTCTCGCAGGTCTGGTCGAATCGCGACTGGCAGGTGTTCCGCTTCGATCGCGATCCGGGTCTCGTGACCGGTCCGGCCGCGCTGATCTCCTTGGGCGCCGATCGGTTCACGCTCGATGTCGCCAAGCCCGGCGACGTGCTCGTACGGATTCGGGCCTCCTCGCACTGGTCCGTCCCGGCCGGGGGTTGTGCCGCGGAGGATCCTTCAGGATGGACGGTTTTGCGTCACCTGCCACTCGGGCGCGTCGAGATCAGCCAGTCGCTCGTGGGTACGACCTGCCCGGACGAGGACTGACGAGGACGCGGTTCGCGAGCCCGCCGGTCACACGAACGGTTCGGCCCGCCGCGCGGGCCGAACCGCTGGGCGCCTCAGGGTTGCTGGGCTGGCGGCTCAGTCCCCGCCCTCGTACTTGAACGAGACCCGCACCTTGGCCCGGTAGGCCAGGATCTGGCTGTTGTCGAGCTGGAGATCGAGCTCGACGACTTCCGCGACGCGCAGGTCGCGCAACGACTGCGCCGCCCGCTCGACGGCAGCACTCGCGGCGCGCTCCCACGAGTCGGAGCTGGTGCCCACTAGTTCGATGACCTTGTAGACGCTCTCGGCCATGGTCTGCTCCCTCGCTCGGTACGGACTCCGACGTACATCCTGCCTCGGTTGTCAACCTCGTGGCGCCTCCGCTGGGGGTAGCCCCGTTTGGCCCCGTGCTCCCCGCGGTCGCGCCATCGCCGGCGGGCTCCAGTTCCCTCGCGCGACCGCTCGGTCAGGAAGGCGTGACGAGCTCGAAGAGGGCGCCGGTCGTATCGGCCGCCTGAGCCAGACGGCCCTACGGAGTGTCTTCGGCCGCCAACACGACCTTGCCGCCGAGCTCGACGACGTTGACCAGCGCGGCGTCGGTGTCCTCGACGCCGAAGTAGATCTGCCAGTGGGCGGGAACGTCGGCAGGCAGGAAGGCGGTGACATCCATGATGCCTGCGAGCGCGGCGTCACCCTCGCCCAACGTCGTGTACCGGAACTCAGGCGTATCGCTCATCGCATGCGCGTCCCAGTTGAAGACATCGCGGTAGAAGCGCACCGATGCGTCGTACTCGCGGGTGTGCAGCTCGAACCAGGTCGGCGTGCCCGGTTCGCGGTGGACGGCGAAGCCCTTGTGCCTGCCAGGTTGCCAAGCTCCGATCGCGGCGTGGCCGACATCCCTCAGGACGGCCATGCTCCCGAGGTCCATGACCTGCATCGCGGGCACGATCACCTCGCGCCCCGGGCGACCGCCGCTTCGACCGTCGCCTGGGCGTTGTCGGTGGCGAGGTACACCGACCCCACGTCGGGGATACCGCCCTGGCCGTCGTTGCGCATGCAACCGGCGATGGGCTAGCCGTCCCGCAAGAAGTTGATGTAACCGCCGAACTCCTCACCGGCGCTCTCGCCCTTCCAGCCGAAGCGCGGCCCGCAGAAGTCCTGGGCTTTGTCCGGGTCTGACACGTAGAGCTCCACCCAGCACGGGGCACCGGCGGGGGCTGCTTCACGCTGAGGCACGGGATCCTCCTTGGGATTGGTGGTCTCGCCTAGCGCTGCGGCCACGCCGAACTCATCGGCCAACCGACAACGGGGGAGGGAACTCCCCCGCCGCCGACTCC
Organism: uncultured Acidimicrobiales bacterium; assembly: GCA_963738325.1. GTDB lineage: Bacteria > Actinomycetota > Acidimicrobiia > Acidimicrobiales > Ilumatobacteraceae > CAVTWD01. Next base: position 15,671 of record CAVTWD010000015.1, read on the forward strand.
CTTGGCCCGCTCGACCGCCGCATCCGATTGAGTTATCCATCCATCCGAACTTCGCACGTTCAGCCGGTCGGCTCGCAGCACGGGCTACGAGGCGACCACTTCGAAGTCGCCCGGGGTCAGCTGCTTCATGTCCTCGTGGATGGCGTCGTCGTCCCACCGCTCGTCCGCGGCGCCTTGGATCTCGAAGAGAGAATCGCTCGAGCCCCCGAGGTAGAGCCCGTAGGTCTGCATCGCCCTGCACATCTTCTGGACGTCGGTGGTGCTGAGCTGCACGCACGGGTAGTCGGCGCGCAGCCGGAAGCGACTGCCCAGCGGCGGCAGGTTCGCGTCGTCGCTGCCTCCTTGTACCCCTCGGGTGGCCGGCGCCACGTGCCCGCTCGACCCCACCGGGGCGTTGAACAACAGCGCGTGCTTGAGCTCGGACGAGCTGTGCACCTCGTCGTAGCGGACGAGCATGGGGAAGAGCGGCAGCCCGGACTGGATCGCCGACAGGGCACCCTCCGGGCGAGCCTGGAAGGAGTTGAGGTCGAAGATGGCGCCTTGCGAGGCGTGCTCCCAAGGTCGCGTCTCGGGCATGCCATACGCCTCCGAGGAACGGCAGGTGGAGTTGTCGACAGAGATCACGTAGCTGTCGAGGCCGACCGCGTTGGCGGGGAGGTTGTAAGGGCCGGGACTGCTCAACTCCGCGTCCTGGGCCGAGTCGAACTGCATCGGCACGGTCGCGGTCGGGGCCTGGCTCACGACGTTGTAAGTGGTGCCGAAGTGGTCCGTGCCGCTGGACGCGCCGAAGCCGGCGTGGAGCACCTTGGGGTCGAAGTTCGGCGCCGCCTGGATGCTGGCGATGTAGTCGGCCGACTTCGGGTCGACAGGACGGTCGGCGACGGACTGGTACCAGGGAACGCTGCTCGGGAACTTCAGGCACGACACGGGCGGGGGGGAGGCGACCGAAGCGTCGGCCGCGCCACCGCCTCCGTCGCCGGACGACGACGGAGATGACGAGGGGCGCCTCACCCAGAGGACGATCGCGGCGAGCAACGCAATGGCGGCGGGGACGGCGAGCCACAGCCACCGCCGGGGCCGTCTGGTTCGGGGCGCGGCTCGGGTCGGGCCGCTGACGACGGGGCGGCTCGCGGGCAGGGGCGCGGCCTGGCCGGGGGTCAAGTCGCTGATCGGCAGCTCGGGGACGGAGATGCCCTCGGCCGCGCCGACCTCCTGCAACTGGCGGCCGAAGGCCGCGGCCGATGCCGGGCGGTCGTCGGGCTTCTTCGACATGGCGCTCTCGAGCACCTTGCACAGCGAGTCGGGCACGCCGAGCCCGCGCAGATCGGGCACAGGTGCCGACGCGACGCGCAGATACAAGGCCACCAGCGACTCGTCCTCGCCCATCGTGAATGCCGGGGTCCCGGCGATGAGCGCGTACAGCGTCGAGGCGAGCGAGTAGATGTCGGAGGAGACGCTCGGTGCCCGCCCGTCCAGGATCTCCGGCGGGGCGTGGGCCACCGACGCGGTGATGTGGCGGCTCGTCGTCTCGAACCCGCCCGCGACACGAGCGAGGCCGAAGTCGGCCAGCTCGGGCTCGCCGTAGTCGGAGACGAGCACGTTGCCGGGCTTCACATCGCGATGGAGGATGCCCAGCCGGTGCGACGACTCGAGAGCGCCGGCCAGCTTCACGCCGATGCGGACGACGTCCTGCCAGGGCACGCGGCCCTGCGCGCCGACCTGGTCGGCCAGCGAGCCGCGGGCGAAGTAGGGCATGACGAGGTAGGGCTCACCCTTGGCGGGGATGCCCACGTCGAGCACCGGCACGATGTTCGGATGGCCCGACAGGGCGCCCATGGCCCGCGCCTCACGCGCCAGGCGCTCCCGGCCCGATTGGTTGAGGCTGGAGGCCAGGAACTTGATGGCCACCATCCGGTCGAGCGCCGGCTGGCGGGCCCGGTAGACCACACCGAAGCCGCCGCGGCCGATCTCCACGAACTGCTCGAAGCCCTCCAGCGTCGGCATGGCTCGGCCTCACCCGTCCCCGTCGCTGCGGGCCCGCAGCTCGCCGGCACTGAAGGCGCGCCGCTTGGCGGCCTCGTTGACGAGCCGAGTGCGCCGCCCCCGTCCCGGGGCGATGTCGAACTTGTCGTAGAGGTGGCGGATGCGCCGCTTCACCTCGTCGTCGTCGAGGTCGAGGGCGCGGGCCAGCGCCCGGTCGGTTCCGGCCTCCAAGTCGGTGTCGGAGGCGACCGACCGGGCCAACGCCAACAGCACGGCTCGCTCCGCGAGATCGAGCGGAGGCGCCGGGGCGGCGGCTCGGGTGGTGTCGCCTTCCGCCGGGCCCCGCGCCGCCTCGTACACGATGCGGAACCGACCCATCTGCACCTCGTCCCCCGAGCGCAACATCCACTCGGACACGGGCAGACCGTTCACGAGCGTGCCGTTGCGCGAAGCGAGGGTCGCGGACGCGCCAACGCGTCCCGGCGCGCTCGAACACCGCGTGCCACCGGGAGACCTCGTCACTGGCGAGCACGATGTCGTTCCCCACGGCACGCCCGACGGTCATGGACGCGCCGGTCAACACGAAACGGGTCGTGCCGTTGCCGGCTTCGTTCAACTCGAGATGGGCGGCGGTCTCGAGCGCTTCGGCCGGCTCGACGCCCGTGACGTCGAAGAGCCGCCCGTCGGTGGCCTGGAGGTAGAGCACCGGCGTGGCCCATTCCACCTCGTCGGCCGTCGCGTAGATGGCCTTGCGCGTCTCGGCGAGGGCTGTATCCACCTCGCAGCCGTCGGCCAGGGCCTCGTAGAAGGTCTCGGCCAGCGTGATGGCGGCGACGTCGGTGACCTCGAACTGCATGGCCACCACCGCCGGCACACCCTTTTGCAGGAGGTTCTGCGCGACCCCGGTGAAAGGACTCACCGGCGACGCTTGCGCGCCCTCGCAGCAGTTGAGGAAGGCGAGGCGCAAGGATCGGTGATCGCACACGAGGTTGGCGAAGCGTTCACCCTCGACGAGGTGGTCGCGACCCTCCTCGTCCTCCAGCACGAGCATCCCGAGGCCACTTTCGGGATCGAAGCCGCCGTGGCCGACGAAGTGGAGGACGTGGTACTCCCCGCGCCGAAGCCGGCGCTGCAACTCGCCGAGCGTGGCCGGCTCGAGCCGTTCGAGCTGGACCTTGCCCGTCTCGACCAACCTGGCGAGTGAGCGCGACAGGCGCGTCCACTCCGCCCCGGTGTCGAGCGTCGCGAACGTTGTCGTGGTCGGGCTGGCCACCGCGGCCAGGATGCGCAGTGGAGGCTCGACGACGAGTGGGGCCACCAGGCCCGGCAACCCCAGGTGGCGGACGACGGGCGTGAACCCGGAGAGGGCGAGGAACTGGTTCGTGCTGCGGTCGTAGAGGAACTCCCACGGCACGTCGCTCAGGTTCGGGACGCCCCCGAGACGGAGCTTGATCCGCAACCCCCGCCCTTCGCGGGCCGCCGCGTCCCGGCTCCGGTAGTAGCAGTCGCGGACAGGCCCTTGGACGATGGCGTCGAACAGCCCGCCGCCGAAGTCCTTCAGCCGCAGCGTCGTCGCTGTCGCTTCGCCGGCGAGGGCCTCGCGGCGTTCCCCGCTCAGTCCGGCGGAGAACTCAGCGAGGTCCTCGGGCGAATACGGCAGAGCGAAGAGGTGCTCGCCTTCGCCGGCGGGCGATGCGACGACGACGCGAGGTAACGGCGGCCTCGCCGCTCGATGGACAGATCGAAATCGAGGTATCCCTCGATGGGCGTCGCCGCCTCCTCTCGTCGCTCGGCTGCCCTCGCGCCCGGGGAGCCTTCCCCCTTCAGCTCGCTGGAGAGTGGACCCCGGAGCCCGGCGCCGTGATACCCGGGTCGCTCGGCGGCGAGCGGCGCACATGCAGCAGGATGCGGAAGTTCGCCTCGCCCACCAGTTTGGTGACCACCACACCGGCCTCGGCCGTGAGCCGCACCGCGAACTCGACCTGCACCTCGTCGACGTGCTCGGTCGCCGCCAGGCGGCTGGCGATCGCCTGTGCGGGGGCAGCGATGTTGTCGACGACGTCGTCGAGGCTCTGCTGGGCCGCCTCGAGCACCTGCGCGGGGCGCAAGCCTCTCACCGGCCGGGTTGAGGTGGGCTCGCCCACATCGACGAGCAGCACGCTGCCGTCCTTCCCTGCGAACGCAACCGGTTCGGTCATGGCAGCTCCCCGGGCTCGACCGTGGAGGGTGAGTGTAGAGCCCGGCCCGACGGCCCCTGGGTGGAGCGCACGCCGGCCAGGAATGCCGCCACGCTGACTCCGCCTCTCGTACTCTCAGCACCCATGGGGCGGATGTCGCGCCGCCCGACGAACCACCGGAGACCACGAGGATGGACTACCTCGACATCGCCGAACACGGTCTCCTCGGTGACCTCCAGACCGCGGCGCTCGTCGCGACCGACGGGACCGTCGACTGGTTCTGCTGCCCGCGGTTCGATTCGCCGAGTGGCGGGGGGCCGTGCCGCGCTACGACCCCAAGGCCTCGCGACCACAGCGCTGTCGCGGCCGCCTCGACGTCAACTGACGCGCTGCGACCATGGACGGCACGGCACGAACCCCGGCCCCGGCCGTGACGCGATGACGGCGGCCGGGCGCCCCGGCGCCGGTGGCGCGCCACTCGCATCCTCCGCGCCGGGCCGCCCGGGGGCTGGTGGCGCGCCGCAGGGCTCCCCGGCGCCGGGCCGCGCCGGCGTCGTCCTCCTGTCCCTCATCCTGGTCGCGGCCGTCGCCAACCTGAACCTGGCGGTGGCCAACGTGGCCCTGCCTGACATCGGCAAGGCCTTCGATGCCTCGCAGACGGCGCTCAACCTCGTCGCGATCGGCTACTCGCTCGGGCTCGCCGCTTCGGTGCTGTACCTCGGCGCGCTGGGCGACCGCTACGGCCGGAAGATGATGCTCGTCCTCGGCACCGGCCTCTCCGTCCCGGCCTGCCTGCTCGCGGCCTGGGCGCCCTCGATCGAGGTGCTCATCGCGGCCCGCATCATCGGAGGGCTCTCGGCGGGCATGGCTTACCCGACGACGCTGGCTCTCATCACGGCGCTGTGGACGGGACCCGCCCGCACGAGGGCCATCGCCCTCTGGTCCGCGCTCGGAGGGGCGATATCCGCGCTCGGGCCCATGATCTCCGGAGCGCTGCTGCAGCACTTCTACTGGGGCTCGGTCTTCCTCGTGACGCTCCCCTTGGCGGGAGTGGCGCTCGTGATGGCGATCGTCTTCGTCCCCGGCCACGTCAACGAGACGAGCGATCCCGTCGACAATCTCGGCGGCATCTTGTCGGTGGTCTTCGTGGGATCGGTGGTCCTCGCCATCAACTTCGCGCCTGTCCCGAACGAAGTGACGTTCGTGATCGGCCTCGCCGCCATCGCGATCGCGGCCGGGCTTGCCTTCGTCATCCGCCAGCGGCGCGCCAGGTTCCCCCTCTACGACCTCCGCGTGGCTGCTCGCCGCATCTTCTGGGTGGCGGCCTGCGCGGGCATCATCGTCTTCGGATCGCTGATGGGCGCCATGTTCATCGGGCAGCAGTTCCTCCAGAACGTGCTGGGGTACTCGACGCTCGAGTCCGGCGCGGCCATCCTGCCCGCCGCCATCTGCATGGTGCTCGTGGCGCCTCGGTCGGCCAAGTTGGTCATCACTCACGGCGCACGATTCACTCTCCTCGTCGGCTACACGTGCTGCCTGCTCGGCTTCGTGGTGATGCTCGTCCTGTGGAACGAAGGCATCTCGTACTTCCAAGTCGGCCTGGGCTACGCGCTCGTCGGCGCCGGAGTGGGTTTCGCCGGCACGCCGGCGTCGCACTCCTTGACCGGATCCGTGCCGGTTGACCGCGCCGGCATGGCGTCCGGCACCGCCGACCTGCAGCGTGACCTCGGCGGAGCCATCATGCAGTCGATCTTCGGCGCGCTGCTCGCGGCCGGCTACGCCTCGGCGGTGATGAAGGCCATCGCGAGCGCCCCGAACCGCTCCCAGATCACCACGGGCATCCAGAGCGAGCTGACGAAGTCGTTCGGCAGCGCCGCCACGGTCGCGCAGCAGTATCCTCAGTACGCGAGCCAGATCACCGCCGGCGCGAAGTCCTCCTTCTTGGACGGCGCCGACTGGGCCTACACGGCGGGCATCATCGCCATCCTGGTGGGGTCGGGGATCGTCTTCTTCATGTTCCCCAAGAAGCACGAGGAGGAACGACTGCTCGCCCGCTACCACGCCGAGGACACCGGAGTGCCGCCCACCCGGCCTGCGGCCGCGACCGGGAGCCCGGCATCGTGATCGGGGATCCCGGGCGGCATCGGGTTGTGATCGTCGGAGGGGGGTTCGGTGGGCTGGCCGCCGCTCGCTTCCTCGGGTACGTGCCCGTGGATGTCACCCTGGTCGACCGGCGCAATCATCATCTCTTCCAGCCGCTCCTGTACCAGCTCGCCACGGGCATGCTCTCGCCCGGGCAGATCGCGATGCCGATCCGCCACATCCTCCGCAAGGCCAAGAACGTCCGGGTCGAGCTGGCCGAGGTCACCGGCTTCGACCTCGATCGCAGCCTGGTCCAGGCCACCGCCGCGGTCACCCAACGCGCCTTCGAGATCCCGTACGACAGCCTCATCGTGGCCGCGGGCGCGACTCACTCGTACTTCGGCCAGGACCAATTCGCTCCGTTCGCCCCAGGCATGAAGACGATCGACGACGCGCTCGAGCTGCGGCGGCGGATCTTCAGCGCGTTCGAGATCGCCGAAGTGGCGACCGACCCCATCGACCGAGATCACTGGCTCACCTTCGTCGTCGTCGGCGCCGGCCCCACCGGGGTGGAGCTGGCCGGCCAGATCCGCGAGTTGGGCGTGCGGTGCCTGGAGGGCGAATTCCGCAACTTCCACCCGCGCTCGATCCGCGTCGTGCTGGTCGACGGGGGCAAGGAGCCGCTCGCCACCTTCGGCCATCGCCTGTCCGACAAGGCGGCGGACGATCTCCAGCGGCTGGGTGTCGAGCTTCGCATGGAGGCTCGCGTCGTCAACGTCGATGCCTCAGGCGTCGACGTGGAGAAGAGCGATGGCAGCCGCGACCGCATCGAAGCCCACACGGCGGTGTGGGCGGCCGGGGTGCGCGCGTCCCGGCTGGCCGCGGAGCTCGCCACGGCCAGCGGCGCGGCTATGGACCGCGCCGGGCGCATCGAGGTGTTGCCCGACCTCAGCCTGCCGGGGCATCCCGAGGTGTTCGCCATCGGCGACATGGCGGCGCTGGGGCACCTGCCGGGCGTCGCCGAAGTGGCCCTGCAGGGCGGGCTGCATGCCGCCAACTCCATCGCGCGGCGACGCAGAGGCTTGGAGGCTCATCCCTTCAAGTACCGCGACCTCGGCAGCGTGGCCACGATCGGGCGGTTCCGGGCCATCGCCAGCGTCGGGACCATGCGCTTCAGCGGCTTCGCCGGCTGGTTCATCTGGTTCTTCATCCACCTCGGCTTCCTTACCGGGCCCGCCAACCGCATGACGACCATGCTGCGTTGGCTGCGATCGATGGTCGGGCACGGCCGGGTCGAGCGAGAGTTCAGCACGGCCCGCACCGGGGGGGACCTGAGCGTGCCAGACAAGCGGAGCTGATCAGCAGCCCGCCTACGTCGCTCCCAATCGCCTTCATGCGGGTCGATTCGCACAGATGCGCGCGGAGTAACACGCACGAACGAGGTCGAGCGCCGTTTCGACGGCCCGGACGCGCCGGTTGCCGTGGCCCGGGGGCGCCGGTTCGACGGCCCGGACGTGCCGATTGGGCAGCCCGGACGCGACGGTGGCGGGACCTCACGGCCCCGCCACCGTCGGATTTGAACAGTCTTGGTCAGGCCGCCTTGGCCGTGGCCACTGTGGACTTGCGAGCCTTGCGAGTCGGGGGCGTCTTCAGCTCGAGCTGCTCGAACATAGGCTTGCCGGCCTTGAACAGCTGGCGGGCGAAGCCCACCCGCCATTCGAACAACTTGGTGGCGAACGCGATCTGGTTCTCGAACGTCTCGCTAATCGACGGCAGGTGGCCCGTGAACGGCCATGCCGGCATCTGGGGCACGTACTCCGAGAACGTCTCGGCGAAGTCGCCTGTCACCTTGACGACGGGCTCCTCGATCCGGTCGAGCCAATCGAAGAACTCCTCCTGCCACTCCTGCGCTGTAGTCATCGTCGTGCTTGGCATCACCATCTACCTCCGTTGGGCGCTTGGGGGAAGCGCCTACTAACTCGATAGTACGCCGAATGCTAACTTTTGCAAGCGCCCGTGAGCAGGCACGATGGCCGGCCACACCTCCGGCGGGTCATGCTCGATCGCTACGGTCACCTCTATCCCGAGCAGGACGACGAGCTGATGGAGCGGCTCGAGCGTCACGCGCACGGGCGGTAGGCATCCCGACGTCACAAGCGCACCCGCCCGTCAAGGCGCTTGCGGGTGGACGCGATGTGGGCCTCGGGCAAGAGGAACCGGAGGAGTCCGGCGCTGGGTCGACCGGCCGAGAAATGAGCGACGGCATCGGCGATCTCGGTCACCTCGCTCAGGAACCCTTCATGGGCGCCGGCGGCAGGATCCTCGACGGTCCCTTCGACGAACAGAATCGCGAACCGGGCCCGCCGTCCGTCGGTCTTGCGTCGGAGAACGCGGCCCATGCGCTGGATCATCTGCCGCCTCGACCGGCTGGCCCCGACGATGACGGCCAGGTCGGCGGCCGGGACGTCGATGCCCTCGTCGAGCACCCTGGGCGCGCTGACCGACGCGCAGAACGCCCGTTGCGAAGCTGTCGAGGATGGTGCCTCGCTCCTTGCCGGGCAGGCCCGAATGCATGACGGCAGCCGTGACGCCGTTCCGGCTGAGCCGCCGGGCGGCGTCCTCGCTGGCTGCGACGGTCTGGGTGAACACGATCGTGCGGTCGGCGGCGCGGATCGCCGGCACCAGGGCCTCGAGCGCATCGCTCTTTCCGGAGACTCCGGCGAGAAGGCGCCGGCGGGCGGCCGCCGCCTGCCGGTACTGGCGGGCGAGCCGCGCCGGCTCGTGATCGCGTGCGCTGTCCGCCAGCGTCATCGAGCTGACGGATGAACTCGGCGAGCGGGTCCCGAACGAGCCCGTACCGCTCGATGAGGCGGACTGCGGCGTGTTTCATCGTGTCGGTGAGCTCGTCGTACTCGGCCCGCTCGTACGGCTCGAACTGCACGGCGACCAGCGCCACCACGACGCGCGCGGCCACGCCGTCGCCGATCGCCCGGCGGTAACCCAAGTCGGTAGCAGCTGCCGCCGAAGTAGGGGTCGAGCCAAGTGAGGTCGCCATCGTCGTCGCGGGCATACGTCGCGCTCAGGCCCAGCCGACGGTCGAAGCGCGCGTCGAGCGCGAGGCGGTTGAAGGCCGACCCGTAGCGATGGCACTCGTCGGCCACCAGCAGGCCGTGGGGACGGATGGGGCGCACGTCGCTCGACCGCAACGTGTTGACGATGGCCACGACGACGTCGTGGGTCGTGAGCGAGCCGGTTCCTCCGTCGCCCAGTCGACCGATCGCGGTGCCGGCTGGCAGCCGGTCCTGCAGCACGCCGATCCATTGCTCTCTGCAGCTCTTTGGTTGGCACCAGTACGAGGGCTTGCCCACGGGCGTGAAGCTGGTCGAGCACGGCCGCCACGCCCACCATCGTCTTGCCCGTGCCGGTCACCGCCTCCACGACGCCGCGCCGCCCTCGATCCACCCACGCGGCCATGGCTTCGGCCTGCCAGGCGTACAGCTCGAGGGAAGTGGTTGTTCGGCCTGTCGCACGACACCAAGGCCGGCAAAGGCGCGTTCGTGATCGCCAGGCGCAGCGTCGGCCAGCCACCAGCGAGAGCGGGTCGCATCATCGCAGCGGAACCGGCCGTGGGCGGCATAGAGGTGCCGGCGCACGATCGCCTCGTCGGCGTCGAGGCCGACCCAGCGCAACGCGACGCTGAGCTCCGCGACGGTCGACCCAGGGCTGATCACCGACGGCCGACGACAGCGCGTCAGCCAACACGCTCGCCGCCGCCCGGCCCCTCCAGGTCGGCGTCGTCGCTGAAGTCGACCGTGAGCGCGGTGGTTGCGATGTCGGGTGTGTAGTTCGGGTCGAGCCGGCGCAGATCCCATTCGCTGATCCAGGCCCGCACGTACTGGCGCATGCGGTTCGAGGGCAGCCGTTCGATCCCCGCGACATCGGGCGGGTCCCACCCATACGCCTCGGCGTGGATCTGTTTGAGCTTGGCGTAGGTGCGGTCGAGCTCGTCGCGCCCGGGCGGTTGGAGGCGCAGCTGCTCGCGTTCGATGATCCGCATCCCTGTTTCGGCGCTGTTCGCGGCGAGCTCGTCCTCGAAGGTGCCTCGCATCCGCAGCCGCTTGGGGACGAGTTCGGCGTCGTTCTTCCCGATCAGCACCTGGGCCTCGAAGTCGTCCACCGTGGCCAGTACCGCGCAGAGCGGCGCTCCTGGATCGTCGCGGTCGCCGCGGACCCAGCGGGCGATCTCGCCGTAGGACTTGGCCCGCTGGAGCATCGTGTAGCGGCCGATGAGCTCGACCTCGTCGAGCAACACCACCCAGCCGTGATACCCCGCCGCCTTCACGAGGCGGGACACGAAGCGGAAGCGCTGGACCGACAGATCCCGCTCCTTGATGCTGGTCAAGGGGTAGGTCGGCCGCCGCTCCGGACTCCTTGAGCCGCCGGCGGAGGTCGGCGACGGGCAACGGGTCGCCGGCCCAGAACCGGACGATGCGGTCCGCGAACTCGGCGTCGCCGCGGGCGTACTCGTACAGGAACAGCGTGGCCGCGAACCGGCTGTCGACCGGTGCCTCGTCGCTGTGCGCCCACCGGTACAGCTCGGCGTAGGCGGGCGAGTCGAGCTTCAGTGCGATGGCGATCTCGTCGATCGCGGACCCCGGCCGGCCCGGCACGAAGCGCCTCGTCGACAGCGGCCCGGTAAACCTTGGCCGGGTCGTGCAGTGGCGTCTCCTTGGAGACCACGACCTTCGACACGACGAACCCTCGGTCGAGCGCGACATGGGCGAGGTGTTCGAGCACATGGCTCTTCCCGGAACCGAACCCGCCGCCGATCAGCATGCCGCCAGCGGCGGCGTGCCCGGGGTCGCACCTCGACGGCGTCGAGGAGTTGGCTGAACCGGTCCTCGACGCCCACTTGCAGCGAGCCGAGCACCATCACCGCGTCGCGGTTGGGCACACCCGCGCGCAGCGCTTCGAGCGCCCGCCGCCGCTGGACCACGACCTCGCTGCCGATCGCATGGTGGGAACCGGTCAGGTCCGGAGGTCCATGGTCCGCATTGGCCGAGGGTGGCCGGGCAAGCGCCAGCGTCGGCCACCCGCCGAGCGAGTGAGGCCATCAGCACCGGTCATGCCGCGCCCAGCCGGATCAGCGACGAGTACGGGTTGTCCCGGTGGCGGTCGTGGACCTCGTCGAAGATGCGCAGCTTCAATGCCTGGTAGGCATCGATACCTCGGTTGAGGGTCGGTGACGAACTCGGGCGCGGCGACGACCACCACGCAGCAGTGCGAGAGCTCGTCGGTGTTGTCAACCAGTTGGCGCAGCACCTCGTAGGCGTCGAGGACGGCCGCCTTCGTGTAGTAGAAGCCCGACCGCTCGTCCGGGCTCGGCCGCCGGGCATGGCCGAGGCGGCGGATGTCGAGTTCGAGCACGAGGCCGGCGCGGCCGTTGGCCGCCAACCAATGGGCGAGAGAGAAGAGGAGATGGCGGGCGTTGTGGCGGGCGATGCGCCGGAAGATGAGTGCGCTCTTCAGCACCGAGATCTGGCGGAGGTCGCCGTTCAGCCAGTCGAGGACGGCGGCGTGCTCGGCGTCGGCCACCTGCCCGGTGCGCAGAGCGGCCTGGCACAGGCGCAACATGGCGATGCGGAACTCCTGGACCATCCGGTAGTCGCGATGGACGAGCTGCTGGAGCTGGCGGTCGACGTCGCGCTTGAGCTCGCGGGCGTCGATGCCGTGGGCGGCGGCGACGGCATCGACCGAGAGGTCGTCCCCCTCGGCGACCGGGTATGCGGCAGCGTCCAGGGCCGTCCGGGCCATCGAGGCCGCCAGCTCGTCCCACGCGACCTGGCGGCTGACGGCGAAGAACACCTGCTCGATGAGGTGGACCTTCGTGGTGACGGCGTCGACCCGGGCCACCGCGAACCCGGCGGCCTCCCCGCGAGCCCTGAGGGCTGCGGAGAACCGCGCCGCCGCCTCCTCGTCGCCGTCGGCGGGGAGCACGAACTTGACGGCCGCCCCACCTTGGTCGACGTAGCCGTGGAGGTACTCGGCGTCGAGGAACTCGACGTAGTCGTCGACCGCGATCATGCCGAGCCGGCGTCGTTGAAGGCGATGCCGGCGTAGACCTTCACCTGTCCGCCCTCTCGTGACGGTGGTGAGCACACCCGAACCCCGGGTCAGCGCGCTGGCCGGCAGGCTGAGGACCCGGCCGTTCTTCGTGACCGTGACTCCGCTCTGGTCGAGGAGGTAGAGGTCGCGAGCGAACTCGGGCCTGGTGTAGTCGCGGCTGGCACCCGGTAGGAGGGTGAGCACGCTGTAGACGCTGGCCAGCTTCACGGTGGCCCCGGGCCGCGGCGCCACCAAGTCGTATGCGGCTGGCGAGCGTTTCGAGGAACGCCTCCGGCTTGAACTTCGGAGGTCGGTCCTGGCGGTCGGCGAGGTGGCCGGCCAGCACCGATGGCCGCACTCGACGTTCCTTCTTCTTGTCGATGACCACCGTGGCGTCGGAGGGTGAGACCTGGACGATGCTGGGGTAGCAGAGGATGCGCTGGTCGGACTCGACAGCGCGTACGCCGGCCTCGGCGGCCGCGGCCAGCAGCTCCTTCGTGTAGCCGTCCGACTCGAAGTAGGTGGTGACGTCGAAGCGCCAGGACGGACTTGAGCTCGGCGGCCGTGGCAGACGCAGCCTGGGCGAGGCGGTCGACCGCATCCACGGCCTGCTGTACGTCGCGCAGCTGGCCGGTGGTGGCCGCGGCTTTGAGCCGTTTGGCTTCGCGGACCGCGGCCAGCAACGCCTTCAGCGCGGTGTCGGCGTCACGTTCGACGGCGTCGAGCGCCTCTTCAAGGGTGGTGGTGGATCCAGGGGTGGATGTCATCAGGCTCCTTGGGCGGTAAGCGAGACAGGCGCGGCGTCGGGGACCACACGATGGTCGGCGACCGGGCGGAGCGGGTCGCGGTCGCGACGTCGCACGGACACGTCGCCGCCTGAGCCGAAGCCGAGCCACAGCTCGTCTCCTGGTTGCGCCCCGCAGGCGAGCGCGACATGACGCAAGCGGACCGAGCCCGAACGCCGATCCCTCATCGATGATGGTCACGGGTCCGTAGCGGCTAGCGAAGGTTCGGCGGTGATCAGCCAGGATCGCTACGACGTCGAGCAAGTCGTCCGCGACGAGAAGACTGCTGCCCCGCAACACACCGGCGTCCACCTGCACCCGTATCCATTGACGCCCTTCGGGGCCAGTACCCGCCGGCACGGTCGCTCGGGGCGATGACGGCGCCGGCGCGCGCTGCCCCATTCGGCCAGCTCGTAGCGCTCGTCTTCGACCCGCACGAAGCGCCGGTCGCGCTCGAGGACGGCGCGCAGCTCGCCGACTCGCTCCGGGTCCGCGACGAGTGTCGCGATGTCGTCGGGCGTCAGGCCTCGTCCGGTGGCGAAGAGTGCCCGCTCGGCGAGCGTCGCCAGCCCGCCCGCGACGCGGATGATCATGTCGTCGACGGCCACCCCGCCACACGCCACCACCCAGGCATCGTGGTGCTCGGTGCGCACGCCTTCGACCGCCAACTCGTCTCGGATCTCCCGGGCCGGGCGCACGCCACCGTCCTCCGCGAGCCATTCCGCGGTGCGGGCGACCGTTCCGGCCGGATCGAGGGCGAGCCACCCGTCCCGGCCGGGCACCGGCTGGTACGGGCCGGCGAGCCAGAGCACCAACCCGCCGATCCGGGTGCGCGCCGAGCCGAAGCCCAGCCGCCGGGCGAGGTCGTCGGCCACCTCGAGGGGCACAACGCTGCCGAGCCAGCCGCGGATCGCCTCGACCAGTCGACGGCTGTCGTCCGGCGCGGTCGACGCCGCCGCGCGGACCCGCCCCTCGGCGCGCAGGCGGATCTGACGCACGCGCTCGGCCGAGAGGCCAACGCGCCTCGCGACCTCCTCGAGCGTGGGCCGCTGCACCAACCGCAGTGTGCGCAGCTCGAAGACCTCGAGGTCCCGGGGGTCACCCGCCGCAGCGAGGATGCGAGCCCACACCTCGTCGTGGCGCCCAGACTGCACAACGGTCCGGACGAGCCGGCCGGCCGCCTGCCTGACCTGGGCGGGGTAACCGTCGCCGGTCATCTCAGCGAGAGCGCCGAGCAGCGGCTGGCTCGCGGCGTTCTGCTCGTGGTCTAGGAGAATCGCCAGGTCGACCGCCGCGCCGGCGGCCGCAGAGCCGTGCTGTGCGGAGGCCAGCCCCACCAGGCTGCGCTCGACAACCATGCCCACGATCGCGGCCGTCGTGCGATCGCCAGCCTGAGGCCAGGCTCGGACGTCGCCGACCCGGAGCGCGAGCAGCGTCGACCACCGGTTCGCCCGCTGGCCAGCGACGAGGTGGAACAACCTCGCGGGACACTCGTGGGCGCCGATCTCGTCGTCGGCAAGGAACGAGGCGCCCGGCGCCAGGTCGGCAAGCGGGGTGTCGGCCAGGCGCCCGAGCACGCACTCGTCGTCGGTGGCGACAACGATCGCGTCGCGAAGGCGGCGCCGGTGTCGCCGGTCATGGATGTCGCCGAGCGGGGCATGCTCGATCGCCGCTCGCCGCGAGCCGAGCACCAGCGCCAACCTGGCGCGCCCTGGCGGGCCGAGCGCCTGGCCCCCGGCGAACGCATCAGCAAGTGTGAGCACGCTGACGGCACTCTCCTTCTGTCGGGCCACGCCCGTGACCCCTCCAACTCCGTGAGTCGACGGTAGCGGCTCGTGCCCGGATGGCCGCGGACCCGCCTGCGTCCCAACCTGCACACCGCTCACCCGCCTCAACCGGCTCTGCGGACTCGCATTTGCCGATCACGGTGCCGACGGTGCCGCGTCGCAGCCTTGCTGGCCGTCGCCGCCGCACACGCCGCATACGGGGCGCTGCGTGCGCCCGGTTGGTCACCAGCGGTGTGCAGCGGCTCGCAATGCCGGCTGCAGATGACGCCGTCGTCGCGAAATGGCCACGGGCCCCGTCGGCCGTCACCACACCCGAGCCGGGACAAGGTCGACGTGGGTGGTTCGACCCCAGGCCACGGCGTCGGCGACAGACGGCGCGGACCTCGCCGGCGGTCGCCGACGTTCTCCCACCCGGACCAAGGCTCAGGTCGGTCGGATCGTCGCCGCTGGACCACCAAGCTCGGGAGCCGGTGACATCTTCGCTCGAGCCGTTTCGTGTCGCCGCGAGTCCTTCGATGCCGGCCTGTGCCGGCGAGTCCTGTGCACCTGGTGTGCACTTAGCGCGAGCGAGGGGTCCGCTTCGGGACGCCTCTATCGGTCTTGACCTGGGCTGTCCCGGTGGGCGATACGGGCCTCGATCCCATGACCTCCACGGTGTGAACGTGGCGCTCTTCCAACTGAGCTAATCGCCCTCGACAGCCGGTGAACCCTATCGGGGGCTGCGACGGAGCCGCCAGCACCGCGCCCAAACCGTTCTAACCGAGCCGGACGCACACGGTCGACGACCCGGCCGGATCCTCGAGGCGAGTGAGCGTCGGTGGGCACGATGCGCCAACGGGTGGCAGCTCCACAACGACGCCATCATGGGTACTGTCGCAGCCGATTTCTTTGACGAACCCGCTGGTGACCTGAACGCAAGAGCCCGGTTGGAGCACGCCGTCGATGCCCGTGCCTTTGCCTCCATGATTGTTCGCGGCATAGGCGGTGAAGACGAAGATCACGGCGAGGGCGACGAGTATCAGCAACCAGGGCAGGGGCAGCAGACCTCGGCGGGCATGGCCCGGCACCGGGACGCCCATGGCCGCCTCGTCATCGGGATCGGCCACGAAGAGTTCGTCTTCGTCGGACGACTGCCCCGCCTCCGCGCCGGACCGCCGCCTCGCCGCCGTGTCGGCTGACCGGAGCGACGCGTCGTAGATGGCGCGGCGAGCTGGGTCGCGCAGCACGTACCACGCCGAGTTGAGGACGGCCATCGCGTCGAGATCCACCGAGCCCGTGTCGGGGTGCAAGCGACGGGCCAGCCGTCGATAGGCGGCGTGGATCTCCGCCTCCGACGCGCCCGCCGTGACGCCGAGGGTCTCATAGTGGCTCCTGATGCCCGTGACGCTAATCCTGAAGGTCGTCGACCGTGCCGCCCGCGCGCCAGTATTCGCCGCCAGCCCGATCGAGGAAGCCCTCGTCGACGAGGTAGCGGCGCAGGGCGGCTGTGTCGGCATACCGGCGGCCGAGCACCAGGTTGACCATCGCCTCGCTGTAGCGATGCCCCGGCTCGAATTCCTGCGCCAGGAGGTCGAGCACCACGAGCCGCTTCGAACGGGCGGCCGGGATGGCCGTGAGGCGGCCGTCGACGACGAAGGCCCGGAGCACCTTGGCCACCTCCGGAGGCCGATCGTCCTCGGCTCCCGGGTCGCGGCGCGAAGCGGCGGCCCGAGCGGCGGACTGGAACGCCGATGCCTGGATGACGAGCGCTCCCTCACCGTTCCGGACCACGAGCCCGGCGTCCACGAGACGGGCGAGGGCCTTACCCGACCTCGCCCCGTCGAGCCGCGCGTCGAGCGAGATCTGATTCGGTGTCGATGCCCCGAGCACCAACGCGGCGAACACTCGGCGCCGACCTTCGTCGGCCAGCAGCCCGGCGAGGGCGACAGCGTCGAGGCGCGGCTCGGGAGGCGCCGCGTCGGTCAATAGCCGAGCTCGGGGTCGACCCGCCCGATGAGCTCCTCCCCCTGCCCGTACCGGCGCACATTGCTGGTGATGCGCTCGGCGAGGAGGGGGGCGGCCATCTCCGGCGTGTTGCCGACGTGCGGCGTGATGATGCAGTTCGGCAACGACCAAAGGGGATGGCCGTCGGGGAGGGGTTCGGGATCGGTGACGTCGAGGCCGGCGCCACCGATGGCGCCGTCCTTCAACACCTTCACGAGATCGTCGGTGACGATGTGGCGGCCACGGGCCACGTTGACGAGCCACGCGTGCGGCTCCATGAGCGCCAGTTCGCTGGCGCTCATGAGCCCCTCCGTGTCAGGAGTGAGGGCCAGAGCCAGGATGACGAGGTCGGCTCCGGGGAGCGCGTCGGGCAGCCGGTCGCTCCCGATGACGACGTCGGCGCCTTCCATCTCCTGCACCCGGTTGCGCACGACCGTCACGTGAGCGCGGAAGGGCTGGAGCAGGCGCAGTAGCGACTCGGCGATGCCGCCCCCGCCGACGATGGTGACCCGGGCACCGAGCAGGTTCGTGCCCTGCGGTGGCTCCCACCGCTCGGCTCGGGTGTAGATGCCGAGCCCCCGCAAGCCGGCCAACCCCAGCGCGAGGGCGAGCTCGGCGACCGGCTCGGCGTACACGCCCTTGCCACAGGTCCACAACCGCTCGTCGTCCACGAGGTGGGCGAAGGCCTCGACGCCCGCCCACGGCAGTTGAACCCACCGGACCTTCGGTGACGCCGCGAGCAGTTGCTCGAGTCCGGACACGTCGTGCGGGCTTCCCCACACCACGGCCTCGGCCTTGTCGACCCCCACGAGCTGCCCACCACCTTGGGTGACGGCCTCGGCCAGCCAGTCCGGAACCCCCTCGGGCGCCAGGGCGATGAGCGGGGCCTCGGGACTTGGCGGCATGCTGCGCCGACGTTAGCGAAATGACGGAGCCACGGAGATCCGGATCCGCGCGCCGGGCTAGCAGACCGCGCCCCCTCGAATCAGGCGGCGGCACACGTGCCTGCGAACTTCGCACGGAAAGCTGCCTGGGTCGGACGGCAGGGGTCGGATGGGAGGGATTCAGCCGATCTGCCGCTGACACGTGACGGGCACCGGGACCTGCCACCCGAACACCCCGATTTGGCGCAAGGGAATCCACGCCCAACCCGGCTGCGGGCAACGGGATCCCTTGCCTGAAGCGCCGGCGACGGCGAAGATGCGCAGGGCGGTGCCGACAACGGTTCGAAAGAAGGGAGCGCTGGTGACCACCACCTACCGGTCCAACTTCATCGGGGGAGCTTGGGTCGACACGGTCGAGGGCCGCCAGGATGCGGTCGTCGCCCCCGCGACGGGCCAGCCGATCGCCGAGGTGGCCTCGTCCACGGCCGCCGACGTCGACGCCGCCGCGACGGCTGCGGCCGCTGCGTATGACGAGTGGGCCTCCGCCTCCCCGGCCACGCGCTCGGCGGCTCTGCTCCGCTTCGCGGACGCCCTCGAATCCCACGGTGACGAGCTCATCAAGCTCGAGAGCGAGAATGTCGGCAAGCCCATCACGTCGGTGCCGCCCGAGCTCGAGTTCCTCGTCGACAACCTGAGGTTCTTCGCCGCGGGTGCCCGGTGCATGACGACGCAAGCCCCCGGCGAGTACCTGAGCGGCTACACGTCCATCCTGCGTCGCGAGCCCCTCGGCGTCGCCGCGCTCATCGCGCCGTGGAACTACCCGATGATGATGGCGGGCTGGAAGGTGGGCCCGGCGCTGGCGGCCGGCAACACCGTCATCCTGAAGCCGTCAGAGCTCACGCCGCTCACCGCGCTGAAGATGGCCGAGATCGCCGCGGATGTGTTCCCGCCCGGGGTGTTCAACGTCGTGACCGGTGACGGCGAGCACTGCGGGGCGGCACTCGTGACCCACCCGCTCGTGCGCATCGTGTCGCTCACCGGTGAGACCACCACCGGCAAGCTCATCATGAAGGCGGCCGCCGACTCGTTGAAGCGCGTCCACCTCGAGCTCGGCGGCAAGGCCCCTGTCATCGTCTTCGACGACGCCGACCTGGAGGCCACCGTGGCCGGCGTGCGCGCCTTCGGCTACTGGAACGCGGGACAGGACTGCACGGCGGCCTGTCGCGTGATGGCCGGCCCCGGCATCCACGACGACCTCGTGGCCGGGTTGGCCGATGCCGCCAAGAGCCTCGTCATGGGCGACCCGGCCGACGAGGCCACCGAGCTCGGGCCCGTGGTCTCGGCCGAGCAGCTCGACCGGGTGGCCGGCTTCGTGAGTCG
This sequence comes from uncultured Acidimicrobiales bacterium, assembly GCA_963738325.1. GTDB lineage: Bacteria > Actinomycetota > Acidimicrobiia > Acidimicrobiales > Ilumatobacteraceae > CAVTWD01. The sequence continues at coordinate 34,837 of CAVTWD010000015.1, forward strand.
AGCCGTCGCCGGCGGGGCGACGGCGGTGGCCGGTGGGTCGAAGCCCGAGAGCCCCGGCTTCTACTTCGAGCCGACGGTGATCGCGGGGGTCGGCCAGCAGGACGAGATCGTCCAACGGGAGGTGTTCGGCCCGGTTGTCACCGTGCAACGCTTCAGCGACGAGGCCGAAGCCATCGCCTGGGGCAACGGCGTCGACTACGGCCTCTCGGCCTCGGTGTGGACCAAGGACGTCGGGCGGGCCCTGCGCGTGTCCAACGCACTCCAGTTCGGCACGGTGTGGGTCAACGACCATGGGCCGCTCGTCTCCGAGATGCCACACGGCGGGTTCAAGCAGTCGGGCGTGGGCAAGGACATGTCCGTCTACGCCATCGAGGCGTACACCGAGCTCAAGCACGTGATGATCCGCACCTGATGGCCGTGACCAAACGGGCCGCGCCGGTTCTCGACGACACGGATCGGGCCATCATCGAACAGCTCCAGGGCGACGGCCGGCTCCCCTACACGCGCCTCGGCCACGCGGTGGGCCTCTCGGAAGCGGCCGTGCGCCAACGCGTGCAGCGCCTCATCGACGGGGGCGTGATGCAGGTGGTGGCCGTCACCGATCCCCTCTCGCTCGGCCTGCGACGCATGGCGATGATCGGCCTTCGCACCGAAGGCGACGTCGTCCGCGCTGGCGGACAAGGTCAGCGCGCTGGATGACGTCGACTACGTCGTCGTGACGGCAGGCTCCTTCGACATCCTCGTGGAGGTCGTCGTCGAGGACGACGCCGCGCTGCTCGAGCTGGTGGGACGGCTGCGCTCGGTCCCCGGGGTGCGCTCGACCGAGACGTTCATCTACCTCCGCCTCGTCAAGCAGACTTATGCATGGGGGGCTCACTGATGCATGAAGGGGGATCCGTGTTGACCGTCGGCGTGCCCGCGGAGATCAAGACGGCCGAGGGTCGTGTCGCCCTCACCCCCGACGGAGTGCGCGAGCTCGACCGCCACGGTGTTCCCGTGTTCGTGCAAGCCGGCGCGGGGGCCGGCGCGTCGATCACAGATACCGAGTTCGCGGCCGCCGGCGCCACCATCGTTCCCACCGCGGCCGACGCCTGGAGCCAAGAGCTCGTCGTCAAGGTCAAGGAACCGCAGGCGAGCGAGTTCGGTTACCTGCGTGACGACCTCAACCTGTTCACCTACCTCCATCTGGCCGCATACCCGGAGGTGGCCAAGGCTCTGCTGTCGGCGCGCACGACGGGGATCGCCTACGAGACGGTGCAGCTCGACTCGGGCGCGCTGCCCCTCCTCGCTCCGATGTCGGAGGTCGCAGGGCGCCTGGCGCCGCAAGCCGGCGCCTATTTCCTCGAGGCCCACAAGGGGGGGCGGGGCGTGCTGCTCGGGGGCGCTCCTGGCGTGCGCCCGGCTCGGGTGGTCGTGCTCGGTGCCGGCAACGTCGGATGGAACGCGGCCTGGATCGCGGCAGGGATGGAAGCCGAGGTCCTCCTCCTCGACAAGAACCTCGACCGCTTGCGCTGGGTCGACCAGATCCATCGCGGTCGGATCATGACGCTGGCCTCCAACCAGGGAGCGGTCGAGCGGGCCGTGGCCGAGGCCGATCTCGTCATCGGAGCCGTGCTGGTGGCCGGGAGCCGCGCTCCGGTCGTGGTGAGCGAACCGATGGTCGGCGCGATGAAGGCGGGCGCGGTGATCGTCGACGTCGCCGTCGACCAGGGTGGTTGCATCGAGACCACGCGCGAGACCACGCACAAGGATCCGGTCTACGAGCGCCACGGGGTGCTGCACTACGCGGTGGGCAACATGCCGGGCGCAGTTCCCCACACCTCCACCTACGCGCTCACGAACGCGACGCTGCCCTACATCCTCTCGGTCGCGCTGCGCGGTCCGGCCGGGGCGGCCGCGGAGGACCCCGCGCTCGGCCATGGGTTCAACACGGTGGGAGGCGCGGTCACGAACGCGCCTGTGGCCGACTTCCTCGGGCTGCCCTACGTCGAGCCGGAGGCCGCGCTCAGCGACGTTCGCACCACCTGACTGCGGGCGGCGCGGCGCCGGAGGATCCAGCACGTGGCTATGCCGGCGGCGACCAGCGCCAGCACGACGGGCGGGTAGAAGCCCACGTTCCGGGTGAGGCCACCACCGTCGGGACGCGTCGTGGCCGCGGTGAGGATCGAACCCCACACCAGCAGGCTGGCCGCCGTTCCCGCCCAGGCCACGGCCAGCACCGGGAGCGCCCACGCGAAGTACCACGCGTGCACCGACACCCCCAGGATGGCCAGTACGGCCAGCGCGCCGCCGAGGCCGACGAGCCCAAGACGCGGTGTGCGCGCCAGCAGTACCACGGCCAGCGCCACGCCCAGCGCCTGCAACCACGAGCGAACGGCGTCGAACGTGGTCGTGCGAGAGACCCCGAACGGCACCAGGAGCGGGCGGACGAGGAGGGCGATCACGGTGGAGAGCGACAAGAAGGTGGTGACGTCGGACCCGGCCGACAACCCGGACAGCCAGCCCCACGACTGACCCGCCGCGACCTGAAGCGCCTCCATCACGCCGAGGGCCACGAGGAGCAAGCCGGCGGTGCGGCCCACGCGCATGGCGAGCGACGCGGGCCGGCCGTTGTAGCGCCAGCCCACGTAGACGACGGCCGCGAGGGCGGGGAGCTTCACCGCGGCCCCGAGGGCTATCACGGCCGTCCCCCCCGCCGCGCCCCAGGGGTTCGGCCATCGCGCCGCCAAGGCGAGACCGGCCACCATCGCGCCGGCCATGAGCGCCTCGTTGTGCACGCCCCCGACGAGGTGGACGATCGTGATCGGTCCCGCCACGGCGAGGACGAGGGCATCGACGGCATTGGTCGCATGGGCCCGGGCGAGCACCACCACACCGAGGCCCATCAGCGCGACGCCTGCCACCATCCAGAGCCGCAGGCCGACCACGGTGCGGGTCACGTCGTGCGACGCGGCGGTGACGGCCGAGGCCGCCACTTCAGTCGACCCCGGCCCGTACGCGCTCACCACTCCCCGCCACACGGGATCGACGGCTACGAGGTAGGGCGAGCTTGCGCCGAGTGCGCTTGGCGCCACCCGGCCTGGATCCTCGCCTTGCACCGCGAGTGCGCCGTGGGCGGCATAACTGTAGGCATCGCGGCTGCCGAGGGGCGGGACGAGGAGAAGCGGTACGATCCACAGCGCCGTCACGGCGACGACGACTCCCGTCGTGAGGCGCCGACGCCGGGCGCGACGATGCAGGTCGATCCACGCGACCGCCAGCGCCACGAATCCCACCACCCACGCGGCCCACGCCACGCCGCGGGGCACCGCCACGGGGGTCAACGACCAGCTGCCCGGGTGCCCACGAACCGGGAAGGCGCCGTCCCCAAGTGCAGCCAGCGCCACGAGCATGCTCCCGCCGAAGCCGACCAACGCGGGACGCGCGGCGGCAGATTCCGAGCGGGCCATGCCGGGATCGTAGGCTCGTCTTCCGCCACGACCATCGCGATGACGCTCCACCGACGCAGTCCGGAACCGACCTTCGAGGAGAGCGAGGAAGCCCTCGCTGAGGGCGATGCCCTCTTCCCCCGGCGCCGGCCAGGGACGGTGCGCTCGGTCCTCGGCCACACCGCCTTCCGCCGCATGTGGGTTGGGTCGTTCGCGTCCAACGTCGGCACGTGGATGCAGACCGTCGTGCTCGGCGCCTATGCCTACGAGCTCACGGGGTCGAGCAGCTTCGTCGGTCTCGTGACCTTCGCCCAACTCGGGCCGCTCCTGCTGCTCGGGCTGTTCGGTGGAGTCATCGCCGACGTGTTCGATCGGCGCCGGCTGTTGATCGTGTTGCAGGCCGAGCAGCTCGTGTTCTCGCTCATCCTGGCGGCCGTCGTGGGTTTGAGCGACCATCCCTCGCAGCTCGCCTTGTTCGCGTGTGTCTTCGCGGTCGGGATCGGCAACGCGCTGAACCTGCCGGCGTGGAGCGCGGTGCTGCCCAACCTCGTGGGCAAGGAAGACCTGGCGGGAGCGATCTCGCTCAACTCGACGCAGGTGAACATGAGCCGCGTTCTCGGCCCTGCCATCGCCGGTGTGGTCTACCCGATCGCCGGGCCGGCGTGGATCTTCGTGGTCAACGCCGCGACCTACCTCTTCGTGATCGCCGCGCTCGTGTCGGTCCGCTTCCCCGACGTCGCCCGCGCCACCGGCAAGGTCTGGGAGAACGTCGTCGGCGGCTTCCGCATCTGCCGCGATGACCCTCTGGTGGGCCGGATCCTGATCACCCTGCCGATCTTCTCGTTCTTCTGCCTGCCGTTCCTCAGCTTGTTCCCCGCCATCGCCGCCACCGCGCTGGGGATGGACACCAAGACCTTCGCCTACGGCGCGCTGTACGCGTGCTTCGGCGTGGGGGCGGCGGTCGGGGCGCTGTCGACTGGAACAGTGCTGGCCGCCGTCGACAAGCGCCGGCTCACCCGCCTCGGCTTGATCGGCTTCGCCGTGAGCATCGGTGTCTTCGGGCTGCTGCGCCAACCCCTGCCCGCCTATCCCGCCGTGTTCGTGCTCGGCGCGTTCTACTTCGGGACGACGACGTCGATGATGACGGTGCTGCAGGAGGTGCTCGACGACGATGTGCGAGGGCGGGTGATGGCCCTCTGGTTCATGGGCTTCGGCGGGACCGTGCCGCTCGGTGGGCTCGCCTTCGGGCCGATCCTCGATGCCACCAACGCAAGCGTGATCCTGGGCGTCGCCGCCGTCGTCGCGCTGCTGCTGGCGTGGTGGTGTGACCTGCCCGCTCTCTCCACCAGCGTGGTACCCGGGCTCGCCACCTGATGCTGCGCGCCTTCGCCCCTGGCGTGTTCGGCGACCAGCAAGGCGACGCCCCCGCGCGTCCTCGCGTTGCCCGGCTGGATGCGGCCCCGGCACGACTTCGCCACGGCACTCGCGGGGTTGGACGCCGTCCTCCTCGATCTCCCGGGCTTCGGCGGCGCCTCGCCGGTGCCCGCCGAACCCGCCGGAGCCGCTGGCTACGCCGAGCTGGTGGCCCCTGCCCTCGAGGCCTGCGCCCCCGACGTCGTCGTGATCGGCCACTCCTTCGGCGGCCGGGTGGCGGTCAACCTCGCGGCGACCCATCGCGTGGGCGCGCTGGTGCTCACGGGCACTCCCCGCTTGGTGCGACCATCAGTGACATCGAAACCCGCCATGTCATTCCGTGTCGTCCGTTGGCTCCAGCGGCGAGGGCTCGTCAGCGACGAACGCATGGAGGCCCTACGCCGCCAGCGCGGCTCGGAGGACTACCGGAACGCGAGCGGCGTCATGCGTGACGTGCTCGTGCGGGTGGTGAACGAGGACTACGAGGCGCTGCTGCCGCGCGTCCAGGTGCCCGTGGAGCTGGTCTGGGGCGACGACGACACCGCCGCTCCCCTGGCGCAGGCCGAGCGGGCCCAAGCTCTGTTCGGCGGGCCGGCCAAGGTCACCGTGGTACCCGGTGCCGGGCACCTCACCCCCCTCACGATCCCCGACGTGCTGCGGGCCGCGGTGGAGGCGCACCTGCAATGACGTGGATCGTGGCCGGCGCCTGCCTCGTCGCGGTGCTCGCCCAAGGCCCCCGCTGGCTGCGCATCGCCCAGCGCGAGCACTACCTGGCCAGCTCGGTCAGCCGGTTCGCGCTGCGCTGGTGGCGGTCGAGGCCGGGTAATGTCGCTCTGTTCGTCGTCGCCGTCGCCACCGCGGCCGCCGCGTTCGCCCTGCCCGAGCTCGGCCTCGTCGCCGCGCTCATCACGGTGCTCGCGCCGATCGGCCTCGGCTTGCGCGGTCGAACGTCGAAGCTCGTGTGGACCCGCCGCCTGAAGACGCTCGCCGCCATCGCGACCGTGATCGACGCAGCCGTGATCCTCGGCCTCCGCGTGGTGGCGCCGGCCTGGTGCGTGCTGCAGCCCCTCGTCGTCGACCTCAGCCTCTGGATCGCCGGCCCGTTCGAGCGCCTCGCCGCCCGCCGCTACGTCCGCTCGGCGACCGAGAAGCTCCGCGCCGTGCACCCGACCACGGTGGCCATCACGGGCTCCTACGGCAAGACGACGACGAAGGGGTACCTGCGGCACCTGGCCAGTGGGTCGCGGTCCGTGCTCGCCAGCCCGGCCAGCTTCAACAACACGGGCGGGCTCTCGCGCACGCTGAACGAGCACCTTGCCCCCGGCACCGAGGTCTTCGTCGCGGAGATGGGGACGTACGGCCCGGGCGAGATCGCGTCGATGGTCTCGTGGGTCAAGCCGGACGTCGCCGCCATCGTGAACGTCGGCCCCGTCCACCTCGAGCGGATGCGCTCGCTCGACGGCATCGTGGCGGCGAAGTCCGAGATCTTCGCCACGGCCCGAGCCGCGGTGCTGAACGTCGACGCGCACGGCCTGGCCACCGTCGCTGATCGTCTCGAGGCCGAGGGGCGCCGCGTGATCCGCGTGTCCACCGGCGACGTGGGCGCCGACGTCTGCGTGCGTCCCGCGGCCGACGATCCCACCGCCCTCGAGGTCTACGTGCACGGCGAGCACTGCCACCGCATCACGGGCAGCTCCGCTCATCCGTCCAACGTCGCCGCCGCGGTGGGCCTCGTGCTGGCGTTGGACATCCCCGTCGAGCGCGTGCTCGGCCGGCTCGACACCTTGCCCGAGAGCGATCACCGCCAGCAGGTGGCACGCAGCGCGGCAGGGGTGACCGTGATCGACAACACGTTCTCGTCGAATCCCGCGAGCGCGGAGGCGTCGCTGGCTCTGCTCGGCCGCTTCGGTGGCCCGCACGCTCGCCGTGCCGTCGTCACTCCGGGCATGGTCGAGCTCGGCCCGGTCGCCCGCGAGGAGAACCGTCGCTTCGGTCAGGCCGCGGTGGCCGTTGCCTCGGATCTCCTGATCGTGGGCGTCACCAATCGCTTCGCCTTGCGCGCCGGTGCCTCCGGCTCGGCCGCGACCGTTCGGCTCGTCAGGACGCGAGACGAGGCAGTGGACTGGGTGCGGGCCAACCTCCGCGATGGCGACGTGGTGCTGTACGAGAATGACCTCCCCGACCATTACCCGTGAGAGGTGCCAGCGTGGATCGACCGGCAGTCGTTTTCGGCGGGCCGTCCCCCGAACACGACATCAGCGTGCTCACCGGCCTCCAAGCGGCGCGCTGCCTGGCCGACGCCGACCAGGACCCCCTGGCCGTCTACTGGTCGAAGGCGGGATCGTTCCACGCCGTGCCCGCCGCCCTCGAAGCCAGGGACTTCGTCCACGGCGTGCCGCCCAAGGCGGACGGTCTGGAGCTCGTGGCGCAACCCGGCGGAGGATTCGTCGGTGAGCGCGGGCGGTTCGGCAAGCGCGCTCCCCTCGACATCGGCGCCGTCGTGAACTGCTGCCACGGCGGCCCAGGCGAGGACGGGACGCTCCAGGCCGCCCTCGATCTGGCCGGCGTGCCCTATACGGGCCCCGGTGCCGCCGGTGCCGCGCTGGGCATGGACAAGCTGGCCTTCGGCGGGGTCATGGCCGCCGCCGAGATTGCCTGCCTGCCGAGGTTCGCGTTGAGCGAGGACGGCCCGCAGCCCCCGTTCACCGGGCCGTACATCGTGAAGCCCCGCTTCGGCGGCTCGTCGATCGGCATAGAGATCATCGACGATCTCGCCACCGCACGCGCGTTGGCGGCCTCCTCGCCCCACTTCCGTGACGGCGCGGTGCTCGAGCCGTACCGGCCAGATGCCGTCGATCTCAACATTTCCGTGCGCACCTGGCCGTCGCTGACGCTCTCGGCCATCGAGCGGCCGATCCGCCAGGAGGCCTCGGGGCGCATCTACACCTACGCGGAGAAGTACCTCGGTGGCGGCGAGGGTCTGTCGTCGGCCCCGCGCGAACTGCCCGCCGACATCCCCGACGATCTTGCGGAACGGGTGCGGCGGGTGGCGGTGGCCGTCGCGGCGGTGGCTCTGGTGCGGGGCGCGCCGCGCATCGACTTCCTCTGGGACGGCCCCGAGCTGTGGGTGAACGAGATCAACACCATCCCGGGCGCGATGGGTTGGTACTTGTGGCACGCCAGCGGGGTGAGCTTCGCCCAGCTGCTGGCCGACTTGTTGGACGAGGCCAGGCGCGGCCCCGTACGCACCCGCACCACCGAGGGGGCCGATGGCACGGCGTTGCGCGCCGCTGGCTCGATCGCCGGCAAGCTCGCTTAGACTTTAGGGCTTGAGCGGATAGGCGTTTCAGTTGGGGCTCCAGCGGTTTCGCCAGTCGATGAGCTTTGCGGTGAGTAGTACGGCGACCGCCAGGGTGAATTGGGCGAGTCGGTGGAGTGTTCGCCGGTCGGTGTTGCGGCGGAGTTGACCGAAGTTCGACAGCCACGAGTTTGTCCGCTCGTTCGGCCAGCGCAGCCCCATGGGAATGTTCGTGGTGCCCTCGCCGGCGTTGCGTTGGCGCTTGGTGGCGAGGCTCGCATCGTCAATCTGGCGCTCGGCGAGGCGTTGGCGAGTGACGCCACTGTCGTAGCCGCGGTCGAGCCACAACGTGTCGATCTCGGTGAGCAGACAGCGCCCGGCGGCGTCATCGAGGGTGGGTGCGAGCAGCACCGAGTCGTTGCGGTTGGCACCGTCGATCGTCCAGCCGATGGGCACCCCATGCCGTTCGGAGGCCACGGACCACTTCCAGCCCAACTTCCCACGATCGGTGGGGTTCGGGCCGGTCCCCTCACCACCGTAGGGAGCGTTGTGCAGCGACCCGTCGAGACTGACCTCGGACAGGTCCAGCCCGATGATCCGGTCGTAGTCGCCGATCGCTTCCTCTGCGATGGCGGCGAAGACCCCGGCGGCGATCCACTCGTCGCGGCGGTCGCGCACGGTCGTGTCGGAGACCTCGCTGCCACACAGCCGCTCGGCGTCTTCCCACGAGCATCCCCTCGCCCACCGCACGAGCATCACCCCAAAGCACGCCCGGTCCGACGCCCGATGGCGGTGACAGCCGAGCGGATGGGTCACCTGCCGGACTGGGATCAGCGGCTCGACTGCTCGCCAGATCACCTCCACAACTTCGGGATCAAGTGCGCGCATAATGGTGAAGACCTCCACTCGGTCGTTGTTCGTGTTCAGCAACCCCGATTCTCTCGGGGCCACCACAACGACCGGTGGATGGTCACCTCGTCGCGAACTACCTGGTCAAAGGCCATTTCGTCTACCCGCGCCGCCTCTTAGGACAAGTCCTGTTACCGTTGCTCAGAGACACGGCATCGTCGGAGTCGGGGCACGCGGGCGAGGCGGGGAGGCGGGGAGGCGGGGATGTATAGGGCCACTGTGATTGGCATCGTCGCGACCATGACGGCGCTGGCACTGGCAGGATGCGGGAGCAAGGCAGCCACCAGCGCGCCAGCAGCCACCAGCGCGCCAGCAGCCAGCACGACAACGGCACCTGCCAGCACGACAACGGCACCTGCCAGCACGACTGCAAGGTCTGCGGCCGCGCCATCCACGACCACGATGCCCCCGGTCATGAGCGCGTCCTCGGTGGCGCAGTTCGTGACGACCTTCTACAACCAGTATCTGGCCTGCCAGGGAACGAACGCTGTTACCTGTTCCAGCAGCGTCGTGAACAAGTACGGCACGCCGAAACTCGACTCGTATTACACACCCGCAGCGGGCTACGAATATGACAGCGACCCCATCCTGTGCGCCCAGGACTCCCCGACAGGGGTCCAGGTGTCAGGCGTGACGACGACGCCGAACACCGCTTCGGGAACGGTGAACGAGGAGGGCTTCGGCTCGGCGAACACGACCACTTTCGTAGTCGTCAACCAATCGGGCACGTTGAAAATCGACACCATCACCTGCAATCCGCCGTTGATGCCAGACAAGCAGCTCACGGGTGGGGGCGGTACCGGATCCACGGGCGGCTCGGCAACAAGCCTCGACGGCACGTACACGATCTCCCTGCCGCCGGGCGACGACAGCTGCGGCTCCCCGTCCTTGAGCGCGGAGACCCTCACCGTCAGCGGCACGACGGCGAGCATCACTGCGGTCGGCGGGCAAACCCCATTTCACGGCACAGCAACCACCGCAGGATCGACGTTCTCGATGCACATCACGAACGGCATCACCGGCCCCGGTGCCATCGTCATCGACCTCACCGGCAGCATCGAGCCGAACGGCGCTCTGTCGGGTCAGAGTGTGAACGGCGGCGTCTACCCGGGTGGCACGAACGGCTTCGGCTGTAGCTTTCCATTCACCGCCACCCGCACCTCGGCGAAAGCGGGACCACCGGCGAGCAGCGCGCCCGTCACCACTCCCTCAGCCGGTAGCGCCGCCCCCTGCACCCGAGCCGCGATCACGGCCGCCGCCCGGGCCGCCGCCGGAGCGGACTTCGACGGCCTGGCCGGCGGCACGGCGGCCTTCGGCTGCTCGGGCCGGTTCGCCTACACGTTCGCCACCGTCGGGTCGGGTAACACCGAGGTCGACGTCACGATGCTGTTCATGGCGACCAACGGCACCTGGCAGTCCGCCGACCGGGGCATCTACTGCCAAGACGGCTCGGTACCTCGGGAGATCTATCGGCCCGCGTGCGAAACCCAATGACCGAGGACCCCGTCAAACTCGCCCGGCGACTGGGCGGGTGGTGAGGCCTCGTTTCGTCACGCTCGTCGGATACAGGCCCAACCAAACTTGATCTGGACGGGATATCCGGCTCTGACGGACTCGTCTCACCGTCGACACCGTAATCAGGGGCGTGGGTTCCGCGGACAGGCCGGGCTGTGGGCAGCAGAGGGGTGGCCTGGTGAGCGACACTTCGGGGCCGGGTTGGTGGCTGGCGTCAGATGGCCAGTGGTGTCCGCCACGATGGGAGTACCGATGGTTCTCGATGGTGGCCTGGCCCGAAGGCGGGATTTCGGGGTCCGGATCTGAACGGTGCGTTGCATTGCAGGGAACAGTGGAAAATGCGGCCAGCCTCGGGGGGCAGGGATGGGAGATGGTTAACTTCACGACGCAATTGGTCGAGAACGAACCCGGTTCTGTTAGCTGAAGGAGAGAAGGGGACCTTCCCCCCTTCGAAACCCCCCATCCTCGCAGCTCCGCTCGGCCGGCCGAGCCGGACCAGCTCCGCACGAATGCCTGCCAGAAGGCACCTTCAGGTCGTCGGTCCGCGAGGCGAACTGGCTTCACGGGCGCAGGGCGGCGTGCACGTACACGAAGAGCTCGCGCCGCAGGCGGCGCAGCGACGCGATTGACGCGTCGAGCCCGACGACTCGTTGCGCTTCCAGCTCCGTGGCGGCCCCGACCACCGTGGCATAGAGCAGCAGCACCGTGAGGCGGGGATCCGCCTGGCGCACCGTGCCGGCCGCCATCTCGTCGTCGAGGAACGCCCCCGCCCGGTCCACCAGCGGTTGCAGCCCCTGCTCCAACCGGCCGGCCGGTCCCGCCCCCAGCCGGTTCACCTCGCGCAGCAGCCCGAGTACCGCAGGCCGGCGCACCCCGAAGCGGAAGACGGCGCCGAGCACCAGCTCGACCCGGGCCAGGCCGTCGCCACCACGGGCCAGAGCGCCCTCTATCGCCTCCGCCAACGCCGCGGCCACGTGGTCGATCACCGCGTCGAGCAAACTCTCCTTCGAGTCGAACCAGTAGAGGATGGTCTGCTTCGTGATACCGAGCTCGCCCGCCAACGCGTCGAGCGACGTGGCTTCGTAGCCGCGCGTACCGAAAGCGGAGAGAGCGGCGTCGACGATCCGCCGGGCGGTCTCGGACGGTCGATGGTCTGCCCGGGGCACTTACCATATGGTAGACAATCGAGCGTGATCGCCGAGACCCTCGCCGGTTCGCGCATCGCCATCACCGGAGGGACGGGGTTCGTGGGGACGGCGCTCGTCGAGCGACTGCTCCGCGACGTGCCGCGTTGCGAGGTCGTGCTCCTCGTACGCGCCGGCCGCCGCTCCAGCGCCGCGCAGCGGGTGCAGCGCGAGATCCTGAAGAACGACGCCTTCGACCGGCTGCGTCGGGAGGTCGGCCGGGACGGCTTCGCGGCCCTCGCCGAGCGCCAGGTGCACGTGATCGCGGGCGACGTCGGCACCGACGGCCTAGGCCTCGACGACGCCGATCGCGCCATGCTGGCCAGCTGCAGCCGCGTCATCCACTCGGCCGCCACGGTCGCGTTCGACGCGCCCCTCGACGGTGCCGTCGAGGTCAACCTGCTCGGACCGTCACGCCTCGCGCTCCTCCTCCACGAGCTCGGCGTCAGCCCCCACCTCATCTCGGTGTCGACGTGCTACGTCGCCGGCAACCGTCGAGGGAAGGCTCCCGAGTCACCGGTGAGTGACGGCCCATTCGATCTGGGAGTGGACTGGCGCAAGGAGGTCGACGCGGCGCGGCGGGCACGGGCCGACACCGAGGCCGAGAGCCGCCAGCCCGAACGCCTGGCCGAGCTCCACAAGCGGGCGCGGGCCGAGCTGGGCGCGGCCGGTTCGCCGGCGCTCGCGGCCAAGACCGAGCAGCTGCGCGGGCGCTGGGTGGCCGATCGAATGGTCGAGCTCGGCCGAGCCCGAGCCGTCAGCCTGGGTTGGCCCGATGCCTACGCGTACACGAAAGCCCTCGGCGAAGGGGCGCTGCTCGAGAACGCCGGGCCGGTGCCCGTCACGATCGTGCGGCCGTCGATCATCGAGTCATCGCTGGCCGAGCCGCGACCGGGCTGGATCCGCGGCTTCCGCATGGCCGAGCCGATCATCGTCTCCTATGCCCGAGGCCTGCTGAAGCAGTTCCCCGGCGTGCCGGAAGGAATCGTCGACGTGATCCCCGTCGACCTCGTCGTCGGCGCCATCTGCGCGGCGGCTGCGCTGGGCCCGGAGTCGGCACCCCCGATCGTGCAGGTGGCATCCGGCTCCCGCAACCCGCTGAAGTACCGCTTCCTCGTCGACACCGTGCGCCACTGGTTCGGTGAGCATCCGGTGTACGACAGCATCGGTCAGCCCATCGCGGTCGCCGACTTCGACTACTCCGCTCGCCACGAGGTCAAGGGCCAGCTCGAGCGGGCCAAGGGAATGATGTCGCGCGCCGAGAAGGTCCTCCACGCGTTGCCGTTGCGGGGCACGCAGGCCGCCTTCGCGGCCCGACTCGAGGAGCGGCGCAGCGAGGTGGAGCGGGCCCTGTCCTACGTCGAGCTGTACGGCAGCTACGCGGAGTGCGAGGCCGTCTACTCCGTCGACCAGCTGCTCGCGATGCAAGACGAGCTCAGTGCCGAGGATCTCGTTGCGTTCTCCTTCGACCCCGCCGCCATCGACTGGGCGCACTACATCCGCGACGTCCACCTCCCGAGCGTCATCGAGCACGCCCGCGTGAAGACAACACCCACGCGCGGCCGCGCCGACCATCGCCGCGATCGGCTGCGGGCCCAGGTCCTGTCACCGGAGCGTCACGTGGCCGCCTTCGACCTCGAGAACACGTTGATCGCCTCGAACGTCGTCGAGAGCTACTCGTGGTTGGCCACCCGACGCCTCCCCACGCAGGACCGGGTCCGCCTTGCCCTCAAGACGCTGGCCGAGGCCCCCGGGCTGCTCGCCTTGGACCGCCGCGACCGCGGCGACTTCCTCCGGGCGTTCTACCGACGCTACGAGGGCGCCCCGGTCGCCCAGATCGACGAGGACGCCACCGAGCTGTTCAGCCAACTCATCCTGGCCAAGAGCTTCCCCGCCGCCATCCGTCGAGTGCGCGAGCATCGCGCCGCCGGGCATCGCACCGTGTTGATCACCGGCGCGCTCGACTTCGCCGTCCGTTCCCTCCAACCGCTGTTCGACGAGATCATCGCCGCGCGACCTGAGCGTCCGTGACGACGGGACCTACTCGGGCGAGCTGACCGACGTGTCCCCCACGGGCGAGACGCGTGCGCAACTCCTCGCCGAGTACTGCGAAGCCGAGGGCCTGCGCTTGGACGAGTCGGTCGCGTATGCCGATTCGACGTCCGATCTGCCCCTGCTCGAGGCCGTGGGCTTTCCGGTGGCCGTGAACCCCGAGACCCGCTTGGCCACCCTTGCCCGGAAGCGGGGGTGGCTCGTGGAGGACTGGCGGAAGCCGCCCGGCTCCTCAGGGCCCCGGTTGCCGATCGGACCGGCCTGGCGCGCGCCGCGGGTCACGGAGCTGCGGGGCGCCCGATGAAAGCGCTTCGCTTCGAGCGCAGCATGGCCCGCTTCGCCGCGGCGCGTGTCGCCGGAGCCCTGCGACCGGGAGGCGGCGCCCTCGTCGGCCCGCTCGAGCTCGCCGATGTGGATCCACCCGAGCGCCCAGGGCCGGGCTGGGTCCGACTGCGCCCGCGACTCTCCGGCATCTGCGGCTCGGATCTCTCCACCATTGACGGCGCCGCCAGCCGCTACTTCTCCCCCATCGTCAGCTTTCCCTTCGTCCCGGGACACGAGGTCGTGGCCGACACCGACGACGACGAGCGCGGTCGTGCTCGAACCGGTGCTCGGTTGCGTGGCCCGTGGTCTCCATCCGGTGTGTCCCGCGTGTGCGGCCGGTCACCTCGGGAACTGTGAGCGCTTGGCCTTCGGTGACATCTCCCCCGGCCTGCAGACGGGCTTCTGCTGCGACACGGGCGGCGGCTGGGGCACGTTCATGGTCGCGCACGACAGCCAGCTGCACCGGGTGGCCGACGACATGACCGACGAGGCCGCCGTGATGATCGAGCCCGCCGCCTGCGCAGTGCACGCCGCGCTGAGCGGCGGCGTTCGCGACGGCGACACCGTGGTCGTACTAGGCGCAGGGACCTTGGGCTTGTTGACGGTGGCCGCCCTTCGGGCCTTCACCGGCGTCGGCACCCTCGTGGTGGGGGCCCGGTACGCCCATCAGCGGGGTTTCGCTGACCAGTTCGGGGCGGACCTCGTGAAAGAGCCGGACAAGCTCGGGCGGCTCGTGCGGCGCATGAGCGCGTCAATGGCATACGGCAACCAGCTGACCGGCGGGGCCGAGGTCGTCGTCGACTGCGTGGGCACGAGCGAGTCGATCGCGCAGTGCCTGACGCTCGTGAAGCCGCGTGGGCGGGTCGTGCTGGTCGGCATGCCGGGCTCGGT
The DNA here is from genome assembly GCA_963738325.1 of uncultured Acidimicrobiales bacterium. Lineage (GTDB taxonomy): Bacteria > Actinomycetota > Acidimicrobiia > Acidimicrobiales > Ilumatobacteraceae > CAVTWD01. The sequence continues at coordinate 49,851 of CAVTWD010000015.1, forward strand.
ACGCCTCGACCTCACGACGCTCTGGCACCGTGAGACCGAGCTCGCCGGTGCCTACGCCTACGGCACCGAGACCCTCGCCGACGGCTCGCGGCCGCGGACGTTCGAGCTCGCCTTCGAGCTGGTGCGGCGGGCCGGTCTCGACTGCCTGGTGTCGGCCACCTATCACCTGGCCGACTACCGGGAAGCGATCGAGCACGCGGCCACGGCCGGTCGCCGCGGTGCAGTCAAGATCGCCTTTGACCTCCGCCCTGAGAAGGAGCGAAACCGATGAGCCGGGCGCGCGTCACGGCCCAGCGTGGGGCAGGGGCCCCACGCTCGGGAGGAGGCTGGGGTTGGGGCCCCAGCCGGGCCGACCAACAAGGAGCGAAACCGATGAGCCGGGCGCGCGTCACGGCCCGGCGTGGGGCAGGGGCCCCACGCTCGGGAGGAGGCTGGGGTGGGGGCCCCAGCCGGGCCGACCAACACGGAGCGAAACCGATGAAGGAGGGCGCGCGCTGATGCCACGGCCGGGTTTCGTCCTCGAGGTGGACCGCTCCACGCCGCCGTCACTCTTCTGGCACGGGGAGGGCTTTCGCCTCGAGCAGCTACCACCGGGGCGGTCACGAGTCGTCTACGGGCCCGAGCCGCTCGAACCCCTCGACGACATCGACGGCGCCATCCGGCACGCGCTCCACCATCCACTCGACCACGACCCTCTGCCCTCGCTCCTCTTTCCCGGCATGCGGCTGACCATCGCCTTCGATGACATCAGCCTGCCGCTGCCGCCGATGCGGCGCCCCGACATCCGCCAGCGGGTGATCGAAGCCGTGCTCGACCTCGCCGCCGCGGCCGGCGTGGATGACGTCCACATCATCGCCGCCCTCGCCCTTCATCGTCGGATGACCGAAGCAGAGCTGCGCCATGCCGTCGGGGATCGTGTCTACGACACGTTCGCGCCACGCGGGCTCCTCTACAACCACGACGCCGAGGATCCCGACGGCATGACCGAGCTGGGCTGGACGGCCCACAACGAGCTCGTCGAGATCAACCGGCGGGCCGCGGAATCGGACCTGCTCGTCTACGTGAACATCAACCTGGTCGCCATGGACGGAGGCTGGAAGTCGACCGCCACCGGCCTGGCGAGCTACCGCAGCCTCCGGTACCACCACAACGTCCGCACCATGCAGCACAGCCGGAGCTTCATGGACCAGGAACGGTCCGAGCTCCATACGTCGAACCGGCGCATGGGGAAGGTGATCCGCAACGCCGGGGTGAAGGTCTTCCAGATCGAGACGACCCTGAACACCGACACGTTCCCGTCCCCCTTCGAGTTCCTGGCCAAGAGAGAGTGGGAGTGGTCGGCGAAGGACCGGGGTCTCTACCTCGCCAGCTCGGCCTCTCTGAGGCGCTTGCCCAGCCGTCTGAAGCGCGACATCTTCCACGGCATCCGCTCGCCTCATCAGATGACGAGTGTCCAAGCCGGCGACGTGGACGCCGTTCATCGGATGACGACGGCCAATGTGTACCGCCAGCAGCTCGTGGCCGTGGAGGGCCAGACGGACATCCTCACCATGGGGATCCCCTTCGTCTGCCCGTACAACGTCAACTCGATCATGAACCCGATCCTCGTGATGTGCACGGGGCTCGGCTACTACTTCAACCTCTACCGCGGCCGCCCCCTCGTCCGTGAGGGCGGCGTCGTGATCATGACCCACCCCACCCCGTGGGAATTCCATCCCGTCCATCATCCGAGCTACATCGACTTCTTCGAGCAGGTGCTGGCGGAGACGACCGACCCCGCGGAGATCGAGCAGCGTTTCGAGAAGTCCTTCGCCGACGACGAGTGGTACCGACACCTCTACCGCACCTCGTACGCCTACCACGGCGTGCACCCCTTCTACATGTGGTACTGGGGAGCGCACGCGCTGCAGCACGTCGGACGGGTGATCGTGGTCGGCGGTAAACCGAAGACCGTTCGACGGTTGGGGTTCGTGCCGGCGTCGACGCTCGACGACGCCCTCGAGCTGGCCGGTGACGTCGTCGGCCGCCAGCCCACGATCACGCATCTGCACTTGCCGCCGCTGCTGCTGGCGGACGTGAGTTGAGGATGCCGCCGTGACCGGAGCGGCTCCGTTGAAGGCGAAGCATCTCGCCGACCGCGCCGTCGGGTCGGCCCGGCGCACCCGGATCCGCGTGGGCCGCGTCACCACCGCTTTCGGGTTCCCGTGGCGGGCGCCGACCGTGCCCCGCGGCGTCGAGGTGATACGAGAGCCACGGAAGGTCGGTGCAGACTTCGACACGGACTGGGCTCGCAGACCCCCGGCCCGGCTGGCGCGCGCCGCCATCGTGGAGGGTCCTCTGCGCCTTGCCGTGAAGGCCATCGCCGCCCCTGAGATCCAAGGCCTCGACCGGCTGGCCGACCTCCGGCGACAACACGACCGCGGCGGCGATGCTCGTCCCGTCATCTTCGCAGCGAACCATGTGAGCCATCTCGACGCGCCGATGATGATCACGTCGATTCCCGAACCGTGGCGTCACCGCCTGATCGTCGCCGCCGCGGCGGACTACTTCTTCGCCACCCGGGTCAAGGGGACGGCCAGCGCGCTGGCCCTCGGCGCCATCCCGATCGATCGCTCGCGCGTCAACCGCCGTTCGGCCGACCTGGCGTCGTCACTCATGGGCGACGGTTGGAGCCTGTTGATCTTCCCGGAAGGGGGCCGCTCGCCCGACGGTTGGGGCCAGCCTTTCCGCGGCGGGGCCGCCTTCCTGGCCGTGCGCACCGGGGTCGCGGTCGTGCCCGTGCACCTCGACGGCACGGGGTCCATCCTCGGCAAGGGGATGAAGCGGCCCAAGCCGGGTCGCACCATCGTGACCTTCGGCGCGCCGCTGCGGCCTGAGGACGGCGAGGATGCTCGGCGGCTCGGTGACCGGATCGAGCGGGCGGTGGCCGAGCTGGCCGACGAAGCGGCGACGGACTGGTACTCGGCCCGCTTGCGTGCTGGCCGGGCCGAGACCCCGTCGCTCGGGGGTCCGGAGGCCACCGGCTGGCGGCGCGCCTGGGCGCTCGGCGAGCGGCGAGCCCGTGGTCGGGCCGGCCAACGCCGCCGGCAGCGCCGCCGTTGGCCCAAGCTCGGCTAGCGAAGGGGGTCTCCTTCTCCGCTTCGCTACTCGGCTAGCCCGGGACCTTGAGGAGCTGCCCGGGCTTCAGGCGCACGGTGGCGAGGTCGAGGTTGTTGAGATCCAGCAGCGTCTGCAACGAGATGCCGAACTTGTTGGCGATGCCCGCCGGGGAGTCGCCGTAGACCACGACGTAGGCCTTCTCACCGGTCGGCAGCACCGTGGTGGGCGGGAGGACGCGGGGGATCTTCAGCTTCTGCCCGGGGTGGATGCTCGGCCGGCTCGGATCGATGCCATTAGCCGCGTAAAGGGCGTCCAAGGCGACGTTGTAGCGGGCCGCGATCGAGGCCGGCGCGTCGCCGAGCTTCACGGTGTAGATCGCCTTCACACGAGGGTCGGCGGGCGCCGCGTTCAGCGCCGCGCCCCCGGCAATCGTGGTGGTGGTGGCGGCGGCCGCGATCGTGGCCGACGTCGGTCGGGGCGGCGACACGGGGATCGTCCGGAAGGCCGTGCTCGGGATCGTGCTGGTCGGCGCGGTCGACGCCGACGAGCCCAGGTCGCAGCTGGCCAGGGTCAGCAGCCCGAGCGTGAGGGAGCCGGCGACGACGGCCGCGGCGGTGGATCGGCGGGCGACCAGCATGGCGACCCTGCAGCCTAGGAGCCGTTGCCGCGACGGCGGCCGCGCTCCCCTCCCGAGGCCGGGCTCCCCGCTCGGGGCCGGGCTCCCCGCTCGGGGCCGGGCTCCCCGGATCGGTCGCTCACCGGCGGAACTTGAACCTGAGGGTGCTGTCCACGGCCCTTCCCGGTTCAACTTCAGCAGCAGGCGGGCTACTCGGCGGCAACGATGGTGAACCGCAAGGAGAGCGGGCACGTACAACAGTCGTGCGCGTCGACGACCGGGGAGGCACGATGACCCAGGTGACCATCAGCGACCGTCGCTCCGGGACCCTTTCCCCTGGCCCTGCCCTGGCGCTCCGGCTCCTGGCCGCCGGCTTCATCCTCGTCGGGGGATGGGTCCATCTCAAGCTCTACATGGACGGCTACAAGGACTTCCCGGACCACAACCTGGGCCGTTCGTTCCTCCTCAACGTCATCGCGTCCGTCGTGGTGGCCGTGGCTGTGGCGCTGTGGGCTTCGGTGATCAGCCGGGTGGCCGGCATCCTCCTCGCCGGCGCCACCCTCATCGCGTTCGCGCTCAGCCGCACCGACAGCGGCATCTTCGGCTTCACCGAGAGCGGCTGGAACCCCTCGCCCGAGGCGGTGATCGCGTTCATCGCCGAGGTCGGCGCCATCGTCGTGCTCGTCGCGCTCCTCGTGCTGGACCGCCATCCCCGCCCCGCTCCGCTCCGCCTCGGCCCGGCGCTCGCCGTGGGGACCGTCGCCATCGTCGTGACGCCGATCCTGGCCGGCATCTGGAGCGGCGACACCTCGCAGGCGCCCGGCACCGCGAGCGCCACGGCGCCTGGCAGCGTCACGATCGCCAACTTCGCCTTCGGCCCACAGGAGCTCCACGTCGCGACGGGCGCCACGGTGACCTGGACGAACACGGACGGCACCGACCATTCGGTGGTCGCCAACGACGGCGCGTTCAAGAGCAACCCGCTCGACCAGAACGCCACGTTCTCGTTCAAGTTCTCCAAGGCGGGGACGTACACCTACATCTGCGGCATCCACAACTCGATGAAGGGCACCATCGTCGTCGGGAGCTGACCCCGGCGCAGTCGAAACTCACTCGCGATCGCGGTAGCTCCCGTGGCCGTGGTTGGCTATCGTAGAGGGACGGCCAAATGGCGACCGCGACGACCCGCAAGTTGGTCGAAGCGAGCGCCAGGACGCCGAATCGATCGCCAACCGGCGGATCCCGACAGCGGGCCCACGGCGAGAAGCGTCGTGGGCCCGGCCGCGTTCGGGCAGGCGCGGGCCCCTCGGATCAGACCAAGGGACGTGTACCCGGACCGATCGGCGCGGGGAGAGCGGTGTCGCCCATCAGGTAGCGGTCCACCGCCGCCGCCGCCGAACGCCCCTCGGCGATCGCCCACACGATGAGGCTCTGGCCACGGCCCATGTCGCCGGCCACGAACACGCCCGGCACGCTCGTCATGAAGTGCTCGTCGCGAGCGACGTTGCCCCGGCCGTCGAAGGTGACGCCGAGCTGGTCGAGCCAACCACCCCGCTCGGGACCGACGAACCCGAGCGCCAGCAGCACGAGCTCGCACTCGAGCTCGAAGTCGGTGCCATCCACCTTCTCGAAACGGCCGTCGCGCAGCTCCACCTCGTGAGCCCGCAACCCGCGCACTCTGCCCTCGGGGTCACCGAGGAAGCACTCGGTGTTGACGCTGAAGACCCGCTCCCCACCTTCCTCGTGAGCCGACGAGACGCGGTACACGAGTGACCACTGCGGCCACGGATTGCCCGCGGCGCGGGCCCGGGGCGGCTCGGGGAGGATCTCGAACTGGTGCACCGAGCGGGCCCCTTGACGGTGCACCGTGCCGAGGCAGTCGGCGCCGGTGTCACCGCCCCCGATGATCACCACCCGCTTGCCCTTCGCGCTGATCACGGGCGCGTCGACGTCCCCGTTGGCGGAGGGTCCGCTGCCGTGGACCTGCACCCACCGGTTGGCGGTGGGCAAGAACTCCATGGCCTGATAGATGCCCTCGAGCTCGCGCCCGGGAATGGGCAGGTCGCGCCACGCCGTCGCCCCGGCGGCCAGCACGATCGCGTCATGGGTGGCGAGCAGCACGTCGACGTCGACGCCCTTGTCCACCTGCGCGTTCGTCCGGAGCTCGGTGCCCTCGGCCCGCATCTGGGCGAGGCGTCGTTCGAGGTGGCGTTTCTCCAGCTTGAACTCGGGGATGCCGTAGCGGAGGAGCCCGCCGATGCGATCGGCTCGTTCCAGCACGACGACGTCGTGGCCCGCTCGCGTCAGTTGCTGGGCGGCGGCGAGGCCTGCCGGCCCCGAGCCGATCACCGCCACCCGCTTGCCCGTGCGGGTCGAGGGGGGCTGGGGCTGCACCCAGCCCTCCCGCCATGCGCGGTCGATGATCTCCACCTCGACCTGCTTGATGGTGACTGGGTCGGCATTGATGCCGAGCACGCAGGCCGCTTCGCAGGGCGCGGGGCACAGACGCCCGGTGAACTCGGGGAAGTTGTTGGTGGCGTGGAGCCGCTCGATGGCGTCGATCCAATGGTCGCGGTAGACGAGGTCGTTCCAGTCCGGGATGAGGTTGCCGAGAGGGCATCCGTTGTTGCAGAACGGGATGCCGCAGTCCATGCACCGCCCGGCCTGGTGGCGGAGACGGTCCTCCGGGAATGGCTCGTAGACCTCCTTCCAGTCGCGGAGGCGCACCGGGACAGGTCGCCGCGTCGGGCCCTCGCGGGTCCACTGGAGGAAGCCGGTCACCTCACCCATGACCCGGCCCTTCGCGCTGGCCCGAGCCGCGGATCGGCTCAGCCATGGCTCGCCGCCATGACCAGCTCCAGCGTCTTCTTCTCGGCCAGTCCCTCCCGTTCGGCCCGAGCCATGACCTCGACCACCCGCTTGTAGTCCTTCGGCATGACCTTGCGGAACGAGGGCCCGGCGACGGACCACGCGTCGATCAACCGCGCTCCCAGCGTCGATCCCGTGTAGGTGACGTGGGCACGGATCGCGTCGTGCACGAAGGCGAGGTCCTCATCGCTGAGGGCCTCGAGCTCGACCATCTCCGGGTTGACCAGCGCCGGAAAGCGACCCTCCGGGTCGTACACGTAAGCGATGCCGCCCGACATTCCGGCCCCGAAGTTCCGCCCGGTCTCGCCGAGCACCACGACCCGACCACCCGTCATGTACTCGCACCCGTGGTCACCCACACCTTCGACCACCGCGAGGGCACCGGAGTTCCGAACGCAGAAGCGCTCCCCCACGACGCCGCGCAGGTAGAGCTCCCCGCCGGTGGCTCCGTACGCGATGACGTTGCCGGCGATCACGTTCTCCTCTGCCGCGAACCGGGCCGCCCGATCCGGAAACACCGCGACGCGCCCCCCTGACAGGCCCTTGGCCAGGTAGTCGTTCGCGTCGCCTTCCAGCAGGAGGGTGAGGCCGCGAGGCAGGAAGGCGCCGAAGCTCTGGCCCGCCGAGCCCCGCAGGTGCAGCTCGACCGTGCCGTCCGGCAGCCCCTCGGGCCCCCAACGGCGGGTGACCTCGGATCCGAGCATGGTGCCGACCGTGCGGTTGATGTTCCGCACCCGGAGCTCGGCCCGCACCTGGTGGCCGTCTTCGAGGGCGAGCTCGCACAAACGGATGAGATCTCGGTCGAGGGCACGATCGAGCCCGTGATCCTGGCGGCGGCTGTTGAGCATCGTCTGCTCGTAGGGGTTCTCGGGCACCTGCAGGATGGGACGCAGGTCGAGCCCGCGCGCCTTCCAGTGGTCGACGGCGGCGCGGGTGTCGAGCAATTCGGCGTGACCGACGGCCTCGGCCATCGAGCGGAAGCCGAGCTCGGCCAGCAGCTCGCGCACCTCTTCGGCGATGTACTCGAAGAACGTCACCACGAACTCGGGCTGGCCGGTGAAACGACGGCGCAGCTCCGGGTTCTGGGTCGCGATGCCGACCGGGCAGGTGTCCAAGTGGCAGACGCGCATCATCACGCATCCCGACACGACGAGGGGGGCCGTGGCGAAGCCGAACTCCTCGGCCCCGAGGAGCGCGGCGATCACGACGTCACGCCCTGTCTTCATCTGCCCGTCGACCTGCACGACGATCCGGTCGCGCAGCCCGTTCAGCAGCAAGGTCTGCTGTGTCTCGGCCAGGCCGAGCTCCCAGGGCGCCCCGGCGTGCTTCAGCGAGGTGAGCGGCGAGGCCCCGGTCCCGCCGTCGTGGCCCGAGATGAGCACCACGTCGGCATGCGCCTTCGACACGCCGGCGGCCACGGTGCCGACCCCGACCTCGGCGACCAGCTTCACGTGGATGCGGGCCCGTGGGTTGGAGTTCTTCAGATCGTGGATGAGCTGCTTCAGGTCCTCGATCGAGTAGATGTCGTGGTGGGGCGGTGGGCTGATGAGCCCGACGCCCGGGGTCGAGTACCGGGTCTTCGCGATCCACGGGTAGACCTTGTGGCCCGGCAGCTGGCCCCCCTCGCCCGGCTTGGCGCCTTGGGCCATCTTGATCTGGAGGTCGTCCGCGCTGACGAGGTACTCGCTCGTGACGCCGAAGCGGGCCGAGGCCACCTGTTTGATGGCCGAGCGCTTCGAGTCGCCGTTCGCCAGCGGCACGTAGCGCTCCGGGTCCTCGCCGCCTTCACCGGTGTTGCTCTTGCCGCCGAGGCGGTTCATGGCGATGGCGAGCGTCTCGTGGGCTTCGGCCGAGATCGAGCCGTAGCTCATGGCGCCCGTGGCGAAGCGGCGCACGATGGCGCTGACCGGCTCGACCTCCTCGATGGGCACGGGCGGCCGCTCACCGAAGCGGAGCTCGAACAGCCCCCGTAGCGTGGCCAGCCGTTGCGACTGGTCGTTGACCGCGCTCGTGTACTGCTTGAAGACGTCGTATCGGCGGGCGCGGGTCGCGTGCTGGAGGCGGAAGACCGTCTCGGGGTTGAACAGGTGGTAGTCGCCCTCCCGGCGCCATTGGTACTCGCCACCGAGCTCGAGCCGGCGATGAGCCCGCCCCTCCGGCCGCTCGGGGTGGGCCGAACGATGGCGGGCCGCCACTTCGGCCGCGAGCTCGTCGAGGCCGACCCCGCCGAGGCGGCTGACCGTGCCCGTGAAGTACTCCTCCACGAGCTCCGCTCCCAACCCGATCGCTTCGAACACCTGGGCACCGGTGTAAGAGGCGACCGTCGAGATGCCCATCTTCGACATGACCTTCAGCACGCCCTTGCCCGCCGCCTTGATGTAGCGGCGCACCGCGGTGGCCGGGTCGAGGCCACCCATGCCGTGGAGGCCCTCGTTGATCATGTCCTCGATCGACTCGAAGGCGAGGTACGGGTTGATGGCCCCGGCCCCGTAGCCGACGAGCAGCGCCATGTGGTGCACTTCGCGGGCGTCGCCGGCCTCGATGACGAGCCCGACCTTGGTGCGCGTCTTCTCGCGGATGAGATGGTGGTGCACGGCCGCCGTCAACAGCAGCGACGGGATGGGCGCGTAGACCTCGTCGGCGTTGCGGTCGGAGAGCACGATGATGCGGGCCCCGTTGCTGATGGCCTGGCTGACCTGCGAGCGCACGGCGTCGAGAGCGCGGCGCAACGCCAACCCGCCCCCGGCCACCCGGTAGAGCCCGCTGATGATGGCGGCCGCGAACCCGGGCATGTCGCCGTCGGCGTTGATGTGGATCAGCTTGGCCAGCTCGTCGTTGTCGATCACCGGGAACGGCAGTTGTACCTGCCGGCACGATGCGGGACCGGGATGGAGCAGGTTGCCCTCCGGCCCGATCGTCGAGCCGAGCGCGGTCACCTGCTCCTCGCGGATGGCGTCCAGCGGCGGGTTGGTGACCTGCGCGAACAGTTGCTGGAAGTAGTCGAACAAGAGTCGGGGCCGATCCGAGAGCACCGCGATGGGGGTGTCCGTGCCCATCGAGCCGATCGGCTCGTAGCCGGCCTTCGCCATGGGCGCGAGGATGATCTTCAGTTCCTCGTGGGTGTAGCCGAACACTTGTTGGCGGCGAAGCACCGACTCGTGGCTGTAGGTGACGTGCTCGCGGGCGGGCAGGTCCTCCAGTCGGACGATGCCCGCATGTAGCCAGTCGCCGTACGGCAACTCGGCGGCCAACGCGGCCTTGATGTCCTCATCGTCGACGATCCGGCCCTGCGCGGTGTCGACGAGGAACATCCGGCCCGGTTGGAGGCGGCCCTTGCGCACGACGGTGGCCGGGTCGACGTCGACCACGCCGACCTCCGAGGCCATGATCACGCGGTCGTCGTCGGTCACCCAGTAGCGGCTGGGGCGCAGACCGTTGCGATCGAGGACGGCTCCGATCACGGTGCCGTCGGTAAAGGCCACCGACGCCGGGCCGTCCCACGGCTCCACGAGGCTGGCGTGGAACTGGTAGAAGGCGCGCTTCGCCCGATCCATCGACTCGTGGTTCTCCCACGCTTCGGGGATCATCATGAGCACCGCGTGGGGCAGGGGGCGGCCACCGAGGTGAAGCAGCTCGAGGACCTCGTCGAAGCTGGCGGAGTCGGACGCACCCGGGGTGCAGATCGGGAAGATCCGCTCGAGGTCGCCGGGGAACAGATCGCTGGCGAGGAGAGCCTCGCGGGCCCGCATCCAGTTGCGGTTGCCCTGCACCGTGTTGATCTCGCCGTTGTGGGCCAGGTAGCGGTACGGATGGGCGAGGGGCCACGAGGGGAAGGTGTTGGTGGAGAACCGGCTGTGCACGAGGGCGAGGGCCGATTCGAAGCGCTCGTCGGCGAGATCGGGGAAGAACTCCCCCAGCTGCGCGGTGGTGAGCATGCCCTTGTAGATCAAGGTTCGGCACGACAGCGACGGGAAGTAGACGGTGTGCTCGTGCTCGGCGCGCTTGCGGAGGCAGAACAGCTTGCGCTCGAGCTCGAGGCCGGTCGCACCCGCGCCATCGGTCAGGAAGAGCTGCCGGAAGGCGGGCATGACCCGGAGGGCGGTCGCGCCGATGGAGGAAGCGTCGGTGGGCACGGGCCGCCAACCCACGACCACGAGACCTTCCTCGTCGGCGAGCTCCTCTACGGCCGCGGCGACCTTGTCGGCCTGCTCGGGGTCGGCCGGTAGGAAGGCCATCCCGACGCCGTAGCCGCCCGCAGGCGGCAGCGGCGCGCCGATGACGGCCCGCAGGAAGCGGTCGGGCACCTGCGTGAGGATCCCGGCGCCGTCGCCGGTGTTCACCTCTGCGCCCGAGGCCCCCCGGTGCGCCAGGTTGCACACCGCGCCGAGGCCCGTGGCGACGATGTCGTGGCTCGGGCGGCCTTTGATGTCGACCACGAACGAGACACCGCAGGCGTCGTGCTCGAAGCGAGGGTCGTAGAGGCCGTGGCGGGCGGGCGGGCCGCCGAAGGGCGCGGGTTGGTCGGTGGGCATCGTCCTCGTTCCACGACGTCGGCTTGCGGCTGCTGTGGACGCAGGGGACGACGCTGGCCGGCTGCGCAACCTCCTACTCTAGCCGCCGGCCCCCATCCCGGGTGGTCTTTTCAGTCGGTGAAGACCGGCTCCCGACGCTCGAAGTTGGCCGTGATCGCCTCGACCTGGTTGGGCGAGCCGATCAGCCCGCCGATCACCCGCCGCTCCTCGGCGAACTGGTCGGCCGGCGAGGCGTCGAGCGAGCGGTTGAGCAGCGCCTTGGCCCCGCGGACGGCCTCCGGGTTGCGTCCGGCGATCTCCCTCGCCACCGCAAGGGCGTCGAGGAGCGGGTTGGCGGTCAGGTGGGTGACCAGGCCGAGCTGGTAGCCCTCCTCGCCGGTCACGATCTTGGCGGTCAGCACGAGCTCTTTGGCGATGTCCGGGCGCACGAGACGGGCGAGCATGTAGGTGCCGGTCATGTCGGGCACGAGGCCCCAGTGCACCTCCCGCACCGACAGTTGCGCGTCGGGCGTGCAGAAGCGGATGTCGGCACCAAGGGCGATCTGCAGTCCGCCACCGAGGGCGTGACCGTGGATGGCCGCGAGCACCGGCGCCTCGATCTCTTGCCAGACCCAGCACACCTGCTGGCCCAGATGGGTGATGCGCCCCGGAGCCATGGAGGCCGGGCTGGCACCGGCTTCGCCCTCGGTCGCCGGCGCGCCGGCCATCGCCTGGAAGCCGCCGAAGTCGAGACCCGCGCAGAACGAGGCACCCTCTCCCGACAGCACCACCGCCCGAACGCCGGGCTCGACCTTGAGCTGCTCACCGACCTCGGCCAGGGCGGCGAACATCGGGCCGTCGAGCGCGTTGCGCTTGTCAGGGCGGTTGAGGCGAACGTCGGCGACACCGGCCTCGATCGTGCAGGTCACTCGGTCGGACATGCCCGCAGTCTGTCACCACTCCCTGTGATCTGACGCGGTTGAACGTCGCATGGCACCGCTCAGCCGCGCGGAATCACCAGCGCCGTCACTCCACGAGGCGGAGACCGGTGGGCGCGATGCTCGGCTCGGCTTGGGGCAGGTCGACGGCGAACTCCGTGCGGTGCCCGGGGAAGACGTGGGCGCTGAGCAGCACCGGCTTGCCGTCGGTGTCGCGCGTCACCCGTTCGCAGTGCAACACGGGCGACCCGGGCGGGATGCCGAGGCGCCGCCGCGTCGGCGGGTTCGGCGGCCGCGGCCCCGATGGTCTGCGTGGCCCCACCGAGCGGCACGGCCAGCAGCTCGTAGAACGGCGAACGCTCGACCGCGGCGCGCGAGAGACGCTCGGCCAGGGGCGCCGGGCACCACACGGTGACGAGCGCGAACGGCTCTCCGTCGGCGAGGTTGACGCGCTTGACCCGCAGCACCCGGTCGCAGCCGAGGATCCTGCGCACCCGAGGGTCGGCGGGGACGAAGGCGAACTCCAACACGTTGCGCTCGGGGTGCACACCGATCGCTTCGAGCTGGGCCTCGATCGTCGCCAGCCGCCCGAGGCTCTGGCGCAGCGGATCACCGGCCACGAACCAGCCGACCCCCTGGCGAGCGTCGAGCAGGCCGTCGTCGCGCAGGAGCTCCAGCGCCCGCCGGATCGTGACGCGGCTGGCGTGGTAGGCCACCTGCAGCTCGGCCTCGCTCGGTAGCAGCCGGCCGGCCGGGAACTCGCCGCTCTCCACCCGCCGCCGCAGCGCGTCGGCGATCTCCCGGTAGCGGATGGTGCGCACGGCCGCCCGACCCGCCCGCCCCTCAGCGCTTCCGTGTCGTCGCGCGCCGGGCGCCTGGCCTCGGCGACGATGGCCACAGCCGCCTCGGGCGTGAGGGCGCGGAAGGTGACGGTCTCCTCCAGGAAGAGCCGGACCCGCTCGGCGTCGTGGTCGAGGTAGCCGATGGACAGATCCTCGCCGGTGGTGAGCTCGAAGTCACCACCCCGCAGGCTGAGCACCACCGCGCAGGCGACGGCTGGCGCCCAGACGATCGGCCCGTCGAGCAACAGGCGGACGTGATTCAGCACGGGATAGCCGCCGTAGGCCGTCTCGGTGACGCCCGTGTACGGATCGGGCCCGAGGGCGATGGCGTACGGCCCGCCGATGCCGGCTTCACGCAGCACGCCGATGGCTTGCGCCACCGCGGTGGGGAAGCGGTCGAAGTCGTCCGGCATCGGGATGGGCCGATGCGGGGTGGCCTCGGTGACGCCTTCGATGGCTCCCGGTCGGTAGCCGTTGAAGACGAGGTTGTCCTCGGCGAAGGCGATGCGACGCGACGCTTCGACGAGGGGGTCGAGGTCCGGGTCGGGCGCGCCGCGGTCGACGTCGTCGAGCACCGTGCGGGTGAGGGCGAACTCGGCCCGCAGCTCGATGAGCGGCTGGAGCCGCCGGGCGGCGGCGGAGGTCCCGGGCGCGGGTGTGTCGGCCAGCGGGGCGACGCGTCCGAGGTCGACCGCAGAGTGCGTCCAGCCGAGCGGCCCCGCGAAGTCGACGACCTTACGGGCGCCGAGGAAGGTGGCGAGGCGGCCTCGGGCTTCGTCGTCGATGACCGCCCAGGCCGTCTCGGTGATCGGCGCGATCTCCCGGTAGAGGTGGTTCACTCCGTCACCCCCGGCTTCAGGCTGCCCAGGCCGAGCGAGCCGCTGGTCGCAGCGGCGGGCCCTCCGCTGGCTTCGGCGGCGGCCTCGACCGCCACGATGTCCCCGGTCGTGAAGAGGTACGTGCGCAGGTGGCCGTCGAAGATGGGGTCGTGGCGCCGCAGCCATTCGATCGTCATGGCCGCGTGCTCCTTCTCCTCGTCGCGGTTGTGGCCGAGGACGGCGGCCAGAGAGTCGTCGGCTGTGGCGTCGACCCGCTGCGAGTACCAGTCCACGGCCTCGAGCTCTTCCTTGATGGAGGTGAGCGCGCGGTGGAGATCGATCGTGGAGCCCGACAGCTTCCCTTCGTCCTCGTGCAGGCCGTCGCTCGCCATGAACACCCTTTCTGGACTCGCCACTTGCTTCGGATCGTGCCGGGTCGGACACTACCTGCGCCCGGCAGAGGCGAAACCTGCCGAACTTCTGGCGGACTTCCGGTGACAACTTGTCTGCAACTTGTATTAGACTGAGAGCGAAGCCGAATCAGAGCGAGCACTCGACCGAAAGGGGACAGCATGGCCGTGACCGCAGGAACACCCATCGAGCTCGTCGAGCGCGTGTACGCCACGCTTCTCGACCGGTTGGCGATCGGGCGGCGCCGCCTCGGGCGCGGACTCACCCTCACCGAGAAGATCCTCCTCAACCATCTCGACGATCCGGAGGGTCAGGGGCTCGAGCGGGGACGGAGCTACGCAGACTTCCGGCCGGACCGCGTCGCCATGCAAGACGCCACCGCGCAGATGGCCCTCCTGCAGTTCATGACCGCGGGCCTGGCCGAGGTGGCGGTGCCGAGCACGGTGCACTGCGACCACTTGATCCAAGCTCGGGCAGGCGCCGACATCGACCTCAAGTTCGCGCTCGACATCAACAGCGAGGTGTACGAGTTCCTGCGCTCGGTCTCCGCGAAATATGGCATCGGCTTCTGGAAGCCCGGCAGCGGGATCATCCACCAGGTCGTGCTCGAGCACTACGCCTTCCCCGGCGGGATGATGATCGGCACCGACAGCCACACCCCCAACGCCGGAGGGCTCGGCATGGTGGCCATCGGCGTGGGTGGCGCGGACGCGGTCGACGTGATGACGGGGTTCCCGTTCAACGTGCGCTGGCCCAAGGTGATCGGCGTCCACTTGACAGGTTCGTTGTCGGGTTGGTCGGCGCCGAAGGATGTCATCCTTCGCGTGGCCGAGATCCTCACCGTGGCCGGTGGCACGGGCGCCATCGTCGAGTACTTCGGTCCCGGCGCCGATTCCATCAGCGCCACGGGGAAGGCGACGATCTGCAACATGGGCGCCGAGATCGGCGCCACCACGTCGGTGTTCCCGTTCGACGACAACATGGTCGCCTACCTCAAGGCGACGGGACGCGAAGCGATCGCCGATGCCGCCACGAAGGTGGTCGCCGACCTCCGGCCCGACGACACCGTCGTCGCAGATCCCGCCTCGGCCTACGACCGCGTGGTCGAGATCGACCTCGACACCCTGCGGCCACTGATCAACGGGCCCGACAGCCCCGACCTCGCCCATCCCGTGAGCGAGCGTAGGGGCGTGGGCGAAGGAGCACGGTGTGCCGGTCGAGGTCAGCTCCGCCTTGATCGGGTCGTGCACGAACTCGTCTTACGAGGACATCACGCGCGCCGCGTCGATCGCCCGCCAGGCCGCGGCCAAGGGGTTGCGGGCCCGGACGCAGCTGCTCATCACGCCTGGTTCCGAGCAGGTGCGGGCCACCATCGAGCGCGATGGCCTCCTGGCCGACCTCGAGGCCATCGGCGGCGAGGTGCTCGCCAACGCCTGCGGACCGTGCATCGGGCAGTGGGAGCGCACCGACCTCGACCCGTCGAAGGTCAACACGATCGTCAACAGCTACAACCGCAACTTCCCGAAGCGCAACGACGGCAACGCCAACACCAAGGCGTTCGTCACGTCGCCCGACGTGGTGATCGCGTACGCCCTGTCGGGCACGCTGGAGTTCGACCCCGTGTCCGACACGCTCCGCAACGACGACGGGGTGGAGGTCACGCTCGACCCGCCGGTCGGTGAGATCCTCCCGGCCAGGGGCTTCGACCCCGGGCAGAGCGGGTTCCTCGCTCCCCCGGCCGACGGCTCGGGCGTCTCCGTGGTCGTCGACCCGGCGAGCGAACGCCTCCAGCTCCTCGATGCCTTCCCGGCCTGGGACGGTGGGGACTACCAAGAGCTCCCCGTGCTCATGAAGGCGCGGGGCAAGTGCACGACGGATCACATCTCGGCCGCGGGGAAATGGCTGACCTACCGCGGCCACCTCGAGAACATCTCGGGCAATCTCTTCCTCGGCGTGGTCAACGCCTTCACGGGTGCGGTCGGGGAAGGCAAGGACCACCGCGACGGAGGCACTCGTTCGTACCCCGACATCGCGAAGGGCTACTCCGAGGCGGGCATCGCCTGGTGCGCGGTGGGCGACCAGAACTACGGCGAAGGGTCCTCGCGTGAGCACGCCGCGATGGAGCCGCGGTTCCGCAACGGCCGCGTGATCTTCGCCCGGTCCTTCGCCCGCATCCACGAGACGAACCTCAAGAAGCAGGGGCTGCTGCCGCTGACGTTCTCCGACCCGGCCACCTACGACCTGATCGACGAGGAGGATCGGATCTCGGTGCTCGGCCTGGCCGATCTGGCCCCGGACGTGCCCGTGCGCTGCAAGATCCACAAGCCCGACGGCACGACCGTCGACTTCGAGTGCACCCACACGTTCTCACCAGAGCAGATCGAGTGGTTCCAGCGCCGGCTCGGCGCTCAACATCATCCGCGGCCGCGCCGGACGTTAAGGAGCCGGCCGAGCGAAGCTCCAAGGATGAGGGTTCCCAGGGGCTCTTCGCGCGGAGCTCGGTCCGGCTTGGCCGGTCGAGGCGAAGCTCCAAGGAGGGCGTTTCCAAGCGGGGAAGCTCTGCTTCTCCCCTTTTGACTCTCAATCCGTCCCCGGGCGGCGGTGAAGCTCGGCGTCGGGGTCGCCCTTGTACCCGGGCGGCAAGGTGAGGGCGAGCTCCGCAGCGGTGGGCTCGTGGTGCTTGTGGGCCTCCGGCGGAAGGAGGTCGGCGATCGCCTCCATGATCCGCTCGGTGTCCTTGTCGATGCTCTTGTACTTGAGGTCCACCGGTGGCCCGACTCGCACCGTGATGAGCGGCGGGCTCGTGACGTTCGTGATGTTCGGCAGGCGACTGCGGCGCGGCCACACCTTCTCGGTGCCCCAGAGGCCCATGGGGATCACCGGGACATGGGTGAGATGGGCGAGCCGGGCGGCCCCCCAGCGGCCCTTCAGCTTGGGATCGAAGAACGCCTTGCCCCTCGGGATCGTGCCTTGAGGCATGAGCGCCACCATCTGCCCGGCCTCCAGCGCGGCCGCCGCTTCGCGAAGCGGATCGTCGCTGCCCGTCCCCCGATCGACACGGATGCCGCCCATGGCTCGGGCCAGCGGCCCGATGACCGGGGCGTCGAACACCTCCTTCTTGCCGAGGAAGCGCGCCGGGCGCCCGACCTGCGCGAATCGCCAGGGTCATGGCGGCGGCGTCGAAATACGACCGGTGGTTGGCCACCAGGATGACGCCGGCCCGATCGAGGCACGCGATCGGTGCCCTTGATGTCGAAACGGGCGTACGGCATGAGCTCTGGGCGGGAGAAGAGCATGCCCAACCGCTGGGGCTCGACGTTGAGGAGGGGGATCTTGGGCACGCCGGCGGGCACGTCAAGGTGAAGGCGGGGCCATCGACGGGCGGTAGCCATGACCATCATCCTCGGGTCAGGGTTCACGACCACGGGGTGACCGACGGCCGCGAGCAGCGGGGTGTCGTAGAAGCTGTCCGAGTAGAACCAGCTCTCGGCCAAGTCGACGCCGTGCTCCTTGGCCCACTGCCGCACCGCGTCCCGCTTCCCGTTGGCCCACACGAACGGCCCCACGATGCTTCCGTCGTAGGTGCCATCGGGGTTGACGCCGTAGCGGGTAGCCACCACGTCGTCGAAACCGAGCTCGTCGGCCAGCGGCTTCACCAGATCGAACGGCGTCGTGGTGGCGAGCACGAGGAGCCGTCCCGCTGGCGCGGTGCTCGGTGAACAGGCCCTTGGCGTACGGCTGGATCATGCCCACCAGCACCTCGGCAGCCTCCCCTGCCGCGGCCTGCACCGCGGCCCGCGGGCGACCGCGTCGACAACGACGCCGCCTGGCGGGCCAGCGCCATCGACGGGATGCGTCTCGCCCACCGTGTTGAACAGCCGGTAGAGCGCGTTCTCGCCCGGGAAGGCACGGCCGGTCACCACGCCGGCCTTCCGGAGCGCCTCGCTCAGGACGGGGCCACTCGCCCCGGACAGCAGGGTTCGATCAAGGTCGAAGAAAGCGGCACCGATGACCATGGTCGCACCGTAGTCCTCCACCACGGACCACGGCCCGAGGCACGCGTCGAACCGGGCTCGTGCGACTCCCGACGGGGAAAGGCCCTGGTTGGGGGAACCAGGGCCTCTCAACCCAGGAGCCCACGCGATCGGGGGAATCGCATTGCGGACCCCGAGACGATGTGGGCCTTGGGGGTGGCGCCACGTCGTTCTTGTGAAAGTATGCACGATTTCGCTGTCTCGCACAACCCTTTGTTACCGACAAGTATCCTGACCTGGACGAACGAGACGGGGGCGCCCGGCTCGTAGGCTCCGGACGATGCCCCCGGTCGGGTTACGGGTCCGCACTCCCGGCGCTGTCAGCGTGGCCGTGGGCGAGATCGGCGGCCGGTCGGCCGTGGTGGTGGAGATCGAGGCCAGCGAGCATCTGGGCGCGCTGTCGTCGATCGCCTCGGAGAGCCTCGAGCTGGCCGCCCGCCTGGCGCGGGCCGAACGCCTCCCGCTCGTGGTGATCCTCGCGTCGAGCGGCGCCGACCTCACCGAGGGTATGGCCGCGCTCCATGGCTGGGGACTGGCCGCTCGTGCCCTGGCCGACTGCTCCGGCATCGTGCCCGTGCTGATGTCCGTCACGGGCCCGGCGGTGTCGGGCCCGGCGCTGCTGCTCGGCCTCGCCGACCACGTCGTGATGACCGAGTCGGCCTACGCGTTCGTCAGCGGCCCGACATGGTCGCCGAGTTCACCGGCGTCCAGGTCGACAACGAGCGAGCTCGGGGGGCGCGCACCGCGCACGCCCGCTACACCGGCGTGGCGTCGCTCGTCGTGCACGACGACGAGGCGGCCCGGGAGGCGCGTCGGCGACCTCCTCGCCTACCTCCCGCCGCACAACGACGCCGAACCCCCGCGTGGCCGCACCGACGACCCGCCCGACCGCCTGACGCCCGAGGCGGGGGTGCTGTTGCCGCCGGCGCCGACTGGCAGCTACGACGTCCGCGCCGTGATCGCGAGCGGTGGCCGACGAGGCGAGCTTGCTCGAGCTGCGCGCCCGCTGGGCCCCGAACCTCGTCACCGCGTTCGCCACGATCGCCGGCCGGCCCGTCGGCATGCGTCGCGAACCAGCCGCTCGCCATCGCCGGCACCCTCGACATCCCGGCGTCGCAGAAGGGCGCCCGTTTCGTCGCCTTCTGCGACGCCTTCAACCTGCCGATCATCACCCTGGTCGACACCCCGGGCTTCTACCCCGGCAAGGACCTCGAGTGGCGGGGGATGATCCGCCACGGCGCCCAGCTCGTCTTCGCCTACG
The DNA here is from genome assembly GCA_963738325.1 of uncultured Acidimicrobiales bacterium. Classification (GTDB taxonomy): domain Bacteria; phylum Actinomycetota; class Acidimicrobiia; order Acidimicrobiales; family Ilumatobacteraceae; genus CAVTWD01. Next base: position 69,249 of record CAVTWD010000015.1, read on the forward strand.
CCCGCGCCACGGTGCCCCGCGATCTGCGTGATCCTGCGCAAGTCCTATGGCGGCGCCTACATCGTCATGGACTCGAAGACGATGGGCAACGACCTCTGCCTGGCCTGGCCCGGCGCCGAGCTGGCGGTCATGGGGGCGAAAGGTGCGGTCGAGATCCTGCACCGGCGGGCAGCGCCGGAGGAGCGGGCGCGGCGCGAGGCCGACTACGAGGAGCGCCTCCTCAACCCGTACATCGCCGCCGAGCGGGGCTACGTCGACGCCGTGATCGACCCCGCCGAGACCCGTCGCGAGGTCGCGCAGGCGCTCGAGCTGCTCGCCGCAAGCGGGAGCGGCTCGTCGCCCGCAAGCACGACAACTCGCCGCTCTGATCCGAGGTGAGGTCGAAGTGGGACGCCGGTGTCCCGGCCGATAGTGTCCACATCCGGGTGTGCCGACCGAAAGGGGAGCCAGGTGCCTGACACCATCACCATCATCGACAACCGCACCGGAAAGAAGGTCACCGTCCCCATCGACAACGGTGTGTTCCCGTCGTCCGCCCTCCGGGAGCTCGACCCGGACCTGCGGATGTACGACCCCGCGTTCCTGTCGACCGCGGCCTGTGCATCCGCCATCACCTACCTCGACGGCGACGCCGGCATCCTGCGCTACCGCGGTTACCCGATCGAGCAGCTCGCCGAGCAGTCGACCTACCTCGAGGTCGCGTACCTCCTGCTCAACGGCGAGCTGCCCGACGCGGCGCAGCTCGCGGAGTGGACCTACGACGTCACCCACCACACGTTCATCCACGAGAACGTGCGCAAGCGGTTCATGGAGGGCTTCCACTACGACGCCCACCCGATGGGCATGCTCGTATCGGCCGTCGCCGCCCTCTCCACGTTCTACCCCGAGGCCAAGGACATCTTCGACACCGACAACCGGGACAAGCAGATCCTGCGCCTGATCGCCAAGATGCCCACGCTCGCGGCCTGCTGCCACCGCTTCAGCGTCGGGATGCCGTTCGTGTATCCCGACAACAAGCTGTCCTTCACCGGCAACTTCCTCAACATGATGTGGAAGGTCGGCGAGTACGAGCTCGACCCCGTCCTCGAGCGGGCGCTCGACGTCCTGTTCATCCTCCACGCCGACCACGAGCAGAACTGCGGCACCACCGCCATGCGCGTGGTCGGCTCGGCCCACGCCGACCCCTACTCCGCGTGCGCGGCCGCGGCGGCGGCGCTGTACGGGCCGCTGCACGGCGGCGCCAACGAGCAGGTCGTGCGCATGCTCACCGAGATCGGCTCGATCGACAACGTGCCCGCGTTCGTCGAGGACGTGAAGGCCGGCAAGGGCCGACTCATGGGCTTCGGCCACCGCGTCTACAAGAACTACGACCCCCGCGCCACGATCATCAAGCGCACCGCCGACGAGGTCTTCGAGGTCACGGGCAGGAACCCGCTGCTCGACATCGCGCTGAAGCTCGAAGAGGCCGCCCTCTCCGACGACTACTTCAAATCACGCAAGCTCTACCCGAACGTCGACTTCTACTCGGGCCTCATCTACCAGGCGATGGGCTTCCCGATGGAGATGTTCACGGTGCTGTTCGCCATCCCCCGCACGGCGGGCTGGCTGGCGCACTGGGAGGAGCTGCTCGCCGACAAGGACCAGAAGATCGCCCGGCCCCGCCAGGCATACAGCGGCGCTGAGTTGCGCGATTACGTGCCGCTCGCATCCCGTCAGTAACGGCTTCTCCGCTAACGCCACCAGTGGGCTGCGGTCGCAGCGCGGGCATCGACCCACGCCTGCTGTTGGACGCCCCCAGCTCGTGCAGATGACCGACCCATCGGCTGATCCACCCGAGGTGCCGCAGGTCGAGCGGACCGTTGGCGGGATCACGGGCGCACTCGGCGAGCACCACGTCGTCGCCGTGCGCGGGCCACGCGGAGATCGGCGTGCCGTGCCCCACGGCGTCGAGGTCGGAGGCCAAAGCGTCCGCCTCGCCGACGAGGCGATCGCCGGCCCGGCGCCAGGAGGCTCGGACCATCGGCTCGGTGCCCAGGGCGACGACGGCGCGCCCGGCCAGCTCGACGATGACCGCCGTCCCCACGAGCGACCCCGCTTGGTGGCGGGGGAGGTGGTGCCGCCCTCGTTCGCCGAGGTACTCGCCGAGGGTCTCGTCGGCCCGTCCTACCGCGGCATGGGCTCGGTGGCGGGCCGCGTCCTCGCCGGAAGGGCGGCCGAAGGCGCGAGCCACGGCGGCGGCGACGAACCGGCCGCTGGCGGACAGCGACGCAGCGGCCGCATCGCAGAGCTCGGCGCTCGCGCCACGGGGCCAGAACACGAGGCTGACGACGAGGCTCACGGCGACCCCCACGGCGGGGTCACCACCGCGACGCGCGCCGCCCGCCGGAGCACGACGCCGTCGGGGTCGTGGAGATGGGTGCGCCACCCGGGACGAGGCCGCCCCTGCGTTCCCCGTCGGCCGCGGCCATGCCCGGAGTCTGGCGCGCCGGCGCGCAACTCCCGGGACATCGCCAGCGCACGTCGCTACCGTCGGCGGGCATGGGGATCCCCGTCACCGTCGTCGACGCCTTCACCGATCAGCCCTTCGCCGGCAACCCGGCGGCCGTCTGCCGCTTGCGCGAGCCGGCCCCGGAAGCGTGGATGCAACGAGTCGCCACTGAGATGAACCTCTCCGAGACCGCCTTCGTGGTGGCCGACGACGATGGGAGCTACGGCTTGCGTTGGTTCACGCCCGTCGCCGAGGTGGATCTGTGCGGCCACGCCACGTTGGCGTCGGCGTACGTCCTCGGCGGCACGCCCCGCTTCGTCACCCGCAGCGGCGTCCTCGCCTGCCGCACGGCGACCGACGGTTGGATCGAGATGGACTTCCCGGCCTTGCCCCGTCACCCATCGCCCACGACGGGTCGCTGGCGCGGGCGCTCGGCACCGACGACCTCTACACCGTGGCCCGCAGCCGCTTCGACCTGTTGGTCGAGCTCGGGTCGGGCGACGGCGTCCGGCGCCTCGAGCCCGACCTCCGAGCGCTGCGCAACCTCGAGGCTCGGGGCGTGATCGTGACCGCGCCAGGCGACCGTCCCGGCATCGATTGCGTGAGCCGGTTGTTCGCGCCCGCCTTCGGGGTCGGCGAAGACCCCGTCACCGGCTCGGCGCACTGCGTACTCGCCCCCTTCTGGGCCGAACGAGTAGGGCGCGCCGATCTCGTCGGTGAACAGGCTTCGGCGCGCGGCGGCATCGTCCGGATGCACCTCGAGGGCGATCGCGTGCTCCTCGGCGGGCGCGCCGTCATGGTGTGGGAGGGCACGCTGCTCGTCGAACCGTCGTGAGTCCGGTCCTAGAGTCGCGGGCGATGACGACGAACCGCAGGATCGTGTTGGCCCGCCGCCCGGTCGGCGCCATCGAGCGCGATGTCTTCCGGCTCGAGGCCGAGGAGCTCGCCCCGGTCAAGGAAGGGGAGGCTCGCGCTCGCGTCGTCTACGTGTCGGTCGACCCGGCCATGCGAGGCTGGCTCGACGAGGGCGACACCTACCTGCCCGCGGTGAAGATCGGCGAGGTGATGCGGGCGGTGGGCGTCGGCGAGGTGGTCGACTCGCGCAACGAGCGCTACCCGGAGGGCGCGCTCGTGAGCGGGCTGATGGGCTGGCAGGACTACGTCACCATCGGGAAGGCCAACCCGGCGCGGCCGTTGCTGCCCGGCGTCTCGCCGCAGTCGGCCGTCGGCGTGCTCGGCCCGACCGGGCTGACCGCGTACTTCGGCCTTCTTGAGATCGGCAGGCCCCAGCCCGCGGAGACGGTGCTGGTGTCGGGCGCGGCCGGCGCCACGGGGTCGGTGGCCGGCCAGATCGCCAAGATCGTCGGTTGCCGTGTGGTGGGCGTCGCCGGCGGACCCGAGAAGTGCTCCTGGCTCGTCGACGACCTTGGCTTCGACGGCGCCATCGACTACAAGTCCGCCAACGTCGCCCGGCGCCTCGCGGAGACCTGCCCGAACGGTGTCGACATCTTCTTCGACAACGTGGGCGGCCCGATCCTCGAGGCCGCGTTGGACGTGATCAACCTGCGTGCTCGGGTCGTGCTCTGCGGCGGCATCGCCGGCTACAACACCGCCGAGCCCCCGCCCGGCCCGCGCAACTACATGCAGCTCGTGCTCAAGCGCGGCTCGCATGGAGGGCTTCATCGTCCTCGACTTCGTCAGGCGCTTCGACGAGGCGGCCCAGCAGCTGGCGGCCTGGATGGGTGAGGGCCGGCTCAAGGAGCGCAACCAGGTGATCGAGGGCCTGGAGCGGGCGCCCGACGCGCTCTTGATGCTGTTCCGCGGCGCGAACACGGGCAAGCTGATGGTCCAGATCGGCCCCGAGCCGAGCTGACTCCCGCGAGATCGGGGGCCGGTGGCGACACGTCGTTCTGGCGCGCGCAGGGCCTGCGGCGCGCCAAGTCGCCTGCCGAGGAAGTCGACCGCGCCCATCCCGTCCTCCTTCGCGAACCCTCAGCGGCGCCGGCGTCCCCTCCCGCCGGCACGGCCGGCTCGCGCGATGTTCCCGTGAAGTGGTCGCGGCCCGACGATCGCGAACGGCGCCAGGCGGTGGTGGACGATCGCCCATCCGGGCCCGTCGACCGAATCAGCCGAAGACGTCGATCAGGATCTTCCCGACGTTGACGTTGGCCTCCATGGCGCGGTGCGCCACCGCAATCTCGTCGAAGGGGTAGCGGCGGTCGATCACGGGGACGAGGGCGCCGGACTCGAACAGCGGCACCACTTCCCGGATGAAGCGTTGGCTCAGCGCGATCTTCTCTTCGAGCGGCCGGGCCCGCAGGACGGTGCCGACGAGGCGGACCCGCTTCGTGAGGAGAGCCCCCAGGTTGATCGAGGCGGCGCCCCCGCCCATGAGGCCGACCTGCACGATCGCGCCCTGTGGGGCGACGACCTCCAGGTTGCGGGCCAGCTCGTCGCCGCCGATCACGTCGAGCACCACGTCAAAGCCCGGCGGCACCGCGGCGTGGGCGTCGTCGGCCCACGGATGGGGTGAGCGCTCGAAGACCCAGTCGGCCCCGAGGATCCGGCACGCCTCGGCCTTCGCCGCCGAGCAGGTGACGGCCACCCGGGCGCCGAGGGCTCTCGCCAGCTGGATGGCGGCGGTGCCCACCCCGCTGGCGCCGGCGTGCACGAGGGCGCGGCGGCCCGAGGTGAGGCCGCCCTGGAGCACCAACGCGTCCCAGGCGGTGAGGAACGCCTCGGGGATCGCCGCAGCATCGGCCAGAGGCACGGTCTGGGGCACCGGGATCAGCTGGCGCTCGTGGACGGCGACCCGCTCGGCGTATCCCCCGCCACTGATGATCCCCATGACGTGCGCCCCGACTTCGACCTCGCGGGCCCGTTCCCCCACCGCCACGACGGTGCCGGAGAACTCCAGGCCGGGGATCTCCAGCTCCGCGGCCGGCCCGGAGTACAGGCCCATGCGTTGCAAGACGTCGGCCCGGTTGAGCGCGGTCGCCCGGATGGCGACCAGTGCCTCCTCCGGCCCTGGGACGGGATCGGCGACGTCCTCGATCCGCAGGACCTCGGGGCCGCCGTGGTCCCGGAGCACGACGGCGCGCATCGGGCGGCAGTCTGCCAGGCGCAGCCAACCCGGTCGATAAATCCCGCCGTGGCCCCTGGCCTGCGCTCCGACCGAGCGGCCCCGTCAGTCGTCTCCTAGAGTGGTGGCATGCCCGCGTGGAGTGACGCCGACATCCCGGACCAGGCCGGGCGCGTCGTGGTGGTCACCGGGGCGACCAGCGGGCTCGGCCGCCAGACGGCGCTCGCCCTGGCCCGGCGAGGGGCAAGCGTGACGCTCGCCGTGCGAGACGCCGACCGAGGCGCGGCGGCCAAGGGCTTCATCAAGCGGGAGGTACCCGCGGCGGACGTCTCGGTCGGCCTGGTCGACCTGGCCTCCCTGGCCTCGGTGGCCGACTTCGCCGCCGAGTTCGTCGGGACGCACCCCGGCGTGGACGTGCTCGTGAACAACGCCGGGGTCATGGCCCTGCCCCGGCGCACCACCGTCGACGGCTTCGAGCTGCAGTTCGCCACCAACCATCTCGGCCACTTCGCGCTCACGGGGAGGCTGCTGCCCCTGCTGCTCGCTCGGCCCGGCGCGCGCGTGGTCACCGTGAGCAGCGGCGCCGCCCAGATGGGGCGCATGCACTTCTCCGACCTCGAGGGCGAGCGCCGCTACCAGCGCTGGATGGCCTACGCCCAGTCGAAGCTCGCCAATCTCCTCTTCGCCTTCGAGCTCGACCGTCGGGTCCGTGCCGCCGGGGTCGACCTCGTGAGCGTCGCCGCCCATCCCGGGTACGCCGCCACCAACCTCCAGGCCGTGGGTCCGAGGATGACCGGGAACATGATCGCCGAGCGCATGGCCGACTTCGGCAACCGCCTGGTCGCCCAGTCCGATGCGCAGGGCGCCCTCCCGCAGCTCTACGCGGCGACGGCCCCCGGCGTGCAAGGCGGCGACTACTTCGGGCCCGATGGCCTCTTCGGGCTGCGCGGGGCCCCGACCAAGGTGCGGCCGCCCGGCCGAGCGCTCGATGCCGCCGCGGCCCACCTGCTCTGGGATCGCTCCGAAGAGCTGACCGAGGTTCGCTATCGGGAGCTCGACGCCTCCGCGTGAGCGGCCGCGCTTCTGTCCGCCACACCCCTGTCCGGAAGAACTTGAACCGGGGAGCGCGCTCGACGGCTCATCCCGGTTCAAGTTCGCGGGGAGAGCTCCAACACGAACCCGAGCAGGCGGATGTTCGGGACGGGCAGCCAGTCGAGGTCCGGTCGGCGGACGAAGCCGAGGCGGCCGTAGAGCTCGTGGGCGCGGGTCATCCAGGGCGTCGAGTGGATCATGACCCGGGCCCGCCCCTCGCCGCGCGCCCGTTCGATGCACCAACGCACGAGCGCCCCGCCGGCCCCGCCGCCTTGACGCAGGGGATCCACCGCGAGCATCCGGAAACCACACGCCTCCGGATCGTCGAACTCTGCGAACGCGTTCGTCTGGTCGGGCACGTACGTGACGCAACCGACGACGTCGGGGTCGAGGGCGACCGCCACCACCGCGGCCGAAGCGCGCCCGGCGACATCGACCAGCTCCCGCTCGTAGGCGGGCTCGGACACGTAGCCGGGCAGGTCGCGATAGGCCTGGAGCACGATGTTGGCGGCGCGCTCCCACTCTTCCGGACGTACCTCGCGCACGAACACCGGACAAATCTAGGATGCCGAGGTTCTCGCAGACCGCCCCACGCCTAGGAGGCACACCCCATGGGCGACAAGATCACCATCAACGCCGACAGCACCCTGAACGTGTCCGACAACCCGATCATCCCCTTCATCGAGGGGGACGGGACAGGGGTGGACATCTGGCCGGCGAGCCAGTTGGTGTTCGACGCGGCGGCCAAGAAGCACGGCAAGACGATCGAGTGGCGGGAGGTGCTGGCCGGCGAGAAGGCGTTCAACGAGACGGGCGACTGGCTGCCCGAAGAGACCGTGGAGACGTTCAAGGAGTACCTCATCGGGATCAAGGGGCCGCTCACCACCCCGGTCGGAGGCGGCTTCCGCTCCCTGAACGTCACCCTCCGCCAGCTCCTCGACCTGTACGTCTGCCTGCGGCCGGTGCGCTACTTCCAGGGCGTGCCCTCACCGGTCAAGCGGCCCGACCTGGTCGACATGGTGATCTTCCGCGAGAACACCGAGGACATCTACGCCGGCCTGGAGGTCGAGGCGTTTTCTCCCGAGGCCGAGAAGCTGCGGTTGCTGCTGCACGACGCCTTCGGCTGGAACGTGCGGGCCGACGCGGGCATCGGCATCAAGCCGGTCTCCGAGTTCGGCTCGAAGCGGCTGATCCGCGCCGCGTTGCAGTACGCCGTGCGGAAACACCACAAGAGCGTCACGCTCGTGCACAAGGGCAACATCATGAAGTACACCGAGGGCGCCTTCCGGGCTTGGGGCTACGAGCTCGTCCGCGACGAGTTCAGCGACGTCGCCGTCGGTTGGGACGACTGCGGTGGCAAGCCGGGCGACAAGATCCTGGTGAAGGACAACATCGCCGACATCACTCTGCAGCAGGTGCTCACCCGCCCCGCCGAGTTCGACGTGATCGCCACCATGAACCTGAACGGCGACTACCTCTCCGATGCCTTGGCCGCCCAGGTCGGGGGCATCGGCATCGCGCCGGGCGCCAACATCAACTACGTCACCGGTCACGGCGTGTTCGAGGCGACGCACGGCACGGCGCCCAAGTACGCCGGCCTCGACAAGGTGAACCCGGGCTCGGTCATCCTGTCCGGCGTGCTCATGTTCGAGCACCTCGGATGGCAGGACGCGGCCGACGACATCGTCCGGGCCATCGAGGCGACCATCGCCGACCAGGTCGTGACGTACGACTTCGCCCGGCTGATGGATCACGCCACCGAGGTGAAGTGCTCGGAGTTCGCTGCCGCCATCGTCGACCGGCTGTAACGGCCAAGGGGGGAAGGCCCCCCAGCTTTGGACTCGAGCGGCGGACGGTGACACCGAACCAGGCGGCTGACCGTACCGCGGAAGGCGCTCGTTCGGGTGACCCCTTCGGGAGCGGGGGAGGACCAGTCCTGCCTTCCGATCCTCCCACCCACAGAGCTCCGGTCGAGCGCGCGCATCTACCCCTGGAAAGCCCGCCGCGCAGACCGCTACACTCCGCGTTCACGTCGGCGGCGAGGCGGGCCCCGCCGGCCAGGACGGAGGCGGAGATGCGCTCGTTGGCGGCTGCTGTTGCTGGCCTTTCTCTCGTCGTCGGCCTCGCCGCGCCCGCCGCGGCGGCCACGGTGAGCACTGCACCACGGGCCACGGGGGGCACCTCCGGCGGCCAGGTGAACGCCCTCGATGTGAGCGGCACGACCGCCTACGCGGGCGGGACCTTCACGTCGCTCGCCGACGCCTCGCCCGGGACGGGCACGGTCAACGCGAAGTTCCTCGCCCGCTTCAACGAGGCGACGGCTGCCGTGGACAAGACCTGGAAGCCGACACCCGCGCCAGCCAGCGCGGTGTTGTCGGTGAAGGTGGCCGGTGGCCTCGCGTGGGCTGGCGGCGCGTTCGGCGTGGCCGGTTACGACCTCACGACGGGTGCCCGCCGCGTCTCGTTCGGCTGCGGCACCGTGAAGGCGCTTGCCACCGCTGGCTCGTTGCTGTACGTGGGCGGTGCCTTCTCGACGTGCAACGGCGTGGCTCGTTCGAACCTCGCCGCCGTCGACCTCTCGCTGACGAAACCAGCCGTCACGTCCGCCTGGAAGGTGACCGCCAACTCCGCCGTGCTCTCCCTCGACACCGACGGGACCACGTTGGCCGTGGGCGGGAAGTTCACGAAGATCGCCGGCCAGGTGCGAGATGGTGTCGCCCTCCTGCCCGCGACCTGCGCCGGGCCCTGCGTCGTGCAGCCGCAGGACTTCGGTGCCGCGCCGGTGGACGCCGACCGCGTGAAGGCGCAAGGGCGCGCCATCGGGCTGGCGTTCGGCCGCGTGGCCGTAGCGTGGGGCTTCAGCGAGGTCAACGCCGTCTACCTGTACTCGGCGACGGACGGGTCGCTGACGATGACGCTCGAGGCCCCCAGCGGCGACATCCAGGCCGTGGCCCACGGCCACGGCACGTGGTACTTCGGCGGGCACTGGGACTACACCTGCCCCCACGCCGTGCCGTGTGACCCGACGTTCAACGGCGAACCGGCGATGTACCTTGCCGCTTTCGACGATGCCAAGCTCACGAATCTGGCCTTCCCGTCGGCCACCAAGGTGACCTTCCCCGGCGTGCTGGCATTGGCGGTGGCGGGGACCGACGTGCTCGCGGCCGGCAAGCTCGGCCAGATCGACGGCGTCACAGTGAAGAACATCGTTCGCATCGTCTGAAGCGGCCCTCACGGCCCATTCCGCGCGGTTGAGCGGCGTCCTACGACGCTCAACCGCGTCAGATCGCTCTCGGTGAGCTTCTAGGCCGGCGGCGGTGGCGGAGGGAGTGGGTCTCCTGGGCGCGCCGGCGGGGTGTCGGGCGGTGCCGGGCTCGGCGGCGGCGGCATTTGCCCCGGTGGGACGGTGCCCGGCGGGTACGGCGCGCCCGGATAGGGAGCACCCGGGTAGGGCGCCCCGGGATACGCGTACGGGTAGCCGGGGGTGCCGTAGGGCACCTGGCCCGGCGGCAGAGGCCGGCGCTTCGCCCCGAACACGACGAGCAGGATGCCACCGACGAGGAAGACCAGGCCCACGGCCAGCAGCGCGAGCGCGACCGGGAAGATCCACGGGATCTCGATGCCGAGCCGGCCGGACACCTGGACGCTCGGCGAGCCGTCGCTGTTCATCACGACCACCTGGTAGGTGCCCGTCTTGATCTCCCAGTCGATGGTCTGCTGCCCCGAGCCCTGCGCCTTGGCCGCCCAGAAGCTCTGCTCGCCGGGCGGCGGCGGGGTCTTGGTGCCAGGGACGGGCGTGAGCTGGTACCGGAACGGCGCGAAGCGGACGTTGTCGATGCGCTCGCGGTCGACCCCGTCGAGGTACTGCGTCACGTCGGACGCCGGACCGATCCCGACGAAGAGCTGCTTGCCGTTGGTCGACGCGAGCTGCAGGCGGAGCTTCACGCCGGCCACGTCGTGCCCGGGTGTGTCGCCGCTCACGTCGGCCGTGGCCGAGACGAGGGCGCGACTCGTCGTGTTGATCTGCTCGGTGCCGCTCGTGAACCGGCCGTCCGGGCCGAACACGATGGCGAGCGCCGCCCCTCCGATGAGCAGAGGGAGGCACAGCACCAGGGCGATGATGCCCAGGACGATCATCCAGGTTCTGCGCTTCCCCACGCTCGACCTCCTTGGCGGCGATCACCTTACCGAGGGCGCACCGGAGGCTCGGGGATGACGCGCCGGTGCGGTCACCCACGCTCGCTGCTGCTCGGCGGTCGGCCGCCGCCGACTTGCCTAGCCTGCCGCCCATGGACTTCGACTGGTCGCCGGCCCTCCGAGCCCTGCGGGCCGAGGCCGAGGAGGTCGCCGACCAGGCGGTCGCCAGCTACGGCAGGCACGACGACGCCTGGATCAACGGGTACTCGCGCGAGTTCTCCCGTGAGCTCGGCCGGCGGGGCTGGATCGGCATGACCTGGCCGGTGGAGGTGGGCGGAGGCGGTCACAGCGTCCTCGAGCGCTTCGTCGTCACGGAGGCCCTGATCGAACGCGGCGCGCCGATCGCGGCATCGTGGTTCGCGGACCGCCAGATGGGTCCCACCCTCATCGCCTACGGCAGCGACGACCAGAAGCGCCGCTTCCTCCCCGGCATCCTGGCTGGCGAGACCGGCTGGTGCATCGGGATGAGCGAACCCGACTCAGGCTCGGACCTCGCCTCCCTGCGGACCCGCGCCGAGCGAGACGGCGACGAGTTCGTGATCAATGGGCACAAGACGTGGACGAGCTTCGGCGAGACCGCGGACTTCTGCTACCTGATCTGCCGGACCTCGACCGAAGGGCCGCCCCACGCCGGCATCTCCGAGGTCATCGTGCCGCTCGACACGCCCGGCATCACCATCCGGGCCATCGAGGACATGACGACGAACCGGCACTTCTGCGAGGTCTGGTACGAGGACGTGCGCGTGCCGGTCGCCAACATGGTGGGCACGGAGGGCGGGTCGTGGAAGCAGACCATGCGCCAGCTCGAGCACGAGCGCGGCGGCATCGACCGGCTCGTGTCGAACCGGGCCGTGTACCTCGAGGCCCGGGCGCGGGCGGACACGTCCGATCCGCGAGTGCGCCAGGACATCGCCGCCCTCGAGTCCTCATACCGACTCGGCCGGCTGCTCGTGCTACGCGAGACGCTCGATCAGGGGCCGCGCTCGTTCTCGGCGGCCACGAAGGCGTTCTGCACCGAGCACGAGCAGCGCGTGGCGCAGTTCGCCGCCCGCAGCTTCGGCCCCGACGCGACGGTCTGGGGCCGCGTCGCGCGGGCTGCGTGCTACGCGCCGGCGTACACGATCATGGGCGGGACATCGAACGTGCTGCGCAACATCATCGGTGAGCGCGTGCTCGGACTGCCCCGGGAGCCGTCCTGACCCCGAGCTCGCTCAGGCGTCGTCGGGCTCGGGCCGCCGACGGGTCCACACCAGCGCAACCGCACCGAGGCCGACGAGGGCGACACCAACCCCGCCGAGCAACGCGGTGTCGCCGCCCGTGGCCGGCAACCGAGCGGGCAGCGCCTTCACGGTCGCCTTGGACGGCGACTTCGGCACGTGCGCGTGGGGATGGGCCGCGGGGGCGGCGGCCGGGGTCGTGGGCACCGCCGTCGTCGGCGTCGTCACGACGGTCGGCTCGGTGGGCGGCGTCGTCACCTCGGTGGGCGGCGTCGTGACCTCGGTGGGCGGCGTGGTCGGCTCGGTCGCCTCGGTGGGCGTCGTCGCCTCCGTCGGCGTCGTCACCTCGGTCTCCAGTGGGTTGGCCTCGGTGGGCGCGGTCTGCGCCCAGGCGCTGGTGGCCAAGGCCCCGACGCCGGCGACACCGAGCGTCGCCGCCACCATCATCTGAACTCCGGCTCGAACCAGCCTCCGCCGGCCGGTCCGGCCGTGTTGCTCGCCCGCCTGCTCCATGCCCTCACGCTCCGTCGTATGGTGCCCTCGGTCCGGCGACCGACGCCCGCGCACCGTTGGACCCGCAGTGTGCGACGGAGCGCGGTCACCGGCCCATAGTGCAGACGGCTCATCCTGGGACTTCGGTGTGCGCTCGCCCACGGAGCGTGGTTATCCCTCAGACGAGCACCCGCACTTGATCGAAGTCAGCGCGGGGCGGCGGCTCGACGCGCACCTGGGCGTCGAGCACCCAGACCCCGCTTCGCGATGCGAGGAACGGGTTGAGCCGCGCCGAGCGGATCTCCGGGAAGTCGTCAGCCAGCTGTCCGACCCGCCCCAGCACATCGAGCACGGTGTCCGGGTCCACGCCGAGCGCGCTGAGCGCCTCCGCCGCCCTCGACGACGACACGAGCTCGCGCCCGTCGAGGTCGGTGAGCGGCAGGCTCCGCACCGGCCGATCGGCGATGGCGTCCGCGAACGCGCCGCCGAGACCGAACGACACCACCGGGCCGAAGGAAGGATGGTGCTCGACCCCGATGAACGTCTCGACGCCCCCGGGGACCATGCGCTGCACCACCGCCTCCGCCATGGCCCCGCCGAGGGTGGCGGTCATCCGCTGGTACGAGCCGCGCAACTGCGCCTCGGTCTGGATGTCGAGCGCCACTCCCCCGCTCTCGGAGCGGGCCAGGTGGGGGAAGCCGGACGCCTTGAGGGCGACGGGGTAGCCGACGGCCTGGGCCGCGGCCACGGCCTCGTCGATATTGGTGGTGGCGATGGCCGGCGCCGTCGGGATGCCGTACGCGGCGAGCAGACGATGGGTGACGAGAAGGGGCAGGAGCGTGCCTCGGGGTCGGAGCACGAGCGCCTGCTCGATGATCTCGCGGGCCGCGTCCTCGTCGAGTCCGGGGTAGCTGGGGACGACCCCCTCGGGCCGGGCCCGCCAGGCCGCATAGCGGCTGATGCGGCCGAGGACGGCGACGGCCGGTTCGGGGAAGGCGAAGGCCGGCACCACGCTGCCGGGCAGCAGCGGGCCGTCGTCCTTGCCGAGGGTGACGGTCAGGACCGGCTTGTCGTGGCCGGCGGCCGCCTCGGCGATGGCGGCGGCGACGTCGTGGTGACCGATCACGAGGGGAGGCGTGTAGATGGCGAGCACCGCGTCGACGCCGGGATCGGTGAGCAAGTGCTCGAGGGCCGCCCGGTAGTCGGCCGGGACCGAACGGTAAGTCAGGTCGAGGGGGTTGGCGACGATCACGTCGTCCGCGAGGTTGGCCGCAAGCTCGTCACGCGTGTCCACGGCGAGCTCGGCCACTTCGAGGTGGGCGGTGGCAAAGCCGTCCATGGCCAGGATGGCCGGGCTCGACGAGTTCGTGATGATGGCGACGCGCGGTCCACATGGGAGGGGTTGCCCGGCCAGCACCCGCCCCACGTCGAACAGCTCGCGAACGGTCTCGACCCGGATCACGCCCGCCTGCTGGTAGAGCGCGTCGGCGGCGACGTCGGCCGCCGACCCGCGTCCCGACTTCACGGCGACGATCGGCTTTCGCCGTGACACCCGCCGAGCGATCCGGCCGAACTTCTTCGGGTTGCCGAATCCTTCGGTGTAGAGGAGGACGGCGTCCGTGGCGGAGTCCTCGTACCAGTAGTTGAGGAGGTCGTTGGCGCTCACATCGCCCTTGTTGCCCAACGACACGAACGTCGAGATGCCGGCGCCGAGCCGCTTGGCCAGCTCCAGCATGGCCGTGCCGAGGGGCCCGGATTGCAGGGACACCGCGAGCCGGCCGGGGAGCACGTCGAGCGGAGCGAAGCTGGCGTGCAGCCGAGCGTCGGGGGCGGTGGCGATGATGCCCATCGAGCCGGGGCCGACGATGCGCATCCCGTTCCGGCGGGCGAGGTCGACGACCTCGCGCTGCAAGGCCGCCCCTTCCGGCCCGGCGTCGGCGAAGCCGGTGCTCACGATCACGGCGCCACGCACCCGCTTCTCTCCGCACTGGCGCACGATCTCGAGGACCTCGTTGGCGGGCACCGCGATCACGGCGAGATGCACGTCGTCGGGCACGTCGAGCACGCTGGCATACGCCGCGACACTCGCCACGTGCGGCGTGGTGGGATTGACCGGGTAGACGCCGCCGTCGAAGCCGGAGTTGAGGAGGTTGCGGAAGATCTCCCGGCCGACCGAGCCCGGGCGATCGGAGGCGCCGATCACGGCGACGGCGCGCGGGTGCAGCAGCCGAGCGATGGAGCGGCTCTCGGCCCGCTGCTCGCGGCGGTCGACGCTCTCCAGGTAGCGCGCTCGTCGGCTCGATGTCGAAGGCGACGTCGATGATCCCGCCCGAGAACTCGTTGGTCACCTCGAACCCGGCTCGCCGGAAGACGCCGAGCATGGCCCGGTTGTCGGGCAGCACCTCAGCGGTGAAGCGGGCGATGCCCCGCTGCCGGGCGAGGGCGGCCAGATGTTCGAGCAAGAGGGTGGCGAGGCCGCGACCTTGGTGCGCGTCGTCGACGGTGAAGGCAACCTCGGCCTCGTCTCGCCCCGGCCAGCGGTCGTACCGGGCCACCGCGATGATGTCGTCACCGAGAATGGCGACCAGCGCCACCCGGTCCTGCATGTCGACGGTGGTGAACTTCTCGACCTCTTTGTCGGTCAGCCGCGGCTTCGGCGAGAAGAACCGGAAGTACACGCTCTGCGGGGACAGACGGGAGTGGAAGGCGACGAGGCTCGCCGCGTCATCGGGACCGATCGGGCGCACGTGCACCGGTGCCCCGTCGGAGAGCACGACGTCGGTCTCCCACGTCGGTGCGTCGTTGGAGGGCACGGGCGGCAGGGTAGTGGGCGGCCTTGGCGAGGTTCTGCGGCGCGGAGTGACGTTCGGCACCGGATTCGGACCTCGTCTCGCGCCGCGCGTGGCGGACGCCGTGCGGGACGCTCCGTGACGTCGTAGGGTGCGCTCGGGCACACACGGCGATGGGAGGGCGGTCCATGGCTCAGGCCCCGGCGTCGCTGGCGCGGCGTTCTCCGCTTGGTGACGATCAGGCGCGCTCCGCTGCATCCTGTCGTGCCCCGTCCGTTGATCCTCCCTGCTCGACGCGCGTTGCCGCCCCCCCACTTTCGATATACCGTGGGTATCATGAATAAGCGGACCTACACGATGCGGGCAAGGGCTGAGACGGCCCGGGCCACGCATCGCCGGATACTCGAAGCGGCGGAGCAGCTCTTCCTCGAGCGGTGGTACGACGAGGTGACTCTCGAGCAGGTGGCCGAGCTGGCCGGTGTCTCCAAGCAGACCGTTCTGCGCCGCTTCGGCTCGAAAGAGGCCTTGTTCGCCGCGATGGCCGATGATCTCGGCGCCCACATCGAAAACCGCCGCAACGGTGTGGCCCCGGGCGATCTCGGACGGGCCGCGGCGGTGCTGAGCGCCGACCACGAGCGGACCGCCCTCACGACGACTCGACTCGAGGCCATGGAGGAGCGCATCCCTGCACTCGGCCCCATCCTCCGCACCGGGCGTTCGCGCCGTCGGGACTGGGTCGAGCGCACGTTGGCGGCCTTGCTCCCGCCGAAGGCGAGCAAGGACCATCGCCGCCGCCTGGCGATGGCCATGCTGATCACCAGCCCGGCGGCGTGGAAGACGCTGCGCCACGACCTGGGGCTCGGCCGCCGCGAGGCCGAGCGGGCGGTCGAGGAGCTGCTCCTCGCCCTTCGTCAGCTCGACGGGCCCGGCCGGAGGCGGCCCTCGTCGTGACCCGCCGGGGCCGGTTCCTCGTGGCCACGTGGGAGGGCGGCGGCACGTCCACAGTCGAGCTTGCCCTCGCGAAGCGGCTCGTGCGCCGGGGGCACAGCGTGCGGGTCATCGGCGACCCCACCATCGCGGCGATGGCCGAAGCGGCGGGCTGCGGGTTCACGCCGTGGCGGCGCGCCCCCATCGCCGCAGCTTCGAACCGACCGAGGGGTTCGTGCGGGATTGGACCGCGCCCACGCCGTTGCACGCCTTCGTCAGCGCCCGCGATCGGCTGCTGTGCGGGCCGGCGTTGGCCTTCGCTCGCGACACCCTCGACGAGCTCGGCAACCATCCCGCGGACGTGGTCGTGGTGGACATGGCCCTGTTCGGGGTGCTGCTGGCGGCCGAGCGAGCGGGCGTCCCGGCGGCGGTGGCGATGCCGACGGTCTATGTCCGTCCCACGCCCGGCGCCACGCCCGTCGGCATCGGCTTGACCCCGGCTCGCGGGCCCCTCGGGCGCCAACGCGATCACATCCTGACCGCGGCCGCCTCCCGCGCGTGGGACACCGGCACGCCGGCCCTCAACGAGGCTCGCACCGCCCTCGGCCTACCGCGGGTGAGCCATCCGTTCAGCCTCTACGACGGCGCCGCCCGGGTGCTCGTGCTCACGACCAGCGTCCTCGACCGCCCGCAGGTGGCGCTGCCGCGCAACGTCGTGTACGCGGGACCGGTGCTCGACGATCCTTCTTGGGCGGGTGACGAGGTGGTCACGCCGCCCGGGACCGACCCGCTCGTGCTGGTGGGCCTGAGCGCCACGTTCCAGGACCAGGCCTCGATGCTCCAGCGGATCATCACCGCGCTCGGTTCGCTGCCGGTCCGTGGGCTCGTCACGCTCGGCCCTTCGCTCGAGTCGACTCGGTTCGACGCGCCTCCCAACGTTCGCGGTGATCGGCCGGGCGCCGCACAACAAGGTCCTCCCCAGCGCCGTGGCCATGGTGACGCACGCCGGGCACGGCTCGGTGGTGCGATCCTTGGCTCATGGGGTGCCGCTCGTCTGCTTGCCGATGGGGCGTGATCAACACGACATCGCCAAGCGAGCGACCCTCGCCGGGACCGCGATCACCGTGCACCGACCCCAACCCGCCGCGATCGCCAGGGCCATCGAGGCTCTGCAGCGCGACCCCGGGTACCGGATGGCGGCGGCGACCGCAGCGCGGACGATCGCCGAGGAGGTGCGGGCCGATCGCGCCATGGGCGAGCTCGAAGCCCTCGCGCTCATGGGCGCCGGCGTGTGAGCGCCGCGAAGGCACCCGCATGGTCGTCGGTGGGTTGAATGGGCCGAACGGCCCATTGATGGACCACTGAGCGAGACCGACGGTGCCACCGATGCGGTTGCTCGGGCGAGTCCTCGGCTCGGCGTGGCTGGTGGCGTTGGTCGCGACCTCAGCCGCGGGCGCCGCAGTGGCAGACCAGCTCCAGGTGGTCGACGTCAACGCCTCGGCCGCGCCCGGTGCCCGCATCGTGGTGGCCACGCCCGCCCAGTTCAGCGGCCGCACGCTCACCTCGGCAGAGTTCCTGGCCACCCAAGGCGGCACCACCATCCCCGTCCAGGCGACACCGATCCCACCGGCCTCACGCCGGGTGGCGTTGGTGATCGACAACGGCGACGGCATCGATCAGCACACCTTCGACCTGGAGCGGGGCGCGGCGACGGAGTTGATCCGCCGGCTCGACAACGGGACGTGGGTCGCCGTGCTCGCTTCGGTGACCCCCTTCGGCGTCCAGGCCCCCACCCAGGACCGCGCCAAGGCCGTCGCCACGCTCACCACCTTGAAGCGGGGGGGCCTGCGCCGCCTCGACGCCGCCGCCGGCGTGGCGGCCTCGCTCGTGCAGCCTGGGACTCCGATCACGAAACGGGTGGTGGTGTTCTCGGGCGCGGCTGGAGGCGGCCTCGACGGCGTGGCCGCCGTACCTGGCGGGCGACTCGACGTCGTCTCGGTGGCGGGCGGGGTGTCGCCGACGATTCCGCTCGCCGGCATCCGGGTGCTCACCGCAGGGACGAATCTCACCGCCACCGTCGACGGCATCGCCAGCCAGCTCACCGGGCAGTACGAGCTCGCTCTCCAGACCCGCCCACCGAGCACACAGCCCATCGACCTCACGCTGGTCGCCGATGGCCGGACGTTCAGCGCCCGTGTCGATGTGCCCGCGCTGACGGCCACCACGGTCGTCCCGCCGACGAGCGCCCCAACCGCGCCCGCGCCGACAACTGTCGCGACGCACGACGACCTCGTCTCGTCGCCCGGGTTCCTCGTGTTCCTCGCGGTCGATGCGGCCGCCATTGCCTTGTTGCTGCTCTCCCTCGCGCTGCGCCGGCACCACCGCAAGAGCCGTCACCGTCCGGTGCGCAGCCGGCCCGCCCCGCCGACACGGGAGGAGGAACCTGCGCCTGTCCTCGCCGCCGAGGGAGGGGCGGTCGAGGCGCCTGAGTCCGCCCCGCCCGGGCGAGAGGAGACCACCCGGGCCGAGCCCGAGCGCGAGGTGAAGCCGGCAAGGGCAAGTGGAGCGGTGGCGGGGCTGTCTTCGCCGCTCGAAGTCCTCGCCAGTGTGGCGACCGTCGCCGTGGCGCAACAGGAGGCTCCCGCGGAACCCGAGGAAGAGCCGGTCGCCGAACCCGAGGAAGAGCCGGCGCCCGAAGCGGAGGACGAACCAGTCTGCGAGCCCGAGCAAGGGCGCGTCGCAGAGGAACTCGCCTCGGCGCCGGAGCCCGAAGAAGAGTCGGCGGAGCTCGAGCCCGAAGAAGAGACGGCGCCTGTAGCGGAAGAAGCACCGGTCTCCGCGCCCGAAGAGCCTGTCGCCGAGGAAGTCGCGGCGGAGCCCGAGCCCGAGGAAGAGCCCGCCGCCGAGGCGGAGGAAGCGACCGTCCCAGAGCCCGAGCAAGAGCCCGCCGCACAAGCGGAGCAAGTCACGTCGGCCTCCGAGCCGGACGAAGCGATCGCCCCTGAGCCCGAGGAGGAGCCCGCCCTCGAGCCCGAGCCCGTCGAGGCGGTCGCGACGGCGATCGGCCTGGCGGCCGCGACCGCGCCGGCCGAGGCAACCGCGCCCGTCGATGACGACGTCCAGCTCGAAGGCCATGTCCTCGTCGCGTGGCGGCGGGATGATGCCACCGAAACCCGGCCGCGCCGACGCCGCACCTCCCTGGTCGACCTCGCCCTCGTCGACGATGGCTGGCACCACGAGACCGACATCGACACCGACAGCGAGCCCGTCGACGCCATCGAACCGGACGACGTCGCCCTCACCGAGCGGGCCCACCCCATCCATTCGACGATTGCGCGCCACGACCCAGACAGCGACCTGAGGGCCGAGCCCTCCGTCCCTCCGACCCCCGGCACCCGCCCCCCGGGACGCCCGGCGGTGATCCGGCGCTACCTGATCGGAGCCGTGCCGTCGCCGCCCGACCACAACGGCAGCTACGCGGAGTGGCCTCGGGCATTCTCGGGCGTGGCCGACACCACCACCGAGCCGCGGAGGCCGTCCGGTTCCACTCGCTCGTGACCGGGTCGCGGTGACAGCATCGAGCGGCGTGCCCAAGCCTCCGCCCGTCGCCCCGCTCACCGTCCTCGGCCACGACGTGCGCCATCCCATCGCCCATGTCGAGACCTTCCCCGCCCCGGCGGGGTGCAGCCTCGTGCGCCTTCGCACTGACGAGCTCTCGTCGGTGTGCCCTGTCACGGGCCAGCCCGATCTGAGCACCCTCGTCATCGAGTACGGCCCGGAGGCGGCGTGCGTCGAGGCGAAGTCGCTCAAGCTCTACCTCTGGGGATTTCGCGACCGGCCTGTCTTCGCCGAGGCGCTCGTAGCCGAGATCGCCGAGGAGATCCGCTCGGCCGCCCGGCCCCGCTGGGTGAGGGCCACCGTGGTGCAACGGCCTCGCGGCGGCATCACCGTGGAGGCCGAATCAGTCCTCGGCGACGCGCCTCAGAGGTAGCCCAGGGACTTGGCCGAGGAGGTCAACGAGTCACGGTGCTCGGGATGGGCGATGGCGATCAGCGCCGTCGTCCGCTGGCGGATGGAGCGACCCCGCAGCTCGGCCACCCCCCACTCGGTCACCACCTTGTCGACGGTGTTCTTGAGCGTGGTCACAGCGTCGCCAGCGGCGAGCCGGGGCACGATGCGCGACACGCCGTGGCGACCGGTCGACTTCAGCACGAGGAAGCCCTGGCCTCCTTGCGAGTACATCGCCCCGCGGGCGAAGTCGGCCTGGCCTCCGCTCGACGAGTAGTACGCGCCGGCCACGGTCTCCGAAGCCGCCTGGCCGAGGAAGTCGACCGCCAGGGTGGCGTTGATCGACACGAAGCTGCTCTCCTGCGCGATGACGCGCGGATCGTTGACGTAGCGAACCGGCCACAGCTCGAAGGCCGCGTTCTGGTCGAGGAAGTCGTAGAGCGCGGCTGTTCCCAGGGCGAAGGTACCGACGGTCTTCGTGCGGTTGAGCTGCTTGCGGACGCCGTTCACCACGCCTTGCTCCACCAGCGCCACGACCCCGTCGGACAGCAGCTCGGTGTGCACCCCGAGGTCTCGATGGTTGCGCAGGGCGCTCATCACCGCATTGGGGATCGACCCGATGCCCGTCTGGAAGGTGGCCCCATCGGGAATGCGTTCGGCGATCAGGGCGCCGATCCGTCGATCGAGCTCGTCGGCTGCGGGCGGTTGGACCTCGATGAGGGGCACGTCCGACTCGGCCCATCCGATGATCTGGGACACGTGGATCTGGTTGCGACCGAAGGTCCGCGGCATGCGCCGGTTGCCCTCGAGGAAGAAGCGCGCCCGCCCGATGAACGACGAGACGTAGTCGGCGCTGACGCCGAGCGAGAAGTAGCCGTGGCGGTCGGGCAAGGAGGCGGCGGCCAGCACCAACGGATCGCGGGTGGCCTCCCGGAGGATCTCCCGCATCTCGGAGAAGTTGTTGGGCACCAGCTCGACCGTGCCCTTGGCGAAATGGGGCCTCGTGACGTGGGAGAGGAAGTACGAGACGTGGTGAAGGCGCTCACCGAAAACCCCGGCCAGGTAGGGGCGGTCGCGGAGCGCGTGCATCTGGTGCACACGTACGCCCTCCAACCGGTCCGCGTGGTCTTCGATGGCGTCCATCAGCACCGGCGGCTCACCGTTGGCGAGCGGCAGGATGATGTCGGTGCCAGGCCCGATGTGGTCGAGCACCGCTTCTGGGCTGGAGGCGGGGGGCGCCTGCACGGGCGGAACCGTACCGGCCGTGGCTACCGTGCGATCATGCCGACGACGGTGCACGATCTCGACCTCCCCAGCATCGATCTCACCGCCATCGAGGATCACGAGGAGCGCACCTCCACCCTCCACACGTTGCGCGAGCAGTCGTGGCTGCTGCGCACGCCGATCGGCTTCGCGGTCACCCGTTACGACGACGTCGTGGCCATCCTCCGCGAGCGGCGCTTCCATTCGGCGGCGCGCCTTCTCGCCGAGCTCTCGGGCGTCACCGACGAGGCCTTCCTGGCCCGGCGGCGGGTGTCCATCCTCACCGCCGAAGGCGACGAGCACGCGCGGCTCCGCCGCCTCGTGGCGCCCGCGTTCACGCCGAAGGCGGCGGACCGCCTGCGGCCGTTCATGCGCGAGGTGGTGAATGGTCTCGTCGATGGCGTGGCGCCTGCGGGGCGCACCGAGTTCGTGGCGGACATCGAGCGCGCCGTATCCCATCCCGATCATCTGCGAGCTCCTCGGCGCGCCGAAGGAGGACTGGGAGCTCTTCGCCCGCTGGGCGCCCGACATCCTCCGCGTCTTCAACCTGAACTTCCAGGAAGACCTCCCGATCATCATGCAGGCGCAGGACGAGCTGGGCGCCTACGTGCGGGCGCTCATCGACCAGCGGCGCCACGAGCCGCGCGACGACCTGCTGACCGACCTGATCCAGGCCGAGGAGGCCGGCGATCGTCTCTCCACCCAAGAGCTGGAGACCATGGTCGAGGCCGTGCTCGTGGGAGGAACCGACACCACCCGCAATCAACTGGCGTGCACGATGGCGTTGTTCAGCGGGCAACCCGAGCAATGGGCACTGCTGGCGGAGCGGCCCGAGCTCGCGCCGCGCGCCGTCGAGGAATCGATGCGCTACCTCGGGGCCGTGCGAGGCACGGCGCGCATCGCCTCGGAGGACATCGAGCACCGCGGCGTCGTGTTCCCGGCGGGAACGCTCGTCAACGCGTCGTTCGTCGCCTCGAACGCGGACCCCGAGGTGTGGTCCGAGCCGGAACGCTTCGACATCACCCGCGAATCCCCGTCGCCGCAGCTGACCTTCGGCAGCGGGATCCACCACTGCCTGGGCGCGTGGCTGGCGCGAGCCGAGATGCAGGAAGCTCTCACGATCCTCGCTCGCCGCATGCCCGGCCTGAGGCCGGACGGCCCGGTGCTCTGGAAGCCCAACACCGTGGGCATCTGGGGCCCGCAGCGCCTCCCGTTGCGCTTCGAGCCCAGCCGCTGAGGCCCGATCAGTCCTTGCGGGCCCGGCTGGGGGCGACGCGGGGCGGCTCCCCGGGCATCTTCGGGTACACCGGCGGCCAAGGAGCGTCGCTCAACCCGTTGTCGAGGTCGCGGTGGAACAGCGCGAGCAGGGGCTCCAGTGTCTGGCGTCGCTCCCCCATCGGCGCCCACGGGTCCCCGGTCGCCTCGAGTCGCTCGGGCACGGTGGCGATGGTGAGGGCGTTGGGGTCGAGCCTGTCGAGCTCGTCCCATGGGAACGGCGTCGACACCTGGGCGCCCGGCCGCGCCCGCACCGACCACGCGCCGAACACGGTCTTGTGCGGCGCGTTCTGGTTGAAGTCGATGAACACCCGCCGGCCCCGCTCTTCCTTCCACCACGCCGCGGTGATCAGCTCGGGCCGCCGCCGCTCGAGCTCTCTCGCCGCGGCCACTGCGGCGGCGCGCACGGCGACCGAGTCCCAGTCCGGCGCCAGCTCGGCGTACACGTGGATGCCGCGGTTGCCGGTGGTCTTCGGGTAGCCCACGAGACCGAGCTCGCCGAGGAAGCCGCGCACCTCATGGGCCGCTTCGCGCACCTGCTCAAACGCCACCCCGGGTTGGGGGTCGAGGTCGAGGCGGAGTTGGTCGGCGTGATCTGCCTCGGCCGCCAGCGCCGGCCACACATGGAACCCCAGGCAGCCGAGGTTGACGGCCCAGAGGACATGGGCGAGGTCGGCCACGACCAACGCGCGCGAGCTGGTGCCATTGGGGGTCGAGACGATGGTGGTCTCCAACCAGTCGGGCGCGCTGTCGGGCACCCGCTTCTGGAAGAAGGACGAGCCACCTGCGCCGTTCGGGAACCGCTGCAACAGGACCGGCCGGCCCCGCATCGCCCGCAGGAGCGGTTCGGCCACCCGTTGGTAGTAGTGGACGAGGTCGAGCTTCGTCTCGCCGCGCTCCGCGAAGAAGACCTTCGAGGCATGGGTGATGGCGAGGCGGCGCCCATCGACCTCGATCTCGACGGTGTCCTTGCCGGCCACCTTCGCACGCTACCGATCAACGTCCGACGTAGTGCGCACGCGGGCGGAAGCGGCCCGGAGCCTCGCCGCACCCCTCGAGCGCGTGGGCGATCCATCCGGCCGTACGAGCGATGGTGAAGATGGCCTCACCCGCATCCTCGGGCATGGCCGCGGCGAAGCCGAGCACCGCCAGGGCGAAGTCGATGTTCGGTTGGATGGGCGCTCGCCGACGGCGCGGGGGTCGCCATCCCGGTAGAGCGGGTGGCCGAATCCCGGGTAGGCGCCGTGCAGGCGCAACGGAGATGGTGCCTCGAAGCGCCTCGCCGCCGGCCGGCAGGACGAGCCGGGGCGTGCGGCCGTCACCAGGGGGCGCCAACCCGTCCACCATCGTCGAGATGAGTGCCCGGGCACACGCGATGACCGCGAGCGGGCGCAGATCCGAGCGCGACGGATCGTCGGCGGCGGCGACATCCACCAGCAGGCGGAGGCGATCGAGAAGATGCATCGCGTTAGGGGTGCGGTGAGAGCTGCCTTCCCACGGGCCGGCACGAGCGGGCAGCACTCCGCCCCAGAGCAGCTCGGCGACCTGCTCGAAGGTGGCGCGGCGAGCCAGACCCGTGGCGTCGTGGCCCCGGTAGCGTAGAGCGTGGCCGTCGATCGATACCGCCCCTGCAGCGAGGTAAGCCCGTCGTGGGGGGCCGGCCAACGACATCCGGTCCGGGCGGGCTCCACCACGGAGGCGGGAGAGCCGGGTAGCGTCGCCGCCGTGGTTTCGCCGCGCCGACCCCCTGCGCGGCTGGGTCGGGGCACGCTCACCGCGGCCGTGTTGGTCCTCGTCGCGGCCCTCACGAGCTGCACCTCCGCCGCCAGCCAGGCCGAGACGCGACGAGCGGCCGCCGGAGCCATCACGACCGGCCGCTACGTGCCCGTGGTGCCGACGCGCGTGGCTGACACCCGCCGCGCCTTTGGGACGTCGCCCGCGGGACGGCTGCGCGCCAACGTGGCAGTGACGCTGGCGGTCACCGGGCGTCGCGAGGTGCAGGTGCCCTCGTCGGTCACGGCCGTCGTGCTGGGGGTCGTGTCCGTGGGCGCGTCGGCGCCGTCGTACGTCACCGTGTGGCCGGCAGGCGCGCCACGCCCCAACGCCTCCAATCTCAACGTCGTCAGCCCCGGTCAGGCGGTGGCCGATCTGGTGACCTCGCGGCTCTCGACCTCGGGACAGCTGTCGCTGCTGAGCAGCGCGCCGGCCGACCTGGTCGTCGACCTCTACGGCTACTACGAGCCGGCGAGCGGCGCGGTGACGGCCGGGCGCACGGTCGCCATCACACCGACGCGTGCCTACGACTCGCGCAGCACGGGCGGCGCGCTCGGAGCCGGGCAGACCCGGGTCATCCCGCTTCCGGCCTCGGCCGTGCCGGCGGGCTCCAGCGCCGCGGTGCTCAACCTCACCGTCACCCAAACGAGGGCGCCGGGGTTCTGGACGATCTTCCCCACCGCGAGCCGAGGCGGCCCCGTGCCGACGACCTCGAACCTGAACGTGGCGGGTCCGGGGCGCACCGTCGCCGTCCAGGCGATCGTGCCGGTCGGTGCCGACCGCACGGTGAAGGTCTTCAGCTCCGGTGGGGGCCACGCGATCGTCGACGTCTTCGCGTACATCACGGGCGCGACCACACCGGCCTCCACCGCCGGCCTGTTCGTCCCGCTCGCCGCCCCCGTCCGCTTCGCCGATACGCGCACGGCCAGCAACGATCCCCTGGCCAACCATCCCCAGGCCCTCTACCCGGGCTGGACGATGGAGGTGCCGACGCTCGGCCGGCTGGGCGTGCCTGCGGCTGCCTCGCTCGTGGCCGCCACGACGACATACGTCGGCGCCCGCAGCCCGGGCTATCTCTCCGTGCTGGCGGCGGGCACGCCTCGACCGGCCACATCTGCGGTGAACGCGGACGCGGCCGGCGAGACGGTGGCCAACCACACCACCATCCCCGTCGGTACCCGGGGCGTGGCCGTCTATGCCTCGGGCGGCGGGAACGTCATCGTCGACATCGCCGGCTATTTCACCGGATCGCCTCAGCCGTCCACCCTCCCCCCGCCGAAGAACGTGGTGCCGTTGGGCCGGACGTCGTGCCGGGCCGTGGTCCACATCGGCGACTCGACGTCGGTCGGGCTCATCTCCGCCTCGCTCCTGCCGAACCCGGCCGACCGCATCGGCGCCCAGTACGCGCGCGTCGGCGTCGTCGAGCAGCATCTCGAGATCTCCGGGGCCCGTTCGATCGTCGAGACGCTGCCGGGCCAGATCAACGCCTACGACACCGCGGTCAACCTTCGCAATGCCGGGTACCACGGCTGCTGGGTGCTGGCCCTGGGCACCACCGACACGGCCAACGTAGCCGTCGGCTCGCCCGTGTCCCGGGCCACGCGGATCGCTCGCATGATGTCGGTGATCGGCAATGAGCCGGTGCTCTGGGTGAACGTCAGGACGATCGTGACCAGCGGCGCGTGGTCGGAGCCGAACATGCTGCTCTGGAACCAGGCTTTGGCCCAGGCCCTCCCGTCCTACCCGAACCTCAAGATCTACGACTGGGCGTCGGTCGTGCAGACGAGCTGGTTCTCCTCCGACCGCGTGCACTACACATCGGAGGGGTATCGCAACCGGGCCCGCATGATCGCCGACGGCCTCGCCACAGCGTTTCCGGCATAGCGATCGAGGCGGGGGCCTGCCCCCCTCAGACCCCCATCCTTTGAGCTCCGCTCGCCCGGCCAAAGCCGCATCAGGTCCACACGGATCTGTCAGAACTGCCGCAGCGCGGCCTCGGGCGGCTACTCGACAGACCGCGCAGCAGGTGGTACGCAGCACACAGCGCTCGACCGACGAGGCCATGCTGGCGCGGGCGTCGGTCGCAGCACGAGGAGCCGGTCAATGAGCACGGACATCCGCATCGATGAACTGGACCTGATGGACCCCGCCGTCCAGGAGCACTGGTTTCCCTACTACCGGGCGCTCCGGGAGCAGGCCCCCGTCTACCGGGTGCCGCGCACGGGCGAGTTCTTCCTGACCCGCTACGACGACGTCCACTACGTGCTGCGCCATCCCGAGCTGTTCCCGGCCGCGGCGTCGGCCAGCGACTTCAAGCTGATCCGCAGCGAGGCGGCCAACCGGTACTACCAGGAGCATGGCTGGCCCCGGCGCGGGCCGCTGGGAATGAACCCGCCGATCCACCGGGAGTACCGGGCCCTCGTCGATCCGTGGTTCAACGGCGCCGCGGCCGGCCGGGCGCGGCCGATGATCGAACATCTGGCCGAGGGCCTCCTCGAGCAGTGGGTCGACGAGGGCGAAGTGGAGATCGTCTCCCAGTTCGCCCTGCCCCTTCCCGTCATGGTGATCACCACGCTGCTCGGCTTCCCCCTGGAGCACATCCCGGACCTCAAGCGGTGGTCAGAGGCGTGGGCCTCGCCCTTCGCCCGCAACCTCGACGAAGAGGGCGAGATGTACGTCGCCGAGCAAGGCGTCCAGTTCCAGCGCTACATCTACGACCACTTGCAGCAAAAACGGCGGGAGCCGAAGGACGACGTCCTCTCCCATCTGTCCCAGGCGCAGTTCAACGATCCGGACAAGGGCCACCGCCCCCTCACCGATGGTGAGATCATCAATATGATCGACCACCTCTACACGGGGGGCAACGAGACCACGACCTTCGCCATCACGTCGGGGTTGTGGCTCCTGGTGAGCCATCCCGACGTCGAGGACCACCTCCGCCGAGACCCAGGGAAGATCCCCACGTTCGTGGACGAGGTGCTGCGCCTCGAGTCGCCGACGCAAGGCCTCTGGCGCGGCGTCGCCGAAGACGTGGAGATCGGCGGCGTCGAGATCCCCAAGGGCTCGAGCATCCACATCCGCTACGGCGCGGCCAACCGCGATCCGGAGATGTTCCCGAACCCCGACGTGTTGGACCTCGGGCGCCGCAACGCGAGCCGCCACGTCGCCTTCGGCGCCGGCGAGCACCGCTGCCCCGGCGAAGGGCTCACGAAGCTGGAGCAGCGAATCGCGGTCGAGCTGTTCCTGCGGCGCATGAGCAACCTCCGCGTCACCGAAGGCCGCAACGACTTCTCCCACCATCGCGGCTTCTGGCTCCGCGCGTTGAAGAGCCTGTACGTCTCCTTCGACCCGGTGCCCCTCGAAGCAGCCTGAGCTACGGCGACCGCCCGCCCGCCTCGACGAAATGCGCGGCACAACTGAAAGGAAGGGTTCATGAAGCTGCAGGACCGGGTGGCCCTCGTGACGGGAGGGACGAAGGGGATCGGGCGCGGCATCGCCGAAGCGTTCCTGGCCGAAGGGGCCAAGGTCGTGATCAACGGCCGCAGTCGAGGAGACCGGCCGCAAGGTCCTCGCCGAGCTCGACGCGGGCGACCGCGCCAGCTTCGCGGCCGGCGACGTGATGCAGAAGGCCGACGTCGAAGGTCTCGTCGACAAGACGGTCGAGCGCTACGGGCGCATCGACATCCTCGTGAACAACGCCGGCGGCGCCAACCTCTTCGCGCCCGTGGCCGAGATGAGCGACGAGGCCATGGAAGAGGCGCTCGTCTGGAACCTCTGGTCCACGTTCTGGGGTAGCCGCAAGGCGCTGGGCTACATGATCCCGCAGGGGTTCGGCCGCATCATCAACATCTCGTCGGTCGAGGGCAAGCACGGCAAGGCCGGGCTCACCAACTACGTCACGGCCAAGCACGCCATCAACGGCTTCACCAAGTCGACGGCCAAGGAGATCGGCACGACCGGCGTCACCATCAACGCCATCTGCCCGGGCCTGATCCTCACCGACATCGTGATGACCAACGGCCCTGAGACCGCCCGGACGATGGGGATCACCTTCGACGAGATGGTCGCGCTCTACACGTCAGAGTCGGCCATCAAGAAGCCGAACACCGTTGAGCAGGTCGGGGCCGTCGCCGTGCTGATGGCGTCGGACCTCGGCGAGGGAATCACCGGCGCCATCTGGTCGGTCGACGGAGGAACCGCCGCCTACTGACGCACTCGGCGGCCCGGCACGGGCCGATCAGACGCGAAGAGCCTGCAGCTCGGGGATGAGGGTGTCCCACACCAGCTTGGCCCCCGGCTTGTAGTAGTGGACGCCGTCCCAGCGGTTGCCGCGGTCCGTGCTCACGGACTCGTCGGTGCAGAACGACGACACCCCGGGCAGGAACGAGACGTGGCCCGGGTCGCTCGCCGCGGCCGCCCGGAGGAGCGTGTTCAGATGCCGCGTGCGATCGTCCTGCCCGCGCTCGGGGAGGGCGGTGAGGCCGCCGGCACTCACCGGCCGGTAGCACGGCACTTCGAGGAGCGCGACCTTGGCGCCGACCGCCTTGACCGCGTCGATGCCCCGTTGGAGTTGTGCCAGGAGGTACTGGTCGGACTCCGGCGTGCCGAACACGAGCAGATGACCGTCACGCTCGAGATCGAAGACGTCCCACGCCCCGACGCTCACGAGAGCCAGCTGCGCCTGGTTGGCGCTGACCTTGGCCGCCCACCGCGAGGGCCAGTCGGCGCAGGTGCCGAAGTTCCAGCTGAAACCCTTCGCTGCGGTCTTGACCTTGCCGTCGACGATCCCACACCCCTCGATCGACCCGTCGGTGACGGTGAAGGCCTGCGCCAACTCGGGCGGCGCGTTGCGCAGCAACGTCATCCCCACCGAGTCGCCGACGATGGTGATGCGCTGCAAGCCATCGCCCGCTCGCGCTAGCGGCGCGGTGGAGGGTGCGCTCCCCGCGGCGGCATCGGGGCGGGTGTCCACGAACGGGCTCGCCGATGACGCCGACGCGACCGCCACCGTGAGCACGCTCACCGCGGTCACAGCGCCGAGGATCGGGGCGCTGAGCCAGCCCTCGCCGGCCGACGATCCGGCCCGCCACCGCCGCAGCACGCCGAGCCCGTCGCGGCGGATGGGGGTTTCGACGAACCGGTAGCTCAGGGCGGCGACGACGAAGGTGAGCCCGAAGCGGGCGGCGAGCAGCAGCGGGCCGTCCAAGCCGGCCGTCCCCGGGGCGAGCACGATGAAGATCGGCCAGTGCCAGAGGTAGATCCCGTAGGAGCGGAGGCCGATCCACTTGAGCGTCGGCCGCCCCAGCATGCGCGGGAGGCGGGCGGCGGCAGGGTGGACGGCGGCGGCGATCACCAACGCGGAGGCCACCGACACGACCGCGAATCCGCCGCGGTACAGGAACGTCGACGAGTCGGAGAGGAGCAGACCGCAGAGGGCGAGCACACCGAGGCCGGCGAAGCCCAGCCCGTCGAACAGCGCGCCCGCCCCGGGGGCGGCCGCCCGCAGACTCCGCCACGGACGCCAGCCGCAGGCGAGCGCCGCCCCGATGAGGATGCCGGCAGCACGCGTATCGGTGCCGTAGTAGACGCGAGACGGATCGCTGCCCGGCGTGTAGAGCAACGCCATCAGCAGCGTGCTGGCCGAGCGCGCCCAGCAGGATCGGTCCCACGAGGCGGCGGGCCCTGCCCCCGACGCGGACGATGGCGGCGCCGAAGACGAGCGGCCAGACGATGTAGAACTGCTCCTCGACCGCCAACGACCACAAGTGGCGCAACATCGAGGGCTGTCCGAGGGCCTCGAAGTAGGACTGATGCGAGAAGATCAGGTACCAGTTGGTCGTGTAGGTGAGCGCGGCGACGATGTCGCCTCGTAGCCGGGCCACGGTGTCGGGCGCGAAGACCACCGAGTAGACGGCGACGGCCGCGATGAGGGCGAACAGCGCCGGCAAGAGTCGGCGCGCCCGCCGGCCCCAGAACCGGGCGCGATCGACGGCGCCGTCGCGGGCGAACTCCTCGATCAGCAGGGTCGTGATGAGGAACCCGCTGATCACGAAGAACACCTCGACACCGAGGAAGCCGCCCGGCACCCAGGAGACGTCGCCGTGGTAGAGCAGCACCGCGAGCACGGACACGGCCCGCAGCCCATCGAGGGCCGGTTGGTAGCCGAGGGTCCGTCGACCCTGCCCCGCGGGGCGGGGGCTGGTCGCCACTGGGGCCAGAGCGATCGGTCGAGTGGTCACCATGGGCGCGCGCCAGGGTATCGAGGTCGCGCGGCGGGGACGGGACACCGAATGCTGGCTCGTTGACGACGGCACCGGGCGCGGCGACTGACACGAAACTTTCCCTGTTGACGGTGTGATCGGCCGCCGGGCCACGATGGAGTGGTGGAGCGCACCTTCAGCGTCGAGGAAGCGGCGGCGATGCTCGAACAAGCGCGTCCGGTGATCGCCGACATCCTCGAGACCCGCCGCCTGCTGGCCGAGCATCTCCACCTCTTCCAGAGCGGGGACCGGGGCGCGCTGCCAGAGCTCAAGGGGCTCGAAGCGCGCCTGGGGGACCTCCTCGACTGGTTCATCGGCCGCGGCGTGCAGGTGAAGGGGTACGCGCCGCTGCTGCTCGACTGGCCCGTGCAACGAGGTGAGCGACTGGTGCTGCTGTGCTGGTTGGAGAACGAGCCCGAGCTGGCGTGGTTCCACGACTCGGAGCTCGGGTTCCTCGGCCGCCGACCGCTGCACGAGCTCGGGTGAGCGATCGAGGACTGCCCCCGACAGGAAGTGGCTCGGCGGCGGCGCGATCTGGAATCGTGGAGAAGCCGCGGACA
Source organism: uncultured Acidimicrobiales bacterium (assembly GCA_963738325.1). Taxonomy (GTDB): domain Bacteria; phylum Actinomycetota; class Acidimicrobiia; order Acidimicrobiales; family Ilumatobacteraceae; genus CAVTWD01. The sequence goes on from CAVTWD010000015.1 coordinate 100,672, forward strand.
GGAGGCATGCGGATGAGCATCGACGACGCGCTGTACCTCGATCAATCGCTCCGGCACGAGCCCGGCCCGCTGCAGGCGCACCTCGTGGCCGAGTGCCCGCTGCACAAGGTGTCGGCCCACGACCCACCCTTCTTCGTGATCTCCCGTGACGACGACGTCCGCGCCGCCCTTCGCGACACGAGCACCTGGTCGAGTGCGGAAGGTCCCGGCGTGGAGCACCGGCTCGGTGGTGTGCTCGGATCGTCGGACCGCCCGGACCACACCCGCCAGCGCCGAGTGCTCGCGCAGGCCTTCACGCCCCTGGCCATGGCCGCGCTCGAGCCGCGCGTGGCCGCCATCGCCGATGAGATGTTCGCCGGATTCGTGGGCCGGGGGCAGGGCGACTTCGTCGACCTGTACGCCGGCCCGCTGCCCGCCATCGTGATCGCGGAGCTGCTGGGAGTGCCGGCGGTCGACCGTGATCGCTTCCGTGAGTGGTCCAACCGCATCGTGGCCGGGCTCGGGGGGGAAGATCTCGAGGAGCAGGCCCTTGCGCGCCGCGAGATGGACGTCTACCTCAGTGCCCGGCTCGAAGAGCGCCTCGACGCCCTCCGAGCCTCCCCGGGCCAGGCGCCGCCGCTCGGCACGGTGCCCGACGATCTGCTCTCCCGCATGTGCGTGGCCGCCCACGACCACGGGCTGCTCAGCCGCCACGAGATGGTGGAGCTGGCCGTGCAGATCCTGGTCGCCGGACACGAGACGACGACCTCGCTGCTCGGCCTCATCGTCCACCGGCTGATCGAGCGACCCGAGCTCCAGGCACAGGTGCGGGCCGACCGCTCCCTCATCACGCCGCTGATCGAGGAGGCCCTGCGCTTCGACTCGCCCGTCCAAGGCCTGTTCCGCACGGCCACCCACGACGTCGACGTCTACGGCACCACGATCCCCGCCGGAACCAAGGTGCAGCTCCTCTACGCGGGAGCCAATCGCGATCCGCGGCGGTGGGAGGAGCCGGAGGCCTTCCGTCTCGATCGCGACATGGGCGTCGGGAACACCCATGTCGCTTTCGGTCACGGCATCCACTTCTGCCTCGGCGCGCCGCTGGCGCGGATGGAGGCCCGCATCTCGCTCGAGCGCATCCTGGACCAGATGGATGACCTCGCCCTCGACGGCGAGCCGCAGCTCGTGCAACCGTTCATCCTCCGGGGTTTCCGCTCGCTTCCGTTGACGTGGTCGCCGGCCGCTTGAAATCCCGGGCGGCGCCGCTGGCTGGATGACCGTCCTCGTCGGATCTCGAAGCGGCCGCGAACCGCGCCGCCGCCGCGGGCGTACCCACGGCTGTTCGACCCGAACCTGATCCACGAGGAGCCCACGATGAGCACCCCCCGCACCACCCGCCCGGCGACCGCCCCTGCCTTCTTCCTGCAGCGTCCTGCGTCTGTGTGGCAGGCCGCGCTTCAGCGCCCCCGCCGGGACACCTCACAGTGACGAATGGGGGCCGGCGTCGGCCCCCTTCGCCCTACAGTCCCCCAGGCATGGAGATCTTCGCCGATCTGCTCGCGGAGTACGACCGCCTCGAAGGCATCCTGAACGAGCTCGCCGACGCGGCCTGGTCGGCCCCGTCGGCGGCCCCCGGTTGGACCGTGAGCGACGTCGTACTCCATCTCGCGCAGACCGAGGAGGCCGTCATCACCTCCGTGCGCGGGCGGGACAGCCTTGCCGACCGGGGCACGCCGGCGAGCTCGGTCGACGCCGCGGCGGCCCACCTCGTGGAGGCGGAGCGAACCGACCCCGCGGCGACGTTCGAGCGCTGGCGAGTGGCGCGGCGGGAGGCGCTGCGCGCCCTCGAGGAGGCCGATCCGCAACGACCGCTGGTCTGGGTGGCGGCGCCGCTCAAGCCGGCCACCCTCGCCACCACACGCCTGGCCGAGCACTGGGCGCACGGCCTCGACATCACCGGCCCCCTCGACATCCCCTTCCCGGACACCGACCGCCTGCGCCACATCGCCTGGCTCGGCCACGCCACCCTCCCCTACGCCTTCGCCCTTGCCGGGCTCGAACCGCGCCCCGTGCGCTGCGAGCTGACCGCGCCCGATGGCGCCGCCACGTGGACCTACGGCCCGACCGATGCCGAGTCCAGGGTCACGGGTGCCGCCGGTGCGTTCTGCCGCGTGGGGGCGCAGCGCCTGCCTCCCGAGGAGTCCGGCCTCGACGCCTCGGGCCCTCACGCCACCGCCGCGTTGCGGGTGGTCCGCAACTACGCGAGCTGAGGCGCCTCCGACCGGCGGGGCGCCGCGCCGCTAGCGTCATCTCGGTGGGCCTGCCCGAGCTCTTCCACATCGATGGCTACGCGTCCGTCGTCACCGGTGGCGGGCAGGGCATCGGCCGCGGCATCGCCATCGGGCTGGCCGAAGGCGGGTCCGACATCGTCGTCAATGCCCGGCGGGAAGCCGACCTCGAGGAAACGGCGCGGTTGGTCGAGCAGGCCGGCCGCCGGGCCGTGATCGTGGCCGGTGACATCCGTGCCGATGGGATGAACGAGCGGCTGGCCGACGCGTGCATCGACGCGTTCGGCCGCCTCGACGTGTGGGTGAACAACGTCGGCGGGTCTGACGAGAAGACGACGAGGCTCCTGGTCGACACGCCCGACGACATCTGGCGCTCCCAGCTCGAGCTCAACCTCACCGCCGCCTTCCTCGGGGTGAAGGCGGCGGCCGCCCGCATGCGTGACGGTGGCTGCATCATCAACATCGCTTCCGGTGCCGGCATGCGGGGCTCGCCGCGGACCGGGCCGTACTCGGCGGCGAAGGCGGGGATGCTCAACCTCACCCAGACGCTGGCCATCGAGCTGGCGCCGCGGATCCGGGTCAACGCGGTGTCGCCGGGCCAGGTGCCCACCGAGGCGTTCCGCGAGGTGCTCGGCGACTCTGCACCCAAGCTCGAGGAGCTGGCCGCCGCCACCCCGCTCGGGCGCCTCGGCACTCCCGCCGACATCGCCGCCGCCGTCCTCTTCCTCGTCTCGCCCGCGGCGTGCTGGATCACGGGTGAGAACCTTCGCGTCGCGGGCGGCCGCACCGACCGCAGAGGCGGAACCGAGCGCTACGGCTGACAGGTGTCTGGACGACAGGCGGCTCTCCCACGTTCACGGGCCTCGCGGCGGGAGCGAATGCGATCCGCGAGCGGGCGTCGGGCCGTCTTTACAAATCCTCTGAGCCTGGGTTCAAGCGGTCGGCGCGACGGGATGGTTTCCCGTGCTCTCGCCTCGGGGTGAGTCGCTTCGGGCGATCGCCCGGCGGCTGGGGCGAGCGGCCTCAACGGTGTCGCGGGAGGTGGCTGACAACAAGGGCCGTCACCGCTACCGGGCCATCGACGCGCACGACCGAGCCTGGTATCGAGCTCGCCGGCCCAAGCGGTGCCTGGTGGACCGCAACGAAGTTCTCGCCAGCTTCGTCGCTGAGATGCTGCGGGCGGACTGGTACCGGCAGCACATCTCGGGGTTCCTGGCCGTGATGCACCCTCCGGGATCGGAGATGCGGGTGAGCCACGAGACGATCTACAAGCGGTGTTCATCCAGTCCCGAGGGGCCCTGCGCAGGGAGCTGACCAAGCACCGGCCGATCCGCAAGCACAAACACCACCGCGTCAAGGGCCAGCTGCGCCCCCTACTGCAGCCTCGCTCGCTTCGCTCCGCTCGGCCGCAACCAATGGGCGACTCGTTGGTGGTCGGGTTGGTGTCGGGCCGGCGGGGCCGGCCCTGTGACCTTCGGTCCCGCGGCGAGAGACTGGTCGTGTCGAGGTCGACGTGAAGGTTCACCCGTGGGCGCGTTCGAGGACCTGCCGAACTGTTCCGACGCGAGCGCAAGTGTCTGCACCACTACCTGTATGTGATCGACCCCGAGTTCGGGTTCATGCACGTGCGCATTCAGGGCTGGATCCCCTATGAGTGCCAGATCTACATCAACGGCCGGCCTACGAGTGGCTGGCCCGCCAGCTCGACCGTCGCCACGTCGGCTACGTCCGCTACGACAACTCGCTGCTGGCCATCAACAGGCCCGAAGCGGCCGTGGCGCTGTGCGAGCGGTTCGCCCACAAGGCCTGGCCCCGAGTCCTCAACGCCTTCGCCCGCATGCTCAATCCGCTGCTGGCCAAATCCGCGCCGCTGGCTACGGCGGCTACTAGTGGGTGTTGGATCAGGCCGAGATCGGCACCGACGTCATGTTCCGGACCCGGCCGCAGCTGCTGGAGCTGTGGCCCGATCTCGTGCGCCACGCCGCCCTCAACCTGGGCTCCGAGGATGTGCTGGGGTTCTTGGGTCGCAAGCTGCACCCGTCGCTGCAAGCTCAGGTGGTGACCGATGCCAACCGTCGACCCGAGGGGTGGCGGGTCCGTCACCGCATGGCTGGCAACTGGGTGAAGGTCTACGACAAGGCGTCCGTCTTGCGGGTCGAGACCACCATCAGCAATCCGCGTTGAGTTCAAGCTCCTGCGCGTCGTCACCAACGACGAGGGCCGGCGCCAGCGGCGGTGGTGTCCCATGCGCAAAGGCGTCAGCGACCTGTGGCGCACCTTCCAGGTCGGCATGGCCGCCAACCAGCGCTACCCCAACGCCATCTCGGCAGCACCATTGAAAGGCGAAGGCGTCAGAGCACTCCACGCCTTGAGATCGCCGGTGCGGTCTCGATCCACGACCGGCCCCCGAAGTCGAAGATCGAGCCGTCCCGGGGCACTGGGAAGGCGACCTCCTGTTGGGCCGCGGCGTCACCCAGCTCGCCACCGTGGTCGAGCGGGCATCCCGGTTCAGCGTCCTGGTCCAGCTCGACGGGCGAGACATGGTGACCGTCGCCGAAGGACTCGCCGCCAAGATGAACGAACCGCCGGTCGAGTTACGGAAGTCCCCCACTTGGGATCGGGGGATGGAGCTCGCTCGCCACCAAGAGGTCACGGCGTGGACCGGACTCGCGGTCTACTTCGCCGACCCGCGCAGCCCCTGGCAGCGAGGCACCAACGAGAACACCAACGGGCTGTTGCGCCAGTACTTCCCCAAGGGCACCTCGATAGCCGGGCTCACCCACGCCGATCTCGACGCCGTCACCCTGAAGCTCAACACCCAGCCCCGCACGGCACTCGAGTACCGCACCCCGGCCACCATCCTCCAGCAGATGTTGCGCTGACCGCTTCAACCTGCTGGGACTTATTTCGTGCGAGTGTCCTGCCGGCTCGGCTCGCGGGGTTACAGCTCTCACAGGTGCCGGCTCTCTCGCCTCACGGACGATGCTGGGACCAGCCGAGACCTTTGTTCGAGCCGCGAGCACGGCGTGGCCTGGGGATCTCGACCTTTGACAGATTGTCGTTCGGAGTCTTATTGTCGGGCCACTCGGCGGGGAGTCAGGCGCTTCCTGTGCGCAGGCGGGGGAGAGGGGCGCGAGATGCCTGGAGACTGACATCATCGAATCCTAGCGGATCTTGCGCGGCCTCATGTTCCCCGGGCCTTCACCCTTGGCGCCCGAGCTCGTGTGACCGGCTCGTCAATGGCACCGGCCTTCGAGGCCGGGCCGGGGGTTCGACGCGCCCGGAAATGGGGTGAATCCCCTTCGGGGGGGGTCTTCCGGAAGGAGGAAGACGAAGTGAGAAGCGGGTGGGCCAAGCCCTGCAACAACTCGGGACCCAGGCCATCACGGCGCGCCCATGATGCTGGCGCGGGATGGCTCGATTTGGCAACCAATCGATGGACTCAAGGCCTCGACTGGCCACGTATCTGCTCGATCCTCCCATGCTCTGGTCACGGTATGACATGAATGCTGAGTCCCCGCTGAGAGGCAAGCAGTTCCCATCGGCGCGCTCGGGTGCTGAGCCATCACGACGCGGCCCCACAACGCATGGTTGGGACGATCCGGGAGGTCACGGACGATGATGCGCTGGATCGTTGGCTCGAGCCTGAAGGCTCGACGGGGAGTGGTTGCCCTCGCAGTGGTGGTGATGGTCGTCGGGGTCTGGCAGCTCCCGCAGTCGAAGGTCGACGCCCTCCCCGAGTTCAGCCCTCCGACGGTGGAGGTCCAGACCGAGGCCCTTGGCCTCTCAGCCGAAGACGTCGAGCAGCTCGTCACCGTTCCGATGGAGCAGACCCTCTTCGACGGCCTGCCATGGCTCGACAAGATCCGCTCCGACTCGGTGCCGAGCCTTTCGTCCATCGACCTGATCTTCAAGCCGGGGACCAACCTCTACCGGGCTCGCCAGGTGGTGCAGGAGCGCCTCAGCCAGGGAGACATCCCGAGCGTGGCCAAGCCACCCCAGATGTTGCAGCCCCTTTCGTCGACGAGCCGCACGATGATGGTCGCGCTGTCGTCCGACACGCTCCCCCCGATCCAGATCGGGGTGCTGGCCCGGTGGACCATCAGGCCTCGCCTCCTCTCGGTCCCCGGCGTCGCCAACGTGGCCATCTGGGGTCAAAAGAGCGCCAGCTCCAGGTCCAGGTCGATCCGACCCGCCTCCGGGAGAAGGGGATCACGGTCGATGAAGTCGTGCGAACGACGGGGAACGCGCTGTGGGTCTCACCGTTGACCTTCCTGCAGGCGTCGGCGCCCGGCACCGGTGGCTTCTTCGACACCGCCAACGAACGGCTCGGGATCCAGCACGTCCAGCCGATCACCGGCCCCCAGGACCTGGCCAAGGTCATCATCGAGAAGGACACTGGGGCCACCAAGCTCACCATCGGCGACGTCGCCAACGTCGTAGAGGACCACCAGCCGCTCATCGGCGACGCCGTCGTCAACGGCCGGGAGGGCTTCATGATGGTCGTCGAGAAGACGCCAGGGGCCAACACCGGCGACGTCACGAGGGGCGTCCAGGCCGCGCTCGACGACCTCCGCCCGGCCCTCTCCGGGCTGAAGATCGACTCGAGCATCTACCGCCCGCAGACCTTCATCGATCGGGCCGTTCACAACCTCACACGGTCCGCGTGGATCGGCGCCCTGCTGGCCATCCTCGTCGTCGGGGCCTTCTTCTTCGACTGGCGCAGCGCGCTCACCAGCCTCCTGGCCATGGGCCTGTCGTTCGTCATCGCCGGGCTCGCGCTCCACGCCGCCAAGGTGACGATCAACGCCATTGTCTTCGCGGGCTTCGTCATGGCCCTCGCCGCGGTCGTCGACGACGCGATCGCCAACGCCGACCACGTCCGGCGCCGCCTGCGCGAGAGGCGGCTCGACCAGCCCGAGGGCGTAGCACCCTCGCCCGTTGCGATCGTGGCCGAGGCGTCGCTCCAGACAGGCCGCATGCTGGTGTACGGCACGATCATCTTCGCCCTTGCCCTCCTGCCGCTGTTCTTCCTCCACGGCCTTCCCGGCGGCTCGTTCTTCTCGCCCCTGGCTGTCGCCTGCCTCGTGACGGTCGTCGCCTCGCTGGTCGTGGCCCTTGTCGTCACGCCCGCGCTGAGCCTGCTCCTCGTGCGCAAGAGTCAGGTCGAGCACCGCGAGGCGCCACTGGTTCGTCTCGTGCAACGCGGCTACGAGCGCGCCCTTGCACCGATCGTGCGCCGCCCGCTGACGGCCCTGCTCGGGGTGGTCGTCCTCACCGTGCTCGGCACGGTCATGGTGCCGATGTTCGAACACCGGCTGCTGCCGGCGTTCAAGGAGACGGAACTCCTCGTGCACTGGAACGGCGCGCCTGGCACATCACTGACGGAGATGGACCGCATCACCGCTCGAGCCACCGAAGAACTGCGCGCGCTGCCCGGCGTCCGTGACGTCGGGGCCCACATCGGCCGGGCCGTCCTCGGCGATCAGGCGGTCGGCACAGACGCCGCCGAGATGTGGGTGAGCCTCGACCCCTCCGCCGACCACGACGCGACAGTCGCCGCCGTCACCCGGGTGCTCGACGGCTACCCGGGGGTGACCCACCAGGTCGAGACCTACTCCCAGGACAGGATCAACGAGGTTCTGGCCGGGCCGGGCAGCCAGGTCACGGTGCGTGTCTATGGCCAGGACTACGAGGTGCTGCAGACCAAGGCCGAACAGATCCGCAAGATTCTCGCCGGCACGAAGGGCGTCGTCAGCGAGCACGTCACGGCCCAACCCCAGGAGCCAACGATGCAGATCCAAGTCGACCTGGCGGCCGCCGCCCGCCACGGGATCAGCCCCGGTGACGTCCGCCGCGCGGCAGCCACGCTGTTGTCGGGCCTCCAGGTCGGCAGCTTGTTCCAGGATCAGAAGGTCTTCGACGTGCAGGTATGGAGCACACCGGCCACCCGCAGCAGCCTCACGAGCGTGCGCGACCTGCCCATCGACACGCCCAGTGGAACCCCGGTCCGGCTCGGCGATGTGGCCGACGTGCGAGTGGCAGCCGCCCAGCCGATCATCGAGCACGAGGACGTCTCGCGCTACCTCGACGTGGCCGCCACCGTGAAGGGCGGTGACATCGCTTCGGTTACGAGCGCCGTACGCGCCGGATTGAAGCAGATGAGCTTCCCCCTCGAGTACCACGCCGAGGTGCTCGGCGACTACACGAGCCAGCAGAACGCGCTGCACCGGCTGTACGGCTTCTGCGTCGCGGCGGCAATCGGCATCTTCCTCCTGCTCCAGGCCGCGTTCTCGAGCTGGCGCCTCGCCATCGTCGCCTTCGTCGCCCTGCCGCTCGCCCTCGTCGGCGGCGTGGTCGCCGCCTTCATCGACGGCGACACCTTGACGCTCGCGTCCGTCGCTGGGCTCCTTGCTGTGCTCGCCGTCGCCGTCCGGATCGGGATGACGTTCATGAGCCGATGCGAAGACCTCCGCGACCCGAGCGCACCGATCGACGAGGTGCTCGTCATCCACGCCGCCAGGGAGCGCGTCACCCCGATCCTCATGACCGTGCTGACCACGGCCGTGATCCTCGTGCCCGTGCTCGTATTCGGCGACATCGCCGGCCAGGAGATCGTCCACCCGATGGCCGTCGTCATCATCGGCGGGCTCCTCACCACGGCCCTGGTCTACTTGTTCGTCGTGCCCGGCCTGTACCTGCGCTTCGGGCCCCGGCCGGTCGCCGCCACCACGAGCAAGCCGGCCTCCCCAGCCTCGAGCTGGCCGCCCCCGAGCGCGCCGGCCCCGTTCAACGGCCAGACGCCTCCGGTGCCCGCGGCCCTGCAAAAGGAGTGACGACCAGGATGAAGCATCCCGCGAACCGCCGCCCCTGGCTCGCCTTGGTCGCCGCCGCCGGGCTGGTGCTCGGCGCCTGCTCGAGCTCCTCGGCGGAGCCGATCCCGAAGCCGGCCACGGCCGAGCCCATCGCGGGCAGCGACCTCAAGCGGGTGGCGCTCACCCCCCTGGCGGCCCAACGAATCGACCTCCAGATCGACGTGGTGCGGACCCGACCGAGCGCGGCGGGCACGGTCATCCCTTACTCAGCCGTGCTCTACGACCCGCAGGGCGAGACGTGGGCGTTCATCCAGACCGGGCCGTTGACCTACGTCCGCGCCCCGATCACCGTCGATCGCATCGATGGTGATACCGCGCTCCTCTTCGACGGTCCGCCGACGGGCACCGTCGTCGTCACCGTCGGCGCCGAGGAGCTCTTCGGCGTCGAGATCGGCGTCGGCGGCGAGTGATCGGGGCTGACGGGTGACGCGGCGAAGGGGGCCGGACCGATGATGCGCTGGATCGTGTCGACCAGCCTCAAGTTCCGTTACCTCGTCGTGGCCGGGGCTGCGGCGATGATGTTGTTCGGCGTCGGCCAGCTCCGCAGCATGCCCCTCGACGTCTTCCCCGAGTTCGCACCACCGACCGTCGAGATCCAGACGGCCGGGCTCGGGCTCACCGCAACCGAAGTGGAAACCCTGGTCACCGTCCCGCTCGAACAGTCGCTCAACGGCATCGCCGGTCTCGACGTCATGCGGTCGAAGTCGGTCTCGCAGCTTTCCGACGTCCAGCTCATCTTCAAGAGCGGCACCGACCTCATCCTCGCCCGGCAGCGGGTCGAGGAGCGGGTGGCGACCGTGGCCAGCACCCTGCCGAGCTGGGCCGGCCTGCCCGTGATGCTCCCGCCGATCTCAGCGACCGGCCGGGTGATGAAGATCGGGATCTCGTCGCCCACCTTGTCCCTCGAGGACATGTCGCTGACGGCCTACTGGAACATCCGGGCACGGCTCCTGCGGGTTCCCGGTGTGGCCAACATCAACATCTGGGGTCAGCAGCTTGAGACGATCCAGGTGCAGGCCGAGACAGGGAAGATGGCCACCAACGGCGTGACGCTCGACGAGCTCATGCAGGTCGCTGCTGACGCGGTCGACGCCGGCACGCTCCAGTACGCCGAAGGCGGGATCATCGGCGCGGGCGGGTTCATCGAAACGCCCAACCAGCGGATGGGGGTGCGCCACGTGCTCCCGATCGTCACGCCGCAGGACCTCGCCAACGTGGTGGTGGCGCAGCGCGATGGCAAGCCGTTGCTCCTCGCCGACGTGGCCCGAGTGGTCAGCGGGCATGCGGCGCTCGCGGGCGCAGCGGTCATCAACGACGGGCCCGGGCTGATGCTCGTGGTCGAGAAGCTCCCGTGGGGCAACACGCTGGACATCACCCGCGGCGTCGAGAAGGCCCTCGACGAGATGCGGCCCGGGCTCCCAGGGCTCCAGATCGACTCCACCATCTTCCGCCCGGCCACCTTCGTCGAGCAGGCCATCCACGACCTCACCTCGTCGATCGTCATCGGCGCCTTCCTCGTCGTGGTCGTCCTCGGCCTCTTCCTCTTCAACTGGCGGGCGGCGCTGATCAGCGTGATCACCATGCCCCTCTCGCTGGTGGCCGCCGGGCTCGTGCTCTACCTGCGCGGCGCCACGATCAACACGATGGTCCTCGCCGGGTTCGTCATCGCGCTCGGGGCTATCGTCGACGACGCCATCGTCGACGTCGAGAACATCGTGCGGCGGCTCCGCCAGTACCGGAGCGAGGGGAGCGACAAGTCGACCGCCTCGATCATCCTCGACGCCTCTCTGGAGGTGCGAGGCGCCGTCGTGTACGCCTCGTTCATCGAGGTGTTCGCCCTCGTGCCGATCTTCTTCCTCACCAGCCTCACCGGCTCGTTCTTCAAACCCCTCGCGGCCACCTACGCGCTGGCGGTGCTCGTCTCTCTCCTCGTTGCGCTCATCAGCACGCCCGCACTCAGCCTCATCCTGTTCTCGCACGGTAGGACGACGCAGCGAGAGTCGCCCGTGACCCGCTGGCTCCAGCACGGCTACCAACGCCTCCTGACCTTCATCGTCCGCCGGCCCCTTCCCGCCTACCTGGCCGTCGGCGCGGTCGTGCTGGCTGGCATCGGCATCGTCCCTCGCCTCGGCGAGTCGCTCTTCCCGACGTTCAAGGAGCGAGACTTCCTCATCCACTGGATGTCGAAGCCGGGCACGTCGCTGGCCGAAGAGCAGCGGATGGTCACGGCGGGGAGCAAGGCGCTGCTGGCCGTACCGGGAGTGCGCAACTTCGGGGCCCACATCGGCCAGGCCCCCGAGGGTGAGGAGATCGCCGGCGTCGACTTCGCCGAGAACTGGATCAGCATCGACCCGAAGGCCAACTACGCGAAGACGCTGGCAGCCGTCGAGCGGGTCGCCGCCAGCTTCCCCGGGCTCTACACCGACGTGCAGACCTACCTGAAGGAGCGGATCAGCGAGGTGCTGACGGGCGAGAGCGAGCCGATCGTCGTGCGCATCTTCGGCCCTGATCTCGATCAGCTCTCCGCTAGGGCCAACGAGGTGAAGGAGATGCTCGCCGGCGTGAAGGGGGTGACCGAGGCGCACGTGGAGCTCCAGGTCAACGAGCCCCAGGTCGACGTGCAGGTCGACCTGGACAAGGCCCAGCGCTATGGCATCAAGCCCGGCGATGTGCGCCGGGCCGCCGCCACGCTCGTGTCTGGCGAGGAGGTCGGCAACATCTACCGTGACGGCAAGAACTACGACGTGCAAGCCTGGAGCCCGCCGGAGTCACGCACGAGCGTCACCGACATCGGCAACCTCCTGCTCGACACGCCCGACGGCGGTCACGTGCGCCTTGCCGATGTGGCCACCGTAAGCGTCCAACCCACTCCGAGCAGCGTCCAGCACGAAGACGGGCAGCGTCGCATCGACATCGGCGCCAACGTCGAAGGTCGCGACCTCGGCTCGGTCGTGCGCGACGCGCAGACCCGTCTCGACCACATGACCTTTCCCCTCGAGTACCACGCCGAGCTTCTCGGCGAGTACAAGGAGCGCCAGGCGGCGCAGAACCGGCTCATCTGGTTCGCCCTGCTCGCCTTCTGCGGGATCTTCCTCATGGTGTTCATCGTGTTCAAGAAGCTCCGCCTCGTCGTGCATCACCTCCTGACCCTGCCCATCGCCCTCGTCGGCGGTGTCATCGGCGCCTGGCTGACTGGCGGGATCATCTCGATCGGCTCACTCGTCGGGTTCTTCACCGTGCTCGGGATCACGGCCCGCAACGGGATCATGCTCATCAGCCACTTCCAGCACCTCGAAACCCAGGAAGGGGTGCCTTTCGGGCCGGGCCTCGTCATCCGGGGGGCGAGGGAGCGATTGGCGCCGATCCTGATGACCATGCTCGCCACTGGGCTGGCGCTGGTGCCCCTGGTCGTCGCCGGCGACGTCGCCGGCCAGGAGATCGAGTACCCGATGGTTGCGGTGATCCTCGGTGGCCTGGTCACGTCGACGCTGCTCAACCTCTTCGTCGTGCCCGTTCTCTACCTCCATCTGGGCAAGAAGAAGGCCGATCGGGCGCTCTTGGCTTGACCGGCACCACGTCACGCTGTGTTGGGCAGAGCTCTACCTCTTGTGCGGGCCGGGCTTGGCGCCGTCCGGGGGGATCGCCATGACGAACCTGGCTCCGCCCTCGCCCTCGTCGAGAGTGAGGCTGCCACCGTGGGCCACGGCGATCTCCCGGGCAATGGGGAGCCCGAGCCCGGTGCCGCCGTCATCGCGACTGCGGGCCTCGTCGATGCGGCTGAACCGTTCGAAGATCCGCTCCCGGTCGGCGGCCGGCACCCCCGGTCCATCGTCGGCGACCACGACCTCAGCCCAGCCGTCACGTTCCCGGGTCGCGACCGTGACGACGCCCTGGGCGTGGCGGGTGGCGTTCTCGAGGATGTTGCGCAGGGCGCGAGCGAGCTGATCGGGGTCGGCGCGGACCTCGACGGGCTGCAAGCCAACGACGTCGAAGCGCAGGCGCGAGCGGGGCCGGAGCCGGGCGACCTCGGCGCGGGCCACATCGTCGACGTCCACCGGGACGGCGGCCGGGGACGCAGCCCCGGCGTCGGCTCGGGCGATGAACAGCAGATCACGGATGAGCCGCTCGAGGCGCTGGTTCTCGTCGAGCAGGTCCGAGCCGAGGCTTGGCCACTCGGTGGACTCAGGGTGGGCGATGGCCACCTCGAGCATCGTCTGTGACGCCGCGACAGGGCTCTGCAGCTCGTGGGAGGCATCGGCGACGAAGCGCCGTTGGCGCCGGACCGCGTCGGCCAGCTGGTCCAGGGTGTGGTTCATCGTGCGGGCGAGGCGCCCGATCTCGTCGTCGGTGGCAGGCTCGGCGATGCGGCGATCCAGGTCGCGACCCGAGATGTCGGCGACTTCGGCGCGGATGACCTCCACGGGGCGAAGCGCCCGCCCCACGGCGTACCAGGTGGTGGCGGCGACGAGGGCGAACAGCAACGGCAGCCCCACCCAGAGCATCCTGGCGAGGGTTTGGACGGTCTCCTCCACCTGGTCGAGGCTCGAGCCGACGTAGATGGTCCTGGGCCCGTCCGCGGTCGTGACGGATTGGGCGACCACCCTGAGGTGGTCGCCGTCCGGGGTGCGGATCGACCCCACCGACATCGGTTGGAGGCCGACCGGGCGTACCTGGGTGATCGGGCCCTTGCCCGGCAGGTCGCCGGCCGAGGCGACGACCCGACCGCCCTGGTCGACCACCTGGACGACCGTCTCCTCGTCGCCGTGGACCGTGAGGGTCTGGGGCAAGATGCCCTGGCGGGCGAGCTCTGCCAGGTCGCCAACCCTGATCCGGGCGGCCGACTCGATGTTGTCGGCCAGTGACCGCCGCAGAGTGGTCGCCAGCAGGTAGGCACCGACGCCCAGGGCAACGATGACGATGAGCGACGCCGCAATGGTGAGCCGGGCTCGAATGGTGGCCAGCGCCCGTAACACCTAACCGCCCTCCGGGTCGAGCCGGTAGCCGGCCAGCCGGATGGTCTGGATCGCTTTGCGATCGAACGGGTCGTCGATCTTCTTGCGTAGGTAGCGGACGTAGACCTCGACGATGTTGAGGTCTCCGCCGAAGGCGTAGTCCCAGACCTGCTCGAGGATCTCGGCCTTCGAGAGCACCTCGCCCTTGCGGCGCATCAGGAAGTCGAGCAAGGCGAACTGGCGTGCCGTGAGCTCGATGCGAGCCTCGCCCCGCCAGCACTCGTGGGAGGCCGGGTCGAGCCGCAGGTCCCCCGCAGTGAGGATCGTCGGACGCTCCCGGGTCCCACGGCGGACCAGAGCCCGCAGGTGGGCAACGAGCACCACGTAGGAGAACGGCTTGCTGAGGAAGTCGTCGGCCCCCGTGTCGAGACCCTCGGCGTGGTCGAGCTCCCCGTCCTTGGCGGTGAGCATCAGGATGGGCGTCCAGTTCCCCGCTTCCCGGAGTCGCGCGCACACCTGGTAGCCGTTGAGGCCCGGCAGCATGACGTCCAACACGATGGCGTCGAAGGTCCGCTCGCTGGCCAGCCAGAGCCCAGTCTCGCCGTCCCCGGTGACCTCGGCTACGAACCCCTCCCGCTCGAGGCCGAGCTTCAGCGCGGCGCCGAGCCGAACCTCGTCTTCGACTACCAAGACCCGCACGGCTTCAGCGTGGCACGATCGTGGACGCGGTGTGCTGGCCCTCAGTGTCTTCACCGCGGTGATCTCGTCGGCCGAGGAGCCGTCCGGGTTGGCCACGGTGAAGGCGATCCCGTAGGTCTGTTTGAACTCGGCCAGGATCCCCCTTGTAGTTCGCCCAGTCGTCAGGCAGGGCGATCAGGTTGATCTTGCCGTGCTTCTTGGCTGCGTCGACGACGGTCCTTTGGGATCCGGCCGGTGTCGGCCCGATGAATCCTCGACCGTTCGTGCGTGTCACAACCAACAGATCCGCGCGGATCGATCCGCACGAACGGCGAGCCCGGGCGCCAAAGCCGGCAAGGCGGGCGCCCTCCGCACGCCGATTGCCGGCACCGTGGCGGACGCCTCACCCGAGAGGCCCGCAGAGGCGCTACCCTCCGAAATGTCCGTCGGCGCGTGGATCGAGACCGGTGGCCGAGGTCGGCAGCCGGGTTCGCCCACTCGGTCCGAGCCGGCTCCGCCTCGTGGCTCGCGGCGTAGGGGTGAACGACGGGGGGGTTTGATGGCAGCGTCCGGTTCGATCCTTGGCAACTCGGTGGTCCGGCTCGAGGACCCGGTCCTGCTCACCGGCGCTGGCCAGTACGTCGACGACCTCGACTTCCCCGCGACCGCTCACGTGGCCTTCGCCCGATCGACCGTCGCCCACGCCAAGGTGCTCTCGGTCGACGTGAGCGAGGCCGAGTCGATGCCCGGTGTCCTGGCCGTGTACTGGGCGGCGGACGGTCACGACCTCGGCCTCGCCCCCTTCCAGGGCTTCCCGATGATGCCGCCCACCCTCAACCGGCCGGTGTTCGCGAAGGACACCGTCCGCTTCGTCGGCGACGTGATCGCCGCGGTCGTGGCCGAGACACGGGCCCAGGCGGTCGACGCGCTCGACACCATCGTCGTCGACTACGACCCGCTCCCCGTCATCACGACGCCTGCGGCCGCGTTGGCCCCCGACGCCCCCCTGCTCTTCCCCGAGCACGGCTCGAACGTGTGCTTCGCCACCAACTTCGGCGAGGACGCCGCCCCGCTGGCAGGGGCCGACGCGGTGGCCGAGGTCACGATGGTCAGCCAGCGGCTCGCCGGTGTGCCGATGGAGACCAACGCCCTCCTCGCCGTGCCCGGCGACCCCGAAGGGGGCATCACCTGCTGGGTGTCCCACCAGGCTCCGCACTCTGCGCAGGGGGCGATCGCGCCGGCGCTGGGCCTCGACCCCGGCCAGGTGCGCGTGGTGTGTCCGTGGGTCGGCGGCGGTTTCGGGCCCAAGGCGGCCATGTACGTCGAGTACCTGGTGGCCGCGGCGGCGGCGCTCCAGCTCGGACGGCCGGTCAAGTGGACGGAGACCCGCTCCGAGGACATGGTCTCGCTCGTCCACGGCCGCGATTACTCGATGACGGCCAAGCTCGGCGTGAACCAGGACGGCAAGATCGTTGGCCTCGATGCCGCGCGTCGTCGCCTCGGGTGGCGCCTACCCCGCCATCGGGGCGATCCTGCCGATGCTCACCCAGATGATGTCGGTCGGCGTCTACGACATCCCCAAGGTCCACTTCGAGGCGATGACCACGCTCACCAACAACACCACGGTCGGCGCCTACCGAGGGGCCGGGCGCCCGGAGGCGACGCAACTCATCGAGCGGGTACTCGACGTGGCCGCCGACCAGCTCGGGATCGACCCTGCCGAGATCCGTCGCAGGAATTTCCTCCAGCCGTCGTCGTTTCCGCTCACGACGACCACGGGCGCCAACTACGACTCGGGCGAGTACGCGAAGGCGCTCGACGCCGCCCTCGAGGCCTCCGGCTGTGAGGAGCTCCGGGCCGAGCAGGCCCGCCGCCGGGCCGCAGGAGACCCGAACCAACTCGGCATCGGCCTGTCGAGCTACGTCGAGGTGACCGCGCCCGTCGGCCTCCACATCGAGTACGGCGGTGTCGAGGTGCACGAGGACGGTACGGCCAGCATGTTCGTCGGCACCAGCGCGCACGGGCAGGGCCATCGCACGGCCTTCGCCATGCTCGCGAGCGAGGTGCTCGGCATCCCGATGGAGGACATCAAGCTGGTCAACTCCGACACCCACTCCGTCCCGAGAGGGGCCGGCACCATGGGGTCGCGTTCGCTGCAGACGGCCGGCAGCGCGGTCCATCTGGCGGCCAACGAGGTGCTCACACGGGCCAAGCGCATCGCCGCCCACGCGCTCGAGGCGAGCCCGGAGGACATCGTGGTGGGCGACGGCGGACTGCAGGTCGCCGGTGTCCCGGCCAAGAAGCTGTCGTGGGGAGATGTCGCCGTCGCGTCCAACGACCCGGCCAAGCTCCCCGAGGGCGTCGAGCCCGGAGCGCTCCGCCACGAGCTCGACTTCGACGGCAGCGACTCCACCTATCCTTTCGGCGCCCACGTCTCGGTGGTCGAGGTCGACATCGAGACCGGCCAGGTCAAGATGCTCCGCCACGTCGCCGTCGATGACTGCGGCCGCATCCTCAACCCGCTGCTCGTGGCCGGCCAGCAGCACGGTGGCATCGCCCAGGGGGCGGCTCAGGCCCTCTTCGAAGAGGTGCGCTACGACGAGGAGGGCAACCCGATCACGTCGAACCTCGCCGACTACGCCATGCCGTCAGCGGCCGAGCTGCCGAGCTTCGAGGTCAGCAACACGCAGACCGAGAGCCCCCGCAACCCGCTCGGCGCGAAGGGGATCGGCGAGTCGGGCACCATCGGGTCGACCCCGGCCATCCAGAACGCGGTCGTCGACGCCGTGTCCCACTTGGGCGTGCGCCACATCGACATGCCCTGCACCCCGGAGCGGGTGTGGCAGGCCATTCAGGAGGCGAAGGCAACCGCCCCGAGCTGATCGCGGCTCAGCTGGCGCCCTCCAACCGGGCCAGCCGGCGGGCATAGGCCATCGTGCGGCGCGGGTCGTAGGCGCGGAAGATCTGCATCTTCTCGGCTTCGACCGAGCCCTCGGCGTGCACGGCGAGGACGGCGTGGTAGCCGCCGAAGTCGCGCGCGGTCAGGTCGGCGATCATGTTCATGACGCGGAGCCGCTCCTCGGCACCCGACGCGGCCCGGAAGTACTTCTCCAGCACGGCGCGGATCTCCGGGTTCTCCCAGTCCTCCCCGCCCGGGCCGGTCACGAGGAGGCCACCGGCGCAGTCCTGCACCAGCTCGATCGCTTGGTGGTAGTTGGTGGCGAAGGTGTACTTGGCCATGTTGGTGGTCATCGGGTCCGGGTAGGCGATCCCGTGGGCGCCGACGCGGAAGCGCAACGCGGCCATCTCGGTGAGGGCGCGGACGGTCTCGGCGTAGGTGATGAGGTGGGTGAGCTTGTCGCGGATGTGGCCGGCCCGGATCACCCCGTTCATCTCGGCGATGACCCCCGCCGCGCCGACGAGGGCATCGACGAGGGGCAGCTTGTAGGAGACCGCCGTGAACCGGTGGTACTCGACGAACGTGAGGGCGAGTAGCCCTGCCTTCTCGGGCTGGCGGCACATGAACACCCGCTCCCAAGGGACGAACACGTCGTCGAAGACCGTGAGCGTCTCGAGCATCTTGTGGCGTGAGGAGAGCGGGAACTCGAAGGCGTTGCGCTCCCCGGCGGCGTAGGCCGACACGTAGAGCTTGAGGCCCTTGGTGGCCATGGGGACGGCGAAGCTGACGGCGTAGTCCGCGTCCTCGGCGCCCATGGCCCGTGTGGGGAGCACGATGATCTCGTCGGCGTTCACCGACACCGATGTGTGGACCTTGGCGCCCCGCACGACGATGCCGTCGTCGTTCGACGAGACGACGCGAAGGTAGGCATCGGGGTCGGCCTGTTCAGAGGGACCCTTGGACCGGTCGCCCTTGACGTCCGTCTGTGCGACGCACACGGCGAGGTCGTTCTCGGCGCAGTGGCGGTAGAACCGCCGCACCCGTTCGAGCTCCTCCCCGTCCAGCGTCCGCTGGAGCGCGAACAAGGCGTCGGAGCCGATCTCCTTGATCAGGGTGACCATCGTGCCGCCCGCGGCGGTGACGGTCTCGATCAGCTTGGATCGGGCGAGCAGGTCCTCGGCGCTACGCGGGATGCGGTAGTAGGCGCTGATGTCCTCGCCGGTGTCGGCGTCCTTGGCCACCATGAGCTCGTGGTTGGACGGATCGTGGGCCAGGTCGAAATCGATGGCGGCGTGATCGACGGCGACGCGGATCTCGGGCTCGGCGAGCACATCGGGCACACGCTGGCCCCGGTAGTAGACCTCTCGTCCGTCCTGGAGGGCGGCCCGGTACTGATCGCTGCTGCGGAGCATGAACCCACGGTAGTGGCCGGCACGCCCCCGCCTCCAAGGGACGCTTCGCCTTCATACTCCGAGGAACTCGGGTCGACCGGCCGAGGTCGATCGGCCTGCGGAGGGCGGAGGCGCAACCACCACTCCCTCTAGGATCGAGACCATGAGCGAGCCGACCGGATTCGACGTCGGCGCGGTCACCGCGTGGCTGGCCGAGCGCCTTCCCGGCCTGGCCCCGCCGTTGCGCTGGACGAAGCTCGCCGGCGGGCATTCCAACTTCACCTACCGCGTCGACGACCAAGCCGGTCGCACGTTCGTGCTGCGGCGCCCGCCCATGGGCGAGCTGCAGCCGACGGCCCACGACATGGGCCGCGAGTTCCGCGTCATCTCCGCGCTGTGGCCCACGCCCGTGCCGGTGCCCGAGCCGCTGGCCTACAGCGCCGACCCCGCCGTCACCGGCGCGCGCTTCTACGCCATGGGCTGGGTGGAAGGGCGCTCGCTCTACACCGCGCGCGACGCCGAAGAGCATCTGACCCTCGAGGCTCGGGCGCGCACCGGCGGCTCGTTCATCGACACGTTGGCCGAGCTGCACGCCCTGGAGCCCGACGAGATCGGTCTCGGCGAGCTCGGCAAGCGCGACTCGTACGTCGGCCGTCAGCTCCACCGCTGGTACAGCTCGTGGAACGCGTCGAAGGGCGAGGAGATGCCCGACGTCGACCGCCTCCACGACTTCCTCGTCGAGCGGCTCCCGGAGCAGACGAAGGTCAGCGTCGTCCACGGCGACTACGGGCTGCACAACTGCCGCGTCGCCTCCGCGGGCCACATCGCGGCCGTCGTCGACTGGGAGATCTCGACGCTCGGCGACCCGCTCGCCGACCTCGCGTACTGCATCAACGCCTGGGTGGAGTCACCCGACGAGAGCACCGGGTTCGACGCGGCGCCCACGACGTTGCCCGGCTTCGCCAGCCGCCAAGACCTCCTCCGGCGCTACGCGGCCCGCACGGGCGCTGACCTCACCCAGATCGACTACTACCGCTGCTTCAACCACTGGAAGACCGTGTGCATCCTCCAAGGTGTCTACGCCCGCTACCAGCACGGCCAGAAGGACACCGAAGGTGTGCAGGTCGCCATCTTCCCGGTGCGCATCGAGCGGACCCTGCGCCTCGCGCTCGAAGCGGCGGAACGCCTCCCATCCTGAGCGGTGGCCGCCTCGGAGGGGTCATCAACGCGCCCAGGGTTGGCCCGAACAGTGAGCGGGTATCGCAGTGCGGCCCGTCACCGAGGCGGGATGGGTGGGCTCACGGTCGTAAGGCAGGAGGACGGCGATGGCGTCGAGAGGGATAGCACGGCCCTCGACGCTCATCGAGCCGGACGGGGTCGGCGGCCCGGTGGTCAGCGCGGATCGACCGCGAACCACAGCACCGGAGGACGTCACCGACCCGGTGCTGAGCGGTGACCGCCCGCGAACGACGGCTGCGGAATGGGTGGCCGGCGCCCGCCGCTGGCCCATCTGGGTTTGGCCGCCGGCGAGGCGGCTGGTCGTCATCGCCCCGCATCCCGATGACGAATGCCTCGGTGTCGGAGGCCTGATCGCGGATCGGCTCCTTGCGGGGTGGCCGGTGCTGGTGGTCGCCGTGACCGATGGCGAGGCCGCCTTCGGCCGCCACGAGAGCTGCGCCCGATTGGCGGAAGCGCGGCGCGCCGAGCAACGGCTCGGGCTCCACCGGCTCGCGCGTCCCGCCGGGCGGGCGATCGCGCTGACGCGGCTGGTGATGGCCGATGGGGAGGTCGCCGCTAGTGAGGAGCGCCTCGCCGCCGCACTGGCCCCGCTGCTGGCTCCCGGCGATGCGTGCCTTGCCCCGTTCGAGCACGACGGCCATCCCGACCACGAGGCGTGTGGCCGCGCGGCGCGACGCTCCTGTGCGCTCGCCGGCGCCGGGCACGCGCAGTACCCGGTGTGGGCGTGGCACTGGTCGACGCCGTCGCAGCTCGAACGCTGGGCGCCGCGCCGGGTGCCGATGAGCGCCGCCGCGCGGCGGGCGAAGCAGGCGGCGCGGCGCGCCCATCGCTCGCAGATCGGGCCGTCACCCGGTGGCGGCCCACCGATCGTGCCGTCCAGCCTCTGCCGTCTGCTCAGCCGTCCGCTCGAGGTGCTGCTCTCTTGAATCATGTACCCGTGAGTGATTTCGAATCTCGCTACCAGGGCGCCCGCGATCCTTGGAGATTCGCCACCAGTCCTTACGAGCAGCGCCGGTACGACCTGACCGTGGCCGCCCTCTTGCGCCCGCGTTACGAGCGCGCCTTCGAACCGGGTTGCGCGGTCGGCGAGCTCACCCGTCGTCTCTCCGCCCGCTGTGACTCGGTGCTGGCGATGGACGGCTCGCCCACGGCAGTCGAGACAGCCCGGGACCGGTGCCACCGGTGCGCCAACATCACGATCCGCGTCGGGGAGGTGCCCGATGACTGGCCGGACGGACGGTTCGATCTCGTGGTGTTGAGCGAGCTCGGCTACTACTTCACCCGTCCCGAGCTCGGTGACCTGCGCGAACGGGCCGTGGACGCGCTGGAGGCCGGCGGCACGCTCGTCGGCGTTCACTGGCGAGGGCACAGCGCCGATCACCTGCTGCACGGTGACGAGGTCCAGGCTGTGCTGGGCGCCGATCCGACCAGCCTCCTGCGCAAGGGCAGCTACCTCGATGACGACTTCGCCCTGCAGCTCTGGGTGCGTCGGTGACTCGCTGGGCAGTCGGCGTCGTGATCCCGGCGCACGACGAGGAGGGTCGGCTCCCCCGTTGCCTGCGCTCGGTCGAGGCCGCGAGTGATGCGGCCAAGGCCATCGGCGCGTGGGTTCACGTGACCGTCGTCGCCGACGGCTGTACCGATGCGACCGCGACCGTGGCCCGCCGCGCCCTGCAGGGATCGGGAGAGGTGGTCGAGATCGACCGCGCGGAACCCGGGCGCGGCGCGAGCCGTGGGGGCCGAACGGGCGCTGCGGCGGTTCGCCAGCGTTCCGCTGCACCACATCTGGTTCGCCAACACCGACGCCGACACGGTGGTGCCCGCGGACTGGCTCGTCTGCCACTTGCGCTGGGCGGAGGCGGGCGCGGCGGCCGTGGCTGGGGTCGTGGAGGTCGACTCGTTCGCTGACCATCCTCCGGAGGTGCCCGGCCGGTTCTCCGCCCGCTACGACGGGCCGCCCGACCGGCCCCATCCCCACGTCCACGGGGCCAACCTCGGGGTGCGGGCGGACGCCTATCGGGCCGCGGGCGGTTGGCGCCAACTGCCCATCGGCGAGGATCACGCGCTGTGGGCCGCGCTGGCCCGCACAGGCCATCGGGTCGTGTCGTCCAGGGCGTCGAAGGTGACCACGAGCGGGCGGGCGGTAGGGCGCCTCCGCGGTGGCTTCGCGGACGTCCTCAACGAGCTGGCGTCATGACCGGCGAGTCTCCTTGGATCGAAGCGCAGCTACGCCACCTCGAAGAAGCCGGCCGTCTCGACCTCCCGCTCCCCGGCAGCGGTCACACGCGAGCGCGCTTCCACGCATTGTTCGAGCTCGGCCGTGGCGACCTCTCCCTGGCCCGGCTGGCCGAGGCGCATGCCGATGCGGTCGCCATCCAGCGCGAAACCGGTTGCGTCCCCGAGCGAGGCCGACTCTGCGGTGTGTGGGCGTCGCACGGACGCCATGGCGTGGTGCGCGCCGAGCGGGTCGGGGAGTGCTGGCGGCTCCGCGGCACCAAGCAGTACTGCTCGGGGGCGACCATCCTCGACGAAGCGTTGGTGAGCGCGGCTTCGAGCGAAGGTGTGCTCCTCTTCCGAGTGGGGCTCGCACAAGCCGGCGTCCACGTGCACCCAGGGACATGGGCCACCCCGGCGATGGCGGAGGCGGCCACGACCGCGGTCGACTTCGACGTGATCGCCACCCCGAGCCACCAAGTGGGCGGGGCCGGGTTCTACCTGGATCGGCCCAGCTTCTGGCAGGGGTCGGTGGGCGTCGCCGCCTGCTGGACGGGCGGGGCGGTGGCCCTTGCGGACCGCCTGGCGATGGAAGCTGCATCGGAGGATCTTCTGGCGCAGGCTGCGGTGGGCGCGGCCCTGGCCGCGAGCTGGGAGCTCGAGACGATCATCGCGGCCGCCGCGGACGAGATCGACGCCGATCCCCTCGACCGGGCGGGGCGAGGCATGGTCCGCGCCCTGATCGTGCGCCACCTGGTCGAACGGGCCTGCACCGAAGTGATCGACCTCTGCGCTCGCACGCTCGGGCCGGGTCCGCTCGCCTTCGACGCCGAGCATGCCCGGCGCGTCGCCGACCTGCAGCTGTTCATCCGCCAGCACCACGGCGACCATGACCTCGCCGCCGCCGCCAGGGCCGCCCGGTCGCAGTGACGGAAGGCCTTCGCCCAGAAAGTCCGGGTGTGAACTGCCCGTTCTCGGGGAACGGGTGAGCATGCCACCGTTCAACGAGCTCATCGAACGCATCGAGAATCTCCAGGGGCTCGATGGCCCTGCCGGCCCCGTCTCGGTCGCGATCTCCAAGGCGACCCACGAGCCCCCTGTGTCGTCGCTCCTCGGTGGTACGTGGCTCGGACACCCGGTCCATCCGGCGCTCACCGACCTGCCGATCGGCTTCTGGACCACCGCCTTCTTCCTCGACCTCTTCGGGGGCAAGGGCGGGCGACGGGCGGCGAGAAGGTTCGTGGGCCTCGGCGTCGTCTTTGCCCTGCCGACCGCGGCCACCGGGCTCGCCGACTGGGCCGACACCGGCGGTGGTACGCGCCATATCGGTATGACCCACGGTCTCATCAACACGACGGCCCTCACCCTCTACGCGCTGTCGTGGCGGGCCCGTCGCAGGTCGCACACACTCCGGGGCATCGCCCTCAGCTTGGCCGGCGCCACGCTGGCCACCGCCGGGGCCTACCTCGGAGGCCATCTGGTCTACCGCCGGGGCATCGGCGTCGACGTGAACGTGTTCACCGAGGAACCTCACGACTGGACGCGGCCCAACAAGGCGCCCGAACCTCTCGAGGGCGCCACGGGCCTCTACGTGGAGGCCGGCGAGGCTCGGGTCGTGGCCACCCGCACCGACGGCACGTGGTACGGCATCGGCGCCCGGTGCTCGCACCGGGGCGGTCCTCTGCAGGAGGGCACCTTCCAGGGCGGTTGCGTCACGTGCCCGTGGCACAACAGCCGGTTCCGGCTGACCGACGGTGAGGTGATCGACGGCCCGGCCAGTGTCAGCCAGCCTCGCTACGAGGTACGCGACGACGGCGAGTCGGTCGCCGTGCGGGCCGCGCCGTCGGCCGGTTGAACCCGCAGCCGCACCGCGTCGGCGAGCGGCGTACTCCAGCCCCCTCGCCGGACGGCCTCGCTCGTCAGGTAGGCACCGATTCCTCGGAGACCCCTTCCGGCTCCTCTGATTCGCGGTCGGCGCCCTTCGGGCGGGCGCGCTCCCGCTGGAGCTCGGCGCCCCCCACCTGGACCAAGCGCAGCACGGTGACGAGGCCCAGCCCGCCGAGCGCGTTGCCGAGCGCGGCCCAACCGAGCGCCCGCAGCCAGTCGGCGTAGCCGAACGCGGCGCCCGCGTGCAGGGCAGCGAAGGCCTCGATCGACATCACGACGGTGTGCTGGAGGGGAGCGGCGGCGAGCACGAAGGCCACCGACCACGCCGACAGGAGCTTGGCCGGCACCGAGCTCGTGGAGCGCTCCATCCACGTCATGAGGGTGATGAGCGCGCCCGCGAGGACCGCGCTCGTGAACGCCTGGCCCCCACGGGAGCTCGACCGGAGCGCGGCCCACCTCGCGGACGACGGATTGGAGCGCGGGGAAGCCCACGACGACGAGGCCCATCGACACCCAGCCGCCGGCCAGGTTGAAGACCAGCGTCCCCACCCACAGCCGCACGACCCACCACCAACGGGCGTCCCTGGCGACCACGGCGGCGACGGGCACGAGGAAGTTCTCCGTGAACAGCTCGCTGTTCGCCAGCGTCAGAGCGAGGAAGCCGATGCCGAAGGCGAGGGCGCCGAGGAGCCGTTGACCGCTCTCCTGGTACACGATGAGGAGGGCGAAAACGCCGACACTCACGTCGAGGCCGCCCACCATCCCCGTGGCGGCGAGCTCGAGGGTCGGCCGCTCGAGCCGAGCCACGCCCTCGTCGACCGACCGGTGGAACGTCTCGGCGAGGTCATCAGCCATGCCCCGCCGCGTTACCCACGAGCCCGCTGCTCCACACGCCGAACAGTCGCCACGGCCGGCCAGCGCCACCAGGAGTGACCAACCTTCGGTATCACCGGGCCCGCCGGGAGATCGGTTCCTGTCGAACCGGGGGCGGTGCGGACTGCCTACCCACGGCCGTCAGGAACCAAGCTCAGCGAGGTGAGCAATGAGCTCGATCGTGGTCTGTGCGGGCAGTCTGGTGGGGCTGTCGGTGGCGATGATGCTGGCCGACGACGGCCACGACGTCACCGTGCTCGAGTCCGATCCCCACTGCCCGCCGGCCGAGCCCGCCGACGCCTGGGGATCGTGGGGCCGCACCGGTGTGGCCCAGTTCCACCAACCGCACAACCTCTTCACCCGGGTTCGGCGGGTGTGCGACGAGGAGTTGCCGGGCCTTACCGAACGGCTGCTGGCCGCGGGCTGCTGCTGGGTCGATTTCCTGTCGCCCTTGCCGCCGACCGTCTCTGATCAGAACCGGCGTCCCGAGGACGACGCGCTCCGATTCGTGACGGGCCGCCGCCCCGTGGTCGAAACGGTCTTCGCTCGTGCGGCCGAGGAGCAGCGCGGGCTGACCTTGCGACGAGGGGTACGCGTCGGCGGGCTGCTGGTCGGCCCTTCCGCTACTCGAGGGGTTCCTCACGTCGCCGGTGTCGTCAGCACCGAGGGCGAAGCGCTGCGAGCGGACCTCGTGGTCGACGCCATGGGACGGCGGTCGCCCGTCACCACCCTCGTCCGCGAGCTCGGAGGCTGCCCGCCAGAGGTCGAGTCCGACGACCGCGGCTACGTGTACCACACCCGCTACTTCGCGGGCCCCCACCGCCCCGCGCGACTGGGCCGGGCGGTCATGGCGCTCGGGAGCATCTCCATCCTCACCCTCCACAGCGACAACGACACCTGGTCGATCACTCTCTTCGGGCTCGCCAGCGACTCCGCCCTGAAGGCCATACGCGACCCGGCCCGGTTCGACCGCGTGGTGCGGGCGTGCCCGCTGCAAGCTCATTGGCTCGACGGCGAGCCCCTCACCGATGTCGTGTCGATGGCAGGAGTCCTCGACCGCTACCGGCGCTTCGTCGTCGACGGACGACCAGTCGTGACCGGGCTCGCCGCCGTGGGCGACGCGTGGGCCTGCACGAATCCGTCGGCTGGGCGCGGCATCAGCATCGGCATGTTGCACGCCCAGAGGCTCCGGCGTGCGGTGCGGATCCACCTCGACGATGCCGAAGCGTTCGCCCTCGCCTGGGACGACGTGACCGAGCGCGAAGTCGCGCCCTACGTTCGGAACCAGATGGCCGCGGACCGAGTCCGGGTGGCCGAGATGCAAGCCATGGTCACTGGCGCCGAGCCTCCCGCGCCCGACCCGACGATGGCGCGCCTGCTGGGAGCAGCGATGTGTGACGCCGACGTCTTCCGGGCCATGATCGAGACGGTGGTGTGCACTGCACTTCCGCAGGAGGTGCTGGCCCGGCCCGGCTTTCGCGAGAAGCTCGAACGCTACGGCGACCTGGACCCCTTCCGAGCCCCGGGCCCCGATCGCGATGAGCTCCTCACTCTGCTCGCCGCGTGATCGAGGAGGCCCCCGTGGCCGCGACCTGATGGCCTGATCGTGGCGGCCGAACACTGCGCGACGCTGGCGCCGTGACAACGCATCTCATCCGCTACGAAGGTCCGACGCTGCTGGCGGTCGAGGCCGCCACCCTCCTGGCCGAGGCCAGTGGGATTGATCTCACCGGATCGGAACCTCCCAGCCGGGTCGCGGGCTCCGAGACGCGGTCGGTCCTCGTGGTCACCGTCACCGGCACGCCAGAGGCCGTGGGTGACGCGGCG
Organism: uncultured Acidimicrobiales bacterium; assembly: GCA_963738325.1. Classification (GTDB taxonomy): domain Bacteria; phylum Actinomycetota; class Acidimicrobiia; order Acidimicrobiales; family Ilumatobacteraceae; genus CAVTWD01. Next base: position 127,774 of record CAVTWD010000015.1, read on the forward strand.
CGGCTGATGCGCGAGCGGTTGCCAGACGATGTCGTGATCTCGGTCGAGGAAGTATCGAGCGGTTGACGCAGAGGTAGCTTCTCCTGAGCGCTCGGAGCCAGGGGGTCCATCATGTCGCTGACGCTGTCGTGTGCCTTCGCCACGTCGATGGCGACGCCCGATCACGTCGCCCGGGCCGAGGCCCTCGGCTACGAGCGCGCCTGGCTGTACGACTCGCCCGCCCTGTATCCGGATGTGTGGATGACGCTCGCCCGCTGCGCGGAGCGGACCTCCACGATCGGCCTGGGCCCAGGCGTGCTCATCCCGAGCCTTCGCCATCCGATGACGAACGCGGCGGCGATCGCCACGCTCGTCGATCTCGCCGGGCCCGGGCGCGTGTCGGTGGCGGTCGGCACCGGCTTCACCGGGCGCTTCACCCTCGGCCAGCGGCCGCTGCGGTGGGCCGACGTGGCGCGCTACGTGACCGTCCTCCGCGCCCTGCTGGACGGAGAAGCCGTCGAGTGGGAGGGCGCGCTCATCCAGATGATCCACCCCGCCGGCTTCGGCGCGCCGCGGCCCATCGACGTGCCCTTCCTGCTCGGGGCCGCCGGCCCGAAGGGCGTGGCGACGGCCCGCGAGGTCGCCGACGGGGTGTTCATGGCCGGCGCGCCACCGGTCCCGGACTTCGCCTGGGAGGCCAGCCTCTTCTTCGGCACCGTGCTGGCCGACGGCGAGGGCTTCGACTCCGAGCGGGTGATGGCCGCCGCCGGCCACGGCGTCGCCGTCTACTACCACTTCTTCGCCGAGAACGGTCTGGACTTGTCCCTGTTGCCGGGGGCCGAGGCCTGGGCGGCGGCTTATGCCGACGTGCCGGCGGAGCGGCGCCACCTGGCCATCCACGACCTCCATCTCATCGGGGTCAACGAACGTGACCGCGCCGTCGTGACGCCAGAGATCCTCGAGGCCATGGGAGGCGCCTACCGCGCCGACGACCTGCGCGAACGACTCGCCGGTCTGGAGGCGGGTGGGGTCACCGAGATCGCTTACCAACCGGCAGGACCGGACATCCCCCGAGAGCTCGAGACCTTCGCCGCCGCCATGCGGGGCTGACGCCGCGGTCTCGCGGTGATGACGAAGACAGGGTCGCGCCAACGAACGCACGAGTGCTCCTGCGGAGGGGCGAGCGTGGCTTCCGGGCGCTCGGTGGACGATTGAACGAGGGCCTCATCGGGTACGCGGGAGAAATGGTTAGTGAGCCGCAGCCTGGGGAGGAGGGAGCGCAGGTCCAAGTGGTCTTCTCGTCGTACCAGCGCGGACAGGTGACGCTCGATCTCATTGCCCTCGAGCCGCTCGCGTGGGCGGCCGGGCTCGTTCCCCAACGGATGCCGTTCAGCCTTACGATGAGAGCGCCGGAGGAAGCAGTGGCGTACATCGTGTCGGTCACGGCCGAATGGGCGAAGAGCTGCGAGGTGATCAGCGTCGATGTCGACAACGGGCCGAGCGGCGAGACCGTCGCCCTCCATGGTCCGAGCGATCAAATCGTGCTCGAGGTCGTCGATCGCCTCTCGCGGCGGCGGGGCGGCGGCTGGGGTTGGTGCTGATGATGCGGTCGCAGGTCAGCCCTCGACGCCTGTGCTGACGGTGATCTTGTCGTACTCGATCGCCACCACGTCTCCCCACGGGATGTAGTGAGCGCGCCGGTGGAGCCGGCGGAACAGGTAGCGCAACGGCCACGGGCCGCGGGTCTCGGTGGACGACGAGCGACCTTCGCGGGTCGAGTAGCCGAGCCTCGCCCCCACGGCTGAACGACCGGCGAGCAGTCCATGGAGCCGGAGCGCCGCTCGCCCTGACGGCAACAGCGGCCCGTCTTGGACCAGATGCAGGTCGTGGACCGTGCCCAGCCGGCGACCGGCCTCGTCAAACGCTGGCTTGCCGACGAGATCGCTCGCGCGTATCACTCGTTGTCCTGCCCCTTGAGCGCGCCGGTGGGAGGATCCGGGGATGTGCCCGATGAAGTGCGCGGCGAGGAAGGCGTCAGCGGCCTTGACCTCCAGGTCGTCCACCGAGACATCGACGTGCACGGCGGCGTCGATGCCGGTGACCACGCCGAAGGAGATGGAAGCCGGACGCGGCGGGTGCTCTTCGTCCATGAGGCGATGGAGAGTCTCGACGGCGCGGCCGAGTCGGCCGGAGAAGCGCCGCGCCAGCGCCGCAGGCCCGCAGAGGATGTGGGTCACCACGGGAAGAGAGTCGGGCTCGGGCAGGAGGTCGAACTGGAGATCGTCGACTTTCGCCGTCGCCTGGCCCTCCCGGTCGAGCACTTGATGGTCGAGCAGGTGCAGCTCGGCCCAGAACGATGCACCGCCGGCCCTCATGACGCTCCGCCTTTCGTGGCGATCATGAGGGGAATGGTGGCCACGGACACCACGGTCACGAGCACGAGGAAGGCGAAACCGACCACGTTCGAGAAGATGCCATTGCGCTTGTCGCCCATTCGCTCCGGGTCATTGGCGGCGACCAAGACCGGGAAGTAGGTGAGTGGCAACGCCGCCGCCGAGAAGACCACCACGTACTCGGTGAGCTTGATCGGGTCGAGACCCGTTACCCCGAGCAACGTGCCGGCGAGAACACAGATCACCAGCACCGTATGGAAGCGCGCGTCATCGCGGGGCCGGACCGACTTCCCCCAGGGCCAGCCGAAGTACTGGGCGATCATGTACCCGCACGTGAGGGTGGTCTCCACCGCGGCGCCAAGCGTGCAGGCCACGAAACCCAGGATCACGATGGCCAGCCCCACCCGGCCGAGCGCCAGGCTCACGGGCATGGCCGTCTGGAACAGCTGGTTCACGCTGATGCCCCTCGGGGCGAGCACGACGCTGCCGATGGCCATCAGCCCGAGCGTGAGCAAGGCCCCCAGGGGGAAGCCGATGAAGACGTTCGCTCGCGCCACGACGAGATCCTGCCGCTTCCAACCCTCCTCGATGGCACCCGAGGAGAAGAAGAGCACCTCGTAGGGCATGAGGCCGGCGCCGAACAGCGCGATGGCCCAGTAGAAGTAGACGAGGACGCTCACGTTCGACGGGATGTAGGGGTGGCTCGCCTGGTGCAGCAGGTGTCCCCAGTCCGGGTGCAGCGCGACCACCGCCACGACCACAACCATCAAGGTGAGGCCGGCCAACCCGAAGACGTTCTCGAGGACCTGGAAGCCCAGTCGCCAGATGACGAGCCAGACGAAGATGCCCACCAACGGCACCCAGAGGAGGTAGTTGACGTCGGAGGCGAGCTGGAGGGCGAGCGCCACTCCTCCGATCTCGGCGGCGACGGTTCCGAGGGTCACCGCGAAGGACGCGAGCAGGTTCACCAGGGCCATGCGGGCGCCGAGGCGCTCCCTCACCAAGTCGAACACCGGACGGCCGGTCACCATGGCGACACGGCCCGACATCTCGCAGAAGATCATGATGCCGGCCAGCGAGAGCACGGTCGCCCAGGCGAGGGTCATGTTGAAACGAGCGCCGGCGGCAGGCGCGGTCACCAGCTCGCCGATGTCGACGAACCCGCCGATCGCCGTCAGCACCCCGAGCGCGATCTCGACGACGCGCTTCACGAGTGCTGTTCCTGGAACGACATCAACTGCTCGGCGAGCCGACCGAGGGGTTGCTGGAACCTCGCCAACTCCGAGAGGTGGCCTTGCCGGGCCGTGATCCGCAGTTGCGAGAGCCGATCCGTGGCCGGCTCCAGCAGGTCGTCCAGCATGTTGCGCAGCGCGATCGACTGCTCATCGGGCGGCTGGATGGCATCGAACGTCGAGCGGATCTCGTCGGCTTCGCCCTCCGCGCCGTCGGCGGCCACCGACGCGTAGGGGTTGAACAGCTTGTGCTCGCCGGCGAGCTGCGCCAGGAGCTGGCCGGTGGCCACCGACGACGCCATCTTCTCGGCGGTCTGCGCAGCCTTGGCCTCGTAGGTGACCGGGTCGCGGGCGGTCGGAACGCACGCGGGCACCAGGGTGAGCACGCCGGCGGCGAGCGCGCCACGGGCGAACGCGCTACCTGGTCTCGCCACGCACGACCTCGACGCACAGCACTCCGTCACGCCGCACCAGGCGGATGCGGCCCTCCGTGAGCAGCCGGCTCAAGGTGACGCGGACGTCCTCCGCCGCAAGGCCCGTCTCGCGCGCGACCCGCTCCTCGACCACGTGGACGACCTCGGGCCCCGGCTTCAGGGCGGCGAGCACACCTTTCTCGGTGTGGGCTGGCACGGCGAGAGGCTTTCCCGGCCTACCTCGCGTTCAATCGCGCGGGCGCCGCGCCGTCGAGTCCTCCGGCGGGCTCAGGCGGTCACCTGGAATGGCTTGCCCGTCCCGCTGGAACAACTGAGCCGAAGGCTCTCGAGGTAGTAGCCCCAGTTGAAGTTGTAGGTCCCGTAGGCGTCGTCGTCGAGCTCGACCGCGTAGTCCTGCCAGAAGCGCAACCGGCAGCGACCGTCGTCGAACGGCTCGAGCAGGAACCGAAAGCCGGCCCCCAGCCACGGATCGTGGCCGTCGATGCAGCGCCAGCCGAGCTCTCGGCCGTCGACAAGGGCGGTCACCTCCATCGTCGGGTTGAAGTCGCCGACGAACGTCCACTTGACGAGCGAACCCACCACGGGCGGGCCGGCGTCGACCTTCGTCGACCACCAACGGGCCATCTGCGCCTCCTCCGTGAGGGCCGACTAGACCGTCGCGGTCGGCGCATCGAGGTCGACGAGATGGTGGATGGTCTTCATGAGGGACCTCCGCTGATCGGGGGCGACGCCGCGGCCAGGCGGCCGGGAAAGTCGACGGTGAGCTTGTCGTGCCAGCCTTGGTCGAAGCCGCGGCGGGGCTCGGGCTGCCCGTCGTCCCAGCCGCGACGCTCGATCCGCAGCCGCGTGCCCGCCTCGGTGGGCGTCAGCAGGGACTCGACGAGGGCAGGTTTCGCCAGGCCGGAAGCCGGCAAACAAAGTGCCACGAGGCGTGCTCGGTCCACGGGCGCGAGATGAGAGAAGCCATGGCCGTCACCGTCCCACCGGGTGATCCCGGCGGGCTCCACCACGCCGCGATGCTGTACGCGAACGACGAAGAGTTCGTGGCGGGCGCGTTGCCCTTCGTAGCGGATGGGGTGGACGCGGGCCACGCGCCCCGGCTGGCGCGCGACGAAAGGCTCCAGGTGGGATCCTCGCGGACGACCGTTTCACGCCGCGGCCCGGCGGGAAAGCTCCTGCCGATGTTGGGCGATTCCCTCCTTCACCCTGGTTCCCGCGCCGTAGCGCACGTCGGCGGTCGGGCCGCTGAGCCATGCGCATCGCGATCATCGGCAGCCCCTGGGTTCCTGTTCCGCCACCGGCCTACGGCGGCACGGAGACCGTGCTCGCCGCGCTCGTCAACGGCCTCGCGGTGCGGGGGCACGAGATCTGCTACCTCGGGCATCCGGACAGCCAGCTCCCCGCGCAGGTGATCTGTCCCATCCCCGCCCAGAACATCGGCCACATCGGCGACGCCGCCTGCGAGCTGGCGCACGTCACGCTGGCCTACGAGCTGGCGGCCGGCTGGGGAGCAGACGTCACCCACGACCACACCCTCACCGGACCCCTCGTAGGACCCGCGACGGGCCCGGTCGTGGTGACCAACCACGGCCCCTTCGACGGGTTGACGACTCCGATCTTCGAGCGCGTCGGCGCCCGCGCCCGCCTGGTGGCCATCTCTCACGGCCAAGCGGACACGGCCCCGTCGGTCCCTGTCCATGCCGTGGTCCATCACGGCCTCGATGTGGACGACTGGCCGCTCGGCACCGGGGACGGCGACTACTTGCTGTTCCTGGGCCGGATGCACGCGACGAAGGGTGTGCACCGGGCCGTGGATCTCGCTCGCGAGGCTGGCGTGCCACTCGTGCTCGCGGCCAAAATGCGCGAGGGTCCCGAGCACGACTACTTCGACCACGAGGTCCGTCCCCGGCTCCACGGCGACGCCCATTTCGTAGGGGAGGCGGATGCGACGATGAAGCGCCGGCTGCTGGCGGAGGCACGGGCTCTGCTGAACCCGATCTCGTGGCCCGAACCGTTCGGCATGGTGATGGTCGAGGCGCTCGCCTGCGGGACGCCCGTCCTCGTCCCTCCCCTCGGCGCCGCTCCCGAGATCGTCGAGCATGGCGTGACGGGCTATCTCTGTGCGACGCGGCGGGCGTTCCTGTCGGGCATCGAGGGCGCGCGCCATCTGGATCGGGCTCGCTGCCGCCTTTCCGTCGTCGAGCGCTTCCCCGTCGCCAGCATGGTGCGGGGCTACGAGGCCGTGTACGCCGACGCCATCGCGGAAAGACGGCGATTGCGACGCGACCACAGCGCTCATCCGTCCGCGTCGATGGTCCAGTGGGACGACAGGCCCGCCACCGACACCGAGTCACGGTCGACCATCACCTCCACCCGATGAGCTCCGAGGTGGATGCCCCGCCACGCGAGCGGGAGCCACCGAGCCGATAGCGCCCGTCTGCGCGATGTGACAGGCATGAACAGGAGGGCGGCGTCGCGGCGACTCGCGGCCCGGCCTCAGGGACCTTCAGCACTGGCGCGCGACAGGCCGTCAGTGCACCCTCGAAGCATGGACCTGCGATGGCCGATACCGGCGTGCTTGTCGACCTAGTGCTGCTGCACTGGGCGTCGTCCCCGCCTGTACGGTCTCTTCCACCAACCCCCACGACAGCCGACTCGACGCCGGCAGTGTGGCCACAGGCGTGACGCCTGAGCGAGACATCGTCCGGTTCGAGCGAGGCCCCGGTGCCCGGCTGGCCTCCTGACGACTCGCGCCGGCGGCCGCCGGCTGCGTCTGACAAGGAGAGACGATCATGATCGGCAAGAGCTTCCGGCGGCTGCGGGCGGACTTCGGGAGCGGTGACGACAATCTGCGCGTCGGTTTGATCGCGCCACCCTGGGTTCCCGTTCCGCCGCCGCAGTACGGAGGCACCGAAGTGATGCTCGACGAGCTCGCGCAGGGTCTGAGCGCGGCCGGGTGCGAGGTCATGCTGTTCACCACCGGCGACGCCACGTGCCCGGTCCCCCGCCGCTGGCTGTACCCGCGGGCGCTGGGAACGCTGGCCGCGTTCACCGACGAGCGCGCCCACGTCGAGGAGGCCTATCGAGAGCTCGCCGGCGCTGACGTGATCCACGACCACACCCTCACCGGCCCGATGTCCCCCGAGCTCGCGCCGCCGGGAGTGCCGGTGGTGACGACGGCGCATGGCCCGTTCACGCCGGAGTTGCGGGCCATCTACAAGGCGGCCGCGGCGCGGATGGCCGTGGTGGCCATCTCCGACGCCCAACGTCGCGGCGCGCCCGATCTGCCCATCAGCGCGGTGATCCATCACGGGCTCGACGTGAACGCCTTTCCCATCGGCCGGGGCGACGGGGACTACGTGCTGTTCCTCGGGCGCATGCATCCCGACAAGGGCGCGCACCGCGCCATCGCCGTGGCCCGCGCCGCGGGCCGGCGCATCCTCCTGGCAGCGAAGCTCTGGGAACCCCGCGAGCGCCACTACTTCGTCGAGTGCGTCGAACCGATGCTCGGCCCGCAAGCCGTGTACCTCGGGGAGGTCGGCGGGCAACGCAAGCTGGACCTGCTGGCCGGGGCGGAGGCGCTTCTCAACCCGATCCGCTGGCCCGAGCCGTTCGGGCTGGTGATGATCGAAGCCCTGGCCTGCGGCACTCCCGTGCTCGCCTTCCGCGAGGGTGCTGCGCCCGAGATCATCGAGGACACGCGCACGGGGTTCCTCTGCGAGCACGAAGATGACATGGTCGCCAAGCTGGAGGACGTGGGGAGGATCGACCGCGCCGCCTGCCGGGCCAGCGTCGAGTCGCGGTTCTCGACGGGGCGGATGGTCGATGACCACGTCGCGCTGTACCGGACGTTGATTGGCGACGCAGCCGGCCGCCCGCCGGGAGCCTGGGAGGCGGACCGGACGCGGCGCCAGCTCGAGCACCGACCTGCTAGGGACGACGAGGCGGGCGCCGCGCCGACGGGAACGGAAGGATCGTCGTGATGAGACGAGTGAGCTGCCGTGTCCGGTAGTTCGGAACGCTCCCGCTCGCGGGAGGAGTTCGTGGCCGCGCCCCGCTCCGATGACGGGGACGGCCGGGCCCGCACCGCGCGCCCGGAGGAGCGACTCGGGGAGGCGACGTTCGAGGCCATCGTCTGCGCTTGGGAGGGCACGGCCATCGCCGACCGGACGTCGGACGGGACCGAGATCCGCCGCCGGGTCGAGGCGTTGTGCGCTGCGGGCGTGCACGTCTTCCTCGTGAGCCAAGGCGACGTGGCCGACGTCGATGCCCAGCTCGGAGCGCGATCGGAGGGCCCGGGCCGGCTGCACCTGTGCGTCAACCGGGGCGCAGAGGTCTTCGAGGCCGGAGCCGGCCCGCCCGAGCGGCGTTGGCAACGCACCTCTGAGATCGGGTCGACTGACACCTCCGACTCGGCCCGGTGGGCGGCACGGTGGCTGGCCGAGCGGGGCATCACGGGCCGGTTGATCCTCGTCTGCGGTCACGAGTTCGGCTCGCGCGGCGAGGCTCCCGGCCGCGACACCTCGCTGCTGATCCCCGAGTTGGCGCGGGCGGCGGTCGTGTCGGTGGGGAGGGAGCCCGGCGGGGTGCCGCCAGGTGTCGTCCACCTGGGCGGCGGACCTGACCGCTTCCTCCGAGTTCTCGATGCGCAGCTCGCACGGCGCGCCGACCGCCGGGTGCCGTCCGTCGACGAGGACCCTGCGTGGGTGGTGGCGCTGCCCGACGACTCCGGCTCGACGCGCACGACCGAGACCATCGGCACGCTGGCCAACGGCTCGGCGGGCATCAGAGGCGCCAGGGAGGAGGACGGCCCCGGCACGTCCCCGCAGTTCGCGGTCAGCGGCATCTACACGACGGAAGCGGTCCCGCGCCTGCTGGGCGGTCCGGTGTGGATCCGGTTGGACGTCGCGCCCGGCGTCGCGGACGAGCGCCTGCTGGATCTGCGCACCGGCGTCCTCGTCCGGGGGGCGACGGACGGGTCGCGGTTGCGCACGTTGCGATTCGTCTCCGCCGCCCGGCCCGAAGCGATGGGTCTGCGCGCCGAAGGGCAGCCGGCGGAGCTGCAGCGCGGTCCCCCGTTCTGGGCCCCTGACGACGGTCCGGAGATGGAGCATCGCGATCAGCAGGAAGTGCGCTTGGCCCGCACCGCGGATCCCGCAGGCGGCGGCATCACGGTTGCGGCGCGCGATCGGGAGACGTCCCGCCACGGGCTGCGGATCATCGAGCGGCTGGCGGCGTGGACGGCCGGGGCCGCCCATGCGCCCCCCTGGGATGACGCGGCGGCCCGCCTCGCCGGCCTCGAAGCGGTGGGCTTCGACCGGCTCCTCGCCGAGCACCGCGAGGCCTGGGCTCGCTGCTGGGCCGACGCCGAGGTCAGCATCGAGGGCGCCCCCGAGGACGAACTGGCCGCCCGCCTGGCGACCTTCCACGTGCTCGCCGCGGCCGGCCCCGAGGGCGAGGCGGCCGTGGGCGCGCGGGGGCTCACGGGGCCGGCCTACGGCGGGCACGTGTTCTGGGACGCGGACGTGTTCGTCTTGCCCGCCCTGGCCGCCGTCCGTCCGGCCGCGGCGCGTTCGATGCTCGAGTACCGGATCCGGCGGCTGGCCGCAGCGCGCCAGGCGGCCCAGGCCCAGGGTCTGGAGGGAGCGCGGTTCCCGTGGGAGTCGGCCGGCGATGGGCGCGACGTCACGCCCCGCCGCGCTCTCGGCCTGGCCGGTGAGGTCATCCCGATCCTCACCGGGCAGCACGAGGAGCACATCGTGGCCTGCGTGGCGTGGGCCGCGGCCGAGTACGCGGCCTGGACGGCCGACCCGGACTTCCTGTCGGGGCCGGGGCGGGTGTTGCTCCTCGACACGGCCCGCTACTGGGCCAGCCGGGTGACCTTCGACGCGGGGGGCCGCGGCCACCTCCTCGGGCTCATCGGGCCCGACGAGTACCACGAGATGGTCGACGACAACGCCTTCACCAACGTGATGGCCCGCTGGAACCTCCGGGAGGCCGCCGCGCTCACCGAGCGCCTCGGCGGCGATCGCGACGAGGCCGCGCACTGGAGGAGCGTCGCGGCTGCGCTGGTGGACGGCTGGGACCCCGCGCGTGGCCTGTACGAGCAGTTCGTGGGCTATTGGGATCTCGAAGCGCTCGTCGCCGCCGAGATCGCCCCACCGCCCTTCGCCGCCGACATGCTCCTGGGTAGAGAACGGGTGCGCCGGTCGCAGCTCATCAAGCAATCCGACGTCCTGATGCTCCACCACCTCGTGCCCGACGAGGTGGCGCCAGGCAGCCTGCGGGCCAACCTGGCCTTCTACGAGCCGCGCACGACGCACGGCAGTTCGCTGTCGCCGGCCCTCCACGCCGCCCTCTTCGCCCGGACCCATCAACCCGATCGAGCCTTGGAGCTGTTCCGGATCGCAGCCAGGCTCGACCTCGACGATCTCACCGGCACAACTGCAGGTGGGCTCCACCTGGCCACGATGGCCGGCGTCTGGCACGCCTTGGGCCCTGGATTCCTCGGGTTGCGCCCGCGGGGCGAAACCCTCCATCTGGATCCTTGCCTCCCCCGAGCGTGGAAGGCTCTCAGCCTGCGGTTTCGCTTCCGGGGTCAGCCCCTGCGGGTGGTCGCCGGGCACGACCAGCTCACCGTCCAGTGCGACCGCCCCCTGGAGGTGCAGATCGCGGAACGACCAACCGAGCGCTGCGCGCCCCCAGGCCGCAGCTTCGCCATGGAGGTCTACGTCTGATGAAAACCCTGCTCGCCGCGCTCGATACCAGCTCCGCGGCCCGTCCCGTCCTCGAGACCGCCCTCGGAATGGGAGAGCTCACCGGCGCCGCCGTCGAGGCGGTTCACGTCCTCGATGGGTCAGTTGAGACACCGACCTGGCTGGCCGCCCACGCGGGCGTACCGCTTCGCGTCGTCCGGGGCCCCGTCGGCCGCTCTCTGCTGGCCGCGCTGGAGGATCCGTCGGTGGTCATGGCGGTGCTCGGTGCTCGGGCGACCGCCGGCGGCCGCCGACCCGTCGGCCGCACCGCCCTCTACGTCGTCGAAGGGGCCAAGAAGCCCGTCGTCGTCGTGCCGCCTGAGACCATGGCGGTCCCCCCCCGGCCGTTCCGTCGCCTGCTGGTGCCCCTGGAGGGCACCGAGGAGTCGGCGCGGCCCGTGGGTGCGGCCCTCGCGCCGCTCCTCGCCCCCGGGGCCGAGCTCCTCGTGCTTCACGTCTTCACCACGGCGACGGCACCCAGCGCCCTCGACCACCCGGTCCGCGATCTCGCCCTCTGGGGTGAGGAGTTCCTCGCCCGCTTCTGCCCCGGGGCCACGAGCATCGAGCTGCGGGGCGGCCTCGTCAGCGGCCAGGTGGCCAAGGTGTGCAGCGAGTGCCACGCGGATCTGGTCGTGCTGAGCTGGTCGCAGGACACCTCACCCGGGCACGCCCGTGTGGTTCAGGACGTCCTGGCCCACACGACCGTCCCGGTGCTGCTCCTGCCGGCCGTGGCTGATCGAGACGGAGAGCTCCAAGCGGCCGGGTGCAAGGGCAAGCGCTGAAGGGTCTCGCCCTCAGGCACGCCTGAGGGCGACGCCCTGCTCGGAGGCACAGACCCGCCGTCCGCGCCCCGGGGGAAGATCTGCGTACGCGGAAGGACGCGCCCTCCCAGACGCGAACGAACCCGGCCGCCACGGCGGCGCGGCGACGCGCTGCTCGTGCGGCTCAGTGGGCGAGATGGACGGGGTGGCCCTCCCAGGTCTCGATGCGGTGAGCCGCCTGTTCGAGCAGGTGGTGCGAGAGATCGGACAGGGCGCGGGCAGCAGCCACCTCCGCGCCGACGCTCGGGAGTTGGGGATCGTGCGGGTTGCGGCGGGCTCGACCCCAACCCCGCAACTCCTCCGGGGCCCCGGCGAGCACGGCGTCAGCACGCGTCTTCGCCTCGTCCTCCTCCGAGAACACGATGGTGATGGTCCATGTGATGGGCGCGGTCATGATCGGCTCCTCTCTGCCCCCATGGTCGACGCGACGTCGCAGCCGGGCAAGGGGCCAAGGTCCGTTCGGGGCCGCGCCCGACTGTCGCCATGCCGCGCCGGCGTCGTGCGGTCGCGGTCAAGGTCGACCGTGCCCAAGGGACCTTCGGCCCTACCGAGCGGGCACCATCACTTTCAGAATTCCGGCATCACTCTGTCGGGGGGAAGTTCGATGCAGCATGACCTCACCATCTCCACGGGACGGTCGGTCGAGGTCGATGCGGCCGACCGTGCCGTTGTCGAGTTCTTCGTCCCCACTCACGTCGGCGGCCGCTTCGCCGACGTCGCCGGCGTCTTTTCGGCCTGGGCCCCGATGCCCATGGCCCCGCTTCCGTCGGGCGGTTTCGAGCTGCGCCTCATACTCGAACGAGGCCGCGAGTGGCGCTACTTGTTCCTGATCGACGGTGAGCGGTGGATGAACGATCCGCACGCCGCCGACTTCGCGCCGAGCGCGAACGGCGGCGCCGTGTCCGTGCTGAGGACGTGACCGTCACGTCGTGACGGCTCGCCTCATCCGCCTGTCGGCGCAGTCCGCCCGTCCGATCGGGCAGGGACCAATGGCTCTGGGTGCTGCCATCGGGCTCCAGGCACAATTTCGAACAGCAACGGGAGGACCGTCATGTGGCATCGTGGACCGAAGAAGCCGAAGGAGGAACCGGAATCAGGAGACCTCCCGCAGGAATGCGAGCTGTTCCTCTCCGGGCGCTACGTCGAGTGCGTGCGCTCGACGGGTCGAACGATCCCCGCGTGGGTGCGCGTGAACCCCTTGGCCCACGGATCGGCCACCGACCTCATCGGGCTGAGCTCGGTGGCCGGTGATCGCCTGCTCGGTTGGGACTGGGCGAGCGTGATCGGCCAGCTCGCCGCGGAGATCCTCGCCGCCGTCGGCGATGACCCCGCACGGCTGCAGGAGTTGCAGCGCGACGTCCTCATCCCGCTGGAGTTACGTCTGGCCGACGACGCGGTGGTCGTGATGCACCCTGCGCAGCTCGCCCAGGTCGTCTCCCGCGAGCTCGAGAGCCATTGATGGCCGACGTCCAGGAACCGCGAGCGGACGAGGGCGTGGGGCGATTGCTCGAGCAACTCGCCCGCAGCGAGCGAGCCCCCTTCCTGGCCAAGGTCAGCGGCCGCATTCGTCTCGACGTCGTCGACGGTTCCCTGACGGATCCGTGGCTCGTCACGTTCGACATGGGAAAGGTCACCGTGTCCCATCATCATGCCGAGGCCGACTGCACGGTTCGGGGCTCGAGCCCGCTCTTCGCGGCCATGTGCCGGGGTGAGGCGAACGCCATGGCCGCCGTGCTGAGAGGCGCGTTGGTGTGCGCCGGCGACGTCGAGTTGCTGTACGCGCTCCAGCGTCTCTTCCCGGGACCACCGCGGGTCAAGGCACCCGCCGTCGAAGGGCACCCGGCGTCGTGACCACCGATCAGGTCCAGATCCTGAACGGCAACACCTTCGTCGTCAGCGATGGTCGTGGCGACGTCGAGGCCTCGCTGACGGACCCCACCGGTCTGTTCTCGTTCGACACGCGGTTCCTGTCCCACTGGGTCCTGACCGTGAACGGTCAACGACTGACGCCGCTGTCGACCGACGACCTCCAGTACTTCGAGACCCGCTTCTTCCTCGTGCCCGGCACCGGGACCGTCTACGTCGACGCGAAGCTCTCCGTGATCCGCCACCGCTCGGTCGGCAACGGGTTCCGCGAAGACCTGACGGTCCTCAATCACGACGACAAGCCCGTCGATCTCACCGTGCGCGTCGACGTCGGCTGCGATTTCGCCGACCTCTTCGAGGTCAAGGACGCCTTGAGGAAGAGGGGCTCCTATTCCACGCGGCTCCAGGAGCGAGGGCTCTTCCTCGCGTACGAGCGCGACACGTTCTCGCGAGCGACGACGATCTCCTCGTCGCAACCCTGCACAGTGGACGAGAAGCGGCTGACCTTCGAGATCCACATCGACCCTCACGGCAGTTGGAAGACGACGCTCGACGTCGCCATCGCCCCCCTGGGCACGAGCGATGCGGGTGACGCGGAGCGACCGACGCTGTCCTTCCAGGCCAGGCGTCCTCACACCGACATGGCCGGGAACCTCGCCCGCTGGCTGGACGAGGCGCCCCGTCTCCGGTCCGACTCCGAGCCGCTGAAGGCGACGTATCGCCGCAGCCTCGTGGATCTTGCGGCACTGCGTTTCTCACCGATCAGCGCGGGTGGTGCGAGCCTGCCGGCGGCTGGGCTTCCCTGGTTCATGACGATGTTCGGGCGAGACAGCATCCTGACGAGCCTCCAGGCCCTCCCGTTCGCGCACGAGCTCGCCGCCACCACGCTGCGCGAGCTCGGGCTGCGGCAGGGCACACGCCTTGACGACTTCCGGGACGAGGACCCGGGTCGGATCCTCCACGAGATGCGCTACGGCGAGATGACCGCGTTCGAGGAGCGCCCGCATTCCCCCTACTACGGCTCTGTTGATGCGACGCCGCTGTACGTCGTCCTCCTGGACGAGTACGAGCGGTGGACGGGTGACACCAAGCTCGTTCGTGAGCTCGAGGTCGAGGCGCGCGCCGCTTTGCGGTGGATCGACGAGTACGCGGACCTCCTCGGTAACGGCTATGTGGCCTACGAGCGACGCAACCAGCAGACCGGCTTGGAGAACCAGTGTTGGAAGGACTCGTGGGATTCCATCTCGTACCGCGACGGGGGCCTCCCGGGCTTCCCGCGCGCCACGTGCGAGCTCCAGGGCTACGCCTACGACGCCAAGATGCGGGGCGCTCGCCTCGCCCGCGAGGTGTGGCACGACCCCGAGTTCGCTACCACTCTCGAGCGCCAAGCGGCTGATCTCAAGCGGCGCTTCAACCGCGACTACTGGGTGGAGGACGGCGAGTACTTCGCCATCGCCCTCGACGTCGACGGCCGGCAGGTCGACTCACTCAGCTCGAACATCGGCCATCTCCTGTGGAGCGGCATCGTCGACAAGAACAAAGCCAGAGCGGTCGTCGGACACCTCATGGGCGACCGGCTCTTCTCGGGCTGGGGCGTGCGAACGCTCGCGGTAGGAGAAGCGCGGTACAACCCGATCGGGTACCACGTCGGCACCGTCTGGCCGTTCGACAACTCGTTCATCGCCTGGGGCTTGCGCCGGTACGGCTTCAAGGACGAGGCCGCCTTCATCGCGTCGGGGATCCTCGAAGCCGCCGAATTTTTCGCCGGTCGCCTTCCCGAGGCGTTCGGGGGCTACCCGCGCGATGACGAAGTACCCGGTGCAGTACCCGACTGCGTGTAGCCCCCAAGCCTGGTCCACCGGCGCGCCGCTTCTGCTGCTCCGGACGATGCTCGGGCTCGAGCCGGTCGGAGACCACCTCGTCGTCGACGCCGCCCTCCCGATCACGATCGGCCATGTCGAACTGCTCGATATTGCGGGGCGCTGGGGTCGTGTCGATGCGTTCGGACGCGGCCGCGTCGACACCTCCGGGAGCCCCCGCAGGAGACGGGCTCGCGCCGCCGCGAGCCGGTAGCGGGGCCGCCTCGAGTGAGACGCGTGGGCACGCTGCCCGGTCGTGAGCCCCCGACGCCGGCCTCGCCGGGGTCGGTCACTTCGGGCCGGAGCAGTGACCCGGCCGAGGTCGCACGGCGGCAAGTACCACCGCGAGAATGCCCCGTGACGAAGATGCCGTCGAACGTGCCGGCGCCGCCGATGGACACAATCGGTGCGTCGAGCTGACGGATGCGCCCCAGGTTGGCCAAGTCCTCATTGGACCGCCCGCTCGGATCGATCACCGCATTGCCGCAAGCCGCGACCGCTCGGGCCAAGGCGCCGAACGCGGCGTTCCTACACGCCACGGGGGCGGTCCCGGCCGAGAGCTGGCGGCGGCGGCGAGAAGGAGGGCGACCGGGTGGGTGAACTGGCGGAGGAGCTCGTGCACCCACGAGCGGCGGCCGACACGGCGGAGCTCGTTCCTGCCATACGCCACGATCCGGCGCTCGGCCTCCCGCTGGGAGAGTCCTTCCCGACGGGCCCGGAGATCCCGAAGGAGGCGCTCGCTCGCCTCCCGCGGGTCGACCCCCGCCCATCGCCTCCCGCGGGTCGACCCCGCCCATCGGCTCCGTGAGCGAGCCGACGCCGTCAGCCGCCAATGATCCCGCGAGGGTCGACGGCGGGCTCCCGTTGTTGCGAGCTGGCCCGGGTGAGGGAGCGACCGAGCCGAGGCAGGGTGAGCGCGAACACCGACCCCGGCACCACGGGCAGCCAGAACGCGAAGACTCGATGGGCGACGATCGCCACGAGGGCGACGTCGAGCGGCACGCCGATCACGTGCAGCAGGAACGTGGTGGCGGCATCGACTCCACTGGTCGCGATCAGCGGGATCGGCAGTGACTGCGCGAGGTAGCCCGTGGCGTAGGCCAGGGTGAGGGGAGCGAGGCCAGGGGAGGCCCCGAAGGCGTGCAGCGCCGCCCACAGGCTGGCCACGTCACCGATCCAGTAGCAGGCCGCCCAGCCGAACAGGGGGCGCCCCTCCGGGACGAAGAGCAGCCGCCGCACCCAGGTGGCCGCTTCCACCCCGGTGCCGATGGCCCGGCGGGCCAGGCTCCCTTCGCCACTCGTCCACCGGGCGTTGCGGTGGGGGGTGGTGAACCACCTCGCCGCCAGGAGGATCAACGGGAACATCACCAACCACGGGATGGTCATCGCCAGCGGGGCCGAGCGTCCCAAGAGCGACCACGCCGCGGCGGCGAATCCGATCACCCCGAACACCAGGTAGATGGCCGTGTTCAGCCCGATCAGGCGAACCGCCGCCGCGTCGCGGGCCATGCCGACGCGTCGCAGCGCCCAGTACATGAGGGCCAGGCCGCCCGCGCCGGCGAACGCGAACAGCTGTGTCGCGGCGAAGCTGGCGAACACCAGGCGCATCGAGACGGCGACCGGGATGGGCGGCCCGTCCCCCCACTCGACAGCCTCGCGGAACGCGCCGGCGTACCCGACGAAGACGACGATCTCGCCCACCGTGCACATGATCAGCCAGCGGAAGTCGGCGCCTTGGAGCTCGGCCGTGAGGCGAGCGAACCCGGCGACGCGTCCGATGCCACTGACGAGGAGCACCCCGGCGACAAGCGCGCCGAGCAAGCCGATGACGAGGTGGCGGGCTCGAGCGCGTTGCTCGATGGCCTGGCTCATGGCCCGACCATCATCGCGTCGGCGGCCGGCACGCCGTCCGCGACAACGCCCACCACCAGCCGGGCGAGGCCGCCGAGCAGAGCCCCCGCGGCGACGTCGAGGACGAAGTGGTTGCCCGTGGCGACGACCACGAGAGCCACCGCGGCGGGATAGGCCCGCCAGGCCCAGCGCAGCGACGGCCGGCGGCACCAGGCAGCCCATCCGAACCCGGTGATCACGGCGAAAGCGACGTGCTGGCTCGGCATGGCGGCGATCGGGTTGTACCAGTGGACGATGAGCGGATGGTCGAGGCTCCATCCGTGCTCAGCCAAGGTGTCGACGAAGCCAGCCAGCGTCCGGGGCGGAGCGGTCGGCAGCGCGGCGAAGACCGGAAGCGAGGCGAAGAAGGCCACGAGCGCAGCCCGCCGCTCGGTGCGGAAGGAAGCGTCCCCCCGGCGGTAGAGCCAGGCCAACGAGCCGATGCTCAGCATCACGTTGCCGGCCGCGTAGCCCGCGTTCACCACCGTGACGAGCCGGGGCCAACGAAGGGCCGCTCGTTGCACGCTCGGCTCGATCTCGATCCCAAGCCGCTGCTCGACGGCGATGATGCGCCACGCGTTGCGGCGGGCGCGATCGCGGCCGGCGTCGTTCCATACGAGCCGGCGCACGAACAGGTAGGCGCCGTACGAGCCGAGCCCGTAGGCCACCTCCCGCCGCCCGCTCACGGCCGCTCCTCCCACGCGATCGGGAAGGAGGCCGCCCACCACGCCGGATTGGCGCGGATCAGAGCCGACCATCGCTCGGCCAGCACCTGCAGCACGGCCGCCTCTTGCTCCTCCGTCGCGTGCCGATGCGGCGGCTCGATGGGCGCGTCGACGACCACCCTCCACCGGCGCGGCGCCCCGGGGAGGACCGCGAATGGCAGGATGACCGCCCCCGAGAGTCGGGCCAGGTCGACGATCCCGGTCGGGAGGCTCGCCCACGTGTC
This sequence comes from uncultured Acidimicrobiales bacterium, assembly GCA_963738325.1. Taxonomy (GTDB): domain Bacteria; phylum Actinomycetota; class Acidimicrobiia; order Acidimicrobiales; family Ilumatobacteraceae; genus CAVTWD01. The sequence continues at coordinate 145,952 of CAVTWD010000015.1, forward strand.
GCAGAAGCGCACCCGGTGGCGCCGGGGAGGCGCCCCTGAGGCATCGTCGCCCAGCACGAGGAGCGCCTCGCCGCGCTGCAGGAGTCGTACCGCCGCGACGGCGGAGTCGCTGCGGTACAGGACCCGGAGGCCGACCGCCGAGCGCACGTGCTGGATCCCCCACGCCAGCCAGTTGTCCGCCGCCATCACCGTCGTCGGCACCGAGAGGACCGCCCCCGGCACGGCGGCGCCCACCTCCCAGCCCCCGAGGTGCACTCCGGCCAGCACGAGCCCCCGTCCGGACGCGGCGGCGGACACGGCGTGCGCGGAGCCCTCGATCTCGATCGTGGCGAGCAACTCGGCCGGTCGATGGATCGCCCAGAGCAGGTCGGCGGAGCGTCGCGCCTCGTTCAGGATCTCCTGGTGCACGAGCCGGGCGACCGCTCGCGTCCCGGGGGGGTCGCCCACCGCATGGGCGAGGTTGACGGCGAGCCGCCGCCGCTTGCGGGGCCGGAACGCCCACTCGAAATGGCCACCCACGAGGGCCAGGCGGTGGGCCGCCGAGGCGGGCAGGTGACCACCCACGGCCGCCGCGCCATCAATGACCTTGGCCAGCACTCGAGCCGCGGCGGTCCGCGGGCAAAAGGCGCGCTCGGGCGTGGCCGCCCGTCTGGAGCCCGCGACCAGCGGTCGAGGCGGCTCCGGGCTTCGTGACGAAACTTCGCCTCGAGAGCGAACACCGCCAGGGCACGCTACCCATCCCGAGGCAGATCAGTCCCGTCTGACGCCAGCCTGTCGGGCGCGACGGGGCGCCGCGAGCCACGGGTGGCACTCGTCACGCGCCGACGTGGACCGAGGAGGCCGCCGATCAGGAGAGCGGTCGGCTCAATCGCCCCAGATGACCCGAGCGGTGTCGACCACGAGGCCGAGCTTGGCCCACTGATCGTCGTGGGTGATCTCGTTGCCCTGGACGGTGCTGGAGAACCCGCACTGGGGGCTGAGGCAGAGGCGCTCGAGCGGCACATAGCGCGCCGCCTCGTCCACGCGGGCCGTCAACCGGTCCATCGGCTCGAGCTCGGGACGCTTCGACGAGACCAGGCCGAGCACCACGACCTTGTTGTCGGGCACGAAGCGCAACGGCGCGAAGTCCCCGGACCGCTCGTCGTCGTACTCGAGGAAGTAGGCGTCGACATGGAGCTCGTTGAAGAGCACTTCGGCCACCGGCTCGTAGCCGCCCTCGGCGAACCAGGTGCTGCGGTAGTTGCCGCGGCAGAGGTGCACGCAGACGGTGAGGTCGGCCGGACGGTCGTCGATCACGTCGTTGATCAGCGCGGCGTAGGTGCGTGGCAGCTCGTCGGGGTCCTCGCCCCGGTCGCGGGCGGCGGCGCGCATGTTCACGTCGCAGAGGTAGGCGAGGTTCGTGTCGTCGAGCTGGATGTAGCGGCAGCCGGCGCCGTAGAGCGCGGCCAACTCGTCTCGGTAGCACTGGGCCAGGTCGGCGAAGAACAGGTCGAGGTCGGGATAGGCGTCGAGATCGATGGCCGCCCGACCCCCGCGGAAGTGCACCATCGTCGGCGACGGGATGGACACCTTGGGCGTGTGGGTCACCTTCGACGCCAGGAAGGCGTAGTCGTCCACCTGGATGTCGCGCGTGTGGCGCAGCCGGCCCGTCACGGTCAAGGTGGGGGGCCGGAACCCGTCCTCGCTCGGCTTGGCGTTCGGGTTGGCCTCGATGCCGCCGGCCACCGAGACGCCGTCGAGCTGCTGCAGGAAGTCGAGATGGAACATCTCACGCCGGAACTCGCCGTCGGTCACGGCCTCCATCCCGAGCGACTCGACCTTCGCAACGGCCTCCGCGATGGCGGCGTCCTCCACCGCCCGCAGCTCCGCCGGGCCGATCTCGCCGGCGCGGCGGCCCCGGCGCGCCTCCAGCACCGACGGCGGCCGCAGGAGGCTTCCTACCTGATCGGCGCGGAAGGGAGGGTTGGTGAGGGTGCGCGCAGCGACCACCGCTGCACCGTATCGCCACGGGAGCCCGGGGCTCCGAGGCGTGGCTCGCCGTGGGATCGCTGTCGGGGCCGCCGCCCCGCGCTCAGGCGAACGTCTCTTCGAGAAGGGCCAGCATCGAGGCCCACGAGCGGCGATCGGCTCGTTCGTCGTAGGCGAAGAGCCCAGGGAGGCCACGGCTCCCGATGTCGGGGTTGGTGAAGCTGTGGCCGACCCCTCCGTAGACCTCGAGGCGCCAGTCGGCGACGTGGGCTTCGCGCATCTCGTCTCGAATCGCTGGCGATCCTCGGCACTCACCACCGGGTCCTCGGCGCCGCACATCATGAGCACGCTGGCGGAGATCTTCTCCGAGTCGGAGGCTCGGGCTTCGGCGAAGCCGGGGTGGAAGCCGATCGCGGCCCGGAGCGGCACACCGCTTCGCGCCAGTTCGAGCGCCATCACGCCGCCCAAGCAGAACCCGGCGGCCGCGATCCGCTGCGGGTCGACGCCACGGCGCCCGACGAGCACGTCGTAGCCGGCGACGGCGAGCCAGCCTCGGCTGCACGGCCCGCCCTCGTACGCGAACATCCCACCGTGAACGGCGCTGTCGCTGGGCTGGAGAACAGCGACCGCGATGACCGGCTGCGGGCCGACATCCGGATGCTCGGGACTCTCCTGGGCGAGTCGCTCGTGCGGCAGGACGGCGTCGAGCTCCTCGATCTGGTCGAACGGGTGCGGACGCTCAGCAAGACCGCCCGCAGCTCGACGTCGTCGTCCGAGGCCGACGAGCTCGATGCGGCACTCGCCCTGCTCGACCTGCCCGATGCCATCTTGCTGGTGACGGCCTTCTCCACCTACTTCCATCTCGCCAACATCGCCGAGCAGGTGCACCGGGCCCACGAGATGGCGGCGCCGGGGGCCGACGTCGGCAGCTGGATCGAGCTCGCCGTCGACGAGCTGCAACTGGCGGGCATGCGCGAGGAGCAGGTGCGGCCGTTGCTCGATCGGCTGGAGCTGCGGCCGGTGCTGACGGCTCATCCGACCGAGTCGACTCGGCGCTCGGTGCTGGCCAAGCGAGCGCGGGTGGCCGAGTTGCTGCAGGAAGTCGATGCGACCGCCGGTGACGAGCGGGCCCGGCGCCGGCTCGAGCGGCGACTGGCGTCGGTGATCGATCTGCTCTGGCAGACCGACGATCTGCGCCTGGAACGGCCGCTGCCCGTCGACGAGGCCGGGTCGATCATCTACTACCTGGAATTGCTGTTCCGGCGGGTGTGCGTGCCCGTGCTGGAGGAGCTGGCAGATCAGCTCGCTCGCGTCGGCGTCGTCGTCGAACCGCGCCGGCGTGTGCTCCGCTTCGGCACCTGGGTGGGCGGCGACCGGGACGGCAATCCCAACGTGACGCCTGCGGTGACCCTGACCATTCTCGCCAGCCTGCGGGAGCGAGCGGTCACGAACCTGGTGGCCGCCATCGACGAGCTGATCGTCGATCTGAGCACCTCGTCTCGCATCGCCGGTGCCACGGCGGAGCTGGAGGACAGCCTCCAGCGTGACCGGGCCGACCTTCCCGAGATCTACGACCGGTTCATCCGGTTGAACGCCGAGGAGCCGTACCGGCTCAAGTGTTCGTTCATCCGCCAGCGCCTCCTCCACGCCCGTGACCCGCTGCGCGGTCACGAGCCGAGGTACCAGCGCCAGGAGGAGCTGCTCGAGGATCTCGACATCATGCGGCGCTCGTTGCTGGCCAACCGCGGCGAGCTCGTCGCGCAGACCACCGTCGATCGGGTCATCCGGCAGGCGGCGACGTTCGGGCTCTCGCTGGCGGTGATGGACATCCGCGAGCATGCCGAGGTCCACCACCGGGCCTTGTCTGCGGTCTTCGATCGCCTCGGCGAGCTGAGCCGACCGTACGGCGAGCTGAGCGCGGACGAGCGGTGGCGACTGCTGAGCGACGAGCTGAGGAGCCGCCGGCCGCTGATCGCGTCGACCGCCCAGTTCGACCACGAGACAGCGGCCGCCCTCGAGCTGTTCCGGGTGATCCGCTCGGCCCTGGATCTGTACGGCGACGACACCATCGAGAGCTACATCGTCTCGATGACCCGCGGCGCCGGCGACATCTTGGCGCCGGTCGTGCTCGCCCGGGAAGCCGGTCTGGTCGACGTGGGCGAAGGCGTGGCGCGGATCGGCTTCGTGCCTCTCTTCGAGACGATCACCGAGCTGCGCTGCGCCGATCAGATCCTCGACGAGCTGCTCGGTGACGATGGCTACCGACGCTTGGTGGAACTGCGCGGCGGGTTGCAGGAGGTGATGCTCGGGTACTCCGATTCGAACAAGGACGGCGGCGTCGTCACGTCGCAATGGGAGATCCACCGCGCCCAGCGCCGCCTCCGGGACTGCGCGGCGCGTCACGGCGTCCAGCTCCGGCTCTTCCACGGGCGCGGCGGCACCGTGGGGCGCGGTGGCGGCCCCACCGGTGAGGCCATCCTCTCGCAACCGCCCGGGGCGCTGTCCGGCGCGATCAAGATCACCGAGCAGGGCGAGGTCATCTCCGACAAGTACGGCCTGTCCGGGCTGGCCCGCCGGAACATCGAGACCGCCCTGGGCGCCACGCTCGAAGCGTCGGCGCTGCACACCACGGCTCGCAACCCGCCCGACGTGCTCCAGCGGTGGGCGGAGGTGATGGACTCGATGTCAGAGGCGGCCTTCGCCGCCTACCGTCGCCTGCTCGACGACCCCGGGCTGGTCGAGTACTTCCGGAGCTCGACGCCGGTCGAGGAGCTGGCGTCGCTGAACATCGGCTCGCGGCCGAGTCGGCGCAGCGGCCCCGTCCAGGACCTGTCCGCCCTCCGCGCCATCCCGTGGGTGTTCGGCTGGACGCAGTCGCGCCAGATCGTGCCCGGTTGGTTCGGCGTCGGCACGGGGCTGCAGCAGGCCCAGGCGATGGCCGGCGAGGCGGTGATCGCCGACATGTTCCGGTCGTGGGGATTCTTCCGGGCGTTGATCTCCAACGTCGAGATGGCGCTGGCGAAGACGGATCTCGGCATCACGCGGCGATACGTGCAGCGACTCGTCGAGCCGTCCGTGCACTACGTGTTCGACATGATCGCCGACGAGTACGAGCGCACGGTGGCCGAGGTGCTCCGGGTGGTCGGCGCGGGATCGCTGCTGGAACGCCAGCCGATCCTCAAGCGAACCTTGGACGTGCGGGATCCGTACATCGACCCCATCAGCCACCTCCAGGTCGCCCTGCTGCAGCGGGTGCGGGCCAGCACCGTCGTCGATCCGCTGCTGTCGCGGGCCCTGCTGCTGACGATCAACGGCATCGCCAACGGGCTGCGCAACACGGGCTGAGCGCCGGAAAATGGACCGGTGGTGGACGGCGCGACAATGTCGTCGCCCGCGATTGGCGCTGGGCCCTGCCGCGACATGACAGGCCGCTCGCCGGAAGAGCTGTTCGGCGTCACGATGGATAGGAGGGACTCCCGATGGTTGAAGACGATCGTCAGGGTGGGGAGAAGGCAATGGCGATGGCTGAGGCCGCGCGCGAGCAGGAGTGGAAGCTCCCGAGCTTCGTCGCCTCGATGTTCGCCGGGGATCTGCGATGGGACGTCGTCCACCCGTTCCCGTTGCAAGACGCTGACGACCGGGCGGTGGGCGATGCCTTCCTCGCCTCCCTCGAGCGCGTGCTGGTCGACGAGGTCGATCCCGACGAGATCGACCGCACGGGTCAGTACCCAGTGCAGGCCTTCAAGGCGCTGGCCGACATCGGTGCCTTCGGGATGTACGTCGACGAGCAGTACGGCGGCCTGGGCTTGTCGAACACGAACTACGCAAGGGCTTTGGCCTTGATCGGCAGCCACGACACGGCCACGGCGACGTGGCTGTCCGCCCACCAGAGCATCGGGTTGCCTCAGCCCCTGCGCCTGTTCGGCACCGAGGAGCAGAAACAACGGTTCCTGCCTCGGTTGGCCGCCGGGTCGATCTCGGCGTTCGCACTCACCGAGCCCGGGGTCGGTTCCGACCCGGCCCGCATCGTCACCACGGCGACCCCAACCCCGGACGGCAGCGCCTACGTGCTCGACGGCCGCAAGCTCTGGACGACCAACGGCACACAGGCCGAGCTGATCGTCGTGGTCGCGAAAACGCCGCCGAAGGTGCGCGATGGGCGCGAGATACCGCAGACGACCTGCTTCATCGTCGAGACTGATCGACCGGGCGTGCACGTCGAGCACGCATGTGCCTTCATGGGGTTGCGAGGCGCAGGCATCGCCGAGCTGCGCTTCGACGGTGTCGTCGTGCCTCGGGAGAACGTCGTCGGCCGACCGGGCGACGGGTTGCGAGTCGCGCTGGCCACGCTGAACGTCGGCCGCTTCGCTTATGCGGCGGGTGCGCTCGGGTCGGCCAAGGTCACGTTGCGCTGGATCCAGCGGTGGGTGAACGAGAGGGTGCAATGGGGTAAGCCGATCGGGCACCACCAGGAGATTGCGGCCAAGGTGGCCGCCATGGCGGCCAACACGTTCGCGATCGAGGCGGTCACGTTCCTCACCGCCGGGCTCGCCGATCGAGGCCAGGCCGACCTGCGTCTGGAGTCGGCAATGGTCAAGTACTTCTCGAGCGAAGCTTTGTGGAGCCTCATCGACGATGCGATGCAGATCAGGGGTGGTCGAGGCTATGAGACCGCGCTCTCGCTCGCCGCCCGGGGCGAACGGGCCGTGCCCCTCGAAAGGCTGTTCCGCGACGCACGCGTCGGGCGCATCTTCGAGGGCTCCAGCCAAGTGATGCACCTTCTCATCGCTCGTGAAGCCGTCGACACCCACTTCCGCCGCATGATGCCGTTGCTCCAAGGCAACACAAAAGACAAGGCTGAGCGCAATCAGCTGGCCAAGGACGCCGCCATGTTCTACGCCGGCTGGTACCCGCGGTTGTGGCGCCCGGTAGCGAGGAAGCTTCCTTCTGCGGACTTGTTGCCCGCCAACCGTGACCACCTTTCCTACCTCGAGGCCGTGAGCCGGCGCCTAGCCCGCCGGCTGGTGCACACGATGGCCCGCCACCGTCAGAAGCTCGAACACGAGCAACTCGTGCTCGCCCGCTTCGTCGACGCCGGCGTCGACATCTTCGCCATGGCCGCCACCCTCTCGCTCGCCGCCCGGCGTAGCGCCGATTCGGGGGATCAAAACTCCCAGCAACTCGCCGATCTGTTCTGCCGCCTTGCCCGCTCGCGCGTCGAGGCGAATCTCGCCGCGGTCGGCGACCACACCGGCCAAGCGATCGACGAGGTCGCCCGCGACGTGATGGCCGGGCACTACGACTGGCTGTACGAGGGCGTCATGCCCGCCGAGCCCTAGACCCGGCCGGTGGCGCAGCTCGGCGTGATCGTGGCCGTGGCCGCGCCGCCGCAGCGCGATCGGCATCTCCGCAGGTCCGTGGGCGTACGCCGACTTGAACGGCGGACCTCTACCTCTACCGTGTCGAGGTGAAATGGCAGTGTTGGCGTGACCAGCAGTCACTCATTGCATAGCCTCTGACCTGGCTCTTTTCATCCACCTTGTGTCGTCCTGTGCTGCCCCGTATCGGCCCGTCTGTGCACTTGGTGTGCACTTGGCCCTCTATGCTCTCGTCGTGGCATCGATCGTCGAGCGACGACTCACGGATGGATCGAGGGCCTACCTCGTCCGGTTCCGGATGCCCGACGGGCGGCAGCGTTCGAAGCAGTTCAAGCGCAAGCGCGACGCCGACGCGTACGTCAGCCTGGTCGAGGTCGACCAACTTCGCCGGCGCGCTCCTCGATCCCCGGCTTGGTCGCACGACCGTGGCGGCCTGGTACGCGCAGTGGTGGCCGACGGTGACCAACCTTCGGCTGAGCACACGGGCGACCGACGACCAGTACTTTCGCAAGCACGTACTCCCTCGCTTCGGCGAGATGCCGCTCGCCAGGCTCGATCGCACCGCGCTGCGCAGCTGGGTGGCCGAGCTCGGCGACGTCGACGGTGCCGACCTCGCGCCGGCCACGGTCCATCGCATCGTCCAGGTGTTCAACAAGTGCCTGGCCGCCGCCGTCGAAGATCGACTCATCGCCTACAACCCCTTGGCCCGGCTTCCTCTGCCCAGGCTCGAGCGTCAGGAGATGCGTTACCTCGACCACCACCAGCTCGCTCTCCTTGCCGACTGCATCGACGAGCGCTATCGAGCCTTCGTCCTCCTCGGCGGCTATGGCGGACTGCGGCTCGGCGAGATGCTCGGGCTGCGGTGGCGGCATGTCGACTTCCTGCGGCGGCGCGTCCACGTGGCCGAGACGCTCCTCGACATCGAAGGTCACGTCTCGTTCGGCCCGCCCAAGACCCGAGCTGCTGTGCGATCCGTGCCACTGCCCAGCTTCGTTTGCGAAGCCCTGTCACGAGTCGCCGACCGCGGCATCGACCGCGATGAGCTCGTGTTCCGGTCACCGGAGGGCTGCCCGCTTCGGCCTTCACAGTTTCGACGCCGTGTCTGGAACCCGGCCGTGACCGCTGCGGGATTGGCACCGCTTCGGATCCACGACCTCCGGCACACCGCCGTCTCCCTGTGGATCGCCGGCGGAGGCAATCCGAAGCAAGTGGCCGTTCTCGCCGGGCACAGCTCGGTAACAGTCGTCCTCGATCGCTACGGCCACCTCTACCCGCGACAGGACGACGCCCTCATTGCCGCTCTCGAAAGTCATTGGACAGACGCGTCCACCACGCCGGCGACTACATCCCTCACCGACATTGGCGCCCGTGGCGAGTGATCGGAGCCTCAAGTGCTGCAGAGCGAACTCTCGCAGCAAGCAGTCGTCGCAAGAACGAGCGCCGTTCGCCCTGCAAGAGCGTCGAAGCCCGAGGCGACGGCGCTCTTGCCGTCTCGGCGTGCTCGCGCCTTGGGCTGACGTCCAGCTAGTCGTCATGCCGGCCCCGAGTCTCCCCACATACGGTGCCAGCGCCTCCGTCGTTGCCTGCCAGGAGGACTCGAACTCATCGCCGTGGCATGTCGCCCCATGCTGATGGGTGCCGTGCAGTGCCGCTGAGCAGGGCCGATTCGGCTAGCGCCCTGTCACCGCGTCCGCCCGGTCACGCCACGTGCCGGTCCGTTTGTGACCACGCTGTGACCACGGGTGTCGGGTCGGGGACAGGGGCGCAATGGCGGCGTGGAGTCCAGTCGTGTTCGCCTCTGGGCTGCGGGCCGGTCTGGCGGGCGCCCCCACGACATGGGCTTCGAGCGCTGTCCTGTTCGACGCCGCTCGGCTGAACCGTCGGATGAGAAGTCGCTTCCCGGGCGTCCGTTGTGCCTGCGTACAGTGGGTTCGGCGGCCGTTCGGTGTTGGCTCGTGTCGCCCACTGGTGCGAGGTTTCGGGGCAGGACCTCGCAGCAACCGCTCAGTCGTGCCTGACAAGGTCTCATCGGGTGCGGGCGAGCTCCACACCGTTGGCGCCGGGCGATGCGCTCGCACATCTCGGCGACCGAGTCGCGCTGGCGATCGGCAGCGGCTCGCACGTAGGTGACGAGCGCCTCCAGCGACCAGTACCAGAGGTCATCGGTCTGCCACCAGACCACCTCCTCGAGCAGCCCCGGGTCGACGCCGCCGCGCACGATCGCGGCGGCACGCAACGCGTACTCGCTCTTGTGGTGCTGCGCCTTGGTGTGCGCGACGCACTCCGGCAGGTAGCGCTTGCGGATGTCGGCGAACTCGATCGGCTGCTCTCGCGTCGCTCCCGACTCCTCGATCGCATCGGCCGACAGCTGAAGCAGCACCTCCGCGGGGAAGGTGTTGTGCTTCGGGTGGAAAGGAACCAGCTGGGCAGCGAGGTCGGCGAGCTCCATCGCCTCGGCGACCCCGGACAGCGCGATGCGCACGACCGCCACTCGGTCGTCGGGGGTCGGACGCCTCGATGCGGGCACGCCACCGAACCTACCGCGCGGAGGCCATCTGGTCGCGCAACGACCCCTGCCGAGCTCAGTCTCAGCCAAGGAGTACAACCGGCACGTACTACCGGTGCCCACCCTCGCGTTGGCGGCGGAGCATGCCGCGACCCCGAACGGCACCTATGGGGCGGTCATGAAGCACCACTTTCGCCCTAGGGTTGGATGAGGCCGTCGAGTTCGTCGACGGTGATGCAGGAGCCTGTCGTGTCGTGGCGAAGCTGATCTACGCGTCGAACATGTCCCTCGACGGCTGCACCGAGGACGAACACGGCGCCTTCGACTGGGCTCCGCCGGACGACGACGTCTTCGCGTTCATCACCGAACTCATGCGGTCCGCAGGCACGTATCTCTACGGGCGGCGCATGTACGAGACGCTGGCCGTGTGGGAGACCGACTCCACCCTGGCCGCGCAGTCGGACCTCATGGCCGACTACGCGAGCGCATGGCAGGCGGCGGACAAGGTCGTCTACTCCTCAACCCTGGCCGCGCCGTTCACCGCGAACACTCGGCTCGAACGGCACTTCGACCCCAGCGGGGTACTCGACCTGAAGGCCGCCGCCAGTAGGGATCTCTTGGTCGGTGGCCCGAACCTCGCAGCCCAGGCTCTCGTCGCCGGGCTGGTCGACGAGCTGGCCCTGTTCGTCTGGCCAGTCGTCCTCGGTGGGCGCAACCCCGCACTGCCGACCGACGCGCGCGCCGATCTCGAGCTCATTGACGAGCACCGATTCAGCAGCGGCGTCGTCCACCTCCGCTACCACCTTCGGTAACGACGAGGGGAATCGAATCGCACCTCGCGCACGCCCCAGAACCTCGGATAGGCGCCGCTATCGGCCGTCGGCGTGAGGTCACGGAGGCATCAGCTCGCTTCTTGCGACAGCTCCCGCGATCCACCGCCTCCTTGGCCCGGACGTGCACGGTGCGGCGATCGCGGGTCGTTGCCGACTGGCTCTAGATGTGCTATCTGTAGCACATGACGAGTGTAGGAGTGCGGGAGCTGCGACAGCGAGCCAGCGAGCTGCTCCGACTGGTCGAGCGCGGCGAAACGATCGAGATCACCGATCGGGGTCGGCCGGTCGCGCTGCTCAGCCCGCTCCCGGAGGGCAGTCCGCTCGAGCGGCTGCGAGCGGCGGGCGACATCGCGGCTGCGACGGGCGATCTCGGCGACCTTCCCCCACCGCTTCGGTCGCGCGGAGCAGAGCTGCCATCAGCGGTCCTAGCCCGTCTGCGGCGCGACGAGCGCTGATGCCCGCGATGTACCTCGACTCCTCGACGCTGGTGAAGCTGGCCGTCGAGGAACCCGAGTCTCGAGCTCTCCGCCATCATCTGCGACGGCGGCGGGAGGTGGTGTCGAGCTCGTCGGCCCGCACCGAGGTCCTTCGTGCGCTCCTGGCCGAGGGTGAGGAGGGGCTGGCCCGAGGCCGAGCTGTGCTCGCACGCGTGGAGCTCGTGCGAGTAAGCGACAGGGTGCTCAACGCAGCTGCAGTGCTGTTGCCGGCCGATGTTCGCTCACTCGATGCCATCCACCTCGCCACCGCGCAACAGCTCGGTGGAGACCTCAGCCACGTCGTCACCTACGACGAGCGCATGCTCGCGGCTGCCACGTCCCTCGGGCTCAGAACCGCCACACCCACCTGAGCAGGCCGGACAGGCGCCGCTACCTTTCGGCAGCGGGGCGTTCGAAATCACGGTGGGCCGGCTCGTCGGGGAGCACTCGATGCCTGGCCGTGGTGCCAGATGGAACTTTCCCAGGATTGCGGTTCGTGTTGCGAGAGCGCCGTTGGTGACGTCGGCTGACCGACGCCGTCCGATCACCGGCCGCTGGCGCTCAGGCCGAGTAGCGGAGCGTCACGGGTGTCCGTCATCGGCACGCGTCGCTGGCGGGTACTGCGAACCTGCCTTGGGTTCGCCGAAGGGGAGTCAATGACCTCGTGGGTCGACGGACTCGAGGAGGTCGAGGTAGTCGGCTGCGGGGACCAGCGGTGGCCCCTCTCCGAGCAACGCCCGCCGGACCTGGAGCACTCGCCCGATCACCCAGGCGTACTCCTCGACGAGGACCCGGGCTGGGCGGGCGTCGAACGACGGGTCCGACACCGTGTACTCGCCGTGGCTGAAGGACGTCGGCTGGGTGAACGGGTCCGCGAACAAGTAGGTCTTGGCCGCCAGGTCGGAGCCGTATTCGAGCAGCAGCCGGCGCACATAGGGAGCGGCCATGACGAACACCGCGCTCGCTTGATCACACACGCCGCGATCCAGTTGCTGCGGCGGACGTTGCGTCGAGTCGGCCCCCCAACACTCGAGCATCGCCAGCGCCCGGTCGGCGGCCCGCTGGCCGGCCTCCAGGCCGGCTGACAGGCAGGGGAGGTCGGGGCACACGAGGTGGTAGAGGCGACACGCCAACATCGACCGGGAACAGTTGGCGTGGCAGACGAACAGGGGCACCGCCAGCGAGCTCACCCGAACTGCCCTCTTCCGGGTTGGTGATGATGGGCGGCGAGCCCACCACCCCTCACGCCGGGGTCGAGGCCCGCCGGGTGGACGACTGCTTGGGGCTGCGGAGCACACACGCCGGCCGCGCTCGTCGCCGCGGCATCGACGCGAATCGAGGCGCGGACACCCATCAGGCCATTGAACCAGCCCAAACGGCCCTGCAGCGGGTCGACCGGCCGAACACCGGCAGGTCGACCAGGACCACGTCCCGGTGGCCAGCGCGTCCGACAGCAGCCGCACAGAACGCTCCCTACTGCCAGATAGGCGCCGCTATCTCCTCGTGGCGTCACCTTCTGGTTGATGCTGCGTGGCGACGCGGCGGCGGAGTTGCCTGAGCTTCACGGTTTCCCCGGTGGCGTCGGTCGCTGACCAGAAGCTCCATCCATCGGTGGCCTTCACGGATTCGGGGATGTTCGGTCCGCGCAGCGCCACCTTCATCGCTTCGCCGGCAGCCGAGAGCGACCGATACGTGGTCTGCTGGTAGGTGACGTTCCCGGCGGTGTCGACGGTGGCGGTGTGGGTGGTGCCGTCGTAGCTGGCGCGGATGGTGTTGTCGGCGATGGCGCCGGCGGCGACAACATCAGCGAGCGTCGTTGCCCGCTCGGCGGCCGTCACCTTGTCGGCCGACTTGCCGGCGCCGGCCCGGGACCGGATTCGCGTGGCCGCCAATGCCGAGGCCGCTGGCGCCGCCGGTGGTGGCGGTTGGCTGTGGGGCGGTGCGGGGAGCGAGACGGCGGGGAAGTCGAACGTGGCTCGTGCTCGCACGAGGCTGGCGCGCACGTCGGCCCGGGCGAGTTGTGGGAGGCGCTTGTGGACGAAGGCGACCAGCTCCCGAGACGGCTCGGAGCCGCTGAACAGCTCCGTGAGCGCATCTCGCATCTGGCGGTCGACGAACTGGACCTTCCACATCTCGTCGAGGCGTTGATCGCGCAGGTTGTCCTTGCTCAACAACGCCAACACGTCGGCTGCCTCATCCAGATCACCGTCGACGCGCACCGTGCGGAGCAGCTTGTCCTCGATCGGCACCGGGGCGTGAGCGTTGTAGATCCGCCATTCCCGCCCGTCGGTCAACACGACCCACGGCGTCGACGGGTTCGAGAAGCTCGATCCAGCGCGTCCGGTCGATCTCGCCGGCGCGGGTCGTGAACCGTGGCGCGTGGAGGGCGACGTCGTGCAGGAGGGACACCGCGTCGGCCAGCTCGGCGTCGGGACTGGCCGGCCGTTGGCCCAGGTGGTCCAAGTGTCGATCGCCTCGGCCGTCTGGTCGAGGGCGTGGAGCTGATCGCAATCGAGTTGGTCGATGCCGAAGTGACCGGTGCTCGGGCTGGCGAGCTCGGCGAGCCTTCTCGCGTCGGCTTCGACGGCGTCGAGCTGGTCCTTGATGTGAGCGCCGTCGGCGCGGATCGCGGCGATGCGGTCTTGGGCGTCGTCGACGCGCCAGGTGGCGATCTTGGCACGACGGGCGGCGCCGTGGCGTTGCCCAAACCCTGCCCGGCAGGCGTCGTGGTTGGCTTGCCACATCGCTGGACGCAGCACTATGGCGAGCTCGTCTTCGACGGCGTTGATGCGGTCGGCGTAGGGCTGCGACGCCTCCCGTGCGGCGTCGAGCGCCGGCTGCAAGTCGGCCAGCTCGGCGGCCGCTTCGATACGGCGGTGTGCTCGTTCGGTGAGACCGGCGGTGAGATCGTCACGGCGCTGTTCGAGCCGGTCCCGGTAGTGGGTGAGCCACCCCGGGACGACCTGTTCTGGCTCCCTGACGGGTTCCGGACGGTTGGTCTGGTGGGCGAGGTGGCGGCGTTGGGTGACGGCGGGGATGTCGGCCCGGTCGTGGGCGAGCACGGCGTCGAGGACGTCCCGGGCTTCGGCGATGTCGTCGGTGTCGGTGATGACGTGGATCCGGTTCTCGTCGCGCCCGCGGGTCACCCCGACGTACAACCCGCGATGAGTGGTCGCGCGGGAGACGAGGGCGATGGAGATGTCGACGGTGTCGCCCTGGTGGCCGTGCTCGGTCGCCGCGTACCCCAACCGGACGTGCTCTCGGGTGTAGTCGGCGGGAAGGGTCACGCTGCCGTGTCCGCCGAGGTGGGACACGGTGACCGCCCCGTCGCCGTGGGTGGCGACGACTGTCCACAGGTCGCGGTTGCGTACCGGTTCACCCCGCTCGGTGCACAGGCGGCGGTGGTTGCGGCGGCTGGCGACGATGTCGCCGATGTGGGCGTGCTCACCGTCGCCGATCGGCACCGCGGTCGAGGGGTCGAGGTCGCCGACGGTGAGCCGCACGCGTTGGACGGCGTCGTTGAGGGCGTCGACGTGGTCGTTGGTGGAGGCGACGAGGGCGACGGTCCTGGCCGTCAGTGTTGTGGCCGAGCCAGTCGCGAGCGATCCGGTCGAGCTGGTCGGCGAGGGGGCCGGCGACGATCCGTCCGTGAGCCTCGTAGGCGTCGATCGCCACCGGGTCGCAAGCGCGCAGCTGCAACGAGGCGGCGGCTTCCCAGGGGTGGGTGAAGCGATGGATCCGTGCCAGCTCGTGCACGCGGCCGGTGGCGCACAGCTCGTTGAACAGCCCGCCCCGGCCGACGGCTTGCAGTTGGCGGGGATCACCGACCAGCACGACACGCCAGTGCTCCGCGTGGGCGAGGCGGACGAGTTGGTGGACGGTGGAGGTGCCGATCGTGCCGGCTTCGTCGACGATCACCGTCGTCCCGGGCGCCAGGCGATACCGGTCGAGCGGTGGTCGGTCGGGGTGGTGCCATTCGTGGAGCAGCTTGGCGAGCGTGTCGGACGCGATGCCGGTCTCGCGTCCAAGCACGTGGGCCGCCTTCGCGGTCGGGGCCACCCCGAACGCTGGACGGCCCTGTCCGGCGAGGTCGTCGACGGCGTGCTGCAGCATGGTCGTCTTCCCGGCGCCGGCCGGTCCGACGACGATCACCAGCCGATCGGTGCCGGCGACCGCGGCGGCGGCGTCGGCCTGCAACACGTCGAGCCCCTCCCGGTCGACGGTCGTCGACGGGTGCGGGTCGTTGGCTTGGGCTTCGATCGCCCAGGCGATGACCGTCTCTTCTTCGGCGAGGATGGCGTTGCTGGTGATGTGCGCCGCGGTCGGTTCGAGCCACACCGAGCGACCATCCGACACCCTGCGGTCGGTCCGCCCGTCGGGCGGGTCGAGATCGACGCAACGTTCGATCACCTGATCGACGGCTCGTTCCAGTGCGGCGGCCCACCGCGGTCCGCTCATCGAGGACACGCCGGGTTGGAGGTCGCAGACGGCGCGCAGCACGTCGGCCCGGGTCCAGGTCGATCCCGACGCCGAGAGGTGGTCGACGACCTGCTCCACCGTCACCTGCGGCACCTGACCGTGCGTTCGATCGACGAGGTTCAGCTCGGCGACGAGGCGGTCAGCCGTCCAACCGAGAGCCGCGGCCTCGGTCTGCCACCGTGTCAGCAGATCCGGGACAGCGGCTCCGGTCTTGTGGCTGCGGGTGTCCGCCGACGCCTCCCGGCACAGTGCGGCGCGTTCCCTGCGGGTCGGGTCCCGACCTTGCCGGGCCCGGAACTCGTCGACCTTGGCGCCGAGCGCGGCGTCCGACCTGGACGGTCCGCTTGGAGAACACCTCCAGCAGCTCGGCCGGTGCGCCGGCGAGCTCGGCTTGGCCGTTGACGATCGGCTCCCATCCGACCCCGTAACGGCGGGTGAGCTCGGCGCGCAGCACCGACTGGTAGAGCCCGCCGAGCGTCCGCTGGTTGCGCTTCAGGAAGCGGGCGTCCAACGCCCACCACCGCCCATCGTCGGTCTGGACCTTGGCCGAGATCACCGCGTGGGTGTGCAACTGCGGATCATCCGCCCGCGACGTCGTCTGGCGGAACGTGGCCATGGACAACCCGCCGCTGTCGGGATGCAGCCGCCGCCCGTTGACCCGGATCCGCGTCGTCGCCCGTACCGCTCCAGATGTTCGAGCGCGGCGCCCACCGCGGTGTCGTGGGCCTCGAGCAGACCGGGATCACCGGTCAGCGCCCACCACACGCTCACCGACTTCGGGGCGGAAAACGTGGCATCAAACCCGGCTACCGCTCGGATCACCCGCCCGTCCGCCACCGTGCGGTCCACCAGCGGGTTGCCCAACGGCACCGCAGTCGTCGGGTCACGGCCCTCCAGCAGTGCCTGCAGCACGTCGGGAGCTACCCGACCGGACAGGCCGAGCGCGGCGGCCTGCTGACCGCACCACACACCCGGCTGCTCACCCGGCGCAGCAAGGTACCGCGTGTAGTACGCCGCGGTCGCCGACGCCGACGACGCGTAGAGGGTCGTCACCCGCAACATCAGCGCTCACCGCCGCCTGCGGGCACCTGTCTGTAGATCACTCCTTGACCGACGAGGTGAAGCACGACCGGCACCAGTGCTCTCAGGCCGAGAACGGCAACGTCGGCTGGCCGGATTCGCCATGCCGGCGACGCAAGCGAGCGGGAGGCGGCTGTGCGGTGTTCGGCTCGGGTGCCGAGGCGTGAGCGGAGGCGAGCGGCCAGCGGACCGGACCACCGGCGAGCACCTCCAGGTGATGTCGAGGCACCCGCAGCTGGCGGCCCACCCGAACCACCGGCAATCCGGACGCGCCGGCAGTGGCCAGGAACTGGAGGGCCAGCTCGTAGGCGGCCGTGCGACCGATCCGCAGCACCCTCGCCGCCTCCTCCACCTGGAAGAAGTCCGGCACCGTCTGCTCACCTGCCACGGCAACCACCTCCGCACGAGAACCAGCCCAACGACGGCGCCGGCGCGACGAATCCCGCCGACCAACGGACAGGCCGACCGGTGCTCGGGAGGAATCCGGCTCCGCCATCCACCGCTACAGATCCGCGATTCGGCGGCGCGCAGCATGTTGTGGCGAAGGTCACCTCAGGGGTCCCGTAGCCCGGTGAGCGCGACATTGCGCGACGAACGCGCCCGACCGCGCCGACTTGGACGCCGCTGATCCTCCTGGAGGTCGTGCCCGACGAGACGCGCTCTGGTCAGACCTGGCGTGCAGGTCTGTCAGCCGCGCTCAAGGCTCAGCGTGAGGGCGGTCGCGTAGGAGGTCGAGGAGCTCGGGAAGCGCGTCCCGATCCTTGGGACGGCCGGCCGCCTCCTTGGAGGCGACGATGTCCTAGAGAGCAGCGAGCTGCACAGCGACCGCACCGATTCGGGGTCGGGCAGCTCGCGTCACCAGATCGCGATAGGGATGCCGACCACCGGTCGGGTCGCTCAGCTCGACCAGGACGTCGATCGGCCCGGCGTCAGTCATCCACGTCGAGTTCCCGAAGCTCCGGAGCGTCGCTCGGTCGATGATCACTGGGAGTCGTCGAGCTTCGTCGTCGGTCATGCCGCCAACGCGCAGGCGAGCGCCGAGGTCCCGGAGAGCAGCGGCCCGTCGGTCGTAGTTGTCGTCGGTCGAGTCCGGCACGCAGTCCAGGTCTGCGGTCGGCCGGGAGGCGCCGTGGGCGCGTGCCGCAAAGCCGCCGACCACGACGTAGTCCACGCGGTGGGCCTGGAGGGTGGACAGCAGCCGGTCGGGGTCGAAGTCGAGATCTTCAGCCGGCATGCCGTGTGGCCGTGCGGCGGGCGTTGATCTCCTCAAGGAAAGCGATGACCTTCTCAGTGGTGTCGAGGCGACGGCCGTCGATGGTGATCGGAACGTCGTCGTCGCTGGGCGGCTCGCGGCCGGCGAGATCCTTGGCGCTCGGCCATGAGCGCACGACGTCCGTGCGATCGACCATGACCAGCAGTGTACGGCCACCGGCGCTGCCGGGGTCGGCTCTTCCGCCGCGCTGCGGCGACCCCGGTGCGTGCCGCTTCGTGCCGACCAGGGCCGTCTGGTGACGAGACGTGCCGTGCACTTCTGTGCACTTGGTGTGCACTTGGCGAAAGCCTGGTTCCATCGACAGAGGCTTTGTACCCTCTGACCAGGTGTTTCGTTGTGGGCGTAACAGGACTCGAACCTGTGGCCTCTACCGTGTCGAGGTAGCGCTCTAACCATCTGAGCTATACGCCCTTGCGGCCAGGCAACCTACCAGCCGAGGAGTCAGTGAAGCCTCGTCGCCACCTCGTTGGCGAGGAGGCGCCCCTCCCGGGTGAGCGTGACGCGACCATCCCCCTCGACCAGTAGGCCCTCCAGCCCGAGCGCGTCGAGCGAGCCTTCCGGCACGCCGCGGACGGTGCGCAGCGAGAGCTGCACGGCCTCGACCCGCTGCGCCTCATCGTCGAGCACCTCGGCGCCGGACTCGGCGCCGAGGCCCGACTCGACCAGTTCGATGTAGCGCTCCGGCGTCCGGACGTTCCACCATCGCCGCCCGGCTCTGTGCGAGTGCGCGGCGCAGCCGACGCCGAGATAGTCGCCCTGATCCCAGTAGAGCAGGTTGTGCTGGCACCAGTGCCCGGGCTGTGACCAGTTCGAGATCTCGTAGTTGGCGAGGCCGGCCGCGCCCAGCATCTCGTCGGCCATCACATACTTGTCGGCCTGGTCGTCGTCATCAGGATGGCGCGCCGGGTCGAGGGCGAGAGGCGTCCCGGCCTCGACCGTGAGCGCGTACGCGCTGACGTGGGGTGGGTCGAGGGCGAGCGCGCTTCGCACGGTGGCGGCCCAGTCGTCGAGGGACTCGCCTGCGCCGCCATAGATGAGATCGAGGTTGAAGGAGCTGAAGCCGACGCGTTCGATCTCGTCGACGGCGTGGATCACATTGGCGGGGTCGTGCGTACGTCCGAGCGCGGTGAGCACGTGCGGCACCATCGACTGCACGCCCAGGCTGATGCCGCGTCACCCCGTGGTCCCGATACGTGCGCAGCAGATCACCCGTCACCGTGTCGGGGTTGCACTCGACGGTCACCTCGGCCCACGGCGCACGCGGGATGGCGTCGAGAACCGTCATCAGCTCGGCGGCCGGCAGCATCGACGGCGTGCCCCCACCGAAGAACACACTTGTAGCCGCGGGCAGCCCCTGGCCGATTGCGTCGGCGATCTCGTGGCGCGCCGCGTCGAGGTAGCGCGACGTGAGGTGGTGCCGATCGGTCCACGTGGCGAACGCGCAGTAGTCACAGCGCCGCGCGCAGAACGGCACGTGGATGTAGACGCCGAAACCGAAGGCCACGGCTGCCAGCCTGTCGCGTGTCAGGCGGTTTGGTAGCGCAGGCCGAGCTCTTCCAGGTGGTTCGCCGTGTCATCGAGCTCGACGCCGAGGAAGCACGAGATCGCCATGAGATCGGCGTTGCGCACCGTCAGGACCTTGCCATTGAAGTCCTGGCGCTGCACCTGGATGAGCCGCAGGTAGCGCGACAACGGCTCGTACTGCTCGCCGCTCATGCGCGCCAGCCGGTTCAAGTCGATGGCCACCTTGCCGCCCTTTTCGAGCGCGGTCCGGCCGCTGGGCTGGCCGTGCTCCTCGGGCAGCAACTGGTCAACCGGCACGTCGTAGATGCGGGCCAGTCGCTGCAGCCGCAGGACGGAAATCGCTCGTTCGCCTCGCTCGTATGCGCCCAGCACCGAGGCCTTGAACTCTTGGTTCGACGCCGCCTCCACATCGTGGAGGGAAAGACGCTTCTGCCGCCTGATCGCCCGGAGCCGCTCGCCGACGCGCTGGCTGAACGCCGCGGGGAGTGCGTCGTGATCGCTCATAGGTACGCGACGGTAGGGATCGCCACCCAGGGTGGCAATGAGGCGGGCGACCCATCGCGCGGTCATCTGAGCACCGAACGCAGGGCCACGAGGAGCGCTCCAGCGGCGATGGCCGCGGTCTCCGATCGCAGCACGTAGGGCGCCAGACCTACATGAGGCACCGGGGCGCCGAGCTCGTCGGGGGCCCAGCCGCCTTCGGGCCCGATCAGCACGCGGGGGTGGGCGAGCTCCGGTCTCTGACCACAGAGAGTGGCGAGGCAGGCGCCGGGTCGGTCGATCAGGGCGGCGAAGGTGCTCGGCGGCTCGATGATCGGCAGGCGCGAGCGCCGGCACTGCATCGCCGCCTCGCGGGCAACCCGTCGGAGGCGCTCGTGATGGCGGGCCGCTCGCGGTTCGTCCCATCGGACGACCGAGCGGGCGGACACGAACGGCGTGATCACGTCCACGCCGAGCTCCGTGAGCTTCTGCACGACGAGCTCGGGCCGGTCACCTTTCACCAGGGCGAAGCCGATGGCGATAGCGGGTTCGAGGGCCGTCTCCTCGACCACGTCGCTGCGGGGCTCGAGCATCGATCCGAAGGCCACCACTCGCCACCGGCCAGCGCCGTCGCTCACGGTCACAGGTGCCCCGTGGCGGAGGCGCAGCACCCGCTCCAGATGATGGCGATCCTCCGGAGAGAGCATCGGCCTGGCCAGGTCGGCGACGAAGACGTGCGCCTCACCGGCCTCCGCCAGGATCACGAGAAGGCCGACTTGATCTTCTTGAACAGGCCCTTGCTCGGCGGGTCCACGTCCTCCCCGCGCAGCTCGGCGTAGCGGCGCAGGAGCTCGTCCTCGTCGGCGGTGAGGCGGCTCGGAGTGTCCAGGCGCACGAGCACGCGCAGGTCACCCCGGCCCCGTCCCTCGAGGTAGGGCACTCCCCGGCCCCGAAGGCGGAACTCGTAGCCGCTCTGTGTGCCAGGCGGGATGGCCAGCTCCTGCTCCTCACCGTCGAGTGTCGTGAAGGGGAGGTGGGCGCCGAGGGTCGCCTGCGCCAGGCCGACCGGCACCACCGCGATGAGATCATTGCCATCGCGCCGGAAGCGTTCATGGCGGGCGACCAGGAGGTGGACGTAGAGATCTCCGGCGGGGCCGCCTCGCGGGCCCACCGCCCCGCGGCCGGCGAGCCGGAGCGTGGATCCGTCGTCGACTCCGCCCGGCACGTCGACCTGGTAGGTCCGCTCCTCGATCTTGCGACCTTCGCCGCGGCAGTCGGGGCACGGGGTCACGATCACCTCACCGAGGCCTCCGCAGCGCGGGCACGGGCCGCTCGTCACCATCTGGCCGAGGATGCTCTGGCGGACCCGGCGCACCTGGCCCGTTCCGCCGCACTCCGAGCAGGCGACCGGCTGCGTGCCGCGGGCTGCCCCCCGCCCCGAGCAGGTCTCGCAGCTGACCGCAGTGCGGACGGTCACGGGCGTGGTCGTCCCGAACACGGCCTGCTCGAAACGGAGCTGGGCGGTGACTTCGAGGTCCTGGCCCCGAGGCGGGCCGGCCGGGCCGCCCGAGCCGAACCCGCTCATGCCGAACATGCTCCCGAAGAGGTCGCCGAGGCCGCCCATGCCGAAGAAGGCGTCGGCCCCTCCCCCGGCCGCAGAGCTGACCCCGGCCTCTCCGAACCGGTCGTACCGAGCGCGCTGGTCCGGGTCGGACAACACCTCGTAGGCCCGCGCCACCTCCTTGAACCGCTCCTCGGCGTGGGGGTCGTCGGGATTGGCATCGGGGTGGAGCTCGCGGGCCTTGGCCCGATAGGCGCGCTTGAGCTCGTCGGCGGACGCGGAGCGACTCACCCCGAGGAGCGCGTAGTAATCGGCCATGGTCGAACGACGCTATCCGTCGCCGAGGCGATCGCCGAGGCGTTCGCTCACGACCTCGACGGCCGCCAGCGCCTGTGGGTAGTTCATGCGGGTCGGGCCGAGCACGCCGACGGTGCCGGCGAGCTCACCCTCGACGGTGTAGGGGGCCACCACCACCGAGCAGGCCACCAGGGGTTCGATCCCATGCTCGGCCCCGATGGCCACGGACAGTCCACGATCGAGCACGTCTCGGAGCAGCGCCACCACGACGATCTGCTGTTCGAGGGTGGTGAGGACGTTGCGGACCACTTCGACGGCGTCGAAGGCAGCCGCCATGCGGGAGGCGCCGCCGACGAAGACGGCATCCTCCTCCGGGGCTCGGGCGCCTTCCAGGGCGCCGTAGGCGAGCCGGCAGAGGTCGTCGACGAGCGCGTCACCCGTGGCGGTGAGCACCGGCAGGTGCATGAGCGGGGCCCCGGCGACCGTCGACATCAGGTGCGCCGACGCGGCGGCGAGCCCGGGCTCGGTGGCGTCGGTATCCAGTTCGAGCTGGAAGCTCTCGACGGCGCCGTTCGAGAGCACGACGACGACGAGCACGAGGCGGCCGGAGAGGCCGACGAGCTGCACCGACCGAATGGCCACCGACTCGCCCGTGTGGCCCGTGACCACGGCGGCGTAGTTGGTGAGGCTGGCCAGCAGCCGGCTGGTGTCGTGCAACATCTGCTCGACGGCACCGTGCGTCGTCTCGAAGAAGTCCTGCACCCGTTGGACGCGGACCCGGTCGAGGCGACCGGGCTGGGCCAGGTGGTCGACGAAGAAGCGGTAGCCCATGTCGGTCGGCACCCGACCAGCCGAGGTGTGGGGCTGGCTGAGATAGCCCTCCTGTTCGAGCACGGCCATCTCGTTGCGGACGGTCGCGGCCGAGACGCGCAGATCGGCCGTGCGGGCCACGTGGCTGGAGCCGACGGGCTGCGCCGTCTCGATGTACTCCTGCACCACGGCCCGCAGGATGGCGGACTTGCGTTCGTCGAGCATCGGCCGGCTACCTGGGGTTGTTAGCAGTCGAGGATATCGAGTGCCAACGCGTGAGGTGCAGTTCCCAGGCGGGATCGTGCGGCACCGATTCGGCACCGAATCGGCGCCCGACAGCGTGGGCTACCGTCGGCGGCGAGGGGGCGACAGGGGGTGGTCGATGGCACGACTCCACGACGGGGCGACCTACGGCGAGATGGTGATCACGGCCCTGCGGCGCTTCCCCGAGCGCGTCGCCTTCCGTCAAGACGGGCGCGAGCTGACCTATGCCGCCACGGCCGACCTGCTGGGCCGATGGGTGCGGGTGCTCGAGAGCCGAGGGCTGCGGCCCGGCGAAGGCGTCGGCGTGCTGTCCCCCAACCGGCCCGAGGTGTGGCTGGCGCAGACTGCCGCCGTCCTCGCCGGAGGCCGGTTCACGGCGCTGCACCCCCTCGGCTCGCTGCAAGATCACCTCTACGCCTGTGACGAAGCCGAGCTGCGGATCCTCCTCGTCGACCCGCGTTACGCGACCCGCGCCGGGGAGCTGCTGGCACGGTCGGCGGCGCTGGAGACCGTCCTCACCTTCGGGCGCGCCGACCTGGGTGAGGACATCGCGCAGTTGGCCGACGACGCCGGGCCGAGCCCGCTCAGCCCGGGCCCCCACGGGTCCGAGGATGTCGCCTGGCTGCTGTACACGGGCGGCACCACCGGCGTCCCGAAGGCGGCGATGCTGCCGGAACGGGCGCTCGTCCAGATGATCACGAGCGTGTCGATCGGCTGGGACCTGCCGAAGGACATCCGCTATCTCGCCACCGCCCCGATCTCCCATGCGGCCGGGATGCTCGTTACCCCCACGCTGCTCGCCGGGGGCACGGTGATCCTCCAGTCGTCGTTCGATCCGGGCGGATGGCTGAGCGCCGTCGCGGCAGGAGCGGGCCACGCTCGGGCTGCTCGTCCCCACGATGGTCTACGCCGTGCTCGACGACCCGGACCTCGAACGGATGGACTTGTCGAGCCTCCAGACGCTCATGTACGGGGCCTCGCCGATGTCACCCTCCCGCCTCGTCGAGGGGATCGAGCGGCTCGGGCCGGTCTTCTGCCAGCTCTACGGGCAGACGGAATGCACCGGCACCGCCACGTCGCTCTGGCGCGCCCACCACAACGTGCACGATCTGGCCCGGCTCACGTCGTGCGGCCAGGTCGTGCCCGGTGCCCGCGTCGAGGTGCACGACGACGACGGGCTTCCGGTGCCCGACGGTCAGCCCGGGGAGATCTGCGTGCAGGGTCGCAGCGTCATGCTCGGCTACTACCGTCAGCCCGCGCTCACGGAGGACACGCTTCGCCGGGGTTGGCTCCGCACGGGCGACATGGCCGTGCGCCACGACGACGGCTTCTTCACGATCGTCGACCGGAAGAAGGACATGATCGTGTCCGGCGGCTTCAACGTCTTCCCCCGGGAGATCGAGGACGTGCTCGCCTCCCATCCGGCCGTCTCCACCGCGGCGGTCATCGGCGTCCCCGACGACAAATGGGGGGAGGCCGTGAAGGCGCTCGTCGTCGCCCGCCCCGGCACCGTGCCGTCGCCGGAGGAGCTCATCGCCCTCGTGCGCGAGCACAAGGGACCCGTCTACGCGCCGAAGTCGGTGGAGATCGTGGAGGCGCTCCCGCTCACCCCCGTCGGCAAGGCCGACAAGAAGGCCTTGCGGGCGCAGTACTGGGCGAGCAGCAACGGCTCGTCCACTGATGATTCCGTGTGACCGCCGGTAATTAGTCCTCGAGGCGCAGCGCGGCGATGAAGGCCTCTTGCGGCACCTCGACGCGCCCGATCGACTTCATCCGCTTCTTGCCTTCCTTCTGCTTCTCGAGCAGCTTGCGTTTGCGGGTGATGTCGCCGCCGTAGCACTTCGCGAGGACGTCCTTGCGTTTGGCCTTCACCGTCTCCCGGGCGATGATGCGCCCGCCGATGGCAGCTTGGATCGGGACGTCGAACAGCTGGCGCGGGATGAGCTCCTTGAGCTTCTCGGCCATCCGCCGGCCGTAGTCGTAGGCCTTGTCACGATGGACGATGGTCGAGAAGGCGTCGGCGGGCACACCGTTGAGGAGCACGTCGACCTGCACGAGCTGCGAGCGGTCGTACCCGTCGGGCTCGTAGTCCAGGCTGGCGTAGCCCTGCGTGCGACTCTTCAACTGGTCGAAGAAGTCGATCACGACCTCGGCCAGGGGCACGCGATAGACGATCTCGACCCGCTCGGGCGAGAGGTACTCAAGCTTGCGCATGTCGCCGCGGCGCTGCTGGCAGAGCTCCATCACCGTGCCCGTATAGGTCGAAGGGGTGAGCACGGTGACCGTGAGGTACGGCTCCTCGATGAAGTCGATCTCCGGCGCAGGGGGCATGTCCGCCGGGTTGTCGATGACGGCGACGGAGCCGTCGCTGCGGTGGACGCGGTACTCGACGGAGGGAGCGGTCGCGATCAGCGCAAGCCCGAACTCGCGCTCCAACCGCTCGCGCACGATCTCCATGTGGAGCAGACCCAGGAACCCGCAGCGGAAGCCGAACCCGAGGGCACCGGAGGTCTCGGGCACGTAGGTGATCGAGGCGTCGTTGAGCTTCAGCCTGTCGAGGCTCTCGCGGAGATCCTCGAAATCGTCGCCGTCCACCGGGTAGAGCCCGCAGAACACCATGGGCTTCGGGTCCAGGTAGCCCGGCAAGGGATCGGGCGCCGGGCGGCTCGCAGAGGTGACCGTCTCGCCAGATCGTGCCTCGGCGACGTCCTTTATCCCCGCGATGAGATAGCCGACCTCCCCGGGACCGAGCTCGGCCACGGGCGTCGGCGCCGGCAGGCGCACCCCGATCTCGTCCACCTCGTGGATGCGCCCGGTCTGCATGAACCGCAACCGCTGCCCCGTCATCACGCGGCCATTGACCACACGAAGCGAGCTGACCACGCCGCGGTACTGGTCGTACTGCGAGTCGAAGATCAGGGCCTGGAGCGGGCGATCGGCATCACCGACCGGCGGAGGGATCCGCGCGACGACGGCGTCGAGCAGCGCGGTGACGCCTTCACCCGTCTTGGCGCTGATGCGCAGGATCTCGGCCGCCGGCACACCCAGGACGCGCTCGATCTCGGCCGCGTACAGATCAGGATCCGCGGCGGGGAGGTCGATCTTGTTGAGGGCGGCGACGATCTCCAAGTCGTGCTCGAGGGCGAGGTAACAGTTGGCCAACGTCTGGGCCTCGATGCCCTGGGCCGCGTCGACGACGAGCACGACGCCCTCGCAGGCGGCGAGCGAACGGCTCACCTCGTAGCCGAAGTCGACGTGGCCCGGGGTGTCGATGAGGTGGAGCACGTGGCCCTTCCACTGCACCCGAACGTTCTGGGCCTTGATGGTGATGCCCCGCTCCCGCTCCAGCTCCATCGAGTCGAGGTACTGCTCACGCATCTCGCGGGGGTCGACCGCGCCAGTCAGCTCGAGGATGCGGTCGGACAGCGTGGACTTCCCGTGATCGATGTGGGCGATGATCGAGAAGTTGCGGATGCGGGACGGGTCCATGCCGACGCGCGACGCTACCAAGGGGCGCTCCGCACCAAATGAGCGCGCGTTGGGGTCGGGGAAGGCACCCTGCTACCCTGCTCCGGCCCTCTGACGACGCGAAGGAACCAGGTCGTGGCGAACATCAAGAGCCAGAAGAAGCGGAATCGCACCAACGCCAAGGCGGCGGCGCGGAACAAGGCGATGCGCTCCGAGCTGAAGACCCGCGTCAAGCGCGCTGAATGGGCGGCGGTCGACGGCACCGAGGATGCCGAGGAGGCTCTCATCACGGCGCAGAAGCGCCTCGCCAAGGCCGCGTCTAAAGGTGTGATCCACGAGAACCAGGCCGCGCGGCGCACGAGCCGGCTCATGCGCCAGGCCAACGCCGCCGCCGCGGGCTGACTGCTGCCGGCCTGCGGACGCGCGAATCCTGTCGCCGCGGTCGCCAACCGGGCTGACCCGTCGACGTTCGTTCGGGCTGCGGGGCGCTGAATCGCCCCCCTCCGTCTACCGGCGCAGGGCGGCGCGACTCGACGGCGCCAAGCGGCTGAGCCGCGCCACCGCGACCTCCATCACCAGCTCGGCCGGTAGGTCGCGCATTCCGCGCAGATCGAGATCGGCGGCGGCGAGGATCTCGAAGGCTCGCACCAGCCCGTCATGGCCCACTCGCCGGAGCTGGTCGAGTGCCTTCTTCGCCTGGAACGGCGCCGCGCCGATGGCCTCGGCCGCGGCCCGCTCATCGGCGATGCCGGCGCCGTCGAGGCGCAGCATCCGCGTGTAGTGGCCGTGGAGCACCGCCATCAGCTGCAATGGGTGCCGCTCGCCCGCCCGCATCATCCGCCGCAGGGCCACGAGGGCCTCCGTGGTGGCGCCCGCGTCGATGGCATCGGTGAGCTCCCACGGCGGCACCGAGCCGGCCTCACCCAGGAATGGCACGACGTCCTCAGGGCCCAGGCGCCGGCCCGGCCCGAACGTGGCGTCGAGCATGGCGAGCAGTGAGGACAGGCGGCCGACATCCTCACCCAGGCGATCGAGCACGGCCGCGACGGCGGCGGCGTCCATCCTCACGTCGCGAGCCGCGAGCTGCTCGTCGAACCACTGCCGACGATCCCGCGCCCGGCTGGGAGGATCGGTGTCGCGCAGCTGGCCTCCGGCCTTCTTCACCGCGTCGACGAGCGGCTTCGGGGCGGCACCCGCCAGGACGAGGACGAGGTCGGTGGTGTCGAGCGGATCGGCCAGTGCGGCGGCCAGCGCACGCAGCTCCTCCGCGTTGCGGGCCTCGAGATCGCGGATGACAACCACCCGCCGCTCGGTCAGGAACGGCGGCGTTCGTGCCGCGGCGAGCGCGGCGGCGAGGTCGACGTCCTCGCCCGCGAACTCGTCGACCATGAGGGCCCGGTCACCGGTGCCGACCAGCTCGGCGAGCAGCTCGAGGGTGCGCGTGGCGAGCACCGCCTCGTCCTTGCCCCTTAGGAGGTGCACGCTCACCGGAGACGCACCCCGGTCTGCCCGCTCACCGGAGTCGCACCTCGGTCGGCCGCCGCGCCGCCAGCACCTCGGCCATCGCGTCGGCGGTGCGTCGCGCCGCCGCGCACATCGTGGGCTCGGAGGACGCGGCAGCCGAGGCTGATCCCCAAGGCATGGGCGGCCGAGGTGGCCTGGCCGCGTTCGGTCACCTCGAGGTCGAGGAGGGTGCCCAGGAACCGCTTGTTCGACGCCGACAGGAAGACCGCGTAACCGAGGGCGGCCAGCTCGTCGGAGGCGTGGAGCAGCTCCAGCGACTGGCGCGGGGTCTTGCCGAGGTCCAAGCCGGCATCGAGCATGATCCGTTCGGGCGCGATGCCAGCCGCCTCGGCGCCGGCGGCGCGGTCGGCCAGGAAGGCGAGCACCGTGGGCACGAGGCCGTCCGGGTAGACGGGATCGGGATCGGGCACGCGGGGGGACAACCGAATGTGGGTGGCGACGACCGACGCGCCGTGTGCGGCCGCCACCGACAGGTAGTCGGGATCGGCGAAGCCGCTGATGTCGTTGCCGACCCAGGCCCCGGCCGCGCAGGCCGCGCTCAAGACGCTGGCCCGCCAGGTATCGACCGACAATGGCACGTCGAAGCGATCGGCCAGGGCCTCGATGGCGGAGATCACGCGCTCGAGCTCCTCGGCCTCGCCCACCTCGGGCCCCGGCCCGGCTTTCACGCCCCCGATGTCGAGGACGTCGGCCCCATCGAGGACCAGATGCTCCGCCTTGCGCAAGAAGCTGTCGAGCGCGAAGTAGCGGCCCTGATCGAAGAACGAATCCGGGGTGCGGTTCAGGATCCCGAAGACGACGGCGCGGTGGATGATGTCGAAGCGACGCGGGCCGATCACCAACTGCACGAGATCGACGGTAGCCCCGGCGTGTCGTGGGCCGGCCGGGCCAGCCCGTGTTGGCCAAGGCCGGCCCCGGCCGGCTCTGCGCCGCGCGGCAGCAGCGCCCGGGGGATTTGTGGCAGTCCGGCCATTCGACCGGATCGACCCGGATGTATGTGGGCGGTGGCCGCGCCGCCGCTCATCGGATTGCGTCATGGAGCCGGGCCATGGTCCGCAGGGCGCGGCGAGCTGACCCGTCGCCGTGCCCGCATCGCACACGCAAGGACGACAAGGATCGCGAGCACGGCCAAGGCGGGCCAGCCGACGTGGCCGAGGGGTGCGGCGCGAGCGACCCGGGCCACGACCGCGATCCAACGCACACCGAGCAAGGTCGGCAGCTGGACCACCCGAGCCAACGGGATGGGGACCAGCCCGGCCACGACACCCGCCGGGAGCCCCCACATCATGACGGGGCCAGCCACGGGCTCGGCCAGCAGGTTGGCCGGCACTGAGGCAACCGGCACCGGCCCGAAGGCGAGGAGTTGGACCGGCGCCACCCCGAGCTGGGCGGCGAGCGTCACGCCAAGGGCCAACGCGAGCGGGCGCGGGCCGGGGAGTCGGGCCGCAATGCCGCGGCTCAGCAAGGCGATGCCCGCGGTGGCGCCCACCGACAACCACCAACCGACAGACCACACGAGGAGTGGGTCGACGAGGAGGAGGACGGTGACGGCCAGGCCCAGGATGCGGACGGCGGAGGCGGGGCGGCCGACGACGACCGCAGTGGCGGAGAGCCCGGCCATCACCGAGGCGCGCAACACCGATGGCTCGAACCGGGTGAGGAGCGCGAACCAGGCGATGACGCCGAGCGTCGCCACCCACCGGCTCCGGCGACCGAGCCGGCGCAGCAGCGGTCCCACCGCCACCAACACAAAAGCCACGTTCTCCCCCTAGAATCTATCTTAGAGAGGTGAAATCTGTGATAGGCTCAGGGCAGGCCCCAAAGGGCCAGTGGCAGGGCCTTTCCTGGGGCTCCCAGGGCCAGGCCCAGGCCACCAGTAGGGGCGGCCCAGGGGCGACCCTGGGCGGCAGCCCCCCAGCACCTTGGAAACGGAGAGACGATGCAAAGCCCCTTTGAGGGCTCCTGCGCGCTGTGCGGCGAACCCGGGTCACCGGAACGGCCGCTCACCTGCGCGCTGTGGCCCCTAGGCGATGACGACGACCACTGCATGCCGTTGCACACGCTCTGCTGCAACACCCTCATGCATGGCGAGGGCGGGACCTTGTTGTCCCTCCTCACCGGCGGTGTTTCCGCCGATGAGGTCGGGGACCCGATTTGGCTCCAGAGCCTCGAGAACGTCATTGCCTGGCACCGGCGGAACTGCGAGTTCTGTGCAGACTTCCGCCGGCGGCAGCGAGCCGACCGTAAGGCGGCCCGAGAGGCCAAGGCGGCGGCCAAGAAGCCACCGACCAAGGTCACCAAGGCCAGCAAGGCCCAGGTGACCAAGGCCCAGGTGACCAAGGCCCAGGTGACCAAGGCCAAGGCGACCCCACCGGCGAGGACGGCGACGAAGTCGACGACCCGGACCACGAAGGTCACCGCCAAGGCCACCAAGGCGGCTCCCGCCAAGCGGGCCACCAGGCCAGTCAAGTAGCGCCAGAAAGGCCGGTACCCCCAGCGCACAACTGGGGGTACCGGTCAGGCGCACCTTGGAATCGGCACCTGGGCACCAGGATGCCACCGTCTCTCCTGTCCGTCACCTACCAGCAGCGCAGTTGCCACGCCTACGCGCCCTCTCCGTCCCGGTATCCGATCGCGTCCAGCATCTGAGGCAGTCGGAGGATTGCGCGCCGGATCGCCCGATAGTCGTCCTCCGGGACGCGAACGTTCCCGAAGAGGGCCTCATAAGAGTGGTCGTCATCCGACTCGACGTCGCCGTCCGTGCCGAACAGGGAGGCGGGGGCACGCGAGGTCTTGAGGAGATCAACGTAGCATCCGTAGTCGATCTGGAGGACGTCAAAGCGCACGCCCGGCTCATCCTGGCCCGAGTAGCCCTTCTTGATGATGTGGAGGATTCGGCTGTCGACCAACTCTTGGATCAGCGGGTGCGCCGTGTCGCTCTGTTCGAGCAGAAATGCTCGTGCAACTTTGCGCCCGATCACCTCGTCGAGGATCCGGGTCAGGAGCTTTCGTGCGAACGGGTAGGCGTTGAGCCGCGCTGCTCTTCACTTGCTGAAAGAGGACCTCCGCAGCATCCCTGACATCGTCGGTGGAGATTCGTCCGCCCTCCTGAACGCGAAGGGCGGCGCGGGCGGCGATGCTAAGAGCGTCCCGCGGCACCCCTTCCGCGGCCCGCACTAGCTCGCGAAGCGCGTTCACCTGAGTGAATGCAGCCGCGGTGAGCTGCTGAGGCGACGGGAGTTGCTCGGCCGCACCCGCGTCTCGCAGGACCGCCTGCACATGCTTGAAGAGCAGCTCGCGGAAGAAGTTGGTTGCTCGCTCCTCTCGCTCGGACTTGCTACGTGACGGGAAAACGACAAACTCGTCGAGGTCGAGGCTCGCGAAGACATCCGCGCCGAGTTCGAAGCCGATGTAGCCGTCTGCTCCGTACTCAATGAACCGAGATCGGTGGGCGATCGCTGCGATCTTGACAGTGACGGTACTGACGCCGAGAAGAGTGCGCCGCAGCATGTCGGCAACGAGAGGCTGGAGATCGAGCGGTATCGCGCTCCACTCATCGAGGAGCACCCAAACCCGTCTCACTGGGAGGCCGCGTACGAGTTCGTCGAGCCAGGTCGCGGCACTACCGAGATGGACACGATGGACGGCTGCTCCCGTCGCCCGCTCACGCTGAGTTGACCGCGAGACTGATCGTCGCCCGCTGCTTGCGCTGAAGTCGAAGGCACGCTGACCGACGTTCAGGCCTGTGGAGGAGGAGGACTCATCCTCCTCTCCTGATTCCGACTCCCTCTCGACCGTCCCCTCAACGATGACCTCGTTGACGCTTCGGGCGAGCCGATCCCAGAGCTCGAGAACCTCGGACGTGGCCTCTAGCTCTACGCGACATCGCCGAGCTTGTCGACGATCTCATTCAGGACGTCCACGAGAAGGCGCGTCGCCCTCTGAGCGACCGTCAGGTTCGGGTCGTTGTAGAGCCCTCCTGTCGAGCCGAGCCGCTCCATGTCTACGTAGACGGCAACGTCGCCGTTCCTCCGGGCGTACTCGGCGAGGTACTTCAGCGCGTGAGTCTTTCCTGTGCCTCGCCTGCCGAATATGAGGTCGTTGTCAGTGTGGCGGAGTGAGTCAAAGACACCGCCTGCCTGAACATATGTCTCGACGAGCTGGGCATCAGAAGCCCTTTCCGCCCGCTTCTCGACGCGCTGCAAGGCCCCGAGGACCGTGTCGTCTGGCTCCATCTCTCGGATTCCCCATCTGCATGTGTCGGTCCGCCCAGCTTCACGTTACACGAGGGGGCGGTGTCCAGCGTTGGGTTCGCCGGGGTGGGGGGCAGCTTGCAGCTCTCGCGGACCCGAGCCCAGGCGCGGCCAGGCGCGCCAGCACCAGGAGAGAGCAGAGGCACCAGGCATGGCCACATGCACCCAGCGCGCCAGCCTGAGCCAGGGCACCAGGGGGCACCCACCAGCACCAGGCATGAGCACCAGGCACCAGGCCCCCCCAGGAGGGGAGGGGGACCAGCCTGCAGCCCTAGCGAAAACCAGGCCAATGGGGCAGGCGGCTGATTCAGGGGAGGGTTTCCAGGAGGCATCTCCTCCGGGGCGAGCCGAACGCCTAATGCACGGGTGATGTGCGCCACGAACGCAAAGGAGGCGTCGATGTAGAAGGTCGAAGCTCTGATGCGGTGCTGTGTCAGAGATGGAGGTAGGTCCTCCGGGATCGCCCTGCAGGGGGAGGTCTCAAACCACCGCAAGCTGCGCCGGTCAAGAGCCGGGGTGGTAAGCGTTGCGGAAGAGGCGCGCCAACGAGTGCGTCAGGTGTGAGCTGAGAAGGCGAGCGGAAGCGAACCGCTGATGACGTGTCGAAAGTGTATAGATGGCATCGAAACCGGGAGATGATCACCTGTCCCGGGATGAGCCTGGGGGCAACCTGCTTACTGCCCAGGTGGTGTCCGGCATGGAGGCGGCGCGAGCTCAGCTCGGGCTCTGGCATGGAACGTGGGAACCTGTCGCCCCGCTACGACGGCCGTTCACTGGGCTGCCGGATTTGGCCCCCCGGTCGCGAGAGGGAGGACTCCAAGCAGCGGGAACTGCGAGGAGCAGAGTACCGATGCGGGGCACAGGGACGGACCGGCTCGTAGTAGTGGTGATGCCCGGTAACGTGGGCGGAGCGAAGGGGCCGGGTCATCCGGGCATGTCTGGTGGTCAACCGTGATCGTGCGGGAGGAGCCGGTGGACGTGTCGAAGCCGACGACGGTGAAGTCGTTTGAGATTTCCAAGTGGGTTGTGTGGGAGGCCTACGAGAAGGTCAAGGCCAATCAGGGGGCTGCGGGTGTCGACGGGGAGTCGATCGCAGAGTTCGAGAGGGATCTGAAAGGGAACCTCTACAAGCTCTGGAATCGGATGTCCTCGGGGACGTACTTCCCGCCGCCGGTGCGTGCGGTGGAGATACCGAAAGCAGGAGGCAAGGGGGTCCGCCTTCTCGGGGTGCCCACGGTGTCGGACAGGATCGCCCAGACGGTCGTTCGGTCGTATCTGGAGCCGGAGGTGGAGCCGCTGTTCCATCCTGACTCCTACGGCTATCGGCCGGGGCGGTCCGCTCTCGATGCGGTGGCGACATGCCGGCAACGGTGCTGGAAGAAGGACTGGGTGATCGATCTCGACATCCGAGCCTTCTTCGACAGCTTGGATCACGACCTTGTGATGCGGACAGTGTCTAAGCACACGGACTTGCGGTGGGTTCTTCTCTATGTGGAGCGGTGGCTCAAAGCTCCCCTCCAGATGGGAGACGGCACCTTGGTGCAACGGGATCGTGGGACCCCGCAGGGTTCGGCGATCTCGCCCCTGCTGGCGAACCTCTTCCTCCACTACGCGTTCGACAGGTGGCTGGCCCGGGAGTTCCCGACGGTCGGTTTCGAACGCTACGCGGACGATGCGGTGGTTCACTGCGCGACCGAAGCCCAGGCACAACATGTGCTTGGGGCCATCGCCGAGCGTATGGCGCAAGTCGGTCTGGAACTTCACCCCGACAAGACGCGCATCGTGTACTGCAAGGACGCCAGCCGCCCGGGCTCACATGAGCACGAACGATTCAGCTTCTTGGGGTACACGTTTCGTCCCCGACTGGCGAAGAGCAGGCACGGGAACTTCTTCGTGAGCTTCTTGCCGGCGGTCAGCGACGACGCCAAGAAGGCGATCGGACGGGAGATCCGCTCCTGGCGGATCAACCGGCGCAGCGACCTGGCCCTCAAGGACCTTGCGCGCATCATCAACCCCATCGTGCACGGGTGGATCAGCTACTACGGGCGCTTCTACAAGTCCATGCTGTATCCGCTGTTGCGTCGACTCAACGCGCATCTCGCGCGTTGGGCGGCACGGAAATACAAACGGCTGCACCATCACTTCGCCAGGGCAGTTCGGTGGTTGCGGAGCGTCGCAAGGCGCGACCCGACTCTCTTTGCCCACTGGCGGCTGGGCGTCACGCCCTGACGGCTGGATGATGGGAGCCGGATGAGTCGAGAGGCTCACGTCCGGTTCTGAGAGAGCCGGGGGGTGCGATTCCCCCCGGCCACTCGCCCTTGGGGGTATCCCGTGTCGGGTCGGCGGCGGGGTTGAGGCTGCGCGGATGACGTCGCAGCGACCTACGACGCCTCGCCCTGGCATTGCGCCGCGTCAGCGTGCGGATCGAAGGTGCCCGTCACCTCGAAAGCGATCTGAGCACCGGGCACAATCGTGTCCGTGAAGGTCGCTTCGCCAGCGACGGGTTTGCCCGCCTTAAAAGCGACGCACGTGACCTTGCCGAGCGTGATGTTCTTTGAGGTGTCATTCCTTGCCGTGCCCTTGACGGTCCAGAAGTTCCCATCGAACCCTTGGCTCGCCACAGTCACCGGGAACGGCGTCGCATCGGTCAGGCTCGACGCGTCGGTGATGTCGACCCGAACGCTCGCAGCCGTGGGGGTGTTGTCCGTGAACGACGACGAGACCAATACTTGAGCGCCGTCGCGGTCGGAGCCGACGTACTCGGTGTTCGTGGCAATCGGGGTACCGGCCGCGTCGAGCAGGCTGATGGTCAGCTCCTGACTTCCTCCGGACAGACCCGTCAGCACGATCCCAACCGATACCCACGTCTCGCGGAGCGCGTCGTACTTCGTGAACCCCGAGACAGCGACGGGCTTTGCCTTCGCCTTCGCGGCCGTCGTAGTCGTGGCCTCCTTCGTCTCGCCTTCGGCTTTGGTCGTGGTCGGTGAATTGGCGGTCTCGCCCAGTTTGTTGGACGTGTCGTTTACGACCGCGACGAGGATCACCAAACCGACGATCGACATGATGATCGAAAGAATGCCGAGGACCGTTCCGGCGGTTGCCATGCCGGTCTTCATGCCGCGCTTCTTCGCGCGGCTCCCGCCTATCAAGCCGAAGAGGAGGGCGAGGACACCTAGAAGTGCCGCCATGAAGAACGTGAGCGGAATGAAGCCGAACAGCAGGCCAATGATTCCGAGAACGAGCGCGGCGACCGCGAGCCCGTTCCCGCTGGCAGGCGGCGTTGGTGCCCCACTCGGCGGTGTCGGTTGGGCCTCGTAACCGGCGGCGGATTCGGGTGGGTACCACTTGCCGTCCGACGCGAGCCACCAACCGGGTTCGCCGGGTTGTTGATCGAGCGGACCCCTGACGTTCGCTGGCACTTGGGCACCCCTCGTTCCTCGCCTGAGGGGTGCATATTGCCCGTTCTGGTGCTCGCGTGCCTCGGGATCGAGGTTCGGGTCGTTGGCGCAGCGGGGCCGGTCCAGCCACCCGTCATGCGGCAGGGACAGGTTCGGCGACGGCATCAGGGTTCTCTTCCGAGGCGGGGTGCTCGAGCCGGTCGGCCAGGGCGGTGAGCGCGCCGGCGAGGGCGGTGATGGCCTCGACGGGCCCCTCCAGGCCGACCACCGGCCGGTACTTCGCCCACCGGCCAGGGATGCCTCCCACCCGGAGGAACCCGGCGAGGGCGAGCATGTCGAGGGCGGCGCCGGCGTAGTCGACGACCGTCGCCACCTTCGCCCGGACGGCGTCGACCTCGGTGGCTGCTCCCCGCAGGGCGACGATCGCTTCGCCGTCGAGCAGGGCCGCCCACTCGGGCGCGCAGGTGGCGAGCGCGTCGGCGTAGGCGGCCGTCGCTGACTCGTAGCGCATCCGCGCCGCGCTGGCGCGCCGCTCGGCGGTGGCGAGCGCAGCGAGGGCGGCCCGCTCGTGGGTGTTGCCGGGGTCGGGTCGGCCTTCGCCGAAGGCGATCGCGGTTTCGGCCACGTCGTCGGCTCGGGCCCGGTCGAGGCGGACCCGGGCGTTCTTCTCGGCCTGGGCCGTGTCGGCCAGGAGGGCGCACGCCGTGGACAGATCGGCGAGCGCCTGGGTGTAGGCGGCCGGTGCGGCCACCGGCGGCGGCAGGGTGGCGAGCCGGATGCTCGGGAGGCCCCGGACGTCGTAGGCGGTGAGGTCGAACATGGTCAGTCCTCCAATCCGGGTGCGTTGATGACGACCGGGGTGACGAGGCGGCGATGGGCGAACTCGCGGATCGCCTCCGCCATCTCGCGGTCGAAGTCCCGTCGGGGTATCGGCATCTCGCCCTTCACGCCTTGGTCGATGCTGTGGCGGAAGCCGGCGCGGGGGTCGGGTTCCGGCTCGGGCTCGGGCACGTTGGGCACGTTGGGCACGTTGGGCTGGTCGAGGTACGAGACGAATCGGGTCCGGCCTCGCAAGGCCAGCCGCTCTCGGAT
Source organism: uncultured Acidimicrobiales bacterium (assembly GCA_963738325.1). Taxonomy (GTDB): domain Bacteria; phylum Actinomycetota; class Acidimicrobiia; order Acidimicrobiales; family Ilumatobacteraceae; genus CAVTWD01. Next base: position 182,616 of record CAVTWD010000015.1, read on the forward strand.
CGGATCGTTCATGGCTCTCCTTGTCGGGCATTTCGGGCATTTCGGGCTTGCCGGCGGGGGCACCGTTGGCGGCGGTGCGCTCGGTTGCTCACGGCTCATCGCTCCCTCGTTGTACGGGGCGGGAGAAGCGGGGAAAGCGGGCAAAGGGACGGCGGGCCTCGCGTTCGCGATGCGCTCTCGCGTGGAGCGTCGCCCAACATGCCCAACCGCCCAACATCGACCCTGGGACATAGCCGCAGCTGGGATGACGTGCCGAGCCCATGTTGGGCGCGTTGGGCGCGTTGGGCAGCCCCTAGCGCGTCACGCGTCTCTCCGGTCATGGCGACCTCCGGTAGAACCGGCCATCGCGCTCGTCGATCCACTGCCGCGTCACGGCGTAGCTGACCGCTTCGTCGCGGAGGTCGCGGTCTCTACCGCCGAGGGCGATGGTGATGCAGGCGCGGGTGCAGTAGCCGTCTCCGCAGCGGTCGGTGCCGTTGGTCGAGACATGGCCTCGAACCCGGGCAGCCAACCGTTCGATCCGGCTCTGCTCGACGGCTTCGTCGGAGCGGGCCGCCTTGCGGGCCTCGTGCTCGATCGCGGCCTCCGCCTTGCGGTTCTGCTCTGAGTGCAACACCCGGCGCATGTGGTCGCGCACCGCGAGCGACGTGGCATGGACGAGTCCCGCCAAGCGCCAATCGTCGGTGGACACGGCCGCCTCACCCTGCATGAGGGCGAGCAGCCCGGCCACTTTGAGGCGGCCCAGGTCGCCGTGGCTGTCCAACGGGTCGGCTTCGACGTGGCCGCTGCGATGCTCCCAGCGGCGCCGGCGAATCTCCTGAGCCACCGCGGGGTCGAGCTCGAGAACGGCGCACTGGTAGCTGCGGATCGTCGTCGTCGTCTCGGCGTTCCACCGGGGCAACGTGATGGTCTCCGCCTTCGGGGTCGCGGGCGGCGGATAGGGCGCCTCCGGGTCGGTGCCACCCCACAGCCACAGGAACCGTTGCGGAAAGCCGAGAGCCTCGGCGGCGAAGATGGCCTGAGCGAGGAGGGGCTGCAACCCGATCACGGCGGCCAGTCGGTAGCTGAACGGTTCGACCGGGAACCGGCGGGTCCGGTCGGCGTTGTTGAACCCGATCCGCTCCCCGGACCACGCCTGGTTCAGCACCGTCATCAACGTCGAGCCGCGGCGGTTGGCGAGGTCGGCCAGCATCGCCCCCTCGTCGGCCCGCACGAGGATCGACTGGCGGGTCCGCTGCCAGTCGGTGCCCTTCCCGTCGTCGGCGCGGACCTGCCCCCAGTACGACTTCGCGATCCCCTCGCCCGACCCCAGGGCTTCCTCGGCCTGGTGGAAGTCCGACGCCAGCCCAGTGATGTCGAACAGGTCGGCGGCGCCGTCGAGCGCGGAGCCCTTCCCGGCGCCGGAGGGTCCGACGATCCCGGCGAACAGGTTGAGCGAGGCGTAGCGGCTCACGACCCGGGGCAGCACGAACCGGTGGTCGGCGTGGTAGGCGACGTAGGCGAGCACGGCGCCGAACAAGGCGTCGGGGTGGATGAGCAACGACCATGCGGTCTGCCGGATGGCGGCGAAGGCCGTCCGGGCGGCCCACAGCTCCTCGGGCAGCACCGGCAGCACCAGTGGCACGTCCCCGTTCCGGCGCTCGACCGCGACGATCGCACGCTGAGCTTCCATCAGCTCGCGGGTCCGGTCGTCGATCATGCGGCCCGCTCCTTCGTCAGCTCGAGGCCGGCCTGCCACCACAGCACCGCGTCGCCGCCGTAGTAGTCGCGGATCGCGTCAACGACCGCTTCGAGCTGGGGGAGGGGCAGCGACGGCGACCAGCCGCAGTCGCGGCACTGCTCAGGCCCGACCAGGTACCGGCCGTAGCTCCGATAGCGGAACGTGCCGTCAGCCAACGCGACCGGCGCCACGCATTCGTGGAGGCGGGCCTCAGGGTGCAACCGAGGCACCGCCGGCGCCCGACCGGTCACCGGTAGGGGGAGCACCGGTGGACCGGTCGGGGCCAGGGGACGATCCCACCACGACACGTACTCGTCGACGAGCGCCGCCTGGTCGGCGTCGAGATCGCATACGCGAGGCAGACCGCACGCCCGCCACCACGAAGCCGCGATGGCGCGCACGTCAGCCGGGAGCTCGGCGATGCGCTCGGCGAGGTCGCTCATGCCGCGACCGCCAGCTCGCCTAGCTCGCAGGCGAGCACGTGGAGGTCCTGCGCCCGCCCGAGCAGCACCACCACGCCGTCGACGGCGCGGTCGAAGTCCCCCGGCACCATCGCCTCGTGCACCGCGAGGCGCAGCGCCGCGTCGATCAGCGCGCCGACGTGCTCGAGCCGTCCCTCCGCCTCGGCGCGGTTACGATCCCCCACGACGTCCCGTCCCGTGGGGGGGCTGGTCGTCTTGCGGAGCCTTGCTGTTGGGGACGGGCTGCCTGCCAGTGGCCCGTCCCCCCTCCGCCGGCTTGGCCTCCGCCTCGGTGGCTTGCACCGGGACCGCAGAGTTGAGGATGGCTCGGATGCGGGCGGCCCGTTCCGGCGACAACGGCGGGGCCTCATCGACCAGCCGCTTGATGTGCGGTCCGAGTCCCAGCGCCTCGTTGAAGCGGTGCGCCTCGGCGTAGGTGGTCACGACGCCACCGCGGCCGGGTCATCGTCGAGGATCATCAGGTCGGCCGGGTCCACGTCGAGGACCTGGGCGAGGGCGAAAAGGCTCCGGGTCGAAGGGGTGTTGACGCCCCCCAACCACCGCTGCAGCGTGGCGAGCGGGATCGGCACGGCGCGGGCGGCGGCTTCGTGCGTCATGCCCCGCGCCTTGATCGCGGAACGGGCAGCGGCGGCGTCGAACCGCCAGTGCGGAGAAACGGTCGGCATGGAGCGGTTCCCTTCCGAGAGGCCAGAGGCCCCTCAGTCGGTCACTCGGGCGCCCCGGCCAGACAGTGCGAGGTGAGCGCGAACGTCCCTCTCGGAACGCATTTGTCCGTTCGTCCGTCCCGGATGAGTACGGCTATCCCTCTCGGGGTTCCTCGCCCACCGCCTCCACGAGCTGGCTGCGGCGCTCCCGCTGGTCGAACTAGCGACGATTCGGTTGTCAGTGCCAGGGCATGCCCTGGGATACGTACATGCTCGTAGTTACATCGGCGTGATGTCAAGAAGACGCCCGCTCCGTCAGCGCCGCCAGTCGACCCGCTCCGTCAGCGCCGCCAGTCGACCCGCACCGCGTCCGGGTCGAAGGCTCGGCGACCCGATCGGGCCGGGAGCACCGTCAGGTCCACCAGGTCCCGCATGACCTCGCGCTGGCCCTCGATAGGCAGACGGTCCCATCGGGCCTGCGCCCCCGGCCCGACCAACTCCAACACCGACGCCGGCATCATCGCCCGGCGGGCCACCCGCTCCGCGGCCTCGATCCGCGGCAACAGCTCGGCCTCGACCCGGCCCAGCATCACCACGCTCAGCCGCTGCGCCTTCCATTCCTCGACCGCCGTCTCGAGCTCGGCCCGCATGGCTCGCAGGTCGGCCTGGGCCGTGTCCCACTCGGGCGACGGGCCGGCGGTCGACATGTCGAAGTCGCCCCGCTCCAGCCGGTCGACCACCAGCTGGATCACGTAGTTGTCGAGAGCCCTCATGTCCCGGACCAGGTGACCCTTGCCCGCCTTGCAGGCGTAGACGTTGCGGTGCTGGCGGTCGTGGCCACGGTAGAGCTTGTGGCCGCACAACCCGCACCGGGCGATCCCGGTGAGCAGGTGGGCGACATCCCGCCGGTCCCGGTTGGTGGTACGGCTCGGGTCCTCGAACCGGGTCCTGAGGCGGTCGAAGCTGGCCCGGTCGATGATCGGCGGCCAGTTCGCCTCCCCCACCACCTGGCCCTGGTGGATCCGCCACGCCGTGTACGCGGGGTTGCGGAGCATCCGGCTGAGCTTCGCCGAGTCCCAGGGGCGGTGCACCGGCTCGCCGTTGCGTTGGGTGGCCGGGACTGCTACCCGCCGGGCGTTGAAGTTGTCGGCGATGGCGTACAGCGACTCGCCGGCCAGGAATCGCCGGGCGGCCTCGGCGACGATGGGAGCCTCGGCCGGGTCGGGCTCCTGGCCGAGAAGGTCCCCGGTGTCGGGGTCGTAGACGCGTCGGTAGCCGTAGAGGCGTCGGCCGCTCGGCCGGCCTTCCAAGGCGATGCGGCGGATGTCGCGCTTCACCCGCATCGAGGTCTTGCCCGCCTCGTGGCTAGCGTCGAGCATGTCGGCGAGCACGCGGTGTTCATCGTCGGGGCTGGTGAGGTCGTAGAGCCGGCGGGAGTAGCCGATCTTGACGCCGTGAGCTTGGCAGAGCCGGACCAGGCGGACCGACACTTCGATGTCTCGGGTCGCCCGTGACGCCTCCCAGGTGAGCAGCAGGTCCACGTCTCCGGCGGCGAGGCGCTTCTCGACCCGGTCCCACTCGTCGCGGCCCCGCTTGGCGTAGCGGGAGGCGGAGCGGTCCGTCTCCTTCAGGACTTCGGCGACGGCCCAGCCCTCGTCGGCCGCCCACTCGCGCAGCTCCGTTTCCTGCTGGTCGACAGAGCGCATGCGCCGCTTCGGGTCGTGGCTGACGCGGGCAGTAGATGAGGGCGTGCTGGCCCTGGGGCTGTGTCCGGGTGTTCCGAGCTCGTTCCATAGGCACCAGCCTAGCTGACATTCCCCCCGGAGACAGCCGTCAGGTGGGCGAGTCCTGCGTCGCGAAACGCGTCGACCAGGGCGGCCGGCTCGTCGCGATCGTCACCGATGACGAAGCCCAGGAAGAGGGACCGCTCCGTCGGCGGCAGCACTTCCGCGCCGTCGGTCAGCGTCCTGCGGACCCGATTGGCGGCGCGACTCATGGCGTCACCGGCTGCCCAGCCGGTGACCGTCAGCACGGTGATCTGCCCCCGGATATGGCGGGCCGCCATCTGGTGTGCCTTGGACGGTGACACGGAGACCTCGCGGCCGAGCAGGCCGACCTGTTCGCCGGCGAGGCGCATACGGAGCTGCCCGGCCGCTCCGCCCCGAGCCCATAGCTCGACGTGGGCGCGACCGAGGCGCGCGGTGGCTCGGACAGCGCCGTTCACCGTCGCCGGGTCATCGAGGAGCGTGACGGTCGCGTGGACCGGCCCGGCGGCGAGGGGCGTGGCACCGGCCCACGCCGCGTGACCGAGGCCGCTGGCCAGGAGCAGCGCGGCAAGGGACAGTGCCGGGGGCGATCGCTGCCACAAGCCGCCCACGACCCCGATAGCCCCGATCCACCATGGGACCGGCGCCGCCCACCACGCGCCCAAAGCGGTGCTCGCCGCCATCACCACGACCCATGCGTCTGCCATCGCTCCTCCCGGCGCGCCACGTCTTTCGGCTGCGAGGGGGAAGTTGGGGATGCAACCTCTTGGCGGGAGCACCGCCGTACCATCGCCACCCGCATGGCCGTCACCGCCCCCGCCGTCACCTCCGTGCCCGACGGCCCCCGCGCCTACCGGTACCGGTTGCGACGCCGCGGACCACTGGCCGGGCTCGTCGCCCCGGTCGGCGGCCTTCTCCTGGCCGTGATGGTGGCGAGCACGCAAGCGACGACGGGCAAGGCGCTTCTCGCCAAGGGCGCGGTCGTACTACTCGGCACGCTGTGCGCGCTGCCGACGGGGATGCTGCTCGGCGTGCCATGGCTCGGCGGCGGCGGTCGGTACTTCCTCGCCGTCGTGACGAGCGCGGGCCTCTGGATCGCGGTCGGTGCCCTCGCGGGGTGGCGGGCGACCCGAGCACCGGTCGCGTCGTGGATCGACTGGTGGCGGGAGTACGCCCTCCTCGCCGGCGCGGTCATGGGCGCCGTGGCCTTGGCCCTCGTGATGGAGGTGCTCGTGCTCGGCGGCGGCGCCGTGCTCTAGGCCGAGACGAGTTCATACCCGCACCAGCCCACGGAGGGCGTCGAGCTTCGCGGGGCCGATCCCCCGGACATCGAGCAGGTCCTCGATCGCATGGAAGGGACCATGGAGCTCTCGGTAGGCGACAATCGCCGCGGCTGTGGCCGGACCGATGCCCGGCAGCGAGTCGAGCTCGTCGGCCGTGGCCGTGTTGAGGTCGACCGGCTCGGGTGGCGCCCGCGGCCCATCCGCGGCCGTGGCCGCGACGGGAGGCGGTACCTCGCCCACGCGGGGTACGTAGACCCTCTGCCCGTCGACCAACTTGGCCGCCAACGCCACGGAGTCGAGCTCGGCCCCTGGTGACGGGCCGCCTGCCTTGGCCACGAGGTCGGCCACCCGGGCCCCGAGCGCGAGCCGGTAGAGGCCCGGGTGCACGACGGCGCCAGCCGCCTGGACGACGAGCACCGCGCTGATCGCTGTGGAGGAGGTGGAGCCGACCTGGCGCACCGGTAACGAGGTGGAGCCGCCGGGGCGGGCTCCGGCGGCCATCGGGAGATGGTCCTCAGGGGGATCAGCCGGTGTCCGCAGCAGCCACCAGGCGGCCGCGGCGACGAGCAGGATGGCCGTTGCCGCGCCGGCGAGCCGGCCCGGCCGGAGGCTGGGACCAATTGCTGCAACTCGATCACGCCAACGGACAGGCGGCGATGGTCGTACGAGATCGGGCACACGACCTCCCGAGAGCAGCCCGCGCGAGGCGGCAGGCCAGCATCAGGGGAAGTCGAAGGTGATTCTAGGCGAGGGGTGCGCGCTGGTTGGTCTCTGCCTCTACGGGCGCGGCGCCGAGGGTACGGCGGGCCACCCAATCTGCCTCGATCTCGAACGGGATGCGGAGGTAGGCGCCATGATGGCCCTTGCCCGCCAGCCGCCAGTACATGTACGGGGAGAGGTACCGCACGAGGAAGCGGATCACCCCATGGCGCCGCCACTGCCGGACGTGCACGAGCTCGTGCCGCAGGAGGTACTCGTCATTGGCCGCCGACGCCCGAACGAAGATCACCGAGCCGAGGGTGATCGCATCCGCCCCGGGGGGGACGGGCCCTCCGATCACCAGGACATGGCTCCCCTGGCGCACGATCCGCACCGCCTCAGCGTAGATCCCTGGCGCAAGCGAGACGGGAAGCGGGGGCGGCGGCGAAACGGGAGGGACAGCCGGGGACAGAGGAGCTGAGCGGAGGGGGACGCCCCAGAGCTGCGGTGAGCGGAGGCGGACGCCCGAGAGGCCTGAGGCGAGCGGAGGCCGACGCCCCAGAGGCTGCGGCGAGCGGAGCGGGACGCCCGAGACGCTGAAGTGCGCGAAGGACGCCCGAGAGGCTGCGGCGAGCGGAGGCGGACGCCCGAGAGGCCTGGGGCGAGCGGAGCCAGCCGCCCGCCGGGATCGATGGGCTCAGAAGAGCCGGCTGGTCAGCAGCCGGCGGTACTGGTTCGTGCGGGGGTCGTCCGGCCCCATGAGCTCCAGGAGATCGAGAAACTCCTGGCGGGCGGCCTCGTCATCCTTCACGCTGTCGAGCAGGCTGGTGAGCTTGGCGTCATAGTCGTCACTCGGCGCGTCGCCCACGCGGGCCAGCGCCGCCACACGACGAACCTCGGCGGTCTCGGGCACGCGGGCCAGCACGGCGAGGGCCTCCTCCGTCTCCCCCGCCTCGATCAAGACCTCGGCGAGGGCCACCACCACCGCTTCGTTCCCGGGATCGAGCTCGAGGGCCTGGCGGAGGCTGACCTCGTCGCCCGCCTCGAGCAGCCTCGCCACGGTTTGCTCCTCCGCCGTCGGCAGGAGCTTCTGGATGAACTCGCGCACGGCTTGCTCGGGGTACGCACCGAGGAAGCCGTCGACCGGCTGCCCGTCACGGAGGCCTACGACCAACGGGATGCTCTGCACCCCGAACGCCTGGGCGATGCCCGGGTTCTCGTCGATGTTGACCTTGACCAACACCACCTGCCCGTTCGTCTCGTCGACGACCTTCTCGAGGATGGGCCCGAGGGTGCGACACGGACCGCACCATGGCGCCCACAGGTCGACGACGACGGGGACTTCCTTGGAGCGGTCGAGCACCTCGGTCTGGAAGGTGGCGTCGCTGACGTCGATGGCCATGAAGAGCGACGATACCCGCCATAGGTGGGCGATCCTCGTGGACTCGCTACCGTTCGCGGCATGGAGGCGGTGGGCCGGAGCACCGAGAGCCGGGCATGAGCGACGCCTACGTGCTGCACGCGCAGCCTCAGGTCGACTCGCCCGTCCTCGTCGTGTGCCTGCACGGTTGGATCGACGCCGGGGCCGGAGGGGCCACGGCCATGGAGGCCCTCGAGGCCGAGGTGGCGCCGGCCGACATCGCCACCTTCGACGCCGACCGTTTCATCGACTATCGAGCACGGCGGCCGGTGCTCCAGATCCGCGAGGGAGTGAGCACCGAGCTGCTGTGGCCGGAGATCAAGCTGCGGTCCGGACGCGACCGCGATGGCCACGACGTCCTGCTCCTCAGCGGTTACGAGCCCGACTCGGCATGGCGCGCCTTCGTCGACGCCGCCGCGGGCCTCGCCGTCGATCTCGGCGCCCGCATGATGGTTGGTCTGGGCGCCTATCCGTACGCCTCCCCCCACACCCGGCCACCGCGGCTGTCGATCACCGCGTCGAGCGAGGAGCTGGCTGCCTCACTCCCGTACGGACGGAACTCGGTGGATGTGCCGGCTGGGGTGCAGGCGGCCATCGAACGGCGCTTCGCCGCGCTCGGCCGGCCAGCACTCGGGCTCTGGGCCCAGGTGCCGCACTACGTGGCCAGCTTCCCCTACCCGGCCGCCTCGTCGACGCTCCTGCACGGCCTCGCCGACGTCACCGGCATCCACGTCGAGGCGGCCAACCTCCACGAAGCCGTGACGAAGCATCGCGAGCAGCTCGACGAGCTCGTGGCGGCAAATCCCGAACACGTCACGATGGTCCGTCAGCTCGAAGAGGCGTATGACGCCGAGGCGAACACGGGCCTGTTGATCACGGGCACCGACCTTCCGAGCGGCGACGAGCTGGCCGCGGAGCTCGAGCGCTTCCTCCGTGAACAGGGCCGGTGAGGGATCGCGCCTGAAGACGCGTCCGGAGGCGTGAGCGCCGGGGTCGGCTCGTTGCTACCTTCTCGCCATGAAGGTTGACGGAGGCATCGGGTTCGATCTGACGAAGGCGGCCGCGGAAGCGAAGGAGGCCGAGGCCGTCGGCTACTCGGGGATCTGGTCAGCCGAGACGGGCCACGATCCCTTCTTCCCACTCCTCCTGGCCGCCGAGCACACCGAGCGTCTCGAGCTCGGCACGTCCATCGCCGTCGCCTTCGCTCGCAACCCGATGTTGTTGGCGCACGTCGGCTACGACCTGCAGGCCTATTCGGGCGGACGGTTCATCTTGGGGCTCGGTAGCCAGATCAAGCCGCACATCACCAAGCGCTTCTCGATGCCCTGGAGCCATCCCGCGGCCCGCATGCGGGAGATGATCCTCGCCATCCGCGCCATCTGGGACTGCTGGAACAACGGGACGAAGCTCGACTTCCGAGGCGACTTCTACACGCACACGCTCATGACGCCGTTCTTCAATCCGGGGCCGAACCCGCACGGGACCCCCAAGGTGTTCCTAGCCGGGGTCGGTGAGCGCATGACCGAGGTCGCGGGCGAGGCGTGCGACGGGTTCATCTGCCACGCGTTCACCACCGAGCGCTACCTCCGCGAGGTGACGCTGCCGGCCCTGCGTCGCGGGTCGCGAGAAGGCAGGCAAGACGATGGAGGGCTTCGAGATCATCGGCCCCTCCTTCGTCGTCACCGGCACCAGCGAGGAGCAGATGACGAAAGCGGCGGACGGCACGCGCCAGCAGATCGCCTTCTACGGCTCGACGCCGGCATATCGCGGGGTGCTCGAGATCCACGGCTGGGGCGCGCTGCAGGACGAGCTCAACGCGCTCTCGAAGCAGGGGCAATGGGTCGAGACGGGCACCCTCATCGACGACGAGATCCTCAACACCTTCGCGGTCGTCGCGGAGCCCGAAGCCCTCGCCCCGGAGTTGCACCAGCGCTACGGCGACGTCATCCACCGCATCAGCTTCTACGCGCCCTACAAGAGCGACCCGGACCGGTGGCGAGCGGTGATGGAGGCGCTCCAAGCCGCGTGATCGGCGACGCGGCCCGAGCGTCTTCAGGGGTGGTCCGAGTGCCGCTCGCCATCCAATGCCGCGTGCTCAGGCGAGCTCCAGCTCCTCGTTGATGTAGCGCTCGCGGCACAGCGCCCGCTGCAGCTTCCCCGAGCTCGTCTTGGGGAGGGTTCCGGGCTGGACCAGCATCACGTCTCGCGGTGGCACGCCCGCCACCTCGAGGGTGCGATGGTGGATGGCTTTGCGGATCTCGTCGAGATCGCCCCCTCGTGTCTCGGCGACGACGACCACGGTTTCCTTGCTCTTGTAGCCCGCCACGCCGAAGGCGATGACGTTGCCGGCTCGGACTCCGTCCACCGATCCGAGCGCCCGCTCGATGTCCTGGGGGTAGATGTTGCGACCGCCGACGATGATCACGTCCTTCAGGCGCCCACAGATCACGAGCTCACCGTCGACCAGATAGGCGAGGTCGCCCGTGCGCAGCCAGCCGTCACGGAACAGCTCGGCGGTGGCATCGGGGCGCTTGTAGTAGCCCGGGGTGACCGACGTGCCGGCGATCTCGAGCTCGCCCACGTGGCGCTCCGGGAGGGCCTCGCCCGTGTCGGAGTCGACGATGCGCAGCTCGAGCCCGGGCACCGCCTCCCCCAGCAGGGCTAGGCGCCTTGCGCCGCGGGTGGCGGGGTCGACGGGCTTGGCCAGGTGCTGGTGCTCGAGGGTCTCGGCGTCCACCGTGTCGAAGACGAGGCCGCGCATCGGGGGCGGGAACGTGCCGCCGATGGCGAGCTCGGCCATCCCGAAGGCCGGGAACACCGCGCCGGGGCGGAAGCCGTGGCGGGTCGCCTCCCGCACGAACGCATCGACGGCGTCGGGGTCGACCGGCTCGGCGCCGTTCAAGGCGACGCGCAGGGTCGAGAGATCCAGGCCCTGCATCTTCTTGAGGGCGCGGGTGGCCAACGCCCACGAGAAGTTCGGGCCCGCGGTGATCGTGCCGCCGTAGTCGGAGATCCACTGCATCCAACTGGCGGGATGGGCGAGGAAGTCCTGGGGCGCCGCCTGAACGAGCTCGACGCCGAAACACATCGGGGCGGCCATGAAGCCGACCAGACCCATGTCGTGATACAGCGGCAGCCACGACACCATCACATCGCCGTCGAGATCGACCCCCGCCGCGATGGCGATGGCATCGAGGTTGGCGCCGAGCACACGGTCCGGCAGCATGACGCCCTTCGGTTCCGCGGTCGATCCGCTCGTGTACTGGAGGATCACGAGCCGTTCTGGATCGGGCTGGGGGATCTCGATCCGTTCGGGGCTCTCACTGCGCGGCCCTGGCATCACGGCCTCGAGGGGAAGGGTGGGCGGGTCGCCCGGGCTCGGCTCGTACAAGGCGGCCAACTGCTCGTCGATCAAGAGCAGCTTGGCATCGCCGTGGCGGATGCGGACGCGAGTGCCTTCGACGAACTCCTCGATGGAGCCGAGGCGCATCGGCAGGGGCAGGACCATGGACGCGGCCCCGATGAGCCAGCACGCCGGGAGCGCGGTGATGAGGTTGCGATTCGTGGGTGACAGGAGGGCCACGTGGTCGCCCGGCTCGATGCCACGGGCCTGGAGGTTGGCGCCGACGACCCGCGCCTCCTCGTGCAGTTGTGCCCAGCTGATCCGGAGATGGGCCTGGTAGCTGACGAAGGTGATCCCCCGGTCCGGCCGCCCGGCGGCGCGCTCCAGACGAGTGGTGATGGGGACGGGATGACTCACGGGAGGCGGCGGGCCTTCGTTGGGCGGAGGCGGGTCAGGGACACGACCCAGGAACCTTAGGCGGCGCACCGGCTGGCAAGCGATCACGGGCCTACCCGCTGACGGTCGATCAGGGGCAGGAGCTGACCGATGGAGGCTCGGCCGTCGTCAACCGGCCGACGCCAGACGAACCCGGGCCGCCTTTGGTTAGGTTGCGGGCATGAAGGCGGCTGTGTTCTACGAGACCGGTGGCCCCGAGGTCTTCCGCTACGAAGACGTCGCCGATCCGGCGGTGCGGCCCGGAGGCGTGCTGATCGACGTGGCCGCCATCGGCGTCCAGGGCGGTGACCTCCTCCACCGCCAGGGCGGGGTGCTCGCCACGACCCCGCACGTGGTCGGCTACCAGGCGGCCGGCCGCGTGCGCGAGGTCGGCGACGGCGTCACCGGCTTCGCGGTCGGGCAGCCGGTGGTGGCCACGATGGGCTACGGCTCGCATGCCGAGGTGGTGAGCGTGTCGGTGCGGACGACGTGGGCGGTCCCCGACGAGATGCCGCTGGAGGTGGCGGCCGGCATCCCGATCGAGTTCGGCACGGCCGACGACTGCCTCTTCGAGTTCGGCCACCTTGAGGCCGGCGAGCGCGTGCTCGTCCAGGCTGGTGCCGGTGGCGTGGGGCTGGCCGCGATCCAGCTCGCCAAGGCCGCCGGGGCGACCGTGCTCGCCACCGCCTCGAGCGACGAGCGACTCGGCCGACTGCACGAGTACGGCATGGACCATGGGATCAACTACACCACCGCCGACGTGGTGAGCGAGGTGCTCCGGCTCACCGATCGCGAGGGCGTCGACCTCGTCGTCGACCCGGTGGGAGGCCGCACCCTGGAGGCCAGCATCGCCGCCCTCGCCTACCGGGGGCGCATCAGTTGGGTCGGGCCGCGCCGGCCGCGAGGACCGCCCGCCCGACGTCTGGCCGATCATGCAGAGGAACGGCTCGCTCACGGGCGTGTTCCTCGGCGCCGAGATGGCCCGACGCTCAGAGCGCACCCACGCGATGATCGAACGACTCATCGCCCGGGTCGCGGCCGGCGAGCTGCGAGTCGTCATCGACCGCACCTTCCCCCTGGCCGATGCCGCCGACGCCCACCGTTACATCGAGAGTCGCCAGGCCTTCGGGCGGGTGCTGCTGGTCCCCTGAGGGATCGCGCCCGTCCTCACGGGCGGCCGGAACCAGTCGGCTTTGCGTGCAGGTTTCGCTCGGTTCGCAACCTGGTTCGGGAGGGGGGGCCGGATCTCGGCGGCGCATCCGCGCCAATCGACCTGAGTCCGGGGCCCATCGGCCGGTACCGTCTCGGTGATGGCCGACGACGAGGCGCCCCGCTTCCGCTACACCGCCACGCTCGCGGGGGAGATCGAAGCCCGTTGGCAGGACCGTTGGGAAGCCGACCACGCCTTCGAGGCCCCGAATCCCGCGGGCCCGCTGGCTGACCCCGACGCGGTGGCCGGCCGCCCCAAGCTCTACGTGCTGGACATGTTCCCGTACCCCTCGGGCAGCGGGCTGCACGTCGGCCATCCCCTCGGCTACATCGGCACCGACGTCTACGGGCGCTACAAGCGCATGACGGGTCACAACGTGCTGCATGCCCTCGGCTACGACGCTTTCGGCCTGCCCGCCGAGCAGTACGCCGTGCAGACCGGCGAACACCCGCGGGCCACGACCGAGGCCAACATCGCCACCATGCGGCGCCAGCTCCGCCGCCTCGGGCTGGCCCACGACGCCCGGCGCAGCGTCGCCACCACCGACGTCGGCTTCTACCGCTGGACGCAATGGATCTTCCTGCAGATCTTCAACTCGTGGTACGACACCGACGCCGACCGGGCCCGTCCTATCGACGACCTCATCGCCCTCTTCGCGTCGAGCGCCCGGGCCACCCCCGACGGCCGACCGTGGGCCGAGCTCAGCTCCACCGAGCAGCGGGCACTCGTGAACGCGCACCGTCTCGCCTACATCTCGGAAGCCCCCGTCAACTGGTGTCCCGGGCTCGGCACCGTTCTGGCCAACGAAGAGGTCACCGCCGACGGACGAAGCGACCGCGGCAACTACCCAGTCTTCAAGCGTTCCCTGAAGCAGTGGATGCTGCGGATCACGGCTTATGCCGATCGGCTGCTGGCCGATCTGGACGGTCTGCAGTGGACCGACTCCATCAAGCTGATGCAGCGGAACTGGATCGGTCGCTCGGAGGGCGCGCGCATCGACTTCCCCATCGAGGCCGGGGGGACCGAAGGGGTGATCAGCGTCTTCACGACTCGCCCCGACACGCTGTTCGGAGCCACGTACATGGTGCTGGCGCCCGAGCATCCCCTCGTCGACGAGCTCGTCGCGCCCACGTGGCCCGCCGACACGCCGTCATCGTGGATGGGCGGGGCGGCCACGCCCAAGGCGGCGGTCGAGGCCTACCGACGCGCCGCGGCGGCGAAGACCGACGTGGAGCGCCAGGCCGAGAGCCGCGAGAAGACCGGCGTCGCCATCGGCGCCCATGCCCTCAATGCGGCGACGGGTGAGCGCATCCCCGTCTTCATCGCCGACTACGTCCTCATGGGGTACGGGACGGGCGCCATCATGGCGGTACCGGGCCAGGACCAACGCGACTGGGATTTCGCCGAGCGCTTCGGGCTGCCGATCATCCGCACAGTCGAGCCCCCTGCAGGCTGGGACGGCCAAGCCTACGTCGGCGAAGGTCCGGCCATCGCCTCCACCTTCCTCGATGGTCTCCTGGTGGCCGATGCGAAACGGGCGATCATCGAATGGTTGGAGCGCGAGGGCTTCGGTCAGGGGGCCGTGACCTACAAGCTGAGGGACTGGCTCTTCAGCCGCCAGCGCTATTGGGGCGAGCCGTTCCCGATCGTCTACGACGAAAGCGGCCTTCCCATCGCCCTGCCGGAATCGATGCTGCCGGTGACGCTGCCCGACATCGACGACTACTCGCCACACGCCTACGACCCCGACGACGAGAACACCGAGCCCGTGCCCCCGCTGGCGCGGGCCGAGGCCTGGGCCGCCGTCGAGCTCGACCTCGGTGACGGGCCGAAGCAGTACCACCGCGAGCTCAACACCATGCCGCAATGGGCCGGCTCGTGCTGGTACGAGTTGCGCTACCTCGACCCGACGAATGAAGACGCCTTCGTCGACCCGGTCGTCGAGCAGTACTGGATGGGTCCACAGCATCCGGGCGACCCGGGAGGCGTCGACCTCTACGTCGGCGGGGTCGAGCACGCCGTGCTGCACCTGCTCTATGCCCGGTTCTGGCACAAGGTGCTGTTCGACCTCGGCCACGTGAGCAGCTCCGAACCCTTCCGCCGGCTCTTCAACCAGGGATACATCCTCGCCGCGGCCTATCTCGACGAGCGGGGCATCTACGTCGAGGCCACAGACGTCGAGGAGCGCGACGGCGGCTTCTTCGTGGGCGAGGAGGAGGTGACGCGTGAGTGGGGGAAGATGGGCAAGAGCCTGCGCAACGCGGTCGCCCCCGACGAGCTGTACGACGAGTACGGAGCGGACACGATGCGGCTCTACGAGATGGCGATGGGCCCGCTCGACGTCTCACGCCCGTGGGCGACGCGCGACGTCGTGGGCATGTACCGCTTCCTCCAACGTCTCTGGCGCAACCTCGTCGACGAGCAGACGGGCGCGATGCGCGTGGTCGACGCACCGGCTGACGACGAGACCCGCCGGCTGCTGCACCGAACCATCGCGGGTGTTCGCGCCGACATGGAAAGCCTGCGCTTCAACACGGCCATCTCGAAGCTCATCGAGCTCAACCATGCCATCACCGCGTACGGCGATCGCGGGACGCCGCGCGAGATTGCCGAACCGCTCGTGCTGATGCTGGCGCCGCTGACCCCGCACGTGGCCGAAGAGCTCTGGGAACGCCTCGGCCACGACGAGTCGCTGGCCTACGAGCCGTTCCCTGCCGCCGACGCGACTCTGCTCGTCGAGGAGACACTGGAGCTGCCGGTGCAGGTCAACGGCAAGGTACGGGCCCGCATCACCGTGCCCGCCAACGCCGCGAGCTCCGCCGTCGAGGCCACTGCGCTCGCCGATGAACGGGTACGCACGCTGTTGGACGGCCGCGAGCCGAAGAAGGTGATCGTCGTGGCCGGGCGAATGGTGTCGATCGTGGTGTGAGGCCGGCTCGTCGCCGCACCCTTGCTATCGTGCATCGGCTCACGGGGCTGTAGCTCAGTTGGTAGAGCGCTTCCATGGCATGGAAGAGGTCAGGGGTTCGATTCCCCTCAGCTCCACGCCATTTTCCCAGGTCATACCCCTTCTTCCCGCTGCCCCCCTGTAGGCGACAGTGCGCCGTAGGGTGCCAAACTGGGTGCTTACCGGGCCCTTCTGCGCGAGCCTGGCTCGCGCTGCTCTCTCGCCCGACTTTGCCGCAACGCGCTCCCGCTTTCACTCGTCTTGGCCGGAACGCGCTCGGTACGCCCGCGCCGCCGCGGCGCGGTTCATGTGGCTGGGCCGGTCGGCTTGGTCGGGGAAGAGCGGTTGCGCCCGGCGTGCGGCGGCGGCGATGGCCGCACCGTCCAAGGTAACCGCGGTCTCGGGGATGCCGTATGCCGGCCACTCGACCACCAACTGGACGTCGCCTCCGTCCCGAAGAGGCCACGCCCAGTACTCGGACTGGGTCTCCCATACGGTGCCCCCGCCGCCGTGGTCCTCAAGGCCGTGGGTTGCCTCGGAATCGGCGACCTTGAGCGGATGCCAGTCGAGGTCTTCTAGGTTCGTGGCCTGCCCTCCGACGAGAGTCACCTATCACCTGGCGGACCGCGGAACCAGGATGAGCGTCACACCGACGGAGATCGAATGGGGCTTCGGGTACGACCTCGATGAGGTCGAGGACTACCTAACCGCACTCGGGCCGCCGGCTGATCGGCGGCCCGGATGGTCGGCGGCCCTCGCTAGGCCCCTCCGCTACGCCGCCCTCACCCTCTCAGCCTTCCGTTCCGCTCGGGTCAGCCCACCCCACACGCCGTGAACTGACACAACCGAACACACGCGCGCCGTCAAGCACCACGATCACCCGTTCGCCCGACGAAGCCACCTGAACACTTACGAACAAGCGCCCAGATTGCCCCTGATCGCGAGCCGCCCCGAGCGGCACACATGCGCCGGGTAGGTCTGCCGCAGATTGGCGGCATCGGATGTGCCTCGGGGACCGGAGCTTCCAGCCGTCGTCACTCGGGGTCGGGCGGGCGGTAGGCCTCCTGCACCATCTGGTCGATGTCGGCGCCGTCCGGTCGATCAGCTCCATGTAGAGGCGGCCCCACGCGATTTGCTCACCCTCGATCCCCATCACCGTGACTCCCCGCATGGCAAACGGCGAACCATCGGTGTGAGTCCCCCGCCAGCACCATTCTCCGATCTCGACACCGTCATCGGTGACCGCAGACAACAGGAGCTCCGCGTTGAACCCGGAAACGCCAGAGAAAACGCTCGACCAGTTCTCTCTCACCTTGCCACTGCCCTCGAACGCCCGGCTGGGGTGGGCTGGCTGCTCGCTTCGATAGTCGGGTGCGAAACAGGCAACAAAGGTATCGAGGTCGTGTGCGTTCATCGCTGCGAGCAACCGGTTCATCACGACGCCCATGACCGACCTCCTCCTCACTCGCATGGCAGTCATATCGCCGGCTTACCCCTGTGACGACAGCCCGATCCCGCTGCGGCCGGCCCTGTCCGGAGGACGCGTTGCGGCCGCGTGGCCCGGTTTCGTCCGTCTCCGCGATCGTCCCTCGCTCGGTGAACGCATAACGGCAGCCCTGTGCGGCTGAGCGCGCCGGGTTCGCGAATCCGAGACCGACCAGAAAGGCGATCCAGACTGACGCCTTCTACACGCGAGCAGGCTTCGGCCTTCGGGCTCGAGCAAAGTGCCTGCCGCTCATGATCGGCACCCTACGGGGTGATCTCGTAGACGACATCGAAGTTCCGGAACGTCCGCTCGTCGCACAACGCCGCCATACGCTCGGCCATCTGCGTGGTGTCGTCCCGGTCGGAGTTCTCCATCGCTTCCTCAGCGGAGGCGAACCAGGCGACGATCCGGTACGTGTTCGGGTTGTCCCGATCCCTCAGGTGTACGACGCTCGTCGGCTTGGGGCCTCCAGCGGTCCGCCGCTTCTCGATGAACGCATCACCAACGGCACGGAGTTCCTCGTACTTCGTCGTCGTCAACTCGATCGTCTGAACGAAGTCCATCCCGCTACCTCCACGGCTCGACAGGGTGGCAGCCTCCAGCAACCGGCGCCCGCCGTCAACAGGGCAACTGCCGGGCACAGAGGAGGGCCCAGCAGATGACGATCCGCGAAGCGTCGGAACGCGCCGAGCGCGCCCGAGCGGCAGTGCGCATCGGCGACGCCGTCTACCGCCAGGTCCTCCTCGCTGACACCACCCGCTGACGAGCGGGCCAGGAGGGCAAACCAGGGGCGACGCACAAGCTCCAGTGCGGGCAGCTGAACCCTGAACATGAACACCGACACTTCGGAGAAAGCCACTCCCGGACCCACCACCCCGCCACGCCGCGCCCCGCGCCGTCTCCCCCGCGCGACCTGACACCTGGCCTTGACAACCGACAGGATTCGATCCGGACAGACCGAGCGCTCGCGTACGCGGTTGCGTTCCGGTGCCAGTGACAGGCTCGCCGTCTACGCTGCGTCGATGTCTACCGACGCGGCAACAGGGAGCGCGGAGACCGTCTCCAGCGCGGCCTCGGTCGTGCTCGTCACCCTGGCCTCGGCGCAGTTCCTGATGACCCTCGACACGTCGGTGATGAACGTGTCGATCGCGACCGTCGCCACGGACGTGGGAACGACGGTGACCGGTATCCAGACCGCGATCACGATGTACACGTTGGTCATGGCTGCGTTCATGATCACCGGCGGGAAGATCGGCCAGATCATCGGTCGCAAGCGTGCGTTCGCGATCGGCTCCGTCATCTACGGCTGCGGGTCGTTCACCACAGCCATCTCGCCGAGTCTGCGGTGTTGTTGTTCGGCTGGTCGTTGCTCGAAGGGCTCGGCGCGGTGCTCATTCTCCCAGCTTTCGTCGCGCTCGTCGCGACGAACTTCGCGCGGGATGCGCGGCCGCGTGCGTATGGGTTGGTTGCGTCGGCCGGCGCGATCGCGGTGGCCGCTGGACCGCTCATCGGCGGGTTGTTCACGACCTACGCGTGGCGCTGGGTGTTTGCAGGTGAGGTCCTGATCGTCATCGTCATTCTCTTGCTGGCGCGGCGAATTGCCGACACACCCGCCGAGCACGACGTCAAGCTCGACCTCGTCGGAACTGCGCTGTCGGCACTGGGCCTCGGGCTCGTCGTGTACGGCGTTTTGCGGTCCGGTTCGTGGGGTTCGTCAAGCCGAAGCCGTACGCTCCGGAATGGCTCGGGCTGTCGCCGGTGATTTGGCTCATGACAGCAGGCGCAGTGGTGCTGCTCCTGTTCCTGAGCTGGGAAGACCGCCTCATCGCGCAAGGCAAGGAACCGCTCATCAACCTTCCCCGCCTGCGCAACCCCGTCCTGCGCGGCGGCCTCATCGCTTTCATGTTCGAGTACATGCTGCAGGCCGGCCTCTTCTTCGTTGTCCCGCTGTTCCTGTCGGTTCGGTCGCGCTCGGGCTGTCCGCCATCGCCACCGGCGTGCGCCTCCTACCTCTGTCGATCATGCTGCTTCTCGCGGTGGTCGGCGTGCCGAAGCTCTTCCCGAACGCGTCGCCCCGACTCGTCGTCCGAGTCGGCTTCCTCGCCCTGTTCGCCGCCCTCGCCGTCATGGTCGGTCTGCTCGACATCAGCGCCGGGCCGGAGATCGTGACCTGGCCGATGTTGCTCGCTGGATTGGGTATCGGTGCGCTGGCTTCGCAGCTGGGCGCGGTCACCGTGTCGTCGGTGCCCGACGAGCGCAGCGGCGAGGTCGGCGGTCTGCAGAACACGGTGACGAACCTCGGCGCGTCGATCGGGACGGCGCTCGCCGGCGCGGTGCTGATCTCGGCGCTCACGTCGTCGTTCTTCACCGGGATCGCCGACAACCCCGACGTCCCCTGATCGGGTCGTGTCGAACGCGCGAGGTTCAGCTCACGAGCGGCGTGCCGTTCGTCTCCGACAAGGACCTCGTGGCCGCGCTCGACGAGGCGCACGTCAGGCCCTCGGTTGCCGATGCCATCGTCGACGAGAACGCGGAGGCGCGCATCGACAGCCTGCGCGCGGCATTGGCGGTGCTGGCCCTGTTCTCGGTGCTCGCCTTCGTCGCTGCCCGTCGACTACCGGAGGTCCAACCGGGCGACCCGCGCTTCGCCGAGGCGCTGGTCACGACCGATTGAGCGCCTAGCCCCAGCGGAAGCCGTCGACCACCCTTCCTCGAGGTCTCGGGTAGGAGACGATCGTGCCGGAGGCAGACAGGCAGGCGGCTCGGGCCGAGCGACGCCGGGCGGCGCTGGCGGCGCGACCCGAGATGTCACCTCCGGGACGGGCCGCCGATCACCGTGGCATCTCGACGTAGAACGTGAACCCGCTCAGGCGCCGGAGCTCCGCGGCGTGGTCGCCGGGAACGTCTTGTTCGGCGTGGGTGGTTCGATCGCACCTCGAGGCGCCACGATCCGCGTCGGTGACGTCGTCGATGTGCTCGAGATCCGCGTCGGTGACGTCGTCGATGTGCTCGAGGCGGCAGAACCCGCGTCCCGAGCGGATCGGGCGACGCGCGATCCTGAGGCATCCTCGTCATCGATGCCGCCAATGTGATCGGGTCCCGGCCGACTGGATGGTGGCGCGACCGCGCCGGTGCGGCGCGCCACCTGACGGCCCGGGTCAGGCAGGCCGCGGCCGAGGGCAAGGTCGCCGCTCCTGTCGTTTTGGTGCTGGAGGGTCGGGCGAAGGCCGGCGTCGACGAGGGCCTGGTCGCCGGCGTCGAGGTGGTGCACGCACCGCGGGCCGGGGACGACACGTTGGTGAGCGTCGTCGCCGAGGCCGGCGAGTCGGTGTTGCTGGTCACCGCCGACCGGGCATTGGCCGAACGAGCGAAGCGCCATGGGGCGGAGATCCTGCGCCCCACGTGGCTGCTCGATCGGCTGTAGTCGCGCCGTCTGCAGGAGGATTGGCCATGGACCTTGTGGCTGAATGCCCGGATCGGTGGGAACGGCCCCGGCGCAGCTCGAGTTCATCGCCGGTGCGATGAGCACCAGTGAAGCCGTCGTACGGCTCCGGGAGAGATCGGCGCGCGCAACGCCGACGAGCTCGACGGGCTCCTTGCTGTCGTCGAGGCCATCGGCATCCGAGGCGTCCCAATGGACGTGGCCGAACTGGCCTTGCGGACTGCGCGATTGTGCGAGTGCTCACACCCTGGGCGGCGTCGCTTGCCAGGGCCGGAGGTTCGCTCTCGATGGTGCGGCAGAGCCCTGCGGTCCGGCGACTGTTGGCAATGGCCGAGCCGTCGCTTCTGTTGGATCGGGGCGAGCACGCGGGTCATTGACCCGACGAAGCCCGCCGGGCAGACCCTGTCTGTCAGGCTGACGTGAGACACCTGCGGTAGCCGACCATCCCTGCAGGGCGAGTCTGGAAGACGTAGACCCGATGACCATGACGACTGCATCTCTGCTTGCGCGCGCCCATGATGGCGTGGTGGACGAGCCCGACCCGGCTGCCCGGCCTCGGCGGCGATCGTTCACCGCCGAGTACAAGGCCGAGATCCTCGACGAGTACGACGCGTTGCCGGTCGGCTCGAGCGAGCGCGGGCGCGTTGCTGCGCCGCGAGGGCCTCTACAGCTCGCATCTGGCGGAGTGGCGCAAGGCTCGCGATGCCGGCGCCCAGCAGGGGCTGGCGCCGAAGGCGAAGGCGAAGTCGGTCGCCCTGAGCAGGTCGAGCTGGAGCGGCTGCGCCGCCGCAACGAACGGTTGGAGACGGAGCTGACCAAGACGAGATCGGCGCTCGATGTCATGGGAAAACTGCACGCGCTCTTGGAAGGGCTCTCCGAGAGCGCGGACACCGACCCGAAGCTCGAAGCGATGATCGAGCCGAACACTTCGATGAGCTTGAAGCGATGACATCGACGAGCGCCAGGCCTGCGCATCTGCTCGGCGTCTCGCGGGCGACGCTGCTATCGGCGGCAGCGACCGCCAGTGGCGGGTCCGCCGGCACCCCGGCCGGCCCCACCGAACAAGCTCACCGAGCAGGAGCGCCAGCGGGTGCTGACGGTGCTGCGCTCGGCGGAGTACTGCGACCTGGCCCCGGCCCAGGTGTGGGCCCGGCTGCTCGATGACGGCATCTACCTGTGCTCGATCTCCACCATGTACCGGCTGCTCGGCGGTGCGCCGGCGAGAACCGGGAACGGCGACGGCAGCGCACCCACCCGGCGCACCAAGAAGCCCGAGCTCATCGCCCGTCGACCGAACGAGGTCTGGTCGTGGGATATCACGAAGCTGCAGGGCCCGCAGCGGGGCGTCTACTACGAGCTGTTCGTGGTCATCGACATCTTCTCCCGCTACGTCGTCGGCTGGATGGTGTCGCCGGCCGAGACCGGAGAGCTCGCCGAAGCCTTCATCGCCGACACCCTGCAGCGACACGGCATCGGCCGCGGCCAGCTCTCCTTGCACGCCGACCGGGGCACCTCGATGACATCGAAGCCCGTCGCCCAGCTGCTCGTCGATCTCGGTGTCGCCCGCAGCCACAGCCGGCCGCATGTGAGCAACGACAACCCGTACTCGGAGGCGAACTTCAAGACCCTCAAGTACTGCCCGGCCTTCCCTGGCCGGTTCGGCTCGATCGAAGACGCCCGGGCGTTCTGCGCCGCGTTCTTCGATCACTACAACCACGTCCACCGCCACGCCGGCATCGGGCTGCACACCCCGGCGTCGGTCCACTACGGCACCGCCGACGAGATCCGCGCCCAGCGGGCCGTCACTCTCGACGCCGCCTACGCCGCCAACCCGGCACGGTTCGGGCACCGCCCGCCCCAGCCGCCGAAGCTGCCCACCATCAGACGGCCGGGGTTCGTCTGTGACCTGGACTGGCACGGGCGGGCACGAGGCCCCCCCAGATGAGGGCGCCTTCCACACGAGACGTGCGGATCTACGGGATGTAATTGCTGGACAGGGTCGCGCGACGCCTTGGTCGTGGTCGGTTGCCCCCAGCGGTCGAAGCCAGCGGGAAGACACGAGGCTATGACGACGGTCGACACCTCCCAGTTCCGTCCACGTCGTCAGAGGGGCCCGGCACGACGTGTCGGTCAGGAGTTCTCCGCCAACCCGTTCACAGTGCTGGGTACAGTCACGTGATGGCACTGTCGGACGAGAAGTACATCCGGGTCACGACGTTCAAGAAGGACGGCACCGAGGTGTCGACGCCGACGTGGGTCGTCGCCCTCGACGACGGAAAGCTCGGGTTCTACACCTCGTCGACGTCAGGAAAGGCCAAGCGGCTGAAGAACGACCCGAAGGTGCTCATCCAGCCCAGCGACGCTAGGGGGCGCGCGAAGCCGGGCACTTCCCCGCTCAATGGGACTGCTGTGGTGGTCACTGGTCCAGAGCGCGACGCCATCTACGACAAGGTGGTCGCCAAGTACGGCTTCATGACCAAGGTGACGCGCTTCCTGGCGAAGGTCGGTGGGTTCGTCAAGCGCAAGAGCCAGCCGTACGCCGACCGCGGCGTGGTGGTCACGCTCTCGGAGTGATCGCGGTCGTCACTTCGGTGCTGGCGGCGTGGGATGGACTTGCCCTCGACGTGCCGTGGGTCGGCGCGGTCGGGCACGACTTGCGCACCGAATGCGGCGTGGGGCTGCCACCGCGTTGAGGTGGGTTTCCGGTGGCGATCAGCGCGCTCGCGCCGCGCCTCGGTGGTCTGTTTCGACAGAACTCCGGCGTCGAGGAGTTCTTTGGTTGTCATGGACGAGACGTGGACGGAGGGGTGAGGAGCTGCGGGTCGCGGGCGCAGGCGTCGGCGTAGTCGGTTGCGTGCTGGATGGACGACGACGTAGCGGCCCCAGCTCCAGGCCCCGGGGTGATGCTGAACGTGCTCGTGCCGGGCGGCGCGACGGCGACCGGCATGGTGCCCGAGCACACCCCGCCTGAGGTGCGCGAACGATCGCTCGATCCCGGCGCCATGGGGCCGCCGATCGTCTGGCCGGCCTCTGCGCACGCTCACGCGCTGACCTGGATGACACCCTTCATCGACGGGTGGATGTCGCAGTGGTAGTTGTACGTGCCGGGCTTGGTGATCGTGACGGTCTTGGAGGCGGTGGGGGCGATGTGGCCCGTGTCGAAGGCGCCACCGCCGTCGGTGAACGTGTGGTCGGTGCTGTCGTTGTTGGTGATGGTGATGGTCTCACCCACCTTGACGTTGAGCGGGACGGGTGAGAACGAGAAGTCCTTGATGCTGATCGATGCCCCACCCGCAGATGTTGTCGGTGGGGCCGTCGACGTTGTCGCTCCGCCCGTGCCAGTCGACCGCACCGCTGCACTGCTCGCCGTCGGTGACGGGGTTGTGCCCTTGCTGGAGCTGCTGCAACCCGCCAGGCCGACGCCCACGACGGTGGCGGCGACGACCCCGAGTATGAGACCCAATGTTCGACGCACACTCGATTCTACGGTCGAAGCGCCGGTGAGTCGCTCGGCGACGACCCATTGGGCTAGGGCGGCCAACGTGATCGCCACAGCGGCTTGATGGCCCCACCTTCCCGAGATGGTTCCACCGCCCCAGTGGCAGGCAGGTGCCGTCAAACCGGGGGAAGCTCAGGCGCGGAGGAGGCGGCGTTGGAGGGGGTCAGGGCGGGGTGACGACGTTGATGGTGTGGCCGCCGATGGTGAGGGTGTGGTAGCGGATGCGGCCGAGGGTGCGCATGGCGCGGGCGTAGCTGAGGTTTTGGTCGGGGAGGTCGGGGTCGCGCACGTCGGGGTCGCGCAGCGCGTGGGCGATGAGGGCTTCGATGGCGGCGGAGTAGACGCAGATGGCGATGTGGCCGCGTACGCGTCATTCGGTCCAGGGCCGCACCGGACGGCCACCCTCCCGACCGCGATAGGGGTGTGCCGACGCCGCCCGGTGGCGAGGCGGGGGCGCCGACCGTCAGGTGGGACTGGTCGGCGGCCGTGTTGGGGGTCGCCTACTCGGCTCCGGCCGTCGTGGCCATGCCCTTCGATGTGCTGAGCGGCTTGGCGCTTGCATTCAGGGTCCTTCCCGCCGCGGCGGTCGGGCCGGCACCGTTGCGACGGCATCGGATACGCGTGATGCTGCTCGGGGCGTGCATGGCCGTTCCGATCTGGTTCGGTTCGCTCCTGTCTGGTGAACCGTGGCTGGCGGTCCCCGCTATCTGGCTCCTGGCCGTCGCAGCGGCACTGATCTCGACGCGGAGCGCGATCGGACCCGTCGTGCTCAACATGTTGGTCGCGATGGTGGGGATCGGCTTGAGCTTCGACGCGCAGAACGGCGCCGCGCTGATGGGGCTCATCATCGCCGGGTCTGTGTTCCCGTGGTGCGTGTCCTTGCTGTGGCCCGAACGGCCGCCGGCGTCCTCGCCTCCGGTCCCGGTGGCGTCGACCTCGAGGCTGGACTACGGGATCCGCCTGGCTCCGCGGGCGCTACCGCAGCTGCGATCGGTTTCGCGTTCGACTTCGACCACGTCGGTTGGGCGTGGGCGGCGGCGCTCCTCGTGATGCGACCCTCCTCTGAGATGCAGCGGCTGCGGAGCGTCGGTGCGTTGTCGCCGTCACTGCGGGTGCGGCGGCCGCGATCGCCACCGCTACGTCGGCGCCGGGCTGGTACTGCCTGGTCGCCCTGGGCCGCGGTTGCCGGCGCGGCGGCGACGCATGGGAGCCGCTGGTATGTCACACCCGCGTTCACGACGCTCTTGGCCATCTCGTTGCTCGTCTACTCCCACCCCCGCGACGCTGGATCCCGCTTCGGTGAACGGGTCGGCGAGACGATCCTCGGCATGAGCATCGCGTACCTGTTCGGATTGCTCCTGCCGAAACTGTGGAGAGGGAGCTGCGGTCGTTGAGATCGTATGTGCGGCCGGAGTGTCAGGCCGCCGTCGAGCAAGCGCCATGGCGCCTTGGGGTGGCGTCAGGTCTCCTGTTCCCAGCAGCGGACCAACACCAGGAGCGCGAGCACGAACAGCCCAGCGGCGAGCAGCACGAGGCCTACCTGCACCCCGTTGGCGATGTCGGCTCCCGTCGTGGGCAGGCTCTCGGGCGTAGCGTGGTGGAGGGCCCGGGAGTGGCTTGACCGTAGAGCCGGCCGTCAGGGTGTA
The DNA here is from genome assembly GCA_963738325.1 of uncultured Acidimicrobiales bacterium. GTDB lineage: Bacteria > Actinomycetota > Acidimicrobiia > Acidimicrobiales > Ilumatobacteraceae > CAVTWD01. The sequence continues at coordinate 208,638 of CAVTWD010000015.1, forward strand.
GAGCCGGTCACGCTGGCCATTGGAGACGTTCCCATGTGCCCTCCCGGGCCCGCTGGATGCTTCTCACCAATCGCCCCGGCGCCGCCGCCACAGTCGCTCGGGCGGCCCTTCCAGTGTGGCTCGTTTCGTTCGCGGTGTTTGACTCGTTGACAGGAATCGAATCGCTACCGGCCTTGCGGTCCATCACGCGTATGGCCTCGACGGCGCTGCACAGCTGGGAGCCGCAAGTACTGTGCAATACCTGGCAGACAACCACGTGACGGCCGACTTCTCTCCCGTCTAGTTCGTGCAAGCGGCGGCATTTCTGATCGTCGTGATCGCCACGACGCTGGTGCTGCGTTCGGCCGGTGCGTCGCGTGCGGTCTTCATCTCCTTGCTCATCGGCTGCTTGCTTGTCTTCCACCAGGGTCCAGAAGCCGCCGTGGGTCTTGGGGGCTGGCGGTAGCCTTCTTCCTCGCCGAACCGTGAAGGCTTGTTCCTCCGCGGCGACAAGTCGCTACCGCCGCCTGACTACAACGGCCACGACCGCGCCGTTGGCTGCCTGATCGGAGCGGGTCCGCACAGGACGAACGGTGCCTCAGCGGCGTCCAAGGAAGGCCGCTCCAGGGCGCGCCAGCCACAGCCCAAGGCGCGCAGCCCAGACGGTCACTTCTCCGGCAGAGAATCGGTGCCAGGTCGTGGGGTCCAGAGCTGGGAGCGCTCGAAACTTGCGGCTGAGCTAACGGCGCCCCGCTCGACATCGGGGCATTCGGCGCTCACCCGCAACTCGCCGACAGCGCTCATCTACACGCGGCCGCCGCTGGCCCCCGTCGCGGCCCAGCGTTCGTTTCACACGCTAGCTTTCGCAAGCGTGGGAGGAATGGCACATCGAGGACGCGGGTACAAGTCACATCCGTCAGATCATCTGCGCCGCGCTCGGCTCAACGGAAAGGAGTCAGGGTGGAGTTTCTGCAGAAGCCTGGACGCATCGCGGGCCTGTGGTTCCTCGCCACATTCATTTTTTCAATCCCCGCGGTGCTCCTCTACGACCCGATACTCAACAACGCCGAGTACATCCTCGGCAAGGGACTTGATGCACGGATCTCCCTGGGCGCGTTGTTCGAGATCCTGCTCGCGATCGCCAATATCGTGACAGCCGTCGTCTTCTTTCCGGTCCTCAAGCGAGTAAACGAAACCGTCGCGCTCGGCTACGTCGCGTCGCGCATAGATCGAGTCCGCGATGATCCTCACGGGCGTCGTCAGTCTGATGTCGGTCCTCACCTTGCGCGACGACCTCTCCGGGACGGGTGGTGACTCCGCTTCGCTCGTCCTCGCCGGACATACGCTCGTCGCTCTGCACGACTGGACGTTCCTGCTCGGTCCGCAGTTCTGTGCGGGCTTTGGGAACGGGTTACTCCTCGGCTACCTGATGTACAGATCGGCACTCGTGCCACGCCGGATGGCGCTCCTGGGGCTCATTGGTGGACCGCTGGCGTTCATCGGCGGGGTGTTCGTTCTCTTCGGGGCCTTCGAGGATCCGAGTGCAGCACTGTTCGCCTTCACGGCCATCGAGATCGCGTGGGAGGCCTCGCTCGCGATCTACCTCACCGTCAAGGGGTATAGGCCATCACCGCTCCTCGCGGAGCCGAGCCCCGTGTTAGGAGCGTCAGTGGGCGGTCGCTGATCGGCACGGCCATGCCGACCCGAGGATGCAGGCAGAGCACTACCGCCGCAGCTGCCGCAAGGTCTCGACGCGGGCGTGGCGTACTGGGACAGGTTGACCGAGGACAGCCAATCGGACAGCCAGGCTCGATCGGACTCCACAACACTCCACTGACACTCGGAAGGGTCAGACCAGCTCAGCGGCCAACACCACCGGACTGGTCAGACGACCGGACGGGCATGGCATGGAAGAGGCCAGGGGTTCGCCCTCAGCTCCACACGAAATCCCAGGTCATAGCCCTTGGACTGCGACCGACAGCTCGTCGACCGAACTGGTTGGCTGCCGAGTTGGGTCCTTGGCGGGCGGTCCGACCTCCCGCCATAAGGCGGCGAGAACGGTCCCCGTAGCCGGCCCAATCCGCGTCGCTAGCGTGGCCGTGACGCATCGAGGGGGTGCCATGGGTGAGTTGGACGGCAAGGCGGCCATCGTGACGGGCGCGGGCCGGGGCATCGGGAGGGCGGTGGCCAAGGTGTTCGCCCGCGAGGGCGCCAAGGTGGTCGTCGCCAGCCGCACGCCGGCGAACGTCGATGCGGTCGTGGCCGAGATCCTGGCCGAGAGGAACACGGCGATCGGCGTGCCCACCGACGTCGGCCACAAGGACGAGGTGTTCAACATGGTGGCGAGGTGCGTCGAGGCCTTCGGGACCGTCGACATCCTCGTCAACAACGCGCAGGGTTTCGGGACGGAAGCGAACCCGCGCGCCTCCACCATCCCGACGCCCCTCGAGGACACCGACGACGCCGAGTGGGACTACACCTTCCGCACCGGCGCCACGGCGACGCTCTGGGGCATGCAGGCCGTCTTCCCGTACATGAAGGAGCACGGCGGCAAGATCGTCAACTTCTCGTCGGGCTCAGGCATGGAGGGCTTCCCGGGGAACACCTGCTACAACGCGACGAGGGAGGCAATCCGGGCGCTCACCCGCACCGCGGCACGCGAGTGGGGCAAGTACCGCATCTCGGTCAACACGGTGAACCCGTCGTTGCGCACCGAGGCCTGGGACAACTGGGAGGCCAACAATCAGGACTTCGTGCAGGGCCTGAAGGACAAGATGCCGCTGGGCTTCCTCGGCGACGCCGAGAAGGACGGCGCCCCCTGGATCGTCTGGCTGGCCGGCCGCGGGTCAGACTACGTGACCGGCATGACCATCTTCTTGAACGGCGGCCGGCACATGCCCTGAAGGCGCGGGCGGGCCGCGGTCTCATGGGCTCGACGACGTCGGCCGCCGCTGGTTCGCAGCTCGATCCGAGGCGTGGCCGGCCGGGATCGGCTGGCCGGCCCTGGACCCACCTGTGTGCGGCGCTCGCTCAGGGTTGGGCGGGCGCTTGGACTTCCAGGAAGAGAGATCGCCTTGTGCGGCGGCCGAGCCGACTTTGCCTCCGCCTGGTCCGCAGGACGAAGGGACTCTCGCCTCTACCGCGCCTCCCGTCGGCGACGCGCCGATGAGGCGCCTACCCCGCGCGGGATAGCTGCACTGGGTATGGCCACGGACAGGGGGTGTGCGATGAAGCGCGTCGTCGTTGAGCAATTCGGCGGGCCTGAGATGTTGAGAGTGGTGGAGGAGGACGATCCCCGACCGGGCGAGGGTGAGGTCCGCGTCAGGGTCCTGGCGGCCGGCGTGTCGTTCACGGATGCGCAAATACGTGCTGGCACCTGTCTGGGCGGCCCGAAGCCGCCGTTCACGCCCGGCTACGAGCTCGTCGGGGTCGTCGAGGAGCTCGGCCCGGACTGCTCGAGGCTGCGGGAGGGAGATCGCGTCGGCGCGCTGACGGTCTGGGATGCGGACGCGGAGCGCGTCTGCGTGCCGGAGAAGGACGCGGTCGAGGTGCCCGAGGACCTCGACCCGGCGGAGGTGGTGAGCCTCATCTTCCCGTACATGACCGCGTACCAGATGCTTCACCGCACGGCGAGGGTGATGCGGGGCGAGTCGGTGCTCGTGCACGGCGCGGCCGGCAGGGTCGGGACCGCGGCCCTCGAGCTCGGAGCGGTGGCCGGGCTTCGCCTCTACGGGACCGCTTCCGCACGCCCAGGCGTGGGGGCCTCGGCGAGCTCCCGGGCGAAGAACTCGAGCGCCGTCTTCGTCTTGGTCTGCTGCTGGGCGAGCAGGTCGATGCCGTGGACGGCGAGGAAGGCCCGGGTTTCCGCCGCGACCTGGAACGCCTCATCGGTTCGACATTTCGTCGAGAGCTCGAGGATCCGGGACCCGTCCGGATAGTTCCAGAGCTCGGCGACCAGACGGCCAGCGTAATCCGCCGGTTGGAACTTGAGCTTGAGGATGTTGATCGGCCCGAGCTTGGTGAGCGCGTCGAGTGGCAGACCGTCCGGGGCATGCTCGGAGTAGAGGGCGCGTTGCTCCTCGCTGAACAGCTCGGGGAGCGGCCGCCGACCGGCCAGCACGTCCTTGACCGCGAAGTTGTCGACTTGCGCCTTCAGCGCGCCGGAGCACACGAACCCGCCCGGCATGGCATCCACTTCGACCCCGAAGCCGGGTGTCTGGCGCACCTTGGGGGGAATGTCATCTGGGAGGAGGGGCCGCAGCTTCACGACGGTGTCGCCCGGCTTGTTCTGGATCCGGCGGGCGCGAACGACCACGCCGTGGTGGTCGAGCGTCAGGTCCGGCGTGTCGAAGAAGACCACCTGACGCATCTGCGCATCGAGGGGGTCGATGTCGAGGGCTGCGACCGCAGACCGGCGGTCGGCATCGGGCACCCTGAGCTTCAGCTCGACCCTGTCTTCCCCCTTCAACAGCCGAAGGAGCTCGACGAGCTGCTCGGTCGACAGGGTAGGGCCGGCCTGGGCCATGTTGGGTGCCTTTCATACCAGGAGCGCGTCGTTGCGCGTATTCGGCGGACCCTAGGCTCGGTCCACCCGGCGACGGTTCGCAGTTCGGGATCGACGACTCAAGCAACGTCAGCGTTCCCCGTGGGCTCAAGTCCCTCGTCAGGTTTGGCCGCTACGGGGTCATTGATGTTGGCACCAACTCCGTCAAGTTCCACTTGGGGGAGCGGCGGGCAGGCGGAGCGGTGCGCACAGTCGTCGACCGGGCCGAGATAACCCGCCCGGGTGAGGGTCAAGGCGAAGCCGGCCTGCTCGCCGAAGAGGCGATTCACCCGAGGCGATTCACCGGACCGTGGAAGCCATCTCTGCCATGGGCGACGAGGCCACCGGAACGGCGCGGTGGCGATCGCGGCTGTCGGCACAGCCGGGCTGCGACGCGCGCCCGACCGTGGCGCGCTCGTCGACGCCGTGCGCGCGCGCTGCGGGATCACCGTGGAGGTCATATCGGGCGAGGAGGAAGCTCGACTCGCGTACCTGGCTGCCACATCGGCGCTGCCCTCGGCGCTTCGCCGGCTCGTGGTGTTCGACTCCGGTGGCCGCAGCACCCAGTTCACCTTGGGCCACGACGAAGGTGTGGACGAGCAATCCAGTGTTGACGTGGGGGGCGGTGCGGGTCGCGGAACGCTTTGGGCTCGCCGCGGCCGTCTCCAAGGACAGGCTCGACGCGGCGCTCGCGGCGGTGTCAGCGGACCTCGACCGCCGGGATGGCCGGCCGGAGATCGACGCCATCGTGGCCATCGGCGGCACCGCAACCAACCTGGCGGCTGTGGAGCACGGGCTTGCGAACTACGACGCTGACATCGTCCACGGCACGGTCCTCGACGTCGCCGAGGTCGATCGCCAGATCGAGCTGTATCGCACTCGGTGCGCAGAGGAACGGCGTCAGATCGCCGGACTCCAACTCGCCCGAGCCGACGTCATACTCGCCGGTGCGTGCATCGTGCGCACAATCTTCACCAAGCTCCACCACGAGTCGTTGACGGTGACTGATCGCGGCTTGCGCCACGGTGTGTTTATCGAGCGTTTCACACGGTGAGCGAAGTCTCGCTCCCTGCGAACGGCTTCGAGCGAGATCGCGGGCCTGCCGGACCCAGTGAACGCGTCACGAGCGACCCCGCGCATCAGTGGCCGAGCAAGACCGTGAGCACGACGATGGCGACGCCGATGCCCGCCGTGACCGCCGCGAAGATCCAACCCGCGGAGGAACACGCCGGAGCCACCCGCCCGACGAAGGCGCCGATCGCCAGCAGCTGGGCGACCGCGACCAGGATGGCGATGCTCTTGGCCGTAGTGTCGCCGATCAGGTCGACCCGCCCGAGCAGCAGCACGAGTGCGGGCACCGCCGTCGAGGCGAGGATCGGGCTGCCGTCGATCAGCGCGCGCCTGACCTCGTCGCGGTGTAGCGGCTCGAGCTGCTCGACGTGCCCGCCGAGCAGCTCGGCGAAGAGATGGGCGATCCACGTCGCCACGCCTACCCCGGCGACCAGCTCGGCCCCCTGGCCGAGGTCGATCTCCGTGACACCGATGACCCCGAGCGCGGCGACCACGAGGACGCTGCCGTAGGAAGCCGCGCTCACGAGGTCGGCCAGCCGGTCTCGAGGCAACCCCTCCGAACCCCGCACGAGACGCCTCATCAGCCTGTACCAGGGCACGGACGTCTGGGCGTCGGATCTCACTGGCCGGTACTTGTAGCGCACCCGCCGGTACTTGCAGCGCACCCGAAGCGGTAGCGAAGGAGGGAGGTGAGACCCTCCCTCCTTCGAGCTCCTGGCAGTCAGTCAGGAGACGCGGCGGGCCTCCTCGCGTCCTCCCTGCGCAACCAGCGCATAGATGACGAGGATGGCGATGCCCACGTACACCACGCTCCACAACGGATAGAAGGGCAGCCATATCGCCCCGGAGAGTCCCGCGATGACGGCGACGGTGATGCCGACCCAGCGGAAGAATTGGTTCCGGGAAAGGACGTAGATGCCCGTCAGGATCAGCAGGATGCCCACGATGAGGTCGATGACGGCGTACGTCGTGAGGTTGGTGCCGAGCACCCCTCCGTCGAGGTTTTCGGGAAGCTGACCGTTGAACCGAAAGGCCCAGATCGAGTCGAGAATTCGCATGATGCCCGCGAAGATCAAGACGATCGACGCAAACGTCAGCCATCCCGACCCTCTGTCTTCATCCATTGAGCCACCTCCGTGTATCGGGTCCATAGCACCGGCCGAGACACCGCTTCGTGAGTCTGGCCAGTGTTCGTGCGGATTGTGCCGGTCCGACCACCGCTGAGTGTTGCATCCTTTTGGCCCTCGCTGCCGCGGATGGCCCCACGACCGCCGTCGCGATGACCCCTGCCGCGAGCACCCCAGCCTTCTTCGTGACACGATGCTCGCTTCGAGGGAGTGGAAGTGATCCACTCGACGCGGTGGTCGGGCATCACGCTGTCCGAGTGACGAGCTGTCACCCGGAGCGGGCCTGGGCCATCCGCGTGGAAAGCGCGGATCGGGGTGCAGGACTGATGCAGGCCACGAACATCCGCCGGCTCTTCGGAACCATCTGGGCGGACCCACTCGGCCGACGGTGGCTCCTCCTGTCGCAGCTCCTCCTCCTGGGGATGGTGGTGTTCGACCTCCTCATCCCGCAAGCGATCCAGGGCATCGTCAACAACGGCATCCTCGCTGGTGACATCGATTGGGTCGTCCGTGGCTCGATGTACATGGCTGTCTTCGCGATCGCCAGCGCCCTTTTCTCGACCGGCAACGCGTGGTTCGCGGCAAGGGTGGGCGAAGAGGCCGGGCATCGGCTGCGGCATTCGGTGTACGAGCGGGTGACACAACTGTCGTGGGGGAACATCGACCGGCTCGAGACGAGCGACCTGCTCGTGCGGCTCACCACCGACGTGAACCAGGTGCGGACGGTCGTCACGAGCAGCGTCACGACCCTGCTGCGCGCCCCGCTGATGATCGTGGGGGCCATCCTGATCCTGCTGGTCATCGAGCCGCGCCTCGCCCTGGTGATGGTGGTGTTCCTGCCGATCGTGATCGGGGTGTTGGCCTTCTACCAGCGCACCGGCGCACCGCTGTACCGCGCCGTGCTGGCCCGTTTCGACGGGCTCAACCAGGTCCTGCAAGAGAACATGGCCGGCGTCCGGGTTGTGAAAGCGTTCGTCCGCAGCGACTACGAGAACGACCGCTTCGACCGGCACAATCGCGACCTCCGTACCGCCGCCACCGCCGCGCAGAGCTCAGCGGCGTTGCTCAACCCCGCCCTCCTGCTGATCGTGAACCTCGGCCTGGCCGGGGCACTGTGGGTCGGCGGCGATCTGGTGATCGACCAGACGATCGAGCTCGGCTCGGTGTTCGTGCTGCTCAACTACCTCGTCGCGGTCATGATCCCCCTGGTCCTCCTGTCGGTGCTGCTCCCCCAGATCGCCTCAGCCGACTCTTCCGTGGGCCGGCTGCTCGACGTCCTGAACGCGGTGCCCGACGTGCAGGATCGGCCCGAGGCGCCGACGTTGACCGAAGCCATCGGCGGCCCGGTCGAGGGCCGGGTCCTCTTCGACGACGTGAGCTTCGCCTATGTCGGCCCCGACGGAACGCCCAACCCCAACCCGGTCCTGCACCACATCGACCTGACGGCCGAGCCCGGCCAAGTGCTGGCGATCCTGGGGGCGACGGGCTCCGGGAAGTCGACGCTCGTCAACCTCATCAACCGGTCCTACGAGGTGACCGCAGGCCGGATCACGATCGACGGCGTCGACATCCGCGACGTCACGCGTGCGTCGCTGCTCGCCGCGGTGACTCCGGTCCTCCAGCAGCCCAACCTCTTCAGCGGAAGCATCGAGGCGAACATCCTCTTCGGTGCCCACGCCGACGGTGCCGCGGACGGGGCCGCCGTCGACGTGGTCACCGCCGCCCGGGCGGCCGAGGCGGCCGACTTCATCGAGGACCGTCCCGACGGCTATCAGGGTGAGGTCAAGCGTCGGGGAGCGAACTTCTCCGGGGGACAGCGCCAGCGGCTCGCCATCGCCCGGGCGCTCGTGTGCAGACCGAGGATCCTCATCCTCGACGACACCACGAGCGCGCTCGACGTCGCCACTGAGGGCCGCGTGCAAGATGCCATCCGTCACCTGATGGCCGACAGCACGATGTTCCTGGTGGCGCAGCGCATCAGCGCAGTGCTCACCGCGGACGTGATCATCGTGCTCGAGGAAGGCCGGATCGTCGCCAAGGGCAGCCATCGCGAGTTGCTCGAATCCAGTCCCCAGTACCGATCGATCTACGAGTCGCAACTCGGGCCGGTGCCTTCCGATGCCTGACGACGTCCTCGCTCCCGCGAAGGAAGTTCCGCAGACCAAGCCCCTTCGCCGGCTGCTCACCTACGTCTGGCAGTCACGAGGCCGGATCGCCGCCGTCGTGGTGCTGAGCTTCGTGGGCACGCTCCTCGCGCTCCTGCCCGCCGTGCTCGTGGGGAGCATCATCAACGGGCCGATCGCGGACGGCGATCGCGACGCGCTGCGCACGCAACTGCTGGTGCTCCTCCTGCTCGCCGCGGCGGGGTTCGTGGCGATGTGGTTCGGCGGGCGCGTCCTCGCCGTCGCCGCCCAAGAGGCGATGTACCGCCTGCGCCGCGACGTCTTCGAGCACACGCAGACGCTCTCGCTGCGGTTCTTCGACCGTCAGCCCATCGGAGATCTGATGAGTCGGGTCACGAACGACCTCGACTCGGTCAGCCAGTTCTTCGACAAAGGCCTCTATCCCGCCATCAACTCGGTCTTCACCCTCATCATCACGACCGTGATGATGTTCATCGTCAGCTGGCAGCTGTCGATCGCCGTAGTGCTCATCGCCCCCGTGATCCTGGTGATGATGCACTTCACGTCGCGCTATTCGGGCCCGGCGTTCGCAGTGCTGCAGGAGAGGACCGGGGCCCTCAACGGCGCCGCCGAGGAGCTCATCACCGGCGACCGGACCGTCAAGGCCTACCGGGTCGAGTCGCTCGCCGCGGCGAAGCTCGCGGAGCTGAGCAACCAGGCCCGCGAGGCGGGGGTCAGGGCGAACTTCGTCGCCCTCACCGCCACCCCGCTGTCGGCGATGTTCTCGAACCTCGACGTGGCCCTCGTCGCCCTCGCCGGCGGTTGGCTCTCGCTGCGGGGCACCATCGACGTCGGCACGGTCGCGTCGTTCTTCATCTTCGCCCGCACCTTCAGCCGGCCGCTCAACCAGTTCGCCCAGATCCTCAACATGGCGCTGCAGGCGAGCGCCGGCGCCACCCGTGTCTTCGAGATCCTCGACGAGCAGGCCGAGATCGTCGACCGACCCGGATCGGTCGACATCACCGAGATCGAGGGCCACGTGGAGATGGACCACGTGGACTTCTCCTACGTGCCCGGCGTCCCCATCCTGCGCGATGTGGGCCTCACCGCTCGGCCGGGCCAGAAGATCGGGCTGGTCGGCCCCACGGGGGCGGGGAAGAGCACGATCATCAATGTCATCACCCGCTACTACGACATCGAGGCGGGCGATGTCCGTCTCGATGACGCCAGCATCTACGACGTCACACAGCGCAGCCTTCGCGAGCGTGTCGGCATGGTGCTGCAAGAGCCCTACCTCTTCTCCGACACCGTGATGGCCAACATCCGCTACGCCCGGCTCGACGCCACCGACGAGGAGTGCATCGCCGCCGCGAAGGCGGCCAGCGCCGACGGCTTCATCGCCACGCTCCCCCACGGCTATGACACGGTGCTGGCGGGAGGAGGCTCCAACCTCAGCCAGGGCCAACGCCAGCTCATCACCATCGCCCGCATCGTGCTGGCCAACCGCCCGGTGCTCATCCTCGACGAGGCCACCTCGAGCGTCGACACCCGCACGGAGCAGAAGCTCCAGGCAGCCCTCACCGCGATGATGAAGGGACGCACCAGCTTCGTGATCGCCCATCGTCTGTCGACTATCCGCGACGCCGACGTGATCGTCGCCATCAACAACGGTCGCGTCGTCGACGTCGGCAGCCACGATGAGCTCATGGCCGCCGGCGGCTTCTACCACGACCTCTATATGAGCCAGTTCCGCGGGGACGCGGCCCCGGCGGCCATGGCCTGACGCGTTCGTTGCGACTTCACAGTTTGGGGCCACTCGCGGCCGGCTTCCTCCGTGCGCCTAATTTCAGTTGACGCTTACGTAAGCAGAGACTTAGGCTACGGACCGTGGACGCCGCCCTCAAGGCGTTGGCCGAACCCCGCCGAAGAGAGATCCTGCGGCTGGTCTGGGTCAACGAGCTGCTGGCCACCGAGATCGCCGATCACTTCTCGGATGTCACGCGGTCGGCGGTCTCACAACATCTCGGCGTGCTCAAGGCGGCGGGCCTCCTGGCCGAGCGACGGGAGGGCACCCGCCGCTGGTACCACGCCCAGCACGACGAGATGGCGAAGCTGCGCGAGTTCCTCGACGACTACTGGACAACCGGACTCGAACGGCTGCACGACGTCGCGGAAGCCGCCCAACAGGACAAGGAGAGACGCTGATGGCAGAGCTCGTACGAGAGATCATGATCGAGGCCACTCCGGAGACGATCTGGCCGTTCCTCACCGATGCGAAGAAGCACCTCGAATGGGAAGGCACCGCCGCCGAGATCGATCCGCGACCGGGCGGGATCTACCGCGTGCTGGTGGCCGGCGAGTACCAGGCGGCCGGAACCTACGTCGAGCTCGTGCCCATGGAGAAGGTGGTCTTCACGTTCGGCTGGGAGCAGGAGGGGAACCCGATCCCGCCCGGCTCGACCGAGGTCGAGATCACACTGCACGCCGAGGGCGACAAGACCCGCCTGCGTCTGGTGCATCGTGGCCTGCCCGACGCGGCGGTCGAACCCCACGGCGTGGGATGGGCGCACTACTTGGAGCGGCTGGCGGTGTGCGCGGCCGGAGGCGACCCGGGTGCCGACACCCGTCCGGCGGGGAACGCAGGATGAGCATCGTCGAGCTACACGACCGGGCCCTGGAGAAGACCGCCGCCATCGTGGCGAGCGTGGACGCAACACAGTTCGGCCGGCCGACGCCATGCCCCGACTTCGACGTACGGGCACTGCTCAACCACATCATCGGCGGCAACTACCGCTTCGCCCTGATGGCCGCTGGCGAAGCCGGCGAAGCTCGCCCCTCGACCGGCGACTACGTCCACGACGACGCACTCGGGCCCTATCGCGAATCGGCCGCGGCCCTGTCGGCGGCGTGGCGTGATCCCGCGCGCTTGGAACAGACCGTTCACCTTCCCTTCGGTGACTTCCCCGGTGTCTTCGCGTTGGGCATCCACACCGTGGAGGCGGTCGTGCACGGATGGGACCTGGCGAAGGCGACGGGCCAGCCCACGGAGATCGACCCCGATCTGTGCGCCGCCGCGTGGCAGACCTCGAAGGACATCGACGACAGCTTCCGTGGGCCGGGCCGTCCGTTCGGCCCGGCTGTCACCGTGCCTCCCGGGGCGTCGGACACCGACGTGTTGGTGGCCTGGCTCGGCCGCCATCCCTGACAACGACGCGAGATTCGGGACGCCCGTCCCGTCGACGCCCACATCTACGATCGCACGAGTGCGCGAGCTGGCGCGTGTCATCGGCAGCGCTGCCGAGGCGGCCGACTTCTCCGGTGCCGTGCAAGTCGACTCGCACGGCGAAACCGTGGTGGCCCTTGCGCGCGGCTACGCCGACCGGGCCCACCACATCCCGAACGAGATCTCGACTCGCTTCGGCCTCGCCAGCGGCACCAAGGGGCTGACGGCGCTGGCCGTCGTGTCGCTCATCACTGAAGGGGCGTTCGAGCTCTCGACCGGAGCCCGCTCGTTGCTCGGGAGCGATCTGCCGCTCGTCGACGACCGCGTCACCGTCGAACATCTCCTCGCCCATCGCTCGGGGATCGGCGACTACCTCGACGAGAACGAGGACGTCGCGATCAACGACTACCTGCTCCCGGTCCCGGCTCAGAAACTGGACTCGACCGAGGGCTATCTCGCGGTGCTCGACGGTCACCCGCAGAAGGACGAGCCCGGCACGCGCTTTTCCTACTGCAACAGCGGCTACGTGATCCTGGCGCTGCTGGCCGAGCGGGCGACAGGGGTGGCGTTCATGGACCTGGTCCGTACGTGTGTCTGCGAGCCCGCCGGAATGGCCAGCACCGCCTTCCTGCGCTCGGACCAGCTTCCCGGCGACGTGGCGATCGGCTACGTGACCGTCGACGACGTGTCGCGCTCGAATGTCTTCCACTTGCCGGTCCTCGGCAGCGGTGACGGTGGCATTGCGTCGACCGTCGGTGACGTCCACCGACTCTGGACCGCGTTTCTGTCGGGCCGCCTCGTGCCCTCGACGTGGGTCGAGACGATGCTGTGGCCCCGCAGCGTCACCGACAATGCCTCGATGAGGTACGGCCTCGGCTTCTGGCTGGACGGCGCGGGCCCCGCCGTGATGCTGGAGGGCTGCGATGCCGGCGTGTCCTTCCGCTCGGTCCACGACCCCGATTCGGACCTGACCTGGACCGTGGTGTCGAACACCACGAGCGGGGCGTGGCCGGTCGCGCGCGCCATCGACGCCCATCTGCGAGCCGCGGGCGGACGTGGGCCAGCGTGAGGATCGGTGCACCGCGCAACCCTCCACGCCTCAGCCGTGCTGACGGAGGAAGCGTTCGAGCCTCGCCCGCACCACCTGGGTGGCGAATCCACCCCAGTTGAGGTCGAAGGAATGGTCCGTCGCGGGCAACACGGAGGTCTCGTGCGAGACCCCCGCCGCACTCAGTGCATCCGCGAGCGCGCCCGCCTGATCGACCGGAACGATCCTGTCCCGGGTCCCGAGCACGGTGAACGTCGGCGCCACGCCCGCGAGGACATGGTGCAGCGGGGACACCAGCCGGTAGCGCTCGGCAGCGGTGGTGGGGCTGCCCCCGATGTACCGGCCCAGGCACTCCTGCACGTAACGGCGGCTGCCGCTCGAGTGGTGGAGACGCAGGAGATCGGAGGCGCCGTAGAAGTTCACGACGCAGCGAACCGGTGGTGAAGGGCCCGCCGCCCCGAACAGACCGTCGCGGCTGTACGCCGCCAACAGGGCGAGGTTCCCACCCGCGGAATGCCCCATCACCGAGATGCGGGCGGGGTCAACGCCATGGTCACGCGTGTGGGAGTGCACCCAAGCGAGCGCGGCTTTGACATCGGCCGTCTCGTCGCGCCATCGCGCCGGAGGCGGCAGCCGGTAGGCCACGTCGAACACCGTGTAGCCGAGCTGGTTCAGCCAGAGCGTCCACCGCCATGCTTCGCCGCGGGCCCCGCCGACCCATCCGCCGCCGTGGACACGGACCATGGCCGGGGCAGTCCCGCTCCCCGACGGCGCGGCCGGCCAGATGTCGAGCTCCAACGGAATGCCGTCGTCGGTCGTGGCGTACACGGCCCGCTGCTGTGGCTGGGGTCCGGCGAAGGCGGGGCGGCCGGAATGGACGAGGTACTCCCACAGCGACAAGCGCACCGCTCGGCGGCGGGCCGCTCCCCAGAGGGAGATCGCGGGCCAGAGCGCGAGCGCCGCGGCTGCCGCGGCCGCCGACACCGCGAGCCAGGCCCCGGCGCCGGCCTCGAGCGACCAGGCGACGACGGCCAGCACGACGCCAGCCGCGGTGAGCAGCAGCAGGTGGAGGGGGAACATGAGCGCGAAGACACCGAGCCGGCCGAGACCATCGAACGGCAGCCGACACAGCATCGCGATCGAGATCACGAACACCAGGGCGGCGAGCACGCCGGCCGCCACCGCCAAGGCCGCGTCCACCACCCGAGCCTAGGACGGCCGTTCCCCCCGGACCGGGTGGGCTGACGGACCGTTCCGTCGCGTCACGCTGAGAGGTGTCCGCGAGCGTTCATGCGTGTCACTTCGCGCAATGCGCGCGTATCGACCCGCATGAACGGAAAGGGACGCAGGTCGGCAATCCCCTTCCCGAGTGATCCGTCACGGCGTGCGGATCGAAAGGACCGCGCGAGATCACTCAACCAGGAGGTGCGGCCGTGAGCGCCGACGACAACATCAAGACCATCCAAGCCGTCTACGAAGCCTTCGGGCGGGGCGACGTCGCCGCCATCCTCGACGCGGTGACCGACGACGTCGACTGGGCCACCGAGACGACCTCGACCGAGGCGCCCTGGTTCGGGGTCAGGCACGGCAAGGAGCGGGTGGCGGCGTTCTTCGAGGACTTCGGGAGCACAATGGAGGTGGAGGAGTTCACGCCCGAGTCGTTCGCCGCCAACGACACCGACGTGCTCACCATCGTGCGCTTCGCCGCGAAGTCGCGCAAGACCGGCCGCCGCGCCGCGATGAACCTGCGCCACTACTTCAAGTTCGAGAACGGCAAGATCGGCTACTACCGGGGCAGCGAGGACACCGCTCAGACCATCGCCACCCTCAAGGGCTGACCGGGAAGTTCGCGGCCCGCGAGGCGAGAGGGAGGGACCCCGGGGCCGCGGGCTCGCCTGAGGGACCGACCAGTGGACGGCGGCCCCTCTTTGCGTGTATCAGGAGCGTCGCGTCGCGCTCTCACGAAACGCGTCTTGACACGAGGAGGCCTCATGGCGACCAAGCGGCCCCGGCTCGTCCCCCTCTCGGGGAGCGAGCGCGAGCCTGCATCCGGCGCGCAACGGGTGGGCGATGCCGACCCTGCCGAGCCCGTGACCGTCACCCTGGTGCTGCGGCCCAAGAGCACCGCCACCAGGCGGCGCGCTCGGCCCCTCACCGCCGCCCAGCTCGAGGCGACGCGCGGGGCCAACCCGGCCGACGTCGAGAAGGTGCGCAGCTTCGCGGCCGATCACGGCCTGCGGGTCGACGCCGTGAACCTCGCCGCTCGCTCCATCTCCCTGACCGGCACCGTGGCCCAGCTCAGCACCGCCTTCGGGGTCGAACTCGGCCGGTTCGCCGGCGAGTACGGCAGCTACCGCGGGCGCACCGGGCCGATCTACGTGCCCGCCGGCCTCGCCAAAGCCGTTCAGGCGGTGCTCGGCCTCGACGACCGGCCCCAAGCCCGGCCCCACTTCCGCATCCAGCCGCAGCCCCCCGCCGGCGGGATGAAGGCGGGCGCCGCGCCCGCCTCGTTCAGCCCCGACGAGCTGGGTGAGCTCTACGAGTTCCCCGCGGACACCGACGGTACGGGGCAGACGGTGGCCGTCATCGAGCTGGGCGGCGGGTACAAGTCCGCCGACCTGACCGCGTACTTCAAGCGGCTCGGTATCCGCCGCCCGCGCGTGTCCGCCGTGTCCGTCGACGGAGCCAAGAACGCCCCTACCGGCGACCCCAACTCGGCCGACGGCGAGGTGCTGCTCGACATCGACGTCGTTGGCGCGCTCGCTCCCCGGGCCAAGATCGCCGTGTACTTCGGCCCGAACACCACGCGGGGGTTCTACGACGCGATCGCCGCCGCCATCCATGACACCAAGCGCAAGCCGTCGGCGATCTCCATCAGTTGGGGCATGGCCGAGTCGGGGTGGACTTCCCAGGCGATGACCGTGTACGACGAGCTCTTCGCGGACGCCGCCGCGCTCGGCATCACCGTCACCGCCGCCGCTGGCGACGACGGCTCGACCGATCGCGTGAGCGATGGCCTCTCCCATGTCGACTTCCCGGCCTCGAGCCCGCACGTGCTCGCCTGCGGCGGGACCTCACTCACCGCCGACGGCGAGGCCATCGACACCGAGACGGTCTGGAACAACGGCCCCGGCGCGGGCGCCACCGGGGGCGGCGTCAGCGAGCAGTTCGAGCTCCCCGACTTCCAGACCGGCGCCTCGGTGCCAGTCTCGAGCAACCCCAGCCATTTCAAAGGCCGGGGCGTTCCCGACGTCGCCGGCGACGCCGATCCCCGCACCGGCTACCAGGTCCGAGTCGACGGGCACGACCTCGTCTTCGGCGGCACCAGCGCGGTGGCGCCCCTCTGGGCCGCGCTGGTCGCCCGCGCCAACGAGAGCCTCGGCCGGCGCGTCGGGTTCCTGCAGTCGACGTTGTACGCGTCAGGCGGCAAGTCGTTCCGAGACGTGGTCTCCGGCAACAACGGCAGCTACAGTGCCGGCGCCGGATGGGACGCCTGCACCGGATGGGGCAGCCCTCGCGGCCAGGCCCTGGTCGACGAGCTCGGGGGCTCCTGAGCCTGGGGCCGCTTCGTCGATTGTCGGAGCGCGCCTGGCCAGCCGTACACTGGGCGCGCTGGTGTTCGGGCCAGCGCGTGCACGGTGGAGGGTGCGATGGCCGGCCAGATCCCGCTCGTCGACTACCTGGAGCTGGGCGCCGAGCCCCACCTGGTGGCCCACGAGTGCGTGAGCTGCGGCGCCCGCTACTTCGACCGCCGCAACGCGTGCGCGGCGTGCTTCGCAACGGCCTTCCGCGACGTATCCGTCGCCATCGAGGGCGAGCTCCGCGCGTTCACCATCGTGACGTTCGCCGCTCCCGGCATCCCCGTGCCCTTCGTCGCCGGGGTCGTCGACTGCGGTGGCACCAGCGTGCGCGCCAACATCCTCAACGTTCCGCCTGATCCCGAGCACGTGACGCTGGGCATGAAGCTGCGCCTGGCGACGTATTCGATGGGGACTGACGACAACGGCACCGAAGCCATCGGGTTCGGCTTCGAGCCCCTCACCTGAGAGCGAGCAGGAGCAACCAGCATGGCCAGTGACGACATCTGGATCCTCGGGATCCACATGACGAAGTTCGGCAAGCATCCCGACAAGGACGCGGTCGACCTGGCCGCGCAGGCGGCGATGGCCGCCTTGGCCGACGGCGGGGTCACCATGGCCGACATGGGGGTGCTCGCCGCGGGCAACCTCATGGGCTCGGGGGGCATCGGCCAGGCGCTCCAGAAGCAGATCGGCCAGACCGGCATCCCCGTCTACAACGTCGCCAATGCGTGCGCGACGGGCGCCACGGCGCTGCGCACCGCGATCATGTCGGTCAAGGCCGGCGAATCGGACATGGGCCTTGCCGTGGGTGTCGAGAAGCTGGCCGGCGCCGGGCTATTGGGCGGGGGCGGGAAGGCGAAGGCCGACGGCAGTTCGTGGCATCCCGAGGGCCGTTTCGGGGCGGTCGCCCCCATTGACGGACGCATCGGCACGGCCACCATGCCCGGCACGTTCGCGCAGATCGGGATGGAGTACGGCCACCGCTACGGGGGCGTGAGCTTCGAGCTCTTCGCCAAGATCTCGGAGAAGAACCACGCGCATTCGACGCTCAACCCGCTGGCCGCCTACTCCAAGCGGATGAGCCTCGAAGAGATCATGAACGACGTGATGATCTCCTACCCGAACACCCGGCCCATGTGCTCGGCCAACTGCGATGGCGCCGCCGCCGCCGTCGTCGTGAGTGGCACCAAGCTCAAGACGCTCTCGGGCGAGCAACAGCGCCGGGCCGTGAAGGTGTCCGCTTCGGTGCTCACCACCGATCCTTGGCAGGAGGCCTGCCAGGTGCTGCCCGACGTCAACACCCTCACCCGGAATGCCGCCAAACAGGCCTACGAGGCGGCCGGTGTGGGGCCGGAAGATCTCGACCTGGTGGAGCTGCACGACTGCTTCGCCACGGCCGAGCTGGTGCACTACGACAACCTGATGCTGTGCCCCGAAGGTGGCGCCGTCGACTTCTTCGCGTCCGGCGCGCCGTGGCGGGACGGCAAGAAGCCCGTCAACGTCTCGGGCGGCTTGCAGTCGAAGGGCCACCCGATCGCGGCGACGGGCATCGCCAACGTCTGGGAGATCTGCACGCACCTCCGTGGTGAGGCCGGCCCCCGTCAGATCGAGGGGGCCACCGTTGGACTCGCCCACGTGATCGGCCTCGGCTCCGCCTGTGGCGTCCACATCCTGGAGCGATCAGCCGCCTAGATGACTAATTCCTGGGGGTCAGTGGTCGTAGGCGATGAGCGATCGCAGGATGGGTTGGTTGGTGGTGTCGTTGTGCCAGATGGCGGCGGTGAGGGCGAGGACGCGTTGAAGTACTCGTGCGGCGACTCCGTCGCAGGTCCGGCCGCCGTGGCGTTCGAGGTCGAGTTGGCCTTTGAGGGTGTCGTTGACCGACTCGATGATTTGGCGGAGCGGTTTGAGCAGGTGGGCGCCGGGTCGGGGTCGTTCCTTCTTGAAGGCGGGGCGCAGCAGTCGGGCGCCGTGGTCGGCGAGGAACCCCTCGAACTCGGTAGACGTGTAGCCCTTGTCGGCGATGAGGGTTTGGCCGGGGCGGCGGGCGAGGAGCTCGGGCTCGGTCTCGAGCATGTCGCGGGCGACTTCGCGTTCGTCGGTCTTGGGGTTGGTGAGGGCGAAGGTGATGGGCAGCCCCGCGGGGGTGCAGATCAGGTGCAGACGCAGGCCCCAGAAGTAGCGGGAATGGCTGGCGCAGTAGCCGTAGGCGGACCAGCCGGCGGTGTCGGACCGCTTGGCGGTGGGCCGAGATCGGCCGCACTCGACGGGGGTCGAATCGATCAGCCAAACGTCGTCGCTCCATCCTCGACTCTCGATCGCCAAGATCCGGATCATGGCTTTGAGCTGGCCCGACGCCGCCCGCAGCCGCTTGTTGTAGCCGGACTGGCGGGGCAGATAGGGGAACAGGTGACAGAGGTGCTGACGGGCGTGGCGCAGCCAGCGGGTCTCGGACACGAACCCGGCGAGGGCTTGCAGCACCGCCAGCGTGATCAGCTCGGCGTCGGACAGCTTGGGCCTGAACGATCCTTTCGGCAGGCGCGGCGCCAGCGTCGGATCATCCTTCAGCGCGTCATCAACGCGGACATACAGTGCAGTGGCGAGGGTGTCCAGGTCGGCGTCCACGAGACCTCCAAGGTCGACGGAATCAGCAACGCCGATCGTGGACGCCTTCGCCGCGTCAACGGCGGATACCCCCGGGAATCACTCGTCCTAGTAGTCAGGCCGTGACCGGTGACTGAGGCCCGGTCCGCCGAGCCAAGGTTGGTGCCGGCAAGGCGCGACGAGGAAGCAATAGTCGCAGCACTATTGCGACGAGGCGCAACGCAGTCGGCGCCGGCACTGGCCGGCGCAACGGTGCGAACGTTGCCGGTTACGGCGCCAGTGTCAGCGAAGGGGGGAAGGAGACCTTCCCACCTTCGGATCCCCCCGATCTGGACCTCCGTCCGAGAAATTGTCACAACGTCTCGAGTTTCGGGCGCCCCAGTACAAGTGAGCCGGGACGAGAGGAGGGCGGCGCGGCGCTCAGGCGGCGTCCTGCAGCTCCGCGGCCGTCGCCTCGTCGGCCGGGAAGAACGACTCGATCGACAGCTCCGCGGCGGTGATGTCGAGGGCGGTGCCGAACGTGGCCACGGTGCTGAAGAACCGCAGGTCGGGGCCTCTCCGCTGGCGCAGGACCAGGGGCACGAAGAGCGATGCGGCCGGGTCCGGGCCGAGGGGCTCGACGCTCACGCCCGGATAACTGCGCAGCTCCTCGCCCAGCGCGACGAGCTCGGCGTCACCGGACACGGCGACTTCGCGATCCAGCCGGGTGATCAGGTGGCTGGCGTACTCGGCCAGGTTGACGATCCGGGGCGCGAGGCCATGCGGGTGCAGGCTCAGGCGCAACGCGTTCACCGGTGGTTCGAGCAGCTCGCCAGCGACGCCGTCGCTCATGATGGCGAGGGCGGCCCGGTTGGCGGAGAGGAGGTTCCATCGCCGATCCACGACGACGGCCGGGTAGGGGTCGTGGCCGGCGAGGATCTTGGCGACGGCGTCGCGCACCGGGGCCATCTCCTCGGCATCGAAGGGCCGCTGGCCGTAGGCCGGGGCGTAGCCCGCCGCGAGCAGCAGGGCGTTGCGGTCCCGCAGCGGCACGTCGAGATGCTCGGCGAGGTGGAGCAGCAGCTCACGACTGGGCCGGGACCGCCCAGTCTCGACGAAGCTCAGGTGACGCGCCGAGACATCTGCTTCGACAGCGAGGTCGAGCTGGCTCATCCGCCTCCGTTGCCGCCAGTCGCGCAACAACCCGCCCACGTTCCTCGATGGTGACACCACGCCAGTCATCGCTCGACCCTAACCCCGGGTCCGTCGCGTGGCGCCTACCTCCCAGGTAATGGTCTGAGGAACGGGCGCCCTTCATGCTCGGACGAGTCAACCCGAGCAAGGAGCTCTCCTGATGACCGATGTGACCACCACCGTCGACACCTACCTCTCGATGTGGAACGAAGCCGACCGGGAGCGCAGGGCCGAGACGATCGCCCGGGCCTGGGCCGAGGACGGCTGCTACGTCGACCCGCTGCTCGAGGCCCAGGGCCATGCCGCCCTCAGCGACATGGCCGCCGGCGTGCAGGCTCAGTTCCCGGGCCAGCGCTTCCGGCGCACAACCGGCGTCGAGAGCCATCACGATGCCGTCCGTTTCGGTTGGGAGCTGGCCAGCCCCGACGGCACCGTGACCGTCGCCGGCATCGACATCGGCACGCTTGGTGCCGATGGCCGCCTGCAGCGGATCACCGGCTTCTTCGGTGAGCCACCGGCCGACGAGGCGAGGTAACCCGGCGGCCTGCCCGTCACGCCCGCTCGTTGCGGCGCTTGTTCGCATGGCGGCGGCGCCGCAACGGCCGGATCGTGGTCGGGGCCTGGCCGAGCACTCGATCCATCTGTCGTTGCCGCTCCTGCATGAGCACTTCGTATGCGTAGAGGTGGTTGTACATGGTGCCCTCCCTTCGTCTTCCGTACCGACGGCCGGCCTCCCACCGGACGTCATTGGAACACCCGACCGTGGAACACCGGTCAATCCATTTCACCGGTGTCAGTGTACAACACTTCCAACCGGGTTACAATGGTGTCGTGGAGAATCGGGCGACATTGGCTCTGGAGCCCGTGCGGGACTTCCTCAACACCGTCGACGTCGAGGCGGGCACCGATGCTCTTGCGAGCCCCGACATGCTCGCTGCCTGGCTGGCCGAGCGGGGCACCCCGGCGAGCCGTGCCACTCGCGCCGAGCTCGAGCTCGCCCACCGTCTCCGGGAGGCGCTGCGGGAGCTGGCGCTGGCCCATGACGAAGGCCGGCCGCCACCGCCGCAGGCCCGGCGCGCACTCGAAGCGGTGGCGGCCGAGCTCCCCCTGCGGGTCACGGTCGACCACGATGGCGAGCTCGCCCTGGCTCCCTCGAGTGGCGGGGTTCGTGGGCACCTGGCGTCGGTGCTGGCGGCCGTCGCTTCAGCGGGCGACGCCTGGACGCGGCTCAAGATCTGCCCCGCCGACGACTGCCGCTGGGCCTTCATCGACGAGAGCCGGAACAGCTCGCGGCGATGGTGCTCGATGGAGGCGTGCGGCAACAGGAGCAAGACCCGCGCCTACCGGCACCGAGCCGTCGACGACCGGTGAGCGCGTCCCAGCCGAGAACTTCGGTGGCCGTGTCGAGGGTGGCTGAGCCGGGACCCTGGCGGGTTACACGCGGCTGCGCAGGCTCGGAACCGGCCGCCACGCCACGACGGGCACGTCGCGGTAGAGGCGTTCGATGTCGTAGAAGCGGCGGGTCTCGTCATCGAAGACGTGGACGACGAGGTCTCCATAGTCGAGCAGCACCCACGTGAGGTCACGCAAGCCCTCGACTCGCAGGGGCGAGGGGCCACCCTCTGCCCGGATCGACTTCTCGATCTCCTCGGCCATCGTGCGCACCTGGCGGGAGTTGGTGCCCGACGTGATCACGAAGTAGTCGGTGATGGCGAGGACATCACCGACGAACAACACGATGGTGTCGCGCCCTTGCTTGTCGTCGGCGACGCGAGCAGCCACGAGGGCCCAGTCCCGTCCTGGATCCCCCGGGGGGACGAACGTCAACCCTTCACCCTCCTGTTCGTGGTCGTCGGCGAGGGGACGGTCGTCGGTTCCTCGGTCGTCGATGTCGCGGCGGTCATGGCGTCCTCGGCGTCGAGGAAGGCCGGGAAGTCGGCGCCGAGCACGATCGTGGCGTCGACCCCATCGATCCGCTCATCGCTCGCGACCGGGGTGCCGGCACCGAGCAGAGTGGCGAAGCCGCTCACTTGCACTTCACCGGTGGGCGAGTTCCACTCCACGGTCGTCTGCGCGGGTGCGGGTCCGGTCGTGTCGGTCACCAGGACGACGTTGGCCTGCACGGCCGCCAGGCGCCCGATGGCGCGATACGCGTAGTTGGCGTCGCCCAGTGGGTTCACGATGCGGAAGCTGAGGTTGCCGTTCGACGGCGACACCGCGCCCGGCATCACGGTGGCCACCAACAGGCGAAGGTAGGCGACGTCGGCTTGGAGCAACTCGGGGGCGGTCGGGTTCGACGGATCGAAGGACGGCTGGACCCGCAGCTCGTCGACCGTCGCCTTGGCGCCGGCGATGGTGGCGAGATACCCGGCGATGTCCGACGGCGGGGCCACCGCCGCCGACGAGGACGAGGCGGCCGACGAGGTGACGGACGACGCGTCCGGCGCCTTGGCGGCGTGGGCGACGATGGCCGACCACAGCGCCTGCATGCGAGGCAGGCGGGCCAACTCACTCTCCCCGTCGACCCGGGCCAGCAGCAGGCGGGCCGCCGCCCGGGCGCTCAAGGTCACGTCGCCGGCCGCGAACAGCTGGACGGTGGTGCCGTCGGGGTTGGTGTCGAGCACCGGCGTGTCGAGCGTGACGTCCACCGGCGTGTAGGGCTCGAAGAGGGCGGTGAGGCCATCCTCGTCGAGTTGTTGCGACGTCGACGTGCTGATACCCAGCACGCTCTCGACCCCGTTCGTCTGCCCGGCCAACCCACCACGCGTCCAGGCCTGGGTGAGCGGCACCGGCTTGGCCGGTCCATCGATGTAGGCCGCGGTCGCCAGCGGCACGACGAGGACGGTGCCCCCCCGGCCATCCGCGGCAATCGAAAAGAGCGTGAGGCTCGCCGGCTTCCCCGAGGCGTCGGTGCCGACGAGGAGCGCGGCGGGCGTGTCGGGGAGCTCGCGCAGGGGCGGCCCCGCGTCCACGGCCCGTCCCTCGTGGCTGTTGGCAATGGTGCGCGCCGCCACCAACCCGAGCAGCGGAGTGGCGGCGGCGGCGCCCAGAGCACAGAGCGCGACCAGGAGGGTGCGCCGGGGCGAGGTGCGCAGGCGATGGCGCTTCGGCCCGGGTCGTGTGGTGGTGCGAACCGTGGAGCCGCCCGCCCACTCC
Source organism: uncultured Acidimicrobiales bacterium (assembly GCA_963738325.1). Classification (GTDB taxonomy): domain Bacteria; phylum Actinomycetota; class Acidimicrobiia; order Acidimicrobiales; family Ilumatobacteraceae; genus CAVTWD01. Next base: position 232,266 of record CAVTWD010000015.1, read on the forward strand.
TCCTCGGCCCGCGGGAGGCTGAGCGTGGTATCCGGCGATGTGACCGGGGGCGGCGGCAGCTCGGGCTCGTCCTGCGGCGGCGCCGCGGCCGGGACCGCGTCGGCCTCCGCCAGGCTGCGCTCGGGAAGCTCCTCTTCCCCAGGGGTGGTGGTCAGGTCCGTCACGCGGCCATGCCGTAGAGGTGACGGGCGCGGATGCCGGCGATCACGGCCGGAGTCAGCAGGAAATCGAGCGGGCGCCCGTCGCTGACACGAGCCCGGAGGTCACTGCTCGACACCTCGAGGCGGGGGACCTCGACATGCACCCAGTCGAAGCCGCCCGGGAGGGCGACGCGCACGCCAGGTCGTTCCACGACGACAAGCGTGGATCGCTTCGCCACCTCGTCGTACCGCTCCCACGTCAAGAAGCCGGCGGCCGCGTCCTCGCCGAGGATCGTGAACCACCGCGCCCCCGGGTGGGTCTTGGCCAGCGCGGCCAACGTGTCCGCGGTGTACGAGCGGCCGCCCCGGTCGAGCTCGACCCGGCTCGCCTCCAGACCGGGAACCCCGTCCACCGCGGCGCGCACCGAGCGCGGTACCGATCCTCGGCCGGGGTGAGCTCGCGCTGTGACTCCTTCTGCCACGGGACATTCGCCACGACGAGCAGCACCCGGTCGAGGCGCAAGTTGTGACGGACGTTGACCGCCGTGACGAGATGGCCGACGTGGGGAGGGTCGAACGTGCCGCCGAACACTGCGAGACGTTCGGCCACGAGGCGAGTCTATGGGCCGCCGGGGCCACCCACCTGGTCGGTGGCTCCCGTGAGGGCCAGGAGGGCCGGTGACAGCTCGACCGCCGGGCCCGACCCCGGCCACTCCGCCAACGCGGCGGCGCAGCGGGTCCGGGCGTCGTCGAGCTGGGGCACGGGCCCGATGCGGTGACCGTCGCGCCAGCGAGGGGCGAGGAGAGGGCGGGCGCCGCCTGGACGGTCCTCGGCGGCCAGCGCCAGCACGTCCCGGCCCGAGGCCCGCCACACCTGCTTGCGCCCCGGCAGCGTGGCCTTCCCCGGCGACGTCTTGGCCCGGGGGGACCCTCCATGCTCGACAAGCTTGTACACCACGCCGAGGTAAGGAGCGTCGGCGCTCGTGCCCAGCCGGGTGCCGACGCCGAACGCATCGATGGGCGCGCCGGAGGTCACCAGGCGGGCGACGCGGTCCTCGTCGAGGTCCCCAGAGGCGAGGACGCGCACCGACCGGAAGCCCCCTTGGTCGAGGACGGTCCGCACCTGGCGGGCGACCCGGTCGAGGTCGCCCGAGTCGATCCGCACGCCCCCCGCAGCCACCCCCGCCTGCCGCATGGCGGCCACGGCCTGGTGGGCGCCTTCGACCACGTCGTAGGTGTCCACCAGGAGCACGGCGCGCGGCCCGTAGCGCTCGAGGAAGGCGGTGAAGGCGGCCAACTCGTCGCGGTGGGCCATGACGTAGGAGTGCGCCATCGTGCCCGACAGCGGGATCCCGTAGCGGCGGCCGGCCTCCACCATCGACGTCGCCGACGCTCCCCCGACGTACGTGGCTCGCGCCGCCAGCAGGGCCGCATCGGCCCCGTGGTCGCGCCGGGCCGAGAAGTCCACAAAGGCTCGCCCCTCGGCGGCCAACGCCACCCTGGCCGCCTTCGTGGCCACCATGGTCTCGAAGCCGATCGTGTTCAACAGCAGCGTCTCCACCAGCTGGGCTTCGACGATGGGGGCCGTGAGCGACACCAGCGGCTCGCCGGCGAAGACCATCTCGCCCTCGTCGACGGCCCTGACCTCGCCGGTGAACCGCAGCCCGCGGAGGCGGGCGAGGAAGCTCTCGTCGAAGACGCGCTGCTCGCGGAGGAAGGCGACCTCGTCGTCGCCGTAGGTGAATCCGGCAAGGCGCTCCAGGGCCGTCTCGATGCCGCAGGCGATGAGGAAGTCGCGCTCGGGCGGCAGGCGGCGGACGAACAGCTCGAAGGTGGCCAGCTCGTCGCGTCCCTCGCCGTGGAAGGCGGCGGCCATGGTGAGCTCGTAGTAGTCGGTGAAGAGCCCCCAGCGCTCCACCGGCTCAGGCCACGTGCACCCCGGCGGCGGCCAGCTCGCCCAGGGCTCGCCGGCCATCGCCAGGGGTCAGATCCACCGCTGCGACGACCTCCTCCAGCACGACGGTGGCAAACCCGAGGCGCACGGCATCGGCCGCGGTCTCCCGCACGCAGTAATCGGTGGCGAGGCCGATCACGACCACCTTCTCCACCCCCGCCGTCCGCAGGACGGTGGTCAGGCGGGTCGGGCGCTCACCCCTGGCGTCGTGGTGGCGGACGGTGAAGCCCGAGTAGCCGTCTTCGCCCTCGACCCCCTTGCGCACCACCTCCCCGGCCGTGACGAGCTGGGGATGGAGCTCGGCGCCCCAGGTCCCCTGTACGCAATGCGCTGGCCACGGACCCCCGCCGGTGATGAAGTGGGGCGTCTCGGCAGGGTGCCAGTCCTGTGTGTAGACGACCTTGGCCCCGGCCGCTCGGGCCGCTTCGATTTCTCGATTGGCCAAGATGACGACCGCTTCGCCTCCGGGTACGTACAGGGAACCAGAAGGATCAGCGAAGTCGTTCTGTACATCGACGACGACGAGCGCCGATGAGGCGCTGTAGAGGGAACTCGGATGGCCAGCAGTATCGACCACGAGCCCGAGCGTACCGAGCCGACCCGACGCCGGGTTGGTGTGCCTTCCGGCACAGCGGGCGGCGGGAATGTTGGCCGCTCCCGGCGGGTTGTGGGATCAGCAATGAGTGACTCGATTGGCCTGTACCTGAACGAGATCGGCAAGGTGCCGCTCCTCACCGCGGAGGAGGAGAAGGCGTTGTCGCGCACCATCGAAGCTGGTCGCGAGGCTCAGGAGCGCCTCGATCGCGGCCAGAAGGGCAAGGACCTCCGTGCCGCCGTCGCGGCCGCCGCCCACGCCAAGGACCGCTTCATCCGAGCCAACCTCCGCCTGGTCGTCAGCATCGCCCGCCGTTACCCCCTGCCCCAGGGCATGGACCTGCTCGACCTGATCCAGGAGGGCAACCTCGGGCTCGAGCACGCGGTGGACAAGTTCGACTGGCGCCGCGGCTTCAAGTTCTCCACCTACGCCACGTTCTGGATCCGCCAGGCCATCGGCCGGGCCCTCGACCAGAAGGCCAGCCTGGTCCGCCTGCCTGGCGATCGTTCGGCTTCGCTCCGGGCCGCGCTGCGGCAGTCCTCGGGCGACGGTGAAGAGCTCGACGCCGAGAACGCCCGCCTGCATCGGCTGGCCACCCCGGTCTCCCTCGACCGGGCCGTGGGCGACGACGGCGACACCACGATGATCGACCTGATGCCGAGCGAGGTGCCCACTCCGGAGGCGGCCGTCATCAGCCAGGTCGACGACGAGCTGCTCGACGAGCTGCTCGGCACCCTCGACACGCGAGCCCGCTATGCCGTGAAGGCCCGGTTCGGCTTGATCGACGGTGAGCGCAAGAGCTTCCGCGAGGTGGGCGAAGAGCTCGGCGTCACCGCCGAGGCGGCCAGGCGGCTGGTGAACCGCGCCGTCGCCGGCTTGAAGGACGACGCGGTCAGGATCCTGGCGGCGTAGAAGCTCCCCCCAAGCTCCGCAGCCAGTGCAGCTGCCCTCCCCCCGGGTCAGCTGCAGGAAAGGAAGCCCCGGCGGCCCCCCGCCGGGGCCCTTTCATGTTCAGGGGCTGGGTTCGGCGCCTCGAGGAGGGTCGCGTTAGCGTGCGGGGGCCGCGCGCGGCGCGACAAGAGGGGGCCGCTCATGAGGTGCCGGCGGCAAAACGGGCAACGCCTCCTGCTCGCGGTCGTCGTGGGAGCCGTGGTGCTGGCTTCCTGCGCGAGCGGTGGGGCTTCGTCCGGTGGCACCTCCGCCGCGCCGCCTGCTCCCGCGCTCGAGTCGGTCGGGCCGGACCCTTGCCGCCTCGTGGACCCCGCCGTGGCAGAGCGAGCGGTGGGAGCCGCCGACGCGGCCAGCCTCGGCACGCCGGCGAGAGTTACGCCGGGCAGCTGCAGCTGGCACAGCGGCGATCCGAGCTGCACGCTCCGGTCGGTCGGCATCGAGCTGACCCGGGGCGCGCCCGCCGCGCCGGCCTTCGCGGCAGCGCGGGCCGCGGCCAACGCCCCCCGAGCGCGGTCAGGCGTGGGTGACGCCGCCTTCTTCAGCGCCGACCTGCTGCCTCCGGGCTCGGCCGTGGAGATCGCTCACCTCGACGTGCTCGAGGGCGACGTGTGGCTGCACGTCACGCTGCTCGGACGGGTCGGCTCGGCGGGCGACTCCCTCTTGCACGCCGTGGCCGCCAACGTGCTCGCCCATCCCGACCTCCACGAGGTCGGGCCCACGACGCCGGCGGCGGTGGCGCCGTCGCCACCGTCGCTCGTCGGTCACGGACCGGCCCTTCCGAAGGTGGCGGTGACCGACCTCGCCAGCGGCTCCGCGGTCGCGCTCGAGGAGCCTCGCGCCCTCCCGCCTGCCCCTCCTGGTGTGGTTCTGGGCGCCATCGTGCCCGTATTGCAACCAGGAGGCGGCCAGCGTCGAGCGCTTCGCCCGCGACCATGCCGGTACCGTCACGGTCGTCGGTTTGGGGAGTCAGGAGAACCTCGGCGCGGCCCGCTCGTTCGTCACCCGGCACGGGCTGACGAGTCTGAAGATGCTCTGGGACGAGACGGGGGCGTCGTGGTCGCAGCTCGGCGTGGTGGCCCAGCCCGAGGCCGTGCTGTTCGACCGCACCGGCAGGGTGGTCGGGGGTTGGGCGGGCGGCTTCGATGCGGGCGCCGTGCTCCGCCTGGCGGCCGAGCCGGCCTGAGCGTCAACTGACCGCGGGAGCGTCGAGCGTCGGCTCAGCAGCCTCCTGCCGCCAATCGCGTTGCGCCAGCCGTCGGCCACCGGGCACGCTTGGACGCTGATGGCGCACTGGACCCCCTCGTCGTGGCACGACTTCCCGGCGGCGCAGCAACCGATCTGGCCCGACGAGGCCGCCCTGGAACGCTCGATCAAGCAGATCGCCGGCTACCCGCCGCTCGTCTTCGCGGGAGAGGCGAGGGCGCTCACGTCGTCGCTGGGGCGGGTCGCGGCCGGCAACGCCTTCCTCCTGCAGGCCGGAGACTGCGCCGAGAGCTTTGAAGCGTTCTCGGCGGTGAACATCCGCGAGAAGTTGCGGGTGATGCTCCAGATGGCGGTCGTCCTCACGTACTCGCTCGGCGTGCCGGTGGTGAAGGTGGGCCGCATCGCCGGGCAGTTCGCCAAACCCCGATCCTCGCCCACCGAGCGGGTCGGAGGGTTGGAGCTGCCGGTGTTCCGCGGCCATCTCGTGAACGACGTGGCGCCCACGCCGGCGGCTCGCACCCCCGACCCGGAACGGCTCGTGCAGGCCTACCACCAGTCGGCGTCCACGCTGAACCTGCTGCGGGCCTTCACCAAGGGGGGGTTCGCGGACCTCTCGCGGGTTCACGCCTGGACCCAGGAGTTCGTCGAGACCAGCGGCGAAGGGCAACGCTACGAGGCCATCGCCAACGAGATCGAGCGAGCCTTGCGGTTCATGCGGGCCTGCGGCATCGACTTGGAAGGCAGCCCGCAGCTCCACGAGGTGGACTTCTACACGAGCCATGAGGCGCTGATCCTCGGCTACGAAGAGGCGCTCACCCGGCAGGATTCCCTCACCGGCGACTGGTACGACTGCTCGGCGCACATGCTCTGGATCGGCGAGCGCACCCGCCAACTCGAAGGCGCCCACCTCGAGTTCCTCCGCGGGGTCGGCAACCCCCTCGGCTGCAAGCTGGGGCCCGAGACCGACGCCGATTACGTGCTCCAACTGTGCGAGCGCCTGAACCCGGCCAGGGTTCCCGGGCGCCTCACCCTGATCACCCGGATGGGCGCCCCTGTGGTGGAGCACCGGCTGCGCCCGCTGCTGCAGGCGGTTCGCGACGCCGGTCACCCTGTGGTGTGGGCGTGCGACCCGATGCACGGCAACACCTACACGGCCCAGAGCGGCCGCAAGACCCGGCACTTCGACCACATCCTCGGTGAGATCGCCGGGTTCATCCGGGCCCACCAGGCCGAGGGCACCTGGCCGGGAGGCGTCCACGTCGAGCTCACGGGCGAGGATGTCACCGAGTGCCTCGGTGGGGCCGAGGCGGTGCTCGACGAGCATCTCGACAACCGCTACGAGACGATGTGCGATCCCCGTCTGAACGCCCGCCAGTCCTTGGACCTCGCGTTCCGGGTCGCCGAGCTCATGCGCGACCGACCGTGATCTGACGCGGTTGAGCGTCGTATGCGCGCGCTCAGCCGCGCGAGATGCGCCTCATCGGCTCAGAGAAACTCGGTGCCGAACTCGGGAGGGACGTCGAGGCGGAGGAGGAACCGCACCCGGGGGAGGGTGAGGGACCCGAGCGCCAACGTGGCTGCCACCGGATGGGCGGGCTGGACGGGGGCAGCACCGTCCAGCGAGAGGCCGGCGTACGAACGGACGACGGGACGGCCTCGTTCCGCCCGCTCGACGGCCACGTCGAGCTCGACCTGGGCGAGGCGGGCCTCGCCGTCCATGGTGACGACGGGGTGAAGCCCCACGACGTAGTGGAGATCAGCCGTGCTGATCGGAGCGGTGCGTTCGACCTCGAGGGCGAGATCCCAGCTGGGCACCTCGGCTCGGAGCCGGTCGTAGCGGCGCTCGATGGCGACGCCGCCCGACTCGTCACCAACACCCCAACCGGCGGCGAGCCTCGCCGCCGTCCCGTCGTCGGCGTCGACCACCCCGGCGACCACGAGGGCGCGGGCCCGCACGCCGCTGCGGCACGACAGGCGCGCTTGAGCCAGGGCAAACGGACCGAAGGGCGAGTCGAGGGCGCGGATGGCGAGGAAACTGACGAGCAGCGGATTGGTGGCCGTGAGCCCCGCCGGCAGCACGGCGCGATCTCCCAGCCCGGCCAACTCGAAGGCGGCCTGCAGCACCTCGACCGCGCCGATGGTCACGGGCTCGCGCGGGAGCCACCAGGACCGGCACCACTGTCACGCGGCCTTGAACTTCGGCATGACCTCCGACGCGAACAGCCGAAGGCTGGCCAGCACCTCGGCCTGGGGAATGACCTCCAGCGTGTTGACGATGAAGTTCACCCCGTCGATCCCCACCGCCTCCCACCGGCGGAGCTCCTCGATCAGGCGGTGCGGGTCGCCGATGGCGATGCCTTCGGGCAGGGCCCGCTTGTCGCCGGGCGCGCCGGCCTCCTTCATCTGGCGGGTCGCCTGGTTCCCGAGGCTCTGGTAGGCGCTCGTGGGATACGCCTCGCGTGTCCACAGCAGGCGGCTGTTCTCGAGATAGAAGGCACCGGCCATGCCGCCGCCCACCGTCGCCGCCCGCTCGAGGTCCTCGTGGCAGTAGAGGAAGTTCTGGGTCGTCACGAGGTCGGTCACGACGCCTCCGGCCGGCCGGCAGTGCTGGACGCGCCGGTGGTACTCGGCCGTCCGCCGCTCTTGCTCGGCGAAGCTCACCGCGGCGACGCCGAGGCAGCCGAGCCCGCGGTTGGCGGCGTCGAGTTCGGTGCCCGGCGTCGTGACCGTGACCCACAGTGGCGGGTGGGGACGCTGGACGGGCTTGGGCCAGACAGGGCGCTCGGGCATCGACCAGCCGATGCCTTCGTAGGCGAAGGGTTCGTCGCTCCAGAGGCGGGGCAGCACGTGCACGTACTCGTCCCACGTCTTCTTGGTCAGGTCGGGATCGGCCGAGAAGCCGCCGAGCTCCGTCCAGGTCGACGACCGGGCGGTGCCGACGTCCAGGCGGCCGTGGCTGATGAGATCCAGGGCGGCGGCGCGCTCGGCCACCCGCACCGGATGGTTCATCTCGGGCACGCAGACCACCGCGCCGTGACCGACACGGATGCGCTCGGTGCGGGCTGCGACCGCAGTGAGGAACACCTCCGGCGCCGAGCAGTGCGAATAGGCCGAGAGGAAGTGGTGCTCGACGGCCCACACCCAGTCGAAGCCGAGCTCGTCGGCCAGGATGGCCTGCTCGAGCGCATTGTCGTAGACCTGCTGCTCGGCCTCCCGGGTGGTGGGTCGAGGCACCGAGAGCTCGAAGAAGAGGCCGAAGCGCACCGGCGCCGACCGTACCCGAGGGCTCCCGGAGCGGGCGAAACGGCGGCGCCCGGCGGGGTTCGGCCGCGCCGACGGTAGTGTCGGAGTCTCGTGGAGGCGCTGACCGGCATCGATGCCTGGGATGCGCCGACCGCGGCCGCCGGGGTGGTCACGGTCGACGGGCGAGTCGCCGCGTACGGCGCGACGAACACCCGCCTACGCCTGGCCTCGGTCACAAAACCGCTCGTCGCCTACGCCGTGCTCGTGGCCGTCGAGGAAGGCACCGTCCACCTCGATGACCCTGCGGGTCCCCCGGGCGCCACCGTGCGCCACCTCCTGGCCCATGCCTCTGGGCTCGCCTTCGACGCGCCACGCGTGATCGCCCCCCCGAACACACGGCGGATCTACTCCAACTCCGGCTTCGACGCGCTGGGCGAGCACATGAGCGAGCGCAGCGGGATGGAGACCGCCGACTACCTCCGCCAAGCCGTGCTGGACCCCCTCGAGATGTCCGAAACGGGCCTCGCCGGATCGCCGGCGGCCTTCGCCGACAGCACGCTCGACGACGTGATGCGCTTCGGCGCCGAGCTGCTGGCGCCGACGCTGATCGACCAGGCCACGTTCGACGCCGCGGTCGAGGTGCAGTTCCCCGGGCTGCGCGGCGTTCTGCCGGGCGTCGGCTCCTTCGACCCCCTCGATTGGGGCCTCGGCTTCGAGCTGCGTGACCGCAAGACACCGCACTGGACGGGACGGCAGAACTCTCCGACCACCTTCGGGCACTTCGGCGGCAGTGGCACGTTCCTCTGGGTCGATCCCGTCGCGGGCGTGGCCTGCGCCGCGCTCACCGATCGCGAGTACGGCCCGTGGGCGCTCGAGGCGTGGCCGGCGCTGTCCGACGCCGTGTTGGCCGAAGTGGCCGCGTCGCGCGCCACCGCCGTCCCCGGGATGGCTGAGCCGTGATGCTGCACGCCGGTGATCGCGTTCGGTTGGTGGAGCTGGGCGACGCCGGCCTGCCGTGGGTGCGTTACGGGTGGGTGAGCCGGATGGCCGCGGACACCGACGTCGCCGTCGTGCTGTTCGATGACGCCTTGGACGACGAGAGGGTGGAAGCCGGTCGGCTCGAGCCGGTGAGCCTCCCCGACCTCCGTCTCGAGCTCGAGGGCAGCGACCTCCTCGCCGAGCCGGTGCTGCGGGCCGGGCTCGCCGGTCTCTGGGCGGCCGAAGCGGAACGAGCCGGCCTCGATGTCGCCGGGCTGCGGCGGCTGGACGGGGGCAGTGAGGATTCGAGGGGCGCCGGCAGCTACGCGATCGCGGAGCTCGTCTCCGCCGGGCGTCCGTGGATCCTCGCCGCGTACGAGCAGCCCGATCAGCCCGGTCGCGTGGTCGTGGCGCCTCGCCGCGCCGGTCCCTGGCTGTAGCCGAACTCACCGTCTTCCTCGCCAGCTCAGCTCACGGACCCGCAGTCTGAGGAAACTTCCCGGCGCCCCCGGCGGGCGCGCCGATACCGTCGTGGGATGGCCCGCACCGTTCCCACACCGTCGCGGGCCACTGTGGATCGGCCTGGTCGCCATCTCGGCACCATCCTCGTCGCCACGGCCCTGCTGACCGCCTCGACGTCGGTCGTGTTCCCTTTGCTCGCGGAGCTCCAGGCCGCCTACGGCCTACCCACGTGGAGCCTCGGGCTCCTCTCCGCCGCCGCCTTCCTGGCCGGGCTCGCTGCTCAGCTCCTTCTCGCGCCGCTGGCTGACCACGGTCATGCGCGCCTCCTCCTCGTCGGCGGCCTGGCCCTCGCCGCCGTCTCCGGCGTTCTCTTCGGCCTCGGCAGCAGCCTCCCCCAGCTCCTGGTCGCCCGGCTCGTGGCCGGTGTGTCCACCGGTGCCTTCCTACCCGCCGCCCGGGCGCTCGCGTCGACCGTCGACTCGGCGCGGGCTGGGCGGAACCTGGGCCGGTTGGCCGCCGCTGAGCTCGGCGGGTTCGTCATGGGGCCGGTGGCCGGCGCGGTGTTGTTCGAGCTCTGGGGTCTGCGCGCCCCCTTCTTCGTCTTCGCCGCTCTCGCCACCGGTGGCCTCGTGCTCATGGCCGGACGCCGGCTCCCGCAGCTCCCGGCCGCCGTCGAGAGCAGCGCGCCGAGCCTCACCTTGCTCCGCTACCGCGGCGTCACCGAGGCCGCCCTCCTCGCGTTGGCCCTCTTCCTGCCGGTGGGGATCTACGACTCGCTGTGGGCCCGCTACCTGGCCGATCGCGGTGCCGGCGCGGTCTTCGTCGGCGTGACCTTGGCGATGTACGGGGTGCCGTTCGTGGCGCTGGCATCGACGGTGGCCGCCTCGCCGACCGCTACGGCCCGCTGCCCTGTGCCTACCTCTGCCTGCTGCTCCTGGCTCCGTTGACGTTCCTCTATGGCGCGGTGGCGTCCCTGGGCCTGATCGTGGCCGTCCTCCTCGTGGAGGCCGTGGTGCAAGCCGTAGCCGTTCCGGCGACGCAATCGGCGATGGCCCGGGCTTGCCCGCCTGGGCGGATCGCCGCGGGCCAGGGCCTCGCCGGCGCCATGCAACAACTCGGGGCGGCCCTCGTGGCGCTGGTGGCGGCACCGGTGTACGGCGCCGCGGGATCGGCGGTCGTCTTCGGAGGCGCCGCGGTTCTGCTGCTCGCGATCAGCGGGGCGGCCTGGTGGGTGGGGCGGCCGCGGGCGGCGATAAATTTGTTAGCATAGCTAAGCATGGAGCAAACCGGGTTGGCCGACGAGCTGGGCCTGGCGGTCGGTCGCCTCGCTCGGCGGATCCGCCAGGAGCAGAGCTCCGGTCTCACCCCGTCACAACGCTCGGCGTTGGCCTCCATCGAGCGCCTCGAACCCGTTCGGCTGTGCGACGTCGCCGCCGCGGAGGGCGTCACCTCGCCGACGCTCACGAAGGTGGTCGCCGCCCTCGAGGAGGCCGGGCTGGTGGTCCGGGCCACTGACGAGCGCGACCGTCGCGCCGCCCGGCTGCGCCTGACCGACGGCGGCCGCAGCATGCTCCGACGTCTCCGCCGTGAACGCACCGCCTTCCTGCGCCGCCAGCTCGACGCGTTGTCCGAGGCCGACCGTGCCCGCCTGGCCGACGCCCTCCCCCTGCTCGTCGCCCTCGTCGGCGAGGCCGCGGGTGATGCGGGATGACCGCCCACTTCCGAGACGTCTTCTCCTCCCTCCTCGCGTCGCAAACCTTCCGCCACTACTTCATCGGCCAGACCGTCTCTCTCGTCGGCACGTGGATGCAGACGATCGCCCTCGGTTGGTTGGTGCTGCAGCTGAGCGGCAGCGGGACGGCGGTCGGCCTCGTGACCGCGGTGCAGTTCCTCCCGGTGCTGTTCCTGGGACCCCTCGGCGGCGTGCTCGTCGATCGGCGCGACAACCGACACCTCCTCCTCGCGACCCAGGCCGCCTTCGCGTTGCAGGCTCTCGTGCTCGGCATCCTCACGTTGACGGGCGCGGTCCAACTCTGGATGGTGTTCGTCCTCGCCGCCGTCCAAGGCCTCATCACCGTGGCCGACAACCCGGCCCGCCAGACCTTCATCCTCGAGCTCGTCGGGCCCAAGCACCTGACCAACGCGGTCACCCTGAACAGCGTGAGCATCAACGCGGCGCGCATCGTCGGGCCGGCCATCGCCGCCGCTCTCATCGCGCTGTTCGGCATCGGCCCGTGCTTCGTAGCGAATGCCGCCTCGTACCTCGCGCTCATCGTCGTGCTCGTCGTGATGGACCCCTCCACCTTGCGTCCCGCAGAGCGCCAGCCGCGCCAACCCGGGCAGCTGCGCGAAGGGCTCCGCTACGTGTGGCGCACACCGGAGCTCCGCGTGCCCCTCGTGATGATGGCCCTGATCGGCACGCTCTCCTACGAGTTCCAGGTGATCCTGCCCATCGCGGCCAGGTTCACCTTCGGTGGCACCGCCGGGACCTACGGCCTCCTCACCGCGGCCATGGGCCTCGGCGCGGTCATCGGCGGCCTCGCCACGGCCTCACGCAACCGCTACGGGGTGGACACCCTCATCCGCCAATCGCTGATCTTCGGCGCGCTGATCGCGGCCGTCGCCGTGTCGCCCACCCTCCCGGTGGCGCTCCTCTCCCTCGTCGGGGTGGGCGCCGCGAGCATCACCTTCCTCGCCCGCGCCAACACGACGATGCAACTGACCGCGGCGCCGGCGTTCCGGGGTCGCGTCATGTCATTGTGGACCGTCGCCTTCCTCGGCTCGACACCGGTTGGCGGACCGATCATCGGCTGGATCGGCGAGTACACGGGCGCCCGCTACGGGCTGGCCACCGGCGCCGCCGCCTGCTTCGCGGCCGCGGCCTACGGATGGGTGCGCCGGTCGGCGGCCATCCCCGCACCGGCTCCTCGGCGGGCTACGGCGACGGCCTGACGCGTGGCCTCAGGCCCGGAGTGCGTCGCCCTCGAGCGCGGCGCACGACGGCGGCGCCAGCCGTGCTCGGCGGCGATGACCGCGAGGCCCGAGCAGACCAACCCGACACCGAGCACGGGGACGACGGGGGTCACCGGGCCGGTGCGGGGCAGCCGCTTCGTGGCCGCGGTGGTCGGGTCGACCACCGCATGCCCGCGCGTGACCGGAGTCCTCGGGTTCGCCGGAGTCGCCCTCGGCGTCGTGGTCCTGGCCGGCGTGGTGGTCGGGCGGGCCGGCGTGGTGGTCGGGCTGGCCGGCGTGGTGGTCGGGCTGGCCGGCGCCGCCGGCGAGCGTGGCTTGGCCGTGGTGGTGGGCGGAGCCTCGGTGGCGGCCGGCGCTTGGGTCGCGAGGAGCTGCATCGTGACGGTCAGAATTCGGCTCTGGCTCCCGCCCGGTGGGAAGAAGCCGCTCAGGCGGGCGTCGGCATTGCTCTCCCCGAGGCCGGTGCCGACGTCGGCAAGCGCCGTCAGCCCGGTGCCGCTGATCACCTCGTAGCCGCTTGGTGCCCGCGCGGACACCTCATACCACGGGGGCGAGCCTTGCACGGTGAAGGCCGGGATCTGCAGCTCGCTGCGCACCGGTCGGTAGCTGCCCGGCGGCAAGGGCGCGGCGGCGAGTGTCTGCTGCGTGCAGTCGAGGTGGCCGTCGCTCCACGTGCACACGAGCCGCTCGAGCGGGCCGTTCAAGCTCACCACGAGCCCGGGCGCCCGCTGCGGCGCCTCTACGGCCGCGCCCGTGGCGTCGACGAAGCGAACCTGCGGGCGCAGGTCGTAGGTGCAATACGTCCTCGACGTGGCGGCCGAAGCGAGCTGCCCGCTCGCCGAGCCCGCGCTCCACTGCAGCGTCGCGGGGCTCGCGGTCGGGAAGCGCCCGGTGGCGACGAAGTAGGCCGACTCGCCCGTCGACAGATCACCGCTGCGCGAAGCGCCTCCGGACGTGAGCGTGTACTGCAGCGGCGTGGCGCTGTCGGTGTTGTGGACGCGGAAGGTCGGTCGCGCCGTGCCCATCCAGCAGAGGCCGGTCAGCGTCGGCACGCTCGCGGCGGACGCCGTCCCCATGGTCCAGGTGAGGCCACCGACGGTCGCGACGAGCGCGGCCCAGCCGGCGCGCCGGATGCGCTGCTTGTGCATCGCTCCTCCAGCCGGGTTGGACGAGTGGGGGGGTCCCGGCCTGCGTGGAGCTCTGACGGTACTGAGGCGCCGCGACCTACGGTTATGGGCACTTCGAACCATTCTGCGCATGGAGCAGACGTTGCGTGGCCGGGCCCTCACCCTTCGGGAGCGGTAGGTTCGACGCGTGCCCGTCGATGCCGCCAAACTCGCCAAACTCCTTGCCCGCGCCCGCCGCGAGGTCGACGACGGCCTCCTTCCGTCGTGCCAGATCGCGCTGGCCCTCGACGGCGAGCTCGTCGCCTTCGAGGCCTACGGCGACGCTTCGCTCGACACGCGTTACGCCGTCTTCTCCTGCACCAAGGCCTTCGTCGCCGCCGCCGTGTGGGCCCTCATCGGGGACGGTGCCATCGACGTGAGCCAGCGGGTCGCCGACTACATCCCGGAGTTCGCCACCAACGCGAAGGAGGGCATCACCGTCGAGCAGGTCATGCTGCACACCTCCGGCTTCCCGCACGCGCCACTCGCGCCGCCCGAATGGGACACCCGCGAGGGACGGCTGGCCGCCTTCGCCCGATGGAAGCTCAACTGGGAGCCGGGCTCGACCTACGAGTACCACGCCACCTCGGCCCATTGGGTGCTCGCTGAGATCATCGATCGTGTGACCGACGGTGACTATCGAGGCGTGGTGGAGGAGCGGGTCACGGCCCCCGCCGGCCTCCCGCGGGTGCTCGGCCTCCCCGATGGCCCTGCCCAGGACGGCATCGCGGAGCTGGTCATCGTCGGCGAGCCGGCCAGCGTGGAGGAGATGCGCGCCACCTTTGGCGTGGACGCGCTGCCCGTCACCGAGGTCACCGACGAGGCACTGCTGCAGTTCAACCGAGCCGATGTGCGCGCCGTCGGCGTCCCCGGGGGTGGCGCGGCCATGCGGGCGTGCGACCTGGCGCTCTTCTACCAAGTGCTCCTGCACGACGCCGGCCAGATCTGGAAGCCCGACGTGCTCGCCGACGCTACCGGCCATGTGCGGAACTCCCTGCCCGACCGGTGGTCGGGCGTGCCCGCCAATCGCAGCCTCGGGCTGATCCTTGCGGGCGACGACGGCCACGCCAACGTGCGCGGGCTCGGGCGGACGGTCTCACCACGCGCCTTCGGGCACAACGGCGCCCGCGGTCAGCTGGCTTGGGCTGATCCGGACACCGGTTTGTCCCTGGGGTACTGCACCAACGGTCTCGACGACCACGCTGTCCGCGAGCCCCGGCGGGGTACGGCCATCAGCAGCCTGGCCGCGGTCTGCCTGGCCGACTGAGAGGCCGAGCGCGAAACCGGCCCTTCCCCCTTCGCACCACTACGCGGCCACGGGCTCCCCCGCCATCCGCTTGTACATGTACGCGGTGGCGATCAGCACGACCGGGATCGAGACCAGCAGGCCGACGAGACACACGATGGCCCCGGCGAAGTACACGACGACGGACACGATGCCGAACAGCACGAGCACGCCGGCGTGGCTCTTGACGAGGTTGAAGCTGGCCGACAGGGCGTCGGTCGGTGCCATGTGCCGGTCGATCACGAAGAACGGGGTGAACCAGAGCAGAAAGGCGGCGATGATCCCGGGGATGATGCAGAGCAGGTAGCCGACGAACGTGATGAGTCCCTGCAGGATGGCCGCCACCAGGAAGGGGCCGAAGAGCTCCATGTTCCAGGCGTACGCGAAGGTCGGCTCGCGGCCCTCGGTGATGGCCGAGCGCGGCGCGCACGATGCCGTATTGCAGCACGAAGCCGAGCAGGGCGGCGAGACCGCCGAAGACCAACGCCAGGAAGAAGGAGCCGAACCCCCCCGACCCGGAGCGCTGCGCCAGGAAGCTGATCATCTGGAAGACGGCGATGCCGATGAACGCCACCAGTGTGATGAGGATGACCGGGCCCGCGTACTGCGTGAACTTCCGCCAGCCGTACCCGAAGGCCGCGCCGATGTCGGCCGGCGGTTCTATGCCGCCCGGCGGCATCGGAGGCGGAGGTGGCGGGAGGTCAGTCATCGGAATCCTCTTCGTTCGATCAGTTGGCGGCGCACCTTAGCCAGCGGTCTCCGAGCGGCCGCTCACCCCGCCCCGCCGTGGCTTCGCACGAGTTCAGCCGGTCAGGACAGACGTTCGACGATCATCGCCATGCCCTGGCCGCCCCCGACGCACATGGTCTCGAGGCCGACCGTCCCGTCGGTGCTCTCGAGGCCGTTCAGCAACGTGGTCATGATGCGGGCGCCGGTCATCCCGAAGGGATGCCCGAGGGCGATGGCACCGCCGTGCACGTTGAGCTTGTTCCAGGTGATGCCCAGGTGCTTCGCCGACGGGATCACCTGCGCGGCGAAGGCCTCGTTGATCTCGACGAGGTCGACGTCGTCGATGCTCATCCCGGCACGGTCGAGAGCTTGGCGGGATGCTTCGATCGGCCCGAGGCCCATCACCTCCGGATCGAGGGCCGACACCCCCGATGCCACGATGCGGGCCAGCGGGGTGATGCCGAGTTCGCGCGCCCGCGTGTCGCTCATCACCACCACGGCGGCCGCGCCGTCGTTCAGCGGGCAGGAGTTGCCCGCGGTGACCTCGCCGCCGGGGCGGAAGGCGGGTTTCAGCTGCGCCAGCGCTTCCATGGTGGTGCCGCGGCGCGGGCCGTCGTCGGTGCTGACGATCGAGCCGTCGGGCATCGTGACCGGCACGATCTCGCGCTCGAAGAAGCCGTTGTCGATGGACGCCACCGCCCGTTCCTGGCTGAGGAGGGCGAACTCGTCCATGGACTGGCGGGACACGCCTTCGAGCTCGCGAACGTTCTCCGCGGTCTGGCCCATGGCGATGTACACGTCGGGCAGACCCTCCGGCGGCGTCCATTTCGGGAGCCCGCCGAGCGCCCGCTCGGCCGAGCGCTCGCGCGCGACGGCGAAGCGAGGGTTGACCGAGCCCGGGGTGTCGGACGCCCCGTTTCCGTAGCGGCTCACGCACTCGACGCCGGCGGCGACGAACGCGTGCCCCTCACCGGCGCGGATCGCGTGGGCGGCCATCCGGATCGTCTGCAGGCTGGAGGAGCAGTAGCGGTTCACCGTCACGCCGGGCACGTTGAGGTGGCACAGCAGCGAGACGACCCGGGCCACGTTGTGCCCCTGCTCGCCGGCGGGTGAGCCGCATCCCACCATCAGGTCGTCGAGCTCGTTGCGCGACAGGGCTTCCACCTTGTCGAGCGCCGTCGTCACCATCTGGGCCAGGAGATCGTCGGGGCGAATGTCCTTGAGCGAGCCCTTGAACGCTCGCCCGATCGGGCTGCGAGCAGTCGCGACGATGACGGCCTCGGGCATGTCCCCTCCTCAGGATGGCGCCGGTGTCGAGCCATCGTAGGCGCCGCTCCCGGCCGACCCATCCGGCTCAGCTGGCGGACGCGCTCAGCCCGGGGCGTCGACCCAGAGCTCGACGAGGTCCACGCCGACGTCGGCGAAGAGCCGGCGCACGAGCGGGAGGGACAGGCCGATCACCGTCCCGGGATCTCCTTCGACCGCCTCGACGAAGGGGGCCGAGCGCCCGTCGAGGGTGAAGGCGCCGGCGACGCCGAGGGGCTCGCCCGAGGCCACATAGGCGGCGACCTCCGCGTCGGTCACCATGCCGAAGCGCACGATGGTGCTCGTGGCAGCACTGGCGGACACGCCGCGAACGGTGTCGATGACGCAGTGGCCGGTGTGGAGGACTCCTTCGTGGCCGCGCATCCGCCGCCGAGCGCGCCGCGGCGTCGTCCGCTGAACGCGGCTTGCCCAGCGTCTCGCCGCCGATCTCGAACATCGAGTCGGCCGCGAGCACCAGCGCGTCACCGCGGCGTTGCGCCACCGCGGTGGCCTTGGCCTCCGCGACCCTGGTGACGAGCTCGGCCGTCGGGAGGTGGTCGTAGCCCTCCTCGCTCACGCCGCTCGCGGCCACCTCTGGATCGAGCCCCGCCATCCGGAGCTGGCGGAGGCGGGCCGGTGAGGCCGAGGCGAGGACGAGCCGGCGGCGGGGCGTCATCCCGTCTCGACGACGAGAAAGGCCTCCGCGAAGCGGCCCTTCGGCAGCCCGAGCCGCTCGGCGGTGGCCGCGGACCGCGCTCGCACCCGTTTCTCCATCGCGGCCGGGTCGGGATGCTGGCTCTCGTGGGCGAGCAAGGCCTGCATCTTCCGCTCGAGCTGATCGGTGGTGTCGACGACCCGGTTCGGGTTCGGGGCCGCCATCAGCCAGAGCTCACGGACCGCCCACGGCTCGAGGCCGTCGGCCAACAGATCGGGGAAGGCGAAGGCGTTGCGACTGTCCGGGTAGACGGCACAGATGGTGGCCTCGCCGGCGGCGAGGTGATCGGGGTGGCTCGTGCCGATGCGCTCGTAGTTCCGTTCGGGGCTCTGCGTCAGCACGCGGTCAGGGCGGACCTGGCGGATCACGCGGGCGATGTCCCCCCGCAGCTCGAGGGAGGCCTCGAGGCGCCCGTCCGGGTAGGCGAGGAAGACGAGGTCGTGCACACCGAGCACCTTGGCCGCGTCCGCCTGTTCCCGCCGCCGCATCCGCCCGATGTCACTGCGCGACACGGAGGGGTCGAAGCCCCCGGCATCGCCGTCGGTGACGATGCAGTACGTCACCTCGATGCCAGCGTCGGTCCACGCCGCGACCGTCCCGGCCGCGCCGAAGTCGACATCGTCGGGATGGGCCGTCACGACGAGGGCCCTTTGCACCTCGGCCTCGTCGAGCACGGCCTCAGGCTATCGGCGTCATCATTGGGTGGATGACCCTGGCCTGCGTGGTCGACACCGACGTGGGCACCAACGTCGACGATGCGCTGGCGCTCGCCTACGCCGCCACCCACCCGGACATCGAGTTGCTCGGGGTGACGACCGTGTCCGGTGACGCGATTGCCAGAGCCCGTCTTGCCGCCTCCCTCCTCCGGGTGGCGGGGCACGTTGGGGTGGAGGTGGCGGCGGGTGCGAGCGGCGGCCATCCCGACGCATGGTCGGGCGCGAAGGCGAGGGCATGCCCGACGGCTGGCCGCGAGAGCGGATCTCCGAGCGCCGCGCCGACGCGGTGCTCTGCCGTGAAGGCGCCAGCGTCGTGGCGCTGGGACCGCTCACCAACGTGGCCGTGGCGCTCCGCTCCGCGCCCCCGCCCGCCTCGTCGTCATGGGCGGGCTGTTCCCGACGCCAGACCTGCCCGACTTGCGGCCTGAGCGCGACCACAACCTCCGCTGTGATCCGGCCGCCGCCCTCGCCGTCCTCGAGACAGACGTGCCAACCCTGCTCGTCCCGTGCGACGTCACCTTCCGCACCTGGCTGCGCCCGACCCACCTCGCGGAACTCCGGGCGGGCGGCGCGTGGGGCAGCTCCTGGCCCGGCTCATCGACGCCTGGATCCCGATGCGCCGCCATGCCGTGGCGGGAGGGCCCTCCGAGGGGCGAGTCGCGTTCCTGCACGATCCCCTGGCGATGGCCGAGCGCGCTCGACCCGCCCTTCGTGCGGACCGACCGCCTACCGGTCGCCGTCACGGCGGCGAGGGGGTGGTGACGACCAGTGTCGACCCGGACCGTGGTCGCGAGATGGACGTCGTGCGCGAGGTCGATCCCGAGGCCCTGGCCGACCACTGGCTGGCCACCGTTCTCGCCGGCTCGGCCTGATGGCTGGCGCGGCCGCTCGCCTCGTTCATGCGGGTCAATGCGCGCGTATCTGCGCGATGTGACACGCCTGAATGGAAGGTGCCGGCACGGGGCGGGCTGCACCGGTGCGCGGGCGCTACCGTCGCCATCGTGGAGCCGCCCGACGTCCCGCTCGCTGACATCGACCTCTCGTCGTTCGACTTCTGGCTGGAACCGGAAGTGCGGCGAGACGCCGCCTTCCGAACCCTGCGTAACACATCGCCGGTGCACTGGTGCGAGGGGTTCACGCCCCTCGACGGCGCGTTCCCGACCGATGGCCGCGGCTACTGGTCGCTCACCAGGTACGACGACATCTGGCACGCCAGCCGCAACCCGCGCTCTTCTGCAGCAGCCGGGGCGGGGTGAACATCAGCGACATGCCTCCCGAGATCGCAGAGTTCTTCGGCTCGATGATCGCCATGGACGACCCGAAGCACGCCCGGCTGCGCGGCGATCGTGCAGAAGGGGTTCACCCCCACGGATGATCGACCAGGTCGAGGGCTACGTCCGACCGAAGGCAGCGAGGATCCTCGACGAGCTCGTCGAGAAGTACCCGGACGGCGAGTGCGACTTCGTGGAGGAGGTGGCGGCGCCGCTCCCGCTGCAGATCATCTGCGAGATGATGGGGATCCCCGAGAGCGACGAGCAGCAGGTCTTCGCCTGGACCAACGTCATCCTCGGCGTGGGCGATCCCGACTACGCTCCGACGTTCGATCAGCTCATGACCACGAGCATGGAGATCAACCAGTACGCGCTCGACCTCGGCACGGATCGCCTCGCTCACCCTCGCGACGACATCACCTCGACGCTCATGCACGCTGAGCTCGACGGGGACCGGCTCACCACCCAGGAGTTCGCCAGCTTCTTCATCCTGCTCGTCGTGGCCGGGCAACGAGACGACCCGCAACGCCATCTCATGGGGCATGAAGGCGCTGACCGACCACCCCGACGCAGCGGGAGATCTGGTGGGACGACTACCGCCGGGTCGACCAAGTCGGCCGTCGAGGAGATCGTGCGGTGGGCGACCCCGGTGATCCACTTCCGGCGCACGGCCACCGCCGACACCCAGATCCGAGGCGTGCCCATCAAGGAAGGCGACAAGGTCGTGCTACTGGTACTGCTCGGCCAATCGCGACGACGACGTCTTCGCTGACCCGTTCACGTTCGACGTCCGCCGTGATCCGAACCCACACGTGGGATATCGGCGCGGGCGGTCCGCATTTCTGCCTCGGCGCCAACCTGGCTCGTCGCGAGATCACAGTGATGTTCGACGAGATCCACCGCCGCCTGCCCGACCTCCGGGTGACGGGCGAGCCCGACCGCTTGCAGAGCTCGTTCATCCACGGGATCAAGCGCATGCCGTGCGCGTGGAAAGGCCTGTGAGCCGGTTGAGGCGCGGCTGCGGTCGCGCCGTCCCCCACTCGCCCGCCCCGCCCGCGTAGCTCCAGCCGTGGAACCCACATGGTGGCAGACGGCGGTCGTCTACCAGATCTACCCGCGTTCCTTCGCCGACGGCGACGGCGACGGCGTGGGCGATCTGGCCGGGATCCGCGCCCACTTGGACCACTTGGCCTGGCTCGGCGTCGACGCCATCTGGCTGTCGCCCTTCTTCCCTTCGCCGATGAAGGACTTCGGCTACGACGTGAGCGGCTACCGCGACGTCGACCCGGTCTTCGGCACCTTGGCCGACTTCGACGCCCTCGTCGCCGAGGCCCACGCCCTCGGCATCAAGGTGCTCATCGACTTCGTGTTGAACCACACCTCTGATCAGCACCCGTGGTTCGTGGCGTCGCGCTCGTCGCGGGACGACCCGAAGCGTGACTGGTACCACTGGCGCGACGGCGGGCCAGATGGCAGACCGCCGAA
The DNA here is from genome assembly GCA_963738325.1 of uncultured Acidimicrobiales bacterium. Classification (GTDB taxonomy): domain Bacteria; phylum Actinomycetota; class Acidimicrobiia; order Acidimicrobiales; family Ilumatobacteraceae; genus CAVTWD01. The sequence continues at coordinate 253,437 of CAVTWD010000015.1, forward strand.
CGACTGGCAAGCCACCTTCGTCGGCGGTTCGGCGTGGGAGCACGACGACGGCACCCACCAGTGGTACGTCCACCTCTTCCTCCCGGAGCAACCCGATCTGAACTGGGCCAACGCCGAGGTCGTCGAGGCCATGCACGACGTGATGCGCTTCTGGCTGGCGAGGGGAGTGGATGGCTTCCGGCTCGACGCCGTCCAGTGTCTCGGCAAGGACCCGGACTTCCCGGACACGCCCGAGACAGAGGCGGCGTCGTGGCCGCGCTCGTGAACGACGACGTGCGCACGCACGAGTACCTGCGGGGCCTGCGGCGAGTGGTGGCGGACACGCCCGGCGAGCCCGTGCTCCTCGGTGAGGTGTACCTCCTCGACACGGCCAAGGTGGCCCGCTACTACGGACGCGCCGACGAGCTCCACCTCGCCTTCAACTTCCCCGCCTTGCGGGCTCCCTGGGACGCAACCGCCTGGCGACACGAGATCGAGCGGGCCGCCAGCCTGTTCGATCCGATCGGCGCCTGGCCGACGTGGGTGCTCTCAAACCACGACCACCCTCGTCACGCCACCCGCTACGGCAACGAAGCGCGGGCCCGGGCGGCGGCCGTGCTGCTCCTCACCCTGCGAGGTACGCCGTTCCTCTACCAGGGCGAGGAGCTGGGCCTCGCGGATGCGGTCGTGCCCGCCGAGCACGTCGTCGACCCTGGCGGCCGCGACGGATGCCGGGCGCCGATCCCCTGGATGCCGGAGCCGCCGCACGGATGGTCCGGCGCCGAGCCCTGGCTGCCGTTCCCGCCCGATTGCGCCACCGCGCGCCGTCGACGCGGAGCGGAACGACCCTTCCTCCGTCCTCCACCTGTACCACCGCCTCCTGGCCGCTCGCCGCACCTCGCTGGCGCTACGCCACGGCCTCCTCGAACTGCTCGACGCCCCCGCGGGGGTGCTGGGCTACGAGCGCGCCGACGGCGACGACCGGCGCGTGGTGCTCATCAACTTCACCGAGCAGCCGGTGGGCGGCCTTGCCCCAACGGGCACCGTTGAGGTGGCGAGCGACGGCCGGGGCGAGGGCGCCGCGTTCAGCGGCACCCTCGGCCCCGACCAGGCCGTCCTGCTTCGTTGAGGTGGCGAGCGACGGTCCGTGTCGCCCCGCCGGCGGTCAGTGCTTCTGGATCGCACTCCACAAGTCGTTGACCCGTGCGTCTCGCGTCGGGTGACCGTTGGTGTCGTGCAACGGCCGCAATCCGAAGCGGTGCTCGATCGTGGAGAGGATCGATGTCGTGTCGTACTCGTCGTGGCTGACCCCTGAGCGACGGATGGTCGGCGCGATCAACAGGGCGGGGATCCGTGTGCCCGGCCCGAAGCTGTCGTGCGGTCCGGGTTGGCCAGCGGTCCCGGGGGGCGAGACATGGTCCCACTGCCCGCCGAACTCGTCGTAGGTGACGATGATCAGGGTGTCTTTGGCGTTCGGCCCCCCGTCGATGGCCTTGATCAGGTCGACGAGGTGGTTGCTGCCGGTCGGCAGGCTGGCATAGCCAGGGTGCTCGTTCTCCTCGCCGAGGGGCTTGACGAAGCTGACGGCGGGGAGCTGTCCGGCGTGCGCGTCGGCCAGGAACTGCTGTTCGTCCTTGAGATGGTCGAGGCGGCCCTGCGTGCCGTCGGCGTAGTTCTTGAAGTAGCTGAACGGCTGGTGGTGGAACTGGAAGAGGGCGTCAGGGCAGTTCGGGAAGGCTTCCGCGCTCGGGATGACCTCGCCTGGCGGCAGGACACACGTCCCCGTCGATGTATTGGTGGGACCGTTGGTCCAACCCTTGCCCAGGGGGTGCATCGCGTCGCGACCGTTGTTGCCGGCGGCGTTGTCCCAGCCACCCGAGTACCAGACCCACGAGATGCCTTTGGCGCTGAGATCGGCGCCGATGTTGTCGCTGGTGAGCAACGGCAGGCGCTTGCCGATCACCGTGCCGGGCGCATACGGCTGGCTGAACGGCTGGATCGTGTTCACGGCGTAGTCACCGCACAGCGTGCCCGCAGGTGCCGGCGCGGCCCCCGTGTAGCTCGAGTGGCACGCACCGTTGGCGGCCGCCTCGGTCAACTGGTTGTCCTTGACCGTCGTGCCGGCAGGCGTCGGCGTGTACAGCGGGTAGGTGTTCGGGAAGCCGTTGGCGTCGACCACCGAGTGGAGGTCGCAGTCGTTCGTGCCCGTGTCGCAGCCCGTCTGGACGCCACTCGCGTCGGCGTCCACGAAGATCGGCGCCTGCGCGGAGACGAGCGCCTGGTGGTTCAGGAACGAGCCGCCGAACGCGCCCTGGAAGAAGTCGTCGGCGATCACGTACCTCGGCGCGCCCGCCGAGTGCAGGTACGCGTAGATCGGGAGCTTCGTCGTGTCGTAATTGCCCATGGTCAGGCCGACGGCGTCACTCCCCTGCACGTACCGGTCCTGCTGCCCGTCGTCGAGCTGGTACTGCTCCTGGTAGAAGCGGTGCACCAGGTCTTCGGTGCACCCGCCGGGCAGTCCGTTTCCCTTGCCGATGCCCTGCGCGGCGAACTGCCCCGGCGCGGGACACGTCGTGTCGGTCGGGGCGATGTAGGTGTCGATGCTGAACGGCAGGTTGGTGAAGTGGCTCTGGCCCACAGCGGTCTGGGCCTCGTCGTGGCAGCGGTCGGTCAAGGGCGGGACGGTGAGGTTCACGTCGTTCTGCAAGAGGCACGTGTACGGCGCGCCGTCCTGGCCCACCTGGACCGTGTGGGCGAGGTCGGCTTGCGGCAGCCCGTTGACGTGTTCGCCGTTCACCGAGCCCCACAGGCCGTACAGGTTGTCGAAGGAATGGTTCTCCTCGTAGATCACCACGATGTGCTTGATCTGCCCCTGGCCGCCATTCGGGCCGCTCCCGCCGCCTGCGAGCGCCGGCAGGGACCACGCCGCGAGGCCCACCCCTGCCAAGGCGAGGGCCGCGCCCGTGAGAAGACTGCGTCGTCGCATGTTCCTCCCTCCATGGATGGTGAGCGCAGGCTAGGACCGTCCCGTGAACCGCCGCTGAAGGACCTGGGAACATTGGGTGGCGCGCGGACCCGTGGCGATTCGCCGGCGAATCGCCACGGCCGTTCTTGCGTGTCACAACGCGCGGATGCGCGCGGATCGACCCGCATGCGCTTTCCGGCCGGGGTTGGGGGCTGGGACCCGGCGGCTTCCCGGCCGGGGCTGGCGGCCGGCGGCTTCCGGGTGGGATTGGGGGCTGGCGCTTCCGGACGGGGTTGGCGGCTGGCGACGCCGACTCAGGCGGTCTGGACCGCGGCGGCGTCCTGCAGGCCGAGCAGCTCGATGGCGGCCTCTCGCATCTTGTACTTCTGGATCTTGCCGGTGATGGTCATCGGGAAGTCGTCGGTGACGTGCACGTAGCGGGGGATCTTGTAGTGCGCGATCCGGCCCTCGCAGAAGCCCCGCACGGTGCCGGCGTCCACCGTGCTGCCCTCGCGCACCTTGACCCAGGCCATGATCTCTTCGCCGTACTTCACGTCGGGCACGCCGATCACCTGGACGTCCACCACGTCGGGATGGGTGTGGAGGAACTCCTCGATCTCCCGCGGGTACACGTTCTCGCCGCCGCGGATGATCATGTCCTTGATGCGCCCGACGATGTTGAGGTAGTCGTCGTCGTCCATCACCGCCAGGTCACCTGTGTGCATCCAGCGAGCGGCGTCGATCGCCTCGGCCGTGCGTTCGGGCGCGTTCCAGTAGCCGAGCATCACCGAGTAGCCCCGGGTGCACAGCTCACCCGAGGTCCCGCGCTCGACGGCCAGGCCCGTGCTCGGGTCGATCACCTTCACCTCGACGTGGGGATGAACCCGCCCCACCGAGCCCACCCGCTTGTCGATCGGATCGTCGGTGAGGGTCTGGGTCGATACCGGTGACGTCTCCGTCATGCCATAGCAGATGGTCACCTCCTCCATGTGCATGTCGTTGATGCACTGCTTCATCACCTCGACCGGGCACGGCGCGCCGGCCATGATGCCGGTCCGCAGCCGGGACAGGTCATAGCGACCGAAGTCGGGGTGGCTCAGCTCGGCGATGAACATCGTGGGCACCCCGTACAGGCTCGTGCAGTGCTCGTCCTGCACGGCCTGCAGCGTGGCCAGCGGCTCGAACGCAGGTGCCGGCACGACGATGGTGGCTCCGTGCGAGGTGCAGGCGAGGTTCCCGAGCACCATCCCGAAGCAGTGGTAGAAGGGCACGGGGATGCACACCCGGTCGACCTCGGTGTAGTTGCAGCCCTCGCCGATGAAGTAGCCGTTGTTCAGGATGTTGTGGTGGCTGAGGGTGGCGCCCTTCGGGAACCCGGTCGTGCCGCTCGTGTACTGGATGTTGATCGGGTCGTCGAAGGAGAGCGCCGCCGACGTCTCTCGCAGTGCATCGACGCCCACGGCTGAGCCCCGCTCCAAGAGATCGTCCCAATCCGGCGTGGCGATGAACACGACCTCCTCGAGGGCGGCAGTGTCCGGACGGACCTCCGCCACCATGTCCAGGTAGTTGCTCGACTTGAACTCGGTGGCCGCCACCAGGACGCGGCAGCCACTCTGCCGCAACACGTAGGCGAGCTCGTGCGTGCGGTAGGCGGGGTTGATGTTGACGAGGATCACGCCGATCTTGGCGGTGGCGTACTGGAGGAGCAGCCATTCCAGGTTGTTCGGGCTCCAGATGCCGACCCGCTCGCCCTTGTCGATGCCCAGGCCGAGCAACCCGCGCGCCACCTGGTTCACGACCTCGTCGAAGGCTCCGTAGGTGAGCCGCACCTGCTGGAAGGGCACGACGACCGCCTCGTGATCGGCGAAGGCGGCCACCGTGCGCTCCAGGTTCTCGCCGATCGTCTCGCCGATCAACGGCACCGCCGACGTGCCGGATGCGTACGACAGGCTCATGACCAACCCCCTACTGCGCGGTGATGGCGCGACGCTAGCCCTCCCTCCGCGAGTCGAACGCCGGCCGGCGAGCGCTGTCCCAGTCGGCGACGCCGCCGCCTCACCCGAGCGGGAAGCGACGCTCCAAGCGTGCGAGGCGGCGGTCCCAGGCGGCGCCCGTTCGCTGCATCCAGGAGACGGCGTCACCCAAGCCCGCGGGCTGAGCCTGGTAGCGCACCTCGCGCCCCTCCCGCTGCGACAGCAACAGGTGCGCTCCAGCCAACACCTGGAGGTGCCTCACCACCGCCTGGCGCGAGACCGGGAGGCCGATGGCGAGGTTCGTAGCCGTGTCCGGCCCGTGGCGGCACAGCCGCTCGAACAGCGCTCGGCGCGTCGGCTCGGCCAGCGCGGCGAAGACGTCGTCGAGCGGAGGATTCACGGTGGTGTGGGCCGAGTGGCCGTCGCGTCCCTCTACGCGAAGACGAGGGCCAGCAAGACGGCGAGACAGCCGAGCCGCGCCTCCCAGGCGATCGCCGTCGCCCTCGGCGCGAGCGAGTGCACGGCGGTCTCCCGCACGAGCAGACGGGTCGGTCCATCGGAGGGCATCACCGTGAGCACGACACGACTGGCGCCGTCCTCGCCGTCGTCGTCGTCCCACCAGCGGAACACGAGGCGTGTGCCGTCCTCCACCTCCTCGACCACCGCTCGGCGGACGCGACCTTCCTCGACGAAGCGACCGCGGCCATCTTTCTCTACCTCAACTCACCCGGCGACGACATGACCGGCCTGTTCGCCATCTACGACACCATGCAGTTCCTCGTGTCACCGGTGGCCACGGTGTGTGTGGGGCAGGCGTGCTCCGCGGCCGCGGTGTTGCTGGCGGCGGGGGCAAAGGGCAAGCGCTTCGTGTTGCCCAACGCGTGGGTGCTCATCCACCAGCCCCACGGCGGCGCGCAGGGCCAGTCCAGCGACCTCGAGCGGGCGGTGGCCGAGATGGTCGAGATGCGCCGGCGGATGGTGCAGATCCTGGCCGAGCACACCGGGCAGCCCGAGGAGCGGGTGGCTGCGGACATCGACCGCGACTACATCCTGCGCGGTCAGGACGTGGTCGCCTACGGGCTGGCCGACGAGGTCATCACGACACGCGCCGCCGCCTGAGGCGCTGCCGGGCGGCGCAGCCAGCTCGGGCGAGGATCGAGCCCGGCCGAGGCCGCTCAGCCCGCGACCATGTAGGGGCCGAGCACGCCCTCGGTCCGTCGGAGCGACTGGCGCAAGGCCGCCGTCGCACTCGTGGCGGGAGCGGCCAGGGCGCGGCTCACCGGGCGGATCACGTAGTCGGGACGCCCCACATAGGTCGGGATGACCTCGGGGCGGTTGGCCACGAAGAAGCCTCCTGGTTGCTCGACGACCTTGATGCGCACGATGGCCCCGTCCTGCGCGCGTGGGCCACAGCAGGGCGCCGACGTGCCCATGCCCGAGAGGAAGTTGCCGAGGCCGAAGACGACCCATCGCCCGTTCACCGCTTCGATCGGCTGCAGCACGTGGGCGTGGTGGCCGATGATGAGGTCGATGGCCCCGGAACGAGTGAGGAGGTCTGCCCACTGCGCCTGCTCGGGTGTGACGGTGCTCGAGCCTTCGATCCCCCAGTGCAGGCTCACCACGACGAACTCGGCACCGTCGGCCTTGGCTTGGCGGGCTTCGGCGATGATGCGCTGCGGGTCGATCAGGTTGGCTCGCCAGGGCTGGTCCACCGGCAGGGAGAACCCGTTGAAGCCGAACGAGTACGACAGGTGGGCGACGCGCACGCCGCTGACCGTGAAGATGGTGGGCGCCCCTTCGGCCGGACGGCGAGCGGTGCCGCTATGGCCGACACCCTGCGCGTCGAGGGCGGCGAGGGTGGCGTCGATGCCCTTGGTGCCGCGATCGAGGGAGTGGTTCGACGCGGTCGAGCATCGGTCATAGCCGGCCCAGCGGATGGCGGGCGCGATCTCCGCCGGCACTCCGTAGATCGGATAGGTCGACAGCGGCGTGCCCGGAGGGGCCACTGGCGTCTCGAGGTGGCAGATGGCGAGGTCAGCGGAGGCGATGACCGGCCGCACGGACGCGAACATCGGGCGGAAGTCGTACGCCGCCCCCGTCCCCTTGGCTTGGGCCTTGGCGCGGCTGATGACGGAGGGGTGCAAGAGGATGTCCCCGGTGGCCACCAACGTGAACGACCGCAAAGCCGACGGCGGGCGGCCCGGGGTGACACGCGCCGCGATCGCGCCGGGCGGGTCGACGTCCTGCAGCACGACGGACGGGCGCGCCGCGCAACCGGCCAACGCCACGCCCGCGGCAACACGGGCGACAAGGAGCACACTCCCCCGCCGCACGGCCGCCAGCAAACCGAACCGCGTGGCCGCGATGGTGGATCGCGGTCGACGCGGCGCCGTGGACGCGGGCGGGGATCGACGTCGCCAACGGCGCCCGCACCCGTACGCGTCCGGCCATCAAGGCGGCCGAGGGCCGGACATCGGCACACGGCCATCGACCACGACGACACCCTCGGCCCGCAACCGGCGAGCATGTTCGCGCTCGTGCCCGGGCACGAGGCGGCCCGACGCGGTGACCACTCGCCACCACGGCAAGTCGTCTCCACTCGTGGCCAGGAGACGGCCCACGGCGCGGGCCGCGCCCGGGTAGCCCGCCTCCGCCGCCACCTCGCCGTACGTGGCGACCTGCCCGCGTGGAGGGCGACGATCACGGCGGCGGCCGCGTCCTCGAAACCGGGCACCTCAGCATCGTTGCAGCAGACGACCGGCGCCGGCGCGACGGATTGCCTACCGTGAGGCGCCCATGGAGCCGTGGGTCCTCGATGCACTCGCGGCGGCGCGGCGCGCGGTGCTGATCACGACGCGGCCCGACGGGCGTCCTCGGCCGGTTCCCTTCACCTTCGCCATCGTGGACGACCGCATCGTCGGCGCCGTCGACCACAAGCCCAAGTCGACGACCAACCTGGCCCGGTTGGCCGACATCGAGCGGACGGCAGAGGCGACGGTGCTCGTGGACCACTACGACGACGAGGACTGGTCGAGCCTCTGGTGGGTGCGCCTCCGGGGCGCGGCCGGGGTCCTCAGCGCCGAGGATCCGGCGGCGGTGCAAGCCCGGGTGGCCCTGGCCGCCAAGTATCCGCAGTACCGCCGCCGACCGCCGACCGGCCCGGTCTGGTTCATGCAGATGGACCACGTGCGGGTATGGCGAGCGACCCCGCTGTAGCCCGGAATCCGCCGGCGCGCCGGGCGCCCAGGCCGGCGAAAACTAAAGCCTCCAACCGGCTCGTGCCTGTGAAGAGAATCAGCCTTGAGCGTGGCGCGAGACGTTCATGCGGCAATCTTCCGGAGTGTGACTGCATAGCCGAGGTCCCGGAGTTGTTGGACGAGGCGCTCTTGGTGGCGTGCGGTGTCGCCGCGTCGGGCGAAGTAATCGCCGCCGAGGTCGCTGTAGTCGACGTTGTTGGTGAGCAGGTGCCAGCAGATGACCAGGATCGAGTGGCCAACCGCGACCGCGGCCTTCTTCTTGCCGATCCGTCGGGCCAGCCGCCAGAACTGGGCTGACAGGTAGGTGTCACGGGACCGGGCCGCAGACCAGGCGCATTGGTTCAAGATGTCGGCGAGCCACGGGTCGCCTTTGGTGGTCTTGCCGGAGTGGCGTTTGCCGCCGGTGATGTTGTTGCCCGGCGACATCCCGGCCCAGGAAGCGAGGTGCCCGGCGGTCGGGAAGCGGGTCATGTCGACACCGATCTCGGCGATGATGCACTCCGCGGCCCGTTTGCCGACCCCGGTGATGGTGTCGAGGTGGTCGCGGGCCTCAACGAAAGGGACCATCACCTCGTCGACTCGTTCGTCGAGCTGGGCGATGGCGGACTCGAGGTGAGCAGTGTGGTCCAGGCACAACCGGATCAGGAGGGCGTGGTGGTCGCGGAACCGTCCTCGCAGGGCCTCGCGCAACTCGGGGATCTTCTTGCGTAGCACCCCTTTGGCGAGCTCGGCGAGAACCTCGGGGTCGCGCTCCCCGGCAACGAGCGCGGCCAGCATCGCTCGCCCCGACACACCGAGCACATCGGAGGCGACCGAGTCCAACTTGATGCCGGCGTCCTCCAGGGTCTTGTGGATCCGCTGGCACTCGGAGGTGTGAGCCTGGACGAGGCGTTTGCGGTAGCGGGTCAGGTCACGCAGCTCCCGGATCGCCACCGGGGGCACGAAACTGGCGCGCAGCAGGCCGTGTTCCAACAGCTCAGCAAGCCACTCGGCGTCGAGAACATCGGACTTACGACCGGGGAGGATCTTGACGTGGCGGGCGTTGACCAACTTCAGATCGAACCCGCGGTCTTCGAGCACGTACCACGGTGACTTCCAATACGACCCGGTCGCTTCCATGACGACCTCGGTGACACCCTCGGCGGTGAACCAGTCGGCCATCGCCTCCAGCTGGGAAGTGAAGGAGCTGAACGTCCGGGTCTCCTTGCGGCGACCCTTGCCGCTCGGATCTGGTGTGCGCACGCAGGCGACCACCTCGTCCTTACCGATGTCCACCCCGGCGCACCGCTCCACCATCAGGTCCATCGCCGACCCTCCGTCTGACCATCTTGGAATTTTGGGTGGGCCGGCGGGGTCAACCGATCAACGACGCTGTGAAGCGTGTACCTGACAACAATTCGAGGTGCCGGGAAGACCCCTGGCGTCAGTCTGTAAGTCGGGCTCTACCTGCACCAAGGGCAAACGAGCTCAGCCAGGCCCGACACGATTCTCATCCATCGAGGCGGCCAACGAGCCATGGGGGTCTGTAAGAAAGGTTGTGCACGACAACTAACCAACGGATAGGATTTGGTCAAGAGGGGGTTCCGCATGCGCTCCATCCGCCATCCACTGAGCGGCGCCGTCTACGACCTCGACGAGGACGGCACCATCGTCGTCAGCAAGGACGGTGAGACGGGGCGGTTCACCAAGGCCGGGGTCCATCTCTCCGGCTCGATCCGCTCCGCCGATGCCCATCTCTGCGGTTGGATCGGTGGTCGCGATCTACCCTCCCGCCACCGCCAAGCGGGCGAGCACTACCTTCGAGCCACCGACGAGGGAAGGCCGGCATGACCGTCACCGAGAATGCCCCCGCACGCGGTCGCGCCCGCTCGAGCGGGCTCTCCTACCAACAGCTGCTCGACACGGACAGCCATACGGTGCCGGCCGTGCTGCGGCTCGAATCGCCCGCCTACTTCGGCGATCACGACGAGCCCGTCACGAAGTACACCTCCCGGGAGTTCTACGAGCTCGAGAAGGAGCGGCTCTGGAGCAAGGTGTGGCAGTTCGCCTGCCGTGAGGAGGAGATCCCGACGGTCGGCGATACCGCCGTCTACGACATCTGCAACTGGTCGATCCTCGTCGTGCGTCAGCGCGCCGGACAGCATCAAGGCGTACTACAACGCCTGCCTCCACCGGGGGCGGCAGCTGCGCGAGACACCCGGATGGACCAACGAGCTGCGCTGCCCTTTCCACGGCTACTGCTGGAACCTCGACGGCACACTGCGCGACGTACCGGCCGGCTGGGACTTCCCTCACGTGTACGAGCGCGTCGACGAGTTCTGCCTCCCCGAGGTCAAGGTGGGTACGTGGGGCGGATTCGTGTTCATCAACATGGACCCCAACTGCGAGCCGCTCGAGGCCTTCCTCGGCACCCTTCCCCAGCAGTTCGAGCGGTGGCCCCTCGACCGTCGCTACAAGCAGGCCCACGTCGCCCGCGTGCTGCGCTGCAACTGGAAAGTCGCCCAGGAGGCGTTCATGGAGGCCTACCACGTGGTGGCCACCCATCCGCAGCTCCTGGCCGGCATCGGCGACGCCAACAGCCAGTACGACGTGTTCGGCAACTTCAGCCGAGCCATCACGCCCAACGGCACCCCCAGCCCCCACCTCCGCTGGGAGCCGAGCGAGCAGCAGATGTTCGACGCCATGAGCGACCGACGCTTGGACGAGCCCCCGCTGGTCGAGCTGCCCGACGGGATGTCGGCCCGCCAGATGGCCGGCATCGGCGGCCGCGAGATGCTGCGTCACGCGATCGGTGATGCCGCCGACGAGCTGTGCGACGCCGAGCTCGCCGACAGCTTCTATTACACGGTGTTTCCCAACTTCCATCCCTGGGGCGCGTACAACCGCATCGTCTACCGGTTCCGGCCGTACAGGGACGAGCACGAGCGCTCGATCATGGAGTGCCTCTACCTGGCCCCCTGGCCGAAGGGCGAGGAGCGACCGCCGCCCGCTCCCGTCACGTGGCTCGACGAGGACGCGGACTGGACCGACGCGGAAGAGCTCGGCTTCCTCGCGCGGGTCTTCAACCAGGACACCTTCAACCTTCCGAAGGTGCAAGTGGGGCTGCGCACGATGAAGAAGCGGGGCGTGACCCTCGGCCTCTACCAGGAGACCAAGATCCGCCACTTCCACTCGCTGCTCGACCGGTGGTTGGCGAGGGATTCGAAGGCCGCCGAGGGCGCGTCGGCGCACGCCCCCCACCCGCCGTCACCCGCCCTGTAACCGGGCGAGCACCTCCTGGCACGTGGGGCACACCGGGAACTTCCGCGGGTCGCGCGACGGCACCCACTTCTTGCCGCACAGGGCCACGACCGGCTTCCCCTCGACGTAGCCCCGCATCTCGTCGCGTCTTGGAGATGATGTGGGCGAAGCGTTCGTGGTCGCCTTCGTCGACGCGGATGTCGGGACGCTCGGCGACGTCAGGGTTGCTCACGGCCCCATCCTCGCGCCCGCGGGGCTCTGGCTACCGGCTGGTGGCGTCGCGGTAACGCCGCACGCAGAGCGGCACGAAGACGGCGAGGATCAACACGGACCACAACAGCGACACGAAGATGGGATGGCGGCTCGGCGACGCGTCGCTCGTGACCGGGTTCGGGTTGCCGAACAGCTCCCGGCAGGCGGTGACCGTGGCGCTCACCGGGTTCCACTCCGCGATCGTCTGCAACCAGTCGGGCATACCCCCGATGGGCACGAACGCGTTGGAGAGGAACGTGAGCGGGAAGAGCCAGATGAACCCGGCGGTGTTGGCCACCTCGACGCTGTGCACGCTCAAGCCGATGTACGCCCCGATCCAGCTCATGGCGAAGCCGAAGAGGATGAGCAGACCGTAGGCGGCCAGGGCATCGATCAGGCCGTTGTGGATGCCCCAACCCACGAGCAGACCGCACAGCGTCAGCACGACGAACTGGAAGCAGTTGCGCACGATGTCGGACAGCGTGCGGCCGACGAGCACGGCCGACCGGGCCATGGGCAGGGAGCGGAAGCGGTCGACCAGGCCCTTGGTCATGTCCTCGGCCACGCCGACGGAGGTGGTGGCGCTCGAGAACGCGGCGACCTGGGCGAAGATGCCCGGGATGAGGAACTCGCGGTAGCTGCCGCCGCCGGGCAACGGGATGGCGCTGCCGAACACGTACGCGAAGAGCAGCACGAACATGATGGGCTGGATCGTCGAGAACACGACGAGATCGGGCACGCGAGGGATCTGCAAGAGGTTGCGTTTGGCGACGACCAGCGCGTCGTGGACACCCCAACGCCACCGCTGCTCCCGCTCGCCCTCGGGGGTGGTCGTGATCGGGACCGTGGTGGTGGTCATGCCGACTCCCCCACCTTGACGGCGGATGGACGCTCGGGTTCCTCGCCGTCGCCGTTCCCGTCCTGAGCGGCGTGGCCCGTGAGGGTGAGGAACACGTCGTCGAGGGTCGGGCGGCGCAGTGCCACGTCGTCGATCCTCACGCCGGCGGCGTCGAGGCTGCGGACGACCTCCACGAGCACGCCGGCGCCGGCTTGGGACGGCACCGTGAGCCGCTTCGCCTTGCGCTCGACCTTGGGTTGATCGCAGCATGTGGTCGCCAACGCGTCGGCCGCGGCATCGAGCTGCCCCCGGTCGTGGACGACGACCTCGACGACTTCGCCCCCGACCTGGGCCTTGAGCTCGTCGGCCGTACCTTGCGCGATGACGCGGCCGTGATCGACGACGGCGATGCGGTCGGCGAGCTGATCGGCCTCCTCCAGGTACTGCGTGGTGAGGAGCAAGGTCGCTCCCCCTTTCACGAGCGCTTCGATCACCTCCCACATGCCGATCCGACCCCGCGGATCGAGCCCGGTGGTCGGTTCGTCGAGGAACAGGATGCGGGGCCGGGCCACGAGGCTGGCGGCCAGGTCGAGGCGCCGGCGCATCCCGCCCGAGTACGTCTTCACCGGCCGACCGCCCGCGCCGGTCAGCTCGAACTGCGCCAGCAGCTCGTCGGCTCGGGCGCGCGCCGCCCGTGCCGACATGTGGTAGAGGCGGCCGAACATGTCGAGGTTCTCCCGTCCGGTCAGGTTCTCGTCGACGGCGGCGTACTGGCCGGACAACCCGATGATCCGCCGCAGGGCCTCGCCCTCGGTGAGCACGTCGTAGCCGGCCACGTGGGCGCGGCCGGCGTCGGGCCGCAGGAGCGTGGTGAGGACGCGCACGGTCGTGGTCTTGCCGGCGCCGTTCGGGCCGAGGAGGCCGAGCACGGTACCTTCTTCGACCTCGAGGTCCAGCCCGTCCAATGCTTTGACGTCGCCGTAGTGCTTGACGAGGCCTTCTGCCACGATGGCCGCGGGCATGGAAAGCTCCTTCGAGGGGGGCGGGCTCGAACGACCCGACGCTACCCGGGTCTCGGCGCGACTCCACCGTGATTCCCGGCGCCTTGCCTCGAGGGGCCGGCGCCCTGCCTCGAGGGGGCGGCGCGCTGCGAAGGCGGATGCCGAGACGTCGCTGGTCTCAGCCCTCGTCGACCTGGCGGAGGTACACCCCCGAATCCCAGTAGTCGACCCGGTGGGCAATGGCCGCGTCCCGCACCGTGAATCGGAAGACGCCGCGCACCGTCACCGGACGACGCACGCCGTCGGGGCCGGCGCAGCGCGCCCGGAGCGTGTAGGCGACGACGACGCGGTCGCCTTCCGTCACCACGTCCTCCACGTCGTAGCGCAGGTCGCCGAAGGCATCGAGGAAGCCCGGCAGCCGCGAGCGGTACGCATCGCGACCGACGAGCGAGGAGCCGAGGGCCGAGGTGTGCTCGTTGACGAAGTCCTCGGCGACGAGCGCGGCCACACTGTCCGGGTCGTGGCGGTTGAGGGCGTCGAGGTATGCGAGGGCGACAGCGCGCGGCTCAGGCGGTTGCGCCACCCCAGACCTCCTGGACCTTGGCGTACACCCCTTGGTCGTGGGAGATCTCGATCACGTTGCCATCGGGGTCGGTGATGGCGCAGATATAGCCGATGGGCGGGGGCATGTCTTGAGGTTCCCACGTGAGGCAGCCCGCCGCTCTCGCCTTCTCGGCGATGGCGTCCACGTCGGCCCGTTCGGGCATCTCGATGCCGATGTGGGCGAACGGCGCCATGATCGGCGACGGCTTGCCCTGGTCCTTCCAGAACATGACAAGCACCAGCACGAACGGGTTGTCGACCTGGCGTTCGTGGCACAACCACACCGCCTGGCCGTCGGCATCTTCGCGACGGTCGAGGACGACCAAGGGCGTGAACGACGTGTACCACGCGATCGAGGCGTCGAGATCACTCGACGGCAGCGCGATGTGTGTCCACCGCGGCTCGGCTGGTCCTGCCATGGTCAAGCCTCCTCTGGGTAACCCTTCACGGCCTGCCACGCCGACTGGTCCGGTGTCGGCGCGGGGTTGTCACCGCCTTTGGTCCACAAGATGACCGTGCTCCCCCACGGATCCCGGAACGCACCGTGGAACCCGTTGAACTCCTTCCAGTACAAGTTGCGCCAGAGGATGGTGGCTCCTCGTTGCTCGGCGCGCTCGAGGATGGACACCTCACTGTCGTCGTCACCGACGAGGATGTAGACGCGTGGCGCGGGGCCGGCGGGCGCGGCATCGGCGCCGTGCGCCGGAGGCGTGTTGGGATCGGGAGGGGCGAGCTCGGTCGAGAAGATGCCGAGGTGCAAGTTGCCGACGAGCGAGTCGCTGCCGTCGGGGTTGGGGAAGTTGCCACCCGGCACGATCCGGTAGAAGACATGGTCGGGACGACCCTCGACGAGCCATCCGAACACCTCGCCGTAGAAGCGCGCCGCAGCCTCGGGGTCAGGCGTCGGGAAGTCGACGAAGATCAAGGTGTTCGGCTCCACCATGGGTTCCAACGTACCATCCCGGGTCTGATGGTCAGACCAACTGGTCGACGGTGGTGAGTGCCACCGAGGAGCGCGAACGAGCCCGAACGAACGGCCGCCGCGTCACCGTGGTCGGCAGCCTGAACGTGGATCTCGTGGCCCGGGCGGCGCGCCTGCCCGCGGCGGGCGAGACCATCATCGGCACGGCCTCGCTCGCCGTCGAGGGCGGCAAGGGCTTGAACCAGGCCGTCGCCGCCGCTCGTCTCGGCGCCCCGACCGCGATCGTCGGCCTGGTCGGCGACGACCCGTTCGGGGATCAGCTCCTGGCCCTGTTGGCGGCCGAGGGCATCGACGCCTCGGGCATCGGCCGCGCGCACGGCACCGGCACCGGCGTGGCCCACATCACGGTGGACGACGCCGGACGCAACACCATCGTGGTCGTGCCCCGGGCCAACGCCATGCTCACCGAGGATCTGATGGCCGAGCACTGGTCCGTGGTGACGGGTGCGGCCGCGGTCCTCGTGCAGCTCGAGATCCCGCTTGCGACGGTGCGAGCCACGCTGGTGCGGGCGCGCGCCGCGGGCGCCATGACCATCCTGAACCCCGCGCCCGCCGCAGATCTCGACGACTCGCTCCTGGGTCTGTGCGATCTCGTCGTCCCCAACGAGACCGAGGCCGCCGCGCTGACCGGCCTCGACACGAGTGTCGACCGCGGAGCGCGCGCCGCGGCGGCCGCGCTGGTCGAGCGAGGGGCGGGCAGGGCCGTCGTCACTCTGGGTGAGCGGGGCGCAGTGTGGATGGCGGCCGACGGCGCCGCGGGCCAGGTCATCGCCTTCCCGGTCACGCCCGTGGATTCGACCGCGGCCGGGGACGCCTTTTGCGGAGCCCTGGCCGCCGCTCTGGCCGCAGGATCGGGGCTCGAGGCGGCCTTGCAACGGGCTTCCGTGGCGGGCGCGCTCGCCACGACCGCGGTGGGCGCGGTCACGTCGCTGCCCACTGCAGCAGCGGTCGACGCAGCACTGACTGCTGGCCAGCCGGACCCTCGGCCCTAGCCGCGGCTTAAGCAGGTCAACGGGTGTAGTCCAGGCCGTGGCGAGGACGGTCGAGGTCGCCGACCTGATCGACGCCCAAGGTGTGGCCGCGCTCTTGGGGCTGGCCCAGCGAGACACGGTGAGCGGCTACCAGCGGCGCTATCCGGACATGCCTCGCCCAGTCATCGACCTCGGGCCTGGCCGTCCGCGGCGGTGGTTGCGAACACAGGTCCTCGACTGGATGCGGGAGCACGGTCGTCGGACTCATCCAGCGGAGCGGGAACGCCGCCGATGAAGCCGGTCGTCCCGGCAGTTCCGGTTCGACGACGACGGGATCACTGACGAGATCGCGGATGGGCGACGGCCCAGCTCGTACTTCGTGCCGATCCCGGCGCGCGAAGAAGCGGGGCGGCCAGCTCGCCTTCGACGCCGAGTGCACGAGGGACCGCATCGAGGTGAGCGACAACATCACCCTGTTCGGGTCATCCTCTTCGACTCCGTCGCTCGCGGCGAGGAAGGACCTGTAGCGATCTGGACTTCCTCGTGGTTCTCGATCACGTCGATCCGAGGCAGCGGGCACGCATGATGGCGGTGATGCGGGCCCGCCATCGGGGTCCCGGCCGTGATTGACATCTGCCCCGACATCCCCAGCTTCGCGATCACCGCGTTGGCCACCGTCGCCCCCGCCGCGAAGTTCAAACTCGACGCCAACGGCCGCGCCGATCCACACGGATACGCCGCCTCGCGATTCAGTTGCGGCAACATACAGCAAGACGTCGGTGCCGCGTCAAGCAAGCGGAAACCGTGGGCCCGGCTACGAGAGCAACGCGCGCAGCTGGCGACGCCATTCCACGGACGCCTTGTCCGCCTGCACGCTCACCAACGCGGTGTTCTCGAGCGGGAGGGTGCCGGGGACGCGCTCGAGCATCCGTTTGTCCTCGGCCCCGATCATGCGGTCGAGGCGGGTGACGTCCTCGGCGGGCACCGAGAAGTCGTCGTTGCGCCAGACGACAAAGGTGAAGTACGAGCTCTCGTCGTCCCGAGGCGTCGAGCACAGGAGCAGGATGTGCTCGAGCCCGTTCTCGTAGGCGATGGTGCTGCGCACCGCGAACGGCAGGCAGAACCCCGTGGACATCTGGCGCTCGACGGTCGCGGTCGCCTGCCCGGTGGCCGACGACCCCGCGGTGGGGTTGGCCGCCGTCACCGAGTAGCTGTAGCCGTACCAGTCGCCGAGGTCGCCCAGCTCGAGCTTCGGGACGAGCGGGTCGGCCGCCCCGCCGAAGCTCCCCACGTGCACATAGGGGAAGTGGGTTATGTCCATGAAGTTGTCGACCATGCGCGTCGTGGCCGTCTGCCAGATCTCGACGGGCATGTTGATGCGCCGGAAGCTCGCATCCGCGTCGTGACCCACCTCGGGGATGCCGGCGACGGGCTCGTCGAGGCAGAGCCACACCAGGCCGTAGCGCTCGGTGGCGTGGATGGTGGCGAGACGAGCCTTCGGCGGCACGGGTGCGCCTGGCCCGGAGGACGGGATGAGCACGCAGGCACCGGAGGTGTCGTAGGTCCAGCCGTGGTAGGGGCACTCGATGCAGCCATCCTTCACCACCCCCGGCGAAAGGGGAGACTCCCGGTGCGGGCAGCGATCGACGGCGGCGCCGACGGCACCGTCGGCGCCTCGCCAGAGGACGAGCTGCTCGCCCAGCAGGCGCACGGCCACGGGAGCATCGGTCACCTCGGTGGCGCGGGCCACGGTGTGCCAGTAGCGGCGCAGGACGGGATGTCGGGCGAACGATGTCATGAGTGCCTCCTTCGGAGTGCTGGACGCGCGTGGCCGCGTCCGGGATGCACGGCGCGCGGCCTCACGGTCGTCTCCGCCGGTCGGGCTCAGCCAGACAGTCCGGGACCCAGCCGGCGTCGAGCGGGTTCACGTTGGTTCCGGGGGGCACGAGTGCATCGATGGCGTCGAGCACGTCGGGCGACAACCGAGTGTCGGCAACGGCCAAGACGTCGTCGAGTTGCGGGAGCGTCCGCGGTCCGAGGATGGCCGAGGCGACGGCGGGGTGCTCCAGCACGAAAGCGTGGGCGATGTCGACCAGCCGCAGCGCCGCCTCGTCGGCCAGCCGCGCGAGCGCGTCGACGACCGCCATCTTGCGTTCCCGTGCCGGTCCCTCGTAGTCGAAATGCTTGGGCTCCCGCTCGGCCCGCGAGCTCGCCGGGGCCTCGCCGGCCCGATACTTCCCGGTGAGCCAACCGCCGTTCAGCGGCGCCCACACGAGGACACCGAGGCCGTACCGCTCGCACACCGGGAGCACCTCGGTCTCGACCCCGCGGGCGAGGATGGAGTACGGCGGTTGCTCGGTGGCGAAATGCTCGCGGCCGCGGCGTTCGGCCACACCTTGGGCTTCGACGATGCTCGACGGGGGGAACGTCGAGGTGCCGATGGCCCGCACCTTGCCCTGGTGGACGAGATCGCTCAGCGCGCCGAGCGTCTCGTCGAGATCCGTCGCCTCGTCGAGGCGGTGCACTTGGTAGAGGTCGATCCAGTCGGTTCCGAGCCGGCGGAGACTGTCCTCGCAGGCTCGCACGATCCACCGGCGGGATCCCCCGCGGTGGTTCGGATCCTCACCCATGGCGTTGTAGACCTTCGTGGCCACGATGGCGTCGTCACGCCGGCCCGCGAGCGCACGGCCGAGGATCTCCTCGGACCGCCCGAAGTCGTAGACGTCGGCGGTGTCGACGAAGTTGATCCCGGCCTCAAGGGCGTGGTCGACGATGGCGACGCACTCGTCCTCGTCCGGGTTGCCCCACCGCCCGAACATCATCGTGCCGAGGCAGTACGTGCTGACGCTCATGCCCGTGCGGCCCAGGTTGCGGTACTCCACGGCTCAGCCCGCCGCCGCGGCCCGAAGGCGGCCGCGGAGGTACTCGAGGATCCGTACGTGCTTGCTGGTGTCGATCTCCATCAGCTCCACGAGGAGTGACCACAAGGTGGCGTCCCGCACCGGCTTCAGCTCTCGCCGCAGGGCGGCCAGCTTGGCGCTGTCCTCTCGCTCGGCCTCGAGGAAGCGTTCCGTCGGCTCCAGCAGCCGCCTGGCCGCATCGGGCGAGACGGTCGGCGCAGGGGGAACGCCCTCCGCCGCCCCCACCGCGCTGTCGGCCATCGATTGGAACAGCTCGTGGTGGCGATGCTCGTCGGCCAGCACCAGTTGGATCAGGAAGCGGACGCTCTCGTCGTCGCTCTCCTCGACGAGGCGCTCGTAGGCCTCGAGGAAGACGGCCTCCTCCCGGACGTGCATCTTGAACTCGTGGATGACGCTCGCCCACCAGTCACCGCTCGTGCGGGTCACCTCAGCCCCCCCACCACGGGCCACTTGGCCTTGTTCGGCAGCCCGGATCGGGCCACGATCGCCTCGCCCGCCGCCTGGGCCCGAAGGTACAGATCGTGCTCGTCGATGGTCGTGAGCCGGTAGGCGTCGACCACCTTCCTGCCGTCGACGTAGACCGTGTGGACCCCGCGCCCGTCGGCCGACCACACGAGCTGGTTGGCCACGTTGTGCAGCGGCGTCCACTCGGGACGATCCCGATCGTGGAGCACGATGTCGGCCTTCTTCCCCGGTTCCAGCGAGCCGATCTCGTCCTCGGCCAACAGCGCCCTGGCCCCGCCCAGGGTGGCCATCTCGTAAGCCTGCTCGGCCGGGAACACGCTCGGATCACGCCGGGCGTCCTTGAACAGCCCGGCCACGAGGTAGGTGGCGCGCATCATGTCGCTCGAGTTGGCCGCGTTGTTGCCGTCAATGCCGATCGTGACGTTCACGCCCGCTTCGACCATCTCTGGCATCTTGCCGATCTGGGTGACGCCATAGGCGACCTTGAGGGCGGTCGTCGGGCAGTGGGCGACACTGCAGCGATGCTGGGCGAGCAGCGCGACCTCGTGGTCGTCGACGTGGACGCAGTGAACCAGCACGCAGTTGGAGCCCAGCACGCCGAGCTCGTCGAGGTGCTCGATGGGGCGCTGCCCGAACTGGGCGAGAAAGCCCTCGGGATCCATTGCCGCCGGCGACATGTGGAAGTTCAAACCGGTGTGATGCCCGTCGGCGGCCTCCTTGGCTGCTCGCCACAGCGCATCCGAGCAAGTGGTGTGGCCGATCACCATCGACCACGCCTGGAGCCGGCCGCCGGCGACGTGGCGATGGTCGGTGAGCGTCTTGTCGAGGTTGGCGATGGCTTCGTCGGTCGTCTGGCGGTAGACCTCCGGTTCCGGGGGCAGGTCCCAGACCCACTTCCCTACTCGCCCGCGAATGCCGATCTCGACGAGGCCGTCGACGACCGCGTCGACGAAGCGCACCGTGCCGGCTTCAAGGAACGACGTGGTACCGCTGCGCATCATCTCGGCCGCGGCCAGCTGCGCCGAGATGCGCTCGTCCTCCTCGGTGTGCGCGGCATACAGCGGGCACAGCCACGCGAAGACGTTCTCCTCGAAGGGCGTGTCGTCGGGCACGAAGCCCCGGGTGAGGGGCTCACCGGTGATGTGGATGTGGGTGTTGACCATCCCCGGGGTCACGACGAAGCGGGTTCCGTCGACGACCTCGGCCGCGCGGAACGCGCGCCGCAGCTCGGCGGTGGGGCCGACCCCTACGATGTCGGTCCCCCGGATGGCGACGGCGCCGTCGACGATCACCTCGCGCCGCGGGTTCATCGTCACCACCAGGGAGTGCTCGATGAGCGTGTCGGCCGCCGCCGGCCCCTCGCTCACGGTTGCCGCCGACGCGCTCTGGAACTTGAACCGGGATGAGCCGTGAACGGCGCGCGTCGGTTCAACTTCGGTCGTGGTCGCGATGGAGCACACCCGCCATGGCGCGCGCTCATCCGAGCACCTGTTCGACGGAGAACTCCACCTGGTTGCCGTCGGGGTCGCGGATGAGGCAGATGTAGCCGACCACGGGGTTCATGTACCGGGGGCCGAGCACGAGGCACCCGTCCTCCTTGGCCATGGCGGCGATGGCGTCGACCTCGTCGCGGGTCGTGAGCGAGATGCCGAGATGGCTGATCGAGCGCAGGAACCCGTACTCCTCCTGGATGCTGCCCGTGATCTGGGTCGGCAGGTGACCGCAGATGAGCACCAGCACGAAGCGGGCCGCCTCGGCCGTCTTGTCCCTGCCGTTGGCCAGCCACACCGTGCGGAGCCCGGTCTCGTCGTCTTGGCGTTCGTGGATCTTCTCGAGCGTCGTGTACTTCGCGAAGAAGGCCAGGGTCTCCTCGAGGTCCCGGACTGGGAGGGCCACGTGGGTGAGCAGCGACTCGGGTGGGGACACGACGGACATGCGGGAGCCTCCTTCACTGCGAGGCCGCGGGTGCGGCCACGACGACATCGGTGTTGGCGAGCGGATCGAGGTGCGCGACGACGGAACAGCCGGCCGCCGCGAGCCATGCACTGAGCTCCTCGACCGTGCAGAGGCGCCCGTGGCGGGTCGCGGCGAGCATGGTGACGCCGAGGAGGGCGGCGTGAGGGTGGACCCGAGGGTCACGCCCACCGAGGTACTCGGCCACCACGAGGCGACCGTCCTCTGACAGGAGGGACGCGGCCCGGGCGACGAGCGCGGCGGCACGGTCGTCGGGCTCCGCCCGCAGCACGTGGGCGAGCACCACGAGGTCGTACGGGCCGGCGGGGAGCTGCGCGTCGAGATAGTCGCCGGCAACGAACCGGCAGCGGGCGCTGAGCTCCCCGAGAAGGTGTTCGGCGTGCTCGACGACGCCGGCGAAGTCGTTCACGACGGCGGAGGCAGCCGGGTCGGCGCCGAGGAGGGCGGCCGCCCACGGCGCGGCGCCGGCGCCCAGCTCGAGCACCCTCGCCCTGGAGGGGAGGTCGAGGGCGCCGAGCGCGGCCCGGGCGACGGCGAGCTGGGAGGGGCGGGTGGCCGCGGCGAGGCGGGCGTAGAAGGCAGCATCGTCGTCGACGGGAGCGGGCGGGAGCGCGCCGCGCACGGTGCCGGCCAGGGCCGGCCAGTTCTCTTGCGGCCCCGGTGACCAGGCCAGCAGATCGCACATCGAGCGGTCGCGGCCGTGGACCAAGTGGGCCTCGGCCGTGGCCGACAGCGCGTAGACGCTCGGCGTACCGTCGAGCAATCCCGCGGCAACCAGCGCGTCGGCCAGCACGGCGAGGCGGCGCGGCTCGGCGCCGCATCGCTGGGCCAGCGTGGTCACCTCGAGCGGGCCGTCGGCCAGCGCATCGAAGACCCCGAGCTCGACGCCGGTGACCACCGACCAGTACCGCGTGTAGCCGTTGATCACATCCCACACGCGGCTGGCATCCGCCGTCTGGGCAGCCATCGTGCTCACGGCGTCAGCACGACCTTGCCGACGACCGTGCCGGCTTCCAGGCGCCGCTGCGCGTCGGCCGCGTCGGCGAGAGGTCGCACGCTGTCGATCACCGGGGTGAAGCCGGCGTGCAGGACGTAGTCGAGCATCTCACCGAATTCGGCGAACGGATACGGGTCGACCCCGAGGAGCTGCAAGCCGAAGTGGTAGGCGTGCGGCAGCAGGAACGAGGCGTGATCACCCGAGGTCGTGCCGCAGAACACGAGGCGGCCGCGCGGCCGGAGAGCGAAGAGGGAGGGCTGGAAGAGCGCCGGTCCCACATGGTCGAACACGACATCGACGCCGCGGCCGCCCGTCGCCTCGCGGGCGGCGCCGACGACGTCACCCTTCCGGTTGTCCACCACGACGTCGGCTCCCAACGCTCGCGCCAGCGCCAGCTTCCGCTCTGACCTGGCGGTGGCGACGACGTTCGCCCCCATCCGCTTGGCGAGTTGAATGGCCGCCACGGAGACCCCGCTCGCCGCGGCGTGGATCATGACCCATTCCCCGATGCGCAGCCGCCCCGTCACGACCAGCGCGTGCCACGCCGTCGAGTAGATGGTGGGCAGGGTGGCCGCCTCCTCGTAGCTCATCGCGTCCGGGAGGGCATGGACGTGAGTGGCCGGCACCGCGCACAGCTCGGCATAGCCACCCGGATGGTTCCCGCCGACGACCTCCACCGAAGGACAGAAGCCGTCGTCGCCCTCCCGGCAGAAGTCGCATGCTCCACAGGCCACCGCCGGGTTGAGGACCACGCGTTCACCGACGCTCGTGCCCGTGACCTCGGCGCCCACGGCCACGACCTCACCGGTCACGTCCATGCCGGCGATGTGGGGCAGCGCGAACCCGGGCAGCAGCGCCGGGCCCTCGCGTTGCAGCACGTCCAGCCGGTTGAGCGAGGTGGCCCGGACGGAAACGAGCACGTCGCTCGGCCCCATCTCGGGATCGGGCACGTCAGCGAGCTCGAGGACCTCGGGCCCCCCGAAGCTCCGGTGCAGGACGGCTTTCATCGGAGGTGCCCAAAGGGGGAAGGGGATCTTCCCCCCTTCCAAGGCTCGTCACGACGACGGGAGGTCGCGGCCATCGCCTAGGAAGAGCCGCGTTCGAAGGGTTGGGCGAGGGCGGCGGGTTGCCGGGTCCGCTTGGCGAAGAAGCACATGGCCAGCAAGGCACACAGGTACGGCGAGGCGATCAGCAGCTGCGGATTGATGGCGTAGCCCAGCGCAGGCAACGCGAGGCGCAACGCGTCGACGCCGCCGAACAGGAAGCATCCGGCGACGGTGCCCCGCAGCGTCCATCCGCCGAAGATCACGGCAGCAATCACGATGAAGCCGCGCCCGGCTGTCATGTTCGAGTTGAACGTCCCGACCTCGGCGACGGAAAGGTAGGCGCCACCCAGCCCCGAGAGGATGCCGCAGATCATCAGCCCCTGGCGCCGGCGGCGGTTCACGTGGATGCCCGTGACGTCGGCCGCCCTCGGGTTCTCGCCGACCGAGCGCATCTCGAGCCCCCATCGGCTGCGTTGCATGACCCACCACACGAGGGGCACGAGGAAGAACAGGAGATAGGCCGGCCATCTCTGGGAGAACAGGGGCTCGCCGATCAGCGGGATCTTCGACAGCAGGGGGATCGTGACGACGCTGATCTGCTTCGGCGTCATCTCCACCTTCTGGAGGAGGTAGTTGGTGAGGCCGAGGGCGAGCACGTTGAGTGTGAGGCCGACGACGAACGTGTTGGCCTGCAGCCGGTGGCTGAAATTCCCGTGGATGATGCCGACGATGAGCCCCACCCCCATCCCCCACAGCAGGCCCACCGCCGCATTGCCGGAGACGGAGGAGCCGAGGGCGCCGGCGTAGGCACCGGAGAGCATCATCGCCTCGACGGAGATGTTGAGGGTGCCGGCGCGCTCCGCGATGTACTCCCCGAGTGCCGCGAACAGCAGCGGCACGCTGAGCCGCACCGCACTCGCCAGGATCGTCATGATGTCGTGGCTCATGCCTCACCTCCCGTGGCGGGCTCGGGGGCTTGCGGCCGCGACCGCCGCCGGAGCAGCTCGAGCAGCGCGGGCGGGAACACCGCGGCCAGCACGACGAGCGCCTCGACGATGTCGACGAGGTCGCTCGGTACGCCGGTGGTGGCGAGGAAGCCCCCTCCGGCCTGGAGCCCGCCGAAGAACAAGGCCACGCCGATGGCCACCCACGCGTTGTTGCGGGCGACCAGCGCCACCAGCAGGCCGTTCCAGCCGATGTTGTTGGAGATGGTCGGGGTGAGCCGGTAGGCCTGTCCCGTGAGCACCACCGCCGCCGGCCAGCCCGGCGCAGGCGCCCGAGATCATCACCGCGGCGCTGCCGAGCACGGCGGCGCGCACCCCGACCCGCTTGGCCGCCACCGGGTTGAGACCGAGCATCCGCAGCCGGAAGCCCCACGTCGTACGGGTCATGGCGATGCCGACCACGGCGGCGAGCACGAGGGCGATGATGAGCCCGCTGCCGAAGTTCAGGTTCGGGTATGCACCGAAGTGGGGCAGCTTCACGTTCGAGGGGAGCTGGTCGGATTCCGTGAGCGAGGCGCCTCCGGCGTTCTCGTGCAGCAGCGTCGTGGTGCTGAGGGCGTACGACAACACCTGGTAGGCGATGAAGGTGAGCAGCAAGGAGCTGATCACCACCTCGATGCCCCGCCAGTACCGCAGCAACGCCGCGATCCCCGCCCACAGCGCCCCGCCGAGCGCGCCGGCCACGATGGCCAGCACCAGCAGGGACGGGCCGGCCGGGTGGATCTTCAGAGCGACGAAGGCCGCGGTCATCGCCCCGATGGTGACCTGGCCCTCCTGACCGATGTTGAACAAGCCCGCCCGCGACGACACGATCGTGCCCACCGCCACGATCAACAGCGGCGTGGCGTAGTCGAGGGTGTAACCGAACGAGCCCCATCCCTTGACGCTGCCGTCGAAGAGGGCGGTGAACACCTTCGACGGCGAGCCCCCCGTGAGCGCCACGATCAAGGCCGAGATGGCGAGGGCAACGGCGATCGACGCGACATAGAGGCCCACGACGAAGGCCGCCGACCGCGCCCGGCGCCAGCCGTCCCGGCGGGGCACGGCCGCCGGCGGGCTCGGGCGCGGCGCCGCTTCGAGGGGCGGGGCGGTACGGGCGACATCGGTCATGCCGCCCGGCCCCCCATCATGAGGCCGAGGCGGTCGAGATCGACCGCAGCCCGGTCCATCTCGCCGACGATGCGGCCGCGATGGATCACGGCCACCCGATCGGAGAGCTCGAGGATCTCCTCGAGCTCGGTGGAGATGAGGAGGACGGCGACGCCCGCCCGGGCCGTGTCGCGGAGGCGGGCGCTCATGTACTCGATGGCGCCGACGTCGAGGCCACGCGTCGGCTGCGCGGCGACGAGCACGATGCGGCGAGCGCGAAAGCTCGCGGGCGAGGACCACCCGCTGCTGGTTGCCGCCTGACAGCGAGCGCAACGGCGTGTCGAGCGAGGCGGTCATGATGTCGAAGTCGCGCGACGAGCGCCCCGGCCCGCTCGTGGAGGCGCCGCCGCCGCAGCAGCACCCCGCTGCTCACCGCCTCGATGTCGGCCATCACGAGGTTCTCGGCCACCGACATGTCGAGCACGCAGCCCGAGCCGTGCCGGTCCTCGGGGATCACGCCCACCCCGGCCGCGCCCATGGCTCCCGGCCGCCCGGTGGGGACGGGCCGGCCGCTGACCTCGACGTGGCCGGCCGTGAGCTCGAGGATGCTCGACAACACGTCGCTCAGCGCCTTCTGGCCGTTTCCCTCGACCCCGGCCAGGCCGAGGATCTCCCCTTTGCGCACCTCGAGGGTGAGCCCGTCGAGCAGCCGGCGACCGTCTTCGGCCACCGCGTAGGCGTCGCGCACCGAGAGCAGGACGGGTTCGGCGGTGACGGCCACAGGCATGGACGCGAAGCCGTCCCCCGTGGCGGGCTCGGCTGCCGGCACTTCCAGATGACCCAGCGCGGCACCTGCCACGGTGCGCAGCGACACCTCCCGGCCGATCATCTCGCGGGCCAGCTCGGCCGCCGTCGTCTCCTCCGTGTGGCGTTCGGCCACCACCCGCCCCGCCCGCATGATCGTGACCCGGTCGGTGGCGTGGAGGACCTCGTCGAGCTTGTGGCTGATCAGCAGCACGGCCCGGTTCTCCTCGCGCACCACGTGCCGCAGGACGGCGAAGAGCTCGAGCGACTCGGCCGCGGTGAGCACCGAGGTGGGCTCGTCGAGGATGAAGATGTCCGGGCTGCGCATGAGGCACTTGACGATCTCGACGCGCTGGCGCTGCCCGGTGGTGAGATCGTCGACGCGCGCCTGCGGGTCGACGTCGAGCGCGTACCGGCCGGCCACCTCGCGGATGTGGCGGGCCGTGCGCTTCTCGTCGATGCGGCCCTTCTCGCCGAGGGTCAGGTTCTCCCACACCGTGAGCGGCCCGATGAGGCTGAAGTGCTGGTGCACCATGGCCAGCCCGAGCGATGCGGCCTGGAACGGATCAGCCACGGTGACGGCGTGGCCGTTGACCCGGATCTCGCCCCCGTCTGGCGGGAGCAAGCCGAGGAACATGTTCATGAGCGTGCTCTTGCCCGCTCCGTTCTGGCCCAGGATCCCGTGGATCTCCCCAGGCTGCACGCTCAAGTCGACCCGGTCGCAGGCGACGAGGGCACCGAAGCACTTCGTCAGCGACCGGGCCTCCAGCGCGGGTGGAGCGGAGCGTGATCGCTCCGCACCACCCGCGTCACCCGAGGAGGTGAAGGCCAAGGCCTAGGAACCCGGCGTGTAGTCGCCGTAGTCGTTCAGGCCGGTGAGCTGATCCGGTACGGATCTTCCCGCTCCCGATGTCCTTGATGGTCTGCTCGAGCACCGCCGCCTGGTCGCCCGTGGGGTTGCAGATCTTCACGGTCGGCACGGGGTCGACGCCCATGTGGAAGGTGAGGGCCGTCCCAACACGCAGCTTGGCCTCCTTGAACGGTGTCAAGGCCGCCGCGAAGTAGTCGCCTGGGCTGAAGATCACCGAGATGGCGAACTTCGGGCTCGTCGACCGCGCAGTTGTCGGTGCCCGGCGTGAGCACCGGGATGTTGGCCTGGTTGGCCTGCGCGGCCACCGCGAACGTGGCGCCCCCGAGGTAGGGGTAGACGATCCCGATGTTCTGCGACTTCATGGCCTGGAACGCTTCGACGCCCTTGGCCGAGTCGTCGAAGTCACCGGTGTAGGTGCTGACCACCTGGGCGTTGGGGACCTGCGCCTTGATGCCGGCCTCCCAGCCCTTGGCGAACGTCGGTCGTGAAGCTGGCCTGAGGGCCGGTGATGAACCCGGCCTTGGTGGAGTTGGCCTCCTTCATCAGCAAGCCGGCGGCCACGCCCGAGGCGTACGAGCTCTGGCTCAGGATGTCGTTGGTCTGCACGAAGTACGGCGTCTGGTTCACGCCCTGGCCGCCGGCCACGTACCACACGGTGTTCTTGCACACCGGCTCGGCAGCGACGGGGATGGCATCCTTCAATTCGCTCGCCGCGATGGCCACCATGTCGGGGTGCTGCTGGCACATGTTGCGAGCCGCTTGGGCGGCCTGCGAGTCCGGCACCTTGTCGACGGTGATCACCTGCCAGCCCTGCGCCTTGGCGAAGCTGTCGGCCTCGTCGACGAAGCTCTCGTAGTAGCCATGGTCATGGGTGTCGCCGGGGCTGATCACCCCGATGACGACCTTGCCGTCCTGGTTCACGTCGGGTTGGTTGGGGGCCAGGTAGCCGGTCTTGGCGTCACCCGGCCAACCCCAGGGGCCCGTGCCCGTGGCCGCAGCCGTCGTGGTGGCCCCCGCCGCCGTGGTGCCCGCCGCGGCCGTGGTCGTCGCCGCGGTGGACGCGGGTGCCGCCGTGGTGGCCCCGCTGGCTCCGGAACTACTGCTCGATCCGCACGCCGCGATGGCGAACGCACCCGCCAGCAGCGTCACGGTCGCCACCCGCTTCTTCCGAATGATCATGCTCGAACCTCACTTTTTTCCCGGCCGTGTCGACCGATTGTCTCCCCTGTGTTGCGGCACCGCGCCAGTCGCCTCCCCCGGCGGCGATCAGGTCTCGGGCCAGTGACGCCGGTAGCGCTCGACCAGCCATCGATTGAGTTGCGGCAGCGTCGCCTCCTGCCACGAGTAACGGCCTCGCGGCCCGAACCGTGACGCCAGCCCTCGCTGCACCATCGTGTCGGCGTAGACGTCCTGCACGTTGAAGTTGTCCACGCCGGCCTGCGCGGCGGCGAAGAGCTTGTCGAAGAGCGGCACTTCGAGCGCCCTCGGGTGGAAGCAGTACCCGATGTCGATCGTGATGGTGCCGGCGTCCTGCGGCCGGATGATGAAGTACGCCACCTCGTCGGGCACCACCGCCAGGGCGAGGGTCGGCGGGACCAGGATGAACATCCCCCGCTTGCGCTCCTCGATCGTCAGCTGCGGGAACACCGGCAGGAGGCACTTCATCGTCGGGTTGAACGATCCGTCGACGTCGGTGAAGTGCTGGATCCGAGACACGTGACCAAGGCCAGGGCGCCAGTCGAAGAAGTCGCTCATCCCGCTCGGGGCGAAGGTCTGCAACGGCTCGTGCAAGCGGCTGGCGTGGTACGGGTCGTTGAAGTTCTCCATCATGACCTTCCAATTCCAGGGAAGGTCAGGCAGGGTCTTGCCCGCCAATGTGGTCGCCGTGGGCAGCTCGAAGTCGGCCAGCAGCGGGTCGAGCTCGGCGAGGCCGGGGCCGAGCGCCGCCGCGGCCGGATCCATGTTGCAGAACACGAAGCCCTGCCACACCTCGACCCGGAGCGAGGCGAGCGGGTAGTCGGACTTGTCGAAGCCGACCGCCCGCTCCATGGCCGGCGTGCCCAGCAGGCGACCGTCCAACCCGTAGGACCAGTGGTGGTACGGGCAGGTGAACTTGGAGGCGCGCCCGCAGCCCTCGGCCACGACCATGCCCCGGTGCTGGCAGACCGCCGACAGCACCCGGATCACCCCGTCCTTGCCCCGTACGACGATGAGCGGCTCGTCGGCGATCGTGATGGTGAAGAAGTCGCCCGGCTCGGCGAGTTGGTCGGCGCGGCCCACGCACAGCCACTCGTGCCCGAAGATGGCGTCCTTCTCGAACGTGTAGAAGTCGGCCGAGGTGTAGACGAGGGGCGGCAGGAGGCAGGCCTCGTTCACGTCTTTCACCGATGCGTCGAAGCTCTCGAGCAACGACTTCGACAGGACGGTCACGGATCGATCACCTCTTCAACAGGATTTGCGGATCTTGCCGACGGACGTGCGGGGCATCCTCGACCGGCTCGATGCGGACCGGCTTGGGCTTGGAGAGGCTCCTCACACCATCGTGCCAGCTCAGCCCTCGCCACTGGCTGCGCCCCGGAACGCAGCACGAAGCCGACGGGCACCTCGTCACCGCGCGCGGCAACGGCCGCGTCCCACCGCGCCGCGGACAAGGCCCGGTCCGTGGCGCTCACTCGGCCGCGGCCTCCTCGGCGCGGCCGTAGCCGCCACCGCCGGGCAGCTCGAGGCGCACCACGTCGCCCGACTCGAGGTCGATGCGCTTCTGGGTGCGCACCGGCTCGCCGTTCACGGTGAAGGTGCCGGTGGCGCCCGCCTCGCCGCCGAAGAGACCGGCGGGGGCGTGGCTGAGGCGGCTCGTCACCGCGTTGAGCGTCCAGTCGCGGCCGTTGTCGACGCTGAACTCGATGACCTGGCCGAGGCCGCCCTCCTGGGCGCCCCCGCCGGCCGAGCCCTGCCGCAGCTCCTTGCGGTGGAACAGCAACGGGGCCGACGACTCCACTACCTCGACGGGCACGGCCGCCACTCCCGTGGGGTAGGCGGTGGCCGAGAGCCCTTGCTTGTGGGCGCGGGCGCCGACCCCACCGGCGTAGTTGAACATCGACGTGATGAACGGCCGCCCGTCGGCGCGCGTCCCGCTCACCTGGCACGTCCACACCGCGCCGGCGCCCTCGGCGATGACCGACTCGGGCAGGAACTGGGCCAGGGCCTGCAGCAAGGGCATCGGGAGGAACATCCCCACCACGTGGCGGGCCGTGCAGGGCGCCGGTGACACCGCGTGCACGATGCTGCCCTCGGGGGCCTCCACGCGGATCGGCGCGAGGCTGCCGTAGTTGTTCGGCACCTCCGGGTTCAACACACTGCGGATGGTGAAGGTGGTGTAGGCGTGCGTGTAGTTCTTCACCACGTTGATGCCCGCGGGGCTGGCGCCCGAGGAGCCGGCGTAGTCGACGAGGATCTCGCCCGCCACGGGATCGATGGTGACGGCCACCGCGATGGTGATCTCGCTGCCGTCGGCGAGGTCGAGCACCGAGCTGGAGCGGTAGGTGCCGCCGGGCAGCGCCCGGATGGCCTGGCGAGTCGCTTCCTCCGAGCGGCGGATCACCTCGTCCGCCAGGTCCTCGATGTCGTCGCGCCCGTGGGTGTCGAGGAGCTGGTTGAGGCGGGCCGCGCCGATCTCGCCCGAGGCCATCTGGGCGTGCAGGTCACCCGTCATGTGCTCGGGCTCGCGCACGTTGGCGAGGATGAAGCGCCACACGTCCGAGTTGCGCTCGCCCTTCACCATCAGCTTCGAGATCGGGATCCACAAGCCCTCTTCGAAGACGTCACGCGCGCCGGCGCCGATGCCGTAGCCACCGACGTCGGTGTGGTGGATGGTCGAGCCGAACAGCCCGACGACGCGCCCGTTGCGCCAGGCGGGCACGAGCACGGTGACGTCGAGCAGCTGGCCGGCGGTCTTGTAGGGGTCGTTGGTGATCAGGACGTCGCCCGGGGCCAACGAGTCGACCGGGTGCTCGGCCAGGACGGCACCCGCGGCCACCGCTAGCGAATTGATGTGCCCAGGGGTACCGGTCACCGCTTGCGCGACCATGCGCCCGCGCCGGTCGAAGAGGGCGTTGGCGAGGTCACCCGCTTCCCGCACGATGGGGCTGAAGGCGGCACGCTGGAGCGCCTTGGCCTGCTCGTTGACCGTCGAGATGAGGCTGCCCCACAGCACTTCGAGCTCGATGGGGTCCATCACGCCACTCCCTTCCGTCGCGCGAGGACCGAGCCGTCGTCGGTCACCTCGGCCAGCCATCCCGGGCGGAGCACCGCCGTCGTCTCCCGCTCCTCGAGCAGCGCCGGTCCTTCTACCACGGCCCCCGTCGGCAGAGCAGGGCGGTCGTAGACGGGGGTGTCGAGCGGCGGCGCGGCCGCGGTTGAAGCGCACCGGCCTGACTCCTTTCACCGCCACCGTCGCCGCTGGTGGAGGCCGGCCGCGAGGGTGACCGCCGGCGCCGGAGCATAGGCCGAGACGCGCCAGGTGACGACCTCCACGGGCACGCCCGGGATGGTCATGCCGTACACCGCCTCGTACCGCTCGGCGAAGCGCGTCGCGACGTCCTCATCGGACACCGGCCATCCCGACCCTTCGCCGAGGGCGATGGTGATCTCGTTGCCCTGACCGTGGTAGCGGGCGTCGATGGCGTAGCGGAACGTCACCGCGTCGGCGGCCACGCCGGCTTTCGAGAGCACGGCTCCACCCTCGGCCCGCAGCTCTTCGAGCACGGCCTCCCGCTCCTCGGCCGAGATGTTGATCGAGCCGGCGCACCAGGCTGCGGGCGAGATCGATGCGCACCGGCGTGACCAGCGCGCCGAAGGCCGAAAGCACGCTCGCGTTGGCCGGGAACACCACGCTGGGGGAATCGAGCAACTCGGCCACCGCGCAGGCGTGGACCGGCCCCGCGCCGCCGAAGGCGATGAGCGGAGTGCCTCGGAGGTCGGCGCCCCGCTCGATGGCATGCATCCGGGCCGCCGCGGCCATGTTCTGGTTGACGAGCTCGTGGATGCCGCCGGCGGTGTCGGGGGGCGAGCGTCCAGGGCTTCGGCCACCTTGGCCGCGGCCCGCAGGGCGGCGTCGGCATCGAGGGGCAACTCGCCGCCGAGGAAGAACTGCGGGGTCGAGCTGGCCGAGCAGCACGTCGGCGTCGGTGACGGTCGGCTGGGTTCCGCCGCGGCCGTAGCAGGCGGGCCCGGGCTCGGCCCCCGCGGAGTCGGGGCCCACCTTGAGCAGGCCGAGGTCGTCGACGCGGGCGATGCTGCCACCGCCGGCCCCGATCTCGACCAGGTCGATGGACGGGATCGTCACGCGGGAAGCCCGAGCCCTTCTTGAAGCGGTAGATGCGAGCCACCTCGAAGTCGCTCGTCAGCTCGGGCTCGAAGTCCTCGATGAGGCAGGACTTCGCGGTCGTGCCGCCCATGTCGAAGCAGAGGAGCCGCTGGAGGCCCAGGCGGCTTCGCGTACCAGGTGCCGGCGAGCGCCCCCGCGGCCGGGCCCGATTCGACCATGCGGATCGGGTTGCGGGCGGCGACGTCGGCCGACACCACGCCTCCGTTCGAGAGCATGATCAGCAGGCCGCCGCCGAAGCCTCGGGCGGCCAGCCACGACGGAATTCGTCGAGGTACGGGCCGATGACCGGCATGGTGGCGGCGTTGCAGGCGGCGGTGACCATGCGCGGGTACTCACGGATCTGCGGGGCAACCTCGCTCGACGTGCAGACCGGCACATCGAGCACGCCGCCGAGCACCTCGGCGACCGCCCGTTCGCTGGCCGGATTGGCATAGGCGTGCAGGAAGCTGACGGCCACTGCCTCGACACCTTCGCGTCGCATCGCCTCCGCCACCGCTGGCCGCCTCGGCCGGATCGGGCGCCCGCAACACCGTGCCTTCGGCCGTCGTGCGCTCGTCCACCTCGAAGGTGAGCGAGCGGGGGATCGGCGGCGGCGGGAACTCGATCTGGAGGTCGTACATGTCGTAGCGGTGCTCGTTGCGGATGAGCAGCGTGTCCGCGAACCCGCGGTTGGTGACGAGGGCGGCCCGAGCCGTCTTCCCCTCGATGAGCGCGTTCGTGACCAGGGTCGTGGCGTGGACGACGGGCGCGCGGACGTCCTGCGGGGCGATCCCCGCCCGGGCCAGGGCTCCCGTGACGCCCTGGCGCACCCCATCCAGGGGATGGGCGGGCGTGCTCAGCGTCTTGTCGACGACCAGTCGGCCGGTGTCGCCGTCGAGCAGCACGGCATCGGTGAAGGTTCCGCCGATGTCGACTGCCAGGCGCCAGTCACCCACCCCGGTACTCCTCCCGTACCGGGCTGAAGATGTCGACGATCCACACCTCGCCGTGCTCCTTGTCCCCCATGAAGCGGCTGTCGCCGTGGGGCAGGTTCTTCGGCGCGTAGTAGATGTCGCCGGGGCCGAGCAGGTCGCGGTGCTCCGATCCGATGCGGAAGTCGAGCTGCCCGGCCACGATCAGCCCGAACTGCTCGTTGTCCGGATGCCCGTCGTAGGGCGTGGGGCCGTACCCGTCGGCGATGCGCCAGAAGCAGAGGCTGACGTTGTCCCCGTTGAACACCCGCCGGCGCATCCCGGGGCGCACCTCGCGGAAGCCGTCGTCGTCGAAGGGCCAGATGTGGGGGTTCATGGTCACGTGATCGCGCCTCCAGCCGGGTCGCTCGCCGTGCCGGCAGGCCGGCGGGCCGAGGCATTCGGACCAAGAGGTTGGCGTGCGAGCCGCCCCCCTCATCCCTGTGCTCGCGCCACCGATCACTGACACTCGGACGAGCCTGTTGTCAGACAATCTGTCCGGCGAGGCTAGAGCAGCGCGCGGCGGTGGTCAAGGGAGGCGGTGCTCTGCGGCCGGCGGTCAAGGGAGGCGGTGCTGCCGGGCGGCGGCGGTCAAGGGAGGCGGTGCTCTGCGGCCGGCGGTCAAGGGAGGCGGTGCCTCCAGCCGCCGTCGCGCTCCCGCCGGATGCACCGGCTTCGGTCTGACCAACAGATAGTCTGCGAGGCCATCAGTCACACCGAGACGCCATCGACCGCGAGCCCTTCCGCCCGGCCGTCCTCCGGCTCCCTCCCGTCGCGCCCGTCGGGGAGCTAGCAGCCCGTTGGCGCCCCAGTTCGAGGCCATCACGCGCCGCACCGTGGCGGAGGGCGTGCGCGGAGCGTTGCTCGACAACATCCGCAGCGGGGCGCTGCCGGCCGGCACGCAGCTGCCCTCCGAGCGGCTGCTGTGCGAGCAGTTCGCCGTCGCCCGCACCTCGGTGCGTGAGGCGGTGCAAGGACTCGTCTCCCTCGGCATCGTGGAGCGGCGAGGCAACCGGCTCTACGTCACCGAGCACCTGCCCGGCGTCACCTTCGACGACAACCGCAAGCGCAGCGTCACCGACGTCTTCGAGGTCCGCCGGCTCGTCGAGGTGCCCATCGCCGAGCTCACGGCGCGACGCGCCGATGCCGACATGCGGGCCTACATCGGCGAGCTCGGCCGGTCCTTCCGGGTCGACATGCCCCTCGACGAGTTCCGCCATCGAGACCGCGCCTTCCACGAGGCGATCGCACAGGCCTGCGGCAATCCGGCCCTGGCCGAGCTCTACGGCAAGGTGCTGGAGACCCTCTTCCGCTCGACGGACTTCGACTCGCTGTTGACGGCCAGCCAGAACGCGAGCGTCGTGCGGCGCGTGATCCGGGAGGCCGTGCAGGCTCACCAGGAGATCGCCGAGGGCATCGAGAAGCAGAACCTCACCGCCGTCCGTCGCGCCGCGGAAGCGCACCTGAACCAGGTCGAGGCGCTGATGGTCGCCCAGATGACCTGATCGAACGGCCGGGGCTAGCCGGCCGCCGCGGAGAACTCGTCGGGCGCCAGCGGCGTGGCCATGTCCTCGCGGATCAGCCGCATGATGTGGGCCGCCCGCCCCTCCCACGCCGTCGGGGGGCCGACCCGGAGAAACGGCGAGCGCAGGTTCTCCATCAGCACCGCCACCATGTCGGTGTCCTCCTGGTTGGTGAGCTCCAGGTTGGTGAGATGGCGCTCTTGTTCCTCCCGGTCGTCGGAGAGGCCGTAGATCCGGGAGAACAGCCGAGTGCGCGTGGGCGACAGCGGGTCGGCCCGCACCAGGATCAGCACGGTCGGGTAGGGCAGCGGCGTGAGGTTGGGATAGATGAAGTCGGCGTAGTGGCCGGTGCGCTCCTCCTCGGTCAGGTCTGTCCGCCCCCCAGAGGGATCGTCGTGTTCGCGGTGAGGCTTGTAACCGCTCGCGGTGCGGCCCGCGAACCGAACGATGGTGTCGAGGGATCGACGCTCGGCGTTCAACCGGCGGTGGACGAAACGCACGTGGTAGTCGTCGTTGGAGTTCTCGCAGAACACCTTCCAGTTGATGGGGTAGGTGGCGTCGAGGCCCCGGTGGAACCGGTGGAAGGTGTCGATCCGGTAGCGGTCGTAGCGCTCGACGATCGGGGCCATCCACTCGCGAAACGGTGGAGTCCGCCGCGACAGGCAGCCGAAGACGAGCTTCCCCCAAGCCACCTCGAGGCGGATCGGCACCAGCCCGTAGTCGTCCATGCGGAAGTCGGGGCCGTACATGCGCTGGGCGTCGGGCACGCCCACCAGGGCGCCGTCGGTGGCGTAGGTCCAGTTGTGATAGGGGCAGGTGACGGTACGCCCGCAGTGCCCGACGGGCTCGGTGGTCAGGGCCGAGGCGCGGTGGCGGCAGTTGTTGAGGAAACCTTTGACGGAACCGTCGGCTTGACGAAGAGCGATCACGCCTTGGTAACCGATGCGGCCGGTGAGGAAGTCGCCCGGCTCGCGGAGGTCTTCGGTGTCGCCGAGCCACACCCACGAGCGAGCGAAGACCCGGATCATCTCGAGGTCGAAGCGGCTCTGGTCGAACACCTCCCATGGCTGGAGCATGGGCGTGTTCGCAGTCTCGGGGACCAGACCGTCGGTCTCGGGATTCGGACCTTCGGGCTCGGCCAGGTCGACGGGTGGAACCACGTGGGTCATCGTCGCGTCCTCAGCCGTAGGTGCCCTTGTCGCGCCAGAGGCAGATCTCGGCGCCCCAGGGATCGCGGAAGGCGGCGTACCGCGCCTCGAACTCGGGCCAGGACCGCTCCTCCCAAAGAGCTTCGGCGCCGAGCGCAACCGCCTTCTGCAGGTACGTGGGCGGGTCGTCGACCATCACGTACACCCGCGGCACGGGTCCACTCATGGCCGTCTCGCTGCGGTGCATGCCGAGGTTCGGCTTGCGACCGGGGAGGATCTCGTGGAACTCCCCCGCCGGCCGGCGGTTCACCTCCCAGCCGAAGAGCTCGGCATAGAAGGCCGACATCGCCTCCGGGTCGGGCGTCGGGAAGTCCACGAAGATCATCGGGTTGACTCGATCCTCGGCCATCACCGACCTCCACGCCCGGACACCAGGACCGTACCGCGAGTCGACCGGCCCGCCCCGTGGCGCTGGCGATTCGACGGCGATTCGCCGGGCCATTCGGTGGTGCGATCCGCTGGCGGGGCCCACAGCCGCCGGCCCCTGACTCACCCTGCGTGGGCGGGCCGCGCCACGCCAGCACGAGCGAACAGCGAGCGGCGGCGGTCCCGTGCCTCGGCGGCCAACGCATCCTCGTCGACCGTGACGCTGGCGCCGTTGCGCACCACCAGCTTCCCATCGACGATGACGTCGCGCACGCTGCGGCCGTCCGTGCCCCACACGAGGTTCAGCACGGGGTCGCCCGGCGGGCGCCACGCGGGATGGCGTCGATCGTGCACAACCAGGTCGGCCTTCTTGCCCACCTCGAGCGAGCCGATCCGGTCCGCCATGCCGATGGCCTCGGCGCCCCGGATGGTGGCCAGCTCGAGGGCGAGGCCGGCCCCGAAGCGCTCCGGATCGACGGCGCCGTCGCGGGCCAGCCCCGACGCGAGAGCCGCCGCCCGCAGGATGTCCGGGAGATCACTCGCGTTCGTGGCGTCGCAGCCGAGCGCGATGCGCCCGCCCCGCTCGGCCATCTCCAGGTGCCGGCCCTTGCGACTCACCCCTTGTCCCAGACGCAGATAGGCCCAAGGGCAGTAGGCGACGGCGGTGCCGCTGGCCAGGACGAGCTCCCACTCGGCCTCGTCGAGCCAGACACCGTGGGCCAGCAGGAGATGCCGGCCGAGCATCCCGAGCTGGTCGAGGTGGGCCACAGGCCGACGGCCCGTGCGGGCGAGGTAGGCCTCGGGGTCCGAGCTCGTGGGCGAGAGGTGCATCGTGAGGCCGGTGCCGAGCTCTCGAGCCAAGCCCGCGGCGCCGGCCAGGAGCTCGTCCGAGGCGAGGTTGTGACCGACCAAGGTGACCCACCCTTCGACGAGCTCGCCGGCGGGGTGGGCCTCGACGACAGCCCGCTGGCGAGCAAGGACCTCCGGCGAGGGCGCGGTGAACGGCCCTTCTTCGATGTCCCAACCCCAGGTGCCGATGGTCCCCCGGAGTCCCGCTGTCGCCATCGCCGCCGCCACCTCGTGCGGATGAGCGACCGTGCCGGCTTCGACCACGGTCGTGACCCCGTAGCGGAGGCTCTCGACCGCGGCGAGCGTCGCCGACAGCGCGATCGTCGCCGGGATCGTGGGCGCCGTGCAGCGGCACCGACCACAAGAAGATGGACGCGCCGGGTGGGAGGAGGTCCGGGATGCAGCTGCGGGCCAACGAATCACCCGTCATGTGTTGATGGGCGTTGACCAACCCGGGGGTGATCACTCCCCCGTCGGCGTCGATCACCTCGGCCGCCGAGTGGGCGCGCAACACCTCGGTCGCCGCGTCCACGGCCACGATGCGATCGCCGTCGACGGCGATGGCTCCGTCGCGCAGCATTCGGCGCTGCGGGTCCATGGTGACGACGGTCCCGTGGGCGACGACGAGCGACGAAGCAGCCATGGCGGCGCACCCTAGGACGCGGGCTTCTGGCATTGACCGGGCCGCGGCGCGGCGGTACGTTCCGGACTGTCTGTCTGACCAGAAGTCAGTCTGGCCAGGGAATCTCGGGTGACTCCCCGGCCGTGGCTCGGCGCAACCGCAGAGAGGAGGCAGCGATGGAGACACCACCGATCGGGAGCCTTTTGATCGGCTCCTCGAACGTCGACGCCATGAAGGCGTGGTACCGCCAGGCCTTCGGCGTCGAGGAGAACGACATGGGCGCCTTCACCTTCGGTTCGGTGGCGCTGTTCCTCGAGACCCACAGCGAGGTGTCGGGGCCTACGAAGGAGCCGGCCCGCGTCATCATCAATCTCGACGTCGCCGACTGTCGCGGCCTCGAGGCCCACCTCGAGAGCGTCGGGGTGTCCTGGGTGCGCAAGGTCGAGCAGATGCCCTTCGGCCTCATCGGCACGGTGGCCGACCCCGACGGCAACTACATCCAGATCATCCAGTGGGGCGCCCAGCCGGAGGCGCACAAGGAGACGTAGGTCAGCAGCGGGATGCGATGTTCGAGTCGCGGGTTGCGGCCGGGCCCGCGGGTTGGGCGCGGTTGAAGATACCGAGCTTGCTGAAGATGTGCATCAGGTGGACCTTGACCGTGCCGGGGGAGATGAAGAGGCGCTCCGCCACGTCGGCGTTGCGCATGCCCGTGGCCACCCGTCGCACGACCTCCTGCTCCATCGGCGTGAGCGAGCCCCAGTGGGCATCCCCCCGTTCGTGGAGGCATCCTCTATGAGGAGATGCCGTGGCAGAGACACGACGGAGGTACGACCCTGAGTTCCGTGAGGGGGCCGTCCGGATCGTGCGCGAGACCGGCAATCGATCGCCGTGGTGCCCAGGGATTGTCACGTTTCAAGGTTCCCGAGACAGGCCAAAGTTGGGTCTGACCCGAAGGAGAACCGATGGCACGACCCCCGTCGAGATCGGCGGAGGACAAGGTCAGGATCGTGCTCGCCGTGCTGCGTGGTGAGCTGACGATCACGGAGGCCGCCCGCCGCGAGGGTGTCTCGCAGACGTCGATCGCGAACTGGCGGGACCGGTTCCTCGACGGCGGCCAGCATGCCGTTGCTGCCGGCGGGCCGACGAAGCCCACCAACCGGGAGCACCAGCTCGCAGCCGAGTGTGAGCAGCTGGCCGCCGCCTTGGGTGAAGCGCACATGGAGCTTCGCCTGTGGCGCAAAGGGGGGCTCTTTACCGGGTTCGACGAGCTCGAGCAGGCACGGGTCGAGGCCGGTATGTCGGTCGTCGCGTTCTGCGCCCAGCTCGGCATCCCGCGCCCGACCTGGTACCGGTGGAGGGCGTCAGGCAGCTCGACGAAGGGTCCGTGGCCAACCCCGGCCCAAGACGCGGTCGAAGCCGACGCCAAGGCGCTCGCCGCGGGCTGGGAGGTGTGGGGGCACCCCAAGCTGGCGTCGCTCAAGCGCAGCGGGATCGACGACGGCGCGCCGGGTCTCGGACTCGACGATGTATCGGGCCCTCAAACGTAACGGGCTGTGCCTCGCTGTCGGTTACACGGGTGAGGTTCGCCGGCTCGCCGGCGCCCCCCGCCAGACCTTCATCACGCCACCGACTCGACGGAACCGGCTGTGGCAGGCCGGACTTCAGCGAGTTCGAGACCCTCGGCCAGGGAACCTGGAACCTCGGCGGAGTCGTGGACTACTGGGCGAAGCTCGAACCTCGCTGGCGACGACGGCGGGGCCCCTGCGCCCCGTGGTGGATGGTCAGCTACCCGCCGCTCCCCACCTCAACGCGAAGAGCCAGATCACCGTCGAGAAGGAGCTGCTGGGACCACACGAGCACCCCGGCCCGAAGGCACGTGGCCGATGGGCCGCAAGGGCCAGCGGTGCCTGGACGGGATCGAACGTGTTGATGTTGTCGCCGTCGGCCAAGGGCCTCACCATGGCGAGGCGTTTGGTTTCGTCGATTCACAACTTCGTCAACAGATGGAACCCGGTCGAGCTGCCGAGGGTGATGGAGTCGTCGTTGTTGAGGTAGACCGAGACGCTGACAGCGCCTTGGTAGGCGCATGTAGTCGAGTCGAAGACCGAGTGTCCGCCGGCGAAGCCCGGACCGGCCCCGTTGAAGGTTGCGATCACGGTCCCCGCGGGCAGTGTGCACGACGCACCTTGGATCTTGAACGGTGTCTTCACCGACACGGTGTAGACGTTGCCGGAGACATGCACCGTGACCCCGCCGGCTGTGCCGTAGATGGTGCTGTAATCACCACCGACCGCAGGCGAGGCGACCGGCGAAGCGTTGGCCGTCTTCGTCAACAGATGGAACCCGGTCGAGCTGCCGAGGGTGATGGAGTCGTCGTTGTTGAGGTAGACCGAGACGCTGACAGCGCCTTGGTAGGCGCATGTAGTCGAGTCGAAGACCGAGTGTCCGCCGGCGAAGCCCGGACCGGCCCCGTTGAAGGTTGCGATCACGGTCCCCGCGGGCAGTGTGCACGACGCACCTTGGATCTTGAACGGTGTCTTCACCGACACGGTGTAGACGTTGCCGGAGACATGCACCGTGACCCCGCCGGCTGTGCCGTAGATGATGCTGTAATCACCACCGACCGCAGGCGAGGCGACCGGCGAAGCGTTGGCCGTCTTCGTCAACAGATGGAACCCGGTCGAGCTGCCGAGGGTGATGGAGTCGTCGTTGTTGAGGTAGACCGAGACGCTGACAGCGCCTTGGTAGGCGCATGTAGTCGAGTCGAAGACCGAGTGTCCGCCGGCGAAGCCCGGACCGGCCCCGTTGAAGGTTGCGATCACGGTCCCCGCGGGCAGTGTGCACGACGCACCTTGGATCTTGAACGGTGTCTTCACCGACACGGTGTAGACGTTGCCGGAGACATGCACCGTGACCCCGCCGGCTGTGCCGTAGATGGTGCTGTAATCACCACCGACCGCAGGCGAGGCGACCGGCGAAGCGTTGGCCGTCTTCGTCAACAGATGGAACCCGGTCGAGCTGCCGAGGGTGATGGAGTCGTCGTTGTTGAGGTAGACCGAGACGCTGACAGCGCCTTGGTAGGCGCATGTAGTCGAGTCGAAGACCGAGTGTCCGCCGGCGAAGCCCGGACCGGCCCCGTTGAAGGTTGCGATCACGGTCCCCGCGGGCAGTGTGCACGACGCACCTTGGATCTTGAACGGTGTCTTCACCGACACGGTGTAGACGTTGCCGGAGACATGCACCGTGACCCCGCCGGCTGTGCCGTAGATGGTGCTGTAATCACCACCGACCGCAGGCGAGGCGACCGGCGAAGCGTTGGCCGTCTTCGTCAACAGATGGAACCCGGTCGAGCTGCCGAGGGTCAAAGAACCATCTGGACTGAGATGGACGGAGATGCTGACAGCGCCTTGGTAGGCGCATGTAGTCGGGTCGAAGACCGAGTGTCCGCCGGCGAAGTCCGGACCGGCCCCGTTGAAGGTTGCGATCACGGTCCCCGCGGGCAGTGTGCACGACGCACCTTGGATCTTGAACGGTGTCTTCACCGACACGGTGTAGACGTTGCCGGAGACATGCACCGTGACCTCGCCGGCTGTGCCGTAGATGGTGCTGTAATCACCACCGATCGCAGGCGAGATCGGCTGAGTGGTGCTCGACGCGAACCAGCCCGACACGTCGGCAATGACCTGCACCGTGGCCCCCGAGCCGTTGTAGAAATCCACCCGCCCATCCGCCCCCACCGGGGCGATGACCAAGTTGGGGATCGTCTCGCCCGGAGAGAAGTTCAGATTCGACGTCACCGGGCGGGCCACCCCATCGGGATACACCGTCAGATACCCCGCCGCCTTGGGCTGAGTCACCGTCACGTTCAACACCACCGCCGCCACCCCCGACGCCGGCACCCCACCCACACCCCGCACCACCAAGCTCACCGTCTTGTAGGCCCCCACCGGGCCCACCGCCCCCCGCCCACTACGAGTATCCAACACCCGCACCGGCGACAACGCCGCCAACCCCCCCACCCCCGGCGTCCCCGACGCGAACCACCCCGACACGTCGGCGATCACCTGCACCGTGGCCCCCGAGCCGTTGTAGACATCCACCCGCCCATCCGCCCGCACCGGGGCGATGACCAAGTTGGGGATCGTCTCGCCCGGAGAGAAGTTCAGATTCGACGTCACCGGGCGGGCCACCCCATCGGGATACACCGTCAGATACCCCGCCGCCTTGGGCTGAGTCACCGTCACGTTCAACACCACCGCCGCCACCCCCGACGCCGGCACCCCACCCACACCCCGCACCACCAAGCTCACCGTCTTGTAGGCCCGCACCGGGCCCACCGCCCCCCGCCCACTACGAGTATCCAACACCCGCACCGGCGACAACGCCGCCAACCCCCCCACCCCCGGCGTCCCCGACGCGAACCACCCCGACACGTCGGCGATCACCTGCACCGTGGCCCCCGAGCCGTTGTAGACATCCACCCGCCCATCCGCCCCCACCGGGGCGATGACCAAGTTGGGGATCGTCTCGCCCGGAGAGAAGTTCAGATTCGACGTCACCGGGCGGGCCACCCCATCGGGATACACCGTCAGATACCCCGCCGCCTTGGGCTGAGTCACCGTCACGTTCAACACCACCGCCGCCACCCCCGACGCCGGCACCCCACCCACACCCCGCACCACCAAGCTCACCGTCTTGTAGGCGCCCACCGGGCCCACCGCCCCCCGCCCACTACGAGTATCCAACACCCGCACCGGCGACAACGCCGCCAACCCCCCCGCCGCCGGAACTACCGCCGCCTGCGCCGGCGCCGCCATCACCCCAACCAGCGACACCGACCCCACCAACACCACACCAGCCACCACACACCCCGCCGCCCGCCCGCGGGGCGACCCGAACCACACACCGTACGAACGATCCGCCCTCATGCCCGCCTCCTCGCGCGCCGCCCCGGCACTCACGGCCAACCTAACACCTCTTCGCGCCGAGGTGACCAGGCTGTGACACGCGCGCGATGAGGTCCTCCCAGCCCGCCGGCCCCGCGCCACAGTGAGTAACGCGTGCACGTCACCAAGTGACGGTGGGTTGTCCTTTGATGGTCACATCGGGCGGCGCGCCCGAGTGATCGCCCACGCGACGTCAGCTGCAGCCGCTGGTGCTGCCGCAACTCGGGCAGGCGAAGCACGACCCGGCCCGCTGCATCTGGACGCCGCACTGCATGCACATCGGCGCGTCGCTCTGCTGCACGCCTGGCAGGGCCGGGCTGATGCCGAGCTCGATCTGGGTGGCGAGCTCGTCGGCCGACGGGATGCTCTTCGGATCGGCGGCGATCTCGGTGCCTTGGATCGTCTCGATCACCGATTCCTCGACGCCGGGCAGCGTCGGCTGCATCCGCTCGTCGATCGAGAAGATGCCCAGCTCGGCCCGCTCGTCGTAGGTCAGGTACTCGAGCGCGAGCCGGCGGAACAGGTAGTCCATGATCGAGCTGGCGAAGCGGATGTCGGGTCGTCGGTCATGCCCGCCGGCTCGAAGCGCATGTTGGTGAAGGCCTCGACGAAGGCCCGCAGCGGCACGCCGTACTGCAGGCCGTAGGCTGATGGCCTTGGCGAAGGCATCCATGATGCCGACGAGCGTCGAGCCCTGCTTCGAGACCGTGAGGAAGATCTCGCCCGGCCGGCCGTCGGCGTACTCGCCGATGGTGGCGAAGCCCTTGCAGTCGGCGACGCGGAACTCGAACGTGCTTGCCGGGCGGGTGCGGGGCAGCTTCTGGCGGACGGGCGGCGTGCACCACCTTCTCGACGATCCGCTCGACGATCTGGTCGACCTCTGCCGGCCTGCGCGCCGGCGGCGTCCTTCTTCGCCGTCGACAGCGGCTGGGCCGACCTTGCAGTTGTCGCGGTAGATGGCGACGGCCTTCAGCCCGAGCTTCCAGCGACAGCAGGTGCAGCGCCTCGACGTCTTCGACGATGGCTTCCTCCGGCATGTTGACCGTCTTGGAGATGGCGCCGGAGAGGAACGGCTGCACCGCACCCATCATCCGCACGTGACCCTCGTAGTGGATGGCGTTGTCGCCCATCGAGCAGGCGAACACCGGCAGGTGCTCGGCGCCGCAGGTGCGGTGCGCCGAGGATCGACTTGTGCTCGTCGATGTAGGCGATGATGTCGTCGATCTGCGGCCGCGCGTAGCCGAGCCGGCGCAGCGCCCGCGGCACGGTCTGGTTGACGATCGACATCGTGCCGCCGCCGACCAGCTTCTTGAACTTGACCAGACCCGAGATCGGGCTCGATGCCGGTGGTGTCGCAGTCCATCATCAGCCCGATGGTGCCGGTGGGCGCCAGCACGCTGGCCTGGCTGTTGCGGACGCCGAACTCCTCGCCCCCGGCCACGGCGTCGTCCCATGCCGCCTGGGCGGCCGACAGCAGGTCGGCCGCGCGACCTCGCTCCTCGTCGATGGAGGCGGCCGGCGTCGCGGTGCATGCGCAGCACGCGCAGCATGTGCTGCTCGTTGTCGGCGAAGCCGGCGAAGGGACCCATGCGGCTGGCGATGCGCGCTGACGTCGCGTAGGCGTGGCCGGTCATCAGCGCGGTGATGGCGGCGGCCGAGGCCCGGCCGTCCGTCGCTGTCGTAGGGCAGTCCG
The DNA here is from genome assembly GCA_963738325.1 of uncultured Acidimicrobiales bacterium. Classification (GTDB taxonomy): domain Bacteria; phylum Actinomycetota; class Acidimicrobiia; order Acidimicrobiales; family Ilumatobacteraceae; genus CAVTWD01. The sequence continues at coordinate 298,212 of CAVTWD010000015.1, forward strand.
AGCGCCATCAGCAGCGCGCCGAGGTTGGCGTAGCCGAGGCCGAGCTGGCGGAAGCGACGGCTGGTCTCGGCGATCTTCTCGGTCGGGTAGTCGGCGTTGCCGACCAGGATCTCCTGCGCCGTGAAGACGACCTCGACGGCGTGCCTGTGAAGCCCTCGACGTCGAACGTGTCGTCGTCGCGCGAGGAACTTCAGCAGGTTGAGGCTGGCCAGGTTGCAGGCCGAGTTGTCGAGGTGCATGTACTCGCTGCACGGGTTCGAGCCGTTGATGCGGCCGGTGGCGTGCGCGGTGTGCCAGCGGTTGATGGTGGTGTCGAACTGCAGGCCCGGGTCGGCGCACTCCCACGCCGCCTGGGCGATCTGGCGGAACAGGTCGCGAGCGCGGACGGTGCGGATGATCGAGCCGTCGGTGACGGCCCGCAGGTGCCAGTCGCCGTCGTCTTCGACGGCCTCCATGAACTCGTCGGTGACCCGCACCGAGTTGTTGGCGTTCTGGTACTGGATCGAGAAGGAGTCGGCCCCGTCGAGATCCATGTCGAAGCCCGCGTCGCGCAGCACCCGCGCCTTGCGCTCCTCCTTGGCCTTGCACCACACGAACTCCTCGACGTCGGGATGGTCGACGTCGAGGATGACCATCTTGGCGGCCCGGCGGGTCTTGCCGCCGCTCTTGATCGTGCCCGCCGAGGCGTCGGCGCCGCGCATGAAGCTGACCGGGCCGGACGCGGTGCCGCCTCCGGCGAGCAGCTCGAACGACGAGCGGATGCGGGACAGGTTGACCCCCGAGCCGGAGCCACCCTTGAAGATCACGCCCTCTTCCCGGTACCAGTTCAGGATCGAGTCCATCGAGTCCTCGACGGCGAGGATGAAGCAGGCACTGGCCTGCTGGGGCACCCCGGCACGCCGATGTTGAACCAGACCGGAGAGTTGAACGCCGCCTTCTGGGTGACGAGCAGGTGCTTCAGCTCCGCGCGGAAGGTCTCGGCCTCTTCGTCGTCGACGAAGTAGCCGCCGGCCACGCCCCAGTCGCTGATGGTGTCGGCGACACGGTCGATCACCTGCTTGAGCGAGCGCTCCCGTTGTGCAGTGCCGAGCGGGCCCCGGAAGTACTTCTGGGCGACGATGTTGGTGGCGTTCAGCGACCAGCCGACCGGGAACTCCACGTCGAGCTGCTCGAAGGCGACGGCGCCGTCCCGGGAGTTGGTGATGCGGGCGTCACGCCGCTCCCACACGACCTCGTCGTAGGGATGGACCCCCGGCATCGTGAAATGCCGGCGGATCCCGATCGCGATCCCTCCCGGTGCCAACGACATCCCCGTCTCCCTTCTCCGGCGCCTCTCGCGCCGCGCTGTCGTTCTCCCGGCTGGTAGCGGACGGCGACGCCTTGAGTCGTGGTCGTCCTGCTCGGTCCCGGCTGGGCCCCCCATCACTTGCTGGACGGCTCGCCGACACAAGATGTTGTGGTTGCCTCTCGGTGTCACCACCAGCCCATGTATTACAGCATTGTAGTTACGAGGATGTCAACGTCCACCGCAGGGGCGAGGCGAGAAGCGTTGGGCGGCGCTGGCTGCTGCGGCGAGGAAGGGCAGGTCCGGGGCTCGAGAGCCCCACGGCGCCCTCAGGTGCAGCCCCCGGGATGGCCACTCATCCGCCTCTCTTCCTCGCCGCAGCCCCGGTTACGGGGGCCCACCCTAGAGATGTCCGCCTGTGGGGAGGAAGAGGAAAAGCCTGTGAACTTCCCTGTGCACAGAGGCCCGGTTCGTCCACAGGCCTCCCCCAGCCGAGCGCGGCCCGAGTGCGTCAGCCTTGCTTGACGGCCTCGATCTCGAGGTTGATCTTCACCGACTTGCCGACGAGCACGCCGCCCGCCTCGAGGGCCTGGTTCCAGGTGAGGCCGAAGTCGTCGCGGTTCACCTCGGTGCTGCCCGAGAAGCCGACACGCGAGAAGCCCCACGGATCCTCCTGCACGACGCCTTCGAGCTCGACGTCGAGCTCGACCGGCCGGGTGACGCCGCGGATGGCGAGGTCCCCGGTCACCACCCAGTTGCGACCCGCTCCACTCAACCCCGTGCTGGTGAAGGTGATCTCGGGGTAGGCGTCGACGTCGAAGAAGTCGGCGCTGCGGAGGTGGGTGTCGCGACTCTCGTCCTTCGTGTCGATGCTCGCCGGGTCGATCTGGACGCGGACCGACGACGACGAGGGCTCGGCGCCGATCTCGAGCGCCCCCGACCACGTTGCAAAGCGACCCTTGGTCTTGCCCACCATCAGATGGCGGACGGTGAACTCGATGCTCGAGTGGGACGTGTCGATGGTCCAAGTTCCTGCGCTCGGCAGCTCGATGCTGTCGAGCGTGCGGGTGGCCTGACTCATGGGATCCTCCGTTCCGGGGCCCGGACGGGAGCGTCCGGCCGCAAGAGAAGTTGCATGCACAACCAACGGAAGGTCGGCGGCCGGTATTCCCGACCCGGGTGCGCGATCGCGACGCTCGGTTGGCCAAGGGATCCCCGCGAACCTCGCCCAGCCGGCTCCACCTGGCGTTGCCCGCCGCAGTCGCGAGGTTTCTGCCCCTCCGGCCAGCGAGGGCTCGGCGACGGTCTGGCAGGATGCCGGCATGGAGCTGCTGTACCCCCGCCACCAGGCCGAAGTGGCACTGCGCGACCTCTACGTGGATGCACAGCGCCAGCGGCCCGGACGGCCATACGTGCTGGCCAACATGGTGGCGTCGACCGACGGCGCCACTGCCGTCGACGGTCGTGCCGGTGGCCTCGGGAGCGAGCGGGACCAAGAGCTCCTCCACTTCCTCCGCGAGCAGGCGCCCGTGGTGCTGGTGGGTGCGGGCACCGTACGGGCCGAGCGCTACCGCCCATCCTCCGTGCCGGGTCAGCGCATCGCCATCGTGACGAGGAACCTCGACCTGGACTTCGACTCTGAGCTGTTCACGAGCGGGGGCGCGATCGTCGTCACGACAGAGGACGCTGGCGCCGTGCCCGCCGGCATCCCCGTCGTGCGCGCTGGTCTCGGGCAGGTCGACCTCAGGGCGACGCTCGACGCGCTCGGGGTGCCAATCGTGCTCACCGAGGGTGGCCCGCACCTGATCCACGAACTGATCGGCGCCGCCGTCCTGGACGAGCTGAACCTGACCGTCTCACCGATGCTGGTCGGTGGACCGACCACCCGCGTCGGCGGCGGGTCGGGCGCGGCCAACCCGGCAGACCTGTCGCTCCTCCACGTGGCTCACGAAGACGGATTCCTGTTCCTGCGGTACCGCCGTAAGTAAGGGCCGGGCCCAGCCGGAGCGGCCCCGCGCCCTTGACGGGCGTCAGCCTGCCTCAGGCGCGCCCGCCTCGCGAGCGGCGAGGAGTCTCGCCTCTCGCTGGAAGTCCGCCACGTCGTCAAAGCTCTTGTAGACGCTCGCGAACCGCACGTAGGCGATCTCGTCGAGCTCGCGCAGACCCTGCAGCACCGCGGTCCCGATGAGCTGGCTGGAGATCTCCGCGCCGGCGGCGCGCGCCGCGTCCTCCACATCTGAAGCCAGCGTCTCGAGCTGCGCGGCCGTGATCGGTCGGCCCTTCGCCGCCAGCCGCACGCCGGCCACGACCTTGGCCCGCTCGAAGGGCTCTCGCCCGCCCGAGCGCTTGATCACCGTGAGCGGCGCCTCCTCGAGACGCTCGAAGGTCGTGAACCGGTGCTCACACGACTGGCAGACACGACGCCTGCGGATGGCGGCCCCGTCCTCGGCGGTGCGCGAATCGACCACTCGCGTGTCAGGCGTGAGGCAGCGGGGACACCGCACCCACACGACGCTACCGCCGGGGGCGCGGCGGCCTGGGGCATGCTCATGGCAGGACCAAGCGTTCGCCGGGACGCAGGTCGCTGCCGGCGCGGGCGGCGACCAGACGGCGCACCAAAGGGCGCACGTCGCCAAGCGGTTGGAGCCGCCGGGCGATCCTCCACAACGTGTCGCCGGGCCGGACGACGTAGACGATCGGGCCCGGGCGGCGCTCGGGGGCGGAGGCAGGGTCGCCGCCCGAGGCCGCCTGGGCCGCGGCCCCCCAGGCCGGGGCGAGGCCGAACATCAGGCCGAGCACGAGGAGCCCCTCTGCCCACCGCCGCCGGGGGGATCGCGCCGGTGGTCGCGAGGCGCCGCCGCCGCGCCGGTCTCGCCGCCTCCTCGCTCGACTGGCTCTGACGTGAGCATCTCGTGTCCTCCCTTCTCCACGGGCCTTCTCCACGGGCCTTCTCCACGGGCCTTCTCCACGGGCCTTCTCCGGGGGCCGTGCGGCTCCGTGGCCGTCCTGGTGCGGGCGCCGCCCGCCGATTGTCGGCGAACACCTGTTCGCGAGAAGTGTCACTCTGCCACGAACGCGTGTTCGATGTCAAGACGCTGTCTGGACGCGACTCCGAACAGGTGTTTGACCCACCACCCGAACACCTGTACGGTGTGGGCATGGCCGACGTCGTGCTCACCGCTCGCCGACGCGAGATCCTCGAGGTGATCGAGGCAAACCTGCGTGAACGCGGCTACCCGCCCTCAGTGCGGGAGATCGGAGAGGCGGTCGGCCTCACTTCCCCGTCGACCGTTCACAACCATCTCGCCACCCTCCAACGCCTTGGGTACCTCCGGCGAGACCCGACCAAGCCACGGGCTATCGAGGTGCGCTTCGACCCCGCTTCGGGCGCGGCGGCGGAACGCCGGCCCGTCCGTCACGTACCCCTGATCGGTGACGTTGCCGCGGGCACCAGCGTCCTCGCCCAGGAGAACGTCGAGGAGGTGATGCCGGTCCCCGCGGACTTCACGGGCGACGGCGAGTTGTTCATGCTACGGGTCCGAGGCGACTCGATGATCGAGGCCGGCATCCTCGACGGTGACTTCGTCGTGGCTCACCAGCAGCCCGACGCGGTCAACGGCGAGATCGTCGTGGCCGGCCTTCCCGGCGAGGAGGCCACCGTCAAGACCTTCACCCGCACTGGGAATCGCGTCGTGCTCCGGCCCGCCAACGTGCGCCTCGAACCGATGTCCTACTCCCCTGAGGAGGTGCGCATCTACGGACGGGTCGTCACCGTGCTGCGCCGGCTCTGACCGGGCTGCTCAGAGCTTGGTGAGTGCTTGCTCGTACGCGCTCGCCTCGCGGGCGGTGCCAAGGTTCTCGCTCTCGATCACGTCCACGATGATGCCGTCCTTGTTGATCATGAACGTTCCGCGGTTGGCGCACCCGAGCGCCTCGTTGAACACGCCATAGGTCTGAGCAACGGCGCCGTGCGGCCAGTTGTCGGCCAGCACAGGGAACTGGTAGCCCATCTCCTCGGCCCACTTCTTCTGAGCGAAGGGCGTGTCGCAGCTACACGCGAGCACCTGGACGTCCGATGACGCGTAGCGGTTCAAGTCGTCGCGCAACTCGCAGAGCTCGCCTTGGCACACACGCGGTGAACGTGAACGGGTAGAAGACGAGCATCACGTTCTTCTGCCCCCGGAACGAGTTGAGCGTCACGGGCTGCATGTTCTGATCCTTCAGAGTGAAATCGGGGGCCTCGCTGCCGGGCGTCAGTGCCATTTCACGCTCCTCGTGATCGCCAGCGCTGCACGGTAGTCCCTCGGCCGTGGCGGCACACGAGTCGGGCCGCACCGCGACGCCGGTAATGGCACGAGCGCGCGTCGGGGAACTTGCCTCCGTCAGAGAGAGGCGCCGTGGTCGCGCAGGATGTCGTTCAGCTTGTTCTTGTCGTGGCGCTCACCCTCGCTCAAGTGCTTGATGACGAGCGCGCACGGGAGCCCGAATTCGTGGGCACCGAATCGCCGGGTTCTCGTGGCCATCACCGCCACGCTGTTGGCAGGCACCTTGCCGCGTCCCACCTCGGCCCCGGTCTGGGCGTCGATCACCGGCACAGTCCCGGTGAGGACGAGGCCGGCGCCGAGCACGCTGTTGCGTCCGACATGGGCACCTTCGGCCACGACGCACCGACTGCCGATGTAACAGTCGTCCTCGACCACCACGGGAGCAGCTTGGGGCGGTTCGAGCACCCCGCCGATCCCCACACCGCCCGACAAGTGGACGTTGGCCCCCACCTGGGCGCAGGAGCCGACGGTCGCCCACGTGTCCACCATCGTGTTACGCCCGACGTAGGCGCCGATGTTCACGTAGCTCGGCATCATGACCACGCCACGCTCGAGGAAGGAGCCGTAGCGGGCCGAGGCCCCGGGAACGACCCGCACGCCAGCGTGCCGCGAAGCCCTTCTTCAGCGGGATCTTGTCGGCGTACTCGAACGGCCCGAGCTCAACCGTCTTCATCTTCGACACTCGGAAGAGCAGCAGGATGGCCACCTTCAGCCATTCCCGGACAACGACTCGTCCTCCGATGGCCTCGGCGACACGGGCCTGACCGGTATCGAGGAGATCGACGGCCTCTCTCACCAGCCTGCGCACGGACTTTGTCGCCGGGCTCGAGCTCGCTCCGCCGCTGCCACAACTCCTCGATCTGTGCTTGGAGATCGGCCACGACGAGAGGCTAACGGGCCGCTCAGCCCGGGGGCGGCGGGGGCGGTGGAAGCCCTCCCGGCTCGCGAGGACGCGCCTTGGACTCCGGCGGGCTCGCCGGCGTGACCGGCCGCTGGGCGCCTGGCGGCCCCTCCGAGGCCTGCCCGCTCGGGGGCGCCCACGAAGTGCCGGGCGGAGGCGCCGGTGGAGCCGTCTCACCCGTCGGTGGTCCCCAGGCCGAGGCGTCACCGGCGTCGACCGACCATGGGGTCACGGGGGCGGCGACGGGAGCAGGGGCGAAAGCGCCATCCGGGGGGACAACCTCGGCGGGGACGGTCTCGGCCGGGAGGGCCCCAGCGGAGCCGCCCGCAGCCGGCGCGATGTCGGCGGCCGGTGCGCCCGGGGGCGCCTGGACGGAACCCGGCTCGGGTGGTTGATACCGGGCCGGTTCCGCGACCGGCCCGGTGGGCAGGTCGACGGAGCCGGTCGCACTGGCAGCAACCGCTTCGTCACGAGCCGAACCGGGAAGGAGACCCGCGGCGCGGGCGCGAGAACGGCTGCGGAGCACACCGGTCGTGATGATCCCGATGACGCCAATCAGCCGCGCCGATGATCCCAACGAGGAGGGCGGCCTGCTCGGAGGAAGAGGTCGAGGGCGTGTCGCCACGGCCCACGGCGACGCTGAAGCGTTCGCTGGCGCTGGCGTCGACGGCGAGGTGATAGGTGCCGGGCGACGGGATCCGCACCCGTCGCACCGCGATGCCCTGGAAGCCGGCGGCGTCGTAGCGGTTCTCGCTGGCGAGGCGACGCAGCTCGAGCCCCTGACCGTTGGGGTCCCTCAACTCGAGGGTGAGGTTGGCGGGAACGTCGCGAGACGCGTCGATCGTCTCCCCGTCGACCTTGCCCTTGTACTCGTAATAGACGACGTACTGGCCGTTGCGCTTGAACAACAAGTCGGCCGCCCCCGGCGCCAGGTAGCGGGCGAACCCCTTCACCTCGCGGTCCTCGCTGACCCGACCGGCGATCCAGATGCCCACCCCGGCGATCAAGCTCAGCGCGATGAGGGCGCCGAACACCCAGTACAGCCACGTGCCCGGCCGCGTCTCGCGCTTGGGAGCCGTCGTGGGCGGGGACGGCGTCAGGACGGCGCTCACCGGTCCACCCCCAGGCGCTCGGCGACGATGGCCAATCGATCATCGGGCTGCACGACCGCCACTCGCACACGGCCGCGACCGTCCGGTCCGTAGAACTCCCCGGGGCTCACCAGCGCTCCTCCCTCCAACGCCAGCTTCTCGGTGAACGACCAGGCATCGCCGACTTCGACCCAGAGGTAGAAGCCACCGGCAGGCACCTCCACCTCCACCCCGGCCCAGGAACGTAACACCCTGGCCATGAGATCGAGCCGATACCGGTACCGCTCGCGCTGCCGGGCGACATGATCGTCATCGGCGAGGGCGGCGGCGCCTGCGGCTTGTGCCGGTCCGGGGACGAGGAACCCCGCGTGCTTACGGATCTCCTTCAGGTAGGCGACGACATCGTGGTCGCCGGCGTAGAGGCCGACCCGCACACCGGCCATGTTCGAGCGCTTGGAGAGCGAGTGCACGGCCAGTACGCCTTGGGCGCCGTGCTCGAGGATCGTGCGCGGCGGTCCGCTCCAGGTGAACTCTGCGTAGCACTCGTCGCTGAGGACCAACACGTCGTGGGCCCGCCCCCAGGAGGCGGCGGCCTCCAGGTCGTCGAGAGCGCCAGTCGGGTTACTCGGGCTGTTGACCCAGAGGCACAGCGCGCGGCGAGCGTCGTCTGGGTCGATGCGTCCGAGGTCAGGGTGCAATCGGTCGTCGACGGGGACAGGAACAGGTCGCAGCCTCGCCAGCACGGCGCCCATCTCGTAGGTGGGATAGGCGATCGTCGGGTACAGCACCGTGTCACGCTCGGGCGTGCGCAGCCGGAGCCACTGAGGCACCGTGGCGACGAACTCCTTGGTCCCGATGCAGGCGGCCACGTCGCTGAGAGGGACCTCGATGCCGAAGCGCCGCCCCATCCATGCCACGGCGGCCTCGCGGAGCTCCACGGTGCCGATGCTCGGCGGGTAGCCCGCGTTCGCTGTCCGATCCGCCGAGGGCGCTCGAGCACGCAGGGAGGCGGCGGGTCACAGGGCGATCCGACCGACAGGTCGACGACCCCTCCCGGCAACGCGTCGGCCACGGGTACCAGGCGGTCGAGGCGGTCGTAGGGGTAGGGCGGCGGCACGAAGCCGGTCATCTCGTCGCGAGTCTGCCCGACCTTGCTCCGGTGGACGCGCATGGCGGGGCCTGGAGGCCTCCCGGACCCGGCGCGTCCGATGGTTGCCGGGGTGACGTCAAGAGCCCACGACCACGAAGTCGGCCAGCCGTGCAGCCGCAGCCTGGTCGAGGCGGGCCCGAACGCGAAACCCTGCGGCTTCCTCGGCCGTCGAGACAACCTCTCCCTCCCGATGGATGGCGGCGAGGATGTCGCCACGCTCGTACGGCACGACCAGCTCGACGACGGCGGCCATCGCCCGGATCCGATCGGCGAGCGTGCGCAGCAGGTCCTCGATCCCGGCGCCGGTGAGGGCGGAGAGGGCGACACTGCCGGGATGGCGAGCGGCCAGTCGACGCGCTTCGACCGCGGCCCGGTCGGCCTTGTTGAACGCGAGGAGCTCGGGGACGCGCTCGGCCCCGATCTCCGCAAGCACGGCCCGCACCGCTTCGATCTGCACTTCCGGGTCGGGGGCGCTGGCATCGACGACGTGCACGAGCAAGTCGCTCTCGGCCACCACCTCGAGGGTGCTCTTGAACGCCTCCACGAGCTGGTGGGGCAACTTGCGGACGAAGCCGACGGTGTCGGTCACGAGCACCGGCTCGCCTCCCGGCAGCTCGAGGCGACGGGTGGTGGGATCGAGCGTGGCGAACAGCCGGTTCTCTACCAGCACGCCCGCGTCTGTCAGCCGGTTCAACAAGGTGCTCTTGCCCGCGTTGGTGTACCCGACGATGCTCACCGAGGCCAACCCGCTGCGCCGGCGGGCCTTCCGCTGCAACTGGCGCGTGCGCCGCAACTCCGCCAAATCGTGCTCGAGCTTGGTGATGTGGCGCATGATGCGGCGCCGGTCGACCTCGAGCTGGGTCTCGCCGGGGCCGCGCCGGGCCCCGATCCCGCCCGCCTGCCGCGTGTAGGCGGCGCTCACCCCTCGTCGCAATCTCGGCAGCCGGTAGCGGAGCATCGCCAGCTGGACCTGCGCCTTGCCCTCGAGGGTGTGAGCGTTCTGACCGAAGATGTCGAGGATCACCGCGGTGCGGTCGATGGCGGTGCGCCCGAGGAGCTTCTCCAGGTTGTACTGCTGCGCCGGGGAGAGCTCGTTGTCGAACACGACCGTGTCCGCGTCGGTGGCGAGGCTCACCTCTCGGAGCTCCTCCGCCTTGCCCTTGCCGACGAAGTAGCGCGGGTCGGGCGCCTCGCGGCGCTGGACGACGCGCGCCGTCTCGTCGGCACCCGCGGTGTCGACGAGCAGGGCCAGCTCGTCGAGGCTGGCCTCGGTGTCCTCGTCGTGCTCGGGAGGGAGGGTGACGCCGACCAGGACGATCTTCTCCCGGACGGTGCGTTCGATCAGCGTCATGCGTCAGCCTCGATGGTGGCGAGGTACGTGGCCGGCCCAGTGAGAACCGACGAGCCGCCCGCGCCCAAGCGAACCTTGGCATCCCCGCCGTCCATGTGCACGGTGATTTCGCCCGCCCCGTCCGGCGTCGCCAGGCCCCACCGCGCCGCGGCCGATCGCAACCGCGGACGCACCCGTGCCGCACGCATCGGTGATACCGACCCCGCGCTCGTGCACGCGCATCCGCACGGCGTGCGGGCCGGCCGGTTCGACGACCTCGACGTTGACGTCGGGCAGCGCCGCACCGAGCGAGTCGAGATCGACGGCACGGACATCGTCGACCGCCATCACCGAGTGGGGATTGCCCAGGCTCAGGTGCGCGCAGGCGGTCGGGCTGCTGCCGGTGGCGGCCGAGGTGGCCGTGGCCCAGCCCGGCGGCGCGGAGAGCTCGGTGGCCGTCCCCATGTCGACACTGGCGAGCACGGTGTCGGGCGCTGGGCCGGGTTGGACCTCCACGGCGCGCCCGCCGGCGTCGGTGGCGACTCGGACCGTGGTGGGCAGTTGGCCGCGCCGAGCCACCCACGCTTGAGCCAGGCAGCGGATGCCGTTGCCGCTCATCTCGGCGCGACTCCCGTCGGCGTTGAACAGCGCCATGCCGACGTCGGCGCCAGGCCCGGGCTCGGTCAGCCCGACCAGCAGCCCGTCGGCGCCAAGACCGGTGCGGCGGGCGCACCACCGCTTCGCCAACGACGAGTAGGCGGCGGCGGGGACTGGTTGGTCGTCGAACAGGACGAGGAAGTCGTTGCCGAGCCCGTGGTGCTTGGTGAGGGTCACGCGCACGCCACGAGCTCTTCCTCGAGGCGGGGCACGGCTTCGAGCGGATCGTCGTGCACGTCGATCCAACGCACGCGGGGATCGCGACGAAACCAGCGGTCCTGGCGGACGGCGAAGCGCCGGGTACGAGCCACCGCTTCGGCCACGGCGGCGTCGAGCGAGACCCTGCCGTCGAGGTGGGCCAGCAGCTCGCGGTAGCCGAGGGCCTGGGCGGCCGTCCGCGAGAGACCGCCGGGCCGTCGAGCCAGCGCCTCCACCTCGGCGAGAAACCCTGCGGTCATGAGTCCGGCGAAGCGCTGCTCGATGCGCGCCGCCAGCACGGGCCGCGCCCAGCGCAACCCGAACTGCGCCACAGTGCACGGGGGGTAGACGTCGAGGCCCGGACCGAAGGAGCTGAAGGGGCGGGTGCTGCCGATGCACACCTCGAGGGCCCGGATGATGCGGCGGCGGTTGGTCGGCTCCATCTTGGAGGCGGCGGCGGGATCGACGTCGCGCAGCCGTTCGTAGAGGACGCGGGTATCTCGCTCGGCCTCCAATGACCGGCGGACGGCAGGCCACTGCCCCGGTGGTTCGAGACGATCGAGCACCGCCCGCAGGTAGAGACCCGTGCCGCCCACGAGCACCGCGGCCGCCTGCCGCGCCTCGATGTCGGCAAGGGCGCTCTCGGCCTCGGCGCGGTAACGGACGACGGTGAAGTCCTCGGACGGCTCGGCCAGATCGAGGCAGTGGTGGCGCACCTCGCCGCGTTCCGCCGCCGTCGGCTTGGCCGTGCCGATGTCCATGCCTCGATACACCTGCATGGAGTCAACGGAGACGAGCTCGATGCCCCCCACCCGCCGGGCGAGGGCGAGGGCGAGGGCCGACTTCCCCGACGCCGTCGGCCCGAGGACGGCCAGGACCGGCCCGCTCAGCCCGCCACCACCGGGATACGGGTCTTGTGGGTGGGGCCGGCGAGGACCTCGACCAGTTGGCCGATCAGGTGATGAGGGCCGGCGTCGACCACCTCGGCGCGCGCGTACGTCCCGGCGGCGAGCGACGTCGACAAGCCCGGCAGGTGCACCAGCTTGTTCTGGCGGGTGCCGCCCGGCCGTCACCGCCGGATCCTTCTTGCTCGGTCCCTCCACGAGGAGCTCCTCGGTGCGCCCGATCCGGGCCCGATGCCTGGCCAGAGCGCTGCGATCGACGACGACCCGCAGTCGCTCGAAGCGCTCGGCGGTGGCCTCCGGCGACACGAACTGCTCGACGCGCTCGGCGGCCTCGGTGCCCGGCCGGGGGGAGTAGATGAAGGTGTAGGCGGAGTCGTATTCGGCCGCCGCCACCACCTCGAGCGTGCTGGGTGAAATCGGCCTCGGTCTCGCCCGGGAAGCCGACGATCACATCGGTGGTGACGGCGAGGTCGTCGACCGCGGCCCGCGCCTCGCGCAGCCGGGCGAGGTACCGATCCGCGGTGTAGCCACGGTGCATCGCGGCCAGCACGCGGTCCGACCCGGCCTGCAGCGGAAGGTGCAGGTGCTCGCACACCGCCGGCGTGCGGGCCATGGCCGCCATGGTCTCGGGCCGGAGATCCTTCGGATGCGGGCTCGTGTACCGCACCCGGCGGATGCCGGGCACGCCACCTACCGCCTCGAGCAGCTCCGCGAAGAGTGGCCGGACCGCGCCGCGCCGTCCCCTGCCTGGCGGGCGGCGAGAGTGAGGTCCCGGCCATAGGAGTTCACGTTCTGGCCGAGCAACGTCACCTCGGTGACGCCCGCCCCGGCGAGCGCATCGACCTCGGCCACGATCTCGGCGAACGGCCGGCTGATCTCCCTGCCGCGCACAGCCGGAACGATGCAGAAGGCACAAGAGTTGTCGCAGCCGATCTGGATGGTCACCCACGCCGTGTACGAGCGCTCCCGTCGCACCGGCAGCGCCGAGGGGAACAACGCGTGCTCGTCGAGCACAGCCTCATCGAGGACGGCGACCACGGGCCCCCCGACCCGTGCCCTCGCCACGAGCTCCGCCGCCTCATGCACGTTGTGCGTGCCGAGGACGACGTCCACGTGCGGTGCCCGCTGCCGCACGAGATCGCGGTCCTTCTGGGCGAGGCAGCCGGCCACGACGATCTGGAGATCAGGGCGGGCCTGCTTGCGCCGCTTCAGGTGACCGAGGTGCCCGTAGAGCTTGTTGTCGGCGTTCTCCCGTATGCAGCACGTGTTGAGCACGATCACGTCCGCGTCGTCGGCCGAGGGCGCGACTTCGAGCCCGTCGGCCTCGAGGAGCCCGGCGATGCGCTCGGAGTCGTGCTCGTTCATCTGGCACCCGAAGGTGCGAACGAAGTACGTGCGGGGCACGGCGACCAGGTTAGGCGGGCTTCATGCTCGTCCTGGCTTCGGTTCGGGGGCGGCCGCGCCCCGCCCCGGCTCACTCGAGGGTGATCGGTACGTCGTCGGCCGGTGTGAAGTCGGACGGGCCTCGTGGCCGATGCCGGCCTGCTCGCGCACCCGCTCGGAGATCTCGACCATGACCTCGGGGTTCTCGGTGAGGAACTGCTTGGCGTTCTCCCGGCCCTGGCCGAGCTGCTCGCCGTCGTAGGTGTACCAGGCGCCCGACTTCTTCACGATGCCCAGGTCGACCGCGAGGTCGAGCAGCGAGCCCTCGCGGCTGATGCCCTTGCCGTACATGATGTCGAACTCGGCCTGCCGGAACGGCGGGGCCACCTTGTTCTTCACCACCTTGACCCGGGTGCGGTTGCCGACCACCTCGACGCCGTCCTTGATCGACTCGATGCGGCGGATGTCGAGCCGGACCGACGAGTAGAACTTCAGCGCCCGGCCGCCCGGGGTCGTCTCCGGCGAGCCGAACATCACGCCGATCTTCTCCCGCAGCTGGTTGATGAAGATGGCGATGGTGTTCGAGCTGGTTGAGGTTGGCGGTGAGCTTGCGCAGGGCCTGGGACATGAGCCGGGCCTGGAGGCCGACGTGGGTGTCGCCCATCTCGCCCTCGATCTCGGCCCGGGGCGTGAGGGCGGCCACCGAGTCGATCACCACCACGTCGAGCGCGCCCGAGCGGATGAGCATGTCGGCGATCTCGAGCGCCTGCTCCCCCGTGTCGGGCTGGGAGATGAGCAGCTCGTCGATGTCGACGCCGATGGCCTTGGCGTACACCGGGTCCATGGCGTGCTCGGCGTCGATGTAGGCGCAGATGCCGCCGTTGCGCTGGGCCTCGGCCACGACGTGCATGGCCAGGGTGGACTTGCCCGAGGACTCCGGGCCGTAGATCTCGACGACCCGGCCCCGGGGCAGGCCGCCGACGCCGAGGGCGAGGTCGAGCGAGAGGGCGCCGGTGGAGATGACCTCCACCGCATGGACCCCTTCTCGCCCATCTTCATGATGGAGCCCTTGCCGAACTGCTTCTCGATCTGGCTGAGGGCCATCTCGAGGGCCTTGTCCCGCTCCACTGCCATGTCGCTTCTCCTGTTCCTGACGCTCGGCGACTGCCTGCCTCGGTTGGAGGGGACCGGCTCGCACGGCCCCGAATCGCTTGCGGCACCCACCTTACGGAGGGGGTGTGACAGAGTGCCGTGGCGAACGACAGGAGCGTAACTTCGAACGGGTGTTCGAGCAAGGACCTCCGCCGCCACGCGAAGACGAGCTCAGAACCCGGTGGCCGGTCCCTGGCCCGCATGGGCGGCGGCGTCGGCGACCTCCTCGGGCTCCAGCGGGTGCATCGAGAGGTCGACCGCCGCCCACAAGGTCGAAGAGAACGGGTAGCCGAGAATCGGCACGGCCACCGCCGCCACCACCGCGGCGACGAGCAGCGGCACCAGCGGGATGTCCGGGTAGGTGACGACGATGCCGACGGCGATGACCACGGCCAGCAGCCCGAACGTCATGATCGTGTTGACCGTCACTTCACCGAGGACGAAGCCCGGTGACCGCTCGTACTTGTAGCCGCAGGTCTGGCATCGATCGACCTTGGCGAACCAGCCGCTGAACCACCTTGCACCACCGCAGCGCGGGCAACGACGCCGAAGGCCTCGCCACCCCATGCGGAGGAAGCCGGCCGGCGCCGGCTGCGACGCCACGGCCAGCGACGCTAGCCCGGTCCCCGCGTCCGCCTGACGGCCGCCGGTGGCGAAGATGTCCTCCGTGCGGCGGGCCTTCGCCTCCCTCGTGCTGGGTGTCGGGCTGCTGGTCGGCAGCCTCACCTTGGCCGCCTGGTGGTTCCAGCAGACGGTCATGGATCCGAACCGCGTCGCCCGGGTCGCCGACGCGCTCTTCACCCGGCCCGAACTCCGCCAGGCGGTCGCAGATGTGGTCGCCAACCAGCTCGCAGGTCGCTTGGGTGTGGCACCGGCCACGGTGGCGAGCCTCGCCGACACCGCATTGCAGCAGACGGACCTCGTCCCGCTCGCGGCCGGGATCTCGCGCGAGGTCCACCGCCGCCTGATCGGAGAGGCGACGGGACCGGTCGTCATCCCCCTGCGGTCGCGGCGCGGCTCGTCGGGGATCGAGCGCGCCGCCGCATTGCCGGCCGTCCGCTTCGACGTTCCGACCATCGCTCCGCTCGACCGGGCACGACGGTCGCTGACGGGAACCCTGCAAGCGGGCCTCGTCCTCGCCGTCGGGCTCACTCTGTCGGGATTCGTGATGCATCCCTCGAAGCCGGCGCGCGCTCCGGATGATCGGGATCTGGCTCCTCGCCGCCAGCGTCGCTGCAACTCGCGCTCGGCTACGTCGTGCCGGTGCTGCTCGTGCCCCGCTTGTGGTCGAGCCCGTGGGCCGGCCTCGTCGCGGAGACGGCGAAAGCGGCGACCACAGGCCTCGTCGTGGTGCTCGTGACGCTCGCCGCCAGTGGCGTCGTCTGCCTGCTGGTCGCGTCGTCGTGGAAGCCGATCGCCTGGGCGCGTGCCTGATCGCGACCCTCAGCGCACGAGCTCGGACACGAAGTCGGCGAACACCTGCGTGGCGTGGTCGACGTCGGCGTCGGTGTGCATCACCGAGATCAAGCCACTGCTCGTCGAGCCCCGGCGGCAGGAGGATGCCACGGTTGATGCCCCAGATCCAGTTGGCGAACGCGAGGTCGAAGTCGGTGGCCTTGTAGTCGCGGTAGTTGCGGACCCGCTCGGGCGAGTAGGTGACGCAGCCCTTCGCGCCGAGTTGGACGGTGTGGGCCGGCAGGCGGCGTCGGCGATGATCCGGTCATTGGCGGCGAGCAACCGCGCGTTGCGGGCGATCGCGTCCTGTGTCGCCTCCGGCGTGCAGATGTCGCGAAGCACAGCGCGGCTCGCAGCCATCACCAGCGGGTTGCCGTTGTACGTGCCGAGGTGCAGCACCGTGCCACGGGTGATCTCGTCCATGAGCTCGGCGCGCCCACCGAACGCGCCGATGGGCAGGCCGCCGCCGATCGACTTGGCCAGCGCGACCAGGTCGGGCTGGACGCCGAAGTGGCCTGTGGCACCGCCCCACCCTGCCGTGATGCCGGTCTTCACCTCGTCGAAGATCGAGCAGCGTGCCGTAGCGTCGAGTGAGCTCGCGGACCGCCTCGAGGTAGCCGGGGTCGGGCAGGCAGATGCCGATGTTCTCCATGGCGGGCTCGACGATGAAGCAGGCGACTTCGCCGGTGCGGAGCACCTCTTCGAGGGCGGCGGGGTCGTTGAAGGGGATCACGAGTCGTGTCCGCTAGCACGGCGTTCGTGACACCCGCGGTCGCCGGAACTGGCGTCGGCCGATCGGCGGGCCCGGCGACGTCGAGGCCGCGGCTTCATCGACACCATGACCTCGTCGTGGTGGCCGTGGTAGCCGCCTTCGACCTTCACGATCTTGTCTCGGCCCGTGACGCCTCGGCCACCCGGATGGCGTCCATCGTCGCCTCGGTGCCGCAGTTGGTGAAGCGCCACATGCTCGAGGCCGTAGCGATCGGCGAGCAGCTCGGCCACGTCGGCGTTGGCCTCGCACGGGGTGACGAAGAGGGTGCCGTCGTCGAGCTGCTCCTCGATCGCTTGCTGCAGGACAGGATGGACGTGGCCGGCGAAGAGGGCGCCGAAGCCCATGTTGAAATCGACGTAGCGGTTGCCGTCGACGTCTTCCAGCCACGAGCCCTGGGCGCGGGCGGCGACGACCGGATGCGGGTCATAGGCCTGGAACGACGACGGGACGCCGAGTGGGAGTGAGCGGCGGGCCCGATCGGTGGCGGCCTGAGAGCAGCGCGTCCGTTCGGCGTAGGTCGTCATCTCCCTGGCCGTGATGTCCCACGCCCGTTGTGCGAGTCGTTCGTCGATACGAGAAGTACTCGTCGTCATGGCTCCATCCCCGTGGAAATCGTTGCAGTTAGGTTATCTCACGATGGATTCAGGAGCTCCCGGTGCGGGTCGCGGCGCGGTGCCCGAGGCCTCCGTTCGGGCCTGTGGCACAATGTCTCGCTTCCTGGTGGCCGTAGCTCAGGTGGTTAGAGCGTCAGGTTGTGGCCCTGAAGGTCGGGGGTTCGAGTCCCCTCGGTCACCCCAGGCTCGGATGTCGCAGTCGAGGCCGGCGTACACTGCGGCGCCCGAGCGCCTCTAGCTCAATGGCAGAGCAACGGACTCTTAATCCGCAGGTTCTGGGTTCGAATCCCAGGGGGCGCACCGCAAAGTCCCTGCTCAGGGTAGTTGAGTACAAGGCTCTCCCGCCGGGTGTGAGGCGCCATCCAATATTCATCCAATATTTGGCGCCGCGGCCCGTCTACGCTCGTTCCATGAAGGGCCACCTGCGACAGCGCTCCCCCGGCGTCTGGGAGGTCATCGCCATCGCCGGCCGGGATCCCCTCACCGGCAGGTGGCGATACCGGAGCCGGACGGTCCGAGGCACCAAGCGTGATGCCCAGCGCCGGCTCGCCAGCCTGGTCCACGAGGTGTCGTCGGGAGCTGTCCGGCCGGCCGAGGTCACCCTGTCCGTCGTCCTCGAGCGGTGGCTCGAGCTCGTCGGCGAGGACCTCTCACCGACGACGTTGCGGGAGTACCGCCGCCTCATCGCCCGGCGGATCGCACCCGCGCTCGGGGGCCTCAGCGTCTCGAAGGTGACTACGGCGAGGCTCGACGCCTTCTATCAGGCGCTCTCCCGCGAGGCGGATCTCTCACCGGCGAGCATCCGGCAGATCCATTCGATCCTGCGACGAGGGCTGCGACAGGCCGTCCGCTGGGAGTGGATCCCAGCCAATCCCGCCGTCAACGCCACGCTGCCGCGCAGGCAGCGAACGGAGATCGCGCCACCTTCACCGAGCACCACCCGCGCCCTACTGCAAGCGGCCAACGAGCACGATCAAGCGTTCGGTACGCTGCTGCTCCTCGCCGCCAGCACGGGCATGAGGCGCGGGGAACTCTGTGGCCTGAAGTGGTCGGATCTCGACTTGGCGCGCGGGCGAAGCTGACCGTCGAACGAGCCGTCGCCGCTGTCCCAGGCGGCACCGCCGAGAAGTCGACCAAGACCCACTCGTCGCGTCGCCTCGCCCTCGACGCGGCCACCGTGGCGGCGCTACGCGACCATCGCCGTCGAGCGAGGTCCGTGGCCATCCAGGCTGGAGTGACGTTGACCGAGG
Source organism: uncultured Acidimicrobiales bacterium (assembly GCA_963738325.1). Classification (GTDB taxonomy): domain Bacteria; phylum Actinomycetota; class Acidimicrobiia; order Acidimicrobiales; family Ilumatobacteraceae; genus CAVTWD01. The sequence continues at coordinate 316,680 of CAVTWD010000015.1, forward strand.
GGTCGTTCGTCTTCAGCCACTCGCCCGACGGTGGCCAGCCGATCCACCCCGACAACGTCACGGGTGCATTTCGCCGGCTTTGCAAGCAGCTCGAGCTCGAGGGCGTCCGCCTGCATGACCTCCGCCACGCCCATGCCACCCAACTGCTTGCGGCGGGAGTGCCGGTGCGAACCGTCAGCGGTCGCCTCGGCCATGCGAGCGCCATGACGACCATGGATGTCTACGCGCACTTCTTGGAGGAGAGCGACGAACGAGCAGCAAGCGTGATCGGCGAGCTCCTCGCAAGCGACACGGCAACCCCGCAGCTCCGCTGACGCGGAAGGCCTCGCTAGGTGCAGAGGCGAATGCAGCGGCCACGCGGTGTGGCTCGTCCGACCGCCGAACCTTGCCGGTGATCCTGTGATTCTCCCGCCGACAAGTCAAGCCCCCTCCGCGCGCCGAACTGGGCTCCGTCGCTCTCATGTGACTCATGGGTTCCGCTTCAACGTGTAGTGGGCCTTTGCTGACCTGCGATTTCGCTCGGGATCCTGCTTGAACTGGTCTTTCGCGTGCGCCCCTGTCCGTCGAGTCGGCCCGAGTCCGCAGGTTTCGCGGACTTCTCGCGGACTTGGCGATGGGAGCAGATCTGCAGCGGTCGCCGTCTGAGCGACGGGGAGCGCTCGCCGGCTCCGGCGCGGCCGATCGAAACGAGCGGCGGTGACCCTCGTGATCCCGCCTCCTGCGTCGCGATCGTGGGGGTGGTACATACCATCAGCAGCGGACGCCCACAACCCCTCGCCGTGGTCGCGACCGACGCGTCCGCCCGCCAGCGACCCGTCACATGCAAAGCCCCTCAGCGGCGACGCCTCGACGGGCACAGCAGCGTCTCCTCGACCGACTGCATCACGACGCCGCTCCCCGCTGGGTCGGGAGCGCCGGTCACGCGCAGCCACGCCCCGAGGATGGCGTCGGGCAAGCCCACGACCTCGTAGATCACCTAATCGCCATAACCGATGGTGACGGCGTTCACCGAGGGGACCACGTCCTCCTCGGTGGACGCGAAGAGCTCGGCGACGAGCGCACCGAGGTCCACGGTCGAGGGTGCCGTCGGCGCTCCACCGAGCCGCGCGACCACGGCGGCGGTGGTGTCCCGTGTCAGCCCGAGGTACCCGAACGAGCCCGCTGCGCCCATCCAGTGGCCACGCCGGCACGGACCTCCCAGAAGGGCGTCCCGTCCACGACCCGGCCCCGGCCCGTTGTCAAGACACGAGCGGACAGGGAGGCAGGTGGGGCAGCCGTGGCAGGTCAACAGTGAACGCCTCGGCCACAGCGTGTGGGTGCCATTTACCCGATCGTGGGCGTTGACCTGGGGGTTCGCGGGACCAGAATCGGCGGGGTGTTCCGCTTGCTCTACCGTCTGCTCGTCACTCTCGTGGCGCTCGCCGCTCGTTCCGGACGCTCGAAGGACCTCGAGATCGTTGTGCTCCGCCATCAGCTCGCCGTGTTACAACGCACCGCGAAGTCGCCGATGCCCAACGACACGGACCGGTCGCTGCTCGCTGCCATCGCCCGCGTGCTTCCCCGCGCCCGACGCGAGGGGTGGCTGGTCACGCCGGACACGTTGTTGCGCTGGCATCGTCGCTTGGTCGCCCGACGTTGGGCCCAGCCGCCCCGACGGTCCGGCAGGCCATCTATCACGACGGAGATCCGCACCTTGATGGTTCGCATGGCGCGGGAGAATCCGACGTGGGGTTACCGGCGTATCGCCGGCGAACTCGCCCGGCTTGGTCACAGCGTCGCCGCGTCGAGCGTGTGGAACATCCTCAAGGCCGCCGAGATCGACCCGGCCCCGACACGATCGAGGGTGTCGTGGATGGCGTTCCTTCGCTCGCAGGCCGCCGCCGCATGTGACTTCGCCACCGTGGACACCGCCCTCGGCCGCCGGTTCTACCTGCTGTTCTTCATCGACGTGCCGACCCGAACCGTGACCCTCGCCGGGATCACCACCAACCCCACCGGCCCGTGGACCACCCAAGCGGTGAGGAACCTGTTCCTCACCAGCGCGGAAGCGTTCAACGGCTGCAAGATCCTGCTGCGCGATCAGGCGGCTCAGTTCACCGCGAGCTTCGATGAGATCTTCCACACCGAAGGCATCCGGGTCACGAAGACCCCGCCGCGGACGCCGGTGGCGAACTGCTTCATCGAGCGTTGGATCGGCAGCCTGCGCCGCGAACTGCTCGACCGGACCATCATCTGGAACGAGCCACAGCTCCCCCGGCTCGTTGTGGACTACCTCGAGCACTACAACCAGCACCGCCCACACCGCTCCCTCGCCCAGCAGCCGCCGGCGCAGACACCTACGACAGCGTTCCGGGCTGGCCACCCTGTCGCAGCGACGAGCCGATGCAACGGCCTCATCCACGAATACCGACAAGCCGCGTGACCAGGCGCGACAGAGTTCTTGGCAACCAAAGGGTGCGCGGGTGACGATGGCCTCCCGGCCTGCCCGTCACATAGCGGGGCGGGGGAGGGTTTCCGATCACGGTGGCGAGATCGGTCTCGATGCCATCGGGTTGGTGGAGGTGGCGTCGTGGCGGGGCCCGGATCGTCCTACGCCTTGCCCGATGGGGCGCGTGCTGGGCTTGGGCCGTGTCTCATATGGTCGACGTGGTGAGGCATGCCTCGGCTCTGGGGTTGGTGGCGGTCGCGCTCTTGGCCGCGTGCTCGGACCGCTCCGTCGCACCGACGAGTGGGGGGACCGGCCCTTCGACCGTTGCGTCGAGCGTTGCCTCGTCGGCGCCGCTGTCGACCGGCAGTGCCGCTGTGGCGACTCCACCGCAGGCCCCGACACCATGCGGCCGCAGGAGGCCACCCCCGGCCCGCTACCAGCACGTGGTGTGGATCTGGATGGAAAACCACACCGCGCAGGACGTTCTCGGCGACCCATCGGCGACGCCCTTCGAGCACCAACTGGCGGTGAGCTGTGGCAGCGGAACGGCGTACCGCGCGGTGGGGTCGCCGTCTCTGCCGAACTACTTGGCCGCCACGTCGGGCAGCACGCACGGAGTGCACGACGACGGCGGTCCAGGCTCACATCCCCTCGACACCGACAACCTGTTCCGGCAGGTCCGCGGCGGGGGGAACGGCCCGCTCCTACGAAGAGATGATGGTCGATCACTGCCAGCTACAGAGCGGAGGCCGCTACGCGGTCAAGCACAATCCGCAGCCCTACTACGTCAACGCATCGGATCGCGCTGCCTGCCAGCGCGACAACGTGCCGTTGGGTGCGCTCGACCGTGGCGCTCTGGCCGACGATCTTGCCAACGGCCATCTCCCAACGTTCGCTTTCATCACGCCCGACCTGTGCAACGACACCCACGACTGCGACGTCACCACCGGCGATCGGTGGCTTGAGAACTGGGTGGGGAAGATCCTCGCCAGCCCTACCTACCAGGCCGGCGCAACGGTCGTCTTCATCGTCTGGGACGAGCCGACGCCCATGCCCATTCTGGTCATTGCTCCAACGACACCCAGCGGTGTCGTGTCACAGACAGCCTTCGATCACTACTCGCTGCTGCGTACAACCGAGGAACTCCTCGACATCTCCCCCTACCTGGGCGGCGCGGCGACCGCGCAGAGCATGCGCTCCGCGTTTCAGCTGTGACGCGTCGGCGGGGCCACGCCAGCGGTGGCGCGCACCATCGTGCGGCCTCCCTCGAAGCTCCCCACCAAACGGCGTCGCTGGCGCGATGGTCGGCTGGCGGCCCGTCCCGCATGCGCCCCGCGAATGTCGGTGACGGTCGAAAAGTGCGGGTTCGCGCCAGCGGTGGGACCGCGCAAAGCTTCAGCCGTCAGCGACAGCGAAAGGATGCATGGCCCAGGTCAGTGACACGGTTACCACGCCAAGGAACGGTAGGCAGGGGCGGCACCGTGTGAACCGTGCGATCATGTCTCTCCCGGGCGCGACCTCAGGCCTGTTGAGCGCCGCGTTGGTTGAGCATCGACGGGCTGTGTGCCGTCTTCGAGGATGACCACGGTTTGATGGGCGTGTTGGCGCCGCCGTTGTCGATGGGGACGAGGTCGGGCTGCCCTGTCTGTCAGGCTGACGTGAGACACCTGCGGTAGCCGACCATCCCTGCAGGGCGAGTCTGGAAGACGTAGACCCGATGACCATGACGACTGCATCTCTGCTTGCGCGCGCCCATGATGGCGTGGTGGACGAGCCCGACCCGGCTGCCCGGCCTCGGCGGCGATCGTTCACCGCCGAGTACAAGGCCGAGATCCTCGACGGGTACGACGCGTTGCCGGTCGGCTCGAGCGAGCGCGGGGCGTTGCTGCGCCGCGAGGCCCTCTACAGCTCGCATCTGGCGGAGTGGCGCAAGGCTCGCGATGCCGGCGCCCAGCAGGGGCTGGCGCCGAAGGCGAAGCCGCGTCGTTCCCCTGAGCAGGTCGAGCTGGAGCGGCTGCGCCGCCGCAACGAACGGTTGGAGACGGAGCTGACCAAGACGAGATCGGCGCTCGATGTCATGGGAAAACTGCACGCGCTCTTGGAAGGGCTCTCCGAGAGCGCGGACACCGATCCGAAGTCGACGCGATGATCGAGGCGCACTTCGGTGAGCTCGAAGCGATGACATCGACCAGCGCCGCCTGCGACCTGCTCGGCGTCTCGCGGGCGACGCGCTATCGGCGGCAGCGACCGCCAGTGGCGGGTCCGCCGGCACCCCGGCCGGCCCCACCGAACAAGCTCACCGAGCAGGAGCGCCAGCGGGTGCTGACGGTGCTGCGCTCGGCGGAGTACTGCGACCTGGCCCCGGCCCAGGTGTGGGCCCGGCTGCTCGATGACGGCATCTACCTGTGCTCGATCTCCACCATGTACCGGCTGCTCGCGGTCGCCGGCGAGAACCGCGAACGGCGACGGCAGCGCACCCACCCGGCGACCAAGAAGCCCGAGCTCATCGCCCGTCGACCGAACGAGGTCTGGTCGTGGGATATCACGAAGCTGCAGGGCCCGCAGCGGGGCGTCTACTACGAGCTGTTCGTGGTCATCGACATCTTCTCCCGCTACGTCGTCGGCTGGATGGTGTCGCCGGCCGAGACCGGAGAGCTCGCCGAAGCCTTCATCGCCGACACCCTGCAGCGACACGGCATCGGCCGCGGCCAGCTCTCCTTGCACGCCGACCGGGGCACCTCGATGACATCGAAGCCCGTCGCCCAGCTGCTCGTCGATCTCGGTGTCGCCCGCAGCCACAGCCGGCCGCATGTGAGCAACGACAACCCGTACTCGGAGGCGAACTTCAAGACCCTCAAGTACTGCCCGGCCTTCCCTGGCCGGTTCGGCTCGATCGAAGACGCCCGGGCGTTCTGCGCCGCGTTCTTCGATCACTACAACCACGTCCACCGCCACGCCGGCATCGGGCTGCACACCCCGGCGTCGGTCCACTACGGCACCGCCGACGAGATCCGCGCCCAGCGGGCCGTCACTCTCGACGCCGCCTACGCCGCCAACCCGGCACGGTTCGGGCACCGCCCGCCCCAGCCGCCGAAGCTGCCCACCATCGCCTGGATCAACGAACCCAGCCCCGAAGCACTCATCACATCCGCATGACAAGTTGTCTCACCGGGCTTGACAGGTTCCGCTGGGGGTGGGGTTGGCGAGGCGGACGAGGGGACGGCAGCGTGGGCGCGATCTGAACGCGCAAGAGCCCCCTCGCTCAATCTTTCGACGGACGGCGAGGGGGCTCTTCCTGACGAAGCCGGAGCTCCGTTGTGCTCATCGTAGGAATCGACGCGGCGGCGGTCGAGGCCGATCTCCGGGGCGGCCGGCTTGGCTGTCCGAGCTGCGGGTCGGTGCTTCGGCCGTGGGGCCATGGTGTCGAGCGCGAGGTGCGACTCCTGTTCGGGAGCGTGCGCCGCCGTTTCCGGCGCTCGGTTTGTCGGCCTTGCTCGGCTACCCATGTGCTGGTCCCCGAGGACACCCTCCTGCGTCGGCGTGACGCCGTCGAGGTGGTCGGCGCGGCGCTCACGGCGAAGGCGGGTGGCGTCGGTCATCGGCGTATCGCCGTGGGTCTGGGACGGCACGCGTCGACGGTGCGGGGCTGGCTGCATCGGTTCGCTGAGATGGCGGTGCCGCTGCGGGAGCACTTCACCCGGTGGGCGGGCGCGCTCGACCCCGACCACGATCGGCTCTCGCCGGGCGGTTCGGCTCTGTTCGACGCGGTGGAAGCGATCGGCGTGCTGGGGGTCGTGGCGGTCCGCCGTTTCGGTCCTCGTCCGCCGTGGTCGCTGGCCTGTGTGGTCACCGGGGGCCGCCTGCTTTGCAACACGAGCTCGCTCTATCCGCAGCCGGTGTGAGCGGCGAGGGTCGCCTCTTTGCTGTCAACGAGGAGGTTCGACCCCATGAACGAGGCGCAACGCAACGTCGCGCTCTTCCGCTATTCGCTGGTTCGCGAGGCAGCCGACGAGTCGCTCACCGTGGGCCAGCGCGGCCGGCTGGTGCGCGAGCTGGCCGGCCAAGACCACGCGGGGCCGGCCGGGCGCCGAGTCCGCGTGGCCCGCGGGACGATCGACCGTTGGATCCGCGCCTATCGCGCTGGCGGTTTCGAGGCGCTCGCTCCGGTGCCGCGAGCGGGCGAACCGGTGACCGAGCAACGACTGCTGGACCTGGCCGAGGCGCTCAAACGGGAGGTCCCCCGGCGGACCGCGGCCCACGTCGCCCAGATCATCGGCACCGCCGAGGGCGCTGGGCCCTCGGAGCGCACCGTGCAGCGCCACCTCGCTCGCCTCGGGCTCAACGGTCGCCCCGACGGGTCGCCCCCGCAGGCCTTCGGCCGCTTCGAGGCCCAGCGTCCCAACCACTTGTGGACCGGCGACGCCCTGCACGGCCCGGTGATCGCGGGCCGCAAGACCTACCTGTTCGCCTTCATCGACGACCACAGCCGCGCCCTGGTCGGATACCGCTTCGGGCTGTCGGAGGACACCGTCCGTCTCGAGGCCGCGTTTCGTGGCGCGCTGGCGGCGCGCGGTGTGCCGCGTCGGTGCTACGTCGACAACGGCTCCGCCTACATCTCACAGCAGCTCCTGCGGGCGTGCGCCAGCCTCGGCGTGGCCCTCGTGCACTCCAAGCCAGGGCGGCCTGAAGGCCGGGGGAAGATCGAAAGAGTCTTCGAGACGGTGCGCATCCAGTTCCTCGTCGAGGTGGAGGCGCGACCGCCTCAGGATCTGGCCGGGCTCAACCGGCTGTTCAGCGCCTGGGTCGAGACCGTGTATCACCGCCGGGTCCACTCCGAGACCGGCGAGGCACCCATCGACCGTCTGCTCGCGGCGGGCCCGCCGACGCTGCCGACCCCGGCTGCGCTACACGAGGCGTTCTTGTGGTCCGAGGTGCGCACGGTGACCAAGACGGCGACAGTGTCGTTGCACGCCAACACCTTCGAGGTCGATGCCGCCTTGGTGGGCTCGCGCGTCGAGGTCGTCTTCGATCCCTTACGCCGAATTCGGCGTAAGGGATGCTATGCCCGGCCGCGAGTTATGTCCGACGCTGACGGTGTCGGCGACGTTCAGGCTCGTGGTCGGGGGTGCGGCGGGTAGCGGCGGAACATAATTGGGTGGTCGCGGTGAAGGCTTCCTCCGGCCGGGATGGGCCCGGTGAGGAGGTGGACCATGACGAGAGATCTGAGCGGGGTGCGGGTGAGCGGGCCGCTGGCGGGCCACGCGGCCGGTTTCGGTGATGAGCTGATCAGGCGGGGCTACCCGCTGGAGCGGGCCGCCCGGCACGTGCAGCTGTTGGCCGGCGTGAGCCGCTGGCTCGACGCGCACGGGCTGAGCGCGAACGAGTTGACCGAGGAGCGGGTGGGTGAGTTTCTCGCGTTCCGGCGCGCCGAGGGCTACGCGGAGGTCCCGTCCAGTGCGTGGGCGATGACGCTGCTCGGCTGGGTCCCTGGGTTGACCGTGACGCGGGCGGCGGTGCCGGCCGCGACGCCGGTGGAGATCATGGTTGAGGACTATCGCCGCTATCTCGTGCAGGAGCGGGGTCTGGCAGCAGCCACCGTCCGCGGATACCTGGGCGTGGCACGGTCGTTCTTGTCCTATCTGGCCGGGCCTGCGGGGCTCGAGGTGGGGGCATTGACCGCTGGCGACGTTCGCTCGTATGTCGTGGGTGAGTGCCGCCAGCGGCATGTCGGTTCGGCACAGGTTCTGGTCACGGCGCTTCGGTCCCTGCTGCGGTTCTTGTCGGCGGAGGGACACACGGCTCATCCGTTGGCCGCGGCGGTGCCTGCCACGTCCGGCATGCGAGGAGGGTCCCTGCCCCGAGCCGTGCGCCCTGAGGTGGTGACCGCCTTGTTGGCCAGCTGCGATTCGGCCACCGTGGTGGGCAGGCGGGACTTCGCCATTCTCACCGTGCTCGCACGGCTGGGTCTGCGGGCTGGTGAGGTGGCCGGGCTGGGGCTTGACGACATCGACTGGCACCACGGTGAGCTGGTGGTGCTCGGCAAAGGCAGCCGCCGGGATCGTCTTCCCCTGCCTGTCGACGTCGGCGAGGCGTTGGTCGCCTACCTGGCCGGCAACCGCCCCAGCGTGTCGTGCCGCTCGGTGTTCTTGCGGGTGCATGCCCCGATCACCACGATGACGTCGTCGAACGTGACTGAGCTGGTCAAGCGGGCGTGCCGGAGGGCGGGTGTGCCGGTGATCAGCGCTCACCGGTTGCGGCACAGCGCGGCCACGACCTTGCTGCACAACGGCGCGTCTTTGGCCGAAATCGGCCAGATCTTGCGGCAGTCCCGGGCCGCCGCCACGGCGATCTACGCGAAGGTCGACCGTGCGGCGCTGCGGGCGCTGGCCCGGCCGTGGCCGGGAGCGGTGGCATGAACGCCCTGCGCACCGCGGTGGCCGACTACATCGCCGTCCGCCGCGCCCTCGGCTTCAAGCTGGAGGACTATCCCTGGCTGCTGGACGATTTCGTCACCTACCTGGAGGCCGCTGGCACTTCGACGGTCACCTCGGAGCTGGCGGTCGCGTGGGCTCTTCGGCCGGGCGAGCACGCGCACCAGTCCTACCTGGGCAAGCGGCTCTCAGTCGTGCGCGGCTTCGCCCGCCACCTGCAGGCCTTCGATCCGGCGACCGAGGTGCCCGCCGCTGATCTGGTGCCCTGGCAACAGAACCGGGCTGTTCCCTACCTGTACTCCGACGACGACATCGCCGCCTTGATGGCGGCGGCCGGCAGGTTGGCGCCAACGTTGCGCGCCGCCACCTACCAGACCTTGATCGGGCTATTGGTGGTCACCGGCGCTCGGATCGGCGAACTGATCCGCTTGGACCGAGACGACATCGACTGGGACGACGGCGTGCTCGTCATCACCTACTCGAAGTTCAACAAGCGCCGGGAGCTTGCGTCGCATGCCAGCACGCTCGACGCCTTGAACGCCTACGCGGAGCTGCGTGACGAGCTGTGCCCCGAACCGGAGTCGCCGAGCTTCTTCGTCAACACGCCCGGAAGGCGCCTGGCATACGTCACTGTTCAGCAGGTCTTCTCCCGCCTGGCCCGAACCGCCGGGCTCGGACCGCGCTCGCCACGATGTCGGCCCCGGCTACATGACACGCGACACACCTTTGCTTGCACCACGCTCGTCGGCTGGTATCGAGCCGGCGTCGATGTCGAAGCGCACCTGCCGCTGCTGTCGACCTACATGGGTCACACCAACCCGGCCCACACCTTCTGGTACTTGTCCGCCGTCCCGAGCTACTGGCCTTGGCCGCCGATCGACGGGAACAGGCCGTGAGAAGGCAGCCGTGAGCAGCCTCGCCCCCACCCTCGAGGCCTGGTTCACCGACCGGCTCATCGGCCAGCGTCACGTCAGTCCCAACACCGTGGCCGCCTACCGCGACGGCTGGCGTCTGCTGCTGCAGTTCGCTCACGCCCGCACCGGCAAGGAGCCCGCCCAGATCGACATCGCCGATCTCGACGCGCCGCTGATCGCGGTGTTCCTTGACCACCTCGAACAGCAACGCCACAACAGCGTCCGAACCCGCAACGCCCGGCTCTGCGCCGTCCGCTCGTTCTTCCGCTACGCCGCCCTCCGCCACCCCGAGCACGCCGCCCTCATCGCCCGCGTGCTCGACATCCCAGCCAAAAGGTGCGAGCGCAAAGACGTCTGCTACCTCGACGAAGACGAAGTCGACGCCCTGCTCGCCGCCCCCGACCGTGCCGCCTGGTGCGGGCGTCGCGACCACGTTCTGTTGGCCGTCGCTGTGCAGACCGGACTGCGCGTCTCGGAACTGACCGGGCTGCGCAACACCGACGTCGAACTCGGCGTTGGCGCACACGTCCGCTGTCGGGGGAAGGGCCGGAAGGAACGGAGCACTCCGTTGAGCAAGCAGACCGTCGGGCTTCTCACAGCGTGGATGCGAGAACGCGGGGGCACCGCCGAAGACCCGCTCTTCCCGACTCATCGAGGATCGCCGCTCACCCGCAGCGCTGTGGGCTGCCTCATCTCCAAACACGCCGGCACCGCCGCCGCAACTGCCCGTCGCTACGGGCCAAACACCCCACGCCGCACACGCTTCGGCACAGCTGCGCCATGGAGCTACTGCGCTCGGGGGTCGACTCCGCCGTGATCGCCCTCTGGTTGGGCCATGAGCAGCTCGAAACCACCGTCCGCCTCTACCTTCACGGCGACCTGTCCATCAAAGAGCGCGCCCTCGCACGCACCCGCCCGGCGCACACCAAACCCGGCCGCTACAAGCCGCCCGACCGCCTGCTCGCATTCCTCGCTGGCCTCTGAGCCGAACGGATTATGCCGACCGATCAGCGCTGAACGTCCTGCTCTGACACCTCCAAACACCACCACGGCACATAACTCGCGGCCGGGCATAGG
>CAVTWD010000016.1:0-29384 GCA_963738325.1 uncultured Acidimicrobiales bacterium
CACAGGCCAGCCCAAGGCTCTCACCTCGTTCTCACTCGGGTCCAACTCGGTCCACGAGCTTGTCTTGCCCCGAGGGTTCAGGGTGTGGTCGACACGCCCACGCCTCGCGTCGGAAAGGAACCTCCCTTGTTGAAGAACCGCATGGCCGTCGTCGGCCTCCTTGGTGGCCTCGTCATCGGCGGGATCGTCGGCGTCGCGTTGGGCGTGCCGGCCGTCTCGGGCGCGCAGAGCACGCCGTCCACGCCGGGCACCACCCTCGCCCCGTCGTCGCCGGCGGCCGGGAAGCCAACCTCCAACGAGGACCCGACGCACGAGAAGTCGGAGAGTGCCGCTCGGGAAGCGGAGGAGGCCACCGGACACTTCGGCGGGCGCCATCACGGCTCCAACGAGGACACAACCCACGAGAAGTCGGAAAGCGCCGCTCGGGAGGCCGCCGAGAACGCGGCCGCCTCCTCAAGCCCGACCGCGCCGGCCAATGGTGGCTGAGCACCTGGGCCGGTCTCGCCGTCGGCGCTGAGTCGAGCCCGGCCGGTGGTCCATGTGGCCGCGGTCGAGTTCACCGACTCCGCCGGCGATGTCGCTGTCCTTCCGACCTCGCCGAGCTGCAAGATCGACGTCGAGTCGCCTGGTCATTGCCAACCCGACGGAAATGGTGTGGCGCGTCCTGGCCGTCGTCAACGCCCTCGACGAGGTCCTCGTCGAGGGACCCCCCAAATAACTGACGGGCCCGTCGTTCCAACGCCAGGCGGGCCCTTGGTGAAACCTCGAGGTGATCTCGGTTAGCCGACGGTTGGCTCTCGCGTTCGCCTGTTTGGATTCGGTGGTGTCACGGCGCGGGTCCGGTGGCCAAGACGCTGGCGATGACTCCCCCTTGAGCCCGAAACATCGAGTGGAGTCGCCTCCGGATCGAGATCGACCGGGACGTAAGGGAGCGTTGCGACGCGGCAGGCTCCTCTCCGGGGTCGCCGTGATGGTTACCGCGGTCGGCACGTCGTACGCGATCTATGGGTTCATCCGTGTCGTGATGTACCACGATGTCGCCGCCTGGGTCATGATCGTGCTGGGCACGCTCGGCGCAATGAGCGGGCTCGGGGCCTTACGCGACTCGATGCCGCGCCTCGACGTCTGGCTCGCGCGCTGGGGCTCGCGAGTGGCCTTGCTCGCCGCCGTTCTGGGCGTGGCCGCGCTCGTGGGGACCATCTCTCGGTGACGCCAGCCGCCGCCCTGAGCAGCTTTGACTGGCCAGGGGCGGCGACCGCGATTCGACCCGCACCGGCCAGGTGCATCCCCGCCACGTCCAGCGGGTCCGTAAGTTCGGAGTCACCGGCCCGCCGTGGGTGAGACCCGGGGCGGATGGTCAGTCGAGTCGTCCGGCTGACGCCCGCTGCGCCGGCGCAGGAGACACACTTTGGCGATGGCGGATCAAGCGGTGGTTCAGGCGGTACGGGCCCGCGGGGCGCTCCGGGTGCCGGAGCTCACCGTCTACTTCTGGGTCATCAAGGGCCTGTCAACGGCACTCGGAGAGTCCACCTCGGACTATCTCGTCCATGCGATCGTCCCGGAGGTCGCGGTACTGCTGGGCTTCGCCGGCTTCGTGGTCGCGCTCGCCCTTCAGTTCCACATGCGACGCTACCGTGCGTTGACCTACTGGTTCGCGGTGGTCATGGTTGGCATTTTCGGGACGATGGCCGCGGACGTCCTCCACGTCGGGTTCCACGTCCCCTACGTCGCGTCGACCGTCCTGTACGGCTTCGTGCTCGCCGCGGTGTTCGTCACGTGGCAGCGCTACGAGGGGACCCTTTCGGTTCATAGCATCGACACGCCTCGCCGGGAGGCGTTCTACTGGGCCGCGGTCGTTTCGACGTTCGCGTTGGGCACCGCCGTCGGCGACGTGACAGCGATAACGCTCAACCTGGGCTACTTCGGGTCCCTGGTGTTGTTCTCAGCCCTCGTCCTCATCCCCGCCGTTGGCTACTGGCGGTTCAGCCTGAACCCGATCCTCGCGTTCTGGTCCGCCTACGTCCTCACCCGCCCAATAGGGGCGTCCTTCGCTGACTGGCTCGGCAAGCCGACCCAGTCCGGGGGTCTCGGGCTTGGCAGTGGACCAGTGAGCGTCGCCTTGGCCACGACGATCGCCGTCCTGGTCGCCTACCTCGCGGTCACCGGCAAGGACATCCAACACGTCGAAGCCGACCGCCAGCACGGTGTGAGCTACCCCTCGAACTTCTGAGGGGCCGAAGGCTTCACATCGTGACGAGCCCTATCAGACAGCCTGCACGACGCTGCGCCGTACCCCGACTGATCCCCAGCGCGCCGTCGGAGACAGGACGATCGGCGCCTCCACCGCTGCCGAGGCGATGCCCGTAGGGTCCGAGAAGTCGTCCGTGCTGGTCACACGGCTTTGCCGTACTCGTTGATCAACCCGCCGAGGATGCCGTGTCGTCGGATGCTATCGACCGGTGTTGGTGACCGCTGAGCCGTGTCGGTCGCTTCGGGCGCCGCGAGCTTCAGGCGGCGATGGGGCCGATGCTCGTTGTAGTGCCTGACATAAGCGCACCAGCACCCGCTCGAGATGGCGGTCGTTGAGGATCAGCAGCCGGTCGGTGCACTCGGCCCGCACGGTCCGGACCCAGCGCTCGGCGATCGCATTCGCATTGGGTGCCCGCACCGGGATGCGCACGATCGTCGCCCCGTCCGCCGCCCACACGGCGTCGAAGGCCGGACCGAACTTGGCGTCACGGTCGCGCACCACGTACCTGACCGCGATCCCAGCGTCGGCGAGCACACCCGAAACGTTGCGGGCCCGCTGCGTCACCCACGGCCAAGCACGGGTGCTCGGTGACGCCGGAGATCCACACGCGGCGCGTGTCGTGATGGATGAAGAACAGGACGTACAGGCGGCGGAGGCTGATCGTGTCCACGGCGAAGAAATCGCAGGCCACCATGCCCGCTGCTTGCTGACGCAAGAACTGGCGCCACGTCGGCGACGCTCGCCGCGGTGCCGGGTTGATCCCATGAGCCCGGAGGACCTTGGCGATCGTGCTCGCCGCGACCCGATGACCGAGGCCGACCAGCTCCCCCCGGATCCGCTGATAGCCCCACGTTGGGTTCTCCGACGCGATACGCACGATCAGCCGTTGCAGCTGGGCGGGGAGCGGTGGCCGACCCTTGCGGGCGAACGTCCAGCGCGACCGACGAGCCTGCGGTGCCAGCCCAACAAGGTCTCCGGACGGACCATGAACACCGGCCCCACCGTGCCCGCGGCACAAGCCGGCTGAGCGTCGCCAACCAGGCCCGGTCGGCCGGCTCCAACCGCGGCCGGGGATGTTGGCGGCGCAGCACCTCCAGCTCGTGGCGCAGGACCAGGATCTCGACCTCCTTGGCGTCGCCACTACGGAACATCAACACGATCAGCGCAAGGACGCGACGGACCGCCAGATAGACGAACGACCACAACACCCGACGAACTCCATCACACGTCGACACCGGAACCCGGCACGGTAGCCGCCACCCCGACCGACGCGAACGCCCAGGTCACAGGGCCCGCCGGGTTCTCGGACCCTACGCGATCTGCTGCGCGACCTGAAACGCCGCGGGATGCGGGCCCCAACGGTCGCGGTGGGTGACGGCGCGCTGGCTTCTGGGCGGCGCTGCGCGACCTGTGGCCCCAGACCCGTGAGCAACGCGACTGGGTCCACAACGTCGCCAACACCTCGACGCCTTGCCCAAGTCGGTGCAGCCGACGGCGAAGAAGATGCTGGGCGAGATCCGCGACGCCGAAGACCGCGACCACGCCCTGGCCGCCGCCAAACGGTTCGACGCCGAGTTCCGAGCGAAGCGGCCCAAGGCGGCCGACAAGATCTCCAACGATCTCGACCGGTTGTTGACGTTCTACGACTTCCCCGCCGAGCACTGGCTGCATTTGAAGACCTCGAACCCGATCGAGTCGACGTTCTCCACCGTCCGGTTGCGCACCTAGGTGACCAAGGGTCCCGGCTCGAGAGCAGCCGGCCTGGCCATGGCGTTCAAGCTCATCGAGTCCGCGCAGGATCGCTGGCGAGCCGTCAACGGACCCCACCTTGTCGCCCTCGTACGGGCCGGCGCCACGTTCCGGAAGGGGTGCTCATCGAGAACGACCCGCAGAACCGGGAGGTCGCCGCGTAACCAGCGAAACCCTGTCCACAACTGGGGTGAAATGCGTTCCACCTCCAACGGCGCGAGGGCGCGCACCGGGTCGGGTGTCCGCCCGACATCAACCTGGGCCGCTCTGGTTGGGACTCAGGCGGCGGTGAGGGCGACGCTGTAGCCGAGGTGCTCGAGTCGGGTGACGAGGCGAGCACGCTCACGGTCGGGGTCTCGTCGCTGCTCGTAGTAGTTGTTCCCGAGGTCGTGGAAGGTCTCACCGGTGCTGAGCAGATGCCAGATCACGTCGAGCAGGCTGTGGGCGACGGCGACGGCGGCCTTGTTCGGGCCGCGGCGACGCATGACCTGTTGGTACTGGGCGGAGAAGTACGACCTCTTCGTTCGAGCCGCAGCGCGAGCGGCCTCGATCAGGGTTCGTCGCAGCCACACATTGCCGTGAGTGGTGGGTGCCCCTCGGCGCCTGCCGGCCGACTCCCGGTTGCCGGGACACAGCCCGGCCCACGAGGCGAGCTGACCTGGGGTCGGGAATCGACTCATGTCCGTTCCGGTCTCGGCGACGATTACCTCGATGCTGATCCGGTCGAGCCCGGGGACCGCCGACAGGAGTTCCAACGCACCGGCGAACGGCTGCATCCGTTCGGCGACATGATCATTGAGCGTCGCGAGGGAGGCGCCGAGGAAGTCGATATGGTCCAAGATGCGGCGGGTGACTATGGCGTGATGATGATCCCCGAAGTGGCCGTTCAAAGCTTCGGTCAGCTCGGGGATCTTCGGGCGCAGCTTTCCTTTCGCCAACTCGGCGAGGCGGGTGCCGTCACGCTCGCCGCTGATCAACGCTTCGACCACGGCACGCCCTGATTGGGTCAACACCTTCGACGCGACCGAGGTCAACTTGATGCCGGCGTCCTGCAGCGCCTTCTCCAGACGCTGGATCTCCGCGGCGCGAGCGTCGATCTGGGTCTTGCGGAACCTCGTCAACTCCCGCAGCTCCCGGATCGGGCGGGGCGGCACAAAGCTCGGTCGCACCATGCCGTGCGCAGCCACATCGGCCAGCCACTCGGCGTCGGACACGTCCGTCTTGCGGCCGGGCACGTTCTTGACGTGGTGCGCGTTGCACAACCACACCGTGAACCGGTCCTCGAGGGCGTAGAAGACAGGCCGCCAATACACCCCGGTCGCCTCCATCGCCACCAACGACACGGCGGCCGCATCCAGCCAGGCGCCCATCCGTTCCAGCTCACGCGTCGTGGTCCCGAATCGATCCCGGGTGACCACGACCCCTCGACGAACTCCCGGCAGTCGCGTGCATGCCGTGACGCTGTCCCGATGCACATCCAGTCCGGCCACACGCTCATGGATCTGCTCCATCGGCTCCTCCTGTCCGGTTCAGCGTGAGCCGCCGGGGAGGGACCGGGACGAAACCGAATCTGGGGTTCGTGCTCGCAGCAACAATCCAAGGTCCCGAGGCCCAGCACCAGACTCTTGACGGGCTCGGCAGGATCCGCACCAGTTTGTAGACGGCGACCGCGCCCGGCGGCCCCCTCAGCATTTCATCCCACCACGGTGACCCGCCCGGCCATGCCGACTCTTGACCATTCCTCCGCCCGTGAGTTCGACTGCCGCTGGCGCACAGTGGACGCCGAGACGCCTCTGCCCCTCGTCGAGGATCCCAACAGCAACGGTCAGGTAAGGGCGCTCGGGTAGATGTGACGGTCTTCTACCGGCAAGGAACCGTGGCAGTCCAAGGCAGTGGCGCACATCGATCGTCGACGTCGGCGCGGTGCCAACCCAGTTGGTCGAGGTTGTCGCTGGCGGCAACCGAGTCGGCCAGAGTCGGTAGTTCGAGGCTCGTTCCGACTGTCGCGACCTGCGAACTACGACTCAGTTGATGCCGGGGTGCCGATGGTCCCAACGCCGGCCCCGGATGAGCTGCGAGTCGTGACGTCGAGCATGGGTCTTGAGCCAGCGTCGCTCGCGGGATCGAGTGTCTGGCCGACACCCCGCCTACGAAGCCGAACCGGGCCACGGCGCGCCGGCCGGGTGGTGGGGGCGCGTTCGGCCCAGGCGACCGCCAGCCCCTCACCCGCCAGGAGCGGGAGCAACGCGGGTCCGGTAGTGCTGTCGTGCGCGGAGCAGGGCCCTGCTACACGAGCTCGGCTGGAGGCCAGCCGAGAACGTCGCGCAGCGCGGCGCGGCAGGTAGCGACGTCCGTGGACGGCTTCGCGTCGGTAGGAATGTTGTACGGGCCGAGTCCTATCCCCTCGATGGATTCGATCATCGACAGGAGCGTCGTCGTCCTGCCGTCGGGGTGGACCATCGCGAGGGGTTGGCGCATGTCGGGGCTCAACAGCTCATGGAAGGCCCGTAGCTGGCCGGTGAGGACCAGCAGTGCCTCGTCCATCGGCCAGCAGCCGGGATGCTCGTCGCTGCGGATCGCAGCGTGAGCGACCGCACCGCTCGCCGTGTCGTAGAAGGTCCGCAGCGCCACTGCGGTCACCTCTGGCGGAGACCAGTTCTCTCGCAGGCTCGGATCGAACCACGACGGGCGCACGTCACCCTGGGCATCCCTTGGGCGCACTCTTCCCTTCGGCACGTTGCTCTCGGCCAGCACGAACCCGACCAGCGCCCGCAGGATGATGAGGCCCGATTCGGTGAGCGCATTCGTGACCGTCAGCCGAACCCATCCAGCCCAGCTGCGCGGCCACGGCTGCTCGTCCCAGAGCGCAGCCGTCGTCGCCAGCTGAGCGAGGCGGTAGGTCAAAGCCTCGCCACCCCGGACGGGATTCGGCGACTCGGCCGGGGTCACCCCTCGATTCTGCCAGGGCCCACTCCCTCCCGAGCACGCCATCCGCCTGGCTGGGATCGCAGCCCGCCCGAACCGACCGCGCGATGCTTTCGTCCGGTCCGACACTACGTCTACAACGGCGCCCGGGGCCGACCGTCGGTCGGTCAAGCCTTCCAGGGCCTGGCGGGCAACCTCGAGTCAGTCGTGAACAGCCCGTCGGCCGGCGCCACACAGTTCGTGGCTGACTGGTACGTGGTCTACGACACGAGTGCCAGACGGTGCGCGGCCGTCCCAACGAACAACTTCGTGCAGATCGGGTGGGCGCAGAGCAGCTTCGCCGACCCGAGCGCGCCAAGGGTCTTCGAGCACGACACCGTCAGGCGCGGCGTGGCAGTTCTTCGGCCAGGACCCGATCACCCCGGGCACGACGGCGAGCTACGCCATCACGAACTCGGGAACACCTGGGTGGCGTGGCTCTGGTGGAACAACGCGTGGAACCACTCAGCGAGCCCCACGATGCCGTGGACGAGCGCGCCGAACATCGCCCAGGAGAACGAGGTCTACAACGGCAGCGGCCCAGCCGCCGGCCCGTCGGTGGCCGTTCACACGAAAACGGCCACCGAGGTCGACCGCAACGGTGTCTGGGTGAGCTGGGATCGAAGCATCAACGGGCGCTGTCAGCAACGATCTGACCAGCGCGAGCCAGGACCAGCAGTTCTGTGTGTCATGGCCGCCCTGGCACACCTGGACCGTGTCGAGTAGGCCCCCACTGGCGGCGTGCCCGCCGAACCTGACCCTATGACGCCCGACGTCCTTCATCGGACGCCGACCCGGACGACCGCATAGTGAGATCGCACCAAACGAATCGGGCCGCACGCGTCTGTCTGGCCGCCCTGCTCTCGTTGAGGATCGTCCCATGAGGACTGCGTTCGGCCGAGGGAACCGGCCCGGCGAGCATCGGTGCTCGCCCCGACCCTCGGCCGGCGCGCTCCGAGTGGGCAGGCATCAGGAGGGGGAGTGATGGCACCGACGGTCATCGACGAGTTGCGACTCGAGCACCTGTGGGTGCTGGACCTGATCACGGACGGGTACGCCGTCACCTACCCCCGCGGGCTGCGTGGCCCGGGGGCGGCAGTGGCGTTGGTGTACGAGCGCCCCGCGCTCTGCGCCGCGCACTGGGACCGCTGACGCCGCGTCTCCGACCCGTGCGCGGTGAAGGTGACCGGGACGAGGGTGTCGGGAACCGCGGCTTGGCCGGCGTTCACCAAGAGGCTGGGGGCCCCGGGCTCGTGAGTGGCCGAGGACCCAGCCACGCCAAGTCGGAGGCGCGGGACACGGACGATCGGGCTGCGTTGTGCGGCGTGGCCCATCCACGGGTCGCCGCCGTGGCCGATCTAGGGAGGTGTTGACGGCGGGATTGGGTTCACGGTCCGGCCAGCTGTCGGAACCCTCCGACGACAGCTTGTCGGACCGTCCTCCAACTCGTTGGTCGTCACTCGCCATGGGGAGTGAAAACGGTCGGTGAGCCGCAAGCGGTGGTTACGTCGCTTCCGCGGCGACGGGAGCGCGTCGACCGATCAGCCACCAGCCGACGGCCACGACGATCACGGCCGCGATGAGCGAGCCCAACACAGCCCGAGAATGGCGATGGTGTGGGTCAAGCGGCGGTTCCGGTGCGACCCCCCGGACTGTCGGCCATCGTTTACCGGCTCTACGCGCTGACGCGTGGGTGGCGGGGCCCTATCGAAGCCGCGCGTGTACGGGCCATCGAAGGCGACGCCGCGGAGTTCGCCCACTGCCGTTCGCACGCGGTCGGTGACGACCAGCTCGCGCCTGAGGCGGACTCGGTGACGCGTGCGGCCAGGTTCATCACGTGTCCGATGACGTCGCCGCCGGTCGCCAGGACCTTGCCGCCGGGGACGCCCGCCCGCAGTCGCAGTGACGCCGCTTCGCCCAGCTCGAGGGAGGCGAGCACGGCCGCCTCCGGTTTTGGAAAGGTGAGTATGAGGCCGTCGCCGAGCCGCTTGAGCAACCGACCGCCGCGGCTGCGCGCGATCGCCGTCGACTCCCGGTGGTGACCGATGAGCGGCCGGCTGGCGGCGTTGTCGCCCTCGGCCTCGGTGCAGGTAGTGAAGTCGTCGAGGTCGGTGACGGCCACCGTGAGCTCGGTCGGCGGGCCACCCTCGGCGTCCGCTTCGCGCTCCTCGTCGGGTGTGACGAGAACGTGGACTGCAGTCATGCCTTGCTCAGGGTGTGGCGGCCGGTTGGAACAGCTCGATGAGGTTGCCCGAGGGGTCACAGGCGAGGACTTGTGCTCCGCCGGGACCGGTCACGACCTCGTTGCGGAACCGAACCCCCTCGGCGGTGAGTCGGGCGATCTCGCTGTCGAGGTCGTCGACGATGAGGTGGATGCGGTTCCAACCTCCGGGGCCCGGTCGCTCCCCATCGCTCATCGCCACGCCGGCCGAGCTTTGCGGGCCCGAGAGCAGGAGCCGCAGGTTCCCTCGGGTGACATCGGCGAACGCGGGACTCGAGATGCCGACGGTGAACCCGAAGTGGCGGGTGTAGAAGTTGATGCTTGCTGCTACGTCGTCGACCAGGTAGCGAACGTTCACGATGTCGGTGTCAGGCATGGTGCGTCCTTTCCGGTTCTGCGGTCGTGAGCTCAGCGAGCAACAGAGCCACCCGGCTCTCGATCTCGTCTGCGACGTGTCGGAACGCGGGGTACGTCGCCTTGTCGCTGGCGTCGGCCGCGGCGGGGTCGGCGATGCTCCAGTGCGCGGCGATCGGCGCCCGTGGGAACTCGGGGCAGATCTCGCGCACCTTGTCGCAGAGCGTGATGACCCGGTCGAACCGGGTGCGGGCGAAGCGGGTGAGCGACTTCGTGGGGCGGCCGGAGATGTCGACACCCCGTTCAGCCATGACCCGCACCGCGTTTGGGTGCAGCGGCTTGGGGTGGCTGCCCGCGCTGCGTGCTTCGACCGTGCCTGCCGATCGGTGTTCGACGAGGGCTTCGGCGATCTGGGAGCGGGCGCTGTTGCCGGTGCACAGAAACAGCACTCGTGGTCGAACCCGTCGCGGCTCGACGTCGTCTGGTGGCGTCGGCGCGAGCGAGAGCCCGGGATGGAGCGAGAGCCCGGTTTCGCCGAGAAGCTCCCGGCAGCGGAACAGGTCGGCCCGGTAGTAGACATCGCGGCCGTCCGCCGAGCTGCGGCGGGCGGTGACAATGCCGGCGTGCCGGAGCTCCGCCAAGTGGTAGGAGACCAAGTTCTGCGCCTTCCCGACCAGCTGCACGAGCTCGCCTACACGGCGATCGCTGAGACCGAGCTCGCCGACCAGCTGCCATCGCAGCGGATCGCTGAGCAGCCCGAGGATCTCCGGCGGCTGTGTACCTCCCACTCTCGTATTACATCAGTTCAGTTTGATTCATTGCAAGCCGATGGAAGTGGCGTTCGCCACCCGCCCCCCAGCGACTTAGCTCCGCGCTACTCGCGGGTCGCGGTGATGCTTGACGATCACTCCGCGTCCGCCCCGTCGCGTGCCCGGTCGACCGATGACTCTTCCATCGGCCACGAACGGTCCACGATCTCAGAGATCGGCGTCGGCAAGACGGATGCGAGCCACGCCACTACGACTCGTCGACGCGGCCGCAGCGTTGAATCCCCAAGTCCCACCACACTCACGAAGACCGGCCGTTCTTTCCGGCATTGGTAGCCCGGGTCGGCAGGATGCCTCGTCCTTCAGGCGCAACGGCGCGGTCAAACATGCCTAGCCCGCGCAACCGATGCCGACGTCGCCGGCGGTCTCCTTGCCAGCAACTGTCAGACGAGTTCGCCTCGCAGCCGGTCCGCGTCGTCCGACTCCGCCCTCCTCAAGAACGTGGCGACGATCTCTCAGCTCGTGGCCGACTCACGACACGGCCTGGCATCGGGCGATCGTCTACCCACCGGCACCCGAGGCCCAGCCCGCGGCCCTGAGCTGTCGAGCCACTCCGTCCTGTGAGCGACGGCGACGTGCTCACGGTAGGTGGCGGGATGCAGTCTCGATCGTCGCGATATCGATTTTCTTCATGGTCATCATCGCATCCATCGCCCGCTTTGCGGCCGCCTTGTCCGGATTGTTGACGGCCCTGAGCAGCGCTCGTGGCGTGATCTGCCACGCGAAGCCCCACTTGTCCTTGCACCAGCCACAATCGCTCTCCTGTCCGCCGTTGTCGACAATCGCGGCCCAATAGCGGTCGGTCTCCGCCTGGTCATCGGACCATGAAACTGACGGCTTCGTTCGGTGTGAAGATTGGTCCGCCGTTGAGGCCCACGAACGACCGCCCAAGTACGGTGAAGTCGACGGTGAGCTCGTCCCCGGCCGACCCGCCGGGATAGTCAGAAGGTGCTGCGTGCGGCGCGTCGACGTGACTGTCGGGAAACGTCTTCGCGTAGAACTCGGCCGCCTTGCGCGCCTCGCCATGGTCGAACCACAGACAGGTCGTGAGCTTGTCGGACATCGTGTTCTCCTTCCGTCAGATCAGAGCGGCGAGCCTCGGCCGCAGCTGGATCCGTCGAGGTAACACCACCAGCGGGTCCGATCGAACTAGGTCCATCTTCTACCCGATGCGGACGAAGATGACACCAGCAACGAACAGTCCGCCCTATATCGGCCCGTATGAGCGACCATCCACGCTGCATGAATGGCGCGGGTTGCCACGAACGGTGAGGAGAACCGATGGGGCGTTCGTAACCGTGAGTGGCACCTCCCGACGGGTTCGCGGATGCGCTGATGCAGAGACCCTGAACAACACCGATGCGACGCAGTAGCCGGCGGTGTCGTCGAGCCGACGACGACTCCGGAGGGACTGCCGCGTGGTCGGGTGACATCTGATCTGCGGTGCCTGAGGTGCCGCTGGAAGGATGTTCACCATCCCCAGGCCCTATCCCCGGGAGCTCCGCGAGGACGTGATCCGGGTTGCCCGCAACCGCGAATCGGGTGTGCCGATCAAGGACATCGCGGCGGACTTCGGGATCTCGGAGTCGTGCCTCACGAACTGGCTCACGGCCGCTGATGTCGAGGACGGCATCAAGCCCAGCGTGAGCGCGGCAGAGAACGTAGAGCTACGACAGCGACATCGACGTCCTCTACGAGCTCGCCCCCGACGCCCAGCTCGGATGGGAGATCGAGGACCTCGCCGTCGAGCTCGAGCGACTCCTCGGCCGGCCCGTCGACCTCGTCTCCAAGCGAGCACTCCACCCGGGCCTGCGCGACGCGGTGCTCTCCGAGGCGCGCCCGCTCTATGCAGCGTGATGCGCTTCTCCTCGGAGAGATGATCGACGCAGCCGAACAGATCCTCGTGCTCGCCGAAGGAATCTCCGAAGCTGACCTCCGCGGTGATCGGCTGCGTCGAGATGGCCTGCTGTGGAACTTCACGGTCATCGGCGAGGCGGCCGCTCAGGTCTCCGAGCAGACGGTGGGTCGTCACCAGGAGATCCCGTGGCGGCAACCCGTGCTGCGTCGGAACCGGATCGTTCGCGGCTACCGGTCGATCGACGTCGGCCTTCTGCTGGCGACCGCGTCGAAGCAACTGCCCGGTCTCCTCGTGCAGCTCCAGGCGGTCCGCGACGCGCCCAGCGAGCCCAACGACGAGATCTTTGACTGACGTCGCACCGCCGGTGCAGCCGCGTGCCTTCGACGGCCACGAGCGATCCGGGGGCCCTCGTGAGGCGTCGAGTGCCATCCAATATTTCATCCAATGAACTCAGGACCACAGGAGCCAACTCGACGGAGAGAACCGCGCGACGGGCCGGACAACAGCGTGCTCAGCGGACAGGAGCAGGCCTGGCACACAGTTGTCAAGCCCCTCTTAATCCGCAGGTTCTGGGTTCGAATCCCAGGGGGCGCACGACAGAAGGCCAGCTCAGCAGCACCGCGGCGTGTCCGCCACCGGCGGCGGGCGAGCTGCCATCCCAAGATCTCGTCCAACAGAACCGCGTCGGCATCGGTCGAGATGTGCACCGTCGGATCGGAAGTCCGCGGTGTGTCGTCATCGATTCCTCATCACCGCCGTACAGAGCACCAGATGCTCCGCGCGCAGCACGCGGACGGCGCGATATCGGTGACGCCAGGCCGCGGGCCGCTCCAGGCGAGCGCGGCGCCGATGGCGCGCCAGCCGCCCGCTTGGTATCGGCTCGACGCGTCGAGTCGTCGCGTAACCAGGTCGGGGCGACAGAGCACGCCCGGATGCAACGCCCGAACGCGAGCTGCCGCCTTGAACTGTGACGGCGCGCACTTGCCGAAACGAGCCTCACGTGACCACCGTCACCCCGAGGATGCTGGGCGCCTCGTACACAACGTGACGGGACTCACTCACCTTCACGGTCTAGAAGCTCCACGAGTCTCCGCCGTCGAAGTCCTTCCTGACCGAACCGAACGTCCGAGGAAGATCCCGAAGCGCAACGAAACTCGGACGGGACCACGCGACCGAATCGCTTGCCACTCCGCGTTTAACCATTGTCCGCACCGGAGCTGGAGCTTGACGAGGTCTCGCCGACAGCCGCTATCGCCTCGCGGAACTTCTGCGCCCCAGGCGTGTAGTCGTCATACGCGGCGCGAACCTTGTCGAGGTCCGTCTCGATGGCGACCACCGACGCCCAGCGGCGAAGCTGCGCCATCGCGTCGTTGAACTCCACACCAGCCGACTCGGTCACCGGCGCAGGAGGGGTGCGCGACAGGTAGTCCAACATCGCCGACGCGTGTCCTTCGCTTCTGGTGAGGTTCTGCGTGGTGTCCTCCACGTCGAGTACCTCCTCGATGCCCTGCAGGTTCGCCCGCTGAGCCGACACCCAGTCCTGGAGCGTCGGCACGGCGGTAGATGAGGGAGTTGACGACGGCGCGGCCGTTGTGACGACGCTCGTGACGTTCGCGGTCGAGGTCGCCTGCCCAGCACCGCACGATGAGATCGACACGAGCGCGCAGCCGCCCAGGCACACCGTTCGGAGGAGACGCATCGTTGTCATGAGACGCTCCGGTCGCTAGTGCTAGTGGGAGCCGGCCGCAGCCGGGATCAACGGGATGGAAAGGTCGTCGGCCGCCGGGTCGCACAGGCCCGAGTCGCCGAGACGGGCGATCTCGTCCCAGGATTGACGGTCCAACGTGCGGCGTAGGAGGTCGCAGGCGTCGCTCGGCGTATACGGCTTCCACTCGAGCACGGCCGCCCCGACCACCTGGAAGAGGCGTTGTCCGTCAGCGGACCATACGATGGACCCGGTTGGTGCCACGTCGGCCAGCGACCGCAATGGCTCGCCCAGCGGCATGAGGGTGGAGGCGTCCCACAGCTGCGTGGTGAAGTCGCTGTCGACCGTGGCGATGAACGGACCGGTGGTCGGGACGGCGATGGACGTGATCCGGGAATGTCCGGCGGCGCCTGACGAGCGGCGCACGGGAATGCCTCCACGGGCGGGATCCCACAGCGCCATGTCGCCGTTGGTCATGCCCAACGCCACCGTTCCGGTGGTACCGACGAACGAGATGGCGGTCCACGCCTGACCGGAAGGCGCCGGCGCGGTGGTGCCCTGAGACCCGCCGTCCACCATCCAGGTCTGGGCCTCCCCTTTGGAGTCGATCACTGCCAGCTGGGTGCCGTCGTCCTTCCAGGAAGCAGACACAGGATGGGCGTCGGCGAGCTGCACCGACGGTCGCGACGAGCCGCCGCCAAGGGACAGGCGCGTCGCGGTGCCGCGCTCATCGACGACCCCTATGTCCGCGTCGTGGGACGTGAACTGCAGGGAGTCGATCTTGCCCGACACCGTTCCGACCTGTTGGGGAGCGATGTGATCGCTCGGCACGCTGGCGACGAACACGTCGCCTGCAGAGGTCCCCCAGCCGAGACGATCACCGGGGCCGTTCCACGCGACAGCCGTGACATCATGCGCGTCCGGGACGAAAGTGGTCGCGCCGGTGCGCAGATCACGGAGGTCGATCTGTCCGTCTGCCGTTACCCATGCCGTGGCTGTACCGTCCGGCGACGTCTGGATCACGGCCAAGCCGGCTCCCTGTCCGAGACCGGTCGGTTGAACGGGCGAGACGAGCTCGAGGAGGGTGAGCGAGCCGTCTGCCGCGCCCACGGCAACACGGTCGGTTCCCGAGAACTGGACGACGGAGGTATCGCGGTCGTAGAGGGCGAGCTGGGACGTGCTTCGACTGAGCCCGATCGGATCGCCGAGCATCGCGCCGCGGTCGAGGCTCCAGATCCGGAGATCCGTGCCCGAGATCGCGAGGTAGCGCCCGTCGGCGCTCCACGACATCGACCGAGTGCCGGGCGGAGCGGCCGACGCGAGGTGTAGGACCGCGACGCCCGCGACGGAATCCCAGATCGTGATCGAGCCATCGGTGTACGCGAACGCGACCCAGCCCTGCGGGGACCACGCGAGTGCCGTGGCCGCGATCGCCGGAGCGAAGGACGGTGGGGTCGGGAGCGGTCGCTGCCCGTCTAGGAGGACGTGCACGCCACCATCGCCGTCCACCCCCGCGAGGGTCGCCCCGTCTCTCGACCACGCCATCTGAGGTAGCGACACGCCCTGGACGCCCGCGGTCACCGTGCTCAGAGCCTCGCGTGTGTTCCAGGTGTAGACGGCACTCTCGCTCGCGAACCGGACGGCGGCGTCGGCGGCCGTCCATTCGATCGCGACCACGTCAGGGATCTTGTGGTCGAGTTGGGCTGTGATGCGACCGCTCGCGTCGACCACGGCGACCACGCCCAGGTGAGTCGAGACGGCGACCATCGAGCCGCCGTGTGACCACGACAGGGCTCTCACAGCCGAGTCGTCCGCCAGTTGGGTGCGAGCGACGACTGTGGCGTCGTCTGCGTCGACGAGGACGACCGCGCCCGTATCGGTCCCGACGGCCACCAGGCGGTTCGAGGGCGACCAAGCGACGGCCTCGACGGCTGCTCCGAGGTCGGGGACGGGCGCGGCCACCCGCCGCACCGGCTCCCGTTGCAGGTGTTGGCTCGCAGTTGTGAAGGCGGCAACCGCCTCGCTCGACGGAACCGGAGCTTGTTGGAGGGCGATCTCGGCGAGCGCCAACGAGCGATAGGGATCTTGTTCTGACGTCGACATGGCGGCGAAGGCGCGACCTTGTGCGACCTCGGCGTTCTCAATGGCGCGGCGCCGTTGCACCACCGCGACAGCCGCGGCGATGAGCGCCGCAATCGTGAGCACCGACAACACGATGAACGCGAGGCGCCGATAGCGGCGGAACCGCTTCAACTCCCGCTGGTCGTCGCCGCCGAGCGCATCCTTCGAGATTCCATGGAGTGGCGCGGCGAGCGTGAGCATCCGGTCCCGGAAGAGCGGGTTCGACAACTCCCGCTCGCGGTCGCTCTGCAGGTTGGTCAGATCGACGTACAACGGCTCGCTTGTGAAGACCCCCGCGTCCGATAGCGCGACCGGGAGGACCGACGATGACGCACTCGAGATCAGATGGGCGGCCACGGCGTCCCAGCCCACCTCCCCTTCGAGCAACACCAGCAGGATCGACGATGGATCTCGGGTACCGAGCCAGTACGCCACCTCCCGTTCGACCCAGGGGGACCGCGCGCCGGCGCTCGACAGCAGGACGATGAGGTACGCGGACTGCTCGAGGGCGTCGCGAAGCTGCGCCCACAGGTCGGGATCCGCGCTCGAGGCTGGATTGATCGCGAAAGACGTGAAGCGCTCGCAGGCGCCCCATGGGACGAGCGATCCGGTGAAGCGCCCGTTGGACGGACTTCGCCGCGACCTCATCGCTCCTCGAGTACGACAGGAACGCGTCGTAGCGGTGCGGAGCGGTCGTCTTGGCCGGGACGGTACGCTCTGCGCCGTCGCTAGGCAGAAGTCGAGTCAATCGCTCACCTCCCGCGTAGTGCCCGCGGTTGTCAGGCCCGGCGTGTCAGAGCGCCGGGACCCATCGGTAGATACACAAGGATGTCGCCAGGTGTTGCCGCGCGCTGAGCACCGACTGACGCGTCCCACGGACCCGCCCGATGTCACGTTCCCGATCGGTGCGCCGTCGCGACGCGCAGAAGGTCCTTCGCCTGACACACCTCGCCCAGGAGCCCGGCGTAGCTCGTGAGCGTCGCCCGCACCTCGTCGAGGTCGCGCCGAAACCTATCCCAGCGACCCCAGGTCTTTTCCCACTCAAGGCCGGAGGTGCCCGACGGTGGAAGCTGCGCATGGTCTTCGAGCATGCCATCGCGCGAGCGTGGGACGGAGCACTTGGTTCAGCATCGCAACCACCAGGTGCCCGAACGAGATGGACCCCCGCGTGGCTGCCACGGCAGGCCGATAGCGGCGGAGGATCTCACGAGCGATACCGAACAGTCCTAGGTGAGCCCTGAAGCAATGGGTTGAGCATCCACCGTCGGTGAGTCTCGCGAAAACAGACTGTGGTCATGGCGCTGGGTGTGGCGGTGGTCGAGGAGCGGTTTGCCCGTGGCGGGCTTGGGGATCCACCGTGGAGATGACCCGGTCCCGGGCCACGCCCCCCACGATGCGGAACACGCCGTCGTCGCCTTCGGCCACGTCCTGGCCGGCGACGATGGCCAACAGGTCAGCCGCGTCGCGGGCAGCGCCGGTGAGCGACGAGCCGTCGAGCACCGCGAGTGCGGCGAGAGCGTCGCGGACCAGGGCGTCCACCAGCGCCTCGCGGGCCTCGGGGTCGTCCCAATCACACGGCGGCTTGCCAGCCGTGGCGTAGTCGTCGTCGCGCTCGAGCACGGCCCGCACCCGCCCCGCCAGCGACGGCACCGCGTTGTCCAGCACCATCAACAGCTTGCGGATCGCGGCCCGCAGCTGGGTGACGGTGTCCTGGGTGGCCACCGCGTCATACAACGGCGTGGAGTCCAACACACGGGCCCGACCCTTCAACACACCCGCGGCCCGGGCCACGACCTTGACGTCCTCGTGCAGCCGCCGCGATCGCCCCGAGGCCCGCAACCGGTTGCGCTGACCGACCAGCACCGTCGGATGGAACGCCTCCGCGCCGGTATCGACCCCCGCCGCCGCCTGCCAACGCAGATCAACCTCAAGGCGATCCGTCGCCTCCCGATCCGACAGTCCCTCGTGCGCCTGCAACAGCATCAGCGTCGCCAACACCCTCGCCGGCACCGTCGGCCGGCCCCGCGACGACACCTTGTACAGATCAGCGAAGTAGTCGTCAGGGAACAGTCGGTCCTGTGGGTGCCGGAAACTCGGTCGTGGGTGTTGACCTGCGACGCTGCCGGCCGATCCTGAAGCCTCGTGTATCGCATTCTGTATCGGTTCCTCGCTGGGCTCGCTCGCCTGGCGGTGCGTTCCGGGCGTTCGAAGGATCTCGAGATCATCGTGTTGCGCCACCAGCTCACCGTGCTGCGCCGCCAGATCGACCGACCCGACCTCAACGACGCCGACCGGACACTCCTGGGCGCAATCGCAGCTGCGCTCCCCCGACCGCGACGCCACGGCTGGCTCGTCACCCCCGACACGCTGCTGCGCTGGCACCGACGCCGCATCACCCGATACGGGACCCAACCACAACGACCACCGGGCCGGCCACCCACCTCCACCGAGCTTCGCCGGCTCGTCGTGGCGATGGCCAGCGAGAACCCGACCTGGGGCTACCGTCGCATCCACGGCGAGCTCGTCGGCCTCGGCCACGGCATTGCACCGTCCACGATCTGGCAGATCCTCAGGTCCGCCGACATCGACCCCGCTCCGCAGCGCTCGAGCGTGACCTGGTCGCAGTTCCTGCGTTCCCAGGCTGCGGTCGCGTGTGACTTCGCCACCATCGACACCATGATCCTGCGACGGCTCTACCTGCTGTTCTTCATCGACATCCCCACCCGCACCGTCTACCTCGGGGGCATCACCGAACACCCGACCGGCGCCTGGACGACACAGGCCGCCCGCAACCTGTTCCTGCGCCACCGCGAACAACTCGCCGCAGCGCGTGCGCTCGTGCGCGACCGAGGCAGTCAGTTCATCGACGCCTTCGACGAGATCTTCCGCACCGAACACATGAAGATCCTCACCACCCCGGTCCGCACGCCGGTCGCGAACGCGTTCGCTGAACGCTGGGTCGGCACCCTGCGCCGCGAGCTCCTCGACCGCGCCCTCGTCTGGAACCGCCGCCAGCTCGAGCGCCTCGTCGTCGACTACATCGATCACTACAACCGGCACAGGCCCCACCGGTCGCTCGACCAGCAGCCTCCCGCCGGTAGCCGAGCACACCTGCCCCACGAACCGATCCGAGTCGAGAAGTCAACGCGCTGCGACGGACTCATCAACGAGTACCGACATGCCGCCTGACTGAGGTTGTCTCGGGGCCTGTTGAAGTGAGGTGGTGATCCCTCCCCGGGCCGAGCCGTGCTGGCAAGGTTCGGGAGTCCAC
The DNA here is from genome assembly GCA_963738325.1 of uncultured Acidimicrobiales bacterium. Taxonomy (GTDB): domain Bacteria; phylum Actinomycetota; class Acidimicrobiia; order Acidimicrobiales; family Ilumatobacteraceae; genus CAVTWD01. Next base: position 19,322 of record CAVTWD010000016.1, read on the forward strand.
CAAGACACCCAACCAGGGAGGGATCACCGTGCCCAAGAAGGTACCCGTCGTGAAGATCACGACCCCGCAGGCCGCCGCCGAGCTGGCGGACCTGCCGTTGGAAGCGACCGTGGTGATGGCCGACGTCGCCGCCGCGATGCGTGAAGGGCTGCTGGCGTTGGCTGCGTCGGCGGGGCTGGTGGTGATGCAACAGATGCTCACCGAAGAGCTCACCGCGATCGTCGGAGCGAAGCACGCCAAGCTCGGTGTGGAGCGGGTCGGGAACTGGCATGGCACCACGACCGGTCAGGTCGTGTTGGGCTCGCAGAAGGTGACCGTCACGCGGGCGCGGGGCCGCTACGTCGACGGCGGCGAGATCGAGCTGGCGATGTGGGAGTGCTTCGCCTCCGAGGATCTGTTGCGCCAGGTCGTCGTCGAGCGGATGCTCGCCGGGGTCGCCACCCGCCGCCACGTCGACGTCGCCGAACCGCTCGGCGTGGAGGGCAAGGCACGGTCGAAGTCGGCGGTGTCGCGGCGCTTCAAGGCAGCCACCGAAGCGGCGATGGGCGACGTGCTGGGGCGGGACCTCAGCGAGCTGGAGACGGCGGTGTTGATGATCGACGGGCTCACCGTTGCCGATCAGATGATCGTCGTCGCCCTGGTGATTACCGCTGACGGCACCAAGGTGCCCGTCGGTCTGATGCTCGGCGACACCGAGAATCACGTCGTCGTGAAGGACCTGTTGGCCGATCTGGTGGCCCGCGGGCTGCGCTACGCCCACGGCATCGTGGCCGTGTTGGACGGCTCGAAGGCGTTGCGCAAGGCGGTCGCCAAGGTGTTCGGCGAACGCGCTCTGGTGCAACGTTGCACCTTGCACAAGCGGCGGAACGTGATCGGGTATCTGCCCGTCGGCGAGCGTGACGCCGTCGATGGTCGCCTCGCCAAGGCGTTCGCTGACCCGGATCCGGACAAGGGCCTGCGCGCCTGCCGCGAGCTCGCCCGCCGGCTCGAGTCCCGCCACCCCGACGCCGCCGCCTCCCTGCGCGAGGGGCTCGAGGAGATGTTCACCCTCGTCCGCCTCGGCGTCACCGGCCGGCTGCGACGGACGTTGACCAACACGAACTGCATCGAGTCGATGTTCTCGATCGCCCGCAGCACCACCGGCCGGGTAAAGCACTGGCGTGACGGCACGATGAAGAAGCGGTGGATCGTCGCCGGCATGCTCGAAGCCGAACGCTCCTTCCGGCGCATCAAGGGCTGCACCGACATGCCCACCCTCGTCGCCGCCGTCCGCCGGGCCACCACCCCCAAAGCTGTTACACCCACCGACTACGCTCAGGTCGCCTGAGCAAGTTCGGGATCACCACCGAACTTCAACAGCGAGCGGGACATCCTCGCCTGACCAGCTACGACTGGGTTTCCGGCACCCACACACTACAGCTGCGCGGCCTGCCAGCAGAAACTCGACACCGAGGATGGCCGCCTCGTACCGACCGCAACCGGTCGAGACTGACACGCCATCCCTCTTGTGCGAACGGTCCGACAAGGAACGCATCGAGGATGGCCCTCAGCCGTGAAGCCCCCGCGCCGCGGTCGAGCAGGTTCACGAGCGCACTCTCGACGTAGCCCCGTCGGCGCGGTCGGGCGACGGTTCCCCGCCGGGCTGGTGACAGCGCGACGATGACCGGATGCCGGGCCACGATCGGGGTGCTTACAGCGGCGATCGCGTCCGAGCGAGAACGGCGGATCGTGATGCGAGCGAGGTTGTCGGCATCCTCCGTCTCCGCCACATCGCTGGCCTCGACTACGTGCAGGTCTACGTGATCCTCGATGGCGGCTCGGTAGCTGTCGATCCGGCCTCCGTCGAGGTCCTCGAGGCCTCAGTGGTCCCGGTACGCACGCTCGAGCGCGGGGATCCGATGGTCCGACATGTCGGGTGGCGGCGAATCTCCAGCCTGGCTGACGCGATCGAGGAAGGTCTGGTCCACCCGGTCGAGCGGGATGGGTTGACGTGGGAGGACCTGCGGACGCGGATGATGCGCTCGGCGCAACCTTTGATCGACGTCGGGTGGACGCTGATCGACGAACAGCGCGCCTACGGGCGCGATGAATGCGTGTTCGGCGCATTGAAGCGGGGTGCCGACTATCTCGTCATCGAGCACTACCCTGACGGCTGGACCCGCTATTGGCCTGCCGACGAGAACTTCGACAGCCCGGAGGACCTCGAACCGATGGACGTCCCACCCGACCTGGCGGCTGACGAGCTTCGAGACGAGTACAGGCGTCTCGGCCTCCTCTGAGCAGCCGAACCACCCGAAGCGGAGGCTGCTCGGGTTCGCGACCCGTGGCTGGCCGGGGCTCGGCGGCGTGGGACACTGCGCGCATGGCGACGATCAAGCAGGTCGAGCGGAGGATCTTTCAGGTCGAGGGGTTCGAGGTCCGCATTCTCCACGGACGAGACAACCGCGATGTCCGATCGGACAAGAAGGACGTGAAGCAGTACGACTACACGCGAGCCCTCAAGAACTCCAAGTCCGTGAAGGACTGGCGCGACGGGCGGTTCGCCCAGTCCTACCCCGGTTTCGAGGTCGAGGTCCTCAGCGCGGCCGGCAAGGGGGTCCACGGCCGAACGAAGCTCGCCACCGTTCGGAACGGCTACCAGGACGAGGACTGACGCTGAACGTCCGGCTGTCGGTTGACCGGACTTCCACGCCGCTCTCCTGCCCCTGGGCCCGATGCGCTCATGACATCGCAAGAACTTTCGTACGACCAAGAGACGCACACGGTCCGTGCTGGGCACGGCCGGTATGCCTACCACGACGAGGGTTCCCGGTCATTCCTCCGGGCCTTCGATGACGAGGTGCGCTTCCCGATCGCCGCCACCCCTCGCGCGGCGCCGACGTCACGGGCACGGGCCTCGACTTCGACGGGAACGAACGGCGCGGCATCCTCGCCCACATCGACCGCAACGGTCACCGCGCGATGGTCTCCCTCCTCGACATCCAGCCCAGCGCGCAGGAGCTGACGGTCACACGCGACGCCGGGGCGCGGAACAGAGTGCCGGTCTCGGCTGGGGGTGCGTCGGCTTGCTGCACACTGCTCCCCTGCGGGCCGGCCTCACAGGAACGATGCCGACCTGCGCTCCCAGCTGCCGGATGGCAGCGCCGTAGGCTGGCGCTCGTGCCCGTCGAGCTGACCCGAGCCGATCACGAGCGCCTGGCCGACGTCTGCCGCCGTTTCGGCGTGAGCCGCTTGGACGTGTTCGGATCGGTGAGTCGCGGGGACGATCGCGACGAGAGCGACGTCGACCTCCTCTACGAGCTGGCACCCGATGCGGAGCTCGGTTGGGAGATCGAGGATCTTGCCGCCGAACTCGAGAGACTCCTCGGTCGACCCGTCGACCTCGTCTCGAAGCGAGCCCTCCACCCTGCGCTACGAGACGCGGTGCTCGGCGAGGCACGCCCGTTGTATGCAGCGTGACGCACTGCTCCTCGAGGAGATGATCGACGCGATTGAACGGATCACCGCGCTCACCGAGGACACCTCCGTCGACGACCTCGCTCCTGATCGGCTCCGGCGGGATGCGCTGCTGTGGAACTTCACCGTGCTCGGTGAGGCCGCCGGCCAGGTCTCCGAAGCCACGGTGCGACGCCATCCCGAAATCCCGTGGCGCCAGCCGGTACTCCTCCGAAACCGGATCGTGCACGGCTACTGGTCGATCGACCTTGGCATCCTCCTCGCCACAGCCACGAACCAGCTGCCAGGGTTCGTCGCCCAACTCCAAGCAGCCCGCGAGGCACTCGGCCAGGAGGACGACGAGAGCACCGACTGACCCGAGGTCATCGGCCGACTGAATCGGTTCGCAGCAGCGCTGGCCTCGGCGCCATCCAAGATTCCATCCAATGAACTCCGGACAGCTGGAGCCGACTCGACGGACAGGACCGCAGGATCGGCTGGAGTACAGCCTGCTCAGCGGACTGGAGGCGACTGGGCGGACGGTTGTCAAGGTCCTGTGAAGAGAATCAGCCTTGAGCGTGGCGCGAGACGTTCATGCGGCAATCTTCCGGAGTGTGACTGCATAGCCGAGGTCCCGGAGTTGTTGGACGAGGCGCTCTTGGTGGCGTGCGGTGTCGCCGCGTCGGGCGAAGTAATCGCCGCCGAGGTCGCTGTAGTCGACGTTGTTGGTGAGCAGGTGCCAGCAGATGACCAGGATCGAGTGGCCAACCGCGACCGCGGCCTTCTTCTTGCCGATCCGTCGGGCCAGCCGCCAGAACTGGGCTGACAGGTAGGTGTCACGGGACCGGGCCGCAGACCAGGCGCATTGGTTCAAGATGTCGGCGAGCCACGGGTCGCCTTTGGTGGTCTTGCCGGAGTGGCGTTTGCCGCCGGTGATGTTGTTGCCCGGCGACATCCCGGCCCAGGAAGCGAGGTGCCCGGCGGTCGGGAAGCGGGTCATGTCGACACCGATCTCGGCGATGATGCACTCCGCGGCCCGTTTGCCGACCCCGGTGATGGTGTCGAGGTGGTCGCGGGCCTCAACGAAAGGGACCATCACCTCGTCGACTCGTTCGTCGAGCTGGGCGATGGCGGACTCGAGGTGAGCAGTGTGGTCCAGGCACAACCGGATCAGGAGGGCGTGGTGGTCGCGGAACCGTCCTCGCAGGGCCTCGCGCAACTCGGGGATCTTCTTGCGTAGCACCCCTTTGGCGAGCTCGGCGAGAACCTCGGGGTCGCGCTCCCCGGCAACGAGCGCGGCCAGCATCGCTCGCCCCGACACACCGAGCACATCGGAGGCGACCGAGTCCAACTTGATGCCGGCGTCCTCCAGGGTCTTGTGGATCCGCTGGCACTCGGAGGTGTGAGCCTGGACGAGGCGTTTGCGGTAGCGGGTCAGGTCACGCAGCTCCCGGATCGCCACCGGGGGCACGAAACTGGCGCGCAGCAGGCCGTGTTCCAACAGCTCAGCAAGCCACTCGGCGTCGAGAACATCGGACTTACGACCGGGGAGGATCTTGACGTGGCGGGCGTTGACCAACTTCAGATCGAACCCGCGGTCTTCGAGCACGTACCACGGTGACTTCCAATACGACCCGGTCGCTTCCATGACGACCTCGGTGACACCCTCGGCGGTGAACCAGTCGGCCATCGCCTCCAGCTGGGAAGTGAAGGAGCTGAACGTCCGGGTCTCCTTGCGGCGACCCTTGCCGCTCGGATCTGGTGTGCGCACGCAGGCGACCACCTCGTCCTTACCGATGTCCACCCCGGCGCACCGCTCCACCATCAGGTCCATCGCCGACCCCCCGTCTGACCATCTTGGAATTTTGGGTGGGCCGGCGGGGTCAACCGATCAACGACGCTGTGAAGCGTGTACCTGACAACAATTCGAGGTGCCGGGAAGACCCCTGGCGTCAGTCTGTAAGTCGGGCTCTACCTGCACCAAGGGCAAACGAGCTCAGCCAGGCCCGACACGATTCTCATCCATCGAGGCGGCCAACGAGCCATGGGGGTCTGTGAAGAGAATCAGCCTTGAGCGTGGCGCGAGACGTTCATGCGGCAATCTTCCGGAGTGTGACTGCATAGCCGAGGTCCCGGAGTTGTTGGACGAGGCGCTCTTGGTGGCGTGCGGTGTCGCCGCGTCGGGCGAAGTAATCGCCGCCGAGGTCGCTGTAGTCGACGTTGTTGGTGAGCAGGTGCCAGCAGATGACCAGGATCGAGTGGCCAACCGCGACCGCGGCCTTCTTCTTGCCGATCCGTCGGGCCAGCCGCCAGAACTGGGCTGACAGGTAGGTGTCACGGGACCGGGCCGCAGACCAGGCGCATTGGTTCAAGATGTCGGCGAGCCACGGGTCGCCTTTGGTGGTCTTGCCGGAGTGGCGTTTGCCGCCGGTGATGTTGTTGCCCGGCGACATCCCGGCCCAGGAAGCGAGGTGCCCGGCGGTCGGGAAGCGGGTCATGTCGACACCGATCTCGGCGATGATGCACTCCGCGGCCCGTTTGCCGACCCCGGTGATGGTGTCGAGGTGGTCGTGGGCCTCAACGAAAGGGACCATCACCTCGTCGACTCGTTCGTCGAGCTGGGCGATGGCGGACTCGAGGTGAGCAGTGTGGTCCAGGCACAACCGGATCAGGAGGGCGTGGTGGTCGCGGAACCGTCCTCGCAGGGCCTCGCGCAACTCGGGGATCTTCTTGCGTAGCACCCCTTTGGCGAGCTCGGCGAGAACCTCGGGGTCGCGCTCCCCGGCAACGAGCGCGGCCAGCATCGCTCGCCCCGACACACCGAGCACATCGGAGGCGACCGAGTCCAACTTGATGCCGGCGTCCTCCAGGGTCTTGTGGATCCGCTGGCACTCGGAGGTGTGAGCCTGGACGAGGCGTTTGCGGTAGCGGGTCAGGTCACGCAGCTCCCGGATCGCCACCGGGGGCACGAAACTGGCGCGCAGCAGGCCGTGTTCCAACAGCTCAGCAAGCCACTCGGCGTCGAGAACATCGGACTTACGACCGGGGAGGATCTTGACGTGGCGGGCGTTGACCAACTTCAGATCGAACCCGCGGTCTTCGAGCACGTACCACGGTGACTTCCAATACGACCCGGTCGCTTCCATGACGACCTCGGTGACACCCTCGGCGGTGAACCAGTCGGCCATCGCCTCCAGCTGGGAAGTGAAGGAGCTGAACGTCCGGGTCTCCTTGCGGCGACCCTTGCCGCTCGGATCTGGTGTGCGCACGCAGGCGACCACCTCGTCCTTACCGATGTCCACCCCGGCGCACCGCTCCACCATCAGGTCCATCGCCGACCCCCCGTCTGACCATCTTGGAATTTTGGGTGGGCCGGCGGGGTCAACCGATCAACGACGCTGTGAAGCGTGTACCTGACAACAATTCGAGGTGCCGGGAAGACCCCTGGCGTCAGTCTGTAAGTCGGGCTCTACCTGCACCAAGGGCAAACGAGCTCAGCCAGGCCCGACACGATTCTCATCCATCGAGGCGGCCAACGAGCCATGGGGGTCTGTAAGGAGAATCCCCCCGGACCCGTTCAGGCGGCCAGGTTGGTGAGGGTGACTCCGTAGCCGAGGTCTTGGAGCTGTCGGATGAGTTGGTCGCGGCGTTTGTCGGTGTCGGTGCGTTTGGCGAACGTGGGCTTCCCCCCGTTTCGTGGAGGCATCCTCTATGAGGAGGAGAGATGCCAGAGACACGACGGAAGTACGACCCTGAGTTTCGTGAGGGGGCCGTCCGGATCGTGCGCGAGACCGGCAAGTCGATCGCCCAGGTGGCCAGGGATATCGGGATCAACCCGGGGACGCTGGGCAACTGGGTTGATCGGGACCGGGTCGAGCGGGGCGAGAAGGAGGGCCTGAGCGTCGACGAGCGTGCTCGTCTGGTCCAGCTCGAGCGTGAGAACGCTGAGCTGCGGATGGAGCGTGATGTCCTCAAGCGATCCGTGGTCCTGTGGGTAAAGGAGGCGACGCGGTGACCGTGGCATCGTTCATCGCCGCCCAAAGGACCGAGCACGGTGTCCCCCACGCGCTGTCCTGTCGGGCGCTGGAGGTGCCCGAGTCGACGTTCTACAAGTGGCGCGACCGGTCCCCGGCGCCCCGCCAGGCCCGTCGGGCCGCGCTTGACGCGGCGGTGAAGGAGTCCTTCGAGGACTCGGGGGGCACGCCGGGCACCTACGGGTCGCCCCGGGTGTGGGAGGACCTGATCGCCGACGGTTGGCGGGTGTCGAAGAAGACGGTGGCCGCCTCGATGGCCCGCCAGGGCCTGCAGGGGCGCAGCCCGAAACGCAAGCGGCGCTCCCTGACCCGCCCCGACAAGGCGGCCGCGCCGATCCCGGACCTGGTGAAGCGGGACTTCGACGCGGCGGTGATCGACCAGCGCTGGTGCGGGGACCTGACCGAGATCCCCACCGACGAGGGCAAGCTGTATTTGGCCACCGTGCTGGACCTGGCGAGCCGCCGGCTGCCCGGCTTCGCGCTGGGCGAGCATCACGACGCCGCGCTGGCACGGGCCGCGCTGTGCATGGCCGCCGCCGTGCGCGGCGGGCGGGTCGCCGGCGTCGTGTTCCACTCCGACAAGGGCGGCGAGTACACCGGCGACGTGTTCGCCCAAGCCTGCGCCGGGCTGGGGGCGATCCAGTCGATGGGGCGGGTCGGCTCGTGCCAGTTAACCGGCCAATCTGCCTCCCCCTTTCGGCGCGGTGATTGGCCGGTTAACTGGCATTGTCCGGGCCCGAAGGGCGGACCAATCTCCGATTGGCCGGACAAGCGCTGGACAACGCGGCGGCCGAAAGCTTCAACTCCACCCTCGAGCACGAGCTGCTCTCCCGCCGGCGGTTCGCCACCAAGGACCAAGCCCGTCGCGAGGTTGCCGCCTAAGAGAAACATCGGCGCCGTCACAGCTCGGCCGAGATGATGGCCCCGGTCGCCTACGAGCAGGTGCTCGCCGAACGCGCCGCCCAACACGACCCCGGGGAGGTGGCAGCATGAACCCCGTGCGCGACGATACCGCGACGAACGTCTGCCCGGCATGTGGCGGGTCGTTCTCACCCGAGGGCCGTCAGAGGTACTGCTCGACCGTCTGCCGACAGCAGGCGTGGCGACGCCGACGACAGGCGCCCATGCCGCCGGTCCCGGCCAAGCCGACCACCGTGTACGAATGCGACAGCTGTGGAGAACGCGCCCTCGGCGAGCAGTACTGCGAGGACTGCCGCACGTTCATGCGCCGGGTCGGGCCCGGAGGCCCGTGCCCCCACTGCGACGAACTCGTGGCCCTTCAAGACATCATCAGCGAGGACCAACTCGCTCCCGCCCGCCGGCGGCCATGACCTCAACGACTACCTTGACCTATAAGCAACCCTCCACGGTTTGGGGGGAAGCCCAAACCAGTCGCCTCCGAGGTCGTCGTAGTCGCAGTCGTTGGTGAGGAGGTGCCAGGCGATCACCAGGATCGAGTGGCCGACGGCGACAGCGGCCTTGCGTTTGCCGATGCAACGCACGAGACGCCAGTACTGGGCGACAAGGTAGGTGTTGCGGGTGTGTGATGCCGCGATGGCGCACTGGTTGAGGATCTCGCCGAGCCACCGGCTGCCGTTGTTGGTCTTGCCGGACCGGCGTTTGCCTCCGGTGATGTTGTTGCCCGGGCACATCCCGGCCCATGACGCCAGGTGGGCCGCGGTCGGGAACCTGGTCATGTCCACGCCGATCTCGGCGATGATGCACTCGGCGGCCCGTTTGCCCACGCCGGTGATCGTGTCGAGGTGGTCACGGGCCTCCGAGAAAGGGGCCATCACCCGGTCGACTTCGGTGTCGAGGGTGGTGATGGCGTCTTCCAGGTGGGCGACGTGGTCCATGGTGATCTTCAGGATGGTGGCGTGATGTTCACGGAACCGGCCTTGGAGCGCCTCGCGCAACATCGGGATCTTCTTGCGCAGCGTTCCCTTGGCCAGCTCGGCCAGCGTCTCGGGGTCTCGTTCACCGGCGATCAACCCGGCCAGCATCTGCCGGCCCGACACCCCGAAGACGTCGGAGGCGACCGAGTCGAGTTTGATGCCGGCGTCCTCCAGCGTCTTCTGCACGCGCTGTTGCTCGGCGGTGTGGGTCTGGATCAGCCGCTTGCGGTAGCGGGTGAGATCTCGCAGCTCGCGGATCGCCGGTGGCGGCACGAACGAGCTCCGCAGCAGCCCGTGTTCCAACAGCTCCGCCAACCATGCTGCGTCGGCCATGTCCGTCTTGCGGCCCGGCACCATCTTCACGTGCTTGGCGTTCACGAGCTTGAGGTCGAAGCCGCGGTCCTCGAGCACATACCAGATCGGCTTCCAATACGGGCCGGTCGCTTCCATGACCACCTCGACCACCCCGTTGGCGGCCAGCCAATCGGCCAACTCCTCCAAGCTCGACGTGAACGTCGGGAACACGCGCAGCTCGCTCTGCCGGCCCCTACCAGACGACCGCGGCGTTCGCACACAAGCGACCACCTCGTTCCTTTCCGACATCCAACCCGGCGCAGCGTTCGACGATGACATCCATGCACACCACCCCTCTCGCTCGACTGTGAGACGGGCCTGGCAGGGCCAACCGATCATCGAACC
>CAVTWD010000017.1:0-717503 GCA_963738325.1 uncultured Acidimicrobiales bacterium
ACGTGGGCTTCCCCCCGTTTCGTGGAGGCATCCTCTATGAGGAGGAGAGATGCCAGAGACACGACGGAAGTACGACCCTGAGTTTCGTGAGGGGGCCGTCCGGATCGTCCGCGAGACCGGCAAGTCGATCGCCCAGGTGGCCAGGGATATCGGGATCAACCCGGGGACGCTGGGCAACTGGGTTGATCGGGACCGGGTCGAGCGGGGCGAGAAGGAGGGCCTGAGCGTCGACGAGCGTGCTCGTCTGGTCCAGCTCGAGCGTGAGAACGCTGAGCTGCGGATGGAGCGTGATGTCCTCAAGCGATCCGTGGTCCTGTGGGTAAAGGAGGCGACGCGGTGACCGTGGCATCGTTCATCGCCGCCCAAAGGACCGAGCGCGGTGTCCCCCACGCGCTGTCCTGTCGGGCGCTGGAGGTGCCCGAGTCGACATTCTACAAGTGGCGCGACCGGTCCCCGGCGCCCCGCCAGGCCCGTCGGGCCGCGCTTGACGCGGCGGTGAAGGAGTCCTTCGAGGACTCGGGGGGCACGCCGGGCACCTACGGGTCGCCCCGGGTGTGGGAGGACCTGATCGCCGACGGTTGGCGGGTGTCGAAGAAGACGGTGGCCGCCTCGATGGCCCGCCAGGGCCTGCAGGGGCGCAGCCCGAAACGCAAGCGGCGCTCCCTGACCCGCCCCGACAAGGCGGCCGCGCCGATCCCGGACCTGGTGAAGCGGGACTTCGACGCGGCGGTGATCGACCAGCGCTGGTGCGGGGACCTGACCGAGATCCCCACCGACGAGGGCAAGCTGTATTTGGCCACCGTGCTGGACCTGGCGAGCCGCCGGCTGCCCGGCTTCGCGCTGGGCGAGCATCACGACGCCGCGCTGGCACGGGCCGCGCTGTGCATGGCCGCCGCCGTGCGCGGCGGGCGGGTCGCCGGCGTCGTGTTCCACTCCGACAAGGGCGGCGAGTACACCGGCGACGTGTTCGCCCAAGCCTGCGCCGGGCTGGGGGCGATCCAGTCGATGGGGCGGGTCGGCTCGTGCCAGTTAACCGGCCAATCTGCCTCCCCCTTTCGGCGCGGTGATTGGCCGGTTAACTGGCATTGTCCGGGCCCGAAGGGCGGACCAATCTCCGATTGGCCGGACAAGCGCTGGACAACGCGGCGGCCGAAAGCTTCAACTCCACCCTCGAGCACGAGCTGCTCTCCCGCCGGCGGTTCGCCACCAAGGACCAAGCCCGTCGCGAGGTTGCCGCCTACATCGGCGCCGTCACAGCTCGGCCGAGATGATGGCCCCGGTCGCCTACGAGCAGGTGCTCGCCGAACGCGCTGCCCAACACGACCCCGGGGAGGTGGCAGCATGAACCCCGTGCGCGACGATACCGCGACGAACGTCTGCCCGGCATGTGGCGGGTCGTTCTCACCCGAGGGCCGTCAGAGGTACTGCTCGACCGTCTGCCGACAGCAGGCGTGGCGACGCCGACGACAGGCGCCCATGCCGCCGGTCCCGGCCAAGCCGACCACCGTGTACGAATGCGACAGCTGTGGAGAACGCGCCCTCGGCGAGCAGTACTGCGAGGACTGCCGCACGTTCATGCGCCGGGTCGGGCCCGGAGGCCCGTGCCCCCACTGCGACGAACTCGTGGCCCTTCAAGACATCATCAGCGAGGACCAACTCGCTCCCGCCCGCCGGCGGCCATGACCTCAACGACTACCTTGACCTATAAGCAACCCTCCACGGTTTGGGGGGAAGCCCAAACCAGTCGCCTCCGAGGTCGTCGTAGTCGCAGTCGTTGGTGAGGAGGTGCCAGGCGATCACCAGGATCGAGTGGCCGACGGCGACAGCGGCCTTGCGTTTGCCGATGCAACGCACGAGACGCCAGTACTGGGCGACAAGGTAGGTGTTGCGGGTGTGTGATGCCGCGATGGCGCACTGGTTGAGGATCTCGCCGAGCCACCGGCTGCCGTTGTTGGTCTTGCCGGACCGGCGTTTGCCTCCGGTGATGTTGTTGCCCGGGCACATCCCGGCCCATGACGCCAGGTGGGCCGCGGTCGGGAACCTGGTCATGTCCACGCCGATCTCGGCGATGATGCACTCGGCGGCCCGTTTGCCCACGCCGGTGATCGTGTCGAGGTGGTCACGGGCCTCCGAGAAAGGGGCCATCACCCGGTCGACTTCGGTGTCGAGGGTGGTGATGGCGTCTTCCAGGTGGGCGACGTGGTCCATGGTGATCTTCAGGATGGTGGCGTGATGTTCACGGAACCGGCCTTGGAGCGCCTCGCGCAACATCGGGATCTTCTTGCGCAGCGTTCCCTTGGCCAGCTCGGCCAGCGTCTCGGGGTCTCGTTCACCGGCGATCAACCCGGCCAGCATCTGCCGGCCCGACACCCCGAAGACGTCGGAGGCGACCGAGTCGAGTTTGATGCCGGCGTCCTCCAGCGTCTTCTGCACGCGCTGTTGCTCGGCGGTGTGGGTCTGGATCAGCCGCTTGCGGTAGCGGGTGAGATCTCGCAGCTCGCGGATCGCCGGTGGCGGCACGAACGAGCTCCGCAGCAGCCCGTGTTCCAACAGCTCCGCCAACCATGCTGCGTCGGCCATGTCCGTCTTGCGGCCCGGCACCATCTTCACGTGCTTGGCGTTCACGAGCTTGAGGTCGAAGCCGCGGTCCTCGAGCACATACCAGATCGGCTTCCAATACGGGCCGGTCGCTTCCATGACCACCTCGACCACCCCGTTGGCGGCCAGCCAATCGGCCAACTCCTCCAAGCTCGACGTGAACGTCGGGAACACGCGCAGCTCGCTCTGCCGGCCCCTACCAGACGACCGCGGCGTTCGCACACAAGCGACCACCTCGTTCCTTTCCGACATCCAACCCGGCGCAGCGTTCGACGATGACATCCATGCACACCACCCCTCTCGCTCGACTGTGAGACGGGCCTGGCAGGGCCAACCGATCATCGAACCTGTAAGGCGTGCTCGAGGCAACAAGTCGCAGTGCCGGGAAGGCCCCCAGCGTCAATCTCTTAATCGGGCTCACTGGCACCAAGGCAAGCCGAGCTCAGCCAGACCCGACCCACAGATTCTCATTCGTCGCGGTTCGGCGCAGCAGCCCAGGATCTCTCTTAATCCACTCCCGCATGGCCGATCCGGGGAATTCTTCTTCCCGCGATTCGGCGGCTCGGAGAGACAATGAGGGAGGACTTCGTGACGACGACCAGTGCCCTGTGCACTCGGCGTCACCGTCGATGAGCCGGAGGCGAGCCTTGGTCAGGCTCTCGGCGCTCGTGTAGCGGCGGAGGACGGCCCATTCGTCGTGTTGTTCGGCGAGCACGGCGCCGACGAGACGGATGACGGCGTCGCGGTTGGGGAAGATGCCCACGAGGTCGGTGCGGCAACGGAGCTCCTTGTTGAGCCGCTGTAATAGGGGGTTGTTGCTCCAGATCTGGCGCCAGTGCTCCTTGGGGAAGCCGGTGAAGGCCAGCACGTCCGGGGCGGCGTCGGCCAACATCGCCGCCGCGTCCGGGAAGCGCTCGGTGAGCTGTTCGACGACGCGGGCGTGCTGGGCCCACACCGAAGCGGCGTCGGGCTGAGCGAAGATCGGCCGCACCAGGGTGGCCACCATCGGCTGGGCCGACTTGGGGACTCGGGCGCGGGTCTGGAGGTTGCGCATGAAGTGGAGCTCATGCCGAATTCGGCATGAGCTCCATTATGCCGAGCAGCGGGTTATGCCGAGTAGGGCTCCAGAACCCTCGTGGGGCAACGACTTCGGGCTGTTGAAGTCGGCATAATCCAGCCCGTGCGTCCAAGCCTTCTCTCCGACATCGACCGGATGAGGAGAGGAGATCAGGATGGGTGGAAGAGCATCAGCGGTCCGCGTGAACGGGCCTCTGGGGGCGAACGTGGCGGGGTTCCGCCGGGAACTGGAGCGGGTGGGCTATCGGCCAAACCCCGTGTGCGACCAGCTGCGCCTGATGGCGCACGTGAGCCGCTGGCTCGAGGCGCGCGGGTTGGGTGCCGAGGAGCTGACGCCGGCTCGCGTGGAGGAGTTCCTCGAGCACCGACGCGCCGAGGGCTATTCGTTGTGGCTGTCGTCCAAGGCGATGGTGCCGATGCTCAGCTACCTGCGCGGGTTGGGGGTGGTTGCGACACCCGCTCCAGCTGTTCCACCGACCGAGGTGGAACTGCTCCATGAGCGCTATCGGGTCTATCTGGTGGAGGAACGCGGGCTGGCGGCAGGCACCATCGCTGGCTACCTCCATGTGGCGCGGTTGTTCTTCTCAGCGCGGGCCGCGGACGGCGGGATGCGTCTGGAAGAGCTGACCGCGGCGGAGGTCACCGGGTTCGTGCTGGCCGAGTGCGCAACACGCTCGGTCGGCTCGTCGAAGTACGTCGTGTGTGGGTTGCGGTCGCTTCTTCGCTACCTATATGTGGCCGGGCATATCGACGTCGAGCTCGACGCGGCAGTGCCCACTGTGGCGAGCTGGCGTGTGGCCAGTCTCCCCGTGACGTTCGGCCGCGCCGAGGTGACCCGCCTGCTGGCGAGCTGCGACCGGCGGACGACCTTCGGCCGGCGCGACTACGCGGTGCTGACCCTGCTCGCCCGCCTGGGCATGCGCGCCGGGGAAGTGGCAGTACTGGAGCTCGGCGACATCGACTGGCGCGCCGGCGAGCTCGTGGTCCGGGGCAAGGGCCGGCGCCAGGAGCGGCTGCCGTTGCCCGTCGATGTCGGCGAAGCCGTGGCCGGATGGGTCCGGCGGGGACGTCCCCGCTGCGACTGCACGAAGGTCATCACCCGGGTGCGAGCGCCGCACCGCGAACTGAGCACCGCTGGCGTGTCCGCCATCGTGAGCGCGGCGTGCCGACGGGCGGGGCTGCCGGAGCTCAACGCCCACCGCCTCCGCCACACCGCGGCGACCGAGATGCTGCGCGCCGGGGCCGCTCTCACCGACGTCGGCCAGGTCTTGCGTCACGCCAGCGTGTTGACCACCGCCATCTACGCGAAGGTCGACCGGGATCGGTTGCGCACGCTGGCCCTGCCGTGGCCGGGGGCGGCGTCATGACCAACCTGCGTGCCGAGCTCGACAGCTATTTGGCGATACGTCGCGCCGTCGGCTTCAAGCTCCACCGGACGGGGCTGCTTCTCGCCGACTTCGTCGGCTATCTGGAGGAGCACCAGAGCGACACGATCACGACCGACAGCGCGCTGGCATGGGCCAGCCTGCCCCGGGGACGCCAGCTTGGAATGGTGGGGCCATCGCCTCTCGACGGTGCGGGCGTTCGCTCGTCACCTCCATGCCATCGACGCAGGCCATGAGGTGCCGCCGACCGGGCTGTGGCCGGCGAAGTCCCATCGGGCCACGCCCTATCTGTACTCGGATGCCGACATCGCGGTGCTCATGGCCGCGGCTCACCAGTTCCGTTCGCCGCTGCGGGCCGTCACCTTCGAGACCTTGGTCGGACTGTTGGCGGTCACCGGTGTGCGCATCGGGGAAGCGCTCGGGCTCGACCGTGACGACGTCGACCTCGACG
Organism: uncultured Acidimicrobiales bacterium; assembly: GCA_963738325.1. Taxonomy (GTDB): domain Bacteria; phylum Actinomycetota; class Acidimicrobiia; order Acidimicrobiales; family Ilumatobacteraceae; genus CAVTWD01. The sequence continues at coordinate 5,512 of CAVTWD010000017.1, forward strand.
ACGGTGTGCTGCGGATCCGGGAGGCCAAGTTCGGAAAGTCGCGGGAGGTCCCACTGCACCCGAGCACCGTCGACGCCCTGGCCGGCTACACCCGTCGCCGCGACGAGCTGATCCCCCGTCCACGCGACCGCTCGTTCTTCGTCTCGACGGCCGGCACACGATTGCTCTATTGCAACGCGCATCTCGGGTGGCTCGATCTGGTCCGCCGCGCCGGCCTCAAGCCTCGCTCGGCGAAATGCCGGCCCAGGCCACATGACCTGCGCCACGGCTTCGCGGTCCGCACCTTGCTCGGCTGGTATCGCGACGGCGCCGATATCGCCGCGTGCATGCCGCTGCTCTCGACGTTCCTGGGCCACGTCCATCCCGCCAACACGTACTGGTACCTGTCGGCCGCACCTGAGCTGCTCGCCCTCGTCGCCGACCGACTCGACGCCGCCGACGGAGCACGGCCACGAGCGCGCTCGCGCCGGTCATGGAGGGCTTCTTCACCGAGCGCCTCATCGCTCAGCGCCGGGCCAGTCCCCACACCATCGCCTCCTATCGCGACACCTTCCGGCTGCTGTTCGGCTTCGTCCAGGGCCGCACCGGCAAGGCACCTTCCAAGCTCGGCATCGAGGACCTCGACGCTGCGGTCATCGGCGCGTTCCTCGACCACCTCGAGGCTGACCGTCACAACAGTGTGCGCACCCGCAACAACCGGCTCGCCGCCATCCACTCGTTGTTCGCCTACGCGGCGCTTCGCCACCCCGAGCACGCGGCGTTGATCCAGCGGGTATCGGCCATCCCGGCCAAACGCATGGACCGCCAGCTCATCTCCTTTCTCACCGACGACGAGGTCGACGCCCTGCTCTCAGCGCCCGACCGCGACACCTGGGTCGGCCGTCGCGACCATGCGTTGCTGCTCGTCGCCGTCCAGACGGGGTTGCGAGTCTCCGAGCTCACCTCGCTCACCCGTGCCGACGTCGAGCTCGGCGTGGGCGCCCATGTTCGCTGTCACGGCAAGGCCCGCAAGGAGCGGATCACGCCGCTGACAACCCAGGTGTGCGCGGTGCTGCGGGTCTGGCTTGCCGAGCGCCGGAGAGCGCCCACCGATGTCGTGTTCCCAAGCCGCCGCGGCGGCCGCCTCAGCAGCGACGCCGTCGCCTTCCTCGTGACAAAGCACGCCGGGACCGCGACCAAGCGCTGCCCGCCGTTGGGCACCAAGACCGTGACGCCCCACGTCCTGCGCCACACCTGTGCGATGCGTCTGCTGGCCGTCGGCGTCGACGTCTCGGTGATCGCCCTCTGGCTGGGCCACGAAGGTGTGGAAACCACCCAGATCTACCTGCACGCCGACCTCGCCATCAAAGAACGGGCCCTCGCCCGAACCGCGCCCACGGGCACCACGCCTGGTCGCTATCGCGCCCCCGACTCGCTCCTCGCCTTCCTGGAGACGCTGTGATTATGCCGACTTCAACAGCCCGAAGTCGTTGCCCCACGAGGGTTCTGGAGCCCTACTCGGCATAACCCGCTGCTCGGCATAATGGAGCTGACAACGACCGATCACCGGGTGGTCGAACACCGCCTTCACCGCGGCCGCCAGCGCCTTGGCGCCGTCGATCACAACCAGCATCGGTCGGGTCACGTCCAACCCCCGCTCGCGCAGGCCGGCGAGCAGCCCGGTCACGACCGTGGCGTTCTCGGTTGATCCCTCCACGACGCCGAGCGGATGCTTGATCCCGTCGATCCCGATTCCCAGCGCGACCACGCAGGTGTGCTCGCCGAAGTGCACCCCGTCGACCATCAACGCCACCAGGTCGAGCTCGGACAGATCAGCGTTCATCACCTCGGCCAACGCCTGCTCGGTAGCGGCGACGAACCGGCGGGAGATCGCCGACTTCGACGTCGCCGACGCCGCCGCCTCGACAGCGAAACCGACCGGCTCGAGCCCGGCCGGGTAGCGCCGGCAGCTCAGCTTGGCCAGCATCCGCTCCATCGCCAGGCGACCCAGGATCTCCGTCGACGAGAACAGCTCGTAGCTGGCCAGCGGCACCTCGCCGCTGCCGTCGGCGGCGCGTACCCGCGGCCGGCGGATCGCCACCCGGCGGCCGCCCAACGTCACCTGCCCGTCGTCGGTCCCATGGCGGACCGCGTTGCGCTGCGGGTTCCACTTGCCCTTCGGGCCGGCCAGCGCGCACACATCTTCTTCCATCAGCACCTGCATCACCTGCAGCCCGGTCCCGACGGCCAGCGCCAGCAGACCCTCCTTCGCGGTCTCGGCCAGGTCGACCATCGCGATCTGCACCGACTCGGGCAGAGCCCACACCGGCAGCCCGTCATCAACCCCGGCTGACAGCGGCTCCAGCGGCTTCGTCTTCGCGGTCACCCGGCCCGTGCCGGCACGCCCATTCGTCCTCTGATACTTCTTGCTCACAGCGGTCCTCCTCCTGGTCGGGTCGTCTTGCAGGACACCCGACACCTACCTCACGGCAGGCGCCGGGTGGAGGACCGCCCCCTCAAACTTCCACGCCGCCCGGGACAACCTCGTCGCCGTCGGCCACTCGATCCTGGTGATCGCCTGGCACCTCCTCACCAACGACTGCGACTACGACGACCTCGGAGGCGACTGGTTCGCCAAACGCACCGACACCGACAAACGCCGCGACCAACTCATCCGACAGCTCCAAGACCTCGGCTACGGAGTCACCCTCACCAACCTGGCCGCCTGAACGGGTCCCGGGGGATTCTCCTTACAGACCCCCATGGCTCGTTGGCCGCCTCGATGGATGAGAATCGTGTCGGGCCTGGCTGAGCTCGTTTGCCCTTGGTGCAGGTAGAGCCCGACTTACAGACTGACGCCAGGGGTCTTCCCGGCACCTCGAATTGTTGTCAGGTACACGCTTCACAGCGTCGTTGATCGGTTGACCCCGCCGGCCCACCCAAAATTCCAAGATGGTCAGACGGGGGGTCGGCGATGGACCTGATGGTGGAGCGGTGCGCCGGGGTGGACATCGGTAAGGACGAGGTGGTCGCCTGCGTGCGCACACCAGATCCGAGCGGCAAGGGTCGCCGCAAGGAGACCCGGACGTTCAGCTCCTTCACTTCCCAGCTGGAGGCGATGGCCGACTGGTTCACCGCCGAGGGTGTCACCGAGGTCGTCATGGAAGCGACCGGGTCGTATTGGAAGTCACCGTGGTACGTGCTCGAAGACCGCGGGTTCGATCTGAAGTTGGTCAACGCCCGCCACGTCAAGATCCTCCCCGGTCGTAAGTCCGATGTTCTCGACGCCGAGTGGCTTGCTGAGCTGTTGGAACACGGCCTGCTGCGCGCCAGTTTCGTGCCCCCGGTGGCGATCCGGGAGCTGCGTGACCTGACCCGCTACCGCAAACGCCTCGTCCAGGCTCACACCTCCGAGTGCCAGCGGATCCACAAGACCCTGGAGGACGCCGGCATCAAGTTGGACTCGGTCGCCTCCGATGTGCTCGGTGTGTCGGGGCGAGCGATGCTGGCCGCGCTCGTTGCCGGGGAGCGCGACCCCGAGGTTCTCGCCGAGCTCGCCAAAGGGGTGCTACGCAAGAAGATCCCCGAGTTGCGCGAGGCCCTGCGAGGACGGTTCCGCGACCACCACGCCCTCCTGATCCGGTTGTGCCTGGACCACACTGCTCACCTCGAGTCCGCCATCGCCCAGCTCGACGAACGAGTCGACGAGGTGATGGTCCCTTTCGTTGAGGCCCGCGACCACCTCGACACCATCACCGGGGTCGGCAAACGGGCCGCGGAGTGCATCATCGCCGAGATCGGTGTCGACATGACCCGCTTCCCGACCGCCGGGCACCTCGCTTCCTGGGCCGGGATGTCGCCGGGCAACAACATCACCGGCGGCAAACGCCACTCCGGCAAGACCACCAAAGGCGACCCGTGGCTCGCCGACATCTTGAACCAATGCGCCTGGTCTGCGGCCCGGTCCCGTGACACCTACCTGTCAGCCCAGTTCTGGCGGCTGGCCCGACGGATCGGCAAGAAGAAGGCCGCGGTCGCGGTTGGCCACTCGATCCTGGTCATCTGCTGGCACCTGCTCACCAACAACGTCGACTACAGCGACCTCGGCGGCGATTACTTCGCCCGACGCGGCGACACCGCACGCCACCAAGAGCGCCTCGTCCAACAACTCCGGGACCTCGGCTATGCAGTCACACTCCGGAAGATTGCCGCATGAACGTCTCGCGCCACGCTCAAGGCTGATTCTCTTCACAGGGTCTTGACAACCGTCCGCCCAGTCGCCTCCAGTCCGCTGAGCACGCTGGAGTCCGCTCGCTCGTGCGGTTGGGTCCGTCCAGTCCGCCGAGTGGGCTGGAGTTGATTGGATGAAGGATGATTGGATGGGCGTGCAGCGGATAGTCGGCCACAGTCTGTGGTCTCTGGGCGGAGAAACGGGATTGACGCCGACCCAGCGGGCTCAGGTCGACCACACCGTCGCCGAGTCATCGAAAAGCCCGGGGCCCGCTACGCGCGGGCTCGGCCCGTCGTTGCCTGGGCCGATCTGATAATCTGATGGGGTGCCTGAGGTGAGCGCCACCGACGCGGCGAGGAGCTTCGCCGACTTGCTCGACGCGGTCGAGCACCGTGGGGAGCACTTCACCATCGTGCGGCGCGGCAGGGCCGTGGCCCAACTCGAGCCGACTACTCGCAGCCGAGGGGTGCACGTCAAAGAACTCCTCGGTCGCCACCGGCCCGACCGCCAGTGGCGCGACGACCTCGACGCCGTGCGTGGACTGGTGGAGATCGATCAGCGCTGGTGACGCGACTGCTCCTCGACACCACCTTCCTGATCGACGCCGAGCGCCAAGGCGATGCTCTCGACGAGGTGATCGCGGACGACGATGACGTCGCCGTCGCCGCCATCACGATCGCCGAGTTGCGCGTCGGAGCGCTGCTCGCCACCCGGAGGCGCCGAGTGGCCAGGACGGCCTACTTGGACGACATCCTCGCCACTATCCACGTCCTCGCCTACGACCTGGAGGTGGCCGAAGCCCATGCTCGGCTCCTGGTGGAGGTCCGCGCCCAGGGCACCCCGCGTGGCGCCCACGATCTCATCATCGCCGCGACCGCCAAGGCATCCGACCGCACCGTCCTGACCGCCGATGGCAGGGCCTTCGTCGGTCTCCCCGGTGTCGGGGTCCGGTCCCACCGGTAGGGCATCCGTGACCCGAGCGAGATGGAGCCGACGTGCTCCCGCACGTCGTCGGGCGGCCTCATGGCCGGCAGGACACGACCGTTGGGCGCCGTCGGAGGTCGACGCGGGATATGGACAGCCCGGTCTCGCCTCTGTCGGCAACGAGCGGCAGAACCTCCCGGTGGACCCGCCTTGGACCTCCGCGAACCCCGGGGCGCTTCAGCTGGAAGCAGACCTTGAAGACCTCACGATCCACTACCGCGGATTTCCCCGACCAACTAACCGTGCGCACGCCCCGTTACCCACCAGACCCGGACGCTCCCTGCGCGGGCCGTTGGCCGCCGGCCGTCACTCCTCGCCGTGATGGGACACCAGGCGGCGTCGGGACTGGACCCCGCCCGCGTCACCTCGACGCAGCGTTGGCGGCTGGCAGGACGATGAGATATCACTGTCACATCCAATCACAGCGCGGAGGTCGGGGGCCATGGTGCTAGCGGCGAGTGACGAGCTACGACATAGCTGGGACGACAGCCCGGACTGGCGGGAGAGCTGGTACTACAACTTCTCAGACCCCGAGCACGAGATCGGTGCGTGGCTCTACCTCTGGGTCCTACCAAACCAGCAGATGAAGTCGGGGATGTTGGTCAGCCTCTACCACGGCGTGGCCACGGATGGGGATTCGAACGAAGCGGCGTGGACCTCGCCGGGGCATCTGTATCGAGGACCGACGGACAGCTGGGTCTACTGCTATCACGAGGACGTCGCTGAGCTCATCGAGGAGGACGTCGACGACGTCGACTTCTGCGGGCTGTCGATGCATCGACTGGAGCCGCTTAAGCGCTACCGCCTGGCCTTCGAGGACGGTGAGAACGCGCGGTTCGACTTCAACTGCGTGTTCATGACCAGGCCGTGGGACTTTGCCGACAACATCCATCCGACCCCGCCCTGGCTGGCTAGGAACCGCTATCACCGCGGGTGGAAGGTCGACGGAGAGCTGATGATCGCTGGCACGACCTACCGGATAAAGACCACCGGCGACTCGGACCACTCCTGGGGCACGCGCGACTCGACCATCTTCAATCAGAACAACCTGAAGACGTACGCCCTGCAGACCCCGGAGGGCAGCCTGTCCGTCAAGGCCCAGATGTTGGGCGACCCCGGCTACGAGCTGCCGCGCGGCTACATCGCCGTCGGCGAGGACATGCAGGCGGTGAAGTCCATCGAGGAGCGATCCCGCTACCGGGACACCGGCGAGATGCACGACATCTCGTTGCGGGTCGAGGACGTGACCGGCCGGGTGGTCGAGGCACACATGGAGGCCATGCACTCCGCGGTGTCCGGGGGGAGCGGCCCGCGCGTCGGGTACGAGGGTGCGGGAGTCTGGGACGTCGAGGGATGGGGCCGGTGCGCCGGGTTGGCCTCGTGCTGGTGGGCCAACGGCATCACACGCGAGCAGCTGCACCGGGGACTGGCCGGCAATACGCTCTAGGGACGTCGCCGCCACCATGACGCAGGTCCACGTGATGGGGCGCAATGTGCGCGATCTCGGTGGCTGGCGGCGGAGAGTGGCGCCTCCTGCACCGGAGCGCTCCTGGGGAGGCCTCGACTCGCTGAACACTCGTCCCCGACATGATTAGCGACGACCTCCTGGTCCGAAGGGACGTCCGAGCCGCGGCGTTACGAAACCATAAACCAGTCGACAGTCCTTCACCGCCGACGGGGACGTCGAGCTCCTCGCGCAGGGCGTACCCGCGTTCTCCACCGGCTTTCGGAACTTCGCGGCACCGGGGGCGCGTCCAGGCTGGTAGGCCGCTTGCTCGCCACGGAGAGTACCCGGTTGCTTGCGACCCTCCCGCTCAACGCCGCCGACCTCGACACCATCGCGATCCTCGCCCTTGACGCACGGTCGCAGCGGGCGAAGACTTCGCGCCCGCGCGCTCCCGCGCTCCGTACACTCGGCGGACCTTCCTCCGTTGCCAGGAGCAACCCGGCTGCGGGACGCTGGCTGGGGCGGCCGCGGCCCTACCTTTGCGACCACGCGGTCGACACCGCCGCGCTCGACAGTTGGCGGCACATCCTGGTCGGCCCCCCCAAAGGACCGGCTGACGCGACGACCCGGGCACGAGCAGTCACGCGGGGCCGGGGGGTGCTCGTAGGGCGGCGACTCGACGAGGAGACCGTTGGTGCTCTACCGAGCGCGACCTCGTCGGGGACGCGACAGCTCCTGTGAGTGCCGGATGACAAGGCACGCAACGCCAAGCTCCGCGGAGGGCGCGCCGTCGGCCAACGTGATCCCTCTATGGCAAGAGGGGAATCTGACGAGAACATACTCATCGACGCACCCAAACCCTCGCCCCCCTCGCGCGCATCAAGAGCATTACCTATCTTGGGGCACGTCGTCGGGTCGGTGCTCGTTCCGGCGGGGGAGGCTGCCGTCATCGGGCCGGCGCGGCAGTTGCAGCCCAATTGAGCGCGCCCACAGCCTCGAGAGGGAGATCACGGCCTCCTCGAAGTCGAACTCCTCCCCGAGCGAGAACCAGATGAACGCGAACCGGTCGAGCATGGAGCCCAGGGCGTTGGCCGCGTAGTGCGGAATCACGTCGCGCTCGGCCAGCCCCTCATCCTGCAGGTCACGGATCCCGAGTTCGGCCTTCCGCACGAAATGGGCTCGGGCCTCCCTTCGTATCTCCCGCAGAGTGTCATTCGACGCCGCCACCTGATCGATCGTGGCGATGATGCCGGCGTTGTCGCGGTAGGCCTCGAGGAAGAGCCGGTTCGCGTGCTCGATCCGCTGGTACGGCGTCGTCCCCGCCGGGAGCCGTCGCTGGACGGTGTAGTGCAGCATGTCGTCCTGGACGGCCAGCGCCACCTCTCGAAACAGCTGTTCCTTCGACCCGAAATAGCGGTAGGCGCTGCCGTAGGCCACCCCGGCCTCGTCGGCGATGTCCGACATCCGCGTGTCGAAGTAGCCCTTCTCCTCGAAGACCTTGCGTGCCGCGCGGACAAGCGCAGCCCGCGCCCGCCGACCCTTGCGGGTCAGCCCCTCTTCGGCGGTCGACACCACGCCCTCACTCATTTGGTACGGATCGCGGGCGTTGTCGAGCCAAACTCCGGTCCCGGGCTGTGGGCGTAGCCGAGTCGCCGCGCACCGGTCTCCCGCCTCCGCCGATTCAGCACCCGTGGTCGCAGGTGAGCCCGCCGGATTGTTCCTCGCCAGAGAACGGTCTTGGCACGTAATGCCCGAGGGTCACGAGCGGCGCCCTCGCCCGTCGGCGCGCCCCGGCAGCCATGCGCGATGGAGAGCGAAGGCGCTGCCGCATTCGCGTCAGCGCGTCGGTGTGTGCCCTCGAGGGTTCGTTCGGCACCGTGCAGCACCGGCGCATGATACAGATCACGAAGACTTGACTCACGAATCACAATCCTCTACCTTCGTGCCGCTGGGGGTCTTGAGCGCAATGGGAGGAGAGAGTGAGCGCTGTCGTTTGGCGCGCACCCCCGCTCCGGCCATCAACGGAAGAGCACGCAGCTCAGCGCCACACGTGTCGTGGCCGATCTCTTCCTGACGAGCCCGGGTACTGACGTCGGCGCCGACTGCCGGCCACGACGCCAAAGTGACGCATCGATCACCTCTTCTTGCCTGAGAGGGGCTCGAGGAGCGGCCCGGGAGCGTGAGGAACCAGTGGGAGCGCGGCGGGCCGGAGACGAATGGCCTGTCGACTCGGGGAGAGATCCTCGCTCCGGGTGTCCGGGCGCAAGGGAGATCGTTGCTCTTGCCCAAACAAAGTTAGGAGGCACGGCATGGGTGCTCGAGTTCGAAGGCAAGCAGTCGGCAAGAGGCGCCGAGGCTCACAGTCTCGGTCTGGCCCGCTCATGGCGCTGACCGTTCTGGGAGTGCTCGTGCTCGGGGCGACCGCGTGCGGCAGCTCTTCGAAGAGCGGTGGTGCCGCCACGACCGCGGCGGGCACGACGGCGGCGACCACACCGGGCGCGACAAGCACCGCCTCTTCCGCCACGACCGCTGCGTCCGGTGATGCGCTCCTGGCGAAGCTCTTCGGGGGGAGTGGCGCTGACCCGCTCGCCGGCAAGTCGGAAGGCGTCGGCGCCTCGCTCACCCTGAGTGGGACTACGGCGACGTTCGGCCAGGACGGCCTCAAGGGACTGCAGCTGGCGGTCAAGGACATCAAGGCGGCGGGAGGCCCGGATATCAAGCTCTCCGTCCAGGATGTGCAGTTCGACCCGACCAAGGGTGTGCAAGCCGTTCGGCAGTTCGTCTCCAGCGGGATCGGGGTGCAGGCGACTGGCGCGTCGGCCGTCCTCGGGTCGCAGATCCCCGTGATCGCTCAGCAGAAGGTGCTCAGCTTCGACCCCAGCGCGGGAGTGGGAACGCTCCCCAGCAAGCCCTACTTCTGGGGCGCCAAGGGTGAGACCCCAAACGGGCCGTGGCCCGGGGCCATCAAGTACGTCGAGCAGCAGATGCCATCGGCCAAGGGGGTTCTCTTGGTCGGGGCCGGCGGCGGCTCGACCATCGACGACACGCAGAACAAGCAGCTTCAAGACGCGCTCGCCGGGACCTCGTTGAAGTACCTCGGGTCCGAGCGGTACCCGCAGGGCCAGAACACCGACTTCTCCAACCTGATCCAGCGCGTCAACGGGCACAACCCGGACGTGATCATGCTCGCGGCGTACGCGAATGACCCCGCCACGTTTATGAAGCAGTACGTCGCCGCGGGCGGCACGGCGACGGTCATCGGTGCGGAGTACACAGCCGAGGCGGCCAAGGCCGGCGGCGCGGCTTACGACAAGATGTTGTTCGCTCAGGACAACTTCTTGCCCACGGCGCCGAGCAACGCCTGGGCGAAGCGCTTCGTCGACGCCTATAGGGCCGCGTACAACTCGGATCCGACCGTCTACTCGGCCAGCTACTACGACGCCCTGTTCGTCATCTGGCAGTTGATGTCGAAGACGGCCAAGGCCAACGGCAATCCACAGAGCGGAGAGACGCTGCAGACGACGCTCCAGGCGAACCTGGGGCCATACCCGAGCGTGGTCGGCACCGGCACGGACTCTGCCACGCTGAGCTTCGATGCGACCACCCACGCCCTGAGTGACCGCGGCTATGTCCTCGGCAAGATCGTCGGTGGCGCCCCCCAGCCTCTGGCCTATTACGGAGTCGACGGCGCCGACTTCAAACTGGCGTCGTGACACACGGGGCGGCGTGACCATCCAGACCCGCGGTGGCGCCTTCGGTATGGCGACACCGCGGGTCTCGCGGCCGTCGCCACGCCGAGCAAGCTGTCTCGGCCAGCGGACAGGAAGGTGATCTGGTGGTCGTTCAGTTCTTGTTCAACGGCCTCGTCACGGGGAGCCTCTACGTGCTCCTGGGTGTCAGCTTCGCGCTCATCCTGAGCATGACGGGTCGGCTGCACGTCGCCTACGTCGTCACCTTCGTGCTCGCTCCCTACGTCGGCATCTGGTTCGTTCGGAACGTCGGGATGTCCCACGCCGTCGGAGTGGTGGGCGGGTTGCTCGCCGCGACCGTGCTGGGCGTCATGATCGAGGCCTTCATCTACCGGCCCCTCGCCAGCCGGGCACAGCTGCGTCGGGCCGACTCGCTCATCCCGATCTTCATCGCCTCCCTCGGGATCACGATCGCCGGCGAGAACCTCATCCAGCTCGTCTTCGGGCCGTCGGCGCTGGCCTTCAACGTCCTCTCGATCTCCTCGGTCTCGTTCGGACCGATCCGGACGACAAACCTCAACGTCGTCATCATCGTTCTGTGCTGGGCGATCATCGTGGCGCTGACGCTCTTCCTCCGCTACGCGCGGCTCGGCAAGCAGATGCGCGCCGTGCGGGAGAACCCGTTGCTCGCCAGCGTCGTCGGCATCAAGCCGTCACACATCCGGTTGTTGGTGTTCGCCATGGCGTCGGCGATGGCCGGCGTGTTGGGAGAGATCTCCGCCATCCAAGCCGGGGTGCAGCCATTCATGGGGTTCGATCAGATCTTCAGCGCCTTCGTCGTAGCCTTCCTCGCCGGCCCGGCCCGGAGCCCCCTCGTGATCGGCGCCGTGGCCTTGGTCGTGGGCCAGATCGCGGGAGGATTGGGCGGGAAGTTCTACGGCGGCGAGTACGCGCCGCTCGTCTTGTTCTCGGTCCTCCTCGTCTTTGTGGCCGGCCGCTCGATGCGGGACACCCGAGTGGCGCTGCGGCTGCGGGCGGGAGCGAACCGCATCCGTCCGTCGTTCGCGCGGTAGGCGAATGGTCGCCCAAGCCGACTACATCAACCAGATCTTGATCCTGGTCGTCCTGGCCGGGTCGCTGAACCTCCTCATGGGGGTGGCCGGTCAGCCCTCACTGGCCCATCCCGCGCTCGGCGGCGGTCGGCGGATATACGGCCGCCTTGGCCTCGATCCATCAAGGCTACGGCTTCGCCGAAGCCGCCCTCGTCGGCATCGCCGCCGGCGCTGTGGCCTCGGTCCTCCTCGCTTTGCCCGCGCTCCGACTCTCGAGCGAGTACATCATCCTTCTGACTCTCGCCGCCCTTTACATCGTCCAGTCCCTGGTATCAGCGGTCTCCTTCTTCGGAGGCGGCCAGGGGCTCTACGGGATCCAGCCGATCCACCTCTTCGGCGAGGACCTGCTCACCCCGCAGCGGTTCATCCCGCTGGTGGCGGTGGCCGCGCTCATCACCTTGCTCATGTGTGCCCGGCTTTCCGGCTCGGCCTACGGGCGGGCCCTGCGCGGCCTGCGGGAGGACGAGGGAGCGGCGCAGTCGGTCGGCAAGCGCACGGCGCGGCTGAAGCTGTCGGTCTTCGGGGTGACTGGGGCATTCGTGGGGCTCGCCGGAGTCATAATCGTGTACTACGCCGGGTTCGTCGCCCCCCAGCAGTTCACGACACAGAACGCGATCGTGTTGTTCACGGTCATCATCGTCGGCGGGAGCGGCAACATCCTCGGTTCGGTGCTCGGCGCCATCATCGTCGTCGAGTTGACCCCACTGCTCGAGAACGTCCTCCGCCTCGACCCCATCTATGCCGGCACGGTCCAACAGATCGCCTACGGGGTCCTCCTCGTCCTCTTCATCCTGGTGCGGCCGGAAGGTGTGCTCCCCGAGCGCCTCGGGCGGTTGCGCAAGCGCCCAGCCCTGGCCGCATCGGCCGGCAAGGTCGCGCTAGCCGAAATCGCCGTGGGCGACTCGGCGACCGCCGCAGACGCGCCGGCCCCGGCGATGAGCGGCGCGAGGAGGACTTCATCGTCGCTCCCCCCTGCGGGCGCCGTCACGTCTGGTCCGCCATCGTTGCCCGCCAGGAATGGCCGGGACTCGCCACTCGGTGCGTTGGCCCCTGCTCCACTCGTGATCCGAGGTTTGCGCAAGGCCTTCGCCAGCGTCCGGGCCGTGGACGGGGTCGACCTCGACGTCGAAGACAGCAAGATCACCTGCCTCATCGGCCCCAACGGTGCCGGCAAGACCACGATCTTCGGGCTCCTGACAGGGTTCCTGCGCCCGGATAGCGGCTCGGTCCAGCTCAACGGTCGCGAGCTCGTCGGGTTGCGACCCGATCGCATCGCCAACCTCGGGCTCGTGCGTTCCTTCCAGGACATTCGCATCTTCCTGCGGATGAGCACGGTGGACAACGTGAGGATCGCGATCCCCGGCCAACGAGGCGAGCGAGGATTCGATCTCTTCGCCCGCCCCCACCTCACCTCCCAAAGCGAGCAGCGCGCCGCCATGGAGGCGTACGCGGCCTTGGAGTTCGTCGGCTTGGCGGACAAGGCCAACCTCCCGGCGGGCGGGCTCGCCTACCCGGAGCAGAAGCTCTTGGCGCTGGCCCGCTCACTGGCGACGGGCGCCCAGGTGCTCCTGCTGGACGAGCCGACGAGCGGTATCGACCCCGACACGCTCGGACGCATCGCGGAACTGATTCGCACGTTGCCGAGCATCGGCAAGACGGTATGCGTGGTGGAGCACAACCTTGGCTTCCTCGAGATGCTGGGCGGGGACTGTTATTTCCTGGAGGCGGGCAAGGTTGTCAGGCGAGGCGCGCTCCACGAGTTGATGTCGGATCGTCGGCTGCGAGAGGCCTACTTCGGTGTCTGACCCCATCATCATCGCCACGGGTTCGGGGGTGGCCTCGACGGCCAGGGGGGCGGGGCTGTCCTTGCGCGGCGTGAGTGCCGGCTACTTCGGACACACCGTGGTCGAGGGCATCGACATCGACGCGCCCTGGGGGGAGATCACTGCGGTGTTCGGGCACAACGGTGCTGGCAAGACCACGATCCTCCGCACGATCGCAGGGATCGTCGCGCGCCAGACTGGCGAGATTTGCCTCGACGACCGCGAGGTGAGTTCGCTCAGCACGCGGCAGCGGGTGCAGGCCGGGATTAGCTACCTCCCCGAGGACCATGCCACATTTCCCGGCCTGACAGTCTTCGAGAACCTGGAGATGGGCACGATCGCCGCGGGTGGCCGACGGGTGGAGGAACGAGCCACCCGGGTGTTCGAACTCTTCCCGGTGCTCGGCGAGCGACGGCGCAGTGCGGCACGAACCCTCAGTGGCGGCCAACAGCGAATGCTTTCGATCGGCATGGCTCTCATGGCCAACGCACGCGTCCTCCTGCTCGACGAACCGTCGCTCGGGCTCGCCCCTGCGGTGATCCAAAGCCTGCTGCAGCAGGTGACCGGGTTCGCCCGGGAGGATGGCTGCGCCATCGTCCTCGTGGAGCAGGCCATCGGCGAGGCCCTCCACGTGGTCGACCACGTCTACGTCGTACGCGCCGGGCGGGTGATCGCCTCGCTCCCCGGCGAGACGGCCCGCGAGCGCGAGGACTGGAGCGAGGTCTTCTAGTGCGATCGCCGCCACCACTGCGCGGTCCCAACGTGCGCGACCGAAGGAGGGCACGTGTACATCGTCCAGTCTCATGAGCCATCCGCGACCGATCGGGCGGTCGCAGGTGGCAAGGGGGCCGCCCTGGCCGAGCTGGTCCACGCGGGGTTGAACGTGCCGCGCTTCTGCGTCGTAACGGTCAGCGCCTTCCACGCGTTCGCCGGGACCCAGGAGCTCCCGCTGAGCTTCCTGGACGTGCTGAAGAGCGCGTACGAAGGGCTCGGCGGCACCTCCGAGCGGTTGGCAGTGCGGTCCTCGGCGGTGAGCGAGGACGCCGCTAGTGGCTCCTCCGCAGGCGTCTACGCCACGTGCCTGGGCATCGACGACTTCGACCAGCTCGTGGACGCGCTGCAGCAATGCTGGCGGTCGCTCGATAACCCCGCCGCGCAGCAGTACCGGGCGGACCGAGGGCAGGGAGACGGCGGTGGCATGGCTGTCGTCCTCCAGCAGTTGGTGGAGGGGGAATGGTCGGGCGTGACGTTCACCGTCGACCCGGTGACCCAATCCCTGTCGGAGATGATTGTCAACGTGGTGCCGGGGATGGGCGAGGCGCTCGTGTCCGGGGAGGTGAACCCCGAGGAGCTGACCCTCAGCACCGCCGATGGGACGATCCGGAAGCGATCGGGCCGGGCTGCGGGGGGGTCGTTTCCGACCCGGCTCGTGCGGGACGTCTGGGCGCGCAGTCGAGAGATCGCCGACGCATTCGGGTTCCCGCAGGACATCGAGTGGACAATCCGCGACGACGAGCTGTTCGTGCTGCAGTCACGCGCCGTCACGACCGTGGCGGGCGTGTTCTACGACCGGTACCTCGAGCCGTGGCGTGATACGCCGGAGGTCGCAGAGGACCCCGCCGTGGTATGGACGAGAGCGTATGGGGACGAGGTGTGGACCTCGCCCGAGAGCCCGCTCAACTACAGCGTGAGGAACCCGCCCGGCGCGTCGGCAGGGTGGTTCGGCGTCTACCTGCCGATGCACGGTGACGACCGTCGGCTCCCCCCGGCCTGCGCCAAGTTCTTCACGTCGGCGGCCTACGCGAACGTCGATGTGCTCCGACGGATCTACGAGTATCACCCAAAGTTCGCCCGGATCAGTGGCGTCGTGAACTTCTTCCCGGCGTCGATGCAGGACGAGATCCGCACGATGCCGTGGCGGTGGAGAGGGCGGCTACGCCGGCACTGGCAGCTCGAGCGCAAAGATCGGGCCAAAAGCTCGCTCCGCCACAACCACGAGTTTCTCGAGACCCTGTCAGGACCCCTAATCGAGGCGAGCGACGGCTGGTTCGAGAGCGATCTGGACGAGTTGAGCCTCGACGAGCTGCGGGCGCATCTCACCGGCGACGTGATGGGGCAGGTCGCCCTCACCGGCTACTACTACGGCGTCGGGGTGATGTACCACTCCTTCGACCTCACGTTCATCCTTACCGGCCTCCTGGAGCGCTGGTTCGGGCAGGGCGACATCCTCTACGCAGCTGTGAGCTCGGGCCTCCCCGCCAGCGCGACGGTGGCCGAAGCCCAGGCCATCTGGGACTTGTCGCGCCTCGCCCACGATGCGGGACCGGAGATGCTCGAGACCATCCGATCCCATAGTTGGGACGACCTGGAGGTTGCCGCCGCGGGGGACGCGGCTCTCCAGCCCTTCGCAGACGCGTTCCGGGGGTTCCTACGGGACCATCGGCACCGGGGCGCGGCGTACAAGGACATCATGTTCCCTCGCTGGGGAGATCGGCCGGACCTCCTGCTCGACATGGTCAGGTCCTCCATCGACAGTCGAGCCGAGAGCCCCCGTGAGCAGAACGCCGCCCAGCAGAAGGAGCGGATCCGCGCTCAACAAGACCTCCTCCGACGTTGCCGTTACCGACCACTGCGGAAGGTGCTGCTGAAGCGGTTGTTCCGATACAACGAGGCATACATGGCGATCCGGAACGATCACCGCTTCTACTTCGACCGCCTCTGGTACGCCCGTCGACTCGTCTATCTGAGCTTGGGCCGCCGCCTCGTCAAGGCCGGCGTGCTCGAGCGCGAGGACGATGTCTTCTTCCTCGGCACGAATGAGATCGACGCGGGCCTCGCCGGGGATCTGGGCCCGAAGGAGGCGAACGCCCGGATTGAGGTGCGCAGCGCTGAGTGGCAGAAGACCTTGATGAGCCAGGCGCCGAAATTCCTGCGTGGCTACTCGCCGGAGGGCGATCGCCCTACAGGGGTCGCGGGCAGCGAGGCGAGCCTGAATGGGATCGCCGCCAGTCCCGGACAGGCGACGGGCCCGGCTCGGGTCATCTACCGAATCGAGGAACTCACGAACGTGCGCGACGGGGACATACTGGTGACCCGCCAGACGGACCCGGGCTGGACCCCCGTGTTCACGAAGATCGCCGGACTCGTCCTCGAGACGGGAGGCGTCCTTGCCCACGGGACGTCGTTGTGCCGCGAGTACGGATTGCCGTGCGTCACGGTCGTCGAACGGGCGACGAACCGGATTGAGAGCGACGCCACAATCGAAGTCGATGGGAGCGCTGGGGTGGTCCGGATCCTGTCGAGGCACTGATCCCGTGACGCCGCGTCGAGCGTGGCGGCGCCGTTTGCGGCGCGAGTGGGAGAGCAACCGATGACCACACGAGAAGGAGAGGTGAGGTCGATGGAATACCGAGAGATGGCCACTGGCCTGCAGTTCCCGGAGGGCCCGATCGCCATGCCCGACGGCAGCGTCCTGGTGGTGGAGATCAGGCGTCAGACGCTTACCCGGGTGCTCCCGGACGGGTCGACGGAGGTCGTCGCCAAGACAGGGGGCGGTCCGAACGGCGCGGCCGTCGGCCCGGACGGGGCCGTCTATGTCGCCAACAACGGCGGTTTCGTGTGGCGGGAGATGGCGGATCTGCACATCCCGACGGGTGAGGCCCCCCCCGACTACTCGGGCGGCCGGATCGAGCGCGTCGATCTCGGGACCGGAGAGGTCACCGTGCTCTACACCGAGTGCAACGGGGAACAGCTCCGGGGCCCGAACGACCTCGTCTTCGACGTCGACGGGAACATGTGGTTCACCGACACCGGCAAAGGCACCCACCGCAGCCAGGATCTGGGAGCGCTCTACTTCGCGGCGGCGGACGGCTCGCACATCCACGAGGTCTCCTATCCGTTGTGGACACCGAACGGCGTGGGGCTGTCGCCTGAGGGCGATGTCGTATACGTGGCCGAGACGATCACGGGCCGGCTTTGGAGGTGGGAGATCACCGGGTCGGGCACCGTGCGCAAGCCGGACGAGCACGGTTCGGGCGGCACCTTGGTCCTCGGTCTCGGCGGTCACCAGTACTTCGATTCGCTCGCAGTTGAGGCCGATGGCCGGGTAGCGGTGGCGACCATGGTCAACCCTGGGGTCAGCGTGGTGTCCGCGGATGGGTCATACGAGCTCGTCCCCTTCCCGGATCCGCTCACCACCAATATCTGCTTCGGGGGGCCCGACCTGCAGACGGCCTATATCACCCAGTCCTCCACGGGCAAGCTGCTGTCGGCAGCCTGGCCGCGCCCGGGTTTGAAACTCAACTTCTAGTCTCTCCTCGACCCGCCGCGCCGCTCGCCGAGGAGAGGGTTTCCCGGGCAGCCGATCGCGCCCTTCCTGCCAAGCGTGGGGGCGCCAGTTGTTGGCGTCCTCGAACCCTCCCCGGGATGTCCGAGGCGCGACGCGCAGTGCGAGGGGCGCGTCGTCAGATGAATGAAGGTAGCCACAGATGAAGTCAGCGTTCCTGGTCGCCAGTCGCCAGCTCGAGGTCCATGACGTCGAGTTGCCCGTGCTGGGGCCAAACCATCTCCGAGCTGGAGTGCTGGCGTGCGGAGTGTGTGCCAGCAACATCCACCAGTGGCAGCAGCCTGCCCGCCTCCCGCCGTCTCTACGCGCCACGCCGGGTGCTGTCGGCCACGAGATCGCCGCCGTGGTCCTTGAGGTCGGCGACGCGGTGGACGGTCTGGCGCCTGGTGATCGCATAGCCGTCGAGCCGAGCGCGGCTTCCTCGTGCGGGGAGTGCGGTCCCTGCACCACCCAGTCGTACTGGTTCTGCACGAACCCCCGCCCGATCGCGAGCTTCGGTTTCGCCGAGCAGATCGTCATCCCGAGCATCGCGGCCTTCCCCGCCCCGACCGGGCTGACGGCTCCCCAAGTGGCGCTCACAGAACCGATCGCATGCGGAGTCCATGCCATCCGCCACAGCTGGACCGCCGACGCACGCGGACGGGTGGACGGCGCGCGCGTCGTTGTGTTGGGAGCCGGCATGCTGGGCCTGGGTGCTGCGATGGCGGCCCGGTTCCTGGGTGCCTCCCACATCACCGTCGCGGCACGGTATCCGCACCAGCGCGAAGCGGCGGCTGAGCTCGGGGCGGACGAGGTGCTCGAAGCGGATCAGCCCAACCTCGAGAACCAGCTGAGGGCGCTTCGACCCCAGCTCGTCGTGGAGGCGGTAGGCGCTCGCGCCCGCACCTTCCAACTCGCCATGGATGTCGCCGCCAAGCGCGGCGAGGTGGTCGTTCTGGGTCACTTCGACGAGCTTCAATCCGTGAAGGCCGCCCGTGCGCAGGTGCGCGAGACGCGTGTCTTCTTCGCCATCAGCTACGCCGCGCGGGCGGGTGTTCACGACTTCACGGTCGCCCTGGATCTCCTGACCTCAGTGGCCAACCCCCTTGCTGCCGCCCGGCTGGTGGAGTTCCCGCTGAGCGACGTCCAGAAGGCGTTTGAGGCGTTCGAAGCGAAGGAACCGCCCGCCACCCGCCTCATCGTGACCCCAGAGGAGCGAGGCCGGTGAGCCGGGGTCCCATCGCCACGTCCCCTGTCTGCTAGGAGTCGAGGTCGATGCAAACGGAGCCCGACGCGTTCCGGGCCGAGGCCCGCGCCTGGCTGGAGACGGCGGTGGCGGCTGCGCCGCCCGACTACGGTGCCATCCTGCCGCCGAGCCTCTATGCCGAGGGAGTGGGCTGGCAGCGACAGCTTGTGGCCGCGGGATGGGCGGGGTTGACGTGGCCGGTCGACTACGGGGGCCGAGGTCTTCCCACCAGCCATCTCTTGATCTGGATCGAGGAGTGCGCGCGGGTCGAGGTGCCCCCCTTCATCAACATGGTGGGCATCGTCCTTGCCGGTGGCGCCATCTTGATGTTCGGCACGCCCGCGCAGAAGGAACGATTCCTGCGCGCGACGCTGTCGTCGGACATCGTCTGGTGCCAGCTGTTCAGCGAGCCTGGGGCCGGGAGCGACCTGGCCGGGCTGTCCACGAAGGCCGAACGTGTCGGGGACACGTTTGTCGTGACCGGCCAGAAAGTGTGGTGCTCGGGCGGGCGCTACAGCGATTGGGGCATCCTGCTGGCCCGCACCTCCTCTGATCAGCCGAGACACAAGGGGATCTCGTTGCTTCTCCTTGACATGAGATCCCCCGGCGTCGAAGTCCGGCCCCTCCGGCAGATGACGGGTGCCGCCGAGTTCGACGAGGTGTTCCTCACCGAGGTTGTCGTGTCCGCCGAGTGCCTGCTCGGCCCCTTGAACGGAGGTTGGGACGTCGCGATGGCGGTCCTCGCCGAGGAGCGGAACTACATTGGCGCCCTGGTCATGGGGCTCGAGCGGCGGATCAAGGCGATCGCGACCTCCGACCACACGCTCGATGACCTCCAGCGCCAGGAGCTCGCCCTTCTCGTAGCCAGAGCCCGAACCCTGGCGTCCCTCGAACGTCGCCAAGGCCCGTCGGCCTCGATGGCGGCTTCGCTCCTGAAGCTCGGCGTCTCCGAGCTGATGTTCGACGTCGCCATGTTCCGCAGTCGGCTAGCGGGCCTCGGAGGCCTTGTCGACGGCGACGTGTCGGAAGTTCTGGCGGCGCCAGCCCCTCGAATCGCCGGAGGGACGAGCCAGGTGCAACGCAACATCATCGGAGAGCGCCTGCTCGGGCTTCCCCGCGAACCAACCCCCCAGACCGCCCAGCATAAGCAGACCCGGTCCTGACAATGAACGAGCCGTTCCGGGCATAGCCGCCGCCCACGTCGCGCACGAATCCCCCAGGAAGCTTCGAGAGGATGACTCCCCGGAGAGGTAAGCGCTGTCAAGGGCCATCGCGAGGTTCCCACTGGTGCCCACCCCGCAGGCCGCCCATGCGGTCCAACAGCACCACCGCGGGGACCCCGCCCATGGTCTCGAAGCACTCGGCCCGCGGCGCCGTGGTGGTGGCCGCCTTCTCGTCGCGAGCCAGCGTACGAACCATCCAGCGGCTCCAGGCCACTACGGCACAGAAGACGTGCCAGCCCTCGGCGGTGGTCCAGTCGAGGACCAGGTGCGGCCGGGGAGCGGCACCTAAAACGTCTGAGGGGCCGACTCCTGGACGATCGTGACGAGAACTTGGGCGGAGAGTGTGCCCACGCCGGGTGGCCACCGGTGCGACCGACGCTCTCTCATCGGGCTGCAGCCGCAACTGCGCCTGCGGACGGAATTTCCGTTGAGGGTCGTCCGGCTGGTGGGCTCCTGTCCGCCGCTACCAGGCCCGACGCGTATCGGGCCGTCCGCCGAGTCCGCTGCAGTCCGCCAGCTGGTCCCGATTTCATTGGATCTGGGATTGGATGGACCGACGCCTCGGCCCCCGCCTCCCGCGCATCGTCCCTGCTGAGAGGTGGTGCGCCCCCTGGGATTCGAACCCAGAACCTGCGGATTAAGAGAGATCCTGGGCTGCTGCGCCGAACCGCGACGAATGAGAATCTGTGGGTCGGGTCTGGCTGAGCTCGGCTTGCCTTGGTGCCAGTGAGCCCGATTAAGAGATTGACGCTGGGGGCCTTCCCGGCACTGCGACTTGTTGCCTCGAGCACGCCTTACAGACCCCCATGGCTCGTTGGCCGCCTCGATGGATGAGAATCGTGTCGGGCCTGGCTGAGCTCGTTTGCCCTTGGTGCAGGTAGAGCCCGACTTACAGACTGACGCCAGGGGTCTTCCCGGCACCTCGAATTGTTGTCAGGTACACGCTTCACAGCGTCGTTGATCGGTTGACCCCGCCGGCCCACCCAAAATTCCAAGATGGTCAGACGGGGGGTCGGCGATGGACCTGATGGTGGAGCGGTGCGCCGGGGTGGACATCGGTAAGGACGAGGTGGTCGCCTGCGTGCGCACACCAGATCCGAGCGGCAAGGGTCGCCGCAAGGAGACCCGGACGTTCAGCTCCTTCACTTCCCAGCTGGAGGCGATGGCCGACTGGTTCACCGCCGAGGGTGTCACCGAGGTCGTCATGGAAGCGACCGGGTCGTATTGGAAGTCACCGTGGTACGTGCTCGAAGACCGCGGGTTCGATCTGAAGTTGGTCAACGCCCGCCACGTCAAGATCCTCCCCGGTCGTAAGTCCGATGTTCTCGACGCCGAGTGGCTTGCTGAGCTGTTGGAACACGGCCTGCTGCGCGCCAGTTTCGTGCCCCCGGTGGCGATCCGGGAGCTGCGTGACCTGACCCGCTACCGCAAACGCCTCGTCCAGGCTCACACCTCCGAGTGCCAGCGGATCCACAAGACCCTGGAGGACGCCGGCATCAAGTTGGACTCGGTCGCCTCCGATGTGCTCGGTGTGTCGGGGCGAGCGATGCTGGCCGCGCTCGTTGCCGGGGAGCGCGACCCCGAGGTTCTCGCCGAGCTCGCCAAAGGGGTGCTACGCAAGAAGATCCCCGAGTTGCGCGAGGCCCTGCGAGGACGGTTCCGCGACCACCACGCCCTCCTGATCCGGTTGTGCCTGGACCACACTGCTCACCTCGAGTCCGCCATCGCCCAGCTCGACGAACGAGTCGACGAGGTGATGGTCCCTTTCGTTGAGGCCCGCGACCACCTCGACACCATCACCGGGGTCGGCAAACGGGCCGCGGAGTGCATCATCGCCGAGATCGGTGTCGACATGACCCGCTTCCCGACCGCCGGGCACCTCGCTTCCTGGGCCGGGATGTCGCCGGGCAACAACATCACCGGCGGCAAACGCCACTCCGGCAAGACCACCAAAGGCGACCCGTGGCTCGCCGACATCTTGAACCAATGCGCCTGGTCTGCGGCCCGGTCCCGTGACACCTACCTGTCAGCCCAGTTCTGGCGGCTGGCCCGACGGATCGGCAAGAAGAAGGCCGCGGTCGCGGTTGGCCACTCGATCCTGGTCATCTGCTGGCACCTGCTCACCAACAACGTCGACTACAGCGACCTCGGCGGCGATTACTTCGCCCGACGCGGCGACACCGCACGCCACCAAGAGCGCCTCGTCCAACAACTCCGGGACCTCGGCTATGCAGTCACACTCCGGAAGATTGCCGCATGAACGTCTCGCGCCACGCTCAAGGCTGATTCTCTTCACAGGTTCGATGATCGGTTGGCCCTGCCAGGCCCGTCTCACAGTCGAGCGAGAGGGGTGGTGTGCATGGATGTCATCGTCGAACGCTGCGCCGGGTTGGATGTCGGAAAGGACGAGGTGGTCGCTTGTGTGCGAACGCCGCGGTCGTCTGGTAGGGGCCGGCAGAGCGAGCTGCGCGTGTTCCCGACGTTCACGTCGAGCTTGGAGGAGTTGGCCGATTGGCTGGCCGCCAACGGGGTGGTCGAGGTGGTCATGGAAGCGACCGGCCCGTATTGGAAGCCGATCTGGTATGTGCTCGAGGACCGCGGCTTCGACCTCAAGCTCGTGAACGCCAAGCGCGTGAAGATGGTGCCGGGCCGCAAGACGGACATGGCCGACGCAGCATGGTTGGCGGAGCTGTTGGAACACGGGCTGCTGCGGAGCTCGTTCGTGCCGCCACCGGCGATCCGCGAGCTGCGAGATCTCACCCGCTACCGCAAGCGGCTGATCCAGACCCACACCGCCGAGCAACAGCGCGTGCAGAAGACGCTGGAGGACGCCGGCATCAAACTCGACTCGGTCGCCTCCGACGTCTTCGGGGTGTCGGGCCGGCAGATGCTGGCCGGGTTGATCGCCGGTGAACGAGACCCCGAGACGCTGGCCGAGCTGGCCAAGGGAACGCTGCGCAAGAAGATCCCGATGTTGCGCGAGGCGCTCCAAGGCCGGTTCCGTGAACATCACGCCACCATCCTGAAGATCACCATGGACCACGTCGCCCACCTGGAAGACGCCATCACCACCCTCGACACCGAAGTCGACCGGGTGATGGCCCCTTTCTCGGAGGCCCGTGACCACCTCGACACGATCACCGGCGTGGGCAAACGGGCCGCGGAGTGCATCATCGCCGAGATCGGTGTCGACATGACCCGCTTCCCGACCGCCGGGCACCTCGCTTCCTGGGCCGGGATGTCGCCGGGCAACAACATCACCGGCGGCAAACGCCACTCCGGCAAGACCACCAAAGGCGACCCGTGGCTCGCCGACATCTTGAACCAATGCGCCTGGTCTGCGGCCCGGTCCCGTGACACCTACCTGTCAGCCCAGTTCTGGCGGCTGGCCCGACGGATCGGCAAGAAGAAGGCCGCGGTCGCGGTTGGCCACTCGATCCTGGTCATCTGCTGGCACCTGCTCACCAACAACGTCGACTACAGCGACCTCGGCGGCGATTACTTCGCCCGACGCGGCGACACCGCACGCCACCAAGAGCGCCTCGTCCAACAACTCCGGGACCTCGGCTATGCAGTCACACTCCGGAAGATTGCCGCATGAACGTCTCGCGCCACGCTCAAGGCTGATTCTCTTCACAGGACCTTGACAACCGTCCGGCCAGTCGCCTCCAGTCCGCTGACCACGCTGGAGTCCGAGCTGTCGTCCGGTTGGGTCCGTCCAGTCCGCCGAGTCGGCCTGAGTTGATTGGATGGGAGATTGGATCGACGACCGGCTGAGGGTCGGCCACGGTCGGTGGTCCCTGCCGCGGAGAGACGGGATCGACGCCGTC
This sequence comes from uncultured Acidimicrobiales bacterium, assembly GCA_963738325.1. Classification (GTDB taxonomy): domain Bacteria; phylum Actinomycetota; class Acidimicrobiia; order Acidimicrobiales; family Ilumatobacteraceae; genus CAVTWD01. The sequence goes on from CAVTWD010000017.1 coordinate 29,400, forward strand.
GCAGCGCCCCGCACAAGATCGACGCCCCCGTCTCGATAGACGGTCGGGTTGTGGAGCGTGTGCGGCGTGCCGCTCGCCGGCACGCGACGCAGATGGGTCGGTTGCTAGGCAAGTTCGATCCTGCGGAGACCGTTGATCGTCACGGCGCACATCCACGGGCCCGTTGGGCTGGTGGTCCACGATGGTCTCGAGGCGGGCCCAGTGCCGTTCGAGCACGGTCAGGCTGTCGTGGGTCGAGTGGCTCTTGCGCCCGGTGAGCACGAAGCCCCGGACACCATGGGTGACCCACAGTCGCCGTTCGACTGGCCGGTAGCGGATCCGCTGGTCGCGGGTGAATCACCACCAGCTGTTGGGCGGCGATGACGGGAGGCCAGGCGTCGTCGAGTGTCCCCGGAGCGACGTCGGGCAGGTCGGGGCGGCAGGGGTAGATGACGCCGGGCGGCGGGCGGCCAGGGCGCGGCCCGAGGCGAGGTCGGTCTCGTCGAGGAAAGACCGCGAAAGCGACTCGGGCTCACGCCGCCAAGGAACGCGACTGCTCCTGGTAGGTGAGGGCCGCGCGGATCAACTCGGAGCCCAGGTCGTAGCGGGCGGCGATCTCCTCGACGGTCTCGCCGGCGTCGAACAGTTCCCACAGCCGCTCGGTGGCCACACCCTGCACGCAGGGTCGACCGAAGCGCACGCGCGGATCGATGACCACCGGCGAGGTCGGCCCCGCCCGACGCAGCCGCTGCCCCTCGCCGTCGACGGGCGGCTCGAAGTCGACCTTCCGCACGAAACGGTTGGCGTCGTCGGCGAGGAGGATGTGCTGGCCCAATCGGATCACGATGGCGATGGCGGCGGGGAGGTCGTTGCGTTCCTGCACCTCGAGCACCAGCTCCTTGCCCACCACGCAGGGGTGGGCGGTGGCGAGCGGGTACGGGGTGGCAAACACCCGTCGGAGCTCGTCGATCACCGAGCGGAGCCGCTGCAGGGGCACACCGCGGTTGCGGTACTCCCGCAGGTAGCCGAGCTCGACGAACTCGCCCCAGGTGACGATGTCGTCACCGGTGGATCTCTCCCGGATCACCGGCGGGTAGCGGACCCTCGGCGGTCATAGCCGTCAAGCCACGCCCGCACCCGATCGCCCGCAACCCCAGCACGGCGGCGGCTTCGCCGACGCCGTACACCGGCCGCTGCAGGATCGAAACCGGCGCCTTCGACACGGCGCGCCCGGGACGTTCGTCGTGCCGCGCGGTGAAGACCGATGCGCGGACCGTTGTGGCTTCTAACCGAGTAGTCGGCGTGGAGCAGAGCCATCAAAGGCGCCAAGCGCCTAGCATTGCGGCAAGTGTCGACATCCGGCGCCTCGGCTCAGCAGGCGATGGCCGACCAGGGAGAACGCGATGAGAAGCACCGATCCTCGTACAGGGATGATCGTCCTCGAGGCCGATGAGTGCTGGAGGCTGCTCCGGGAGGCCGACGTGGGCCGCCTCGCGGTGAGCATCGGCGGGCGAGTGGCCGGGGGGAATCGCACCCCCCGGCTCTCTCAGAACCGGACGTGAGCCTCTCGACTCATCCGGCTCCCATCATCCAGCCGTCAGGGCGTGACGCCCAGCCGCCAGTGGGCAAAGAGAGTCGGGTCGCGCCTTGCGACGCTCCGCAACCACCGAACTGCCCTGGCGAAGTGATGGTGCAGCCGTTTGTATTTCCGTGCCGCCCAACGCGCGAGATGCGCGTTGAGTCGACGCAACAGCGGATACAGCATGGACTTGTAGAAGCGCCCGTAGTAGCTGATCCACCCGTGCACGATGGGGTTGATGATGCGCGGAAGGTCCTTGAGGGCCAGGTCGCTGCGCCGGTTGATCCGCCAGGAGCGGATCTCCCGTCCGATCGCCTTCTTGGCGTCGTCGCTGACCGCCGGCAAGAAGCTCACGAAGAAGTTCCCGTGCCTGCTCTTCGCCAGTCGGGGACGAAACGTGTACCCCAAGAAGCTGAATCGTTCGTGCTCATGTGAGCCCGGGCGGCTGGCGTCCTTGCAGTACACGATGCCGCGTCTTGTCGGGGTGAAGTTCCAGACCGACTTGCGCCATACGCTCGGCGATGGCCCCAAGCACATGTTGTGCCTGGGCTTCGGTCGCGGAGTGAACCACCGCATCGTCCGCGTAGCGTTCGAAACCGACCGTCGGGAACTCCCGGGCCAGCCACCTGTCGAACGCGTAGTGGAGGAAGAGGTTCGCCAGCAGGGGCGAGATCGCCGAACCCTGCGGGGTCCCACGATCCCGTTGCACCAAGGTGCCGTCTCCCATCTGGAGGGGAGCTTTGAGCCACCGCTCCACATAGAGAAGAACCCACCGCAAGTCCGTGTGCTTAGACACTGTCCGCATCACAAGGTCGTGATCCAAGCTGTCGAAGAAGGCTCGGATGTCGAGATCGATCACCCAGTCCTTCTTCCAGCACCGTTGCCGGCATGTCGCCACCGCATCGAGAGCGGACCGCCCCGGCCGATAGCCGTAGGAGTCAGGATGGAACAGCGGCTCCACCTCCGGCTCCAGATACGACCGAACGACCGTCTGGGCGATCCTGTCCGACACCGTGGGCACCCCGAGAAGGCGGACCCCCTTGCCTCCTGCTTTCGGTATCTCCACCGCACGCACCGGCGGCGGGAAGTACGTCCCCGAGGACATCCGATTCCAGAGCTTGTAGAGGTTCCCTTTCAGATCCCTCTCGAACTCTGCGATCGACTCCCCGTCGACACCCGCAGCCCCCTGATTGGCCTTGACCTTCTCGTAGGCCTCCCACACAACCCACTTGGAAATCTCAAACGACTTCACCGTCGTCGGCTTCGACACGTCCACCGGCTCCTCCCGCACGATCACGGTTGACCACCAGACATGCCCGGATGACCCGGCCCCTTCGCTCCGCCCGTGTTACCGGGCATCACCACTACTACGAGCCGGTCCGTCCCTGTGCCCCGCATCGGTACTCTGCTCCTCGCAGTTCCCGCTGCTTGGAGTCCTCCCTCTCGCGACCGGGGGGCCAAATCCGGCAGCCCAGTGAACGGCCGTCGTAGCGGGGCGACAGGTTCCCACGTTCCATGCCAGAGCCCGAGCTGAGCTCGCGCCGCCTCCATGCCGGACACCACCTGGGCAGTAAGCAGGTTGCCCCCAGGCTCATCCCGGGACAGGTGATCATCTCCCGGTTTCGATGCCATCTATACACTTTCGACACGTCATCAGCGGTTCGCTTCCGCTCGCCTTCTCAGCTCACACCTGACGCACTCGTTGGCGCGCCTCTTCCGCAACGCTTACCACCCCGGCTCTTGACCGGCGCAGCTTGCGGTGGTTTGAGACCTCCCCCTGCAGGGCGATCCCGGAGGACCTACCTCCATCTCTGACACAGCACCGCATCAGAGCTTCGACCTTCTACATCGACGCCTCCTTTGCGTTCGTGGCGCACATCACCCGGATATCTTCCCGATCAACCACGTCGTCGACGGAGAGACCGTCGTGTTCAAGACGCTGGACGGCACGAAGCTCAGCGGCATCGTCCACGGCGGGCCGGTCGCGTTCGAGGTGGACGACTACGACGCTTGGACTGGTGACGCCTGGAGCGTCGTCGTCAAGGGTCGAGCGGTCGAGATCGACAGCGCCGAGGGCATCCGCCGAGCCGAGACCCTCCCGCTGTTCGCATGGTGGGCGTTGCCGGACGCACGATGGGTGCAGATCCGCGCCGATGACGTGTCCGGCCGCCGCTTCCACGTCGTGGCGGAGTCGCAGCCAGCCACTTGAGCGTTCTCGACCAACCGCGGTCGAGGGTGCCGGATGACGCACTGCCCGACATTCGTCGTCGCCGTCGTCGCCGGAGGCTGACGTCCCGCGAGAGCACATGGAGGGCACGTCAATTCCATTTGCCCTGTGCCGATATGCAACCACCACGGTGGACTCACACCCACCATCGTCCCGGCCGAGCACGACCCCCTGACGGTCGTGCTGCTCACCGAGACCGGCGGCCTCGGCCTGCGCGGCGTGGCCGTCGAGTATGGCGGAGCGGCGCGAGGACATCGTGGTCGACGTCGGAGAGCATCCCATCCGTGAAGCTGTCGGCCGGGCCAAGCCCGAGCACGACGCCGCGCGGGCCGCCGCCGTCCGTCCGCGACGCGGCGTTCTCGGCGACGTTAGAACCCTCGCCCGGCCGCGTGGCACTTCACCGTAAGTGCGCTGCGCGGATGGGCGGGTTGATCGCGCTCTTTTGGGGCGCGTGCTATTGGAACGGCGTGCCCGTCCGTTACGCGGGTTTCGTCTCGGTGCCGCACGAGTCATCCGTCGGGGCGGAGATCCGAACACCGCCAAACGTTCCGCCCCCCGGGCTCTGAGCCGCCCCATGGTCGCGGCGAATCCTGGTCGCAGACGCGTCACACCACCGGATCAGCGGCGCAGGTGTCGGCGAACCGTGATGGGCGTAGGGGTTGTCGTTGTAACGCTCCATCGAGTGGCATCCGGCTCGTTCGTCTATGGCGACACCACGCTGGCAAGTACGAACACGTGTTTGCTTACGCAGCTTGATGGGCCCGAGGTCCATGCCGATCGGCCGCCCACGGCCTGCGGGCGGGTGTGAGCGCGGAGGTCGGCGGTGAGCCGCTCCGGCGCCTGAGAAGAGCTGGCGGTAGACGTTCATCGTAGGCCGGCGAGTCGGTCGCAACCGTCAGCCTGTTCGCGGTGTGGGTGTGGACGGAGGCGGGCGCGCACGCCGGCGGGCTCGACGACGATCCGGATCCGATCCGCACACTCGCCGATTCTGGCCCGCCGCCCGACGTCGCGGACGGCGCTGCTCCGCGGCACACGCGGACAGCTACAGCCGAGCGCGGCTGCCGCGGAAGACGATCAAGGTGATATGGCGCATTCGTGACTCCGCTCCGCCCGTAGTATCAAGTTGGCCGACCAGCGGTTTGCTAGGCACGCCGGTACACGGGGAGGCCTTTGTGGCAGCGATCCACGATGTCAGTCCCACGCGTTCGAACATGTCCTTCGGGCGCGGCGGGCAGTTCACGACCGGCCGGATGCTGTCGCTCGACAGCTCCGACGACGGCCAGCTCGTGTTCGCCGGATCTTTCTCGAGCAACCTCTGGGCCTCCGAGGACGGCGGCGAGTCGTGGTCGCAGGTGCAGTGGCCGCAGCCGGACGCGGGCCAGTTCGGCGTGCCCGGTGCGATCGGCGGCTATTGCGTGCCGGCGATCGCCGTCGGACCCGACTCGGCGCGCTGGTCGGTCGGGCAGACACCCCGGTTCCTCGCCGACATCACCGGCGACAAGGGCGCCGACATCGTCGGCTTCGGCGACACCGGGGTCTGGACCGCGTTGAGCAACGGCGACGGCACCTTCGCCGTGCCGCGGATCGTGCTCGCGGACTTCGGGGCGCACGCCAACGGATGGCAGGTCGACAAGCATCCCCGGTTCCTGGCCGACGTCACCGGCGACGGCCGCGCGGACATCGTCGGGTTCGGGGACGCCGGCGTCTACGTGGCGTTGAGCCGGGGCGACGGCACCTTCGAGCCGGCCCGGCTCGTCGTCGAGGACTTCGGTTTCGACCACGGCTGGCGGGTGGACCAGCACCCGCGCTTCGTCGTCGACATCACCGGCGACGGCCGCGCCGACATCGTGGGCTTTGGCGACGCCGGCGTCTACGTCTCGCCCGTAACACCGGCAACGGCAACTTCTCCTTCACCCCGGTGCCGGTGCTCGCCGACTTCGGCGCGCAGGCCGGCGGCTGGCACGTGGACCGGCATCCCCGTCTCCTGGCCGATACCACGGGCGATCACCGCGCGGACATCGTCGGGTTCGGCAACGCGGGCGTGTACGTCGCGCTCAGCAAACCGAACGGCACGTTCTCCTTCACCCCAACTCCGGCGATCAACGACCTGGGCTTCAACCAGGGTTGGCGCATCGACCGCCACGCGCGACTCGTCGGCGACATCACCGGGGACGGCCGGGCGGACCTCGTCGGCTTCGGTGAGGCCGGTGTGTACGTCGCCGCGCAGCAACAGCGACGGCACCTTCGCCTATCAGCCTCTCCCCGAGGTCACCGACTACGGCTACGACCACGGCTGGCGGGTCGACCGGCATCCCCGGCTGCTCGCGGACACCCGCAAGAGCGGGCACTCGGACATCGTCGGGTTCGGCGACGCCGGCGTGTACGTGAGCATCGCGCGGCCCGAGGCCCTCGAGGCGCCGCGGTTCGTGGTCGCGAACTTCGGATTCGAGGCGACGGTCCTCGCGATCGTGCAGTGCGACCGCGAGTCCCAGGACGCCGGCATCTGGCGTTCCAGCAACCGCGGGGCGACCTGGAGTCGCGTGCACTCCTTCCCGCGCAGGCCGACCGCCGGCGCGCTCCCCGGCGCCGGCCAGCTCGTGTGGGCGCCGGGCACCGCGAACCTCGTGTACGCCGCTGGCGGCAGCTCGCTCGCCGTCAGCAGGGACGGCGGCGCGACGTTCGCCGACGTCCTGCCGATGCCGGCCGGCGGCTTCCAGCCGATGGCGCACGTGGCGGTCGCGGGAACGCCGCCCGGCACGCTCGCGCCTCCGGTCGTCTACGCCCTCAACGGCCCGGAGATCTTCGTGTCCTTCGACGCCGGTGTGACCTGGATCCAGGACGGCGGCGCGATCCCGCCACACATCGGAGGCAGCGTCGGAACGGCCAACTCGCAGAACGACCGGGTGATGGTGGTGTCGCCGCGCTCGCCGCTCGAGGTGTTCGTCACCGGCAACGCCAACCTGCAGACGCCCGAGCTGTGGCGCGGCGACTACCTGCAGTTCCTCAACACGCACACGTCGGTGTGGGAACCGGTGCCGCTGCCGAACATGGGCCAGCAGTTCAGCGGCAATGTCTACATCGCCGCCACCCTGCCGGGCCACGGTGACGTGCTGTTCTACGGACCGCAGCGCTCCCAGACCTTCGTCGCGCCGCTGGATCCGGGGTCGGCGGCGGACTGGCACACCCTGGACAGCTCGCACACGCATGTCGACCTGCACGGCGTCTTCCTCTCCCCCGACTTCGAAGCGACCTTCGTCGACGGGTCGTACCAGTCCAGCGCGGGCACGGTCTGGGAGGCCAGCGACGGCGGCATCTTCCGCAGCACCGACGGCGGCAACAACTTCCACGCCGCCGGCAGCATCAGCACGCTGTCAGTGGTCAACATCGCCGGGGTGGCGCTCGAGGGCCACGGCCCGGTCATCGCGCTCGGCACCGGCGACAACGACGGCTTCGTGACCTCGGACGGCGGGCAGTCCTGGCGCACCCAGGACTACGGCGGCGGTGACGACGACTGCGCGTGGGCCGACCCGCTGCGGCCGAACTCGATGCTCGTGTTCACGCCGCGCTGGGACGAGCACGCGGACGGCGTCGGCAGCGGGCTCGGGCAGACCATGGCGCTCTACGAGGTCGATCCCGGCGGGCTGCCCGACCCGGCGGGCTCGGACGACCGGCACATGGTGATCGGCCCGCCGTTGCGGCAGGGCAGTACCCTCTGGAACGCCAGCAGCGGCTTCGCCATCCGCGGCTCCCGCCCGCTCGTCCGCAACCTACCCGGCGACGACCCCAACCGTCCCGGCGACTACCTGATCATCCGGTTCTTTGGGAACTTCCGCTCGTCTACTCTCGTGATGCCCAACAACCTCGCCGTCCTGTTGCGGGCCCGCAGCATCCGCGACATCAAGGCGCGCACCGACTGGGACACCCCCGGCGGCTGGCGGGTCGACAAGCATCCCCGGCTCGTCGCCGACATCAGCGGAGACGGGCGCGCGGACATCGTCGGGTTCGGTGACGCGGGTGTGTGGACGGCGCTCAGCACGTTCGGCGGCTCGTTCGCCGATCCGCACTTCGTGCTGGCCGACCTCGGCTTCGAGCAGGGCTGGCGGGTCGAGAAGCACCTGCGATTGCTAGGGGACATCACCGGCGACGGGCGCGCCGACATCGTCGCGTTCGGCGACGCCGGGACCTACGTCGCGGTGAGCGACGGCAACGGCACGTTCGCGTTCACCCCGGTGCCCGCGGTCGCCGACTTCGGCTTCGACCAGGGCTGGCGGGTCGATCAGCATCCGCGCTTCGTCGCGGACATCACCGGCGACGGGCGCGGCGACATCGTCGGGTTCGGCAACGACGGCGTGTACGTCGCGCTGAGCGCAGGCAACGGCTCGTTCTCCTTCACGCCGGTGCCGGTGCTCGCCGACTTCGCCGTGAACGCCGGCGGGTGGCACCTGGACAAGCATCCGCGCTTCCTGGCCGACCTCACCGGCGACGGGGGCGCGGACATCGTCGGGTTCGGCGACGCGGGCGTGTACGTCGCGCTCAGCAACGGCGACGGAACGTTCACGTTCGCGCCGGTCCCGGTGATCGGCGACTTCGGCGCCGAGGCCGGCGGGTGGCAGGTCGACATGCACCCGCGGTTCCTCGCCGACCTCACCGGGGACGCCAAGGCCGACATCGTCGGCTTCGGCAACGCCGGCGTGTACGCGGCCTTCAGCAGAGGCGACGGCACCTTCACTACAACCCCGCGCCGGTGATCGGCGACTTCGGATTCGAAGTCGGCGGCTGGCAGGTCGACCGTCATCCCCGTTTCGTTGCCGACGTGACCGGTGACCACCGCGCAGAGGTCATCGGGTTCGGCGACGCCGGCGTGCTGGTCGGCGTCAACAACGGCAACGGCACGTTCGTCCAACGCGCGCTGTTCGTGATCCCCAATTTCGGCTTCGCCGATTCCGGGCCGGTAGAGCAGGTGGGGCCGTTCCTCCCCGACCCGAACGTCGGCATCGTGCAGGCGTCCGGCGGGCACGACGCGACGGTGTTCTACGTCGGGGGCGACAGCTCGCGCCGGCTGTGGAAGTGGACCGCCGGGATCCCCGCGTGGCAGCAGCTCGTGCCGGGCGGAGGTAGCACCGTGGCCCGGCGGTTCTTCGTCGACCCCTACGTGCCGACCACCATCTACCTGCTGGACACCGATCACGTGCGACGCTCCGACGACGGCGGCCTGAGCTGGGTGCTCGACACGAACCTCGAGCAGCAGCTGACCTGCGGCGGACGCATTCCGGCCTCCCGCGACGAGGACGACGACGGGCAGGGCGATCACTACGACGTCATCCTTAGCGACATGCAGTTCGACCCGTTCGACCCGCGGCGCCGCTTCGCGGTGGGCCTGGTCGGCGCGTTCATGACCACCGACGGCGTGACCTGGGAGCGATTGCTCGACACCGGGGCGATGCGGGGCCGGCCGGCCAACTGTTACTTCGACTGGGTGTCGCAGCCCTCCGACCCGGCGTTGTACGTGTCGTTCGCGGGACGCAGCATCGTCAAGATCAGCGGGTTCGTGCCGCAGATCATCCTGCGCTCGGCGGAGACGCCTGCGGCCGCCGCGCCCGAGCGGCGCGCATCCCGAACCCCGGCCGCCGCGCCTCTGCCACGGGTGCGTACGCGCGACGGGCGGACGGGCACGACCCAGGCGCTGCCCGATGACCGGCTGCTGATCATCCTCGAGGACGGCACCTCGTTCGTCGTCGGCATCGACCGGCTGACGCCGCAGCCCGACAGCACATATCTCGTCGAAGGGCCTTAGCTTAGAGCGTCGACCCTGACCACATCGGGGTGTTCCTGGCCGGAAGCACCAGTATCAAGGCCCAGGAAACCTGGCCCTAATCCAATCTGCGAGGGCGACGGCGACATCGAGGTCATTAGCGTTGCCGATCATCAGCGGCATCAAAAGTTTAGCACGGCTGTAGTCATCGGATGGGACTACCGTCCGCACCAGCCGCGCTTCAAGGGCGGCGCTGAAGTCGTCAATCGGCTGACGCGTGATTTGTTGAGGCACGCTCGCCGAGAATTCGTCGACGTAGGGCTTCGTCCAAGCAAAGAGCTCGGTGAAGTCCTTCCGGAGGTACCGGGCTAAGGCGCGGTCGAGCTTCCCGAGGAAAGCTATGTGGTCACCGAGACCGTAGGTGATGAACTCGAAGGAACGCACATCGGTCGGAGCCTCCTCGACCTGATCTTGGGTGATCAGCACGACGGGCTTGTCCAAGGCATGCGCGATGCCAAGCTCGTAGAACACGTTCGGGTTCCGCCCGGTGCAATCAGCCACGATCACGTCGGCTCTCTGGATGAGGCTGTTGATCTTGTCGAGCAGTGGCACGGTGAGGATCTCATCGTCATGATGACGAAGCACTCGGACATCGGGAGCGCGCCGTCTCAAGCAAGCGAACGCGGCGGCACAATCGCGTCGTAGAGCCAGGACTCCACGTACTTCTGGAGCCGAGGATCCCCTGCTTCGTACTGGATCACGCGGTACGAACGCAGGTCGATCGGGAGCTGGGTACCGTAGCGAGCGAGAGCAAGGATCGGCTTGCGCATCCCAGCGGCGACGCCCACCTCGAACATAACGTTGGCGTCGCCACCCGTGATGTCCGCGATCACGACGTCGGCCCCTTGGACGGCCTCTTCCACGGAACGCCAAGGCGGGGCGATCACCTCGATGTCGGCTGCCGTCAGCTGTGTCACGAGGCGTACGCGGAGGGCTTCGAAATCCGGGCCGGGCGGAAGGGCGAGGAAGCACCGGCTCGACGGGTTCATGAGGATGGGGATAGCGCTGCTGGCGCGTGGCCAAGCTGGCGTTCACCTCAACCCTCCCCTCCCTGACATCTCGGCGGATCGAGCCACCCCGGCAGTTCGCGCAGGTGAGGTCGGGCTCGTGGTCGGCCCTTGAGCACACGCGAGTCGCTGTCTTGCCCGCGCAGGCGAGGTCCTCGGGCGTCCGGCCGGCAGGGATGCGACCCGGTTTGTCATCGTCGGTCTGACGTACCCGATGCCAACGTGCCAGCGTGGCCCGAGCAGCGCCATCACCGGTACGACGGGGCTGCCTGCGGACTACGACTCCGTTGATGGTCGTTCGGGACTGCCGAGTTCGAGCGAGTAGAAGTTTTGCCCGGATCGGGCGTGTGGGCGTCCGTTGGTGGCTGTGCGGTGATCGACGGCGGTCGCTGCCGGCTGCGAAGGAGGAATGGGGCTGGCCAAGCAGGTAGGCGCCGTGTCCGCGGTTGCCTCGAGCACGCCTTACAGGTTCGATGTTGGTTTGGCCCTGCCAGGCCCGTCTCACAGTCGAGCAAGGGGGTGGTGTGCATGGATGTCATCGTCGAACGCTGCGCCGGGTTGGATGTCGGAAAGGACGAGGTGGTCGCTTGTGTGCGAACGCCGCGGTCGTCTGGTAGGGGCCGGCAGAGCGAGCTGCGCGTGTTCCCGACGTTCACGTCGAGCTTGGAGGAGTTGGCCGATTGGCTGGCCGCCAACGGGGTGGTCGAGGTGGTCATGGAAGCGACCGGCCCGTATTGGAAGCCGATCTGGTATGTGCTCGAGGACCGCGGCTTCGACCTCAAGCTCGTGAACGCCAAGCGCGTGAAGATGGTGCCGGGCCGCAAGACGGACATGGCCGACGCAGCATGGTTGGCGGAGCTGTTGGAACACGGGCTGCTGCGGAGCTCGTTCGTGCCGCCACCGGCGATCCGCGAGCTGCGAGATCTCACCCGCTACCGCAAGCGGCTGATCCAGACCCACACCGCCGAGCAACAGCGCGTGCAGAAGACGCTGGAGGACGCCGGCATCAAACTCGACTCGGTCGCCTCCGACGTCTTCGGGGTGTCGGGCCGGCAGATGCTGGCCGGGTTGATCGCCGGTGAACGAGACCCCGAGACGCTGGCCGAGCTGGCCAAGGGAACGCTGCGCAAGAAGATCCCGATGTTGCGCGAGGCGCTCCAAGGCCGGTTCCGTGAACATCACGCCACCATCCTGAAGATCACCATGGACCACGTCGCCCACCTGGAAGACGCCATCACCACCCTCGACACCGAAGTCGACCGGGTGATGGCCCCTTTCTCGGAGGCCCGTGACCACCTCGACACGATCACCGGCGTGGGCAAACGGGCCGCCGAGTGCATCATCGCCGAGATCGGCGTGGACATGACCAGGTTCCCGACCGCGGCCCACCTGGCGTCATGGGCCGGGATGTGCCCGGGCAACAACATCACCGGAGGCAAACGCCGGTCCGGCAAGACCAACAACGGCAGCCGGTGGCTCGGCGAGATCCTCAACCAGTGCGCCATCGCGGCATCACACACCCGCAACACCTACCTTGTCGCCCAGTACTGGCGTCTCGTGCGTCGCATCGGCAAACGCAAGGCCGCTGTCGCCGTCGAGGATGTCCCGCTTGGCGTGGAACTTCGGGGGCGGCCTGGTGATGGCTATGCGGCCACCTCGCTCTGCTGATCGTACTCCGGGGGTGTGACGGTTCCGCGGACGTGGGTGTCGAGGGCGGCGCGCAGGGCGGGCAGGTGCAGGTACCCGTTGACCCGCCGGAACTGCTTCTTGGCTTCCAGCATCCCGGCGGCGCACCAGCGCAGCGCCATTTGCCCGTCCCGCCAGCGCTTCACGTTGGTCGAGTGGTCACGGCCGATCTCGATCATCGACTCGATGGCATTGGTTGACCGCAGCGTGCGGGCCAGCGTGGGTGGCACCCCGAGGCGGGTGACGGTGAGCGTCTCGGCGAGTCCTTCGCGCAGTGACGCGGCCGCGCCGGGATGGGAGCGCTGCAGGTCGCGGGCGATCGCCTCGAGCGTGGCCTCGGCGTGCAACGCGTTGGGGTCGTGGTAGGCGGCGCGCATCTTCTTCGCCACGGTGGAGGCGAGGTGATCGGGCAGGTGGTTCTCGACGTTTCTGATTTTGTGCAAGTCATGCCGAATTCGGCATGAGCTCCATTATGCCGAGCAGCGGGTTATGCCGAGTAGGGCTCCAGAACCCTCGTGGGGCAACGACTTCGGGCTGTTGAAGTCGGCATAATCCAGCCCGTGCGTCCAAGCCTTCTCTCCGACATCGACCGGATGAGGAGAGGAGATCAGGATGGGTGGAAGAGCATCAGCGGTCCGCGTGAACGGGCCTCTGGGGGCGAACGTGGCGGGGTTCCGCCGGGAACTGGAGCGGGTGGGCTATCGGCCAAACCCCGTGTGCGACCAGCTGCGCCTGATGGCGCACGTGAGCCGCTGGCTCGAGGCGCGCGGGTTGGGTGCCGAGGAGCTGACGCCGGCTCGCGTGGAGGAGTTCCTCGAGCACCGACGCGCCGAGGGCTATTCGTTGTGGCTGTCGTCCAAGGCGATGGTGCCGATGCTCAGCTACCTGCGCGGGTTGGGGGTGGTTGCGACACCCGCTCCAGCTGTTCCACCGACCGAGGTGGAACTGCTCCATGAGCGCTATCGGGTCTATCTGGTGGAGGAACGCGGGCTGGCGGCAGGCACCATCGCTGGCTACCTCCATGTGGCGCGGTTGTTCTTCTCAGCGCGGGCCGCGGACGGCGGGATGCGTCTGGAAGAGCTGACCGCGGCGGAGGTCACCGGGTTCGTGCTGGCCGAGTGCGCAACACGCTCGGTCGGCTCGTCGAAGTACGTCGTGTGTGGGTTGCGGTCGCTTCTTCGCTACCTATATGTGGCCGGGCATATCGACGTCGAGCTCGACGCGGCAGTGCCCACTGTGGCGAGCTGGCGTGTGGCCAGTCTCCCCGTGACGTTCGGCCGCGCCGAGGTGACCCGCCTGCTGGCGAGCTGCGACCGGCGGACGACCTTCGGCCGGCGCGACTACGCGGTGCTGACCCTGCTCGCCCGCCTGGGCATGCGCGCCGGGGAAGTGGCAGTACTGGAGCTCGGCGACATCGACTGGCGCGCCGGCGAGCTCGTGGTCCGGGGCAAGGGCCGGCGCCAGGAGCGGCTGCCGTTGCCCGTCGATGTCGGCGAAGCCGTGGCCGGATGGGTCCGGCGGGGACGTCCCCGCTGCGACTGCACGAAGGTCATCACCCGGGTGCGAGCGCCGCACCGCGAACTGAGCACCGCTGGCGTGTCCGCCATCGTGAGCGCGGCGTGCCGACGGGCGGGGCTGCCGGAGCTCAACGCCCACCGCCTCCGCCACACCGCGGCGACCGAGATGCTGCGCGCCGGGGCCGCTCTCACCGACGTCGGCCAGGTCTTGCGTCACGCCAGCGTGTTGACCACCGCCATCTACGCGAAGGTCGACCGGGATCGGTTGCGCACGCTGGCCCTGCCGTGGCCGGGGGCGGCGTCATGACCAACCTGCGTGCCGAGCTCGACAGCTATTTGGCGATACGTCGCGCCGTCGGCTTCAAGCTCCACCGGACGGGGCTGCTTCTCGCCGACTTCGTCGGCTATCTGGAGGAGCACCAGAGCGACACGATCACGACCGACAGCGCGCTGGCATGGGCCAGCCTGCCCCGGGACGCCAGCTTGGAATGGTGGGGCCATCGCCTCTCGACGGTGCGGGCGTTCGCTCGTCACCTCCATGCCATCGACGCAGGCCATGAGGTGCCGCCGACCGGGCTGTGGCCGGCGAAGTCCCATCGGGCCACGCCCTATCTGTACTCGGATGCCGACATCGCGGTGCTCATGGCCGCGGCTCACCAGTTCCGTTCGCCGCTGCGGGCCGTCACCTTCGAGACCTTGGTCGGACTGTTGGCGGTCACCGGTGTGCGCATCGGGGAAGCGCTCGGGCTCGACCGTGACGACGTCGACCTCGACGACGGTGTGCTGCGGATCCGGGAGGCCAAGTTCGGAAAGTCGCGGGAGGTCCCACTGCACCCGAGCACCGTCGACGCCCTGGCCGGCTACACCCGTCGCCGCGACGAGCTGATCCCCCGTCCACGCGACCGCTCGTTCTTCGTCTCGACGGCCGGCACACGATTGCTCTATTGCAACGCGCATCTCGGGTGGCTCGATCTGGTCCGCCGCGCCGGCCTCAAGCCTCGCTCGGCGAAATGCCGGCCCAGGCCACATGACCTGCGCCACGGCTTCGCGGTCCGCACCTTGCTCGGCTGGTATCGCGACGGCGCCGATATCGCCGCGTGCATGCCGCTGCTCTCGACGTTCCTGGGCCACGTCCATCCCGCCAACACGTACTGGTACCTGTCGGCCGCACCTGAGCTGCTCGCCCTCGTCGCCGACCGACTCGACGCCGCCGACGGAGCACGGCCACGAGCGCGCTCGCGCCGGTCATGGAGGGCTTCTTCACCGAGCGCCTCATCGCTCAGCGCCGGGCCAGTCCCCACACCATCGCCTCCTATCGCGACACCTTCCGGCTGCTGTTCGGCTTCGTCCAGGGCCGCACCGGCAAGGCACCTTCCAAGCTCGGCATCGAGGACCTCGACGCTGCGGTCATCGGCGCGTTCCTCGACCACCTCGAGGCTGACCGTCACAACAGTGTGCGCACCCGCAACAACCGGCTCGCCGCCATCCACTCGTTGTTCGCCTACGCGGCGCTTCGCCACCCCGAGCACGCGGCGTTGATCCAGCGGGTATCGGCCATCCCGGCCAAACGCATGGACCGCCAGCTCATCTCCTTTCTCACCGACGACGAGGTCGACGCCCTGCTCTCAGCGCCCGACCGCGACACCTGGGTCGGCCGTCGCGACCATGCGTTGCTGCTCGTCGCCGTCCAGACGGGGTTGCGAGTCTCCGAGCTCACCTCGCTCACCCGTGCCGACGTCGAGCTCGGCGTGGGCGCCCATGTTCGCTGTCACGGCAAGGCCCGCAAGGAGCGGATCACGCCGCTGACAACCCAGGTGTGCGCGGTGCTGCGGGTCTGGCTTGCCGAGCGCCGGAGAGCGCCCACCGATGTCGTGTTCCCAAGCCGCCGCGGCGGCCGCCTCAGCAGCGACGCCGTCGCCTTCCTCGTGACAAAGCACGCCGGGACCGCGACCAAGCGCTGCCCGCCGTTGGGCACCAAGACCGTGACGCCCCACGTCCTGCGCCACACCTGTGCGATGCGTCTGCTGGCCGTCGGCGTCGACGTCTCGGTGATCGCCCTCCGGCTGGGCCACGAAGGTGTGGAAACCACCCAGATCTACCTGCACGCCGACCTCGCCATCAAAGAACGGGCCCTCGCCCGAACCGCGCCCACGGGCACCACGCCTGGTCGCTATCGCGCCCCCGACTCGCTCCTCGCCTTCCTGGAGACGCTGTGATTATGCCGACTTCAACAGCCCGAAGTCGTTGCCCCACGAGGGTTCTGGAGCCCTACTCGGCATAACCCGCTGCTCGGCATAATGGGTCCGGTACCGCTGCAAGACCTCGCCGGTAAGGGTGGAGCGCAGCGCGTCGACCAGCCCGGGGTGGGCGTCGGAGACCACCAGCGCCACCCCGGCGAGGCCTCGAGCGACGAGGCCGCGCAGGAACGCCAACCATCCGGCGCCGTCTTCGGTGGTGATCACGTCGAAGCCGAGCACCTCCCGGTGGCCTTTCGGCGTTGACCGCCACGGCGATCACCACGGCCACGTTGACGATGCGGCCCCCCTCTCGCACCTTCTGGGACAGGGCGTCGAGCGACACGCAGGTGTAGGGGCCAGCGTCGAGGGGCCGGTTACGGAAGGCGGCCACCTCGGCGTCCAACTCGGCGGCCATCCGCGACACCTGCGACTTGGAGATCCCCTCGATCCCCAACGTCTGGATGAGCCCTTCCACCCGCCGCGTCGACACGCCCCGCACGTAACACTCGGCCACCACCGCCACCAGCGCCCGCTCGGCTCGCCGGCGGGGTTCCAGCAGCCAGCCTGGGAAGTAGGAACCCTCCCGCAGCTTGGGGATCGACACCTCAATCGAGCCCACCCTCGTGTCGAGCTGGCGGCACCGGTAGCCGTTGCGGCGGTTGGTGCGCTCCGGCGTCACCTCCCCGTAGCCGACATTGCACACCACGTCCAGCTCAGCTGCCATCAACCGCTCGCGAACGTGGCCACCATCTCCCGCAGCAGATCGCTGCCCTCGGCGTCGAGGTGCTTGCGTGGGTTCGCCGTGACGGTGCTGCAGCGACGCCTCGCATCCTCACCAGAGGCGATCTACCAGTCGCTGGCCCGTCGCCAACGACGCCTCCAGGGCCGCCTCGACGAAGACCCGAAGGCTTGCGCTGGGCCAGAGCACTGCTGGAGGACCGGGGGGCCCAGGTTGATCTCGACGACCTCGACGACATGGACGACGCCGAGGTCGAGGACCTCGAAGAGGAGGTCGTCGATGAGGCGACCGCGGCCCGGACGCTGGCCGAGCTCGAGGTGAAGATTCACACTCGCCGTACTCCCCCCGGACCGGGCACCTGGCCCAGCCGGGAGGTGTTCGCGGTGCCGACGGGATGGGCCCACCGACCTGACTATGGTCGACGTCGCTGTCCCCCCCGGGCATGGAGGAGCGCGTCGGTGAACACCTTCCGTGCGACAACGGCAGGCCTGGTGGGTGCCGTGGTGATCGCGGTTTCAATCGGCGCGCTGGCGTCGAGCGGCGGCTCGGATCGCGTCATCGCCCCGATCCCCGCCCACGGACTCCAGCAGGCGACCAGGGTTCCGCCGATCGGTTCGGGCATCCACAAGATCCAGCACGTCGTGGTGATCATGCAGGAGAACCGGTCGTTCGACTCGTACTTCGGCACCTACCCCGGAGCCAATGGCATCCCTGCACGCGTGTGCGTCCCGAACCCCAAGACCGGCGGGTGTGTTGTTCCGTTCCACAATCCCAACCTGTCGAACGCGGGTGGTCCGCACTCCCAGGCCAGCGCCGTGGCCGACATCGACGGCGGGCGCATGGACGGATTCGTCGCCCAGGCGCAAAACGCGTGCTCCACCTGCAGCGGGGTCGACGTGATGGGCTGGCACGACGCCCGCGAGATCACGAACTACTGGTCCTACGCCCAGCACTTCGTGCTCCAGGACGAGATGTTCGAACCGAACGCCTCGTGGAGTCTCCCCGCCCACCTGTTCATGGTTTCCGAGTGGTCAGCGAGATGCCGCGTGCGAGGCGACCCTATGAGCTGCGTGAGCGCCGTCCAAGCGCCAGACTTGCCCCCCGACGCCAAGCCCGGAAGCAACCCGAACTACGCCTGGACCGATCTCACCTACCTGTTGTTCAAGAACCACGTGAGTTGGGGTTACTACGTGGCCACCGGTAACGAGCCCGACTGCGCCGACGGCCAGATGACCTGCGTCCCCCACCAGCAGGGGGCGTCGACACCCGGGATCTGGAACCCGCTGCCCTGGTTCACCACGGTGAAGCAGGACGGCCAGCTCGGCAACATCAAGAACACCGTCGCCTTCGCCAGCCGCCGCGAAGGCAGGAACGCTTCCGGCGGTCTCCTGGGTGGTGCCCGACGACGTCCACAGCGAACATCCACCGGGGCGGATCGACCGGGGCCAGGCCTTCGTGACCTCACTCATCAACTCGATCATGAGCGGCCCCGACTGGTCCTCGACGGCCATCTTCTTGTCCTGGGACGACTGGGGCGGTTTCTACGACCACGTCAAGCCGCCGGTCGTCGACCAGAACGGGTACGGGCTGCGGGTTCCCGGCATCGTCATCAGCCCCTACGCCCGGCGAGGGCTCATCGACCACCAGACGCTCAGCTTCGACGCCTACGCCAAGTTCATCGAGGACGTCTTCCTCGGTGGCCAACGCCTCGACCCCGCTTCCGATGGCCGGCCCGATACGCGCCCAACCGTCCGCGAGAAGGCACCCCAACTCGGCAACCTAGCGACGGACTTCAACTTCAACCAGGCACCGCTCCCACCCCTGGTCCTTTCGCAAACGCCCCCACCAGGCCCGCCGTCGCGCTGACGCTGGAGTCGGGGCACGCATCCGAGCCGCGCCTTGGCCGCGGCCCCTCGGCCCCCACTCGGCCCAGGCAAGGTCCACAGGACCGTCGCCCCCGTGGACCCGGTCAACCACCTCTCGTGGCCGAGCCGAGGGACCTCCGAAGGACCCGCCCTGCGCCCCGGCCCCGTCGGAGCCCCGTCATCGCCGGTGAAAACGACCAGGTGCAACTAGCTAGGTGGAACCAGGTGTCGGCGGCCGTGAGATCCTGCCCCGGGGGCGGTCACGAAACTGCCCGGGGATGGCCAACGGTTCTGCCCAGTGGCGGTCAGGTGACGTGCCCTTGTTGATATCGGCGCCTCGTCGGAGATCCCCGGCGTGGTGCTCCTCCCGGTTCGACTTGCCGGTCGCCACGCAGACCATCGACCGGGAGGAGCCGTTGAAGTCTTACGAGGAGATGATGGAGATCCTAGAAGCGTTCGCGCTACAGAGAGCTTGCGTGATGCGGCCGAGTTGGCGGACTGTTCCCAGTGGGGCATCCCGTAAGCGAGGGTCGGGTTACCTGTAGCTCGACGTGCGCGCAGGCTCGGGCGCTGCGGCGGCGGGAATGGGACCGCAACCGCCAGCACCGGGCCAAACCGGCGACGAAGCTGCGCCAACACGGCAGCCCGCACCCGCCCGCGAGCCACAGGAACGCCTACTCGCCGTCGTACGCCTGTTCATCACCGCCGGGTTGCGCGTCGCCGTCCGCCTCGACGGCGTCTAGGAGACTGCTGAAGTGGTCGTATTTGGCCCAAGCCGCAAGACTGTGACCAGGACGTTTTGCTCCCGAAATCAGCGGAAGATCGATTAGATGAGCTATCTCCTAGGTCGGTGGCGACACAGTGACCGCGCCCCGCCTCTGAACCGCGCAATGGAAACGCACCCGCCGCCTGTTCGCCGCCACCCTGCCCGCCCCGTGCGGCGAATGCGGGGAGATCATCCCGCCCGGCGCCGCGTACCACCTCAACCACAAGATGCCGAGATCGAAGGGCGGTCCCGACACGCCCGACAACCTGGAGGTGACCGACCCGCGCTGCAAACCTGGAGGACTCGCCCCGGCTCGCCTGGGAAGCGAAGCAGCGGCGCAGGGGCCGACACCGTGCGGGCCTCGCAGCAGCGCTGGGGCCAGCCGACCTCAACGGCGACCGCCTCGCACGCTGCAGCGGTCGAGCGGTCCCGCATCTTCTAGCCGGGCCGGAGCTTCCGACTCTCCCGTCTCGGTGGGGGCGCCGCCGAATCGGCATCTATTGGGGTCGCCGAAATGTTTGAGGAGACGGTTCGTCGTTCTGCGTTCAGCCAAGCTGGTTGGCGTCGAGCCGCCCTATAACTTCCTCTTGGCCCGGGCCTCGCCCACACACGTCCACGCGCAAGCGATCACTGGCTGCAAGACGCTCGCTACGGAGTTGATAGGTGCCGTCGGTGCCCCTGATTGGGATGATGCCTGGGTCTGCTGCTTTGGCGAGGAGGACCTGGCTGATGACGGCGAACAGGATCTACGCTCGGGCCCCTCTTCGGGTGCGGGTGGCCACGACGGCGTGGTCGTGTTGTTCCGCAATAGAGGGAGGAGCGTCATGTCAGATAACGGGATATCCAGGAGTCGCGGCCCTGAACTCCAATCAGGCATCTCGCCCTTCTCATCGATCCTGGCGGGAGCACCGTCGTCGAATGGTTGTGTCGCGGCGCAGGATTGGTCGGTCCTTGGCTAGGAGCTTTTAGCCGACGATGTCAACGGGGGTGCCAGCGGGTACATCCCGTAGTCGGGTCAAGTCCGCATCATGGAGGCGGACGCAGCCGTGGGAGACTCTGGCCCCGGTTGTGCCAATGGCGGCGTCGGAGCCTAAGGGTCCGTGGATGGCCGTGATGGCGTCGCCGGACTCTTCCCAGTCGCTGATGGCGTTGCTGTGAGCCGAGGTGACCATAACGAATGGGCCGTAGCCAGGCGAGGGAGGCTCGGCGAAGAGTGCAACGAAGAAATGGCCGGTCGGTGTGGGGTAAGCGGGAAGGCCGACACCAATAGGGAAGTCGGCTACCTGTTGGCCCCGCTTGAACAGCTGAAGGTGGGTGGTGTCTAGATTGATGACTATTCGGTAGGGGTCGCTGGCGAGGCTCACATCGCCGGCTGGCACCCAGGCCACTGACTCGTTGGGTCGCTGCGCCAAGCGGACCTCGACCCAGCCCGGCTGCTGAGCGAGCACCGGCAGCACCGACGCCGCGCCCAACCACTGCCCCGGTACGTTCACTGCCGGCGGGCTGCCTGGTGTCCGGCTGCCCGGTGCCCCCGCGGGGCGTACCGTCGCGACCAGAGTCTCACCCTTGGCCGCCTGCGCCATCGTGGTCGTCACTTGCTGGGCGGCGATTTGGGTGGAAATGGCCGGCTGCTCTACAGGGGCGGAGTCATGGTTGGCTGAGCAAGCGCCGAGGACTGCCAGGCCAAGCGCCAAAATACCGCCGCATACGACCAGGCGGCGGTGAACCGCCACTAACCAGTCACTGGAAGTGGTGTAGACGATATGGGCGCGGTCCCTGCCTCCGGTTCGCCCGGTCCTGGCTCAGCCTCGGTGGTTGCGGGGGGGACCGTCGTCGCAGATGCGACGGTGGTCGTCGTCGCTCCTGGCACGGTGGTCGTCGAAGCCGTGGTCGTGGTAGTCGATTCGACTACGGTAGTCGATTCGACTACGTCAAAGGTGGCTTCCGCCGAACAGCTACCTCCGGAATTGGCAGTTGTCAGCCTGTAGGTTCCCGGTGCTGCGGGGGCGCCACCGGGTACGGCGGCGCTGAAAGACCCCGAACCAGCGCTGAAGAAGCTGAGGAGCTTGGCTGGGGCCGGGGGGGGAGAAATGAGGTTGACAAAGAGAACACCACAACCCGCCCAGCCTGCTCCGGTGTAAGTGACGGTCTCGCCGGGCATCGCTGTGGTTGGGGTTACAGTGAGCGTCGGGGGGTCGGCCTGACCCGACGCCTCGACCGCGGTGCCAAACACGATAAAGCCCGCCACCGCGACAACAGAAGCCAGCTTGGACAGTCCATGACGCCGCTTCAGCATGACGCGTCTATATCATATGTGACCGCCACTTCCAAGCACTCGCCTCGGGCTCGGTCGAATCGTCGAGATTCCCGAGTACCGCAGCGAAAGCGCGGCACGCCGGCACCTCCAGATGTAGTCGGCCGTGGACGCGTCCACGCCCGACGCGCCGGCGAGGGCCCGACTTTCACTGGTGCTCCGAGAGTTGCCGGCGGTCGCGCTGGACGCGGCACATCCTCAGAGCACGATCGAGCCCCTGTGGAAGGGGCAACCCGCCCGACGCCAGCGTGGTGTCGATGTCGAGCGAGGCCGAGGAGACCCGCACGGCGGTGCGCTCGGAGGACCATCTCGGGGCGCTGGGGCGGTGACCGCTGGCCCTCAGCCGTCGGGCGAGCCGGGACAGGGGCCGCCAGCGGCGCGGGCTCCGAGCGGCGGGCTCGGTGACGTCGAGGAGCCCGGGAGGTACTCGCGGGCGCGGCTGCTGGCCCTGTCTGACGGCGTGTTCGCGATCGCGCTGACGCTGCTGGTCGTGAGCGTGCGCGTCGAACCCGGGGTCACCGCAGCGAACCTGGGCCAAGCGCTGCGAGACCTCGGCCCCGAGGTCTTTCGCCTATGCCCTGAGCGTCGCCGTAATCGGTGCCTTCTGGGTCAACCACCACCGCTGCTTTCGGCGGATCGTGGGGGTGGACGTCGGTCTGCTGTGGGTGAACATCGCGTACCTCGGCGTCGGGGAGTTCATCCCGTTCCCGACGGACGTGCTCGGCCGCTATGGCGACCAGACCGACGCGGTGATCCTCTACGCCGCGGTCATCGCCAGCGCGGCCTTCTTGGGGTGGTGTCTCTACGCTTATGCGGCCGGTCGTCATCTCGTCGCGGCGGGCCCAGCGGCGACGCCGGACCACCCGGCGGCCTGTTCGTTGCGGGTCGGCGCCGTCTTCGCCGCCGGCCCACGCCGGCAGCCCCGGGGTGGTTCGGGTCACCGCCTCGCGCGAAAGCCAGCCACGCCTCGCTCATCTGATCGGCGAGGGCCGCTGCCTCAGGCCGCTCGCCGGTCAGGCCTCCAAGGTGCAGGTTGTCGAAGACGAACGACAGTTCCAGGCCGTGTGGAGCGCCGAGGGAGCCGCCGAGCACTGGCGTCGTGAAATCGAAGCGGTACGTCCACACAGGAGTGGGGTCGAACGCGAGCCGGCGCTCGGCGAGGCGGATCGACGGGATCCGGAACCCGTCGGTTGCAAGCGCGGCCAGCAGCTCTCCCGGCGTCGCCCCAGGCCGGGTGCGTCGGTAGACGTCATAGCGGTCGACACCCCGAGCGGCCATGGTCGCCGCTCGCGCCCGAGCGGAACGCTCGTCGAGGCCAGCGACAGAGTCAGCGAGGAAGAGCGTCATTTCGTCCCGGTTGGTGCCGATCAGCAGGGGGATGCCGGCCGCGCTCGGGGCGGCCGTCAGCTTGAACGGATGCACGGGAAGGGTCGCTTCGTCGCGCACGGGCTCGAGCCGATGGCCCGACCCGAAGATCACACCGAGGGCGCCACCAAGGACGGCGACTTGCGCCGCCATCAACCGATCGAGCGAGACCGCTTGGAGCTCGTCCATCGAGGAGACCTCGAGTGCGTCGAGCAAAGCCCCGGTCGTCCTGGCCGCGGCCTCCGGCTCAAGGGCCACGAGACCTGGACCGCTCTGGATGATCGCCCTGTGGAACAGCCCCCGCGCCATGGGCATGGCCAGGAGCGTGCAGACCTTCAGTCCGCCACCGGACTCGCCCAAGATAGTGACGTTCCCCGGATCACCGCCGAAGGCGGCGATGTTGTCACGCACCCATTCCAGGGCGGCCACGATGTCGAGCATCCCGACGTTCCCCGGCGGAACGGGCTCGTCGCCTGCCCAGCTCTCCCCCAACCACATGAAGCCCAGTGCCCCCAACCGATGGTTCACGTTGACGACGACGGCGTCGCCTCGTCGAACGAGATTGGCAGCGTCGTAGCCCGGCAAGTTGCCGGAGCCGGTCGTGAAGCCCCCGCCGTGCCACCAAACCATGACCGGGCGGCCCGCTCCCTGCGTGGCCGGTCCCCAGGTGTCCACCGAGAGGCAATCCTCGCCGTGGGTGTCCTGGAGGCTCAGGAGGCCAGCGATGAGCGGCTCGACCTCGGGTGGCACCACGCCGCGGTTGGATGGCTGTGGGCACGCGTCGCCGAACGAGGAGGCGTCCCGCACACCCGACCAAGGCTTCATGGGCTGTGGTGGGCGGAAGCGGTTGGCTCCCCCCGTCGGCGGCGTAGGGGACGCCCTTGAACGAGGCGACGCCGTCCACCGTCACGCCTTGCACGGCTCCGGCGGATCTCTCGACGACCGGCTGCACCATTGCGCCCCCTCCCGGCGCGGCGCGGCCCCGGCGGGAGGGATGCTCGCGCCCTCGACGCTCGGGGTCAACGCTCGGCCAGCGCGTGGCCGAGGCTCACCGCTCGGCCTCGTCGGCGTCAGGGCGGGGGCCGGTGGCTGGCTGCCTCTCGAACGGCGGCGAGGAGGTCCGGGCCGGCTCCGTTGACGCTGAGAGCCGTGCCCGCGTGCGCCAGGGTGACCGAGTAGCCGATGGCGACCTCCCTGGCACCGTCGAGTCGCCAACCCTCGGCGAGGAGCGCGTCAAGAAGGTCCTGGATGGGGTTGCCGGCGGGGACGGGGGTGGGAGTCGCCGTGAGGTTGGGGTTGTGCTCAGGAGCGGCGGGAGCGTCGGTCACCACTCGACTCTATGACGTCGGCGGGGCCGGCTCGATGCGTTCGGGCGGGTCGATTCGCGCATATAGGTCCGGATCGACCCCCATGAACGAGGGACCGGGTCACGTCGCCGGCGCGGGCTCCGATATTGGCGGTTTGACGGAGACGGCCGAGTCGGCCCCCGTCCGCGACCACAGGGCCGTCCTCGCGAGCACGGCCAGCGCCACGCCGATCACGGTCCACGTCACCCGGGCGGCAAGCACCTGCGGATCGAGCGGACCACCGGCGAAGCCGAGCACGACGATGGGCGTGAGCACTACGCAGTACCACGCGTAGTTGACGCTCCTCAGGCCGAAGCAGACGAAGGCGAGGGGAAGGAAGATCCACCCGATCCAGATGCCGTGCGGCAGGGTCGCCGCGAGCAGGATGGTCAGCGCGGCCCCGACCACAGTGCCGACACCTCGCTGGAGCGCGGCATGCCGGGTGCCAACGGCGTGGGGCTGGAGCGCGATCCAGACACCGAGCAGCATCCACGACGAGCGGGCCGTGAACGCGGACGCGTCGCCGACCAACGAACGCCAGCGCGGCGGCGATGGCGATCGTGATGGCGAGCCGGAGGGCGTGGCGCTGAATCTCCTCGCGATCCACCGACAGCCGCCGCGGCGCCGGCAACGCGGGCAGGGTCAGCCGCGGATGGCGCAGCGCGTCGGTGACAACGACCAATGCCAGCGCCAAGACTCCCCCGCCCAGCAACAGCACGACCGTGTGGGCCCCGCTCGGCAGGCGCGGCACCATGATGAGCGACAGGCCGAACGCGCTGGCCACGGCACCCACGCCCGGCCACCGCATGGTGACGAGCCCGGCGCCCAGGCAGCCGAGCACTACCACCGCCACCCCAAGTGCGCCATCCGCCGGGACGGCGAGAGAGAGCAGCGAGGCGAGGGGCAACATTGCCGCGACGGCCGGGCCCTGGAAGCGCCGAGTGCGGCCGGAAGGGAGCCCACCCGCGATGAGCGCGACGAGCAGCCCGGCGAACGAGACGACCGCCGCGTCCTTCATCCCCCGCCCCAGAACATGGGCGACAGCGATTGGTCCGACGAAGGCGAGGGCGACTCGAGCACCGAGCAACCAGTTGAAGCGATCGAGCGGCCGTGTGAGCGGATGCCAAGGGGCGGTGGCGGCGCGAGCGTGAGAACTCATATGTATGTATCATACATAGTACGCGAACCTTGTCTAGACTCGATCGAATGAGGGCGGACAGCACCGACCAGACGATCGAGCGGGAGTTGGCGCGGCTCGTCCGGGCGCTCGAAGCCGTCCGTCAGCCGCCGAGGCCCGACGGCGGGCCGGCGATGGACCGAGCGACGTACCTCCTCCTCGACAAGCTCGCGGCGCAGCCGCAATCGGTGGGAGGGCTGGCGAGCGGACTCCACCTCGACCCGTCGACGGTCACACGCCAGGTGGCCGTGCTCATCGACGGCCGGCTGGCACGACGGGCGCAGGATCCCGAGGGCGGGCGAGCGGCCGTGATCGAGCTCACCGCCGAGGGGGAGCGACGGCTCGCCGCGGAGCGGGCGTCGCGAGCCGAGCGCGTGAGGAATCTGCTGCTGACCTGGACGGAGGCCGAGCGGGCCGAGCTGGCCCGGCTCCTCGTGAAGCTGAACGGCTCCGTCGACGACCGGTTGCGCGCCCTCGCAGGTGGGGCACGGTGAACCAGGGCGATCCGCTCGGCCGCATCGTGCAGGTGGCCTATGCCGTCGAAGACGTCACCACGGCGGCCCGATCGTTCTCGGACCGCCTCGGCGCAGGACCCTTCTTCATCCTCCGGCACATCGCGTTGGCGTCCGTGAGCCATGCGGGTGGCAAGGGCACGTTCGATCACTCCTCGGCCTATGGCCAGTGGGGAACCATCCAGGTCGAGCTGGTGCACGTGCACGAGGCCAGCCCGGCCTCGTTGGCGGGCGTGGTCGTACGCCCGCCGGGCGTCCATCACGTGGCGTGGTTCGTGGCGTCGATGGCCGACGAACAGGGGCGCCTCGAGCGTCTCGGCTGGCCAGAAGTGTTGCTGGCGGAAACCGCAGGCGGGCTGCGCTTCGCCTTCCACGACGCTCGGCCTCACCTCGGTCACCTCGTGGAGATCTACGAGCCGAGCGAACGCCTCCGGTCCTTCTACGGGATGGTGGCGGACGCGGCGGTCGGATGGGACGGGAGCGACCCGGTGCGGGAGCTGTGAAGCGCGGCGGCCGGATGGGGCGGCAGCGGACCCGGGTTGGAGCCCGGACAGGCGAGCCGCTGACGCCAGAGGCCGGGCGCCCCGGTCGGGCGCCCGGCCGTAGCGGGGGGATCAGCTAGGCGCGTTGGTCGTGGCGTTCGGCGGCGCGCCGCGGCCGCCGTGGCCCGCACCGTCGTTCTCGACCGCCGTGACCTTGAAGCTCTTGTCGACCTTGACGGTCACGTGGGTTCCATCAGCCTTGACCATGTGCGCTTCGTAGGGTGAGCCCTCGGCGTCGGTCTCGACCCGCTCGATGGTCCCGCCGGGCACCGCCGCCAGCGCGGCGGCCCGCACCTTGTCAGCCGTGGTGCGCGTCAGCAGCACTTCCTTCTGGCCGTTGGCCCCTACGTGGCCACCCTTCGTCGGGTCGAACTGGCCCGACGGCCGGTTGGGTTGGCTCGAGCCACTGTTGGCCGTCCCGCTGCTGCCGGAACTGGTCGAGCCGTTGGAGGCGGCCGTAGTCGCCGCGGAGGATGTGGAGGTCTGTGCGCCGGCGCTTCCGACCAAGCTCGCGCCGATGACTCCCCCGGCGACCGCCGCAGCCATGACGGCCGAGCCGGCGGCCACCTTCCGGAGACGATTCATGCTGGCACTCTTCCTTTCGGATCGGCCCGATCCGCTCGGGCTGTGGCCAGCGTGACGTTGGGGTCTTGGACCGCCCTCATCCGATCCTTGGGATTCGCTCCGACCCGTCCTGGCGGGCTGGACGCGAGATGCACATCGGAGTGTGGAAGCGGCGCGAAGGATCGGTACGGTTCCTCGAACGACGAGAGGAGGAACTCCTGATGGAGGGCGCCAGCAGCCTCACCCACGCGGGCATTCCCGACCACCTCTACCGGCGGCGCTGGTGGACCCTCGTCGTGCTCTGCACCAGCCTCATCATCGTCATCGTCGGCAACACCGCCCTGAACGTTGCCCTGCCGACGCTGGCCAAGGAGCTGAACGCCACCACGACCCAACTCCAGTGGATGGTCGACTCCTACAGCCTCGTGTTCGCTGGACTGCTGTTCACCGCCGGTGCCCTCGGTGATCGCTACGGGCGCAAGGGCGCGCTGCAGATCGGCTTGCTCATCTTCTTGTCCGGCTCGCTCACGGCCGCCTTCGTCGGGACGGCGAACGGGGTCATCGCCGGCCGAGCGATCATGGGCCTCGGCGGCGCGTTCGTCATGCCCTCCACGCTGTCGGTGCTGGCCAACGTCTTCCCCCCCGAAGAGCGCACGCGGGCCATCGCCATCTGGGCCGGGATCTCCGGCGGCGGGGCGGCCCTCGGTCCTGTCGTGAGCGGCTTCCTCTTGCGCCACTTCTCTTGGGGCTCGGTGTTCCTCGTGAACGTGCCGATCATCGCCATCGCGCTGATCGCGGGGCGGTTCCTGGTGCCTTCCTCGAGCGATCCGGAGAGCGCCAAGCTCGACCCGTTCGGCGCGGTGCTCTCCATCGCCGCGCTCGTCTCGCTCGTCTACGCCATCATCGAGGCGCCCCGCAACGGTTGGCTAAGTGCGTCGACGCTCGCGCTGTTCGGCGCCGCGGTCGTGCTGATCGCCGCCTTCGTCTGGTGGGAGCTCCACAACCGCCATCCGATGCTCGATCTGCGCTGGTTCCGCGACCGTCGCTTCAGTGTCGCATCCGGAGGGATCGTCCTCGTCTTCTTCTCGATGTTCGGCCTGTTCTTCTTGCTCACCCAGTACTTCCAACTGGTCTTGGGCTACAACACCCTGCAAGCGGGCATCGCACAGTTGCCCTTCGGCGTCGTGCTCGTGCTCGTCGCACCGCAGACGCCCCGCCTGTCAACCCGGATCGGCTCGAACAAGGTCGTGGCGCTGGGGTTGTTGAGCGTGACCGCGGGGATGCTGCTGCTCACCACGTACCAAGCCGACAGCCCCTATGTCTGGGTGCTGGTGCCGATGCTGTTCCTGTCCGGAGGGATGGCCCTCACCCTGTCGCCCCTCACCGGGTCGATCATCAGTGCCGTGCCGGCGTCTCGCGCCGGGGTCGGCTCGGCCATGAACGACACCACGCGAGAGCTCGGCGGCGCGCTCGGCGTCGCCGTGTTGGGCAGCCTGCTGCTGTCCAGCTTCCAGTCCGAGATCGGCTCTGCCCTCGCCAACGTGCCCGCGGCCGGGCAGGACCTGGCCCGCAACGGCCTGGCCGAAGCACTGCAAGTCGCCTCGAAGCTCGACCCGGCCGCGGCGGGCAACCTGGTGAGCCAGGCGAAGGAGGCCTTCCTTTCCGGACTGGGCCTGGCCGGCGTCGTGGGCGCCGCCGTCGCCTTCGTCGCCTCGATCATCGTGTGGCGCCTCCTGCCTGCCTACCGAGGGGTGCGGCCGATGGTGGCCGAGCCGGCGAGGGAGCGCGTGTCCGGGCCGGAAGACCTGGGCGACCTGGCGCCCGCCGCCGACAGCTAATCGACCGACAACGAGCGCGCCGACGACGGGCGCGCGCCCACGACGAGCGCGCCCACAACGAGCGCGCCCACGACGAGCACGCCCACGACGAGCACGCCGGGAGCGAGCGCCGCGACTCAGCGCGGCGGGCCGCCGCTCAGGTGGGCGACCTCGTTGTAGGTCCGCAACACCATGCCCGTGAGCCCCCGACCGATGCGGGTGATCGACGCCTGGTCGAGATGCAGGTGCCACGTGACCTCCATCCCCACCCCGAGCGCCCAGGCGACGGCCGCCTTGATCGGGAGCACGTGGCTCACCACCGCGATCTCGGCGTCGGCGGACGCCGGCCCCAGCTCGGCGAGGGCGAGGCCGGCCCGGTCGGCAAGGGTGCGCATCGACTCACCGTCCGGTGGGGCGAAGTCGACGTCGGAGACCCATCGGGCCCAGGTGTCCCGGTCGATGGCGGTGAGCGGCAGCCCGTCGAGCTCGCCATAGTCGAGCTCGATCCAACGGTCGTCGATCTCGACGTCGGGCCCGAGGAAGCCGGCCGTCTCGCGCGCCCGCAGCAACGGGCTGGCGATCACGCGGTCGATGGGGCCGAGCGCGCCGGCGAGCCGGCTGGCCTGCCAGCGGCCCACCTCGTCGAGCGGGGGGTCGAGCCGCCCCAGCAGCAGGCCCCGGGCGTTGGCCGCCGTACGCCCGTGGCGGACGAGGTGGAGCACGACGGCATTCGACCACAAAAGCTCAGGCGCGCTCCGCGATCTCCGGATCGAGCTGGCCCGTACGGACGAGGAGCCTTCGGCGGGCGGGATCGGCCAATCCGAACCGTTGCCAGAACCACACCAGGGCGGCCAGACCGGCGGCCTCGAGGAGCACGTTCCACGCGCCCCGCTCGATGCTCGGGAGCTGCGCCTCGGTGAACGACCATCCCGTGAACGGCCACCAGAACACCTTCGTGCGGGTGAAGGCGCCATCGAGGAGGAGGTGGAGGAAGGTGCCGATGGGCAGCAGCAACCAACGCCGGCGCGCCGCTCGATGGCCGATGGTGGCCAGCATCACAGCGAGAAGGAGCACGACACTGGCCGTGATGGAGTGGGACGCCCGCGCGCCACCGAAGAGGCCGTCCACGACGTCAGGCAGCAGCACGCCGGCCACGAGCACGCGGTAGTCGAGGCGGGGATCGTGGAAGACCGACCAGGCGATCACGAGCGCGCCGCCCACGAACCAGAGGACCACGGCTCAGGGTGCGGAGGTGGTCGGCGGGCGTCTTCGCCTGGGCGGCTTCTTCGGCGGGTTGTTCGACGTCGGTGTGGAATTGGACGACGAGGGACTGCTACTCGAAGCGGTCGAGGTGGACGACGTGGAGCTCGGTGTGGTGGGCGGCGGGGCGAGCCGCGGCGGCCCCGTCCGGCAGTCGTAGACGAGGACGCCGGCAGGAACCGACGGGATGGGCGCGGAGTAGTCGATGGGGCCACCGGGCGGCACGGCGCCGGGCGGCGGGCCCGGTGCCACCGTCGCGGCGCGGCGGGTCAGCAGGGGGCCGCCACTGGTGCAGTCGACGCCTGGCAGGTACAGGCGGGCCGGGGGACGAGGCTGAGGGGCCGGCGCTGGCCAATCCAGCGCCGGCAGGCCGGCGTGCGCGGCGTCCATGTAGGCCTTCCAGATGAGCACGGGATAGGTCCCGCCCTGCACCTTGGCGAACTGCCGGAACTGCGGGATGAACTCCATCCGGTCGGTGTTGTTCCGCCAGTTCCCCATCCAGACCGCCGTCGTGTACTGGGGCGTGCCGCCCACGAACCAGGCGTTGGTGTTGAGGAACTGGGTGCCCGTCTTCCCGGCGGCGGGGCGCCCGCCCGCGAGCAGACCGCGCCGCCCGGTGCCGACCCGCAGCACGCCCTTCAGCATGTCGAGCTCCTGCGCCGCCACATTCGGGTCGAGCACCTGACGGCCCGGGTCCTGGTGCTGGTAGATGACCTTGCCGGCGGGATCCTGGATGCTCTCGATGTAGTACGGGTCGTGGTGGACGCCGAGGTCGGCCACGCCACTGAAGGCCGAGGCCATGTCGATGGGCGACATCTCGTTGTTGCCGGTGGCAAGGGCGGGCACGGCCCGCAGCGTCGACGTGATGCCCATGCGCTTCATCACGCCGACGACGCGATCCAAACCCACGCCGAGCGCGAGGCGGCCGTAGGCACAGTCGATCGAGAACCAGGTCTGCTGGTCGAGCGGAGCGACGCCCCGGCTCGTGGCGTCGCTGATCACGAACGGATGGTTCGGGTCGGGCGGGTTCGGCAGCGTGCAGGGCGCCGTCCCGTCGATCAGGTCGTTGGACTGCGCGCCCGCCTCGAGCGCGGAAGCGAGGATCATGAACTTGACGCTCGAGCCCGTCTGGCGGGGCTGGAGCGTCAGGTTGAGCTGGAGCTGATCGAAGCCGGGCCCACCGACCATCGCCACCACGGCACCGGTCCTGGTGTTGAGGCTGACGATGGCGGAGTCGAAGCGCCCGTTCGTGCTCGGCATCTGCGTGAGGCGGGCCTGCTCGGCCGCCACCTGCAGCGCGGGGTTGAGCGTGGTGTAGATCTTGAGCCCGCCGCGGAAGAAGGCGTTGTAACGCTGCTGGGGGTCGTCGCCGAGGATGTTGCTCTTGTTGAGCAGGATCTCCTTCACCTGATCGGCGAAGTACGAGGTGGCCTTGCCGTTGGTGCGGGTGCCGAGCGGCTGGAGCGGGAGTGGTGACGCTTCGGCGGCGACGGCCTGGGCCTCGGTCATGTGGCCGGTGGCCACCAAACGCTCGAGGGCGACTCGACGCCGCACCTTCGACGCGGCGGGGTGCTTGAACGGGTCATAGCCGGCCGGGTTGCGGATGAGCCCGGCGAGAAACGCGCCGTCCACCATCGTGAGCTTGCCGACCGGCTTGCCGAAGTAGGTCTGGGCGGCGGCCTCGATGCCGTAGGCGCCGTTGCCGAAGTAGACGGAGTTGAGGTAGCGCTCGAGGATCTGGTTCTTCGTCAGCTTCTTCTCGAGCTGCACCGCATAGGCCGCTTCGAGCATCTTGCGGCTGGCATCGCGCTCACTCGTGAGGTAGCTGTTCTTCACCACTTGCTGGGTGATGGTGGAACCGCCCTGCAGCACGCCGCCGGCTGAGACGTTGGCCAGCACCGCCCTGCATGAGGCTCTTGGCGTTCACCCCTTTGTGGTCGTAGAAGCTCTCGTCCTCGACGGCCAGCACCGCGTCGATGACGCCCTTCGGAACCTGGCTGATCTTCACCGGCACGAGGTTCTCGGCCGCGAACTGCCCGATCACATTGCCCACCGCGTCGTACATCGTCGACTTCTGGGACAGCGGGGCGAAATCGGGCAGCGTCGCACCGTCGAGGGCGGTGGAGGTGACCATCCGGGCCACTTGAGGCACGACGGCGACAACCAGCGCGGTGGTTCCGATGGCCGCGACAACGATCGTGATCACCAGCCGGAGAAGCACCCGCATGCGCCGGGCAGGCTAGCGAAGCCGGTCGCGCCAGCGTTGGCAGCCATCAGGAGCAGGGGCGGCTCTCCACCCCGACCGGTTGGGCGCCACCCACGATCTACGCTGCCCCATGGCCGATTTCCGCCCCTTCCGGTTCGGCGTCCAGGTCTCCGCCGCCACGAACCGCTCGGCATGGGTCGAGTTGGCTCGACGCGTCGAGGCCCACGGCTACTCATCGCTCACCATGCCCGACCACTTCGGCGATCAGCTGGCGCCGATCCCCGCCCTCATGGCCGCGGCCGACGCCACCACCAGCTTGCGAGTGGGCGCCCTCGTGCTCGACAACGACTACCGCCATCCCGTCGTCCTCGGGAAGGAGCTGGCCACCATCGACGTCCTCTCCGACGGCCGGCTCGAGATCGGCCTCGGCGCGGGCTGGATGAAGGCCGACTACGACAGCGCTGGCCTTTCCTACCACAGCGCCGGTGTGCGGCTGGACCGCTTCGAGGAGGCCCTGGCCGTGCTCAAGGGCATGTTCTCGGAGGGCCAGGTCGAGTTCTCCGGGCGCCACTACCAGGTGACGGCGCTCGAGGGCCGACCCCTGCCCGTGCAGAGGCCATGGCCACCGTTCCTGATCGGAGGAG
Source organism: uncultured Acidimicrobiales bacterium (assembly GCA_963738325.1). Lineage (GTDB taxonomy): Bacteria > Actinomycetota > Acidimicrobiia > Acidimicrobiales > Ilumatobacteraceae > CAVTWD01. The sequence goes on from CAVTWD010000017.1 coordinate 62,561, forward strand.
GCGGCCGGAGGGTGCTGGGCATCGCGGCGCGGGAAGCCGACATCGTCGGGATCAACGGCACGCTGCGCGCCGGTGAGGTGGGCGCCGAGGCCCTGGCGAGCATGACCGCGTCGGCCGTCGACCAGAAGATCAACTGGGTGCGCGAAGCAGCCGGTGACCGCTTCAACGATCTCGAGCTGAACGTGCGGGCCTTCTTCGTGGCGGTGACCAACGATCGGAATCGCACGGCCGAGGACATGGGCGCGCTCGTCGGCTTCAACGCGGGGGACGTGCTCGACACGCCCTTCGCCCTCGTCGGGACGGCCGCGCAGATCGCCGACGATCTCCGCGAGCGACGCGAGCGGTGGGGCTTCTCCTACGTGATCGTCGGGCCCGAGGAAGCCGACGCGTTCGCCCCCGTCGTGGCCGAGCTCCAGGGCACCTGAGACCTGGCGACCGCGCCGCCCGTTCCGCGACGATATGCGGAGTGGACGCTTCCGGCGGGCTCGGGAGGCCGGACACCAAGCACCGGCGCTCGGCTCCATGAGCGGCGCACACCAGTGTGGAGGCGATCACGGCACGACTCCGAAACATTGTCTCTGACCATCGGGCATGAGCAGGAGGACGGGGATGGACGGATCACGTGGTCGCCGCAGGATGGCGGCGGTGGGGGTGGCGCTGTTGCTGGCCACAGGCCTTCTCGCGGTCAACGCCGGGGCATCGACACCACCCAGCTATCTCACCGTCACGTTCGGGCGCGCGATCTATGCGCAGTCGATCAACTGCGTCGTGAGTCCCGGGCAACCGACCATCTTCGACGTCGCCGCCCAGATGCAGGCCCGGGGCATGACCGGGGTAGGCGTCGTCGTGACGGGATGGCTGAGCGAGACGACCAGGGTGTGCAAGAACGGCAACGTCTACCCGAGCTGGGCCGACCTCGCGCAACTGCGCGACCAGTACGGCTGGAGCTTCGTGTCGGCCGGCCAGCACAAGCTCGACCTGACCACCCTCTCCCCCGCCGACCAGCAGACGGAAGCGTGCGGTTCGCTCAACGCCCTCACCGCGCACGGGCACACGCGCGCCTGGGGCATGTTCGGCCCGTCGCCGAACGAGCTCCCGGCGGCGATCGCGACGCATCCCGTGGGCGACTGCTTCGCGTTCGTCCGGCTCTACAACGGCACCGGGTTGAACCAGCGGGCCTCGGTCGTCGCCGCCCCGTACAACGCGAACACCGACGACGTGGACGGCGGGGACTGCCTGGCCGCCAGCGGTTGCAGCGGCACCTCCGGGCTGGGCATGACGTACGTGCAGCCCTCCTCGGTGATCAACCACCTCTCCGGCATCAAGGCGGACGCCTGGTACTCCCTCGCCGCGTACAAGTTGGTGACCGGCACGCAACTGAGCAGCAACAGGCGCTGGGACTGTGCCTCACCCGATCCCGCGCAGCACTGGACCAATGAGGCCGAGTCCTGGTGCATGTCCGACTTCCTGGCCGTGCTCGCCGCCGTGCCGGCCGGGGTGACCGTCACCGATCCGGCCACGGTGGCGACGGCGTGGGGCCGCACCCCAGGGACGACGCCCACGACGACCACGTCGGCGGCGACGACCACGACGAGCACGAGCACCACGACCACGACGACGACGCCGACCACGACGACCACGACCGTGGCATCGACCGCGTACGACGACCAATGGGCCTACTGGGGTTACCTCTACAGCGACGGCTCCCGGCAGCCGAACGGCTCCTACTTCTGGACGCAGGCCGACTACAAGGACGCGGCGTCGTACGCCCGCTTCGCCCGGGGCGCCGCCGACAACGGCATCACGCTCGGCTACAACGCGAACGGCAACCCCTACAGCATCACGCCCAAGCCGCATCCACCCATCCCGGACATGACCGAGCAACCCCAGCAGGCGATCAAGGCGTTCCTCAGCGCCGTCGTGGAGGACGAAGGTGGCTGCACCACGGGCCTGATCGAGGACACGCCGTCGCTGTCGGTGGCCCAGTACCTGCAGGGGCTGCTGACCGCGGTCGGTGTGCCCTCCCACATCGACACCAACAAGGCCGGCTACGCCTGGCTGCGGATCAACGCCTCCGACTACGGGCTGATCCAGGGATGGCCGTACGCCACGACCTTCCGCACCCCAGGCGCCGCCAACTGCTCAGTTCCAGGATGAGCGCTCCATCGAGCGTGATCTGACGCGGTTTCGCGTCGAATGCGCGCGCCAGGGCGCGCGAAATCGGCTGACCATCCGCGGGAACACGACTAGATCAATCCGAGGCCGCCGTCGACGGCGAGGACTTGGCCGGTGATGTAGCTGGCGTCGGGCGAGAGGAGGAAGACAGTGGCGGCCGCCACCTCCCACGCCGAGCCCTGCCGGCCGAGCGGCACGCGCGGTACGGTCGCGTGAGGCGCGGCCACGCGACGCCACGCGTCCCATGGGCGTGTCGATGAGGCCGGGGGCGACGAGGTTGGCGCGCACGCCGCGGCGCGCCCCTTCGAGGGCGACGTGGCGGCACAACCCGAGGAGTCCCGCCTTCGATGCGTCGTAGGCCGGCAACCGGCTCCCCGGTTGGAGCCCGGCCACCGACCCGATGAACACGAGGGCCGACCCCTCCCCGAGTCGGGGGAGCACCTCTCGTGCGATGAGGAAGTGGGCGCGCAGGTTGACTGCCAGCGTGAGGTCCCAGTCCTCGGCACTCGTGCCGGCCAGGCCGCGGCCGCGGCCGATCCCGACGTTGAGCACCACGCCGTCCAACCCCACCTCGTCGATGGCCGCGATCAGATCGATGCAGCCTTCCTCCGTGCTGACGTCGGCGTGCACTACCGACGCCTCGCCCCCCTCGCCGCGGACGAGCGCGGCGGTGGCTTCCGCGGCCGCCACGTCACGGTCCGCGCAGATGACGTTCGCGCCTTCGCGGGCGGCGAGCACGGAGATGGCGCGCCCGTTCCCGATGGGCGCACTGACGTCGTCGGAAGGCTGTGTGCCCGCCCCCACCACGAGCACGCGGCGGTCGAGCAGCCGAGGCCCGCTCACAGGACGGAGGCCCGCTGACTAGACGGGGTCGGTGATGTCGGACGGCCCGTCGGCCAGCTGCGTCGTAGGAGTCGACGCCAGCGTGCCCGTCTCGGCCAGCTCACGGACCGCCGGCACGGGGGCGGGATCAGCGAACAGGGCCGGGTTCCCGTAGTCGGTGTCGCGGCCGGTGGCATCGTCGACCCACCACGAGGCCTCCAGGGCGATGCCGTTCGGGTCCATGAAGTAGATGGAGCGGACGAAGCCGTGGTCGACGACGTGGGTGACGCCACAGCCATGCTCCTTCAGCCGCGCCCGCAGCGACTCGAGCGCCTGCTCGCCGGCCAGGTTGAACGAGACGTGGTCGAACTGCGCGGCACGCGGGTCGGGGAGGCCGGCCGGCTTGGCGAAGGCTTTGGCCGGTGAGTCGGCGTACTCGAAGAAGGCCACGGTGTTCTGGTCGCCGATCTCGAAGAAGTAGTGACGGAACTTCGGCGTGCCGATGGTGGCGACCAGGCGGGCGCCGAGCACACCGTGGTAGAAGCGGACAGTGGCGTCCATGTCGTTGGTGACGAGGGCGAGGTGGTTGACCCCCCGCCAGCGGGGCTGCTCTGCGGTGTCGGCCATGCCACCAGCCTACGGGTCGCTCGGCCGATGAGCCGACTCGACGGTCTGGCGCTCAGCCGGCGGGACCGTGGGTGTCGTCCACCGGGGAGAGCCGGTGATGGCGCGCCGGGCGAGTGGCAGTGACCCAGACGCACAACTCCGGGTCGGCCTCGCGCAGGTCACCCTCGATCCAACGGCCGTCGCGTTGGAAGCGACCCCAGAGGCCCTCGCGCGTCACCTGCACGCCGCCCTCTCCGTCCGGCTCGTAGAGCGCCCCGCTGAAGGGATGACGGATCCCGCCGGTCATGTCTCACCCACCCACTGCCCGATGAGGTCGTGGCGCCAACGCACGATGGCCTCCTGGTAGCGCGACAGGCTGACGCCGGGCTTGCGAGTGGCCTTCAGCCCGCGGTGGACCTGCTCCATGTTGAACGTGTCCTGGTCGAGCACCATGGCCAGGCTGTCGAGACCGGGCGCCTCCGTCCACGGGTCGTCGGGCCCGAGCCAGATGACCGGGGCCGGCGGCGGGCGCTCGCCCTTGAACGGCGTCACGAACATGACCTCGAAGATGCAGCTCTCGTGGTCGTCGCCGTTCGGGCGGAACCGGTACACGATGCGGTTGAAGGCCCCCCACGGATGCAGGTTCGGGAAGACCGTGTAGTTGAAGTGGTCGACGAGCTCCGCGTCGCAGAACTCCTCGATCTGATCACCGAAGACCGGGCGCCACCGCGCTCGGCCGGCCCTTGCCATGGCCTCGCGAGCGGTCTCCCCGGGCGCCAACCGCACGGGCTGTTCCTCGCCCTCGCGCACGTCGAGCATGCCGGCGAGGATCTCGTCCTGCGTCGGGGTCCATCGCAGCAGCGAGCTGGGGTACCCCGACGGGCTGATCTGGCGGGCGAAGTTGCCGTACACGTCGATCTGGCCGGTGGGGTCGGAGACGTAGACCACCGCCTGGGGATGGGTGGCGCTCACGTGGTAGCCCTCGGAGAACGCCTCCATCGCGATCTTCCAGTTGCACCGGATGACCTTGGCCACGTGGGCCTGGAGGTAGCGATCCTCCAAGCGCCATCGGGAGAAGTGCTCGGGCAGTTCGCCGAGGTACTCGGAGAGCGGCGAGGCGGCCGGGTCAGGGTTGACGAACACGAAGCCGCCCCACGTGCCGACCGCCGCCTCGGGCAGGGTGAACTCCCCCGCCCGCTCCTCGAGGTACGGGAAGTCCCAATCGGCGGGGACGTCCTGGAGGCTCCCGTCGAGGCGCCAGGCGAAGCCGTGGAATGGGCAGCGCAGCTCGCTGCAGCGACCGTCGTAGGTCTTGAGCCTCCTCCCCCGGTGGAGGCACGCGTTCGGGTACGCCTTGATCTCATCCGGAGCGGTGCGCACGACGAGGAACGATTGGTCGGTGATGTCGTAGGCGACGTAGTCGCCGACCTCTGGGATGTGCTCCTCGCGACAGGCCATCTGCCACACCCGGGCCCACAGCCCTTGCTTCTCGAGCTCGTGGCGACGCCGCGACAGGTAGTTGTCCTTCGGCACGTCGGCCAGCCCGTTCAGGTAGGGGCGTTCCTCGCGTAGGAAGTCGGGGACGCGATGCGTGTCCTCGTCGAGAAGGTCCTGCCAGCTCTTGCCCGGAGCGCGGGCCAGCACGCCGGAGGAGAGCTCGCGTTCGTCGATGCCGGTCACGAAACGACCGTATCGCGCGCCACCGCCCCCTGATCAGTGGAGGCGACCGCCTTCTGGAGCTCTCGCATACCTTCCTCGATGCCCTCGGCGAGCACCATGAGGTCGGGCGTCGTGTCCCAGTCGCCCGTCACCCCAAAGGTGACCTTGCCGTTGTAGGAGAGGATGGCGACGCCCGTGCGCACCCCCTGCGACAGCGGCACGAAGGGGTAGTAGTCGAGCATCTCGCGCCCGCAGGCGTAGAGCGGGTACTGCGGTCCCGGCACGTTGGTGGTGACCGTGTTGACGCTGCGCTGCGGCATCCGCCGCATCATGGTCGTGACCGTGCGCAGCCCCAAGGTCATCAGCACGGGCGGGGCGAAGCCGGCCAGGTTGGCGAGCACGCTCCCCGGGACGGCCTGGTGAGCGGCCTTGAGGTCGGCCATCTGGCTGCGGATCGACGCCAAGCGCTCGACGGGGTCCTCGATGCCGACGGGCAGCTCGGCGATCATCACCGAGACCTGGTTGTTGAAGCTGTGGTCGTCCTTGGCGCGAACCGATACCGGCACCAGGCTGCGCACGACCACCCCAGTCACCTGCTCGTCGCGGGCGATCAGGAGGTCGCGGAAGCCCTTGGTGATGGCGGCGAGCACGACGTCGTTGACCGTGCCCCCGAGGTGTTCGCGGATGGTCTTGATCTCGGCCATGGTCGTTCGCGCCCAGGCCCAGCGGCGGTGGGGGCCGATGGTGCCCACGATCGAGAGCTCGACGTTCGGGGCGAGCCGTCCCCCGATCGACCGGGTGCCCCTCGCGAGCTCCATGGCGCCAGCGGCCATCCGTCGCGGGCGGCGGATCGAGGCCCGCAGCCACCGGGCGATCTCGTACGGGCTGGCCATCGTGTCCGACAGCGCGCTGCGAACCAGCTCCGCGTCCGACGGCTCGGCGGCGGGCTGCCACACCTCGTCGACCGGTGGAGAGGGCTCGCGGCTGGAGTCGAGGAGCAGGGCCATCATGTCGGTGCCCGACACGCCGTCGACCATGCAGTGGTGAGTCTTGGAGATCAACGCCCACGTGCCGTCGTCGAGGCCCTCGACCACCCACGTCTCCCAGAGTGGTCGGTTGCGGTCGAGCTGCTGGGACATCAGCCGTCCCATCAACGTGCGCAGCTGGGCGTTGCCTCCCGGCGCGGGCAGTGCCGTGCGGCGCACGTGGTAGTCGAGGCGGAAGTGCGGATCGTCGACCCACACCGGCCGGCCCACGTCACCGGGGACGAAGCGCACCTTCTGGCGGTAACGGGGCACGAGCGCCAACTTCCCGCGGTAGAGACTGAGGATCTCCTCGTGGGCCGGCGCCGGGCCCTCGAAGATGGCGCACGACGCGATGTGCATGTGGGTGATGCCGTCCTCCACGTGCAGGAAGGTGGCGTCGACTGGGCTCATGCGTTCCATGGCCTCTCCTTTTCGTTACTCCGCGACCTCGGCGATCGTCAAGACGGGTGGAAACAGCACCCCGGCGGGGATCCTGCGGAGCCGTTGCTGGCGGACCACCTGGAGGCCGGCGGCCGTCACCATCGAGCGCATCCGCTCGCTCGTCGGCCAGTACAAGGGCTGCCGGCCACGCTGGCTCCAGCGACGCGTCCATTCGCTGATGCGCTCGGTGGCGGGATTGATGAGGGCGACGTAGATGCGGCCCTCGGGCCGCAGCACGCGTTTGAACTCCTTGAGCGCCCGCGCCTGGTCCGGGTACCAGTGGAACGACTCGGTGCACACGATGGCGTCCACCGCGCCCGACGCGATGGGCAAGGCCATGGCGTCGGCCTGCACCCACGAAGGGGCGCGGCTGTGGCGAGAGGCCTGGTCGATCATGCCCCACGAATAGTCGACGCCCGCGGTGGCGACGCCGAGCTCCGCGCTGAGGCGGGTAGTGAAGAGACCCGTGCCGCAACCGACGTCGAGCACACGATCAGGGGCGTGGTCGAGAAGCGCGGCGATCACGGCGTCCTGGACAGGGCGGTAGGTGAAGGCCTGGACGACGGGGTTGTCGTAGGTCCGCGACCAGAGGTCGAAGAAGCTCCGGCTGGCGCCGCGCTCGGCCACGCTCGTCTCCTTACTCGGGTGTGCTGGCCGCGTACCGCGCCGAGGAGGTCACCGCGGAGACGATGCCGACGAGCTGTCCCTTGTCCTCGACGAGGACGTGGCGGACGTAGGCCTCCATCATGAGCTCGGCCACCTCGGCCACCGTGGCCGTCAGGTCGCACCACACGATGTTCCTGCTGGCCACCTCCATCACCGAGGTGGCGGCGAGGTCCCTGCCGGCGCCGACCGCCCGCACCACGTCGCGCTCGGAAATCACCGCTTCCACTCGTTCCTCGGTCCCTACCACCAGCAAGCCGACCTCGTCGTTCACGAGCTCGGTGACGACGTCGGCCAACGAGGCGTCGGGCGAGATCATGTCGACGACGTCAGCCGTGAACAAGCTCACCGGCGCGGCGCCACCCGAGACCCGCACGCCCTCAGACGGCTCGCTCACCCCGCCATTGTCGCTCAGTCGCGCCCTGCCCGCGTCCAAGGCCCCTGACGCGCCTGCTCACGCCGTGGCCTTGGCGAGGTCGTCGAACGAGTTGCGGATGCAGGACGCGTAGTGGGCGGGGTCGGGCAGCATCTCGCGGCACGACGTGAACGAGATCGTGATGTCACCGCAGTAGCTCATGACGGGATGGATGAGCCCCATCCCCTCCACGATCATCCCGATGCCGTACAGCGCCACCAGCCGGGCGCCGGCCATGTAGAGGGGATCCTGCGGCCCGGGCATGTTGGTGACCGTCGTGTTGAAGATGGGCCGCATGCGGTTGGCCAAGCTCAGGCGGGCGCTCGTGCGCGCGCCGAGGCCGACCAGGCCGCCCGGCATCAACTGGGCGTAGTCGATCAAGGTGCGGGCGCCGATCGCCTCGGCGAACTCCTTTGATCGATGCGTCGACTCCCGCACTGCCTCCAATCGAACCAACGGCTCGGCGATCTCGGTGCCGAGGGTCACCATCATGGCCGACACCCGGTTCCCCGCCGCGCTGGCCTCCCCCGGGCTGCGGACCGAGATGGGGGCCATGGCGACGAGCGACTCGTTCGGCAACTCGCCGTGATCGAGGAGGTACTCGCGCAACGCCCCGCCGACGACGGTGAGCACGACGTCGTTGATCGTCGCCCCTTCGGCGGCCCGCTTCATGCGGCGCATGTCATCCAAGGAGAAGCGGCAGCCGTCGATGACGCGGTGCGCGCTGACGGGCCCGCTCCAGCGAGTGCGAGGCACGGGCAGCAGCGGCGAGTTGCGTGGGTTGCCCCGCATCTGGCGCTGCATGCGCCCGACCGCCGGGATGGTGCGGCCCATCACGCGGGCGAAGTGCATCGGGCGCAGGGTGTTGTTGACGGCGGCCTGCGCGAGGAGCCGTTGCGACGACGGCATCGTGTCCGGGCGCCATTCGCTGTCGGGCGGGGTGGGCGGCGTATCCGGGTGCAGTTCGTGGATGGCGCTCGTCATCTCCATCCCGGCCATCCCGTCGATGGCCGCGTGATGGATCTTCGAGACGATGGCGAAGCTGCCCGGGGGGACATCCTCGACACGGTCCAGGCCCTCGACGACATAGAACTCCCATAGCGGGCGCTCGAGGTCGAGGGGGCGCGCGATCAGGCGAGCGGCTTGGATGCAGAGCTGGCGCCAGTCCCCCGGCTTCGGCAAGGCGATGTGGCGGACGTGGAACTCCAGGTCGAAGTCGGGGTCCTCGATCCAGTAGGGATGGTCGAGATCGAACGGCACCCGCACGAGCCGGCGCCGGAAGGTCTTCGCCGCGTGCAGGCGTTGCTCGATGTACTCGAGGATCCCCTTGAAGGTGACCCGGCCGCCGGGTGCCGTCGACGGGTCGTAGATCGACAGCCCCGCCCCGGCCATGTGGGCGTTCGGGGTCTCGCTGTAGAGGAACGACGCATCCATGCCGCTCAGCTGCTGCATCCGTACCCCCTCCGTTCGAAGCTCAGCTCGGGCACGCGTCCGCGCACGATCAGTCTTCCACCCCGACCTCGGTCGCGGTACGGGCTCGTCCGAGCGCTACGGCAGTCTGGAGAACCAGGCGAGCGACGCCACCGCGGCCAGCGCCAGGATCGTGAAGGCGCCGCCGGCGAACCAGTCGCTGACCTCTTTCGTGACCGGGTGGCGGTGGACCGCGTCGCGGAGTTTGGCGAAGACGGCGTCGAGCTGCTTCGCCGATTCCGCCGTGAGGCTCTGGCCTCCCGTCTGCTGGGCGATGCGGGCCAGCGCCGGCCGGTTGACCGGCACGGCGACCTCGCCGCCCGCGGGGTCGCTGACGGTGCCGTGGTCCGTGCCGAAGGCGATCGTGCTGACGGGCACACCCGCCGCCGCCGCCTCCTGCGCCGCGGTGTCGTTGGGCGTCCCCATCGTCGTCTCGCCGTCGGAGAGCACGACGATCGTCGCGTTCGGCCTGGTGGACGTGGCGGGCGTCCCGGCGGTGGTCGTGCTCGTCGTGGCAGTGTTGGTCGCCGACTTGATGGTCGAGAGCGACGACTCGATCGCCGAGCCGATGGCCGTGCCCTCACCGAGCTGGAGCTGGTCGAGCGCGGCGGCGACCGCCCCATGGTCGGTCGTCGGCTGGGCGAGCACCTGCACCTGGCCGTCGAAGGCGACCAACCCGACCTGCATCTGCGCGGGCATCGACTCCAAGAAGCGTTGGGCGGAGGCTCGCGCCACGTCGAGACGCGACGGAGTCACGTCGGTGGCCTGCATCGACAACGAGGTGTCGATGGCGAGCATGACGATGCCACCCCGGTCGGCCTCGGTGGTGGCGAGCGCGGGCCGAGCGGCGGCCATGGACGCGAACACGAGGCCCGCGACCAGTCCTGCGGCGGCGAGGTGGCGGCGCCAGCCGGGACGATCGGGCGCCACCTTGTCGAGGAGCTGGAGGTTCGTGAACCGCAGTGCGTAGCGGGTGCGACGCCGTTGCACCACGATGTACGCGCAGAGCACGGCCAGCGGCACGGCGAGGAGCAGCAAGCGCCAAGGGGCAAGGAACGAGAAGTCGCCCATCACCGGGCTCCGGTCAGGGCAAGGCGCTGGTGGCGCCGTCTCGACACGAACCTCGCCACGTCGGCGACCCAGTCGCCGTCGGTGTGAACGCGCAGGTGCTGTGCGCCCGCGGCGGTGACGTCCCACGCGATGCGGCCCCGCTGCGCGGCCGCCGCCGCCGCATAGTCGGCCCGCACGCGTTGGTCGCGGGTGTCGACCAGCCGTCGCCTGCCCGTCTCTGGGTCCACCAGTTGGATGAGCCCGACATCGGGCAGCGCCATCTCACGCTGATCGACCACCTCGATGGCGATCACGTCGTGGCGGGCGCTGAGGGCGCGAAGGAGGCGCGCCCATCCGTCGCCAGCCAGGAAGTCGGAGATCACCACGACGATGCCGGGACGGGATGCGACGCGCCGCAGGGAGGCGAGGGCGCTCGCCAGCGCATCGGTCGTACCGTCGACCGGACGCTGCAGCGCGCCGAGGATGGCGGCGAGGTGGGCGCGGCCTGAGCGGGCCGGCACGAACGCGCCGTTCCCGGCGCCGACGCAACCCACGCGGTTGCCCCCTCGGGCGGCCACCAGGCCGAGCGTCGCGGCGAGGTCGCGCGCCACGACCGACTTCTCGGCGCGACCCGTGCCGAAGGCAAGGCTGGCCGAGGTGTCGACGACCAGCCAGAGCTCGAGCTCGTGGTCGGCGACGGTGTCGCGCACCATCGTCTCGCCCGTGCGCGCGGTCACGGGCCAGTCGATGCGGCGCGGGTCGTCTCCCAGGACATAGGTACGAGCGTCGGACCACTCACTTCCCGCGCCCGGGAACAGGCCCCGGTAGTCGCCCTGGAGCAGGCCGTCCAACCGGCGGAGCGAGATGAGCTCCAGCGACCGCAGCGCGGCGCTGGCGTCGCCGGCCATGTCAGGCCGCCGCGGCGGGACGAGGCGCCGTCACCGTCGAGAGGAGATCGACGAGCACGTCGTCGATCGTGACGCCTGACGCGATCGCGTCGAACGACAGCACGAGGCGGTGGTTCAACACGTCGTAGGCGACGTCGTACACGTCCTGCGGCTCGGCCCACTGGCGGCCGCGCAGCAGCGCGATGGCTCGCGCCGCCCGCACGAGGCCGATGCTGGCGCGAGGGCTGGCGCCGTAGGCGAGGTAGCCGTCGAGGCGCGACAAGCCGTAGCGCTTGGGTTGCCTCGTGGTGAGCACGAGTCGCACGGCGTAGTCGAGGACGTCGGGCCCGGCTTCGACGGCGTTGGTGGTCGCCTGCAGGGCGAGGACGTCGTCGAGCGTGAGCACCTCGGCCGGGCGCGCGGGCGCCGAGCGCGCTACGAGCGACGATCTCGTGCTCATCGGCGGGCGTTGGGTAGTCGACCGGCACCCGCATGAGGAAGCGGTCGCGCTGGGCCTCGGGCAGTGGGTACACGCCCTCGGACTCGATCGGGTTCTGCGTGGCGAGCACGAGGAAGGGCGAGGGCGCCGGGTAGGTGATCCCGCCAATCGTGACCTGGCGCTCCGCCATGACCTCGAGCAGCGCCGACTGCACCTTCGCCGGTGCCCGGTTGATCTCGTCGGCCAGCACGAAGTTGGCGAAGATCGGGCCGAGCTCGACGTCGAAGCGTTCGGCGGAAGGCCGATAGATGCGGGTACCGACGATGTCGGCCGGGATGAGATCGGGCGTGAACTGCAGGCGGGCGAACGAGCCGCCGAGCAGCCTGGCCAGCGATGACACGGTCAAGGTCTTGCCGATGCCCGGCACACCTTCGAGCAAGCAGTGGCCGTCAGCCAAGAGGGCGACGAGGACCCGCTCGAGCAGGCGCTCTTGGCCCACAACGGCCGTGGCCAGCTCGGCGCGGGCGCGGCCGAGCAGTGCATCGGCTTCGCCCGGTTCGAGCCGTCGGATGGTCGGCGCGCTCATCAGTGCGTCCCCGAGGATCCGCCGACGCTCGGCGTGGAACCCTGGCCATTCGAGGGGAGGAGGGTGTTCGGGTCGATGCCGAGCTGGCGCAGGATCTCCCGGATGATCTGCTCGATGTCCTGGCCGTTGATGTCGGGCAGCTGGCCGTTGCCGAAGTCGGGGAGCTGGCCGGCACCACCATCGGGCAGCTGGCCGCCGCCGTTCCCGCTGTCACCGGGGTTGGGGGCCTGGCCGGTGCCGCCGCTGTTGCTGTCTCCGCTGTTGCCCCCGTTGTCGGCCGGGGTCGAGCCCGACCCAGGGTTCGACGACGGCGGCGTTGTCGGCAGCGACGGGAACGTGGTCACGGTGGAAGACGAGTTGGACTGATCAGGGCCGCTGTCGTTGGCCACGGCCACGGCACTCAGCGCGACGGCGGCGACAACAGCGACGCCACCGGCCACCAGCCACGCCCGACGGCGGTGGCCCTTGCCCGGCGGCGGGGCAGCCACCTTCATGGGACCCGGCGGCGGAGGGGGAAGCGGTGTTCCGTAGGGTGGATTGGGCGGGAGTTCTCGCCACGACCGGTGCGGCGGGCGAATCGGATCAGCCGATGTCGGCTCTGTGTCAGGCACGTCGTCAGGAACGCCCAAAGCATCCGGCGCGGTTCCCGGGGCGGCGGCGAGCTCTCAGCGAGCCTTCAGGTCAGGAGTCTGGCGAGTAGTCGTCGTGCGGATCGTCGGGGCTAGGGCAAGGCCGTGAGCTTCAGGACGGTGACGGCGAGCAGCCACACGCCGGCCCAAGCAAGCACGAACGGCTGCGCCCGCCGCGACCAGAGCGCAGCGAGGAGCACGATGCCCACGAGGAGGTCGTTGATCCCGATGAGCGGCATCACCCAGCCGGCTTCGCCGAGGCCGAGCCAGGAGCCGACCCGACTGTCCTCGACCAGCTGGCTGAAGCTCCTCGGCTCGACCCACGCGACCACCGCGTTGGCCAGGAACACACCGGCCAGCCCGACGACGAAGACGAGCTCGAGCGCGCTCCGCCGTGGCGTCACGGGCGAGGCGGCGTCCTCGATCACCGGTCGCTCGGGCGGTGGCCAGGGCGCGTCCTCCGCCACCTGCGTCGTGCCCACAGCGTCGTCCGCGAACGACTCCCGCCACTCCGTCATCATGGTGAGCCCATCCTCGCCCTCGGGCGCCCGCGCCGGAAACCCTAGTAGCGTTGTCGGCACCGGCCGGCGCGTGACGGCGGTTGGGACGAGGTGCGCCGTGAACGATCCGTTGAAGCAGGCATGGGACGACGTCGCGGAGGGCTTCTCCTCGCTCGGTCGCATGATGAAGGAGCGCTACCAAAGCGCAGCGGAACAACGCTCCGGCAGCGCCACCTCATCGAACGCCCCGGACGCCGGCGCCCTGCGGGAGGCGCTGGACCGGCTCGTCGCCGCCGGCCGTGAGCTCGGCGACCGCGCCGTCGACCTCGCCCGGGACCACGACGTCAAGGCGCAAGCCAAGCGCGCCGGAACGTCACTGAACGACGCCCTCTCCGCGACCGTCGACATGATCGGGGAAGAGGTCGGCGGCTTGTTCAAGCGCTCCAAGTCGAGCGACTGATCGGCGGCAGCGGCGGCCAGCTCGGTTCGTCCGCGTGCCGAGGGAGCAGGCCTCAGGAAGCGAACATCGCCGCCAGGACTGACGCCAAGAGCGCACCGGTGCGCTGCTCGCCGGCTCGGCCCTGCTCGAGCACCTCGTCGTGGCTGAGCGGTCCGGCGATGCCAGCCGCCATGTTGGTCACGAGCGACAGGCCGAGCACCTCGAGTCCGGCCGCCCGGGCGGCGATGGCCTCCAGCACGGTCGACATGCCGACGAGGTCGCCGCCGAGGGTCCGAAAGGCCCGGATCTCGGCGGGTGTCTCGTAGTTCGGCCCCCAGTACCCCACGTAGACCCCTTCGGGGAGCGAGGGGTCGATGGCGCGACAGATGCCCCGCAGCCGGCTGGAGTACAGGTCCGAGAGGTCCACGAAGGTCGCGCCTTCGAGGGGGGAGATGCCGGTCATGTTGATGTGGTCGGCGATGACGACGATCCCCCCCGGGTGGAAGCTCTCTCGGATCGCTCCACACGCGTTCGTGAGCACCACGGCTCGGCAACCGCAGGCTGCCGCCACCCTCACCGCGTGGGCAACTGCCTGCGCGTCGCGCTGCTCGTAGAGGTGCGTTCGACCGAGGAAGGCCAAGACCCGGTGGCCACCGACGTCGAGGGAGCGAACGCGACCGGGGTGGCCGGTGGCGCCGGCCCGAGCGAAGCCCGTCAGCTCCTCGGTTCCCATGTCGACGAGCCGTGTTCCCAGAGTCTCGGCCGCGCCCGACCATCCGGACCCGAGAACGACGGCGACCTCGTGCGCGGCTCCCCCCGTCCGGGCGCCGATCTCGTGAGCCGCCATGTCCGCGCGCTCGTCACTGTCCACCGCCGCAGTCTTGTCGTCGGAACTCCGCGAGGGTGAGTTCTCGATTAATGGATGGTCGGCGGGGCTCGCTGATGCCGCGCGGGCGAGGCGTAGGATCGGAGGATCGTGAACCTGCGTTTTTCCCGAGACCGTCGGTCACTGTAAATCGTGGTTCGGCGGCGGTCGATCTGGTGGGACGGCGAGACCGTCGCCATCCTCGACCAGACTCGCCTGCCCCACGAGGAAGTCGTCGTCCGCTGGCGCACGGTCGACGACGCAGCCGCCGGCATCGAGAACATGCAGGTGCGGGGAGCACCGCTGATCGGCGTGGCTGCCGCTCATGGCGTCGCCTTGGCCATGGCGGCCGACCCCTCGGATGCGGGACGGTGCTCCGCCATCGCCCGCCTTGGCGCCACCCGACCCACCGCGGTGAACCTGCGCTGGGCGCTCGACCGCTGCGAGACCGAGCTGGCTCCGCTGCCGCCGGAGCAACGCGCCGCGGCCGCCCGCGCCTTGGCCTCGGCCCTGGCCGACGCCGAGGTGGCTGCGTGCCGCGCCATCGGCCAGTGTGGCTTGGAGCTCCTCGAGGCGGTCGCCGCCCGGCGGGCCGGCCCGGTGCACGTCATGACGCATTGCAACGCCGGCTGGTTGGCGACGGTCGAATGGGGCACGGCGCTGGCCCCCGTCTACGCCGCCTCTGAGGCCGGCTTGCCGGTGCACGTGTGGGTAGGAGAGACACGGCCTCGCAACCAAGGTGCCGCGCTCACGGCGTGGGAGCTGGCCGCCGCGGGCATCCCCCACACCCTCATCGTGGACAGCGCAGCCGGCCACGCCCTGGCCGACGGGCTCGTCGACGTTGTGGTCGTCGGGGCGGACCGCATTGCCGCCAACGGCGATGTGGCCAACAAGGTCGGCACCTATCCCAAGGCGCTGGCCGCGCGCGACAACGGCATACCCTTCTATGTCGCCGCCCCGACGAGCACCGTGGACTTCGCCGCTGCCAACGGCGCGGCGATCCCGATCGAGGAACGCAGTGTCGAGGAGGTCACGACGATCCTGGGTCAGCGCATCGCGCCGGCCGGCACACCGGCGCGCAACTGGGCGTTCGACGTGACCCCGGCGCGCCTCGTCACCGGCATCGTGACCGAGCGCGGCCTGGTGGCCGCTACCCCGGCCGGCTTGGCCAGCCTACGATGAACGCGCCGCGCGAGGCACTGGTGGCCGCCGTCCGAGACCTCGACCGCAGAGGCCTCAACTACGGTTCCACGGGCAACGTGAGCGTGCGGGTCGAGGGCGGCCTGCTCGTGACGCCGACGGGCATCGCCGCTGATCGGATGGATGCGGGCGACATCGTGATGCTCGCCGCCGACGGCACACCGGCGCCAGGCCAGCGAGCGCCGACGAGTGAGTGGCGGTTGCACGTCTCGGTGCTGGCGGCGCGCGCTGACGCCGGTGCGGCCGTCCACACCCACTCGCCGGAAGCAACCGCGGTCGCCTGCCGGCGCGAAGCCATCGAGGCGATCCACTACGCCGTGGCCCGCACCGGCGGGCCCACGGTGCCCTGCGCGCCCTACGCCACATACGGCACGGCCGCCTTGTCGTCGGCGGTGGTCGAGACACTCGGCGACTGTGGCCGTGCCTGCCTCATGGCCAACCACGGAATGGTGGCGCTGGGGGCCGAGCTCGACGAGGCGGTCGCGCTTGCCGTCGAGGTCGAGTGGCTGGCGCGCATCTGGCGTTTGGCGCGCACAGGTGACGGGCGGGCGGTGGTGCTCGACGAGGCGGAGGTGGCCCGGGTGGCCGAGCGCTTCGCCTCCTACGGGCAGGGCAGTGAATGACTCGAGTGGCGTCCCGTCTGGGCGTGCAGAGGCTGCATGGTGGGGAATGGTGGGGTTTCTGTTCACCGACATCGAGGGGTCGACTCGCTTGTGGGCTGAGCACCCGAGCCAGATGGGCCGGCGTTGGCCCGCGCCGCCGAGATCATCCTCCGTTGGGTAGCGGGGCAGTCACTTGACGGCCTCAGGGCTGAGCGGGTCCCCCGCGGCCCCTGTTGGTTGTTGGTGCAACAACTCAGGACCGGTTGAGGCGGGACCGACTAACACCTCAACTTGAGCACCACGAACAGTGACCTCGGCTGGCCTCCTCGGTAGAAAAGGCCAGCCGACAGCCGCGCACCGAGCCGGCGATGGGAGCCGGTCCGCCCCCTCGATCGGGGCGTTGTGAGGCGACACGCTCACCCGCGCGCGATGTGCCGTCCGGTGCTGCCGCCGACCGCAGAACGGCTGGATTCGTGTGCGGACGTCATCGGCGTTGGGCGACATGGTGCTCAGGTCGCGGCGCGGACCAGGCCGGCAACGGGGCTGAGCTGGAGGACCTGCGGCATGCGGCGTGTGAGCGCCCGGGGGCCGTCGAACTCGAGCTGTCCGGCCCGGATCGCTTGTTGGACGGGCACCTTGCCGAGCCAGACCTCGTAGAGACTTTGCACGGCGGAGGTGATTGTGACGTCGATCTGGAACCCGGGGTCGGTGACGCACACCGAGGGTTCACCGGCTTCGATGACGATCCAGAAGCGTCGCGGCTCGTCGTTGAACCTGATGTGGAGCACCGTGCGGCGACCGGGCAGGTCGGACGTGTCGAGTCGGGTGTGCATCCACCAGACCAGTAACTCGGGATCGAGCTCGTCGGGAGTGGGGTCGCCGAAGGTCCAGCTCGCTCCCCACGCGCCGAGCCCGAACACGATGGGTTCGAGATCGCGACCGGCGTCGGTGAGGACGTACGCCCCGTCGAGACGCTCGACCAGCCCGGCTCGTTCGAACTGACGCAGCCGCTTGGTCAGCAGGCTGCGTGACAAGCCGGGGAGCCCGCGGGCCAGATCGTTGAACCGCGACGTGCCGACCAGCATGTCGCGGAGGATCAGCAGCGACCAGCGCTCACCCAGGACGTCCAGAGCCCGAGCGATCGGGCAGTACTGCCCGTAGCCGCTGCCCGTCTCCGACGCACCCACCATTTCGCCTCTCCGATGATCCCAGGCCGGTCCAGATTCTAGACCGGGTAGGTCTCGATCCTGGACTCGACCGCGAGCGACACCGTCCCTACGTTCGACGTCATGACGACACTCATTGACACCACCACCACCACCGATCTCGTCGCGGTCGCACGCCAGGCCGCAGATCGCTTGCGTCCCTCGGCTTCTGCCCACGACCTGTCCGGCGAGATCTCCTCTTCAGCGTTCGACATGCTGCGTCAGCTCGGGATCACCAGCGCGCTGGTGCCGCTTGAACACGGCGGCGGCGGCGTCACGCACCGCGACATGGGTGCGATCCTCCGCGAGCTCGGACGGGCCGATCCCTCGGTGGCCGTCACCTTGTCGATGCACTCACATCTCGTGGCCGCACAGGTGTGGCGACACCACCATGGCCTGGACGCGTCGGCCGTCTTCGCCCGAGTCGTCGACGGTGCAATCCTCGTCAGCACCGGGGCGTCGGACTGGGTGGGCTCGAACGGCACAGCCCGGAAGGTCGAAGGTGGCTACCGGGTGAGCGCGAGGAAGTCACCCGCCAGTGGCTGCGAGGTCGGCGACGTGCTCGTGACGAGCATCCGCTGGGACGACGGACCAGACGGACCCAGGGTGCTGCACTGCGCCGTGCCCCTCGCGGCCGACGGGGTGTCCATCGAGACGACCTGGGACACCTTGGGGCTTCGCGCCACCGGTTCGCACACCGTCGTCCTCGACGAGGTGTTCGTGCCCGAGGCCGCCGTCGCGCTCGTGCGCCCCGCCGATCTATGGCACCCGGTCTGGAACACCGTGATCGGCGCCGCCATGCCCCTCATCATGGCCGCCTACGTCGGCGTCGCCGACGCCGCCGTGGAAGCCGCACTCCGTTCGGTGCGCAACCGAACCGATAGCCACGTGTTTCAGGTCGTGGGCGAGATGATGAACGCGCACACGACCGGAGCTGACGTCCTCGACGCGATGTTCGCAGCCTCCGACGACCTGCGCTTCGAGAACACCGACGAGCACGCCAGCCGCACGCTCAGCCGCAAGACCGTCGTGGCGGCGGCCGTGATCGACACGGTGCGGCTCGCGATCGAGCTCGTCGGCGGAGCCGCCTACAGCCGGGGCTCGGATCTCGAGCGCTTGTACCGCGACGTCCACGGTGCGCTGTTCCATCCACTCCCGAAAGCGAAGCAGCAGCAGTTCAGCGGACGGGTCGCACTCGGGCACTCTCCGGTGGGATGACACGAATCTCCCCAGCGGCCTGAGGAGGGCCGTCGTCGCGTGACAAAGGCGGCGACGGCCCACCTCAGGAGCTCGACCTAGATCTCCGCTGCCTCGGCGACGTGCACCCAGCCGAGCGGCTCACCGTCGCTTGCACCATCCGCACCCGACTCCTGTCACCGCCCGGCCGACTCGTCAACCGCAGCCGACAGTGGGTCCTGCGGCTGCCCGTCCGTTGGCCATGGGCCACCGGCTTCGACGTCGCGCACGACCGGACCCGCTACTGCCGCTCCTGACCTGACCAACCGCCGCGGACCGGCGGGGCCGCAGACGACCACCACACGCTGACACCCCACCACCGTGAGCGCCGCGCTTCGACACGCCCACACCACATTCACCACGACCCGCCGCGCCGATCACGAACGACACGCCGGCACGACGGGAGTACCGGGCGCCGACCGGGGATCGAGGCTCAGGCGTGCACCAGGACAACGGCCAGCGCGCCCATCAGCAGCGGCGGCCCGAAAGCGAACCGGAGGTGGAGTTTCCGTTCGCGGATGCAGAGGATCAGACCGATGACGAGGGCCAACAGGTGCCCGACGATGGCGCCATAGAGCACGTACTGAAGCCCATACCAGCCGAGCACCGCGCCCAGCACCATCGCCAACCGAACATCGCCGAAGCCGAGCACGATGAAACCGAGCATCCGCTGCGAAAGGAACCAGATCGCGCCATACGCACTCGAGAAGAGCATCGCCCCGACGACCGCGGTGGCGAGAGGCTGCCAGTCCCACTCGACCAGTGACGCGAACGCGAGCCCTGCCATCACCCCCGCGAGCGTGTAGTACACGAGCCGGGTCGGCAGGCGGTGCACCTTCCAGTCGATGACGGCAAGGAGCACGCCACCGAAGATGAACGCGAGGACGGCCGGGAGCTCGGCGCTGAGCCCGAGCCGCCAAGTGGCAAGGAGGAAGAGGGTGGCCGTGACCGCAGTCAAGCCGTGCCTCTGCACGAACGAGGAGAGGGGCATGGTGACAACGTTCGACTGGGATTCGTCTGGCGACGTAGGTCCAACGGCCCTTCGTCCCATAGAGGGCCCAACGACATCCTTTGCGTGGAGCGGGCGAGACCTCACGATCCTTCTTGGCTACTGGCGCCCGTACAGGGTAGTCCGTGCGACCCCTTTCCCACGGAACATCTCAGGTTCGTAGCGATTGCGCCGTTCTCTCGGAGTATGCCTCGCTCGAACGGCGGGTGGGGACGAACACAGGAGACTCCTGAATGAACAACCTGGTTGAGAAGTTCGCCACGGCTGAGGTCGAGGCGGTCGAGGATGACGGCGTGGTCGCCATCGAGTACGTCGCGGTGGCGGGCATCGTCGTCGCCGCTCTGCTGGCGCTCTCGTTCACCGGCGCCTTCGGTGTCCTCATCACCAAGCTCCAGAGCACGATCAACTCGATCCCGTGATTCACGGGGGGAGGGCCCTCGGCCCTCCCCCGAATCGGGCTCTCATGAACGCACCCCACTCCAGAAATGACCGAGGCATCGTCGCCTTGGAATTCGTCATCATCTTCCCGTTCTTCCTGATCCTGCTTTTCGGGGTCGTCCAGTTGGGCGGGTTCCTCTCCGTCAAGACTCGAACCGTCGGCGCAGCTCGCGACGGTGCCCGCGCTGCCGCGCTCTCCCTGCCGTTCCCCAGCGAACCGACCGGGATCACCCTCATCCGAACGAGCGCTGCCTGTCCTCCTCGGACTGACCCGACCTTCAACACGTCCAACGTCACGGTCCAGGCGCAGTCCACCTACACCCAGCTCTCCGTCGTCGGCATCCCCAGCAAGACGATCACAGAAACGGTGACGATGCGATGCGGCGGCTGACACCACGAGATGACCAGGGAGTGGCCGCCATCCTGACGGTCATGGTGGCGGGCCTCCTGTTGGCCTGCATGGGCCTCGCCGTCGATGTCGGCACGGCCGTATCAGTGGCTCGTCAGGCCCAGAACAGCGCCGACGCCGCTGCCCTTGCCATCGCCACCGACTGTTCCCTGACCGGCAACGCGTCTTCCCCGGCGACCTACCTGAAGACGGGCCAAACGGCGGCCACGCCCTCGTGTGGCAACGGCTCCGTGACCGTCTCGGTCAGCAAGACCCAGGGCTACACATTCGGCAAGCTCGTCGGTCTCACCGACTACACCAAGACCCGTGCCGCCACCGCCAAGTGGGGCGCGCTCGGCGCCTCGACGGGCATCTTCCCCATAACGATCAGCACGTGCGCCTTCACGATCCAGTTCAACACGAAGGTCACGCTGCACTCGCACAACGCGCCCGGGTGCTCCAACCCTGCTGGGCAGTTCGGCTTCATCCAGGATGGGTGCACGAATCAGACCATCGCGGCAGGTGAGATGTTGCCCGGCACCACCGGGAACAACCTCAACGGGACTGGCTGTGACACCAGCTCGCTGAACAACATGATGGGCACGGACGTGCTCGTGCCCGTATGGGACACCGCCACCGGACAGGGTGCAAGCGCGCAGTATCACATTTTGGCTTACGCGGTCTTCCGCCTCACCGGCTGGAGCACCAACGGCAACACCTTCGGCGCCGGCGGCACCCTCGGCAAGCAGTGCGACTCCAGTGGTGACGGCGGAACCAACGAACACGACAACACGCCGTGCATCCGCGGCGTCTTCCTCGGCTTCACCACTCAATCAGGGACCGTGGTGCCTGGCCTTGCCTGCAAGAGCAATCTGCTGGCCTGTCAGGTCTACCTCGATCATTGACGTGCTAACAACCAACGAGAAAGGACCCCACAAACCATGAACCGTCGCCGTGTCTTGGGCGTTGGCACCGCCATCGTCCTGGCGGGACTCGGTGCCACTGGACTCGTCACTTGGGCCAACTCGGCCAAGAGCAGTGCAGCAGCGCAGCAGGCCCAGACCGCTGTCGTCATTGTCGACAAGCAGGTGCCGAAGGGCGCCGATGCGGCCACCATAAAGGCGGCCACCCACGTCGGCAGCGTCGAGCGCCAGAACCTCGCTCCGGGCGCCCTCACCAGCGAGGAACAGATCGGCACCCAGGTGGCCGCGGCCGACCTGGAGTCAGGTGACCAGTTGGTCGAGGCGCGGTTGACGCAACAAGTCACCACCGGCCACGACGACAAGGTCGAGGTCTCGGCCACCCTCTCCGCAGAGCGGGCCGTGGGCGGGGCCTTGAAGGCGGGTGACACCGTGGGCGTGTACCTGAGCTTCGATCCGTTCGAGACCATCAAGCCCGGCAACGATCAGGTCACGCCGAACAAGACACCCAACACCACGCACCTGCAGTTCCAGAAGGTCGAGGTGACGAACGTGCAGGCGACTCAGGACCCGGTGTCGTCGGACAAGAACAACAAGCAAGTCCAGCAGGTGGCTTCGTCCAACTTCATCGTGACGTTGGCGCTCGCGCCATCCCAGTCCGAGCGCTTCGTGTTCGCGACCGAGTTCGGGCACGTGTGGCTGTCCAAGGAGCCCGCCACCGTCAAGGACGATGGCACCGGCATCGTCACCTCCGGCAACGTCTACAGGGTGGTGAAGTGATGGCTGAGAACACTGTCTACGCCCCGGCGGAGTTGCAGCACGACGTCGCCGAACGGCTGGCCGGCATGCAGGTGATGGTCAAGGTCAGTCCCAACGGGACGCAGCTCTCGCCCTCGCCCATGAAGCAGGGCAAGGTCATCGTCGTGGTGTCTCCCAAGGGCGGCTCCGGCAAGACGGCGGTAGCGGCCAACCTCTGCGCTTCGCTCGCCATGGAGTTTCCCGGCCGGGTGGCCGCGCTCGACCTCGACGTGCAGTTCGGTGACATGTGCACCTCGATGGGATTGCACCCCGAGCACAACCTGGCCGAGGTGGCGCAGTCTTCGGAGGTGGATGCGACGACCATCAAGCTCTTCCTCACGCCCTACGAGCCCGGCCTGTACGTGCTGTGCGGAGCCCGCACTCCCGCGGAGGCCGACCGCGGTGACCCACGAGCATGTCACTCGCGTCATCCCGCTGCTGGCGCAGGACTTCGACTATGTCGTCGTGGACACGCCTGCCGGCCTGGACGATCGCACTCTCGCCGCACTGGAGTGCGCGACCGATCTGCTGCTCGTGTCAAGCCTCGACGTTACGAGCATCCGCTCGCTGCGGAAGGCCGTCGACGCCATGGATCAACTCGGCGTCACCAAGAACCGTCACTTCGTACTCAATCGGTCCGATGCGAAGGTGGGCCTCAACCCGACCGATGCCGCCGAGGCTGTCGGCTGGCCCATCGTGGCGATGATCCCCTCGGCGCGGGAGGTCCCGCTGTCGATGAACGTCGGCACGCCGGTGGTCAAGCTCGAGCCACGGTCGGCGGTCGCGAAGCAGATGCGACAGCTGACCCAGCTGTTCGCTCCACCCGCCCAACTCGACAAGCCGCGACGCCGCTTGTTCCGGAGATCTGCACGATGAGCCTCAGCGAACGCATCCTCCAAGCGGGAGCCACAGACAGCCCGCCCGTACGTCGTCTCCCAACACCGATCGTCGATGGCTTGGCCGAGTTCAAGGTCAAGGTGGCGAATCAGCTCTTCGAGCGCCTCGGGCAACGACTCTTCGAGTCCAGCGACGAGGAGCAGCTGTACGCCCTCGTGCTCTCCGAGATCTCGGGCGATCATGGCCGCCAGCCGCATCGCCTCTCTCCTCCCAAGAACGCAGCAAACTCTCACTGGAGATCGCCCGCGACGTCATGGGCCTCGGCCCCATCGAGAAGTTCCTCGCCGATCCGACGATCAGCGAGGTGATGGTCAACGGGACCGACTTCATCTACGTCGAGCGGGGCGGCGTGATCGAGCCAGACCACCGCCCGGTTCATCTCC
Source organism: uncultured Acidimicrobiales bacterium (assembly GCA_963738325.1). GTDB lineage: Bacteria > Actinomycetota > Acidimicrobiia > Acidimicrobiales > Ilumatobacteraceae > CAVTWD01. The sequence goes on from CAVTWD010000017.1 coordinate 86,308, forward strand.
GAGGAGCACCTTCGTCGGGTCATCGACCGCATCGTCGTGCAGGTGGGGCGGCGAGTCGACGAGTCGTCGCCAATGGTGGACGCTCGTCTCGCCGACGGTTCACGTGTGAACGCCATCGTCCCGCCCCTGTCGCTCGACGGCTCGATCCTCACGATCCGCAAGTTCGCCGCCGACCCCTTCAAGGTGAACGACCTGGTGCCAGATGGGCACGCTCACCCCGCAGGTGGCGGCGGTCCTGTCAGCCGCCGTCCAGGGCGGCCTGAACGTCCTGGTGTCGGGAGGTACCGGCACCGGCAAGACGACGCTGCTCAACGTGCTGTCCGGTTTCGTGCCGCCCGATGAGCGCATCGTCACCATCGAGGACGCGGTGGAGTTACAGCTCCACCAGCGGCACGTGATCCGCTTGGAAGCGCGGCCCGCGAACCTCGAAGGCCAAGGCGAGGTCACCATCCGTGACCTCGTCCGCAACTGCCTCCGGATGCGGCCGGACCGCATCATCGTCGGTGAGGTCCGCGGTGCCGAGGCGCTCGACATGCTCCAGGCCATGAACACGGGCCACGATGGTTCGCTGTCCACCGTGCACGCCAATGCTCCGCGTGACGCCCTCGCCCGCATCGAGACCATGGTGCTCATGGCCGGCTTCGAGCTTCCCTCGCGGGCCATCCGAGAGCAGATCGCGTCGGCCCTCAACCTCGTCGTTCACCTCGAACGGTTCCGGGATGGCACGCGGCGCGTCGCCAACGTCACCGAGGTGTTGGGGATGGAGGGTGAGGTCATCACGATGCAAGACGTGTTCCGGTATGACTGGTCGGCCGGTCACATCGTTCCTACCGGGATCCGCCCGGACTTCGAGATGCGCCTACGGGACCATGCCGTCGCCTTGCCCCCGGGGGTGTTCGAGCGATGATCGCGGTCTCTGCGGTTGCCGTCTTCCTGGCGATCTTCCTCCTCGTGCTGCTGGCGTGGCCTGGCCGGCGGGTGAGCAAACGCCGTCTCGGCATCGAAAAGGAACGCCTGAATCTCGCCCGCTCCATGGAAGCCCTCTTGGAGCGCCACGACAAGCGACGTGGACTCGCTCAGGCCCTGCGCTCGGCTGATATCGACACGGACGCCGGCCAGTTCGCGTTGAGGGTCCTGGTGGCATCGGTGCTCGCGGGCATCATCGGCTTGCTGATCAACCCGCTGCTCGGTCTGGCGTTGTTCGTGACGCCGTTCTTCGCCGCGCGCTCCTGGGTCGCGGCGCAAGGGCCACAAGCGTCAAGCCGCCTTCGCCGAGCAGTTGCCCGATGCGATCCAGCTGCTCGTCGCCTCGATGCGCTCCGGCTTCGGGTTCAGCCAGTCACTCGACGCGCTCGCCGACGAGGCCGAAGAACCGGCCCGCAGCGAGTTCGCTCAGGTCGTGGCCGAGACCCGCATGGGCCGCGACATCACCGACGCCATGCGCTCCTTGGCGCGGCGCATGGGTAACCGTGACCTGGAGTGGGTCATCGGCGCCCTCGACATCAACCGGGAGACGGGGGGCAACCTGGCCGAGATCCTCGACAACGTGAACGGCACCATTCGAGAGCGCCAGCGCCTCGGCCGCAAGGCCCGCACCTTCACGGCCGAGGGCCGTCTGTCAGCCAAGATCATGGTGGCCCTCCCCTTCCTGATCGGGTTCCTGGAGTGGCGCTCCAACCCCGAGGGCTTCAGCCACTTCTTCTCCGGGCTGGGCCTGGTGGCGTTGTGCATCGCCGTGCTGCTCATGATCATCGGGACGGTGTGGCTCCGTCGGATCGCCTCGATCAGGTTCTAAGGAGTCGTCATGCTCATCCTCTCCGGCGTGGCAATCGCCGTCGCCATCCTGGCCCTGGTGTGGGCCGTCACCGCCAAGCCCGCTCCGGGCCGGGCCCACCTCTTCGCCGAGCTGGGCCAGGTCGGCGAGGAACGCCAGGCCACCCTCCTGCCCCGTCTGGGTCACGCTGTGCGCCGGGTCCTGCCGCGTTCGCTCACCAATGGTCTCAACGAGCGGCTGGTGCAGGCCGGGCATCCCAAGGGCCTGGATCTCCCCAAGCTGCTCGGCATCAAAACGGCGCTCCTCATCACGCTGTTCCTCTTCCCCACCTTCCTGGGACAACCCCTCCTCGGCCTCATCCTCGGGGCGGTCCGGTTCTTCGCGCCCGACTACTGGGTGCTGTCGGAACGCGACAAACGCCAGGCCGAAATGCGCGACGCGATCGCCGACACCATCGACCAGTTGACCATCGTGGTGGAGGCCGGGTTGGGCTTCGACGCCGCCCTCATGCGGGTGGCGACGACGAACGAAGGGCCCCTGGCCCAGGAGCTGCAGCACACCGTGTCCGACATGAGTGCTGGTGTTCCGCGGGACGTGGCCTTGAAGGGCCTTGCTGACCGAACGCGCATACCCGAGCTCCGCCATGTCGTGACGGCGCTCATCCAGGCACAACGTCACGGCACGCCCCTGGCCGACACGCTCCGGGTGCAAGCCACCGAGCTCCGAGACAAGCGCACGCAGCGGATCGAGGAGAAGGCGGCCAAGCTGGCCACCAAGATGATCGCGCCCATCGTGTTGTGCTTCATGCCGGTGTTCTTCATCGTGATTCTGGTCCCGGCGCTCGCCAGCCTGGCCAATGCCTTCGGCTGAGGCGAAGCCATAGATCTGGTGGGAGGGCTAGTGGGGTCCTGTCCCACCAGGAGACGGGCCCCGGAGGTCTTCCTCCGGGGCCTGTTCACGCTGGTCGAGGCGTCGACCGGAGGCGCCATTTACGCACCACGAGCATTCACATACCTCGACAGCACGTGGCGTCGTGCCGCTGCATCGAGATTGTCCGGCGGCAGGCGACGTTGTGGGCGCCGTGCGATCAGCCGGAGGATGCGGGTGGTAGCGGCTCGTGGTGACTGAACCGGGCGGCCAGGCGGTGGATGCGGTGGGTATCCGCACGGCGCAGGGACGCCGGCGTGGTGGTGGTGTGGACCTTGAAGAAGAAGTATTTGGCGATCTCGACGCAGACCAGGTAGGTGACGACGAAGGCGACCAGGACGGCGAAGAACGCAGGCGGCAAGGGTGCGAAGCCGAGCGGGTCGCCGAGTGGGCTCTGGGGGATCAGTGCGCCGACCACCACGACGGCGATGACCGAGACGGGTGTTGGCGGCGTGACTTTCTGATCACGTAGTCAGCGCGCGCCGGCTGCGCTGTTTGCGCGCGCTGCGGGTCGCTCGGTGGCGTGTTGGCGGTGAGGATGTGCGGTTCCTGTACGCGAGGGACCCCCTCCCCATCAGTTGGTCGCTGTGCCGGAGGGGGTCCAAGGCGGTGTTGCCACCGGTGGCGATCGTATGGCCTTGCCCGTTGTCAGTCGATGCCTACGTCGCGGCGGGCCGTGAGGTCGATGCGCCGCGTCCGGACTGCCCGCGCTGTGGCGGCGCGATGTCGTGGTGGTCGGGCTATCGCCGTTTCGTCCGCTCTGGCGGCGTGAGCCGGGCGATCTTCGTGCCGAGGGTGCGCTGCGGGCCGTGCGCGAAGACCGACGCCGTGCTCCCGGCGTTCGTGTTCATGCGGCCGCCTCGATGCTGGTCGAGACGGTCGGCGCTGTCGTCGAAAAGGTCGTAGCCGCCGTTGGCGGGGTGCGGCCGGCGGCGGCGGTGGCAGATGTTCCGCACACCACGGCGCGGGGGTGGGTGCGCCGCTTCGCGGCCCGGGCGACGGGATGGTCGGTGGCGTTCGCGGCGCTGGCTGTCGAGCTCGGCGGAGAGGTCGTTGGCGCATCGGCGATGCCGCCGGTCACGCGTTGGCGGCGATCGGCGGCGCGTTCGCGGCGGCGCGCTGCGTTTGCGGGCTGGGACCGGTTGGGCCGGTGGCGGTTTGCGTCGGCGGTGAGCGGCGGGAGGCTGCTCGCCGGCCAACACGAATACGCCCTATCTCGTCGTCGGCAGGCGTCGTTTCATGCCTCCGGTCCCGTCGGACGGGACTCGAACGGAGGAATGACATGGACCACGACCAGCAGGAGGCGGTGGCGCTGCACCGTTTCGGTGTGATCGCCGAGGCGACGAACCCGCGCTTGACCCCGGCCGAGCGGGGTGCGCTGGTGCGCCAGATCGTGACGCGGGCCCACTCGCATCCCGACGGCACCGAGCGCCGCTACTCGCGGGCAACGATCGACCGTTGGATCAGGGCGTGGCGGGCCGGTGGGCTGGACGCGCTGAAGCCCTCGCCCCGGGCCGACACCGGGGCGGTGCGGGCGCACCCCGAGCTGTTCGCCGAGGCGGCCGCCCTGCGATTGGAGCTCCCGTCGCGCTCGGCGGCCCAGATCGCGTCGATCCTTTATCACCGCCACGGCATCCGGGTCGCCGAGCGCACGGTGCGGGCCCAGCTGCGGCGGGCCGGGCTGCACCGCGAGGCGCTGGAGGCCGAGCCGAAGGTGTTCGGCCGTTACGAGGCCGAAGCGCCGAACGACCGGTGGATCACCGACGTGCTGGTCGGCCCGTGGGTGCCGTGGCCGAGGCTCGACGCGTCGGTGCGGGCCCGGCTGTTCCTGATCGTCGATGACCACAGCCGCCTGATCGTCGACGGCCGGTTCTTCGCCCACGAGAACGCCCGCGCCGGCCAGGAGCTGCTGCGCCGGGCGATCGTGCGCCGCGGTGTGCCCGTCGTGCTCTACGCCGACAACGGCGCCCCGTTCGCCAACGCCTGGCTGGCCCGGACCTGCGCCGTGCTGGGCGTGCGCCTCGTGCACTCCAAGCCCTACTCGCCGGAAGGCCGCGGCAAGCAGGAGCGGGCCAACCGCTACATCCGCGAGGCGTTCCTGGCCGAGGCCACCCACGTCGGCATCGCCGACCTCGACGAGCTCAACGACCGGTTCACCGCCTGGGCCGAGCAGGATCGCCAACCGCCGCGTCCACGCCGAGACCAACCAGACGCCGATCGAACGCTTCGAGCGGGGCGGGCCCCACCGCGGGGTCGACCCCGACCGCCTGCGGGAGGCGTTCCGCTGGTCGGTGACCCGCAAAGTGACCCGCACCGCGACCGTCCCGCTGGAGGGCAACGCCTACGGGGTCGACCCCGCCCTGGTCGGCCGGCGGGTCGAGCTGCGCTACGACCCCGAGGACCTGACCCGCATCGACGTCTACCTGGACGGCCGGCCCGCCGGGGTGGCCACCCCGTTCGTCATCCGCCGCCACGTCCACCCCGCCGTCCCCCAGGCCGCCCGCCCCGAACCTGAGGCGACCGGCATCGACTACCTGGGCCTCGTCGCCGCCGCCCACGACGAGGCGGCCGGCACCGGGCACGAAGATCGACTTCTCCCAGCTCGACATGTTCGCCGACCCCGACATCGAGGAGCAGACCCGATGAGCGCCCCCGCCCCGTGGGCCGCGCACTTCGGGCTGCAGCCGCACCCCGTTCGGCAAGTCCATCGCCGCCAAGGACCTCTTCGCCCGCCAAGCCCACGCCGAGGCCGTCGCCCGCATCAACTTCTGCGTCGTCGAGTCCGCCCTCGGCGTCATCACCGGCGACGTCGGCGCCGGCAAGACCGTGTCGGTCCGTGCCGCCGTCGACGCGCTCGACCGCACCCGGCACCAGGTCATCTACATCGCCAACCCCGCCTTCGGCACCCGCGGCCTCTACGTCACCATCGTGCGCTCCCTGGGTGCCGAGCCCCGCTACCTCAAAGCCGAGCTGATGGCCCAAGCCGCCGATCTGCTCGCCGCCGAGACCGCCGAGCGGCACCGCCGCGTCGTGCTCGTCTGCGACGAGGCCCACCTGCTCACGCCGGCCCAACTCGAAGAGCTGCGGCTGCTCACCAACTCCGAGATGGACTCGGCCTCACCGTTCGCCGGGATCCTTATCGGCCAGCCCACCCTCAACCGCCAACTCCGCATGGGCGTCTTCGCCGCACTCGACCAGCGCATCGCCACCCGGTTCGCGATCCGCCCGATGGACATCGGCGAGTCCGCCGCCTACCTGCGACACCACCTCACCCTCGCCGGGCGCGACGAACCGCTCCTCGCCGACGACGCCGTCGCCCGCCTGCACCGGGCTTCAGGAGGACTACCTCGAGCGCTCAACAACGCCGCGACGGCCGCCATCATCGCCGCCGCCGCCGACAACAAACTCCTCGTCGACGACTCCTGCGCCAAGAAGGCCGTCGCCGAGCTCACCCGCGACTGACACTCAGCACTCCGTGCTCATCGACCCATGCCGCTCACTGAGCACGGAGTGCTGCCTGGCCATGTGCAAACAGCGCGGCCGCCAACAACGAGCAGAGGTCGGGAGGGGCGGCTGCGGATGAAGGGGACCCGGCGGGTTCGGATGACGAACACGATGAGGGTCTGGGTGGCCAGCGATTCGACGAACCAGCCGGAGCGGAACAGGGGCGCGGCGGCGTCGAATACCCAGAGCATGACGGCGAAGGTGGCGAAGTCGAACAGGGAGCTGATGGGACCGAAGCGGATCATGAAGCGGCGGATGAACCCGATGTCCCAGTGTGAGGGGCGCACGAGCTGCTCGTCGTCGACGTTGTCGGTGGGGATGGTCATCTGGCTGGAGTCGTAGAGCAGGTTGTTGAGCAGGATCTGGGACGGCAGCATCGGCAGGAACGGCAAGAACGCGGCGGCGACGGTGACGCTGAACATGTTTCCGAAGTTCGATGACGTGCCCATGAGCACGTACTTGATGGTGTTGGCGAAGATGCGTCGGCCCTCGGCGACGCCGTCGGCGAGGACGTCGAGGTCGCGCTCGAGCAGGATGATGTCGGCGGCGTCTTTGGCGACGTCGGTGGCCGAGTCGACGGAGATGCCGACGTCGGCGTGGTGTAAGGCGAGAGCGTCGTTGACACCGTCGCCGAGGAAGGCCACGGCCGAGCCGGCGCGACGTTGGGCGCGCAGGATGCGGGCTTTCTGCTCGGGGCTGACTCGGGCGAAGATGGTGGTGTGGGTGACGGCGTCGGTGAGGGCGTCGTCGTCGAGGGTGTCGAGGTCGGAGCCGGTGAGGGTCCCGGTCGAGGTGACGCCGAGGGTTCGACAGACGGTCTCGGCGACGACGGGGTTGTCGCCGGTGACGATCTTGACGGTGATGCCGAGGGCGTCGAGGCGGGCGATCGATCCGGCCGCCGACGGCTTGGGTTGGTCCAGGAAGGTCAGGTAGCCGGCGAGGTGGAGGTCGTGTTCGTCGTCGGGTGTCACCGCCGTCTGGGCGGTGGCGGGCCGGGTGGCGATGGCTACCACCCGGTTGCCGGCAGCGAACTCGCGCTCGAGCAGCCGGCGTGCCCCGCTGGGGACGTCGGTACAGGCCGCCAGCACCGTCTCGGGAGCGCCCTTGGTGATCAGCAGCCGCTCGTCGTTTCGGTCGACGATCACTGAGACGCACCGGCGTTCATGATCGAACGGGGCGATGCCGACCCGGTGGAAGTCGGTGATCGGGATCGACATCGCGTCGGGTGACTGCCATACGGCCGTGTCGAGCGGGTTGCCGCCGACCACGGTGTGGCCGGTCACGCTAGCTTCGTTGCAGACGAGCCCGAGCGCCAACACCTCGGTGCTGTCGTCGCCAGCCGGGTCCAGCGCCCGTTCGAAGCTGATGTGACCGTCGGTGAGAGTGCCGGTCTTGTCGGTGAACAACACGTCGACATCGCCGAGGTCCTCGATGCACACCAGACGCTTGACGAGGACCCGCTTTTGGGCGAGACGCCGGGAACCGGTGGCCAGGCTCGTCGACACGACGGCGGGAAGCAGCTGCGGGGTGATGCCCACCGCGACCGCCAGCGAGAACAGCACCGCCTCGATCACAGACCGGCCTAGGAGCAGGTTCACCACCAGGATGGTCACGCTCAGCACGGCACCGACTCGGGCCAGCAGCCCCGAGAAGTGGGTGAGGCCCAACTGGAACTCGGTCTGGGGTTGATGCACCCCGAGTCCGAGCGCGATCCGTCCGAACTGGGTGAGGCGCCCAGTGGCGACAACCACGGCGTCGGCCGAGCCCTCGTGCACGACCGTGCCCATGAACAGGCAGGACGACAGATCCCCAAGCGCGGCACCGGCGCTCACCGGGGTGGGCGACTTCGACGCGGGGACCGACTCGCCGGTGAGGATCGACTCGTCGCATTCGAGGTTGCTGGCCGCCAGGAGCCGCACGTCGGCGGGAACGACCGAGCCCATGTCGAGGTGCACGATGTCGCCCGGCACCAGGTGCGTGACCTCGACGCTGATCGGCGTCCCCTCACGAACGACGGTGACGACATGCCGGACGTCGGAGTGCATCGCCTCCACCGCCCGCTCGGCCCGGTACTCGTTGCCGAACCCGAGACCGACCGACGCCACCACGATCACCCCGATGATCGCGGCATCGACGCCCTCACCCACGAAGGCCGACACGGCCGCAGCAGCAAGCAGGAGCCACAGCAGAGGGCTGTTCACCTGTCGAGCCAACACCGACCAAGCGCTGGCGTGGTGGGAGCGCACCGCGTTCGGGCCGAACGTCTCGGATCGCTCTGACACCTCGACGACGTTGAGCCCGGCCGCACGGCTCCCGAGAAGCGCGAGCACCTGCTCGGGCGCCAGGGCGGCAGCCGTCTCGATCGATGGCAGCGTCGCGGCATCCAAGTGCGGCGCCACAGCGAGCGGGACGCCGGTCGACACGACTACCGGCCGATGACCCAGACCGAGACGACGGCCACGCCAGGCCGGCTATGCCTCGACGCCATACGATCACACTAGGCGGGAAGGCATCGACGTCGGCGAAACGGGCTCTCACACGATCTCCCCAAAGGGCGGGGCGAGTGGCCGGGGGGAATCGCACCCCCCGGCTCTCTCAGAACCGGACGTGAGCCTCTCGACTCATCCGGCTCCCATCATCCAGCCGTCAGGGCGTGACGCCCAGCCGCCAGTGGGCAAAGAGAGTCGGGTCGCGCCTTGCGACGCTCCGCAACCACCGAACTGCCCTGGCGAAGTGATGGTGCAGCCGTTTGTATTTCCGTGCCGCCCAACGCGCGAGATGCGCGTTGAGTCGACGCAACAGCGGATACAGCATGGACTTGTAGAAGCGCCCGTAGTAGCTGATCCACCCGTGCACGATGGGGTTGATGATGCGCGCAAGGTCCTTGAGGGCCAGGTCGCTGCGCCGGTTGATCCGCCAGGAGCGGATCTCCCGTCCGATCGCCTTCTTGGCGTCGTCGCTGACCGCCGGCAAGAAGCTCACGAAGAAGTTCCCGTGCCTGCTCTTCGCCAGTCGGGGACGAAACGTGTACCCCAAGAAGCTGAATCGTTCGTGCTCATGTGAGCCCGGGCGGCTGGCGTCCTTGCAGTACACGATGCGCGTCTTGTCGGGGTGAAGTTCCAGACCGACTTGCGCCATACGCTCGGCGATGGCCCCAAGCACATGTTGTGCCTGGGCTTCGGTCGCGCAGTGAACCACCGCATCGTCCGCGTAGCGTTCGAAACCGACCGTCGGGAACTCCCGGGCCAGCCACCTGTCGAACGCGTAGTGGAGGAAGAGGTTCGCCAGCAGGGGCGAGATCGCCGAACCCTGCGGGGTCCCACGATCCCGTTGCACCAAGGTGCCGTCTCCCATCTGGAGGGGAGCTTTGAGCCACCGCTCCACATAGAGAAGAACCCACCGCAAGTCCGTGTGCTTAGACACTGTCCGCATCACAAGGTCGTGATCCAAGCTGTCGAAGAAGGCTCGGATGTCGAGATCGATCACCCAGTCCTTCTTCCAGCACCGTTGCCGGCATGTCGCCACCGCATCGAGAGCGGACCGCCCCGGCCGATAGCCGTAGGAGTCAGGATGGAACAGCGGCTCCACCTCCGGCTCCAGATACGACCGAACGACCGTCTGGGCGATCCTGTCCGACACCGTGGGCACCCCGAGAAGGCGGACCCCCTTGCCTCCTGCTTTCGGTATCTCCACCGCACGCACCGGCGGCGGGAAGTACGTCCCCGAGGACATCCGATTCCAGAGCTTGTAGAGGTTCCCTTTCAGATCCCTCTCGAACTCTGCGATCGACTCCCCGTCGACACCCGCAGCCCCCTGATTGGCCTTGACCTTCTCGTAGGCCTCCCACACAACCCACTTGGAAATCTCAAACGACTTCACCGTCGTCGGCTTCGACACGTCCACCGGCTCCTCCCGCACGATCACGGTTGACCACCAGACATGCCCGGATGACCCGGCCCCTTCGCTCCGCCCGCGTTACCGGGCATCACCACTACTACGAGCCGGTCCGTCCCTGTGCCCCGCATCGGTACTCTGCTCCTCGCAGTTCCCGCTGCTTGGAGTCCTCCCTCTCGCGACCGGGGGGCCAAATCCGGCAGCCCAGTGAACGGCCGTCGTAGCGGGGCGACAGGTTCCCACGTTCCATGCCAGAGCCCGAGCTGAGCTCGCGCCGCCTCCATGCCGGACACCACCTGGGCAGTAAGCAGGTTGCCCCCAGGCTCATCCCGGGACAGGTGATCATCTCCCGGTTTCGATGCCATCTATACACTTTCGACACGTCATCAGCGGTTCGCTTCCGCTCGCCTTCTCAGCTCACACCTGACGCACTCGTTGGCGCGCCTCTTCCGCAACGCTTACCACCCCGGCTCTTGACCGGCGCAGCTTGCGGTGGTTTGAGACCTCCCCCTGCAGGGCGATCCCGGAGGACCTACCTCCATCTCTGACACAGCACCGCATCAGAGCTTCGACCTTCTACATCGACGCCTCCTTTGCGTTCGTGGCGCACATCACCCGTGTGATCAGAAGTTGGGGGACGCGCCACGTGCCGATGGGTGGCAGTCCGGCCATGGCGCGCAGGGCATTCTGTGCTCATGGCCGAAGCAGTACTCACGCACTCCCACCCGTGCGCTCGGCTCCCGAGCAGCGATGACGACCGTGCGAGTGGTGAAGCTCAAGTGCGGGACGGGACCGTTTCGGCGGTGGACGCCGCGTACACGCTGGCCGTCCCCGGCGACAGCTCGGCCTGGTTAGTTCTTGCCGGTAGCCGCAGGGAGCGGCCTAGCTCAGACGCGATCGAGGTCGTCGGTGGCGACGAGCTGTGGCTCGCGGTGCCCGGCGAGTGGTGGGTGCTCTGCGGCTACACGGACGCGGCGCGATCGGTCAACGGCTACAAGGTCCACGCCGCGGCTCCCTTCGAGGCGCCGCGCAGTGACGACGAGATCCTGTGGGTCGACCTCGACTTGGACTTCGAGGTGAGGGGCGACGAGGTGGCGCTCCAGGACGAGACCCAGTACACGACCATGCCCGCACAATCGGCTACCCGATCAGGTCGTGCGGGTGCCTGGTCGGACATCTCCACCATCGCTGCGCGGTACACCAACGGTGACTGGCCGTTCGACGGATCGATGCAGGAGTGGGTGGACGCCGCATCACTGTTTGAGCCCCCCGGCTGTGGGCCGGATCCACAACATGCGCCCGCCCCCCTGGTGACCGGGACCACTCCTTCAAGTACGTCGTTCTGTATGGCTGGCGCGCCCGAGAATGAAGGTCGGGTCGGCAACCTGGAAGCCGAATGGGTTCGCGTCGTCGTGGGTTCGGCTACGCGTTGTTCGACGTTGAGACCTTCGGGGACCGTTGGTCAAGCGACTGTCGAACCAGTTGTATGGGCACCAGACTGATCAGTGCGCGGCGGTGTTGGCCGGCACGATCTGAGGCTGGAAGGCGAACACGTCGCGGCTTTGGGGATCGATGAGCGCCTTCAACCACTGCACGTCGTTCAACCCGTTGGCGGCGTTGTCCCCGAACGTCTCCACCCTGGTGAAGTTCTCGACGCGCTTGCCAGTGGAATCGAGCAGCGGCTTGTCGATGCGGAAGTAGTGCGAGTCGCCGTGAACGTAGGCGACGGGCCTCCCGAACGCGACTATTTCGGTGCGCAAAGCGACGAGGAAGGACTGGAAGCCGTCAGGCTGGCCGTCGGTCTCGGCGGGCGTCGTCGGATTCCGCAGCGGCGATCGCGTCGGGTCGGTTTGGTCGAAGCCGGGATCCGCCTGGCTGATGATCATCACCCCAGCGGAACCGTGTGCTATTGCCTCGAGGAACGTCTGGTGCAACCATACGATGTTCGTCGCGTTCCGTGCCGTGTATTCGCCCAGGTTCGGAGCGGTGTCGCACAGGTTGTTGCAGGACCCTTGGATGTTCAACGCGGCGTAGGTGACGCCCTTCAGTGTCCACCGCCGGTTCTCGACACAGGCCGTCGGCTTGGTGACGGTGGGACCTGTCGCTGGCCCGCTCACGTAACCGAGACAGTTCGGGTCGGTCTGCACTTCTTGTTGCAGGGTGTGACGGCCCAACGACGACGATGTGCTGAAGAACAGCTGGCGCTCGTGGTCGAGTCGTTCGAGCGAGTTGAATGCGCCGTTGGACGGCCCGGTCGCAGTCGGTCCCAGTCATTGTCGCCGGGGGTGAACATCGCCGGCGCGTCGAGCGAGTTTGAACCAGCCGAGAGCCGTTGAGTAGAGGGCGTCGTCGCAGTTCACTGACGGCGGGTTGCCGGTGGGGCCGTTCCCCGCCTTCAGATCGCCGTCGTGGTCGTGCTTCTCGTCGTAGGTCAATGAACCCTGGGACGCTAGGTGATCGACGCGGAACCTGTCAAGCCCGGTGAGACAACTTGTCATGCGGATGTGATGAGTGCTTCGGGGCTGGGTTCGTTGATCCAGGCGATGGTGGGCAGCTTCGGCGGCTGGGGCGGGCGGTGCCCGAACCGTGCCGGGTTGGCGGCGTAGGCGGCGTCGAGAGTGACGGCCCGCTGGGCGCGGATCTCGTCGGCGGTGCCGTAGTGGACCGACGCCGGGGTGTGCAGCCCGATGCCGGCGTGGCGGTGGACGTGGTTGTAGTGATCGAAGAACGCGGCGCAGAACGCCCGGGCGTCTTCGATCGAGCCGAACCGGCCAGGGAAGGCCGGGCAGTACTTGAGGGTCTTGAAGTTCGCCTCCGAGTACGGGTTGTCGTTGCTCACATGCGGCCGGCTGTGGCTGCGGGCGACACCGAGATCGACGAGCAGCTGGGCGACGGGCTTCGATGTCATCGAGGTGCCCCGGTCGGCGTGCAAGGAGAGCTGGCCGCGGCCGATGCCGTGTCGCTGCAGGGTGTCGGCGATGAAGGCTTCGGCGAGCTCTCCGGTCTCGGCCGGCGACACCATCCAGCCGACGACGTAGCGGGAGAAGATGTCGATGACCACGAACAGCTCGTAGTAGACGCCCCGCTGCGGGCCCTGCAGCTTCGTGATATCCCACGACCAGACCTCGTTCGGTCGACGGGCGATGAGCTCGGGCTTCTTGGTCGCCGGGTGGGTGCGCTGCCGTCGCCGTTCGCGGTTCTCGCCGGCGACCGCGAGCAGCCGGTACATGGTGGAGATCGAGCACAGGTAGATGCCGTCATCGAGCAGCCGGGCCCACACCTGGGCCGGGGCCAGGTCGCAGTACTCCGCCGAGCGCAGCACCGTCAGCACCCGCTGGCGCTCCTGCTCGGTGAGCTTGTTCGGTGGGGCCGGCCGGGGTGCCGGCGGACCCGCCACTGGCGGTCGCTGCCGCCGATAGCGCGTCGCCCGCGAGACGCCGAGCAGGTCGCAGGCGGCGCTGGTCGATGTCATCGCTTCGAGCTCACCGAAGTGCGCCTCGATCATCGCGTCGACTTCGGATCGGTGTCCGCGCTCTCGGAGAGCCCTTCCAAGAGCGCGTGCAGTTTTCCCATGACATCGAGCGCCGATCTCGTCTTGGTCAGCTCCGTCTCCAACCGTTCGTTGCGGCGGCGCAGCCGCTCCAGCTCGACCTGCTCAGGGGAACGACGCGGCTTCGCCTTCGGCGCCAGCCCCTGCTGGGCGCCGGCATCGCGAGCCTTGCGCCACTCCGCCAGATGCGAGCTGTAGAGGGCCTCGCGGCGCAGCAACGCCCCGCGCTCGCTCGAGCCGACCGGCAACGCGTCGTACCCGTCGAGGATCTCGGCCTTGTACTCGGCGGTGAACGATCGCCGCCGAGGCCGGGCAGCCGGGTCGGGCTCGTCCACCACGCCATCATGGGCGCGCGAAGCAGAGATGCAGTCGTCATGGTCATCGGGTCTACGTCTTCCAGACTCGCCCTGCAGGGATGGTCGGCTACCGCAGGTGTCTCACGTCAGCCTGACAGACAGGGACGGCCGAACCGTTGAGCACTCCACCCAGACCGCCCGTGTCGTACGTGTCGGCCGGGCTCAGCGTGCCATCGTCGGCCCGGTGAAAGGCGACGATCTGGTTCCCGGCGGTGTTGTCGGTCTGGACGAAGACGACGTGATCGGCGCCTTGCGAGAGGTGTCGGCCAATGGCAGCTTGCTGCGCTCCTGCGGCCAAGGGTGCCACCCAGACCGAAAGTCCAAGCACGGCGCCCGCGCCGATCGCTAACCGAATGGTTCGTCTCATGCTGTCTCCTTCCCATCCCCGGGGTCGGGGCGTCGACCCACCTGACTCTGTTCGCCGGGTGGGCGTTACGCGCTCGGCGAGATGATCTTCACGTTGCCTCTAGACGCCAACCGCCCTCCGCTGCGCTCGCGTCGGAGCTTCCGCGAGCCACCGACGGGTCGGTTCGGTCACCTGAGCAGAGCGTGAGGACTAATCGTCAGCGGGCCATTGGGAGCCGACTTGGTCACGCCTCCCCCGCTGCAGCGTTGCGCTACCAGCACCTGGTGAGCGCACGCGACGCTGCCATCGCTGACGGCATTGACCGCCTCGTCGGTGCCGCGCGTCCAACCCTCTCGCGACGGTGGTCTCGGCTGAGGATGGCACGCCCGTAGCACGCCGCCCCCGTCGCAAGCGGACCGCCTAACCGTTCATGGGCCCTACACAGGTGATCCGCGGGTGGGCGCTGGGAGACTCGAACTCCCGACCCCGTCCTTGTAAGTCCGAAAACCGCTGTCCGGTTGGTGGTGGCCAGTGACATCGAGCCTGGTCAGGTGCGATGTGGAGGTCCGGCTGGTACGCCCGGAACCGCCTTCTGCCGGGTGGTGCATTGACAAATGGTTGACAAGCCGGCCACCTTCGACACCCTGTTGCGAGGCTTCTTCGGGACACCCCTTCCGTCACCGGCGATCCTGCGACGAGCTGACAACGCGGCGCACCGCCTCGATCACGGCGCAGCTCGCCGCGGCCCACCTCAGGCAGGTCCGCCCGGTAGCGGCCCTCGGTGGTCCACGGGTTTCGGCCCTTCGCGGCGCTGACGCTCGCTCGGCAGCCGAGGCCGCCCTGGTCGACGTGCGGGAGGGCGGAGCGTTCCCGGCGGGTCGCGTGGGTGATCCGCCTCCGACGCCTCCAGAGGTGACCGATTGGACCCGGCCCATGGTGGAGGGCCGGTTCGGCACCGATTTCGCCGCGTCGGTATTCGAGCTGGAGCCGGGCGGATGGTCCGTTCCGACAGCTTCGACATACGGCTATCACCTGGTGTTCGTCACCGGCCGGGCGGCGGCCCGGGTGCCTGATTTCCCGGACGTCGCGGCGCGGGTGGCGACCGACTTGGAAGTGTCGCGGCGGACGGGGGCGCTGGACCATGTTTATGCGTCCGTGCGCGACGGCTATGACGTCGAGATCGAGCCGGCCGACGAGGGCACAACATCGCAGCCGGAAGCGGCACGGGCCCCCGTTGGTTAGGAGCCGTTCACACCATCGCCCCGGGCGTCGGTCTCGGCTCCGCGCCCCGTCTGCTAATCGCGTCCGAAGATCCCGGCGCGCCGAGTCCGCTACCGCGGGGTCGATGGCGCTCGCGACCTGTCCGATAATCGCGGCACACGCTGGGCGCTGGGGTGCGCGCTAACCGGCGAAGTGCGGTGATCGCCGCGTCCGATAATGGCCGATCTCGGGCGCTCGTCCCGCCCGTCGATCCGCCCGGTATCTGCGATCGAGAACCCGGGCCGTTGACGGCGCTCCGCCACTCGACTTCGGCCCGCGTAGGGGCGCTCGGTAACGACGTCGCTTCCGGTGAGCGGCCTTGGTCCCCGCCCTGTGGAGGGTCGGGTCACCGAAGGAGGCCGCCATGGCCACCACATCAGTGCTCGTCCGCTACGAGGATCCCGACGAGGTGCGCGAACGCGCCGCGTAGCCTCGCCACCGATGGTGATGTTCCGCACGATGGCCCGGTACTGGTCGGCACTGTGGGCGCACTGGAAGGTGCTCCTGACCGGAGTTCTCGCCCTCGTCATCGCGACCATCGGGGCCAGCCTCTCGATCGGGCCGTGACAGGTCGTGCTCGTCCTCGCCGCCATCACGCTCGTGGCCGCCCAGTTCCTTGCGTGGCGCGATGCCGACACGGAGCGGTGGGCTCTGCAGCGCAAGATGCACGAGACGCGCTACGGCCTCGGCCTGGCGACGGTCAACTGCAACCTGGCGATTCACCCGACCGAGCCGATCGAGGAGTTGCAGGTGGACCTGATGTTCGAGAACCGCACCGACGTGGCCCTCACCTATCAGGTGGAACGGGCGACGATCGCGATGGACGGCGGACCGCCCCTCTCGTGGTCGGGAAGACCAGGCCTGCTCGCACCGCACGCACAGGCCGGCTTCCACTGCAGGCCCGTGCGGACCACACCGCCGCCGAAGAAGACGTACTCCGGGCTGGTGGACTTCGTCGCGGTCTACGGACACCCCGACCTCGACGAGGACCAGCCGGGACGGTTCCGCCTATCTCAATCCTTCCGCTTCGTCTTCGCGGAGGTCGCCAACGCGCCCGGTGAACACCGCTGGCGCTCCGAGGACATCCAGTCACCTCGCCACGACCCAATCTGACACATGCTCACCCGGTCCTCACGGCACGTTCGCGCGGCCCACGGCCCGCTCACCCGAGCCTCGCACTCACCGCTGCCGGTGAGCGCGGCGTACGCAGAGCCGACGACGTCGCGCAACGCCGTGTTCTTGTCCCCGGCCACCTCGATCATCCCGTCGAGCGTGGCCACGTCCTGGCGAACCTCGCTCAACCCGCAGCACGTCGACAGCGTGCCGGCGACCTGCCCCGAACCCGATGAGGAAGGCCGCCGCGACGCCAAGCACGGCCAAGACGGCCACCGCTGGACTCTCGTCCCCACCAGTTAGCGGCGCATAGCCGCGGCGTTCCGGCCACGTTGGCGGTCTTCACGGGCTCTCTAGGTAGCGTCCGGGCGTGGTGCGCGCTTCGTGCGGCAAGGTCGGTGGCTTCGCGCGGTGGCGGCGTTGGCCGGTCCCCTCACCACCGCACGGAGCCTTGTGTAGCGACCCGTCGAGGCTGACCTCGGACAGGTCCAGGCCGACGATGCGGTCAAACGCGGCGAGCGCTTCGGACTTCAACGCCTCGAACACCCCGGCCGCGATCCACTCGTCGCGCCAGGCCCGCAACATCGTGTCCGACACTCGATGCTCCAAGATCGCGTCGACATCGAGCCAGGAAGCGCCCGTCGTGAGCCGGATCAGGATCCCCCAAGACAGATCCGGTCCGGTCGAGCCCGATCGCGGCCCACGGCGCGTGCACCACGTCGATCTCGAGTGCGCGCATGATGTCGGCTGACCTCCCCGGTCGTCGGCTGTTGGGTCGCACTCGGCATCACAGCGAGCCAAGCCTCCGACCGGCGGATGGTCAATCCCGCGCGAGTCGTAAGGAGGTCCGCATGGCTATGAAGGCGCTCGATTATGAGAAGATCCGCCAGCTCCTGGCCCGGTACAACTTCGCCATCGATCTGGGCGACGCCGAGGGCTGGGCGGCCTGTTTCACCGACGACGGCGTGTTCGAGTGCTCGGGCCTGCCGGAGTACAGCCCCTTCGGTGGAAGGCACGAGGGCGCTGAGGCCTTGCGGGCCTACGCCACCACGCACTTCTCACGCGCCCAGGGCCGAGCCCGCCACTGGAACTGGAACCTGGACATCGAGGGCGACGGCGAGGAGGCGAGCATGCGGTGCTACCTCCTCGCCCTCACGGTCGGTGAGCGTCCGGCGCTCAACCACAGCACCGGCATCTACCGCGATCGGCTGCGCAAGGTGGGCGGCGAGTGGCGCTTCGTCGAACGCCACATCACGATCGACCCCCTACTTCGATGAGCAACAACCGCGATTCAACGAGCGCCCCGGACACGGCTGTCGCTCCGCCGTTCCGTCATCCCTCTGCCGGAGGACGCCATGCGCTGGAAACCGCCTGGCCCCAACGTCGCCGACGCCGCCACTCCCCCGCAGGTCCGGTCGCTTTACTCGACCCCCAGCGTCCTGCACGCTGTCCGCGGCCTTCAACGGCGCTCAGGTAACCGCGCGCTACGAGTCCGAGGCCGCCAACGACCACCAGTAGGACGACCGGCCAGTGCACATTGCGTGCGCCCTTCGATGGCAAACCGGGAGAGCCAACGAAACTCGATGGCAGACATGCGATCGGTGCTTCCGCAGGTCAGACGCCACAAACGACCCCGACCTGCGGCGGCGTCGGCCCGCGAACTAGATAGATGTCGTAGCAGAGGAAGACTTGGCCGACTGACCTGCTTGAAGGCAGTGAACCACCGCTGAATGACACGAGGATGGCACAGGCAGCTAGGACTCGGCCCCGTGGTGTGCTGCTTCCGAGCCCTTGGAACGACCGGCCCATTCAGCGCCTTCTCGTGCACACGACGAGCCTCGGCAGCGGCCCGCGCATTCGGATCCTCGCTTGGTCGACGCCAAGAGCGTCGAGATCCGGTCCTGAGCGCCGCTCCCAACCGTACACGATTAGCTCGAACGGGAAGGCGGCTCTGACTGCGGATTCGTCCCGATCCGTTCTCCTCACCTCCGACCGGTCCCGTGCTTCTGCGACTGACGGGGGCCTACGCCGCCAGGGCTAGGACATCGGCGTAGGCCTCTTCCATGCACCGCGCCAGAAGCGCCGAGTCCCGGACCGCGGCCGCGTCGACATGCAGCCCAAGGTCAAGGGCGGGCCCGACGGAGACCGCCGTCAGGTTGAAGGCCGTGCCGGCCACTGGGCCGAAGGCGTAGTTGTGCGTCATGCGGGCGCCCGCGATCCAAGTCTCGTCGTTGTAGGCGGGGATGTTGGACGTGGCGAAGTCGATGTGGGCGGCCTGGTTGCGGACCATGGCGGCGACGAGCGCCGTCGGCAACAGGTTGGCCACGGAAGCCACGGCCGCCATCGGGCCTTGGCCGTGGACCCTCGTCCCGGCGGCGCTTCAAGCGGTCGTGCACGGCGGCGAAACGCTCTCGCAGCGGCATCGCGGCAGCCGGGAGCTCCACCGGGACGGGTGTGAAGGCGTTGGTACCGCTCGCGTCGCCGCGGGTGCTCACGACGAACGTGACATGGAAGCGGTCGGGGTCGGCGCCGAGAAGGCGGTGGTAGCGCGAGCTCCCCTCCACCGCACCGGTCACGAACACGTCGTTGACGGTCCCACCCAAGACTTTGCCGGCCTGCCGGGTCTCCCCGAGCGGGATGCTCAGCGCCTCGAACCGGCGCCGGCGCGACCTCTCTCGCCAGAGTGTCGAGCCGGCGAGGTGGAGCTGGTCGATGACCATGCGGAGGAGATCGGCGGTCTCGTCGCCCGCCTGGTCGAGCCGTTGCGGATGCGTGAGCGCCTCGACGGCCCGGCGGGTGACGTCCACCGGTGCCCGCGCGAGGCCCGCCATGAGCCCGATGGCGTTGCCGACGAGGCCGGGCTCGGTGTCCTCCGGGTCGGCCAGCGACGCCTGCACGACGGCGTCGAGGTCGATCGGGGCCGGCTCGCCGTCCTCGGGGCCGGCGGCGGAGGCGTCGATGTAGCCGTGGGTCAGCTCGAGGAAGGCGGCGCCATCGGCCACCACGTGATGGATCTTTACGGCGAGGGCGGAGCGCCCTTCGGCCATCCGCTCCACCACGACGTACTGCCAGAGCGGGCGGGTGCGGTCGAGGGGGTCTTGGAAGTACTGAGTGGCCCAGTCGAGGACGGCTCGCACGCTGCCGTCGCCAGGCGCGCCGATGCGCCGGATGTGCCAGTCCAGGTCCAAGTCACGGTCAAACGTCCAGCGCGGTGGGACCAGCGGGCCGGCTCCGGGCCCGACGTGTTGGCGCAGGCGCTTCACCGAGGCGACGATGTTGGCCATTCGACGGCGGAACCGCTCGGCGTCGAGCTGCCCCTCGAAGATGCTGACACCGGCGCCGCTGGTGGCCAGCAACGGGTCCCGGTCGATGTGCCACATCATCGTCTCCGGCCCACTCATCACGCGCTCGACTCGGAGGTTCGGGCTGGTCATGGCCGGATGCTATGCACTCCGCTGGTGCACGTGCCTGCCGCCCCGGAGCCTCTCAGGAGGTTCGAGAAGCGTCACCGCCGGCCCCCGGTCAAGGACGGTGGCGAACGCGTCGCGACGAGGGGTAGACACACACACAAGCGACAGCCGCGCCGCACGCGACCTGGCACATGTCGAGACGGCCAGAACACGCGGGAACCGCACCACCGGCGTCCGCAGAACGCTGGGCCGCGCGATCGGCCAGTTCGCAACGGCAACCGAACGGCTCCGGCGACGCGCGAACGCGTAGCCGAGCAGCCTCATGTTACGCCCGGACCTCGCGGGACTCAGCAGGGCTCTTCTCTCGCGCGGTGTCCAGGGTTACCGATCGAGGGGACTTCGCCGTCGGCGTAGCCCTCGCTCAGCGCAGCTCTATCACGGCGATGGAGGAACGGCCCCTTCAGCCGGGAACTGGTGAAGCCGAGTGCGAGTGTTGTCAATACCGCTCATCCTGGACACCGTGCAGACCTTCGAGCGAGCCTCGATCACGGACGATCGCGATCACGAGCCTCTCAGCGGCTTGCAGCGCGGACATCACACCGTGTTCCGTGATCCGCTCGTCCGCACCATGACGGCTGATAGTGCCGGCAGGCATCGCTCGTGGGCCTTCTGTACCTCCAGCGTGTTGGGAGGGTGACTCCTGCTTCCCGAGCAAGGAGGAACCCGATGGCACCGATCCGTACTCCCGACCGCTGGTCCTCGACACCGCCAGCGGAGTTGCTGGCGGCAGCCTGGTTGGCCGGCTACTCGTCGCCACGAACGCGGCGCACGTACCGGACGATGATCCGTTCCTGGTTCGAGTAGTGCGCCCGCTGCGAGCTCGAGCCGCTGGCGGCGCGCCGTGCCCACGTCGAGTTGTGGCAGCGCAGCCTGGAGCAGCATGGCTACGCCGTGCGCACCGTCGCCCTGAAGCTCACCGCGGTGGCCAGCTTCTACCGCTAGTGCCAACAAGAGGACGTACTGGCCCGCACGCCGATGACCTGCGTACGCCGACCCCGCGTCGAGCGCTTGTCACCCCGGGGGGCGTTGAGCCGTGGGCAGGTCCACGACCTTCTCGCCGCCGCCGAGCGGCTCGGCGCCCATCCCTACGGGCTGTGCTGCGTGCTGGCCCTCAACGGGCTGAGAGTTGGTGAAGCGACCAGCCTCAACGTCGACGACTTGGACCACGACGGTCTCTTCCCGGTCCTGCGCTTCACTCGCAAGGGCGGCCGCCCCGGCACCGCCGTCGTGGCCCGACCCACCGAAGCCGCCGTGACCGCCTGCATCGGCGAGCGCGCCTCGGGACCGCTGTTCGTCAACCGGGCCGGTGGCCGCGTCGATCAACGAGCAGCGCAGCGAATCCTCGATCGAGCCGTTGGCGGTTTGCATGGCCGTCATCCCCGGGTCACTCCGCACGTGCTGCGGCACAGCTGGACAACGTTGGCCATTGACGCCGGCGTCCCCCACGACCAGATCCAACACGACGGCGGCTGGGCCGACGCCCGCATGGTCTCCTACTACACCCATGGTCGCGACCAAGCCCTGCGGGCGACCACCCACAGCGTCGCCGCGTACGTCCTCAGCGCCGCCTGACGACGACCGAAGCCCAAACAACTCGAAGCGCCACCCGGCTGCCAAGGCTGACTGCGGCGCATGTCGTCGCGTGGAGTCGCACCGCGAGGATGGCGACTGGCCTGGCGTGCCCTAGCTCACTGTTGGTGGCGCGATGGTGGCACACCAGTCCCGTCGCCGTCGTGACGGTCAAAGTGCTTGTCGACGCGGCACGGGTGGTGGTAGCACCAAGTTCATGGCAATAGCGGTCGACCTGGGTGACTACGTGGCCGCGGGCTATTGGATCGCGCGGCCCGTGTCCCGCCCTATGTGGTGTGATGCCCGGTTCGTTGCGGTACCGCTCAATGCTGTCGGTCGTCGGAGTGGACGACGAACGGCCCAGGCGAGGGCCGTGCTCGACGTAGATGCCGCTGTTGTAGTAGTTGACGATCGGCGCCGTCGACGACCCGGTGCCGCAGCCGAGTCCCCGTCCGCTTCAGACCCAGCCGTCACTGCCGTCAGGATCGTCGATGGTGCGCTCGCGCAGCGCGGTCGTCTCGGGGTCGTCGAGCAGGGCGCCGGCCTCCTCCATCTCCTCCACGTCGACGTCGCCGTCGCCTTTCTCAGCACCCGAGTACTCGAGGCGCGTCTCGTCGAACGATGTCTCGTCCTGCTCGGCGGACTCGTCGGAGATTTGATCGGCGTCGGACAGCGCGAGCTCCTCGTCGATCTCGGCCGCCTCCGCTTCGTCTCGTTCGACGCCGTCTTCGTAGTCGTCGAGCTCGTCGCTCATCGTCGCTCCCCTCCGTGTCGCTCGAGCGGCGAAAGCCAGCCGAGCTTCACCGTACTGGCTGGCGCCGCCACGCTTTCGAGCGACGCGCCATCCGCTGGGCGCGCCGACCGCCCGCCCAGCGCTGGACGGCTAAGACGGGAGCACGCCGCTGCGCGCAACGCCGACGATGGGATCGCCGATGACTGCATCCGTGAGCACGTGGGCCAGCGCCCGCGAGCGCCGTCGCCTGATCGTCCGCTCGGCGTGAGGGCTTGAAGGGGATCGATATGGTTGATGTGGTCGCCGTGGTCGATGAAGGCTCGGCAACACCTCCTATCTCGACGACCTCGGTGACGGCCGAGCGCTGGTCATCGATCCCGCCCGCCATCCCGGAGCCTACCTGAGCGTCGTGAGCGTCCTGGCCCGCACCACTTCATCCCTGCCGGGGCGACGCCATAACAACCGCCTTCAATCGATTATCGAGCGCCGCGGAGTCCGGCGAGGAATGGCACTGGTGGTCGACCGGGCGCTCGACCGGCGTTGATCTGTGGCCTCGCCGCGTCCACTTCACAGTCGGTCAGTTCCGCCGCTCGGCGCCGGCGCCCAGACACCAGTCAGCACCGAACAGCAGGCGGTAGGGGATCGCGCGCGGTTCTCGCGCGCCTGCGACGGCGTCGGGCAATGGCCGTTCGGGTGGCAGTCAGCGGCGCGGCGCCTGTCGACGGCCCCGACCCCCAGCGCCAGTTTGCGGCGCTTGTGGGACCTCGTCACTGCCGACCGCACTGACGAGCAAGGCGCTGCGGCCATCGCCGCTCCCAACCGGCGGGAGCCTCATTCCAGAGTGATCGTGCAGGCTCAGGGTTGCGCCATCTCGGCCTCCCACGCCTCGTGGCCGGCCTGTCGGAACGCCTGCACGGCTGCCACCGCGTCGTCGCCGACGAGCACGCACGTCGGCGACGACGGGTTGTCGACTGCCCCGACGATCGCGGCGGCGACGATCGCGGCATCGGCACCCTCCAGCGATGCCGGCAGCGATCGCGTCGTCGACCTCGCGGACCATCGCCGCGTACGGCGACATTGGATTGATAGCCGGTCGCTTGGGCGGGTCGTAGATGTCGGTTGCGATGAACCCTGGCTCGACGGCCACGACACGCACGCCCGTCGACGCCAACTCGGCCTGGAGTGATTCCGAAAGACGGCTCAGGAGGTGCTTCGTCAAGCCGTAGACAGCGAGGCCCCTGCCGCCAGAAACCGGGCGCCGAAGGAAGACAGATTCACGATGACGCCCGAGCCCTTGGCCCGCATGTGCGGTAGGACGGCCTTGAGGCGGAAGGGCCCCCAGAAGTTCGTCTCGAAGGCGGCACGGGCGGCGACCTCGTCGAGCTCCTCGAGCGCTCCGACGGGTCCGGGGACCCCGGCGTTGTTGACGAGCACGTCGATGCCGCCCTCGGCGGCGATCACGCCCGCCACCGTGCGTTTGATTGAATCGCCGTCGGTGACGTCGAGCGCTTCGATCACCACGGGGAGCGCCTCGGCCTTGGTGAGGTCGCGTAGACGGCCCCCATGCGCAGGATCGCGCATCGTGGCGTAGACGCGATCACCTCGTCGCGCGAAAGCCAGTGCCGTCGCGAAGCCGATACCTGCCCGGCAACCTGTGATCAGGACGACGGCCATGCCCCACCCCCGGTCGGGCGGCGAGGCTATCGCCAGAGCGAACCAGCGATCTGGCCACGGCCCTCGATCCGCCGATGAGACGCCTCTGAGCGCTTGTCTGTCGCGCAGCGTCAACCTCTGTTGGCCCGTCTTGGCGTGACGAGCCGTTGCTTCTTGAGCCGTGTCCGCGTCGAGCGCGAAGCGGCGGAGCCGACTCCGGGCGCAAGCGGAATCGCCGGGGCGGCGCCCTCGCGGTGCCTACGCTCCGGCGGTGGCGGAGGTCCGGGAGGCAACACCGAGCGACGTGCCAGCGGTTGTGGCGCTCCACGCGCTGGTGGCTGCCGAGAGGCGTTGGATCGGTACCGAAGCTCCGGTCGATGCGGAGCGGTTCGAGCGCTTGTTCACCGAGGCCATCCAGTCAGACGAGTCGCAGCTGCTGGTCGCCACCGATGGGGACAGGGTGGTCGGGAACCTTGGCCTTCACCCGACGACGCCCGGGTCCTCGGTCTTGCCAGGTCGATCGATCCTGCCTACCGCGGTCAAGGCATTGGCACGGAGCTCCTGTCGGGCGCCCTCACATGGGCCCGTGAACAGAAGCCAGTTCACAAGGTGGAGCTCGAGGTGTGGCCCCACAACGCCGTCGGGCTGGCCCTCTATGCGGCCGGTCTGGGGTGATCTGGCGCAGCGTTGGAGGCATGGAGGGAACCCCTGCGTGGTTGGGACGCGGGCGCCTACCAGGCAATCGAGGCGCTCGCCAGCGCGAGCGGCCAGCGTGACCGAGTACGCGTCGACCGGACGGCGGTTCAGCGCAGAAGGCGGAAGAAGGCGCGAAGCTCGGAGACGAGAAGCTCAGGCTCCTCCAACCCCGCGAAGTGTCCCCCTGAGGGCATCTCCGCCCACCGCTGGACGTTGTAGTAGCGCTCGGCCCACGGTCTGGGTACCCGGCGTACATCTCGAGGAAAGATGGCGCAGCCGGTCGGGACCTCGATGCGTCGCGGCGGGGACGGGGTGGGGTTCGTCTCGTGGGCTCGCTCGTAATACAGCCGCGACGCTGATGCGATCGTCCCGGTTACCCAGTAGGTGGTGATCTCAGCGAGCAGTTCATCCTTGGTGAAGCTGTTCTCGACCTCGCCATCGCAGTCGCTGTAGGAGCGGTACTTGTCCACCAGCCAGGCCGCCAGTCCGGCGGGAGAGTCGTTCAACGCAAAGGCGAGGGTGTGGGGTCGCGTGCTGTTGATCGGCACGTGTACGACGGTGCCGTTGGCCTGGTGCGCCTCCCAGTCCTGCAAGCCTCTTCGGTCAGCTTCGGACAGGACCTCGCCGTCGGTGTCCTGGGGCGGCTCGCCCAGCGGCATGGTCAGATGAAGTCCGCACAGGTGCAGGCCTTGGTCGGCACGCGCCATCTCGGTCGTGATGATGGCGCCCCAGTCGCCGCCTCCCGCCCCGTAGCGCGCGTACCCGAGGTTGTCCATGAGCAGCGCGAAGGCTGATGCGATGCGCCGGGGGCCCCAGCCGGGCTCGATGGTTGGCCCCGAGAACCCGTAGCCGGGGATCGACGGCGCCACGACGTGGAAGGCGTCGGCCTCATCACCGCCGAACGCCACGGGATCGGACAGCGGCCGGATGACGTTCACGAACTCGAAGATCGAACCGGGCCAGCCGTGGACCAGCAGGAGCGGAAGGGCGGCGGGACTGGGCGACCGGGCATGGATGAAGTGGATGGGCTGTCCGTCGACGGGGATCTGGAACTGATCGAAGGAATTGAGGATCTCCTCCTGGGCCCGCCAATCGAACGTCGTCCGCCAGTACTGGCACAGCTCCTGCAGG
The DNA here is from genome assembly GCA_963738325.1 of uncultured Acidimicrobiales bacterium. Taxonomy (GTDB): domain Bacteria; phylum Actinomycetota; class Acidimicrobiia; order Acidimicrobiales; family Ilumatobacteraceae; genus CAVTWD01. Next base: position 112,284 of record CAVTWD010000017.1, read on the forward strand.
TAGGAACGGCTCACCCCAAAGGTCCACTCGTTTCCCTCGAAGTCGTCGATGAAGCGCGTCCTCGCGAGTCGGTCACGGAGGTCGACGAGCATCTCCTCGGGGACTGCCACGGTGTGGGGCGTGCAGGACTCCACGACGACCTCCTTCACGGGCCGGTCAGGCCAAGGTAGACCGCGGTCGCAGCGCGTGCGGTAGGCGTCGGCAGTGCCCACGACCCCCAGCCGACCGCCCCACCACAACCGTCCCGGACTATCGATCTGCCGCTCGGCCCGGCGCTCGCAACAACATGCTTAGGCGCCGCCCGCCGAAGGCCCCGGGGACGTGCGTACTGGTGGGTGTCGTGCATCAGCCCGATCGCTCAGGAAAGGTAGCGGGCTTGTCCACCCCTCGGCGGTGGGTGATGTCGGGAACGGCGCCTTCGAACGAGGGCGCTCTTCGGCGCAACCGTTCATGGCCTTGACCTGGCCGTCAAGGGGTGGCGTCCTTCTGGCCGCCCTCGACGAGGGTTGTGTAGATGGGGTCGAGCAGGTCGGTGACCGGCACGCCACGCACCTCGACAGCCAGGGGTTCGCAGCGACGCAGGACCGCAGTTGCATCGACGGGCGGGTCGGCCAGGAGCACGGTGTCGACGTCGATGGGCGTCTCGGGCAGGGGCGCTCCTGGGGTGAGAGGCCACCAGGGTGCGATCTCACCGGGTGGGGTCGGCGCGCGGAGGTGGCCGAGGAGCTGGTCGCGGCTGCGACCACGCCACGACAGCAGGATCCATGGGTCGTCGTCGAGTCGGTCGGCGAACACGTAGAGCACGGCCGCGATGTGCTTGCAGGGGTTCTCCCCGTCCGGGCACGAGCATGCGGCTCGCAGGTCGCTCCAGCGGTGGGGTAGGAGCGTCACGCCTGCGCTCTCGAAGACGGCCTCGAGCTCTGGTGGGACCTCGCCGGCGATGAGCTGGGCCACGAAACGCGACGCGGGACCGCATCGCCGCCTCGATGTCGGTCCACTGGGTCTCGGAGAGCGCCGGCGCCACGACGGTCACCATGTAGGGGGTGCGGCGCGAGCCCTGCACTTCCGCGACGAGTAGGCCGGGTTGCACATCGAAGCTGACGAGCTGACCTTGGCGGGCGTAGCGGCGACCGCGCTGCATGCCGCGCCCCAGCCCGTACGAGTCGAGGAGCGTGACAAGTCGCCGCGACCACCAGGTGGCCGCCATGTCACCGCGCTGCTTGGAGGTGGCAATACCGGCCTGAGTGGGGATCGGTACCGAGGCCGGGTACTTTCGCCACAGGTCGTCCCAGCCGCGTCCCCGTGCTGCCATCAGTCAATCCTCCACGGCGTCAGCACGCAGCGCCAGCACGTCGCGCAGCTCGTTGGTGGACAGCTCGGTGATCCATGCCTCGCCGGCGCCGACGACCTTCTGCGCCAGCGATCGCTTGCGGCTGATCATCTCGTCGATGCGCTCCTCGATGGTGCCGGTCGACACGAGCTTGTGGACGATGACGTTGCGGTGCTGCCCGATGCGGTAGGCGCGATCAGTGGCTTGATCCTCAACAGCAGGGTTCCACCAGCGGTCGAAGTGCAGGACATGCGACGCGGCGGTGAGGTTCAGACCGGTGCCGCCGGCCTTCAACGACACGAGCAGCACGGGTGGACCATCGACCTCCTGGAAGCTGGACACGAGCTGGTCGCGCCGCCGGCGGGTGAGCCCGCCATGCAGCCAGGGAACCTCCACGCCGTACCGCCGGGACAAGTAGGGCGCGAGTGCCTGTCCCCACTCGGCGAACTGGGTGAAGCACAGCGCCTTGTCGCCTGCGGCGAGCAACTCCTCGAGCAGCTCCTCGGTTCGGCCCAGCTTGCCCGAGCGACCGGCGAGCGTGGAACCGTCCTTCGCGAAGTGGGCCGGGTGGTTGCACACCTGCTTGAGCTTCATGATGCCGGCCAGCACGATCCCCCGACGGTCGATGCCCTCCGCCTCGTCGGCTTGGGCGAGCAGCTCGTCGACCACGGCCTGGTACAGCGTGGCCTGTTCCCGGGTGAGCAGGCAGTGCTCGGTCTGCTCGATCTTGTCGGGGAGGTCGTCGATGATGCTCCTGTCCGTCTTCAGTCGGCGCAGAACGAACGGCGAGACAATGCGCTGCAGCCGGTCTGTGGCCGCGGCGTCGAAGTCGCGCTCGATCGGGACGGCGAACCGCTCCTTGAACGAGACGGCACTGCCAAGCAGGCCGGGATTCAGCGCCTGCATGATCGCCCACAGCTCGCTGAGCCGGTTCTCCACCGGGGTGCCGGTGAGGGCGATCCGGCGTGAGGCGCGAAGGCGGTGCACGGCCCGGGCCTGCGCCGTGTACGGGTTCTTCACCTGTTGGGCCTCGTCGAGCACGAGCCGGCCCCACCCGACCCTGTCGAGCTCGGCGATGTCCCGCGCGACGAGCACGTACGACGTCAGCACCACGTCGAACCCGGCCACCCGCTCGGCCAGCGGTGCGTCGTGGGACCGAAACCGATCAGGGCCGTGGTGGACAAGCACGCTCACCGACGGGGCGAAGCGCTCCAGCTCGCGCTCCCAGTTGCCGAGCACCGACGTCGGACACACCACCAGCGTCGGACCCCCGACCGGGTCGGCCAACACGGCCGCGATGAGCTGCGCGGTCTTGCCCAGACCCATGTCGTCGGCCAGGCAGGCGCCCAGACCGAGCCGTCCCAGGAACGACAGCCAGCCGACCCCCCGCTCCTGATAAGGCCGGAGCCGGCCCACAAACGCGTCCGGTGTCGGCACCGGGGCAACCGTGGCGTGCATGGCGTCATCGAGCAGAGTGCCGAGCCAGCCGTCGGCGGCCACGCCCACGACCGGCGCTCCGCCCGGCCCGACCAGCGCGTCGAGTCCGAGCCCAGTGCGCACGAGCTCGCCCGCGGTGGCCTGGCCCGGCGAGCCCGCGTGGGCGAGCAGGGCAGCGATCTCGTCGGGACGAACCTCGACCCACATCCCTCGCAACCGCACGAGTGAGCGCTTGGCATCACCGGCGCGGCGAAGCGCAGCGAGGTCGGCCTTCGTCAGCTTCCGGTCTCCAAGCGCCGCCTCCCAGGTGAACGACACAATCGCATCGAACCCGAAGCCAGAGGCCACGACGGCGGTGTCCGATTTCCCGACGCGAGTGGTTCGAGCCCGCAACCCCAGCCGACCGCGGTTGGTCCACCAGCTCGGGAGGAGAACGGCGATACCGGCTTCGGCCAGTAGCGCGACACGGTCGCTGAACAACCCGACCAACGCGGCGCCGTCCAGCGTGGTGCGGTCGGGGACCTCCGCGTCGAGCAGCCCAGCCAGCTCGGGAGCGATGCGGGCCATGCGCCCGAGGCCACCGAGGAGCTCCTCGAGCACGTCGGCACCGAACGGTGAGGCACCACCCCAAACCTCGGCCACCGAGACGACGAGGCTCCGTTCGTCGACGTCCTGGGCGAGCGCCTCCACCTCCCACCGATCGGTTGCCGAGGTCGGCTCGTGGATTCGCAAGCACAAGCGGGCCCGGCCCAGCCCCACCACACCCGAGCGCACCCAATCATCCAGGGCCGCGGCGAAGGCCCGTACCTTCCCAGGGTCGAGGGACGACGAAAGCCACGGGTCGGCGGAAGTGAGTGACCGCCACCAGGCGTCGGGGACGGTGCGGCGTCCAGCCCGACGATCGAGCAGCGTCACCCCAGCCCCGACGAACCTGCTGCGCACCAACCGGTCGACCTCGGCGCTCAGCTCGGCCGCGACCCGAGCATGCTCGGCGGGCTCGTTGCCGTCCAGCAGCGACACGAGCAGGACGCGGTCGGATGCCGCGGGCAGCGGCCACCACCACGAGCGAGCCCGACCGTCGGCGCCGACGGTGAGCCCGGGGATGACACGGCCATTGGCTGCGAAAACCTCGGCGACGCGGCCCATCGAGAGCTCAGAGGCGACGGCTACCATCGGCCACCCATCATGGCGGGTCCCGGCTCGCCCGATCGCCCACCGGGACGCGACCAAGGCTGAGGCGCCTCCCGGTCATCGACGCCGCAGCAGCACAGCACTGACGCCTTGGCCAACCCGCCGAACTCGACCCGAGCACCGTCATCCCCAAAGGTCCACAGCAGGTAGCCGCGCCTTTCCGGCCTTGGGCCACAAGAACACGCGATGTGCGTACCGCGCCGTGCACGCGTGTCGGCCGGGACTATCGACACCGAGTGCAGCACCGGCCCTCGACGCACCGAAGTCGAACAAGCCGGATTCGTCCCGTGAGCTGGACCTCTGCGAGGGGTCAGTTCAGGGCAACTTCGACGCCAGGATGTCAGCGGGGAGAATCTCGGGCTGCTCACCGAGGAGGCGGTCGGCGTTGGCCATCAATGCCTCGGCGATCGGGCCCTCGATGTGAGCCTGGCGTGCCTCGGCGTTTGGGAATGCGTCGACGATCCAGAACGTGGTGTCGTCGGTGCGGAGCGCAAACCAGACGATGGTACCGGCCTCGTCGTTGGCGAGGTCGACTGCGCCAGTGAGGAAGCCGGCCACCTCGTCGGCGCTGTCGGGCTTGGCGACAAGCTTGGCGACGAATGCATGGGTGAGTGCCACCGTGGACATGCCGCGACCGTACGGCACGGATTCGTTGACGAGAAACAGCTGACACGCTGCGCTCGGCGTACGCCATGCGCGCCTCGCCGGCAACGCTTGGGCTTGTCCTCTCACATGAGCGGGACCTCCGTCGCCCGCGCCACGCCGGGGGTGAGCTCCCAGATCGTCACTGCGGTGACGATCGTGTCGATCATCAGATCAATCGATGACAGCTCCCGCAACGCAGCTTCCATGGCCGACCGCTCGTCGAATCGTCCGACCGTGACCTGTGGTGCGAAGCCATGCGCCGATGATCGATGCCTGGCCAGCGGTCCCGTGTACTGCCGGGCGTGAAGTCCAACGATCGAGTCGGAGCCGGTCGTGATGCTTGCCCCGAGATGATGGCGTCGAGCGGGACGATGTGCCCCAGCCGGAGAGTGAACGGCGATGCCAGCACCACCGAGTGCTTCGACGTGGGATCGCAGGGTGTCATCGACGATGTCGCTGTCGAAGGGGAAGACGATCGTGACATGCGCGGGAAGCTGTCCGGCGAAAGGGTCGTAGCGCAGCCGGATCGCCTCGAGCATGGCCATCACCTCGCCGCGAGGCACCGCCACCACGGCCCGCAGGGTCATGACCGCCGACCCTCATCAACCACGCTCGTCGACAGTAGAGCGCCATCACGAAACCCCAAACGACGACAAGCGTGCGCACCATCGCGTGCGTGGCGACGAAAGGCACCAGCGAGTGTGACGCCGGGACACTCTCGGCTCTCGAGCACTCGAATCCGGCGGCTCGAGGTCACGTCATCCCCCCAGCTCTGTACCCTATTCCCGCAGCTTCGGACCTGACCGAACGAACCGCCTCTCCCTCGGGCCAACTTCGACCGCGCGCTCCACCAGCCGCCACTGGGCCGCCCAGGCGAGATCCAGCATCTCCAGGGGGCCTTCCTACATCTACGCCATCCTCATGGACTCCCGCATCCGCCAACACGACAGGTAGCGGCGCCTGTCCGGGGGGTAGAGCCACACTCTTGCGCGGGCGGGATGCGCCACGTTGAAAGGAGCGTCGAGCGGGACCCCGTCATGGTGCCCGGCTGCGCGCCTTCGCTGCTGGTGCCCTGCGCCGTGGCAGGTGCGGCGTCGATCAGGCCGAGCGCTGGGACGCCAACCAGGCGTTGGCCCGATCGAGATCGGAAGGGTCGACACCGGCTGCGATCATGCGCATCGCTACGCGTTTGGCGGGACCCCACCGATGCTCGTTGTCGAGCGCTGCGCCGAATTCGTTCTCCACCTCGTCGATGGCCGCCAGCGTCGCAGCCGTCAATTGGTCGGGCAGGCCGGCCCGTGGGCTCGCCCACCTCACCCACGCCCGCAGGACCTCGGGGATGCGGGCGAGGTTGTCGCGGTCGGCGGACATCTTGCGCGGCGCGAAGTCGAGGAGGAACAGCTTCGTCGCCGTCGGGCTCCATCGCAGCGGGTCTGCCTGGTGGTAGTCGCAGCGGTAGTCGACCGCGGCGTCGATGAGATACCAGGCGCGTGGATCGTAGGCGTAGAGGGCGCCGGCCGAATCGGCGAGGAACGTCTTGACCAGCTCCTCTCGTGTGTCGGGCGCCAACGGCTCGCGCTCAGCCGACGGAGCAGCGATCGGGCCGAGCCGGCTGCTGAGCAACGCCGCGGTCTCGACGAAATCGTCGGTGACTGGGGCGTCGATCGTGTGATCCGTCCACTCGACCGCCGCCATCGCCCGACCGGCGATCACCGACACCGGCTCCTCGACGACATCGACGTCGGACGTTGCCTGCCACAACGGGACCACCTCCGCCGGTGGACCGAGCACTGCGGCGTCTTTGGCGATGCCGCCCAACACATGATCGACGAGCACCATCATGCAGTGGTCGGCGCCGCCGCGGTACGCGAAGCCGATCATCAGCGCATCCTGGTCGCCGCACACGTCGGTTGCCCGCCACGCCTCCGTCGCTTGGGCCGTCCCGATACGAGCCACCCATTGCGGGGCCTGGATGCCCACGCTCGCCATCTGGTCGGCCGCGGCGCGGGCACGCTCGCGCAGCTCGCCATCGGCGACCGCACCCAGGGCGTTCAGACAGATCACAGCCTCGGGGGTGTGCATCCGCTCGGCCACCATCACCATCCGTCCTCCGACGGCCGCCGCACGATCAGATTCGCCGATCAGGGCACCGCTTCGCCACAGCCCGACCAGGTAGCTGGCCCAAATCTCCGCTTCGAGCGGATCGCCGCCGCGCAAGACATCCCGTCCCTGCGTGCCCAGGATCTCGCGGCACAACCCATCGAACACACCGAGGTCGCTACGCCCGCCGGGAGCGGTGGTGCGGGCTCCCTTTCGCCTGCGCCCCTTCGCCGTGCCGACTCGTCGCGTACTCATCGCGCCTCCTCCGACCTCCATCGCGACGGTAGGAGGTCCCCGACCGCAGAACGCGGATGCTCAGCACCGACATGCGGCTCGTCCCGCGGGCGACCACGACGATCGAAACGCGTCAGGGTGTGACAGCCAGGACACATGACCGGACGCCTCCGTCAACCACGAGCGACGGGTAGCGGCGCATGTCCTCCATCGGTGGTGGCTCGGCGAAGCAGAACGCACTCAAGAACCAGCGACCGGATGCCCTCACGATGGTGAGCACCCACAGGGCCAGACGGTCCGGTCCTGTGTCCGGGAGCCGGCTTAGGAATCCGACCGCCGTGCCTCGCGCTCCGGATCGTCGAGCCGCGCGCCCGCTTCCCTGAGCTCCTCCACGTCGACGTCGCCGTCACCTTCCTCCACGCCGCTGTAGGCGAGGCGCGTCTCGTCGAAACGCGTTTCATCCTGCTCGGCGGTGATGTCGGCCAGCTCCGCCGCGTCAGCCAACGCCAGCTCGCTTTCGAGCTCATCCTCCCGCGCCTCGGCCCGCTCGGCGCCCTCCTCGTAATCGTCGAGTTCGTCGGACATCACCACCTCCAACCACGAGCCTCGCGCCCGACGGCGAGGGAGCCGTTAGCGGCGCCTGTGCGCCGTCCCGGAGGAAGGCGGCTCTCCTCGGCCTCACTCCCGGAAGGTGGGAGCCAACTCCCGACGGCAATCGACCGGGCGACCTGCCTATGAAAATGATGGAGCGACTCTAGCTGTCATTGACTGCTAGCGTGGTCGGTGTGCTGCTGACGTCGCGGTGCCGCTGGCTCGTTGCGCCCGGACGGTGGAGGGTCCGGGGGAGGATCGAACGGTTCGCGGAGCCGGCCGTGCTGCTGGTGCTGGCCGACGGTCCTCGCCACGGCTACGACCTGAAAGAGCAGGTGACCAGCCTCGTGGGCGACCACGCCGAAGTCACCAACCTGTACCGACTGCTGCGCCAGCTCGAGATGGAGGGCATCGTCGGCTCCCGTTGGGACATCTCCCCGAGCGGACCGGCCCGCCGCGTATACCGCCTCACGACCGCCGGGCGTCGACTGCTCGACCAGTGGGCCCAAGCGCTGCGTCGCCTCGATGACACCACCCGCGCGTTCCTGGCCCACTATGACGACCGGCGCGCCGACACCGACGATCGACCGGGGAGCTGACCATGCCTGAACGTGACACCCACGATCCGTCAACCCTCGTTCCGGCCGGCCGGCCTGTCAGGATCCCTGGGCGCGGGACGACATTCGTGCGCGACGCCCCCGGTATCGACGGCGCGCCGACGGTGATCCTCCTGCACGGTCTCGGCGCCACCGCCGCCATCAACTGGCCAGGCGCGTTTAGGGCCCTGTCGCCCCGGTTCCGGGTCCTCGCCCTCGACCATCGCGGCCACGGGCGGGGCATCCGAACCAGGCGGCCGCTTCGCCTCGCCGACTGCGCCGACGACGTCGTCGCGCTCGTCGACGTCCTTGGCATCGATCACTTCGTCGCCGCTGGGTACTCGATGGGGGGACCCGTGGCCCTGCTCGCCCGCCGGCGCCATCCGTCCCGGGTAGCCGGCCTGGTCCTGTCCGCGACGAGCGCCCGGTTCGTCCCTGATGACATCCCCGCGCCGCTGTTCACGGGCGCCGTGGCTGCTGCCCTGCGTGTCGTGCCGCCGCCGATTCGCCGGTCCCTCGCGGAGTCGACCGTGCGGTACCTGCGACGCGAAACGACGATGCCGCCAGCCTTCCTCGACGAACTGCGCCGACACGACCCGGCGGCCATCGCCGAGGCGGCGCGGGCCGTGCGCTTCTTCGACGCCCGACCCTGGATCGACCAACTCGACTGTCCGGCCGCCAGCGTCGTCACCGAACACGACCGGCTGGTGCCCGCCCGCCGGCAACTCCAGCTCGCCCACACGACCGGGGCCACCGTGCACCACGTCGCCGGTGACCACGACGTCGCCGTACGCCACCCAGCGCGGTTCCTCCCCAGCCTCGCCGCAGCCTGCGACTCCGTCATCCACCAACACCGGATCACCTCCACCGGCCCGGCCCCCGACAGCAGCATCCGCTGCTGACCGGCGACGGCATCCAACGCCTCCGCACCATCCCCGACCACAGACGCCGGCACACGACACCGCCTCAGGCGACCGAGCAACACCTCCACCTCGCCGAGCTCGTCGAACCCCACCCCAAGCCGGCATCCCGCGCCCAAAGACCTCGGACGACGGGACACAGTCCCGATAGCGATGCCTTTGGCAGTAGGAGCGTTCTGTGGGGCTGCTGTCGGACGCGCTGGCCACCGGGACGTAGTCCTGGTCGACCTGCCGGTCTTCGGCAGGCCGACCCGCTGCAGGGCCGTTTGGGCTGGTTCAATGGCCTGATGGGTGTCCGCGCCTCGATTCGCGTCGATGCCGCGGCGACGAGCGCCGCCGGCGTGTGGGCGCCGCAGCCCCAAGCAGTCGTCCACCCGGCGGGCCTCGATCCCGGCGTGAGGGGTGGTGGGCTCGCCGCCCATCACCACCAACCCGCAAGAGGGCAGTTCGGGTGAGTGCGCTGGCGATGCCCCTGTTCGTCTGCCACGCCAACTGTTCCCGGTCGATGCTGGCGTCCCGCCTCTACCACCTCGTGTGCCCCGACCTCCCCTGCCTGTCAGCCGGCCTGGAGGCCGGCCAGCGGGCCGCCGACCGGGCGCTGGCGATGCTCGAGTGTTGGGGGGCCGACGCGACGCAACGTCCGCCGCAGCAACTGGATCGCGGCATGTGTGATCAAGCGAGCGCGGTGTTCGTCATGGCCGCTCCCTACGTGCGCCGGCTGCTAGATGACGAATTCCCGGGGGTCAGTGGTCGTAGGCGATGAGGGAGCGCAGTGCGGGTTGGCCGCTGCGGTGGTTGTGCCAGATGGCGGCGGTGAGGGCGAGGAGTCGCTGGGCGATTCGCACGACCACACCGGTTGCAGTGCGGCCGCCGTGGCGTTCGACATCGAGTTGGCCCTTGAGCGTGTCGTTCACCGATTCGATGAGTTGACGCAACGGCTTGAGCAGCGGCGTACCTGGGCGTCGCTTCTCGTCGGTGCGGGCCGGGCGTAGGAGGGTGATGCCGTGGTCGGCGAGGAACCGTTCGAACTCGGCGCTGGCGTAGCCCTTGTCGGCGAGGATCGTCTGGCCTGGCCGGGTGGCGATCAGGTCGGGTTCGGTTTCCAACAGGTCGCGGGCGACTTCGCGTTCGTCAACTTTGGGATTGGTCAACGCGAACGTGACGGGCAGCCCGGCGGGGGTGCACACCAGGTGCAGTCGCAGCCCCCAGAAGTAGCGGGAGTGGCTGGCGCAGTAGCCGTAGCCAGCCCATCCGGCCAGATCAGACCGTCGGGCGGTGGGCCGAGACCGACCGCACTCGATGGGGGTGGAGTCGATCACCCAGGTGTCGTCGCCCCACAGATCGGTATCGGTCGCCAACAGCCGGATGAACGCCAGCAGCTGGTCCGACGCCCGCCGCAGCCGCTTGTTGTAGCCGGACTGGCGGGGCAGATAAGGGAACAGATGTCGGAGGTGCTGACGGGCGTGGCGCAGCCAGCGGGTCTCCGACGTGTACCCGAGCAGCGCCTGCATCACGGCCAAGGTGATCAACTCGCTATCAGCCAGCTTCGTGCTGAAGCCCTCCCTGGGCCGCGCCGGCGCCAGGCTCGGATCGTCCGCCAAGGCGTCGTCCACCTTCACGTACAGTGCGGTAGCGAGAGTGTCCAGATCGGCGTCCATCGGTCCTCCCAGATCGATCGGGTAAGCAACGCCGATCGTGGACGCTCTCGCCTCGTCAGCGGCGGATACCCCCGGGAATCACTCGTCTAGTCGAATACGGCTCCGACCTGGCGGCCAAGACCTACTTGTTCGCGGACCCGTTCACCCGGCCGACGTCCTTCAGCCACGGCGAGTACACGGTGTCGGACCCGTCGTTCGACGCCCGACCAGCCCGGGTCCTCGTCGAGGAGTACGCCTGGGTGATCGGGCGAGTGCTCCAGGTCCGGCGGGCGTTGCTCGGAGAGGGGCCACCGCTGGTCCCCGCAGCCGACTACCTCGACCTCCTCGAGTCCGTCGACCCACGAGGTCATTGACTCCCCTTCGGCGAACCCAAGGCAGGTTCGCAGTACCCGCCAGCGACCGCGCGCCGATGACGGACACCCGTGACGCGCCGCTACTCGGCCTGCGCGCCCGCGGCCGGCGATCGGACGGCGTCGGTCAGCCGACGTCACCAACGGCGCTCTCGCAACACGAACCGCAATCCTGGGAAAGCTCCATCCGGCATCACGGCCGGGCATCGAGTGCTCCCCACCGAGCCGGCCCACCCGTGATTTCGAATGCCCCGCTGCCGGAAGGTAGCGGCGCTTGTTCGTCATGCTCCGTTCGTGTCTCGCGGTGTGGCCCAGGCGCGGTGATCTGGCCTACCGCTGGCGGCCGCGTTCCAGGTGGCAGGGACGACTTCCCTAGACAGACGTTCGACCCGGCGCGAGAAGGGGAGAGCAGCGAGGAGGTCACGATGACGGAACCGACGACTTGGACCGTGACGATCGTGTTCAGCGAGAGGGACGCGAAGACCCGCGCCGACGCCATCCTCATGGGAGCTCGCGACGAGCTCCGGGGTTGGGGTCGGGTCCGGCGGAACCCGGTCGATCCCGATCGGCCCGCTATCGGCGAAGAGGTTGCAGCCGCCCGCGCGCTCAACGACTTGGCGCACCACTTGCTGGAGCAGGCCGCCCAGCTGATCGAGGAGTGGGAGGGCCACGGCGTCATGCTCCACGGCTGAGGGAGCGACCGAGGCACGACCGCCACGAACCCGGGCACCGGCGACGCCGACGGAACTCGACCACCCACCGCGGAGCCCGGGCAGCATGACCGCGCTGACGCGAGGTGTGAACCCGCTGCCGCGAGCCAGGGCGTTCGCCCCGAGATGACCTTCGGCCCTGGTTGTGGAGCCGCCCGGTGGGTCACGGTGAATGTATGAGGCACGACAGTCGGTTCGGCGACCGGGTCGAGGCCGGTCAGGCGATCGACGGGAACCGCCGGGCCGTCGAGATCCGGGACGCCGTCGCCATCACTGGTGCCGCCACCGACTACGACGTGCTGCTCGAGATGGTGGGCAACCGCCGCTTCGTGCTCTTGGGGGAGGCCAGCCACGGCACCCACGAGTTCTACCGGGAACGAGCGCGCATCACGAAGCGACTCATCGAGGAGAAGGGCTTCAACGCGGTCGCGGTCGAGGCTGACTGGCCTGACGCCTATCGTGTCAACCGCTACGTCATGGGTCAGTCGTCCGACGCCGACGCCGACACCGCGTTGGCCGACTTCCAACGCTTCCCGGCCTGGATGTGGCGCAACCGTGACATCGTCGGCTTCGTCGAGTGGCTACGGGCCCGCAACGACGCCCACGCGCACCACCAGACCAAGGCCCGCTTCTGCGGACTCGACCTTTACAGCCTGCGGGCCTCAATGGAAGCGGTCGTCACCTACCTGGAGTCGGTCGACCCCGAAGCGGCCCTCGCCGCCCGGGAGCGGTACAGCTGCTTCGACCACGTCGGCGCTGAAGGCACCCGCTACGGCCACGCCGTCGCACTCGACCTCAAGCTCCCCTGCGAGCGAGAAGTGCTCGCCCAGCTCGTCGATCTCAGGCGGCGGTCCGACGAGATCCTGGCCCGTGACGGATGGACGGCAGAGGACGAGTACTTCTTCGCCGAGCAGAACGCCCGCCTGGTCCTGCACGCCGAGGAGTACTACCGCCAGATGTACCGCGCCGAGGTCTCGTCATGGAACCTGCGCGACCGCCACATGGCCACCGCCCTCGAGGCGCTCGTCGCCCACCTCGACCACCAGCTCGGGCTGTCCCGCATCGTGGTCTGGGAGCACAACTCCCACATCGGCGACGCCCGCGCCACCGAGATGGGTGCCGCTGGTGAGCTCAACGTCGGGCAGCTGGTGCGCCGCCGGTGGGGCGCTGAGTCCCTGCTCGTCGGCTTCACCACGCACCACGGCCGGGTCACTGCCGCCTCTGACTGGGGCGGGCCGGTCGAGCGCAAGCATGTCCGGCCGGCCTTGGCCGCCAGCTACGAGCACGTCTTCCACGAGACCGGCACGGACCGCTTTCTGTTGCCCCTCAGCGGTGCGTCACGCGAGGCCCTGCTCGATCCGCGCCTCGAGCGAGCCATCGGTGTGATCTACCGACCGCAGACCGAACGGGCCAGCCACTGGTTCCACGCTCGGCTGCCGGACCAGTTCGACGCCGTCATCCACTTCGATCGCACCACGGCCGTGGAACCGCTGGAACGAGGAGCAGCGTGGGACGAAGGCGAGCCACCCGAGACCTACCCGACCGGTCTCTAGGAGGACGTGGTCACAGCTTGTAGCCGATGGCGCGCAGCAGTTGCCTGCGCTCGGCCACGTCGTCGTCGGACTCGACCCCCGCAGGCCCGGATCCGTCGACGACACCGAGGACGCCGCGACCCAGCGGGCCTTCGGCGATCACGAGGTCGACCGGGTTCGCTATAGCGCAGAGGATCGTGCAGACCTCGGGCACCTGCTTGAGCTGGTTCAAGACATGCACCGGGTAGCCGTCGCGAAGGAAGATCACGAGGTGGCCGGCGCCGATGGCCTGGGCGTTCCGGATGGCGAGTTCGGTGAGCTCGGCGTCGTTGCCCGAGCGACGCATGAGGCAGGGGCCCGACGCTTGCCAGAACGCGATGCCGAAGTGCAAGTGGGCGCTTGTTCCCAACAATGCCTCGTGCATGTCGTCCACCGCCTTGATGAAGTGCGCCTGGCCGATGATCACGTTCAGCTCATCGGGCTTGTCGATCGAGACGGTGAGCAGCTCCACAGTCGAGTCCTCCGTGTACGTGGTGTGGTCGGAAGTGAGCAGCCACGTGATCCGTTCCCCGGTGGGCGAGGCGATGGGGTGACGTCGAGCCCGTCGGCGCCCGTCACCTCGCAGGTGTCGCCATCCACCTCGACAGGTAGCGGCGCCTCTCCACCGGCCCGGACCAACCGCCTGGTGACGTCGCTCATCAGCAGAAGGTCGGCACCGCACCCGTCAGGTCGACATTCTGTGGCCTCGCGCGGCGTGGTCGCAGTGGGCAGATCGCCGATTCGTACGCTCGGTCGGACCGGCAGCGGGAAGCAGACGCGGGCGCCACCCAAGTCTGCTGAGCCGGCGAGCCTTAGTGCTCTCGCAGCCCCCTCGTACGCTGGTGGCGATGACCGAACCGGACACCGAGGCTGCCGCGAGCCCGTACGCGACGGGTGGCGGCGGGACTGTGCTGGAGCACCGCTACGGCGCGGTGCTGCTGGCACATCTGCTCGCAGGGGATCCGCTCGTCGAGCTCGGCGCGGACACCACGGTCGTTCGCGTGGTGTTCCAGGCGAAACCGGTCAGCCCGGTGGATGACCTGCTGGTCGTCGGTCGCTGCGGGGACGGCTCCGATCGCAAGGCGTCGGTGGCGGTGCGCCGCGCCCCACGGCTCGTGCCGAGCGATGGCCCTTCGGTCGATCTGCTCGCCACCTTCGTGCCGGTCCTGAACGTGCAGTGGACCGAGGTACATACCGGCCGGTGGCGACTTGCGCTCGCTGCCGCTGCGACCATGTCGGTGCGCCAGTTAGGGGTTCTCGCCGAGATCGTCGCTACGGCGCCGGATGATCCGACATTCCGCGCTGCGGTCGCCCGGCGTTGGCGGACTACGCGGCCGGTGCGCAACCGACTGGTGGCGCTGGACGGGTTGATGGAGAAGGCGTGTCGGGCGGCGGAGGTGGCGTCGCTGCCGGACATGACGTGGCGGTTCCTGTCCTCGCTGATGGTGCGGGAGCTGCGCCTGGAGGCGCCGGACCATTCCGACCGGACGGCGACAGCTGCGATGTTGCGCAACGTCACCGTGGGCGGCACCGCGGCGGAGGCGGACCGGCTACTTGAGGCGCTCAACACGCTCGCCGACCGGTATGCGCCTGCCGCGGCCGTGGTCGATGAGGCGATGCTGCGGCGTGACCTGGCCGGTGTCGCCGAGCTGCGCCGCGGGACAAGGTATCCAGCCGCGTGGTCGATCCTGGACAGCCTGGGCGAACGGCTGCGTCAGCAGACCGGCCGCGATCTGCATGACCCATCGCGCTCACTTGAGCTTGACCGCGCCGAGACGCGGGCCGAGCTTGTGACCGCGCTGGCCGCGGTCGGCGGGCGAGATTCTGCGCCGACGTCAGCGCTTGCTGTTACCGGTGAGCCCGATGTCGGCAAGTCGGCGCTGACACTGCGTGCCATCGACGACTTGCGTGCCTCGGGCGAGGCGGTGACCGCGTTCAGTCTGCGCGACCTGCCCGCGACCATCGTCGACACCGAGCACTTCTTGGGCGGCCGGCTGCACGAAATCCTCGGAGGAAGCGACGTCCGGGCGGTCCGACTGTTGGTCGTCGACGGCGCGGAAGCCGCACTGGAAGGGCGTCAGGAACTCCTTGCCGCCGTCGCGACTGCGGCTCTGCGCGCCGGCCTTGGGGTCGTCGCGGTTACCCGCACCGACGGTGAACGGGTCGTGCGGGAGAGCCTCCAGAACGCTCTCGCGGCCGCGTCGCTGCCCGCCCGCGACCCGCAACGACGCGTCGTCGAGGGCCTCACGAGTCCAGAGGTCGCGCAAACCGTCGACGCCTTCCCGGCTTTGGCCGGTCTCGCCGACCAGCCGAGGGACATATGGCTGCTCGCCCGGCCTGGGTTGGTCGACCTCCTGCTGCGGGCGGAGGCCACGCCCACGCTCGCGGCGCTGCGTGCCACACGGCTGGCCTGCCAGGCCGCGCTGCGCCGCCGAGGAGAACACCGAAGCCGAACGCGCCGCCCAACAGCGGGAGATGGACGCGTTGGTGGCTGAGCACGGAGACCGGTGGGCGGAGTTGCCGATGGAGGCGACGCTCACCCTTGGCCGAGCGCGGCAGGCGCTCGAACGCGCCTGGCCTGCCCTGCGCGCCGACAAGCTGCACGGACTCACCGCACTCGTCCGGCTCGCCAATCAGCGGTACACCACCTACGGCATCGGCCAGGCGGCCGTGCTCGCACCGTTGGTTGAGGTCATCTACGACCACCAGCCCGACCTGAGTGAGGTTTACCACCGCGACCTCGACGAAGACATTGACAAGCTGATCCTCGCCTGGCTTCGAGGACTTCTCGTCGCACAGGCAGGCGCGGACCTGCTCCGGTCGCGGGTCCGCGACGTGCTGCTCGAAGTGCCACCCGATCGCGCGACCGACTTCGTGATCGAAGCGTTGGCGCTCCTCGACGCCGACCTTGACAACCGCGTCGCGGATTACCTGAGCGGGCTGGCCGAGCGACGGCCCGCGTTCCTCCATCCGGCCGTCGAGTCGATCATGGCGACACGCTCTCTCGCGCAACGAAACCCCGCGCTACTCGCAGTGCTCACCGAGGCGTACTACATCGAGCGTCCTGACCCGGACGACCCATGGTGGTCGGGCTACGGCTCCCTCGATGACGGTGTACGACGGCACCACCACGCCGGCGCGGGCTTGGGCAACCCGATGGCCGGCTCGTACCACGGACCGTTCTGGAACCTCCTCACCGCAGACCCGCGCCTCGCGCTGCGCACCATTAACCGCATCCTCGACCACGGCGCCCAGGTCCGCATGGGCAAGGCCAGCCGCTGGGTTGGCGCAGCCGATCTCGACGACCAGGACGCCGGCCTCGACCTCGACCTGCTGGGACGGGGCTCGACCGCCTGCGTCGGCGACACCCATGTGTGGGCCTGGTACCGCGGCTCAAGCGGGGGCCCCTACCCGTGCATGAGCGCGCTGCTCGCCGTGAAACGTTTGGCCGACCAACTCCTCGGCAGGGGACTATCGCTCCAGCGCGTGAGCGAGCTGCTGGTGGCCGACTGCCACAACCTCGCGATGCCCGGCCTTGTCGTCGGCCTGCTCGTCCGCCACCTCGACAACGTCACCAACGAGCTCGACCGCTGGCTGTGCCGAGCCGAGGTGTGGTCGCTGGAGTTCTCCCGCGCCGTCAGCGAAGGCCATCTGCATATCCAAGGCGCAGACGCCGACGACCTCCCTGGCAATGGACAGCGCCGGTACACGTTCCGCGAGACGGCCGGATACCTCGTCGCGACCGCTATCACCAGCGGCAACGACGCCCGTCTCGACGCGCTCGCCAAATGCGGCCGTGAGCTCATGCGCCGCGCCCGCGCCGCCGTGCTGCCGGACATCGACCCAGACGACCCAGGCCACGACACCGACAACGAGCGCCTCGTCTCGATCGCAGGATGGGCCGCCCACCTCGATCGCGACAACTACGTGCTCGTCGAACTGCCCGACGGTCGAGTCGGCGTACAGTATCAGCCACCGGCCTACCTCGTCGCCGCGATGGAAGCAGGAGCAGCCGACCTCGCCCACGGCAACCGGGCCTATGGGCTGTACAACATCTACGCCCTCGATGAGGACCGCGGCGCAGTCCCGGACACTTTGCACGACGACCTTGCGATGGCCCGCGACCTCGCTGCCGACCCGCCTCAGCACGGACCGCTTTACCCGGAGGACGCGCCCGCGGCCATGGCCGCCGCCGGCGTTCTCGCTCACGCACGCGGTGCGGCAACCCTCTCCGCCGACGAGCTGGCCTGGGCAGCGCGGTTCCTGGTCAAGTGCGCGAGCGAGCCGCGCCTCGGCGACTTCGACTATGAGCAGTCGACCTTCCTCACTGGCGCCGACCGCTCCGCCGCTGCCGCCGTGCCCGCCATGCTGCTACCTGCGCTGCGTACGGAGCCCGCCCACCTCCCGGACGAGGAGGTCACCGCCGCGCTCGTCGCCTGCACGACGAGCCTCTTCGATGAAGTCCGCCGCATCGCCGCGACCGCCCTCGGCCCCGTGTGGCAGGCGCCGTGCGCCACGACCGATGGGGACGGCCGGTGCATTCATGCCATCGCGCTCGATGCGATCGACGCCGGTGTCCGCGACTGCCAACTCGGACCCTGGAACCAGGCTGGCCGCCGCGACCGCCTACCCATCAGCGGACCACTTCCCGAGTCGCTCGCCGTTGTCGCAACCGATTCCCTGATGATCTCCACTCTCGTCGCGCCGATCATCGCCTGCGCCGACGCCGCGACGAGCGGCTGCTGCGTCGCCGCCACCGCGCAGACCCTCCTCGACGCGCTGCTCGACGCACACCGCCGCGGCGCCATCCTGTGGGCGGACGAGGGGTACTCGTGGAACGTCAGCGACCACCACTACCAGCCCGCGCGGGTGCTCTACCGGCTCGCCGCCGCCGGCGACATCGAGCCCCTGCTCGGTCACGTCCACGCCTTCGCCGGGCACGCCGCGGCGCTGAGCCAACTCCTCCACGACCTCGCGCAGGTCGCCACACACGACGCCGCGCTCCGGGCGGCGCTACCCCAGGTCTGGCCGGCGGTACTACGCGCTGCCCTCGACGACATCGACGCCGGTGCCGACCTACGCGGCGACCACCATCACTGCGATGACGCACTGGCGAACCTGCTGCCCAGACCTGAGCTCGAGATCGGTGACCGCGATCCCGACGCCACCCTCGTCGCCGCTGATGCCGGCTGGATCGACCCGAACTTGCTCGCCGACCTTGTCGACCGCTGGGTGCCGCTCGCCCGCGGCGAGCCTCGCTGCGTCGACGCCGCGGTTCGCCTAGCCCGCACCGCGCCGCGGAGCTGGCAGGCCACCGTCGGGCTGCGGTGGGTCACTGATCTCATCGACAACCGCTACGACCGCATCGCCAGCCATAGCTGGTTCCTGCCCGATTGGCTGCAAGAGCTCCGCGCCGCCGGACAGCTCGACGCCGCGGGTCGTCGCACGGTGCAGCGCATCCTCGACGGCCTCGCCACGCACGGCGATGACCGCGCTGTCCGGATGCAGCGTGCCGACGAGTGACCGGCCCGCTTCCATGACAGACGCGGGTTCGATGCCGCTCGCCGAAGATCGCCGAAGAAGGACAGTTGACGAAGGCGGATGTTGGAGGACATTGCCCGAGCAATCGTCTTCCGGGTTGCCACGGCGCCCTTCCCCAACAGCACACCCGCTCGCGTGGTCGGCGAGGCTGCCGTCTATCGCGGCGCCGGTCCTGTATCAGTAGGTCCGGTCGCACTCCAGAGCCCTGCGGTCGTTACCTCGCGCCGCAGACCGACCCGATCGGCTCGCTGTGCCACTCGAGTCTTCGCAGTCGCGCCAGTACGGCGCGGTGTGCGACAACCGCGGCCCCGGCTCCGTGGTCCCGAAGGGAGTTGGCACATAGTGCCGGCTGTCCTCCATCGACGGAGGTCAACCCGACCAGCGACGCCGTCGTACTGCACGAGTCCGCGAGGAGCTGGTCGGTCGGGGCGGCGATCTCGCTAGCGTTGATCTCGGAGCAGGATCAGCCGTCGCCGGTTGATACGAGCCACCACCGCCCACGCCCCTTCTCCCCTGCCGGCGACAACACGACACCGGCCATCACGCGGCAGTGACTTCTCGACGGTTACCGTCGATCCGCCTTGAGCCAGTCGTGGCTGCGTCACTGTCACGGCCCGTCTCGGCTGACCGCGAAGGCGATGGCCTCGTCTACGAACTCCGAGGTCCTGCCTGCGTCCGCGAGACGTCGAGCAGCTGGCCGAGGGCTTCGGCCGCCTCGCGATCGGAGGCTTCGAGGAAGTGCGAGTAGACGTTGAGCGTGGTCGCCGAGTTGGCGTGGCCGAGCCGGCCGGACACGGTGGGGACCGGGACGCCGGCCGCCAGCATCCGGGTGGCGACGAAATGGCGCAGGTCGTGAAGTCTCACCCCCGGCAGCCCGGCTCGGTTCCTGAGCTTCACGAACCGGGCAGTGACACCGTCGGGCCGCCAGGGTAGCGACGCGTCCGGCTCGTATGAGAAGACCCGCGCATCGCGGGCGCGCGTACCCCACACGCCAAGGCGCGCTCGGCCTGGCGGCGCTGGTGCGCTCGTAGCACCTTGACCATCGCCGCGTCGAGCGCGATCCGTCGCGCCGCGTGGGTCTTCGTGTCCTTCTCGACGTAGCCGCCGTCGGCCGAGTCGACCAGAGCCCGGCTGATCGTCACCGTCCCTCCACGGAGGTCAACATCGCTCCACCGCAGCGCGCACAGCTCGCCGCGCCTGGCCCCGGTGGTCGCCGTCAGGCGAAGGAACACGCCGAAGTCCGGATCCTCGGCCTCGGCGAGATCGATCAAGCGCACCGTCGCCTCGACATCCGGGGGCACGATCTCTCGCCGAGGCAGCTTGCCTGGGGAAGCGTCAGCCGCAGGGTTCTGCGAGATCCACCCCCAGCGCTTCGCTTGCGCCAGCGCCCGGCGCACCACCACGTGCACTCGCCGCACGGAGGACACCGAAAGCGGTCGCTCGTCCCGCCCGCCTCGCTCGCGCAACGCGCGGTAGAACCGGTCCAGCTGCGCCGTCGTGAGCTTGCGCACCTTCACCGCCCCCAGATGCGGCACGACGTAATTGTCGACGAAGCGCCTCGTCTCGAGCACCGTCTTGGGCGACCAGTCGGGCGAGGCGACCGCGAACCACTCCTCGAGCAGCTCGGCCATCGTCACGTCCGGTCCGGAATGCTGACCGGCCTCCGCCTCGGCCACGAGCCGGTTGAGGAGGGTCTCCGCCTCACGCTTCGTGCGAGCCGTGGCGCTCACTTGTCGTAGCCGCCCCGTCAGCGGGTCGCGGGGAACCGACACAATGACCTGCCACGACATGCCCCTCGGCCCGACCCGCTTCCGGACGTGTCCCCGCACGACCCGGACGCTATCTCATTGACAAATGATTGACGAGGCACCCCGATGCGGGAACGCTCCACACAAAACACCAGGTCAGGTGGTGGGCGCTGCGGGACTCGAACCCGCGACCCCCTCCTTGTAAGGGAGGTGCTCTGACCTACTGAGCTAAACGCCCGGGCGGGCGATCACGCTAGCCGCCAGGCCGAGCGAACGAGGCGGGCGAAGGTGCGCGTTCCGCACGGATAGGTGACTGGTTCGGGAGGACGGGCGGCGGCGCGCGACCCGGCAGAGGCTCACCCAACGGCGAGGGGCATCGGGTCCGGCCATTCGAGCGGCGCGCTCTCCCAACGTTGCAGCACCGGCAGGACCTCGGTGGCGAAGAGCCGGAGGTTGCGCTCGGCCTCCTCGTAGGGCATGCCCGAGAAGCTGAAGTTCGGGAGGAAGCCCGCCATGCCGATGGTCTCGCGGATGAAGGCGACCTTCTCGATCACTTGCTCGGGCGTGCCCCATGGCATCAAGCCGACAAAGTCGTCGATGGCCCCACCTTCGCCGTGCCGCTCGATGATAGCGCGTGATGTGCGTGTAGAACTCGTAGCCCTGCACGCCGGCGTGGGGCGTTGTCCTCGAACTCATAATGGCGCAGCACGCTGCCGTAGTAGCCACCGATGTAACGGTGAGCCATCTCCTCGGCCCGGCCCGCGTCGTTGTCGACGACGACGAAGCCTCCGCACATTGGCGCCGGCGGCGCTGTGCCCGGGTTCTCCTCCGCCCACACGCGGTGGTACACGTCGAAGTCCTCGCGCACCATCGCCCACGGCTTCTGCGGGATGACGAGGAGCCCGACGCCGAGGCGGGCCATGATCGGCATGGATTCGGGCGACACGGCCGCGGCGTACGTGCGGCCCCGGAACGAGAACCGTGGGCGAGGGCGCAGATCGCGCCGGGGCTGTTGCAGGAACTCACCGTCGTGCTCGACGTACCCCCGCTCCAAGCCCTCGAGGACGGCTTCGCGCGTACTCGATGAAACGCTGGCGCGACGTCCCCATGTCGACGCGGAAGCCCGCGTACTCGACGCGGGCCAGCCCGCGCCCGAGGCCCAGGATGAGGCGGCCCCCGCTCAGGTTGTCGAGCAGCGCGATCTGCTCGGCGACGCGGATCGGGTCGTGCCAGGGCAACACGACCACCGCGGTGCCGAGGCGGATATGACTCGTCTTACCGGCCAACCACGTGAGCAGTTGCAGCGGGTCCGGGCACATCGTGTAATCGGTGAAGTGGTGCTCGACGGTCCAGATGGACTCGAAGCCGAGCGGTTCGGCCAGCGACGCGAGATGCAACTCCTCGCGCATCACCTCGTGGTCAGCGATGGCGTCGAAGGGGTTCTGGAACAGCACCGAGCAGCCGACGTGCATCGCGGTCCTCCTCGCATCACCGTCACCGCGGACACCTCGACCGTAGTGGTGCGGGCCGCGTAAGTACCACCCAGGGTCCGCGATCGGCATGAAGCGCGCCGCTACTTTCGGCGCGCATGGGCCCTCGACATGACGGAGCAAGCCGCTCCAGCAGCGGTCTCCTTCGCCAGTACCTCGACGAGATCGGGGCCGTGCCGTTGCTGACCGCCGCGGACGAAGTCGACCTCGGTGAGCGGCTGGCCGAGGGTCGTGGCGCAGAGGCCGAGCTGGCCGCCAGCCCCGCTCCGGGCGTGGCGCGCCGCCGTCAGCTCGAACAGATGGTCCAGCGGGCCGCCGACGCGCGCCGCCGGTTCATCCAGGCGAACCTGCGCCTCGTCGTGTCCGTGGCCCGCAAGTACGAGTCGAGCGGGTTGCCGCTCCTCGATCTGATCCAGGAGGGCAACCTCGGCCTCATGCGGGCCGTGGAGAAGTTCGACCACACCCAAGGGTTCAAATTCTCGACGTACGCGACGTGGTGGATCCGCCAGGCCATCGGCCGCGCCATCGCCGACCACGGCCGCACGATCCGCGTGCCGGGCCACGTTCGCGAGTCGTACAACTCGATCGACCGCAGCGTCGAGCGGCTCTCCGCCGCTCTCGATCGCCCGCCCACGCCGGCCGAGGTCGCGGCGGACACCGGCCTCACCGCGCAGCACGTCGAGCTGGCCCAGCGCCACCGCCGACCGATCCTGTCGCTGTCGTTCAAGCTCGGCGAGGACACCGACGCCGAGCTCGGCGATCTCGTCGAGGACGTGGACGCCGAGGCGCCTTACGACGTCGCCGCCGCCGCCCTCGAGTACGAGGCGCTCCGGGCTCAGCTCGCCCGGTTGAACGAGCGGGAGCGGGCGGTCCTGGCCCTGCGCTTCGGGCTCGACGTGGACGCGCCCCGCACGCTGGCCCAGGTGGGCGACAGCTTCGATCTCACCCGGGAGCGGATCCGCCAGATCGAGGCGCGGGCGCTCGGGAAGCTGCGCCATCCGAGCGTCGCCCGCCTGTGGAGCGATCGCGGGGCGCATCCACGTCCGGCCGCTCGGCGGGTGGCCGGGCGCGGGCCAGGGTGACGAGCGCTCCGGCCGTCTCGTGTTGCAGCGGCGGCAGGTCGTCGGCCGCGAACCACCGGCACTCCTCGATCTCCGGCGAGCGCGGGGAGATGGCCTCGGGGTCCGCACCGGAGCCAGGACGGGCGGCGAAGATCACATCGACGCGCCGCGACCCCGGCTCCACCACCACGGCCGGCTCCCCCACGAGGTCGATGCGCAGCCCGACCTCCTCCAGGGTCTCCCGGCGGGCCGCGTCACGAGGATCCTCGCCGCGGGCGAGCAGACCTCCCGGGACCCCCCAGCGGCGCCGGTAGGTGTGGCGGACGAACAGCCGCGCTCCGTCGCCGCGCTCGACGACGCACATGGCGCCCACCGAGTAGCTCGGAGCCAGGGCGTGGACGATGGCCAGGCGCGCCCGCGTCGGCAGGCGGCGGAACACCCTGAGGAGCTTGCGGTGAACCGTGTCGATCACGCGAACGATCTCCTCGCCGCGACCAGCTCGTCGAGCAGCTCGCGAGTGGCGCCGGCCACCGGCGTGCGCCGCGCCTCGTGCTCGTGCACCACGAGATCGCGATCGAACGCGTCGGCGACGACCGCGCCCGCCTCGGCGCACACAAGCAGCCCGCCGAGGTAGTCCCACGGGCCATGGGCGTTGCGGCTGCAGTCGACGAACCCGTCGAGCGTTCCGTCCGCCACCGCGCAAAGGTCGAGCGCTAGGGCGCCGAGCGCCCGGTACTGCTTCCAGCCGAGGTGGCGCGGCGGGTGGCCGGACAGGCCGACAATGCTCTGGCCAAGCGCGGTCGCCTTGGAGGGGCGGACGGGCGAGCCGTCGCGCCATGCCCCCTTCCCCCGCACCGCCTCGTACTGCCGGCCGTCGGCCAGGTCATGGACGACGGCGGCGAGCGGCCCTTCGGCGTCGAGCGCGCACAATGAAGTGGCGAACCACGGGATGCCTCGATCGGCGTTGGTCGACCCATCGAACGGGTCGACCACCACGACCACGCGGCGCTCGGGCGCGCGCCGCCCGCTCTCCTCGGACAACACGCCGAAGCCCGCCTCCTCCAGCACCTCCAGCGCGGCGGCGTCGGCGGCCAGGTCCGAGCGGTACTGGCCAGGGCGCGTCCCCGCCAAGCTCCAATCGTCGAGGCCACGGAGGGTGGACGCGACGGCGCCGGCGGCGCGGCGCAGCACGTCGAGCACGCCGGCGGGCTCCATCGCCGCCACGGTAGTGGCAGGCTGTGTCGGCCCGACCCCGACCGGAGGAGCACCCGGCGTGGCCTATATCGACGTGGCCGGTTTCGTCGCCGACCTCAAGGAGCACGCCGTCGACCACGGCTTCCACGTCCACGACGAGCGCCACTTCGTCGAGACCTACTCGCTGCGCCAGACGTGGGAGGTCGACCTGCATCCCGAGGAGGCGTGCAACGGCCCCATCGACCTCCATCTCGCCCTCGACGTCGAGCCTCGCACCCTGCTGTCCTTCGATGACGAGGTGGCCAAGCTCGAGGAACCCGAGGAGACGCCGGCCGACAACTTCCAGTTCCCGCTCGATTTTCCAGTGGACGATGCCGCCCCTCCCCGATCCACCTGACCTCCTCGTGCTCGCCACCGAGCTGGCCGGTGTCGGTGGCCTCGAGTTGCCCATCGAGGTGTCGGCGATCGACTCCTTCCCCTCCGTCACCGATGCCCCGGAACGCAGCCTCCAGATCGTCGCCAAGGTCGAGGTGTCGCTGGCGAAGGTCTACGGCGGCGAGGAGGGCGAGCTGTGCGACACGCTCGACCGGTGCCGGTCGGTGAGCCTCTACCTGCTCGAGCGAGCGCCGGCATGGCTCGACGAAGCGTGAACCATCCCCCATCCAGGAGGCGTCCATGAAAGTGCGGGAGCTGCTCGACGTCCTGCGGGACTACCCGGCCGACCTCGAAGTCGAATTGGTGGTCGTGTGCCCAGTGGACCGGGCGGGCGACCCCGTCGAGGTCGACCGTTACTCCGTCGGCGCGGTGCTCACGTGGCAGGACACCGACGAGAGCCCCGCCGAGCTGGCATGGCTCGTCGGCGGCGAGGACGAGGATCTCGAGGCCTTTCTCGCTGCCACGGGCCTCGACAGCGAGCAGGAGGACGGCGAGGGCCTGTGAATGGCGGCGCTGTTCGACGTCACGTACCAACCGATCCCGTAGCCGACCATGCCGGCCGACGAGCGCGAGCAGTGGAAGCGGGCGGCGGCCGAGCACGCGACCACCTTCATCGAGGCGGGCATGGTGATCGGGCTCGGCACGGGGTCGACCGCGATCTGGGCCGTGCGCAAGGTGGCCGCGCTGCTGACATCCGGCGGGTTGCGCGACATCGTGGCCGTGCCCACCTCACGCGAGACCGAGAGCGAGGCGCGCCGCCTCGGCATCCCGCTGACGACGCTCGAAGCGCAGCCCGCCCTCGATCTCACCATCGACGGAGCCGACGAGGTCGACCCCGGGCTACGGCTCGTCAAAGGCGGTGGCGGCGCGCTGCTCCGCGAGAAGATCGTGGCGCAGGCTAGCCGGCGAGAGATCATCGTGGTCGACGAGGAGAAGCTCTCGCCCGCCCTCGGCACCCACCACGCCCTCCCCGTCGAGGTCGTGGCCTTCGGGCTCGGCCCCACCCGCCGGTTCGTCGAATCGCTGGGCGCGGCCCCCGCGGTGCTGCGGACGGATGGCGGCATTCCCTTCACCAGTGATGAAGGAAACGTGATCCTCGACTGCACCTTCGGCCCGATCGAGGATCCCGAGCGCCTCGCCGCCGCGCTCGTCGGGACGCGCCGCCGTCGTCGAGCACGGGCTGTTCCTCGGCCTCGCCACCGACCTGGTCGTGGCGGGACCGGCCGGGGTGCGCCACCAAGTCGCGCCCCGGACTTGAGCTACCCGGTGCCGCGGCGGCGGGCGCGGTACCGGCGGATGAGGGCGTTGGTCGAGCTGTCGTGGCCGAGGGACGGCTCGGCGGCCGCCTCGAGCTCGGGGATGATGCTCGTGGCGAGGACCTTCCCCAGCTCGACCCCCCACTGGTCGAAGCTGTCGATGTCCCAGAGGGTGCCCTGCACGAACACCTTGTGCTCGTAGAGCGCCACGAGGGTGCCGAGGACGTGGGGGGTGAGCTCGTCGGCCAGGATCGTCGTGGTCGGCCGGTTGCCCTCGCACACCCGGTAGGGGATCTGCGCCGGGTCGGCCCCTTCGGCGGCGAGCTCGTCGGCCGAACGGCCGAAGGCCAGCGCCTGGGTCTGGGCGAAGACGTTGGCCATGAACAGATCGTGATGCGCGCCCAACGGGTTGAGCGACCGGCAGAAGCCGAGGAAGTCGCACGGGACGAGCCGCGTGCCCTGGTGGATCAGCTGGTAGAAGGCGTGCTGGCCGTTGGTCCCCGGCTCGCCCCAGATGACCGGCCCGGTCTCCCAGCCGACGACCCGGCCGGCCATGTCCACGTGCTTGCCGTTGCTCTCCATCTCCAACTGCTGCAGGTAGGCGGGGAACCGGTGCAGGTACTGGTCGTAGGGCAACACAGCGACCGTCTCGGCCCCGAAGAAATTCGTGTACCAGACGCCGAGCAGCGCCATGAGGACGGGCAGGTTGCGCTCGAACGGCGTGGTGCGGAAGTGCTCGTCCATGGCGTGGAAGCCGGCCAGCATCTCGCGGAAGCGCTGGGGCCCGACGGCGATCATCGTGGAGAGCCCGATGGCCGAGTCCATCGAGTAGCGACCGCCGACCCAGTCCCAGAAGCCGAACATGTTGGCGGTGTCGATGCCGAAGCGCCGCGACCCGCTCGGCGTTGGTCGACACGGCCACGAAGTGCTCGGCCACCGCCGACTCGTCGCCGAGCGCGGCCAGGCACCAGTCGCGAGCCGTGTCGCGCGTTGGTGAGCGTCTCGAGCGTGCCGAAGGTCTTCGACGACACGATGAAGAGGGTCTCCGCGGGGTCGAGGTCGCGGGTCGCCTCGGCGAAGTCCGTGCCGTCGATGTTGGACACGAAGCGGAACGTTCGCGACCGGTCGCTGTAGTGCTTGAGAGCCTCGTAGGCCATCACCGGCCCGAGGTCCGAGCCGCCGATCCCGATGTTCACGACGTTGCGGATGGGCTGGCCGGTGTGGCCGGTCCAGGACCCGCTGCGGACCCGGTCGGCGAAGGCGCTCATGCGCTCGAGCACGCCCTGCACCTCGGCGACGACATCGTCCCCATCGACGACGAGCGAAGTGCCGGCCGGCATGCGCAAGGCGACGTGCAGCACCGCGCGGTTTTCGGAGACGTTGATGTGCTCGCCGCGGAACATGGCGTCGATGCGCTCGCGCAGGCCGCAGGCGTGCGCCAGTGCCACCAGCAGCCGGATGGTCTCGTCGGTGGCGCGGTGCTTGGAGTAGTCGAGATAGAGCCCGGCGCCCTCGGCCACCATGCGCTCGCCCCGACCCGGATCAGACGCGAAGAGATCACGCAGATGACGGTCGGCGAGCTCGGCGTGGTGGGCGGCGAGCGCGCGCCACTCCGGCCGCTCGGTGAGCGAGCTCACGCCGAAGCCTCGACGGAAGGGTTGTGCCAGCCGCCGTAGTGGGCCACGAGCTTGTCGGCCTCGGCTGGCCCCCAGGTCCCGGGCTCGTAACGCAGCGCGGGACTGGCATCTTCGAGCACCGGGTCGACGATGTGCCACATGGCCTCGATCATGTCCTGCGTCGAGAACAGCATCTTGTTGCCGTGCATCGCGTCGGTGAGGAGACGCTCGTACGGCGGCTGTTCCTCCGGGGTGTGGCGCTGCGCGAACAGCTCGACGTCCTCGCCGAGGCGACGGTCGGGGTTGTACACCTTCGCACCGATCGAGATGGCGACCTCCTTGCCGATCGCGAAGCGGACTTTGTTCGAGTGCAACCTGCCGACGTCGGCCATGAGGTCCTGCGGGGGCGGCTTGAGGTCGACGATGACCTCGGTGGCGGTGACCGGGAGGCACTTGCCGGCGCGGATGAAGACAGGGACGTTCGACCACCGCCAGCTGTCGACGTGCAGGCGGACGGCGGCGAAGGTCTCGACCGTCGACCCCCGCTTGACCCCCTTCTCCTGCTGGTAACCACGGAACTGGCCGCGCACCACGTCGGCGGGCCGCAACGGTCGCACGGCCTCGAAGACGCGGAGCTGCTCGCGATGCATCGGATCGGGCGTGTAGCTCGACGGCGCATCCATCAACAGGAGCGACACCATCTGCAACAGGTGGTTCTGCACGACGTCTCGGATCGTCCCGGTGGCGTCATAGAACGCGCCACGGTCCTGGACGCCGAAGTCCTCCGCCATCGTGATCTGGATGCTCTCGACGTAGTTCCGGTTCCAGAACGGCTCGAGGAAGGTGTTGGCGAACCGAAAGTACACGAGGTTCTCCACGGCCTCCTTGGCCAGGAAGTGGTCGATGCGGAAGATGTCGCGCTCGGGGAACACCCTCGTCACGTGGGCGTTGAGCTCGCGGGCCGACTCGAGGTCGTGACCGAACGGCTTCTCGATGACGACCCGGCCGCCGTCGGCCGAACCCGATGTCGCCAGCTGCTCGATGACGAGCCCGAAGAGCACGGGCGGGATGGCGAGGTAGTGGAGGGGGTGCGCGGCCTTGCCGAGCTGGTGCCGCAATTCGGCGAAGGTGGCCTGGTCGCCGTAGTCGCCGTCGACGTAGCGCAGGAGCGTCATCAGCTTCGGGAAGGCGCTCTCGTCGATGCCCCACGCCGAGTGGGCCAGGCTGTCACGAGCGCGGTCCTTGAGTTGCTCAAGGCCCCAGCCCTGCTTCGCCACCCCGATGACGGGGAACTTCAACTGACCGTCGCGCACCATCTCCTGCAGGGCAGGGAAGATCTGCTTGTAGGCGAGATCGCCGGTGGCGCCGAAGAAGACGAGGGCGTCTGCTTTCGAGTCGATCATGACGCCGCTCCCGAGGCCGGCTTCTCCTTGTGGCCACCGAACTCGAAGCGCATCGCGGACAGGACCTTGTCGGCGAAGTCGGACTCGCCGCGCGACGTGAAGCGCTCGAACAGCGCCGTCGACAGCACGGGCGCGGGGGCTCCCTCGTCGATGGCCGCGAGCACGGTCCAGCGGCCTTCGCCCGAATCCGACACCCGGCCGGCGAAGTCGTCGAGCTGCGGGCTCTCCCAGAGCGCCTGCGCGGTGAGGTCGAGGAGCCACGAGGCGATGACGCTGCCCCGCCGCCACACCTCGGTCACGTCGCGCAGGTCGAACTGGTAGAGGTAGAGCTCGGGATGGCGCAGCGGCGTCGTCTCGGCGTCGGCCGCCCGGGTTCGCAGGCCGGCATCGGCGTGGTGGAGGACGTTCAATCCCTCCGCGTACGCCGCCATCAACCCGTACTCGATCCCGTTGTGGACCATCTTCACGAAGTGGCCGGCGCCGCTCGGCCCGCAGTGCAGCCAACCCTGCTCCGCCGGTGACGGTTCGGCGCTTTCCCGACCGGGCGTGCGGGGCGTGGTGCCGACGCCCGGGGCGAGCGCCTCGAACACCGGTTGCAGGCGGGCGACCGCGGCAGCGTCGCCCCCGATCATGAGGCAGTAGCCGCGCTCGAGGCCGAACACCCCGCCGCTCGTGCCGACGTCGACGTAGTGGAGTCCCTTGGCCGCCAACTCCCCCGAGCGGCGCAGGTCGTCGTGGTAGTAGGAGTTGCCCCCGTCGATCACGACGTCGTCAGAGGCGAGGAGGGGCACGAGCGTCGCCAGGGTCTCGTCGACGACCGCGGCGGGCACCATGAGCCACACCGCCCGCGGCACCTCCACCTTGCCGACGAAGTCCGCCCACGACGTCGAGCCCGTGGCTCCGTCGGCCACCGAAAGCGACACTGCTTCAGCCGAGAGGTCGTAGACGACGCAGTGGTGGCCGGCCCGTTCCAGCCGCCGCACCATGTTGGCCCCCATGCGTCCCAGACCCACCATGCCCAGCTGCATGCTCGACCCCCTGTCCACGAGCGGGCCCGGATTCGGAGCCCACGCTGCATTCTTGACCACCGCGTGCACGGACGCGCCGCCCGGGCCCATCAGACGCGACGCTCCTCGCCCCTCGACGCGGCGCTGCCCCGGCCCCCAGCCCGGGTCCTCGTTGGCCGGCCCCCGGAGGACCTGGGCGATGCTGCGCATCTGCATGACCGACGCGATGATCACGCCGAAGATCCCGACGATGGCGAGGGCCTGGCGCAGTCCCTCGGTATTGGCGAGACCCGAGGCCACGAGCAGCACCGCCGAGCTGAGCAGCCCGAAGGCGCCCACTGCGGCGAACAGCACACGGTCGAGCCAGCCCTCCACGACGCCGCGGTCCGCGCCCGCGTACCGCTCGACGCGCACGCCGAGGCGGCCGGCTCGGAGCGCGGCGGCGATCTCCTCGGTGTGGCCCGGGAGGGTGCGCAACGACGGGAGTGCCCGCGCGAGCTCTCGCTGGAGCTGGTCGCGGATGGCGCCCGTGTCGAGTTGGGTGAGGCTCGGCAGGAGGCGCTCGGCCTCACGGGCCAGGACGAAGTCGGGGTCGATCGTGCGCAACGTGCCCTCCAGCGTGAGCAACGCGCGCGAGAGCAGCGTGAGGGAGCGAGGTGGTCGCAACCCGTGGCGGCGCATCATGTCGAGCATCAAGGAGATGGCTCTGGGATCGAAGGTCCCGGCTACCAGCCCCTCCGACAGCACCACGGCGATGTCGGCTTCGAGGGCCCGGGTGTCGACAGCCTCGCCGTCGCGCCCGGCCCCCACCGAGCGCAGCGCTCGGGCGAGCACGACGGGGTCGCGGAGCTGGAAGCCGATGGCCAGCTGTTGCATCGACTCGAGCAACAGCGGATCGAGGTAGCCCACCGAGCCGAAGTCGAGGAACCACAGCGTCCCGCGGTGGTCGACGAAGACGTTCCCGGGATGGGGATCGGCGTGGTACATCCCGTCGTGGAGCACCTGGCTGATGAACGACCCGAGCAGGCGCCGCGAGAGCACGAGCGGCGCGACCCCGCTGTCTTCGACCGCGGCGTGATCGGCCACCGTGGTGCCTTCCACCTCTTGCATGACGAGCACGCGTCGGGTCGTGAGCGATTCGTAGACGTTCGGCGCGTCGATTCCCTCCTCGTCGGAACGGTGTTCGCGGAACTGCTCGCCGTTCAGCGCTTCGCTCGTGTAGTCCAATTCCCGCTCCAGCGACTGGATCAACTCGTCGGCGAGTCCCCGCAGACCCACCTGGCGCGCGACGTCCATCCGGCGCTCGAGCATCCCGGCCGCCATGCGGAGGACGGCGGTGTCGCGCGCGCCACCGTCTCCTCGATGCCCGGGCGTTGCACCTTGACCACCACCGCCTGACCGGATCGCAACCGGGCTCGATGGGTTTGGCCAATGGATGCCGACGCCAGTGGTTCCCAGTCGAACTCGATGAACTCCTCGTCGATGCGGGCGCCGAGCTCGCCCTCCACGACCTCGCGTACCTCCTCGGGGGGCACGGGCCGAACCGACGACTGCAACGAGGAGAGCTCCGTGGTCATGGCCTCCGGCAGCAGGTCGGTTCGCGTCGAGGCGATCTGCCCGAACTTCACGAACATCCCGCCGCAGTCCTCGAGCGTGAGACGCAAGCGGCGCGCGAACTCCGGCGTTCCCATGCGCGACACCGAGGCGTAGCGCCACTCGGTGATGCCGCGGGCGCGGGCGTAACCGACGATCTCACGGAAGCGGCCGAAGGGCGCCATCCGTCGCCGCAGCGCCGCCACGGGGTGAAGGAGCCACTGCCAGCGGTGCCGGTGCGTCCGGTGCGGGCGCAGCACGACGTCGAGGATGATGCTGGCCACCATGGCCGCCATGACCCCGAACGCGAGGGTGAGGAAGGTGAGGTCACCGAGGTTGCTCGTCTCCTGGATGAGCGCCGCCGCGATCAGCCCGAAGATCCAGCCGACGAAGCCGGCCACGAGGGCTCGGCGCCAGCCCCGCCGCACGCCGAGGATGCGACCGCTGAGCCAGCCGACGATCACGGTGTAGGGCACGCCGAAGACGAGGAACTGCCAGAAGGTGATCTCGATGTGGACCTGGACCCCGTAGATCACCGGGACTTCGTAGCGCATGAGAGCGCCGGCGCGCCGGGAACGACCCGCGCGGTCAGCGAAAAGGGGCGCGAACGAGCCCCAGAACCCTCACGATGTGGTTGAGGGTGACCACCAAGAGACCTGATGGCGCCGTCGCGCTGCGTCCCGAGAGCCCGGCAGCTTCGGCCGCGAGCGCCGCAGGGCGCGAAATCTCATCCGTTCGAGGGTTTCACCCTGTCGACATCGGGGTAGGACAGGCCTGGAGCCCACGAACCGGGGCGCACCGTCGGCCCGGCGCTCCTCGGTTGGAGACCCCCGGCCGTCCGCCCCATTTGCCGGGGGTTTCGCCGTGGGGTGGGCCAGGTAGGGATCGAACCTACGACCGAGGGACTATGAGTCCGTCACCGACGGTCCGGCCTTGCCCGTCTCGACGGCATTCGTGCAGGTAGAGCCCCGGACCGCCCTACGCCTGGAACCGTTTCGAACCGGCCGGCCCACCCACGGGCGCACGTTGCGTTTACCACGGCGTTACCCTGACGCCGCGTCGACCGCCCGCTACAGTGGTGATCGCTGACCTCACAACGCGGCATGGTTATGGCTGCGGAGGGCTCAACCTGCAGGGGTCAGCGCTGAGCCCTCCTCTTTCTCGTCAACCCTCCCCGGAAGGAGCAGCAGCTATGTCGACTGACAGTCCCCGCGAGGCGCGTGTCCGCCGCCTCGCCGCTGCCCGCCAAGAACTCCGGCTCGAGAAGGGCCGCGCCCGCGACGAGAATCACGTCCTCTCCGGCACCCCCGGCGACCGTCACGCCGACAGCGCTCGGACGGGTTACGGGTACGACCTCGACGACGTCGAGGACTACCTAGCCCGACTCAGCTGACAACCCCGCACGGTTGCAGGAGAGTCCCGGTGCGGGCTACGGCGTCTGCCGAGGCCCTCACGCCGCCCGTCGGGCGCGCTTCGCCGCCCGTTCCGGCCGGGTCGTCCCGCTCCACACGCCGTGCATGGACACATCCCGGGCGGCGAACTCGGCGCACGGCTCCCGCGCCGGGCACCCACTCCGTCGGCAGCGGTCGCCTCGCTGGCGCCGCGCGAAGCAGGAGTGCCCGAGTGCCAGCTTGCCAAGAGCTGTCCGGTCGAGCGATCGAGCACACCGTGCTCCCAGTACGCGTACTCAGCGTCCACGGGGGCCCAGCCGGCCTCCGTGAAGGCCCCGTCGTAGAACGCGGTCGCACCCGTCGAGGCACGAACCTCCCAGAAGTTCCGACCGGCGTGCGACAAGGAGGCACGTGGTGGACACGGTCAGGGCTGCGAGCGTGCCGACGCCCCACCCGGCGAGAACGTCAGTTGGCCAGTGCACGCCGAGCACCAGGCGGCTGAACCCGACGAGCGCGGGCACGGCGAACCCGAGGGCGACCGTGCCGATCCGAAGCATGGGCCGACGCAACACGACGACCGCTACGACGATGGCGATCGTCAGGAGCACGGCGGTGCTGTCCGCGGCATGACCTGACGGGAACGACGGTTCGGTCTCGGTGACCAGCCGCAACGCCACGGGTGGCCGAGGACGGTTCACGATCTGCTTGCCTGCCGCGGCGACCACACCGGCGACGGCCAGCGCACCCAGGGGAGCGAGGGCGACCACGAGGCGCGCTCCCCGCCACCACAGCAGGGCGGCGGCGACGGTTGCGACGACACCGAGTACCCCGACCGAGCCGACGGCCGTCGCGAGCTTGGCGGCCTCAACGATCAAGGTCGGCCGGTGGGTGGCGAACCAGCTCAGGTGGGAGGGATCGGAGCGGAAGAGACCGTCGTGGCTGATGACGTCCTGAGAAACGCCGATGAGCCCAACACCGGCAACCGCAGCAACCATGGCAGCCCCGGTGAGCGCGAGCCACCCCCGCAGCGAGATGCCAGTCTGATGCGCCCAGACAAGCAGCCGTCGCGCCCACGTCGTGCACTGATGCCGGAGTTGCCTCCCGACGGCGTGGAGGCGTGACGGTAACGGGGATGACCGGGCTGAACGGGGCACCCGGCCAAGGGTCGCCCCGTCACACCCACCTCCCAATGGGTCGAACGACCCTGAAGCAGTACCGGGACAGCCCGGTCATCCCCGGACGCCTCCTCCGGTCGGCGGCGGGTCACTCGCCCAAGACCACCACCAGCAAGGACATGCCCACAGGGAGAAAGCGCTCGGTTACCCGCTCGTTCCCTGATCCGATGAGGCGACAGGTCGTCGGCCGACAAGCCTGGCCAGCAGCCTCGGCTCCGCTGGGCCGACGTGAACCTCGACGCCGGCACCCTCACGGTGCGCCACACCTTTCACCGAAAGTCGTGAGCTCCCGTCTCGGCCACGCCTCCGTCTCATTCACCCTCGACTCCTACGGGCATCTGCTCCCCAGGACGCCGAGGCGACCCGGGCTGTCGCCGCTCTGGTGGACGGCTGACAGGTCGGTTACCCAACGGCTACCACGCGCCCGCTCGACCAGCGCGGCGACGAGCCAACGTTCCTAGTGAACGGGGTGGGCCAGGTAGGGATCGAACCTACGACCGAGGGATTATGAGTCCCCTGCTCTGACCACTGAGCTACTGGCCCGGCCACGGCATCGTAGGCAGGGCCCATCAGCCACGGATCGGAGCGGCGCGGCTGCGCCGCGCGCGAGGATCGCACGGTTGGGGTTGCCTTCCGTGTCAGACTGCACGGAGTACCGGGGCTCACGGGGAAAGCGGGGACGGGATGCGTCGCGACCGGCACGGGCGGTGGCTGGTTCGTCTCACGAGGGTGGCCGGCGCGTTCGGCGTGGCGGCCGCGTCCGCCGTCGTCATCGCGTCGCCCGCGTCGGCGCAGACGGCGCAGTTGGGTCTCAGCAAGTCGGTCTCGCTCCCGCCGCCGGCCACGGTGGCGCCGAACCAGGCCTTCACCTACTTCCTCAGCTACTCGTGCTCGTCGCTGAGCGCGCCGTGCGCCGGCGGCGTGATCACCGACGTGCTCCCGCCGCAGCTGTCGGGAGCCGCCGCCGACGTGGTGCTGAGCGGCAACTTCCAGACCGCGAGCTATAACCCGGCCAACCGCACCGCCACCTTCGTCCTGTTCACCCCGCTCGACCCGGGCACCACGGCACAAGTGTCGATCTCGGCCAAGTTCCCGCCCGGCACTCCGCCGGGCACGACGGCCGTCAACACGGGCAGGATCACCGCCTCGAATGCGAACCCCGTCACGTCGAACCCCGTCACCGTCACCGCGAAGGCGGCCTCGACGTGGACGGTGTCGAAGGGCGCCGGCACGTCGGCGGCGCCACAGCTCGACACGCCCTACACGTATCGAGTGGCCTTCACGCTCGCCGCGGGGGGCACCCAGGACATCGCCAACCTCCGCTTCGTGGACACGCTGCCCGCCGGCGCGCAGTTCGTGTCGGCCACGGGCGGGGGCACGTTCGACGCGGCCACGGGCACGGTGGCGTGGACGGTCGGCAACTTGTCGCCGCAACCGAACAGCGACGTGACCGTCACCCGCAACGTCACCGTCATCTTCCCGTCGCCTCCCTTCTCGGCCGGCTCCGCCCCGATCAACAAGGTGGAAGCGTTCGGAGCGCCCGCCGGTGAGGTGGACCACCTCCTCGGCACGGCGACGTTCGGGGTCAACCTGAAGCGGTCAGGGGCCATCACGGGCATCCGGAAGCAGGACACGCGGCCCGACCTCGGCCCCGGCCAGTCGGACATCTACACGATCACCGCCAGCAACCCCACCACCACCCCGCTCGCCAGTTTCACGGTCCTCGAGCGGCTCCCCGTCCAGCTGACCATGGTCCAAGGAGGCGGGGCCAACGTCACGGGGACGGGGACGCTGCCGTCAATCGCGTGGGCTCGCACCACCGGCGCTTTCACGCCGGTGCCAACCCTCAACCTCGGCGGCGGGAAGTGGGGCGCCACCGTGCCGGCCGCCACCGGGCAGATCTCCGTTGGCTACGGAACCCTCCCGGCGGCCGCCACGCGTGTCTTCCAGATCCGGGCCGGCATCCCGGCCAGCGGCCTCGACCGCAACGGCAACCCCATCCCTCCGAACTCGACGATCCACAACTGCGCCACGGCCGGTGCCACCGGGAGCACGTCGCGCACGTCGTGCACGGATCAGACCGTCGTGTCGATCGCGGTCAACTTCAGCAAGGTGCGCACGTCCGAGCCGGTCACCTTGCCCGGGCTCGGCAGCACCTGGGAGATCGGCGTCGGCGTCGACGCCGCCTCGGCCACCAACTTGATCGACCCGGTCATCACCGACTGCCTGCCCCTCCACCTCGACCTCGTGGACCCCACGAACCCGTCGGCCTCGCAGAACGGCTCGCCACCGGCCAACTTCCCGCCTCCGGTCTTCACCCGCACGCCGAACGGGTGCGGCCAGGGACACGTGCTGCTGAAGTGGGACTGGGGACCGACGAACGCCTTCACCCTCATGAAGGGTAAGTCCGGCACCATCACCCTCAACACCATCGTCGCGGAGGACGCTGCGCCCGCGTCGGTGGTCAACGTCGCCACCCTGGCCGCGGACGACCTTGCCGTCCCGCTCCAGCGCACCGCCGACCTCGCCATCACGTCGTCGTCGCTCCTGGTTGGCACCAAGGCGGTCAAGGGCGAGCTCGACAGCACGTTCTCGAGGTTCCCGAACGTGGGCAACACCACCGCCGGTGGTTCGGCCATCTACCAAGCGCTCATCACGAACATCAGCACGGTGCCGGTGCAACGGATCGTCGTGCTCGACACGCTCCCCATGCCGGGGGACATCGGCCTCGAGATCCCGACGCCGCGAGGCTCCCAGTGGGAGGCACTGTTCGCCGGCGGGGTCACCGCGCCGTCCGGCACCGTCGTCTACTACTCGACGACGCACAACCCGTGCCGTGTCGAGCTCGGCGTCTTCCCGCCCGGCTGCCAGCCGCCCAACTGGACGACAACTCCGCCGAGCCCGCTGAGCTCCGTCGGCGCCCTGAAGATCGACTTCGGTAACTTGACGCTCCTGCCCTCTCAGGCCGTGCGCTTCACGTTCAACATCACGGCGCCGACGAACGTGCCGAACGGGGCCATCGCGTGGAACTCCTTCGGCTACGTCGCCACCCGCGCCGACAACGGCTCACGGCTCGAGCCCGCTGAGCCCCAGAAGGTCGGCCTCCGCGTCACCAACAACGTGCCGCCACCGCAACCGCCACCCGGCATCGCCCTCCTCAAGTTCGTGAACGGCGTCCACACACCCGTACCGCCGGGCATCGTCATCCCCGCTGGCGACGCGGTCGTGTTCACCTACAAGGTGACCAACACCAGCGAGCTGACGCTCGTCGACATCCAGCTGATCGACAACCGGATCGGCCAGATCACCTGCCCGAAGACGGTCCTCGTGCCGGGCGAGTCGATGGTGTGCACCTCGTCGGAGCAGATCGCGGTGACCGGCGCTTACCACAACACCGCCACCGTCTCGGGCCAACCGGTCGACAGTGGCGGTCATCCGACCGGCGGGCGGGTCACGGCCAGCGACACGGGCAACTACACGAACTCGCTCCCAGTCACCGGCTCGAGCACCACGCGTGTGCTCGAGCTGGCCGGGCTGCTGCTGGCGGCCGGCACGCTACTGATCACCTTGACGCAGCTGGGCCGGGGCCGCGGCCGCCAGGAGGCGGCATGACGGGCCTCACCGAGCGAGCTCGCCGGAGCTCCGGGGGAGGGGCTCGAACCCTCAAACCTTACGGTTAACAGCCGTCTGCTCTGCCAATTGAGCTACCCCGGATGGAGAGGTCGAGGATACCAAGTCGGGCTCCGGATCTCGGCCGGAGGGCGGGCCCGCCGTCCCATCTCGGGCCTGCAGCTCCTTGCACAGCTTGAACGCGATGAACCCGGCGAGGGCGGGCACCACGAGCAGCGCGATGCGGAAGATCCAGATCACCACGTTCACCGACAGCCCGAAGATGGTCGA
Organism: uncultured Acidimicrobiales bacterium; assembly: GCA_963738325.1. Lineage (GTDB taxonomy): Bacteria > Actinomycetota > Acidimicrobiia > Acidimicrobiales > Ilumatobacteraceae > CAVTWD01. The sequence goes on from CAVTWD010000017.1 coordinate 150,427, forward strand.
CACCACGTCGCCGGAGGCGGCTCCGAAGAGGACGAGGTAGAAGGCGAGCCCCGCGACGCCGAGCCCGGTGCGGATGGGGCGATCACGGGGCCGGTCGAGCACGTGGTGCTCGTTGCGGTCGCGGGTGACGCGTTCCTCGATGAACGGCACGAGGAAGAGCAGCGCGAAGACGAGCGTCGGGAGCAGCACGCCCGGGAAGAAGGGGTTGGGGAGGTCGTAGCCGAACAGGCGGATCTCCCACGGAGGCATCAGCCGCAGCCCCCCGTCGAGCCAACCCATGTACCAGTCGGGTTGCGACGCGCTGCTGGCGTCGGCCACGCGGAACGGGCCGTAGATCCAGATCGGGTTGATCTGGGCCAGCCCGCCGAGCAGGAAGACCGTGGCGGCTGTGAGGAACAGCAGCGCCAAGGCCTTGGCCGCGTAGGTGGGCCACAGGCGCTCACCCACGACGTTGTCGTCGCGACGGCCGGGCCCTGCGTACTGGGTGTGCTTGTGGCGCACGAGGATGGCCATGTGCAGGACGATCAGCGCGGCGATGGCCGCCGGCACGACGAGGATGTGGAGCGCGTAGAAGCGCTCCAGCAGGTCGCGACCCGGGGAACTCTCCGCCGAAGAAGAGCGATGCCGCCCACGTCCCGACGATCGGGATCGACAACACGACCCCATAGGCGATGCGCAGTCCTGACCCGGACAGTTGGTCGTCGAGCAGCGAGTACCCGAAGAAGCCGTTGAACATCGCCAGGATCAGCATCGTGAGCCCGACGATCCAGTTGATCTCGCGGGGGCGCCGGAACGCCCCGGTGAAGAAGACGCGACAGAGGTGGGCGAAGATCGTCGCCAGGAACACCAGCGCCGCCCAGTGGTGGGCCTGGCGCATCACGAGCCCGGCCCGCACGTCGAACGACAAGCGGATGGCCGACTCGTACGCGCTCGACATCGTGACGCCGTCGAGGGGGTGGTAACTGCCGTGGTACACGACCGGATCGGTGCTCGGGTGGAAGAAGAACGTGAGGAACACGCCCGTGAGGACCAGGATGATGAAGCAGTACAGGGCGATCTCGCCGAGCATGAACGACCAGTGGTCGGGGAAGATCTTGTCCAACGCGGTGCGGACCGTCTTGGCCGTGCCGAGCCTGCGATCGACCCACCGGGCGAGTCGAGGCAACAGGCGAGGCCGCAGCGCCTGGTTCACGCGCGGTCCCGATCCCAGAAGCCAGGGCCGACGGGCGCGCTGAAGTCGCCCTGCGCGATGAGGTAGCCGTCGGCGTCGGCCGCGATGGGCAGTTGGGGCAACGGCCGCGTCGCCGGCCCGAACACGGGATTGCACCCATTCGGCACGTCGAAGGTCGACTGGTGGCACGGGCAGAGGAGCAGTCCGGCCTGAGCCTGGTAGAGACCCACCGGGCATCCGAGATGGGTGCAGAGCTTGGAGTACGTCACGAGGTCGCCCACGGCGAAGGCCTCCCGGCCGGGCCGTGGTTGGTTCTCGCCGGGACGCAGATGGATCAACAGCGCGGGCGCGTCCGCGGCGTCGACGTAGCCCTCGGGGAAGACCGTGAGGATCCCGTCGACCCCGACCGCGTCGACCTTCACCGGCTGGCCCTGCTCGGTCACGAGGCGCAGCCCCTTCCTCCAGGGTGTGGTCTTCAGACCGGCGCCCGGCCGTGGCCCGAGCGACCGGATGGGGAAGATGGCGGCGAGGCTTAGCGCGGCGAGGGCGGCGCCGCCGAGCTTGGTGAGGAAACCTCGGCGGGCGATCTCCACCCCACCCTCCTCGAAGTCCTTGCGGAAGGCCTCGACGTCCTCCTCGCTCGAGGCGATCTGCCCGCGGGGCTCACTGAACGGGCCGTGCGGGAGGTAGCGCTTGGCCCACACGACGATGCCCGCTCCGATCCCTCCGAGGGTGAAGAACAGAAGCGTGCCCTCAACTTGAGGTTGACCGCCGACGGCGTACACGACGAAGAGCCCGATCGACGCGGCGAGGGACGCCGCGAAGCAACTGGCCACGATCTTCTCGGTGCGCGAGAGCGGCCGCCGCGTGGCCGGCTCAGCCATGACCGGCCTCCGTCAGATGGCGACGCCGGCCGACGATCCACACGCACACCGCGGCGAGTCCGCCCAGGCCGACGAGGAGCGCGACGAAGCCTTCGGTGACGGGTCCGAAGCCGCCGAGGGGCAGCCCACCGCGGTTCTCCGGATGCCGCAGGTACTCGACGTAGGCGGCGATGTTCATCGCCTGCTCGTCGCTCAGGCTGGTGCTGTCGAACACCGGCATCTGGCCGGGGCCGATCCTCATCGCCTCCACCACCTGCGTCGGGGTGGCCTCGTGCAGATCCGGCGCGTTCTGCCCGTAGCTCAGCGCGCCGCCGCCGCCCGCCGACTGGTGGCACGACGCGCAGTTGGCCCGGAACAGCACCCCTCCTGCCGCGACGTCGGCGTGGGCCGTGTCGACCTCGGGAATGGCCGGGCCAGGCCCGAGCGAGGCGACGTACGCGACGAGGTCGGCGATCTGCGCCGGGTCGTAGGCCGGGTGCTTGCGCACGGCCTGCGAGCCGTTGGTGTTGGCGGCGGGCATGCGGCCCGTGCTGAGGAAGAAGTCCGCCGACGCCGCGCCCACACCGATCAGCTTCGGCGCGAGGTTCGTCCCCACCCCGCCCGCGCCGTGGCACGACACGCACCCGGTGAGGTAGAGGTCGCGCCCGCGGGCGACGTCGCCGGTCGGCGCCTGGCGGGCCACGGCGGCGCGCTGCGCACCGGAGGCGCCCGCGGTCCGCATGACGAAGAGCAGCCCTCCCACGCACAGCCCCGTGGCGAGGCCGATGGCGATGGCGCCGCTCGTGCCTCGGCTCACTGCACCAGGAAGATGGTGGCGAAGACGGCCAGCCACACGGCGTCCACGAAGTGCCAGAAGTAGGCGGTCACCGTGAAGGACGGACCGAGGCGTACGTGGCTGCTCGCGCCGCTCACCGCGAGCGCGGCAACGATCATCAGCGCGAGCCCGCCCAGCACGTGGAGCCCGTGGAACCCGGTCAAGAGGTAGTAGATGGTGCCGTAGGCGTTGCTGGAGAGCTGGAAGTCGTTTCCTGCCCATTCGAGACCGAGGTTCACGAGGAACGCGGTGCCGAGGAGGAAGGTGAGGAACAGCCAGTGCAGCGCGCTGCGCCGGTCGCCGCGATCCGCGGCCATGGTGGCGCGGTGCATGGTGCCGCTCGAGGCGAGGAGGACGACGGTGAAGACCGCCGCCCGCCACACTTCGAGATGGACGTCCGGAGGAGGCCACACCACGTTGGCGGCACGTAGGGAGTAGTAGGCGGCGAAGAGCCCGGCGAAGAACATCAGCTCCGATGCCAGCCACACCACGACGCCTACGGCCAGTGGCGTGACCCGCGGCGGGAGCGCGTCAGCCGGTCGAGACCTCACCGTGGGGGCGGTGGCCACGGCGGGCGTTCTACCACGCTGCAACAGGGCTACGGTGCGCTCCCGATGGCGTTGGCGCCTCCGTCGGTGTGGACCATGGTCGTCCCGGACCGGCTCGACATCGCTCTCCTCGTCGTGAGCGGCCTCACGGTCGCCATCGGATGGTGGTACTTGCACCGGGCCAGGGAGCTCAGGTCGAAGGGGCGCCCGTGGCCGCGCCAGCGCAGCGCCTGCTTCCTCGCCGGCCTCGTCATCATCGCCTTCGCCGCCGAAGGCGGGCTGGCGCGCTACGACGACGTGCTGTTCAGCGTCCACACCGTGCAACACGTGCTGCTCGGCATGCTGGCGCCGGTGCTCCTCGCCCTCGGCGCGCCGATCACGCTGGCGCTGCAGACGGGCGACCCGGTCGGGCGATGGCGCCTGCGGCGCGCCCTCGATCGGGCCCGCCTGCTCACTCATCCCCTCCTGGCGTGGGTCGTGTTCGACCTGACCCTGTTCGCGCTCTACTTCACGCCGCTCTACGAGCTGTCGCTCCGCAACGACTTCGTGCACATCGCGGTGCACGTCCACTTCGTGGTGGCCGGCACGTTGTTCGCCATGGCTGTCGTCGGGCTCGACCCTCAGCCGGTGCGCCTCCCCCATCCGGCCCGCCTGCTGCTCGTGGCCCTCACCGTTCCGGTCCACGCCTTCCTCGGCGTCGCCCTGCTGTCGATGAACACGGTGATCGCCGGTGGGTACTACGCGAGCGGCGCCCGGCCCGCGTGGGCGGCCTCGCCTCTCAGCGACCAGCGCACGGGCGCCGGCATCCTGTGGGGCGTCGGCGAGCTGTTCGGGGTCGCAGTGGCCGCGGTCGTCATGGCGCAGTGGATGCGCCACAGCGAGCGGGAGGCGCACCGCCTCGACCGGGCCCTCGACGCGGCCGCGGCCCGATCCGGTGCGCGCTCATGAGCGGGCTCGACCCGCTCGAGACGCCCCCGGGCCGGAGCGCCGTCATGAGCGGGCCCGGGGCCCCGCGCTGGCGCTGGCGCGTCGCACCGCTGCTCGGCCTCGCCGCCATCGTGGTGCTCGCCAGCAGCTGCGGCGGCCGTTTCTGGTTCCCCACCTCGGTGACCAAGCAAGGCGACGAGGCGAGCGACCTGTGGCGAGTGTTCATCTGGGTCGCGGCCGCCATCGGGCTGCTCGTGTACGCCCTCGTGGCCATCGTGCTGATCGGCGCTCGCCGGCGCCGCCATCAGCAGGAGATGCCCAGCCAGCGGCAGTACCACATCCCGCTCGAGGTGTTCTGGACGGCTGTTCCGCTGGTGATCATCGTCGTGCTCTACGGGCTCAGCATCCGCACCCAGAACCGCATCACGAACGTCGTCGCCCACCCTGATCTCACCGTCGAGGTCGTCGGCTTCCAATGGCAGTGGCAGTTCCGCTACCCGGACAGCGGAATCGTCGTGACCGGCGTACCCGGGAAAGTTCCTGTCCTCGTCCTGCCGACGCAGCGAACCGTGCAGCTCGACCTGAAGTCGAGCGACGTCATCCACTCGTTCTGGGTGCCGCACTTCATCGAGAAGCGCGACCTCATCCCGGGAGTCAACAACCGCATCGACATCAACATCACGACGCCGGGCGCGTGGACGGGTGTCTGCTCGGAGTTCTGCGGCCTCGACCACTGGAAGATGAACTTCGGCGTGAGAGCGCTCCCGCCCGAACAGTTCGACGCGTGGGTGGCCTCAGGAGGGATCTCGGCATGATCTGGCCCCGCCCCAGGAGGCCCGCGTGACGCTCCTCGAGGAACGCCCGCCCACCCCCGCCCCCGAGGAACCGGCGCGGGCCACGGGGATCCTCGCGTTCTGCACGACCACCGACCACAAGCGGATCGGTTTGGCCTACATGGCCACCGCGCTGGTGTTCTTCGTCATCGGCGGCGCCATGGCCGAGCTCATCAGGGTGCAGCTGGCCCAGCCCGACCAGAGCATCATCAGTAACGACACGTACAACCAGCTCTTCACGATGCACGGCACGATCATGCTGCTGCTGTTCGTGGGCCCCTTCGCCATCGGGCTGGCCAACTACTTCGTGCCGCTGCAGATCGGCGCCCGCGACATGGCCTTCCCGCGGCTGAACGCACTGGGCTACTGGCTCACACTCTTCGCGGGGATCGTGATGTTGGGAGGGTTCGTCACGCCCGACGGTGCCGCCAAGTTCGGCTGGTACGCCTACTCGCCGCTCACGAGCGACGTGCGCACGCCGGGGCTCGGCGGCGATCTGTGGATCGTGGGCATCGCGCTGCTCGGAGCCTCGGGCGTGATCACCGCGGTGAACGTCGTGGCCACCGTGTCGACGATGCGGGCGCCGGGCATGACCTTCTTCCGCATGCCGATCTTCACCTGGAACATGCTCGTGGTGTCGCTGATGATCCTGATGACCTTCCCAGTGCTGACCGCGGCCGGCGCCATGCTCTTCGCCGACCGCCATTTCGGTGGCCACATCTTCGACGCCACCAACGGCGGTGTCCCGGTGTTGTGGCAGCACCTGTTCTGGTGGTTCGGGCATCCCGAGGTGTACATCCTCGTGCTGCCGTTCTTCGGGGTCTTCACCGAGATCTTCGCCACCTTCTCCCGCCGACCCGTGTTCGGTTACAAGGGCATCGTGTTCGCCACGCTGGCGATCGGCTTCCTCAGCATGGGCGTGTGGGCGCATCACATGTTCACGACGGGGGCCATCGTGCTGTCGTTCTTCAGCATCTCGACGATGCTCATCGCCGTGCCCACCGGCGTGAAGTTCTTCAACTGGATCTCCACCATGTGGGGCGGGAAGCTCAACGTGAAGATGCCGATTCTCTGGGGCATCGCCTTCCTGCTCACCTTCCTCATCGGCGGGTTGAGCGGGCCGATGCTGGCGTCGGCTCCCCTCGACTTCCACCTGAGCGACTCGTACTTCCTCGTCGCCCACTTCCACTACGTCCTCTTCGGTGGGTCGGTGTTCGGCATCTTCGGCGCCTGCTACTACTGGTTCCCGAAGGTCAGCGGACGGATGTTGAGCGAACGCCTCGGCTGGCTGCACATCGGCCTCACCTTCGTCGGCTTTCACATGACCTTCCTCGTGCAGCACATCCTCGGCCTGGAGGGGATGCCTCGGCGGGTGGCCAGCTACCTCGACCGCGACGGCTTCGGCTCCCTCAACCTCGTGTCGAGCATCGGCGCCTTCATCCTCGGGATCTCCGTGCTCCCGTTCTTCTGGAACCTCTGGCACTCGTGGCGCCACGGTCCCTTGGCCGGCGACAACCCCTGGGACGGCCAGACCCTCGAATGGGCGACGTCGTCACCACCGCCTCCCGACGACTGGGTGAGGCCGCTGCCGCCGATCCGCTCCGAGCGTCCCGTGTGGGACCTCAACCACCCCGACGCACCGAGCGTGCTCTGAGATGCCCCGCCTCAGGCAACGGCTGGAGGAGTTCGGCGTCGAGACCCGCCTCTACGGCGCCTTCGCCGTGCTCTTGTTCTTCGGCGCGGTCGGGTACGCGATCTGGTCGAGTTGGGAGGCCGCCGGCTCGGTTCTGCTGTTCCTCTGCGCGGGCTTCTTCGTGATCGTCGCCGGCTACCTCGCCTTCATGGGGCGATTGGCCCGAACCGAAGCGCGAGAGGCGACCGCAGGGCCGAGCGCGGAGACGGTGGGCGAGGACGAGGAGCCGTACCTCCCGCACGCGTCGATCTGGCCGCTCGAGCTCGGCGCGGGCATGACGCTGGCCCTCGCCGGCTTCGCTCTCGGCTGGTGGATCTTCATCCCCGGGCTCGTCGTCACCGTGCACAGCCTCGGCGGTTGGCTGGTGCAGAGCCGGAACCGCGACGCGCATTGACGAGCGATCTCGCCCTGCTCTCCAACACGCGTACGTCTGCCCTCGTCGACCGCGACGGCAACATCTCCTGGTTCTGCCCGCCCGCCCACGACGCGCCGGCCTGCTTCGCCTCTTTGCTGGGCACCGAGGAGCACGGTCACTGGAGGCTGCGACCCGCCGACCGGGCCGACGTGAGCCGCCGCTACCTGGAGGACAGCCTCATCCTCGAGACGACCTACACGACCGCGACCGGCACCGTGTCGGTGAGCGACGCGCTCTTGATGGACGCCGACCACACGCGCTTGGTACGCATGGTGGAGGGTCGCGCCGGCACGGTGCGCATGGACTCGGTGTTGCGGGTCCGCTTCGACTACGGCTCGATCGTGCCCTGGGTGCGCCGGGAAGGGGGCGACTTGCGCATCGTCGGCGGCCCCGATGCGCTCGTGCTGCGGACCCCGGTGCCACTGCACGGACACGGGTACTCGACCGTCGGCCACCTGACGGTCCGCGCCGGCGAGCTGGTCCCGTTCGAGTTGAGCTGGCATCCCTCGCACCGCGCGGCCCCACGCGCCGTCGACGTCGCCGCCGGGCTGCGAGCCACCTGGGCGTGGTGGCGCAACTGGGCGGCGGCGATCACCTACGACGGCGGGTACGCGGCCGAGGTGCGGCGCTCCCTCACCGTCTTGAAGGGCTTGACGTTCGCGCCAACAGGAGCTTTGGTGGCGGCGCCCACGACCTCTCTTCCCGAGACCATTGGCGGCACTCGCAACTGGGACTACCGCTACTGCTGGCTGCGCGACGCCACCCTCACCCTGTTGGGGCTGGTCGACGCGGGCCTCACCGAGGAGGCCCGAGCCTGGCAGCGGTGGCTGGCGCGGACAGTGGCCGGCGACCCCCGTCGCCTCCAGATCATGTACGGCGTCCGCGGGGAGCGTCGACTCCACGAGCTCGAGCTGCCGTGGCTCCCCGGCCACGACGGATCGCGTCCGGTGCGGATCGGCAACGACGCCCACCGCCAACTGCAGCTCGACGTGCACGGCGAGGTGATGGACGCGATGCATCACGCCCGTCTGGCCGGCCTCGCGCCCGAGGCCGAGGTGTGGGCCATCCAGCAAGCCATGCTCGCCGACCTCGAGCACCGCTGGCACGAGCCCGACGAGGGCGTGTGGGAGGTCCGCTCGGGGCGACGCCACTTCACCCATTCGAAGGTCATGGCCTGGGTGGCCTTCGACCGCGCCGTGCGTGACGCCACGCGGTGGGGCCTTCCCGGTGACGTGAAGCGCTGGCGGCAGGTGCGCGACCAGATCCGGGCCGAGGTGTTGCACCGCGCCGTCGACGAGCGGGGCGTGTTCACGCAGGCCTATGACACGACGGCCCTCGACAGCGCCGCGCTCGTGATACCGCTCGTCGGCTTCCTGCCCCCGGAGGACCCCCGCGTCGCGGCCACGATCAACGCCGTAGCCACCGGGCTCGACGACCACGGCTTCCTGCTGCGCTACCGGCCGTCGGTGACCTCCGACGGTGTCGATGGCACCGAAGGGGCGTTCCTCCTCTGCTCGTTCTGGATGGCCCAGAGCCTGGCCGTGATGGGTCGCGTCGAGGAGGCGGCCGAATGGTTCGAGCGCCTGCTCGCCGTGCGCAACGACGTCGGGCTCCTGGCCGAGGAGTACGACCCGGTCGCCCATCGCCAGCTGGGCAACCGTCCCCAGGCGTTCTCGCACGTCGGGCTGGTGACGACGGCCATCACCGTGGGCCACGATCGGCCCGGGCCGGCCCACCGCCGCTCGCAACGCTGACGTTCGCGCGACGCCCGGGTCCACTCGCGCTCGCTGATGCTCGCGACGCCCGCGTCCGGTGACCTCCGCGAATCAGGCGGCCATCCGTGCGAATTCGGCTCGGATCGCTGCCCCGTTCGACCGGTGAGTCCTCGGAGCCCCGATCAGGGTTCAGGCCGTGAGTCCTCCACGGGCCGCGCTACTCGCTGTCGAGGAACTCCTTGAGCTTCTGGCTGCGCTGCGGGTGACGGAGCTTGGCGAGGGTCTTGGCCTCGATCTGGCGGATGCGCTCCCGGGTGACGCCGAACTCGCGGCCCACCTCCTCGAGCGTGCGGGCCTGGCCATCGACGAGGCCGAAGCGGAGGCGCACGACTTCCTTCTCCCGCTCGGAGAGCTCGCCGAGCGCCTGATCGACGGCCTCGGCCAGCATGCGCCGCGTGGCGACCTCGGCGGGGGCGTCGGCGCCGGCGTCCTCGATGAAGTCGCCGAGGTTGGAGTCGTCCTCCTCGCCGACCGGCGAGTCGAGCGAGAGGGGATCCTGCGCGATGCGCTGGATCTCGCGCACCCGCTCGGGGCTCATCCCGGTCTTGTCGGCCAGCTCGTCGATGGTGGGCTCGCGCTCGAGCTCCTGGGTCATCTGGCGTTGGATACGCATGACCCGGTTCATGCTCTCCACCATGTGGACGGGTATGCGAATGGTCCTGGCCTGATCGGCGATGGCACGGGTGATGGCCTGGCGGATCCACCACGTGGCGTACGTCGAGAACTTGAAGCCCTTGGTGTAGTCGAACTTCTCGACCGCCCGCATCAGCCCGAGGTTGCCCTCCTGGATGAGGTCCAGGAACAACATGCCCCGCCCGACGTAACGCTTCGCGATCGACACGACCAGGCGCAGGTTGGCCTGGATGAGCTGCGCTCGGGCCACGTCGCCGTCGGCCCGCGTGCGTTGCAGGCGGCGACGCTCGACGTTCGACAGCAACGCGTGATCGAGGCGATGGGCGGCGTGCACGCCCGCTTCGATGCGCTTGGCCAGATCGCGCTCGCCCTCGGCGGTGAGCAGGTTCACCCGCCCGATCTCCTTGAGGTACATGCGCACCGTGTCGGACGTGCCGCCACTGGCGTCCGTGCGATCGGTCGACACCGGGCGCGTCGCCCGGCGCCGTCGTGGCCCCGGCTCGGTCTCGGCTCCGTTGCCCGATGCCGGTAGGACCGGGACCGGAGTGGGACGAGCCCGTTCCGCCTCGCTCTCTTCGACCTCGACGACGGTGATGCCTTCGCGCCCGAACGCGTCCTGAACGGCTTCCAGCACGTCGTGAGTGAGCTCGACGTCCTTCAGCACCCGCACGACCTCGTCGGCCGCCACCGCTCCCCGTGCCCGGCCCGCGGCGAGCAGGGCCTCCCAGGCGCCAGCCGGGACGGCATCCCACGGTGGAGAGTCGGCCGGTGCTTCGCTCAAGGAGCCTCCCGCTCTCGCCCGATCGGTTCGCTCACACGCGCTCCCCCACTCGGGTCTCCAGCCACCCTAGCAACTGGGCCGCCGCATCCGGCCCGGCCTCGGTGTCTTCCAAACGCTCTTCCAACGAGCGCACGATCGGCAACTCGCCCTGTGGGTCTCCCATCGCTTTGAGCGCCTGAACCTGGCGCCTCACGGCCAAACGGATGAGGTGGAAGACCTCCTGTGCCGGCTCGTCGGCGGGTTCTTCGACGACGAGACGCTGCAGCAATTCGGCGACGGCCGGCTCCGCCGACACGAGAGCCGCGGCGAGGTCACCGCCGGCGTCATCAAGAGCGCGGAAGGCGCCACGGTGGAGCGCGTCTTCGAAGAGCACCTCGTGCATCCACTGCCGCACACCGGGCCAATCGTCGAGCAGCAGCACGAGCACCGTCGTCTCCGGCGACACCTCCCGATGGCGCGAGGGCGCGGCGGGCGCCACGCGCGGCCGGCGGTACTGGTGGTCAGCGAGGACGACGAGCTGTTCGGCCGGGAGTCCGCAGCGCATGGCCACGTCGGCGGCGTACTGGCTACGGACGAGCGGATTGGGGTGCTCGTTGACCACGGCCATCGCCGCCTCCGCCGCCGCGGCGCGGCGCTCGGGGTTGGTGAGCGGCCCCCCCCGAAGTGCTCGTTCGACGCGAAAGCCGAGGAAGGGCCGCGCGGCATCGATCGCAGCGCGCAGCGCCTCCGGGTCGCGGCCAGCGAGTTCGTCAGGATCGACACCGCTCGGCAGCCGGGCCACGCTCACCGAGAGCTCGTAGGACCGCTCCCATTCGTAGAAGCGTTCGGCAGCCGCGAGGCCGGCGGCATCGGCGTCGAAGGCGAGCACCACGTGCGAGGCGAAGCGCTTGAGCAAGCGCACGTGCTCCTCGGTGAGAGCGGTGCCGCATGTGGCCACGGCCCGCGAGAGGCCGGCGCGATGGAACCCGATCACATCGGTGTAGCCCTCGCACACGATCACCTGGTCGGTTCGGACGATCTCCGCCTTGGCCCAGTGGAGGCCGTAGAGGGTGCGCGACTTCGCGTAGATAGAGGTCTCGGGCGAGTTCTTGTACTTCGCGGGGTCGGAGGAGCCGGGCAGGACCCGCCCACCGAGGGCCACCGGTTCGCCGACCTCGTTGAAGATCGGGAACAGCACGCGGGCCCGGAAGGTGTCCTGCAACCGGTCGCGCCGGTTGGAGAAGGCCAGACCGGCGTCGCGGAGCAGCCCTGGATCGATGCCACTCTCGCGTGCGAGCACGTCCCAGTCGTCGGGCGCCCAGCCGAGGCGGAACGTCCTCGCCACGTCGCCCGAGATGCCACGGCCGCGGAGGTAGTCACGTGCCGGCCGTGCGTCGGGCGCTTCGAGCAGCCGGCCGTGGTACCAGTCCACGGCGTCGCCCATGGCCTCGACGAGCCGCTTGCGCCGCTGGCGCTCGCGCCCTTCGCCGCCCGAGGTGTACCGCAAGGTGATGCCCGAACGGCCGGCCAGCCATTCGACGGCCGCCGCGAAGTCGAGGTGCTCGATGTCCTGCACGAACCGGAACACGTCACCCTTGGCGCCGCAGCCGAAGCAGTAGTAGAAGCCGCGCTCCTCGTTGACGGAGAAGCTCGGCGTCCGCTCGGCGTGGAAGGGGCACAGGCCCTGCCAGCGGCGTCCGACGCGGCGCAGGCTCACGAACTGCTGCACGACGTCGACGATGGGGGTCGCGGCCCGGACCCGCTCGATGTCGTCGTCGACGATGCCCACCAGAGCGAGGCTACCGGCGCGCCGATGTCACGACGGGCCACGGCAAGCGAAGCGAGGCTACGTTCCTTGGGCGGGTCCGGACCAGGACAGGGAGGTTCACGATGGCCGAGACGGACGGCACCTTCGACGAGCAGTTCGCCGGCGTACGCGACGCGCTGGCGCACACGCTCGACAGCGGCCTCGACGTGGGCGCCTCCGTGGCCGTGGTCGTCGACGACCAGCTCGTGGTGGACGTGTGGGGAGGCTGGGCCGACGAAGCCAAGACCGTGCCGTGGGCCCGCGACACGATCACCAACGTGTGGTCGTCGACGAAGACGATGTGCAATCTGTGCGCGCTGATCCTGGCCGACCGGGGCGAGCTGGACCTGCATGGCCCGGTGGCCCGCTACTGGCCCGAGTTCGCGCAGTCCGGCAAGTCGAGGGTGGAGGTGCGCCACCTCCTCGGGCACACCGCGGGCCTCTCGGCCTGGGCCGAGCCGGTGAAGGCTGAGGACCTCTACGACTGGGACAGGATGTGCGACCTGCTGGCCGCCCAGGAGCCGTGGTGGGAACCGGGCACGGCCTCCGGCTACCACGCCCTCACCCAGGGGTTCCTGGTCGGTGAGGTGGTCAGGCGGATCACAGGCCAGTCGCTCGGGTCGTTCTTCGCCAAAGAGGTAGCCGGGCCGCTCGGAGCGGACTTCCACATCGGGCTCCCACCTGGGAACGACGCCCGGGTGGCCAACGTCATCCCGCCTCCACCGTTGGCCGTCGAGGGCCTCGACCCCGACAGCGTGGCCGCGCGCACGCTGTCCAACCCGGCCCTCGACGCCGCGGTGGCCTGGACCGACGGTTGGCGCCGCGCCGAGATTCCCGCGGCGAACGGTCACGGCAACGCGAGATCGGTCGTCGCCGTGCAGTCCGCGGTGGCACAGGGCGGCGAGGCGCGCGGCGTCCGCCTGCTGTCCGAGAAGGGTTGCGCCGCCATCTTCGAGGAGCAGGCCCGCGGCACGGACCTGGTGCTCGGCATCCCCCTGCGGATTGGGATGGGCTACGGCATCAATGGGGGCGAGCTCCCGCTCGGTCCGAACCCTCGGACCTGCTTCTGGGGGGGCTGGGGGGGGTCGGTGGTCGTCGTCGATCTCGACGCCCGTATGACCGTCGCCTACATGATGAACCGCATGGGCGAGGGCACGGTCGGCGACGTGCGGGGCTACTCCATCGTGATGGCCGCCTACGCCGCGCTCGCCTCACGAGCCTGATGCCTGTCGAGCTCGACGACTGTCGAGCCGGACGCGGCGAGTCGTACGAGGTCGCCCGCACTGGAGATGTTGTGACGAGTGTTCGTGCGGGAGGTCGATCCGGCTCTGCCGGTCGACCGGAGCACGTGATTCGAAGGGGGGAAGGTCTCCTTCCCCCCTTCGCTAACGAACCTCCGTGGGGACGCTCGGGGTGCGTTCGGCCGTTTCGTCGCGCCGATCCTTCAGCAGCGAGGCCACCACCGCGACCACCAGGACGAGCGCGATGACGGTGAGCGAGATCGGCGTCGACACGTGGTACCACCACGAGACGATCATCTTCACGCCGACATAGGCGAGGATGATGGCCAGGCCCGGCTGGAGGTAGCGGAAGCGCTCGCGCATGCCGGCCAGCAGGAAGTACAGGGCGCGGAGCCCGAGAATGGCAAAGGCGTTCGAGGCGAACACGATGTACTGCTCGCGACTGACGGCGAGCACGGCCGGCACCGAATCCACCGCGAAGATGACGTCGGTCACCTCGATCAGCACGAGCACCGCGAACAGCGGCGTGGCCAGCAACTTGTGACCCCGGCGTACGAAGATCCGTTGGCCCTCGTATTCGTCGGTTGACGGGATCACCTTGCGCACCAGCCGCAGCACGGGATTTCGTTCGGGGTGGGTGTCCTCGGCGTGCCTGGTCAGCAACCGGAGACCGGTGATCACCAGGAACGCGCCGAATACGAACAGCACCCAGTCGAAGCGGTTTATGAGCGCGACGCCGGCGAAGATGAACACCAGCCTCAGCGTGAGCGCGCCGAAGATGCCCCAGAACAGGACGCGGTGCTGGTACTTGCTGGGCACGACGAAGTACGAGAACAGCAGGGCCCAGACGAAGACGTTGTCGACGCTCAAGCTCTTCTCGATGAGGTAACCGGCGTAGTACTCGCCGGCGGCCTGGCCGCCGTAGACGTGCCACATGAGCGCGCCGAACGCGAGCCCGAGGCCGATCCACGCGCCCGACTCGATCGCGGCCTCCCGGGCCCGCACCACGTGGGCGCGCCGGTGGAACACGAGGAGGTCGATCAGCAGCAGCCCCAGGATCGAGCCCAAGAGCAGCGCCCACATGGCCGGGGTCACGTCGATGGTCGCGAAGCGAGCCCGGTCGCTCGCCGAGGCGAGCACGGGGATCATGCCGTAGGAGCTACCCGCTATCGGGTGTCACCACCCTTGCCCACGACCGCCTGGGCCGCGGCGAGCCGCGCGATGGGCACGCGATAGGGCGAGCAGCTCACGTAGTCGAGACCGGCATCGTAGAAGAAGGCGATCGACTCGGGATCGCCGCCGTGCTCGCCGCACACCCCGAGCTTGAGGTTGGGCTTGGTCTTGCGGCCGCGCTCGGCGCCGTCGCGCACCAGCTCGCCCACGCCGGCCTGATCGATGGTCTCGAAGGGGTTGCGCTTCAGCAGGCCCTTCTCGAGATAGATGGGCATCATCCGGCTCTCGACATCGTCACGGCTGAACCCGAAGGTCATCTGGGTGAGGTCGTTGGTGCCGAAGCTGAAGAAGTCGGCCTCGGTGGCGATCTCGTCGGCCCGCAACGCGGCGCGGGGCGTCTCGATCATCGTGCCGATCATCACCTTGGGCTTGCGCTTCAGCGACGCGGTGGCCTCGGCCACGGCCTCCTCCACCCACCGGCGGGCCTCGGCCATCTCCTCGCGGGTGACGGTGAGGGGAATCATGATCTCGACGATGGGCCGCTTCCCCTCCGCCGCCAGCTCGGCCGCCGCCTCCATGAGCGCGCGCACCTGCATGGCGTAGAGCCCGGGCTTCACCACGCCGAGGCGAACGCCGCGGGTCCCGAGCATCGGGTTGAACTCGTGCCAGCTCCGAGCCTCGTGCAGCAGCCTCGCCTCCTCCTCCGTCAGGGTACCGAGGGCTTGCTTCACTTCCAGGTCCTCGACCTTCGGCAGGAATTCGTGCAGCGGCGGATCGAGGAGGCGCACGGTGACGGGCAGGCCGTCCATGGCGTGGAGGATCTCGCGGAAGTCGGCCCGCTGGACGAGGCGGAGGGCTTCGAGCGCCTCGGCCTCCTGCTCGTCGGTCTCGGCGAGGATCATGCGCCTCACGACTGGTAGCCGATCCTCGGCGAGGAACATGTGTTCGGTACGGCACAGCCCGATGCCCTCGGCCCCGAACCGCCGCGCCGTGGCCGCGTCAGGACCGTTGTCGGCGTTGGCCCGCACCGCGAGCTGGCCCTTCCGGATCCGGTCGGCCCAGGAGAGGATCGTGGCGAACTCCGGCGGCGGCTCCGCCACGGCCAGTGTGACCGCCCCGAGCACGACCTCGCCGGTGGTGCCGTCCAGGGAGATCGACGTCACCCTCGTGGACGACGACATCTCCGACCGTGAACTGGGCGCCCGAGATCTGGATGGCTTCGGCGCCCACCACCGCCGGGATGCCCCAGCCTCGTGCCACGACGGCGGCGTGGCTCACCAGCCCTCCTCGGGCCGTGAGGATGCCCTGGGACACCGACATCCCGTGCACGTCCTCGGGGCTGGTCTCGTTGCGCACCAGGATGACCTTCTCACCCCGGTCGGCCGCGTCGGCGGCGTCGTCGGCCGTGAAGTAGGCCCTCCCGACCGCCGCGCCCGGAGAGGCGGCGAGGCCCTTCGCGATGACGTGCACGTGCCGCCCCACGAACTGCGGGATGCAGGACCTGATCGAGGTGCTCGGCCGTGACCCGCTGGATGGCCTCTTCGTGGGTGAGCTTGATGTGGCGATCGCTTGGTCATGTCCACCGCCATGCGCAGCGCGGCCGCGCCGGTGCGCTTGCCGACCCGGGTCTGCAACATCCAGAGCCGACCCTGCTCGATCGTGAACTCGGTGTCGCACATGTCGCGGTAGTGCCGCTCGAGCCGGTAGAAGATGTCGACGAGCTCGCGATGGATCTCGGGGAACGTGAGCTTCAGGTGGTCGAGGTCCTCGGTGTTGCGGATGCCCGCCACCACATCCTCGCCCTGTGCGTTGACCAAGAAGTCGCCGTACGGCTTCTTCTCACCCGTGGCCGCGTCGCGGGTGAAGGCGACGCCCGTGCCCGAGTTGTCGTCGCGGTTGCCGAACACCATCGCCTGGACGTTCACGGCCGTGCCGAGCTCGTGGCTGATCCGCTCGCGGACCCGGTAGGCGATGGCGCGCTGGCCCGTTCCAGCTGCGGAAGACGGCCTCGATTGCGCCCTTCAGCTGCACCCGTGGCTGCTGGGGGAACACCGTGCGCGGTCGTCGGCGTAGATCACGTGCTTGTACGTCCTCGCACAGCTCTCGGAGCACGGCCGCGGGCACCTCGGCATCGCTCGTCGACGCCGGCGTGGGCCTTCGCCTTCTCGAACGGCTCGTCGAAGAGGTGGGCCTCGAGGCCGAGCACGATGCGGCCGTACATCGAGATGAACCGGCGGTACGAGTCGTAGGCGAAACGCTCGTCGCTCGTGACGTGAGCGAGGCCGCTGGACGCTGGTGTCGTTCAAGCCGAGGTTCAGGACCGTGTCCATCATCCCCGGCATCGAGAACTTGGCTCCCGATCGCACGCTCACCAGAAGCGGGTCGAACGGGTCACCCAGCTTGCGACCCATCTTCTTCTCGAGCGCGGAACACGTGCTTGGCGATCTCCTCGTCGAGCCCGTCGGGCCAACCGTCGGTGCATGTACGCGCGACACCCGTCGGTGGTGATCGTGAAGCCGGGCGGCACGGGGAGGCCGAGCACGCTCGTCATCTCGGCCAGGTTGGCGCCCTTGCCGCCCAGCAGATCCTTCATGTCCATCGGCGGACGGCGGTGCTTGTGGTCGAACGCATAGACGTAAGGCACGCCGCCGAGCCTACTGCTGCGGCCACGAACCGCTCCCCGGAGGGGCCCTCCCGCGGGGTCAGAGGCCCAGGCGCTCCCGGATGGCCCCGGCCAGCTCGACGATCGGCACGCGGAGCTGCTCGGTCGTGTCCCGGTCCCGGATCGTGACGGCGCGGTCGTCGAGGGTGTCGAAGTCGACCGTGACGGCGAGGGGCGTCCCGATCTCGTCCTGGCGCCGGTAGCGCCGGCCGATCGACTGGGTGTCGTCGTAGTCGCACATCCAGCAAGGGGCGAGGAGGCCGAAGACCTCCTTGGCCACCGGGGTCAGCGTGTCCTTCTTGGAAAGCGGCAGCACCGCCACCTTGTAGGGGGCGAGACGGGGGTGGAGACGCAGCACCGTCCGCGCCTCGCCGTCCACGATGTCCTCGTCGTAGGCCGCGAGCAGGAAGGCGGCCATCGTGCGGGTGGCGCCGGCCGCCGGTTCGATCACGTACGGCGTGTAGCGCTCCCCGGTGGCCTGGTCGAAGTAGTCGAGGCGTTCGCCGGAGTGCTGGGCGTGCTGCGTCAGGTCGTAGTCGGTGCGGTTAGCGATGCCTTCGAGCTCGTCCCAGCCCCAGGGGAAGAGGAACTCCACGTCGGACGTGCCCGCGGAGTAGTGCGACAGCTCCTCGGCGGTATGGGCCCGGAGCCGGAGCAGCTCAGCCGGGACGCCCAGCTCCGTGTACCAGCGCAGCCGCTCGGCCCGCCAGTACTCGTACCAGCGTGGCGCCTCCGCCGGTGGGACGAAGTACTCCAGCTCCATCTGCTCGAACTCGCGGGTGCGGAAGATCCAGTTCTGGGGTGTGATCTCGTTGCGGAAGCTCTTGCCCACTTGGGCGATGCCGAAGGGAGGTGCTTGCGGGTGGCCTGCACGACGTTGCCGAAGTTGACGAACATGCCTTGCGCCGTCTCGGGCCGGAGGTAGGCGACAGCGGCGTCCTCCTCCACGGGGCCGGCGTAGGTCTTGAACATGAGGTTGAACTGGCGGGCCTCGGTGAAGCTGTCCTTCGACCCGCACGACGGGCACAGCCGGGGGTCGTCGAGCTTGTCGATGCGGAAGCGGTTGCGGCAGACGCGGCAATCCACCAGGGGATCGGTGAAGTTGACCAGGTGCCCGCTCGCCTCCCACACGGCCGGAGGCGAGAGGATGCTGGCGTCGAGGCCGACGACGTCGTCGCGGAGCTGCACCATAGAGCGCCACCAGGCGTCCTTGACGTTGCGGAGCAGCAGGACGCCGAGGGGGCCGTAGTCGTAGGCCGACCGGAACCCGCCGTAGATCTCCGCCGACGGGAACACGAAGCCGCGCCGTTTGCAGAGGTTGACGACCTGGTCGAGCTCGGTGGCAGGCATGAGGAGGAAAGGCTAGGGCTTGGAGCCGGTCACGGTGCCCCCAACTCGTGCGCGCCGTGTCCTACCATCGCAGGCGCGCCGACGCACACTCGCCTCCGCCTCCTCTGCGGCCTCGCCGCCGGCTTCCTCGCGCTGGCCGGCTGCAGCAGTTCAGGGTCGGCGTCGCCTCCGTCGACGAGCGCGACGACCGGCGAATCGACCGTCGCCACCGCCGGGCTCACCGACCCCGCCGAGACGGCCCCGCTGTCCACGGCGCTGGCGGCGGTGCCGGCGGGGCACTGCCCGACGCTCCCGCCCGTCGACGACGCCCAGGCCGTCACCACCAGCCACGAGGCCGACCTCGACGGCGACGGCAAGCCCGACAAGCTCACCGCCTATTTCTCGTCGTCGGGCACCTGGCACTTCCGCGTGCAGCTTGCCGCCGGCGGCGGGGCCGACGTGAGCGTTCAGAGCTCCGGGGCCGGCCAGGTGTACGTCGTCGGTGGCTTCAACCTCGACGCCAAACCCGGTGACGAGGCCTTTGTCGACGTCGGTGACGGCGACATCGGTTCGCCGGTGTCGATATTCCAGCTGCAGCACTGCTCGCTCGTGCGCCTCCTCGCTCCCGGCGGGCGTCCCACGACCTTCCCCATCGGCGGCACGACCTCCGAGGCGCGCGGCCTGCGCCGCGCGCCACCCGACCTGGACGTGCTCTCGGGCACCACCGGCGACGGCACCAAGTACGCCACGACCGAAACCACCCTCCAGCTCCATGGATCCCGCTTCGTGGTGACGGGCACGAAACGCGGCACCGTCAACGCCACAACCCAGCGCAGCCGCTTCTTGCCCTACCTCGACCTCGGCTGCGGCGACTTGCAGCTCGACGAGGACTGAGTCGGGCGGGCCGCCCTTCCGCGAGGCCCCCTGGGATGCCCCAAACCTCGTTCACGCGGGTCGATTCGCGCGCATCCGCGGTGCTCTGACACGGATGAACGGGAGCGCGACGGGCGGACACCGACCCGGTCCGAGCGCGCCTCAGACCTGGCCGAGGAGGCCGATGGCCCGCAGGCGGCGTTCGAGATGGTGTTCGACAGCGGCGACGCCCAGCACATCGACCTCGTGGGTGGCGGGCGAGGGCGGCTCGGCCAGGACCGACGCGAGGCCACCACCGAGCATCCGCCGCAGGAGGGCGAGGGCCTCGGGGCTCACGGGCACGCCTCGCCGGCAGCTCTGGCAGAGGACACCGCCCTGGTCGAGATCGAAGGCGACGAGGGGCTCGCCGGCGCCGCAGCTCACGCACACGTCGAGCTCGGGCCGCAGCCCTTCCGAGGCGAGCAGCTTCCAGTAGAAGGCGGCCACGAGCAAGGGCGAGTCGGCCTGGGCGAGGGCCCGCAGCGCCCCCACGAGCATCTGGTAGAGCCCGGGGTTGGGCTCGCGCTCCTGGGCCACCTGGTCGACCGCCTCGAGCAGGGCGATGCCCTTGGTGAGGCGGCTCAGGTCGTCGTGCAGGCTGCGCCACTGCTCGGCGCTCTCGGCCTGGCTGACCACGTCGAGCTCGCGGCCCTCGTAGAGGAGCAGGTTACGTGCGACAACGGCTCGAGCCGCCCTCCGAAGCGGCTCTTCGTCCTGCGGACGCCCTTGGCCACGGCCCGTACCTTCCCGTGCGCGGCGGTCAGCACCACCACGATGCGATCGGCCTCGCCCAGCTTGTACGTGCGCAGCACCACGCCGGTGTCTCGGTACAGGCCCACGTCAGCCGTCGATGGCGCCGAAGCGCCGGTCTCGCCGCTGGAACTCCCGGACCGCCTCCGCCAAGTGCTTGCGGCGGAAGTCGGGCCACAAGACGTCGGTGAAGATCAACTCGCTGTAGGCGAGCTCCCACAGCAGGAAGTTCGAGATGCGGTACTCACCCGACGTGCGGATCACGAGGTCGGGGTCGGGCATCTCGGGGTCGTAGAAGTGGCGGCGGATGGCCCGCTCGTCGATCTTCTCGGCGGGAAGTCCTTCGGCCACCACAGCGCGCACCGCGTCCACGATCTCGGCGCGGCCGCCGTAGTTGAACGCGATCGTGAGCGTGAGCTCGCGGTTGGCGCGGGTCAGCTCGATGGCCTCATCCTGGCGACTGCAGGAGGCGCTTGGGCACCCGCCAGTCACGGCGGCCGATGAAGCGGATGCGCACGCCCATCCCGTCCAACTCGTCGCGGCGGCGCAGCAAGAGCGACTCGTTGAAGCGGAGGAGGTAGCGCACCTCGTCGACCGGCCGGCGCCAGTTCTCCGTCGAGAAGGCGTAAACGGTCAGCCACCGGATGCCCAGCTCGAGCGCTCCCTCGACCGTGTCGAACAGGGCGATCTCGCCGGCGGCGTGGCCGTCGGTGCGCTTCAGCCCCGCTGCTGGGCCCAGCGGCCGTTGCCGTCCATCACGCAACCCACGTGCACGGGGATGAGGGCGGGATCTAGGCCCTCCAGAAGGCTCACGAGGCGAAGTTACTGCCGGCGAGGGCACCGGCCCCGGACCTCGCACCGGCGCGGCGGCCTCGGCGTCTACCGTCGGTCGGCGATGGACAGCGGGCCGGAGGTCGCCAGCGCGCTCGCCCGCGTCGTCGCCGCTTTGCCCGGAGGCGGAGAGGCCAGGGAGGGCCAGGCGCGCGATGGCCGAGGCGACGGAGGAGGCGATCCGGCGCGACCGCCACCTCGTAGTCCAAGCCGGCACGGGGACGGGCAAGACCCTCGCCTACCTCGTCCCCGCCCTCCGCTCGGGACAGCGGATCGTGGTCACGACCGCGACCAAGGCCCTGCAGGACCAGCTCGCCGGCAAGGACCTCCCCCTCCTCGCCGCCCACCTCGACGTGCCCTTCGAGTGGGCGGTGCTCAAGGGACGGTCGAACTACATCTGCTTGCAACGCCTCCGCGAGATGACCGGCGACCAGGAGGCCCAGCGGGTGCTCGAGCTCGAGGACGTCGGGGCTTCGGTCCGCCGCGAGGTGGCGCGCCTGGCCACGTGGGCCGCGACGTCGCCCACCGGCGACCAGGCCGAGCTGACGTGGCCGGTGAGCCCGCGCGCCTGGCAGGCCGTGAGCGTCACCAGCGAGGAGTGCCCCGGTGCGAGTCGCTGCCCCCTCGGCGAGGCGTGCCTCGCGGAGCTGGCCCGGCGAAAGGCCGCCGTGGCCGACGTCGTCGTGGTCAACACCTACCTCTACGGCCTCAACCTGGCCATCGACGAGTCGCTGCTGCCCGAGCACGACGTCGTCGTGATCGACGAGGCCCACCAGTTGGAGGACGTCGTCTCGGCCACGGCCGGCGTGTCGATCTCGGGCAGCCGCATCGGCGCGCTGGCCCGCCACGTACGCGCCGTCCTGGCCGATGACGGCGCGACGCTGCCCGCGGCCGGCGACGCATTGGCCGGCGTGCTGTCTCCCAACCTGGGCCAGCGCCTCGACCCCCTGCCGGCGGAGGTCGGCGACGCCCTGGTGGCGCTGCGGACCACGCTCGACCGCGTGCTCGGTGAGCTGCGCGCCATCGAGACCGACCTGGGCGACGCCAACCAGCGCAAGGCGCGGGCCCAGAAGGCGGCCACCGCGCTCGTGGACGACCTCGACGTCGCCCTCTGCGTGCCCGCCACCCACATCGCGTGGGTGGGCGGGACGGCCGCTGCTCCCCGGCTGGAGGTGGCGCCGATCGACGTCGCCGGCGTGCTCGCGCCGCTCTGGGCGCGGCGCACGGCGATCCTCACCAGCGCCACCATCCCGGCTCACATGATCGAACGAGTCGGCCTTCCCGCCGCGGGCACCGACGCCCTCGACGTCGGCAGCCCCTTCGACTACGAAGACCATGCGCTGCTCTACTGCGCCGCCCACCTGCCCGACCCCCGCCAGGCCCGCTTCGCGCCGCTGGCCCACGAGGAGCTCGCGTACCTCATCGCGGCGGCTGGCGGTCGGACGCTCGCGCTGTTCACGAGCTGGAGGGCGATGACCGCCGCGGCCGACGCGCTCGCTCCCCGGCTCCCCTACCGCGTGCTGACCCAGGCCGACCTGCCGAAGCCCGAGCTGCTCGCCGCGTTCGCCCGGGACGAAACCAGTTGCCTCTTCGCCACCGTGGGGCTGTTCCAAGGCATCGACGTGCCCGGGCCGGCGCTCAGCCTCGTCGCCATCGACCGCATCCCCTTCCCCCGCCCGGACGAGCCGCTCCTCCAGGCCCGGCGGGAGCGGGCCGGCCCCGACGCCTTCCGCCTGATCGACCTTCCGAGAGCCACGACGCTGCTGGCCCAGGCGGCCGGGCGGCTGATCCGCACCGCGACCGACCGCGGGGTGGTGGCCGTGCTCGACTCGCCGTCTGGCCCGCGCCAGCTACCGATGGGACGTCGTGCGGGCGCTGCCGCCGATGCGACGGACCCGTGATCGCCAGGTGGCCGAGGCCGTCCTCCGGGAGATCACCGGCGGTCGCTGATAACGCGAGACGTTCCTCCGGAAGATCACCGGCCGTCGCAGATCACGCCGCCTGGAGCTTGTAGCCGATGCCGCGCACGGTCACGATGTGGCGAGGCTCGTCGGGCTGGTCCTCGATCTTCACCCGGAGCCGGCGGATGTGCGCGTCGACCAGCCGGCTGTCGCCCAAGTAGTCGTAGCCCCACACCCGTTCGAGCAGCTGGTCGCGGGAGAGCACCATGCCGGCGTGGTCGGCGAACTCGCACAGCAGTAGGAACTCGGTCTTGGTGAGGGGGACCTCTTCCCCCCGCTTCAAGACCATCCCCTGCTCGCGCCGCAGCTCGAGCTCACCGAACTGAGTGGACCGCGGCGGATTCACCTCGTGCAGCTGCACCCGGCGCAGCAGCGCCCGCATCCTGGCCGCCAGCTCCTTCGTGACCACCGGCTTGGTGACGTAGTCGTCGGCGCCGGCCTCGAGCCCGGCGACGAGGTCGTAGGTGTCGATCTGGGCGGTGACGATGATGATGGGGACGATGCTGCGGGCCCGCATGCTCCGGCACACGTCGAATCCCTGCAGATCGGGCAGGCGAAGGTCGAGCAGCACGAGGTCGGGCTCGTCGCGCTCGAACGCGGCCAAGCCGCTGCGCCCGTCCGCCGCCTCCTCGACCTCGTAGCCCTCGTCCTCGAGGGCCAGGCGCAGCGCCAGGCGGATCTGATCGTCGTCTTCGATGAACAGCACCCGGTGCGCCACTCGATTTCTCTTTCCCGGCCGGAGGACCGACCGCGTCTCGTGCCGCCCGGGGTGCAACGCTAGTGGGAGTGGGCAGACGGTCTGACGAGCTTCGTTACACAATCCGCGCAAGCCTGGCGTCCTCATGTCACACGACGCCGCCACCATGACGGCGGTTCACGCCGCTTGGTGGGGCACCTTCTCCCCCGGTGCCCCACCAACCGCTTTTCCGCATCTGACCCCTCGCCCCGCTCAGCCCTGGACTGGTGACCGATGAGTGCCCGTGTCGGGGCTACCGCCCCCGTCGTGGCACCGCCCAGCGTGTCGCGCAAGGCTGGCGCCGTGACGAGCCCCGGGGCGCCGCCGCGGCGAGCGCGCGCGCCGACGCGCCCTCGGGCTGCGGGCTCGTCTGACCATCGGCTTCGCCCTCGCCGCCCTCATCGGCTCGCTGGGCCTCACCCTCGCCACCTACCTGGTCAGCCGCAACTACCTCCTCGACCAGCGGGAATCGGCCGCGGTCACGCAGGCGCTCGTCAACGCCCGGTTAGTCCGCAACGTCCTGCGCGACCCGCAGGCCGACGTCACGCGGCTGGTCCAGTCGATCCGAACCGAGCGTGACGGCTTCGGGCTCCTCCGCTACCGCAACGCCTGGTTCGGTACCAACGGCAGCCTCTTCAACCAGGATTCGCTGCCGACGTCGCTGCGCACCGCGGTGCTCGAAGGCGAGGCCGGCATCCAGCGCTTCACCTTCCAGGGCACGCCGTACATCGCCGTCGGCGCCTACGCCAACGAAGTCGGTGCGGCCTACTTCGAAGTGTTCTCCATGGCCAGCCTCCAGCGGACCCTCGGCGTCATCCTCACCTCGCTCCTCATCGGGTCGGCCATCGTCTCGGTGGGGGCGGCCGCCTTCGGCGCCTACACGAGCCGCCGGCTGCTGCGGCCCCTCAGCCGCGTCGCCGGCGCCGCCTCCGAACTCGCCTCGGGCGAGTTCGACACCCGCCTCGAGCCCGAGCCCGACCCCGACCTCGACCGCCTCGTCAGCTCGTTCAACGAGATGGCCGACGCCGTGCAGAGCCGGATCGAGCGCGAGGCCCGCTTCGCCTCGGACGTCAGCCACGAGCTGCGCTCCCCCATCACCGCGTTGTCGGCCGCCGTCGAGGTGCTCGACGGCCGCCGGGCCGACCTGCCCGAACGATCACAGAAGGCCCTCGACGTCGTCGTGAGCCAGGTCCAGCGATTCGACGACATGGTGCTCGACCTGCTCGAGATCTCCCGCGTCGACGCCGGGGCTGTCGAACTTCACCTCGAGCCCACGCTGCTCGGTGACTTCCTGGCCCGCGTGGCCGCTCGGTACGGCTACTCGTACGTGCCGGTCGAGGTCATGAAGAAATGGCGGGAGCAGCCTGTGCCCGTCGACAAGCGGCGGCTCGAACGGGCCATGGCCAACCTGCTGCAGAATGCCGCGCAGCACGCGGGCGGCCCTGTGCGCATCGGGGTGGAAGGCAGCGGCGGCCGGGTGCGGATCATCGTCGAGGACGCGGGGCCGGGCGTGCCCGCGGCCGAGAAGACCCGAGTGTTCGAACGCTTCGCACGGGGCTCCGCGGCGCGCCACCGCGTCGGCACCGGCCTCGGCCTGGCGCTGGTCGCCGAGCACGCCCGCCTCCACGGCGGCAAGGCGTGGATCGAAGATCGCCCGACCGGCGGGTCGCGCTTCATCATCGAGCTGCCGGCAGGGCCACGGTGAAGGCGGCCCCTGCGCTCGGCGCGGCTGTGCTGGCCGGCGCGGCGCTCGCCTCGTGCGGACTGCCAGCCGACAAGGCCTTCAAGCCACTCGACCGAACCGGGCTCACCGAGACGACGACCACGTCGACGACGACCACGACGATCGCGGTACCGGAGCCGACCACGACCGTCGTCGTCACGACGACGAGGGTGAAGCCGAGCGAGCCCGTCAACCTGTACTTCGTGTCCGGCAACCAGCTGGTGCCCGTCGTGCGCCCGGTCCGCAAGGGGGCGACCCTGGCCGACGTGCTCGCCCTCCTCCAGATGCCGCCTCCGGCTGACGCCAAGCTCCGCTCGGCGCTGCCCGCGGGCGCCTTCGTCGGGGTGAATCTCGTCCGGGGGCTGGCCACCGTCGACGTGTCGCGTGCCGTCGTAGACGCCACCGTGGCGCCTCAGGAGCAGATCTTGGACTTCGCCCAGATCGTGCTCACGCTCACGGCGCGCCCCGGGGTCGGGCAGGTGCAGTTCCGGGCCCCCGGCCCGAACGGTCAGCTGGCCCCGATCCCGGTGCCGCGGGGCAGGGGCGACCTCGCCCCCGTGGTGACGCGCGACGACTACGCCTCGATGGTCCGAGCGCCGCGGTAGCCGTCGAGTTCAGCTGCGAGAGCCCTCAGCGCCGGCGCGGTGGTCGTCATGGGCTGGGCCTAGTCGTACTACTAGGTCGCCCGAAGTTGAGACGTTGTGACAAGTCTTTCGTGCGGAGGTCGATCCGGCTCTGCCGGTCGACCGCAGCTCCCCAGGTGGGGGATCCTTCGGCTAATTCGGCGCGGGAGTGACAAGCAGCTCGACCGGGAGCTCGCTCGCCGCCAGCAGGCGCCACGCCTCGTTGGTGAGGCCCGTGATGCGGTCGAGCCGGATCTCCAGGAGGGCTCGCAGCTCGGCGCGAAGGCTGCCGAGAGCGGCGAGCAACGTGCGGGCCCCGTCGAGGTCGATGGTGCCGACCGGTTCGAGAGTGATCGCGCTGCCGGCCCCCGTGATCTCGAGCATGAAGTCGGACACGTGCCCTCCTACCTCCTGGTTACCAGCCGGTTACCACGTGGAGCGACATCCTCGCCCGCCTGTGCGCGCCCTCGGCGACAGGAGTGTGACGGTTCCATGACAGCGGTCAGTAGCCGAGGCGCTCGACGCGGGCGGGGCGGCGCTGCCAGTCCGGGTCGACGGTCACGAACAGCTCGAGGTAGGCGCCCGGAGGGAGTTGGGCGCGTACGGCCGCGCCGACCGCCTTCAGCACCGTGCCGCCGCGGCCGATGACCATCCCCTTCTGACTCGGCCGCTCTACCACGATCTCGCAGCGGACGCGGGGCCAGTCCCATTCCGTCACCCGCGTCGCGATCGAGTAGGGCAGCTCGTCGCGGGTGACGGCGAGGAGCTGCTCGCGCACGAGCTCGGCCACCCACTGCCCCTCCTCGACCTCGGTCACGGCCTCACGCGGGTACAGCGGCGGCCCCTCCGGCAGCCGGGCCACGAGATGCTCGACGAGGACGGGCACCCCTTCCGCCGAGCGGGCCGAGACCGGGAAGTAGGCCTCGGCCTCCAGCGCCGCAGCGGCGGCCAGCTGCTCGGCCACCTGCGCTCGCGACGCCCGGTCGATCTTGTTCACGACGACGACGAGGTCCCGCGGCGCCCGATCGGCCACGAGGCGGTCCCCCCGGCCGAAGGGGGCCAAGGCGTCGAGCACGAGGCACACCACATCGACACCGTCACAGGCGCCCGCTGCCGTCCGGTTGAGCGACTCGCCGAGCGCGGTCACCGGCTTGTGCAGACCGGGGGTGTCGACGAACACGACTTGGGCGTCGGCGCGCTGGAGGATCCCTCGAACCTGGTGGCGCGTCGTCTGCGGCTTGTCGGAGGTGATGCTGACCTTCTGGCCCACGATGGTGTTGACCAACGTGGACTTGCCGACGTTCGGCCGCCCGACGAGGGCGACGAATCCGGAGCGGAACGGGGTCACGACACGGCTTCGGGGTCGTCGGCCCCCTCGTGGGGGACGGCCGACACGAGCACCTCGCTGATCCGCAGCCCGTTCAACCGGACGGCCATGAAACGGTGCCCCGCGTATTCGACCGACTCGCCCTCGGCCGGCACGTGCCCGAGGACGCCGAGCAGGAAGCCGCCGACCGTGTCCCAGTCCTCGTCGGGCAGCTCCACCCCCAGCAGCTCGTTCATCTCGTCGATGCCCAGCCCGCCGTCGACACGGAGCTCGCCGGAAGGGAGGCGCTCGACCTCGGTGTCCTCGGCGTCGTACTCGTCGACGATCTCGCCCACCAGCTCCTCGAGGCAGTCCTCCAGGGTGACGAGCCCGGCGACGCTGCCGTACTCGTCGACCACCAAGGCGAGGTGGAACTGGCCGGCTTGCATCTCCCGCATCAGCCGGGCCACCGGCTTCGTCTCGGGCACGAACCTCGCCGGCGCGAGCGACGGTGGTGACCGGCTGTCGTCCGCGGTCCTCCCGCTCGGCCCGCATCAGGTCCTTGGTGTAGGCGACGCCGACGGACATCGTCGACCGACTCGCCGATGATCGGCAGGCGCGAGAAGCCGTGCTCGATCGCGATGTCGAGCGCGTCGGTGATCTGGGTCTCGGCGGCCACCGTCACCATGTCCGGCCGGGGCACCATGATCTCGCGGGCCACCGTATCGCCCAACTCGATGATGCTCTCGATGAGCTCGCGCTCCTCGTGCTCGATCACCTCGTCCTCGGCGGCGGCCTCGACGATGCCGAGCAGCTCCCGCTCGGAGACGAACGGGCCCTGCTTCAGGCCCTTGCCGGGGAGCAGCACGTTGGCCATGCCGATCAGTCCCTCGGCCACGAGTCGCAGCGGCGGGAAGCGCACGAGGGCCGAGCGTCGGGCGGGCGGTGAGCAACGCCGCTCGCTCGGAGGAGAGCACCGCCCAGGTCTTCGGGATGGCCTCGGCGAGCGACGAACACGAGGATCACGTTGAGCACGAAGGCGATGAAGATCCCGACCCAGCCGTCGAAGACTCGTTCGGCGAGGAGTGAGGTGAGGAAGGCCTGGCCCGTCTGGAAGACCGTGATGGTCACCAGGATCGGGTTGATGAACCCCTCGGGCTGAACTGGCGAGGCGCAGCAGCGCCCGCGACGACTTCGTGCTCCGCTCCTCTTCGATGGCCTGCGCCTTGACCCGGCTGATGCGGTTGATGGCCGTCTCGGCCACCGCGAGGAACATCAGCAGGAGCAGGAGCAGGATGATCACGAGGATCATCGCCACCTCAGGGCCGCCGAACTGGCTGGCGTAGACCATCACGTCCTGTTCCTGGCGGAAGCCTGCGGGAGCCGGGCCGCCCCAGTGATGGGTCTCGAGCAGCTCCCGTTCGCGGGCTCGCATCCGGGCGGCCTCGCCCGGCTCGGCGTGGTCGTGGCCGAGCACGTGCAGCACGCCGTGCACGACGAGCAAGGCGAGCTCGTCGTCGACGCGGCCCGCGTGCGCGGTCGCCTGGCGAGCCGCCACCGCGGGACAGATCACCACATCGCCGAGCAGCAAAGGGAGCTCGCCGGGGTCGGCCGGCGACCGATCGGGCCCCGTGCGGGCGATGGCGGGCAGGGAGACGACCTCCACCTCGCTGGCGTCGATGGGGAAGGCGAGCACGTCGGTGGGCTCGTCCTTGCCGAGGAATTGCGAGTTGAGGGCGGCGATGTCGTCCTCGCCCACGAAGAGCACGCTCAGCTCGGCATGGCCCCGCACGCCCTCCGAGGCGAGCACACGCCCGGCGAGGTCGGCCCAGCGGGCGGTGTCGACTGGCGACGCGCGCTCTGCTCGTCGGCCACGAAGACCTCGGGGTCTCCCTCGCCGCCGACCTTGCGCGGCGCGGCAAGGCGGGGTCTGTCACTCTCAGGCATCGCGGCCGGACCCGTCGCCGGCCTCGGACCGCTCGTACGCGGCGACGATGTCGGCCACGATCCGATGGCGCACGACGTCAGCCCCCGTGAGGTGGACAAAGGCGAGGCCTTCGATGTTCGAAAGGATGCGCTCGAGGCCGGCCAGCCCGCTGCGGCCCCCGGGGACGTCGACCTGTGTCGTGTCACCCGTGACCACCACCCGGGACCCGAAGCCGATCCGGGTGAGGAACATCTTCATCTGCTCCGGGGTGGTGTTCTGGGCCTCGTCGAGGATGATGAAGCTGCTGTTCAAGGTGCGGCCGCGCATGAAGGCGAGGGGGGCCACCTCGACGGTCTGGCGCTCGAGCAGGCGTTGCGCGCCCTCCGGTTCCACCATGTCGTACAGGGCGTCGTAGAGCGGACGGAGGTACGGGTCGACCTTGGCCATCAGGTCACCGGGCAGGAAGCCCAGCCGCTCACCCGCCTCGACGGCCGGGCGAGTGAGGATGATGCGCTGGACCTGCTTGTCCTGCAGCGCCTGGACCGCCATCGCCACCGCCAGCCAGCGACTTGCCCGTGCCGGCGGGCCCGAGCCCGAAGGTGATCACGTTGGCTCGGATCGCTTCCACGTAGCGCTTCTGCCCCGCCGTCTTCGGGCGCACGGTGCGACCCCGGGCCGAGCGCAGGATCTCGTGGCTCAGGACCTCGCTCGGACGCTCGGCGGCGCGCACCATGTCGATGGCGCGGGCGAGGTTGGCCGTGTCGATGGGCTGGCCCTGCTGGAGGAGCAACACGAGCTCCTCGAACAGCCGGCCGACCTGCTCGGCCTCTCCCCCGCTGATGGTGATCTCGTTGCCGCGCACGAGGATGGCCGTATCGGAGAAGGACGACTCGATGGCCCGCAGGTACTCGTCCCGGTGCCCGAGCAGGCTCGGCATCAGGTGGTTGCCGGGGACGATGACGTTGACGAGACCGTCGGTCACCGGGGTCGAACGGTTTTGGCGGCCACCCGCACGGCCGCCAACGGTAGTCCCCGTGCGCCGGGGAACGCGCTGCTCACTCGTGTTCGGACGCCCCCGACGACCCCACCGACTCGGGGTAGAGGTGCTCGAGGGTGCCGGGCTGGATCCGGCACCGCACGATGAACTCGTCGACCTCCGCGAGCTGCAGCCGGATGACCCGGCCGAAGCGGTACGCGGGGAGCTGGCCCTCATCGATGAAGCGGTACAACGTGCGGGGCGTCACGCCGAGCCGCCGCGCCGCGTCCTGGGTGCTCAGCCACACGATCTCCTGGCCGGGCACCGGGTGGGACGCTTGGCCGCGCTCCATGTTGTCGACCGTCATGGCCTCGAAGTGTACGGCGGAGATCGCCTCGCCCCGTGGACTTTCCGTATCTTTCAAGCTGGATTGACGCGCGGGCGAAGGAGGGCTCGGCGGCGACCATGGCTACGATCGCCGCCCGTGGGCTCCTCGGGGATGAAGCGCAAGGGTCGTCAACACCTCCCGAAGGTCGGCACCAAAGCCGACCTGGACTGGGAGCGCCGCGAGGGCGTCGACCATCTCGAGCACCCTTTCGCCGACGATCCGTCCTCCGGGCACGGCCTGTGGGCCAAAGTCGTGGCCATCCTCGTGATCGTCGCCCTGGTCGGCGGCCTGGTGGGCTGGTTGATCTTCAGCGCCTGATCTTCAGCGAAGAGGGAAATTTTTTTCCCCCGTTCGAAACCAAAACCCCCCATCCGAAGAACTCCGGTCGATTGGCAAAGCTGGATCGACCTCCGCACGAGGACCTGTCACAGCATCTCAAGTTGGGCGCCCACGCAGAACGAAAGGCGCGACAAGCAGTTCATCGGGGGCGGCGGGCCTCGCGCCGCGCCGCTTCCGCCCGCGGGCGGATGCAGCAGCCGAGCGCGTGGTCGTTGACGAGACCCATGGCCTGCATGAAGGCGTAGACGGTGGTCGGACCTACGAAGCGCCAACCGCGCCGTTTGAGATCGCGAGCGAGGGCCACAGCCTCGGCCGAGGTGGAGCGGAGGAGCGGCGGGGCTTCGCTCGACTCGGCCTCCGGCTCGTAGCTCCAGACGTAGGCGGCGAGGGAACCGGTCTCCTCGATCAGCGCGCACGCCTTCTGGGCGTTGCTGACGGCGGCCTCGATCTTCCCGCGGTGGCGAACGATGCCGGGGTCGGCCAGGAGGCGCTCGATGTCGGCTTTGCCGAAGCGGGCCACCTTCTCCGGGGCGAAGCCGGCGAAGGCTTGGCGGAAGGCTGGCCGCTTGTTGAGGATCGTCAGCCAGCTCAGGCCGGCCTGGAAGCCCTCGAGACAGAGCTTCTCGAACAACCGGTCGTCGTCGAACACGGGGAAGCCCCACTCGGTGTCGTGGTAGGCGAGGTAAGCAGGCGTGGTGCCCGCCCATCGGCAACGGGGAGGGTCGCCGGTGACGGCCGGCAGCGGCTCGGGCATGGACCCATCATCGCCGGGCCATTGGCCGGCGGCGGCCAAGGGCGAGCACACCCGTCATCTGCTAGAGCGAGGGCATGGACATGGCGTACCGCCGCCTCGGCCGCACCGGCCTCAAGGTCAGCGTGCTCTCGTTCGGCTCGTGGGTCACCTTCGGCAACCAGCTCGACACCGGCCTCGCCCGGGACTGCCTGGCGGCCGCCCGCGAGCCGGGGCGTGAACTTCTTCGACAACGCCGAGGTCGTACGCCGGCGGCGAGTCCGAGCGGATCATGGGCCAGGCGATCGCCGAGCTCGGCTGGCCGCGCTAGTCGTACGTGATCTCGACGAAGGTGTTCTGGGGCATCCACGACGCGCCGAACATGCAGCAACACGCTCAACCGCAAGTACCTGATGCAGGCCATCGACGGCTCGCTCGAGCGGTTCGGGCTCGACTTCGTCGACCTCCTGTTCTGCCACCGCGCCGACCCGAGCACGCCCATCGAGGAGACGGTGTGGGCGATGTCCGACATCATCGCCAGCGGGCAAGGCGCTCTACTGGGGCACGTCGGAGTGGACGCGCCGACGAGATCCGTGCCGCGTGGGAGATCGCCGAGCGCCACCACCTGCACAAGCCCGTCGATGGAGCAGCCGCAGTACAACCTGTTCGACCGCGGCGCGTCGAGCGCGAGTACGCCCGGCTCTACGACGACATCGGCCTCGGGCTCACGACGTGGAGCCCGCTCGCCTCGGGCCTGCTGACCGGCAAGTACCTCGACGGCGTCCCCGAGGGCAGCCGCGCCGCGCTTCCCGGCTACGAGTGGCTGCGCCGAGCAGCTCACCGACGCCGAGCGCAACGCCAAGGTCCGCGAGCTGAAGGGGCGTCGCCGACGAGCTCGGCTGCACGCTGTCGCAGCTGGCCATCGCCTGGTGCGCGGCGCAACCCGCACGTGTCGACGGTGATCACCGGCGCGAGCCGCGTCGAGCAGGTGCACGAGAACATGGGCGCCCTCGACGTCCTCGACCAGCTCGACGACGCCGTCGCTCGCCCGCATCGACGAGGCGGTCGCCGATCCCACCTAGTGCCGCGGCCGGCCGTCGTCTTGTCAGCCGCTGGGCACGAGCCCGCTCGTGCGGATCGGTCCGGGGGCCGAGCCCAGCAGCGCCTGGCGGGTGATGGCCCACGCCCGGCGGACGGCCACGCCGAGCGAGGCGGCGTCGGCCGCCAGCAGGCGCGCCGCCAACCCCGACCCGGCACTCGTCGCCCCGACGCCCGCCACGACGCCGGTGGCGTCTCCGAACCCGGCCCACAGCGTCTCCGCCGAGCACGTCGAACGAGCGGTCGCCGAGCACCCAGACGGTGGCGAAGGCGCGGCGAGAGCCGAGCGCGGCGGGCGAGGCGAGGTCGGCATCCGCACCGTCGACGGCGAAAGC
Source organism: uncultured Acidimicrobiales bacterium (assembly GCA_963738325.1). Lineage (GTDB taxonomy): Bacteria > Actinomycetota > Acidimicrobiia > Acidimicrobiales > Ilumatobacteraceae > CAVTWD01. The sequence continues at coordinate 183,727 of CAVTWD010000017.1, forward strand.
CTCGAGCGTGCGGCGCTCGCCGTCGCGCTGGAGCCGAACCTCGCTCGCCAGCCGCCCGAACGTCGCGCCCACTCGCCGCGCCCGCCGGGGCGTGCATGGTGAACGACTCGGCCACGACTGCCACCGCGCCGGGCTGGAGCGCGATGTCGACGCCGGTGCGCAGGCTGGCCCCAGGGAGGAGCACGAACGGCCCCGGCACGACTTCGACGAGACCGCCGGCGGCCACCTCGACGGCCAGGCGGTGTCGCGCTTCGGCCCCGGCGTGCACGGCGGTGGCCCCGGCCGTGGTCACGTGCAGAGCAGCGCCGGGGCCGACGTCGATCGACAGCTCGACGCGCTCGCCGGGCAGCAACGCGCCCGTCGTCGACTGGAGGATGGCGGTGGCAACGCCGGACCGATCGAGATCGAAGGCGCGGGAGAAAGCCAGGGGCGAGACGACGTGGTGGCCCGTCACCCACGTGCGGCCGTCGGGACCCGACTCGGCCTTCAGCCGGGAGCAGGAAGCCCCGTCAGCCAACGAGGAGCACCTCGCGACACAGGTGGGCGACCACGTCGTCGACGCCGTGCCCGCGACGCAGGTCGGTGGCCAGGACAGGACGCCCCTCCCGCACCGCACTGGCCTCGGCCAGCATGGCGTCGAGGTCCACGCCGACGTGAGGGGCGAGGTCGAGCTTGTTCACCACCAGCAGATCGCAGCGGAGGATGCCCGGGCCCCGCTTGCGGGGGACGTCGCTGCCGCCAGCGACGTCGATGACGAAAAGCCAGTGGGCCACGAGGTCGGGCGAGAACGTGGAGGCGAGGTTGTCGCCGCCACTCTCGATGAGCACGAGGTCGAGACCGGGATGCTGGCGCTCCAGGCGGTCGGCCGCGGTGATGTTCGGGGTGGGGTCCTCCCGGATCACGGTGTGCGGGCACGCGCCCGCCTCGACCGCGAGCACGAGGGCAGGGTCGAGCAGGCCGCTGCGGCGCAGGCGATCAGCGTCCTCGGTCGTGACGAGGTCGTTGGCCACCACGGCCGTGCTCAGGCCTCGCGCCGCCAGCCGCGGGAGCATCGCCTCGATGAGGGCGGTCTTCCCCGAGCCGACGGGCCCGCCGATGCCGACTCGAGCCGCACCCGCGGTGCTCCTCATCGCAGGAGATAGCGCGGGCCGAAGGGCACGTCGGTGGCGGGAGGGCAGGCAAGGCGCTGGCCGTCGGCCCACACCGCGAACGAGGCGTGGTCCACCACGATGTCGGGCAGTGCGTCGTTGTGGAGCATGTCGGCCTTGCCGAGGCCGCGGACCGGGCGGATGGCAACCACCTGCCGGCGAAGTCCGAGCGACGTGACGAACCCGTGCTGGAGCGCCACCCGGCTCACGTAGAGCCGACCGAGATGGGCCGGGGCCGCACCAGTGGCGCCCCACGAGCGCCGGCCGAGGACCGGCTCGGTCAAGGCGCAGCTGCCGGCGGCGTCGCCCATCGCCCCCCAAACCGGCACGCCTGCCTTCAGCACCAACGAAGGGCGGACGGCGAAGGTGCCCCGCGGCCAGAGCACGAGATCGGCCGACTTGCCCGGCTCGATCGAGCCCACCTCGCCGTCGAGCCCGTAGGCCCGGGCCGGGTTGATCGTCAGCTTCGCGATGTAACGACGGATCCGCTCGTTGTCCACGCGAGCGCTGCGTTCCTCTGGCAAGCGGCCGACCCGTTGCTTCATGACCGCCGCCAAGCGCCAGCAGGTGGCCACGTTCTCGGCGGCGCGGCCCATCCCTTGCGTATCGGCGGCGAAGATCGAAATCGCTCCGAGGTCGTGCAGGAGGTCCTCGGCCATCATGGTCGCCGCCCGCCCCCGTGATTCGGCCAAGGCGACATCCTCGGGCAGCGACGGGGACAGGCCGTGCACGAGCATCATCATCGGCAACGACTCCTCGACGGCCAGCGCCGTGAACGGATTGGTCGGGTTGGTCGACGACGGGATCACGTTGGGCAAGCCGTTGATGGTGATGATGTCGGGCACGTGGCCGCCCCCGGCTCCTTCCGTGTGGAAGGCGTGGATCGACCGGCCGGCGATGGCCGCCACCGTGTCCTCGAAGTGGCCGGCCTCGTTGAGGCTGTCACTGTGGAGGCACACCGCGAAGTCGTGGGCATCGGCGGCTCGGAGGGCGGCGTCGATGGCGGCTGGCATGGCGCCCACGTCCTCGTGGACCTTGACGCCGAGACACCCGTTGGCGACGCCTTCCACGATGGCGTCGGCATCGCTGGCGCTGCCCCGGGCCAGGAACCCGACATCGAGCGGAACGCCCTCGAAGGCGCGGACCATGGTGGCCACCGCGGTGGGGCTGGAGACGGCGATGTCGAGATGGTCGCCCCAATCCATGCCCACCACGGTGGTGATGCCCCCGGTCAGCAGGTGATCGACCTGGCCGGCCCCGAGCAGATGGGCGTGGGCTTCCACCGCGCCCGGGGTGAGGATGTGTTGGTGGGCGGCGATGACGGCGGTGTGAGGGCCGATCACGAGACCCTCGGTAACACCATCTTGGGCATCCGGGTTCCCGGCTTTGCCGACGGCCACGATGCGCCCAGCGCGCACACCCACGTCGCCCTTCACGATGCCGAGGACGGGATCGATGATCGTGGCGTTGGCGATCACGACCTCGGGTGACCCGCTCGACGCGCTCGCCCGCGCCTGCACGCCCAGCCCGTCGCGCACGTTCCCGCCGACCTTGGCCGCCAGCTCCTCTCCATAGGTGGTGTAGTCGTGTTCGATCTCGGCCAGCAGGGCCGAGTCGCCGAGGCGCACCAGATCACCGGTGGTCGGCCCGTAGAGCTCTGCGTAGCGGCGGCGGGTGATGCGGGCCATCAGGCCTCGAGGAAGCCGCGGGCCCGGGCCCGTTCGAGGGCCGCCGGGCGATAGCCGTCATCGGTGGGACCGTCGGTCAAGTGATTGTGGCCGTAGACCTGGGCGCGACCGCCCAACCGCACCAGCGGGACGCGGACCATGACCCCCGGGTCGAAGCGCACCGCTGTGCCGGCCGGGATGTCGAGGCGGCACCCGAAGGCAGCGGCGCGGTCGAAGCGCAACGCCCGGTTGACCTCGAAGAAATGGACGTGGCTGGCGACCTGCACGACACGGTCACCGCTGTTCGTCACCTCGACCTCGACGACTGGCCGGCCGGCGTTCAGCTCGAGCTCGCCATCGGCAGCCAGCACCGCTCCCGGCGGTCCCAGCTCGTCGTCGGGCACCGATCGGCCGGGCCGGATCGGGTCGTAGACGACGACCAACTTGGTCCCCTCGGGGAACAGCGCCTCGACCACCAGCATGCTCACGAGGGAGGCCACGCCGGTGAGGACGTCGTCGGTGGTAAGGAGCGACGAGACGGCGTCACGCAACTCGGGGATGGGGACGCCGTCGCGCGCCAGCTCGAGCGCCTCGTCGAGCAGCAGGGCCTCGGCCTCGGCCTGGTTGAGGCGCCGCCCCCGCGCCCGGCGCCGCCGAGCCAGCTCGGCCGCCTCGAAGATGAGGAGCCGTTCCTGCTCGGACGGCGTGAGGTTCAGCACGGCTGCTCCAGCGTGGCTGCCATCACCCGGACGGTAGTGCCGGTGTCCCCCACCGATGCCCGCCAAGGTGTGATCCTCCCTGGGTGATGCAGCGGCGCCTGAGCCCTCTGGCCACCGTGCCGGTGGCGGCGATGCTGGCCGCGGGCTGCGCGTCGACGCTGCGATCGGCGTCGACGACCGACCGGGTGCGGGCGCCCACGACGACCGCGGCCGCCACCGCGACTGCGCCCACGACGACCGCGGCCACCAAGACCGCCCCGACGACGACCACCCGACCAGCGTCCACCTCGGCCATCACGCCAACGACTGGCGTGCCCGTCGGCACCATCACGACCATCCCGCCCGCGACTCGGGCGGCGATGACCGGACGGTCATGGCACGCCGGCTGTCCCGTCAGCCTCGACCAGCTCCGGCTGCTGACGCTCTCCTACTGGGGCTTCGACGGCCGCGCCGCCACCGGCCATCTCATCGTGAACGCACGGCAAGCCAATGCAATGGTGGCCGCCTTCCGGAGGCTGTTCCAGCTTCGCTTCCGGATCGAGCGGATGGTCCCGGTCGACGCCTTCGATGCCGACGACGACGCGGCGATGGCCGCCAATGACACGAGCGGGTTCAACTGCCGGCGGGTGGTGAGGACGCGCACGTGGAGCCAGCACGCCTACGGGTTGGCCGTCGACGTCAACCCCCGGGTCAACCCGTGGCTACACGCCGGCAGGGTCGATCCACCGAACGGCGCGCCCTACGTCGACCGCACGCTCGGCCTCCCGGGCATGATCACGGCCGGCGACGCCGTGGTGCGGGCCTTCGCGGCCGTCGGGTGGCGTTGGGGCGGGTACCAGCGAAGCGCCCGGGACTACCAGCACTTCTCGCCGACGGGCCGTTGACGGCTCACGAGCCCCCGGCGACGGGCTCGCCCAGCAGCTCGTCGAGGGCGGCGGCCGTGCCGAAGGCGACGTCGGGATCATCCGCCTTGATGCGCCCGAGGAAGGTGAGCGACACCTCGTCGTGCTCGATGGCCCCGCCATCGGTGTCGGGCGGCAGCGTCACGGCGTCGCCCCAGCGCATCCGCACGTGGAAGGTGTCCTCGTGGCCCTCCTTGGGCTGGAGCGAGGCGGCCGACATGGCGCGAGGCGGGATGGTTCCGACCGACGTGCGCCGCCAGCCGCGGATCTCGCTCAGGGCCAGGTTCGGGACGTTCACGTTGACGACCACCGGCTCGGCCGGGCGCGCTTCGACGAGGACCCCGACCACCGTGGCCGCGACCGCCGCCGCAGTCTCCCAACGCTGCCCGACGAGCATCTCGTCCCAGCCCTGGCCTTCGACGCCGTACCCGGCCACCGCTTGGCTGATGGCCACGCCGCTGATGCCCCCGTTGCGAGCCGTGAGCGCCGCTCCGACCGTGCCCGAGTGGTAGACGGCGCGTCCGACGTTGGCCCCAGGATTGATCCCGGACACCACGAGGTCAGGCGGGGGCCCGAAGGCGCCTAGCCGGGCGAACATGACGCACAGCGCGGGCGGGCCCGTCAACGCCCATGCCTCGCCGGCGCCGTCGAGGTCGCAGCGGTGCGCCTCGGGCTGGATCTTCTGCAGCGCGCCGAGCGCCGCGCCCGCACCCGAGTACTCCTGGTCGGGCGCGATCACGACGACGTCGCCGTGGGGTCGGATGGCCTGCACGAGCACGTGCAGCCCGAGCGAATCGATCCCGTCGTCGTTGGTCACCATGATGCGCACGGGCTTGTCGTAGCCGAACGGCGGCCGGACGGGCCAGCCGGATCCGTTCCCCCCACGCGCAACACCTGCCCGGGTTCGCCGGCGTGGCGAGCCACGCGCAGCTCCACCGGTCCCGGCTCCACCTCCCATCGCGCGCCGTCCGCATCCCAGTGGCGCAGGCTGGCCAGGTCGACGGCGACGGACGCGATGGCGGTGGCGCCCGGCTCCACCCGCACCTTGGCCGCGCCGGCGAGGACCCATGCGGGGCGGGAGACGCTCGATGCGGGACGACGGAGGTACACCTGGACCACGTCGCGGCCGGGCGCGCCCGAGGTTCTCGATAGGCACCCGCACGCACAACGGATCGCCGATCGACCACGTCGCATCGGCGACCGTGGCCTCCCCCCGCCGAAGATCGCCGTACCCGAGCCCGTGCCCGAACCACCAGCGGGGCTCGACCCCTTTGGTGAGGTACCACCGGTGCCCGATGAGCAGACCTTCGGTGCAGCGGAGCTGGCCCGGCGGGTCGGCCCGGCTCACGTCGCACGGCGCGTCGGCCAGCGCGTGGGGCACCGTGAAGGGCAGCCGCCCTCCCGGCTCCTCGTCGCCGACCAGTACCTGGGCGAGGGCCTCGCCGCCGGCCATGCCCGGGAACCAGAGCACCACGATTGAGGCGACGTCCTCGGCCCAGGGCATGTCGATGGCCGCGCCCGCGTTGACCACGACCACCGTGCTGGGGTTGGCCGCCGCCACGCGCCGGATGAACTCGTCCTGGTCCCCGGGCAGCGACATGGTGAAGCGATCGCGGCCCTCCGTCTCCCACTCCTCGTCGGTGCCGACGACCACCACGGCCGCGTCGGCCTCGCGGGCGGCCGCCACCGCGGCACCGATCGGGTCGGCGCCCAAGGGCTCGCGTACGCCGACGCGCAAGGCGGCCAGCTGCTCGGGGGTGTCGCCTCGGGGGTACCGGACGACCAACTCGTAGCGACGCCCCGCCTCCAGCTCGAGCGCGGCCGTGATCTCGTGGCTGCCGAAGCCCGAAGAACGAGCCGCCGCGCTCGGCGGTCGCCGAATCGAGCAGGCGCGGCCATCGAGGTCGACGGGCCCGGCTTGGGCTTCGTCGACGTCTTCAAGACGAACGGGCAGTTCGAACGGCGTTTCGCCAGCCGCGGCCTGCTGGACGTGCCGTGGGGCCTGGCCATGGCACCCAAGAACTGGGGGGCCTTCGGTGGCGATCTGCTGATCGGGAACTTCGGTGACGGCCGGATCAACGTGTTCGACCCGGCCACCGGCAAGCAGGTCGGCATCTTGCGGAACCGCCATCACACGGCGATCCGGATCAACGGGCTCTGGGGCCTGATGTTCGGCAACGGCACCAGCGCAGCCACGACCACGCTGATCTTCAGCGCCGGGATCCGCGACGAAGCTCACGGGCTCTACGGCGCCATCACGCCGAACTGATCCTCGGGCGGCGGCCAGTCGACCGGGAACCCCCCGGCTCCCGACCGGCCGACCCGAGCGGCGCGCCGCCCAGCGCCGCCTGCCCGGCGGGGTCGTGCATCGACCACGGCCCCGCCTGGCAGTGTGCCACCTGGCATTGTGACGGCATGAGCGACACCTGGACCACGGTCGCGGCCGCCGAGGTCCGCGTGGGTGACACGGTCCGCCGGGGCGGTCAAGAGTTCGTCGTGGCCCGCGTCGACGCTCCCTTTCTCGGGCGCTCCGACATGGTCTCCCTCATCGAGGACACCCCGGCGCGGTGGCACGCGCATCCCGCGCGGGTCGGTGACGCCCTCGAGGTGCGCCGCCAGACGTCGTGACCGGTGACGAGTCGGAGGTGCTGTTGCCGGGCGGGATGGGCTCGGGCGGTGCGGTCGTGCGGGTCGGGGCCACGGTGCGGCGGCCCCTCGGGCCGCAGAGCGCGGCCGTGCACGCCTTCCTCGGCCACCTCGAGGCCGTGGGGTTTGCCGGCGCGCCTCGCCACCTCGGCACCGATGCCGAAGGACGGGCTGTGCTGACCTACATCGAGGGCGAGGTCGGCCTCCCTCCGTTCCCGTCATGGACGGCGAGCGAGGCGCTGCTCGTGTCGGTGGCCGAGCTCCAAGGGCGGCTCCACACCGCGGCTCGCTCCTTCGTGGCTCCTCGCGACGCCTGGTGGGATCGCACCAATCTCCCGCCGCTCCCTCCGCAGCCAATCGTGTGCCACAACGACCTGTGCGTCGAGAACGTCGTCACCAACAACGGCCAGGCGACGGCCTTCATCGACTTCGACTTCGCCGCGCCCACCCACCCGCTCGTCGACATCGCCATCGCCGCCCGCCACTGGGTGCCGGTGCGCGATCCCGTCGACCTCGACGAGGGCCGCGCCCACGTCGATCAGATCGAGCGCTTCCGCCTGTTCTGCGCGACCCACGGCCTCGGACGCGACGAACGGGCTCAAGTGGTCGCGGAGTGCGGCAACTTCCTCGACCGCGCCCTCGACTCGATGCGCTCCCGCGCCGCGGCCCGCCTACCGATGTACGTCGCCGCCTGGAAGGCAGGCTACGGGGAGCAGAACCGCCGCTCGCGTGCATGGCTCGAGGCTCACGCCGCGGAACTGGCCAAGTGACGCGGCGAGTCGGGTGAGCGACTGGTCTCCCAGCTCGACAGAGGCATTTCAAGGGTCTCGCAACCGGGCACCATCATGGCGGGATGACCGGGCCCGCCACCGCTGACACCTTCCCGTCCGTGTTCCGCCCGCTCCGCGTCGGGACCATGGACCTCGACCATCGCCTCGTGGTGCCGCCCCACGGCGGTGGCGCCGGCGCGCTCGTCGGCAGCGAGGAGATGTTCGAGCAACACTGCCGCCACTGGCTGGCCAAGATCGAAGGCGGCGTGCAGTGGATCGGCGGCGGGCCCACGTTCGTGCGCAACCCGCTCCCGGCGGGCTTCGAACCGACCGGTGTGGGCGCCCACGGCCCCGGGCTCTTCCGTCACCCGCACTTCGTGGCCCGCCTCGGTCGCTTCGTGGAGCTCGTCCACGATGCCGGCGGCTTCCTGTCCACGCAGATGGTGTTGCAAGGAGGCATGCCGATCGCGCCCTCGGCCGGGTTGAGCGGCTACCACGACCATCGCATCCCCCACGCCCTCGACCTCGACGAGGTGGCGTGGCTCGTGAGGGAGTACGGCGAATCGGCCGCGCTCGCGGCGGAGGCCGGCGTCGACGCCATCGAGCTGCACGCCAACCACGACGACGTCCTGCAGTGGTTCCTCTCCCCGCTCACCAACCATCGCAGCGACGGCTACGGCGGCGACTTCGAGGGCCGGCGACGGCTGCTGCGCGAAGTCGTCGAGTCCATTCGCGAGCACATCAGCCGTCCGATCACCCTGGGTCTGCGGCTGTGCCTCGACGAGATGATCGAAGGTGGCTACGGCGTCGACGAATGCCAGGCCGTCGTCGCCGCGTTCACCGCGGAGGGCACCGTCGACTACTTCAGCCTCGACATCGGCAACAACTGGGGCGCACCGAGCTACATCCCGCCCGGTATGTACGGCGAGGGTGAATGGGCTCCCCTGTGCGCACGGGTGAAGCAGGCCACCGACCTCCCCGTGGTGTATGCGGGGCGGGTCGCTCGGCCCGAGACGGCCGAGGCGATCCTGGCCGCCGGGCAAGCCGATCTCGTCGGGCTCGCCCGCGCCGTCATGGCCGACCCCTCGTTCGTGGCCAAGGTCGAGGCGCGCGAGCCCGCGCGCGTCCGCCCGTGCATCGGGCTGAACGAGTGCATCCACCGCCAGCTCGTCGACGGCTTGCCGTTCGGCTGCGCGGTGAACCCCACAGCGGGACGCGAGCGCGAAGGAGCGCTGTCACCCGTGGACCGGCCTCGCCGGGTCCTGGTCGTGGGAGGGGGCCCGGCCGGCTCGGAGCTGGCCGCGCTCTGCGCCGAGCGGGGCCATCGCGTGGCGCTCTGGGAACGCAACCCGCACCTGGGCGGGCAACTGGCCGTCGCCGCCCTGGCCCGCATGAACCGCCGCTACCAGGACTGGATCGACTGGCAGGGTCGCCGCCTGGTCGACCTCGGCGTCGACGTCCACCTCGGACGGGAGGCGAACGCGCCCGACGTGCTGGCCGCCGGGGCCGACGTCGTGGTCGTCGCCACCGGCGCGCTGCCTCGCGGCCTCTCGGTGCCCGGCGCCGAGCTCGGCCATGTCGTCCAGGCCGGCGAGGTGCTCGCGGCTCGGGTGCGACCGGGCCGGCGGGTGCTCGTGGTCGCGGAGGATGATCGTCTCGCGCCCCTCGCCGTCGCCGACCATCTCGCCGCCGACGGTCACGAGGTGACGCTCGTGTTCCAGACGCCCTCTCCTTCGCCGTTGGTCGGCAAGTACTCGATCGGCGCGATGCTCTCGCGCCTCGACCGCGCCGGCGTCGAGCTCGTGGCAATGAGCCGAGTGGTGGGCATCGAAGCCGACACGGTGCGCCTCGCCAACAGCTACAGCGGCCGCCGCTCCTCACGCTCGTCGATCGACAGCGTGGTGCTGGCGTGCGGTGCCGTTCCCGATGACACCCTCTACCACTGCCTGCGGGCCGAGGCGCGCAACGGGAAGGGGCCGGCGCTGCACCTCCTCGGTGACGCCTACGCGCCGCGGCGCATGGTGTTCGCCACCCGCCAGGCGTGGGACCTGGCGCGCACGTTGGACTGACGAGAGCGCGTGCGGGGAAGTCGGCTCAGCGCGCGACCAGCTTCAACCGATCGCGAGCCGTCACCGCGTCGGCCACCCGCACGAGCTTGGTGGCCTTGGCCAACCCGTGAGGCGGCATGTTCCCATAGATCGCCTCGTACTCGCCGTCGCGGACGAGGAAGGTCTCGTGCCAGATCCCAGCGCGGGTGTCCTTGCCGAGCCGCTTCCAGTAGTTCCGCCACACCTCGAGGTGCGGGTCGCGGCTGTCCTTGGCGAAGGCTTCCAGGTGCTCGAAGGAGCGCCAGTACTGGATGATCGTGAAGCCCGCCATCTGGTAGCCGAGCAAGCCCTTCTCGGGATGCTGGGTGAGGTACTTCAGCATGTGGTTCATGCCGCGCCGGCCGCCGAGATCGGCGAAAGCCTTCAAGGCGTGCAGCTTGGAGTTGATGCGCGCGCCGATGATGAAGACGACGAAGTCACCTTCGATCTCGGCCGTCCAACGGCCCTGGCGGATGTCAGCCATCTGGGCAGCGTAGACACCGCCGATCAGGTCACTGACTCGTATCCCGGCGAACCGTTCGGGACTCTATGTCGTAGATCACGTTGTTCCTGCCAGCGACCCGGAGCCACCGATGTCCGCCATCCGACCCCCCTGCCAACCCATCGCCCCGGCCTTCTACCTCGAGCGCCCTGCCGGCGTGTGGCTCGCTGGCCTGCACGCCCGCCCGCCGATCCGCCCGGCCGCCCGCCCCCGCGACGCCGCTCGCCCCCGCGACGCCGCGTGAACCCGCGACGCCGCCTGAGCCCGGCGAGCACGCTCAACCGGCCGGCTCGACCTCACTGACCTCGAGCCGGTCGGCCTCCGACACCTCGGAGTGGTCCTCGGCCACCGCCTTGGGGAATACGGCGAAGCCGACCGCGAGCACGAGCAGGGAGAGCGTCCCCCCGACCACGAGGGCGGCGCGAATCCCGGCGACGAACGCGTCGTCGGCGGCGTCCACGAGATCGGCCAAGACCTTCACCGCACCGGGCAGGGGGCGGCGAGGGCCGATCAACGACACGACGGCGCGGGGGTTCGCCTCCTCCACCACCGCATGCACCGCCTCCTGCCGTCCCGGTTCGCTGAGATACGGCGCGAAGCCGGACGGCAGGGTGGCGGCCACGACCGCGGCCAACACACTGCCCATCACCGCGAAGCCCGCCGTCGAGCCGAGCGCTCGCTGCGCGCTCATGATCCCCGAAGCCATACCCGCTCGAGCGGGTGGGATCGAGGACATGGCCACGTTCGTCGTCGGCGAGATGGACAGGCCGGCCGCGGTGCCCACCAAGACGAGGCCGATCAGCACGGTGATCAGCACGCTGCCCACGCCGATGGCCACCACGGTCAACCCGGCCACGAGGCAGCTCAAGCCGACCAGCGTGGGGCGGCGACCACCGGCGTGCGCGGCCCAGTTGCCGGCCACCGGGGCGAGCACGATCGTCGGCACCGTGAAGGCCAGCATCACGACGCCGGCGCGTTCGGGGCTGTAGTCCTTCACGTTCTGGAAGTACTGGGTGATGATCAGCAGCAGCCCGTAGACCGCGAACAGCACGACGAACAAGGTGGCGATGGCGGCGCTGTACACGCGGTCCTTGAAGACGCGCACGTCCATCATCGGGTCCCGAGCGCGCAGCTCGAGCAGCACGAAGGCAACGCCGATGGCGCCGCCCCCGACGAGCAGCCCGAGGATCAACGGGGACGTCCATCCCGTGTGCGGCCCCTCGATCAGCGCGTAGGTGACCGCCCCGACGGCCACGATGAACAGGAGCTGGCCCCGGAGGTCGAGGTCGCGGCGGTGGGATCTCTCGACTCCTCGACGAAGAGGAGGACGAGCACCGCCGTGAGCGCACCGAAGACGACGTTGACGAAGAAGATGCTCCGCCAGCCGACGCTCTCGGTGAGGAAGCCGCCGACGGTCGGCCCGATGGCCAGACCGAGCGACGCGATGCCCGTCCAGATCCCGATGGCCTTGGCCTTGCGCTTGGGATCGGGGAAGGCCGCGCTCGACCAGGGCCAGCGAGGCCACGTTGACGAAGGCGGCGCCTACGCCCTGTACCCCGCGCCCGAGGTTGAGGACCAGAAGGCTCGGAGCAGCGCCGCACAACGCCGAGGCCGCCGCGAAGATGATCGTGCCGAGGAAGAACGCCCGACGACGCCCTTTCTGGTCGCCGAGTGTCGCCGCCGACATGATGAACATACCCATGGTGAGGCTGTAGGCCGCCACCACCCACTGCAAGCCTTGCTCACCCGCGTTGAAGTCGTTCTGGATGTCGGGCAGGGCGACGTTCACGATGGTCGCGTCGAGAAAGATCATGAAGAGGCCGAGACCGGTGACCACGAGGGTCAGCCGCTGCCTCGTCGTGAAGGCCCCCGTTCGCGATGGTGGCGACGCTACCGCGACCGGTTCAACGCCGGCGCTGTCGGAAGGCGCGCGCCTTGGCCCGGTTGCCGCAGGTCTCCATCGAGCACCACGCCCGCGATCGGTTGCGCGAATGGTCGAAGTACACCCACCGGCAGGCAGGGTCGCGGCAGGCTTTCATGCGGTCCCAGGCTCCGGAGGCGACCGCGTCGGCCACGCCCGCGAGCACCATGGCCAGCGCGGCCTCCACCGGGCCCGTCGCGCGGGGCACCAGCCGGGGGCGGTCGCCCGTCACGTCGACCATGAGCGGCAGGTCACGGGCGAGGCCCTGGAGGTCGCGCCGGGCCTCGGCATCGGCGCGCTTGGCCGCGACAGGCCGCCCGTCTTCGCCTGGCTCACGGTTGTTGGCCGCGACGAGCGCTCGGAGGCCCTCGCGGAGCACGAGGGCGCGCCGGTGGGAGTCGGCCGTGACGCGAGCGCGCCCCGCCAAGAGGCCTCGCTCGGCGAGCCAGGCCGCCAGCGTCAACGGGCTGGCGATCTCGTCGGTCCCCAGCTCGATGCTCCGGGTGTTGACGAAGGCCTCGAGCAGCTCGAGCGAGCCCGGTGGCTGCGAATCCGGCATCGGTCCTCCGAACCGTCCATTGACGATGGACGGTTACGTCACTACTGTCTGCTGTACGAAGGTTATGGGAAAGCACGTGTCCGGTTACACCCTCTTCGACACCGCCATCGGCCGGTGCGGCATCGCCTGGAGCGACGAGGGTGTGGTGGGCGTCCAACTCCCTGAGGGCGGCGACGAGCGGACCCGAGCCCGGATGAGCCGGCGGTACCCGACCGTCACCGAGAGCGCGCCGCCCGCGCCGGTGGCGGCGGCCATCGCCGGCATCGCCGAGGTGTTGCGCGGTCACGCCGTGGACCTCTCGCCCATCATCCTGGACATGCGAGGCGTGCCACCCTTCCACCAGCGGGTCTACGACGTGGCACGGTCCATCCTGCCCGGTCACACCCGCACCTACGGCGAGGTTGCCGTCATGGCCGGTTCGCCCGGGTCGGCTCGCGCGGTGGGCCGCGCTCTCGGCGACAACCCGCTCGCCATCGTGGTGCCGTGCCATCGGGTCGTGGAGGCCGGCGGCAAGCTGGGCGGGTTCTCGGCCGCCGATGGGGTCACCACGAAGCTGCGCCTGCTCGCCATAGAGGGATCGTGGGCGAACGGAACCCGAGGGCTGTTCGACGGTGACGGCGGGTACGGCTTCGACCCCGTCGCGGCCGCCGTTCACCTGAGGGCGGCCGATCCCGAGCTGGCCAGGCTGATGACGTCGATCGGTCCGTTCGACCTGCGCCTCAAGACCGCCAACACCACCTTCGCCGCCCTCGCCGAAGCCATCGTCTACCAACAGCTCCATGCCCGGGCGGCCGAGACGATCTTCGCCCGGGTCTGTGCGCTCTTCCCGCATGCCCACGAGGGCCCGCGACCTGAACACATCGCGCGGGCCTCGGATGACCGCCTGCGAGCGGCGGGGGTCTCGCGCGCCAAGCTCCTCGCACCGCGCGACCTCGCCGAGCGCGCCATGAGCGGGCGGCTCCTCTCCCTCGCCGAGCTGCAGGGCACGGACGACGCGGCTGTCATCGAGCACCTCACGGAGGTGCGCGGCATCGGGCGTTGGACCGCCGAGATGTTCCTCATCTTCCGGCTCGGGCGCCCTGACGTCCTGCCCGTGGACGACTACCGCGTCCGCCAGGGTTTCGGAATCGCGTTCGAGACGCCCGAGCTCCCGAACCGAAAGGGCGTCGAGGCACGGGCGGAGGCGTGGCGCCCCTACCGCACGGTGGCCAGCTGGTACTTGTGGCGCGCCGTCGAAGCGCGCCACGAGGCCGCGCTCGATGCAACCGACCGCACTGCCGTCTGACCCATGGTCACGATCGACGAGGTGCGGGCCTTCGCCCTGGGTTTGGAGCGCAGTTACGAGGCATTGGTGCGTGACCGCGTCAAGTTCCGCGTCGGGCGCATCGTGTACCTCGCCTTCTCGCCGACGAGACGCTGATGGGGTTCGCCTTCCCGAAGGAGGAGCGGGAGGCGTTGGTCGCGTCCGAGCCCCACAAGTTCCTCATGCCCAAGCTGGCCGACATGCGCTACCACTGGGTCGTCGTGCGCCTGGAGGCCATCGACGCGGCGGAGATGCGCGAGATCGTGCTGGATGCGTGGCGGATGGTCGTCCCGAAGCGGGTCGCCGCCGCGCACGACGACGAGTGACGGACAGCTCGGCTCCGGCGGCACGGCCGGCGGCCAGGCCCGGTCGACCGGGGCCACCTTCCGACGGCCGGCCGCCGCCGAACTGCGCCACCGCGCGGCGCGATCCCGTTCGGCCCGGCCATGATGGGTGCGTGGCCGGGGGGGCAGGGGGACAGCGAGGAGCCGCCCGCGCCGGCCCGCACCACGGTCGCCATCGTCGGCGCCGGGCCCGCCGGCCTGGTCCTCGGCCATCTCTTGGAGCGCGCCCGCATCCCGTTCGTGCTGCTGGAACGCCACGTTCGGACCGATGTGGCCGGCGCCCCCAAGGCCGGGGTGGTGGAGTACCGCACGGTCGAGCTGCTGCGCGCGGAAGGCATCGCGGGCGACGTCGTGCGTTTCGTCCATCGCAACGACTGCTGTGAGTTCCGCACCCCGAGCGAGAGCGTGGTCTTCGACTACGGGGCCATGACCGGCGGGCGGCCCCACTACATCTACCCGCAGCACGAGTTGGTCACCGCCTTGTGCGACGCGTTGGTGGCGACGGGCGCCGAGGTTCGCTTCGGCGCGACCGTGACCGGCGTCGAGGCGGACGGCAACGGCGTGAGCGTCCTCGTCGCCGGCGCCGCGGGGGACCCTTGCGCGGTACAGGCCGACACATCGTCGTCGGCTGCGACGGGGCGCGACGCAATGTGGCCGGCGCGATGACTTCGGCGAGTCTCGTCGAGGATTCGCTATCCGTGCGGTGGCTGGCGGTGATCGGCGCCGCTGCGCCCCTCGTCCCCCACACCATCTATGCCGCTCATCCCGACGGCTTCGCCGGGCACATGCGCCGGGGAGCGACCCACACCCGTTACTACCTCGAGGTGCCGACGAGCGACGCCATCGCGGACTGGCCCGAGGCGAGCGTCCGTGAACAACTCACCATCCGCCTCGGCATCAGCCACGCCCTCGACGCCGTCTCTCCTTCGTCGATCCGAGCCTCGTCGACCTCCGCGGCCGCTACCTCGTGGCCGCCGACGGTGCCCACAGCACGGTGCGCGAGCTGCTCGGGATCCCGTTCGAGGGTCGCGGTGTCTTCTCGAACAGCCTCACGATCTACTTCACCGCCGACGTCCGCCCGGAGATGGAGGGCAAGCCGCTCAGCGTCATCTACGTCAACAACCCGACCTTCGGCGGCTTCTTCCGGTTGGACAAGGACTGCCGGTCGGGCTTCCTCGTCATCAACACCGTGGGCGATCCATCGCGTAGGGCTGCCGCGGCGGACGCGGCGGCCGACACGAGCGAGCGGCGCTTAATCGAGCTCGTGCGCGCGGGAGTGGGGCGAAGGGACCTCGACGAGATGACGGCGCGGATCGGCGACGATGAGTCGCGCGCGGGCTTCCTGGAGCGCGTCCCGGGCAATGCGGAGCTCGTCCGCCTCGTCGGGTTCAGCGACCCGGAACCGGGAGGCGGAACAGCCGCGCCACGTTGAGGCCCAGGATCTTCGCCCGGGACTCGTCAGAGAGATCACCCATCATGCGCTCGATCGCGTCGGCGGAGTGCGGCCACGAGCCCTCGTGATGGGGGTAGTCGTTGGCCCACAGCACGTTGTCGACGAGATCGAGCTCCTCCACGAACATCAGCCCGGCATAGTCGAGCTGGAACGTGGCGAAGCAGTGCCGGCGGAAGTAGTGCGAGGGCAACTCGGGGATGACCGGCCGCACCCAGAAGTGATGGGCGCGGTAGGCGTGGTCCATCGTCTCGATCAACCAGGGCAGGAAGCCGATGCCGCTCTCGACGAGGCCTGCTGTCAAGCCGCGGATGGCGCTCGAACACACCCGAGGCGATCATCTGGACCAGGGGTTCGATGGTCGTCTCCATCGAATGGCAGACGTAGTTGACGATGGCCCCACCGTTGCCGCCGGTCGCCCGGGGATCCTTGCCGGTCGACACGTGGAAGGTGGTGACGAGGCCGGTCTCCTCCAGCAGGCACCACATCGACTCGAAGGACGGGTCGTTGTACTGCAGCCGGCCGAACTCGGTCGGGCCGTAGATGGGCGCATTGCCGAGGCACACGCCGCGGAAGCCGTGGTCGACGGCCCAGCGGATCTCGGCCTCGGCCCCTTCCTGGTCGCCCGTGGCGACGAGGGCCATGGGCAGCACCTTGGGGTCGTCGCCTTGCATGTGCACACCGACGTGGTCGAGCGCCCAGCGGTTCCACGTGCGGCACATGGCCATGGCGAAGACCGGGTCGGGCGTGGCCCAGCACAACAGCCCGGTCGTCGGGAAGAGGACCTCGACGTCGACGCCGTCGCGGGCTTGGTCGGCGAGGCGCTGCTCGACCGAGCGGCCCGCACCGACGCGCAGCAGGTCCTCGGCCTCCATGCGCTCCCGAGAGAAGCGGTTGTGCTCGGGCCGTTCGAAGCTCTGCTGCGCCTGCACGGTCCTGCTCTTCGACCCGGGCATCACGAGCTGGGGCCGGTTCCCCTCGCAGATCATGTACTGCGCGCCGTCCGCTTGTACCTCGACGTGCGGGATCCTGTCGCGGTACTCCGGCTCGATGGTCTGGAGAAAGGCGAGCGACTCGGTCACATGGCAGTCGGCCGACACCATGTAGTACTTGTCCGGGTCGCCGGGACGGGCCGTGCGGGTCCAGCCCTCCACGCCAGGGCTGCCGATGCGCCAGGCGTTCTTCGAGGCGTCCGGATCGGTGATCGTCATCGCGGCTCCTCTTCGTCTTCCATCCCATGATCGCGCCCGCCGCCTGGTTCGCCCACCCCGTGGCGGCGGCGCCATTGCGGCAACAGGACGACTTCGCCGTCGTCGGCGGTGCGCTCGTCCCAGGTGGCCTCCACCGCCAAGCCGATCGTGATCTCGTCGCGCGGCGCGTCGATGAGGTTGCCGACGACACGCACCTCGGGCGCATCGCCAAGGCTCACGAGCACGACGGCGTAGGGCACGGAGGCCTCGAGGGCAGCATGGACCGCGTGGTGGACGACCGTGTAGCTGTAGATCGTCCCGGTCGGCGCGACGGCGTGCGTGGTGAACGCCATGGATCCGCAGGCGTGGCAGACCTCCTCGGGCGGATGCTGCCGCGTGGCGCAGGCGCGACAGGACTGGAGGGCCAAGGTGCCCGAGATGAACCAGGCCCGGTTGGTGGCGTCGAGCGCGGGCACCGCCCAGTCCCGCGGCAGCACCCCGGGCACGGCCGGCGGTGGCGGCCCGTCTGCCGGGCCGCGCTCTCGACTCATGGCCGGCCGAACAGCACGGCGCTTCCCGGGCCGAAACCGGGTCCCGACACCGACAGGCTCAGCTCGACATCGGCCACCTGGCAGGTCGAGTCGCCGCGCACCTGGCGCACCGCCTCCACCACGTTGCCGAAGCCGTGGATGTAGCCCTCGGCGAGGTTGCCGCCGCTGGTGTTGATCGGCAACCCGCCGTCGGGCCAGCGCAGGTTGTCGTCGGCCACGAAGTCGTTCAGCTCTCCCGGCTTGCAGAAGCCCATCTCGCTGATCGCCATCAGCACCGGCCCGGTGAAGTTCTCGTAGAACTGGGCGACCTGCACGTCGCCCGGCTGGGCCCCCGATCGCTTCCACAGTTGCTCGCCCGCGTGGCGGTGGTACGCGGTCGGGAAGCCAGGCTCGTTGAAGGCGGCCGTGCCGTCGCGATGGTTCAGCCCGTGCGCACCAGCCACGATCGCCACGGGCGGTTGCCGCAGGTCGCGGCTCCGTTCGGGGGTGGTCACCACGAGGGCGGCCGCGCCGTCGTTCTCCGGGCAGCAGTCGTAGAGATGGAACGGCTCCGCGATCCAACGCGACGCGTGGTACTCCTCGCGGGTGAGCGGCGAGCCGTAGCGAACGGCGCGCGGGTTGCGCTGGGCGTGCGCGTACGACGTGAGCGCGATCTCGGCCAGCGTGTCTTGGGTGATCCCGTACTCATGCATGAACCGCATGGTCTGCATGGCGCAGATCTGCGCGGGCGACAACAGGCCATAGGGGACGGTGTAGACGGCCGCGCCACGGGAGCGCGCCGGGCACGTCGCGGCGCCCATACCGGTGGAACTGGCCTTGGGCCAGCGCGCGGAACACGACGACCGTCTCCGCATAGCCGGCCGAGATGGCCGCGTCGGCCAGCGTCACCGCTGCGCCGGCGCCGTTGCCGCCGCCCCCGAACGTCTGCGCGGTGAAGTCCAGGTCGCCGAGGCCGAGCGCGGCGCTGAGCCGGAGCGGCTCGTTGCGGTCCATGTACGACACGAGGCCGTGTACGTCACCCGTGGGCAGGCCGGCGTCGTCGAGCGCGTTGCGGATGGCGATGCACGCGAGTTGGAACTCCGACTGGGTGGCGCCCCCCGCGGTAGAAGGTCGATTCCCCCACGCCGACCACGACGGCGGCGCCGTGCACCCGCCGGTCCCCCCTAGCCCTGAGCCGTCACGCGAACAACTCGCGTGCGGCGGGATAGTCGGCCTTGCCGCTCGGTGCGCGCGGCACCTGCGGGACCAGCGCGGATCGCCTTCGGCAGCTTGTAGCTGGCCAGCCGGCCGCGGGCGTCGGTGAGGATCTCCTCGGCCTCGGCCGTGCGGCCAGCGCTGAGCGATACGACGCCCACCACCCGTTGGCCGAAGCGATCGTCGGGGACGCCGAAGACGAGCGCGTCTTCCACCGCGAGGTGGAGCTTGAGCGCCTCCTCGACCTCCTCGGGGAAGATCTTCTCGCCTCCGCGTATTGATGCAGTTCGAGCCCCGCCCGAGAGCACCAGCGTGCCGTCGGGGCGACGGTCGCCATGTCGCCGGGGAAGCCGTAGCGGACGCCGTCGACCGCGCGGAACGTGCGCGCCGACTTGTCGGGGTCCTTGTAGTAGCCGATCGGGATCATCCCGCCGTTGGCCACCATGCCGATCTCGCCTGATCCCGCGCTCCACCTCGCGGCCGTCGTCGGTGAAGACCCTCGTGGTCGGGCCGGGCGTGAACTTGCGCAGTCTCGTCCTCGGCGTGTCCTTCGTGGTGATGGACGTACCCATCCCGCCCTCGGTCGAGCCGAGCACGTCGGCGATCGCGAGCGCCGGCAGATGCGCGATGAGGCCCTGCTTCACATCGAGCCGAGAACATGGCGCCCGAGGACACGATCAAGCGCAGCGACGAGAGGTCCCAACGGCCGGGTGCTCGTCGAGGGCGCGCAGCATCGGCTTGGCGAAGGCGTCGCCCACGATGATGAGCGTGCTGCACACCCTCGCGCTCGACGATGTCCCATAGCTCGACGGGGTCGAAACCGCGCCTTCTCGTGCAGTGACGGCCGTGCCGCCGAGCATGTGTGGCATCATCATGCCGAGCCAGCACCCGGTGCCGTGCATGAGCGGTGGTCCGGACATCGAGACAGTCGGGTCGCCCGCCTCGTGCAGGCGCGCGCCGTGGCGGGGAGCTCGTCGGGGTCCTCGATCTGGGCCAGCCCGATCATCTGCGGGTAGGTTTCAAGAAGAAGCCCGTGAAGTCGCTCATCGAGTACATCACGCCCTTGGGCATCCCGGTGGTGCCGCCCGTGTAGAGCATGTAGATCTCGTCGCCCTCGGGCTCGATGCGGTCCGCGGGCGCAAGACGTCGGCTGAAGCTCGTCGTAGGCCGAGCGATCCCTCGACGTGGTCGCGAACCGTCGGGCGCGGGCCCGTCATCGACCTCGACGAGCAGCCGGAGCTTCGGGAGCCGGCGCGCACGCGCGCGATCCGGTCGCCGAGCGAGCTATGGAACACCAGCGCCTCGGCGTCGGCGTTGTCGAGCAGGTAGTCCAGCTCGTCATCGAGATAGCGGTAGTTGACGTTGATCGGGACGCCGCGGATCTTGATCGCGGCGAAATTGGTCTCGCAGTACTCGGGCGAGTTGTACAGGTACATCCCGACCTTCGCCTCCGGGCCAAGACCGGCATCGAGCAGGGCACGCGCCAGCCGCGCGGCGCGCTGTTCGTACTCCCGCCAGCTCAGCCGCCGCTCACGCTGGACGATCGCGGTCTGCTCGGGCACCGCGTCGGCGACCGCCTCCCAGATGGCACCGAAGTGCGTCCGCATGCTGACCCCCCAGGACTGGATTCCGCCGGGAAGCTAACCCACGCGGCCTATCCCAAGGCGGACCGGCTCGGCACCGATCTCAATCGCGATCGCCTCTGGGAACGCCTGCAGACCTACGGCATCCGACCCGTGAGGCAGATCAGCATCGACACGGTCTGGTCGGCGTTGCGGTTCCGACAGGGCTCGGCCAGCCTGCGGCCGGTGTGGAAGTGGTACAGGCCGTCGGGGTCGGAAGCGACCTGCCGGTACTTCTTCCGTACCTCGGCGCGCAACGCCTCGCTGTCCACGGGTGCGTCGACCGGAACCGTGGTCTCGGCGCCGTCCGCATGGTGCAGCCCGACCACCCTGTCCTCGTCGGCCACGCGCCGTCCCTTCATGTGCTGGGCCTCCCCTTGGGATCAGTACGCAGCTCGTACCAGGTCGGTTTGCACGGCGCCCACGAACGTGCCCGCTCGGCGGCCCGCGCCGCATGACCACCGCCTGATCGGGAATGATCCACGGCACCACTCGAGCTGGCGAGAACGGGAGGAGGCATCGTGAAGATCCCGAAGCCGACCGACGCCGATCGTGGGCGGTTCCTGCCCTTGTTCCAGAGGCCGCCGGCATCGAGGTCAAGCCGATGTTCGGCAACCTCGGAGCGCTCGTGAACGGGAGCATGTTCATCGGCTCGTCGGCGACCTCATGACCGTGGGCCGATGAGCACTCCGCCCCCCGGTCCGCTCGATCTCGTCATCCGGGGCGGGCGGGTCATCGATCCGGCATCGGGCCGC
Source organism: uncultured Acidimicrobiales bacterium (assembly GCA_963738325.1). GTDB lineage: Bacteria > Actinomycetota > Acidimicrobiia > Acidimicrobiales > Ilumatobacteraceae > CAVTWD01. The sequence continues at coordinate 205,057 of CAVTWD010000017.1, forward strand.
GACGGCCTCTTCGACGTCGGGATCCGCCTCGGTCGCATCGTCGCCCTGGAGCCGTCGCTGTCCGGTCGCCTGGTCCCCCGCGGCCCCGACACGATGGCCCCGCTGGGCACGCAAGTGATCGACGCCGAGGGGCTCATCGTGGCGCCGGGTTTCGTGGACTTGCACGCCCATGTGTACGTCGGGGTCTGCCCGCTCACCTGCCCTGCCGACGTCGCCTGCAGCCGGGCCGGGGTGACGACCGTCGTCAGCGCCGGGGACGTCGGAGCCAACACCCTCGACGGCTTCCGGCGCCTCGTCGTAGAGCGCTCGCTCACCCGGGTGCTCGCGTTCGTGCACATCTCGACCATCGGGCTGGCCGGATGGCCGGTGGCCGAGGCCGCCGATCCCGACTACCTCGACGTCGACGCGGCCGTCCGGGCCGCGTGGCGCCACCGTGACTTCGTGGTCGGCATCAAGGTGCGCATGTCGGCGGCGCTCACTGGCGGGCGAGGGCTTCTCCCCCTGGAGCGAGCGATCGCGGCCGCCGAGCAGGTCGGGCTCCCCGTCATGGCGCACATCGGTGGCGCCGAGGCGCCCCTGGGCGACCTGCTCGCGTTGCTGCGCCCCGGCGACATCGTGACCCATTGCTTCACCGGCACGGGCCACGGTCTGGTCGAGGCCGATGCGCTCATCGACCAAGCCGGCCCCGCTCGAGAACGGGGAGTGCTGTTCGACATCGGCCACGGCGGCGGCAGCTTCGACTTCCGCGTCGCCGAGCCGGCGGCCGGTGCCGGGTTCTGGCCCGACGTGATCAGCACCGACCTCCACAGCCTCAGCGCCGCCGGCCCCATGGTCGATCTGCCGACCACGATGGCGAAGCTGCTCTGGCTCGGCATGCCGTTCGAGCGCGTGCTGGCCGCGGTGACGACCCGGCCCGCGGCCGCCATCGGTAGGTCGGCGACATCGGGAAGCCTGGCCGTGGGCGCGCCAGCCGACGTCACGATCTTCGAGCTCGTCGACGAGCCGCTCGACGTGGCCGACACCATGGGCAACCACCGCCGGCTCGACCGGCAGGTGCGCATCCGCCACACCGTGCGGGGCGGACAGCCGTGGGGCGGTCCCTACGCCCATCCCGGCCTTGCCTACGACGGCGCGCTCGCCGACCGCTGAGCAAGACGCGCCGCCCACGCGTGGTTTGCGACCGTGGTCGGGCAGAACGGCAGGCGCCGACCGACCACGCCGGCATCGACGACGACCACCGCGCCCGTGTCGTCGAGCGTGACGATCAACTGATCGTGGCCAGGGCCGCCGAAGCAGACATTGGTCGGGTCGCGGCCCGGCAGGCTCAGCCGCTCGACTTCGTGACCGGCCGGGTCGAGCACGTGGACCGCAGCGGACCCGAAGTGGGCGACATACAGGTGGCCGGTGGCGTCCAGCGCCATGCCGTCGGGACCGCATAGATGGTCGACCCCGAGGCGGTCGGCCTCGGACGGCGAGAGCCGGGGAGCGTCATCGACATCGGGCAGCTCGCAGAACAGGCGCCGGTCCGTGGCCCGCCCGCCGCCGGCCAGGTCGTAGATCCACACCGTCCGACGGAAGGTCTCGGCCACGAAGAGGGTGCCGTCGCCGACGACGACCCCGTTGGGGAACCACATCCCCTCGTCGAGCCGATGGAGCTCGCCGGTGGCGGCGTCGTGGCCGTAAACGGCGCCGATCGGATTGCGCGGCGAGCTCGTCCACGGATCGCTGAAGTACAGGTTGCCGTCGCGGTCGAAGGCGAGGTCGTTCGGGCCGTTGATGCGCTCGCCGTGCCAGTGGGTGATGACGTCGGTGAGGGTGGTGTCCGGCGCGGCCCGCACGATGGCCCGCCGTCCCTCGTCGGTGACGTACAAGCCCTGGTCGGGGCCGAAGGCCAACGCCACCGGGATCCCGCCGGTGTTGAAGAGCACGGTGGAGGCGCCGGGCCGGTCGAGGTGGGTGGCCACGACGTCGCCGCCGCGGGTCGCCCACTCGGGCCGGTCCGCTCGATCGAGGCTGCAGACGTTGAGGATCCAACCGCCCGGGCCCGCACATGGCCCCTCGACCCCGCTCAGGCCACTGGCCAGAGTTCGGATTCCTGGTGCCGTCACGCGGAACGCCGTCCTCTCACCGGGGCGCGAGTGCCATCGGCGCCCTCGTTCCTCTAGCGCGCTTCCAGCGCGCCAAGGTCACGCGTCGCGTAGTGGCGGTGCGCGCACTCCTCCGTCATGACGACACGTAGGCACTCACCTACAGGGCGCAACTCGTCGGGATAACCCGGCGCGGGGGCGCGGGCACACGTCCGGGACAGCTCCGCGTCGGTCAGGCCGTCGACGATGTCCCGCACGAGCGCGACGCGACCAGCCCGGACCTCGAGCACCTCATCGAGCATCGGTTGCGCGTCCAGGTCGATGCCGAGCGCGATCCGCGTCGTCGCGCGGGTAGGAGGTGTGGGTGAGGCCCAGCCGGTCGTACGGCATCGGCTCGTCGTGGATCGTGCGACTCGCCCACGCGTCGGTGGCGAAGATCAGATGGCGGAGCGTCTCCACGAACGACCACTCGTCGTCGACGCGCTCGTGGAGCATCGGCTCGGGCAGGCGCTGCGCCCGGGTGACGGTCTCGGACCACAAACCCTCGATCGTCGCCCACATTGCCCGATACTCGTCGGGACTGTTCATGTCGCGGAGCCGCACCCGCTCGGGATGGCGACGATCGAGCTCGGCCTCGACGAACGGGACGACGTCGACGTCGTTGACGAGGAGGTTGCCGATGAGTCCCGACAGGCTGATGTCGATGAGCCACGAATCGACGATCTTCACCTGGCGGAGATCGCAGTCGCGGAAGGTCGCGCGCGGTCAGGTCAACACCGGTGAACCGAGCGCCGCGGAACGCGTCGGTGTCCGTGTAGTCGGCTGCCATCGGGCCATTCTTCCCGACTCTCCTCCCGCACGATCACGCCGGGCAGCTCGACGTACGCGGCCCGGTTGGCGTCAGGGATCACCTCGGCGGTCGGCGTCGCCACCGCTTGCAGGGTGAGGAGCGGCCTTCACACGAGCGCACGACGAGGCCGCTGCCCGTTGCCGCTCGCAGGTACTCGGACGGCAGGTGTGCGTGCAGCCGCATGAAGCCCCGGCCGTCCCCGGCGGGGAACTGGGCCTGCCGGCCGAGCGTCACGAGGAACGGATGGACGTCGCTGATCGCGACGCGCCCGCCGGGCCGCGGCGCCAACCCTTCGATGCCCACCAGGAGCTCTTTCATCGAGGGCACGTCTCCTGCCATGTTCGACGCCGCCTGTGTCACCCGGTTCGGTCGTGCGCATGCCGTTCGCCGTCACGGGCCGGCCCTTAGACGGCGCGCATGCTAGCCTCCCGAGACCTCGGTGAGCGGAGCGTACTCCCGGGGCAAGGACAGGCAGCCGGGCCGGTGCCGGGATCCACCTCCTCTCAGCTTCCCCAGATCGATCGTGATTCGCCTGCGGACGGTCGCGGAGGTCCTACCGACCGTGGACGACCTGACGGCGGGGACCGACGCGACCGCCGCCTCGCTCTGGCCCGTGAGCGACATCTTGGACCGGGCCGTGCCCGTCGCCTTCGATCACGCGTGGATCCTTCGGGACACGCTCGACCGGACAAGCTGCGACCTCGCCTCGACCGATCTGGCGCTCGCCTTCGTCCGCCCTCGGTTCACCCTGGCAGAGCTGCGCGGTGTCTACGAGGCGATCTGGGACATCCGCATCGATCCCGCGAACTTCCGTCGGACGGTCCTCAACCCGGACCAGGCCTACGTCGAGCCGACCGGGCGTCGGGAGCGACCGGGGAGCGAAGGAGGCCGGCCGCCGGAACTGTATCGAGCGGTCCCCGCAGGCTGGCTCGACGGTGGTCCACTGCGGCGCCCGCGCAGTCTCGCCAAGAGCCAGTCGAACAAGAGGCTGTTCGCCGAGGTCCGCAGCCTGCAGCGGCGCGGGAGGCTGAGGGAGGCCCTCGAGCTCGTCCCGTCGCACTGGACGAGCGAACGGACGGCGATCCTCGCCGCGCTCGAATCGGCCCGGATGGAAGCCGACGAGGACATCAAGGTGCTCAAGGAGCCGGAGTCCCAGAGCCTTCTCGATGGTGACCGATGGGCTGAGTAAGGTTCGGCCGCAGAACGACCGTCTCGCCATCCAACCATGACACGGCAACTGGTTCGGCACGAAGCGATGCCCGGGTGGTGCCGGGTGCCTCGAGTGTCCGGGCTGGGCGCACCGTGTACGCGGTTCGTCGGAAGCCGTCGGGCGCCAGAAGATCCAACGCTGTGGCGCGAAGTTGGTTACCGGTGGACGGCTCTCGGCTCACCGGTGCCCAACTCGTCGTGGCGACCTCGCCCGTGGCTCGGACGACGACGGCGATCGCCCGGCTCGATGCGTTCGGGGAGCCGCCGCACCCCGCCGCCCACCGCCCGCGTGCACCGGACGCCGGTTCCGGCGTCGCCTGGCCGGGCCACCGTCGCCGACGCGTGACGGCGGCAGCGGCGCCCGTGCCGGCCCGCCGCCAGGCGAGCTGACCGTCACGTTGGCGCCGACGGCCGCAAACAGCTTCTCGGCGGCGGGGCGCTGGGCCGGGGCGGCCAGCGTGACGACCATGCCCTCGGCGCCCGCCCGGCCGGTCCGCCCGGCGCGGTGCACATAGTCCTTGGCGTCGGCGGGCAGGTCGTACTGCACGACGCAGGCAACCCCGTCCACGTGGATGCCCCGCGCCGCGACGTCGGTCGCGACAAGAGCGCGAACGCGGCCCAGCCGAAAGGCGTGCAGGGCTCGGTCGCGCTGGGCCTGGCTGCGCCCCCCGTGGAGGGGCGCCACGCTCACGCCCGCCTGCGCCAAGCGCTTGGCGAGGCGATCGGCGCCGTGGCGCGTCCGCGTGAAGACCATCGCCGAGGGCGACGCCATCACCAGCTGGGCGGTGCGCTCCGTGCGCTCGGTCTCGCCGACGAGCCAAAGATGATGGTCGACGGGCCCGGTCTCGGGTGGGGCGATCTCGTAGTGGGCTGGATCGTGCTGGTAGTGGCGGATCAGCACCTCCACGTCGCCGTCGAGCGTCGCCGAGAACAGCAGCGTCTGGCGCTTCGGGTCAGTGGCGTCGAGCAGCCGGCGGACCTCGGGGAGGAAGCCCATGTCGGCCATTCGGTCGGCTTCGTCGACGACGACGACCTCGACATCGTCGAGCGCGACGTCACCTTGGGCGACGAGGTCGGCGAGCCGTCCGGGGCACGCCACGGCGATGTCGACGCCTCGACGCAGCGCCGTGCGCTGAGGCACGAAGCTCGTGCCGCCGTAGAAGGCGTGGACCTTGCGACCCCGGCTGCCGCCAGCGGTGCCAGCTCGGCGGCGATTTGGGCGGCCAGCTCGCGGGTAGGCGCCAGCACCAGGGCACGAGGGCGGCCCGACCTGGCCTTGCGGACGCGGCTGACGATGGGCAAGCCGAAGGCGATGGTCTTGCCGGACCCGGTGGGGGCCCGACCGGTCACGTCACGGCCGGCGAGGGCGTCGGGCAGCGCCGCCGCTTGGATGGGGAAGGGCCCGGTGATGCCGCTGCCGGCGAGGACCGCGACAAGGTCGGGGGCGACGCCGAGCGTCGCGAAGGTGGGGGGCACGAAGGCTCCTGGTTCGGGCGCAGACGAGAGAGGCGGCCCGTCGGAGCAAGGTCACGACGCCAGCGGCGCCGCCACCGGGTGGAGCGAACGGCGTCGCTCGGCCTCGACCGGTGGGTGAAGCGAACATCTTACCGGCTGCGCCACGGCACGGCACGGCAACGATGGCGCCAAGGTCGGACCGCCGCCACCCCACGTGACTAACGAGCTCCGTATCCCACGTTCACGGAGTCAGACCCCCCAGCTCAGATGCCCTTGGGTCTCGGGTGGGGCGTTGGCCCGTTGACGCGGGCAACGAGCCGACCTGTCGGTCAGGACCGTGTGAGCGCGGCGACCCCATCGAGCCGGGCCAGCTTGTGCGGGTTGCGGATGGCGTAGATGCGGGTGATGCGACCGTCCTCGACGGCGAGGCTCACCGCGGTGTCGAGCTCACCGCCGATGTCGATGCGGCACGGCCGGTGACCCGTTGAGCCAGACGGCCTCCGCCTCGAAGTCCGCTGAGCGGGCCGCGCCGATCAGGAAGCGGGCCACCCGTTCCGCACCCTCGATCGGATGACGAGCAGCGGCGACCAAGCCGCCGCCGTCGGCGACGATGACGACGTCGGGGGCGAGGACGTCGAGGAGGCCTTGCAGGTCGCCGTGTCGGATGGCGGCGAGGAACCGGTCGACGGCCTCCTGCTGCTCGGTCGTGCTGACCGGCATCCGCGGGCGCCGAGCCGCGACGTGGTCGCGAGCCCGGTGGGCGATCTGGCGGACGGCGGCGGGTGACTTGCCGACCGCTTCTGCGATCTCGTCGTAGGGGGTCTCGAACACCTCGCGCAAGCACGAACACGGCGCGCTCTGCCGGAGCGAGGGTCTCGAGCACGGTGAGCATCGCGATCGACACGCTCTCGGCGAGCTCGACGTCGGCGGCGACGTCGGGGCTCGTCAGCAGCGGCTCCGGCAGCCACTCGCCGACGTACTCCTCGCGCCGTCGCGCCAGCGTCCGCAGCCGGTTCAGCGCCTGTCGGGTGACGATGCGGACCAGATAGGCGCGCGGGTCGCGCACCTCCGCGTGGTCGACGTCGGCCCACCGCAGCCACGTCTCCTGCACGACGTCCTCGGCGTCGGCGGCGGAGCCGAGCATCTCGTAGGCGACGGTGAACAGCAGGCTGCGGTGGCGCGCGAACGCGTCGTCGCTCATGCCGAGGTCGCGTACCCGGCCGAGGGTTGCGCCAACGGCAGCTCGCACGCCTTGGAGAACCCTTGGGACTCGATCCCCATCGCCGTGTTGCACCTCGTGGTCATGTTCGCGAACGCGACCGAGGCCGTGAGCTCCACCATGGCCGGCGCACCGAGCTGCTCGAGCAGCCGGGCGGACAGCTCGTCGGTGACCGGTCGGGGGTGTCTCGGTCATCGCCTCGGCGTACTCCATGACGTCACGCTCGAGCGAGGTGAACACCGGCGACTCACGCCACCGGGGCACCTCGCTGGCCTTGGCCTCGTCGAGTCCCTCGTTGTGGGCGTGGAAGTAGCTGAAGTCGAGGCACCACGAGCAGCCGACCAGCGCGGCGACCGCCATGTGGGCGAACGACTTCAGGTTGGGGTCGAGCTGGTCCCACTTCTCGGACCTTGCGGCCGAACCCCATAGATGCTGGTGAGCACCGCCCGGTTGTGCCACATCACCTCGGCCGGCTCGGGGACCTCACCGAACATCTTGCGGCTGAATCGCTTCAGCAGGTACCCGTACAAGCCGGTGATCTCCGCCTTGGGAATCCGCGTCGTGCTGGACATGCGTCCTCCTCGTGTCGATGTGATCGACATGAAGACACCGCCGGGGCCCAGCCTGTGACAGCCTCCGGGATGAGGAGGGACGCCACCTACTTGACCGGCCGTCTCGGCGGTCAGGTCTTGTCCCCGAGTCGTTGTCGTCGCCACTGACGTCACCGTGAAGCGCGACCGCGAGGTGCTGGGCCGTGCGTCGGCGACGGCGACGAAGCGTTCTCGACCGCCTCCCTGCGCTCCTGTGCGAACGAGGTCTTGCCGGGTGCGACTCGCGATCTCCAACCACCACTGACCAACGCCATCGCCACCGTCACGCTCGTCAAATGCTGCAGTGTCCAGTTCATGCGCAGCGTGCTGACCCGGGTCAGATCGGTGCGTCACGGGTGCCGTTTCGGTGGCTTCGATACACCTTTGGCGCACGCCAGGACGGTGCCGGAAGCTCGCACCGGGTGGCAGCGCATTCGGCGTTGCGACCGGCTCGCTGATGGCCGTACACTGGCCGTACGAGGAGGTCTCCGATGGCGACGATAGCGAAACGGACGAGGAGTGAGCGGCTCGAGGTGCGCACCACTCCGGAGGACCGCGCGCTCATCGACCGTGCCGTCGCCGTGAGCGACTCCGATCTCACGGAGTTCGTCGTGACGAACCTCCGGGTCGCCGCACAGCGGGTGCTGGCCGACCGCCACGAGTTCGTGCTCGACGACGAGGCCCGCGAGATGTGGGAGCGCATAAACCGCCAGCCCGCTCGCCCCCTCGCCAGTCTGCGCGACCTCCTGGCTCGGCCCTCGCCGTTCGCCGATTGAGCGATCGCTACCTCCCGCCGCGACTCCTCAAACCATCGGACCGTCTCGACACCTTCGAATGCCGCTCCAACGAGCAGACCCTCTGGCCCCGCCAGCACGCCCGGCAGGCGCACGCCACGGAGACGAGCAAGGTGCGCGTCGTGACACAGCCAGACAGCGACGAGGTCGTCGCCTATTACGCCTGGTACATGGCGAGCATCGGGCTCGCCGATGCGCCGCCGCGCCTCCGCAAAGGTGGCGGTCGCTATCCGCAACCCGTCGCTCTGCTGGCCCGACTCGGTGTCGATCGCGCCCACGAGGGTCGCGGCCTCGGCGCCGGGCTGCTCGGCGACGTGATCGCACGAACCGCTGAGCTCGGCGCCGACATCGGCTGTCGCGGCCTCCTCATCCACGCCGAGTCATCCGCGGCACGCGACTTCTACTTGCACCTGGTCCCCGAGCTCACCGAGGCCCCCACCGACGAGCTCCACCTCGTCCTGCTCATGAAGGACATCCGCCGGACGCTGGGCGGGTAACGATCACGGCCGCAAGCGCACCCTCCCTTTGAATCGCCTTCACCGGCTGGGCGGCGGCGCCCCAACGGCATCTCGATCGAGGAGCAGGTCCGGCAAGACTCTTCGGCGCATGAAGGAATGGCCATGTACGAGAAGGTGAAGTTGAGCCGGGAGCTGTTGGTGTTGCTCGAGCGTCACGTCCCGGCGGGCACGACGGTGACGACCCTCGCCGATGGGCGGCCGAACTGGATCGTCGGCACAACTGACGAGGGCGTGACGATCGAGACCGAGGCGTCGAAGGAGAAGGGTCGCGGTCCACGGCTGGTCGAGGCGTGGATGCTCCAGGCGGCGTGGGACCACCTCGTGCGCGAAGGCTCGCTGACGAACAGGTACCTGCTGTCCACGGCGGGTCTGAACGTCAAGCGATCGTCGCCGTCGGCCGGCTTGGAGGTCGCGACGCTCCGCGCCCGCCTGGAACAGGGCGATGGATGATCGAGCTTCAGGCTCCCCAGATCCGCTCACGAAGACCGGTCGCTCGAGCGATGGGATGCTCGACCGCCGCTCGGACGCTTTCCTCCAAACCGATCACGGTGAGCTGTGTCTGCGCTCGGGTGACGGCCGTATAGAGCAGCTCGCGGGTGAGAATCGGCGAGGCGGGGTCGGGGAGGATGACGGCGACGGCGTCGAACTGGGAGCCCTGGCTCTTGTGCACTGTCATGGCATGCACGGTGTCCACGGCCGCCAGCCGTCTGGGGCTGACCTCGAGGAGTTCTTGACCACGTTCGAAGGCGGCCACCGCGCGGCCTTCTCCCGCATCGACGACGACGCCGGTGTCGCCGTTGTAGAGACGAAGCGCGTGGTCGTTCTGGGTGACGAGGAGCGGACAGCCAACGTACGACTGACCGCCATCGCCGTAGCCGTCGATCGCCGTCTCGAGCCACCGCTCGACATGCCCGGTCCAGGCCGCCACTCCGTACGGGCCCAGACGGTGGGCACAGAGGACCCGCATGGCTCGCAGGCCGGCGAGCGCGGCGCGGGCATCACCGGCACGGGCGGCGTCGACGACCCGCCGGCCTGCCGCGATGACCGTATCCCGGACGGGCTCGAGCGCCGCTGGCACACGGCCGTCTCCCACGTCGGCCTCGATCCAACGCACGACGTCGCCCCCCGCACGGAGCACCCCAACTGCGTCCTGAGCGTCCCCTCGTTGGATTGCGGCCGCGAGGTCGGCGATCATGCCCCCGAAACGGTGCACCTTCCGGAGGACGACGATGCCGCGGCCGATCGTCGTCGCTGGCGGATCGGCGTCTCCGGCGGGTCCGACGATGTCGCCCAGCACCGCGCCGGCCTCGACGGAGGCGAGCTGGTCGGGATCCCCTACGAAGACCAGCCTCGCGTCCGACCGCACCGCCTCGACCAGCTTGACCATGAGTGACAGCGACACCATCGACGTCTCGTCCACCACGACCAGGTCGTGCGGAAGCGGGTTGCTGCGGTCGTGTCGGAATCGCGTACGGCCGCCGGGGCGCCAACCGAGCAGCCGGTGCAGGGTGGACGCCGACAATCCGAGGAGCCAATGACGGGTCTCGCCGCTGACCGGCATCGTCGCCGCCTCAGCGTGCACCGCCTCCTGCAGGCGAGCCGCAGCCTTTCCCGTTGGGGCCGTGAGGGCGACACGGGGTGGCGACCTGCCCTCAGCCGCCGCGTGCTCGCAGAGAAGGGCGAGGATGCGGGCGACCGTCGTCGTCTTCCCGGTCCCCGGACCACCGGCGACCACTGCGAAGCGGCAGTTCACCACCGCCGCCGAGGCCTGGCGTTGGAGGTCAGGGGCGCTGCCGGGAAAGAGCCGCTCGAGCCCGGACGCGAGCAACTCAGCGTCGACCCCTGGGACCGGCGACCGGCTGCGGTCGAGCAGGTCGGCCGCGATGCGCCGCTCTTCCCGCCAATAGCGGTCCAGGTACAACCGCGCGCCGTCGAGCCGTAACGGCCGGTCGTTCGGGCCGCCGTCGCCGACCGCTACCAACGGACTGGTGGAGAGCTGTGCGATCCAATCCGTGACATCGGGCCAAGGAAGCGCCTGCAGGTCCCCCGCCTCGTCGAGCTCGCTCGTCGCGGTTTGCCGGATCGTCTCGAGGTCGCTGCACACGTGGGCCATCCGCGGGGCCCGCACCGCCAGCGCGGCTCCGAGGAGGACGACCTGGTCGGCTTCGCCGGCCAGGGCTCCGAGCCGTTGCGCCACGTGGACGTCGGCGGCGGACAGGACACCCGCCTCGTTGAACGAGCGCAGAAGGCCCGTGGTGCGTCGGGCCAACCGCACGTCTGCCCTATCGGCCATCACGACGTCGAGCACCGTCATGCTGCCGCCGGCCCGCGATCGAACAGGTCGTTCAAGGCCACGATGAGTGCAGCCGGTGGCCGCCATACGAACACGCCGCAGCGTTCGCGGGCGACCAGCGGCACGTCGGCGCCGGTCATCCCCCTGAGGAAGAGATAGAGCACACCGGCCAGGTTCCGCTCGGGGTCATAGCCCGGCAGCCGCCAACGCAGGTAGCGGTGGAGCGCGAGGGTGTAGAGCAGCGCCTGGAGCGGGTAGTGGGCCCGCTGCATCGCCACCGCGAGCGCCGATGGCCGGTAGTGCCATGCGCTCAGTGCCTCGCCATCGTCGCCGAGCCAGTTCGTCTTGTAGTCGACCACGACGAAGCGTGGCGTGCCGTCGGCCGCTCGGAGGCGCAGCACCGCGTCGAGGCTCCCGGTGAGGTAGCCGCGCACGTGCTGTCCGAGGACTGGGTCACGCAGCCGCGAGCCGTAGCCGGAGAGCACGTCGTCGGGCGCGAGCTGCTCGTCGAGCAGCCGGGCGACCGCACCAAGCGTCAGCTCTGACGTCGGCGCATCCCCTCCGACCAGCGGCAGCTCGAAGGCGAGCTCGTCGAGCCGGTCGGCGGTACCGATGTCACGCAGTCGCAGGTCGTCCACCACCGGCCCGAGCGGCGTTTCGATCGCCGCCTGTAGGCCAGCGACGACGGCCTCGGTAGGCCCGATGTCGACTGCCCAGCCGCGCTGTTCGTCGAGCTGGGTCGACAGTTGACCGGCGAGGTCGGCCGCCGAGAAGTCGACGCGCTCCAAGACCGAGTGCACGAGCGAGCCGATCCGGGCACCCGCAGGCATCGCCGCCAAGGGCAAGGAGACCGCCCGCAGCCTCTTTTCGTCGGGCTCGACCGAGTCGTCCGCAGGCGGGCCCGGTCCGCCCGGCGGCTCCTCGTCGGTGATGCCCGCGTCCTCCGGCTCGGTCGTCGCGTGCTCGTCGTGGACGCGTGCAGTGAGGCCCGTATAGGACGTCCGGCGCCATCGGTCGTCGAGTGTGCGATGGAATGGGCGTACGTGCAGTTCGGCCCGGCCGGCGACGACATCGACCCACCGCCGGCCGTCGCCGCCCGTGGTGCGCTCGATGCTGATGGAACCCGGTGCGTCGGCCGCGACGGCGGTCAAGCGGGCGATGACGTCGTCCTCACTCGGTGCGGTCGCCAGCTCGATGACCGCGGGCTCGCCCTCGCCCGGTGGGAACAGCAAGCGGGCGAGCGCGGACTGCCGGCTGTCCCATGAGCTGGCCCACCACACGACCGCCTGGTGGCGGGCGCGGGTGAGCGCCACGTAGGCGAGGCGGAGCTCTTCGCCTCTCTCCTCCGCGAGGTACTGCCGCCAACCGTCGCCGAAGCCGGGACGTTCGCCTCCGACGTCGATGGTGCGTCGGTCGCCGGCCCTTGCATCGTGGAACACCGGGGGCTCCCCCTTCGGTATCCAGCCGGCATCCCAGAGGAACGGGCAGTAGACGATCGGGAACTCGAGGCCCTTGCTCGCGTAGATCGTGAGGACCTGCACCGCCTCGGAGTCGGACTCGAGCCGACGGCTGCGGTCCTCGTTGCTCGTGTCCTCCCTCGCCTCGGCGATCCTCCGCCCCAACCAAGCCGTCAGGGCGGTGGCTCCGATCTGGTCCGACGTCGCCTCGACATGGAGGAGCTGGCCGATGTGGCGTAGATCGGTGAGCTCCCGTTCGCCTTCGGCGCGGCTGAGCATCCGCCTCGGCAGGCCCTCGGCGTGGGTGATCGTCTCGAGCAGCGAGGCGACGCCGCGGCCGCGGAGCACGCCCGCCCAGTCGTGTATGTGCTCGTAGACCTGCTCCCACGCCGCGTCGTCGGCGGTGGCCACCTCCTCGGCCGTCCATCCGAGGAACACCGTGAGCGCCGCCGCCCGCACGCGGGTGGGTGACGCCGGCCGTTCGAGCGCCTGGAGAAGGGCCAGCCACTCACGGGCGATCGGCGTACCGAACACGCTCCCCGCGCCGTTGATCACCGCCGGGACACCGACAGCGTCGAGCGCCTCGCGGACCATCGCGGCGTCGCGATGCGTGGCGACCAGCACCGCCAGATGGCCCGGCCGCACCTGTTCGGCACCGACCTCGGAACCGCCTCGGTGGCGGGTGACCGTCTCGGCGCTCGAAGACAGGAGCCCAACCACGTCGGCGGCGAGGTCCGCGGCGATGTGCTTGCGCCCGGACGCCTCGTTCATCCATCCCTTCGGCGTGAGGCGGACGAGGCCCTCGTCCCGGTCGACGATCCGCACCCGCAACGGCGCTGGGTTCGGGGCGCCGCAGAGTCGCGGCGCCTGGTGGGCGTCGGCGGCGCGCACGGTGCGGTACTCGATGCCTTCGTGGCCCAGCTTCGTACCACCGAGCAGCGCGTCGTAGGCGTCGATCAGCGGCTGGTCGCTGCGCCAGTTCACCGCGAGCGTCGCTCGCGTCTCTGCCGCTTCCGCGGCTGCGAGGTATGCGTAGACGTCGGCCCCGCGGAAGCCGTAGATGGCCTGCTTCGGATCGCCGATGAGCACGAGCGTCGAGCCACCGCCGCCAAAGGCCCGCCGCATGATCTCCCACTGGATCGAGTCAGTGTCCTGGAACTCGTCCACCATCGCCACCCGGTAGCGCTCGCCCAGACGAGCGCACGCCGCGGGCCCTCGGGCCGGATCGGACAGCGTCGCCGCCAGCCGGGTGAGCAGGTCGTCGTACGTGAGGACCTTCCGGCGCCGCTTGCGGACATCCACGTCCCGGCGCACCGCTTCGGCCAGACGCCAGCGCATCGCCGGATCAGTGCCCGGATCGGCATCTGCCGGTACGAGCACCGCGCCCGGGTTGGCGACCGCGATCCTCCCGATGCGTTGCGCTTCGGCTCGGTCGAACGGCGGGTCTCGGCGTCGCCAGAACTTGCGGACGTAGAGGTCGTCGACCACCTCGTCGATGAGGTCGGTCGGATCCTCAATGAACGTGATGTCGGCCTCGACGTCGCCGCCCACGCCGAGCCCACTGAGCATGTGCTGGCAGAAGCCGTGCGTGGTCGCGATGGTCGCCGCGTCGAAGTCGGCGAGCGCGGCCGCGAGGCGTCGGCGGCGCAGCGCGACCTCGTCGTCTCGAGCAGAGGCGAGGAGGACCAGGACGTCATCCTCCTCCGGCGGACGTATGCCTTCGGCCGCTCGCGCCAACCCTCGCTCGGCCGTGACGAGACGCTCGCGGACCCGCTCCCGCAGCTCACCCGTGGCCATCCGGGTGAAGGTGACCAGCAGCAATTGCTCGAGAGGCGTGCCCTCGGCGACGTAGCGGGCCGCGAGCGCGGCGATGGTGAACGTCTTGCCCGTGCCGGCGCTGGCTTCGAGCACGGTGACGCCGACCGGCAGTGGTCCGCAGACGTCGAACGCGGCCGGAGCACTCACTGGTGCACGATCCAGGCGTGCACACGGGTTCGGCGCTCGCGCGATCGCGGGGCAGCAGTGAGCCGTTCGCCGCTCCGCGGCGAACAACGCACGGTGACATGGAGTTCGCTTCGCTCGCTCACAGGTTGGACCTCTGCTCGACCGCGAGCAATCCGCCCCACAGCCGCCGCGCGAGCCGGCCGAAGCGGCTCGGCTCGTCGGTCGGCCAGTCGGGGCCATCCTCGTCGGCGGTTGGCCCGGCCACCATCAGCTCGTCGAACGTCGCAATGCGCCCGAGCACGAGCTGGTGCTCGAGCTCCCGGTCCTCGCGGTCGAACCCCCCCGTCGTCTCCCACTCGGTGCGGGCCTTGCTCGCCCGGCTCGTGGGTTTCGCGGACACGTACGCGGCGGACGTCTTGCAGTACAGCGGCAGCGGTTCACGCATGCCGCTGGCGTGGAGGTCGACCAACACGCGCAGGTGCTCGAGCGCGATCCGTCGTCGCGACTCCGCATCGGCGCCCAACGCAGGGAGATAGGCCACACCGCACCCGTCACCCTTTCCGCGTCCCACCGTGACGGAGGAGAACGGCCGCTCCGGGGACGCGGCGGTGACCGCCAGGAGCCGCACCCACGCCGCCAGGCGCTGCTTCGGCCCGACCCGGGAGAAGGTCGCCGTACGCAGCACGTCGCCGACCACCCCTGGGACGGTGCCGACGACCGCCCGGCCGTCGCTGAGGTCGACGTCGACCTCGACCGAGGTCGCTTCGGCGGTCTCGTCGATGGCGGTAGCAACCGCGCCCAGGATGTCATCGACGGTCGGGAGCACTTCATCGAGGACGGGGGCGGCGAGCTCTCCGGGAGGCAGGACGCCGCGCACGGTCTCGGCGGCGAGGCAGGCGGCGAGATCGATCCCGGCCAGTCGCTCGTCCAGGAGCCGCTGCCCGACGGTCCATCGCTGGAGTGCGTCGAGGTCGAGCGGCAGCCCGTCTTCCGGCTCCTCCTCGACGTCGCTGACGGAGATGCCGAGCCGTTGGCGCAGGAACGCCTTCAGGGGGTGCTGCACGAACCAGACGAGGTCGTCGAGCTCGACGACCTCGGCGTCCACCGCCGGCAGCGGACCGCTGAGGAACGCCGTGTCGGTCGAGCGGTTCCCGACTGAAGCCTTCGCTCCGCCGAGCGCGGCCGCGTCGAAGCTCCACGGCCGTCGAGGGACGAGGGCGCCGGTCACGAAGTTGCGGACGTCGAACGTCTGCAGCGGATGATGGGTGACGATCTGCTCCCGGGCTCGCGGAGGCGAGCCGTCGTCGGGGAGGTCGGCGGCCATCCGGGCGGTGCGATCGACGACGTCGAGCAGCTCGCCGAGGGGTACCGCCGGCGGCCGCACGGCATTGGTACGTTCGTCGCGGCCGGTGTAGGTGATCAAGAGGTGGTCGGTGGCGGCGAGCAGGGCGTCGAGCAGCAGCTGCCGGTCCTCGCTGCGGGGGTCCCGGTCCCCCACGCACGGTGCGCGCTCGATGATGTCGTCGCCGTCCGGCGCTGTCCGCCGGGGAAACATCCCGTCGTCGAGGCCGAGGAGACAGACGACGCGGTGCGGCACCGAGCGCATCGGCACGAGCGTGCACATCGTGAGATGACCCGTGCGAAAGTTGGCTCGGGTCGGCCGGCCACGCAGCCGGTCGGCGAGCACCGCGCGGATCTCGGCAAGCGCGAGCGACATGGCCGTGTCGGTCGCTTCCCGACCCGCCTCGACGACGATCTCGCGCAGGATCCGTTCGAGCTCGCGCCGCTGCCAGTCCCCGCGCTCCGATGTCGCGGTCAGCGCATCGGCTGCGGACGCGATCGTCGCCGCCCACGCCTCGAGCGGCCGCGGCTGTGACAGCGCGGTGACCGCGGCCTCGAGACGGTCGAGGAACTCGGCGAGCCGCCCGGCAAGGTCGATGTCACCGCTGCCGACGTCGTCCAACGGCAGCACGCCGCCGACGAGCCGCAGCTCGTCCTCGGCCATCGTCACGCCGAGCAGGATCCGATCGAGGCCTGCCCGCCACGTGTTGGACCCGATCTGGTCGAGTTGGTAGGGGGCGCGGTGTGCAGCGTCCAAGCCCCAGCGGATCCCCGTCGCCGCAACCCATTCCTCGACGCGGGCGAGGTCGTCGTCGTCGAGGTGGAAGCGCCGGCGGACCGGCTCGCAGCTTGCGAAGTCGATCACCTGCGATGCGGTCACCCGCGTGTCCGCCAAGTCCAGGAGCTCCGACACAGCCGAGAGGACAGGGTTCGTCTGGCGGAGAGACCGGTCGGCGAGGCGGAACCGGAGGTCCGGCATCGGGTCCGGGGTCGCCTTGGCGTCGGTCCCAGACAGGTCGAGCTCGCCGGCACCGAACGTGGCTTGGAGGAGCGGGGCGAACGCCTCGATGTCCGGACACATCACGATCACGTCGCGTGGCTCGAGCGTCGGGTCGTCGGAAAGCAGGTGCAGGATCGCGTCGCGCATCACTTCGACCTGCCGGGCCCGTCCATGGCAGGCATGCACCTGCAGGCTGCGGTCCGTGGGGTCGAGGACCGCACGGCTGTCCGGCTGGCCGGGCAGAGGCGAACCTGGTGCCAGACGGTCGGCGCGAATGTCGGCCTGGATGCGACCCAGGAGCGTGTCGGACTGCTCGACGACCGGCCACCGGATGTCCGCTCGCGCGGCGCCGTCGCTGGTGGCCGCAAGCACGAGCTGCGCTTCGCGCGCGTCCCGACCCCAGGTGGCGAGGAGCGGGTTGCGCGAGATGGCCGCGGTCGGATCGTCGTGACGTCGGGGTAGGCGCCGCTGGGCGCCGGATTGCTCCCGCGCGATCTGGTCCCACAGCACCGGCGACGGATGGAGGAGGAACACGTGGACGTCGCGCTCCGAGGCGAGGGCGTCGAGCACCTCCACGTAGCTGACCGGGAGGCGGGTGAGACCGAACAACGAGATCCGTCGGGGGAGATCGACGGTGGCTGGTTCGGCGCGGAGCCGGGCGCAAGCTGCGCCGAGGCGCTCCGCCGGCCCGGGCGTGCCGAGACGCTCACGCAGGCACCGCCACAGCGCGGCCTGCCAGGCGACGTCAGCCGGAAGTGCCTGGCCGAGGCCGTCGGTGTCATCGCCCTCCGCCCACGCCTCGACCATCGCCGGGCGATGGACGGCGTAGCGGTCGAACAGATCGGCGACGTGGCGGACGGCACCGAAGCGGCGGGCGCGGCGCGTCTCGTCGTGATCGGGTCCCGCTCCCCCGAGATGGGCGGCGAGCATCGCCAGCCAGGCGTCGTCGAGGTGTTCGTCGACGACCGCCATCAGGGGCCACACGGACCGCTCCGGAAGCCACGGATCCTCGTCCGGCTCGATCCCGGTTGCGCAGGCGAGCGCACGTCCGACCAGACGGCCGGGGAATGGGAAGCCGACGTTGGCGCACACACCGTCCTGACGGTCCGGCGAGGCTCCGAGAACCGTCGACAGCCGCTGGCTCAGCCAACGCTCGATGCCCCGCGTGTGTACGGCGACGACCTCAGGCGTGAACGGATCGTCGAGCGGGTCGATGACCACGGACGCGAGCGCCTCGACGAGCCCGTCCGCGCGCTCGGCTCGGTGGATCGTCAACATCGCTCGTCCCTCCCGCGGGTCGCCGCGGACGAGGTCGGTTCGGGCGACTCCAGCAGCGACGACCGTAGCGAGGTTGAAGCTCGGTGGGCACGCTCGGCAGCCTCGCCCGTTCGACATCGTGGGCGATGGCTCGCGACCAGGGCACACGAGGAGCTCCGGGGCCGTCGCTTCGCGTTCGGACCTGACGTTCCACGGATATCGTCTGACGACTGGGGCGCAGTCGGTCGTGGTCAGACGTGCAGATCGATGAGGATCGGGCAATGGTCGCTCGGCCCCCACTCGTCGACCTCGTTGAGCGCACGGACCTCAACGTCGTGAGCGAGAGGCCGACACGAACACGAAGTCGAGCTGGCGGGTCGCGGTCGCCGGGTTCTGCTGGCTGTGATGAAACGTCGGGACGCACAAGCTGTCCGGAGGCAGCTCGCCGGGCCACGGCTCGGCCTGTCGCCCATTCGGGAAGCTCGGTCCCACGTAGTCCGGTCCGAGCGCCTCGGCCCGATCGAAGACCGTTGCATAACGTGCCTTCCAGAAGGCGTTGCCGTGCTCTCCGTAGCCCCGAAGGATGTTCCAGTCGCGGCGGGTTCCCGACACGGGGCGTAGCGGAACATGGAGCGGATGGCGCCGAGGCGGGCGTAGCGGGTCCGCACGGTGTCCGGTAGCCACCCGACACGCCGCCGGGCCGCTACATCGCCGCCGTGGCCGAGCGGCTGACCGTGAGCGAGCGGTTCATCAGGTTCGGGGCAGCGAATCGGCGAGGATCGGCCAGGGTTGCGGGAACCGCGTTCAGCCGGTAGCCCGTTGCCGCATGGGCGAGTGGGTGTTACACGTCGACATCGACCAGTTCCTGCGCCGCGGTCGAGATCCTTCGCCGACCCGACCTCGCCGGTCGCCCGGTGATCGTCGGTGGTGACGGCGACCCGAGCCGCCCGCGCCAGGTCGTCGCCACGGCGTCGTACGAAGCCCGGGCGTTCGGTGTCCGGTCGGGGATGCCACTGCGCACGGCGGCGCGCAAGTGCCCCGACGCGGTGTTCCTGCCGTCGGACAGACCGGCGTACGAGGCCGCGTCAGCACGGGTGATGGCCGCGCTGCGCTCGCTGGCGGTCGTCGTCGAGGTGTGGGGCTGGGACGAGGCGATCGTCGGTGCGACCACCGACGACCCGGAGGCGCTGGCCCGGGAGCTGCAAACGCGGGTGCACGCTGTGAGCGGCCTGAGCTGTGCCGTCGGGATCGGCGAGACCCGCCTGCAGGCCAAGACGGCAACGGGGTTCGCCAAGCCGGGCGGGATCGCCCGCCTGACCCGGGGCACGTGGCTCGCCACGATGGGCGACAAGCCGGTCACCGCGCTGTGGGGGATCGGCGACCGCACCGCGGTCCGGCTCGCCGACGCGAGCATCCGCACGATCGCCGAGCTCGCCCTCGCCGATCACCACGACCTGGCGGCGCGGTTCGGGCCGAGGATCGGTCCCTCTCTGCGGCTGCTCGGGCTCGGTGGGCACGTCGCGCCGGTCGACGGCCGTCCGCACCTGCCGCGCTCGCGCAGCCGTGAGGTGACCTACGAGCGAGACCTCACCGACCGGTCGGAGATGGAGGACCAGCTCGCCGTGCTCGCGAGAGAGGTCACCGAGTCCGTCGTGGCCGAAGGCCGCCGAGTGACCCATCTCGCCGTGAAGGTGCGCACGGCAACGTTCTTCACCCGCTCCAGGATCCGCAAGCTTCCGGCGCCGACGACGGATCCCGCGGTGGTGTCCGCGGCGGCGCGCCGCATGCTCGACCTGTTCGATGTCGATCGACCGATCCGCCTGCTCGGCGTGCGGGTGGTGCTCGAGGTCGCAGAGGATGAGCCGCAGATCGCGATGTAACGCCCGCACGCGGCCGCGACGGCAGCCGCTAGGCCGTGACTTTCAGCGTGATGTCGACGCCGGTCAGCGCCTTGCTGACCGGGCATCCGACCTTCGCCGCCTCCGCTGCCGCTTCGAACCCGGCCGCGTCCAGCCCATCGACGTCGCCGGACACGATCAGCGTGATGCCCGTCAGCATGAACCCACCGGCCCGGTCGGGACCGAGTGTGACGTTCGCTTCGACGTCGAGCGTCCTCGGTGTCCCGCCACGAGTGGCGACCTCGTTCGACAACGACATCGCGTAGCACGCGGAGTGAGCTGCGGCGATCAGCTCCTCCGGACTGGTGGTGCCTCCGGCCTCGTCTGCCGCCCGCTTGGGGAACGACACCTCGTAGGTGCCGATCCCAGAGCTGGTCATCTCCACCTGCCCGGAGCCTTCGAGGAGCGTCCCTGTCCAGGCGGTCTTGGCCGTTCGTGTCGGCATGATGCCTCCTCCGTTCAGACCGGCGGATCAGCTCGCGGGTGACGGCAAGCCGCGGCGTCCGTCGGCGTACCCCTCATGGTGCCATGCCCGTCCCGCACCTCCGCCGGCGCACCCTCGACCGTACGGCTCTCGCCGACTTCCTCGATGCCTCGGGCGAGTAGGTCCTCGTCGGGCGCTGCGCTACCCGAGGTTCAGGGCCCCACCCTGAGGCCGATGAGGTCCACGGTAATGTCGAACGTGGGCCAGGCCGAACACTGCGATCGCTCGTACGAGCACTCCCGACGTGATGACCATGCGACCGGCTGGACGCCGTCCACGATCTCGGGCAGTCCGTCGAAGTCGGTCGCGAACCGCTCGACGATGGCCGGGAGCTCGAGCACGATGAAGTCCGTCGCGGACGGTTCGCCGTCTGGTCCCCGTGCCGGAGTAGGTGTCGAACTGGTCGAAGAACGGGGGTTGGTGACCCGAACCGTTCGCCGTTCGGTCACTGATGGTCGGCGGCGATGACGTTCCGCTCGACCAACAGCCGCCGACCTTCGGCCCGAACCTTGGCGACGAAGTCCTCCGGGATCTGGGACAGGTCGGTGGACGTCCGCTCGTTCACCAGCCGCTGACGTTCGTCGGGCGTCAGTCGCGCCACCTCAGCAGCGGTGCGTACCTCCGCGGCGTCCATATGCAGATGCTATTCAACGGCCTCGGGATTCCCACCGGTCCGCCTGGTGCTCGCCGTGCGCATCACACTTCGGGTTGGTGGTCACGGTGTCGGGCCGTCGATGGAGGCCGTCGCCGCGGCGAGCACCGACCGTAGCGAGGTCGATGGCACGGCCAGCGTCGGCGCTCGTTGCCTCGTCGAGATCGGCCGGGTAACGACCGTCGATCGCCCATCGGCTGAGCTCCGGAAGATCGAGACCGTCGAAGGCGAGCGCGTCCACCTCTGGGAGACGACTGACGAGCCGATCGAGGTCGGGCAGCTTGGGCGGATCGACATCGCGAGCGATGAGCAACGCCTTGATCGCCTTCTCGGCTGCCTGGTGAGCCCAGAGCACGCCCCCCGAGGCACGAGCTTCTCATCGGCCGCAGTGTGCTCGGCCAGCACGAGGTCCTCCGCCGCCCAGCGAAGCCAACGTGCAGCAACCTCCCGACGGTCAGGCGGCGCGCTCAGCGGTTCGGCCCTCGCGCAGCGCGACCCGCACGATGCCGGGCACGTTCGACTCACGCTCCAGCAGCGCGTCGTCGACCACGATGACCTCGACGGGTACGGGAAGGTCCCGCAGCTCGCGAAGGACCCGGACGGCATCGTCGTGGCGGCGGGTCACCTGCGGCAGCACCACGAGGAGGTCGATGTCCGAGTCGGGCCCGTCATCGCCCCGCTCAACGGAGCCGAACACGACCACGCGCAGTGCGTCGGTGCGGTCGAGGACCCGCTCGATGACGTCGGGCACCCAGGCGGCAAGCGGCCGGCCGTTGTAGACGGCCTTCCCGTCGACGACCTCGACAACTGAGCGGCTCATCAGGTCCCATTCTTCCCGCTGGCCGCCTCGGCCGCGGCGACTTGCATCGCCAGGCAGCGGGCGTCGAAGGCGGTGGCGATGGCTTCGTCGAGCTCGGGGAACAGGTGGCCGTAGCGGTCGAGGGTGACGGTGATCGAGCTGTGGCCCATGCGCACCTGGATCGCCTTGGGCTGGGCGCCGTCGGCGATGGCGAGGGAGACGCTGGTGTGCCTCAAGTCGTGGAAGCCACAGGAAACGCCGGCGGCGAGCTGGGCCCGCTTGAAGTGGTGGGTCTGGAAGCTCGAGTGCGACAGCGGCTGGCCGGCGCCGTTCGTGAACACCAGGGCGTCGGGCTCGGGCT
Organism: uncultured Acidimicrobiales bacterium; assembly: GCA_963738325.1. Classification (GTDB taxonomy): domain Bacteria; phylum Actinomycetota; class Acidimicrobiia; order Acidimicrobiales; family Ilumatobacteraceae; genus CAVTWD01. The sequence goes on from CAVTWD010000017.1 coordinate 227,265, forward strand.
CGACGAAGCGGTCGAGGTGGTCGGCGAGCATGGCCGCGACGGCAGCCGAGACGGTGATCGTCCTCGTGCCCGAGTCGGTCTTCGGTTGGCGTCGCAGCCGGGAGCCGTCGTCGAGCTGGACGAGCTGCTCGACCACTCGGATCTTGGGGCGAACCACGTCGACGCTTCCCCGCCGCAGCCCGACGAGCTCGCTCCAGCGCCTGCCCGTGTCGATGGCGACGTAGATCAGCGTCCGGTACCGCTCCGAGTGGGCCTCGGCCAGCGCCATCGCCTGCTCCCACGTGAGCACGGTCATGGCCGTCTTGGGGACCTTGGGTGGGCGAACCCGGTCGCACGGGTTGGAGAGCAGACGGTCCTTCTCGACAGCCGTCTGCAGGACCCGACGGAGCGTGCGGTAGTGGCGGTGGACCGACGACGGCGCCAGGCCCTTGGCCAGCTCGTCGTTGAGCCAGGTCTCGATCTCCTCCGGCGAGAGCCGGCCGAGACGCACCGAGCCGAAGCGAGGGAGGATGTAGCGGTCGAAGTCCCGCTGGTACGTCTGCTGCGTCGTCGGCGCGAGCGAGCCTGCGAACATCATGAAGGTCTCGACCCACTGCTCAAGCGGGACGTCGGCGCCGCGAGGATCGATCCACCGGCCGCGGTCCATGTCGACCTCGACTTCGCGGGCGAACCGCTCGGCATCGGCCTTGCGTTGGAACGTGCGGCTGCGGTTGTGGCCGCCCGGGTCTCGGTGCGAACCCGGCAGCCCCCGCTGCGCTTCTCGATGGATGCCATGAGTGCCCTCCGTGGGTACGAAATCGGTACGGAGCCACGGATCCTGAGGGATCGAGGAGGACACTGCCGGTCAATGGCGGTCAGACCGAAATGGACTCTGACCAGGCACGATAGCACCACCAGCAGAGAGGCGACGCCGGGAATCGAACCCGGGTAGAGGGCTTTGCAGGCGGAGCCGTGGCATGCGTTTGTCCAGGTAGATGCCTATTTCAGGTGTCAGTTATGTAATGTTGGACACGTGTCGGGCACGCTCCCAGACGATGCCGGAAGCCCGTACCCTCGTCCGTTCTCGACGTCGAAGGGCGGGCTACGACGGCTCGCTGGCAAAGCCAGTCGCGTATCGAGTTCTGGTCTACTGCCTGCGCGCGACGGCCAGCATGGGCGGAGTTGGCGAACACGCCAGGGCGTCGTGGATGGCTTCAGCCGGGTCGGACCACACCGGTGAGGTGGCAGGCGGCAGTCCAGCGCTCGGCGTCGGCCAGGCGGGCTTCGTCGCCGGAGTCACAACGGATCAACCTCGCACAGTCATGGATCGCGGCGCGCAGCAGATCATGGAGCAAGCCGTCGGGATCGGGCGTGCAAGCGCACGCGATCCCTTCGACGGCCAGCCGAACGACGGTTGGCGCGCTGTACTTTCGGAACTTTGCGACGGTGGTCGAGCTGTCCGCGACGAACCGCTCGGCCCACCGCGCCGCATCCGGCGCCTGCGCCAACGCCCGTCGGCTCCGGTCTTCGACACCGCCGGTCGGCCGATGACCAAGACCATCGACGAGGCGGTTGGCCACGATCACCCCGACGGCCAAGGCCCGTTGGCGCTCCTCGGACGCGACCGGCAGGGCCACGCTCGCCGATCGCAGCGAAATCACGACATCGACGTAGGGATCGTCGCTGGTGAGTCCGATGACGCTCGGAATCAGAGGGGCCAGCTGGTGGCGGCCGACGTCGCTCGTGTAATCGTTGACGAGGCGGGCGAGCGAGGCGAGCAGCGGGTGGGTACACGCGGGATGGTCACTCCAGGACTCGCCCGACATGAACGACACGAGCTCCATGAAACACACGCCCTTGCGCGGGCTGCGGTGCTTGCCCCGAGAGAGCAGCGGCACACCGTCAGGTACTCCAGAAGTGGTCATGGCCATATTCGCCACCTCGGGCTGGGCGGTCCGAACAACGTCATTCTCGTACACGGCGAGCCTGCTGTCACCGGGCCCTCGAGCGCTCCTACCGCGGGGCGCCCAGAGCGATCGGCGCCGACCTCGCGGGACCCACCGGCGAGCACCCGCTGTGGGCGATCTAGACAACGAAGTGAGGCATGTACAAGGCCACCGTGCGCTGGATGTTTGGGGCAACGTCGCCATGCTCAACGCCGGCGACTACCGGCCGGCAGTGGCCACGTTCGCCGACGACCTCGAGTTCTCCTTCCCGGGTGACAACTCGTGGGTCGACGAGTTCCGGCCGGTCGAGCGCGGCAGCCACGCCCACGTCACCCACCGCGGCAAGGCCGAGATGGAGCGGCTCCTGCAGCGCTACGTCGCCGCCGGAATCCAGACGGAAGTCGAACACGTCCTCGTCAACGGCCCACCGTGGAACAGGCGGGCCGCCGTCCGTGTCCACGTCTGGTCCCCGCGCGAACAGGGTGATCAGTACACCAACCGGGCCGTCCTGTTCGTCACGTCGGCGCGGGGCAAGCTGCGCACTCAAGAGGACTACGAAGACACCCAACGGTCGCGACGCCGGCGGCCTCGAGCCCGTTCAACTGCCTGCGGGTTGGCAGGTCGTGCACCTGTGCGGCGAATCGCAGCCCGGCGTCGCGTCAGCTGCGCCGGGCCGGCGGCGGGCACGTGCCCGACGCGAGACGCTCTCAAGGGTGAGTCCGGTACAAGTCGCGTCGATGATCGACTCGAAGCACGATGAGTTCCCGTCGGTCGTCGTCGATGCGGTACAGCACGCGATAGGTGCCACGCCGAGCGGCGAAGACGCCGACCAGCTCGTTGCAGAACTCACGACCGACCCGGTAGGGGTCCTCGACGAGCGCGGTCGTCACGAACTCGATCACGGCCGCGCTCGCCGCTTCAGGCAACCTTTCAACGATCGTCCGAGCCGCCGGCCCGGCGACGACCAGACGTAAGGTTCGGTCACCCCGACGTCGACGGGCGCAACGCCTTCACCCCGTCAACACCGCGCACGACGTCACCAGCAGCCACCGCCGCCTCCGCCTCGATCAACCCGCGGACCGCCTCGCTATCACTGAGCACCTCGAGCGCGTCCTGGCTCACGATCTGGTCCGGAACGTGCTCCTCCGGCTCCACGCTGCGAGTTCCGAACCAGGTTCCGTCGGCCGAGTCCTCGACGAGGCCCTCGCTCGACGAGGCGGATCCGACAGACAGGCTGTGCTCGCTTGCGGCCGCGGCTGAGTCTTGCGAGTGTGTGTCGGCCCTACGGCTACGTCAGGTAGCCCGGCGTAGTCTTCGGTGGACCGCTCGGGAGCGAGAGCGCCTCACCGTGGAACGTCCTGCCGCCAAGCTGGCTCTGGAGCTCCTCGTCGAGCTCGTCGGCGATCTCGCCGATGAGCTGGATCGTCTCCACGACATGCGCTGACACGTAGGGACGGGCCATCACGTCGGCGGCCATCAACATCGAGTCGCCCTCGACGAAGGCCCGCACGACGTTGTAGCGCTGGTTGATCGAGTTGGCCGCCTCGAGAAGCGCAGCTCCGCTCGGCACCTCGACGATCAACGGCGCGAACACGTTGACGACTGGCGCGGCCTTGGAGACACGAACGAAGACAGATGTAGTGCCCCACTTGATGGGAATGTCGCCGTCCGCGTCGATGTACAGCTCGTCGAGCTGCAACATCCCTCGGACGGTGGCTTCCAGCTCCTTGCGGAGGTCTTCGGCATCTCGTGGCGACGGCAGCAGCGCCTCGATCTCGGCGGGGTCGACCGATGGGATCTCTTCCACCCGCCGAAGCCCGAGCTTCGAGAAGAGCAATGGCGCCCCGGCTTCGTCAAAGGCGACATAGCGGAGCTGCTCACTAGCGCGAGCACCATGGACGTCCCGCAGCGTCGCGACCGCGAACTGAGCCACCTCAATGTGTGGCACCGGTGTGGGCCAGTCGCGGAAGTAGTTCGGCGAGCCCAACGGGTCGCTCTGGTCCTCGCCCGCCCCGGGCGCATGCGTCGGAGGACACCAACCCATCACGGCGAGAGCGCGCTGGTCGTCGGCGCTGAGCCGCGCGTCGCCGTCGAGAAAGGCGTTCGAGACGGTCTCGGCACGGAGTCCGTCGTCACCGAACGACGCGAACTGGACGAACCTCTCGGTCCGCCCGACACTGGCGGCGCGAGGTCCGAGCGACAGGATGAGGTACTGGCTGTTCTCGAGCGCCGTGAGCGTCCTCGTGAGACTGCGTGTGAACTTCCCCCACACGTCCGGCGTCTCCGACTCGACGGATCCGGCTGGCGTTCTGCCGGCCGAGACGAACTCCTCCAAAACCGCGTTCCGCAGCGTGACGTGATTCCTGCACGACCGCAGATAGCGGAGTTGGTCGGCTTTGCGCTTTACAGGAATCGACATGTCGCCGAGCTGCCAGGCTCGGAGCGAGCTCACGACCGCCTCACGCGTCTTGCGGCGCGTTGGCCAACCAGGTATCGCGCAGGACGGTCCAATGGTCGGCGACGAGCGCCGGCCCGGGTGGGGTCCCGTATCGCCTGCTCAGCGCGACCAGCGGATCCCCTTTCGTTCGCATGTGTGCACCGAGCTGCGCGACGACAGCGTCGTCGACGTTCGCCCATCGAAATCGCGGCATGTCGACCTCCCCACGTCGGCCGAGGGCACGGGCAAGACTGCGTTCTCGGCCGATCGTGCCCCGGAACGGCACAGGTGCGTCGACCTAGACCCGTGCACGAGCGGCGGCGTCGCCCTGCTGCCAGCCCTCCCTCGGTGCTCCGACTAGCAGGGTGCTGGAAATACGCTGAGGGTGCTCGCGTTCGGCGCTCGGATCGAAAAGACTGTGGGTATGCGTGGGAGCCCGGATCCGTAGCTGGCGGTGTTGTCTTCGTTGTCGACGGAGGATCTGATCCCGTCGGATCATCCGATCCGCAAGATCCGCAGGGTGGTCGACGCGGTGCTCGCCGAGCTGGATGACGTGTTCGATGGCATGTACGCGCCCGGGGGCCGCCGCAGCGTCCCACCGGAGACGCTGTTGAAGTCGACGGTGTTGATGGCGCTGTACTCGATCCGTTCGGAGCGGGCGTTCTGCGAGCGGCGCAACTACGACCTGCTGTTCAAATGGTTCCTGGACATGCGCATCGACGCCGCCGCGTTCGACGCGACCACGTTCACCAAGAACCGCATACGGCTCCTCGAACACGAGGTCGCGGACGAGTTCTTCGCCGCCGTCGTGCACCAGGCCAAGCTGCGCCGCTACCTGTCGAGTGAGCACTTCTCCGTCGATGGCACGTTGTTGGAGGCGTGGGCGTCGCACAAGAGCTTCAAACCCAAAGACGGCCCACCTGCGGATCCGCCCGACGGACCGCAACATCGAGGTCCAGTGGCACGGCGAGCGCCGATCGAACGAGACGCACGCCTCGACCACCGACCCGGAGACCAGGTTGTATCGCAAGAGCCGCAACACCGCCGCCACGCTGTGCTATTCGGGGCACCTGTTGATGGAACACCGCAACGCGTTGATCGTCGACGCCGAACTCACCTGCGCCGATGGGTATGCCGAGAGGGCCACCACCGTGGCGATGCTCGCCCGACTCCCCAAGACGGCTCGACGGCGCACCGTCGCTGGTGACAAGGGCTACGACACCAGCGGCTTCGTCGCCGAGGTCCGCAACCTCGGGTTCACGCCGCACGTCGCCCAGAACACGGCACGGCAGCGGTCGGCGATCGACGGGCGCACGACCAGACACACCGGTCACGCCGTCAGCATGCGGATCCGCAAACGGATCGAGGAACCCTTCGGCTGGATCAAAACCATCGCCGGCGGACGCAAACTCCGCTACCGAGGACGACAACGCAACCGGGCCTGGTTCCGCATCACCGCCCTCGACGCCCAACCAGCCTGACCGGCGACCTCGCCCGGCCCCACGACGGCACGACCAGCCGACCGATCACCCGACGATCGATCGCACCACTCGCAGCACAAGGCCGAAACGGGACACAAACCCTGCTTTTCAGCATCCTGCTAGCCATCGCGACGAGGTCACCGGCCGCTTCACGCCGGCCCACGGACAGTCGAGCAACGTGGCTACTCAGCCATCGCACGCAGCGACGACCTCCGACCGAGCTCGGACGAAGCGTCGCTCGCCATTCGTACCGATCGGAACGCCGAGTACGACGACACGACCACCAACGCTCCAGGCCGACGCGCTTTGGACGACCGCCTAGAACGTGTCCCGAGCCATCTACCTCGAGAGCGTCGCGATCGCCAGCAAGACCGCGTTCGTCGACAGCGCTGACCTCGACGCGGCAAAGTTCGCTCTCGTGGCGCTCGACCACACGTTTCGCCAGCCCTGAGGCCAGGTCAGGCGTTCATGCGACCGCCTCAGCCTGCTCGACGAAGGCACACAGGGTCGCGATGAGCTTCATCTGCTCGACGTCACGGGCGCGGGCATTCAGGAGTTCGTCCGTGCAAACGAGGAAGGCGAGGCATCGGGCGCGGCTGATGGCCACATTGAGCCGGTTCTTCGAGAAGAGGAAGCCCGGTCCACGCGGCATGTCGATCGCCGAAGAGGTTGTCATCGAGAAGAACACCACAGGAGCCTCTTGCCCCTGGAACTTGTCGACCGTGCCCACGCGGACATCCTTTGCGAGAGGGCTGGTAACGAACACCTCCCGGAGCAGGTCGACCTGGTCGTTATAAGGGGCCACGACGAGAACGTCATCAGGTTCGAGTTCGTGCCGAGCGCCGGTGGCATCGATCCACCACGATCCGACAACCAACTCGACGTGGCGCAGGATCAGCTCCGCTTCCTCGGGAGACGCCGTCGAGCAACCCGTGTGGGAGGCGGGGATCCAACGGAGGCCCGTACCAAGACCCGTGGTCTGTGTGGCGCATGAGTTGTGCGACGTGAGCCGCCCCTCATAGATCTGACCTGAGATGAACCGGCACACGTCCGGATGCATCCGACGCGTCTGACTGAGGAAGACTCCCCGCTCCGGCGGGATCGTGACATCGAAACCCAGCACGTGCTCGAGCACGCTCGCTCCCGAGCCGGCAGGATGCACCGCCTGCGACACCTGGGCCAACTGGCTCGGATCGCCGAGAAGAACAAGGTTGTTGGCAGACGTCGACGCCGCGAGCGCATCCGCAAGGGCGAGCTGACCCGCCTCGTCGACGACGAGTACGTCGACGGGCGCCGCTCGCATAGCCTCGTTGGCGAACACCCACGTCGTCCCAGCCACCAGGTTGAAGTCGGCCTTGGCGCACTTCCTTGGGTCCGTCGTATAGACGACATCATCGAACGCGCCGACATGGGGGCGATTGTGGCGCCGGATCGCCTGCACGAGATGCAGCGCGTTGGCGGCTCGAGCCAGATCAAGGATCTCCGCGAGAAGATTGTCAATGGCGGAGTGACTCATTGCTGTCATGCCCACCCGCTGACCGTGTCGCAGCAACTCCAGAACGACGTGAGCGCCGGTGTAGGTCTTCCCCGTTCCGGGTGGACCCTGGACCGCGACGTAGCTGTGATGGAGGGCGGGCGCCCAGGACAGGATGTTGGCGAGGTCATCATCGAAGAGGCCGGCTCTCCCCTGTCTGTCAGGCTGACGTGAGACACCTGCGGTAGCCGACCATCCCTGCAGGGCGAGTCTGGAAGACGTAGACCCGATGACCATGACGACTGCATCTCTGCTTGCGCGCGCCCATGATGGCGTGGTGGACGAGCCCGACCCGGCTGCCCGGCCTCGGCGGCGATCGTTCACCGCCGAGTACAAGGCCGAGATCCTCGACGGGTACGACGCGTTGCCGGTCGGCTCGAGCGAGCGCGGGGCGTTGCTGCGCCGCGAGGCCCTCTACAGCTCGCATCTGGCGGAGTGGCGCAAGGCTCGCGATGCCGGCGCCCAGCAGGGGCTGGCGCCGAAGGCGAAGCCGCGTCGTTCCCCTGAGCAGGTCGAGCTGGAGCGGCTGCGCCGCCGCAACGAACGGTTGGAGACGGAGCTGACCAAGACGAGATCGGCGCTCGATGTCATGGGAAAACTGCACGCGCTCTTGGAAGGGCTCTCCGAGAGCGCGGACACCGATCCGAAGTCGACGCGATGATCGAGGCGCACTTCGGTGAGCTCGAAGCGATGACATCGACCAGCGCCGCCTGCGACCTGCTCGGCGTCTCGCGGGCGACGCGCTATCGGCGGCAGCGACCGCCAGTGGCGGGTCCGCCGGCACCCCGGCCGGCCCCACCGAACAAGCTCACCGAGCAGGAGCGCCAGCGGGTGCTGACGGTGCTGCGCTCGGCGGAGTACTGCGACCTGGCCCCGGCCCAGGTGTGGGCCCGGCTGCTCGATGACGGCATCTACCTGTGCTCGATCTCCACCATGTACCGGCTGCTCGCGGTCGCCGGCGAGAACCGCGAACGGCGACGGCAGCGCACCCACCCGGCGACCAAGAAGCCCGAGCTCATCGCCCGTCGACCGAACGAGGTCTGGTCGTGGGATATCACGAAGCTGCAGGGCCCGCAGCGGGGCGTCTACTACGAGCTGTTCGTGGTCATCGACATCTTCTCCCGCTACGTCGTCGGCTGGATGGTGTCGCCGGCCGAGACCGGAGAGCTCGCCGAAGCCTTCATCGCCGACACCCTGCAGCGACACGGCATCGGCCGCGGCCAGCTCTCCTTGCACGCCGACCGGGGCACCTCGATGACATCGAAGCCCGTCGCCCAGCTGCTCGTCGATCTCGGTGTCGCCCGCAGCCACAGCCGGCCGCATGTGAGCAACGACAACCCGTACTCGGAGGCGAACTTCAAGACCCTCAAGTACTGCCCGGCCTTCCCTGGCCGGTTCGGCTCGATCGAAGACGCCCGGGCGTTCTGCGCCGCGTTCTTCGATCACTACAACCACGTCCACCGCCACGCCGGCATCGGGCTGCACACCCCGGCGTCGGTCCACTACGGCACCGCCGACGAGATCCGCGCCCAGCGGGCCGTCACTCTCGACGCCGCCTACGCCGCCAACCCGGCACGGTTCGGGCACCGCCCGCCCCAGCCGCCGAAGCTGCCCACCATCGCCTGGATCAACGAACCCAGCCCCGAAGCACTCATCACATCCGCATGACAAGTTGTCTCACCGGGCTTGACAGGTTCCGCTCGGGCCGCCCGCACCACTGAACGATGGAAGCTCACGACCAAGGAGTGCGTCCCGGACGGTGTGTTGTCGCCCTTGCCCGTCGAGGACTTCGGTGGCGAAGGTGGACAATGCATGCGGCTTCGGCTTTGGTTGTACCCAATCGTTCACGACGACGGCGCGAGGGACGACGCCTCGTTCCTCATTCGCCTCTCCCCACAGCAGCTGGAGCTCCCGCACCTGCTCATCGATGGACACCACCGATGAAAAGCCGATTGCGTTGCCGCCGGCCTCGAAGACCACACCGGCGTTGTACTTGCGCATCGTCGACGACAGCGCTTGCGGGGGAAAGCTCATGCGAAGTGCAGGCGCGAGCTTCTGGCCCTTCGTGCCTGTGCGCTGAACCGTCCCAATGAGCTGCAGGTCGGCGACGACGTCCGGGTCTTCCAGACGACGCACAGGGTCTTGCGAACTCCTCGCGAGCATTTGGGCGAGCGTGGCCCTCCACTCTCGGCGCCAGTAACCGAGCAGATCGCCGAGCTGGTGCTGGGCCGTGCTGACGTCGAACGCGTGGAGCGCCTCGACCTGTGCATCCAGCTCGGCGTACTGCTCGTTCTCGACGGCAACGAAAGGCGGCCGCCAAGCCATACCGACGGGACGCAACCCGACGAGCCAGTCGCGCAGCTCCATCGTCGACCAGACGTCGTCTGCGTTGTAGCGTGCGATTCGCTCGAGTCGGCTCGGATCACGGTCGGCCATGTACGCCTCGTACTCGACGACCGCTCCCGCCCCCCGGTCGATCAGGTGACTCCGCTCGAAGGCAGTCAGTCGCTCGATGTTCTTCAGACCGTACGACTCCACGCCGGCCACGAGCGCCTCTCGGACCACCCGGTAGAGGTCGACGAACAAGCCTCCGTCGACGAGGTCGGCCAGCGTGCTCTCACCGACACCATGCTGGGCCGCCAGGCGTTCCAGCGCCGACCGCTCGGTGTGGTTGTAGTGGTAGACGTGCATGTTCGGGAACTCGGTGTGCCGACCAGCGAGGTAGTCGATCAGCGATCGCGTCTGGCCCGCCTCCTCGTCGAGATCGTGCGCCCATCGCGCCTCGTACGACATCGCGTCTGCGCCGCCACCGGTCAGCAGACCGAACAGGAAGAAGAGACCCGTATCGGCCCGCCAGAACGGGTCACCCTCGTAGTCGAGAAACACGTCACCGTCGTCAGGGAGCGGCAGCGCGGGCAATCCGACCACCGAGGACTCAACCGCGACGTCGTCGATGAGCACGTACGGCGGTGGCTCGTCGGGTCGCTCACGCGCCACGAGCTGTAGGGCGGCCTGCTCCACGAGACGACGCTGCCGGTTTCGATCAAGCCCGTCTACTGGAACACCGAGCATCGCAAGAGACGTCAAGGTCGCAACTTGACCTTCCTCAAGGGCGGTCCGCTCGGTGGCCCGAATGCCGGCGACGTAGACCAAGGAATCCTCGGCTCGCCATTGGCCTTCGCAGTGATCGGCGAACTCACAGAACTCGCAGTGCAGGCAGGGCTCGGGACGAGTCGACTCGTCGATGTCACGATCCAGCGCATCGACCAGTTGCTTCCGGAGCCGTCGCCAATAGGGCGCTACGTCGGCGAGCCGGATTGATTCCGTCACACCCGATCCGAGCCAGAGGTGGAGGTGCTCGGGCGTCACGCCCGTCAGCGCTTCGAGCGCCTCGGCGTAGAAGCACAGCTGAAGCACGTGTCCTGGCTTCGCCTCCGCTCGGGCCAGCTTGGCGTCGACCGGTTCATAGACGACGCTTCCGTCGCGCCGTTCGGTTCGAATAAGGAAGTCAGCGATTCCGCGCACCCTGTCGTGGATGAGGGGTATCTGATAAACCACGTCGTGCGCGTCGACCAGTGGATTGCCCACGCGCCGCACCCAAGCCTCGAAGGGCTCCCCCCGTCGACGACCCGGTACCACGTAGACGGCACGCCCGTCCGCTCGATACTGCTCGAGGCAGGCCTCTTCGTGTTCCTGGCCCTTGCGCCACAGCAGTTGCGCCATGGCTCCGAATGGCCCCCGCTGAGGCACAAGCTCACCGTCATCCAGACGGTGCTGGAGCGTCAGGTAGTAGGCACAGTCCAGCCACGCCGTGATCTTGGACGGCGTAAGGAGCCGCTCCCTCACAGGGGCAGTCTTGCAGGCCCCGAACATGCACGAGCCCTCGGGACACAGCGTGTCGCCGGCTGGCGGGCGGCGTTCGCGAGACGCAAGCCGCCAAGCTGACTCTGGGGTCCCGCTGACGCCGACGACGAGGTTGGAGGGGCTGCGATTGCCCCGTCACATCCGTTCGGCGTTGACGCGCGCCGGATACCCGTCGCCGATCGGGATTGTCACCGCACGCGGCCGCCCACCGCACCCGCTACAACTGACGGCGACATGTCCGACGACACCTCTGGCGCTGCCGACAGATTCATCCGCTCCGACGGTGGCCCCCGATCGGCGTTCGAGCTCAAGGTGTATGCGCGCGCCGGGCCGGGACCCGTAGAGGCAGCCCGGTGGGCCGACGCCGGGATCGGTCCGTACGAGGCTGAAGCGTGGCGGGCCGCGGACGTCGACCTCGCGTCAGCCAGGCAGTTGCACCGCAAAGGCGTAACCGCCCATGACTACCTGGTGTCGACCCGGGCCGGGCGCGTGGCCGGCGTCGCAGTCGAACAGTCGGACGCGTCCGGCGCGCCGCCCGCCAACCATGGTTGCGGCGAGCTCGGAGAGGTGACCCAGCTCGAACCGGTCACGATGCTGCGACTCGTCAACCGAGCCGCCCTCGAATCCCTCATCCCGAAGGCACAGCTGCTGATCGAGGCCTGGAGCCGCCACCACTACGCCAGCGGACGCCTCGCCGTCGATCTCACGGCTGCTGCCGATGACGCGACTGAGCTTGGGCTCCTCGACTTCGAGCGGCTGGGATCGGGTATCTCACGAACGTCGTCTCGACCTCGGTGAGCACCTCGTCGTAGACATCGGCCACCCGCTCTCTGGCGTCGTCGACCGAACGGCAGCCCGCGTTGTCACCGGCGAGACGCAGACGCAGGACCGCTCGGAGCACTGGCGAGGACTTCATGGAGATCTGGCGTAGCTCACGTGCGATGCCATCGTTGGCGACGTAGGGCCGCGTCTGGGGGTAGTACAACGCCAAGATTCCCTGCGCGATCAGCGTGGTCGGCACGATCGGGGCGCCCGACGTCAGTGCCACGGCGTCGATCAGGCCCGCCAGCAAGGCCAGCTTGTACGTGGCCGTCCGGCGGCCCTCGTCGATGACCCGCAGCAGGCGCTCCACGAGGAGGTCAGCCTGAGGGCTGACACCGCCAGGTCCTGCAGGACCGCCACCGTCGCTCACATCGGCCTACGAAGCTCGCCGGAAGTCCTCGTACCGAAGCGCGAGTCGTTCGGTGTTGGGCCGCTCATGCACGGCATGCGGCAGCAGGAGGCTGCCACCGTGATGCTCCTGCAGGCCATGCGTCAGCATCGGTCCATCCGTCTCGGTAGGGACGTCGCGACGGATCTCGATCACGTAGTCGGGGCGCACACCGAGGATGTTGGCATCGACGGTGGCGTGATGGATCTTGCACAGCGAAAGCCCGTTGGTCACGACTGGGTCGCCCTGCGCATGGGTGTCGGCCACGATGTGCGCCGCGTCGAGGAGCTGCAGATGGCGAAGACGGCACACCGAACACTGCTCCCGGTAGGCCCGGATCACCCGTTGCCGGAAGGCGGCTTGGTGAAGCCTGGCGACCGCCAGTCGCGTGACGTACCGACGCCGCACATCGTCGACGACGGTAGGCGCCAGCTCGGGCCGGAGCAGCTCGACATCCTCACACGCCACCGTGAACGTCTGGCTCGCGGGATCGTCCGCCACGACCACCGCTGGCCACAACGCAGCATAGAAGCCCTTGGCGAGACCGTGGAAGTAGATCAGGGGTCGCGCCTCGGCCATCGCCCGGCGGAGCAGCACATTGTCATAGGCGCGCGCCGAACTGCCCTGATAGCGATATCGCAGCAGCCCGTCATCGCCTATCGTGTCGCCGTACGGGTTCCTCGGACTCGTGGCGATCGAGATGGGCAGCTCCAGTGCTCCGGCCTTCCAGATTCCGGCGGCGCCGATGAGCGGGATTGCGACGCCTTGGTAGCTGAAACCGTGGGTCAGCGCTGACCACGGCAGCGCGTCGCCGTAGGCGTCCGTCAGTCGATCGAGATACTGGAAGGCAGCGAGCCGAACCAGGTAGTCGTGCTCGCTGCTCACCCCTCCATCATCGCCGCTGGCTCGGATCCGTGCCGGCCGGCGCGCGATGTCCGACGAAGAGGGCCGCTCGATGCTCGGCCCAGCGGGACCGTCGAGGCGACGAGGCTGCTGACCAGGGCGAGTGAGCACTGCGGTGAGCGGTCGGGTGTGTGGTCGAGGGTGTGCTCTGACCAGGACATCGCTCCCGACGACCTCCGAGTGCCTTCGCCTACTGGCGACGTCGAGCGTTCCTCGCCGCACGACGGCGCTGCGCCCGGTTGGTAGACGGCTTCTCGGTCGTGTCGACGGCAGGTGTCGCAGCCCCACTGAAAGGCTCGAGCCGCCGTCGCAGCGCAAGGTTCTCCTGCGCCAGAGCTGTCAGCCGCCCCTCCACCTCGCCTCGCGCTCGCTCGGCGTCGGCTAGGTTGTTCCGGAGCGCCTCGTTGTCTTGGCGGAGCAAGTCGAAGCGCGCCTGCTGTGCTTCGAGCTCTCGACACGCGACTGCAAGCTCGCGCCGCAGCGAACGCTCGACCTTGCGTTGCTTCTCGAGGCGCTGACCGAGTTCACGACCGTGCTCCAAAGCGGCGGCGAGCTCGTCGCCTTCATCGAGGGCCACCGCCAGTACTGGCGGCTCCGAGTCGCCTCGCTGACGGGCGCGGTAGGCACGCACCCGGTCGGCGTCGGAGCGCCACTTGCGAGGCCTTCCACCCTTGCCCGGAATGGTCATCGCCGGCCAATGTAACGAAACGCGACGAAACGTACACCCGGCGGGTGATAGTCTGTGGAAGGACTCACATTGCATCGGCCGCGAGATGTGAGTGGAGAGCCTCGTCGCCGACGTGAGCTGGCTGGTGGCTGCCGCCGCGCCGGAAGTGGGGGGTGACTACAGGCCGACTCGGATTCGTTGGAGGTCGTTGGCCGCGACGTGAGCATCCGCGTCCTGGCTGTCATCCGATGCAACTATCGGTGGACAGGCGACGGCGAGGCGGGTGTGGCGCGGCGGATAGATCGGACGGGTGGTGCCCAGCACGTGCGGGCGTCGGGCGTGAGCCTGCTGCGCCCCGACGTGCAGCTGTTCGAGGCGATGCTGGAGGGCTGGGCCCGCCAACAGGCGAGCCGCCGGCTGAACCGTCGCACCATCGAAGCCGCCGCCGCGCCGGTGCGTCGCTTCCAGGCGCATGCCGGTGTGTTCCCGTGGGCATGGACGCCGGCGCATCTGGAGGAGTGGACCGAGGACCTGTGCTCGGTGCACACATTGGCGCACTCGACGGTGCGCACCTACCAGCAGGCGATCCGTTCGTTCCTGGCCTATGCGTGCGATCCCGTCTACGGGTGGGCCACCGAGTGCGAGTCCCGGTTCGGGTCATATCCCGTGCAGATCTGCCACGCCTGGAACAGCGCCGCGCATCGGGTGGCGTTCGAGGCTCGGCCCCAGCGCCGAGCGCTGACCCGTGTCGAGCTGCAGACGCTGTTCGATGCCGCCGACGAGCAGGTGGACGACATCCGTCGGCGGGGCCGCAAGGGCTGGGTGGCGGCGTTCCGGGACGCGGTGATGATCAAGACGGCTTACGCCTTCGGCCTGCGCCGCCGTGAGCTCATCGGCTTGGACGTCCACGACTTCGGGCGCAACCCGCGGGCCCTCGAGTTCGGCGAGTTCGGGGTGTGCTACGTCCGGCTTCGGCAAGGCCCAGGCCGGCAGCGCCCCCAAGCGGCGCAGCGTGCTGACGGTGATGCCGTGGTCAGTCGAGGTCCTCGAGCAGTGGGTCGGTGAGGTGTGGCCCCACCGCCGCCACGACGACGGAGCGTTGTGGCCCTCGGAACAGTCGCGCCGGGTGAGCGAGCCCCGCTTCACCGCCGCCTTCGCGCGGCTGCGGGAACGGGCCGGGCTGCCGGCCGGGTTGAGCCCCCACGCCCTGCGCCACTCCTACGTGACCCATCTCATCGAGGACGGCTTCGACGCCTTGTTCGTCCAACAGCAGGTCGGCCACGAGCACGCCTCGACCACAGCGATCTACACGTCGGTGTCGTCGGACTACAAGACCCGTGCGTTGCGGGCGGCGCTCGATCGCATCGTCACCCACGCCACCACCACGGACCGGAGCTCGACATGACCAAGAAGATGGGCTATCGCTGGCTGTTGCGGGAACGGATGGCCGAACAGGGCTTGTGGAAGACGACCGACCTGGCCCCGCTGCTGGCCGAGCGGGGCATCCACCTGTCGGCGACGCAGGTCTACCGGCTGGTGGTGAACACCCCGGAACGACTGTCCTTGGACGTGCTCGCCGCGTTGTGCGACGTGTTGGGCTGCGACCCGGGCGATCTCGTCGTCCCCCACCTCATCGAGCCGGCTGCCCGGCGCGCCGCCGGCGGCGAACACCTCGGCGACGTCACCGCCCTGCGCGGCACACTTCGGCCTCGTCGGGCCCGCATCGTCGAACCGTGAACCTCGAGGTCAGTCTTCCGGGCGTGGACGGGCTCGATCCTGACCGCCATCAGCTCGACTTGTTCGATGCGTGGACCGTCCCGTTCCTCGACGAGGTGAGCGCGCCGCACCGGCCCGTGATCGCCCGGTTCCTGCGCTGGGGTCTGCGTCGTCGGTTGTTGCGTTCCGCCGCCGTCGGCACCCTGCGGCCGTGGTCGTGTCGAGGGGCCCGCATGCAGGCTCGCCGGGCGTCGGAGTTCCTCGACTGGCTCGACGCCCGCCACCTCACCCTGGTCACCTGCACCCAGGCGGATCTCGACGCCTGGTTCGCCGACGGTCCCACGACCCGCCACCTGAGCGCCGCCTTCGTCACCTGGGCGATCCAGCATCGCCTGTGCGATCGACACTTGCGGCTACCCGTCTTCAAGTCGGCCGCTCCCACGCCGATGCCGGCCCGACAGCGGGGCGAGCTCATCGGGCGGCTCGTTCACGACGCCAACCTTCGTCTCGATGACCGCGTCGCCGGGCTACTCGTCACCCTCTACGCCCAGCCCGTGACGCGGGTCAGCCGCCTGCGCCTCAACGACATCAGCCACGACGACGACGGAGCGGTGAAGCTCGACCTCGGCGGCGAACCGGTCCAGGTCGTCGCACCTCTCGACGCCATGATCGTCGCACTGTTTGCCCGGCGGTCCGGCGACGACGTCTGGCTCATCCCCGGCCGCACGCCGGATCGACCGGTCAATCCCAAGACCCTCGCCGAGCGGCTCATTCGAATCGGTGTCAGCCGGGCAGCGCGGGTGGCGGCGCTCCACGACTTGATCCGGGAGGTTCCCGGACCCGTGCTCGCTCCACTCATCGGCTACAACCCGAACTTCGTCGCCGACCGGGCCGCCACGCTCGCCGTCGCATGGGCCAACTACCCAATGCTGCGACCGCGAACGTGAGACGCGCGAATACGACGCTTCACCAACGGGGGTCCATCGCATCGCTGCGGAGAGACGCCCGAGTGAGCGGATTTCGGCGGCGATCTCGGAGACCCACGAAGAATTTTCGCCCTTTCGGTCGTGCGGGCGTCCGTTGGTAGGTGCGGAAACGATCTCTGGCCCGCGGTCTGTGAGCGGAGCGCGCCCCGTGCTGCTGGACATCGCTGGCGTCGCCGAGCGGCTGAGTGTGACCGAGCGCTTCGTCCGCAGGCTCGTGTTCGAGCGCCGCATCCCGTTCCTCAAGATCGGGCACTTCATCCGGTTCGAGCCAGCCGAGATCGAGCGGTGGATCACTGAGGCCCGAGTGTCGGAGCAGACGCGGTGATGGCGGCGCCGGTCCCGGAGCAACTCGCGTTCGACTTCGACGGCGACGCAGGGCGCGAGCGCATCAGCTGGCGCCGAACGAGGAGCCGAGCGCGGAAGGCAGGCCTACGGCACGCCGAGCCGGCCCCCAGCCAGGCCGGCCCAGACGACGCCCGCGAGCTGAGACTCCCTTTCGGGCCTAGCAGCGTCGCTCGCTCCCGTGTCGACAGACACGGAGCGCACGTTCAGCGTGTCCCGGCGAGCCGCCGAAGCGACACGGCGATGTCGTCGAGCGACGGAGCGCCGGCCGCGACGCGGATGACGAGTTCGTACACGGCGTCGTTCGAGGCATGTGTCGGGTTCGCTCCATTGAGCTCGAGGAACACTGCCGTAGCCAGCCAGCCGAGCCGCTTGTTGCCGTCGATGAGCGCGTGGTTCTTCACGATCGACTGCAGCAGCGCAGCGGCTTTCGTCCACAGATCGGGATATGCGTCTTCGCCCCCGACGGACATCTGGGGCCGGGCCGCAGCCGAGCCCAGCAGGCCGACGTCTCGAATCGGCGGCGGGTCGCCGAGGAGGGCGCGAGCGAGGTCGATCAGATCTTCGACGTCGAGGAACTCGACCGGCTCCGTCACTCGGCCAGACGGCGGAGTGCGTCAGCATGCGCGTCCTGGATTCGGCGAGCCGCCGCCGCGACACGATCGCGATGGGCTCCCCGAGCGACGTACTCGCGGACCGCCCGGCGGGCCGCGTCCTGCATCGAGATGCCCTCGGCGCTGGCGCGTTCCCGCAACGCCGCCTGCTCCTCGTCCGTCAGCCGGAGGGTCATCGCCATCGATCCCTATGGTATCAGACTGATACCGTTGCGGCAGGCCGCCGAGCTCCTGAATGTCGAGGAGCGGTTCATCACGAGAGGCGTGTTCGAGAAGAGGATCGTCTACGTGAAGGTCGGTAGGCACGTCCGGATTCCCGCCGGTGCCGTGCGGCGCTTCATCGATGCCAACACGATTGTTCCGCCTCCGAGCTCGTGACCCAACACGTGCGGACGTTGGGTCGTGCTCGCTACGCTGTAGTATCTGTAAGTAGAAAGGAGGGTCCCGATGGCGAAGGGCCAGCCGTTCAGTGTTCGCCTGCAAGCGGAGACGGAACTACTCGTCGAGGCCGAGGCGCGGCGCACCCGACGCACCAAGAGCGCAGTGGTCGAGGCGTTCACCGAAGAAACGGCCCGTACTCGGCGGTTCCCGGGCATCGCGTTCCGCGGAGACGACTCGCGCCGCCGGGCCTGGGTGATCGGAACTGGACTCGACGTCTGGGAGATCATGCACATGCTCGACGACTTCGGATCGGCCGAAGCGCTCGTGGCCAACACCGCGTTGGCGCCGGCGCAGGTGCGGATGGCGATCGCCTATCGCGACGCCTATCGAGACGAGATCACCGAGGCCATCGCCGAGAACCGCCGCCCGCTCGCCGACATCGGGGTGCTGTTCCCGTTCATCGACGTCCCGTCAGCCTGAGGACGTGCGCATCCTGCTGGATGCCAACCTGTCACCTAAGCGCATCGGCGCAGTTCTGAACAGGCGTGGCCACGACGCGCTCAGCCTCGCGTCGGACGCCGTGTTGGGGGCCTTGGACGATCCACAGGTCCTGGAGCTCGCGGCCAGTGAGCGCCGCATCCTCGTGACCCGCAATTCCCGTGATTTCGCGCCGCTGCTTCGTGCCTGGGCGGAGGCCGATCGCCACCACGCTGGCTGCGTTCTGATCTGGACGCTTGGTCATCATGAGTTCGCAGCCATCGTGGACGGGGTCAGCCGGCTGCTACGCGACCGTCCCGACCCAGAGCAGTGGCGGGACCTCGCCGTTGCCTTGTGACCAACGAGGGCTGTGGGATAGGCGGGAACGCTTCTCTGCGGGAACGGGATGACGTAGTTCGCCCCTGGGGCTGGGCCTCGAGGAGCTGGCGGCCGAACGGCTCCATCGGAGGACGAAGTCCGCGGCCACCAAGATGCGGAATCGCTCAGAAATGAATCAATGGTTCCCTATCTGCGAGTTACACGAGAGCTCCAGCTCGCTTCCAGTCTGGAACTACCAGCGAACTCGGCCGATCGAATGGCAGGTCGTCGATCTCGTTGCAGACCTTCAGGGCTCCACCGTCAGGCCGATGAGTTCCACGGTCGTGCCCGACGTGGCGAGGCCGAACACTGCGATCGCTCGCGCGAGCACCCCCGACGTTCAGCGCCGAAGTAGGTATCGAGCTGGCCGAAAACGCGTCGGTGACTCGGACCGTTCGCCGTTCGGTCACTCTCCGCCAGGGGCGATGACGTTTCGCTCGATCAGTAGACGTCGACCTTCGGCCCGAGACTTGGTGACGAAATCCTCCGGGATCTGCGACAGGTCGGTCGAGGTCCGCTCGTTCACGAGCCGCTGACGTTCGTCCGGCGTCAGTTGCTCGACCTCTGCGGCGCTGCGTACCTCGGCGAAGTCGATACGCGAACTCTACGTTGCGGTCCCGGGGCTACTGGTTCCCATCGCCCGGAACCGGGCGTCGAAGGCAGTGGCGATGGCTTCGTCCAGCTCCGGGAAGAGATGCCCGTAGCGGTCGAGGGTGACGGTGATCGAGCTGTGGCCCATGCGGACCTGGATCGCCTTCGGGTGGGCGCCGTCGGCGATGGCCAGGGCGACGCTCGTGTGGCGCAGGTCGTGGAACCGGCACCGCACGCCGGCGGCGAGCTGCCGCGTTCTTAAAGTGGTGGGTCTGGAAGCTCGAGTGCGAGAGCGGCTGCCCGGCGGCGTTGCCAAAGACCAGAGCATCGGGCTCTGGCGCAACGAAACGGTCGAGATGGTCCGCCAGCACGCGCCGCACCTGCACCCGAAAATCGTGACCGTGCGGGTTCCCGAGTCGTCTTCGGTGGCCGCCGTACCCACGTACCGTCGTCGAGCTGATGAGCTGCTCGACAACCCGGATCTTCCGGCGCGCCACGTCGACCTTCCCCCGGCGCAGGCCGACGAGCTCGCTCCAGCGCATGCCGGTGTCGATGGCGACGTAGATGAGCGTGCGGTAGCGCTCGGCGTGGGCTTCGGCCAGCGCGGTCGCCTGCTCCCACGTGAGCACGGTCATCTCGGTTCTCGGGACCTTGGGTGGACGGACCCGGTCGCACGGATTGGTGAAGCAACGGTCCTTCTCGACGGCGGTCTGCAAGACACGGCGCAGCGTCCGGTAGTGGCGATGGACCGACGATGGTGCCAGTCCCTTGGCCAGTTCCTCGTTGAGCCACGTCTCGATCTCCTCCGGCGACAGCCGGCCGAGCCGGACCGAACCGAACCGCGGGAGGACGTACGTCCAAAGGTCACGCCGGTACGTCTGCTGCGTCGTCGGCGCCAACGACCGGGCGAACGTCAAGAACGTCTCGGCCCACTGCTCGAGGGGGACGTCGGCGCCGTGCGGATCGATCCACTGGCCGCGGACCATGTCGACCTCGACCTCGCGGGCGAACCGGTCAGCGTCGGCCTTCCTCGTGAACGTGCGGCTCCGCGGCCAACGGGGTCGCGTAGCGCGCCCGGTACTTGCCGCTCCGCTTGTCGATGGACGCCATGGCGGTCCTCCTGGACACGAATTTGGACACAGGACAGCGGAATCCTGAGGGATCGAGGAGGACAACAGCGGTCAGTAACGGTCTGACCGAAATATGCCTCTAGCAGGCAGAATAGCACTCCACCAGGAGAGGCGACGAGGGGAATCGAACCCCTGTACAGGGCTTTGCAGGCCCTTGCCTAAACCACTCGGCCACGTCGCCGGCACCGCCGGAGCGGCCCGTCACCTTACCGCTCCGGCCCTAGGAGGCTGCCGGCCAGCTTCGTCACTCGCGACGTCCTCCTCCTTGAAAGTGCGCAGGGCACTTCCTTGGGTCGTGCGTCCTCGCGAGCGCCGAACCATGGCTCACGATCCGCACGACCATTGCTCAGCAGACTCCTGGCCTCCTCAGCGTCGCTCGACCCGCTTCACGTCACCACCCTCGTGCCACGACTCGACTACTAGGACGTCCCCCGCGACCCGAACGAGGGCGATCTCCGACACCTCCACCCGGAACAGATGGAGCTCCGACGGCGGCTCGATCTCCGCCTGCTCACTGAAGGTCGACAGGTAGTCCCGGATAGCGATCGGGTCGGTCACCTCGACGCCACGGCCGCTGATCTTGGCGTCGCCGGCGTCCATCGTCTCGGTCGTGCTGGCGCTGTGCAGCGCGAGCCGAGGATCACGCCGAAGGTCGAGCGCCTTGCGCGAATCGAGCATCATCCCGAGCCAGAGCTGACCCCTGGCGAAGAGCGTCTCGATGCCGCTCAAGCGAGGCGAGCCGTCGCGTCGCAAGGTCGCCAGCATGGCGTGACGCTCGGCTCGGAACCGGGCCTGCACTGCGGCGGCCAGCTCGGGGGCTGCCTTCGCCACTTCGTCCCATGTGCTCACCGCGACACGCCCGCGACCGCGGCCGGTGCCCTCACCCGCCCGGGATCGGCAGCACCGACCCATGGCGAGCCGAGCGGGTGGTGTTCGTGTACTGCACCAGGCCCTGGTGGTCGGCGAGGACCTCGGTGTTCGGGCAATCGCCGCCATCTGGGAACGTGAGCCGCACCGACTCGGGCCTGTGGACCCGGCCCGAGTCGTCGACGGCCTCGAAACCCGACCAACGCACGGCCGTCGGCGGGTCGTCACACGCCGCGAATACCTCGGCCCACACCGCGAAGCCGCCGAGGCGATCACCTCCGGCTCGCAGGTCGCGGATCACCGACGTCGTGGCGCTCGACCGGTCGGTGATCTCGCCGCGCCAGCCTTCGACCGCGCGGCTGATGGCCAGCCGGTATGGGACTGCTTGGCGCCAGGGGTAGTCACGCGTGTTCGGATCGTTCGGCGTGCTCGGCAGTGCCGACGGCGTCCCCGTGAGCACCGATTGGACATTCCCCGCATCGGCGTAGCCGCCCCAGTTGACCGCCGTAGAGCCAGCATGGCGAGGGTTCCACTGCAACCCGATGTGGGCCGCGCCATGCGAGCGGCGAGCGTCGAGGAACGAGGCTTGCAGCGCCCAGAAGTAGAGGCGAGACACGAGCGGTTGGTGAAGCACCTCCAACGTGGCACTCACCGCCACGAGGGGCGGGCCGCCTTCGAGGCCCTGCCACCAGAGATGGAAGGAGGACACTCCATGCCCGGGCTCCCAGCGCCCGCCGGGGCGCCGCGCCCCCTCGTCCGAGGTCGGCGAACCGAACACCCGGCTCACCCACTGCCTCAGTTGGTCACGCATCCAGGCCGGCGCCCGCGTGGCTCGCCATCGCGCTCCTCTTGTCCTCCCGGCGCCGGCAGGCTAGTGGTCTGTCGCGTGACGAGCTCCGCCGACGCGCCAGCCAACGAGCGTCCCGACCGTGAGCCGGCGGCCATCGAGCGCCTCGAGCTCCGGCGCATCCGGCTTCCGCTCCGCGCCCCCTTCCGCAGCTCCCAGAGCCGCGAGCACGTCCGCGACATCCTCCTCGTCCGCGTGACCACCCGCGAGGCCGAGGGCTGGGGCGAGTGCGTGGCGCCCGTCGAGCCCCACTACAGCGCGGAATACGTCGACGGCGCGGCCGACGTGATCCGTCGCTTCCTCGGCCCCGCGCTGCTCGCCGCCGGCCCGGTGCGGGCTCAGGAGGTGGCGGGAGTCCTCGCCCGCGTCGCCGGTCATCCCATGGCGAAGGCGGCCCTCGAGGTCGCGGTGCTCGACGCCGAACTGCGAGCGGAAGGTCGCTCATTGGCGCAGCGCCTCGGCGCCGCCCGCCACGAGGTGGACGCCGGTGTGGCGGCCGGGGTGGCCGACGACCTCGATGCCCTCGTCGAGGAGGTGGCCGACTACGTGTCACGGGGCTACCGACGCGTGAAGCTGAAGATCGAACCCGGCTGGGACGAGGGGCCCGTCGGCGCCGTGCGGGCCGCCTTCCCCGACCTCGCGCTGCAAGTCGACGCCAACGGGGCCTACGCCGGCCACGACCACCGCGCCCTCAGCCGGCTCGACGCCTATGCCCTCCTCCTCATCGAGCAGCCGCTGGCCGCCGATGACCTGCTCGGCCATGCCGCCCTCGCCCGGCGCCTGGGCACCCCGCTCTGCCTCGACGAGTCGATCGGCGGAGCCACCGCGGCGGCGGTCGCGCTCGCGCTCGGCGCCTGTTCGGTGCTCAACGTGAAGGCGGGACGGGTGGGCGGCGTCTTCGAGGCGGTGCGCATCCACGACCTCGGCCGGCGGCGGGGCATCCCGATGTGGGTGGGCGGCATGCTCGAGACGGGGTTGGGCCGGGCGGTCAATGTCGCCCTGGCGGCGCTGCCGGGCTTCAACCTCACCGGCGACATCAGCGCCTCCGACCGGTACTGGCAAGAGGACCTCACCGAGCCCTTCCAGCTACGGGACGGCCACCTGACCGTGCCGAGCGGCCCCGGCCTCGGCGTCGCGCCCCTCCCGGACGTGCTGGCCGACACCACCACGGCCGTCGAGGAGCTCACGGCGACGCATCGCTCCAGGTGACGGGCGGTCGGCCCCGGATTCCTGCCGCGGTCCCCTTCATCGGGCGCCGGACCCTACGATGAGGGAATCGTGTCCAACGAGGCCCGTAGGCGGAGGGCTCGGCGGGCAGCCACGCTCTTGGCCGTCGGCACGTTCGTGTGGGCGGCGGGAGGGCTGGCCCTGCCGGCCATGGCGGTGGCGGCCGAACGCGCGCGCCGACCCAGGCCCCGTCGCGCCCGGCCGCCGGCGCCCCGAATCCCACCACGACGTCGACGACGTCGACGACCACGCCCGCCGGCTGCCCCCAGCCGACCACCACCACCACCGTCCCCGGCCAGACGACGACGTCGAGCACGACGACGACCACCACGACGACGACCACCACGACGACGACCACCACGACGACCACGACGACCACGACCGTCCCCGGCCAGACCACCACCACGACGACGGTCGTCTGCCCTGGCGCGACCACCACGACCACGGCCCCGGGAGGCACCACCACGACCCGTCCGGCCACGACGACGACGCGCCCCCGGACCACGACCACCACACACCCGACCACCACGACTCACCCGCCGACGACCACCACCTCGGTGGCCAAGCCGACGACGACCGCCGCCACCACGCCCCCGAGGCCGACCACCACGACCGCGGCGACCAGGACCGTCACGCCGCCACCGAGCACGACGCGCCCGCCCACCACCACGAGGGCCACGACGAGTCCCAGGCCCCCACCGCCCCCTCCTCCCACCATCCCCCTCCCCGCGCCGGCGAAGGCCCCGCCACCGGTCGGCGCTCCCGTTCGGCCCGCGGTGGCGGACCCGATCGCCGACCCCCTGGCCGACGTGGCCACGACGGCGGCCAACCTTCTCGACCGCTGGCAACAGGGCCTCGCCGCGGTGAAGGCGGGCGAGACGGCGGCCACTGACGCCCAGACGGCCCTCGACGCCGGCACGGCCGCCATCGCCTCCCTCGCCGCCCGCGTGGCGGCCCTCCCTCCGACGACCACGACGACGGTCCCGGCGCTGAGCACGGCCTCGACCGACCTCATCACCGTCGTGAAGGGGACGGCCGCCGACCCCGCAGTCGCCGAGCGGGCCGCCCTCGAGGCGCAACTCGCGGCCGCCCGCAAGGCACAGGTCGTCCTGGAGCACAACGCCGCCGCGGCGCAATCGGCCCTCCTGGAGGACGAGGTCGTGGCCGATGCCGCGGCGATGGGACACGCCTACGCCCGCCGGGCCCTCGCCGACATGGTGGCGGCGCGGATCCCACCCGTGGCCGGCGCCACGCTCGACCGGGTGTGGGCCGGCACCGATCCCCGCCGGCTGGAGGTCGTCTACACCGCGCTACGGCAGGTGGGCGACCCGTACATCGCCTACAAGGCCGGGCCCGACAGCTTCGACTGCAGCGGCCTCACCCTCTACGCGTGGCAATCGGTGGGCGTCCACCTCGTCCACTACTCGTTCGCGCAGCGGGCCGAGACGCCCGATCCCGGCCAGAGCGGCCTTCAACCCGGGGACCTCGTCTTCCACCTGCGGGCGTCCGGCGGCCACGTCATGCTCTACCTCGGCGTCGAGAACGCCATCGTCCAGGCTCCCAGCACGGGACGGCGGGTGGAGGTGACGCGCTGGCACACCGAGAACGGCTTCGGCTCCCCGCTGGCCTCGACGCCGGTGGCCGAGCCCATCTACACGGACGGCTCGGGTGACGTGGTGCCCCCGACGACGACCACTGTCGCCCCGACGACGACCACGACGGCGCTCACGAACGCCGTCATCGGACGAGCGCTCGGCCCGATCAGCGCGGGCCCACGGCCAGCCGTGCCCGTCAGCCGCCCCGCCAGCTCTGCCGCCAGCCGCCCCGCGGCCCGACCCGCCGCCAGCCCGACCGCCACGACCACCACGGCGCCTCCACCCACCTGGGTGGGCGGCGTGCCCGCGGACAGCCAGATGGTCGAGCGGCCCGGCTCGACGACGTATGACGACATCGGCGCCCGCTACGGCATCGACCCCGCGCTGCTCGCCGGTCGAGCCGACGCCGTGGCCGCCGCGACCGCGGCCGCCGCCGCAGCCGAGGCGGCCGCCCGGAAAGCTCCCGAGCTCACCACGACCACCACCGCGCCAGGCACGCCCCCCGACGGCCTCGCCACGTTCGGGCTTCGGCGCGACCTTGCCCTGCGGCTCGGTGCCGATGGGGTCGATCCCGCGAGCGTGGCCGACGCCATCGCCCGTTACCTGGTCGCCGCGCAGCGACGCTTCAACTCCGTGGACGCCGCGCTCGCCGCGCTCGACCTCGGCGCGGGCGGGGTGGCGGCCGGCGGGGTGCCCGCTCTCGGCCCCGAGCACGACCTGGTGACCGGCACGATCGCCGCCGCCAACCGGTTGCACCCGCCGCCTCCGCCTCCGCCGGCCGTCCCCGACACGGTCTTCTCGGTGGCCGCTCTGCCTCCGTCGGGCGGGCCTCGGGTGCACGCCTTCCGCCGCCGCCCGGCCTGAGGCCGCCGCCGGCCCGACCCCGCCGCCGCCGGCCCGGCCCCGCCGCCCGGCCTGAGGCCGCCGCCGCCCAAGGCCGCCAACAGCACTGCGGGCGTCAGGACGATTCGGGTTCGAGCTCCAGCGCGAGGGAGTTCATGCAGTAGCGCTCACCCGTCGGCTGGGGACCGTCGGGGAACACGTGACCGAGGTGCGACCTACAGCGGGCGCAGCGAACCTCGACGCGCACCATCCCATGGGCGCGGTCCTCGTGCAACGTGACCGCGTCCGGCCCGATCGGTTCCCAGAAGCTCGGCCAGCCCGATCCGGATTCGAACTTGGTGTCGGACCGGAACAACGGGTGGCCACAGGCCGCACAGGTGTAGGTGCCATCGTCGTGGCAGTCGACGTACTTCCCGCTCCACGGTCGCTCGGTGGCCGCTCGCCGCAGCACTTCGAACTGTTCGGGCCTGAGCCGCGCTCGCCACTCCTCGTCGGTCCGCTCGGGCTCGTCCATCACGCCTCCCATCACGTACGCACTCTCGAAGGGGGCCAAGGCGTCCCTTCGAGACCGGTCCTGCGATCGACCACCACACCCAGCACAGACCCGGTCGACCTCCGTGCGAAGACTCGCACATCGCGCCGCCCTCGCGTGCTGCGCCGGCTCGGCCACGCAACGTCGCGGCCCGCTCGTTCTTCCGTAGGTATTTCGGCGCTTTCTGGCCCCCGGCCGTTGCCTCGGCCACCGGCCTCCCTCACGATTGGCCCCACGACGGGCGGTCGACCGGCCTCGCGGGCCGGCGGAAGGGAGTTCGGTGAGGCGCAGGGCGAGCGTCGGGGCGGCGCTGCTCGCTGGGTCGGTGATCGTGGGCGGCACGGTCCTGTGGCGTACCCACGGCGGCCACGCGACCGGCTACCGCGTGAGCCTGCTTTCCGTGTCACCGGTGGCCACTCGATCGTTGGTGCCCGACGTCCGTTCGTGCCCGAGTGGCGGAGCGGGGCCAGGGGTCAAGGCGGACGAGGCGGACGGGGCCGCGGGCAGCGACCTCGGTGCCGGTCAGGTGATCGCCTACGACCTCGTCGTGTCCGCCACCGGCGCGGTGCCGAAGGGTGGCGAGGTCGACGCGCAACTGAGCTTCGGCGGGCTCCCCGATGCCGACACCGCCTTCGACAAGGCCGCGGGCGTCGTCTGCGCCTTCGTCGACCGAGCCAATCCGGCCACGACGGCTCCGGCGGCCACGGCCATGGCCACGCCCGCCCCGGCCGGCGACGGGGCCGCGTTCAGCGCGACGGTGAAGGTGCGGCCCCTCGATCCCGGCCAGAGCGCGGTGGCCCAGATCTGGGTCCTCGCCGGCACCGAGCTCTCGACGGACAGCGGGATGCTCGACGCCCGCGTCGATCGGCTGGCCACCCCGCCCGGCTCGCGTGGGGAGGTGTCGGAGGCCGACGTGAGTCTCAACCGCGACTCGTCGACGGCCCGCCCCGAGGTCAGCGTGTCGCTCACGACCGCGGGCGGACGGTCGCTGCAGCCTGGTGGGCCCATCGAGTACACGATGCGCATAGCTGACACCTCGGCGGACACGGTGGCCAACGCGGTGGTGGTCCGCTTCGAGCCCGACCGGGCCGTGACGGTCGGCGCGGTGAATGTCGTCGACAGCGTCGGCCGCACCTTGCAGTGTGCCCGCCAGCCGAGCGCAGTGACCTGCACGGCTCCTTACCTCGTGCCCGGGGAGACGGACACGGTCGTCGTGTCGGCCAGGGTCGCCCCCGGCGCGCCGACGGTGTTCCAAGGCTCCGGCGCGCGCTGCGGGGCGCGCCAGCAGGACCTGTGCTCACAAGCGTCGGTCGTGACCGTCAACGGCTTCGACGTGGGCGACGTGACCGAGCTGGCGAGCGACCTGCCCAACCACGATCAGCTCGGCGTCACGAAGCAGCCCTCCGACGGGAGCCGAGCGCTCTACCTCGGCCGCCAGACCGACTTCGTGTACCTGGTCGCCTCGGCGAGCCGCCAGCCCCTCTCGCACGTCACCGTCTCCGATCCCTCCTGCGCCCCGCTCCGCCTGATCAGCGGCGATGACGGGGACGACGGCGTGCTCGGCCCGAAGGAACGGTGGACGTTCCGGTGCAGCGCGGTGGCCGATCGGTCGCAACTCGCCGACGTCCTCGTCTCGGCCGTGACGCCGACCCGCCGCGTGGTGCAGGCCCTCGGCCACTTGAGCACACCTGTGCTCGACCCGGCCATCGAGTTGCGCGACCCCCCCACCACGGGCGACGGCCCGGCGCTCGAGATCGTGAACGCCGGCGACTCACCGCTCGGCGATGTGGTGCTCGACGGCCGCCAGTGCGCGCCGCCCTTCACCGGGGATGCGAAGAACGACAAGGTGCTCGACCCGGGCGAGCGGTGGGAGGTGTCGTGCAAGGCCTCGACCGGACCGGCACGCGTCTACGCCACCGACGGCGCGGGAGGCGCGGTCACGGCCGAGCTGGGCGGCTGAGCGCTCGGGCGCGGTTGACGTCGCTGGCCACCGCCCACCGGTGCAACAGCGCGAGGAGGGCCAGACCGACCAGCAGGATCGGCCCGAGCAGCTCCAGTCCGAAATGCTCGGCGAGGATCCCGAACAGCGAGGGCAGCGCGGCGGCACCGACGGCGGCCGCGGCGACCTGGTAGCCGATCACCGAGGGGGCCCGGTCGGCCCCGAGGCGCTGCGGTGTGAGCGCGACGAGGCTCGGGAACACCGCGGCGAGACCGAGGCCGAGCACGACCAGACCGGCGCCGCCGAGCGCGTCGGTGGGCGCCCACCACAGCAGCGCCGCGCCGACGGTCGCTAGGGCGAGGCTGACATCGATCAGCGCCTCCCCCGCCAGGCGGTGACCACCCAGACCCGTCAGCACGCGGCCGCCGGTGAAGGCCGCCCAGAACCCCGCCACCCAGACACCGCTCGCCACCGTCCCCATGCCGCGGGCCTCGGTGAAGAGGCTGTAGGCCCATTGGCCGGCGGTGACCTCGACGCCGACGTAGACGAAGAACAGGGCGATGGCGAGCGGGAGGGCGCCGACGGGAGGCCGTTCGTCCCCCGGCGGGCCCACGGGCTCGCCGCTCTTCTCTTCCCGGCGCATAGGCACGACGAGGAGCCCGGCCACGGCCACGAGGTAGACGGCCAGCAGCACCCCGTAGCCGGCCCGCCAGCCGGCGGAACTGGCCACCACCGCGGCCATGATGAGCGGGCCGAAGATGGCGCCCAGCCCGAAGGCGGCGTGGAGCACGCCGAGGCCACGCACGCCGTGGCGGAGCGCGACGACCGTGTTCAACCCCGCGTCGAGCAGGCCCGCCGACAAGCCCACGATGACGCTGGCCGAGACGAACACGGCCCACGCGGGAGCGAGCGCCATGGCGGCCAGGCCCAGCGCGCCCACCGCCGCCCCGCAGACCAGCGCCGGTCCGGCTCCCCACCGGCCCGCCAGCCGCCCGCTGCCCAGGCTGGCGACCAGGTAACCGGCCGTCACGCAGGCGAGGAGCAGGCCGAGGGCGGACAGCGGCTGGTGGAAGGTCGCCTGCACCGAGGGCCAGGCCACGCCGAGCGCCGCCTCCCGCAGGCCCAGCCCGACAAAGGCGGCGCAGGCCGCGGCCAAGACGGCCGCGGGGCTGGCGCGCGAGGGCCGGGGCACCGGCCCAGTCCACCATGCCGGCCGAGGGGTGCCCCGTTCCGGGCCCCCGGGCCCGGTACCGTCGCGTCCGGCGGTCGAAGACTCGGTGGCCGCCGCAGGCCACTGCTCGCTGCTCCCACCTGATGCTGCTGCGCACCGCTCCATCCGCACCTCGAGGCCGCGTTCGTGCGGCGCGTTGGTGCGGCGCGCTCGCCGCCGCCACCGTCGCGCTCCTGGCGGCCTGCGGCTCGAACGGTGTGACCTTGACGACGATCCCGCCCACGCCGACGCGCGTCGCGACCGTCGAGGCCAAACCCTCCTCGCCGTCGAGCACGCGTGCGAGCGCAGCTGCTCGCGTTGCGCCGACTCGCCCCGTCACGACCACGACCACCGCTCGCCGCGCCGGCCCGACCTCGGCACCGAGGTCGACCCAGCCCGGCCAGACGGCGCCCACCTACGCCCCGACGAGCGCGGTCGCCATGGCCAACGCCGACCCGCCCGGGGCTCGCTTCGCCGCCTTCGACGCCAGCATCCAACGCTCGCTCTTCGGGCGGGGCGACCTCACCGTCTCGGTGGCGGTGGCCAAGGACGGCCGCCTCCTACACGCCCAGGCCTTCGGGACGGCGAACCCGTTCACAGGGGAGGTCGCCACCACCTCCTCCCGTTTCCGGATCGGCAGCATCTCGAAGACCTTGCTGGCCGACGCTGTGCTGCAGCTCGTCCAGCAGCGACGAATCGGGTTGGACGATCCCGTCAGCCAGCGCCTGGCCATCCGGCTCGGCGTCACCCTCGGCGACCCGAGCGCGGCCGCCATCACCGTCCGCCACCTCCTGAGCCACACCTCCGGCTTCCCCGAATACGACCGCACGTTCTTCGGCGGCGGTGTCCGTTCCTGCGCCGACGCGGCGCGGGCCGGCCTCACCCGCAGGCTCATCGGGCCGCCGGGCACGACCTATCGCTACAGCAACCTCAACTACTGCTTGTTGGGCCTGCTCGTGCAGGACGTCACCGGCAAGAGCTACGAGCAGGTCGTGAAGGACCTCGTGCTCAGCCCGCTCGGCATCACCGACATGCGCACGGCTGGCACCTACGACGCGCTGCCCGGTGACGTCGTCCATCCCACCGAGCCGGGCCGCAACTTCATGGAGGTGCTGGCCGCGGCCGGGGACTGGGTGGCCGACCCTTCCGATCTCGTGGCGGTCATCGACTCGCTCGACCCGACCAAGCCGGGCCCTCACCCGTTGCGCCCCGATGTGAGCAACCTCATGACGCAGCGGCTGCCGGTGCCCTACCCCCACGCGGGCACGTGGTACGGCCTCGGCCTCATCGTGTGGGACTCGGGCGCGGCCTGGGGCCATACCGGCACGGTGGAGAACGCACACTCGATGGTCTTCCACGGCCCCGACGGGGTCACGTGGGCCATCCTCGTGAACGGCCAGAGCCCTTCCAACACGCCCGATCTGCGCAAGGTCGTCGACAGGGCGCTGGCCACCGTCCCGGGCTGGCCCGCCGCGTGAGCGACCGCGCCCTCCGATGGGGAATCCTGTCGACGGCGCGCATCAACGACGCGATCATCCCGGCCCTGGCGCGCTCTCCGGGCAACGAGCTCGTCGCCGTCGCCAGTCGCGACCGCGCCGTGGCGTCCGCCTTCGCCGACCGCTGGCACATCCCGACGGCCTACGGCAGCTACGACGAGCTGCTCGCCGCGGACGTGGATGTCGTCTACAACCCGCTGCCCAACCATCTCCACGTGCCCTTGACCCTGGCCGCGATCCAGGCGGGCAAGCACGTGCTGTGCGAGAAGCCGCTCGCGCTCCACGCGGAGGAGGTCGACGAGGTTGCCGCGGCCGCGGCGTCGGCCGGAGTGGTCGTGACCGAAGCCTTCATGTACCGGCACCATCCGCAGACGTTGCGGGTGGTGGAACTGGTCGCCAGCGGGGCCGTCGGAACGCCCCAGACAGTGCGCGGCTCGTTCTCGTTCCCCCTGGAGCGAGTCGACGACATCCGCCTCGACCCGCTCTTGGGCGGCGGCTGCCTGTGGGATGTGGGGTGCTACCCCCTGAGCTACGCCCGGACCGTGCTCGGTGAGGAGCCGGTGGAGGTGGCGGGCTGGCAGCGCGTCGGCCCGACCGGTGTCGATGTGAGCTTCTGGGGCACGCTGCGCTTCGCGAGCGGTGTGGTGGCGCAGTTCGACTCCGGCTTCATCTCCCCCTACCGACCGCAGATGGAGATCGTCGGCGAGGACGGCCTGATCGTGATCCCGCACCCGTTCAAACCGACCGACGACGACGCGTTCCTGATGGGCGCCTCCCTCGACGAACTGCACGAGGTGCGCATGACCGGCGGCGACCTGTACCGGGATGAGGTCGAGGACCTGGCCGAGGCGATCACGACGGGGCGAGCACCACGCGTTCCACTAGCCGACACCCGTGCCAACGTCGAGGTGATCGTCGCCCTGCTTCGTTCCGCGGAGGAGGGCCAGCCGCTCCCCCTGTGACCTACTCCCCCTCGGCCGGGGCGTGGGGGCTGCGGTACAATGACACGATGCGGGCGATGGCCGTCGCCAGGAAGATCTGCCCGACGATCGCCTCCACCACCACCACGCGCCGGCCGAAGTCGGTGTGGGCGGTGTAGTCGCCGAAGCCCGTGGTGGTGAGCACGACGAAGCTGAAGTACGAGAACACCGAGGTGGGCTCGGACTGACCGAAGAACGGCTCTGGGCCGACCGCGTCGAGGAACACGTAGATGGCGCTGAAGATGAGGCCGAGGCAGAAGTAGGCGCACACCGCGCCGAGGACGGTCTGCACCGTCACCGCGTCCATGCGCAGGATGCCGAGCACGACGGCCGCGAGCACGAGGGTGAGCAGCAGGATCGTGATCGCCGACGAGATGGCGCGCGCGGCGTCACTGGTGTCGCCGGCGGCGGACACGGCCATGGCGATGGTGGCGAGAAGGGCCACGCCGATGAGCACGATCGGGCGCAAGCGCGCGCGCGTCGCCACGTAGACGTCGACGAGGATCGCCGACTGGAGTGCGGCTTCGACTATCCGGGTCTGGCGCGAGAGCGGGAGCCCCGCGACGAGGAACGACACCACCAGCAGCGTGAGCAGCATCCCGTAGTGCTCCTCCGCTCGGGCGCGAGCCGCGACGCCATGGGCCAACGGTAGAGAAGGCGCGCGGCACGCCGCGGATGCCCCCGCCGAGCGTCCCTCGGTCAGGTAGGGGCGAGTGTGACGAAGCCGGCCGCCGAGTTGAGACAGCCGAACCCGGAGCTCTGCGCCGCTGTCTCCGAGACGTCACCGAGGTCGTAGAGATCAGCCGGCGCAGGGTTGGCCGCCGCGAACGCGTGGGTGGCCGCCTGCACCTTGGCGCGACCCCCAGGTCGGACGCGAGCGCGCGTCGAGCAACGCGGCTTCGACGGTCACCGAGTCGAGAGCGCCGACACCGGCGAGTTGCTCGTCGGCCAGGTCGGCCAAGGCAGTGACGGAGTCATCGCTCAGGCCGAGCGCCTTCAGGGCCGCCACGGCCGCCTGCGCGCGCGGCCAGCACGGGACGGCCGCGCGCCGCCAGTTGCTCGGGCGCAGAGGACACGTAGGCGGGAACGTGACGGACGAGGGCGGCGGCGAAGGCCAGATCGGCCTGCCCAGCCTGCTCCGGGGGCTCGCTCGCGGCGGCGAGCCCCCAGCCGTTCAGGAGCTTGCGGAAGTCGCCCAGCTCGGCACAGAAGGCGACCGGGTCGCCCCCCGTGAGCGCTTTGATCTGCGGCGCGGTGACCGGCGGCGTGGCCGCCACCGAGGTGGGCGCGGCGCGCCCGCCGGGGGCGACGCTGGTCGGCGTGGTCGTGGGCGCCGTCGGACGCGGTCTGTTGTTCGATCGTCTTGCGGACCCGCTTCAACAAGTCGAGCAGTTCATCGTTGAGCTTGCGTGCGGTCGAGACGAGGTCCCCTTGGCCGGCGAAGTCGACCGCCACGATGTTGGGCAACAGCCCGCGCTGCTGCAGGCAGGTCTGCATGCGCTTCTCGAGGACATCGCGGCTGTTGGCCTCGCTCGCCACCGACGGATCGGCGAGGCCACCTTCGCTCACCCAGTGGTTGACGAGCAGCATCGGTGCGGTCACTGGGCCCCGGTTGGGCATGCAGTTGAAGTCGTCCAGGCTCTTGAACGTGAACGGTGTCTCCTGGAACCACTGGTAGGTCTGCTGGTACCAGGCCGGCGCCCCCGGGCCGCCTTGCTCGGCGAAGACCAACAACGTGCGGCCGGAACGGATGAGCTCGCCGAGGGTGGGCAACGGCTCGCCGCGCCGCAGCGTGGCCACCCGGTCGCCCAACCCTGCTCGCTCGATGGCGGCGGCGGTGTCCGCAGGCGAGGTCGCGTCCTGGAGGTCGAGGATCACCACTTCGTTCGGGTTGGTGTCGAGGAAGGTCTTCACGTCGCCCAGTGCGCTGGCGAAGGTGATCGCGCCCAGCTCGCAGTAGTTGTGGCAGAGGTAGATCGAGCGCTGCGCGCCTGCGGCCTTCGGTGCCTCGCGCGGCGAGCCGGTTGGCGCGCGCCACGATCTCGGGATCGACATCCTCGCCCGTCGGCGCGGTCAGCGACGAGGCGCGGTCGGTGAGCACGATCGGCGTCTCCGATCCGGGCAGGAGCGACGACGACGGCACGCCGTAATAAGTGTCCACCAAGAGGGCACGGACGCCCGCGTCGAGCTGTTGGCGGATGGAGTTGATCTGCTCGGCGAACAGCCATCCCTGATACGACGCCGACGACATCGAGTTGTGCGAGCCCGGGAAGACGACGAGGTTGAGAGGCAGGTCGCACAGCGAGGCTTCCCCGTTGCACTTCTCGACCGCTCTGGCTTCGGCCCGGCGGGCCGCCTGCTTCGTGGTGAAGGACAGACCGAGGGTCAACAGCGCGATCACCCCGACGGCGAGGCAGCCGGCGAAGGCGAAGGCCCGCCGCCGCTGGCGCTTCTCCCCGCGGGCCAGCACCTTCTGGCGGATCAGCCCGACGAGCTCGAGCACGCCGAGGTAGCTCAGCCAGAGCCCACCGATCACGATGAGGACCTCGAAGTTGCTGAGGGGCTCCTGGATGAAGATGAGCCCGACGAACAAGGCGAGCACGCCCAGGAACACCGTCCCCCTCGTGGTGGCCCGCCGCCGGGCCACCCACCCCTGGAACCGTTCGCGGACGCGTGCGGGGGTGAGCTCGCGGGCCTTGTCCCCCATCGCCCCGGCGGCGGCGGCGATCACGACTCCATAGCCCATGATCCACAAGCCCGAGGTGTTGAGGTCGGCCGTGCCCTTGGCGAGCGCACCCTGGATGGCGTCGGAGAGACCGGTGCCCTGCACGCGCAGGCCCACGTACCACTGCAGCAGCTGGACGAGAACCACGATGAAGACGCCGTCACCGAGGATCACCCAACCGAGACGGGCAACGGCGCGGCGCCGGTCGAGACTCAGGGCCACCGACAGCGCGGCGAGCAATGCGCCGCCCACGATGCCGATGAGGGCGACGCCGGCCACGATGTTCTCCAACTGCCAGACATGGAGGTCGCCCGCCTTCTTCGTGATGTCGGCGAGACTCTGACCGAAGCTGCTCGACGTCGCTTGTCCAGGCCGGGCGTTCGCCGGCAACTGCAGGCTGGCCGAGATGATCGCCACCGAGTCGGAGAGATCGAGGCCCCCCGCGCCCGAGCGTCCCTCGAGGAGCGCCTCGTGGGTCCGGCGGATGGCGGTGCGGAAGATGGAGCGGAAGGTGTCGGTGTCGATCACCGCTTCGATGGCGAGCTGTACCGCGGGCCGGAAGGCGATGGCTTGCTGGTTGCCGCTGCGGGCCAACTGGTCGGTCAGCCGCAGGGCCAGCTCACGCCGAACGGCGGGCGAATCCAGCACCTCGACGGCGCGTTTGCTGAACGTGTCGCTGTCGTAGAGGGTGTTGCCCGCCCACAAGGCCACCACCCCGAGGGGGAAGATCACGGCGACCACCACGAGGAGGGCAATGCTCAAGGACGGCCGCACACGACGCATGAGCCCGGGACGCTAACCCCCAGCGAGGCGACGTTCTCGTCGAAGCCGGCGGTAGCGTCTCGGCTGATGGCCGACGACGCGTCCGTCAGCGTGACTCCGAACGGTCCCTATGTCGTGAGCGGGGCGGCCCTCGTGGTGAGGAGGCCGCTTCAGACGGAGCGAGGCGAGCCGATCGCGTGGGCCACGGGGCCGGTCATCCCCACCAATGACCGCTACGCGCTCTGCCGCTGCGGCCAGTCGGCGCGCAAGCCCTTCTGCGACGGTACCCACGCTCGCGTCGGCTTCGATGGCACCGAGCAGGCCCACGGCGCCTACGACGATCGCGCCAAGCGCTACGAGGGGACGGGCATCACCATCCGAGACGATCGCAGCATCTGCGTGCACGCCGGCTTCTGCGGCACAGCCGCCACCAACGTGTGGAAGATGGTGCGCGGCACCGATGACACGGCCGTGCGCTCGCAAGTGATCGCCATGATCGAACGCTGCCCCTCCGGCGCGCTGACCTACTCCATCGACGAAGACGCCGGTGACAACGAGCCGGATCTCCCGCGGCAGATCGCGGTGGTCCCCGACGGCCCGCTGCTCGTGACGGGCGGCCTGCCCATCGTGCGTTCCGACGGCGAGGCGCTCGAGGTGCGCAACCGGGTGACGCTGTGCCGATGCGGGGGCTCAGGCGACAAGCCGCTGTGCGATGGCACCCACAAGGAAGTCGGGTTCCACCACACGCCCTGAACTCGATCGAGCGGCGCAGCCCTCCGGGGTCAGCCCGTCGGCTCGACGATCACGAGCGGGATTTGCCGAGGGGTCTTCGCTTGGTATTCGTCGTACGCGGGCCAGACGGCGGTCATCACGGGCCACAGCTCGGCCTTCTCGTCCGCCGAGGCCGTGCGGGCCCTGCCATTGATCACGTCTGGCCCCACCTGGAGGCTGACCGCGGGGTCGGCCGACAGGTTGCGATACCACAGCGGGTGCTGCTCGGCCCCGCCCTTCGACGCGACCAGCAGGTAGTCGTCGCCGTGGCGCCCATAGATCAGCCGCGTTGCGCCGCAAGCGGCCCGAGCGCCGACCCGTGGTCGTCAGCACGAGACACGGCGCGCCGCGCCACTCGTGGCCGTCGGCTCCGTTCGTGGCGACGTAACGCCGGGTGTGCTCGGCCACCCATTCGAGGGCACTGTCCAAGGGTTCGCTGTCGCCAGGCTCGCTCACAGGTCTAGAGCGTAGTTACGGCCCCGCGCCGTGCCCGGATGTGCACGGCGTTGTGGACGACACGTGGACAACACCGGGCCGGCTGGGGACCACGAAAGAAGTCTGCGGATAACCCTGGGGACAGGGAAAATAGCTCTTGACCAGGCATTTCGCATCCGGCAGAGTGCTCGCTAGCCGAACGGGACGAACGGTGCGGGGCACGAGGAACCGGCTCTGGGGCGTAAGCCTCCGAATCGGGGAGACGGAGGCCCGGCCGGGGCGCCCGATCGGTCAGGAGCAAGTGTCGCGAACCTGCCGACCTTCGGATCGGGAGGGCTGGGGCGTGAGGCCGGCGGTGACGTCGACGGAGCGGCTCGGCGCCGGAACGGAACAGGGTCACACCTGTGAAGGACCGGAGAACTGGGAACGATCGGAACGGATGGGTACCACCGGACGGGAAGATCGCCTGCGGCATCTGCACCGGGGGGCGGCCCCGAGTGGCTGCCCGGCTTCGGCCGGGTGAGTTGCTCGGGGCGCTCGTCGTTTTCGACCCGCCTCCCGGTGTCGAAATGGAGGGCGGCGACGATCCGAGGTCCGATTGCTTGGGCCGCCAACATTTGGGGCCGCCGACACTTGGGCCGCCCACGCCGGTTGAGCCTTCGACATCCCTCACATCAAGGGGCGGCGACGCCGCCTGGGGAGGTTGGCAGCGTCGCCATCCTGACTGTCCCGTCGGCACCGGGGGCTGGGCCGCACGGGACCGCTGCGAACTAAACGGTCCGGCTGCGCCCCATCAAGCCGCTCAGCAGACTGATGGCGAGCAGGACCAGGGCGATGATCAACAGCCACTTCAGGCTGGCGACGAGGAGCCCGATCCCACCCACCAGCAACGCCAGCAACAACAGGATCACGACGAGGGCAGTCACGGTTGAGCCTCCTTGTGCGCGTTTCCGTGATTCCCTCGATGCCGCTCGCCGAAACCGGAAACGCCGCCACCGAACGAGGCGGCTGACCTGGTGGGACCGGATCGTCCGCGGTGGCCCGAACCAGCAGATGGGCCTGTGCTTCGGCACGGCTCGCGTGCACGACGTTCCACTGGTGGCCATACCGGTCGGACTCTGAAGCTGGTCCAGTGAGCAGGCGGTGGTCCGCGAGGAGATCGTCGACCTCGCCCGCGACCTGGACTCTCCCGTGCGAGACGAGCACGAGGTAGTCGGCAACTCGCGCGAGCTCCGCGAGGACGTGCGACGACAGCATGACAGAAACACCGTCATCCGCGACTGCCGTCATCACCGTCGCCATGAACTCGTGGCGCGCGAGCGGATCGAGCATTGCCATCGGCTCGTCGAGCACGAGCAGTCGCGGCCGGCGCGCCACCGCCAGCGTCAACGCGAGCTGCGCCTGCTGGCCGCCGGACAGCTTGCCCGCCTTCCGCCGCAGCGGGATGCCCAGCTCGGCAAGCCGGGCCTCGGCAGATGCCTGGTCGAAGCGCCGGTTCAGGTTACGGGTCACGTGCAGCATGTCCGCAGCCGACAGGTTCTTGTACAGCGGGGTGTCCTGGGCGACGAACGCGATGCCGTCCAGCGCGGCGGGCGACCCGGGCGGCCGGCCGCCGAGCACGGTGAGGCCGCCCGCGGACGGCGCCGCCAGGCCGACCGCCAGGTTCAGCAACGTGCTCTTGCCGGCGCCGTTCGGGCCGACGAGCGCGGCCACGTGACCGGCGGGGATCGCGAGCGAGCACTCGCGCAGCGCCCAAGTGCCGCCGTACCGCTTGCCCAGGCCGCTTGCCTCGACGACGTTCATGCGACGCCCTCCGTTTCGCCGCTCGCCGCGCCGCCGCGGATGCGCGACCCGCTGCGGCGCTCATAGAAATCCCGCAGCGCGCTGGTGAACAGCGCCACGATCCCGTCCTCGTCGAGCCCCGCCGCGTCCGCGGTGGCCACCCAGCCGACGAGCGACAGGCGGAGCGCGGTGATCTCGGGCAGCCCGACCTGGCTCAGCGTCGCCTCGATGAACGTGCCCTGGCCGGGCCGGCCGGCCGCCAGGCCCTTGATCTCCAATTCACGGTAGGCCTTCAGCACGGTGTTGGGGTTGATGGCCAGCGAGGCGACCACGTCTCGGACCTTGGGCAGCTGGTCGCCGGGCTTGAGGTAGCCCAGCCGCAGCGCGTGCTCGACCTGGTGCACAAGCTGCAGGTAGGTCGGCACGCCCGAGGCGGCGTCGAGCCGGAACTCGACCGGCGACACAGGCCCACCCTGCCTCTCCGGCTTCGAGCCGCCTTCGCTCGAACCGGGCGGCGAGGCACCTGCGCCGCCACTGTTACCTTTATCTATGGACATAGATCAACGGTACAGACGGCGGTGACGCTGTCCAGGCAGCAGCCAGCGGCGGGGGCACCGGACAGCCGCGCAGGCCGCGGTTACCGCAGGTGGCGCCGACAAGCCCATCCGCTACACCTGCGCCTTGCCCGGAGG
Organism: uncultured Acidimicrobiales bacterium; assembly: GCA_963738325.1. Lineage (GTDB taxonomy): Bacteria > Actinomycetota > Acidimicrobiia > Acidimicrobiales > Ilumatobacteraceae > CAVTWD01. Next base: position 266,604 of record CAVTWD010000017.1, read on the forward strand.
CGCAGCCGCGTCATGGCAAGAGGAGCTGGCCCCGCTCCGGCGCGCCGCGATCCGCGGATCGGCCCTGCGACGGCCGCCACACGTCTTGCCGATCAGGTCGCTGCCACCGCTGAAGCGCCCGAGCGGCGCTCAGCCGGTCGAGCGCACCTCGAACACGGGGTGCTTCGGCGCGATGGCGAGCAACTGCTCGTCGGTGGCATCGGGTCCGACGCCTTCGAAGAACTGGCCGACTTCGGCCTTCCACTTCTTCAAGTAGGCCCGAAGGATCGGTGGCTTGGCCGCGTCGTCCACCTCCGTGGCCGAGAACGCCTCCGCCTTCTTGCCGAGCCGCAACTCGCCCGTGCCGGCGGCCCGCAGGTTGCGCACCCACTGCCCCTCCCCGCGGGGTGACACGAGGTACCGGTGCCCGTCGAAGTCGAGCGGGTTGACCGGCACGGTGCGCCATTCCCCGCTCTTGCGCCCCTTCACCGCCAACACCCGCGAGCCCCTGACGCTCAGGCCGAGGCGGGTCAGGCCGATCACGATGTTGTTGGCGACGTTCTTGGTGAACCAGCCCGGCTCGCGGTAATGGGCGGACGACATGCGACCATGTTCGCGCCGCTTGCGCCACGAACGGCGAGTGCCGGTCGGTTCACTTGCGCAACGGGGTACGGTTGAGGGGTGAAGCGAACGCCCTTCGACTCGTGGCCGTGCTCGATCGCGCGCACGGTCGATCTCGTGGGCGACTGGTGGACCCCGGTCGTGCTGCGGGAGGCCTACTTCGGGACCAAGCGCTTCGAGGACTTCCAGCGGCACTTGCAGATCGGCCGCAACATCCTGACCCAGCGGCTCGGCCGTCTGGTCGACGAGGGGCTCCTTGACAAGGTGCCGTACCACGAGCGGCCGCTGCGCCACGAGTACGTCCTCACCGAGAAGGGCCGTGACTTCTTCCCCGTGCTGGCCGCCATGGTGCGGTGGGGCGATCGCTGGCTGGCGGGCGACAAGGGCCCGCCGGTGCTGCTCGTGCACACCACATGTGGTCACGAGACGAGCGCCGAGGTGGTCTGCGCCGTCTGCGGTGAGCCGCTGGTGCTGGGCCAGGTGCGGGCGCGCCTCGGTCCCGGGAGTAAGTTGCACAACTGAACTGAGTGCACTACGGTGTCGCACGATCCGGGCCACGCCGAGCCCGAGGGCAGGAGGCAGCGTTGCGCGACACCGACTGGCACCAGACGGCATGCATCCTCTGCGAGTGCAACTGCGGGATCGAGGTGCGCCTCGGCGGCGACGACGGCCGGCGCTTCGAGCGCATCCGCGGCGACAAGGCTCATCCTGCCTCGCAGGGCTACACGTGCGAGAAGGCGCTGCGCCTCGACCACTACCAGAACCAGGGTGGTCGTCTCACGACGCCGCTGCGGCGACGGCCCGACGGCAGCTTCGAAGCCATCGACTGGGACACCGCCATCGCCGAAGTGGCGGCGAAGTTCAGCGCCATCCGTGACACCCATGGCGGCGCCTCGATCTTCTACTACGGCGGCGGCGGCCAGGGGAACCATCTCGGCGGGGCCTACAGCGGCGCCACGATGCGGGCCCTCGGCGGCCGCTACCGCTCGAGCGCACTGGCGCAGGAGAAGACCGGCGAGTTCTGGGTGAACGGGATGATGATGGGCGCCCCTGTGCGAGGCGAGTTCGAGCACTGCGAAGTCGCGCTGTTCGTGGGCAAGAACCCGTGGCAGACGCACGGCTTCCCGCACGCCCGCACCACGCTGAAGGAGATCGCGCACGACCCGAACCGCTGCCTCGTCGTCATCGACCCTCGGCGGACCGAGACGGCCGAGCTCGCCGACGTCCACCTTCAAGTACGACCGGGAACGGATGCGTGGCTGCTGGCCGCGCTGGCGGCCGTGCTCGTGCAGGAGGGGCTGCTGGTGTCGAGCTGGCTCGCCGACCATGCCTCCGGCCTCGACGAGGTGGTAGCGGCGCTGCGCGACGTACCGGTCGGCAACCACTGCGCGATCGCCGGTGTCGACGAGGACCTCGTGCGGAGGACCGCCCGCCGCATCGCGGCCGCGGCGAGCGTCGCCGTGTTCGAGGACCTCGGGATCCAGATGTCGCTCCACTCGACGCTTGCGAGCTACCTCGAGAAGCTCGTGTGGTTGCTCACCGGCAACCTCGGCATCCCCGGCGGCCAGTATGTGCCGTCGGCCCTCGTGGCCATCGGTCGTACGACGAAGGAAGGCGGGCCGGGCGCCACTGTCAGCCCGGTGGCGAAGGCGCGCATCATCTCGGGGCTCGTGCCCTGCAATGTGATCGCCGAGGAGATCCTCACCGACCATCCCGATCGGTACCGGGCCATGCTCGTGGAGAGCGCCAACCCCGCCCACTCACTGGCCGATTCGCGACGGATGCGCGAGGCGCTGTCCTCGCTCGAGCTGCTGGTGGTCGTCGACGTGGCCATGACCGAGACGGCGCGTCTCGCGCACTACGTGCTGCCCGCGCCGACGCAGTACGAGAAGTGGGAAGCCACGTTCTTCAACTTCGACTTCCCCCGCAACGTCTTCCACCTCCGCCGCCCCCTCCTCGATCCGCCCGACGGAGTGCTGCCCGAGCCGGAGATCCATGCTCGCCTGGCCGAGGCCTTGGGCGCTCTGCCCGAGGCCGCGGTGACGCCGTTGCGGGCGGCCTCCGAGCGGGGACGCGCCGCCTTCGCCGAGGCCTTCTTCGCGGCCACCGGCGCCGACGAGTCGCTCGGCGCGGTCGCCCCGTTGCTGCTCTATCGCACGCTCGGGCCCACGCTGCCCGACGGGGCCGCCGCGGCCGCCGTCCTATGGGGGGCCGCGCACCGCTGCGCCCTGGCCAACCCCGACGGCGTCCGCCGGGCCGGTTTCACCGGCGACGGGCTCGAAGCGGGCGAGCAGTTGTTCGACTCCATCTTGTCGAGCCCGTCCGGCGTGATCATCACCGACGACGAGCCCGACGTGACGTGGCGGCGCCTGCGCACGAGCGACGGGCGGGTGCAGCTGGCCATCCCGGAACTGCTCGACGAGCTGAGCCGGCTGCGCCAGGAGGCGCCGCCGGCCAGCGACCCGGACTGGCCCTTCGTGCTGTCCGCCGGCGAGCGGCGGTCCTTCACCGCCAACACCATCATCCGCGACCCGGCGTGGCGCAAGCGGGACGCGGGCGGGGCGCTGCGCATCAGCCCGCACGACGCGGACCGGCTCGGCCTCGTCGACGGCGGGCGGGTCCGCCTCAGCACGAAGCGGGCGACGCTCGAGGTCTCGGTCGAGGTGAACGACGGCATGCGGCCCGGGCATGTGTCGTTGCCGAACGGCCTCGGCCTCGACCATCCCGACGGCAGTGGCGACCGTGTCGTCACGGGTGCGGCGCCCAACGAGCTGACCGCCTCCGAGGACCGTGACCCGATCGCGGGGACACCCTGGCACAAGCACGTGCCCGCGCGACTCGAAGCGGTGGTCTGACGAGGGGGCTAGGTGTAACTGGCGCGCAGCTCCCGCTTGAGCACCTTGCCCGTGACGTTCTTCGGGAGGTCGTCGACGAACTCGACGGTCTTGGGCACCTTGTAGCCGGCGAGGCGAGCCCGCACGTGCGCGCTCAGCTCGTCGGCGCTCACGTCGGCCCCGGGGCGGAGCACGATGACGGCGTGCACCCGTTCTCCCCAACGGGTGTCGGGCACGCCGATCACGGCCGCATCGAGCACGGCCGGATGCGCGAACAGCACGTCCTCGACCTCCCGCGGGTACACGTTCTCGCCACCCGTCACGATCATGTCCTTCAGGCGGTCGCTCACGTGGAGGTAGCCGCGCTCGTCGCGGTAGCCGAGATCCCCGGTGTGCATCCATCCGCCCCGCAGCGCCTCGGCCGTCTCGACCGGGCGGTTCCAGTACTCGCGCATGACCGCCGGGCCACGCGTCACGATCTCACCCACCACGCCGGGGCCCACCGGTCGATCGTCCGCGTCGACCACGCGGGTCTCGAAGCCGGTGGCGTCGGTGCCGGCTGAAGCCAGCTTGGCCTCGTCGTCGGGATCGTGGTCCTCGGGGCGCAGCAGCGAGCACCCCGAGGTCTCGGTCATGCCGAAGAACTGGAGGAACTCGCAGCGGAACACTCGCAGGGCGCGGCGCAGGAGCTCGGGGGCGATGGGCGACGCGCCGTATTGCACCATGCGCAGGGACGGGAACTCGACGTCGTCGATCCCGGGCAGGTTCACCATCACGTTGATGGTCGTCGGCACGAGCAGCACCTGCGTGACCGACTCGTCGCTCATCAGCTTGACGAGGCCGACGGGGTCGAAGGCTCGTTGGAGCACGAGCGTGGCGCCCGCGTGGACGTGCGCGTAGGCGAGGTTGGCAGCGATGTGGAACATCGGCAGGGTCTGGCAGAACACGTCCCCCGGCCGCACCCGGATCTCCGCGCCGTTGGCGTAGCAGCGGGCCCACACCGCCAGGTTGGTGAGCACCGCCCCTTTCGGCTTGCCGGTCGTGCCGGAGGTGTACAGCACCGTGGCGGCGGTGTCGGCTTCGAGGGCGGGTGAGTCATCAAGGGGATCGGTGCCGAGCACCACCTCCTCGTAGTCGTCGCCGGGGCCCGCTCCCCCGTAGTGGAGGAAGTCCGGTGCCGGCAGCTGCGTCCCCACCTCGCCGTGGCCGGTGCCGACGATGGCGAGCGCCGGCGCGCAGTCCTCCACGATCCAGGCCAGCTCGGGCAGGGCGAGGCGGTAGTTCAACGGCACGAGCACCACCCCGGCGCGTTGCGCGCCCACCTGGATCTCGAGGAATTCGGCATCGTTGGCGGCGAGCAGCGCGACGCGGTCCCCGCGTGCCAATCCCCGCTCGGCGAAGGCCCAGCGCGAGGCGGTCGGCGCGCCTGTCAACCTCGGCGAAGCGAAGCCGCCGGCGATCGTCGACGGCCCCGTCGCGTTCCGGGAAGCGGCCGGCGACGTTGCGGACGATGTCAGGCACGACCGGCACGGCGCCTCCTCGGGCTCGGGCACGACGTTAGGTTCGGTGTCGTCGCGAACCCAAGGGGGCAGGATGCTCGTCGGAGATCTGTTGCGGCGCAACGTCATGCACTTCGGCGCGGAGCAAGCGGTGGTCGTGCCCGACGGCCGCACCTGGACGTGGAGCGAGCTCGCCGACGACGTGGATCGCACCCGCGCGGCTGGCAACGTCTCGGGCTCGCACCGGGTGATCGCATCGCCATGCTGGCGCCGAACTGCGGCGAGTACCTCGTCTACTTCTTCGCCTGTGCAACGAGCGGGTTCGTCGGCGCGCCCCTGAACATCCGCCTCACGGCTTCCGACCTCGCCGCCTACCTCCGCATCGTCGAACCGGCCGCCCTCACCGTCCACGCCTCCCAAGCCGCGTTGGCCGCTTCCGTGCTCGAGCAGGTCTCCGTCCCTCATGTCATCGGCTTCGGCGGCGCCCACCCCTTCTTCCTCGACGGGCGCGAGCTGCTGGACGCCGAGCGGCCCGAGCCGTTCGAGGCCGAGCTCACCCCCGACGCGCCGTACATGCTGGGGGCGACGTCGGGCACGACCGGCAACGCGAAGGCCACCGTGCTCACGCACGCCAACGCCGTCGCCGCCATCGGGTCGTGGATGGCCGAGCTCCCCGTGCCCGAGTGCGGCACCAACCTCCAGAACATCCCGCTCTTCTTCAACCCGGGTGGGCCCGCCGGCCTGCACCCCGTGCTGGCCAAGGGCGGCCGTACCGTGGTCGCGCCGAGCTTCGAGCCGGCCTCGTTCTCCGCGCTGGCCGCTCGCTACCGGCCCACCCACACGATCCTCGTCCCCACGATGGTGCGCATGGTGCTCGATGACCCCGACGCGGTCGGCACCGACTTCACCAGTCTGCTCGGCGTGACGTCCGGTGGTTCACCGCTGTCGCCGCGAGCTGCTCCTCGACGCCCGCGCCGCTTTCGGCGACGTGTTCTTCCCGCTCTACGGGATGGCCGAGACGTACTCGTGCGGCCTGATCCTCCGGCGCGAGGACCAGTCGCTCGACGGCAGCGAGCGGTCCAACCGCCGCCTCGACTCCGCGGGCAAGCCCACCGTCTACAACCGGGTACGCGTCGTCGACGAGGCTGGACTCGACGTGGCCCACGACGGCGAGGCGGTCGGCGAGGTGATCCTGACCGGTGCCACGGTGTCACCCGGGTACTTCCGCATGCCGGAGGAGACCTCCGCCTCGCGCCTCGGCCGCTGGTTCCGCTCGGGCGACCTGGCCACCGTCGATGACGAAGGCTTCGTCACCATCGTCGATCGAGCCAAGGACATCATCATCACCGGCGGCATCAACGTGGCGTCGCGAGAGGTGGAGGAGACCGTGGCCCGCCATCCCGCCGTGGCGGCCTGCGCCGCCATCGGTCTCCCCCACCCCACCTGGGGCGAGACGGTGCACGTCGTGGTGGTGCCCCGGCCGGGGGCCACGGTCGACGAAGCGACCATCCTCGCCTTCGCCGAAGCGAACCTGGCCCGCTACAAGCGCCCCCGCTCGGCGAGCCTGGCCGAATCCCTTCCCATCTCGGCCACCGGGAAGGTCCTCAAACGAGAGCTGCGCACCCAGCTCGCGCCCCAGGTGGCACCCGAACGCGAGACGTTGTGACAAGTTCTGGTACCGAGGTGGATCCGGGCTCTGCCGGTCGGCCGGAGCACGTGATTCGAAGGGGGGAAGGTCTCCTTCCCCTTCGCTAGAACGAGGAGGCCCGCTGATGCCGTTCACGTGGACCGAGGACACCGAGCCCTTCACCGATCTGCGCGACCACACGCCGGCCCGCTTCGTGCTCGAGCAAGTGGAGGATGCCAACTTCAGCTTGCGCCGCAGCTTCCGCTACCAGCCCGCCGGCACCGACCCCATCGACGTGACGCCCACGGCGCTCCCCCGCACCGACCTCGCCTCGATCCCGTCGTTCATGTCGTGGTTCGTCAGCCGCTACGGCCGGCACACGGCGGCCGCCCTGGTCCACGACCGGCTCTATCAGGAGGTCGAACGGGTGCCGGTCGAGCGGGCCGCGGCCGACCGTGTGTTCTTGCACGCGATGGATGCGCTCGACGTGCCGCCCGTGCGCAGCCGCGTGATGTGGGCCGGCGTCGCCGCCGCCACCCGGTGGATCACGACGCCCTGGGGCCGCGTCGGCATCATCGCGTGGGGGCTGGCCGCGGCCGCCGGCACCGGCTTGCTCGTGTACGGCTTCGTGTCGCTCACTTGGTGGGCCGTGGTCGTGGCGCTGGCCGCCCCTGCCCTCGGGGCTCTGCTGTGGGGCCGGCGGGCCTACCCGGCCGGGCTGATCGGCGGCTACGCCGTCTTGTTCGTCGTCGTTCCCGCGCTGGCGTCGTGGATCGGCTGGCTGTCGTACTGGGTGGCCGAGCAACTGGTGCGCCTCGGCCGGAAGCTGCTCCCGCACAACCGGGGCAAGCCGTTGCCCCGCCCGGTGAGCTACAAGGAGGCCTGAGGGTGGTGACCTCATGAGCCGGCGCCGTCCCACCCCCGTCTACCTGGAGGTCGGCGCCAAGCGTGTGTTCGCCGGCGCCCTCGACTGGCCTGGCTGGATCCGTTCGGCCAAGACGCCCGACGACGCCGTCGACGCGCTGGCGACCTACGCGCCCCGGTACTCGGTCGCCACCAGTCGAGCGGGGGTGGCGTTCCCGCTCGCGCTCGCCGACGCCTTCGACGTGGTCGAGGAGCTACCGGGGTCGGCCGGCACCGACTTCGGCGTTCCCGGCGACGTGCCCCAGCACGACCACCGGCCCCTCACCACCGCCGCCGCCCGCCGCCAGGCCGCGATCGTGCGCGCGTCGTGGGACGTGCTCGACGATGTCGTCGCGCACTCGCCGGAACACCTCCGCAAAGGTCCGCGGGGAGGCGGTCGGGACCGTGACGCCATCGCCGCTCACGTGGTGGCGGCCGAGCAGTCCTATGCCCGCAAGCTCGGCGTGCGGCGGCCGCCCCCGAAGGACCGCGACGAGGTCGACGAGCTGCGCGCGGCCATCGTGGACGTGCTGGCCCACGCCTCGAAAGGTGACGCACTCGTCGAGCGGGGCTGGCCGCCCCGCTACGCGGCGCGGCGCGTCGCGTGGCACGCGCTCGACCACGCCTGGGAGATCGAAGACCGCCGGACAGGAGGGGATCAGCCATGACGACGAGTGAAACGGCGCGGCGGTCGTTCTGGGCGTGGTGTCTGGAGGCGGAGGAGCCGTCCGACGCCGACCGCCAGGCGCTGGCGACCAGGTTGTCGGCCCGGGCCGGCCGCGAGATCGTCCCCCGCCCGGTGCCCCACCTCGAAGACGTCGAGTTGCGGCTGCCTCGCATCGCCGTGCCCGACGCCCTCGCCTCGTGGTGCTCCACCGACACCTGGAACGCGCCTTCCACGCCTACGGCGCGCATTTCACCGACCGCTCTCACGCGTTCAACCTCCAGTTCCCCAACCCGCCCGATGTCGTCGCTCATCCCCGCGACGAGGCCGAGCTCGAGGCCACCCTCGATTGGTGCGCGAGCGGCGGCTACGTGGTGGTGCCCTACGGCGGCGGCTCCTCTGTCGTGTGGGGGGTCAACCCTCCGGAGGCCGATGCCGTCGTGACCGTCGCCCTTGATCGGCTCGATCGCGTGCTCGAGCTCGACGACGTGTCCCGGGCGGCGCGCATCCAAGCCGGGGTGCTCGGGCCCCATCTCGAAGACCAGCTCCGGCCGCACGGGTTCACGCTGCGCCACTTCCCTCAGTCGTTCCGCTTCTCGTCGCTCGGAGGCTGGATCGCCACCCGTTCGGGCGGCCATTACGCCACCAACCACACGCACATCGACGACTTCGTCGAATCCGTGCGCCTGCTCACGCCGAGGGGCTGGTGGGAGTCGCGCCGGCTGCCCGGTTCGGGCGCCGGACCCTCGCCCGACCGCATGGTGATCGGCAGCGAGGGGATCCTCGGCATCATCACCGACGCATGGATGCGCCTCCAGCGTCGGCCCACCTATCGCGCCACCGCCGGCGTCGTGTTCGACACGTGGGCGGCCGCCACCGAAGCCGTCCGCGACGTCGCCCAGGCCAAGCTCTGGCCGGCCAACCTCCGGGTGCTCGACCCGGCTGAGGCCGAGCGGGCCGCCGGGCTCGACGGCAACCACGCCCTCCTCATCCTGGGCTTCGAATCGGCCGAGCTGACCCAGCGCCACAACATCGCCCAAGCGGTCGAGATCGTGCGCGGCTGTGGCGGGCAGGTGGCCGACGACGAGATCCGCATCGCCGACGGCTCGACCGCCCCCACCGGCCGCGAGGGGGCAGTGGGCGCGTGGCGGGACGCCTTCATCGGCGTCGGTCTCGGAGTCGAGACCAGCCTCGGTTTGGTGGCCGACACCTTCGAGACCGCCATCACGTGGGACCGGTGGCCCGCGTTCGACGCCTCGGTGCGCGAGCGGGTGACGACCGTGCTGCGCGAGGTCTTCGGCCACGATCCCTTGCTGTCGTGCCGCTTCACCCACGTCTACCCCGACGGACCGGCGCCGTACTACACGTGGACGGGGATCGGCCCGCAGGGCTCGGAGCTCACGATGTGGGCCGAGGTGAAAGAAGCCGCCTCCGAAGCGGTGCTGGAGGCCGGCGGCACGATCACGCACCACCACGCCGTCGGGCGGATGCACCGGCCGCAGTACGACCGCCAGCGCCCCGAGCTGTTCGCCGACGCCCTGCGAGCGGCGAAGGCGACGCTAGACCCCGACGGGCTGCTCAATCCCGGCGTGTTGATCGACCCCTGACTCCTTGCGCCGCGTGGCGAACGGGCGCAGCCACATGCCGATGGCCATGCCCGCTCCGACGAGGGCGGCGGCCACGACGCCATCGAGCAACCAGTGGTACGCGGTGACGGTGACCGCGAACATGGTGAGCACGGGATGGGCGAGCACGAGCCAGCGCCAGCGACTGGTGCTGACCCGCACCACCGCCACCCCGATCAGCACGGCCCAGCCCACATGGAGCGACGGCATGGCGGAGAGCTGCCCGGCGAGGCCCTGGCCGGCGGCGTCGTACACGGTCGGCCCGTAGATGGCGGCGGTGTCGACGAAGCCGAGCTCGGGATAGAAGCGGGGCGGGGCCACGGCTACCAGCTGGATGAGCACGCACACCACCGACACCGCGAACAGGATGTTGCGCCAACCCGGATACCGGTCGCGGTGGCGGAAGAAGAGCCACACGAGAAAGACGCCGACCGGGAACACGTGGACCACGATGTAGTAGGCGTTGGCGAAGCGCACGAGCCAGGTGGCGTGGAGCGTCCACTGCTGCAGCGTCAGCTCGCTCGGCAGGTGCAGCCACCGCTCGAGGTGCCAGAGGTCGAGCCCGCGGGTGTAAGCGCCCTCGACACCGGTCACCGAGATCAAGCCGACGAGGCGCCAGATGGCGTAGAGCGTCGTGAACAGCGCGAGCTCGCGCAGGATGGCGCGCGCTTCCAGGCCGCCCTTGCGGCGCGCACGGACCAGCGTGCTGGCCAGCGCGAAGACTGCCGCGGCCACGAGCGCGATGTTCCACGGCAGCCACACGCGACCCGAGGCTAGGTGGGCGTGGCCGGGCTCGCAGCCACGCCCTTAGAGTCCCGGGCATGAGCGATCTCACCGCGGCATCCCCCTCCGAGCTGATCGACCTGACCGGACGGCGAGCGGTGGTCACCGGGGCGGCGGTCGGCATCGGCGCCGCCATCGCCACCCGCCTGGCCGAGGCCGGCGCATCGGTCCTCCTCACCGATCTCGACGAGCAGGGCGAGGCCACCGCGGCGGCGCTCAGCGGGCGGGGACTCTCGGCGTCATTCGCGCGAGCCGACGTGACCCAGCCCGACGACATCGTGGCCGCCGCCGATGCCGCGGCCACCGACGGCCCGCTCCACATCTGGGTCAACAACGCCGGCATCTACCCGACCACCGGGCCGGTGCTCGACGTGACCGACGACTTCCTGCGCCGGATGTTCGAGGTGAACATCCGTGCCCAGTACTCCGCGGCCCGGGAGGCGGCCCGGCGGATGACCGGAGGCGGTGCCATCGTGAACCTCGCCTCGACTGCGGGGATCCGCGGCGGGTCGGGCATCACCGCCTACAGCACGTCAAAGGCGGCGGTGATGGGGATGACGCGGGCCATGGCCAACGAGCTCGGCCCGGTGGGGATCCGGGTCAACGCCATCGCCCCGGGCATCATCGACACCCCGGGCGTGCGGGCGCAGATGGCACCGCTCAAGGCCCAGGGCCTCGACATCGACGCCGCCATCGCCGCCAATCCGCTGCGCACAGCCGGCCAGCCGGACCACATCGCCCGGGCGTGCCTGTTCCTCGTGAGCGACCTGGCCGCCTTCGTCACGGGCGTGGTGCTCGTCGTCGACGGCGGCTCCACGGCATGAACGACGCGACTCCCGACCGCGTTCGGGGCGAGGTGGCGGCGTGGCTGCGCGCCACGTGGGACCCGCAACGCCCCCTCGTCGAATGGCGGAGCTTGCTCGTCGATTCGGGCTGGGCGGCGCCGTCGTGGCCCACGCAGTGGTTCGGGCGCGGGTTGCCGGCTTGGGCGGACGCGGTGGTGGCCGACGCCATCCGCGAGGCCGGGGCGGTGGGGCCTCCCCTCGGGTCGGGCACGTGGCTGGCGGCGCCGACCATCCTCGCCCATGGCTCCGACGCGGTGAAGGCGCGGCTGTTGCGTCCCGTGCTGACCGGGGAGGAGACGTGGTGCCAGCTGTTCAGTGAGCCGGGAGCCGGCTCTGACCTAGCCGGGCTCACGACGACGGCCGTGGCCGACGGCGACACCTGGGTCGTCAACGGGCAGAAGGTCTGGAACACGAGCGCCGACCATGCCGACTTCGGGATGCTGGTGGCGCGGACCGACTGGGATGTGCCCAAGCACCGCGGCATCACCTACTTCGCGTTGCCGATGCACCAGCCAGGCGTCGAGGCGCGGCCACTGCGCCAGATGAACGGCTACGCCTCGTTCAACGAAGTGTTCCTGACCGACGCCCACGTGCCGAACGAGCTCGTCGTGGGCGACGTCGCTGACGGTTGGCGCGTCGCGCTCACGACCCTGGCGCACGAACGGCGCTTCGCCACCCTCCGGCGCGAGCGGCCCGCCGAGCCACGCGCCGGCCGCACCCATGCGGAGGCCGAAGCCGAGGCCGAGGCCTACTTCGCCACGTACGTCTGGTATCCGCAGCGGGCCGGCCGGCCCGATCTCCTGATCGACCGAGCGCAGGCGACGGGGACGGGTGGCGACCCCCTCGTGCGCGAGCAGATCGCCGCCGTCCACGCCCTTGCCCGCAGCGGGCAGTGGACCGCGCAGCGGGCCCAGGCCGCCCGCGCCCTGGGGCGAGAGCCCGGCCCGGAGGGCTCGATCGGCAAGCTGGCCGCCAGCGCCGTCGCCCGGGCGGCGGCGGCCGCGCACAGCCTCATCGGTGGAGCCGACGGTCTGCTCGCTCCCCCCGACGCCCCGGCCGGCGGGGTGGTGGCCGAGGTCCTCGTGTCGGTGCCGGGGCAGTCGATCGCCGGCGGCACCGACGAGATCCAGCGCAACATCCTCGGCGAGCGCGCCCTCGGGCTCCCGCGGGAGCCGGCCCCCGATCGTGACCTGCCGTTCCGCCAGGTGTTGCGAAACGCCTGATCAATGGGCCCGCCACACCCGACTTGTTAAGTACCCCTATCCTCTGGTAGACAGGTAGCTATGACGTCGCTCCGGCGGGCGAGCTGATGCTGCCGACCTTCGTCATCGGGCTGCGCGAAGGCGTGGAGGCGGCGCTGATCGTCGGCATCGTGGCCGCGTTCCTGCGCCAGCAGCACCGGCGCGACGCCCTGTCCCGCATGTGGATGGGCGTCGGAGCGGCCCTCGTGCTGTGCCTGGCCGTGGGCATCGCCCTCCAGGTCCTGAACAACGAGCTGCCACAACGCCAGCAGGAGATGCTCGAGACCGTCGTGGCTCTCGCCGCCGTGGCCATGGTGACCTACATGATCGTGTTCATGCGCCGGCACGCCCGAGAGTTGCGAGGCGACCTCGAGTCGCCGCGCCGGCGCGGCGCTGGCCGCCGGCTCGGCCGGCGCCCTCGTGGCCATGGCCTTCCTCGCGGTGATGCGCGAAGGGTTGGAGACCGCCGTCTTCCTGCTCGCCGCGTTCCAGTCGTCGACGTCGCCCGCCGCGGCCGGGGGAGGCGCGCTCCTCGGCATCGTCGTGGCCGTGGTCATCGGCTGGCTGATCTACCGCGGCGGCATGCGCATCAACCTCGCGCGCTTCTTCACCGCCACCGGGCTCGTGCTCGTGCTCGTGGCGGCCGGACTCATCGCCTTCGCCGCCCATACCGCCCACGAGGCCGGCTGGCTCAACGTCGGTCAGGGCCAGGCCGTGGACCTGACCTGGCTGGTGCGGCCCGGGACGGTCCAGTCCGCCCTGATCACCGGGGTGCTGGGCATCCAGCCCCGCCCCGTCTGGGCCGAGGTCATCGTGTGGCTGGCCTACTTCGTGCCGGTCGCCCTGTACGTCCTGTGGCCCCGTCGCACCCGGACGCGCCCTCCGGCGCCGGCGGTCATGGTCCCCGTCTGACGTCCAACGAGGAACGAGAACATGCGCACGCTCACGAGGTCCGTCTCCGTGCTCGCCGTCGCGGGCGCCCTCGCGGCCTGCGGCTCCTCCGGTTCGGGCGGGACGAGCTCGGCCGGCTCGGAGTCGGGAACCAAGGCCCCCGTCGTCGAGGTGCGTCTCACCGACGACGGGTGCGACCCAAACGCCCTCACCGTGCCGGCCGGGCCCACTACCTTCCACGTGTCCAACCCCGACGCCGCCGGCGTGACCGAGTTCGAGGTGCTGCAGGGCGGGCGGATCGTGGGCGAGGTCGAGAACGTGGCCCCTGGCCTCGACCGCTCCTTCTCGTTGACGCTGAAGCCCGGCAGCTACACCACGAAGTGCACCGGCGGGAAGAAGGAGGCCGGCACCCTCACCGTGACCGAGGCCACCGCGGCGACGGCGGCGACCCCCGGGAGCGGCTCGGCCGCGCCAACGGCTGTCGCCAGCTAGCTCCGCTACGTGAGCGACGAAGCCGCGAGGCTGGTCACGGCCACACAAGCCTTCGCCGCCGCGGTGAAGGCGGGCGACGTGGCCACGGCCAAGTCGCTCTACGCCGCGGCCCGGTCGCACTACGAGGCCATCGAGCCCATCGCCGAGAGCTTCGGCAACCTCGACCCCGCCATCGACGCGCGCGAGAACGACGTCGAGGGCGACCAGTGGACCGGGTTCCACCGCCTCGAGAAGGCGCTCTGGGTGGACAACTCGGCCGCCGGCATGCCCCCTTGGCCGACCAGCTCGTCGCCGACATCACCAAGCTGCGCAACCTCGTGCCCACTTTGGCGCTCGAGCCCGCCCAGATCGCGAACGGGGCGGTGGAGCTGCTGAACGAGGTGTCCTCCTCGAAGATCACGGGCGAGGAGGACCGTTACTCGCACACCGACCTCTCGGACTTCGCCGCCAACGTGGATGCGCGGCGGCTCCTACCTCGTGGCCCGGCGCATCCGCATCCGCGTCGAGGTGTGGGACCGCTCGTCACTCGCCGATCAAGAGGCGACCATCCGTCGGCGCCGTCCGAGTGGCGCGCCACTCGGCGCCCGCGCCGAGTTCGACGCGGTCGATCTCAGCGCGAAGGGGCCGGAGGGGAAGCCGGTGATCCCCGCCGACTCGCACGTGGCCCTGGCCCATCAGGACACCAACGGCATCCACATCCTGCGACGGGGCTACAACTTCACCGACGGGGTCGATCCTCGGGTGGGCCAGCTCGATGCCGGCCTCTTCTTCCTCGCCTACCAACGCGACCCCCGCCACCAGTTCATCCCGCTGCAGCACAAGCTGGCGGCCGGCGATGCGCTAAACGAATACATCCAGCACGTCGGCTCGGCCATCTTCGCGGTGCCGCCCGGGCTCGCCTCAGGCGACTGGATCGGCCAGGGCCTGTTCGCGTAGCCGGCCCAGGGCCGCCGCCACGAGCGGGTCGGCCTCCGAGGCCCCCAGCTGGGCGACGAGCCCGCTGATCATGCGGGGTTCCCAGAACTGGTGGAGGTGATTGGCCAGGCGCGCCACCGCCTCCTCCTCGGGATGATGCCGGAACTGCGCGGCGATCTGGTTGGCCATCTGCACGAGGTGGTCTCTCGGGGCGAGCACCTCGAAGCCGACGCCCTCGCCGTTCGAGTGGCGGCCGGTGGCCAGCGCCACCTGCACCGCGGTGACCTTGTACTCGGGACAGTTGGTCGCCCAGTCCGAGAACTCGGTCGTCACCACGTTGGCGCCGGTCACCGGGTAGTGGAACGTCGTGTACACGACGCCCTGCGGCACCCGCTCGGACACCTCGGCCCGCAGCCGTGTGGCCCCCACGCGGCTGGCCACCGACACGAGGTCACCGTCTTCGATCCCCCGCTCCTCGCGCGTCATGCGGGTGGATCTCCAGCACGTCCTCGGTCGTACCAGCGCGATGTTCGGCGTGCGGCGGGTCTGTGCCCCCACGTTGTACTGGCTCAGGATCCGCCCGGTCGTGAGGATGAGCGGGAAGCGCCGGGTGGCCCGTTCCTCGGTTGGCACGAAGGGGGTCTCGACGAAGCGGCCGAGGCCGCGCACGAAGCGCTCGACGTGCATGACCGGGCGTGCCGACGGGCGCGGCGTCGTTGCACGGCCATTGCACGCTGCCATGCTCGTCGAGCTTGCGGAACGACACGCCGGCGAACGTCGGCGTGAGCGCGGCGATCTCGTCCATGATCTCGCCGGCCGAGCCGTAGTGCATCGGGTGCGCCCATGGCGGTGGCGAGCTCGCAGACGACCTCCCACTCCTGCTTGCCGCAGCGCGGGCGCATGACAGGGCGCACGCGGTTGATGCGGCGCTCGGCGTTGGTGAACGTGCCGTCCTTCTCGAGGAACGAGGTGGCCGGGCAGGAAGACGTGCGCGTAGTTCGCCGTCTCGTTCAGGAACAGGTCCTGCACGACGACGAGCTCCATGGCCGCCAGCGCGGTCGTCACGTGCACGGTGTTGGGGTCGGACTGGGCGAGGTCCTCGCCCTGCACGAGATCGCCCTTGAAACTGCCGTCCATGGCGGCGTCGAACATGTTCGGGATGCGCAGGCCGGGCTCGGGGTGGATCGGATGGCGCCACGCCGCCTCGAACAACGCCCGCGTAGCCCCGTCGGCCACGTGGCGGTACCCAGAGAGCTCGTGGGGGAACGAACCCATGTCGCAGGAGCCCTGCACGTTGTTCTGCCCCCGCAGCGGGTTCACGCCGACGCCTGGCCGCCCGATGTTGCCCGTCGCCATGGCCAGGTTGGCCATGCCGATCACCATGGTCGAACCTTGGCTGTGCTCGGTCACGCCCAGGCCGTAGTAGATCGCCGCGTTGGGGGCCGTGGCGTAGAGCCGCGCCGCGGCGCGCAGCTCGGCGGCGGGAACACCGGTGTAGTGCTCGGTGTGCTCCGGGCGTGTGCTCGGGCTGCGCGATGAATCGGCGCCACTCGGCGAAGGAGTCCTGCTCGCAGCGCGACTCGGCGAAGGCCTCGTCGACGAGTCCCTCGGTCACCACGACGTGGGCGAGCGAGTTGACGACGGCCACGTTCGTCCCCGGCAGTAGCTGCAGGTGGAAGGCCGCCTCGACGTGCGGGCTGCGCACGAGGTCGATGCGGCGCGGGTCAACGACGATGAGCCGGGCGCCGGCCCGCAACCGCTGCTTCAGGCGGGACGCGAACACGGGATGGGCGTCCGTCGGGTTGGCCCCGATGAGCAGCACGACGTCGGCCTGCTCGACGGAGGCGAAGTCCTGCGTGCCGGCCGACGTCCCGAACGTCTGCTTCAGCCCGAAGCCCGTCGGCGAATGGCAGACCCGGGCGCAGGTGTCCACATTGTTCGTGCCGAAGGCCGTGCGCACCATCTTCTGGACGGCGAACACCTCCTCGTTGGTGCAGCGCGACGACGTGATCCCGCCGATGGCTCGGGCACCATCGCGGTCCTTGATGGCCCGCAGCCGGGTGGCGGTGTGCGCGATCGCCTCCTCCCAGCTGACCTCGCGCCAGGGGTCGGTCGTCTGCTCGCGCAGGAGCGGGTGGAGCACGCGATCGGGATGGGTGGCGTACCCCCAGGCGAAGCGGCCCTTGACGCAGGAATGGCCTTCGTTGGCCCCGCCGTCCTTGGCCGGCACCATGCGCACCACCTGCTCGCCCTGCAGCTCGGCCCGGAACGTGCAACCGACGCCGCAGTAGCCGCAGGTGGTCAGCACGCTGCGACGAGGCTGGCCCAGCTCGATCACCGACTTCTCGGTGAGCGTGGCCGTCGGGCAGACCTGGACACAGGCGCCGCACGAGACGCACTCGGAGCCGAGGAAAGGTGACGCGTCGCTGGCCACGACCTTGGAGGCAAAGCCACGGCCTTCGACGGTGAGCGCGAACGTCCCCTGGATCTCGTCGCAGGCGCGGACGCAGCGCGAGCACACGATGCACTTGGAGGGGTCGAAGCTGAAGTACGGGTTCGACGCGTCGACGGCGAGCTCGAGATGGTTGGCGCCGGTGAAGCCGTAGCGCACCTCGCGCAGCCCGACGGCGCCGGCCATGTCCTGCAGCTCGCAGTTGCCATTGGCCGGGCAGGTGAGGCAGTCGAGCGGATGGTCGGAGATGTAGAGCTCCATGACGCCTCGGCGCAGCTCGGCCAGCCGCGGGGTCTGGGTGGCGACGACCATCCCGGCGGCGACAGGCGTCGTGCAGGCGGCGGGCGTGCCCGGGCGACCACGCACCTCCACGAGGCACAGCCGGCACGAGCCGAATGCGTCGAGACGGTCGGTGGCGCACAGCTTCGGGATGTCGACTCCGGCCAACGCCGCGGCGCGCAGCACCGATGTTCCCTCGGGCACCGTCACCGGCAGGTCGTCGACCAGGATCTCCACCGGTGGGCCGGTGAGGGGCGGCGTCCCGAGGTCGCGCTCGTTGATCATCGTCATCGTGCGAAGTCCTCCGCGAAGTGGCGCAGCGCGCTGCGGACGGGCAAGGGGGTGAGGCCGCCCATGGCGCACAGCGAGCCGTCGGCCATCACCTGGCACAGGTCGTCGAGCAGCCGCAGGTTCGCCTCCCGCTCGACGCCGTCGATGATCCGCTCGATCACCTCGACGCCGCGCACCGAGCCGATCCGGCAGGGCGTGCACTTCCCGCAAGACTCCTCGGCACAGAACTCCATGGCGAAGCGGGCCTGCTGCGCGAGGTCCACCGTGTCGTCGAAGACGACGATCCCGCCGTGGCCGATGAGCGCGTCCGCCTGCGCGAACGTCTCGTAGTCCATGGGGACGTCGAGGGCGCTGGCGGGGAGATAGGCGCCGAGCGGGCCGCCGACCTGCACGGCGCGGATCGCTCGGCCCGAGGCCGTTCCGCCGCCGTAGTCCTCGACCAGCTCCCGCAGCGTCGCACCGAACGGCACCTCGACGATGCCACCGCGGCGGACGTTGCCGGCCAGCTGGAAGACCTGCGTGCCCCGCGACCGTCCGTAGCCGAGCGCGGCATAGGACTCCGGCCCGTCCGCGAGGATGGCCGGGACCGTCGCCAGGGTGAGGACGTTGTGCACCAACGTCGGGCAGCCGAACAGCCCTCGGATAGCGGGCACCGGCGGCTTGGCCCGCACGATGCCGCGTCTGCCCTCGATGCTCTCCAGCATCGCCGTCTCTTCGCCGCAGACGTACGAGCCCGCTCCCACCCTCACGAAGAGGTCGAAGTCGAGCCCCGAGCCGAGGATGTCGCGGCCGAGCCAGCCCCGCTGGTAGGCGGCGGCGATCGCTGATCGCATGGCGTCGACGGCGTCGGGATACTCCGAGCGGATGTACAGGTAGCCCTCGCGGGCGCCGACCGCATGGGCGGCGATGAGCGCCGACTCGATCACGAGGAAGGGATCGCCCTCCATGAGCATCCGGTCGGCGAAGGTGCCGCTGTCGCCCTCGTCCGCGTTGATGCAGACGAACTTCATGTCACCCTGGGTGTCGAGAACAGTCCGCCATTTGATGCCGGCGGGGAAGCCGGCACCACCCCGACCGCGCAGACCGGACTCCGAGACGGCCGCGACGATCTCGCCTGGCTCCATGGCGAGTGCCTTGCGGAGGGCGCGGAGGCCACCGGCGCGCTCGTGATCGTCGGGCGACGAGGGGTCGAGCCGGCCGACTCGAGCGAAGGTCACCCGGCGCTGGGAGGCGAGCCACGGCAGGTCTTCGATGGCGCCGAGGCCGAGACGATGGTCGCCTCCCGCCAGGAACCCACCCTCGACGAGCCCGGGCACGTCGGCCTCGGCGACCGGGCCGCAGCCGACCCGGCGGCCAGCGACCTCCACCTCCACGAGCGGCTCGAGCCACAGTGCGCCGCGCGAACCCGTGCGCACGATCTCGACGTCGAGCCCCCGCTCGCGACAGTCACGAGCCAGGGCGGCGGCCACGTCGTCGGCGCCCACCGAGCGAGCCGCGGCGTCCTTCGGCACGTGGACGGTGAGCGCAGGCATTAGTGGTCCATTTCGGCCACGAGCGCGTCGAACGCGGCCGGGCTCACCCGTCCATGCAGGCGGCGGCCGACCATGACCGACGGCCCGAGGGCGCAGTTCCCGAGGCAGAACACCTGATCGAGCGTCACCCGGCCGTCCCGAGTGGTGGCGCCGAAGTCCACGCCGAGGCGGGCGCGGGCGTGCTGCGCCAGGGCCCGCCCGCCCACCGCTTGGCAGGCCTCGGCCCGGCACACCTTCACCACCGTGCGGCCGGCGGGCTCGGAACGGAAGTCCTTGTAGTACGTGACGACGCCATGGACTTCGGCCCGCGACAGGTTGAGCGCGTCGGCCACCACGCCGATCGCGCTGCGGTCGATGCAACCGAACTCGTCCTGCAGCGCGTGCAGCACAGGTAGCAGAGGACCGCGCTCGTCGTGATGGTCGGCGATGATCGCTCGGGCCCTCGTCTCGGACCACGCCGTTGTCGATTCCACTCGCCCCCCGGACGGCTGTCGTGCCGAGGCCAATCTACCGAAGGGCCAGGAGACCGACTCCCGCGAGGAGCAGCCTCTCAGCTCCCGCCGCGCCCGGCCTCTTGCACGATCTTGGCGCCCATGTCGACGAAGCGCTGGTTGCGGTCACCGATGACCTCGCCACCGGCATCGACGACGAGCACGGCGCCGCTCACCCAGCTGGCCTCGTCGGAGGCCAGGTACAGCGCGGCGTTGGCGATGTCGAGCGGTTGGCCCGGCCGGCCGAGCGGCGCGTTGCGCCCGACCCGCGTCTGCGCCTCGTCGAGCTTGGTGGCGTCGCCGGTGGCCACGTACGCGGTGAGGCTCGTCACTGTGCCGCCCGGGGCGATGGCGTTCACCCGGATGCCGTGACGACCGAGCTCGGGGGCCACACTCTGGGTGAGGCCCACGACACCGTGCTTGGCCGCGGTGTAGACGTGGGGGCCGAGGCCGGCTCGGACGCCCGCGGTGCTTGCCGTGTTCAGGATCACGCCGGAGCCCTGCCCGATCATGACGCGCGCCGCGTGCTTGATGCCGTAGAACACGCTGCTCAGCAGGACGTCGATGCTGCGCTGCCACGCCGAGGCCTCGATCTCGGCGATGGGGCCGGTCGCGCCCAGGATGCCCGCGTTGTTGAACATGCAGTCGAGTCGCCCGAAGCGCTCGACGGCGGCCGCGACGCAGGCGGCGACGTCGTCCTCCTGGCTCACGTCGGCGTGGACGTAGGCCGCCCCCTCGCCCAGCTCGGCCGCGAGCCGCTGGCCGGGCTCGTCCTGCAGGTCGGCCAGCACGCACCGGGCCCCCTCTTCGACGAAGCGCCGCGCGGTGCCCGCACCGATGCCGCTCGCCGCGCCGGTAATCACCGCAACCTTGCCCTCGAGTCGGCCTGCCATGGCGGCGGAGCCTATTCGCCGCGTCTTTCGATGACTGACGCGTTCAGGTTCAGGTCGGGCAGGTTCAATATCGTTGCAACGTGCAGCTGTTCGCCAACCTCACCTCCGTCGAGCACGACCCGGCGACCTTCGCCGCTCAGGCCGAGGCCGCCGGCTTCGACGGCGTCACCTGCTCCGACCACTACTGGCTCCGCAGCGCCTTCCCCCACCTGTGGGTCACGCTGGCCGCGATGGCCTGCGCCACCGAGCGGGTCACGGTGGCGCCGTCGTTCGCCAACAACCTGTTCCGCTCGCCCGTCGAGTTCGCCCAGGCGAGCCTGGCCATGGCCCGGCTCTCAGGTGGCCGTTACGAGGCGGGGCTCGGGGCGGGCTGGACGGAGAAGGAGCTCGTGGCCACGGGTCAGGTGTTCCCCGATGGCCCGACCCGGGCCCGCCGTTACCGCGAAGCGCTCCTCATCGCCCGCGAGCTAATGACGACGGGCAGCTGCCGCTTCGAGGGCGAGCACTACCACGTCGACGTCCCGGTGTTCGGGCCCTTGCACGATCCGCCGCCGCCGCTCGTCGCCTCCGTCGGTGGGCCGTGGACCATCCGCAACATCACCCCGCTCGTCGATCGCGTCGAGCTGAAGTTCGGCCGGTCGACCCGCGGAGGCGCGCTCGACGTGACCGCGCTGGCCGAGGTCACCCGCGCGGAGCTGGGCGGGATGGTCGCCGACGTTCGCAGGGTGCGCGAGGACGTCCCCGTCGGAGTCTTCGTGCTCATCGCCGTCGGTGACGGCGCGGAGGTGCGGGCCTTCGCCGACGCCCTCGGCAACAATCTCCTGGGCGGGTTCACCGGAGAGGCCAAGCGGGTGCTCGACAACCTCCGAGCCCTCGAAGCGGTGGGGATCTCGCGGGTCCAGGTGACCGAGATGGTGAAGGGCTCCATCGCCGAGCTGGGATCGGTGATGTCGGAATGAGCGCTCGATCGGCGCGTGCCGATCGCAACCGGGAAGGAGGCCGCGGGCGTGCTCCTCGGCATGGATGAGTACCCGTACCACCAGATCACCGACACGTTCGCCGCGGTCGCCGCCAGCGATCCGCAGTGGAACGACGGCCACTACGTGTGCGCCTGCGACCTCGACGGCAACGTGAGCCTGACCTCCAACGTGCGCCTCTACCAGAACAACGACGTGCTGGACGGCTTCGTCTGCGTACGTCATCAAGGGCGGCAGCACAACATCCGGCTGTCGCGGCGGCTCCGCCCGCACATGGACCATCTCGGCGTCGGCCCGCTCCGCCTCGAGATCGTCGAGCCGATGAGGACGGTGCGTCTCGTGCTCGAGGACAACGACTTCGGGTTCAGTCTCGACCTGCGCTGCCGCAGCGCCACGGCGCCGTATGCCGACCCGGTCGAGATCACGCGCATCGATGGACGGTTGTTGAGCGAGCGGGCGACCTACGAGATCACCGGCCGCTGCGAGGGCTGGGTCGCGGTGGACGGAGCGCGGTACGAGCTCACGAGGGAGTCGGCCCGGTTCTTCCGGAACCATTCGTGGGGGAACCAGGCGGGCCGGGGCGGGCCGCGGCTCTACGGCGCGCCCCGACCGCGCCGCCGCCTGCCGGGTGTGCGCCACTGGGTGCTGTTCGCGATGGAGGATCACGGCGGCTTCTTCTTCGAGGACCCGAACGGCCGCCAGGCGTCGGGGAAGGGCGCCATCCTCTTGCCCGACGAGCCGATGCCCATCGATCGGATCGAGCCGGAGGTCGAGTTCTACGACGGAGGGCGTCGCGTACGCCGCGGCCGGTTCCGGCTGACGGACGCGGAGGGTCGAGCGCGCTCGTACGAGTTCGACGACCTGGGATGGGTCTATTGCCAGGGCGGTGGCTACTTCGGGGGCTTCGACGACGGGCTCGGCCAAGGCGTCTACCGGGGCGACTACCACGTGGAAGGCGAGGTGTGGGACGTGAGCCATCCCACCACGATCGTGCGGGCCGACGGCACCGCGTTCGAGTTCGCCCATGACTGGGCCGAGAGCTTCACCCGGGTGCGCGGCGAAGGGCAGGTCGGGCTGGCCCACTACGAGTGCGTCGTGATCCGGGAGCCGGCCTGACGCGGAGCCGAGTGAGTGGCGCCCCCACGGGCCATCGAATCGAATCAGGTAGCAGCATGGCGCCCCGCACCCTGATCTGGGCGGTCGTGTCCTGCAGGCGGACGAGCACCTGCGAGATCTTCATGTCGCGACCCGACCGGGCCACGGACAGGCCGACGACGACGAGGAGGGCGACGAAGACGCCGAGCAGCAGGAGCTTGGAGCCGGTGCCCGACGCGTCACGCGAGAACAACAGCGACAGCAGCAACACGGCGGAGAATTCACCTCGTGTCGCGCCCACGATCACGAGCTGCCCGAAGGGCGTGGCGTTCAGCCCGGCCTCTTTGAGCACCGGGATGACCAGCCCGAGTGACGTCGCCACGAGCGTCACCGCCACGAGGAGGGGATCGGAGATCAAGCCGACCCCGTCGAGCACGTACCCGGTGACGACGGCGAGCACCAGCGATGCGACCAGTCCGACCGAGGCGATCCGAAGGAGCTGCCCCCGCAGCTCCTTCGACTCGATCTCCAATCCGGAGAGGAACAGCAGGAAGGCCAATCCGACCAGCGCCAGGATCTGCAGGGGCTCGTCGGCATGGGCCCATCCGAGGACGGAAGGCCCGACGATGATGCCGAGGACGATCTCGACCACGACGCCGGGCACCCGCAGCCGAGGGAAGAGCCCGAGCAACAGGCGCGAGAAGAAGGCGACGGCCAGGACGACGGCCAGGCTGTTGAACGACACATCAGGCACGGTGCTTCCCTCCCACTTCCGGTGGGCGCCCCCAGTCCGAGGCGCCATGACAAGTTCTCGTACGGAGGTCGATCCGGCTCCGCCGGTCGACCGGGGTTCCCGAGATGGGGCGATCCGATGGGGGGAAGTTCGCCTTCCCCCCATCGCTACAACCCGAAGGTCTCGAGCAGCCGCAGCCACACCTCGCTCAGCGTGGGGAACGAGGGCACCGCGTGCCACAAGCGAGTGAGCGGAACCTCTCCCACGATGGCGACCGTGGCGGAGTGCAGCGGCTCCTGGACGCCCGGACCCGTGAACGTGGCGCCGACCACGACACCTCGTCGCTCGTCG
This sequence comes from uncultured Acidimicrobiales bacterium, assembly GCA_963738325.1. Classification (GTDB taxonomy): domain Bacteria; phylum Actinomycetota; class Acidimicrobiia; order Acidimicrobiales; family Ilumatobacteraceae; genus CAVTWD01. The sequence goes on from CAVTWD010000017.1 coordinate 290,617, forward strand.
ACGATGAGCTTCGAAGTGCCCTTGACGCCGTTGCCCATCGTGTAGGCGCCGGCCACGTCGCCGGTTGGGTAACTCGACCGTGCGGACGGCGACGCCACGCTCACGGGCCTGCGCCTCGGTCAGCCCCACCGCGCACACCTGCGGATCGGTGAACGTGACCCGAGGAATCATGTCACCGTCGGCCACATCGACCATGTCCCTTCCGGCGATGATGTCGGCCGCCAGTCGACCCTGGTACTTGCCCATATGGGTCAGCAGGGCGCGCCCGTTGCAGTCACCGATCGCATACAGCCAGTCACCGGCAACGCCGATGGCGCGGAGGTGCTCGTCGACGGCGACGTGGCGACCTGGCTCCAAGCCCACCGTCTCCAAACCGAGGTTCGCGGTCGAGGGGCGGCGTCCGACGGCGACGAGGATCTCATCGGCTTCCACCACCGTGCCGTCGGCGAGCGTGACGATCACGGGCCCGTCGCTCCCCTCTCGGCGCGCCCCGGTCACGGCCACGCCCAACACCACCCGGATGCCTTCGGCTTCGAACGCGGCCTTGACCTCATCGCCCGCGAAGGGTTCTTCGCGCCCGAGCAGGCGCTCACTCCCTTCGACCACGGTGACCTCATCCGCACCGAGGCGCCGGAACGCCTGGGCCATCTCGGCGCCCACGGCCCCTCCGCCCAGCACGAGGAACCGCCTCGGCACCTCCTTGGCGGCCGTGGCCGACCGGTTGTCCCACGGCGCTGCGTCCCGGAGCCCGGGGATGGGAGGGATCACGGCGCTCGTGCCCGTGGCCAGTACGACGGCTCGTCGGGCCACGAGGCGGCGCGTCTCCGCGGTCGTGGGCGACGTCCACCTGCCGTGCGCCGGACAATCGCCCGGTGCCGCGGACCACATCGATGCCTTTGCCCTTCGCCCATTCGACCTGGCCCGCGTCGTACCAGGAGCTGGTCATGTGGTCGCGTTGCACGAAGGCGGCGGCGGCATCAACTGCACCGGTGATGGCCTCGGCCGCGCCCGGGACGCGGCGAGCGGCGGCGATCACGTCGCCCGGGCGGATCAGCGTCTTCGACGGGATGCAACCCCAGTACGAGCACTCGCCGCCGATGAGCTCGCGCTTGACCAGGGCGACCGACAGGCCGTGATCGGCGCCGCGGCCGGCCGCGTTCTCACCAGCGGGACCTCCTGTCGCCCCCGATCCTGTACAACTCGAACCGGGGTGAGCCGCCGACAGCACGCTCCGGTTCAAGTTCGCGGCGGGCGGAGGTGGCTGACCCCAGGTCGAGACAAATCAGCGCCCGCGCTCGGCCACGAGGTCGGCGACGAGGCCCGTCCACCCCGTCTGGTGCGACACGCCCAGGCCGGCGCCGGTGGCGCCGTGGAAGTACTCGTTGAACAGCAGCCGGTCGTGCAGCGCCGGATCGCGCTGGAGCTTCTCCGCATTCCCGAACGCGGGCCGCCGGCCGTCCAGGCCGTCCAGGAACGTCCCGACGAGGCGGTCGGACACCTCGTCGGCCACGGCGTGGAGCGTGAGCATGCGGCCCGAGCCGGTCGGGCACTCGACCTGGAGATCGTCGCCGCAGAAGCGGGCGAAGCGCCGCACCGCCTCGACGAGAAGGTGGTTGACCGGGAACCACACGGGTCCCCGCCAGTTCGAGTTGCCACCGAAGAGCGACGTGGTCGATTCGGCCGGCTCGTAATCGATGGAGTAGCAGATGCCGGCGAGATCGATGCCGAAGGGCTCGTCGCGATGCCGGGCGGACAGTGCCCGCACCCCGTGAGGTGAGAGGAACTCCGACTCGTCGAGCATCACGGCCAGGATCCGCCGGAGGCGCTCGGGCGGGACGACCGAGAGCAGCTGGCCCTCCGAGCCGTCACGCACATGGGTGCGGGTGATGCTCGCCGCGAACTCGGGTTTGTTGGTGGTGAACCACCGCAGGCGGCCGGCGAAGTCGGGCAACCGCTCGAGGGTCGTCCGCCCGAGCGTCGTGGTGGCGCACAGCGGCAGCAGACCGACCACCGATCGCACCCGCAGCGGAACCTGCCCTCCGTCGGCGAGCTGCAGCACGTCGTGGTAGAAGCCGCCCTCGTCGTCCCAGAGGGCCTCGCTGGCGGTGGCGATGTAGGCGAAGTGCTCGAGGAACTTGGTGGCCATGTCCTCGTACACGCGGTCGTGCTCGGCAAGCACCAACGCGATCTCGAGCAGGTTCAGGCAGTACATCGCCATCCACGCGGTCCCGTCGGCTTGGACGAGGCGTCCGGCCACGGGCAGCTGCGCCGAGCGGTCGATGGGGCCTATGTTGTCGAGACCGAGGAAGCCGCCTTCGAACACGTTCATGCCCGCGGCGTCCTTGCGGTTCACCCACCATGTGAAGTTGAGCAGGAGCTTCTGGAAGATCCGGGCGAGGAACTCGTGGTCACGCCGGCCGTCGAGCTCGAACACCCGCAGCGCCGCCCACGCGTGCACGGGCGGGTTGACGTCACCGAAGGACCACTCGTACGCGGGGAGCTGGCCGTTGGGATGCATGTACCACTCGCGGCACAGCAGCAGGAGCTGCTCCTTGGCGAAGTCGGGGTCGACGAGGGCCAGGGGCACGCAGTGGAAAGCGAGGTCCCACGCCGCGTACCACGGGTACTCCCACTTGTCCGGCATCGAGATGACGTCGGCGTTGTTGAGATGGCGCCACTCGCGGTTCCGGCCGAACAGGCGACCGGCCGGCGGAGGCGGCAGCGCGGGATCTCCGCCGAGCCAGCGGTCCACGTCGAAGTGGAAGAACTGCTTGCTCCACAGCAGGCCGGCGACGGCCTGGCGCGCGACGCGCGCCTCGTCCGCGCTCGCGCCGGAGGGGGTGATCTCCGCGTAGAACTCGTCGGCCTCGCGCTCGCGGTCGGCCAGGGCGCGGGCCCAGTCCTCGTCGATCGCAGCTGCTTCGGGCGACAAGCGCAGCCAGAGCTCGGCCGTCTCCCCTCCGGCCACCGTGAGCCGGTACCACAGCGCCGCCTTCGTGCCGGCGGGCTCGGGGTTGACCGTCGCCGCGCCGTGCACGACGTGGTCGCCGATCCCGTCCTTCGGGTACGCCCGTCCGGCCAGACCCCAAAGCCGCGCCGCGTTCGACTCGTTCTCGCAGAAGAGCGGCTCCGAGCCCGCCTGACCCACCAGCACCATCCGGCCGAGGTCGGGGTGCTCGGCCACCAGCGCCCCGTCCTTGTCGACGATGGCCGGCCGCCGGTCGTCGAGCCCCCACGACCACGTGTTGCGGAACCACACCGTCGGCAGCACGTGGAGGCTGGCGGCCTCCGGCCCGGCGTTGCGGATGCGGGCCCGGATGCACCAGTCCTCCGGAGACGCCTTCGCGTAGTCGACGTTGATGTCCCAGTAGCGGTCGCCGTCGAGCACGCCGGTGTCGAGCAGCTCGTACTCGGGGTCGAGGCGGCCGCGCCGGCGGTTCTCGGCCACCAGCTCGCGGTAGGGGAACTCGGCCTGCGGGTAGAGGTACGACCAGCGCATCCACGAGTGCGTCGGCGTCGAGTCGAGGTACCACCACAGCTCCTTGGCGTCCTCGCCGTGGTTGCCCTCGTTGCCGGTGAGCCCGAAGATCCGCTCCTTCAGGATCGGGTCGGCGCCGTTCCAGAACGCGAAGGCGAACGACAGGAGCTGGCGGTTGTCGCAGATGGCGCCGAGGCCGTCCTCACTCCACCGGTAGGCGCGCGAGCGGGCTTGGTCGTGAGGGAGGTAGTCCCATGCGTTGCCATCCGGGCTGTAGTCCTCGCGGACGGTGCCCCAGGCCCGTTCCGAGACGTAGGGCCCCCACCGCTTCCACCGCCGCCCATCGGCCCCCAGGCGCTCGCGCTCGGCGCTCATGTCAGGCCGCCTTCCCCTTGAGGCGCTCGGCCAGGTGGTCACCCACCCGCAGCGCGTCGGCGATGATCGTCAACGTCGGGTTCACCGCGGAGCTCGAGACGAAGAACGACGAGTCGACCACGTAGACATTGTCCACCTCGTGCATGCGGCAGTTGATGTCGAGCGCCGAGGTTTTGGGGTCATGCGTCGCTGCGGCCGAGCATCTGCATCGCCCCCAGCGGGAAGTCCCACGCGCCGTCGCCGTAGTAGAAGTCGTTCACGCCCAGGGTCTTCTGGAACACCGTCGAGTTCGGGATCTTCGAGAAGGCGGTGAGCCCGGAGTTGTTGTGCAGCATGAGGTGCCGCCCCACGACACCCGAGCCGTTGCCCAGGCCGTCCGGGTGCTGCCCGGTGGCCGAGCGCAGCAGGAGTGCAGAGGAGTTGATGGCGCCCGCCGACACCACCACGACCTCGGCGGTGTACTCCTCCCGCTCCCCGTTGCGCTCCACCGCCACCTTCGTCACGCGGCGACCGTCGGCGGAGGTCTCCAACCGGCTGACATACGCATGGGTGCGCAACGTGACGTTGGGATACGTGAGCGCAGGCTCCACGCACACCACCCGCGCGTCGGCCTCGGCGTACAGCATGCACGGGAAGCCGTCGCAAGTGTCGCAGCGGTGCAGGGGCTGTGGACCGGGTCGTCCTCGTCGATCATGATCCCGAGCGGCAAGGGGAAGGGATGCAGGCCCGCGCCCTCAAGGTCCGCAGTCAACTGCTCGACGCGCGGCTCGTGACTCATGGCGGGGTGGGGATACGGGCTCGTCGTGGGTGGCGCGAGCGGGTCACGCTTGCGCTCGCCGTGCACGTGGTAGAGCTGCTCTGCTCGCGTGTAGTAGGGCTCGAGGTCGGCGTAGGTGATCGGCCAGGCCTGCGAGACGCCGTCGACGTGGTGGATCTCGCCGAAGTCACGCTCGCGCTTGCGGAACAGCACGGCGCCGTACATCTTCGTGTTGCCGCCCACGCAGTAGTGCTGCTTCGGCAGGAACGCCTTGCCGTCGCGATCGGTCCACTCGCCGCGGTTGCGGTAGCGATGCTTGACCCAGACCTCCTGACCGTCCCAGTTCTGCTTCTCGCGGCGGATGAAGTCACCCCGCTCGAGGATGAGGATGCGGTGGCCGGTCGGGGCGGGCGCGTGGGCGAGGGTGCCGCCACCGGCGCCCGATCCGACGACGATGACGTCGTAGTGCTCAGGCATGGGATCTCCTTGACGAGAAGCAGGGTCAGACGAGGGCCAGCGGGGCCACCCACGCACCGGTGGCGCCCTTGAGCTTCGGATGCGAGACGACGAGCAGGAACTGGCGGATGCCGTCGCGGGCGAGCTCGGAGAGGAAGAGGTTCTCGACCACCACGACGCCGTAGTGCGTGTTCAACACCTGGGGCACGAGGAAGGGCCGCTCGGGATCTTCGGCCGGCACGGGGCCGTAGCTCCACGTGTCGCAACCGGTGAGCGCCACCCGACGGTCGGCGAGCCACTCGGCCACGGCGATGCCGGGCCCCGGCTCGCCGGTGCCGTACCTCATGGGATCGTCGTCCCAGAGCCGGCCCCAACCGGTGTGGCGACGGTCCCGGGGGCGTCGAGCTCCTGGCAGAACCGGCGGCCCTCGAACGCCGGCACCTCCTGGTGCAGCACGTGGGCCAGGTCGTAGACGCGCCCCTGGCGGACGAGATCCCCCCGCGAGCACTTCGTAAGGGCCGATCTCGTTGAGGGCGCCGGCCTCGTCGTCGGGGCCGTAGCGTGACGGCCACCAGGTCTCGGTGGCAACCGCCGCGCTCATTCCGATGACCACGTCGTACGGAAGTCGGCGAACAGGGTGAGCCCCCCGTCGACGAACAGGGTCTGGCCGGTGATGTAGGCCGCTTCGTCCGAGAGCAGGAAGGAGGCGGCCGCGGCCATCTCCCACGCCTCGCCGGCGCGCCCCAGAGGGATGTGCGACTCGACCATGGCCCGCTTCTCGGGGTCGTCGATCCACGAGCGGTTGATCGGCGTGACCGTGGCTCCCGGAGCGATCGCGTTCACACGGATGCCCCGCCCCGCGTACTCGAGCGCGAGCGTGCGGGTGAGGTTCTGCATCCCTCCTTTGCTCAAGGAGTAGGGGAGGAATCGCGGCTTGGGGATCTCCTGGTGCACGCTCGACACATTGACGATCGAGCCAGGCCGCTCCTCCTCCACGAGTTGGCGCAGCGCTTCGCGCGCGCACAGGAAGGCGCCGCGCAGGTTGACGGCGAGCACGCGGTCGAAGCTGCCGACCGGCAGCTCGTGGGTGTCGGCGGCGAACTGGATGCCGGCGTTGTTCACCAGGAAGTCGATATGGCCGTACTCGGCGATGACTTCCTTGAACATCGCCTCGACCTGGTCCTCCTGCGAGACGTCGGCGGCAACCAGCATGGGATGCACGCCCGCGTCGTCCATGGCTCGCGTGCACATCTTGCGGCCGTGCTCGATGGTCTCCTTGGTCGCCTCCGCGTCGTCGGAATACCCGACATAGTTGATGGCCACGTTGGCGCCGTCCTCAGCAAGGCGGATGGCGATGGTCTGCCCGATGCCCGAGCTCCCCCCGGTGACGATGGCGACCTTTCCCTCGATGCCCTTCACTGGCCCTCCTCCGGTTTCGTGCTGCGTGGCCCATGCCGTCCTCACAGCCCGCCGGTCGTTACAGCGGGCCGACAGACCGAGGGCCTGGGCGGCCGACCCGCCCACGCTGAGCGGCTACCGTCGCTCGGCGACGCGGGCCTACAAGTTCCTCGGCCGCGACGGAGGCACCGTGATCAGCGGGATGCGTTGGGTGCTGCCCGCCGGCGCCGCGCCCGGTGAGTGGGTCGAGGCCCGCGAGGTCCGGCCCTGCCGGGCCGGCATCCACGCCTGCCATCCGGCCGATCTCGCGTACTGGATCTACCAGGAGCTGTCGGAGATCGAGCTCGACGGAGAGATCAGCGAGACCCACCGAAAGGTGGTGGCGAAACGAGGATGGCTCCTCCGCCGCATCACCGGATGGTCGGGCTGGGCCGCCGGCTACAACGTCGTTTCGATCCCTCTGGCCGCGGGTGCGCTGGCGTGGGCCGGCTTCACGCTCCCGCCCGCGGTCCGGGGCGGTGTTGATGAGCGTGTCGACGATCATCGTCGCCCTGAACGCCCAACTTCCTCCGCCGGGTGCGCCTCACGCCGTAGGAGGCCGCTGCTCGGCGAACGTGCGGGCCAGCCACGCCTCGACGCCGGGCCGCTCGACGCCCACTGCGGCAAGGATGGCCCGGCCCTCGCCTCCCTTGTCGAACACGAGCGCGAGCAGCATGTGCTCGGTGCCGATGTTGCGTCAATCATTCCTTGACGGATTGGCCCCGTCAAGACGACCTTGACGTCCCTCCGTACGAGGCGGATCTGCCGTTCAGGCGGTCACATCGAGCAAATGGATGGCAAATCGACCCGCATCAACGAGCTGAGGTCGGGGTTGCGATGGCGGACAGCGCCGGAGCGTGCTGGACTGCCGGGTCGAGAGAACGGGGGGAACCGTGCCGAACGGACCGCTGGACGGGTTGCGCGTGGTTGAGCTCACGGACGAGACGGGGCGCTTCGCCGGGAAGATCCTGGCCGAGAGCGGCGCATCGGTCGTACGGGTGGGCGAAGGCTTCTCGGGGCCGGCCATGCTTCACGCCGCCGGGTCCCGAGGGGGCCTGCTCGACTGGTGGTACGACGCCGGCAAGCGGCGCGTGCAACTCGACCTCGACACCGCGAGCGGGCAGGACGGCTACCGCCAATTGGCCGAGCGCGCGGACATCATCATCGAGACCGAGCCACCGGGGCGCCTCGCCGAGCTCGGCCTCGACCATCGCGACCTCGTGAAGTCCCACCCGACGCTCGTGCAGGTGTCGCTGACCCCCTTCGGCCGCACCGGACCCCGGGCCGGCTGGCAGACGAGCGATCTCGTCGCCGGGGCCTGGAGCGGCGTCCTCAGCATCTCCGGCACGCCCGAGGAAGCCGTCGGGGCGTGGGGCCGCCAGAACCTCGCCTTCGGGTCGCTCATGGCCTCCGTCTGCGGCCTCGCCGGTGTGTACGCCGCTCGCGAGACGGGCCGCGGCCAGCACGTCGATCTCTCGCTGCACGAAGTCATGACCTCCTCGATCGAGAACCTGTTCTTCCAGTGGTGGTTCCCCGACCTGCTCCCGCTGCCGCGACGGGCCCTGCGGCAGGGCTCGCTCCACTGGCTCGGCGCCTACGTCGTCGCCAACGCCAAGACCGGCGCGTGCAACATCGCTCCGGTGCCCCAGCCCGCTCCGCTCTTCGAGTGGATGGCCGAGGAAGGCGATCCCGAAGGCGCCGAGCTGGCCAAGCTGACGATCGAGGAGGCCCTCGCGCAGATGCCGCGCGTGATGCACGCCATCAAGCGCTTCGCGCTCACGAAGGACTCCGGCGAGCTGTTCCACGAGGCGCAGCGACGCCACGTGGCCTTCGGCGAGGTGCAGACGGTCGCGCAAGTGGCCGCCAACCCGCAGTACGAGTTCCGCGGCACCTTCCGCAGCGTCGAGGGGTTTCCCGAGGTGCGCATCCCCGGGCCGTACGCCCGGTTCCACGACACGCCGGCTCCGCCCGCGGCGGCACCGCCCTCCGGCGCTGCCTCCGTCGACGACCTGTTGGCCGAGTGGGGAACGACCGCCGCGCCGCCCGCGACCCCGGAGGATCATCGCCATCGAGGCCCCGTCTCCGCGGGCAAGCCCCTGGAGGGGTTGCGGGTCGTCGACTTCACGTGGGTGCTGGCCGGGCCGTTCGCGAACCGCATCCTGGGCGACCTCGGCGCGGACGTGCTCAAGTTCCAGACGGCTGAGCGGGCGACGCTGGTGAACTCCCCCGACTTCCCGTACTTCTACGTGTGGAACCGCTCGAAGCGACTCGTCTCGATGGGCATGAAGAAGCCCGAGGCGCTGGCCCACATCCGCAAGATCATCGAACAGGCTGACGTGCTGATGGAGAACTTCTCGGCCGGGGTGCTGGCGCGGTGGGGCCTCGACTACGAATCGGTGAAGTCGTGGAACCCGGGGATCATCTATGTGACCATGAGCGGTCCCGGGCACGACGGCCCGTGGTCGAAGATGATCACGTACGCGCCGACCATCCACGCGCTGTGCGGACTGACCTATCTGTCGAACCCGCCCGGCCGGCGCGACGTCGGCCCCGGGTTCTCGCTGAACGACCACGCCGTCGGCCTGTCGTCGGTGGTGGCGGTCCTGTCGGCCGTCGAAGCCCGGCGCCAGACGGGAGTCGGGCAGCACATCGACATCGCGCAGATGGAGACAGGGACGTACCTGATCGGTCCCGCGGTGCTCGACTACCTCGCCAACGGCCGCGAAGCGCACCCGATCGGCAACGCGGATCCCTTCGGCCAGTGGTGCCCCAACGAGGTCTACCGCTGCGGCGACCAACACGAGCTCGCCGTCACGTGCCGCGATGACGACGACTGGGCCCGGCTGTGCGAGACGGTGGGATGGATCATCTCCGATCTCGCCAACGACCCGCAGCTGGCCACCGTCGACGGCCGGTTCGCCAGGGTGGCCGACATCGACGAGCGGATGCGCGAGTGGTGCATGTCGCGTACTGCCGACTCCGCCGCCGAGGCGCTGCAGGGCAACGGAGTGCCCGCGGGCAAGGTGCAGGACGGGGGCGACCTCATGGAGGACCCGCAGCTGGTGGCGCGCAACTTCTGGCGGCGCGACCACCATCCCGTCTTCGGGGAGCGGCCCTACGAGCGGTTCCCGGCGATCTGGAGCGACACCGATCTCGAGCCGTACATGCTTTCCGGGGCGTACATCGGCGAGCACAACTTCGAGATCTACAGCGCGCTGGTGGGGCTGAACGACGAGGAGATCGCCGTCGGCATGGCCGAGGGCCTTTTCGAGTAGCGCGTTCCTCAGGCCTCTTTGACCACCGCGTACCAGACCCGTTCGGCCACGGTGTGGACGAGCGCACCCATCCGCGACAACCGCCGGTACACCTCACGGCGCCCGATGACCTCACGGAGATCGTCCACGTCGAGCAGCGCCGACATGGCCCGCCGGTACACGTGCTCGACGCGACGTTGGTCCTTGATGGCGGCGTCGGCGGCCTCGGTGGCGTCGCCTTCTCGCCCGAGGGAGCCGAAGGCGTCGGCCAGGTGGCCGACGGCCTCGGCGAGGACGGTCACCATCTCGTGCATCCGCGGGTCCGGCGCGAGCGCCATCACCTCCATCTCGCGCACGAGGTCCTTGGCCGCGTTCAACACCTCGTCCAAGTCGGCCGACAGCGAGTAGAGGTCCTCGGCATCGAGCGGTGAGGAGTACGAGTCGCGCAGGCTGCGCCAGAGCGCTCGCTTGATGTCGTCGGCACGGTGCTCGCACTCCCGCACTCGACTCGCAGCGGCCTCCTCGCCCGCGGCCCATGCGTCCAGCGCGGCCATGGCCTCGACCGTGATCTTCGCCTGCTCGCGCAGCATGCCCAGCAGGTCCGGCTCGTCGGGTAGGAACCAGCGCTTCCGGCTCATGCGAGGGCCCTCCAGGGCAACAGGGCGGTCACCGCGAACGCGGCGGTCGCCGGCACCGTCACCAACCACGCGATGAGCATGGCTCTTACGACCCGCCAGCGCACGTGGCGCCATCGCCGCCGACCGCCACCGACGCCCACCACCGACGAGGCGACGACCTGCGTGGTGCTCACCGGCGCGCCGATCACCGACGCGCCCACGAGCACCGCCACCGACCCCGACTGGCTGGCCAAGGCATCGATCGGCCGCAGGAGGGTGATGCGCCGGCCGAGCGTGCGCACGATGGGCCAGCCGCCCACCGCCGTCCCGGCGGTCAACGCCACGCCGCAGGCGAGCTCCACCCACGCCGGCGACGTCAGGTGGTCCAGAACGCCATCGGCCACGAGGAGGAGGGCCACGACGCCGACGGCCTTCTGCGCGTCGTTGGCGCCGTGGCTGGTGGCGAGGGCCCCGGACATCACCCATTGCCCGGCGCGAACCGGCCCCCGCACGCGCCGGCTGGCCCGAGCGGTGGCGCGGCGGGCCAACCGCTCGACACCGAGCCCGGCCACGAAGCCGACGACCGGCGCGATCGTGAGCACGGCGGCGACGCCCAGCACACCCACCGGCTTGATCCCGTCGAAGCCACCCCAATTGACCGCGCCCGAACCGCCCTCGGCGAGGGCAGCGCCGACGAGGCCCCCGAGGAGGGCATGGCCCGAGCTCGAGGGCAGGCCCCGCCACCAGGTGAGCACGTTCCAGACGACCGCTCCGGTGAGCGCGGCGCCGAGGACCTCGGTGACCTGGTCGGAAGGCACGGTCACGATGCCGGCGATGGTGTCGGCCACGGCCGCGCCGAACAGGATGGGCCCGAGGATGTTGCCGATGGCGGCGATCACCACGGCCTGCGCCGGCCGGGCACCCCGAGTGGCCACGAGCGTGGCGATGGCGTTGGCGGCGTCGTGCACGCCGTTGGTGAACGTGAAGGCCAGGGCCATCCCGACCGCGGCCACGAGCGCGACGTTCAAGCCGGGAAGGTGGCTTCGAGCATCGGGCGATGGTACGGCGGCGGGTCGCCCGGTTCTCGACTCCTGGCTACGATCGCCCCCCGCCACGGCATCTCGGCCGCGGTGACGAGGGGGCTCCATGGCAGACGACCAAGACAGGCGCGAACGCCTCGAGGCGTTCTTCCGGCGTCGGAGCGACCAACCGGAAACCGTCCGGGTGACCGAGTACGAGGTCATCACGGGGGGCTACAGCCGGCACATGGCTCGCGTGTGGATCGAGGATGCCTCGGGCCGCCGCGGGTACATCGTCCGCTCTGATCCCCCGCCCGGGCACGCCATCATCGACACGGACCGGGCCACCGAGTGGGAGGTGCTCTCCTCCCTGCACGCGACCGGCCGGGTCCCGATGCCGCCCCCGCGCTGGTTCGACCCGCGCGGGAGGAGCTCGGGAGCCCCGCGATCGTCATCGACCTCATCGCCGGCGAATCGCTCGTGGCCCTTGCCCGCAAGCTTGACCCCGTCGAGCACCCGAGCTTCACCGAGCGCCTGGCCACCACGATCGCCAGCGTTCACAACATCCGTGACACCGCCGATCTGCCGGCCAACCTCGAGGTGCCCACGTCGTGGGACGAGTACATCTCGGGACGGATCGGGCGGTGGGTCGACGCCGAGCGGGCCAACGTCGCGCCGAACCCGCTCATGCGCCTGATCGCGGCGTGGCTCGAAGCCAACCGCCCTCCGCCCGCCCCGCTCACGCTCGTCCACGGCGACTTCCAGCTCGCCAACGTCCTCGTCGAGCAGGACGGCAGCTTCCACCTCGTCGACTGGGAGCTCACCCATGTCGGCGATCCCCGGGAAGACCTCGGCTGGTGGAACCTCGCCGGCGTCACGCAGCCGCCCGACCTCATCGCCGCCGACCGAGAGAACTTCCTCAACCGCTACCGCGAGCTCACCGGCCTCGACGAGGAGCAGGTGAACCCGGCCACGATCGCATACTTCACCTTGCTGCTCGTCAGACTCCGTGTTCATCGGCGTGCTCGAGCAGCTGGCCGCCGTGGCCAGGGGGGAGACGACCGGGATGGTGGTGACGTACATGTCCAACGCCGTCGCAGGCATGCACGACGTCTTCATGAAGAACATCGCGGCGTACACGGTGGCCATCGGAGGTGACAAGTGATCTCGCGGCCCACCACCCCGCAGCTCATCGAGGCGGTGTGCGCCGAGCTCACCTCCAAGGTCGTCCCCGCCGTCACCGATGCCTCGGCCAGCGTGGTGATCGAGATGGCCGTGGCCGTCTTGAAAGGCGCCGCCATCCGCAGCGCCAACGAGTTGGCGTGGATGCGGGAGGAGGCCGACGCCATCGAAGCGCTCGCCCAGCGGTTCGTGGCCGAGCTACCTCAGGCGGCCGAGCTGGCCGAGGCGTTGGCGGCCTACACCGACGCCAAGTCGGACAGCCGGTACCTGGCCGACGCGCTGGACGACTACCACCGCGCCAGTGAGGTTTTGTCGCGCGCCTGCGAGGCCGCCTACGCCGACGGCGATGCGATCCGTAAGGCCGACGTCCAGCGGCTGTTCGAGCAACGGATGGCCAACGAGAACACCGTCACGGGCGTGTTCATGGCAGCCGGGCGCACGTGATACCCGAAGGGGGAAGGAGACCTTCCGCCCTTCGAAACCCCCATCCGGGGAGCTCCGCTCGGGTCAACAGAGGCTCCCGTTCGGGCCGGCTCAGTACTCCTAAGCCGAGTCGCGCTGGTCGAAGCCCCGCGCCAGCCGCTCGACCGGCCGAGCCAGGCGAGCCAGCTCCTCGAGGTGGGCGGCCGACAGGCGCTCGAGGATCCGCCGCCCGCGCGGGGTGAGGCGCAGCCGCACCACGCGGCGATCGTCGTCGTCGACCAGCCGGCGCACGAGACCCGCCCGCTCGGCGCGATCGACTAGCTCCACCACGGAGTGGTGCCGCAACAGCAGTGCTTCGGCCACGTCGCCGATCGTGGGCGCGGAAAGGCCGGCGTGGCCGCGCACGGCCAGGAGGAGCTGGTGCTGCTGTGCCGTCAGGCCGGCGGCGGCGGCTTGCTGGTCGCTCCAGTGGAGGAACCGGCGCAAGGCGGTGCGGAAGGCCAGCAACTCCTCGTACTGGGCGTCACCAAGCGACTCAGCTGCGCTTCCCGGTCTCGCCACCTGCCTGCACCTCCTCACCTCGGTCGCTTCTGGCCATTCTATGTCGCTCCACGATGTATTATATGGGAATATCGTGCTACGATGGAAAGCCAGGACGAGTCATCCTCCCCGGCGCCTCGTGCTCCTGTGCGCGCTGGCGGCCGCCATCGGCCTGGCCGCCGGTGGCACGGCGTGGGTGCTCATCCGGTTGATCGCCATCCTCACCAACCTGACGCTCTTCCATCGCTGGGGGACGAAGCTGCCCAGCTTCGCTGACCTCCCGATCGGGCCCGGGGTCGTCCTGGTGGCCATGGCCGGCGGCGCCGTCGTGACGCTGCTGGCCCGCTGGTCACCCATGATCCGCGGCCACGGCATCCCCGAGGCCAGGGACGCCGTTCTCACCCGGCGCAGCAAGGTGATGCCACGCACGGCCGTGGCCAAACCGGTCTCGGCCGCGGTGGCGATCGGCACCGGCGGGCCCTTCGGCGCGGAGGGACCGATCATCGTCACCGGCGGCGCCCTCGGCTCGCTCGCCGGCCAGGTCCTGCACGTCTCCGCCAACGAGCGCAAGATCTTGCTGGCCTGCGGGGCCGCAGCCGGCATGGCCGCCACCTTCGGCACCCCCCTCGCGGCCGTCGTGCTCGCCATCGAGCTGTTGCTGGTCGAGTTCTCCCCCCGGGCCCTGATCCCGCTCGTGGTGTCGACGAGCGGGGCGGGTGGGGTCCATGCCCTGCTCTTCGGCGACGGTCCCCTGTTCTCCGTGCCCGCCCACGGGTTCAGCGGCCTCGGGCAGCTGCCGCTGTTCGCGGTGCTCGGAGTGCTCTGCGGGCTGCTCGCGGTTGTGATCTCCCGAGGGTTGTTCACCATCGAGGGGCTGTTCCACCGACTCCCCGTCAGCGAGGCGTGGCACCCGATCTCGGCGCGGCCGTGTGGGCCAGCCTCGGCCTGCTCGTGCCGCGTGCCCTCGGCGTCGGCTACGACGCCATCGACGATGTGCTCGCCGGCCGGCTCGCTATCGCCACCCTCGCCACCCTCGCCATCGCCAAACTCGTCATCTGGTGGATCGCCCTGGCCTCGGGCACCTCGCCGACCTGGCCACGGCGCAGAAGCTCGTGGCCCACTCCACGCACAGCGCCTTCCCGATCGCCGACGACGATGCGCACGTCGTCGGGATCGTGAGCCGAGGTGACCTGCTCGACGACGTCGACCCCGCGGCGCCCGTGACCGAGGTGGCGGCCGGCGACGTCGTGACGATCTCGGCGAACACACCGCTGCAGGCCGCCCTCAGCACGATGGTCGAGGCCGGGGTCGACCACTTGCCGGTGGTGGAGGAGGGCCGGCTGGTCGGCATCTGCACGCGCACGGACGTGCTCACGGTTCGAGCCCGCCAACTCGAGCACGAACGCCTCGAGCACGGATGGCTGGGCCGGCGACGCCAAGCTCCGTTGGTGAACACGGCGTCGCCGAACACGGGGCCGCCGAGTGCAGCAGAAGCCCATGCGCCGAACGACGGGCCGGGTCAGCACGACGTGGCCCACTCGGACATGCACGTCCCTCACTGACGCTGGAGTAGCTCCATAGCGAGACGGAGGTCGGTGACGAGGCCGCGATACATGTCCTCGCGGTCGGCCCCGGGCTCGGCCCGCAACACGGCGGAGGGATGAATGGTGGCCACCAGTTGCCCTGGACCCTTCCACGGGACCGGGTGGCCCCGGAGGTCCTTGAGCACCGCGCCCCGTTCGAGCAAGGCGGTGGCCGCGGTGACCCCGAGGGCCACGACGACCTCCGGGTCGATGACGGACAGCTCCGAGGTCAACCACGGCCGGCAGGCGACGATCTCCGTGCGGTTCGGCTTCTTGTGGATGCGCCGCTTGCCGCGCTCCTCGAACTTGAAGTGCTTGACCGCGTTGGTCAGATAGACGCCGTCGTGGCCAAGACCGACTTCGGCCAGGGCCTGGCTCAGCACCCCGCCCGCGGGACCGACGAACGGATGGCCTTGGCGGTCTTCCTGGTCACCGGGCTGCTCCCCCACCATCACGAGAGGCGCGGACGCCGGCCCTTCGCCGAAGACGGTCTGGGTGGCGTGGAGGTAGAGCGGGCAGGCGGCGCAGCCCATCGCCTCCCGGCGCAGCCGGTCGAGACTGCGGTCGCGCTGCGAGGTCACAACGCGGCCGCCGTCGTGTCGTGGGTGCCAGGGCAGGCGCCCGGGTTGGCGTCCAGCAGAGCCAGCAGCTTGCGCTCGGGGCGCGACAACATGGCCGACCCACGGGCCGAGGCCGCCGACCAGGAACCGGCGAGGCTGCCGTCGAGGTAGCCGTCGACCACCATCGGATGGATGTAGCTGCGCCGGCAGACGGCCGGCGTGTTGTTGAGCTCGCCCGCCACGAGCTGGAGCGTCGCCACCAGCGTGCGCCGCGCCTCCCGCTTGCTCTCCGCAGGAGGCACCGCGGCCAGGGCCGCGGCCGCGTACACGGTGGCGTTCCACGTGCGGAACGTCTTCGCGGTCACGTCGAGCCCGCCGCTCGCCTCTCGCAGGTAGTCGTTCACATCCGACGAGCGCACCGGGTGCGGCTCGCCGGTCTCGTCCACGTACTGGAAGAGGAGCTGGCCCGGCAGGTCCTGGCAACGGCGGACGAGCTTGGCCAGGCGAGGATCCTCGAAGGTCACCGTGTGGAGCTTGGCGCTCTTGCCCGTGAACCGCAGGCGCAGCCGGTGGCCGTCGATCCTGGCGTGGCGATCGCGCAGCGTCGTGAGGCCGTAGGACTGGTTGGCGCGGGCGTACTCCTCGTTGCCCACTCGCACGAGCGTCCGCTCGAGCAGCTCCACCACGAGGGCCACTACGCGCGCCCGCGGGAGGCCCTGGCGGGCGAGATCGCCGTCCGCGCGCCGGCGGAGGGCAGGCAGGGCACGGCCGAAGGGCAGCAGGAGGTCGAACTTGGCTTCCTCCTGGCGCTCGCGGAACATCGGGTGATAGCGGTACTGCTTGCGACCCCGGGCGTCGCGTCCGGTCGCTTGGACATGGCTGCAGCGATCGGTCGCGATCCACACGTCGGTCCACGCCGGCGGGATCACGAGGCTGCGGATTCGGGCCAGCAACTCCGGGTCGCGAATGACCTCGTGCGTGATCTCGTCGACGTAGGTCGGGCGGCGGTGGCCCCGGCGGCGGATGCCGGGCTCGTCATCGAGCCCGAAGCGCAGTCCCCGTGCGGTCGCTGGCCCAGCCACCTCGTCTCCCGGTCACCTTGTGTCCCCTCTGGATCGACGTTGCTCTACCCGCGGCGGTCGTCGACCAACCCCGGTGTCGCTCACGTTTGACGGGCTCTGGCCGGGGGGAAGCCGATGAGGTCCGAGAGGCGTGCTCCATGGCTCGACGCGCGATGGTTAGCAAGCATTAGCTAACCTTCCCCGGGGTGGACGTCTTCGAGGCGATGGGGACCTGCCGTGCCATCCGCTACCTGAAGCCCGATCCGGTACCGCGGGAGCTCATCGACCGAGTGCTGTGGGCCGCGACCAGGGCCCCCAGCCCGGGCAACAGCCAGGGGTGGGACTTCATCGTGGTCGACGACCCGGCTCGCAAGGAACCGATCGCGGCGGCGGTCCGGGCGGGGATGACGGCCCGGTTGGCGGCGATGGAGCGGCCCGATCGCACGACGCGGCTCATGCTCGACGGCACCGCCGCGCTGGTGGCGGCCTTCGAGAAGGCTCCGGTCGTCATCTTCGTGTGCGGAGGGGTGATCTATCCCTACGCCGCGCCGAGGGAGCAGTTCACCTGGTCCGCGCTCTACCCGGCCGCCCAGAACATCCTCGTGGCGGCGCGGGCCCTCGGGCTCGGTACCACCCTCACCACGCTGCACGGGGTGGCCGAGCCGGTCGTCAGGGACGTGCTCGGCATCCCAGCCGACATCAAGATCGCGGCCACCATCCCCCTGGGATGGCCCGTTGCCAAGTTCGGTCCCGTCAACCGGCGCCCAGTCGAGGATTTCGTCCACCACAACGGCTGGGAGGAAGACAAGCGTGGGGCCAGCTGAGCCGAAGCGGGGCGGCCGGCCTCCGAGGGTCGACCTGGCGGGGACGGCGACGCGCGAGCGGTTGCTGGCCGCCGCCGTCGCCGCCTGCGTCGAGCACGGGTTCGAGGGCGCGACCGTGGCGGACATCGCCCAGCGGGCCGACGTGTCTGGTCCCGCTCTCTACAAGCACTTCGGGGGCAAGGACGAGCTGATGGTGGCGGCGGGGCGGGCGGCGCTCGGCCGCCTCACGGTGCCCTCGGGATCCGAGACATCCGGAACGGGCCGAACCGAATCCGGGCCGTCGGGATCAGGGCCGACCGGATCAGGAGGATCGGGCCGGCGGCGACGCGCTCGCGAGGTGGCCCACACCTTCCTCGCCGACGACTTCGCCGAGACGCGGGTATTGCTCAGCGAGCTGCACCTCGCCGGCCAACGTCATCCTGCCGTCGCCGAGCTCCTCGCCGCCTGGCACCGCGAGAACGCCCCGCGCTGGCTCGCCCCCGCCCGCGGCCCGAACCGAACGGCCGTGGTCAAGACCTTCTTCCTGCTGCTGCTCGGGCTCTGCCAGATCGACGCCCTCGCCGCCCTCGATCCCCCGCCCCGGTCCGTTCGCGCCCGGGTGGACGCACTGGTCGACGCGCTGTTCGCGGAGGGGGCGAGCTGGTGACGAGCGAGCCCGAGCGCGTCGAGTTCGACTTGCTCGCCGAGGCGTTCCAGGCCGACCCGGCTGCCACCTTCGCCGAGCTGCGGGAGCGCTGCCCCGTGCACCACACCACTCGCCCGGCCCCGCACTTCAGCCTCTCGCGGGAGGCCGATGTGGCCGCCGCGTTGCGCGACGAGAGGCTGTGGTCGTCGAAGTTCGGACCGGGGCTCGCGTACGGCGAGGTGGGGACGGGCGTGCTCGTGTCGAGCGACCCGCCGGCGCACACGGCCGAGCGCCTCGCCATCTCGAGGGCCTTCCGGCCATCGGTCCTCGAGGCCATGGAGCCCGACATGCGCGCGCTCGTCGGCGAGCTCGTCGACGAGTTCATCGATCGGGGCGAGGGGGACCTCATCCACGACCTCGCCATGCCCCTGCCGCTCTCGGTCATGTGCTGGCTGCTGGGCCTACCGAAGGACGACATCCGTCTGTTCCGGGAATGGGTCCTGCCCATGGCCGAAGCCGTGGCGTTGGAAGGGGGGCGTCGGGCCAACGAGGTCGTGATCAACGCCTACCAGGACTTCTACCGCTACTTCGGGCCCCACATCGAGCGGCGGGCGAGCGCGCTCGCGGCGGGTGCAGCGGTTCCCCCTGACCTCCTCACCCGGCTCCTCACGGCGGAACGAGAGGGCCAGCGCCTCAGCCAGCCACAGGTCCTGGGCTTCTGCCAGTTCCTGCTCGTGGCCGGTTCGGCCACGACGACGCTGCTCATCGGCAATGTCGTCCATCGCCTCATGCAGTTCCCCGACCAGATGGCACTGCTGCAGGCCGACCGTCGCCTGGTGCCGAACGCCATCGAAGAGAGCCTCCGCTTCGACTCGCCGGTGCACGGCCTGTTCCGGACGAACAACCATCCGGTGACGCTCCACGGCGTCGACATTCCGGCCGACTCGAAGGTCTGCATGGTGTTCGGGTCGGCCAACCGGGATCCGGCGGCGTGGACCGATCCCGACCGCTTCGAGGTCGGTCGTGACCTCAAGGATCTGAAGCGCCACGCCGCGTTCGGGATCGGCATCCACTACTGCCTCGGCGCGCCCCTGTCTCGGATCGAAGGCGCGCTCGCTCTCGAGGCCGTGCTCGACCGGATGCCGGCCATCCGCCCCAACGGCGAGCCGATGGCCGTCAAGGCCGCCGTCCTGAACGGCTTCGAGACGCTGCCGGTCCGCTGGGACTGAGCTCGCCGCCGTCAGGGACGCGGCGAGGAGGCAGGGCGGCGTGGCTCACCACGACCGCCGACGGCCCCACCAGGCGCAGGACACCGGCCTCGATGCCGGGATCGGCCCGCGACGAGAGCACGATGCAGGCCTCGTCCCCTACCGGCACGGCGAGGGGGCCCGGACGCGCCGCGGCCACGAGCTGCAGCCGCCCCCGCTGCGCGACGAACAAGCCGGCATCCGGGTCGGCCTCGGCGCCCACTCGGTCGAGGCGCCCGTCGCTCAGCTCGGGCCACGATCGCCTCAGCCCCAGCAGGTCCCGGTACCACGCGAGGACGCGGGCGTGGTGCCCTTCATGGCGCTCGCCCCACTGCAATGTCGCCCGCTCGACGGTGAGCGGATCGAAGGGATCCGGCGCCGCGTCCGACCAACCCGCCTCGGCGAACTCACGCCGGCGACCCTCGCGTACGGCGGCGACGAGGTCGGGATCGTCGAAGTCGGCGAAGTACGGGAAGAAGGAGCTGGCCGCCCACTCCTCGCCCTGGAAGATCAACGGAGGGAACGGGGCGAAGAGCACCAGCGCGGCGGCGACCATGCCCGCGTCGGTGCCCACCAAGTGCTCGAGGCGCTCACCGTGGGCCCGGTTGCCGACCTGGTCGTGGTTCTGGACGAAGCCCACCAGCCGGCTGCCGTCGCGGTGGGGCAGCGGCCGCCCCCGCCTCGCGCCCGACGACGGTGAGATCTGGCCCGCTTGCGCGAAGCCCTCCCGGTAGCAGTGCACGAGGTCGGTGAGACCCGTGAAGTCGGCGTAGTAGCCGGCGTGCTCGCCCGTCAGGGCGACGTGGATGGCGTGGTGCACGTCGTCGTTCCACTGGCCGTGGAGCCCGGCCCCGCCCGCGTCACGCGGGATCGACAGGTAGGGGTTGTTGGCGTTGCTCTCGGCCACGAGCACGAGCGAGCGCCTGAGGTGCGCGGCGAGGCCCTCCATCTCACGGCTCAGCTCCTCCAGGAACGTGAAGGCCGACGTGTCGACCAGAGCATGAACCGCGTCGAGGCGCAGACCATCGAAGTGGTGCGTGGCCAACCAGTGGCGCGCGTTGTCGATGAAGAACCGCCGCACCTCCGCGCTGCCGGGCCCGTCGAGGTTGACCGCCGGCCCCCATGGCGTGTGATGACGCTCGGAGAAGTACGGGCCGAAGCGACTCAGGTGGTTGCCCTGCGGGCCGAGGTGGTTGTACACGACGTCGAGCAGGACGCCGAGACCATGGGCGTGCGCGGCGTCGACGAACCGGTCGAGACCGTCGGGGCCGCCGTAAGCGTGGTGGGGAGCGAACAACAGCACGCCGTCGTAGCCCCAGCCCCACCGCCCCGGGGCTTGCGCGATCGGCATCAGCTCCACCAGCGTGACGCCGAGATCGACGAGATGGTCGAGGCGCTCGATGGCGGCGTCGAAGGTACCGCCCGCCGTGAACGTGCCCACGTGCAGCTCGTACACGACCGACCCCCGCCATTCCGGCCCCCGCCAGGTGTGGTCGGTCCAGTCAAAGGCCCCGGGGTCGACCGTGCGTGAGGGACCGGCAACGCCTTCGGGCTGCCAGGGTGAGCGGGGGTCGGGAAGCGGCTCCCCGCCGTCGAGCACGAAGCGGTAGTCGGTGCCGGGAGGCAGCGGATCACGCGCCGAGAACCAGCCGCCGGGGCCCTCCGTGAGGGACTGGCGACCTGCTCGCGTCTCCAGCTCCACCCGTCGGGCCAGCGGCGCCCACACCTGGATGGGCCGCTCGCCCGCCGGCGAGCCCGTCTCCGTCATCCTGCGGTCGCCACCAGCACCGCCACCGGGAACTCACGCGTCAGCCGGCCCAAGGTCACCCAGCCGTCGGAGACGAGCTCTCGTGGGCTGAGGGCGTCGGTCCAAGTTCCCGATGGCAGCGCGACCTCGACCTCGTCCGCGGCCTCACCCAACGTGAGCGGATGGCGGGGCACGACTGTCGCCACGCGGCCGCCGCGCACGAAGCCCAGCGCGTGCTCGGCCCGTGGCCCTCGGATGATGAGCGGCACGTACGTGCCCCGCTCGTCGAAGGCCTCCGGATGCGCGTGACGCACCTGGAGGCAACGCTGCACCAAGAGCAGCTTCGGAACCCCCAAGGCCCGGTCCTTCTGCCACGCCTCGGCCGCGGTCACGCCAGCCACGAGGTCGAGGAGCTCGGTCCGCAGCCCGTAGTCGACGAGGCGGCGGTTGTCGGGGTCGACCAGGCTGTCGTCCCAGAGCTCCGTGCCTTGATAGGTGTCCGGGACGCCGGGGCCGAGGAGGCGCAGCGCCACCTGCGCCAGCGCGTTCACTTGCCCCGCGGGCTCGATGGTCGCCACGAAGCCCGCGATGTCGTCCATCAACTCGTCGTCTTCGAGCACGCCGGTCACGAAAGCGGCGACGGCCGCCTCGAAGTCCGCGTCGGGGCTCAGCCAGCTGGTCTGCTCCTTGGCCTCGCGGATGGCCTTCTCGACATAGGCGAGGGCGCGCGCCAACGGCAGCGGATGCGCGCCCACGAGCGTCTGGAACACAAGCCACGCCGTCGCCGGGTCGGGCGCGTCGGCCGAGCGGTACTCGGCGCTCGCCCCCCACCATCGCACGAAGGCATCGGCATAGCGCCCCGGGATCTCGCTCAGCACCGCGAGGCGGGCCCGCACGTCCTCCCCTCGCTTGGTGTCGTGGGTGGCCGTGGCCGTCATGGAGCGCGGCCAGTGCTGCTGGCGGGCGGCGGCCGCCTCGTGGAACCGGGCGATGGTCACGGCCAGGTCGTCGGGGTCGACTCCCACCTCGTTGCGGGCGAGCAGCGGCCCCCAGGCGTAGTCCGCGGAGTCCTCGTCACCCTTGGCCACCACCGAGCCGGACAGTTGCTGGAAGCGCAACACCAGCTCCCGCGCGTCGAGGTCGTCGAGCTGGAGGACGAGGATCGCCCGCATCAGGTCGAAGAGCTCGGGATCGAGGTCGGGGCGCGCTTCTCGAGCCATCGCCACGCCGAGGTCGATGGCGTCGAGGTCCGCCTCGGCGACCGCGGGAATGTCCTCGACGACGTGGACGTACGACCGGTACACGGGCAAGTGGACGAGGATCTCCATCATCGCCTCGCGCAGCTCCACGCGGGTGAAGTCGCGCCAGCGTCGATGGCTATCGCATACGCGCACGAGGATGTTCGTGAGTCGCTCGACGTCGCTGACGAGCACGGTGGCGAGCACCAGCCGGCGCTTGCTCCGCGAGACCTCTCGATACGTGTCGGGTCGTTCGGTCAGCTCGACATAACGCCGCCGCAGCCGTTCCGCTCCCGCGCCGTCGACCAGCACGCCTGTGATCAGCGCGGCGGCGTCGTAGCCGGTGGTGCCCTCGACCGGCCAAGGCGGGAGGGCTTCGCCAGCCGCCAGGATCTTCTCGACGAACAGGTACGCCGTCGGGCCGCTCGCGTCCCGCAGCCAGCCCAAGTACTGGAACGGGTCGCGCAGGCCATCGATGTGATCGACGCGCAGACCGTCGACGATGCCCGCTTGGACCAGCGAGAGCATCAAGCCGTGCGTGGCGTCGAAGACCTCGCGACGATCGGTGCGCAGCGCGATCAGCGAGTCGACGTCGAAGAACCGGCGGTAGTCCAACTCATAGGCGCCGACGTGCCAGCGGGCCAGCCGGTGATGCTGGAGGGCGAGCAGAGCGTCGACTCGATCGACGTCGGCGTTGACGAGGGCCAGGTGTGCCCGCACGGCGCGATCGAACTCGTGGTCGCCCTCCTGCAACTCGACGAGCAGCCCGTGGATCTCCCGCACGTCGGCGTCGAGCTCCGCCGGGCTGCGGCCCTCCTGGTCGGCCGCCACCAGGGCTCGGCCGAGGAAGCCGAGCCGGTCGTGGCCGAGGGAGGCGGCCAGCTCGATCAGCAGCATCCCCTCTGAGTCGGGCGAGAGCGGAAACGTGACGTCGTGGTAACGGACGACGAAGGACGCGTCGGCCTGCTGGTCGATGGTCAGCTCGCCGTCTTCGAGGACGCGTCCGTAGTGGTCGCCGAGGACGGGCAGCAGGATGCGGGAACGCAGCCGCGGCTCGGGGGGGTCCCAGTCGATGTCGAACCACGTTGCGTAGGCCGAGCGCTGGCCGAAGCGCAACACGTCCCACCACCAGGCATTGCCCGTGCCCGCGATCGACATGTGATGGGGCACGATGTCGACGATCTGGCCGAGCCCGTGCCCGTCGAGCGCGGCTACGAAGCGTTCGAAGGCGGCGTCGCCGCCGAGGTCCTCGCGGACGCGGCGGTGATCCACGACGTCGTAGCCGTGCAGACTGTCCGGCACGGTGGCGAGGTAGGGCGAGCAGTAGACGTGGGTCACCCCCAGCCGCGCGAGATAGGGAAGGACCGAGGCGGCCTCGTCGAACCCGAAGCCGGGCCGGAGCTGGAGCCGGTAGGTGGCCAGGAGCGGGCGGCGGGCGACCGGGGGTTCTGCGTCGGCGATGGGCTCCATCTCGGATGGTGTGGTAGCACGCCGGAACCGCTCGGCCGCAACCGGTGGCGCGAACTCCTACTCGAACGACCGACCGGGCCGCTCTGAGGGGTCGGAACGAACTGGGCGGCATAGCCATCGCGGCACGTGCCGGATGGGCCAACCAGGCGACCAGGCGGCGGTCGTCGACACCGAGTGCCGGGTTATCGGCTACGGCGGCCTGCGGGTGTGCGACGCCTCGGTGATGCCCGACCTCCCCAAAGCGAACACGCACCTCACGACGGTCGCCCTCGCCGAGCGCCTCGTGTCGAGGATCCGTTAGGATCGAAGCTTGCCGATGACAGCTCCGACGACGAGAACGGAGATCGCCCATGAGCGCTCGAGTCATCCACTTCGAGGTGCCCTTCGACGACGCGGATCGCGCCCGCAACTTCTACCGCGACGTCTTCGACTGGCAGATCCAGCCGGTGCCCGAGCTCAGCTACAACATGGTGACCACCGGACCGGTGGGCGACCAGGGCATGCCGAGTGAGCCCGGCTACATCGGGGGCGGCATGATGCAGCGCCAGGCACCGGTCGACACGCCCGTCATCACGCTGCAGGTCGACGACATCGACGCCACGGTGAAAGCGATCGAGAAGCACGGTGGCACCGCCGTCGGCGAGAAGCTCGACGTGGGTGGCATGGGCTTCGCCGCCTACTTCAAGGACAGCGAGGGCAACCTCATGGGGCTCTGGCAGAACGCCGGATAGCCGTCGTTCGTGGGGGGCATGCGGTGGCTGTCGCAGGGGGAGGCCCTCGTGCCGATGGAGGACTTGCGCTGGCTGAGCACGGCTGAGCTCCAGCGCTTGGAGGCGATGCGCTTCACCAAGCGCCGAGTGGAATTCCTCGTCTCCCGGTGGACGGCGAAGCTCGCCCTGGCCTCGGTCGAGGGCATGCTCGACGCGCTCGCTGCGGGCGAGGCTCCGGAACCCGCGGCGTTGGCGTCGTTCGAGATCGCCCACACCTCCCGGGGTGCGCCGGTCCCGTGCCGTGACGGCGCCCCGCTCCCCCGCCGCATCTCACTGACCGACCGCGCCGGTTGGGCGGTGTGCGCGCGGTCGCCGTCGAACGCGGAGGTGGGCTGCGACCTCGAGTTGGTCGAGGCGCGCAGCGATGGCTTCGTGGCCGACTACTTCACCGAGTCCGAGCGAGCGCTCGTGGCCTCAGCATCCTCCGAGTACGACCGGCATCGGCTCGCCAACCTCGTGTGGTCGGCGAAGGAGAGCGCGCTCAAGGTGCTGCACAGTGGTCTGCGGCGTGACACCCGCTCGGTGGAGGTCAGCTTGGGCGAGGGCGACGGCGACGAGTGGGCTCCCCTGGTCGTCCGGACGCTCGAGGGTTCGACGTTCCCCGGGTGGTGGCGCCAGTTCGGGCCATTCCTCCTGACGATGGCGGCCGAGGAGCCACAGGAGCCACCGGACGCCCTCGACGGCTCTCCGGCCCTCGCCGGCGCGGTCCCCATTCACTCGTGGATGGCGCAACCTCGTCGATGACGGGTCAAGCCTGACGCTCGCGGGTGCGCTGCCTCCCCCGCTCCAGCGATTCGATCAGGTAGGGACGGAGCTGCTCGGGCGGGATGATGACGTCGACCGAGCCCACCCGTCGCGCGCGTTCGACGTCGTGGATGGCGTCGAACTCCGCCGCCACCTGACCGAGCTTCTCGCTGCGTACCTCCTCGACGACCGCTTCGTGGTGCCGATGCAGATCGGCCAGCTTCGCCCCCTGCGCGTCGGCCGCCTCCTCGCGCGGCTACGACCCGGGGATCGGCCTCGGTGCGCCGCTCCACCTCGCGGGCGAACACGACGGCCGCGGCCGGCGCCCCGCCGATGACTGACGCGTGCGCGCCTTCGACGGCCACCACTTCGAAGTTGTCGGACAGCGCCTTGGAGAACACCACGAACGCGCCCCCGTGGTAGCGGGACACGACGCAGAAGACGATCGGACCGTCGAAGTTGACCACGGCCCGACCGATCTCTGCGCCGAACTCGAGCTGCAACGAGCGCATCGACTCGGGAGACCCGTCGAAGCCCGAGAGGTTGGCGAGCACCAGCAGCGGCCGGTTCCCGCTCGCCGCGTTGATCGCGCGGGCCACCTTCTTCGACGAGAGGGGGAACAGCGTGCCCGAGGTCCAGACGTCGGGGCCGTCGGCGGGAGCGAGATCGCGGCGGGCCAACGGCTTCGACTCGAAGCCGAGCACGCAGAGCGGATGGCCGCCCACGTGGGCGTCCCACACCACCGCGCTCTCCGCGCCGTTCATGCCGAACCATCGCTCCATCGGCGGATGGTCCTGATCGATCACCGCGCCCATCACGGCGCGGATGTCGAAGGGCTTCTTCCGCCCCGGGTTCGTCGCCTCCGAGAAGATCTCGCCCACCGTGTCGAAGCCCTCCGGATGCGGCGAGCGGCGAACGTCCCGGTCCGGCGGGTCGTTCGTGTGGGCCGGCCGCGGGAAGCGCTCGCCGGGCGCGACGTAGGTGTGCTCGTAGTGGCGGAGCAGGAGGCGGCAGGCGTCGGTGAGGTCGTGGGCCAGGTACTGGGCCTGCCCGTTGCGGCCCAT
The DNA here is from genome assembly GCA_963738325.1 of uncultured Acidimicrobiales bacterium. Taxonomy (GTDB): domain Bacteria; phylum Actinomycetota; class Acidimicrobiia; order Acidimicrobiales; family Ilumatobacteraceae; genus CAVTWD01. The sequence goes on from CAVTWD010000017.1 coordinate 317,088, forward strand.
GATCCGCTCGTACCCGCCGATGCCCTGATTGTCCTCGGCCGAGACCCCGCCCGAGTAGTCAAGAGCCTGCTTGCCGGTGAGGACCATGGCGGTGTCGGGGGTCATCACGAGGATGCCGCGGGTGTGCATGAGCATGGTCGCCTCGGCGTTCCAGTACGGCTGCGCCCCGACGTTGATCCCGGCGACGATCACGTTGAGCTCGCCTCGGGCCTGCGTGTACTCGATGATGCGGCGCAGCACCCTGGCGATCCAGTCCATGTTCTCGGTGCCGCTGTCCATGGCGATCAGCGCGCCCGCCGACACCGCGGCCCACTCGAGGGGCACGCCCAGCTCTTGGGCGAGATCGATGGCGGCGATGATCCGGCGGCACTCGGGCTCGGCGAGAGAGCCCATGCCCCGGCTGGGGTCGCCGAGGATGATGACCCGCCGCATCCCTTCCGGGTAGCGGTCGGTTACGTTCGAGATCACCCCGACGACGACATTGGCCTTGTTCTCGCCGGCCGGGCGCGAGACCGGCACCAGTTGATCGCCGTCGAGGTCATGCTCGACGAAGCTGCCGGCCGGCAGCTCCCCGCCCTCAGGGGGCGCCAGGATGGCGATCAGCTCGTAGGGGTACATGAGACCCCGGCGACGCAGCTGCACGACCTTCTGCGTGTACTCGGTCAACGATTCGAACGGGACGTCGTTGGGCGTTCGGACCCGCACGCTCACCGACCGGCCGTCGGGGTTCGAGATCTCGACGACCGCCCGCCGGAGGTCGCCGTGGCTGTCACGGAGGCGGGTGTACACCGCCACCTTCTCCAGCCCGAGCCCCTCCACCGCGGGCGCCAGCCGCTCCACGATGGCATCGACATCCCTTCGGGCCACGTCGATCGGTGGCCACACGTACAGGAGCACGCGGTTCCACTCGAGGCGCCGATCCGCCGGGCGGCGGCTCTGGACTCGGCGCACGGCGTTCAGCGCCTCGAAGTACATCCGTTCGAACTCGGGGAGGGCGAGCACCGCTCCGGACGCATCGCGCACCGCCGTCATGTCCCGCACCTCGGCCAGCACGAACAGCCGCTCGTCTCGGCGATTGGCGCGGGCCACGCCGCGGAACACGTAGACGTCCTCCGCGGAGGGAAGGGCTTGCAGGTCGAAGTTCTGCAACCGCCAGAGCTCGAGGCGTTTGCCCATCATCGGGTGCAACGCCCGATAGAGAGGATCCTCCTCGTAGCCGTCCGGACCCCGGCGGAACGTGAAGTGGTGCACGCCGCTCATCCCGCGGCCACTCGAGGGCGACGACACCGCGAATACCACCTGCCGCGCACATTCAGGCCACGTCGCATCGAGGAGCTGGCGCAGCTCCCCGCTGAACGCCTGGCGGTCGGCGGGAGGTGTCTGGCACCACAAGTAGAAGTCGACGAGGACGTCGAGGCCGTCGTCGAAGCCGGCGGCGATGCCGGCGATCGCCTTCGTGGCGGCATCGAGGTCGTCCGCGTCGACATGGGTGCTCACCAGGTGGATGGCGTTGCCGTCGAGGGTGCACGACGCCACCGCCACGGGGCGCTCGTCCTGCACCGAGGTCTCGAAGCTGTCGATCGTGCCCATCCGGTAGTACCGGCGGGTCATCACCTCGAGCAGGTCGCGGCGCAGCGAGGCGGGCGCGTCGGCGTACCACGACGACAGCACCGTCTTGAGCGGCTGCGAGCACTCCACGAGGGCGTCGATGTGGCCGGCTCGCTCGGAGGGCGGGCCGCCCTCGGCCAGCGCCCGCACGTGCTCGTCGGCCTCCGCATAGTCCTTCGTCCGGATGTCCTGCAGGAAGGGCTGGTCGAAGGTGCGGTAGTGCGTCTCCTGCGCGAGGTCGTGCACGCCGGGCCATCGCTGCCTCGTCTCGTTGACCATCCGGTCGAGCAGCGCTCGCCACACGTCGTCGCGGTAGAGATCGGGCTCGGCCAGCCGTCGCTCGACGAGGGCGATGATCGTGTCGACCTGATCGTCCATCCGCCGTTGCGAGCAGGTGATGCGGTAGAGGGCCTCGTCCAGCTCCGGTCCGGGTTCCAGGCTCTCGATGCCGTAGTGACGCAGCGTCGCCCGGAGCTGGTCCATGAAGGGTTCGGGCAGTCCCCGACCCTCACCGCCGGGGTCGCGGAGGTACGTGTACAGGTGCTCCGCGCTGGATTCACGGCCGAAGTCGGCATCGTCCTCGGCCGGGCGGCGACGGAAGAGCGCGGCCACGTCGACGAAGACGCTCATGATCTCGTCCTCGCGACTGCGGCGCTCGTCCGGGCGGATCACGCTGCCATCGCAGCCGATCCCCGCCTCCACCGAGCGGGCGTGAGGGGTCACGTCGAAGCCGAGGAACATCCACCGCAGCTCCTCGAGCCGGTGCAGGCAACTGTCGTGGTCGACATCGCCCACCGCCGCGTGGACGGCGAGCGGCGTGAAGTCGGCTCGGGGCGAGCTGGCCACCGCGTCGGCGGCGTCGGTCGGCTCGAGCACGAGGAGCACCTCGCCGGCGCCGACCTGTTCGTTGGGGCGAGCCATGATCTCCCGCACCCGGCCGGCCACCTCGGCCCGGATGACCGTCTCCATCTTCATGGCTTCCAGCACGACGAGCGGGTCGCCGGCGCCGACGACGTCTCCGTCGTGAACGCGGACGGCGACGACCACGCACGGCGCCGGCGCCCTGATCCTCCCACCGTCGTCGCGGGCGATCCGGTTGGGGATGCCGTCGACCTCCACGAGGTAGGAGCCGGCCTGCTCGACCGACAGCACCCGGTACGCGCGCTCACGGATGGTGAGGCGGCGCTGGTGGCGGCCGAGGTCGGCCACGCCCACGTCGACCGTGACCCCGTCGATGACCATGCGGTAGGAGCGGGGCCCCCGCCGCTGGACGTGGAACTCGTACGCGTGCCCCTGGTGGCGCAGCTCCACGTCCCGCCCGATCTCGGGGTTGACCTCGGGGCGGCCCCGGACCGCCGTGGCCAGGAACTGGTCGCGGTCGAAGGCCGCGCCTAGCTCATAGGCGAGGATCGCCACGTCGCACAGCGCCACCTCGGCGTGGACCGGCGGCCGCTCGTCGTCGCTGGCCAGCAACCGATCGATCCAGCCGGTGTCGATGTGCCCGGCGCGGAAGTCGGGATGGCCCACCAGGTACTGGAGGAAGGCGCGGTTGCTGGTACCGCCGCGCACGAGGACGGCCGCCTCCGACAGCGCCCGCCTCAGGCGCGAGATCGCCTCGTCACGGTCGCTGCCGTGGGCGACGACTTTGGCGATCATCGAGTCGAACTCGCTCGGGATCGAGTCGCCCTCTTCGACGCCGGTGTCGATCCGCAGCCCGGGCCCGGCGGGGAAGCGCAACAGCTGGATCTCACCGGGGGCCGGCGCGAAGTCCCGGTCGCTGTCCTCGGCGTTGAGGCGCGCCTCGATGGCGTGCCCGACCACGGGCGGAGGCAGCCCTTCGAGACGCTCGCCCCCGGCCACCCGGAACTGCAACTTGACGAGATCGATGCCACAGGTCGCCTCGGTGACCGGGTGCTCTACCTGGAGTCGGGCGTTCACCTCCATGAACACGAAGCGGCCCTCGGTGTCGCACAGGAACTCGACGGTGCCCGCGTTGGTGTAGCCGATCGCCTTCGCGAGCCGAGCGGCCGCGGCGCGGATCTCGCCGTCCTGCTCCGCGGTGAGCAGCGGTGACGGGGCCTCCTCCAGCAGCTTCTGGTGCCGCCGTTGGACCGAGCAGTCACGGACGCCGACCGGCCAGACCGTGCCGTGGTGGTCGGCGATGATCTGGACCTCGACGTGATGGGATCCGGTCACGAGCTGCTCGAGGAACACCGTCCCGTCACCGAACGACTTGATCGCCTCCGCACGCGCCGAGGCGAAGGCCGCGTCCAGATCCACGGCCCGCTCGACCCGGCGGATCCCGCGCCCACCGCCGCCGGCCGCCGCTTTGATCATCAGCGGATAGCCGATGCGATCGGCGGTCTCCCGGGCGGCCTCGATGGTGTCGACAGGCCCGTCGCTCCACGGCACCACCGGCACGCCCACGCCCTCGGCGATCCGCTTGGCGGTGATCTTGTCCCCGGCGCGGCGCATCGCGTCGGGGCTGGGGCCGATGAAGCGGACCCCGAGGGTGTCGCACAGCTCGGCGAACTCCGGCTGCTCGGCCACGAACCCCCAACCCACCCAGGCCGCCTCGGCGCCGGTCTGGCGCAACAGCTCCCCGAGCCGATCGAGGTCGAGGTACGAGCTCTTCGTATAGCCATCGCGCGGGTCGACGAACAGGGCGGGCCCCATGGCGTAGCGCTCGTCGGCTTCGCGGACGAACATCGCCCGTTGGTCCGCGTCGGTGTAGAGCGCGATCGAGCGCAGGTCGGCCCCGGTCTCGAACCTGAGCTCGCGGATGGCGTGGATGGCGCGCATCGCCGGCTCGCCGCGGTTGATGATGGCGATCCGGGTGAAGTCCATCATCAGCTCCGCGGCCCCATCGCCTCCCGCAAGGGCGCGACCAGCTCGTCGTCGATCTGGCCCGGCAGCGCGATCGTCCGGTAGCCCGACATCTCCACGAGCGCCCGGCCGCTCTCGTCGGCCACGATGGCCGACCAGCCACCGTCGTCGGCGTGTCCGCTCGCCAGGATCGTGCCGTCGACCTCGGAGGCGCCGGGGGCGAAGACGACTCGGCCGATCTGCATCGGCAGCGCCATCGTCTCCGTGGTGCCGATCTCCATCACCCCCACGGTCTGGAAGGCCAGCTCGAGGAGTCGAGGAGCCGTGGCCAGCGGCCGGTCTTCCGGTTGCGTGGCGGGCGGCAGGCCCGAGCTGAACCGACCGACCACGGTGCCGTCGCTCGTCCACGCCGCATCGAGCACCTGGTAGGCGGGCCCGTGGAAGTAGATGCGGTAGATGTCGGGCGCGCCCACCGCCTGACCGCCCTCGCCTGGCACCGCGGCCGGGGCGAGCTCGACGGGCGCGGCCGTCAACCGCGCCGTGGCCGTGAAGTGAGCCTTGACCTCGGGCTCGGTCTGATTGGCGAGCAAGCGGCGGCCGATCAACACGCAGTGCGCCAAGAGGTCGTCGCCATCCGCAGTGAACTGGCACGACACGGTGATCTGGCGAGGCTCGCTCTTGTAGAACTTGAACGGGGCGAGGAACCTCACGCCTTCGATGGCGCCGACGTGGCGATCGGGGTACGCCAGCCGGGCAGCCTCGGCGAACGCCTCGACGCCCATCACCCCGGGCAGCACAGGCGTGCCGTCGATGGCATGGTCGTGCAGGAACGGTTGCTCGGCGGGGTCGAGCGTCCCGGCCACGGTGAAACCAGCGGCCACGGGCCAGCCGACCACTTCGGAGAAGATGGTGCCGCTGACGAGGCCGGCCACCGGGCCGACGTCCAGCCCGCCCTGCGCGTCGGCTTCTTCGAGCAGGACGCCCAGCCGTTGACCGATCAAGACCTCGCCACCCGCCGTCCTGAGGGTGAGCTCGCGACGGACCACGGGGATGCCGGCACGCGCCGGCAGCATGTCGATGCCGGCCGCCTTCATCGCGGTCGGGATCGAGCCGCGCGTGGCCATGCCGATGTCGCCCCACGCCGTCCAGTCCACGGCAACGCCGAGCATCCCCGGGCGAGTGCGGGCGAGCGAAGAGATCTCCTTGCACAGGAGGTCGTTCGCCGCGCTGTAGTCGGTCTGGCCGGCATTGCCGAAGCGGCCGGCGATCGAGCTGAAGGCGACCGCAGCCCGGAGGGGCTGGTCGGACAGGGACCGCAGCAGGTTGAACCACCCGTTCGCCTTGACGTCGAAGACGAGGTCGTACTCCTCCGGCGGCTTGTCGCTCAGCCGGCGGCTCACCTCCAACCCGGCGGCATGCACGAGGACGTCGATGTGGCCGCTCGTCGAGAGGATGCTGTCGACCACGCCGCGCACCGCGTCGCCGTCGCGCAGATCGACGGAGTGGTAATGGACCCGACCTCCCGCGGCCTCGATGGCGCGGATGGCCGAGAGCGCAGCGTCGGCCCGCTCGATGCGAGCCAGCTCGCGGTCGACGAGCGCGGGCGTGGCCCGCTCCCCGGCCGCCTTCAGCCGCTCGAAGATCGTGCGCTTCAGCCCGTCCTTGTCGGAGGTGAAGGCCATGATGTCGGGGTCGTGCCGATCCGGTTCGGGCACCAGATCGAGCAGGTGGAACGTGCCTCCGGACGCCCGGGCGAGATCGGCCGTGATGGCGCACACGATGCTCCCGGCCGCCCCGGTGATGGCGAAGACCGTCTCCGCGTCGAGCTCGACGCCAGCCGGCTCCGCCCCGAGCGGGATCTCGGACAGCGCGACCGTCCAACGCCGTCCCCCGGCATGGCCGAGCTCGACGGCGCCGGGATCGCGAACGGTCTCAGCCACCAGCAGCTCGGCCACGGCCTGCGGCTCGAGCTCGGTCGGGAAGTCGACCGCCTTCACGAGCGCTTCCGGGTTCTCCCGCTTGAAGGCCTTGGTGAAGCCGGCGACGGCACCGCCCATCGGGGCTACGGCTCCCCCGTCGCCGTAGCCGTGGCGCCCTCCGAGGCGGGTGGCGGAGACGAGGAACGAGCCCGCGCCGCCGATGGCATCGCCGAGGTGTCGCATCGTGGCGTAGAGCAGCTTCACCCGCCGGCGCAGCCCCTCCCGCCAGCCTTCGAGATCGAGCTCGAACAGTGACGGCTCGACGTCGAGGGCCGGCAGCCAGTAGACGCCCTGCACCGGCCCGGACGCCACGAAGGCACCGAGGCGCGTCTGGACGTCCTCGACCGGGGGCGCGCCCTCGATGACGAGGCACTCGACGCCCATCTGCCCGAGCCGGTCGGCCAGGGCCGCAGCCACACCGCCATCATCGGCGACGACCACCACCCTGTTCCCCTGCCCGAGCTCGATCCCTGTGGCGCGGCACTGATCGAGGGACGGCCGCAAGAGGGCCGTCGGCACGCGCCGCGGCAGGCCCGCCGCGGCCTCGTCGTCGCCCTCGAGCAGCTCGTGGCCGGCCTCGGGAGCGGCCGCCTCGGGTATCGCCGCCGGCGACGCGGCTGACTCGGTTGCAGCCGCCGCTCCGCCCGCAAAACCGGGCGCCCGCTCGTACACGAACCCGATCACATCACGCAACGTCGGGTAGTCCCGCAACGCCAACCGATCGTCCCGCTCGATGTCATACGCCGCCCGAATGGCCGCAAACGTCTCCGCCTGCTTCACCGTGTCGATCCCCAGATCCGCCTCCAGATCCAGATCCAGATCCAACATGTCCGACGGATACCCCGTCTGCTCGGCCACGATCTCCATCACCCGCCGCTCCACGCCGTCATCGACCGGGGCCGCCACGGGCGCAGCAGGAGCTGCTTCCTCCGTGGGCGCGACCGCCCCTCCGCCCGCAAAACCGGGCGCCCGCTCGTACACGAACCCGATCACATCACGCAACGTCGGGTAGTCCCGCAACGCCAGACGGTCATCCCGCTCGATGTCATACGCCGCCCGAATGGCCGCAAACGTCTCCGCCTGCTTCACCGTGTCGATCCCCAGATCCGCCTCCAAGTCCAGATCCAGATCCAACATGTCCGACGGATACCCCGTCTGCTCGGCCACGATCTCCATCACCCGCCGCTCCACGCCGTCATCGACCGGGGCCGCCACGGGCGCAGCAGGAGCTGCTTCCTCCGTGGGCGCGACCGCCCCTCCGCCCGCAAAACCGGGCGCCCGCTCGTACACGAACCCGATCACATCACGCAACGTCGGGTAGTCCCGCAACGCCAGACGGTCATCCCTCTCGATGTCATACGCCGCCCGAATCGCCGCAAACGTCTCCGCCTGCTTCACCGTGTCGATCCCCAGATCCGCCTCCAAGTCCAGATCCAGATCCAACATGTCCGACGGATACCCCGTCTGCTCGGCCACGATCTCCATCACCCGCCGCTCCACGCCGTCATCGACCGGGGCCGGCGCCTCAGCCGGAGCCGGACCAGCCGGCGCGGCCGCAGCCGCGGCAGGCGGCTCGAGCACCGGAGCCACAGGCTCGGGCACTGCCGGCGGCGTGACGACCGGCTCCTCGACCACAACCGAACGCGCCGCAACCACCCTGCGCGCCGGCGCCGCGGCCGGGGCGACGGGCGGTGGGCCGTCGTCGCGGATCCGCAGGGTCCGCTGCTCGATCTCCACCGCCGCCGCCGGCAAGCCCGAGCACGAGCTCAACCACGCCCGCCAGGCGTCGGCGTCGGCGATCCGGTACTCGAAGCCGAGCTCGTCGGCTTCGGGGGCGGCGACGCCCGCAGGGCGCGACACCTCGTACAGGGTCATGCTGATCTGCGAGCCGAAGCCCGCGCCGAGCCGTAGGGCGTAGCGCACGGGATAGGTGCCCCCGTGAGAGAGGTTCAGCTCGCCGAGATCGGGGTCGGGCACCCGGTAGTTCGGCACCGGCGGGACGACCGCGGTCTCGATGGCCTTGATGGCCACCACGTCCTCGACGCCGACGGCCATGGCGTGGCCGGTGAAGCCCTTGGTGTTGGCGATCACGACCTGGGCCGCCGAGGGGCCGAAGACGCTGCGCAGCGCCTCGACCTCGGCCTGGGCACTGCCCCCCCTCGCCGGCGTGTAGGTCTCGTGTGACACGAACACCGTCTGGGGCGCGATCTGGTGACGGTTGATGCCCCAGCGTTGCTCGGCCGTCGAGACGAGGTCTTCCATCACCTGGCAGATGTGGCTCGGATCGAGCCGCGTGCCGTGGAAGGCGCTGTTCGCCGTCACGGTGGCAAGGACGCGGGCGATCGGCCGGATGCCCCGCTCGGCCGCCGAGGCCGCCGTCTCGACGACGATGGCGGCTGCCCCCATGCCCAGGATCATCCCGTGCCGGCGAAGGTCGAACGGCACGGCAGCGTCAGCGACCACGTCGTCGGTGGCCGCCGCGCCCGTGGCGAGGAACCCGGCGCCGACCCACCCCAGGAGTCGGTCGCTCGTGACATCGTCACCTGAGACGATCAGGACACGGTCGCAACGGCCGGCGCGGATCCAGTCCTCGGCGAGCGCAACCCCTTGCGGCGTGCTGGCGCAAGCGGCGTTCACTTGCGTGTTCGGTCCCCGGGCCCCGATGTACTCGGCGAACTGCGAGTGACCCATCGACAGCGCGTGGAACAAGAACTTCCGGTCGAACTCATAGGGGTGCTGGGCGAGCTCGGCCTCCAGCGCGTGGATGCGGTGGTCGAGCTCGGCCGCCATCAGCTCGCTTCCACCGAGCTCCGGAAGCCGGGCGCGGATGCTGTGGAGGTCCTCGAGGCGCTGCTCCCGCGCCTCGTTCTCGTGGTAGCCGTCGAGCTCCCCGACGAGCGCGTCCATGCCGGGGAAAGCCGACGCGAAGATCACGCCCGTGCGGTCGCGGTAGCAATCTGGCAGCATCCACCGATCGGGCAGCATCCGCCCGGTGGTGGCCGTCTTGTAGTGCATCACGAGGGGGATGCCGGCGTCGCGAAGGGCATCGATCCCCGCGCCGATGGCCAGCATGCTCGTGACGTCGAGCGCCTCGGCCCGCTGGGAGGGGAACCCGAACTCCTCCACGAGGTCGAGCGCCCCGCCCCGTCCGGCGAGCTTGATGACGTCGGCTTCGTCCTCGATCGCCTCGAAGCGTCCGCCACCTTCCTCCGTTTTGACGAGCCTGGTGATGTGCTTCTCGACGATCTTGTGCCGCTCGCGTACCGGAATGGTGTCGATGAACTGCTCGCCGTTGAGGATGGCGGGGATCTTGTCGTCGCCGAAAACCCGCTCGCCCCCCGGCAGCCCGAGACCGGCCCCGGTGACGACCACGGGCACGTCCGGCGAGAGCGCGGTGCCACCCCCGCCGACCATGACGTTGTTCTTGGCGAGGATGTCGGCGACGAGGCGGCCGAGCGCCAGGTAGGTCTCGTCGCCGGCCGTGCTGGCCAGGGCAGGCGCAGGATGATCGGCCGCGGATGTGAGCGCCGGGCTCGGGGCCGTCGCTGGCGCCGAGCCCGGGCTCTCGAGGGCGCGGCCAGCCCCGGGCTCCCCTCCAGGGGCGGCGGCGCGGATCGCTGATGGCTTCACAGCTCCCGCCGAAGGTGACTCGGTGCCGAGACCCGCTGCGTAGAGGCCACACAGCGCCTGGTTGAACGCGACGACGTCTCCCTGCTTCGGATGGTTCGTGAAGAGGGCGACAATTTCCGAATCGTCACCGAGGACCTCCTCGACGAAGCCGTGGAGGGCGCGCTTCGGACCGGTCTCGACGAACACGCGGCAGCCGGCGTCGTAGAGGGTGTGCAGGCCCTTGATGAACTGCACCGGCGACGCGATCTGACGGCCGAGGATGTCGATCATCTTGTCGAGCACGTTCGGCCCCATCGGGTAGAACTGCCCGTCGACGTTGGCGACGAGTGGGATCGCCGGTGAGTCGAGACGCAACCGCCGCAGCATCGTCTTCAGCGGCTCGGCCGCCGGCGCCACGATCTCGGTGTGGAAGGCGTGGCTCACGGGGAGCAGCACCGCTTGATGTCCTGCCGCGCTCAACCGCTCGACGGCATCGCGCGACGGCCGCGCTGGCACCACCGATCACCGCTTGCTTGTTGCTGTTGATGTTGGCGATGACGACATAGCCGTCGACTTCCGCGAGGATCGCCTCGATGTCGGCCAACGGCGCGAACACGGCTGCCATGAGCCCGTTGTCGGCCATCGACACCTGCGCCATCTCTCGGCCCCGGGCGCTGACCGCCTCGAGGGCTTCGGCGAAGCTGAGCGCGTTGGACGCGACGAGCGCGCCGTACTCGCCGAGGCTGTGGCCCATCACCATGTCCGGGTGGATGCCATAGGCGTCGAGGAGACGGGTGAGGGCCTCGTCGACGGTGAGCACTGCGGGCTGGGTGATCTCGGTCTGGCGGAGCTGCTCGTCGACCGCGGCGAGGCTGGCCTCGTCGTTCGGGTCAGCGAAGATGTAATCGCTGAGGGGGCGGCCGAGGATGGGGGTCATCACGCGATCGGCTTCGGCGAACGTCTCCGCCACGATCGGGTCGCGGTCGCGCAGGTCGGCCAGCATGTTCGGGTACTGCGAGCCCTGCCCCGTGTAGAGGAAGGCCACCGGCGCGGGTGACCCCCGGCCGAGGAAGATGCCCTGGCTGCGCAGCAGCCGCCACGCCGCGGGCTGTGCGGCCTCGAAGGCCTTGATGGCGCGCTCGGCCTTGCTGGCCAGCTCGTCGGCGTCGCCGTAGTCGACGGCGAGGCGCACCGGGGCCCGGAGATCGGCCGTGGCTGGTGCGGCCAGAGGAGGCACGCGGCCCTCGGCCGCGTTGGCACGGATCCTGCGCAGCTCGTCCAAGACCTCCTCGTCGTCGCGCCCTCCGATCACGAGGGCGCCGCGGCAACGGTGCTCGCCTCGACGCCGGTGCCGCAGGCGAGGCGGCCGCGGCGACGGCGGCCGCGGCGACGGGCTCGGAAACCGGCGTGGAGAACGACACCGACTTTGCCGCGCGCGGCGGCTCGATCCGGCCCGGGACGAACTCCTCCATCACCACGTGGAAGTTGGTGCCGCCGAAGCCGAACGCGCTCACCCCCGCGGAGCGCACTTGGCCCGGCTCGGTCTTCCACTCGCGGAGCTCTTCGTTGATGAACAGGGGCGAGGAGGAGAAGTCGACGTTGGGATTCGGGGTACTCCCACCGAGGCTGGGCGGGATCACCTTCTGGTCGAGCGCGAAGGCCACCTTGAGCATGCCTGCCGCGCCCGCCGCCGCTCTTCAAGTGCCCGATGTTGGACTTCACCGAGCCGAGGGGCATCGAGCCGGGCTTCAGCCCGAGCTCACCGAAGACATGCGACATGCTCTCGACCTCGACGACGTCGCCGACCTTGGTCGAGGTGCCGTGACCTTCGATGTAGGTGGCCGAGTCGGGGGCCCGCCCCGCGTGCTCCCAGCCACGGGCGACGGCGAAGCGCTGGCCGACCGGGTTCGGCGCGGTGATGCCCTTGCCCTTGCCGTCGCTGGCGCCGCCGATGCCACGGACGACGGCGTAGATGTGGTCGCCCGCCGCCTCGGCGTCGGCCAGCCGCTTGAGCAGGAAGACGGCCGCACCCTCGCCCATGACGAAGCCGTCGGCGCCGTCGAAGTACGGGCGGGTGCCGGTCGCCGACAGCGCACCGATCTTGCAGAACTTCACGTACGTGCTGGCACTCATGTTGGCGTCCACGCCACCCGTGAGCACGGCGTCGTAGGCACCCTCCTCGAGGCCTCCCGCGGCGGCGTCGAGAGCGGCCAACGCCGAGGCGCAGGCGGCGTCGATGATGTAGTTCGGTCCGTGGAAGTTGAAGAGGTTGGCCACTCGACCGGCGATGATGTTGCCGAGCTCGCCGGGCATCGTGTCCTCGGTGGTACCCGGGAACCGGCGGTGCAGCGCGTCGCGCAGGTCCTCGATCACCGTGTCTCGATCGCTCTCGGAGAGGACCTCGAAGCTCGAGAGGCGGCGGAGCTCCTCGGCGTACTCCGGGAAGTAGATGGGCAGCGCCGTCCGGTAGTGGAGGTCACCGCCCATGGCGTTGCCGAGGATCACCGCGGTGCGATCGTTGTCGAGCGGGCGCTCCGGATAGCCGTAGTCGACCAGGGCCTCCCGGCAGGCGCCGATCGACCACTTCTGCCCACGGTCCATGGCGTCGGAGACCCGCGGGGGGACGGGGAGGCGCCAGTCGAGAGGTGACCACTCGTACTCCCGCACCCAGGCGCCGATCTTCGAGTACGTCTTGTCCGGCGCCTGGGGGTCGGCGTCGTAGTACAGCTCGGGGTCCCATCGCTCGGGGGGCGTCTCGGTGATGCTGTACCGGCCGGCTTTCAGGTTCTCCCAGAACGTCGTCGCCTTCGGCGCGTCGGGGAGCACGGCTCCGACTCCGACCACGGCCACGGAACGGGTGGTCTTCTCTGCCATCGGGTCACTCCTCGACGTGAAGCAGGGTGAGTAGCGGGTTCACGAGCGGTAGGGGGCGTAGAGCGCGTCGGCCACCGCCGTCATGTCCTGGACCATCCCACGCTGAGCCCGCTCGACCTTCTCGAGCCCGACGGCGCGCGCCGCGGCGGCCGGGTCGAGCGCGCCATCCGAATCCGCCCCGATCAGCCAGCGCAGCCCGTCGGCGGCCACCTTCATCGCCGCGTCGCGGGCGAAGACCCGGCTGATCGCGGCGAGGGCTCCCGCCTCGAAGCGACGGTCGACGTTCGGCGAGAGCTCGTCGCTGGTGCCGCGGGCCGCCGCCCGGCGAGCGAGGGCTTCGGCCGACTCTGCATACGCGACGAGCTCGCCCACGCGGAAGAGCACGTGCTGGTGACGGGTGAGCTTGTGGATGCGGGCAGCCTCGAGCACCTCCGCCAGCGCGTGGTAACCGAGGGCCACGACATCAGCCCCGACGTCGGCGTGCGACGTCGCGAAGCGCTCCATCTCGGCGGCGCGGTCGTGGTAGTGCGCGCCCCGGGTCTTCAAGTGCTCCTGCCACCGGTCGCGGGCGATGGTCATCTCCATGATCTCGGACGTGCCCTCGTAGATGGTCGTGATGCGCACGTCGCGCTTGATCTTCTCGACCATGTACTCCTTCGTGTACCCGTAGCCTCCATGGGCCTGGATGGCGGCATCAGCGGCGGCGTTGCCGGCCTCGGTGGCCATGTACTTGGCGATGGCTCCCTCCGTGTTGAGGACCTTCTCGCCGGCGTCGAGGCGGGCCGCCGTGGTCTCGATGTAGGACCGCGCCGCCTCCAGGCGGCATGCATGGGGGACGATCAGCTTGTGGGTGTAGCCCTCCTTCTCGGAGAGGGGCCCACCCGCCTGCACGCGCTGCGTCGAGTAGTCGATGGCGCGGTCCAGGGCCGCCCAACCCGCACCGAGGCCGAACGCCGCCACCATCAGGCGCGTGTACCCGAACACCGCCTGCGCCTGGAGGAGGCCGAGGCCCTCCGCGCCGCCGACGACGGCGTCGGGCTCGACCCGCACGTCCTGGAGCGACAGTGTCGCCGTGTTGCTGGCGCGGATGCCGTGCTTGTCCTCGGGCTGGCCATGGGTGAACCCTGGGGTGTCGCGCTCGACCACGAACCACGTCGGGCCGCCGGGAGCACGCGCCAGCACGGTGTAGACGTCGGCGTAGCCACCGTTGGAGATCCACTGCTTGTTGCCGTTGATGAGGTAGCCGACCACCTGGTCGCCCTCGACTACCTGTTCCGCGGTGGTCTTCATGGCGCCGAGGTCGCTGCCCGCCTCGGGTTCGGTGGCACCGTAGGCCATCAGCAGCCCTTCCGCGCCGATACGGGTCAGCCAGTACTTGCGCTGCTCGGGCGTCCCTCCGAACATGATCGGGTCGCTGCCGAGGAAGGTAGCCAGCACCCCCGTCGCGATGCCGACGTCGATGGCGGCGAGCAGCTCGCACACCCGGTAGACGTCCATCGACCCGCCACCCATGCCGCCGAACTCCTCCTCGATGAAGAGGAGTGACACGCCGAGGCCCTCGCCGCACATCTCCCGGACGATGGACTCGGGAAACTCATCGGCCGCGTCCAGCGCTCGCAACGTCGCGTCGGGGAGGCGGGCTCGTGCGTACTGGCGGATGGCATCCAGCACCATGTCGAGGTCACTCGCGTCGAGGGCCACGGCCTTGCTGCCTCCTAGGTCGAGATACGTGCATTCAGGCGATACTCCGCCCCGGCGCCGGGGCGCGCCCAGGGCCCTTTGTCCCTCTGACGTCCGACTTCGGTTGTGGCCCCTGACGTGCTCCCTCGGCGGGGACCGAAGGCGCCGCGACAGTCGCGACCGTACCAGGGGGAGCGTCGCAGCGGTACGGGCCTCAAGTGGGCCTCCCCAGTGGGCCGTTCCAGGTCCTCGGGAGGCCCAGCTCCGAGCCATACGACGGTTCGCGGCAGTGCTCGGCACGCCCGGGTGCTTCCGGAGGCGAGGACGTTCGCATTGGCGGCCGCCAGGGCCACTCCTGCCGGGCGTTCTCGTCGCCACCGCTGTCCCCACGTGCTTCCTGGCCGGCTACGCACTGACTCGCCTGCCGGGCGCGCCCAGGGCGCTCTGAGACATCGGGTGGTCCCGTCGCCCTCGGAACGAGACCGGTCGTGGACTTGCCTGGAAGTGACCGACCGCTGGCGGCCATAGTTTGACGGCTTTAACAGCAGGGGGACTCGATGCGCCAGTACGAGGTCGAGCCTTCGCCCACGAAGCGGTGGGCGAGCCCGCGCGACCGCTTTCGCGTGATCGCGTCGCTTGCCACCGTCGCCCTCCTTGCCCTGACGGCCGCAGCCTGCGCCGCCCCGATCGCGGCGCCGGGCGCCGGTGACGGCGGGGTCGCCGTTGCCGGAGGAGCACCGCAGACCGTGCTCGTACACGGACCGGCGCCAGTTGATGTCGTGTTGACTGATTCCGGCCCGTCCGGCCCGATGGGGCTGGCGCCCTTCGACAGTTCTGCGCCGGCCGGCTCGATCACGTTCAGGGTGAAGAACCTGGGCTCGATGGAGCACGAGATGATCGTGCTCAAGACCAACCCCCCTACGACAAGCTCCCCGTCACCGACGCCGGCGACCCCCCCACCCCCGTCAAGACCGGCGCCAACAAGGTCGACGAAGCCAACAACGTCGGCGAGACCGGCGACCCCAACCTCAAACCCGGCGAGACCCGCACCTTCACCCTCAAACTCGCCGCCGGCCACTACGTCCTGGTCTGCAACCTCGCCGGCCACTACCAGATGGGCATGCGCGCCCCCTTCACGGTGACCGCCCCCACCGCGGCACCCGCCACCCCACCCCCCAGCAAGATCAACGTCGTGACTCGGCGACACGCGGCGCCACCGGACCCATGTCACTGAAGACCTCCTCCGGGGTCGGCGCCGCCGGCGTCGGTCACCTTCACCGTCAAGAACGCCGGCTCGATGGAGCACGAGATGATCGTGCTCAAGACCAACCCCCCTACGATCAAGCTCCCCGTCACCGACGCCGGCGACCCCCCCACCCCCGTCAAGACCGGCGCCAACAAGGTCGACGAAGCCAACAACGTCGGCGAGACCGGCGACCCCAACCTCAAACCCGGCGAGACCCGCACCTTCACCCTCAACCTCGCCGCCGGCCACTACGTCCTTGTCTGCAACCTCGCCGGCCACTACCAGATGGGCATGCGCGCCCCCTTCACCGTGCGATGACGGAACCGGCCACGACCTCCGACGTGCGTCTTCGGCCCCAACCGCCGGGCCGAGTGGCGGCCGTGCCGACGCCGACGCGCCCAGGATCGGGTGGCCACGGGCGGTCGCGTCGGCCTTGGCCGTGATCATCGTCGGGCTGGCCGGCGCGGTGCTGGGGGCGAATGCCATCCTCACGAAGTCCCTTGCGTTGACCCGCACCGCCCGGGAGTGGCTCGCCACGGTGCTCTTCCTCGCCGTGATCATCCTGCTGGCGGCTGCGCTGCGCTGGCTGCAGCACCGGAAGCTGATCTGAGTGGCGGCCCCCGTCGATCCCGGATGCAGAGTGGCTCTGGGACAACGAACCGTGTCGCGCCGCCTGCCCCGTTCACACCGACGCCGGCGCCTATGTCAGCGCGATCGCCGAGGGTCGCTACCGCGACGCCTATCTCATCGCTCGGGGCCCGAACCCCTTCGCCTCGATCTGCGGCCGCGTGTGCGCCGCCCCCTGCGAGACGGCCTGTCGGAGAGGCACTGTCGACGCCCCGGTCGCCATCCGCGCCTTGAAGCGATTCGTCACAGAGCGCTTCGGGGTCGAGAGCTTCGCCGCCGAGCACGCGTTCTGGCACGAGGCCCACGGGCCGGTACCCCCACCGACGCTCGGCGTCAGTCGGCGTAGTCGGTGGTGGGCCCGCCGGGCTCGCGGCGGCGTACGAGTTGCGCCTCGCCGGTCACCCGGTCACGGTGTACGAGGCGGCCGATCGTCTCGGCGGCATGATGGTTCTCGGCATCCCCGAGTACCGGCTGGCCCGCGGGATCATCACCGCGAGATCGACGCCATTATCGAGCTGGGCATCGACGTGCAACTGTCGTGTCGTGTCGGGCAGGACGTCATGCTCGATGAGCTCCTCGCGCGCCACGAGTCACTGTTCCTGGCCATCGGCATGGGACGCGGACGAGACCTCGACCTGCCCGGCCACGACCTCGACGGCGTGCTGCGGGCGGTGGAGTTCCTCCTAAACGTCAACTGGGCTTCAAGGTGCAGCTCGGCCGGCGGGTCGTGGTCGTGGGCGGCGGGAACGTCGCGTTCGACGCGGCGCGCACCGCGCTGCCGAGCCACGGCGGGCCAACCCGACGCGGGCGCGGCGGAGACGGCGAGCAGCAGCGGCACGCGGGAGGACGCCCGACGCGGGATGGTCACGACCCTCGATGTCGCCCGTGCCGCCGTGCGGGCCGGCGTGCTCGACGTGACGGTGATCGCGCTCGGAGTCCCCAGAGGAGATCCCTGCCGACCCTGAGGAGATCGCCGAGGCCGAGGCCGAGGGCATCAAGATCCTGTACCGCAAAGGCCCGCACCGTTTCGTGGGCGAGCAGGGGCGGATCATCGGCCTCGAAACCATCGACGTGAAGTCGGTGTTCGACGACGATCACCGCTTCAACCCGACGTTCCTTCCCGGCACCGAGCAGGTGCTCGCCGCGGACACCGTCATCCTCGCTGTCGGCCAGGCCGCCGACCTTGCGGCCATCGAGGGCGTGGACCTCGAGCTCCACCAGGGCAGCGATGCGCACCGATCCTGCGACGCTACGGACGTCACACGAGCGGATCTGGGCAGGCGGTGACGTCGCCCACGGTCCCCGCAACCTCATCGACGCCGTCGCGGACGGTCAGCGCGCGGCGGCTGCCATCCATCTCGGCTCGCCCGGCCGGCCGGACGGTGCCATCCGGCTCGAGCTGAGCCGCCGCCGTGGCTTCCGCCGGCTCTCGACCGGCTACGACGCGATCGCCCGGCGATCGATCCCGGCCGTACCGACTGCACGCCGAGTCGGCTTCGCGGAGGTCGAGGCGGGCTACGACGACCATGACGCCCAGCTCGAAGCTCTCCGCTGCCTCCGTTGCTTCGACAACGTGATGCTCGAGCCGGAGCTGTGCATCCTGTGCGGGCTCTGCGTGGACGTGTGCCCGCCGAACTGCATCAGCATCGCCCGTGCCGACGCCGTCGGTCTCGGCACCGCGTCCCAGAGTGCCCTCCTGCTCGACGAGGACTCGTGCATCCGATGTGGGCTCTGCGTCAATCGGTGCCCCCCTGGCGCGTTGTCGATGGTGCACGCAAAGGAGGTCGGGCTGTGACGGACATCGAGACCCCGCCCCCGTCCGCGTGATGGCCGTGGCGACGAGCCCGCCAACCGCGACGGTCTCGAGTCGGGAGCCGCGTACGCGCCAGCGTCCGGGCTGACGGCGCGGATCGAGCGGACGAGCGTGTGGCGGTCGATGTTCCGCCACCCCCGGCTGGACACGCCCCGCGGCCGCGCGCTCCAGTCGTTCTCCAACTTCTTCCTGCATCTCTATCCGGTGAAGGTGCCGGCACGGGTGCTGCGGCTGCGCTACTCGTTCCGCCTCGGATTCATCCTCACGGTCCTGTTCGGCATCCTCGTCGTCAGCGGCATCTACCTCATGTTCTTCTACACGCCGACGGCAGGCACGGCCTACGGCGACATGCAGCAGCTCCGCACGAGCGTCGGCTTCGGCCAGCTGGTCCGCAACGTCCACCGCTGGTCGGCGCACCTCATGGTTCTGGCCGTCATCCTCCACTTGGCGCGCACGTTCTTCGCCGGCGCGTACAAGAAGCCACGCGAGTTCAACTGGGTGATCGGCGTCGTGCTGCTCGTCCTCACGCTCGGCCTGTCCTTCACCGGTTACCTCCTGCCGTGGGACCAGTTGAGCTACTGGGCCGTGACGGTCGGTACCGACCTCGTGCACTACGTGCCCGTGTTCGGGACGACGCTCCAGAACGTGCTCATCGGCGGCAGCCAGGTGGGTCAGAGCACGCTGCAACGCTTCTACGCCTTCCACGTGGCGGTGCTCCCCGCCTTCGTCGTCGTCGCCATCTGCATCCACATCTGGCGAGTACGCAAGGATGGCTTCGCCGTCGAACGGTCAAGCGTGCCGGAACCGACGGGCACGTTCCAGGAGGAGGCCACGGTCGCGCCGGTCGCGGCCACCGTCTGCACCGAGCAACCTCTACGGCGGGCGCACTCGGGTGCTGGGGGTTGTCGACCGCCAGTCGATCACCGCCGAGGAGCGCGCCGTCGACGACACCGTGTTCACCTGGCCGCACCTCCTCGTCCGCCACGTCGTGGTCGCACTCGGTGTCGCCGCGGCTGTACTCGCGCTCGGCGTCGCGTTCGCGGCACCCCTCAAGGGCATCGCGGACCCCAACCTCACACCCGAGCCCGCCAAGGCGCCTTGGTACTTCGCTGGGCTGCAGGAGCTGTTGTCGCATTTCGATCCATTGGTGGCAGGAATCCTCGTGCCGCTGGGCGTCGTGCTGGTGCTCGTGCTCCTGCCGTACATCGACCGCAACCCGTCCACGGTGGCACGAAACCGCAAAGTGGCGATCGCGCTGTTCTCGGGGCTGCTCGCCATCGCCGTGGCGCTGACCGTGATCGGGACCTTCTTCCGCGGTCCCGGTTGGCGTTTCGTCACACCGTGGACCCATTGGTACGTCGAACTGTAGGAGGCGGCGATGGCCACAACCCGACGCGAGTTGCTCCGCGACGGATGGAAGCTCGGGGGCGCGATCCTCGCGGCCGCAGCCGGCTGGACCGCGTACGAGTCGCTGCGGCCCCTCGGGAACACCACGAGCGGTGGCCCCATCAACCTGGGCGACCCCGCCAACTATCCCCCGAGAGCGCGACGTACGTGCCGCAGGGGCGTCTCTTCGTCGCCCACACCGGGACCGTGATCTATGCACTGTCGCAGAAGTGCCCACACCTCGGCTGCCGAGTTCCGTACTGCGACTCCTCCGGACGGTTCGAGTGCCCCTGCCACGGCTCGACGTACGACCTCGGCGGCGAGTGGGTCGAGGGACCCGCGCCGCGAGGGATGGACCGGTTCGACCTCAAGCTCGTCGCAGGCACGCTCGTCGCTGACACCTCCAAAGTGATCAGCGGGCCTCCTCATGGAGCCAAGCGACACCTCACCCCGGCCAAGGGGCCAGGCTGCGTGCCGAAGGCGTGACGCGTGCCCAAGGAACGACTCACCCCACCACGGTTCGAACCCGCTGCGCTCGAGCGGAGCCTGAACCGGTACTTGGCTGTCGGGCTGGTCTTCATGGCAGTCCTGATCGCCGGTTTCATCGTGTACCGGGCACGTGAATCGAGCCTCCGGAACGACGCGAAGACTGCCCAGCTCGCCTCCTATCGGGCCATCGGCGCCCAGCTGTTCGCCACCAACTGCTCAGGCTGCCACGGCCAAGGGGCAACGGGCGGCACCGCGCCGGTGCTCGACTCGCAGCAGTTCCTCAAAGGCACGACGGACGATCAGATCGGCAACCTGATCAGCAGTGGCGTACCCGGCACCGAGATGCCGGCGTGGAACGTCGCCTTCTCCGGCACCCTCACCGACGAGCAGATCCGTCAGCTCACCACCTACTTGCGAGCGCTCGAACCGTCCGCACCCAGCGTGCCCACCTGGCGCCAAGGCAAGCAGTAGCCCCGGCGCGGGCCCGATCGCGCGCCGGCCGCCATCCAACCAGCGACGCAGGCCAGCGCCGGCCGCGGCCCCGCGTACGATTCGCAGCGTGGCCCGGAGACCTGGCAGGGCGGTAGGAGCGCCACCCATGGCGACCGAGCCTGCCCATGTTCCGGGCCATCGTCTGCGGCGGTTGTGGCAGCGCCTCGGGGACGCCGTCTCGTGGACACCGCCGACGTCGACCGAGGTCGCCACGGTGGCCAAGTCCGGCTTGGCCGCGGGCCTCTCGTGGTGGGCGGCGCGCTCGATCACGGGGGTGCCCAACCCCATCCTCGCTCCGCTGACCGCCATCGTGGTCGTACAGGTCTCGGTGCGGGCGTCGATCCGCACGGCGCTCCAACGCAGCGCGGCGGTGGTGCTCGGCGTGCTCCTCGCGTTGGCCATCGGCGATGCCCTTACCTTGAACGCCCTCACCGTCGCCCTGGTCGTCGGGAGCATCGCTCGGCATCGGCCAGCTAGTGCTGCGACTGCCGTCCTCGTCGGCGAGGCAGATCCCCATCAGCGTCCTCGTGGTCCTCACGGCCGTGTCTGCCAGCACGCAGAGCCTCGGCTGGCGACGAGCCCTGGACACCATCATCGGGGCCGCGGTGGGGGTCGTCATCTCCCTGGTGCTGCCGGCGTCGCGGCTGGTCGACGGGCGCCAGACGCTCGAACGGCTGGCGGGAGGCCCTCGGCGGCGTGCTGGAGCGGATGGGCGCGGGGCTGCACGACACATGGTCCACCGAGCAGACCGAGCAATGGCG
This sequence comes from uncultured Acidimicrobiales bacterium, assembly GCA_963738325.1. Taxonomy (GTDB): domain Bacteria; phylum Actinomycetota; class Acidimicrobiia; order Acidimicrobiales; family Ilumatobacteraceae; genus CAVTWD01. The sequence continues at coordinate 338,478 of CAVTWD010000017.1, forward strand.
GCGCACGGCGCGCACGGCGCGCGACCGCCTCTTCCCCCAGGCGATGGAAGCGGTCGGCAACGGCCGCGAGGTGGCCCGCTGGAACGTCCGCGATCGGCGGCACATCGACGAGCTCGCTCGCTACGAAGAGGTGCTCCCTCGACTCGAGCGGACGGCCATCGGGGTTTCCGTCATCTCCCGAGGACTTGACGATCACGCCCGCCTCTCGGGGACGACGCACCGCGCCATGCCGAACATGGGCGCGCTCCTCCTCGCGCTGGCGAGCGCGGTTCGCTCACTGGTGCAGGAGGTGCTCGGCGAGCCGGGGGACACCGATGTCGCGGGGGCGCTCGCCGAGGTCCGGGAACGACGAGAACGATGCGTGCGGGGCGCGCAGCGCCGGGTCCGGTTCGCCTTCGACCATGCCGACGACCCCCACCGCGACAGCGTCGAGGGAGAGTGGCTCAACTACGCCTCGATCCTCGTGCAAGTCGACCGGATCGTCGGCGACCTCAGCGCTCCGCTGCCTCCCTGACCGTTGTCAGGGTTCCTGAAGCTGAACGGGCGCGGCGCAGGTAGGATGGAAGGTGAGAGGACGAGTCGCATGGCCGTCCGAACAGGGGGAAGCGTTCCATGGCAGTCGAGTCGACCGGCCACAGTCCGGGTAATCCGCGCCTGTTCGAGTTGATCGAGCACTCGCCGAAGACCGGCAAGAGCCCCACCGTGTGGGCTTGGCCCCAACTGATCGACTACCTCAAGGTCGCCGGGCAACCGGTGCAGGGTCCGTGGCCGCCCCACCAGGAGCGGCGGCCCGACCCTGAGGCCGAGTCGCTGCCTGTCGCCATTCCCGATCCTCGGTCATCCTGAGCGGCCCCACGCGCGGAGAGGAGGCTCGCATCTACCCGTCCCGGTTTCGCTACGAGGCGCCGAGATCGCTCGAGGAGGCCATCGGGCTCCTCCACGACGGAGGGGGCGACGCCAAGGTGCTCGCCGGGGGGCAGAGCCTGATTCCCCTGATCAAGCTGCGCTTCGCCGCCCCCGAGATGCTCGTCGACATCAACGACATCCCGGGCCTCGACTACCACCGGGTCGACCCGGACGGCACCATCCGCGTCGGCGCCCTCTGCCGTCATGCCGATCTGGAGCACTCGGCGGTCGTCGGCTCACGCCAGCCGACGATGGCCGCGGCCGCGCCCTTGATCGCCGATCCCATCGTACGCAACCGCGGCACGCTCGTCGGCTCGCTGTGCCACGGCGACCCGCAGGGTGACTGGGCCTCGGTGTTGACCGCGCTCGGCGGCCACGTGGTGGCGCAGGGGCCAACGGGCCGGCGGACCATCCCGGTAACGCAGTTCGTCACCGGCCCTTTCCAGAACGTCCTCGCGAGCGACGAGATCGCGGTGGAGGCCGTCATACCGGCGCCGAAGGGCGAGCCCGCCGGCAGCTATCTCAAGCTCGAGCGGCGGGTGGGCGACTTCGCCACCGTCGGTGTCGCCGTGGCCGTCGAGCGCGCGGCCGGCTCGATCAGTCGCGCGGGGATCGCCCTCACCGGGGTCGGAGCCTCGACCATCGACGCGACCGACGCGGCGCAGGCGCTCGTCGGTGGACCGCTCACCGCGGCGAGCGTCGAACGGGCGGCCGAGCTCGCCGCCGAGGCCGCGCAGCCTCGCACCGACCATCGTGGCAGCGCCGCGTTCAAACGGCACATCGTGCACACCTTCGTGGTGCGCATCCTCCAGCGTCTCGGCGAGCCCGCGGAGAAGGCGGCCTGAGCATGAGGAGCCTGTTCGAGGAAGTTACTCCCCCGCCCGACAGCAGCATCCCGGTGCGGCGGGTCACGATCGCCGTCAACGGCGAGCGGCGGGCGGCCGACGTCGAGCCCAGACTGTTGCTCGTCCACCTGCTGCGCCAGGGCTTCCAGCTGACGGGCACGCACATGGGCTGCGACACGACGAACTGCGGCGCATGCACCGTCCTGTTCGACGGCAGGGCCGTCAAGAGCTGCACGATGCTGGCCGTCCAGGCCGACGGGCACTCGGTCACCACCGTCGAGGGCCTGGCCACGGCGAGCGAGCTGCACCCCCTGCAGGAGGGCTTCAAGGACGCCCATGGCTTGCAGTGCGGCTTCTGCACCCCGGGGATGATGCTGGCGGCCAAAGCGCTGCTCGAGGAGAACCCGGACCCGACGGAGGACGAGGTGCGCTGGGCGCTGTCGGGGAACCTCTGCCGCTGCACCGGTTACCAGAACATCGTGAAGTCGGTGCTGTGGGCCGCGGAGAAGCTGCGCGCCCAGGCCGGCCACTGACGTGGGATGGAGGATGACGGCGTGAGCCAGGCGCTCGACGAGATCAAGATCGGCGGCATGGGGGCGAGCCGCCGGCGGGTGGAGGACAACCGGTTCATCCGCGGCAAGGGCAACTACATCGACGACATCGTGCTGCCGCGCATGCTCCACATGGAGATCCTGCGCAGCCCGCTCGCGCACGCTCGCATCAACTCGATCGATACGAGCAAGGCCTGGGACATCCCCGGCGTCCACCTCGTCCTCACCGGCGAGATGATGGCGAGCCGCAACCTCGCGTGGATGCCGACCCTCTCCTATGACACGCAGGCCGTGCTGGCCACCGACAAGGTTCGCTTCCAGGGCCAGGAGGTCGCCTGCGTCGTCGCCGACGACCCGTACATCGCCAAGGACGCCTGCGAAGCGATCGTGGTCGACTACGAGCCGCTGCCGGTGATCGTCAACCCCCAGCAGGCCATGGCGCCGGGCGCACCGTTGATCCGCGACGACAAGGAGAACCAGCCCGACAACCTCGTCTACACGTGGGAGGTCGGTGACAAGGAAGGCACCGACCGGGCCTTCGCGCAGGCCGATCTGATCTCGAAGCTCGACCTGCACTACCCGCGCTCGCACCCCTCACCGCTGGAGTGCTGCGGATCGATCGCCGAGTTCGACCGGGCCCGCTCGAAGCTCACCGTCTACATGACCACGCAGGCGCCCCACATCATCCGCGCCGCGGTGGCGCTCGTCGCCGAGCTTCCCGAGCACATGATCCGCATCATCTCGCCCGACCTCGGCGGTGGCTTCGGCAACAAGGTGCCCGTGTACCCGGGCTACGTCATGTCGATCCTGGCGTCGATCCTGTTGGAACGGCCGGTGAAATGGATCGAGGACAGGACCGGCAACCTCATCTCCACGGGCTTCGCCCGCGACATCTACCTGCACGGCGAGATGGCACTGCGCAAGGACGGGACGATCCTCGCCGTGCGGATGCACACCGACGCCGACCATGGCGCCTTCTTCTCCGATGCGCAGCCGAGCAAGTTCAAGATCGGGCTGATGCATTCGGCCTTCTCCTGTTACGACATCCCCGCCGCCCACCTCACGGCACGGGGCATGTACACCAACAAGGCGCCCGGGGGCGTCGCGTATCGCTGCTCGTTCCGCGTCACCGAAGCCATGTTCTTCCAGGAGCGCATGGTGCAAGCCGCGGCCCGCGACCTGGGGATCGACCCGGCCGAGTTCCGACGGGCCAACTTCGTGCGCGACGACGACTTCCCGCACCGGACCCCCTTCGGTTTCCTCACCGACTCCGGCCAGTACGGCAAGTGCCTCGACGTGGGCCTCGAGGCGGTCGGGTACCAGGACTTCCTGAAGCAGCAGGAGGTGGCCAGGAAACAAGGGCGCCTGCTGGGCATCGGGATCTCCACCATGACCGAGCCGCTCGGCGCCGGCAACAGCCGCGAGTACGACATCCTCGGCATCAAGATGTTCGATTCGGCCGAGTTGCGCGTGCACATGACCGGCAAGGCGCTCCTCCGCACCGGGGCCAAGACGCAAGGCCAGGGGCACGAGACCACGTGGGCGCAGATCGTGGCCCACGAGCTTGGCATCCCGGCCGAGGACGTGACCGTCGAGGAGGGCGACACCGACACCGCGCCATTCGGCATGGGCACGTACGCCTCGCGCAGCACGCCCGTCGCCGGCGCCGCGGTGGCCATGGTCTCGCGCAAGATCCGAGCCAAGGCGCGCAAGCTCGCCGCCCACCTCCTCGAGGTCTCGGAGGAGGACATCGAGTGGGAGCTCGGGCGGTTCTACGTGCGCAGCGCGCCCGACCGGGGGGCCACCATCCAGGAATGCGCGATGGCCGCCTACAGCAACATGCCCGACGGCATGGAGCCCGGCCTCGAGAACCACGCCTACTACGACCCGCCCAACCTCACGTGGCCGTTCGCCTGCTATATCGCCACCGTCGAGGTCGACCCGGAGACGGGCGTGTGGGACGTGCTCAACGTGGTGGCCGTCGACGACTGCGGCGTGCGGATCAACCCGATGATCGTGGAAGGCCAGATCATGGGCGGGCTGACCGAGGCCTACGCGATGTCGAGCATGCAGTTCATCACCTTCGACTCCGAAGGCAACTGCATCGGCGCCAACTACATGGACTACCTGCTGCCCACCGCGTGGGAGACCCCGGGCTTCGAGCTGCACGAGGTCGTCACGCCCTGCCCGCACCATCCGATCGGCGCCAAGGGGATCGGCGAGTGCGCCACGGTCGGCGGGCCGGCCGCCTTCGTCAACGCGGTGATGGACGCGATCAAGGACACCGGCGTTCGCAACATCGACATGCCGCTGCTGCCCGACCGGGTGTACGAAGCGCTCAGCCAGCGCCACGACGTGTCCGGAGCCCCTCCGGTGAGGACGGAGGACCGGTGAGCGGGCACGAGGGCGACGCCTGGGACGTCGTCGACCAGGCCCGCGAGCTCGCCCACCGCGGCGAGGAGTTCGCGCTCGCCACGGTGGTGTGGCGACAGGGGCCGTCCTCGGGACATCAGGGCTCGCGCGCCATCGTGACCGCGTCCGGTGAGCTCCGCGGCTGGATCGGCGGGGCGTGCGCCGAGCCCGTCGTCATCCGGGAGGCCCAGCGGGCCATCTCGGACGGCGTTCCCCGCTTGCTCTTGCTCGGGACGCCGGAGCAGTTCGGTGCCGTCCACGACGGGATGACGGTCATCCCGATCTCGTGCGACAGCGACGGCGCCATGGAGATCTACGTCGAACCGGTGCTCTCCAGCCCGCACCTCGTCGTGGTGGGCCGCTCGCCGATGGCCGACACGCTGTGCCAGCTGGCGCACGACCTGGGTTGGCGGGCCGACCTCGTCGACGGCGCGGGCTTCGCGGCGACGGCCGTCGACGAGCGGGCGGTCGTGGTGGTCGCCACGCAGGGCCACGGCGACGAGGACGCCGTCGAGCACGCCGTCAACGCCTCGCCCGTGTACGTGGGGCTGGTGGCGTCGCGCCGCCGCGGTGAGTCGGTGCTCGGCTACCTGCACGACCGGGGTGTGCCACGCGACCGGCTCGAGCAGGTGCGGGTGCCTGTGGGGCTCGACCTCGGGCACACGTCCCACCGGGAGATCGCGGTCGCCATCCTCGCCGAGCTCGTCCAGCTCCGGGCCTCCGGGGCGCTGGCGGCGGCGCAACCCGCGGGGGTCCCGACGCAGGCGCGCGCCCTCGATCCCGTATGTGGGATGACGGTGGCCGCCGACCAGAGCAGCCGCCCAGTCGTCCACGCCGGCGTCACCTACTACTTCTGTGGCGCCCGTTGTCGCGCCGCCTTCGAGAACGACCCGGCTGCCTTCCTGCCCAAGGAGGCTCGATGCTGATCAAGAACGCCTTCGACGTCGACCAGCCGGTCGACAAGGTGTGGCGGTTCTTCGACGACATCCCTCAGGTCGCGGCTTGCCTCCCGGGCGCGGACCTCACCGAGCAGGTGGGCGACGACAAGTACCGCGGCAAGGTCGCCATCAGGATGGGGCCGGTCAAGCTGCAGTTCGCCGGGACCGCAGAGATCAAGGAACGCGACGACACCGCCAAGCGCATCGTGGTCGATGCCGCCGGCGCCGACGAGAAGGGGCGGGGCCAGGCCGCGATGCTGGTGACGGCGACCCTGGCGCCCACCACCCGCGGCACCAAGGTCGACGTCGCTCAGGACCTGCAGCTCTCCGGCGCCGCCGCGCAGTACGGCCGAGGAATGATCTCTGACGTCAGCACCGTGCTGATGCGCGACTTCGCCAACAACATGCAGAAGCGGATCACGGCCCTGGACCGCGGCGTGGCGACAACCCCCGCCGCCAGCGCCGCGCCGGCGGGCGGGTTCACCATCGGCTTGCGTGCCGCGTGGTTGGCCTTGTGCCGCGTCGCCCGTCGCTTCTTCATGCCCTACCAGCCCCGCCCGAGCTGAGGAGGAGAACTCATGGTGCTGTGGTGGATCGGGAACGTGGTCCTGCTGTTGGTGGTGGTCCCCGTCCTCGTCGCCCTGCTGAACCGGGTGCTCGCGGCGCTGGAACGCATCCGCGCCGCCTCGGACGACATCCTCGCCGGGGGGGTGGGCCTGATCGGTGAGCTCGAGGAGGTGCCCGAGCTCCTGGCCACGACCGATTCCACCATCCAAGAGGTCTCGGCCGGCGCCGTGCGCTACGCCGGGTCCGTGGCCAAGCTGCTCGGCTGAGGGGGAGGCGCTGCCATGCCTGCTGTTGCCTGGGTGACGGTGGTGATCACCGCGCTGATCATCGCCACGGCCGCGCTCGGCCTCGTCCGAGTGATCTTCCACCTCTTGGCCATCAACAAGACGCTCGGGGCGCTCGTCGGCGGGGTCGGGGTCGTGGCCGACAAGACCCGCACGGTGCCGGAGGTGCTGCCGTCGGTGAACGCGAACCTCAAACCCGTTCGCGACTTCTGCGAGTCGATCTGAGGAGGCGGCCCATGAACGTCCTCGCCGGAGTCAGCAGCTCCACCACGAGTTGGGCCATCGGTTACACGATCACCGCCGTCGTGGTGGTAGTGGTCGTCGCCCTCGTCGTGCCGATCTTGTTGCTGGCCCATTCCATCGGCAAGAAGGCGGCACTGATCAACGACGGCCTCACCGAAGCCGTGCACCACACCGCGGCCCTGAAGGAACTGCACACGACCAACGAGTCTGCCGAGACCATCGTCGCCGGGCTCCGGCGTGGGCGCGCCCGGTTGGGAGGCTGACCATGACGGTGCTGGCACTCACCTCCACGCAGCGTGGCCTGTGGTGGGGCGCGGTCATCGGTGGCTTCGTGATCGTGCTGGCCGTCGCCGCGCTGCTCACCATCCTCGTCCTGCTGGTGCGGACGATCGACCGACGCGTCGTGATGATCCGTGACACTCTGCAGCAGGCCTCGGCCAACACCGCCGACACCGCCCTGATCGCCGAGACCGCGGCCGCCGTGGACGCCGTGCTCGCCGAGGGTCTCGAACACCATCTCTTCCTGGGCCGGGTGCTCGGAAAGGTGCGCTCATGACCGCACTGATCGGCGGGCTCGTCGTCCGCTCCGCTTCCTCCTCGCGCCGCGTGTGCCTCGTCGCTGGCGCTTCCGTCGGCACCAGCGCCCAGCCTCGGAGTGTGCGCTCATGACCGCACTGATCGGCGGGCTCGTCGTCCGCTCCGCTTCCTCCTCGCGCCGCGTGTGCCTCGTCGCTGGCGCTTCCCTCGGCACCAGCGCCCAGCCTCGGAGTGTGCGCTCATGACCGTACTGGTCGTGCTGTCGGTGGTCGTGATCGTCCTCTTGATCGCGGGGCTGGCCTTCTACCTCTACGTCGTCGGCTCCCAGCTCACCCGCATCGCCACCAACCTCGAGGAGTGCTCTGGGCTCGTCGAGTCCGTCAAGCGCAACGCCGAGGTGATCCAGCCCGGCGTCGAGCACATCAACCACACCGGCGGTGTCATCGCCGGCGCGCTGCCCCTGCTCTACGGGATGGCCGAAGGGATCGTTGCCGGCGCCACGTATGAGCCCGCGGTGGCGGCGCGCGAGCGCGAGCCGGCGCGGCCGGCCTCGGGGCACCGCCGTTCCCGGATGCACGACGCCGTCGGCTACAACCCGGGCAACGGCGCCGATCCCGAATCAGGCAGCTAACCGAGCGAGATCCGCAGGCACGTTCATGTGACCAGTTCGGCAGCCGGGGTCGGGTCGCGCCGCCGATCCCGGATCAGCCGCGATCCGAGCGGAATCCGAACGAGCAGGTGACTGGTTCGGCGTCACGGAAGCGGTGCACGGCCCCGAACCCTCCGTCAGGATCCCCGGGAAGGGTCGCGCCCCGTGGTGAGCGGACCCGTCGTCGGCGCGTTGTACTCCCCGATCCACTGGTCCTTCCAGGACGGGTCGTACTGCTCCGGGTTGCAGCTCGGGCGGTAGATGGCGACGAGCTCGCGGGCGATCTGCTCTCGATGTGACCGCAAGCCTCCGGGCACCTCGTACGTGCAGATGTAGAGCTTCCACCGACTTCCGGCTCGACGGACCCAGCACGGCGCGCGCCGATGGTTGAAAGGGAACCGCTCCGCGGACAGGTCGTCGGAGTGATCGACGTAGATCACCGCGTACTGCTCGGGCTTGGCCTCCGGCTCAGGCTTGACGAGGATGGCGAACACGGCGGCCTTGTCCGGCGCCGTCCAACCGCCGAGGGCCCGTGGCCCTTCGAACGGATACCCGGCCAACGAGCCGAGCCGGATCATCATCCCCCCTCCTCGAGCTGGTCGTCTTCCCCGATGGCCTCGGCCCCGCTGATCGGCCAGGGTGGCAGGCCCGCCCGAGAGGCGGCTTGCACGAACTCGGCTGCCGCCAACTCGACCGCCTGGTCGGCGCTCGGCGCCTCCACTACCAACTGCGCGCCGTAGCTCGTGGTGCCGATCCCGCTCGCGATCCCGTTGCTGGCCGCCACCGCGTCGGCCAACTCGACGATCTCCTCGGCGCTCAGGACCCGGTCACCCTCGGCCACGAGCGACACGCTCCACCTCACCGCGGGTCTCCCTGCACCTAACGGAGAGAGGGCAGGAGCGAGGCGAGCTCTTCCAAGCGGCGCAGGTCGTGCCCGGACACGATCACGTCGATGTGGGGCGCCGCCACCATCATCCCCAGGGTGTTCGGCCGGAAGGCCGCGCGCTGCCCTTTGTGTGGGTTCACCCACACGACCCGGTGGCTCAGGCGCGACAGGCGCTCCATCGCTCCCTCCAGGACGGCGGGATCGCCCCGGTCGAGACCGTCGGAACAGATCACCACGATGCCGCCCCGGCTCGTGCCGCGGCGACCCCACCCGCGGACGAACGCGTCGAGCGAGTCTCCGATTCGGGTGCCGCCTTCCCAGTCGAAGACCGTCTTAGCGGCCTGCTCCATGGCGTCGTCGGCACGGCGGCGGTCCAAGGCCTTCGTGATACGGGTGAGGCGCGTTCCGAAGCAGAACACCTCGACCCTGGCCGCGGCGCGCTTCGCCGAGTACGCGAACTGCAGCAAGTTGCGGGAGTAGTCCGACATCGATCCCGACACGTCGAGGATCAGGATCAGTGGCCGCATCCGCAACCGGCGGCGGCGCCAGAACAGCTCGGACGGCTCGCCGTGGGTACGCATGGTCTCCCGCACCGTGCGGCGCATGTCCGGGCCTTGCCCCGCCCGAGCCGCCACCGTGCGGCGAGTGCGACGGCGCGGAGGCGTCAGGCGGATCTGCGCCATGATCCGCCGTAGCGCCGCGAGCTCCTCGGGAGTGCACGCCGCGAACGACTTGTTCCGCCAGACCTCGACGTCAGCGGCCATGAGGCCGAGCCGGGCCTTGCGGTCGTCGGTGATCGTGCCGGGCTCGGTCGCCGGGATCTCCAGCACCGATTGGGTCTCGCCTCTCGGGCTGATGCTCGACCTCGGTGTGTCGGGCCCTGCGTCGTGCTCGGCGAGGAAGAATCGCCGGAAGACGCGGTCGTAGACCGCGATCTGCTCGCGCCGGGTGACCATCGTCGTGCGCCCCGCCCAGTAGAGGTCCACGAGATCGGCGGGATCGAGCGAGGCCATCGCCGCGCAGTACGCCATGACGTCCCCGGACCCCACCGCGAGGCCCGCCGAGCGCAACTCGTTGCCGAAGGCCACGAGGAGGGCGACGAGGCGCGACTCAGGCACCGGAGACGATCGCCTCCAAGTTGTCACGCACCAGCTCGAGGTCGTCGCGTTCCTTGATGACGGCGCCAAGACTGTCGTCGGCGCTGCGAGCGTCCAGCTCGACCTCGCCGAGGGCGCCGAGGGTGGCGACCCAGTCGAGGGTCTCGGCGACGCCGGGGGGCTTGGCCAGGTCGAGCTGGCGCAGGCGATTCACCGCGGCCACGACCTTGCGCGCCAGTGCCTCGGACACTCCCGGGGCGCGGACGAGGACGATCTCCGTCTCGCGTTCGGGGCTCGGGTAGCCGACCCAGTGGTAGAGGCAGCGCCGCTTCAGGGCGTCGTGCAGCTCTCGGGTGCGGTTCGACGTCAGCACGACTACGGGGGGCGTGGCGGCGCTGATCGTGCCGATCTCGGGAATGGTGATCTGGAAGTCCGACAGGAGCTCGAGGAGAAAGGCCTCGAACTCGTCGTCGGCTCGGTCGACCTCGTCGATCAGCAGGACGGCTTGATCGCCGACTCGGACGGCTTCCAGCAACGGGCGCTCGATCAGGAACTTCGGCCCGAACAGCTTGTCGACCGCCGCGTCGTCGTCCAGTTGGCGCTCGGACAGCGCGCGGATCTGCAACATCTGGCGGGCGTAGTCCCACTCGTACAGGGCCTGGTTGGTGTCGATGCCCTCGTAGCACTGGAGGCGGATCAGGCGCCGTGCCGAGACGGAGGCGAGGACCTTCGCCACCTCTGTCTTGCCGACGCCGACTTCGCCTTCGAGCAGGAGCGGGCGACCGAGCGACAACGCCACGAACAGCGCGGTGGCCAACCCGCGGTCGGCGAGGTAGCCGCCACCCCGCAACAGGTCAGTGAGCCCGCCGACGGTCTCCGGACGCTCGATGCGGGCCTCGCTCGGCGTTACTCGTCCCGCCCGAGGACGAGGTCTCGGATGCTGCCCCCGGCCGTGCTCAGCTTCCCCTCCCGCGCCAGCTTGTCGCGCCACGCACCCCGCAGGTCACTGCCCGGCCCGGCGAAGCCGTCGAACGTCACGTCCTGCATGTTCTTGCAGTTCTTCGTGGGACTGCAGTGCTCGTCGAGGTCCGCACCCTGCGCGGCCTGCGCCGCCCAGACCGCCCGCAGCACCTCCAGTGCCTCGTCGGAGCCTTGCGTCATCTGTCTCAGTGTAGGTCGGCAGCCGCCGAGTCCTTCTCGACCGCCAACGCCTCGGCGAGGATGGACACGGCGATCTCCGCGGGCGTGTCCGCGCCGATGTCCAGCCCGGCAGGGCCGTGGATGCGCTCGAGATCGGTGATCCCGCGGTAGGCCAGCCAGTCGGCCCGTGCCTGCTGCGCCCGGCGTGAGCCGAGCGCTCCGATGTAGCCCGCTTCACTTGCCAGCGCCGCGGCCAGGGCACGGCCTGCGACTTCCGAGTCGTGGCTGGCCACCACCACCTTGTCGAGCCGCGCCAGCCCCGCGATGACCCCCGTCGCCGTGACGATGTCGCTCTCGCTCTGGGTCTGCCAACCGAGAAGCGCCGCGGCCCGGGCGAGCGCATCCGCGATCGGGCCGCCCCCCACCACCACCAGCTTGGGCACCGGCCACAGCACCGTCACCACTCGGTCGTCGCTCACAGCGGTGTCGCTCATCCGGCGGGCAAACAGTTGCGCCGCCTGCTCGCCGGGCGCCTCGAGCGTCTCGGACGTGAACAGCGCCGTGTCCACGGCCTCGTCACCGTCGAGGCGCGTCACGAGGCCGACGGGCTCTCGCGCGCGCAGCAGGGGCCACAGATCAGCGGGCAGGGCCGTGGCCGGCATCAGGAGGCACCAGACCGTGCCGCCAGCGGAGAGGCCCACGACGAGCGCGTCGACGTCTCCGACTTCGACGCGGACGAGACGGCCGTTGCCGCACCCGCGCGAGGCCAGGTCGGCGAGCTGAGTGTCGGGCGCTCCGGACAGCAGCGACCCCACTCGGCCGCCTCCCGGCGTGAGGGCCAGGGCGTCAGCGCGGCCGCGATCGGGGAACGCGTCACCCTCCACCACCCACGCGACGTGCACCTGCGTACCAGCGCGGAGGCACGCTCCGACACTCAACGCGATCCCGTACACGCGACGAGCGTAGGGGGCAGCGTCCTCGCAGGACGCTACGCAGGGTATGTGGTGATCTCGGTCGCCTTGACCGCCGCCCAAACCCGGCTACCGGGCCGCAGCTCGAGGTCTTCCAGCGCGGCCGGGGTGATCTCGGCAACGAGGGGGACCTCGCCATCCACCCGAACTCGGACGCGGTCCGCTTGCGGGTCGACGTCGGTGACGGTGACGGCCCAGACGTTGCGCGGGCTCCCCTCCGGCGCCGAACGGTAGAGGGAGACGGCGTAGGGCTGGATCACGGCGAAGGCGGGACCCTCGATCGGGTCCGCCGGCACGATCCGGCCGCCGGAGGCGGTGGTGATCGTCCCATCGTGGCCCGCGCCACGAAGGAGGTTCACGCCGACGAGATTGGCGATGTAGCGCGACCGCGGTCGGGCACTCACCTCGGTGAGCGTGCCGGCCTGGGCGACCCGGCCCGTCTCGAGGATCACGACGCGCTCGGCGAGGGTGTAGGCGTCGACGGGGTCGTGGGTCACGAGCAGGCGCACACCCTCGAAGGTGGCGAGGTGACGGCGGAGGTCGCGGCGCACGTCGCCGCGAGTGCCCACATCGAGCGCGGCGAGCGGCTCGTCGAGGAGGAGCAGGCGAGGTTCGGTGGCGAGGGCACGAGCCAGCGCGACCCGCTGAGCCTGGCCGCCCGACAGGGCGCGGGGCCGGTGGTCGGCATGGTCGGCCAGCCCGATGCGCTCCAGCCACCCCCGCGCCTGAGCGCGGGCGTCGGCCTTGGCCACACCACGCGAGCGCAAACCGAACGCGACGTTCTCGAGCGCGCTCATGTTGGGGAAGAGCAGGTAGTCCTGGAAGACGACGGCCACGGGGCGCCGCTCCGGGGGCACGAACACCTCTTCGGTGGCGTCGTCGAGCGTGTCGCCGTCGAGGTCGATGCGGCCTTCGTCGATGGGCAGCAGTCCGGCCAGGCAGCGGAACAACGTGGTCTTGCCCGAACCGTTCGGCCCGAGGATGGCGACGGTCTCGCCCCCCTTGATGGTCAGTTCGAGATCGAGGTGCAGCGAGCCGAGCGTGCGGACGATCCGGGCGTCGAGCGTCATGTGGCGGGAGAACGGCCTCCGCCCAGGAAGCGGTCGCGCAGGGCGACGAGCACGGCGAACGAGACGGCGATGAGCACGAGGCTCAAGACGATGGCCTCGTCGGGGTTCGTCTCGTTGGCGAGGTAGATGGCGAGGGGCATGGTCTGGGTGCGACCCGGGAAATTACCGGCGAAGGTGATCGTGGCGCCGAACTCACCGAGGGCGCGGGCCCAGGCGAGGACAGCGCCGGCGATCAGGCCCGGCCTGATGGCCGGCAGCGTCACCCGACGGAACACGTACCACCGCGAAGCGCCAAGGGTGCGGGCGGCGTCCTCATAGCGGGTGTCGAGTTGGCGGAAGGCGGCCTCCACGGTGATCACGAGGAACGGCATGGCCACGAAGGCCTGGGCCACGATGACACCCGCCGTCGTGAACGGCAACGCGATGCCGAACCACCGGTCGAGGTACTGGCCGAGCAGGCCGCGGCGGCCGAGGCCGTAGAAGAGGGCGACACCGGCGACGACCGGCGGCAGCACCATCGACAGCGTGCACAGCGCTCGCACTAGTCCCCGGCCCGGAAACGAGATCCGGGCCAGGAGCCAGGCGAGGGGGACGCCGAAGACCAACGCGAGGAACGTCGCCCACGACGAGCACCACAGCGACAGACGCAACGCCGTGAGCGCGCTGTGCGAGGTGAGGATCGACCAGACGTCTCCCCACGGGGCCTTCCACAACAGACCGAGGAAGGGCAGGGCGAAGAACGCGATGGCGACGACCGCGAGGCGCGAGCGCCACCGCCGGCATCCGTTCCCGCCCGACCCGGCGATGCGGGGTGGCGGCCGGGCGAGCCGGCGCGGTCGTCACCCCGGCGGCGGCTGGAAGCCGTACTTCGCCAGGATGGCCTGGCCCTGCGAGCCCAGTACGAAGTCGATGAAGGCCTGGTCGGTCGTCGGGTTCTTGGACGCCTTCACGGTGGCGATCGGGTACTGGGCCACCACGTTGATGTCCTTCGGGATGTCGACCCCGGCCGCCTTGCTACCCGCGGCGGCGATGTCGGTGACGTACACGATCCCGGCGTCGGCCTCACCCGCGGTGACCTTGGTGACCACGCCCTTCACGTTCTGCTCATAGCTCACCGGCGTCACGGTGACCTTGGCCGCGTCGAGGATCTGCGTGGCGTAGGTGCCACACGGCACGCCGTCCTGGCACAGAACGACCTTCAGGGCAGGGTTCCCCAGGTCCTGGACGCCCTTGATCCCTTTCGGGTTGCCGGGAGCCACGATGATGCCGAGGAGGTTGGTGGCGAAGACCACCGGCGCGGTGCCGTTCAGCCCTGGTTTCGTCAGCTTGTCCATGTTGGCCTGGTCGGCCGAGGCGAAGACGTCGGCCGGCGCCCCCTGCGAGATCTGTTGCACCAGGGCCGACGACGCGTCGTAGTTGAGCGTCGTCTTCGCCTGTGGGTTGGCCTTCGTGAACGCGGCCCCGATCTCGTTGAAGGAGTCAGTGAGCGAGGCGGCCGCGAAGACCGTGATGTTCCCTTGGACCGTCCCGGTCGTGGTGGCCGACGATCCGGAGCTTCTGCTGCTGCAGGCCGCGGCCACGAGCCCTAGGAGCGCGGCGAGCAGGATGCCCAGGCGTGAGGTCCTCTCCATGGACCGGCCACTGTAGTCAGCTTCTCACCATCACAAGCTGAATCTCTGAGTACAGTCTCGCCGTGTCCTCGGTTGCCGTTTCCTCACGCGCCGCCGGCGGGAGCCACGCCACTCGCCCGTCGCCGTCGGAGGCGTCCTTCGCCGAGCAGGTCTGCCTCGCCCTCGTGTGCCAGCAGGTGTCCCACGGGTGGGCCCTCGGGACATTGCTGGCCCCCGACGGGGAGGTGGGTCGGATCTGGACCTTGAGCCGGCCGTTGACCTACCGCGCCATCGATGGCCTCGTCGATAGACGGCTTGTGACCCGGCAGGGCCGCCACGCCGGCCACGGGCGCGATCGTCTGGTGCTTGCGCCTACGGCCTCGGGCCGGCGGGTGAGCCGGCGATGGCTGGACGCGCCCGTGCAGCACCTACGCGACGTGCGCACACAATTGCTGGTGAAGCTCTTCCTCCGTGAACGCGCCGGGCTCGAGTGCGAGAGTCTCCTCCTCGCACAGAAGCGGCTGTTCGAGCCGGCGATGGACGGCCTCACCAGCACCCGCGACGACGAGGACCTGGTCGACGTGTGGCGCCGGGAGAGCGCGCGGGCCGTGCGCCGGTTCCTCGACCAAACCCTCCGCCAACGCGAGCGTCCGTTGCCAGTGAAACCAGAGATGCGCCTGAGCGCTCGCAACCAACTCCGCAGCACGGTCACCGCGGTCCATCACGGAGAGGTGATGTCGACCATCAGCGCCGTGCTCGGCGATGGTCAGCCCCTCACCGCGGCGATCACCAAGGACGCCGCCCGAGACCTCGACGTCGCCCCCGGGGACGTCGTCGTCGTGATCATCAAGTCGACCGAGGTGATGGTGGCCAAGGCGTCGTGATGTCCCACCTTTGGCTGTTCGCTCGATAGGAGAGATCCATGCAGCTCAGCGCCCGCAACCAGCTCAACGCCACCGTCGACACGGTGACGCATGGCCAGGTGATGTCCACGGTGAAGGTCAAGCTGCCTGACGGTCAATACATCACGGCCGCCATCACCAAGGATGCGGCGGAGGACCTGGCCTTCGCGCCAGGGGAGAATGTCGTCGTCGTCATCAAGTCGACCGAGGTGATGCTGGCCAAGCCCTGAGCTCACGCGTGCGCGGCCGCGACCGTCCATTGGACCTACGCCGTGCGAGCCACCGGCAAGTCCGCGGCGATGTACATGCAGCACTGGTGGCGCTTCGCCGACGGCAAGATCGTGTTCTTCCGGGGCTCCGAGGACACCGAGCAGTCGGCCGCGGCCTTCTCGTAGCGAGGCCGGTACCCTGTCGCCGTGTCGGGAATCGTGTTCGAGGAACGTTCGTTCGAGGCCACGGTTCCCGACCTCGGCAACCCCGGCGGGTGGGTCAAGACGCAGCTCCGGTGGCGACGCGACCCCCTCACGGGGCGAGGCACCCGCATCCTGACCGGGGCGAAGCTGCAGCCCGCGACCCGGCCCGATCTCGCCGGCCTCACCGCCAAGCCGGCCTTCTGTCCTTTCTGCGCCGAACACCTCGAGCGGGCCACGGCCGAGTTCCCGGCCGAGCTGACCGACCGCGGCCGGGTCCGCCAGGGTCGAGCCGTGGTCGTCCCCAACGTGTTGGCCTATGCCACGCACAGCGCCGTGGGCATCTATGACCCTGGACGCCATTTCCTCGACCTCGACGAGCTCACGGCAACGCTGGTGGGCGACGCGCTCGGCGCCATGCTCGAGCACACCCGCGCGGTCAGAAAGATGGACCCCAGCGCCGGTTGGGGCTCGATCAACGCGAACTACCTGCCGCCCTCGGGCAGCTCGCTCGTCCATCCTCACCTGCAGTCGGCTCACGACTCGTGCGGGACGACCGCACAGCGGGCCCTGGTCGCGCACTCGGCGGCATGGTCAGGCACTCGCTCGTTCTGGCACGAGTTGGTCACCGCGGAGGAGGGAAGCCCACGCTGGATCGGCCGGCTCGGACGGGTGGCGTGGTTCACCCCGTTCGCGCCCGCCGGCTTCCACGAAGTGTGGGCCGTGGTCCCCGAGGCGCACGACCTGACGGATCTGGACGACACCGACGTGGCCGACCTCGGCGACGGATTGTCGCGTGTCTTCGCCGGCTACCGGGAGTGGAACCTGACGTCGTTCAACTTCGCCCTCCTCGGCGCCGGCCCGGCCCCGGGAAGGGAGCGCTACCACGTCGTGCTCAAGGTCGTGTCGCGCAGCAACGCAGAACCGATGTACCGCAGCGACGCCACGTTCTTCGAGCGGCTCCACGACGAGGCCATGATCGACCTGTCGCCGGAGGAAGTCGCCGCCGGCGCGCGTTCCCGCTTCTGAGCGGCCGGTCGCCATGGCGGCGCCCTTCCTGCCTCCGCTCGTGCGCGACCTGCCCGACGGCGTGGTGCGGGCGCGCCTGCCGACGCCGTATGCCGTGGGCGCGGTGAACTGCTACGTGCTGGTCGAGCCGCCGGTGACGGTCGTCGACCCCGGCACCGTGATGCCGGCGTCGCTCGAGCAGTTGCGGGCCGCGCTGCAGGCCGCGGGGCGCTCGCTCGACGACGTCGAGCAGGTCGTCGTGACCCACGCGCACCCTGACCACTTCGGGGCGGCGGCGTGGGTCGCTCGCCACTCAGGCTCGGTGATCGTGGCCGGTCGAGCCGAGGTGGCCGCATTGCGAGGGCAAGGGGACCCCAAGGCGCGCGTGGCGCTGCTGGCGGCGTTCGGCGTTCCTCCCGACTTGGCCCGGCGCACGACCGATACGAGCCGGCTTCGCGACGTGGTGGAGTGGGCCGACCGCGCCGGCATCCTGCCGCTCGACGACGGCGACGTCGTGCTCGCAGGCGGCCGCACCCTCACCGCCCACGTCACTCCGGGCCACTCCCCCGGCCACCTGTCACTGTGGTGCGACGAGGCCAAGCTCCTCCTGAGCGGCGATCACCTGCTGGCCCGTATCGTCCCGCTCCCGGGCCTGGAGCCTTCAGGCGAGGGGCATCGCCACTCCCTCTGCGAGTACCTCGCGTCGCTCGAACGCTTCGTGGCCCTCGACCCCGCCGTGGTGCTGCCCGGCCACGGCGAGGTGTTCACCGGCGTCGACGTGCTCGCCCGACGGCTCGAGGCTCACCACGCGGACCGGTGTGCGACCGTGAAGGCGCTGGTGGCCGAGCTGGGTCACCCGACCCCGTTCGAGCTGGCCCAAGCTCTGCTGTGGGAGGCCGAGGGTGCCCGCCTCGTGCGAGGCGTCGCCGAGGTCGTCGCCCACCTCGACGTGCTGGAACGCGACGGCGACATCGAGGTCGAGGCCGACGGGCCCGTACTCCGCTACCGCGCCGCCTGATCGATCCCGCGTCGGATGGTCAGAAGGAGCACCGACCGGTGGACGGTCGCCTGGCCCGGGTCACCATGGCGCGGTGCCGCCGTCGACGTTGAGGAGGGCTCCGGAGATGCCCCCGCCGACGTTGGAAGCGAGCAACAGGGCCATGCCGGCGACTTCTTCGACGCGGTTGATCCGTTTGATCATCGATTCGTCGGCGTAGTTCTGGATGAACTGGTCGTAGGTGATGCCGGCGGCGGCGGCGGCGTCGGGGCCCGATTCGCGCATGATGTCGGTCTCGATGGCGCCGGGGCAGATGGCGTTGCAGGTGATGCCCTGGGGGCCGTATTCGAACGCGGTTGCTTTGGTGAGGCCGTTGAGGGCGTGTTTGGTGGTGATGTAGTTGCTCACCGCCGGTTTGTTGGCCTGCTTGCCCTCGACCGAGGAGATGTTGATGATGCGCCCCCATCCCTTGGGCACCATGTACTTGAGGGCGCGCCGGGTGGCCCAGAACGCGGAGTTGAGGTTCCACTCGATGGTGCCCAGCCAGGCCCAGTCGTCCATGTCGGCGATCAGGGCGTGACCGGTGATCCCGCCGGCGTTGTTGACCAGGATGTCGACGCTGCCGTAACGGTCGTTGGTCTGGTCGATGAGGGCTTCGACGTCGTCCTTCTTCATCACGTCACCCGCCACGAAATGGACGTTCTCGCCGCCGCCCATCTCCTTCACCGCTTGGCGGCCCTTGTCCTCGGACCGCCCGTTGACCACCACGTTGGCGCCATATTCCAGGAACGCTTCGGCGATGGCGCGACCGATGCCCCGCGTCCCTCCGGTCACCACCGCCACCCGACCCTCGAGGTTGAAATCCACCGACGGTTTGCCCGCCGCTTGTCCGACCTGGCTCATTCGGTCCCCCTTCTTCGAGTTGGGCGATACCGGCCCGCCACCCCTGATCGCGGCCCTCGGCCACACGAGCATGGCCCGGCGAGGAGCCCGCCGCCGCTACCAGGCCGCGGTCCCCCCGTCGACGTTCAGCAGCGATCCCGTGATGCCACCCCCCTCGTCGGAGGCCAACAACACGGCCATGGCCGCCACCTCGTCGACCGTGTTGAGCCGCTTGATCATCGACTCGTCGGCGTAGTTCTGCAGGAACTGCTCGTAGGTGATGCCCATCTGCTTGGCCGCATCGGGCCCTAGCTCCTTCATGAGGTCGGTCTCGATCGCACCGGGGCAGATGGCGTTGCACGTGATGCCCTGCGGGCCGTACTCGAACGCGACCGCCTTGGAGAGGCCGTTCAGCGCGTGCTTGAAGACGATGTACGGGCTGACCGCGGCCTTGTTCGCCTGCTTCCCCTCGACCGAGGAAATGTTGATGATGCGGCCGCCGCCTCCCTGACGGACCATGTGCTGCAGCACGCGGCGCGTCGCCCAGAACGCAGAGTTCAGTATCCAGTCCCCGCTGCCGTTCCATGCCTCGTCACTCAACTCGTGGACGAGGCCGAAGCCGGTGGATCCGCCAGCGTTGTTCACGAGGATGTCGATGCGACCGAAGTGGTCGACAGCCTGATCCACGAGCGCTTCGG
Organism: uncultured Acidimicrobiales bacterium; assembly: GCA_963738325.1. Lineage (GTDB taxonomy): Bacteria > Actinomycetota > Acidimicrobiia > Acidimicrobiales > Ilumatobacteraceae > CAVTWD01. The sequence continues at coordinate 358,081 of CAVTWD010000017.1, forward strand.
CCTGTGCCTGCTGCATGACGTCGGCCGATACGAACCACGCCCGGTCGCCCGCCTTCATCTCCTCGAGGGCCTGACGGCCCTTCTCCTCCGAGCGTCCGTTGACTACAACCTTGGCGCCTTCGGCCAGGAAGCCCTCGGCGATGCCTCGCCCGATGCCTCGCGTCCCCCCGGTGACGACCGCAACCTTGTCCTGCAGCTTCACGCCGCTGTCCCCCTCTCTCAGGGTTCTCCCACGCTCCTGCCCGGCGGCGAACCACCCCCGACGATCTCGCCCGGAGTCTGGCGCATTTGCCCAGGGTTCGCCACAAATTGTTGCAGAGCTCGACCTGGCGGGTCAGCGGCAGGATCGCGACGTCGCGCTCGGGGATCAGCCCTCGAGCGGAGCGCCCGGGCAGACGCAGAACTCGTTGCCTTCGGGATCAGCTAGCTAAGAACGTTCTAAGCTGTTACGCTCGTCATCGTGAGCAGACGACCCAACACGGAGCTCGACCGATGAGCGCGGTCGACTGGCTCGACGACGTACTCCCCGACGATCCGACACCGGCGGGTTGGCGCACCGGGATCGCTTACTACCGGATCTCCGACGACCCGGAGCGGGACGAGCTCGGCGTGCGCCGCCAGCGCCGCGAAGTCCGACAGAAGGCCGAGCGCGACCAGGTGTGGCTCGTCGCCGAGTACATGGACGACGACCGCTCGGCGTTCACCCGGAAGCGCCGGCCCGACTACGAGCGGTTCCTCGAGCACGGCAAGTCCGTCGACGTCGTGATGGCCTGGCACCCCGACCGGATGACCCGCGGCGACCTCATCGAAATCGAGCGGCTGATCGTGGCGATGGCGGCGACGACGGCACGCCGATCTCGACGTGCGAGACAGCCGACTACGACGTGTCGACGCCGCACGGCCGGATGATCGCCCGGATCACCGGGTCGGTCGCCAGGTACGAGTCCGAACACAAGGCGAGGAGGTTGCGGTCGAAGATGGCTGAGCTCGTGTCCGAGGGGAAGTCGACCGGAGGCCCGGCCGCGTACGGCTACCGCCGCGCCGGCTACAAGACCGATCCGGCCGAAGGTGGTCGAGACACACGCCGGTTCGTGCCGGAGCCGGCCGAGCAGGCGGTCGTCGTCGAGGTCGTCGAGCGGGTCGCTGGCGGCCAGACATTGACCCGGATCGCCGACGATCTCAACAAGCGTGGCGTGCCGACGACTCACGGCAGCCGTTGGACGATCTCGAACGTCCGGCGGATCGCGCTCAACCCGCGCTACATCGGCCGGGTCGTGCACAAGGGCCGCGACGTCGGGCCGGCCGACTGGGAGCCGCTCGTCGACGAGCCGACGTGGCGGCGAGCGAACGCGCTGCTCAACGATTCGGCTCGACCGAAGCGCCGGTCGGCGCGGCGCTACCTGCTCACCGGCGGAATGCTCGTGTGCGGCGGCTGCGGTGAGCCGCTCCGGTCGAAGCAGCAGCACAGCCGCAAGAGGATGGTGCCGGTGTACGCCTGCCGGCCGACGACTCAGGGTGGCTGCGGCGGCGTCACGGTCCGCGCCGAGCCGGTCGAGGAGCTCGTCGCCGCCGACGTCATCCGGATCGTCGAGTCGGCGGACTTCGCCAAGCGACTGCACCAGCGGGGCGGTGGCGATCGCAAGGCGGCCGCGCAGGTCGCCAAGATCAGCGCCGAGCTCGACGAGCTCGAACACGCCAAGGAGTCCGGTGCGATCGATCTGCGCGAGTACATGCGGTTCCGTGACGGCGCCCGAGCTCGGCTCGTCGAGGCGCAGACCCGGATGGCCGGGGACACCACGGCATCGGCGGTGGGCCGCTTCGCCGGTCAGCCCGGCGCGCTGGCGGCATGGTGGAACGACCCGGCGACGACACTCGACCAGAAGCAGGCCGTGGTCCGCGCCGCCATCAAGCCGGTGGTGATCGAACCGGTCGGCAAGGCTTCGGGCAACCGGTTCGACCAGTCACGCGTGAAGGTCGAGCGACTCGTCTAGTCGCCGGCGGTCGGCTCGCGAATCTCGACGGCACGAACTCTTGTTCGACGACACGTCGGTGTCGTAGAGTCGCGGTCACAAGACAGGCACCCCTCAAGACGGCACCCCACACCGCCGCACCCCGCCCGTCCTCGGACGGTGACGACACCCGGCACCGTGACACCCCGCAACAGGTGCCGGCCCGAGCCAAGGCCGGCACCGAAGAGGCACCCCTGCGGCGCTGATTCCCCACCTCTCCGCAGGAGGAGACTGTGCCGTACCCGCCGCGACCTCCGGAGCAGACCCTGCACGCCGAGCGCGACCCGTCTCCGGAAGACAGCAGACCGCCACGAAGCGATGGCGGTCGAGCTCCGCCGCCGAGCCGATGAGTTCGATCGCCGCTGGGAGGAGTTCAAGGCCGACGTTGTCGACACCGAGGCGGCGTCATGACCGCGCTGCCGCAGGACGTCATCGACGAGTTCCTCGAGCGTCGCCGCGCGGAGGACGCCGAGCGTGGCCTCCCCGAGCACATCGAGGATCCCGACGTGCTCGACCGCATTGCCGCCATCGTCGCCGACGGCCGCACGACCGCGCCCGCACACGACTGAGCCCGCGCTCCCCGGTAGGAAGCGCGGGCTCCGACCACACCGACATCGACCCCGACGTCGGTGCTCACGCTACACACCGGGTGTGACGGGCTCCTTCTAACCGAAGGAGACCCCATGACCGACGAGCACGACGACCGCCAGCCGTTATGGCTGCGATGACCGACGTGCCGCGATGAGAGACGACCACGGCTTCTTCGCCGTCGACCGTGCCGCGATGCGACGCGCGATGCAGGAGCTCGACGACGGCCGCACGTTCGGGTTCTTCCTCGCGCTCACGATCGACGCCAACGGTCGCGCATTCCCGAGCGGGAGCCCACGAGAGATCGCCGCCTACTTCGCACTGTCGGTTAAGGGGGTCACGGCGATGCTCACCGCGCTCGACGATCGAGGGTGGATCGACTGGGTCAAGCCGACCAACCAGTACGCCGACGGCCGCCTCAACATCGTCCGCGATCTGGAACGTGCCCGCCCCGAAACCGGCCGCGGCAACCGAGTTGCCGGCACCCGTGCCTCGACTCGTGCCGACGCCCTGCCGACGCCGGAATCGGTCGAAGCATCCTGGGGAAACGAGCACAACAAAGAACAGAGAACAGAGAACAGAGAACATCCTCCTCCTGCTCCTGCTGCTTACTCTCATCTCGCGCGACTGTCGGCCGAGGAGGAGGAGCAGCAGCAGCAGCAGCGAAGAACCTCGTCGAACGGCCCGAGGAGCGGCGCCGCTGACCCGCAGCCGCTGACCAAGAACCTCGACGAGTGGGCACGCCGGCTCGGGGAGCCGTCGTGATCGACGACAGCCGCCGCCACCTGACCATCGCCGTCGAGGAACTGCTCGACACCGCCAACCGACGCGGAGATCGTCTCGCACGCTCCCGACTGCCCGCACCCCGGCGAACGCTGCCTCGCTCACGCCGTCCTCGGGGCGTTCGAGATCGAGCACGCCGACTCGGTCTCCGACGACGTCACCCGCATCGTGCGCCGCTGGCTGATCGCCCGACAGATCCCCGTCCCATGACCGTCGCACCGACACCGAGCCGCCACGTGTTCAACGTCGTCCCTCGCCGCATCCCGCTCGCCCTCACCGCGCTCGACGCCGCCGCCGATGGCACGCTCGTCGACCTCAGCGCGCTCGACGCCGCCGGGCGCAGCCGGATCCACTCGCGCCGCGCCCGACGTGCCGCCGGGGTCGAGCTCATTTGCAAGCACTGCCGCGCCAGCGCGTACCCGCGACGCACTCCGCGCTCGCGGCAGGCGTGGTTCGTCACGCCGCTCGACCGGGTGCGGTGCGGCCACTCGCTCACGTCGCCCTGGCCCCGACGGCCTCATCCGCTGCTCGTACTGCGGGCTCGTGCTCGACGAGGAGAACCCCAATGACCGACCCGAACGAGAGGAGATCGCCATGACCTCTGACCGCCAAGCGAGTGCCCTAACCCCGGCACCCACCCAAGCCAGCGAAGGAGAAGCCATGAACGAGCCCGACGCCCTCTTCGACGCGAACGCCTACGGGCCGGCAACACCGAGGCGCCAGCCGACGCCACCCCGACCACTCATGCTCAACGACGGGCGCTGGGTTCTGCTCGCCTGGCCGAACCGAGCACCCACGACCGAAGCACACCTTGTGAGCCACCGCATCGAGGCCGGCCTATCCGCGGGCGCCGTGGTCACCGCGTGCCGCCAGAGGGCCCGAGCGATCACGCTGGAGCCCGAGCGTCACATACTGGCCTGCCCGCGCTGCCTCGAGCTCGCCGACTGCACCCTCCAACTCACCAACGAAAGGACATGACCATGACCCGCAACCGCCCGACCGAGCTCGTCGCCGTCGGTGAGCTCCCGCGCCTCGAGGTCGAAGTGCTCGCCGACGGCCTGATCTGCCACCCGTCGAGCGGGATGCTGTACCGGCCGGCGTCGATCTCGGATCATCCCGTCGCGGAGTACTGGGATGGCGACTCCTTCATCCGGCTTGCCTTGCCGGCTCCCGGCCAGCCCCGCTCGCTCGCCCAATGGCAGACGCGGCGAGCCGAATCGGCTCGGGTCGCAGCCGAGGAGGCCGAGACGCGCCGGCGCCGCCTCACTTCGACGCGTGTCCCGGTGAGTCTCACCTGGGTTGAGGGCCGGCCGCTGCCGACGCTCGCGGAGGCGTATCGGATCCTGCTGGCCGAGGAGGCGCTCGTCGAGGTCGACGAGAGCGGTCGTCGCTTGCGGGTCAACTTGTCGCCGTGGGCCAGTGCCACCTGCATCTTCGGTTCGTTATCGGTGCTCCCGATCGCGGAGGCTCGTCTGCGCGACGCTGTGCGGGTGCTGTACTGCGCTGAGCGCATCGTCGTCGAGCTCCTCGCCGCCGGCGAGGCGCTACCCGACGTGGAGATCACCCCGACCGGGGAGCCGATCCGATGAGCGCCGTCGATCTGGCCGCCGAGCTCCAGGAGGAGCCGTGGTTGGCGGCGTACTTTCGCGAGGGCGACACGAGCCTCGCCAACGCTCGGCTCCGTCGGCGCACCGCGCAGGAGGACTACCTGCGCCGCGCCGGCGACGTCCCTCACCGCGGCCACCGTGGCGACGTCATCTACACGAGCGTGGACGGCCCGGCCGACGACGACGAGCCATGAGCGCCGTCCTCGAGGCCACGGCGACGCGTCGGTTCCTGGTCGGGACAGCCGTGCCCTACGACCGGGGGACGAGGCTCTACGACGATGCGAGCAAGGGCGTCATCGAGGAACGGTTCGATGACCGTTCCTGGCGGAGCCTCGACCCTGGCGGCGAGGTCATCCCGCTTCTCGTTCACCACGACGCCTCCCGGCCGATCGGGCGGATCACCCGCGTCCGGCACGAGCCCGAGGGTCTGCGCGTCGAGGCGCGTCTGGGCCGCGTCCCCTGACGAGCTCCTCGGGATCAGCGCCCGTATCGACGCAGGCGTCCAGCGCGGCCTGAGCATCGGCGCGCTCGCGAACCGGTCGGCGGATGTGTGGACGCGCTCCGCGTCGAACGGCCTGCCCCGAGTACTGCGCCGCGACTGCCAACTCATCGAGATCAGCTTGGTCACCTGGCCGGCCTTCTCCGCAGCGCAAGTCCTCGAGCTCCGCTCCCGCTCGATCGGCCGGGCCGACGCTGTCGCGGCCGAGCTCGAAGCCCTCGAGCGGCGCCGCGCCGCACGCCGTCTCGACGACCGACTCGCCCGTCTCGGCGTCCGCCCGACACGCGCCATGCTCGCACCACGCTGAGCGTTCGCTCACAGCGCGACTCGCCCCCGCCCCCGCGCTGCGGTCGCCGGCATCGACGTCCGCCGCGCCGACGACTGCGTTCAGAAAGCGTTCGAGGTGCCCGACTCGCGACAGATCGGGCAATCTGTGCGGGTTCGGCGAACCCGTGCACTCCGGTAGGTCCGAGCTGTTGTCCTATAGCCGGACGAGTTACGGAAGCGGAACTCTTGCGTCGTTGGTCGGGTCGAGAATGACGATCGGGATCTCGCGTGAGGTACTCCGCTGGTACGCGTCGTAACGGCCGTGGGTTCCGGGGTGAAGGAGCGGCGCGAGCCCGCGGTTGTGACGGTTGACGAGAGGCCAAAGCCGCGCCCGCTCGTCAGCCGTTGCGACTCTCGCCGTCGCCGCCCACTGTCGTCTCCCGACTTGAACGCGTACGTCTGGTTCAGTCCGGAGATTCGCCAGCCACCCCGGGCCGTGATTGCTGCCACCATTGGATGCGACGACCACCCACGACGATCCGTCCTTGTAGTAGATCAACGCATTCGTGCGCTGGCGACCCGTGCGACGCCCGAGCGTGGTCAACAGCAGCGAGGTCCTGCCGATCAGCCTCTTCCCGATCCAGCCACGGGTCCCCCGATAGATGGCCTGATGCAGGCGCAGCACCGGCGTCACGACAAGCGCTGACGGAACGCGATCCATCGAGCCTCCGAGATCACAGCATGGAGGCGGCAAAACTACTCGCGATGCACCGAACGGTACGTTGCGCCTGTGAACTCAGTGGCAGCGACACCACCGGTCCTGCGTTGGATCGTGGCGGCTACGGCGGCCATCTGGGTGATCGGGGAGTTGCGCCAGAGCATCACTCGCCGACCCGAGGCAGTCAGCGCCAGCTGGGGGAGCGAGGTTCTCTTTCGGCTGCTCATCGGGCTTGGAGCACTCGGTGCGGGCATGCTGGCGGGGGTGACGCGGTCGGCAACGATCCGGCCCACTGCCGTTGCTGAGTGGATCGGGCTCGTGCTGTTCTGGTCCGGCATCTCCTTGCGGCTTTGGAGTTTTCACACACTGGGCCGGTACTTCACCTTCACCGTCCAAACGAGCCGTGATCAGCCCGTGATCGTCGACGGGCCTTATCGATTGATCCGCCACCCCAGCTATGCCGGACTGCTCCTCGTCATCATGGCTGTCGGCCTGTTCATCGGGAACTGGTGGTCGCTCGTATGCCTCACCGGAACCATTACAGGCGGGCTCGTGTTCCGCATCCGAGTCGAGGAGCGCGCACTCACCCGGAACCTCGGCGACCGCTATCTCAGCTACGCGGCAACGCACAAACGGCTGGTGCCCTTCATCTGGTGAAGACGGCCGCTCAGAACTGCCGATCGGCGCTGTCGCTCAATCGTGCGAACGTTGTCTGACGCGGCAATCAGGCCGGCACGGACGTCCGCCGCGCCGACCGTGCCAGCGCCGCCCGCTCCGCGGCGGTGAGCCCGCCCCGCACTCCGAAGCGCGGCCCGTCGACCTCGAGCGCATCGGTCAGACACTCGCCGCAAACCGGACACGACCGGCACACCGCCTTCGCCACCGCCACCGCCATCTGGTCGCCCTGCGCCGGGAACCAGAGCCGGGTGTCCCGCCCACGACACGCCGCCTCGTCCAGCCACGAGCTCATGCCAGCCGGGCGAGCGCGTCACGGACCGTCGAACGGATCCTCGAGCTCAGATCGCACCTGATCTTCTGCAACGTCGCCTTCGACACCCCCGACGCCTCCACGATCGCCTGACGAGTCCACCCCGCCGCACGCAGCTCGACCAGCCGCTGCGCCGACGACCGGGCGCTCACGAGCCAACACGCCTCACCACCCCGCCGCACCTTCCGGGCGATCAGATACGTCCGGTCGTAGCGGCGCCGCGCCGACCGACACCGCCCGCACCGACACCCCGCCTGGAACCCGGCCATCCCGTGCTCGCCCCGCTCGACCGCCGTCGACCGCGCCCGCCGCGAGTAGACGCGCCCAGCGCGGACCACGACCTCGGTGCGCATCGGAGACGATCGTCGTCCCGACCTCCACGTTATGCAACGGGGCAGTCATACTCGGGCCGGTGCTGAACCACACATGGCGAGAACAGTGGGATCGCGTGCTGCGACGACTCGAGGATGTGCGAGCCGTCTACCAAGGAGCCCCGGGCGGAACGATCTGGGCCACTGATGCGGTGCAGTCGTTCTTCGAGGCAGTCCACCACCTCAAGGACTGGACCGGCAACGACTCTTCGATTCGGCTGACGCGAGACGACGGCGACAACCTGATCAACAGCGACCTGAATCCAGGACTCCTGACGCAATGAGCTGAAAGCCTTGCAATACGAGGTGCTATCCACCACCTGCCGCTCCGTGCGGTCCATAATTGTTGAAGGGGTGTGAGACGGGGAGGTGGCGGTGGCGGCAGGCGGAGTGGCGGTGGGCAAGGGTTGTCCGATGCCGGTGCCGGTCGCCCCTTTCGGGTCCTCGCCCGTGTCGAGTGGGGTGGACCTGGTCGAGTCGGGCGAGGGTGGCGTGGTGTTCGTGTGGGGGATGGCGACGTGGTGTTGGCAGCCGGGGGATGTGGCGGGCCGGCGGCTGGCGGCGGTGCAGCTGATCGAGGCGGGCGCGGCCCGCGTCGGCGAGGTGGCTGTCGCCTTCGGCACCGATGATGTGACCCTGTGGCGCTGGCGCCGGGAGTACCGCGACGGCGGGGTGGCGGCGCTCGTCCCCGAGCGGCCCGGCCCCCGTGGGCCCTCCAAGCTGACCGAGGAGAAGGTGGCCGAGATACGCGGGCTGCGGGCCGAGGGGTTCTCGCGTGCCGAGATCGTCGAGCGTGCTGGGGTGGGTGCGGGGACGGTGTCGCGGGCGCTGGCCGGATCGGCACCGGCGCAGCCAGCGCCGGCGCGCGCCAGCGGGCTCGAGCCGCTGGCCCGCCCCGAACCCCGGGAGGCCGAACGTCAGGCGGCTCGGCGCGGCGAGCTGGCCGAGGCCGAGCCCCGCATCACCCCGGGGGCGTCGCTGCCGTTGGCCGGGGCGCTGGTCGTGCTGCCGGCTCTGGCGGTCACGGGCCTGCTCGACTGCGTCGAGGCGACCTACGGTCGGGCCAGGGCCGCCTTCTACGGGCTGCGCAGTCTGGTGCTCACCGTCGTGTTCGCTGCGCTGGTGGGCGAACCCCGGGCCGAGGGCCTCACCCGCGTCGACCCCGTCGACCTCGGCCGGCTGCTGGGCCTCGACCGGGCACCAGAGCCGAAGACCTTGCGCCGACGCATGGCCGCCCTCGCCTCCCGGTACAGGGCCGCCGAGCTGCTCGCCGCCCTGGCCCACCGCCACGCCGCTGCCGACGCGGACGCGCTCGGAGTGCTCTACGTGGACGGTCACGTACGCGCCTACCACGGCAGGGCGAAGGTGGCCAAGGCGCACCTGGCCCGCCTGCGCCTGTCCATGCCCGCCGAGGTCGACACGTGGGTGGCCGACCGCAACGGCGACGGGCTGGTGGTGTTCTCGGCGCCGCCGGGGGCGTCGCTGGCCGCCGAGCTGCGCCGGGTCGCCGCCTGGGCACGCCAGCTCCTCGGCCCCGACCGTCGCCCCACCATCTGCTTCGACCGGGCCGGCTGGTCCCCGACGCTGTTCGCCGAGCTCTTCGCCTCGGGCTTCGACATCCTGACCTACCGCAAAGGCGCCAAGCCCCTCGAACCCCGCCGCGTGTTCGCCGAGCACACCTGCCAGTTAACCGGCCAATCTGCCTCCCCCTTTCGGCGCGGTGATTGGCCGGTTGAACAGGCATTGTCCGGGCCCGAAGGGCGGACCAATCTCCGATTGGCCGGACAATTCGTCGACGACGCCGGCACCGAACACCGCTACCTTCTCGCCGACCGGCGGGTGCGCGTCCCCTACACCCAGAAGGGCCGGCGGCGCGCCTTCGCCTGCCGTCAGATCACCCGGCTCGACCCCGACAGCGGACACCAGACCCAGATCCTCACCACCCGCGCCGACCCCGACCCCGCCCCCCTGGCGCACGCCATGTTCAGCCGCTGGCGCCAGGAGAACTTCTTCCGCTACATGCGCGCCCACTTCGGCCTCGACGCCCTCGACGCCTACGACCTCGCCGACGACGACCCCACCCGCCTCGTCCCCAACCCCGCCCGGCGCGCCGCCGACGCCCGCGTCCGCGACGCCCGACGAGTCCTGGAAGCAGCCGAAGCCGAAGAAGGCCGCGCCACCCTCGACGGTCGACGCGACAAGACAGCCGCCGCCGAGATAGCCGCCGCCTTCGCCGCCGCCCGCACCCACCTCACCGAACTCGCAACCGCCGCCCGGGCCATCCCCGCCCGCGTCCCACTCGGCGACGCACACCCCGACGCCGCCCGCCTCGATCCCGAACGCAAACGCATCCACGACGCCATCCGCATGGCCACCTACAACGCTGAATCCGCACTCGCTCGCCTGCTCACCAACCACTACCCCCGCGCCGATGACGAGGCTCGCAGCCTGCTGCGTGAGATCTTCGCCAGCCCCGCCGACCTCGAGGTGATCGGCGAAGAGTTGCACGTACGCGTCAAGCCTCTATCGGCACCCCGGCGGACACGGGCGCTCGCCGGCCTCTGCGACGACCTCACAACAACCGAAACGACCTACCCCGGCACGAAGCTCCGCCTCGTCTACAGCGTCAAGCAGGCCTGACAACTTGCAGCAACTCGCGGTCGCGTGTCAGGAGTCCTGGAATCTGCAACTGAGCGCGGACATCGCCAACGGCTCGAAGCATTTCAGTCTGACGGCCACACGGACCGGCGATCTCGGCACAGACATCAAGCGCAACGATGCGACGGTGTTCGTCGGCACCGGCCGATCTGCACATCGCTTCTACATCGAGTCCGGCGGCATCGCGTACGACGTGCTCGTCGTAGCCGAAGGAGCGGTCGACAAGTGGCGCGGGTTCCTGTTGGGGCACGGACTGATCTCGGGGACCTAGCGAGCCGCTTTAAATCCTGGTCGTCGCCCTGGGACATGGTCACGTGGGCGGAGGAGCTCGTCGCGTCCGGCGAGCTCGGTCTTTAAAGCCTCGTTCTCGGCTAGGGACGCAGTCCCTGGGCGTCTCTCTACTGGCCTGCGCGACCCTTTTTCGCCGGCGAGGCGTCCCACGAGCCGACGATGTGCGGCCGAAAGCCGCCGGCGAGGGGCGCTAGCAGCCGTTTCGAGCAGTTCTCGGCCTCGTATTAGCGGGAGGGGGGCGGGCCCCCCTCCCGGCCTCCCCCCAGCGCGGCCGTCGTGGCAGTGAACCTGTCGGGCGGGCCAAGCCCGCCCTCGTGCGACCACGCTGGTGCGGTGGCGAGCGTGACGAACATCAACGAGGTCCTGGACGGACATGTGGGCTTGGAAGTGGAGTGCGTTGATCGTCTCTATCTGAACGCCTACGTCCAGAAGCTGCAGGTCGGGCCGCAAGTGCGTCGGTTCCTGGAGGACCACCTGGGCAACAGGATCGCCTCGCCTGCCCTGTTGGAGAAGATCGGGACCCGGTTCCGTCGCGACGTGTCGGCGTTCGCTTCGGCCAACGACATCCCGGTCTTGAAACTGAAGAAGCCCGACCGGTCTCGTTGGGATGACCGCAAGCTCGACCATGTCCGCCCTCATTTCGATCGGGCTGAACGCGACGGCCGGTTCGGCGTGGTCGCCATCGTGTCGGCCCAAGAGTTCCAGTGGGTCTACAGCGCTGCTCGCCGCACCGGCGGGGGCGGCGGCGTGTACTTCGAGTTCGCCAAGACCGAGCGCCGCGTCGGGAGCTACTACTTCTACGTGCTCGATCCCGACTTCGGGCCCGGCTTCATCAAGATCTGCACCTACTTCCCCTATCCGGCAAAGGTGTGGGTCAACGGCCACGAGTGGGCCAAACGCCAAGCCAAACGGGACGGTGTCACGTTCACGGCGCTGGCCAACGGCTTCGCTACCTGCGCGCAGCCGACGGCGCTGCAAACCATCTGCGACCGGTTCGGCCCTGACGACGTCCAGTCGTTCTTCGACCGCTGGATCACCCACATCCCCACGCCCTTCACCGCCGCTGACCGGGCTGCGGGCTACTGGTGGGAGCTGTCCATGCGCCAGGTCGAGGTGAGCCGCACGCTGGTGTTCGACGATCCTCGCCGAGCACGTGGCTTCTTCGAGTCCCTGGTCGCCGACAACATCGGCATCGGCCGACCCCACGAGATGGCCGCCGTGTTCGCCCGCCAGGTCCGCAAGACCACCAAAGAGCCCTTCGCCACCCGAGTGTTCTGCCCGGGCACCGAGGTGAAGATCGACTTTCGCTACAAGCACTCCCGGATCAAGCAGTACTTGAAGGAGGGAAGAGCCCTTCGCATCGAGACCGTCATCAACAAGCCGTCCGACATCGGGATCCTCGCCCGGCTCGAGCATCTGCCCGAACTCATCGCCAAGGCGAGCGCGGTCAACCGTCGTCTGCTTATGATCGAACGTGCCGGTCAGGGCTGTGCCATCGGCTCTGCGCTCTTCGAGCGCATCCACCAGCCCTACATACGGGAGGGCCAACGAACCGGAGCCCTGCGCTTCGGAGACCCACGCGCCATGGCCCTGACCGGCGCCCTCTGCGTGTTCGTCCACGCCGTCGCCGGCTTCACCAACAAGAGCCTTCGCGGGCTGGTCGCCGGACTCCTCGGAACGGACTACACCCGATCGCAGATGACCTACGACCTGCGCCGCCTCCGCCTGCACGGGCTCATCCAACGCATCCCCCACACCAACACCTACACCCTCACCAACGACGGCATCCGAGTCGCCGTCTTCTACAACAAGGTCCACGACCGCGTCCTCAGACCACTCGTCGCCGCTGGCCACCAGCCACCCGCACCACCCCAGCTTCGCCGCGCCCTGACCACCATCGACCGAGTCATCACCGACTACGTCGACCACGCGCGCCTCACCCCCGCCGCATGAAACATGCCGACATGCTCAACGTTCTGACCCCAGAGCACAGCTAGCGCCGCCGCCGGATCGCTGCCGAGAGCAGCACGCGGGCACGAATGCGACCGTTGTAGGCTCGTATGCGGCACCTCGTCGCGGATCGCCGTACGTGCCGGCGGTGTCGTCCCACGATTCTCGGGAGTACCGTCCATTCCCCTCCAGGGTGGTGACGGGTCACTCCGCGCAGCGCGTGAGAGCCAGCGGCGAGCCGTGGACGCCTACATGAACGGCGCGAAGAAGTCGGAGTCGACGACCATCACCTGCTCGATGCCGAGTCGGTGCTCCTGGAGCAACTCCAGCAGTCGTTCGCCGTCGATGAGGTCGATGGGCTTGTAGCCCGGTGAGGATGCCTGCTCCTCGGCCTGCTGCGTGAAGACACTCGTGGTCATGAAGATGCCGCGATCGAATGGGCCGAGCGCACCCTGAAGCTCACGTATCTGCCGAGGCGTGACCTTGTTGCCCTCGGCGTAGAGCTTGCACTGAACGCCGACACGAAACGAGATCACCGAACTCACGCGAAGATGACCCTCCACGTCGATCCCTCGATCGCCCGCCTGCCCCACGGTTCGGAGTTGAACGAGGCCGAGTTCGGTCAGCAGGCGCTTGCACAGACCCTCGAACCCGGCCGAGCTGAGGCTGAGGACGACGGCCCGGAGCTGGTCGACCAACCCGCTCTCTTCCAACTCAACGGCGTTGACAGGTGCGGGGGGCTGTTCCGTGTCCGAGTCGTCGTCCTGCTCCGCTTGGCCCCACTCGTCGCGGCGGTCGGGCCGAACTTGCTTGAACAGTGCGTAGGCGGTCTCGTGATCTTGCGCTGCGAGCGGCAAGCTCCATCCTGCCTTGCTGAGCGCCCACCGCCCGCGCTGCGACCCGTCGAGGAGGCCTGCCCACACCAAGTAGTTGCGCGCCCAGTGGACCTGGTTGTCGACTCGGAGCACCCCGCTCTTCGTCCGCTCGGCCCGCTCGTCGTCGCTGATGCCAACGACCTCGATCACGCGGATGACGACCTCGCGGGGCCGTGCTGACCCGCCGAACTCTCGAAGCGCCTCGATGATCGGCCAGAAGAACCGGATGAACTTCGGACCCCTCACCATCGGATGACATCGTTGCACGCCTGGTGGTGCTGCATCCGTGAACTCTCCGAGTTGCCGAGGGGCTCGGCGCGGGTGCCGGCGCGTGCTTGGCCAGGCGCTATGTGTCACGCGAGGAGAGCACACAAAACTCGTTGCCTTCCGGATCGCTCAGAACGATCCATGACTCGTCGCCTTGGCCGACGTCGGCACGAGTCGCGCCGAGGTCGAGGAGCCGCGCCACGGCGGCGTCGCGGTCGTCTGGGCGGAAGTCGAGGTGAAGCCGGTTCTTGAGGGTTTTCGGTTCCGGGACGCGAGCGAACAGGAGTCCGGGCAACCGTTCCGGCGCCGGCCGGATCTCGAACTCCTCCGGATCGTCGTTGACCACGACCCACTCCAGGGCGTTCGCCCACCACCGGCCCAGCGCGACCGGGTCAGTGGTGTCCACGATGACCTGCTCCAACTCCAGCGACATCAACTCAACCCTGCCTGACCGCTGGAGAGTACTTTAAATTCGTTTCCGTCGGGGTCGGCCATGGGGACCCACTCGACGTCGGTCCCTTGGCCGACGTCGATGCGGCGAGTGCCGAGCGCTTCGAGTCGGCGCACCTCCGCATCCACATCGGGAGTACGCAGGTCGAAGTGGATGCGGGCCTTGCCGTGCTTGGGTTCCGGGACTCGCTGCAGGATCACGGGTGGGAAGGCTCGCCGCGCTGGCAACAGGAGGAAGTACGGGTCACCGAAGCCGACCAGCCGGTAGCCGAGCGCCGCCGCCCAGAACTTGGCGAGCTTCTCCGGGTCGGCGCAATCGATGACGATGTCGGCATTCGCATCAACCTGCTCGTCAGGCATGCCGGTAGTCTCGCCCACCCGACGCCCAGGCGTCATCGGCCGTGTCGTGGCAGGGGTCGCCGGTCGGCGGCCGAGCAGCGCCGACGCTCCCCGTCCCACGGGCAGCTTCTCTGCGAGGAGCGTTAGGGTTCGCGCATGGAGCCCGTTGACATTGGTCCGGATCTGTCCGCCCTCTTCAACGCCCACGTCGCCGACGAGTTCGTCGCCAAGGACGCCAAGCTCACGATGACGACGATGGTCCAGGATCCAACCGTGATCCACGTGCCCGTCCGGACGGGGGGTGTCCCCATGTTCTTGTCAAGGGGTCAGGCGGCGATTTCTGCCTCAGGCTGGCGGACGCGGGACTGGTAGTGCTCGCGATTGTGGAGCATGGCGAGGATGACGTCGCAGCGGCGTCGAGCGAGGCAGATCAGGCTGGCGTTGTGCATCTTGCCTTCAGCGCGTTTGCGGTCGTAGAAGGCCCTCGAGTCGGGGCTGCGGAGCGAGGCGAAGGCGGCCAGGAACATGGCGTTCTTGAGCCGGTGGTTGCCACGTCGGCTCTTGGACTCGCCGTTGAGGGATTTGCCGGACTGGCGGGTCACAGGGGCGAGGCCGGCGTAGCTGGCGAGTTTGGAGCCGTTGGCGAAGCGGGTGCCGTCACCGATCTCGGCGAGGATCCTGGCGCCGGTGCGCGGCCCGATTCCGGGCAGGCTCACCAGCAGCTCACCGAAAGGGTGCGCCAAGAAGACCGCCTCGATCTCGGCTGCGACGGTCTCGCGGCGTTGGTACAGACGATCGAGCTCGCCGACCAGTTCGGCGATAACGCGGCCGATGGTCGTCTCGGCCGGAAGGGTCAGGGTCTGCGCGTCGAGGGCCGTGAGGACGGCATCGGTGAGCCTGCCGGCGAGGCGGGGCGAGCGGGCCTCGATCGTCTTGGTGATCCGAGCCCGACCGGCGGTACGCAGCGCGGTCGGGGTCGAGAACTTCGCCAGCAGTTCGCGCACACCGCCATGAGCCAGTCGGGAGCCGACAGCACGCTCGAGCGCTGGGGAGATGCTGGTCAGTGCGTCGCGCAGGCGGTTGGTGAGGCGAGTGAGGTCCGCGGCGAGGTCGATGTCGAACCCGTTGAGCACCCGCAGCTGCGCCAACAGGTCGTCGCTGCCGACATCGAGCCAGTGGACTTGGCGGCGTCGCATCCGGGCGGTGTCAGCGATCACGAACGCGTCGCGGCGGTCGGTCTTCGCCTCACCCGGATACAGGTCCGCGGCGCGGCGCATCACCAGGCCAGGCACGTACGCGACGGGCACACCACGGCGCGCCGCGACCGCGATCGCGAGCTGAGCGATCGAGCCGGGCTGGTCGATCACCAATCCCGGCATGCCATATTCGGCGGCCCGGTCCAACAGCGCAACGAGATCGCCCTCGTCGTTGCCGATCGAGCGAGCGAAGATCGACTCGCCGTGATCGTCGAGGACGTCGGCGAAGTGCTCCTCCTTGCCCACATCCAGCCCAACCCACACATCCACGTCTTCAGGCGCGGCCACCTTGTCTCCAGTCGCTCGATCTGTTCCGGGCGGGAAGGCCGTCCAAGGTGCGCTCGCCGTCATCCACCTTACGAACCAGCGATCGATCGCATGTCCCCATCAGAGGTTCACGCACCCAACCGTGCCGGTGGCAACACCCCCCAGGCCGTCAAAGCGACAGGGGGCCATGAGCCAAGCACCGTCGGACTTCCCAAGCCCTCAGCCTCGCTCAGGGCTCACGAGAAAGGTAAGGGGGCGGGGAAGTGAGCAGCTCTACGCCCGGGCAACCTGCCTATCGTCGCCGATCAGGCTCGAGCGCTGGTCGATGCCTCGGTGCCAATGAACCGCGTCATCGAGGCCGCCCGATAGCCGGGCGGGGTTCATGGGCGTCCTCACCGACGACATGCGCCGAATGGTCGAGGCCGAGCTCGGCTTCATCGCGACCGTGTGCCCGGACGGCACCCCGAACCTGTCCCCGAAGGGAACCACTGCGGTGTGGAACGACGACCACCTCGTCTTCGCCGACATCCACTCGCCGGGGACCGTCGAGAACCTCCGGTCCAATTCCAGCATCGAAATCAACGTCGTGGACCAGCTCGTCCGCAAGGGTTACCGCTTCAAGGGCACCGCGGCCGTTCATACCGAGGGCGAGGTATTCGAACGCGGCGTGCAGTTCTACGAGGCCCGCGGGACGGTCAGAGCACGCGAGCGCATCCACGGGATCGTGATCATCACGGTTGAGCGAGCCTTGCCCGTGACGTCGCCGGCCTACGACATCGGCTTCACGGAAGACCAGTTGCGCGAGCTGTACCTCCACAGGCTCATCAGGCTGGCCGCTGAGTCGCGTGGACCGCGAGATGAATGATCCCGACCGCTCGCCGGAAGCTCTGCCGACGAGGCCCGGACACCAACTTCCGGAACTCGTCGCGCTGGTGGATCCCTACCCCGTCACCAACGTCCGTGAGAGGAACAACTAGGCGTGGGGAACGACGACGGCGCGGGCGGTCAGCTGCCCGTCACGCAATCGGCGGTAGGCCTCGAGGGCGGCGTCGAGGGTGAACCTCTCGATGTCGGGCGCGATCTGGCCGGCTTCGTAGAGCTGGACAACCTCGTGAAGGTCTTCGATCGTGCCCCAATACGAGTTGGTGAGGGTGGCCTCGTAGGGGTTGGTGAAGAACGACCACTGTGCCACCCCACCGGCGATCCCGACGATTTGCATGGCGCCCCGCAGCGCCACGGTGGCTTGGGCCAGCTCGATGGTGGAATCGGCGCCGACGAAGTCGAACACCGCGTCGACCCCCCTGCCCCCCGTCAGCTCCCGGATCTGGCCCACCTGGTCTGCGCCACCCTCGAGGGTGATGGCGCCGAAGTCGCGGGCTCGGGCCATCGCCCGGGGCTTCAGATCGGTGGCGATCACCTCCGCACCGGTGATCGTCCTCAGGATCTGCACCCCGACCAGCCCCAGCCCGCCCAGGCCGATCACGAGTGCGTGCTTGCCACCCCCGGCCAGACGAGGCAGCGCCATCTTGATGGCGTGGTAGGGGGTGAGGCCGGCGTCGGCCAGAGGCGCGGCGGCCACAGGGTCGGCATTGTGCAAGGGGACGAGGTTGCGCAGCGGCACCGTCATGTACTCGGCCATCCCCCCGTTGCGTCCCAACCCGGTGGCGAGGTAGCCGACTTCCTCCGGGTGCTCGCAGTAGGTGTCCTGCCCCCGCGAGCACGCCTTGCAGTGCCCGCAGCCGATCGGCCCGTACACCAGATAGGGAGCGCCAACCTCGGCGCCCTTCACCCCCGGGCCGAGCGCCTCGACCCACCCCGACGTCTCGTGGCCCAGCACGAACGGCGGGGGCATCAGGCCGTTGATGTCCGACTCGAACTCGTCGAACAACGCCACGTCCGAGTGGCATGCTCCAGCGCCAGCCACTTTGAGCAGCACCTCGCCCGGTCCCGGGTCGGGCACATCGATCTGTTCGAGCGTAGGGAAGGTCTTCCAGTCGCTGAACACGACAGCATGCATGGTTCGCTCCTCCGTGGCCTCGAGCCGCATCACCGGCAGGCGCCGGACCTCACACGGAAGCGCCGCCCGCGTCGCGCTTCGTGACCGTAGCGCGGCTCGCCCGCCTGTCCAGGGCTCAGCTAGCTCCGATGCCTCGGGCTGAGCAGAACGCGGTACCGCAGACGGACCACACCTGAAGGAGGCCCAGTGGACGTCACACGGATCCTGGAAGCTGATCATCGCGAAGCCGAGACCCTCTTCGGCAGGATCGAGAAGGCTGACGGTGCTGAGCGTCAGCCCCTCATTGAGGAGCTGGCCACCGCTCTGCGCGCTCACGTGGAACTCGAGGAGTCGGTCGTCTACCCGGCGATGGGATCCGTCACCGGTGCCGAGGCCGTCACCGAGGCCAACACTGAACACGAACTCGCGCGCAAGGCGTTGGCCGAGATGCTCGCCCTCGCGCCGGACCCGCCGGGGGTCGGGGCCGCCCTCGACGCAACCAAGGCGGGCATCGAGCACCACGTCAACGAAGAGGAAGGGGAGGTGTTCCCCGAGCTCCGCAAACGGGGAGGGCCAACCCTCGCGTCGATGGCCACCCCCTTCATGAAGAAGCGGCTCGAGCTCGGCCTGCACGTCACCGCCGAAGCCCTCGAGGCGTCGTCGACGAAGGACGAGTTGATGGCCGAGGCCACGCGGGCCGGCATCGATGGAGCAGCCTCCATCAACAAGCCCGAGCTGGCCAAGGAGCTCGCCACCGTGATGGCCTGATCGGCGAGCAAGCGACCGCCTGTCCCCACCTTTATGGGTCGATCCGCGCGCATGTGCGCAAATCGACCCGCACGAACGAAAGAGGTGTCTCATCGAGTTCCTTGGGGAGCGTCCGCTCCTCAGCGGGACAGGCGCGAGCGAACGGCGGCGCGGGCACGGGCGATCGCGCCGTTGTCGTCGTGCAGCACGCTCACGATGTCCGTGCCCGCGAGGATGACGCCCAACTCGAAGGCGAGCTGTGCGGGATCGACGTCCTTCGGCAGTTGGCGCCGGTCGGCGGCCGATCGAGCCTCGCCGTCGAGCAGGTCCCGCCACTGCTGTTGGACTCTGGCCACTTCGTCGTGGACTCGGCCCGGTCGCGCTCCGAGTTCGGCCGACGCCGCCACGAAGAAGCAGCCACCCGGGAACACGCGCCGTTCGACGTAGGAGAGATAGCCCTCGCAGAGCGCAACGAGACGCTCGCGTCCGGGTTCGGTGGCTGCGAGCGTGGGAGTGACCACTTCGGCGATGAAGCTGTCGCGGGCGGCATTGATCGTCGCCAGCTGGAGCTCCTCCTTCGAGCCGAACAGGGCATGCACGCTGCTCTTGGGGATGCCGGTGGCCTCGGCCAGCCGGCCGATGGAGAGACCGTCGAGCCCTTCGATGGTCGCCAGCTCCGCTGCCTGCTCCACGATGCGCGCCCGGGCCCGATCGCCTGGCGCCCGCGTCCGTTTCGTCGGATGGTCCGGTCCCTGGGCCATGTAGAAGATTCGCCTCCCGAGTGAGCCCTTGCATTATAGACGGACGATCGTCTATAGATAATTGTACGATCGTCCATCCAAGGAGTCGGCATGGCACTCCAGCAAACCCCGACCACGAAGGCCGACTGGAAGGAGGCGGGGCTCGCCTGGGGGGCCCGCGCCCCTGACTGGGCGTACCTGTTCGAGCACTACGCCCGGTCCGCCAACGAAATCTTGTTCGACCGGCTGGGCGTCGGCCCCGGTGTCCGCCTCCTGGACATCGCATGTGGCTCGGGGCTGGCCGCCAACTTCGCCGCTCGTCGCGGTGCGGTGATCAGCGGACTCGACGCGTCGGAGGCGCTCGTCGGCATCGCCAGGGCGCGCACGCCAGCGGGTGACTTCCGGGTGGGCGACATGCTTGCGCTGCCCTTCCCCGAAGCGTCCTTCGACGTCGCCACGAGCTTCAACGGGATCTGGAAGGGGTGCGAGACGGCGTTGGAGGAGGCCCGCCGGGTGCTCGAACCAGACGGGCGGCTCGGCCTGACCTTCTGGGGGCGGCTGGACCATCTCGGGCTCATGCCCTACTTCCTCAAGGTGATCGAGCTGTCACCGCCCAGCCACGGGGAGGCCAGCGTGCAGCAGGGAGACACCGGGCGGCCCGGCGTTGTCGAAGAGATGCTCACTTCGACCGGTTTCCGGCTCCGCGCGCGAGGAGCCGTCTCCGTCGTCAACGAATGGCCGGACGTCGACCTCGCGGTCCGGGCGCTAGCCGCGGCCGGGCCCTCGGTCCCCGCGATCGACGCCGCCGAGGCGGAAGCTGCGGCGTCATACGAACCGGCGGAGCGCTACGTACTCTTCGAGCTCCTTGTCGGGTCGGCGCGGGCGAACGGCTACGGCGACGTCACACTGCCTGAGCCGTCTCGCTGGTCGGCCGGTACCTGAGCATCAACGCGGCACGAACTGGAGCCGGCGGTAGCTTCCTCGGCGCCGTTTGGTCGCCGCCCACAGGTAGCTCCCGACAACTCCCAGTGAGGCCTGCGTCATCGCCGGGATACCGTGCAGCTGGTTCAGAAAGGGGCCACCATGCGTCTCACGTCCGGGCTCGAGGACGACCGGCGCCAGCGCGTCGAGAGCCGCTTGCGCACGAACCTCATGGCCTGGCTCACCACCGTGAACCCGGCCGGCAAGCCGGACACGGTGCCGGTGTGGTATCTGCTCCGTGACGACGAGACCATCCTCATCTACAGCCGGCCGGGCAAGGCCAAGCTGCGCAACATCGACCACAACCCGGCCGTGGCGTTGGGCCTCGACGTCACCGACCTTGGCCGCGATGTCATCCGTCTCGAGGGCACCGCAACGCGGCGTCCCGACGCGTTGCCCGCCGACCAAGTGCCCGAGTATGTGGCGAAGTACGTCGAGCGGATCGCCGCGATCTTCGGTACGGCGGAGCGATTCGCCGAGCTGTTCTCCGAAGCAGTGGTCATCACCCCGGCTCGGCTCCACGCGTGATCCCGCCCGGATCGGCCGCCCGCCGAAGGCGGAGGTTCACGTCGAGGGGCGGCTCGTCCGCCGATGCTGAGTCGCGTCGATGCCGCTGACGAGAAGGTCAGGGGGACGAGAGGCAACGAGCGGCGAACTCGGGCACGAGGCCTGAGCGTGATCCCTGCGTGAGAGGAGGCTACGTGGCCGAGCGGATGATCGAAGCAAACGGCGTGACGCTCTGCACGGAGCCGTTCGGCGACCCGGCCGACCCTCCGATCCTTCTCGTCATGGGTATCGGCGGGTCGATGCTCTGGTGTACGAGGGCTTCTGCCGGATGCTCGCCGACGGAGGGCGCTTGGTGATCCGCTACGACCACCGCGACACCGGCCATGCAGCGCCTACCGGCCATCCAGTTCCTTCACGAGCCGAGCCGGCGCGACCGCGCGGTACGCGTCCGTGCAGATGTGACGCATCTCGTTCCAGTCGGCCGCCCTGTCCATCCGCACGCCGATCCAGCCGCGTCCGCCCACGTACGGCGGCCGGAAGAAGTGGTCCGGCTCCGACTCGACGAGCTCCTGCTGTACGCCAGGCGGCGCGGCGCACCAGAGGTGGGGGAATTGGTGCTCGTGATGACCGTGGACCCAGAACGTCACGAAGGTGCTCTTGCCCCGCACGAACCAGGTAGGCGCGCCGTGGCTGAGGCGCTCGGTCACTTCGGGCAGGCTCAAGCAGATCGTTCGAACCCGTTCGAGCTGGTCGTCGTACGTGGACACGCCCCGATCGTCGCGCGCCGGTCGACGTCCCCTGAGCGCCGGCTCGCCGGGTCCGCCCGGTGCGGCGAGCCGTGGTTGTCGTACCGTGCACGCGACGGACGGGGCGGTCACGGGTGCTCCAACCGCCTCGGAGACGCGGCAGGTGGGCTTCGAGTGCCGACACACGGGCACAGGGTCGGCGACCGGAGGGCTGGGCGGGGCGCGGGTCGTCCGTCCGTGTGGTTGAGCCGATACCCGGACACGGGGCCACGACGGGGAACTGCTGTTCATGTTCGTGCTGCGGGGCGCCGCGAGCTCGGGGTCCAGGGCGCGGACCACGCCGTCGGCGCCGACAACGCGTTCTCGATCCCGCCGCGCATGGGCCATCAGCTCTGCGACTGCTCGAACGACCTCGAGCTTCTCGAGGTCACGCTGCCGGCGGAGCTCCCGATGAGCCAAGGAGTGGCGAAGGCCGCGTCGCCGGCGTCAGCGCAGGAGCCGGTCGAGACGGATCGGCAGGTCCCGAACCCGAACGCCCGTGGCGTGATGGACCGCATTGGCGATCGCGGCTGCGGTGCCTACGATGCCGATCTCGCCGACGCCTTTCGCTCCAGCGAAGCCGAGGTCCGGTTCGTGCTCGTCGATCCAGTGCGCTTCGATGGCGCCGACGTCGGCGTTCGTGGCGACGTGGTACTGCGCTAGATCGTGCGTCGGGACGTCGCCGAACTGCGGGTCGAGGTACGACTCTTCGAAGAGGGCCATCGACAGGCCCATCGTCATGCCGCCGATCAGCTGCGACCGGGCCGTGACCGGGCTGACGATGTTCCCGGCCGCGAACACGCCCAGCAAACGGGGCACGCGCACCTCGCCGGTGTCGACGTCGACGCGGGCTTCGGCGAACTGTGCCCCGAACGCGAACCGGGCGCGAGGGGGCTGGGCTTCGATGTCCTTGTCCGTGGAGACCTCGACGACCAGTCCTTCCGGCGGCACCACCCCATTCCGCTCCGCCAGGCCCGCCAACAGCCCGACGCTGGCCTTGCCGATCGCCCACGTCCATGAGGCGGTTCCCATCGATCCCCCGGCGATCATGGCCTGCGGCAGGTCGCTGTCGCCGATGCGCAAGACGATGTCGTCGACGCCGACACCGAGCGCATCCGCCGCGTACAGCGTGAGCGCGGTCCGGGCGCCCGTTCCGATGTCCGTGGCGTCGATCTCGACGACGAACCGGCCCTCGATCGTCGCGGTGATCCTGGCCGATGACGCCATGGCCCGGGCCGGGTACATCGACGAGGCGACGCCGGTCCCCACGAGCCAGCGCCCCTCACGGCGCGACGCCGGTCGGGGTCGCGCTCGTCCCAGCCGAATCGCGCCGCCCCCTCGCGCAGGCACACGACGAGGTTGCGGCTGGAGAACTGCAGACCCGACTCGGGATCGAGCTCTGGTTCGTTGCGCAGACGGAGCTCGACCGGATCCACCCCGCACTCCGCCGCGAGCTCGTCCATCGCCGACTCGAGCGCGAAGAGGCCAGGGCACTCTCCCGGCGCCCGCATCCAGGCCGGCGTCGGCACATCGAGCGCGACAACTCGGTGGGTGGTGCGACGGTTCGGCGCGGCGTACATATGGCGGGTGGCGACCGCGGTCTGCTCGGCGAACTCTTTGATCGTCGAGGTCTGTTCCCAGACGTCGTGGGCGATCGCGCTCAACCGGCCGTCGGCGGAGGCGCCGAGCAGCACGCGCTGGATCGACGGCGTTCGATAGCCGGTCGTGGCGAACATCTGCTGGCGGGTCACCGCGCACTTCACCGGGCGGTCGAGGATCTTCGCCGCCAATGCCGCCACGACGCACTGCGGGCGCGCCGTCCCCTTGGCTCCGAAGCCGCCACCGACGTGCTGACAGACGATGCGGACGTCGTCAAGGTCCATGCCGAACAGGGCGGCGATCGCGGCACGGGCGCGGAGCGTGCCCTGCACAGAATCGATCAGTGTCAGGCGGCCACCGTCCCACTCGGCCACGGTGGCGTGCGGCTCCATCGGGTTGTTGTGCTGGCCAGGAGTCGTGTAGGTCACGTCGAGTCGGATCGCCGCCGCGGCGAAGGCGGTGTCGAAATCACCGAGGGCACTGTCGGTCTCGAAGTTCGGGTTGACCTTGTCGGGTTTGTAGAACCCTGGGTGGTCGCGGCGCAGGGTCACGTCGTCCGGCTCGGATGCGTAGTCGATCCGAACGAGGTCCGCCGCGTCACGTGCCTCCTCGAGCGTCGTCGCGACGACTGCCGCAACGAACTGGCCGCGGTAAGCGACGTCGCGGCTCTGGAACAGCGCGAGCTCGGGGTCGTCATGGCCGGGCAGGCGCGGGGCGTTGTCCGGCGTGATCACCGTGAGCACCCCGGGACGGCCACGGGCGGCCTCGTCGTCGATCGAGGTGATGCGTCCCTTGGCGATCGTCGAGGTGATCGGCACGGCGTAGGCCACGTTGTCGAACCGATGCTCGAAGGCGTAGCGCGCCCGGCCCGTGACCTTCTCGACCCCATCGACGCGCCCTGACCCCGACCCCGGCCCGCTGGCGTTCGTCGGTGAGCGTCACGACGGCTCCGCGCTCAGCTCGGCCAGCGTGCGGACGACGAGGTTGCGCACGAGCGGTACCTTGAACCCGTTGTCCCGCAGGGGACGCGCCGGCGCGAGCTCTTCGTCGATCGCGGCGCGAAAGCTGTCCTCTACCGGCGGACGACCCCGCAGCCCCTCCTCCGCTCGGTGCGCGCGCCACGGCACGGGCGCGACCGCGCCCAGGGCCAGGCGCACGTCGCGGACGGTCCCATCGGCGATGTCGAGCGAAGCGGCGACCGAAGCCACGGCGAAGGCGTAGGACGCGCGATCGCGCACCTTCCGGTACGTTGAGCGCGCCGCCATGGCGAGCGACGGCAGCTCCACCGTGGTGACGAGCGAGGCGCCATCGAGCACGGTCTCGTGCTGCGGCTCCTGGCCGGGGAGCCGATAGAAGGCACCGACCGGAACTCGCCGCGAGCCCTCGCCGCTCTCGACGTGCACCACGGCATCGAGCGCCGCGAGCGCGACCGCCATGTCCGACGGGTGCGTGGCGATGCACGCCTCCGAGGCACCGAGGATGGCGAGGTTGCGGTGCTCGCCGGCGCGGGCGGGGCAGCCGGACCCGGGCTCCCGCTTGTTGCACGGCTTCGTCACGTCCTGGAAGTAGGAACAGCGAGTCCGCTGGACGAGGTTGCCGCCGACTGTCGCCATGTTCCGCAGCTGTCCGGAGGCGCCGGCCAGGAGCGCCCGAGCCAGCATCGGGTACTCACGACGGACGATCGGATGGCCGGCCAGGTCGCTATTGCGCACACCGGCGCCGATGATGAGGCCGCCGGCCGACGAGCGCTCGATCCCGTCGAGCCCGAGCTGCGAGATGTCGACCAACAACTCGGGCGCCGTCACGCCGAGCTTCATGAGGTCGACGAGGTTCGTGCCGCCGGCCAGGAACATGGCGCCCGGCACCGAGCCGATCGCCGACACGGCCGACGTGACATCTCTCGGTCGTTGATAGCCGAACGGCTTCACGTCGGACCACGCACCCGCATCGTCTCCGCCGCCTCGAGGATGGCCGGCACGATGTTCACGTACGCCCCGCAGCGGCAGAGGTTGCCGCTCATCCGCTCACGCACCTCCGCGGGGCCGATGGCGACCGCAGTCGTCAGGTCCGACGTGACCGCGCTGGGCCAGCCGGTCTCCACCTCGGCCAGCATGCCCACCGCGGAGCAAATCTGGCCCGGTGTGCAATAGCCGCATTGGAGCGCATCGAGGTCGACGAAGGCTTGCTGGAGCGGATGGAGCGTCTCACCCTGGAGCAGGCCTTCGATGCTCGTGACCTCGGCGTCGCCGACGGCGACCGCGAGCACCAGGCAGCTGTTCACCCGCCTGCCGTCCAGCAGCACGGTGCACGCCCCACACTGGCCGTGATCGCAGCCCTTCTTCGTGCCAGTGAGGTCGAGCACCTCGCGCAACACGTCGAGGAGCGTGGTGCGGTGATCGAGCTCGATGGTGTGGATCGTGCCGTTCACCTGCAACTCGACGTTGCTGGTGGTCCCGAACGCCGCGGGTCCGTCGTGTGTCACTCGCTCCCCCTGCCGATCCGGCTTCGCTGGGCCACCTGGCGAGTCTCTACCGGGCCGCCGAGGCCGTCCAATAGAACA
This sequence comes from uncultured Acidimicrobiales bacterium, assembly GCA_963738325.1. GTDB lineage: Bacteria > Actinomycetota > Acidimicrobiia > Acidimicrobiales > Ilumatobacteraceae > CAVTWD01. Next base: position 384,179 of record CAVTWD010000017.1, read on the forward strand.
TCGTGGCCGGTCGATCAGCGTCGTCAATCGATCGGTACGATCGTCGTCATCGACCTCCGCGAGCTGGAGTCCTTCGTCGTGGTCGCGGAAGAGCTGCATGTCGGCCGGGCAGCCCGACGGCTCGTCATCAGCCAGGCCGCGCTGACCCAGCGGATCCAGCGCCTCGAGCGCGAGCTCGGCTTCCTCCTCTTCACGCGAGCGGAGCGCCGCATCGCCCTGACTCCCGCCGGCGTAGTGGTGCTGGAACGGGCGCGGCGGCTGCTCGGCGACGTCGACGAGATGGTCGACTCGGCGGCCCATGTGTCCTCTGGGCGACTGGGCTCGCTGCGCATCGGTCACACCGGTGCCGCGGTCTACGGCGCGCTGACCCCGGTCGTCCGTCATTTACGCGAGGACGTCCCCGACGTCGAGCTCGTGCTGGTCGAGCTGAAGACCGCCCCGCAGATCGAGCTGGTGAACGCCGGATCGCTCGACGCCGGCTTCATCCACCTGCCGCGCTCGTCGCTCACCGGCGTGTGCGTCCTCGAGCTCGATGATGAGCACAAGGTGGTCGCGCTCCCCGCCGAACACCCGTTGGCCAGGCACCGCCAGATCAATCTCGGCCAACTTGCCCGAGAGCCGTTCATCCTGTTCGATCGGCTCTCGAGCCCGACACGTACGACCGCCTGCACGAGGCGTGCCGTCGTCACGGGTTCCAGCCTGACGTCGTGCAGATGACCACGAACCTGCAATCGACAAATCGGTTTGGTCGCCGCGGGACTCGGCATTGCGCTCATCATGGAATCGGTCGCCGCCGGCATGCAGCGTTCCGGCGTCGTCTTCCGGGCCTTGAAGCCCCCCGAGGTCGTGATCACGAATGGCGTCGTCTGGCGGAGCCAGAACGCCAACCCCGCGCTGGCCTGCTCGAGGAGGCGCTCCACCGCCACCAGGCCGGCCGGGCCGGCCTCGGCTCACGATCACTCGCCGGCAGCTGACACGCTGAGACGCTGGTCGCTCCGCCGCGAAGAAAGATGCTCCGGCGCGCTCAGATGGCGCGCCACGCCCGTTCGAACAGCAGGCGCCTCGATGCGGCGGTCGTCACGTGGCGCGGACGACCTGGTAGGTGAGGTGGGCGAGGCTGTCACCGACGGTCTGGGTGTCGACGAGGCGCAGGGGCTTGCTGTCGCTGGTCTCGCCGAAGAGGCGCTCGCCCGCCCCGAGCATGAACGGGTGGACCGTCAGCCGGAGCTCGTCGACGAGATCCCCTGCTGGGGTGGGCCGGCGGTGCCGGCGATGAAGCTGAGATGGGTCCCGGCGAGCCGCCAGGCGCCACCTTCGTCGATGAGCGTGAGGGTCGCTCGGGCCGCTTCGGGAACCGGATGGCCCTGGGCGGTGCCGTGCTGGTTCTGGCGGGCGATGACGATGGCCGCCGGCCCGTGGATGCGGGTGTTGATCTCGTCGAGGTCGAAGCGGTCGTAGCGCAGACCGCCGTCCTGGTAGCGGGCCAGCCAGGCCGCCTTCGGCAGGGTGAAACCGAGGGGACCCACGCCGATGAAGTCGTCGGTGAGCATCCGGTCGAGGGCGTCGGAGTCGCCGGCGCGCTCGGCGGCCGCCCATTGGTGGAGGAACTCGTCGATGCTGGTCATGGTGTGCTCCCTTCCCGGGTGTCGGTGGCGTTCGTGGCCAGGCGGTTGAGCAGCCGGGCCAGCTCCGCGAGGTCGCGTTCGCTGAAGCCGCGGCGCAGTAGCTGGTCGAAGCCGATGACGTGCTGCAGCAGCTGGGCGAACAGGGCGTCGCCGTCCGCGGTGAGCTCGACCTGGTGGACTCGACGGTTGGCGGGGTCACGGCGTCGGGTGACAAGCCCGGCTGCTTCGAGCTTGTTGAGGTGGTGGGTCAGAGTTGCGGCCTCGATGCCGATGGCGTCGGCGATGTCGCGCTGGGCACCATGTGGCCCTGCTTTGAGGGAGACGAGGATCAACCACACCGGGACCGACCCACCCGCCTCGGCGAGCGCTTCGTCGAAGGCTCGGCTGACAGTCCGGGCGACCCGGGTCAGCAACAGCCCGATCGGCTCGGTCTCACGCGGCTTCATCGCGGACCTCCGCCCCGTGGCCCAGGGCAGCACCGAGCGCGTCGTTGGTGGTCGCCACACCGCTGGCCGACCCGCCACGTTCGGGGGGTACCTCGGACAGCACGACGTTGGTGAGCTGACTGCTGGCCATTCCGCCACCGAACCCGAACATCGACCCCGTGGCGGCCATCACGGCCAGCCGATCCTGGCGATCAGTATCGGCGCAGCAGCGGCGACCCCGGCGACCGCTGCCACCACGGCAAGTCGCCGGCGAGGCGCTTCCACGCTGCCGTCTCGGTTGTCCATGTTTCTCCTCGGACAGGTCGATTCTTTGCTATCTAAGCATTAGATGTCAAGGCATCCCCGCCGCGGTGGAATGTAGGGGGCCGTGAGTTGCCTCGTCGCGGAGCGAGCAGGTATGGGCGGGGCTTCGCCTGAGCGTGACGGTCGGCGCGGGGCAGGACTGATGAAATTTCGAGGTGGGAGCGACGCAGCCGCCGGAGATCCTCGGGCTGCTCAGCGATCCGCTGCGATGGCAGCTGGTCGGCGAGCTCGGTCGCAGCGATCGCCGTGTAGGCGAGCTCGTGCAGCTGGTCGGGAAGCCGCAGAACTTGGTCTCCTACCACTTGGCGGAGCTCCGGCGCGCCGGCATCGTCAGCGCCCGCCGCAGCTCGGCGGACAGTCGCGACGTCTACTACCGGGCCGACCTGTTCCGCTGCCGGGACCTTCTCGGCGAAACCGGGCTTTCGCTCCATCCCAGGCTCTCGCTCGCGCCGGCGCCACCAGACGACGTCGAGCCGCGACGGGCTCGACCTCGACTGCTGTTCCTGTGCACCGGCAACAGCGCCCGCTCCCAGACGCCGAAGCGCTCGTCGAACACCGATCGGCAGGCACCGTCGAAGCACGCAGCGCGCGGAGCCGCCCCAAGCCGCTGCACCCGAACGCGGTGCGGGTCATGGCTGAACGCGGTGTCGACATCTGCGGCCGCCCCACGAAGTCGCTCACCCGCTTCGCCCGCACCCGGTTCGACCGGGTCATCACGCTCTGCGACAAGGTGCGCGAGATCTGCCCGGAGTTCCCAGGGGCACCGATCGCCGCGCACTGGAGCATCGCCGACCCCGCCGCGGCCGACGCCAGCGACAAGGCGACGTATCCCGCGTTCCAACACGTCGCAGACGAGATCGAGAGCCGCGTGGCTCTGTTGCTCGCTGACCTCACGACCGGACAACTGGAAAGGACGCACCATGCCTGACGCCGACATCGTGAACGTTCGCTACTTGGTCGACGACGTAGCCGCATGCACCGACTTCTACACCCGCCACTTCGGGTTCACTGTCGGCATCTCGAGTCCGGCCTTCGCCGATGTCACTCGAGGGAACCTGCGGCTCCTGCTCTCCGGCCCGCAAAGCTCGGCCAGCAGGGCGATGACGGATGGGGAACGACCGGGCCCCGGTGGTTGGAACCGCATCCACCTAGTCGTCGACGACCTCGACGGCGAGATCGCCCGACTCACCGCGGAGGGGGTTCGGTTCCGCAACGAGGTCGTGACCGGTCCCGGTGGAGCACAAGTCCTCGCCTGTGACCCATCGGGCAACCTCATCGAGCTGTTCCAACCGGCCGCCACACGGTGAGCGGGCACGACCGCGGGCGTCCAACAGCCCGAGACCGGAGAAGGTCGCAGTGTCAGCCAGGAACCGGGCCATTGTCGCCCAGGTACCGAGGCCACGTCCCGAAACCGTCAGCCGGTACTACTCGGGTGTCCCAAGTTGGGACGTTGTGACAGGTTTGTTGTGACAGGTTTTCGGAATGGAGGTCATCTCGTAGCGCGATTTGGGCTACTCGGCCGGCGGATCTCGGACCTGCGCGCCGCGCCACGGCGGTTCGTAGCCAGCCGCCGCTGCATCGCGATCTGCGCCATCAGGCGCGGCATCGGTCGTGGCGAACTCCGCGCTGACACGGACGCCGAGCTCCTGGCCGACCTCGTCGCCAGCCCGATCATCCATCGAGGGGTGGCGCTCGCCGAGCCGGTCGACCTCGCCTACGCCGACCGACTGGTCACGCGTGAACCACCGCCGGCGCGCGACCGACGTACCGCTGTCCCGACAGCTGGCTGATCGCGGTCATCACGTCCTCGGTGATACGTCGCCGACGTTCGCGCCGGCTGCCGTCGTAGGCCTCCGGGACGATCGCCGGACCGAAGCGGACGACGGCCCCCCGGAAGAGCCGCGGGAGCCGCGCGCCCGGAGGTTGGATCCGATCCGTGCCCACGATGCCCGCCGGGACGACAGCGGCACCCGTCGTGACGCTGAGGTGCCCGACGCCGGCGCGCCCGCCGTGCAGCGCACCGTCGCGCGATCGCGTTCCTTCCGGATACACGGCAAACAGCTGGTCGGCGCCCAGCACGCCCTCCGCCGCGGCGAGAGCGCCGTAGGCGGCTCGCGGCCGCTCGCGGTCGACCGGGATCATGCCGAGCGCCGGCAGCACCCGCCGCGTCGCCCAGCGGTGGAGGCACTCCGCCTTGCCCACGAACGTCAACGGACGGCCGACCGCGAGCATGAGGACCACCGAGTCGAAGAACGAAAGGTGGTTGGCGGCGATGATCGCGGCGCCGTCACGCGGCAGGTGCTCCTCACCCTCCACGCGGAGGCGCAGCGCGCGGCGCCCGACCGGACGGCAGATCCCGAGCACGGCGCGCCGGAGCCACGACGGCTCCACGGAAACGGTTCGGCTGGTCGTCATGCCGGCAAGGCTAGGAAGCCGCCGCCGGCGATGGACCGCGGCTCGGCAGCCTTCATCGACCGTTCACGGCGCTGCGACGGTCCCGTCGGTCGCGGTCCATTTCCCCGAACACTTGGGACAGCGCGACCTCTGGCGGGCTATCGACCTGAATGCTCGGGGAATCGCGCCGTCGCCGCGCAGGCCGCGGGCCTGCGGGGCAAAATCGCGGGGTGCCGGCGTACGTCGCCCTGCTCCGGGCCGTGAACGTGGGGGGCAAGAGCGTGGTCTCGATGTCCGCCCTGCGCTCGTTGTTCACAGACCTGGGGTTCACGGACGTGACCACCTACGTGCAGAGCGGGAACGTGCTCTTCCGTTCCCCGCGGGCCGTGACGCCGCAGCAGCTCGACGAGGCCATCGCGGAAGGGCTCGGCCGTGACATCACGGTGATGCTCCGTACGCCGAGCCAGCTCCAGCGGCTCGTGGCCGCCAATCCCTTCCCGCACGCCGACACGTCGAAGCTCCACGTCGGCTTCATGGCGACCAGGCCGCCCGCCGGCACGGTCGCCCGGATCGACGCCCACGACTTCGAGCCCGAGGCCTTCGCCGTGCGCGGCCGGGAGCTCTACCTCTATCTGCCGAAGGGCATGGGCCGCACGAAGCTGCCCGCATTCCTCGAGCGCCAGCTGAAGACGCCGTGGACGGCACGGAGCTGGAAGACGGTGTCGAAGCTCATCGAGCTCGCGCCTCGCTGAGCGGCGAGACCGGTGCTGCGCCTCCCTTGGAGGGCTTGGAAGTGCACAGCCCCACGTGGATCTCCCGGTTCACCGACATGACCCGGCAGGCGGCGTCCTATCGCGAGGGACGGGTGCTGCTCGCAGGCGATGCCGCGCACGTGACGGCCCGCAAGGTGGCCAGGGCCTCAACACCGGTGTGCAGGATGCCGTGAACCTGGGATGGAAGCTGGCCCAGGTGGTCAACAAGACATCACCCGAGAGCCTCCTGGACACCTACCACGCCGAACGGCACCCGGTCAGTGCCCGGGTGTTGCACAACACCATGGCGCAAGTCTCGCTCAGCCGCACCGACGAGCGCAGCAAGGCCCTCCGCGACACCATGCTCGAACTGCTGAGCATGGACGAGCCGCGCAAGCGCATCGCCACGATGATCTCCGGTCTCCACATCCACTACGACCTCGGCGAGGGGCACCCGCTGCTCGGGCGGCGCATGCCCGACCTCGACGTGCACACCGCGGACGGCCCGACGCGCGTCTTCACTCTGCTGCACGACGCCCGGCCCGTGCTCCTCAACCTCGGTGCACGGGGCGGTTTCGAGATTTCTCCTTGGGCGAATCGAGTCCGGTTGGTCGACGCCAGGCACGATGGCGTGTGGGAGCTCCCGGTCCTTGGCGAGGTCGCTGCGCCCCCGGCCGTGTTGATCCGACCCGACGGGCATGTCGCCTGGGTGGGAGACCTCACGGACCCAGAGCTGCCTCATGCGCTGGCGACCTGGTTCGGAGCGGCCACTCCGGCTCGTTAGAACCCGACGCCCGAGCGCCACCGCAGACGATCCGGGGAAAGCTGACTCACGATTCACCTTGTCCCGGCTGACGGCTCAACCCGCTGGATCCGGTCGGGTCGAGCACAGCCGGAGTGGGCCGCGGCGGGCCGCCCTCATGTTCGCCCGATGCTTCCGGTGTCCTCGGGCGGTTGTCTCGTGGCGGTCCGCTCGAAGGTCAGCTCGAAGTCCTTGCGCCATGTTGCGCCTTGATCGTCGGACGCGTCCCAACGTCCGTGGATGCGGTCGGCGGTGGCGTGGGCCACGAAGCGTTGGTGGAAGTCGGGATCCTTGCGATGCAGCGTCCAGTCGTCTCCGGTGAAGGTCATGTTGAACAGCCGTGATGTCGGCCGGGGGTCGTGGTACAGCGCGACGAGTTGCTCGTTGGCGTCGCTGTGGCCGAGCACGAAGTGCCACACGTATACGCCCTCCATCTCGGCTTCGAGCTCGATGAAGGCGTCGCCCAGCCAGCGAGCGGTGGCGCGGCCTGCTGGCGTACGTCGCGGGACTCGAGGAACCAGGCGTCGGTGAGCGTCAGGGTCCACTCGCCGACCAACACGTCCAGGGGTTCGAGAGCTGGGTCTCTCACGGCTCCTCCTAGTGACGGCGGCAAGCGTTGAGACGCCCAATCGTTCTAGGACTCATCGGCCGGTGGCAGACGAAGTCATCGACCTTCCGCGAGCTGCCGGCGAACCGCTCAACGACGACCAGATCGGGATTCCCGTGCGAGAGATGCTCGGTTCGTTCCGGTTCAGTAGACGGACCATCCTCCGTCGACCAGCAGGTGCTGGCCGGTGATGAAGCTCGAGGCGTCGCTGGCGAGGAAGATGATGGTGCCGTCGAGCTCGTCGAGGCGAGCGGTCGCGGCCACGCCGATGGTCGGGTGCGGTGACGAGATCGCCGCCCGGCACATCAGGTTCGTGTTCAGGCAACGAGCCCGTCGAGCGGCTCGGCGGACTCGGCGGCCGTGTCCGTCGCGCCTTGGCCGCTGCCGGCTCGACGCCCGCCTCGTGACCCCAGGCGCGTGCCAACCCGCAGTGGAGGGTTCACCCGCACCAGGCCCTCCACGAGCCCACGTCGGTTGGCGACGAGCCGGTCCCGTCAGTGGTGGGGGTCGCCCAAACCCACCACTGGAGGGGCGCACACACGCCGCCGAGGTCGCCGAACGTGTTGAGTCAGTGGCGGGGGGATGCGCGATATCCACCGATATGTGCGTCGCGACGACCGACGGCGGCACGCCCCAAATCGTTCAGGCTCAGATACAGGGGACCGCGGACCGAACCGGTGCTCGGCGTGGGTGGGCGGAGTACGCGCCGTGGCCGCGACGCTCATGCGCTCGGGTGAAGGGGGGCGGACCTCGTTGTCGGATGCGGTCAGGAGGGCACAGATGAACTCGGCGGCGTCGCGGTCGGCCCTGGCACGCAGTGGCCGTAAACGTTCAACGTCGTCGAGGCCCTCCCATGGCCGAGTCGTTGTGACACGGTGACGATGCCGTGAGCGAGCATCTGTGTCGCCATGAAGTGCCGGAGATCGTGCAGCGGGAAAGTCGATGCCGGCGAGCTGGACAGGTACAGGTCGGCTGGCGCCAGCTCCGTCGGCCTCACCTCCCGAATGTGATGCACATTCACACTGTCTCCTTTGGCGGCCATTGGCTTCCCGAACTCCGCCGCCACCACGGCCCCATTGCCGAACTTCGAGGCGTGCAAATACTCGATCTTCATGGCGAACCTCCGACCGTTTCGGCCGAACGCTGTAGTGCCAGGTCGCTGCCGCGACCCACACCCGTAGCGCACAACGCTCGATGCCACCTGACCGGAGCCGAACGTCCGAAGGCAACGAGTTCGACGCGTCCACTCCTTGACGATCGACGCCCGACGGCGCAAGGTTGCGAGCGGGTCGCTGACTGGCTCGAGGAGGCAGGCGTAGGGCCCGACCAGCCGACCTGACAGCATTCTCGCCCCACCGAAAGGATTGTCCGAACATGGCGCTTTCAGACCAGCTGACCAAACTCGCCGCCCGAGCCAAGGAAGCCGAGGACCGGGCCGCCGCCGCCCAGAACAAGGCAAAGGCCGAGCTCGAGAAGGAGGTCAAGACGGCGCGGGACTCGGCAAAGGCTCAAGCCGACCAACTGAGCAAGACGGTCGAGGACCAGAAGGGCAAGCTCTCGGCGTGGTGGTCCAGGCTCCAGCGCTCGTGGGACGAACACATCGCCGAAGTCCGTCAGAACATCGATGAGAGGCGGGCCTCCCACGACCTCGAGGCCGCCCAGCGGGAGGCCGAAAGTGCAGAGGAGGACGCGTCGTTCGCGGTCGATTACGCGTACGCGGCGATCGAAGAGGCTGAGTACGCGGTGCTCGACGCCCGTTTGGCGAGGATGAACGCTGACGAACTCGCTGCCGGATCGACCTCCTGACGGAAGGCGCCACCCCGCGCCACCTGTTCCTCGACAGCTGCCGATCGCTCGGACATCGGCGAGGAAGACGACCGCGCAGCCACAACGTGCAGCCCTGAACGCCCTCCTCGGCCCTGCGCCGGTCGACCACATCACTCATCACCGGACCGAACAAGGGCCTGGGTTTCGAAACGGCCGGCCGGCTAGCCGACGTCGGCCCGACCGTCCACCTGGGCGCTCGCGATTCCCAGCGTGACAAGGCGGCCGCCCTCGGCGAGCTGGTCGGCGACGTGCGATTCGTCCCCCTCGACGTGACATCGGACGAGTCCGTGGCGTGGCCGTCGCGACACTCGACCCCGACGGGACCCCTCGACGTGCTCGTCAACAACGCCGGCATCACCGACGGCGCCTTCCCGCCTCTCGAGACCCGACCTGAGCAGTTCCTCGCCTGTTTCGACGTCAACCTGCTGGGCCCGGTCCGCGTCACCCGGGCGATGCTGCCCTCCTCGAGCGGTCGACCCATCCGAGGATCGTGATGGCCTCGAGTGGCATGCGATCGATCACGATCACGACAGGCCCCACCCGGTTGGCGCCGACCCTCGTGAGCCTCGTCTATCCGTCCTCGAAGGCGGCGCTGAACGTGGTGACCACGCCGTACGCGAAGGCGCTCCCGAGGTTTCGCGTCAACGCCGTCGCCCCGATTACACCGCCACGGGCCTCAACGGCCACCGCGGCACGAAGACCGTCCAGCACGGCGCCTCGGTGATCGTCGCGCTGCGGCGATCGGGCCGACGGGTCGACCGGCGAATCTTCAGCGACGAACCTCCGGTCACGTGGTGACGGCCCGCCCCGACTTGTGTCAGCTCCGAACCTACGGCACGTGCCGTCGCGTCCGGCCGGCGCCATCCGTGCGCCGCCGGAGACGATGACGCTCAGCTTCGGCGAGACGGTCCTGCATCCGTTGGCGAGCGATGGCGGCGGCGAACTGGGGGTGCATCGTCGGACTCCTCGTGAGACGTCAACATTCTGATACGTGAAGTGCGCCGGCCTGGTTTGGCCGCCGGCCGTGTCCTCCGTCACCGACGCGGCGCGCTGTCATCGCCGTGGATCGGTGTTGGCATGATGCGCGTCGATTGCTCGATGCAGTGCCCGGGCGATCGTCCGCTGCGTCACCGGACTCGACTCAGGTCCCAGTTCGAAGTGGGCGTCGCTCCCGGCTAGGTACGACGGCGCCGCCGCCCGTAGCGCCGATCCACCCTCGGCAGTCATGGCGGCGAGTGAGGCGCGACCGTCGTCGGGATGGGTAAGCGTTCGACAAGTCGATCACGCCGTCGACGTCACTGGTGTCGAACGCGCGGGTGAGCTTGGCGAGCAGCTCCTGCCGGGCGGGTGAGTCCGACGGCGTAGGCGGATCCGCCAGCGCCGATTCGCCGAGCCGGCGCTCCACGGTGGGCACGAGCACGTTTGAGCGCACTGGTGACGGCTTCCTCGATGGTGTCGAGGAACTCGTCCACCTCGGAGGCGTGGTATCCGAGCACGGCCCTCGAAACGCACCGAGCCCACGCCACCCCGACAAGAACGTCTCCTGAAGGGCGTCCTCAGCGTCCTGGGTCGCCCCCAGCATCTCAGTCCGGTCCGTCCAGTCCGTGGAGTTCGTAGCGCGCGCTACCAACGTGCCCGCGGCCCCGGAGCCTGCGCGTCGGGCCGCGCGGATCCGAGCCGCGTCGTGGATCGCGTGATCGTCCGGTCCCGCCGCTCGTGCCGGCAGCTCGAGACGCACGGATCAGCCACCCGCCGCGGAAAGGCGAAGCCCACACCATCAACGTCGGCCACTTGTCGGCGTCGTTGGCATCACGACTGTCGTGTCCTGCGTCGAGCACCGCCACCGCTCCGAACGCGTCCGGTCCGGGGCCCCCGTTGCAGAGGAGGGACAGAGACAGTTGGACCGCCCCGACTCGGAGCACTCGCTAGCCAGCAAGCATGCGGCAGTGCAGGTGGACTCTCCGCGCGCCATCGACCCCGGCGTTGTCGGCGCCCCGGCGCGTCATTCTGGGGCGGTGAACGCAGTGGCCGCGCGAGCGCATCGCGGGCAATCGGTCGCGCATGGCCAGCGCGACGAGACGCTCGCGCGACCCCCTCTGGGTGCGATACGCGGCGGCACAGACCGATTCGGGCGCCGTCACGCACGCGTGAGCACAAATGCCGATCGCCGGTTATGCGTTCACGCCGACGCCGTCGACGCGCGCTGTTATGTGCGCTTGGCTCAGCCTCACGTGACGTGCGATATCCGTCGATCCGTCGCGCTCGCGGCGCAGCACTCCGTCAGTCTCAACAACGCCGCGGGCCAGCGGGCTGGGACAGGCGGACGGAACAGCGTGGGCAAACAGGGAACGCGCGGGCCGGCCGGCCGATTCACTCTTGCAGGTCGGCGAGAAGCATTGCGCGCTGCTCCTCCAAGGCAGCGACCTCAGCTCGGAGGTGTTTCAACTCGCGGTCGACCCGTGCGAGCTCGGCCTTCGCGCGGCGTTGCCGATGGTCGCGGTCGTTGTAGGTGCTCTCCATCAGCTTTTCGACCTCGCGCCGTAGGAGCCTCAGCCATGGATTTCCGTGAATGACACCGACTCCGTACTGAAGCTGACCGGCGTCGATGGCCCCCTCGATCTCGGCTTGGGTTAGCCCCAATACCGTTCAGTTAGTTGACCGGATGGGGTAGATGGGTAGTTCGGGTCGGGGTTGTGGCCAGAGGCGGTGTCGGTCTCGTTTGACGTGCCATTTGCGCATCTTGCGTTTAATGAGCCGGGGGTTGGCTTGACAGCGTCGCCGGGGGTTGAGGCGTGCGAGGAGCAGCCTGATGGCGTGTCGCCAGCCGTGGTCAGTGACCTGAGGGCGGAAGATCGCGCGCCGATGTCGATCGGCTTGCGATGCGTAGGGCAGCGACGAAGCTGACCCGGTCGGGGTCGAGGTGTGCGGTGTCGGCGGCTTCCCACATCAGGGTGCGGATCGCGTAGTGGCAGCACAGGTAGCCCCAGATCTCTTGCACGACGAGCTCGGGAGACTTCGAGCGCAGCACGGTGCGAGGACCGCGTTGGTGGGTCTTGAGCTCGTCGAACGCGAGCTCGATCTCCCAACGCTGCACGTATGCGGCGGCGAGGTCCTCGGCGGCGACGTCGTCGGGGTCCAAGATCGTGGTGAACAACCGGGAGGTCTCGTTGTTGAGGCGTCCGTCGTCGATGGTGAACTCGATCACCCGGATCGTCGCCGGCGTCGCTGTCCGTCCCGGGTTGCCGCCCGGACGCAACTCGGCCAGCCAGGATCCATCGGCGAGGGTCTCGAGGTGGCGGGGTTGCATGTTCGACTTGGCTCGCCCAACGTCCGCCCCCGTGCTGGCGGCCTTGACCCACAACGGGTAGCCGCAGTATCCGCGATCGGCGATCACCAACATGTCCGCCTCGAGCCGCTCGACGAGGACCTTGGCGAGGTCGATCTCCGACGTCGTGTAGGCGCCGACCTCGGCGTCGAAGATCGCGTGTGTGCCGCACTCCGCGAGCCCGACGAGACGGGCCTGGGGGAACGCTGATCGCTCACCTTTGTTGACACCGGGCCGCCCGAACCACGCGTCGTTCTCCGGCGTGTCGGCGACATCGACGTGGTCCCATCGATCGCCACCAGCCGGCGCCCCGCCAACCACGCCCCCGCGTCGCCGCGCTGGCGAGCGGGCCAGCGGCCCGGCGGAACAGACCCTCCACCGGCTCGGCCCCCAACCTCGCCCGCGCCTGGAAAGATCGCCGACTTCGACGGCAACCTCCACGACTCGGATCGGACGACCCCGACGACCACCCCAACCCATCCGTCAGCAGCCACAGCACATCCTCATACGAGCCCTCCGAGTGCAACGCCATCCCGACCGCGAAGTACGCCATCGTGGCGTCGGCAACGACCGATGCCGCTGTGGGCGTCTGAACTTGAAGCCTGGGCTTGCGAGCGACTATCGACTCTGGTCTGAGGGGGTGTTGGTGGCGTGATGCCGTCGGAGGGGCGCCGAGTTAGAGCAAGCCAGATGGCACGCGGTCATCGAGTTGGCCCCTCCGCGGGAGACACCGCGACGGCCAGTTCGCTCCATCGGCTCACCGTGCGGATTCACGGCCATGAGGTCAGCTACCGGATGGCCGGCGATGGGCCGGCGATACTCCTGATCCATGGGATAGCAGGCAGTTCCACCACGTGGCGGGCGGTGATGCCTGCGCTGGCCGAGAACTACACGGTGATCGCTCCAGACCTGTTGGGCCACGGACACTCGGCCAAGCCCAGGGGCGACTACTCGCTCGGTGCCTACGCGAGTGGTATCCGGGACCTGCTGGCGGTGCTGGGCAGAGAACGCGTCACGCTGGTCGGCCACTCCCTCGGTGGAGGTGTGGCAATGCAGTTCGTATACCAGTTCCCGGAATGGGCGGAACGGTTGGTGTTGGTTGCATCCGGCGGGTTGGGCAAGGAGGTCAGCCCCCTCCTCAGAGCCGTGACCTTGCCCGGCGCCGAGTACGTGCTCCCGATCCTGCTGCACCCCGGGATCCGTGAAGCGGCTGAGTTGCCCGGTGCCGTGGCCCGCCGCATTGGCTGGCGACCGAGCACCACCTGGGTCGAAGTCTGGCGGAGCTACACGTCCCTGACGGACCGGCACGGCCAGATGGCATTCGTCCACACCGTGCGCTCGGTGATCGACCTCGCCGGCCAGCGTGTCAGTGCCCACGACCGCCTGTACTTGGCCGAGGCCATTCCGACCCTCATCGTCTGGGGGGACAACGACCGGCTCATTCCCGTTGCCCACGCGCACCGGGCAGCCGAGGCCATTCCCGGCGCCCGGCTCGAGATACTTCCTGGTGCCGGCCACTTCCTGCCCTGGCAGGACGCCGAGTGGTTCCTGGGAGTACTCGAGGACTTCCTCACATCGACCACCCCCGCCCACGTGCCAGAAGACCGCTGGCGCCAGCTCCTGACCAGCGCACCACCCGACGACGAGGAGGAATAGTCGTGCGCGACGGGAGCCCGGCCCGTCCGGAAGGTTCGTTCTCACACATTCGACCCGAACCGAGGATGAGCACGGCTGGACCAAGCCCTGTTTCACTGATTCGGGGTATCCACTTAAGGCGGACCTGGGCGACGGTAGGTTCGGGGCGTGATCGCCGCTCCCGTGGCTGGCATCCACTACCCGAGGGTCGCTGGGCGAGCTGCGGTCGTGGTTCGTCACCGACGCTGACTGTTCGGACCATCTGGAGTGGCTGCGGTGGCCGGACGGGTTGGTGTGCCCGGACTGCGGGCAGCTCGGCGGCTGGCGGCTGGGCGACGGGCGGTTGCGGTGCGCGGCGTGCCGGTCGTGTACGTCGGTGACGGTGGGAACGATCTTCGACCGGACGCGCACACCCCTGACGGCGTGGTTGACCGCGTGCTGGCTCTTCGCGACGCAGAAGGACGGCGTCTCGGCGCAGAGCGTGCAGCGGGAGCTGGAGATCAGCTCGTACCAGACCGCCTGGGCGGTGCTGCACCGCCTGCGCTCGGTGCTGGTGCGCCCGGGCCGGGAGCGGCTCACCGGCACGGTCGAAGTCGACGAGACGTTCATCGGCGGCGAGGAGCCGGGGCTTCGAGGCGGGCGGGCCAAGGGCAAGGAGTCCCTGGTGGGCGTGGCCGTCGAGGTCAAGGAGCCCACTGGACTCGGCCGCTGCCGGATGGCGATTCTCGTCGATGCCTCCGCCGCCTCGCTGCACCCGTTCGTCACTGCCCACGTCGAACCGGGCGCGACCGTCATCACCGACGCCTGGCAGGGCTACAGCGGCATCAACGAACTCGGCTACACCCGCGCCCGACGCAGCCAACGCGCCGCCCGGTCTCGCGGTGACGATCCGTTCGGGCTGCTGCCCGGCGTGCACCGGGTTGCGTCCCTGGCCAAGCGGTGGCTGCTGGGCACCCACCAGGGCTCCGTCGACGAGGCCGAAACGGTCACCGTCACTCGCCTCGGCGTCACCGGCTCGTTGCTGGAGACGGTGATGCGCACGAACCCGGTGGAGTCGATGATCGAGATCGTGCGCGCCCACGCCCGCAACGTGAAGCACTGGCACGACGGAGACATGCGCCTGCGGTGGGCGGCCGCCGGGATGCTCGGCGCGTCGAGTCAGTTCCGTCGCGTGAAGGGCTACCGGCAACTGCCCAAGCTCGCCGCAGCGCTTCGTCACGCCGTCGGTGCCGGCGACCCGTCCACCCTCGCTGTCACAGCCTGACCATATGATCCATCAGGAGGCCGCCACGAAGTTCTAGGGCGAAAGATTCACCCTCGGGCCTCGAGGTGACCCATCGACTGGTCTGGGTACTCGCTTTCACCTCGAAGCGTCTCGCGTAGCCACACACCAGTCGGCCTCCCGTCGGGCAGGATCGCCAGTCCGGGGAAGCCGAACATGGCCCTGAGACCGTCATCTGCCGGCCCTCAGCGGTTCTGAGGTCTGGAGCGGAGCAAGTCCTTGGCGATGTGGGTGATCTGCAGCTCGTCGGTGCCGCCGTAGATCTGAAGGGCTTTGCGTCGCGGGCGAGTTGTTCGAGGCCGAACTCGACCATGTAGCCGTTGCCGCCGAACAGCTGCACGGCCTCTTGGGCGACCTCGGTGGCGGCGCGGGCCGAGTACAGCTTCATGGCCGAGGCCTCGGCGAGGCTGAGCGGCTGGTTGGCGTTGATC
This sequence comes from uncultured Acidimicrobiales bacterium, assembly GCA_963738325.1. Lineage (GTDB taxonomy): Bacteria > Actinomycetota > Acidimicrobiia > Acidimicrobiales > Ilumatobacteraceae > CAVTWD01. The sequence continues at coordinate 399,608 of CAVTWD010000017.1, forward strand.
GCTTCGATGTAGCGGAACACCAGGTTCGACACATTGAGGCGGGCGATCTCCATCCTCGCGAGCTTGTCCTGGATGAGCTGGAACTCGCCGATGGGGCGTCCGAACTGAACCCGATCGTTGGCGTAGTCGACGCACAGCGACAGGCACCGCTCGATGATGCCCAACGCCATGGCGGCCACGCCGGCCCGTTCGGTCGCGAAGGTGCCCTTGGCGCCGTCTCGGGCGTCGGTCGGCGCGTCCTCGGTCTCGCCGAGCAGCCGGTCGACACCGGCGCGGAGATCGGTGACGAAGATCTGCCCGGTGGGCGAGGAGTGCATGCCCATCTTGCGCAAGGGCAGGGACTGCTCAAGTCCAGGCATGCCCCGGTCGAGGACGAACGACACGATCTTGCGCTCGTCGGCCGGGTTGCCTTCGTCGAGCTTGCAGATGAACACGATGGTGTCGGCGTAGGGGCCGTTGGTGATGAACGTCTTGGATCCGTTCAGGATGTAGTCGTCGCCGTCGCGGCGGGCACGGGCCCGCATGGCGCCGAAGGCATCCGAGCCTGCATCGGGCTCGGTCAGGGCCCAGGCCCCGATGCGTTCGAGGGTGAGCAGGTCGGGCACCCATCGTTCGCGCTGGCGCGGTGTGCCCCGGCTGTCGATGGCCGACGCGGTGAGACCGGCCGAGACCCCGAGAGCGGTCACCATGCCCGGGCAGTAGCGGGAGAGCTCGATCAGCAGGATGAGCATCAGCGCCGGGTCGAAGCCGGACGCCGAGGAGTCCGACCGAGTCTCGGGCGCCGCCGTCAGGGTCGCCGTGTCCCGTTCGAGCCGCTTCTTGAAGCTGTCGCGCGCCAACTCGTCGATGCCGAAGGTCGCGAACAGCTTGCGGAGCACGCCATAGGGAGCGAGATCACCGTGCTCGAGCTCGTTCTGCAGCGGAACGATCTCCTTCTCGACGAAGGAGCGGATCGCGTCGCGCAGCATCTTGTGTTCGTCGGTCCAGTCGAGCATGGTTCTCCCTTCGCCATCGCCCTGACGGCGCGGCCACCTGATCGAGCAGGTCGGCCATCGCCGCGGTCGCCGATCAGCTCTCGAGTCGATCGATGACGAGGGCGGCGTTGTAGCCGCCCATGCCGATCGAGGATTTCAGCGTCGGGCCGGGCGCTCGTGGCGTGACGCCGTCGAGCACGCGTGGGATTGGCGGTCGCGACCAGCGCTGGAGCGGGAATCTCTCCCCGCTCGTAGGTCAGCGCAGCGATGGCCGTCTCCAGGGCTCCGCCCGCGCCCAGACCGTGGCCAGTCAGCATCTTCGTCGAGTACATCCTCGTGCGTTGCCGGGAACAGTGCATCGGCCACCCCGGCCTCTACCGTGTCGTTGAGGAGGGTGCCGCTGCCGTGGGCGTTGACGTAGGCGATCTCGCCTCGTTCGACCCCGGCGTCGGCCATGGCCTGCGACCACGCCGCGGCGACCTGCAACCCATCGGGCTTGATGGCGATGGGGTGGAAGGCGTCGTGGGTGAACCCGCCCCCGAGCACGTGGACGTACACGTCGGCATCAGCCTGGCCGGTGACGACGAGCGCCGCCGACGCCTCCCCGGGGAGGAACCCCTGGCTGCCCTCCTGGAAGGGACGGCAGGCCTGCTCCGGCGTGCCTTCGGTAGCCAGCACACCGAGCGCACCCATGCCCCAGGCGTTCTCCGCCGTCACCGACAAGTCGGTGCCGCTGACGATCACGTCGGTGGCGAACCCACCGACCAGCCACTGCCTCGCCAAGATGACGCCGAGCGCACCCGACGCGCACGCCGCGCCCACGTTCATCGAGGGACCGTTGAACCCCTTTTCGGCCATGAACATCGACGGCGCCGTGGACGGCAACAGCTGCAGGTAGTGGCGTCGCCGCACGTGACCTCCGTGCTTGAAGTACAGATCGCGCCACCCCTGCACCTCCCCCAGCGACGTGCACAGGATCAAGCCGACCCGAGCCCCCGGGCGCCATCCCCGAGCAGCGGCGTCGGCCACCGCCTCCCGGCCAGACCCATACAACGCCCGACCGAACAGAGTGACCGAGTCCTCCTCGTTCCCGCCGTCAGGCACCATCGCCGCGAGGCCGGCGAACTCCTCGAACACCACCGGTCGCGCCGCGGAGGTGCCGGAGAGCAGCCCCTTCCAGAGGGAATCGAGGCCCCAGCCGTACCCGGACACCGCGCCCAGCCCGACGATGCCAACCGCTTCCGTCACGTTCATGCCACGCCCTCATTCTGACCGTTCCGAGCAACGCTGGCCTCGTCGGGACGCAGGCGTTCGAACTGCCGATCCTGGTGCGGCGCCGACTCGTGCCTGGGGGAGTCACGCTAACGTTAGTCGATCGTGGAGGCCATGCGATGGCTGTCGCAGGGTGAGGCGCTCGTACCGAAGGATGACCTGATCTGGCTCAGCACTGCGGAGCGCCAACGCCTGGCCGGGATGCCGTACACGAAACGACGAGTGGAGTACCTCCTGGGCCGGTGGACGGCGAAGCTGGCCGTGACGGCTGGCGGTCGCTGAGCACGACCTCGACGCGCTGCTCGACTGCTTCACGTCTGACCCGGATATTGCAGTGAGGCTTGTGACTGGGGCGCGATCGGCGAGTTCGGTGGCGTGATGATCGTGTCGAGCGGTCGAGACGAGGTGTCGGGCTCGTCGGGGCGCGGTGATGCAGGGGTCGTGGTCGATCGGGTTGTCTCCGGCGGGGAGGGTGGGCCTGGCCGGTTCAGGCGAACGCGGGCAGCTGCCGGATGCGGGTGAGGGCTTCGATGAAGGCGTCGGCCCAGGCGTGGGAGCGGGGCAGGCGCAGCCAGAGCTGGCGGGCGTGGCGCACGACCCGGGCGGCGACGTTGAAGAACGCCAGTCGCAGGCGTTTGCCGCGGCAGCGGCGGAACTCGCGGGGCAGGGCGAGCACCCGGATCCAGCGGGCGACGTTGTGGGCCAGGGCGGCGGCGTGCCACCACAGCCAGTTCCCGAAGAAGTTCTGCACCGGCGCGTGGATCAGCCCGAAGTCTTCCTTGAGTTGGCGGATGGTGTCTTCGGGGATCCCGCCCCGCAGACGGTGATGGGCCTCGACCATGTCGGCGGGTGCGAACAGGGCGGGGAGATTGGTGACGATCGCATGGAACCGCCACCCGTCGAGATCATCAAGGGACAGCTGGTCCCCGGCGCGGGTTCGTTGGCGGCGCACGATGAGGCGCAGCTCTCGCTGGTCCTTGTTGCGGCGGCCGATCTCGATGACCGTCTCGGCGATCTCCGATCCCCGTTCGGCTTCGGCTGTCAGCGCCGGGCGCCACACCGTGGCCGGATCAGCGGCGAGGGCGACGATGGCGGCCCGCACGTTGGACTTGTTCGGCGCGGTGACAGTGAACACGGCGCCGAGGGACTCGCAGGCCGCGAACACGTCGTGCTGGTAGCCCGCCGAGTCGACCCGCACCCACAGGTTCGCCCGTTCCCGCACCGGGGCGGGGATGGCGGCGACGCATTCGCGGATGAACCCGGCGTTGGCCCGGCCCGGATGGGCGTTGCCGCCCCGGGCCCGCAGGGCCAGCACGTCGCCGGTCTCGCCGCACACCCCGATCAACGGCGACAGACCGACCTCGCCCCGGTACGTGAACGTCGAGCCTTCCTTGCCCGGACCGTAGGTGTCGACCAGGGTGGCGTCCGGGTCGATCGTGATCACCCCACCAGTGGGGCCGGCACCCATCGCCCACGCCCGAGCGAGCATCGTGCGGTTCACCGCCGCCGCCTTCTGGGCTCGACCGAAGTCGGCGCCGGCACAGAACCGGAACAGGGTCGTATGCGACGGGAACGCCTGCTGCCCACGCAGCGCCTCGGTGGCGCCCTCCAGCAGCGACCGGTCCGCCAGGAACTCACCCCCGGCCAGGACCACCTCCACCAGGGTCCGGTAGCACTCCCCGCCGGTGTAGCCACCCGGCCCGACCGGGCGCAGCCGGCGGGCGTCAGCCACATCCACAAGGTTGAGACGATCCAGCATCGGGCCCCACAAGGCGACCCCGGCCACGCCCGTCACATCCTCATCGGTCACCGACACCTTGACCGGTGCCGCCTCTCGGCGGGGCCTCGAGATGATCTCCCCGGCATCGAACAACGTCGCGGTAGCGTTCACCCGTCAGGTGCTCCTCTGGCTGGACTCGATGTGGCTTCGCAACCGTCATCGTCCCAGGCAGCGGGGCACTTGTCGCGTCAATCCAGCCATCAGCCCCCACCGGCCGCAATATCCGGGTCTGACTACTGCAACGAGACGCCCGCGCATCCGGGGCGGGGCTTCCAGGTTCGCGATCAGGTTCGCACCAACTGCTCCCCGGCTCACCCCACCCTCCATTCCGACGCGACCCACGGCCAAGAGTGCCGCTACTGCGATGTCGACCGGGATCCGCAAGCGCGGCGTACCGATCAGACGGCGGGTTCCGGGTTGTTCGGGGCGGCCATCAGCCGCGATGCCGATCGTCCGGGATCGCCGATTCGGTGGCGTATGCAGGCTCGACGGCCGTGGACTTGCGAGGTCGGTGCTAGCGAGGCTGTCACGTCCCGGAAGGTCCGCTCTTGCGTTCGATTAGCATCTCGGGGACGCTCGGTGGCGGTGCGCTGATGGTCGTCGTGGGTCTGTCAATGGATCCGCCTACCGGGCGATTATTCACCGTCATCCAGTCGCCGATCCCGGCGATCCGCTACTAGCCGAGCCGACGCCGCTCTTGACAGAACCCAAACATCGTTGGAATATCCCAACAGTGTCTGAACTTGGACCGAGGGCGCGCCACCGGCAGGCGACGATCGACGAGGTGCTCACCGCGGCGCGGGACCTCGCCCGCGAGCAGGGGCTGGCCTCGATCTCGATGCGGGAGCTCGGGGTCCGCGTCGGGCTCCACGCCTCGTCGCTGTACCAGTACTTCCCGTCCAAGGACGCCATTTACGACGCCCTGTTCGCCCAGGGCCACCGGGAGCTGCACGCCTGGATGGCCGGGTTCGACCGCACCGGGAAGCCGGTCGACGTGCTCAAACGGGGCTCGCGGCGCTTCGTCGAGTTCTGTGTCGAGGACGAGGTGCGCTACCAGCTCCTGTTCCAACGGACGATCCCCGGCTTCGCCCCGTCAGAGGCGTCGATGGACCTGGCCTGGCAGTCGTACCGCGACCTGGTCGCCGCCCTCGCCGACACCGGCGTGACCGACCAGGCCGACATCGACCTGTGGACAGCGATCCAGATGGGCATCACCGGGCAGCAGTGGGCCAACGACCCGGGCGGGCGTCGCTTCGTCGACCACATCGAGCCCGCCGTCGACATGTTCCTCGTCCAAGTGAAGCGCACGAGAAGGAAGGCCCAGCCATGACTACCCTCGCTGTCGACGTCGAGCTCACCGCCGACGTCCTCGCCCTGATCGCCGACCGGGCGGCAGCCGGGGACGAGTCCGGCCACCTCGACCCCGAGGTGGTCGCCGGCCTGGCGGTCACGGGCATCAACCGGCTCCCGCTGCCGGTCGAATTGGGCGGCCTCGCCATGCCGCCCCGGCGCACGGTGGAAGTCGTCGAGCAGCTCGCCGCCGCGTCGGCGAACTGCGGCGCCCGCCACCTGTCGTCGATGTTCGACGACTCCCCGAAGCCGGGCGCGTCCCAGGCGACGACGGTGTGGTCACGTGAGAGGTCGGGGAGCATCCATTGCCAGATGCGGCTATCGCTCGGCGCACCATGCAGCATGACCAGCGGCGGGCCCGAGCCGGCCCGGCTGCAGGCGATCCGCATCCCGTCGACGTCGACGTGCTCCACACATGAATCCTGCCGCAGAATCGAACCAGCCGCGGTACCTTCAGATCGTGGCCGAGAAAGACCGTACCGTGGGTGGTTCAGGTGACAAGGCAGAGCGTCGAGCGGCCCGGGAACTGATAGCCGCATATCACAAGGAACAACTGCGAGCACTGCTCGAGCGCGTGCGTGACGGCTTCACGCAGCTCGACTCGGGCGAAATCGACGAGTTCGACCTTGACGACCTCATCCATCGCTACAAGTCGGCTGCTGGGGATCTTTGGAGGTTCTGCGGTTCGACCGGCGGCCACTGGCTACAGGCGGTGAACACCCTGACGTACCTGCGCGAGCGCGGTGAAGAGCCGGATTGGTGGGCTCGAAGCGCTCCCCGCCGCGTCCGTTCGACCTGATCGGCGGTCCCCGCCGAGAAAAGTGCGGTCAGCGCGAACGCACCATGTCGACGGCGATGGTCGGCGTCCTGTTGCGCCCGAACAACGTCCCAGGCGGTCGTGTCCGTCGCCTCGCACGCCGATGCTGGGGCGTCGGTCGTCTGCGAGTCATCGAGGTGGCGAGCACGGCACTCAAGTCGGAGCCGGCCAAGGGTTACGGTTGCTGCCCCGAGTAGTCCCGTGTGCCGAGACCGAGGGAAGCCGTGGAGGAAGAGTGGCGCCAGAAGGGCGCAACGCTCAGCGACAAGACAGCACGCAAGCAGTTCGGGCTAACCCAAGCCGAGATCGAGGGGCCATCGACGCCGGTCAGCTTCAGTACCGAGTCGGTGTTATTCACGGAAATCCATGGCTGAGGCTCCTACGGCGCGAGGTCGAGGAGCTGATGGAGAGCACCTACAACGACCGCGACCATCGGCAACGCCGCGCGAAGGCCGAGCTCGCACGGGTCGACCGCGAGTTGAAACACCTCCGAGCTGAGGTCGCTGCCTTGGAGGAGCAGCGCGCAATGCTTCTCGCCGACCTGCAAGAGTGAATCGGCCGGCCGGCCCGCGCGTTCCCTGTTTGCCCACGCTGTTCCGTCCGCCTGTCCCAGCCCGCTGGCCCGCGGCGTTGTTGAGACTGACGGAGTGCTGCGCCGCGAGCGCGAGGGATCGACGGTTCGGGATTCGTGCACCGCCGCGCCGCCGGGGCGACGCATCGAAAGCAGCCCGGACACCGATCTGCCGATCGCGGGCACGTCCGGGACCTCGGCACGGGATCCGAACGCGCGCTCCGAACGCGCAGAATGGGCAACGCCGCTGACCCAATGGCGACCACGTTCTCGAGCGCGCGTTCTAGGCACGGCCCGGAACGACTCTAGCGCAGCGCGACCGCCCCCGAGCGGGCATCTATGCGCGCGTACTCTTCTTGTCGCGGTTGCGGGCAGCGGGTGAGCTTCGTCCAGATTCCTCCGTTGGCGTTCGTCATGATCATGGGACCGCAGCCGGTGGCGACGTGAATTCTCCGTGCGGGCGGTGCCCCGCCGACGCGCTACCAGGCACTTGATATTCGTCGACTGAACCCTCGGGCACGGACAGGATCACGGAAACCCCATTGCCGCCGACAACGTGCCCGACGGTGAAGTCGTCGCCTCGCAGCCTTGACGCCGGGCGTCGCGCAGCGCAACCTGCCGTGGTGAACGAGTTCGTCGATCGTGGCACACATCAACTCAAGGGCGTGCCGGGCGACTGGCAGCTCGCGGTGGTTGCCGGGTTCTGAGCGTGTTGATCCCGATCAAGTACCGCGACCCGATACAGCGCGGCGAAGTCACGGTGATGTTCCGCCGATGGAAGCGCTGTCAGGTTGTGCCCGGACGCGTGTACCGCACCGCGGTGGGTCGTCTGTTCGTCGACGCGGTCGACGTCGTCGATCCCGCCGCGCATCAGCGCACGGGATGTGCGGGCGGCCGGCTATGCAAGGCGCGCGGAAGCGGTGGCTGAGTTGCGCGGCACCGAGGATCTCGCCACGTATCGCATTCGCTTTCACGCGCTGCATGAGCCGGATCCGCGAGACAGGCTGGCCGCATCCGATTTGCTCGGCGACGACGAGGCTGCCGACCTGGACCGGCGGCTCGCGCGACTCGATCGCGCAAGCAGCCACGGCCCGTGGACGCTCGCAGTTCTCGGCGCGATCGCGGCGCGTCCCGCTGTCCGGGCGGCGGATCTCGCACAGTCCTTCGGGCGCGAGACGCAGCCGTTCAAAATCGATGTCCGCAAGCTGAAGAACCTCGGGCTGACGATCAGCCTCGAGGTCGGCTATCGCCTTTCGCCGCACGGCGAGGCGTACTTGCGACACCGCGGCGAGGCTCTAGCGACCGGTCTGCTCGGTGAGCGGCCAGCGCTCTCCGTCGGGCGTGACGAGGTGCAGGTCGATGGACAAGTCGTGATCCCACGACTCGTGGGCTGCGCCGCTGCAGACGACGCCGAGGAGTCCGCCGGCCAGGCCGGTCCGCTGAAGCTGTACTCACCCGGCGTGAGGTCACGCGGAGCTTCGGTGCCGTCCGCCGGGACCACGTGGATGTGGCTGGGCCGGTCGTAGACCCAGCCCTCGCCGTTCACGCGTGAAAAGAAGCGCGTGATGGCGCGTGCTGCTTCGCCGGGTCCTCCTCGTCGTAGCGACTGTCCGGCGTGCCTGACGCGAACGCCAGGAGCGCCCCACACAACTGCCGATGTCGCGTATCTCGCCGATCCCTGACCGGAGCAGAACGCGCGCGCGTAACGCGCGCTGGAGACAGGTGGTTCCGAACCCGGTCCGGAGACCGCAAGGGGTGGCCGAGTTCAGGGGTCCGACGCATGATCACAGGCGTGGCTCAGTGCCCCTGTGGCCGCGTGTTACCGCCCTAGTCGGTCGTGGTCGTGCTCGGCGAAGACATGCCTCGGCAGCCGACCTGCCCACCCTCAGCACCTCGCCTCGAGGGACCACGGCGCGAGACCCCGCAGCGGTCGCCACCGACCGCATCGACGACCTGACCTCCCTCCGTCACCTCGCGGCAGTGTGCGGAAGCCGCTGCTCCGGAGCGGCCAGGGCAGGCGGCACCGCCGGCCCGCGTTGACTGCGGGTCCGTTTGTCGTGATCCACAAGGTTCCGATAGCGGCGTCGTCGCTGGCGCTCGCACTGTCCGCTGCCGCGGGTGTCGTGCGGCTTGCCGTCGGGTGTACCGTGGCAATCGACACGAGAAAGCCCGAGCGTGTTGGGCTGGTCTTTGGCTGGCTCGGGAGCGCATGCCCCGGACCCTGGCAGCGCGTCGGATCGACGCTCGCCTACCTGGGATGTACAGATGGCTCCTACCACCACGTTCTCATCATCGGCGGAGGCCGCGCGTCAGAGCCCGCCGGCGTCACGGCACCCCCTGATCCTCGAAGAGCTGACGCACGCACCCGACGTCCGGAAACCGTCCATCCGATCGCTCGCCCTCCGAAAGGTGATCGCTTTCAGGGACTACGGGCTGTTGCCGCTGGCGTACCTCTTCGGCTGCGGGCGCATCCACTAAGAATTGGCCGCGAGCTTGCCGTGTTGCACCCCGAAGGCCGTACACGCCAGCCAGGAGTAACGAACGCGGGAGCCGAGCGGCGAGAAAGGCGACGGGTCGACCCGGGACGACCACGACGATTGTCTGACGCCGAGCGAGCTCGTCGAGCAGTTCGGGAACACCGGCCCACGGCTCTGCCGCGGCGGGATCCCGGACGACCGGCGCCTGCGTCCCATCGAAGTCCACGAGGATCTCAGCCGCTGCCGGATCGCGCCGAAGGGGCTCGAAAAGGTCGGCGACGTCTATCACGTTGCGAACGGAACCGAGCGCATGCGCGGTACCAGGACAACGCGTCGATTCCGCCTCGGCCACGGCGACTCGCTTGACGAGGCCCCCGGGCAATCGCGTATCGCGCGTGTCCCGTGAGCTCGGAATCCCCTGCGTCGTGTCCGTCCCAGAGAGGCCACACTGCCCATCCCCGGCGGCTCCACCATCACCGTCGACGGGAACGCGGGCACCATGACCATGCATTGAGGAGGGCCGAGCGCGCCCAGACCACACCTGGAAGCTCGCGGACCACCGACAGAGCCGCTGGGGGGTGACCCGACCCCGGCTCTTTGTACACCTGATTCTCGCCTGGTCCGTTGATGTCAGCGTTCCGAACAGCCGCATCAAGGGCGAAGACCTGGTCCGCGCCGGCCGCCCGACCGTCAGCCCGGTGACACAACGCGGTGTGTCCTCGAGGAGCTGGGCCGGATCACGGTCGTAGCGACCTACGATCCAGCCAGTTCGGGCGCTCGCCATCCTGTACTCGAGGAGGTGGCCATGCGGAGAGCCCTTGCAACGCTCGTGGGTGCCTTGGCGCTGGCGGTCGCGGCGATCGGGGCTGTGTTCATCGTCGGAATGCGCAGGAAGTCCCCGACCGTGCTCGATGCGGTGCGCCGTATGAACCGTTCAGTCGGGAACCCGCGTCAGATGAAGTCAGCCGGAACGCCGGGTGCGTACGCGTCGGTCATCAAGCACGTCGGCCGGAGCTCAGGTCGGCGGTTCGAGACGCCGGTACGCGCCATCCCCACGCACGATGGGTTCCTGATCGCCCTACCCTACGGGACCCGTGCGGACTGGCTCAGGAACGTGCTGGTGAGCAGGTCTGCCAGCATCGTCCACGCGGGGGCCACCCATCAGGTCGACCAGCCGGAGCTCGTTCGCACGGTGGATGTGGAAGCCGAGCTGCCGCCGAAGGATCTCCGGACTCTCCGCCTGTTCCGTGTCGACCAGTGCCTCCGCATGCGGCGCGCCGAGCTGAACGCGACAACAGGCCCCACCGCCCACCTGGGGTGAGTGGGATCGACGGTCTCACCATGGTCGATGCTTCGAGCATGCCGGCCATCCCGACCGGGATGACGAACCTCCCGACGATCATGGTGGCAGCGCCGATCGCGCGGTGACTCCGCCGCAGGTGATCCTACGATCGCGACCTTCGAGTCACTCGACACCACCGAAGTCGAGCCGGTGGCGTACTGGCGCTCTGGCGCCTTCGCCGGAGGACAACAGACATCCGCGGCGCCGCACCAGCGGGCCAACTTTTCGACTCGCAGGCGAACCGGAACGGGTCGCCAACCGCGGCGATCAACGTGGCCGCGGCGATCGGTCCGATCCCCGGTTCGCCGCGGAACCCGGTGCCATCCTCATCGACGAGTGGATCGAGTTCCTGTTCGAGCTGGCCGAGCCACCGCTGTGCGACACGGTCCCCTCCCCCAGCGTCTCAAGATCGGCCCGCCGACGCGTCATGGTCTTGGCCGGGAGCCGCCGGTCGGGAACAACCGCACCGGCGCCTGTCAGGTCGATGCCTCGACGCCACGCAGCCTGTGCAGCCGCTAGCCGACGACTTGCTCGACTCCGGCGGCGAAGGCGGCCCGCTGATCGTCGCTGGCGACGTGACCACCGCCGAGACGAAGCAGTGTCGCTCAGCGACTCTCGTCCAACGCCGTCTACACAGTGGCGCCAGACGCGCAAGACGGACAGGATCACGATGTAGTGGCACACCACGGCAGCTAGCACCATGGCATGCCAGACCTCGTGGTAGCCGAACACGCGTGGGAAGGGATCGGGCCAGTGCAGGGCAAGGCCTATCGCGCCGAGGGTGTAGGCGGCGCCCCCGGCTACGAGCAGGACGAACCCGCCCCCACCCAGGTGGTGGACGAGTTGGGGGAGGGCGGCCAAGGCGATCCAGCCGAGCGCAAGGTAGCTGGCCAGGCCGAGGATGCGCCTTTCGGCCAGCCCGGTCAGCGCCATCACCACGCCGATGACCGCACCCACCCATACCGCCACGAGCAGGACGGCGGCCACGGCGCCGTCCAGGACGAGCAGGCAGAACGGCGTGTAGGAGCCAGCGATCATCACGAAGATCGTGGCGTGGTCGAGCCGCTGCATCCGCAGGCGCGCCGTCGCACCCCACCGCCCGCGGTGGTAGCAGGCGCTCACTCCGAACATGATCGCGACGGCGGCCGTATACACGACCGCGGCGAGCCGTGCGGTGGTGGTGCCGGACACACCGAGCAGGAGCGCACCGGCCGGCACCGCCAGGAAGAAGGCGACGAGGTGGAACCAGCCGCGCAAGAGCGGCCGATCCAACTCCAGCGAAGCGGCCGCTCCCATGACCCAACGCTACCGAGCCAAGCGCGGGCCGCCCAATAGAGCGATCGGCCCTACGACCGGCCGAGACCGCCCCCGAGCTCCTCGCGGAATCGCCGCGTTCATGCAGGTAGCCAGCCGGCCTCGATCGCGCCCACATCGTCGGGCTGTCGGGGACAAGCCGATTCTTTGTGCAACCGGGCGTGAGCACGGCTAGTCGGTGACGGCGGGTATCCATGCGGGAGCGCTATCGGCGCGTTGATCAGCGGGTGAGGACTTTGAAGGCGAGGTGGCGGCCGTGTCCTTGGCCGAGGGCGAGGGCGAACCAGAGTCCGGCGAGCATGTCGACGAGGCGGAGTTGGTCGAGCCCGCCGACCCGCACCGAACGCAGCCCGATGTCGGCGATGAGCGATTCGATGCGCGCCAGGCTCGCCGTCGGGCCCGCACCACAGCAGGTCGGCGGGGTTGCCGTCGAAGTCGGGGTCGGCGTAGTTCTCCCAGCCGAGGGAGTTGAACGCCCGGGCCGGGATCGCGTCGGGTGCGACGCGGGTGATGGCTGCGAGGTTGTTCGGCTCGGGCGCAGCGAGGTTGTTGGTGGCGTCGATCACGACCTTGCCGTCGAGAGCGGCACCGAGCGGCTCCGCCACGGCGGCGACGGCGTCACCGGGAAGGGCGACCACGACCACGTCGGCACCCGCGACGGCGTCGAGGTGGCTGGCAGTGTGGGCTCCGATGCCGGCGGCGAGGTCATGCAGCGCAGGTGCATCGGGCGTGCGGCTGCCGAGGGTGGCTAGGTGGCCGGCCGCTGTCCACTTGCGGGTGAGGGTGGCGCCGATGTTGCCACGAACGCGTCGACGTCGTGCAGCGGATCGCGCCCATACAGGATCGTGCGGTCGACCGTGGCGGGATCGCGGCCCTCGGTGTCGCAGTCCCGGCGCAGCACGTCGAGCTTGTGGGCCACCTCCTCGACGCTCGACGCGAACAGGTTGCACGCATCGCCGTAGCGGGCGACCAGCCGCAACGTCTTGCGTTCCCCGCTGCCCCCGATGAGGATCGCCGGCCGCGGTTGGCTGATCGGTCGGGGTGAGCAGATCGTCTCGGCGAGCTGGTAGTGGCGGCCCTCGAAGGGCCCGTCGTCGTCGCTCCACATCTGCCGGCAGATCTGCAGGGTCTCGTCGAGACGCTCGAACCTCTCGGCGACCGGCGGGTACGGCACCCCCAGGCCCCGATGCTCACGCTCGTACCACGCCGCGCCGATGCCCAGCTGCGCCCGGGACCACACCGGAGGCGGCGGTGAGGGCATGCTCACCCAAGCCGCGACAGCAACGCACGGGCAAACCGACCAGGCAGCCGGCGACGAGCACGGGTTTGCGGCCGTCACGGTCCGACAGCGTGCCGGCGAAGAAGTTGGTGCCTGCCTTGACGATCCCGAACGCGGCGATGAACGTCAGCGCGGCGGTGAACTTGGTGAGCCCGAACCCGTCTTGGGCGAGCAGCGGCAGGACGGTGCGTTCCTGGCCCATCATGCCGCCCACGAGCGCGTTGACCCCGACGAGCAGCGAGAACTGGGCCAGGTTTTCCCGCAGCCCGAGACGAACCCGCGCCTCTGCGGTCGCGGTTGTGTTCATCGCCCGACCGCGAGTGGCTGACGGCTCGATGCCGCCCAGCTGTCTGGGCCGCCATTGAGCACCGACACGTCGCGGTGGCCGCGGACGGTGAGGAGGCTGGCGCCGGTCATGGCCCGTTCGCCGTGCCCGCACATCACCGTCACGGGTCTGTCCGGGACCGGGTTGTGGCCGAGTGAGCCGAGCTCGACGTTGATCGCGCCGGGGATGTGGCCGGCTTCGAACTCGCGGCGCTGGCGCACGTCGACCACGGTGCCGACGATCGTGTCCGGGTCGACGAGCGGGGTCGCGCTGATCTGGCGACCGGCCGACCTCCAGGCGTCGATGCCACCGTCGAGCTCGCCGACGATGTTCTCGTGGCCGATGTCGAGGCACTGGCGGACGAGCTCGTCGCGGTCCCTGGTCATCGGCGACGATGACGATCGGGCGTTCGAGGTCGGCGAGCCATCCGAGCCAGCTGGCGAACACCGGTCGCAGCGCGTTCGACATCGATCCGGGCCCGTGGCCGGCCGCGAACTTGGTGATCGGTCGCGCGTCGACGATCAGCGCGCCGGTGTCGACGTGGCGTTTGACGATGTCGACGTCCAGCCGGTCGAGCTGTGGGAGCTGAGCGTAGCGGCGCGGTCCGCGCCGGTTGAGCTCGGGCAGCCGGGTGAAGTAGGTCGGAAACGAACCGAACCCGGCCAGGAGCTGCTCGACGAAGGTGTCCTCGTCATCGACACGGAACAGGTGGTTGGTGGCACGTTCCCGTCCCAGCGTCGCGGTCCGGTCGGCGCCGCCGGAAGCGCTCGGACCACACTGTGCAGCGCGACCTCGCGGCGACCATCGGCATCGAGGACGCCACCCTCACCCACCACCTCAAACCGCGTGGAGCGGTCGGCGACGGACGCTGTGCCTCAGCTCAGAGCTGCTTGAGGCGGCCGCGGAGCGCACCGAAGCAGAGCGACATGCTCGCCGCCGCGACAACGGCGATGGCGAGGAGGGCTTGGGCGAGCTGACCCCACTCCCAGCCGCGCATCGTGACCGAGCGCAGTCCTTCGAGGAGGTACGTGACCGGGTTCCACGTCGCGACCGCGTCGAGCCAGCCGTTGAGTTGCGCCCGCGGCACGTACGAGGACGTGAGGAAGAGGAACGGGAAGAACAGCAAGAAGCTTGTGTTGACCGCGGCCGGGTTGCCCGTCTTCAACGCGATCGCGTAGCCGAAGCCGGCGAAGGCCAGGCTCCAGAGCGCTGCCAGAAGAATGAACACGAGCACGCCGAGGAAGCCCGCCTCGAACCGCACGCCGAGCACGAAGCCCAGGACGATGATCGGCACGGTGAGCGCGCACGCGATGGTGACGTCGGCGAGCATGTGCCCGACGAGGATCGCCAACCGGCGAACCGGGGAGAGCAGCAGCCGGTCGAAGTACCCGTTCTGGACGTCCAGCACCAGGGATGGCGCGCGGGACACGCCCGTGACCCCGAGCAGAATCGCCGTCGCCATCATGAACGCCTTGAAGTCGAAGCCAGCGATGTTGCGCTCGGTCAGCTTCTGGAGCGTGGCGATGTTCACCACGAAGAAGAAGAGCGCGATGAACACCGGCGGGATGATCGCCTCCAGGTCACGGGGAAGGGCGCGCAACGCCCGTCCGGCGATCGTGATCACGTCCCGGCCGAAGCCGGCCTGCCGGGGCCGGATGGCGCTCGCCTGGATCGTCGGGGCTGTGGTGGTTGAGACGGTGGTGGTGGTGGTGATGTTCATTCGGTGACCTCCCCGGCCTCGTCGTCCATCTCGTCGTCCTGTCGGATGTGGGAGCCCGTCAGCTCGAGGAAGACGTCGTCGAGCGTGGGCGTGCGCAGCCGCAGGTCGGTCACGGTGACACCGCACCCGTCGAGCGCGACGACGACCGGTCCGATGGCGGCCGCCCCATTGACGGCCGAGACGACCAACGTGCTACCCCGGGCATCTACCGCCTTGACGCCCTCGACGTCCGCCACCGCGACGCGGGCGGAGGCCGGGTTCCCATGGACGCGGGCGATGATCAAGTCGTTGCCGATGCCGCGCTTCAGATCGGCCGGCGTGCCTTCAGCGACGAGCTTGCCGGCGTTGAGGATGCCGACCCGATGGGCCAGCTCGTCGGCCTCCTCCAGGTACTGCGTGGTGAGGAAGATGGTCATGCCCAACTCCCGGTTGAGCCGGCTGACCTCCTCCCACACCCGCGCTCGGCTGGCCGGGTCGAGCCCGGTCGTGGGCTCGTCGAGGAACAGCACGGACGGGTTGTGGACCAGCGCCGCGGCGAGGTCGAGCCGGCGGCGCATCCCGCCCGAGTACGTGCTGATGCGCCGGCCGAGCGCCTCGCCGATGTCGACGAGCTCGCTCAACTCGGACAGCCGCTGGTCGGTCTCTGCCCGGGACAGCCCGTACAGCCGGCCCTGCAGGCGGAGGAGCTCCTCGCCGGTCTGCTTGGGATCGAGCGCCACCTCCTGCAAGGCGACGCCGATGCGCAGCCGTACCTGGCCGGGGTCGCCGGCGACGTCGTGGCCGGCGACCACCGCTCGACCGGCACTCGGAGCGAGCAGCGTGCACAGGACGCGCACGGTCGTGGTCTTGCCGGCGCCGTTCGGCCCGAGGAAGCCGTAGATCTCGCCCTTTCGGATGTCGAGGTCGAGCCCATCGACCGCCTGCACTCCGTCGAAGGTCCGGACGAGGCCCTTGGTCGTGATAGCGGACTCGCCCCCGGCATTCCACTCGACTGCCTCAGGCTCTCTCTCGCTCGGAGCGATCATCGTCAGGTCTGTCATCACATCGTTCTCCGCGGTGTGCTCCGGCTCTGGCCGGATCGTTCGGTTGCGTGCCCGTCTTGCTTGCCGACCTCTTGATGTGGACGACGGTCTCGTCGGTTACTCATCGCTCGACCTGCCCTCGATCATGCAGTCCCAAACTGGTCATCTGATGACCAGCTTGTGTGCGATTGTTGCGCCGTGCGAGCTGACCGGCTGGTGGCCACGCTGCTCTTCCTCCAGGCCCGGGGCCGGGTCACGGCTACCGAGGTGGCCCAGGAGCTGGAGGTATCGGTCAAGACGGCTCGCCGTGACCTCGAAGCCCTGGCGATCGCCGGCATCCCCGTGTACTCGCAGCCGGGCCGGGGCGGAGGCTGGTCGCTGATCGGCGGAGCGCGCACCGACCTCACGGGTCTCACCGCCGCGGAAGCCCGCACGCTGTTCCTCATCGCTGGTCCGTCGTCGGCGGTCACACCCGAGGCCAAGGGGGCGCTGCGCAAGCTCGTGCACGCCCTGCCCGAGACGTTCCGCGCCGAGGCCGAGAAGGCGGCGTCCGCGATCGTGCTCGACCCGGCCCGCTGGGGCCGGACCGCGCCGTCCACGCCGCCCTATCTCGAAGCGCTGCAGCAGGCGGTGGTCCAGGGAATGCAGGTCCGGCTCGGCTACACCGACGCCAAGGGAAAGGTCAGCGAGCGCACCGTCCATCCGCTCGGACTCGTCTCGAAAGGAACGACCTGGTATCTCCTCGCAGACACGGACGCCGGCCGGCGGACCTTCCGGGTGTGGCGCGTCCGCTCGGTCGAGCTGACCGACGAACCCGCCGAACGACCGCCCGGCTTCGACCTTCACCGCGCGTGGCAAGACGTGGTCGACACGCTCGACGAGCGACGCTCGGTGCGTCAGGTCACTGCGCTGTCTTCGCGTGACCTGCTCCACTGGCTGCGAGTTCACTTCGGGAATCGCGTCACGGTCGGTGAGGCGGTCGACGACGGCCGGGTCACGATCGACATCAGGTTCCCGGAGATGCATGAGGACGCCGCGGCGAGCTCTGCGCCTACGGCGACGCGCTCGAGGTTCTGTCACCGGCGGACGTTCGTGAGCGCCTGGCCGAGATCGGCACCGCGCTCGTCAGGCGTTACGGGGGGATGGGGTGAGGCCGGCCGCCTCCCGCCCGGAAGTCACGGCAGCAGCGTAGGAGTTCTCCCAGCGGCTCCTGACGTCGCTGATCGTCGATGGCGCGTCCCCTCGTGATCACCAAAGCCGGCCCTGCCCAGGCCCGTGGGGTGCTCGTCGAAGCCGCCTCCGCCGCACAGCACTGGGAACTCGGGTTGCGCGACTACGGGCTCGGGCATCGATCGCTACCCGAATTGCGCCCACGGCGGGCAACATCGCCATCAGCACGTCGTCGACCGGCGGGTGCATGTCGCGTTGCGCGGAGCCGCGCCCCGAGCGAGGTGAGTCGCAGGATCAACCAGGCACCCACGCCGCTCATCAGCGCCGGGAGGAGCTCCTCGACAGGCAGCCCGCCGACGTGGGCGATCACGACGACTCCCGCCGGTCCGTCGACGCCGCGATCCGGAGCTGCACGAGGCCGGGCCGGTCCACGCCGGTCTGCGGCGCCTCGTCGTGCCACACCCACCACACGTACGGGCTTCCCTGCGGATAGCCCTCTGGAGAGTCCTCCCACTCCTCCTGACGGCCGAGGGCGGTCATGTCTAGGTAGCTCCACGTGCTCCCGAGCGCCTCGTCGCCCCGGTTGTTGATGAAGTAGGTGCGGAACACTCGGTCGCCGTCGCGGATGAACGCGTTCGTCCCGTGCCACTCGTCGACACCGAAGTCGACGTCGAAGCCGTCCTTCATCGTGTACCACGGCATCTCCCAACCCATCCGGGCCTTGACCCGCTGGATGTCGGCCTGCGGGGCGCGGGAGGCGAAGGCCAGGGTGGTGTCCCGGGCGTTCAGATGGGCGACGTGGGCGACTTGGTCGGCGACCATCGAGCAGCCGACGCACGCGTGGTCGGGCCAGCCGTGCACACCGGGTTCGAAGAACGCGCGGTACACGATCAACTGCTGGCGGCCCGCGAAGAGGTCGAGGAGACTCGCGTTCCCGGACGGTCCCTCGAACTCGTAGGCCTTCTCCACCGCCATCCACGGCATCCGCCGGCGGTCGGCGGCCATGGCGTCACGGGCCTTTGTCATCTCCTTCTCTTTGACGAGGAGGCGGAGGCGGGCGGCCTCCCATTCCTCGGGCGAGACGATCGGGGGGGTTTGCATGGTTGGCTCCTTTCGAGCCCGGAGGTGCCCGGCTGACGCCCCGACGGCGGCGGTGACGCAAAGCACACTCTAGTACGTTGACGTCTCGTTCCGAGACGCTTACGTTTTGGTTCGAGACGGAAACGTCTCGTTCCCCATGCGGGCCACGAGCGCAACGACTGGAGCCGGTATGGCAGCGACACTCACCACGCAAGCCAACACACCACTGTTCGAGCAACCAGCGATCCAATCCCGTCGCTGGTTCCTTCTTGGGATCATGTGCCTCTCGCTCGTGCTCGTCGTGATGTCGGTGGCGGGTCTCAACACCGCGCTACCCACCATCCAGGAGGAACTCGGCGCGTCGGCATCGGAGCTGCAGTGGATCGTCGACGCCTATGCCGTGCTGTTCGCCGGCCTGCTGCTGACCGCTGGTGCGCTCGGCGACCGCTTCGGCCGGAAGCGGGCGCTCGTCGCCGGGCTCCTCATCTTCGCGCTGAGCGCGCTGATCGGCGGGTTGGCGACCGGAGCCACGCAGTTGATCGCCAGCCGAGCCCTCATGGGTGTCGGCGCGGCGTTCATCATGCCCGCCACCCTGTCGATCATCACGTCGATCTTTCCACCGCACGAACGGATCAAGGCCATCGCGATCTGGGCCGGCTTCGCCGGTGCAGGAGGCTCGATCGGTCCGATTGTCACCGGCGGCTTGCTCGAAGGCTTCTGGTGGGGCTCGACGCTGCTCGTCAACGTGCCGATCGCGCTCGGCGTTGCCGCGGCCGTGTGGGCCTTCTCCCCCAACTCGCGAGACGACACCCGTACGCCACTCGATCCGGGTGGGGCCCTCCTGTCGCTCGTCGGGCTGAGCGCGCTGATCTTCGGGATCATCCAGGGTCCAGAGGACGGGTGGACGAGCACGTCGGTGGTCGCCGCCTTCACCACCTCGGCGGTCTCGCTCACACTGTTCGTCTGGTGGGAGCGGCGCGCCGAGCACCCGATGCTGCCCTTGAACTTCTTCCGTGACCGCCGCTTCAGCGTCGGCAGCGGCGTCATCACCGCCTCCTTCTTCGTGATGTTCGGCTTCTTCTTCCTGATGACGCAGTACCTGCAGTTCGGTCGCAGCTACTCGCCGCTCGAGGCTGGGCTCGCGAGCCTGCCGCTGGCACTCACGTTCGTCGCGGTGTCGCCCCGCAGTGCGGCGCTGGCGAACCGGTACGGCGCCCCGCGGCTCATGGCCTCCGGTCTCGGGGTCGTCGCGCTGGGCTTCGGGCTCCTGACGACGCTGTCGACCGACACGCCGTATGTCGTCATCGCCGTCGCTTTCGCCGTCCTCGGTGCCGGCATGGGCATCACGGCAGCTCCGGCCACGGGCGAGATCATGTCGTCGGTGCCGTTGTCGAAGGCCGGTGTCGGCTCGGCGGTGAACGACACGACCCGTGAGCTCGGCGGTGCGCTTGGCATCGCCCTGCTCGGCAGCATCGCCAACAGTGTCTATCGGGCGAACATGGACACCAGGGGGCTCGGTCTGCCAAGCGAGACAGCCCACGCGGCAGGCGAATCGATCGGCGCGGCATCGGGCATCGCCCGGGTCCTGCCGAATGGCGGCGAGCTCGTCGCGCGGGCGGGATCGGCGTTCACCGACGCCTTCAAGTTCGCCAACGGCGTTGCGGTCGCCATCGCTGTTGCGACCGCGGTCGGGATCCTCGCCTGGTCGCGCGGCAAGGGCACCGAGCCTGACGTCGAGACGATCAGCAGCAGGGACGATCTCGAGCCCGGGTTCGCCGGCGTGGGCGCCAGCGAGTGAGAATGTGGTGGTGAGTCGCTCGGTGGAGGCGCATGGTCCCGAGGTCGACCCGAGAGTCGAGCGCTCCCGGCGCGTCATCCTCGAGGCAGTCCTCGAGGAGCTCGGCGAAGTCGGCTACGGCCCGATGACGATCGAGCGTGTCGCGGCCAGAGCGGGGGTCGGCAAGAGCACGATCTACCGCCACTGGCCAGGCAAGCTCGAGCTCGTCGAGGACGCCTTCAGGACGCTCAAGGCGTCGGTCGTCGCGCCCGAGAGCGGCTCATTCCGCGACCGGGTGGTCGGTCTCCTCGAGCAGGTCGCCATGATCGTGGCCGAGTCCACGTACTCGGCTTGCATGCCCGCGCTGATCGACGCCGCCGAACGAGACCCGACGGTACGGGACTTCCACAACCGCTTCAGTACGGAGCGCCGGGCGGTGCTGGTCAACCTGCTGCAGGCGGGCGTGGAGCACGGCGACCTCCCACCCACGACCGACCCGGAGCTGCTCGCCGACGCGCTCGTGGGTCCCATCGTGATTCGGCGGTTGATGATGAATGCGCCATGCGATCCGGGCCTGGTGCCGTCACTGGTCGACCAGATCTTGCCCCCGTCGCCGGCCAAGCCGAAGAAGCATTGAGGCGTCGAGGCGCAGCTGCGAAGGCGTCGCAACGCCTCTAGCGAAGGTCTCCTCGATCAAGGGCGAGCAAGACGATCGCCCCTCGAACGTGCACAGTTGGTCGGTGCGCTTCATGAGCAGTTGGAAGGGCCGCAATGGGAGACCCCATCGGTCGACGCCGGAGGCCCATCGTCGAGTGTCGAACTCAATACGGCACAGCGACGCGACGGTGAACTTCCACGCCGCCGTCGCCGAGCGCCTCGGGCTCAATCCCACGGACGCTGGGCTCTGGGCCTGCTGGACCACGGGGTCCGCTCCGCGGCGGGTGAGATCGCCCGCTCGACCGGGCTCACACCGCCAGGTGACCACGTTGGTCGACAGCCTCGAACGGCGCGGCTCAGTGGACGGTGTGCTTGCGCAGCAGTCGGCTCGACACCGGAGCGCAGACGCCGACGATGGCAATGCTCCAGACGAGGGCGACGAGGATCGGGTGATGCGCAGGGAACGAGTTCGTGAGCCTGGCCGGGTTCGGATCACCGAAGAGATCGCGGCATGCGCCCGCGACAGCGGAGACGGGGTTCCAGTCGGCGACGACGCGCAGCCACGACGGCATCCCCTGCGTCGGGGCGAAGCAGCTCGACACGAAGGCGAGCGGGAAGACGACGAGCAGCCCGAGCGCTTGCGCTGATTCCGGCTCGCGCGCCACGAGCCCGACGCACGCCGTGAGCCAACTCAAGGCATAGGCGAACACGACCGCGATGGCCACCCCCGCGATGATCCCCGTCAGGCCGTGATCGGGGCGCCAGCCGATGGCCAGACCCGTGAGGACGACCATGGTGCCGCACAGCGCGCTGGAGATCAGATCCGAGATGGTGCGCCCGGCGAGGATGGCGCTGCGGGCCAGCGGCAGGGTTCGGAAGCGGTTGATGATGCCCGTCGTCAGATCGCTGCTCAAGCCGACCGCGCTCCCCATGGCCGAGGTCGTGAGGTTCAGCGTCACGAGACCCCCGATGGCAAAGGCCTTGTAGCTACCGCCGCCCGGCAGCACAATCGAGCCGCCGAGGATGTAGACGAACATGATCGTGAATCGCACCGGCTGCACCGTCGCATCGGACAGCCGCAACGGCTCGCGAACACGTGGACGACGTTGCGGCGGGTGAGGACGATGACGTCACGGACAAAGGCCGCGAGTCGAGACGACGCGGATTGGTCTCCCTGGGCGGCGAGCGTGACGCCGGTACGACCGGTGACGACAGTTGCCGAATTCATGTCACACCTCCACGAGTTCACGAGCCGGGACCGGCTCGACGGGTTCGGAGGGGTGCCCGGTGAGCCTGAAGAACACGTCGTCGAGCGAGGGGTGGTGTAGCGCGATGTCGTCGACAGCGACCCCGATCCGGTCGAGGGCGCGGACGACTGCGCTGGCGATTCCATCGGTGGGTACGACCGGTGCGTGGAGCCGCCGGCCACCGTCGGCGATCTGGACGTCTCCCGCGACGAGGGGGAGGAGGGCGTCGGCGGCTGCAGGGTGAAAGGCCGACAGCGTGATCTCAAGGACCTCGCCGCCGATGCGAGCCTTGAGCTCTCGGGCGGTGCCACAGGCGATGACGCGCCCGTGGTCGATGACCACGATCTCGTCGGCGAGCACCTCGGCCTCGTCGAGGTACTGCGTGGTGAGCAGGACGGTCGTGCCCTGCGCCACCAGCTCGCGGATCACCTCCCACACCGCCTGGCGGCACGCGGGGTCGAGTCCTGTGGTGGGTTCGTCGAGGAACAGCACCGGTGGCCGCGATACCAAGCTGGCGGCCAGATCGAGGCGCCGACGCATCCCACCGGAATAAGTCTTCACGGCTCGGTCGGCAGCATCCGTCAGGGCGAACTGCTCGAGCAGCTCAGCCGCACGAGTGCGTGCCTGCGACCGTCGGAGCTTCGACAGCTCTGCGACCATGATCAGGTTCTCGGCGCCGGTGAGCAGCTCGTCGAGGCTGGCGTCCTGCCCGGTGACGCCGATGATGCGACGGACGGCCGGCGCGTGAGCGACGATGTCGAGCCCGCCGACGCAGCCCCGCCCGGCATCCGGACTGTCATCGTCGTCAGCATCCGGACCGTGGTCGACTTGCCAGCGCCGTTGGGACCGAGCACAGCGAGGATGCGCCCCTCGGACGCCTCGAGGTGGACGCCGGCAACGGCTTCGGTGTCGCCGAAGTGCTTCCTCAGGCCTACAGCTTCGATCATCAGGCGATCAGCCATTGTCGTCTCCCAGCGTGAGGACGAGCGAGTGCTTGCTTGCCGTACGGTAAGTTCACAACTTGCCGGCCGTCAAGTAGATTTGTTCGTGTGGCGACGCGTGACACACGGGAGCGGATCCTCGAGGTGGCGGGAGAGCTGTTCACCGAGCAGGGGTACGAGGCGACCTCGCTCCGCCAGATCGCCGACCGCATGACGTTCACGAAGGCCGCGCTTTACTACCACTTCCAGAGCAAGGAGCAGATCCTCGCCGCGCTGCTCACCCCGATGGAGGCACTCCTGCAGGAGTTGCTGCGACGGCTCGAGGCCTCCGATGGCATCGAGGGCTGGGCCGACGCCTTGGAGTGGGTCGTCAACGAGTTCTTCGAGCACCGCGAGTTCTTCGCGTTGGTCGAACGCAACCGGCCCGCGCTCGAGGCTGCCAAGGGAACGATCTTCAGCGACCACCGACAGATGTACGAGCGGGTCGATCGGGCGGTGCGGGACAAGGGTGACCTCCGCCAGCAGATCCGGATGGTCGCCGCCCTGGCCGCCGTGACCGCGTTCGACGATTGGGCGCCGGGGCTCTTCGCCGAATCCCCGCCTGACACGCTCCGCGCCGAGCTGATCGCCGCGACCCGCGACATCCTCCAGCTCCCTCGACGCCGGGCCCGCCGGCCGGCGACGGCGACGGCGTAGCCCTTGCCGATCGTGGTCAGACCAGATCGTCGAACACGGAGCTGTGAGCGCAACCGCGCGCCGAGATGCACGCGTGACGACCGGGGTGCTGCCTCCGATGGATGCAGCTGAGTGGGTCACGCGCCTGCGCATGCACGCCCTTCGGCTGTGGGACGATGGACTGGGGTCGCCCGCGGACGCGGTCGCCCACCTCACTGCGATGCAGGCGCAGGAGCATCCCTACGCACGATGGTCGGTCGGCCAGCGCACGACGGGATCAGTTCGCGCGTCGGCGGTCGATCGCGCCTTTGACGACGGCCACGTCCTGCGGACCCATGTGTTGCGGCCGACGTGGCACTACGTCGCCAAGGAGGACATGCGTTGGCTGATCGCGCTCAGCGGTCCTCGCGTCGAGGCCGGCAACGCCCGGCGCTTCCGGGAGCTCGCCCTGGACGCGCGAACCCTCGCCCGAACGAACGACATCATTGCCGAGGCCGTCGCCGATGCTCCGCGCTCGCGCCGCGAACTGGCCGACGTCCTCGAACGCCGAGGCATCGATGCTTCCGGCCAGCGCGTCGCCCACATCGTGATGCACGCCGAGCTCTCTGCCGTCGTGTGCAGCGGGCCCATGCGCGGAAGGCAGCACACCTACGCCGCGTTCGACCAGCGCGTTCCTCCTGGCACAGGGCCGGTGGGCGACGACGCCCTCCGTGAGCTGGCACGCCGGTACTTTGCGACGCGCGGCCCGGCGACACTGCAGGACTTCGTGTGGTGGTCGGGTCTCAGCACCCCGCAGGCTCGACACACGCTCGAGTTGGCAACACCACAGCTCTCGTCGCGCGCCGTCGACGATCGCACCTACTGGTTCGCCGAGCAGACCTTGCCTCGAACGACGTCGCGGGTCGATCTGGTGCAGTGCTACGACGAGGTGATCATCTCCTACGGACACAGCCGAGATGCTCTGCAGACGCCGCGGGTGACGTTCCCCGTCCCCCGGCATGTCGCCGGTTTCGTCCACGTGCTGCTCCTCGACGGCCGGCTGCTCGGTCATTGGCGCACCGTCCAGAGTCGTCATGGCGTGGAGGTGCAAACTCGGATCACGACGTCGGTCGACCGGAGTGAACGGCACGCGCTCGCCGATGCCATCGAGCGCTACCGACGCTTCGCCGAGCCGTCGCCAAATGCGGACGGACCGAACGTGCCCCGAGCGCGGGGATGATGGGGCCGTGAGCGCGGACCCGTCCAGACCGCAGCCCGGCGAGGTGGAGGACATCGGCGCGGTGATCTTCGATCTTGACGGTGTGCTCGTCGATTCCGAGCCGCTGTGGGATGCGGCGCGGCAGGAGGTGGTCGCCCGCCATGGTGGTTCATGGCGCCCGGAAGCAACCCGCGACGTGATGGGGATGAGCTCGCCCGAATGGGGCGCGTACCTCCACGACCGTCTCGGGGTGCAATTGCCGCCACCTGCTGTGGTCGACGAGGTGACGACGCTGCTCGAGCGCGAGTATCGGCGACGCCTCCCCGTGCTCCCTGGCGCGCCCGAGACGGTGCGAACCTTGGCGTCGCGTTGGCCGCTCGGCATGGCGTCGTCCTCGGGTCGCTCGGTCATCGATCTCTTCCTGGACGCAAGCGGACTGCGATCGTCGTTCGCGGCATCCGTGTCGTCAGACGAAGTCACTCATGGCAAACCCGCACCCGATGTGTACCTCGAAGCAGCCCGCCGCCTCGACACGGTCGCTGATCGCTGCGTCGCAATCGAGGATTCGACGAACGGCATCCTCGCAGCCGTCGCCGCTGGCATGGCGGTGATCGCAGTGCCCAACACCCACTTCCCGCCGGATGACGACGCGCTCGGCCGGGCGGACGCCGTCGTCGGGGGGTTGCACGAGGTCTCCAAAGCGCTCGTCAGTCGCGTCGGCTCCGACCACCGACGCCCACGCTGAGGGCCTGAAGAGGGCTGTCTGTGAGGCCGGGGGCTGATCGTCGCCGGCACGGCCGCGCTCGTCTCCGCGTCATTTCCTCTGACCGAAAGGTCTCGACACACCATCCCCGCGGCGCCGACCGAGCGGCTCATCGTCGGTGGGCTCAACCGATACGTCCGCAACCCCATGTACCTGGCCGTCGTCGCCGTCATCGTCGGTCAATCGCTGGTGCTCGCCCAACCCGGAGGGGAAGGTCGATCAGTTGGCCGTCGAGCACCCAGACCTGTTGGATCAGTTCGCCGCGCACGCGTCGGGTCGGTCTCGCTTACGCCTCGAGGTAGGTGTCGATCGTCGTCGTGATGGCATGCATCGGCAGTTGCCTTTCCTGGGCGCGGCCGGCCTTCGTCGGCCGAGTCGTTTTGGATGGTGGTGCCGAGTTCGAGCTCGGCTCAGCGGCGAGCGAACCGTGTGACCGCGAGGATCCCGAACACGAAGGTGATGCCGGCGGCCCAGAGCAGCGACATTCCCACGTAATAGGTGGTCGTGTGGTGGAGCAGCTGCTCGGCTCGCGGTCCTTGGGTGAGGCCGCGAACGGCGTTGACCATGGCCGTGATCGGCTGGTTGTTGGCGAAGGCTTGCATCCAGCCGGGCATGGTCAGCGACGGGCACATAGGCGCTCGAGACGAACGTGAGTGGGTGGCGGTCATGACGGTTCCTTTCGGTTCACGCGGCGCGATGGCCGTTCGCGGGGTCAATGGGTTGGCCGGTGAGGGTGAGGAAGACCTCGTCGAGCGTCGGTCGACGCAGGGCGATGTCTTCGACGGTCAGGTTCCGTTGATCGAGGGCGCGCACGGCGTCGATCAGCTGGCCGGTGCCGTCGTCGACGGCGAAGGAGACTCGCCGGGTGGCCGTGTCGACCTGGGGGAGGTGACCGAGACGTCACTGGCGAGCTGGTCGGCCTCGTCGAGGTACTGGGTGGTGAGCAGCACGTCGGTGCCGTCGCTGACCAGCTGCCGGATGGCGTCCCACAGCTGGATGCGGCTGCGGGGGTCGAGCCCGGTGGTCGGTTCGTCGAGCAGTAGCAGGCGGGGTGAGCCGACGAGGCTGGCGCCCAGGTCGAGGCGGCGGCGCATGCCACCGGAGTAGGTCCGCGAGGCGGTCGCCGTGGTCGGCGAGACCGAGGCGTTCGAGTTGGGTGGCGGCGGCGTTGCGGGCGCTTCGCCGGCTGAGCCCGAAAAGGCGGGCGACCATTTCGAGGTTCTCGCGACCGGTCATGG
Source organism: uncultured Acidimicrobiales bacterium (assembly GCA_963738325.1). Taxonomy (GTDB): domain Bacteria; phylum Actinomycetota; class Acidimicrobiia; order Acidimicrobiales; family Ilumatobacteraceae; genus CAVTWD01. Next base: position 426,597 of record CAVTWD010000017.1, read on the forward strand.
CTTCTTCGACGGCGGCGTACTGGCCAGCCAGCCCGATCAGACGCCGTACCGACTCTGCTTCGCGGATGGCGTCGTGGCCGGCCACCGTGAGGGTGCCGCCGTCCGGTCGGAGCAGGGTGGCGACGGCACGGACGAAAGTCGTCTTGCCGGCTCCGTTGGGGCCCAGGAGGGCCGTCACCCGGCCGGGCTGGGCGACCAGGTCGAGGCCGGCCAGGGCGTGGGTCTTGCCGTAGCGCTTGGTGAGGCCGATGGCTTCGATGGCACAAGTCATGTCTCAGCTCCTGTCTTTGTTGTGGGCGGTGTCGCAGGCGACAGTCAGATGGTTGGCGCCGCCGGAGATCTCGATGTCGCACTGGTTCACTGCGTCCGAGAAGCCCGGGGTGTGCCAGACGAGGGCGCCGCCGACGGCGCCGAGGCGCTGTTCGTCGAGGTGGACATGGCTTGCCCCTCGCCTGACGCGAATCCGGGCTTCCACGCCAGGAGGTCGGCGCAGGTCGAGCCGGGTGGCGCCACCCGTGATCCGGATAGGCACCGATCCGAGCGGGCGGGGCAGCTCGAACGCCGCTCGGCTGACGCCGCCCCGGATGTTGACGCGCTCGATGCGGAGGTTCCGCAGGTCGCCGGCAAGGTTGGCGATGCCGCGGTTCGCTTCGATCAGCCACGTCGTGCCGTCCGGCAGCCGGAGCTGGCCTGAAGATCGGCACAGCGCGTGGGCGAGCCAGCCGAGGGGCGAGGGCGCCGGTAATCGATGGCGACCGTCTCGTCCGTGACGGTCAGCTTCGGCCGCGGCCCGGTGAACGTCGCGGCGGGCTGCTCGAGCGGGTCCGGTCCGCTGTCGATCGTGAGCCTCGCTGCTCCCGACGGGAACTGCAGGGTGCGCGCTCCCGACCGGGCTCGAGCCTCCGCCGCGCCGACATCGCTGTTGGCAGGCTGTTCGTTGTGATCCATCGTGATTCCTTCACTCGATCGCGGTGGCTGGTCGGTCATGGGATCGTCACCTCGGTCACGGGGACCGCTTCGGTCCGGTGGGCGACGTACGGCGGCAGCTGGCCCAGCGCCATCTCCGGGTCCGGGGCGTCGACCACGAACCAGAGGCGATGACCTCCGGTCGGGCACGAGCACAGCGCTCGCGTGTCCCGCAGCGGGCTGTCGAAGCCCTTCCAGGCCGCGAAGGCCACGGCGCACTCGCTCGGGTCGTGGCGGTGGTCGAGCAGGAACTGAGCCATGGACCGATGCTCGGCCCGCGGCACGCTCACCGGCATCGTGGAGATCACCGAACCCGCCCCCTGATTTCTCGGAGCTGGCTGCTCGGCCGCACGACAGACCCGGGGATATGGTCGCCTTCATGCCGGCTGGCACCGCTGTCCTCATCGGGCGAGGCGACGAGCTGCGAGTCCTCGACGGAGCCCTCGCCGGGCTGCAGTCGGGGACTGGGGCGATTGTGCAAGTGGCGGGGGAGCAGGGAATCGGCAAGACCCGCCTGCTGGACGAGGTGTGCACCAGAGCGCAGCGGCTCCGCTACCTCGTGTTCAGCGGGCGAGCGTCAGAGTTCGAACAAGACCAGGCGTTCGGCGTCTTCGTACACGCCCTCGACGACTACCTGGCCTCGCGTGACCGACGTGACCTCGAACCTCTGGACGCCGATTCGCGTAACGAGCTCTCCGGAGTGTTCCCGGCGCTGAGACGATCGCCCGAGTCCCGGGTCCCGGGCCTGCCGAGCGAGCGCTATCGCGCTCATCGGGCGGTGAGGGCGCTGCTCGACACGTTGAGCGTGCCCCGGCCGGTCGTCATCTCCCTCGATGATCTGCACTGGGCCGATCCGGCTTCCACCGAGCTCCTATCTGCTGCGCCATGCGCCGCGCGGACGAGTGCTCGTCCTCCTCGCCTTCCGCCCGGCTCAGCTCCCTCGCCGATTCGAGCCGACACTCGACGCCGCGACGGCTGAGACCGAGGTCGCGCGGCTCGACCTTGGACCCTTGACGAGCGATGAAGCCAGCCAGCTCCTGGGATCGCACATGACCAGGTCCGCCACCGACCATCTGTACCGGGAGAGCGGTGGGAATCCCTTCTACCTCGAACAGTTGGCACACGTCGTGGACGCGTCGCGGTTGGACCGACCCGAATCCGCGCCAAGCACTTCCACTGCGTTCGTCCCTCCGGCCGTCGCCGGCGTCGTGGCCCAGCAACTCGCGTCGCTGTCGCCTCGGGCCCGCGGCCTGATCGACGCAGCCGCGGTCGTCGGGGATCCCTTCGAGCCTGCGCTGGCGGCGGCGGCCGCCGAGATGAACGAGCACGACGAGCTCCCTGCCCTGGACGAGCTGCTCAGGGCCGGGCTCGTCCGGCCCACGGACGTCCCCCGACGTTTCAGCTTCTCGCATCCACTCGTGCGCCACGCCGTCCACGAGGCGGCCGGAGGCGGGTGGCGCATCGGCGCGCACGCCCGAGCGGGCGCGGCGCTGTTTTCGTATGGTGCATCGGCGTCTGCTCGCGCCCACCACGTCGAGCAGTCGGCGGACCGGGCGACGAGGACGCCATCACAACGCTGCTCGAAGCGGGTGCCGAGGCGGCGCACCGCGCTCCGACAGCAGCGGCCCGGTGTTACCAGGCGGCGCTGCGCCTCATGCCCCAATCGCCCGACGCTCGGCCGCGACGCCTCGAGGTGCTGACCGTCCTCGCCCGTCCCTCGAGGCGACGGGCCGACTCGAGGACAGCCGCGCCGTGTTGGTCAACACCCTCGATCTGGTGCCGCGTGACTCGGCCGCCTTGCGGGTGCGGCTCAACGCGCGCTGCGCGGGCGTCGAGCAGCTACTGGGGCTGCACGCCGACGCTCGCAATCGGCTCCAACGGGCGCTCTCGGAACTCTCCCATCCCGTCTCCGTCGAGGCGGCCACGCTGCAAATTGAGCTCGCCGTCGCCGCGCTCTACGCGGCTGACTTCGCCACCACTCGCGTCCACGCTCGACAGGCACTCGACGTGGCCGGCCAGCTGGAGGCACGCCCTCTGGAAACGGGTGCGGCGGCTCTGCTTGCTTGCGCCGAGTCACAGGAGCTGCCCGAGAATCCGTCACTGCCCGCCGTCGCACACGGGGCCGCCCTGCTCGACGACCTAACTGATGAAGAGCTCGCCGTCCGCATCGATGCCGCTCACCACCTCGGGTGGGCGGAGGTCTGGACGGAGCGTCTCGACGACGGCATCCGCCACCTGTCACCGCGGCATCGCCGTCGCTCGGGCGAGCGGCCAGGACCATCTCGTCGTCAGGATGATGATCGGGCAAGGCGTCGTCCTCAGCCACAGGGGTCGCCTCGTCCTAGCCGCCGAGCTCGCGGTTCGCGTACGCCCGCGGCGGCTCGTCATGGCGCACGAGTCCTCGTACGATCCTTGCAGATGCCAGCACGGAGCAGCCCCGCGCAACTGCCCGACGGATGTCCTCGAGCGCCTCGTCGTGCGCGCGTCTGCTGCGGCCCGGCCGGGTGACCGTGTCCGTGGCGCACGCGGATGGACGATAGGTCCTATGCAGCGAGGAACGTCGCGACCATCCCCGCGATCCAATCGGCGCGCTCGAGCATGCCGACGTGGGTCGTGCAGGCAGAATCGCAAGCTGCGAGGCCGGAAGTTGCGGGGCGAGGTCGCCGAACACGCCTCCGCCCAGGCGCCGGAACATTTCCACCGCGTGTTCGAGCCGGGTGCCATCGGAGTCGCCGACGAGGATCAGAGCCGGTGCGGCCAGTTCGTCGATCGGCCAGTCAAACGGGCTCAGGTCGAGTCTCTTGAGCTTCTCGACAAGAGCGGGGAACGCGGACGGATCGGGTGCGGTTCGGTCGTACGTCGTCGCGCCACGGCGTCTCGTCGAACATCTCCGGGGTGAGGTTCCCGATGGCTTCCAGCACCTCCGGGTACAGACCCTGGCTGCTGTACGAAGCCGACGCGACGACGAGCTTGCGAACGAGGCCGGGGTGCCGCAGGCCGAGTTGCAGGGGGCCACGCCGCCCGCCCAGGCTGTAGCCGTACACGTCCGCCCGATCGACTCCCACATGGTCGAGCAGCGCGGCGGTGTCGTCCGCGAACTGCTCGTAGGAAACGGGCGGTCGATGTCGGCGGTGTGCCCGTAGCCCTGGAACTCGACGGCAATGACTCGATGCCGCTCGGCCAGGGCCGGAACGAGATCGCCCATCAGCCCCACGGTCATGTACGCGCCGGGTAACACCATGAGCGCCTCCCCCGCGCCGTGAAGCTCGTAGTACATCTCGAGCCCGTTGACTTTCGCGTCGTCGGGATCTCGTCGACCGACAGCACGTCGGCCCGGCTCGCCGGTCCGCTCGAACCTAGCTAGCCGCGTGTCTTGCGAATCGTGGAAGCTGCGCTCGGCTGGACGCGAAGAACGACGCGGTACACGCCGTCGAGCTCATCGCCGCGCCGGAGGATGCGGGACGGTCTGACACGACCGTTCCTCGTTGTAGTTGACACCGTCTTCCGCAGGGCGCGACTGGTCAACCGGGGGCGCACCCCGCGCTGATCAGCCGGGGGCAACCTCGAGCTGCGGGTTCCACATGATCTCCCAGAGGTGCCCGTCGAGGTCGCGGAAGTACCCCGAGTAGATGCCCCACGGGCGATCATGCGCTGGCTGCGTCAGCGTGGCACCGGCCTGCTCGGCCCGAGCAAGGAGCGCGTCGACGTCAGCACCGCTCGCGACCGCGTGGCCGACGCTGAACTCGCCGGCCGACGGCGGGCCGAGCGAGATGTGCGCGTCCTTCGCCAGCTCCTGGCGCGGATAGAGGGCGAGGATGAGCCCGCCGTCGAGCCGGAACATCGCAACCGCACCGGCGGGTTGCGTGTCGTCACCTTCGAACTCCGTGCCGATGATGCCAGGCGACTCCAGCCCGAGACCGTCGCGGTAGAACGCGAGGGCCGCATCGAGATCACCAACGGCAAGCGTGATCACGTCGATGTGCGGTCGCATGCTCACTCTCCTCCTCGTGGCCGTCAGGCCTGGTCGTGATCAGCGGCGTTCTGCTTGCCTACGTGCGCCGGTATGCGAGATACACGACGCCGTTGTCGTACACCTCGCCGGCTGCGAGCTCGAAGGACTGTGGCGCCGCCGTTTCGGGAAAAGGTGTGGGCCCGGGCCGCGGGTGAGCGGATAACACGAACAGGTGCAGTTCGTCGACCACACGGTCCGCAAGCATTGCCCGGACGAGTGTGCCGCTGCCGCTGGTGTAGAGGTCGCCGTCGCTAGGCACGATTGCCAAGACCCTGCTCGGGGTCCGGCTTGGCTTCGTCGGCGAGCACGGCCCGGGCCCGCTCGATGACTTCGTTGAGGACCCGGGTGGCGGCCGCGACGTCGTCGTCGGGAAGATTCTCCCAGATCGGCGCGGCGTCGGTCGCGATCGTGGCCTGTACCGCCTTGATCAGGTCGCGGCCGGCGGTGGTGAGCCGACCGTTCGCGAGCAGGCCACGGCTCGCCAGTTCAGCGACGAGGTTGGCCGCGTCGGCGAAGTGCGCACGGTCGGCGACGGCCGCGGCGAGGTCGTCCGCGTTGACGCTGCCATCGAACATGTCAGCGAGTCGCATGGTTACCCATTGGGGCTCGGTGAGATCGCTGCCCTCGAGGTATCGACGGAGCAGGGCGTTGAGGGTTTTCTCGGTCTCGCCGATGAGCTGGGGACCGAATGGTGTCGACATGATTGCCTCCTCCTCAAATGAGGTGACGGGGTTCAGCTCGCGGTGACGAGCGGGCGCGCCTCGTCCTCCGACACTTCGACGGTGGCGTGGGCGATCTCCGGTGTGTCGTCGTCGGCGTGGGCTTCGATCGGTTGTGCGGGTAGGAGGATCGCGGCCGCGAGCGTGCCGACCAGGGCTACACCGGCGGCGACGAGGCAGCCGACTGCGAAGCCGGAGAAGAAGGCGCTCGACGCCGCGTCCTTGAGCTGGGTGGCCATGGGGCCGAGCCCGGCGTCGGCGACGCGTTGGGCGGCGATGAACGCGCCGCCGACGGACTCACGCGCCGCGGCTGCGGCTTGGGCGGGCAGTCCGGCGGGGAGGGCGAGCCGTGCAGCTGTAGAGCGAGGCGAACACGCTGCCGATGACGGCGACGCCGAGGGTGCCGCCGAGCTCGCGGGTTGCGTCGTTGATGGCGGAGCCGATGCCGGCCTTCTCTTTCGGGATCACACCCATGATGGCCTCGGTCGCGGGGGCGCTGGTGAGGCCCATGCCGATACCGAGGATGATCATCTGGCCGACGATCTGGAGGTACGGCGTCGCGACCGAGTTGCCCGAGATCCACAGGAATGCGGTGCCCATGGCGGCCAGTCCGGAGGACACGACGAGCTTGTTGCCGAATCGCAGGGCGAGCTTGGTGCCGACGATGGACGCGCCGGCCACGGAGATGGCCACGGGAAGCAGACGCACGCCGGTGCTGAAGGGGCTGTAGCCCTTGAGGAACTGGAAGTACTGCGTGACCATGAAGATGAAGCCGAACAGCGCGAAGAACGACACGGTGACCGAGCCGCTGGCGGCGCTGAAGCGCAGGTTGCGGAAGAGGTCGACGTCGATCATTGGTTGCGGGACGCGGCGTTCCCAACGCACGAACACGGTGAGCAGGACTACAGCGGCGGCGAAGCCGATGAGCGTGCGCCCGGTCGTCCAGCCAACGTCGGGCGCCTGGATGATGGTGTACACGAGCGTGCCGATCGTCGCGGTCGACATGACCAGTCCGCGGACATCGACGCGGGGCGCGTTGGGATCCCGGGAGGTCGGCACGAACAGGATCGTCAACGTGGCGACGGCGGCGACGACGGGAACCATGGCGGCGAACACGCTGCCCCACCAGAAGTGTTCGAGCAGCCAGCCGCCGGCGATCGGACCGGCGGCGACACCGAGGCCGGTCATGGCGCCCCACAGACCGATCGCCTTGGCCCGCTCTGATCGCTGGGTGAAGACGTTGGTGAGGATCGAGAGCGTCGCGGGGAAGATGATGGCGGCGCCCAGGCCCATGATCGCGCGCACCGCGATGAGCTGCGTTGGCGACCCGACGTGGGAGCCGACGACGCTTCCCAGGCCGAAGATGGCCAGGCCGGTGAGCATCGCCCCTTTTCGTCCGAGTCGATCGGACAGGCTGCCGGCGGCCAGGACGAGGGCGGCGAACACGAGGCTGTAGGCGTCGACGATCCACTGCAACTCCCGAGTCGTGGCGTTCAACTCGCGCACGAGGGTCGGTAGGGCAACGTTCACGATCGTCGTGTCGAGGTTGATCGTGAACGCCGCGAAGCACAACGTGAGCAGGATGATCCCGCGCCGGCTCGGCGAGGAGGTGGCGTGGGCACTGGATGGCGCACGGAGCTCGGTCGGTACCTGGCGCATCGCTTGTCCTCCACGGCTGTCGAACACGAACAGCCGTAGACTATTTAAAAGATACTATTTGTCAACCCCTATCTCTGTGGTACCATGTGGATGTGAGCCGAGACACTGCTACCTATGGCCACTTCTGCATGCTCGCCCGGGCGCTCGAGCGGGTCGGCGATCGGTGGGCGCTGCTGGTCATCCGCGACCTGACGACCGGACCGCAGCGGTTCACCGACTTGATCGATCGTCTCGCCGGCATCACCCCCAAGACTCTGACGCAGCGGCTGCGCGACCTGGAGTCCGATGGCCTCGTCGTCGCCGATCGCGTCCCCGGTCGCCGAGAAGTCTGGTATCGCCTCACACCGGCGGGAGAAGCGCTTCGACCGGCGCTCGACGAGCTGTTGGCCTGGGGTCTCCAATACGCGATCCGCCCCCCGGCGCCCGGCGAGCCCACCCACCCCGAACACCTCTTGACGGCATTGCGCGTGCAGCTCGATCGCCACGCCGCGAGGACCCCGCCGACACGCTGGCTGGTGCGCGTCACCAACGACAGCGCGTATGTGCTCGCCACCGACGGAGAGCGCTGGCATCTGGAGCCGGCGGGTGAGACCACGACCGCCGACGTGACCATCACCGGAACGCGTGCGGCGTTGGCCCGCTTCCTCACGACTCCACCAGCGGACCGCGATCCCAGCCACTCTGAGCTCGAGATCACCGGAAGTCGCCCAGCCGTACGCTCCATGCTCAAAACGATTGAAGTCTTCCCGTTCGGGCCACAAGCCAAGACGCACCGTGCCGCGCAGACGCGAAAGACGCAGCAGTAGCGGACGCCGGCAGGAACGCTCCCGGAACTACTCCCCCAATCACGCCCCCGGCTGGAAGGCGCGCGGCGATGCCAGCGGCGGGGATCGACTACTCCTCGACCTTCCAGCAAGTGACCCGATCGTTCCCGACGCGGCGCCGTGGAGTACCTGGTCGGGCTGCGCTGGCCGACTGGGTTCGCGTTGTCGCTCCCTCTGAGCCAAGCCGGCGCGTTCGCGCCGGCTTGTGGCCTGTGCTCATGGAGAGGACTCGCCTACCGGCCCGTGCTCTGACGCATGAGACGTCGCCGCTTCAGCGGGCGTTCGGTCACATCGTGACGACGACCTTGCCGGCGTCTGCTGGTCCTGGTCCAGCTGCTGCGGCGACCGCGGCCTGTATCTCGGCGAGTGGGTAGCGGTCTCGAACGGGAAGGTGGAGCAGCGCCCGCACGGATGAGGGACCACAGCTCACGGGCCATGTCGTCTCGGCGATGTGCGGCCGTCGCCAGCCAGTGGTCAATGCCGTACCCCTTCCACGTGAGGTTGCGGTAGATGAGGTCGGAGTTGCGCACCGGTACCGGCGTGTTGTCGAGCACGCCGTAGCTGACGATGGTGCCGCCCGGGCGGAGCGCCGGGAGGACGGCGGCGAGGACGTCACCTCCGACGCTGTCGAGGAAGCCAGCGAGCCCGGCGCCGCCGGTCCGCTCGAGGAGTGCGGTCGCCAGGTCGGGTTGGTCGGTGTGCAGAACCGGGAAACCGAGTTGATCGGCACCGCTGGGCCGGGCGAGTCCGATCACTTGGACTCCACGGCTCGACGCCAGATCGGCGACGAGCCGCGCGACTGCCGACCGAGCAGCGCTGACCGCGACCCACTCACCGGACGCGGCGCCGACCTCGTCGAGCAACGCCCAGGCCGTCACCGGGTTCAGCGAGAACTGGGCTGCGAGCTCGACCGGGACGTCGTCGGGAACGACGTAGCACGACGCGGCGGGAACGACGATGTGCTCGGCCCAACAACCGGGGTGCCGGAAGGCGACGCGGGTGCCGGGTTGTAGTCCAGCGGGGGGCGCGCTTTCGACGACCATGCCCGTTCCTCGAGCCCCGCGACTTGGGGCAGGTGCGGCTGGATCCGGTACTGGCCCTTCACGAACATGAGGTCCGCCGGCTGCACGACGGAGGCGTCGACGTCGACGAGCACCTCAGCGGGCGAGAGGTGCGGTGTCGAGACGTCCTCGACGTGCACGACCGTCGCGGGGTCGCCAACCTGACGGAACACGGCGGCACGCATCTCCGTCCTCCTGTAGATCGCTCGACAACCAGCGCATGACAACAGTCGCGCGGCCTCGGCTACGAGAGACGTCCGCAAACGCGGCCTGCCGTCTTGTCGCGATACATTCTCGCGTCACGTGACAGACGTAACTGAACTCCGCGTCGCGCTGACGGTCGCGAACTTCGACGAGGCAGTCGCGTTCTACCGTGACGCGCTCGGGCTCGATGAGCTGGGGGACTGGAGCTCGGACAACGGGCGAGTTGTCGTGCTGTCGGCGGGGCGGGCGACGTTCGAGCTGTTCGACGAGGCACAGGCGGAGTACGTCGACGATCTCGAGGCGGGTCGCCGCGTCTCCGGTGCGGTGCGGCTGGCGTTCGAGGTACGCGACAGCGAGCAGATGGCGCGGCGACTCCTCGCATCCGGTGCCGAGGAAGTCGCGCCACCGGTCACGACCCCTTGGGGTGATCGCAACGCGCGTGTCCGGGCGCCGGATGGGATGCAGCTGACGCTGTTCACGCCGACGTAGGAGCGTCCCCACCGACGCCGGCCCGTTGGGCCACGGCGGCGGCTTCGACCCGGGCGGCCATGCCGAGCTTGCGCAGGATGCCGGACCCGCGGACACGAAGACGTTCTTCACCTTGTGCCGACTGGTTGGTCCGCTGCGAGGCGCTCGCCCGCGACACCGAGTAGGCACCGGCGGTCAGGGCCGCCCAAGTGGGCGGCCCTGTCGGGGAGCGTCGGTCAGGTGACCGTTGCCGGTGTGGTGATGGCTGTCGGAGCCTCGAGCACGTCGAACTCGCGAACGGACAGCTGGGTGAAGGCGGGGTTGGCCTCCATCGCTGTGAACACTTCGGTGGAGCGCGATGCGTCGGCGTCCGCGGCGGAGTCGAACAGGTAGACGCCGCCGTAGACGCCGGTGTCTGGGTTGGCGAGCCAGAACTTGGCCTGCAGCCCGGGCCACTTGGTGAACGCCGGTGCGACGGCTGTGGCGTGTGCGCGGTACTGCTGGTCGGTCGGGCCGGCGAGGTGGAAGGTGACGATGCGGATGTACATGGTCTGCTCCTTGTGTGTGTGTGGGGGTGGTTGCACGGTACGGACGAGAGGGCCGTGCTGGCATCGGCGGAATGCTCCATCGTGGGAAGGGAGCGGCCGCCGTAGCATGGGTGGCGGTGGAGCCCGAGCTCCTCGGCGATCGTCTCGCCGCTTCGGCTGCCTCGGCCCTGGTTGGTCGGGAGGGGGAACGGGAACGTCTCGGCGCGCTCGTCGATGACGTCGACACGCTGGTGGCGTTCGTCCAGGGTCCCGGCGGCATCGGCAAGACGGCGCTCGTGGCGGCGGTCCTCCCTGACGCGCCGTGGGTCGATGGCCGCGATCTGGAACCGACACCGGCGGGGGTGCTCGGCGCGCTGGGGGCCGTGCTCGGCTGCGAAGCCAGCATCGTGGGGGTCAGTGGGGAGCTGGTGGCGGTACGAGCCCTGGTGATGGACAGCTACGAGCGGCTCGGCATCGTGGATGGCTGGATACGGAACGATTTCCTGCCGGCGCTGCCGTCGTCACTGACCACGGTGATCGTCGGCCGCAATCCCCCCAACGCGGCCTGGCGGACGTCGCCGGGTTGGCGGCGCCTGATCGGTGAGCTGGTCGTGGGGCCGCTCACCGACGCCGACGCCGCCGCGTTGCTGGCCCGCCGGGTGGTGCCCGCGCCGCTGGCCGACACCGTGCTGTCCTTCGCCCGGGGCCACCCGCTGGCGCTGGAGCTGGCGGGCGAAGCGTTCGTTCGGCACCCCGACCTGCGCCTGCACGGCGGTCCGCCTGCCGAGGTCGTCGAGGAGCTCATCGAGGTGTTCTTCGACGACCTGGACCCGACCGATCGGCGGGCGGTCGAGGCGGCATCGATCCTGCGTCGGATCACCGAACCGCTGCTGGCGGCCGCCATCGACGCCGTCGGTCTGAGCGACGAGCTCGGGGTCGACGCGGCGTGGCGCACGCTCAGGGATCTCCCGGTCACGACAGTGACGATGAACGGGCTCGAGCTGAGCCCGGTGGTGCGCGACGTGGCCGCCGCGGGCGTCGAGCTGCGCCATCCCGCGCTGGCCAGATGCGTGCGGAGACGGGTCGCCACGGTGGCGCTGGGCGAGCTCGAGTCCAGCCCGGGATGGGCCGCGACCGCCGACCTGCTCCACCTCGTCCAGAACCCGATCATCCGCAACGCCTTCCAGCCACCTGCGGGGCAGCAGCACCCCGTCGAGCGGGACTCGCCCCGACAGACCGCGAGGCGTGCTCGCCATCGTCGAGCGACACCTCGGACGAGACGAAGCGGCCGTCCTCGCCCGCTGGTGGTCGCGCACCCGGAGTCCTTCGTGGTGTCCCGTGGTGAGGACGGCGCGGTAACCGCCTTCAGCGTCGTCGCCGAGGTCGCCGGCGTCTCGCCCGAGCTCGTCGAACACGACCCCTTCATGGCCACCGTCGCGGCCGACATGGTGGCCCGGCCGCTGCCACCCAACGGACGGGCGCTCGTCGCCCGCAGGGTGCTGGCCGCCGACAGCGGCTCAGACCCGAGCCCGCGGCTCGGTTCGATGCTCGTCGACATGAAGCGCACCTACATCGAGCTACGGCCCGACCTGGCCCGCGTCTACGCCGCCAGCCAGCCCGGCTCGGCGCTGGGCGCGGCGATGCGGGCCCTGGGTTTCGGCGACCCCCTGCCGGGACCCGCCGACGCCGGCACCGAAGTGTCCGCCCTCGACTTCGGTCCTGGCAGCGTCGACGGCTGGCTGGCCCGCCACGTCGACGCCGAGACGGCACCCGAACCGTCAGAAGCGACGGAACCGTCGGGCGAGGAGGCACTCCCCCTCGCCCGGCTCAGCGCCCGAGAGCGAGAGGTGCTGGCCGCGCTCGCCGACGGCCTGACCAACCAGGAGCTGGCCGAGCGGCTCTTCATCAGCGAACGCACCGCCAATCGGCACCTGAGCAACATCTTCACCAAGCTCGGCGTCCGCAACCGGACCGCCGCCGCTCGCGTCGCGATCGAGGCCGGCCTCGCCGGCTGAGCCAGCGCTGATGGAGCAAACGCTCCATGCCCGCGATGGAGCGACCGCCGATGCCCACGCGCGGCTCCGATGCACGGCATGATGATGCCATCGCCACCATCACCGACACGTTCACAGCCCGACCCGCTCACGCGTGCTCGAGAGGCGACGCTCGCATCGTTCCGGGAGCGTGCCGGCGGCCTCGACGCGACCGGCCGCTTCCCGCACGAGGACCTGGCCGACCTTCGCCGCATCGGCTGGCTCCAAGCGGCCGCCCCCAGCGGCGTCGGGCGGGCTTCGGCCTCGACCTCGCGACGCTCGCCGCCGAACAACGCCGCCTCGCCCGCTACGCGCCGGCCACCGCGCTGTCGACGTGCATGCACCACTACTGGGTCGGCCTGGCCGCGACCCTCGATGCCGTCGGCCACCCGTTCGGCGAGCGCATCCTCGGTTGGGTCGGCCGACGGCGAGATCCTGGCCTCCGGGCACGCCGAGGTCGGCAACGACGTCCCCGTCTCGCTGTCGACGACCCGGGCCGAGCGCGTCGCCCGGTGGCTGGCGGCTCCACGGGCGCAAGCTGTTCGGCTCGCTCGGCCCGGTGTGGGACCGGCTCGGCATCCACGCCATGGACACCAGCGACCCGTCGCGGCCCATGATCGTCCACGGGTTCGTGCCGTCGCGACACCCCCGGCGTCACCGTCGTCGACACATGGGACGCGCACGGCATGCGCGCGACCGAGAGCCACGACACGGTCCTCGACGGCGCCTTCCTTCCGGACGAGGACGTGCTGTGCGTCGTTCCTGCCGGGCCGCCCACCGAGCCGGCCGTGCTCGGCGTCATGATCGGCTGGGCGCTGACCCTCATCTCCAACGTCTACGTCGGCATCGCCGAGCGCGCACTCGAGATCGCCATCGCCGACGCCACCCACAAGACTTCGATCGCCATCCCCGCCGGAACGTTCGCCCACCATCCCCTGGTGCAGCAGCAGGTCGCGCACATGCACCTCGAGCTGGACGCCGCCCGGGCCGTGCTCGATCGGCTGGCCGCCGACTGGGTCGAGGGCGTCGACCACGGCGCCCGCTGGCCGGTGCAGATCTTCGCGGCCAAGTGGCGCGCCGCCACCGCGGCCATGACGAGTCGTCGACGTGGCGTGCGAGGTGGTGGGCGGCAGCTCGTTCCGCCGAGGCCACGAGCTCGAACGCTTCTCCCGCGACGTGCGCGCCGCTCGCTTCCACCCCGGCACCGACGCGTACACACACGAGACCATCGGCAAAGCCCTCCTGGGCATCAGCCCCGGCGAGCCCCGCTGGTAGATGCGACGCACCCATGCGGACCCACGGCGGGCGCGATGTTCGGACCCGCAGGACGGCGCCGCTGACCGCCGGCGCCCGTCGCATGGAGCTGGGAGAGCACGTACCGTCCGACGTTTCCCGTGGCCCCCAACACCAAGATCATCTGTTTCCCCCGTTGTTGATTCTGCGCCGCTGGTGGTCTGAACCCCCGCACTTACGCGCGGGAGTCGGGGGGAACGCGGCGGCCCTGGCGGGCCGCCGCGTCCCGCAGGAGCACGGCGTTCATGCGGCGGCCTTTTCGTCGTCGCGAGGGAAGAAAGGGACCTCGATGTAGACGCGGTCGGCGGCGGCGAGGATCTTCGAAGCGTCGTCGACTGGAGGGTGGATATGCCCGTTGATCAGCTTCTTGACGGCCGCGCCGTCGGCGCCCGAGGCCATCACCCTGCGGTCCCAGCCCCGAGTGAAGATGGCACCGGCGCCGCCCAGGTCCAGGCAGGTGACGTAGGGGCCGGGGGTGAAGTCGCGCAGCGGCATGCCGAGCAGGTCGGCCGCCGCGTTGTACCCGGCGACCTTGCCGAGCGGGGTGGCATGCTGGCACGCCTGCATGATCGTGTGGTCGGCGTCGAATGCCGCCGCGGCCGTATCCCCGGCGACGAACACCTCGGGAGGAGCGCGCAGCCGCTGGTCCACCGGCACCCGGCCGAGGTGGTCGAGCTCGTCGGAGATCTGCCGGGTGAGCTCGCTGGCCCTCATCCCCACGGACCAGACCACCGCGTCCGCCTCGACCCGGCTGCCGTCGGAGAGGACGGCGTAACCGTCGCCGACCTCCATCACCGTCGTCCCGAGGCGGCGGTCGATGCCCAGCTCGTCCAGCGCTGACTCGATCTCCTCGCGCGGGTCCGGGCCGAGCTGGGCTCCGACCACCTCCGACCGGTCCACCAACAGCACCCGGCCCCGGGCCGCCAGTGCGGTCGCGGCCTCCAGGCCGACGAACCCGGCGCCGACGACCACGACGGAGTAATCCTCCCGGTCGCGCAGATGGTCGGTGAGCCGCCGGGCCCCGTCCAGGGTGTCGATGTCGAAGAGTCGTTCGGCGCCCGGCAGGCCCTGGGGCTGAACGAGCTTGCTGCCCGCCGCCAGTACCAGGCGGTCGTAGCCGACTTCCCGCCGTCGGCAACGACAACGCGGCGGTCGGTGTCGATCGTGCTCACCGGGGCCCGCATATGCTCGACGCCGATCGGCTCGAGGATCCGGATCAGCTCGACCTTGGCCAAGTCCGGTTCCGCCTCGTACAGGCGGGGCCGCAGCACCAGATGCTCGTTCGGCACGATGAGCGTGATGCGCACGTCCGCGTCGCCCCGTGCCAGCGCCGCGCCCGCCGCGCTCCACACGGCCGCAAAACCGCCTCCGATGATCACAAGATGTCCCACTGTCTCGTCCTCTCAGCTTCGCCCCCCGGGGATCGGGGGGTTCAGCAGGGAGTCAAGATGGCGGGCTCAAATGTGAGCGAGGTCGGCCAACTTCTCGGGGTTCCCAGTCTCCTGAACGCCATGCTCCGCCCGTCGGCGATCTCCACGGTGTCGAGCCAGACCAACTCCCCGCCGCGGTAGGTCGCCAGGGCGGGATGCCCGTTCACCTCGATGAATCTCGAACGCGTCGGGGTGCCTGATCGCGATCTGCCGAATGGCCAGCCGGGCGATCGGCCGGGCGCCCCGGACCGGCCTCCGCGCTGCTCTCACCTTGCCGCCGCCGTCCGGTCGTGGGCGTAGGCCAAGGCGGCCGCCATCGACAGCCGATTCCAGCTGAACCGGTGGCGCAGCACCGGCGTCTGGCCGCGAGGGGCCCAGGTGGCTCTCACCGGAGGGAGGAGCGAGACCCCCGACTCGTCTTGAAAGACGATCCAGGCTCGGCGTCTGCGGGCCCCCTTTTTATGCGAGGCCACTCGGTGGCGACCCAGCGGGCGATGACGTCATCGTCACGTTCGACCGCCCGGCGGGCCGGCCGCTGACGGCTCCAGCCCAGCCTGTCCCGCAGCAGCTTCCACACGTGCCCGGGGTGGTAGGCCACCCCCGTCTCGGCCTCGATCACCCTCGCCACCCGATCCAAAGTCCACAGATCGGTGCCGAACCCGTAGGCCCGCGGCCCCTGACGCAACGCCCGCTCCACCTGGCGCAGCTGCGCAGTGGACAGGCGCGGCATCCGCCCCGCCCGCCCCGCCCCCTTCAACGCCTTCGTGCCATCCGCCTGCCACTCGGCGTACCAGCGGCTCACCGACTGGCGCGACACCACCAACTCCCGAGCCACATCAGCCTGGGACGCGCCCGGCGCGAACAGACGCCCGCCCGCTTCCGCCGCCGCTCCATCCCCTCAAAATCCCGCCGTGGCGACCGCGACCCGGTCGCCACCAGCCACGCCATGACCAACACCAGCACGGGGAACACCTTGCCCCAAGTGTCCCAGACCTGTCACTCTATTTAGCGAACCTCTTTCAGTTTCAGGGTGCGTCGTCCTCCTCGATCTCGCTGCCATCGGCAACGGACGTCGCGGTGACGCTTCTGGTTGTTGCGTGGTGCGTTGCCTGCCCTGGCCGCGACGAGAGACGGCTCGTCCAGGTCTGTCAGACGCCGCGGCCTTCGCGGTGCTCTAGACCCCTCCGTACGAGATCAAGCCCGATTGACACCTAGGCGCCGTCGGCACGGCGTCAACCGAAGGTTCGCGCTCACGTGCTCCCGGGCCGCCAGGCGTACCCCACAGCGGCTCGGTGACTTGCCTTCGCCCCTCTCATCCTCGACAGGGCTCCCTCGGGCGAGCATATTCGGAGAAATGACGACGCATTCGGTAGTCACCCAAGCGGCGATCGACGGGCCGCGCTCGTCGGTAGTGGTGGACGGGCAGCACCTCAGTCTGGACGAGGTGGCGGCGGTGGCCCGGCTCGGTGCCACCGTCGCCCTCTCCGTCGACCCCGCGCTACAGGAGGCTATTGAGGCGAGCGTCGCGCTCTGCCGACGACTCATCGACAAGGGCGTTCCGCTCTACGGCATCACGACGGGCTTCGGCGACTCGGTGGGGCGCCAGATCTCCCCCGAGAAGGCCGCAGCCCTCCAGGAGCATGCGGTGCGCATGCTGGGCAACGGCACGGGTCCGACCACTCCTACTGACGCGGCCCGAGCGGTGGTGCTCATTCGGGCCAACAACCTTGCACGCGGGCACTCCGCGGTGCGCCGGGAGTTGCTCGACCTCCTCCTGCGGCTCCTCAACGAGGACGTCACACCGATCATCCCCGAGGAGGGCTCGGTCGGCGCCAGCGGCGACCTCGTACCGCTGTCCTACGTGGCCGCCGTGCTGACCGGCACCCGCATGGTCCAGCACCGGGGGACGGTGAGGCCCGCCGCCGACGCACTCCGAGACGCCGGACTCACGCCACTCGTGCTCGAGCCGAAGGAGGGGCTCGCCCTGGTGAACGGCACGGCGTTCATGGCCGGCATCGCTGCGCTCGCCACGGTCGATGCCCGCCGGCTCGCGCTGGTGTCGGACGTGTGCACGGCCATGGCCACCGAGGTCCTCAACGGGATCATCGGTCCGTTCCAGGAGTTCATCCACGACATCGCCAAGCCGCATCCGGGTCAGGTCCGCTCGGCTCGTCATGTCAGGACTCTTCTCGAGGGCAGCCAGTTGGCCCGCCCGTTCGAGGAGGTCGTAGCTCACGCCGGCACGATCCATGGGCCGTACCGAGAGCTCGATGTCCACATTCAGGACAAGTACTCGCTTCGATGCGCCCCGCACTTCACGGGCGTGCTCTGGGACGTCCTCACGTGGGTCGAGCGTTGGCTCGACATCGAGATCAACTCGAGCAACGACAACCCGCTGTTCGATGTGGCCTCCGGAAGCGTGCTGAGCGGCGGCAACTTCTCAGGCGGCCACGTGGCGCTGGCAATGGACTCCTTGAAGACGGCGGTCGGCAGCGTGGCCGATCTCATGGACCGGCAGCTCGAGCTGATCGTCGACGAGAAGTTCAACCACGGCCTCACGCCCAACCTGATCGCGGCCATCCCACCCGGCGATCCCGAGGAAGGACTCAACCACGGCTTCAAGGGGATGCAGCTCGCCTGCTCCTCGCTCACCGCCGACGCGCTCGAGCCGCTGCATGCCGCTCAGCGCCTTCTCCCGGTCCACCGAGTGCCACAACCAGGACAAGGTGTCGATGGGCGCCACGGCCGCCCGCCAGGCTCGCGATGTCGTAGCCCTCACCGAGAAGGTCGCCGCCATCCATCTCCTGGCGCTCTGTCAGGCCGCCGACCTCCGCGGACCCGAGAAGCTGGGGCGGACTCGATTGGCACACGAGCGGGTGCGGGCCGCGGTTCCGTTCGTCGCGACGGACCGGCCCATGGCCGACGATGTCGCTACCGTGGTCGCCATGCTGCACGACGGGAGCCTGACTCAGGATCTCGTCGACGACTGAGCGGGACACTCACGGCCGGGTGCGCCGGTGCGATCGACGTGGCCCTTGATGTCGACGTCACCCAAGGTCGGTTGGCGGCCACGCCGTCAACCGTTCGCTGGCGGGAAGATCAGGACGTCGTCGTCCGGGACGTCCGCGTGGAGCCGAGCCACCTCGGACGCCCGCCGTTCCAGCACGGCACGCTGGTTGATGTAGCCCTTGTCGGTGATCTCGTTGTGGTCGATCGACGGTGATTCGGTCAGCACCAGCAGTCGACCGATTCGGCTCGACGACCCTGGGTTGTGCTCGTTGTACGAATCGATCGCCTTGCTGAGATAGGCGCGCACCTCCTCGGAGCGGACCAGCTCGGTGCTGTCGCCGGCGGAGCCGAACAGACCCTGGGCGCCGGCGACCGACACCCAGGCGAGCACGCCGAGCTCAGGACCGTCGTGCCCGGTGATCACCGCGTCCTGGAGCAAGGGGGCGGCCGCGGTGACGATGCCCACCCGCACCTCGGTCACGCTCACCCAGGTGCCAGTCATGAGCTTGAAGTCCTCAGCCACCCGTCCGTCGAACACGATGCCGCGGGCGGGGTCATCGGGGTCGTCGAACCGTCCGGCGTCGCCGATGCGGTAGAAGCCCTCCGCATCGAAGGCGGCCGCGGTCAACTCCGGCTCGCCCACGTACCCGGGGGTGACGTTGGGTCCCTGGACGAACAGCTCGAGCTTGTTCCCACTCGGAGCGAGCTTGATCGTGACACCCGGTACGGGCACCCCGATGGAGCCGGGCCGATCGAGGGGGAAGTGAGCCGACGTGGCGAGCGGCGCGGTCTCGGTGGACCCCCACGAGGACGTCATCGCAACCGGGCGCCCGAGCACGCGCCGGGCCACCGCGTCGAACCGATCCCACAAGGCCTGCGGTAGGGCGGCCGCGGCGTAGAGCACGAGGCGGAGACGGGAGAAGAACCTTGCCGCGAGGTCGTCGTCGTTCTCGAGGTACGGAAGGAGCGCGGCGAATCCGGCGGGCACGTTGAAGTAGGCGGTGGGCGACACATCACGCAAGTTGGCGACGGTCTGTTCGATCAACCCGGGGACGGGACGACCGGCGTCGATGAAAAGGGTGCCACCCTCGCGGAGGACAAGGTTGAAGTTGTGGTTGCCCCCGAAGGTGTGACTCCACGGCAGCCAGTCGAGCAGCACAGGTGGCTCGCGCTCGGTGAACGGCCAGATCTGGGCCAGCATCTGCTGGTTGGCGGTCAACATGCCGTTGGTGTTGACGACGCCCTTCGGCAAGCCCGTCGAACCCGATGTGAACAGGATCTTGGCGACGGTTTCGGCCCCCACCTGTGAGTAGGCCCGCTCGAGCGCCAGGCCAGGTGAGGTCTCGATCAGCTCGGCCAATGGCGTGGTGTGCCGACTGCCGTCGGACGACACGACCTCTGCACCGCCTAGGTCGACGGCGCCAAGCACCTTGGCGAACGGTTCCACGGTAGCCACGTGCACGAGCCCGGGTCTGGTCTTGGCAATGGCGTGGGAGACCTTGGCGTAGTCGCTGCTCATGAGGGAATAGGCGACCGAGATGGGGACGATCGGCACGCCAGCGACGAAGCAGCCGAGCATCAACAAGCCGTGATCGACAGTGTTGCCTGAGAGCACCATGACTGGTCGCGTCTCGCCGAGGCCCCGGTCGAGCAGGGACTGGCCGATGGCGCGAGCGACCTGCCAGGCCTCAGCGAAGGTCACCTGCCGCCAGTCGCCAGAGGCGTCGCGCTCGCAGAGGAAGGCCACACCCGGACGGCCGGCTGCCGAACGCTCGAGGAGGGCGCCGAGGCGAGGATCGTACGGAACGAGCGGAGTAATCGCCGTCAGGATCCAGGCCCCGTCGGCACGGTGCTGCACCTGGACGTCCGGTTGAGCGAACAGTGCGGTCGCAACCGATCCCGAAGGGTCGTACCCGGCCATGTTCATCGCCACCCCCGCGTTCGTGAGGTGATCACGACGCTAATCCCGGCACCGCGGTGGGGTGGTCGGGGCCTGGCTAAGGTCGGTGGACATTCCAGACGTGCGGAGCCGGCAGCACCCAAGGATCAGCTCCGCGGCCGAACTGTCAACCCACTAACCGGCGTCCGGCGTGGGTGGGCGGAGTGCACGCCGTGGCTGCGCGCTCATCCGCTCGGGTGAAGGGGGCGAACGTCGTTGTCGGATGCGGTCGGGAGGGCAGATGAACGCGGCGGCATCGCTGTCGGCTCGTGGCACGCAGTCGCCGTAAAACGTTCAACGTCGTCGAGGCCTGGCATAGCCGAGCCGTTGTGACACGGTGACGACGGTGACACCGTGAGCGAGCATCTGTGTCGCCATGAAGCGCCGGAGATCGTGCAGCCGGAAATGGCCGACGCCGGCTCGGCGGCGGTCAACCATGAACGTCTTCGTAACTCGGTTGGGGAACCACGGCTTCGGGCCGTCCGGCTCCGACGAGAAGGCGAACCCGGTCGACGTCAACTCGACCTCGCTGTCAGCAGCTCGCTGCTCGCCGCGGAGGCGGTGCTCGACCAGCCGGCGCATCGTGGCTTGGTCGATTGCGACCCGGTAGGTGCGATGGGTCTTGGTGGCCCGCAGGACTGGCCCGGTCGGGCCTTCGACGTAGGCGCGGGCGAATCCGATCGCGGCGTGCTGGGCGCCCGATCTCCGCCCATCGCAACCCGAGCAGTTGGCTGCGCCGGGCGCCGGTCGAAGCGTCTACGTCGCCCACCAGCGCCTCCTGGCGGCCGCCGAGCACATCCAGCGCACAAAGGGTCGAGACCCTCCGCCGCTGATCGCGGACGTCGCCGGCCGGTGTCCAAGGGCCGCCCTCCGACGGCGGCCCTTTCTCGTCCCGTCCTCACGGCCGCAGCGTCCGTAGGCCCCCCCCTTCATGGCAGGGAAGGACGACCCGCTCCGGCAGGCGCTTGCCAGCTGCTCCGGCGCGGTGACGCTGTCCTTCTCCCATGTCGACCAGCTCGTAGGCGGTCTGCCCCCCTCCGCACGACGTGACCGGCCGTGGTGGGCCAACTGGTGGCGGCTCGAGCAGGCCCAGAGCTGGTTGAGCGCCGGCTTCTCCGTCGGCGCCGTCGACCTCAGCGGAGGCACGGTCACGTTCGTGCCCGGTGCGCCGCCCCGGCCAAGTTCAACGGTGACCCGCCGAGCCGGGCGACTGGCCGGCGGGGTGGTGCTCGACGGCGTCCACCAACTCGAGGAGCTGCTGCGACGGGCCGGCTACCGGTCGGTGGCCGCCGCGGTCGCCGAGCACGCGGCGTTCCTCCACCGCGACACGATGCATCAGACGCACGGGCAGGCCGTCTTCCCGACCATTCGGGACATGCTGGGGCGCGGCGTCCTCGACACGCTGCCCGACGGTCGGCGCGTCCTGCGCGACGACAACACCAGCCCAACCCTCGCCTTCCTCTGGGCGGCGGGACGGAGCAAGGGCCCGGACGTCCAGTACAACCACGTCTGGAACGACTCCGCCAACCCTGACGCTTACACCGCTCTGTGGAACCTGTGCGCCACGCCAGCGTTCCTGGCCAAGACCACCGACGGCTCCAACCATCCCGACGTCGTCGCTGTTCTGCGCTACCGCGCCTGGGACCCCTCTACCACTCCATCCGGCCGCGCACATCCAGCCGGCGCGGCCAACCGACTACGACCAACTCGCGTGGGCCCCGCACCCGCCTGCGCTCGCCGACCTCCGAGCGATACTCCGAGCCCGCCTGCGCACCAACCCCAAGAGCCGGCCCGCGATCGCGGCGCGCACCATCGGTTGGCTCTACAGCGACTGGCAACCCGACCCCACCATCTGACGCCCACCCTCCCCGCGGGACCATCCACCTCACCCCGCGAATCCGGCCTGGACCGCAGGCTCAGACCGTTGCGCACAACACGGGACGACCATAGACACGCTTGCAGGTCGCCACTTCGTGGCGTCCTGCGGCGAGCCCGCCCCGGGCCGGCTCGCATCCTGTAGACCAAAGGATCTACAGAAGCGTAGACTGTCGTCGTGAGCACGACGATCCGAGTGACCGAGCAGACCAGGGATCGCTTCGCCCAGCTCGCCAAGGTGACCGGCCGGCGCATGATCGAACTACTCGACGAGGCCGCCGACGCCCTCGAGCGCCGCGTGTTCTTCGATCAGCTCGACGCCGGCTACGCCAACCTGCGACGCGATCCGGCGGCATGGGAGGAGATCGAAGCCGAGCGTGCCATGGAGAGCCGTTCGCTCGATGACCGCTCGGCGTGAGCGCCCGGCGAGGCGAGATCTGGCTCGTCGACTTCGGTGACCCGGTCGGCACCGAGCAGGCCGGTCAACGGCCGGCCGTCGTTGTCTCCGCCGACCGCCTCAACGAGAGCCGGGCCGGCGTGGTCATCGTCGTGCCGTGCACGTCCACGCGTCGCGGGCTGCCCTCCCACCTCGAGATCGAACCCGATAGATCCGGGCTCGACGCCGTCAGCTACGCCAAGTGCGAGGACGTGAAGTCGGTGTCCGAGCATCGCCTCATCAGCCGGCTCGGCGCCGTTGACGAGGAAGCGCTGTTCGCCACCACTCGAGCACTCCGCTTCCTGCTCGACTTCTGATCGACCCGGTTCGCGTCGTTCGGACTCCCGCTGCGGCGGCAGGGCGGCATCGTCGACCGCGGGCGTCTGTCGCCTCCACGGGGGACTGGCTGGCGCAGCCGGCCGTCGCGTCGCGTCATGCGTCGCCGGTGGCGCAGGTAGCAGGAGTGCCAGCTCCCCCCGGCGCAACCGCGGCGTGATCGTCAGCGTGACCACCCTCGGACGGTGCCACGGTATCCGGCCCTCGGATCATGTCACGAAAAGGTCCGATCGTCTGCGACTTCCAGGTTGATGAATTGTGGCTCGCCCTTGGACATAGCCATCGCCTTCTGGGCGATCTGGTCCGTGCCCGGCAGTTGCGAGTTCCTCTCGGCATCCTCCTGCGAGTCGAAGAAGGCGATCAGCACCCGAAGGCTGGGGTCGTCGGTGCCCACGCACCCGATGGCCCGCCGAATGGTGCGTTGACCCTTCGTCAGTTCATCAAACTCGTCACCGAGCGCGAGAAAGTCCTCGATGGAGTGGTCGCTGTGGTTCACGTTGATTTGGATGAACACGTCGCCTCCTTGTGCTGGGTGTCCGTGCTCCTCTTGCCGGGAGTCGGAACGTAACACTGTCCGATGCGGGCCATGGGGGACGTGCAGGCGTGCCGTGTCGACGGCTCTGCGGAAGAGCTGTCGCTCGGTCAAGCACTCCGCTTCCTGCTCGACTGCTGACCGCAGCACGCCTCGTGTCGCGGACCAGGGCGTCCGTCGCGTCCACGGGGAAGTGGATCGCGCCGGCGGCCTTCGCGTCGCGTCATGCGTCGCCGATGGCACGGGCAAGGCGGCGTGCCACCGCTCGGAGCAGCTGCGGCGTGATCGTCAGCGTCACGACGACAGGAGGCCGTCCGAAAAGGGCATCTGACCTGCTAGTCTATTGGAGCGGACGACGGGATTCGAACCCGCGACTCTCATCTTGGCAAGGAGAGTTCGAAAGTGACCATCGCCTGCGAAAGAAACGTTTCGCCTGCTCAGCGCCTATCCGACGGGTACCACCGAGCACCGTTCGGTACCCCTTCGTGCCATTCAGAGTGGCACAAGAGTGGCACGAATCCCGTTCGACGAGCGACCACTCACCGTGGCCGAAGGGCATGTCACTGTCCGTGGTGTCGCTCTCGAGCATCACCCCGGAGAGGTGATGCTCGAGATTCTTGACGAAGGCCAAGGTTCCCGCTACGGCGTGTCACTCCGGCACCGGGAGGTTCGTGTGTTGGTGTCCGCGGAACGCTGTCCGTGGCGGGTTGGGGCGGCGGGGCGGTCGACGAAGCGGACATCGCGAGCCGCCGTCGTGGCCTGCCGCGATTATCGGACGCTCGATATGGGCCGCAGTCGGACGTGCGAGAGCTGTCAGCGACTAGTCCTTTCGGGCGATGATATCGAGCAGCTTCCACTGGCGGTTGGCGTCACCGTTCCAGCCCGCACCCCGCTTGCTTCTCGGGTCTTCCTGGGCATCGCCGCGCCCGACGGAAGTTTCGGACACGGGTGATCCGTTCGGGCGCGCGCCTCGGGTTGTTGTGGAGCGTCAGTTGTTCGCGGCGCGAGCGCGAGGATTGTTGTGATGTGCGATAGCAGCGACCACAGTCACGATCACGGTCACGTCCAGCGTGAGGTCGACGCGGCGATGCCGCGGCCGATCGAGGGCGATGCCGTGGATCCGATCACGCTCGAACCGGTCGACGAGGTCGTGATCACCACCCTGGTCGACAACAGCTACGACGGGCTGATGACCGACATGGGGCCGGCACGGCGCGCTCCGATGAGTCGCACGCCGCGCGTACCGGCCGGACAGTTCGCACAAGGCGAGACCGTGCCCGGACTCGTTGCCGAGCACGGCTTCGCCGCGCTCGTGACGACCCGGCGCGGTGAGCGGACGCACACTCTGTTGTTTGACACGGGAGTGTCACCCAACGGGCTGGCCGACAACATGGAACGACTGGACATAACCGCCACCGACGTCGAAGGACTGGTGCTCTCCCACAATCATTTCGATCACGCCGGCGGGCTGGTGGGGTTGGCGAGGTTGCGTCGACGAGCTGGCCTGCCGATCACCGTCCATCCCGACGTGTGGTCACCACGGCGAGTCGTCTTCCCCTACGCACCCGAGTGGCAATTGCCGACCCTGTCACGCCGCTCGCTCGAGCAAGAGGGGTTCGAGATCATCGAACGCCGCCAACCCTCCATGCTGCTCGACAACAGTGTGCTCATCACCGGTGAGGTCGACCGGACCACCGATTTCGAGACCGGCATGCGCTTCCACGAAATGCTTGGGCCAAACGGGTGGGAACCCGATCCGTTGATTATGGACGACCAAGCACTCGTGGTACGCGTGCGCGGTCGTGGTCTGATCGTGCTCACCGGCTGCGGGCATGCCGGCGCGGTCAACATCTGCCGGTACGCGCTCCGCCTCACCGCCGAGCACGATCTCGCCGGGTTGTTTGGCGGCTTCCATCTCACCGGTCCCGCGTTCGAGCCAATCATCGAAACGACCGTCAACGCCCTTCGTGCTATGGCACCGGCGGTGATCGTGCCTGCCCACTGCACTGGCTGGCGGGCTCAGCATCGCCTCGCAACCGAGCTGCCGGAGGCCTTCGTGCCGAACGCCGTCGGCACCAGCTTCACCATCGCCGCCTGAGCCAACAACACCGCCGATGGCTCGACAACGTCACACTTCGCTCGCGGCGACCGCCATGCAACAACGCGAAGTAACCGGCGCAGCGGCGCGATATCGTGCTCGATATTGCCGGCAAGGCAGTTGCTGGGTCTGCGACGTCGCTGGCCCGGCAGTACTCGCTGTCGGAGGAACCCGACGGCGACGACGCGCCGTATCGGTCAGGGCGCGGCTGACGTCGGCCACCACGTCGACGGTCGGACCGAGCACGTCTGCGTCGCGCATCGAGCCAGAGCTCTCGTAGCGGGCAGCGATGTTCTCGCCGGAATGGTCATCGGGCAGACGGGACCCTTGCGTTCCTCAGGTGCAGGGTCAGCGACATCTCTCACCGCGAACCGGGTCTCCTTGAGCATCGAGCCTTGCCCCAGACCCGCCGGGACGCGAACGGAGGTGACGGCGAGGTGTTGGCTGACACGGCACGAGGTGGTGGGTGGAGCCGTTCGACGTCGCGTGTCGGTGCGCGCATCGTCAAGATGCCCGGAGGTTGCATCGAGTCTCGACGGTGGTGTCTCCCCACGGCCCGTCGCCACTGAGGCCGCCCACACCCACCCCAACGACCACGGCGTCCGCGGGCGGTGCGCAGCCCCGGGGTGTTTTGTCCACGCATCAGAGCTAGTCAGTCGGTACATGATCGATCGGTTGACAGTATATCGTCTAGAGATAGAGTAGGGAGGTGGACGTCGCCGAGTTCCTTCCACTCCCGCAAACGCATTTCCACGTCTTGGTCGCACTCACGGCTGGCCCGCAGCACGGTTACGCGATCATGCAAGCCGTCGAGGTCCCCTCCAACGGGCTCGTGCGGATGGGCCCGGCCACGCTCTACGGCACCTTGAGGCGGCTCTGCGAACAGGGGCTCGCCGAGGAGCTCGCGGATCGACCACAACCCGACAACGACCAGCGCCGCCGCTACTACCGCCTCACCGATCTCGGTCGTGCCGTGTTACTCGCCGAGTCCGACCGGTTGGCCGACCTCGTCGCGCTGAGTCGAGCGAACCTCCGGCCAAGGCCCGCCTGACATGGATACGGGTGCATCGCTGTACCGAGCGCTGCTCCGGCTCTACCCGCGCAACTTCCGCCGCGACTTCGACGACGACCTGGTCCAGCTGTTCTCCGAGCTGATCGAGCGCGACGGCGCCGCTGCCGCGTGGCGGCGCACGGTCCTCGATCTCGCTGTCACCGTTCCCCGCTACCGACTGGAGACCGTCATGTCATCTCGTCGTTCCACCACTGCGCTCACCGCCATCATCGCCGTCCTCGCCGTCGGCGCCGTGGCCACCTTCGGGGCCGGGTTCGGCATACCGGTGGTCGTGCTCGGCCTGCTCGCTGCGGGCATCGCAGCGGCCGAGCGCAGCCAGCTCACCCGCAGCCTGCGACCCGAGCACAGCGCTCAACGTCGCCGGTTCTGGATCGCCAGCGCGGCGTCGGCACTGACCGCGGTCGCGGTGCTCGTGGTCGCGATGGTCGATTTCGGTGGCGACGAGCGCTGGCCCATGGGTCGGCTACTCGTCTACAACCTCCTGTTCTTCGCGGCAGCGCTCGCGACACTCGCGACCTTCGTGGCCGGACCGCGCCATCCTCGGGTCAGCTGACGACCGGTGCCACCACACTACGGGTACTGATTGTCGTCGGCTTCGCTCTCTAGGCCGCCTTCTCGAGACCGCCACCTGGCTGGCGCTGTCTGAGGTGAAAGGTGAACGCTCCCAAACCGGACAGCCAGGACCGACAGCCAGGACCGAGCGCGATGGGCAAATGATGGGCGCGTGATGGGCAGCGCGACCGGCCGACGCTCACCGAGCGACTGCAACGGCCCTCCTCAGGGCAGCAATCGCGTGGAGCGGACGACGGGATTCGAACCCGCGACCCTCACCTTGGCAAAGGTGACTGAGGTGATGCCCCCAACCAGGCCTGACGAGTATTCGCCCTGCTCAGGATCCATCCATCGTCCTCCGCCGGCCACCGTTGCCCACCGCTGGCGGCAGCCCAAAGTGGCACGAGAGTGGAACGAAGCCCACTCCTCGTTCCGGCACCGCCACTCGACAGGCCAATAGCATCGCTGCAATGCCGGGGGGACGGTCGAGCTCGAACCCGAGGTGACCGCCTGCCTCGACGACCTCGCCGACGACGAGTTCGGCCACGCCGAGCGCTACATCGACTTGCTGGCCGACCAGGGCGCCCTGCTCGGCGAACCGTTCACCCGACAACTCGACGGGAAGCTCCGAGAGCTCCGCTTCTACCTCGGCCGACAACAGACCCGTATGACCTGCTACGGTCGCCGAGCGCCGGCCCGGTCGTTGCTCGACGATCGTGCGAATCGACCGACGGTCGCCGCGGCGGCCCGCGCAACCCGTGGCATGTCCAGTGGCCTCCACGGGCGCGACCGGCTGCCGGAACCGCGGATCATGAAGCCGAGTGGAGACTGTGCGATGCGTCTGCTGGCCGTCGGCCTCGACGTCTCGGTGATCGCCCTCTGGCTGTGACTCGCTCCTTCCTGTCCTGGAGACGCTGTGATTATGCCGACTTCAACAGCCCGAAGTCGTTGCCCCACGAGGGTTCTGGAGCCCTACTCGGCATAACCCGCTGCTCGGCATAATGCACCTCATGCCGAATTCGGCATGAGGTGCACAAATCAAATTGAGGAACGTCATCGATCTGCTGCCCGCCGAGCACCACGGGTGGGCGACGAGGGACCTGCACCGTGCCTGGAAGCTCCCCGACGCCACCGACGCGGAACGGGCGCCAGCGCAACCTGGCCGACAAGATCCAACCCACCCACCCCGACGCGGCAGCGTCGTTGCGGGAAGGGCTCACCGACACCACCACCATCAACCGGCTCGGCATTGACGGCACGCTGGCCAAGACGCTGGCGACGACGAACCCGATGGAGTCCACCGTCGACATCGTCAAGGTGCATGCCCGCAACGTGAAACGCTGGCAAGGAGGCGACATGCGACTGCGATGGGCCGCCGCAGGCATGCTCGTCGCCGAACGGCAACACCGGCGAGTCAAGGGCTACCGCCAACTCGACAAGCTCGACCGCGCCATCGCCAACACCATCAACCAACGACACGCACTCGCCCCAGCAAGCTGACTTGTCACAGCCCACGTATGATCATCAACGGAGGCCACCGAACTTCCACGGTCAACGGTCCAACCTCGTTACCAACCATCCGCGCCAAGATCCTGCGCGTCGTCACCGACGGCGACGGATCCCGCTCGCGGCGGTGGTGCCCCATGCGCAAAGGCGTCAGCGACCTGTGGCGCTGTTTCCAGGTCGGCATGGCCGCCAACCAGCGCTACCTCCAAGCCATTTCGGCAGCACCATTGAAAGGCGAAGGCGTCGCCGCCCTCGACGCCTTGTGCCGGCCCCGCACCAACCGCGGGCGACACGTCGCTCGCTTCCGTCCCCTCGACCCCGCCGACCTCGCACTGTTCCGCGCCGTCATGGTCGGCCAGCACAACATCGGCGGCTTCCGCAACGCCGACCTCACCGCCCGTCTCTACCGGCGACCAGCCGCAGACTCCGCCGAAGCCCATCGAAGATGCGAACGGGTGTCACGACCGATCGTCAAACTCCGCGGCCACGGCCTCATCGCCAAGGTCCCACGAGCCCGCCTCTACCGCGTCACCCCCTACGGCCAGCGAGTCATGACCGCCGCCGTCGCCATCCACGACGACCAATACCCCATGCGCTACCTCACCTGCGCGGCATAGAGCCGAACCTGTCTCTCGCGACGCGCAAATCTTGCCGGGGTCGGTTCGATCGCCGGCTCGGCGTCGATCGCAATCGTCGCCGACCGGTACTTTGGAGCGATGTGCCGCGTCGACACTCCGGGCGTCCTTGACTATATGTAGTCACTCTGTTAAATAACCAATCTGTGAAGTATCTGCAGGAGCGACGGCAACGATGACCGTGACGGCCCCCGATCGGTTCGACGTCGTCTTCGCCGCCTTGTCGGACCCTACGCGGCGCTCGATCGTGCGTCGGTTGGCCGACGGTGAGGCAACCGTGCTCGAGTTGGCCGAGCCGTTCCCGATCAGTCTCCCGGCCATCTCCCGTCATCTGAAGGTCCTCGAGCGGGCGGGTCTGATCAGTCGCGGCCGAGATGGACAACGGCGGCCATGCCAGCTGCGGCCGGAGCCTCTGGTCGAGATCGCCGCATGGGCCGAGCACACACGAGCTGCGTGGGAGCACCGTCTCGACCGCCTCGATGCGCACCTCCGGCGCACATCTGACCGAACCGCATCCCCACCGACATTGGAGAAGCCATGAGCAGTACCCCGACCATCACCGATCCGACGACGTGGGCTCTCGATCGTGAGATCGTCCTCGTTCGAGTTCTCGACGCCACACGCGAAGCGGTGTTCGCCGCGTGGACCGATGCGGATGCCTTCTGCCAATGGTTTGGTCCCGATGGGTTCACCTGCACTGTCCGAGAGATGGACGTGCGCCCGGGAGGTCGAGCGTGCTTCGACATGGCTTCCGGAGACGGCACCGTGTTCACGAATCGCTTCGACTACCTCGAAGTCGTTCCAGTCGAGAGGTTGGTGCTGGATCACGGGTCCGACGCCGACGATGACCCGGCACGCTTCCGAGTGACGATCGTCCTCGATGAACAAGCCGATGGAAAGACGGTGTTGACGCTGCGGCAGCTCCACCCAACCGTCGAGCAGCGAGATGCAACCATCGGCTTCGGCGCGGTCGAGCTCGGTCTGCAGACGATGCAGAAGCTCGCTCACCATCTCGGGGTCGCCTGAATCCCACGGCCGATGAAATCTCGCCGCGGGACAGGTCAACCAGTCTGACCGACCACCACCACCCGAAGGAGCCGCCATGTCGCGCGTCCGCATCCACAACTTCTCGATCTCGCTCGACGGGTTCGCCACCGGCGAGGGGCAGGCCCTCGACACGCCGTTCGGCCACGCCGGGCATCGGCTCCACGAGTGGATGTTCGCCACTCGGTTCGGCCGCCGCGAAGTCCTCGGCGAGTCGGGCGGCACCGAGGGTGTCGATCACGCGATGGCCGAGCGGCACGGACCCGGGATCGGTGCGGAGATCATGGGCGCGGGCAAGTTCGGCCCTCCGGGCTGGCAGGACGACCCGGAGTGGCGCGGGTGGTGGGGCGACAACCCGCCGTTCCACACGCCGACGTACGTCCTGACCCACCGTCCGCGCCCGTCGCTGGAGATGGAGGGTGGTACGACGTTCCACTTCCTCGACGCCGCGCCAGCGGATGCACTCGAGGTGGCGCGGGACGCAGCCGCCGGTCAGGACGTCCGCATCGGCGGGGGCCCGACCATGATGCGCGCGTTCATCGCCGCCGGTCTCGTCGACCACCTGCACGTCGTGCAGGTGCCGATCCTGCTCGGCCGCGGTGTTCGGCTGTGGGACGGCCTGGAGGCGTTGGAGCAGCAGTACGACGTGGAGGCGGTCTCGACGCCCAGCGGCGTCACCCACCTCACGTTCACCCGATGACCTCACGGCGGCACGTCGCGGTCATTCCTGGACACGGAACTGTGGGCACGCGCCGGAGGCGTCCCCTATCGCAACCTCGGCGTCGAGGACTCCGGAGACCCGCTACCCGACTGGTTCTTCACGCAGGGCGTCGAGCTCGTCGTCGACCACTGCGGGACCACCGCAGCGGGATACTCATCCTCTGTGAGTCAGGGGTACACCGCAGCCCCGCACTGATCGCGGTGGAAGCCGAGTCCGCGACGGACCTGCCGCACCGAGGGACCCATGCGTTCCTGGCCGCAACGGAAGTCGCGACCGTCCCCAACCGCCGGCGCTGAGCGTGGTTATGCGTGGCATCGGTCGCGGACCCCTACACCACGCCTCCAGGGACGACCTCCCCGGCGAACACAGCTAGCGCTGCCCGATTGACATCGTCGGCGGGAGGTGTAATCTACAACCAAATGGTTGTAGACACTCTCGAGCGCGGGAAACAGACCGACCGGTTGTTCTTCGCCCTCAGCGATGCAACACGGCGCGACATCGTCACGCAGACGCTCGACCGTGAGCGCTCCGTCAGCGAGCTCGGCCGGCTGTATCCGATCAGCCTCACCGCGGTGCAGAAGCACGTCGAGGTGCTGGTCGACGCCGGTCTGGTCTCAAAGCACCGGAGCGGACGGGAACAACTCGTGCGCGGCGAGGTCAGCCAACTGCGCCGCGCGCACGAACTTCTCGATGAACTCGAAACGGTGTGGCGGGCCCGCCTCGAACGCTTCGAAGACGTCCTCAACGAAACCACTGGAAAGGAAAGCGAATGACCGTTTGGAATGTCGACAAGAACGCAGAGGCCAAGACAATGGTCATCACTGCAGAGTTCAAGACGTCCATCACCAACGTGTGGCAGCTGTGGGCCGACCCGCGCCGACGAGAGCGGTGGTGGGGTCCGCCAGGATTCCAGACCTCCTGGTGTAGCGGCGGTTGGAGTTCGCTGACCAGGGAGAGTCCACCCACGCCGGGTCCAAGGCTGAGATAATGGACGCGAGGTATTTCGTGTTGCTTGGGGGGCCGGACGATGGCGGTGGCAGCGGAGAGACTGGGGTCCGTGCAGCAGCCTCTGCCCTTGGCGCCGGCGGGTTCGGTGATCGTGGGCGACGGGGTGGCGGTCCTCGAAGACGACGAGGGTGCGGGGACGGTCTTCGTCTGGGGGCAGGCGGCGTGGACCTGGGGCGGCTCGGACACTGCGATGCGCCGGCTCGCCGCGGTGCAGCTGGTGAACGTCGACGCCGCCGACCAGCGGGAGGTGGCCAGGGCGTTCGGGGTGAGCGAGTCGACGCTGTGGCGCTGGCGGGGTGACTATGAGCGAGGCGGTCTTGAGGCGCTGTTGCCACAGCCGAAGGGACCGAAGGGCCCGTCCAAGCTGACCGAGGAGAAGGCGGCCGAGATCCGTCGGCTTCGGGCCGGGGGGATGACCCTCGCCCAGGTGGCCGAGGCTGCCGGTGTCTCCACCGACACGGTGCGGCGGGCCACGGTGCCCGAGCTGGCGCCACCGCCTGTGCCTGATGAGCCGGCGACGGGCCTGGTCGCGCTGAACCGGCCGGTCGAGCGCAGCGCCGAGCGGCGGGCGGCACGCCGGGGGATGCTCGAGGAAGCCGCACCGGTGATCACCGAGGGCGCGTCGCTGCCGCTGGTCGGCGCGCTGGTGATCCTGCCGACGCTCGCCGCCACCGGGCTGTTGGCGGTCGCCGCCTCGGTCTACGGCGCTGGGCGCAAGGTGGTAGGAGTTCAGCGTTCGGCTTTCTACGGCCTGCGCTCGCTGATCTTGTGCGTGGTCTTCTCGTGCCTGTGTGGTGAGCCGCGCGCCGAGGGGCTCACCCGGCTCGATCCCTCCTCGATCGGACGCCTCCTCGGCCTGGATCGGGCCCCGGAGGTCACCCGCCTGCGTTTCCGGATGGCGGAGCTGGCCAAGGAGCACACGAGCGACGAGCTGGTGATGGGGCTGGCGCGTCACCACATCGAGGCGCACCCCGAGGCGGTGGGCCTGCTGTACGTGGACGGGCACGTGCGCGCCTATCACGGCAAGGCCGAGATCCCCAAGGCCCACCTGGCCCGCATGCGCATCGCCATGCCCGCCGAGGTCGACACCTGGGTGTCGGATCGCTTCGGCGACGGGCTGCTGGTCTGGCAGGCCCCGCCCGGCGCCAGTCTCGCCGGCGAGCTCAAGGTAGTGACGAGCAAGGTCCGCGAGCTGCTCGGCCCCGACGCTCGCCCGACCATCTGCTTCGACCGAGGCGGCTGGTCACCCAAGCTCTTCGCCCAGCTGGACAAGGCCGGCTTCGACATCTTGACCTACCGGAAAGGCCCCGCCGCCCGAGAGCCCCGCCGCGCCTTCGCCCCTCACGTCTTTGTCGACGAGCTCGGACGCTCCCACGACTACCTGCTCGCCGATCGACGGGTCCGCATCCCCTACGACACCAAACGCCGACGCTTCGCCTGCCGCCAGATCACCCGTCTGGATCCGACGAGCGGCCACCAAACCCAGGTTCTCACCACCCGGGCCGACCCCGACGTCGGCCTCCTCGCTCACGCCATGTTCAGCCGCTGGCGCCAGGAGAACTTCTTCCGATACCAGCGCGCCCACTACGGCCTCGACGCCCTCGACGCCTACGAGACCGTCCCCGACGACCCGGACCGCCTGGTGGCGAACCCCGCCCGACGCGACGCCGATCGCAAGGTCCGCGAGGCCCGCAACCTGATCGAGGCTGCCGAGCAAGCCGCCGGACGCAGCTCGGTCAACGGACGCAAGCCGACACCCGAACTGGCAGAAGCGTTCACTGACGCCTACGCCGAGCTCGAGGCCCGAGCCCAGCACGCCAAGTCGATCCCGGCCAAGGTCCCCCTCCAACAGGCGCGCCCCGGTGCCGTGCGCCTCGACGTCGAGCGCAAGAGGATCATGGACGCGATCCGCATGGCCACCTACAACGCCGAGTCGGCCCTCGCCCGGATGATCGAGCCGCACTACGCCCGAGCAGACGACGAAGCCCGCTCCCTGCTGCGCGAGATCTTCAAGACCTCAGCCGATCTCCAGATCAACGGGAACGAGCTCCACATCCGCATCGAGCCGCTCTCGGCCCCTCGCCGCACAAGGGCGCTCGCCGCCCTCTGCGAGCAACTCACCGCCGCCGAAACCCTCTACCCCGGGACCGCACTCACCCTCGTCTACTCGGTCAAAGAGACATGAACGCTCGCAGAGACTTTGCGCCTACACAAGGAGGTCTGGATTCCCGGCCACCTTCGAGCATCACGACCTCACGCCGGGCGGCACGATCACTACTTCATGTCCGGCCCCGACGGCGGCGACAGGTTCGACGGCACCTGGAACGTGGTCGAGGTCGACGCCCCGACCGGCTCGTGGTCGAAGACGCCATCGTCGAAGATGACGGAACGCCCAGCGACGGCAATTCCATGACTCGCATGGAGATCGACATCGAAGCGGCGGGCGACACGACCCGCATGCTCCTCACCACGCATTTCGACTCGCTCGAAGGGATGGAGCGAGCGATCGCCATGGGCGTAGTTGAAGGCATGAAGGCCTGCATGTCCCAGATCGACGCCCTGCTCGCCGAGGTCGCCGCCTAGGGGATTACTCCCAGCGGAAGAACTTGGCCACCAGCACCGGGCCGACGACAGCCCACACCGCGAGCACGACCCATGCACGCGTGCCCGTAGCCGCGCCCGTGCCTACGGCGTGCACGTGCGACAGTGCTTCGCTCGGCAGTGCCTCGCTCACCGTGCGCATCGCGCCCGGCAGCTTCGAGACGGGGATGACCATCCCGCTCACGAGCATGAGCAGGATGAAGCCGGCGTTGGCGACGGCGAGCGTGATCTCGGCGCGCATTGTCGGCCATCAACAAAACCAAACGACGCGAACGCGCGCGTCGCGAACACCAACGCGGGAATGGCGACGAGCACGTCGAAGTTCGGCGACCAGCCGAGCGCCAGCGAACCCAACACGATCACCAACGCCTGAATCGCGATGACGAGAGGAGGCCCGTGATCTTCGCCGGGCGCAGCTCACCTATTGAGCGCGAGCGGGATCGAGTTCTCAAACCACTCGACGAGGGTGTCTCATAACACCGGGCTCGGCGGCACCGTTCGGGCTTGCCCTGCCAGCGTCGTGCTGCCTGTCGCGAGCGCGACCGATCGACGGCGAAGGGCGAGATGTCATGGGCGCCAGATTGTCGTCGGCTTCGCTCTAGGCCGCGTTCTCGAAGACCGCCACCTGGCTGGTGCTATCTGAGGTGAACGGTGAACGGTGAACGCTTCCAATCTGCCCAGCGGCTGCGGAGGCGCAGGCCGGCGAGGCGGGCCATCAGGTCGAGCTCGGAAGGCCACACGAACCGGTACCGCGCAGAGTGTCGGACGAGGCGACCTTGCACCTCCATCCAGTGATGCGACCATGCGATCTGGCCGACCAGATCATCGAACGTTTCGATGCCGACGTGGTCGGCCTCCAGGGTGAACAGCCGGCCCGTTTCACCCCGAGGCACCGCCCGCAACTGGGGAACGATCAGTTCCACCACGAAGCAACCGCCCGGATGAAGATGCGCGGCGGCGTTCGCGAACCCGGACACCTGCTCGTCCTGGGTGGTGACGTTCATGGTCGTGTTCGCCACCAGGTACACGAGCGCGAACGTCCCGGGCACACGCGTGGTCGTCATGTCGCCGATGGTCACTGGCACGGCATCGGCTCCGGGCTTGGC
Organism: uncultured Acidimicrobiales bacterium; assembly: GCA_963738325.1. Lineage (GTDB taxonomy): Bacteria > Actinomycetota > Acidimicrobiia > Acidimicrobiales > Ilumatobacteraceae > CAVTWD01. The sequence continues at coordinate 462,263 of CAVTWD010000017.1, forward strand.
TCGCAGCCTGTCGGCCATGTGAGGCGACAGTTCGATCGCCGACACAGGAATCCCACGCTTGCTGAGTCGGAGGGCCACCCGCCCGGTGCCCACCGCGAACTCGAGCGCCGGCCCATCACCTGCCAGCTCGGCGAGGAGGTCGACCATCGTACGAAGCAGCGCTCATCGACTGGGGTGATGCCCCCCAACCAGGCCTGACGGGTATTCGCCCTGCTCAGGACCCATCCATCGGCCTCCGTCGGCCACCGTTGCCCACCGCTGGCAGCCGCCCAAAGTGGCACGAAAGTGGCACGACGCTCGCTCCTCGTTCCGGCGTCTTCCGTCAACGGCCCAATAGCATCGCTGCTATCCTGGGGGGACGGTCGAGCTCGAACCCGAGGTGACCGCCTGGCTCGACGGCCTCGCCGACGATGATTTCGGCCACGTCGCGCGCTACATCGACTTGCTGGCCGACCAGGGCGCCCTGCTCGGCGAACCGTTCACCCCGACAACTCGACGGGAAGCTCCGAGAGCTCCGCTTCTACCTCGGCCGACGACAGCGCGGGCCGGGCCATTCGGCTTGCGTTCGAGATCCGGACCCTGCGTGAGAAGAAGGGACTGAGTCAGCGACAGCTCGCCGAGCTCGTCGGCACGACCCAGTCGGCCATCGCCCGTCTCGAAGGCGGTCGGATCTCCCCCAGCCTGCCCACCCTCGACCGCATCGCGCCAGCGCTCGGCGCCGAGGTCACCGTCACCATCCCCGAGACCGCCGAACTGGCGACATAGGTCGCACGCGAACGACACCGAACCGGCGTCTGGTGGCAGCGTCCGCCGGGTGAATCGCACAGGGAATTCGGGACACCTCCGCCGTCAGGGGTCGGTCGCTCACCGGTGCTTCCGGCCGCACTTCCAGGAAATGTCGTCAACCGGTAGGGATCGACGATGCCCGCGCCGGTCGTGGTCGAGAAACACCATGCTCGGGACGGTCGTGGATTCAGCGTGGGCTCTCGGTCACGACGCAGGTTTGCCCTGCCCCAACCACCTGGAGAGTGCTCTCGGTAGCTCGGGGTCGGTGAGCGCTCCGGTCCAGGCGACGTAGCCGTCGGGGCGGATCAGCACGGCGGCGGGCGCGTCGACCTCGCCGATCACCGGGAGCTCCCACACGCCGTGGTAGGTCGCGTCGACCGACTGGACGCGATCGGCCCAGGGACCGATGTCGAAGACGTTCGGCTCGCCGAAGCTGAGCAGTACGGGCCGCGCGTCGTGCAGCAGCTCGTAGACCCGCGTCGGGCCCTCCGCCGTGTCGAGATCGAGGTCGGGCATCCGGCGCCCGACCAGTGGGTGGCCGTCGCCGAGGTCGTAGTGGACGTCGAGGCCGGTCAGCATCGCGGCGGTGCGCTGGCGCGGCTCGTCCATGGCGAGCAGTTCGGCCATCGTCTCGTGCAGGGCACGGTGACGATCATCGGGTGTCGACGAGCGCGACCTGCGCGCTCGTATTGTGCAACACACGCGCCCCGATCGGATGGCGCTCGTCGTGGTAGGTGTCGAGCAGACCGTCGGGCGACGTCCCCTTGATCACCTGCGCGAGCTTCCAGCCGAGGTTCACCGCATCCTGCACGCCGACGTTGAGGCCCTGCCCACCTTGCGGTGGGTGCACGTGCGCCGCATCGCCGGCGAGCAGCACGCGACCGGCGCGGTACGACGCCGCCTGCCGCGACATGTCCGTGAAGCGGGAGATCCGCGTCGGGGTGTGCGCCCCGAAGTCGGTGCCGTACGCGGCAACGAGCGCGTCGCGGAGATCATCCAGCGTTGGATCGCTCTCGTGCTCGACGTCGTTCTCCCTCAGCACGACGCCGTACGGCCCGCCGCCTTCGGCTCGGTTGACGGGACCGATGCCCCCGCCCTCGCGGCGGGTGCCGATCACGGGCTCTTCGCGCATCTCGACCTCGCCGATGATCCAGCTGGCAGAGGGGTCCAATCCCGGGAACTCGATGCCGGCGACCTTCCGCACCAGGCTGCGCCCGCCATCGCAGCCGACGAGGTAGGCCGCTCGCAGCATCGTGCCATCGGACAGCTCGACGTCGACACCCTCGTCGTCGTGCGCGATACCGACGACTTCCCGGCTGCGCAGCACCGGCACGCCGAGCTCGTCAACCCAGGACGCGAGGATGCGCTCGGTGTCGCGCTGCCAGAGCGCGAGCACGTAGTTGTGGCGCGTCGGGAAGTCGCTGATGTCGAGCGGGATGTAGGAGTAGCCGACGGCGGGATGCGGTTGGCCTTCGGAGACGAACCGCTCCGCGACGCCGCGCTGATCGAGCGCTTCGATCGTGCGGACGTGCAGACCACCGGCGCGCGAGCCATCCAGCATCTTGTGTCGCGCGTCGTTCGACGACGACGACATCGGTGCCGGCCAACGCCAGCTCGGCCGCCAGCATCAAGCCCGTCGGACCGCCACCTGCGATCACCACCGCATGCTCGCCCGCAGGATCTGCACCCATCTCCACACCTCCTGAGGTCTTGGCTCTGCCCGAGGTCCGCGAAGAGCGGGCGTCATTCTCAGCACGATCCGGTCGCTTGCGGCAAGACCCCCTTGTCGCGGTACGTTTTGCATGGTGGGAAGTGTGGGCACGTGACACCCGACGCCGGGGGCGGGCATGGGCGAGGGGCAGGACGAACAACGCAGCCCATCGCCGGGAGCTCCTCCGCCGCCTCCACCGGTCGTTCCGGTCCCCGATGTCGCCACCGCGCCCGAGCGAGCGTTTGCTGCGGACCGCCGACCTCGAAACCACGCTGCAGCACGCGGCGGCCCTCGAAGCAGACGATCAGAACCGTCGCGTGAACGGCGAGTGGCCAGTGATCGAGTCGTTGCGCCACCTCGTGCTCGTCGTCAACATCTGGCTGTCGACGGCGTTCCTCCGCGGAAGCGGATCCATTCGATCCGATCGCGTTGCCGCCGAGCTTCATGCCGCCGAAACTGCCGAGTTCGTCGATCGCTCCGAGGCGCGGCCGACGTTCGACGAGGCGTGCCCGGTGCTGCGCGGAAGGCTCGCAGCCGTCACGACGTACCTCGACACGCTGACCGAAGACGACCTCGAACGCCAGACAAGTGCCGCTTGAGCACGCGTCCGGCCAACATCGACTCGACCGCTCACGGTGACGGCCACGATCTCGACTGAAGCGGCATCCTCCCGGCGGTAGAGGCCACCCCACGGGGCGGGGTGAGCCATGAGCGTTATGGCCGCGCGTTCGGTACGGCCGACGTCCAGTCGCACCGCGCAAATAGCCGTCGATCGGAGTGGGTCCGGCATCGTCAACCGCCTCGGCGTCGATGCTCCCTGCGGGCATTATGCGTGGATGCCGGCAACCGCGAGAACGGCCTGTTACGAGCAGCTGCGACGCCCATGTGGTTCGACCGTGTGGCGGGTTTGATGAGCATGGTCGAACTGCCGAGGGTCATCCCCGATCAGCCGGGGCGGCCGGAGTGGGGAGATACGGCGCGCCCGATGCAAGAGTTGACGCGGGCGATTTCGCTGGACCGTGATGCGTGGACGCCTGAACGACTGGCTCAGATCAAGTCACTCTTCGATTCAGGCGCTTCGGGCTGGCGCGACCGAGACGTACCAGAGCGTCACGATGCGCTCGTGGATGCGCTGACCCGAGGTGGCCCATTCCCGAGCGGTTGGTGCGTGGAGGTTGGTTCAGGAACCGGCAACGCTACGGCTGACTTAGGGCACGCGTTTCGGGATGTCGTCTCGTTGGATCTCTCGCGAGAGATGCTCCGATTCGCGTCGTTCAGGGGCAGTCAGATCCAATCCGATGCCTCAGCTCTACCGTTGCGCACCGGTTCGGCGGCCGTTGTCGCGCTCATCAACATGTTCTTGTTTCCGGTCGAGACCTCGCGGGTTCTGGCCGACGACGGCGTGTTGTTGTGGGTCAGCACCAATGGCGAGGAGACGCCCATCTACGTCCCGCCCGCGGATGTGTTGAATGCGTTGCCCGGTACGTGGGACGGCACAACCTCCCAGGCCGGTTGGGGAACCTGGCTCACGGCACGCCGGATTAACGCGTAAGGCGGCCAGGGGGCCAAGAAGTGTCCCAAGCCCGGCCGGTCGGGACGCTCCGAACCGCCGTTATCGGCGCTGCCGGGGCCGCACCAGCCCGGGCGACGCACGACAGTCCTTCGCGATGCTGGCTAGGTCAAGCCGAGTTCTCGCATCCGAGCGATGACGAGTTTGTTCACCAGCCGTTTCGGAAGCGGCTTGTCGATGGCGAACTTCAACGCCCCCTACGGAGCGATATCGTCGGGGAGTTCCGCGAGGACCGACCCGCTGTGCGGCAGATAGCCCAGGTGGTTCTTGAACGCAGCGAATCCGGCGACCGTCTTGCCTTGCACCTTGAAGGCTGGCGCACCGTAGGAGATGCACTGTTCCGCTCCCGGTACGACCTCCATGATCGACCTCCGCACCGCCTCCAGGGTGCTTCGCTTGGGTTCGTCCAGTGGAGCCAGGTAGCGGTCGATCTCTGCTGGCGCCATGCCGAGAGTTTCTCACTCTGAACCCGCACCGATCTGCCGCTCGGCGCCGTCGGGCTACCTCCCGACGTCGGGCCAACCGCGCCCCTACTCGGCGATCTGGAACCTTGGGTGCGCACGGATGCCAACAACAGAGCGACGCGAAGGCCTGACCCCCATCGTGGGCGACGACGTCCAAACTCCCGAAACCCACAGCGTGGTGATCGGGGCGGGTCCGCCGACGGGGCTCAGGCAGCCGGGGTGCGGTTGCGGCTGAGGAGGTGGTCGACCTCGCTGGGGCGAACGGGGAGCAGTTCGAGCGTGACGATGGGGTCGTCGGAGTTGACCTCGAAGTCCCAGGCGATGACCTTGGCCAGGTAGCGGCCGATGCTGCTACCCGTCACGACCGCGGAACCCGGTACTACGTCGGCGACGTTGCGCGCTGCGCTGAGGAGCCTCCAGTTGTAGCCGTCGTCGTCTTCGCGGTGGGGATCGCTGACGATGTCGACTCCGAGCGCCACCGCGTTCGCGTAGGGTGCGTGGCGCGCCGCGAGCCGCCCCACGACGGCCGGGTCGACTTCCTCGACCCACCACGGGCTACGTTCGCTCACCTCATTCCTCCAGGATCGGCGGGACGTCGCCTCCAGCGTACGCGGGGTGCGGGCGCGGCTCACCGCAGGCGTCGACGAGGCCTCGAGCAGCCATCTCGACCTCGGCGAGGTCGACCACGGTGTCCCCCGTGAGACGCGGGAGGAGCTGCACGTCGAAGTGCGAAGGATCGCTCCCCGTCGACAGCACCTCGAACCCTGCTACCCGAAGGGTCGCCGACCCTGGACTCGAGATACATCGGAGCGGTGTCGAACCGGGCAAGCAGCCGCGCCGGAGGCTGGTCGGGGTCGCGGGCGAACACCGAGACGCCGAACAGCAAATGCCTCGCGCCGCCCGGCGTGGCGACGACGTAACGGCGGCTCGAGATCTCGGCGCTCGCGGCGATGTCGGTGACCGTGTCGTCGCGTGTCGGGCAACGCGGCCCGCACGACGAGGACGGTGTCCGCGGGCGGCACCTCCCGCAGCATGCGGGCCTTGCACCGTCCGGTGCTGGGCGGAATGGTCACTGCGCGGCGCCGGGCCCGGAGATGAGGCGCCGGCGGCGAGGATGGCGGCGAGGGTCTCGGCGGCGTCGCGGTCGGCGCCCGGGATCGTGTGCGCGTAGACGTTGAGCGTCGTCGACGCGCTCGGGCATGCGATAGCCGCGCCGAGACGGTGGCGATCGGCACCCCGGCAGCGAGCATCTGGGTGGCCATGAAGTGGCGAAGGTCATGCAGCCGAAAGTGGGCGAGGCCGGCCGTGCGGCGGGCGTCGATGAACCGCTTGGTGACGAAGTTCGTCTTCCAGGGCCGCGCCCCGTCGCCGCCGAGGCTGAACACGAACCGGTCCCTCACCGCGTCGGTCGATCCCGCGACGGCGTGCGGATGGCGTTCGGCGAGCACCGCGAGGGTGTCGGCGTCGAGCGCGACCCGATAGGCGCGGCGGGTCTTGGTGGGGCGCAGCTCCGGGCCGTTGGGTCCCTCGACGAGGGCGCGGGTGAACGAGATCGCCCCGCGGTCGAGGTCGACATCAGCCCAGCGCAGCGCGAGGAGCTGGCTGCGCCGCGCTCCCGTCGAGGTGGCGAGGCGCAGGTAGACGAACAGGGCGAAGTCGCTGTCGCGCACCGACTCGAGCAGCCTGGCGACCTGCGCGGCGGTGGGCGGGCGGATCTCCGCGGGCTCGACACGGGGCGGGCTCGCGTTCGAGGCGGGGTTGACCCAGATCCACTCGCACCGCACGGCCTGGGCAAGTGCCGGGTGCAGCACCACATGGATGCGGTGCACCGTCCCGGGCGCCAACGGTCGGGCGTCCCGGCCGCCGGCCCGAAGAAGGTGCCCGTAGAAGTCGTCGATGTCCGCGGTGGTGAGCTTCGTCACCGGCATATGGCCGAGGTGCGGGATCAGGTGGCAGTCGATGACCGAGCGGGTCTGGCGTACTGTCGGCGCCGCCCAGTGCGGTGACGCGGTCTCGAACCACCGCTCCAGCAGCTCACCGACCGATCCGGCCCGCAGACGCGCGTGGCCGGTCTCCTCGGCGAACCGCCGCAGCTCGGCGCTCGCGTGGCGGCGGCTGCCGCGGACGGTCTTGGTGGCCCACACTTGACGGCCAGTGGCGGGATCGACGCCCCGGTAGACCCGCAGTTCCCAGGCGCCCTTGCCCCGCCGGCGCATCGATCCCCGCACCATCGCCACGAACGCTATGCCCGGGGGCATGGGCAAGCCATGGGCGACTCATGGGCAAGTCACATCGGTGCAACTCGCCGATGAACGCGGAAACCCTTGTGGCATCAGGGCCGCTTGGAGCGGACGACGGGATTCGAACCCCCGCGACCCTCACCTTGGCAAAAAAGGAGAAGGCGACTGACGTGATTCCCCCAACCAGGCGTGACGGGTATTTGCCCTGCTCAGAGGCCATCCATCGGCCTCCGCCGGCCACCGTTGCCCACCGCTGGCGGCCGCCCAAAGTGGCACGAAAGTGGCACGAAGCCCACGCCTCGTTCCGGCGCCGTCACTCCACAGGCCAATAGCATCGCCGCTATGCCGTGGGGTGCCGGTTGAGCTGAACCCGAGGTGACCGCCCGGCTCGACGGCCCCACCGACGATGAGTTCGGCCACGTCGAGCGCTACATCGACTTGCTGGCCGACCAGGGCGTCCTGCGCGGCGAGCCGTTCACCCGACAACTCGACGGGAAGCTCCCAGAGCTCCGCTGCTACCTCGGCCGACGACAGACCCGCATCATCTACTACATCGCCACCGGACGGATCATTGTGCTGCACGGTGTTCGCCAAGACCAGACCGAGAGAACGATCCGAGATCGACCGCGCCCGGCGAGCCATGCAGCGCTGCATCGACGAAGGCCACATCGCCATCGAGGAGGGCTCACCATGAACAGCCGCACCACCTGGGACGAGATGAAGGCCCGCCGCGCCGACAGCTCCCAGCGCCGCCGCGGCGACGACAGCGCGGGCCGGGCCATTCGGCTTGCGTTCGAGATCCGCACCCTGCGGGAGAAGAAGGGACTGAGTCCAGCGGCAACTCGCCGAGCTCGTCGGCACGACCCAGTCGGCCATCGCCCGTCTCGAAGGCGGTCGGATCTCCCCCAGCGTGCCGACCCTCGACCGCATCGCAGCAGCCCTCGGCGCCGAGGTCACCGTCACCATCACCGACACCGCCGAACTGGCGACATCGGACGCACACGAACGACACCGAACCGGCGGTCGTTGATACTCGCAGCTCCCATCGACGGCGCGCATTCCGGGACAACGCTCCTGACGCCTGGGCGTGCGCAGATCGCCGAGTCGGGCGCGCCGGACGAGCTGGGTGAAGCACTGGTGCTCGCGGGAGTTGCCTGCCCGCGATCGGCACTTATCCGGGACACCGCCTGCGATCGGAATGCCGGTTCTGCACGGTTGCGCCCGCCCAATCATGCGAGCGAGCGTTTGGGTGTAGGGGCCCGCCCATGACTCGGGCACGATGTCGAGAATGCAGCTTCCGTTCCGCTCTATACCTGTGAAGGCGGCCAGCGGGGTCGCCCCTTCCAAGGAGATCATCATGGACGAGTTACAGGGCATCGTTCGGTTCACGTTCCACGCCGGCATGGTCGATGAGTTCAAGCGTCTCTCCGCCGAGTGCATGGAGATTGTGCGTTCCAAGGATGTAGGCACGTTGCAGTACGACACCTACTTCAACGACGATGCGTCCCAGGCCATCGTCCTCGAGCGATTCCGCGATTCCAGACCTCCTGACATAGAGCGGCGGGCATCCCCTCTGAGCAGCAGGTATCCACCAGATCACGGCCACGAGGTGAGATAATGTCCTTGGAGTAATCGAGATTCCAGGGAGGTGCGGGGGATGGCGCTGGCAGCGAGCATACTGGATGCGATGGCGCCGCTTCCTTTGGCCCCGGGCGGGTCGCTGCGCGTCGCCGAGGGCGTGGCCTTCCTGGAGGACGACGAGGGGTCGGGGTCGGTGTTCTTGTGGGGGATGGCGGCGTGGAGCTGGGGCGCCGATGACCGGGTGGCCCGGCGGCTGGCGGCGGTGCAGCTCGTCGAGTCCAAGGCGGCCCGCCAGCGCCAGGTGGCGGCGGCGTTCGGTGTGTGCGAGGACACCCTGATCATCTGGCGGGCCGAGTACAAGACCAACGGCACCGCCGGGCTGGCCGGGCGGCCCATGGGCCCGAAGGGGCCTTCGAAGCTGACCGACGCCAAGCGGGACGAGATCCGAGAGCTGCGCGCCGAGGGACTGGGGTTGCTCGCCGTCGCGGCGCGCGCCGGGGTGTCGACCGACACCGTGCGCCGGGCTCTGGTGGCGGCGCCGACATCGGTGCCGGTCGAGCCCGCCGTTGAGGTCGGGCTCGAGCCTCTGGCCCGTCCCGCGGACCGTTCGGCCGAGCGTCAGGCGGCCCGCGCCGGTGCGATCACCGAGGCGCCGCCGGTGATCTGCGAGGGTGCCTCGCTGCCGCTGGCTGGCGCGCTGCTCATCTTGCCGGCGCTCGCGGCCACGGGCTTGCTCGACGCTGCGTCTTCCGTCTACACCACGGGACGGGCCGCCTTCTACGGGTTGCGCTCGCTGGTGTTGGCGGTGGTGTTCGCCGCTGTGGTCGGCGAGCCCCGCGCCGAGGGGCTGACCCGTATCGACCCGATCGACGCCGGACGGCTGCTCGGCCTCGACCGGGCCCCTGAGGTCAAGACGATGCGCCGGCGCATGGAAGCACTCGCCGCGCTCGGGCGCGCCGACCGGCTCATCGACACGCTGGCCCGTCGCCACCTCGACACCCACGCCACCGCCGCGGGGATCTTCTACGTCGACGGCCACGTGCGCGCCTATCACGGCGGCGCCGAGGTCCCCAAGGCCCATGTGGCCCGCATCCGTCTGGCCATGCGCGCCGAGGTCGACACCTGGGTCTGTGACCGCAACGGCGACGGGCTTCTGGTGTGGGCCACGCCGCCGGGCGCGTCACTCGCCGGCGAGCTGCGCGCCGTGATGGCCAAGATCCGCGCGCTGGTCGGCCCCGACGCCCGCCCCACGATCTGCTTCGACCGCGGCGGCTGGTCCCCGAAGCTGTTCGCCGAGCTGAGCCTGGCCGGCTTCGACATCCTCACCTACCGCAAGGGACCCGCACCCAACGAGCCCCGCTCGGCCTTCGTCGCCCACACCTTCACCGACGACGCCGGACGGGCCCACGACTACCGGCTCGCCGACCGCACCGTGCGCATCTCCTACGACGCCGGCAAGCGACGCTTCGCGTGCCGCCAGATCACCCGATTGGACCCCGCCAGCGGCCATCAGACCCAGATCCTCACCACCCGCGCCGACCCCGACCCCGCCCCGCTGGCCCACGCCATGTTCAACCGCTGGAGCCAGGAGAACTTCTTCCGCTACATGCGCGCCCACTACGGCCTCGACGCCCTCGACACCTACGCCACCGTCGGCGACGACACGGCGCGCATGACACCCAACCCGGCCCGGCGCCACGCCGACCGGATGCTGCGCGACGCACGACGCCGGCTCGGCGAATGCGAAGCGGCCGAAGGCAGAGCCTCGGTCGGCGGCCGACGCCCAAGCAACGAACTCCTCGAAGCCTTCGCCGACGCCCGCGCCCAGGTCGAGGCCTGGCGGCCGCGGCCAAAGCCATCCCCGCCAAGCTCCCCCTCGGCCAGGTTCGCCCCGACGCCGTGCGCCTCGCCCCCGAACGCAAACGCATCCACGACGCCATCCGCATGGCCACCTACAACGCCGAGTCCGCCCTCGCCCACATCCTCGCCCCCCACTACGCCCGCGCCGAAGACGAAGCGCGCAGCCTGCTACGCGAAGCGTTCCGCACCCCCGCCGACCTCGAAGTCGTCGGCGACCAGCTCCACGTGCGCCTCTCCCCCCTATCAGCGCCCCGCCGGACCCGTGCCATCGCCGGGCTCTGCGACGAGCTCACCGCCACCAAGACCCTCTACCCCGGGACCAAACTCACCCTCGTCTACTCGGTCAAAGCGGACCGATGACTCCACAGAGATGATCGTCCTATGTCAGGAGGTCTGGACTCCGACGCGCTGATCCTGCACGGCCAGAATATGGCCTCTTGGTGGACGCCATCATGGCAACGGCCAATGTCAGCGGCGAGCTCCTCGGCGAGCCCACGAGCAGCTCCGGGCGCAACTCGCCGGCAGCCCGGTCGGTCTGTTCGCGCTGTACAGTCGCTGTAGCGGACCACAGCGCAACAGATCTCCGGCGACAGTCCATGTCGCGCGGTCGGCCGCTGCGGCGACCGCTCAGATCGAAGCCTCCGGTGGCAGGGTCCCTTTTCTACTAACTCACGCCGGCTCCCGGGCGCTGATCTGTGCGGGTACCGCCGGTCACTCAGCTAGCGCCGAGCGGCAGTTCCGCGTTGAGCAGCGGTACCAAGACATCGTCGTGGAGGCCGGAGCGGAAGCTTACGATCTGGCATGGCCGCCTACGTCGTTTCCTCCTACCAGGTGATCAACAGAGAACCGTGGCTCGGCTACCCGGGTCCAGCGGTCGCCAGCATTCAAGCTCACGGGGGCGAGATCCTTGCCGCTGATCTCAGCTCTGAAGTTCTCGAGGGGTCGGCGCCGCCGGTGATTGTCATCATCAAGTTCGCCCACAAGGGCGCGGCTCGTTCATGGTATGAGTCGCTCGACTACCGAGCTCTGGCTCCGCTGCGACGAGAGCACACGGTTGGCACCCTCGTCTTGCTGGATGACGATGTCGCAGCCACGGCCAGGGCGCTTCGGTCCTAGCGCCAGCTTCTTCAGCGATGCGGTGCTCGGCGCGAGTCCACGCGCATTCAAGGCTTGCGACGCGCACCCCTACCGCAGATCATGTATCTGCGCACTGCCCCCTACGGCAGCCTCGCTCGCTGCGCTCCGCTTGACAGCGACCTCCAGGTGAACCGTCGGTCGTCGTCGTGCGATGAGATTGGCTGCGCGCAACCGTCCAAGTGATCGTGACTGTCCGCTAAGGGTGCCGGGGCTGCAGCAGGAGGATGTGCACCTTGAACTCGATGGCACGCCGGATGTTCGAGCTGGTCGAGCCGATCGGTGTCGTCCCCTACTCAGCCGACGAACCCAACGAAGCGATGTTCGCCCTCGGGTTCACCAACTACTGGGACACCTACTTCGCCGGACGGGCGGCGCCCCTGGGCCTCGCCACAGCGGAGGTGGTGGACGCGCTCTTCTACAACTTCGCTCCCGGTGAGGTGGCCCGACACATTCCGAAGGTGTGGCGCACCACCACACCCGAAGCGGCGATCGCCGCTCGCCAGGCGGGCTGCGTGAAGGCGCTGCGGCGGATCCTCGGCGATCGCGTGGACTCTCCCGGCTTCGCCCGCGCCGCTGAACTGTTGACCAAGGCCGCGACCAGCGCACCGTTCGAGGGCCGGCCGATGTACGCCGCGCTGCGCGCGATCCCGATCCCCGAAGACGTGGTGGCCCGCCTCTTCCATGCCGCCTCCTTGCTGCGCGAGCACCGTGGCGACGGACACATCGCAGCCCTGATGATCGAGGGTGTCGGCGGCCTCGAGGCTCACGTCCTGTTCGCCCTCGACCTGGGCATGCCCGCGGAGAAGTTCGGACGCATCCACCACCTCCCGGCAGCGCAGCTCGCCGCCGTAATCGACGGAATGCGCGATCGCGGCCTGATCGGCGATGACGGTTGGCTCAGCGAACAGGGTCGCGCCGTCAAACAGCGGGTCGAGGGGGTCACCGACGATCTCGCGGCGAAGCCCTACGGAAGCCTCGAGCCGGGCGAGCTCGACGAGCTCATGGCCGCGCTCGAGCCGCTCGCCGCGCTGCTACTCGCCGCCCAGGACTGGTAGACGCAGCAGCGACAGTTCTGTTCGCGACATTGTCTCGAAGGCCGCTCCCGACCTCGCGGCCGCCGACTCCGCCGTCCCTGAGATCGAGGCGACGCCGACTCAGATCGGGTAGTTGGGATCGCCGCTCTCGAACTCGATCCAGACCTCGGTGCCGCCCAGGCGGTGGTGTCGTCGCCCAGCACCTCGGGGATCTTCACGCTCAGCCGGTGCTCCCCTATCGGGTCGACGTTGTCGGCGACGAGGGCTCGGTACCGGCCGACATGGCCATCTGCCGGGGCGGCGTCGGGATCAGGCGCGGCGCCGGCGTCCCAGATCGGGTAGTCGCTGTCGCCGCCCTCGAACGTGACCCACACCAGGTCGCCGACCGCCGGGGTGGCCGCGCCGCCCGGCGGGAGGGAGGGCACCGCCCACGCCCCGGCCTCGGTGCCCCACACCTCGGGGACGATGACGCGCAGCCGGTGCTCGCCGATCGGATCGGCGTCGTCCACCACGCTGCCCTGGTACCTGCCCCCGAAGCCGCTCGCCATGATCGCAGTCTGCGTCGTTGCGCTCAGGAGAGCTTCGTGTAGTCGACGGACCACCAGCGAGTCGGACGCATCGAGAACTTGAGGCTGCCTTCGTCCTCGGTGCTGGCCACGTAGGCGTCGCCCAGCTCCGGGCCGAAGTAGCGGTGCGCCAGCGGGCGTCGGTCGGCTTCGAGCTCGGCCGGTGCCACGTCGACGATGGGTCCCTCGACGCTGACGTACTTGTAGAAGGGCGGCCCCTCTGTCTGCGCGCAGAGGCTGAAGCGCCGGGCGGCGTTCAACAGCCTTCCCTTGAGGGATTCGGCGCCGGTGATGATCCACACGAGCCCCCCGGGCTCGTAGCCGTACCAGATCGGGACGGTGAGCGGCGGGCCGTCGACTCGCTCGATCGAGATGACGCCGACGTGGACACCGGCGAGGAACTCCTGCCGCTCGTGCTCGCTCATGGCCAAGGACATGGGCGAAGGGTGCCACGTCCCCCGACACGTCGCCTTCGGAGATCAGCTAACGGGTGCTGAAATTCCCATCGCGGCCGGCCGCCCGAGCCTGCGAGCTGGACTCTTCGCCGAGTCGCAGGCCGCCCACCGCCGTATTTCAGCACCCTGCTAAAGGGCTCTCGCCCAAGAGATGATCGTCCATGGGCGACCGCCCCGAAGCGCCGGGAGGACTACAGCTCTCCCTCATCGTGGGCGCCCACGATGAGGGATCGCGTGGCCGAGCGTCTCGTGCGTGGCACCACGACACCTCAGGGCCAGGATCAGCGCCCCGGCCGGTGGTCGCATCCTGCTGGATCAATTGTGGCTGAGATCAGATCGCGCCGAAAGCGCCATACTGGCGGCCATGGAAGCCGGCGTCCGAGAACTACGAGACCACCTCAGCCGCTACCTCGACGCTGTTCGCGATGGCCATGAGGTCACGGTCACCGAGCACGGCAAGGCGGTGGCCCGGCTCGTGCCGCTCGACCCGCCCCGTCCGTTGGACCGACTCATCGCCGAGGGACTGGTCACCCCGGCCAGGGTGCCGAAGCGTTTGCGCACCGCCCGAGGCATCACCGCCAAGGGCACGGTGAGCGATCTTGTGGCCGACCAACGCCAGTGATCGCCTACTTCGACACCTCGGCGGTCGTGCCGCTGATCATCAACGAGGCATCCACCGACCTGTGCAATCGGGTGTGGAACGAGTCGTCCCGAGTCGTGAGCGTGAGGCTGCTCTACCCCGAGGCTCGAGCCGCGCTCGCCAAGGCTGCGCGGATGGGTCGGGTCACCCGACCCCAACTCGCCGCAGCCGTCGGCGAACTCGACTCAATCATCACCGAATTCGACCACATCGAGGTGACTGCCGATCTCGCCCACACCGCCGGCGAGCTGGCCCAAGCACACGGTCTGCGAGGCTACGACGCCGTTCACCTCGCGGCCGCTGCGGCCGTCGCCGAGGGCGACCTCGTCGTGGTGACCGGTGACTCCGATCTCGCGGCCGCCGCCACCGCCACCGGCATCGCGGTCTCCATCACGAACGCCTGACCTTCACCCCCCCGGCACGCCCCCGAGGCGCACCCGCTCGCTCTCGGCCGACTGCCCTCTACCGCCGGGAAGGCGTTCCCTGCACCTACATGCGGGCCGGAAGCGGATCACGTGGAGCACGCCGCCGGCACGCTCGCTGCGCAGCTCGAAGGGCGGCCCAGTACGGTGCCCGTCATGACCGCGGACCAGTTCGTGCCCGTCGACTTCGTGCCGCCGACGTCGCTCGTGGCCGACCGTTTTCGCCTCGAACCGCTGGGGCCACAGCACAACGAAGCCGATCTTTCCGCCTGGACGTCAAGCATCGAACACATACGCTCCACCCCCGGCTACCCCGACGGCCGCTGGCCTCCGCGCAATGGCATGACGCTCGACGAGAACCTCAGCGACCTTCGCCGCCATGCCGACGACTTCACGCGGCGCGCAGGCTTCACCTTCACCGTCCTCGACCCGACCGACAACGACGTAATCGGTTGCGTGTACCTGTATCCCGCGGCCTCCGAGGAGTGGGACGTCACGGTGCTGTCCTGGGTGCGGGCCGACCGATCGGAGCTCGACGTACCAGTCGCCGACGCGGTCGCGCGCTGGCTCGCCAGCGACTGGCCCTGGGAGCGTGTGGACCGCTGCGGTCGCTGAGTCATTGCGGATTCGCGCTCTGTTGCGTAGTCACGACCCGGCGACGAGGCTGAGCTGCACCGCCGGACGGCTCGAACCGAAGCTCCAGTCGGGTCCGCCGCAGCCATCCCCTACGGCAGCCTCGCTCGCTGCGCTCCGCTCGGCCGCAACCAATGGGCGTCGCCGGTGCTGGCCAGGTCGGGGCCGGGCCGGCGGAGCCGGCCCTGTGGGCTCACGTCTGGCGGCGGGAGACTTCGCGTCGTGCGTCGTCGCGGAGGTGAACGATGGGTGTGTTCGAGGATCTGCATCGGGACCGGATCACCGGCAGTTTGGCGATGTTCGACCGGATGATCTTCAAGGGCCGCCTCACCGCCCTGTACAAGCAGAACGGGGCCAAGTGGTTCTTGTGGACCCAAGGGGGTGGCGTTCAAGGACTTCACCCCGTACGCGAAGTGGACCACGGCCCGGATCGCTGACACGGTCCGGGGTTTGGCCGAGGCGGCGGGCCGGCCGGTGATCTCGTTTGATCACGTGAAGACCCGCCACTACGCCCAACGCAAGGACGATCTGGCCCGCTCGATCGCCGAGCGCGACGGGATCACCGAGGGGATCATCTGTTTGATCTCGGCGGTGGAGTCGTGCATGAGTTTCCAGGTCCGCAAGAGCTTCAAGACCAAGACGATCGAGAGGTACCGCCGGGAGCGCAAGTGCCTGCACCACTACCTGTATCTGATCGATCCCGAGTTCGGGTTCATGCACGTGCGCATCCAGGGTTGGATCCCTTATGACTGCCAGATCTATATCAACGGTCGGGAGTGGCTGGCCCGCCGGCTGGACGAGGCCGGGATCGGCTACGCCCGTTACGACAACGCCCTGGTGAAGGTCGACAACCTCGAGGCGGCCTGCGAGCTGTGCGAGATGTTCGCCCACCGGGCTTGGCCTCGGGTGCTCAACGCCTTGGCCCGGATGGTGAACCCGATCATGCCGGCCATCCGAGCGGCCGGCTATGGCGGCTACTACTGGGTGTTGGACCAGGCCGAGATCGCCACCGACGTCATGTTCCGCACCCGCCCCCAGCTGCTCGACATCTGGCCCGATCTGGTCCGTCACGCCGCCCTCAACCTGGGCTCCGAGGACGTGCTGGGGTTCTTGGGTCGCAAGCTGCACCCGTCACTGGCGGCCGAGGTGGTCACCGACACCAAACGTCGACCCGAGGGTTGGCGGGTCCGTCACCGCATGGGTCCCAACTGGGTGAAGATGTACGACAAGGCGTCGGTCTTGCGAGTTGAGACGGTCATCAACAATCCGCGCGAGTTCAAGATCCTGCGCTTCGTCACCGACGGCGACGGAACCCGCTCGCGGCGGTGGTGCCCCATGCGCAAAGGCGTCAGCGACCTGTGGCGCTGTTTCCAGGTCGGCATGGCCGCCAACCAGCGCTACCTCCAAGCCATTTCGGCAGCACCATTGAAAGGCGAAGGCGTCGCCGCCCTGGACGCCTTGTGCCGGCCCCACACCAACCGCGGGCGACACGTCGCCCGCTTCCGTCCCCTCGACGCAGCCGACCTCGCCCTGTTCAAAGCGGCCATGGCCGGCCAGCACAACATCGTCGGGTTCCGCAACGCCGACCTCACCGCCCGCCTCTACCGGCGACCAGCCGCCGACTCCGCCGAAGCCCGTCGAAGATGCGAACGGGTGTCACGCCTGATCGTCAAACTCCGCGGCCACGGGCTGATCGCCAAGGTCCCACGAGCCCACCTCTACCGCGTCACCCCCTACGGCCACCGCGTCATGACCGCCGCCGTCGCCATCCACGACGACCAATACCCCATGCGCTACCTCACTCGCGCGGCATAGAGCCGAACCTGTCTCTCGCGACACGCAAAACTTGCTGGGGTTGGTTCGACCGCCGGCTCGGCGGCACCGTTCGGGCTTGCCCTGCCAGCGTCGTGCTGCCTGTCGCGAGCGCGACCGATCGACGGCGAAGGGCGAGATGTCATGGGCGCCAGATTGTCGTCGGCTTCGCTCTAGGCCGCGTTCTCGAAGACCGCCACCTGGCTGGCGCTATCTGAGGTGAACGGTGAACGGTGAACGCTTCCAATCTGCCCAGCGGCTGCGGAGGCGCAGGCCGGCGAGGCGGGCCATCAGGTCGAGCTCGGAAGGCCACACGAACCGGTACCGCGCAGAGTGTCGGACGAGGCGACCTTGCACCTCCATCCAGTTTCGACCGTCCTTCGAGCGAGCTGCCCAACCTCGCGAACTACGAACTCACCGCCGGCGAGGGTCGTACCTGGCCGGCGTCGTCGCGGCCTTGAAGACGACGACACGCACCGTCGGCTTCATCGGCGGTGTCGGCGAACCCTTGATCTGGAACTTCGCGGCCGGCTACGAAGGCGGGGTCCGATCGGTCGACCCGACGATCCGGATCGTCTCCCGCTACCTGTCGCGGCCACCGAACTTCGAGTCCGGGTTCGAGGACTTCCAGCTCGGCGGGGAGGCCGGCACCGAGATGTACCAAGGTGGGGCCGACGTGATCTTCGCGGCCGCCGGCACCTCCGGCTTCGGCGTCTTCCAGGCGGCATTCACGCAGTCTGCGGTGACGGGGCGGCACCTCTGGGCGATCGGGGCCGACTCCGACCAGTACAACACCACCTTCTGGAAGCGGGTGCCCGGTGCGAGGACCGAGTGGAGCGCCAATATCCTCACCTCGGTCGTGAAGCGCTGCGACCGGGCCATGGCCCAGATCCTCCAGGACCACGCCCGAGGTATCTTCACAGCCGGCACTGGCCGCCGTTGCCCACCGCTCGCAGCCGCCCAAGTGGCACGAAAGTGGCACGAAGCTCGCTCCTCGTTCCGGCGCCGTCACTCGAAAGGCCAATGGCATCTTTGCTATCCCGTGCGGTGCGGTCGAGCTTGAACTGCGAGGTGACCGCCTGGCTCGATGGTCTCGCCAACGATGAGTTCGGCCACCTCGAGCGCGACATCGACCTGCTGGCCGATCAGGGCGCCCTGCTCGGCGAGCCGTTTGCCCGACAACTCGACGGGAAGCTCCGAGAGCTCCGCTTCTACCTCGGCCGACAACAGGGCCCCATCACCTCCTACATCGCCACCGGACGGATCATCGACCGGACGTCGACGATCGCGACGCGCGCCGTGCTGATGTTGGCGACGTGGGTGAGCAGGCTCCCGAAGTACGCGTCGTTGACGGGCACTTCGATCGCGCCGAGGTGTGACAGTGCCGTCCAGGCCCGCCGAGTTATTGGGAATCTCGAAGTCGACGGCCTACGAGTGCGCCCACACCGGCGACCTGCCGGTGCTTCGATTCGATTCGGGCGACGGAGGATCGTGACCCGGGTAACGCTCATAGGACTCCTCGGCGTCGACGTTCTGCTGTCCAACCAGGCGGCCAACGGAACGCAGCGAACTCGGCGAACAAGGTGGCGCCGCGCACGGGAGCCGCCCGGAGCAGAGGAGCCCGTGGCGAGTTGGGCCCGCCCGCACCGACGCGCGTCAGCGAACTGACGCATCCGCAGGTTCCGCTATTTCCGGCACACCTGACCGTCGATCTGGAGGAAGTTGAAGCGCCCCGGGTTCGGTAGAGGCTCGGGCTATTGAGTCCCTGCGTGGTCGGCGGGGACGGGTTGACGGTAGTGGGCGGCTTCGAACGCCGCCGGGGTAGTGAAGCGTGGGCCGGGTTCGATCGCGCCGTGGAGGCGGCGGTGGTTGAACCAGTCGGCGTAGGTGAGGGTGGCGAACTCGACGTCGTCGAGGCCGCGCCACGGTCCTCGCTTGTAGATGAGCTCCCACTTGTAGAGGCCGTTGAAGCTCTCGGCGAGGGCGTTATCGAAGCTTTGTCCGGCCAATCGGAGATTGGTCCGCCCTTCGGGCCCGGACAATGCCTGTTAACCGGCCAATCACCGCGCCGAAAGGGGGAGGCAGATCGGCCGGTTAACTGGCAGTCGCCCTTGGAGCCGACCGAGGCGACGATGTCGTTGTCGGCGAGTCGCTGGCTGTAACGCACGCTGAGGTATTGCTCAGGTTCAACCGGTGGTCGCAACACCGTCTTGTTGTGTCGAGCGTAGGTGTTGGTCGAAGGCCTCGGCGGGTGTCTTCCAGCCGAGGGTCTTGCGTGGCCGGCTGTTCAGGGTGGCGGCGACGGCCTCGATCTCGTCGGCGTTCCAGCGCGACAGGTCGGTGCCTTTCGGGAAGTATTGGCGCAGCAGACCGTTGGTGTTCTCGTTCGTGCCTCGCTGCCAGGGGCTGCGTGGGTCGGCGAAGAAGACCGGGATGCCGGTCTCGATCTTGAACGCGGCGTGGGCCGACAGCTCCTTGCCGCGATCCCAGGTCAGTGAGTGGCGCAGCTGCTCGGGAAGGGTCGTCATCGTGGGGGCCAGCGCGTCTTTCATGGCGAGGGCGCCGTAGCCGGCGAGCGGTGGCCCGTTGTTGGTGCGAGCGACGACGCCGAAGCCCTCGGCGCGGGGCAGGTGGATGAGCATCGTGAACCGGGTGGTGCGCTCGACGAGCGTCCCGATCGCGGAGCGCTCGAGGCCGATCAGCAGGTCCCCGTCCCAATGACCCGGAACTGCGCGGTCGGCGGCCTCGGCGGGCCGTTCGCTGATCATGACCTCGGGCGTGACGTGCGCCCACTTCTGCGGTCGGGCCCGAGCTCGGGGCACTCGCAGCGCCCGACCTGTCCGCAGACAAGCAACCAGTTCACGTCGGAGGGCGCCGCGGCTCTGAACGAACAGCGCCTGCTAGATCGCCTCGTGGCTGATCCTCATCGACGCATCATCGGGGAACTCGACCCGAAGGCGCGCAGAGATCTGCTCGGGGCTCCACCCCTGCACCCATCGCCGGTCACCGCGATGCGGCTTGTTCCTGCCCTTCCACGCCGCGGTGACCGGACCAGCCACGGCAGAATCGTCAGGCCAGCGAACCTCCCCGGCGAGCCGTTCTTGCACGTAGTCACGCAACGGGTCGTTCGCAGCGAGCTTCGCCGTCTTTGGACGGCGAGCGATCAGGTCTGCCTTCCACTGCGCCACTGATGCCCGGTAGTCGAGCTTGCCGCTACGCGTCGCAGCGTTGCGGCGCAGCCCCCGGGAGATCGTCGACGGCGCCCGGCCCAGCCGCCGAGCGATCGCCCGAACCCCGCCACCCTGCGCTCGCAACAGCGCGATCTCTTCGCGTTCCCGGAACGACAGGTAACGGCCGGCGAGCGGGGCAAGATCGATCGAGGGCATCCCGCCACCGTGGCGGAACCATCGACTGCCCGCCGCCTGGGACACACCGACCGCCACCGCGGCCTCCTCGGCCAGGAGCCCCTTGGCGATCTCACGCCAGAACTCGCGCTCGACCTCCCGGCGAAGCGACGGCGCCCCCGGCGACTTCATCGGCGACCGACCCGTCAACTCCCTCATCCACCCCGCAGGCCTGCCCATCAACACCTCCACGATCGAGGTGTTGCGACGACCAGTTGAATCCACCTTGCACGCCGCGGTCCGAGTGGTGGACCAGCGCCGACAGGTCGGCGCCAGCCCGTCGACGGTTGAAGATCGCCGTCTCGAGCGCGTCGATGGCCAGGTCGCTGCGCAGCGACCGGGACGCTTGCCAGCCGACGACCATGCGGGAGAACACGTCGATGATGAACGCGATTCCACGTAACTAATACGTACACCCAGCCCGAGTGCGTCTTGACGTAGGTCAGATCGGCGACCCACAGCCGGTTCGGTGCCGGCGCCCGGAACTGGCGCTCCACCAGATCCGCCGGCCGGTCCAGCCGATCATCGCCAACAGTCGTGCGGATGAACACCCGGCCTCGCCGGCAGCCCTGCAACCCCAGGTCGCCCATCAGGCGCTCCACGGTGCAACGAGCGACCCGAACCCCGTCCTTGTTCAGCTGGTCCCACACCTTGTCGGCGCCGTACACGGCCAGGTTCTCCTCCCACACCCGCACGATCAGCGGCTTGGGCGCCGCGTCGCGGACCGCCCGCGCTGACAGCGGGCGCTTCCTGGCGGCGTGATACGTCGACGGGGCGATGCCCAGCACCTGGGCGATCGGCTCGATACCCCAACGCAGCTGGCCGCTGCGCCGATCCTTGTGCTCGTCGATGAACCGGATCACTTCGTCGACTGGCGGTCGAGCTCCGCCCCGAAGAAATGGGCGGCCGCCTTCAAGATGTCGTTGGCTCGCCGCAGCTCGGCGTTCTCCCGCTTCAGGCGCTTCAGCTCGGCCAGCTCCTCGGTCGTGGCGCCCGGGCGGCGGCCGGTGTCGCGTTCGGCCTGGCGGACCCACAGCCGAACGGTCTCGGCCTTCGGGCCCAGCTTCTCGGCCACCGAGCAGATCGCTTCCCACTGCGACCCGTACTCATGACCGTGCTCGAGCACCATCCGCACCGCACGCTCACGCACCTCATCGGGGTACTTCCCATGGTTGGGCACTGCTCCATCCTCTCAAGGGTTGGAGCCTCCACGAATCCCGGGGCGCTTCAGGCGCAGCGACCCCATCCCATCGGCGTTGAACTCCGCGATCACCCGCCGCACCTGGTTCTCGTCGGTCTCGAGCACTTGAGCGATCTGCCGTGCCGACGATCTCGACGCCGACGCCAGCACGATCTGCGCTCGTTGCCGCAACGCGAACACCTTCGACTGGCGCGACACCGGACGCAACTTGACCGCTTCGTCCTCGCTCAGATCTCTCACGAACACCGACGCAGGCCGAGCCATTGACACCCCGAAGATCGACAACCATCGACCATCGTGGCCCCGCGCCCAGCGCCGGTGGTGGACGCGCGTGACCGGTGACTACTTCAGCGCCACCCGCCCGATGCCCCTGCCCGCGCCTGTGATGAGGGCGCTGATGCCGTCGAACAGGCCGGGAGCGAACACCTTTCGGGGATCAGATTGGTGTGGCATGCGGACCTCCGGTGGAGTGATGAGGGGCAGCGGCGGTCGCCGGGCTCAGTGGAGCCTGCGGTCTGAGTGTGAAGGAACGTGTCGCGAGTCGCGGGCCGGCTCGTGACGTTGGCGGGTGCGTTCAGCGGCGCTGGAGAATGTGAACCACGCAGACGGCGCCGACGCCGACCATGTGGGCGAGGCCGGTGCGCGCGCCGGGCTGCTGACGGCTGCCAGCTTCGTGACGCAGCTGCGTGGTGAGCGCGCAGATCTGACCGACGCCAGTGGGGCCGATTGGGTGTCCCATCGCGAGCAGGCCGGAACCTGTCAAGCCCGGTGAGACAACTTGTCATGCGGATGTGATGAGTGCTTCGGGGCTGGGTTCGTTGATCCAGGCGATGGTGGGCAGCTTCGGCGGCTGGGGCGGGCGGTGCCCGAACCGTGCCGGGTTGGCGGCGTAGGCGGCGTCGAGAGTGACGGCCCGCTGGGCGCGGATCTCGTCGGCGGTGCCGTAGTGGACCGACGCCGGGGTGTGCAGCCCGATGCCGGCGTGGCGGTGGACGTGGTTGTAGTGATCGAAGAACGCGGCGCAGAACGCCCGGGCGTCTTCGATCGAGCCGAACCGGCCAGGGAAGGCCGGGCAGTACTTGAGGGTCTTGAAGTTCGCCTCCGAGTACGGGTTGTCGTTGCTCACATGCGGCCGGCTGTGGCTGCGGGCGACACCGAGATCGACGAGCAGCTGGGCGACGGGCTTCGATGTCATCGAGGTGCCCCGGTCGGCGTGCAAGGAGAGCTGGCCGCGGCCGATGCCGTGTCGCTGCAGGGTGTCGGCGATGAAGGCTTCGGCGAGCTCTCCGGTCTCGGCCGGCGACACCATCCAGCCGACGACGTAGCGGGAGAAGATGTCGATGACCACGAACAGCTCGTAGTAGACGCCCCGCTGCGGGCCCTGCAGCTTCGTGATATCCCACGACCAGACCTCGTTCGGTCGACGGGCGATGAGCTCGGGCTTCTTGGTCGCCGGGTGGGTGCGCTGCCGTCGCCGTTCGCGGTTCTCGCCGGCGACCGCGAGCAGCCGGTACATGGTGGAGATCGAGCACAGGTAGATGCCGTCATCGAGCAGCCGGGCCCACACCTGGGCCGGGGCCAGGTCGCAGTACTCCGCCGAGCGCAGCACCGTCAGCACCCGCTGGCGCTCCTGCTCGGTGAGCTTGTTCGGTGGGGCCGGCCGGGGTGCCGGCGGACCCGCCACTGGCGGTCGCTGCCGCCGATAGCGCGTCGCCCGCGAGACGCCGAGCAGGTCGCAGGCGGCGCTGGTCGATGTCATCGCTTCGAGCTCACCGAAGTGCGCCTCGATCATCGCGTCGACTTCGGATCGGTGTCCGCGCTCTCGGAGAGCCCTTCCAAGAGCGCGTGCAGTTTTCCCATGACATCGAGCGCCGATCTCGTCTTGGCCAGCTCCGTCTCCAACCGTTCGTTGCGGCGGCGCAGCCGCTCCAGCTCGACCTGCTCAGGGGAACGACGCGGCTTCGCCTTCGGCGCCAGCCCCTGCTGGGCGCCGGCATCGCGAGCCTTGCGCCACTCCGCCAGATGCGAGCTGTAGAGGGCCTCGCGGCGCAGCAACGCCCCGCGCTCGCTCGAGCCGACCGGCAACGTGTCGTACTCGTCGAGGATCTCGGCCTTGTACTCGGCGGTGAACGATCGCCGCCGAGGCCGGGCAGCCGGGTCGGGCTCGTCCACCACGCCATCATGGGCGCGCGCGAAGCAGAGATGCAGTCGTCATGGTCATCGGGTCTACGTCTTCCAGACTCGCCCTGCAGGGATGGTCGGCTACCGCAGGTGTCTCACGTCAGCCTGACAGACAGGGGGCCGCCTGACGGGCTGACGGCGACGCGGCCGCCGACGTCGAGCTCACCAGAGGCGAGACAGCTGGCGGCTTGGCCGGGTGGACGTGCGCCCATTGCTTCCAGGTACAGGAGCTCTTCGACGGTGAAGGCGTCGTGCAGTTCGATGACGTCGAGGTCTGCGGCCGTGATGCAAGCGTCCCTGAGCGCTTGTGTCGTGGTCTCGCGGGTGAGGGCGGCGTCGAAGTTCTCGCCGTCGTAGACGGTCTCGGGAATGTGAGGCGGAGGCCAGCACCGTGACCGCTCGCTCGGCGTCGAGCCCGAACTCGTGGATGACGTCGTCAGACCCGACGATCGCTGCGGCAGCGCCCTCGCCGATCGGCGTGCACTGCAGGCGGGTCAGCACACCGCTTACTTGTCCGGACGAGAGCACCTCATCGACGGTGCGCGGAGTGCGCCGCTGGGCGTTCGGGTTCTGCGCCCGTTGCGGCTGTTCTCCACGGCCACCGCGGCGAAGTGCTCCGGCGTGGCGCCGTCGCGTCGATGCTGGCCAGGCTGTCCGGTCGTCGCTACCAGTCGGCGCTCGAACCGGTCGGCGAGACGGTCGAAGCTACCGCGTCGGGAACGTCGCAGAGCTCGGTGAGCCGCCGGTTCATCACCGCCACCGCCGAGCGTCTCGCCGAGTTCCGATCCCGGCCGCTGGGCGACCAGCGCTGGCTGATCTTGTGCAAGCGAGGCGCTACTCGCCGGGGAGAACCGCCAGTGCGTTCTCGATGCCCCGCTCGAGCACCTCATCGGCGATCCGGCGGTCAGCGAGTGCGCGAGACAGCTGCACCGTGCCGATCAGCAGCGCGAACAGGCTGAGCGTCTGTCCGCGCGCCGACTGAGGATCGCTGGGAGCGAGACGGGAGGCGATCTCGTCGACTAGTCCCAGGACCCCGTCGGTGTAGGCGTGCTTGGTGGCATCGCCACAGCGCCCGATCTCGTCGAGCAGAGCCGCGGAGGGGCAGCCGTGCTCTGGGTCGTCGCGGTGCTCGATCGACAGGTACTCGCGCACCAATTGCTCGACTCCCTCGCGGTCGGAGGCCTGCGCGCGGTAGCGCTCGAGCTGTTGGCGCAGCTGGTCGGCGACCGCGGTGGCGACGAGGTCCTCCTTCGATACGAAGTGGGCGTAGAAGGCACCGTTGGTCAGCCCGGCGTCCGCCATGAGCACGGAGACGCCCGAGCCGTCGATGCCATCACGCTTCAGACGCTGACCGGCGGCCTCGATGATCCGCCGCCTGGTCGCTTCCTTGTGTTCCTTGCCGTAGCGGGCCACACGCGCCTCCTCGTGTCGCACGACACGTTGCCTTCTGTCTGACGTCCATTATAGTACGATCATAATCTAATCGGCAGGAGCGCACGATGACAGCAACGACGAGAGAGCGGACCGCCACGATGAGGATCGATCAAGCGGCGGGCGGCGAGGTGGTGGTCACGTCGTACAGGGACGCATCGACGCGCACCGTCTCCGCCGGGGGTGTCGACTTCGCCTACCGCGAGCTCGGCCCGAGGGCTGGCGTGCCGGTGATCTTCCTCACCCATCTGGCCGCCGTGTTGGACAACTGGGACCCTCGAGTGGTCGACGGCATCGCCGCCCGGCACCGGGTCATCACGTTCGACAACCGCGGCGTTGGCGCTTCGAGCGGTTCCACGCCCGGCACCATCGAGGCGATGGCGAAGGACGCCGTCGTGTTCATCCGGGCGCTGGGTCTCGAGAAGGTCGACGTCTTCGGCTTTTCGATGGGCGGCATGATCGCCCAGGTGATCGCCGTGGACGAACCGCAGCTCGTCCGCAAGCTGATCCTCGCCGGCACGGGTCCCGCCGGCGGCGACGGCATCACGAACGTGACCCGGATCGCGCACCTCGACACGCTGCGAGGGCTGCTCACGTTGCAGGACCCGAAGCAGTTCCTGTTCTTCACCAGGACGCCCAACGGGCGTCGAGCCGGCAAGGCGTTCTTGGGCCGCTTGAAGGAGCGCACCGAGAACCGCGACAAGGCCATCTCGCTCAGGTCGTACGCCGCCCAGCTCACGGCCATCCACCGCTGGGGCAAGCAGCAGCCTGCCGACCTGTCGGTCATTCGTCAGCCGGTTCTCGTCGCCAACGGCGAGAGCGACCGGATGGTGCCGACGACGAACTCGGTCGACCTGGCACGGCGCCTGCCGGACGCTGACCTGGTGGTCTACCCCGACGCCGGCCACGGCGGCATCTTCCAGTTCCACGAGCAGTACGTCGAGAAGGCGCTCGAGTTCCTCGAGCAGTGGTGCGACGGCGCCTGACCGAGCGCCCTCGCCCGCACCGCCAACGACGAGCCCGAGCCGTCGCTTGGACGCCCGCCTCGCCACGCGGTGCCGCGGCCGTGGCAACCGAACACCACGAGACCGTGACCATCCGGGACACGGCCATGACACGGAGGAATCACCTGATGAAGGTTGAAGGTGCAGCTGCACTCGTCACCGGAGCCAACCGCGGGCTGGGCGCTGCCGTCGCCCAGGCACTCCTGGACGCCGGTGCCAAGGTGTACGGCGCCGCCCGCGACACCACGAGCATCACGAACCGAGACGTCATCCCGGTCCGGCTCGACGTGACCAGCGCCGACGACATCGCCGACGCGGCGCGTACGTGCGCGGACGTCTCCATCGTCGTCAACAACGCGGGCATCCTCCGAAGCTCCGCATCGCTGGCACCAGGCGCCGTCGACGCCGCGCGGGCCGAGATGGAAACGAACTTCTTCGGCTCGATGCGGATGGCGCGAGCGTTCGCGCCGGTCCTGAGCGACAACGGCGGGGGCGCACTGGTGAACGTGCTGTCGGTGCTCTCGTTCATCTCCATGCCCCAAGGCGCCACCTACAGCGCGTCGAAGGCCGCCGCGTGGTCGCTCACGAACGCGCTGCGCATCGAGCTGCGACGGCAGGGAACACTGGTCGTCGCCGTGCACGCCGGGTTCATCGACACCGACATGGCCGCCGATGTGAGCGGGGAGAAGATCAGCCCGCAATCGGTCGCAACCCAGATCGTTGCCGCCATCGAGGCCGACGCCGAGGAGGTCCTCGCCGATCCCACCAGCGAGATGGTGAAGGCGGCGCTGCCCAACGACCTGACGGTGCTGTACCCCGCCCTGCAGGCACAGTGGGACGCAGACGCGATCCACCGATGAGAGCCGTGAAGTGGAAGGACGTGCCGACACGCACGGTCGACGTCGCTCGGGTGAAGTTCGCGTACCCGGAGCTCGTCGGAGATCGCGTCAGGTCAGCGACGTACGCGGTGTCGATCAGGTCGTCGTCACGTGCCCAGTCCCTCGAATGCTCACGTTGCTGCATCGAGGCTGGACCGCTCGCCGGGCCAGATCCAACCATGAAGGCCTTCGTCATCGACCGATACAAGCCCGGCGATGGCGGCCGGATCGCCGAGGTGCCAGATCCGGTGCCGGCCGACGGCCAGGTGTTGGTCCAGGTCCACGCGGCCGGGGTGAACCTGCTCGACTCCAAGATCCGCAGCGGCGAGTTCAAGGTCATCCTGCCCTACCGGATGCCACTCATCTTGGGCAACGACGTCGCCGGGGAAGTTGTTCGGGTGGGGCCGGGGGTGCGGCGGTTCAACGTCGGGGACGAGGTGTACGCCCGCCCCGACAAGGGCTCGATCGGCACGTTCGCAGAGCTCATCGCGATGAACGAAGCCGACGTGGCGCTCAAGCGGACATCACTCTCGATGGCCGAAGCAGCCTCCATCCCGCTGGTGGGTCTGACGGCATGGCAGGCACTCGTCGAGCGTGCAAATGTGGCCATCGCCTACGTCGAATCCGGCCGCGCCAAGGGCAAGGTCGTGGTGACGATGCGATGACGTCCACTGCCACTGATGACATCACCTCTGGCATGAGGGGCGGCGATGAGCTCATCGCAACGCGACGCGGCGTCACACCGGCTCGAGCCGGGCCGGTGTGGTCTTGTGCCAGGGCGTCCCGGCCCACGGGTCGCGGTCCTCGCTGGCGGTGAAGTCGTTGGTCCCCACGCCGGTCTTCGCCCGCGCGCCCGCCTCGACATGGTCCAGGCCGAACCCGTTGGGTAGGGAGACGTGGCCGGGTTGGATGGTCTCGTCCACGGTGACCGTCACGACCGCACTCGATCGCTTCGTGGAGAGCGTGGCGGCGGCGCCGTCGGTGACGCCGATCCGCTCAGCGTCAGCGGGCGAGACACGCAACGCACCATCGAGGTCCTTCTTCCGCCACGCCGGGTCACGCAGGATCGTGTTCGCGGTGAACGAGCGCCGTTCCCCGGCGGAGAGAAGGAGTGGCCAGTGCGGGTCGTCGCCCGGCGGTGTCTCGGTGGTGAGCTCGGCGAGCTCGGCGAGGAGCTCGGGGATCTCGACGTGGACCAGCCCGTCGGCGGTCTTGATGCGTTGCCACGTCGCCTCCCAGGTGTCGTCGGTGAAAACGACCCCGGACGGGCTGTCGACGATCGCATCGAACAGCCGGTTGCCGGCACCGGGTCCCGCGCCGAAGCCGGCCCGGGCGACGCCGTCGGGGTTGACCTGTGAGCAGCGGATCACCATCGGCCACAGCGACGCGGCCGCGGCTGCACCGTGGGGAAGCGTCGGTCCGAGCGTGCGGTACAGCAGGACGGCGGCGACGGCGGCGAGCTTCGGATCGGTGGTGGTCGCCTCGGCGAACGCCGTCGCGAACTCCTCGCGGCTGCGCTCCGCTGCCGAACGCAGCGCCTCGACCGTCACGGGGTCGAGGAGACCGAGGGCTTCCACGATGCGGGCGTGGATTTCCGGCTCGGGCAGTGGACCCTCCGGCGGGTCGAGCACCGGTCGGCGAAGGTGGAACACGTTCTTCGGGAAGTCGAAGTTGAAGAAGGTCGCCTCGAACTTCTCGTACTGGGTGGCGGCGGGCAGCACGTAGTCCGAGTGCCTCGCCGTCTCGGTCATGAACACGTCGATGCACACGCTCACGTCGAGCGCCCGCATCGCCTCGCGCATCCGCTGGCTGTCGGCGACCGAGCTGACCGGGTTGCCGGACTCCACGATCAGGGCCCGATAGCGCTTCGGGTGGTCGGCGAGGATCTCCTCCGGCAGCACGTTGCAGGGGATGAGCCCACCGATCACCTTCGCCCCAACGACTGGCGAGACCGGCGCGGCCGTGGGATGGAGCTCGGTGCGGCTCATCCGCAGCATGTTCCCGATGCCGGTCATCGCGTACTGCCCACCCGGGTTGGCAAGGTTCCCGGTGAGCAACCAGACGAGCTTCTCCAAGTAGCTCACGAGCGTCGAGTGACGGTTCATCTGCACGCCGAGGTCCTCGAACGTGGCCACGCTGGAGGCCGCCGCGATCCGCCGGGTGGCGGCGCGCACCAACGCCTCGCTCGACGCCGCTGATCTCGCAGTACCGGGAGATCGGCACCTCACGAAGCGCGGTGAGCACCGGTTCGTAACCCGACGCATGGGATCCGAGCCAGGCGCGGTCGACGAGGCCCTCGTCGACCAGCACCGCCGCCATGGCGGCGATGAGCCAGGCATCGCGGCCGGGCCGCACTCGGAGGTGGTAGTCGGCCATCGCCGCGGTCTCGGTGACCCGTGGATCGATCACGACCATCGCCCGGTTGGGATCGGCGGCGATGGCCTTGAGCGTGGTGCGGGCGTGAGGGATCCCATGGGAGATCCACGGGTTCTTGCCGGGAAAGAACGCGACCTCGCAGTGCTCGAAGTCGCCGCGCAGCGGCGTCCCGAACATCTTGCCCATCACGAGCATCTCGCCGGTCTTCTCCTGCGAGATCGCGTTCGCCTTGAACCGAACACCGAGTGCGGCCAGGGTCGCCGCCCCATAGGTGCCGCCGAGATGGTTGCCCTGCCCGCCGCCGCCGTAGTAGACGATCGCCTCGCCTCCATGGGTGTCGCGAACCGCCGCCAACCGCTCGGCGACCTCGCGAACGGCGGTGTCCCAGTCGATCTCCTCGAAGGTTCCGTCGTGTCGTCGACGAAGCGGGCTCAGCAGCCGCTCACCGCGCCCGTTCTGGTAGTAGTCGAGGCGCAACGCCTTCTCGCAGGTGTAGCCCTTCGACGCCGGGTGGGCCTTGTCGCCGCGGATCCGTTCGAAGGTCCGTCCGTCACCTCCCAAGCGGACCTCGACCCCGCAGTTGCATTCGCACAGGATGCAGGCGGTCTGACGCCAGTCAGCCGCCTGCATCACCTCGGTTCCGTCGGTCATCGCTCGTCCTCTCGTCGATCGTGCGCAGTACGCGGAACGGTTGGTGCGGGATGGAGGGCCAGCGCGGGAGCTCGATGACCTGTGCCGCGGCGCGGCCGAGCGGACACTGCCGCACCGGTCGATTCCATCATGGAACCATACCGTAGCCGGTTGACGTTCCATGATGCAACCGTCTCCTCTAGGCTGAGGGGCGTGAAGCGCACCGACACCTCCGACTGGCCGTGCACCATCGCCCGCAGCGCGGCCGTGCTCGGCGACCACTGGAACCTGCTGCTCATCCGTGAGGCCTGTCTCGGCACTCGCCGATTCGACGACTTCCAGGAGGCGCTCGGTATCGGACGCAACATCCTCAGCCGACGGCTCAACGGGCTCGTGGACGATGGCCTGCTGCGCCGAGTCGAGTATCAGCAGAACCCGCCGCGCCATGAGTACCGCCTCACCGAGAAGGGCCGCGACGCCTACCCGATCCTCGCCGCCATGGCGGCCTGGGCCGACCGCTGGCTCACCGGCCCGGAAGGCACACCGCTGATACTGCACCACACCGCTTGCGACCACGACATGCACGCCGTCGTGGTCTGCAGCGAATGCGCGGAACCCCTCGACGTCCGTGCGGTGCGAGCCAGGCCCGGACCCGGCGCTCCCGTCGGCACCCAGATCGGAGCGTCATGACCACCACCGCCGAATGGGTCGGCGCGCACGCCGAGGCCGCCGGCATCTCCCCGACGAGCCAGGACGACATCGATGCCCTGCTCCAACTCGCTGCCGTCGCCGCCCACGCATCCGAACGCACGGCCGCGCCGATCACCTGCTGGATTGCCGCCACCGCCGGCCTCACCCCCGCCCGTGCGCTCGCTCTCGCCGAGTCGATGCGGCCGACGTGACCTGACGAGTCAGCGTGTGCTGGGCACACCACGCTGTCGCGACGCGACATCGGATGGTCCGATCAGGCGAAGCCGGTGAACTGACCGCCGAGCTGCGTCGCCGTGTCTTGACGACGGCCGGGGTGTGGTCGTCCTCGTAGCGGATCAGCTCGTCCCGGCCGGCGACGTGCTCTCTGAACCTCGTCCGGCCGTCGGCGTCACGGTGGCATCTTCGACAATTGCCAAGAGTTCGAGACCGCGCTCGAGTCCAACAGCGCGCTCACAGTTTGGGTGGTTCAGGTGCCGGCCTTGCGGCGTCTGAAGGCGGTCACGGCGGACAGGATCAGTGCGCTCGGGTTGCCGTGGTCCGGGTAGCGGCGTTGCATGCGGGCGACCAGGTCCCGGGAGTCGGTGCTGAGGTCGAGCTCGTCGATGAAGTCCTGGATGTAGTCCCGGGTGGCGTTCAGGGTGGCGGTCAGATCGTCGTCAGGGAGTTCGGGTCGTTTGTGCCCGGCGATGACGATGCGGGGTTCGAGAGCGGCCACCTTGGCGACGCTGGCGATCCACGCTCGCCACTCCTCGGGGCCGGAGGCGGCGAGGAACGGGTTGATGCCGTTGTAGATGACATCACCGGTGATGACGGCGTCGAGCGAGGGGATGTGGAGCACGGTGTTGTTCGCGATGTCGGCCTGCCCGACGTTGATGGCGTGCAACGGTTGGCCGTCGATGGTGATGGTGTCGCCCTCGAGTGGTTCCGGGACGATGGTGTTGTCGAGCGCTTCGCCACCGAACCGCTCGGCCCACTCGACTCGGGCGGTCTCGTTGCCGGCTGCGATGCCGGCGGCGACGGCGGGAAGCGCGAGCGGGCGCGCCTGTGGGAATTGGTCGAGGAGGCGTTCGAGCCCGAAGTAGTGGTCGGCGTGGGCGTGGGTGACGTAGATCGCGGTGAGCGTCCGGCCGGACGTCGCGATGCGCCGTGCCAGCTCGGCGACGTCGGTCTCCATGTACCCGGTGTCGACGAGGACTGCTTCGGTGGGGCCGAGCACGAGTGTCGCGGTGGTCGGTGAGAACTGGCCGCCGTTGCTGAGGTCGCGCATCGGGCTGGTGTAGACGTCGAGCTGCAGGTCGGTCACTTGACGGCCTGTGGGTCGGGGGCGAGCGGGGAGCTCGCGCTCGTGGTGACAGGGTCGCTGGGTGGCGGGAACTCGACGATCCGTCCGTTCTGATTGACGCCGATGATGTCGACGCCGTTGAGGTGCTTGCCGGCCCTCGAGGTCTCGAACTCGAGGACGGCGGTGTCTGTGGTCATGGGCTCCTCTTTGTCTCGAGGGTGGCGGTGGCGGCTTCCAAGTTGACGTCGTGGACGAGGTCGAGGAGGTGGGTGAGGTCGTCGAGTTGGCGCTGCAGGTCGTGGGCCGGGTCGCCCTGGAGTTGCGCGCGGAGGGTGGTGATACCGGCGTCGAGGTAGAGGCGGAGCCGACCGCGGATGAGCTCGTCGGTGCCGATGAGGTTGGTGCCGAGTCCGATGGCGGTGGGCACCCGGCGGCGTGCGGCGTCCCGGTCGCCGGCCAGCCAGAGCTGCTGGACGGCTCGGACGTCGTCGCCGTAGCCCTGGCGGGCGAAGGCGTCGTTGTAGAAGTTGGTTGTTGCCGAGCCCATGGCGCCGAACGTGAAGGCGTAGCCCTCGGCGTGGCGGCGGCCGGCGGCGTCGACGTCGTCGGTGAACTCGACACCGACCGACACGGTGAGATCAAGGTCGGCCAGCGGGCGGCCGGCCCGGCTGGCGCCCTCGCGGATCGGGTCGAGGAACACCTCGGCGGTCTCCGGGAAGAACGAGTTGCCGATCCAACCGTCGGCGAGCTCCCCGGTGAGGCGGAGGTTGGCGGGTCCGAGGGACGCGACGTAGATGGGGACGTGCGTGGGGGGCATCGGCGAGCGGATCGCTCGGCCCTCGCCGCCGGGGAGGGGGAGCTGGTAGATCTCACCGTCGTACTCGAGGCGGTGGCCGGCGGTGACGGTGCGGATGATGTCGATCGTCTCGCGGGTGCGGCGCACCGGTTTGTCGAACCGGACGCCGTGCCAACCCTCCATGACCTGCGGGCCGCTGGACCCGATACCGAGTATGAACCGGCCACCGGACAGTGCCTCCAGGGACATCGCGGACATCGCGAGCATCGCCGGAGTGCGGGCACCGAGCTGCACGATCCCGGTGGCGAGCCGGATGGTGGCGGTCTGCCCGGCGAGGTACGCCAGCGGAGTCAGGGCGTCGGCGGCCCAGAACTCGGGCACCCACACCGAGTCGACGCCGAGCCGCTCCGCCTGGCGGACGAGCTCGATGCCGGCCGCGCTCGTGGGCATGGCGGCGATGCCGAGACGCAGGGTCATCGCGACTCCTCGGCGAGCTGCTTGATGCCCTCCACGGTGCGCTGCATGTTGGCCTGCACCTCGTTGAGTCGGCGACGCAGAACGCGGGCCTCCTTGCCCGGGTGCGCGGCGATCGCCATCGTGGTGCCCGACGGGCCCGGACCCATGACGTAGCTGAACCGCAACCGGGTGCGGCCGGCGGCCGGTTCCAGGTCGAAACGCCACCGTGCGCCCGGGTGGTCGGGATCGGAGGTGCGCCAACCGAAGGCGATCGGTTCGTCACAGGCGTCGACGATGCACGGCAGCGCCCACTCGCCGACCGCCTTGTGACGGTTGCGGCCGATGAACACCGCGCCAACCCCACGCTCGTCTCCTTGCCACTCGGCGCCGATCGACTCATCCGAGAACCGGGTCGGCAGATTCACGTCGGACACGAGCGACCACACCACCGCCGGAGCGGCGTCGATGTCGATCTCGGCGATCGCGCCAGGCCCGTCCTCGAAACGCAAGGTCTCACCGGGACCGTGCTCGGACGTCGTGCCGAAACGATCGAAGTAGGTGATCGCTCGCGCCGGGTGCCGTGGCGCGCGCCGGAACTCGGTGCCCTTCGTCCATGCCACCGGCAACAGCACGATCTCGGTCATGTGGGCGGGGATGCCGAGGATCTCCTTCACCCGCGCTTCGTCCTCGAGGGCGGCGGTGACCCACGTCGTCCCCAGCCCGCGCGCCCGGAGGGCGAGGCAGAAGCTCCACGCCGCCTGGATGATCGAGTCGAACAGGCCAGGCCGGCCATTGCCGTCGTGGCGACCGATGATCGTGGGGATGACGATGGCCGGCACGTCGGCGAGGTGCTCGGCGAGGTACTCCGCCGACGCCATCACCTGCTCCTGGGGGTGGCCGGTGCCCCGCAGCCGCTCGGCGGCGGCGGACATGAACGGCAACGCCGTCTGCCGGTAGAGCTCGCCGAGCTGGTCCTTGACGGCCTGGTCACGCACGATCACCCAGCGGCGGCTGCCCAGGTTGCCGCCGGTGGGTGCTTGCTCGGCGAGGTCGATGCAGTCGAGCAGCAACTGGTTGTCGACCGGGCGCTCGAGATCGAGTCGCCGCCGTACAGCGCGGGTGGTCGCTAAGACCTCGTCGACGTGGCGTGGATCGATGTCCATCGAGCGCTCCTTCGACGTAGATACGCCGGTCACCAGTCAGCGTCCCGTGAACTGTGCCGGGCGCCGCTCGATGAACGACGCGATGCCTTCTTGGAAGTCCTCCGTCGCCTGCACCGTCGCCGCCATCTCCGGGATCGCCGCGACGGCGGCCGGCTCGTCCTGGTCGAGTGCGAGGCGGGCGTTGGCGATCGTGTGCACGAGCGCCGATGGTGAGCACTGCAACATCTCTCGGGCCAGGGCGATCGCGCGCTCGATCTGCTCGCCGGGCGCGACGACCTCTTGGACCAGTCCGATCCGGTAGGCCTCGGCGGCGTCGAACTCGTCAGCGCGCAGCAGGTGGTACATCGCGTTGCCCCAACCGGCGCGCTGCACGTACCGCACCGTCGCCCCC
Organism: uncultured Acidimicrobiales bacterium; assembly: GCA_963738325.1. Taxonomy (GTDB): domain Bacteria; phylum Actinomycetota; class Acidimicrobiia; order Acidimicrobiales; family Ilumatobacteraceae; genus CAVTWD01. Next base: position 497,078 of record CAVTWD010000017.1, read on the forward strand.
CCGAGAGGCGCGAGGCCTCGCTTGGGCTCCAACTGGCAGAAACGGGAGTCCGAAGCCGCCACCACGATGTCGCCGGCCAGCGCGATCTCGATCCCGATCGTGAACGTGATGCCCTGTAACGCCGTCACGCGGGGCTTGCGCAGCCGGCGGCCGAGCCCGAACGGATCGACCGGCTCCAACGTCTGCTCCTCCTTCCGGCGGGCAGCGTCACGCTTGGCCTCCTCGCTGAAGAACAACGGCATCTCCAACCCGGCGGTCGTGTGGTCGCCGGCGAAGCACAGGACGCCGACGAACAGTTCACGGTCCTCGTCGAGCCGGGTCAACGCGTCACCCAGCTCCGTCGTGATCTTCGGCGTGAACGCGTTCTTCTTCTCGATCCGATCGACGGTCATCACCAAGATGTGCTCATCGACCACATCCGTCCGCACCTCGCCATGGGGATGCCGCTCGGCGCCGTTCAGTGTGGATTCCATGATGGAACCCAACCGTAATGGAGTGTGCTCCGCTGTGCAACCCCGAGCTCTGCGACCGCCGCAAACAGCGACCTGTTGATGCCAACGATCACCTCGACACTTCTGTTGGCGTAGCGCAGCCACCACCTGGATCACCACCGGCACCCCGGGGCGTGGTGTCAGCCGCCCATATCGCCTCGGTTGAGGATGTCCGCGAGGAGGTTGGCGGCGTCACGGTCGGCGCCGGGCATGGCGTGGGCGTAGATGTTGACGGTGGTTGAGGTGCGGGCGTGGCAGAGCCGCTCGGAGACCACGGGGACGGGGACGCCTGCGGCGAGCACGGCGGTGGCCATGAAGTGGCGCAGGTCGTGCACCCGGAAGCTGGCGAGCCCGGCGCGGCGCCGGTAGGTGATGAAGCGCTTGGTGACCCAGTTGGGGTTGCCAGGGCCGGCGACCGGCAGGATCGGTGCTGAAGACGAAGCCGTCGGTGAGACCGCTCGAGCGGGTGGACGCTCGGTCGCGGTGAGCGGCGAGCAGTTCGATGCTGACGGGATCGAGCGCGACGCGATAGGTGCGCCGGTTCTTGGTTGGTCGCAGCACCGGTCCGGTTGGTCCCTCGATAAGAGTTCGGGAGAAGCCGACGGCGGCGTGGTCGAAGTCGATGTCGGACCAGCGCATGGCTAGGAGCTGGCTGCGGCGGGCGCCGGTAGTCACCGCGAGGTAGAGGTAGGTGAAGAACTCGATATCCTCTTGGCGGACGGCGTCGAGGAGGCGGCGGACCTGCTCGACCGACGGCGGTCTGATGTCTGCTGGCCCGACCCGAGGTGGTGAGGCTTGAGCTGCGGGGTTGAGCCAGATCCACTCCCAGCGGACCGCTTGCGTGAGGGCGCGGTGGAGCACGACATGAACCCGGTCCACGGTGCCCGGGCTCAGGGGCCGGTTGTCGCGTCCCCCGCGGCGCAACAGGTGTGATTAGACGTCGTCGATGTCGGCGGCGGTCAGCTTGGTGACGGGGATGTGTCCGAGGTGGGGCACGAGGTGGCAGCGCATCAGGCTGCGGGTCTCTCGCACGGTCGACGCTGACCAGGCGGGTGACGCGGTGGCCATCCATTGTTCGAGGAGCTGACCGAGCGTTCCGGCCCGCAGCCGGCTGTAGGCGGCATCCTCCACCAGGTCGGCCAACGCGACGGTCGCTGCCCGTCTGGTGCCGTGCACGGTCCTGGTCGCATAGCGGCGCCGCCCGGTGTCAGGGTCGAGACCGAGGTAGACGCGCAGCTCCCAGGTGCCTCTCCCTCGCTGGCGCATCGATCCGGCCATCATCGACCCCCGATCTGCAAGGACCCGACCGGCCGGCCGGAACCATGCGTGATGGGCGCGTGATGGGCAAGCCGACAGCCCGGAGAGCTCCGAGCGACCGAAACGGCCCTGCTCAGCCCCAAGATCGCTTGGAGCGGACGACGGGATTCGAACCCGCGACCCTCACCTTGGCAAGAAAGAAAGGTGACTGAGGTGACGCCCCCAACCAGGCGTGACGGGTATTTGCCCTGCTCAGGACCCATCCGTTGGATTCCGCTGGCTACCGCTGCCCACCGCTCGCAGCCGCCCAAAGTGGCACGAAAGTGGCACGACGCCCGCTCCTCGTTCCGGCGCCGTCACTCGACAGGCCCATGGCATCGCTGCAATGCCGGGGGGACGGTCGAGCTCGAATCCGAGGTGACCGCCTGGCTCGACGGCCGCCGACGATGAGTTCGGCCACGTCGAGGGCTACATCGACTTGGTGGCCGACCACCGACCGCGGGCGCGCTCGGCTGGGTTGTCCCAGATCCAGCCCCACCGCATCGCCTGCGCGAACGCGGCCCGCAACACCACATGAACCCGGGCCAGTGTTGCGGACGCGAGTGGGCCGCCCGTTGGGCCGCCGGCACGGCGAAGGCACCATCGATCATCGCCGGGGTGACGTCACCAAACCGGGACCTGCCCGAGCTGACGATGGAGGTAGCAGTCGAGCACCGAGCGCGTCTGGCGGAGGGTGGTGGGTGACCTACTCGGGGTTGGGACACCTCCCGGCAATTCCCGCAATGCCGGAGCGATCCGCCACCAAGGAGCAGCTCATGCACACCGCTTGCCTTGCGACCCCGACGGTCGGCCGGGCCGCACCCCTTGGTCAAGTAACAATCCAAGGCACGGCCGGCGTTGCCCGTGATCCGCGCCGGCGACTGCTGCGGGCACTCGCCGGGCCGGCCAACGCCTCACCCGTCCACCGTGGGCCACGCCAAGGTCCACCGGATCGACCTTTCGCCCGACATCGCCACCCGCTGGCTGATCCACGATGCGAGAACCGTCGAGGCTGACCTCGTCGCAACGCGCCGGTCAGGACGCCCGCCGCGCCGATCAGGATCGAACGCTGGCGGCGATGCACGAGCTCGAAGCCGCGCTCGGGTCCGCCGCCCCGGGTCGTGAGTCTTCCTGGCGGGCGGGGGTCTTGGCCGCCATCGTTGTCCTCGACGAGGCCACCGGTGACGAGTACGTCAACGCCACGAAACCCGACAGCCTGTTGTCCGACATCAAGCGGACGCAGCCCCGGCTGAGGACCCGTGTGCGCGGACTGCGAACGCGCGGACTGCGAACGCGCGGACTGCGAACGCAGTACGCACAGCTACGCCAGACGATCACGTCGATCCGCGCCGAGCTCGCCAAGCCCGACGATGAGAGCACCGACTTCGCCGACGTCCGTCAGCGCCTGGCCTGGCTGCTGACGGCCTTACGGCATCAACGTGCCCGCGAATCGAATCCGACCTCATCTACGAGTCGTACTACGACGCATTCGACACCGAGTTAAGCCTCGACCGCGACCCGCAGCGATAGCAGGCCCGTGCGACAACCGGCCCGCAACCCCGACAGTGCCGCGGCAACAGTGAGCCTCAAGGTGAGGCTTCGCGAGTTGCACGGAGATCCCTCGGCTTGTCGACGGACGGGGTCCGAGCGCTGTTGCTGCGAGTGCTTACTCGTGACGTCGAGTCGCCAGCTGGTCCTGCGGCAATCGTTCGCCGACGACGTGCCGGTGGATCTCGGTCGTCAGCGTGTGGATCGCGCGGGTGAGCTCGGTGTTGCGGAGGAGCTCTTGCTCCTGCGACGTGAAGTCGTGGTCGGCCTTGGCGCGTTGGAACTCGGCTTGGCGGTTCTGGCCGATCATGACGAACGCCGACAGGAAGATGGCCTCGAGCGAGACGATCAGCGTGAGCTTGGGCCACGGGTCGGACTCGACGAACAGCATCCAGCAGGCGAAGCAGACCCCGTGGATGTAGACGAACGGCATCGAGCCGGCGAACGTAGTGATCGCGTCGGCGACGCGGAGCTGAACGCTGGCCGCCCGCCGGGCGGCGTGCTCGACGACGACCGGATGATGGACGGGCGGATGACGGACGGGTGGGGCCGGCATCTACGCCACCTCTTCGATCGGTGGGCGTTGCCTGCCCGCTTCCGACGCCGGCGTGGCGGGCGGTCGCCGCAGCAGCAGCGTGGCGATCGCCGCTGCGACGCCGAGTGCCACGCCGCCGACACTCCATGCCGTCGTCCAGTCGAGTCCGAGCGCGTGGTCGACGGAGACGGATCCGGGCCCCGTCAGCGCGATGGTTGCACCGACGGTGGCCAGGACGAGCGGGTACTCCCAGCCGCCGTTCGTGACCCACGGGCCGCGCCCGCGGAGTGCCGACGCGGCGTTCAGCATGACGCCGATCACCGCGGCGCCGGCGAGTGGTGTCAGGAAGCCGAACGCCAGCAATGCGCCGCCGCCGGCCTCGCTCAGGCCGGCGATCACCGCGAACAGCACGCCCGGCCGGTAACCGAGCAGCTCGAAGAACGCGCCGGTGCGGTGCCGGCCGAGACCTCCGAACCAGCCGAACAGCTTCTGGGTGCCGTGGCCGACGAGTGCGCCGCCGACGACGACTCGCAGCAGGAACAGACCGGCGTCCATGGCGTTCACGCCTCCACCGCTGGTACCGGCACGACGAGCAGGGGGGCCGTCGCGGTCTGGACGATGTCGGCGGCCCCTGATCCGTGCACCAGGCGTGCGAGCGGGGCGCGCAGATGGCTGGTGACGGCGATGAGCCCCTTGGGATGGCAGGCGAGGTAGTCCTTGATGCCGTCCCCGGCGCTGATCGGGTCGTAGACGACGAAGGTCTCGAGGTCCGGCGCGTCGGGCGCCCACTGCTCGCGGAGGCGACCGACGTAGTCGTCGGCATCCTCGTTGGGTCCGTGCCGGCGCCGCCAGGGGTCGCCGATGCGCACCGGGGGCGGGCAGGGCTCGGCGACGGTGACGATCGTGAGCTTCATGCCGAGGGCGTGGGCCCAGGCGGCGGCGACCGGCAGGCCCCGCTCGGAGCCGGGCGTCCCGTCGACGCACGCGACGAGGTGGTCCACTGCGAGCGGCGGCGGGGCCGTCCCGTCTTCGGGGTCCAGGAGGACGACTTCGGGCCCGGCGACCACGGCGGGAGCAGCGCCGCGCTCGACGATGTCGCGCCCTGTCGATCCGAGCACGATGCCGGAGATGCGTCCCCGGCCGTGGGTCGCCAGGCACACCAGGCAGGAGTCGAGCTGCGAGGCGCAGCGCTGGACGGTACCGGCGACGTCGGTGTCGACCTCGACGTGGATGTGCGGGTCGTCAGGGTCGGTGCCAAGTGCGCGCGCTGCTTCGCCCCGGATCCGCTGCAGGTCGCCGGTGGACGCTGCGACGGTGACGGTGTGGACGGTGGCGCTGAACCTCCCGCGAGCGCGCGGCCGGTCGGGAGCGCCCCGTCGGCGAAGGGGGAGCCGTCGAGCGGGACCAGGATTGTGCGGTAGGCGGGATCGGCGGCGCGCTTGGGGAAACTGTTCATGGTCGCTCCTCAGGGATGTGACGTGGTTGCCGGGCGAACGCCGGACCGGTCATTGGCACGCGCCCATGCCACCGGCCCTGGGGACCGACGGCCGGGGTGCGCGGCGTGCGAGTGTGGGCCGCGATGTAGGTCATGTCAGCTCACCGCATGTCCGGGCTGTTCGGTCCGGATGCTGGTCTGGCTCGTCAGCTCGTGGGTCTCGTGCCGGACCACGGACGCGAGCCACAGCTGCAGAGCGCCGAACAGGAAGACGAACCATCCGATCGCCCAGGTCATGCCGATCGCCCCGGCGCCGGGGTTGACGAGGAGGAGCACGCCGAGGAGCACCAGCAGGACTCCGCCGAGCGCGATCCACCCCGCCCCCGGCACCTGCTTGGCGGCGGTGAATGCGAAGGCGATCCGAGAGCTGCCGATGAGCAGCGACCAGGTCGCGATCACGACGAGTAGTGCCAGCGCCGTCATCGACGGCCACAGCAGGGTGACGATCCCGGCGCCGATGCCGGTGACGCCCCAGAAGGCGACCCAGCCGCGGTGGACCAGCAGCTTGTCGGCGATCGCCGCCGACAGCGCGGTGACGCCGTCGACGAACGCGAACGCCCCCCACAGCAGGACGAGAGCCCAGAGGGTGACGTGCGGCCACACCAGCGTGGCCAGCCCGAAGAGCACGGCCGCCGCCCCTTGCACGGCGAGCCGCTTCCAGCTACCGATGTAGGGCCGCATCATGACGCCGCTCCTACCGCTGGCGCCGCAGCGAGGTCGTCGGCCGCCATGCGGGCGAGGGTGGCCTCGATGACGGCGTACTCGGCGACGTTGAGGAAGTAGACGGCGACCTGGACGGCGGCGGCGGCGTCTTCCTCGGCCGCGTCGGCGAGGCGCGTCGCCTGATGCAGTTCGTGCTCGGACTGCCGGTTCTGGACGCGGGCGCGGACCTCCTCGACGGGTCGCTTCATCGACGCCTTGGTGTCATTCCACCAGGTGCGGCCGGCTTCGGCGGCCTCAACGGATGGCGGCATCGAACTCGCCGATCTCGGCCTTGAACGCTGCGTCGATCTCCTGGCGGCGCTTCTCGAGCTGCGCCCGATCCGCCTCGTGGGTGGCGGTCGCAGAGTCCTCGAGCACCTTGACTCGAGCGGAGAGCTCTTCGAGGGACTCGGACAGTGGTTTCATGTAGTGCTCCGTTCTCACGTTTGCTGCAAGGCGACGGTAAGACGGAGGGGCTGTTCGGCGAATCCACGGAAACCCCAGTCCTCGTGGGTTCGCGAACCGCGAGACGGCGTCAGGTCGGCAGCTCGACGTGGGCGAGCTGCGGCCGAGACCGTCGGTCGCTCGGCGGCGATGAACCGCGCCAGCGGCTCGGCCTGGAGGAACCGACCGGGCAGGAGGAGCGACGCCCCCGACAGGAACGCGGCGTAGGACATGCCCCAGGCGTTGGCATGGAACTGCGGGAGGATCGCGAGCACACGATCACCGGCATCCAGCCCCATGACCGCCGGGGTGCAGGCCGTGATCGAATGCAGGTACGTCGAGCGATGGGAGTAGACAACGCCCTTCGGGTCACCCGTCGTGCCGCTCGTGTAGCACATGGCCGCTGCGGCGTTCTCGTCCGGTTCCGGGAAGTCGAAGCCGGGCGCCTCAGCGGCGAGGAGCTGGTCGTAGCGATGCACCGGGCGGCCCGTGGCGACCAGCGCCGACGTGTCGCCGTCGCCGACGACGATCCACGCCTCGATCGACGTGAGCTCCGCCGCTACGGGCCCGATGACCGGCAGGAGCGATGCGTCGACGATCACGACTCGGTCCCCGGCGTGGTTCGTCACGTACACCAGTTGCTCGCGCGACAGGCGGATGTTGAGCGTGTGCAGCACCGCGCCCATGCACGGGACGGCGAAGTACGCCTCGAGGTGCTCCTGGTCGTTCCACATGAACGTGCCGACGGGATCGCCCGGGCCGATCCGCAGGCGGCGGAGCGCGGCGGCGAGCCGGTCGGCGTTGTCAGCAACCTGTGCATACGTGGCCCGGCGGACATTGTCGCCCGTGAACGTCACGCACTCCGAGCCGGCGTGGACGCGGCGGCCGTGACACAGGATGGTGTTGATCGTGAGCGGGAAGCCGCTCATGGTCGAGCGGATCATGGGTCGTCCTTTCGTAGTTCCCCGGACGTCACAGAGCGTTCGTCTGAAATCGATTTGTCAACCAGAAAGTGATTTACAACATGAACATCGATGTTCTATAGTCGCATCGATGCCGGCGCCCGCCGGCTGCTGCAGGGAGGACGCGATGAGAGTCGCCAGTGCCGACGGCCGGGCCGTCCTGATCCGCGGCGAGGGGATCGTCGACATCGCCGCCGCGTCCAACGGGGCGCTACCGGCCGATCCGCAGCTCCTCTATGACCACTGGGACGAGGTGCGTGCCCTCTCCGAGCGCGTCGCCGCGGCGGACGCACCGCTCGACGTGCACGCGCTGCAAGCTCCGGTGCCCCGCCCGCGCCAGGTGTTCGCCATCGGCCTGAACTACGCCGCCCACGCGGCCGAGGCGGGCCTCGAGCGGCCGGCCTTCCCGCCGACGTTCACGAAGTTCCCGACGTGTCTCACCGGGCCGGACGCGACGGTCGAGTTGCCGAGCGCGTTCGTCGACTGGGAGGTCGAGCTCGTGGTCGTGATGGGGCGGCTCGCCTACGAGGTCGCGGCGGGCGACGGATGGCGGCACGTCGCCGGCCTCACCGTCGGGCAGGACCTGTCCGAGCGGATCGTGCAGACCCGGCCCCCGGCGCCCCAGTTCAGTCTCGGCAAGTCGTTCCCCGGGTTCGGGCCGATCGGTCCGTGGGTCGTCACCCCCGACGAGCTGGACAAGCCCGACGATCTCGCGCTCGGCTGCACCGTCAACGGGGAGGAAGTGCAGAAGAGCCGCACAGGCGATCTGATCTTCGACGTGGACGCATTGATCCACCACCTGTCGTCGATCACTCCGTTGCTGCCGGGCGACCTCATCTTCACGGGCACCCCGTCCGGCGTCGGCGGGACGCGCACGCCGCCCCGCTTCCTCGCCCCCGGCGACGAGCTCGTCTCCACCATCGAAGGCATCGGCGCCATCCACACCCACCTCGTCGACCGGAGCGCCCAACCATGACCGCTGAGCTCGAAGTCGCCTACCTCGGAGTCCAGATCGCCGACCCCACGGGGTTCGGCACCTTCCTCCGAGACATCGTCGGCCTCCTCCCCGGTGAGACCACCGCCGACGGTGCGACCACCTGGCGCGACGACGACCGCATCCACCGGATCTTCGTCGAGGAGGGTCCGGCCAACGACGCCGTGTTCGTCGGCCTCGAAGCCCGCACATCCGATGCGTTCACGCGGGCCGTCGACCGGGCCCGTGCCGCCGGCGCCTCGGTCACCGACGGGACGGCGGCTGAGGCTGCCGCCCGTCGCGTCGAGGGGCTCGTCCGCGTCGACACGCCGTGGGGCGTCCCCTTCGAGCTCGTGCACGGGCTGCCCATCGCGCCGGACCCGTTCGACTCGCCGCTGGTGCCGGGTGGCTTCGTCACCAAGGACCAAGGCTTCGGTCACGTCGTGTTCGTCGTGTCGGACCTCGACAGCGCCGACCGCTTCGCCCGGGACGCGCTCGGGTTTACGCAGACCGACTGGCTCGAGACCGACCTCGGCGGAATGCCGCTGACCGTGCGCTTCTACCACTGCAACCCGCGTCACCACTCCCTCGCCATCGGGTCCCTCGGGATCGAGCTCCCGCAGAAGCTCCACCATGTGATGGTCGAGACCGTGTCGCAGGACAACGTCGGCGCGGCGTTCGACCGGGCGTGGAGCGCCGGCCTGCCGATCGCCAACGCCCTCGGAAAGCACGACAACGACAAGATGTTCAGCTTCTATGTCGTGACGCCGGCCGGGTTCCAGCTCGAGTTCGGCTACGGCGCCCGCACGATCGAGGAGCCGTGGACCGACGATCGCCGCTACGACCGCATCAGCGAATGGGGCCACCAGCCGATCCAGTCGCCCCTGCACGCGCCATGAGCGAGCGGACCGACTTGAAGGGCCGCGTCGCCATCGTCACCGGTTCTTCGGCCGGGATCGGCGCGGCAGTGGCGCAAGCGTTCGCGGACCTTGGTGCGAGCGTGGTCGTGAACTCGGCCTCGTCGGTCGCCGCCGGCCAGCGGGTCGCCGAGGGGCTCCCGGACGCGATCTACGTGCAGGCCGACGTCTCCGATTCTGCCCAGGCAGAGCGGCTCGTTGACGCGGCCGTCGAGCAGTACGGCCGTCTCGACATCGTCGTCAACAACGCCGGCACCACGGTGGTGATCCCGCACCACGATCTCGACGCGGCGACGAACGAGATCTGGGAGCGCATCCTGCGGGTCAACGTCCTCGGCGCCTGGAACGTGATCCGCGCCGCCGCGCCGCACCTGCGGGCCTCGGGCGACGGCGTCGTCCTGAACATCACGTCCATCGCCGGGATCCGTCCCGTCGGTTCGTCCATCCCGTACGCCGTCTCGAAGGCCGCGCTCAACCACCTCACGCTGCTGCTCGCCAACGCCCTCGGTCCCGAGGTCCGCGTCCACGCCGTGGCCCCCGGTCTCATCGACACCGAGTGGACAGAGAGCTGGGACGACGTACGCGCGACGGTCCAGACGACGGCACCGCTGCGCCGCAGCGGCACGCCGGACGACGTGGCGGACGCCTGCGTGGCGCTGGTCGAGACTCGCTACGCGACCGGGCAGGTGCTGGTGGTCGATGGTGGGGTGACGCTGCGATGACCGCCCCGACTTTCGACCGCGACGACCCGCCCGTCCTCGGCGCCAACCCCTTCGTCGGCCTCACCGGCCGCCAGCTCATCGCCGCCCTCGGCCGGCTCGGCCAGCGCGTGGCCGTGGAGCCGGGTGCTGCGGTCGCGAGGGCGCTCGACGCCGGCGGCGAGCTCCTCCGCGTCGCCATCGGATGGAGCGAGGTGGCCCCCGAGCGGGGCGACCGCCGCTTCACCGACGCGGCCTGGCACGACAACCCGTTCTTGCACCGCCTCATGCAGACGTACCTCGTCGACCGAGACGCCGCACAACGGCTCATCGACCAGGTGGAGCTCGACGACAAGAGCCGCGTCCGGGCGCACTTCGCCATGTCCCTCCTCACCGAGGCCGTGGCGCCCACCAACAACCTCCTGACGAACCCGAACGCGCTGCCCAAGGCCGGGCAGACGCGCGGTCAGAGCCTCGTCGCCGGTGCCCGCAACTTTGCGCACGACGTCCGGCACAACGGCGGCATGCCGTCCCAGGTCGACACCCGGCCATTCGCGGTCGGGAAGAACCTCGCAGTCACGCCCGGCCACGTCGTCCACCGCACCGACGTCTACGAGCTGATCCAGTACGAGGAGACGACGGACGAGGTGCGGGAGCGGCCCTTGGTCGTGGTCCCGCCGCAGATCAACAAGTACTACATCACTGATCTCGCGCCCGGTCGCAGCCTCGTCGAGAGCACGGTGGCCGCGGGCATCCCCTACTTCACGATGAGCTGGCGCAACCCCACACCTGAGCATCGCGGCTCGGACCTGGACACCTATGCCGCGGCCTGCCTCGACGCGACCCGCGTGGCGTGCGACATCACCGGCACCGATGATGCGAACGTGGTCGGCCTGTGCGCTGGCGGCGTCACGCTCGCCGCGCTCCTCGGCCACCTCGCCGCCACCGGGCAATCGGGCCTGGTGAACTCGGCGACGTTCCTCGTGGCCGGCCTCGACACAAGTACCGAGACCACGGTCACCGCCCTGGCCTCCCGGCGAGCCGTCGAGGCGGCGCGGGCGCGGTCACTGCGGGCGGGTGTCCTGTCCGGCGACGACATGGCAAAGGTCTTCGCGTGGCTGCGCCCGAACGACCTCGTGTGGAACTACTGGGTCAACAACTACCTGCTCGGCGAGAACCCGCCGGCGTTCGACATCCTCTTCTGGAACAACGACACCACACGCCTACCCGCGGGGCTGCACTCCGGCTTCCTCGACCTCTACCTGACGAACGGTCTCGTCGAGGGAACGCTGGACGTGCTCGGCGCGCCGGCCGACCTCGGGAGGGTCATGTGCGACACCTTCGTCGTGGCCGGCTACACCGACCACATCATCCCGTGGGAAGGCGCCTACCGCACGACACAGCTCATGGGTGGCGCCAGCCAGTTCGTGCTGGGCAACGGCGGTCACATCCAGGTCATCCTCAACCCGCCGGACAATCCGAAGGCCTCGTACCTCACCTCCGACGAGCTCCCCGCCACCGCGGCCGAGTGGAAGCAGAGCGCGTCCGAGACGCGAGGATCGTGGTGGACGCTCTGGCATGCCTGGCTCGCCGCCCGGTCGGGAGACTCCTCGGTGTGTCGTTCGGTGGCGGTGTCGCGCAGGAGCTCGCCTTGCACAATCCGCATCGCGTGCGCCGGCTCGTCCTCGCGTCCACCATGTGCGGGTTGGGTGGTGTGCCGGGCTCGCCCGCCGCGCTCGCGCTGCTCGCGACGCCGTTGCGCTACTACTCGCCGCACTTCCTGCAGGTGACGTCGCGCTGGATGTACGGGCCGGTCTCCGACGCGGACAGCCCGGGGATGCACCAGCACCTGCGGGCCCGCCGTTCCCGGCCGCCGACCCTGTGGGGATATCTCGGCCAGCTCTGCGCGGTCGCCGGATGGACGAGCCTTCCGTGGCTGCATCGCATCACGCGGCCGACGCTCGTCGTCACGGGCGCGCACGGACCCGATCGTGCCGCCGGTCAACGGGCGGATCCTCGGCGCCCGCATCCCCGACGCGACCGTGCACGTCGTGCCCGACGCCGGGCACCTGCTGCTTATGGACCACGCCGAGGAGTGCGCCGATCTGATCGCCGGCTTCCTCCGCGGCGACGAAACCGAGACGTGAGGTGTGCCGTGCTGCTCCCGCTCGCCCCTGAACCGTTCACCGCGCCGACCGACCGAGACATGCTCCCGTCGGAGCGGCGCGAGTTCGTGCGCACCCATCGCACGTGCATCTTCGGCTACGCCCGCCGGCACGACGGGCCGGCCATGTCGGTCGTCTACTACGTCCCGACCGACGACGACGAGCTCCTCGTGTCGACGATGGCCGACAGGAGCAAGGTGCTCGCGGTGGCCCGCGACCCCAAGGTCAGCCTCTGCGTCCTCGACGAGCGGTGGCCCTTCACCTACCTGCAGGTGTACGCCGACGCCGTGGTCGACGACGATCGTGAACTCGTCGTCGACGTCATGATGGCGGTCGGCGAGCGGATGTCGGGCGAACCTCTCGGCGCCGAGGCGCGCCCGTTCGTCGAGGCCATGGCCGAGAACGAACAGCGCGTCGTGATCCGCTGCCGGCCCTACTCGACGTTCGCGCAGCCGCCGCGCCACCTTCACCGCAACGACCAAGCCGAGCGGCTCACGCACTGGGTCTCCGGCGGCGTCCCGTGGGACGCGGCGGATCACTGACCCTCACACCACCGAGGCGCCGACCGGGACGCGGGCCTCCAGCGAGCGGCCGAGGATCTGGCCGAAGGCGGTGGCGAGCTCGCTCCGCGGGTCCTCGCTTCCGGCGAGCGACCGCCAGGCGACGAACCGGTCGGGACGGACCAGCACCGCGCCGTCGGCGCCGAACCCGCGATGCCGGAGCCACGTGCAGCGCGGGTCGAAGAGGTCACCGTCCAGGTGGCCGATCCGGATGGCGTCGAGCGGGACGTCGCCGTCCGCCGCAAGCTGGCGCGCGGCGTCACACCAGGTCTCGCCGTCCTCGCCGGCGATGAGCAGGAACCGCCCGGGCGCCACGAGGTCGCGCAGGGCCCGGCGGTGCCCGTCCTCGTCGTCGATCCAGGCATGCGGCAAGGGCGACCCCGGGCGGGTCGACGGCTCGTAGACCCGGATGTCGTCGAGCGACACGGGGGCGGGGCTGCCGTCGGGCACGACCGCCGCCGAGTCGTAGGTGCACCCGAACTCCACGTTGAGCTCGGAGAACTCCATCGACTGAGCACGCATCGCGCGCAGGGCGGCGGATCGGTGCCCGCGGTCCTTGGGCGCCCCGGTCCACATGCGGCGGAGTGCCGCCATGTTGGCTTCGGGTCCATTGGCGGGCGAGACGCCGAGCGCGGCGCCGATGGCGAAGTGGTTGAGGGCGTTGTCGAGGGAGCGCTGGCAGTTCCGCTCGTCCACCGGTCGGCGCTCCGCCTCGTACGTGTCGAGCAACGCCGGCGACGCTCGGCCCTTCAGCACTGCTGCGAGCTTCCAGCACAGGTTCTGCGCGTCGTGGATCGCGCTGGTCAACCCCAGCCCGCCGGTGGGTGGATGCCGGTGCGCGGCGTCCCCCAGCAGGAACACCCGCCCGACCCGGAACGACGACGCGATGACCGCCTCCACCGACCAGCGCGTGATCTTGCGGATCCGCATCGGCAGGGCACCGATCCCCAATGCCTCGCGGACGTCGGCCTCGACCTGCTCGTCGGACTGGGCGCGCGGATCGTCGACCGGATAGTTGAGGTGCACCACCCACTCCTCCGAGTCGGGCCCCCACCGCTCGGGGCCCATCGGGACCATGACGACGAGCGCGCCCACCTGAGGGGAGAAGATCCAGCGGATCAGCACGCCCGAATCGGGTGCGTGGGCGGAGAAGTCGGCGGAGACGTGCAGTGTCGCCGTCTGGGTGATGACGCCGAGGCCTTCGTACTCCACCCCGATCAGTCCGGGGACCCGGCGGCCGCCGTCGGCGCCGACCACGTAGCGGCTGCGTACGACGTACTCGCGGCCGGACGCGTCGTCACGGACCACCGCCACCACCCCGCCTTCGTGCTGGTGGAGCTCGATCAGCTCGTGACCGAACCTGATGCTGCCGGGCGACAGCTCCTCGGCCCGCGCCTTCATCAGCGGCTCCAGCCGGATCTGCGGGAGATTGAGCTGCCGCCACGGGCTCGCCACCGACCAGTGCTCGTCGGCGCCGCCGGCGCCCCAGGACTCGAGCCGGTGCAGGCATCGGCCGTAGTCGGGATCGGGGCCGGTGAAGCCGGCGTAGTACGCGGTTGCCGCCATTTGGGCGGCCGGTGTGCTGCGCGCCGCGATCGCGTCGGCGACGCCGACGTCGTCGAGGACCTCCATCGCCCGCAGGTTCAACACGTGCGCCTTCGGCAGATCGGAGGTCGTCGGTCGCGCGCTGACCAAGAGATGGTCGACGCCATAGGTCGCCAGCAGCATCGACGCCGTCAATCCCGCGCCCCCGCCACCGACGATCAACACCGGCACTTCTTCGTCCACCTGCATTTCCTCTGGCATCTTGGCTCCGACTCCTGTACAAGTTTTGGAGTGCACACTACAACTCCTTTATTGGAGCGTCAACTCCACATCTGTTGGCGCGGCGTGCTAGCCTCCGGCGGTGTGAGCGGCGGACCGGGAAATGGCGTGCGGCCCAACCGGCGCGGCGTGCAGTCACGCGAGCGTGTCCTCGACGCCGCTGAGCGCGTGATGGCGAGCGAGGGCTTCGACGCCGCCACCGTCGCGCGAGTGGTCGAGGAGTCCGGCGTCCCCCTCAGCTCCGTTTACCACTACTACGGCTCCAAGGACGGAGTGCTGCTCGCCGTCATGGAACGGGGTGCGGAGCGGTTCTTCGCCGACGTGCTCGAGCTGTACGAACGGGTCGGAACCGCCGCCGAACATCTCCGCACGGTGGTAGCGAACGCCGCCGAGGCACTCGAACGCCACCCGAACTTCCTTCGCCTTCTCATCGTGTTCGCGGTCCAGCCACCGAACGCCGGCGGCGGCGAGGTCGCCGCCGTCGTGCGGCAGGTCCGGAACACCGCACTCAAGCGCCTACGCGGGCAGCTCGCCCTGGCCTTCGGCGCCGACCCCCGCAGCCGCCCCACCGAGCAGCTCGCCAGGTTCGCCCTGGCAGCAATCGACGGGGCGTTCGTCGCCGCGCGCGCCGACCGGACCATCAAGCTCGCGAAGGTCCTCGAGCCGCTTCCCGAAGCACTAGTCGCGGTTTACGCGCTCCATGATCAGGCCAGGCCGGCCCGAGGAGTATGAGCCGGCGGGTGAGCCAGCCCCCGACGCCGGTCCGTGCTCACGAAACATTCGCGAAGAGTCGCAAATGTCCGCCGCGGACACCTGCGGTTCCTCCCGCTGCATCAGTCTCAGCCGGCGCCGTCGACCTCGTCGACCCACCGGGCGGCACGAAGAGGGTCGGTCTAGTCGCGTAGCGTGGGCCCTCGGCGTGGGCGCGCGCCAACGACAGCGTGTGGCGCGCCGGATCGGCCACAACGTCGCCGGCTCACCCCTGCGCCACCTCAGCGTGATGGCTCAGGGCAACGGATTGAACCCGTAGCGGGAGGCGAGTTCTGCAACGGCGGTCTTGAGCTCGTCGCCGAGATCATCGAGACGATCTGCTTGTGACGGGTCGACGGCTGCGCTGATCGCGGCGATGAGCCTGCCGTCGCGTGCCAGCAGGGGCGTGGCGACGACGAACGCGTCTGCGAACGTGGCGCCGCGGTTGAAGGCCAACCGGGTGGCGCGTAAGCCCCGTGCGAGAAGGCCGTTGGTGAGCTCCTGCACCGAGCTCTTGGCCGCGTTGAGGGCATTGGCGAGCTCGGCCAGGGTCACGCCGCGGGGGCTCAGGGACACCGTCTCGAGAATCCCGGTCACCCGGTCGACCGTGCGATGCGGACGGGCTGGCATGCGATTGACGCTCCCTTCACACGTGCCGAATTGGCCTCTTGACACGTGCTCAGAGTTACCAGCGACGGATGGCTGGCCATCATCTGCATCTCCGAGCGGCACTGGCGCGGCGTGGCCACCGCACTCGAGCGGCCCGAGCTGATCGAGGACCCCAGGTTCCGTGAGCGGGCGGACCGGGTCGCCAACATCGACGCCGTCGACGAAGCGGTGTCGGCCTGCACCAGGACCCGCACCCGGGCCGAGCTCGTACGGGACCTGCAGGCCGCCGGTGTGCCCTGCGCACCGGTCAAGTCGATCCGAGAGGTCGACTCCGACGAGCACCTGATCCAGTGCGGGCATGATCCGCTACGTCGAGCACCCGACCCGAGGACGGGTGCCGGTCCCCGGATGCCCGCTGAGGCTCAGCGACTCGCCCGTGGGACCGCTACGGCCCGCTGCGCCACTCGGCCAGTCGACCCAGGAGGTCCTCGCCGAGCTCCGGGCCCACGAGGAGGACCGACATGTCGTTCACGCCTGAACCGGGCACGCCCCTGGCGACCTACTACGCCGAGACACAGCCCCGGGTCGGCACCGTGCTCTCACGCCGCGACATCGGCCCGCTCGACGCGGTCACCATCGGCCGCTACGCGATGACCATCGGGGCCACCGACCCGATCCACCACGACCCGGCGGCGGCGCGGTCGGCTGGCTACGCCGATGTCGTGGCTCCGCCCAACCTGCTGGCCGCCATCGTGGAATGGGGCATCGGCACCCCCGACGCCGACCTCCAGCCCGACGGAACCCCCAACGACGGTGAGACCCTCTCGGTGATCCCGGCCTAGGGCTCCGCGTCATGGGCGCCGGCGAAGAAATGGAATTGCTCAACCCCGTGATCGCCAGCACCGAGCTGGTGCTCGAGTCGACCCTCGCAGCGGTCACCCCCAAGCAGACCCGGACCGGCACCTGCGTGTTCGTCACCACGCTCAACACCTTCACCTCGGCCGACGGCACCGTTCTCAACCGCAACCGGCGCACCGTCGTGCTGCGCAACCCCCTACAGGAGCCCTGATGTCCGTCAACTTCGAGATCGGAGACGTGCTGCCCCCGCCTCCAGCACACCGCGACAGCCCTGCAGCTGTTCCGGTACAGCGCCGTCACCTGGAACCCGCACCGCATCCACATCGACGCGTCCTACGCACGCCAAGAGGGCCACGCCGGGCTCGCCCTGCACTCGCACCTGAGGGCCGCGCTCGCCGTGCGCTGCGTCAGCGAGGGCCTCGGCCCCGACTGGCAGGTCACACGAAGCTCGCATACCGCCTGCGCAAGCCCGTCTACGCGCCGGCCGACCTGGCGTACACCGCCCGGGTCACCGCGGCCGAGGGCGACAGCTTGACCCTCGAGGTCATCGAGGGGAGCCCGTCCGGCGACCTTGGATTCGAAGGCAGGGCGTGGGTCAGCAGGACCCCAGGAGCGACACCATGACATCAGCGCCTGAACACGGGAAGCGTCCCATCCGCGTCGGGAACTGCTCCGGCTTCCAGGGCGATCGCGCCTCGGCCATGGCCGACATGGCCCGAGCCGGCGGCATCGACGTCCTCACCGGCGACTACCTGGCCGAGGTCACCATGCTCATCCTCGGCAAGGCCCGCGCGAAAGAACCCACCAAGGGCTACGCGACGACGTTCCTGCAGCACTTGGACGCCGCGCTCGACCACCTCGTTGCCAACGGGATCCGGCTCGTCGTCAACGCTGGAGGGCTCAACCCCGCCGGGCTGGCCGTCGCAACCCGCGACCTGACCGCCCGCCGCGGCCACGAGTTGCGCGTCTCCTACGTCGACGGTGACGACGTCTTCGGCCGCCTCGACGCGCTCCAGGAACAGGGCCACGCACTGCCGCACATAACGACCGGGGAGCCACTGTCCTCCTGGCCCCATCGGCCACTGACCGCCAATGCGTACCTGGGCGGGTTCGGCATCGCCCACGCCCTGGCAAACGGCGCCGACATCGTCGTCAGCGGCCGCGTCGCCGACGCCTCGCTGCTCGTCGGTGCCGCCGCCTGGTGGTGGGCCTGGACGACCGACGACTACGACGCCCTCGCCGGTGCGGTCTGCGCCGGGCACGTCATCGAATGCGGGGCGCAGGCCACCGGGGGGAACTTCTCCGGGTTTCGCAGCATTCCTGACCTCACGGAGCCAGGGTTCCCGATCGCCCAGGTCGCCGCCGACGGCTCCTCGCTAATCACCAAGCACCCGGGCACCCGCGGCGCCATCACCGCCGACACGGTCAAGGCGCAGCTGCTCTACGAGATCGGCGGACCCGCCTACCTCAACCCCGACGTAATCACCCACCTGGACACCGCAGAGTTGACCGACCTCGGCGACGACCGCGTCGAGATCTGCGGCGTGCGCGGCTCGGCGCCACCGTCGACGACCAAGGTCGCCATCACCGCGGTGGGGGGATGGCAGAACAACATGCTTCTCGCCCTGACCGGCACTGATCTCGACGCCAAGGCTGCCCTCGTGGAGCGATCCGTCCACGGCTACGTCGAGGCCGTCGACGGCATCGACGCCGTCGCCGTCGACCGCATCGGCCGGGCCCAGCGCGATCCCGACACCCAGAACGCGGGAACCGAGCTGCTCAGGATCGCCGTGCAGGGCACCGAACAGGCCGCCGGGCGCTTCTTCTCGTCGCGCATGGTTGAGCTCGGCCTCTCCAGCTACCCCGGGCTGTACGCCATCGGCCCTCCCCAACCGGGCTCGGCGTTCGGCGCCTACTGGCCCGCGCTGCTCGACCAGGCGGCTCTAGACCACACGGTCCACCACCACGACGGCACCACCGAGGTGGTCGCCACGAACAGTGCAAACCCCGCCGCGGGCGAGTCGACGCCGCACGCCCCGCCCCCGGCACGACCGACATGCACCGACGAGCTCGTCGAGGTCTCACTGGGCGAGATCGTGCATGCCCGCTCGGGGGACAAGGGCGGCGACGCCAACCTCGGCGTTTGGGTCCGCAACCCCGACGCATGGACATGGCTCGAGTCGACGCTGACCGTCGACGAGCTCCGCCGCCTGCTTCCCGAGACGCGCGACCTGGCGATCACCCGCCATGAGCTCCCCAACCTCGGCGCTGTCAACTTCGTGATCCGAGGGCTGCTGGGTTCCGGAGCCACCTCCACACTGCGGCTGGACGCGCAGGCAAAGGCCCTCAGCGAATGGCTGCGCGCCCGCACCACGAATGTGCCCCGCCGCCTCGTCGTCGAGTCGTGAGGCGACGGGATTGTGGCCCGAAGCACGATCGCCGGGTCGAAGTTCGGTCCGCGTCATCGGTTGGAAGTCGGGGAGCTGCCATGTGTCGTCGAAGGCGGGGCGGCGATGATTCTCGCGCCGCGGTGACAGCGAGCCTCCGTCGTGTGGAGGCTCGCCGTCACCCATGTCCTCAGGAGCCAGAACCCGCCAGACTCTCGGCGTCCATGCGCGCCAGCTGGGCGTCGAGCACCGCGTACTCGGCTTCCTCGATGGCCCAGTAGGCGTAGTCGATCGCGAACTCGGCGTCTTCCTCAGCGGAGTCCGCCTTGCGTTGCGCGACCTTGGCGTCGTGCTCGGCCTTCTTCGAGTCGACGTCGCGCCGAATCGAGGCAATCTGTTCGTCCCAGCTCTTCTGCACGTCGTTCCACCATTGCGCGAGCTTTCCTCGGTTCGCCTCGGCGGTCTGACGCAGCTGATCCGTGTGCTTGTCGAGCGAGGCCCGCGCCGTCTTGACGTCGTCCTTTACCTTGGCGTGGGCGTCGCGTTGTGCGGCTGCAAAGCGGTCCTCGGCTTCTTTGGCTCGAGCCGCAAGCTTGGCGAGATCATCGGACAGGGCCATCGCAGCTCCTCTCACATGTTGTGATGTTCAACCGGTTCGCGGCGGGGATCTCCCGTCCCAGGTAGGTGGCGCCGCGTCGCAGACGAAGTACGCGCACCGAACACCGACCCGGTCCATGGTCGTCCTCAGGTTTCTGGACGTCCAGGGCCGAAGGTCCCGACGCCAGCCTGCGGCGCGAGGTCAGCTTCAGCATGTTCGCGGACGTCGATGTCTGGGGCACACACGACCACAACCCACCGCTCCGCAGAGGACGTCAGGTCCCTACACCTCGTCGGCGCGCATCGGCCAATTCGTGGGCACGGCTGACCCAGGTCTTGTGCTCGCGGCGGCGCCGAACGAGCCGTTGCCAGGTGAGCACACCGACGCCGGCGGCGACCACCCCTGGCACCGAGATCGATCCGAGAGTCGGGCCCGTGCGACGCGAGATCAACTGCGCGGACGCGAGCACTGAAGCAGTGCGCGGTCGGGTTCGTCAACGCCGCCAACTTCGAAGCGCGCGGCATCCTCCTCATCCAAGGACCGGGCCCATGAAATCGCGCAGTCTCACCAAACCAGCCGACGTGACCGGGTCCGTCAGAGTGTCATCCGATGATGTGTCTAAGGCTGGTGTACGAACCGGTTGCTGCGCCAGGAGTGCCCGCCCGGAGCGTGCCACTGGTCAGCGGTCCGTTTTGAACTTGAGTGAGGCGCAGCCGCGACGCGGGAGGTGCTTCGCTCGACTAGTGATCTTC
Source organism: uncultured Acidimicrobiales bacterium (assembly GCA_963738325.1). Classification (GTDB taxonomy): domain Bacteria; phylum Actinomycetota; class Acidimicrobiia; order Acidimicrobiales; family Ilumatobacteraceae; genus CAVTWD01. Next base: position 517,642 of record CAVTWD010000017.1, read on the forward strand.
ATCCGAGGCCACAAATCCGAGCAGCGCGTCCAAGTATTGGTCGAATGCTTCGATCTGTGGCAGGTGCCCGACGCCGGCGATCTCCACCAGCTTGGCGTGTGGGAAGGCTCGCGCCGCGGCCCTGCCCAGTACGGGATAGTTGCCGAGCGTCGCGCGCACGTTCTCCGAAACCCAAGGGCCTGCGAACGCGGTGCGGTCCCGTTGGCCGATGATCAACAGTGTCCTGGTGGTCACGTGTGGAAACTCGTAGAGAACCGGCTGCGTGAAGATCATGTCCGACGTCAGCGCGGCGTCCCACGCGACAACTGCGTAGTCAGGGTCCGTCGACCAGCCCGCGAGAATCTCGATGAGCGCGTCGTACTCGGGCTTGCACTGGCCGCCGAAGTAGCTCATGCGCTCGTACTCTCGGATGCTCTCCGGCGTGGTCTTCAGCTCTTGGGCGTAGTTCTCGTCGACGGTCCGGTAGGGGACTCCGAGCGCCTTCCAGTCCTCCTAGCCCGGGTCGGAGACGGCCGCGCGCTCATCGAGGTGTGTGCGGATGTCCCCCGACATGGCGCGCAGTTTCGCCGCCAGATCGGTCAGCGCACCGAGACCAGGCTGTTGCGCCAGTGCGGCGGTCGTGTCCGTGAGGACGACAAGGCGCTCGTTGAGGATGGTCCAGGCGGCCTGACGGTGGGGCAGCACGAACGACGCCGGCTTGGGGACCTCGAGGGTTGGGCCGGCGGTCCGGCGGGGGTGCGAGGGGCCGATTGGCAGGGAGGTGAGAACTGGGCCGAGTTCCCGCATGACCCAGTTCATCAGATGCTTCGCCGTGCGGGCCAGCGTCTCGAGTTCAGCCGGCGTCTCACCCTCGTGCCCGTAGTAGCGCACCAGGACCTGCAATATCACCTCGTACAGCCCGTTGCAGAGGTCGGCAACCTGCGCCGTGAGCGGATCCTCGATCAGGGATCCCGACTCCACATCAGGTGGCAGGCGGACGTAAGCAGGCTCAACTGGCCGGGCCGGGTCGAACCCCGGGTCGCCGGCCTGCATCACAAGGAGATCCTCGAGGATCCCCACGAACCTGCCGAAGTGCGACGTGACCCAGTCGCCCCGAGCGCCCTCGCCCTGCTCCACGATGAGCTCGATCGCCCGGCTCGCTGACGCCAAGTCGGTGATTGCGGTGAGCTGCTTCCACTCGAAGGTCGCGGTGACAGCCTGTGCGTCTGGTGGCCCGATGAACACGGTCTGCTCGCCGAAGCGGTCGCACAGCTGAGCGAGGCCGGCCTCGATCCCCCGGTACAAGTGCCCCACCGTCCGCCACTCCTCGGGCACCGCAACCAGCGAAGTATCCGCTGTGGTGACCGCCGGATTGCCCGCCAGCGCCGTGAAGCCCTCGGCATCGGCCAGTGTCATTCCTTCCGGCCGCTCCAGGTACATGAAATGCCGCAGGGCCTGCTCACCGAACGGCAGGAACGCCACCTGAACTTCCGGTGGATACCAGCGCGACCGGATCGGCAAGTTGGGGCGCTCGAAGTGGGGCGCCGCGCCGATGGCGGTCAAGAGGTTGGTGGCCAAGGCCAGGTGCAGCATCTCCTGCTTGATGATGTCGACAAGAGTGAGCTCCCAGGCCTCGACTCTGGCCAGCTGGTCGGGCGTGAGCCCCTCATCGGTGGACCGCTTGAGCGAAAACTGTGCATACAGGTACTCGCACATCAAGCCGTGCTCAACTTCGCAGGCTTCGCCGAGGAGGTAGACAAGCTCCTCTCGGCTCTCGACCCGCAACTCCGGCTCGGTGTCCATCGCGATCTCGATTCGGGCCCTCGCAGCACTTCAGCGAGACCCCCGCCCACCGGCTCGCCGGCTCGATGATATGACGATCGCGCCGCCGGTGCCGTCCCATCCGCCGGCGCCGACGCCCCGCCCGAGGCCCTGCAGGTGCAGCAGGACACGCCTCAACAACGCGAGGTCCGAGGGGAGCACCAGCTGGCAGTCATGCATCATCTGGGACCAGCTGGTGAGGATCGCGGTCACGTCGAGCTGTCCGACCCCGGCCAGGAAGTAGCGGTGCAGCCAGATGTCGACGTCCCCGCGCAGCTGTGTGATGTCGACGTCGGGCGGCGGCGTCGTCATCTCCAAGATGGTGTCGGTGAGGTCGTCGACGTTGCGCGTGCCGGCCGCGATGACGAGCTCTTCGAGCTGCGCCCGGCGCGGCGCGCTGACGTAGCCGACGTCGCCGAAGTCGAGGATGCCGAGGCGGTGACCGTCGAGCAGCAAGAAGTTGCCGGGGTGGGGGTCGGCGTGGAAGATGCCGTCGCGAAAGATCATCTCGAGGTGGATCTCGGTGGCCCGACGGACGAGGGCGTCCACGTCCCATCCCGCCGCCTCCAGACCGGCTCGATCTGCCAGCGGCAGGCCGACGAGCCGGCTCATCGTGAGGACCCGGCTGGTCGAGAGCTCCGGGTACGGCGTCGGGATGACGGCGTCGGGCTCAGCGGCGAAGTTGGCGATGAAGCGCTGCAGGTCGCGTTCGAGGCGGGGTTGACCGGGTGCGCTTCCTCGGTCAGTCCGACTACCTCGGGCACCAGACTGATGAGCACGCCTTCCGCTCGCGGCTCACCGGCAGGACGACGACGGTGCGCGTGTGCAGGAAGATCGTCGACGCCACCTACCTCGAGACCTCCGTACCAGCGACCCACACCCCGACCTTCTCTGTCGGCGAAGGCGTGAAGATGATCCCAGTCGGCGAGCTCGTCCACGTCACGGAACCACCCTCGGGGTTCACCGTGCTGGGTGCCGGCAAGACGGCCATGGATGCCTGCAGCTTCCTGCTCGACAACGACGTCGACCCCGGCAAGATCCGTTGGGTCCGGCCGCGGGACGCGTGGCTGATGAACAGATCGCACTGGCAGCCGCTCGAGCTCGTGGCCTCGACCATGGAGGGGCTCGCTCTCGACGTCGAGTGCCTTGCGGAGGCCGAAGGCCTCGACGACCTCTTCCGCCGGCTCGAGGCGTGCGCCTGCCTCCTCCGCCTCGACGCCACCGTCGAGCCAACCATGTTCCGGGGCGCCATCGTCAGCCCGGCCGAGCACGAGCGCCTCCAGCAGATCGAGCGGGTCGTCCGGCTCGGGCGAGTGCGGCGGCTCGAGTCCGACCGCATCGTGCTCGACGGCGGCGAGATCCCGACCGACTCGGGCACCGTGCACGTGGACTGCACAGCCTACGGGCTGCGGCCGACGCCGGCCCGGACGATGTTCGGGGCGGCGCGCATCACGCCGCAGTCTGTGATGGGTGGCTTGACCACGTTCAACGCGGCTTTGGTCGGCGTCGACCCTTCGGGCCCGTCGCGAGGGCTTGACCCAACGCGAAGCGGAGCGCCGTCTCGTCGTGTCAGGGCCGAACGAGCTGGTCACCTCGACGCGGCGGGCATGGCCGAAGGATCTGCTGCGCCAGTTCACCCACCCGCTGGCGCTGCTCCTGTGGGCCGCGGCCGGGCTCGCCGCCCTCACCGACACGCCGGTGCTCGCCGTCGCTCGCCATCGTGGCGGTCATCGTCGTGAACGCGCTGTTCGCGTTCGCCCAGGAGCAGCAGGCCGAACGGGCCATCGAAGCGCTCAAGGCCTACCTGCCCGCGCAGGCGACCGTGCGCCGTGACGGGCACCGCAGCCGGGTCGACGCCCGCGACCTGGTCCCCGGCGACGTGTTGCTGATCGCCGAAGGCGAAGGCATCTCGGCCGATGCTCGCCTGCTCGAGGGCTCGGTCGAGCTGGACGTCTCCGCCCTGACGGGCGAATCGCTGCCAGTGTCGCGTGCCGCCGAGCTCACCGACGTCGACGTGCCGCTGTTGCAGGCTCGGGACCTGGTCTTCAGCGGCACCATCTGCACAGGGGGTGAGGCCGAAGCATTGATCTTCGCCACCGGGATGCGGACCGAGCTCGGTCGCATCGCAGCCCTGTCACAGCGCGTCGGCGTGGACGAGAGCCCGCTCGAACGGGAGGTGCGACGGGTGGCCTGGCTCATCGCGGCCGTCGCGCTCGCCGTCGGCATCGCGTTCCTGCCGCTGGGCACGCTCGGCGCCGGACTGCCGTTCCCGGATGCGGCGGTGTTCGCCGTCGGCCTCCTCGTCGCGAACGTGCCAGAAGTTCTGCTGCCCACGATCACGCTGGCCTTGGCCGTCGGTGTGCGCGTGCTGGCGCGCCGGGGCGCGCTCGTCAAGAGGCTGAGCGCCGTGGAGACCCTCGGCTCGACGACCGTGATCTGCACGGACAAGACCGGCACGCTGACCATGAACCGCATGCGGGTCACGAGCATCTGGACGGCAGCCGGAACCGTCGAGCTCGACTTCGTCGACCACGCGTTCGTCCCGATCCCCAGCGCCGGCAACGTCGCGCTCGGCGAGCTGGCCGAGGCCGTGGCCGTCTGCAACAGCGCGGACGTCGACCCGCTCCAACCAGCCGACGCCGCGGGCGACGCCACCGAGGTGGCGCTCCTCCTCGCCGCCGTGGCCATCGGCACCGACGTCAGCGTCGCCCACCGGGAGGACGTGCGACGGCGCGTGTTCCACTTCGATCCGGCGCTGAAGCTGATGTCCACCATCGACGCTGACGGCCCGGAGCTGGTGGTCCACGCCAAGGGCGCACCTGAAGAGATCCTCCGACGATGCGCTCGCGTGCTCGGGGCCGACGGGTGTGAGCAAGAGCTCGGACCTGACCTGCGAGCCGAGGCAGCACGGGTGGTCGAGGGCTACGCGGTCGCGGCCTGCGAGTGCTGGGGGTCGCTCGACGCGTGCTCCCGGGAGGAAGCCTCCCGGCGAAGCGGGAGGCGGCCGAGCGAGACCTCTGCCTGGTCGGCGTGGTCGCCATGTTCGATCCTCCACGAGCAGAGGTGGCCGACGCCGTCGCCCAGTGTCATACCGCCGGCCTGCGCATCATGGTCGTGACCGGCGATCACGGACTCACTGCGGCGGAGGTCGCCCGGAGGGTCGGCATCGCCGCCGAGGTGAGCGTGAACGGCGACGAGCTCGACCAGATGAGCGAGGCCACGCTCGACCGGCTGCTCGGGACCAGCGCGAGCTGATCTTTGCCCGCAGCTCACCCGAGGCGAGGCTGCGCATCGCCGACGCTCTCCGGGACCAAGGCGAAGTCGTCGCCATGACCGGGGACGGCGTCAATGACGCGCCGGCCTTGCGCAGATCCGACATCGGCGTCGCCATGGGCCGCAGCGGTACGGACGTCGCCCGTGAGGCGGCAACCATGATCCTCACCGACGACAACTTCGCGACCATCGTCACGGCCGTCGAAGAAGGCCGCCGCGTCTACGCCAACATCCGGAAGTTCATCTTCTACATCTTCGTGCACCTCACACCCGAACTGGTCCCGTTCCTCGTTTTCGCGCTGTCCGGCGGAGCCATCCCGCTGCCGCTCACGGTCATGGCCATCCTCGCCATCGACCTCGGCACGGAGACCCTCCCTGCCCTCGCCCTCGGCCGCGAGCCCGCCGAACCCGGGCTCATGGACCGACCGCCTCGTGCCGGGGGTGAAGGGGTGATCCGGCCGGGGATGATGGTGCGGGCCTGGTTGTTCCTCGGGCTGATCTCGGCCGGCCTCGCCCTCGGCGGGTTCTTCTACGTGCTGGTGCAGGCCGGCTGGCACAGCGGTGACCCCGTCGGCGAGGGCACGGCACTGCACCACGCCTACCTGCAAGCCACCACCATGACCTTCCTCGGGATCGTGGCGTGCCAGATCGGCACCGCCTTCGCCGGCGCGCACCGAGCGCGCCTCGTTGCGCTCGGTGGGTGTCTTCACGAACACGATGCTGCTGTGGGGCATCCTGTTCGAAGTCGTGGTCGCCGTGGCCGTCGTGACGCTCCCGCCGCTGCAAGCCGCGTTCGACACCGCCGTGCCCGAACCGAGCGCGCTCGCCCTCCTGCTCCCCTTCCCCTTCATCGTGTGGGGCGCCGACGAGCTGCATCGCTTCGTCGCCCGATCACGTGCCCTCCGGCACGCCACGCGCGCCACTCCCCTGACCCCCCGCTGAGGGGTGCGCGCGGATCACGAGCTATGGTGGCTCTTGTCGTTCATCGCCCGTGGCGAAGGTCTCGAGACCGGTCCGTTGCTGCCTCCGGTGGGAAACCCGACTGGAAGAGACAGTTGCCATGCGTGTGCGGTCAAGGCGGCTCGACGACGCGTCAGCGTCGCCGGCATGACGACCGGCGACAGACCTCCGGTGCGATGTGTGCTTTTCACCGGAAGCTGACCTCGTCGGCGGGATCGTCGTTGTGGCCATCGGGATCGACGCCTACCGGCATCTGCGCGGCCGCGACAACCACCTCCTGCTGGCCGGCCTCCCACTCGTGCTCGGCCTTCATCAACTGGTGGAAGCGTTCGTGTGGTGGGGTGCCGAAGGACAGGTGCCGCACAGCGTCGGGCGGGCGGCGCTGTGGGTCTACCTGCTGATCGCCTTCGTCGTGCTGCCGATCCTCGTCCCCGTTGCTGTCCTCGTGCTGGAACCCACCGCTCGACAGCGCATGCGCATGGCTCCCTTCGTCATCCTGGGAGCCGCGGTCTCGGCCGTGCTGCTCGTTGCTCTCCTGACCGCACCGATCGATGTCGTGGCGCACCCGCACCACCTCGCCTACACCGTGCAGATCGCGCACGGCGGCCTGGTGGTGGCCCTCTACGTCGTCGCCGTCTGCGGCGCGCTGCTCTTCTCCGGCTACCGCCACATCATCATCTTCGGCCTCGCCAACCTCGTCGCCGTCGCCGTCCTCGCCTGGCTGACCCTCGACGGGTTCACGTCGCTGTGGTGTGCGTACGCCGCCGTCTCGGCCGGCGCCATCGCCTGGCACATGCGCTACGCCAAACCGCACCGCGACAGTCCCTATGTCCTGACGTGAGCAAGCGGCGCCGCGTGGTCCGACGTCGGAGGCAACCCGGCAGGTCCGCGTGGTGTAACACCTGGTGCTGATGCGAATCGACTGCCCCGGGCTGACCACCATCGGCCGTCGGGATCTCGAGCGTTGACGTCGGTGGTCGCGAGGCTGGTCGCTGTGAACGTCGGCCTTCCAGCCGATGTGCCCTGGCACAACGCCACCGTGCACACCGGGATCTGGAAGCGTCCGGTGCAGGGACCTCGCCTGGTCCGCCGACTGAACATCGACGGCGACGGTCAGGGAGATCTGGACGGCCACGGCGGCGAGCACCGCGCCGTGCTCGTGTACCAGCTCGACTCGTACCGGTACTGGCAAGAGCAGCTGCGACGATCCGACTTCACCTACGGGCAGTTCGGCGAGAACTTCACGGTCGACGGGCTCGCGGACGACGAGGTCTGCATCGGTGACCGCTTCCAGATCGGCGACGCCGTCTTCGAGGTGTCGCAGCCGCGTGTGACGTGCTACCGGTTGGGCGTCCGCATGGACGAGCCGCAGATGGCTGCCCTCCTGGTCTCCCATCGTCGACCGGGCTTCTACTTGCGGGTCATCACCGAGGGTCACGTCGAAGCGGGCGACATCATCACCAAGGTGGCCGCGGCAGCCGAACCGGTCACCGTCGCCGACGTCGACGCCCTGCTGTACCTGCCCGGTCACCCGCGCGACGAGCTTGCGCGGGCCTTGCGCGTCGATGCCCTGAGCCCAGGTTGGAAGGCTTCGCTGCGGGCGTTGCTCCACCAGGCCGAGGGCGACGAGACGCCGGGCGCTGGCAACACGGGGCTGACCGCCGCCGCCGGCAGTCCACCACCCGCCTGGCCGGGCTTTCGGCCCCTGAGGATCACCGGCGTCCACGGCGAGATGAGCACGGTGACGTCGTTGCAGCTGGCCGCGCTCGATGGCGGGCCTCTCCCGATCGCCCAACCCGGCCAGTACCTGACCATCCGGTTGGCCATCGACTCGGGGACGACGGTCGTGCGGAGCTACTCCCTCTCAGGGCCGCCCGACGCTGCGGAGTACCGGATCAGCGTCAAGCGCGAGGCCCACGGCATCGCCAGCAACTACATCCAGTCCGCGGTCGCCGTCGGTCAGACCATCGAAGCGGCCGCGCCGCGTGGCGTGTTCACCCTGGTGCCGGGGTCGGGGCCGGTTGCCCTGGTATCGGCCGGCATCGGCGTGACCCCCGTGCTCGCCATGCTCCACGCCCTCGTCGCCGAGCGGTCGACCCGCCCGGTGTGGTGGGTGCACGGCGCTCGGAACGGATCCGAGCACGCCTTCGCCGCCGAGGCCCGCGAGCTGCTGCAGCAGCTGCCCGGCGCACACTCCTTGACCTGCTACAGCGCGCCCTCGGCGAGCGACCGGGTCGACGAGTCGGACGTCACGACCGGTCACGTCACGGGGGACGTCGTCGCACGGCTCGGTGTGCCTCCTGACGCTCACGTCTACCTGTGCGGTCCGGCGTCGTTCATGGCGGAGCTCACCTCGGCCCTCGGTGCGTTGGTCTCCGACGCCGATCACCTCCACACCGAGAGCTTCGGAGCGCTCGGTGCCATCACGCCCGGTGTCGTTGGTGGGCTCGCGGGCCCGCCTCGTCTGCCGGACGGTCCGCCGGGCACGGGGCCAGCGGTGACGTTCGCCCGCAGCGGCCTGACGGCACGTTGGGCCGACCGGTACGCCAGCGTCTTGGAGTTGGCCGAGGCCTGTCGCGTGCCTGTCCGCTGGTCGTGCCGCACCGGGGTGTGTCACACCTGCGAGACCGGCCTCGTCTCCGGCCAGGTCGAGTACGAGCCGGAGCCGCTCGACCGCCCCGCAGCCGGCAACCTCCTCGTCTGCTGCGCCTGGCCGTGTGACGATCTCGTCGTGGATCTCTGATCGGAGCTCCGGTGGTGCTGCGGTCTGCGGGCTGTTGCTGATCCGCTTGCGTCGATGCCGCGCCCGGACGCTGTGAGCGTGGCTTCGCAGCGATGTATCGCTTCGACGGTGACCAGATTGCGAGCGTTGGGCCGTGCGCGACGACCTGACGATGCTCCGACAGCTCGGGGCGCTGCCGGCCAGCTGATCGCCCCGCGCGGCCGCTCCGGGACGCCCGAGAGGGCGACGTCCGCAGCGCGTCCCCCTGCATGGTCGAACGATCGTCGCCCCGTCATCTGCACGGGGGCCGGCTGTTGGTCTGGAGGTTCTGGACGGCAGCCACCGTCCCTCAGCGGCTCTGCCGCGCGATGCTCCACGCGATCGCGGCCACGATCAAGATGGCGATGATCGCGATGGTCCATCCTGCTGCGTTCATCGTTCCTCTCCCTTCGGTGATGTGGCCGTCGGCGAGCGCTGTTCGGCGTACTGCCATCCCGTGGAGGTCAACTGCCCGTGTGGCTGACCCGACGTCCACCATCTCCAGATCTCGCGTGGACGTGGACGCTGCCTTCAGGTCGCCCGGTGCTCGTCGTGCATGCGCCCTCCGGTCGACATCAGGGCTTCGTCACCGGCCGCCCGGGGCCGCCTGATGCGCGCAGCGGCAAGGGCTCGAGACCGGCACGAACCACCCGACGGCCTGCCGCCTGAGCGGAGCAGGCCGACGGTCGGATCACGCTGCGATCCAGCTCCGCGCCGCCGCTTCTTCGGCCGTGGTGAAAGCCTTCACTTCCCCCGGCATGAGGTAGCCGAAGATGTCGACCGAGTGGCGCACCCAGTCCTTGTCGGTGACCACGGCGATCTTCTCCCACCGGGTGACATGAGAGACGCCAACCTTCGTGTCGTCCCAGATCGCCCCGGCGGTCAGACCGTCGAATTCGCTGCCCAGCACGTAGAGCAGACGGACCTTGTCGTGTGCCTCGAGCGCCCGGTCGACAGCCGGAATCAGCTCCTTCTCGTAGTCCTGGCTCGTCAGCTCACCTTTCGCGACGAATCCGACGACGTTCTCCGGCAGACCAGCGATTCGCTCCAGCATCGACGCGCTCCCTTCAGCAGTAGGGACCATCCAACGTACGCCGCAGATCGGGTGGTCGCCCCTCCACGAGCCAGCCGCCCGCCGACTCGTGCTTGGGCGAGGACGAACGCGTGACCCGACTGCCGCCCGAGCCATCGAGCCACCCGGTCACGTCCTCGCGAATGCGCTGCCCGCCTGCAGCCTGGCGGGCGTCGCACCTGACCACCATGCTGGCCGCCGCACGTTGTCGTTCGGCGACGGCTCCGCGCTGATCCTTCGACGGCTCGGGCTCATCAGGGGGCCAGCGTCGCGAAGTCGCTGCGAGTCACGGGCCCATCGCTGACGGTGCCATCGGGTCGGGGCACGGCGAGCGGCTCGTCTCCCCGCAGGAACCCCACCCGCTCGACGCCCGACAACTCGGTCAGCGTGTAGGTGAGCTGTGCCATGGCGACCAGTTGGTCGGCGGGAGCCAGCTCGGAGAAGGCATCGCTGAAGCTGATCGTGACGTCATCGACGCCTTGCTCCACGTGGTCGATGACCGCCGCGTCGGTGATCGCCGAGCGGAGGCCTGCCGCTGTCTCCTCACTGGTCGGGCCTTTCACGAGCGCATCGATCAGCGTGCTGGGATCGAGCGGGAGAACGTCGCGGACGACTGGGGCGAGACGCTGGTCACGCACCAGGTAGACGACATCGGCTTCCGTCGGCGCGACCACAGTCGTCGCGCTGTACTCCGGAGGCGCAAGAAGGTCGAACGGCACACGATCGGGGTCGCGTGCGGTGCTCGACCGGAATGCCAGGGCCCGATCCTCCACGCTGACCCGCATGAGGTCCCCATCGCGTGCGAGGCGCAGGGACGTAACACCTCCGCCGTGCACGTTTGCGTTCTCGATGAGGTTGGCTATTCGTAGCCCCAGACGCGTTGGAGCAGCTGGTCGCGAGACAGGACCTGGCCGCTGTGCTCGGCCAAGTCACAAAGGACGCGGAACTCCGTCTTGGTGAGATGGACCTCGACGCCCCCCCTTGCGCACCTCGCCCTCCCGCGGCGACACCTCGACATCTCCGAACACGAGCCGGCCCGTGTGGTCAGCCGCACCCTGGGCTCGACGAAGGAGCGCTCGGAGCCTGGCGGTCAGAACCTTCGCGGTGAACGGCTTGGTCACGTAGTCGTCGGCGCCCGCCTCGAGCCCGGCCATCATGTCGACGTCATCGATCTGGGCGGTGACGATCACGATCGGCACGTCGCTCGCCTGGCGGACGAGGCGGCAGAGCTCGAACCCGTCCTCCAGCAGCATCTTCAACATGGCACGGACGTCGCGATCGTCCTCGACCACGAGCACACGGGTCGCCATCAGCCCAGACGCCGGGACGCCGGGCCGGGAGCTGCCGAGGGCAGGCCGCGAGCGCCACATCCTCGTCGGAGGCGGCACACGCCCGGGAACCCGGCAGGGGTCACCACGACGGCGGCACGCAGATGACGGCGACGTCTGCACTCGCCGCGACTCGGAGCGCCAGGGGTGTGTGCCAGAGATGCCGGTGCTGGCGGCGCTCCTGGCCGATCACGATGGCGTCGGCCCGCCGCTGCCGGGCGACCCGCACGAGCCCCGCCACGGGGTCGATCCCCTCACACACCTCTGTCTCGACGGCGACGCCTGCGACTCGCAGCGGTCGGGTCCATGGACCGGTCAGCTGCTCACGCAGTCGGCGCCATTGGCTCGTCGGATGATCTGCCGGCACCCATTCGACGAGTGGTTCGAACACCGTCGCCGCGAGCACCTCCGCATCGGTGCCGCCGAGCAGTTGGGCGAGCCATCGGGTCGCAGCACGGGCGCCGCCCGAGTCGTCCACGCCGAGCACCAGTCGCCTGAGAGGCCGAGCGGCACCGGCGACTGGGATCAGGGCCACCGGGCTCTCGGCCGCGGCCACGAGGCGGTGGGCGAGGGCGTGGGTGGCTCGTGAGCTGCCAACCACCACCGCTCTGGCGCCCCCATATGCAGCCCGCTCCAACAGCACGGCCTCTGGTTCGCCTTCGGCCATCTCGAGCTGGACGGCCTCGCCACTTTCGCCAGCCGTCATGGCCCACCACCCTCGCAGCTCCTCGGCGAGCCGACGGCTCGACGCGGCTCGCGCCGAAGGCCGGAGCTCCCCGAGCCAGGGCTGCCAGGCCCGCAACGCGACCAGAGGCGCGCCACACGCACGCGCTAGCCGCGCCGCCCACGCCGTCGCCTCCCTGGACTCGTAGCTGCCGTCCTCGTAGGCAACGACCGGCCGGTCATCTTCACCAGCACTGTGGTCCGCGACACTGGTCGCTTCTTGCTCCATTACCCCTCCTTCGCGGGGTCGAGGGCGGGTGGTCGGCGGCTCACGAGCGGCCGCCCGCGACCTGGTAGGTGGTGACCGACGACCGGCCCATCACCAGCTCCGCGGCGACCGCGGCGAGCAGGCCCGGCACGACGAAGCCCGGCCGCCCGGTCGCCTCGGCGACGAACATCACGGCTGCGAGCGGTACCCGATACCCGGCCCCGAGGAAGGCAGCGACGCCGACGACGACGAACAGGTTCGTGTCGAGGACGCCGACGGCTCCGCCGACGGCCCGACCCATGAGGGCGCCCGCAACGACCAGCGGCACGAAGAGGCCTCCAACGCCACCGCCGCCGACGGTCGCCGTGGTTGCTGCACAGCGGAGCACGAGTACCGCGACGACCAGCCAGGTGGCGTGGTGGAGATCGAGGGCCCAGTCGATCGCCTCATAGCCAGGCCCGAAGACCAGGTTCTCCCCGGTGAGCAGTCGCCCGGCCGCGAACAGCCCACCCAACGCGGTCCCGGCCACGAGGATTCGAACCGCTGGGTGGTGCTTGACGCTGAGCGTCTTCGCCGCCCGGATGCCTGCGGAGAACAACCGGGCGGCAGCGCCGGCAGCAACACCGAGCAGGGCGGCGCCGGCGAGGTCACGGAAGCTGAACGCCGGGTTGCCGACAATCGGAAAGAGTGGATCGGTCCCGTTCACTGCGACGAAGGCCAGGTAGCCCGTGGCCGCGCTGACGAGCGCCGGTAGGAGCATGCGCCGAGCCACGTCGTCGTGATAGGGCACCTCCAGAGCGAAGATGGCTCCGGTCGCCGGCGCCTTGAAGATGGCGGCTACACCCGCGGCAGCACCCGCCACCATCAGCACCCGGTGGTCGGCGTCGCCGAAGAAGCGCCGCATGCGCCTCTGCCCCTGTGCGCCGAGCGTGGCGCCGAGGTAGAGCGATGGACCCTCCAGGCCCATCGCTCCCCCTGAGCCGAGGGTTGCGACGGAGGCCACCATCCTCCCGAGCAGCGCGCGCGCCACCCGAGCCGGTAGCGAGGATCGTGGAAGCTGTGGAGGTACTCGTCGGCCGTCGCTGGCGACACTCCACCACCCAGCCAGCGGAGGACCACCGCGGTGAGAGCCAAGCCGACAAGCGGCGCGGCGGCCATGGCCCACAGTGGCGCGCGCCGCACGGCTGCCAGGACCTCCACGACCACCACTCGTTCGAACACGGCGACGCCGAACCCGGTCGCCGCCCCCACGATGGCAGCGGAGACCACCACCTGCGTCGAACGTCGGGCCAGGACGCGCAGCCCCTTGCGGCGCCCCACGGCCAAACGCCTCACACGCCCAGGTGTCGCGGTCACACCTCCCACCCGGCCGCCCAAGCCTGGTCAGGCACCTCGCCAGCCGCATCACTGAACGCCTGGAGAGCGCCCGTCATCGCTGGTCGCAGCGTCTCGGGCACCTTGGCCACGATCTCCGTGATGGCTCGCCGGCGCGCTCTGGTGACCCGATCGAGGAACGTGCGACCCGGGGGCGAGAGCTCCACGATCACTTCGCGGCGGCTCTCGAGCGATGACGCTCGGCTCATCAAGCCTTTGCGGACGAGTCGGTCGCACATGCGAGTGGCCGTCGATGCGTGCACGCCGAGCTCTTCGGCGAGCGACGCCGACGTTCTGGGGGCCACGCGCCGCCAGGGCGACCAAGGTTCGGAACTGCGGCAACGTGACTGTGTCGTCGACCGAAGCGATGGACCTCGCGGCCACAGCGACGAGCGCCCGTGACGCCCGGAGCACTCCGTCGACGACGCCCTCGAGTCCATCGTCGGGCCCCGACGACTCCTGCTGCATGCAATGATTGTACATGACATCAATTGGTTGCGGCAACGGCGGCGGCGGTCGGGCGTTCGGTCGTGGAACCGCAACACCGCCGACGCCAGCCTGGAGGATCGAGCGGACGAACCGGGCCTTCGCTGCGTGCATCCCGACCCCGCTTCGGCCCCATCCGTGCAGCTCAGAGAGCTCAGCCCGGTCGGCTGCTCCAGCGAGCTTCCGGACACTCGTCGCCGTCATCGTCAACGGCTCCGCGGAGAAGTTCGGCGAGATGGACAGCGCGGCGCCCCCCGCTGTCGCCCTGCTCGATCTGCGTTCGGCAGCTGAAGCCGTCGGCCACGATCACATCACGCCGATCGGCTGATCGAACCGCGGGCAGCAGGACACGCTCGGCACACGCACGCGACACCTCGTAGTGGCCCCGTTCGAAGCCGAAGTTGCCCGCCAGCCCGCAACAGCCCGAGTCGAGCACATCGACCTCGGCGTCCGACGCGGTGAGGATCGCCCGGTCGGCAGCGTCGCCGAGGATGGCGTGCTGATGGCAGTGGGTCTGCACCACAACCCGACGGCGAACAAGAGGAGGTCGCCAGCCGGGAGTGTGTTCGTGGAGAAGCTCGGCCAGCGTGACGGTCTGACCACGGAGCCTGGCGACGTCGTGGTCGCCGGGAAGGAGCTCGGCGGCGTCGGCCCGGAAGACCGCCGCGGAGCTCGGCTCCAACCCGACCACCAGGTTCCCTTGCCGCACCCAAGGCGCCAGCGCTGCCACGGTGCGTCGGAGCACCCGCTTCGCTGTCTTCAGCTGTCCCGTGGAGATCCAGGTCAAGCCACAACAGAGGCGCCGATCGGGCAGCCTCACCCGCCAGCCGGCTGCCTCCAGCACCTCCACGGCAGCCTTGCCCACCGACGGGTGGAAGTGGTTCGTGAACGTGTCCGGCCACAGCATCACCTCGCCGCGCCGACCGTCGCCGGCGGGCGGGCGGCGAGCGAACCAACGGCGCAGCGACTCGGCGGCGAAGTACGGCAGCTCTCGGTGCTCGTCGATCCCGCCCATGCGCCTCACCCCTCCTCGAAGCGCTCGTGCGTGCGTGACGGCATTGATCGTCCGGGGCGCCGAAGCCGCCAGCTCAGCCCACACGGGCAACCAGCCCATCGAGTAGTGAGCAGCCGGGCGGAGCCGGCGGGCGTAGTGATGGGCCAGGAACTCCGCCTTGTAGGTGGCCATGTCGACGTTCACAGGGCAGTCGGACTTGCACCCCTTGCAGGCGAGGCAGAGATCGAGGGCATCGCGGACCGCCGCGGACCTCCAGCGGTCGGCCACGGCGCCGCCCCGCTCGGTCCCGTCGAGCATCTCGAACAGCAGGCGCGCCCGGCCACGCGTGGAATGCTCCTCCTCCTTGGTGACCATGTAGGAGGGACACATGACCCCCCCGTGGCTGCGGCGGCACTTGCCGACGCCAACGCAGCGCACGACGGCCCGAGCGAAGCTGCCATCGTCGTCGGGGTAGCCAAACTCGGTGTCGAGCTCGACATGGTGGTAGTCGGTGCCGAGCCGCAAGTTGGCGTCGAGCGGGTGAGGAGCGCTGACCTTGCCGGGGTTCATTCGGTCGAGCGGGTCGAAGACCGCCTTCATCTGGTGGAAGGCCTGGACGAGCTCTTGCCCGAACATCCGAACCAGGAGCTCGCCGCGGGCCTGCCCGTCGCCATGCTCGCCGGAGAGCGATCCTCCGTACGAGGCGACGAGGTCGGCCGCGCGCTCGAGGAAGGAGCGGAACTGCGCGACCCCAGAGGCGGTCATGAGATCGAAGGGAATTCGTGTGTGGACGCAGCCTTGGCCGAAGTGGCCGTACAGAGAGGCCTCTGTGAACCCGTACTCCTCGTACAGGCGGCTCAGGTCGCGCAGGTAGTCCCCCAGCCGGCACGGGTCGACCGCTGAGTCCTCCCATCCGGGCCAGTTGTCGGCTTGGCCCGGCACACGGGCTGTGGCGCCCAGCGCCGCCTCCCGCACATCCCACAGCTCTCGCTCGTGCCCGGGATCGTCGAAGAACGCCACTTCGGCGCTGGCCCGTGACCTTCCCAGAGCTGTGAGCAGGCGGTCAGCCGCAGCGTCGGCGTCCTCCTGGGTCTCGCCGCCGAGCTGCACCAAGAGCCAAGCCCGACCAGCAGGCAACAGATCAAGGGCCCTGGGATGCAGACCTTTGGCCCGCTGAAAGACGACCAACCGGTGGTCGATGCCTTCCAGCGCAATCGGCGAGCTGGCGAGCACGGTCGGGACGGCGTCGGCGCTCGAGGCGACGTCCGGGTAGCCGAGCAGCACCGCCGTCCGCGCCGGCACGACGGGCACGAGCCGCAGCTCGGCGTGCAGCACCGTGACCAGCGTGCCTTCGCTCCCGACGAGGGCCCACCGCGAGGTCGAAGCCGAGCTCGGGAAGCAGCGAGTCGATGTTGTAGCCCGAGACCCGCCGCGGGATGTTCGGAAAGCGGCGTCGAATCTCGTCCGCGTACTTGTCGCGGAGCTCGTTCAGCTGCCGGTAGACCTCAGCCGGGCGGCCACCGCCCTCCAGGATCGCCTCGTAGTCGGCGTCGCTCGTCGGGCCCACCCACATCCGCGTCCCGTCGTAGAGGAGCACCTCCAGCCGCTCGACGTTGTCCACGACCTTGCCCGTACGTTGGGCCGTCGCGCCACATGAGTTGTTGCCGATCATGCCACCGAGGGTGCAGTGGCTGTGCGTGGCCGGCCGGGGGCCGTACTCGAGACCCGTGGACGCGAGCTGCGCGTTCAACGCGTCGAGCACGATGCCGGGCTCGACGACGCAGCGGCGCCGTTCCACGTCGACGGATAGGAGGCGATTGCAGTACTTCGACCAGTCGATGACCACGGCCTGGTTCGTGGCCTGGCCGGCGAGGCTGGTCCCGCCGCCTCTCGAGAGCAGGGGGGCACCATGACGGCGGCAGATGTCGACCGTGGCCACGACGGCATCGATCGAACGTGGTACGACGACGCCGACGGGAACCTGCCGGTAGTTCGAGGCATCCGTTGAATACGCGCTCCGGGAGCCCGCGTCGAAGCGCACCTCGCCGTCGACGCTTCGAAGGAGCTCACGCTCGAGGCTGAAACCGTCAACGGCGGGCTCGTCCGGCGGACGCCGCACCGGCTGCGGCAGTCGGACCACGCTCATGCGCGGAGCTGGCTGATCTTGTCGCGAGCCACGGTGGCGAGGATGGAGCCCTTGTGCGGCTGACCCCGCAGGAACGCCGCTGCAAAGTGCTTCGCCTGCTCGTACGTGACCTTGGCCGGCATGGGCGGCTCGTCAGGGTTCACGTCGCAGTCGACGATCCCCGGGCCGTCATGGGCCAGCAGAGCCCCCACGGCCTCGCCGAGGTCGGCGGGGTCGATCACCTTTGTTCCATGGGCCCCGCAGGCTCTGGCCCACGCCGCAAAGTCCGCCTCTGGCGGCTGGTGCCGCACCGCGTACTCCGGGAAGCCGAGCACGATCTGCTCCCACAGGATCTGCCCGTAGGCGTTGTTGTTGTTCACCACGACCTTGATGGGGAGCTCGCGGCGAACAGCGGTGAGGAACTCCGCCATGAGCATGGCGAAACCTCCGTCTCCCACGAAGGCGATCACCTGGCGACCAGGGAACGCGTGCTGCATGGCGATCGCGTATGGGAGCCCGGGAGCCATCGTCGCGAGATTTCCCGACAGGTAGAACTGGCGGTCACCTCGGATGGTCCAGTGGCGGGCTGCCCACGTGGCGATCGTGCCGGAGTCGCACGTCAGGACGGCATCACTCGACGCGGCGGCGTCGATGGTGTGCATGAGGTACTGCGGCGCGATGGGTCGGCGGCCCGAGTCCTCCAGGGCCGCCATCTCCGCTCGCCACTTGCTCATGCCCTCCTGATGCCGCGTGAGGAATTCGCGGTTGCCGGGCTTGAGGAGGGGCAGCAGGTCTTGCAGCGCCAGCTTGGCGTCGGCCACCACGGGCGCGTCGACGGGAAGCCGCAAGCCCACGAGGGTGGGGTCGACGTCGATCTGGCCGACTCGGGCCTGGTCCGGCGCGGGGAGGTGCTTGGTGTACGGGAACGACGTACCCACCATCAAGAGCGTGTCGCACTGCTCCATCACCTCTTCGCTCGGCCGAGTGCCGAGCAGGCCCAGCCCGCCCGTCGTCAGGGGGTCATCGTCGGGTACCACCGCTTTCCCGGGCAGGGTCTTCACGATGGGTGCCCCCAGCCGGTCGGCGACGGCCAACAGCTCTTCACGGGCATGGAGCGCGCCAACACCAGCCAGCATCGCCACCCGTTCGCCAGCGTTCAGCAGGTCGGCGAGATTGGCCACCTCGTCCGGCCGAGCCGCGAGCGGGTTACGGACCGTGATCGGGCTGCTCTCGGGCGAGCTTGCGGGCGCCACGTGACGGTACGGGTCCTCGTCCACCGCGGCAACTTGGATGTCGTTCGGGAACGTGAGATGGGCGACCGACCGGTGTCCGAGCGCGTTCCGGATGGCGAGGTCGACGACGGCCGGCACCTGCTGCGGGTTGGAGACCATCAGGTTGTACGAGGCGACGTCCTCGTACAGGTGATCGAGCTGGACCTCCTGCTGGTAGCGCGTGCCCAGCACGGCGGTCTCCTGCATGCCTGTCAACGCCAGCACGGGAGCGTGGTCGAGCTTGGCGTCGTACAGACCGTTCAGCAGATGGATCGCGCCCGGACCCGATGTCGCGCAGCACACGCCGAGGCGGCCGGTGGCCTTGGCGTACCCGCAGGCCATGAAGGCGGCGGCTTCTTCGTGGTGGACGAGGACGAACTCAACGTCGTCGCGCGCTCTCCGGAATCCTTCCATCAGCCCGTTGATGCCGTCGCCCGGAAGGCCGAAGACCGTATCCACGCCCCACGCCACCAACCTTCGAACAACGCTCTCGCCGACTGTCTCCTTCACCGCGCACCCCTCTCGTCGTCCCTTCCCGACATACCCGGGGCACCCCTCACCTAATCCGGAGCGTCGGCGCGTCGAATTCCCTGCATGGATGACGCCTCCACGTGGAACTACCTCAGCGGGAGGAAGGACAGCGTCTCCATGGACCAGAGCGGACACATCCGGTGCGTCGCACATCCGGCATGACGACGGTTCGAAGCCTCGACGTCACCGTCTACGAGGTGCCGGCTCCCGAGCCCGAGGCCGACGGCACGCTCACGTGGCGCTCGACCACGGTGGTGGTGGCCGAGCCGTCGGCGGAGGGCGCCACCGGCCTGGGCTTCACGTACCACAGCGCCGCCTGCGCTGACCTGATCGACCGCACGTTGCGGCCTGTCGTCGTGGGTGCCGACTGCCTCGACGTGCCCGCGATCTGGAGGCGGATGGTGGGCGAGATCCGCAACTACGGACGCCCGGGCGTGGTGTCGGCCGCCATCTCCGCTGTCGACATCGCGTTGTGGGACCTCAAGGCAAAGCTCCTCGACGTGCCCCTCGTGTCGCTGCTCGGGGCCGTGCGTGACAACGTCCCGGTCTACGGAAGCGGCGGCTTCACCAGCTACACCGACGAGGAGCTGATCGACCAGCTCGCCGGCTGGGTGCACGGGGATGCCATCCCCCGAGTCAAGATGAAGATCGGTGCCGGATGGGGGCGGCAGCCAGCACACGACCTCGAGCGTGTCGCAGCGGTGCGAACCGCCATCGGTGACCAGGCCGAGCTGTACGTCGACGCTAACGGCGCCTACAGCCGCAAGCAGGCCGCCCGGTTGGCCGCCGAACTGGACGACTGCGGCGTGACCTGGTTCGAAGAGCCCGTGTCCTCGGACGATCTGGACGGACTTCGCCTCGTCCGTGACCTGTCGCTGCTCGAGGTCGCGGCGGGCGAGTATGGGTCGGACGTCGCCTACTTCCGGCACATGTGCGCCGCCGGCGCGGTCGATGTGCTGCAGGCCGACGTGACGAGGTGCGCCGGGATAACAGAATGGCTTCGCGTAGCTTCCGTGGCCGCCGGCTACGGCTTGGCGATCTCTGGTCACTGCGCCCAATCTGCCCACGTCCACCCCGCATGTGCCGTGCCGAACCTCCGGCACCTGGAGTACTTCGTCGACCACGCCCGCGTCGATCGGCTCCTGTTCGACGGCGTGCTGGACCCGCAGAACGGCCGGCTTGAACCCGATCGCTCGAACGTGGGACTGGGCCTGGTGAAACGAGGCGACGCCGACACCTACCGCCTTCGATGATCTAGATGGTGCCCCGAGCGGTGACGCTGCGGGCGAAGAGATCCTGGAGTTGGAACAGGCCCCCATCAGCAGACTCCCGGCTGACGCTCAGGAAGCGACGTCATCCACGCTGCCCGGGCGCCATTCTTCACGAGTCCGCAACGTGTTCGTCGTCGCCCCACAACGTGGGCCGGGAACGTGGACCTTGCCGTCTCCGGCCAACCCAGACGGTAGAGGAGGCGCACCGGACATGAAAGCGATCCTGAGTGGGGACCCGCCCGAGGCCGGCGATGCCGCGTCGCAGTGGTGTCGTTCGCATCTGGGTCCGGGTGACGAGGTCATCGTCGTTGTCGCAATGAACGCGCTCGGAGAACTCGCCCTGGGCGTGCCGCCGCTCGACACGCTGCGCGGCGATCTGGCGGTGAAGGCAGACGTCGACACAGAGACATGCGAACCGCTGCGCGAAGCCGGGATCGAGTGCGAGTCGGGGGTGGTCGTCGCATCACCGGCCCAGGCCCTGAGGGAGATGGCCCAGACCGAACACGCAGACCTCATTGTGATCGGCAAGCGATTCACACTCGGCTGTCATCGATACGGTCCTGCACCACCCCGCTCTCCAGCTCCTTCATCACAGAGCGCTGTCGTGACATCGCGGTCTGCACCTGTCGAGCCACGATCACGACGCCGGTCGAAGGCTGCGGGGACGACCACGATCGGGCAGGGCGGTGCGATGACGGCAACCTTCGAGCACGAGCACATCGACGAGCCCTTTCTTCGCTATCGGTGCGACGGTGGACGGGAGCTTCGCAACGATCTCGTCCTCGAGTACGCCTGGCTCGCCCGGTCGTGCGCTCGTCGGTTCGCCGGACGAGGCGAGCCCTACGATGACCTCCTGCAGGTTGCCCAACTTGGCGTGCTCAAGGCGGTTGAGCGCTACGACCCCGGCCGCGGCGTGCCGTTCGCGGGATTCGCCATCCCCACCGTGCTCGGTGAGCTGCGCCGGCACTTCCGTGACCACACGTGGACCGTCTCCCCTCCGCGTCGTATCAAGGAGCTGGCGGTCGCGTTGGGCAATGCGCTGGCGGTGCTCGAGCAGCAGCTTCGGCGAGCGCCTTCGACTGTCGATCTCGCCGAGTACCTGGGCGTCAGCGAGGACGATGTGCTACAAGCGATGGCCGCCCGCCGCTCCTACCGCCTGGTGCCGCTGTTCGTCTTGGTGAGCGATGACGACCATGGCGATGCCATCGCCGAGCCCGACGTCGACGTCGTGGCCGACAGCGTCACCGTCCGGCGCGTGCTGGGCGACCTCGAACCGGGCGAGCAGCGAATCGTGCTGTGGAGGTACTACGACGGGCTGACGCAGTCCGAGATCGCACGGCGCCTGGGCATCTCCCAGGCTCAGGTGTCGCGACGCCTGCACGATCTGCTGGAGCGGCTTCGAGCGATCGTCGCCGAGGGCGGAGGAGCGGCGCCTCGGATCGTGAGCACCTCGAGCGGGTAGTACGCTCACGTGAAGTCATCGCAGCGCCGGTACGGCTTGTCCATCTGGGCGCGTCTGGTCGCACGTGTTCGGATGGGGTTTGCCGCGTTCGCGGTCGTCTGTCTCGTAGCCAGTGCCATCACACAGCGGGGGGGCTGGTGGTCCTGGCTTGCGCTGGCGATCTTCCTCGTGGGTTTCCTTGCCTACTTCCGCCTTGCCCCGCCACGAGGCGACCGAGTCGATGTCACCAGCCCGGTAGCCGGACGGTGGACCGCGCTCAACAGCCCAACGTCACGAGTCCCGAGCCACGGCGTGCATGCGTGGGCGCAGACGTATGCCATCGACCTCGTCTGCGAACCGGCGGACGGTCGCCGGCCGCCGTTCGGCTGGCTGCCACTGGCCCGTCGACCGACGGACTTCCCTGGCTTCGGTGCGCCGGTGCGCGCGCCGGTGTCCGGTGTCGTCGTGCGAGCCCACGACCGCCTGCGCGATCACTGGACCCGGACCTCGCCGCTGGGCCTCGTGTACTTCGTGCTGGAGAGCGTCCGCGAGCTGTTGGGGCCGCTCTTCGTGTTGGGGAACCACGTCGTCATACGAGGCGACACCGGGGTCCACATCCTGGTCGCGCACTTGCGGCGGGGCTCTCTTCGTGTCGGGAAGGGCGATGCCGTCAGCGGTGGTGACGTCGTCGGCGAGTGCGGCAACTCAGGCAACAGCACCGAACCTCACGTCCACCTCCAGGCCATGGACAGCGCCAACGTCTGGGTCGCCGCTGCCCTGCCTCTCGAGATCAACGGATCGGCACCGCCTCGCAACGGTGAGCTGATCGAGGCGGCCGATGGCTCATCATCTCGCGAGCCCTGCTGATCTGCGCCGTCGCTCTCGAACCCGGGCTTCAGGGTCCAGCGGCGGCCGCACGCCGCTGGACGGCCAACGTCTGGGCCGGATCCCGACCGACTGCTTGCCGGATGCGAGGACGCACAGGCGTTCGGTGAGCGAAGACGCGAGCACCGCCAACGCCCCTACACGCGTGAGCAGCCGGCTACGGCCGAACGCCATCAGACCGGCGCCGGCCAGCGCGAGCACCTCAGAGGCGCGCCGGTACGCTCCGGCCGTCCCAGTGCGCCGGGCGACGTCGAGCGGCCCGAGTTGTTGCTCCATGACACGGGCGGCGGCGAGCTCGGCGATGGAGGCGGCAGCGGCCAGGGCTCGGGCCGTGCCCGCCTGTGCCGTCGGGGTGGTCAGGCTCGTCGCCGCGCCGGCGCTGGCGGCGGCGCTGGCCGCGAAGAGGAACGGCAACGTGCGCCGGCCTTCGTGCCAGACCGGGGTAGCCGTGTCGGCGACGAGTACGGCCGTGTACGTCGCTACGCCGGATCCAAGAGCGCCCGCAGCCAGATCGCACATCGCGCCGACCCGGGGGAGCCGTCCCGCTCCCGCCAGCGCGGCCGCCCCCGTCGCCGCCGAGCCGTAGGCGACGAGCAGCCAGCTTCCGATGCTCATCGGCGACGTGGGCTTGACGACGCGCAGCATGTTGGCGAACCGGTCGGGACGTCCGAGATCGGCGATGAGCAGCGCCGGGCTCGCGACGAGGCCGGCCAGCGCCCAATGGCGAGCACGGCGGGCCAGACCAGGCTGGCCAAGGTACCGAGCGGCCGTCGCCAGCACCGAGGAGCCGCCCGCGAGGCCGCCGGTGAAGAAGTAGCCGGCGATCTCGTTCTTCCATGGCGCGGGCTTGACGATCGGCGCGCCGTAGTAGCCCGGCTCGGGACTTCTGCTGCTCCAGGTGCTCATCGCCGCCCCAGCAGCGCGGCTCCCGCCGCGGTCGCGATCAGCGCGACGCTGGCCAGCGCGGCCCGCGTCCAGGTGCCGAGCACCGATCGTGTCGGGACCACGGGGTCTGGTGGGAGGCCGTAGACCTCGGGAGCGTCGAGCAACAGGAAGAACGCGGCCGTACCGCCCACGCCGTCGTCGGGGCTGTTCCCATACAGATGGGCCTCCTGGACACCGCCGGCACGGAGCGCTTCGACTCGAGCCGCAGCCCGCTCACGCAGCTCGTCCAAGGGGCCGTGTCGGCGTCGAGCTGCAGCGTGTTGTCGTACGACCGACCGCTGAGCTGACGGTCGCGCTCGGGGACCAGGTTCCACTCCTTGCACGCCACCTCGCACGCCTTGCACCCGATGCACACGGACGTGTCGGTGAAGAAGCCCATCTGCACGTGTGTCGTCGTCACGCGGCTCCCCTCGGTACCGCTCGACGAGGGCTCTCAACGCAGCGCCGCGTGGCCGGCGTCCCGGCCGGACGTCACACGTGAGCGACTTCGTGTCTTGGATGTGCACGTTGGGGTCCAGGGCCAGCCCCAGGAGGTCATTGGCCGAGTCGCCGACCGTCAGGCCGCGCCGGCCCCAGTGGAAGGGTAGGCCGACCTGGTGCACCGTCTGACCCCGGACCTGTAGCGGCGCCATGCGTCGCGTCACGAGGACCCGCGCCTCGATCGCGCTTCGGGAGGTGACGATGGTGGCCCAGCCCCCGTGGTCGAGCCCGCGCAGCCTGGCCAGCTCCGGGCTGACCTCACAGAAGAGCTCGGGCTGCAGGGCGCTGAGTCGGCCAACGGTGCGGCTCATGCCGCCGGCGGTGTGATGCTCCGTGAGGCGGTAGGTGGAGAGCACGAAGGGAAAGGCGTCGGCGCCCGGCTCGCCAGCGGAAGGATTCTTCGGGTTGGTGGAATGGTCGATCCGCTCGACGGCCGGGTTGGACTGGCCGGACACCAAGGCCCCGCATCGGCGCGATCGTGAGGTACTGGAACACGACGCCGAGGGCAAAGGCGAGCGTGAAGTTCACCAGGTACTCCGGCCAAAGGCTGCGGCCCGCCAGCTTCCATGCGAAGACCAGCACAATCAGGCTGCCGAGGATGTCCCCGAGCGTGCAGCCGGCTCCGCAGTGGGTCACGCCGAGGGCAGTCGCAATGGGTGCCGGTGCGTCGTCGTCCTCGGCGGCGGCGTGTTGACGGTGCCACCGCGGCGACCGCTGACGGCCCCACCGATGGTAGGCGACGTTAGCGAGCCCTGGGGCATAGAGGGCCGTGACCGGCCAGACGACCTCCATCACCCACATGCGCTGGCGGTAGCCACGTACGAAGATGTCGATCAGGATGTCGGCCATCGCGACCGCAGCGGCGGCCAGGGCTACGCACGAGAGAGGGGTCAGCCACGGGGGTGGCATCTCGGCCCGGCTGGCTGGGGACGGGTCGGGGCAGCCTTCTCGGCCGCTCGGAACCATGTCGCCAGGCGCTCGAGGACCGCAGCCAAGAGGTCGTCCAGTCGATGGCCCGGCTGGTGAAGGTCTTCCTGAGCCGTCACGTCTCCTTCACGATGGAGCTCGATCACACACCGACGATGTTCGGCGGCTTCAAGCGCTCTCTGCCCTCGTTCGCAGGGCGGTATGCAGCGACCTGAGACGATGGCGCGTACGTCACGCCGATCTGAGAGCGACGACCCGAGTGCTTCAGCCGTAGCGCCCGTCATCGGCGGCCTGCGCGGCGGCGGCCCGCGCCAGCATGGCGTGCACGAAGGTCTGCGGAAGGTTCCCGCGCGCCTGGCGCTGGCCCACGTCGAACTCCTCTGTGTACAGACCGGCCGGGCCGGTGGACGCACGGGCTCGTTCGAAGATGCGGACCGCAGGCTCGCGCCGCCCGAGTCGTAGGCTCGCGATGCTGAGCAAGTGGCTGCAGAGGAGGAACGCTCCCTCGGCCTGGCCGAGGGGCAGGTCGCCCGCTCGGAACCGATAGACATAGCCGTCGCGGACGAGCGTGTCGGTCACCGCGTCAAGCGTCACGATCGACCTCGGATCCTCGGGTCCCGCTCGGGCAACGACTGCCAGCAGGGCGGCGTCGATGCCCTCGTCGTCGTCGGCACGCTGCCATCGTCCGCTGGGATGCGTCGCGTGGCGGGCGGTGTGGGCGGTGATGGTGTCCGCGAGAGCGCTCCAACGTGCCGATGCTGCGCCGCGCGGCTGGAGGCGCGCGATGCTGCGCAGCCCCTGGGCGGCGGTCAGCCGGCTGTGCGTCCAGTGCCGCGGCTCGAGCTCCCAGATGCCGGCGTCGGGCTCCTGCCAGCGTGCTTCGATGGCTTCGGCGGCCACGGTGATGGCAGACCATCCGTCGGCGTCCAGCCGCTGCTGTGCCCCGGCGTCCGCCAAGAGCAGCAGCACCTCGCCGAAGGCATCGAGCTGGAACTGGTCGCGGACGCGGTTCCCGACGACATCGGTGCCACCCGGGTACCCAGGCAGATCCAGCCGCCGCTCTCCGGGAACCGGACCGCCGACGTTCGTGTACGCCGGGCGAAGGTGCGGCCCGTCGGCGAGCACGCGCTCGACGATGAACCCCACGATCCTGTCGTGGAGGAGGGTCTGCGAGAGCCGGGAGGCGGCCTGCCCCGCGTAGCAGGAGTCCCGTATCCAGGCGTACCGGTAGTCGTAGTTGCGGCCGGCTCGGGCCCGCTCGGGCAGCGACGTGGTCGCCGCCGCGACGAGTCCGCCGGTGGGCGAGCAAAGACCTGTCATGACGGCAACCGCGTGTTGCACGTCACGCGGCGCCGGGCCGTCGAACCGTTGGGGCACCGCTTCCCGCCAAGCCCGCTCTGTGGCCGACCAGCAGGCCGCTGCATCGGGTGCGTCGCCCTCGATCGAGTGGTCGGCCAGCTCCAGGACGAGATCGATCTGGTCGCCTTCTCGCACCACGAGGGTGCCCTCGAGCCGCGTGCCGCCGCCCGCAGCACCGTGCGCCGACGCCGACGGCAGGCCCGTCCACCGAGCCGCGACGCCTCCGGCTTGGCCGTGCCAGGACCCGCCGTCGCGACTCCACGCTCGCAGGGGCGTCCCGCCGTAGTCGGGACGGAGCTCCAACGAAACGCCGAGGCGGGCGGCCCCGTACTGGCCGAGGATGCGACGGAGGATGACGGCACGATGCGGATCGCCAGGAAAGGCGAGCGCTTCCCGGCACTCAACGGTTGCGTCGTTCGTGACCCAGCGGGACCGCCAGATGAGCCCGCCCTGTTCGTAGTAGCCGCCCCAGACGAAACGGCCCTGGGGTCGTACGACGTAGGCCCCGCGCGATCCGATGAGCTCGGCGAAGACAGCGGGATCGTGCCACTGCGGGAAGCAGAGCCACACGTACTCGCCCCCTGGACCGACGACGGCCGCTCGCCAGCCGTCGGCGATGAGGGCAAGGTCCCGCAGCGTCGGCAGAGCGACGCTCGACACCGGTTCGCTGGCCTGTGACATCTGGTTCGCTCCTCTCGGGTCGCGGATGTTCGACACTCGTACCTACCCGCCGCGCCTTCGCGACTGCAGGTCCGGCCCGAACTGCTCGGGAATTACCCGGGGAGTAGCCCGAAGCACCGGTCGAGACGCATAACTCGAGCGCCCATGGGGTAAGGGGGCGGTCGGCCCGTCGTCGCGAGGAGGTCGCCCGTGGAACGCGTTGGGACCCAAAGGTCCAGCCGACCGGTGGCCGTCGTGACCGGCGCCTCGGCCGGGGTGGGCCGAGCGACGAGCATCGCTCTTGCCAAGGCCGGCTACGACGTCGGTCTCATCGCTCGAGGCGACGCTGGCTTGCGGGCCGCAGTCGACGATGTGCTGGCCTGCGGTGGACGGGCGCTGGCTGTCCAAGCCGACGTGGCGAGCTGGGACGATGTCCGCCGGGCCGGCCAAGCGGTCGAGGAACGGCTTGGTGCGATCGAGGTCTGGGTCAACAACGCCATGACCACCGTGTTCGCGCCCGTGAGTGCGATGGATCCCGACGAGATCCGCCGAGCTACCGAGGTCACCTATCTGGGCCAAGTCCACGGGGCCATGACAGCGCTGGAGCTCATGCGCCCGCGTGACCGCGGTGTGATCGTCAGCGTCGGGTCGGCTCTGGCCTTCCGCGGCATCCCGCTCCAGGCTGCCTACTGCGGCTCGAAGTTCGCCGTGCGCGGCTTCATGCAGGCACTGCGCACCGAGCTTCTCCAGGAGCGGTCCCATGTCAAGGTGGCGATGGTTCACCTGCCCGCCGTCAACACGCCCCAGTTCGACTGGTGCCGAAGCTTGTTGCCGTTCCATCCCCAACCGGTCCCGCCGATCTACCAGCCGGAGGTCGCCGCGAAGGCCATCGTCGCGGCGGCTCGGACGGGCCGGCGCCAGCGGATCCTCGGCACGTGGAACTGGCTCGTGGTGCAGGGCAACAAGGTCATGCCGGGCGTGTTCGACCACTACGCAGCTCGAACGGGCTGGTCGTCGCAGCAGAACCTGTCGAAGAGAACCGGCGAACGAGAGGGGAACCTCGACAAGCCGGCGGACGACGAGCCCGGCCAAGACCATGGCCCTCGGGGAAGCTTCAGTGCGCGGGCCCACGGAGTCCTCGATCGACAGTTCCTGGAGTCACTCGGCCAAGTCGGCCGCGACGTAGCGTCGTCGGTCCGGGACCGGGCCCGGGAGCTGAGCTCGCAGCTCGCCGGTTGACACCGTGCCCCGTCGCCTGGCTCCGGCGCGTCTGGTGGTGGTCCCCGTCGTCGTGCTGGCGGCGCTCGTCCTCGCCGGCTGGACAGCCCGCCCGCGGGTGTCGCTGTCTGTCTCCACCGGCGGCGTGGACGCACGCCTCGTCTACCTCCGGGACTGCGCGGGCTGCCACGGCGCCGACGCAAAGGGCACGAGCAAGGCGCCGACACTCGAAGGTTGGGGACGTGCCGGTGTCGACTACGCCCTCACGACCGGACGGATGCCGCTCCCCTGATCTCACCGGACGCTCAACCGGAACGGCAGCCATCGAAGTACGACGCGGCAACCATCGCTGCCCTCGAGGACTACATCGCCACACTCGTTCCCGGCGGCCCGGACGTCCCGCACGTCGACGTCGCGGGCGCGGATCTCGCCAAGGGAGGCGAGTTGTACCGGGCCCAGTGCGCGGCGTGCCACCAGTGGGCCGGAGAGGGCGGCGCGCTGCTGCACCGTGAGGCGCCGCCGCTCGGGCCGGCGAACCCGACGCAGCTCGCCGAGGCGGTGCGGATCGGTCCGGGAACCATGCCCGTGTTCGGCGATGCTGCGCTCAGCGACACCGAGGTCGCCGACGTCGCTCGGTACGTCACCTCGCTCGACTCCCCCGACGATCGGGGGGGCGAGCCGCTGTGGCACTTGGGGCCAGTGGCTGAAGGTGCCGTCGGGTTGGTCGCCTTGGCGGCCCTGGTCGGTGTCGTCCGGCTGATCGGGTCCGCACGGTGAAGGCGACGCCCGGACGGGAGCGAGCAATCGAGCGCGCGGCGGCCGCCGCGTTCATCCTGGCGGCAGCTGCCGGCGTCGGGCTCATGGTCGTCTACTGGCGCGGTGGGCAACCCCAGCTGGAGGGTGTGCTCCTCGGGATCGCCTTCGGTGGCCTGGCGATAGGACTGGTGCTGTGGGCCAACGGCCTCATGCACTCCGGGCCGTTCGTCGAGGAGCGTGAGCGCCTCATCGCTGATCCTGCCGAAGCAGCAGCGCTGCGCGCCGACTTGGAGCGGCATGGCCTCGAGCGCCGCACCGTCCTGCGCCGTTGCGTCCTCCTGGCGGGCGCCGCGATCGGTGCCGCCCTGCTCTTCCCCATTCGGTCACTCGGACCGAAGCCTGGCGGGGCCCTCCTGCGGACCGCCTGGGCGGCGAAGCGGCGCGTCGTCACCCTCGATGGTGCGGTGGTGCGCGCCGACCAGGTTCCCCTCGACGGGCTCCTGACGGTGTTCCCCGAAGGGGACCCCGGCTCGGCCGACGGGCAAGCGGTGATGGTGCGGGTACCGGCGACGCAGCTCAGGCTGTCGCCGGAGCGCATGGCGTGGACCGTCGACGGCATCATCGCGTTCTCGAAGGTCTGCACCCATGCCGGCTGTCCGGTGGGTTTGTACGAGGCCGGCTCCCGCCAGCTGCTCTGCCCTTGTCACCAGTCGGCGTTCGACGTCCTCGGTGGCGGCGAACCCGTGAGTGGACCGGCGGCGTGGCCGCTGCCACAGCTACCCCTGAGGGTGGACGCCGAAGGCGTGCTGTGGTCGGCTGGCGACTTCAGCGAGCCTGTCGGGCCCGGCTGGTGGGAGGTGTGAACCGCCGGCTCGTTCCTCTGGCGGGAGTCGTGGTGCTGCTGTCGGCGTGCGGGGGAGCGTCATCCGCTCTCGACCCGCAGTCTCCACAAGCGCGGCACATCAGCGGGCTGTGGTGGCTCATGTTCGGCTTGTCCGTGGCGGTCTACGCCATCGTCGGCGGGCTGGTCATCATCGCGATCCTTCGTCGCCGCCGCCGCCACGTGTCGGCACGCTTCAGCGATCGGCTGATCCTCGTGGGCGGCTTGCTCGTCCCGGTCGGGATCCTCGGCATCGTGGCCGTGTTCACGATCCGCACCAGCAACGCACTGGTCGCTGGTCCCTCCGAGGTGACGGTCCACGTCGCCGGGGAGCAGTGGTGGTGGAGGGTCGAGTACCCGGCGCTCGGCATCACGACAGCGAACGAGATCCACGTCCCCGTGGGGGAGGTGGTCGACATCAGCTTGACATCCGACAACGTGATCCACAGCTTCTGGGTCCCACAGCTGGCGGGAAAGACCGATCTCATCCCCGGGCAGGTCAACCACCTGTCGTTCATGGCCTCTCGCGCCGGCACCTACCGGGGGCAGTGCGCGGAGTTCTGCGGGCTGGAGCACGCCCGGATGGCGTTCCAGGTGGTCGTCGACGAGCGCTCCGCGTTCGAGGAGTGGGTCGATGTCCAGCGCAGCAGGCCCGGAGCAGCTCTCGCCGACCCCCTGGCCGCGGAGGGCGAGCGGATCTTCCTCAACAGCGCCTGCGCCGGGTGCCACACCGTGGCCGGCACCTCGGCCGGCGGCACCCTCGGCCCGGACCTGACCCATGTCGGTAGCAGGGCGACGCTCGCCGCGGACACGCTGCCGAACACCGCGGCTGCCATGAGCCGTTGGTTGTCGATGACCCAACAGGTCAAGCCGGGAGCCCTGATGCCGCAGATCGACTTGAACGCCGACCAAGTGCAGGCGCTGGTCGCGTATCTGGAAGGCCTGAAGTGAGCCGGGCGCGATGACGACGATCGACGATCCCGGACGGCTGCCGGAGGTTCCTACGGAGGTCGAGGCACAGATCACCGAAGTCTGGGAGGACCGGCCCCGCCTCCTCGGCTTCTTCACCACCGTCGATCACAAGCGCGTCGGGATGCGGTACATCTACACGTCCTTCGTGTTCTTCATGGTGGCCGGCAGCCTGGCCCTGGTGATGCGGGCGCAGCTGTCCGAGGCCAACAACGACGTGGTCGGCCCGGACCTGTTCAATCAGCTGTTCACCATGCACGGGACGACGATGATCTTCCTGTTCAACACCCCGGTGCTGGCTGGTTTCGGGAACTACCTGTTGCCCTTGATGATCGGGGCACGCGACATGGCCTTCCCCCGGCTGAACGCCTTCAGCTATTGGATCTTCCTGCTCTCTGGCCTGTTCATGTACTCGAGCTTCCTGATCGGCCAGGCGCCAAACGGCGGTTGGTTCGCCTACACCCCGCTCACCAACAGCCAGTACTCGCCCGGGCTGAATCTTGACTTCTGGGGCTTGGGCGTCATCTTCGTCGGGATCTCCTCGACCGCGGGAGCGGTCAATTTCATCGTAACGACGTTCAAGATGCGGGCCCCCGGGATGACGCTGAACCGCATCCCCATCTTCGTGTGGTCATTGCTCGGGATGGCGTTCATGATCGTCTTCGCGTTCCCCGCCGTGACCCTGAGCGCCAGTCTGTTGGAGGCCGACCGCCTCTTCCACACCGCGTTCTTCGTGCCCGGCCTCGGCGGCAACGTGCTGCTCTACCAGCATCTGTTCTGGTTCTGGGGCCATCCCGAGGTGTACATCCTCTTCCTGCCGGCCACCGGGATGATCTCCATGATCATCCCGGTCTTCTGCCGGCGGCCGCTCGCCGGCTACTTCTGGGTCGCAGCGTCGCTCATGGGCATCGCCTTCATCAGCTTTGGCGTGTGGGTCCATCACATGTTTGCCACCGGCGTTCCGGCGGAAGCGATGGGTGTCTTCTCGGCCGCCAGCCTGGTAGTGGCTCTCCCCAGCGCCATCCAGTACTTCGCCTGGATCGGGACGATGTGGGGCGGAGGCATCCTCCTGAAGCCACCGATGCTGTTCGCTCTCGGCTTCCTCCTGATCTTCCTGCTCGGTGGCATCACCGGTGTCATGGTGGCGGCCATCCCGTTCGACCTGCAGGTCACCGACAGCTACTTCATCGTGGCCCACTTCCACTATGTGCTGAACGGCGCCGTGGTGTTCCCGATCTTCGGCGCGCTGTACTACTGGCTGCCCAAGATGACGGGTCGCTTGCTGAACGAGCGACTGGGTAGGTGGAGCTTCTGGACGATGTTCGTCAGCTTCAACGTCACCTTCTTCCCGATGCATCTCTTGGGCCTCATGGGCATGCCCCGCCGTGTCTGGACCTACGACAACGGCCTCGGCTGGGGCACGCTGAACCTGATCGTGAGCATCGGTTCAGTGGTGTTCGGTGCCGGTACCGGGCTGACGCTGATCAACTTCTTCTGGAGCAGGCGCCACGGTGAGGTGGCGGGGTCCAACCCGTGGAACGCCGACTCCCTCGAATGGGCCACGTCGTCACCACCTCCTGAGTACAACTTCGCCGCCATTCCCGTCGTGGCGAGCCGTCACCCACTGTGGGACCAGCAGCTGCTTCCTGTGGGGCAGACATCCGGGTCAGATGCAGAGAAGGCCGTCAGCGTCGACGGTGCGCTCGGGCACGCCGTTTCGGTGACGACCGGGCTCGACGCGTTCGTCGAAGGTCGTCAGCCCGTCCCGGAGCCGACCTGGCTGCCGTTCATCCTGGCGGTCGGCATCGCGGTCTTCTTCGTGGGCTTGCTGATCTCGGCAACGCTCGTCCTGGCCGCGGGCATCCTGGTCGGCCTGGTCGCGCTGGCGGCGTGGACCTGGCGCACGGAAGCCGATCTGCGATGACGGTGCTCGACACGCCTGGCCTCACCGCCGACGCTGTGGGCAAGCGGGGCTACCCCTTGGGTTGGTGGGGCATGGTCGTCCTCATCGCCACCGAGGGCACGATCTTCCTCGGGCTGATCGCCGCCTACTTCTTCCTGCGGGCGAGCTCGGCCACCTGGCCCCAGGGCGGCATCAAGCCCCCGGAGCTGCTCCTCATCTCCATCTTCACGGCCATCCTCTTGGGCTCCACCGTTCCCGTCCTCTGGGCGGAGTCAGCGATCGAACAGGGACACGTCGGCCAGATGCGCGTGGACCTCTTCGTCGCGTGGCTGATGGGGGCGGCCTTCCTCGCCCATCAAGTCTGGGAGTACGCCCACCTCGAGTTCAGCATCGACGACAACGCCTACGCCTCGATCTTCCTCGTCACGACCGGCCTGCACGGCCTGCACGTGCTGGCCGGCCTGCTGATCAGCGCCGTGGTGCAGCTGAAGGCCCGCCTGGGCAGCTTCACGCGGGAGCGTCACCTGACTGTCTCAGTGTTCAGCCTCTACTGGCACTTCGTCGATGTCGTCTGGATCTTCGTCTTCTCGTCGCTCTACCTGTCGGCGCACGTGCGATGACGACCGCCCGCCTCGGTAGCACGGCCCATGGCGTCGCCCTCGTGCTGCTGTCGGCGCTCTGCGTCGGCGCCTGGGCCGTGCACGTGTTCACGCTGACGAGCCTGGCCCGGCTCGATCAGCTCCATCCGGACGTCATGTGGGTCATGCAGGGTGCGACGGTGCTCACCGCCATGCCGTGCGTGGTGACGATCGCCATCGCGTGGAAGTGGCTGCGAGAGAGCTCGACGCCGGCCGACGAGGGCAGCCCGACAGGACGGACCGTCTTCCTCTGCTGGATGGCCATCTTCGTCGGCGCCTGCAACCTCCTCCTCATCGTGCTCGAATCGATCTTCGTCGCGATGCTCCCCGCCTATGTATGAAGCGCTGCTGCCCTTCGCGCTCGTGGCCGCCACCGCGGCGTACGTGCTCGGCGATCGGCACCGGCGGGTCACGCGGGGAACACACGGCTGGAGCGAGCTCAGCGCGTTCTGCGCTGGCATGGTGGTCGTCGCAGTCGCCCTCGTCTCACCACTCGATGGTCTCGTGGACCGCTTGCTGTGGGCCCACATGGTGCAGCACGTGCTGCTGATCTCCGTGGCGGCGCCTCTGCTCGCCATCGGGCGGCCCTTCGCGGTCGCTCTGGCCGCATGGCCGCGACCGTTGCCCACGCTCCCGAAGCCTGGCGTGTGGGTGCTCGTCATGGCCACGGCGACAGCCCAGGTCGTCACGTTGCTGGTGTGGCACGTGCCGGCGGCGTACGACGCCGCCCTCGAGCACGAGATCGTGCACGGCCTGGAGCACGTCAGCCTTCTCGCGACCGCCGTCTGCCTCTGGGCCGCGCTCGTCGCTGTCGGCGGCGAGCAGGCGGGCCTGGCCGTCGTGGCTCTGTTCCTGGTCTCGTTCCCGCCGTTGCTGCTCGGCGGGGCCATGACCTTCGCCACCACCGTCTGGTACTCGCCGTACGCCGAGGCGGGCGCCCACGCTCTCACCGACCAGCAGCTCGCTGGTGTCGTCATGTGGGCATACGGCGGGCTGGCCGCCGGGGCCGGGGGCGTCTACCTGTTCGTTCGCTGGCTGCGCGATCTGGAGCGGGCGAGCCCCGGCCGCCCGGCGCCAGCGGGTCCAGATGTTGCCCTGTCCGGGAGGCGGTCGTGCTGAACCGCCTCATCCGTTGGTTCGACGATCGTCTCGGTGGAACCCGCTTCACCCGCAAGGCGCTCGACAAGGTCTTCCCAGACCACTGGTCGTTCATGCTCGGTGAGATCGCCCTCTATTGCTTCATCGTCCTCGTGGTCACCGGGGTCTTCCTCACGTTCTTCTTCCATCCCAGCGCCCAAGAGGTCGTCTACAACGGTTCGTACCGCCCCCTGTCGGGCGTGCGCATGTCGGAGGCCTATCGGTCGACCGTCGACCTGAGCTTCGACGTGCGTGCCGGCCTCGTCATCCGCCAGATCCACCACTGGGCTGCCCTCGTGTTCCTCGGTGCCATCGTGATGCACCTCAGCCGCATCTACTTCACCGGCGCGTACCGCAGACCCCGGGAGATCAACTGGGTCGTAGGGGTCACGCTCCTGATCCTGGCCATCGCCAACGGCTTCGCCGGCTACTCGTTGCCCGACGATCTGCTATCGGGCACAGGGCTCCGGATCGCCTACTCCGTCGTCCTCGCCATCCCCCTCGTCGGCGCGTACGTGGCGTTCTTCCTGTTCGGCGGGGAGTTCCCGGCCGACGACATCACGTCGCGGCTCTACATCATCCATGTCCTCATCGTGCCGGCGGCCATCACCGTCCTGTTGAGCGTGCATCTCGCCGTGTTGTGGCGCCAGAAGCACACGCAGTTTCCCGGCAAGGGCCGCCGGGAGGGGAACGTCGTGGGCAGCCGGCTCTGGCCCGTCTACACGCTTCGGTCGATCGGACTGCTGTGCGCCGTCGTCGCCGTGCTCGGCGCTCTCGGCGGACTCGTGCAGATCAACCCCATCTGGCTCTACGGCCCCTACGAGCCCTACGCCGTGACGACCGCCGCGCAGCCGGACTGGTACATGGGGTGGCTGGAGGGGGCTTTGCGTCTCATGCCGGCATTCCAGATGCACCTGTTCGGCTACCGGGTTCCCGAGATCGTCGTCCCAGGACTCATGCTCCCGCTCATGACCTTCGGCCTGTTGTATCTCTGGCCCGCTATCGACAAGCGGCTGACGAGGGACCGGCTCGAGCACCACCTCCTCGAACGACCGCGTGATCATCCGATCCGTACCGCGTTCGGCGCCGCCGTGCTCACCTTCTACATCGTGCTGTTCGTCTCCGGCTCCCAGGACATCATCGCCCAGAAGCTCGGGGTTTCCCTTCAAGCGGTCACGTGGTCGCTTCGAGTGCTCGCGGTCGTCCTTCCGGTGGCGGTCGCCGTCATCGCCCCCATCGTCTGCCACGACCTCGCGAACGACAATCCCCTCGATGACGCAAAGGAGCAAGGCGAGCCACCGGTGGCACTGGCGGAGGAGCCACCGGAGATGGTCGAGGCAGGTCAACGGGACGGCCCGGCGAGCACGACGGAGGCGTAGTCGCAGGGCCGCACCCGGGTCGTCAGCGGCGGGAGGGTTCGGGATCGCCAGGCGCATTTGTGGTTCCCGGACCGGGTACACACCAGGCATTGCGAGGAGAGGAGAGGTCTTGCCTGCATCAGCACGGTCATCCCGCACCCGCACGACCACCTCGGCCGGTCCTTCGTCGACCCACGCTGCTCTCAGACACCTCCGGTGCGCTGGCGAGAGGCCTCCCGGATGAACGAAAGGCTGTTGACCTCCGAAGCCGAGCGGACGTGGGTCCTGGTGCCCGACCGAGGCACCGACGCCGTCGCGGCGATCGAGACATGGGCCGAGCGTCGGTCCGTGCGGGCCGCCAGGGTGAGCGCGATCGGCGGCTTCGAACGCGCCGTCCTCGGCTGGTTCGACTGGGATGCGAAGGACTACCGACGCATCCAAATCGGCGAGCAGTGCGAGGTCGTGGCGCTCCTCGGAGACATCGCCGTCAGCGGCGACTCGGTGAAGCTCCACGTTCACGCTGTGGTGGGCCTCGAAGACGGAACGGCGAAGGCCGGTCATCTGCTCGAAGGGATCG
Organism: uncultured Acidimicrobiales bacterium; assembly: GCA_963738325.1. Lineage (GTDB taxonomy): Bacteria > Actinomycetota > Acidimicrobiia > Acidimicrobiales > Ilumatobacteraceae > CAVTWD01. Next base: position 553,952 of record CAVTWD010000017.1, read on the forward strand.
TCAGACCGACGCTCGAAGTCATGGTCGTCGAATCGCCTGCGCACCTCGTGCGAAGGCACGACTCGGTCACCGGACTGGCCCTCCTCCAGCCCTAGCGGGAAGCTGAGCGTGTCCACTTGAGGGGCAGGCGGCTCACCTGCCCCAAGGCGATGAACCTGCAGTCTGACAGACCCTGCCCGGCTGAGCCAACTCGGGGCACGCCCGTGCAGCTCGGCGGCTGCCGATTTGTGGGTGAGCAACGAAACGAACGACGACCGACGGTCGGTCGGCACAGCCGGCTGGGACGAGACTCACGGCTGACCGCTCGGCCTCTCGGGCGACACGTGCTGTCAGAGCCTCGGACCGAACCCTGCAGCCCGAGTTGGAAGGCCACGCCGAGGGTAAGGAAGTTGCTGGGGAGGCTGTCGATGCCGCGGTTGCGGAGCCGGTAGCTGGCGCCTTTGAGGGTGAGGACGTCGGCGTGGTGGACGATGCGGTCGATCATCGCGGCGGCGACGGCCTGGTCGCCGAAGACGCCGCCCCAGCCGGAGAAGGGCAGGTTCGAGGTGAGGATCAGCGAGGCGTGTTCGTAGCGGGATGACACGAGCTGGAAGAACAGGTTCGCGGCGTCTTGCTCGAAGGGGAGGTAGCCGACCTCGTCGACGATGATCAGCCCGTAGCGGCGCAGCCGGGCGAGCTCGGCGGGCAGCCGGCCGGCGCGGTGGGCGTCGGTGAGGCGGGTGACCCAGTCGGTCGCGGTGGCGAACAGGACGCGGTGGCCGTGGTGGGCGGCGGTCGACGCCGAGCGCGGTGGCGAGGTGGGTCTTGCCGGTGCCGGGCGGGCCGAGCAGCACGACGTTGCGGGCCTCGGTCAAGAACGCGCCCGAGGCCAGCGCGGCGACTTGTTGACGGACGGCGGGTTGGGGGTCCCAGTCGAAGTCCTCGAGGGTCTTGCGGGCCGGGAACCCGGCCCAGCGGATCCGCTGCGCGGCGCCGGACGCGTTGCGGGCGGAGACCTCGCGTTCGAGCACCGCGGCGAGGTAGTCCTCGTGGGTCCAGCCGGCATCACGGGCTTGGTCGGCGAGCCGGGCGGCGGCTTCGGTGATCCGCGGCGCTTTCAACGCGGCGGCGAGGTAGTGGATCTGCTTGACCGCCTCGGTCGGCGGCTCGGTTGCTTGGCGGCCATCAGGCGACCTCCAGCCCGTCGAGCCCGAAGGCCCGGTCGTAGTCGGCCAGGTCCGCGTACCAGGTCGAGTCGTCGTCGACGGTGCGTGGACGCTGAACTGCTCGCGCAGCTGCTCGGGCGGTCGTCGACGTGGGCGGGGTCGGTGACGGTCATGCCGGCGGGCCCACACGCGGGCGTGGTCGGCGACGAGGCGCCCGTCGAGGCGCACCCGCACCCGTTCCAGGTCGGCGGTGACGGTGACCTGTCGGCCGATCACGGTCGGGTCGACGGAGTAGTCGTTGGAGTCGAGGCGGACGTAGTAGTCGCGGCCGAGCCGGATCTGGTTGCGACCAGCCGACACGCGGCGGGATCGGCGGCAACGCCAGCATCGCGGCCCGGTCGGCGTCGACCAGATCGATCGGGCGGGCCTTGAGCGTGCGCACCACCCGCCGGTTCGCCCTGCTCCAGCCAGTCGGCGAACTGGGCGTTGAAGTCGGCCGGCGAGGCGAAGCTGCGGCCCGGGCATGAACGAGGTCTCGAAGAACCCGTTGCGCCGCTCGACGATCCCTTTCGACTCCGGGTCACGCGGCCTTGAGCTGATGCACCCGCGTGGTGGCCAACGTGCCGCAGAACGCGGCGACACCCTCGGCGCAGCCGGCCACGCCGGCCGATGCCGGTCTCGTTGTCCCAGATCAACCGCCGCGGCACCCGCCCGAGCTGCTTCGATCAGCTCCCACGACCCCAGCAACAGGTCCTCGGTCTGGCGCGTCGGGATCATCCGGCCGGTCGATGAACCGCGAGTGCGCCGCGGACGATCACCAGCACCGGCAACAACGCCGTCGGTGCCGTCCTCGAGCGGGATCCGCTTGCGGCGGGAACCACAAGTCGCACTGCGCCGCGTCGCCCGGCGCCCACGCCAGCCGGTCAGCCGGATCCGGCCGGCGCTGCTCGGGACGCAGCCGGGCCACGTTCTCACGGAACCACGACGTCGACCCCGTCCACCCGACCCGCTCGGCGAGCACCGTCGCCGGCATCTCCGGGAACTCGCGCCAGCAACGCCCGCACCCGCTGCTCGAACGGCGTGAACGACGTCGCCTCGACCGGCGCCCGCTCATACCTCGGCGGCGCCGTCGACGCCACCGCCTCGAGCGACCGTGTTCCGCGAGATCCCCAACCGCTCCGCGATCTGCGCCTTCGGCACCCCCTCCGCCGCCAACCTCCGGATCAACGCCCAGTCCTCCAAAGTGATCACACTCCAATCGTTGAGTGCTCACTTTTCGACCGGCAGGGATGCTCAGTTTTCAGCCGTCACCGACACCGTGGACCCGGTCTCTGATATTCGCCATATGAATGTTCGGCGTGCCCGTCCGAGCAGTCTGGTTGATAGAGCGCCGATGGAACCGGTGGTCGATTGCTTTGGCCGGCCCTCGATCCATTGGGCTACTTGCCGCCTTCCTCGGGTCGATGGCGTCTTGCGCGCCGTCAGTTCCGGCTGCCGCCGGGCAGTCCGCGTCACCTGCGCCAAGGTCCTTCTCTCGACATGCTGGGCGCGACCCGCATGTGCCGCAGCAACGGTCCTGCTCGAGTGTTGCAGTCGGCTCGGCGTACTCGTCGGTGGCCTCGTGGTTTTGCTAGGAGCATGGGCACAGCTGCCATCGCTGTCGGCGCCTCATCGGCGTGATGATCAGCTGGCGCCGTCGGAGCTCCACGACCAGCACCGAGCCGATGCAGCGCGCTGATCTCAGGCGCTGAGCGGCCGACCGGCCGGCGGCCGTCCCGGGCGAGAGGCCCAACGGTCTACCGGCGATTCTGGTGCTCGCTGGCATCTTGGCCCTCACCGCTGCCGACAGCGGCGCCGTCGGTGCCATTGCCCCCAGCCTTGAAGACGCGTTCTCGATTTCCCACACCGAGCTTGGCGTGCTCGCTGGTGCCTTCGCCGCGGTGGCCGGCATCGCGGTCATCCCCGCCGGCGCACTGGCGGACCGATGCCGTCGCGTCACGTTGCTCACCGCCGGCGTGCTCATGTGGTCGGCGGCGATGGTCGTGGCCGGGGCCGCCGCGTCGTTCATGATGTTGCTCGGTGCGCGCAGCGTCCTCGGCGCGCTCACCGCCGTCGCACACCCGGCTGGCGCCTCCATCACTGGCGATTTGTTCCCCGGAGGCGCACGGGGTCGGGCTCTGGGCTTCATCGAATCGGGCGAACTGGTCGGCCTCGCGGCGGGCTCCCTCCTCGTCGGCGTGGTGATCGCCAACCTCTCATGGCGATGGGTCTTCTGGCTCCTGGCGATCGAGGGGCTGGTCCTCGCCACGATCCTGCTGCGCTTTCCGGAGCCACGCCGGGGAGCCGGGGAGAGCACCGATCCTCGAACGACGCCCACCGGTCCGGGACAACTCGCTCTCGCCGCAGGTGTGGCACCGGTCCCGTCGACCGTCCTCCGGGATGCCGACCACGTGACGCTTCGAGCAGCGCTGCGCTATTCGCTTCGGGTCCGCACCAACGTGCTCGTGCTGGTGGCGAGCTCGCTCGGCTATTTCTTCTTCGCCGGCCTCAAGCTATTTGCGGTCCTGTTCGCCATCGAGCAGTACGGACTGTCTCGGTCCACCGCTCCGTTGCTCGTGCCCGTGGTGGGCGCCGGAGCCCTCGCTGGTCTGATCGTCGGCGGACGACTAGGGGATCTCGGCCTCGCACACGGGCGGATCAATGCCCGTCTCCACGTGGCCATTGGCGGTTCCCTCTTGGCCGTCGTGGCCCTTCTGCCCGCCCTCTTCACCACCTCGCTGGTCGTGGCGATCCCCTCGATGATCGTCGGCGGCGCGCGCTCGGCGCTCCCAACCCGGTCCTCGAGCCGTTCGCCTCGACATCGTCCATCCTGCATTGCGAGGCCGAGCCGAGAGCGTGCGGATCCTGCTTCGGACAGCGGGCGGGCGGTGGCGCCGGTGGCGATCGGCGCGTCTGCCGACCATTTCGGGAGCGGCCAACACGGCGTGCAGATCGCTCTGTTGCTGGCACTTCCGATGCTACTCCTCAATGCCGGCGTGCTCGCCGTGGCAACGAGGACCTATGCGCGTGACGTTGCCAGCGTGGCTGTAAGTGTCCAAGGCCTGTCCGGCGGAGATCGGCACCAAGAGCCCCATCACGACGACTGAGTCCGCCCCCAGCGGGCCGGACCGTCAAGGTCCTGAGTGAACCGGCTGCGGTGCCGGTTCACGGTGTGGTGGGCCGGTCATGTCGACGTCGCTTCGGGCTTGTTCTCGTCGTCCGACGGCCCAGGCGACTGCTTGCAACTGAGGCGGCTACTCCCGAACCGGCGTCACCTCGACTCGTTCGACGGCGGGCAGTGCGAGCAGCTTGCTTCGTAGTGCCGCGATGTCACGGATGAGGTTTGCACCGTCGTCGGGCACGACGTGCACCAAGACGAGGACCTCCTCTGGTCCGATCCAGACTGCGGTGAGTTCAGCCACCCGCACGATCCACTGCTGATCGTCCAGCACGCCGCTGAGCCGGTCGCGAACGTCGGGCGGCGTCGATTCGTCGATGAGGAGGGCGGCGTTGCGGCGGGCCAGGAGGGACGCCACGACGATCAGGAGCAGGCCGATCACCAAGCTGGCGACGCCATCCGCAACAGCCGACCCGGTCGCGGCGTGCACCAGCAACGCCATCGTTGCCATACCGATCCCTATGAGCGCCGCCGAGTCCTCGAGGAAGACGGTGGTCGGCGTGGGATTCGACGACGTCCGAACGTGATCGACGAGGTCCAGTTCCCGGCCGGCGGCCTCTGCTCGCAGTTCGCGGTGCGCTGTACGCAATGACAGGCCCTCGAAGAGGGCCGACACCGCGAGGACGGCCAACCCGATCGGGAGACTCGACAGCGCTTCCGGTCGGCGGAGGCTGGTCACGCCTTCCGCGATGGCGGCCACGCCGCCGACGACGAAGATCCCCACTGCCGCCAGCAACGACCAGAAATAGCGCGACTGCCCATACCCGAAGGGATGCCGCGGGTCAGGTGGGTGCCGGGCGCGCCGCACACCGATGTAGAGCAGCAACTCGTTCGCGGAGTCGGCAAGCGAGTGGGCGGTCTCGGCCAACAGTGCCGCCGATCCCGTGAGGAGAGCCGCGACGCCCTTGGCCACGACGATGAGAAGGTTGGCCAGCAACGCCACGATCACGGTCCGGCCGCTCGTGGTGACTCTCGACTGCGGCAGTCCCTCGCTCACGTCCTGGTGATCCTCGTGATGCGTCACCCCCACCCCGCGGCACGGAAACCGCGGCCGACCTTGAGGTATGCCTACCCCAGGCCCCCACCAGGCGAAACGCAGGCGCGCCGGCGGCAGTCAGCTGCGTGGCACCGGCCCACCGGCATCGAGCCAATCTCGTCATGAGGTCGCTAGAGCCGTCGCAGAGAAAGCCCGCGACCGTACGTCGTTCCCTTTCGGGAACGCGCTTGGCGCTCCGGCGTGGAGCGCAGCAACTGCCGCTCCTCGCTGCCAGCGGCCTCGCCGTGGCAAGGAGACCTGCGCCTGCGAGCAGGCGCAGGCGACTCCTGCGCGACGCAACCACTTGCTGTCAACTTCGGCGCGGAACCGCAACATGCTCCGCAAAAACCTGCAAGCAACCTCAAGGATGCTGTGCCGCACCGAGCGGGAGGTACAGATGCAGATCGACGTGGTGAGGACGTTGGCTGGCTTGGAATGCAGGCTCGGCGGCGACCTGAGTTCGGCGGCCACCGCCGGCCTCCGCCGCTTCGGCGTCGACGCCTCGACGCAACGTCGGAACGTCCACCTCGATCTGACCCGGGTCACCAAGATGGAGCAGCCCGGCCTCGGCTGCCTTCTCGGCGTGATTCGCAACGTGCGAGGAGCTGGCGGAAGGGTCAGCATCCGCGCTGAGCGCTGGCTGCGCGACGAGTTGACGAGCGTGGGCGCTGACCGATTCGTGTCCCTGAGGTGACGTCCCCCAACGTCGGCGGACCGGACGCCGGCCCGTCTCCGGCCGACGCGACGCAGACGGGTTCGGGATCTTCCTCGTCCATGAAGGCGAGACGTTCGAGCTGATCCTCTCAGGCCGCCTGGTCGGCCAGGTCGCTGCGCACTCGGTGTTACGTGCCATCAGCCTCCTCCCCAAGCCATGCGTCAGCCTCGTCGACCTCAGCGAGGTCTCCGACATGGACGAGCGAACGGCCCGAGCCCTACGCGAAGGGGTCGCCGGGTGCCGGGATGCCGGCGGCCTGGTCTGCCTTGTGTGTCCATCGGAGCACAATCGGGCACGTCTGATCGCCGCAGGCTTCGGCGGGCGGACTGACCTCCACGACGAGATGGCCGCCGCTCGCCGCTCGCTTCTCACCGCTTCTCGTGCCTGACGTTGCTCCCGTTGCGGCGACGCAACCACTGGCCATCAGCTTCGGCGCGCAACCGCAACCACATCGTGAAGGCAAGACAACCTGGCGCCAGCACCATTGGGAACTGCGGCGGCCCGCCGTGGTGCTCCAGTGACCGGCGGGCCGCCGCAAGGGCAGGAGCCACGTCGCCGCCGTCGGAACGTCGCGACTTATCGGTGCCGGCTCCAAGGCCTCGACCCCACTGAGCGGCACGGGGTCGGCACCGCTTGACCGCGTCTCGGCAACAGGTTGCTCAGCGCCACTGCCCATCCGCGTGCACCACTAGGTTGCGGCCGTGCGCGCAGCTGTGCTTCGTGAGACCGGTGGGACGCTGGAGCTCGCCGAGGTTCCCGATCCGGTCCCGGAGGACGGCGAGGTGGTCGTGGAGGTCAGCCACGCCTCGGTCAACCCCCTCGACATCTGGATCAGCCGAGGCAACCCGGGTGCGGCGGCGGCCAACCTGCCGTGGATCCCGGGCACAGAGGGCGCCGGCACCTACGAAGGGCGCCCGGTGCTCATCCGAGGTGGGGGCCACGGGGTGGTGCGCCAGGGCCTGTTCGCCTCCAAGGCCACCGCATCGCCAGCGGCGATCGTGCCCCTCCCCGCTGGGGTCGACCGTGCGGTGGCCTGTGCCATCGGCGTGGCCGGCGTGACGGCGTGGAATTGCGTCAACGTCCTCGGCCGGAGCTCGTCCGACGATCGTGTGCTCGTGCGCGGTGCCAGTGGGGGTGTGGGTCCCTGATCGTGCAGCTCGCGAAGGCGACGGGCGCGACGGTGTGGGCGTCAGACGACGAGCGCGACAAAGGCGCCAGCCATCGAGGCGCTCGGCGCCGACCGTGCCGTGGTCGCCGATGCCGGAGGTCTCACCGCCGCTGTCAGCGAGCTCCGGCCCACGCTCGTCGTCGACGGTCTCGGTGGCACGTTCACACCAGCCGCCGCGGACGCGCTGGAGTTGCATGGCCGACTGGTCCTGTTCGGCGCCAGCGCGGGCGACGACATCCCGCTGTCCAGCCGCGGGTTCTACCGCAAGGGGATCTCGATGTTCGGGTACACCGGCCTGCTCGAGCCGCCCGAGCGCCAAGCCGCGCTCGTCATCCAGCTGCTCGAGCTCGTTCGCGACGGCCGCCTTACCGTCCCGATCGAGGTGCTGCCCCTCTCCTCGGCCGCGGCGGCGTTTCAGCGCATCCTCGATCGCCAGGTCGAGGGCAAGCTCGTCCTCGACACCAGCCGCTGACAGCGCAGAAGGGCTACCTCAGTCAGTCGCTAGGCCGGCGGCTCGAGCGTGGTGTGGTCGAGCCCGACCATCGAGAGCAGGCGCCTGATGCACGGCGGCGCTCGGCGGACATGGATCGGCCGGTTCGCGCGCCTCATGCCGTCACGGAGACCGCCAAGGCCCGCAGCGTCGATGAACGTGACGCCGCCGAGATCGACGACTCGGATGGATCGGTCCCGCAGCAACTTCGCGGCGACGGTCGGTGCCGTCGCCATGTCGAGCTCGCCGCTGACCGCGAGCACCCCGTGCTCACAGCGCGGAGATCCCGACCGTGTGGGGCCTTCCCGACCCGCGGCCCTTGTCCTCACGCGAGGATGCTGGCGCCATCGGATCCGACGAGCAGGCCGATGACGAGCGCGAGCCCGAGGACCAACCGGCTGCGGACGATCGTGACGATGCCGGCGATCACGAGGACGGCGGCAAGCAGCCAGAGCACGGTGAGCATGGAACCTCCACAGCTTGGATCGGCGCCGCTTGGCGACCTCTCCGAGGGAACCACCTTTCCGGGCGGTTGTGTACACTTATCGCCTTGTCAACCGCGATTGGGTGGTGCTCGAGACACGTCTTGGTCGCCGTCGCATTGGCCGAGGACGGCACGCAGAGCCGGCGGTCGTTGAGCAGTCGATCGGGCCGCGCCAACACGTGATGACAGCGCCTCGCTGAGTGCGACCTCACCGCGACCTCGCTCATGACTGCCTCTAGCACGAGTCGGCGCGAGTCTTATCGTCGTGTTCGGGGCGACGACGGCGGAAGTGGCGCTGTGGGTAGCCATCGTGAGCGTGACCGTCACGCTCACGAGCCTCGCGTGGCAGCTAGCCTTCTACCGCTTGTCGGGTGCCCGCCTTGTCGTTCGACTGGTACCGGCGGTCCTCACCGAGGCCGGGCACATCATCCGCGGCCCAGCTAGGGGCTGGCGAACGTCGATGCCGCCGGAGATCAACATCGTGCAGAACCGCCCGTGGGTCGACGCTGCGATCATCGAGATGGTGAGTATCGGTCGAGCGCCGATCTCGCTCTCGACGATCAACCTCGAGATTGGAGCGGACCCCCGTTGGAAGCCTTGGCGGAGGCACACGGTCGGCATGCCGCCGATTGCCGTCCAGAGCGGTCTTGCCGACATCGGCGAGGTGAGACTGGACCCTGCCCGAGCTCTGTTCGCCGTCGTTGACTTCTGGCCGGCAGTCGCAACGGCTCGCAAGCTGCGCCATCGCGTGCACGTTCGCGCGTCGGTCTTGCCGGCTGGACGGCGGGCCAAGCGAAGCCCGTGGCGCCACCGGTGGACGATCGGCCCGGATCAACACCATCTGTGGCCTCTTGGGCCCGAGGGCGAAGAGGTCCAGCTCTTTCAGGCCGTCTGGCGCGCGATCGCGCCCATTGCACCCAACGCCGTGTATGACGCGTGGTTATCGATCCTGGGGCTGCTGATGCCAGAGGACGTGGACCCGAAGCAGGTCAGCATCCTCGAGGTGTCCACGGCTCTCGAACCGATCCTTGGGAGCCCGATTCAGGCGATGTGGCCATCGATGAGCATTTTCGCAGCGCTGCACGAGCACGGCCGGGCGGGGGCATGGATGCCGCACTTCGGCCAGCAGGAGCCAGGGCCGTCTGAGACGCCGCCAGCACCATGATCTTCACAGCGGCGCCGTGGCAACGGCGTCGTCGACGCCGGTCGAGGTTGACCGTGGCCGGGAGTGCCTCGACTGTCCCCCCTTCGGCGGACTGGGCCACACCCGAGCCAGGTCGTCGTGACGGCCGTTCGCGATCTCCGATTCCGTGCCCATGAACCAGCACTGCGGCTACCAGGACGGCGCGCCGTGGCATCCGAGCCGGAGAGCGGCGGCTCGGATGTCGACGAGCGTCGTCGCCTCGGCCGAGTCACGAACCGCCTCGAAAATTCGCTGGAGAGCGCGACATTCCCAGAACGGTCCCTTGGTCCCCTTCAGGACATGAGACACAAGGAGGCTCGCCGCACCAGGCCGCGGATTCGCAGCGAGGCGGGGAAGGAACCTCGAGTGGTCAGGCATGCCGACTGGTCGACGAGTCGCAAGCTCGACCCCGGCCTCGAACGAGTCGCCAAGGTACAGCGCCCACTCCGCCAACGCGCTTGCTTCCGCCTACGTCAATATGTTCGGCGTGTTGTCGAGCCGACCCGACCGGAACGCTTGTACCCACCGCGCCCACTGCGCTTCTACCGCGTCGGCCTCGAGCCTTCCAAGCAGCCAGCTCACGTGGTCGATCCACTGGACCCTGTCCGCGGGAACAGCACGACGGGTGAACTCTGCGAGCCAGCTAGTTGAGTCGATTTCGCTGAACACGGCAACGCTGGCCAGGTGGTCGGCGAGTTGGCGACGGAGTCCGCCGGTGAAGCGTTCAGCGTTGGCGGCGGCGTCGAGGTAGCCGGCGAGCAATCCGGCGTTGAGGAGCCGGTCATTGAAGCGACCCACGGAGAGGTATGCCTGCCAGTCCCGCGTTGGTCGGTCGAGGTCTGTCCAGAGGAAGTGGGGCAACAGTGTGGCTTCGCACCAGGCGGGGTCAGCTGAGTGGAGGAAGTGCAGTTGGCTGGCGAGCACAACCTCGGCCAACTTCTGGTTGATGGTGCTGCCGGCCAGCAGGTCGCAGAGGATGTCTCGCGTTGCGGGGGGAAGTCCGGACCACTTGTCCCCTGCTTGTCTCCAGTCGTAGGCCACGACCTCGAGCCAGAACTGGGCGAGCCGTCCCGAGCTCCGATTGATGGCACGTCCGAGCCAGTCGTCGAACGGGGCGGCGTCGGTCGGGTCTTCGTTGGGCAGCGACCGCCAGGTCTCCGTTGCCAACATCTGGGCAGCGTCGTACTTGCTCCATTGTGTTGGGTTTCGTTCCGTGCCGCCGCTTTCAAGGAGGCGGGAGATGTCGTCGGCGTGCGCGGTGAGGTCGAGGTGGCGGAGCCGATCGATGACTCCTGTTGCCGTCGCGTCGTCGAGCGGCGCCTTTGCCCAGCCACGGATGACTGCTGCTGTGACGTCCAGGTTGTGTTCGTTGTCGTGATCGAGGAGACGAAAGCCGTCGGCCGGGTGTTCGCCCACGGTCGCTGTGATCAGCTGTATGGCACCCGACCAGGTGGGCCCGTGCCAGGGCGAGTGAGCGTCTCGATACTGGTAGACCGTGGTGAGGGCGGTTGTGGTGTCGTCCGCCAGTGCATCGTGGAACTCCCCGGCCGACGTTGGGAGCTCATCCGCAACGAACCCTGTGGTGACGGTGACTGCGGGCCCGACGGGCTCGTTGATCATCGGTGCCAGGTGGGGGTGTTGTTCGGTGAGTTCGGCGATCGCTTTGTTCGTTGCCGGGTGCTCCGGGTGTCCGCGGCAGATTGCGCCCAGGATCGGGAGTTGGAAGCGCGCCAGGGTCTCCTGGTCCAGATCGGGCGCACCCGTTCGCAGGTCAGCAACGAGGCCGTCGAGGTTGGGAGCGCCGGCGTCGGGGCCGAGAGCCTCGACGAGGCCGGCGACTTCCTGGCGGAGCATCGGGTCGAAGAGCCACTCCGGGGACTGTCGAAGCCAGTTGATCCGCGCGTTGGCGTCGATGACAGCTGCGTGGGTGATGGTGTGGAGCGCGAGTCGCTTGAGAAGGGGTACGCCGGATGCAGCCCACGAGTTGCATCGGGCCAGGGCGGTCTTGCTGTCGTGCGCCATCAAGTGCGCGAGGGAGTCGCGGGCAGCGTCGATAAGGACGTCGAACGCATCGAGAATGTGGTCCGGCTTCGCCGAGATCGAGGATCGGTAGATCGTCCACGGATCCCAACCAGCCGCCGAGCGGCCCGACAGGAGATGCAGGGAGCGTGCTCGTCGCATGTGGCGCTCGGCGATCGCGAGCACCTCATCAGCGACCTCACCAAGGTGAGGGGCGAACACAGTCTGCCAGGCCTCGGGAAGGTAGTGCGTGCTGCCTCGTGCCCACACCCGCCCCAGCGCGCCGAAGCCTCCGTTGCTGTCGGGCTCCGTGAGAAAGTCGAGCATGAGCAGCGCGGCCGTGCGATTGTCGGGGAACACCGACGCGAGCAAGGCGAGGTCCAACAGGTCACCGCCCGCGTCACCCGCGTTCAGCAGTAGGGGATCCAGCGGTCCAGCCAATCGGGTCGGGGCTGTCCGTCGACGTGCTTGAGGTGGAGGATCGCGTTGGCGCACCGGGGTGAGAGTTGCCCACGATTCGCGGCAAGGATGTCGAAGGCGGCCTCGGTGTGCGCTTCGACCGTGACGTACTTGTCGGCATACCAGTACGCGAACTGTTGGGAGAGCGGGTCGTCTGCGGCGGCCGGGTCGAACAGGCGCCGGAACGCGGGCTGGGTGTTGGCCCATGTCAGCCACTCTGGGCTCGCTGCCAGGTCGCAGAACTGCCGCGTTGTGTCGAGCTCGGCGAGAACTGACTCGAGATATGACATCTCGTCCGGGACGCCGGACGGTGGGGCCTGGACGAGAGCAGCGAGTCGTTGCCGGTGGCCGAGCAGGTCCATCGAACTCCGCTCGGCCCAAAGCTGAATCGCGTCATCCAACCGGCGGAAGGACCCGGCGATCACGTCGAAGAAGACGGGTGTGATGCCAAATCGCGTCCAGTCCGAGGGGCTGGTGCGCTGCGTCAGAGCAAAGCGCCTCGTGCCGGGACCCAGGCCGCCCGCGAGATAGCGCATCACGACATCGTCGTGGCTATAACCGATGAAGAGCGCCGTGTACTTGCGGAACATGCGCTCCAAGAAACGCGCCGCCCACGCGTCGGTGAGGTACGCCCGCCCGAAGTCTCGGTCGGTGACGACGAGCTTGCGGGGTTCCTGGGTCAGGGTGCCGTGCAGGTACACGATCCCATCGAAATCGTCACCGACCGGAAGGGCCGGGGCGCGGTACTCCTCGGCGGCCGCCTTGTTCGCGTCCAGAACCGTTGAGAGGTGTCGGTCATAGTTGGTCGTGACGATCCGGACCATGCCGCTCGCCCCCGCCAACGCGACGATCGCCCGGTGCAAGTCGTTCGGTACTGAACCTGGGGCCGACAGGATCGCGTGCACTCGTTGATGGACGTCGGTATCGCCGTCGCCAAGATTGCCGAGCAACGTGTCGAGCGGGGTCGGGTCGTCCGCCTCGATAGGACGGCCCGCTTCCTCCGCGATCGCTCCGGCGAGCTCGCCGAAGGACGGAAGGCTCGACGGTTCACCCATCGAAGCCCCTGCGCCGACGAACAAGGTCAGGATGCCTTCAGTGTGCGCCGAGATCAGCTCGTCGGGGAAGTCGACGGAACCGATCCACATTCCGGCCAACGCTCCGCGACGAGGTGCATACCACGCCTGAACCGCCGCGCGATCCCCATGCTCACTTGGGGGGTGTCCTGTGACGCCCTGTGCCGCTACGTTCACCGATTTCTTGTGGGACCGGTGTGGGACGGAGCCTCCCCGGACACGCCAAGAGCCGCCTCGAAAGGCGGCTCCTACATGAACTGACCTCGTCTTCTACTCGGAGCGGACGACGGGATTCGAACCCGCGACCCTCACCTTGGCAAGGAAATGGGAACCGTCCGCCCAGCCCGCTCCAGTCCGCTGAGCAGGCCCCAGTCCGGCGACTTGTCCGCCCAGTCCGTCGGAGTCGGCTCCTGTCCGGCCCGGATAGTTGAACGCGTTAAACAGTCTGCGAGTTCGGGGTGTGAGCCTTCCGAGGCGTGGTCGACTCGTCGGTGACACCGATTTGGCCTTCACCGATACGCGATACCGAGCGGACGCCCTGACACTTCGCCCGTGATGGCGCGAGCCTCGGATGGCGGGCGAGCGATGTTCCGGGTGCCCTCAGGCCGCCCGTCCGATCGTTTGGCCCCATTCCACGCGTGTCGACGCGCCCAGACGGCCGCGACGAGATCCGCCGCATTCGCGCCCGAGCCCGCGCTCGAGTGTGCGCTGGGGTCCGACGAGGCGTCGGCTCGAGCAAGCTCAGCGCCCGGACGCTGTTGGGTGGAGGCGGACGACCGGGATCTGGCGGGTAGCTCTGCGCTCGTAGCCCGCATACCCAGGGAACGTCCGCACCGCCCGGCGCCAGAGGCGCTCGCGGTCGGACCCCGACACGGTTTCCGCGCGGACCCCGATCCTCGTCCCGGCGAGCTCGACCTCCGTCTCGGGTCGAGCCTCCAGGTTGTGGTACCAGTCCGGGTCTCTCGGCGCTCCACCGTTCGACGCGAGCACGACGAACGCATCGCCGTCCTTCATGTACGACAGGGGCGTCTGCCGATCCCGCCCGGAGCGGCGGCCGGTGGTGTGCAGCACCAGGAAGCGCGGGCCAGGCAGGGCGTCGAAAGGACGGGCTATGGGCGATTGGAGCAGCAGCCGATGGAACTGCGTGACGGCCTTCTGCAGGTCCGTGAGGACCCGGGTTGGCGACGGGATCTCCATCTGCCCTCCTGTTTCGCTCGGCTCGTCCGAAACTGGACGGTCCCGGAAAGGCAGCACTCGTCGGCTGCTCGTGAGCTCTGTCTGACGGTTCCTTACCACGCCCGGAGTGCCGGGCGATACCGGCAGCGGTCCCGCCCGGTCGCGCCGGATACCGGGCAGCCATCCCACCCGTCAGCAAGCCGGTGACATCGGGTGCCCTCGACCCGGCGGTCTAACTGATCTCGGCAGGATTTGCGCGACGCGTGAGACAGGTCGCGGGTTGTTCAGGTCGCGGCGATGTAGTGGGCGGGAAAGTGTCGTCGTGAACGGCGATGGCGGCGGTCATGACGCGCTGGCCGTAGCGGGTGACCCGGTAGCGGCGAGCTCGGGGGAGCTTGGCTACCAGGCCGTGGCCGCGGAGCTTGACGATCAATCGGGAGACCCGCTCGCATCGCCGGTGGGCCTCGTCGCGGTCGGCGGGTGGCCGCCGGTAGAGGCGGTGGGTGATGTCGATGTTGCGGAAGCCTTGGATGGCGTGTTCGCCGGCCATCGCGGCTCGGAACAGGGCCAGGTCGGCGGGGTTGGGAGGGTTGAAGCGGGCGTATCGGCGCCCGTGGTGGGTTCGGGGCCGGCACAGGGCGTCGAGGGCGGCGACGCCTTCGCCTTTCAGGGGGGCAGCGGCGAGGGCGTCCAGGTAGCGGTGATTGGCCGCGATGCCAGCCTGGTAGTTGCGCCACAGGTCGCTGACCCCTTTTCGCATCGGGCACCACCGCCGCTCGCGCCGGCCCTCGTCGTCGGTGACGAACCGCAGGATCTTGAACTCAACCGAAACCCGCACACGTTCGTTTCGGCAGATTCGTGCTGCGAGCAGGGCTTCTCCGGCTTCGTCGAGGGTCCGCGTTCTTCGAGGTGAAGTCTGCGATCGTTAGGCGGCACCTAGCAGATCGAGGTAGGAGGAAGGCGTGCACGGAAGACGGGCCGGGCTGCGGGTCGTTCACGGCAGCGGGCAGGTTGCCATCAGCGAGTCCCTGGATCCGGATCGCTTCCAGACCGACTGCGTCGACGGGTATGTGGCCTCGTGGGTCGCCCGAGGCTTCAGCCAGGCGACCGTTGACAGCGCCACGGCTCGACTGGAGCGTGTGCTGGCCGCCGTCGCCAAGCCTGCTTGGGAGGTGACGCGCGAGGACATGGACCGGGTGGTGGGGACGTGGGCGGCGGCTGGCATCGCGCCCTCCACCCGCCGCGGCTACGTGCAAGCCTTCAAGGGCTTCCACGAGTTCCTCGCCGCCCGGAAGGCGAACAGCATCGAGGCCGCGTTCGGGGTTCGCCTGGAGAGCCCGCTGGATGAGTTCAACGCCGCCCGCCACGTGGGGAACGAGTCGGCGTCCGCCGAAGGCTCCACCGACGGCTGCAGCGGATGGAGGAGTTCTTCGACTTCCTCCGCGACCGGGTCGCCACCGCCCGCAAGTTCGGCTCGGCGGGACGGGACTACGCGCTGTTCCGCACCCTCTATCACGCCGGCGTGCGCGCCGAGGAGGCGGCCGCGCTCGAACTGGGCGATCTGCACTTCGGGCGCGGTCCCTTCGGCAAGCTTCACGTGCGCTTCGGCAAGGGCGCCAAGACGTCGGGCCCTCGACCGCGGTGGGTGCCGATGCTCGACGGGTTGGATTTGATCTTGCGCTGGTTCGTCGACGACGTCCGCACCCGTTTCCCCGACTCCAAGGCCCTGTTCTGTGACGAAGGGGGAGGCCGACTGCACCGGGGGACAATCCGCAATCGACTCCGTCACCTCCTGGCGTGTGAAGGACGACCGGAGGAGGAGCGCTTCACCCCCCACGGCTTGCGCCACGCCTGTGCCACCCACAACTACGAACGAGGCGTCGACCTGGTCGCTATTCAGCAGATGCTCGGGCATTGGCAGGTCGGCACCACGATGCGGTATGTCACACCATCGGCGACGTTCATCGAGGACGCCTATCGCCGGGCGGTGTCCGACACGTTGGGCAAGCTCGAGGAGGGCGACGATGGACATTAGGGTGGAGGCTGCGGATGACGGCCGCTCAGCGCGAGGTGTGGACCGGCGCCCAGCTGCGCCGGTTGCTGGCCGAGCGGGCTGGGCTGGAGTTGTCGTCGGCGTCGGTGTCCGCCCTGTTCACCAAGAACCCGGTTCAGGTGAAACTGACGACGCTCGCCGCTCTGTGCACGGCCCTCGAGTGCAGTCCCAACGATCTGTTCGACGTCGACACCACCCCGGTGACGCCGAAAACCAAGCCGGCGAGGTCTTCCCGTCAGCCTCCGAAGGTGGCCCGAGGGCGTTCCATGCCGCCGCGGTGACCGCTCGGGCGTGTGTGGACTGCGGCGCTCCGGTCCGGCCTCGGGATCGGGTTCGCTGCAGCCGATGTCATCGCACCGCAGAACCCGACCAGACCTGCCACGGCTGCGGGCAGCAGCGGCGCATCGTGGGATGCGGTCTGTGCGACTCGTGCTGGCAGCGCGACCCCGACCGGCTGCTCCGCCAAGCTGAGCGGATCGCCACCCGACTCGAACAGCCACCGGCGTGGCTGGCTGCCTTCGTCGACCACGCCGCGGCCCGAAACTGCGTCGGCCGCACGTCGCTCATGCTTGGTCGACTGGGACGCCTGCTCGCCGAGCCGGGACCGACCAACCCCCAGGCCCTCCTCGAGCAGGCCCATCAAACAGGAGGCTCGGGGGCGCTGGCCCGCACCCTGGAGGACTTCTTCGTCGATGCCGGACTCGCCTTTCCGATCGACCGCACCGCCCAACGCTGGTCGGATGGCGGCGGCGACGCCGGGTCGCGGAGGCACCCGAGCCGCTGCGCCCGGCGCTGGCCCGCTTCGCCGACACACTCGTGGCCAGCCAGCAACGTGCCCGCCAGGCCGGCACCCGACCCCGGGGCGAGCGCACCGTCGTGGACGATCTTGCCATCGTTCGCGACCTCGCCCGGTTCTTGATCAGCCGAGCGGGCCAAACCGGACTGGGCGAGCATCGAGCGGGGCGACATCGAGGCATTCCTGGCCGAACGACCCTCAGCCGGGCCCGACGGCTGAGCGCCCTGCGCGTCTTCTTCCGCTGGGCGAGGGGCAACCGGGTCGTGCTGGTCGACCCGACCAAGACCATCTCCAGCCATCGCCACCGAGCACCACGCTCGGCGATCCTCAGCCTGGCCGAGCAGCGCCGCTTGTTCCGCCGTTGGACCACCGGCCGCGACGCCCATCCCCATGAACGCCTCGTCGGTCTGTTCGCCCTGCTGCACGCCGCCTCGTCTTCGGAGCTGCGAAACCTGAAGGTGTCCCAGATCGACGTCGGGCGACGCACCATCCGGCTCGGTCGGCGGCCGCATCCCGTTCCGCTCGACTCCGCCACATGGGACGCGCTTCAGCGCTGTCTCGATCACCGCGACGAACTCGCCACCCACAACCCGCACGTCATCGTCACCGCCATCACCAGGACACGTCGGACAGCCGCGTCGGATCAGTACCTGTGGCGAGTGCTCGGCCCCGCGGGCATCACCCCGCGCCCCCTGCGGGCCACGCGTCTGGTCGGTCTGGTCGCCAGCCTCGACCCGAAGCTGGTGTGTGAGGCCACTGGGATGGCCCCGGCGGGCGTCCTGCCCTATGCCGCCGACCAGGTCCAAGACGCTCGTCTGTCGAACCTGTGAACTTCAGGCGCGACCTTGCACACGTCGGCGGGAACGTGTGCGCTTTGCGCGGATTGTTGATCGTGGTCTCCACCCGCAGGACGGAGGCCTTGTCGTAGACCTTCACCCAGTTGCCGGCCATCCGGTGGCGGATCCGCCATCCCTCCGGTCGCCGTTTGGCGTCGGTCACCACCTGGGCTTGGAGCGAGGGGTGCAGCTTGCGGCCCAAGAAGCCCAGGACATCTTCCGACGACAGGTTCAACGCCGCGTGGCGGACCAAGTCGGGCCATACCCCGAGCAGCTGGGGTCGGGTGGTGAACATCACGTCGGTGGCGATCTCGGCTTGGTCCAACACCCAGTAGTAGCCGCCGTAGCCGGCTGCCCGGAGGGCAGGCAGGATCGGGTTCAACCATCGAGCGAAGGCGTTGAGGACCCTCGCCCAGGCCTTGTGGGCGAACCGCTCGCACAGCTCCGCGGCCGTGTCGAGGTCATCGATGGCCAACAGCGAGTTCTCGTAGCGGACGTAGCCGACGCCGTGGCGATCGAGCTGGCGGGCCAGCCACTCGCGGCCGTTGAGGTAGATCTGGCACTCATACGGGATCCAGCCCTGGATGCGCACGTGCATGAACCCGAACTCCGGGTCGATCAGATACAGGTAGTGGTGCAAACACTTGCGCTCCCGGCGGAACAGCTCGAGCTTGCCGGTCTCGTTGCGCCTGCGGACCTGGAAGCTGAAACACGACTCCACCGCCGAGATCAGACACACGACGCCTTCGGTGACGCCGTCGCGTTCGGCGATCGACTTGGCCAGCTCGTCTTTGTGCTGGGCGCGGTTGCGGGTCTTCACGTGGTCGAAGGAGATCACCGGTCGTCCCGCGTCGGCGACCAACTTGCGGGCCTTGTTGGCGATCCGCTCCGTGGTCGCCTTCGCATAGGCGGTGAAGTCCTTCAACGCCACACCCTGGGACCACAAGAAGCAGCGGGCTCCGTCCTGCTTGTACAGGCGGGAGAGGTGACCCTTGAAGATCATCCGGTCGAACATCGCCAGACTGCCGGTGATTCGATCCCGATGAAGATCCTCGAACGCGCCCACAGCCACACCTCCGCGTCAACCTCGACGCGTCCAGTCTCCAACCACGCGACCGAAAGGCACAGGGCCGGCTCCGCCAGCCCGGCACTCACTCAATCAGCACCAGGCCGCCCATTGGTTGCGGCCGAGCGGAGCGCAGCGAGCGAGGCTGCCGTAGGGGACACCGAGGCGAAGCTCGGGACGAGCTCTTTGGCGAGCTCCTCGCTTTGGCCTTGCTGATCGGGGCCGCTCGCGATGGTTGCGTCAGTGGATCGTGGGTCGGTAGGTGAGCTCCTGGGTGCGACCGTCGAGGATGCGGCTCTCGATGAGCTCCAGGTCGAAGTCGGCGGCGCCGCCGAAGATCGGGCCGGTCCCGGTCGTGCCGCTGATGACCGGGAACAGGGTGACCTGCACCAGGTTCCGAGGCGATCGCGCCGAGGTCAGTTCGGAGGACTTACTGCCTTCGATTCAGCCCAGACGACTGCCGCCCGGCGATGTGGGGCCCCTTCGACGGCAGTCGTCGGTGGCGCCGCCCGCCGCATGCGCTATCTGCTCGCTGCGAGCGACACCGGTATCTCGGCCGGCGTACGGTCGTCAGCGTCGCACGGGGTAGCGGAGGTGAAGCGCCCGGGTGCCTTGCACCACGACGGGGTCCTCGAGCATGACGTGACCGCCGATGAGCTCGCCGAAGTAGCGGATGCCGGTGCCGAACAACACCGGCACCTGGCTGATGCAGAGCTGGTCGACAAGGCCGAGGTTGAGCGCCTGCTGGATGATGTCGGCGCTGGCGATCGTGACGAACTTGTCGCCGGCGAGCTCCTTGGCCGTCGCGATCGCCTCCTCGACGCTGCGAGTGAAGGTTGTCCGCGGGAAGCGCTTTGCCGCGTTCTCGGGCGGCGGACGGTGGGTCACGACGACCACTGGTGCACCGGCGGGGTGGTTGTCGCCCCAGCCGTCGGTCTGGTCGAACAGGCGACGGCCGGCGATCAGCGCGCCGCAACCGGACGTGAGCTCCCGCAGCATCGGGGCGCTTGCCGCGTCGACCGAGAAGCTCATGGCCTCCTGAGCGCTCGGCACCACGACGTCGCCGCTCCAGTACCAGTCGAACAACTCCGCTGGGTTGTCGTCGGGCTGGGCGACGAACCCGTCCAGCGACATGCACATGTGAGTCAGCACCTTGGCCATGCCCGTACGACCCTCCTCGTGCCGCCGACTCATCGGTCGACCACGGGCATCTCCGAGGCGTCGGTGGGCTGCGCGGACGCCCGTGCGATCACGGGTTCGAGAAGCCCGCCACTCGGCGTGTCCGTCAGCGCCGTCCCGCTGACCCGGCGTTCGAGGGCACGACTGTGTCGACCTCGGTGTTATGGCGGAGTTACCAGGCCCGCGTGCCCACGGGCAGCCGACCTTCACGCCGTGACTCGACTGGGCTGGTAACGCAGAGCGACCGCCCCCGCCCCGAACTCCTGGCGCCCCACGAGCTTCAGCTCGAGCCGCTCGCTCAGGCCGGCGAACAACGTCGGCCCGTGGCCCGCCAGGATGGGCTGCACGACGAACTCGTACTCATCGATCAATCCCAGCTCCGCCAAGGCCAGCGGGAGGGTCAAGCCTCCCACGTACAGGCCTCTGCCAGGCTCCCCCTTGAGCTGCTGAACGGCTTTCTCCAGGTCACCCTGCACGAGCTCCGCGTTCCAATCGACCCGGTCCAGGGTGCCCGACACGACGTACTTCTTAGCCCCGTCGATCGTCCGGGCGAAGGGGAGCACCCAATCGGCCATCCAGTCAGGCCACGTTGCCGTCGCCGGCTGCCGCCACGCTGCCTCCATCATTTCGTAGGTCACCCGGCCAAGGAGCAGGGCATCGGCTCGTTCCAGCTCGTCGGCGAAATGGCGATGCAACTCCTCGTCCGTGGGGATCACCCGGTGATCGCAGCAGCCGTCGAGGGTGACGTTGATCGAGTATCGGAGCGGTCTCATAGGTTGCTCTCCCTTGCTGCGGTCGCCGGTACCTGGCGGACCGTAATCAGACCGGCGTCGCCGCTATTTCTCATCGGTCCCCCGGTCGGACCTGCTGGGAGGGCGCGACGATCGCGCACCCGTAGCACCGAAGGACCGACGCCCTGTCCCGCAAGTGCCGCTCGGTCGCGCGCGAGCTGATGGACGGCCGTGCTGCGAGAGTCGCTCTACTCGTGGAGCGTCAGCCCGGGTGTAGTCGAGAAGACGTTGTCGGCGGTTAGAAGTGGCGCGCCGATGTGGATCGCCGATGCCGCGATCCACAAGTCATTTGCATGGGCTCGATCATGGAGCGGATGGCCCGCACGGCGACAGGCGAATCGGACCTCGGCGAGGGTGGAGAGGAACCGATCGCTGACGGGAACGATCGTGGTCGCCCCGATCGACTCATCGAGGCGGTCGCGGCGCGCCTCGCCCCACTCTGCGACGAGGGCGCCGTATCGGAGTTCGCTCACGGTGACGGCGGCCAGGAAGATCTGGTGTCCGGCCATCAAGCCGATCTGCGCCTCGAACCGGGGCCGCCGACGACGGCTGAGCGAGGCGCTGAAGACGCCGGTGTCGACGAGGATTCTCACGAAGCGAGCGCAGCGGCGAACGCCTCGTCCTCGTCCTCGGTCAACTCCTCGATCAGGAGCGCGTCGATAGAAACCAGAACCGGAGCGGTGGCGAGCTGCTCATCGGTGAGATCACTCGGCAAGAGCACAGTGCCGTGCGGGGCGTCGTGCTGGCGGTCGGCGGCATCGCTCACGCCGATCATCGTACGCCCGAGCTGGTCAGCCGCCGGCCACGAAGGCGACGACTACATAGGCGGCGTGGCGATCGAAGTTCTGGCGTCGCCTGTCGTAGATCGTCGTTGTCCTCGGGTCTGCGTGCCGGGCGGCCAGCTGTACGTCCCGCAGCGGCACCCCGGCGTCGAGGGCCGCCATGATGAACGCGGCCCGCAACATGTGGGGGTGCACTGCTCCGAGTCCGGCGCGTTTGCCGATGGAGCGAACCCAGCGGTGAGCGGTCCGGCGGTCGAGGCGCTCGCCGTCACGGCGACGCAGGATCGGGCCTTCGCTACGTTCGCCGACGGCGAGGTCGACGGTTCGTGCCGTCCGTGGGACGAGCGGGATGGTGGCGGGCTTGTTGCCCTTGCCGAGGATGCGCAGCGTGCGATGGCCGCGTTCGATGCCGAGGTCCTCGACGTTGGTGGCGCATGCCTCACTCACTCGCAGTCCGTTCAACCCGAGGAGCACTGCCAGGGCGGCGTGGTCGCGGTCGTAATGTTCGGCGGTGAACAGGAACACGCCGAGCTCGGAGCGGTCGAGTCCTCGCGACGGTCGACGGGTGTACCTGTGGCCGACGGACGTACTGCGCGGGGTTCGAGGCGATTCGTCCATCGATGTGGGCGAAGCGATAGAACCCGCAGACGGTCGAGAGGCGACGGTCAATCGTCGATGCGGCCAGGCCTCGGTCTTCCATCCAGCTTCGGTACAGCTCGATGTGGGGCCGGGTCGCGGCGAGGACGGCGAGATTGTTGGCGGCTCTCCACTGGAAGAAGCCGCCGAGATCGTGGCGGTAGGCGTCGAGCGTGCGGCCGTTGTAGCGGGCCAAGAACGCGACAGCGGCGAGCTGGGCGTCGTCAATCGCGAAGGCGTTGTCGGGCAACTGCAGGTCTGTCGTGCTGGTGGCGATGGTTGTCATAGCATCCTCTCTTGTGACGCGAGAGGGTCACGGAACCACCACGCAGCTACGCATGTCGACGAACGAGCCGACCACCAGCCGGCGTTTCGGGACGGTCGCCCCATGGGCGATCATCTCGTGGGCGAGAGCCTTCGAGACAATGTCGCGAACAGAACTGTCGCTGCTGCGTCTACCAGTCCTGGGCGGCGAGTAGCAGCGCGGCGAGCGGCTCGAGCGCGGCCATGAGCTCGTCGAGCTCGCCCGGCTCGAGGCTCTCGTAGGGCTTCGCCGCGAGATCGTCGGTGACCCCCTCGACGCGCTGTTTGACGGCGCGACCCTGTTCGCTGAGCCAACCGTCATCGCCGATCAGGCCGCGATCGCGCATTCCGTCGATCACGGCGGCGAGCTGCGCTGCCGGGAGGTGGTGGATGCGTCCGAACTTCTCCGCGGGCATGCCCAGGTCGAGGGCGAACAGGACGTGAGCCTCGAGGCCGCCGACACCCTCGATCATCAGGG
The DNA here is from genome assembly GCA_963738325.1 of uncultured Acidimicrobiales bacterium. Classification (GTDB taxonomy): domain Bacteria; phylum Actinomycetota; class Acidimicrobiia; order Acidimicrobiales; family Ilumatobacteraceae; genus CAVTWD01. The sequence goes on from CAVTWD010000017.1 coordinate 577,037, forward strand.
CTGCGATGTGTCCGTCGCCACGGTGCTCGCGCAGCAAGGAAGCGGCATGGAAGAGGCGGGCCACCACGTCATCGGGGATCGGGATCGCGCGCAGCGCGGCGTACATCGGCCGGCCCTCGAACGGTGCGCTGGTCGCGGCCTTGGTCAACAGTTCAGCGGCGCGGGCGAAGCCGGGAGAGTCGACGCGATCGCCGAGGATCCGCCGCAACGCCTTCACGCAGCCCGCCTGGCGAGCGGCGATCGCCGCTTCGGGTGTGGTGGTGCGCCACACCTTCGGAATGTGTCGGGCCACCTCACCGGGAGCGAAATTGTAGAAGAGCGCGTCCACCACCTCCGCTGTGGCGAGGCCCAGGGGCGCCGCCCGTCCGGCGAAGTAGGTGTCCCAGTAGTTGGTGAACCCGAGGGCGAACATCGCTTCGTTGGGTTCGTCGGCTGAGTAGGGGATGACACCGATCGGCTCGACCAGCTCGAACATCCGGCGTGCCATCGAGTTCATGGTGCACATCCTCCTGCTGCAGCCCCGGCACGCCTAGCGGACAGTCACGATCAGTTGGACGGTTGCGCGCAGCCAATCTCATCGCACGACGACGACCGACGGTTCACCTGGAGGTCGCTGTCAAGCGGCGCGCACTCCCGGCGTTTGGTGCTACTCGGTTGGCAGCTCGCGGCGCGCGCGTCATGGGACATCGTTCGGTACGCGCTTCGCGTAATCGAAGGACAACCGATCGCCGATTGTTCGGTCGCGCACCTTGGGCGGGCCTTGGCCTTGAACGTGGGCCGACCGCTCGAGTCGGCGACGCCGGGGGAGGCGAGTTCAATGAAGCGCTGGGCGCCGGCGTCCATCGGCGAGACGATGGTCTGCATGCGTCGGTGATCGGCGTCCCGTTGTCCCTCGGTGGAGGGACGATCGAAGGCGCGCTGATCACGGCGTCGGAGCCGTCCACGGTGCTGACGATGGCGGCCGGGTCGTCGAGTTCGCGCTGGATCGCTGTGAGGTCGGGATCGGTGCGGTGGTCTTGGTGGGATCGGGGACGTACGCGTTGACGGTGTGGCCTTTGGCGAGGGGCTGGTCGAGGACGAGACGACTGATCTTGCCGGTAGGCGGAGCTGGCGATGTGCAGGCGTTCCTCCGGCGTCATGGGTGCCAGGCGGCGGGGGCGTCGGCGGCGGGGAAGGTCCGAGTCAGGGTTGCTCGAGCTCCTTGCGGATCTGGGGGAGGACTTCGGTGCCGAGGAGCTCGATGCCTTTGAGCGCCGTTGATTGGGGCATGCCGCCGACGTCCATCTGGAGGATCTGGCGGCTGTGGCCGAGGAGCTCGTGGAGGTGGATGATGCGGTCGGCGGTCTCGTTGGGCCCGCCGACGAACACTATGCCGCCGGGTTCGTAGGCGGCGGCGCGGGCGGAGCGGGGTGGAGCGGCGCGGCCGAGCTCGGCCATGCCTTCTTCGAACATGCGGCCCTCGTATGCGAGGTAGGTCGACTTGGCGAGCTTGTCGTTGTCGGCGACGAAGCCGTGGACGGCGACGGCGATGTCGGCTTCCTCGGCGGGGTGGCCGACCTGGGCCCAGGCATCGCGGTAGGCGTGGCCGTAGTGGGCCCAGTGTTCGGGGGTGCCGCCGAGGATGCCGAGGAACATCGGCAGGCCGAGCTCGACGGCACGAAGCACTGACTCGGGGCTGCCGCCGGTGCCGAGCCAGATCCGCGGAGGCGTGTCCGGGCGGGGCACGATGAGCCGTGTCGTCGAGTGGCCTCCGCCGATGGGGGCCGCTCCAGGTGACCCGCTCGTGATCGTTGACCTCGACCAGCAGGTCGAGCTTGGAGCGCGCACAGCATGTCGTAGTCGCGCTCGTCGTAGTCGAAGAGCGGGAAGGTGATCGACGATGAGCCGCGGCCGGCGACGACCTCGATGCGCCCGGGGGCGATCGCGGCGGCAGTCGCGGGCTGTTCGTAGACGCGGATGGGTTCGTCTGTGGACAGCACCGTGACCGTGGTGCCGAGCCCGATGTCGTGGGTCGACGCGGCGGCGGCGTTGACGAGCGAGGTCGGGGAGGAGAGCGGCATCGAGCGGGTGTGGTGCTCGCCGAAGCCGAAGAAGTCGAGGCCGACCTCTTCGGCGACGTGCACGGCCTTGAGTACGTCGCGGATCGCTTGCGCGGTGGCGCCGTGCCTCCCGTCGGCGGTGCGTGGGGTGTTGGCGAAGGAGTAGACGCCGAGTTCGAAGGTCATCGTGCAGAGTCCTTGGTGGGAGAGCAGTCGTGGCTGTCGGTCATGGCCCGGTACGTGGCCCCGAGCCGGTCGAGGACGGCGGGGTCGCCGTCGAGTGGTGGGGTGTTGGCTGGGTCGAGGCATCCGTAGACGAGGCGGGCGAACGCCTCGGCGGGCAGCTCGACGTCACCGGGGAGGGTCGGGTTCGCCGACGGTGCGATGGTGACGCCGTCGGCCGTGAGCTCCACGGTGAAGCACCGGTCGGGATCGGTAGTCCGAACGGTGAGCGTCGCCGGGTCGCCTGCGGTGGGTCGGGCGGTATAACGGCCGACGAGCTCGAGGTTGTCCACGACGAGCGCCGCGACCGCGATGGGGATCGTGGCCGTGTTCCCGAGGGCGACGTCGATGTCCCAGCTGTGGAAGGCGTGCTCGTTGAGTCGGAGGCGACGAAGCCGTCGAAGTCGAAGCTGAGCGGCCCCATCTGGAACGTGAAGGAGTCTCGTTCGACTGTGCTGAGCGCTTCGAGCCTGGCGAGGAACGCAGTGTCGGCGTCGAGCCCGACGTCGACCTGGGCGCGGGGGGTCTTGGCGTTCCAGTCGTCCCAGATCTGTGGTGCGAACTCGTCGGCGGTGGTGCTGCCCGCGAGCTGGTCCTCGAGGCGACGTCGGAGGATGACGGCACCGGAGCCAAGGTGTGACATCACCTGGGCGATCGTCCACTCGGTCGGATACGCCGCCTTGATGATCGCGTCGTCGTCGAGTGGTTCGACGATGGCATGGAGTCGGCGGACCGATGTTCGCAGGGCATCCAGGTTGGTGGTCGGGGCGCTCATGACATGCCTTCGGTCGTGTCGGCATCGGACGAGCCGTTCGTGGGGCCGCAACCTAGCCAGAAGTGGGGGATAATCCCCACTTCATGCTAGGTTGATTCGAGCATGACGTCGACCTCGCTGCGCTCCGACGCCGCCCGCAACCGCGCCGCCCTGGTGGCCGCCGCCCGCGAGGTCATGGCCGAGAGCGGCCTCGAGGCACCGCTGGACGAGATCGCCCGGCGGGCGGGGATCGGCAACGCCACCCTGTACCGGCGCTTCCCGCGTCGCGTCGACCTGATCGCGGCGGTGTTCGCCGATCGGATGGCCGACCACGCCCGGGCCGTCGAATCGGCGCTCGCAGCCTGCGATCCGTGGGACGGATTCCGCAGCTACATCGAGGCAGCCACCGAGCTCCAGGTCCACGATCGCGGGATCGCAGATCTCATCACCATGGACGTCTCGATGGCCTCCGAGATCCAAGAGCTCCGCGATCAGGCCTTCGACGGCCTGGTCGAAGTCATCGAGCGAGCCAAGGCCGCCGGCGCCCTCCGCGCCGACAGCACTCCCGAGGACATCGTGGTCATCCTGCAGGCAAATGCCGGCTTGGTCACGCGGGCCCACCCCGTGGCGGGCCAGGCGTCGCGGCGGCTGGTGCATGTTCTGCTCGACGGACTCCGGGCTGACGCCGCCACCGTCGGTCCGACCGCCCCCTCCCCCCGGCGCATGCGTTCCGCGATGCGTGCCCACAGCCGACGCGCCGGTCTCCTCGAGTAGCCGTCCCGCACCCCTGACCACCACCCACAGCGACAAGGAGCCCTCATGAAAGCCATCGCCACCACCGACTTCGGTGCCCCGCCCACCCTCGTCGATGTCCCCACCCCCGAACCCGGCGAAGGCGAGATCCTCGTCCGGGTCTCCGCCAACTCTATCAACGGGTTCGATCTCGCCGTCGCCAACGGCTACCTCAAGGGGATGATCGAGCACCGGTTCCCGGTCGTGTTGGGCAAGGACTTCGCCGGCACGGTCGAAGCGACAGGACCCGGCGTCGACACCCTGCGGGTCGGCGACACCGTCTTCGGTGTGGTCACCAAGGCCGAGCTCGGCGACGGTGGCTTCGGTGAACAAGTCGCCACACCGGCGACGTTCGCCGCGAGGGTGCCCGACGGACTCGACGTGACGACCGCCGGAGCCCTCGGGCTCGCCGGCACCGCGGCGCTCGACGCCGTCGACGCCGCCGCGCCGAGCAACGGTGAGACCGTCGTCGTTTCCGGCGCCACTGGCGGCGTCGGGGCCATCGCGACCCAGCTCCGCAAGGCCCGCGGGGCCTACGTCATTGCCACCGCCGGCACCGACGACGAGATCGCATTCGTTCGCGATCTCGGGGCAGACGACACCGTCGACTACCGGGGCGACGTCATCGCCGCCGTGAGGGACAAGCGACCCGACGGTGTCGACGCGGTCCTTCACTTGGCTGGCGACGGCGCTCAGCTCGCAGCCCTGCTCTCGCCCAACGGGCGCTTCGTCTCGACCCTCGGCCTCTCCCCAGACCAGATCGACCGCGACGACATCACGGTCACTACGCTGATGGCCACGCCTGCCACGCTCACGCTCGACCGGCTCGCGACCGCTGTCGCAGCCGGCACCGTCCGCGTACCCATCGCCCGGACCTACAACCTCGCGGAGGTCCCCCAAGCCTTCACGGACTTCAGCCGCGGCACGCTCGGCAAGCTCTCCGTCCGCGTCGAGAGCTGACAAAGACAAGGAACGACGACCCGTCGACGCTCTGGACCCAGCAGACTTCGACCGCCGCCTGCCGTCGACCTCCCGACCGCGAACCCCGGCCCACGTGACCCCGATCGTGGGTCCTCCAACCGATGTCCCACCCGCCCGAACGCCGGGAGGATCGGCCCTCGCTGCAACCCCCTGCGACTTGGGCGCTTGCTACCGCAAGCACTAGTCCGGGCGTACCTATCGACGGTGCGGCGTGCCGTTCTGGCGCGACAGATCGCTCGACCTCGGCTGGCCGCACGCCGAACGCACCGACCGCCGATTGTTCCGACCTGGTGATTGTTCCGACCTGCGCGTCGATCAGCTTGTGCGATCTCAGGATCGTTGGCCGCGGGGTCGGAACAATCAGAGGGCGTCGAGGAAGGCGAGTAGCGGGTCGGGCGGCTGGTAGCGGCCGGGCGTGGTGCCCGGCGGCGTGACGCGGGCGACTGCTCGCTCCTTCTGGTCCATGTCGGCGTGCAGGTAGATGTGGGCGGTGGCGATCTGTTCGTGGCCAAGCCAGAGCGCGATGACGGCGACGTCGGTGCCGGCGTGGAGGAGCCGCATGGCGGCGGTGTGCCGCAAGGTGTGCATGGTGACGTGCTTGTCGCGCAACGACGGGCAGCTGCTGCGGGCGACGGCGAGGTGGCCGGCGAGGCGGCGTTCGATGGCGTCGTGGCTGAGCCGTGTCCCGGTGCGTGTCGGGAACAGCGGTTCCCACAGCTCGCCAGTGTCCTCGCTGAGCCAGCCGCGCAGCACCGCGACGGTGAGCGTGGTGAGCGGGGTGGCGCGTTCCTTCCGTCCCTTGCCGATGCAGCGGACGTGTGCGCCGGCCTGGAGGGCGACGTCGCCGCGGGACAGGCTGATGATCTCGGAGATCCGCAGGCCGGTCTGGACGGCGAGGACGAGCATGGCGTGGTCCCGCCGACCGGCCCAGGTGCTGCGGTCGGGCGCGGTCAGGAGTTTGTCGACCTCGGTGTCGGTGAGCCAGGTGACGTCTCTGTGCTCGCGGTGCTTGGTCGGGATGGCGAGCACGCGCTGGATGACGGCGGCGTGTTCGGGGTGGTGGAGAGCGGCGTAGCCGAACAGCGAGTGGATAGCTGCGAGCCGCCAGTTGCGGGTGCGAATCGTGTTGTGCCGGTCGTGTTCGAGATGGTCCAAGAACCCGGCGACGAGCGGCGCGTCCAAGTCCGCGATGTCGAGCCTCGACGGCGCCTTGCGAGTCCTGGCGGCGGCGAAGCCGAGCAGCAGCCGGAACGTGTCGCGGTAGCCGGCGATGGTGTGAGGGGAGGCGCGACGTTGCGCCATGAGACGATCGGTGAAGAAGGCCTGTAGCACCGGTGCGAGCGCGGTCATGATTCGCCTCCCTGGTGCTGTTCGAGACGAGCCGCAACCAACTGCATGAGCTCGGGCACCGCAGACAAGTACCAGTAGGTGTTGGCCGGCTCTACGTGGCCGAGATAGGTGGACAGCACCGGCAGCAGCGCCGAGATGTCGACGCCGTGGCGGTGCGCATCGATGAGTGTGTGCACCGCGAACGCATGCCTCAGATCGTGTATGCGCGGATGAACGGTCTCGGTGCGCAGCCCAATCCGTTCGGTGGCCTCGCGGAACGCCCGGTGGGCCGCGTGCCGCGAGAGCACGCCCCCGGTGACCGACAGGAAGAACCGATCGACCAGCGGTCTCGGGCACAGCCGATCGCGGGCTGTTGCATATTCCCGCAGTTCGGCGGTGACTGACGGGTGCAGAGGCACCAGCCGCACACGGTCGAACTTCGCGTGTCGGACGGTGATCATCCCGTGGACGAGGTCGACCTCCGTGCACCTCAGCGCGACCGCCTCCCCGACGCGCATGCCGGTCGCGGCCAGCAGCCCGAACAAGGCGAGGCAGGTCGCCGCCCGCAGCGGCGGTTGGAGCCGTTGCGTTGCGGCCAGCACCTCGCCGAGTTGGTCCGGCGTGTAGATGTAGGGTGCCGGCCGCCGCCGCGGGACGGAGAGCAGACCGGGCGGTGGGACCTGATGAGCTGGGTCGATCGCGTGCAGGTAGCGGGCAAAGCAGCGCACCGCGCTCAGCCGGTAGTCGACGCTGATCGGCTTGAGTCCCTCGGGCTGACGGGCCCAGGCGACCGCCAACTCGACGGTCACCATCGTCGCTCCACAGGCCTCGAGGTAGACGACGAAGCCCGCCAAGAACCTGGCCGCATCAACGAGCTGGAAACCCAACCCCCGGCGCAGCCGCAGGTAATCATCGAGATGCTCGCCCAGCGTGCTCACCGCGCCCCTCCTGTCGGCCAGGGCCGCGCGATGGTGCGGAGCCGTTCGACGTCGACGCGGGCGTAGACAGCGGTGGAGGCGAGCGACCGGTGCCGCAACACCTGGCCGATCTCCCCGAGAGGTGCGCCCGCGCGCAGCATGTCGCTGGCGGCAGTGTGGCGCAGCCGGTGGGCGCGCACCACGCCAAGCCCGGCCCGACGGGCCGCGCTGGCCACGATCGCGGTCACCCCGCCTCGCCTGATGCCGACAGGGGGAGGTCGCAGGCGCAGGAACACCTCCCGCACCGTGGCGGTGAGCGGCCGGCCCCGGCACAAGTACGCCACGATCGCCTCGCCAACATCGACGGGCAGCGGCAGCTGATCAACGCGGCCGCCCTTGCCGTGGACCGTGAGCTGACCGGCCTGCCAATCGAGATCATCCAGCTGCAGCGTGGCGACTTCGGTGGCCCGCAGCCCGAGCCGCAACATCAACACGATCACCGCGTAGTCGCGTCGACCACTTACCCGCCGACGATCACACACCCCCAGCAAGGCCTTCGCTTGCGACGGTGTGATCCCTTGCGGCAAAAGCGACCGTCGCCGCCCCGACACGGGCAGCGCCGCTGCCGAAAGGTCGTGGTCGACGAGGCCCGTCAGGCAGCAGTAGCGAAGGAACGAACGCAGCGCGCACCCGTAGCGCCGCACCGTCGCCGGCGACCGATGACCGACCTCGCCGAGCACCGAGCTCGACACGTCAGCCGCAGTCAGCGCGCGCAGCTCGCGTCCACCGAGGCCCGCGAGGAACCTCCGAACCTCGGACACATAGGCCTCGACGGTCAACTCCGACACGCCGCGCTCGCTGCGCAAGTAGCCGATGAACGCCTCCAACAGAACCTCGGACGGCATCACCGCGCTGGAACCCGATCTGGACATGAACTGCCTCCTTCACTCGCAACCAGTGAAGAAGGCATCGGCAGAGCCGCTGGATTGTTCCGACCTGCGCTCGCCCCAACCGCCTACCAACCGGCCGGAATCACTCCCAGGTCGGAACAATCACCAGGTCGGAACAATCGGCGTTGTTCCGACCTCGGAACAACGCCGAATCGGGCGCTTCGCTTTCGGCCGTCGAGATCGCACCGCGACGGCCGGCGATGCCGGCGAGCACCTGACGGTCCAGTTGTTATGGCGCGCTCAGGAACGGCCGAAATCGCACGCCGTGCGGTTGTCGGTAAACGCGGGATGGACGCGCAGCTGGTTCAGGCCTCGGCCTGTTGGGGGCGGACGGCGGTCTCCAACCAGGCGGCCTCGCCCGTGAAGTGCACCCGCACCATTGGACTGTGAGCGATGGCGGCCTCCAATGACACCGCGTTGCGGTAGTACTCGGTGTTGGGAGCCGTGAGCACGCGTCGGCGTTCGGCTAGGTCGTTGACCCGTACCGCTGTGGCTGGCAAGTCGACGTGCACTGAGGTCTTGAGCCGGACGACGAGCTCGGGGGTTGTCACCAGGTTGGCCAGCCAGTCTCTGGGCTTGCGTTCGACCCCGGGCTGGCTGGCGTTCGGCGTGCCACAGATGTAGGTCTCCCCGTCCACCACCGTTGTCCAGATCTCGGTGGTGCGCGCGGTATTCGAGCGGCGGCCGGTCGTGACGATGTCGACGGTGCGCTCGTCGAGGAGGCTTCGGACAATGGCGTCCCGGTCGTCCACAGCCGCTGACGGTACCCCGCGCCGAGACCCGACGATTGCCGGTCGCCGCCGCTGGCTCGGCCCGCAGCGATTGCGCGACCTGATGCGAATCTTCTGCGGAGCGGTGAAACAGCGGTCTGTTTCGTCATCGCCGTCTGGCAGGCTGTTCACCGTGAACGACGAGGCGGTCGGCGATGCTGCGACGGAGTTGCTCGACCGCGCGGGCGAGCCGTCGAGTGGTGCCCGACTTGCCGCTGGGTTTGCGGCCTCAGACGCTGACCGACGCGTACGCGATCCAGCACCGTGTTTTCGCTGCCCTTGGAGCGCAGACTGGTGGCCGGTGCATCGGTTTCAAGGTCGCTTGCACCAATGAGATCGCGCAGGCTGCCCTGCAGATCGATCGACCGGTGTTCGGCCGGCTGATGTCGCAGAGCACCTCGCCGAGCGGCACGACCTTGACGGCCGACCGGTTCACACATCGCGTCATCGAGGCCGAGTTCGCCTTCCGCGTCGGCGTTGATGTCGAACCAGTCGAAGGCGGCCACACGCAAACCACGATCGCAGACCGCATCGACGCGCTGATACCGGGCATCGAGATCGTCGACTACCGGTTCGAGTCATGGGCGGTCGGCGCGTGCGCATCGCCGCCGACAACGCGATCCACGGTCGGTGGGTGCGGGGCGAGCCGGTCACGGACTGGCGCGACCACGACCTCGCGACGTCGGCGGTGTCGGTCACCCGCGACGGCGAGCTCGTCACGACCGGCTCGGGTGCGGCGGTGCTCGGTCATCCGCTCAACGTGATGGCTTGGCCGTCCGATGAGTTACCCCGGTTCGGCCTACGGCTGCGTGCCGGCGACGTCGTCACGACGGGCGTCGCGACCGATGTATTCGAGGCCGGCGCGGGTGACTCGTGCGTGGCCGACTTCGGACCCTTCGGCAGGGTCACGGTGGCGTTCACATGACGACAGACGTGGCCGCCACCCCGGTCCAGTCGCGGCCGAACAGCTCACTGCGCCTCGACTCGACAACGCGTACACAATCGGCCCGAACGTCGTGCGCGACGATCCCGGACGCACACGAGACTCATGGGTATCCCGGAACGCCGGCGCCAGGATGTTGGCGGGCCTCCCCATAACCCCGGCCTTCCGGTCCAATCCGAGCACTTCCGGCGAAGTGCGCTGGCGATCTGCACAGGACCTACGCACGGCATCCCGTCTTTAGGTCAGGTTCGCAGCCCGGCTGCGCCACGACGACGGGTAGGGGCGCACGCTCAAACCATCCGCGAGTGCACTAACTCGCCCGCGAACCCTGCCGTCGCGAATGCCGACCCAACGTTGTTTGTACTCAGGCGGCTTGGCCGAGGTGCGCGATGGCCTCGGCGACTGTGGACACCCAGCGATGGACGTGGGTCGGGTCGCGCCAGTCACCTGAGTGGTTCTTGGCCATGGCACCGGCCGGGAAGCCTTTAGCGTCGGCTTCGAGACGGCCACCGAATGTGACCTGACCGCGGGCGCCGATCTTCGCCATCACGGACGCCACGTGTTTGACGGGTGGGATGTCCCCGGCGACAGCCGACTCGTCGAGTGGACCGCTTGCCACCAGCCAAACCGGCCGGTCCTGTAACGCCTTGGCGTGCCGGCGGGCGAAGCGGCGAGCGTCGCGGTGCCAGCGGTTGGCATACAGCGCGCCGGCAATCACGACGACGTCGAAACCGTCCAGGCGCCGCACCTTGCGGGCTGGCTGCACCGAGGTCAGCAGCCCGAGCGTGTTGAACTCGTCGCCGATCATCCCGGCCAGCCCGGCCGTGCCGCCCCGCTTGGATCCGTATGCGATGAGTACTCGCATGGATCCTCCTTCCCGTACTGTGACCATCGGACCACAATCAGGAAAATCGCCTCCAGAGGCAAAGGTCCCAACCGGACGTCCGGACCGAGGGGCTGACGACGCGTCCCGTCGCGCTGGCCGCCGTAACCCCGCGATAACGATCGATCGGGTCGGATGACGCACACGTCGCGGCTGTAGCCGGGCCGCGCCAGACGGCTCTGCGTGTAGCACGGTCGAGGCCAGCGTGTCCCAGAACACGCGACCGAGGCGGCTCAAGTCGCGTGGCCGAAGTGCCGGTCGATGACGCTCGAAATCGCGAGCAGGACAGAGCATGGGCGTGGCGCCTGCACGGACCGCGCCCCGTCCACGGCTACGGGACGAGCCCTCGGCCGCCGGTTTCCGCGGGAGGACCGGCAGCTCGGTGGGGGGGATGGGGTGAGAACCTCGGCCAAGAGGTTGACGGCGGCCCGGTCGCCGCCAGGCATGGCGTGGGCGTAGATGTTGACGGTGGTGGAGGTGCGGGCGTGGCAGAGCCGCTGGGAGACCACCGGCACCGGTACGCCGGCGGCGAGCATGGTGGTGGCCATGAAGTGCCGAAGGTCGTGCAGCCGGAACGCGGCCAGGCCGGCGCGGCGGCGGTAGGCAATGAAGCGCTTGGTCACCCAGTTGGGCCGCCACGGATGACGCCCGGCGTCGCTGCTGAACACGAACCCGTCGACCACGCCATCGGTCCGGGTGGCCGCCCGGTGGAGGTGGGCGAGCAGCAGCTCGACGCTCGTCGGATCGAGCGCCACGCGGTAGGTGCGCCGGTTCTTCGTCGGCCCCAGCACCGGCCCGGTGGGGCCGTCGACCAGAGCCCGGCAGAAGCCGATGGCGGCGTGGTGGAAGTCGACATCGGACCAGCGCAGGGCCAGGAGCTGGCTGCGTCGGGCGCCGGTCATCACGGCCAGATGCAAGTAGGTGAAGAAGTCGATGTCGTCGGCTCGGACGGCGTCGAGGAGGCGGCGGATCTGCTCGACCGACGGGGGACGGATGTCGGGCGGTTCGACCCGCGGTGGCGAGGCCAGGGCGGCGGGGTTCAGCCAGATCCACTCCCAGCGCACGGCTTGGCTCAGCGCCCGATGCAACACGACGTGGACCCGGTGCACGGTGGCGGGGCTCAGCGGCCGGTCGTCGCGACCGCCGCGGCGCAGCAGGTGCGCGTAGACGTCGTCGATGTCGGCCGCGGTCAGCTTGGCCACCGGTACGTGCCCGAGGTGCGGGAGGAGATGGCAGCGCATCAGGCTGCGGGTCTCGCGCACCGTCGACGCCGACCAGGCCGGCGCCGCCACGGTCATCCACCGTTCCAGCAGCTCGCCGACTGTTCCCGCCCGCAGACGGGCGCAGGCGGTGGTCTCCGCGAGGTCGGCTAGTCCCGTATTCCGCATTGTTTTGAGGTCAGGGTTGTCCCGGTGACGGCAGGATGGAGGTGATGTTGAGGGCGTTGAGGATGGCGTGTTGGGCTGGTGTGAGGGGGTCGGGGATTTCTTGGAGTCCGTGGGTGGTGCGGGCGAGTTGGTAGCCGAGGCCGGTGAAGGTTCGGAAGATGTTCTGGCCGGTGGGTCGGGCGGCGCGGCCTTCGGGGAGTAGCCCGGGGATGGTGCGGGCAGGGGCGATGGCGTTGCGCAGTTCGGTTTCGATGAGCCCATAGACGAGGAGCGCGATCGAGCAAACCGCGACGAGAGCGGCGGCGCGGCGGTTCGATTTCAGGAACACGGGTCGCACGGCCAGGGGGCCTTTGAGGAAGTGGTGCGCTCGTTCTGATAGCGCCTGGTCTTTGTAGAGGGCGAGGAGCCGGTCGGCCGAGCACTGCGCCGGGCCCATATTGGTGACGAGGGCGTAGAGGCCGTCGCGGCGTTCGGTGTCGGCTATGGCGTCGGCGTCACGCCACCAGGACAGGGAGAGGTTCCCGTCGTCGTCGCATCGCAGTTCGGTGCGCAGCCAGTTGCCGACGCGACCTTTCGATACTGCTTTGGCCACGCGGCGCTCGAGCTTCTCGGGATCTTGGCGTGGCCGAGCGGTGAGCCCGCGGGCAATGGTGGCCACAGCGTCCTCGGCGCGAGCGAGCAACTTGGCCCGGCTGGCTCGGGCCGCACCGGCTTCCTCGCTGCCGTACACGTACAGGACACGGAACGTACGGGGGACCTTGTCCGGTCCGGTCATGGCGATGGTGGCCTCCGCACCGCGGAAGATGGGTCGCGAACGCGGGTGGCAGCCGCCGAGAGCGGGCCGAGCAGTAGCGCAGCGGCCGCCACGCCGTGTCGTGGAGGGCAAGGGCATCGGGTTCGTAGTCGAAGCTGCGGGGCAGCCGGGACACGAACCGGATGCCGGCCGCGTCAGCGGCGGCCAGGTTCGGTTTGGTGACCAGCGCCGAGTCGGCCACCAGCAGCAGACGGCACGGCGCGGCCAGGGCGCGCAGGGTCTCGAGCAGTTCGTGCGTCTGGGCGCCTTCGTGACGAGCGCCGTCGGTGACCCGCCCAAACAGCGCGAGACCCGTCGCGGTGGTGGCGTGGGCGACCTTGAACTGGCGGCGATGGGCCTGACGATCAGAGGAATGGCCGAAGCCGATGCGAGGCGCGGCGCCGTGTTGGTCGGCGTAGGCGCCGCAGAACGCCACCGACGTGAAGTCCCAATGCAGCCGGGCGGCATCGACGCCGAACCCGCCGATGGCGGCCAGCGCCACCGCGGAGGCGACCTCATCGAGGCGGCCAGCCAACACGTCGAGCGCTCGGCCGAGCCGGTCGTCGTTCAACAGGCCGGCGGGGGTGCCCAGCCACTCGTTGGTGGCGTAGGCCGCGGCCCAATCGGCCACGTCATACAGCGGGCGAGGCGCGGTGAGCCGATTGGCGACCAACGCGGCGATCACCTCGCCGTGAGTGAGCTGGGACCGGCCCCGCATCGGGCAGGCCCGATCCACGATGCCGGCCACGTCCAGGCGCGCCAGCACCGGAGCCACCAGCGGCAACGCGCCGACCAGGTAGCGACCCGGAGCCGGGTCCAGGCGGGTGAACGCGGCGGCCAGGTTGTCCAGCGCGCCGGAGTCCTTCAGCCGGTCGCGGCGGCCCAGGTTTGCCACAACACGGTGACGGACCTTGCCGACCTCGTCGCGGTAGCCCTCCACGATGTGCACGTACTCGTAGACCCGGCCGCCCCGACGAACCTTCTGAACCCGTACATACATTTCCCCAACACCCTACGACACATCCCTCCTCAACCGGCGGATCCCACCATCTGTGGCCTGGAGTCTTTCCCCAACAGCCGACGGCTGCCACGAACACAACGACTCGCCGCCACAAACGACTCACCCAGCACAAACACGCCCGGCAGAACCCATCGAGCCGCCGCTACTCCTTGACCCTCACCCCAACGGTGCGGAATACGGGGCTAGTGCGGCCGTCGCGGCCCGTCGGGTGCCGTGCACCGTTCTCGTCGCGTACCGGCGTTGCCTGGTATCCGGATCGACGCCGAGATAGACCCGCAGCTCCCAGGAACCTCGCCCTCGTTGACGCATCGACCCACCCATTCGCGACCCTCCCGACTTCGCCGACCCGAGGGTCGGGACCGTACGTGATGGGCAGATGATGGGCGCGTGATGGGCAACGCGACCGGCCAACGCTCACGGAGCGACGGCAACGGCCCTGCTCAGGGCAGCACTCGCTTGGAGCGGACGACGGGATTCGAACCCGCGACCCTCACCTTGGCAAGGTGACTGAGGTGATGCTCGCAACCAGGCCTGACGGGTATTTGCCCTGCTCAGGACCCATCCATCGAACTCCGCTGGCCACCGTTGCCCACCCCTCCGTGCCAGTCAGATCAGAGTGGCACGAAAGTGGCACGAACGTCGCACCTCGTTCCGGCGCCACCAGGCAAGGCCGACCCCGTCAGGCTGACCTGGCGAGCAGCCGAGCCGCGGCGGGATCGTCAGCCGGGACCGCGACGAAGTGCACCTGGCCGCCGTTGTCGACTTGCTCGATGCGTACGACCGACCAGAACCGTTCGGTTCCAGCGACAAGGACGGCTCCGGGCACCACAGCGGCGGGATCGGCGGCGTCGCGGAGCAAACTCCACCAGCGGCCCTCGTCGTCTTCAGCGTTGAGATCGGCTCGCAGATCGATCGTCGGCATCGCTCAGCCTCCGGTCCCGGTGTGCGGGTTGGGCACCACCCGGTGTGCGGTACCCAGCATACGAGCCACCAGCTCACCGAGGTCGGCGTGCACGACGTCGAAGTGTGGCGCCACACCGGTGTCCCGCAAGTCGAGGCCGGCGGCTTGCAGGTCGCCCGCGGTGAACAGCACAAGCCACCGCACGGCGATGAACCTCGTCGCCGCTAGGTCCGTCCATGGAACCTCGGCCGTCTCGCAATACACCGAGACGCCGTAGAACCCGTAGACATCGAAGTTCCGCTGGGCCGACTCCGCCAGCGCGTCCGGGTCGAGAAGATCTCCGCGGATGGCCACGGTGCGGCAGGAAGTGGTCGGTCTCCTCGACGCGCCCTCTGCTTGGCCATGGCCCATCCCGCACTGTGGCTGCCGGCAAGACGATGAGATCCTTGAATGCTGAGTCGGAACCAAGCCCCCGTGCCCAGTGCGGCGGTCGTCGTGAGGCACAGCCGCGACTTCGACGTCTGCGGCTCGCGCCCTGTCGACTATCTGCGTCGACAACAGCTCTGGCCGCCTGCCGCCCGCGAGTTCGGGAAACCACGCCGCCGGACTGTTGGCGGCGCAGATCGCCGGAGCAGGGCGCGGTCAGCCCGACGTCGGGCACCCTGCCGGAGAGCGCCGAGCGAGGCAGATCTGTGCGCGGAGGTCGCGCGTATCCGGCTGCCCACTCCATGGCCGCTGCGTACTTGGCTAGCGGCCCGCGACGGGTCGGTTTGGGTTGAGTGATCGGGCGCGCGGTCCCGCTTTCAGGTGAAGAGGGCTGGGATGGCGTCGGGGGTGGGGGCTCGGGCCAGGCGGGCGAGGAAGTCGATGGCGTCGACGCCTTGCTGGGATGCGGTGCGCAGCACGCTCATCATCCGGCTCTGGGTGGCGGCGCCGCGCCAGGTGCGGTTGCCGCCCCAGACCTTGCGGTTCACGACCGCGGGGCGGATGGCCTGCTCGGCCCGCCAGTTGGTGGCGTCGACGTCGGGTTGGGCGAGGAAGGTGAACAGCGCCGGCGCCTCGTTGGCGAGATGAGCGACGAGCTTGCGGTTCTCGTCGTGGGGGTGGGCCTGGTCGGCGAGCAGCTCGACTCGTTCAGCGAGATCGGTGATGACCTCGGCTCGGCCGGTGTCGTCGAGGTCGCGGGCGGCGAGGCCGTCGAGGAGGATGTCCTTCACCTGGCGGGGGGTGCCCCGGGCCCAGCCGGGCAGGTCACAGAGCAGCTCGTCGCAGCGGCGCAGGAGGTGCGCGGTGCAGGTCTGGTGGGTGGCGGCCAGGTAGTTGCGGTACGGGGCCAAGCCGTCGCGCACGATCACCCCGTCGTAGTCCTCGTCGACGAGGTCGCAGGCCTGCTCGAAGCCACGGCCGTCGGCCACGTCATAGGCGGTGGCGTCTTCGGTGGTGGCCACCCACACCCAGGCGCTGTGCCCGCCGACGCGCCAGCCAGTCTCGTCCATCACGACCATCGGTGCGACGTTGACGCGTCGCACGATCTCGGCGTGCACCGCCACCAGGTCGGTGCCGGTCGTCTGGGCAGCCTGGCACAGGGCGCCGGGGGTGACGTCGATGCCCAGGCGGCCGGGCAGCCGGGCGCACTTGGCGAAGGACAGGCCCAGCCCGTAGTGCAGCCACGCCGCCCATCCCTTGGCCACCGGGCCCACCTGGGAGCCGGCCGCCCCCAGCGCGTCCGAGCTCTGCTCGGGATGGCGTCCCTGCACCCGCCGCCCGCACGACCGGCAGCGGCCCACAGCGACCGTGATACGGGTCACCGTGGGGGCCATCTCGGGCAGATCGACCTGGAACTGCTCGGCGTCACGTTCGTGGTCCACCTGACCGCCGCAGTGCGGGCAGCACCCGGGCAGCGGCGCGTTCAGCTCGCGGTCGGGATTCGCCGGCGTCATCCGATGCCCGTGCCGGCCGTGAGCATCGCCCCGCTTGCGGCCCGGCCGTGCCGGCTCGTCGTCGGGCTCGCCCCTGGAGAACGGCGCCGCCTGCCGCTTGCCCGCCCGGTGCGACTCGCCCAGCAGCTTCTCCAGCTCGGCGATGCGGGCGTCGCGATCCGCGATCGCCGCGTCCCGCTCCGCCAAGGCCGCCTCCAACCGTGCGACCACCGCCTCCAAACGCGCCACCACCCCGGCCAGATGGCCCTGGGCGTCGCCACGCCTCGAACGCGAAATGAGCGCTCCGATCACTCGGCCCCGCCCACACAACAACTACCGCATCACGCCGCCAGGCGGGTGGACCCCGCTATCCAATGACGCCGCTGCCTGCTCTTGGAGCGGAAATACCTTCACGTCGCCGGGAACCATCCACCCGAACATTCCGACCGCGTGTCGGATCCAGTCGTGGTTTGTTACTACGGCGATCCGCTTCCATTTCGAGACGTGACCGATGCCGAGCTTCGTGTCCTCCCAACCAGCGGCGACCGAATAGACATCGAAGTCATCGCCAAGCACGTACACGAACCGAATCTCGTCCCGACTCTTCATCATCTCCGCGACGGCGGGGTCCAGTGTGTTCTCGTAGTCCGCCTTCTCGACTTGCCGACAGCGCGAAAGGCGAGCACGTTGTCGGGACTCTCGATTCGTTCCAGCATGGATCATCCTCCTGTCGTGCGGGGTCCAACAATGTCTCTGCCGCCCTGCTCGCGCCAGCGCCGATCGGCTGCGGGTTCAGGTGGTCATCACGGCTCGGCGACGAGTGACTCAGGCTACGAGGTCGTGAGACTCGAACAGGCGGTCCGCCACGACCGTGAGCACGAGCCCGACGCCGACGAGGACGGCGAGGCCCCCGGCCGAGAGCCCGTCCTGGAGCTGGTTGTCACCGACCGACCAATAGAAGAGCGACAGGTACTTGGCCGGGTCGAGCCACGAGACGACCGGCGCCATCGAGCTGACGAGATACGACGCCGCTGCAACCGTCGACGCGACCCCGAGGGCCACGCCGCGGTTGCCCGTGCCGGCCCCGATCGCGAGCGTGAGCAGACCGAAGTCGATCCCCAGCAGGAGCACCCCGACAGTCGCGGTGGTCAGCTCCCAGATGCCGAAGTCGAGCTCGAACCAGCGGCCGGTGAGCGCGGCGAGGAAGGTGAAGAAGCACAGGATCAGCGCTTGGAGCGTAAGCGCGCCGATCTTCTGCGCGACGACGCGGCGTCGCGAGAACGGCAACGACAACACGAGCTCGAGGTGGCCGTCCTTCTCCTGTCCGGCGATGGCACTCGCCCCGTACCCGATGGTCATCAGCAGGATGATCAGCGGGAAGAAGTTCGCCCAGACATTGGCGTTCATCCACCCCACGGGTGACGTCAGCGAGCCCGAGATGCCGAAGAGCGCCGCGACGCCGGGGCTGTTCTTGGTCAGGTTGTCGAGCTCGGACGAGTTCTTGAACGACGGATACAGGGCGACGATCACCACGACGTAGAGCACCAAGCCGACAGTGAATCCGACGCGCGCCTTGCGCCGGAACGAGAGGTCCAGCGTGGTGATCTCGAGATTCGCCTTCACGCCGAGACCTCCATGTCGCGGTAGTAAGCGAGGAAGAGCTCGTCGAGATCCGCGTGGTGCGCGGTCACGTCGACCACGCCCTGCGCCAGCGCCGCCTCCAGCACCGGGGCCACGCCGCCCGTGACCTGGAGGTCGAGGTCGTTGTCGTGGACCTCGACGTTGCCCACCCCGTCGAGTCGCCGGAAGGGCACCGGATCGGGTGTGCCCGGGAACCGGAAGCCCATCACCCGAGGCGCGCGCGCCCGGAGGTGCTCGACGGTGTCGGTCACCACCAAGCGGCCGTCACGGATGATGGCGACCCGGTCGGCGACGCGTTGGACCTCGGCGAGCGAATGGGATGAGAGCAGCACCGTGCGGACGGCCGCCGCGGTCTCGCGGACGAGGCGCTCGAACTCCACTTGCATCAGGGGATCGAGTCCCGAAGTCGGCTCGTCGAGGATCAGCAACTCGGGGGCCTGCGCAAAGGCGAGCAGCAAGCCGACCTTCTGCCGGTTGCCCTTCGACAGCTCCCCGACGGGGCGATCCATCTCGACGTCGAACCGAGCGACCAGATCGTCGGTCACCGCCGCGTTGTGCGCACCGCGAGCACGACTGAACCACGCGAGGTGCTCCGCACCGGTCATGCGCTCGAAGAGCTTCAGGTCGCCCGGCAGATATCCGACCCTGGCGCGGATCGCCACACTGTCCCGGCGCGAGTCGAGACCGAAGAGCCCGGCCGATCCCGACGTCGGGCGTTGGAAGTCGAGCAGCGTCCGGATCGTCGTCGACTTCCCAGCGCCGTTGGGCCCCAAGAAGCCGAACACCTCGCCTGGTTCAACGTGGAGGTCGACGTCCTCGATACCACGAGCACTGCCATAGCGCTTCGTCAGCTGATGGGTCTCGATCACCGCCGCGCTCACGATGCCGAGCTCCGCTCTCTGTCGGACTCGTGGAGCATGGCGGCGATCGGCGCTGCGGCGCGGGTGACCGCCAATTTCGGATCGATCGCGGCCGATCCGAAGGACGGTGATGGGCGGGCAAACACTCTCTGGGCCCGTGGTCTTCGCTACGAGCGCCGAATGCCCGGTAGGAGCGCGGCTCCCAAGCCGTCGTCGCGCACAGATCATCCGATCTGTAGCTGCCCCAAAACGCCGGCTTGATGGCAGCCCCTCGCTCGTGAAGAAGCCCAAGGAACTGGCTGTCGTTCTCACGGTGTTGGCGGTCGACGGGTGCGGGTGGCCACCACCCCGACCTCAGGTGGGTCGAGCCGCCGGCGGGCTGACTCGCCGGCCGCCGCCGCTCCTCTACGCTGCCCGCCGGAGTGGCCCGAAACGAAGCGCCACCGTGCCACGAGGAGACCTGCCATGGCTGACGAGACCGAGCCCAAAGGGGAGAGGACGACACGACCGACGTCGCCGCTGCGGTCGTCACCGACGGCGCCTACGCGCTCGTCGTCGCCGATTTCTCGGACATCGACGCGGCGTGGGAGGCGTACGAGGAGCTCGACCAGGCGGTCGACGCCGCCAGCCTGAAGATCGAGGGCGTGCTGGTCCTCAAGAAGGGCGACGACGGCACCGTCGAGGTGCAGAAGCTCACCGACCACAGCGCGCGCCGGGGCCTGGGGTGGGGCGTCGTGGGGGGCGTGGTGCTCGGCGTGCTGTTCCCGCCGTCGATCATTGGCAGCGCCGCGGTGCTCGGCGCCGCCGGCGCGGGCATCGGGGGTCTCCAGAAGCGCCATCACCGCAAGGAGCTCGCCGAGGAGCTCACCGACGCCATCGACCCGGGCCACTCCGGGCTCGTGCTGCTGGTGTCCGACCCCGCCGCGGTCGAGCTGCAGCAGGCGCTGGCCAAGGCCGACCACATCGTTCAGAAGGCCGTCGACAAGGCTGCCGCCGAGGAGATCAAGGCCGAGGCCAAGGCGGCCGAGGCTACGGCGGAAGACTCGGCCAAGAGCTGACGAGCAGGTACCGGAGAGGAGATCGAGGCGCTCCTGATCGAGCTCCAGCTCGGCGATGGTCGACGAGGTCGAGACCATCGCGGCGCTCGACCAGGCGGCCGTTGCGTGACCCCCGCGACCTGAGGCTTCGGACGCGAACCTCCCAGAGGAGGCAGGGCACACGAGTGGGGATCGGTGGCCTTGGCCTCTGTCCAGCGCAACAAGGCTCTCCCAGACTGGTGGCAGGCAACGGGAAGGTCGCCATGGCCCTCGAGAAGGCGAGACATGAACAAGCCAACCGATACACGGCCCTGGCGCCGCAATCGGCGCACGTGTCGGGACAACAATCGGCGTCCTGATAGGCGGTTGAGCGATCGCCGTCGGCATTTCCGTGGGGGCGGTCGTCGTGTCGCGATCGGTGCCGCAATCGACGCGCAATAGCGCCACCCGACGTAGGACAGTCGCGCAGCCTGCTCGGCTCGGATGCGGCAGCTGCCCCAATCGCCGGCTCCGAAGACCGTTGATTCGTGCGCCCCATCTGTAGCGTTCGACGGCGGACGCCGGCCGCCCATCTCGGCAGATCTGTATCCCGTCGCTGTGAAATGGATCCTTAGCCTCTGCATGCGATGCCGATCCGATTGAGCAGCCTTGAGCTACCGCCAGCGACGCGCGAGGAGCTTCTGCTGCTCATTCTTGAGAACTGCGAAGCGATCCTCCGCGTACTGCAGAAGATCTGGCCGTGGGAAGTTGATCAGCGACTTGTGCTCACGAAAGTCGCCCGCGTTCCATCTGGCGATCACAACGCGATACGCCTCGACGTGTGCAACGAGATCAAGCAGACACTTGGGCATCTCGGGAGAGTCCAGTAGTTCAGCTTTCGTGATGACGAGCTGCTCCATCTTCTCGTTGAGCGGCATGAAGACCTGCTGAATCCAACGCCGCCACGTTTCCCCCTCCTCCTCAGTCGGGGGCCGGGCGGCATCCCAGTAGCTGCCTCCCTCGGGTTTGTAGCGACTGCGGAACGCCTCCCAAGAGCGCGTCGTCGCAGTGACAAGCGCCAGAAGCGGCCCGTAGAGATCTCGCAACTGAAGGTCCACTCGTTCGAGCCGAGCCGCTCGTTCGGCCAGCCGGCGGTTCGTCCAATACGTTGCGAAGTATCCGGCGAGTGCAAGTGCCGCCGTCACGGCCAGTGTCGCGGCAACCTTCCAGTCCACGCGCGCCATATTGCCCGCAGTGGCGCCATCTCGCCACGGCGATGCGCCGGACAGATCAGCGCCCGTGATGTCCCAGAACGCCGGCGAGGCGGCAGGGACAGTGTGCGCGTTGGCGCCACGATGAGTGCCGGCGCCGAGAACGGCAGCAGCGTCGGCGAACGGCACCTCGGTGACGCTCCCGCGAGACCGGCGCGCGGCGATACGGGGCAGTCAGCCCACGCATCCACGCCGGTTCCCGAGGGGTCAGTGGGCTGCCCACGGGCTGCTGCTGTCGGGTGGTGCTAGGCGGAGCCAAGTCAGGCGGCCATCGGGTCACGACCGTACGTGCGCTGCGCAGCCTGCTTCGAGACACCGAACCCGGCCGAAGCCAGACGAGCTGACGGCCGCCGCCCCGACCGGCTCGAGCCCTGCGGGCTGAGTGAGCGGGAGCGCGGCGTCGATCAGATCGAGCGACCGGTGTACGCCATGAGCCGGTTGGCGAGCGGCGCGTCGTCGGCGCATGCCTGGGCCTCCGCGAACCTTCCGCTGGCCCGGAGCTCCGGGCTGAGCATGGCCTGGGCGGCCTCCCAACCTGCTTGGAGCACGTCCGGATCGAGCGCGGTGCTCTGCCCCGTCGCGTCGGCCAGGTCGAGGGCGTGAACCGTGAGGTCGAAGACCGCGATGTTCGCGGCGACGCCAGCCGGCATGGTGCCGAACGGAAGTGTGACCATCCGCTCGAGCGTGCCCGGCTGCCCGAACGCGGCAAGGGCCCGGTCCGCGGCGGCACCGAACACTGCACTCGGCTGATCCCCCACCAGATCGGTGGACATCAGCCGGCCGAACTCCTCATCGGAGATCGAGCCGTTCTCGACGCACTCGGCAAACATGATCGACCCACCGGTCACGTGGTTCAGGACATCGCGGACGTCCCACTCCGTGCATGGCGTGGGCGCCGACAGCTGGTCGGGTTGGATGCCGTCCACCACCTGCCTGAGCTCGTTGACAACACGGACCAAGATGTCGTCTGCCATGTCCACCCCCCTCTCGACGCCGCCAAACGCGGCCGCGGTCTGGTTGTACCACGCATCGGCGAGGTGTGCTCGCGGACCCGGGGGTGGACGCAGCGCGACTCGAATCGCAAACGCCACACCGTCAGGCGCCGTCCGGAAGTCCGCCCACTTTGCCGGCGTCTCGACAAATTCGGTGGCGAACTCGTGAGAGTCCGCGGATCATTCGAGGAGTGCCACCTACCGCCGGGAGGGCGGCGCGATGACCTTCTGCGCGTTCGGAGCGCGGGTTCGGATCGGCTGCAGACGTTCGGAACGTGCGCGCGATCGGCAGCTATGGCGCGCAGGTCCGTTGCAACCCTCCGACTGAGTGGCGTGGACCTACGGGAAGTTCTGGATGCTGCCCCAGAGCGGATACGCCGAACGAACCTGCCGCGACTCGGGCCTGATCACGATTTCGTCACCCTGTGCGTGTGCGATGTCGACGGTGCCGGCCAGGGTGTAGCGGTCGAAGACGAACGGCAAGGCGCGGCCGGTGAAGACGTTGGGCCGGTCCAAGCGTCCGAAATGCAGATGCGGGCCGGTGGAGGGACCGGTGTTCCCGAGTTTGGCGAAGACGGCGCCGGCCTTGACCTTGTCGCCCACCTTCACCGTGAGGCTGCCCGGCTGCAGGTGCTCATAGGCCGCGAAGACCTTGGTGGCGATCTGGAGGATCACCTTGTTGCCGCCGATCTGCGATTGCTTGGTTGCGAGTCTCGCCTCGCCCGGGGTTTGCTCCGGCTCGCCGTCTTGGGTGAAGACCACGGTTGCGTCGGCGACCGCGAGCACATCCGCCCCGAAGCCGAAGAACTGCTCGTTCGTGCTGCCGTCGCCTGTGAAGAGAATCAGCCTTGAGCGTGGCGCGAGACGTTCATGCGGCAATCTTCCGGAGTGTGACTGCATAGCCGAGGTCCCGGAGTTGTTGGACGAGGCGCTCTTGGTGGCGTGCGGTGTCGCCGCGTCGGGCGAAGTAATCGCCGCCGAGGTCGCTGTAGTCGACGTTGTTGGTGAGCAGGTGCCAGCAGATGACCAGGATCGAGTGGCCAACCGCGACCGTGGCCTTCTTCTTGCCGATCCGTCGGGCCAGCCGCCAGAACTGGGCTGACAGGTAGGTGTCACGGGACCGGGCCGCAGACCAGGCGCATTGGTTCAAGATGTCGGCGAGCCACGGGTCGCCTTTGGTGGTCTTGCCGGAGTGGCGTTTGCCGCCGGTGATGTTGTTGCCCGGCGACATCCCGGCCCAGGAAGCGAGGTGCCCGGCGGTCGGGAAGCGGGTCATGTCGACACCGATCTCGGCGATGATGCACTCCGCGGCCCGTTTGCCGACCCCGGTGATGGTGTCGAGGTGGTCGCGGGCCTCAACGAAAGGGACCATCACCTCGTCGACTCGTTCGTCGAGCTGGGCGATGGCGGACTCGAGGTGAGCAGTGTGGTCCAGGCACAACCGGATCAGGAGGGCGTGGTGGTCGCGGAACCGTCCTCGCAGGGCCTCGCGGAACTCGGGGATCTTCTTGCGTAGCACCCCTTTGGCGAGCTCGGCGAGAACCTCGGGGTCGCGCTCCCCGGCAACGAGCGCGGCCAGCATCGCTCGCCCCGACACACCGAGCACATCGGAGGCGACCGAGTCCAACTTGATGCCGGCGTCCTCCAGGGTCTTGTGGATCCGCTGGCACTCGGAGGTGTGAGCCTGGACGAGGCGTTTGCGGTAGCGGGTCAGGTCACGCAGCTCCCGGATCGCCACCGGGGGCACGAAACTGGCGCGCAGCAGGCCGTGTTCCAACAGCTCAGCAAGCCACTCGGCGTCGAGAACATCGGACTTACGACCGGGGAGGATCTTGACGTGGCGGGCGTTGACCAACTTCAGATCGAACCCGCGGTCTTCGAGCACGTACCACGGTGACTTCCAATACGACCCGGTCGCTTCCATGACGACCTCGGTGACACCCTCGGCGGTGAACCAGTCGGCCATCGCCTCCAGCTGGGAAGTGAAGGAGCTGAACGTCCGGGTCTCCTTGCGGCGACCCTTGCCGCTCGGATCTGGTGTGCGCACGCAGGCGACCACCTCGTCCTTACCGATGTCCACCCCGGCGCACCGCTCCACCATCAGGTCCATCGCCGACCCCCCGTCTGACCATCTTGGAATTTTGGGTGGGCCGGCGGGGTCAACCGATCAACGACGCTGTGAAGCGTGTACCTGACAACAATTCGAGGTGCCGGGAAGACCCCTGGCGTCAGTCTGTAAGTCGGGCTCTACCTGCACCAAGGGCAAACGAGCTCAGCCAGGCCCGACACGATTCTCATCCATCGAGGCGGCCAACGAGCCATGGGGGTCTGTAAGGAGAATCCCCCCGGACCCGTTCAGGCGGCCAGGTTGGTGAGGGTGACTCCGTAGCCGAGGTCTTGGAGCTGTCGGATGAGTTGGTCGCGGCGTTTGTCGGTGTCGGTGCGTTTGGCGAACCAGTCGCCTCCGAGGTCGTCGTAGTCGCAGTCGTTGGTGAGGAGGTGCCAGGCGATCACCAGGATCGAGTGGCCGACGGCGACAGCGGCCTTGCGTTTGCCGATGCGACGCACGAGACGCCAGTACTTGGGCGACAAGGTAGGTGTTGCGGGTGTGTGATGCCGCGATGGCGCACTGGTTGAGGATCTCGCCGAGCCACCGGCTGCCGTTGTTGGTCTTGCCGGACCGGCGTTTGCCTCCGGTGATGTTGTTGCCCGGGCACATCCCGGCCCATGACGCCAGGTGGGCCGCGGTCGGGAACCTGGTCATGTCCACGCCGATCTCGGCGATGATGCACTCGGCGGCCCGTTTGCCCACGCCGGTGATCGTGTCGAGGTGGTCACGGGCCTCCGAGAAAGGGGCCATCACCCGGTCGACTTCGGTGTCGAGGGTGGTGATGGCGTCTTCCAGGTGGGCGACGTGGTCCATGGTGATCTTCAGGATGGTGGCGTGATGTTCACGGAACCGGCCTTGGAGCGCCTCGCGCAACATCGGGATCTTCTTGCGCAGCGTTCCCTTGGCCAGCTCGGCCAGCGTCTCGGGGTCTCGTTCACCGGCGATCAACCCGGCCAGCATCTGCCGGCCCGACACCCCGAAGACGTCGGAGGCGACCGAGTCGAGTTTGATGCCGGCGTCCTCCAGCGTCTTCTGCACGCGCTGTTGCTCGGCGGTGTGGGTCTGGATCAGCCGCTTGCGGTAGCGGGTGAGATCTCGCAGCTCGCGGATCGCCGGTGGCGGCACGAACGAGCTCCGCAGCAGCCCGTGTTCCAACAGCTCCGCCAACCATGCTGCGTCGGCCATGTCCGTCTTGCGGCCCGGCACCATCTTCACGCGCTTGGCGTTCACGAGCTTGAGGTCGAAGCCGCGGTCCTCGAGCACATACCAGATCGGCTTCCAATACGGGCCGGTCGCTTCCATGACCACCTCGACCACCCCGTTGGCGGCCAGCCAATCGGCCAACTCCTCCAAGCTCGACGTGAACGTCGGGAACACGCGCAGCTCGCTCTGCCGGCCCCTACCAGACGACCGCGGCGTTCGCACACAAGCGACCACCTCGTCCTTTCCGACATCCAACCCGGCGCAGCGTTCGACGATGACATCCATGCACACCACCCCTCTCGCTCGACTGTGAGACGGGCCTGGCAGGGCCAACCGATCATCGAACCTGTAAGGCGTGCTCGAGGCAACAAGTCGCAGTGCCGGGAAGGCCCCCAGCGTCAATCTCTTAATCGGGCTCACTGGCACCAAGGCAAGCCGAGCTCAGCCAGACCCGACCCACAGATTCTCATTCGTCGCGGTTCGGCGCAGCAGCCCAGGATCTCTCTAAAGAGCTTGTTTCCCTTGAGCCGGCCCCAGTCGACGGCGAAGATCTCCCCGGTCTCGATGCGCAGACCGTCGGTGACGAGTCGAAGATCGCGGTGGGGGTTGGGTCCGCAACACGCGGACGTGACGAGCCAGCCATCCCCGGCGAGGGGTGGCTTGATCACGATCGCGGGTGGCGGTTGACCGCGACCTTGGGCCCGTCCACCTCGCCCTTGGTGGCGTCGAGGAGCACCGCGCTCGGCGTGCCTTCCGGCACGCTGTAGGCGATCCGGTTGGTGACCTGGGCCGGCACGGTGCCCGGTGCCAGGGCCAGGTCGACCTCGACCGCAACCGCACCCGATGAGGGAATGGCGGGCCGGACAGAGCGAACCGCACGCATACTGCCCGGCAGGCGCTCGCTCCACCGAGCCGCCATGGCGCTCCGAACATCGGCCTTCAGTATCCCCGAATCTTCATACGGTAGGAGCCAACTGGCCGTCCACGACCGCCGGTTACGGGTGATCCAACTACCAGCTACGGAGATGTCGTCGCGTCGCTGTCGTTCGATTCGACTGCGAAGTCGCAGACCAACGGCGCGTGATCACTGAGGCCATGGAACGTCGACTCATTGAGTGCATGGCAGTCGAGCAGGTCGTCGTACGTGGTGGCGTCGACAAAGACGTGATCGAGTTCGTACGGGGCCGACTCTTGGTCGAGGTAGGTCCGCACGTCGCTGTCGTGGAACCGTCGCATCGCATCGTGCCAGCCCGCGTCGGCTCGTCGCGAAGAACTCGGCGCTCGGCTGTGCAGTCGCGCCCGTCGCGGGGGGTAGTTCACGTCGAACAACGGCGAGTTGTTCCAGTCGCGTCCGACGATGAAACGGCGCCCGACGACCCCCGGCTCGAGCACTGCGACGATGACGTCGTTGTGCCAGGCCAGCTCAAGCCCGACCCGTCGTAGGCCTGTGTGATCGTTGGCGTCGATGCCATCGCTGATGGCGACGGACGCCGCCAGGGCATGCACGCTCACCACAGCGAAGCGGAACCCGGCGATGTTCACATCGGCAGCGGCGATCACGCCACCGGGCAGAGCCTCGAGCCAACGCCGTTCTCGCTCATCCAGAGCCGCAACGTGAAGCGGCTCGACAGCGTGCGGCTGACGAACGAGCAGCGACGTCCTCAGCCGCCAACCCGGCTCAAGCAACCCAACGCAGGAATACTCCCCCGCCATCCATGCCGGTTGAACCGGCGGTTCCGGACGCGGCGGAGCTCAACAACCGACGGGATATCACGACGGCCGAGACGAGGAAGGTGCGATCGGTCCGATGGTCCGATTGGCCATCGAAGGTGCAGGAGGGGGATAGCCCGTCGAAGTGCGCGACGATCCGTCGTGTGCGCGTCGTCACTTGGAATCTTGCGTATGGTAAGCGGGGTCGATTCAAGACGATCGAGAACCGGCGGCGGCAGTGGGCACTCCTCGCTGCGCTCGCTCCCGACATCGCGCTGCTGCAGGAGTGCCGACCCACCGACCTAACGACTCATGCCCCGGACACCCGCATCGCTGAGCGCGAACGGAGGCAGAGCCGACTGAGCTCCTGCAACCCGCGGGATCGGGTGAGAATCCCCCATGGTGACAGTGCCGCCGACCGAGGGAGCGTGGGCCAGAGTTCGAGAGCGGTCAGGCGGAGAGCAGCTCGGCCTGAATCGGAGCGGGGAACCGAATGGTGAAGCGGGTGTCGCCCAACTCGATCTCCAGCAGGCGCGCGTTCGCCTCGACCTGAGCACGGCGAGCCGGCGGCACGTCGGTGAGCCACCCGAGCGCGATCGTGCCGTCCTTCCGTTGGGCCCAACTGCCCACGATGCGGCCGTCGACCCAAATCGTGGGTCCGGCGTTGCCGTTCCGGTCGACGACTTGCGACCCGATCCTGGCGTCGAGGTACCAGCGCCGGTCCTTCCATCCCATCGTCGTCCGATCGAGGCCGGGCAAGAGCGCCACCCACTGCGACGACCCACGCACCGCGTCGAGGTCGTCGGGCGCGAGCCACGCGTCGATGTCACCGTCGGCGGTCTCCATCGTGACCACGACCGCGCCCGCGTCGTTCAGCGCGCGCCGGGTGTCGCGGACCGTCCAGCCGGTCCACCACTGCACATCCGCGGTCGTCCCGGGGCCGAACGCGTGCAGCCATCGTCGTACCAGCTGGGCGGAGGCCTCACATGGATCCATGCCGGTGATGCCCCCGGGCACCCAGTCATCCATCGCGGCCCAGCGGTACTGGCTGTTGATCCAGGAACCCATCGGGCGGCCCCGCACCACGACACCCTCGAAACCGAGGTGCAACATCACGCGCACGTGTGCCTGTTGGGTCGCGGCGTACGGCTTACCCGGCGACAGCTCGATCGGTTGTCGCAAGGCGGGCACGGCGTCGCCGAGCTGGCGCGTCGACGCCTCACCCGCCCGGTGCAACGCAGCCAGCACCTGCTCCTTCGCCGACGCGATCCAGTCGTCGCCGTGGTCGGAGATGCCGTTGTCGGTGAGCAGCTTCACGAACCTGCGGTGCTCGGGCCCCAACAGCTTCGTCGTCGAGGATGCGTGGGCCATCCGCGCCACCGCGGGGGTCGCGACCCACAGCGTGCGCCGCATCGCGTGGAACCGGATCACGCTACGAGCGTCGTAGAGAGCGGCCTCCGCCGCAGCGATCGACGGGTGGCGCATCCGGGCCAGCGCCGAGAGGAACACCGACACCGGATCCGACGAGTGCAGCGCAACTACCGAGTCCGCGATCGCCGCAACGTCGTCGGTTCGCGTCGACGGGACCAGGCGATGGCGGCGCGCCAGCCGAGCGCGTCGCTCGCCGACCGTGATGCGTCGCGTTCCCACGGTTCCATGATGACCGAGCGGGACGAGGGCACCGATGGCCCGCGGCTCGCGTATGTGTGGAACATCAGTGGGCCGGTTTCGCCGGGCGGTTCGCAGCCAGATAACACCGATTGTTCCGACCTGGTGATTGTTCCGACCTGGGAGTGATTCCGGCCGGTTGGTAGGCGGTTGGGGCGAGCGCAGGTCGGAACAATCCAGCGGCTCTGCCGATGCCTTCTTCACTGGTTGCGAGTGAAGGAGGCAGTTCATGTCCAGATCGGGTTCCAGCGCGGTGATGCCGTCCGAGGTTCTGTTGGAGGCGTTCATCGGCTACTTGCGCAGCGAGCGCGGCGTGTCGGAGTTGACCGTCGAGGCCTATGTGTCCGAGGTTCGGAGGTTCCTCGCGGGCCTCGGTGGACGCGAGCTGCGCGCGCTGACTGCGGCTGACGTGTCGAGCTCGGTGCTCGGCGAGGTCGGTCATCGGTCGCCGGCGACGGTGCGGCGCTACGGGTGCGCGCTGCGTTCGTTCCTTCGCTACTGCTGCCTGACGGGCCTCGTCGACCACGACCTTTCGGCAGCGGCGCTGCCCGTGTCGGGGCGGCGACGGTCGCTTTTGCCGCAAGGGATCACACCGTCGCAAGCGAAGGCCTTGCTGGGGGTGTGTGATCGTCGGCGGGTAAGTGGTCGACGCGACTACGCGGTGATCGTGTTGATGTTGCGGCTCGGGCTGCGGGCCACCGAAGTCGCCACGCTGCAGCTGGATGATCTCGATTGGCAGGCCGGTCAGCTCACGGTCCACGGCAAGGGCGGCCGCGTTGATCAGCTGCCGCTGCCCGTCGATGTTGGCGAGGCGATCGTGGCGTACTTGTGCCGGGGCCGGCCGCTCACCGCCACGGTGCGGGAGGTGTTCCTGCGCCTGCGACCTCCCCCTGTCGGCATCAGGCGAGGCGGGGTGACCGCGATCGTGGCCAGCGCGGCCCGTCGGGCCGGGCTTGGCGTGGTGCGCGCCCACCGGCTGCGCCACACTGCCGCCAGCGACATGCTGCGCGCGGGCGCACCTCTCGGGGAGATCGGCCAGGTGTTGCGGCACCGGTCGCTCGCCTCCACCGCTGTCTACGCCCACGTCGACGTCGAACGGCTCCGCACCATCGCGCGGCCCTGGCCGACAGGAGGGGCGCGGTGAGCACGCTGGGCGAGCATCTCGATGATTACCTGCGGCTGCGCCGGGGGTTGGGTTTCCAGCTCGTTGATGCGGCCAGGTTCTTGGCGGGCTTCGTCGTCTACCTCGAGGCCTGTGGAGCGACGATGGTGACCGTCGAGTTGGCGGTCGCCTGGGCCCGTCAGCCCGAGGGACTCAAGCCGATCAGCGTCGACTACCGGCTGAGCGCGGTGCGCTGCTTTGCCCGCTACCTGCACGCGATCGACCCAGCTCATCAGGTCCCACCGCCCGGTCTGCTCTCCGTCCCGCGGCGGCGGCCGACACCCTACATCTACACGCCGGACCAACTCGGCGAGGTGCTGGCCGCAACGCAACGGCTCCAACCGCCGCTGCGGGCGGCGACCTGCCTCGCCTTGTTCGGGCTGCTG
Organism: uncultured Acidimicrobiales bacterium; assembly: GCA_963738325.1. Lineage (GTDB taxonomy): Bacteria > Actinomycetota > Acidimicrobiia > Acidimicrobiales > Ilumatobacteraceae > CAVTWD01. The sequence goes on from CAVTWD010000017.1 coordinate 607,658, forward strand.
GCCGCGACCGGCATGCGCGTCGGGGAGGCGGTCGCGCTGAGGTGCACGGAGGTCGACCTCGTCCACGGGATGATCACCGTCCGACACGCGAAGTTCGACCGTGTGCGGCTGGTGCCTCTGCACCCGTCAGTCACCGCCGAACTGCGGGAATATGCAACAGCCCGCGATCGGCTGTGCCCGAGACCGCTGGTCGATCGGTTCTTCCTGTCGGTCACCGGGGGCGTGCTCTCGCGGCACGCGGCCCACCGGGCGTTCCGCGAGGCCACCGAACGGATTGGGCTGCGCACCGAGACCGTTCATCCGCGCATACACGATCTGAGGCATGCGTTCGCGGTGCACACACTCATCGATGCGCACCGCCACGGCGTCGACATCTCGGCGCTGCTGCCGGTGCTGTCCACCTATCTCGGCCACGTAGAGCCGGCCAACACCTACTGGTACTTGTCTGCGGTGCCCGAGCTCATGCAGTTGGTTGCGGCTCGTCTCGAACAGCACCAGGGAGGCGAATCATGACCGCGCTCGCACCGGTGCTACAGGCCTTCTTCACCGATCGTCTCATGGCGCAACGTCGCGCCTCCCCTCACACCATCGCCGGCTACCGCGACACGTTCCGGCTGCTGCTCGGCTTCGCCGCCGCCAGGACTCGCAAGGCGCCGTCGAGGCTCGACATCGCGGACTTGGACGCGCCGCTCGTCGCCGGGTTCTTGGACCATCTCGAACACGACCGGCACAACACGATTCGCACCCGCAACTGGCGGCTCGCAGCTATCCACTCGCTGTTCGGCTACGCCGCTCTCCACCACCCCGAACACGCCGCCGTCATCCAGCGCGTGCTCGCCATCCCGACCAAGCACCGCGAGCACAGAGACGTCACCTGGCTCACCGACACCGAGGTCGACAAACTCCTGACCGCGCCCGACCGCAGCACCTGGGCCGGTCGGCGGGACCACGCCATGCTCGTCCTCGCCGTCCAGACCGGCCTGCGGATCTCCGAGATCATCAGCCTGTCCCGCGGCGACGTCGCCCTCCAGGCCGGCGCACACGTCCGCTGCATCGGCAAGGGACGGAAGGAACGCGCCACCCCGCTCACCACGCTCACCGTCGCGGTGCTGCGCGGCTGGCTCAGCGAGGACACTGGCGAGCTGTGGGAACCGCTGTTCCCGACACGCACCGGGACACGGCTCAGCCACGACGCCATCGAACGCCGCCTCGCCGGCCACCTCGCCGTCGCCCGCAGCAGCTGCCCGTCGTTGCGCGACAAGCACGTCACCATGCACACCTTGCGGCACACCGCCGCCATGCGGCTCCTCCACGCCGGCACCGACGTCGCCGTCATCGCGCTCTGGCTTGGCCACGAACAGATCGCCACCGCCCACATCTACCTGCACGCCGACATGGACCAGAAGGAGCGAGCAGTCGCCCGCGTCACGCCGCCGGGCACCACGCCCGGCCGCTACCAGCCGCCCGACCCGCTACTCGCCTTCCTCGACGCCCTCTGATTGTTCCGACCCCGCGGCCAACGATCCTGAGATCGCACAAGCTGATCGACGCGCAGGTCGGAACAATCACCAGGTCGGAACAATCGGCGTTGTTCCGAGGTCGGAACAACGCCGAATACGGCGGATGCACCGCGTCGCAGACAACTTCAGTCCGCCGTGTGTCCCCTATCGCCGGCTCGGCGGCACCGTTCGGGCTTGCCCTGCCGGCGTCGTGCTGCCTGTCGCGAGCGCGACCGATCGACGGCGAAGGGCGAGATGTCATGGGCGCCAGATTGTCGTCGGCTTCGCTCTCAGGCCGCGTTCTCGAAGACCGCCACCTGGCTGGCGCTATCTGAGGTGAACGGTGAACGGTGAACGCTTCCAATCTGCCCAGCGGCTGCGGAGGCGCAGGCCGGCGAGGCGGGCCATCAGGTCGAGCTCGGAAGGCCACACGAACCGGTACCGCGCAGAGTGTCGGACGAGGCGACCTTGCACCTCCATCCAGTGATGCGACCAAGCGATCTGGCCGACCAGATCATCGAACGTTTCGATGCCGACGTGGTCGGCCTCCAGGGTGAACAGCCGGCCCGTTTCACCCCGAGGCACCGCCCGCAACTGGGGAACGATCAGTTCCACCACGAAGCAACCGCCCGGATGAAGATGCGCGGCGGCGTTCGCGAACCCGGACACCTGCTCGTCCTGGGTGGTGACGTTCATGATCGTGTTCGCCACCAGGTACACGAGCGCGAACGTCCCGGGCACACGCGTGGTCGTCATGTCGCCGATGGTCACTGGCACGGCATCGGCTCCGGGCTTGGCTCGCAGCCTGTCGGCCATGTGAGGCGACAGCTCGATCGCCGACACAGGAATCCCACGCTTGCTGAGTCGGAGGGCCACCCGCCCGGTGCCCACCGCGAACTCGAGCGCCGGCCCATCACCTGCCAGCTCGGCGAGGAGGTCGACCATCGTACGAAGCACCGCCTCATCGAACTTCGCCGCGTAGACGGCGTCGTATACCTCGGCGATGTCGTGGTCCCACACGATCGAGCCCACCAGCCCAGCCGGACGCGAGGCGGGCCCGCCAATCATGGAATTCTTGCGCTGTCGGGGCCTCGGGGCCAGGTGCGCCAGGGGCCGACGGTCCGGCCACCCGGACCTAGGCGACCCGATCGAGACGGTTCCGGCACCGCCTCGACCGCCCACAACGCGGGCTCATATCGGCGTGGGGCATCGCCCCGAGGTGCCGGTCGAACACGTCTGAAATCGCGAGCAGGACAGTGCATGGGCGTGGGGTCTGCACGGAACGCGCTCCGTCCATGGCTACGGGACGAGCCCTCGGCCGCCGGTTGGCGCGGAAGGGCCGGCACCTCGGTCGGGGGCTGGGGTGAGGAGTTCCGCCAGGAGGTTGACGGCGGCCTGGTCGCCCCCTGGCATGGCGTGGGCGTAGATGTTGACGGTGGTGGAGGTGCGGGCGTGGCAGAGCCGCTCGGAGACCACCGGCACCGGTACGCCGGCGGCGAGCATGGTGGTGGCCATGAAGTGCCGAAGGTCGTGCAGCCGGAACGCGGCCAGGCCGGCGCGGCGGCGGTAGGCAATGAAGCGCTTGGTCACCCAGTTGGGCCGCCACGGATGACGCCCGGCGTCGCTGCTGAACACGAAACCGTTGACCACGCCATCGGTCCGGGTGGCCGCCTGGTCGCGGTGGGCGACCAGCAGCTCGACGCTCGTCGGGTCGAGCGCCACGCGGTAGGTGCGCCGGTTCTTGGTCGGTCGCAGTACCGGCCCGGTGGGGCCGTCGACCAGAGCCCGGCGGAAGCCGATGGCGGCGTGGTGGAAGTCGACATCGGACCAGCGCAGGGCCAGGAGCTGGCTGCGTCGGGCGCCGGTCATAACCGCGAGATGCAGGTAGGTGAAGAAGCGCATGTCCTCGGCTCGGACGACGTCGAGGAGCCGGCGGATCTGCTCGACCGACGGGGGACGGATGTCGGCCGGTTCGACCCGCGGTGGCGAGGCCACGGCGGAGGGGTTCAGCCAGATCCACTCCCAGCGAACCGCTTGGCTCAGCGCCCGTTGCAACACGACGTGGACCCGATGAAGCGTGGCGGGGCTCAGCGGCCGGTCGTCACGTCCTCCGCGGCGCAGCAGGTGCGCATAGACGTCGTCGATGTCGGCAGCGGTCAGCTTGGCCACCGGTACGTGCCCGCGCTGCGGGAGGAGATGGCAGCGCATCAGGCTGCGGGTCTCGCGCACCGTCGATGCCGACCACGCCGGCGCCGCCGCGGTCATCCACCGTTCCAGCAGCTCGCCGACTGTTCCCGCCCGCAGGCGGGCGTAGGCGGTGGTCTCCACGAGTTCGGCCAGTGCGGCCGTCGCGGCCCGTCGGGTGCCGTGCACGGTCCTCGTTGCGTACCGGCGCTGCCCGGTACCCGGATCGAGGCCCAGGTAGACCCGCAACTCCCAGGAACCGCGCCCTCGTTGACGCATCGATCCACCATCATCGACCCCCGATCTGCACGACCCGACCGGACGGCCGGGACTATGCGTGATGGGCAAATGATGGGCGCGTGATGGGCAGCGCGACCGGCCGACGCTAACCGAGCGACAGCAACGGCCCTGCTCACAGCAAAGATCGCTTGGAGCGGACGACGGGATTCGAACCCGCGACCCTCACCTTGGCAAAAAAGGTGACTGAGGTGATGCCCCCAACCAGGCCTGACGGGTATTTGCCCTGCTCAGGGGATATCCATCGGACTCCGCTGGCCACCGTTGCCCACCGCTCGCCGCCGCCCACACTGGCACGAAAGTGGCACGACGCCCACTCCTCGTTCCGGCGTGCGGGCTGCTCGCGCCCGCGCGCTCGCCTTGTCGTTGCCCGACGACGTCGCGGAGATGCCCGCCCACGGCATCCGTGGTCGAGTGGACGGCCACCGCGTCGCGGTCGGCAAGGCCAGCCGGACCTCGGCGGCACCCGCGTCTGCCTGGACGCGGGCGGTGCGCCGCCGCGCCGCGCTCGACGGGGCGCTCACGATCTTCGTCGACGTCGACGGCGCGCCCGTCGGTGCGCTGCTCCTCGACGACCCGAGCCGTCCTGACGCAGGACGCACGATCCGCCAGCGGCGCCGCGACGGCATACACCGCATCGTCATGGTGACCGGCGACCGTGAGGACAACGCCCAGACCGTGGGCGCGGTCATCGGCGTCGATGACGTCTTCGCCGAACGGACCCCGGTCGAGAAGGTCGAAGCGGTCCGCCTCGAGAAGCGGGCAGGCGACACGATCATGGTCGGTGACGGGATCAACGACGCGCCCGCCCTGGCGCTCGCCGACGTCGGTGTCGCCGTCGGTGCCCGCGGCGCCACCCGCCTCGTCGGAAGCCGCCGACGTCGTACTCACCATTGATCGCCTCGACCGGCTCGGCGAAGCAGTCGTCATCGCCCGCCGCAGCCGCCGCATCGCCCTGGGAGAGCGTCGTCGTCGGCATGGCCCTGTCACTCGGAGCGATGGTCGCCGCCGCGTTCGGCTACCTGCCGCCCGTGTGGGGTGCGCTCCTCCAAGAGCGCATCGACGTCGCCGTCATCGTGAACGCCCTTCGGGCGTTGCGGGACACGACCTCGGCGAACCGGCTGACCGGCGAGGAAGCCGCCCTGGCGCGGCGATTCAGCGCCGAGCACCGCACCCTGCGTCCGGACCTCGCTCGCATCCGCGACGTCGCCGACCACCTCGACGCGGCCCGCCCCGCCGAGTCGATCGCCAGCCTGAGAGATGTCCAACGGTTCCTGGTCGAGGAACTCGACCCCCACGAACAAGCCGAGGACCACGACCTGTACCCGGTCCTCGCCCGCGTCATCGGCGGCAATGACCCCACCGCGACGATGAGCCGCGCGCACGTCGAGATCGGACACCTCATCCGGCGCATCAGCAGCGTCATCAACGAACTCGATCCCACCGAACCCGACAACGACGACATCATCGAGCTGCGCCAGCTCCTCTACGGCCTCCACGCGATCCTGCAGCTTCAGTTCGCCCAGGAAGACGAGGGCTACCTCTCGCTCGCCTATGACAACGCGCTCGGGCGAAGCATCCCGTAAAGGTCTGGTACGCGGTGACCATTGCTCGCCGCCACCTCCGGATCACGTTCACGAATCGGAGTTCGAATCCTGACACCGGGGACTACTCCGAACCCACAACGCCGTGCGCAGCCGGTCGGTGCCGTGCACAAGATCCCTGCCGGCCGAGCACCTCCGCCGACCTCATCGACTCGGTGGGCCCGGCATGGCTCGCTTCGGGCCACCGTCGACGCACAGTTCCCGTTCCGAGCGAGGTGACCAGCGCCAACGCCGGCAGCCCTGGTCTCGAGTCCGGCGTTTCGTCCGTGCAGTCCGTCCAGTCCGTCCCAGTCCGTGCAGTCCCCTACGAAGTGTGATCAGCCTCGACCGGCGCGCAGCTCCTTCTCGATCTCTTCCTCGGTGATGGGCCGGCGGTAGTAGACGTTCCACGCGTCGAGCAGCAAGAGGACGCCCCAGCCGGCCAGCACCCAGGCGGGCCAGAAGTAGCCGAACCCGGTCGCGGCCCAGAGCCCGATCAGGAAGAGGTTGATGACCACGTAGGCGACCACGTCGCCTCGGAACTTGTGCTTCTTCTCGACCCGCTTGCGGGCCGCTTCTCGTTCGCCCTTGGCAGGATCGGACTCGAGACGGTCCGGGCTGACGAGATCTTGACGTTCGATGATCTCGGCCATCACGACACCTCCATGAGCACGCGAACCCATGGAGGATCCGCGTCCTCACTGCAAGGATCCGTCCAGCGGACCGAGGCGGGAGGGCCAATGGTCCCGGGTCGACCGGTGCTACAACCCTGGCTACACCGGGCTCGCACTCGCACGATGAGAGTTAGCCCGGGACATCGGGCGAATCGACATCGAACGTTCGAAGGGAGGGACGATGCGCCTCCCGAAGCAAGACATCGTTGCCACCGTGCTGGTGGCCGTCGCTGGCCTCCTGTACCTGCTCTGGGCTGCCGGGTCCGCGCCGCCGGGCCTGGACAGCACGCGGGCGACCGGGTTGGTCGTCCTCGGGCTCGGCTTCGCCGCGTCGGCCAGTGCGGTGGTGCCAGTTTCGATCAGCTGATCCATGGCAACACGGCCTACCTGGCCGTCACCTCGCTGATCGGAGTGGTCGCGCTGATCGCCGGCGTCGAGATGCTCCTCACCGCGAGCGACGTCGCCCTGGGCGTGTTGATGGCCGCGATGGGCACGCTGTGGTTGATCGCGACGATCCACCACAGCCGCCTGGCCAAGCACGCTGTGCCGGTGCCGAGCACCGGAGCTCAGCCGGTCACAAGCGACGAGCGGCGGGCCGCAGGCGTCTCCTGAGAGCCCACCGATCCAAGCGAAGCGTCAGGCACACACCTCGCGGCGTCACCCGCGAGTCCGGACTCGCCGTGCCGGGACCAACGGCCCTTCCGGACTGTGGACGGGGAGAGGACGCTCATTCTGGTGAAGAAGGTTCTGGTCGTGGGCGCTGTGGTCGCCGCTGTCGGGCTGGTCTTGAAGCGCGTGGCGCCCGAGCTCGGGAAGATCGATTGGGAGAAGAAGTTCGAGTCAATGCCTGACAACGCCCCGCCGAAGTGGATGTTCAGGAACATCACGGCGATCCGCGAGAACACCGAGCAGATCATCGCCATGCTCGACGGCCAGCCGGCTCAACGCTCCGAGGCTCGGGCCCCGGCCAGCGGTGACCGAGGTGAAGGGGTCGAAGGAGCTACGCCATGAAAGTGCTGACCGTCTACGCGCATCACGACCCACACTCGTTCTGCCATGGCGTCCTCGAGCGCTTCACCGCCGGTCTCACCGACGCCGGGCACACCAGCGACGTCGTCGACCTCTACGCCATCAAGTTCGATCCGGTGTTCCGCGAAGGGGACGTGGCCAGCTACACCAGCGGCGAAATCCCTGGAGACATCCTCGAGCTGATGGACCCCGCCCAGAAGGTGCTGAACTCCTGCCGCGGGCCCGTCCAACGCCTCCTCGCGTCACGAGCCATGCGGGGCAAGTCGCCCGCCGAGATCGCCGCCATGATCCGCAGCCACATGCCCAAGGACGTGCTCGCCCAGCAGCGCAGGGTGGCCGCCGCGGACGCGTTGGCGTTCATCGCGCCCATCCACTTCTGCAGCTTCCCGTCGATCCTCAAGGGCTGGATCGACCGGGTCTTCACCCTCGACTTCGCGTTCGGCCTCACCTCGGAGGGCTGGCACGGCGACATCAACGGCAGGATCCCCCTCCTACGCCATCGGCGGGCCCTCATCATGACCTCGACGATTTTCGACGAGAACGCCTACGACGACGGCATCCGCGACGCCATCGCCAAGGTCATCGACGACTGGGGGTTCCGCTACCCGGGCATCGACGACGTCGAGCACGTCTACTTCTACGCCGCCACCGCCGCCCCACCCGAGACCATCCACGCCTATCTCGATCGCGCCTACCAGCTTGGCAAGGAATTCGGGCTACCCCGCGAGTCCCGCTCGTCGTCCACGACCAACCGAACCGGTGGTGTCGTCGGGCCGCTCGCGATCGTGTGGCAACGGCTGGTGAGCGGAGGCCAGACCTGCGATCGCTTCGCCGCCACGCAACACGAAGTCGAGCACGCCGTGCGCGTCCTCGCCCAGACGCTCCGACCGCTCGGCGTCGAGCCACAGCTCGAGATCCGCGAGGTCGACGAGACCTCGTTCCAACAGGACCCGTCGGCGTCGAACCGCATCTGGATCGCAGGCAAGCCGATGGAGGACTGGCTCGCCGGCACCGTTGGAAGCAGCCGCTGCTGCTCCGTGTGCGGCGACTCCGAATGCCGCACCGTCGAAGTCGGTGGCTCCACCTACGAGGCCATTCCGGAACGACTGATCCTCAGGGCCGCGCTCATCGCGGCATCAGAGCTCCTCGACGAGCCCACGGCGCTGCAGCCGAATGTCGACAGCGCCGAGCCCATCACGCCACCGACACTCGCCAACGGCGCGAGGCACTGAACGCTCGCCGTTCGAGAACGGCGACGTAGCTCGCCGAGATCATGCGCCACGTCGCTCGCGCGGGTCACCGGGACCTGCCGGCGCAGGACCGGGGGTGGCCCCCGTGTTGCATCAATTCGCCACGGCTCGGCGTCAGCAAGAGCGAATGGCACGTAGGCGGCTCTTCGGATTTCACGGTGGGGTGAGGGTGTCGAGCAGATCCCAGTTGGGCCGTCCGGCGTAGAGCAATGCCCGGAGGTGGTAGTTCCGGAACCGGCGGCTCGGCTTCCCTGGTGCCCTGCTCCTGATGACCGTCGGTCGGCTGGCTCGCCCCATCCTCGCCCCGCTCCTCGTTCCGACCACATCGCTCCCGCGGAGCACACGGGTGGTGATCCTGGCTGCCGCCGCCGGTGGCGTCCTCGCATTCGTCGCCGGGAAGCGCCGCATCGGCACGGCGCGCTGAGCCTCGGTCAGTCGCCGTCTCGACAGCCGCAGGGGCCAGCCTTGGGTTGGTAGGCGGCTACGGCGCCCAGCCTGTCCACCTGAACGGCGCAGCAGTCGGTGAGCAGGTCCTTGAGCAGGCGGCGGGCCCGCTGGACCCGTGACTTCATGCCCGACGTCGAGATGCCCACCTCGACCGCCGCGCCGTGGTGGCTCTGGCCGGTGAGGTCGACCCGGTCGAGGGCGTCTCGGTAGATCTCAGGCAGCCGGGCCAAGAGTGGTTGCAGGCAGGCGGCGAGATCGCGGGTGGCGTCGTTGGGCCGGTCGTCGCGCGGCTCGGGCTCGGGCCACAGCCCGGCGGCGGGGTCGAGCGGATCGTGGACGTGGCGGGTGCGGTAGTGGTCGATGACAGCGTTGCGAGCCGACCGGTAGAGCCAGGCGGCCGGGCTGTCGACACGATCCAGCGCACCGGCCGCGATGCTGCGCACGAGCACATCCTGAGCGATGTCGGCGGCAACCTCGTCGTCACCGACACGGGCCGCGACGAAGGTTCGAAGCCGCTCGAACGTGTCGTCCCAGCTGGCGTCGAGCTGTTCCCTGGTCGGCCGGTCCTCGTCGACGTGCATGGTCGTGCTCCTCATACCAACCGTACAGACGAACGAACATCGCACGGGACGCACGCCGTCGCCATCACGTGCGTCCGTCACCGTCCTCGTTCGTCATCGGGGTCGACCGCCGGGAACGGCCCGACGGTGAACGGAGACCATCGTGATGACCACCAGCCGCCTCCAGCTCGCCCTCAACGTCACCGACATCGACGCCGCGACCGCCTTCTATCGGGAGCTGTTCGGTGTCGAGCCGGCCAAACGGCGCCCGGGCTACGCCAACTTCGAGATCCCCGACCCGCCCCTCAAGCTCGTCCTGTTCCACCACCCGGACGCCGCGTCGCCGCTCAACCACCTCGGGGTCGAGGTCGCCACCCCGGCCGAGGTGGCCGCCGCCGCCGGCCGGTTCGCCGCCGCCGGCCTTTCTCACACGATGACCGAAGCCGACCGCTGCTGCCATGCCGTGCAGGACAAGGTGTGGGTCGACGCCCCCGACGTGCCGCTGGGCGCGTGGGAGTTCTACACCGTCCTGGCCGATGACCCCGGTGACAGCGATTCCGGGTCGACCGGTACGTGTTGCGCGGCGACGTCGACGGACACCGGGCCGTGCTGCGCCGGTGGCCGGGAGGCGTGACATGGCTGTCACTGTCGCCGTCTCCGACGCCGTTGTCGTCGAGCAGGTCCACGTCGCCTACGGGTCGACCCCGGCCCTCGACGGCGTCGACCTTCGTGTCGCAGCGGGTGGCACCCTGGCCGTGCTCGGTCACAACGGGGCCGGCAAGACCAGCCTCATCCGGGTCATGACCACCTCGAGGCGACCGGACCGGGGCCGCGTCGTCGTCGACGGCGTCGACGCCATCGAGCACCCCCACGAGGTGCGCCGCCGCATCGGCGTCACCGGCCAGTACGCCGGGCTCGACGACTTCCTCACGACGCTCGAGAACCTCGAGCTCGTCGGTCGCCTCGCCGGCCTGCGCGGCGCAGCCCGAGGCCGCGCCAGGGATCTCGTCGACCGGTTCGAGCTACACGGCATCGCCGAGCGCCGGGTGGGCGAGCTGTCGGGCGGGACACGGCGCCGGGTCGATCTCGCCGCCAGCCTGGTCGCCTCACCGGCCGTGCTGTTCCTCGACGAGCCCACCACCGGGCTCGACCCCGCCGCCCGTCAGGCGCTGTGGGCGGTGGTCGCCGAGCTCACTGCCGCTGGCACGACGGTGGTGCTCACCACCCAGTACCTCGAAGAGGCCGACCGGCTCGCCGACCAGGTGGTCGTCCTCGACCACGGCCGCATCGCCGCCCAGGGCACGCCCGCCCAGCTGAAGTCGCTCATCGGCGGCAAGATCGTCCGGGCCACCATCCCCGCGCACCACGTCGGCGCGTTGCCCCGCTCACCCGATGCGACCGAACCCGTCGAGCACGGACACGTGCGCGTCTCGTTCACGCTGGCCGACGCGGACATGGCCGCCCACCTCGTCGGCGCGATCGCCGCCGCAGGCGACGAGATGACCGACCTGGACATCACCTCGCCCAGCCTCGATGACGTGTTCTTCCACCTCGCCACCACCGGAGCCCGGACATGACCGCACCCACCGAGTCGCTCCGCCAACGCCCACTGGCCCTGGACCAGCTCGCCATCCTCGTGCGCCGCAACCTGCGCACCAGCGCCCGGGTGCCGCAGCTGCTCATGTTCTCCCTGACCATGCCCATGGCCATGCTGGTGCTGTTCAGCCAAGTGTTCCGCAGCGTCGCCGACAGCCCCGGCTTCCCTGCCGGTGTCAGCTACATCGACTTCCTCACCCCGGCCATGCTGGCGGTATCCACGGTGATGGCCGGCACCAACGCCGGTGTCGCCGCCGCCATCGACCACACCAACGGCCTCCACGACCGCTTCGCCACCCTTCCCGTGTCGAGCCGCCTGCCCAGCGCCGCCCGCACCATCAACGAGGCGCTGTTCACGCTGGTCCGTGGCGCCCTCCTCATCGCCGCCGCCTTCGTGCTCGGGTTCCGGTTCCACGGCAGCGTGCTCGACGCCATCGCCTCTGTCGCCGTGCTCGTGGCGCTGGCGGCGTCGATGAGCGCCCTGTTCGGCCGCATCGGCGACCGGGTGCGCCGCCCCGACGTCGTCCAGTTCGCCGGGATGATGATCATGATGCCGTTCATGTTCGTCTCCGGCGCCTTCGCCCCGCTGGCGACCATGCCCGCATGGATGCGAACGATGGCGGCCTTCAACCCCGTCGCCCACGCCACCGACGCCCTACGCGCCAACGTGCTCGGCACCGCCACCGCGACCGACACCGGCGATGGCGCTCGCCGCGGCCGCCGATTCTGTGGGCCTCGTCACCCTCATGCCGAGCGAGCGACGGCGTTGAGTGATGGTCTACGTGTTCGGGGACTGCGAAGTCGAGACGCTCCACTTCACGCTGCGCCGTCAAGGGGCAGGTGCGACCGATCGAACCCCAAGTGTTCGGCGACGGCGCAGTACGGGCGGGTTGACCAGTGCTGCGTCCTTCGCCACGGCTCGGCGTCAGCAGGAGTTGCCCGGATGCGCTCGTAGCCCGACGCCAATGCAGCCGTCCTCGGCGACTTCTACGCGGCGATACGGCTGCCTGTCTGAGCGAGCACACTCACGATGGCGAGCCGCCAGCGGCGCCGTCGGCGGCGGTCCAGGGGACCACCCAGGTCCGGGACGCCACCGCCGCCACGCGGGTGAGCTGCGCCTGTTCGCGTTCGGCGCGGCCGGCGAGGATCGGGTCGGCGGTCCCGGATCCGGCAAGGGTGGCGTTCACGATCCAGCCGTAGGGTTCGATGCCGGCACGCCGAAGATCATCCTGCAGGTCACTGGCCTCGGCGACCGGCGTGGTCTCGGCCAGGGTCACGATCAGGACCCGGCTGTAGTCGGGATCCTGGAGACGCATCAGTGGTGTCACGACGCGGCCGGCCCGTTGACCGAGGCCCTGCATCACCTGGCGGTGGAAGGATCCGGTGAGGTCGAGCAGCAACAGCGTGTGGCCCGTGGGGGCGGTGTCGATGACCACGTACTCGGTGCGGCCCCGGCCGAGCAGCTGACGGAAAGCTTGGAAGACCGCGAGCTCCTCGGAGCACGGCGAGCGGAGATCTTCGGCGAGCAGCTCGAGGTGTTCTTGATCGAGACCGCCGCGGGTGGCCGCGTCGAGCCGGCTCCGCACGTACTGCTGGGTCGCTTCATCGGGGTCGATCTCGCTGGTGGTCAGCGAGGGCAGCGACGGGAGGGCCACGGCGGCGTGGCCGGCGGGGTCGGTGGTCGTCAAGTGGACCGGGTGGCCGCGGCGGGCGAGCTCGGTGGCGATGAGGTGGGCGACGGTGGTCTTGCCGACCCCACCCTTGCCGGTGACGAGGACCACGCCGTGTCCGGGCCGCTCGAGCTCGTCGATGAGCCCAGCCAGGCTCCCACCTGCTGGCGCGGAGCCGGCGCCGGCGTTGCCGTGGGCAGCATCGGGCGGGCTGGCCCCCATGACGAAGGCCCGGAGTGCCCCAACGCCGATGAGGTCCCCGGCGACCAGCGGTACGACGGCGACGGGGAGCCGGTGCAACGACGAGGGCTGTGTGCTCAAGGCGTGCTGTTGGGCCGCGGCGTAGGCCTCGGCGACGACATCCCCCGCGAGCGGCTCGGCCAGGACACCGTTGATGACCAGCTTCTGCTGGTCGATCCCGAGCTGGTGGAGCTCCCCAGCGGCGTCGGCGGCGACGGTGAGGGCGCCCTGGTCGGGTCGCGCGACCAGGACCACGGTCGTCAGGGATGGATCTTGGAGGGCGGCAACGGCGGCGGCATAGACGGGGCGGTCGTCTTGGAGGCCGGCCAGCGGGCCAAGGCAGCTCGTCGCATCGGGACTGGCCCCGAGATAGTCCGACCATGCCGCCGGCAGGCTCAGCAGCCGCAGCGTTTGCCCGGTCGGGGCGGTGTCGAACACGACATGGTCGTAACCCTCGATCGACTTCGGGTCGGTGAGGAGGCGGGCAAAGGTGTCAAAGGCGGCCACCTCCACGGTGCAGGCGCCGGCCAGCTTCTCCTCGAGCGCAGCCACCTCGCTGTCCGGGATCACCCCCCGGTACGGTCCGATCACCCTGGTCCGATAGTCATCGGCGGCGGCCTGGCGGGTCGAGATCCATGACCTCGAGCCGCTCGACACCCGGTACCGGGGTCGGCTGCTCACCGGTGGCCATCTGCAACACGTCGGCGAGATTCGACGCCGGATCTGTCGACACGAGCAGCACTCGCCGGCCGCGGTCAGCGAGGGCCACTGCGGTGGCCGACGCGATCGTCGTCTTGCCGACGCCGCCCTTGCCGGTGAACAGCAGAAATCGAGTGGACCAGGCGACCCAGTCGACCCCGGCGGCGTCACGCAAAGCTGTGGTCAGTGTCGGGCGGCGAGGTGATGGCCGCGTTCGGTGTGGCGAGGATGGGCTTGGTGGGCGGCGTCGTGCGCGGCGGCGCAGACGCGGCAGCGGATGAGCCGTGCGGGTGGTTCGACCAGGATCTGCCGGTCGATGAGGGCGGTGCGCGTCAGATGATGGTCGAAGCTCACGGCGTGGTCGGCGCAGACCGCTGCGCCGCAGTCGTGGCACACGGCCACGGCCGGGGTGAGCCAGTCGGCCTCGGCGCAGTCGAAGCAGTTCATGATGCCTCCTCTCGGGTGGGGCGATCGGCGGGGGCCGGGTAGTAGCGGCGTCTGGCCCACAGCGCGACGTAGACCAGGCCGACGAGCACCGGGACCTCGATCAGGGGACCGACGACGCCGGCGAGGGCTTCGCCGGAGGTGACACCGAAGACCCCGATCGCCACCGCGATGGCGAGCTCGAAGTTGTTCCCCGCTGCGGTGAACGCGATCGACGGCGTTGCGCGGATAGGGGAAGCCCATGCGCAGGCCGCCGAAGAAGGCTCCGAACCACATGATGGCGAAGTAGGCGAGCAGCGGCAGGGCGATGCGGGCGACGTCCCACGGTTTGCTGGTGATCTTGTCGCCCTGTAGGGCGAAGAGCACGACGATGGTGAACAGCAGCCCGTACAGGGCGACCGGGGCGATGCGGGGCAGGAAACGCTGCTCGTACCATTCGGTGCCCTTGGTCTTCTCCCCGACGGTGCGGGTGATGATCCCGGCGGCCAGCGGGATGCCCAGGAACACCAGGACGATCTTGGCGATCTGCCACATCGTCACGTCCAGCACCGCCGTGTCCAGGCCGAGCCAGCCCGGCAGCACGCTCAGGTAGAACCATCCCAACACCGAGTAGGCCACGATCTGGAACAGGGAGTTGATCGCCACCAGCACGGCGGCGAGCTCGCGGTCGCCGCAGGCCAGGTCGTTCCAGATCAGCACCATGGCGATGCAGCGGGCCAACCCCACGATGATCAGCCCGGTGCGGTACTCGGGAAGATCGGGCAGGAACAGCCACGCCAGGGTGAACATGAGCGCCGGCCCGACGACCCAGTTCAAGACCAACGAGAAGGTCAAGGAGCGGCGGTCGCTCATCGCCTCATCCAGGCGCCGGTACCGCACCTTGGCCAGCACCGGGTACATCATCAACAGCAGCCCGATGGCGATCGGGAGGGACACGGTGCCGATCTTCACCGCGTCGAGCCAGTCGTCGAGCTGGGGGATGGCCCGGCCCAACACCAAGCCGAGGAGCATGGCGGCGCCGATCCACAAGGGCAGGAACCGGTCCAGGCGGGACAGCCGATGCACCACATCGGTGTCGTCGAGGGCGACGTCGTCGACGACCGCGGTGGCCATGTGCTTCGACGAGGGGCCCGGCGAGCCGGTCACGACGGCACGGCCTCTCGCTCGAATCCGGCCCGCAGCTCGGCCAGCGCAGCGTCATCGACGGTGTAGTCGATCCAACGGCCTCGTCGCGCGCCGCTGATCAGTCCGGCCTGCCGGAGCACCTTCAAGTGATGCGACAGCAGCGGCGGGGACACGGCCGCCACCTGGGCCAGCTCGCACGCGCATCGTGTCCCGCCTCGAAGCTCCCGCACGATGGCCCAGCGCACCGGGTCCCCCAGCGCCCTGAACTGTTCAACGATCTTTGAATCGCTCACTGTCCGCAGTGTCGCTCACAGGCCCTCTCCGAGCACAGGGCACAAGGTCCCCGATCACGAAGATCTGCGCCCGGCCACGCGACAGCCAGTCAGGACGTCGTCGTTCGCGAGTCGTCAGCCGAGGGATTCCATCCGACCGCCGACCGCGGTCGTCAACGAACGGGCTTGGCGGCCCGGATGATGGCGGCGTGGACGCCGTCACCCACGGCGTGGGTGAACTCGATGGTCACGTCGGCCAGCCCGGCCGCTTCGAGCCCGGCCCGGTAGTCGGGCACCGGGAGCGCGCCGGCGATGCAGCCGACGTAGCTGCCGCGCTCGGCCCGCTCGGCGGCGCTGAGCCGGTCCTCGGTGACCACGTCGCTGATCCCGATCCGGCCGCCCGGGCGCAGCAGCCGGCGCATCTCGGTGAACACCGCCGCCTTGTCGACGGCCAGGTTGACCACGCAGTTGGAGATGATCACGTCCACCGATCCGTCCGGGAGCGGGACGGCGTCGATGCGACCCTCCAAGAACTCGACATTGGCAGCACCGGCCTCGGCGGCGTTGCGGCGGGCCAGATCCAACATCTCGGGGGTGAAGTCGACCCCGTACACCGTGCCGGTGGGGCCCACCCGGCGGGCAGACAACAGCACGTCGATGCCGCCACCCGATCCCAGGTCCAGCACCACCTCCCCGGGATGGAGGTCGGCGACGGCGACCGGGTTGCCGCACCCCGCGCTGCCCAGGGTTGCTGCGTCGGGCAGCCCGGCGAGGTCGTCGTACAGGCCGGCGCCGAACTGGTCGGCCTGGGGGCCGCAGCACGCCGGGGACCCTTCGCCGGCGGCGAGGGCCGTCCCGGCGTAGTAGCGGCGCACCTCGGCTTCGACGCTGTCCGGTTCGTTCATCGTTGCCTCCCTTGTCGTCTCGGCGTGTCGTCCCACGGGGCCACGCCAGCTGGCAGGCGTCCCATCACCACCTCGGCCGCCGACGGGAAGCAGGCCAGGCAGCGGTCGTTCATTCGCCACCAACTCGATTGGGCCTCCCGGTCGACCAGGGCGAACCCGACGTCGGCGAGGATCTTGAGGTGGTGCGACACCGTGGACTGGGCCAGGTCGAGCTCGTCGACGATTTCGCCGACCGACATCGCCCTTCCGGCGGTGGCCAGCAGGTTGAGGATCAGGATGCGCGACGGATCCCCCAGGGCACGGAACCACGACGCCCACATCTGGGCTTCGTCGCGGATCACGTTCATCGATCATCGACGATACTCGATGCCGACGGCGATCGGCAACCGGCCAAGACCGTCAGAGGGCCGGCCCAGAACGCCGCCGGCACGCTTACTCAAGAAATATTGACTCACCGGATCTTGAATGAGAGGCTGAGCTGGTGGAGTCCGATCTCTCGCTCGACGTTCGGGCAGCCCGGCATGCCGCGCTCGGTGACGCGACCCGACTGGCCATCGTCGATGAGCTCGCCTGGTCTGATCGTTCACCGGTCGAGCTGCAGCAGCTCACCGGCATCGCCTCCAACCTGTTGGCCCATCACCTCGACGTCCTGGACGCGGTGGGCTTGATCACCCGGACCCATTCCAGCGGCGACGGTCGCCGCCGCTATGTCCATCTGCATCGCGACGCCCTGGGCGCGCTCTCCGCCGGACGGCGTGTCGAGGCCCAACCGGTCCTGTTCGTGTGCACCCACAACTCGGCCCGCTCCCAGCTGGCGGCCGCGCTGTGGACGGCGCTCACCGATCAGCCAGCCCACAGCGCCGGCACGCATCCCGCCGAGCGGGTCCATCCCGGCGCGGTGGCGGCCGCTCGCCGTACCGGTCTCGATCTCCGCGACGCCCATCCGAAGCAGCTCGGCCAGCTGCGGCGCCGGCCGAGCCTGGTGGTGACGGTGTGCGACCGGGCCCACGAAGAGCTCGGGCCTCACCCGTCGTGGCTGCACTGGTCGGTTCCGGATCCGGTTCCCACGCCGACCAAGGCCGCGTTCGACGCCACGGTGGGCGACCTGCGCGAGCGCATCACGTCAGTCTTGGCGGCGTCGTGAGCAAGCTGGACCGCCAGCCCGAGACCGGCACCGGCGTGCTGGGACTCGACCTCACTCGCCGCTTGGTCGCCGAGGCGCTCGGCACGGCATTCCTGCTCGTCGCCGTCATCGGTTCCGGGATCATGGCCAGCCGCCTCTCCCCCACGACGTCGGTCTGCAGCTGTTGGAGAACGCCGCCGCCACCGCCGGCGCCCTCGTCGGGCTCATCTGGATGTTGGGCGCCGTGTCCGGCGCCCATTTCAACCCCGTCGTCACCCTGGTCGACCGGGCCTTCGGCGGCGTCGGCACCCGGGAGGCCGGCCTCTACATCGCCGCCCAGGTCGCCGGGGGCTGCCTGGGCACGATGATCGCCAACCTCATGTTCGAGCTCCCCGCCATCGACGTGTCCACCACGAGCCGCTCGTCGGCGGCGCTGTGGCTGTCCGAGGTCGTGGCCACCATCGGGCTGCTACTAGTGATCAACGGCTGCGTGCGCAGCGGGCGGGCCAACGTGGTCGCCGTCGCTGTGGGCGTGTGGATCGGCGGGGCCTACTTCTTCACCTCCTCGACCAGCTTCGCCAACCCCGCCGTCACCGTCGCCCGCACCCTGTCCGACACCTTCGCCGGCATCGCCCCGTCGTCGGCGCCCATGTTCATCGTCATGCAGCTCATCGGCGCCGCCATCGCCGTCGTCCTCATCCGCTTCCTGTATCCCCGCGAGGTTCCCGATGCCTGAGCCCGTGCCCGAAGTGCTGTTCGTCTGCATCCACAACGCCGGCCGCTCCCAGATGGCGGCCGCCCTCCTCGACCGTCATGCCCACGGCCGGGTCATCGTCCGCTCCGCCGGCACCGCCCCCGCCGACACGATCAACCCGGCCGTCGTCGACGTCATGCGCGAGGTCGGCATCGACCTCGCCGCCGCCGGAGCCGTCCCCAAATCCCTCACCGACGCCGCCGTGCGGGCCTCCGACGTGGTGGTCACCATGGGCTGCGGCGACACCTGCCCGTACTACCCGGGCACCCGCTACGTCGACTGGGCCCTCGACGACCCTGCCGGCAAGACGCCCGACGAGATCCGCCCCATCCGCGACGAGATCGAACGACCGCGTCCTCGAACTCCTCGACCAGCTCACCGAAGAAGAAGGAGTCGCATGACCACCGACCTCAACAGCCTGTCCCTCGCCCAGCTCAACCTGGTCAAGGCGGCCACCGGTCGCCTCAAGGACGAGTTCGCCGGCATCTTCGCCGCCGAGACCATCGAACGGTTCATCGCCGACAGCCTCGATCAGCTCCTCGGCACCGCCAAGATCACCACCTGGGTGCCGATCCTGGTGGAGCGGTTCACCCGCGACCGGCTCAAGGCCCTCGCCAAGGTCGAGGGCAAGCTCACCACCACCGTCCCGTCGGTGCTGTTCTTGTGCGTCCACAACGCTGGCCGGTCCCAGATGGCCGCCGCCTGGCTCAAGCGTCTGGCCGGGGACCGGGTGATCGTCTACTCGGGCGGGTCGATGCCCGAAAGCGAGGTCAACCCGGCCGCCATCGACGCCATGGCCGAAATCGGCATCGACATCCGCACCGAGTTCCCCAAACCATGGACCGACGAGATCGTCCGGGCCGCCGACGTCGTCATCACCATGGGCTGCGGCGACGCCTGCCCCATCTTCCCCGGGAAGAAGTACGAAGACTGGGAAGTCCCCGACCCCGCCGGCGTCGACGTGACCGCCGTGCGCGCCCATCCGCGACGACATCGGCCAACGCGTCCGCCACCTCATCAACGAGCTCGAGCTCACCAGCTGATCACCGCCGTGCCCCACCTGCTCGTCATCGGCGCAGCGACGCCGGCATCGCCGCCGCCTTGGCGGCCCGCCAACACGACCCCGGCTGGGACGTCACCGTCGTCCTGGCCGACCGTTACCGGCTCTTCGGATCTAAGCGGCGTCTCGGGGACACCGGAGGGACGTCCGGGCGTCTACGAGCGCCCTCGTCGAAGACCGACAAGACTGTCGGTCTTCGACTAGCGACCCGGCACTGGGCTGGTCGAAGTCCAGCGGACGGGCACGAGCGGATGGACGTCGGGTCGTCGAAGCAGACAGAGGTGAGCACGATGAGCAATGACGAGGCGGTACCGGAGACGAGAGGCGTTACGACGGAGCTACTTGCAACTGTTGACCTTGGCGCTGAGATCGAGGGCATGGCGGGAACGTCAATTTCGAATGCGTATGTTCACCTTCAAGCCTGGAGCCGTCTTCGGCCCGATTCACGACCATAAGGACAGACCGGGCATCGTCTACATACTGCAAGGAACGATCACTGATCACCGAGACGGCGCTGCCACGGACTATGGACCGGGAGTGGGCTGGCCAGAGGATCGAAACACCACACATTGGCTTGAGAACAGAGGAACGGTTCCGGCGGTGGAGATCTCGGTCGACATCGTCCGGTCCGAGTAGCACGTGGGTGTGCCCACGACCGGTTGCGGCATGACCACGCCCGCGCGCGCCCACCCAACAGGCCCCGCCGCTTGGCCCGCATCCCCGACGAACGGCGCGCCGAGGGGACCGGGCTGCGGTCGATGGCGCCGGACACCACCGCGAACTCGAACAAGCCGCGGAGCGCCGCGATGCGCTGGTTCATCGTCGACGACGCCGCGCCGCGGCCTCGTCGCAGCGGCACGACCGTCCCTATCGTCGGCGGGGCCGCTAGCCACTCCAAGAAATCGCAGACATCCATCGGTGTCACCACCATCAGCTGCAACGCCCGCGACTCGCAGAACCGCAAGAAAACTCAACGTGTGGAAGGCGTAACTCCGCACCGTCAACCCGGCGAACGCCCGCACCCGCAGGAGTCGTCCCGTCCAAACCGCCGCCCACACCTGGCTGGGCGCCGCCGCACCGACCGCTTGAGGCGCGCCATCCGACGCGATCACCGGCGCGTCGGCCAGCACGATGTTTGAACTCCCCGACGTTGTCCGCGCCATGCACCCGCACCTTGTACTGCAATGCACAGCCACACGCGTTCGACTCCACCTCGCAGGCCAAACCGTCGCGCCGGCCCCGGGCGGCTACCCATGCGACCGCGTCGGTGGACTCGACCTCGACCCGACGTGGTTCGGCAAGCCGGGCATGCCAGCTCCGGCGAACAACACGGCGACGGCGAAGTTCGCGTAGCCCTCCTGGACCTTGACGCCCGACTTGGAACGGCCGCCTACGTCCCACACGAGTTCACCGGCATGTTTGCTGCCCTGACGCTCGAGCCGCACATCGCCGCCAGCCTGGACCAGCGCCTGCCCAACGCCACCGTCGGCAGCCATGGGCACGAGGACCGGGGACTCGACGACCCGGTCGGCGACGAGCTCCGCCGACGAGTCGAGAGTTCCTCGTTGCGTGGGAGCTGACCCCGCTCAGCCCGCTCGATCCCCGGCTTTGACCGGGATCCCACCCAGCCCAGCGCCGTCCACCACGTTGCGGTGCAATGTCAGCCACAACCGCAGCAGATGGCGACGGCGAGCCGGATCGTCGTGATCCTCATAGGCCGTCCGGGAGTGCAGGATCGTGCGGTTCGCCAGCCACTGGATGTCACCCGGCATGAAGTCCATGTCGAGGTGCAGCTCGGGATCCTGCGCCAGCGCGTCGATCAGATCGAGGAGCTCGACTTGAGCGTCGGTGAGCCGGGGCACCTCGGGATGGCTCTGAGCCTTGTCGATGTACCAGCGCAGGTACACGAACCCGAACCGGTCGGGCAGCCCCGACACGATCGGCATCGCGAACCATGGCCGCTCACCGGGGCGCTCCTCGCCGTAGCGGTCGAAATACCACCGCTCCTGCAATAGCCCTACGAGGTCGGGACGCCGCCGGGCCACCTCCTCGTGGACGGTGACCGAGCTCACGATCTGGGACAAGCCGCCCGACCTGGCCGGCTGCAGGCACAGCAACCCGACGACGTCGGACCCGTCCACGTGGAACGGCTGCGCCAGACGAGTCCGGTAGCGTCGCACCGTCGGATCGTCGGGATCTGAACCGTCGTCGCGGACATGGCCGAGCAGATCCCCGGCCGCGTTCTGCGACACCGACACCCCCAGATGGGCGCCCATCACCACGTAGGCGATCGCCGCTCCGTCCTCACCCAGCTCGTCGACCGGTACCCCACGCACCAGCACGAAGCCCCGGCCCACATCCAGCTCGTCGGCCCACCCCGTCGATCACGCCCGACAAGGTCGGCAGCGGCACGTCGTCGCGCCGAACACCATCGAGGGCGACGCCCGCGTCGCGCACCACCCCCACTGCGCTCCGCAGCTCGGCGATCTCGGCCGGAGACAGCTCGTGCACCCAGTCGCCCCGACCGACCAGGTCGACCCCCCGCCACCCCGCCTGACCGGAACCCACCCCAGCGCTCACCCGCAGCAGCGTCCAGTCGTCGGAGCCGCCACACCCACCGCCGCCGCGGCCGTGTCGCAGCACCCGTCGGTCGGCGTGAGCGCCGGGGCGTCGGCCAGCACCATGTAGAACTCCCAGGCGTTGTCCGGACCCTGCACCCACACCTTGTCCTGCACCGCGTAGCAACACGTCGTCGACTCCCGCAGCTCCGTCGGCAGATCCTCACCACGAGCCCTGACGACCGCGGCCATCACCGCGTCGGTCGATTCGACCTCGACCCCGAGATGGTTCAACGAGCCCGGCTCCCCGCCACCGGCGAACAGCACCAACTTCAGCGGCGGATCCGCGACCGCGAAGTTTGCATAGCCGTCACGCACCTTGGCCGGCGGCACCCCGAAGAGCTTGGTGTAGAAGTCGATCGACGCCTCGAGATCGGCGACGTTCAAAGCGAGCTGGACACGAGCCACGATTCCTCCACTACATCGAAGTTCGTCGATATCACTCTAGCCAGTGATCGGCGACCGTCAATGCGCTAGATCGACAATCCTCGATAACCTTCCGCCGTGAGCGCCCGCACCTCCCAGCTCCCGATCGACACCGAGCTCTGCTGCGCGCCCGTCAGCACCGAGCCGCTCGACCAAGACCAAGCCGAGGCACTCGCCGCCGCGTTCGCCGCGCTCGCCGACCCCACGAGGCTGCGCCTGCTGTCGTACATCGCATCAGCCGACGGCGAGGTCTGCGCCTGTGACCTCCTCGAGCCCTCCGGACGCTCGCAGCCCACCGTCAGCCACCACATGAAGATCCTCGTCGACGCCGGGCTCGTCACCCGTGAGAAACGCTCCCTCTGGGTCTGGTACCGCGTCATCCCCGAACGCCTCGAAGCCCTGCGATCGACACTCAGTTGAACCGAAGCCGGGGACCAACAGGGCAGAGTTTCTGGCCCTCCGCCCGAATCCGGAAGCGGCCTGGGCCTGACCTTGGGGCGCAAAGAACGCGCCACGACGCCGGCTACTCGTCGGGTTCCTCGGGCGTCGCCTTGCGCGAGGGAGAGCCGAAGGCTCGGTCCGAAGCTGGGGTGAGGAGTTCGGCGAGGAGGTTGGCGGCGTCGCGATCGGCGCCGGGCATGGCGTGGGCGTAGATGTTGACGGTGGTGGAGGCGCGGGCGTGGCAGAGCCGTTCGGACACGACGGGGACGGGGACACCGGCGGCGAGCATGGTCGTGGCCATGAAGTGGCGAAGGTCGTGCAACCGGAAATGCGCCAGCCCTGCTTGTCGTCGGTAGCGGATGAAGCGTTTGGTGACCCAGTTCGGCTGCCACGGCCGCCGTCCGGTGGGGTCATCGGAGAACACGAACCCGTCCTCGGGCTCGACGTCGGCAGTGGCCTCCCGTTCTCCGCGGCGTCGCGCATGCTCGATCACCGTGGCCAGTGTCTCGTGATCGAGCGCCACCCGATAGGTGCGTCGGTTCTTGGACGGCTGAAGCACCGGCCCGCTGGGTCCCTCGACGAGGGCTCGCGAGAAC
Source organism: uncultured Acidimicrobiales bacterium (assembly GCA_963738325.1). GTDB lineage: Bacteria > Actinomycetota > Acidimicrobiia > Acidimicrobiales > Ilumatobacteraceae > CAVTWD01. The sequence goes on from CAVTWD010000017.1 coordinate 631,150, forward strand.
CCGATGGCTGAGCGGGCCAGGTCGATGTCGGACCATCGCAAGGCCAACAACTGGCTGCGACGGGCCCCGGTCGTCGCGGCCAGACGAAGGTAGGTGTAGAAGCTCGGATCGGCGGCACGGACCGCGGCGAGAAGCCGGCCGACCTGGACTGGGTTGGGCGGGCGGATCTCGGCGGGCTGCACCCGGGGCGGCGAGGCGTGACTGGCCGGGTTGAGCCAGATCCATTCCCACCGCATTGCTTGGGTCAAGGCGCGGTGCAGCACGACGTGAACGCGGTGCACGGTGCCGGGAGCGAGGGGCCGGGCGTCGCGTCCACCGGCCCGTAGCAGATGCGCGTAGAAGTCGTCGATGTCGGCGGTGGTCAGCTTGGTGACTGGTAAGTAGCCCAGATGGGGATCAAGATGGCAGCGGATCAGGCTGCGGGTCTCGCGGACCGTGGACACTGCCCAGTTCGGCGAGGCTGCGGTGAACCATCGTTGCAGCAGGTCGGTGACAGTCCCGGCGAGGGCCCGCGCGGCCTGTGCTTCGTCGACCAGCAGCGCCAGCTGGGCCTGGGCGTAGCGACGGCCCCCGTGGACCGTGCGAGCAGCCCAGCGCTGCTTACCGGTGTCAGGGTCCAGTCCGAGGTAAACCCGCAGCTGCCACGAGTCACGACCGCGTTGGCGCATCGATCCAGGCACGTCAGCCCCCCATCACCGTCCCCAGCGGACGAACCGTAGGACGGCCATGGACATGTCATGGACCAGCCATGGACAACCGAGCAGGCCGTGGCGGCACTTCGCGCACGGAACGCCGGTGAACACCCTGCTCACTGCCAGGATCGGTTGGAGCGGACGACGGGATTCGAACCCGCGACCCTCACCTTGGCAAAAAAAAGGAAGAAGAAGGAAAATGGGAACCGTCCGCCCAGTCCGCTCCAGTCCGCTGAGCAGGCCCCAGTCCGGCGACTTGTCCGCCCAGTCCGTCGGAGTCGGCCCCCGTCCGGCCCGGATAGTTCAACGCGTTAAACAGTCTGCGAGTTCAGGGCGTGAACCTTCCGAGGCGTGGTCGACTCGTCGGTGACACCGATCCGGCCTTCGCGGACGAGCGAATACCGACGGACGCCGAGCCGCACTTCGCCGGGAGTGTGCGCCTCCGCCGGTTGGCGACCGAGCGATACCGAGCGCCCTCGACCCGGCGATCGGGGACATGCTGTCGCCATGCTCACCTCGGATCCAAAGGCGGATCTCCACCGCTATCTGCAGACAGCCCGCGAGGCTTTGCTGTGGAAGCTCGATGGGCTCTCGGACTACGACATCCGTCGCCCGATGACGCCGACTGGCACGAACCTGCTCGGCCTGGTCAAGCACGTAGCCAGCACCGAGTTGGGGTACTTCGGCGACGTCTTCGGTCGACCGTCGGGTGAGCCGCTGCCATGGTTCGATGATGACGCCGAGGCGAACGCGGACATGTGGGCCACCGCCGACGAGTCTCGTGACCAGATCGTTGGCCTGTACCACCGGGCTTGGGCGCATTCGGATGCCACCATCGAGGCGTTGCAGCTCGAGGCCGCTGGTCGTGTGCCCTGGTGGCCGGAGGACCGGAGCGAGGTGACGTTGCAGCAGATCGTCGTGCACATGATCGCCGAGACCCACCGGCACGCCGGCCATGCCGACATCATCCGCGAGCTCATCGACGGCGCCGCTGGGCTCCGTGCAGACAACGACAACATGGCACCCGGTGACGCGTCCTGGTGGAAGGAGTACCGCGACCGGCTCGACCGAGTCGCGCGCCAGGGCGACGAGGGCTCGACGAAGCAGTGAGGCGCAGCGATAAGCAGCCACCATGCGGGTCGACGCCGGACTCGCATCCATCACGGAACTGACGCGCGGTGACGCTTGCTATCGGGCCCAAGACCCGCGTGTTCGGTGCGATCGGCGACTATCCCCAAACGCGCGCGACAGCGTCGCTAGTGCGTCACCGATGTGCCGTTAACTCCAGCCCGCGGTGTGAAACGGGCTCGCTGCCAGCGGTGCTGCGTCGAGGACATGTCATCGACGCACCGGCGACACCCAGCCGCTCCCGGCCCGGAACACGATCGAGCCGCTCGCGGTCGTTAGGACGAGTCCAGCTCGGCGCGGGCCGCGCGAGAGCTGGGGCCTCGAACGCTGTCGACGGACGACAGCGATGTACGAGCATGTCGCCCACGCCGCTCGTGTTCGTGCACACGGAGCGCTGCGCATGACTCGTGCATCCGGCCGAGCAGGAGCTCAGCGACGCTGTGGAGGCGGACGACGACGGGGCTCCTGGGACATGCGGCGGCTACGTCGAGTACGTCGAGTACGTCGAGGACGCGCTCGAGATAACGCGTCCGCAACGAGCCGACAAACCCCCGTCGGCTACATCAACGACACCACAATCCTGACCTGAGATAGTGCCGATCGAGGGCACTCGATATCGCCGCGCGGAACGACGGGACGGAATGGCTTACCCGCACGCTGTAACGGCCCTTCCCGGCGTCCGACATCGCTGGCGCTCCAGTGCGGCAAGGCAGGCTTGGCCCCGGCCGGGGCAAGCCGGTCGTTCGCCACCGGAGCCACGACCACTCACCGGACGAAGGTCATCACCTTCGGATGGAGATGATGTCGCGTGGCCGCAACGCCCGGAGCAGGCCAAACGCCCGAAGTCGCTTTACGCTCTACGGTGGGGTTTTGAACAATCTACGAACTCACTGCTCCAGAAAACACCCCTTGACCAGGACGTTTGGAGCGGACGACGGGATTCGAACCCGCGACCCTCACCTTGGCAAGGTGACGGAGGTGATGCCACCAACCAGCCCTGACGAGTATTTGCCCTGCTCAGGACCCATCCATTGGGCTCCGCTGGCCGCCGTTGCCCACCGCTCGCAGCCGCCCAAAGTGGCACGAAAGTGGCACAAGGCTCGCTCCTCGTTCCGGCGCCGTCACTCGACAGGCCAATAGCATCGCTGCAATGCCGGGGGGGACGGTCGACCTCGAACCCGAGGGGACCGCCTGGCTCGACGGCCTCGCTGACGTTGAGTTCGGCCACGTCGCGCGCTACATCGACTTGCTGGCCGACCAGGGCGCCCGTGCCCGGCGAGCCGCTTACCCGACAGCTCGACGGGAAGCCTCGGGAGCTCCGCGTCTACCGCGGCCGACAACAGACCCGCATCACTGACTACAGGGCCACAGGACCGATCATCGTGGTGCTCGCGATGTTCGCCAAGACCAGACCAGGACAAGATCCGAGATTGACCGCGCCCGGCGAGCCAAGCAGCGCTGCGTCGACGAAGGCGACGCAGCGTTCTGTGGCAGTCACCGGCCCGACTCAGCTGCGAGCAGATCGCCGATTGTTCCGACCTGGTGATTGTTCCGACCTGGGAGTGATTCCGGCCGGTTGGTAGGCGGTTGGGGCGAGCGCAGGTCGGAACAATCCAGCGGCTCTGCCGATGCCTTCTTCACTGGTTGCGAGTGAAGGAGGCAGTTCATGTCCAGATCGGGTTCCAGCGCGGTGATGCCGTCCGAGGTTCTGTTGGAGGCGTTCATCGGCTACTTGCGCAGCGAGCGCGGCGTGTCGGAGTTGACCGTCGAGGCCTATGTGTCCGAGGTTCGGAGGTTCCTCGCGGGCCTCGGTGGACGCGAGCTGCGCGCGCTGACTGCGGCTGACGTGTCGAGCTCGGTGCTCGGCGAGGTCGGTCATCGGTCGCCGGCGACGGTGCGGCGCTACGGGTGCGCGCTGCGTTCGTTCCTTCGCTACTGCTGCCTGACGGGCCTCGTCGACCACGACCTTTCGGCAGCGGCGCTGCCCGTGTCGGGGCGGCGACGGTCGCTTTTGCCGCAAGGGATCACACCGTCGCAAGCGAAGGCCTTGCTGGGGGTGTGTGATCGTCGGCGGGTAAGTGGTCGACGCGACTACGCGGTGATCGTGTTGATGTTGCGGCTCGGGCTGCGGGCCACCGAAGTCGCCACGCTGCAGCTGGATGATCTCGATTGGCAGGCCGGTCAGCTCACGGTCCACGGCAAGGGCGGCCGCGTTGATCAGCTGCCGCTGCCCGTCGATGTTGGCGAGGCGATCGTGGCGTACTTGTGCCGGGGCCGGCCGCTCACCGCCACGGTGCGGGAGGTGTTCCTGCGCCTGCGACCTCCCCCTGTCGGCATCAGGCGAGGCGGGGTGACCGCGATCGTGGCCAGCGCGGCCCGTCGGGCCGGGCTTGGCGTGGTGCGCGCCCACCGGCTGCGCCACACTGCCGCCAGCGACATGCTGCGCGCGGGCGCACCTCTCGGGGAGATCGGCCAGGTGTTGCGGCACCGGTCGCTCGCCTCCACCGCTGTCTACGCCCGCGTCGACGTCGAACGGCTCCGCACCATCGCGCGGCCCTGGCCGACAGGAGGGGCGCGGTGAGCACGCTGGGCGAGCATCTCGATGATTACCTGCGGCTGCGCCGGGGGTTGGGTTTCCAGCTCGTTGATGCGGCCAGGTTCTTGGCGGGCTTCGTCGTCTACCTCGAGGCCTGTGGAGCGACGATGGTGACCGTCGAGTTGGCGGTCGCCTGGGCCCGTCAGCCCGAGGGACTCAAGCCGATCAGCGTCGACTACCGGCTGAGCGCGGTGCGCTGCTTTGCCCGCTACCTGCACGCGATCGACCCAGCTCATCAGGTCCCACCGCCCGGTCTGCTCTCCGTCCCGCGGCGGCGGCCGGCACCCTACATCTACACGCCGGACCAACTCGGCGAGGTGCTGGCCGCAACGCAACGGCTCCAACCGCCGCTGCGGGCGGCGACCTGCCTCGCCTTGTTCGGGCTGCTGGCCGCGACCGGCATGCGCGTCGGGGAGGCGGTCGCGCTCGAGGTGCACGGAGGTCGACCTCGTCCACGGGATGATCACCGTCCGAGCACGCGAAGTTCGACCGTGTGCGGCTGGTGCCTCTGCACCCGTCAGTCACCGCCGAACTGCGGGAATATGCAACAGCCCGCGATCGGCTGTGCCCGAGACCGCTGGTCGATCGGTTCTTCCTGTCGGTCACCGGGGGCGTGCTCTCGCGGCACGCGGCCCACCGGGCGTTCCGCGAGGCCACCGAACGGATTGGGCTGCGCACCGAGACCGTTCATCCGCGCATACACGATCTGAGGCATGCGTTCGCGGTGCACACACTCATCGATGCGCACCGCCACGGCGTCGACATCTCGGCGCTGCTGCCGGTGCTGTCCACCTATCTCGGCCACGTAGAGCCGGCCAACACCTACTGGTACTTGTCTGCGGTGCCCGAGCTCATGCAGTTGGTTGCGGCTCGTCTCGAACAGCACCAGGGAGGCGAATCATGACCGCGCTCGCACCGGTGCTACAGGCCTTCTTCACCGATCGTCTCATGGCGCAACGTCGCGCCTCCCCTCACACCATCGCCGGCTACCGCGACACGTTCCGGCTGCTGCTCGGCTTCGCCGCCGCCAGGACTCGCAAGGCGCCGTCGAGGCTCGACATCGCGGACTTGGACGCGCCGCTCGTCGCCGGGTTCTTGGACCATCTCGAACACGACCGGCACAACACGATTCGCACCCGCAACTGGCGGCTCGCAGCTATCCACTCGCTGTTCGGCTACGCCGCTCTCCACCACCCCGAACACGCCGCCGTCATCCAGCGCGTGCTCGCCATCCCGACCAAGCACCGCGAGCACAGAGACGTCACCTGGCTCACCGACACCGAGGTCGACAAACTCCTGACCGCGCCCGACCGCAGCACCTGGGCCGGTCGGCGGGACCACGCCATGCTCGTCCTCGCCGTCCAGACCGGCCTGCGGATCTCCGAGATCATCAGCCTGTCCCGCGGCGACGTCGCCCTCCAGGCCGGCGCACACGTCCGCTGCATCGGCAAGGGACGGAAGGAACGCGCCACCCCGCTCACCACGCTCACCGTCGCGGTGCTGCGCGGCTGGCTCAGCGAGGACACTGGCGAGCTGTGGGAACCGCTGTTCCCGACACGCACCGGGACACGGCTCAGCCACGACGCCATCGAACGCCGCCTCGCCGGCCACCTCGCCGTCGCCCGCAGCAGCTGCCCGTCGTTGCGCGACAAGCACGTCACCATGCACACCTTGCGGCACACCGCCGCCATGCGGCTCCTCCACGCCGGCACCGACGTCGCCGTCATCGCGCTCTGGCTTGGCCACGAACAGATCGCCACCGCCCACATCTACCTGCACGCCGACATGGACCAGAAGGAGCGAGCAGTCGCCCGCGTCACGCCGCCGGGCACCACGCCCGGCCGCTACCAGCCGCCCGACCCGCTACTCGCCTTCCTCGACGCCCTCTGATTGTTCCGACCCCGCGGCCAACGATCCTGAGATCGCACAAGCTGATCGACGCGGAGGTCGGAACAATCACCAGGTCGGAACAATCGGCGTTGTTCCGAGGTCGGAACAACGCCGAATATGGGCACGTGTCGCGGCCGCAAGCGGCATGGCGCCCAGCCTCGCTGGTCGCGCCGACGATGGATTGGACGGCGTCATTATGTCGCGCTCGATATGGGCCGAAGTAGGGCGGTGGTTGCGCGGTGACGGAGTGGGTTATCAAGCGGCGCTATGCCCCGGTGTTGAGCTCGCTGCAGCCCCGATGGCACCATGCACCTGGCGCACGACATACCCGAGCAGTCGATCCGCTAGCCTATGAGTCATGGGGTTGTTCCGCAAGAAGTACGATGCGACAGCCAGAGGGACAAAGAGCTACCTCTATCTCTCCGACGCAAAAGTGTCGATGCTGGCCGAAGGACTCAAGCCAGGCGTGGCAGACCGATATGATCTCAAAGTCAAGGCCGGCCTACCTGGACTGGGTGTCGAGCTAGGGCGGAACCAATCAAGCGCGGGACGTTTCGCGTGTGCTGAGAGGCTTGTTGCAGCACTGGACGCAGAAGGCTGGATTGGGGGAATCCTAGATGAGGACAAAGATCTCTTTCGAGGCACCGTACTTGCATCGTGGGGATTCTTCAACAGACAGGATAGAAGATACGCCGACGTGGTATTCTTCACGTCTGTAATAGACGATCACACACTACTAGGACTTGGTGGATCCGCGTACCACACGACGGAACGCCCTGAAGGTCGGCTGCAGCGGTACTCGAACTCGGGCATCCAGGCCATGATGTGCTTCTTGAAAGAACGTTCAGAAGCTGAAAGCGCGAGCACGAAGTTCCACTGGGGACCGCCAGGAGCATGGCCCGCTGAGACGCGCGAAGCGGACCACGACAGCGTTACTGTCCCTGAGCGCATCGAATTCGTCGCGCAACGACTCTTCGACGTACCCGACTACGGAAGACGGACCATCCTCGGCAGTCCGATCTATGTGGCTCGCGCCGGTGAGCCAGTCACCCGGCAGATGCTTAGGGAGTATAACGGCCTTCGCAGGCAGATGACTGCGGCGGCCATCGGGGTTCCAGTGTTGAAACACATTCAGGGTCGGCGGCCGATGGGCAAGCCCTCCTTTCCTGAGATGGCGCCGCTCGAGGAACCTGAATAGGTCTGCGCTTCAACGTTAGGTGAAGGTAGGTGTTGTCCTGGAGCCAACTAGGTTGGGACGAACCCAAAGGGGGTCCTTGGATATCGGGGAGGCAGATCGATGTTGTTTGATGGTGCGCGTGTGGGCCCGAGGTTCAGGCCCGAGTTTGGCGGGGTGGGAGCGTTCGTGGGTGGGCTGGGGTTGTGTGAGGTGGGGTTTCGTGCTGGCGATGGCTGGTTCGGCGTGAAGGTGTAGGGGCAACACGTCCACCACTCGACGCCGTTGATCGGCCATAATGTCCTGCGTGTTCGTGAAGACGACGCGGGTGAGGCGGGGCAACAAGAGCTACGAGTATCTGTCGCTGGTGGAGGCGTCACGCGACGGCGGCAAGGTTGGCCACCGCACCTTGTTCCGCCTCGGGGAGGCCGAGGCGTTGCGGCGCAGTGGGGAACTGGACCGCATCGTCGCCGCCCTGTCGGCGCACGCCGAGGGCCGCTGGCTGCCCGCCGACCAGTTCGCCGCGGAGGCCGCCCCGGCGGTTGGGTCGGTCGCCGCGGTCGATGCGTTGTGGCGCCGGCTGGGGTTGGATCGCTGGTTCGGGTCGCTGGGCGACGAACGCGGTGCGCGGTGTTGGCCGACGCGGTGTTCGCGATGGTCGCCAACCGGCTCGTCGATCCCTGTTCGAAGCGGCGCCTGCCCGAGTGGGTCGGCACCGAGGTGGTGATGCCGCCCGGGTTCAGTGCGCCGTCGCCTGATCAGTACTACCGCGCCCTCGATGTCGTCGCCGAGCGCAAGGAAGCGACCGAGACCGAGCTCTACGCGGCGTTGTGTGATCTGTCGAACCTGGACCTGCGGCTGGTCTGCTACGACGTGACGTCGACGTACTTCGAAGGCGACCGGCAACCCTCCGAGCGGTTCCCGTCGAAGGCGTTCCCTGTCTGTCAGGCTGACGTGAGACACCTGCGGTAGCCGACCATCCCTGCAGGGCGAGTCTGGAAGACGTAGACCCGATGACCATGACGACTGCATCTCTGCTTGCGCGCGCCCATGATGGCGTGGTGGACGAGCCCGACCCGGCTGCCCGGCCTCGGCGGCGATCGTTCACCGCCGAGTACAAGGCCGAGATCCTCGACGGGTACGACGCGTTGCCGGTGGGCTCGAGCGAGCGCGGGGCGTTGCTGCGCCGCGAGGCCCTCTACAGCTCGCATCTGGCGGAGTGGCGCAAGGCCCGCGACGCCGGCGCCCAGCAGGGGCTGGCGCCGAAGGCGAAGCCGCGTCGTTCCCCTGAGCAGGTCGAGCTGGAGCGGCTGCGCCGCCGCAACGAACGGTTGGAGACGGAGCTGACCAAGACGAGATCGGCGCTCGATGTCATGGGAAAACTGCACGCGCTCTTGGAAGGGCTCTCCGAGAGCGCGGACACCGATCCGAAGTCGACGCGATGATCGAGGCGCACTTCGGTGAGCTCGAAGCGATGACATCGACCAGCGCCGCCTGCGACCTGCTCGGCGTCTCGCGGGCGACGCGCTATCGGCGGCAGCGACCGCCAGTGGCGGGTCCGCCGGCACCCCGGCCGGCCCCACCGAACAAGCTCACCGAGCAGGAGCGCCAGCGGGTGCTGACGGTGCTGCGCTCGGCGGAGTACTGCGACCTGGCCCCGGCCCAGGTGTGGGCCCGGCTGCTCGATGACGGCATCTACCTGTGCTCGATCTCCACCATGTACCGGCTGCTCGCGGTCGCCGGCGAGAACCGCGAACGGCGACGGCAGCGCACCCACCCGGCGACCAAGAAGCCCGAGCTCATCGCCCGTCGACCGAACGAGGTCTGGTCGTGGGATATCACGAAGCTGCAGGGCCCGCAGCGGGGCGTCTACTACGAGCTGTTCGTGGTCATCGACATCTTCTCCCGCTACGTCGTCGGCTGGATGGTGTCGCCGGCCGAGACCGGAGAGCTCGCCGAAGCCTTCATCGCCGACACCCTGCAGCGACACGGCATCGGCCGCGGCCAGCTCTCCTTGCACGCCGACCGGGGCACCTCGATGACATCGAAGCCCGTCGCCCAGCTGCTCGTCGATCTCGGTGTCGCCCGCAGCCACAGCCGGCCGCATGTGAGCAACGACAACCCGTACTCGGAGGCGAACTTCAAGACCCTCAAGTACTGCCCGGCCTTCCCTGGCCGGTTCGGCTCGATCGAAGACGCCCGGGCGTTCTGCGCCGCGTTCTTCGATCACTACAACCACGTCCACCGCCACGCCGGCATCGGGCTGCACACCCCGGCGTCGGTCCACTACGGCACCGCCGACGAGATCCGCGCCCAGCGGGCCGTCACTCTCGACGCCGCCTACGCCGCCAACCCGGCACGGTTCGGGCACCGCCCGCCCCAGCCGCCGAAGCTGCCCACCATCGCCTGGATCAACGAACCCAGCCCCGAAGCACTCATCACATCCGCATGACAAGTTGTCTCACCGGGCTTGACAGGTTCCGGTTCGGCTACAGCCGTGACCACCGCTCCGACCGGCCCCAGGTCGTCATCGGCCTGTTGTGCACGAGCGACGGGATCCCGATCGCGCATCACGTGTTCGCCGGCAACACCGCCGATGTCGCCACCCTGCCCGGAGTCCTCGAGGACTTGGCGGAGCGGTTCGGGGTGGGGCGGATCTGTGTCGTCGCGGATCGCGGCGGCCTGATCTCGAGCGACAACGTGGCAGTCGTCGCGGGACACGGCTTTGAGCACATCTTGGCGACGAAGTTGCATCGCGACCCGACGTGTGCCGAAGCCCTCGAGGCGTCGACCGCACCGACCGCGGCGTGGGTGCCGGTCCCCACCGCGAACAGCGCCGCGTGTGAGGTCATGCTGGCTGACGGGCGGCGCTGTGTCGTCGTGGCCAGCTTCGAACGCTGGCGGCGTGACACCACCCGCACCGCCGAACTGATCGCCCAGACCGAGGCCAAGCTCTCCGCGCTGCAGTGGCGGGTGCACGACGGCCACCTCCTCGACCCGGGCAAGATCGGCCGCGCCGCGCAACGCATCTTGGGGGCGTCGCCGGTGGCCCGCTTGTTCGACGTCGAGATCGCACAGGGCCACTTCCTCTACCACTACAACGACGACGCCTTCGCCTACGAGGAACTGCTGGCCGGCCGCTACGTGCTCACCACCTCGCTCACCGCCCACGACGCGTCCACCGCCCAGGTCGTCACCATGTACCGCCAGTTGCTCGACGTCGAGCACCGCTTCCGTGTGCTCAAGGACTTCTTGCACCTGCGCCCCGTGCGCCACTGGACCGAGACCCGCGTCCGCGGCCACATCGCCGTGTGCGTCTGCGCCGCGGTCATCGAAGCACTCATCACCCAAGCCCTACGCGCCGCCGATGTGCGCGACCCCGACCTGGCCGACCAACACCTCACCGCGACACGCGCCCTACGCGAACTGCACCGCATCCGCAACGTCACCCTCACCGCCGGCGACCACACCCTCGACGCCATAACCCGCCGCACACCGCTGCAGCGCGACATCTGCGACGCCGTGGGAATCGACACCAGCGACTGGAACCACGCCCGACCCCGCTGACCCCCACCGGCCGCCACCCACCCGCTCACCAGACGCCATGTAGTGACAACACGCCCAAGCGCGCCCCGATCAACCAGGACATTCGCGACACCCCCGCCAAACTCGGGTCAGGTGACGAGCGTGGCGGGGGCGCGGGCGGCCCCGGTGAGCCGGTGAGGTAGTTGATGCCGAGTTGGCAGGCGGTGACGAGCACGCTCATGTGCCGTTCGCGCCGCGCGGCATTATGATCCGGACGGAGGGTGCGAGGCACTGGTCAGACGACGCACAACCGCGCTCCACTTCGCTCGCCAGGATCGTCCCTCGATTCCACGCACTCCCGGCGAAGTGCAGCCCCTGCAGCGAACATATCGAGCGCACAAGAACACCGTCGTCCGGCCGCCGAATCCGTGCCACGAGCACTCTCGGCGAGCGCCGACTGGACGTTGAGCGGCGCCATATCGACGGTTCTCGCGACTGTCGAGGACGTCTTGGACGTCCCCGAACGCGCGGACAGATCGACGTGGGTCACCGCGCCGAGGGGACGGTCGAACACGTCTCAAGTCGCGAGTAGGGCATTGCGTGGGCGTGGGACGTGCACGGAACGCTCCCCGTCCACGGCTACGGGACGAGCCCTCGACCGCGGGTTGGCGCGGGAGGGCAGGCAGCCCGGTCGGGGGATGAGGTGAGGAGTTCGGCCAGGAGGTTGGCGGCGTCACGGTCGGCGCCGGGCATGGCGTGGGCGTAGATGTTGACGGTGGTGGAGGTGCGGGCGTGGCAGAGCCGCTGGGAGACCACGGGCACGGGGACGCCGGCGGCGAGCATGGTGGTGGCCATGAAGTGGCGCAGGTCGTGCAGCCGGAAGCTGGCGAGCCCGACGCGGCGCCGGTAGGTGATGAAACGCTTGGTGACCCAGTTGGGTTGCCAGGGTCGGCGACCGGCAGGCTCGGTGCTGAAGACGAAGCCGTCGGTGAGACCGCTCGAGCGGGTGGACGCTCGGTCGCGGTGGGCGGCGAGCAGTTCGATGCTGACGGGATCGAGGGCGACGCGGTAGGTGCGCCGGTTCTTGGTTGGTCGCAGGACCGGTCCGGTTGGTCCCTCGATAAGAGCGCGGGAGAAGCCGATGGCGGCGTGGTTGAAGTCGATGTCGGACCAGCGCATGGCTAGGAGCTGGCTGCGGCGGGCGCCGGTGGTCACCGCGAGGTAGAGGTAGGTGAAGAACTCGATATCCTCTTGGCGGACGGCGTCGAGGAGGCGGCGGACCTGCTCGACCGACGGCGGTCTGATGTCGGCCGGCTCGACCCGAGGTGGTGAGGCTTGGGCGGCGGGGTTGAGCCAGATCCACTCCCAGCGCACCGCTTGGGTGAGGGCGCGGTGGAGCACGACATGAACCCGGTGCACGGTGCCCGGGCTCAGGGGCCGGTTGTCGCGTCCTCCGCGGCGCAACAGGTGTGAGTAGACGTCATCGATGTCGGTGGCGGTCAGCTTGGTGACGGGGATGTGTCCGAGGTGGGGCACGAGGTGGCAGCGCATCAGGCTGCGGGTCTCTCGCACGGTCGACGCTGACCAGGCGGGTGATGCGGTGGCCATCCATTGTTCGAGGAGCTGACCGAGTGTTCCGGCCCGCACCCGGCTGTAGGCGGCGTCCTCCACCAGGTCGGCCAACGCGACGGTCGCTGCCCGTCTGGTGCCGTGCACGGTCCTGGTGGCGTAGCGGCGCCGCCCGGTGTCGGGATCGAGACCGAGGTAGACGCGTAGCTCCCAGGTGCCTCTCCCTCGCTGGCGCATCGATCCGGCCATCATCGACCCCCGATCTGCAAGGACCCGACCGGACGGCCGGGACTATGCGTGATGGGCAAATGATGGGCGTGTGATGGGCAAGCCGGCGGCCCGGGGAGCACCCAGCGACTGAAACGGCCCTGCTCACCGCCTACTTCGCTTGGAGCGGACGACGGGATTCGAACCCGCGACCCTCACCTTGGCAAAAGGTGACTGAGGTGATGCCTCCAACCAGGCCTGACAGGTATTCGCCCTGCTCAAGGTCAATCCTTGGGAGGCCGCTGGCCACCGTTGCCCACCGCTCGCAGCCGCCCAAAGTGGCACGAAAGTGGCACGACGCCCACTCCTCGTTCCCGCGTCTTCCGTCGACGGCCCAATAGCATCGCTGCAATGCCGGGGGGACGGTCGAGCTCGAACCCGAGGTGACCGCCCGGCTCAATGGCCTCGCCGACGATGAGTTCGGCCACGTCGAGCGCTACATCGCTGGCCGACCAGGGCGCGTCCGACGGTCAGTTCGACGATGTCCGGAATCACGTTGACTGGCCGGGTGGTCAGTCGATGCTCGACAACCTGGACGAACGCTTTGCATCGGGCCGACCTGGTCGGCGTACTCGGAGCGGTCGACCGATTGCCACGGCACGGTGATGTGCCTGTAGTCGAGGCCGCTCGACGGGTAGCGAGCAATTCGGTCGCAGTCGGGCAGTCCTTCCAAGGCGCCGCTGCCACGAGCGTTGCTCAGGTGTGGTCGGCAAGCTCGGCGACGTACTGATTCTCGGCGAACCGATCGTTTCAGTGTGGTGGCCGGACCATGCCGGTGAGCGTGTGACCGTCGAAGTCCGTCTGGCCCACGATCTCGAATCCTCGCTTCGTGTAGAAGTCGATGTTCGACTGCGTCGCGGTCTCGAGATAGCACGGCACGCCGGCCGCGTCCGCACGGGAAGTACCCACCTCCACCAGCGACGACCCCAGTCCCCGGCCCTGGCAGTCGGAGCGTGCTCCGACCGCTGCGAGGTACCAGTGTGGGCCGTGGACGGACTTGTGGAAGGGTTCGGTTGCGGAGAGCGCTTGCATGAATCGACGGGTACCCGTCATCCCGAGGCGGAACGGCATCCGGGCCAGGCCGAGGCGGAGCATCCGGCCAAGGCCCATGTCACCGCTGTCGGGCGGTATCCAGACGGCAACGGCCGACGCGTCGTCGGTTGCCCAGACCTCCCCCCATCGCAGCCCGTAATGCAACACCAGGCTCATGAACCAGGGTCCCCACCGCTGTCGCGTGGCCTCGTCCGGCGCAACGATCTGCAGCAGCGGGTCGTCGAAGAAGGCTTCGCCCAAGGTGGCGGCCGCAGCGTCGGCGTGCCGGGCGTCGAGGCGCTGGATCGGCATGCTGGTCGCCCGGGCTGGTGCCCACGGTGCTTGGCCGTCTTCGTTCGTGCGTGGGGGTTCGTTCACACCGGGGCTGGAGGCGCTCGCTGTCATGGTCGTTCCTTTCAAGTCCTGTGCTCGTGCGCGGTCATCGATCGAGGCGACTCGGTGCGGTCAGTCGATCACGGCGGCTGGCGCGTGATCACGCCGCATGATGAGCACCACGGCGACCACGGGTACAACGACGAATACGGCGCTCAGGACCGTCATGAAGGGAGTCAGATCGACAAAGAACCCGGGTACCACCATGAGCGCATTGACGATCAAGGCGGCGGCGTCGATGCGGATCGCACGGCGGTTGCCCGAGTTCCATGCGATGGCGGCGCAGACGACGGAGACCAAGCCGATTGCTGCGGCCAACACCAGGAGTCCGTACGGCGGGGTTTCCTCTCCCCAGTCGATGCCAGGGGCCAGCAGCGGGAGGTTCGCAAGCCCGACGAGCGCTGACAGGGCGAGGCCGACGCGGACGCTGGTTGTCGGAGTGGTGTTGGTCGTCGTGGTCGTGGTGATGGTGGTCATGATGGCTCCTTCTCAGTAGGTCTTCAGTTCGGTCGACTCTTCAGCCTCCGCTGACCGCGGCTCCCGCGGGAAGAGGGTGAGCCCCCGACATCGTCCCTGGCTCGCGGGAACAAGTCGGGAGGTTCCTCCTAGGTCGAGCGGGATACGGCTGCTGGCATGATGAGCGAATGACCACCGACACGCCGATCCGGATCGTCGTGGCGGACGATCATCCGGTCGTGCGGGGCGGCCTGGTCGCCATGTTGCGCACGATTCCTGGTCTCGACGTGGTCGGCGAGGCCTCCGACGGCGATGCCGCGGTGCACACCGTGCTCGAGTACCGGCCGGACGTGATCCTGATGGATGTGCGCATGCCGGGCAAGGACGGGATCGAGGCTACGCGCCAGATCCGCCAGCTGGTACCGGATTGCCGCGTCCTGATCGTCACGATGTATGACGACGACGCCACCGTTTTCACCGCCATGCAGGCAGGTGCGCAGGGATATCTCCTCAAGGACGCCGAACAGGACGACATCGTGCGGGCGGTGCATGGCGTGGTCGCGGGCGAGGCGATCTTCGGGCCGGGCGTGGCCGCCCGGGTCCTCACTTACTTCAGTGATCCGCCCCGGGCGGTCGCTGCGGAAAGCCCGTTACCCGAGCTGACCGACCGTGAGCGCGACGTCCTCGACCTTCTCGCTCAGGGTCGACGCAACGCCGACATCGCGGCGCAGCTCTACCTGTCGCCGAAGACCGTGAGCAATCACCTCACCGTGATCTTCAACAAGCTGCAGGTCGCCGGGCGAGGCGAGGCAATCGTGCGAGCCCGCGAAGGCGGGCTGGGCACCTCGACATGAACGACGCGGCGGTCGGGGTGGCCACGATCGTCCCGGCGCTGTCGCTCGCGGCCAGCGGTGTCGCACTGTTGGGAACACGCAGCCGACCCGCTGGCGCGTTGATGGTGGTGAGCGCGATCGGGGTGATCAGCTCCGCTCTCGTCCGTCTCGGAGGGGGTGACGACGCAGCCCAAGTGTTGCTCGTGGGCTCGCTACTGCTGCCGGCAGCCGCTGCCGTGCTGGCCTACCCACGGCTCAGTTTCCGCGGAGCCGTCGACTACTGCCTGTGGATCACTGTCGTCGGGGCGGGCGTCATCGGGACGTGTTTCGCGCTCGACCCCAGTATCTCGGGCACGCTGGCGTCGATCACGGGACTGGCGTTGATCGGGCACGGCTGGTGGGTGCTCGAGACGGGCGCCGACGACGGATCGCGAGGCGATGCTTTGGCTCACGCTCGCGGCCGTCACCATCGGAGTGGTCTTCGGCCTGCTCGCGCTGCAGTTCCGTGCACCGGGTGCCGTCGCCGGTGCGTTCCTGCTCATTGCGGTGGGTCCAGCGATGGTGGTCGGGGTTGCGGCGACCGGGCCTCACCGACGTTCGAGCCCTCGTCGTCAAGACCGTCGTGTTCGGGATCGTCGCGCTCCTCTACATCTCGATGTTCATCGCGGCGCTGGCGTGTCTCGAACTCGCAGGGGACGCTGACCCGTCCCCGGGCGTCCTGGCGTTCCTGGGCGTGCTACTCGCCACCGGAGTGCATCCTCTCCGGGTCGTGCTGCGTGGCCTGATCGATGAGTTGCTCTTCGGCGACCGCCCCGACCCACTCGTGGCCGCCACCCAGGTCGCCGACCAGATCGGCGACGATCCGCTGCTCGCGCTCCGGGCCATCCGGGAGGCGCTCATGCTGCCGTACGCCAGCATCTCGGCCGACGGCGAGGAGCTCGCAACCTCCGGTACGTCGGTGACCGACACGCGACGATTTCCCCTCTCCCTCGGGAGCGACGACATCGGCGAAATCGTGGTCGGACTTCGCCCAGGCGATCTGACACTGTCCACCGGTGACGAGCAGGTGCTGCGGATCGCGGCCCCGTTGCTGGCCCAGACGCTTCGGGCTCGGCTGCTGACCAACGACTTGAGGGAGTCACGAGCAGCGGCGATCGCCGCCATCGAAGAAGAACGGCGGCGGCTCAGGCGTGACCTGCACGACGGGCTCGGACCCACCTTCTCGGGCATCGCCTTCACCGCCGACGCCGCCCGGAACACCATCGCTTCGGACCCGGCGACTGCCGACGCGCTCCTCCTGCGCCTACGCGCCGACGCCGTCGCCGCCGTGAGTGACATCCGCCGGCTCGTCTACGACATGCGCCCGCCCGCGCTGGACGAGCTGGGACTCGTCCCGGCGATACGCCAACAGGTCGCCTCGATTCAGACCCCGCAGGGACACGCGATGCACGTTCGTGTGGAAGCGTCCGACCTTCCACCACTGCCGGCGGCTGTTGAGACCGCTGCCTTCAGAATTGCGATCGAGGCCGCTCTGAACTCAGCTCGACACAGCGGCACCGAGCAGGCATGGGTGCAGATCCAACATCAGGACGGGTGCCTCGAGGTCAGCGTCCGCGACACCGGGCCCACTCCCGATTCATGGGTACCAGGCGTCGGCCTGTCATCCATGCGCGAGCGGGCTGCCGAGGTTGGCGGGAAAATCCAGGTCACGACGAACCAAGAAGGCTCGCTCGTACGAGCGGTGCTTCCGCTCCCATGAGCCCGCGGCGCGAGCGCCGTCTGGTCCGAGTCTCCCCACTGTGCGACGCCAGCAGTGAGTGAGTCGGCGAGCTCACTCGGTCCCAAGACGATCAATCGATTCTGACGCTCCCCGACGGACACCGGACACGCCCGCTCGCAGCAGCCGCGATCACAATCTCGCCGGGCGGGGGCACCACTCGTAATCGCGGGCAGCAACGTTGGGGACCTCGCCGCATCGCCGGCGCGATGCAGTGGTTTTGATCGCCCCGCGCCTGCCCCACAATCCCGTTCGACCGAGCCCGTGGGTGCATCATCGAGGTGCCGTTCGAACGCGTCTGAAATCGCGAGCAGAGCAGTGGATGGGCTTGGGGTCTGCAGGGAACGCTGCCCGTCCTTGGCTACGGGACGAGACCTCGGCCGCCGGTTGGCGCGGGAGGGCCGGCAGCTCGGTCGGGGCCTGGGGTGAGGAGTTCGGCCAGGAGGTTGACGGCTGCCCGGTCGTCGCCTGGCATGGCGTGGGCGTAGATGTTGACGGTGGTGGAGGTGCGGGCGTGGCAGAGCCGCTCGGACACGACCGGCACCGGTACGCCGGCGGCGAGCATGGTGGTGGCCATGAAGTGCCGAAGGTCGTGCAGCCGGAAAGCGGCCAGGCCGGCGCGGCGACGGTAGGCAATGAAGCGTTTGGTCACCCAGTTGGGCCGCCACGGACGACGCCCGGCGTCGCGGCTGAACACGAACCCGTCGACCACACCATCGGCCCGGATGGCCGCCTGGTCGCGGTGGGCGACCAGCAGCTCGACGCTCGTCGGATCGAGCGCCACGCGGTAGGTGCGCCGGTTCTTGGTCGGTCGCAGCACCGGCCCGGTGGGGCCGTCAACCAGCGCCCGGCAGAAGCCGACGGCGGCGTGGTTGAAATCGACATCGGACCAGCGCAGGGCCAGGAGCTGGCTGCGTCGGGCGCCGGTCATCACCGCCAGATGCAGGTAGGTGAAGAAGTCGATGTCGGCGGCTCGGACGACGTCGAGCAGACGGCGGACCTGCTCGACCGACGGGGGACGGATGTCGGCCGGTTCGACCCGCGGTGGCGAGGCCAGAGCGGCAGGGTTCAGCCAGATCCACTCCCAGCGAACCGCTTGGCTCAGCGCCCGATGCAACACCACGTGGACCCGATGAACCGTGGCCGGGCTCAGCGGCCGGTCGTCGCGACCACCGCGGCGCAACAGGTGCGCATAGACGTCGTCGATGTCGGCGGCGGTCAGCTTGGCGACCGGGATGTGCCCGAAGGTGCGGGAGGAGATGGCAGCGCATCAGGCTGCGGGTCTCACGCACCGTCGACGCCGACCAGCCCGGCGACGCCGCGCTCATCCACCGTTCCAGCAGCTCACCAACCGTTCCCGCGCGCAGGCGATTGTAGGCGGCGTCCTCGACCAACTCTGCCAGTGCGGCCGTCGCCGCCCGTCTGGTGCCGTGAACGGTCCTCGTCGCGTACCGACTTCGTCGGGTGTCCGGATCCAAGCCGAGGTAGACCCGCAGCTCCCAGCAACCGCGCCCTCGCTGACGCATCGATCCGGCCATCATCGACCCCCTCACTGGTGCCCGACCGGGCAGGCAGGACCGACAGTCCAGGACCGAGCGTGATGGGCAAATGATGGGCGCGTGATGGGCAACCCGGCGGACCGACGATCACCGAGCGATCCCAACATCCCTGCTCACGTGCAGGATCGGTTGGAGCGGAGCGACACGGACGACGGGATTCGAACCCGCGACCCTCACCTTGGCAAAAAAAAGGTGACTGAGGTGATGCCCCCAACCAGGCCTGATGAGTATTCGCCCTGCTCAGGACCCATCCATCGGACTCCGCAGGCCACCGCTCCCCACCGCTCGCAGCCGCCCAAAGTGGCACGAAAGGTGGCACGACGCTCGCTCCTCGACCGCACCGAGCTGCCCTCGGCGCCGAGGTCACCGTCACCATCACCGACACCGCCGAACTGGTGGCAGGTGCCACGCGAGTTGCGCGTTCGGGGATACCGCTTGTATGCCTCGGCAACCCGCGCAGATCGCCGAATCGGCCGAGCCGACTGTCACAGACTGGTGCATCGCGCTCTCGAAGGTTGCTGCACGCGGAACGGCGCCCTTATGCGCGCAGCCATCGCGCTTTGCTCGGGTTCGCTGTCAGCGGCGGCGAGGCAGGGTGGTCAGCCCGACGATCATCGAGCCGAGACGAGCGATCGTCAGCCAGGTGCGGCTGTCGCCTCGACGGCCTGAAGGATGAGTTGGGTCGCGGCCTCGGGCTGGGACACGAACGAGACGTGCGAAGCCGGGACCTCCACGATCGTCGCGTTCGCACGTTCGGCCATGAACCGCTGCAGCGCCGGCGGGATCGCCTTGTCCTCGGTACCGAGCAGATACCAGCACGGCAGTGTCTGCCACGCTGGTGGGGCCGACGGCGTGGCTGCGAACGCGGCGGCGGCGTAGGGCCGCTGTGCCGCGGCCATCACTGCGGCCGTCGCAGGATCGACGTCGGCGGCGAAGGCTTCGTGGAACGCCTCGGGGGCGAGGTAGAGGTCGACGCCCTGGCTCCCGTCTGGGTTGGTGAACGGAACGGGCCTGATCGAAGGCCCCACGAGGCTGCCTTCGAACTTCTCGAGGAGCTGCTGCTGGCTCTCACCCACGTCGCACATCCAGCCGTTCAAGTAGACGAGCGCCTGGACCTGGTCGTTGCCGATCGCGGCGACGGAGATCACATTGCCGCCGTAGGAGTGGCCGACGAGCACGATTGGCCCGCTCAGGGTCCGCAGGAACTCGGCCAGGTACTTGGAGTCGCCAGCGAGGTCGCGAAGCGGATTGCCGAACCCGATGGCGGAATACCCGCGGTCCCCCAGGGCACGGATCTCAGCGTCGAAGCCAGTCGCGTCGGCCCACGCACCATGGACCAGGACGATCGTCGGGGTCTCAGCAGCCATTCTCGTCTCCTCCTACGTTGACCGCCTACCGATGCCAGACTGTAGCCCTGCGGGCGTCCCAGCCAAGGCGAGGGAAGCGGACTGGCGAAGTCGTGGTATCACCCATACGCACCAGCGTCCACGGACCCGCTCATGATCACCGGGACGGGGCCTGCGACCGCACAGAACGCCGGGCGAGATCCTCCGTCCAGCGCCTGCCCAACGCCGAGCAGCGACTATGGACTTCTTGGATGCGAGGGCGCGATTGCGGTGCCATGCTCGATTACGCGGCGTTCCGACTGAAAGAGACTCGATGAGCGAACAGCAGAAGGTGCAGATGGACGCGATCCTGCGCGGGGGCCGACTCGATCTCGATGCCGACGTCCCGACGTTGCGGGCTGCTTTCAACGAGACCATGAAGTATGTCCCTGTGCCCGACGACGTCGTGCAGAAACCCACGACGATCGGCGGTGTCGATGCCATCGAGGTCACGATCCGCGACGCGGATCCGACGAACGTGGTCCTCTACTTCCACGGCGGCGTCTACGTCATCGGCTCGGCAGCAGCTTCCGTTCCGTTGGCTTCCGAACTTGCACGGCGCGCGGGGACGAAGGCCGTCACTGTTGACTACCGACTCGCTCCCGAGCACCCGTTCCCGGCCGCCGTCGAAGACGCCCGGGCGGCGTACGAAGGTCTGCTCGAACAGCGTGTCGACCCGCGCAGCATCGCTCTCGCCGGCGAGTCGGCCGGAGGTGGGCTCGCGGTGGCGACGCTCGTTGCGTTGCGTGATGCGGGTATGCCGCTGCCGGGTTGCGCGTTCTTGATGTCGCCGTACGTCGACCTGACGCTCTCCGGCGAAACGCTCACGACGAAGGACGCGGACGACCCGATCCTCACTCCAGATGGCGTCCGCTTACGGGTTCCCGACTACGTGGGTGGAGCGGATCCTGCTGACCCGCTCATCAGCCCGATCCTCGCCGATCTCCGAGGGCTCCCACCGCTTCTGATCCAAGTGGGTTCACACGAGATCCTTCTCAGTGACGCGTTGCGGCTCGCGGCAACCGCAGCAACCGCCGACGTGCAGGTGACGCTCGAGGTGACGCCCGGCGTTCCGCATGTGTTCCAGGGCTTCGCGGCCGCGCTCGATGAGGCCGGTGCGGCACTCGACCGAGCAGGCGCCTTCTTGAAGGAACATCTGGCCGTCACCGAGCCGACCCCCGCGTGATGTAGCAGGTCGACTTCACGATCCAGAGCGTCGCATGACGAATCGGCTCGCCGGCCTCCACCGTGGGTGGGAGCTGTGGCGTCGTGTCGCGAGAGATGTGATCGTCGTTGTCCGCCACGTCGTGGTGTACCTCGTTTCGCGCCCGCGCGTCCGTGGTGCGACGGCGGCCCATCACACCCGCGTCGCGATCGAAGAGCTCGGCCCGACGGCGATCAAGGTCGGGCAGATGCTGTCAACTCGCAACGACGTGCTCCCTCCCGACTGGGGGCATGAGTTGACGCGGCTCCAGGACCACGCGCCGCTCGTGCCTCCGGCAGCGATCCGCGCCACGATCGTCGAAGAGCTCGGTCGCCCGCTGCACGAGATGTTCGCGTCGTTCTTCGACGCCCCGCTCGCGTGCGCGTCGATCGGGCAGACGCACGCGGCGACGCTGCCGAGAGGCATTGACGTCGTCGTGAAGGTGCGCCGGCCCGGTGTACTCCACGAGGTCGAACTCGACCTGGAGGTAATCACGACCGTCGTGGCGCTGTTGTCACGGTCGTCGCAGCACGTGCGATCGCTCGACGCGACGGACCTCGTCGACCAGTTCACGACGACGCTACGGCAGGAGCTCGACTACGCCGCGAGGCAAACAACGTCGAACGGTTCGCGGCAAACTTCGCGAGCGATCCAGACGTCCGCATCCCGGCCGTCCACCGAGAGCTCAGCAGCGCGCGCGTTTTGACGCTCGAACGGCTGCGAGGCCTCAAGATCGACGATCTCGATGCACTCGCGGCCGCTGGCATCGATCGTGTCGCGCTTGCCCAGCGAGCCACATCACTCGTGCTGCGTCGATCTTCGAGCACGGCTTCTTCCACGCCGACCCGCATCCCGGGAACTTCTTCATCGAGCCGGGCGGACGCATCGGCCTCATCGACTTCGGCATGGTCGGGGAAGTCGACGAGCCGACGCGCGCCGCGCTGAGCAGCATGCTCGTTGCCCTCGCGACGAGCGACGCTGCGACGCTCGTCGCGGGAAACATGCGCCTCGGCATCAGCCGCGAGTCGATCGACACGGACGCTCTCGCCGCCGATCTCAACGAACTCATGGCCACGGACCTCTCGCAACCGCTTGGCGAGCTCAGCCTCGGCCATGTGCTCTCGTCGGTGCTTGCAGTCGTTCGACGGCATCACCTCCGTTTCCCATCGAACCTGGCGCTGCTCGCCAAGACGCTCGGGATGTGCGAAGGGCTGGCGGCGCATCTCGACCCTCAGTTCCGCATGACGGAGCGATCACGCCGTACGTCACCCAGCTCCTCGCGTCGCCACCGGCGGATGCACCTACAAGGACAGATAGGGCGTGAAGAGCTCGATCCCGCTACCAGCGAGCACTGCTCTGAGCTCTGCGCTCGGCTCGCCGAGGCACACGCCGGTCACCGATCCCATCGTCGGGATTGCCGCCGCGAGTTCGCCGAGGTGCGCGCCATGCTCCATGAACGCTTCGTAATCCTTGTACCGCTCCAGGACGATGCACTCGGACTGATCGTCGTTGAGGTACACCTCGAACTGCAGCGTTCCTGTGTCCTTCGTCCGGACGATCTCCATGAATCGAGCGACCAAGCGCTTGAACTCCTCGAGCTTGCCGTCGTGCAATCTGATCCGGCCCATCCCCTGGATCTCACTCACTCAGGCCTCCAATGTGTCTGCATAGACTGGTGTCGCGTCGAGGTAGCTGCGGTAGTCGGCGATCAAGCCGTCGCGCAGGCGGAAGACGTTGCAACACGGCAGCGTCACGACCTTCCCGTCGAGACGCGTGTAGCGCACCGCGAACTCAACGATCGCGACGTCACCGTCGCGGTAGACGTGCAGAATCTCGTGCCGGACAGCCGCGACCGAGCCGTGGAACGCGTTCACGGCGTCGACGAACGCCGCCTCGCCGTGGACCGTCTCGGCGTTCCCCAGCCGCAGCTGGATGTCGTCGGTGATGAACCCCACCAACGTCTTCACATCGTGGGCATCGAACGCGGCGAAGAAGCGGTGGAACCGCGTTGCCGTCGCTGTGTCGGTCATAACAAACCCCTTCAATCAATGCGGTGCCGGTCACCACACCTTCATGCCACCGTCGACGACGAGGTCGATTCCGGTGACGTAGGAGCTGTCGTCCGAAGCGAGGAACAGCGCGGCGTTGGCGACCTCCTCGGGACGCGCGAGGCGTCCGAGGAGTGTCTTGCCGAGCATGTAGCTCGCCCATTCCGGGTCGGTCAGCTGCACCCGCGTCTGGTTCGTCTCGATGACGCCGGGCGAGATCGAGTTGACGCGGATGCCGTGCTCGCGTCCTTCCATCGCCAGCTGACGCGTCATGCCGATCACTCCCGCCTTCGCCGTGGTATGCGCGAGCGAGGCCAGCGGCTTGAAGCTCAGCGACGCGCTGAGCGACGCCATGTTCACGACGACCCCACCACTGTTCTGCAGGTGAGGCCACGCCGCCCTCGTGAGGTAGAAGACCAGATCGACCTCTGATCGCCGGTTGTGGTCCCACTC
Organism: uncultured Acidimicrobiales bacterium; assembly: GCA_963738325.1. GTDB lineage: Bacteria > Actinomycetota > Acidimicrobiia > Acidimicrobiales > Ilumatobacteraceae > CAVTWD01. Next base: position 655,131 of record CAVTWD010000017.1, read on the forward strand.
GTCGTCGGTGATGTCCTCGAGCCAGTTGAACGACCCCATCGCGGCGTTGTTGAACACCACGTCGAGACGCCCGAACGTCCCGATCGCCAACTCGACGAGCACGTAGCACTCGGGCGGCGACGTGAGATCGCACGGCTGCCGCGAGGCCATCGTGCCGCCCTCGCCCTGAACCAGGTCGACAGTCGCCTGACCCGCGTCGACATTGATGTCGCAGCCGACGACCGACGCGCCTTCTCGCGCGAAGGCCTGCGCGGCTGCTCGTCCCACGCTGCCGCCGGTTCCGGTGATGATGCAGACCTTTTCGGCGAGCCTGGGTGGCATCGAGTCTCCTCATCGCTCTGCGGGCACGCCAACGGCGCGTTGTCGCGCCGTTGGGTCGGTCACCATCGTGGCAATCGACGATCGCCTTGGCATCCATGAAACCCACAGTCCGACCGCGAACAGGCACCAACTTCGGTGCTGCGTCTCGTGGTCGCGGCCTCGCGCGTGCTGCTCATGGTGGTGCTGGTGTGCTCGGTGCGTTGGCGAGCTCGTGGAGAGTCTCGCTGTCGAGCTGCACATCGGCCGCCGCGAGGTTCTCACTCAAATGCTCGAAGGAGGCGGTGCCCGGGATCAGCACGATGTTCGGCGCGACGGCGAGTGCCCACGCCAACAGGACCTGCGCGGTGGTACAACCCGACCGCGACGCCGCGTCCAGGACTTGCGGCGCATGGAGTAGCGAGCTCGAACCGGAGCCCAGCGGCGCAAATGGCACGAACGCGATGCCGCGCCGAACGCATTCCTCGAGCACCGGCGTCGAGGCGCGATTCGCGAGATGGAACGCGTTCTGTACGCATGCGATCTCGGTGAAGCGAAGCGCATGGCGCAGATGCGCAAGCGAGACGTTGCTCAGACCGATCGCCGCGATCAACCCGTCATCGCGAGCCTTTACCATCGCCGCGAGCTGCTCGTCGAAGAACGCGTCCGGCCCGGCGTTTCGCATCAGCCGGAGATTCACGATCGCGAGCTGCTCGAAATCGAGTGCCCGCAGGTTGTCCTCGATGCCGCGACGAAGCTCGGCCGGTTCGTCGTCGGCGAAGATGCCACCTCGATCATCGCGGCGCGCGCCGACCTTCGAAACGATCACCAGGTCGGGTGGATACGGATGGAGCGCATCGCGGATCAGCTCGTTCACGACGTCCGGGCCGTAGTACTCCGCAGTGTCGATGTGGTTCACTCCGCGCTCGACCGCCTCCCGTAGCAATGCGATCGCGTCGACGCGACTCGCCGGCGGACCGAATGCGTTCGGCCCGGTCAGTCGCATCGCGCCGAACCCGATCGGGCGCGACGGAGAACGGGCCGAGTTGACGGTGCTGCATACGTGGAGGCATTGCAGAACAGTGAAGCGCAAGGCGCCGCACATGGTGATCAGTTCGCGAGCGTGCCGTCGAAGTCGATCTTGAGGTGGGTGCCGTCGCAGAACGGCTTGTTGTTCGAGTGACCGCACCGGCAGAGCGCCATCTGGTCGGGGTGTGCGATTTCGCGGCCGTCGATGTCGGTGAGGTGCACCGGGCCGGAGACGAGGTAGGGGCCGTTCTCGCTCGGGGTGATGTTGACGTCGGCCATGGGGTCCTTTCAGTAGATGCGGATGGTCTTGCTCAGTGGCAGGCGACGGATGCGGGTGCCGGTGAGGGCCGCGATCGCGTTCGCGAGGGCGGGTGCTGTTGTCGGAACGGCAGCCTCGCCGACGCCCGTCGGTGGCTCGTCGGAATCGATGAGCACGACCTCGATTGACGGCACAGATTGCATTCGCACAAGTGGGTAGCGATCGAAGTTCTGGGTGATGATGTTCGCCGCCGCCGCCGAGAACGACCTCGCCCCAAGCGGCCGCGCTGAGCCCGAAGACGACGCCTCCTTCGATCTGCGCACGGATGAGGTCGGGGTTGATGGCGGTGCCGCAGTCGAGCGTGTACACGATGCGTTCGACGTGGATCCGATCGCGTTCGTCGAGGGAGATTTCGACGATCTGTGCGCTGTGGCTGACGAAGCTGCTGCAGGCGACGCCGCGGGCGCGACCGTCGTCGACCGTCTTGCCCCAGCCGGCGGTCTCAGCCGCGACCTCGAGCGCGCGGAGCGTGCGCGGGTTGTCCGCGAGCAGGTCGCGACGTAGTTCGACAGGGTCGCGGCCAGCGGCGAGCGCGAGCTCGTCCAGCGCGCACTCACGGGCGAACTCGGTATGCGAGTTGCCGACGGAGCGCCAGACCATCGTCGGCACTCCGGCTTGAACGTTGGTCGACTCCAGCTTGAACGCTGGGAACTTGTACGGGCCGTCTACGGCTCCGGTCGTGGTGAAGAAGTCGACACCGTTCCGGAACTGGACGTCGCGGACGAACGGCAGGTTGACCGACGTGGGTTCGGCCGCGATCTGGTGATGCATTGCGATCAGCTGTCCGGCGTCGTCGGCGCCGGCACGGACCCGGTGCGCCGCCATGGCCCGGAAGTTGCCGCTCTTGAACTCCTCCTCGCGCATGGACTGCACCTTGATGGGGTGCTGCCAGTCGAGCGCCCTTGCGACCTGCACGGCCTCGGTCGTCGGGTCGTTGGTCGACGTGCTGTGCAACCCGAACGATCCTCCGGCGAAGGTCACGTGCACCCGAATGCGGTCAGGTTCGATGCCTGCGGCGGTTGCCGCGGCCATGCCGCGTGTACTCCGGTGACTCCGTGCTCGCCCAGACTTCGAGCATGCCGTCCGGCTGCATTCGGCAGACCGCGTTGTTCGGCTCCATCGGTGCGTGCGCGAGGTACGGCAGCTCGTAGAACTCATCGATCATGTGCGCCGCCGAGGCGAGGCGTTGCTCGACATCACCGTCGTCGCGGACGACGACCGCTGCTTCGCCGGACTCGACCAGCCGGTGGTGTTCCGCGAAGAGCTCCTCGGAGCTGCGACGCTCCGCATTCGTGTCATCCCACGTGACGTCGAGTGCGCGGCAGTGCAAGCCATGCGTCGTGGGGCGTCTCGCCGACGGCGGCCACACCGTCGTCAGTCTGGACGACCGCGACCACTCCCGGCACGGTCAGTGCGGCGCGGTCGTCGATCGCCGCGACCGTGGCGCCGAATCGCGGCGGGTGCATGACGACAGCCGTGAGGAGATCGGGAAGATCGACGTCGATCGTGTACGTCGTGCGACCGAGGATCTTCGCGGGCGCGTCGACGCGCAGACGTCCGTCGCGCCCGATGAGCCGGTAGGCCGCTCGTTCCTTGGGTACGACCCCATCGGGAACCTCGAGCTGTTCGGCACCTGCGGCGAGGTCGCCGAACGTCGCCCGATGTCCCGACGGGTGCCGCAGGACGCCGGCTTCGACGATGATGTCCTCCGCCGACACATTCCACCGTTCCGCGGCTGCCGCAACGAGGCGCGCCCGCGCCTGGGCGGCGATGAGTCGATAGCGCATCCAGTTCCCGGCGGTCGAGTTCGAATTGCCGGTGATCTGGAACGTCGCCACCAAACGCGGGGTTGCCGTAGACGTCCCTGTCACCCCGGCGGCCGTTCGCCGCATTGACAACGCGGATCGATTCGAAGTCGGCGTCGAGTTCCTCGGCAACGATCGTCGCCAACCCGGTGTGCGCGCCTTGACCCATCTCGATCTGGGTCGAGAGCACGATGATCGTGCCGTCGCCCTGGACGCGGAGGTACGGATGTACGGGATCGGCGAAGTCGGCGTCGGTGAGAGGCATCGTCTCGGGTTCCGGCTCGACGACCAGCCGTGCGGGTTCGTCACCGTGGGTAATGACTTCTGCCGCAGCGTGGATCGCGCTTCGGATCGCGGGTAGGTGCCGCAGCGGCAGAGGTTGCCGTTCATCCAGCGTGAAATGGTCGCGTCGTCCGGCGACGGGTTGTCGGTCAGCAACGCGATCGCAGCCAAGGTCTGACCGGGCTGGCAATAGCCGCACTGCACGACATTGTCCTGGTGCCACGCATCGCGTACGGCGTCGGCGACCGGACCCGCGACGCCTTCGACCGTCGTGATCACTCGGCCTTGTGCGCGGCCAGCTGGTGTCTGGCAGGACTTCTCGTTCTGCCCGTCGATCAGGACGGTGCATGCCGCGGACTGTCCGATGCCACAGCCGAACTTTGTGCCCCGCAGTCGGAGCACGTCGCGCAGGACCCATAGCAGCGGGCTCTGCTCGTGGCGGTCGTCGACCTCGACATCGGTGCCGTTCACGTTCAGCTTCACGTCACCTCCTTAGGTGCGTTCGTCCCCCTGCGGTCCCCGAACGCGACGATCAGGCCGTGGCGAGCAGGCGAGTGGTGAGCACGATGTCGACGATCTCGCCGACGGTGTCGACGCGCGCCCAGTCGCGCTGCAGCTCACCCGCGAGACCGAACCCAACTGATCGGTCGCGCGCCCGCCTGGACGATCCGTTCGAGGCCGGCTCGGTGTGCTTCGGGCGATGTCCCGCCGACGGCGTCGACAACTGGATAGACCTCATAGCCGTCGCGGAACGCGTCGAGCGTGGGGAAGGCGAGGCAGATCTCGGTCCACAGCGCGGTCATGATCAGCTTCTTGCGGCCGGTCGCCTCGACCGCGCAGCGAAACTCGATGTCCTCCCAGGCGTTCATCGTCGTGCGATCGAGCTCGTCGGTGTCCGGCAACGCTGCCTTCAGCTCGGGAAGCGTCGTGCCCCTGGCCGCTGGCGACGTTGACGGTCGACAACACGACAGGGAGGTTGAAGGTGCGGGCGAGTCGGGCGACCGATACGACGTTGTCGACCAGACAGGTCTCGGTCCATCGAGCTCATCGCCTGGAGCTGACTGGGCTGGTAGTCGATGACGACCAGCGCCGAGTTGTGCGGCGTGAGCAGGTGGTCGGTGACGGGATCGCGTACCGGTTCGCTGGTCATCTGCATCCTCCAGTGGACGATCGCGGTCCGCGCCCATCGTGTGGGTTCCTCTGCCGCGTCGCATCCAGGAATGCCCCAGTCGTCGCAGGCTGGGCGGGCACAGACGTGTGCGCCCTCGCGGTGATGGGGTGCAGTCGGCCTCAGAAGCCGAGCGGCTCGCCCACCAGGATCACCGTGATGCGGTCGGGCGCGATCGAGCGGTTCACGATCAGGACGTTGTTGACGCCGCTGGCGAGCCCGTAGGCCTCTCGGGCGCGGTGGTCCTCGAGCGGCAGGCAGTACTCGTAGATGCGTCGCATCCCCGTCGCGACGTCGGCGACGATCTTCTGGCCGCCCACCACGAGGATCACGTGGCCGCTGCCCGAAACGATCGGTCCGAGCTGGCTGCCACTCGCCGAGGCGACGAGCAGCGCGCCGCCTTCTGTGACCGCGTGCGCGCTACCGACCACGTAGTCGGGGGACGCGGCGAGCTGCCGCATCTCGTGCTGCTGCATCTCGCGATCCATTTGATACAGACGCAGGCGCAAGGGCTGGTAGCGGCCGGACCGTTCGATGTCCTCGGCGATCCCGATGGCCTCGAGCGTGCGAGATGTGTTGTTGAACACCTCCGCGCCGTAGGGCAGGAGGTTCTCGACGGCGAGGCGCGCTTCCTCGCCCGATGCGACGACCATTGCGGACATGCCGACGCTCGCGAGGGCCGCCGCGGCGCGCTCGATGCGCTCGTCGCTCGCGACGTGGGCGAACTCCGAGACGGCGACATCAGTCGGAGTCGCGAGCGGTGCGGATGTCGTGTTGTCACTCACCGCGGAGCTCCGCCACGCGCTGATGGACGAGCGCGACCGCCATCGCGCCTTCGCCGATCGCAGCCGAGCAGCGCTTGATCGAGCCGCTGCGGACGTCGCCCGCGGCGAACAAGCCTGGGAGGTTGGTCTCGAGCGGAAGAGGCTGGCGGTCCAGCGGCCAACCGTCGCTCCCGCCGAGCGTGGCGTCGACGTCGATGCCGGTCCTCACATAGCCAGCGAGGTTGACGGCAAGGCTGAGCTTCGCCGCGCCGTCGGTACGCGGTTCGCCGCCGATGCAGATGAAGAGCGAATCGACGGGCAGGCGATCAGTGGCCTTGTTCTCGTCGCCAGTCGCGAGCAGGAGGGCGCGCAGCCGAGAATCCGAGTCGAGACCGATGATGTGCGTCGACTCGACCACGTCGACGTTCTCGAGCAGCGCGGACGCGGTCCACCAGGTACTGCGACATCGACGTGCCGACGTCGCGGCCCCGAACGACGAGCGTCACACGTGATGCGTAGCGGGAGAACCGCACCGCCGCTTGGCCCGCCGAGTTGCCTCCGCCGACGATAGCGACGCGGCAACCGCGACAGGTGACGGCCTCGCTCGGCGCCGCGCCGTAGTACACGCCCGCGCCCAGCAGATCTTCCACGCCCGGCACGTCGAGGCGTCGCCACTCGACGCCCGTCGCGAGCACCACGGCGAGCGACGGCACGATCGTGCCGTCGGAGAGCTCGACGAGGTACCCGGGTCCATCGCGACCAATACCGACGAGTGTGCGAGCAAGCAAGATCTCCGCGCCGAAGCGAAGCGCCTGGGCCGTCGCGCGCACTGCGAGCTCACCGCCGCTGATGCCCTGCGGGAAACCGAGGTAGTTCTCGATCATCGACGTCGTGCCCGCCTGACCGCCCGGCGCGACCGCTTCGATCGCGACCGTGCGAAGCCCCTCGGACAGCGGCATAGACCGACGCGGCAAGACCAGCCGGCCCCGCACCCACGATCGCCAAGTCGTACGACGAGAGCGACGGCGGCGAGATCATGCCGAGACCCGCGGCGACTGCTTGCACAGAAGCCGGTGCGAGCCGTGTTCCGTCCGGGAGCACGCAGACGGGCAGACGGCCGCCATCGAGCTCGTCAGCACCGAGCACCTGGTCGACTCGCGCGGTTGACGACGTCGACCCATTCATAGGGGAACCCGTTGCGGCTGAGGAAGTCGCGGATCGCGTAACCCACCGACGACGTCCGCTCGCCCACGAGCACGATCTGCGGCGTGACCGGCCGCACGTCGTAGTCGAACATCGACGTGTCGCCCGTGTGATCGCTCATTGCCGCGACTCGAGCAGGTGCCGCGCGAGCTGCGTGCGCGACGTCACCCCGAGCTTCCGAAAGACCTTGTGCAGGTGGTACTCGACCGTGCTCGGACTGATGAACAGCTGCGCTGCGATCGCGGGGTTGGTCGCACCTTCCGCGGCGAGCTGCGAGATCTGCGCCTCTTGGGGCGTCAGTTCGTTCGTTGTGTCGGCCGACCGCGAGCGAGCGTGCTCACCGGTCGCTCGCAGCTCCACCCGGGCCCGCTCCACGAACCCCTCCATCCCGACATCGCTGAAGAACCCGTGCGCGAGGCGCAGCTGCTCTCGCGCCTCGACGTTGCGACGTTCTCGCCGCAGCCATTCACCGTAGACCAGGCGCGTTCGGGCGAGGTCGACACGCAGTGCCGTCGGTGTCAGCCGATCGATGGCGTCGCGATACGAGGCATCCGCAGCGTCGCCATCGCTCAGCAGCGCGCGTGATCGAGCCGCGGTCGCGACGCCCCACGGTGCTCCGCTCGCCATCGTCGCAGCCTCGAGGCGCTCGAGCGCCGGCAACGCCGCGTCGGGGCGGCCGATACGACTCGCCGCCTCGACGAGCTCAACCGTCGCAAATGGCCCGAACGACAGATCGTCGGGGTCTTCGAGCACGACCTCTGCTGCGGCGTACGCGTCGTGATAGCGAGCGAGTCCGTTGTACAAGACGGCGGAAGCCCAATGCGTGACGCTGACTCCCGTGCCCTCGCCCCTCGACGCGAACTCCTTCGCGTTCGCACGGATCAGCTCCTGCGCATCGAGCTCGCGGACCCGAAAAGCCGCGAGCAGGATCGCTGCGTGTTGAACCGTGCGAGCATCGGTGACATCAGCAAGCGCGTCGATACGATCGACGAGCGACGCCGCGGTGTCGAGCTCGCCGGCGAAGAGCGAGACGCCGGCACGAACACTGAGGGTGACCGGTAGGACGGTCAGTGCGCCAGCATCGCGAGCGAGCTGCTCCTGCCGCGCCGTGAGGAGGTCCCAGCCGTCGTAGTCCCAGATGAAGGCGGCCGCTTGACCGGCAAGCCATGACCAACGCAGCCGTTCATCGACGGCGAGGTCTTTGTGGCAGAACGCGTCTACTGCCCTTCGCAGGACCGGCGTCCCCGCGCCCGCGCCCTTGGTGATGAGCAACGCCAGACCGTCGAGCAGATCGTCGGAGGCACGCGGGGACCCTTCTGGTCGCGCCGCCGCGAGCGCGACCGTCGCGACGTCTCGAGCGTTGCTCTCCTTCGCGAGCCGGCCCGCGAACAGCACCGCGGTGATCGCATCGAGATAGGTGTCACGTGCACGCGTCGCATCGATCGCTTCGAGGCGCTGCGCCGCCTTCACGAGCAGCATCGGCGCGTCGCCACCCCGATCTGACGCGAACGAGACCTGCGCACGCAGCACATCGAGCTGCGCGCGCTGGTCGTCGTTCAGCGGACCTTGCTCGGCCATGCTCGCAAGCACGCTCGCGTCGTCCAGCGCGCCAACCTGGCGCTTCGCCTCCGCCGCGACGAGCGCACGGCGGGCGCGTTCCGCGACATCGACGCTGAGCTCGGCGAACGCTGGAGGAAGGCGGCTGCGGCCGCCAGCCCGCCGCGGGCCTGCGCGCGCGCCGCCGACGTCTCCAGCTCCCGTGCGACGTCTTCGTCGGGGCGCGCGGCGGCCTCCGCGCGATGCCATCCGCGCCGGTCCGGATCGAGATCCACGTTGGTCGCTTCGGCTATCGCGCGGTCCGCGGCGCGGCGCTCGTCCGGTTGCGCGGCGCCGTAGGCGGCCGAGCGGACGAGCGGATGACGGAACACAACGCGCGGGCTGAGTTCGAGCAGCCCTTCACCTTCCAGCGCGATCGCCGCCGACTCGTCGACGCCGAGCCCCTCGGCCGCTCGCCACACGAGCGCAGGGTCGCCCGTCGGCTCGGCGGCGGCGACGAGCAGCAGACGACGCGACGGTGCGGAGAGCGCCCCCAACCGTCGCCGGAAGCTCGCTTCGACTCGGCCCGCGACAGGCAGCGAGACCGGCAACGCAAAGCCGCCGCCGAACTTCGCCGGCGTCAGCCCCCGCGGCAGCTCCAGCAGCGCGAGCGGATTGCCGCGACTCTCGACGACGATTCGATCGAGCACCTTGTCGTCGACACGATCTGAAAGGGCCGAGCGCAGCAACTCCAGCGCGTCGGCCTCGTGCAGGCCGTCGACGACCAGCTCCGGCAGGCCGCGCAGCTCACCGAGGACCGTGCGAGCGGCGAACACCAGCGCGACACGCTCGTTGGCCAAGCGACGGGCGACGAACCCGAAGGCGTGCGCGGACCCGTGGTCGAGCCACTGAGCGTCGTCCACGACGCACAGCAGTGGTCCGTCGCTGGCGAACCGCGCCAACAGGTTGAGCGCGGCGAGACCCACCAGCAATCGATCGGGGGCGGGGCCGTGTGCCAGCCCGAACGCGACGCGCAGCGCATCGCGCTGCGGATGGGCCAGCTCGTCGAGGTGCACGACGCAGGGCGCGCACAGCTGCTGCAACGCCGCGAACGGCAGCTCGCGCTCCGCCTCATTGCCGACTGTGCGCAAGACGCGGAAGTCGTCGGCGCTCGTAACCGCGTACTCGAGCAGGGCCGTCTTGCCGATGCCGGGCTCCCCGAGAACGACGACCGCATCGCCCTGTCCACCGCGAGACCCACTCAGCAGCCGATCGAGCTGGTCGCACTCCCTTCGACGCCCGAGCAACATCGGCGCTGCCTCCTCGCCCGCTGGTGGCCAGAGAGCGCAAAGGTACCGGCGAATCCCCGGGACCGGCGGCGAGCATGAGTCGGTCCTCGAACGCGGCGCGAGCTCGCCACGCCTGCGTAGGGAGGCCTCCCGAGTCATCGTCACGTCGCGCGCGTCCTCCTTCCGCGGGTGATGAAGCAGCAGCCGTGGACGCCACGACTGCGAACACGTCACAATCGCGCCTCAGCCTCGCCGTCGCATCCAGGAATGCCGCAGTCGGCAGATGCCGCGCCCGATCGAGGCAAAGGAAGGCAGCGCGATCCGCACGACACGTCGACTGCATGGCGAGCGCGGTCGACTGGGGATCTCCTAGATGCGAAGTCGCGGGGCGCTCGGCCACGATCAACCGCATGGGTGCCGCCTGGCACACCCTTTCCGAACACTGCTTCTCACCTCTTGCCCTAGACGTGCGACTTGAGGAAGACGAGCCATGACATCGACTGGCGCAAGCGGCTCTGTGGGCGACAAAGCAACGATGCAAGCTCGCGAGCGCGACTGCCCGGTGCTCCCATGTGTGCCGTTCACGACGGTGAACGCTGACCTCGTCACAGCCGGAGACATCGCCGCCCCACCAGCCACCGACGGAGCGCCACCCCAACCCCTTGGGCTCGCGCTCGTCGTCATCTCGACGGCGCAACTCATGGTGGTGCTCGACGCGACCATCGTGACCGTCGCACTGCCTTCGATCCAGCGCAGCCTGCACTTCTCGACGGCCGACCTCCAATGGGTGCTCAGCGCCTACACACTCACCTTCGGCGGCCTGCTCCTGTTCGGCGGACGCCTCGGTGATGTCTTCGGGCGCCGTCGCATGTTCATCGTCGGCCTTCTCCTGTTCTCGGGCGCATCGCTCGCCGGCGGCCTGGCGACGACCTCCGCATGGCTGGTGGCGGCGCGTGCAGTGCAAGGGTGCGGGGCAGCGATCGCCGCACCAACTGCCCTGGCGCTCATCGGTGACAGCTTCGAGGAAGGCCCGGCTCGAACGCGCGCGATGGGCGTCTACGCCGCGATGTCCGGGGCGGGCAGCGCGCTCGGCCTGCTGCTCGGCGGCGTACTCACCGACATCGCGTCGTGGCGGTGGGTCTTCTTCGTCAACGTTCCGATCGGGCTACTGGTCGCCGCGGTCGCGCCTCGTGCTCTCAGAAAGTCGGCCGCGCGCGGAGGCCAGCTCGACCTGCCCGGCGCCGTCACCGTCACCGTCGCCACGACGGCGTTGGTCTACGGCTTGGTTCGTGCGCCAACCGATGGCTGGGCCGACCCGATCACGGTGGCGTGCCTCCTCATCGCCGTGCTCCTGTTCGCCGTCTTCATCCTGGTGGAGACGAGGACCAAGAACCCGCTGATGCCACTGCGGCTCTTCGCCAACCGCAATCGCGCCGCGACATACGTCGTCATGCTGTGCACCGCGGCGGCCATCTTCGCCGTCTTCTTCTTCCTCACGCAGCTCTTGCAGAACGCCTATGGCTACAGTCCGATCGGAGCGGGCCTCGCGTTCCTCCCCTTCTCGCTCGGCATCGCAGTGACGTCGGAGATCGTCGCCAAGTCCCTCGACAAGGTCGGGACACGACTGTTCTCGTCGCTCGGGCCCTTCCTCGTCGCCTTGGGTCTGATCTGGCTCTCCCGCGCCGACCTCCACAGCACCTACGCGCGCGACATCCTCGGACCCACGCTCCTCCTTGCTGTCGGCCTCGGCTGCACGTTCGTTCCGCTCACGCTCAGCGCCACCTCTGGCGTCGCGCCGGCCGACATGGGCATCGCGTCGGCGTTGCTCAACTCCGCCCAGCAGATCGGCGGGACGCTCGGGCTTGCTGTCCTCGTGACCGTGGCGACGACAGTGGCGCGCAACTGGCTCCAAACCGCGGTCAGCCACGGAGCAAGCCCCTCGGCAGGCACGCTGGCGCTCAACGCCGCCCTGCACGGGTATCGCAGACGCGTTCCTGGTAGGTGCCGCGATCGCGCTCGTCGGCGGCCTGGTCGCATTGGCCGCGATCCGAGTCTCAAGACCGCCGGACGCAACGCTGCACAGCGCGGACAACGGCGCAATGAAGGACGATGGCGCACGCTCGGCTTCGTCGAACTGAATGATCGGACGACTAACAGGAGCACGACATGCCCGACCCGAACGACTGGAACGCATCAACCATCGCCGAGTTTCGCGCCAACGACGGTCGTGTTGGAGGCCCCTTCGAAGGCGCACCGCTGGTTCTGGTGCATCACCGCGGACGCAAGAGTCGGCGCGAATACATCACCCCGACGATGTACATGCCTGACGAGCACGACGACAACACGATCTACGTCTTCGCAACAAAGGGCGGTGCGGCGTCAAACCCGGACTGGTACTACAACCTCGTTCACACTGCGGAAGGCACCATCGAGCGAGGCACTGAAACCTACGACGTGACCGTGCGCGAGGTCCGTGGCGACGAGCGCGATCGCATCTACGACGAGCAAGGTCGCCGCTATCCCGGGTTCGCCGAATATGCCGAGCAGACCAAGGGCATCCGCACCATCCCCGTCTTGTCGTTGAGCCGGACTGAGAGCGCTGCTGACGACGCTGGCTAGCGATCGTCCGTCGACACCTCAGCGGAAACCGCGGGTCGACGACGTCGACAACGTCCGCAGCTACGTGATTCGAGCCCCGACGAGGCTCGCGTCGGGTTCTATTCTGGACGGTAGGCAGCTCCGATGAGCGATGCCGCCACCCAGTCGGGGTTCTCGTGGGGTCGACTGGTGCGGCTGTTCGGTCCGCACCGGGCCCGAGCGACGGCCGTCGTGGTGTTGGTGCTGGTCACCGCCGTGGCCGGGATCATCAACCCGCTGCTGATCCGGAATGTGTTCGACAACGCCCTCTTCGTTTCCGGCGGGCCGGATCTGTCGCTGCTGTGGACGCTGACGGTGGTGATGCTCGGCGTGACGGTCCTCGCCGGCGTGCTCGGCGTCGTGCAGACCGTGGTCACCAACCGCCTCGGCCAGGATGTCCTTCTCGACTTGCGCAACGCGGTATACGGACATCTGCAGACGTTGTCATTGCGCTTCTATGGCACGGCCCGCACCGGCGATCTGCAGTCGCGCCTGTCCTCGGACGTCGGTGGCGTGCAGACCGCGGTCACCGTGACCCTGTCGTCGGTGCTGTCCAACGCCGTCACCCTGGTCAGCGCGGTGGTCGCGATGGCCGTGTTGTCGTGGCCGCTGACCATCGTGACCGTTGCCACGGTGCCATTGTTCGTCGCCGCCACCCGCGCCGTGGGCCGTCGGCGCGAGGGGTACACGGCCACCACGCAACGTGCCACCGCCGACGTGATGACGATCACCCAGGAGACGTTGTCGGTCTCCGGCATCACGCTGTCGAAGTTGTACGGCCGCCAGGACGCAGAGACGGCCCGTTTCGGCGAGGCCAACCGGCGACTGGCCGCGGCCACCACCGCCAGCAGGCGATCGGCCAAGCCTTCTTCTCCGTCGTGCAGACGTTCCTCGGTGCCACCCCGGTGATCGTCTACCTGATCGCCGGCCTGCTCATGAACGGCGGGACGACGCTCACCGCGGGAACGGTTGTCGCCTTCACGACGTTGCAGAACCGCCTCTTCTTCCCGGTCGCCCGGCTGCTCGAGACCACCGTCGAGCTGCAGTCGTCGCGGGCGATGTTCCAGCGCATCTTCGAGTACCTCGACACCGAGCCCGACATCGTCGAGCCGCCCGCCGCCGCGAGGCTCGACCCCGTCGAGATCCGTGGCGAGCTCGGCTTCGACGACGTCCATTTCGGCTACGACTCGTCCGAGCCGGTGCTGCGAGGGGTCAGTTTCACCGCCGGTCCCGGCGGTCGCTCGTCGGTCCGTCCGGCGCCGGCAAGTCGACGATCCTCAACCTGATCGCCCGGCTCTACGATCCCGACACCGGTGCCGTGCGCCTCGATCGTGTCGACCTCCGCCACCTCAGCTTCGCCAGCCTGTCCTCGGCAATCGGCATGGTGACACAAGAGAGCTACCTGTTCGCCGACACGCTGCGGGCGAACATCGCCTACGGCCACCCTGACGCCACCGACGACGAGATCGAAAAGGCCGCGCGGGCGGCGGCAATCCACGACCGGATCCTCGAGTTGCCCGACGGCTACGACACCGTCGTCGGCGAGCGCGGCTTTCGCCTGTCCGGCGGTGAACGCCAGCGCATCGCCATCGCCCGAGTCCTGCTCCACGACCCTCGTGTGCTGGTGCTCGACGAGGCGACCTCCGCGCTTGACTCAGTGTCGGAACGCAAGATCCAAGCCGCGCTCGGTGAGCTGGTCTCCGGCCGCACCACCATCGCCGTAGCCCACCGCCTCTCCACGATCCAGGCCGCCGACGTCATCCACGTCGTCGAACGCGGCCGCATCATCGAGTCGGGCAGTCACGACCAGTTGCTCGCCGCGGGTGGTTCCTACCGCCGGCTCTACGACGAGCAGTTCGGAGGTGGGACACGCGAGACCGAATGCGCCGACGGCGTGGTCTGGGCCGACGGTCGCTGCGGGCCACCACCCGACACATCGCCCGACAACGACGTCCAGCACCGCGCCGCCAGCCTCCACCACCGGCGCATCGCCGTCGACCGATGACCGATCGCGGGAACATCCGCGCACTGCAGAGCCGCTTCAGATTGCGTCGTGCTCCAGCTACCACGGACAGCGCGGGAGGACCGCAGGCACCCGACCGTCAGGCGTCACGAGCACCGGCCACCATCGCAGTCGTTCCGGGGGGCGTCTCATGGCGTGCGAGCGTAAGCGCAGATCAGAGGGCGTTGGTGTGTCGTTCGAGGTCGTCGGCGACGTCGACCAACAGCTGCTGCCCTTCGCCGGTGATCGTGGCTGCCCGCCGTCTGATGTCCTCTACCGCCAGTCGGAGATCGCGAACGAGCAGGTCGACAAGTCGCTGGGAGTCGCCGGCTGCTTCGCCAGCGATGTTCCGAGCCCGGTGTGCTGTGGGGCTGCTCACCCATGGCGGGCGGGTGCCGATACGCCGCTCGGCGTGGTCAATCGCGGCCGCTTGTTCGGCGAGGTACGACTTGAGGTTGTCGAACGTCTGGCGGCGTTCGGACGAGGATGCGGTCCATGCGGCTTGCTTGGTCTCGCCGATTAGGTTGATGAGATCGTCGAAGACGGCGCCGAGTTCGGCTTCGAACTCTTCATCAGTACTCATAGCAGTCTTGACCTTTCTCGGTCATCGGTTGATGTCCGCGACGAGTTCGAGGAGCCGGGCGAGGTCGCCGAGAGCCCCGTCGAGGTCCTTTTGGAGGTCGGCTTGCAGCCCGACGCGCAGTGTGGTGACCCCGGCGTCGCGATGGAGCCGTAGGCGTTCGCGTACGACATCGTCGGTGCCGATGAGGTTCGTCCCGAGACCGATCTCGAGCGGTACGCGTCTGCGGGCGGCATCCTTGTCGCCGGCCAACCAGAGGCGCTGCACGTCGCGCACGTCGTCGCCGTAGCCCTGCCGTGCGAACGCGTTGTTGTAGAAGTTGGTCGTCGCTGATCCCATCGCGCCGAAGGTGAACGCGTAGCCCTCGGCATGACGACGGCCGGCGGCTTCGACGTCGTCGGTGAACTCGAGCCCGACGGCGACGGTGAGGTCGAGATCGTCGAACGAGCGACCCGCAATGGCGGCGCCTTCACGTATCGGGTCGAAGAAGACGTCGGCGGTCTCTGGGAAGAACGAGTTGCCGATCCACCCATCGGCCAGCTCGCCCGTGAGCCGAAGATTGTTCGGGCCGAGCGCGGCCACGTAGATCGGCACGTGCGCGGGCGGCATGAGCGAACGGATGCTGCGGCCCTCGCCGTCGGGCAGCGGGAGCTCATAGACCTGCCCGTGGTACTCCGCGGCGTTCCCCGGCGGTGATCGCGCGGATGATGTCGATGGTCTCGCGTGTGCGCTGCACGGGCTTGTCGAAGCGGACGCCGTGCCACCCCTCCATGACTTGCGGGCCACTCGTTCCGACGCCCAACACGAACCGCCCGCCTGACAGTGCCTGCAGCGACAGCGCCGACATCGCGAGCATCGCGGGGGTGCGGGCGCCGAGCTGCACGATTCCGGTCGCCAACCGGATGTGCGACGTTCGCGCCGCGAGGAACGCGAGCGGTGTGAGGGCGTCGCCGGCCCAGAACTCGGGCACCCACACCGAATCGACGCCGAGTTGCTCGGCCTGTCGGACGAACTCCATGGCGTGGTCGCCGTACGGGGTCGCGACGACACCGACCCGCAACGTCACGGCACTCGCTCGGCGAGGTTCTTGATGCCTTCGAGCGTGGCCCGCATGTTCGCCTCGAACTCCTCGAGCCGGCGAGCCACGATGCGTTCCTCCTTCTCCGGCATGGCGGTGATCGCGATGCTCAGCCCTGACGGCGCCGGACCCATGCGCGCTCGTTGACACAAGTGCACACCGTCGGGCTGCTGGTCGAGTTCGAACCACCATGTGGACGACGGCTCATCAACGTCGGTGACGCACCAACCGAACTCCCGCATCGGGTCGAAACGGTTGACGATCGACACCGTCTCCCACTCGCCCATTGCCTTGTGCCAGTTGCGGCCGACGAAACGTGCGCCCATCGCGGGACCGTCGTCGATCCATGTCGCGCCGCGAAACTCGTCGGAGAATTGCGCGGGCAGGTTGATGTCCGTCACCAGCTGCCACACGCGAACAACGGGCGCATCGATGATGACTGTGGCCTCGGCGGTGGGCCCTTCGTCGTATCTCATGTCAGTGGAGGTGCGACTGCCAGTCCGCCGGCACGCGTCCTCGCGGCCCGGGAGCGGGTTGGTCCACGGGATGGTGCAGTGGTGGCGCGAGATCCGGCCCTGGCACGAACTCGTCGGTGCGGTAGTCGTAGAACCACTCCTCGCCCGGTTCGAAGCTGGCAACGATGGGATGGCCCGCGGTGTGTGCGTGCGCGGACGCGTGCTGCGCCGGCGACGAGTCGCAGCAACCGATGTGGCCACACGCCGCGCACCGGCGCAGATGGAACCACCACCCGCCGACTTGCTCACACTCTTCGCACCCGGTTCCGCTCGGAACCGCCGTCGGGTCGACCAATTCGGTGGTCATTGTGTGGATCCTCTCAACTCGAGAACGCGAGGTACTCGTGGACCGATCGCACGGCTGCGGACCCTTCGCCGACGGCCGCGGCGACGCGCTTCGTCGATCCGGATCGGATGTCGCCGACTGCGAACAAGCCGGGGTGGCTCGTCTCGAACGGGAGCGGTGTGCGGCCGAGGGCGTTCCACCGCTCGTCGAGATCGTCGTCGGTCAGCGATCGATCGGTGAGCACGAAGCCGTGGTCGTCGAGCGCGGCACAGCCGGACAGCCAGTCCGATGCTGGTTCGGCGCCGATGAACGAGAAGAGCCCGCCACAGGCCACGGTGGTCTTTCCTTCGGGGTCGGCGAGCACGACGCGCTCGAGTAGGTCGCCGCCGTCGAGCCCGACCACGGTGGTGCTCGGTCTCACGTCGATGCGCGGGTGTTCGACGATGCGATCGACGAGATAGCGAGACATGCTCTCGTTGAGATCGAGCGCGCCGGATCACGATCGTGACGGGACTGCCTGACTCGGCGAGGAAGAGCGCCGCTTGGCCGGCGGAGTTGCCGCCACCGACGACGACAACCGGAGCAGGTGCGCATTGACGAACCTCGGCCTCGGTGGCCGCGTAGTAGACGCCCTTGCACTCGAACTCGTCGAGGCCGGCCGCGTCGAGTCGCCGGTAGTGCGCGCCACTGGCGACGATGACCGCTCGGCCGGCGACCTCGGCGCCGTCGGCCAGCCGGACGACGAGGTGTCCGCCGTGCTCGCGTAGGCCGGTCGCTGCGCACGGGCTGGTCAGCGCGGCGCCGAACTTCTCGGCCTGCACCACTGCGCGTTGCGTCAGGTCACCACCGGAGATGCCGGTGGGAAAGCCGAGGTAGTTCTCGATGCGCGAGCTGCTCCCGGCCTGGCCACCTACGGCCAGCGCCTCGAGGCCGAGGGTCGTCAGCCCCTCGGACGCGCCGTACACCGCGGCGGCCAGTCCGGCGGGACCGCCGCCGACGACGACCAGGTCGAAGCAACGGCCCGGAAGATTGGCAACGGTGATGCCGAGATACTCCGCGAGCACGCCCACGGTGGGCCGGCGCAAGACCGAACCCGTGGCGATGACCACCGGAAGCTCGGAAGGCCCGACTGCGAACTCGCGCAGCAGCGCTTCGACGTCGGCGTCCCTCTCGGGGTCGAGCCAGGCGTGCGGGATGCGGCTGCGCAAGACGAACTCGCGGAGCCGTCCCGTCTCGGGCGAGAACCTCGACCCGATGACCCGAATGGACGTGCTCGCACCCGACAACAACTCGGTCCGACGTGCGATGAACCCGGCGAGAATCACGTCACTCAACGCCGGTTGCGTGGCGATGACGTGACGTAACTGCGCCGCGAGGCACGGCGAGCACCTCACCCGGCTGTGTGACGCGCGCCGTGACGAACACCCGCAGGCCGGTCAGAAGGTTGAGCTCACCGAGGAACCGGCCAGGCCCGTGACGCGCGATGACCTGTTCGTCGTTTCCGATGCCGGTCACGATCTCCACCTCGCCGCTGAGCACTACATAGAAGTCGTAGGCCGCGTCGCCCTCCCGGTACAGGACATCGCCCGCTTCAACTCGTCGGCGTGCGCCGAGTGCCTCGAGCGTCGAGATCTGCGCCGCGTCCAGCGTCGAAAATGCGATCACGTCGTCAGCCACGGCCGGAACGCTACGGGCGCCTTGCCGCGACGCGTCGCTGGCTGGTCCCGATCAGCGCGCAGAGCCGCGTCCACAAGGCGCGTTTGCTGCGGCTCTAGCCGCCTCGGCGGCCGCCGGGTTTGGTCGAGCCTCGACTGCGCGAGCGCGCCCGTCGTAGAGAAGGGTGAGCTGTCTGGCCAGCCCGGCCGGGTCGGCGGCGCCGAGCGCGGTGGTGAGTTCGACCATGGTGTCGAGCAGCCAGCGACGAACGTTGCGAGTGACGTCTGCGGCGGGGCCGTCGAGTTCGGACTCGGCGACCGCGTTCGCGAACGTGCAGCCGCGGAAGCCGGGTTGGGCGACGGTCGCGGCGAGCACATCGAACCCGGCGAGCAGCCGCTCCTTCGGGTCCTGATGACGCTCGATCTCGGCGGTCAGACGCCTCGCCGTGCCGTGACGGGTATCCAAGTAAGCGTGGACCTCGATCAGCACCTGGTCAACGCGATCTGTGGCCGGTCGACGGTGCGCAGCTCCAGCACCTCGGCCGTGCCATATCGATCCTGGACCATCGCACGCATCGGCTGACTCTCGCGTGCTGCAACGACAGTTGCGGGCTCGGCAATGGTGGTCTGGTCGCCACGCGACCGAATGCTCGGTAGGAAGCATCGACCGCGACGTGACTGGCCCCGACGTCCTCATCCCGAACGAAACGGTTCCGGTACCGCCTCGACCGCCCATAACGCGCGGTCATATCGGCGTGGGGCATCGTCCCGAGGTGCCGGTCGAACACGTCTGACGTCGCGAGTAGGGCATTGCGTGGGCTTGCGGTCTGCAGGGAACGCTGCCCGTCCTTGGCTACGGGACGAGACCTCGGCCGCCGGTTGGCGCGGGAGGGCCGGCAGCTCGGTCGGGGGCTGGGGTGAGGAGTTCGGCCAGAAGGTTGACGGCAGCCCGGTCGCCGCCTGGCATGGCGTGGGCGTAGATGTTGACGGTGGTGGAGGTGCGGGCGTGGCAGAGCCGCTCGGACACGACCGGCACCGGTACGCCGGCGGCGAGCATGGTGGTGGCCATGAAGTGCCGAAGGTCGTGCAGCCGGAAAGCGGCCAGGCCGGCGCGGCGACGGTACGTGATGAAGCGTTTGGTCACCCAGTTGGGCCGCCACGGACGACGCCCGGCGTCGCTGGTGAACACGAACCCGTCGACCACACCATCGGCCCGGATGGCCGCCTGGTCGCGGTGGGCGACCAGCAGCTCGACGCTCGTCGGATCGAGCGCCACGCGGTAGGTGCGCCGGTTCTTGGTCGGTCGCAGCACCGGCCCGGTGGGGCCGTCAACCAGCGCCCGGCAGAAGCCGACGGCGGCGTGGTTGAAATCGACATCGGACCAGCGCAGGGCCAGGAGCTGGCTGCGTCGGGCGCCGGTCATCACCGCCAGATGCAGGTAGGTGAAGAAGTCGATGTCGGCGGCTCGGACGACGTCGAGCAGACGGCGGACCTGCTCGACCGACGGGGGACGGATGTCGGCCGGTTCGACCCGCGGTGGCGAGGCCAGAGCGGCAGGGTTCAGCCAGATCCACTCCCAGCGAACCGCTTGGCTCAGCGCCCGATGCAACACCACGTGGACCCGATGAACCGTGGCCGGGCTCAGCGGCCGGTCGTCGCGACCACCGCGGCGCAACAGGTGCGCATAGACGTCGTCGATGTCGGCGGCGGTCAGCTTGGCGACCGGGATGTGCCCGAAGGTGCGGGAGGAGATGGCAGCGCATCAGGCTGCGGGTCTCACGCACCGTCGATGCCGACCAGCCCGGCGACGCCGCGCTCATCCACCGTTCCAGCAGCTCGCCGACCGTTCCCGCCCGCAGGCAAGCGCAGGCGGTGGTCTCCACGAGTTCGGCCAGTGCGGCCGTCGCCGCCCGTCGGGTGCCGTGCACCGTTCTCGTCGCGTACCGGCGCTGCCCGGTATCCGGATCGAGGCCGAGATAGACCCGTAGTTCCCAGCAACCGCGCCCTCGCTGACGCATCGATCCAGCCATCATCGACCTCCTCACCCGAACCCGGGCTGGGTTGTCCCCCCCGGTGTGATGGGCAAATGATGGGCGCGTGATGGGCAACGCCAAGCATCGACGGTCACTGAGCGATCGCAACTGCCCTGTTTGTCAGGGCAGCAATCGCTTGGAGCGGACGACGGGATTCGAACCCGCGACCCTCACCTTGGCAAAAAAAGAAAAGGTGAGTTGACCTGTAGCGGCAACCAGGCAGAACTTGAAGATTGCCTGGTCAGAGCCCGTTCCCTGCGTGCCGTCCGACACCGTTGGGCACCTCTCCGTGCCGGTCAGAGTGGCACGAAAGTGGCACGGCGGACGGTGGACGGACGCTGGAGCCAGCAGCAAGACATCGGTGGCCAGTCCTGCCCTCACGTCGTCGAGCATCACCTCGCCGAGGTGATGCAGCGGTCCGCTGGGTCGATGGCGCCGAACGACCATGCGCCGCTTCATGGCGCGCGGCCAATCCCGGACTGCGGCGGGCATAGAGCTGACCCGGACAGAGGTCTCGAAGCGAACGCGACTCTCGTGCCGGGCTCGTCGGCCTGCGAGTTACATGAAGTGCGCGTAGCGAGCGGTTGCGCCGGCTCCGGTCGGCATGTGCTTCAAGATGCTTGCCACTCGCCTTGAGGCTTTGAGGGTGATCGGCAGTCGGCCGTCGAGTTGGCTCTGGTTCCAGTTCATCTTCGAGAGCGCGAGTACTTCGGTGGCGAGGGTCTCGATGTCGGAGTCTGCGAGGGCGGGTCGAAGTCCAATCGGCGAGGGGACGTACATGCCGGGGTAGACGCGGTAGTACTCGACGCTGCCTCGTGTGTACAGCAGGTGGCGGTCCCGAGCGATCGTCGCCAACGTTCCCCGCAGCACCGGGTGGTCGCCCTCACGGAACATGCGGATGCCTTCACCTGCGTCCGAGATCCAGATGAGCTCGAGGTGGTTGGTGAATCGCTGGTCGGCTGCGTCCTCGAATCCGCTTGTCTCTGCGTCGTCGAACGCGGACGTCTTGTGCACGACAACTCGTGCGGGGAAGTTGTGGTGTTCCCGACGGTACGTGTCGAGTGCGTCGCCCAGCAGTTGAGCTGCGCCGTCCCGGTCGAGGTGTGGTTGCCGGTCGTCCTTGTGGCGCGCGGCTGGTCCACCGCGTACGACCACGCCTTCGCCTCGTTCGTCGAAGACCTGGGCGACGGAGGTGTGTACGCGGGTGCGGTCGTTCGTGTGGAAGAACGACACCCCGACGAACAGCGAGTCGAGCTGGGAAGGCCTTCGTTGAAGGCGCCAGGGGACTCCGCCCGCCTTGTAGTAGAGGGCGGTGTGGATGTTCCATGCACGCGTGGCTTCGTCCTGCAGCGAGGGGCGTCGACGCGACCTCTTCTTGGCGGTGTCGCGCGCCGGATCCCAAGTCGTCGAGCGCACGATCTGTATGCGGGGCCGGAGCGCCGTCGAGCGGGCCTTCAGCAGGTCATGGAAGTCGATATGCCTCGCGTCCAGCGTCGTGCTCGCCTCAAGATCGTCCGCGTTGGTGCGGGCCTGGGCAGGGACATCGTCCTCGAGGTCGTCGGGTCGCGCCACGATCACGACATCGACGACACCGCGTTCGGAGAGGTCGGCGATTTCCTGCTGGTAGAGGTCGACGCACTCGGCTGTCGCGAGACCGATCGGTTTGCCGACGGCCTGCTTCAGCGATCGACTGGCAATTGGACGGGTCCACGAATCGTCGACGACGAGCTGTGAGCGGAACGCCGAGTCGACGGCGCACCCCGGGAAGGATCGGAACAGCGATGGGTGTCTGTTGCCGTCCTTCGCGTCGATCGGTTGTCGGCAGCGCTCCAGCCACTGCCGCACCCCGGCCACACCATCGGCAGGGCCGACGAGACCGACGCGGATGCTCCTCGGCGCTCCGGGTGCCGCGTTGTCGACTGGGCCATAGTCGTTGATGCCGGTGCGGGGATCGACGTGTCGTCCCCCGTTGCCGAACTCGAGTTCGGGCTCCTCGAGGATTCGTGCATGCATCAGAGGAGCTCCAGTTGTCCTGAGTGATCGCCATCGCTGTTTCCGGTCGTGAGGGCGAGCGGACGCCATGTCGAGTCGTCGATGCCGCGGTCCACGTCGACGCTGTGCAAGTCACCGAACTCCAACGGTCGCTGCTCCTCACCAAGTCTGCGGGGCCGGCCGAGGTACCCCGCCCAGAACCGCACGAGCGCAGAGACGGCCGGATTGCGCTCGAGTAGCTTCATGCCGGACAGTCGATCAGCTGCCCATGGCAGTTCGCGGTGGCCGTCGAAGGTGTAGTGGTATGTCGGCGTGAGTTGGGCGGCCCAGCCTTCATCGGTTCTGACGAACGCGATCCCGACTGCGTAGTGTCGGTACTCGGCGATCTCGCCAGGCTTGTGCTTGTTCTCGTATCCCTTGAAGACAGTGCGGCCCTTGCCCCTTGCGTTGGTGGCGACCCGCCGCTCGCTCAAGTCCAGAGTCGGCCGGAAGTAGAAGTACCGCTGTTTGCCATGAACGGCGAGATCGGGGTGCTCCTGCTCACGAAGCGTCTGGCGCAGCAGGTCGACGAACCGGTTGGTGGTCTCGGTGTCCTTCGATTCCGACCACTCCCCTACGTCGATCGTCTCCGTGCCGCCCTCGACGAATGAGCTCAGCGGGCTGGTGCACGGGTCGGTGAAGCTGAGGATCGTGCGGTCACGGAGAAGCCAGTCGGATCGGTGGTAGCCCCGCTTGCGCAATTCAGGACCGAGTTGCCGAGCGTCGGTCAGCCAGGTGGGTGCAACGTGGATCTGCGGTGGAGTATCGATGAGCGCCAACAGGTTCGTGACGAGTCGCTCGGACCGAGGTATCGGGACGGCCGAGGGTCGCGACTCCCAGCGGCGATCGAGCGTCAACAGGGCGGGGACAGCGTTGGCGTCCAACCGGTCGGTGTTCTTGTGGAACTCGAGCCTCCACGATTTGCCGCCCGGGCCGGGAGGGATCGCACGCGTCGCAGGCATCCACCAGATCTCGTTCGCGAGCGGATGAGAGCACACCACGATGACGGGATTCGTGCCGTTGCTCCAGTACGCGACATCGTCGTTCGAGATGAGGAAGTGAAAGCCCGTCTCCGTCTCGCTAGGGAATGGGGAGTTGCTGGCTTTGCTCTGCACGAGCACGAGGCGGTTCAGAGGATGGCGTGTTGCGGGGTCGATCAGCTCGATCTCGCCGTCGATGCCATGGTCGACACGACGGTCGTGCCAGGTCTGGCCGAGAGCCGTGACGACGCGCGCGGCGAAGGTGTGCCCCTCGTCGCCGATTTGCTGGCTAGGGGAATACTGCTTGGACATCCTCACCTCCGCAGGTGTTGTCGATCCCGCATCCCACGGTCATGCCGAGTATGCGGGAGGGGTGTGACATCCCTCGCCTCCCGGCCCCGGTCCGCCTCGGACCGATCAGTGCCGGGTGTCGCGAGGCGGGTTCGGGTCGCGACCGGGAGCGACGGTGTCAGAATCACGGATGCGGCCGTCCTTGCCGTGGATGCGGACTTCGCCGCCGCCCTGGTTTGAGACGATCTCCTTCGCCCGGCGCTCGGCCCGAGCCTGGGTCGGGGCGTGGGCCGAAGCTCGCTTCGCGCCGGGCGCCTTGACGTCCCACCCGCCCTTCGGGTTCGGAACGACGTGACGGTGGTTCGGTGAGGCCATGGGGGCACCTCCGGGGAAGAGGATCATGCTTACACGCTTGTGATTCGACTATACCCCTTGTTTCGAACGCACGCGGTGTTGCGAACATTTCGAATAGCGCGTATGCTTCGAACATAGCCCGCTCATGCCAACGCCGCTAGGAGACCGACCGTGGCGCCCGCGCTCTTGGACCACCAACTCACCGTTCCCGACGAAGCCACCGCGAACCAGGCGGCCGAGGCCGTCGACATCCTCGAACGGTTCCTTCGCCAGCACCCCGACCTCCCAGGGTTTGCGGTCTCGCTGACTGCCGACGACTCCGACACCACGCTGCAAATCCCGGGCCACGCCCTGCGACTGCTGGTCGACATCCTCGCCCAGATCGCCAACGGCAACGCCGTGACCGTCGCCCCCGTCCACGCCGAGCTCACCACCCAGCAGGCCGCCGACATCCTCAACGTCTCCCGCCCATATCTGGTCAAGCTCCTCGAAGAGCGCAAGCTCCCCTACCGACGAGTCGGCAACCGGCGTCGTGTGCTCCTCGCCGACCTTCTCGCCTACAAACGCATCGACGACGCCGACCGACGAGCCATCGCCAACGAGCTCACGTCGGAAGCCCAGCGTCTCGGCCTCGACTACTAGCGAGCCGGGACGCGGGCGTGGCGTTCGACGCGACCTACGACGCATGCGTCTTGCACCCAGCCGGGCTTCGCGACCTCCTCGTCCGGCTCGCCACGACCGGGATGTACCGCGCGCACTGGAGCAACGACATCCTCGACGAGATGGTCCGCTCCATCCTGCGGCGCCGACCCGACCTCACCGCAGCCCAACTTGAACGCACGCGCGAGCTGATGTGCAACGCCGTCCCCGACTGCCTCACGACCGGCTACGAGGATCTGATCGATGGACTTCACCTGCCCGACCCCGACGACCGTCACGTCCTCGCCGCGGCGATCCGCTCCGGTTCCCAGGTCATCGTCACCGAGAACGACAGCGACTTCCCGGCCCATGTGATGCGGACGTACAACATCGAAGCCCAGACCCCGGACGTCTTCCTGCTTCACCTCGTCGACCTCTCCCCGAGGACCGTCTTCGGTGTGATGGAAGCGCAGGCTGCGGCTCTCCGGAACCCTCCCATGACGGTTGATGAGCTGCTCGATCGCCTCGCACAGTCCGGGCTCCCGCGCTCCATCGCCGCTCTGCGAACCCAATGACGGCCATCAGAGCGCTCCGGGTTCCGCAACGTGAGTAGCACATGGACAGCGGCTGCCGGGGCGACAACCGCTGCACGGCTCTGCCTACTCGGCGAGCCGCGAGGAGTGATCTGCACGCGGCCGCCGGCACAGAACCGGCGCGTGTTCTCCTTCTCCTGTTCCGGAAACGCCGGTAATCGTCCTGTCGGCGGAACGCACTCATTGCTCGCTAATGCCCGCGAAGGGCCCGAGAGCGTTGCTGGACGAGGTGATCGCACGGACGCTCAGAATCAACGAGACCTTCCTTCCCCTCCACGGCGCCCGCTGGTGCGAGATGCGTCGTCAGCGAAACTGCCGTCGAGCGGCGAAGAGATAGGAGTAGATCGATTCCGGTGCGCGGTCCGGGAGAAGGCGAACGAGTTGGGAGGCGACTGCCGCCGCGGCTGCTAGCGGGACACCTCCGGTCGCGAGTCCGATGCCGGCGCCCACGAGCCCAAGCCCGAAGCCTGCGGCACTCTTCGGCTGCTTGAACGACTTCCACGATCTCCGCTTCAACGTGTCCGCGGCTTCCTGTAGCTCGGCTCGACGATCCTCCAGTAGCCGCATCCGATCGGGCTCCGAGCCGATCATCGAGAGCTCCCGACAGAAGGCTCGTAGGTTCGACATGTACTTGCGATGAGCGGCTTGATGCTCCGTCCGGAAACCCAAGACCTCATCGAGAGGCACACGCTCGAGGTCGACTGCGACCACTTCGAGGTCGAAGTCAACAATGCGTCCTCGAGATGGCATCGGGGCGAGCCCAAGCGTGCGCGTTAGGACATCGTGTGCCTCGGGGCGGTTCGTCGCAGGATGAAGATCCAGCCCCCATCGCTCGCCTGCGCGTCTTGCTAGCTGCGCGAGCATCACAAGGTACGTGGATCGCACAGAAGGGTGCATCGGAATCGACAGACCATCCACCGTTTCCCTGGCGAGCTGACGATCGCGGAGTAGGCGAACAACCTCGTCCGCGACCTCCCGCTCACCCACGTACCCGGCGCGAGACATCGAGAGCTCGGCGAAGTCCTCGTGGCGCGAGAGGTCATCGAATGCGCCGGCCTCGATGATCGTCACCATCGTCTGGGCAAGAGCCGTCGTCATCTCTGCATCCACGAATCGCTCCGGCTCGATGATGCGGAGGAGCCCGGCGTCTTGAAGCGCTCCTGCCAAAGCGGGGTCGAGATTCGCTGGCTCGAACCGCTTGTAGTCAGGTACCAGGAGTGCGATCTCGTCGAAGAAGAGCAGTAGCGACTTGATCCAGCCGTGCTCGTCGTGCCGCCAGTGCCACTCGGGGTAGTAGTACGCGACCTCGGGCGGCACCGGGGCCAGAGCGCCCATTTCGTTCGTCATATGTCCTCCGGCCGGTCACGAGACCGGGCTTGCTCGCAAGCCATGTCACACCACTTTGCACCGGTTGCAGGCATGCTGGCGCCCCCTGAGGGCCGATGCTGGAACTGCTGGCCATCATGTGGCTGTCGTTCCGACGGAGGCGGATCACTTCACCGTCGAGAAGCGCGGTCCTCGAAGGCGAGCCAGCGTGCGGTCGTCGTGATGGGCTCCGCGCTGGCGATCGACCTGGACGGCCGCGCCGACACGGCGACGTCCCCTGCGCCGATCCGCTACAGCGTCGCAGCCACGCTTGAAGCCGCGGAACACGTGAAGGTCGACATCCACAACGAAGTGCGTGCGCGGCTGCGACAGGAGGTCCGAGAACGCGCTCGGGCTAAGCCAACGTCGCGACGGGCTAGCGCCTCGTCTCACCCGCACGGTACGCGAGCTTGTAGCCGTCGACCTCCTGTCGGAGCATGCCCGCGTCGACGAGCGCGACGGGGTCGGCGAGCAGGTCCATCCCGCTCGGCGTTCCGCCTCGTCTCGCGCGCCGGACGACCAACACTGCGAACCGGTCGCCCTCCCCGGCTTCATGGAACGCCGCCGCTCGGCTCCACTCGGATTGAGATAAGAGGAAGCCCTCGCCACTGCTGCTCTTCACCTCGAGGCACATGGCCTGCGGCGGATTCCCTTCACCCGGCGAGAGCCACCCGAGGAGGTCAAACCCGAAGGCGTCGCTGTGCCGAGAGAGGTGGAGGAGCCCGGTCAGCTCGTCGACCATCTCGTCCTCCTCGCTGTCGAGCGAGCGCACCGCCGGGGCGTGAGCGAGTGCGGCTTCGACCGGCGGTCCCTTGAACCTCGAGAGCAACAAGATGATGTCGTCGATCGCGTCGGTGCGCGCCGAGCGATCCAGACTGAGCAATCCGTTGAGCACGGCTGCAAGGGCCCAGTCCTCGCCCTCGCTGCCGAGCTCACGCTTGCGCCGATCGTGTGACTCCCCGACGTTGACCTTAGGGACCGTCGTGCGCTTCTTGTCGGGCTTCGGCACCGGCTCGAGCGGCTTCAGCTCAGCTGGTCGCTTTGGTGCAATTCCGGTCTCGGCAAGACGCCCTGCCCGGCGGAGCAACTGTCGGGCTCGCTCAAGGCGGGGCGCGTCGAGAGCCCTCTCGATCAGCGGCACCCGGTCGGTTGGGAGGCCGTGCGATCGCGCCAGCTCAAGCAGGTCGTCTCGTCCGGGTGGAGCAGCGATGGCCGAGTCGCTCAAGCGCTCAAGCAGTGCTGCGGCCAGGTCCGGGTGATCGACGAACAGGTCGACGACGGCAGACTCGAGATCGCTCGGGCGCACAGGGTTGGTGGGCAAGAGCCCATGAAGGTGATCGTCGAGGGATCTGATGCGAGAGCGCGTATCGGCAGAACCAGTTCGCGCGAGTACTGCGATGAGACGGATCTCGCGGCGCCAGCGCTGAGCGTGGTCTCGCAGGATGCGGCGCTGCTCCTCCTCGTCGTACAGCAAGAGCGCGGCCTGGTCGAGCGCCTCGACACTGTCGAAGCCACCCAGGCGAGCGAGTTCGTTCCCCGGGTCATCGACAAGTGCCTTGGAGACCGACCTCACTCCGGTGGCCTCTAGGAGGTCGACCACCGGAGCGAGCAGCTGCTCCGCGGGCGGATCGATAGCCATCGCCAGTGACGTCGGTGCCTCCAGCTCGCGGCACGGCTGACTTCGCCGTTGCGACCTCATGGCCAGCGCTGGCAAGCACAGCCGTCGCGCGTCGGCCATGGGCGTCGATCCACCTTGCAAAGGATCGCCGGGAGCCGTTCAGGTTGAGACCCGGATCGCCGAGCGTGACGAGCTGTTCATGGATCTGCCAAGGGTCGATGCCGGACTCCGACAGGAGGCGCAACGCGCTCCCAACTCCGGCGTCTCGTCGAACGAGGTCACCACCCCCAGCCTCGGCGAGGCCACGGGCCACATCCTCATCGAACCCGGCGGCGACCAATTGCGCAGTGAGCTGCGCCTCATCAAGATCGACGGCGTCGCTCGGAGCGCCTGCCGCCAGGAGGATGGCCCGGTACCAAGCCACGTGCTGGCGGCGCTGCTCCTCCCCGATAACCCCGACCCGAGACGCGATGACGTCAACCTCGTCCTGGCTGATACCGAGCTCCAAGAGGAACTCCTCGCGCTCGGCGTCCGACTCCGCTTGAAGGAACAGTGCGAACGTGTGGGCGTAGGCGGGGTTCTCAACGACAGCGGCGAGGTGAGGCGCAAGCTTGCGGCGAAACCGGTCCTGCCAACCGTCACCCGTGAGGTCGTGAAACAAGACCGGGGCTGACGACGTCGGATGCTCCAGAAACAGGTCTTGATCGGCCCCTTCGCCGATGGTCGCACGCGCGCGTCCGTACCTTCAACGACGGCGTCGATGACCAAGTCGCTTGTCTGCCTCACGGACAGAGCCTTGAGACGTTGCGCCCGTTCGTCGAACTGAACGCTACTGAGCTCGAGCGTCTGCGTGCCGAGCCCGTGGTGCACCAGAACGGCGAGCAGCTCGGGGATGCGGTCGCCCAGGATCTCGCGAAGGTCCCCGGTGACGTCGATGCCGTCGTCATCGCCTCGCCTGCTCAACCGGACACGGAACGGCTCGATGCCGAGTCTTGATGCTGTCGAAGCGCCCTCGGGGTCGCGAGGCAACACAACAAACGGAATGGCGCCGACGAAATAGCGGACATAGGACGAGAACCGGCCGTCATCGTGTCGTGCCGTTGACACGGGCCGATAAGTGAGTTGGTCTCCGAGTTCGCAGAGCACCTCGGTCAAGCCGTCGCCGGTCGCGGCTGCGCCTTCGACCTTGGAGTCCAGATCAGCGAGCCGCCTGTAGGCGAGTCGGTGGAGACCGATGAACGCTTGGCGCGCGCTTCCTGAGCTGTACGGATCGACAGCCAGGGCCTGCGACTTGAAGTCGCGCCGGAGGTTGGCGAGCAGGTCGAGAACAACGACCTTCGAGGCGTCGTCGAGCGTGTTGACGTTCGCAAGATGACGGAGTTCGTCGCCAACGCCGGTGCCCGGTCCGCACAGGGGCAGTAGGCGCCAGGGACTCTGGCGAAGCCCCGCCCCCGCCGGAGGGCGCGGATGCCACCAGGACGCGGCGGGAGCCTGAGGGTGGTCCATCGGCGAACCGTCGAGAGTGCAGGCGACCCATCGTTCATAGCGGAGCTGCAGCGCTACCCAACTGGGGCATCCCGAGTTGGTCTGGCTGTACCGAGCCGCCTGGTGAGATCCACCGTTCGGATCCCGGCACGACATGCAGAACACCTGCGCGGAGGACCTCTGCTCGTACAGTTTCGTGCCGAGCTGGAGTGAGGTAGCGAGAGCTGGCGCGGCTTTCGTCGCGCACGACTCCAAATCCCAACGGAATCGGTAGTCCTCGCCGAGATAGACGTTGTGGTGAGCCGTTCCGGACCACCCGTCGAGTCCGAACTTCCAGCCTCCCTGGTCGCGGACGAGCTCTTGTTGTTGACGGGCGACGGGACCGACCCACGGGAAGTTCTCCCTCCCGGTGCGCTCGCGGTTCTCATACGCCTCGATCGGCGGCACTTCCCACACACCGAGCCGCAACAGGAACGCCAGTCGTTCCATGTTGCGCTGACCCTCATCAATTTGTGTCCTCGAGCTCGTCTGGTTCCTCGCTCGGCGACGTCATCGACTCCGTGGTCAGCAGTGCCAGGATCTCCGCCGGCGGCGCCAAGAAGTCTGCGGGACCGGGGCCGATCAACTCGAGACAGCGGTAGGCGGCGATGCGCTGTTGCACCGCCGCCGCCGACCTCACCCCAAGCGCGCCGGCTTGGAGCCAATCGGACCAGTCCTCGCCGAACGCCAGGGTGCCTGCCGGTCGCCAGCCTCCATCGCGACACAGCATTGGAACGTCGGCCAGGTAGCGCTCCCGCTGTTGACGCAGCCGCGCTGTCTCATCTTCACGAGCTCGCCCGGGCACACACCAGAACCACGCGTTCGGATCGAACGTGAGAGCGCGCTCTGCGCATCGCCGCGTTCCGAACGCTGACACCCGTTCCCGCCTGAGGAGCTGCCAGACGAAAGCGAGGATCGTGGACTCATTGACGCTCGAATCACTGATCCCGTTGAGTCGGTCGAGCACGTTGTCGACGGTGAAGGGGCGAACGCCGAGCGGCCGGGCCCGGGCGATGTCGTCGTCGCTCAACAGCCCTTCAGGAAGGAAGGCAAGATCCAACTCGTCTGGCGGTACGAGCACCTCGGAGGTCGCGGCTCGAACCCTGGCCATCACCAGCCGGCTTCTGTTCCCGGGCATGCCCTCCGCGGGATCGGGAACCGGGAGCATCTCGCGGTCGCCGCCAGGTCGCGCAGCGGGGAGCAGCTTGCTGTCCGGCGTCCGTCGAAGTGCTTCGAGCAGCGACTCGGTCGCTGGCCGATCCTCGACCGCCAGGGCATCGGTGAGATCAAGAAGGGCACAGAAGCGTCCGTCAGCCTCGTCGCTCTCCCACATCGGCTGATCGCCAGGACAACAGAGAGCTTGAGTGACCTCCCAGTGATGATCCATGGCCCTCGGACAGCGGCGCTCGACCAGCGCCAGAGCTGCATCGGTCAGGCGTTCATTCGGAAATGACAACTCCACTCGACGACGAACGTACGCAGCCGGGAAGACCTTCGCGAGGAGTCGCGTGAGCCTGGAGCCCCAAACAAACGTGTCCGATGGCGTCGCCGTCGCTCGCTCTTCGGTCGTCGTCGATTCGACGGGGATCCACGGAACCCCGTCGAGCAGATCGAGCACCCGGGTACGGAACTCAGCGGCGAGCGGCTCCTCGGGTTCGCCGGCTGCGGCAACGAGATCAACGAGAGAGATCAGATCCGCCGTCCCGGCCGCCGCCTCGCCTGCGATCGCGTGAGCTACGAGCGTGGCCAGCTCACCGAGGATCGCTGTGTTGCGTTCTGCCGAGCCACGGTAGAAGCCCGTACGAGCGGCATCGACCTCGAAGTAGCCGTGCAAAAGGAAGGGAAGGCCTGAGGCGATACGCGTCGGGAAGAAGAGATGAAAGGGCGCAGACCCGTGGCCGTCGACGGCCGGAAGAACGGCATCCTTCCCCTCGGCAAGTCGGATGCCCACTGCGACTTCGCCAGCGAGATTCGGAAGGTTCGGCAAGACCCGCCTGTACAGATGCCACCGGGTCGATGGCAAGTCGTTGCGGAGGATCGGCACCTCCTCGCGTGTGGTTCCGTCGATCTCACGGATGCTGTTGGCGATGCGCTGCGGTCGAATCCGAATCGAGCTCCTTGCGACCCGATCCTCGACACGGACTTCACTGAAGCAACCGAGCAGCAGCAGGATCTGGTCGCTCACACCTGCGAGCGCGTCACGAACGGCCGCAAGCCAGGCGCTCTCATCAAGCTTGAGGCGCCCGCTGAACCGTTCGTCGAACGGCAGTCGGACGACCGTGTCGAAGCCCTGATCTGCCAGTTCAGGGACCTCAGCCGGCAGATCGTCGATCCAACGAGGAAACCGCAACACCGGCACAGCGGAGAGCGGATCCGAGCGGTCGAGGTTGGGAACGTCCTGCAGCAGAGCGTGCCAGTCTCTGCTGGATCGCTCGATCGCGTCGTGCGCGCGGTACGGGTCGAAGTCGACCGCCAGGATCGGCGACTGCTCTTGGAGGCCCGAGAAGATCTGTGGTGCCTGCGTCAGTTCGAGCACCGACTTGAAGCCGATGCCCTTGTGGCCGATCGCCTCTCCTTCAGGCTTGGTGGACGCACCGATTTGGCCAAGGGACTTGATGACGATCCCCGGTGTGATGGGCGCGCCCTGGTTCGCTACAAGCAGCGCGGGGCCCTCCGTGACGAGAACGGCAGCGCGGCAATGCAACTCGTGGGAGCGGGCGTCCTCGCGCCAGGCGTCGGCGGCGTTCTGAAGGAGCTCGATCAAGAAGCGACCGTGGTACTCGCGGCCGAGGAGGCGCTCCGCTCTTGCGAACGAGCAGGTCATGCGGACGTCTTCGGCAGTTAGGTGCCGAGCGCGAGCGGCGACCTCGTCCTCGAGCCACCGTCGGTCTTCGACAACTGCCTCCGGCGAACTCAAGTCAGTCACGAGCGACCCCTCCCTGTCGAGAACGCCGAGGCGCTGCGCTCCGAATCGGTGACCCGTCTGTCGGCCTCGACCTGAGTTGCGCTGCGCTTGGTCAGTTTCGGATCAGAGACGTCGACGGCGTGAGCACTGGCGAGTGTCATCTCGTTCGGGACGTACTCCTCGATGAGCGATCGCTTCTCGGCGCGCACTTCGAGCATGATCTCGACGGTAGGTCGCCGGCGTGGTGGGCACCAGCGAACGCGCCTGCGTCAGGAAGGTCTCGGCGCACTCGCGCACCGATGTGTCGCCGTGGTGGGGGGTCGATCAGGCGCCGGGTCCTTGTCGACCTTGAATCGGCCTGGGATCCCTGGAGAGCCTCCAGCCATCCCAGTGGGGTTCGGTTCACAATCACCCGATGCAGCCTGGGCCGGTAGCCAGCAGGCCAGCGGCAGGTACTTGCGCGTCGGCTCGGAGGTTGTCATGGGATTCCTTCGTTGACACCGACCACCGGTTCAACGACGACGCGTCGCCACGACTCGTCGTCGACCAGCCGCCGCCGAAGCACCTCGTAACCGAGATCCTCCGGGAGGCACTCGTTGAACTTGAGACCCTCGAGTGCATTGCGATCAACGGATGGAGGGGGTGCGTGTTCCCCGGCCGCCGCGAGCGCTGCCCGGACCGCCGAGGCTGGCGTGCCCGGATCGAGGCCCACCCAGAGATCGCTTATCGCGCTCCACGTTCAGCCGGTGGCCTGCGAGGGCGTCGGCGAGCGATGCGTTGCAGCGGCTTCCGGCGAAGGTCCACCAACGGACACGCTCAGCCTCTTGAACGACCGATGTCGCCTCAGGGCGCGCCCAAGGGTGGACGTCTCGTAGCGCCGCCAGTTGCTCGGCGGCGCGGCGGCCGAGCTCGACGCCGGCGGGGTCGGTTCCGACGAGCACGTCTCGCACAGCTTCGGCGACCCGGCCGCCGAGGGGCTGACCCGCACCCGACCAGCGGGCGGCACCGGGGGCATCGACAGGTTCGACGTCCACCGTCCGGCGACGCCAGTCGACGTGGCGCACCATCCAGCTCCGACCGGCGAGCAGCAGCACGGTCGGGCCTCCGCCAGGGCTCCGACGCGTCACCGTGTCATCGGGGACGAGCCCGATCTCAGTGCGACTGTGTCGGACGGTGAGCACCGGCGGTGCCGTGAAAGCGGCGAGGAGCTCGAGGAAGTGGCGCCTCCCGAAGGCCGCCTCAGCCTCCCTCCCGACGGCCAGCATGCCCGATCCGTCGTCGAACAGGAACCGGGTGGCCACGAGATGGCGGGTGATGAGTTCGACCTGGGTTTCGGCGTCTGGTCCCAGCGCGAATGGTGTGCCAAGCCAAGACGACCACACGTCCCCGCCGATGGCACCTTCCTGGAGTGCGAGCGCCAAGCAGCTGCTGCGCGACGAGGTGGTACGGCGCAGGCGGCGGCACGATCGGCTCGACGTAGCCCTCGCTCCATCGCAGCAGGACGGCCGCCGCTCGGAGCAGCGCATCGTCGGCGGTGGCGAGGACCAGACGCGTTGCGCACCGTCCCGGCGCGCCGACCGGTGCGGCCGAGGCGCTGCAGGAACGCGGCGACGCGTCGGCGGCGCGTCGATCTGGATGACCCGGTCGAGGTCGCCGACGTCGATGCCGAGCTCGAGCGTGGACGTCGCGACGATCACGCAGTCGCGCGCCTCGGCGAAGGCGTGCTCGGCGCGCCGTCGCTCGTCGGCGCCGAGCGAGCCGTGGGACACGAAGCGTCGTGACGTCGCGGTCCCGGAGCGCGGCGGCGAGCTGCTCGGCGCGGGCCCGGCTGTCGACGAAGACGAGCCGCTTCTCGCCGCGGTGCAGTCGCGAGATGACGAGGGCGGCGTTCGTCGAGGCTGCCGACGTAGTCGAGGGTGACCTCAGGTGGCGCCGGCGCTGCGGCGGGCGGGTTCAGGACCGTGCGCCTGGCGCTGCGCAGTCGGTCGTCAGCCAGGCCAGGAGCTCGCTCGGGGTTGCCCGACCGTGGCCGACAGCGCGATGCGCTGGAGCTCGCGGCCGGCGAGGCGGGTGATCCGCTCGAGGACGCGCCAGCAGGTGCCAGCCCCGGTCGTCGCCGGCGAACGCGTGGCCTCGTCGACGACCACCGTGCGGACGTCGGCGAACCAGCGGTCGGTGCGTCGACGCGGCGTCGAGACGAGCATCGACTCGAGCGACTCGGGCGTGGTCAGCAGGATGTCGGGTGGGTCGGCGAGCAGGCGCTCGCGCTCGGGCTGGCCGATGTCGCCGTGCCAGAGCCCGACCCGCCGGCCGACGAGGTGGCGTAGCGACTCGAGGCGGACGTGCAGGTTGTTCAGCAGCGCCCGCAGCGGGCAGACGTACAGCACGGTGAGGCCCCGCCAGTCCTCGGTCGAGCATGCGCGACAGCAGGGGGAGGACGCCGGCTTCGGTCTTGCCGCCCGCGGTCGGCGCCATGGCGACGACGTGCTCGCCGGCGAGGATCGGCTCGATGGTCGCCTCCTGCAGCGGCCGCAGCGTCCGCCAGCCGAGGCTGTTGACGACGTGGTGCTGCACGGCCGGGTGCAGGCGATCGAACGGCCCGATCGGGCACGGCTCCGACTACAGTCGAGGTCGATGTCGTCGACGTGACGCGGCGGCCCGGGCGTTGCGCTCGACGTCGGTGAGCTCCGCGTCGACGACGGTGAGCTGGTAGTCGCGGCGCGGGTCGAAGTCGTCGAACTGGTCGACGCGGTCGAGGACGTCGCCGACGAGCTTCTTCAGGAACAGGCGGGGGGCGATGCCG
Source organism: uncultured Acidimicrobiales bacterium (assembly GCA_963738325.1). Lineage (GTDB taxonomy): Bacteria > Actinomycetota > Acidimicrobiia > Acidimicrobiales > Ilumatobacteraceae > CAVTWD01. Next base: position 690,712 of record CAVTWD010000017.1, read on the forward strand.
ACCTTGCCGCCGAGGTCGCCGGTGACGGCTCGGGCGAGAGCGTCGATGTAGGCGTCGTCGCACCGGGCGCGGATCCGGTCGCTGCGCCGTCGCTGCCGTCGGCGTAGAGGTCGCGGACGCGGCGGCCGACCTCGCACAGCGCCGTCGAGGTCGAACCCGGGCAGGCGGAGCTGGACGGCGCGCGGGTTGTCGAAGCGGGCGTCGGTCGTGAAGTCGGTGTGCAGCCGCTGGGCGAGCGGCGGCAGCCGCGCCGGCGCCTTGGGGTCCGTCGAAGAACGCGGGCGTGCCGGTGATCACGAGGTACAGGCCGGGGAAGCGGCCCTGGTCGATCTCGTCGATCAGCTGGCGCAAGCGCGTTCAGGGCGCGGTCGCGGACGTCGGAGCGGACCCGCTGCAGCGTCTCGACCTCGTCGAGCACGAGCACCAGCCCGGCGTAGCCGGCGCCGCGCAGGATCGACAGCAGCCCGGCGAGGAAGCGCGAGGGCGCCGTCGTGGTCGAGGTCGCCGCGGATCCCGGCGGCGCGCTTGATCGACGCGGCGACGTGGGGCTGGCCGCCGAGCCAGGCGAGAAGTCCCTCCGCCAGTGGCGTCGTCGCCGTCGGCGAGCGCCCGCCGGTAGCCACGCAGCACGGCCGCGAGCGCGGGCGCCGCGCGGCGACCGAGCCGAGGCGTTGCTCGGCGAGCGCGTCGGTGGCCGCGAGCACGGCCTCGCGTCGGCCGGGTCGGTGCCGGCGGCGAGCACGTCGTCGTGGAGCGCGAAGAACCACGAGTCGACGACCGCCCGCAGAGCGCCCCCGTTGGGCTGTGTCGGTCGTCGTGAGCCGCTCGCACAGCCGCCGGTACACGGTCTCGAGGTGATGCAGCGGCGTCTCGCCCTCGCTGATCTGCACCTCGGCCGTGGCGAACCCGGCGGCCCGAGCCCGCTCGGCGAGCCAGCGCACGGCGAACGTCTTGCCCGATCCCTACTCGCCCCGGATCGCCTTGAACCCGGCCGCCCCGGTGCGACACGCTGCGAGCTCGTCGTCGAAGCGGCGGCGAAGCGGTCGGTGCCGACGGCGAAGGCGTCGAGGCCGCGTTGGGGCACGGTGCCACGCCGCAGGGCGTCGATGATCTCGCGGCGGCGCTGCGGGCGAGATCACGGCGTCGTCGAGCCCGAACTGGAGCGCGAGCAGCGTCGCGGTTGAGCACGACCGTGCCGTCGGCGCGCACGGTCGAGGACCTCGGCCCCGTCGACGTTGAGCAGCCGCTGCACGAGGGTCAGCGCCATGCGCAGCGTGTCGGCCGGCTCGCCGGTGCGCTGGCCAGACGCAGCCGAGCGGGATCGTGCCGCCGTTTGCGTCGATGGCGCCGAGGTAGCTGCGGAGCCGATCGTCGGCGAGGGGCGGGCAGGCGGGCCCGCTGCCGGTGCGCGACGAAGGCCGCGCTGGCCAGCAGCTCGTCGACCCAGGCCGCGCCGACGGCCGCAGGCAACGGGGCCCGGCGCGGGCGGCGCGACCGGCTCGAACAGCGTCGGCTGCGGCCTTCTCGTCGGCGCCTGGCGGGGACGGTGTCGGCGCGAACGCAACCTGGTCGGGTGGGCTCGTCTCGCCCGTCCACCACGCCGGCTGCGAGGTCGGCCGGTAGGCCCAGCCGTCAGGGAGCGGCGGGCCAGCACGCTCGACCGGCACCAGCACCTCCTCGCGGTGTGGCGCCGCCGTGGTAGCCGTGCTTCTGTCCGCCGTAGCGGAGCCGGTCGTCGACTCGGCAGGACGACCCGACCGCCGCCGAGCAGGACACGCGGTCCGGCGACCTCGACCTCGTCGCTCGGCCGGAGCGGGCGGCACGGTCCGCCAGCGCTCGCCGCCGCCCCGACGAGCGGCCGGCGACTCGGCGCCGGCCGCTGTGCAGCACGTGGCCGTGGTCGGCGGTGAGCACGACGACCCGGCCCGCCTCGACCGCGGCGTCGAGCAGCCAGCCGAGCGGACGCAGCGACGCCAGGTCCCAACCGACGCTGCACCTGGTCGCCGCGGGCGAGGTGGTCGTCGACGGCGTTGACGACCACGCCGACGACCCGCTGGTCCGGGTCGGCGATCACGGCCCGCGACCTCGTCGGGCAGCGCCGGCGCCGTTCGGAGCGACGAGGTCGCGCCTTGTGGAACAGGACCGGCGGTCGCGTCGGCCGACGACGCGGCACGCAGCGCCGGGTGGGCAGTCGAAGCCGTCCCGTTCCTCGGCCTGGCCGCCGACGACCCGCCGGCCGGCGAGCAGCGAGGTCCGGCTCGCCTCGGTGACCGTGGGCAGCAGCGGCCACACCGACCGGCCACCGGCGCGAAGCTCCGCGGGCAGTGGCCGGAGCCCAGCCCTCGTCGATCAGAGTCGCGCAGCAGCTGGTGGGCGACCGGCAGGCCCATGCCGTCGCAGACGACGAGCAGCACCGGCGCCGCTCTGAGCCATCGGGGCGACGACGTCGTCGAGGAGTCGTTCGAGCGGCACGAGCCGGGCGTCGGGCGACCGGCTCGGCCGCGCGACCAGTCGGCGAGCAGCTTGGCGAAATGGCGGCTGGTCTCGTCGAGCCGCCCGCGTGGCGGCATCGCACGAGCGTCCGGTACGCGGCGCGCGAGCGCCGGGACGCTGATCGCCGTCGGCGAGGAGCTGGCGGGCCTCGGTCGACCCAGGCACCGTCGTCCGCGTACGCGATCGGCGGCCGCTGCGAACGGTCGACGGGGCCGACGCGGGCCGCTGCCGATCTGGCGGCGCAGGAGGCGTACCGCGGCCGCCGCGGCGTCGACCCGGCGCCGCTGACGCCGCCGGTCGGCGAGGCGGTGCCGTTCGACGGCCGCCAGCGCATCGGTCGCCGCGGCGACGTCACCGGCGGTGAGCGGCCGGGCCGAGCGCGGCGAGGCGCAGCTCGAACCCAGAGGGCAGCACGTCGGACAGCACGGCCAGGTCGCCGCGCCGGCCTCGCGCAAGAGCGGCGTCGGCCGCGTCGAGCAGACCGACCGCAGTCGGCGTCGCTGATCGAGCGACCCGGGCGACCGCCTGGGCCCACGCCGAGGCGGCTCGGTCGTCGAGCTCGGTCACGGCCGAGAACGCCCTCGAGGCGCACCCGCGCCACTCGCTTGCTGGCGGGCAAGGCCGGCGTCGTCGGTCGGTGCCCACAGCACGCCCGGCGACGAGGCCGAGCGGTACGAGCTCGGCCGCCATGACCGTCGGCGAGCAGCCCGAACCATCGTCGCTACGGGTGGGCGGCCGCCGGCCCACCGGTCGTGCGACCGCGGTCGCGGCTCGGCCGGCGCCGGCGATGACAGCGCTGCGGCGACGTCGGGGCGCTCGCCAGAGCCGAGGACGTCGTCGAGCGACGCCGGTACGTCGGTCGATACCGAGGCGATGCTCCTGCCAAGTCCGCCAGGCCAGCGTCGATGTCGAGCACGCCGCTGACCGGCCGTCGCTCGGGCCAGCCACCCGGCGGGGCTAGCGCGATGAGCTCGTCGATGAGCCAACGTTCCGCCACCAGGGCGGGGTCGAGAACCTTGACGCGCCGGAACAGCGCCAGCACGGACTGCGAACGGGTCGAGCGAGAGCACGCGCCCCTTGATGAGCCGGGCGCGGACGTCGAGGCCGAGGTCGCGGTCGGTGCACGGGGTGAGCATGACCAGGAGCTCGTCGGCGCTCGTCGTCCGTGGTCGACGAGGCGCGTCCCGCACGGCGAGCGGCGACGGCACGCGCACGACCCGCACCGAGGTGTCGCCGTCGAGCAGGTCGGCCCCGGTCCACTCGGCGTCGGCTCGAACGGCCATCACGCGTCCGACGCTCGTCCGGCTTGCGGTGGGCGGCGACCAGCGCGCGGAGCTGCGCCGGCGTCAGCCCGTCGGCATCGTCGAGCTCCGTCGATGCTCCCACGTGAGCTCGAGGTGGGCCTCGGCCCGGAGCCGCTCGCGCAGACGCACGCAGCTCGCGTCTCGGCCGCTCGCGCTCCTGCGCGGGCACGCTCGGCGGGATCCGCGGGCGGGACGTCCGGCGGTCTGATGTCGGGCGGCTTCACGTCCGAAGGCTTCACGTCCGAAGGCTGGTGGCGGCCCGGGCGAGCAGGTCGGTGGCGGCTGTCGTGGCCTCGCGGAGCCGGGCCACGAGCGGCGATCGTCAGCTCGTCGGCCGCGAGCGCCTCGGTCAACCGGCAATGGTCAGCGACGGCATCGCCCGTCCCACGGGCGCGCCGAGCTCGGCATGGCCGACAGCATGAGCTCCCAGTTGTGCGGCTCGAGCTCGTCGGCGACGGTCGTGAGCCTGGGCGATCGAGGTGCCGAGCGCGGCTGCGGTCGTCGGGATCGGTGCGCCGGCCAGCACCTCGACGGCGCGCGTCCGGGCGGCGGCCGCAGGCCTGGTCACGAGCTCCACGGCCAGCCTTGGCCGTCGACAGTCGCGTCGACCGTCGGCGACGCCGAGCCGGGCCTGCGGCCGCCTCGAGCGCCGGCACCAGGTCGCGCACGGCCTGCGTGCGCGGTCGCCCACGATGTCGTCGGTGATCCGCGGCGCAGGTCGGCCACCGTGGTGGCCGACACGCAGCGGTGCTGGCCGCCACGACGCCCATGTCGCGGGCCCGCGCCACGGCGCCTCGTCCCAGTCGGCCTGGTCGGGCAGGTCCTGGGGCTCGAGCTCCCAGTCGTCGCGCAGGCGGCCGATCTCGGGCTCGGGCGACGGGCTGGCCGGCGTCGAGCAGCGCCCGGTTGGTCGCCGCCGCGACGACGAGGATCACGAGGTCGGCGACCTCGGTGGTGAGGCCCCGCCGCTCGGCCGGCGTGTCGGCGCCGTCGAGCCAGCGCCGCACCTGGCCGACGGTCAGCGTCGTGGCTGCCGGCCTCGGCGCGGCGCCGCTCGACCAGGTCGATCCAGGTGCTGCACGTCGGCGACGAAGTGCGCCGCGTACATGGTGCCGAGCTGCAGCGGTCCGGCCACCTTGGTGAGCACCTTGCGCATCGGCTGGCTCGACGTTCTCGAGCCGGCCGTTCGGCTGCTGCAGCGCCGGCGTCACCTGCGCGAGCGGTGTGGCGAAGGTCGGCCGTCGTGACGAGCTCGGTGAACTCGGGATGCTTCGGGAACCGGTGGCGAGGAGCTGGTCGGCGAGGCCTTCGGCGTGGGCCCGCAGCGAGGTGCCGACGGGCGGCTGCAGCGTCAGTCCCGGGTCGAGGGCGATGAACTGCTCGCCGAGGGCGAGCTGCTCGTCGACGGCGCCGGCCTGCGGCGGGTCGACGCCGTAGGCCTGGCGCAGCGCCGCCATGACCCGTTCCCGCACCGCCGATCTGCTCGTTGGCGAGCTGCGCTGCGAGCCGACGGGCGGTCGGTCGGCGACAGGTGCGACGGCGAGCCGCTCGAACGTGTCGCCGGTCAGGACGTAGTCGAGCCGCACGAGCTGTGCCGAGCTGCTGGAGCGGACGCCGCGGTCAGGAAGTTCGGCAGCCACACCGCCGTCCACTCCGGCGGCGCGCGTCGCGGCGGAAGTCGTCGACCCGGGCCCGGTCGTCGCTCGGCCCGTAACTCGTCGGCGTCCCACGGGAAGTCGATGACGAGCTTCGGGTCGGTGCCGGCCCGCAGCATCTCGTCGGGCAGCTCGACCGTGTCGCGCACGTTGGCGAACACGACTCGACACGCGTCGCCGCGTGCCCCGCCAGGTCACCTCGACCCACGGGTCGAGGCTCGTCGGCGTCCTTCACCTGCGAGCACCTCGGCCAGCAGCTCCTTGACCCGCCGGCGGCGCTCGCCGTCGGTGTCGACGACCTTGGCGGCGTCGAGGATCGGGCCGGTGTCGATGCCCGACAGCACCACCGAGCACGGTCGGGTCGTGGTCGTCGTCGCCGAGGCGCAGCTCGCCGACCTCGGCCGCCCAGCGCCGCAGCTTGTCGAGCACCTGCTGGCGCTCGGTGCCCGGGATGAACGCCCGCACGATCCCGGAGTTCAGCGCCGTCAGCCGGCTCACGGTCAGGCCGCGCAGCGGCCCGACCTCGGGCACGAGCGCGGCGACGAGCAGCGACTTCACCAGCCGGGCGTCGGTCACGTACGGGTGGGTGACGGGCAACGTCGCTGCCGTCGTCCTCGTCGAGGCCGTGCTCGCGCAGCAGCATCGGCTGGAACCGTTGCGTCCACAGCCGCCGGGCCTGGGCGAACTGCGCGCGCATCACCTCGGTGAGCGGCTCGTCGCCCGCGTTGATCGCGTCGAACAGGTCGCCGAGCGGGACGAGCTGGCCGAGCTCGAGCTCGTCGCGGCCGTCGACGAGCAGCTGCAGCATCACCTTGAGCGCCGTGCGCTCGCGCTGCATCGCCCCCGACAGCGCGACGAGCGCGTCGACGAGCGCCGGGCTGAACGGGTAGAGCCGCCGGAACGCGCCGAGGTCGCCGGTGTCGGTCAGCAGCACGTCGCGCTCGCCGCGCTCGTCGAGCTCGCGGCGCACCGCCTCGAACGCGTCGTCGAGCTGCTGGCGGGCCTGCTCGGTGCGAGGCCGCAGCAGCCGCTGCTCGGCGATCGCCGGCAGGTTGCGGTCCTTCGAGCGTGATCGTGTCGAAGCGGCCCTCGGAGTGCCGCAGGATGTCGATCGCGCGTCAGCGACTGCGCGCCCGGCACGTGGTCGCCGACCAGCTCGCGCAGGTCGCGCTGGCGGGCGATGAAGCTGACGATCGGCGCCGGCCGCTGCGCCGCGTCGGCCTCGACGAGCTTCACGACCTTGGCGCCCTCGCGGCTGACGAACGCCACGTCGCTCATCCGCGACGCGAGCCACAGCACCAGCTCGTCGAGGAACAGGACCACCGCGTCGTAGCCGAGGCCCTTGGCGTGGCGGCTGATCGCCTCGAGGCCCTGCATCGAACGGCACGAAGCCCTCGGCGGTCGCCTGGGCCTGGCCGGGCACCGCCCGGTAGTGCGTGCGCAGCAGCGCGCTCGACCAGCTGGTCGCGCTCGCTCGACCCAGGCGGCGCGGCCAGCGCCGCCTCGAAGCGCGCGGCATCCCACCCGGCGCCGTAGTCACCCCACTCGTCGGCGACCTCGCCCTCCGACAGCACCCGGAAGAACATCTCGTCGCCGAGCTCGCGCCGCTTCTGGCGCGCGTCGTGCGAGGATGCCGTCGGCGACGTACACGGCGGGCAGCGGCGCTCCGGGTGCGACCGCTGGAGGTGCTCGACGTAGCCGCCGAGCACGACCTGCTCCATCGAGGTCGTCCCGACGAAGTGGTACGGCACGAGCAGGAACCGCCTGCCGTCGAGCGGGCGGCGTACTTGGCGACCACCGGCGCCAGCTCCGGCATTGGCCCGGGCCGACGGCTCGCCCGGCAGCAGCAGGTCGAGCACCGCCATGATCGCCGTCTTGCCCGCCCCGAAGCTCGCGTGCAGGTACGTCGCCTTCGACCGCTGTCGGTGACCGACGATGGCGATGAGCGACAGCGCGCGGTCGAAGCAGTCGGCCAGCTGCTCGGTGACGACGTAGTCGGCGAGCGTCGTGCTCGGGCTGCTCGATCGCCGTCTTCAGGCTGATCACGAAGTCCGACTTGTGGACCTGCTCGGGGATGTCGATCAGCTCGGCCAGCAGCGTCATCGGCGGGCCCTTCCTCGCGTGCTCTTGGCAGGTCGCCACGCCGTCAGCTCGTCGGTCGTCAGCTGCAACGCCCGGAGCTCGCTGTCGACCAGCGCCGCGATCTGGCTGCCCGGCCGGTCCAGCGCCGGGTCGGCGTTCGGCTCGTCGTACCACTGCCGCAGCCACGGCACGAGCTCGGCCAGACCGGCGAGCAGCGGGCGTCAGGTGCTCGACGTCACGGCCGTCACGTCGGCCTGCAGGTACCAGGTAGCCAGTGCCCGGGCGCGGGCGAGGTGGTCCCAGCCGGCCCAACCGATCACCAGCGACGGGTCGGTCTCTCGCTCGGCGCCCGGGTAGGAGATGAACCGCTCCTTCGGGCACGTCGAGCTTGCCGCGGTGCTCCCACGCCACACCTTGGAAGTCGGGCTTGCGCGTACTTCGGCGGCACCGGGATCGTCCCGACGTCCTCGCCGGCGTCCTCCCGGCGCTGCAGCTCCCACGTTGCGAGCCACTGGGCCTACTTGCGCATCCCAGAATCGCGTGTAGCGGAACGCGGCCAGGTACGGCACCGCCTCGGCCTTGACCAGCTCGGCCACTAGGCCCGCGATGTCGACGTCGTCCCGACCCGCGTACAAGCGGGCGACCTGCACGAAGTCCGCGTCGGCTCGGGCCTCCGCGGCCAGACGAGCGACCGTGGTGAGCGCGGCCGGCTCGGGCCAGTACCGAGACGACTCCAGCCGGTCGAGCAGCCAGTCGCGCAGCGCCACATGCACCTGTTCGTCCCACGGCTTCGTGGCCCACCGCCGCTTGTACTCGGCCGCTCGATCAGCCCGATGCTCAGGTCGGTCTCGATGAGCTCGATGCGCCGCTCGACAGCCGACGGTACGCCTCCGGCCAATGCGCCGGCAGCTCGGTGATCGGCATCGACCCGTGCCGCGCGAACCAGGTCGAGTCCTCCTCCCCTGCCGCCATCCGGCGGGCCAGCACGATCTCGAATGCTCGCTCCCCGAGCGCCAAGACGGCACGGCTCATCCGCCGGCAATGTCAAGGACTCCTCGGTCAAGCCGTATAGCGCTGTAGCACTCCCAGTCGAGCTGCTCCTGCACTGCCGACCATCCGGTCACGGATGTTACGTCCAGCCAGCCTCAGCCTCTGCCAGCTGAATGCCATGACGGCAACGCCTCTTGCGCCATGGCAGTCGGCGAAGCCGCACCAAGCGCTTGCGCCAAGCGGTCAAGCTCCTGACCCGCAACCGAGTGCCGACTCGGCCGGCAACGGGAAAGCCTGCAGCTTCGTGCCGTCGATGCTCGTAGAAGTCCTCGAATGGCACCGTCGTCTGCCGAGCCCCCTGACTGTCGACTGTGCTCCCCTTTCAGTGAACAACCTGCTTCATCCAGAAGCAGGCGGTGGAACTGTTCAGGACGCCGAGCAAGCTCGAGGTGAGTCATCCTCGCGTTGCCTCCGCCGGCAGCTTGATGACTGGCGCCGACTGCTTGAACACCTTCCCGCCCCGGTCCAGCACGAAGTGGTTGTGCGTCGCCACGAACGCAAACACGATCGATAGCGGCGTCCGCTGACTCGCGACAGAGCGACCGATGCCATTCCCACCATGGTCGGCCCTCGCTCCTGGAAGGTTCGCTTCGAGAAGGTTCGTCTTGCACTCAGCGTACGCCCGGAAAGGCCATAGGAAGCGAGCAGTGTCACCGACTCAACGCGTAGTAAGCTCGCCCGTCGTAGGGAAAGTAGCGCGCTGGTGTCGATTCGCTCACCCAATCGCGGATCGCCTCGCCATACGAGCGACCGCAGAAACCATGCTGTCCATCAGTCGGCAGATGGCGACTCGCGCCACGTGGAAACATTGCAATCTCATCGACCCGCTGATTCCGACCAGACCCAATGGACCGGCGATGACCTGTCGCAAGCGTCACTGCGGTGTTGGTCGAGCGGATTCCTTCAGTTCTGCGGCGCCGCCACCCCCGATGCTCCACGGGTGCGTGGCGAGTCGGCGTCGTTCAAGATCGACGACGCTCACGTAGTCGCTCTGCACTGCCAGGTCGGTCGACGAGTTCGACGATGCTCGACCACACGAGGCCCTTCTCCGGATCGGCCGGCCGCAGGGCTCGCCGCGGATGCCCATGACGACCCGCACCGTCTCGGCTGACAGGGCGACGGTTGCGGCCGAAGAGGATCACGGTGGGCGTGCCGTGGCCGGGGATGTAGGCGCCGCTGGTGTCGATGACGTGGGTGAGGTCGTGGGCGGGGAACCACTGCTCGATGAGCTTCTTGCCGAACTCCCGCTTCATGAACGAGTTGGCGGTGATCATGCCGACGTAGCCGGCCCGCTCGGGGTCGCCGCTCGTGCCGGGCGAGCTGCCAGAAGCGCTCGGTGAACGGCACGCCGAGCGAGTACTTGCCGCGGCAGGTCGCGTAGCGCTTGCGGTAGAGGGCGTTCAGCGCCGGGTCCTTCACCGTGATGTACGGCGGGTTGCCGACCACGGCCGCCCACCGACGGGACAGCAGAGCCGCGTGCCTCCTCGACGTCCTCGGTGGCGTAGCCGTGGGCGGCGGCGGCGGCGACGTCGTCGTCGCGCGCCGATGCCGTCGAGGGCGAGCTGGGCGGGTCGCCGTGCAGGAGGCGAGTCGCCGACGGCGATGTGGATCGGGTAGTCGGGCGCGTCGGCCAGCCGGGTGTCGCCGCCGGCGCGGAGCGCGGCGACCAGCAGGCGGAAGCGGGCGATGGCGGCGGCGAAGGGGTTGAGGTCGACGCCGGCGACGGCGTCGAGGGCGCGGCGGGCGAGCTCGCGTCGGTTGGTGCCGGGTTCGGCGTCGACCCAGCGGTCGAACAGCCGGTGGAAGGCGCCGAGCAGGAAGTGGCCGCTGCCGCAGGTCGGGTCGATGAGGTCGGTGTCGCGCGAAGCCGAACGTGGCGATGGCGGGTTCGAGGGTGCGGTCGAGGATGAACTCCTCGACGAACACCGGGGTCTGCAGCAGCGCGTACTTCTTCTTGGCGTGCTCGGAGAGGTCTTGGTAGAGGTCGCCGAGGAAGCGGGTGTCCCAGGCCGGGTCGGTGAAGTCGTGGCGGATGCTCGCCGGTGTCGGGGTCGATGCGCCTGGAACGCCTGCACGCAGCGCGCGGGCGCCGTCGGCCGACGGGCGCGAGCAGCCAGATCGGGTTGTGGTCGCCGAACACGTCGCCGGTCGCCGGGCAGCTGCGCGGTAGCGGGTGAACACCTCGCGCAGCCAGTGCCGGTCGTCGTGGGCCGGGTTGGCCTGCAGGTAGGCCGCGCGGTGCTCGAGGGCGATGGTCGCGGCGGTTGCCCGGCCCGGCCAGGAGCGGCGTCGGCGACGAGGCCGTTGTCCTCGCAGAAGCGCACGAACACGCAGCCGAGCACCCACGCCACGGCGACCTGCGCGTACAGGCCCTCGGCCCACTGCGGCTGCGGCAGCGCGGTGCGGCCGGCGGCGTCGCGCTCGCCGGTACTCGTCGTCGACGACCACGCGTCTCGGGTCGCGCGTCGAGCTGCGCAGGTCGTCGACGAGGCGTGCGCACGAGGGCCTTGCGTGTCGGCGAGCAGGCGGCGGCGTCGATCACGTGGAGGCTCCGCGTCGGGTGCTGGTGCGGTGCAGGTTCTGCAGCCACGGCTCGGGCAGCGCGAGGCGCTCGGCGCTGGTGGTGATCGGGACGGCCTTGCCGGCGACGGTCGGGCAGCGCGGCTCGGGTCGTCGGCCGGGACCAGCACCCACAGGGTGCGCAGCGTCTGGCCGGGCTCGGGCTGGCGGGTGTGCGGCTCGCGGAGCTCGTCGAGCAGGCCGAGCAGGTCGTAGCGGGCCAAGCAGCCCGGGGTGGGTGAGCAGCACGTGGTCGGGCCGTGCAGCAGCTCGGCGCGCAGCGGAGCGAGTGGCGTCGCGGACGACGGCGAGCAGCCGCGGCCAGCGCTCGCCGTCGGGCCCGTCGGCGTCGGCGGCGAGGATGGCCTGTATCCCACTTGATGCCCTTGGCCGCGGCGTGGCTGCGCGAGCGCGTCGACGATGGCTGCGTCGAGGTCGATCGGCGTGGCGCCGAGCTCGACGAGCTGCGTCGATGGCCCGCTCCTGCTGGCCGGGCGGGCACGGTGAGCACGAGGTAGCCGCCGTGCGTGGCGTGGCGGCGCGAGGCGGTCGTCGGTCGCCTCGGCCAGCTGGCGGGCGTCGTCGGCGCCGTCGACGCCGGTGCCGGTGCGGTAGCGGGTGCCGGAGCCGGCCGATCGCCGTGGACGGCGCCAGCGATCGGTGGCGGTGGAACGCGGTAGCCCGGCGGCGAGCGGTGCCCCAGTCGGCCCGGGCCCGGCCGGCGAACCACTCGAGACCGACGCGTCGCGTCGAGCAGCGCGTCGAGTGCCGGGCGGTCGCGGAAGCGCGCGCGGCGTCCGGGAAGCGGGTGCGCACGCGGGTGCGGACGTCGTCCTCGCGTCAGGGTGCCGGCGCCGAGCAGCGCGGCGCGGGCGAGGCGCACCGCGCGAGCCGGGTCGAGACCCGGGGGTACAGCTCGAGCCGGCTCGACACGGCGGCCGTGGCCGACGCCGCCGCGGCGAGACGGGCGAGGCGATGGTCGGACAGCGGCGGCAAGCCCGGCCGGGGCGGCCACCTGTCGGAGCCGTTCGAGCACCGCCGGCCGGCGTCGGGAGCGGGTCGGTGGCGGCCAGCTGGTCGGCGACGATGCCGAGGCTGGCGGCGTAGTCGGCCAGCTCCTCGCCGTCGAGCCCGTCGGAGCGCGACAGCGACCACGACGGCCGGCGCCGCCGGCCAGGCGCCGCCACGTGAACCGGTTCGTCGACGCGGCCGGCCTCGGTCTCCAGGGCGGCGCGCACCACGGCGCGGGCCCGGCACGAGACGGTCGGGACCCGGCGCCGTCGAGCCACGCTGGCCAGCAGCGTCAGGGCCAGCTCGTCGCCCGACAGCACGCCCCCGGCCCGTGTCGACCGAGGCGACGAGGTCGTTGCGCACCTGGGTGAAGGCCGGCTGCTTGAGCCCAGCGGGCGCGGGCCCGCTCCAGCAGGGCGTCGTAGCCGGCCCGGTCGAGGCCGCAACGGGCCATGAGGTCGGCCGGGCCCGGCCACAGCCGCGGTGGACTCGGTGTCACCGTCGAGCTCGGCTGGCGTCGCAACGCCGAGCAGCATCGAGCAGGGTCGCTGGTCGGCGGTGGCCTGCGGGCGTGGATGGCTTGGGGACAAGTGCGGCGAGCAGACGGTCGATGCGAGGCGCTGGCGTCGCCGGCGTCGGCTTCACGTCGAAGCGGTCACGGAGACGGCCGATGGCGTCGAGCACCTCGCGGCGCACCTGCAGGCCGACACCGACGCGCTCGGTTCCAGTCGATGGCCGGGTAGGCGAGCAGCTGACCGACGGTGCCGAGGCCGAGACGTTCGAGCGCGCTCACTGCGCGGCGCCGACAGCCCGAGGTCTGCCACCGGCGTGTCGTCGTCGGCGGCGTCGGCGAGTCGGTCGAGAGTGGCCGCGTCGAGCGGCGCCGTTCGTCGACGGTGGTGGTCGGCTTGGCGGCCGCCGTGAACACGTCCCGCCATGCCTGGCGCATCTCCTCGGCAGTGTCGTAGCGCTGCGCCGGCTGGCGGTGCAGCGCCCGGGCGAAGAACGCCAACAGGCCGTCGCGCACGGCTGGGTCGAACAGCTCAGCGGTCGAGCCGGGGCTGGTCGTCGGCGAGGTGGATCGGGTCGGTCCGGCCGTCGCCCCACACGGGCCGAGTGCCGGTGGCCATCTCGTGGAGCGTGGCCGCGGCGGCGTAGCGGTCGGCGGCCGGGTCCCACCGGCTGGCCGGGCGCTCGGCGAGGAACGGGTCGAGGTAGCCAGGGGTGCCCGGCTCCCAGGCTGGTGTCGGGCGTCTTGGTGAGCGAGAGGTCGAACAGGACGAGGTGCAGCGAGCGGTCGCCGCGGCGCGGCCGCACGCCGAGGTTGTCGGGCTTGATGTCGCGGTGGGCGACGCCCTCGACTCGAGGTAGGCCACGACCTCGAGCAGGTCGTCGCCGAACCGCTCGAGGAGATCGAGGCCGAGGCGGCCTTGGGCGGCCAGCCGGTCGGCGAGCGTCATGCCGACCTTGTCGTTCGGGTCGCCGGCTGGGGCCAGGCGCAGCGTGGTGCGTCCGCCGATGCGTTCGACGACCGAGCAGCTCGACGATGCCCGGATGGCGGAGCAGGTCGAGCGCACGGCTCTCGTCGCGGAGGCGCTCGGCGTGGTCCTCGTCCTTGGCGACCTTCAGCACTTCGGGTTCGTTGCTGCCCGACCGGGTGCACAGGCAGCGCGACGGCCGTGGATCCGCTGCCCAGGCGGCGCAGCACCTCCCAGCCGCCTTCGAGCACGTCGCCCTGATGTGCGCCGACGGGATCGACGCCGGCGACGTCCTCTGTCTCCCGCTGTGTCGGGCGCGGTGAGCGCGTCGAGCGCGTCGTCGAGCAGCTCGAGCAGCTCGCGGATCGGCGCCCGTCGGGCCGGCACCGGGTCGGTGGCACAGGCGACGAAGGTCCCGAGCTCGCTGGGCAGCCCGTCCACGGCGGCGTCGAGGGCGTAGCCGTGATGGGCCATCGAGCATCGCGTCGCGCTCGTTGAGGTCCCCGGCCGGAGGGCGAGCCGACAGCAGCAGGAACGCCAGGGCGCCGAGCGAGAACATGTCGAGGGCGACCCCGTCGGGCTGCTCGACCGTGAAGGTCTCGGGCGCGAGGTACACCTGCTCGTCGTCGGCGAGCCGCTCGGCGAGGTCGGTGCCCAAGGTCGCTGTCGACCCTGGGCCGAGCTGAGTGAGGCGGGTGGCCAGCTCACGCACCCCCGCCTGCCAGTGGCCGATCACCAGGCGCACCGAGCCATCGGCGGCGGAGCGCACGAGCACCGAGCGTGCCGTGAGCGCCCGGTGGGCGACGCGGTGGGCGTGGGCGTGGGCGAGGGCCTCGCCGAGCTGACGGACGAGCTCGATGCGGGTACCGAGGTCGAGCTCGAGGAGATGCTCAGCGGCATACAGGTCGAGGCGCTGTTCGACCTCGGCTCGCTCGAACAGCAGCGCAGGACCCCGGTCGGCCTGGACCAGGTCGAGCGCGATGGCCAGGCTGTCGTGGCGAAGGCCTTGCACCGTCTTGAACTCTCGGTCTGCCTCCCGGCGGAGGCGCTGCTCCTCCTCCTCAGTCGTGGCGGCGCCGGCCAGGTAGACACGCACCCGACGGGTGGCCGTCATCCGTGGGCGGGAGCCGAGGAAGTCCTGCCAACCCGGGCCCTCGTCGAGGAGCTCGCCCAGCTCCCAGTCGCCGGCCTTGCGGCCTCTGTTCGATGGTTTCAGCCCGGCCTGCTCGACGGCTGTGGCGACCTTGGCTGATGTCGGTTTGTTGACCTGGTAGCCGCGCTGGTTGGCAACGCTCGGGTTCTTCAGCGTGGCCGCGACCCCGGGGAGCGGCTTCCATGCTCCTTGCGGTGCGGCGGTCGCGCTCGGATCGGGGTCCCGTCCGGTGACCGCGGTACGCCCGATGTCGTGGAGCCGCACATCGAGTTCCGATGACGAAGGAACACGAGCGGGGTAACCCACGGCGGCTGGGCACCCTTGAAGGCCGACTGTCGCGCCAGCAGGGACCGCAGCCGCTTGGCCTTCAGGTTGGCCAGCAGCAGCGGGTGGTCGAGCATCGTCTCGTTGCCGTTCGGGCGCTTCAGCCGCCAGCGCTGCCCGTCACCGAACAGGGTGCCGGGCCACGACTTGATCTCGACGAGGAACAGACCCGACGGGGTGACGGCGAGCAGGTCGACCTCGTTGACCGAGCCGTCCTCAGCGATGAACTCGACGTTGGTCCACGCCCGATAGGGCTCGTGGTTGGGGAGGCGGCTCTTGATGAACGCGAAAGCCTCGCGTTCGTGTGGCCACGGCGACGCGCCCTCGGACCAGCGCGGCGGCTCCATTAAGACCTCGGCCGCAGGTCGAGACCCCCTCCAGCACGCGGGAGAGACGCCACCTCGGCGGGGGCAAGACGGGCCAGTTTGCCGCGAACTTCTGGCCTCAACCTGCCTCTCACCACGTCCTCCGCCTCGTCTCGCTTGGTCATTGCATCGTAGGTCAAGGCCGCCACCCCACCTTGACTTCGCAGGCGTACGGTTCGGGCGCCAGCTGGACCTTGTAGTCGCCAGCGATGACCGGCCCTCGGAGGGGTTCACGGAGAAGCCGAACCCGGGTCATTGCAGTAGATGCGGTCCGCACCTCGCACCCGTCGACCTCGGTGGGAGCGCCAGCCGCGTCGCCAGCGTGCCCCACGGCCCGCTCCGAGGCGATCGATCCGGCTACCGAGGAGGTGGTTTGCAACATCGGCGATGGTGATGGCGTTGCCGCCCTATCGGGCGGGTGCGGTGGGTGCGTCGTCCGCTCCCGGCCGAGATGCAGGCGAGCGAGCTGTTCGAACAGGTGACGGCCGATCTGGTGGCGGCGATCGAGGCGGGGGCTTCGAACTGGCGGATGCCTTGGCAGCGGCTGGCCAAGGCCGGCGTGCCCTGCAGCATCGACGGCCGCCCCTACCGCGGGTGGAACGCCCTCGTGCTGGCGATCACCGCGGCCGACCGAGGATGGTCGTCGACGTGGGCCACCTACCGGGCCTGGCAGCGCCACGGCGGCCAAGTCCGGCGGGGCGAGCGCGGGACGCACGTCGTGCTGTGGAAGCCCATCGACCACTCCGCCGACGACGACCTGCACGGCGAAGCGGACCCGCACCCGCCGTCGTTGTTCGCTCGCACGTTCACAGTGTTCGCGGCCGAGCAGGTCGACGGGGCCGAGGACCTGGCTCGCTCCGCCACCGATCGGACGAATGAGCCGGCGCGCCTCGCGGCCGCCGAGGACTACTTCGAGCGGGTGGCGGCCAGCGTCGTGTACGGCGGCGAC
This sequence comes from uncultured Acidimicrobiales bacterium, assembly GCA_963738325.1. Lineage (GTDB taxonomy): Bacteria > Actinomycetota > Acidimicrobiia > Acidimicrobiales > Ilumatobacteraceae > CAVTWD01. Next base: position 707,135 of record CAVTWD010000017.1, read on the forward strand.
CTTGCCTGCTACGTGCCGGCCGTCGACGTGATCCGCCTACCCGAGCTCGGTCGGTTCGACCGGCTGGCTGACTTTTACTCGACGGCTGCCCATGAGCACGTCCATTGGACCGGTCACCGGTCGCGGCTCGATCGAGACCTGTCGGGCCGGTTCGGTGATCGGGCCTACGGCGCCGAAGAGCTGATCGCCGAGCTCGGCGCCGCCTTCTGGTGCGCCCAGTTTCAGCTCGAGCAGGCCACTCGCCCCGACCACGCCGCGTACCTCGCCGACTGGCTGGCGATCCTCCGCCAGGACGCCCGAGCACTCGTCGCCGCCTGCAGCCAGGCCCAGCGGGCGATCGACTACCTGAACGCCTCGGCTGGCTGGCCGGGTGTGCTCGCACAGGCCGGGAACGAGGCCGTCGGCTGAGCCTGCTGGCACGAAGGCCGGCTGAGCAGGCGGAGTGAGTGGTCGGGTGAGCGGTTGTGTGAGCAGCGAAGCGCATCGTGCGGGCTGCCGAGCCTGTCGCCGTGCCGTTGCCGCCCTTGCGGGGCGGGTGCGGTAGGTGCGTCGACGCTCCCGGCCGGTCAAGCCCACTCGCTCCGCTCGGGGCCAAGCCCTTCGGGTTGACCGGCCGCTCGCCGTCGACGCGGCCCCTGTAGGGGCGAGCCCGCCCACACCGGGACGGGACAGGCCGGCGGAGCGGCCGAGGGTCGGGGAAGTCCCCGGTCGCTCCCCGGCACCACATCCCCGAAGGAGCAACGAAATGACCGAGACGACCCGACCGACGACCGTGCGAGTGATCGCCGACCACACCCCTGGCGCGCACCGCACCGACAGCGAGGACCTGTGGTGGTGGCTGCCGATCATCGGCCCGACCGCCGGCGTGCTGGCCTTCCTGCTCGCCCGGCACGCCGCCACCGGCGAGACGTGCTGGCCGACCGACGACCTGGCCCGCATGGTCGGGCTCGCCGGCAATCGCTCCAAGCTGTGGCTCAGCCTGGACCGGCTGCACCGCTTCCGGGTCGCCACGTTCGTGTCCACCGACACGCTGACGATCCGCCTGTGGCTGCCCGCGCTCAGCGACCGCCAGCTCGCCCACCTGCCCGCCTCGATGGCCGCTGCCTACCGGCCGGCGCGCCGACACCGCCTGACGAACCACCGCCCTGGGGTGGCCGGCGCCATCCGGCCACCCCGCGGCGAGCGGGGGCCGCCGTTGCCGCCCCGCCGGGGCGGGTGCGGTGGGTGCGTCGGCGCTCCCGTCCGGTCAAGCCCACTCGCTGCGCTCGGGGCCGAGCCCTTCGGGTTGACCGGCCGCTCGCCGCCGACGCGGCCCCTGTAGGGGCAAGCCCGCACCGCGCGGGCGCGATCGAGAGGAGACCGAGATGAACACCGTGACCGTGTCCGGTTGGCTGCACGCCGACCCGGTGAGCGAGCACGTCGGCGACCTGGCCGTGTGCGAGCTCCAGCTCGTCAGCGAGGCACCCGACGGGCGACCCAACGAGGCGCTCGCCGTCACCTGCTTCGACCGGCTGGCGTTCCTGGCCAGGGAGCGGCTCGCCGCCGGGGACCATGTCGGCGGCAAGCGGGTGGCTCCGCGTCCGCTCCACCGTCACGGCAAGCGGCGGCGGTGCGCAGCGAGTGGACGTTGTAGCGGAGCGGCTCGACTTCCTCGGCCACACGACGGATCGGGAGCTCGCACCGGACGCTCACCTCGAGGCGGCCTACGACGACCGCTACGAGTTCGACGAGGTGCAGTGATGCCCGTGCCGACCAACCGTGTCGTCGTCACCGCCGCTGTGCACGACTGGCTCGAAGCGGACCTACTGCGCACCGTGTGGATCGGCGGATGCCTGGCCCGTCATCGCAGCGGCGAGTGGGGTGAGCTCGACGCCGACGACCGGGCCGTCAACGACCGCGCGCTGCGCGCCGGGCGGGGACGGCTCCTTTCCTCGTACCGGGTCCCCGCCGAGATCGCCGGAACGATCGCCGAATCCTCGGTGTGGGTGATCACCGACGACCTTGACGACCCCGACACCGCCACCACCGTGCTCTGGCCCAGCGACTACTAACCCATCGCCACCCGCAGCGACGAGGCCCCTGCCTACCGGCAGGGGCCTCGTCGCGTGTGCACACGCCCCGTCCGGCGAACTGCCTGCCCGCTGCACCGAGTCGCCGCCACGCGAGGGGCGATCGCGATTCACATCATCTGGGACTCCGGGTTATCCGGGAGGCGGGTGTGACGCGCCTGGTCGGTGAGCGCTGCCGGTGGTGGTGATCCCGGATAACGGAGGCGGCGTGAGGCTTCTCCAGGGATCGTCCCTGGTCCTTGGAGGAGGCAGTGATGGATGTGTACGACGCGTCTCACGTTCGGGTGTCGGGCCCGTTGAGTGGCTGGGCGCCGGGTCTGATCGGCTGGCTGGCCGAGTCGGGCTTCGGCCGGCAGGCGCAGATCAATCACACCCGCCGGCTGGCGTTGCTGAGCGGCTGGTTGGAGCGCGACGGCCTCGACCCCGTGGTGGTCGACGAAGCCCTGATCGCCGGGCTGCTGGTCGAGCATCAACGTGAGGGGCGGGGCCGATCGCTGACGGGCCGCTCGTTCCGGCTCGTGCTCGAGTTCCTGCGAGCGCACGGTGTCGTGCCGCCACCGTCCCGGGCGCCGACGCCGGTCGATGTGCTGCTGGGCGGCTACCGGGACTACCTGGCGGTCGAGCGGGGGTTGCGGGCGACGACGATCACGATCTACACGGGGACGGCGCGGTTGTTCTTGTCGTTGGCCTGCGACGCTGATCCGTCTCGGGTCGAGTCGTTGACCGCCGCCGACGTGGCCCGGTTCGTGGCCCGGGTCGCCGAGGGCCGCCGGGCGAGCTCGGTGAACGCGATCGTCTGCGGGGTGCGCGCCCTGTTGCGCTGGTTCTACGCCGCTGGCCTGATCGCCACGCCGCTGGCCCAGGCGACACCGTGGCTGGCTCGGGGTCGGGTGTCAACCTTGCCGCGTCTGGTCCCTCTGGGAGCGGCCGAGGTGCTGCTGGCCAGCTTCGATCGCTCGACTTTGGTCGGAGCCCGCGATTTCGCCATCGTCACGGTGGTCGCTCGGCTCGGGTTGCGCGTCGGTGAGCTGGTCGCGTTGCAGGTCGACGACATCGACTGGCGCCGCGGTGAGCTGGAGGTGCGCTCCAAGGGCGGCTGGCGGGACCCGCTCCCGTTGCCGGTCGACGTCGGCGACGCGCTGGTCGCCTACCTGTCCGCTCGGGGCCGTGAGGAGCGGTGGCGTCAGCTGTTCCTGCGGGTCATCCCGCCGGACGGGCCGATGCGGATCTCCGCGGTGAACGCGGTGATGCGCCGGGCCTGCGCCCGGGTGGGGCTCCCCGATCTGGGCACGCATCGGCTGCGCCACTCGGTGGCCGGCGACCTGCTGCGCCGCGGCGCGGCGCTTCCCGAGATCGGCCAGCTGCTCAGACACCACCACCTGGCCACCACCGCCATCTACGCCCGGGTCGACTCCACGGCGCTCGCTGTTGTGGCTCAGCCGTGGCCGGGGAGCGGGTCATGACCGCGCTCGGGGTGGCGTTGGCCGACTACCTGGCGGTGCGGCGCGCTGTCGGCTACCGCTTGGAGGAGGCCGGTCGCCTGTTGGCCCGCTTCGTGGCTCATCTCGACGCCAACGGGATCGACACGGTGACCGTCGCCGTCGCCATCGAGTGGGCGGCCGCCACCGCCCGGGGCGGCATGGGATACCGCCGGTTGACCGTGATCCGCGGGTTCGCCCGCTACCTGCAGGCCCTCGACCCAGCCCACGAGGTGCCCCCGACCGGCCTGCTGCCGGTGCGCCGAACCCGCCCGGTCCCGCACTTGTACTCCGAGGCCGACATCGCCTCGCTGATGGGAGCGGCCCGGGCGTTGCGGCCGCCGCTGTGGGCAGCGACGGTGGAGGCGATCATCGGGCTGCTGTGGACGACAGGGATGCGCGTCGGTGAGGCGCTCCGGCTGAACACCGCCGACGTGGATCCCGACAGCGGAGTGCTCACCGTGTGGCTGTCCAAGTTCGGCAGGTCCCGCCTGGTTCCGCTGGCGCCGAGCACCATCACGGCGCTCGGCCGCTACCGCGCCCAACTCCCGGCGACAGCGACCCGGACCACGCCGGCGATGTTCATCGGATCCGACGGCCAGCGAGCCACCTACCGCAAGTTCAACCTCACCTTCGCCCGCCTGTTGGACACCACCAGGATCACCACAGCAGACGGGCGACGGCCGCGGGCACATGATCTTCGCCACAGCTTCGCCGTGCGCACCCTGTTGGGCTGGTATCGCGACGGCGCCGACGTCCAAGCGCTGCTCCCGCGGCTGTCCACCTACCTCGGCCATGTCGAGCCGGCCTCCACCTACTGGTATCTGTCCGCCGCCCCCGAGCTGATGGCCCTCGCCGCCCAACGCCTCGAACACCGCGACGGAGCCCACCGGTGAGCGCCCTGGCCCCGATCCTGGAGGCGTTCTTCACCGAGAGGCTCGGCCGTCAGCTGCACGCCAGCCCGCACACCGTCCGCGCCTACCGGGACACGTTCCGGCTGCTGTTGGTCTACGCCCACCGCCGCACCGGCAAGCAGCCCTCCCAGCTGGACCTCACCGATCTGGACGCCCCGTTGATCGCCGGGTTCTTGGAGCATCTCGAACACGAACGGCACAACACCGTGCGCACCCGCAACGCCCGATTGGCCGCCATCCGCTCGATGTTCCGCTACGCCTCCTACCGCGAACCGGCCCACGCCGCGCTCATCCAACGGGTTCTGGCCATCCCCGACAAACGGGCCCGCCACCCCGTCGTGTCGTTCCTCTCACCGGCTGAGGTCGACGCCCTCCTCGCCGCCCCCGACCGCACCACGTGGATCGGGCGCCGCGATCACGCCCTGCTGGTCACCGCCGTCCAGACCGGGCTGCGCGTCTCGGAGCTGTGCGCGCTGCGCTGCCACGACGTCGTGCTCGGCGTCGGCGCCCACGTCCGCTGCTATGGCAAAGGCCGCAAGGAACGCTGCACACCGCTCACCCGCCACACCGCTGGCGTTCTGCGCGCCTGGATCCGCGAACTCGGACACGTCGGCGACCAGCCGCTGTTCCCCACCCGCCGGGGCGGTGCGCTCAACCCCGACTCCGTCGGCGATCTCCTCGACCGTCACGTCGCTGTCGCCCGCCAGCACCCCGGCTGGACGACCAAGCGGGTGACGCCACACACGCTGCGCCACACCGCCGCCATGACCCTGCTCGCCGCCGGCGTCGACACCACCGTGATCGCCATGTGGCTCGGCCACGAGCACACCCAGACCACCCAGATCTACCTCCACGGCGATCTCACCATGAAGGAACGGGCCATCGCCCGCACCACACCGCCAGGAACCCGGCCGGGCCGCTACCAGCCACCCGACGGCCTGCTCGCCTTCCTCGAAGCCCTCTGATTATCCGGGATCACCACCCCGTCGGCCGGCCTCCGACCACGGCACCCACACCCGCGTCCCGGATAACGCCGGGTCCCAGATGATGTGAATTATCCGGGCGCCCGGATAACTCACATCTTTCACCCGGAGGGTGTACGGGCTGTCCGTTGGGTGGCGATGATGACGATCGCCAAGCTCCGCGTCGGCCAAGAGGCCTACCAGCTGTCCGGGGTGGCCCAGTCCCTCGACGCCTACTACACCGGCGCCGGCGAGGCCAGCGGCGTGTGGGTCGGCGGTGGCGCCGAACGGCTCGGCCTGGACGGCGAGGTCGACCCCGATGACCTGCGCGCCGTGCTCGCCGGCCTCGGGCCGGGGTGGGGCGGGTTGACGCCGAACGGGCAGCCGCCTCGCCCGCATCCTCGCCGGGTGCCGGGGTTCGATCTGACGTTCAAGGCGCCGAAGTCGGCGTCGGTCCTCTACGCCGTGTCCGACGACCCACGCGTCCAGGGGGCGGTGATCGAAGCGGGTGAGGCGGCGATGCGGGCGGCGGTGGGCTGGTTGGAGCGCGAGGCGATCAAGGTGCGGCGCGGGTCGCACAACCAGGCGTGGCTGGCCGCCCACGCCGGCGAGCCCGGTGCCGGGCCGCGGTGGCTGGCCGACGTCGGGGGTGGTGGCGGCGTCGTTCCGGCATCGCACCTCCCGGGCCGGTGACCCGTTCCTGCATTGGCATGTGCTGGTCGCCAACATGGCCGAAGGCGCCGACGGCCGGTGGAGTGCCCTGTACGGGGCCGATCTGTACCGCCACGCCCGGGCTGCCGGGGAGCTGTTCCAGACGGTGTTCCGTGACGAGCTGACGGCGTCGCTGGGGGTGGAGTGGCGGCCCGGTCGCCACGTCCCCGAGATCGCCGGCATCCCCCAGGCGCTGCTCGACGGGTTCTCGAAGCGGTCGCAGGAGGTGGAGGCGTGGCTGGCCGCCACCGGCACACCCGACACGCCCGAGGGTCGCCAGGCGGCGGTGCTGGCCACCCGCCGGCACAAGCCCGAGGTCGAGCACGAACGCTTCGACGAGGGCTGGAAGGCCGAGGCCGAGGCGGCCGGGTGGGGACCGGATGCCGCCGAGCGGCTCGTGGGGTGGTCCCAGCAGCGCGCCGGCACCGTCGCCGACGGGTGGTGGCGGCTCGACACGATCGTCTTCGACGAGCACGGCACGGCGCAGCGCGTCGAGCGGGTCGTCGATCCGGAGGAGTGGATCGCCGACCTGCTGCGCACCGAGCTGACCGCCACCGCATCGACGTTCACCGACGCCGACCTGATCCGGGCCGTCGCCGCCCGGCAGGGCCACGGTGCGACGGTGGAGACGGTGGAGCGGATCGCCGACCGGGTCCTCGCCTCCGACCAGGTGCTCGCCGTCGCCACCGGGCCCGGGGAGCCGGCGCGATGGACGAGCCGCGAGCTGGTCGAGGTCGAGGCCCGGTTCCTCGCCGCGGTGACCGCACCGGCCCGGTTCGCCCCGCTCCCCCAGTTCGCCGTCGAACGAGCCGTGACTGGCCGGTCGCTGGGCGACGACCAGCTGGCCGCCGTCGCCACGATCACCGCGGCGACGCAGCCGGTGGCGGTGCTGGTCGGCCCGGCCGGGACCGGCAAGACGTTCACCCTCGACGCCGTCCGTGCCGCCTTCGAGCTGGCCGGGCATCGGGTGGTCGGGGCGGCCCCGTCGGCCCGGGCGGCGATCGAGCTGTCCGCCGGTGCCGGCATCCCGGCCCGGACGCTGCATTCGTTGCTCGACCAGTGGCGCAGCGGCTACGACGCCCCGCAGCCGGGGTCGCTGCTGGTGGTGGACGAGGCGGGGATGGCCGACGTGCGCACCCTCGAGGCGGTCGTCACCGGCCAGGTCGCCGCCGGGGGCAGGGTGTTGCTGGCGGGTGATCACCACCAGCTGCCCGAGGTCGGCGCCGGGGGCGGGTTCGCCGCCGCCACCGTGCAGGCCGGCTGTGTGGCCGAGCTGAGCGTCAACCGCCGCCAACGCCAACCGTGGGAACAGGCCGCCCTGACCGACCTGCGTGACGGGTCGGTCGCCCGCGCCGTCGAGGCCTACCTCACCCACGGGCGCGTCGTCGTCACCGACACCCCGGAGACGATGATCGCCGCCGCCGTCGACCGCTGGTTCGCCGCCCGCGACGCCGGCCTGTCACCGGTGCTGCTGGCCGGCACCAACGACCTCGTCGAGCGGCTCAACCAGGCCGTCATCGCCCGCCTCACCGATACCGGCGAGCTCGACGGCACCACCGTCGGGTTCGGGACCGGTGATGTTCCGGGTCGGTGAGCGGGTCGTCGTGCGGCGCAACAGCACCGAACACACCGTCGACGGCCACGCGGTCGAGGTCGCCAACGGGCAAGCCGGCCACATCACCGCCATCGACCCCGGCGGGCTCACCGTCCGCCTGGATCGCGGTGCCGAGCTGGTGCTCACCGACCGGTACCTGCGCCGGGGCGGGCACCTCACCCACGCCTACGCGCTGACCACCCACCGGGCCCAGGGCGGCACCTGGGACCTGGCCATCGGCGTCGGCGCCGACGGCCTCTACCGCGAAGGCGCCTACGTCGAGCTGTCACGCGGCGCAGCGGAGAACTGGCTGGTGCTCACCGATCCCGAAGCCGCCCAACTTCACCACGACGCCATGGCGGAGCTGGAACGCCACGACACCGGGCTCACGCCCCCGGACGACGAACCCGACGACACCCGCGACGAGCTGATCGAGCGCATCAGCCGCTCCCACGCCAAGCAGCTCGCCCACAGCCTCGACCCCGACGTCGACGGCGTCGACCGCCTCGCCCGCACCGTCCCCCTGGCCGACCTCGAAGCCCACCTCGCCGTCGCCATGGCCGCGGAGCGGATCGCCACCGACACCCACGGCTTCGACGGCGCCGACCTCGCCGAGCGGATCGCCCGCATCGACCACATCGCCCGCCACCTCCGGATCGGCGGCCAGGTCAGCCCATCCGACCGGCACAACGTCGGCACCGTCACCGCCCTCGACGACACCGCCGGGCGGGTCACCGTCCAGTTCGTCGCCGCCGACGGCCGCCAAGCCACCCGCAGCTTCGACTGGGCCGACCTGCGCCTCATCAACGCCGGCGACCAGCGCACCCTGCCGGACGGCGCCCAGCAGCGCCTCGACACCATCACCGGCGACCTCACCGCCCGCATCGAGCAGTGGCAGGCCACCGTGCGCAGCCTCGGCGCCGAACCCGGCGACACCGCCCGCTACGCCCGAGCCGTCGACCGTGCCATCGAACGGCACGCCCACACGCTCAGCGCCGAACGGCCCGGCTGGCTCACCGGGCTGCTCGGCGACCGGCCCGCCGACGTGGCCGGCGCCACCACCTGGGACGACGCCGTCCACCAGATCGCCCACTGGCGGGCCCGCCACCAGCTCGCCGACCACACCGAAGGGCTCGGGCCTCGACCCCCCGACCCGGACCTGGCGGACGGTTGGGATGCGCTGCAGGCCCGGCTCGGGCTCACCCGCATCTGGCTCGCCGGCACCGACCGCATCCACCCCGCCGACACCATCATCCCCAGCCGCACCGAGCTGCTCGAACGTCGGGCGGAGCTGGACGGGATGCTCGCCGGCGCCCCCGCCGACTGGCGCACGACCATCAGCCAGCTCCGCAGCGGCCAGCTCAGCCTCGACGACACCGCCGACCTGCTCCAAGCAGCCCTGGACGGTCAGGCGGCCCGGCGGGACTGGATCATCGCCAACTGGCCCCACGTCGTCGAGTACCAGGAGATCAACCGCACCCTCACCACCGCCACCTGGGGACCCGACCCCGGACTCCTCACCGACCTGCTCACCCGAGCCGTCAGCGACCCGCTCGCAACGTCGATCGAGCACGGCGAGCCGTGGCTGCGGGCCGCCCTCACCCGCATCGCCGACGGCGACACCACCCACCTCGACGACCAGGCCGTCAGCTACCTCGAAGACCTCGCCGCCTTCCGGGCCGATCACGGCATCGCCCCCTCGGCGCCCCTCGACCAGTCCTGGTGGTCCCCCGACCTCCCCGCCGCAGCCACCGTCGAGCACGTCTCGGTCGGTGACGGCCTGGAGCTGTGAGGACCTGCTCCTTCACCACGCCGAACAGCGCAGGCCGGTCAGATGCGACGGTCGAGGCGCGGCTGGGGCGCGGCGAAGGGCTGGCTGTCGTTGAACCCGTCGGCCATCGCGGTCAGCCATGCCGCCAGGGCGGCGGAGAGCGCGTCGGGCAGCGTCGTGCCGTCGGGCGTGTCGGCCGGGGCGACCGCGGCGAGCAGACGCTCGATGGTCGAGCGCAGCGGGTCGGGGTCATGCCAGGGCAGGTCGACCACCCGATGCGGCGGGAAGCCCGATCGCGGGTCGAGGTGCTCGGCGGTCCACCACCGGATGGCCTCGTCGAGGGCGTCCCACACCGTGAACCCCGGCCGGTGGACCGCGGCGAGGTAGTCGACGGCGCTCACCACCTCGAGCCACACCCCGCCGTGATCCGCACCCGGCTCGGTCACGGCTCCATCCCGGCGTCGTAGCCGACCCCGGCCTCCACCAACTCGACCTCGTCCCGCGGCGCCGTCGGCGTGAGGTCCACGACGTTCGAGACGTCACCGGCGAGCACCGCGGTGACGTAGTCCTCGCCGGCACCGAGCACACCGACGGCGATCTCGTAGGTGGCGTCGACGTCGTGGTCGCAGCGCAGATGGACCGCCTCGATGGCCCGGTCGAGCGCGACCCCGGCCGAGGCGAACACCGCGGCGGCCTCGGCCGGGGCCAGCCCGTACCGTTCGGACAGCACGGCGAGATCCTCGGCGCCGGCCCGACGGGCCGAGTACGCGAACGCGGTGAGCGGGTCGTCGATGATCGTCGTCACCCCGACGGCGAACGTCTCCGGGGTCGGCGCGTGGGCGGCGAGATGGGCGACGGCCTGCGCCTCGT
>CAVTWD010000018.1:0-15845 GCA_963738325.1 uncultured Acidimicrobiales bacterium
AACAGGCGCTGGCCACCCTCCACGACGCGACCCCGCTGTACCGCCGGGCACTGGACGCCGACGCCCGCGAGCTCCTGCGGCCCTACTTCCTGCTGACCGCCAAGCCGGCGCTGGTGGTGGTCAACGTCGGCGAGGACGACCTCGACCGGGCCTACGACGTCGTGCGCCCGGTGGCCGAGGAGCTGGGGGATGCGGCCGAGGTCCTCGGCATCTGCGTCCAGCTCGAGGCCGAGGCCGCCCGTCTCGACGCGTCCGAGCGCACCGAGCTGCTCGACGGCCTCGGGCTCGGCGAGGGTGCGCTCCCTCGCCTGGTCCGCTCCGCGTACCACCTCCTCGGCCTGCGCACGTTCCTGACGACCGGCGACAAGGAGAGCCGGGCCTGGACCTTCCGGGCCGGCGCCAAGGCACCCGAGTGCGCAGGGGTCATCCACAGCGACCTGCAGCGGGGGTTCATCCGCGCCGAAGTGATCCGCTGGGACCAGCTCCTCGACATCGGGTCGTGGAACAAGGCCAAGGAGCTCGGGAAGCTGCGGGTCGAGGGCAAGGACTACGAGGTGGTCGACGGCGACGTCCTCGAGATCCGCTTCAACGTGTAGTGGGTTCGCTGACCGCCGAGTTCGCGACGACTGGCCCCTGACCTGGTCTTTCGGGTGCGCTTCCGTCCGTGCAGTCGTCGGAGTCCGCGAGCATCGCGGACCTTTCGCGGACCCGCGCATTTCATCTTGATCCCTCGTCGTGGTCGCGGCTACCCGACGGCGACGGTGGGCCGGCCGCACGATTCGCCCCCGGACGGCACCCCCAGTTCGGGCAATGCAGGTCACCTCAGGCAAGGCCGGCCGACGTAGTGGGCTCAGCGGACGAAGTGCGGCCCAGATACTGAAGCACCGATGAGGAACGACACGACACGCGGGTCGTGGCCGTGCCGGCGAGCTCCTCGCGCTCTGCGCGCGCCCGTGATGCAGTAGCATCAGATGCGTGCGCACGACATTGACACTGGATGACGACGTGCTCCTCGCAGTGAAGGAGCGGGCACGACGGGAGAACCGGACTGCAGGTGAGGTGCTGTCGGACCTAGCGCGCCAAGCGCTGACAGGCCCCCGCCGCCCGGCCACCCGCGAACGCGGAGGGCTCCACGGTTTCCACCCGCTGCCCCATCGAGGACCCCCCGTAACGAACACGCTCATCGACCAGCTCCGCGAGGAGGAACCCGAGTGAGCCGCGCGCTGCTCGACGTCAACGTGCTGATCGCGCTCCTGGACAGTGACCACATCGAGCACGAGCTCGCCCGCGTGGATCGACAAGGAGGTCGGCTCCGGTTGGGCGTCGTGTGCGATCACGCAGAACGGGTTCGTCCGCGTGATCAGCCAGCCCCGCTACCCCAGTCCCGTCTCGCCCACGACGGCCATCGACCTCCTGGATCAGGCCTGCACCGAACCACACCACGTCTTCTGGACCTGCGACACGAGCCTCCTCGACGAGAGCTCCATCGACCGCACCCACCTCCACGGCCCGCGCCAGGTGACGGACGCCTACCTGCTAGCGCTGGCGACCCACCACGGCGGGCGTTTCGTTACCTTTGACCAATCGGTACCCGTCTCGGCGGTACACGCGGCCAGCCCAGCCAACCTGGTCACCTTGTAGCAACACAGCCAGCTACGCGCCTCTGCCGTTCCAGGCGGTGGAGGATGGCCGAGTCCGGCGGATCACGGGCTCCTCGCGGACCCGCCCGCGGTCGTCCGAGGAGCGGGGGCCACGGCGGACGCGGCCTCGTTCTCCGCGAAGCAGAACCCGTGTTTGGCCGGCTGACCACCCATCCAGCCGGTACACGTCTTGTACACGTTACGTGTATGTTGCGGGTATGAGCAGGGTGCGCACGAACATCGAGATCGAAGACACCTACGTCCGGGCGATCATGGACCGCTTCGGCGTCCACACGAAGACGGAGGCAGTTGACCTCGCGCTCCGACATCTCGCGGGTCAGCCCATGACCCGCGAGGAGGCGCTGGCGATGCGCGGAGCACACGCCATCGACAACCTCCCGAACGACGTGGCTCCGACGAGCGCGGCGTGATCCTGGTCGACACGTCGGCGTGGGTGGAGTACGACCGAGCGACGGGAAGCTCCGTCGATCAACGCCTGACCCAGCTCATCACGGACGATGCCCAGGTCGCGGTCACGGAGCCAGTGGTGATGGAAGTGCTCGCCGGGGCTCGGAGCGATGAACGAGCGGCAGATCTCCGCCGGATGCTCGGCCGGTTCGAGCTCGTGCACTTCGACGCCGCGATCGACTTCGACGCGGCGACCCGCATCTACCGCGCATGCCGGCGCGTCGGCGTCACGCCAGGAGGAATGATCGACTGCATGATCGCCTCGGTGGCACACCGATCCGGAGCCGCGGTGCTTGCCCGGGACGCCGACCTCGCTCGGGTCGCGAAGGTCGTAGGAATCACGTTGGACCAAGCGTCACGGCCGGCTTGACGTCGGGTGAGCTCAGCGTCCGACGGTCGGGTGGCCATCGTCGCTGCTGAGGGTCTTCCACCGCCATCCACGTGATCGAACTGGGCGAAGTCCTCTTCGACGGCACCCAGAATCTCGTTCTCCGCTGCGAGCCATGACCGCGGCAAGGCCGCTCGGGACGGAGTCGCGCTGCGTGCGGTCGCACTACGTCGCACCGGTCCTGCGTTGGCCTCCGCACTGACCTCCAACCAGCGAGGCCGGCGTCGGGCTGTCAACATGGGTCAGTGGCACCAGGCGGGCACGCGTGCTCGACGCGATCGGGCTGTGTTCCGACCAACCGAGGACTTCGACCGACCCACGATCCGGGGCCCAGCTCGACTGCCCGCCCGCCGCGGGCACATGGCGGGGCGTCAGGTCAGTAGCCGTAGCCCGTCCCTCCGCCAGAGTTCGTGTCGGCGCCCGGCGTGCCGCTGGCGGTCGTCCCACCGGCGAGGATGGCGTGCCACGTGAAGTGCTGGCTGCCGAAGGCGTCGGAGAAGCCGTTGCCCTTGACCTGGCCGGGCGAGTCCTCGGCGAAGGTGTAGAGCGGCCGGCCGTCGGCCGTGACCTGCTTGGTGCCATCCGGACGATCGATCACGGCGAGCTGGGGCCCGCCGGCCGCGGCGGTCGGCGTGCCCGCGGCGGCGAGCGGCATCCAGAACGAGGTGCAGGCGCCGGTGCACAGGATCTGGCCGGTGGCCTCCTCGTCGGGGCTGTACAGCGCCCGGCCGGAGGAGTCGACCAGCACGGCCCCGACGCCGTCGACCTGCTGGACCGCGACGGTGCTGGCCGCTCCGCCCGCTGCCGGGCCGGACGATCCACCGGATCCACCGGATCCGCCGGATCCATTGGATCCGCTGGAGCCGCACACGGCCAGGATGGCTGTCGCGGCAGCGGTCGAGAGGAAGATGAGTGCTCGTCTCATGGGGGGTGTCTCCTTCTTGTCGGGTCGTGAGCCGCTGCTACCAGCGTGTCGGCGGGCCAGTCGGCAGTCGACGTTCATGACCGGTAGTACTGGACGTCGTTGCCGTTCGGATTCCTGCGCAGAGAACCGCGGCCGTCCACACCAGTACACAAGGACATGTGGAGCGCGTCGGATGAGGCACTCGTCGCCGGCCTCGGAGCCGGAGACACCGACGCGGCGCTGGTGTTCATCCGCCGGTTCCAGAGCCGTGTCTTCGGGCTGGCACTGTCGATCGTGCGGGACCACTCCGCCGCGGAGGAAGTGGCACAAGACACATTCCTGCGGGCGTGGCGCTACTCGGCGAGCTACGACCCCCGTCGTGGGTCGGCGACGGCGTGGCTCCTCGCGATCGCGCGGAACGTCGCTCTCGACTACGTGAGGGCCAAGGGACGCCGGCCGGATCAGCCCGCACTCGATCCCTTCGAGCCCGTCGAGCTCTTCGGCGACCTCGCGGCGGAGAGCGAACCCACCAGCGCGCGCGAGGACCTGGCCGCGGTGGCCGGCGCCGTGCGGGCGCTGCCGCCGGACCAGCGCGAAACGCTGATGGCGGCGGCCTACTACGGCCTGTCGGCCAGGGAGATCAGCGAGTCGTGGGACGTACCGATCGGAACGGTCAAGACCCGTCTTCGGCTGGCGCTCCACAAGCTGCGTGACGAGCTCACAGGAGTGCCGCGATGACACGCATGGATTGCCCACAGCTGGCGGAGGCCGCGCCGGAGCTCGCGCTGGGCATCCTGCCTGGCGACGAGCGCGCCGCCGCTCTCGCCCACCTCGACGATTGCCCGGGCTGCCAGCAGCACGTCAGCTCGCTCGCCGGTCTGACGGACGAGCTTCTGCTCCTCGCCCCGCGGGCCGAGCCGCCCGCTGGGTTCGAGCGGCGCGTGCTGGCGTCGCTGGGCAACCGCCCGACGGACGTCCGATCGTTGGCCGCCAAGCGGCGGCGCACGCGGGCCTCGGTCGCAGCGCTGGCGCTCGCGGCGTGCATCGCCGTCGCCCTCCTGGTGCGATGGAACGGCACGTCGGCACCGCCGACGCTCGCCGCCGCGCCGATGCGGACCGACAGCGGCGCCGTGGTCGGGCAGGTCTTCGTGCACCGCCAGCGACCCGCCGTCCTGTTCATGTCGCTCCCCGGCTGGGCCGATCAGGTGACGTCGTACGGTCACCCTGGCGACACCTACGGGTTGCGGATCGAACGTCGCGACGCGCCGGCGCGCGTCGTGCCGGTTGCCATGGGCGCCGATGCCTCATGGGCCACGACCCTCGACTTCGATGCCAACTCGATCACCAGCGTCGCCATGGTCGACAGCCAGGGTCGTGTGTGGTGTCGAGCGCAGCTCGGCCCGCTCGACGGCGGAAGCGCATGACCGACCGGCGCTCCCGCCCGCGAATCACGCGTGGATGCTGCCGGTGATCGGGAGTACGTTGGCCGGCGGTGGGCCGCACGGCCCGGCGCGAGCGCAACGGCCCCGAGCTCGACCGCTCGTGTCGGCACGACCGCATCGGCTCATCGTCCCGCAGCAGGAAGCAGGAGGGGTCAGATGACCATGACGGATCAGCCCGTTGACAACGGGGTCAACGTCGCCGCGCTGCTCGAGGCACACGAAGCGCTCGGTGCCGCGCCAGAGGCGGCCCAGTTCCAGTGGCGCGCCACGTGCGAGTGGGTGAACGGCACGCACAGCCACTCCAGCGTCGAGGGCTTCTTCGGCCTCGGCGAGGAGCAGTCGCACCGGACGCAGTTCGAGTACGACGCCGACCACCCGGAGCTGTTCGCATCCGAGGACAACGGCGCGACGCCGATCGAGTTCGTGCTCGTCGGCCTGGCGAGCTGCCTCACCGCCGGCATCGCCGCGGTGGCCCAGAACCGCGAGATCCAGCTGCGTTCGGTGAAGGCGACGCTCGAGGGCGCCATGGACGTGCAGGGCATCCTCGGCGTCGATCCCGAGGTGCGCAACGGGTTCAGCGAAATCAAGGTCCACTTCGACATCGACGCCGACGCCACGCCGGAGCAGATCGAGGCCCTGGTGGCCCAGTCGCAGAAGCGCTCGGCGGTGTTCGACGCGGTCACCAACCCGACGAACGTCACCGTCGAGGTCAACTGACCCCGGGGATTGCCCATCCCGAAGTCGACGTGACGACGTGACGACACGCGACGTCACGACCGTCGTCGTCGGCGGCGGCCACAGCGGCCTGGCGATGAGCCGGTGCCTCACCGAGCGCTCGATCGACCATGTGGTGCTGGAGCGCGGCTCCGTTGCCAACTCGTGGAAGACCGAGCGCTGGGACTCCCTCACCCTGCTGACGCCGAACTGGCAGACCCGACTGCCGGGCTTCGCCTACGACGGCGACGATCCGGACGGGTTCATGCCGCGGAGTCGTGTCGCGGCCCTCATCGAGGCGTACGCCGCGGCGATCGACGCCCCCGTCAGGACGAACGTCACCGTGACCTCCGTACGCGCCGACGACGGTGACTACGTCGTCGACAGCGACCAAGGGCCGTGGCGTGCCCGTGCGGTGGCCCTCGCCAGCGGCGCCTGCAACGTCCCCACCGTGCCTGCACTCGTCGGCGGTGCCGGTGGGCATGGCATCGCTCACGCCGAAGGAGTACAAGAACCCGGCGCAGCTCGAGGACGGTGGCGTCCTCGTAGTCGGCGCGTCGGCCACCGGCCTGCAGCTCGCCGAGGAGATCCACCGCTCCGGCCGCCCGGTGACCATCTCCGTCGGCGAGCACGTCCGCATGCCCCGGACCTACCGGGGCAGGGACATCTTCTGGTGGATGGATGCGACGGGCCTGCTCGACGAGCGCTTCGACGAGGTGGACGACATCACCCGCGCCCGCAACGTGCCGTCGCCACAGCTCGTCGGCACGCCGGAGCGCGCCAGCCTCGACCTGAACACGCTCCAGGCCATCGGCGTCGAGGTCCGCGGCCGGCTCGGAGCGATCAGGGACGGTACGGCGCTGTTCTCGGGTGGTCTCCGGAACAAGTGCACCCTGGCGGACCTGAAGATGCACCGCCTCCTCGACACGATCGACGAGTGGGCCCTGGAGCATGGCCTCGGACGGCGGCGATCCATCGGACCGACCGACGGCGACGGCGGTGGAAGACGCACCGCTGACGCTCGACCTGACGAGTGGCGAGATCCGAACGATCGTGTGGGCGACCGGCTTCCGCCCGGACTACTCGTGGCTCGACGTGCCCGTGCTCGACCACAAGGGCCGTGTCCGCCACGACGGCGGTGTCGTGGCCTCCACCCCCGGGCTGTACCTCATCGGCACGCCCTTCCTCCGGCGGCGACGGTCGAGCTTCATCCACGGGGCCGGCTCCGACGCCGAGGAGCTCAGCGCGCACCTCGTCGCGCAGCTCGCCGGGTAGCGCCTCAGCCCGTCACGGCTTCGTGCCGATGTAGCCGAACAGCTGGATCTGGCCGCGGAGGGGCACACCTTCGACGAAGTGCTCGCGGGCCAGCTCGGCGGCGCGCGCCAGGAAGGCGTCCTCGCCGATGTTCTGCATGGCTTCGTAGGCGGGCCCCGTCGACGCCATCCCCCTGGCGTACATCTCCGGGTCGGCGAACTCCATGGCGCAGGGCACGACGAAGCGCGCCTCCGGCTCGAAGCCGCTGTCCCGCAGGAAGGCCTCGCCGACGCCAGGGCGACCGAGGGCCACCATGTCGGCCTGGTGGTCGACCTTCTCGGTCGTCGCCCAGCGGAACGGTGTGAACATCCACGCGCCAGGGGACTTGCTCACGTCTCCCCACACCGTCATCGAGAACCGGCCACCCGAGCGGAGCACACGCCGGATCTCCGCCAGCGCCCCTGGGGTGGTACCCCAGATGCCACGGAAGCTGGTCACCACGTCGAAGCTCGCGTCGTCCCACGGCAGCGCGTTCATGTCACCGACGCGGATCTCGCTCTCGCTGTTCCGGTAGCGGGCGATGGCCACCAACCGCGGCGACGCATCGATGCCGCTGCACCCGCACCGCGCATCCGCGCCAGCTCGATGGCCAACCCGGACCCGCACGCCACGTCGAGCACTCGATCCGCCGCGCCGAGGCCGAGGCGCGAGTGCACGAAGACGTACTCACGGCAGCTGCTCGGCTCGGCCACGGTCGAGAAGTCGACCGCCTTGCGACCCCAGCCCTCGTCCACCATCTGCCAGCCCATCGGTCCCTCCTCGCGGCGCCGCGCCGCCCTGCGGCCGCCCACGCTACGGGCGGCCCGCTCGCTCTCGCGGGCGGCCTGATCCCTGCCCGCTACGGCGTCACGAGATAGCTCGTCAGCCGTAGTCCGAGCCACGGCTTGCGGCCCCGTGCCATCAGCTTCCCCGTGAGCGCGGGAAACCCCACCGCGACCGCCGCCGTACGAGACGAGCACGAGCGCGACCGGCTCGGCGCTCACGTGGCAATCGACCGGGCCGTCGTCGGCGCCCACCGTGAGACTGCAGTCGCGGATGACGACGCCGACCTGGGCACCACGTGCACGTCTGCACCGAGCTGGCCGGTCTCAGGGTCACGAGCAACGATCGAGTAGGTCACGACCGCATCTCCTGATCCCGCCGGCATCATGCCAGCCGGGGGATCAGACCGGTTCGAAGGACGCCGGGACGAGCGGGACCGGTGGATCCGTCCCGGGCTGGCCGACGGTCTGCACGAGCGCGACGCCGGCGAGGACGAGCGCGGCGCCGGCCAGCTGCACCGCGTCGAGCGACTCGCCCAACCAGACCCACACGATGACCGCGGCGATGACCGGCTCGCTCATGCCCACGATCCCGGTGCTGGTCGGGGTGAGGTGGCGCAGCGAGGCGATCTCCAGCGCGTACGGCGTCAAGGTGCCCAGGACGACGAGCCACAGGACGGGAACCCAGACCGGCACCGTGAGCTGGTCGAGCCCGCCCAGCATCGACGCGTGTTCGGTGAGGATCGAGGCGTCGAACGTCCACCACGGCTGGACGACGGCCCAGAAGAGGGCCGCCAGCGCGAACATCCAGAACGTGAGCGTGAGCGGGTGGTGGCGCTCCAGCGCCCGCTTGCTGAGCAGGTAGAAGGCGGCGAGGCAGACCGCCGCGGCGAGTCCGGCGGCGACGCCGAGCGGATCGAGCCCGGCGCCACCCCCGAAGACCTGGGCCACCATGGCCAGGCCGACGAGCGCCAGACCGACCGCGAGCCACACCCGCCGGCTGACGGCCTGGCGCTGCACACGCGCGCGTAGACGGCGATCATGAGCGGCCCGGTGAACTCGAGGAGCAGGGCGATGCCCACCGGCAGCCGGTCGATGGCGGTGAAGTACAGCCACTGGATCAGAGCGGCGCCGGTGAGCGCCACGACGGCCAGCAGCGGCAGGTCGCGCCGGGAGATCCGCAGCCGCGACGGCTGCGTCAGCCCCAAGAAGAGCAGCAGTCCGATCGCGGCGCCGGTGCACCGCAGCGCGCTGAGGCGGGCCGGCGCGATGCCCGCCGTGAGCGCCATCTTCGAGACGATGGCGGCCAGCCCGAACAGCGCCGCGCCGGCCAGCACCTGGATGTAGCCCAGCGCCGGCCGGGCCCGGTGCGGGGCGGCCGTGCTCGACGCCGCCGGTGCCGCGGCATCCGCGTGCGTGACCGCCGCGCTGGTGTCAGGGGCATGAGTCGTTATGCTCCTGACCGTACGACCGGGTCTCGTCAGGAGTCAAGTGCAGTTAGACCATGACAGCGCGCTGGCGCTCGAGGTGCTCGTGTGGCTGGTCAACACCGACGACCACCGCACCGGGATCGACGAGCTGACCGAGCCCCGCCGCGCTCGTCGAGTACGTGGACGAGCGCCGCATCACCGGCGCGGTGGCCGGCGACCAGGCCGAGCTGCGCGCCGTGCGCCGCCTGCGGGCGCGCCTGCGCGGGATCTTCGACCTGGTCGACGACGGTGATCCCGACGCCGTCGTCGCGGCGATCAACGAGCTCATCGCCGACACCGGCCCGGTGCCCCGCCTGGTCGAGCACGACGGTCAGCCGCTGCACCTCCACTTCACGCCGGCCGACGCCCCGCTCGACCGCCGGTTCGGAGCAGAGATCGCGGATCGCGCTGGCCATCGTCGCCCGCGACGGCGGCCCGGAGCGCTTGCGGGTCTGCGAGACGCCGGACTGCGGCCGGGTCCTCGTCGACCTCTCGAAGAACCACTCCCGCCGCTACTGCGACGCGCAGTGCGCCAACCGCCAGCACGTCGCCGCCTACCGCCGCCGCCGGGCCACGGGCCGGCTGACGAGCCGGGAGAAAGGCAGGGCCGGCTGACGAGCCGGGAGCACGACGGGGTCGGCTGACGGGCGCTACGACGGCTCGAGCGCTTCGTCGGCCTGTATGCGGCCGGCCTCCCGCAGCTCGTCCCGGCGAGAGCCGGCGCCGCGGGGGAAGACGAGGAAGCCGGCCACCAGCGCGGCGAACACCACCGCGGCGCCCACGATGAGCGCGATGCGGATGCCCTCGACGAAGGCGTCGTCGGCGGCGTCGACGAGCTTGGCCGACGAGGCCACGTTGTCGGGGAGCGGTCGGCCAGGCCCGATCAACGCGACGACCGCCCTCGGGTTGGCGTCGCGCACGACGGCGTCGACCGCCTTCTGCCGGCCGGGCTCCGGCAGGTAGGGGGCGAACTTGCCGGGGAGGGTTGCTCCGACGACGACCGCCAGGATGCTGCCCATGATCGCGAACCCCGCGGTCGAGCCGAGCGCACGCTGCGCGCTCATGATGCCCGACGCCATCCCGGACCGATCAGGCGGGATGGAGGCCATCGCCTCGTTCGTCGTCGGCGCGATCGACAGCGCGGCTCCGGTCCCGACGAGGAGGAGGCCGACAGCCACGATCAGCAGCGCGCCGCCGATGCCGGCCACGAGGACCAGCAGCCCGACCACGAGCGCGGCGACACCGGCCAGGGTCGGCCGCCGCGCCCCGAACCGGGCGGCCAGCCCACCAGCCACGGGCGCGAGCACGATCATCGGCGCCGTCTGGATCAGCATGATCACGCCCGCACGCTCGGGGCTGTAGCTCTTGATGTTCTGGAAGTACTGGGTGATGACCAGGAGCTGGCCGTAGACAGCGAAGAGCACCGCGAAGAGCGTGAGTACGGCCACGGTGTAGACGCGGTCGCGGAAGACGCGGACGTCCATCATCGGGTCGGCCGCCCGCAGCTCGGACAGGACGAACACCACCGCGATGCCGGCGGACGCCACGAAGAGGGCGATGATGATCGGCGACAGCCAGCCGTCGTGGGGCGCCTCGATCAGCGCGTAGGTCAGCGCGCCGACGCCGACGATGAACAGGAGCTGACCGCGCAGGTCGAGGTCGCGGGTGGCCGGGTCGGACGACTCCTCGACGAAGGCCCGCACCAGCACGACGGCTAGCAGGCCCACGATGACGTTGACGAAGAAGATGCTCCGCCAGCCCACGGACTCGGTCAGGAATCCGCCGACCGTCGGCCCGATGGCGAGGCCGACGGATGCGATCCCGGTCCAGATGCCGATGGCCCGGGCCTTCCTCCCGGGTCGGGGAAGGCGGCGCTGACCAGCGCCAGCGAGGCCACGTTGACCGTCGCCGCGCCGACCCCTTGGAGGCCGCGCCCGACGTTGAGGACGCCGATGGTCGGCGCGAGGCCACACAGCGTGGAGGCGCCCATGAACAGGATGGTGCCGAGGATGAAGGCCCGGCGGCGACCCACGCGGTCGGCGAGGGTCGCCGCGGACATGATGAACATGCCCATGGTCAGGCTGTACGCCGCGACCACCCACTGCAGCGCCTGCTCACCGCCGCCGAAGTCCTTCTGGATGTCGGGCAGGGCGACGTTCACGATCGTGGCGTCGAGGTAGATCATGAACAGGCCGAAGCTGGTCGCCAGCAGGGTCAGCCGCTGGCGGTGCGTGAAGCCGACAGCCACGGGACGACCTTAGGTCGAACGGGCTGGACGTTGCGCGAGCAACAAGCGGCCGAGGGTTCGGCATCATGCGGCCGACGCCATCGGCCGAGGGGTGCCCGTCCCCGACGAGCTCGTCGCCCGCAACCGCCAGGGCGGCGTCTACGCCCTCCTGACGATGGTCACCCACCTCGACGGCCGGACGTCCTCGGACCTGCTGGGGACCGCCCACCCGTCGGGCACCAGGATGACCTGGCTCGACCCGGCCACGGCCCTCAGCGGCTGACCGGCTCCGGCGCGTGGCGGGCGGCGATGCGGCGGGCCGCCTCGGCGACGGCGGCCCGCAGGTCGGCCGGGCCCACGATCTCGACCTCGGCCCCGAGGCTGAGCACGTCGAGCACCGCAGCGTCGAGCGTGTCGATCGGCCAGGTGGCCTCCACCCACGACCCGGGCCCGACGCCCTTCGTCTTCACCCGCACCTGGACGCCCGCCGGACGGCCGGTGAGAGCGACCAGCCGGCGGCCGGGCAACGAGAGCCGGGCCCGCGCCCGGCGAGCAGTAGTGGCGCGTCGGGCCTGGCCGCCGGCCGGCATGGGCAGAGATCGCTCGTACGCGCCCAGCAGCTGGAACCCACCGCGTCGCGCCGCGGGTCGCGAACACGGGCACGCCGGCGCCGCTGAGGGCCTCGATGTCGCGCAGGATCGTCCGGGGTGAGACCTCCAGCTGGCGGGCCAGCTCGGCCGCGGTCACCTGCCCGCGGTCCTGCAGGAGCATGAGGAGGGCCACCAGCCGGCCGGCGCGCACGCCGCACCGTAGCCATACATGACAGGAGATGGCGTGTTTGCAGTGCGACCGTGAGGGAGATGGCCGACACCCCCGAAGGCAACGGAACGAAGGACGACCCCTGGATCCTGAGCACCCCGCCCGGGTCCTCGCAGTTCGAGGCCTGGCAGGAGCCGGAGGCCGATCCGCCGGCGCTGGTCGTCCAGGTCGGGTCCACCCAGCTGCGCTACCACCTGCGGGCGATCGACGACCTCCACGCCATGCTGAAGGACGAGGGCGACTGGGTGCCGCTCGGCAACGCGGACGAGCAGAAGGAGGCCAAGGCGGGCACGGTCGAGGCGTGGGCCCGGGCCGCCGACAACCCCGTCGGTGGCTGGTACGGGCTCAAGAAGGGCCTGCGGGGCCGGTTCGGCAGCTACGTGCCCCCGGTCATGGAGGTGCTGGGCCTGGCCGAGGTCGAGCACGGCGCCCGCAACAACCGCATGCGCCGCGACCTGACCGCGCCGGGAGTCAGCCGCCGACCTCCAGCCGCACCGTCGCCAGCTCGAAGGGACGCAGGGCCAGCGTCACCCGGCTGTCGTCCGCGCGTAGGGACTCGCCCCACTCCTCGAGGATCGAGGCCCGCGCCGCCGCGTGACCGGTGTGCCCAGGTCGAGCGTGACGGTGCTCCGATCGCCGACCGCCTCGTGGAGCCGGACGACGAGATCTCCCGAACCGTCGTCGGCCCGCTTGACCGCATCGACGTCGACACCCGCGTGATCGACGGCCACCAGTGGAGCCCGCGCCTGCTCGGCCCGACCGTGAGCGACGACTCGCAGCGGGCGGTTGAGCGCCTCGGCCTCCCGCAGCACGTCATGGAGGCCGGGGCCGTGAGGCAGGAGCGCGATGGTGACCTGGTGACGGCCCTGGTCAGCAGTGGGGTCCGGGTACTCCGCGGCCCGCAGCAACGAGACGCGGACGGCGTCACCCTGCACCGCGTGGCCGTAGCGGCCGTCGTTGAGCACGGCGACGCCGAACGACGGTTCGGCCAGGTCGACGAAGCGGTGGGCGCAGACCTCGAACTTCGCTGCGTCCCACGACGAGCTGGCGTGGGTCGGGCGACGCACGTGGCCGAGCTGGATGTCGCAGATGGCCTCGTCGGCCTGCACGTCGAGCGGGACGGCCAGCGACAGCAGGTACTCCTCGTGGTGCCAGTCGACGTCGATGACGAGGTCGAGACGGGACAAGCCGGCGGCCAGGCGATAGGTGAGGGCGAAGGTGGACGGCCCGTCGCTGTATGTGACGCCGACCGCGCCGAGCAGCGGTCCCTGCTCGACCACCTCGATGCCGTCGCACTCAGTGAGAGGCCGGCTGAGCCGCCGCGTCCAGCTCTCCAGGTCCCACGCGTCGTACTCGATCGGATGGTCCGGAGCCAGCTCCAGGGCCACGGTCCGGCCCGGCAGGAGCAGCTCCCGGTCATGGTCCAGGGATCGGACGGAGACCAGCGCGCCCGTGTCGTCCCAGGCCACCGCCAGGTGGCGGTTGGCCAGCGACCGGTCGGTGACGACGACCACGTCGTCGATGTCGACCGCCGCGGCCGGCACCACCGCATGCGCGGCGACGTCGACGGCGAACGCCACCGAACCGTCGTGGAGGCGCTGCACCGGACCGTCACCGCCCGGAGCCTCCGGTGCTGCGACCACCTCCCGGGCCGGCCGGCTCCGGGCCGACGCCACGGCCAGCGGGCCGGGGCGACGTCGGCCAGCGCGTCGGCGATCAGCACCTCGAGGCGGTCGGCGATCCGGGCGTGTTCGGCCTCGGCGTCGTGGTGCACCCAGGCGATCGACGACCCGGGGAGGATGTCGTGGAACTGCTGGACGAGCACGTCCTTCCACAGCTGGTCGAGCTCGGCCGCCACGGCCGCGGTCCGCGCGGGTCGCGGCGGCGCCCGCCGCGCCCGCGACCAGAGCTCGGCCTCGTGGAGCAGGCGCTCGCACGTCCGGTTCCCCAGCTTCGTCCGGATCTGGCTGGTCAGCGTCCCCCGGTGCATCTCGAAGTACAGCTCGCCCCGCCAGATCGGGACCGGGGCGCCCGCCGGCAGCCTCGCCCTCGACGGAGGCGAAAAAGTCGTCGACCGTGCCCAGCTCGAGCCGGGGGAGCCCGTCGAGGTCGGCCATCCGGCGGGCCGGCCGGCGTCTCCCGGGTCGGCCCGCCGCCGCCGTCGCCGTAGCCGTAGGGCGTCAGCGACCAGTCGCTCCAACCGTGCTCGTGGAACTGCCGCTCCAACCGGACCTGCTCGGCGGGCTCCATCACCGCGTTGTACGTCTCGACCGGAGGAAAGTGGGTCAGCACCCGCGTCCCGTCGATGCCCTCCCACCAGAACGTGCTGTGGGGGAAGCGGTTCTCCTTGTTCCACGACAGCTTCTGCGTGACGAAGCGGGTGCAGCCGCCGGCGACGAAGAGCTGCGGGAGCGAGGCGGGGTAGCCGAAGGCGTCTGGGATCCACACCTCGGTACACCGCCGGCCGAAGTGCTCCTCGAAGAAGCGCTGGCCATGGACGAGCTGGCGCACGATCGACTCGCCGCTCGGCAGGTTCATGTCCGGCTCGACCCACATGCCTCCGACCGGGATCCACTGCCCGGCCGCGGCCTTCTCTGCAGGCGGGCGAACAGGCGCGGGTGGTGGAGCGGATCCACTCCTGCTCCGCGGCCTGCGAGCAGACGAAGCGGTAATCGAGTCGTCGTCCATGAGGCGAACGGCGGACGCGAGGTGCGGAGACTTGCGACCGTCTCCCGCAGCGGCCACAGCCAGGCCGTGTCGATGTGCGCGTGGCCGACGGCGACGTCGTGTGCGCGCTGGCTCGGGCCGGCAGGACTCGCTGAGCGCTGGGGGCGAGCACCTCCCGGGCCTGCGCCGCCGTGCTGCCGACGTCGTCGAGGTCGAGCAGGTCGAAGGCCCGCTCCAACGTCCGCAGCAGGCGGGCGTGGCGCAGGACCTTCTCGTGGCAGGGCGCGGATGGTCCCGTCGAGGACCTCGACGTCCAGGACGAGGTCGTAGACCGCGTGGTCGAGGACGGCCAGGTCGGCCCGGCGGAGGCGGTAGATCGGTGTGGCGGGAGCGGTGTCGAGCGATCCCATCGGTGACGGCCGGAAGTTCGGGAACCACGGGTTGGCGGCGGCCTCGAGCACGACCTCCACGAGCTCGCCGGCCTTCGCGTCCGGCAGCGGCACCGCGGTCCGCCGGGGATGGACGCCCTGCAGCGGGCCATCGTCGGTCCACACCAGGCCCTCGGCCTGGAAGCCGGCGTCGGCGGAGCGGAAGCCGAGGTTGAGCACCGCCTCCACGGGGGCGCCCACCCAGGCCTCCGGCACCGTGGCCGTGAAGCGGAACCAGGCTTCGTGCCCCACGCCTGCCACCTGACGCGCCGCCGAGCAGGAAGGGCTCGTAGCCCGCCGCCATCGCCTCCTCGTACCCGACGGGCTCGCCGGGCACGGACCAGGCCGTGATGGCGAACGGGACGCACTCGGCGTGGACGGGCCGGGCGCACCCGCTCGTCGAGCTCGCGGCGGATGCGCTGCTCGACGATGGCGCGGTTGTCGTGCATCAGCCCATCTCGCCCACCTCCTCCGGCCGACCGCGGCCAGCCGCGAGCTTTCTGGGCGCGACACGACTCGCAACAGCGGGACGATCCCGCACCAGGAACGCCAGGCCTGGAGGAGGCGGCGGCCGGCCTCGACAGGCGCCGCCCAGCCCACCGAT
>CAVTWD010000019.1:0-19403 GCA_963738325.1 uncultured Acidimicrobiales bacterium
CAACAGCGTCCGGGCATGGGAGCCCGCCGCCGCGCTGATGGCGGGGCCCGACGGCCTGGACAGCGCTGCGCGAGGTCATCGCCGGCGCCCCGCAATGGCTGGCGCCGGAAGGATCGTTGGTCTGCGAGATCGGCGCCACCGAGGCAGCGGCCGTCCTCGCCCTGGCTGAGTCAGCCGGCCTCGTCGACACCCGCGTCGAGCCCGACCTGGCTGGCCGGGACCGCATCCTCGTCGCCACACGGTCATAGAGCTTCACCGACCGCCTGCATCACGAGGCGGTCACAATGCAGGCGGGCATGACCGGCCCGACTCCGGTGGCCCCGGTCTGCGGCTCAGTCGGCGCGGCAGGCCACGCAGGAGGGCGGCGTTCGTCGTCTCGAAGTGGCTCCGCAATCACGGCGACGAAGCCCATGCACGGCCAGCTCGAGGCTGACCAGGCCGTGGCAGGTGGACCAATCCCCTCGGCGATGGGAGAGGATGGACCGGCCCGGAGCGCGCTGCGGTCGATCGCGCAGGCGGACGGCCTCGACCAGCACGCCGAAGGCGCTCGGTGGAGTCGAGCTTGCACGGTGCCGAGGGCGCGGAGTTCGGGATGGCCCGGCTGAACGTGGATGGCGTCTTTTCCGCCGGCGACTCGAGGGCGAAGCGGCGGTAGCGGCCGGCTGCCCTGAGCAGGTCCTCGACCGGGTCGGCGCTCCGGGGCACGGTGGCCAGGCGGCATGCTGGAGGCGGTGGAAGCCGTCGAGGAAGGGCGCCTCGACGAGGCCCTGCTTGCCGCCGAAGCGGGAGTGAGCGCCCATCGCCGGACACGCCGGCCTCGGCGGCGACCCGGCGGACCAACAGCGCATCCGGCCCCTCCTCCGCCAGCAGGCGAGCGGGCGGAGCACCGAGTGGCGCCTGCTCCACTGCGTCGCTCTCGGGCACCCCGGCGCGGCAGCGCGCCGCGGCCGCGGCTGATGCGGCGACCCATCGTCGAGCTATCTCGGTCGTCCCGAGGCGTGACGCCGGTAGTCTTGATGACACTGTTATAACATTGTTCTATCAATGAGGCAACCCGGTCGAACGTCCGAACCAAAGGACCTCAGGAATGGATGCTGCCACGATCCACCGACGCCGCTGGTGGATCCTCGGCGTGCTCTGCCTCTCGTGCTGCTGGTGACGCGTCGACAACACGATCGTCAACGTCGCCTTGCCCACGATCAGCCGCGACCTCGCCGCGACCACGAGCCAGCTGCAGTGGGTCGTCGACGCCTACACGCTCGTCTTCGCCGGGCTGCTGCTCCTGGGCGGCCACCTGGGCGACCGGTTCGGCCGCGGCGCCGGAGCTCCAGGCGGGGATGCGTGGCGTTCGCCCTGACCTCCCTCGCTGACGTCTTCGCCGGCAACGCCGGCCAGCTGATCACCGGCCGGGCCCTGATGGGCGCCAGCGCCGCGCTGATCTACCCCGCGACGCTCGCCCTGCTCACCGACCTTCACGGACCGGCGCGAGCGCGCCGCCGCGATCGGTATCTGGTCGGGCGTGACCGGCCTGGCGGTCGCCCTCGGGCCGGTTACCGGCGGCTGGCTGCTGGAGCACTTCGCCTGGGGCTCGGTGATGTTGGTCAACGTGCCCGTTCGCGCGGTGGCGCTGCTGGCCGGTCTGGGCTGCTGCCGACGTCGCGCGACGCTCCCGCGACGGTTCGACACGGTGGGCTGGTTCGGCTCGGTCGTCGGCATCGGGCCGCTGGTCTGGACGACCATCGAGGCGCCCTCGCACGGCTGGGCCTCGGCGCGACCATCGTCGGGCTACGCCGGTGCTGCCCGGCTCTGGCGGCGTTCATCGGCCTGGGAGCTGCGAGCGGACCGACCCGATGCTCGACATGCGGTTGTTCCGCAACCCGCGGTTCTCGGCCGCGAGCGGGGCCATGGCGCTGGCGTTCTTCGGCCTGTTCGGCTTCATCTTCCTGATCACGCAGTACTTCCAGGTCGTCCGCGGCTACTCGACCCTGCGGGCCGGCGTCGCGACGCTGCCGTTCGCGCTGGTGACCGGAGCGGTGTCACCGCTCGGCCGGATCGTCCGATGCGGCTCGGCACCAAGGTGCTGGTCACCGGAGGGCTGCTGACCATGAGCAGCGGTTTCGTCGTGGCGGCGACCACCGGGCTCGACACGGCGTACTGGGGTCGGATCGTGGTCTCGATGGTGCTGATGGCGGCGGGGCTGGCGCTCGCCGTGAGCCCGGCCACCGAGGCGATCATGGGCTCGCTGCCGGTCAGCCAGGCCGGGGCCGGCTCGGCCGTCAACGACACGGTGCGTGAGCTCGGCGGCACGTTGGGCGTCGCGGTGCGTCGGCTCGACTCTCTCCGTCTACGGCCCGCGGGTGGTCGACGGGCTCGCGCCGGCCTGCCCCTGCCGGCACGGGCGCTGGCGGGCGGCGAAGGGCTCCGTCGGCGCCACCATCGCCGTCGCCACAGGCTGGGCCCGAGGGCGGCCAGGTCATCGTCGAACGCCGCCCGCACCGCGTCGTCGACGGGCTCGGCGCCGCGGCTCGTCGTGGCCGCCGGCGGACGTCGTTCGCTCGGCGCGCTGCGTGGCCCGCGTGACCTGGCCGCCCGGCCCGGGTGGCGGTCCAGGCGCGGCGCCGGCCGAGGCTGGTGCCGGAGGCCTGCGACGCCGCGGCCACGGATCGCGGGACGGCGAGGTCGCCGGGGCTGGAGCGGTGCTGCCGTGCGCCGACTGATGGGCTGATCCGCCAACGGACTCGGGCCCCCGCAGGAAGTCCAGCTGCAGGAGCAGGAGGTTCTCGGCGACCACCTCCTGCGGGGTCATGTGGGTCACCCCGAGACGGCAGGACCTCGTGCGGCGGCCGGCGGCCAGGAGGGCCGACGACAGCCGGAGGGTGTGCGCCACCACCACGTTGTCGTCGGCGAAGCCGTGGACGAGCAGCAGCGGCCGCTCGAGGCGCGGCGGCGTCGGCCAGCAGCGACGATGCGGTCGTAGGCCTCGGGCTCGGTCGGCCGGATGGCCGAGGTAGCGCTCGGTGTAGTGCGTGTCGTAGAGCCGCCAGTCGGTGACCGGCGCGCCGGCGACGGCCGCGTGGAAGACGTCGGGGCGGCGGAGCACGGCCAGCGCGGCGAGGTAGCCCCCGAAGCTCCAGCCCCGGATGGCCACGCGGTCCAGGTCGAGGCGGATGCTGCTCGGCGGCGGCGTGGAGCGCCGCGATCTGGTCTTCGAGGACCGGGTCGGCGAGGTCGAGGTGGACGGCGCGCTCCCAGTCGTGGCCCCGGCCGGGGGTGCCGCGACCGTCGGCAACGACCACCGCGAAGCCCTGGTCGGCGAACCACTGCGAGGTGGGGTAGCCGTTGCGGGCGCCGCACCACCCGCTGCGCGTGCGGGCCCGCCGTAGGGGTCGAGGAGGACCGGGAGCGGGCGGTGCCGACCCTCGTGGTCGGGGGAAGGAGCACCGCGGTCGCGATGGCCCGGTCGCCGGCCCGCAGCAGCGTCGACCGAGGCCGGACGAGCGCGGCCTCGGCGTGGTTCACCAGCTCGGCCGCCCGACGACGCGCACTCGCGCTGCGCTCGTCCTCGAGCGTCGACGAGCGCACCACGACCGTCTTGCCGCCACCCCAGCCGCCGTGCACGCCGGGCGTCGTCGGTCGGGGGCTCGGCCGTCGGCGCCGCCGCTGAAGCGCCACAGCCCGATGCTCGGTCGCGTCATCGACCGGGTTGGCCGTGAAGAGCGACGTGTGCGCCGATGACGGCCACGACCGCTGCGGACCTGGAGCTCGGGCGGGGTCAGCGGCATCGCTCGACGGTGACAGGCGGCGGGCGCCCTCGTGGTCCGCTGCCATCACGACCCGGCCGTCGTCCAGCACAGCCGGCACGCCGTGCACCAGCTCGACCCAGACGTCGTCGCTCGTCCTCGAAGAGCGCCGTCGTGGCGCCCGTGGCGGGATCGGCGGCCAGCACCTCGACGTGGCGCTGGTCCCGGCTCTGGACGGTGAGCACGATCCGTTCCGGCTCCGGCCACGCACGTCGGCCAGGTAGGGGAGCGCGCTCGCGGTCCCACGAGATCTCCTGGCGCGGCCGTCGAGGCCGAGCACCCAGAGCGAGACCTCGGCGTTGGCCGTACCGGCCGCCGGGTAGGCGACCTCGACCGGCGCTCGCTCGGGCTGGGGCGGGGTCGGCGATCCACCAGCGGGCACCGGCGACGGTCGACCCGGGCGGCCACGACGGCCGAGCCGTCGGGCGCCCACCAGTAGCCGCGGGTCCGGCCCATCTCCTCGGCGGCGACGAACTCGGCCGACCCCCACGTGACCTCGGGATCCTCATCGCCGGCCAGGGCTCCGGCTGGTGCCGTCGAGCTCGGCCAGGCGCAGCGTCCGCGCCGCGGACGTAGGCCAGCCGGCGCCCGGTCGGGGTCGGGCCGGGGGTCGAAGACCGGCCCGTCGACCGCGCAGCTCCCGGGCCACCCCCGAGACGCAAGCCGGCCACGAACAGCCGGCCCGACAGCGCGAACGCGGCGACGGTGACGTCTGGCGGTGGTCGCGTAGGCGACGATGCCCGCCGGCCTGCTCCCGGGCCCGCTCGCGCCGGGCCCGCTCGGCGGCCGGCAGGTCGCTCGTCGCCGCCTGCCAGGAGCACGAGGGGATCGGCCACGAGCCGCTCCCGGCCGGGTCGTCCGGCGACGGCGCGTCGAGCACCCACAGGCAACCACGGGATCGCCGCCGCCGCGGGACCGGAGCGAACACGACCCGGCGACCGTCGGGCGAGACCGTGAGCGTGCGGGGCTCGCCGAGCGTCAGCCGGCGGGTGCGGGCGTACTGCCGGGGGAACGTGTCCCCTGAGGCGGGGCCGTCTGACGCGGCACCGGCGGCCGATGCCGGCACGCCGCTCGCTGTGCCTTCACCGTCCGCGCCCTCCGGGGTAAGCTGCGGAAATGTCGGAGACGAGCCCCTCGCCGCTCATCGATATCCGCTCTCGGCCGCTCGGGCCACTCGCTCGCTCCGCTCGCTCATCGATCCCCGCTCCCGGCCGCTCGGGCCATTCGCTCGCTCCGCTCGCTCATGGTTGCACCAGGATCTTGGCGTGGGCGTCGGGGTGGCCGAGGTCGGCGAAGGCTTGCGGCACGCCGTCGACCGTGACCGACCCCGTGATCATTGGCTCCAGGTCGACCTTGCCCTCGGCGATGGCCAGCAGGGCGGCCGCGAACTCGTGAGGCTCGTAGCCCAGCACGAACTGCAGCGACAGCTCCTTGCCGATGCCGATGATGGGCCGCACCGTGTCGGCCTCCAGGCACGCGCCGACCACGGTGATGCGGGTGCCCTTCGGCGCCATGCGCATGCAGGCGTCGAGCATCCCCGGCACGCCCACGGCCTCGAAGATGACGACCGCGACGCGAGTGCCGTCCACACGCCGCCAGGCTGCGATGGCCGGCTCGATGCCGGGGTCGACCACCTCGTCCGCACCCAGCCGCTCGGCCAGCGCCCGGCGGGCCGGCGAGAGGTCCGCCGCGACGACGGGGCTCACACCCCGTTGCTTCAGGTCGGCGATGACGGCGAGGCCGATGGGGCCACACCCGAGTACGACCGCGGCGTCGTCGCTGCGGATGCCGCTCTTGGCCACCGCGTGCACGCCGACGGCGAACGGTTCGGTCAGGGCCGCGAGCCGGGGCTCCAGGCCGTTCGGGACCTTCAGCGCCAGCAGGTCGTTGAGCACGATCCGCTCCGCGTAGCCGCCGGGGTAGTGGTTGGAGAAGCCGATGGCATGGACGCCGGCGGCGTCGAACGCGGCCGGCATGGAGACGACGACGTCGCCCTCGGCCAGGTTCTCGCACCCGGGTCCCAGCTCGACGACCTCGCAGCAGAACTCGTGGCCCATGATCGTCGGCTGGTCGGCCTGGAAGGGGACCGGGTCGAGCGGGCCGGGTGGGTTCTCGGCGGCCAGCTCGTCGCGCAGCGCCAACGACTCTGCGCCGTGTTGCAGGAGGTGGAGGTCGCTCCCG
This sequence comes from uncultured Acidimicrobiales bacterium, assembly GCA_963738325.1. GTDB lineage: Bacteria > Actinomycetota > Acidimicrobiia > Acidimicrobiales > Ilumatobacteraceae > CAVTWD01. The sequence continues at coordinate 5,982 of CAVTWD010000019.1, forward strand.
CAGATGCCGCAGGCCAGGACCCGTGCGAGGGCCTGGCCGGACTGGGGGACGGGTTCGGGGACGTCGTCGACGGTCAGCGCCCACTGGCGCATCACTGCGGCTCGCATCGGGGTGAGCGTAGGCGGGGGCTGCCGCCGGGCAGCCATGGACGAGGCGGGTCAGGGGAACGAGGCGACCGCGTCCAGGATGACCTGGAAGCCGGCCTCCTCGTCGATGGACATCAGCAGCTCACGTTCGGCGCCGGCCGGTCCTTCAGCGTGCGCAGGTCGACGACGGTCATGCCTCGGGTGTGCGGTCCGCCGGTCTCGACGACGACGTGGGCGGCCCGGCGGGTGAAGAGGTCGGGATGGGTGAGGGCGAGCACCGCGCACACGTCGTGGACCGGCGCGCCGACGAAGCCCTCGTGGCGCGTGATGTAGGTCGTGGCGAAGAACTCGAGCAGCTGGCCGAGGAGCGGCCCGAGGCGGTTGGGCATCGCCCGGAGGGTGGCGAGGCGCTCGGGCGTCGTCTGGAGCTCGTGGGTCAGGTGGAGCCCGGCCTGGATCAGCGGTCCGCCGTAGTCGAAGACGACGGCCGCGGCCTCCGGGTCGGCCCAGATGTTGAACTCGGCCACCGCGGTGCGGTTGCCGACCGTGGCGCTGCCGCCCATGAGCGAGATGCCGGCGATGCGGTCGGGCAGGTCGGGCGCCCGGCGCAGCGCGAGGGCGATGTTGGTCAGCGGTCCGGTCGGCACGAGCCACACGCCCTCCCGGGCGCGGGCGGTCTCGACGATGAAGGCCACCGCGTCCTCGCCCGCCACCGCTCGCTCGGCTCGGGGAGGTCGGCGCCGTCCAGCCCGCTCTCGCCGTGCACGTAGCCGGCGTGGACGGGCGGGGCCAGCAGCGGGCGGGCGGCGCCCTGGTGGACCGGCGCGTCGATGGCCGAGCAGATCGAGGATGACCAGGGCGTTGCGGGTCGTGCGCTCGATCGGCGCGTTGCCGGCCACCGTCGTCACCCCGAGCAGCTCGGTGTGGCGCGCCGCGACGACGAGCGCGATCGCGTCGTCGTGGCCGGGGTCGCAGTCGACGATGACGGGCACCGCCATCGGTGGCTCCTCCTCCTCGCCCGTCCTCGTCGTCGGTCCTCGTCCGGTCAGACGTGCAGCGTGCCGTCGGCGTCGAGGGCGACGGAGCGGCCGACCCACTCGCCCTCGCACAGGGCCGCGGCCGCGTCCGGCGCGCTCGTCGTCCCCCAGGCCCGCCGCCCGTCGGCCAGCAGGCACGCCGCGATGCCGGTCTCGGGCCGGCCTTCGCGGTCGTGCATCACGGTGTAGGCCTCGACGACGGCCGGCCCGGCGGCCTCGGCCGGCGCGGCGAAGGCTCCGCGCCGGGCCGGCGTCGACCTCGTCCTGCGGCGTCGGCGTGGCGGAACCCGTCCGCCGGCGGGCTCGGTGGCGTAGACGCCGAACGAGTGCTTCGTGACGTAGCCGCCGTTGGCCCAGACGAGGCCCTTGGCGCCGGGGCGGTCCCGCAGGTCGGTCATCACGGTCGCGATGGCGTGCATCACGTAGTTGTTCCACGGTCCACCCGCGAACGACAGGCCGCCCGTGCGGGTCAGCTGCCGGTCGAGGCCGAGCCCGAGCGCCGCCGCGCCGAGCTGCACGGCGGAGGGGAAGCACGAGTACAGGTCGACGACCTCGATGTCGTCCATGCCGAGCCCGGCCAGCTCGAGCACCGTCCGGCCGCCCGCCCGGATGGCCGGGGTGTCGGCCAGGCGACCAGCGGTTCGACACGAAGGGGTGCTCGTGGCAGTCGGCGCCCGCGTGGGGGAACACCCAGCGGTCCTCCGGGATGCCGAGCGCGCTCGGCCCGCTCCGCCGAGCACATGAGGAGCGCGGCCGCCTGATCGACGTCGTTGTTCGAGTTCATCAGCTTCGGGTACGGGCAGGCCGATCATGCGGTTGGCCGGGCCGGGGGTGCGGATCTCCTCTGCCGACGCGCGCCTGCTGGCTCCACGCGTAGGGGTTGCCGGCGGCGACGGCCGAGAAGCGGGACCACAGCTCGCTGACCGCGACCAGGTGCTCGTCGACGCCCGCTCCCTGCGGCGGCGCGGACCGCGGTCTCGAACATCGGGTACACCTGGACGGGCATCACGATGCCCCGGGCCATCTCGTCCGGTGAGCTCATGGCCAGCTCGTGGCCGATCACCCGAGCCGGCGGGGCGTCCTCGGGGAGCTTGGGCCAGGTGAGGGTGGCGCCGGCCTTCCGGGCCCGCATCCGCGTCCGCCAGGCCTCGCCCCCGGCCAGGATGGCGAGGTCGAGCTCGCCCCGCTGGATCTCCAGCGCCGCCTCGTTGACCAGCATCTGCGGGCTGTTGCCGCCCGGCGTCGTCACCGCCGTCTCCCGCGGTCGAGAGCCCGAGCTGCTCGGCGAGGAAGTGGGCCGGGTCGCCGTAGCGCCACGACAGCAGGCTGACCACGCGGACCACGTCGGCCGCGGGGACGCCGGAGAGCTTGGCGTCGGCCGCGGCCCGCTCGACGGCCTCGGCCATGAGCGCGATCGGGTCGAGCGCGTCGTCGAACCCGTCGGGCCGGCTCGTGACCTGTCCGGCCCCGACGAGGACGGGCGTGCGGGGATCGAGCGTCGCAGGCGGCATGGCCGGCAGGCTATGCGCTCAGCCCCGGAGCCGCCCCCGGGGCCACAGCACCCGTCCGTCGTGGGCGACGACGAGCCCGCCGTCGCGGACGTGGCCCTTGACCTCGCCGGTCGAGCCGCCGTCGACCAGCGTCGGGACGCCTCCCATGAGCGGGTAGGAGCCCACGGGCTGGTCGGGGGCGTCGAGCGGCAGGAGCGTCACCCAGGGTCGGCGCCGGTTCCACCAGCGTGGGCGCAGGTCCGCGACCTGCACCTGCATGGCGAAGGCCGGACCGCTCCCGCCCGCGATGCGTCGCACCCGCCGCACCCACCACCAACCGAAGAGGACGGGCAGCAGCGCCGGCGACCAGCAGCGCGACTCGCGTAGAACGCCGGGCTGGCGGCGTCGTAGCGCTCAGCGTCCAGGAGCACCCGGCCGCGGTCGTCGTAGAGGACGGGGACGGACTGCCCGACGTCGTACTGCCGCGGATCGAGCACGGGCGCCCGACCCTGCCTTGTCGCCCCGGCCGCGGTGAACTCGACGGTCACGTGCTGGATCCACGTCTGGTCGTCCTTCGGCCGCCGACACGATCCGCGCGGTCGCCCGCGGGCGCGCTGCTCGAAGGCGCGGGCGTCCCTCGCGTGCAGGATGGTGAGGCTCAGCGTGAGGAGCGCGAACAGGACGATCGGCAGACCGATCCCGACGCGGATCAGCAGGTACTGGCGGAGGGCGGGATCCGGCGTGCGCCCGATCGGGTCGTCAGCTCCGGTGATGGACCGGCCGTGAGACCGGCGCACCGGGGTCCCGCGAGCCGTGATCCGCGCCTCGGAGACGGCACCCGGGAGCGGGCGCCGCCGCCGCTGGCGCGGCCACCTCGGCGTCGAGCGGGCGCAACGGGCGAGCGACCGACCGCGTCCCACCGGCGCTGCCGCGGCCTGGCGCCAGACGAGGCCAGCACGCCATCGCGAATGCGAGGCCGAAGCCGAGCGCGATCAAGCGGCCGCGGCTCGGGTCGTGCACCGCATCGATGAGGCCGATGCCCACACCTCCGAGCGCGGTCGGCCAGCGCGAGCAGCGGCGCGCCGGCCCAGCCGTCGATCAGCCCCACGATGGCGACGCCGGCCGCGATCAGCGACGCTGCCGCCGAGCAGGAGGACCCACGCCCGATGCTCGGGGCACAGCGTGTCGCTCGACATGATGCCGAAGAACACGAGCGACATGGCCCCGGCCAGGAGGAACCACGAGCCGCCGGCCTCCTTGGCTCGGGCCCCGCCCGGGCCCCTCCCGCTCCGTCCACGCCAGCACCTCGATCCGAGCGCCAGCCCTGACCTTGCGTCCGCTCGTCGGCCATGGCCGAACCTACTCCCCTGGGCACCTCCGCGGCGACCAGCCAGGCCGGGCGGGACGCCTCGAAGGCGGCGATCTCGTCCTCCGCGGCGAGGGTGATGCCGATGTCGTCCAGGCCTTCGAGGAAGCGGCGCTGCGTGGCCGGGTCCATCGTGAACGGGGCGACCAGGCCGATCGCCGGCGCCTCGACGACGAGGCGCTCGAGGTCGATCGTCACCTCGAGCGTCGGGTCCTCCTCGATGGCGTCGTGCAGGCGGACGACGACGTCGTCGTCGAGCACGATCGGCAGCAGGCCGTTCTTCGTGCAGTTGTTGAAGAAGATGTCGGAGAACCGGGGCGAGATGACGGCGTCGAAGCCGTAGTCCTGGAGCGCCCAGACCGCGTGCTCCCGGCTGGAGCCGACGCCGAAGTTGGCCCCGGCGACGAGGATGGTCGCGCCGGCGTGGCGCTCGTGGTTGAGGATGAAGCTCCGGTCGTCGCGCCACGAGGCGAAGAGGCCGGCACCGAAGCCGGTCCGCTCCACCCGCTTCAGCCACTCGGCCGGGATGATCTGGTCGGTGTCGACGTCGGAGCGGCGCAGCGGCACGGCGGTGCCGGAGATGATGCGGACGGCCTTCATGCCAGATCCTCCGGGGTCGCGAAGTGGCCGGCGACGGCGGTCGCGGCGGCGACCGCGGGTGAGACCAGGTGGGTCCGGCCGCCCTTGCCCTGCCGGCCCTCGAAGTTGCGGTTGGACGTGCTGGCCGACCGCTCGCCGGACGACAGCTTGTCGGGGTTCATGGCCAGGCACATCGAGCAGCCGGGCTCCCGCCAGTCGGCGCCGGCGGCCCGGAAGATGCGGTCCAGTCCCTCCGCTTCGGCCGCCGCCTTCACGGCGTGGCTGCCCGGCACGACCATGACCCTCGGCACCGTCACCCGCCGGCCGTCCAGCACGGCGGCCGCCGCGCGGAGGTCCTCGATCCGGGAGTTCGTGCAGGAGCCGATGAACACCGTGTCGGGACGGATGTCCTTGATCGGCGTGCCCGCGGTCAGCCCCATGTACGTGAGGGCCCGGGACGCCGCCTCGCGCTCGTTCGGCTCGGCGAAGGAGTCCGGGTCGGGCACCGCGCCATCGATGGTCGTGACCTGGCCGGGGTTCGTGCCCCAGGTGACGTGGGGCCGCAGCCGCGCGGCGTTGATCGAGACCCGGCTGTCCCAGGCCGCGTCGTCGTCCGATCGACAGCGTCCTCCAGTGATCGAGCGCCTCCTCCCACCGCCGACCGGTCGGGGCGAAGGGGCGACCCTCCAGGTAGGCGAAGGTCGTGTCGTCCGGCGCGACGAGGCCGGCGCGGGCGCCCGCCTCGATCGACATGTTGCACACCGTCATCCGGCCCTCCATCGACAGCGAGCGGATGGCCGACCCGCGGTACTCGATGACGTGGCCGATGCCGCCGCCGGTCCCGATGCGGCCGATGACGGCGAGGATGACGTCCTTGGCGGCCACGCCGGGCGGCAGCTCGCCCTCGACCTCGACCGCCATCCACTTGGGCCGGGACTGCGGGAGCGTCTGGGTGGCCAGCACGTGCTCGACCTCGGACGTCCCGATCCCGAAGGCCAGCGCCCCGAAGGCGCCATGGGTGGCCGTGTGGGAGTCGCCGCAGACGATGGTCATCCCCGGCTGCGTGCGGCCCTGCTCCGGGCCGATGACGTGGACGATGCCCTGGCCGGGATCGCCCATCGGGTAGAGGGTGATGCCGAACTCGTCGGCGTTGGCCCGCATCACCTCGACCTGGCGGGCCGAGACGGGGTCGGCGATCGGCTGGTCGATGTCCGCCGTCGGGACGTTGTGGTCCTCCGTGGCGACGGTGAGGTCCGGCCGCCGCACCGTGCGATGGGCCAGGCGGAGACCGTCGAAGGCCTGCGGGCTGGTCACCTCGTGGACGAGGTGGAGGTCGATGTAGAGGAGGTCCGGCTCGCCCGGAGCCGACCGCACGACGTGGTGATCCCACACCTTCTGGGGCAGGGTCACGCCGGTCCGTTCATCTCCGCTCTCGGCCGCTCGGGCCACTCGCTCGCTCCGCTCACTCATGTTGCTCGTCGCCGGTCGAACCGGCGCTCCCACAGAGTGAGATGATACGCTCGCTGCATGGGAGCGAGCGTAGCGGACCGGGCCGGGGTCGTCGACAAGGTGGCCGCCATCCTCGACGCGCTGGAGCCCGGACCGGCACCGCTGTCGGACCTGATGGCGGCCACCGGGCTGCCCCGGGCGACCGCGCATCGCCTGGCGGTCGCGCTGGGCCGGCACGGGCTGGTCGGTCGGGACGAGGCCGGGCGCTTCGTGCTCGGCCTGCGCCTCATCAGCCTCGGCCACGCCGCGGCCGTCGCCCTGCCCCTGCGCTCGCTGGCCCGGCCCGCCCTCGAGGCCCTCCGCGACGAGACCGGCGAGGGCGTGCAGCTCTACGTGCCGGAGGAGGGCGGCCGCCGTTGCGTGCTCTCCCTCCAGTCGCCTCACGGCCTGCGCTGGATCGTGGCCGAGGGCGTGCTCCTCCCGCTCGACCGGGGCTCGGCCGGTCACGTGCTCGGCGGCGACGGGGCCGGTCCGGCGGGCTGGGTCGAGTCGGTCGAGGAGCGCGAGCCCGGCGTGGCGTCCGTGAGCGCGGGCGTGCGCGGGCCCGACGGGGCCGTCATCGCCGCGGTGAGCGTCTCCGGCCCGGTCGAGCGCCTGACCCGGCGACCAGGCTCCCGCTTCGGCGCCGCGGTCGTCGCCGCGGCGAGGGCCATCGAGGTCGCGATCGCCGGCTGACCCGCCGCTCGGTGCCGCGCCCGCCGCCGACGCGTCACGTCTACTCCCAGGCGAAGGCCGGCCACCGGGCGGGCTTGCCGAGGGGCAGGTCGAGCTCGAGGTACCGCAGCATCTCGGGGCTGGGACGGCTCCACAGCCACTCCTCGGCCATCCACTCGGGTACCTCGTCCTCGACGATGGATCGCGCACCAGCGCGGTCATGCTCGCCACCGTCCACCTCCTTCGCTCGTTCGTCGTTCGCCAGCAGAGACGGCCCACACCGTCCGCGATGACGCCACTACCGAAAGTGGCGGCCCGGCCCGGCTGTCCAAGCTCACTCGCCGCCCTGGCGACCCCTGCTGCGGGCTTCTGGCGCGGGATCGTCTCACTGGAGCCGTGGCCGCGCCAGCAGCCGATCGACGCGATTCGCCGACCGCCCTTTCCGGATCGGCGGGTGCCAGGCACGTCCTCCGGTCATGAGTGATCTCGCCCTGACCACGACCACCCTCGCCCTCGAGGCCAGCCAGCACCGGATGGGCTGGGGACATCCCGCACGGCTGTTCGGCATCACGCCGTCGTTCACCTGGGTGCAGGTGGACGAGGGCGACCCGTACGACATCGTCGGCCTCTTCACCCTGCTTCCGGGCGAGGACTTCGTGGCCATCGCTCTCGTCGTCGAGGGCTGGGCCTCGCCCCCGGGCGGCCCGCGGCCCCGCCGCCACCCTCGCCGGCACCGGGTGCGGACCGCGGTCGCGGTGGACCGCGCCGGCGGCTACGTCGCCGTCGTCCGCGAGCGCGACGGCGAGCCCGAGGTGATGCCTCCGGGCGGCACGGGCGCGCTGATGGACGAGCTCCTGCAGGTCTGGCAGCGGGCGACGGCCGTCGAGAGCTGACCGACCACGTGCCGAGCTAGGTGCGGTGATGCGCGGCGCGGTGCTCGGCCAGGACGTCGGCGCCGAAGTCGCCGTCCGGGTCGCGCCAGACCGCGTGCGCGTGGTTGACGCCCCGCTGGGTGTTGTCGTACTCGACCAGGAGTCGCGGTCCCTGCACCCGGTAGTAGTGGGGCTGGCCTGGCTCGAGGCCACCGGCCCACGCGAAGTGGAGGGCCAGCAGGCGGTCGCCGGCGAACTTCTCCGCCTCGGCGTCGGCGAGCGCCTCGGGCACCCGCTCCACGTAGACGGCCAGAAGCGCCCGCAGCAGCTCCTGCTGGCCGGCGTCGAGCGCGGTGACGGCGACGCCCTTCGCTGGGCTCTCGCCAAGGGTGAGGCGCACGGCCTCGAGATCCTCCGGCCGCAGTCCGATCGCCTCCTCGGCGCGGCGTTGCGTGGCTTCGAGCCGGGCGAGAACGCGTCGTCAGGACTGCGCCAGATGCGCCTGCAAGGGGATGGGCAGGTCTCCGTCCGACAGCCGAGGGCGGTTGCCGCCGACGATGTCGGTCGGCGCCACAGGGGCGAGGATGGCGTGGGCGCGCTGCCCGTCGTCGAGCGCACGGACGGGCCGCGGCCGAGATCCTCCGCGCCGGCCAGCGGCCGCAGCGGATGAGGGCCGAGGAGCGGCGACGACGCCGGGTCCGCGCCCATGAAGCTCGGCGTGCACGAGCGGGCCTCGCCGTCGACGACGGTGTGGTGGATCGAGACGTGGTGGCCGCGGAAGCGCCACGACCACGTGCCCGAGGCCGGATCCCCGAACACCCGCAGGTAGTACCAGGAGGGGTCCCGTCCCCGGTGCGACCCGGAACATGCGTTCAGCCCTCGGCCTCGTCGAGGACGTCCTTGAGGCCCATGATCGTCGCCACCGTCACGTAGCCGGCACGCGACAGCCCGGAGGCGACGAGCTGGAGGGCGAGGCGCTGCTGCGGTGGGCCAGGTCCGCCAGCGTGACGCCGCCGTGGTCGGTCGGTGTGTAGAACCACAGCAGTCGCTCGTCATCGGACGGGAACGGCCACACCGCCGCCTCCCGCTGGCCGGCGTCGAGCGTGTCGATGAGCGCCGCGGCCGCGTCGGCCATGCGGCCGGCCAGATCCCGCCGAGCCACTCGATCGCTCATCGATCCCCGCTCCCGGCCGCTCGGGCCATTCGCTCGCTCCGCTCGCTCATCGATCCCCGCTCCCGGCCGCTCGGGCCATTCGCTCGCTCCGCTCGCTCATCGATCCCCGCCCGGCCGCTCGGGCCATCGCTCGCTCCGCTCGCTCATCGTCCGGGCCCTCCAGGCCGAAGATCAGCTCGGGGTCGCCGGGGCGCCAGCTCCCCTCGACCTGCGAGCGGGCGCCGATGCGTCGGGTCCGCTCGAGCAGCTTGCGACCCAGGGCCAACTGGCCCGGCTCCCACGCCCGCAGAGCGGAGGGGACAGCAGTGGCACCCTGGAGGGCTGCCGCCAACGACCAGGCGTCGGCCGCGGCCTTGGCTGTGCCTGCCGCGGCATGGGGGCGGGCGACGAAGGCGGCGTCGCCGATCAGGCACACCCGGTCGAAGGCCATCTTCGGCACGTCGACGTCGAAGATCACCTGCACGAAGGGCTGCTCCGTGCTCACCACGACGTCGGCGATCACCGCCGGAACCGGTTCGGGGCCGTGGACCCCAGCTCGTCGACCTGGTCGGCGCGCGCGCGCCCGGGGGGATCGACAGCTCCCGCCGCACCCCGTCGGATCCCACCAGCACGTCGTCGAGGTCACCGCCGACAAGGTAGTGCGGTACCAGACGAAGTTCAGCAGGCGCTCTCCCGGCACGACCGAGCCGTCCGCACCCGGGATCGGGTACACGAGGATGTGGCTGTGGCGTAGACGTAGACGTGATGGCATCGCCGAGCGCCTGTGCGGTCGACGGCGGCAGGGCCCGCTCCGGCACCATGCCCCGCCAGGCCACGTAGCCGGCATAGACCGGCGCCACGTCGGGGAGCAGGCGGCGCCGGGTGGCCGAGCCGATCCCCTCCGCGGAGACGAGCAGGTCGACGGGCGTCACCCGCCCGTCGGCGAAGGCCACCCGCACCTCGTCGCGTCCACCTCGAAGCCGACGGCCTCGGAGCCGAGCACGTAGCGCTCCCGCCCGAAGCACTGCAGCAGGTGGCGGTACACCGTGTTCCACGAGCTGAAGCGATAGGTGTGCGCCTCGTCGTGGACGATGCCGCCGTCGCGGGCCAGGTAGCGGATCCGGGCCGTCCACGTGCTGATGGTGTCGAGATCCAGGCCGCCCGCTCGACGAGGTACCGGGAGCTGGCGGGCAGGAACCCGATGCCGGCCCCCCGCTGCTCCAGCTCGGCGGGCGAGCGCTCGTAGCACGTCGACGTCGACGCCCAGGTCGCGCAGGACGAGCGCCGCGGTCAGCCCGCCGAGCGAGCCCCCGGCCACCGCGATGCGCAACGCGGAAGCCATCGCGTCACGGCTTGCCGAAGGTGGCCACCCGCTCGACGTCGCACACGAACAGGGCGCGGCGCTCGTCGATCCCGGGTCGCGCAGCCCGTACGGCGGCGGCTGCTGCGTGTACTTCGTCCAGATGCGGTCCAGCTGGGCGGTGACCCGCTCACCCACGGCGGGGTCGTCCTCGGACAGCTCCTCGTTGGCGCTGCAGCGGATGCTGACCCAGTGGTACGCGTGGTCGGGGTTGACCAGCACCAGGGTCAGGTGCGGGTTCTTGCGGTCCAGCCGTACTTCCTGCGGTGGGTGGCCACGTTGACCAGCACCTTGTCGTCCTCGTAGTCGAACCACATCGGGGTCAGGTTGGGTCGCCCGTCGCCGCCGATGACCGCCAGCACGCAGGCGAATCGGTCGATCCAGCAGCTGCTTCTACATCGGATCGAGATCGTCGAGCGAGCCGATCTCGACTGCCGCCCGACGCTGAACTGCTCGGGTTGCAGCCCGGAGGCGACGTCCAGGAACTCGGCCACTCGAATGGTCATGCCGATCCCCCCAGCACACGATTAGTACGCTCAATGGTGGCTCATCATCCGTACCGGCAGCGCATGGTGTCAAGGAGCATGACCATCATCGGACTTGACCGCCAACCTTGTCCGGCCATTTACTACGTCATGGGTCCGACGGCGCACGCGGTGCTGCCGAGCAGCTGCGGCGGACATCCGGGAACAGCGCTACCCCGAGCGGCTACCGACCGAGGCCGAGCTGGTGCGCACCCACGGCGTAGTCGCCAGACCGTGCGTCGCGCCTTCCAGGACCTGGTGGCCGGGGCGTCGTCTACCGAGTGCCGGGGAGAGGACCTCGGCCTACGAGGGCGAGAGCAAGTACCTGCGCTCGTTCGGCTCCATCGAGGACCTCCTCGCCCTGTCGCTGGACACCGAGATGGAGGTGGTCGAGCCGCCCGCCCGCTGGTCGACCTCGAGCCGCCCGGGCGGCTGCGGCTCGACCACGACGACGTCGTCTCCATGACCTTCCGTCGCTGCCACGAAGTTCAGCCGTTCTGGGTCACGACGATCTGGTGCCGGTCACGGTCGGCCGCCGGCTGATGTTCCCGCGGGACCTGACCAAGGTCGGCGTCCCGCGGAGGTGGCGTGCTCAACATCGTTGCCACAAGCAGTACCATCGCGGCGCCGCAGCAGAGCGTGGCTGCGGTTCCAGCGCCGGCCGAGTTCGGGGCACAGATCGAGAATGTCCGCGCCGGTGCGCCATTCCCTGCGCATCAACCGCCCCTATTACTTCGACATAACTTAACCAGGTTGCGGTCGAGCTGGCCATCAACCACTGCAACCCCGGCGCCCGCTCGTCATGAGATCCAGGCTCCGAGCGACTGACAGATGAGGCCAGGCGATCGCGGAGCTCGTCGCCGTCGGGCTCCGCCATGCGGGGGTCGAGGTCCTGTTCGGGCTGCCGGGCGGAGGGAGCAACCTGGACGTCATCGGGGCCGCCGAGGCCGAGGGGCTGCGGTTCGTCCTCGCCCACTCGGAGGGCGCGGCGGTGCTCATGGCCGCGGCCGCGGCCGCAGCTCACCGGCTGTCCGGGCGTGTGCGTCGTCACCCGCGGGCCAGGCGCAACGAGCGCGGTGAACGGCATCGCGCACGCGTGGCTCGACCGCCAACCCCTCCTCCTCATCAGCGACTGCGTGACGGCGGCGGACCGCGGTCGCGTCGCCCACCAGCGCCTCGACCACGCCGCGCTCTTCGGCCCGGTCACCAAGGGCTCGTTCGTCCTCGGCTCGGGGTCCACGGAGGCCGACGTGCGGGCCGCGGTCGCGCGCAGCCGCTCCGGTCCGCCCGGTCCCGTCCACCTCGACCTCGACCCGACCGCACCGGGAACCCCCATCGCGGCGGGCAATGGCGACCACGCCCGCGCGCCGGCCAACGTCGACGCCGTCCGTGACGCCCTCCGGACCGCTCAACGGCCCGTCGTCATCGCCGGCGTCGGGGCGACCGCCTCCGGCCTGCGCGGCCTCGTCGCCGGGTCGACCGTGCCCGTCCTCACGACCTACAAGGCCAAGGGCGTCGTGCCCGAGTCCGGGCCCAACGCGGCCGGGATCGCCACGGGCGCGACCATCGAGGCACCGCTCCTCAACGCCGCGGACCTCGTCGTCGGCGTGGGGCTCGATCCGGTCGAGCTCATCCCCGCGCCCTGGCCCTACACCGCGACCGTCGTCCTGCTCGGCACGTGGCCGACCGCGGCCGACGGCGCCTACTTCGGCGACCGCCTGCTGGACGAGGTCGTCGTGCCCGACCTGGATGCCGCGCTGCGCGGGCTCGCGCCCGACCTCCACTCGGACTGGCCGGACGGCACTGCGCCGGACGCCCGGCACGCCGCGCTGGCCCGGGTGCTGGCCGCCGTCCCGAGCGAGCCGGTCGGTGTGCTCCCCCAGGCGGTGGTGGCCGCCGCCCGCGTGCTCGTGCCCGCCGGCACCGTGGCCACCGTCGACGCCGGTGCCCACATGCTGGCCGCCGTGCCGATGTGGGAGGTCGACGAACCGGGCGAGCTCTTGATCTCGAGCGGGCTGGCGACGATGGGGTTCGCGGTCCCGGCGGCGATCGCGGCCGCACTCGTGCGGCCCGACCGGAAGGTCGTCTGCTGCACCGGGGACGGTGGTCTGGGGATGGCCCTGGCCGAGCTCGAGACGCTCGCTCGGCTCTGGCTGGACGTCATCGTCGTGGTGTTCGACGACCGGGCCCTCAGCCTGATCGCCATCAAGCAGGGCGACCACCAGGGCGGCGAGTCGGCCGTGCGCTATCGAACGGTCGACTTCGCCGGCGTGGCGGAGTCGCTCGGCGTGCCCGCCTTCCGCGCCGACAACGCCGACGAGCTCCACGACGCGCTGGCCAAGGCCCTGGCCCGGCGGGGACCGTGCCTCATCGACGTCGCCGTCGACCCGGCCGGCTACCCGGCGCTGCTCGACGCCATCCGGGGTAGTGCGTCGGAGGGCACCCCTCCAGAGCGATGATCGTCGCGTGATCACCGAGGACGACGTCCGACGCATCGCGTCGTCGCTCCCCCACACCACCGAACGCCCCTCGTACGGCACCCCCGGTTTCCGGGTGAAGGACCGGCTGTTCGCCCGCATCCGCGAGGAGGGCGACGTGCTCCTGGTCTGGTGCGAGGACGAAGGCGAGAAGCAGGCGCTCATCGCGTCCGAGCCGGCGACGTTCTTCACGACTCCCCACTACGACGGCCATCCGTCCGTGCTCGTCCGCTTCGAGGCCGCCGACGTCGAGCTGCTCACCGAGCTGCTGACGGAGTCCTGGCGGCTCCGGGCACCGGCCAAGGTCGTCGCTGC
>CAVTWD010000020.1:0-29607 GCA_963738325.1 uncultured Acidimicrobiales bacterium
TCACCCGCATATCGTGACCACGACACCCACGCGAAGGTGGCGGGCTCGAGGTCGTCGAGTCCCCGCCACGGTCGCCGTTGGCGGCGATCGCCGCGGGGTTGCGGTGCAGTTCGGCCTTGAACAACCCGATCGTCGTCTCCGCCATCGCGTTGTCGAAGCTGTCGGCCACGGTGCCGATAGGGCGCGGCGCCGATCTCGGCGAGCCGGTCGGTGTAGGTGATCGACGTGTATTGACTGCCGGCGTCGGAGTGACAGATCAAGCCGTCCAACAGGACGTGACGGCGGGTCCAGGTGGCCATGTTCAACGCGTCGAGGACAAGACGGTGTGCATGCTGCGGGCGGCTTTCCAGCCGACGATCCGGCGGGAGAACACGTCCACGAGGAAGGCGACAGAGACGATCCCCGACCACGTCGAGCAGTAGGTGAAGTCGGCAACCCACAGGCGATCGGGTCGATCGGCCGTGAACTTCCGCTTCACGAGATCAGGGGCGCGGACATGGTAGGGATCGGCCCGCGTGGTGAAGCGCTTCTTGGCCCTCGTGGCACCCCGGGTGCCGGCTCGGCGCATCAGCCGGGCGACCTGGTCCCGGCCGACGTCCAGCCCGGCGCTGCGTGCGGCCTTGGTCAGCTTGCGGCGTCCGTAGACCGAGTAGTTCTTCACGAACAGCGCACCAGCAACGGAATGAGCACGGCGTCGGAGCGCCCACGCCGAATGCGGGCGAGCCTTGGCGGAGTAATAGGTGGAGGGGGCGACCTGCAAGGTTTGACAGATCGGCTCGACCCCCCATGGCAGCCCACCGGACTCCGCCGTCCGGTGGGCGTCGATGAAGGCGACTACTTCTTCGGTCGACCGTCGAGCTCGGTCGCAAAGGAAACCGACGCGGCCTTCAGGATGTCATTCGCCCGACGGAGCTCGCGGACCTCCCGCTCCAGCTCGGCGATGCGCTGCGCGTCGGCGCTCGACGTGCCCGGCCGGTTGCCAGCGTCGATCTCGGCCTGGGCGAGCCGCCCCGCAGGGACTCAACGCCCACGCCGAGTTGGCGGGCGATCCGAGGTACCACACCGAAGGTCTGACCGCCCTGTTCGGCGATCGCGTCCCGGGCCATGCGCACCGCCCGCTCCTTCAGCTCGGGCGGGTACCGCTTCTGTGACACGTGTGTCGCTCCCATGCTCCATCCTCACTTCCAAGGTATGGAGCCTCCGCGGATCCCCAGGCCGGTTCAATCAAACGAGATCACCGGCCGGCCCGCCGCCTCGGCCAAACCCCGGACCGTGTCAGCGATCCGGGCGGTGGTCCACTTGGCGTACGGGGTGAAGTCCTTCAACGCCACCCCTTGGGTCCACAAGAAGCACTTGGCCCCGTTCTGTTTGTAGAGCGCGGCGAGGCGGCCCTTGAAGATCATCCGGTCGAACATCGCCAAACTGCCGGTGATCCGGTCCCGATGCAGATCCTCGAACACACCCATCGTTCACCTCCGCGCCGACGCCAAACGCGAAGTCTCCCGCCGCCAGACGTGAGCGCACAGGGCCGGCTTTGCCGGCCCGGCCCCGACGTGCCCACCACCGGCGACGCCCATCGGTTGCGGCCGAGCGAAGCGCAGCGAGCGCGGCTGCGGTAGGAGATATCCGGGCGACGGTGTTCTCGGGCGCGCGTTTGAGCCGGTCTCGCGTGCGTCGAGAAACATCGTCGAGAGTCGTGTCGACTTTGCGTGCGATGCGCGGTGACCAAGAACAGTCGCGAGGTGCTGGGGAAGCCTTCGAGCTCGTGTTCGCCCCGGGTCGTTGAACGTGATCGGCGCGACGGCGACGAGACCCACGACGGAGCTCGAGAGCCATACTGACTGGGCCAGCGAGTACGTGATCGGGCTGACCATCGTCTGGACGCCACAACGCCCACGTCGACGACGCGTCAGGCATCCGGATCGAGGCGATCGGCGGCGTCGGGGAAAGACCCCGCGCCGCCGATCGTCGGCGTGGCCCGAACACGAGCGCGCGTTTTCGGTGACAACCTCCGAGCCGAGATGGTCAGGCCGACAGCGCCTCGGCGGCCAGGTCGAGCTTGGCGCGGCCGTCGTGGGTCACGGCATCCACGACCTCGAGGAATCTGGGGTGCTCGAGGCCCGAGACGAGGAACGTCCAGCGGTAGGCGCGCTGTTGCGCGACGCGGATCTCGTCACGCTCGTCCGCGCTGAACGCACGCGCGGACGCTCGCTCAAGCGCGTCGATATCGAGCTCGAGCTGCTGCGCGAGCAGCCCATCGATCGCCGTTCCGAGCTGCCGGAGCTCGTCGATCGCCGACTCGCGCTCGGCCTCGGAGGCTTCGGACGCGACCTCGGCAATCAGAAGCGAATCGACCTTGGCGTGTCGTGACTCGTCGATCCAGTGATACTTGAGCAGGTCGCGGAACAGCGGGTCGAGCTGTTGGTCATCGCGGACGTGTTCGACGTAGTGGAGCTGGACGAACCACTCGATTGCGCTCGTGAGTAGCAGCGCGGTCAGCGGTGAGGTGATCAACACGGCCTCGGCGACGGCTTCGCGACCGCCGACGAGCTCGGACGGCGTGCCGAATCCCGCCGCGAACTGTTCGCATGCCCGACGCATCATTTCCTGGTGCTTCAGCTCCTCTTCCGCGAAGCGCAACAGCGACCACAGTCGGGTTTCGTCGCCGTAGACGTCGCGAGTCGCGTTTTCGAGCACCATCGGGACGATGAACTCCTCGACGAACGCGAACAGGTGGCAGTAGCTGTTGCCCCGGATCTGGTTGAGCTTCAACTTCTCATCGCTGTCGAGGAACGCGATCGAGTTGACTCCGGCAATGCGCTCGGGCAGGAATCGCTTGGTGAAATCGAACGTCCGTCCCTTGAACACGTCGTCAACCGTCCACGAGTGGTGGAGCGAGCCGTCGAGCGCGCGGGCATAGTCGTAATCCACGGTCAAGACCATGATCAGTTCTCCTTGTCTGGGTCGGTATTCGGGTGTGGACTCGTCAGTTGCAGACGATGTCCGCGATGGCTTGGACATCCTTCACGGACGTACCGAAGTCCTTGTGGAGCTGACCGGGCGCCATGTCACTGGTGCTCTCGTATGACAGCCAGACGCCGTGACAGTTCGTGCCGTTCGCGTTCGGCGGCGCGGCGCCGAATGCAGGCGAGGTCATCAGGGCCCCGCCGATCGTCGTGGCCAACGCGAACGCGGCGATCTTGCTCTTGAAGCGCATGGTAGTTCCTTCCTTGTCTGGGTTTGTCTTGGGGTACTGCTTAGGTTCGAGTGAGTGCCGTGACGAGCCACAGTGCGGGCAGGCCCGCGATGATCGCGGCATGGGGCAAGCGTGTTCGCCGCGTTGCGACGATCGCGGCTACCAGTGCGACCGCCGGAGCAATCGCTGTCCGGGCGAGCGCGATATGCGACGCGAACACGTCCGTCGCCAGCGCGGCAAAGGACACCGGAATCTCGTAGCGGGCGGCGCGCTCGATCAGCGGCGGCACGGCGCCGGTCCGCGCGGTGAGCACGCGCATGCTGTTGCGCAGCAAGTAGCTCCCGAAGCCGACCGCGATGACCACGAGGTACACGCTCATCGCGCTCCGTCTCCGGTCTTGATCGCGACGAGCGTGCCGCCCGTGATCGCGATCAGCGTCCCGAGATGCAGCGGCGCAGTGACGCTCTTCAGCGCGAGCACGACCGCGACCGTCACTGCGCGTCTGACCGTGCCGTCGTCCACGCGGTGCAGGAGCTGGCCCACCAGGGCGGCTGCGTGGCGGTCGAGCAGCTGGATGGTGACGGCCTGCGCGCTGGCCGAGCATCAACGGGCCGGCAAGCCATCCCGCGCACGCGGGGATGTCGGCGCGCGCGGTGGTGACGCCGATCACCAGCCCGAGCGGAGCGATGCCGACGAGCCACGGCGCCATCGACCTCGTGCCGTCCCGCGCCGCACGGAATGCGGGTCGACCGCCTTGGGTGCGCTGCAACGACGTGTTCATATGCCGTCAACGATGCGCTGAGGCGGCTCCGAGGGCTTGGAGACCGTGTGGAGAGAACGTGGAGACCGTCCCGACCAGACGGGAGCGCTCACACATCGGACGAGATGAACCGCTCCACTTCCTCGACGAAGACCTTCCACGCGGGTTCGTCACCCAGGAGGATGTGATTGTGGCTCTCGAGCGGCACGAAGGTCGCCCGCGCGGTCAGGTCGGCGAACAGCTGCCCCTGCTCGATTGGTACGCGGCGGTCGCGGGTGGCGTGCAACACGAGCGTCGGCACAGTGACCGCGGGCGCAACCTCCGTCACGTCGATGTCCTGGGACATGCTCATCAGCCACTTTGCGTTAGGCCCCGACGCGTGCGTCTCTGCACCTCGACGAACGCCCCCCACTGCTCGGGCGAGCCCTCCGGCATGAGCTGCGACGCGACCATCGACCCGAACGGCGAGTCTTCGCGTCCCCAACCGGTTTCGAGAAGTTCGAGCATGATCGCAGCGTTGCGCCCGCCACGGCGAGAAACCCGACGTCTCCCCCCGTTACCGACCAGCCAAGCGGAGCAAGTGATCCGCGGGTCCATCGTCAAGAAGGGCGCCCGATGGTACGTCGTCGTCGAGGACCGAAACCCGGCGACCGGCCGCCGAAAGCGTCGATGGCACTCCGGCTACCGAACGAAACGCGAGGCGCAGGCCGCGTGCAACGAGTTGCTGGCCTCGTTGCAACTCGGCGACTACATCGCCCCAAGTCGCCAGACGGTGGAGGACTTCGCGTCCGAGTGGTTGGAGGCGATCCGGGCCTCGATCCGCCCGTCCACGATGGACAAGTACCGACGCGACCTCCGAACGCACGTCCTGCCGTACGTCGGCCATCTGCTACTGCCAAAGCTTGACGCGACCACGTTGAATCGGCTGTGGGCCACTCTCGCTGAGAGTGGAAGGCGACCCCGATCGCCTGCGGGATCGCCGTCGGGCCTATCGGCCAAGAGCATCGAGAACGTGGCGATGACAGTCCATCGAATGCTCAAGGACGCCGTCCGCTGGGGACGGCTCGCCAGGAACGCAGCCGATGCCGCTGATCCTCCTCGCCGGTCTGTCGACGGCGTTGAGATCCAGGCCTGGGACGCCGAGACGCTCCGTCGGTTCCTCGACGTCTGCCGGACCGCCGATGATCCGCTCTATTCGTCGTGGGTCTTCCTCGCCACAACCGGCCTCCGCCGCGGCGAGGCGCTCGGACTCCATTGGAGCGACCTCGATCTCGACGCCGGTCGGGCCCGCATCACGCACACCCTCGGCTCGATCAGTTGGCACGTCGTCGCGGGCCAACCCAAGACAGCCGCCGGCAGGCGACCGATCGCCCTGGACCCGATCACCATCGGCGTGCTCCGTGATCACCGGAAGCGGATGCTCGAACAGCGCCTCTTGGTCGGTACCGCATTCGTCGATCAGGACTTCGTCTTCTGCGAGCCCGATGGCAACCCGCTGCACCCCGAGCGGGTGTATCAGGCGTTCAAGCGGCGAGTGCGGACCTACGACGTTCCTTACCTCTCCCCACATGGCCTGCGACACACGTGGGCCACGATTGCTCTCGCGAACGGTGTGCACCCCAGGGTGGTCCAGGAGCGGTTGGGCCACGCCCACATCTCGGTCACGCTCCAGACCTACTCGCATGTCCAGCCGACGATGCATGACAACGCGGCAGCGCTCGTGGCCGGCCTCATCATGCCGACGGTCTGAAGACATGGCGCCCGCCGGTCAACCCATCGTGCCGCTCATCCGAGTCGAGGAACCACCGCAGGACGCCGTCGTCGTCATCCGTGGTGGTCCGATCGCAGCTGCCAAGCTCGTCGAGCAACCACGGCGCCAGCAAGCCGTGTTCACCGACCGGGGCGAACCGATGGTCGCCGTCAGCGTCGATCTCACGATCGAAGGATGGACCATCGAGCGCGTCCTTCTAGAGCGCATGTGGTCCACGTCGAGATACGCCACCACGAGAGTCGGACGACTGCGCCGGGCCGGATACGAGCTCGTTGCCACCGGGGCATCACCTCACTGCAGCGTCCTCCTGCTGGAGGCGACGGAGCAGGCGGCGGACGATTTCCTGTCCCACTTTGGGCCTACGCTGGACAACGTTCAGGCAGCGCAGGAGATGACCGTGCCCTCCCGATCGATCGAGATCGACGCGGAGTCGGAAAAAACG
Source organism: uncultured Acidimicrobiales bacterium (assembly GCA_963738325.1). Taxonomy (GTDB): domain Bacteria; phylum Actinomycetota; class Acidimicrobiia; order Acidimicrobiales; family Ilumatobacteraceae; genus CAVTWD01. Next base: position 6,170 of record CAVTWD010000020.1, read on the forward strand.
CGAGGGTAGAAAGAATGGTAGAAGTCTGGGGTTATCCACAGCCCAAAAGTGCCATCTACCTGCGGAAACACGTTGTGGAGCTGGGGGGAATCGAACTCGCCGGAGTTCGTGCTCGCCGCTGGCGGCTCTGCATGCGTACTGCCGCCTACCTGCGCTTTCGCGTCGTGAGGCTGTCGGCGCGTGCCGCCGCATGCCGGCCGCTGATCGGGATTTTGTGACCACGATGTGACCACGGCCGTTGGTCGCCTTCAAGGCACCGGCAGCTCCGGCGAGTCGGTTGAGCTCGTCGAGCAGAGCGCCTACGAATGCCGCATTGCCGACGGCGGGTGCCGCCGCTTGTTTGTGTTGGAGGACTCGCCGCCGCACGCGTCCCGGCGAACCAGCCCGGAATGTGCGCATGCTCGTCTTCCTTGCTGCAGCTACGGTCTCTGGAAGGACGACGCGCCAAGACGGGCCCCACGAGCCAAGTACGGATGTGCTGCGAGGACCTCTGGTAGCGGGCCGCGCCAGATGGGGCGCACGGCGTCGACGATGGCGGGGTCCCAGTCGATTGCTCCGAATGGGGGTTGCGGTTCGTACTCGATGCCGCGCTGGATGAGCTTGGCCATGTCTTCGCCGACCAGTCGCGACGCGAGGCACAGGGCGCCGTCGATGCCCGCTGACACACCGGCGGTCGTGAGGAACTTGTCGTCTTCGACCCATCGCTGGTGGACGTACTTGGCGCCGAGCCCTTCGAGGATGTCGAAGTAGGCCCAATGGGTCGTGGCGGGCCGGTCGTCGAGCAATCCGGCGGAGGCGAGGATGAGCGCTCCCGTGCAGACCGACATCACGATCTCAGCGCTCGATGCGGCGCCGATGACGTAGTCAATCAACCTGCGATTTCCGCACGCCGCGAGGGTGGGCTCGCCACCGCCGGGAACGACGATGGCGAATGGGGACTCAGCGCCGTCGAAGACGTGGCTAGGTGCGAGCCTCACGACCGCGTCGGTCTGCACAACGTCGGGGCGCTCGGCGACGACGATGACCTCGAACGTCGGGTCGATGAGCGAGAGCGGGGCGAGGACCTGGAGGGGCCCGATGAGGTCGAGAGGTGTGAGACCGGGATACAGCACGAAGGCGATCTGCTTCGTATCGTTGGTCGGCATAGGTCCCTCCTGTTCCGACAACCGTGCGGATTTGCAAGCAACGCCTGCGTCTTGCATGGGCCTGTCATGGGGGTGGTGAACGTGGCGCCGGTCAGTCTCTGTCGCTGTTCACCGATGTGAAGGTGCGACGCGGCTAGAGGCGAAAGTCCCGCCTTCGGAAGCGACCGCCCGACGGAGCGGTCCACTTGCATCATGTTGTGCGGGATTGTTCGTCGAGGTAGTCGTGGATGACTCGGACGCAAACGGCTCCTTCGCCCGCAGCGGATGCGACGCGTTTGATGGATCCTTGTCGTACGTCGCCGATGGCGAAGACGCCGGGCATAGTGGTCTCGAACATGAGGGGCCCCCGCTCGCCGCCGAGGTCGATGTGGCACTCACACTGTCCACCCGTCGCGAGGTAGCCCCACGCGTCACGTTGAACTGAGGGTGGAAGCCAGTCAGTGCAGGGGTCGGCGCCGATGAGGACGAACAGCCCTGCTGCGGGAACACGTTCGATTACTCCAGTTGTGCGGTCTTCGAGGTCGATCCATTCGAGGCGGCCGTCGCCGCCTCCTTCGGCGACTTCTGTCTCGAAGCGGATGTCGACGTTCGGGGTCCGCTCGATGCTCTTGACCAGGTAGTCTGACATGCTCGCCGCGAGCGTCTTTGATCGCACGATGATGGTCACGGACTTTGCGAACTGTGCCAGGTGCATTGCGGCCTGCCCAGCCGAATTGCCGCCGCCGACGACGCACGCGTGTTCACCCGTGAGTGCTCGTGCTTCCGACATGGCAGAGCCGTAGTGGACGCCGACACCGTAGAACGCATCGAGCGCCGGAACCTCGAGCCTGCGGTAGGCGACGCCTGTCGCGACCACGACCGCTCGCGTCGTAAGAGTGGCACCGTCGGCCAGCTCCACGACTCGGAGATCGCCGTCGGCGCGCACGGCGACGACGTCGTTGCCGTAGACCATTTCGGTCCCGAACAGGATCGCTTGGTCGAAGGCGCGGGTGGCCAGCTCGGCGCCGCTGATGCCGCGTGGGAACCGGAGGTAGTTGCGGATCATCGAGCTGGTGCCGGCCTGGCCGCCCATCGACGTACGTTCCACGAGCGCGACGCGCAGGCCCTCGGAACCGGCGTAGACCGCCGCCGCGAGGCCGGCGGGGCCGCCACCGATCACCCGCCGAAGCGCTCGGCGCTCGGACCCGGCCCGGTCAAGGCACCTACGACGACCTCGACGTTCGTGGGATCGATGAGCGGGGCCCCGCCGTCGACGATGACTACCGGAGTCGCCGTCGGATCGACCGCCGCCGCTTCGAGCGCCCCGCGGCCGACGTCGGAGTCGACGTCGTAGAACGCGTACGAGAAGTCGTGCCGGTGTAGGAGGTCACAGATCTCGTGGGCACGGGACGATTGTTCGTCGCCGATGACACGGATGGCTTCGAACGACCGACCGCGAAGCCGCCACCAGTCGTCGAGGAACTCGACGATCGCGCGGTGGAAGCGTTCGTCGGGTGGCACCGTCGGCTTCGCGACGTAGTAATCAACGTCGCCACGCGTGATCGCTTCCACGATCTCCTCACGCGCCGAGCGGTTCTCGTTCCATCCGATCAACAACACGCGCTTCGCATGCGGATGCAGCGATCGTGTCGCGGCCAACAGCTGCGCACCATCATCACCACGATCGGCGAGGACGAGCGCCACCGGACCCTGTGCGACCTCGCCGAGGCAACCGCGTGCCTCCTCGTTCGACGCCGCGACGACGACGTGGTAGTGACGGCCGTAGCGGGCATCCAGCTCGGCGGCGAGCGTCGCACGGGTCGCCGAGTCGCGATCCAAGACGACGATCCGTGGAGGTTGCGTCGGTTCCTGATCCTCGGGCATTGGGATTTCGGGTCAGGTTTCGCGGACCGGGAAGGAGAACATCATCCCGCTCTGGTTGTGCTCGGCGATGTGGCAGTGCGCCATCCACAAGCCGGGGTTCGTCACATCGAGCAGAATGTCGACGGTCTCGCCGGAGCGTACGAGGACCGTGTCCTTCCAGGCCAGGTTCGACTCGACGACGCCGTCCCGGGCCAGGATCAGGAACCGACCCGCGCCGTGAATGTGGAACGGGTGGTGCATCGGGTGGTCCTGGTCCATGTCGTTGAGCAGGCGAATCTTGACGAGGTCCCCGACCCGGAACGCCCAGTCGATCTCCCAGTTCGCCTTGCCGGTGTCGACGTCGACGAGCTTCCAGATCATGTTGTGCGCGTTCGACGCCGCGTTGATGTCCGGCATGAGGTCCTCCCACTCCAGGCCGTCGGGCATGTCGTGGGTGTGCTCGTGCCCGTGCTCGTGGCTGTGGGCGAGTCCGGCGCCCGCGCCGGTCGCCGCAACGAGCTTCATGCCGCACTGCGGGCAGGTGCCGGCGCGGTCCGAGGTGACGTCGGGGTGCATTGGGCAGACGTAGGAGGTCGGCGCCGGGACGAGCTTCATGCCGCACTGTGGGCACGTTCCGGGCTCGGTCGCGATGACGTCGGGGTGCATCGGGCAGGTGTACGTCGTTGCGGTGGTGTCGGTGTCGCCGTACAGGAGCGGCATGCGCGACTTGAACGCGAGCGTCTTGTCTGGCCGGCGAGCAACGTGCTCGTCGAGGCGCGCCCGCCAGCTCGCCAGCTCGTCGCTGGACCGCAGTGCTTGGAACCTTCCCGCAGCCGGCGATGTCGCGGCGGTCTCGTCGACCTGGACGGTACCGAGGGTGTAGGTGCGCTCGGGGGTCCGGTGCTCGAGCGGGATCGAGCCGGTGTTGTTGAACCGCACGTCGACGATGGCACGCTCGGAGGGCGAGAGGAGGACTTCCTCTACGAATGTCTCGTGTTCGTATCGGCCGCTGTCGCTGCCGACGAGCTTCATTTGTGCGCCGGGGAGGGCGACGTTGAACAGCCGCGTGTTCGCCGTGTTCGTGAAGTAGAAGCGGACCACCTCGCCGACCTGGGCTCCGAGCGCGAGGTTTGTCTCACCGCCGGTGAGCATGACGTTGCCGAAGCGCCCCATCGCGACGTGCGTCGGACCGGCCTCGTGGAACGCAGCGATGCGGCCGTTTTCCACGAGGACGTCGTCGAGCGTGACGACAACCTGCCGGTCGACCACGGGCCAGTACTCCGGGTCGGCGGGTTCTACGACGATGTTGCCGTACAGGCCCATGTCGAGGCCGTAGTCCTCGCGGATGTGCGGGTGGTACCAGTACAGGCCGGGGTCGGGGAAGCGGAGGCGGTAGGTGAATTCGCTGCCCACCTCGATCGGTGGCTGCGTCTCGAACGGCACACCGTCGAAAGCGTTGTCGAGCCGCAGGCCGTGCCAGTGCACAGTGGCCTCGGTGTCACCGTCGTTGCGGACGCGCACGACGACCTCGGACCCCTGCCGGACACGCAACGTCGGGCCCGGGATCGAACCGTTGTAGGAAATCATCCGGACAAGGTCGTCGCCAAGCTGCTTCGCGACCGGCGCGATCCGGAGCTCGTACCTGTCGCCGTCGTCGAGTTCGACGACCTCGGCGGAGGTCGCGTTCTCGAGACCGGCGACGTCGGTCGAGAAGGTGGCGGTCAAGTCGGTCGCGGTGTCGTGCGAGGAGCGGTTCACGACGCCTCCACGGTCTCGGGCAGCAGTGGCCGCAGGTCCTCAGGAATGGGCATCGGCGCGAACGCGCTGACGTCGGCGCCGCCGGTGTTGCCGACCGGGTACTTGCCGGTCACCGATCCCGGCGCGGCGACGATGAGCCGGAACAGCTGGCCGATGACCTCATGTCGGTCGTGGCGGCGCAGCGCAACCGTGAACATGGCGACATGCGTACGCACATGGGCGCCGGCCATCGGCTGGCTGAGGATGTGGGCGCGTTCCAGGTGCAACCATTCGGCGCTCGTGTCGCCGGTCGAACGGGCGGCCTGGGCGGCGTCGAGCTCGGCGGCCCACGCGGCGCGCAACCGGGTGCGGGTTTCGGTCGTGATGGTGTGCGTGTTCATCAGGCACCTCCAGAGGTGGACGGGGCGGGGAGGGCGGGGCCCTCGCCCATCATCTGTTGGACGAAGTCGACGAGCGCGGCCGGCGCCTTGGCGGGCGAGCCGGCGTCGAACGGTGGTTGGGGGTCGTACTCGATGGCGAGCTGGATCATCTCCGCCATGTCCCGTCCGTTGATGCGGTCAAGCAGGACGAGCGCCATGTCGATTCCGCTCGAAACGCCAGCGGCGGTGATGACCTTGCCGCGTTCGACGACGCGGTCGAGCGTGTAGTGCCCGCCGAGCTTTTCGAGCGCGCCCTTGCGGGCCCAGTGCGTCGTCGCGTCGACGCCGTCGAGGATGCCGGCGGCGGCCAGGTAGATGGCGCCGGTGCAGACGCTCGTCGTCCACGTCGTCGTCGGGTGGACAGCGCGCAGCCACTCGACGAGCTCGGCCTGCAGCTCGGTGTCACCGAGCCCGCCAGGCACGACGACGACCTCGGGGCGCGGACGTCGGCGAACGACTTCGTCGCGACCAGCCCGGCCCGGCCGGTGTGGTCGACGACCGGACCGGCCTGGGCGGCCACGAACATGACGTCGTTTCCGGGCACGTCGGCCAGGACCTGGAAGGGTCCGATGATGTCGAGCATCGTGAAGTTCGGGTAGAGGGCAAGGGCGATCTGCATGTGGCCTCCTCGGGTCTCGGAGTGGTCGGCACCGGTGCTGGCCATGCGCTCAGCTTGGGCCTAAGGGGGCCGGTCAGCCATCGGGCGCGACCCCTCAGATTTCGCTGCACAGGTCGTCCCGGGCCGTTGGGCGACGGCTGCCGCCTCGGCCCGGCTGGACACGCTCAGCTTCCGCACGATGTTCGAGAAGTGGAGACTGGCGGCTTCGGGGAAGCAAACAGTCTAGTGTCGATGTGGCGGTTCGTGCGCCTGCCAGCCACGACCGCGACCGCCTCGGCGTCTCCGACGGTGAGCCCGAGCCGGCCCGCCTCACCTGCCTCGACGGCCTCACCGGTTCGGCCTCGACGCGCACGCAAGTCTTAGGCGTAGTCGCCTCGCTCGACGGCGGCATGGTGCGCAGCGAGCCCGGCGTCGCCGGCGGGCGCCGACCTCTCTCGAACGCAGCGGGCGTCTCCGCCTGGTGTCCGTGCGCGAGCAGGGCGCCTAGCACGAGCGGCCGACGGCGGCAGGCTGGGCGGGGGTCGGCTGCCCCCACGTGGGTCGAGGCGCTCATGGGGGCGGCCCGGATGCTGGCCCACGTTACGACCCGGTACCGCCACTGCGGCGATCGGTGCGCCTGGCCGTCAAGCCTTCGGGGCGCCGTTGACGATGAACCCGCGCAGGGCGCGCATCGATGCGACGAGCTCGGCCGGGGCTGTGTCCACCGAGCCGCAATCGAACGGTGGCTGCGGGTCATACTCGATGAGGAGCTGGATCGCCTTGGCCGTGCGGTCGTCGGCGATCGTGGCGGCGAGCGTGAGGCCCATGTCGATGCCGGCGGACAGGCCGGCGGCGGTGACGTACTTGCCATCGCGCACGACCCGTCCGCCGGCGGGCACGGCGCCGAGTTCGCCGAGCCAGTCGACCGCCAGCCAATACGTCGTCGCCCGCCGGCCGGTGAGGAGGCCGGCGGCGGCCAGGATGATGGCACCGGTGCCGACGGAGGTGGTCCAGGTCGTGTGGCGGTCGACGGCCCGCAGCCAGTCCTGGACCGGCCCGGGGCGCAGAAGGTTGTCCTGCGTGCAACCGGACCAGCCGGGAATGAGAAGCACGTCGGGGGCGGTGACGTCATCCAGAGTGGCGTCGACGACCAGGGCCAGGCTGTGGGTGTCGCAGCAAACTGGGCCGCGCTGCTCGCCGACCACGATCGTCTCCGCGCCAGGCAGTCGGCTGAGGATCTCGTACGGGCCGATGGCGTCGAGGGCCGTCATGTGCTCGTAGGCGAAGACGGCGATCTGCACGTCGTCACCATCGGGCTAAGGGGTCGGGTGTCGCATCGGGCACCACCCCTCAGATTTGGCTCAAGCCACGCCGACCCGCTGTGCGATGGCGGCGGCATCGACGCGGCTGGTGACGCCCAGCTTGCGCAGGATGTTGGAGACGTGGACGCCGGCTGTTTTCTCCGACACGAACAGCTCGGCGCCGATCTCCCGATTCGTCTTGCCTACGGCCACGAGGGCGAGGACTTCGGCCTCCCGTGACGTGAGGCCGAGCCGGACGGCGTCGTCCTGGCCGAGCACGGCAACGGTTGGCGCGTCAAGGCTGATGCGGGTCCGCCGGGCCAGCGCCTCGACGTCGCTGAGCAGCGGCTCGGCGCCGAGCGCGGTGGCGGTCTCGTGGGCAGCACGCAGGGCGTCGACAGCCTCGGCGGCCGCCCCTCCGCCCGCGGCGGCATCGGCCTCGTGGAGCCGGGCGAACGCGGCACCCCACGCGTCACCGATTCGTTCGGCGGCGACCGCGGCTCGCGCGAAGGCGGCGGCGTCGCCCCCCTGGAGCCGGCTGATCATCGCCTCAGCGAGGGAGATGTCCGCCAACCCAGCCGGGGTGCCGGAGCTGGGGTCGGCGCGGGCCACGTCGATCCGGTGGCCGAGATCGAGGAGGATGGCGTCGAGGTCGACCCCCTCGCGCCGGGCGAGCTGGTCCAGGGTTCGTTCGACGGTGCCGATGACGAGACCGGCGGTGAAGCGCGGCACCAATCGGAGAGCCGTGTTCGGCTTGAGACTCAGTGCGCGCAACGCGAGATCGGCTGCCTTGTCCCGCTGCTTCGCGGCGAGGTGTACGTCCACGAGGGCAGCATCGATGATGGCCTGGCTGAACGGATCAGACGGATGGCGACGAAGGCGTTCGGCGAGCTCGGCCGCGGCATCGAACCGTCCGCGACGAGCGGCCAGCGGTGCAGCTGCCGCGTCGAGCTGGATGGCACCGATCGGAGTGGACTCGAGCGCCGCGACGCTGGCCAGCACGAGGTCCGCTTCGCCCCAACGGCCCAGGCGCACCAGGCAGCGGGCGGCGACGCCAGCGTGAAAGGTCCCGAAGGTTGAGTCGAACCCGGCGCGCTGGGACAGCATGGCGCCGTCCTCGGCGACGCTCAGCTCCGTCCTCGGTGTGACCCACCTCGAAGAGGATCATGCGCCAGCATGGCGTTGGCGAGCGCCCAACGGTGCGGTGTCAGGTGGGTGTCGACCGCGGCGCGGCTGTGCTCGAGTCCCACTTCGAAGTCGCCGGCGAGCGCCTCGACGACACCGAGGACGCGCAAGGCAGCTGAGCGGGACTCCCCGTCGTGCGACTGGGAGGCGGCCAGCGCGCGTCGCGCCCAGTGCTCGGCGCGGTCGAATCGGCAGAACATCAGCTCGGCTTGGGCGAGACCCCCGTACGTCGGGGCCGCCCCGGCCGGGTCCTGTTCAGGAACGCGTGTCGAGGAAGACGGCGGCATGTGCGTACGTCTCGGCGCTCGCCTCCATTCGGCCGGATGACCACAGGAATCGGCCAAGTCGTTCATACGCCCATGCCCGTCCCTCAGGCGGATCGCCGAGCTCGAGCGCACGTCGGGCCAGAGCGACAGCACGTTCGTTGTCACCGGTGGCGCTGGCGAGATCGGCGGCCTGCCAGAGCCGAGGCACCAACTGCGGTTGGTGTTCGGGAGTCGCGTGTTTCTCCCACAGCTCGAAGATCCGCTCCAGGTGGGCGAGGCAGGTCGCCGGAGCGATCAGCTCGGCCGAGTCCGCTGCCGGGAACAGCGCCTCGAACGCCGCTGCTTCGTCGCCGGCACGGTCGAGGTGGAACGCGAGCTCACCGGCACCGTCGGTGGCGGTCAGCCCGAAACGGGGCTGAGCCTGGAGCGCGGTCGCGACAGCTCGGTGGAGACGTCGCCGCTCGGTTGGCAACGCAGCGTTGTAGGCGACCTCGCCGATGAGCGGATGTCGAACCCGGTAGGCATCGGTCGCCGTGTCCACGACCAGCAGCCGGGCGTCGACCGCGGCGCGCACCGCGGCCTCAGTCGTCGGCTCATCGAGCTCGACCACCGCCGCCAGCAGCTCAGGATCCGTGTCGCGGCCGACGGTGGCCAACGCCGCCAGCACGTGTCGGCCCGCGGGGTCGAGGCTCGCGATGTCGGCTTCGAGGAGATCCGACAGAAGGGCGGGGATGGCGTCACCGGCGAGGTGGGCGGCAACGAGCTGCTCGGTGAACAACGGGTTGCCCTCGCCGCGCCGTACGAGCTCGTCCACGAACGCCCGCGGCGGAGGAAAGCCCAACACCGCAGCGGCCTGCACGGCCACCGCGTTGCGATCGAGACCGGCGAGCACGACACGCTCGACGCCGCTCACGCGACTGAGCTCGGCGGCGCGACGGCGCATCTCTGGGTCGCGTCCGAGCTCGTCGGCGCGGTAGGTGCCGAAGAGCACGACCCGTTCGTCGACCAGGTTCCGAGCGAGGTGCTCAAACAGGTCCCACGTCGTGGGATCGCCCCAGTGGAGATCCTCGAAGCCGACCATGATGGCGGCTTCCGCGCCCAGCTCGCCGACGAGCCCAAGCGTCAGGGTGAACAAGTCACCGACGCGCCCTGTGCCGGAGGTCGCCAGCTCGCTGAGTGACTCCAGAGAGTCCAGCTGGCCGACGTCGCTCCCTCGCTGGATCTGACGGATCAAATCGATCAAGGGAGCGAGCGGGATCGCGTCCCCACCGACGTGCACACAGCGACCGAGATACAGCTGCGTGTCAGTACGTCGTGCCGCCTCAGACAGCAGCGTGGACTTCCCGATGCCTGGGTCACCGCTGACCAGCACGACTCCAGGCTGACCCTGCGTCGCCCGCGCCACAGCCCGCTGAAACACCCCAAGCTCGTCGTCCCGTCCGACGACCGGGTACCCACCCGGACGGCCTCCCATCGCCCGCCAGTATTCCCGCCGACGCGACCTTCCACTCGACGAATCCGAAGTGCGCCAGTGGCCTCCGCCTCATGCTCGCACGATCGTCCCGATCTCGGCCTGGGCTCCCGGCCCAGGTCGCGTTGCGCCTGCGATCTCAGGTACGACGCCGATGTGCCCGGCCCGCCGGCGGGCGTGAATCCGCGCCGAAGCCGTTCGGCACTGGGTCGAAGACGCGTGGATCCGAACCGACCGCACCGAAGATTCACGAAGGCCCTGGTGTGCCGGCCTCCACGCTGACCGACATTCAAGCTGTTTCGGCCTGAGGGTAGGCGTGTTGGGCGGCCGGTGACACGAGGCTCCGATGGACTGGCGCCTGCCCGTCATCGTTGATGACCGATCGGAGCGGGCGCGGTGGACGCAAGGGCTTCGAGGCCCTCCTCGACAGCCTTGGCGTCATCCAGAAGAACAGGCGACCCAACCACCAGTGATGAGCGTGTTGGTCTTTGTGTCAGCTCTGTCCGGTGATTGGGGTGCCAGTCCGGACGGCGTTGACGACGGCGCGGATGGCGTCGCTTGACTGGGCGGCGGTCGCCCGGTGCTCGGTGAGCATGGCGTGGCTGGCGTCCGTCAGTGTGCGATGAACGCTGTTGGTCGAGAGTGCGGCGAGCCGGTTCTGAGCGGCCGTCCATCCGCCCTGTGCGTCTTTCATCGCGGTGAGGACGACGAGAGGTCGGTCGCCGAGCGTCGTGAGCAACTGCGCCTCCGTCATGGTCGTGCGGATCTGTGAGAACTCATCGCGGGCGCTGCGAGCGTCGCGGGGTGTCGCCAGGAAGGCGCGTTCCTCGTCGCGAGCGGGGGCGGGAAGTTCGCTGTAGGCGCTGCTGTACATGATCCGGCCGACGCCGAAGCGTGACAGCGACGGAAGCAACGCTGACGCTCGGCGGAACGTCTCGTAGAAGGTGGGCCAGCCGTCGATGGCGGTGTACTGGTGCGGGCTCATGGAGTCGAGGAGGACCACACCGGCGACCTGGTCGGGGTAGAGCCGGGCGAAGTTGAGGACATAGAGCCCACCAGCGGAGTGTCCGGCTAGCACGTAAGGGCCGTGCTCACCGGCGCGGTCCAGCAGCGTGTGCAGATCGGTGGCGACTTGCACGCCGTCCTGGGGCGCTGCAGCGTCCTGGCTCCAGCCGCGTCCTGCCCGGTCGTAGACGCACACTCGAGCAGTCGCCGCCACGTCGGGGCCGATCCAGGCCATATTGGTCGAGGGCTCGCCGAGGCCGGGTTCGAGCACGACGGTGGGGCTGCCGGTGCCGGTGCAGCTGATGTGGAGCTTGTGGCTCCCGACGTCGACGAGGCGGCCCGGCATCGAGTAGTCAGCGCGGTCGACGGTCTCGCGGTACGTCTCGTAGATGCCGCCGACAGCCGACACGAACAGTGCCACGCACACCGGGTAGAGCATCCACACCCGGGTGCGGCTGTGCAGATCGCGCCGCGCCCGGACGATCATCCAGCCCGCGAGCGCTGCAGCGATCGGGGGCCAAACCCACCCGGCCTCGTTGCCGGTCGGCGCGAGGGCGAGGATGCTGACGCCGCAAGCGGCCATGAAGCTGGCGGGCACGAACGCCCACCGTTGCGGCTGGTCGGTCCACCGCTCCGAGAGCACCGCCAGGATCGCCCACGCGCCGGCGAACGCGAGCAGCACCGATCCAGTGATGACATGCTCCTGCGCACCGGCGAACGGACCGACGACGAGCACGATGGCCGCAACCAGACCGCCGACGAGCGACCCGGCCACGATCCGGCCGATGTGCCCCCGTGGTCGTGGAGTCGCCTGGCCGACCTCGTCAGCATGACTGCGCGCCTCGGCGCAAACGGTCGTTTCCGGGACAGTGGTCGATGACTTGGCCATGACTGCGCTCCTCGTGTGAGTGCTGCAAGCCCGCCTCGGGCTCAGCTGTCACAGTCCGCCTAAGGCCATCGCCGCCACATCTGGAACAAGCCCTCAGATCTGGGGGCCGCGCTACTGGACGGCCGGTGGCCGATCCGTCCTCACCCGCGCCCGGACCCCTGTCTGTCAGGCTGACGTGAGACACCTGCGGTAGCCGACCATCCCTGCAGGGCGAGTCTGGAAGACGTAGACCCGATGACCATGACGACTGCATCTCTGCTTGCGCGCGCCCATGATGGCGTGGTGGACGAGCCCGACCCGGCTGCCCGGCCTCGGCGGCGATCGTTCACCGCCGAGTACAAGGCCGAGATCCTCGACGGGTACGACGCGTTGCCGGTCGGCTCGAGCGAGCGCGGGGCGTTGCTGCGCCGCGAGGCCCTCTACAGCTCGCATCTGGCGGAGTGGCGCAAGGCTCGCGATGCCGGCGCCCAGCAGGGGCTGGCGCCGAAGGCGAAGCCGCGTCGTTCCCCTGAGCAGGTCGAGCTGGAGCGGCTGCGCCGCCGCAACGAACGGTTGGAGACGGAGCTGGCCAAGACGAGATCGGCGCTCGATGTCATGGGAAAACTGCACGCGCTCTTGGAAGGGCTCTCCGAGAGCGCGGACACCGATCCGAAGTCGACGCGATGATCGAGGCGCACTTCGGTGAGCTCGAAGCGATGACATCGACCAGCGCCGCCTGCGACCTGCTCGGCGTCTCGCGGGCGACGCGCTATCGGCGGCAGCGACCGCCAGTGGCGGGTCCGCCGGCACCCCGGCCGGCCCCACCGAACAAGCTCACCGAGCAGGAGCGCCAGCGGGTGCTGACGGTGCTGCGCTCGGCGGAGTACTGCGACCTGGCCCCGGCCCAGGTGTGGGCCCGGCTGCTCGATGACGGCATCTACCTGTGCTCGATCTCCACCATGTACCGGCTGCTCGCGGTCGCCGGCGAGAACCGCGAACGGCGACGGCAGCGCACCCACCCGGCGACCAAGAAGCCCGAGCTCATCGCCCGTCGACCGAACGAGGTCTGGTCGTGGGATATCACGAAGCTGCAGGGCCCGCAGCGGGGCGTCTACTACGAGCTGTTCGTGGTCATCGACATCTTCTCCCGCTACGTCGTCGGCTGGATGGTGTCGCCGGCCGAGACCGGAGAGCTCGCCGAAGCCTTCATCGCCGACACCCTGCAGCGACACGGCATCGGCCGCGGCCAGCTCTCCTTGCACGCCGACCGGGGCACCTCGATGACATCGAAGCCCGTCGCCCAGCTGCTCGTCGATCTCGGTGTCGCCCGCAGCCACAGCCGGCCGCATGTGAGCAACGACAACCCGTACTCGGAGGCGAACTTCAAGACCCTCAAGTACTGCCCGGCCTTCCCTGGCCGGTTCGGCTCGATCGAAGACGCCCGGGCGTTCTGCGCCGCGTTCTTCGATCAGTCACGATATGCGGGTGATCCACCGGCCGGCCGTTGGGGCCGGTCAGGCTGCGGTCACCACCGTGATTGGAGACTCCTGTGGCGTTCATGCCGTGCTTGGTCCGCGCCTCGGGAACTGCCGGTGAGGTGATCCGGGTCGGTCACCCGCTGCTCGACGCCTACGTCGAGTTGGTGACCGCTCGGGCTCGTTGGAACACGGTGTTGGCCACCGCGTTCGATCTGAAGGTGTTCTTCTCTGTCGTCGACAAGGGCCCGGTCGACGTTGAATCTGCCGACGTGCTCGCCTTCATCAAAGCGCAGCGCCAGCCGCGGCACCGGCGCGAAGGTCGTGCGGATCGAGGACGGCGAGGCGGGCCTGTCGGCTCGCACGATCAAGCGTCGGCTGGCGACAATTGCCGGCCTCTACGAGTACTTGATTATCCGCGGCGACACCGGCGTCACACGGAACCCGGTGCCTCGCGGTCTGGCGGTGCGGCGCCCGGGACAGCGGGCCGTTCGTGGTGTTCCGTTGATCCGAGCGCCGCGCACGCTGCCCCGCGTGATCGACCCCGACGAGGTCGACGCTTTCATGGCGGCGCTGCGCACTCGCCGGGACCGCGCCATGGTCGAAGCGATGCTCCTCGGTGGGCTACGCCGCTGTGAGGTCCTGGGCCTGCGCGTCGAGGACGTGCGGCCGGGCGAGCATCGTCTGTTCATCGCTGATGGCAAGGGCGGGCACCAGCGCATCATCCCGGTGTCGAAACGGTTCTTCGCGACCCTGGCTGACTACCTCGAGACCGAGCGGCCGCGCACGTCAAGCACGAGTCGCGTGTTCGTCGCGCTGAAGAGCCCGCGGCGCGGACAACCGCTGAGCGCAGCGGGACTCGACGAGATCATCTCCGGGGCCCGTCAACGGGCCGGCATCGAACACCTGACCTGCCACCAGCTCCGCCACACCTGCTTCACCCGGCTCCGCGAAGCCGGCATGGCCTTGGAGGCTATCCAGGCGCAGGCCGGGCACCGCTCGATCGAGTCGACCCGCATCTACCTGCACCTCGCGAATGACTGGCTCGCCGGCGAATACCGGCGGGCGACCGAAGCGATCGACGCCCAAGCCATGGGGGCGAGCTGAGATGCCCGCCGCTGTTGCTCTCGTCGTCGAGAACGCGGACATGGTCGACGCCTACGTGGCCACGTTGCAGCGCGCCGGTTTGCGGACAGGTCGATCTACCGTGCAGGCAGCCAGGTCGTTCTGCGCCAAGGTGCAACGCGCCGGCGGATGGACCGGGTTGAGCCGAGCCCGCCAGATCGACGCCGTCGCCAAGGCGCGCGCGTTCAGCTCGTGGCTGATGGTGACCTGCCAGCTGACGGTCAGCGCCGATGTGCTGGGACGGTTGGACCTGCGCCTCGGGAATGCCGGCAGGAACTACTGCCCGACGCGCACGCCTGGTTCCTCGCCGCCTGCGAGCGCATCGGGATCAGCCCTGCAGACATGGCGCTGCAGTGGAACACGCTCGCCAAGATCACCGCCATCACCGGCGTCGCGCCCGATGAAGTTTCCGCCGCCGAGTTCGAGTCGGCGCGCGCCGCGATCATCGACGCCTACGTCGCACGTGGGCTACCGCAGTCAGGCCGCAACATGGCCGCGATCTTCCACCGGCTCCAGCTCACGCTGTTCCACGCTGGTCGGCTCGACAGCCATCGACGGCCGACGTCGAGACGACCGGTGTCGGTCACCGGGTGGGCCGTCGTCGCTCCCGCCGTCGCCGACAACGCCCGCCGTTACATCGCCCAGGTCGAGTTGAGCCTGCGCCCGAACACCACGAAACACATCGAGTCCGACCTGCGCGAGTTCGGCACCTGGCTCGCCGACGCCCACCCCGACGTCACCAGCTGCGGCGAGCTCGAACGCCACCACATCGAGCACTACAAGACCTGGGTCTCAACCAAGCACGGGCGCTACACCGGCAAGCCGTTGAGCCGCATCAGCGTGAAGAACCGGCTGATCAACCTGCACTGCTTCTTCGACCGGATCACCGAATGGGGCTACCCGAACCCGCCGCAACGCCCGCTGATCTTCGCCGGCGACATGCCCATCGTCGACAAGCCCCTCCCGCGTTTCCTCGACGACGCGGCGGCCACCAAGTTAATGCGGGCGTCGCGCGCCGACCCTGACCCGCTGGCGCGACTGATAGTCGAGCTCTTGGCCCGCACCGGGATCCGCAAGAGCGAGCTCCTCGGTCTCACCGTCGACGCCGTCGTGCAGATCGGCTCCGCCTTCTGGCTGCGCATCCCCGTCGGCAAGCTCCACAACGACCGCTACATCCCGCTGCACCCACAGCTCAAGGAGATGCTCGACGACTGGATCGCCAACCACCGGCCCACCGGCCTGCGCTCGGACCGCCTCCTCCTCGAACGGAACCGACCCGTGACGTCACTGCGAGTCGCGAACGCGTTGAGCCGGCTCAGCCACGAGGCCGGGATCGGTCACGTCACCGCCCACCAGCTCAGGCACACGCTGGCCACCCAGGCGATCAACCGAGGCATGAGCCTCGACGCCATCGCCGCGTTGCTCGGCCATTATGCGGGTGATCCTGTCAAGAGAGGAACGTGCGTTCGACACTCTGGTGCCTCAGGAGGCTTGCTCGTCGAGGCGGGCGAGCAGTCCGTCGAAGATCTTCTGTCGGCCGAGCTGTTCCTTGGCGGCGGCGTCGTCGCGTTGGCGTTGCAGGGTGGGGCGGAACTCGATGGTCGTGTGGAAGAACGTGCACGATTCGCAGATCGACTCGAAGTGGCAGTCGAGCCCGACGGGTCGGGCGCAGTAGCCGTTGCCGAGCATTCGCTGGTGCATCTCGGCTCGAAGCTTGCGCATTTCGGCGCCTTCGGCGTCGGCGGGCAGCTCCCGTGGCGAGTCGTAGAGGGCTTCGACCTTCTCGGAGACCGAGAAGTACTCGTCGGCGACGGTGCGGTTGGCGATGCGGGCATACACCGTGGTCATCCGCATCGATCGATGCCCGAGCAGTGCGGCGATCGCCTCGAGCGACATGCCTCGGTTGATGGCCTGGGTCGCCAGCGTGTGACGCAAGCGGTGTGGGCTGACGTGGCCGATCCCGGCGGTGCGGGCGGCTTTGGCGACGGCCCGGTCGACGCGGCCCTCGCCGATGCGTTGGCCGTGCTCGACGAACAGGTAGGGGCTGCGCAGACTGGCGGGCCGCTCGGCGAGCCAGGCGTCGAGGAGTTCTTTGAGCTGGGGGTGCAGCGGGATGTAGCGGTCCGTGCGGAGCTTGCCGATGGGCACGTGCAGCCAGTAGGCGGCGCCGATCTGCACGACGGAGTCGACGGTGAGGTCCAAGAACTCGCCTTTGCGCAGACCGGTGCGGGCGAGGAACTCGACGGCCAGGCGCACGAACGGGTCGGGGTCGGCGCGGGTGGCCTGGAGCAGCTTGGTGAACGCGCCGTCGTCGAGGAAGCGGGGCAGCGGTGCGTCGCGCAGGGGCAGGTCGCCGTCGAAGACGAGCACCGCGGCGGGGACGTCGTCGCCGTCCCATTCGGTGAGGCGCTCGAAGCAGGTGCGCAGCCCGCCGAGATGCTCGGCCAGGCTGGTCTTGGTGAGCGTGCCGCCCCGGGCCGAGGGACGGGCGGCCAGGTGCAGCTTGTAGGCCTCGATGTGGCGGCGGCGGACGTCGGCGACGCAGCCGACGTCGGGGGCGTTCACGGCGAGCCAACACGCGAACTCGCGCAGCACGCCCTCGACCCGCACCATCGTGGACGCTCGAAGCGACAGCCGCACCTGGGCGATGTAGCCCAACAATGTGGACGCCAGTCGGGGAGGGGTCGACGCCCACGCGGCGGCCCGCTCCGCCGAGCCGTCGCGGTTGGACTTGCGGGGCGGGGCGTCAAGCACACCGAGGTGGAACAAGGTGGTCTGCGCGCCGAACAGCGCCGCGCTCAGCGCCTTGGGGCCATGGCTGTCGGGTCGGTGACGGCCGATGGCGGCGACCAGCGCCTCTCGCCCCTCGTCGATCACGGCCTTCGTCGCTTGCTCGGCGGTCAGCCCGGCCAGCGCCGTCACCTTGACCAGCGCGGACCACTGCAGGCGCGTGACGGTGCGGTCGAAGCCGAGCGCGGTGGAGGTGGCACTGAAGCGCTCATGGAACACCCGGTGATGGTGGGCCGCGACTTCACCGAGATAGGGCCTGCACGCCACCAGATAGTCGGAGCTCGGCAGCAGCCGGCCCGTGACGATCAGCCATCCCACCACTCGCCGTTCCTTGAGCGGCAAGGCGCATTGGGCGGCCAGCGGCAGCCGGGCCCATCCGTCGGCCCCGACCCGAGTGAAGAACATGCGGGCAACCGACGTCACCGGGTGGCCGGCGAACATGCCCCCCGCGACAAGGTCGGCCCGATACACGCCGACCAGATCCTCGACATCGGGGCGCTGTGCCGCGGACGTGCTCATCGTGCCGTCCCCGGGGCGGCCTGGGCCTCGATCGCCTCCGCCGCGCGTAGGTACTCCTTCTCCAACCAGTCATTGGCCAGGTGCAGGTAGATGCGCGTCGAGTCGATCGAAGCGTGACCGGCCTGAGCCTGGATGGCCTCGAGCTTCATGCCCCCTTCCCGCAGACGGGTGAAACAGGTGTGGCGCAGTTGATGGCAGGTTGCCCTGGCCAACCCGGCGCGGGCCCGAGCACCGTCGAGGATCTCATCCAACCCGGCCGCCGACAGCGGCTCGCCCCGCCGGCGGCCTTTCAAGACCACGAACAGCTGCTTGGTCGTCGACTCCGATGGTCGCTCGTGTTCCAGGTAGTCGCCGAGGGACGCGAAGAACCGCGCCGACACCGGCACCACCCGCTGTCGGCCGCCCTTGCCTTCGGCCACGAACAGGCGCCGCTCGCCGGCGTTGACATCTTCCAGGCGCAAGCCGAGCACCTCGCAGCGGCGCAGGCCCCCGAGCACCATGGCGTCGACCATCGCCCGGTCGCGGTGGGTGCGCAACGCTGCGACCAGCGCGTCGACCTCAGCGGGACCCAGCACCCGCGGCAGCGTGCGCGGCGTGCGGATCAACGGCACACCCCCGTTCCCGCGCCGGGCTCCCGGGCGGCGGGCGGCCAGGCTGGTCGGCACCGGGTTACGGCCCACGCCCGTGTCCTCGCGGGCCGACAGGTACGCGTACAAGCCGCGTACGCTCGACAGCCGTCGAGCGATCGTGCGCGCCGCCAGGCCGGGCTCGCCATCCTCCAGGCGCACGACCCGCTCCCCGTGGCGAGGGGCGCGCTGGGCGGACAGGAACGCGAACACGTCCGCCGGCGTCACCTCCGCCGGCGCCTTGGCCACCACCCCGAAGAAGATCTTCAAATCGGACGCCACAGCCAGCCACGTGTTGATCCGGGCCCGCACCGCCACGAACGCCAAGTAGTCGTCCAACAGCGGATGCCCGAGCGTGATCGACTCCAACTCAGGTCCGCGGCGATGACGGATCAGACACGGCATGAACCCGCCCACGGGGCGCTCCTCGTTCGTCCGCCGACCATGCTCGCCGCGCCCATCGACCGGATGGTGGATCACCCGTGTATTAACCACAAGACGCTCGCCATGACGATGATCTACGCCCGCATCGCCGACAAGACCGTCGCCGACGAGTACTTCGCTGTCACCGAGAAAGTCGAAGCCCTCTACGACCAGCCCCGCCAGCTCCCCAGCGACGACGAAGGCGCAGAGACGCGCAAACTCCGCGGTGAGATGCACCGCCGCATGCTCGGCAACGGCTACTGCGCCCGCCCCGTCGATATGGACTGCCACTTCGAATCCATCTGCGAGAGCTGCACCTTCTTCGTCACCACCATCGAGTTCCGACCGACGCTCCGCAAGCAACGTGAAGACGCGGTCGCCAAAGGCCAAGTCGGCCGGACCAAGATCTTCAACGGGCTACTCGAACGCCTCCAACACGACGCCTCGTGAGGAACCCCTTGACAGGATCACCCGCATAACTACAACCACGTCCACCGCCACGCCGGCATCGGGCTGCACACCCCGGCGTCGGTCCACTACGGCACCGCCGACGAGATCCGCGCCCAGCGGGCCGTCACTCTCGACGCCGCCTACGCCGCCAACCCGGCACGGTTCGGGCACCGCCCGCCCCAGCCGCCGAAGCTGCCCACCATCGCCTGGATCAACGAACCCAGCCCCGAAGCACTCATCACATCCGCATGACAAGTTGTCTCACCGGGCTTGACAGGTTCCGTCTGGGCGACCGCCTGCACGCCCCGGGTACCGGCGTAGCTCATGTACGTGCCGGAGATGATGTTCTACATCATTGCTGCCGCCTTCGCGTTGCCCGGGTTGTTCCTGATCATCAGCGGCGTCTGCCACG
This sequence comes from uncultured Acidimicrobiales bacterium, assembly GCA_963738325.1. Classification (GTDB taxonomy): domain Bacteria; phylum Actinomycetota; class Acidimicrobiia; order Acidimicrobiales; family Ilumatobacteraceae; genus CAVTWD01. Next base: position 25,848 of record CAVTWD010000020.1, read on the forward strand.
AACGGAGGCGCCGGCAAAGAAGGCGAGACCTCGCCAAGCGGCTACACCTCCACCATCACCGCCCGTCAGTGACGGAGGAGGCCGAGGTGTGGCTCAAAGGTCGTACGGCGGACCGCACTGAGCCCCCATGTCCACGGCTAGTAGCTGTTTAGCTCAGCTCCGGTCCCAGCCGGACCGTCCGTCACGTTGCTTCGGACCGTCGTCGCTCCAAGAAGCGCTCCGCGATGGCCACCGTGGTGAGATGAGTGTCGCACTTGGGTAGGTCGGGCATTACGGGGGCATCGACTACCGATAGTGCTCGGTAGCCGCGAACCGCACAATCGAGGTCGACGACTGCGCCATCGTCGTCGGGTCGGCCCATCCGGCAGGTGCCGACCGCGTGGACATAGTCGCCGACGATCGACGGGAGCCAGTCGTCGATCGCTTGATCGTTGTCAGCTCCTCGATCGGAGTGTGTGCCACGGTCACTTCCTCGGCGATAGCCCGCATCGAGGGTCGTTGGACGATGTCGATCATTCGGTTCACGCCGTCACGGAGGCGAACGAGATCCCGCTCATCGGACAGGAAGCAGAAGTCCACGATCGGATCGTCAAGGGGATCATCTGAACGCAGGCGGACGTGCCCAGCCGAGAACACTCGCATCACCGCTGCCCAGAGCACTGCCAGCGCCCGGCCTTCTTCAGTGGGTCCGAGCACATCGAACCAAGCGATCTGCATATCGTTCGGGCCCGCCCGCGGCCAGCCCCGAGCTGTAGCGCAGTACCGAGCCCATCGCGGGATCGTCTCCGCTCGCCCGTCGAGCGTTCGGTCTCTGGGACGATTGGAACGGGGCCGTGGCATGATCCTTGAGACGCTTGCCGACCGGCAGGCCGTCGTCCACGCCGATGCCGGAGCGGAGAAGTATCGGCGGAGAATGGATCGCGCCGGCGCTGAGCACAACCTCTCGAGCTTCGATCTCTTCACCAGTTGCGGTGCGAACTCCGACGGCTCGGCGGCCGTCAAGCCGGACCCGGTCGACCTGAACGTCACCCAGAATGACCAGATTCGCTCGCTGGCGGGCCGGCTCCAAATAGGCGTCGTTGGTCGAAACCCGACAGCGGTCTCGCCAGGTGAACGCCCACCGGCTGACCCCGGTGGCATCGGCGACGTGATAGTCGTCGCATTCGGGGTAGCCAAGTTCGCTCAGCGCAGCGCGCATCGCCATGTCCGTCGGTGCCAGTTCCTCAAATGGAAGCCGGGCCAGTGGAATCGGACCGCCGTTGCCGTGCCGCTCTCGCCGCCGTAGTCAACGTCGTCCTCCATCGAACGAAACGTGGCCAGCATCTGGGCCCAGCCCCAGCCGTCGCATCCCAACTCATCCACCCAACGCTGGTAGTCATCAGGCGTGCCACGGATGCCGACATCGCATTGATCGCGGAAGATCCGCCACTGCCGCGGCCTCGCCGGTACAACGTCTCCTCTTGACCAGCAGCACGGCGGGCCAGCAGGTTGGGCCATTGCCGCACCGGTTCGGCCCATGCGTGAAAGAAGTTCCGAGCCCGAACAGCGGCCGGGGTGTCCGCAGAAGTGTGGTCCGGGCCGGCTTCCAGTAGAAGGACCGAAAGCCCCGGGCTCTCTGACGGCCGCGCAGCGACAACTGCGCCCGCTGATCCCCCGCCGACCACAATGACGTCGAAGCGATCCATCGTCACCCCTATAGTTGGCATGCCTGTCAATGCCAGCCCGATGTTGAAGGTAGTGCCTGAGAAACGGCTGCGCCGGAGTGGGGCGCGATGAATCTGCCCGGGAAGGGGCGTGGCGGATGCTCGCCGCTGCGCTCGAGGCTGAGGTTGACGCCGATGTCGAGGCGCGGGCCGGCGAGGTCGAACGACGCCACGCGCCTGGTGGTCCGTAATGGGCATGCCGCGCCCGCGGACCATCACGACCGGGGCGGGATGCATCGACAGTCGAGCGCCTCGCGCGGACGACCGCCGTGTGGACTCCGAGACAGGTGAGCGGGTCCGGTTCCGCAGCTCGATCGTGCCGCCATGGTGTCGCCGCTCCCGGAAGGTGACCGAAGCGTTGCCGCTCATGTACTTGCACAGCATGTCGAGCGGGATTTTCGTGCCGGCGTTGGAGGGTTCTTCGGCTCCGAGGCGGGGGAGGTCGCAGCGTAATCAACCGACCGATCCACCGCTCTTGACGATTCTTCCCGCCCCTTTGCCGACCACCCTGTCTGTCAGGCTGACGTGAGACACCTGCGGTAGCCGACCATCCCTGCAGGGCGAGTCTGGAAGACGTAGACCCGATGACCATGACGACTGCTTCTGTGCTTGCGCGCGCCCATGATGGCGTGATGGACGAGCCCGACCCGGCTGCGCGGCCTCGGCGGCGATCGTTCACCGCCGAGTACAAGGCCGAGATCCTCGACGAGTACGACGCGTTGCCGGTCGGCTCGAGCGAGCGGGGCGCGCTGTTGCGCCGCGAGGGCCTCTACAGCTCGCATCTGGCCGAGTGGCGCAAAGCTCGCGATGCCGGCGCCCAGCATGGGCTGGCCCCGAAGGCCGAAGGCGAAGCGGTCGGCCGAGCAGGTCGAGCTGGAGCGGCTGCGACGCCGGAACGAGCGTCTGGAGGCCGAGCTGGCCAAGACGAGATCGGCGCTCGATGTCATGGGAAAACTGCACGCGCTCTTGGAAGGGCTCTCCGAGAGCGCGGACACCGACCCGACGTCGAAGCGATGATGGGCGCGCACTTCGACGACCTCGCTGCGCTGACGTCGACGAGCGCAGGCGTGTGCATTGCTCGGCGTGTCGCGCGCAACGCTCTATCGGCGGCGCCGACCGCCGGTGGCGGGCCCGCCGGCGCCCCGTCCGGCACCGCCGAACAAGCTCACCGAACCCGAACGTCAGCGAGTGCTGACGGTGCTGCGTTCGCCCGAGTACTGCGACCTGGCCCCAGCCCAGGTGTGGGCGAGGTTGCTCGATGACGGCGTCTACCTGTGCTCGATCTCGACCATGTACCGGCTGCTTGGCGGTGGCCGGCGAGAACCGGGAACGACGCCGCCAGCGCACCCACCCGGCGCGCAAGAAACCCGAGCTCATCGCCCGCCGACCGAACCAGGTCTGGTCGTGGGACATCACCAAGCTGCAGGGCCCGAGCGGGGCGTCTACTACGAGCTGTTCGTGATCATCGACATCTTCTCCCGCTACGTCGTGGGGTGGATGGTGTCGCCAGCTGAGAACGGCGAGCTCGCCGAGGCGTTCATCGCCGACACCCTGCAGCGCCACGGCATCGCGCCCGGTCAACTCTCGTTGCACGCCGACCGCGGGCACATCGATGACGTCGAAGCCGGTCGCCCAGCTGCTCATCGATCTCGGTGTCGCCCGCAGCCACAGCCGTCCCCACGTCTCCAACGACAACCCCTACTCCGAAGCCCAGTTCAAGACGCTCAAGTACTGCCCGGCGTTCCCCGGCCGGTTCGGCTCGATCCACGACGCCCGCGCGTTCTGCGCCGCGTTCTTCGATCACTACAACCACATCCACCGTCACGCCGGCATCGGGCTGCACACCCCAGCCTCCGTGCACTACGGCACCGCCGACGAGATCCGCGCCCAGCGCGCCGTCACCCTCGCCGCCGCCTACGCCGCCAACCCGGCACGATTCGGGCACCGCCAGCCGACACCGCCAACACTGCCCTCCGTCGCCTGGATCAACGAACCCACACCCGAAGCCCTCATCAGATCCGCATAGCAAGTTGTCTCACCGGGCTTGACAGGTTCCG
>CAVTWD010000021.1:0-16077 GCA_963738325.1 uncultured Acidimicrobiales bacterium
GGCATGGACCAGATCAGCGACGACCTGGCAGCCGAGCAGGGCGCGCTCGAATCCGTGGTCACGGACCTCGATAGCGCAGGATGGTCGACCCCGACGGCTGCGGCCGGGTGGGACGTCCGGGAGACGATCGTCCACGTGGCGTTCTACGACGCCGCCGCTCGGCTCGCCATCATCGACCCCGCCGGGTTTGCGGAAGCTCTTGGACCGCGCCGTGCGGGGTGGGCTCGACGTGCCGGCCGAGCACGCCCACCTCTCCGGTCCCGAGGTCTTCGACTGGTGGCGCGAGGCGCGAGTCGGCCTGCTCGCCGCGCTCGGGCCGCTCGACCCCAAGGACCGCATCCCGTGGTTCGGCCCACCGATGAGCGCCCGCTCGTTCGCCACGGCCCGACTGATGGAGACGTGGAGCCACGGCTGGGACGTCGCCCAAGCGCTGGGGCGGCCCGACCCGCCGACCGACCGCCTGCGCCACGTGGCCCACCTCGGCGTCGTCACCCCGGGTGGTCGTACGCGGTCCGGCTACGGCCAGTGCCGGAGGAGCCGGTGCGGGTGGAGCTCGAAGCTCCCTCCGGCGCAACCTGGACCTGGGGACCCGAGGACGTGCCCGACGTCGTCCGCGGCCCGGCGCTCGACTTCTGCCTCGTGGTCACGCAGCGGCGGCCGCTCGAGGCCACCGCGCTCGAGGTCATCGGACCCGCGGCGCGCGACTGGATGGCCATCGCGCAGGCCTTCGCCGGCGTGGCGACCACGACCGACCTGGAGCGCCTGCCGGCCTGACCGCGGCCGGACCCGTCGTCCCCGGTGGTCGGACGGGGTCAGTCCTGTTCGGTGGTGCAGGCCGGGGTCACCGTCTTCCCCTGCAGCCGGTCGAGGAGCCAGGTGCTGACCTTCGGCGCGGCCGCGGTGCGGACGGCGAAGTGGTCGACGCCGGCGTACGTGTCGAGCTCGATCGGTGCCCCGTGGCGCACTGCGCCTGCACGAAGGCCTCGGTGACGGTGGGCCGGACGATCGTGTCGGTCAGGCCTTGCGAGACGAGCAGCGGGATGGTCGGCGAGACGGCGGACGGAGCGTTCTGCCGCAGGTGCTCCCCCCAGCCCGGGGCGTCGGCCGGGTCGCCCGAGAGGAACTGCACCTTGAGCGCGGCGACGTCGGGGAGGTCGCTCAGCCCCTGGCCGGTCGTGGCGATGCAGCGGTGGCCCACTCGCTCCACCGACGGCTCGGCCACCGGGTGGACGATGGCGGAGAGGTGCGTGTCCGGGAACCACGTCGCCCACGACGTCAGGGCCAGCGCGGTGAGGACGATGCCGGCCGTCTCGGTGCTGTCCAGGCGGAGCAGGTCGGCGAGATCGGTCGGAGGCGCCATGGCGGCCACGCCGGCCAGTGGCACGTCCGGGGCGTAGGTGGCGGCGAGCTGGTCGGCGAACAGCGCGGATGGCCGCCCTGGGAGTGGCCGTAGACCGCCGCCCGGTCGCCGACCTGGGCCCCCAGGAGCCCGCGCGCGGCGCGGATGCTGTCGAGGACGGCGCGGCCCTCGCTCTCGCCCACCAGGTACGGGTGGATGCCGGGCGTGCCGAGGCCCGGGTAGTCGGTGACCGCCACGACGGTCCCCGCGGCGAGCAGCTCCTCCAGTGCCGGCACCCGGGCCAGGCCGCCGTCCTCCTCGAGCAACGGCACGCACCGCGGCACCACTCCGGTCGTCCCGTGGGCCCAGGCGACGACCGGCCATCCGTTGTCGGGTGCCGCCCCTGGCGGTGCGACCACGACGCCGGAGACGGCGATCGGCGACCCGTCGGGCGCGGTCGAGGTGTACAGCACCCGCCACGCCTCGCTCCCGTCCACGCGGCTGCCGATCGACTGCGAGCGGATGATGGTCCCGGGTGGGCCGGCCGGGAGCTCGGCCGGGGGCGTGTAGAAGGCCGAGGGCGGGTCCGGCTCCGACAGCCGCTGGAAGACGAACCACGCGGCCACGATGACGACGAGCACGACCGCGATCGCGCCGAGCACCCAGCGGGCGCGGTGGTGGCGTCGAGGACCCGGTGTCGCCGGCGGTGTCGGCGTCGGCGTCGATGTCGGCGTCCCCATGGCGGGCCACCGTTGCACGAGCGCCGAACCTCCTGCCGTCCACTCGGACCGGCTTCGCCGCCGGGTGCCGGCAACTCGGTTGCGGTGAACAGGCTCGGCGCGGTGACATCGCGGCCGTGGATCGCTACGACCCCGTCGCGTCGTGGCACGCCGCGGCGGAGCGCTACGACGACGAACGGCGCGGCGACGAGGAGGCCGCGGTCGCCTTCCTGGCCGCGATCGCTCGCGGTGGTCCGGCGCTCGAGCTGGCGATCGGCACCGGCCGCATCGGGTTGCCACTCGCCGCCACGGGGATCGGCGTCGACGGCGTGGACCTGTCGCCGGCCATGGTGGCCAGGCTGCGGGAGAAGCCCGGTGGTGCCGAGCTCTCGGTCACCATCGGGGACTTCGCCGACGTGCCCGTGTCCGGTACGTACCGCCTCATCTACGTCGTCTTCAACACGCTCTTCAACCTCGCCGACCCAGGAGCAGCAGGTGCGCTGCTTCGAGCAGGTCGCCCGTCACCTCACCGCCGACGGCGTGTTCGTCGTCGAGGCCTTCGTCCCCGCCTACCTGCACCTGCTGCGTGACCGTCAGTACGTGGACGCCGAGGCGATCCACCCCGACGAGGTGCGCCTCGACGTCGGTCGACACGACGCGGTCCGGCAGCTGTTGGACGAGAGCCACGTCTCGATCACCACCGACGGGATCCGCCTCTCGCCGGTCGTCACCCGGTACGCCTGGCCGAGCGAGCTCGACCTGATGGCCCGCCTCGCCGGACTGCGCCTCCACGACCGGTGGGCGGACTGGGAGCGCCAGCCGTTCACGTCGACCAGCCCCGGCCACGTGTCGGTGTTCGGTCGCTGAGCTCGGGACGATCGCGACCGACCGTCGTCGTGGCGTTGACGGTCATCGACTCAAATGGCGATGGTGGCCGCTCCCCTCGACCTCGACGCGCTGACCGACCTCCTCTGGGAGGCGGGGTTCATCGCGGCCGACGAGGAGGCGGAGGACCTCCTCGGGGCGGCGGCCGGCGACGGTGAGCTGCTCCACGCGCTGGTGGCCCGCCGGCTGACGGGGGAGCCCATCGCGTGGATCACCGGCCGGATCTCGTTCTGCGGCCTCGAGATCCACGTCCAGCCCGGCGTCTACGTGCCCCGCTGGCACACGGAATCCCTCGCGCGGCGGGCGGCCGCACGCCTGCCCGAGGAGGGCACGGCGATCGACCTCTGCACCGGGACCGGGGCCATCGCCGCCGTCCTGCGTGCCGCCCGCCCGGCCGCTCTGGTGGTGGCGACCGATCTCGACGAGAGATCCGTGGCCTGCGCCCGGGTGAACGGCGTCGAGGCGTACCAGGGTGACCTGTTCGTCCCGGTGCCGGCGAGTCCGAGGCCGCGTCGACGTCGTCGTCGGCGTGGTGCCCTACGTGCCCACCGCGGGTCTGTCGCTCCTCCAGCGCGACACGTTCGCCTTCGAATCCGGGCTGTCCTACGACGGTGGCGACGACGGCACCGACGTCCTCCAGCCGCGTCGTCGCCGGCAGCCCGGCCTTCCTCCGGTCCGGCGGCGCGCTGCTGCTCGAGCTCGGGGGCGACCAGGCCGAGCTGCTCGGCCCGGATCTCGAGCGGTTCGGCTACGACGAGGTCGAGCTGCTGCTGGACGAGGAGGACGACGTCCGCGGCATCGAGGCGACCCTGACCGCCAGGTGACCGCGTGGTGACCGCCGTTCGACCGCCGTGCGGCTTCTGGCGCGGCTCCGTCTCATCGGTGCGACGATCTCGCACCAGATGCCGCCGCGACTGGCGGGACGATCGAGCCGGCTACGGACCGTCAGGGTGGAGGGCCAGGTGGTGCGCCCGCCAGCGCGCGGCCACCTCCGCCTCGGTGACCCCAGCGTCGTCGTAGGCGGGGGAGACGAGCAGCGCGGCCGTCTCGACGGCGATGAGTACGACCGCCTTGACCCGGGACTGTCCGAGCCCCGGTCGCGCCGGTAGCGGGCGAGCACCTCGTCGCGCCGCGGGCCCCGTCAGCACCTCGCCCCGGCCCTTGAAGCGGTAGCCCTTGCGCACGATCGGATCGACGACGTTGACCTCGACCGCGGGCCGGGAGCGAAGGTTGGCGACCGTGTTCGGCGAGTGGATGTCGAGGAAGACCAGGTGCTCGTCGTCCCACACGTCGAGTCGTGCCCTTGGGAGACAGGTTGGGGGTGCCGTCGGCGTCGACCGTCGCCACGAAGCCGAGACGCTGCTCCCGCACCACCCGCTGCATGTCCTCGTCGAGCTTCATGACGGCACCTCCGCCGAGCGAGCGACGCGAAGCCTACGGCCGCCGGAGAGGTCGCTCACGAGGTCGGTCAGCACCGCCCACGGCCAGGGTGGTGGCACCACCCCGGGCGGTTGGGCAGCGCAATGGACGTCCGAGCCGCGGTGGGGCTCAATGGAGGGCGTGAGGGCGGTCCTCTTCCGGTTGCGGACGACGATGCGACGGCAGTGGCTGCCGACGCTGCTCATGGCCGCGGTCATCGCCCTCATCAGTGCCGCCGTCCTGACGTTGGCGGCCGGCGCCCGCCGGACCGCCCAGGCGCCGGACGCGTTCACAGCGGCCATCGGTGGTGGCCCCGATGCCACCGTCACGCAGGAGGGCGGCCCGCCCCGGACCGCGGAGGTCGCCGCGCTCCCCGGGATCCGAGCGATCGACGCCATGAGCTTCGCCTTCACCGCGCTGGACGATCCGCACCACGCGGACGCCGACTCGTTCGGCTTCATCGGCTCCCGGCGGATGGACTCACGGCTCGTCGCGGGCCGGCAGGCCGACCCCGCCCGACCGAACGAGTTCGTGGCGGACCGATCGTTCGTCGCCCAGCACCAGGCGCACCTGGGCGACCGCTTCCCGGTCAAGTTCTGGACGTGGGGTCAGGTCCAGAACGGCGAGGGCTACGTCAAGCCTCCGACCGGCCCCGAGATCGACGCCGTCCTCGTCGGCATCCTCCAGGCCCCCGCCAGCCTCGAGGACAACGCCGGCGCCGTCATCTTCTCGCCGGCGCTCCTGAAGGCCGACATCGGTCTCGGGCAGACGCTCATGGCCGTGGACCTCGACCCGGGCACGACGACCGCGCAGCTGCGGACCGCGCTCGACTCACTGCCTGACGGCAGCCAGCTGCAAGTGGGGACGGACGAGGTCATCAGCAAGGACATCCGCACGGCGGTCGACGCGCAGGCTCGAGGAACGTGGCTGATGGCCCTCGTGGCCGGGCTGGCCGCCATCGTCGCCTTGGGCCAGCTCCTCTCCCGTCACGCCCGGCTCGCCCCGGTCGACCGCCAGCCGCTCGAGACGATGGGCTTCACCAACCGCCAGCTGGCGCTCGAAGCCGTGTTCCGAGCGGCGGTGCCGGCCATCGCCGGAGTGGTCGTCGGCGTCGTGCTCGCTGTCGTCGCCTCTGGCATCTTCCCGACCGGCTTCGTCCGCGTCATCGAACCGCACCCCGGCGTCCACGTGGACCCACTGGTGCTGATGGTCGGCGGCGCCGTGCTGCTGGTGGGCGTGCTGGGTTGGGTCGGCCTCTCCCTGCTGCTCGGGCGGCGCACACCGGCGGCTGACGACGCCGTCGCGGGCCGGCGAGCTGGTCGCCCGGCGGGCGCCGAGCCCGGCCGCGGCGGCCGGCGCCAGGTTCGCCCTGACCCGCCACGCCGCTCGACGACGTCCGCGCTCGGCACCTGCGTCGTGCTCGGCGCGATCGTCGCCGGCATCGTCGCCGCGGCCGGCTTCGCCACCAGCGTCGACCGGCTGGTGACCGACCGGGCTCGTTTCGGTAGCAACTACGCCTTCGGCGTCGGCGCCGGCTCAGCACCCTGACGGCGAGTGAGCTGCGATCGTCACTCGGCCGACCCGAACATCGACGGGCTCATGATCCTGGGAGCGCCGGCCAGGCTCGCAGGGGTGGCACCAGCATCGGGATCGTCGGCGTGGAGCACGTCCGCGGTGATCTGGCGCCGGAGGTGCTGGAGGGCCGGCTGCCGGTCGGGTCCCGACGAGCTGGCCCTCGGCCGGGTCACGGCGCGCCAGCTCGGTGCCCAGCCGCGGCGATCAGCTGCAGCTGGTCGGCGAGGCCGGGAAGGGCACCTTGCGCGTCGTCGGCATCGCGGTCGTGCCCACGCTCGCCGAGATCGACGGGGTGGGGCTGGGCGGCGTCGCCACGAGCGAGGGGCTGGCCCGCCTGGAGTCGGCCCAGTCGTCGAACGAGGCCGCGCATAGTGACTCAAGCCGGGGACACCGCGGAAGGTCGCGGACGGGTCGCGGCCGGGTTGGTGACAGCCGCCCGGGCAGGAGGATCCGCCGGCCTCGATCGTCAACGTGGCTCGCGTGCGCCGGATCCCCGCGCTGCTGCGCGGACTGCTCATCGTCCTCGCCCTGGTGACCTTGATCCACGCCCTGCTGGTGTCGATCAACGGTCGGCGGCGCGACCTCGCCGTGCTCCGGGCGCTCGGCGCGGACGGCGGCTGGATCGGTCGCGCCGTGCACTCGCAGGCGACAGTGCTGACGATCGTCCCGCTGGTCGTCGGCATCCCGCTCGGGCTGCTCGTCGCGTCGGTGGTCTTCCGGGCCTTCGTCGACCGCATCGGCGCGCTGCCGGACCCGGCCATCCCCGTCCTCCTCATCGTCGGCCTGTGCGCCACGCTGGTGCTCGTCGCCAACACGGTCAGCGTCGTCCCGGCCCGGCGGGCATGCATCGCCTCGACGTCGCAGCTGCTTCAGGGGGAGTGAGCCGCGGTCGGCTGTCCCGGTCGCCGCTGCTTCAGCCCGTCGCAAGCGTTCGGTGGCGGCGCATGGCCGGATCCTGGCCGAAGTAGTCGGCGAAGACGGCGTAGAGGTCGGGCTTCATCGCCCGCAGCTGCTCGGGCTGGTCGAAGAACACCTCCGCCACCACGGCGAAGAACTCGCCGGGGTCCTGCGCCGCGTAGTCGCGCAGCAGGGGATCGCCGTAGGCCCGCAGGTGATCGAGCTCTGCCGTGCAGACCTCGACCCAACGCTCGAACGCCTCGCGACCGTGCACGGGTGGTGTGCCATCGATCAGGCCGTCGAGCATGTCGAGCTTGTGCGCGAGCTCGTGCACGACGACGTTGCTGCCGGTGCCGGGATGGCGCGCGTCGTCGTCGGCGGCGTCCCAGGCGACGATGACCGGACCCCGCTGCTGGTGGGCTTCGCCGAGCAGGTCGATCGGCTCCTCGGTCACGACGCCAGGTACCGGGCCCTGGCGGGGTGCCGTCGAGGTCACGGTGGTGGGGTGGACGATGATCGCCCGGACCTCGCGGTAGGCATCGAGGTCGAGGCCGAGGACGACGAGCGCAGCCTGAGCGGCGATCACCGTGCACATGGCGTCGGTGAGCGTGAAGCCGTGAGCCGCCTCCCAGCCCTTGCCGGCGAGCAGCTCCTCGATCAGTGCCGCCATCCGCTCCCGCTCGCCAGCGTCGAGGTAGGGCCACTCGCCAAGCGAGCCGGCGACGATCGACTCCCAGTCAGCCGGCAGCTGCCGACCGCGTTGGTGTCTCCAGAACGGCACCGCCGCAGCCTCGCAGGTCGGCCCCGGAACCCACGCTCGCTCCGATCGCGACGGTGCCGCCCGCTCAGCCGAGCAGGCGGGTGACGGTCACGGGCTCCAGCCGTCGGCCGTGGAGGCCGTCGACGACCGCGCCGAAGGCCTCGATCGTGCCCTGGTGGCCGAAGTGGAGGCTGACGATGGACCCGGGCTGCACGTGGTCCAGGACGTTGGCCTGGACCGCCGCCGCGCCGGGATCCTGGAAGTCGAGCGAGTCGACGTCGTAGCCGACGCTGACCGGGTAGCCCGCGGCCGGCTTGATCGAGGATGGTGGCCGTCGGTACCGCGATCCCCGACGGACGGAACCACGCAGTGATCGAGCCGGTCAGGCGCTGCAGCACGTCCGCGCACCCCACGACCTCGTCGTGCACCTGATCGGCGTCCAGCGGCCCCATTGCCTGGTGGGTGAGCGTGTGGTTGGCCAGCTCGTGGCCGTCGTGCACGATGCGCGCCACCAGTTCCGGATGCGCGGCCATCCACTGCCCGACGCCGAAGACCGTGATGGGCACGCCGGCGCGGGCCACGACGTCGAGGAGCTGTTGGGCCAGCGCGGGGTCGCCCGAAGCGTGGAAGGTGAGGGCCACCTGCGCGCCCCCCCGGTCGCCGTTGGCCAGGTAGCGGGCGGGGCCGAGTGGACCGGTGGCCGACGTCGGCGGCAGGGTGCCCGGTGCGGTCGACGCGCCGGCAGCGCTCGCGGCCGAGGCTGCACGGCCGCCTGCGGGCGCGCTGGTGGGCGTTGCGGCGGTGCCCGACGACGCCGACGTGGCCGCGCCGTTGCGACCACGACCGCGGCCGCAGGCGCCGAGGACCGCGGCGACGACGCCCACGAGCACGAAGCGCCGGCGGCTGACGCGCGCTGGGTCGGCCACGATCAGCGGTAGTTGCCGGTGTGGCCGAGGGAGACCGGCCCGGCTGGGGGAACACGCACAGCCCGTGCGGACCGGGGGGACGGTGATCCGCGCGACCAGTCGCCGGTCCCCGTGTCGAAGGCGTACACCTCGCGCGTCGTAACGGCCCGAAAGCCACAAGCAGGTGCCCGTCAGCGGAGACGCCGCCCATGTCCGGCGAGCCGCCGCCCGGGATGGACCAGGTGGCGACACCGTGTCAGCGCCGGATCGACGACCGAGACCGAGCCCTCCCCGGGGCGCGACCGGCCGGTGCTCGTCGCCCGCCATCCGTCCCGGTTCGAGACGTACATCAGCGTGCCGTCGCGGCTCGGGTAGATCGCCGTGGGCTCCGACGCCGGTCGGGATCGAGCCCACGACGCGGGCAGCCGTCGGCCGTCAGCACCCACAGCCCGCCGTGCATCATGTCGGCTACGTAGAACGCGTCGCCGTCGGCGTCAGCCGCAGGTCCTGGGGCATCGAGCCCGGCGGGAGGTCCAGCACGCCCGAGCGAGCGTCGCCGGATCGCCGTGTCGAGCTTGAGGATCTGCCCCGAGAACTCGCAGGTGACCAGGAACCAGCGGCCGTCCACGGACCAGTCGGCGTGGTTGACGCCCTTGCACGGACGGCACGGATCGAGCTCGGCAGTGTCCACGTGTGCGGGTCGTAGAAGTCGATGCGATCGCGCCGCTCGGCCATCACCACCGCCTGCGTGCCGTCGGGCGTGAAGTACAGGTTGTAGGGCGCGTCGACGGAGATGGGCGTGCCGGGCTTCCCGGTGCGCGGGTCGATGGGGACGAGCCGGCTGGCGCCGCTGGCGTTGGCGTAGAGGGTCTGGCAGGTCCCAGCTCGGCACGACGTGCTGGACCAGCTTGCCGGCGTGGAAGTGGTCGACGACCTGTCATCGTCGCCTGGTCGATCACGGTCACGCTGCCGTCGTCGTTGCTCGGCACGTAGACGTAGGCCTTGGCGTTGCTGACGGCCGGGCTGAGGTGGTCGGCGGCTGCTCCCGCGTACACGTTCGCGGCTCGCGCCTGGCCGGGAGGGCGGGCGGCCGCTGGATCGGGGCGAGCGCGGCGGTGCCGGGAGCAGGGATCGTGCTGGTGGGCAGGGTGTCGGCGGGCGGCGCCCCGGCATCAGAGCGCGCGCAGGCCTGCGCGATGAGGACACAGGTCGCGCCGATCGCCAGCACCTGCACGAGCCGCGCGCGCCGCCCGATGAGGGGGCCGCCTGCTCGCGTCACAGGAGTGGCGAGGCGAACCGCAAGGTGGATCGGGCGGCCGGTCGCACGGCCGCGAGGCGGATCACCCGGCGAAAGGTACTGGTCATCTTGGGTGTGCGGCCATCGCGTCCCGGCTGGTCGCGCCCGGCCCGGCTCGGCTCCGGCTCGCACCGGCTGCGGCTACGGCCCGGCTACGGCGAGCACCGGCCGTTCATGTCGGCGTTGGCGACCATGGAGTGTCCAGATTCGCGGACATGAACATTAGGGATGGTGGTGCGGGAGGCGCCGGACAAACCGGGGCCCATCTGACAGGGCGAGTCGTCCTAGGGTGCGCCGCACGGGCCGCCGCCCGGCCGGCCCGATCGGAGGTGGAGGCATGGCTGGTGCGCCCGAGGCCGAAGACTGGCCCCGGCCGGTCGTGCACTGGGAGATCGAGGCCCGCGACCCGGCGCGCAGCGGGCGTTCTTCGGCGAGCTCTTCGGTTGGTCGATCAGCGACGGGCCGATCATGACGATCCCCCCGGGCTCGGCGGCCCGGAGCCCGGGCCGGGTGGGCACATCCGTCAGGCCGAGCGCAGCGGCGTGACGCTCTACATACAGGTGCGGCACCTGGCCGAGTCCCTGGAGCGGATCGCCGATCTCGGGCGGCGCCGTCGTCAGCCAGCCGTTCGACGTGCCGAACGGCCCTACGCTGGCCATGGTCGCGGACCCGAGGGCAACTCGTTGGTGCTCGTCCAGCAGTAGAAGGGGTCGCCCGCGGCCCGGCCCGGAGGGTCGCGCAGGCGTCGCGGATGACGACACCATGTGTCGTAGGCGACCCAGCCGTGGGGGCGGGCGCAGGCGGGATCAGTCGAGGTCTCGTACCGGTGGACCTGCACGGTGCCCGGCGGCGACAAGGGCCATGAACGCGGTGGGTGCCGGCGCGGTGTCCCAGGACTCACCCATGGCGTCGGCGTCGTCGGCGGATCGCCAGAGGTCGACGACGATCCAGCCGCCGGCGCTGTCGCGGGCCGTCGTGCGCCGCAGCAGCCCGGGCTGGTGGTAGGCGAACTCGACCTGGACCCGACGGTCGGCGGCGAGGAACGCCTGCTCGTCGGCGTCGGGCCGCAAGGCGAAGGTCATCGTCTCGATCACCGCCATGCTGCTGCCCTCCTCCGAGCGCATGCGATCCGGCGTCTCCTCGGCGAGACACTACGGTCAGCGCGGCCGGGCCGGATGGCCGACCCGGTCGCCTGGGTACGCTCGACACGGCCGGAGCGACAGGAGCCGCCGTGGGCGAGCGCACGACCAGCGACGAGCCGGAGCTTCCTGCGGGCGAGTTCTCGGCGTGGCTCGGCCAGCTGCAGGGCGCGCTGCGGGGCGAGCACGACTCGGACGTGCCCTGTGGCGGCTGCACGGCGTGCTGCACGGCCTCCCAGTTCATCCCGATCGAGCCGGACGAGGCGGCCACGCTCGCCCGCATCCCGCGCGAGCTGCGCTTCCCGGCCCCCCGCCGGCCGCCCGGGCACGTGCTCCTCGGCTACGACGAGCGCGGGCACTGCCCGATGCTCGTCGACGGGGCGTGCTCCATCTACGAGGTCCGGCCGCGGGCGTGCCGCACCTACGACTGTCGCGTCCTCCCCGCCGCGGGCGTCGACCTGACCGAGCGCGACAAGGCCCTCGTCGCCCAGCGGGCACGCCGTTGGCGGTTCTCCCACCCGACCGTGCGTGACCGGGCCGAGCACGACGCGGTGCGGGCGGCAGCCGAATTCCTGGCCGATCGGGGCGACGATCTGCCGGAGGGGTCGGTCCCGGCCAGCAACACGCAGCGGGCCGTCCTGGCCGTCGAGATCCATGAGGTGTTCCTGCGGGCGGACCCGGTGGACGCGGACGGTGGGGGAGGCGGCGTCACCGTGGTGGCGCCGGAACCCGAGGCCGTGCGCGTGGCCCTCCTCGGCGCGTCGGGATGCCGCCGCTCTGAGCCAGGTCCCATTCGTCGCGGAAATGCGCGACATGGCGGGCCTGGCTCAGCGCCCGACGTCGAGCACATCCGGGCCGGCCCCGCCGGCCAGCGTCATCGCCGCCGCCGCCGTCCCCATCCAAGTCCCCGTCCCCGCCGTCCCCACCGGGCGGGTGCTGAGCGGCGGGCTGCACGGTCGGGAGCCGGCGGGTGAGGGCCAGCGCGACCAGGGCCAGCGCGGCCAGCACGGACAGGGACGCCCGCAGGCCGTCGAGACGGGCGTCCGAGTAGTCCTTGGCCACGGCGTCCGCGGTCGCCGCATCGACGCCGGCAGCGTCGAGCGCTCGGCGACCAGGTCCTTGTCCGAGACGAACGGGATGCCGGCCGACAGCTCGACCTGGGCGTGGGAGGCCAGCTCGTCGCTCACCGCCGGGTTGGCGTCACCCGCCCGAGGAACGACGCGGTCAGCGCTGCGATCAGGACCGCGCCCGCCAGCGCGGTGCCGATGGAGGCGCCGAGGTTGGTTAAGGTGTTCTGCAGCCCGCCGACCTCGCCGCTCTGGGAGTCCGGCACCGCGGAGACGGTCACGCTGCCGAGCTGCGAGGCGAGCGCGCCGACGCCGAGGCCGGCCAGCAGCATGGGCCAGTGACGATCTCCGGTCCGGCGCCGGCGTCGAGCGCGGCGACCATCACGACGAGGCCCGCGAACAGCGCGAGCGAGGCCGAGGCGGACCACTCGGCGCGGCGAGACGTCGGGGAACAGCTTCGGGATGCCGACGGCGGCGAGCAGCAGCGTAACCGACAACGGGAGCAGCCGAACACCGGTGGCGATGGCCGAGAGGCCGAGCGCGACCGACAGGAACAGCGGCACGGCGAAGAACAGCCCGGCCTGCAGGAGGTACTGGAACGAAGAACAACGTGAGCCCGGCCCGCAGCGTGCGGGTTCTCCAGGAGCGCCGGATCGAGCAGCGGCTCGCGGCCCGCGGCGCAGCCGGTGGTCCTCCCAGCCAGGAAGAGCGCCAGCACCGCACCGCCGCCGAGGATCAGCCAGACCACCGGCGACAAGCCGAGCCACTGCCGGGGCGCCCGGCTTGGGCCGCGACCAGCCCCCACTACCCGAGCGCAGCACGCCGAACACGGCCAGCCCGAGACCGGCCGCGGAGAGCGCCGTGCCGACGAGGTCGAGCTGCACGCCCGCTCCGGCGGCGTGTCTGGCATCCGTCGGGTCAGCAGGAGGATGACGAGCACGACCAGCACCTCGCCGGCGAAGACCAGCCGCCACGAGAGGTAGGTGGTGAACAGCGCCGCCGATGAGCGGGCCGGCGGCTACGGCGATCGCCCCGGCCGACGCCACCAGCCCGTAGGCCCGCGGGCGCTCCTCGGCGCGGGAAGTTGGACGCGACGAGCGCCACGATGGCCGGCAGGATCAGCGCCGCGCCGATGCCTTCGAGGAACGACCAGCCGATGATCAGCACGGCAGGTTCGGCGCGAGCGCCGTGGTGAACGAGCCGCAGCCATAGATCACGCAGCCGATCGCGAACGCCCGCCTGCGGCCGAGGATCTGCCCGAGCTTGCCGCCGGTGATCATGAGAGTGGCCATGACCAGCGTGTAGAGCGTGATCGCGGTCTGGATGCCGGTCACCGTCGTGCCGACGTCCTTGGCGACCGTGGCGATCGAGACGTTCATCACCGAGCTGTCCAGGGTCATCAGGAACTGCCCCGAGGCCAGCGTCATCAGGACGGTGCCTGCGGCCGCGGCGGCGGCGGTGGTGGATGGCGCGACGTCGTTCACCCGGGTAATTAGAGCGCGCCGGTCCGAGTGTCGGTGGGTTTGGCGCCGTCCGGCAGTCACTCGGCGGCGGTGTCGTAGCGCATCGCGCCGACGATGTTGCCCGCGGGATCCTCGATCCAGATGAGGTCGCCGACGCCCGTGATGGTCGTCTTCGCCATGATGATCCGCCCGCCCGCGCCCACGACCCGCTCGGCGGTGGCGTCGACGTCGTCCACCGCGAAGGTGCACTCGAAGCCGAGGATCGGCCGGCCCTCCACCAGCTCGCGGCGCTGTTGCAGGGCCGCGATGACCGGACGGGGCTCGCCGTCGTTGCGCTCGATGTGGAAGAAGCCGGGCGGCCCCCAGGCCTCGAAGTCCAGCCGAACACCGCCTCGTAGAAGCGGCGGGCGCGCGTCGATGTCGTCGGCGTTGATGGCGAAGTGTGCGAGGTGGAGCGCCCATGCCCGACGTTGTACGTCAGCCCGGTTGTTGCGGACCGTCGACGTTGCGACAGAATCTGTCGCTGGTGCGACAGCCATTCACGCAGCTACGGGTGAGCCCGCGGTCCGCGGGCTACGCAGTGACCCACCCGGCCGGCCGGGTCGTGCTGCCGGCGGCCAGCGGGTGGAACCAGCTGCTGTTCGCTTCGGCCGGTGTGATGACGGTCGAGACGGCGGCCGGTCGCTGGGTGGTGCCGCCCCATCGGGCGCTGTGGATGCCGGAGGGCGCCCGGCCCCGCATCGTGATGCACGGGCGGGTGTCCATCCGGACCCTCTACCTCGACCGACGGCTGCCCGTGCCCCTCGACGGCTGGCGGGCGGTCAACGTCTCCCGCCTGCTGCGGGAGCTGATCATCCACGCCGTGGGTCGAGCACCGCTGGACCTGGCCCGCGCCGACCACGAGCGGCTGATCGGCGTCCTGCTCGACCAGCTGGCCGGGCTGGCCCAGCAACCGCTCGTGCTCCCGCACCCGAGCGACGAGCGGGCGCGCGCCCTCGCCCTCGCCCTCGCCGGCTCGGCGGGCGGCCGCACCATCGACGACCTGGCCCGGTCGGTTGGCGCCAGCCGGCGGACCCTCGAGCGCACGTTCGTGGCCGAGACCGGCCTCACCATCGGCGCGTGGCGGCAGCGCCAGCGACTCCTGCGGGCGCTGGAGCTGCTGGCCGCAGGGCGAACCGGTGACGACGGTCGCGTTGGCCGTCGGCTACCGGACGCCGAGCGCCTTCACGGCCATGTTCCACGAGCAGCTCGGCACCACCCCCACCCGCTACTTCCAGCCCGACCGCTGAGCGGCGCGACCGTCTGGCCCGCTGACGTCAGTCGGGAAACGCCGCGTACGTGGCGGTCCAGAAGTCCTCGCACACGGGCGGTGGAGCCGGGGACGACCACACCTGGTTCGTCAGGATGATGCCGGTCAGGTCCTCGGCCGGATCGTTGTGCCACGAGCTGCCCAAGCCGCCATCCCACCCGTACGTGCCGACGGAGGCCGTCGGGCGACGTCCGCCGGACGTGCACCCCGACGCCGAACCCCCAGCCGAGCCGCCCGTGAGGTCGATGGTGGCCGCCTCCCGCTGCGCGTCGGTCAGCTGGTTGGTCGTCATCGTCTCCACCGCGGGCGGGAGAGGAGTGCGCCGACCCCGGTAGCTCCCGCGCCCCAGCAGGAGCTCGGCGAACAGCCCGGTAGTCGGTCACCGTCGAGACGAGCCCGGCGCCACCGGACGGGAAGGCCGGGGCGCGGCTCCACTCGCCGTCGGCCGGGTCGAAGACCGGCACGGCTCCCGCTCGCAGGATCGTTCCAGTAGCAAGGACCGAAGCGGGCGAGGTCGGCGGCCGGCACGGCGAAGCCGGTGTCGCGCATGCCCAACGGCTCGAAGATGCGCTCCTGCAGGACGGTGCCGAGCGGCTGCCCGGCCGCCCGGGCCACCAGGACGCCGAGGACGTCGGCGCTCGTGTGGTACAGCCACCTGGTCCCGGGCTGGTACTCGAGCGGTAGGGGGCTGACCAGGCGCATCCACTCGTCCGGCTCGGGCGGACCGGCCGGGCGGGGCGGGCCGACGCCCAGAGCCGAGCTCGGCCATCGCTGCGAGCACCGGCTGGGGTGTCGAGAAGCTGAAGTCCATGCCCCAACCGAGGCGGAACGTGAGCAGGTCGCGCAGCGTGACGGGGCGGTGGGCGGGGACGGTCTCGTCGAGCGGGCCGTCCGGGCCGGGCGAGCACCTGCCGGTCGGCCAGCTCGGGCAGCCACTCGTCGACCGGCTCGTCCAGTCGCAACCTGCACTCGTCGACGAGGATCAGCGCGGCGACAGCGGTCACGGGCTTCGTCATCGACGAGATGCGGAAGATGGTGTCCTCGGCGACCGGCGGGCCACCGCCGGCTTCGAGCGTGCCGGCCACGCCGCGGCGGACCTCACCCCGTCGGGCGACGAGCCACGACAAACCGACGACGCCGCCGCCGTCGACGTGGCCGCCGACGACCTCCTCCAGCCGCTTGATCCCGTCCGTGGTGAACGCGGCGCTCACGGCGACCTCCTTGCTCGACATTGGTGCTGACGTCCGGCAACGGTCGGGCTCATCGGGCCCGCCGAACTGACGGCGATGGCGCGCCACCTGGC
>CAVTWD010000022.1:0-14383 GCA_963738325.1 uncultured Acidimicrobiales bacterium
TTCGAGGAAGCGGTGCTGGGTGGCGGGGTCCATCGGGAACGCGGCGGTGAGCCCGACGGCCGGCGCCTCGACCACGAGGCGCTCCATGTCGACGGTCAGCTCGAGCGTCGGGTCGGCCTCGATGGCGTCGAGGAGCGTCGCGAACCGACGGCATGGTCGATGACGATCGGCGCCAGGCCGATCTTCGTGCAGTTGTTGCGGAAGATGTCGGAGAAGCGGGGCGAGATGACGGCGTCGAAGCCGTAGTCCTGGAGCGCCCATACCGCGTGCTCGCGGCTGGAACCGCCGCCGAAGTTCCGCCCGCGACGAGGATGGTCGCGCCGGCGTAGCGCTCGTGGTTGAGGACGAAGTCCGGTCGTTGCGCCACGTGGCGAAGAGGCCGGCACCGAAGCCGGTGCGCTCGACCCGCTTGAGCCACTCGGCCGGGATGATCTGGTCGGTGTCGACGTCGGAGCGACGGAGCGGCACTGCGGTGCCCGCATGACCCGACCGGCCTTCATGCCAGGTCCTCCGGTGTCCGAAGTGGCCGGCGACGGCGGTCGCGGCGGCCACCGCGGGTGAGACGAGGTGGGTGCGGCCGCCCCTGCCCTGGCGGCCCTCGAAGTTGCGGTTCGAGGTGCGACCGACCGCTCGCCGGGCGGCGAGCTTGTCGGGGTTCATGCCGAGGCACATGGAGCAGCCAGGCTCCCGCCAGTCGGCGCCGGCGGCGCGGAAGAGTGTCGAGGCCCTCTTCCTCGGCCTGGGCCTTCACGGCGCGGCTGCCCGGCACGACCATGCACCCTCGGCACGCTCGCCCGGCGGCCGTCAGGACGTGCGGCCGCCGCCCGCAAGTCCTCGATGCGCGAGTTCGTGCACGAGCCGATGAACACCGTGTCGGGACGGATGTCCTGCATCGGCGTGCCCGCGCGTGAGGCCCATGTAGGTGAGGGCCCGCGACGCCGCCTCGCGCTCGTCGGCTCGGCGAACGAGTCCGGGTCGGGACCGCGCCGTCGATGGTCGCCACCTGCCCGGGGTTGGTGCCCCAGGTGACGTGGGGCCGAGCCGCGCGGCGTCGATCGTGACCCGGCTGTCCCAGTCCGCGTCGTCGTCCGATCGGGAGCGTCCTGCCAGTGGTCGAGCGCCTCGCTCCCAGCGCCGCGCCCTTCGGGCGAAGGGGCGGCCCTCGAGGTAGGCGAAGGTCGTGTCGTCCGGCGCGACCAGCCCGGCGCGCGCGCCCGCCTCGATGGACATGTTGCAGACCGTCATCCGGCCTTCCATCGAGAGGGCGCGGATCGCCTCGACCCGCGGTACTCGATGACATGGCCGATGCCGCCGCCGGTGCCGATCTCGGCCGATGACGGCGAGGATGACGTCCTTGGCGGTCACGCCGGGCGGGCAGCTCGCCCTCGACCTCGACCGCCATCCACTTCGGGCCGGGACCTGCGGGTAGCGTCTGGGTGGCGAGCACGTGCTCGACCTCGGAGGTGCCGATCCCGAAGGCGAGCGCGCCGAAGGCGCCGTGGGTGGCCGTGTGGGAGTCGCCGCAGACGATGGTCATCCCCGGCTGCGTGCGGCCCTGCTCCGGGCCGATGACGTGGACGATGCCCTGGCCGGATCGCCCATCGGGTAGAGGGTGATGCCGAACTCGTCGGCGTTGGCCCGCATCACCTCGACCTGGCGAGCCGAGATGGGGTCGGCGATCGGCTGGTCGATGTCCGCGGTCGGGACGTTGTGGTCCTCCGTGGCGACTGTGAGGTCCGGCCGCCGAACGGTGCGATGGGCCAGACGGAGACCGTCGAAGGCCTGCGGGCTCGTCACCTCGTGGACGAGGTGGAGGTCGATGTAGAGGAGGTCCGGCTTGCCCGGAGCCGACCGCACGACGTGGTGATCCCACACCTTCTGGGGCAGGGTCTACGCCGGTCTTCTCTCAATCCTCCGCTCTTTGGCTTCGCTCGGTTGCCACTATACGCTTGCTCCGCTTTCTACTCATTGTGTGTCTCGCTCCGCCCGATCGGATAAACCCCGCGCTCTCCACAGAGTGCATGATTGCATATGCTCGCTGCCCATGGGAGCCTCGAGCGTCAGTCGGACCGGGCCGGGGTCGTCGACAAGGCGGCCGCCATCCTCGACGCGGTCGGAGCCTCGGACCGGCCCCGCTGTCGGCCTCATGGCGGCCACCGGGTTCCCCCGGGCGACCGCTCACCGCCTGGCGGTCGCGCGGCGCCGCCACGGGCTGGTCGGCCGGCGGGACGAGTCCGGGCGCTTCGTGCTCGGGCCTGCGCCTCATCAGCCCTCGGCCACGCGGCGGCCGGCGCCCTGCCTCTGCGTCGCTGGCCCGGCCCGCCCCGAGGCCCCTCCGCGACGAGACCGGCGAGGGCGTGCAGCTCTACGTGCCCGAAGAGGGCGGCCGTCGTTGCGTCCTCTCCCTCCAATCGCCCCACGGCCTGCGCTGGATCGTGGCCGAGGGCGCGCTCCTCCCCCTTCGACCGCGGCTCGGCCGGTCACGTTTCGGCGGCGACGGGGTCGGTCCGGCGGGCTGGGTGGAGTCGGTCGAGGAGCGCGAGCCCGGCGTGGCGTCCGTGAGCGCGGGCGTGCGGGGGCCCGACGGGGCCGTCATCGCCGCGGTGAGCGTCTCCGGGCCGGTCGAGCGCCTGTCCCGGCGACCAGGCTCCCGCTTCGGCGCCGCGGTCGTCGCCGCGGCGAGGGCCATCGAGGTCGCGATCGCCGGCTGACCCGCCGCTCGGTGCCGCGCCCGCCGCCGACGCGTCACGTCTACTCCCAGGCGAAGGCCGGCCACCGGGCGGGCTTGCCGAGGGGCAGGACGAGCTCGAGGTACCGCAGCATCTCGGGGCTGGGACGGCTCCACAGCCACTCCTCGGCCATCCACTCGGGTACCTCTGTCCTCGACGATGGGATCGCGGACCAGCGCGGTCATGCTCGCCACCGTCCACCTCCTTCGCTCGTTCGTCGTTCGCCAGCAGAGACGGCCCACACCGTCCGCGATGACGCCACTACCGAAAGTGGCGGCCCGGCCCGGCTGTCCAAGCTCACTCGCCGCCCTGGCGACCCCTGCTGCGGGCTTCTGGCGTGGGATCGTCTCACTGGAGCCGTGGCCGCGCCAGCAGCCGATCGACGCGATTCGCCGACCGCCCTTTCCGGATCGGCGGGTGCCAGGCACGTCCTCCGGTCATGAGTGATCTCGCCCTGACCACGACCACCCTCGCCCTCGAGGCCAGCCAGCACCGGATGGGCTGGGGACATCCCGCACGGCTGTTCGGCATCACGCCGTCGTTCACCTGGGTGCAGGTGGACGAGGGCGACCCGTACGACATCGTCGGCCTCTTCACCCTGCTTCCGGGCGAGGACTTCGTGGCCATCGCTCTCGTCGTCGAGGGCTGGGCCTCGCCCCCGGGCGGCCCGCGGCCCCGCCGCCACCCTCGCCGGCACCGGGTGCGGACCGCGGTCGCGGTGGACCGCGCCGGCGGCTACGTCGCCGTCGTCCGCGAGCGCGACGGCGAGCCCGAGGTGATGCCTCCGGGCGGCACGGGCGCGCTGATGGACGAGCTTCTGCAGGTCTGGCAGCGGGCGACGGCCGTCGAGAGCTGACCGACCACGTGCCGAGCTAGGTGCGGTGATGCGCGGCGCGGTGCTCGGCCAGGACGTCGGCGCCGAAGTCGCCGTCCGGGTCGCGCCAGACCGCGTGCGCGTGGTTGACGCCCCGCTGGGTGTTGTCGTACTCGACCAGGAGTCGCGGTCCCTGCACCCGGTAGTAGTGGGGCTGGCCTGGCTCGAGGCCACCGGCCCACGCGAAGTGGAGGGCCAGCAGGCGGTCGCCGGCGAACTTCTCCGCCTCGGCGTCGGCGAGCGCCTCGGGCACCCGCTCCACGTAGACGGCCAGAAGCGCCCGCAGCAGCTCCTGCTGGCCGGCGTCGAGCGCGGTGACGGCGACGCCCTTCGCTGGGCTCTCGCCAAGGGTGAGGCGCACGGCCTCGAGATCCTCCGGCCGCAGTCCGATCGCCTCCTCGGCGTGGCGTTGCGTGGCTTCGAGCCGGGCGGAGAACGCTCGTCAGGACTGCGCCAGATGCGCTGCAAGGGGATGGGCAGGTCCCCGTCCGACAGCCGAGGGCGGTTGCCGCCGACGATGTCGGTCGGCGCCACAGGGGCGAGGATGGCGTGGGCGCGCTGCCCGTCGTCGAGCGCACGGACGAGCTCGCGGCCCAGATCCTCCGCGCCGGCGAGCGGCCGCAGCGGATGAGGGCCGAGGAGCGGCGACGACGCCGGGTCCGCGCCCATGAAGCTCGGCGTGCACGAGCGGGCCTCGCCGTCGACGACGGTGTGGTGGATCGAGACGTGGTGGCCGCCGAGCGCCACGACCACGTGCCCGAGGCCGGATCCCCGAACACCCGCAGGTAGTACCAGGAGGGGTCCCGTCCCCGGGTGCGACCCGGGAACATGCCGGTCCAGCCCTCGGCCTCGTCGAGGACGTTCTCGAGGCCCATGATCGTCGCCACCGTCACGTAGCCGGCACGCGACAGCCCGGAGGCGACGAGCTGGAGGGCGAGGCGCTGCTGCGGTGGGGCCAGGTCCGCCAGCGTGACGCCGCCGTGGTCGGTCGGTGTGTAGAACCACAGCAGTCGCTCGTCATCGGACGGGAACGGCCACACCGCCGCCTCCCGCTGGCCGGCGTCGAGCGTGTCGATGAGCGCCGCGGCCGCGTCGGCCATGCGGCCGGCCAGATCCCGCCGAGCCACTCGATCGCTCATCGATCCCCGCTCTCGGCCGCTCGGGCCATTCGCTCGCTCCGCTCGCTCATCAGATCCCCGCTCCCGGCCGCTCGGGCCATTCGCTCGCTCCGCTCGCTCATCGATCCCCGCTCCCGGCCGCTCGGGCCATTCGCTCGCTCCGCTCGCTCATCGTCCCGGCTCCGTCCAGGCCGAAGATCAGCTCGGGGTCGCCGGGGCGCCAGCTCCCCTCCACCTGCGAGCGGGCGCCGATGCGTCGGGTCCGCTCGAGCAGGTTGCGACCGAGGGCCAGCTGGCCCGGCTCCCACGCCCGCAGAGCGGAGGGGACATCAGTGGCACCCTGGAGGGCTGCCGCCAACGACCAGGCATCGGCCGCCGCCTTGGCGGTGCCTGCCGCGGCGTGGGGCCGGGCGACGAAGGCGGCGTCGCCGATCAGGCACACCCGGTCGAAGGCCATCTTCGGCACGTCGACGTCGAAGATCACCTGCACGAAGGGCTGCTCCGTGCTCACCACGACGTCGGCGATCACCGCTGGCAACCGGTTCGCGGCCGTGGACCGCAGCTCGACGATCTGGTCGGCGCGCGCCGTGCCCGGGGGGATCGACAGCTCCCGCCGCACTCCGTCGGAACCCACCAGCACGTCGTCGAGGTCACCGCCGACAAGGTAGTTGCGGTACCAGACGAAGTTCACCAGGCGCTCTCCCGGCACGACCGAGCCGTCCGCGCCCGGGATCGGGTACACGAGGATGTGGCTGTTGGCGTAGACGTAGTACGTGATGGCGTCGCCGAGCGCCCGTGCGGTCGCCGGCGGCAGGGTCTGCTCCGGCACCATGCCCCGCCAGGCCACGTAGCCGGCATAGACCGGCGCCACGTCGGGAAGGAGGCGGCGCCGGGTGGCCGAGCCGATCCCCTCCGCGCAGACGAGTAGGTCGACGGCGGTCGCCCGTCCGTCACCGAACGCCACCCGCACCTCGTCTGCGTCCACCTCGAAGCCGACGACCTCTCGGCCCAGCTCGTAGCGCTCCTGCCCGAAGCACTGCAGCAGGTGGCGGTAGACCGTGTTCCACGAGCTGAAGCGATAGGTGTGCGCCTCGTCGTGGACGATGCCGCCGTCGCGGGCCAGGTAGCGGATGCGGGCTCGTCGCGCGTGCTGATGCCGCCGAGATCCAGTCCGGCCCGCTCGACGAGGTACCGGGAGCTGGCGGGCAGGAAGCCGATGCCCGCCCCCCGTTGCTCCAGCTCGGCGGGCGAGCGCTCGTACACGTCGACGTCGGCGCCCAGGTCGCGCGGACGAGCGCCGCGGTCAGCCCGCCGAGCGAGCCCCCGGCCCCACCGCGATGCGCCACGCGGAGGCCATCGTGTCACGGCTTGCCGAAGGTGGCCACCCGCTCGACGTCGCACACGAACAGGGCGCGGCGCTCGTCGATCGCCGGGTCGCGCAGCCCGTACGGCGGCGGCTGCTGCGTGTACTTCGTCCAGATGCGGTCCAGCTGGGCGGTGACCCGCTCACCCACGGCGGGGTCGTCCTCGGACAGCTCCTCGTTGGCGCTGCAGCGGATGCTGACCCAATGGTACGCGTTGTCGGGGTTGACCAGCACCAGGGTCAGGTGCGGGTTCTTGCGGATCCAGCCGTACTTGCGGCGGTGGGTGGCCACGTTGACGAGCACCTTGTCGCCCTCGTAGTCGAACCACATCGGGGTCAGGTTGGGTCGCCCGTCGCCGCCGATGACCGCCAGCACGCAGGCGATCGGTCGATCCAGCAGCTGCTTGTACATCGGATCGAGATCGTCGAGCGAGGCGATCTCGACGTGCCCGCCGACGCTGAACTGCTCGGGTTGCAGCCCGGAGGCGACGTCCAGGAACTGGGCCACTCGAATGGTCATGCCGATCCCCCCAGCACGCGATTTGTACGCTCAAATGGTGGCTGCATGATGCGTACCGGCAGCGCATGGTGTCAAGGAGCGTGACCATCATCGGACTTGACCGCCAACCTTGTCCGGCCATTTACTACGTCATGGGTCCGACGGCGCACGCGGTGCTGTCCGAGCAGCTGCGGCGGGACATCCGGGAACGGCGCTACCCCGAGCGGCTACCGACCGAGGCCGAGCTGGTGCGCACCCACGGCGTCAGTCGCCAGACCGTGCGTCGCGCCTTCCAGGACCTGGTGGCCGAGGGCGTCGTCTACCGAGTGCCGGGGAGAGGCACCTTCGCCTACGAGGGCGAGAGCAAGTACCTGCGCTCGTTCGGCTCCATCGAGGACCTCCTCGCCCTGTCGCTGGACACCGAGATGGAGGTGGTCGAGCCGCCCCGCCCGCTGGTCGACCTCGAGGCGGCCGGGCGGCTGCGGCTCGACCGCGACGACGTCGTCTCCATGACCTTCCGTCGCTTCCACGAAGCCCAGCCGTTCTCGGTCACGACGATCTTCGTGCCGGACACGGTCGGCCGCCGGCTGATGACCCGGCGGGACCTGACCGAGGTCGGCGTCCGCCGGAAGATGACGGTGCTGAGCGTCGTCCGCGAGGCGGTACCCATCGCCAGCGCGCAGCAGAGCATCACTGCGGTCCCGGCGCCGGCCGAGGTCGGCCCGCAGATCGATGTGCGCGCCGGTGCGCCCGTCCTGCGCATCGACCGCCTGTACTTCGACCGTGACCAGGAACCGGTGGAGCTGGCCATCAACCACTGCAACCCCGCCCGCTACTCGTACCGGGTCCAGCTGCGAGCGACTGACAGATGAGCCAGGCGATCGCGGAGCTCGTCGCCGTCGGGCTCCGCCATGCGGGGGTCGAGGTCCTGTTCGGGCTGCCGGGCGGAGGGAGCAACCTGGACGTCATCGGGGCCGCCGAGGCCGAGGGGCTGCGGTTCGTCCTCGCCCACTCGGAGGGCGCGGCGGTGCTCATGGCCGCGGCCGCGGCCCAGCTCACCGGCTGTCCGGGCGTGTGCGTCGTCACCCGCGGGCCAGGCGCAACGAGCGCGGTGAACGGCATCGCGCACGCGTGGCTCGACCGCCAACCCCTCCTCCTCATCAGCGACTGCGTGACGGCGGCGGACCGCGGTCGCGTCGCCCACCAGCGCCTCGACCACGCCGCGCTCTTCGGCCCGGTCACCAAGGGCTCGTTCGTCCTCGGCTCGGGGTCCACGGAGGCCGACGTGCGGGCCGCGGTCGCGCTCAGCCGCTCCGGTCCGCCCGGTCCCGTCCACCTCGACCTCGACCCGACCGCACCGGGAACCCCCATCGCGGCGGGCAATGGCGACCACGCCCGCGCGCCGGCCAACGTCGACGCCGTCCGTGACGCCCTCCGGACCGCTCAACGGCCCGTCGTCATCGCCGGCGTCGGGGCGACCGCCTCCGGCCTGCGCGGCCTCGTCGCCGGGTCGACCGTGCCCGTCCTCACGACCTACAAGGCCAAGGGCGTCGTGCCCGAGTCCGGGCCCAACGCGGCCGGGATCGCCACGGGCGCGACCATCGAGGCACCGCTCCTCAACGCCGCGGACCTCGTCGTCGGCGTGGGGCTCGATCCGGTCGAGCTCATCCCCGCGCCCTGGCCCTACACCGCGACCGTCGTCCTGCTCGGCACGTGGCCGACCGCGGCCGACGGCGCCTACTTCGGCGACCGCCTGCTGGACGAGGTCGTCGTGCCCGACCTGGATGCCGCGCTGCGCGGGCTCGCGCCCGACCTCCACTCGGACTGGCCGGACGGCACTGCGCCGGACGCCCGGCACGCCGCGCTGGCCCGGGTGCTGGCCGCCGTCCCGAGCGAGCCGGTCGGTGTGCTCCCCCAGGCGGTGGTGGCCGCCGCCCGCGTGCTCGCGCCCGCCGGCACCGTGGCCACCGTCGACGCCGGTGCCCACATGCTGGCCGCCGTGCCGATGTGGGAGGTCGACGAACCGGGCGAGCTCTTGATCTCGAGCGGGCTGGCGACGATGGGGTTCGCGGTCCCGGCGGCGATCGCGGCCGCACTCGTGCGGCCCGACCGGAAGGTCGTCTGCTGCACCGGGGACGGTGGTCTGGGGATGGCCCTGGCCGAGCTCGAGACGCTCGCTCGGCTCTGGCTGGACGTCATCGTCGTGGTGTTCGACGACCGGGCCCTCAGCCTGATCGCCATCAAGCAGGGCGACCACCAGGGCGGCGAGTCGGCCGTGCGCTATCGAACGGTCGACTTCGCCGGCGTGGCGGAGTCGCTCGGCGTGCCCGCCTTCCGCGCCGACAACGCCGACGAGCTCCACGACGCGCTGGCCAAGGCCCTGGCCCGGCGGGGACCGTGCCTCATCGACGTCGCCGTCGACCCGGCCGGCTACCCGGCGCTGCTCGACGCCATCCGGGGTAGTGCGTCGGAGGGCACCCCTCCAGAGCGATGATCGTCGGCGTGATCACCGAGGACGACGTCCGACGCATCGCGTCGTCGCTCCCCCACACCACCGAACGCCCCTCGTACGGCACCCCCGGTTTCCGGGTGAAGGACCGGCTGTTCGCCCGCATCCGCGAGGAGGGCGACGTGCTCCTGGTCTGGTGCGAGGACGAAGGCGAGAAGCAGGCGCTCATCGCGTCCGAGCCGGCGACGTTCTTCACGACTCCCCACTACGACGGCCATCCGTCCGTGCTCGTCCGCTTCGAGGCCGCCGACGTCGAGCTGCTCACCGAGCTGCTGACGGAGTCCTGGCGGCTCCGGGCACCGGCCAAGGTCGTCGCTGCGTACGACGCCGAGCACCCGCCGGAGGGCTAGAGCCGTACGTTGCGGGCGACGTCCCAGCCTGCCGTGACCTCGCGCAGGCCGTCCGTCTCTCGGAGCTCGATCTGGGCGAAGACCAGCGAGAGCTCGTCCTCGATGCCGGCCGCGGTCCCCGTCGAGCGTGTAGCTCGACACGATGACGTCGCGGAGCGTGATCACGAGCACGTTCAGCGACGGGTCGGCGGCGCGTTGGATCGTGACCACGGCGTCCGGGTGGTGACGACCCTCCGCGCACGCCTGCATCAGCAAAGGCGACGCGATGCTCGTGGGCGTGTGGGCTGTGAGGGCATCCACTTGGACCTTGCCCATCCCACCACCGCCGCCGAAGGCCGGCGAGGCGGTGGAGTGCAGCCGCCACGAGAGCTCGGTCAGCTCGAGCTCGCCCACGTGGGACTCGACGATCGATGGTCCGGCGATGTCGCCGAGGCGGAGGAAGTAGCGGGCCTCACCCATCACTTCAGCCGGTCGAGGACGACGACGGGGATCTCCCGGGTCGTCTTCTGCGCGTACTCCGCGAAGCCTGGCATCAGCGCGGCCTGGGCGTCATAGAGGCGCGCCCGCTCTTCGCCGCTGGTGACCGTGGCCCGCGCCGAGAACGTCTCGGTGCCGACCTCGGCGGTCACCTCGGGGTTGGCCACCAGGTTGTGGAACCAGTCCGGGTGGGTCGGGGCCCCGGCCTTCGAGGCGATGATGACGAAGCGGTCACCGTCCCTGGTGTAGACGACCGGCGAGGTGCGGGCCCGGCCGCTCTTGGCTCCCGTGGTGGTCAGGAGCATCATCGGCGCGCCCTCGAACGGCCCTCCGACCTTGCCGCCGTTGGCCCTGAACTCGTTGATCACGTTCTCGTTGAAGTCGCTCATGGCGGCGGCAGGGTCGGATCGCTCGGTGGCCGCTCGGTCCCTACTTGTCCCCGTCCAGGGCATCGACGGCCTTCTCGGTCATGTCGTCGACCTTCTGCAGGGCGTCGGTCGCCTTGCCGCCCGGTCTTCTCGTCGACGACGTCGGTCGCCTTGTCGACCCCTTCGGTCACCTTGTCACCGTGCTCCGAGACAAGATCCTTGGCCTTGTTGATGAAGTCGCTCATGGCTGTGTCTCCTCGTGTTCGGCCTCGGCACGGGTGCTGCCACCCCCCGTTCGGGGGCCGGATGCATCCGCAGCAGTCGAACTTACGGGCCTGGTCCGGCGCGCTCAACTCGTAGCCGCCGGGCCGCGCCCTCGCCGGCCACTGTTCTGGTCAGCGCAGCGCACCTCCAGGGTGCAATCCGCTGACCAAAAATAGAACCGGACGGGTGGCCGGTGCGGGGCGGCTGCGAGGGCGGTCAGACCTCGGTGCGGGCCAGCCGCCGGCGGCCGCGACGGCCGGTCTGGGCTGCGCCCTGCTCGCGCTCGCGGGCCATCACGTACTGGAGGAACGCGATGCTCAGGCAGGCGACGGCCACGCTGACCGTGACCAGGCCGAGCCCCATCCAGCCGATCAGGCGCATGACGCCCCGGTTGGCCCCGTTGTTGTCGAGCTGCCGGGCCCACAACAGGAAGCCCAGCGCCGCGCCCATCAGGCTGGCGACGAGCGATCCGATCGTGGCGTGCTTGACGTGCGACATTCGATTCCACCGCCTCTCATCGTCCGCCGACTGTCGTGTGTCACCTGTGATCCTGGCGACGGCCGTCCCGCCGGCGGCCGCCACCAACCGGCATTGTCACGGGCGAGAGCGTCACGTCACCCGTCGCCCGGGCGGTCCGGGCAGGAAGAGCCTCGGAATCGGCACGCGGCGCGACCCTCCGTGGTGCCGATCTGACCGAAGGTGACGGCGCCCAGGACCGGCGCCCGGCCGTAGGCGGGGCCGGCATACAGGGCCCGACCGGACGCCAAGCGGTGACCGCCGCGGCTACTCGCCGACGGCCAGGCCGCCTTCGAGCAGGTGGGACGGGGCCATGACCGGCGCGGCGGCGCTCCCGGGCCGCTGGCAGGAGGAGCTGGCGCAGCACCCAGATGCCGCTCGCCGCCAGGATGGCGCCGCCCGCGAACGCTCCCTGCTCCCCGCCGAAGCGGGCCACGGAGCCGAGCAGGAGGCCGCCGATGACCGTCCCGACCTCGAAGAACATGGTGAAGCTGGCCAGCACCCGCGCCCGCTCGGGCTCGCTCACCGAGTTCACCGCGAAGGCCATCAGGGACGGGTAGAGCAGGGCCATCCCGAACGCCAGCACGGCGGTCCCGAGGTAGACGCCGCTCGGGTGGTCGAGCACGGCGAGCAGCAGCAGGCCGCCGCTGATGCCGACCAGGGCGGCCATGAGGGCGTTGCCGAGCCCCAGCCGCTCCGGTAGGCGGGCGCCGAGGACCCGGAGGCTGAGGCAGAGCACGCTGTAGACGAGGAAGGGCACGCTGGCCGGCATGCCGAGGGACTCGGCGTGCGTGGGCAGGAAGGCGTTGAAGGCCGCGAAGCCACCGATGCCGCAGGCCAGCACGAGGCCGGGGAGGAACGCGGCCCGGTGGAACCCCCGTGCCCCGCCCTTGTCGACCGGTGCGGTGACGACGCCGGCCACGCGGTTGGGTGCGGCGAGGGCGATGAGGGCGGCGGCGACGCAGAACAGCGAGGCCACCAGGTAGACGGCCCGGTAGCGGTCGTTCCCGAGGACCAGCTCGCCGACGACCGGGCCGATCCCCAGCCCGCCGAACACCGCCAGGGAGAAGTAGCTCGCCCCTTCGGCTCGCCGCTCGGACGGCGAGAGGTCGGCGATGAGGGTCGCCGCGCCCACGAAGAGCGCGGCCTCGCCGACACCCGAGATGGCCCGGAGCGGCAGGAGGGTGGCGAGGGAGTGGACGAAGGCGGTCGAGGCGATGGCCACCCCGGCCAGCAGGGCGCCGCCGACCATGAGGACCCGGCGTCCGTAGCGATCGCCGATGCGGGCGATCATCGGCCGTGCCGCGATCGCCGCGATCGAGAAGATGGCCAGGTTGATGCCGATGGCCAGGCCGTCCCCGCCCAGCTCGTCCTCGATGAACCGCGGCAGCGTCGACACCGCGATCCCGACGAAGACGAAGAAGGCGAGGGTGGCGACGGTGACGATGACGAAGGGCGCGCTGATCACCCGAGGCCGCGCCGAAACCGTCATGGAAGCCATGATGGCGTCGCTCAACACCGCATGCCCCGGCAGGATTCCCGGGTCCGACCGATGTCACAGCAGGAGCCGCCATGTCCATCGACCGAGCCGCCGTCGACGCCCTGCTCGCCCGAGCCCGCCGTGAGGTCGACGAGGGGCCTGCTCCCGTCGTGCCAGCTCGCCCTCGGCTTCGAGGGCGAGATCGTGATGTCGGAGACGATCGGGGACGCCGTCGCCCGACACCCGCTACGTCGTCTACTCGGCCACCAAGGCCGTCGTCGCCGGCGCGATGTGGGCCGTGATCGGCGACGGGCTGATCGATCCCTCGAGCCGGGTGGTGGACCTGGGTGCCGGAGTTCGGCACCAACGGCAAGGACGTCGTCACCATCGAGCAGGTGATGCTCCACACCTCGGGCTTCCCGAGCGCGCCGATGCTCGTCACCGCAGGCGACACCAGCGAGGGGACGCTGCGCCGCGTTCGGCCGCTGGCGCCTGAACTGGGAGCCCGGCACGCGGTTCGAGTACCACCCGTCCTCGGCCCACTGGGTGCTGGTCGAGCTGCTGGAGCGGGTCACCGGCCAGGACTTCCGCGACGTCGTCCAGGCCCGCGTGACCGACCCGGCCGGCCTGCCCCGGGTCCTCGGCCTCGAGCCCGGCAGCTACGCCCTTCGCCGAGCTGGTCGCCACCGGCGAGCCCGCCACACCCGACGAGCTCGAGGCCACGTTCGGGGTGCGCGAGCTGCCCGTCACCGAGGTGACCCCGGAGGCCCTGCTCGCCTTCAACGACCCGGCCATCCGTCGCGTCGGCCTGCCCGGCGGCGGCGCCGTGATGCGGGCCGAGGACCTGGCCGGGTTCTACCAGGCCGTGCTCCACAACCCGGGCGGGATGTGGAAGCCGGAGGTGCTGGCCGACGCGGTGGGCAACGTCCGCAACCACTTCCCCGACCCCCTGACGGGCGTGCCCGCCAACCGGACGCTCGGGTTGGTGCAGGCCGGCGACGACGGGAAGTCGCACTACCGGGGCATGGGGCGCAGCGTCTTGCCGGGGGCGATCGGCCACAACGGAGCCGGCGGCCAGATCGCGTTGGGGGGACCCGGCGACCGGGCTCTCCTTCGGCTACGTCACCAACGGCCTGGACCAGCACGCGGTCCGCGAGCCCCGGCGCACCACCGCCCTGGCCAGCCTCGCCGCGGTCTGCTCGACCGGCTGACGGCGCCCGCACCCGCGGGCGCTCAACGCCTCACAACCGGCTGACGTCGACCGCGACCGCCAGCTCCTGCGGGGCGGCGGGGCCGACGACGACGCCCTGGAGCGGGCGACGTCGCGGTAGTCACGACCCCAGGCCGCGGTGATGTGGCGTGACGGCGCGACCGGTCGTTGGTGGGGTCGAAGTCGATCCAGCCCCACCCGGGCACGCACAGCCGCGGCCCAGGCGTGGGAGGCGTCGGCGCCGACGAGCTTGGGCTGGCCTGGCGGGGCGACAGTCTCGAGGTAGCCGCTGACGTAGCGGGCGGGGAGGCCCGACGGCGCGAAGGCAGCCGATGGCGAGGTGGGCGAAGTCCTGGCAGACGCCGCGGCGGTGGTCGAGCACCTCGCCGAGCGGCGTGGTCGAGACGTCGTGGCGCGGGAGTCGAAGGGGAAGTCGGTGAAGATGCGCGTGGTCAGGTCGAGCGACCGCGTCGACGCACCGGGCGGCCGGGCGGGAACGACGGGGCGGCGTAGTCGGCGAGCCTCGGCGCTCGTCTCCACGAGGGGTGACTCCAGCCGGCAGACTCGGGCCAGCAACGCATCCTCGAGCAATACGTAGTCGCTGGTTGAGGGGTACCAAGGCCAGC
>CAVTWD010000023.1:0-8791 GCA_963738325.1 uncultured Acidimicrobiales bacterium
AGGTGGCGACCAGCTTGGCCGGTGCCCGTAGCCGCCATGACTCCGTCAGCAGCTCGTTGAGCAGCTCGATGTCGGCGGTAGCGAAGCGGACGAGCCCGGACGGATGACCGTCGTAGTGGGGCGTCGTGAAGAACGTCGCGGGCTCGGCCGCGATGAGCGCCTGCTTCTCGCCCTCGTCCTCGCACCAGACCAGGAGCACGTCGCCCTCCTCGCGGATGCCGGCAGACAGCCCGGTCCTCGACCGCGAAAGCCCGGGGTGCCATAGGAGGGGCGCTCGGTGGTGTGGGGAAGCAGCAGCACGCGACACGTCGGACATCATCCTCGGTGATCCACGATGATCATCGCTCGGGCTGGCCGCCCTCCGACGGGCCACGCTCCGACGCGCCGCCCTCCGCCGGGCCGCCTCGGATGGCGTCGAGCAGCGCCGGGTAGCCGGCCGGGTCGACGGCGACGTCGATGAGGCACGGTCCCCGCCGGCCCAAGGCCTTGGCCAGGGCGTCGTGGAGCTCGTCGGCGTTGTCGGCGCGGAAGGCGGGCACGCCGAGCGACTCCGCCACGCCCGGCGAAGTCGACCGTTCGATAGCGCACGGCCGACTCGCCGCCCTGGTGGTCGCCCTGCTTGATGGCGATCAGGCTGAGGGCCCGGTCGTCGAACACCACGACGATGACGTCGAGCCACAGGCGAGCGAGCGTCTCGAGCTCGGCCAGGGCCATCCCCAGACCACCGTCCCCGGTGCAGCAGACGACCTTCTGGTCCGCCCGCACGAGCGCGGCCGCCACCGCGGCCGGGAGGGCGAACCCCATCGTCGCCAGCCCGCTCGAGATCAGGAGCTCGCCCGGTTCGTCGACCTCCCACATGGGCACGGCGGCCAGCATGTGGGCGCCGGCGTCGACCGTGGCCACGGTCCCGGCCGGCATGAGCACGCGGGCGGCGGCCACGACGGCCTGGGGGAGCACGCCGACCGGCTCGCTCGGCACGGCGGCCAGCACGCGGGCGAGCGCGGCGTGCCGGGCGTCCGGCGCGGTGCCGTCCGGCCAGTCCGAGTGAAGGTCGGGCACGTGCTCGCGCAACGCGGCATCCAGGTCGGGCACGACGACCTCGGCGAGCAGGCGGTCGCCGAAGTAGGCACCCTCGGCGGCCGTGGGCCACGTCCCGAGGAGGATCACGGGCGCCTCGTAGGGCCACGGCGCGGGGATCAGCTCGACCGGGTCGAGCCCCACGCCGACGACGAGGTCCGCGGCGAGCAGGAGCGGTGCCTCGATCGTCGCGCCGGTGGCGATGCCCGCCGCGTTCGGCCCGGTCTCGGGCACGATGCCCTTGGCCTTGTAGGTCGTGAGGACGGGCACGGTCGACCCTGCGACCAGATCGCGCAGGCCGGCGGCTGTTGCCCCGACACCTGCGATGACGACGGGTCGGCGAGCGGACCGGAAGGCGGCACGGACGGCCTTGGCGTCGGCTGGCGGGCGAGCGCGGTCGACGTTGCCCGCGCCGATGGGGGTGCCCGGCGCGGTCGGGTCGAGGTCGAGGTGCACGGGACCGGGCGGTCCGGAGAGGCTGAGCACGACCGCGGCCCGCACGTCCGCCGCCGTCGACGTCGAGCCGAGGACGAACGATCCCTTCGTGACAGGGCCGAACAGTGCGGCGTGGTCGAGGCGCTGGTGGGCGACACGACCGCGGTCCACGGCAGGCACGCAGTCGCTGACGACGAGGAGGGGTTGGCGGTCGAGCCGCACGTGCGCGACGCCGTTCACCGCGCTGGTCACGCCCGGTCCGCGGGTGACGACGCAGGCGCCCGGACGGCCGGTGAGCTCGGCCGCGGCCGCGGCCATGAGCACCGCTGCACCCTCCGAGTGGGCGAGGACGAACCGCAGCCCCGCGGCCTCGGCGGCCCCGATGACGTCCAGGTTGCTCCCTCCGCCCGGCAGCCCGAACAGGATCTCGATCCCCGCGTGGCGGAGGCCAGCGGCGACCAGCTGGGCCATTCGCTCGCTTCGCTCGCTCATCGACTCCCGCTCTCGGCCGCTCGGGCCATTCGCTCGCTGCGCTCGCTCATCGACTCCCGCTCTCGGCCGCTCGGGCCATTCGCTCGCTGCGCTCGCTCATCGACTCCCGCTCTCGGCCGCTCGGGCCATTCGCTCGCTGCGCTCGCTCATCGACTCCCGCTCTCGGCCGCTCGGGCCATTCGCTCGCTGCGCTCGCTCATCGACTCCCGCTCTCGGCCGCTCGGGCCATTCGCTCGCTGCGCTCGCTCATCGATCCGTCGCCCGGAGCTGGACCCGGTAGGAGTAGCGGGCGGGGTTGCAGTGGTTGATGGCCAGCTCGACCGGTTCCTGGTCGCGGTCGAAGTACAGACGGTCGATGCGCAGGACGGGCGCACCGTCGCGCACGTCGATCTGTCGGGCGACCTCGTCCGGCGCCGGGACCACGGTGATGCTCTGCTGGGCGCTGGCGATCGGCACCGCCTCCCGGACGACGCTCAGCACCGTCATCTTCCGGCGGACGCCGATCTCGGTCAGGTCTCGCCGGGCCACTAGCCGGCGGCCGACCGTGACCGGCACGAAGATCGTCGTGACCGAGAACGGCTGGTCCTCGTGGAAGCGACGGAAGGTCATCGAGACCACGTCGTCGCGGTCGAGCCGCAGCCGCCCGGCCGCCTCGAGGTCCACCAGCGGGCGGGGCGGCTCGACCACCTCCATCTCGGTGTCCAGCGACAAGGCGAGGAGGTCCTCGATGGAGCCGACGAGCGCAAGTACTTGCTCTCGCCCTCGTAGGCGAACGTGCCCCGGCCCGGCACCCGGTACACGACGCCCTCGGCCACCAGGTCCTGGAAGGCGCGGCGGACGGTCTGGCGACTGACGCCGTGGGTCCGCACGAGCTCGGCCTCGGTCGGCAGGCGCTCGGGGTAGCGCCGCTCCCGGATGTCCGCCGCAGCTGCTCGGACAGCACCGCGTGCGCCGTCGGACCCATGACGTAGTAAATGGCCGGACAAGGCTCGGGGTCAAGCCCGATGGTGGTCCGCCGTCCTTGACACCGTGCGCTGCCGGTACGCATCATGCAGCCACCATTTGAGCGTACAAACGCGTGCTGGGGGGATCGGCATGACCATTCGAGTGGCCCAGTTCCTGGACGTCGCCTCCGGGCTGCAACCGAAGCAGTTCAGCGTCGGCGGACACGTCGAGATCGCCTCTCTCGACGAACTCGATCCGATGTACAAGCAGCTGTTGGATCGACCGATCGCCTGCGTGCTGGCGGTCATCGGCGGCGACGGGCGACCCAACCTGACCCCGATGTGGTTCGACTACGAGGGCGACAAGGTGCTCGTCAACCTGGCCACCCACCGCCGCAAGTACGGCTGGATCCGCAAGAACCCGCAGCTGACCCTGGTGCTGGTCAACCCCGACAACGCGTACCACTGGGTCAGCATCCGCTGCAGCGCCAACGAGGAGCTGTCCGGACGACCCCGCGGTGGGTGAGCGGGTCACCGCCCAGCTGGATCGCATCTGGACGAAGTACACGCAGCAGCCGCCGCCGTACGGCCTGCGCGACCCCTCGATCGACGAGCGCCGCGCCCTGTTCGTGTGCGACGTCGAGCGGGTGGCCACCTTCGGCAAGCCGTGACGCGATGGCTTCCGCGTGGCGCATCGCGGTCGCCGGGGGCTCGCTCGGCGGGTTGACCGCGGCGCTCGTCCTGCGCGACCTCGGCGCCGACGTCGACGTGTACGAGCGCTCGCCCGCGGAACTGGAGCAGCGGGGCGCGGGGATCGGCTTCCTGCCCGTCAGCTCCCGGTACTTCGTCGAGCGGGCCGGGCTGGATCTCGACCGCATCGCACGCGGACGGCTCGCATCCGCTACCTGGCCCACGATGGCGGCATCGTCCACGACGAGGCGCACACCTATCGCTTCAGCTCGTGGAACACGGTGTACCGCCACCTGCTGCAGTGCTTCGGGCGGGACCGCTACGAGCTCGGCACCGAGGTGGTCGGCTTCGAGGTGGGCGCCGACGAGGTGCGGGTGGCCTTCGGCGATGGGCGGGCCACGACCGTCGACCTGCTCGTCTGCGCGGAGGGGATCGGCTCGACCACCCGGCGTCGCCTGCTACCCGACGTGGCCCCGGTCTACGCCGGCTACGTCGGCCTGGCGGGGCATGATCCCGGAGAAGATCTGCCATCGAACTACCGGTCGGTGTTCGACGACACCATCAGGTACTGCGTCTCGCCAGCAGCCACATCATATGTACCCGATACCCGGCGCGGACGGTTAGATCGTGCCGGGCAACCGCCTGATGAACTTCGTCTGGTACTGGAACTGCCTGACGGTCCTGAACTGGACGACCTGTTCGTCGAGTCCGACGGGGTGCAGCGGCCAGCTGCTCGGTACCGGCCGGGCACGTCGCGCAACGACCAGCTCGACGGATGCGGTGCCGACGCCAGTCCCTGATGGCGGCGGAGGTCGCCGACGGTCGTGTGCCGCGCGGGCAACCGTTCGTGCAGACGATCGTGGAGGTCGGTGCCGCGGATGGCCTTCGGCCGGGCGTGCCTGGTCGGCGACGCCGCCTTCGTGGTCCGCCCCCATGCCGGGGCCGCCACCGCCAAGTCCGCGGCCGATGCCTGGTCGTTGGCGGAGGCCCTCGAGGGTGCCGCTGATGTCCGGTCGGCGCTGCAGGCGTGGGAGCCGGGCCAGCTGGCCCTCGGCCGCAACCTGCTCGAGCGGACCCGCCGCATCGGAGCCCGCTCGCAGGTCGAGGGGAGTTGGCGCCCCGGCGACCCCGAGCTGATCTTCGGCCTGGAGGGTCCCGGACGATGAGCGAGCAGCGCGTCGCCCGACGGCATCTGGCCGGCCGCATGGCCGACGCGGCGTCGACTCTCATCGCCACGCTCGACGCCGGGCAGCGGGAGGCGGCGGTCTGGTCGTTCCCCTCCGACGACGAGCGCCTGCTGTGGTTCTACACACCGACCGACCACGGCGGCGTCACGCTGGCGGACCTGGCCTCACCGCAGCAGCGCCTCGCCCTCCAGCTCGTGGCGTCCGGTCTGTCCCGCGCCGGCTACGTGACCGTGGCCACGATCATGGGCCTGGAGAATGTCCTCGACGAGGCCGAGGGCTGGACCAGCATGTTCCCCCGGCCGCACCCGCGGACGGGACCCCGCCCGGTACTACCTCCGCGTGTTCGGGGATCCGGCCTCGGGCACGTGGTCGTGGCGCTTCGGCGGTCACCACGTCTCGATCCACCACACCGTCGTCGAGGGTGAGGCTGCGCTCGTGCACGCCGAGCTTCATGGGCGCGGACCCGGCGTCGTCGCCGCTCCTCGGCCCTCATCCGCTGCGGCCGCTGGCCGGGGCCGAGGATCTGGGCCGGGAGCTCGTCCGTGCGCTCGACGACGGGCGGCACACGCAAGCGGTCCTCGCTCCAGTGGCGCCAACCGACATCGTCGGCGGCAACCGGCCTCGGCTGTCGGACGGGGACCTGCCCATCCCGCTGCAGAGCATCTGGCGAGGGATGCCGGATGGACGCGTTCGCCGCCCGGCTGGAGGCCACGCAACGCCGCGCCGAGGAGGCAATCGGACTGCGGCCGGAGGACCTCGAGGCCGTGCGCCTCACCCTTGGCGAGAGTCCGGCGAAGGGCGTCGCCGTCGCCGCGCTCGACAGCGGCCAGCAGGAGCTGCTGCGGGCGCTCCTCGCGGTCTACGTGGAGCGGGTGCCCGAGGCGCTCGCCGACGCCGAGGCAGAGAAGTACGCCGGCGACCGCTTGCTGGCCCTCCACTCGCGTGGGCCGGCGGCCTCGAGCCTGGCCAACCCCACTACTACCGGGTGCAGGGGCCACGCCTCCTGGTCGAGTACGACAACACGCAGCGGGGCGTCAACCCGCGCACACGGTCTGCGCGCGATCCGGACGGGGACTTCGGCGGCGACGTCCTGGCCGAGCACCACGCCGCGCACCACCGCACCTGAACACCCGGTCGGTCAGCTCTCGACGGCCGTCGCCCGCTGCCAGACCTGCAGAAGCTCGTCCATCAGTGCGCCCGTGCCGCCCGGCGGCATCACCTCGGGCTCACTGTCCCGCTCGCGGACGACGGCGACGTAGCCGCCGGCAGGCGGTCACGGCCACCGCGGTCCGCACCCGCTGGCGGCGGGGATGGCGGCGCGGCCGCGGGCCGTCCAGGGGCGCGGCCCAGCCTTCGACGACGAGGGCGACGGCCACGAAGTCCTCGCCCGGGAGCAGGGTGAAGAGGCTGACGATGTCGTACCGGATCGCCCTCGTCGACCTGCACCCAGGTGAACGACGGCGTGATGCCGAACAGGCGGGCCGCATGGCCCCATCCCATCCGGTGCTGGCTGGCCTCGAGGGCGAGGGTGGTCGTGGTCAGGGCAAGGTCGCTCATGACCAGAGGACGTGCCTGACGGAGGCCGATCCGGAAAGGGTGGTCGGCGAGACGCCAGCGGCGCTGCACGAGCAGTCGGCTTCTCGCACCCCGCAGGCCGGGTTCGCGTCCGGCCTTCTGGCGGCGAGGTCGTCGCACCGGCGAGACAGTCGCATCGGTGACACAAACCCGCGCCAGAAGCCGGCCGGCCGAGTCTGCCGGGCGTCACGCCCGGCCGCGCCGCCCACGCCGGGCGCGGTGCGGCGGCGGGTCAGCCGGCGATCAGCGACCTCGATGGCCCTCGCGGCCGCGACCACCGCGCCGCCGAAGCGGGCTCCTGGTTGCCGGGACAGGCGCTCGACCGGGCCGGAGACGCTCACCGCGGCGATGACCGCGCCGTCGAGCCCGCGCACGCCGGCGCTCACGGACGCCACGCCGGGCTCGCGCTCCTCGACCGACTCGACCCAGCCCGGCCCGGCCGACCTCCTCCCCGCCGAGCACGTGACCGGCCGAGCCGCGGTCGAGGGGGAGGAGCGCGCCCTCCGCCACGATCCAGCGCAGCCCGTGGGGCGATTGGAGGGAGAGCACGCAACGACGGCCACCCTCTTCGGGCACGTAGAGCTGCACGCCCTCGCCGGTCTCGTCGCGCAGGGCCTCGAGTGCGGGCCGGGCCAGCGACCGCAAGGGTTCGGCGCCCGCCACCGCGTGGCCGAGGCTGATGAGGCGCAAGCCGAGCACGAAGCGCCCGGACTCGTCCCGGCCGACCGAGCCCGTGGCGGGCCCGGCGCGACCGCCGAGACGGTGAGCGGTCGCCCGGGGCAACCCGGTGGCCGCCATCAGGGTCCGACAGCGGGGCCGGTCCGGCCTTCCGAGCGCGCGTCGAGGATGGCGGCCGCCTTGTCGACGACCCCGGCCCGGTCCGCTACGCTCGGCTCCCATGCAGCGAGCGGTACCATCTCACTCTTGTGGGAGCACCGGGGGGTACCGATCGGCGGCGAGGCACCATGAGTGAGCGGAGCGAGCGAGTGGCCCGAGCGGCCGAGAGCGGAGATGCACAGACCGGCGTGACCCTGCCGAGAAGGTGTGGGATCGCCACGTCGTGCACGCCGGCCCGGGGAGCCCGATCTGCTCTACATCGACCTCCACCTCGTCCACGAGGTGACGTCGCCGCAGGCGTTCGACGGTTTGCGGCTGAACGGCCGCAAGGTGCGGCGGCCCGATCTCACCGTCGCCACGGAGGACCACAACGTGCCGACGGTGGACATCGACCAGCCGATCGTCGACCCGATCTCGCGCCAGGCAGGTCGAGGTGCTGCGGAAGAACTGCGACGGAGTTCGGCATCCGCCTCTATCCGATGGGCGACTCGGACAGGGCATCGTCCACGTCATCGGGCCGGAACAGGGGCTGACGCAGCCCGGGCATGACGATCGTCTGCGGCGACAGCCACACGTCCACGCACGGCGCATTCGGCGCGCTGGCCTTCGGCATCGGCACCAGCGAGGTCGAGCATGTGCTGGCGACGCAGACGCTGCCCCAGATGCGGCCGAGGAACGATGGCGATCACGGTCGACGGCGAACTCGGCCCGGCGTCGACCGCCAAGGACGTCATCCTCGCCATCATCGGCACGCATCGGCACCGGCGGCGGCATCGGCTACGTCGTCGAGTACCGCGGCTCCGCCATCCGCGCGCCTCTCGATGGAGGGGCGGATGACCGTCTGCAACATGTCGATCGAAGCCGGCGCCCGGGCCGGCCTGATCGCCCCCGACGACACGACCTTCGCCTACCTCGAGGGCCGCGCCTCACGCGCCGAAGGGCAGCGACGTGGGAGCGCGCGCTCGACGACTGGCGATCGCTCGTCGACGCGACGACGACGCGGACGTTCGACAAGGAGGTCGACATCGACGCCGCCGACGATCGAGCCCCACGTCTCCTGGGGCACCAACCCCGGTCAGGTGGTCGCCGATCGACGGCGCGTCCCTGACCCGCGGGAGCTTCGCGGACGCCGAACGCACCGCGAAGCCGCCGAGCGCGCCCTCGACGTACATGGGCCTGAAGCCGGGCACGCCGATCCGGACGATCGCGGTCGACACCGTCTTCATCGGCTCCTGCACCAACAGCCGGATCGAGGATCTGCGTGCCGCCGCCGCCGTGGTCGCCGGCCGCCGCGTCGACCGGGTGTCCGCGCGATGGTCGTGCCCGGTTCGCATCGCGCGTCAAAGCCCAGGCCGAAGCGGAAGGACTCGACCGCATCTTTCGTGACGCCGGGTTCGACTGGCGCGAGCCGCGGTTGCTCCATGTGCCTCGGCCATGAATCCCGACCAGCTCTCGCCCGGCGAACGGTGCGCCTCGCACCAGCAACCGCAACTTCGAGGGCCGCCAGGGCAAGGGCGGCCGCACCCACCTCGTTTCGCCCGCCGGTCGCCGCCG
>CAVTWD010000024.1:0-21867 GCA_963738325.1 uncultured Acidimicrobiales bacterium
ATGTAGTCCTAACTGAACGGTATTGCCCCTAGCCCCGATCGTTCATGAGATCGGCTGAGGGGCCGGTGTTCGGCTTGTTCGGTTGGTCGTCGTGGCGGCGGCGATGTCATGGCGTGTGGTGTGGTCGGTGCGGATGGCATTGAGCGACTCTGGGGTGGTCCGGACGTGTACCGCTCCGACGGCCCGGCGGCCTTTGGATCAGTCCATCGACATCCTCGCGACAGGCGCACCTGATGCGGCACGACGTGCCCTTGCCGAGCTTCGTGGCGTCGTGAAGGACCTCGGCGCTCCACGTCGACCACCGTCAGGCACGGGCGACGCTGAACAGCGGCAGATCGATCGGCTGACCGCCGTCGCTGCACGGCTTCGGACTGGTCGACCCCTTGTGCGTGGAATGACCATCCATCAGGGCAAGGGCCCGAGTGGGATCACGTTGGCGTCCGGCTCACTCCGGCAGACCACGGGCGGCTTGCCAGCGGCCTCGATCCCGATTTCGAAGCCGACCGGGCACTCTACGTTGCGCTCACCAGAGCGCGGCACAGCGTGACCCTGGCGGGTTAGTTCATGGACCGACCGACTGACCGCCGCCGGCGCACGCGTCAATGACTGGCTTCCGTCGA
This sequence comes from uncultured Acidimicrobiales bacterium, assembly GCA_963738325.1. GTDB lineage: Bacteria > Actinomycetota > Acidimicrobiia > Acidimicrobiales > Ilumatobacteraceae > CAVTWD01. Next base: position 621 of record CAVTWD010000024.1, read on the forward strand.
CCACTCCGCCGACCCTTGCTAGACGAGTGCCGCATGGCCCACCACACTCACACCGAGGACCCGCACTCGGCTGTGACCGGGCGCTCGTGATCTCACCGCATGCGACCGTCCAACACGGATCGCCGATCCTGGGCGTCGCGCCAAATGAACCCACGCCGGGCGGCTACTGCTATACCGAGTCAACGTCTCGCCGCGCCTTGGTCGAGCCCTACGACTCGTCGACCACCCACACCTTGGACCCGTCCTCGGATACGCCCGTTCGTATCGGGACGCCAAAGATCCGTCCGGCGCTACGGGCAGCCCTCCGCCAGAGTCAACATCCCCAACGGATGCTGTCCAGCGAACCACGCTGCCACGGCCAGCGACAAGCTGGTCTGCGATCTCTCTCGCCAACAGGTAAGTTCCTCGCCAGGAACGGTCGGGCGCCCGGCCCGCTCTCGGACGCTTCCCATGGCCACTCGATGAGGCTCCAATCGCTTGTTCGCGCCTTGTTCTCATCTGACCCCCTCCGGAACGCCAGAGGCCCTTCCCCGTTCCCGGAAAGGGCCTCTGAACTGGTCTTTCGTTGGTGGCGGGGGCAGGATTTGAACCTGCGACCTTCGGGTTATGAGAGAGCCAGATCGAGGCGTTCTTCCTGGTAGATGCCCATTTTCCCATGGTCAGCCGGCGCAGTCAACTGCCCGCTGTTCCCTGCGGTTCCCCGCTGTTTACCGTTGGCTTGGTACATGGTTGGTACATCGGGTCAGGCTGACAGGTCAGGCTGATCGGGCCAGCAGTCGGGCCGCGGCCGGGTCGTCGGCGGGTACCGCCACGAAGTGCACCTGGCTCGTCGTCGACCTGTTCGATGCGCACGACCGACCAGAAGCGGTCGGTGCCTGCGATCACCACGGCACCCGGGACAAGGGCGCGCGGATCGACAGCGTCACGAAGCAGGCTCCACCACCGTCCCTCGTCGTCTTCGGCGTTGAGGTCAGCTCGCAGGTCGATGGTCGGCATCGCTCACCCTCCTGTGTGGTGGTGAGGGTTGGGCACCACCCGGTGCGCGGTGCCCAGCATACGAGCGACGAGCTCGGCCAGCTCGGGGTGAACGACGTCGTAGTGGGCGCCACACCGGTGTCCCACAGCTCGAGGCCGGCCGCCTGCAGATCGCCAGCCGCGAAAAGGACGAGCCACGGCACAGCGACGAGCCGGGTGGCTGCCAGGTCGGTCCACGCCAGGTCCACGGTCTCGGCGAACACTGAGATCCCGTAGAAGCCGTACACGTCGAAGTTCCGCGTGGCCGACTCGGCTAGGACCTCCGGGTCGAGGAGATCACCACGGATGACGACGGCCGCCAAAGCCCGACGGTCACGCACCGGCGCGGGAGGGTCGAGTCACAGCGTCAGCGGTACTATGCCGCGGTGGCGACCGCGGCTGAGAACCTCTTCGAGAAGGCATTGCAGCTGCCCGCGTCCGATCGGGCGCACCTCGCCGCCGACCTCATTGCGAGCCTCGATGCGGACGCCGCCGATGAGGCCTCGGTCGACAAGTCCTGGAGCCAGGAGACTGCCCGCCGTGCCGAGATGGTCGAGACCGGCGAGGCGCAGCTCGTCAGCTGGGATCACCTCGAGGAGCGCATCGCCAAGCACCGTTCGTCACCATCGAGCGGTTGAGCCTGCCGGTCCGGCTTCATCCGCTCGCCGAGGACGATCTCGCAGCGGCATGGAGCTAGTACGAGGAGCAGGTGCCGGGTCTCGGTGACCGCTTCCTCGAAGCGGTACGGGCGACGATCGAGAGCGTGGCGGACTGGCCCGGCTCAGGAGCACCGATGCTGCATGACAGAGAAGGGGAGGTGGTCGAGCGACGGTCTTCAACGGCTGGGTTTCCGTACGCCGTCCGGTACCGGGTGATCGACGGTGTCGTCGTCGTCATGGCCGTCCACCACCAGCGCCGACACCCCGATGCCGACGCCGATCGGCAACCGTGATCAGGGGAGGGAGCTAGGGGAACGCGACGTTCTCGTGGTCACAGGCGGTGAGCTCTTCGACTCTCCGCTGCAGCTCCTCGAGGTGCTCCTCGTAGAGCCCCCGTGGTGTGGTGCTGAGCTTGATGCAGAGGTCGGCGGCGACGGCGGTGGCGATGCCGTGCTGTGCTCCGTTCCCCATGTACTTCGTGACGGACCCGGCGACGTGGGTGACGCTGATGTGCTTGCCCGCCATCATCAGGTTCGAGATGTTCCGCGAGTAGAGGCAGCGGAATGGGACCGTGTATGGCTGCTGATCACGGAAGTCTTCGCCGCGGCGCTGGCCGCCTACGTCCTGCTGGGCCGGCTCGTGCGCACCCAACGTGGCCAGATCGGCATGCTGCGCGCCAACGGCTATCCCCGACGCCGGCTGCTGATCCACTACACCGCCTACGGCGCAACCGCCGGGATCATCGGGTCGACCATCGGTGCCGCCGGCGGGCTCGGCCTCGCGGTGTGGCTCACCAACACCTACACGACGTCGCTCGGCATCCCCCTTGCCGTCGCCCCCTTCCACGCCCTCACTCCCATCGTCGGGATCGCGGTCGGGACCCTCGCCAGCGTCGCTCGCCGCGCTCGGCCCCGCCCGCGCCGCGGTTCGGGTCGCGCCGGCCGAAGCAATGCGGGGCGTCGCCCCTCTCGGCGTCGGCCACCACAGCATCTTCGAACGCGCCCCCGGGATGCGCTGCCTACCGGTCCGCGCCCGACTCGCGCTCCGCAACCTCGGGCGCAGCCCCCGCCGCGCCCTGTCGACCGGCATCGGCGTCGCGCTCGCCGCGGTCCTCGTCGTGTCCTCGCTCGGCATGCTCGACACGATCTCGCTCGTCCTGGACGACCAGTTCCACCAGATCCAACGCCAAGACGCGCAGCTCTACCTCTCGGGTACCCGGCGACGCGCCACTGCACGCCGCGGCGAACGCCCCCGGTGTCGCGTAGGTCGAACCCGCCCTCGAGGCGCCCATCGTGCTCAGCAACGCTCCCGCCGCTACCAGACGGTGCTCACCGGGTTCACCCCCGACACGACCATGCACCGATTCGACACCGCCCTTCCCGACGACGGCATCCTCCTCGGCGACACACTGCACGCAACCCTCGCCGTCGACGTCGGCCAGACCGTCGACCTCGCCGCGGCCGGCGGCAGCCCGGTGCCCGTCAGAGTCGCCGGGTTCGTCCACGAGCCCTTCGGCAGCCTCGCCTACACGACCGTCGCGCACGCCGAACGGCTCGCCGGCAGCAACGGGCATCCGTCTCTCCTCGTCCGCTACACCCCCGACGCCGACCAGGCCGCCGTCCGAGCCGAGCTCGCGGGCCTACCCGGCGTCGTCGCGTTCCGCGACATCCGCGGCAGCGAAGAGACCGTCCGCCAACTGCTCGGCCTGTTCTACGCCATCGTCGGCGTGATGCTCCTCTTCGGCTCGATCCTCGCGTTCGTCGTGCTGTTCAACACGCTGTCGGTCAACCTGGCCGAACGCACCGTCGAGATCGCCACCCTGCGCGCCGCCGGCGGCAGAGTGACAACCCTCGCCCGCATGATGACCGCGGAGAACCTGGTCCTCGTGGCCGCCGCCATCCCGGCCGGGCTCGTCGCCGGCTGGCTCAGTGCCCGATGGCTGATGAGCTCGTTCGGCAGCGACCTCTACCACATGAGCCTCCGGCTGCGACCGACGACCCCGCTTCTCCTCGCCGTCGCGCTGCTCGCCATCGCACTCCTCATGCACATCCCCGGGCGACGAAGCATCAGACGCCTCGACGTTGCCCGCATCGTGCGCGAACGCGCCCTCTGAACGCAGCCGACGACGACCGCAGGTCCCGTCCCGATCCGTCCGCTCTAGGGCGAGAGACGTGCGTTGCGACGATTACCTGTGGCTTCGACGTCGACGTCACCATCACGGCCGACGTCGACACACTGCACCCTGTCTGGCTTGGCCGCGAACCGATGACCCATGCCGTGCGCGCCGGACGGCTCGCCTTCGAAGGCCCACGCGCTCTCACCCGCCGCATGCCGGACGTGCTCCAGCTCAGCCAGATCGCTGACGCCGTCCACACCTCCCTGTGACGGCGTCACTAACCGGCAGTGAGGAGTGTGCAACGGGTAGCGGTGTGCTTGGGGGCGACGAAGGACCTCGAGGAGGTCAGTGCCAGTCCACGCTGGATCAGACGTCCTCGACGTTCCCCGCGAAAATGACCCGCCGGGCCACGTCGTACGTCGCCGAATCGGCTCTCACCGCAGCCATCTCGGCGGACGCCCGCTCGGTGCTCAGAGCGTCGCCGTCGGCGAACCACAGCTCCGCGACCAAGTAGGGAGCGCCGTCACCGTGCGGAAGGCTGATGGTGAAGCGCTCCAGACCGGGGACTGCTCGCACGAGCGGGACGTGCCGCTCGCGGTACGCAGACTCGAAGTCGTCGCCGTCGGCGGGGTCGAAGTACTGGACGGTGATCTTGGTGGAGGGTGCGTCGGTCATGGTTCGAACGTACGGATGACGTTCCCGGACAACGAGTGCAGAGATTGGACTCCGCCAGTCCTGTTTCGGTACCGATCAGCGACCGGGAAGGCGCATTCAGCCGAACTCTCGAGCCCACCGTTTGGACCACGCGTCGAGCGGAGCGATGGCGTCGCCGAGCGCACGACCGAGGCTCGTCAACGCGTACGCCTGGTCGTGACGGCCGATCAGCCCAGCTTCGGTCAGCTCGCGGAGCCGGTCGCACAGCACGCTGGGCGACAGTCCCTCGCAGCGGGACAGAAGCGCTCGGGCGCCGAGGGGCTCGGCCTGGAGCTCCCAGAGAACGCGCAGCGCCCACCGTCGGCCGAGGAGGTCGAGCGCCGCCATGATCGGCCGGCCGGTCTTCGACGCTCGTACCGGCCGCCCCGGTCTCGGAGTTCGAGATGGCATCCGTCACTTCCCTCTTGCGTTTCGTTTTTCGAAACGTTACCTTGACGAGAGACGTGCAGGATGGGCACGATGGGCAAGCAACGGTCCGCCGAGGCGAGCCGCTGCATGAAGTGCTCGCGATCGCGAGCGTGGAGGATCGGCGCTCATGCGGGATGTCTCGACAGTCACCCGGCCCGCGTTCGGGGGCGCGGATATCGAGACATCGCGTCGGGAACGACAGGCCGTCGTGGGCTTGTTCTCCCATATGACGTGGTTCAGGCGGTCGGGCACGTGTTCGAGCTCGAAGGAATGCGGGGCGGGTGGTCAGGTTGGACGCTCGCGCCGCTCGGTCGGTCGGCGAGGCTGGGAGATGGCGGTGAGGGCTCGATCGACGATCTGGGTGCGTGGGAGTGCTGCCGCCAGTTCGGTGATCTGGGCGACGACGTTCGTTCCGAGCCGCTGTGCGAGCTGCGACTGGAGCTCGTCGTAGCGGGCCACGTCGGCGCCGGTAAGCGCGGCTGCGGCCGGCGCCATGCTGGCGGCGGCCAGTAGCAGCGCCGAGGTGTGATCCTCGCCGATCTCGGGAAGGAGCTCGGCGAGGATGCGCAGGCTGGTCCACAGCTGGGTCCAGTTCGACGTGCGGCGAAGGTCGTCGATCAGCGCTGGGAACACGTCGAGCGCGTCCCTTCGATGGCCGAGTCGGACGTGGGCCGACACCAGCGCGATCCGTGCCACCTCGGCGATTTGGCTGGCGGCGCACGCTTCTGCTTCGTGGATGGCCGCGCGCAGCATCTGGATCGCGGCTGGCTGGTTGGCGGCGAGAGCGACCTCGCCGGCGGCGTAGGTGACGAAGGCGCGGTACCCGCTGGCGCCGGCGACGTCGGCGGTGACTGTCGCGTCGGTCTACGAGCTTTCGTGCGGTGGCGAGGTCGCCGGCGTAGCACGCGGCCAGCGCGGCCGTGGCCTCGGCATCCATGCGCAAGCCGATCGGTACACCTGGCACGGCGAGCAGATCGTCTAGCCGGGCGACACAGCGATCATGTTGCCCGTGGTAGAGCGCCGCTACTGCCAGTGTCAGCAGGGCGAGGGCCTGCTCGTCGCGTCTTCGCGTCCTGTTCGAGCGCAGCGACGGCGAGGTGTTCGGCGGCGTCGATGTCGCCTTGGTCGAGCGCCGCCGTGGCACCGGCGGCAAGCGCGCTGCGCGGCGGCCGCGCTTCGTAGGACGCGCTCATTTCGCCGCGATGACGGTGATCCGGGTCAGCAGCGACTCACTGGGGCGCCAGTGCGAGCACAGGCACACCGCGCAAGCAATGCGCGCGGCCATTTCGGAATGGTCGGTGGCGAGCGACCACTGCATCGCGGTGGCGACGTCGGCCTGGTGCCGTGCGAGCGCCCACAGGGCGGTTGGGTGACCGGCGCCGACGGTCTGTTGGGCGGCGTCGCCGGTGAGGTCCTGCACCCAGCGGGCATGTCCGAGGTGCGCCGCCGCCTTGTCGGGCGACGTGGCCAGCTGCTCAGCGGCGAACGCTCGTACCACGGCGAGCAGCCGGTGCTGCGGCACGCCGCGGTCGCTGTCGTGCACGGCGACGAGTGAGGCGTCGATAAGGCTGGCAGCGGCGCTCGCCGCCGAACCGACATCGATCGCGTCAGCCACCGCCTCGATGGCGGCGAGATCGAAGTCGCCGGCGAACACCGACAGTGCGGCGAGCAGCCGTTGTTCGTCGGCGTCGAGGAGCCGGTACGACCACGCGATGACCTCGCGGAGAGTTCGCGAACCGCGAGTTGCTGTGTCGCCGAGCAGGTCGAGGGGCCCGGCGAGACGGTCGAGGACAGGGCGAAGACCCAACGTGACGGCCCGGCTGGCGGCGAGCTCGACGACGAGAGGGATACCGTCGAGGCGGCGGCAGATCTCGGCGGCCACCGCGACCTGGTCGGGGTCCATCGCGAAGCCGGGCCGGAGCCGCCGCGCACGGTCGGCGAACAGGCGCATCGCGGCGGTCAGCTCGGCCCGCTCGGGTGGGCAGTCGGGCCTGGGAACGGCGAGAGAGGAGAGCGGCAGGAGCTGCTCGGCGGCCAACCTCATCGAGCGCCGGCTCGTGGTGAGCACTCGCATCGCCGGGGCCCGGTCGAGCATCGACGCGACCAGCCGGGCGACCTCGTCGAGCACATGCTCGCAGTTGTCCAGCACGAGCAGACCGGACGCAGATGCTGAGGTACTCGACGATGCGTTCGGTGTGCGCTTCGCCGGTCGTGGCCAGGCCCAGCGCGGTGGCGACGGCGGCGGCCACCTGGCCGGGTTCGACCGCGACCAGCTCGACGACCGTGGCCGGCAGGCCGAGGCGTCGACTCAGCTCCGGCAGCGTCTCAGCGACGAGCCGCGTCTTGCCGATCCCGCCGGCGCCGGTGATGGTCACCAGGCGATGCGCCCGGACCATCCCGATCAGCCGCGCCGACTCGTCGTCGCGACCGACGAACACACCGGCTCGCGCTGCCCATGACGGCGAGGCGCGCACCCGAGACGGCAACGCCATGTCGGGGAGGTCGTGGTTGAGGATGCGCACCTCGATCGCCTGCAGCGACGGCGAGGGCTCGAGCCCGAGATCCTCGGCGAGCTGCGTGCGGTAGGCGCGGAAGGACTCGAGCGCGGCGGCGTGTCGGCCCTGGCCGTAGAGCCCGGTCATCAGCAGGCTGCGCGCCCGCTCACGTAGGGGATGCTCAACCAGCATCGCCTCCAGGTCGGCGACGGCACGCGTCGGCTCGCCCAGCTGCAGCGCGATGCTCTGCTCGGTCCTCGATCGCGGCGAGGCGTAGCTCGTCGAGGCGAACCGCCTCGGCCCGGGCGAAGAGCCGATCGGCGAACTCCTCGTACGCCCGGCCGCGCCACAGTCCCAGCGCCTCGTCGAGCAGAACGGCACCGGTGGAGACGGTCGTCGCAACCGCCGCTTCGGCCACGAGCGCCTCGAACCGTCCGCAGTCCACGGACCCAGGCTCGGCGTCGAGGACGTAACCGGCCGGTTCGGAACGCACGCAACCGTCACCGAGCGTGTGGCGGAGCCTGGACACGAGGGTGTGGAGCGCCGGCAGCGGGGCCTCCGGCAGTCGTTCGGCCCACACAGCCTCAACCAGGGCGTCGGGCGCAACCGGCCGGCCCCGCGAGACGAGGAGGGCCGCCAGAACGGCTCGCTGGCGGCCACTGCGCACGGGCACGACGACTCCGTCACGGCGCAACCTGCAGCGCGCCGAGCACCCCGAAGCTGTGCGTCGAGTCAGGCATCCACCCACGAAGTCTGGCCGTCTACCGCCCGGGTGCCAACCGCCCCGACAGTAGGACGAAACCGACGTGAAAGTCCCGGCGATCACACTGCGAACGACACGCACGATCCAAGGAGGCAGTCATGGCTCTCGACACGACCCACGACAACGCACCGCACGACGCGACAGATGCTGATCTCGACATGCAGCGGGTGGGCGAGTTCGCAGAGCAGGTGGCACGAACGGTGACCGGGGCAGCCACCACGGCGATGATGCTGGTCGGTGACCGCCTCGGCCTCTACGGCGCGATGGCCCGCTCCGGCGCCGTCACCCCCGCCGGCCTGTCCCGTGCGACGGGGACCCATGAGCGCTACGTGCGGGAGTGGCTCGCCCAACAGGCCGCCGCCGGCGTCGTCACCTACGACGCCGCCGACGAGACGTTCACGCTACCCCCCGAACACGCCGCCGTTCTCGCCGGCGACGAATCGCCCGCATCGATGGCCGGCGTGGCGCCACTGCTGCTCGGGATGTACCGCGGCGCCGACCGCATCGTCGACGCCTTCCGCACCGGCCACGGCGTCGGCTGGGGGGAGCAGGATCCGGCGATCTTCGAGTCCACCGAGCGGTTCTTCCGCGTCGGCTACCGCAACAACCTCGCCAGCGAATGGATCCCCCGTCTCCACGGCATCGCCGCCCGCCTCGCCGCCGGGGGCCGGGCCGCCGACATCGGCTGTGGCTACGGCGCCGCGCTGATCCTGCTCGCCGAGGCGTTCCCCACGGCAAGCTTCGTCGGCTACGACCCCCACGGCCCGTCCGTCGAGACCGCCCGCCAGCGCGCCAGCACCGCCGGCGTCGGCGACCGGGTGCGCTTCGAGGTCGCCGACGCCACCTCCTACCCGCCCGACGGCTACGACCTGGTGTGCTACTTCGCCACCCTCCACGACCTCGGCGACCCCGTCGGCGCCGCCTCCTACGCCCGCACCGCGCTCGGCGCCGGGCGGGTCGCTGATGCTCGTCGAACCGAACGCCGCCGACGACCTCGCCACCAACCTGGCCATCAACCCCGGCGCCGCCCTCAACTACGCCGCGTCGACGTTCCTGTGCACCCCGAACTCGCTCGCCCAGCCTGTCGCCCTCGCCCTCGGCGCCCAAGCCGGCGAGCCACGGCTGCGGGCCGTGCTCCAAGAAGCCGGCTACAGGACCATCCGCCGTGTCGCCGCCGACCGGATGAACATGGTCATCGAAGCACGACCGTGACCGGGCGGACGTTCGGACCCCACCACTACGAGACAGGAGCCAACAATCCCCGCACATCGGCCCAGGTGCGACGGCGTCATCGTCGGCGCCCTTGTGCCGGCGCGACCAGGGTGCTGCGCGGTCCAGATTCGAACTGGACGCCGAGGGAGAACTCCGTCGCCGATGTCAACGCGGCGATCAGCCTGGCACTGACACGGTCCTGCGAGCGCGTGAACGGGTTCGACGCGGTCACGTCGGGCGACCACCGTCCCATCCTTTGCCCTGGAGCCACTCCGGATCGATGGGGAGAACTCCCAATAGTGTCGTTGACCACAGCGGACGTACCGTCAGCTCGAGAAGTCGTCAGCGCCAGGCGACGACGATCCATCTTGAGAGGAGATGACCGTGCCGCTGATTGAAGTGAAGGTCTTCGAGGATGAGTTCGACGAGAGCGAGCGTGCCGCGTTGATCACGGCCATCACAGACGCCACCGTGTCGCTCACCGGCGAGGGCATCCGCCCCTACACCTGGGTCATCGTCGAGGAGGTGAAGAGCGGGAACTGGGGGTCTGGGCGGCCAACCGGTCAGCCTCCGCGACGTGCGAGCCATCCAAGCCGCAGACTGACCCACCGTGCATAGCTCCCGCCTCGGGGCTGCTCCATCTGTCGCTCGTTGCGGGAATCTTCCCGGAGGTGTCAGCTGGCGGCGAGGGCTGCGCAGCGGGCCTGGTCGAGGGGTTGGCCGGCCTGGCCGAACCCGTGCGCTGCGGCCCGGAACCGCTGTGTTGCTCGGGTGACGTCGCCGGATGCCAGGCCGAGGTGACCGTTGACCTCTTCGACGGCGGCGTCCCAGGCTGGGAGTTGCATGACGACACGAGCCAGGTTCTCGGCGGTCGCGGCGTAGCTCGCCGCCCGGTCGAGGGCGCCGGCGCGGGCTGCGGCGATGGCGGCGGGCACCACGAAGGTGATGCGGCAGCCCGGGCATGTCTCGGCCGGGCCGTGGATGGCCAGTTCGGCGGCGTCGACGGCGGCCATCGCCGCGGCGGCGTCCGGAGCCGCCGCGACGGCGGTTCCGTAGATGCGGTCGAAGAGGTGGAAGCCGACGCTCGACTCGCGGGCGACCTGCAGCGCCTCGCTGAGGAGCCGACCGGCGTCGGCTTGTTGTCCCTGGTAGAGGGCTACTTCGGCGCGGCGTTGCAGATCGTGGGCCTCGCCGGTCGGGGCACCGATGGAGCGGTGGAGCCGGCCCGCTTCGGCGAGGTCGCGTTCGGCGTCGCTGAGCTGGCCGGCCAGGAGGTGGGCCTCGCCGCGGAAGGTCAGGGCGAAGGCTCGACCGCGCCGGGCGCCGAGCCGGTCGGCGTCGTCGGCCAGCGAGTCGGCGAAGGCGATCACGTCGGGGTAGGGCGCGGCACCGTACAGCAGGCGTTGGGTCACGCACAGCTGCCCGTCGAACACGGCGATGGCGAGGTGCGGCAACGACGAGGTGTCACGGACATCGATGCGAAGGCTCTCGCGCAGCTCGCCCCGGGCATGCGCGGCGAGGGCCTGCGCCCATGACGCGGCGACGAGCGCGACTGGGTCCCCCAGCTCGAGTGCGAGCGTGCGGCTCTCCGCGGCGTGGGTAGTGGCCAGCCGCGGATCGGCGAGCCCGATGGCGGCGACGCCGCTCAGGGTCAGGGCCCGGGCGAGGCGGCCATCGAGACTCACGGGATCGACGCGGTTCACCGTGTGCAGTGCGCCGGCGAAGTCGCCGAGCTTCAACTGGGCGAGTGCCTGCTTGGCGCGCAGGTCGTCGGCCGCATCGCCGGCCGCGGCGGCCGCCGCCGCGTACGCCGCCGGCGCCCCGCCGGACCCGAGGGCATCGAGAGCCTCGGCTCGCAGGTGCAACCCTTCCGGGTGGTCAGGATGGTGGGCGAGCAACCTGTCGAGGTGGCCGAGGGCGTCGGCGAACGCGCCGAGCCTGACCGCTTGGCGAGCCGCCGCCAGCAGCCAGACGGCGGCCGCATCGGGCCGGTGCCCGTCGAGCCAGTGGCGGGCGATGAGCGCCGGTGGTGCGCCGGCGCGCTCGAGACGGCGTGCCGCGTCGCGATGCACGGCGATGCGTTGGTGGGGTGGGACCCGCTGAGCGAGCGCCTGGCGGACGAGCTCATGGCGGAACCGGTAGCGGGCACCGCGGACCACGATCACGCCGGCGGCGAGCGCCACGTCAAGCAGATCGAAGGCGTCCTGCTCCGACGAGGCGGTCAGGGCGGCGACCTCGGCCGGGTCGAGGTCGCCGCCGACGAGGGCGAGGCGACCGAGCATCGCGGCGTGTGGCTCGGCGACGTCGACGAAGCGTGCGAGCGCGGCGTCGCCCGGTTCCAGGGTCATCGGCGCGTCGGTGCCGATCCTGCGGGCCAGTTCGACGAGGAAGAACGGGTTGCCGCCGGCGAGCCGCACGACCGCGTCGACGTCGGCCGGTCGCGGCGTGCCGGGCGCGGCAGCCTCGACGAGTGCTTGGGCGTCGTCGTCAGGGAGCGGGGCGAGGTCGAGCGCCATGACGTGTCCTGTGCGCGCCAGGACCGCGACGCAATGGTCGAGCGCCGCCAGGGCATGCTCGCCGCGGTAGGCGAGCACGACCAGCAATGTCGAGGGTGCCGATGCGGCGAGCTGCACCAGCACGTCGATGGTCGCTTCGTCGGCGGCGTCCACGTCGTCGACGATCAGCACGACCCCGGCGCTGCCGGCCACGCAGTTCACGACGCGACTGATCGCGGCGAGGACCTGGTGGCGGGTGAGAGCCTGCATCGTCGACCCGGAACGCCCGACCACCGACGTGAGTTCGCCCAGGACCAGGCGGGTCGCGGCGCCGAGGCGGTCGAGGATGTTGCGGTCGCGCGTCACGAGGTCCTCGACGACCGCCCCGAGCGGGGCGTACAGGGTCGCCGTCGGGCTAGCGCACGTCTGGACCGTCACGCCGCCCTCGCGACGGCCGATCATCGCCAACTGCTCGCAGAAGGCCGACTTGCCGATGCCGGCAGGACCCCGAACGAGCAGTAGCGACGTCGGCGGTGCGCTGTCGCGCCGAAGCGCTGCGGCGACGCGTGCCAGCTCGAGCTGGCGTCCGACGAAGGCCGGGTCGGCGACGCCGAGCCCGGCCACGCACGCCTGGTACAGCGCGTCGGTCTGTGCGCCGGGCAACACGGCGAGGTCGCGCAGCAGCGCTGTGCGCAACCGTCCGTACCATTGCAGCGCCGACGTGAGGGTTGCCGGCGGCCATCGCCGCGGCCATCAGCTCGCGACAAGCCTGTTCGTCGGTCGGCTCCAGCTCCACGAGCCGCCCCCACTCGCCGGCCCTGGCGCAACACCTCCACGTAGCGCGACCGCAACGCCCGGCGCGGAGCCTGGGTCCACTCCTCGTAGAGCGAATCGGGAAGCAGTTCGCCCCCATACGACGCCGCAGCGACACGCCATCCATCGGGGTCATGCCCTGCCAGCGCCGTGTCGGCCGCGATCATGAACTGCGCGACGTCGGTGCTGACGGCCCGATCGGGGAACAGCGCGACCTGCCCGCGGCGCAACACCACCGCGTCGGGCGCGCCGAGTGCTCGGCGGGCGTGGTGGGCAGCCTTGCGCAGGTTCGCCGCCCCGGCATCGGCGTCCAGGTGCGGCCACAGCGCCTCGATGACCTGGTCGCGCGCCAGCGCGAGCCCGTCGGCGAGCGCCAGCAGCTGCACCAGCTGGGCGGAACGCATCGACGGCCACGACGCGCCGTCGATGCGGCGTTCGCCCACCACCACCTCGAAGCGGCCGAGCAGCCGGATCTGGATCGCTGTCTCGTTCGAGCGCGCCTCCATCTCTCACGACCTCACCACTCGCTGCTGCAATCGTAGCGACACCCGCCGGCGGCACGCCGGGGCAGTCGGCGATCGGACGATCAGGCTCGAACCCGTGTCTCCACCGGCCTGCCCTGTTCCACCCATGCCTTGTAGCCGCCCTCGAGGTGGGCGACGTCGCGGTAGCCCAGCTGCTGCAGCGCGCTCGCCCCCAGCGCCGAGCGCGATCCCGACGCGCAGTAGACGATCACCCGACGTGCTGGGTCGAAGCCGTCCATGTGGTACGGCGTCGACCGGTCGGCGTGGAACTCCAGCATCCCTCTCGGCGCCAGGACCGCACCGGGGATCACCCCGTCGACGGTCTCGGTCGGTTCGCGCAGATCGACCAGCAGCACGTCGCCGCGGGCAAGCTCGTCGGCGACGTCAGCCGGGGTGAGGTTCTCGATCCCCGCCTTCGCTGCCGCCACCATGTCCTTCACCGTTTCCATCACAAGCCTCCTTCACGGGATAGTGGTCGCAGTCTCCGCCAGCCGCTGTTCCCAGAACGTTCCTCGTCCCTGCCTGTGGCCCTTCGGCGCCGCGGGCGAACGCCAGAGGTGTCATGCGCCGGACGAGTTGGTACCCCCGGCAGACCTGGTCACGGTAGAAGTCGGCGAGGTGATCCGATCCGGACGTGCGGGCCGCCATTTCGTTCGTCATCACCGCAGCGAGGGAACTCGACTGCGCCGGGCACGCGCTCAGGTGTGAGGGCGCGCGGCTGCGAGGCCGTGAAGCCGGCGACGTAGACGAACCTCGTCGTGCCGGCGGCGTCGGCCTGCCGGAGCAGCGCCAGGTTGCCTCGTGAGCGACGGCGTCGTAGCGGGCGCGACTGTGAGCACGGGTGATGCCGAGGGACGAGATGACCGCGTCGACATCATCGGCGACGCCTCGCAGTGTCGCCGGTTCCGTACCTGTGCGACGAACACGTCGTCGGTGAGGCGCCCGTCCGACCCCAGTTGGGGGCGGCCGTCGAACAGCGGCCGATCCCGGCCGTGCGGCGCGTGCCTTCGGTATCCTCGCGCGCCGTGGCAGCCGCGGTAGCCGGTGAAGGTCACGGTGGCCACCATCAGCCACCCCACTTCGCTCTCGGGCGAGGAATGGTCACGTTAAGCCAGCCGGTACCCGACGCCGCGCACTGTCTCGAGTCGTGATGCGTCGCCTTTGAGCTTTGTGCGGAGGCTGTGGACGACGACGTCGACCACGTTGGATCCGATGTCGGCGTCGTAGCCCCAGATGTCGGCGAGCAGATCGCGACGTGTGACCGGCTCGCCTGCTCGCTCTCGAAGGTAATGCAGCACTTCGAACTCCAGCCTCGTCAGGTCGACCCGGGTTCCGCCGGCGATGACTTGGTGGTGGTTGACGTCGAGAAGGTCGTCGTCGGTCAGGCCCAGTTCCTGTGCTGCGAGGCGCGACAGCCAACCGTCGACCGATGATGGGCCGAACTCGAGGTACAGCCCGTGGTAGCGGCGGTTCCCGACGATCACCCCAAGGCCCGCAATTCGGCCGCCGCAGATGCCCTCCATGACCGGACCGAACACCTCGGGATGGGTGGTGGCGCCATAGTTGCGACGCAGACGCGGTCGCAGCTCCATATAGGTTCGCTTCAGGTCGAGCCAAAGGCTTGCCTGCGCCTCGCAGGGCAGCTCACCGTGTTCCCACGTCAGCCACCGGCGGATCAGGATCACTACCTGGCTGGGAGGGATGGGGTGCTCAGCGAGGTGATCGAGCCAGATCGTCGCGATCGGGTCCCAGGCGTGCTCGTGGACCTCTGCGCTCGTGGCCGTCGTGATGATCGAGAAGCCCGCCACCCCACCGTCCACGCCCCGGGCGATCCGGAACGCGGTCGGATGGCGTTCCCACCAGGTCCGCAGCAGGTCGGCGGCCTCCGGTGGTTCGTGGCGACCGATGATCGCATGGATCGCCGGCCCATCGTCGACGACCGCAGCCTCGATCGCGAAGGTGTGGGCACCGCTGGGGAAATGCGCCTCCCGGACCGCGGGATCGTCGACGAGGTACACCATGTCCGCGGTGTGTCGCCAGATCTGCCTGCCCGGAACGTCGCGCAGCTCGGACCGCAGGTGCTCCCAGGCGCGACGGCGCAGCGTCCGGTAGCGGTCGGGATCGCAGGCGAGCAGCTGGGCACTGACCGTCCGCTGGATCGACTCATGGATTGCGAGACCGTCGCTGAACAGGTCGACGAACGGCATCGCGCGGAGTGTGGCGAACCCTTCTTCTGGGTCCGTGTCCGGCCCGAGCGCCGCCAGCAACGGTTTGGTGACCCGTCGCACGACCGCCGCCGCCTCGAGTAGGTGCACGTCCCGCTCACTCAGGTCGTCGAAGTAGGCCGCGGTGAACTCGTCGAGCAGCCGGCCGATCGTGACGTCGGACCATCGCCGAACCGGACCCTCCCTGACGGCGAGGCTGCCGATCACCAGCGACAGGGGATGCCCACCGGCCAGACGGACGATGTCGCTCACGTGGTCGCCGTCGACTCCGAGGCGGTGGACCAGCGCCGCAGCGTCCGGTCGCCTCAGAGGGCCGAGCAGCATCGTCTCGAAGCTCGATGCGGGGAGCCGGTTCCACGCTGGGTGGGGCTTCTCCCGGCCGGCGATGACGAGGGTGCAGTCCTCCGGAAGCCGCGGCACGAGCTCGGTGCGGATCCAGGTGTCGAGGAGGCGGAGCACCTCGTACTGGTCGAGGCACACGACGAACGAACGGGGTCCGGCCCCGTCCGCGAGCGGCGCGGCGACCTCTGCGGACTGGTCGGTCAGAATCAGACCGTGTGCCGCCTGGGCGATCGCGGCGAGGAACCCCGCCGGCGTCGGCTCGATCTCACGGCAGTCGTGGATCACCACCTCGGCCTCGGGCGCCAAGCGCAGAGCCAACGCCCGCAGCAACGTCGACTTGCCCATTCCCGCGACGCCGTGAAGGAACAGCACCCTCGCCGAACGACGTTCCACGAACGCGACGAGCCGCTCGATCTCATCGTCGCGCCCGGCCACGACACCGGTCATCGCCGCCTCGACTCTGACTGCGTCCATGGTCGTCTCCGCAACGTCGGGCAACCATCGTACGGGGGGACCGTCGATGGGTCGAGATCTCATCAACTCCTCATCGCCTCATCATGAACAGCGGCGCCGACTCCGCTTCGATGGAGCCAGCGACCGAGACGAAAAGGAGGAGGAGGAGACATGAGCAAGATCGCGTTCGTCCTGCGCCGCCGACCCGAGCTGACGCCCGAGGCCGCGCTCGCCGCGTGGAGGTCACCCGAGCACACTGCGCTCGTCGAGAAGATCCCCGGACTTGTCCGCTACGTCCAGAACAGCGTCGTTTCGAGCCCGGGGGCCCCCGTGTGCGACGGGATCGGGGAGCTGTGGTTCCGGGACGACACCGCCCTCAACGCTGCGCTGTCGTCGCCGGAGATGGCTGCCGCCAGCGAGGACGCGACCCGATTCCTCGACATGAAGACCACGGGCCTCGTCATCCTCGACGAACACGAAGTCATCACGTAACCACTCGCAACAGCAACAGGACACCGCCGACCGCGGTACCCCGGCACGCTGCTCACCGTCCGCAGATCCCGGCTTCCCCCGAGCCCACGGTGACGAGCGCACTCGCGCTCGATGCGGTCGCCGCTGGTGCCGAAACTCGCCGGTCCATCGAGTAGGCGCCGTTCGCAGCTCGTCGATCAACGCTTCGAACGCGGTGTGGTCCCTCAGTGATCCGTGGACGAGGACAGACACGGGTCCGTCGCGTCGACCCACGCGGCGAGGGTTCGCGTCGGCCGATCGCTCGTCGAGGCGGAGGGTCATGCCAGCGGGATCGCGGTTCATCGCGTCTCCGTGATGGCGTGGGATCGGGTGTGACGTCACTGGCTTGAATCCGCGGGCCGGTCGCAAACCCGCCCTCCGAGGCGGTCGCGACCGTCGCCTTCGTGCCGGTCATCGCCGAGCTGCCGGGGCCGTGCCGCCGGGCGCGACACTGCCGAGCTGGACGTCCAGGTGACTGCCGCCACGATCGTGGCCGCGCTCCTCGCCGCGGTCAGGCACTGGTCCGCAGCGGGGTCGAGACGCCGCTCGAGGCCGAAATCGACAAGACGCTCACCGTCGTGGAGCGCGGTCTGCGCCTCGAACCGTGGCCAGCCCCAGCACGCCGCGCGGTCTCGAGGCCGACGCCGGACACGCTGACCGCCGCCGCTCACCATCGCTGCGAAGGCGACCCGGTTGGAGGGGCCTGAGACAATGTGGCTCGTGGCCGACGAGTCCCGAGATGTGGAGCGGGTCCGCACCGCCGAGTTGATCGGCGCGCTGTGCCTGGCGACTGACCTCGGGATGGGCCTCCCGTTCGAGCACGGGCTGCACGAGACCCTGATCGCGATGCGCCTCGCCGAGCGGCTCGGGGTCGACCGCGACACCGCCTCACTGACGTACTACACGTCGCTGCTCTCACACGCCGGCTGCACCGCCGAGGCGCACGTGGCCGCCGAGGTCTTCGGCGGCTCGATGACCGAGAACTTCAACCCGCTGATGTACGGCTCGGTCCGCGAGGTCGTCATCGGGCTGCTGCGTTCGCTGCCCGACGAGGACGTCGCCGGGTTCGCCCGTGCCGGCCAGACGGCCCGGCGGTTGCCACGGATGGCGCGACAGACGCGCCCGTCGCTCACCGCGTCCTGCGAGGTTGCCGGGATGCTCGCCGAGCAGATGGGCGCGCCCGCTGGGGTGCCGGGCCTGCTCTCGTACCTGACTGACCGCTGGGACGGTCACGGCCCGCTGGGTCGGGGACGGCACGAGGAGATCCCGCTGGCGATGCGGATCGTCCACGTCGCCACCGACGCCGCCCTGCAGCGCCACCTCGGGGGCATCGAGCACACGGTGGGCATCGTCGGCGAGCGTGCCGGGCACGCCTTCGACCCGCAGGTCGCGGCCTGCCTGGTAGAGGGCGGCGCCGAGATCCTGGGCGTCGACGACGGCGGCTCCGCATGGGACGAGACGCTGGCCGTCGAGCCCTCGCCGCCGTTGATGCTCGAGGGCGATGCGCTCGACCGCGGGCTCGCCGCGATGGGCCGCTTCGCCGACCTGATCTCGCCGTACTTCGGCGGTCACTCAACCGGCGTCGCCGAGCTTGCTTCCGTTGCCGCCGGACGCTGCCGGATGGACGCCGCGGGGGTCAGCGGGATCGGGCGTGCCGGCCTCGTCCACGACCTCGGCCGGGTCGCGGTCCCCGCCCGGGTCTGGCAGAAGCCGGGCCCGTTGAACGCCGGCGAGTGGGAGCAGGTGCGGCTGCACCCGTACCACACCGAGCGCTGCCTGTCGCGTTCGCCGTTCCTGGCGGCGCTCGCCCCCGTCGCCGCAGCCCACCACGAGCGCCTCGATCGAAGCGGCTACCACCGCGGCTCGCCCGGCGCCGACCTGACGATGCCGGCGCGGCTGCTCGCCGCCGCCGACGCCTTCTGCGCAATGTGCGAGCCGCGCCCGCACCGCCCAGCACTCGGGGCGGAGCGGGCGGCGGAGGCGCTCACCGCGGAGGCAACCGCCGGCCGCCTCGACCCGGACGCGGTCACCGCGGTGATCGAGGCGGCCGGGCAGCGGGCGCCGCGCCTGGAGCGCCCGGCGGGACTGACCGAACGCGAAGCCGAGGTGGTCGCGATGCTCGCCCGCGGCCTCCAGACGAGGCAGGTCGCCCGCCAGCTCGGCATCTCGGTCAAGACCGCCGACCGCCACATCCAGAACGCGTACGGCAAGATCGGCGTGTCGACCCGCGCCGCGGCGACCCTGTTCGCGATGGAGCACGGCCTCGTCGCATGGGGAGAACTCCCAATTGCCGGCCCGCCCGCCCAGTCTTAGGTTCGTCTCAGAGCGCTCGGCGACCCGCCGAGCCGTGGGCCAGGCAAGGAGGTCGGCATGGCCAACGAGACGATCGAAGCCCAGCGCGAGCGGGACTACCAGTCCCACCTCGACATCGCAGCGAAGATCGCACCCACCTGGGAGAAGCGGCGGGCCGAGATCGAGGAGGCGTCAGCGCCCGTCCGCCGATGGATGCTGCGCCAGCTCGACCCCCAGCAAGGAAACACCCTCCTGGAGCTCGCAGCAGGGGTCGGCGACACCGGCTTCGAGGCGGCCGAGATCATCGGAGGGAGCGGCCGCCTGATCACCAGCGACCTGTCGCCGGCGATGCTCGACGCCGCCCGCCGCCGCGGTGGCGAGCTCGGCCTCGAGAACGTCGACTACCGGGTGATCAACGCCGAGCACATCCCGCTCGACGACGATTCGGTCGACGGCGTGCTGTGCCGGTTCGGCTACATGCTGATGCCCGATCCGGCGGCGGCGTTCGCCGAGACGCGGCGAGTGCTGCGCCCCGGCGGCCGAGTGGCGCTGGCCGTGTGGGCAGCGATGGAGCGCAACCCGTGGCTGGCGATCGCCGCCATCAGCCTCGGCCAGCGCGGCCACATCCCGCCCCCCGCTCCACCGGTCCCGGGGCCGTTCAGCATGGCGACTGCGGAGCGGGTCGAGGGTCTGTTACACGCAGCGGGATTCACCGAGGAGCGGCTCGAGGAGGTCTACGGGCGATTCGCAGTCGCCGACGCCGATCACTACATGGGCCTGATCGGCGACACCGCCGGCCCGGTCGGCCTGGCGCTGAGGGCATTGGGGGATCACGACCGCGCCGCGGTCCGGGGCGACGTCGACGACGCGCTGCGCCGCTTCGCCGTCGACAGCGGCGGCTACGAGCTGCCGTGCGTGGCGCTGTGCGCGGTGGCGAGCTGAGGCGACAGGAGGGCACCATGGACACGGCGACGATCAACGGGACCGACCTCGCCTACATCGAACACGGCCGGGGCCAGCCGGTGGTCCTCGTCCACGGCGGCGTCGGCGACTACCGGGAATGGGAACTCCAGATGCCGGCCTTCGCCGCCAGCTACCGGGCCATCGCCGTGAGCTGCCGGGGCGCCTGGCCCAACCGCAAGCTCGAGCCCGGACGAGCACATCACGCTGGACACCTTCGTCGAGGATCTCGCCGCCTTCATCACAACGCTCAACCTGGCACCCGTCCACCTGGTCGGCCACTCATCTCCGGGCGGCTTCGGTGGCCTGCTACTGGCCCACCGCCATCCCGAGCTCCTGCGCTCACTGGTCCTCCTCGAGCCGCCCGCGTTTTCCCTGCTCGGCGTCAACATCCCACCCACACCGCCCCAAGTACTGAGGCTGATGGCCCGTCACCCGCGGGCCGGGATCGGCTTCATCAAGTTCGGCGCCAAAGGAGTCCGCCCAGCGATGAAGGCGTTCGACCGTGGCGACGACGAAGGCGGGCTCCGGATCTTCATGACGGCCGTCGCCGGCAAACAGCGTGTCGCGTCGATCCCCGACGAGACGTTCCGACGTTCGTCGGCAACGTCGCCCCATTCAAGGCACAACTACGCGCCGGCTTCCCCCCACTCAGCAACGATGATGCCAGGAGCATCCGCGTCCCCACACTGCTCGTCGCCGGCGCCGAAAGTCCCGCACCGCTGACCGCCGTCACCGACAGACTGGAAAAGCTCCTGCCCGACGTCAGCCGGCTGAACATCGCCGGCGCCAGCCACAACATGTTCAACAGCCATCCCGCCGAGTTCAACACCGGCGTGATCGACTTCATCGGCCAACACTGACCACGTGACGCCGCGCTGATGGACTCGCTGGACCGACTTGCCCTTCGGTGAGCCAGAACTGAGTCTCGCAGGATCGGCTGGCCGACCAGCCCACCCCGACGCACGGTGGGTCACTCCCCGCACGTGGGAGGACGCCGATGCGAGTTGCGACGCATCGGCCTTGGCTGCTCATGCCCGAACTGCGACGAGCCCGTCGCCGTGACCGACCTGCTCGACCCGGAGGTGATCGCCAACCGCTGATCTAACAACACCACCACCACAACCACCCCCACCCCACCGCACCCCGGCACACACCGACACTTTCGGTGATCACCAACCTGCATTTCCACGCGATCCGGGGTCTGGTCTGCACGATGAGCGTGTCGAGCGTCTGTTGTCCGGGGTGGTGG
>CAVTWD010000025.1:0-164015 GCA_963738325.1 uncultured Acidimicrobiales bacterium
CACCCTTGGGCCAAAGCAGCAGATCAGTGGCGACGTCATCTCCATCGCCAAGGCACTGGCGCAGTCGATGGCCGAGGAGCACCGCGCGGCTGCGGACAACGCCGCTCGCCGGGCGCGCGGGGCGCAACAGTCCACGGCGCAGGAATGAGCGACCGGCGCGCGATCGGCTTCTTCGACTCTGGCGTGGGCGGCCTGACGGTGCTGCGCGAAGTCATCCGGCGGCTGCCCAACGAGTCGACCATCTACATCGGCGACAACGCGCGCGCGCCGTATGGGCCGCGAACCGACGACGAGGTCAGGCGGTTCTCCGCGCGAATGCCTGGACGAGCTGGCATCGCGCGACGTCAAGGCAATCGTCGTCGCCTGCAACACTTCGTCCGCGGTTGCGCTGCCGGACCTGCGCTTGCGCTACAACATGCCGCTGCTGGGCGTGGTTCGACCGGGCGCTACGGCTGCCGCGCTGGCGACGCGCAACCGCCGCGTAGGCGTAATCGGCACTGCGGCGACCGATCCGCTCGCATGCCTACTTCCAGGCGATCAAGGAAGAGGATCCATTCGTCGAGGTGATCGAGCAGGCGACGCCCGACCTGGTGCCGCTCGTTGAAGCCGGTCGACTCGATGGGCCGCTCGTCGAGGACGTGGTGCGCAAAGCGATCGCGCCGATCACCGACTCGGACCGGGATCCGGACACGCTGCTGCTGGGCTGCACCCACTACCCGCTCCTGGCGCAGATCTTCCGCGGCATCGTCGGCCCAGACGTGGCCGTCATCGACTCCGCGACGGCGACCGCGAGCGCGCTCGCGCATCTCCTGGAGATGCACGACCTCAACGCGCCGGCCGGCGAGGCGGCACAGCACGTCCAGCTCACAACAGGCGACGTCGCCGCGTTCGAGCTGATCGCCGAGCGGCTCTTCGGGATGGATTTCACCCAGGTCGAGCCGGTCGCGGTCGGCGGGCGCCGCGTGACGACCGCCGAGCGGCGTCGCGCTCAATCGCGTTCGTCGCGGACCGACGCGGCCCTGGGCTCTGGGCCTTGCCGCGCGGCGCGGCGGGCCTGGCGCTGGCCGGGCGCTACATCGCGCGCCGCGCCCGGAGTGCCGCTCACCTGGGCCTCGTTGATTGGTCGCGCGTCGAAGAGCTCGCGGTCAATCGGCTGAGAACGTCGCCCGGCGCGCTTTCGCGCGGCCGAGCTCGTTGCCGCGCAGGACGACTACGCGCGCGCCATGGAGCGCGTCGTGCCGCTGCTGGAGGCGCGCCTGGGCCAGCCGCTGCCCGGCGTGGTGGAGCGCCACGCGGTCGTCGATCGGCCCGATTGGGCGCGCGCCAACGTCACGACCTTCGCGGCGCTCGTCGATCGCATCGAGCCGCACCTGCTCGCGGCGAGCCGTGGGCGCGGCGCTCGCGCCGGCCTGGCGTCGGACCTGGCCAAGATGGCCAACCGCTTCCTCACGACCCAGCAGTCGGGCTTCCTGCTGGGCTACATGGGCGCGCGGGTGCTGGGCCAGTACGACGTCGCGCTGCTGTCGGCCGAAGCGACGCCGGGCAAGCTCCTCTTCGTCGAGGAGAACATCCGACTCACCGCAGCCAGCCCTGGGCGTCGAGCCGTCCGAGTTCCGGACCTGGATCGTGCTCCACGAGGCGACGCACGCCTTCGAGTTCGAGGCCAACGACTGGCTCCGGCCGTACCTGCGCGATCACCTGGAGCGCCAGCTGACCGGCGTGCTGGATCAGGCCAAGTCCATCCAGTCGGACGGCCTGGGCGGTCTCGTCCGGCGCGTGCGCGAGGCGCAGGACAACCCGATCGCCGCGTTCCTGTCGCCGGAGCAGCGCGGCCTGTTCGAGGAGACGCAGCGCGTGATGAGCCTGCTCGAGGGATTCAGCGACTGGGTCATGGATGACGTCGGCGCACAGGTGCTGCCTGATGTCGCGGGCATCCGGTCGCGCTTCGAGGCGCGCCGCGCACAACGCCGGGGCGCGTTCGACCGCTTCGTGGCGCGCATCACCGGGCTGGATCTGAAGCTCGAGCAGTACCGCCGCGGTGAGCGTTTTGTTGCCGGGGTCGCGGCGCACGGCGGCCAGGCGGCGATCGACGCACTGTGGCGCGGACCGGCGTCACTGCCCAGTGACGCCGAGCTGGCCGACCCGCAGCTCTGGGTCAACCGCGTCGTGCCCGGCGCCCTGGCGCGCCCTGCGTGAACGGAGTGACGATGCGCCGGAGCGGACCCGGCACGGGCCCCAATGGGGTACCCAAGGCGATCGGCGTCTCGCCCATTCTCTCGGCGCGGTACCGCCCGCAGGACCTGGCGCGCATTGCCGACGCGGCGCCCGGCAGCCGGCTCATCAGCGTTTCGCTCGAGGGCCTCGCCGACGGCGATCTGGGCGACGTCGAGGTGCTGCTGCGCGGGCCCGCTGCCGCAGGGCATCTTCGATAGGCTGCTGGGTCGCTGCCCCAGCCTGATGTGGGTCCACTCAGCGACAGCCGGCGTCGAGCGCGTTCTGACCCCGGCGGCACTCGAGCGCGGCCTGGCGATCACCAACGCCCGCGGCGTGTTCAGCGACCCCATCGCGGAATACGTCCTGATGATGGTGCTGGCGATCAGCCGGCGGTTGCCACAGCTGCTCGAGTTGCAGAGCGAGCGCACCTGGCAGCCGCTCCCCGGCCGAGAGATGAGCGACGTCACCGTGGGCGTCGTGGGTCTGGGCTCGATCGGCCGGCGCGTCGCCGAACTCGCCATCAAGTTCGGCTGTCGGGTGGTGGCGATCCGGCGCAAGACCGGCGACGAATCTGGCTGAAGGAGTTCCGGGGATCGCCGAGGTGCTCACCCCGGACCACCTGCCGGAGCTCATGGCGCAGAGCGACTTCATAGTTCTCGCGCTGCCGTTGACGGCGGACACGGCCGACCTGTTCGATGCCGAGATGTTCAAGCACGCCAAGCCGGGGGCGTGGCTCATCAATGTTGCGCGCGGCGCGCTGGTCGATGAACGCGCGCTCATTCGCGCCGTTCGCGACGGCACCCTTGGCGGCGCCGTTCTCGATGCGTTCAAGGAAGAGCCGCTGCCAACCGACTCTGAGCTCTACTCCGACGCCCAACATCATCGTCACTCCACACACGTCGTGGTCCTCGGGCCGGGTCCTCGATCGCAGCATCGAGCTGTTCTGCGACAACCTGAGCCGCTTCGCGCGCGGCGAGCGGCTGCTCAACCTGGTCGATCCGGGGGCCGGCTACTAGGTCTGTTTGGCCGGCCCGCCCTAGACTCGGGCGGTGCAGGTAGCGATAGTCGGGCTTGCCCGGAGCGGCAAGACGACCGTTTTCAACACGCTCACTCGGGGCAATGCCGAGACCGGCGGCTTCGGCGGTATGAAGGTCAACGTCGGTGTGGTCAAGGTCCCCGACGAGCGGCTGTCCAAGCTGACCGAGCTCTTCAAGCCGAAGAAGGAAGTCGCGGCCGACGTGACGTACGTCGATCTGCCCGCTCCGCCAACATCAGCCGATGGCGTGGAGGCCGCGGAGATTCCGGCCGACCAGCTGGCTCAGCTGCGCACCGCCGACGAGCTGCTTCACGTCGTTCGCGCCTTTGAGGATCCGTCCGTGCCTCACCCCGATGGCTCGGTCGATCCGTGGCGTGACATCGAGCGGATGGATCTCGAGTTCGTGCTGGCCGATCTGTCGCAGGTCGACAAGCGCGTCGAGAAGCTCAAGGTCCAGGGTCACCATGGCTCGCCCGCTGAGCGTGAGTCGAACGATCGCGAGCTCGCGGTGCTCGAGAAGCTCGCGCCCGCCCTGCGCGAGGGCAGACCCATCCGCGATGTCGAGTTGGCCGACGACGAGGCCAAGGCCATCCGCGGCTTCCGGTTCCTGACCGAAAAGCCGGTACTGGTGCTGGTCAACATCGGTGAGGCCGACATTGCCAAGGCGGCCGACCTTGCGGCCGGACTTGCCAAGCGCTACCAGCACATGCACTCCCAGGTTGAAGCCCTGTCGGCCAAGATTGAGATGGAGATCGGCCAGCTCGATGCCGCTGAAGCGGAGGTCTTCCGCGCCGACTTGGGCTGACCGAGTCATCGCTCGAGCGCGTAATCCACCTCAGCTACAAGCTGCTGGGGTTGATCTCGTTCTTCACCGCCGGCCCCGACGAGACGCGCGCCTGGACCATTCCCGCCGGATCAACCGCGGTCGACGCGGCGGGTGCCATCCACACCGACATCGCGCGCGGCTTCATCCGCGCCGAGACGGTGTCCGTGGAGGATCTACTGGCGTTGGGCTCCATGGCCGAGGCGCGCAAACAGGGCAAGCTGCGCTCGGAAGGCAAGACCTACAAGGTCGTCTCAGGAGATGTGATCGAGATTCTTCATTCCTCGTAGGCCTACGCCGAGGTCGATGCGCTGACCGCCGCTAAGCGGTTCAGTTGTTGTCGCGGTAGGGGCGGTCCTCGGGCTCGACCTCGACCAGCATGCTCCGGAAGTCGTCTTCCTCCGTTGGTATCGCGGCCTGGCGCTCGTCGACGGCAGTGATCGCGGTCTCGCCTTCCTCGGCTGAGACGCGCACCGCGGCGCGTAGGTTGGACTCGACCTGCACGAAGCCGTGTTTGCGCTCCAGCTGGGCGGCGATACCTTCGATCAGCGATTCCTCTTCGAATGTCTTGCCGATCTCTTCCTGAGCCTCGAGCACGATCTCAAGGAACTCCTGCTCGTCGTATTCGGCGTCGTGGGCAAGGAAGATGCTCGCGAAGAGCTCGTCGTCCGACTCGTGCAGCTCGTAGAAGTACATGGCCCGAGTATAGGTAGCGCGTAGCAGCGGCCCGCAGGCCGGCCTGCGAAGACAGCTTTTCTAGGCCGCGCGACTCAACGTCCGGCGGACAAACGACTTGCGCCGCAAACGGGCCATGCGTCGCGCCAGGTCCGCCTCGATCGCGGCCATGGGCCGGTCCCACAGCCGCGCCCGTTCGGCGACGGCCGCGGCCTCCCGACACGCTGCGAGCGCTCCAGCCACGTCACGTTCGCGATGCTCGCGGTGGCGCGCAACGTGGAGCCAGGCGAGCGCCGCTCCGGGCCCGCCGCGCAACGCGATCTCGAGCCACGCGGCGTGTGCCTCTGATCTGCGGCCCAGCCTCGCCAGCAGCCGTGCACGCTCTGCCGACAGGTGGCGACGGATGCTCGCGCCGTCAATCACGCCGAGCGTCCAGGCGTCCGCGGCGAGGGCTGCCTCGACACAACGCAGCGCGTCGTCAATCCGGCCGCGTGCCACATAGGCGCGCGCCAACCCTCCAAGGTCGCCCGGGTGCAGGCCCGGCCAAACATCTGCCGACGCGTAGCCGCCCAGGACGCGGAGCAGCAACCCGAGCGACACGATGTCCTGGCGGTTGTGCTCGACGACGTCACGCAGCAGCTCGCCGCGGCGCGACCGCAGATAGCCGAAGTAGCGTTCCGGGATCAGCGCGCCCGGCAGGTCCGCATCACGAACCACCGCGCAAACCGCGTCCTCGATCGTGGCCAGTCGAGCATTGCCTGTCCGGTGTTTCCACAACTGCCGGGCCACCGGCAGTAGGTCGAGATGGCCAGCAAACAATGGGGCAGAGCGCCGATGCAGCCGAAAGCGTGCCACCAGCAGCGGCCAGTCGAAGGTTCGGCCGTTGTAGGTCACCAGCCAGCAGTCGGGCGGCAACGCCTCGACGAGTACGTCCAGCAACGCGTTCTCATCAGCATGATCTGGCAGCAGAAGCTGGCGGACCGTGAACCGATCGCCGTTCCACACTCCGAGCCCAACCAGGAACGCGACGGTCCCGGCCGCAGTGCCCAGCCCGGTCGTCTCCAGGTCCAGGCAGACCATGGGCGGCTGCGGCTCGATGCGATAGGGCAGTGCGGCGAGCGAGTGGCGATCTATGGGCAGAGCGACTGTGTGTTCGATGACGACAACCGTGCCGCGCGGTGTAGCGAATCGCCCGCCCGTTGATTGCCTCCGCCAGATCGCTTGCATGGTCCGGTCTGTTCTTCGGTTGGGGCGGTCCGGAGGGTCTGTTGGCCGACCTCAATCGATCGAGCCGGCGCGTGAGTACGGCCGTTGCCGAAGCTGCCATGCCGACAGGTTCTAAAAGAGCAGTGCCAGCTAGCCTGTCACGAGCTCGCGCAGCAGCCGCAGCGACCACTCCTTGGCGAGGCCGTTAGCCTCGATGCGCGGCCCGACGCACGCCGGGCAGCCCTCCGTGCAGCCGCACGCCTCGACCAGGCCCAGCGCGCCCGCGACCAGCTCCGCGTGGCGGTCGTACAGCCGCGCGGCCAGGCCCACGCCGCCGGGCACCGAGTCGTACAGGTAGACGACCGGCTTCTCCTGGTGCGGCGAGCGGACCTGGGCGACCATGCCGATGTCGTGCGGGTCGGCCATCAGCAGCACGCTCGCCACGGTCTGCATCGCCCGCCCGGCGCCGGCGAGTGCGACGTCGAGCTCGTCGCGCCGCCACGGATCGAACTGCGGGCCACAGCGCGACCCAGTACGACGTCGTGTGCAGCTCGATCTCGGGCAGGTGGATCTTGCCCCAGCCCAGGTTCTCGTGGGTCTCGAGGCGCAGCTTCTTGAACAGCGTGGCGATGGACGAGACCATCACCTCGCCGTGGGCGCGATCTGCCGCGACCGCCGGCGCCGCCGCGAACGTCTCGAGCGGCTTCAGGGTCACCGCCAGCAGCGCCTGGGTGTAGTAGTCGACATCGACCGGCGTGACGTAGGCCTTGCGCTCGCCCCAGTCGAGGTGATCGACGTGGTACTGGCGCGTCTCGTGGATGTAGATCGCCTGGTCGTGGACGAGCACCGGCGCGGCGAACAGGTCGACCTGGCCGATGACGATGGGCCGCGGGTGGCCGGTGGTGTCGATGATGACCACGTTCTCCGGCGCGCCGACGCGCAACGAGGTCTCCGACGCGGGGAAGTTCTCGCTCGCCCAATACCAGCGGTTGTCGTCGGCCAGGCGCACGTGGCCTTCTTCGGCGAGGAACGCGAGGAGGTCGTCAGTCGGAACACCGGACAGCGAGTCGCCGCTCTCGAACGGCATCTCGAACGCCGCCGCGCGAACGTGCGCGAGCAGCACGTGCAGGTTGGTCGGGTCGAGCCGCGCCTCCTCCGGCGACGAGTCGAACAGGTACTCGGGGTGGTTGGCGACGAACTGGTCGAGCGCGCCCGCGCCGGCGACCAGGATGGCCACGCTGGCCTCGCGCCGCCGGCCCGAGCGACCCATCTGCTGCCAGGTCGCGGCGATCGTGCCGGGGTAGCCGGCGAGGATCGACACGTCCAGCCGACCGATGTCGATGCCCAGCTCCAGCGCGTTGGTGCTGACCACGCCCAGCACCTCACCTGATGCGCAGGCCGGCCTCGATGTCGCGCCGCTCAGTGGGCAGGTAGCCGCCGCGGTAGCCGCGGATCCGCTTCAGTGGTCCGCGGCCTTCGCGGAACGCCTCGCGCAGCGAGGTCAGCAGCAGCTCGACCGCGACGCGCGCCTTGGAAAAGACGATCGTCTGGCGACCGGCGCGCAGGAAGCTCAGCGCCGTGTGGTGCGACAGGCCCAGCGGGCCGGGCCGGACGCCGCTGCGCGCGATCGATGACCGGCGGGTTCAGGATCACGACGTGCTTCTCGCCGGCCGGCGCGCCGTTGCGGTCGATGACCGTCATCGGGCGTCCGGTCAGCGTCTCGGCCAGCTCCTTGGGATTGCCGATGGTCGCCGAGCAGCAAACGATCTGGGGGTGGCTGCCGTAGTGCGCGCACAGCCGCAGCAGCCGCGTGAGGACGTTCGCGACGTGGCTGCCGAAGATGCCGCGGTACATGTGCGTCTCGTCGACCACGATGTAGCGCAGCTGCTCGAACAGCTGGAACCACTTGGTGTGATGGGGCAGGATCGCGCTGTGGAGCATGTCCGGGTTGGTGACCACGACCTGGCCGGAGGTTCGGATGTTGGTCCTGATGGGCCCCGGGGTGTCGCCGTCGTAGACGCCGGCCTGGACATCCATGTCCGACTTCTCGGTCAGCTCGCGGAACGCGGCCAGCTGGTCCTGGCTCAGCGCCTTGGTGGGGAAGAGGAAGAGCGCCCGCGCGGCCGGATCGTCGGCCACCGCCTGGAGCACCGGCAGGCCGTAGCACAGCGTCTTGCCCGACGCGGTTGGGGTGACGACGACAACGTCCTTGCCGTCGCGCAGCGCGTCGAGTGCCTCGCGCTGGTGGGTGTAGAGCATCTCGATGCCCTGCGCGTGCAGGCCGCGCACGAGGCGCTTGTCGAGCCACTCCGGGAAGTGGCGCGACCTGCGCCTCGCGCTCGGGCAGGACGCGGTGCTCGACCAGGGCATCGCTGATCCGGGGCTCGGCGAGCAGGCGATCAAGGACCTCGACTGTGCCTGCCGGGGCGTAGATGCGCATCGCTGGCCTGCCTCGCTGAGGCTGATACCGCTCATCCGTTCTATATGGAGCGGCAGCATAGCACCGCGATTTGCGTGCGCGCACGGTCGACGCGTTCGAATCTGCGGCGGGCATACTCAGGGCGATGGCCAGACCTGCCGCCGCAACAGCAGTTGATACCGAGCTGGGCAGCCGGCTCGATTTGCTGGGTCGCCAGATTGGCTATGGCGGCGGGTTGCGGCCGCGGCGCTTCCAGATCCTGGCCATCATCCTGGTCGTCCTGGCGTTCTGGCTGGTCCTGACGTTCGGCCGGGCGCTGGGCCAGCTCAACGACGCCACGCAACGCGAGACGGCCGCGGCCGCAGAGACGCGCACTCTTGCAGGCGCAGCTCGAGACCGGGCAGGCGCGAGCTGATGCTCGTCCAGACCGATGCGTTCCAGGCCATGCAGGCGCGCGCGCTGGGCATGGGCGAGAACGGCGAGCTCGTCTTTGCGCTGACCGCCGATGCGCCGCCGCCACCACAGATCGTGCCGCTCGGCGCGAGGCAGCGCCGTCCGCCGCTGTCAGGAGCCCGCTCGACGCGTGGCTGGAGCTGCTCTTCGGCAAGTAGCCGGCGCGCGGGCCGTCAGGCGACCCGGCGATCCTCACCCGGCTGGGGCGCTGGCTCGTTCGCCTTGAAGCGCAGGTCGTAGTAGAGCAACAGCATCACCAGCGGCGTTATTGGCGCCAGCAGCGTTGCCGCGAGCCCGTCGAACGACCGTGCCGATGGCGGCGCCGGTTGAGCTGGCGCCGTCGAGCCTGAGGATCGCCTGCGGGATTGCACCGAGGATGGCTGCGACCAGCCCGGTGATGATGGCGATGGCGATGACGTAGCCCAGCACGCGCCAGCCCGAGCCGGCGACCAGCCGCCACGAGCGCGAGAGACCGTCCACCGCGCCGGCCTTCTCCAGCACAACCGCCTGGACAATCAACGCCCAGCGCACCTCGAGGAACATGAGCGCCGCAAAAGCACCGACTATGACGATCAGCCCCAGGAACGCCGCGGCCCCGCCACCGATGAAGAGGAGGGAGCCGAACACGAGACCCAGCAGCAGCACCCCAAAGCCCGCGAGGAACAGCAGCAGCTGCGCGCCTATGACTGCCGGCGCCCGCCGCACGGCGAAGCTCAGGGCGCGACGCGCGCTTGTTGGCCGACCGCGAAATACCGAGTCGCCTATCTCCACGACGGCCGCGCTCACGATCAATCCGACCAGGACCGACGCGAATGCGACGAGCGCAAGGAGCACGAGCGGCAGCTTCAACTCTTCGGGCAATGCCGGGATGTCGCGCGTCGGCAACGCCTCCTGGTACGCGGCAAGCCACAGGTTGAACCTGGGCGAAACGATCGCCGTGAGCGGCACCATCAAGCGCGTAGACGAGCAGGTTGGGGATCAGCGCCACGCCCAGCAGCGTTGGCCAGGCGAAGCGAAAGATGCTTAGCGTGGTGCGCGTAATCGAGTCGAAATCGAGCGGGTAGTAAGCCACGCGGAGTGCCGTGGGTGGCGGCTGATCGGGCAGCGGCGGAAAGGCAAATGGGCCGCTGCCCGGTGGCGGCGGGGGCGCGAACGGCGGCTGTTCGTCGGTCATTTGCGCCAGTGTAGGAGTCGGCTAGGCTCGCGCGATGCGTATGCCGGCCCGCGCAGACTGGCCGCCGCCGTTCGAGGCGCTCCCCGCCGACCGAGCCACGTGGCGCCGCCGGGCGGTGCGCGACGGGCTGATCATCAGCGGCTGGCTGGCGACAGGTTTCGCGCTGGTCGTCGTGACCTCGATCGCCCATAGCGTTGGCTACGACGCCTACTCGTACTGGTCGATCGACTTCAACGATCTGTACGGCCGGGCGATGTCGAGCAACTTCGCCCTGGGCGCGTTCCGCTACGCGCCACCGATCGCGTTCCTGTTCGGGCCGCTGGGCGCGCTGCCGTGGTGGCTGTTCCTGTGGCTCTGGGAAGCGCTTGATGCTGGCGCTCATCGCGTGGCTGGGCGGACGCTGGTCGCTCGTACTGCTGGCGCTGCCGCCGGTCGCGCTCGAGCTGTACCACGGCAACATCCACCTGCTGATCGCCGCCGCGATCGTGCTGGGCATGCGCTACCCGGCGGCATGGTCGTTCGTGCTGCTGAGCAAGGTCACGCCGGGCATCGGCCTGCTGTGGTTTGCCGCGCGGCGTGAATGGCGCTCGCTGGCGATCGCGCTCGGCGCCACGGCTGCGATCGCGGCTCGCCACGCTGGTCGTCGCCCCCGGCCTGTGGCGCGAATGGATCGACTCGCTCGTCAGCAACCTGAACGAGCCCCAGTGGTTCAGCGTCCCGCCGCCGGCGCCAATCCGGCTGCCGATCGCCGCGCTCGTCGTGATCTGGGGCGCCCGCACTGACCGGCCGTGGACCGTGGCGGTCGCCGCGACCCTGGGCCTGCCGATCATCTGGCCGCACGGCCTGTGCGTGCTCGCGGCGGCCATCCCGTTCCTGCGCCGCGGCGATCGCGCCGCGCTGCAATCGAACTGGCGCGACGCGGTTCAGCTGCGCACTGGCTCGCGCTGTACCTCGCCGCTTTCGTGGGTGCCGCGACTCGTGTTCGCGCTGCTCTTCACTGGGCCGATTGCAACGCTCATGGACTGGGCATCTGCCGGCCTCAACCCGTACAGTTTCCGACCCTGATGGCCCACCCCAAACGATGACCACCGACCGACTGGACCGCCTGCTCGCTGCCAACGATGACTTCAGTGCGACGTTCGATCGCGCCCACCTCAAGGCGCCGCCGCGCGAAAAGTTTGGCCGTCCTGACGTGCATGGATTGCCGCATCGCGGTGGAGGAGCTATTCGGCCTGGAAATCGGTGACGTCGCCGTCGTGCGCAACGCCGGCGCGGTCGCGAGCGACGACGCCATCCGCTCGCTGCTCGTGACGCGGCACGTCCTGGGCGCCCGGGAGATCATCGTGATGGCGCACACCGCCTGTGGGCGATCCGAAGGATGCGCTGTTCGCCATCGTGATGATCCTCAACATCGTGATCGGCGTCGTGCAGGAGTGGCGGGCGAAGTCGACGCTCGACCACCTGTCTCTGGTGAGCGCGCCGAAGGTGGTGGTCTGGCGCGACGGGACCCGCCACGACGTGGCCAGCGACGAAGTGGTGGTCGACGACGTCTTCGAGCTCGCGCCCGGGGATCAGATCGCGGTCGACGGGGAGGTGCTCAGTTCCGACGGCCTCTCGGTCGACGAATCGTTGCTGACCGGCGAGGCCGACCCCATCGAGAAGCGCACCGGCGACGAGATCATGTCCGGGAGCTTCGTCACGGCCGGCGGCGGCGTCGCCAGAGCCACGGCCGTAGGCGCCGACTCCTACGCCCAGCGCCTCACGGCCGAGGCCAAGCGGTTCCGGAGCCAGAAGTCCGAGCTGGCCAAGGGCATCGACCAGATCCTGCGCTTCATCACCTGGGCGCTCGTGCCTACTGCGCTGATCCTCTACTTCGGGCAGCGGGCGAACGGCGATGGTGTACGCGACGCCCTGATCGGGGGCGTCGCCGGCGTGGTCGCCCTCGTGCCCCAGGGACTCATCCTGCTGCTCAGCATGGCGCAGGCCGTGGCCGTCATCCGCCTCGGGCGGAAGCAAGTCCTCGTCCAACAGCTCCAAGCGGTGGAGACCCTCGCCCGCGTCACCGTGCTGGCGTCCGACAAGACCGGCACCTTGACCGACGGCGACGTCAACCTCGAGGAGGTCCAGCCGCTCGGCGACGTCGACCGCCCGACGGTAGAGGAGGCACTCGCCGCCATCTCCGACGCCGACGAGTTCCCCAACGCCACGATGCTGGCGATCGAGCGCAGCTATGAGCACGGGCCGGGCTGGCCCGTCGTTCGGCGCATCCCCTTCGACAGCGCCCACAAGTACAGCGCGGTGGACTTCGGCGACCATGGATCGTGGTACGTCGGAGCGCCCGAGATCCTCCTGCGGGGTGACGACTCCTTGCGGGGTGACGTCGAGACGCTCGCCGCGTCCGGGAGGCGCGTCCTCCTCCTGGGCCGCTCCTCGACGATGCCGCCCGCGGGGACCCTTCCCGACGACTTGCGCACCGCCGCGCTCGTCACGTTCTCCGACAACATCCGCCCGGACGCGGCGGAGACGATCGACTACTTCCTGAAGGAGAACGTCACGCCGAAGGTGATCTCGGGTGACAACCCGGTGACCGTGGCCGCGATCGCGTGGCGGTGCCACGTCCCGAACGCGGACCGCTACGTCGACGCGCGCGAGCTACCCGCCGACCCCGAGCGGCTCCAGGTGGATGCTGACCGCGATCGCGGTGTTCGGCCGGCGTGACCCCCGAGACCAAGCGAGCGCTGTTGCACGCCTTGCAGGCGCGCGGTGATGTCGTGGCCATGACCGGTGACGGCGTGAACGACACCCTGGCCCTGAAGGACGCCGACCTCGGCATCGCCATGGGCTCGGGCACGCCGGCGGCCAAGTCGGTGTCCGAGCTCGTGTTGCTGGACAACCGGTTCTCGACCCTGCCGAGCGTGGTGGGCGAAGGCCGTCGCGTCATCGGCAACATCGAGCGGGTGGCGCGCCTGTTCGTGAACAAGACGGCGTGGGCCGTGGTGCTGGCGGTGTTCACCGGGGCGCTCACGCTCAAGTACCCGCTGCTCCCTCGCCATCTCACGGTGGTCGACGGGCTCACCATCGGCATCCCCGGCTTCGTGCTCTCGTTCCAGCCCAGCCACGACCCGGTGCGACCTGGATTCATCCGGCGGGTGTTGCGCTTCGCCATCCCCACCGGCGTCGTCACCGGGCTCGCGACGATGGTCGTGTACGCGATCGGGCACACATCGGCCTTCGATGAGAGTGACATCGTGAACCAGAGCGCGGCCACGCTCACGCTCGTGGCCCTCGGGCTGTGGGTGCTCTACGAGCTCGCCCGGCCTCTCGACCGCGTCCGCGCCATCCTGATCGGCGCCATGGTCGCCATGGCCTTCGGAGCCTTCACCATCCCGTTCGTGGCCGACTTCTTCTCCTTGGAAGTGCCGCCGGCCAACTACCTGCTCGTGATCGCGGTGGTCGTCGCGGCCTCCGCCGTGTTGATCCACGCCCTGCTGGCGGCCGTCGGACGCTGGATGGTGCCTCGCCCCGGCTGATCAGGCGCCCGACTCGGCGGAACCCGGCTCGGGCTCGGGGCGGGACTCGCCGGCCGCCTGGCGCTCCCGGAGGCGCTTGATGCGGTCGGCCACGTCGGCCGCGGCCTGCTCGAAGTCGCGTTGGCGACGCTCGAGGAAGGCGATGACGTCGTCAAGATCGCGACCCTGCCAGCGACCGCGGCCCATGCCGCGCTTGCCCCAGCGATCACCGTGACGGCGACCGTCGCCGTGGTGGATATGGATGTGGATGTGCTCGTCCATCAAATGGATCCTTCGTGATAGCGCCGCCCGAAGGCGGCGAGGGTAGAAGTGGCGCGGTCGAGGGCCTCGGCCCAGGCGGCCAGGACGGCGCGCCCGTCGTCCGTCAGCTCGTAGGTGCGCTTGACCCGCCCAGGCAGGTCGTCGCGCCAGCGTGAGCGGACGAGACCCTCGTCCTCGAGGGACCGCAGGAGTCGGTAGAGGTTGCCCAGGTCCACCCGTTCGTCGGGTAGCAGCTCGGCCAACGAGTCGGCGAGGTCGTAGCCATAGGTTTCGCCGTCCCGCAGCACGAGCAGCAAGGCCGGCTCGACGAAGCGTTCGATGCGGGCTCGCACCGTCCACCCCCCGTCCGCCTGCCGCCAACGACAGCGAGCGGCCGGAGCGCCACTGTGGCGATGGCCGAACCCACGCCGTGGACCTTGTCCTCCGACCATGGTGCGACTCTACATGTTACTTACACTGTATGACAACCCCGAAGCCACGAAACCCGTGACCACGCGGCGGCGAAAGCCATCAGCCGACCGGTGCCTCCGAAGCGATCTCGTACTTCGTGAACGACCGATCGTGGATCCCGATCCCGGCAACGGCTTGGCGGAACGCGGCGACGTGCGGCGTGGCCAGATGCGCGTCGAGGGCCGCCTGCGACTCCCACTTCTCGATCACGTGCAACCGCCCGTCGTATTCGAGATCCGACGTGAAGGCGTAGTGGAGACAACCCTCCTCCGGGCGAGTTGCGGAGTGGATGGCTACACAGGCCGCGATGGCCTCGTCACGATGAGCAGGGTGGAAGTCGAGCGTGCCGGCAACGAGAAGCATGCCCGCACTGTACGGGCCCCTTCCGAATCGGGCCTTCGGCGGCGGGGTGCGCCCTCTTCGCCGGCTGCGCTGGATACCGTGACCCGGTGCGGACCCCCCACCGCCGAGCCATCACGACCCTCGCCGCGGGCCTCGCCGTCACTGGCGCGCTGGTGTCGTGCGGCACCACCCATGAGGTGCGGGGCACCACGCTGCCCACGCTGCCCGAGCGCGTGCTGGAGACAACCGTTCCCGCGACCGCGGCTCCGACGACGACAACGACCGTGGTGGCGCCCTCCTCCACGTTCGCGGTGGACAGCAGTGTCGTCGAGAGCTCGACCACGACGCTTCCCGGTGGCCGGATCCACTACACCCGTGAGCCCACCATCGGGCCGCTCCACATCGGATACAACGGGCCCCGGGTCCGACAGCTGCAAGGTCGGCTGGCCGGGCTCGGCTACCAGTTGTCGGTCGACGGCTACTTCGGCCGGGGCACCGAGGCCGCCCTGCGCGAGTTCCAGGCGACTCAGGGGCTGCCCGCCGACGGCATCGACGACACCGACACCGATGCCCGCCTCATCTCTCTGACGGGCGGATGAACCGCGGCATCGAGCGCTCCCGCGCCCGGGGTCACCTACCGGGGACCTCCGGCCCTGGCCGCGGCGGCGGTGCATCCGTAGCGTCGAGCTGTGGCCGCGGTGAGGGCGCGGCGAGATCGTGAATCCTCCTTCCCGTGTGGCCCGCAGTGACGACGAGCTGACCCGAGCCACCTTCAGCTGGGCCGAGGCGCGCTCGTGGATGGACGGGCTCCCTGGAGGCGGCCTCAACATCGCCCACGAGGCCGTCGACCGGCATGCCACCGGTCCTCGCGGCACCCGTGTCGCTCTGCGGCTGCTCGGCAAGCACGGCGAGCGCCGCGAGGTCACCTACCGGGAGCTGTCGGGCCTCACGAACCGGTTCGCGAACGTGCTCGACGGCCTCGGCGTCGAGCGGGGCGAGCGGGTCTTCGTCTTGCTCCCGAGGGTGCGCGAGCTCTACCTCGCCGTGCTGGGCACGTTGAAACACGCGAGCGTGGCCTGCACCCTCTTCTCTGCCTTCGGCCCCGAACCGATCCGTCAGCGCCTGGCCCTCGGCGACGCCCGCGTGCTCGTGACGACGGCGCCGCTCTACCAGCGCAAGGTGGCCGCCATCCGCGGTGGGCTCCCCGGCTTGGCCCACGTGCTCATCGCCGGGCCGGCCCGGGCCCCGGCCGGCACGGTCAGCCTTGACGAGCTCATGGCCGATGCGTCCGAGCGCTACGAGATCCCACCGACGGGGCCGGAGGATCCCGCCCTCTTGCACTTCACGAGTGGCACCACGGGTCCACCGAAAGGTGCCGTCCACGTCCACGCGGCCGTCATCGCCCACCACGCCACCGGCCGTCTGGCCTTGGATCTCCACCCTGAGGATGCGTATTGGTGCACGGCGGACCAAGGCTGGGTGACCGGCGTGTCGTACGGGATCCTTGCCCCGCTCACGCACGGTCTGACGGTCATCGCCGACGAGGGCGACTTCGACGCCGACCGCTGGTACCGGATTCTGCAGGACGAGCGGGTGACGGTCTGGTACACCTCCCCTACCGCCGTGCGGATGCTCATGCGCGTCGGCGCCGAAGTGGCGCACGAGTACGACCTGTCGGCTCTTCGCGTGGCGGCCAGCGTCGGCGAAGCGCTCGACGCCGACGCGGTGACCTGGGGCCTCGAGGCCTTCGGTCGGCCCATCCACGACAACTGGTGGCAGACGGAGACCGGCGCCATCATGATCGCCAACCCACCCGGCCAACCGATCCGCCCGGGGTCCATGGGCCGCCCGCTCCCGGGTGTCGAGGCCACGGTCTTGGAGACCGACGACGAAGGTCAGGTCGTCCATCCGCGGGGCACGCCGACGAGGTGGTCGAGCTGACCAGCTCCGGGCGGGCGGGCATGATCGGCCTACGCCCGGGGTGGCCGTCGATGTTCCGCGCCTACCTCGACGACCCGGCCCGCTACGCCGCCGCCTTCGCCGGCGGTTGGTACCTGAGCGGCGACCTCGCCCGCCGCGACGATGACGGCTACTTCTGGTTCGTCGGACGTGCCGACGACCTGATCAAGACGGCCGGCCACCTGATCGGGCCGTTCGAGGTCGAGGCCGCGCTCCTCTCCCATCCGGCAGTCGCGGAGGCCGGTGCCTTCGGCGTGCCCGATCCGGTCGCCGGAAGCGTGGTGCACGCGGCCGTCGTCCTTCGACCCGGATTCGTGGATGCCAAGGAGCTGGAACACGACCTCCTCGCCCACTCGCGGAGCCGCCTGGGCGCGGCGGTCGCGCCGTGCCGCATCCGGATCGTCGATCGCCTACCGAAGACCCGCAGCGGCAAGATCGTGCGCCGCCTGCTGCGAGCCCGTGAGCTCGGGGTGCTGGAAGGCGACACGTCCACCATGGAGGACCTCTGACATGACAACAACCGGTCCCGATTTCGCGGAAGCCATCTGCAGCGCGCTCTGCACCGTGGCGCCCGACGCCGATGTCGGCCACGTCGGTCCGGACGACGACCTCATCGAGAGCCTCGGCCTCGACTCCATGGACCTCCTGAACGTCGTAGCGGCGGTGGCCCAGCGCACCGGGCTGGAGGTGCCCGAACGCGACTACCCGGCACTGCGAACCATGCGGGGCTTCCTCGACGAGCTGGCGAAGCTGGCCGAAGCCCAGCCGTAACACGTGTCGGTCAGCCGCCGCGGCACGTTCGTTCCCGTTCATCCGTGTCGCTTCGCGCGGCATCGGCGCGGATCGACCCGCACGAACGCATGAAGCGGCGCGCCGGGCTCAGGGATCAGCGGTCCGGTCCGGGCGGCGCGGTGAGGTCGGCCAGCGTGCGCACGACCGCCTCGGTGACGGCGGTCGCGGACGGCCGCCGCGACGAAGGGCCTTCTCCGGCGAGCGCGAGGTCGCGCCGGATGCTCGCCTCCACGATCACCGGCACGCCTCCGTGCAACCTGCGATGGCCGGACAGCAGGGCTTCGGCCCGAGCGTCGCCGGGCGGGAGGGCCACGATGATCACGTCTGCATCCGCCGCGAGCGGACAGCGCTCTCCCCGCAGGACGGGGCATCGAGCCCGACCGTCGGGACGGGGGCCACCGCACGCGGCCAGGGTGAAACCCGCATCGCCCGCGGCGGCCGCGCCGGCCCACCTCCCGCCCGGGACTTCGACGACCACGCGGGGACGGTCGTGGACCGGGGGCCAACCGGGGATAGCCGAGTGGGTGCCGATCACGACGCGGACCACGGTGAAGTCGTCGTTGTCGAGCGTGGCGTACCCGCGGTGGCGCACCAGGGCCAGCATCGACCGGTTCTCCAGGAGGATGTCGGCTTCCAGATTGGGGACGCCGCGCTCGGCGGCCTCCTCGACCAAGGCGTCCAGGAGGTACGGCCCGAGCCAGCCTCGCCAGCGCGGTGACACTGTCAGGGCGAACTCGCCGTCGCCGTTGGGGAGCAGGTCGTAGCCCACCTCACCGACCAGCTCCTCGCTATCACCGTCGGCGACGACGGCCGCCAATCCGACGCCGCCGCGCTCGCCCACTCCCGCCCAACGCTCGAGGAACGCTTGGCCGGGATGGAAGGCGGAGAAGAAGCGACGGTGCCGGTCCTCGTCGGAGAGCTCCTCGTAGAGACGTTCGAGGCCGGCGACGTCGGCGGGACGCATGGCTCGCACGGTCAGGGCGCGTCCGTGGCCGAGCGGCACCGTGCGCGGCTCGGCTCCCATCGCGCCATCATGCGGGCGCGAGCCGACAGCCGCCCAGGACCGAAAGTCACGAGATCGGCGGCGGCCGGCCCGAAGGCCGGCGCGCCACCTGCCATTGGTGGCACGATCGGCGCGGTGGAAGACGAGCCTGCTTCCGAGCCATCCTCGATCGAGCCGAACCACGACCGGCTCGAGCCGGCGCCGATCGCCGACGAGCGGACGGCCTTGCGCGAGTGGCTCGACCTGCACCGGGCGACCGCGGTCCGCAAGGCCAGCGGGGTGACCGAAGAGGAGGCTCGGCTCACCCTCACGCCCGGCGGCCTGTCCCTCATCGGCCTGATCCGCCATCTCACGGAGGTGGAGCGCAACTGGTTCCAGCGCGGCTTCCTCGGCGAGTCGGTGGAACCGCTGTACTACTCGGACGCCGATCCCGACGGGGACTTCCACCCAGCCCCGGAGGACGCCCTCGACGAGGCGATCGCCGTGTATCTCGCGACGTGCGAGCGCTCGCGAGCCATCGAGGCAGCGGCACCGTCGCTCGACGAGCTCGCCGCTCGCGTCCATCCGGAGATGGGTCGCTTCCAGCTGCGCTGGATCATGCTCCACATGATCGAGGAGACGGCCCGGCACAACGGCCACGCGGACCTCCTGCGTGAGGCGGCGGACGGGACCGTCGGCGAGTAGCCGGCGAACGGGGGACCCTCCGGATCTGGCCCTGAGATTTTCCGCGAACCGGGTCTGGATCGGCGGCGTACAGGTTGGCGAACCCTCACGCAAAGGATCTCGCCATGCCGCGCAACCCTCGCCGCCACGCTCTGATCATCGGTGCCGGCATGGCCGGCCTGGCCACCGCGCGCGTCCTGGCCGACCACTTCGAGTCGGCCACAGTCCTCGATCGCGATGAGCTGCCCACCGCCACCAGCCGCAAGGGAGTGCCCCAGGGGCGTCACGCCCACGCCCTGCTCTCGGGGGGTGCGCGGGTCATCATCGAGCTGCTTCCCGGCATCGTCGAGGAGCTCGTGGGCGATGGCGCCGCCATGCTCGACTTCAACGAGGGGTCCTGGTACCAGGCGGGCGGCTACCGCGCCACCTGCCAGATCGAGCGGCAGGTCATCAGCGTCAGCCGCCCCTTCCTCGAGGGCGCCATTCGCCGCCGGGTCGCGTCGCTTGCCAACGTGCGCATCGAGAGCGGCGCCACGGTCGACCGGCTGATCTCGGTCGGCGACCGGGTGACGGGCGCACACGTGTGCCGCCGCGATGGCCACGAGGAGCGGGTCGACGCAGATCTCGTCGTGGACTGCTCGGGTCGCGCCTCTCAGGCCTCCCTCTGGATGGAGGAGATGGGCTATGGCGCGCCCGACGTGGCCGAGGTCCGTTGCGACGTGCGCTACGGCACGGTCATCCTGCCGCGGCGGCCCGGCGACATGGACGGCACCTTCGCGGTGATCATCGAATCACCGCCTCACGGCAAGCGCGCCGCGTTCATCATCCCGATCGAGAACAACCGCTGGATCGTCACCATCGCGGCGAGCTTCGGCGCCGTCGCCCCTGTCGACGAGGAGAGCTTCCGGGCCATTGCGGCGAGCCTGCCTTCCCCGGAGGTCGCCGAGCTGCTGAGCAAGTTCGAACAGCTCGGCCCGGTGGCCCGCCATCGTCTGATGTCGAGCAAGCGCCGCCGCTACGAGAAGCTGAAGCGACTACCCGCCGGCTTCCTCGCCCTCGGCGACGCCATCTGCAGCTTCAACCCCGTCTACGGCCAGGGGATGAGCAGCGCGGTGATGCAGGCCGATGTCCTCGATCGCTCACTCGGGTCCCACGGCAACGACGCGGCGATGGTGCGCGACTTCTACAAACAGGCTGCCCATGTGATCGCGACGCCATGGCAGTTCGCGGTTGGCGCGGATTTCGCGCACCCGGAGTGCCGCGGGCCGAAGCCCCCGGGCACGGACATGATCAACCGGTACATGGCCCTGCGTGCTGCTCGCCGCGGAGGTCTCGCCGTACGTGAACACGGCGATGGTCAAGGTCCAGAACCTGCTGGTTCCGCCCACCACGCTTTTCCACCCTTCGATGGTGCGGGCGGTCCGGCGGGGCGCGGTCGAGGCACAGCGCCGCCAACGCCTCGCCGAGCGGGAAGCCGGGGATCGCCCTGCGGCCTGACCGTCGGCGGCAATCGACTGGCCGGGTTCGCGGAGCCGGATGTCAACGCCAATCGTCGATGACGAAGGCATCCCGTCCAAGCCGTCATAGGTGGAGGAGGCGCCGGCGCGGTGCGAATTCCACCACCGAGCGGGTGCTCAGGGCGACATCACCCGGCTATGCAGCAGCGAGCACCGGCCGCGCGATCACCACGACGTTGCTGAAGTAGTGATGGGTGCTGTAGTTGAACCGTCCTCCACACGTGATGAGGATGAGCGCGGGTGGCCCGTCGCGCGCGAACACCTGGCTCACCGGCAGCTGCGACTTCAGGATGAGCCGCCGCTCGACCACGATGAAGGCCCGCTGCGACCCATCCGCATAGCCGACGCGCACGGTCATGCCCGGCTCGACCGAGCCCAGCCGGAAGAACACGCCGAGGCGCCCGTTGTAGTCGACATGGCCGGCCAGCACGGCCGAACCGGCCTGCCCAGGCGCCGGACCGTACTGGTACCAGCCAACCACGTTGGCGACGCCGGGCACGGCGAGCTCGCCCGTGGTCGGCACGACGCCGACGGCGACGACCGGACCGTCGATCCGTGCGCCGTCGACGGTGATCCGCACCGGAGGAACGGACGGCCGTTGGTTCAGAGAGCCGAGTTGGGCTGGGACCGTCCCGAGTTGCGTCGTCGGAGCGCTGGGGACGGTCGCCGCGGGCCGCGCCGGCGACTCGACAGGCCTGGTCGGCATCGGTGTTGTTGACGCCGTCGTGGACGCCGTCGCCCACCACGACGGGCCCTCGTCGGTGGCGTTCGCGACCCTCACGCCTGCGTTGGTGCACAGGCCGAGCACGGTGGCGACGCACACCGCCGACGCCACCGTCGCCCGGCACCAGAGTCTCATGCCGTGGTCGGAGCCCGCCCGCGCCTCGACCACGGCACGACTGCGCCGATCAACAGCAGCACCCCGACCGCACCCAGCGCGTACAGGGTCCAGTTGGGCCCGTCGTGCGTCGCGGCCAAGCCGCTGTTGCCCGTCTGCACGGCCAGCGGTGCGGACTGGAGTCCGGCGACGCGCTCTTCGATCCAGCCGAGGGTGTTGTCCTTGGCCGAACCGATGAGGTACAGGAAGTGCGCCGTGCCCTCCTGCAGCTGCACGTCCTGCGAAGCTGCAAGCGGGGTCGTGCTGTGGACCGCGTTCACCGCGACCGTGTAGCTGCCCGCGCCGACCTGTTGCTCGGACTGTTGTGGGTTGGTGAGCCCGGTGGCCAGCAACCGGTTGCTGAGCCGCACATCGATCGGCGGTGCGGCCGCGTCGTGACGGAACACCAGCCGGCTGCCGCCCGCCGCGATCCGGCTCACATCGTCGTCGTACTTCGTCACCGTCGGCTGCCCGGCGGCGGAAAGGTGGACGACCGCCGAGATGCGTTCGCCAGGGGCGAGAACGACGTCCCATGACAGCACCGGTGGCGAGGTGGCGGGCGCGCCCGAAACCCGAACGTCGACCCGGTGGTGTCCGGCCGGAACATTCAGTGGCCCCGCCGTCCGTTCCGGTTCGAAGGTCTTGAGCACGGAATGGCCGTCGAGATAGACGTCCGCCACGAGCCCGCGCACACCGTGAACGATGGTGACCACAGCGGGGGGAGAAGATTGCGCGCTGGCTGTGGCCGCCATGGCAAGCGACGCCGACACCACCACTGCAAGCGCGCCCACCGCCCTCCCGATCCGCCCGCTCATGTCCGCCTGCACCTCCATCGGGGCTCCGCCGCCGCCGGCTGGGCTAGAGCATTGGAGAACGCGACGGGCGTCTCGCAAATAGGTCAAAAGGCCTATTGCCCGATGACGGGGCGACACAAACCGTGTGAACCGATGCGAGTGGCCGGGCGGGCGCTACTCCCCGTGTTCGTGATTGTCGGCGTCCTCGCGGCTGCCTCACGGCCCGTGGCCGCAGTCGTCGATCGGCTCCAGGTGTTGTCGGTTGACGCCTCCGCGGTGCCGCGGATTTCGCTCGTCGTCGCGGTCCCTGAGCGCTTCAACGGAACGACACTCGCCGCGAGCGCGTTCGGCGTGTCCCAACGCGGGAAGCGACTCGCGACGCGAGTCACGCCGATCCCGCCTTCGTCACGATCCGTGGCAATCGTGCTCGATAACGGCAGCGGGGTGAGCCAACGCGCCTTCGACGCGGAGCGCGGGGCTGCGGTGGAGCTGATCCGCGGCTTGGAACGCGGCACGCGCGTTGCGATCATCACGTCGACCGCGCCATACGTCGCATCCCGCTCGACGCAGGACATGGCCCACGCCATGGCCACGATCGGGGCGCTGCGCCTCGGACGCGCGCGTCGCCTCGACATGGCGGCGGCGGCGGCGGCGAAGGTGGTCGGCGGGGCGCCCCACGTGACTGGGCGCGTCGTGCTGTTCTCGGCTGCCGCCGGCGGCGGCCTCGAGCGGGTGGTGCCGGCCCCAGCCACGCCGGTCGCGGTCCTGGCGGTCAGCGGAGGCGTACCGCCGACGATCCCGCCTGCGGACCTGCGCATCGCGACGGCGAACACGGATCTGCTGGCCGCCATCGACAACGTGACCGCGGAGCTCACCGGCCAGTACCGACTCGACGTGCAACTGAGCGGTCAGGACTCGAGCCCGCTCGTCGTGGGTCTGGTCGTGGGCGGCCGGAGCTTCAACACGTCGGCCGCGCTGCCGGTCGGGGCGGTGGTCACGACGACCAGCGCGCCGGCGACGACGCTGGCGCAGCCGTCGCTTCCCGCCGTTGCCCCGACCGTCGGTGGCGCGCCCCGGCGCGGCGAACGACTCGTCTCGTCGCCGCGGTTCTGGCTGTTCGTCATCGGAGACGTCGTCGCGCTCGCGGTGTTGATCGTGTCCCTGCGATGGCGCCGGCGTCGTCGCGCCGCACGCCGGCGCGAAGCGAGCATCGACATCACAAGGAATTCCGCGGCACTCGTTGGCGAGCCGGAAGTTGGCGTGCAGGATGTCACGGATCCTGGCGTCGTGGAGGCGGAAGCTATCCCCCCGGAGCTCGATCGCGACGCCCTCGTCGACGAGCCTCCGGAGCCCGATGCCCCGG
The DNA here is from genome assembly GCA_963738325.1 of uncultured Acidimicrobiales bacterium. GTDB lineage: Bacteria > Actinomycetota > Acidimicrobiia > Acidimicrobiales > Ilumatobacteraceae > CAVTWD01. Next base: position 23,552 of record CAVTWD010000025.1, read on the forward strand.
AGCCCGAGCCCGTCGCGACGTTGCAGGCCACGGCGCCAACCCCCGAGCCCGTCGCGACGTTGCAGGCCACGGCGCCAACCCCCGAGCCCGTCGCGACGTTGCAGGCCACGGCGCCAACCCCCGAGCCCGTTGCGACGTTGCAGGCCACGGCGCCAACCCCCGAGCCCGTCGCGACGTTGCAGGCCACGGCGCCAACCCCCGAGCCCGCCACCACAGCGGGGGCCGAAGTTTTGAGCTCGCAGTCGCCCGCGAGCTCCGCGGGGAACGGTCGCCGACTCGGAGAGATCCATCTGGTCCGCTCCGCACTCGCCCCCGCCCGCTGGACGCTCGTCTCGGGCGTCAACCATCGCTGCTCGGAGGAGCCACCGGCAGCCGGACCGGGAACGGAGGCCGAGCCGGAAGCAGTCGTGGAACACGCCGCCGAGCCTGAGCCTGAGGTCGAGGTTGAGCCTGAGGGCGGATCGGAACCGGAGCAGGCAACCGATGAGGCTGACACGGGGTTCGGCCCGTCGATCTCGGAGGAGACGAGCGAGGCGGAACTCGACGAGCACTGGCCCGCCACCTCGTCCGACACCATCCAGGCGGCGCCCGACGACGGCTGCCAGCCCAGCGGATCGAACGGCACGAGCGAAGCGGCCGCCGAGGCATCGCATTCCCCGCGGCCCGCGGTGATCCGCCGCTATCCCGTCGGGATGGCGCCGATCCGCCCGAGGCCGACGCCGTCCGCCTGACCCGGTTCGAGCCGCCGTTCCCACCAGGGCCGCGACAGTGCTCGCACCGGGGATGATGTCCCTCGGCATTGACGCGACCACGATTGCGGAGGCAATGGGGTCTGCGACGATCCGACGCTCTCTTTCATGTCCCGGGTCACGATGGCGGCCTGAGGCACCCGTGGGCGGTCGGAACCTGCGCCAGGTGAGTGCGGTCCGTACGGGATTTGAACCCGTGACCTCTGGATTGACAATCCAGCGCGCTGACCAGCCTGCGCCAACGGACCGAGCCACCTTCGGCAGAAGAGACAACCTACTCTGCACGGTCTCGGCGGCTCGATTGGTAAGTGCCCCACGACGCCGCCACCGCGAGCAGGACGGTGGCCACGAGCTCGACGCGATGCGCCCGCCTGTCGTGCGCTTCCATCGCGCCTAGATGAACGCGTTCACGGCTCTCGCGATCACCAGACCGATCACGGTGAGAGAGATCAGCGACTGCAATGCCATCGTGAGCTTGGCTCACGCGCTCATCGGCATGACGTCAGTCGGGCTGAAGGCCGTACTGGTTGTGATGCCGAGGATGAGGTAGTCCACATATCTGGGTCGCCAGCCGGCCGGGGCCATCTCGGTTTCAACTGCTGGGAGAACGCGAAGTCTGGGAACCGCCGCTCCCGGCGGTAGCGAGCGAGCGGCCCTCCGGAGTCCAGCTCCCAGTAGCGGAGGCCGAAGACGAGCGCGTTCCGAGCCAGATGAGGGCGCCAGAGGCGAGCAAGGAGTCCGCCGACTGCGTCACCTTGCTCCCCTCGACCAGATCGACGGCAATCAGCGCGCCGAGCAGCGCGATCTCGAGCCCTGGCACGAGCCAGTCCGGGCCCAACGCCTCGCGGTGCGGTTCGCCGACCCGCAACACGACGGGGACCACGATGAACGACAGCACCACGGCGATGGGCCAACGCGGTTCGATGTGAACACTTCGTCGTCACGTGGCGGCTGCGGTTCAGGGCCCCGGATTCGTACCACTCCGGCGACCACGGCGCGACGGTACCCCTGCCACACAACAAGCCCTCGCTGGCACCACCCAATGGTCGACCCCCACGATCGCAGGTACCGACGCAGCTCCGCCCATCACATTCCGAGACGGGCACAAAGCCGCTTCACACCGACCCTGCTGTCCGCCTCGGGGCTGTGAATGGTGGGCTTCCTCAGCAACGCGTCATGCTGCGGCTTGCTCAGGAGGGTCCAGTGGCGGACGATGGAACCGTGCTGGATGACGACCCTGTACTGGCCAGGCCGCTCACGATCCTCCCCGTGCCATGTCACCGTCGGTTTCCTGTAGGTCGGGTTCCTGGTTGCCATCGTTGTGTCGTTTCGTGGTCGTGTGCGCGGAACGCCTCCGCGCCTGAAGTGATGAGGCGCCTGTCCCGCGAGCTCCATGCTCGGCGACGACCGCGAAGTCTCGCCGCCGACTGGACATGCCTCCTCGTCAGTTGAACGTCGTCCGTTCGCGGCGAGTTCCTTCACCTGCCGGCAGTGCGGCTGGGGTGCGAGACTGACCACTGTCGCGTGGGCGAAGGGCATGAGCCACGGTTACGTCTACGATCATGCGTGGTCGAGCGAGCGCCAGCGATTGGCCGGTCTGGAGTGGGCTCTTGATCCCGGCACTCACCGACATCTCATCCGACTTGGCCGTCGGCCCCGGCTGGCGTTGTTTGGAAGTGGGGGCCGGCGGGGGCGCGGTCGCCGTCTGGCTGGCCGAGCGCGTGGGGCCTGAGGGGATGGTGGTCGCCACCGACCTGGACACCGGGTTCCTCGAGGCTGAAGCGCGCCAGCATGCGGGGCTGCAAGTGCAGCGACATGACATCACGACCGACGACTTGCCGACCGGTTTCGACGTGGCTCACGCCCGATGGCTGATCGAGTGGCTTCCGGATAAGCAGGCGGCCCTGTGACGCATGGCCGCCTCCCTCCGTCCGGGCGGAGTCATGCCGGTGGAGGAACCCGACTTCGTCACGATCTATGAGGCCGCCGAGCCCGCCGCTCTCCGTCGGGTCACGCTGGCGGCGATGCGCGAGCTGGAGGCCACCTGCCCCATCGACTGCGAGTACGGACGTCGGCTCTTCGGTGATCTCGACACCGTCGGGCTGGTCGACCTCGGCGCCGAGGGTCGCTGCCCAGTCGTCCGCGGTGGGACACCACCGGCCGCCGACTTTCTCGGTCTCACGTTGGAGAAGCTCCGCGACGTTCTCATCGAGAACCGGCGGGTCAGAGAGCACGAGTTCGCGGAGGCCCTGGCCGCGTTGCGAGCCCCGGGGGCCACGATCGTGATGCCGATGACGGTGGCCGCCTGGGGCCGACGCCCGTCCTGACTCGCTTCGTCATGCGGCGGCCGGCGAGCGCGAGACGGTCCGGCCAACTCGTGGAGGTCACCCGCGTGGGATCTCGGCGCCGATGCGCCGACGCACCAGCTCGACGATCTCTCGCGGCTTCGCGTGCCGCCCGAGGGCCTTCTTCGAGAAGATCAGTTCACCGTCGAGCGACACCTCGAAGCGTCCTTTGGACGACGGCACCAGCTCGATGATCTCGATGATCGGCGCCCATCCGGTGAGAAGTTCGTCCGTCAAACTGACGGCGCGCGGTATGTAGTTTCAAGGGATGCAGAAGTCGATCAGGAACCGGTGTCTCGGATCGAGCATGGTCTTGCTCTCGTGGTCGCGGGTCTCCTGGGCAGGCTAACCAGCATGGCCCCGGGCGGTGGAGGCAGCCGGAACCGTCTGGCGCTGCTGTTGATCCCGTCCGGTCCCGACCGATGGGCCATCGGCTCGGTCGGTTCGGCCTGGCTGGTTCCGGCCACTCGCGGCGCGTCTACTGTCCTGTCCGCCGCGATCCAGGAGGTGCGGACATGGCCATCGATACGTTCATGGCGTACGTCGGCGTATACGGCAACGTGGCCGACGCGGAATCGGACTACGAGCTCGTCAAGGACCTGCACACCGAGGCCGGGTTGATCGACGCCTACGACGCTGCCGTCATCGAGCGCAACGAAGGCGGCAAGGTCAAGATCACCAAGAAGCACGAGACACCGACTCGTGTGGGCGGTGTCCTCGGCGGCGGCATCGGCCTGGCCACCGGTCTCGTCGTGGCGATCTTCCCCTTCGCGGCGATCGGCGGTGGACTGTTGGCGGCGACGACAGGTGGCGGGGCCATCCTCGGAGCAGTGGCCGGTCACGCCGCCGCCGGAATGAGCCGGAAGGATCTGAAGGAGCTGGGCGAACAGCTCGACGAGGGCCAGGCTGGGCTCGTGGTGGTCGCCGTCTCGGACATGGGCGCCAAGGTTGAGGCGGCGATGGAGAAGGCCGAAAAGCTGGAGAAGAAGGAGATCAAGGCGGACAACTCCGAGATCGAAAAGGACGTGAAGGAAGCCGAGAGCGAGGCCAAGAAGGCCGGCTCCTGACTCTCAGACGCTTCCCAGAAAGGGCGGTGCCCCCCGGGCGTGCCCGATCGTGCGGCCGCCGATTCCGCGAACCGTCGCGGCGTTTCGCGCTCGATCACACCTGAGTCCGGGGTGGTCCGGGACCATCGACCCTGGGATTGGCCACTCGGGTCTGGTTACTGTCGGCCAAGGAAGGGGGACGCGATGGACTTCGAGGTGTCCGAGAAGATGTCGACCATGCTCGCGATGATCCGCGAGTTCATGGATCGTGAGGTGATCCCGCTCGAGGGCGAGATGTTGCACGGAGACCCGGCGGTGCTCGAAGCCGGCGTGAAGTCTGCCCAGGCGAAGGTCAAGCAGATGGGCCTGTGGGCGCCCAACCACCCCGTCGAGTTCGGGGGGCTCGGCCTGTCGATGGTCGATCACGGGTTGTTCGCCGAGGCCGTCGGCCGCAGCCCTCTTGGCATGCTCGTCTTCGGCACTCAGGCGCCCGACGCCGGGAACGTGGAGATCCTCCACAAGTACGCCACCGAGGAACAACGTGAGCGCTTCTTACGGCCGCTCGTGGCCGGGGACATCCGCAGCTGCTTCTCGATGACCGAACCCGAGACGGCGGGGTCGAACCCTGTGCTGCTCGAGACCACCGCGGTGGTCGACGGCGACGACTACGTCATCAACGGCCAGAAGTGGTTCACCTCCTCGGCTGACGGGGCGGCGTTCGCGATCGTCATGGCGGTCACTGACCCCAATGCGCCGCCGCACCAGCGAGCCAGCATGATCGTGGTCCCCACCGACACGCCGGGGTTCAACCTGGTCCGCAACGTCAGTGTAATGGGCCATGTCGGCTCTGGCCATGCCAGCCACGCCGAGGTCATCTACCAGTCGTGCCGGGTCCCGCGCGCGAACCTGCTGGGGCCCGAGGGCAGCGGCTTCCTGATCGCACAAGATCGACTCGGTCCCGGCCGTATCCACCACTGCATGCGCTGGCTCGGCATCGCGGCACGGGCCTTCGAGATGATGTGCATCCGCGCCAACGAGCGCGTGATCGATACCGACGGCGGCACGCTCGCCGGCAAGCAGGTCATCCAACATTGGGCCGCCGAGCTCGATGCTGAGATCCGTGGCGCCCGGCTCCAGGTGCTGCACGCTGCTTGGCTGATCGACCGCGACGGCGCCAGCGCCGCTCGCGATGAGATCGCAGCGATCAAGTTCACCGTCGCCAACACGATGCTCAAAGCCGTCGATACCGCCATCCAGGTGCACGGGGCACTCGGCGTCACCGACGACACGGTCCTCGCCTACTGGTATCGCCAGGAACGCGCCGCCCGCATCTACGACGGCGCCGACGAGGTGCACAAGACCACCTTGGGTCGCCGCATCATGCGGCGATACGCCCCCGCCGTCCTCGAGGCTCGTTGAGTGAAGCGCCGGAGCACCGGCGACGGCGCCGCCTGAGACCGAAGGTACGCTCGGGCAAAGTTCCTTCCGAGGGGGGCCGATGCCGCTGCAACCGCAAGTCGACGCGCTGCTGACGCAGATCGCCCAAGCCGGGGCTCCGGCCATCTCCACGATGACGGTGGACGAAGCTCGGGCCATGGCCGGAGCCTTCGCGGCCATGGCGGGCGAACAGGTTCCGGTGGCCTCGGTTCGCGACATCCGCATCCCCGTGGACGGGGCCGAGATCGGCGCCCGGGTGTACACGCCGGCGGGCGCCGGCCCCCATCCGGTGGTCGTGTTCTTCCACGGCGGCGGGTTCGTGATCTGCGACCTCGAGACGCACGACAACGTGGCCCGCACGATCTGTCGTGACGCGGCCGCCGCCGTCGTCTCGGTCGACTACCGCCTGGCCCCCGAGCACCGCTTCCCCGTGGCACCACAGGACTCCTTCGCCGCGACGAAATGGGTGGCTGCGCACGCCGCCGAGCTCGACGTCGATGCCTCCCGCCTGGCCGTGTGCGGCGACAGCGCCGGTGGCAACCTCAGCGCCGTCGTCACGCAGATGGCTCGTGATCACGGCGGCCCCTCCATCTGCTTCGCGGCCCTGATCTACCCGGGCACCGACATGACGGCCACCGGCGGGTCGCTGGAGGACAACGCCAAGGGCTACTTCCTGGAGATGGACGACATCGAGTGGTTCGTGAGGCAGTACATCAACGACGACGAGGATCGCCTGAACCCCATGGCGTCACCCGCGCTGCACCCCAAGCTCGGCGACCTGCCGCCCTGTTTCATCGCCACCTGCGAGTTCGATCCGCTCGTCGACCAGGGCGAGGCGTACGGCGAGGCACTAAGGGCCAATGGCGTGGCGGTGGAGACCAAGCGCTACGCCGGGCTGATCCATGGCGCCGCCAGCCTGGGTGGCGTGCTCGACGGCGGCCGCGAGATGCTTGCCGACGTCGATGCCCGCCTCCACCGCGTCCTTCACTGAGCCGCCTCGCGGGCGGGGCGTCGAGCCTCGGAGGGGGCATCAGTGACCGAATGGCTCGTAAACGTGATCGTGGTGCCGGTGTATGGTTCCGAGCTGGCGGAGGAGCAGCTCATGGACGCGTTCGCGGACGTCGGCGACCTGCCCGGGGCGCTCCTGGTCGACGGGCGGCATCTCGAGATCGGCGTCATCGTCGAGGCGGCCAGCGCCATGGAGGCAGCGGCCACGGCGGGTCACAGGGTGGAGGAGCGGCTCCCGGAGCTGTTCGGCGGGGGCGAGGTCGTGGGCGTGCAGGCCTCCACCGCGGGCGAGGTCGAGCGGGATCTCGAACGGGGCGGGATCCACGAGCTCATCGACGACGAGACGGCCGAGCAGCGTCTGGCCGGGCTGGCCGAAACGGCCGAGCTCCTCCGGGTCACGCGCCCACGAGTGGCAGTCCTTCGGAAGCGACCCGATTTCCCGCGACCGGTGGCCGAGCTGGCGTCCGGGCCGGTGTGGGTGGCGGGCGAGATCGAGGCCTTCGTGCAGCGATGGAACCGCCAGCCTGGGCGCCGCGCCGACATGCCGCAGGCGTACAGGCAAACGAGTACCTAACTGGGAAGGTCGGCTCTTCCTGTCGTTGATGGCCGGCCTCAGCCCAAGTGGGCGACTGCCCACCGATGGCCATGATCGCCACCTCGATCGCACCTTCGAGCCGGCGCATCTGCTCCTGCTGCCCCCCCTCGTCAGCCGCGTGGAGCACGGCGTCGCGTTGCGTCATCAGCGGAAAGTCGATGATGTCGCTCCACAACTCGTTACGACGGGCGTACTCGGTCGCGTTGGTCTTCTCGAGCTCAGGGTGTGGGCCTCGGCAACGCGGTCGCGTGACTGAGCACGGCGTAGTAGGCCATCTGCTCGGCGGCGCTGGCCTCGACGTCGAGGTTCCATTTCGTCGCGTCGCCGCGGTGGAGTGCGGTGCGCCGCCTGGCCAGCTCGGTGAGCTTGGATGCCCAGGCCGTGAGACTGTCGCCGAGTGTCTCGAGTTGCTGGCGCTGGCGGTCACGGCGAGCGACGTCGCGGGCTTCTTTCGCCTGGCGCGTCGGCACGAGCAGCGTCCCTGCCAAGGTGAGCGCGCCCGTCAGGATGGCCACGGTGCCTGTGACCGCGGCTGCCCACACGGCGTGCAGTCCGATCCCTTCGCGGTGGGCGCCGCGGTGGTGGGAGCCGCCGTGACCTTCGACGCCGTGGCGGCGGTCGCTGTGGTCGCGGTGGCCGGCTGGGGTGTGGTCGATTGGGCGGACGCGGGGGCCAGGCCCGTGACCACGACGACGGCAATGGCGACGGCGCCCAAGACGAGGCGCCGGCGGTGGTCAAGCAGAAGTTGCCGTGACGCGCGGCGGCCGTGGCCTCGCGGGTCACGAGGGAGACAGCAGGCCTCACCATGACGGTGGCTCGCTGACGGAACGCAACGGACCACAGACCTCCGTTACGTCCCGGCCGTCGTTGCCGACGTGACGCCCCCCGACAGCTCCTGCGCCACGAGGTACGCGAGTGTGAGGCCGCGGCTGAGCGCCATACCGCTGTTGTAACCGCTCCCGAAGGTCGTCGTCGCCGCGCACGACCCGACCGCGTACAGCCCCGGGATGGTTTGGCCTGTCTCGTCGAGCACGTGGCCGTCGGCGTCGATGTGCACGCCGGTCGACCCGATCCCCGTGCCGAGGAGGATCAACCGCAGCCCGTGGAAGGGAGGCTCGTTGATCGGTCCGAGAACGGGGCTCGGAGAATGGCTCGGATCACCTGAGAAGCGATTGATGAAGTCGACGGTCCCGCGCCCGAAGTCAGGGTCGGCGCCGTGCGCGGCATGTTCGTTGAAGGCCGCGGCCGTGGCGTCCAGTTGCTCGCCGTCGACTCCGAGAGCCTTCCCCAGATCGCGGAGTGTCGGCGCTGTGTGGACCTCTTTCGGATACGCGCCGCCAGGAGGGGTAGCGCCGAGGCCGTACTTGCGATGGTGCTGTTCGTCGACGATCAAGAAGAACGGGATGTGGGTGTCGGTGGCGTCGAGCGCCTTGGGGACGATGTCGGGCCAGTACGAGTCGTTGCAGAACCGCCGGCCCGCCCGATCGACGATCATCGCGTGCGGCATCGCGTATTCAGGTCCGTTCTCGATGGCGCCGCCTGAGCGCCAACCGGGGACCATCGGCACGCAGGTCGCCGGGATGCTCGCGACCGCCGCACCGATGCTCCGGGCGAGCTTGATCGCATCGCCTCGCAGCGTCCGGGGCGCGAGGCTGGCGAAGTTCGCCGCATCGAGTCCCAGGAACTCTTCGACGAGGCCGGGATCCCAGTCGTACGTGCTGGTCGCCAGCACGACCGGACCGCGGCGCTCGACCCCGCCGTGGACAGTTCGAGCCCTGACCCCGACGACACGACCGTCGCTTTCACGCACGAGCTCCGTGACGCGTGTCGACAACGCGAGCTCGATGCGCGTCTCCTTCAGTGCACGCCACAAGAACCCGGCCACGAGCCCGGTGCCGAGGGTCAACGTCTCGCCCTCGGGGTGGTCGCTCGTGGCGAGGCCGCGGCGGCCTTCGACGAACATGTCGGCGTACGTCTTGCCCATTCGGAAGTACGGACTGACGAGCAGTCGATCCCGCCATTCGCCGAGCAGCGCACCATCGACAGGCTCGGTCGTGAGGTATCGCCCGGAGCTGAGCGCGCCGTCGACGTCGGCGTGGTAGTCCGCCAATCCGCGAATCAACGTCCAGCGGACGGCGCCCACGTCCTCCCAGTACTTCATCGCTACCGGTGCCGTCGACACGAAGCGTTGCATCGTGGGCTCGTCGAGCAGCTCCGGATAGGCGCGGGAGATGCCCCGCACGTACTGTTCGGTCCTGGCCGTGTCGTCGTCGATGCCTTCACGGCGAGCGACGTGATTGGCCCCGACCCAGACCTGGCCCCCGGAGTACGACGCCGCCCCGCCTACCTGATCGGCCGCCTCGACGACGGTGACGGGCCGCCCTCCCAGTGCAAGGCCCAGCGCCGTAGCGATGCCTGAGAGACCGGCCCCCACCACGACAACGGGCTCGGTCTGCGGCATGGGGACCTGACTCGACGCCATGGTGCGTGACCGTACTGGGCGAGCCCGCATGGCGCGGCCTGCGCGCTTCGCGAACGCGTGGGGCATGAATCCCGCGCTTGGCTACCGTCGTGGGGCTGCGGACTCGGAGGTGTGCATGGCCGTGATTCCCGACTCTCACCGCTACCTGCTCGACGCGCCGGTCGCCGTCCTCGGAACCGTGGGGCCAGATGGCCGACCACAGATGTCCCAGATCTCTACGAGGTGACGATCCGGCCCGTGCGGGTCAACGCGGTCGACATGAGGGCGCACTGAGCGAGCCGCCCCCCGCGCTCGCATCGCTAGCGTCTCGCTGTGGGCAGTCGCGACCGCCCGGCTCGAGTGGAGGACGTGCATGAAGTCGCGGCCCGGATGCCGAAGGTCACCGTGGTGCCCGGCTCGCAGGACAATCCCGTGTACCAGGTCGGTGGCAAGTCGTTCGTCTTCTTCCGCAACCCACGGCCCGATGCGGTCGATCCGCTCACCGGCGAGCGCTACGACGACGTCATCGTGATCTGGGTCGAGACTGACGGCGAGAAGGCCGCGCTCGTGCAAGACCCAGGTTCGCCGTTCTTCACCACCGACCACTTCAAGGGTCACCGCTCAGTGCTCGTTCGGGCGAGCCGGCTCGGCGAGGTCTCACGAGCGGAGCTGGTCGAGCTCATCCAGGATGCGTGGATGGCGAGGGCCCCCAAGCGACTGGCGGCCGCTTGGCTGGCCGAGCATCGGTTGGCCTGAGCCGTCGCGCCCCTCGTCTCCCACGCCGTAGCATCCCGGGCTCCAGTCGCCAACGGGCGGCAGATGACACAGGGAGGCACAGGATGAGTGACTTTGGCGAGGACATGCCGGTGCTCGGCCAACTCTTCGACATGACCGTCGACAGCATGGAGCGGTCCGGGCTCGACGACCAGACCTACCTGCGGGTGCGGATTGCCGCGCTGGCCGCGATCGGCGCCAACCCGGGGTCGTGGATCCTGAACCTGGCGGCCGCCGCCGACGCCGGCCTGGGCATCGAGGATGTTCAAGCGGTATTGATCGGCGTGGCGCCGGTGATCGGGACGGCCCGGACGGCCGCCGCGGCCGGGAACGCCCTTCGGGCCCTCGGTCTGGCCGCCGCGGCCGCCGACCTCGACGAGGAGTAGCAGAGGCGAGCACAGACGCCGGGCCCACCGCGGTGGGCCCGGCCCACCTCCCACTCGCAGAGATCTTGCCGCGCGGCGCGGTTAGTGTGCCGAGGCTCCATCAGTGAGAGGCCCGGGCGTAAGCGCGGCGCGGGCACGATTCGATCATGAAAGGGGTTCACGGTGGCCGACGATCTCGAGGAAACGGGCCCGATCGACTACCTCGTCATCCAGTTCTCGGTCGAACGCGCCACCGGTGAAGGGATGCCCATCCTCCTCGACCTGGTCGACCGCGGCATCATCCGGGTTCTCGACATGGTGTTCCTGCGCAAGAACGCCGACGGGCTGGTTGCCAGGCTGAGCATGGCCGACCTGGACGAGCTCGGGTTCCACGCTCTCGCCGCTTTCGACGGGGCCGCGTCGGGTCTCGTGGGCGACGACGACGTCGAGGAGGCCGGCGCGCTCCTCGAGCCCGGATCCGTGGCCGGGATCGTCGTCTACGAGAACAGCTGGGCGGCCCGCTTCGGTGCTGCCTTGCGTCGGGGAGGGGCGCAGCTGCTGGCCGGCGGGCGCATCCCCGTTCAGGCCATCCTGGCCGCGCTCGACGCCGCCGAGTCCAAGGGCTGAGCCCGTTCGCGTGCAGCAGGACGACAGATGAGCTGGGAGACAGTCGGCTACGAGGTCGATGGGGGCGTCGCCACGGTGACGCTGAACCGACCCGAGCGGTTGAACGCGTGGAATGCCGCGCTCGCCCGCGACCTCAGCCTCGCGCTCGACACCGCGGACCGTGACGATGCCGTGCGAGCCGTCGTGCTGACCGGGGCGGGCCGCGCCTTCTGCGCGGGTGCCGACCTCGAGAAGGGCGGCGCCACCTTCGACGACAGTCGCAACGAGTCGCGGCGCGACCGGGAGGACAATCCGACTCGGCTGCCCTACCAGCTGAGGAAGCCGGTCATCGCCGCGATCAACGGCGCCGCGGTCGGCGTCGGCATCACCTACCCGTTGCTCGCCGACGTGCGCTTCGTGGCGGCCGACGCCAAGATCTCGTTCGCGTTCGTCCGCTGCGGCATGATGCCCGAGCTGGCCTCGCACGCCATCCTGCCCAAGGTGGTCGGTCTCTCCAACGCCGCTGACCTGTTGCTCACGGGCCGAATGATCTCCGGCGTGGAGGCGGCCCGCCTCGGCCTTGCCACGGCGGCCCTCCCGCGGGAGGAGGTGCTGCCCGCCGCGGACGAGCGGGCTCGGGAGGTGCTGTTGGCCGCGCCCGTGTCCGTGGCCATCGCGAAGCGGATGATCTGGGACAACCTCTTGGGCGACATCGCCGCCACCACGCGGAAGGAGAACCGGCTCTTCGCGTGGCTGGGGGCTCAGCCCGATGCCGCCGAGGGCATCACGTCTTTCCTCGAGCGGCGCGACCCGAAGTGGACGATGAGCGCGGTCGGCGACTTCCCGGACTGGCCCACCTAGGGGCCCACTCCCTCGCAGACCGTCCCCGTCCGATCACGCCGCCCGCACCGGCGGGATGCCGCCCGGGGGAGCCTTCCGCAACAGCCAGATGGGGTTCGAGAACGCGACGATGCGGTCGGTCGAGTCGTGGACCTCGGCCCGCACGAAGCAGTTGCTCGTCGTGTCGACGCCATGCGACACGGTGCCCTTGGCAAGGGCGGCGGCGCTGATGGTGGCGAAGGTGCTGACGCGGTGGGTGAGGTCGGTCGAGGTGTAGTCGACCACGCCCCGGATGAGCACGGCGCGACCGCCGCTCGGCACGACCGGACAGGTGAGCTGCACCGTACGAGACGCGACCGGTTTGACCGACACCGAACCCATCGAAACGGTGCCGTCGACCGTGAGATCCATGCGTCCCACGGTCGACTTCGGCTCCACTTCGAGGCACCAGGCGCGACCTCGGCGCAAGGCGAGGGAGACGTCGGCCTCTCTGAGCGAGGGGGCCCAGATGCCTGTCGCATAGCGGTTCGTCCTCGTGCTCCACGAGTTGACGATGCCCTCGTGGTCGTCGTGGCAACCCGTGGCGGTGACGAATCGGCCGGCGCGCGCCAGGAGGTCGAAGAGCCTCAGGTGCGTCGCCAACGAGGCGGCCCCGGCCGTGTCGCCACGCATCTGGTAGCCGATCTCGATGAGGTCGGCGGTGGCCCAGAGGCCCGTCGACTTCAGGAGGGCGAGGGCAGAGCTGAGCAGCTGCGTCTGGTTCCCGAGGTAGGTGGGTTGGAAGGCGCCGAAGGGGTGGTTGTACTGCAACAGCCCGCCGCCGGCGTGCACGCCGGCGACGATCTTCGCCACCTCGCTCGCCTTCGGGAAGGCCCAGAGATCGTAGTCGATCGGCCTGGGCACCCCTCCCAGCCACTGCAGGTGGGGCAGTTTCTGGCCGACCTCGTCGCCGAGACGGATCTCGGTGCGGAACAGGCCCTCGGCGATGTACTTGTCGCACAGCTCCCTCTGCAGGTCATAGGCGTCCTGCCCGAGGTAGGTCCGAAGGAAGTGCATGCGGTCGAACCACCCCAGGCACGAGGCGCCGTCCCGCGCGCCTGCGCCGAGGGTGAGCACGACGTTGGTCAGCCTGCCGGTGAAGTGCGAGGTGGTGTGGTTATCGCCCGGTACGGGGAGCTCGGTGAAGATCTGGGCGACGTCGACGTCGGGCCTGATCTCCACTGTGGTCCACGTGTCGGCGGGGATCGCGCGCCAGAGCACCGCCCGGAAGCCCTGGCGCTCGACCCGCGGGGTAACAGTCCCGAACCGATACACGAGCACTCTTTGGCCGGCGGCGAAGCCGGCGAGCGCCGGGTAGTAGGAGAGATACAGCCGGAGCTCCAACCACGCGTTGGGGCTCGACGGTCGGGCGCGCAGGTCGAACTGGATGCGTTGACCGACGACGTTCATCCGCATGCCCTTGTGCGAGCCGCTGTCGTCACCATCGACGAGGTTGAAGACCTCACCCGTGCCACCAGGGGCGGTGACGCCGATCTGCAGCGCGTGCCCCGGCTCGGCCGGGCTCGACGGGTTGGTGACCCAGCTGGGCCCCGAGGCGGCTTGGGGCTTTCCCTCCTTGCGAGCCGCCCACACCCACGTGCCACTCGGCGTCTCCGGTTCGCTCGACCCCTTGAAATGGATGCCCTGGCGCATCGGAATGCCGCGCTTGCGATGGTCGTGGTCGGTGAAGAACAGGAGGTCGTAGCCGGCACGGTCGGCCTCTGCGAGCGAGGCGTACATGCTGCCGATCCCCTCGGAGAACGACGAGTGCACGTGCATGGCCAGCCGGTATGGCAACAACGTGCTGGTGGCCTGAGGAACGACGCTCGAGGTCAGCCACTCTGGTACGGGAAGCCCGAAGCCGGGCACGAAGAGGCTCGCGGCGCCGCCCGCCAGCCCGCCGAGCAGAGCCCGACGAGAGAACAGCCGTTCGGGAGCGGCGTCCGCGTCGTCCTGGGGATCCTCGAGATCGTCTCTTTCTGACGGCTCGTGCACGTGCATGGTCCCTCCGGTCCCTCATGAACGCGCCCGTGGGACAGCGCGAGCCAGCTGCCGCCCAGATGATTCTCAGCGTCACAGGAGGGCTGGGCCTCCTCTGACTTCTACGATCTGCTGATCGCGATCTTCTTCGGGGGCTCCTCGGTCGTCTCCTTGTGAGGAACCGACACCTCGAGAATCCCGTCCTTGTAGATCGCGTGGATGTCGTCCGGCTTCACATCACGCGGCACGGTGATGGCCCGCTCGAAGGAGCCATACCGGAACTCGGAGCGGGTCCGGTCCTTCTTCTCGTAGCGACGCTCGGCCCGAATCCTGAGCACGCCGTTGTTCACGGTGATCTCGACGTCCTTGTCGGGATCGATGCCTGGGATCTCGGCCCGGATCACCATCTCGTCGTCGCTCAGCTTCTCCTCGATGCGGATGCGCTCCTCGCCAGGGAACCACGGGCGGACGCCTTCGAACCACCGGCTGAAGTCAGGGGCATCGAACCAATCCCAGAAGCGGGCGGGGCGCTCGCGCCGTTGCTCGATCTCCTCCTCGCTCATTGCGTCTCATCTCCTCGCACGCAGATTCTTCACCTTCGACGCTAGGAGCTAGACGCCCCCGATCCCAGGGGCGAAGGTCCCCTCTGCGCGAGAGGGTGGCGGCTGGTCACCGACCGTGGGGGCGGCGGGGGCGGGAGATGGCGTATTCGACCAGGTGAGGGGTGTGGGCGTCGAGACCCCAAGCCGTCGGGCTGGTGACGTGCTTCCACAGGAGCTGGGGTGCGGGTCATTGAGCTCGTCCTTTCTCGGTGTCGAGGACGAGTACGGCCGCCCCGCCCCATCGGTTCTCGCCACCGAGGCGCCGAGAGCGCCGCCCGGGGATCGAGGTGAGCCCGAGAGACACGAGGAAGCACACCCCGGTGGTCAAGGCGATGGCCCCACCGGCGGCGAGATTCCAGAGGGCGGCGGCGCAAAGGCCGGCCACGCCACTCAGCGCGCCTACGAAGGCGGCCACCGCCATCGCCGGCGCGATGCGCTCGACCCACAGCCGCGCGGTGAGAGCGGGCACGGTGAGCAGCGCCACGGCGAGCAGCGTCCCCACGGCCGGGATGGCGGTGACCATCGTCACGGTGACCGCGACCATCACCGCGGCGTCGAGCATCCAGGCCCGATAGCCGAGCGCGGTCGCGCCGGTGCGGTCGAAGGCCTCGAGCACGAGCTCCTTGTGGAGCGCGGCCAGCACGAGGAGGACGCCAACGGCCACCACGATCGTCGTCACGATGTCGGCGGCTGTGACCGTGAGCACCGAGCCGACGTGCAAGGCGGACAAGTCGGCGGAGGACCCTGGTCGCGCCGAGAGGATCAGCACCCCGAGGGCAAAGCTGCCCGCCAGCACGACCCCGATGGCCGAGGCGTTGTCGAGCGCCCGGCTCGTCCCGATGGCGAGGACGGCGGCCACCACCACGAGCCCGAAAGCGGTGCCTCCCGCGAAGAGGCTGAACCCCAACACGGACGCGATGACCACCCCGGGGAACGTGGCGTGGGACATGGCCACGACGAAGAAAGGAAGGCGTCGCAGCAGCACGTGCACGCCGACCACGCCGGCGAGCGCACCGACCAGGGCTGCTTCGAGGCACGCTCGCCGGAACAACGGTGACTGCCAGCTGTCGACGAGGTTCCTCATGCCGCCACCGGCAATTGGTCGCGAGCGGCCGTCGCGTAGCGGCGCACGAGGAGCCTGACCCAAGCCACGATCACGAAGCCGGCGGTGAGCGTGAGCACGATCGTGGCGCCCGGTGCGAGCCGCCAACCCTGGCGGACGGAGCCCTGGAAGCTGATCACGAGCCCCAGCCATCCTCCGAGCGCCGCGAACCCGGCGGCCACGACCATCATCGGGCCGATCCCCCGGCACACCAGCCGAGCCGTCGCCGCCGGGGTGATGATGAAGGCGACGAC
Organism: uncultured Acidimicrobiales bacterium; assembly: GCA_963738325.1. GTDB lineage: Bacteria > Actinomycetota > Acidimicrobiia > Acidimicrobiales > Ilumatobacteraceae > CAVTWD01. The sequence continues at coordinate 39,755 of CAVTWD010000025.1, forward strand.
CAGCACCGTGCCGATGGCCCGTACGGCCGCGACCACGGTGAGCATGATGACGAGGTTGAGCACGAGGTCGAGCCGGCCGACCGGGTAGCCCAGCGCCTGTGTCCCGATCGGGTCGAAGGCCCGCCGCACCAACTCCTTGTGCAACGCCACGAGAACGAGGAGACACAGCGCGGCGAGCACGGCCGTCTCGATGACCTGGCGCCAGTCGACGGAGAGTATGCGTCCGAAGAGCAGGGCCATGAGGTCGCTCTGGAAGCCGCGCTGGCGCGAGACCACCACGACGCCGACCGCGAAGAACGTCGCGATGAGGAGCGCCATCAGCGCGTCCGGGTCGATCGAAGCGCCGGACGGAGGGATCAGCAGGTCGTCAGCCCTCGTCGATCGGCGTCGCCAGACCCTCGACGACCTCGGCGTTGGGCAACGCCTGGAGCAACGCGGGTGGCACCAACACCTTGGCGCTCCGGCTGCCCCCTCCGATGACGACCCGGGGGCGTTCGACCACCCGCTGGTCGATCCAGAGGGGAAGGTTCGGCGGCAGCCCGGCGGCGGTGACGCCGCCGATGGTCATGCCGGTGAGCACGCGGCGGTCGTCTCGCGGTCGGCGAAGGAAGCCTTCTTGACCCCGAGACGGCTGCGCACCGCGCGGTTGACGTCGAGGCGGGTGTTGGCCAGCACCACGCAGGCCGCGTAGCGGGGTGGGTCGGACTTGCCGATGACCACGATCGTGTTGGCCGACTCATCGAGGCGGTAGCCGTAGGCCTCGCAGAACGCCGCGGTGTCGGCCAGCGCCGGATCACACGGCACCGCCTCGTAGGGCAGGCCGGTGGCGTCGAGAGCTGCCCGCAGCTCCGGAGGCAAGAGCTCCGGCGTGGGTTCGGAGTTTCGAGCCGCGTCTGCGCTCACGGCTGCATTGTCGTCGATCAGAGGTTGAACGCCGTTCGCATGCTGAGGGCGGAGGCCGCCTCGCCCGGGAAGGTGGCCACCCCGAGCAGCTCGAGGGTCGTGCGCAGGAGCGAGTAGTGGGTGAAGGCCAGGTGGAGCGCGTGCCGGCGGCCGTCCATGGGCTGACCACGAAGGTCGGCACCAGGCAATGAGCGTCGTTGGCCGTGAGGCAGTTCTCGCCCCTTGCTCCCTCGCCCTCGTCGAAGGTGATGAAGAGGGCGAGGTCACCGCTCGTGTAGGGCGCGCTGGAGACGATCCGGGACACCTCGGTCGCCAGCCAGGCGTTGCCTGTCGCGACCGGGCAGTCGTGCATGTCACTGCACTTGTTCGGAACGATGAACGTGAACGCGCCCAGACGGTCGGCGGCCAGGTCGGCGGGGAACTGGTCGTAGGCGACGTCGTGGAGCGCGCAGTCCGAGAGCCCGGTGAAGTACACCGCGGGGTTGTGCCGCGGCACGTAGGTGCCCGAGTTCTTCTTGTAGCAAGGCTGCGGCATCGACTCCGCGTACGCGGCCCACGGCACGAGACCGAACATCCCTCTTCCGGCCACGGTGCAGGCGCCGCCGGGCAGGCAGTCGCCGAGGAAGGGCTGGAGCGCGGGGATGGCAAGGCCGGACGTTGCGGCGATGTAGTTGGGGAGGCTCGGATGGGTGACGGCGCGGTAGTTGGTCGCGAGGCCACAGCGAGCCGCCAGCGAGTTCATGAAGCTGGCATCCGGGTTTCCGATGATCGTCGAGAGGCTCTTGTTCTCCATGAAGATCCACACGACGTGGCTGACCGTGGCCGGCCCCGCACCCGCCCTCTGCCCGCACAGCCCGCCGGCCTGGTTCACGCGGACCGCGGGCTGCAGCTGGGCGGTCGGGATGGGCGCGATGGTCCTGTTCGCGGTGAGGGCCAAGGCGATCGCCGGCACGGCGACCACAGCGACCACCAGCAGCACCAACCAGGTACGGGTTCGGATGGGGTGGCCAGCGTCCACGTGCGCTCCTCGCGTCAGTGGGGGCGTCCACCAGACTTCGCCGATCGGCTCAGCAACGATACGTCGCCCTCTCGAAGCGGTCCAGGCACCGTTCAGGCGAAGTGGACGACCGAGATCCCACCTACGACCAGGCAGTAGATGGCGAACGGCGTCAATGTGCGGGTCTCGAAGTAGCGAGTGAGGAACCGGACGGAGAAGTAGGCGGCGATGGCCGCGCAGATGCTTCCGACCAGGATCTGCGGGCGGATGCCGTTGCCCAGCGGGCCGGCGAGATCCGGGAGCTTGTAGACGCCGGCGGCGAGGATCACGGGCGTGGCCAGCAGGAACGAGAAGCGGGCGGCGTCCTCGTGATCCAGGCCGCGGAAGAGCCCTGCCACCATCGTGATCCCCGACCGGCTGATGCCGGCGAACAGGGCGCCGATCTGGGCCGACCCGATCACCGCGCCCTCCGAATACGACAGCGTGTCGAGCTGGCTGCCCTCGAAGACTCCGGCGCCGGCCACGCGAGGGCTCGTGGAGGTCTTCGGCCGGCGGCGGAGACGCTCGCCGAGCAGAAGGATCGCCCCGTTGACGCAGAGGAAGATCGCCGCCGCGAGGGGCTTGGCGAAGAGCCTCCGCAGCGAGTGCTCGAACACGAGGCCCACGATGCCGACGGGGATCGTGCCGATCACGAGCAGCCAGGCCATCCGCTCGTAGGGTGAGTCCGCCCGCCGCTTGCGGATCGACGAGGCGAAGCCCTTCGCGATGCCGACCCACTCGCGCCAGAAGAAGGCGAGGAGGGCGAGCGCCGTGGCCACGTGGAGACCGACGACGAAGGCCAGGTAGAAGGACTCGGCGGCCGACTGCCCCTTGAGCAGCCCGTCCCAGCCCAGCCAGGCCGGGAGGAGCACGGAGTGTCCGAGGCTCGAGACCGGGAACAGCTCGGTCACGCCTTGGAGGAGCCCGATCACGATTGCCTGCAGAAAGCTCACGAGACCTCACCCGTCATGGTCGGCCATGAGTGTTCCCCATCCCGACACGAAAAGGCGCGCGCCCAGGAGGGCGCGTTGAACGAGCCGGTCGGCGAGATCAGAATCCCCCTCCGTGGGGCGCCGCGTCGCGAGGTGGACTGGCGCGCTCGGCGCGCTCGCTGTCCTCGGCGTGGGGTGCACCCCGACCACGAGGACCGTCGGGCCGCCTACGAGCGTCACCGCGTCGACGACGTCACCTGCGACCACCGTCCAAGCGGGTCGCCGGCGACATGCGCTCCCGGCGCCCGCCGCGCCCGACGTCTATGCCTACGCCGCCGCCGGTCATCTCAGCCCCGCCACCGCCGGTGCGCGCCGATATGTGTACGTCCCGAGCAACGACGCGGGCACGGTGACGGTCATCGACCAGGACACCCTGCGGGTGGTGCGCACCTTCCCGGTCGGCCGTCTCGTCCAGCACGTGGTGCCGAGCTGGGACCTGCGCACGCTGTATGCGAGCGTCAGCGACTCGAACATCTTGGTGCCCATCGACCCTCGAACCGGGTTGCCGGGCCCGCCGATCCCGGTGGCCGCTCCCTACAACCTCTACTTCACGCCGGATGGCCGCCGCGCCGTCGTCATGGCCGAGCGGCTGGACCGGATGGACTTCTACGACCGCGCCACCTGGAAGCCCTTGGGCTCGACCGCGGTGCCCTGTCACGGACTCAACCACGCAGACTGGTCACCCGACGGGCGGTGGTTCCTCGCCAGCTGTGAGTACTCCGGTCAGGTGCTGAAGGTCGACACCGGCAGCGGCCGCGTGCTGGGCGTGCTGAACCTGAGGGCGGGTGCGATGCCGCAAGACGTTCGCATCGTGCCCGACGGCTCCCGGTTCTACGTCGCCGACATGGCCTCCGGGGGCGTGTGGCTCATCGACGGGCTCCACCTCACCGTGCGGGGATTCCTCCCCACCGGAACCGGTGCCCACGGCATCTACCCGAGCCGTGACGCCCGTTTCATGTACGTGTCCAACCGTGGTCGCCTCGCCGGCGACATGCAGCGACGATCTCGGCCGGGCGAGGGCTCGGTGTCGGTGGTGGACCCGTCCCGGGACAGGGTCGTGACCACGTGGGCCATCCCGGGCGGCGGGTCACCGGACATGGGAGGGGTGTCGGCCGACGGGACCCGTCTCTGGCTGTCCGGGCGTTTCGACAGCGAGGTGTACGTGTTCGACACCGCCAGCGGGCGCCTGGTGGGCCGCATCCCGGTGCCCAAGGGTCCACACGGGCTGTGCGTGTGGCCCCAGCCGGGGCGTTATTCACTTGGCCACACCGGGAACCTCCGGTGAGCTGGCTCCATCGGCATCCGTTGGGGGCGCCGCGGTGAACGGAGGCCGGGTGCGCCACTCGTGGATGCCTGCGTTGAGCTCCGCGGCCAAGACGATCGCCCAGGCCACCACCAGGAGATAGGTCAGCACCGAGACCCCCGCGCCCAGCGCGCCATAGGTGGCAGAGGCCCGCATGAGCTTCGGCGCGAAGTAGACCGAGACGGCCACGTTCAAGCCGGCTGCCGCGCCCCCGATGAGCAGGGCCCCGGGCACGAGCGCGACCGGGTGGCAGGGCGCGTGCGGGAGCGCCAGTGAGACAGCGAGCCACACGGCGGCGGCGACCGACCCGAGCACGAGGAGGACGAGCCAGTAGGGGACTCCACTGCTCCTCCAGTTGGTGATCCGCGCGAACAACCAGACGATGCCGAGCGCGATCACCGCGAGGGCGAAGCCTCCGGTGGATGCGTATGACGTCTTCGGGGTGGACAGCCGCCATGCCATCGCGTGCGCGACGCGGAGCGACTTGAGGGCACCCCGCCCCGCCCAGGCGCTCGCCATCAGCCCGACGATGATGGCGAGCCACTGGCTGGTCGCCGATTGAGACGACGCCGCGGCCACCGACTGGGCGACGAGGCCGCCGAGGCCGGCGTTCTTGATGGCGTCGCTCGGCGACGAGTCGGCATAGGACGTGTACAGCCCGATCCCGCCGACCGTCACATAGGCGAGGGGGAACAGCAGCACGAAGAACCTCATGGCGATGTACCCACTGACCAACGTGAGCGTCGTGAGGTTGGGGCGGGTGGCGATGGTCACGGCCGCATCGACGGCTCGGGAGCTGCCGCGGAGGTCGTCGACGCGGGCCTCGGCCGACGCACGCACGTCGACAGCCCGGCGTCGCAACCGCGCGATCCGGCCGTTGGTGGCGGCTTCGGTCGTCGGTGGAGCGGTCGCTTCCTCGGCCATCGGCCCCTCGGATTCGGCGGGAGGCACCGACCGTACCGGCGGGGCCGCCTCAGGCGACGCCGACGGTCCGAGTGTGGTACCCGGTGGCGCCGCCGGGGTCCGGCGGTGCCTCCTCGGCGGTCTGGACGGCGCCGGTCCCGTCCGTGGCCCGCACCGCGATCACGTGCTGACCGGAGGTCGCCGTCCACACGTAGCGCCATTGGACCCAGGTGTTGCGGGAAGCCACCGCACCGAGCTCGGCACTATGCCACGGCCCGTCATCGACCTGTACCTCGACCGCGGAGATACCCCTCGTCGGCGCCCAGGCCACCCCGGCCACCACGATCGGGCCCGCGTGGAGCTGGGCACCGTCGCGAGGCACGTCGATGCGTGACTCGGTCTTGATCGGTGCTTGCTTGGCCCAGCCCCGCGGCACCCAGTACGCGTCGAAGTCCTCGAGCCGCGTCAGCTCGATGCGCCGAAGCCACTTCGTTGCCGACACGTAGCCGTAGAGCCCCGCGACGATCAGGCGGGCGGGAAAGCCGTGGGCGACCGGCAACGGCTCGCCGTTCATCCCCACCGCCACCATGGCGACCCGACCGTCGAGGGCGAGCGCAGTTGGGAAGCCGACCGTGAAGTCGTCGACGGACCGTCCCACGATCTGGGTGGCGCCTGGCTGCACCCCGGCCTTGGCCAGTAGGCCCGGCAGGGGAACGCCACGCCAGACGGCGTTGCCCACCAGGTCGCCACCCACCTCGTTCGACACACAGGCGAGGGTCACGGGCTGCTCGATCATGTCCATGGCGAGCAGCTCGTCGAAGGTGATGGTGTAGGGCCGGTCGACCATGCCGTCGATGGTGAGCTTCCACGTCGCCGCGTCGACCTGCGGGACGATCAGCGCCGTGTCGATGCGGTAGAAGGACTGGTTCGGCGTGATGTAGGGCGACACCCCCGGGACGGAGAAGGGCTGCGCCGACGGCAGGGGGACGGTCGTGCGCGGTGGCGGGAGGGTGACGTCGGCGCGGCTGCGCCCGACCGTGCGGGCCGAGCGCAGCGCCTTGCTGCCGAAGGTCGCCACCGCCGCGAACGCACTCGCCGACCCGGCGGCGACCAGGAAACTCCGTCTCGAGGCCAGCTTCACCCGAGGGTCCTCGGCCCGACCGTTGCGCGCGCCGGATCCCGATACCGCCGCCGGTCCGGGTGAACGGGCCGCGAGGTGGAGGAGCCAGAAGAGGACGGCAAGTCCCGACGCGGTGCCGAGGACCGCCCCAGCCACGATCCAGCCGGGTGAGGTGAGGGGGGTGTCGATGCCCACGATCACCCCGACTACGCCGAAGGCCGCGAAGCCGACGACGCCGATCCACGGCCGGCGAGCCGCCGCCTGACCCAGCAATCCACCGGCCATCAGGCTGATGACGACGATCCCCGTGACGAGGGCGGCCTTGTCGCTCGCGCCGAAGAGGCTGATGGCGGGCCCCTTCAGCGTGCCGGCCGTCTGGTCGACGAAGCGTCCGCCGACGGCGGGCACGAGCGACGGGCCGGTCCCGGCTACCGCGCCGACGAGCTCGGTCACGGCGAGCGCCACACCGGCGGCGACGACCCCGGCGAGCGTCGCCATCCACGCCGGCACCGTCGGGGTCACCTTCGAGCGCGCAGGGGGCGGGGCGACGAGGGTCACGTCACAACGTCCGAGTAGCCCGGGCCCGCGCCAGCAGCCACGAGGCGATCGTAGGAATCCACACCCCGCAGTGGTCGTCAGGGTGCCATTCGTTTCACCTGGGCGCCGGCGCGGCCGGGCGGGCGGGCGTCGACCTGCTCAGCTCCTTCGCGGGCCGATGAGGCGCTGGCAGGCGATGGCGGCGGCATGCCCGACGTTGAGCGAGTCCACACCGTTGACCATCGGGATGCGGACGCGGAGGTCAGCGGCTGCCCTCGCCCCAGCCGACAGCCCCGGACCTTCCGCCCCGACGAGGAGCGCGACCCGGTCGAGGTCGCGCTCCGACACCTCGTCGATCGTCACCTCGCCGTGCGGGTCGAGGGCGAGCACGAGGAAGCCGGCGTCGGCCAACAGTTCGAGCGCGCTCGGCCATGGAACGAGGCGGCAGAACGGCAGGTGCAGGATCTCGCCCATCGACACCCGGACGCAGCGCCGGTAGAGCGGGTCGGCGCAGGTGGGGTCGAGAACGAGCGCGCCGGCGCCGAAGGCCCGGGCCGATCTGGCGAGCGCGCCGAGGTTCTCGAGATCGTTCAGGCCTTCGAGAACCACGGCCGACGTCACCGTGCGAATGAGCTCGCCCGGGTCGGTGGGCGGCCGCCGGTCAGCGGAAGCGACTGCGCCGCGGTGGAGGTCGAAGCCGGCGATTCCCGACAGGAGGGCCCGGGTTCCGACATAGACGGGCGCATCCAGCCGCTCGAGCGCATCGCCGAGCGCGGCCCGCTTCGTGGGGGTGACGAGCACGGACCGGACGCGATACGGCGAGGTGAGAAGGCGCTGGATGGCGATCGTGCCCTCGGTGATGAAGAACCCGGGCTCGACCTGGCCCGGGCGTTCGAAGCGACGGCGAAGGGTCGAATCCCGGAGGTCGACGAAGTCGGCGAGACGGGGATCACTCGGATCGTCGACGGGCACGACCTCGGCCACCACGTGATCCTCTCAGGCCCTTGACGCGGCGGGCCGCCTGCGGCAGGATCGAACGCATGTTCGCTGCAGCTCTCGATGAGGTTTCCGAGCTGGCCGTGCAGGGGTCGCTCTTCGCCACGGGCGCGGCCGGGGTAGACCGCGCCTTCCGGGGCCTCGCCCGGCAATGGCTCGATACCGGGTCGTGGGTCGACCACGCCGGCGGCTGGCTGCGGGGCGCCGATGAGGTGATGGCCCAACTGGTGGCCACGGTTCCGTGGCGCAGGCGCGAGGTCACCATGTACGGCCGGCGGCTCCGCGAACCCCGGCTCACCGCGTGGTGGGTGCTCTCCGAACCCGCGGAGGCGCCGCTGCCGATCCTCGCCGAGGCCTGCCGCGTCCTGACTGAGCGGTACGAGCGCGCCTTCGATTCCCTCGGCGCCAATCTCTACCGCGACGGGCGCGACAGCGTCGCGTGGCACTCCGACCGGATCGGTCGCAGCCTCGACGAGCCGGTGGTCGCCATCATCTCGCTGGGTCAGCCGCGCCCCTTCCTCCTGCGCCCGCGGGGCGGGGGCCGTTCCCATGCCTTGTTCCTCGGAGGGGGCGACCTGATCGCGCTGGGAGGGCGCGTCCAGCACGACTGGGAGCACTCGGTGCCGAAGGTGGGCGCGGCCGGTCCTCGCCTCAGCCTCATGTTCCGGCATGGCGCGCCCGAACCCGGCGGAATCGGGGAGGGCAAAAACGGGCGCGCGCCGCCGCAGAACACGACACGCACACGATCGTCACCAAGCGCGCCGAATTGTCACCCGGCTGGCACCGCTCCGCTCCACTGGCAGGAGAGACTGGTCTGACACCACAGGAGGACGACGCATGGCAGAGGTCTTCGTCATGGTCGGGGCGGGGGTGGCCGGGTTGGTCATGCTCGTCTTCATCGCCAGCACTTTGATCGCCGCTCTGATCGATCGCTGATTGCCACGCGCGTGGCATGGTGGCGCCCATGCTTCGCGACGTCGTGGTGGTCGGCGCGTCGCTCGCCGGTCTCCGAGCCGCGGAGACCCTGCGCACTGACGGATTCGAAGGGCGCCTCGCGCTCGTGGGCGCGGAAGTCCACCTGCCCTACGACCGGCCCCCGCTGTCGAAGAAGCTCCTCGCGGGCGATTGGGAGCCCGACCGCATCGAGCTGCGCAGGTCGCACGAGTACGAGGACCTCGACCTCGAGCTGCACCTCGGGGTGCGAGCCGAGGCCCTCGACATCGCGTCGCGCACGGTCCGCCTGAGCGATGGGAGCGGGGTGAGCTACGACGGCGTGATCCTGGCCACCGGGGCGACGCCCCGGCGACTGCCGGGGCAGCCCCAACTGCCGGGCATCTTCGAGCTGCGCACCCTCGACGACTCGCTCGCGCTGCGGGCCGCCCTCACCTCGCGCCCGGCCCGCGTGATCGTGGTCGGTGCCGGGTTCATCGGTGCCGAGGTGGCGGCCACGGCCCGCAGCCGAGGGCTCGACGTCACCCTGCTGGAAGCCCTGCCCGTACCCCTGGAGCGAGGGCTCGGCCCGGCGATGGGCACGGCCATCGCCGGCCTCCACCTCGACCATGGGGTGGACCTGCGTCTCGGCGTCGGCGTCGACGCCTTCCTCGGGTCGGCGCGTGCCGAAGGGGTGCAGCTGAGTGACGGATCGGTGGTCGAAGCCGACGTCGTCGTCGTGGGTGTCGGGGTGGCGCCCGCCACCGGTTGGCTCGAGGGGAGTGGGCTGGAACTGCGCGACGGGGTCGTCTGCGACGCCGGCCTCGCCGCCGGGCCCCCCGGCGTCTACGCCGCGGGTGACCTCGTGCGCTGGCCCAACGAGCTGTTTGGCGAGGAGATGCGCATCGAACACTGGACCAACGCCGCCGAGCAGGGTGCGGCCGCCGCCCGCAACTTGATGGCCTGGTCGGCCGGCAGTGAGCCCACCCCCTACGCGCCCGTCCCGTTCTTCTGGAGCGACCAGTACGACGCCCGGATCCAGTTCGTCGGCCGGGCGAGCGGCGGCGATCACGTCGAGGTGGTCCAGGGATCGGTGGAGGAGCGCAAGTTCGTGGCGCTCTATGCCCGCGACGGGCCGCCTGCGGGCCGTGCTCGGGTTGAACAACCCCCGTCTGGTGATGCCCTACCGGAAGCTGCTCGCCGGCCGGGCCAGCTTCGACCAGGCGCTCACCCATGCCAAGCGTCAGGAAAGTTGAGTGCTATTCGCGCAGGAGTGGCGTCCGTAACATTGTAATCAGCGTTGCGGGCGATACGCTGCCCCGTATGTCCACCACCGGCACTTCCCCACAGCAGGCGACCAGCCTGCCCCTGGTCGCCGTCCCAGGCGGCGTGGTCTTCCCCGGGGCGGTCGTCACCCTCACCCTTGACTCTGACGAGGCCCGCGCCGCGGTCGAGACGGCGAGCGCGGGGGAGCGCCGGGTGCTGCTCGTGCCGCGCCGCGACAGCCGGTACTCCACGATCGGCGTCATCGCCACCGTCGAGTCGGTCGGCGAGCTTCCGGTCGGGGGTCGCGCCGCCATCCTGCGGTCGGTGCAACGGGCCCGCATCGGCGCCGCCGTCGCGTCCGAGCGAGGCGGGCTGTGGGTCGAGGTCGATCCCATCACCGACCCTCGCCCGACTCCCCGGGTCGAGGCCGCGGACGCGTGAGCTTCGCGCCGTGCTGCAGAACGTGGCCGAGCTCCGCCGCTCTCGCCGGCTCCCGGAGCTCCTCCGCAGCGTGAACGAGCCGGGCGCGCTCGCCGACGCGGTCACCGGGTGGAGCGAGGTCTCGCTCGAGCAGCAGATCGAGGTGCTCGAGACACTGGATGTCGGGGAACGGGTGGATCAGGTGTTGGCGTGGGCCAAGGATCATCTCGCGGAGCTGCAGATGGCCGAGCGCATCCGCGAGGACGTGACCGAGGGAATGGAGCGCCAGCAACGGGAGTACCTGCTGCGCCAGCAGATGAACGCCATCCGCAAGGAGCTGGGCGAGAGCGACGACGACGTGGTCGGCCAGTACCGTGCTCGCGCCGGCGAGTTGCCGCTGCCGCAGAAGGTGCGCGATGCCGTCGACAAGGAGATCGACCGGCTCGAGCGGACGAGCGGCCAGAGCCCCGAGCTGAGCTGGATCCGCACGTGGCTGGACCGCGTGCTCGACCTGCCGTGGGGCAAGACCACCGAGGATCGTCTCGACCTCGGCACGGCGCGCGAGGTGCTCGACGCCGACCACGAGGGTCTCGCCGATGTGAAGGACCGGATCGTCGAGTTCTTGGCGGTGCGCAAGCTGCGCTCGGAGCGGGGGCTGTCGGCCACCCCGGACGCCGACGAGGCGGCCGCTCGTCGTGGTGGCGGCGCCATCATCGCCCTCGTCGGTCCTCCCGGCGTCGGGAAGACGAGCCTGGGCGAGAGCGTCGCCCGGGCCATGGGCCGCACCTTCGTCCGCGTGGCGCTGGGCGGTGTCCGCGACGAGGCCGAGATCCGCGGCCATCGTCGTACATATGTCGGGGCGCAGCCGGGGCGCATCGTCCGGGCGATCACCGAGGCCGCCACCATGAACCCCGTCGTGCTGCTCGACGAGGTCGACAAGCTCTCGGCCGGGGGCTGGTCGGGCGATCCCACCGCCGCCCTCCTCGAAGTGCTCGATCCCGCCCAGAACCACACCTTCCGCGACCACTACCTGGAAGTCGAGCTCGACCTCTCCGATGTCGTCTTCATCGCCACCGCCAACGTGGTGGAGACGATCCCCGGCGCCCTGCTCGACCGGATGGAGCTCGTCCGCCTCGACGGGTACACCGAGGACGAGAAGCTCGTCATCGCTCGGAACCACCTCCTGCCCCGCCAGCTCGAGCGCACGGGCTTGCGGGTCGACGAGGTGAGCATCAGCGATGCCGCCCTGCGGCGCGTCGTGGACGAGTACACACGCGAGGCGGGTGTGCGCAACCTCGAGCGGGAGCTAGGCAAGCTCCTGCGCAAGGTGGCGACCAAGGTGGCAACGGGCGACGGTGCGGCCGTCGAGGTCGACGTCGACGGCATCGACGCCTACCTGGGCCGTCCCAAGTTCCACGACGAAGTCGCCGAGCGCACCAGCGTGCCCGGCGTCGCCACCGGGCTCGCCGTCACCGGCACCGGGGGCGACGTTCTCTTCATCGAGGCCTCCGCCTCTGACGGTGAAGCCGGGCTGACGCTCACCGGCCAGCTCGGCGACGTCATGAAGGAGTCGGCCCAGATCGCGCTGTCCTACGTGCGAGCCCACGCCGGTGATCTGGCCATCAATCCCGAGCGGATCGGCAAGCGCATCCATGTCCACGTCCCGGCCGGGGCCGTTCCCAAGGACGGGCCGTCCGCCGGCGTCACAATGACCACCGCCCTTGTCAGCCTGCTCACCGGGCGCACGGTCAAACCGAACGTCGGGATGACCGGTGAGGTCACCCTGCAGGGCAAGGTGCTCCCGATTGGCGGCGTCAAGCAAAAGGTGCTCGCCGCCCATCGCGCCGGGCTGACCGAGGTCGTGCTCCCGAAGCGCAACGGACCCGACCTCGACGACGTCCCCGAGCGCGTCCGCGAGGCGATGGCCTTCCACCTGGCCGACACGGTCGACGACGTGCTCGCGCACGCCCTCACCTGACCGACGACCCCACCGAGCCAACTGTTGCGTTCATGCGTGTCACAACCCGCGGATCCGCGCGGATCGACCCGCATGATCACGAGTTGCGGTCGACCGCGGGCGAAGTCGCACCGCGGTCAAAGGCCCGGTCAGGGCCAACGAGGGCGGGGCTAGCGTCGGGCGGGTGACTGACGCGCCACCGTCGCCGTTGCGCGATCGGTCAGTGCTGGCGGTCCTCGGTGCCTACCTGTTCTCGACCACGGCGGTCATCGCGCAGGCGACGGCCCTCGGCAAGCTCGTCTTCGACACGACCGGCCGCGAGCTCGACCTCGGGATCCTCGGGCTCGTCGAGTTCTTGCCGGCAGCGGCGCTCGTGCTCGTCACCGGGCCCGTTGCCGACCGCTTCGACCGACGCCGCGTCGCGGCCCTCGGCATGGTGGGTGAGGGCGCCTGCTCGGTGGCCCTCGCCGTCTACGCGGCGAGCCAGCCGACGTCGGTCGTGCCCATCTTCGGCATCGTCTTGCTGTTCGGGGTGGCTCGCGCCTTCGTTGCCCCGTCCTTGCGATCGCTGCCCGCCAACGTCGCGCCGGCGGGAACGGTCCCGAAGGTGACCGCGTTCGCCTCGGCCATGTTCCAGTCATCCGTCATCATCGGCCCCGTGGTCGCCGGGTTCACCTACACCGTGTCCATCGTGCTTCCGTACATCGTGGCGGCCTGCCTAGTGGGCGCCGGCGCAGTGAGCGTGCTGCTGGCCCGCATGCCGCCGGGTTGGCGCGAGTCGAAGGAGTCCAGCGCGTTGCGTGCCGAGCGGGCCGACTCGGGCCTCCGGGGGGCGCTCGAGGGGCTTCGTTTCGTGCGGCGGACGCCGATCGTGCTCGCCGCCATCTCCCTCGACCTGTTCGCGGTGCTCTTCGGCGGCGCCGTCGCTCTCCTGCCCGCCATCGCCGAGGACCGCCTGGGCGTGGGCGCGGTGGGGCTCGGATGGCTGCGCGCCGCGGGCGGCATCGGCGCGGTCGTCGTCGCCATCCTCCTCGCCCGCTGGCCGATCACACGACGGGTGGGGAGGTCGCTGCTCGTCGCCGTCGCCATCTTCGGCGTGGCGACGGTGGTGCTCGGGCTGACCCGCTCCTTCGCGGTCGCGTTCATCGCGCTGGCCGTGCTCAGCGCGGCGGACATGGTGAGCGTGTTCGTGCGCGCCACGCTCGTGCCGCTCGCCACCCCCGACGACGTCCGCGGCCGCGTCCTCGCCGCGGAGAACGTGTTCATCGGCGCCTCGAACGAGCTCGGCGCCTTCGAATCCGGGGTGGCCGGGCAGTTGCTCGGCGTGGCTGGCGCGGTGGTGTCAGGTGGCCTGTTGACGGTGGGTGTGGCCGTCACGTGGTGGTGGCGCTTCCCCGTGCTCCGCGACCTCAACCGCTTCTCCGATCTCGTCGGCGACGAGGGGCGGGCAGGCCCGCCAGAGCGGTTCGAACCTGTTCCGGCCGAGATCGAGGGTCATACCCTCGAGTAGAGGTATTTCGGGGCCCGACCGCGGCTCGGTTGTGGATGTCCCCCTGTGGAGGTGTCGCCGTCGCGTCTGGGCGGGCCCGGCGGCGGCCCCCCTCCGAGGGGTGCCCTTCTAGCATTGCGCCATGTCCTCACACCTGTCGGATGTGTGGTTCTCGGTGACCGACCTCGATGTGGTGTCCGGCAGGGGATGTTGGGTGACGACCTCGGATGGCGCGGAGTACCTCGACTTCTCTTCGGGCATCGCGGTCACCTCCACCGGGCACTGCCATCCCGCCGTCGTCGCCGCCATCCAGGCCCAGGCCGCCCGCTTCATCCACGCCCAGGTGAACGTGTACCGCCACGACCTGCTCGAGCCGCTCGCGACGCGGCTGGCGGAGCTCACGCCGGGCGACATCGACACGTTCTTCTACGCCAACTCGGGCGCGGAGATCACCGAAGCGGCGGTCAAGCTGGCCAAGCAAGCGACAGGACGCCCCCACGTCATCGTGTTCAGCGGCAGCTTCCACGGGCGCACCCACCTGGCCATGGCGATGACGACGTCGAAGACGTCGTACCGCGCCGGCTACGCCCCGCTGCCCTCCGGTGTGTTCGTGGCTCCCTTCCCTGACCCGCTCGCCCCGGACGTCGACGCCGAGATCGACCGCTGCTTGCAGGGCCTTCACCATCTGCTGAAGTCGATGACCGCCCCCGGAGAGACGGCGGCCGTCATCATCGAGCCCGTGCTGGGCGAGGGTGGTTACGTTCCGGCGCCGGGTTCCTTCCTACGCGGAGTCCTCGACACCTGCCGTCAGCACGGGATCCTGTTCATCGCCGACGAGGTGCAGACGGGATTCGGGCGCACCGGGAAGATGTTCGCGGTCGACCACGTGGCGATCGAGCCCGACATCATCTGCATGGCCAAGGGCATCGCCTCGGGGTTCCCCTTCGCCGCTCTTGGCGCATCGAGCGCGATCATGGCTCGCTGGCCCACGGGCGCGCACGGCGGCACATACGGCGGCAACGCCATCGGCTGCGCGGCGGCCCTCGCCACCATCGAGGTGCTCAGCGAGGACGGTTTCCTCGACAACGTCGCGAGCGAGGGGAGCAGCTCGTGTCCGGGCTGCGCGAGTTCCAGTCGCGAGACGAGGGCCTCCTGCAGGTCCGCGGCCTCGGGCTCATGGTCGGCACGGAGTTCTCCGACGGGGATCGGGTCGCCGCCATACAGCGCCACGCGCTCGAAGAGGGCAAGCTCATCTTGATGAACGCGGGCACGTACGGACGGACGTTGCGGTGGATGCCTCCCCTCGTGGTGAACGAGCAGGAGATCGACCTCGCCCTCGCCACGTTCGGCGCCGCCGTCAAGGCGACCGCCTGAGCCATGTACCCCACCGCCCCCGGGTTCTCGCTCCCCATCTCGTGCCCGCCGCTCACGGCGGCTTCCTGACGTGGCCGGCCGTCCCGACCCCGAACGCCTGGCCGTGTGGCGCGCCTTCCTCGAGGCGCATGCCTCGCTCACCCACCAGCTCGAGCAGGAGCTGGAAGAAGAACGGGGCCTTCCCCTCACGTGGTACGGCGTGCTGCTGCACCTGCACGAGGCCGGGGGCCAGCTGCGGATGAACGAGCTGGCCGAACGGGTGTTGCTGCACAAGAGCAGCCTCACGCGGGCGGTCGATCGCATGGAGGAGGCCGGTTTGGTCGAGCGGATCGCCTGCCCGTCAGACGGCCGCAGCCGCTACGCCGTCATCACCGAGGAGGGCCGCCGTACGTTGCGGTGGGCGGCACCGGTCCATCTGCGCGGCGTCCAGCGCCACTTCGCCAGCCATCTGACCGACAGTGATGTCGTCGCCCTCACCCGAGTGTTCGCCAAGCTCCCCCTCACGGCAGCCGGGGAGTGAGGCCGACCACTCGCGCCCACCCTCGTTCATGCGTGTCACTCGCGCAGATCTGCACGTATCGACCCTCATGAACGAAGGAGGCCCCGCCCGCGCCGCCCGTTACGTCCCCCCGTACATGGCCTCGATGTCGCTCGCGTAGTGGGCGTGGATGTTCCGGCGCTTGAGCTTGGACGTGGGAGTGAGCACGTCGGAGTCGGGCTGCCATTCTTCGCCCAGCAAGGTGAACCTCTTGATCTGCTCGACCTGCGCGAACTGTTCGTTGGCGGCGTCGATGCCACGCTGCACCTCGGCGATCACCGCGGGGTTGCGGGCCAGATCGTCGAGCGTGATGCCGTCGAGGCCGTGCTCCTTGGCCCAGACCGGCGCGTACTCGGCGTCGAGGACCAAGAGCGCGGACACGAACTTGCGGTTGTCGCCGATGGCGCAGGCCTGACCGACCAGCGGGATCATCTTCAACGCCGCCTCGAGGTTGGCCGGGCTGATGTTCTTGCCGCCCGAGGTGATGATCAGCTCCTTCTTCCGGTCGATGATCCGGAGATAGCCGTCGTCGTCGAGCACGCCGATGTCCCCTGAATGGAGCCATCCGTCGATCAACGCGTCGGCCGTCTTCTCCGGGTCCTTGTAGTAGCCCTGGAAGACGTTGCCGCCGCGGCAGATCACCTCGCCGTCCGGCTCCAGCCGCACGTCACATCCCGGGATGGCCGGCCCCACCGTGCCCGGCTTGATGTCGCGGGCGGCCCACGTCATCGGGCCCGACGACTCGCTCATCCCGTAGATCTCGGACAGTGGGACGCCGATGGCGTTGAACCATTCGAGGATCTCGCGGCTCAGCGGGGCGGCACCGCTGATGGCGAGGACGATGGAATCGAGCCCGATCAGCCCTCGCACGGTGGAGAAGGCCACCGCGTCGAGGAAGGCCCAGGTGTCCAGTTGCTCCTTCGTCGCCGTCCCGGCCCGCTCCGCCGCCTTGATCTGAAGGGCGGCGGCCACACCCTCGTCGAACTTCTGCCTCTTCTCGGGGTCGAGCGCGAGCGCCGCCTGCACGCCGGCGTGCACCTTCTCCCAGATGCGGGGCACACCGAACAGGACTTCGGGATGCACCTCGCGGGCGTAGTTGGCGATCTGGGTCGGCTCGGGACAGCAGGTGACCGTGAACCCGTGGATCATCTGCTGGTAGTGGCTCGTCATGCGCTCCGCGATGTGGGCCATCGGGAGGTACGAGATGAGCCGCCGGCCGGCATAGCTGTCGAGGTCGATGCAACGGCGGAGCTGCTCGGCGGTGTAGACGACGTTGTACTGGTTCAGCATCACGCCCTTCGGCGGACCCGTCGTACCCGAGGTGTAGATGAGCGTGGCGAGATCGTCAGGGTCGGTGGCGGCGGCCAGCGCCTCGAGGTCGGCGTCGCCTTGGGCCAGGAGCTCATCGCCATGATGGACCCCCGCGGGCAGCTCGGCGGGGGGATCGACCACGTAGATGCTGCGCAGCGCAGGAAGCTCGCCGCGCACCTCGAGGAACTTCTGCAGGAACCCCTCGTCCTCGACGATGGCGATCTCGGCCTCGGCGTGACCGGCGAGGTAGGCCACCTCCTCGGGCGACGACGAGTTGTAGATGCTCACAGGCGTCGCCCGCAGGAACTGGCACGCGGTGTCGAGCCAGTGGAAATCGGGGCGATTGCGCATCATGAGCAGGATCCGCTCCCCGGGTTCGACCCCCGCTTCGTGGAACCCCGCGGCGGCCGCTGCCACGTGACGGGCGTAGTCGCGGAAGGTCCATTCGTTCCAACCGCCGGCGGAACTCGTCCGCATCGCCCGCAGCGCCACGACCTCCGGATACTCGGACACGGTGGCTAGAAACGCTCGGGGCGCCGTCTGGTCCTTGACCGCGGCGGCGATGTCTTCGATCGATCCGTTCGGCATGGTTGCCCCCTCGTCGTGCACCTGTCGCGCAGGGAGTCTCGCGCCGGCACGACCACCCGCGGTTGGACTTCGCCCGTCCCGGCGGGACAAACTTGACCCAAGGGTCAAGCCCCGAGCGCCAGCCGGGGAGCGAGGAGAGCTGTCATGCCCACTGCCGTGATCGTCGATGCCATTCGCACCCCGTTGGGCAAGCGCAACGGCCGCTTGAAGGACTGGCATCCGGTCGACTTGGCCGCCGAGACCCTCCGGGCCGTCGTCGAGCGCTCGGGTGTGGACCCCGCCATCGTTGACGACGTCGTCATGGGCTGCGTGATGCAGGTGGGCGAGCAGGGCGTGAACATCGCCCGCAACGCCGTGCTGGCTGCTGGTTGGCCCGAGACCGTCCCCGGCACGACCGTTGACCGCCAGTGCGGGTCGAGCCAGCAGGCGGCCCACTTCGCCGCGCAAGGCGTGATCGCCGGTGCCTACGACGTCGTGGTCGCGGCCGGAGTCGAGGTCATGACCCGGGTGCCGATGGGGGCGTCGATCGCCGACGGGAAGTACGGGTTCCCCTTCGGGCCGAAGGTCGGCGCCCGGTACGCGAGCGTGGGTGGTCTCGTTCCGCAGGGCATCTCGGCCGAGCTGATCGCCGAGAAGTGGGGCCTCAGTCGCGAAGCGCTCGACCGGTTCGGGCTGCGCAGCCAGCAGCTCGCCGCGCAGGCCACCGCCGAGGGCCGCTTCGAGAGCCAGATCCTGCCGGTGCTCGACAGCGAAGGCACGCTCATGACCACCGACGAAGGCATCCGCGAGACATCGCTCGAGAAGCTGGCCGGCCTGAAGCCGTCGTTCAAGGAGGACGGGGTCGTCACGGCGGCCAACTCTTCGCAGATCACCGACGGGTCGGTCGCCCTGTTGATCATGACGGAGGAGAAGGCGGCCGCCCTCGGCTTGCGGCCGCGGGCCCGCTTCGTGCAGTTCTCGGTCGCTGGCGACGACCCTCGCCTGATGCTCACCGCGCCCATCCCGGTCACCGAGAAGGTGCTCGAGCGAGCCGACATGACTCTGGGCCAGATGGACCTGATCGAGATCAACGAGGCCTTCGCGTCGGTGGTCTTGGCGTGGGAGCAAGAGCTGCATCCCGACATGAGCAAGGTGAACGTAAACGGCGGGGCCATTGCCCTCGGCCATCCGCTCGGTGCCTCGGGGGCACGGCTCATGACCACCCTGCTGGCCGAGCTCGAGCGCACGGGCGGTCGCTACGGCTTGCAGGTCATGTGCGAGGGCGGGGGAATGGCCAACGCCACCATCATCGAACGGCTGGGTTGAAATCGGTCTCGTGCGCGGAACTTGAACCGGGATGAGCCGTGTACGGCTCATCCCGGTTCAACTTCCCGTAGGCGGCGGTCGTCGTCGCCGACTCGAGAGGGAGCGGCGGCCGCGGCGTGCCCGGCATCGATAGCGTGGAGCCGTGCTCGGAACCATCGCCGTGGCGCTCGTCGCCGTGCTGGTCGGGTTCCTCATCGTGCGGATCGGCATTGCCATGCTGCGAGGGCTGTCGACACCGCTGCCTCCACCCCCGCCCGCGGGGGAGCTGCGGAAGGTCAACCTCCGGTACCGGTGCTCGATCTGCGGCACCGAGCTCAAGATGACCCTCGCCAACGACGAGCTTCCCGATCCTCCTCGGCACTGCCAGGAGGAGATGGACATCGTCGCTCCCATCATGGAGTGACGCGCGTCTCATGGGTGACCCTCGTTGTTGCCGGCGCGGAATCCCCAGGCTGTGGACAAACCTGTGCAGGGTCACAGCGCTGTAACTTGGTGGGCGCCCTTTCGTCATCCCGGCGTCGCCGGGGCGCGGCTCAGCGGTACTGCGTGGCGGTGAGGATCCCTCCGAGGATGAACCCCAGGCCGACGAACAGGTACCAGTTCGAGGTCGCTCCGGGCAGCAACCCGAGGTAGTTCAGCAGGATGACGACCACACCCAGGGCCAGTAGGACGAACATCAGCACCGGAACCCACGGCGGGCTGACCTTGGCGGCCTTCGGGATGGGGGGCGTGTAGCGGGAGGACGGAGCCGAGGCCTTCACGGGTGCACCCGCTCGCGACGGTGGCGCGCCCGCAGACGGGACGCCGGTCGCCCGGTCGCCCGGTTTGGTGCCCTTGGGGGTGACTCGGCTACCGGCTTTGCGCTTCGGGGGGGCCACGGGCTCGAAGGTTAGAACCCCGCGCCACGACCGCGCGCCCTCCCCCAGGCCCACTCTGTCTCCTCCAGCCGCTCCTGCCTCGGAATCAGGCCGCTTCTCGTGCACTTTCCGCACGTTGGCTGCCTGATTCGAGCAGTCCGGGGGAGAAGGCAGCGGGGGGCCACACGGAATCGTCTCGACACGGGTGGCGTGGTTCGGTCAGGCTCGCCCGGTGCCGCCCCGGGTCCTGGTGATCGACAACTACGACAGCTTCGTCTACAACCTGGTCCAGTACCTCGGAGAGCTCGGCGCCGAGCCGCTCGTGCAGCGCAACGACGCCGTCACCGTCGAGGGCGCCCTTGGCCTCGATCCTGATGCCATCCTCATCTCCCCTGGTCCAGGGCGTCCTGAGGATGCCGGCATCTCGTGCGCGCTCGTGGCCGCGGCGGCGGGACGCGTCCCAGTCCTTGGAGTGTGCCTCGGCCACCAGGCCATCGGCCATGTCTACGGGGGCCGGATCGGCCCGGCGCCCGAGTTGATGCACGGCAAGACCTCATGGATCCGCCATGACGGACAGGGCGTGTTCCGAGGCCTCCCCGATCCGCTCGAGGCCACGCGCTACCACTCCCTGGTGGTCGAGCGCGAGAGCTTTCCCGGCGAGCTCGTCGTCACCGCGGAGACCGCCGATGGCACGGTGATGGGCCTCCGCCACCGGCGCTTCGCGGTGGAGGGAGTGCAGTTCCACCCGGAATCGATCCTCACCGCCTGTGGGCGCGATCTGCTCCGCAACTTCTTGGCGGAGGCCGGAGCGCCCGCCCCCTGATGCCGAAGACGCGCGGCGCTAGCTCGTGGAGGGAGGCGAGCTGGTGGCCGTGGTCGTGGTCGTGGCTTCGGTCGTCGGCGCGGCGACGGCTTTGCCCACCGTCAACGTGACCGTCTGCCCCTTGGCGAGAGGCGTGCCGGGAGCGGGGCTCTGGCTGATGACCCTGCCATCCTGCGAGGAGCCGAACGGCACGTCTTGGTAGACCACCCGCTGCAGGAAGCCAGCAGCCTGGAGCGCGTCACGGGCGGCCGACTCGGTGAGGGTCTCGACGGCCGGCACCGGCACCTGGGCCGACCCGCTCGAGACGATGAGGGTGACCTCGGTTGCCTTGGGCACGAGCTGGCCGACCGGAGGAAGGGTGCGGATCACGTTGCCGTTGCTGACGCGGTCGCTCGGTTCCTGCTGCGTCTTGACCCCGAGCCCCGCCGCGGCGAGCTGGGCCGCGGCGGTCACCTGGTCGAGGTTCACGACGTTGGGTACCGCGACCTGGCCCTTGCCGGACGACACGACCAAGGCCACCTTCGACCCCGCGGTCACCGGGCCGGGGGCCGGGTTCTGTTCGAGCACGATCCCCTGCGGCTGCGTGGGGTCCTCCCGGGTGGTGACCCGGGCGGTGAGCCCGAGGGAGGTGAGGATCTGCTGGGCATCGGCCTGCTTCTTCCCGACGAGGTCGGGCAGGGTCACCTGCTGGGCCGGGTTGTAGATGAGCTGGACATCGGACCCGATGCTCACATTGCCAGGAAGCGGCGTCTGGTCGTACACGATGTTGGTGGCCTGGCCGGCGACGGGCCGGGCGACCGGGATGGGCGTGAGACCGAGGTCGTTGACGATCCTCGTGGCCTCGTCGAGCGTCTTGCCCCTGAGGTCTTGCAGCGCGACCTGCTCGGGGGAGCCCGTCGACCACGCCCGGTAGAGCAGCCAACCGCCAAGGGCCAGGGCGAGGATCAACAGCACGATGCCCGCGATCAGCCAGCCGCGGCTGCGAGGCGGCTCCTGGTCGTAGCTGTAGGGCTGCGACTGGGTGATCGGGCCCGCGGGCGCCATGGCGGTCGTGGCGCCGCCAACCGCGGCGTAGGCGGCGACGGGCTGCGATGCGGCGGCGACTGCGGCGAGGGTGGCGGTGGGCGCCTCGGCTTGCACCGCCCGCCCTTCCCGGAACCGGCGAAGGTCGAGGCGCACATCGTCTGCCGACGCGTAGCGCTGGTCGGGGCTCTTGGACAGGAGCTTGGCGACGATGGCGTCGTAGGCGCTCGGCACGTCCGGGGTGAGGTTGGGCAGCGGGGCGGGCGCCTCGTGCACCTGGCGGTAGGCGATGGTGACAGGGTTGTCGCCGCTGAAGGGCGGTCGGCCGCCGACCATCTCGTACATCACCACGCCGAGGGAGTAGAGGTCGCTGCGAGCGTCGAGGTTGTGTCCCTGGGCCTGCTCGGGCGAGAAGTAGGTGGCCGTGCCCATGACCGCGCCGGCCTGCGTGAGGTCGTGTTCGGCGGCGGCGTTGACGGCCCGGGCGATGCCGAAGTCGGCGACCTTCACCGCGCCGTTGGATGACACGAGGATGTTCGCCGGCTTGATGTCGCGGTGGATCATCCCGTTCGTGTGCGCGAACCCGAGCGCGGCGGCAACTTCGCTCGCCACCTCGGTCGCCTGCAGCGCTCCGAGCCGGCCACGGTTGCGGAGCACCTGGGCCAGGCTCTTGCCGCTCACGAACTCCATCACGATGAAATAGGTCGAGCCTTGCCGTCCCCAGTCGTAGACACCGACGATGTTCGGATGGTTCAGGTTCGCTGCCGCCTGCGCCTCCCGGCGGAACCGCTCGACGAAGTTGGGATCCGTCGCGTACTCGGGGAAGAGCACCTTGACGGCCACGGGCCGGTCGAGCAGCCGATCGTGGGCGAGGAAGACGTCGGCCATACCACCCCGCCCGATGCGGCTCTGGATCTCATAACGGTCGTTGAGGACGGGGCGGTCCGTGGTGGGCATGTCGTCAGAGCAGGTTAGTGAGGGGTCGTGTTCGGTTCGGGGCACCCGGTCACGGCCCTGGCGTCGCGTCAGGCTTCGAGAGCGCCACGTTCAGCACCTGGCGGGCGATGGGACCAGCGACGGTGCCGCCCACACCTGCGCTGACCTCGGGACTCGCCTTGACCATGACCGCGATGGCGAAGCGGGGTGCCTGCGCCGGCGCGTAGGCGATGATCCACGCGTGTGACAAAGGTGGGTTCGTGCCGAGCTGGGCCGTGCCGGTCTTGGCCGCCGCCTGCACGCCGTTGGCCAGCTGCATGCAGCAGCGCGCCGTGCCGCTCTGCACGACGGCGATCATCGCCTCGTGCAGGAAGTCGAGGGTGTCCTGGTTCGTGGTGGGCGTGAGCCACGGCTTCGGTTGGTAGCGGGCCACCACGTTGCCGTCTCGGTCACGTACCTCTTGCAGCACGTGCGGGGTCATCATCACGCCGTTGTTGGCCACGGCACCGGCGATCATGGCCATGTTGAGCGGCGTGCCGAGGTCGTCGTTCTGGCCGAATGAGGCCTGGGCCAGCTTCGGGGTGTCGAACCGGAATGCCGACACCGGCGGGAAGTAGCTCTGCGCGGGCCGGGGTAGGTCGATGGGCGGCGTGCGGTTGAAGCCGTAGCCCTGGGCGGTGTTCACCATCGTCGTGGCCCCCACCTGCACGCCCATCTCGGCGAACGCGGTGTTGCAGCTGCGTCGGAAGACGTCGAGCAGTACGCCGCCGCAGACCTCGCCGCCGTAATTCTCGATGGGGTTCGTCGTGCCGGGTGGCAGGTACTGCGTGGTGGGGGGGTAGTAGGTGGCCGGGGTGACCGTGCCGCTGTCGAGCACCGGCGGTCGTCGTGATCACCTTGAAGGTCGAACCCGGCATGTACCGCTCTCGGTAGGCATTGCCGAGCAGCGGCTTGGCCGGATCGGCCAGCAGTTGCTTGCGGGCCGCGGTGACGGCCTTGAAGTTGTGGCTGGCGAGGGTGTTGGGGTCGTAGCTCGGCCAGCTCCACATGCCGAGGATGGCGCCCGTGCGCGGGTCGAGCACCACGACCGAGCCCTCCTGGTTGCCGAGGGCATGTTTGGCCGCTTGCTGGATGTCGGTGCGCAAGGTCAGCGTGACGTCGTCGACGTTCGGCCGGTCGTCGAGGAAGTTGAGCAGGCCCTGGAACTGCTGGCCGGCGGTGTGGCCCGAGAGCTCGGTGTTGTACTGCTTCTCGACGCCGTCGGTGCCGTACTGGAAGGAGAAGAAGCCGCTCACCAACGAGAAGAGATCACCGGTCGGGTACGCCCGCAGGTACTTGTACTTGTCGGCCGAGGGGACGCTCTTCGCGATCACGGTTCCGTCAGAGGTGGCGATCGTGCCCCGGGGCCGGCTGAAGTCGCGCACCACGGCGCGGGTGTTGTCCGCACGGCTGTTGTAGCTGTCGGCGTTGACCACCTGCACCACCGTCAGCTGTACGAGCAGCGCGCAGAAGCACGCCACCAGCACGAGGGCGAGGCGACGCATCCGACGGTTCACGAACTCACTCCCTGCAGATCGACTTTGAGCCGGCGCTTGAACAACGGCGGTGCCGGGCGCACCGGCGTCTCGCCCAGGCGTTGCGCGGTCGAGTCCGACATGCGCAGCAGGAGGGCCAGCAACACATAGTTGGCCACGAGCGAAGAGCCGCCATAGCTGACGAAGGGAAGTGTGACACCGGTGAGGGGCAGGACGCGGGTCACTCCGGCGAGGATGATGAACGCCTGGACACCGATGATCGTGGTGAGGCCCGTCGCCAGCAGCTTGTCGAAGGGTCGCTCGGCCCGGGCGGCGATGCGGAACCCGGCGCCCATCATCAGGAGGAAGGCCACCAGGATGGCGGCCGCCCCGAAGAGGCCCATCTCCTCGCCGATGGCGGCGAAGATGAAGTCGTTCTGCACCTCGGGCACGCGGGTCGGGTCACCCCGGCCGAGGCCCGTGCCCATCAGACCCCCCCAGGCAAAGGCGTACACGCCCTGAACGATCTGCCCGGCGCCGGGCACCTTGCTGCTCCACGGGTCGAGCCAGATGCTCACACGATCCTGCACGTGGCCGAACAGGCGCCACACGGCGAGAGCACCCCCGACGAACAACACGCCGCCGATGGCGAGGTAGGCCGCTCGCTCGGTGGCGACCCACAGCATCACGACGAAGAGGGCAAAGAACAACAGCGACGACCCGAGATCGCGCTGGCCGATGAGGACGATCATGGAGACGCCCCACGCCACGAGGACCGGTCCGAGGTCGCGGGGCTCGGGGAGCCGCAACGGCCCCACCTTCCACGATCCCATGGCGAGGACCTCGCGCTTGTCCACGAGGTAGGCGGCGAAGAACAACGCCAACGCAGATCTTGGCGAACTCCCCTGGCTGGAAGCTGACCGGTCCGACCTTCACCCACAGCCGCGAGCCGTTGACGAGCCGGCCGATGCCGGGCAGGAACGGGAGCATGAGCAGGAGCAGACCGCCGAGGGCGAGCGTCCACTTGTAACGGGCGAGATCGTCGACCCGCCGAACGACGAACAGCGTGCCGACGAAGGCGGCGACGCCGATCATGGTCCACGTCGCTTGATACGAGGCGAGACGCTCGTCGACGCGGGCGATGACGACGTAGCCGAGACCGTTCAGCAACAGGGCGAGCGGCAGCAGCACCTCGTCGGCGCCCCGGGCCAGCACGCGCGTCGCCAGATGGGCGACGAGCAGGAGCACGACGACGAACACGAGGAACGGGATGATGTTCGGCGGCAGGTCGGCGGTGCGACCGAACGACGTCAGGACGTAGGCGCCGACCGTGATGACGGCGGCGAAGACCACCAGCCCGAGCTCGGTGTTGCGGCGCCAGCGTCCCATCTCAGGTCGTGGGGGGCGCGGGCCGCGCGGGTGGCGCCGGCGGGCGGGTGGTCGGGGGAAGGGTGCGCGCCACCGTCGTGGGCGCGACCGTGGTCGTCGTAGTCGTCGTCGTGGTCGTCGTGGGCGGCGGCACGATGGCGGTGCGGTCGCTCGCCAGGTTGCTGACGTAGCGGTCCGCCGCGGCCCGGGAGCCGAAGGTGGCGTTCTGATCGACGCGCTGCAACCCGAGCTCGGTGAGGTCGGCGCGCGTGAGCGGGTAGGTGCTGGCGACGGTGGGGTCGACCCACAGCACGCCACCGGGGCGACCGTGGTAGACCGCGACCTGCTCGCCGGCGAAGCCCACGTAGTAGGAGGCCTTCCCGTAGTACTGGATGGCGGCGAACGCGGCGCCGACCACGAGCACGGCGGCGCCGATGATGAGCGCGCCCGTGAGCTTCGACCGTCGTCGCGTGCGGCGCGGGGCCACTGTCGGAGTGCCGGTCACCGTGTCGGACGCCTGGGGGCTCGTGGGCGGGGGCACGGGTGAGGGGTCGAGGGATGCCGCGTCCTCGTCCAGCCAGCCGCCCACGTCTTGTTGCTCGCCCGTGGGCGGGGGCTGCCCGGCCAGGGCCGCGTCCTCCGGGGCGGCGGGGTCGAGGACGTCGATCACGACGACGCTCACGTTGTCGTGGCCACCCGCGTCGTTCGCCACGCGGGTGAGCTCTTCGGCGGCATCTTGAGGGTCGGCGGCCACGGTGAGCACCTGCTCGATCTCCGGGTCGTCCAACTCGTCGACGAGGCCGTCGCTGCAGAGCAGGTAGCGGTCGGCGGCCCGGCCCGCTTCCTCGACGGTGTCGACCTCGATCTCCTCGTCGATGCCGAGAGCCCGGGTGACGATGTTCCGTTGAGGATGGAGCCGGGCCTCCGCCGAGGTGATCTCGCCCGCCTCGACGAGCTCCTGGACGTAGGAGTGGTCGGTGGTGAGCCGCTCGAGCTGGCCGTCGCGGAGCCGGTAGACGCGGGAGTCGCCGACGTTGAAGACGAGGATCCGCTCGTCGTCGTCACTACCCAGGATGGCGATGCCGCAGAGGGTCGTGCCCATGCCTCGCAGCTCGAGGTCATCGAGCGACTGGCGGACCATGGTGCGGTTCGCCTCCTGCACTGCCGTGATCAAGGCTTCCCGAGTGGGCGGATGCTCGTCGCCGAAGGCGCGGGCGAGGGTGTCGACCGCGATGCGGCTGGCCACCTCGCCCGCCGCGTGGCCGCCCATGCCGTCGGCAACGGCGAACACCGGACGCCTGGCGAGGATGTTGTCCTCATTGGCGTCACGCACGCGGCCGGTGTCGGTGAGCGAGCCCCAGCGGAGCTTCACTCGACCTCCAACACGGTCGCTCCCACCTGCACCAGGTCGCCTGGTCGCACCGCGGTGGGAGCGGTGATCCGTTCCCCGTTGACGAAGGTGCCGTTGGTCGAGCCGAGGTCCTCCACCATGGTGAATCCATCGGCCTGGTACAGGCGAGCATGAAGACTCGAGGCGTAATGGTCGGAGAGCAAGGCCACCTGGCAGCCCGCGGCGCGCCCGACGGTGATCTCTGGTCCGAGCTCGTAGGTCGTGCCCTGCTGCTCGGGCGGTTGCGTCACGACGAGGCGGCCGGCGGCCACGGAAGGCTCCTTGCGGCGGCGGCGCTTCTCCGGCTTGGCCAACGTGAGCGACGCCGGTGCGGGCACGGCCGGGGCCGCCGCCCCGGCGGCGCGCACCTCCGCGACGGGGTCACGGGCGGGCTCTCGCTCCCGCTTGGGGGCTTTGATCTCGCTCCATACTGCCCACACGACGCGCGCGAAGAAGAGGTAGAGCAGGCCGAGCAGGAGGTAGTTCAGCAGTGTGAGCAGGTTCTCGGGCACGCCCGCCGGGCTCCCTCAGGAGGCCTCGTACCGCAGCGCCGTCGCCCCCACCGTGATCACGTCGCCGTCGCGAAGGACCTGCTCGCTCACGGGAGCGCCGTTGACGCGCGTCCCGTTTGTCGAGCGCAGGTCGGTGACGACGAAGCTCGTGCCGGCCGGGCGCAGCTCGGCGTGGCGGCGACTGACGTTCGGGTCGGCGAGGTTGATGTCGCACTCGGGCAGCCGCCCGATGGTGACGGTGCGGTCGCCCAAGGGCACCCGCGTGCCGCTCGGCAGCACGATGGCGCCGCCGCCGGTGCCCGCCTGCATGCGCGAGGTCAGCTCGAAGCGGCCGCCCTTGAGCTCGGGGTCGGCGCCCAGCTCGATGCTCACCGGGCCGAGGAAGCCGTAGCCCTCGTCGTTGGCGTGCTCCCGGGCGGTGTCGATGAGCTCGTTGACGAGTGGATCGGCGATCTCGCTGAGCGGTTCGTAGTCGGCCTCGCTCAGGTGGAACATGAAGTGGTTGGGCACGACCGTACGGCCGCGGACGTCGACCGTGCGGTTGTCGTCCATCTCGCGGACCAGGCGACGGCCGAGCTCGATGGGGCGGACCTTGCCGCGAGAAGCACGGGCGAACACGGCCTCAACCGTACGCTCGATACGCCGCTCGAAGGACTGCAGGCCCATGTGACGAAGGGTACCGGGGCCGCATTCGGGAGCCCGGACGCCTTTGCTAGCCTCTCCGCGCTCACTCGGGCGAGTGGCGGAATTGGCAGACGCGCAGGATTCAGGTTCCTGTGTCCGCAAGGACGTGGGGGTTCAAGTCCCCCCTCGCCCACCGAGAAGGCCCAGCTCAGCAGGGGTTTCTTCGCGTCTGAGAGGCCTCGACTTCTACCGGACTTCTACCCTTGAGCGCACACGGTGACCTCGGGTCGTGACCTCGGGTCGTGGTCGTTACCTCGGGTCGTGGCGCTCCGGTGAACGGGTGGGCGCGGTCTACGAGCGCGCTGCTAGCCCGGGTGGCTGAGGCTCCGCGTCATGCCGGCTGGCTGATAGACACCAAACATGGCACGAGCGGGCAAGTTGGCGTCCAAGGAAGTGGGCGTCGAGAGCGAGTGCTTGCGGCTCCTGGGGAGCACGACGACCTTTCACCTTTCAATGAGCACGCGTTCGCGCTACTCGGACTTGAGAGCCGCTTCGGCCTCGCGGATGTCGTTTCGCTCGCTCCCACAGTGCTGACGGACGGTGGTGCGGACAAGAAGTGTGATCTGCTGTATGTCGGTCGGGATCATCGAACGGCAGTCATCTGTCAGGCTCACTGGGCTACCAAGCCAAAGGCGAACCCGCCGGCCAATAAGGCGGCGGACCTCCAGACCGCGGCCTCGTGGGTCTTGGCCCCACCGATCGTCACTTCTCGGGCCCGAACTCACGGCGGCTCGCGAGGAACTGGTGGACGCGATCTCCAATGGGGACATTGACGACATCGAGCTGTGGTACTGCCACAACCTCAAGACATCGACGGATGCCGTCATCGAGCTAAACCAGGCGGCGCAAGCCGTCAAAAGCATCGTCACTCAAGCATTTGGTGATTTGGACATCAACGTTCGAGGGGTCGAGGTCAATCCAGAGGTTGTCGACGAGTGGTTGCGTCGCAACGAGAGTCGGGTGATCATCCACGATCGAATTCTTGTGCCCTGCTCGCAATGGCTTAGCGAGGAAGGTGACGGCTGGAAGGGTGTATACACCTCTGTCAGCGGAGCATGGCTGCGAGGTCTTTACACGAAGTACAGCGGCGACAAGCTGTTCGCCGGAAACGTTCCGGCGACATGAAGCCGCGCCGCTCTAAGAATGATATCAACAACGGAATTCAGACCACCGCGAAGACAGCGCCGAAGAGATTCTGGGCGTACAACAACGGCGTGACGGCGCTCGTCGAAAAGATCGAGGTCCGCAAGAACGGTCTCTATGTCCGCGGGATCACGATCGTCAACGGAGCGCAGACCACCGGTTCTCTAGGAAGGGTCGAGGGGACGGGCGTATCCAGTCTCGACGACTGCCGGATTCTGATGCGGTTCGTAGAAGCATCCGACCTGGCAGTTGTTCGCGACATCAGCACGTTCAACAACACACAAAACGAGATTCTCCCTTCCGACTTTCGGAGCGCAGATCCAGTTCAGGAACGTCTCGTCAACGAGTTCAAAGCCAGCAAGTCGGCAATCTACTGGGGGCCAAGGCGTGGCGGCGCGGAACAGGGAGCTCGCAAGCCGAAGGGCCTACTCGACGCGGATTTGGTTGCTCAGTCGCTTGCCGCATTCCACGGTGAGCCAGACACCGCATATCACGAGAAGAAGAGGATCTGGCTCGACAACCTGACGTATGGACGGATATTTTCTGACAAGACCACTTCACAGCATGTCGTGTTCTGTGTTGGTTTGACACGCTCTATCCGCGGATACAAACTCGATTTGCGGTCTAACGACAGTAGGACCGCGATGCAGAACAAGGTCTTTGAATATCTAGCCCATCGCGGTTCCGACTTCCTGTTCGTCGCTGCCGTTGGTAAGGCAATCGAGGAGATCGTTGGTTCTGCGATCACGGATCGGTGGGCTTTGAACTTTGGGCAGGACGTCAGCGTCGAGGTCGCGGCTGAGTACTGGGATCCAGTCATTCGGTCGTTGTCCAGCTTCGCCGATCTGCTTCAGCCCGCTGCTCGATCCGGCGACCTTCGGGATCGTGACAAAGTCGATCGGGCCACGGATGACTTCCATAGTCGGGTGGCCGCCAGTCGGGACGGGATCGCTGCTCTCGACAAGTTCGCTGCACTGGTGATTCGGTCGTGACTTCAGAGCATTAGCCCGGCGACGACTGTCGCGGCTTCGTCGTGGAGGGTCGGGCTGACGTGGCTGTAGATGCCCAGGGTGATGGCGATCGTCGAGTGGCCGAGGCGCTCCTGCACGACTCTCGGGTGGATGCCTTGCTCGAGGGCGAGCGTGGCCCAGGTGTGGCGGAGGCCGTGGAGGGTCAGCCTCGGTAGGCCGTGCTGGCTGACGCGGCGGAGGAAGCGGGCGCTGACGGCGTCGGGGCGGAGGCGGCTGCCGTCGGGTTCGTGGAAGACGAGGCCTTCGTCGGAGAAGTCGGGGCCGACCAGCAGCCGTTCCTCGAGCATGCGCCTTGCGGTGATCGCGCAGGACGGCGACGGTGGCGTCGTCGAGGGCGATCGAGCGGCGACCTTGTGAGGTCTTCGGCTCGCCGATCGCGATCTGGCTGCGGATCTGGGTGATCGTCTGGACGACGCGCAGCCGGCCCTTGTCGAGGTCGACGTCCTTCCAGCGCAGCGCCGATCGCTTCGCCGCGGCGCATGCCGGTGGTGGCCAGCAGCACCCACATCGCGTGCAGACGGTCGCCGGCCTCGCGTGACTTGGCGAGGAAGGTGCGCAGCGTTGACTGCGTCCCAGGCTTGGACGCCGTCGGACTTCTGGCCGCCGCGTGGCGGGTCGGCGGCGTCGGCCGGGTTGCGGGCGAGGCGACCCCAGCGGACGGCGTCCTTGAACGCTCGGTGCAGGATCGTGTGGACGTAGTTGACCGTGCGCCGGTCGAGCCCGTCGGGCAGGTCGTCGATCGCGCGACGTTCCGACTGGCGGCGCAGCAGCGAGGCGAGCGTGTCCTTGGTGATGTGCGCGGCCTCGTCGAACTCGGCGCGCAGCTGCTCGGCGGTGTCGACCAGCGTGAGCCCGTCGCCGCGCAGTTCGAGCGCGCGCTCGACGACGGCTGGCGAGTAGCCGCGCCCGGTTCGCGACGGTGATCGCCGGCCGGAGGCGAGCAGCAGCGCTGTAGAGGCCGTTGAGCGTGACGGCGTCGACCTTGGCCAGCTTGGTCGTGCCGATGTGGGCGATCACGTGGTTGCGCATGTTGCGCGAGTACGAGTCGAACGTCGACGGGCGCACCGTGTGCTCGATCGCCGTCAGCCACTCGGTGAGGTAGTCGCCGAGCGTCTGCTGCGACGGCTCGACGTACTCGCCCCGGTCGAACTTCGACAGCAGGTCGACCCGGGCCTTCTCGGCCTCGCGCTTGGTGCGGAACCCCGAGTGCCACTTCTGGCGACGCTGGCCGGTGAGCGGGTCGGGGTCGAGCTCGATCTTGACGTAGTACCGATCGCCCTTCTTCACCACCGACCCACGCATCGCTATCCCTCCTCGGGCTCCGGGAGCTGCTCGCGCAGCTCCTCGAGACTCATCGCTTCCAATCGGGCGATCTCCTCGTCGATCCGCGTCGGCTCGCCCGGCTCGGTGCGACATCGACTCGAGGTAGCCGCGCGGGCCGAGCGCCTCGACCTTGGTGGCGAACTCCTTCAAGAACGCGGCGACCTCGTCGAGCCGGTCGCCGTACTCGCGCTCGACCTCCTGCAGCCGCTTGCGTCGCCACGTGCGGAAGCTCTCGTGCCAGTTCCGCGCGCCCTCCTCCGGCCCGCCGAACACCGCGGCGAGGACCGGGTCGGTCTGCTCCGGGTTGTTGATCCGGATCTCGGCGAGGCGCTCGTCGAGCGGGTCGAGCTGGTGCTCGCTGCCGAGCAGTGCGGCGTACAGCTCGGCCACGGGCCGCTCGGTGTCGGCGAGCACGCGCGAGGCCGGTGCCGGGCGGCGGCACGAAGAAGTAGGCGATCGGCACGTCGAACACCACCGAGAACAGGTACAGCTCGTGGGCGTCGAAGCGTCGCCGGCGTTCGCCGTCGAAGCCGCGCTCCATCGCCGAGATCGAAGCCTGCGGCAACTGGTGGCCGGTCAGCTGGCTCAGCCGCTCGGCGACCGACTGTTGCGTCCACCCTCGCCGCTCGCGAATCGCCTTGAGTTGAACGACACCACAGCGTTGACGTCGAGCGCGTCGGGCGACCGCGGCCTCGGGGCCGGCTCCGGCGGCTGCTTCTTGCGTGCTCGGACCATCGTCGCTCCATCGCTACGTGTTGTGCTTGACAACGCTAGCACATGGCGCGATAATCGCTCGCTGTTGTACGACATGCGGAGGTGTTGACCGATGCTGGATGAGCTTCCACCGTTCATGACCGTCGAGCAGGCGGCCGCCGTACTCCAACTCGGGCGCTCGAAGACCTACGAGCTGACCGTCGAGTGGGAATGCACCTCCGGCGCGAGCGGGCTCCCGTTCGTCCGATTCGGCTCGCAGAAGCGCGTGCCCGCGCGCCGCGCTCGTCCGGCTGATCGAGTCGACGCTCGACCACCCGCCCGCCGCCTGAGGACGCGATACGCGAGCCCGCCCGCCTCGTGGTCGGCCCCGGCGCTGACGTCGTTCGCCGCGAGATCGGTCCGGCCGCGTGGGCGGTGCTCGAAGTGCTGGTCAGCGCCGAGCCGACGGCCATCGACGGGTGAGTTGCTGCCGTCGCCAACGTCCGTCAGACCGCAGCGGTCCTCGGCCTGTCCAAGAACGCCGCGCACCGAGCCATCCGCCGGCTCGTCGAGGCTGGCCTCGCAGCGTCGTGCCAACACCGCGCCGACGACGGCCGCTACCTCACCGGTCGCTACCGGCTGACGATCCCGCCCGACGTGCTGGCCGTCGTCCCGGCGACCGAAACTCCCACCGCTCCTGCCGAGCCGCGACTCCCCGCATCCCGTCGACGGCCGCAGTGCCGACCACACCGGCCAGCTCGACCTGCTCCTCGACGCCGGCTGATCGGACGACCCAGATGAACTCCCCGATTCGCACGACCCAGGAAGAACAGACAAGTGCCCAGCGGCAGGGAGGGAGTCCATGCTGCGGGTGACGACGATCTACGCCTCGTCCGCAGGATCGGCGGCGGCCTACTACACGAAGTACCTCGCCGACTCGCCCGGCGAGGTCCCCGGCGTCTGGACCGGGCAACAAGCCGCCGCGCTCGGCCTCGCCGGTGACGTGAGCGGGGACGATCTGCGCGTCCTGCTCGAAGGCCGCGACCCCGGATTCGGGGACACCGCTCGGGCCGACCGCTCGCTGACCGCACACTCGCCAACGGCAACGTCGTGCGTGCCGTGGCCGGGTTCGACGCGACGTTCTCGGCGCCCAAGTCGCTCAGCGTGCTGTGGGCGCTCACCCAAGACGACCGGCTGCTCGCCGCCCACGACACCGCCGTCCACGCGGCACTCGCCCACCTCGAGCGCTACGGCGTCGACGACCCGCAGTCGCGCTCGCACGGCGGCCGGCTGCACCCGGACACGAACGGCCTGACGATGGCGACGTTCCGCCAGACGACGTCGCGGGCCGACGACCCACAGATCCACACCCACGCCGTGATCTCGGCCAAGGTCCAGACCGCCGACGGCCGCTGGTTGGCGCTCGACGCCCGGTACCTGAAGCGCTACCAGCGCATGCTCGGCGGCCTCTACCAGTCGGTGCTGCGCAACGAACTCACCCACCAGCTCGGCGTCGCCTGGTCACCGATCGCACACGGCCAAGCCGAGGTGCTCGGCGTCCCGGTCGAGCTGTGCGAGCAGTTCTCGAAGCGCTCCACCCAAGTCGAGCGCGCGATCGCCGACAAGCGCGACGAGTTCATCGCCCGCCAAGGCCGCGACCCGACACCGGTGGGAACTCGCCGCCCTCAACCGCGAAGCCGCGGCCGACACTCGCATCGACCAAGACCGGCAACGCCGTCACCGACCTGACGACACGGTGGATCGACCGAAGCCGCCGCACTCGGCTGGACCGGCACCGACGTCCTCGCCGCCGCGGTCGACGCCGGCGCGCGAGCAGCCGGCGGCGGCTCCCACCGTCGACGTCGACGAGATCGTCGATGCGCTGTCGAGCGGGCGGCTCGACCTGGAACCGAGCCGACGTCCTGTCCGCGCTGTGCGACGTCGCGGCCACCGACGCCGAGGTCGACGGTGATGCGGTGGGCAGCGATCGCTGGAGCGGGTCAGCCGACGAGGTGATCGGTCGCTGCGTCGAACTCGATCCCACCGAGACGACCGGGCCCCGCCGTCGATCCGACGGCCGCTCGTTGTGGATCGAGCCGACCGCGCCGCACCTCACCACCGAGTGCGATCCTCGCCGAGGAGGAACTCGTCCTCAGTCTGGGCGCTCGACGCGCAGGCCGACCCGACCCGTCACCGTCGCGAGCGTCGACGTCGGCGGACTCGACGTGCTCCAGGCCGACGCCGCCGCAGCGGTCGCTGGCCACGACCGCCTCGTGCTCGTCGTCGGTCCGGCAGGCGCCGGCAAGACGACCACGCTCGCGCGCCGCGGTCGACGACCTCACGGCGACACGAGCGCGATGTGTTCGGCGTCGCGCCGTCGGCCAAGGCCGCCCGTGTGCTCGAACGCGAGACCGGGATGCCGTGCCGACACGATCGCCAAGCTGCTCCACGAGTGGCAGCGCACCGACCGACCACCCGTCGCCCAGCTACCGGCTCCCGCGCGGGACGACCGTGATCGTCGACGAAGCCGGCATGGTCGGCACCCCGCGCCCTCGCTCGGCTGGCCACGCTCGCCGACTGCCCACCACTGGCGACTCGCCCTCGTCGGTGACCCCCACCAACTCCAAGCCGTCGGCCGAGGCGGACTGTTCCACGAACTCTGCGCCACCGGCCGCATCCACGAACTGCACCGCATCCACCGCTTCACCGACCGAGTGGGAAGCCGCCGCATCCCTGCAACTGCGACACGGCGACCCACGCGCGCTGCGACGCCTACGTCGACACACGGCCGAGTCGTCGCCGGCACCTTCGACGAGCACCTCGCCACGCATCGCCGACCGCTGGATCGAGCACCACCGCCAGCGGCGGCACCGTCGCCGTCGTGGCCTCGACCAACGAACACGTCGACGCGATCAACGCCGCCGATCCAACAGTCCGGCATCGACCTCGGCCAGCTCGACGCAGCGGTCGAACGCGGCGATCGCGCGGTGGCGAGCGAGCCAGGTCGGCGACATCGTCGTCACCCGCCGCAACGACCGGCGGATCACCACCGACGACGGCGAACCGATCCGCAACCGCGAACTGCTGGACCGTCACCGGCGTCGGCGACGACGGCTCGCTGACCGTGACCGCGAACGCGAGGACACGGCACCGCCGTCCTCCCCGCCGAGTACGTCGCGCGAGCACGTCCGGCTCGGCTACGCCGCCACCGAACACGGCAACCAATCCGACACCGACCACCGTCGGCATCGAACTCGTCTCCCCGCGACCACCCGCCGCGGCGCTGTACGTCGGAGCTCACCCGGGGCCGCGAGGACAACAGCGTCCTGCGTCGTCACCGACAGCCACGACCTCGACGAAGCCCGCGACATCCTCGAACGGATCATCGCCGTCGATCGCGCCGACGTCCCCGCCACCACCCAACGCCGCGAGCTCGCCGCCGCCGACCGCAGCCCAGGCCGACAACAGCCTCGCTGCGACGTACCCGACTGGCTGCCGGACCTCCGGACCGACATCGCCCAGCAAGTCTTCGCCGTCGAGCAGCGCGGCGTCGAGCAGCAGGCCGAGCTGCGCTCGCTGCGGAACCAACTCGCCGTCGGCGAACAGGAGCAAGCCCGAGCGCAACGCCGCCTCGACCCGCACCAGCCGGGACTCGACGCAGCGCACGCCGCGACCCGAGCCGCGCAGGAGCGAGCATGGGTGATCTTCGGACGGTCCCTCCACCTCAAGGGCCGTCGCCGTCGCGCGGCCGACCGCGAACACCGCAACGCTCAGCAAGAACTCGCCGAGGCGAAGCAACACGAGGCAGCCCGCCAGAATGCCGCTGCTCCGGCCCGCGACACCGTCCACGTCGCGGCCGCGAGGGTCAGCAAGGTGCGCCAAGAGATCCGTTCGATCGAGGTCTTCCAACGCTGGGACAGCTCCGTCGAACGAGCGGACGAACTCCGGGCAGTGCTCCGAGCGATCGACGACTGGGAGCATTGGGCCACCGGCCAGCCGATGCGACCTGCTCGGATCGTGGGTGTCATCGAGTCGCTGCGCGCCGAAGCGGTGTCCGATCACCCCGACTGCGCGGCCTTGGCAACAGCCGTCGAGCGCTGGGCCCGGCCTCGAGGGATCGTCCCTCCTGGTCCGGCCGTCACCATGCCGCAACCGCCAGCGCCGGCACCTTCGTTCGGTATCGAGCTGTGACGACGCCGGAACTCCGTAGCACCCCCTTGTCATGATCATCTGCGCACGACGGCGCGATCGGTCCCTGGGACCCTCCGGTACCACGAGTAGTTTCGGGGGTGCGCGATGGCCGGTCGCGGCGATCCAACCGTTCAGCAGATGTCCCTTGATCTGGGCCTAGGAGACGACGCCGAGGTGTACGCAGTCGACGAGACCGACGAGCACGGCGAGGTCTTCACCCGTCGCTGGGTCGTCGAACTGATCCTCGACCTCGTCGGTTACACGAGCCGACCGCGACCTTGCCGCGCATGGTTGGCGTCGAGCCGTCGTGCGGGCGGGGCGTTCCTCGTGCCGATGACCGAGCGGCTGGTCGAGTCGTGCCGTCGTCACGGGAGGCCACTCACCGACAGCAGCGGCTGCGCTTCGCGCCTTCGACCTGCTGCCGGGCAACGTCGGAGCTGGCGCAGAAGGCCGTCGTCAAAGTGCTCACCGACGAGGGCGTCGATGGCGCCACTGCACCGCAGCGTCGCCGAGTGCGTTCGCTCGGCGACTTCCTGCTCTCGGAACACGACCTCGACGCCGTCGGGGACTTCGTGTCGGCAACCCGCCGTACATCCGGCTCGAGGACGTGCCAGGCGGCGGGGCGCGGCCTACCGGCGTGCTTGCCCGACGATGCGTGGGCGCAGCCGACATCTTCGTCGGCTTCATCGAGAGCGGGCTGCGGATGCTGCGGCCTGACGGGGTGCTCGGGTTCATCGTCGCCGACCGCTGGATGCACAACCAGTACGGCGCTGACCTTCGTCAGTCTCGTCGCTGACGACTTCGCGGTCGAAACGGTCGGTCGAGATGCACGACGTCGACGCGTTCGAGGAGAGGTCTCGGCCTACCCGCGGTCACCGTCATCCGACGGAGCCGGCAGGCCCGTCGGTGGTCGCCAACGCTCCAGTTCATTCGGCGCCACCGCAGCAGCGACTTCAGCAGGTGGGCCGCTCGCGGCAAGCGGCCTCGGTCGCCGGCGGTCACCGCCAGGGTTGCCGACTTGGTTCGACGTCGAGCACATCGTGGCCGTCGGGCAATCCCGGCCAACCTCGCGCTGCTCGCCGACCTCGAGCGGCGCTTCCCACCGCTCGAGGATCCGGCGACCGGCACCCGGTCGGCATCGGCGTCGCCACCGGCAACGACTCGGTCTACCTCACCAACGACCCGAACCTCGTCGAGCCGGAGCGGCTGTTGCCGATGCTGATCACCCGCGACACCGACACCGGCGACGCCCGGTGGTCGGGCACCTACCTCGTCAACCCCTGGAAGGACGGCGGGCTGGTCGCTCGCGCGACTACCCGCGGCTCGCGCGCTACCTCGGGAGTTGGCACGCGCGAAGTCAAGGGCCGCCACGTCGCGCAGAAGAACCCCGACACGCTGGTACCGGACGATCGACCGAGTCGACCCGAGGCTGCTCCAGCGGCCCAAGCTGGTCATCCCGGACTTGAAGGCGCACATCCACCCGGTGCTCGATCGCGGCGAGACCTACCCACACCACAGCCTCTACGTCGTCACCTCCGACAGCTGGGACCTCGAGGTGCTCGGTGGCTTGCTGCTGTCGAGATATCGCCGAGCTGTTCGTCGCCAGGTACTGCGTCCGGATGCGCGGCGGGTGCTACCGCTTCCAGGCCCAGTACCTCCGCCGCATCCGGGTACCTGAACCGTCGCAGCCGTCGGCTCGTACTCGACGCGAGTTGGCGAGGGCGTTCGGTGAGCGCGACCGCGAGCGTGCCTTCCTCGCTGCGCGAGCGGCATACGGCCTCGCGCAGAGCACCATCGTGGCGACTCCCTAGGCAGCAGACTCCATACGTATGGCAAAGCTCGACCGGTTCGACCCGCTGATCCCTGCCGAGCCATGGGTCAACCCATGGCAACCTGACGGCAGCTTCGAGGTCGATCAGGTCATGCTTCGCACTCTGCTCGGCGCGGCGGTCGGCACGAGCCAGGCCTCCGGAACCGTCGCTGCCGCCGTTGACGTCTGGGCAGCTGAAGAACTACGACGTGCCGGCTACGACGCCGACGAGGTGTGGCCTCGGCGAACGGCACCCCGTGTCCTGCCGCGCGACGTCCGCAACTTCGTACGGCAGGGAATGACGAAGGCGCTCCGTCAGCAGGTCGAGGCGCGCTACGCCTCGTCCGGCGCACGGAACGCGCTGCCCGCTGAGGCCAACGTGATGGGCAGCGCCTACTCGAAGCAGGCCGACGTGGTCGTCGCGTCGTGGGCTGCTGGCGTGGAGCTGCTCATCTCGACAAAGACGATGCTGTCGAGCTACCAGAAGAACCTTCGCAACAGATTCGAGGAGGGGTACGGCGACGCGAAGAACCTTCGCGGTCGGCATCCGCTGGCTGCTCTTGGCTTCGTGTTCATCGTGGGCAGCGACATTCCACCGGTCTCGCTTGAGTTCGCCATCGACATGCTCCGCAAGCTGACCACCGAGCCAGATGTGTACGACTGTGCGTGTCTGATCGTCGTGGAGGGTGCTGGTGGAACTGTCGAGGAACCGACCGGCGACGACCGAGACATCGACGAAGAGCCCACGGCGTTGCTGAACCTTCCCGAGGTCGACGACGCCGAGGGCGCGGTCGACCAGGAGGCTGAAGTTCCGGTCGTCTCCGCCGATGTCGCGCTCGACCCCGAGCTGACACCTCAAGATCTGTCGGCCGGCCGGTTCTTTCAGACGCTCGTCGGCGCTGCGCTTGGTCGCATGCCGGTGGCCGTGTACCCCGAGGTCCGGCAACACCGCGCCTCGGTGTTAGCGGATCCACCGGCGCCCGTTTGACCGGCGAGAGGCAGCGCCCCTGCTCAGAGGGTTCGTCCGCTATGCAGTCTTGAGCGCGTCGTCGACAGGGACGAGACGGTCAAGAAAGTCCGCGACGGCGCGGTTGATCAGAAGATTGGCGCTCACGTTTCGGAGCCGGGCCTCCGCCTTTAGGCGTTCATCGAGCGCGGGTTCAAGGCGGACTGCTTTGGTCACTCGGTGACCGAACTCCGCAGGGCGACCGGGTGATCGAGGAGATGAGGTCTGCTCCATGCTGTCGAGCTTAGTTACATGACTGTCATTTGTGGTGGATACCTCGCGATTTCGCGCGTATTCGCGAAGATTTGTGGCATCACATACCCGCTGGATCAGCCACCATCCCTCAGAGGTAGGCACTCGACCGGCTACGGTCGGCGTCGTGGTCACGCATGCCCACACGAGCGAAGCCCAGGCCAACCGGAGTCGACCTGGGCTTGCTCGGATCGTCGTTGACGACCGCTAGGAACTCCCACCGTAGCCCGGCTGCCGGGGAGAGGTGTTAAGGGCGACCCGAGGCTCGCAAACCCTCGGCTCCGGAGAAAGGGGCGTAGTCGTGGTGACTCGCTCCCAAGTGCCCATCGGAACCACGGCTCGTACCGGCGAGCGCTGCCCAGAAAGCGGTGAGTGGCACGTGGTCGGATATCCGACCACGAGCGCTCCCATCGCGAAGGGCAACGTCATGCCGCCGTACGACGGCAAGGCCGTGAACTGGCGGCTCGCCCGGTACATCTGATGGAGGTGCGGCCGGCTCCGTCGGGGAGCCGGCCGCATCGGCACCAGCTTCTACCGGAACTTCTACCGGACGGGTTGAAATCCGGTAGAAGTGGCCAGCACCGTCCAACACGCCGATTCATGAAACCGCAGGTCAGCGGCCCGTTCCAGCAGCGACCATCATCGATGAACACCGCTGAAATCGGAGTTCAAGTCCCCCCTCGCCCACGACGAGGCCCCTCGCGCAAAGGGTTCCTTCGCGCGCGGAAACTCCGACTCCCACCGGATCTCTACTCGCGTGGGCGAGTTGGACGTGCGTCGGAATCCTCGGGAGCTAGCGGCACGAGGCCAGCGGGTTCACCACCGGGCGCCCGGATCGCTCGCGGAACCCCGCCGGGCATGCCTGCCGGACGAGCCCGCCCGTCCTATGGTCCGCACCATGGCCAAGCGAGGACGACACGGACGGCACCCAAAGGGTGGACGGGTCACCCCGAGGAGCACGCAGCCGCCCGGCTATGGCAGCTCGAGTTGGTCGACGCCGTCGTGGGACGCCGAGCCCGACCTGTTGCGAGAGGTCCGCGGGCGGCTGCGGTCGGGTGAGCCGCTCGACTTGCTCGCCGAGGTCAGCTCGCTGCTGACGGTCGTCGACCGGCGGGAGTACGGGCTCGGCCGCCGTCCGGGCGAACCGCCATACACCTTGCGTCAACTGGTGGACTCGTTCCTCGACGTCCCGCGGCTCGAGACCTCCGCGCTGCTGGCGGTGATCGCCGAGCTCGCCGGCGACGACGGCGTCCTGGCTGACCGCATCAGGCGGGAGCTGCCTCAGCGGGGCGATCGGCTGCCGGAGTGGCTCGCTCGTCTCGGCGAGGCCGAGGTGTACCGGGCCCAGGAGATGGTCCACGTGCTGGGGGACGGCGACAACGTCCACCTCGCCGTGCGCTTCGCCGGTGGCGCCGAGCTGACGGCGGTCGACTGCATCGATCACAACATGGGCACACTGGTCAAGGACGCCTTCGTCGTTTCGGAGTCGCTCGCCGAGCTGGAGGTGTTCATGCGGGCGAAGGTCGACGATCCCGACACCGTGTGGCGCGACCTCGACCTCGCTGATGCCCGGACCCGTATCACCGAGGCGATCGAGCTGGCCGCGATGACCGTGCCGCCGTTCGAGACCGACACGTGGCCGATGTGCCGCCCGATCGTCGAGTGGCTCGCCCGACGGATGCCCGAGGGTGGGAGCGGGTGCGGCCGGCGCGGAGTGAGCGGGACCGCCAGCGGCTGGCCGACCGGTTCTTCACCTCACCGTTCGGCGCGCTGCTCGATGACCCCGACCACCGGGGGCTCCTCGAGTCGGTGATCTGGTTCGGCGCCGACTACGGGCCTGGCGATCCGCTGCGCTGGAGCCCCGTAGCGGTCGAGATCATCCTCGCCGACTGGATCCCGCGCAAGATCGTCGCCGACGTGACCTACCTCTCGAAGGCGCCGGACCTGCTGCGGGCGTTCGTGCGGTTCTGTCACGCTGAGCGCGGGATCCGGGCCGGGCTGACGCTCGACACCCTCGCCACCATCGACGCCTACGAGCCCGACTACCAGAGCACGATCCGCTCGCCGAGACCACAGGGTCCGATGGCGCTGCTCGCGGCGATGGGCGCGGTGGACCTCGACAGTCCATGGGAGATGGGTGACGACGTCGACCTACGCATCGGCCTTCGTGACCACCGGGCGTTCATGCTCGAGCTGCTGCGCGGCGCGGCCGGCAGCGACGACGCCCTGCGCGCCCTCGGGCCCACTGCCCGACGAGGACTTCGACTGGACCGCCATCGCCGACGACGTCCACGACAAGGTCGCCGACGTGCTCTCGCGCTGCGATCGGTGCTGCGACGAGCTGCTCGATGTGGAGTACCGGACCGCCTGCCGCCGGCTGCTCGCCCGCGCCGCGGCGGGTGATCCCGCTGTGTTCCGGCGCCGGGCCAGCTCGGCCACTGCCGCGGCGGCCATCTGCTGGATCGTCGGCAAGGACAACGATCTGTTCAGCGTCGCCGGCGGCCGCATGCTCGTGAAGGACCTGATGGCGCACTTCGGGCTCGCACAGGGCGGCGTGTCACAGCGGGCGGAGACGTTGATGAAGGCCGCCGGTTTCGATCCGTTCGGGCGGGGCTGGGAGCTCCGGCTCGGTTCGCCGGAGCTGCTCGTCTCGCGACGTCGGCGGCGGATCATCGAGCTCCGCGACGAGTACCTGAGCGACGACTGAGCCGGCCCGCCCGTCGCGGCGGCCTCGGCTGTCCGAGGAGGTCGCAGGCCTCGGGTGTCCCGGGAGGCGGCGATCAGCACCCAGTGGCATCGCGCAGGCGTTGGCACGCCTGGCTCATCCGGGCCGGGCTGAGTTGCACCACCTGGCGACGGAACACCTCGCGCGGAATGGTGTGGATGTTGTCGAAGTTCACGACGCAGTCAGTCGGGACGCCGTCTTCGCGGGCCGTCAATTCCAGCTCCGACACGAGCCCCCGAACCGTTCTGGTCAACGTCGCGATTACGACCGAGCCCATGCGGTCGGCAACCGGATCGCGAGTCAGCACGCGGACCGGACGATCTCCCCCCGGCGTTGCCGCGAACCCGATCTCACCGCGCTGCATCGACCCAGTCCGCCCAATCCTCAGCCGGGCCCCAGTCGGCGATGCCCGCGAGCGCTGCTTCGGCGGTGGTCAGCGGCTGTGTCTGCCACGTCGCCGCGTCGTGCCCGGAGGCCAGACGGACGAGGTGGCAATGCAGCGCCTGCCGG
Source organism: uncultured Acidimicrobiales bacterium (assembly GCA_963738325.1). Lineage (GTDB taxonomy): Bacteria > Actinomycetota > Acidimicrobiia > Acidimicrobiales > Ilumatobacteraceae > CAVTWD01. The sequence continues at coordinate 82,514 of CAVTWD010000025.1, forward strand.
AGGAGCTCCGACTTGTCGATCCCGAGGGTGTCGGCCCACCGCTGAGCTTGGACCGCTTCGCCGTCGTCCACTCGGAAGCTGAGCGTCGTCACACAACGATGATACGCCGTATGACGCCGCTGCCGCCGCGACGGGACGTTCAACACCGCTATTGAGCGTCACAGGATTCGGGCTAGCGTCGCCGAAGTGACCAGGAACGACACCTTGGATCGGACGTATGCCGCGTTGGCGGACCCGACGCGGCGGCGGTTGTTGGAGGCGCTACGTCGCGGTCCGGCCCGGATCACCGATCTGGCCGCACCGCTCCCCATGACCTTCGCCGGGGTGTCGCGGCAGCTGAGGGTGCTCGAGCGAGCCGGCTTGGTGCGGCGCGAGCAGCGGGGTCGAGAGCACTGGCTGAGCCTGCGACCGCAGGGGTTGACGATGGCGCAGCGTTGGCTCGGCGAGCAGACCGAGTTCTGGTCGCGGCGCGCCGACGCGGTCGAGCGTCGCCTGGCCCGGAGCGCCGCCCGCCGATGAGCTCCCTCGTTGCGGTCGTCGAGCGGGTATTGCCTGCGCCCCGCGAAGTGGTGTTCGACGAATGGCTCTCGCCGGCACCGACGCCGACCATGAGCGCGGGTGGGGCGCCATCGCCGCTCAACTCGGAGCCAACCTCGTCGATCATTTCCCCCGCGCTGGGCGAGCCTGGGGCTGCTGGGTGCAGCAACTCGATGTTCAACAGCTGTATCGACCATCACCCGCCGTGATGATATTCAATGAGCCTGTTGAACGAGTCAAAGGAGCGAGGAGTGCCCATCTACCAGACCGCCCACTACCAGGTGGGCGCTGACGCGGTCCCCACCGTGGTCGCCGCCATCGAGCACTTCGTCCGCTACGTCACCGAGGCCGAACCGGGCTCGATCATGTACGCCGCCTGGCAACAAGCCGACGACCCCACCCGCTTCGTCCGCCTCTTCACCTTCGCCGACGAAGCGGCCCACGAGACTCATGGCGGCTCCGACGCCGTCCGACGCTTCGAGAGCGTCTACCAACCCATCCTGGTCGGTGGGCCCGTCCGCTTCACGGACTACCGACTGATCGCCACCAACCAGCCGGCCGGTGCGTGAGGACCCTAGAGCCGCGTACCGCCCGGAGCCGCTGACGACCCCCGCACGTCGGGACCGGCGAGGTCGCCTGCTCCTCACCCGGGTACCGTTGGTCCGGTCGCGCCCGACCTCCGGGGCGCGAGTGGGGGGACCGCACGGGATGGGTTCGAGGAGAACGCCCAACTCGACGCCTCGCAGGTCTCGGGCCAGCGTGGCGCCGGCGGCAGGCTCTCCTCGATTCCCGGTGGCGGCTTCACGGTCGGCCGTGGCGGGCTCATCGGCCTCATCGTCGCCTTGACGCACGGCTCGTCGGAGCAACGCGAGCAGTGGTTCTCCACGGGCTACCGGACGGGTGATCCCGCCGCCTGCGACACGTTCTCGGGTTGACCGCCGAAGCGTGGGACGCAGTCGGGCACGGTTGTCATCGTTGGCCACTCCCCCGGTTGGCGTCCGGGCAAGGACGCGCGAGCATCACGCCCGGAGGGCACGACGAGAGGCGGCCCACTCAGAACCGGTGACGATTGGGGGGACGGCAGTGGCTGAACCGGCGACGCAAGGCCCACGGTTGGCCCATCTGGCCTGGGAGTCACGGGCCGCGCTCGAGATGGCGCTGCTCGTGCCGGCGCTCCCGTGGCTCCTCCAGGCCCCGCGAGGAGATGGGCACGATGTAGTCGTCATCCCGCCCTTCGGAGTCGGTGACAGCCTGACGAGAGTGCTTCGCCTCTACCTGGGGCACCTCGGCTATCGCGTCCACCCATGGGGGCGGCGGGAGATCCTCGGCTTGCACCGGCTGTCGAACGTCGCTCTCCGCCGACTCGACGAGATCGTCGACGAGGCCGGGAGCCGGGTCAGCTTGGTCGGCCACAGCCTCGGAGGTATCTACGCCCGGGAGGTGGCCCGGGCCGTGCCGGACCGGGTTCGACGGGTGATTACGGTGGCCAGCCCGTTCGCCGGCGACCTGAAATCGAACATCATCTGGCCCATGTACGAGGTGGCGACCGGCACGACCCTGACGAGCATCCCGCCGGAGGTCCGGGAGCGGATGAGCGAGCCGTTGCCGGTACCGGCGACGGCCATCTTCAGCCGTACCGATGGGGTCGTGTCGTGGCAGAGCTGCATCGACGTCAAGGCCGACGACGCCGAGAACGTCGAGGTCATGGGGAGCCACGTAGGCGCCCTGCACAACCCGGCCTCGCTGTGGGTGATCGCCGACCGCCTCGCCCAACCAGACGGTACGCAGGTGCCGTTCGAGGCCACCGGCTGGCGCCGACTGGTCGCCCGCGTCGGACCCCCCCGGGACAAGTAGGCGGTCGAGATGCCCCACCTGAGCGCGACGGACGCGGCCTTTCTCGCCATCGAGCGGCGCGACGAACCGAGCCACTTCGGCACGGTCATGTTCTTCGGGCCCGGTCCCGACGGACCCCTGACGTACAAGGTGGTGCGGTCCATCGTCGAAGAGCGCTTGCCCCTCGTGCCCGTGGCGCGGTCGGTCGTGTTCAACCCCTTGGGCGGTCTCCTCCGGCCCTCCTGGGTGGAGGCCCGAGACTTCGATCTCGACGATCACGTGCGGCGGACGCTCGTGCCGAAGGGCCAGTGGGCCGGCGCGGTCGCCCGCTTCGTGGCCGAGGCGCATTCCGTCGTCCTCGACCGGCGCCGCCCGCTGTGGGAGCTGTGGGTCATCGAAGGCCTCCCCGACGGGCACGTGGCCCTGTACGCCAAGCTCCACATCGCCCTCTTCGATGCCACCGGCCCTCAGCTCGTGACCGCGATCCTCGACGACGAGCGCGGCGAAGCCGTGTTGACGCCCACGCCGTCACCGCCCCTGGCTGATTCGCCATTCGACCTGGTCGGACGGTTCCTCGCGCCGCTCACCGACCAGATCCGCCACGCCGCCGGGTTCCCGCAACGGCTGACCGCGCGGACCATGGGTGGGCTCCGCAACCAGTTGCCGCGGTGGATGGACACAGCCGCCGAGATGACTCGTCGCATCCCGGAGTTCGACCCGATCGCTCCCCTCCTGCCCTCTTCGAACGAGCGCGAGCCCGACACCGATCGCGCCCTTCGCGCGCCGCGGCCGTCCTTCAACGCTCCCCTCACACCTCGGCGCGCGTTCTCCTTCGACCGGTTACGAATCGACGACGTCTTCGCGGTGAGGCATGCCACCAAGACCTCCTTCAACGATGTGCTCGTGGCGGTGTGTGCCGGCGCGCTGCGCCGATGGTTGCTCGACCACGAGGAGCTGCCCACCACGCCGACCGTCGCCATGGTGCCCCTCCTGGTGCACGGGTCGAAGGGCCGGCAGGACGCGGTCGCGGCCGGCATGGTCATCCCGCTCCCCACGAACGTGGTCGACCCGCTCGAGCGCCTGCGCCGCACCCACTCGGCGCTGCGTCTGGCCAAGGAACGTCACCGCGCCTACCCCGCGACGGTCATGCTCGACATGTCGATGTTCGCTCCCGCATCCATGGCCGCGATGGCGGGCCGGCTGGTGAACGCGCTGCCTCACCGTTCGTATGTGAGCCCGGGGGTCAACCTCGCCATCACGAACGTCCCGGGACCGCGCCACCCCGTCCACCTGGCCGGCCGGCCGCTCGTCTCGAGCCACCCCGTGCAGCCGATCACCGACCTGACCCCGCTGCAGATCGGGCTGCAATCGGGGGCCCATGGGGTCGGGATCGGGGCGGTGGCGTGCCGCGACACCACGGAGGACCTCGATCAGCTCGTCGCCGCCCTACCCGTCGAGTTGGACGAGCTGTTGCAGGCCGCTCGTCAGCAGCCGGTCCCGCCGGCGTAGCGGCGCAGCGGCCTCTCAGGAGCGGCGCAGCCCGCGGATGACGGCGCGGCCGCAGAGGGCCAGGAGCGCGGCGGCGAGCGCCATCACCAGGATGCCCATCACGATGCAGCGGACACAGGGTTCCGTGGCGTCCCCCCTCGACGCCGACGAGATTCGCCGCTGGAGCCAGCGGCGCGCCGCTCGTTGATCGCGCCCGCGACCGTCGGCCGTCCCCTCCCTTGCTCCTGGGCCGTGGTCCCGGCCTCACCGGCTGAGGGCTAGCGTTGAGTTCGTGGCGACCACAGTCGAGGTCCACGACGACCGCGTTGAGATCCGCTTCACGGGCGTCGATCGGCTGGCGGCGCTCTCCAGCGGCCTCACCCTTGCAATGGACGAGATCACCGGAGCTCCGCGTCGCGCCGCGAGAGGAGGTGAAGGCCGGGGTCGGTTGGCGAGTCGGCGGTACCTACTGGCCCGGACGGGTGGCCGCGGGATGGTTCACCATGCCGGACCGCAAGGCGGCGCGTCAGTTGTGGAGCGTCTATCGCGACGACGAGGTACTCGTGATCGACACGACTCGTGAACGGCCGTGCCGGGTCGTGCTCCAGCGCCCGGACCGCCACGACCTGGCCTGGTTGATCGGCGAGCGCCTCTCCCCGAAATCCTGATCACGCGCGGGTCGGCGGGTGCGCGAGGACGGGGCTACCTCCGCGGAGGAGGCGCAGCGGTGAGCGTGCTCCGAACCACGGCCGCACAAGAGCGGACGGAGTGGTACGAGCGCCTGCGACGTCCGCCGCACCGGGCTCCGTCTCCAGCACTCGCGCTCGTGCTCGTCGAGCGAAGTAGCTTCGCGTCGAGCAGCTCAGGGGTGGAGGGGCCATGCGCCGTCTGTGCGTCAGTGCCGTCGCGATGCTCGCGTTCTCGTCATTCGTCGCCATCACGGCACCGGTGGCGGCTACGGCGAACGGCGCGCGGGTCGGAGCCGGTGGAACCCGTCTCAACGCCTTCCCGGGCAGCACCTCCGCCAACTGGTCGGGCTACGCCGGGATCCTCACATCGGGGAAGCTCACCTACACGAGCGCGACCTGGAAGGTGCCGGCCGTCGCCAAGGTCAACAACACGTTCTCGTCCACCTGGGTCGGCATCGACGGTGACGGCAACAGCAGCCTGATCCAGACGGGGACCGAGCAGGATTACGCGGGAGGCAGGTTCGTCTACCGGGCCTGGTGGGAGATCCTGCCCGCGCCCGAGACGATCATCCCGTCGCTCAAGATCTCTCCTGGCGACGTCATGTCGGGCTCGGTGAGGGACAGTTCCGGCACGAAGTGGACGATCACGCTGACGGACGTGACCAAGGGCAAGTCCTTCAGCATCAACGTGAACTACAACGGTCCGGGCAAGTCAGCCGAATGGATCCAGGAGGCACCGAGCAACTCGACCGGCATCCTCAACCTCGCGCACTACGGGCAGACCTACTTCAAGAAGGCGCTGATCGGCATCAACTTCGGCGCCGCCCACAATCCGCAGCTGAGCTACCCGGGCATGGCCATCGCCATGGTGCAGCACGGCAAGCAGGTGTCGACCCCCTCGAAGCCGTCAGGAGGGAACTCCTTCAACGTCAGGTACGGCGCTACGCAGCCACCACCCCCCTGACCCGCGGTCCTCGCCGCCCGTCTCGGGGTCAACGGGGGAAGGCGCCCGTTTCCCCTCCGCGGAGAGCCACGCCCTCGTGAGCTCACTCCAGGCCCCCATGCTCGCAATCGTTCCTCGTAGGTCGGGTCGGCGGATCACCGCCGCCCCGGCACGGGAAGTCCCACGCCAGGCCGCCCGTGCCAGACTCTCGCCATGGCGAGCTCAGGCGAAGGTGGAACGGGGGACGGCGGGGGAGTGGCCCTGCGCATCCTCGAGGCTCGCGCCGTCGACGAGATGGTCGGCAAGATTCGCGCCGCGGCCGCGGCTCCCACCGCTTCAGCCGCGGTGACGGAATGGCTCGCCACCCACGGCTCATCCTTGGCCAACGACCGCGGGCATGACCACGTGGTGGTAGGCGCGACCCTCATGTACCTCCATGACGCCCCTGATGGGATGCTCGTCCCCCACGTCCGCCACCCTGACGGGTCGGAGGAGATCTTCACCGACGCCGCCCACGCCGACGCTGCCTTCTGACGGTTGGCGGAGGGGGGCCTCCCCCGCTTCAGACCCCCATCCGGCGAAGCCCGGTCGGCCGCCGTGGTCCCGGGATGGGCATGGGTGCGACGACAGATCGCGTCGGAGGATCCACAATGACCGGGCATGGCGGGCTACGACGCCTTCATCTCGTACAGCCACGCCGCGGACGGCCGGCTCGGTCCGGCGCTCGAGCACGGCCTCGAGCGGCTGGCCCGCCCGTGGCAACGCCTGCGCGCCATGTCGGTCTTCCGCGATCAGAGCGACCTACCGCTCAACTCGCACCTTTGGGGCACGATCCAGACCGCCCTCGACACCGCCCGCTACCTCATCGTGCTCGCTTCACCCGAAGCGGCCGCTTCGGAGTGGGTGAACCAAGAGGCTCGCCACTGGTGCGACACCAAGGGGACCGATCAGCTCCTGCTCGTCGTCACCGGCGGTGAGCTGAAATGGGACGCCACCCGCGGCGACTTCTCCGAGGATTCCACGGCTGCGCTCCCGGCCCTGCGAGGGCGCTTTCGCGACGAGCCGCTCTTCCTCGACTTGCGGTGGGCCCACGACGTGCCGGACCTGTCGCTTCGGCTCTCCCGCTTCCGGGCGGCCGTGGCGCAGCTCTCGGCCCCGATCCGCGGCATGGCCCCCGACGAGCTCGAAGGCGAAGACGTCCGCTTGCACCGGCGGGCCCGCCGGCTGGCGCGGTCCGCCGTCATCGCCCTGGTCGTGCTCACTGCGGTCGCCGTCGTAGCGGCGATCGTCGCCGTCATCAAGCGCAACGAGGCCGATCGCCGCACGAAGCAGGCCCTCGCTCGCCAGCTCGGCCTCGAGGCGCTCGACCTCCCGACCAGTGACCTCGACCGCGCCCTGCTCCTCTCGCTGGCCGCGGCCAAGCTCGACCCCGGCGGCGGGGACGACCGGTTCCGTCCCAGCCGTGCCCTCATCGGTCGCTTCGCCCATCTCGATCGGCTGCTGCCGACTGGCAGCGGCTCCGCCCTCAGCATCGTCGGTGGCCTCGGCTTGTCGGCTGACGGAAACGCACTCGCCGCCACCGTCCGCACTGTCGACGCGTCCGGCACCCCGAGCACGGCCCTCCTGCGTTGGGACGTCAACGGCGCGCTCGATCCCGCCCGGATGGCCGTCGACGCGAGCTCGGTCTCGTTCGTCGGCACGTCAGGAGATGTCGTGGTCGAAGACGGCGCCGGCGCGCTCACCACGATCCCTTCGAGCGGGCCCAGGCACGCCTTGGCCGGTCGGGCGGTGACGGCGGACGCGACACACGAGCGGGCCATCACCGTGGACGGGGCGACGACGAGGCTGATCGACGTGAGCACCGGGCGCGTCCTCAGCGAGTTGCCTGGGGCGGCGGCCGGCCCGCCACTTCTCACTGTGCGCGAGGCGCAGGTACCGATGGCCCGTGGTCTGACGATCCTCGATGCCCGCAGTGGCGGGCGGACGGCGGATCTGGCGCTGCCGGCCGCGGCCTACGGCCCGGCCGTGCGCAGCGTCGTGGCATCGCCTTCTCGCGCGCACCTGCTCGTGGTTGACGACGGCGGCGCGTCGGTGCTCGACGCGAGGACGGGGGCGGTGCTCGCTCGCGATCCAGGAGCCTGGGGACCGGCGGCCGTCGATCCGTCGGGCCGGTTCGCGGCAATGGGTGGCGCGCACCTGACCGTCTGGGATCTCGACACGGCCCAGCGGGTGCTCGCCGCGCCCGAACCGGTGAACGTGGCGGTGTGGAGCGCGGGGTGCGCCGACGCGGGCGCCGTGTGCCGTCTCGTGACCGCGGGACGCTCGTTGGACGTCTGGGAGCCGACGACGCCCCGCCGAGTGACCCTCGCCGACGAGACGAACGCCCTGGCCGTGGCCATCTCCCGCGATGGCAACCTGGTGGCTACGGCGGGTTGGGGCTCGACGGTCGCGCTCTGGCGGATGACCCCGCGGCCAGCCCCGGCGGGGACGCGGGTGGCCCCGAGCGGTGGGCTGGCGACGGCTTTCGACCCGGCTTCCTCGACCCTGGTGCGAGTCGAGGGCCAGACGGCCGAGGTCACTCGGCCCGATCAGCCCGCGGTTCACATCACCGTGGGTGACACTGATCAGGTGGCCCTGACCGCGGGAGGCTCCCGCCTGCTCGTTCGCCACGGCGGATCGGTGTCGCTGTTCGACGCCGCACAGGGGCGACCGGTGTCCACGCCGTGCCAAGGCGAGTTGATGGCCGTCAGCGGCGACGGGTCGGTGTTCGCCACCTATGCCGTCGCCAGCCATGTCGTGGCGGTCTGCGATGGGCGGACCAACGCCCTTCTCGCCCGGGCCGACCTCGGCACGGACATCACGCCGGTGGCTGCCCTCGCCGTCGACGCCGGAGGCGACATCGCCATCGGTGGCGGCACGGGCGTGGTCGGGCGCTACCGGCGAGCCGGCGAGCAGTTCCTGCCAGGAGCGATCGTCGGCGTCGGCTTCAGCGGGCTGCCGGTCACCATCCGTTCGCTGAGCCTCACCAATGACTGGCTCGCGGCCGGAACAACGACGACGAGTGAGACGGGTACGGCCAGCCAGGCGGTGCTCTGGAACGCCTCCGCGGGGGCGCGCCCATCGCCTTCGACCTCGACCAGCACGACGTCGAGTCCGTGTCCCTGCTCGGCGAGGCGGGCGCGGCGCTGGCCACCGCCACCGTCGATCAGGCCAACGGGCCCGTCTCCGTACAGGTGTGGGAGTCGGCCACCCGTCGCCGCCTCGGCCGCCCGCTCGCCGGGCTGCGGGGTCCCGTGGCGGCCCTCACCGGTGACCCCAGCGAGCTGGCCGGTGTCGATGGGTCCGGCCAGGTCGTGCGCTGGGCCCTGGATCGTGATCCCACGAGCGAGATCTGCGCCATCGTGGGGCGCCCCTTGCAGCGCAGCGAGTGGGACGCGGCCCTCGACGGCAAGCTCCCCGGCCGAGCCCTGCCTGTCTGCTGAACGCTCCTTCTCCTGTTCAGGCGTGTCATTCCGCGCGGATCTGCGCGGATCGACCCGCATGAACGGGATTTCCGGGATGGCGGGTGGGCGTCAGCCGCAGCGGTAGCCGGCGGCGAGGGTCACGGCCACGGCCGTTCCCGGGGGGAGGGTGGAGGCATCGACGGTGGTCGAGCTGCCCAGCTTCTCGAGGGTCTCGTGGGTCGAGGCGTCGGACACGGCCAAGATGCTGCCGGTGGCGACGTTGCCGGGGCGGCACTGGCGGCTGATCCGGGTGACGGCGAAGCCGTCCGCGGCACAGGGTCCTGACCCCGAGCGACCAGTACCGGCCTACGACCGAATCCCATGTCGAGACGGCCGTGGAAGGGACCTGTTGGCAGTCGGGGACCAGCTTCGTGCTGGCTTCCTGCACGGTGACGACGAACTGGTTGGGTTTGGTGGGATCGGGATGGGCCTCCCAGCGGTCCAGGCCCCCCACCCGCACGAGGTAGCTCTTGGCCACCGGCACACTGGGGATGTCGAAGGAGAGCGAGCATTGCCACTGCTCGTCGCCGTTGGGGTTGACATCGGCGGGCTCGCCCACCCCGAGCTCGCCCTTGCCCAACACCTTCTTCGTCCGCCCGTCGAGGACCTCGATGGTGGCGCCGCCCCGGAGGTCGCCGGTCCATTGACCCTGGCCGCCGGGCGTCCAGCCGCGACAAGTGCCGTCATCGAGGCGAACGGTGTCACTGAGGCTGTCGGTGCTCCCTTCGCCGACGCCCCCACTGTTGCCTCCGACGACCACGCCTACGAACGTGGCCGTCGGTCGCGGGATCGTCGTGGGCGAGCCGTTCGCGTTGCCGTTCGCGCCGCTGCCGTTCGAGCTCGAGCCGTTCGCGTCCGTCGAGGCGCTCGACTCACCGGAGTTGGCCGTGGTCACCGAGGTGCTGCTGCCAGCGGACTCCGGCGTCGTGGGCCCGGTGGCGTTGCTGGCACTGCCGCACGCGGCCAGCAGGACGAGCCCAACCGCCCATACGACGCGACGCATGGACGGACGCTAGGCCCACCACGCCTGGCGGCGCTGGCATTTCGGCCGTTTAAGGGTGGTTCAGGCGTTGGCCTCCTCGGCCAGGCCCGCCACGCCGAGGGCCTTGCGCTTGGCTGCCTCGAGGTCGTAGTGGCGGCGCGTCACGATGCGTTGGGCGTACAGGCCGCCCCCCGCTTGGATGTTCGTGACGAAGCGCCAACCGCCGTAGGCGTCGGCCGTCAGGTCGCGGATGGCGTGGAACAGGCGCATCCGGTACTCGCCGTCGACACCGTCCATCGTGGTCATGTACTTCCGCACGAGTGCGCCAGTGTCGGGGTTGTCGAGATCGGCGATCGAGGGCGCGGTGAGGACCGAGCCGCCCGCGATGTCGTGCAGGTGGCGCACCATCAGGCTGTAGTTGGCGGCCCCGTGGCACTTGCCGGCGTTGGTGTACAGCTCGTCAGGGAACGCCGCGCCGTGGGCCCCGACCTTGCAGTTGGTGATGGCCGCCTCCAGCGACGCGCGGATGAGCGTCGCATGGATGATCATCTCCGCGATCTTCTCCTTGATGTGCCCGGCGCCGGCCAGACCATTCGCCTCGGCGATGAGCTCGGCGAGGCCGACGAGCACATCGGCTTCGTCGGCCATGGCCGACAAACCGCCCAGGCGCTCCCACAGTCCGAGCGAGTGGGCGAACACGGCCGCGTGACCGACTTCGCCGTCGAGGAAGATCCGCTCGTGGGGCACGAAGACGTCCTCGAAGATCACGAAGCCTTCCGGATAGTGGTCGCTGCCCGAGACGGGGAAGCTGCGGAGATCGTCGTGACGAGGCGCGTAGGTGGTGTTGACGATCTTGACGCCCGGCGCGTTGACCGGCACCGAGCAGGCGATGGCATAGTCCTCCTCGCCGGGCTTCATGGCCTTCGTGGGGATGGTCATCAGCTCGTGGCTGAGCGAGGCGCCCGTGATGTGGAGCTTGGCCCCGCGGATGACGACGCCATCTCGCACGCGGTCCACCACTCGGACATAGGCGTCGGGATCGTCCTGGCGGCTCGGCGGGCGGCTGCGGTCGCCCTTGGCGTCGGTGATGCACTGCGTGATGCGGGTGTCACGGCGCTGCATGTCGTCGACGAACCCTTGGATCCGTTCGATGTAACCGTCGGACAACCCACCGAGGTGCCCGGCCGCAGTCGTGAGGGTCATGATCGACGTGTAGGTGACGTGGGCCATCATCCCGGCGTGGTGCAGCAACGGGATGCGGTCGCGGAGCTCCTCGGCCGAACGGGGGATCGTCATGAGAGGGCTCACCGCGCCGGGCTCGGGCGAGTAGAGCCAGTCGTAGCCTTCGGCCACTCGCTCGACGCACTGGCCGAGGATCGGATGCTTGGGGAGGTCGTCGACGCGCTGGCCCTCGAAGTAGGTCGCTCGCCCGTCGTCGAGTGACTGCCGGTACTCCCCGCCGGTCATCATGCCGATCACCCCTCCTTCGGCAGCCAGCATGGCGCGCCCGGCCGGGACGGCGCCATCTGGCGATCCACGCTCGCGGTGGCGAGTCGGGTAGCCTATCGAACACATGTACCCCTCGCTCGATGACCTGGACGATGCGCAACGGGCGGCCGTCGAGCACGGCGACGGCCCCCTCCTGGTGCTCGCCGGTGCCGGCAGCGGGAAGACGCGTGCGCTGGCGGCGCGAGTCGCGCATCTCATCGGGCGCGGGGTCGCGCCCGAGCGCATCTGCCTGCTCACCTTCAGCCGGCGGGCGGCCGCGGAGATGTTGAGCCGCGTAGGCCCGGCGGGCGAACGGGTGTGGGGCGGGACCTTCCACGCCGTCGCCAACCGCTTCCTCCGCCGCCACGGCGGCATCGTCGGCATCGATCCCGCCTTCACGGTTCTCGACGCGGCCGACGCCGTCGACCTCATGGCCCTGGTCCGCACCGAGCTCGGTCTCACGGCAGAGCAGCGTCCCGGGGCGCGCCGGCTCCCGAGCGCGGACACCATCGCGGCCTTGGCGAGCCGCGTCGTGAACGCGGAGGAGCGCCTCGCCGACGTCGTCGCCCGCCAGGCGCCCTGGTGCCGAGAGCAGCTCGACGACATCCGCGAGGTCCTGACCGCCGCCACCCGGCGCAAGCGCGGACAACGCACCCTCGATCTCGACGACCTCCTGCTCTTCTGGCGAGCGCTGTCCGGCGCGCCCGAAGGCGCCCCGGTGGCGGCCGGGGCCTTCGATCACGTCCTCGTCGACGAGTACCAGGACACCAATGCCCTCCAGGCCGACATCCTCGACGCGCTCCGCCCGGGCGGGCAGGGCCTCACCGTCGTGGGCGACGACGCGCAGGCCATCTACGGCTTCCGGGCCGCCACGCCCCGCAACATCCTCGACTTCGCCGATCGACATCCGGGCACGACGACGGTCACCCTCGCCGCCAACCATCGCTCGACGCCGCCCGTGGTCGCCGTCGCGAACGCCGTCATGGCGGCCGCCGCGCCAGGGCACGCCTCCGGGAAGGTGCTGCGGGCCGTCCGCTCCGGTCATCGGCGGCCGCTCTTGCGCACCTGCCACGACGAGGCGACACAGGCCCAGGCGGTGGTGGACGCGGTGCTCGTCCATCGCGACGAGGGGGTGGGCCTGCGCCGCCAGGCCGTGCTGTTCCGCGCCGCCTGGCACGCCGATCTGCTGGAGCTGGAGCTGACCCGTCGCCACGTGCCCTTCGTGAAGTACGGCGGCCTCCGCTTCCTGGAGGCGGCCCACGTGAAGGACCTCCTCGCCCTGCTGCGCGTGCTCGAGAACCCCTGGGACGAGCTGGCGTGGGCGCGTTCGTTCCGCCTGCTCGACGGCGTCGGTCCGGCCACCGTGGCCCGGCTCTTCGCCGCCCTCGCCATCCGCGCTCCGTCCGATGCGGGCGCGGCCAGCCCGCTCGCGCAGCTCCTCGCCGCTGCGCCCGATGTGCCGGGGCCGGCGCGCCAGCCGCTGACCGAGCTGCGGGCCGCCCTCGGCGACGCGCAGATGGCCGGGTCGAGTCCTGCGCCTCAGGTGGAGCGGCTGCGCCGGTTCCTGGAACCGATCGTGCGCCGTCGCTACGACAGCGCCGACGCTCGCCTCGAGGATCTCCTGCAGCTGGAAGCGGCGGCCGCCAGCGCGCCGACGCGGGCCGCGTTCCTCGCCGACCTCACCCTCGATCCCCCTCAGGCCACGGCTGACCTCGCCGGGCCGCCGTCCGTCGACGAGGACTGGTTGACGCTCTCCACCGTCCACTCGGCCAAAGGCGGCGAATGGGATGTCGTGCACGTGATCCACGTGGCCGACGGATGCTTCCCGTCCGACATGGCGACCGGCTCGGTGGACGAGATCGAGGAGGAGCGCCGCCTCCTCTACGTCGCCTGCACGCGGGCCCGGAATGTGCTCGAGATCAGCTGGCCCCTGCGTTACCACCACAACCGGCGTCACCCGACCGACGCCCACGGGTGGGCCCAGCCCTCACGGTTCCTCACGCCTGATGTGCGCGCCCTTTTCGACGCGTTCGAGGCCGGGCCTCCGGCGGCCGGTCAGGAGCCGCCCGCAGTGGGCGTGGCCGCGGCCGCGGTCGACGCGGTGCTCGAAGGCCTGTGGCGGTGATCGCCCTCACTCAGCCGGGGACGCGCTCAGCCGGGGGGGTCCGGCTCAGCCGGGGACGGGTTCATCCGGGGACGGGCTCCTTCTCGGCTTCGAGCTCGAGCTCCTCGTCGCTGATGTGGCCCTCGACGTCGATGCGGGGCAAGATCCGGTCGAGCCAACGCGGCAGCCACCAGTTCTTGTCGCCCAGCAGCTCCATCGTGGCCGGCACGAGCAGCATTCGCACGACGGTGGCGTCGAGGAACACGGCACTGGCCAGGCCCACGCCGAACAGCTTGATCACGCGTTCGTTGTCGAGCAGGAAGCTGCCGAAGACGAAGACCATGATGGCGGCCGCGGCAGTGATCACCCGGGCGGTGGCCGCCAATCCGTCGGCCACCGACTCCCGGCTGTTGCCGGTGCGGTCGTACTCCTCCTTGATGCGCGACAGGAGGAAGACCTCGTAGTCCATCGACAGCCCGAAGACGATGGCGAACATCATCATGGGCACGAACGGCTCGATGGGCGCCGTCTCGATGCCGATCAGCCCCTTCCCCCAGCCCCACTGGAAGACGAGGGTGGCGAGCCCGTAGGCCGCGCCGATCGAGAGGAGGTTCATCACCACGGCCTTGAGCGGCACGAGGAGCGACCGGAACACGGTCATCAGCAGCAGGAACGACAGCCCGAGCACCACCGCGAAGAACCAGGGCAGCCGAGAGGCGAGGTAGTCGGAGAAGTCGATGTTGGCGGCCACGCTGCCGGTGACGTCGACGTGCACGCCGCTTCCCTGCGTAGCAGTGGGCAGCACGTCGCTGCGGAGATGGTGCACGAGCTTGGTGGTGTCGGCCGCCTGTGGGGACGTCGTGGGGATCACCCGCCACAGCACGGCGGTGGGGTTCGCCTTGTCGTCGAGGACGCCAGGGCTGGCCTGGGCGATCCCCGGTGTGGCTTTCACCGCGTTGGTGACCTGCTGGACGACCGCTTGGTCAGCGGAGCCGCCGGGGAGCTTCCCCACGAGCACGAGAGGCCCGTTGAAGCCGGGACCGAAGCCCTGGCCCAGCAGGTCGTAGGCCTTGCGGGTGTCGGTCTTGGCCGGGTAGTTGCCCTCGTCGGAGAACCCGAGGTGCAGGCCGAGCACCGGCAGGGCCAAGGCGACGAGGATTGTCACGCCAGCGGCGACCGCCCACCAGGGCCGGTGCTGGATCACACGGCTCCATCGGTATGCCAACGTCTCGCGCATGGGCTTCGGTAGACGCCTTGGCACCTCGCGCCGCAGTGGTGCGACGGCGAAGCTGGCGACGAGGACGATCGCGGCCAGCGGCAGTCCGACGAGGAGCGGGTCGACCTTCAGGCCGGCGCCGAACAACGCGATGGCGACGAGGCCGGCGGCGATCAGCCCCCGCCACCGTGTGCGCTCGATGCGACCGCCCACCAACCCGAGCAGAGCCGGCAGCAGCGTGATCGAGGCGACGAGCGTGACGGCCACGGTGACCGCCGCGCCCACAGCGAGCCCGGTGACGAACCCGACGCCCATCACCACCATGCCGAGCAGTGAGATCACCACGGCCGTGCCGGCGAAGGTGACGGCCCGCCCCGCCGTGTCGAGTGCCGTGGCGATCGCCGAGTCGGTCGGGTAGCCCTTGTGGCGCTGCTCGCGGTAGCGGGTGACGATGAACAGCGAGTAGTCGATGCCGACGCCGAGGCCGATCATGATGCCGACGGTCGTCGTGAAGTCGGGCATGGTGATGACGTGGCTCAGGAACCCGACGATCACCGTGCCGAGGCCGATGCCAGCTAGCGCCACGCCGACGGGAAGCCCCATGGCCATGACGGAGCCGAAGGCGAGGATGAGGATGACGATGGCGAAGGCCAGCCCGAGCAGCTCGGAGCTCGGCGGTTGGAAGTCACCGAAGATCCGCCCTCCGAGGTAGACCTGAAGCCCGGCCTGCTGAGGCTTGAGGTCCTTGATCTGCTTGCCGATGTGGGTGGCGTCGGTGAGCTTGATGCTGCGGGGCACCTCGACGGTGGCGAACGCGACCTTGCCGGCGTCCGCGCCGTGCTCGGGAGATCTGCTGCGCACCCGCTTGGGAGTACGGGCTGGTCAGCCTGACGTCGGGGATCTGCGCCACCTTGTCGAAAATCGCCGTCATGGCCTGCTTCACCGCGGGGTCGTTCACCCCCGACTCGGCTCGGAACACGATCGAACCCTGCTGGCCGCCGCCCTGTCCGCCGAAGGCCTGGTTGATCACGTCGAAGCCACGCTTCGACTCGGTGTCGGGCAATGTGAACTGCGATCGGTAGGCCGTTCCCATCCCGGCGGACAACGCGCCGCCGATGACGAGCACGACGAGCCAACCGACGACGACGGCGATACGGTGGTGGTAGCACCACCGTCCCAGGCGAGCGAACATGGCGGATCTCCGGGGGTGGATGTTCGGGGGCATGCGCAGTCCAGCGCAACATCGCTACGAATCGGTAGCGTAAACCCGCGCCAAGGATTTGTCGAGGCCCCTGAGGGTGAACAATGGCACGGTTTTCCGCTACGCTTCCGTAGTGATGGGGCGCACTCGGAGCCTCGTGGCCCATGAGCGGGCCCTGGCCGCGGCCGCCGACCTGGTCGGGGAGCGCGGCGTCGAAGCTCTCACCGTCGATGAAGTCGCCATCCGCTCGGGCGTCGCGAAGACCACGATCTACCGGCACTGGCCCACCCGCCAAGGCCTCGCCCTCGACGCGCTGCGCACCTTGGCGGGCGCGGTGCCGACCCCCAACACCGGCGATCTCCGTCGCGACCTCCGCCTCTGCCTCGCGGAGTTGGTCGAGAAGGCGTCCGACCAAGGCCTGCGTCGCAAGATGATCGCGGTCCTCCAGGCGGCCGACCAGAACACCGAGTTCGCACGGATCCACCGCGCGCTCATCGAAGAGCGCATGCGGCCGGTGCGCACGGTGCTGCAACTGGCCCAGGCCCGTGGTGAGGTGCCCTCCGACCTCGATCTCGACATCGCCATCGACCTGCTCCACGGGCCCGTCATCATGCGATTGCTCATGAGGAGGGGCCAGGTCGACGCGGCCATGGTCGACACGGTGATCGATGTGGTCGCCGCGGGGCTCCACGCCAGAGCGAGCCCACCGCTCGAGAGCGACCCGCCGCCGGTGTTTTGAGGCGGGCGTGGTCGCCCAGCCTGCCTAGGCTCGGCGCACGTCGAGGGAGGAAGGCTGATGGATCTGAAGGTGGAGGTCGACCCGTCGGAGGTCGGCTTCGACGCGCGCCGGCTGGATCGGGTCGGCGGCTTCCTGCGCCGCTACGTCGACGAGGGTTACCTCGCTGGTTGGACGATGGTCGTCGCCCGCGGCGGCCGTGTGGCTTGTGTCGAGCGTTACGGCCTTCGGGACATCGAGGCCGGGTTGCCGATCGAGCCGGACACCATCTTCCGCGTCTACTCGATGACGAAGCCGATCACCGCCGTCGCCGCGCTGATGCTCTGGGAGGAAGGCGCCTTTCAGCTGAAGGATCCCGTGAGCACGTACCTCCCCGCCGTCGGCGACATGCGGGTGTGGCGCAGCGGCTCGGTGACCGCCCCCGTCACCGACCCGATGACCGAGCCCATGGCCATGTGGCACCTGTTCTCGCACACCGCGGGCTTCACCTACGGCTTCATGTGGGCCCATCCCGTCGACGAGCTGTACCGGCGCGCCGGCTTCGAGTGGGGCACGCCCGCCGACGTCGACCTCGCCGGGGTGTGCGATCGGCTGGCCGAATTGCCGCTGCTGTTCCAACCCGGGCGGGAGTGGAACTACAGCATGGGGCTCGACGTGCTGGGCCGTGTCATCGAGGTCATCTCCGGCCGCTCGCTCGACGAGTTCCTCCGCGAGCGCCTCTTCGAACCTCTCGGGATGGCTGACACCGGTTTCTGGGTGCCGGAGGACGAGCAACACCGCCTGGCCGCGCTGTACTACCCGGCGCCGCCGACGAAGAAGGCGAAGCTGTTCGAAGGGATGGGGGCCGCAGCGCGGTCGCGTCCGGCTGCCTTTCTCGGTGGCGGCGGGCTGGTCTCGACCGCGGCCGACTACCACCGCTTCGCCCAGTTCCTCCTGCGCGGTGGCGAGCTCGATGGGGCCCGGCTGCTCGCACCGGGCACCGTCGAGATGATGGCCTCCAATCACCTCCCCGGTGGGGTCGACCTCACCGAGTACGGCCGCCCACTGTTCACCGAGACGGCCTTCGACGGGGTCGGCTTCGGTCTCGGGGTGTCGGTCACCATCGATCCCGTGAAGGCGAAGGTGCCGGGCTCGGTCGGCGACTTCGGATGGGGAGGGGCGGCCAGCACCTTCTTCTGGGCCGATCCGGTCGAGGACCTCACGGTGCTGTTCCTCACGCAGCTGCTGCCGTCCAGCACCCATCCGTTGCGCCCGCAGCTCCGCCAGCTCGTGCACCAAGCGATCATCGACTAGGAGGCCCGCGGCGCCGATTCCACGAATGGCGCCGGTCGTGACACGCTTTCACCATGGAGCTGTTCGGTTCGGCGTTGGTGCTGATCGCCGACGTCACCGCATGGCCGGCGGTGCTCAGGCGGCTCCGGCGTCACGGCCTGTACCCCGAAGCCGTGCCCGCCAGTGGCGACGAGGGCCACAAGATGGCGTGGGCGCGCGCCGCGGTGCGAGCCGAACCGACGTTGATCGTCTCCGAACGAGCGGTCTTCGTGCCCGGCTGGCGGGACAGCCTGGCCGTCGCCGCGGCCGCTATCGACGACCAGCCTTGGCACGTCGTGCATCTCGACGGCAAGGAGGCCGGCGCGGGCTACGTGCTCACGGCGGAGGGCGCGGGCGCCCTCCTGGCGCTCGCGGCCAACATCCCGGACACACCGGCGAGCCAGCTCCTTGGCGACGCCGACGTGCTGGCGGCCCTTGCGGTCAAGCCTCCGGTCGTCGTCGCGGTTCCCGATGTGGGAGCCCGTGTCGTGCACGACCTCGACCATCTCTCGGGCGTGCCGTACGACGACGTGGTTCTGCTCGTCCCCGAACACGCGGCCGTGCTCGGCGATCCCTTCGAGCTGGCGGCGGCGCTGTCCCTCTCCGGGAAGGACCTGCTGGGCCCGTCGTGGACCGGGGCGACGGCGAACGCCCGTGTGGGCACGGCCGGGGGGCTACGCGCCACCGACTTCGATCCCAAGCGGCCGGTGGCGAGCGACGAAGGTGCCGTGTTCGCGAGGGTAGAGGCCGATCGCGCCCCTCGGTTGATCCCGGTGCACGGACGTCTGGTCGACGTGGCCACCGGCGACTTGCCCCTCGTGCTCCTGGGCGAGCCCGACGACGTGGCCGCGGTCGCCGCCCGCCAGCGAGACCTCGGCGACCGGGACCTGGCCCGCATCCTCCGCTACGACGAGGCCATCGATCCTGACCCTTCGGGTGAGGTGGTGGGCCCCGAGCTCGTGAGCCTCCCCTTCTGGACGCCCGAGTTCTGCGCCACCATCGTCCGCGCCACCGAAGCACTCGGGGCATGGCAGAGCGACGAGGTCGACCCCGTTCCGGGGCGGGAGGTTTCGCTCGCCCTCATCAGCCCCCGCTTGTTCGCCCATGTCGAGGATCATGTGGCGTCGATCGTGGTGCCCCGCCTCCGCTACCACTGGCCCACCCTCGACTTCCACGGCCTGCGGGACGTCTTCGTCATCAAGTACACCGCCGGTGACGTGGAAGGGCTCCGGCTGCACCACGACGTGGCGCAGGTGAGCGCCTCGGTCAAGCTGAACGCCGGCTACCGGGGTGGCGAGCTCGTGTTCCCCCGGCAGGGCTACGGCAACGGGGCGTTGCCGGTGGGCCGGCTCCTGGCCTGGCCGTCCCTGGTCACCCATCCTCACCAGGTCGAACCCGTCACGGCCGGGGTCAAGTTCGGGCTCACGGCGTGGTTCGAAGCGCCAGGTACGAAGACCGACTGACAACGTCTCGTAACAGGGGTGCACGCTTCCTGGCCTGGTCCGTCGGTACGATGCCCTGGGCGGTCGACTCCGGGGGCCATTGGAGCGATGACACGCGTACAACTCACAGCAGCCATCGTCGGCCTCGGGGTGCTCGTCACCGGCTGTGCGGGAGCGGCCGGCACGGCCGTGGTCGTGCTCGACTCCAACACCCACCCGATGGCGGTGGCCGCTGCCGCTCCGGCCTCTACCCCGCCGACCACCGTGGCCACGACCGTACCCACCACGGTCGCGCCCACCACCGCGCCGACCACCACCTTGCCGCCCGGCCCCCAGCCCGTGGCGCCTCTCGCGGTGCCGCTGGCCCGCGCCCGCCAGGGGCAGAACAACCCCAACGTGGCCGCCTTGAAAGCGCGCCTGCTGCAACTCGGGTTCTGGGTCGACGGCAACACCAGCCGGTACACCTTCTACACGGCCCAGGCCGTCATGGCCTTCCAGAAGGACCAGGGCCTTCCTCGCACCGGCCGGGCCGACGCCACCACCGTGGCGAGGCTGAGTTCCGCCCGCTTCCGGGTGAGCAGCAAGTCGACGACGGGTGATCTCGTCGAGATCGACAAGGCCAAGCAGATCCTCTACATCGTCCGCAAGGGCAAGGTGGAGTGGGCCGTGAACACCTCCACGGCCTCCGGGCGCTACTACGCGGCCACGGGGAAGCGGACGGGCACGCGCTACCACGAGTTCGCCTCGACGCCCGTCGGCGTCTACCACGTATACCGCCAGCATCCGAACGGCTGGTGGGAGGGCGATCTCGGTCGGATCTACCGGCCCAAGTACTTCGACGGTGGCCGCGCCATTCACGGCATGACGGTGATCCCCGGCTACCCCGCTTCGCACGGCTGCGTCCGGGTGAGCACCGCCTTCATGGACTACGTCTGGAGCGCCAACCTCATCCCGCTGGGCGTCAGCGTGTGGATCCACGACGGCACCGGCACCAACCCGCCGCCGCCACCCAATGCCGCCCTGCCGGCCCCGCCGCCGCCGGTGGCGGTGACCACGCCGGCGCCGAAGATCCCGAACCTGCCCGCCTTCCCGTTCGGGAACTGAGCGCGCTCACTCGGCTCGCCGGGCGCGGATCTTGCGGTCGTCAGCCGTGAGGCAGCGTCCGCTCTCGAGGTCGAACTGCCATCCGTGGCGGTCGCACGTCAGCACGCAGCCCTCCACGCGCCCGAACATGGCCAAGTCTGCCTGTTGATGCGGGCAGTACCGCTCGACGATCCAGCCCGACAGCTCGACTTCCTCGACCTCGCTGTCGGCGTCGACTTCCTGGCGCTTCGAATGCGCTTCGGTCTCGGCGCGCGCCATGCGCTCCGGCGACAGCGACTTGAAGAAGTTGTAGAGGAACTCGTTGAACTCCCCCGCTCGCCAAGCCCGGAACCGGCACGACAGGAGCAAGGCGTTGGACCAGTCGTTGGCTCGCTCGGCGGTGACGGCCTCGACGAGACGGCGATCGATGTCGAAGGAGAACGAGTAGGGCTCACCCGCCCACTCGCGGACTTCACCGGCGGGGAAGTCGATCAGCACGTCGAGATCCCCCAAGCGCAGCAACGCGCTGGCCCCGATCGCCTGCCGCAGCACGGGGGCCATCGCCAGCAGCGGCTCCCACCACGACTTCAGCGTCGCCAGCAGCTCGGGAGTCGGCGAAGGCAGCTCGGCGAGCAGCCGGTCGAGCCATGGCGCCCAGTCGTGGGCGTACTGCTCGAGGTAGGCGCGCTTGTCGCGGAAGGGGGCCATGACGTCGCGGCCTCGGGATGTTCGATCGATGCCTGGGTGGCTGACATGATCACGGTGGAGCCCGGCACCACCAGGCGCCCCGTCGTGATCCCTTCGTCCTCGAGGCGGCCCACGAAAGCGGCGGCGTCGGGGAAGATCGACAACTCCTCGCCCGTGATCACGTTGAAGCGGAACAGTGACGGGTCGAGGAAGCAGGGTGGGCCGGCCGAGGGCACCACGACTCGCGGCGTCGACGGCTTGCACGTAGCGGGTGGCGCGGGCGAACTGCGCCTCCACCTTGGCGTGGCACAGCTCGCGCATGTGCTCGGCGGGCATCTCGTAGACCATCGGGTACCAGATGGCTCCCGAGAACTGCAGCCACTGCTGGTCGATGGGCCCGTGCGCGGTGAGCGCGGCGAGGTCATGGAGCCGGCAGTCGTTCTGGTCGAGAAGGCGGCTCTCGCCGTCGTCGACGATGAGCGCCGAGTCGCCGCCCGGCCCGTCGGTGATCGACGTCTCGACGTGGATCTCGACGGCGAGACCGTCGGTCACCTCGATAGGTTCGCCGTGGCGCGGTGCTCACGAACCGGTGGAAACCGAGCCGGCGCAGTCGCCGCTCGAGCTCGTCGGTGGGGAAGCCCGGCAGCAGGACCGTCGCCGAGCGCGCGACGTGGCCGCGGAGGAACGGCTCGTCGAGATGGTCGGCATGGAGGTGCGAGACGTACAGGAAGTCGGGGCGCTCGACCTTCGCCATGAGCGAGGCGCCGAGGCCGTCGTTGCGGGGGAAGACGAACCACGAGCCGAAGAAGGCGGGGACGAACCACGGGTCGCAGACGATCGTGCCGCGGTCGCGTCTCGATCAGGATGCCGGCGTGGCCGAGCGAGGTGGCGCGCATCGCCTCAGATGGTTGCTGCCCGCCCGAGTGCACTCAAGGCGGCCCGGTCGAGCGTCAGGCGACGGGCGGGTCGGTGTACATCTGGCCCTGGCGGGCGACGTGCTCGGTCCACGCGTTGCCGTCCCAGTACCGCAACTCGTAGCGGTCGACGGGTCGGGGTACCAACCCGCCGGGGATCGAGGGGGCCGTGCTCGAGGGCGGCGGCGTGGGAGGAACCGTCGGCGCCGTCGTCGTGGCCGGCTCGGGGGGGCCGGGGTTCGGCTGCCACCGCTGCGGCAGCAGCCGCCCCCTCGGGCGCCGCTGGCGCCTCCGGCGTCACCGCTGTCTCACCGGCGTCGGCGGCCGCGGCCTCGGTGACGGCCATCGGCCCGCTGGGAGGCTCGGAGGCCACGTCATAGACCGACGTGCCGAGCGCGGCGGCCTCCGGCGTCTGCCTCCGAGGGGGCCTCGGTCGCCGTCTCGACCGCGGGCTCAGCCGCCGCCTCGGGCTCGGCGGCCCAGCCGGGCGGCTCCTCCACCGCTTCGGCGGCGGGAGCCTCCTCCGCCGCAGGAGCCTCCTCGACGGGAGGTTCGGCTTGCACCTCGTCGGCCGCCACCTCGGCGACGACGACACCCTCCGCCACCGTGGGAGCTTCATCGGCTGTGATCGCCCCGTGGGCGCCGTCGTCGGTCACCGCGTCGGCTCGGCTCAGGGGAGCGCCTGAGGACCGCGGTGACATCCCCGCCGGTGGGCAGGATCTGGACGACCTCCCAACCCTCGCCGGCGCGGTCGTTGAGCTGGGTCACGAGCGAATCGATGTCGTAGAGCGACGAACGTACAGATGCGTACTCCACCATGGCCCCGCACCATACAGGTCGCGCCACTGCCGGCGTTGGAATCACGTCACCGAGCGTCCGTGAGCGTGACCGGTCGCCTTCAGGCGATCAGCGGCCTCGCTCGACTGGTCACCTCACGTTAGGATCCGTGCGGCTGCCGCGCGCGCTCCTGGCTTTGCTCAGGATACGAGCGACAGGACGTCGATCCCTTTCGTCGGGCCGTCGTGGATCAACTCGCCGTCGCGGAGCGCGAGGCACCGCTCGACCCGATGCACGAACTCGAGCTCGTGGGTGGCCACGAGCAGCGTGGCCGCCCTCATCCTTCGCTTCGTCGAGGAGCTCGAGGAGCGCCGCCTTGCCTGCGGCGTCGAGGCCGACGAACGGCTCGTCGACGAGCAGGACGCCGAATGGGCGGATCAGGCCCAGGGAGATGGACGCCTTCTGGCGCAGCCCGCGGCTGAACTGCACCGGCAGGTCGTCGGCGCGCTCGTAGAGCCCGAGGACGCCGAGAAGGTCGGCCGCCTGCTGCTCCCAGTCGGTCACGCCGTGCAGTCGGGCCACGTACTCGAGGTGCTCCCACACCGAGAGGTCGTCGTAGAACGTGGGGCTGTCGGACAGGTAGCTCACCGCGGCGCGCGCCGGCGAGCGAGCCAACCGGGTTGCCGTGGACGTCGCCGAGCCGGCCGTGGGCTCGAGCAGCCCGGACACCATGCGCAGCAGCGTCGTCTTGCCCGAGCCGTTGTGGCCGATGAGCACGACCGATCTCCCGGGTTCGACGACGAGGTCGAGGGGCGCCAGCGTGGGCACGCCGCCGTAGTCCTTGGTGAGCTCGGCCGTCTGAAGCGCAGCCGGCGGGAGATCGGCCCGCCGCGCCTTTCTGCTTCGGGCTTGGCCTCTGCCGTCGGCGGGGCGGCCGGCGTGGCCGCCGTTGGCGGGTCGCCTTCTGGCTTCGGATGTCGAGACGGCCGCTGCTGGGCCCTGGCGTCGGTCATCTGCTCCTCGCTGCTTGCCGCTGCTTGGCGGCTTCTTGGCTCTCCTCGCATCGACTTCGCCCACCAAGCCTTCGCGTCGGCCCGGTAGCGCACATACGCGGCCGACGAACCCAGCCACGACGAGGCCGAGGAACGCCATGGATGTGGCGGCGCCGAGAGGGCTGCCGGGTGTGCCCTCGGCGACGTCCTGTTGGACGCGATGGGCCACGAGGACCGGGAGCGTGCCGATGACTGCTGAGGACCAGCGGCCAGGCCGAACGGAAGAAGATCTTCATGCCGGCCACCTCTGGCGGCAGCAGCATCCCCTCCTTGCCCGGCTCGGGCGTGCCCATCAGCGACGCTGACGATGCCGCCGGCGCCACCGCACAGGGCTGCTGGGCAAGACGGCGATGGCGTGCCAGCTGCGCGGCGAACGACGTCGGCTCCACGGCCCAGAAGACCACGCCGGCGATCACCCCGAGGACGAGCATCACGAGATAGGCGATGGCCACGTGCCGCACCAGGAGGTCGCCCTCGAGCCGGGGATAGCTCTCGGTCCGCTCGGCCTGGTCGATGTCCTGCGCCATCGGCTCGGCCGCTTCGAGCCCGGCGAGAAAGAAGGCGACACCGGCGAGGATGATGAGGGGCGGGATCCCCTCGTACGGCAACTCGCGGAGGCACAGTCCAGCGGCGCTGGCGAGGAGGACGAGGCGTAGGACGCGGCTGGAGGGGAAGCGCAACACGCCACGCAGACCCCGGTGCCAGACCGGGAAGCGCCGAGCGGAGCCGAGCCCGAGCAGCCACGGCCGGACGCGAGGGAGGTCCTGCGCGAGCTGGCGCCGCAGCACGAGCACGGTCCGCAGATCTTGCAACGTCACGGCAAAGCGGAGCTGCCCGACGAGCGCCGTGCGCCGTTCCGCCTCCTCCAGCGACAAGGCGCCCGACGAGGGAGAGGCCGACCGCCGTGATGACGGTGACCCCGATCGCTCCGGCGAGGTCGATCCAGTGGATGCGCAGCGGCCAGAAGGCGAGGCTCCCGATGGTGGTGGTGGGGGCGGCGACGATCCCGGCGACGTCGGCGACCGCCCAGCCGAGCACGAGCGCACCGATCAGCGTGGCCGCCCACCGAGGCAGGTGGAGCCCGCAGACCAACATGGCGGCGCCGACGAAGAGCATGCCCGTCAACGCCCCCGCGGCCAGGCCCGAGGCGCCCCAGGCCCACAGCGAACCCGGGACCCTGCGCCCGCCGAGCTGACCGGCAACCGCTCCCGCCACTGCGCCAAGGAAGGCCGCGTGCCGCACGGTGCGCAGCGCCCCGCTGCGCAGCACCGCGGTGCGGTCGACCGGCGCGAGGAGCACGATGCGGACTTCGGGAGCTTCGAGGGCGAGTGGCCCGCCCCGGCTCCCGGATCGCAGACCGAGGGCGAGGGCGAGGGCGACGACGAGCCCGACGATCGCGGGACCGTGGGCGTCGCACGTCGGCGAGCGTGGCCGCGTCGACCTCGGTGTCGCCCAGCAAGCTCGAGAGGAACAGCGTGATGGCGATGCCGACGATGCCGGCCAGGTAGGCGCGGTACGCCGCCTCGAACCAGTCGAGGTCTTCGATCCGGCGGTGGCGGCGGGTCGACGCGGAGCTCCTTGAGTGCTTCGATCCCCACCGTGGGGGTGTCGGCCACGACCGACGACGCTAGTGGCTGGCGGCGGCCGGCCACCCATCGGGGTGGAGCGCCGGTTCAGCCAGTGGCGGCGGGCCGCCGCGGGTCGGCGGCCCAGCCCGACCACGAGGCCACGAACAATTTCGCACCGCCGATGCCAGCCTGTTCGAGGGCGAGGAGGTTGGCGCAGGCCGACACGCCCGAGCCGCAGTACGCGATCACCTCGGTGCCCGGCACCGCCCCGAGGGTGGCGAAGCGGGCGCGCAGCTCGGTCGGCGGGAGGAAGTGGCGATGGGCGTCGAGGTTGGCCGCCCAGGGCGCGCTGCGTGCTCCGGGGATGTGGCCCGAGCGGGCGTCGACGGGCTCGGCTTCACCTCGGTACCGTTCGGCGGAGCGGGCGTCGAGCACCACCGCCGAGCCCGAGGTGGCCGCGTCGGCCACCTCGTCGGCGTCCATCAGCGCCGAGCGTGGCCACGGGGTCGGCGTGAACGGCGCCGCCGGCCTCGAACGGGAAGGTCCCGTCTCGACAGGGCCGCTCGATCCCCCGAGGCCCCCGTCGAGGAGCGCAGCATCGTGGCCTGTCACCCGCAACATCCACACCAGCCGGCCCGCGGTGCCCCCTCCGCTGTCGTCGTAGGCGACGACGGCCGTGCCGTCCCCGATACCGAGGTCGCTCATGGCCGCGGCGAATGACGCCGGCGTGGGCAGCGGATGGCGGCCGTCGGTCGGCCGATCGGGGCCGGCCGCCGAGAGGTCGGCGTCGAGGTCGACGAACACCGCGCCAGGCAGATGCCCCGCTTCGAAGGCGGCCCGGCCCGAGCGTCCGTCGAGGTACCAGCGGACGTCGGCCACCAGCACCTCGTCGTAGTGCTCGGCCAACCAGGCTGGGGCGACGATCGGTTGGGGGAACCGGGCCACGGGCGCGGACGTTATCCACATGATGGCCGCACGAGCTCCCACCGCGATACTGGGCTGATCGTGCTGGCCTTCGACACGGTCGCGCTCGCCCAGAGCTTCTTCGGTGTGCTGGCGCTCGCCGCACTGGCCGGAGCGATCGTGTTGGGCGTCGCCTCCCTCGCCCGCAACCGCTCGGAGCTCGCCGAGTCGATCGTGGCCCCTTTCGCCCAAGCGGCGCTGCCGTTGGCGTGGATCGTGGCGGCGGTATCGATGTTCGGCAGCCTGTACTTCTCCGAGCGGGCGCACTACGTACCGTGCACGTTGTGCTGGTACCAGCGGATCGCGATGTACCCCCTCGCCATCATCCTCGGCATCGCCACGCTCCGGCGCGACCATGGCATCCGCGTGTACGCCGTGCCCTTGGCCGCCGTCGGGGCCGTCATCTCCCTGTACCACTACCTGTACGAATGGTTCCCCGAGCTCGACACCGGTGCCTGCAGCGTGTCGCTGCCCTGCACGTTCGTCTGGTTCCGCGCCTTCGGCTTCGTGTCATTGCCGTTCATGGCGCTCTCAGGTTTCTCCTTCATCATCGTCTCGCTGTTGCTCCGACCCCAGGAGAGCTGACATGGCCGCACCCCCGAAGACCAGGAAGAAGCCGATCGGCCCACCGCCGAAGAAGTCGTCCAACACGGCGTTGATCGTCGTGATCGCCTTGGCCGTGGTCGCCGTCATCGGCCTCGTCGTGGCGGTCGTCTCGCAAGTCGGCAAGGGTGGATCCTCTCCGGCCGGGCTGAACCAGACGCAACCGGTCCAGGTCAAGGGAGCGGCGCTGGCTCCGCTGCCGGACTCCGGCGCCGACCCGGCTCGCGGCCAGACTCCTCCCACGCTCGTCGGCAAGAGCTTCGACGGCACGCCGATCACCATCGAACCCGACGACGGTAAGCCGAAGCTCGTCATGTTCTTCGCCCACTGGTGCCCGCACTGCCAGGCCGAGCTGCCGCGAGTCGTGCAGTGGCAGCACCAGGGCCTCATCCCGACGAACATCGACGTGTACGGGGTCGCCACCGGCACCGACTCGGCCGCCCCGAATTACCCGCCGTCAGCTTGGCTCCAGCGCATCGGCTGGACCAACCCGACGCTCGCCGACTCGAGCACCGACGACGCCGCGAAGGCATGGGGGCTCCCCTCGTACCCGTACTTCGTGGCGGTCGACGGCAACGGCAAGGTGGTGACCCGTGCCACCGGTGAGCTGACCCAGCAGCAGTTCACCGACCTGCTGGCGCAGTTGAACAAGTAGCGCGGGCGGCGACGTCAGCGCGGGCGGGCCATCCGCTTCGGGCCGTCCAAGCGGCGCAGCGCGCGCCCGGCTGCATGCCATCCGCACATCCCGTGGACAGCCCCGCCGGGGGGTGTGGAGGCCGAGCAGAGGAACACGCCTGGCAGCGGGGTGTCCCACGGCCAGGCCGTGAGGCGAGGGCGGGCCACCATCTGTCGCAGCGTCATGGCGCCTCCGACGATGTCTCCGCCGACGTCGTTGAGATTGTCGACGGCCAGCCTCGCCGCGGTGCGCACCTGCCGGGCCACGACCAGGTCGCGCCATCCGGGTGCGAACCGGTCGAACTGGGCCTCGATCCGCCCGCTGGCATCGACGTCTGACCCGGGGGGTACGTGGCAGTAGGCCCACAGCACGTGCGTACCGGCCGGGGCCCTGGTCGGATCGGCCGCGGTGGGCTGGGTGGCGAGCACGAACGGCCGCTCGGAGATCTGGCCCCGCTGGGGCGCGACTTCGCTGGCCACCAACTCGGGGAACTCGCCACCGAGGTGGAGGGTACCCGCGCCGCGGGCCGCGTCGGCGATCCACGGCATCGGGCCGCTCAGCACGTAGTCGACCTTCGTGGCCCCGGGTCCATATCGGTAGCGCCGGTAGGCCCGCTCGAGGCGAGGGTGAAGCTGCCCGTCGGCGAGCGCGGCGAACTGGTGGGGGCCCACGTCGAGGAGCACCGCCCGCGCCGGAGGCAGCTCCGACAGCCGTTCCACGTCGTGGCCGGCGGTCAGCTCGCCCCCATGGCGGCGAATGACCGCGATGAGCGCGTCGGCGATCGACTGGGATCCGCCCCGGGCGAAGGGCCAGCCGCCGGTGTGACCGGCCAGGGCGAGCGCGAGACCCAGTGCCCCGGTCATCGGCGAGCCCAACGGCTGCACGGAATGTGCGGACAAGCCAGCCAGGAGAGCTCGGGCGGCCGCGGTGCGGAAACGTTCGGCGAGGAGGGTGACGGGGGGTAGCCCCACCAGCCCGAACCGGGCCAGCGCGAGCGGATGGCGGGGAACCGAGAGCACCGCGCCCAGCAGGCTCGGCTGCAGTTGCTCCCACCGATCGAGCAGCGGACCGAGCAGCGCTCGGTAGTTGCGCTCGTCGACGCCAAGGGCGGCGGCCGTCGTGTCGAAGGATCGATCGAGGATCGCCGCGGACCCGTCGTCGAAGGGGTGCGCGAGCGCGAGCGGCGGGTGCATCCAGTGCAGGCCGTGCGCCTCGAGCCCGAGGGCGGCGAAGGCCGGTGATGTCGTGCCGAAAGGGTGCACCGCCGAGCACACGTCGTGGACGACGCCGGGCACCATGAGCTCGGCCGAGCGGGTGCCCCCTCCCATGTGGTCGCATCGTTCGAGCACCAGCACGGAGGCCCCGGCCGTCGCCAGGCGGGCGGCGGCAGTCAAGCCGTTCGGCCCGGAGCCGACGACGACAGCGTCGTACTCGCTCACGAGGCGTCGTTCCCGGCGGCTTCGGTCGCCGTCGGGTCGGGGTGGGCTCCCTTTCGCCTCGGTTCGAGACGGATGCGCCGCCCGCGTCCCCGGCCGACCGGGCCGATACCTCGGCCCGTTGCAGCACCTCGCGCAGCGGCAACCCCATCTCCGCGGCCACGGCGGCCGCGTCGTCGTGCTCGGCTTTGACCCGTCCGGCTCCGAGCTTCACCCGCACCGGCCGTCCCTCGACCTCGACGACCAGCTCCCGTCGCGGGCCTGGGGCCAGCGGACGAGGTGCTGCGCGCGCACCCCCAGCGATCCGGTCTCGGTCACGAGGTGGCGGCCACCTGGTCGCTGAGGGCGGGATCGCACAGGGCGTGAACGGTCGCCGCCGGCCGTCCCTTCTTCATGATGATCGGCGTGATCCACGCGTCGTGAGCACCGGCGGCGAGGAGAGCGGTCACGGTGTGGGCGAGCACCTCGCCGGTGACGTCGTCCACGTTGACCTCGAGGACGGTGACGGGCTGGCCGCTGGGTGTCGCGTGACGGGCGAGGTCTCCGAGCACTACTTGCGTGACGTTCGGCTGGTCGGGGAGGTCGCGCCCGCCGGCGCCGTAGCCGACGGCGCGGACGGTCATCGGCGGCAGCGGCCCGAAGCCCCCCGCGAGTGTGGTCACGAGCGCGGCCCCGGTCGGCGTGGTGAGCTCGAGATCGACGGCGGCGCCGAGCACCGGTCGCCCGGCGAGCAGCGCGAGCGTGGCCGGGGCCGGGTTGGGCAGGCGGCCGTGCTGGGTCCGCACCGTGCCGCGGCCGACGGTCACGGGGCTACAGGTGATGTCGTCGACGTCCAGCACTTCGAGGGCGGCGCACGTCCCAACCACATCGACGATGGCGTCGAGCGCGCCCACTTCGTGGAAGTGGACCTCGTCGGGTTCCACTCGGTGGATGGCGCCTTCCACGGCGGCGAGGCGCCGGAACACCGCGATCGATCGGTCGCGCACACGGGCGGGGAGGGCCGCCGCGGCGAGCAGCGTCTCGATGTCCGAGAGACGGCGCGACACCGTCGTCGCTTCCGTCACGACGACGGCCCGGGTCGCGCCGACGCCGCACCGCTGCGTCGCCTCGAGGTCGAGACGCCAACCGCCCATCGGGAGACGGCCGAGGAGACGGCGGACCTCAGCGGCGTCGGCCCCGGCATCGAGCAGCGAGCCGAGGGCCATGTCGCCGGCCACGCCGGAGAAGCAGTGGAACCACGCCGCCGTCACGAACGATCCATCAGGTAGCCCGTGCCGGGAGCAGCCGAGCCGCCGCGCACGCGGCGCCGTAGCCGTTGTCGATGCCGACGACGGTGATGCCCGCCGCGCACGATGCCAGCATCGACAGCAGCGCGGTCACCCCCTCCAGGCCGGCGCCGTAGCCCGAGCTGGTTGGTACCGCGATGACGGGGGCCGCGCTGATGCCGCCGATCACACTGGCCAGCGCCCCCTCCATGCCGGCGACGACGACGATGGCGTCGGCCTCGGCCACCTCGTCCACGTGGGGCAGCAAGCGGTGCAGACCGGCCACGCCGGCATCCGCGACGCGATGGGAGAGAACCCATAGGCGCGCAGCACGGCCGCGCACTCGTCCGCCACGCTCTCGTCCGCGGTGCCGGCGGTGACGACCAGCACACGCTCGGCACGGGTCGGCGGCCGGGGTCGCCACACGACGGTGGCCCCGATCGTCGAGCCGTCCGGATGGGCGGCCAGGACCGCCTTCGCCTGGTCGGCATCCGCCCGCGTCAGGATCACTGGGCCCGTGCCGTGAGCGAGGAGCTCTCCCACGATCCCGGCGCACTGCTCGGGCGACTTGCCTGGCCCGTAGACCGCTTCCGGAAAACCTTGACGCAGCTCACGGTGATGGTCGATCCGGGCATAGCCCACGTCGACATAGGGGAGGCGGCGCAGCAACGCCGCAGCCTCATCGGGAGCGACGCGCCCGGCCGCCACGTCGTCAAGCAACGCTCGGAGGGCCTCCCTGTCCACCTCACTATCCTGGCAAGCCGTGCCTGTCGACGACACCCGCACCGTGACCGTGGGCTTCCTCGGGCCCCTCGGCACCTTCACCGAGCAGGCCTTGTTGAGCCAGCCGGACTTGGCGTCGGGAGAGCTCGTGCCCTTCGCGACGATGCCCGAGGTGCTCTCCGCCGTCGAGGCGGGCACCGTCGAGCTGGGGTTCGTCGCGATCGAGAACTCGATCGAGGGCGCGGTCAACCTCGTCCAGGACGCCCTCGCGTTCACCCACCACCTGCTGATCCAGCGGGAGGTCGTCCTCGACGTGCAGCTCTGCCTCCTCGCGCCGCGAGGCACGAGCCTCGCCGACGTCAAGGTCGTCCACTCCATCCCGGTCGCCACCGCCCAGTGCGCGAGCTTCCTCCGGCAGCGTCCACACGTGGAGCTGCGAGCGGCCAATTCCACCGCCGAGGCCGCCAAGCTCGTCGGGCAGGACCGCTCGCCCGGCGTCGCGGCGATCGGGCCGATGATCGCGGCATCGATCTACGACCTGCACGTGGTGGCGGCCGACATCGCCGACCACGACGGCAACCAGACCCGCTTCGTGGTCGTCGCTCGCGACGGCATTCCCGCCCCGACGGGCCACGACAAGACCACCGTGGTCGTGTATCAGCGCGCCAACGAGCCGGGCAGCCTCATCTCGATCCTCCAGGAGTTCGCCGCTCGCCGCATCAACCTCTCCCGGTTGGAGAGCCGCCCGACCAAGGCCGGTGGGTTGGGCGACTACTGCTTCATCATCGATGCTGACGGGCACATCGCCGATGAGCTCTTGGCCGACTGCCTACGGGACATCCATGCCAAGCAGGGTGGCGTGAAGTTCCTCGGCAGCTACCCGGCTGTCGGTGAGGCCGCGCCGGAGGCGAGGGAGCACGCCGACGCCCGGTGGCGGCAGGCCGACGACTGGGTGGCCGACCTCCGCCGCTGCATCCGCTAGGGGGCTGCCGAGCGATGGTGTTGCCCTTCTCGCCGGCCGGTTCGATGATCCACGCGACGATCACTCGGCAGACGCATAGCCCTTGACTCCGGGTCGCATCATCGTGGTCACCGGGCCGCCCGGAGTCGGCAAGACGACCGTGGCGCGGCTGCTGGCCGGTGCCTTCGAGCGCAGCGTGCACGTGCAGGCGGACTGGTTCTGGAAGTTCATCGACCAGGGATGGCTGCCGCCGTGGGAGCCAGCCGCCCATGAGCAGAACGCCGTCGTGATCGGGACCATTGCGGTCGTTGCTTCCCGCTACGCAACCGCCGGGTACGAGACGGTGCTCGACGGGATCATCGGGCCGTGGTTCCTCGGCGCGTTCCGGGCTGGGATCGACCGGCGCCCGGCCAGCCTGCACTACGTCATCCTGCGCCCGAGCTATGAGGTGGCGTGGGAGCGGGCGACGGGCCGCGCTGACGAGCTCGTGGAGGAAGGGCCGATCGCGGCGATGTTCGAGGAGTTCGCCGACGTCGGCCCGTTCGAAAGCCATGTCGTCGACTCGTCGTCGGATGAGCCCGAGGCGACGGCGGCCAGGGTGCTCCAACTGGTCGAGCGAGGGATGGTGGCCCTCACCGAGGAAGAACCATCCCGCTAGCGTCCAACGCTGGAACGGTGGCAGAGCGGACGATTGCACCCGCCTTGAAAGCGGGCGGCCCACAAGGCCCGGGGGTTCGAATCCCTCCCGTTCCGCGGCGGAATCTTCGGGCGTCCGTAGCCGTGCGCCGACGTCCAGCGTTTGACCAGGTAGATGTGTACTTATTCACTTTCCATGCTCTTCGACGTTCGATACTGTCTCCGGAGCGTTGCTACCAGTGTTGCTACCGGTTGCTACCAGCGAGCGGGTTTCGCTGCGGGCATCGCAGCAGCCGAGCGCAGCCAGCTCGCCCGCAGCCTCCGACCCGAGCACAGCGCTCAACGTCGCCGGTTCTGGATCGCCAGCGCGGTATCGGCACTCATCGCGATCGTGGTGCTCGTGGTCGGGATGGTCGACCTCGGTGGCGACGAGCACTGGCCCATGGGTCGGGTACTCGTCTACAACGTCCTGTTCGTCGGAGCAGCGCTCGCGACACTCGCGACATTCGTGGCCGGACTGCGCCGTCCCCGGGCTACCTGACGGCGGGTGCCTTGCCGCAACGCAGTGGGTATCGTCATCTCCAGCGGAATGCCCTCGTCTCCGGCCGGCGCGGCCCGCAGTACGCTTGCGGCCATGGCGACCGTCACGCTCGACGCGGTCAACAAGATCTACGACAACGGGTTCCAGGCGATCTACGACCTGAGCCTCGACGTTGCGGACAGCGAGTTCCTCGTGCTCGTCGGACCGTCCGGCTGCGGGAAGTCGACCGCTCTGCGCATGCTGGCAGGTCTGGAGTCGATCACCAGCGGCGAGCTGCGGATCGGCGACCGCGTCGTCAACGATGTCGAGCCGAGGGACCGGGACATCGCGATGGTCTTCCAGAACTATGCGCTGTACCCCCACATGACGGTCTACGACAACATCGGCTTCGCCCTCAAGCTGGCCCGGGTTCCCAGGCCGGAGATCGACAGCCGGGTGCGCAAGGCGGCGGCCATCCTCGAGCTCGAACCGTACCTCTCCCGCAAGCCCGGGCGGCTCTCGGGCGGCCAGCGCCAGCGGGTGGCGATGGGCCGGGCGATCGTGCGCCAGCCTGCGGTGTTCCTCATGGACGAGCCGCTGTCCAACCTTGATGCGAAGCTGCGTGTCCAGATGCGGGCCGAGATCGCCCGTCTCCAACACGACCTCGCAGTGACAACGATCTACGTCACCCACGACCAGGTCGAGGCGATGACGATGGGGCACCGAGTCGCGGTCCTCAAGGACGGCTACCTGCAGCAGATCGGCGCGCCGCAGCACCTCTACGACGAACCGATCAACGTGTTCGTCGCCGCGTTCATCGGGTCGCCGTCGATGAACCTGTACGAAGGCCTCGTCACGCTCGACGGCCTCGACAGCGTGCAGGTCGGCTCCCAGCAGGTGGCGCTCGCTCCCGAGACGTTGGAGAAGCACCCGGCCCTGCGGAGGTACGACGGCCAGCGCGTGGTGGTCGGCATCCGCCCCGAGGACTTCGAGGACGCTGCCGTCCTCACCGACGCTCCGGCAGATCGCCGCCTGAAGGCCACGGTCCGCCTCGTCGAGGCGCTCGGGTCCGAGCTGATGGTCCACCTCGAGGTCGCCGACGCCAACCGGGTCAACTCCGGTGACCCGGACGCGCCCCAGGAGCAGGTTGGCGGCGGTGTCGCCAATGCCGTCGCCCGGTTCAGCCCACGGTCGCGCGTCCGTGTCGACCAACAGGTCGAGATCGTCGTGGCGAGTGAGAACCTCCACTTCTTCGACGCCACGGATCACAACGCCATCTGGTCCTAGCGGGCTGGCGTCACCCCTTGACCGACCCGGCGAGGATGCCGCGGACGAAGAAGCGCTGGAGCAGGAAGAACACTGCCAGTGGGACCGCGGCCTGGAGGAACGCTCCGGCGGTGAGCAGGTGCTCGGACTGGCCGAATTGGCCGGTCTGGGCGGCGATGACGACCGTCGACGGTGCCGCCGCCTGATTGGCGCCGATCATCGTCACCGCGACCAGGTAGTCGTTCCAGGTCCAGAGGAACTGGAAGATCGCGAATGCCGCGAGGACGGGGACCGACAGAGGGAGCACGAGGCGCCAGAAGATCCGGAAGTGGTTGGCGCCGTCGATTCGGGCCGACTCGAAGATGTCTTTCGGTAGCGCTGACATGTAGTTGTGCAGCAGGAAGATCGCGAACGGCATCGCGAACGCGGTGTGGGTGAGCCAGACCGAGGTGGTGGTACCGGCAAGGTGGATATCGGGAAAGACCGTGATCGTCTTGTCGAGCCACGGGATCGTCCAGTGGGCGCCGTGGACGTACATCAGCAGCAGCGGGATCAGCGCGACCTGCAACGGGACGGCGAGCAGGGCGACGGTGCCGAGGAAGAGGCCCTCGCGGTGCTTGAAGTCGATCCACGCGAACGCGTACGCGGCGAACGCGGCGAACGCGATCGGGATGATCGTCGCCGGAAGGGCGATGGCGAAGGAGTTGGTCAGCCCCTGCTTCATGCCGCCCGCCGCCGTCGTGCCGAGCACCGTCCGGTAGTTGTCCAGGGTGAGGTGGCCGAGGTCCTGGAACACGGTCCACCAACCACTCGACCTCTGCTGGTCACGAGTGCGGAAGGAGTTGACCAGCAGGCCGACCGTCGGGATGCTCCAGACCACCACGAGCAGCCACAACACCCACGTCGGGATCGAGCGGACGAAGCGATAGAGCGCTCCACCCGCTCCCTTGTTGCGTTGGTCGGGGTTGACGACGCCGTAGCTCATCTCATGCCATCCGCTCGCGCCGCGACCGGCGGGCATTCATCCACATGATCGGGATCACCGAGACGAAGAGGATGACGGCCAGCGCCGAGCCGAGGCCGAGGTTGCTCTGGCCGAACGCGGTGTTCCACATCTGGTTGGCGATCACCTGCGTCCCGAAGTTGCCGTTGGTCGTGGCGTAGACGATGTCGAAGACCTTCATCACGGTGACGAACAGGGCCGTCACCACGACGCCGATGGTGGGTGCGATCTGGGGCAACGTGATCTTCCAGAACACCTGCGAGTCGGTCGCCCCGTCCACCTTGGCCGCCTCGGTCAGTTCAGTCGGCACGCCCTTGATCGCCGCCGACAGGATCACCATGGCGAAGCCGACTTGGACCCAGATCAGCACGACCATCAACCACATGTTGTTGAACGGCTGCTCCTGGAGGAAAAGCACCGGTTCCGGTTTGACGACCCCGTTGGTCACCGTGAAGCCGCCGAGACCGGGACCGAGGATCCGGTAGATCAGGTAGGCGTCGAGGACCAGGAACCCGGCGGCGAAGCCGGCCATCGTGCCCGCCTTCCGACCGATGCCCTCCCTGACGAAGAACAGGAAGAAGAGGCCAAGCGCGAACAGGACGATGAGCCAGACGGCCTTTCCCGTCGTCGAATGGGTGGTCTGGCCGATCCACACCCAGATCGCGTTCATCACGCCGGTCTGGTTCTGCGAGGGATCACGAGCCTGGTACATGAATTGCCAGATGATCCCGGCGCCGATGAACGAGATCGCCATGGGGAGGAAGATCAACGACTTGGCCGTGTTCTCGGCTTTCGCCCGGTCGGCGAGCACGGCGACAGCCAGACCGAGCACCGTCGCCAACGTTGTGACGACGATGACCCACCACACGTTGTTGAAGATCGTGCCCCGGATGGAGGCGAGGATGGCGCACGACAGGACGAAGATTCCCGCCAGGATCGGACCGACCGAGCCGGGACCGCGCTCGAACGGCTGGCTCGTCCGCCGTCCGGCGAACACGCCGACGAGTACGCCCAGCGCCACCAAGGCGAGGGCGAGGTAGAAGAGACGGCTGGTGAAGATGTTCTGCCAGTTGGTGAAGTTCACCGAGTCTTTGTCGGTGAAGATCCGCGTGTAGTTGTCCCACCCGACGGACACTCTGCCGTTGCGGTTGTGGAACGAGAGGTAGATCGTGCGGATCAGCGGTCCCAACAAGCCGAAGCCGATGAACAGCAATGCCGGCGTGACGAAGATCCAGGCCCGAGAGCGCCGATCGATGCGCCGTCGCTTCTGGGCGTCGGGCGGGGCCGCGAGCCCGAAACGAAGGCCGAAGATCGCCGCGGGTACGACCGTGGCGACGACGACCTCACCGAAGCTGCCACCGCCGATGTGGGCGCCGCCCCACGCGCCGACCAGCCATCCGACGGAGAGCCCCGTGACGACCGAGAGCGGGGCCGCGTTCGGCCCGTGGCGCCAGAGGCCGATCAGGCCGAACAGCACGGCGCCGCCGGCGGTACAGATCAGGAGCTTGACCCAGTCGAGCTCGGGCCACACCGACTCATCGAGGGCAAAGGCGGTGAGCAGCCCGAAACCGGTGAACCCGAGCACCGCCAGGGGGAGCCGGGCGAGCTGGCGGCGCGGCGCACTGAGCAGGAACATCACGGATCCGAGGGCGGCACCGCCGATCAGTCCCCACAGCAGCCAGTTGACGTCGAACGGCCGGGTGCTCCATCCGGTGATCGTGTCGAACACGCCTGAGCCCGAGGGCCGCACCGGACGATCGACGAGGGTCTTGAGCGCGCCGTTCGAGTTTGCGACGACGGCGCCGCCGAAGCCGAGCACCGCGCCGACGATGGTGTTGAAGCGGGTCCAGTGGTCGTATGCCTGGTCGAAGAGGAGATTGGCGCCGACCCAGAGCGCCACCGTCAAGACAACGGCGAGAGCAACCGTGAGCGCCGTCTGCGACATGCTGCGCGGGCCGACGTAGTAGAGCAGGAACGCGGCAAGCGCGGCGAACACGAGGAGCCGGAGCACACCGCCTGAGGAGATGCGCGGCGCCCGGGGTTGCTCCTGGATCGTTCGATTGGGGGGCGCGATCCCGGCCTCGCGCTCCATTTCCTGGATGGCGCCGGTCTTCTGTCCGACCGCCATGCTCATCCCCCCGGTTGAGTCGCTCGTCGCCGACATTAGGCCAACACGAAGGGTGCCGGTGGCTCGTTGTCCGGAGCCACCGGCACCACGATCAGTCCGCTCGAGGCGACCCTCGCCTCAGTCCATCAGCTGCTGGGCCACGAGTCCTGGATCTCGGTGGCGGCCGTCTTGGCGTCGATGTCGCCGTTGACGAACGACGTCCCCTTCGACCAGAACGTGCCCGACCCCACTTCGGCCGGCATCTGGTCGGAGGCGTCGAACGCCGCCGGGCTGGCCGTCTGGAGCTCCTTGATGAAGGTCTGCTCGAGCGGGGCCCACTTGGTCAGGTCGGCGTTCGTGTTCGCGGTGAGGAACCCGGAGAGGCCACCGCCGACGCGCTTGCTCTGTGCCGCCTGCCGGTCGTTGGCGAACTGGGGTGACCCGAGGTACTCCATCACCTTCCACACTTCGGGAGCGTCGCGGAACGCCCCCGCGCTGATCCCACCGGTCAGGACGGGGTGACCCTGGTCGGCCGGGAAGTAGAACGTGCTGACCTGGCCGGGACCGTCGCCGAACTGCGTGCCCTGGGGGAAGAAGGCGCTGAAGAAGCTCGCCTGGCGGTGCATCATGCACTTGCCTTGTACCAGCGGCGTGCCGTTGTCGCCGAACGCGGTGGCGGCAATCGACCCGCCTGACGCGAACACGTTGCCCTTCTGCCAGTAGCCGTCGGGACCAGCGACTTCGTTGAACGTGTCCACCACGGGCTGGTCGTTGAACGGCACCTTGTGGTCGACCCACTGGTTGTAGTAGTCGATGCCCTTCTGGCGGAGGATGAGCTCCTCGACCCAGTCGGTGAACGGCCAACCGGTGGCCGTTCCGGACTGGATTCCGACGCACAGAGGCGTGTCGCCGTTGGCCTTCATCTTGTCAATCAAGGCGTTGAACTCGGCGAGGGTCTTGGGCACCTCGTAACCCTTCTGCGCCCAGACGCTCGGGACGTACCACACGAGCGACTTGAGGTCGGTCTTGAACGGCACGCCGTACTGGGTGCCATTGACGTTGGAGAACGCCATGTAGCTGTCGGCCCAGTTCTGCTTGACCGCGGCGACGACGTCGTCCGGCACCTTCTTCAGGTCGCCGTCCTGGGCGAGCTGCTTCAGCTTGCCCGGCTGCGGGAATGCGGCGATGTCGGGCGGGTTGCCCGCGGTCACCTGGACGTTGATCTGTTGCTCGAAGTCACGCCGACCGACGTAGGTGACGTCGATCCCGTTGGCCTTGCCCCACGCGGAGAGGGCGTCCTGCATGGCACCGGCCTCGTTCGCCGAGTCCTCCACGCCGAACACCGTCACCTTCCCGGCGCTGCCTTTGCCCGGCGTCGGGGGGAGCGTTGTTGTCGGGCCCGTGGCCGCTGCTGTCGTGGTCGCGCCGGCCGCGGTGGTCGTCGACCCCGCGGTGGTGGCCGGCGCTGCTGTGGTGCCTGATGCCGCAGTGGTGCCTGACGCCGACCCCCCTTTGCTACTGGAGCCACATGCTGCCGCGACGAACAACGTCACCAGCGGTACCGCGGCCAGCTTGAACCAGCCAGTCCTCATCGAGGTTCCCCCTTACCTGTGTCGCCGGCGAATGCCAGCCCCACCCGATTGTAAACGCTTTCATATCGATCGGCCACGGTCAAGGGTCATCGTCCTGGTGACCCGGCGGCCGCGGCCGGCCCGGTACTGCCGCGTGCCTTGAGCGCGACCTTGCGGACCTGGTGCGTCGGCGCCAACGACGGGTCACGCACGTG
This sequence comes from uncultured Acidimicrobiales bacterium, assembly GCA_963738325.1. Lineage (GTDB taxonomy): Bacteria > Actinomycetota > Acidimicrobiia > Acidimicrobiales > Ilumatobacteraceae > CAVTWD01. The sequence goes on from CAVTWD010000025.1 coordinate 122,013, forward strand.
TTCGAGCACGAGCTCGGTGACCGTCTCGCCGAGTCCCGTCAGTGGTTGGGCCACGGTCGTCAGGTCCAGCGCCCAGGCCACGTCGTGGTCGTCGAAGCCGGCGACGGAAAGGTCGTCGGGCACGCGCAGCCCGAGCTCGCGCGCCGCCCGGATGGCACCGATCGCCATCTCGTCGGAGAACGCGAACACAGCCGTCGGTGGATCCGGTTGATGGAGCATGCGGCGCATGGCGCGATAGCCACCGTTCACGGTGAAGCGGGCGGTCTGGACGTGGTGTCGTCCCGGGGCGATGCCCGCCTCCTTCAGCACGGCGAGCGCGCCGCGCATGCGCAGGTCCGGGACGTCCAGGTGGATCGGCCGGTCACGCTGAGCGCCGATCAGGCCGATGCGCCGGTGCCCAAGGCCGATCAGATGGTCCATCACCAGCTTGGCGGCGGCGGCGTTGTCGATCATCACCGATGAGTAGCGGTCGGTGCGATCGCCGATCGTCACCATCACCGTCCCGCACGAGACGAGGCCGTCGAGCAGGTCGGCCGGGACGACGAGATCCGCGATGATCAGGCCGTCCGTTCGCTTGCGGTACGGCGCCGCCTCCGAGAGGAAACGGCGCAGCGCGGCCTCCCCGTCCACCTCGTAGACGATGAGGTCGTAGCCACGCTCCCTGAGCGCCGACGCGACCCCGGCCACGATCTTGCCGAAGTACCAGCGTTCGAGCACCGGCACCGCCATGCCGATGGCGTTGGTTCGCCCGGCGGCGAGGCGCGAGGCATGGGGGTCCGGCTGGTAGCGCAAGCGCGATGCCGTCTCGGCGACGCGCGCCCTCGTCTCCGGAGCGACGTTCGGGAGACCGCGAAGTGCCCGGCTCACGGTAGCAACGGAGACGCCTGCGGCCGAGGCGACGTCCTCGATGGTCGCGTCCGCGTTGGCGCCATGCCCTCGCCGCCGGGCCATCCAAGCTCCCTCCGTCGCCGCCTGCATGTGACCGAGTGCCGCCGAGTCAGTGTCATGATGAAAGCGCTTACATACGAGGCGGGTCAACTCTGGCGGGATTCGCTCGTCGCCGAGGTGGTCGTCATCTCCCGCTCCCGACCGGCCCTGGCGCCCCGACCGCCTGAGGAGAACGATGACCACGACACCAGGGCCCTATGAGACGCTGCTCGACGAGCTCGACCTCGACGATCGCGCCGCGTTGACCGCTGGCCACGACGACTGGAACACCCAGGCCCTGCCCGACCACGGCGTGCCGGCGATCCGCGTCACCGACGGCCCGGTCGGCGCCCGCGGCGAGAGCTACACCAGCGTGACGGCGGCACTGTTCCCGTGCGGATCGGCGCTGGGCGCCACGTTCGACCCGGCGCTCGTTGGCCGCATCGGTGCGGCCCTCGGCGACGAGGCGCGAACCAAGCATGCTCACGTGCTGCTCGGTCCGACGCTCAACCTCCACCGCCACCCCCTCGGGGGTCGCAACTTCGAGTCCTATGGCGAGGACCCCTTGCTGGTCTCGCGGCTCGCCGTCGCCTTCGTGCGCGGCGTGCAATCGAAGGGCATGGGGGCCTGCCCCAAGCACTTGGTGGCCAACGACGCCGAGATCGAACGGATGACCATCTCATCGGATGTCGACGAGCGGGTGCTCCGCGAGGTGTACCTCCGGCCGTTCGAGGCGGCCGTCAGGGAGGGTGGGGCGTGGACGGTCATGGCGGCGTACAACCGGATCAACGGGATCTACGCCTGCGAGCACCATTGGCTGCTCAGCGACGTGCTCCTGGGCGAGTGGGGCTTCGACGGCGTGGTCATCTCCGATTGGCTCGCCACCTACACCACGGATGCGACGCTGCTCGCCGGCACGCACCTCGAGATGCCTGGGCCAGCGCGCTACCTCGGGCCGGCCGCCGCCGACGCGGTGCGCGAGGGGCGCGTGCCTGCCGAGGTCGTAGATGACGCGGCGCGCCGGGTGCTCCGGCTGGCCGACCGGGTGGGCGCGTCGGCCGAGCCGTCGGGTCCCGAGCGCAGTGAGGACGACCCCGGCCGGTGGGACCTCGCCGTGGAGGCGAGCGCGGCGTCGATGGTGCTGCTGCGGAACCGGTCGATCCGCTCGGGTCCGGATGCCAGAGCCGTCCTGCCCCTCGACCCGGGCGTTCGACGCCTCGCCGTCATCGGCCCCAATGCAGAGGTGGCCGTCGTGCAGGGCGGCGGCAGCGCTCGCGTCCTCCCCCATCGCACCGTGGCACCGCTCGCCGGGCTGCAGGCACGGTTCCCCGAAACCGACGTCATGTTCGCACCGGGCGCGCGACCCAGTAGCGCCTACGCGCTGCTCGACGGCCGCTTCGCACAGAGCTCGTCCGGACCCGGGCTCCACGTCGACTACCGAGCCGAGCGGGGCGGGCCGGTGGTCGCGTCGGCCACGCTCGCCGAGGCCAATCCCATCTGGTCGGGCCGCTTCGCCGCCGGCATCGACTCGTCGCAGTTCCACGCGAAGGCGACGACGACGTTGTCCGCCCGCCGCACGGGCCAGCACGAGCTCGAGCTCGCCAGCGTGGGCGAATGCACCGTGTCGATCGACGGCGAGGTCGTCCTGCGCACCGATCCTTCGCAGTTGTCGAAGCTCTTCTTCGGCTTCGGCACGAAGCCGGTTCGCGCGACGGTCGATCTCGTCCGCGGCCAGCCGCGCCAGCTGGAGACGGACTACGAACGCCGGCCCGGGCCGCCGGTCGGCGGCTTCCACATCCGCATCGCCGAGCCCCTGGGCGACGACCCGATCGGCGACGCTGCCGCACTGGCTGGGCGTGCCGACGCGGCAGTGGTGGTGGTCGGCACGGATGCGGACATCGAGTGCGAGGGCTTCGATCGCAGCTCGTTCGCCCTCAGCAGCGAGATGGACGAGCTCGTTCGCCGCGTCGCGGCGGCCAACCCGCGCACGGCCGTTGTGGTGAACGCCGGCGCCGCGGTCGACCTGCCGTGGCTCGACGAGGTCGGAGCGGTGGTGCTCACGTGGTTCCCCGGCATGGCGGGCGGCGAGGCGCTCGCCGCTGTGCTCGCCGGTGACCGCGAGCCGTCCGGCCGCCTGCCCGTCACGGTCCCCATCGGGATCGAGGACGCGCCGTGCGACATCACCCGGCCCGACCCGCCCGGTCACCTGCCCTATACCGAGGGGCTCGACGTCGGCTACCGCTCCTATCTCCGGAGGGGCCTCACGCCGCGTGCCTGGTTCGGAGAGGGCGGCTCGTACACCAGCTTCGAGTGGGGTGACGCCGCGGCCCCCGAGCCGTGGTCCCCTGGCTCGCCCCTCGAGGTCGGCGTCACCGTGACGAACACCGGCACCCGCCGCGGGGTCGAGGTGGTGCAGGCCTACGTCGGCGAGCCCGAGGTGCTGGGCGGCTTCACCAAGGCGACGCTCGAGCCCACCAAGACCCAGGTAGTGCCGGTGACCATCGACCCGACCGCGCTGCGGCACTGGGACGCCGGCCGCGGTTGGGTGACCGACGCCGGGCCGTGGCCCGTTCGGTTGGCCCGCTCGGCGGGTGATCCCGGTCGCACGATCGTGGTGCGGGGCTCGCCGCCTGGATGACGGCTCATGACCCAACTGCAGCTGGCAAGCACGCCCTGCGCTCTCACCCGAACGGCAGGTGATGACGGCCCTCCTCGTGTCCCCCCTCGGCCTGAGGGGTGCGACGGACAGTGCCGGTTGTCCTCTGCCGTCGCAGGGCCCTCCGCCGCTACCTCGAGTCGAGCTGACTGCCGCCTGCCGCCCCACCCGCCAGGCCGGCGGCGTTGCTCCCGCGGTTGCTCCCACTCGGGGAGTCTCTGCGTGCCGTACATCACTTCTGACCAGGTACAACGTCTCACTGGCCGGGCTCCGACGCGGATCCCACTCCTTCGCGGTCGGCCCGTTGCTGCCGCGGTTGCTACGAACCGGCGCGACGACGACCGAGGCACGGCCTGTGACCTGGCCGTTCGCGTCACACCGTCAACCGGAGCCGGAATCCCTCCCGTTCCGCGAGGACACCTCCCGTTCCGCGTAGGCGTCGAGCAGGAGAAATGCGGTCGAAGCGATTCGAACCTCGAGTCCCTTCAGCTGGGAGGACAGTGTCCCTGAGCAGGAGGTTTGTGGCCGACTCATCGACGAGCGGGAGTTGTTTCGAGATGCGTTGCTACCGCAGTTGCTGCGATTCGCCTGACTCGGCGTGACGTCTCACCAAGTCGGCGGATCGCGCCGCTCGCAGACGGCTGTCGCGCCCACGGACGACCCACTGCACACCGACCGGCCGGATGACCACAATCGCGCTGGGCTGGAAGACGTCGTCGACGAACTCCGAAGCCATCTCGACGAAGTCGTTGCGTGAGTGACACGACTCGGTCCGCCGCGATTACGCGACGGCCGGTAAGGGCCGTCATATCGGTAGTGGTGATCGCCGCTGAGTGGGATTCCGGAGCGATATCGGGTCTCCTCAACGGCAAGGACCCGGTCGAGGTGCCCGCCACGGACGTCCTCGACTTCGTGAACGCGCAGCGCCGTGCTCGGGTGAGCGCCTAGAACGTGGCGCGGATCTCGCGATGGCGGCTCCGGGTTGTCGAGCGCCACCATTCGGCGTCGGTCCGCTTCGGTACCGGTGTTCTATGGCTATCCGATCACTCGTGGTGATGCCGGTGTGGACACGAACCCGGTGCCCCGGGGACTGCCGACGCGTCGGCACCGACGCGAGGGACGGGGTCAGCCGCTGGTGCGGACCGTGCGCCGGTTGCCGCGCATCTTGGAGCCCGAGGAGCTCGCCGCGCTGATGGCGGCGCTGCGCACCCAGCAGAACCGGGCTCATCGACGCCAGCGCTACCGACTGACGCCGCTCGACAGTCAGCCCACCCCGTGCTTCCATAAGCACAGCCCAGGCCGAAAGATCACCCGTCAAGCAGGCACATCGGCGACGAGCGCGTCGGAACACCGCCTGCTGAGTACCGCGGAACCAGCCGCCGTTCCACCGTTGATGCTCAAGAACGCGACTTCCGGCTGGTCGCTGCCGACTGCGAGGCTGCAGGTGTGAGGGTGCTGTTGACCGATGGCTCGGGTCTCACATCGCGGCAGGTGGCGACGCAGCTCGACCTGGGCGGCCACACGGTCGAAGTGCTTTCTGCGGATCCGCTGGCACTCACCCGGTTCACCCGGCATGTGCGCCGCCTTCACCGTGTGCCCCCGTATGGAAGCGACCCGCTGTCATGGTTGGACGCTGCACTCGCTGTGTATGAAGCAGGCCAGTTCGATGTGCTGCTCCCGACGCAAGAACAGGTTGCGGTCCTGTCGGCGTGTCTGCCCCGCGTGGCGGATGCGGGCGTGGCGACGGCGGTGCCGTCCTTCGATGCGTTGCTGGCGGTGCAGGACAAGGTGTCGGCAGACGCCACCCTCGCCGACGTCGGTCTGGCCCAGCCCGAGACTACGACCGTGGCGTCGGCGTCCGAGTTGGCCGCGTGGAATGGTCTACCCGTGTTCGTGAAGACCCCGATTGGGACCGCGACGACGGGGGTGAAGCATGTCGAGAGCTCCGCCGAGCTTGCCAAGGTGGCCTCGCAGTGGGCTGCCGCAGGCGTCTTCGAGGACGGACCCGTCGTGGTACAGGAGCCCGTGCGAGGCCCACTGATCATGATCCAGACCATCTTCAGCGACGGAGACCTGGTCGCATCGCACGCCAACGTACGTGTCCGCGAGGGCGTGAGCGGTGGCGCCAGCCACAAGCGCAGCGTTGATCTTCCGGCGGTCCGCGAAGCGATGGCTCGTCTCGGCGCTCACCTGCACTGGCACGGTGCACTCTCTGGCGACGCCATCGTCACCGAAGGCGGCCCGGTGTACATCGACATCAACCCGCGGCTGGTGGAGCCGGCCAACGCGTGGCGTTCCGGCGTCGATCTGGTGGGCGCTCTGCTCGAAGTGACCCGTGACGCGCGGCTATCGAGGCGGGCACCGGGACGGGAGGGGGTGGCGACCCACCAGCTTCTTCTCGCCATCCTGGGCGCGGCCCAACACCAACGCACACGTCGTGCGGTGGCACGGGAGCTCTTCCACGCAAGCCGACACCGCAACAGCTACCGCGAGCGTGGAGGAACTCACCCCACTCGGCCACGACCTCCGCACGATCTTGCCCGTCGCCGCCGCCACCGTTGCCACGCTGGTGCGACCCAGCACCTGGCAGTGGTTCTCCTCGGGCGCAGTCGCGAACTACGCGTTGACATCCGCCGGCTGGAACGCCATCCGCCAACACGCATCGCCAACGGGAACCGGTGGGCATGTTGGTGAAGGTTGAGCGGCACTCCCCTGCCAGACTCCGCGATGACTTTGCCGACTACCTATCAACGCGGTCGATGGCGGCCGGTTCGTCTCCTCCTGTTGGAGTACATGCGTGGGCTCAAGGAGACCCAGGACGGGCGTTCGCAGGCGTGCACTCCGGGCCGAGTGGCCGAGAGCGTGGCGACCACCACGGGCACCCTCGGTCTGGTCGCCGCCGTCCTCGGGTCCCTCTCGGTCTGGCTGCCAGCTGGGCGCTCATGCGGACGGTGGGGGCCGCCACCGGCGTCGGTCCGGGAACCGGCGCAGCCTGCGGTGTCCTGGCCGTCGTGGTCGTCGTGCCCGGTGCCGTCGTCCTCACGGCGGGTGTCGGCGCGCTAGCGGTCCGGGGGGAGCGCGAGCCTAGGTCGACGCGAGGTGCTACGCGCCCAGTACTGAGCCGCCGGAGCCGATTACCGACACGGCCCGGCCCTGGGTGCGAAGTTGGTCGTCGGCGCGTCGCTCTGGCGTCACCAGGCCGGACTTGTCCGCGGCACGCGTCGAGGTGCTCGCCGGTTCGCCGCCCGCAGGACTGGTGGTCTGCTGACAGACTTCGAAGGTGTCGGCTGATCCATGGGGGTGTCGCCCGCCAGCGACATGGGACCATCCGCGCAGGCTGAGCGCCAGCAGCATGGCACCACCCCAGCGCCAATGATGGGACCACCCCAGCGGGCGCGGATCGATCGGCGTGACGATTCCCACTGCTCTTCCAACGTCTCAGCGGCGTCCAGGCACAGGTCCTCGCGGTAGCGAGGGCCAATCACCTGCACTGGCTGCGGAAGCCCGTCGCCGACCCCCACGGGCAATGCGACGGCGGGGAGACCGAGGGCGTTGACGGCAACCGTCATGCGGAGGCCGTCGACGATCCCGGCCACCTCGGCTGAGGTGTTGCCCTTGGACGCCTCGAACAGAATGCCGGTGAAGATCGGGCCAACGACCAGCGGGTACTCACGCTGGCGCCGGCGACTCCCCCCTACGCCCGGATCGACGACGAGAGCCACTCGGATCGGCTTGGGCAACGCGGGCCCCCGTAGGGGCGCCGGCGCGGACCAGGGATCCCGCCAGGTCGGTTTCGCCAACGCCTCACAAGCGATGCGCAGATAAGCGACACGTCTCGCCATCGGGCCTTCGACTTCGAGCCGCTGCCCGGGGATCGGCTTGTCGACCACGTCGACGGTGGTGGCATGAGGTATGCGCCCAAGCGACGGCCGGAGCGAGGGACACCGCAGCACTGGGCGGCCAGCGGAGTGATCCGAACCCGTCGTTGCCGAGGCCGAGCGACGTCATGCCGGTGGCGAGCGAGGCGGCCTCGCCACCGCTGGAGGCACGCGGTGTGCGCGCGCCGTCCTAGTGGGTTGCGGTCGCGCCATAGACCTCACTCTCGCACACCATCCGACCCCGTAGGTGGGCAGGTTGGTGCGACCGATGGCGATACCACCAGCCGCCTTCAAACGCTCCACGACGGGAGCATCACGCGACGGGTAGGCGTCGGCCGACGCCCGCGCTCCTTCGGTTTGTCGAGGTGCCCATCAGGTCGATGTTCTCCTCGGCCGTGAAGGGAACACCGTGCATCGGCGGCAGAGCACCGCCTCGTCGGATCGCGGCGTCCGCACGCCTGGCGGCTTTCCGCGCCTCCTCGTGGACCACGGTCGTGACGGCGTTGACAGAACCGTTCACAGCGTCGACCCGCTGCAGGTGAGCGTCGATGACCTCTTCGCTCGACCCCCGCTCCGATCTGATGGCCTCGGCCAACTCCAACGCGCTCATGCTCGTCAGATCACCGGTCCTGACCCCGGCCATCATCGCTCGCGTGGTCCTCGCGTCGTCGAGGCAGCCGTGGGGCCGCGGTCTCCCCCAGCGCTGAGTAGATCCAGGAAAGACTCGAGCCCGTGGATGGCCGTGCGGATCGCAGCCGATCCGCCGGGCCAGCGGCGGCCGACGATGCGCGGCGGCTCGACGGGAACGGCGCTCATCGAAGACAGCGGTGAGAGCGGGGCCTTGGATGACGATGACCACGGGTCTCCTTCACCGCGCAGCGGGTTTCGCTCAGTCCCAGCGGAAGAGGTACAGCGCAGGGATGCCGGCGGCGAGGGCGTAGGCAGCGAGGACCGCGAGATCGCTGACGCTCCAGCCGAACCCGAACCAGGGGTCCTGCACCGCGGTGACGAGGTGGGTGAGTGGCAACAAGCCGCCGGCGTCGCGCAGGCCTGCGGGCAGAACGCGCGGGGCGGGGCGGTGCCCGAGATGAGCCACAGCGCGAAGAACAGCAGAAGGCCGATGCCCTGGGCCGAGCGACTGGTTCGGATCACGGTCGCGAGCAGCAGCCCGATCGCTCCGAAGGCCGCGGTTCCGACGACGAGCGCGACGGCGACCCCGAGCACGTCCTGGGGCAACATCGCGCCGTAGGCGAGCCGAGCTATGACGGCCATCACGAGCGTGCCGGCCACGAACGTCACGAGCGCGAGCGTGAGCTCCGCGTTTACGAGGGTCGACGCCGACACCGAGGATGCGTGGAAACGCCGCAGGATCCCGCCCTCGCGGTAGCCGGCCAGGTTGATGGGAAGGGTGATCAGCCCGAGCGCGGCGACGATCCCGGCCACCGAGGCGGCCGTGTAGTAGTTCGCGGGGGTCACACCCCGCCAAACAAGCATGCCGTTCTGGACGTCTGCGGCGTCGGCTTGCTTATTCCCGAACACCGCCGCGAGCAGCACCATCATCATGAGTGGGAAGGCGAGCACGAAGACGACCGAGAAGGGCTCGCGGCGAAAGAGCCGGAACTCCGCGCGTGTCATCGCGCGGTAGCCGCGCATCGTGCTCATCCGCGAATGTCCTGTCCGGTCAGGGCCAAGAACGCGTCCTCGAGCGTCGGGCGGTCGACCCGCAAGTCCAGCGGGACGATCCCGTGCGCGACGAGTTCGGACGCGACGAGCGCCAGCACCGGGCCGGTGCCACGGATCTCGACTGCCTCCCCGTCTTGAGCCATGGAGTCGACCACGTCGAGCTTCTCCAACCAACCCACATCGGGATCGGACGTGGTGAACCGCACGACCGACGGCAGCCTCAGCCCGTCGATCAGTCCCTGTGGCGTGTCGCACGCGATCACCTTGCCGGAGTCGACGACGGCGACGCGATCGCAAAGGTGTTCCGCCTCGTCCATGAAGTGCGTCACCAGCACGACCGTCGTGCCGCCTTGTCTGATCTCCCGGATCAGCTCCCAGGTGGCTCGTCGGGCTTGGGGATCGAGCCCCTGGGTCAGCTCGTCGAGGAAGACCACCTCGGGTGAGTTGACGAACGCGAGGGCGATGAACAGCCGTTGGCGCTGACCGCCCGAAAGGCTGTCGAACGCCTGAGTGCGCTGGTCGTCCAAGCGCCAGCGGGCCAGGAGCTCGTCGCGGTCAACGGGGTTGTCAGCGAAGGCCGCGAACAGCTCGATGGATTCGGCGACCCGAAGTCGACCGGGCAGCGCGGAGTCCTGCAGCTGCGAGCCGATGCGCTGCCGCAGTTCCCCCGCCTCGGTCATCGGATCGAGTCCGAGCACCCGGATCGTTCCGCCATCCGGGCGACGAAGCCCCTGGACGGACTCGACCGTCGTCGTCTTGCCGGCACCGTTCGGGCCGAGGATGCCGAAGATCTCCCCCGCTTCGACCTCGAACGACAGGTCGTCGACGGCGACGACACGACCGTAGGACTTGTGCAAGTGATCCACCGTGATCACGGCGGCCACGACAACACCTCCGCCTCCGGTTTGTTCGTGCTGAGATGCTCGCGCCATCACCGAACCGTGGCATAGGTATCGGCGATCTCGAAAGAGCCGAAGGTCCCGGGCGAAGGCTGGCTGGCAAGCGGGACCAACGGCCCTACAGCCAACCCGTTTTGCCAGGTCATCCTCGCATGGTGCGACTGAGGAATGTCATGGTCTTGTTCCTGCTTCGGTCACCGTTCCATCGCCTGCTGTCGGGAACGTCGACATCGTTCGGTACCGCGGTGCGCGGACCGGGCGAGAGGTCTCGACACCAACGCAGTACGTCCGCCGGGGCGACGACATCGTGATCCTGGTCGGCCGGCCCGCAACGAAAACGTGGTGGCGCAACTTCCGCCAGGACCACGACATCGACCTGTTGCCACCCGGGCCGGTGGGTCGGTGCGAGCGGTCGGGCGATACTCGGAGCGGAGCAACCCGACACGGCCCGTTCGCTGCTCGACGTGTACCTGAACCAGTTCCCCAAGGCGATGCGCGACACCAAAGGCGCCTCCGCCGAAGAGCGCGCGGCAGGCCGTGTTCGTCTTGCGCCAGCCCAAGATGACCGGTAGGCGCGCTGGGTGAGGTCGGCGATGGAAACGATCCTGCCCTTCGCGGGCGGCGTGACCGCCGCCGCGTGGGGGATCGTGCACCTCCTCCCCACACGGAAGGTCGTCGCGGGGTTGGGCGACACGAGCGAAGACAACCGGAACATCGTCAGGATGGAGTGGATCGCCGAGGGCGCCTTCCTGGGGGCGGGGACCGGACAGCGCATCAGCGACGGCGACGTACCGCCCCCACTGGCCGACACATCAGGCGACGTCGCTTCGACGGCGAGCTTGGCGAGCGCGTGGTGCTGATCAAGGAACAGGCCGAGCGCCGCGCCGGGCTACGACCCGATCACCTCGACGCGCTCGGCCTCACCTCGACGCTCAAGGGCATTTCCGCATCGACGGTACGCCCGACGCATCAGGAGCTGCTCCGCCGGGCGCTCGACGTCTACGTGGGCCGGATCCCCGACGAGTTGGCGGAGGCCGAGGCGGCCAAGTACGCCGGCGAAAGGCTGCACGACTTGTCGTTCGCGTGGGCGGGCGGCATCGCCGCCAGCGAACCGCACTACTACCGGATCCAGAGACCGCGGCTGTTGGCCGAGTACGACAACACCCAGCGCGACGCCAACCACGTCCACTCCGTCTGGCGCGATCCGGATGGTGACTTCGGTGCCGACGTGCTCAGCCAGCACTACCGGACGGCACACTGACCCTCAGCGATCCAAGGCGGCGAATCGAGCCGGGTTGTCGTGCAGCACCGCCTTCCGGACACGCTGGTCGAGCGACGCCAGCCCTTTGTCGGCCTCTCCCAGAGCGCCGGGATACACGCAGTCGAAGTGTGGATAGTCGGAGCCCCACAGCACGCAACCCTCGAGACCCATGCGGGTGAGCTGCGCCAGTGCGTCGGTCTCCTCGGGTTCCCACGTGACGAAGCAGTGCTCGCGGAAGTACTCGGTCGGTGAGCAGGTGAGTGACGATACGAGATGGCGCATCTCGTCGAAGTGCTCGTCCATGCGCTCGAGCCAGTACGGCAGCCAGCCCAGTCCGGCCTCGAAGAAGCCCACCCGCAGTCGAGGAAACCGCTCCAGCACACCACCGCAGATCGTGTCGAGCATGGCCGCCATCTGCTCGAACGGATGGCAGACCATATGGGTGAAGAACATGTTCTCGTACCGCGTCGTGGCGAAGCCGGGCATCCGGTTGCCGAAGCTGCCGTGGAAAACGACCGTGAGGTCGGCGTCTCGAGCGGCGGCCCAGAACGGCTCGCACTCGGGTGCGTAGACGGCCATGCCGTGATAGCGCTCCGGCCGGATGGTGACGCCCCGGAGACCCGAGGCCGCCACGCGCTCGATCTCGCGGACCGCCAGAGCGACGTCTTGCAGTGGCGCGACGCCGAACGCGAACAGCCGAGCCGGATCGGCGGAGCAGAAGTCGGCGGCCCATCGGTTGTAGGCGCGAGCGTTGGCGGCGGCGACGGCCGGATCTTCGATGTCGCCCGACAGGAGGTAGATCGACGGGAAGAACACCGCCCGATCGAAGCCCTCTTCGTCGAGCACCGCGAGGCGGGCGATCGCGTCGTAGCCGCCTGGGAGCAGGTCGTCCCACGTCACGGTGGTGTCCGGATCGCTGAACGCTCCCGGAATGCAGGTTGGCGCCGGACTCAAGCCGTACGAGCGTCCCTCCACCCGCAGCTCCTCGCGCCCGCCGGCGGTGCGCCGTACTTGGATGACGAGGTCACGGAAGGCGGGGTCGGCGTACTCCTCCCAGACGACGGGCGGCTCGACCAGATGACCGTCGGAGTCGACCACGGGCATGGCTTCGGGCATGACCGCCTCCCCCATAGTGCGGTTGGCACCCACGCTATCGACTGGCCCGCGGCGGACCGGTCGAGTCTCGTACCACGAGCTCGTGGTCGAGGTAGACAACTGCCGGCTCGCCGCCGTCGGCCTGGAGCAGCAGCCGGCCCGCCGCTCGTCCTTTGTCGACGCTCGGCTGGCGCACCGTAGTCAGCCCGTGCGTGGCCGCGGCGGCGACGTCATCAAAGCCGGTGACCGACAGATCGTTGGGCGCCGAGAGTCCTCGTTCGGCCAGCGCATCGAGCACACCGAACGCCATCTGATCGGAGAAGCACACGATCCCCGTGGGCGGGTTCTCGCCGTCCAGCAACTTGCCGCCGGCGACGCGTCCGCTGTCGCGGCTGTTCCGGCCGACCTGATAGATCGTGACGGCGTCGTCGGCGAGACCGCCGGCACGGGCGGCCTCGAGGACTCCCTCGAGCCGTTCACGGGACACCCGGAAGGTGGCGTTGGTGGCGGCGTCCGTGCTCGCGGCGCCAGCGCTGCGGTCGTAGTGGAAGCGGCACGACAGCACCGCGATCGAGCGGTGGCCGAGGTCGACGAGGTGCCGGGTGACCTCGGCCATGGCGGCGCGGTCGTCGATCCCGACGAACGGACGGCCCGGGACCGCCGGCCCGTCGACGAACACGGCCGGCAGATCGCGCGCCACGACCTCATCGACGATGGGATGGCCGTCGGGAAGCGTGAAGACGCAGAAGGAGTCGACCACGGCGCCTCGTACGCCGGCCGTCTGGTCGCCCCCCGGTTGCCACGGGATGAGCACGAGCGACTGGGCCGATGCCTCGGCTTCGGCGGCCAGGCCGCTGAGGAATTCGACCGTGCAGGGGTCGGTGAACGCGTAGCTCAGCGACTCGGTCAGGACCACCCCGAGGGCCCTGGCTCGTCCTGATCGCAGCGTCCGGGCGGCCGGATTGGGGCCGCCGTAACCAAGGCGGGCCGCCGTCTCGAGAATCCGTCCGCGCAGGTCGTCGGACAGCTGATCGGGCCGGGAGAAGGCGTTCGACACCGTGGTGCGCGACACCCCCAGCACCCGGGCCAGGGTCTGCAGTGTGACGGTCGGCTTCATCGTGTGACAGTTGCCCTCCTCCGTTGACGAGCACTGTACGTCCGCTTTACTGTATCGATCAAGAACTGAATCGATGCAGAAGCCCAGGACGAGGGAGAACACCATGGACATCATGCAGAGTGCCCTGCTCGGGCAGCAGCTCCTCGGCGTCGAATCACGCCGGCCCGAGCGCTCGCCTCGGCCACGTCAGCGCCGCCTGCGCCGGCATGCCGCCACGCTCGTGCGCCACGCCGCGACGCGTCTCGAGACCGGTCGCGCCTCGCCGTGAATCGGCGCCGAGCGCGTCCTCGGCCCAAGATGTCACGCCTTTCGCGATCCGCTGCACCAGGAATCCGGCCCCCGGGGATCCTGGCAACGGGTGTCGATCGGGCCGGGTCGTTCGTCAGGTGCGTGACGCCTCCGTGACCCGGCGGCCTCGGAACCAACGGAGGACAACGCCATGCCCAAGTACGTGTCCGCGTAGCGATCTACCAGGGCAAATACGGCTGAGACGATTCGAACCCCGAGCTCCGTAGCAGGGACAACCGTGGCGCTGAGCAGGACATCCGTGCGCGACCGGTCGCTGAGCGGGTGTTGTTCCGAGATGCGTTGCTGCCGCGGTTGCGGCCATTCGCAGGAGCGGCCTGACGTCTCACCAAGTCCGCCGATCGTGCCGCTCGCACACCGCTGTCGTGCCCAGCCGGCGACGAAGATCAACTGCTACGCGGGCAGCGGCTGAAGAGGTCGACCGAGAGCGGCTCGCCACACGCCGCGTGCGGCCGAGCGGGGGTGGAGGGCGAGGGCGGCGGGGGAGTAACCGATCGCCTGCTTCGGCAGCCGGACACGGAGGGGAGTCGGACGGATCGAGAACCGCAACGGTGGGTCGAGCACGACGGCCTCGCCGTCGAGTCCCGCATCGACGGCGGAGCGCGACGTCACCTCGAAGGTTTCGGCCGTCCACGACATGAAACCCGGGAAGCGCTCCGGCGTCCCCGGGCGTAGTTGCGGCGAGCAATGCTCCGACCGCCTTGTCGTCGTGGATCTCGAGCGTGAGCACACCGAGACGTCCGCTGTCGAGCCGAGGTCGCGTCGTCGATACCCGCCCGTAGGGGTTGTTGGAGATCTGGATGAGATGAGCGCCCTCGTGGTACTCGCCGCGTGGACCCCTGAAGGTGAGGTCGAAGGGACGGCTTCCGGGGCCCAGCAGAGTCGGGAGCGTGGACAGAGTCGTATCGATCTTGGCGTCGCGATACTCCGGCGAGCGGACGATCTTCGCGTACAGCCCGAGCGACACGTTGTTGAGGAACACACGACCGTTGACGTCACCCATGTCGATGCGTCGTTCTCGGGCCTCCCCGAAGGCGTCGAGAGCGCCGGCCACATCGTGGCGGTCCAACCCGAGATCGAGCGCCAAGTGGTTCCGGGTCCCGGCCGGCACGACGACCATGGCAACGCCACGTTCGGCAGCCACCCTCGCAACCAGCGCCTGGGATCCGTCACCGCCGGCCATGCCGATCACGTCCGCACCGGCGTCGACGGCGGCCGTTGCCAGCTGCTCCAAGTCGTCACCGGGCTGGAGCACCACCACCTCGAACCCACGTTCGCGGCAGTGCTCGACGAGTTGGTGCCGCTCAGCCTTCCCGCCTCCGGACTTCAGGTTCACGATGAGCACGCCGTGGACGGCCGGAGGCACGGGCGCCCCGGGCGACTCCGCGCGTTTGAGTGATCGGACATCTCGACCGAGCGCGAACCGAGCGAGCAAGACGGCCGCGGCGAGCAGGAGGACACGAGCCACCGCGATGACGGCGCTTCGACCGCCCTCGATGAACGCCGTGGCGACGAAGCCGAAAGCGGTCGCCGCGAGCACAACCACCGCGAGTCGCCTCCGCCCGCCGGTTCGAGTGATCGCGTACCACGCCGCCGCCAACGCGACCACGATCAGAGGGATGAGTACGGCCAGCCGGCGCAGGTCCGCGACTGCGCTTGCCATCGTCACGACAAGGACGACGGCCACGAGCAGGATGGCTGCGATGGCGGCGACCTGTTGTGACTTCCGAGGCCGCGTAACGGCGGAAGTCATCTCAGCGCCGACGCGCAGACGGCCCTTTCACCGGCCGTCGTCACCGGCGCTGACGGTGGCGCCGCCGTTCGGCTCCGCAGCGGCCGTGGTTTCGAGCTGGTGGGCGGTGGCGTTGAGATGGGCAGTCATCAGCTCGACGGCTCGGTCGGCGTCCCGAGCGAGCGCGGCCTCGCAGATCTCGCGGTGCTCTTCGTCGGCGTGCCGGCGCACCGTCCGGGCCGGCAGCGTGGCGGACCAGTACCGGTAGAGCTCGGACGCGTCGAACAGCTGCCGGCGGATTCGCTCGAGCGTGGGACTGCCGGCGGCCGCGCCGAGGGCGGCGTGGTATGCGCCGTGCACGGCCATCCAGCCGAAGTTCGGTGTGCCGTCCTCGAACTGTGTGGGCGTGCCGGCGAGTCGATGGTGGGCGGAGACGAGGTCGGCCTCCCAGTCGACGTCGCCCTTGGCGATCGACTCGCGTAGGGCAAGCGTCTCGATCTGGATGCGTACCCACGTCAGGTCACGCAGATCGTCGAGGGAGAGCGATCGGACGCGGAAGCCTCGCTGAGGTGTGGCATCGACGAGATGCTCAGAGGCCAATCGCGTGACCGCTTCCCGCACGACGCTGAGGCTGACGTCGTGCTCGTCGGCGAGGACACGGAGCCGGATGGGCGACCCGGGCAGTCGCCGGCCGAACAAGATGTCGGCGCGTAGCGCCTCGTACACGTCCTCGGCGAGCGACCGGCCCTGTCGTTGTCGTGCCATGCTCGAACGTTAGTAGGCCGAGAACGAAACTCGGTGTGGAAATCGATTCACGCGGCGAGGAGTTCGTCGCGGAGCGAGCGCAAGAGCCCGTCCACCTGTGACGGCTCTGTAGCCGTGCCGAAGAGGACGAAATCCGGTCGCTGGAGCGCAGCGGCCACACCGTTGACGGCGAACCATCTGCCGTAGGTGCCGTCCACGTCGAGCAGGCCCGACTCGCCGCCGACGGCCACGACCGACCCGCCGATGCTCTGGAGCCAGTCGGCGAGGTCGCCGTCGACGGGAACCGTGCCGTCGGTGACGAGGCGCCATCCCGCGCCGACAGCGTCATCGAAGCGCATGCGCAGGCCGTCTCGCGCGACATCTCCTTGAACGAACAGCTCGCCCGCCTTCGGCGAGCCATGGAGGATGATGCCCTGCGCTGATCCCGGGGAATGGCGGGATAGCCGTGATGGCGCCGTCGTAGCCGCCGAGGAACATGTCGTCGCGGGCGCGGACCTCCTCCGGGTCGCAGGCGCAGATCATCTTGCCCATCTCGATGGCCAGCTCGATGACGGCCTCCATGTTCGGCGCCCGCTCGGTGCCGTAGGCGTCGAGCAGCGTGTCGGGTGACGTGCCGCCGAGCACCAGGTCGAGCTTCCACGCCAGGTTGGCCGCGTCGCGCAGACCGGAGCACAGGCCCTGGCCGGCGAAGGGTGGTGTCTGGTGGGCGGCGTCGCCGGCGAGCAGCACGCGCCCTCGTCGCCATTCCTCCACCCAGCGGGCCTGGAACCGGTAGACGGCGTGGCGCTCGAGGCGGGCGTTGCTGGGGTTCGCCTCCCACGGCTCGAGGAGTCGCCACGCGGTGGCCTCGTCGTTGAGCTGGTCGATCGACTCGCCCGGAAGCGCCATGAACTCCCAGCGCCGCCGTCCGGGTCCGCCCGACACGCACGTGGTCGGGCGGGCGGGGTCGCAGATCTGCACGTTCAGCGGGTCGTAGGTCCGCGGCTCGGCGAAGATCACGTCGACGATGAGCCAGTCGTAGAAGAACGCGCGGTCGGTCATGTCGACGCCGATCAGGTTGCGCACGGTGCTGTTCGCGCCGTCGCAGCCCACGACATAGCGGGCCCGGACGGGCGGCGCCTCGCCAGACGGCCGCAACCGCACACCGCCGTTCCCGTCCGGCTCGATGTCGACCCATTCGCTGTGCACGGTGACTGCGTCGCCGTTCTCGTCGAGTCCGACGACCTGGACACCGCGGCGAACCTCGATCCCAGACAGCTCGCCGACACGCGCGTACAGGAGAGCCTCGAGCTCCGGCTGGCTGAACATCGACGACTGCGGCCACCCCGACAGGCCTTTGCCGACGCGCCCGAAACGCACGAGCGGCTTGCGGGCGGCGTTCTGGAACTCGTAGATGTCCGCCGGCTCGCTGATCTTGGTGAGGGCATCCCCGATGCCACACGACTGGAGGATGCGGCCGGCTTCGTGGTCGAAGTGGACGGCGCGGGGAAGCGGGTAGGGCTCCGCCCACCGTTCGAGCACGACGACGCGCCACCCGCGCTGGGCGAGCAGGATCGCCAATGTCGCACCCACTGGGCCGCAGCCCACGATGGCCACGTCGACGACGTCGGTCTCGGGAAGATGCTCAGCTGTGTGCGATGCGGTCATGAGCTGTCCCTTTCGGTCGTGGGGATGAGGTCCGTGTCGCCGAGATAGCTGGCCCGACGTTTCGGTCGGAACGAACGCATGGTCCCCCCTCTCCCTAGTTGCAGGAGTGTGCGCGCAGGAAATCGATCTGCCAAGAAGTTTCCGATTTACAAATGGCAGATCGTTCATTACGATCACGTCAAGCCACTGAGCGACACGGAGGAGTCATGAAGCTCGCAAACCACGACGGACGGCTCGTGCTGGTCCTTGGCGACGGGATCGTCGACGTCGCGAAAGCATCGGCCGGGCGATTCTCGCCGGACCCGCAGTCGATCTACGAGCGATGGGACGAGCTTCAGGCATGGCCCGCGCCGTCCACGCCGACCGGACTGCTGAACGAGGCGGCGCTCTTCGCGCCGGTGCCCCGGCCCCGGCAGGTGTTCGCCATCGGTCTGAACTACGCGGGGCACGCCGCGGAGGCCGGCCTCGAGATCCCGCCGTTTCCCTCTACGTTCACGAAGTTCCCCACGTGCCTCACCGGGCCCGACGCCACCGTCGTGCTGCCGAGCCAGTTCGTCGACTGGGAGGTCGAGCTGGTGCTCGTCGTTGGTCGGCGCGCCTACGAGGTGGCCGAGGGCGACGGCTGGTGGCACATCGCCGGCGTCATGGTTGGCCAGGATCTGTCCGAGCGGATCGTCCAAACTCGCCCACCGGCACCGCAGTTCAGCCTCGGCAAGTCGTTCCTCGGGTTCGGCCCGACGGGGCCGTGGGTCGTCACCCCCGACGAGCTCGCCGATCCCGACGACCTCGCCCTCGGCTGCACCGTGAACGGCGAGGAGGTCCAGAAGAGCCGGACGTCCGACCTCATCTTCGGCGCCGACGCCCTGATCCATCTCCTGTCATCGGTCACGCCGTTGCTACCCGGCGACATCATCTTCACCGGCACGCCCTCCGGTGTCGGTGGGACCCGCACCCCGCCCCGATTCCTCTGCCCCGGCGACGAGCTCGTCTCGACCATCGACGGCATCGGAACCATCCGCACCCACCTCGTTGCCAAGGAGCACACAGCATGAACACCGATCTCGAGCTCGCCTACCTCGGCGTGGAAGTCGCCGACCCCACCGCGTTCGGCGAGTTCCTCGCCCACGTCGTCGGCCTCGTCACCGGCGAGCCCACCAGCGATGGGGCGGCCACATGGCGGAACGACGAGCGCGTCCACCGTCTGCTGGTGCAGGGCGGGCCGGCCAACGACGCCTCCCTCGTCGGGTTCGAGGCGACGTCTCCGGACGCCTATGAGCGCGCAGTCGAACGTGTCCGCGGCGCCGACGTCGCCTTCACCGAGGGCACCGCTGCCGACCGCGCCGCCCGCCGGGTCGACGAGCTCATCCGCGTCGACGCGCCATGGGGCGTGCCGGTCGAGATCGTCCTCGGACTCGCCATCGCTCCCGAGCCCTTCGCGTCCGAACTCGTGCCCGGTGGGTTCCTGACGAAGGGTATGGGGTTCGGGCACGTCGTGTTCGTGACCACCAACCTCGACGAGGCCGATCGCTTCGCCACCGGGGCCCTTGGCCTGCGCCAGTCGGACTGGCTCGAGATGGACCTGGCCGGCATGCCCCTCACCGTTCGCTTCTACCACTGCAACCCCCGGCACCACTCCCTCGCCATCGGCGCCGCGCCGATCGAACTACCCCAGAAGCTGCACCACGTCATGGTCGAGACCGTCTCGCAAGACAACGTAGGGAGCGCGTTCGACCGCGCCTGGAACGCGGGCCTGCCCATCGCCAACGCCCTTGGCAAGCACGACAACGACAAGATGTTCAGCTTCTACGTCGTGACGCCGGCGGGCTTTCAGCTCGAGTTCGGCTACGGCGCCCGGACGATCGACGACCCCTGGACCGACAACCGCCGCTATGACCGCATCAGCGAATGGGGCCACCAGCCCATCGCCTCACCCCTCCACACGTCGTGATCACGTCCGCGCCCACCAACACGACCCACACCGCCACGCCCACACCGGCGACTGCCACAAAGGAGGCCTTGACGTGATCGCGCTCCATGACCGCGTCGCGCTCGTCACCGGCTCGTCCAGCGGTATCGGTGCCGCCGTCGCCACCACGTTCGCCGACCTCGGCGCACGCGTGGTCGTCAACTCGGTGTCGTCGGTGGCCGAAGGCGAGCAGCTCGCCGCCAAGCTGCCCGACGCCACCTACATCCAGGCCGACGTCTCGAGCCCGGCAGAAGCCAAGCGCCTCGTCGAAGCAACCGTCGAGCGCTACGGCCGCATCGACATCCTCGTGAACAACGCCGGCACCACCAAGGTGATCCCGCACCACGACCTTGACGCCGCCACGACCGAGATCTGGGAGCGGATCCTGCGGGTGAACCTTCTCGGCACCTGGAACGTCATCCAGGCCGCCGCGCCCCACCTGCGAGCGACCGGAGACGGCGTCATCCTCAACATCACCTCCCTCGCGGGCGTCCGCCCCACCGGGTCGTCCATCCCGTACGCGGTGTCCAAGGCAGCCCTCAACCATCTCACGGTGCTACTCGCCAACGCTCTCGGGCCAGAGATCCGCGTCCATGCCGTGGCGCCTGGGCTCATCGACACCCCGTGGACCGAAGACTGGGCCGCCATCCGGGAAGCGGTGCGAGAGACAGCGCCCCTGTCCCGGTCGGGGACGCCCGAGGACGTCGCCGAGGCCTGCGTCGCGCTTTGCGGCCTCAAGTACTCGACGGGACAGGTGCTCGTCGTCGACGGCGGCGTCGGGCTCTGCCGATGAACGTGCTCAACGACCGCGAACGGCAATTCCTGCGTACCCACCGCTGGGCGGTGCTCGCCACCGGACGTACCGACGGGTCACCACAACAATCGATGGTCGGCTACGCCGTCGACGGCGAAGACCGAGTAGTGGTCTCAGCCAAGGCCTACACCGCCAAATGGCGCAACGCCCTTCGCCAGCCGCACGTGAGCCTGACCGTGCCCGACGGCCGCGCCGCGTTGGTGATCTACGGCCGCGCGGAAGGCATCGATCGCGACCCGTTGCGCGCCGAACTCACCGCCGAGGTGTTCGCCGCGATCAGCGGTGGCGACCGGCCCGACCCGTCGACGTTGATCGCCACGCTGGACGAGGAACAGCGGACCGTCCTCCGCGTCACGCCGACCAAGGTGTTGTTCCACGAGTAGGCGACGTCGCTGGTGGGCCGGACCGTCGGGCGGCGAGCTACGCCTCCTGCTTCGTCCGCATGAGCGTGCGCCGCGCGGCAACCAGAGCGGCGACAAGCGGTTCCAGAACCGCTCGGCGCGCTGGCGAAGCCAACAAACGACGCCGGGGCTGCGAGGTACAACGCCGCGCTCGCCACCAACGCCAGCCGGGGCGACTGCTAGCAACGGCACGAGCGTCCAATCAACGGACAGCTCCGCCACTCCCGCGACGACTGCCACTGCAGCGGTGACGGCGAGCCTCCGTCGTGTGGAGGCTCGCCGTCACCCATGTCCTCAGGAGCCAGAACCCGCCAGACTCTCGGCGTCCATGCGCGCCAGCTGGGCGTCGAGCACCGCGTACTCGGCTTCCTCGATGGCCCAGTAGGCGTAGTCGATCGCGAACTCGGCGTCTTCCTCAGCGGAGTCCGCCTTGCGTTGCGCGACCTTGGCGTCGTGCTCGGCCTTCTTCGAGTCGACGTCGCGCCGAATCGAGGCAATCTGTTCGTCCCAGCTCTTCTGCACGTCGTTCCACCATTGCGCGAGCTTTCCTCGGTTCGCCTCGGCGGTCTGACGCAGCTGATCCGTGTGCTTGTCGAGCGAGGCCCGCGCCGTCTTGACGTCGTCCTTTACCTTGGCGTGGGCGTCGCGTTGTGCGGCTGCAAAGCGGTCCTCGGCTTCTTTGGCTCGAGCCGCAAGCTTGGCGAGATCATCGGACAGGGCCATCGCAGCTCCTCTCACATGTTGTGATGTTCAACCGGTTCGCGGCGGGGATCTCCCGTCCCAGGTAGGTGGCGCCGCGTCGCAGACGAAGTACGCGCACCGAACACCGACCCGGTCCATGGTCGTCCTCAGGTTTCTGGACGTCCAGGGCCGAAGGTCCCGGGACTCCAGGCTGCACCGGCAAGGAGGTCAGCCTCACAATGTTCGCGGGCCTCGATGCCTGTCCTGGGCGACACGTCATGAGTCATCCCAGGCGACGCTGGATGGCCGAAAGACATGTGACGCTGAAGGAGGTGTTCTCGGCCGCACCGATACTTCGGCCGACGCCGACGCCGACGCGGTATCGGGCGTTGTCCTGTCGATCGTTGCGTCGCCGGTGCAAGCAGATCCGGTCGCGACGAGTGATCCCGGCGCGTCGGGACGGGCGGGCCTGGCGGCGTGACCGTGCGGTGGCCTGCCGAATGCGGTGCGGGCCGGGCTCGAGAAGACCCGGTGGCCGGATTCGCGTGCACTTGCCATGGCGAGTAGCGTGGGTTACCAACAAGTAACCAACGCAAGGGGGTCCTTCGTTGACAACCGTCGCGTCGTCTTCCACCCATACCGGCCGTGCGGAGGTCACGGAGCGGGACGCCCGGCAGGTCGCCGAAGCGGCCCGGGAGATCGAGTGGCGCAAGCCCAGCTTCGCCAAGCAGTTGTTCCTTGGCCGTCTCCGCATGGACCTGGTCCATCCCCACCCGCGGTCGACCGAGGAGCAGAGAACCAAGGGTGAGGACTTTCTCTCGAAGCTCCGCGCCTTCTGCGAGACCTCGGTAGACGGGCTTGTCATCGAACAGGACGCCCAAATCCCCGACGAGGTCGTTCGCGGGCTGAAGGAGATGGGCGCGCTCGGGATGAAGATCCCTGAGGAGTACGGCGGTCTGGGCTTGTCGCACGTCTACTACAACAAGGCGCTGATGCTGGCTGGATCGGCTAGCCCGGCGATTGCCGTGCTGCTGTCGGCGCACCAGTCGATCGGCGTCCCTCAGCCCATCAAGCTGTTCGGCACCGAGGAGCAGAAGAGGAAGTTCCTGCCCCGCTGCGCCCGCACGGACATCAGCGCGTTCCTGCTGACCGAGCCCGACGTCGGCAGTGATCCGGCCCGGCTCGGCACGATCGCCACACCGACGGACGATGGCTCGGCCTACGTGCTCAACGGCGTCAAGCTGTGGACCACCAATGGCGTCGTCGCGGACCTGCTTGTCGTGATGGCGCGAGTGCCCAAGAGCGAGGGCCACAAGGGCGGGATCAGTGCCTTCGTCGTCGAGGCCGGCTCGGAGGGGATCACGGTCGAGAACCGCAACGCGTTCATGGGCCTGCGCGGCATCGAGAACGGCGTGACCCGCTTCCACGACGTTCGCGTCCCGGCTGACAACCTCATCGGCGCCGAAGGCGCGGGGTTGAAGGTCGCACTGACGACACTGAACACCGGTCGGCTCTCCCTGCCCGCCATGTGCGCCGGGGCAGGCAAGTGGTGCCTCAAGATCGCCCGCGAGTGGTCGAGCCAGCGGGTCCAGTGGGGCCGCCCGGTCGGTGAGCACGAAGCGGTCGCGGCCAAGATCGCGTTCATCGCCGCCACCACCTTCGCCCTCGAGGCCGTCGTCGACTTGTCCGGTCAGATGGCCGACGAGGACCGCAACGACATCCGCATCGAGGCGGCGCTCGCCAAGCTCTGGGCGTCCGAGATGGGGTGGCTGGTGGCCGACGAGTTGGTGCAGCTGCGGGGTGGGCGGGGCTACGAGACGGCAGCGTCGCTGGCGGCGCGCGGCGAACGTGGCGTGCCAGCCGAGCAGATCCTTCGCGACTTGCGGATCAACCGGATCTTCGAGGGCTCGACCGAGATCATGCACCTGCTCATCGCTCGTGACGCCGTGGACACCCACCTGTCGGTGGCAGGCGGCCTCATCGATCCGGACGCCGACCTTCCCGCCAGAGCCAAGGCGGCGCGGCGCGCCGCTGGTTTCTATGCCCGCTGGCTGCCGCCGCTGGCTATGGGGAGAGGGCAAGTCCCCATGACCTATGGCGAGTTCGGCTCACTGGCCCGGCACCTGCGCTTTGTCGAGCGCCGCTGCCGCCAGCTGGCTCGCTCGATGTTCTACGGGATGTCGCGCTGGCGGGGGAAGATGGAGCGCAAGCAGGGCTTCCTCGGCCGGGTCGTCGATATCGGCGCCGAGCTGTTCGCCATGACCGCGGTGTGCGTGCGTGCTGAGATGGTGCGGGCCGACGATCCCGACAACGGGGAGGCTGCGTACGAGCTGGCCGACGCGTTCTGCCGGCAGGCCCGCGTGCGGGTCGATGCGCTGTTTGACCGGCTGTGGCGCAACACCGACGAGCCCGACCGCGGGCTGGCGAAGCGGGTGATGCAGGGCCGTTACGCCTGGTTGGAAGAGGGCGTGCTCGACACATCGGTCGAGGGCCCGTGGATCGCCGACGCCATCCCCGGCCCGTCGGCCATGAAGGACGTGCATCGCACAATCGGCTGACGAGGCTGAAGGGCACGATGTTGCGCGTGCCCACCAACGGCGTGGATCCCGACCTCGGCCTGCTGGCGACCACCTGCGCGACCGAACGCCGTAGCCACTCGGCGTCGGCCTCCTCATCGACCCACTCGCCGTCCTCCCGTGCCGCAAGACGGCGACGAGCTACGTTCGGTTCATCAGCGGGTGGTTTGGACTCATCGTCGCGCTGAGCGGGTACAAGGCAGGTTGTGGCATGAAGGCTGTCGGCGCGGCCATCCTGCTGTCTGATGCGTGACTGCCGCACGGGCCGGTGAGGGTGTCAGTCCCCTTCCTCCGGATTCGGCGCGCCGTCGTGGCGATGGCCGGCCCGCCGCCGTTCAACCGGCTAGTCGCCGCCAATACCGTCGGCGTCGTCGGCGACGCGCTCTTCACGGTGTCGCTGGCGGGTTCGCTGTTCTTCAACGTGTCGGTGGATGCTGCCCGTCCGGCGATCCTGCTTTACCTGCTGCTGACCCTCGCCCCGTTCGCGATCATCGGACCTTTCGTCGGCACGCTCATCGACCGGTTCCCTGGAAGCCAGCGGGCAGTGATCGCGGCGACGAATGTGGGTCGGTCCGTCGCCATGCTGCTCATCGTGTGGCAACTGACCTCTCTCGCCTTCTTCCCGCTCACGTTCTTGGTGCTCGTGCTGAGCAAGACGTCGTCGGTGGCCAAGAGCTCGCTCGTGCCGTGGCTCGTCGGCGACGACACCAAGCTGGTCGCCGAGAACTCCCGCTTGTCCCGCATCACGGCCCTGGCCGGGGGCGTCGCGGGAGCCGTCGGTGCGTTGCTGCTCCGATCGCTCAGTCCTGAGGTGGTGATCGCCGGCGCTGCCGTCGTCCACCTGCTCGCGGTGCCGGTTGCACTAGGGGTACCGAACGTGCGAGTGCCGCGCACCAACCCGGTGGTCGACGACGTCGAGTTGCGCGCTGGGCCGCTGACCGGCGCGGCCAACGCGATGAGTGCCATGCGAGCCTGCGTCGGCTTCCTCGTGTTCTTGTTGGCCTTCGACCTCAAGGTCTCCGGCGAGCCAACGTGGTTCTTCGGCCTCGTCATCGCGGCCGCGGGTGCCGGCGGTGTCGTGGGCACCTACCTCGCCGCGTTCGCGCGCCGGTACTTGCGCGAAGAGACCCTCATCACGGCCTCGCTGGTGACCTGCGGCGGCGTCGCGCTTGTGACCGCGGTTCAGTACGCCGCCCCCGGTGCGCTGTTGATGTCATTCATCGCCGGCATCGCCGCCAACGTCAGCCGGCAGGCATTCGACAGTCTCACGCAACGGCTGGCCCCCGACGCCGAGAAGGGCCGGGCGTTCGCGCGGTTCGAGACACGCTTCCAGATCGCTTGGGTCGTGGGGGCATTGCTCCCGGTGCTCCTCCGCCCGACGGCCGCCGTCGGTCTGGCGGCCCTCGGTGTGACGCTCTGCCTCGCCGGCCTCGCCTACCTCAGCGGGTTGCGCGCGATGCGCCGGCACCTACTCGTCGTCCAGACCGCACTCGACCGCCGAGAGCAGGATCTTTCCCGCTCTCTCCTGGCCATGGCGAGCGCGCTCCACGCCCAGCAGGCCGACCGGTTGGCGATCACCACGGCCGTCGAAGCGGTACGAGTTTCGAACGTAATGGGTGGCGCCATGAACGGCGAGGCGATGACCCCTGAGCTCACCGAGTTGTGGCACATGGCCGTGGCCGGCAATGGGCCCCTGCCCGATGGCGTCACGGAGCGAGCGCTCGTGCTCGCGCGAGCGGCGGTTGATGCGCGGTATGGGAACGGCATCCCGCCGGACGGCGAGTGATCAGTCCGTGGTTGGCGGCGTCGTCGTGGGCACCGCGTGTTCGGTGCCCGGCACAGCGACCCAAGCGTTAGCCACCTTGCTGACCGAGAACTCGAGCGCCGATCCGTCAGCGGCCGAGCGGTACCGCTCGGCCGGCACGTGTACGTCGTTGCCGGTCTCTGGAACGGTGCCCAGTCGCAGGAGCACACCGTCCTCGAGCACAGGTTCGCCCTCTGAGTCGTGATCGATGGCCTCGTCGAAGTCGTCGACGAAACGAACGGTGGCGTCCTTCTTGACGTTCTCCACGACCGCAACCTGCACGCTGAGGTCCATGGGCTTGTTGTCAGCGAGCGGTGCGACGAAGACGACGGGGGTCTCGTCATCCATGCGGCCCACGTCACGCGCAACGGATTGGACGATGGCCGACACCACGTCGGATTCCCGTGAGTCGTCCACGCGCTTCTTGTCGTCACCGCATGCCACGAGCGCGAGCGCCACGCCCGCGAGGGCGGCCAGCAGCAGCACAGGGCGACGCGAAGCACGAGGGCTCGACGACCGAGACGGGGACACTCCTGTAGAGCGTGCTCATCCCCGGACCCGGCACGCAACTCATTCACGCACGGCCTGTTGCCGCCGGAGGCCCGGTGACACAACCACCCCCCTTCGGGGGCGCCGCGACGAAACGACCGAACGGTGGTCCAGTGGCCCCGCCAAGCGTGTGTCCGAGCTCGTGCTGTGCGAGTGCAGCCGGCGGGGGTGATCGCGTTCGTGCCGTTCGCATCGCCGGGCTTCGGTGGTGCCCGGCCCGGAGGCTGTCTCGGCCGGCCCGGCGTCGCATCGCCGTCGATGCGACGATCTGGATCGACTTCTTCAACGGCCGCAACGAGCGGCACCTGCACCACTTGGCGGAGATGATTGACGCAGACGCCGGCATTGCCCTCACCGACGTGACGCTCATGGAGGTGCTGCAAGGCATCCGCGACGAGGAACCGGTTCGCATGGTTCACGAGCGCCACTGCGCTTTCGACGTCCTGCGGCTGGAGAGGCTCGACGACTTCCGCAGGGCCGGGCAGCTGTACTCGACCGCTCCGCCGTCGTGGGATAACCGTCCGTCGGACGATCGACTGCCTCATCGCCTCGGTGTGCATACGTGAGCAGCTGCCGATCATCCATTCACAGCTACGCCGACTTCGATCGGCTCGCCGAGTACTCCAGTTGACGGTTCATCGATGCTGACAGCCGTCGAACCCCCGGCTTCCGGGAACTGTCGACGAAGCGCCCGGCCGGACCGACCGGACGTGGAGTCGGTCACGATGGTCGCGGCAACCAGAACTCGAGTTGGATGTTGTCGGGATCGCGGAAGACGACCACGGTCCCGATCGGTGTCTCGGCGGCCGGCGTGTAGGTGATGCCGCGGCGTTGGAGTTCGTTCTCCCAGGCGTCGAGCTCGGATCTGGTGGCCACACCGAAGGCGAGGTGGTCGAGGCCGGTCCGCAGCTCGTCGAAGCCGTCGCCGCTGCCAGCCGCGTACTGGCGCACGCCCATGACCCAGCCGCTCCCCGGGTGGGCGAGCACACGGAAGGAAACGCTGTCGTCTGAACCGCTCAGTACCTCGACCAGATCGAGCAGGTCGCGGTACCAGGCGGCGCTGCGCTCGACGTCGGTGACAGTGAGGGCGAGGTGGTGAGCACCGCTGATCGTGGGCATGTCGCTCCTTTCAGGACGGGTCGTCGCTCGTGGGGTCGGTCAGCACCGCCAGGCCAAGGTTCGCGGCGGCGTCGAGGGTCAGTGCGCGGGCCTGCTGAGTGCGGTCAAGGGACACCTGCTGCCTCCGCAGCGATGCCAGCAGTTGGCGGTGTCCTTCGCTCTCCCACACCCCTGAGCGTGTCCGCTGAGACTCCGAAGGCTCTCGGCGGCAGTGACGAGCCCAGCGGCTCGCCCGAGCCATCGACGATCGGCCGCGTAGGCTGCGACGACCGCTTCGAGGCAGTGCGCAAGGCAGCCCACCCTGCCCGCGGCGGACACGATGTCAACGGCTTCCGCGAGCGGCTGGCCGGCGCCTTCGACGCGGCCGCTGCGGAGCGCGACCAGCGCTCGTGCTTCCAGTGCGTGCGCCAGGCCCGATGGCATCGCCAGGCACTCGCCGACGAGCCGCCGAACTTCCTCCCGCTCACCCCGAGCCCAGTGGCCGTGGATCAGGAAACGGCGCGCCCACGCCTGCCGGCGGGGATCGCCCTCCCGTTCCCCTGCCGCGAGGGCCTCGCTGGCGCGTCGATCGTCGCCGCGGCGTCCCCCCGGTCGACGGCGACATTCGCCAGTGTCATCCACGTGCCGATGAGCACGGCATCCGGAGGATTGGGCGCATGCCGTAGGAGCCCCCGCAGAACGCTCTCCCGCTCGCTGTCGGGACCGAGGGGCACGGCGGCCGCGATCCGAAGCGCGTCCACGGGACTCCGCGCCGCCACGGCCCAATCGAACGCGGCCCGCAGGCTGAACCGCTCACGGGCAGCCTCGGCGATGGCGGCGTCTTGCCGGGGCGTGCGATCACACCGGCATCCTAAGCACGGGTTCTGAGGGGTCGCCCACCCGTCAGGCGCCGGCCCGGCGGGCGGGTACCGGACCGGTCACCGCCGTGACGTCGAAGTGGCGCATCACGAAGCCGGCGACCGCCGGGTTGGCGGTCACGCCCACCGACAGGTCGCCGTCGAGGTACACCTGGGCGTCAGTGGAATGCTCGAAGACGTAGAAACCCCCGATGGTCTCGCCGTCGAGGAGCCACGTCTTGGAGATGAGTCCGGGGACGTCGGGCAGGGCCTCGCCGTGGGCGCGGAAGGGCTCGGCCAAGGCCTCGAGCTCGGCGTCGCTGGTGAAGGTGATCAGTAGGGCGTGCATCGAAGATGTCCTCTCGTCCGGCCCGTCGGGCCACGAAACGAGGATCGGCCCCGCCACTCGCGTATCCGCTCGCGGATCACTTCCTCCCATTGGACGATCTTCGAGCAACCACCTGTCCGGGTTGGGGCATCGTCGTGTAGTCGCCGATGTCGGCAGTGAACCCCGCTTCGAGCATCGACCTGACGACGTCGCCGGTGGCGCGCAGCAACTCCGTCCACCCCCCGGCCGGGTCATGTGGTTTACGAGGCCTTGGTGCACGGCGCCAGCTCCGTTGCAGGGTCGGAAACCCGTCGGCTACTGCGGCGCTCCGGTCGGCCCGCAACACATGTGCGTGCGGTTGTGGTCAACCGGCAGCCAATCGCCACTTCCTGCCTTCGTTCAAGTCCGCGCCGACGTCGACGACAACCGAGGTGGCTCTACGAGGGTTGTCCTGCGGTCACGGGGCGGGAGCGATGATGGTGACGGTGTGGAGTCGCGGAGCGTCGGCCAGCCGGTCGTCATAGGTGACGAGACCGTCGAGGTCGTCGCCGAGCTCGAGGGCTGCGGCGAGGTGCACGGCGTCGAGGCTGCGCAGCAGATCAGGGTCGAGGTCAGCAGTCCGCTCGAAGGTGGAGGTGGGCACGGTCAGCAAGGTCAGCGAATCGAGCACCGCTCGGGCGCGAGGCATGGCCTGCGGCGCACCCCGCCGCGTGGCCCGCAGCAGCTCGGTGCGTAACAGGTCGCTGGAGACGACATCGCCGTCATGATCGGCAAGCCATGCCATGAGCGCGGCGGTGTCTGGCTCCGCGACGACCAGTTTCACGGCCGCCGAGGTGTCGAGGTAGTAGGCCATCAGTAGCGGTCGCTGTTGCGCATCTCCTGCAGGATCGACGACAACGACTTGGCCCCCGGCCGCCGCTTCGGGGCTACTCCGAGCTCGGCCAGGCGTCGGCGCGCTGGGCGGGCTCGCCCGGCGGCCACCAAGCCCGCGACATGATCGTGCCCCAGCGGGACGAGCTGGGCGACGGGTCGTCCGCGATCGGTGATGGTCACGACTTCCCCCGCCGCGACCTCGGCCACCACTGCGGAGGCGTTCTGCTTGAGAGCACGAATCCCAACCGTTCTCATGTTCTACACGGTAGCACAGCCAGCGGTGAACAGTCCGGTTCGAGTTGTCGACCGGCCGGACCCGTTCCAGCCCGCTCGTCGGGCGTACTACCGATCGATCGCCGATGAGCATCCCGACCGCAGCGAGCACCCCAACGCGGCCGTGCCTGAAGTCGATATCGCCCTGGCGACGTCGCCCTCAACGAAGGCCGGCTGCTGTGCCGTGGCGGGACGGAACCCCGTCGCCTGTGCCGTTGCTACCAGGGTTGCTACCACGAGCGCGACAAAGAGCCGTTGATGCGTTTCGCTTCGAACGCCTGGCCGCACGAGGCCGAGAGGCTTCGCGGCGACGGCGAGCTCACCGATGCGACCACCAGCCTCCGCGACGCCCTCGAGCTGTGGAGGGGGGACGCCCTTGCCGACGTCGCCGACGAGTCATTCGCAGAAGCCGATCGCGTTCGCTTGACCGAGATGAAGCTCGCGACCGTCGACGTGCGCATCGACGCCGACCTCGCGCTGGGTCGCCACGCCGATCTTGTGCCGGAGCTCGAGCACCTCGTGGCGGCCGATCCCGTGCGGGAGCACGTGCCGGCTCAGCTGATGCTGGCGTTGTCGCGGTCTGGCCGCCAGACCGAGGCTGCGTTCGTACGGCTCCGCCAGGTCGGCGGCGGTCCGCACGAGTTCCTCGTCGACGTCGACGAAATCGAGCTGGTCGAGCAGCTCGTCGAGTTCCCGCACGAACGTCCGCAGCTGCGCCGGCGAGAGCCGGTTGCAGCGGGCAGCTTGGGCGAGACCGGCACGGGCCTCAACCCGGACCAGGCGCACGCTCACCAGGCGGAGCGCTCCGTCCCACAGGTCGCCAGCGGCGCCCGAGCCGGGACGAGTTTGTGCAACTTGCGCTGTCGCTGTCTGTTGGTGGGTGGGTTGGAGAAGCGCGTGGAGGTGGCCATGGGCACGATCACTGACAACGTTCCGTTCCTGCGAGTGGAGGAGGCCCACTACTGAGCGCGCGCCCTCGTGCCCGATCGCGACCGGGATGGGACGGGACCCTGGGGGGAGGGACCGACGTGCGGAGACGGGAGGTACGGTGCGGGTATGGCTGAGTCGGTCAACGTGGCGCGGGCACCCCGCTCGCTGCGCAGGGTGCTTGTCCCGCTTGCGCTTGCTCAGTTCATCTGCAGCTTTGCCGGCTCGAACATGAACGTGATGATCACTGACATCAGCACCGACCTCGATACGACGGTCCATGGGGTGCAGACGGTCATCACGGTGTTCCTGTTGGTGATGGCGGCGTTGATGATTCCCGCCGGCAAGCTGACCGACAAGTGGGGGCGCAAGCGGTGCTTCACGCTCGGGCTGACCGTGTACGGGATCGGTGCCTTGATGAGTGCATTCTCGCCGGGTGTCGGAGTGCTTCTGGTGGGCAACTCGATCTTCGAAGGTGTCGGCACGGCGTTGTTGATCCCGCCCGTGTACATCCTGACGACGATGCTCTTCGGGGATGTCACGTCGCGTGCCAAGGCGTTTGGTGTGATCACGGGCATGGGTGGTATCGGCGCGGCGGCCGGGCCGCTGATCGGTGGACTCATCACCACGGCCATCAGCTGGCGGGCGGCGTTCGTGTTCCA
Source organism: uncultured Acidimicrobiales bacterium (assembly GCA_963738325.1). GTDB lineage: Bacteria > Actinomycetota > Acidimicrobiia > Acidimicrobiales > Ilumatobacteraceae > CAVTWD01. The sequence goes on from CAVTWD010000025.1 coordinate 153,788, forward strand.
AGCCATCATCGTGGCGACGATCGTCGTGCTCAGCCGCGGGATCACGGATCCTGTCCCGCCGGATCCGACCCGTCCGTTTGACACGCTTGGCGCGGTCCTGTCGGCCGTCGGTCTCGTGCTCGTCGTCATGGGCGTACTCGCCGCCGACAACAACGTCTGGCTGATGCTGGCCCTGCTGGTCGTCGGGGCAGCCGTGCTGGCCGGTTTCTTCGCCCACGTCCGCGCCTTGGAGCGAGCCGGCGAGGAGCCGTTGTTGTCGACCGGGCTGTTCCGGAACCGTGTGTCCAACCTCGGGCTCATCACCCAGAACGTCGAGTGGCTGCTGCTGCTGGGCACGGCGTTCGTCGTGTCGGCGTACCTGCAGGTCGTCCGGGGCTACAACGCCATCCAGACCGGCGTGATCTTCACCGCCGCCACCGGTGGCATCCTGGCGTCGTCGCTCGCCGCCGAACGACTCGCCAAGAAGCACCCGCAACGCACCCTCATCATCGCCGGGTTCCTCACGACGCTCGCCGGCGTCGTCGTCCTGCTCGCCTTGGTGAACGGCTCGCCCAGCGTCTGGGCCTTCGCCCCCGGACTCCTGCTCATCGGGCTGGGTGTCGGTGTGATGCTCACCCCTTCCGTCAACGTCGTGCAGTCGAGCTTCCCCGAAGAGCGCCAAGGCGAGATCTCCGGCCTGTCGCGTAGCGTGTCCAACCTCGGCTCGTGCCTCGGGACGGCGATCGGGGGCACGATCCTCATCTCTGGTCTCACGAGCCACGCCTACGGCGCAGCCATGATCACCCTCGCCGCCATCGGGTTGATGGGGCTCGTCGCCGCCTTCTTCCTCCCTGCCAACCCTGTCCATCCACGGGTCGACGGCTGACCAGCTGAACCGGCCGAGTCGCATGACGAGCCGTCAGCGGCGCCAATCCCGCTGACCTTCGCGAGCCGAGACGTCTGCCGCACGGGTGCAGGACATCCATCGCGAGCGCATCTCGGGCCTGTCAACGGTCACGCCCTTCCCTCCCCTGACCGGGTCGTTCCGGACGACGCCCGGACAAGTGTCGCTACTGCCGGCTCAGCGCGATGGGTCTGGGGGCGCGCTGGTCTCCCGTTCCCCGACGATGCAGCCAGAGGAGCCAGCAAGGCCTTCGTCTCTCGATGGCGGTCCGGCGTTCGCGGTGATGGGTGGGAGGACTCGGCGAGCCCTCCCACCCGGTGTTCAGGGGGTTGGCGCGGGCTGCTTCTGGAGGCTCCTCGCGTACTCGGCGGTGATCGCGTTCCCGCCGATACCCCAGTCTCCGCTTTCGACCTCCTCGACGGTGACCAAGGTGGCACCCCGCAGGCCCTCGCCCTCGATGCCCACCATGGTCTCGGTGAGCTGCGTGAGCATCTCCTGCTTCTGGCTGCTGTCGAAGACGCCCTTGATGACTTTGACTTGCACGAGCGGCATGTTGTTCTCCTTTTCGTTGGGTCGGTTGTCATGCCGGTTGCAGTGTCCGCGATCGGGGTTGCAGGGGCCTTGCGCCGATCTGGCAGCGCACTTGGAAACCTCTGCAAGCATCTTGCAAGCGCGCTTGCAAGACTGGCGGCGTGGACGGCGGTCTCGAGCTCCGAGTCCTCGGCTCGATCGAGGTGGCGCGGGCCGGCCGGACGATCGCGATCGGGGGACCGAAGCCGCGACTCGTGCTCGCGATGCTCGCCGCGCGGCGGGGATCGGTCGTGTCGACCGAACGTCTCTGCGAGGAGCTCTGGCCCGATCATGGGCCCGCCGATCCGGCCGGGGTGCTGCAAAGCATCGTCTCGCGGCTGCGGCGCACGCTGCGCCCGGAGGCCGAGATCGTCGGCGCGCCCGCCCGGCTACGTGCTCGAGCTCGCCGAGGAGTGCGTCGACGCGGGCCGCTTCGAATGCCTGTGCTCGCAGGCCGCCCGCGCGGGCGATCCCCGACTCGCGATCATCAGCCTCCTGGAGGCGCTCGGGTGCTGGCGTGGCGGCGCGTTCGAAGAGTTCGGCGATCTTGATTGGGCGAGGCGCGAGGCGGTGCGTCTCGAAGAGCTCCGCGCCAACGCCAACGAGGATCTCCTCGAGGCGCGCCTCGCGAGTGGCGAGCACGCAGCGCTCGTCGGTGAGCTTGAGTCGCTCGTGGCCGAGCATCCGCTCCGCGAGCGTGCGTGGCAGCTCCTCGTCGTTGCGCTCTACCGCAGCGGTCGCACGGCCGAAGCCTTGCGGCGCGCGAGCGCGTTACGGCATCTGCTCCGGGAAGAGCTCGGCCTGACACCATCCCCCGCGTTCTGTGACCTCGAAAACCAGATCCTCACCGATGATCCGACGCTGCTCCGGGCCGGCGCCGCGGCGGAGCGACCGCCGATGCCCCACCGCCTGCCGGTCGCGACGACACCCCTCGTCGGGCGCGAGGAGGTCGTCGCGCAGGTCATCACCCGTGTGCGGCGTGATCGGCTCCTCACGCTGACCGGTCCGGGCGGCGTCGGCAAGACGCGGCTCGCGCTGCGCGTCGCGACCGACCTCTGGGAGGAGCTCGGAGGCGAGGTGTTCATGGTCGAGCTCGCGTCGGTTCGCGACCCTCCGTCGACGGTCGCGGCGATCGCAACCGCCGTCGACGTCCAGCAGCGCCAGCACCTCTCGATCGAAGACACGCTGATGGAGTACCTGCGCGGCCGCCGCTCCCTGCTCGTTCTCGACAACTGCGAGCACCTCCGGGCGACGATCGCGCCGCTCGTCGATCGGTTGCTCAGTTGGTGCCCCGATGTGACGATCCTCGCGACGAGCCGCGAGGTTCTCGGGCTTCCCGGCGAACAGGTCTGGCGCGTCGGACCGCTGGCGATCCTGCCGTTCGGTGGCGACGTCGCGGCGCTCTCGGAATCGCCGGCGGTGCGCCTGTTCGTCGAACGCGCCCGATCCGCGAACGCGGACTTCCAGCTCGGACCCGACAATGCCGCTGCCGTCGCCGAGATCGTACGCCGCCTCGATGGACTCCCACTCGCCATCGAGCTCGCCGCGGCGCGTTTGCGCGCGATGAGCCCTGCGGTGCTCGCTCAGCGCTTGGATCGTCGCTTCGATCTCCTCGACGGCGCGCAAACGTCGATGATCGAGCGACACCGAACACTGCACGATCTCGTGACGTGGTCGCATGACCTGCTCGACGAGGATGAACAGCACCTCTTCGCTCGCCTGTGCGTGTTCGTCGGAAGCTTCGGTCTCGATGCGGTGGAGGCGGTGTGCAGTGTCAGCACCCCGGAGACATCGAGGATGTCGATCCTGCTCGCGAATCTCGTCGACAAGTCGATGGTGCAGCTCGCCGATGGAGACCAACCCCGCTACCGCCTGCTGGAGACACTTCGCGAGTTCGGACGTGACCGACTCAGCCGAGACGGAACGCGACGCCGTGCGAGAGCGCCACGCGCAGCTGGTACCTCGCGGTCGCGGAGCGGACGGCGCGCGCGCTCTCGGGACCCGAGGAACCGGAGGCGGTCGCGACGCTCGACTGTGACCTTGACAATCTGCGAGCGACGCACGTCTGGTCGATCGAACAAGATGACGCCGATGTGGCACTGCGTCTTGTCGCGGCGCTGCGGGAGTACGCGTTCCGGCGCATGCGCGCCGAGCTCACGAGCTGGGCGGACGCCGCGGCACAGCTCCCCGGTGCCGAGCCGCACGAGCGCTACCCGGTGGTGCTGGCCGTCGCGGCGTACGGGCGGTTCTCGCGCGGCGACCTCGAAGGCGCGATCGAACTCGGCGAACGCGCGCTCGGGGCCACGGAGCGCTTCGGCCACGGCTGTTCGGGACTCGCCGAGCGCGCGCTCGGGAACGCGTGGTTCTACCGCGGGGATGCGGTCGAGGCCTGCGCATGGATGGATCGGATGCTGGAGTCCGCGCGATCGGGTTCACCGGCGCGGCTTGCGCACGCGTTCTACATGCGATCGGTTGCCGCAACGAGCGTAGGTGACAACGTCATGGGCACCGAGCTCGCCAACGAGGCGCTCGCGGTCGCGCAGACCTGCAAGTCGCCCACGGCTCGCGCCCAGGCGCACTACGCGATCGGTTTGGCCCGCGAGGCGACCAATCCCGTTGAGGCCGCAGTCGATCTACAACTCGCCGTCGAGTTGGCCCGCGACGCCGGAAACCGCTGGATCGAAGCCTTCGCACTCACGGAAGTCCTCTGGTTGGAGGCTCGCCAAGGCAGACCGCGGGAAGCGCTGGCCCGCTACGCCGATGTGATCGACCTCTGGTACCGCGGCGGCGACTGGGCCAACCAATGGCTTTCGCTACGCCACGTATTCGGCATTCTCGTGCAGCTCCGAGCGTATCTGGGTGCGGCGACACTGCACGGCGCGTTGACCGCGGCGGGCGCGGCGTACGCATTGCCGTTCGAAGCCGCCGATGCCGAACACATCACGGCGCTCGCCGCCGCCGTGCGCGAGCGGCTCGGCGCAGCACCATTCGCAGCCGCGGTCCGGCGCGGCGCCACGCTGCGCGACGGCGAAATCATCGAGTTCGTCCGACATCAGATACAGGCGCTCGCATCCACGACCAAATGAGCACCGCGTCGACTAGACGAGTGATTCCCGGGGGTATCCGCCGCTGACGAGGCGAGAGCGTCCACGATCGGCGTTGCTTACCCGATCGATCTGGGAGGACCGATGGACGCCGATCTGGACACTCTCGCTACCGCACTGTACGTGAAGGTGGACGACGCCTTGGCGGACGATCCGAGCCTGGCGCCGGCGCGGCCCAGGGAGGGCTTCAGCACGAAGCTGGCTGATAGCGAGTTGATCACCTTGGCCGTGATGCAGGCGCTGCTCGGGTACACGTCGGAGACCCGCTGGCTGCGCCACGCCCGTCAGCACCTCCGACATCTGTTCCCTTATCTGCCCCGCCAGTCCGGCTACAACAAGCGGCTGCGGCGGGCGTCGGACCAGCTGCTGGCGTTCATCCGGCTGTTGGCGACCGATACCGATCTGTGGGGCGACGACACCTGGGTGATCGACTCCACCCCCATCGAGTGCGGTCGGTCTCGGCCCACCGCCCGACGGTCTGATCTGGCCGGATGGGCCGGCTACGGCTACTGCGCCAGCCACTCCCGCTACTTCTGGGGGCTGCGACTGCACCTGGTGTGCACCCCCGCGGGCTGCCCGTCACGTTCGCGTGCTGACCAATCCCAAAGTTGACGAACGCGAAGTCGCCCGCGACCTGTTGGAAACCGAACCCGACCTGATCGCCACCCGCCCAGGCCAGACGATCCTCGCCGACAAGGGCTACGCCAGCGCCGAGTTCGAACGGTTCCTCGCCGACCACGGCATCACCCTCCTACGCCCGGCCCGCACCGACGAGAAGCGACGCCCAGGTACGCCCCTGCTCAAGCCGTTGCGTCAACTCATCGAATCGGTGAACGACACGCTCAAGGGCCAACTCGATGTCGAACGCCACGGCGGCCGCACTGCAACCGGTGTGGTCGTGCGAATCGCCCAGCGACTCCTCGCCCTCACCGCCGCCATCTGGCACAACCACCGCAGCGGCCAACCCGCACTGCGCTCCCTCATCGCCTACGACCACTGACCCCCGGGAATTAGCCATCTAGTGCCGCGACCGGCAACGTTCGCCCCGTTGCGCCGGCCAGTGCCGGCGCCGACTGCGTTGCGCCTCGTCGCAATAGTGCTGCGACTATTGGTTCCTCGTCGCGCCTTGCCGGCACCAACCCTGGCTCGGCGGACCCGGCCTCAGTCACCGGTCACGGCACTAGCCAAGCCCAAGCCACAGACCACCTGACTTCCGCAGAATGTGGGCATACGGGAGGCTCGTAAGTGGGCTGTGACCTGGGGTTTCGGGCGCGGTGGGGTTGAGGGGTCGTGTTACTACGCGGCGTCGGGGGTGTGGCTATTGGGCGGTGGGGGTGAAGTCGAAGAAGCGGGGCGGGTCGGGTAGTTCGAGGGCTCGCAGGATGGTGCGGTGGCTGGTGGTGAGTTCGCTGCGTTGAGCGACTTGGCCTTCGTTGGTGGCGAGGGTGACGAGGTGGAGGCGTTCGAGCTCGTTGCGGATGTTGCGCCAGGTGTCGCCGACGGCGGTCTCGGCGACGCGGAGCAGGAGCAGGGCGAGCCACTGGAGCTGTACGTGGGCGCGGATGCGGTCTTCGCGGTGGTGGTAGACGGGGCGCAGGTCGATGGTGGAGTTGAGGTCCCGCCAGCCTCGTTCGGCTTCGTAGAGGCCCTTGTAGCCCTGGGCGATGTCGGCAGCGGTGAGGCTCTCGTCGCTGGTGCGCAGCAGGAACTTGCCGTCGAGGTTGGCGTCGGCGCGGACGGCGGCCCGGTCGACGCGGAGCAGGCCGCCGGGGGTGGTGCGCAGGAACCGGGCGAAGGCCGGTTTGGTCTTGAGCCGCCCGGCGAGTTCGGCCCGCTTGGGGGCGGGGAGCGTGTCGGAGCCGGCGATGCGTTCGGTGAGACGAGCGACGATCTGGTCGCGTACAGCGGCGTCGCGGGTGGCGGCGTCGGGGTTGTGGCAGATGACGAAGCGGTCCCGGTGCCGGTGCCGTCGTCGACGCGGACCTCTTTGACCCGCAGGTTGTCGGCGACGGCGTGGTAGCGGCCCTGGCGGGACAACGCGACGGCGGCTTCGGTGGAGTCGCCGCGCAGCTTCTCGCCGACGATGTAGTGCCCGCCGCCGCGCTGCAGGTAGCGGCGGTTGGCTGCGGAGCTGAACCCGCGGTCGAGCGCCCAGATGACCCGGTTGAGCTGCCAGGTGCGACAGGTCGTCCTTGACGGTGCGGATCAGGGTCTGGTCGCTGGTGTTGCCCGGGAACGTCCACACCCGTACCGGGATCCCTTCCCGGGTGACGGCCATGCCGATCACGATCTGGGGCAGGTCGGCTCGGTGGTCCTTGCAGTGCCCGTAGGTGCGCCACGCCCCCTCCACCGCACGGCCCACCTCGTCGCCGCGGTCCTCATCGTCGTCGAGGAGGGCGTCGTCGGCCGAGTCGGTCTCCCAGTAGGTCGAGGACGTGTCGAAGAACAAAATGTCGACTTCGAGGTTCAACAGGTTCGCGACGGTGAAGAACACGGCTTCTTGCAGCTCGGCCAGCGCGGCCAGGAAGAAGTCCATGGCCCGGTAGCAGGCGTCCTCGTTCACCTAACTAACTGTGAGGTAGGCCGCTGGCTGGTCGTCCGTGCCTTGGCGTCGGGTGCTGGGCCTTGGCTTTCTCACCCATCTCGGCCGGGTCGGTCTCGCTTCGCCAGCGGCCCCCTTTCAAACCGTGCGTGCGGTTCTCCCGCACACGGCTTGCCGACATCGTTCACCGCCAGGTATGCGGTGTCCCCCACCTCGTGGTGCCTTGCAGCCTGTAGACCCGAAGGGCCCTGAGCCACTCCCAGTTGAAGCGGCCCAGGTTCCATCCGGGTAGCCCGTGCTTGCGGCTGGCGAGGATGGCCAGGCGCTCATGGACATACACGTCGATGTCCTCGAACTTGCGTGCCGAGTTGCCGTAGCGGAAGTACGCCGTCCAGCCTCGCAGCACGTGGTTCAAGTTGGCGACCACGATCGCCCATGATGTGCCTCCGAAACGACGGTCGGTGGCGGCGCGGACTTTGGCCCGTATCGACGCCATCGCTCGTTTCGACGGCCAGCGTTGCAGATACCAATGACCCCGCCATCTGAACGACTCCACCTTGTGGTGGTGGAACCCCAAGAAGTCGAAACCTTCGGCTCCTCGGGTCAAGCAAGCGATCCGAGTCTTGTCCGGGTTCAACCGCAACCCGAGCGGGGCCAGGATGACGCTCACTCGCCAGCGGGCTTGTTCGGCCCGTTGACGGGTCGGGCAGATCACCACGAGATCATCGGCGTAACGCACCAGCACCCCGAGTCGCTTCCCGACGCCATGCGTGAAGTCCTCGTCGAGGGCGTGCAAGGCGATGTTGGCGAGCAGCGGGGAGATCGGGGACCCCTGCGGGGTCCCCGCCACCGTGTCGGTGACCGTCCCGTCTTCCAGCACCCCGACCCGCAACCACGATCGCAGCAGCTTGAGCATGTCCCGGTCGGCCACCCTCCGCTCGACGAGCGCTATGAGGGCGTCATGGGAGATGCTGCCGAAGCAGTTGCTCAGATCGGCGTCGAGCACCCAGTCGGCGCCCCGGTTGGCCTCGACCCGGATGGCCTCACAGGCCATGTGGGCCGACCGCTTCGGTCGGAACCCGAAGCTCACCGAGAGGAAATCAGCTTCGAACAGTGGTTCGAGGATGATCTTGGCGGCCGCCATTGCTACGCGGTCGCGCACCGTCGGGATGGACAAGGGCCGCGACGCGGTGCGCGTCGTTTCCCCCGCCTTGGGGATGTACACCGTCGCAGCGGGGCAGGTCGATAGGTTCGCGCCTGGAACGCCGCGGCGAGTTCATGAAGGAAGACGGCCACTCCCAACGCTTCGACGTCGGCGATGCTCACACCGTCGACACCGGGCGCCCCACGGTTGGCACGTACGTCGTCCCACGCTCTGGCCAGCACGTCGCTGCGGGCGACGTGGCCATACAGGGCGTGGAAACGGCGGGTGGGTTCCTCCTTGGCGCTGCGGTACAGCACACGCTGCAAGGCTCGGGTCTTGTCCAAGCCGTCGGCTTGCCTGATGGACCTAGACGAGTGATTCCCGGGGGTATCCGCCGTTGACGCGGCGAAGGCGTCCACGATCGGCGTTGCTGATCCCGTCGACCTTGGAGGTCTCGTGGACGCCGACCTGGACACCCTCGCCACTGCACTGTATGTCCGCGTTGATGACGCGCTGAAGGATGATCCGACGCTGGCGCCGCGCTGCCGAAAGGATCGTTCAGGCCCAAGCTGTCCGACGCCGAGCTGATCACGCTGGCGGTGCTGCAAGCCCTCGCCGGGTTCGTGTCCGAGACCCGCTGGTTGCGCCACGCCCGTCAGCACCTCTGTCACCTGTTCCCCTATCTGCCCCGCCAGTCCGGCTACAACAAGCGGCTGCGGGCGGCGTCGGGCCAGCTCAAAGCCATGATCCGGATCTTGGCGATCGAGAGTCGAGGATGGAGCGACGACGTTTGGCTGATCGATTCGACCCCCGTCGAGTGCGGCCGATCTCGGCCCACCGCCAAGCGGTCCGACACCGCCGGCTGGTCCGCCTACGGCTACTGCGCCAGCCATTCCCGCTACTTCTGGGGCCTGCGTCTGCACCTGATCTGCACCCCCGCGGGGCTGCCCATCACCTTCGCCCTCACCAACCCCAAGACCGACGAACGCGAAGTCGCCCGCGACATGCTCGAGACCGAGCCCGAGCTCCTCGCCCGCCGCCCCGGCCAAACCCTCATCGCCGACAAGGGCTACGCCGTCCACCGAGTTCGAGGGGTTCCTCGCCGACCACGGCGCCCGACTGCTGCGCCCCGCCTTCAAGAAGGAACGACCCCGACCCGGCGCCCACCTGCTCAAACCGCTCCGCCAAATCATCGAGTCGGTCAACGACACCCTCAAAGGCCAACTCGACCTCGAACGCCACGGCGGCCGGACCTGCGACGGAGTCGCCGCACGAGTACTTCAACGCGTCCTCGCCCTCACCGCCGCCATCTGGCACAACGACACCACCAACCAACCCATCCTGCGATCGCTCATCGCCTACGACCACTGACCCCCAGGAATTAGTCATCTAGCCGTTCGGGCACTCATCAGAACCTCTCCTGCGAGCGTGACGCATCGATGAAGCAGGGGTCCTTCGCCATGCGGACGGCTTTCCCGCCCTCGGACTACTACGACCCCCTCCGACTGCCTCTCAGCCGCCACGCCACTTCCCGGGTTCACCGGTTATAGACGGACATCGCTTCCCACCCGCACCGAGTGGGGCCGAGGAGGCTCTCTCCAGTTCCCAGGACAACCGTCTGACCGTTCCACGTCCCATACGCCGGGAGGTTCGTGGGCACCCGCTCCAGGGTCTCTGGTGCCGTCCGTGGCCTTCGCCGTCAAAGTGCCGGCTCGGCTCCTCCTTGGCCCGCTCACACGGGTTTCTCTTACGACGCCGCAGACTTCGCTTCATGCTGCGGACCGGCCAGTTGCCACCCCCTCCATGGGGTGTCGTTGCTCCGCTTCGACGCCGGGATTTCGCCCAACGCCGGGAGCCGCGCTACCAGGGACCCTGGCGTCTCCCCGGACCGGACTTCCACCGGCTGGCTGCCCTGAACTTGCCGCTCGGTTACGTCATGGCCATCTCCTTTGATGTCCTGGCGCCCGAACTGCTGGACGCACACT
>CAVTWD010000026.1:0-16972 GCA_963738325.1 uncultured Acidimicrobiales bacterium
GGCGGGCGACAGCACGGTTGGTGAGATTTGGGCCGTACGCAGGCCCGACCGGCGCGCCGAGCGTGAGCACGGCGGACGGCGCCGGCACGGCCGAGCGTGGGCTCGCCGGCATGGTGGGGCGGGCGGGGCCCGTTCCCGTTCATGTCCACGCTGGCGACCGTGGAGTTAGCCGATCGCGACGACCCGGTCACATCGACGGCTGCTTGCCGATCTCGGCGAGGAACTCGTCGTTGGTCTTGAACGTCCGCAGGCGGTCGATGAGCAGCTCGAGGCCGGGCGCGGCGTTGCCGTCGGCGGCCAGGCCGGAGAGCACCCGGCGCAGCTTCCACACCATCTGCAGCTGCTTGCGGTCGAAGAGCAGCTCCTCGTGGCGGGTGCTCGAGCGCGTCGACGTCGATCGCCGGGTAGATCCGGCGCTCGGCGAGCTTGCGGTCGAGCCGCAGCTCCATGTTGCCGGTGCCCTTGAACTCCTCGAAGATGACCTCGTCCATGCGCGAGCCGGTCTCCACCAGCGCCGTGGCGAGGATGGTCAGCGAGCCGCCTTCCTCGACGTTGCGGGCGGCGCCGAAGAACCTCTTCGGCGGGTAGAGCGCGCCGGCGTCGATGCCGCCGGACATGATCCGGCCGGTCGCCGGGGCGGCGAGGTTGTAGGCCCGGCGAGGCGGGTGATGCCGTCGAGGATGACGACGACGTCCTCGCCCGTCTCGACCAGCCGCTTGGCCCGCTCGATGGCCAGCTCGGCGACGTGGGTGTGCTCGTCGCTCGGCCGGTCGAAGGTCGAGGCGATGACCTCGCCGCGCACCGAGCGGCGCATGTCGGTGACCTCTTCGGGCCGCTCGTCGATCAGCAGCACGATCAGCTTGACCTCGGGGTTGTTGCGCTCGATCGACGTGGCGATCGTCTTCATGACGTGGTCTTGCCGGCCTTCGGCGGCGAGACGATCAGGCCGCGCTGGCCCTTGCCGACCGGCGAGATCAGGTCGACGATGCGCGCCGTCATGTTCGTCGGGTCGCTCGGGTTCTCCAGGCGCAGCTTCTCGTCGGGGAACAGCGGCGTGAGGTCCTCGAACTGCGGCCGCTGGCGCGGCCTCTCCGGGTCCGCGCCGTTGACCGTGTGGATCTCGCAGCAGCGCCGGGTTCTTCTCGTTGCGGCCGGCCGGGCCGGCTAGCCCGGTGACGTGGTCGCCCTTGCGCAGCCCGAACTGGCGGGTCTGCTTGACCGAGACGTAGACGTCGTCCCGGCTGGGCAGGTAGCCGTTGACCCGCAGGAAGCCGTAGCCCTCGTCGCGCAGGTCGAGGTAGACCCGCGACCTCGATCGGCTCGCCGACCCCGTGCTCGGCCGCTGCCGGCGACCGCGGTCGGCGCTCGCCGCCGCGTTCGCGCGGCTCACCGGTTGCCTGCGCGGTCGCCGCCCTGCGGACCGTCGCCGCCCTTGCCCTTGCGGTCGACGCCGGCGCCGGCGGCGGCGCCGCCGGCCATCGCCCGCCGAGCGCCGCGGTCCGTCCGAACCTCGCCGTTGCGGCGTCGTCGGCGCCGCCTGGCGCGGTCTGGCGCTCGTTGCGGTCGGTCGGCCACCTCGGTGATCGGCGTCGCCGAGGTCGCGCCGGCATGGCGTGCCGGTCGGCGGTCGCGGTGCGCGGGCGTCGCGCCGTCGTGTCAGCAGCGTCGTCGTCGCCCAGCGCCAGCTCCCAGTCGGCCGGCGGCTCGTCGGTCGAGCGCGAGCACCGGCGCGGTGGTCGCCACGGCCGGTGCGTCGTCCGGCGGACCGGTCGGCCGCGGCGACGGGCGGCTCGGTGACCGCGGAGCGCGGCCCCGTTGCTGCCGCCGCTGCCGTTGCCGTTCGCCGGGCCGAGCGTCCCCCGCCGGCGCGGCCCCGGTCTGCTCGAGGATCCGATCGATGATCTCGCCTTCTTCGCCCGGGAGAGGGCCTTGAGCCCCAAGGCGGTCGCGATGGCGATCAGCTGCTCGCGGTCCTTGCCTTCCAGCACTCGAGCGTTCGAGGGTCTCCGCGCTCATGCGTACCTACTTTCCGACTGCATGACGAGGTTCGACCACCGGCAGGCCGACGGTGGGCGGGGTGGAACCCACACCAGCCTTCCCGCGGCCAGCGAGTGGGGGGTTGGCAACGCAAACCTCCGTCGGAGAGGACGGGGATCCACCGCGGGCTCGTGGGAACGACTGCCGAGCCTGGTGGGGCTGCCTGCTCGGGGCTCCGAGCGGCCGTCACCTTAGCGACGGGCGGCGTGACGTGCAACGACGGCCTCGACCGCCGCCAGCTCGTTGGGCACGACAGTGGTGCGCTCGGGCCGCTCGAAGAGGTCGGCGAGGTGGGGTGGCAGCTCAGGCTGGCGGCCCGTCGCCTCCTCGACCGCGTCCGGGAACTTGGCCGGATGGGCCGTCGCCAGCGCGACCGTCGCCACGCCCGGCTCACGAGCGGCCGCGCGCCGCGCCGATGCCGACTGCCGTGTGCGGGTCGACCAGGAGCCCGGTCTCGGCGTGCACGGTGCGCATGATGCCCAGCGTGTCGGCATCGTCGAACGCGCGCCCGGAAGACGGGGGCCAGCCACTCCTCGTACTGGTCGGCCTCGACGGCCAGGTGACCGGTGGCCCGGAGCTGGCGCAGCTGCTCAGCCGTCATGCCGCCATCCCGGTCGTTCACCTCGAACAGGAGGCGCTCGAAGTTCGACGAGACCTGGATGTCCATGCTCGGGCTCAGCGTGGGCACCACCTCTGCGGTCGCCATGATCCGGGTCGTCAGGAAGCGGGTGAGGATGTCGTTGCAGTTGGAACCGATCAGGAGACGGTGGATCGGTGCTCCCATGCGCCGAGCGATCCAGCCCGCCAGGACGTTGCCGAAGTTGCCGGTGGGCACGGCGAACGACACCGGCCGCCCCCCGAATGTCGCTGCGGTCGTTGCGTAGTAGACGATCTGCGCCATCACGCGGGCCCAGTTGATGGAGTTCACGGCGGACAGGCGGTGCCGGTCCCGGAAGGCGGGGTCGTTGAACATGGCCTTCACGAGGTCCTGGCAGTCGTCGAACGTCCCCTCGACGGCGACGGCCTGCACGTTCTCCGCCGCGACGGTCGTCATCTGCCGTCGCTGCACCTCGCTGACCCGACCCTCGGGGTAGAGGATGACGATGTCGACGTTGGTCCTGCCCGGCCATGGCGTCGATCGCCGCGCTGCCCGTGTCGCCGCTGGTCGCGCCGACGACCGTGACCCGCTCGCCCCGCTCCGCCAGCACGTGGTCGAACAGGCGGCCCACGACCTGGAGCGCCATGTCCTTGAAGGCGAGCGTCGGACCGTGGAAGAGCTCGAGCAGCCACTCGTCGGGGCCGAGCTGCACGAGTGGGCAGACGGCCGGATGGCGGAACGCCTCCGGCACCGCGTAGGCGTCGTCGCAGATGGTGTCCAGCACCGCACGGTCGATCTCGTCGCCGATGTACGGCGCCATCACCGCCGCCGCGGCGGCCGCGTAGCCGGCACTCGGGTCGATCGTCGGCAGCGTCGGGCCACTCCGCCGGGACGTAGAGCCCGCCGTCGGCGGCGAGACCCGCCAGCAGCGTGTCGGCGAAGCCCAGCTCCGTTGCGCTGCCCCGGGTGGAGACGTAGCGCACTGGAGCGACCTCAGGCGCCGATGACGCGCAGGAAGCCGCCCACCCGCTCGACGACGTCGAGGTCGCGCAGCTCCCGCAGCGTGGCCTGGACCGCCGCTTCCTGCGCCTCGTGGGTGATGAAGACGAGGCGGGCGTCGTCGCCGAGCCCCTCCTGCTCCGCGGTGCGGATGCTCACGCCGTGGCGGGCGAAGACCCCCGTGACCGCGTGCAGGACGCCGGGCCGGTCGACGACGTCGAGCACGAGGTGGTACTCGGCCGTCGTCTCGTCGATGGCGCGGATCGGGACCCGGCCGAACGAGCCGAGGGAGGCGTGGGTGCCGAGCTGGCGGTTGACGGCCGCGTCGATGAGGTCGCCCAGGACCGCGCTGGCCGTTGGCATCCCGCCCGCGCCGCGGCCGTAGAACATCAGCGAGCCGACGGCATCGCCCTCGACGAAGACCGCGTTGTAGCTGTCGCGCACGCTGGCCAGCGGGTGCTGCTCGGGAAGCATCACCGGGTGGACCCGCACCGCAACCGCGCCGCTCGCCGGGTCCTGCTCGCAGATGGCCAGCAGCTTGACCACGTAGCCCAGGCGCGTGGCGTCGCGATGTCGGCGGCCGTGACCTTGCTGATCCCCTCGTGGTAGACGTCCCCGGCGACGACCCGGGCGCCGAAGGCGATGCTGGCGATGATCGCGGCCTTGGCGCCGGCGTCCAGCCCCTCGACGTCGGCCGTCGGATCACGTTCGGCGTAACCCAGTCGCTGCGCCTCGCTCAGCGCCTCGCCGTAGGTGGCACCGTCCTCCGACATCTTGGTGAGGATGTAGTTCGTCGTGCCGTTGACGATCCCGAGCACGCGCCGTAGCGGCTCGCCCCGCAGGCTCTCCCGCAGGGCGCGGATGAGGGGGATGCCGCCGGCCACTGCGGCCTCGAACAGCAGGTCTTGTCCGGCCTCGTCGGCGGCGGAGAACAGCTCGGTCCCGACGTTGGCCAACAGCTCCTTGTTGGCCGTGACCACTGGCTTGCCGTGTCGCAGCGCGGTCAGGATGAGCTCCCGGGCGGGCTCGATCCCGCCGATCACCTCGACGACGACGTCGATGTCCGGATCTTCGACCAGCGCGTGGCTGTCGCGGGTCAGCAGGCCGGGCGGGAGGTCGACGTCGCGCTCCCGAGCCAGGTTGCGCACGGCCACCCGGGCCACCTCGAGGCGCAGGCCGGTGCGCGACTCGACCACCTTGGCCTGCCGGTCGATCAGCTCGACCAGCGCGGCGCCCACGTTCCCACAGCCGAGCACGCCGACCCGCACGACCTGACTGGGACCGCTCACGGCGAGCGAGGGTACCGGTGCCGCCGCCACCCTGACGACCCCGTTGCCAACGCCGGCGCTACCCCCTTCCCCCATGGTTCCGGTCAGCGGATCGCACATCAGAGGTGCGATCCGCTGACCAGAACGAGATCGAGCAGGCCTGGCGGTCCGCTCGGCCGGCGATCCGACAGCCGCCCCGGCGGCGAGCGGGGGCGTCAGGTGCCGGGGTGGGCGGCGCGGTAGGCGGTGACGGCGGCCACCACCTTGTCGAGGCGCTTGCGGTCGAGCGCAGCGCCTTCCCGGCGGATGTCGGCGACGTTGACCCGCAGGACCGCGTCGACCTTGGCGTAGCTGTCCCGGCGCGTGCGGTCCCAGTCGCCCGAGCCGATCTCGACCTCGTCGTCGCGCTCGGGGTGGGCCTTGGTGGTCAGCGGGACGACGACGAGGTCCTTGCCGTCCCAGCCGACGACCATGACCGGGCGGTCCTTGCCCTGCTTGGGATCGTCCTCGTACGGGATCCACGCCCACACCACCTCGCCGGGATCCGGATCGCCGTCCCGCTCGGGCGCGTAGGCCGGGGTGAAGACGGTGACGGGGATGCGCGTCGTCGTGCGCCCGACGCGCCCGGTGCAGCCACTGCTCGAGCATCGCTAGTCGACGTCGCAGCGCAGGAGGTCGTCGTGGGTCTCGCGCCGGACGACCAGCCGGGCCCGGCCATCGGCCACGAAGACGACCGCCGGACGGGGGACCTTGTTGTAGTTGCTACCCATCGAGTGGCCGTAGGCGCCGGTCACGGGGGTGGCCAGCAGGTCACCGACGGCGATGTCGTGGGGCACCCAGCCCTCGCGGACCAGCAGGTCGCCGGACTCGCAGTGCTTGCCGACCACGCGGACGGGACGGGTGCGGTCGGCCTCGACGGCGCGCGGGAGGAAGGTCTCGTACCCGCTGCCGTAGAGGACCGGGCGGGGGTTGTCGCTCATGCCGCCGTCGACGGCGACGTAGGTCCGGATGCCCGGGATGTCCTTGATCGTCCCGACGGAGTAGACGGTGACGGCGGCCGAGGCGACGATGGCCCGTCCGGGCTCGACAAGGAGGCGTCCCTCGAACCCGGCCTCGTCGACCGCTTTGCGCAGCACACGCGCCCACTCGGTGATGGTCGGCGCCGACTCGCCTTCGACGTAGGCGACGCCCAGGCCGCCGCCAACGGTCATCGTGGGCAGGCCGTACGGACGGGCGAAGTCGGCCATCAGCTCGGCTACGCGGGCGAAGCTGTCGACGGCGAAGACCTGCGAGCCGACGTGGGCATGGAAGCCGACCAGCTCGACCGCGGGCGACGCCTGGGCCCGCTCGGCAGCAGCAGCGGCGGTGCCGTTCGGCAGGCCGAAGCCGAACTTGGAGTCCTCCTGCCCGGTCCGCACGAACTCGTGGGTGTGGGCCTCGACGCCTGGCGTGATGCGCAGCTGGACACGGGGGCGGGGCAGGCCCTCGGCGTGCAGCGCGTCGAGCCGGTCGAGCTCGTCAAAGCTGTCGACGACCACCAGACCGACGCCGGCGGTGAGCGCCGTCCGCAGCTCCTCCATCGACTTGTTGTTGCCGTGGACCACCAGCCGGTCGGCCGGGACACCGGCCGAGAGGGCGACGTGCAGCTCGCCACCGGTGGCGACGTCGAGCAGCAGGCCCTCCTCGTTGACGAGGCGGGCGATGGCCCGGCACAGGAAGGCCTTGGTGGCGTACACGACGTTGCCGTCGCCGAACACCTCCACCGCCTCCCGGCAGCGGGCGCGGATGTGCTCCTCGTCGTAGACGAACAGCGGGGTGCCGTGCTCCGCCGCCAGCTCGGCGACGTCGACGCCGGCGATCAGCAGCTGTCCCTGGGCGCCGACGGAGGAGTGGTCGGGCAGCAGGCCGGCCGGGATGCGGCTCACGCTGGGCTCACCCGGGCCTCGTAGACCGACTCACGGCTCCTGCCCTGGCTGACGCGGCTCGTGGCTCGTCACATCCGCTCCGGCGCCTCGATGCCGAGCAGCGCGAGCCCGGTTGCCAGCACGCGGGCCGTGAGGTCGGCCAGGGCCAGGCGGCTGCTGCGCAGCGGCTCCTCGGAGCGCAGCACCGGGCAGGCCTCGTAGAACTCCGTGAAGGTGCTGGCGAGGTCGAACAGGTACGTGCAGAGGCGGTGGGGCGACCAGCGCTCGAGCGTCTCCCGCACCGCGGCCTCGAAGCCGAGGATGCCGAGGGCCAGCGCCCGCTCCTCCGATGTCGCGAGCGTGGGCGTGACCGCCTGGACGCTGGCGGGGTCGACACCGGCCCGCCGGAAGATCGACCGGATGCGGGCGTGGGCGTACTGCAGGTAGGGACCGGTGTTGCCGTCGAAGGCCAGCATGCGCTCCCAGTCGAAGACGTAGTCCTTGATGCGATCGGTGGAGAGGTCGGCGTACTTGACAGCCCCGATGCCGACGGCGCGGGCGACGGCGGCCCGCTCGTCCGGCGGGAGGTCGGGGTTCTTCTCGGCCACGGCCCGATCGGCCCGATCGACTGCCTCGTCGAGCAGCTCGATCAGCTTGACCGTCTCGCCGCTCCGGCTGCGCAACATCTTGTGGTCGGTCCCGAGCACGTTGCCGAACGGCACGTGCACGGCCCGGGCCGGCGGCTGCAGCCAGCCCACCTCCTCGGCGACCGCGAACACCATCTGCAGGTGCTGCGCCTGCGGTGCGCCTACGACGTAGAGGAGGAGCGTGGCCTTCACCCGCTCGACGCGGTCGATCACCGTGGCCAGGTCGGTGGTCGCGTAGGGGAAGCCGCCGTCGCCCTTGCGCACGATGAGCGGCAGCGGCTGCCCGTCGCGGTTCGTGAAGCCGGGCGGGAAGACGACCTCCGCGCCGTCGGACTCGACGAGCAGCACCGGCCTCGTCCAGACGGCGGACGACCTCGGGCAGCGAGGTCGTTGTACAAGCTCTCGCCCATGAGGTCGGAGTCCTCCAGGAGGACGCCGAGCCGCCCGTACACCGCGTCGAAGTAGCGGGTGCTCTCCTCCACCAGGACGGGTCCAGAGGCGCAACGTCGCGGCATCGCCGCCCTGCAGGGCGACCACGCGCTGGCGGGCCCGCTCACGGAACGCCTCGTCGGCGTCGAACTTGGTCCGGGCCTGCTTGTAGAAGCCGTCGAGGTCGCCGACGGACAGCTCCCGTGCCGCCTCGGCCTCACCCACGTCGACCAGGTGCTCGATCAGCATCCCGAACGGCGTGCCCCAGTCGCCGATGTGGTTCTCCCGGATGACGGTGTGGCCGGCGTCGGTCAGCATGCGGGCCAGCGCGTCGCCGATCATCGTCGTGCGCAGGTGCCCGACGTGCATCTCCTTGGCGACGTTGGGATGCGAGTAGTCGATGACGACGCGCTCGGGGTCGTCGGCGCGGGGAAGGCCCAGCCGCGGGTCCGCGGCGACCCCGGCGATCGTGCGTGCGAGGTACCCGTCGTCGAAGTTGAGGTTGATGAAGCCCGGCCCGGCCAGCTCGACCTCCCGGCAGATGCCCCCCAGGTCGGCGGCGTCGATCACCGCCTGGGCCAGCGCCCGGGGCGGGCTACCCAGCTCCTTGGCCAGGGCGAGCGCGCCGTTGGCCTGCGCGTCGGCGCGATCCGACGCCCGTACGACCGGGTCGACCGGCCGGCCGGCGAAGGCGGCGAACGCGGTCGCGAGGCGCTCCTCGAGCAGCAGGAGCGGATCGGCCATCGGCCCATTCTGGTCGGTCGACGGGCGCCTGACCCAAGGCGGTTCCGGCGGTGCCCCCGGCTAGGCTGACCCGACCCGCCCTCGTAGCTCAGGGGATAGAGCATCGGCCTCCGGAGCCGTGTGCGCAGGTTCGAATCCTGCCGAGGGCGCCCGAGAAGTAGTGCTGACCTGTACCTCCATCGGGATGCGGCGAGCACGTCGCTGCGGCGCGAATCTCGGCGGTGCCGGAACCGCAGACTTCTACCGACACCACGGGTTCGTTCCCGTACCGGCCAACCCAGCCCGCTGGTCCAGAAGGTCAGCGACATCGCCGCGCGCTCAGCGCCTGACCCGCTCGCCACTTCGCCCCGAGCGACCCTCGCGGGTTGGATCGCCTCGGGGCTCACTTCAGACGGCCCGAAGACGGGGTGGACCGCCCCGCAGAAACCGCCGACGGACGCCACCCCTGGCGCCCTTCCACCGAGTTCGATCCTTGGTGGCGCGCCTGACCTGGGCGCTCGCTGTCGGGTGCGATCGCCTCTTGGCTGAGCGGCCGCATGGCTACCGGTAGCTCCGCCGGGTCCCGACCATCGGGACGCCGGCCTCGAGGAGAACACGATGAAGGGGCCTGCGAGTGGGCACGCTCAGCGATGTCGAATTCGATCCGGACTCGGGGCAGGTCACCAGCCTGGTGCTCGACGGGGAACGCCGCGTGCCGGCGAGCTCCCTGATCGGCATCGGCAGCTACGCACTGGTCGTCGCCGCCCCTCCTGACTCGACCTGATCTCCACAGGTCTCCGACTCGACAAACCCCAGCCGCGGGCGCACCGCCACCGGCATCTGGGGGCTCCCTGGCGATCGGCGCCGTGACCTGACGCGATCCGGACTACCGGCGGTTGGCCGCGAGGATCTCCCGGTGCAGGTCGAGCAGCGCGGGGATGTCGTCCCGATCGGCCCGGGCCATGCCGCACTCCGTGCAGATCCCCCATTCGGAGGCAGGGAGGATCTCGTCGATGAGCCGCACCTGCTCCAGGGTGGTGCCGGGCTCCTGGTCGGCGGGGTGGTAGGGAACGAGGGCCAGGTAGATCTCGGTGGCGGGCGCGAGCGCAAGTCCACGCAAGGGCTCGAAGAAGTCCCGGTCCCGTCGGTCCTGGGGGACGGTGAAGGCGATCCAGCCCATCGGCCGAGCCGTCCGGGACGCCGTCGCGTTGGCGACCTGGACCTGGAGCTCCAGCGACTCGGGCTGCGTGAAGTGCTGGTGCTCGTAATCGCCGTAACAGAGGTGGAGTCCGGCCGGCACGTCGGCTGGGACGCGGTCGACACAGCGGACCAACCGCTCGACGATGCCCTCGAAGGTCTGCCCTTCCGTGGCTTCGAAGCCGCCCTCCAAGATCGCGAACTCCACCGCGACATCCCATTGCACCGCCACGTCGCCGTGGGGAACGACCGACAGCAACCGCTCCAGGTCGGCGAACAACGCCTTCTCGTAGGACGGTTCGAGCCCGTCCTGATCCTCCCGGAGGACCCAGCCGTTGATCGAGGCCAGCGGGGTCGGGTACTCGACCTGGAAGCGGGTCCCGACCGCGATGACGCCCTCATCACGAAGTCGGCAAAACGTCTCGAACGACTCGAGGTAGGCGTCGGCATACCCCAGGTTGGGCCACTCGACCGCGTCGGGCTCGACGCCACCGGCCAGGCGCACCTTGGGCATCTGCTCGTATCCCTCCGCCGGTTGATCCGCCAACCCGGCCTGCTCCAGCCCCGGCGTCTGCCAGAACTTCTCGAGCTGAAAGAAGATCCACTGCTGGCGGGGCCCCGTCTCGCCGTCGGGTATCCGCCCGACACCCACCGGCACACGCGCCGCGATCTCCCGCATGACGGTCTCGGCATCGGCCAAGTTCACTCCACCGTTGAAATGGACACGACTAGGCGGCATGTCGTCCCTCCTCGCTCAAACCCTCCACGACCACGGTAGACGGGCAGGCGCCACTCCTGCGGTGCGGTGCCGCGCCATCCGTGTCGTGCACCAGATGGCACCACCGGATCAACGTGTCGACGCTGACGCACTCCCCATCAGTCGAGCGCCGCGATCAGCTCGTCGAGGGGTGGTCGGGCGTCGGGGCGGAGTGGGAGCGCCACGTAGCGGAGACGTCCGTCGCGTCCCACCACGGCGTCGGCGCCGAGCTGAAGGATGTCCTCGGTCGGTCGTTGCCAGCGGGCGCCTCGCCGCAGCAGCCGGGCGTAGAGCCGCAGCGTTCCTGCCGACCACACCTGCCGCAGGGTGCGGGCCCGTCGGTGGCGTCGAGCTCTCCGATCTCGTGAACGTCGCCGGTCAGGTCGACGACATCGGCGTGTGCTGGCTCACGTCGACTCCCTGGTGCACAAGTCACTCGTGGTCGCCGAGCACCACGGAACAGCACCGGCCGCGATACGGTCAGCGGCCGCCTCCGAGGTCACGACGTGGGCTGTCCGGTGGGGACGAGGGGGAACCAGGCCGGTCGTGGCGCCTCGGCGTCACGGATGATGCCGCGGGCCCTGCGCAGCAGAGCACCGGCTGGCGGTCGCGCGGTAGAACCACGACTCGGCCTGGCGGGCGGCCGGGACGTGGTCGGCGAGCGCGAGCGCGGCCTCTTCGTAGTAGGCACGGATGTCGAGCGCGGCCTGTCCGAGTCTGAGCGGCTTCGAGTCCGACGGCGTCCCACGCTTCGCCCCCGGCGATCCGCACGAAGACGCCGATCAGGTCGGCCACTCGGTCTGGGCCTCCCAGCCTGACCACATTGGTGATGCCGCTGGCAGCACGATGACGCTCGTAGGCCGGACGCAAGCCGAGCGCTTCGTCGACCGCCGGGGGCAGGGCGGGATCGTGGCGAGGCGGGAGCGTGCAGGCCAGCGGCTGGTCAGCGTCATCCACGATCGTTTCGTCGTAGTCGACCAGGACCGGAACATCGGTCCGCGGCAGCAGCCCGAATGCGGCAGCGAGCACTCGGTGCTGGAACGGCGGATCCTGTGGTCGGCCGAGCGGGCGGCCGAGCGGGAACTCGCAGTGCAGCATGCGCGGTGGCCGCGACCGCTCGGCCTGACCGCGGACGAGGCTGATTCCCACGGTCGCCAGACCGGCTGCTTCGAGGACATGGGCGAGCGCACTCACGGTGCGCGTGCAGAGCGGTCAAACAGGCGTGAACAAGACGACGTCGACGCCGTCGTCCTTCAGGAGCTGGGCTGCGGCCGGCCCGGTGTCGAGCCTGAGTGTGGTCAAGGTGTGGTCAACCTGGGCGCCCATGAACGACACGTGTCGGGAAGCAACCGAACCGATCGTTCCGCGCTCGGCCAGCTCGGCCAGCCGCTCAACGGGGTAGACGACGTTCAGGTCGATGGCGATGCCGGTTCGATCGAAGTTGGGGGACGAGTGGGCCAACGTCAGATTGCGTTCGTCGTCATCGATCACGACGAACCCTTGGCCGAGCCCCCAGACAGCGTCACCGTCGGGTCGCAATCCAGCGGTCGTAACGATCGCCACCCGCGCCTCGCTGAGCGGTACCGCCCGGCTGCACGGGGTACCGGCGAAGTCGAACACCTGGACGTCCTCGACCCCGCGACGCACCACCTCGTCGGAACTCATCGCCTGGCCAGGCTGGCGTCAGTTGCGGAGCGCAGAGGTCGGAGTGAGTGGTCGCAGCGATCGGGCATCCGGGCAAGATATTGCACCCGACGCGTGGCGCCTCAGCGGCGACGAGATCGCGCGACGCCAAGGCGGTGAGGCCGACATGCGGTTCGCGATCGACGAAGTCGTAGTGGCCGGCGCCTGGCCACACGTGAGCGGCTCCGTGGGAGAGGCGTCCAGCGCCGTGAGCGTCGGCGTCACCCGACTCACCCATGACGTAGCGGTTGACTCGGTAGGCGTCGGGGCCAGTCGGCCTCGACGGCCACTGCGTTGAAGCCCCTCTCCTCGATGAGCCGTTGCGTGATGCGGGCCCGCTCCCGCTAGAACCCGTGGCTGCCGTGCGAGGCCTCCCCGAGGAGCACGAACCGGCGGTCGCCGACCAGCTGCAGCAGCGCGTCGTAGTCACCCCTGGTGCCTCCGATCGGGATGGCACCTTCGAGCCCGGCCGCGTCCTGGCTGGGAGATCGTCGCCGCGCGGCGAGGCTGCCGGTCACGACGTCCTCGCCACGAGTACCGGGCAGCCGGCCAAGGCCACGACCCCGATCGTCACGCTCCCGAGCGCGAAGCGGGCCGCGCCTGTACGGGCGTGGTCGCTCATCGCCACCAGACTGGCGCCCTGCGCATCGGCGAGGTCGGCCAGTGCGCCGGCCGGGTACGAGCTGCGAATGACGTTCGTGCGCGCACGCAGTCCTGCGGTCTCGAAGCGGCCGGCGATCTCGTCGAGCACCGCGTCGGGACGGGCCGCGTCCAGTGGATGGATCACGATGGCGACGTGCACCTCGAGGTCGAGCGCCTTGGCCCACTCGACCGCAATGGGCTCCACCGCGGGGGTGGTGGTCGATCCGTCGACACACATCAGCAGGTGCTGCAGTCCGTTCGGCCACGCTGCCTTGCAGTGCCGACCGACGAGGACGATGGGCTCGCAGGCCGTGGCCACGACCTCTTCGGCGACGCTCCCGAGCAACGCCCACCGCAGGCGGCCCCGCCCGTGGCTCGTCATGCAGACGGTGCGGCCAGGCGCAGACCTCCCCACCATCTCGATCGCCTCTGCCGCGGGCCGGTCCTGGATCACGATGGTCTCCACCTCGACGTCGGTCACGCCGTCCGCGACCTGAGCGAGGTAATCGCTGGCGTCGGTCACGTCGCCGTCCCAGCGGGTGGTCATCAGGAGCAGCCGCCCACCGTGACCTTGTCGCGCGACGACGGTCGCGACCGGGACCGCTCGCTCGGCGAACTCGGAGCCGTCGAGCGGCACGACGATCGTCTGTGGGAACACACTGCCACGGTGGCACCCGCTCGGTGGCGCAGGTAGTGCCAATGGTCCCTGGCGGTCGCGAACCCTAAGGCCCGTGGGCCCGGGGCCTCGCCGGTCCCGTGACGGGACGAGGGTCTCTTCCGAGGGCCCCGATGGAACAGTGCCGGCGATGGTCGTCGCGGCCGGCCGCGACGATCTCGATCAGTAGCGGGCCACGGCGGCCAGGGGCGCGTCGTCGGGCAGCTCGCCCGGCGACGCCGGGTACACCGTGGCGCCCTGATCGAGGGCCGCCCCGATCGCGGCGCTGATGAGCTCGATGTCCTCAGGCTTGCGCTGCGCGTGGCCGGCCGCGGTCTCGGAGTGCCCCCAGACGAGACGGTCGGGCTCGACGAGCAGCGCGGCGACCCGGCCTTCGTGGCATGCCGCGAAGACGTCCGGGAGCAACGTCAGGGACTCGGCGACGGCATCGATGCGCTCGACCAGCCTGCGCCGCGGAGCGTCGAGCAGGCCCGCGGCGACCGGCCACATCATGGCGTGCAGCTCGGCCGGGTCCAGCCGCTCAGGGTTGCCCGTGTCGACGACAGCGTCGAGGTGCGGGTAGCGGTTCGCCTCCTTGTAGACGGCGAGCTCGTAGTCGACACCGGCGATCAGCAGCGGCGCCGTCTCGCCGTGGAGCACGCGTGCCAACGCCTGGTCCACGATCCGGAAGAACCGCAGCAGCTGCTGCTTGCGGAGGTCGCGCTCCGACGGTGACCCCTGGAGGACGCCGGTGATCTGGTCGACACCCTGCCGGCCCGCGCTGTGCACGCTCAGCTGGCGCTCATGGTGCTCGTACCACAGCGCGTCGGCGCTGCTGGCGGGCAGTCCGGGCACGGCCACGTCGACCAGGCCGTCCCGTCCACCACGGAACAGGCGCACCCGGTGCTGGCTGATCGCCAGCACGAAGAAGCGGTCGCCGTTCGAGACGGCGGCCACGAGCGGCGTGATCACGAACCGGTCCGCGACCACGGACATGGGGGTCGGCTCGACGTCGAGCTGTAGCTGGGTGGCGTGTCCCGGTGCGCTGAAGAGACCGTACCCGCGGCTGCCGAGCGGCCATCTCTCTGCGACGAGCAGCGCCTCGGCCGCCTCGAGCAGGTCGTCGATCGCCGGCCGCCTCATGGTCGTGGTGGCCTCGAGCTGGTGCCGGGCGTCTCGGACCAGGTCCTTGAGCGTGAGACGGTCGGCGTCGATGCTCGGGTGCTTCGGATCGAGCGGGAGGTAGATGCTCACGCAGGGCCCTTCGGTCCACGTCGCGAGCTCGCGGAGGACGCGCGCGCGTCCAGTGTCTCCATCGTGGTCACGGTTGCCTCGTTCATGTCTGGGGGTCGGATGCTCATGGCTCCACCTCCAGGATGACGATCACCCGCGTCGCCGACCAGGGCTGAAGGTCCTGCCTCGGGACCATCGGCGGTCCTACGTGCGATCGATCACAGTGCTCCCCACTGCGACCGTATCGTCGGGGCTACCTCGTGGTCGGCCTCGCCCTGGCGCTGATGCTCGCCCTCGGCATCCGTGTCGTGTCGAGCCACGACCGACGAGGGGGGCGAACCTCGTTGACGCCGGCCGCAGCCAGGCTCACACTTCATGTGGTCTTCATTTGATCTTGGGAGGGGTTCGGCCATGGCGTGGAGCCTCAAAGGCAGCTATGTCGAGACGTGCTCGTGCGAGTTGATGTGTCCGTGCAACCTGTCGTTCGATCACGGTGCCACCTACGACTTCTGCCGGGTCACGCTGGCGTTCAACATCCGTGAGGGCAACGTCGAGGGCACCGACATCAGCGGGCTGCGAGTCGCCGCCATCGCGGACACTCCAAAGGTCATGACCGAGGGCAACTGGCGCCTCGGGCTGTTCATCGACGAGCGGGCGAGCGATGAGCAGTTCGACAAGCTGACGAAGGTCTTCGCCGGCCAGCTCGGTGGACCGATGGCGGCCCTGGCCCCGTTGGTGGGGGAGGTGCTCGGTGTCGAGCGCGCCGCCATCGACATCGACGACGAGGGCCTCCTGCACCGCGTCCGCGTCGGCGATGCCATCGACTTCGAGATCCAGGACATCGTTCCCTTCGGCATCGAGACGGGTGAGCCAGTCCGGTTCAACGGGATGTTCCATCCCGTCGGTTCGGACCTCACGATGGCGGAGGCGAGACGCTCACGCATCAACGCCTTCGGCATCGCCTACGAGGGCAAGACGGGGCTCTCGAAGTCCGAGTTCTCCTGGGCCGCCTGACGGCATGAGCGCCCTGGCGACGGAGCGTCGCTCTGGAGGCGACGGACTCGCTCCGGCGTTCGCGGCTGCCCGCACCCGCATCGGATTGGTCGTGCTGCTCTTCGCCCTCGCCGGCCTCGGGTGGTGGTGGACGATCGGCCGGATGCGGGGCATGGACGACGGACCTTGGACCGGATTCGGGTCGTTCGGATGGTTCCTGGCGATCTGGGTCGTGATGATGGCGGCGATGATGTTCCCATCGGTCGCGCCAACGGTCGCGCTGTACTCCCGCATGACCAAGGCGCGGTCGGCCCTGCTGCCGCTGCTCTTCACGGCCGGCTACCTGCTCGCCTGGGCCGGTGCCGGCGCTGCGGCGTTCGCCGCCCGAGTCGGGGTCGACGCGGTGTGGCCGGACCGTTGGCCTGGGACCACACTGGTCGATGGGTGGCAGGAGCCACCCTCTTGGTCGCAGCCGTCTACCAGCTGACGCCTCTCAAGGACGTGTGTCTCGGCAAGTGCCGCAGCCCACTCGGCGCCCTGCTCGGCTCATGGCGGGATGGCGCCGGCGGCTCGGTTCGCATGGGTGTCAGGAACGGTTTCTGGTGCGTTGGCTGCTGCTGGGCGCTCATGGCGTCGCTGTTCGCGCTCGGCGTCATGACCATCACCTGGATGGCCGTCCTCGCCGCAGTGATCGCGGTCGAGAAGACGCTCCCGTGGCGACGGATCGCCGCCTATGGGACCGCGGCCATGCTCGTTGTCCTCGGGGTGCTCCTGCTCGCCGCTCCGGATGCCATCCCCGGGCTCACCACACCCCACGGCGTCCACATGGAGATGTCGGCCGGCTCCTGACGTCGGTCGGCTCCAGGACGACCAGGCTGGTGGGGTGGTCCGCTATCGCGTGGTCGTGACCGGCCGGGTGCAGGGGGTCTGGTACCGGGAGTCCTGTCGACGGGAGGCGACCGCCGCTGGCGTCGCCGGCTGGGTGCGCAACGGGTCCGACGGCACCGTCGAGGCAGTGCTCGAAGGCGAGCAGGCCGCCGTCGATCGCGTGGTGGCGTGGATGCGGACCGGTCCGCGCCATGCCGTCGTCACCGGTCTTGATGTCCGTCTCGAGACGCCGGCGGGCGTACAGGGGTTCACCGTCCACTGACCATCCTCGTCACTGGCTCGCCAGGCCGGCCCTGACGCCGCGCTTTGGCCTCATCCA